>NZ_JACBYS010000001.1 GCF_013408245.1 Duganella sp. 1224
GAACGCGCCGTGGCGCGCATGGTGCAAGCCGGCGCCCGCCCGATGACCTCGCTGCAATACCTGCTGGAACTGCAACGCGACTGGGCCCGCGGCGAAACCTACAACGAAACGGTGGCCACCTCGATCGCCCACGGCGGCGGCTACGGCCTGGGCCTGATCTACGCCAAAACCATGTTCAACGCCGCCGAAGGCCACTAAAACCACACCGGGGTCAGTGCCGACATTCGGACAAATGTCCGAATGTCGGCACTGACCCCGGTGTTATGAGGCTGCGGCCGGGGCCCATTGGCGGCGGAATAGCAGCAGCGTGCTGGCGGCGCCGAGCAGCAGGAACACGAAGATCGCTTGCATCGGCAGCGCGTAGCCGCCGCTGATGTGCAGCAGCCAGCCCGACAGGCTGGCCGACACGCCCCCAGCCAGGCTGGTCGCCACCTGCAGCAGGCCGGTGCTCAGGCCGACCGCCGGCTGCGGGATCAGCGTCAGTTTGGTCAGCGCCAGGTTGTTGGCGGTGACCAGCCCCAGCAGCGAGAGCGATACCACGTTCCACAGCAGCGCCATCTGCAGCGTGTCGGCGTAGGCGCCCAGCAGCACCGTGGTGGCGCCGATGAAGCCGGTGACGATGAAGGCCTTGCGCACCCGCAGCGCGTCATGGCCGCGGGCAATCAGGCGGTCGGCGGACCAGCCGGCCAGCGCGGCGACGATGGCGATGCCGGCGAAGCTGAAGAAGGTGTACACCCCGGAGCGCTGCAGCGACAGCCCGCGCTGCTCGACCAGATAGGCCGGCATCCACGTCATGCAATAAATGTAGAAGTAGCCGTAGCAGAAGTTGTTCAGCAGGCCGCCCCAGATCACCGGGCTGGCCAGCAGGCGCCGCAGTGGCACCGTCGCCGCCTGCGCCGCCCGCGCCGCCAGTTCGCCGCGCGACGGGTAGTCGTTGCGCAGCTGCGTCAGCCACGGCCACAGCCACAGCAGCCCGGCCAGGCCGGTGGCGAAGAACATCGTCTGCCACGACTGGTGGACGATCAGCCAGGCGCCGATCAGCCCGCCCAGCGCCGGCCCCATCTTGCCGCCGATCGAGAAGATGCCCAGCGCCGTGCCGCGCTGGTGTTCGGCGAAGCGGTTGGCCAGGTAGCGGTAGGTGGCCGGCAGCACCACGCCCTCGGCCATGCCGATCAGCAGCCGCACGCCGATCAGCGCCGGCAGCGTGCCGACCAGGCCGGTGGTGGCGGCGGCCACGCACCACACCGTCAGGCAGACGGCGTACGGCCACTTGACGCCGTAGCGGTCCACCAGCCAGCCCATCGGCATCTGCATCAGCCCGTACGACCAGAAGAAGGCCGAACTCAGCCAGCCGCGCTCGACGCTGCTCAGGCCGAACTGCTGGACGAAGCCGTGGTCGGCCAGCGCCGATGACAGGCTGCTGCGGTCGAGGAAGGAAATCATCTGTCCCAGCGCCAGCAGCACCACGATCAGCCAGGGCCGCTCCGGCAGCGCGCGTTTTGTTTCCATGCCCATCTCTGCAATCGAAAAGACTGACAGTCTAGGCATACTCCGCCGTGGACCGCGCCTCCCATACGGCAAGCCAGCACTGACTTATTGTAAAATTGCAACTAAAATGCAACTATTCACACAGGATGCCCGCATGCCGCGCTTGCCGCTGAAGTACGTTCCGTCGATACGTTTCAAACTGATGTGCCTGGTGCTGGCCTGCATCCTGCCGGCGGCCCTGCTGGCGGCGCTGCTGGCGGCGCTGCTGATCGGCTACGACTACCGCCTGAGCTACGACAACTTCACGCACAGCGCGCTGGCCACCGCGCGCGCCAACGCCATGGACGTGGACCGGGAGCTGGCAGTGGTGGAGTCGGCGCTGGTCGGCTTGTCGACCTCGCCCGACTTCACGCTGCGCGACCTGCGCGCCTTCGATGCGCAGGCGCGCCAGCTCGGCGCGCGCCAGAACATCTTCAACCTGGTGCTGGAAGACGCCGGCGGCCAGCAGCGCATGAACACCTTCCGTCCCTATGGCGCCGCGCTGCCGCGCGAGCCGGATTCGGCGTCGCTGCGCTTCATGCGCGAGCACGACGCCACCTTCATCTCCAGCCTGTTCTTCGGCCCGCTGGCGCGGCGGCCGATGGTGGCGGTCGGCATTCCGCTGACCTCGCGCGACGGCGCCTGGTGCGCGCTGACCGCCACCATCGCGGTCGAGCGCTTCGGCGCCATCCTGCGGCAGCAGCAGTATCCGCCGCACTGGATCACCAGCATCATCGACCGCGGCGGCCGCATCGTCGCGCGCACCGCCGACATGGAGCGCTTCGTCGGCACCCCGGCGCTGCCGCTGGTGCGCGAGCGCGTGCGACGCCAGCAAGAAGGCGCGTTCGAGACCGAAACGCTGGACGGCAAGCCGATCCTGGCGGTGATGGCGCGCGCCCCCCAGTCCGGCTGGACGGTGGCGATCGGCATTCCGCTGGTCACGCTCAAGGCCGAGATGCGGCACAAGCTGTGGTCGCTGGTGCTGGTGACGGTTGGCCTGCTCGGCGCCGGCCTGCTGGCGGCGTGGCGCATCGGCACCCGCATCCGCCGCGCCGTGCACGGGCTGGTGGCGCCGGCGCTGGCGCTGGGGGCCGGCGAGGCGGTGGCGCCGGCGGCGTACGGCATGCGTGAGGCGGACGCGGTGGGCGAGGCGCTGGCGCGCGCCTCGGCCATGCTGCTGAAGGCGCGGCACCAGGCCACGCACGACAGCCTGACCGGCCTGGCCAACCGCGCCATGCTGCACGACTTCCTGGTGCACCAGCTGGCGATCAGCCAGCGCAGCGGCGCGCCGCTGGCGGTGCTGTACCTGGACCTGGACCGCTTCAAGGCCATCAACGACACCCATGGCCACGCGGTAGGCGACGAGCTGCTGATCGGCGCGGCGGCGCGGCTGCGCTCGCAGTTGCGCAAGGCTGACCTGGCGGCGCGCCTCGGCGGCGACGAGTTTGCCGTGCTGCTGGCCGACACCGACGCTGCCGACACCGCGCGCGTGGTATCCAAGCTGTCGGCGCTGCTGGCCGAGCCTTACCAGATCCAGGGCCTGCGGCTGGCGGCCGCCGCCAGCATCGGCGTGGCGCTGTACCCGGCGCACGGCGACAGCCCGGCGCAGTTGCTGGAGGCCGCCGATCAGGCCATGTACCAGGCCAAGGCGGCGCGCCGCCAGGCGGCCGGGCACGCCTGACGGGCCGTCGGCGCTGTCTGCGCCGAAAGACGGAGGCCGGACTATCACTTGTTATATGGAAATTATTCCGCTAAGCTGATCGCACTCTCCTCGGCGCCGCCCGTCCGCTTCCGCCGGATGGCGCCTAATCAAGACGGCCGCACCCCCGCCGTAGCGCATGCTCGTGGCGCACGCCTTGCCCGCACAGGGCCGCCATCGAATTACCCGCGACTGGACAAAGACTATGTTTGCTAACCTCACTATTCGTACCCGGCTCATCGGCACCATGGCCTTGCTGGGGATCCTGATCATCTTTATCGGCGTGCGCGGCATCCAGGCGTTGCATACATCCAACACTGTGCTGAAGGATGTGTACAGCAATTCCATGGTGTCGATGAAAGCCATTTACGAGGCGCAGATCCAGATCGACCGCGCCCGCCTGTCGCTGGACCGGGTGGCGATGGCGCCGGACGCGGCCAACGTGCCGGACATCCTCAAGCGCACCCAGGACTTCATCGACGGCAGCGAAAAATTCTGGAAGAGCTATTACTCGCTGCCGTTCGGCGAGGGCGAAAAGGCGCTGGCCGACCAGGTGGCCACGCAGCGCGAGGCGCTGGTCAAGGATGGCCTGCTGGTGGCCATCAAGGCCATCACCGAGAAGAACAAGCCGGAGATCGACCGCATGATGCTGAGCGAGGTCACGCGCCTGTTCCGCCTGTACACGGACAGCTCGGAAAAGCTCACCAGCTACCAGCTCAAGTCCACCGCCGACCAGTACGAGGCCAGCCAGGCCGCCTACCAGCGCAACATGGTGCTGGCGATCGCCGCCATCGTGGTCGGCATCGGCCTGGCGGCGGTGTCCGGCCTGCTGCTGCTGCGCGCGGTGATGAATCCGCTGGACCAGGCGCTGGCGCTGTTCCACGCCATGGCCGGCGGCAACCTGGCCAACCACATCGAGCACGGCCGCAAGGACGAGATGGGCGAGATGATGGAGGGCCTGGGCGCGATGCAGGAACGGCTGGCCAGCACCGTGCGCAGCGTGCGCGAGGGCAGCGACGCCATCGCCACCGCGTCCAGCGAAATCGCTGCCGGCAACCTCGACCTGTCGCGCCGCACCGAGCAGCAGGCCGCCAGCCTGGAGGAAACCGCGTCCTCGCTGGAGGAGCTGACGTCGACCGTGCGCCAGAATTCGGACAACGCGCGCCAGGCCAACACGCTGGCGGCGTCGGCCTCGGACATCGCGGTCAAGGGCGGCGAGCTGGTGACGCGCGTGATCGACACCATGGGCTCGATCACCGAATCGTCCGACAAGATCGCCGACATCATCGGCGTGATCGATGGCATCGCGTTCCAGACCAATATCCTGGCGCTCAACGCGGCGGTGGAAGCGGCCCGCGCCGGCGAACAGGGCCGCGGCTTCGCGGTGGTGGCGACCGAGGTGCGCAACCTGGCGCAGCGCTCGGCGGCGGCGGCCAAGGACATCAAGGCATTGATCACCGATTCGGTGGAGAAGGTCGGCAGCGGCAGCGCGCTGGTCAACGAGGCCGGCACCACGATGCAGGAGATCGTCACCAGCGTCAAGCGCGTGACCGACATCATCAGCGAGATCAGCTCGGCCGGCCGCGAGCAGGAAATCGGCATCGAGCAGATCAACACGGCGGTGGCCGAGATGGACACGGTGACGCAGCAGAACGCCGCGCTGGTGGAAGAGGCGGCGGCGGCGTCGCAGGCGATGCAGGAACAGGCCGCGCGGCTGGCCGAGATGGTGGCGGTGTTCCAGGTGGCAGGCAGCGTGGCCGCCCGCCAGGCACCGGCCGCGCGCGTGGCTGCGGCCGCCGCGCCGGCGCCGCGCCAGCCGGCGCTCAGGCTGACGCCGCGCCCGGCCGCCCAAGCCGCCGCCAAGCCGTCGCCGGCCGCGGCACCGCGCAAGGCCCCGGTCGACAACAGCCAGGAGTGGGAAGAATTCTGACGGCGGTCAGGCGCTTATTCTTCCAGCAGGCTGCGCAGCATCCACGCGGTTTTCTCGTGGACGTCGAGGCGCTGGGTCAGCAGGTCGGCGGTCGGCTGGTCATCGGCCTCGTCGACCACCGGCAGCAGCTTGCGCGCGGTGCGGGCGGTGGCTTCCTGCGCGGCCACCAGGTGGCGCACCATGTCCAGCGCGGCCGGCACGCCTTCCACTTCCTTGATGGTCGCCAGCTTGGCGAACTGGGCGTAGGTGCCCGGCGCCGGATAGCCCAGCGCGCGGATGCGCTCGGCGATCTGGTCGAGCGCGGCCCATTGTTCGCTGTACTGGGTCATGAACATCTGGTGCAGCGAGTTGAACATCGGACCCTTGACGTTCCAGTGGAAGTTATGGGTCATCAAGTACAGCGTGTAGCTGTCGGCCAGCAGGCCGGACAGACCAGCCGCGATCTTGGCGCGGCTTTTCTCGGTAAGACCGATGTCGATCTTCATGGTTTTCACACCCATCGTTATGCTCCTTGGCTAAGTCGGTTGACGCCGTCATTGTAGCGCCATGGCGGCCGCTCTGCCTGTCCCGCTGGCCAGAGTCGGGCGGCGGGCCGGCGTCGGCCACCGCCCACTTGCGGTTCAGCGCGCCGAGTTCACCGCTGGCGCGCAGCCGGCACAGCGCCGCCTCGATGCGCCGCATGGTGACGGGCGGCACCTGCCGGCCCACCATCAGGTAGGCCGGCGCCTCCAGCATCACCGCCGGCAGCACCCGCACCTGGCCGCGCGCCAGGTAATGGCGGATCACCGGATGGGCGCCTGGCTGGCGGTAGTAGAAGAAGCGGCCGCGCCCGGCCAGCAGTTTGTCGAGGTTGTGCCGCACCGAACTGGAACCGGCGTCCACGCGCAAGGCCGGCATGGCGGCCAGCAGCTGGCTGGGGCCGGTGCCGTGCATCGACAGCACCACGTTGTCGGCGCCCAGCGCGGCGACGTCGCGCCAGTTGGCGACGGAGGCGGGATCGGCGGCGCGCGCCAGCAGCACGTAGCGCAGCGAGAACAGCGCTGGCTGCAGCAGGCGTTCCTGCGGCCGCTGCGGATTGGCGGTCATGCCGCAGGCCACGTCCAGCAGGCCGGCGTGCAGGTTGGCCTCGATCCGGGCCGACGGGCGCCATTGCTGCTCGCCGCTGAAGCGCAGCCCGGCGTCGGTTTTTTCGATGGCGCGAAAGATGTCGACGCACAAGCCGTCGACCACCGCTTCGCCGTCATGGTCGGCCCTGACAAACTTGGGCTCGGAATCGGTCTGGGCGGCGGTGCGCAGCACGGTGGCGGCCGGCGCGCGGCCGGCGGTGAGGCCGGCGAGGATCAGGCCGGGCAGGGCGGTCAACCAGTTCATGACGGGCTCTCGGTCAGCAATGGCGGAAACCTCAGCGTAGGCCCCGGCCCGGCCACAAGCAATGCCGTCCGCCGTCCGATGTTTACGCTCAGCGTAACGATGGTGTTATGATCCAGACATCATGATGATCGACGACGTGATTACGCTGCGCAAGCTCGAAGTGTTGTTGACCTTCATGCAGGTCAACAACCTCACGCGCGCCTCGGAATTGCTGGGGCAGAGCGCGGTCAGCGTGCACCGCGCGCTGCATTCGCTGGAGGAGGGGCTGCGCTGCCCGCTGTTCAAGCGCGAGGGGCGCAAGCTGGTGCCGCTGCCGGCCGCCTACGCCTTCGCCAATTACGCGGAGCGCGCGCTGGGCGAGGTCGACAAGGGCGTGCGCAAGGCGCGCGAGGTGGCCGGCTTCGACACCGTGTCGCTGAAGATGGGGTCGCTGTACTCGCTGACGCTGCGCTGCGTGCCGCAACTGATGACCGGGCTGCGCCAACGCAAGCCGGAACTGCGCATCGATTTGACCATGGGCTCCAACCGCGAACTGTTCCAGGGACTGGCGGACGGCGTGCTGGATGCGGCCGTGGTGGGCGTGGCGCCGGTTTTCCATCATCCCGAGTTGCAGAGCGTGCCGTTGTTCGACGACAGCCTGTATCTGGCGGCGCCGGCACCTTCGCCGTACGCGGGGCGCGGCGCGATTGACCTGCTCGATCTGCGCCACGAAAAATTCGTGCGCCTGGCCGATGGCTTCGCCACCGCCGAGAGTTTCGACCACGCCTTCGGGCAGGCCGGCTACCGGCCCGAGATCGCGGTCTCGGTCGGCGACATTTTCTCGCTGATCAACCTGATTGGCGGCGGCCTTGGCTACAGCCTGCTGCCGGGGCGGGTGGCTGATTTCAGCCCGCGCATGCAGCTGCTGCCGCTGGCGCCGCGCTATGCCAGCAGCCAGCGCGTCACGCTGCTGTTTCCGCGCAACCGCGAGCGCGATCCCAAGCTGCTGGCGCTGGCCGCCGAATCCCGGCTGTACCGCCATGCCGGCGGCCAGGCCGGCCAGACCTGCCAGGGGGATTAGCCGGCGCTCCAGCCGCCGCCGATGGCCTTGACCAGCTGCACGCCGGCCTGGCGGTAGCGGGTCGTCAGGTCCAGTTCGCTGCGACGCGACTGCAGGTAGGCGGTCTGCGCCGTCACCACTTCCAGATAGCTGGCCGCGCCCTCGTCGTAGCGCTTCTTGGCCAGGTCCAGCGCGCGCTTGGCGGCGTCGGCGGCCAAGTGGTCGGACTTGGCCGCCTCGTCGTAGTTGGTCAGCAGCGACAGCTGGTCCTCGACTTGCTGGAACGCGGTCAGCACCACCGAACGGTAGCGCGCGCCGGCTTCATCCAGCTGGGCCTCGGCGCCGGCGATCTGCGCCTTGCGGCGGCCGCCGTCCAGCAGGCTGACGGCCAGCGTCGGCCCCACCGCCCAGAACAGGTTGGAGGCCTGGGCGAAGCGGCCGAAGTCGCTCGACTGGAAGCCGCCCGAGGCGTTCAGCGTCAGCGACGGGAACAGCGCGGTGCGCGCCACGCCGACCTGGTCGCTGGCGGCGGCCACGCGCAGCGCGGCGGCGGCGATGTCCGGCCGCCGCTGCAACAGCTGCGACGGCAGGCCGACCGGCAGCGCCGGCGTGACGAAGCCGTTCTCGTTGGGCGCCAGCGAGAAACTGGCGGCGTTGGCGCCGACCAGCGCGGCGATCGCGTGTTCCTGCACATTGCGCTGGGCCTGGCGCTGGCGCAGCAGCGAGCGGGTCGACTCCAGCTGGGTTTCAGCGCGCGCCAGGTCGAGGCCGGAGGCGGTGCCGCCGTCGTGGCGCTGGGTGATCAGCTCGGCCTGGCGCTTGTACGCCACCTCGGTTTCCTTCAGCAGCTTGAGGTCGGCGTCGGCGCCGCGGAGGGCCAGCAGCGTGTCGGCCAGCTGGGTCTGCAGCGACAGGCGCGCCGCCGCCAGGTCGGCGTTGGCGGCGCGTTCCTGCGCCACGCCGGCGCGCACCTGCTTGCTGATGCGGCCCCACAGGTCGACTTCGTAGCCGAGGTCGAACTGCAGCGTGCCGCTGTTGTAGTCGGCCGGCGAGGTGGCGCCGCGCAGCGGCTTGAGGTCGGACTGGCGGTCGCGCTGGCCGTTGAGCGAGGCGCCCAGCGTCGGCGATTGCGCCGCGCGAAGCACGCCGGTGGCGGCCTGCGCCTGCTGGTAGCGCGCCAGCGCGCTGGCCAGGTCGGGGCTGTTGGCGATCAGCTGTTGCTGCAACTGGTCGAGCTGCGGGTCGCCGTACATTTTCCACCAGTCGGCCGGCAGCGCCGGCGCCTTGGCGTTGGCGTCGGCCCAGCCGGGCGGCAGGTCGCGGAAGCTGTCGGCCAGCGGCACCGCCGGCGGCTGCTGCGGCGGCGCGTCGGCACAGGCGCTCAGGGCCAGCGCCAGGGCGAGGGTAGTCGGATAGAGGATCTTCACAGCTTGGCCTTGGTGTTGTTGGCGGCGGCCACGCGCACCAGGTCGCCGGTGGCGACGCCGTCCGGCGGGTTGGAAATCACCTGGTCGTTGCGGTCGATGCCCGACGCCACTTCCAGCACGTTGCCGAGGTCGCGGCCGACGGTGATCTGCTTCATCACCACGCGGTTGTCCTTGCCCACGGTGGCCACCTGGGTGCCGGCCTTGTTGAAGATCAGCGCGCTTGGCGGAATGCTCAGCGCGGCGCTGCTCAGCGGCGCGTCGAAGTGGATCGACGCGTAGCCGCCCGGCAGCAGCTCGCGGCTGTCGTTCTGCACGGTCAGCTGCACCAGCATAGCGCCGGAGCTGGCGTTGATGGCCTGCGACAGCGATTGCACGGTGGCGGTGTAGGTCTTGCCCGGACGCTCGGGCACGCTCAGCTCGGCCTTGTCGCCGACCTTGATCGCGGCCACCTGGCGCTGCGGCACGTTGACGTAGACGCGCAGGCGGCTGATGTCGGACACCACGAACAGTTCCGAGCCGGGCGCGCCGCCGACGCTGATCAGCGCGCCGACGTCGGTGTTGCGGGTGGTGACCACGCCATCGAACGGCGCCACCAGGCGGGTGTAGTGCTGCAGCGCCTGCACGCGGTCGACATTGGCCTGCATGGCGCTGACGGCGGCCTGCTTGGCGGCCAGGTCGCCGGCCTTTTCATCGGCTTCCTGGCGCGACACGGCGTCTGCCGCCAGCAGGCCCTGCCAGCGCTTGGCGGTGCTGGCCGCCAGCGTCAGGTTGCTGCGCGCGCTGGCCAGTTCGGCCTTGGCCTGCAGCAGTTGCTGGTCGAGGTCGGGCGTTTCGATGTCGGCCAGCGCCTGGCCGGCCTTGACCGGCGCGCCGATGTCGACGCTCCAGCTCTTCAGGTAGCCGCTGACGCGGGCGTAGATCGGCGCGCGCTGCCACGGCTCGATGCGCGCCGGCAGTTCCAGCGGCGCGCCGGTGATTTGGGTGGCGGCCAGCACGTTGACGGTCGGCACGATCGGCGCGCTGGCGACGTTGACTTGTTCCGCCTCCGAGTGGCGGCTGATGATGCCGGCGGCGATCAGCGCGGCGGCGACGACGAGCAGACCCAGGGCCAGCGGCTTGTGACCCGTACGAGAAGTGTTAGACATGGACAGGTGCTCCGGAAATAGGTTGGTCGTTGGAGAGTGAGGTGGGCGCGTGCTTGCGGTGCACCAGGCTGAACACCACGGGCACGAACAGCAGGGTGGCGGTGGTCGCGAAGATCAGGCCGCCGATGACGGCGCGGCCCAGCGGCGCGTTCTGCTCGCCGCCGTCGCCGAGGCCGAGGGCCATCGGCAGCATGCCGATGATCATCGACAGCGCGGTCATCAGCACCGGACGGAAGCGCACCGAGCCGGCTTCCAGCGCGGCCTTTGTGGCGTCGCCGAGTTCCTCCAGGCGCTCGCGGGCGAAGGAGATCACCAGCACCGAGTTGGCGGTGGCCACGCCCATGCACATGATGGCGCCGGTCAGCGCCGGCACCGACAGCGTGGTGTTGGTGGCGAACAGCATCCAGACGATGCCGGCCAGCGCGGCCGGCAGCGCCGACACGATCACCGCCGGGTCCAGCCACGACTGGAAGTTGACCACGATCAGGAAGTAGATCAGCACCACCGCGCCCAGCAGGCCGAACAGCAGGCCGGCAAACGCGCGGTCCATGGTCTTGACCTGGCCCAGCATCTGCGCCGACGAGCCCTTGGGCAGCTCGGCCTTGGTTTCTTCCAGGATCTTGTTGATGTCCTTGGCGACGGCGCCGAGGTCGCGGTCCTGGGTGGTGGCGTAGATCTGCACCATCGGCGCGATGTCGTACTGGCTGACCACGGCCGACTGGGTGGCGCGCTGGAACTTGGCCACGCCGCCCAGCGTGGCGGTGCTGGTGGTGGCGCCGTTACCGACCGGCAGGTTGGCCAGCGACGACAGCGAGTCCAGCGTCGGCTGCGGCGTCTGCATGACGATCGGGTAGCTGACGCCGTTGGCCGGATTCAGCCAGAAGGTCGGCGCCACCTGCGACGAGCCGGCCAGGTTGACCACCATGCTGTTGGTGATGTCGCGCGTGTTCAGGCCCAGTTGCTGGGCCTGGGTGCGGTCGATGTCGACGTTGAACACCGGCGCCTTGTTCGACTGCTGGATGCGGGCGTCGGCCACGCCCTTGACGGCGCGGATGCGCTTGAGCAGCTTCTCGGCGTAGGCGTAGTTGCCGTCGATCTTGCCGCCGCGGATCTGGATGTCGATCGGCGCCGGCGCGCCGAAGTTCAGGATCTGGCCCACGATGTCGGCCGGCGGGAACGAGAAGGTGGTGTCCGGGAACTCTTCCGGCAGCGCCTTGCGCAGCTGGCGCACGTAGTCGGCGGTCGGCGCGTGGTCCTCGCTGAGGGCGATCTGGAAGTCGCCGTCCTGGGTGCCGATCATGCCGGTGTTGTTGTAGGTGATGTTGATCGCGCTGGCCGGCACGCCGATGTTGTCGGTCATGGTGACGATTTCCCTGGACGGAATCACGCGGCGGATGGCCTGCTCGATCTTGGCGAAGCGGGCGGCGGTCTCCTCGATGCGGGTGCCGACCGGCACGCGCACGTGGATCAGCACCTGGCCGGCGTCCACCGACGGGAAGAAGTTACTGCCCAGGAAAGGCACCATCGAGAACGAGGCCAGCACCACCACCATGAAGCCGATGATGAATTTCTTGCGGTTGGCCACCGCCGATTCCAGGATGCCGTAGTAGCCGGCGCGCAGGCGCTCGAAGCGGGCCTCGAAGGCGCGCTGGAAGTTGACCAGCGGGTTGCGCGACGGCGGCAGCGCGGCAGCGCCGCCGTGACCGTGGGCGTGGCCCTCGCCGGTGTCGTGCGGTTTCAGCAGGTAGTTGGCCATGGTCGGCACCAGCGTGCGCGACAGGATGAACGAGCAGATCATCGCGAAGATCACCGCCTCGGCCATCGGCACGAACAGGAAGCGCGACACGCCCTCCAGGAAGAACATCGGCACGAACACGATGCAGATGCACAGCAGCGAGACGAAGGCCGGCGTGGCGATCTGCGCGGCGCCGTCCAGAATCGCGTTCTCGACCGATTTGCCGTGCTCCAGGTGCCAGTTGATGTTTTCGATGGTCACGGTGGCGTCGTCCACCAGGATGCCGACCGCCAGCGCCAGGCCGCCCAGCGTCATCAGGTTGAGCGATTCGCCGATGGCTGACAGCGCGATGATCGAGCCCAGGATCGACAGCGGAATCGACACCGCGATGATGATGGTCGAGCGCCAGCTGCCGAGGAACAGCAGGATCATCAGGCTGGTCAGCGCGGCGGCGATCACGCCCTCCGACGCCACGCCTTTAATCGCGGCGCGCACGAACACCGACTGGTCGTTGATCGGCGTGACCTTGAGCGCGTCCGGCCAGCCGGCCTTGAGCGTGTCGATCTTGTTGCGGATGCCGTCGACAATCGCCAGCGTCGAGGTGGTGCCGTTCTTCAGCACCGACATCAGTACCGAGCGGCTGCCGTCGACGTGCACCACGTTGGTCTGCGGCGCGTTGCCGTCGTGGACGTTGGCGATGTCGCCGAGGTAGATGGTGGCGCCGTTGACCACCTTGACCGGCAGGCGCGCCAGGTCGGCGATGGCCGACGGCGCACTGTTCAGCTGGATCGTGTATTCGAGCGAATCGATCTTCTGCGTGCCGACCGGGGTCAGCACGTTCTGCGCCGCCAGCGCGTTGGCGATGTCCTGCGCCGACAGGCCGCGCGCCTGCAGCAGCGCCGGATCGACGTCGATCTGCACCTGGCGCTGCTTGCCGCCATACGGCAGCGGAATCGCCGCGCCCGGCACGCTGACCAGCGGCGTGCGCACGGTGTTGGTGCCGAGGTCGGACAGCTGCTGCTCGGTCAGGCCCTTGCCGGACAGCGCCACCTGCAGGATCGGCACGGTGGCGGCGTTGTAGTTGATGATCAGCGGCGGCGTGATGCCGGCCGGCATCTGCTTCAGCAGCGCCTGCGAGATCGCCGTCACCTGGGCATTGGCCACCGCCACGTTGACGCCGGGCTGGAAGAAGATCTTGACGATCGACACGCCGGTGATGGTGTTGGCCTCGATGTGTTCGATGTCGTTGACCGTGGTGGTCAGCGCGCGCTGGAACAGGGTCGAGACGCGGCCGGCCATCTGGTCGGGCGGCTGGCCGGTGTACTGCCAGGCCACGGCGATGACCGGAATCTTAATGTCCGGGAAAATGTCGGTCGGCGTGCGCAGCGCCGACAGCGGACCGATGATCAACAGCAGCAAGGCCATGACCACGAATGTATAGGGACGCCGGAGCGCCACGCGGACGATTTCAATTAACACAAAGTTACCCCCAGGGACAGACTGACCGGACAATATAGCGCGGTGCAGCATTTTGAATAATGCGGCGGCATCGCATGACCTTATGAGCCAGGCTAATCAATGCCAAGGTGACGCGTTGTAGCAGACAGACAGACAATTGCTACATTAGTGAATAATTTTATCGTTTAAATCGTTATGGCTGACTTAAGAATTGTTTCTGGCATGTATCAATCTGACCATAGGCACTATTCCGCGATGGAATGTAATCTGTTTGTCATCCGGGCGTCATCCTGCCGTTAGAGAGGGATACTTATACTGGTTTCACTTTATAACCCTATCAGTCGAGAGGGAACAAACGATGACTGGCCGGCGCGGCGTCGGCCGAAGTCAATCATATCGTACAGGTGCACGGCTTTGCGCGATTGAGCGAGGAGGCGTTGGTGCGCGACTTTGGCGGCGACCTCGATCCGGCGCGCGCCCGCGTGCTGTACGCGGGGCAGGGACGGATTGCGCAGACGCTGTTCAGTGGCCGCGCCACGCAGGCGGCGTGGAAGGTCAAGCCGACGTATTACGCGGTATCGGCCAACGACCGCACCACCTCGCCGGAGCTGGAGCGTTTCCTGGCCAGGCGCATGGGCGCCAAGACGATTGAACTGCCGTCGAGTCACCTGCCGATGATCTCGCACGCCGACGACATCGCCGCATTGATACTGGAAGCGGCCAAATAAACAAACCCCGCGCGCTTGCACCACAACGCGCGCCGCTCCACTTAGGGGTCTGACCCCGTACGGGGTCAGACCCCGCCGGGCCGTGCGGGGTCAGCGCGCGCTGACCAGCACCGCCGCGCCGCCGGCCTCCTTGACCGTGATCGCCCCATCCGCATGGCCCGGCCCGATCATGGTGCCGTTGGCCATGCCCATGGCATTGGTGCGGAAGCTGCCAACCGGCGCCATGCCGCCGCCGGCATACACGTTATACTGCGTATCCGGCTTCAGCTTGTACAAGAACGCCTCGATCGACTCCACCACGCCGAGGCTGCGCACCACCACGAAGCCCTTGCCCTCGCCAGCCACCGGCTTGAGCTGGATATTCACCGCATCCTGATTCACGCGCGGCACCAGGTTGGCCGCATCGCCGCCCGACCGCGCCACATTGGACAGATACACCAGCGCCTGCGGCGCCTGGCCGCCGCCGATGGTGGCGATCACCTTGTTGCTGGCGGTATCGATCACCTGCACGCCGTCGCCATTCTCCAGCCCCACGTACACGCGGCTGTTGTCATCCGAGGTCCACGCACCGTGCGGCAGCGCGCCGGTCGGAATGGTGGCCAGCAGGCGCGCGGTCGGGCCGGTGCTGTACACCTTGACCACATTCTCGCCGCCCACCGTCACGTACGCGCGCACCTCGCCGCCCACGGTGGCGAACGCCAGGTGGTTGGTGATGAAGCCGGTATCGATGACGCCGGTCACCTCCAGCGTTGTGGTGCTGATGCGCGTGACCTTGCCCACGTCCTTGTGCGTCATCCAGATTTCGCCATGGTCCGGCGTAAACTGCAGGAACGGCGAGAACGGGCTGACCACGCTGATGCGCTTGATGATGGTGTGCGAGGCCACGTCGATCACGTCCACGGACGGCGTGAAGCTGGACACGGCAAACGCCAGCTTGCCGTCCGGATGGAACTGCACCATGCCCGGACCCAGCGCGGTCTGGATGCGGCGGGTTTCCTTGAACGTGAGCGGATCGATCACCGAGATATAGTCCTCGCCGCGCACCACCACCCACACTTCCTTGCCGTCGGCGGTGAAGAAGCCCTCGTGCGGCGAGCGCCCCACGTAGGTTTTGCCCTTGACCTGGTTGGTGGCGGTATCGATGAAGGTGACCGAATTGGAGCCGTTGGAGATGGCGATCAGCGTCTTGTGGTCGGGCGAAAAGCCCAGGCCGTGGACATTGATCTCGCCGCGGTACAGCGGCGACAGCACGTCCGGGCGGCTGTTGCCCAGCTTGATCTGCCCCAGCAGCGTGTTGCTGGCCGGGCTGAACACCGACACGGTATTGGTGTTCTGGTCGGCCGTGTAGACGCGGTCCAGCGGCGAAATGGCGGCCAGGGCGTGGGCGCTGAGCGCCACGCCGATGGCCGCCGCGAAGGCGGGTTTCCTCATTTGCGAGTCTCCTTGGTGGGGTGGTGTTGCAGCCAGGCCTGCATGACCTGGATTTCAACCTGCTGCTCAGCGATGATGCCCAGCGCCAGGTTGCGGATTTCCGGATCCTGGGTCGACAGAAGCACTGCTTTTGCCATGTCGACAGCGCCCTGATGATGGGGCATCATCATGCTGACGAAGTCGTGGTCCGGGTCGCCGTTCATGGGCGCCTGGCGCATGCCGGCGTCCATCACGGCCATGGCGTCGTCCATCAGCGCGGCGAACGGCTTGGCGCTGCTGGCGACGAACACCGGCGGCGCCGACGTCGCAGGCGCTGGCGCCGGCTCGCCGCCATGCTGGTGGTGGTCCTGGGCGCTGGCCGCCGCCGCCGCGAACGGCAGGACGGCGAGGGCGGCCAGGCGGGCAAAGCGGGCGGCGGCGCGCATCGGCTTAACCGCGGTACAGCGGGTTGCTGGCGACGTACACGGTGACCTTGCCGGCGGCCACGCCGGCCGGGGCGATCTTGGCCAGGTCGAAGGCCTCTTCCTGGTGCAGGGTGTCGAAGTGCCAGGTGAAGGCCTTGCCGTCGACGTTGAAGGTCACGGTGTCGCCGTTGTCGACGTTGACCCATTTGGTGTCGGCGCCGATGGTGACCTGGCGGTCGGCGCCGGCCTTGGCGGCGGCCATGCCGAATGCCTGCTGCGGGGCGGTGGCGGCGTGGGCGGCGCCGGCGAACAGGGCGGCGGCGATGACGGAGGTGCGCAGTACGTTGAACATGATGGTTTCCTTTCGGGGTGAAGTGACGATGGAACCAGTGTACGGAGCGCGCGCTGACAGCAAGATGACGCTCAAATGACAAATTTGTAATCCTCAAGCGGCAACAAACAACCGACAATGACGCCATCATGAAAATACTGATTGTTGAAGACGAGCCCAAAGCGGGCGACTATCTGGTCAAGGGCCTGCAGGAATCGGGCTACGTGGCCGACCTGGCGCGCAACGGCGTCGACGGCCTGGCGCTGGCGCAGGAGCTGGATTACGACCTGATCGTGCTGGACGTGATGCTGCCGCAGATGGACGGCTGGCAGGTGCTGGCCAGGCTGCGCGAGCGCAAGGAAACGCCGGTGCTGTTCCTGACCGCGCGCGACGACGTGGCCGACCGCGTCAAGGGCCTGGAACTGGGCGCCGACGACTACCTGGTCAAGCCGTTCGCCTTCGCCGAGCTGCTGGCGCGGGTCAAAACGCTGATGCGGCGCGGCCCGGTGCGCGAGGCCGAGGTGCTGCGCGTGGCCGACCTGGAAATCGACGTGCTGCGCCGGCGCGTGGCGCGCAACGGCCAGCGCATCGAGCTGACCGCCAAGGAGTTCGCGCTGCTGCACCTGCTGGCCAAGCGCCACGGCGAGGTGCTGTCGCGCACGCAGATCGCGTCCATGGTGTGGGACATGAATTTCGACTCCGACACCAACGTGGTGGACGTGGCGATCCGCCGCCTGCGGGTCAAGATCGACGACCCGTACCCGGTCAAGCTGGTGCAGACCGTGCGCGGCATGGGTTACCTGCTGGAAGCGCGCTCGTGAAGCGCCGCCCGCTGTCGCTGACGCTGCGCGTGGCGCTGCTGCTGTCGGCCGTGGCGGTGACCGTCTTCGTGGCGGTGGGCGCCTATCTGTACCAGACGCTGCAACGGCAGATGGCGCGCCGCGACGACGTCGAGCTGATCGCCAAGGTCGACCAGATCCGCCGCGTGCTGGCCGAGCTGCCGTCGGTGTCGGCCATCGCCCGCGACGCCCGGCCGCTGACCGACACGCTGAGCGGCCACAATGACTTCATGCTGCGCGTGAACGGCGCCGACGGCAAGCCGCTGGTGCAGACCTCGGTCACCTCGCGGCCGCTGCCGCACGTCGACAGCGTGCCGGCGCAGCGCGCGCCGACGCTGGAGGACATCCACGACTGGCAGCCGGCGGTCGGCATCGGCCGCATGGTGCGCGCGGCCGGCCTGGTGGGCGTCAACCCGGCCAGCGGCGCCGGCGGCGAGCCGGTGCAGATCACGCTGGCGCGCGAGCGCTCGGACCGGCTGAAGCTGCTGCGCGCCTACGTGGCCGACCTGTTGATGGCGCTGTGCGGCGGTGCCTTGCTGGCCACGGCGCTCGGCTACGCGGTGGTGCGCTACAGCATGCGCCAGTTCCGCTCGGTCATCGCCAAGGCGGACGACATCAACACCAACCGCCTCAACACGCGCTTGTCGGTGGACGACGCCCCGGTCGAGCTGCGGCAGATGGGCGAGGCCTTCAACGCCATGCTGGACCGGCTGGAGGATGGCGTGCAGCGCCTGTCCGGTTTCGCCGCCGACCTGGCGCACGACATGCGCACGCCGGTCAACACGCTGATGGTGGAAACCCAGGTGGCGCTGGCGCGCCCGCGCACGGTGGAGGAATACCAGGCGCTGCTGGCGTCCAACTCGGAGGAGTACGAGCGGCTGGCGCGCATGATCGAGAACACGCTGTTCCTGGCGCGGGTGGACAACGCCCAGCTGGCGCTGCAGCGCGAGCCGCTCGACCTGCAGGTGGAACTGCAGCGCATCCACGACTATTTCGACATCCTGGCCGAGGACGTGGGCGTGCGCATGACGGTGGAGGCGGCGCCGCTGCGCGCCGAGATCGACCCGGTGCTGCTGCAGCGCGCCGTCAACAACCTGGTGTCGAACGCCATCCGCTACACGCCGGCCGGCGGCGAGGTGCACCTTTCGGCGCGCGCGGTGGACGGCGGCGTGGTGGTGGCGGTGCGCAACACCGGTCCCGGCATCGCGCCGGAACACTTGCCGCACATCTTCGACCGCTATTACCGGGCCGACCAGGCGCGCTCCGACCAGGCCCATTCGGCCGGGCTGGGCCTGTCCATCGTGCGCGCCATCATGGAGTTGCACGGAGGTAATATTTCGGTCGACAGTCAGCCGGGCGCGTCCACCACGTTTTCGCTGTTTTTCAAAAATATTTAAAAAACCGTGTCGATTTTTGTGGCGCCGGTCCGTCGTGGGGGTAGAGTAAGTTGTTCAACCCAAGGAGACTGCCATGACCACTGTGACCGTGATTCCCCACCTGGTATGCGAAGGCGCCGCCGACGCCATCGAGTTCTATAAAAAAGCCTTCAACGCCGTCGAGCAGATGCGCATGCCCGGCGAGAATGGCCGCCTGATGCACGCCGCCATCAGCATCGGCGCCTCCACCATCATGCTGGCCGACGATTTTCCCGAGTACGGCGGCTTCGGGCCAAAGGCGCTGAAGGGCAGTCCGGTCACGCTGCACCTGATCGTGCCCGACATCGACCAGGCCTTCCAGCAGGCGGTGGACGCCGGCGCCACGGTGCGCATGCCGCCGGCCGACATGTTCTGGGGCGACCGCTACGGCCAGGTGATCGATCCGTTCGGCCACCACTGGTCGCTGGCCACCCACATCAAGGACATGACGCCGGCGGAGATGATGGAAGCGATGAAACAGCAAGCCGACTGCCAGTGAGGAGCCAGCGATGCGATTCATGATCATCATCAAGGCCACCGCGGACTCCGAAGCGGGCAAGATGCCCAGCACCGAGCTGCTGACGGCGATGGGCAAGTTCAACGAGGAACTGGTCAACGCCGGCGTGCTGCTGGCCGGCGAGGGCCTGCACCCGAGTTCGCGGGGCGCGCGCATCCACTTCGACGGCCAGACCCGCACCGTGACCGACGGTCCGTTCGCCGAAACCAAGGAACTGATCGCCGGCTTCTGGCTGATCCAGGTGAAGTCGAAGGAGGAGGCCATCGAGTGGATGAAGCGCTGCCCGAACCCATTCGAGACGCCGTCCGACATCGAGATCCGCCAGGTGTTCGAAATGAGCGACTTCGGCGACGCCGCCACGCCGGCCTTGGTGGCGCAGGAAGAGGCTTTGCGCGCGCGGCTGTGATACCTTATCGGCTACGTTTATTCTGGAGCACGATGGTATGGAATTCATGGTACTGCGCCGCGCCAACCAAAGCACGGAGCGCGGCATACAGCCGCCGGCGCTGGAGCCGGGCACGTTTCTGCGTCCCAGCGCCGAGGCGGTGCGGCTGCAGCGGCGCAACGGCGCGTGGAGCGAGCTGAAAGGCCCGTTCCCGCCCAAGGAACTGGTGGCCGGCTTCGTGCTGCTGGAGGCCGAGTCGCGCGAGGACATCATCGAGCAGGTGCGGTGGTGGCCCTTGTTCGACAGCGGCGCGGTGTATGAAATCCGCGACGCCGGCTGCCCCGGCAACTGCGTCGGCTTCGACGAGCGCGGCACGGCGGCCGGCACGCTGCCGCGGCGCGACGAGGCGCTGACGCGCTACGTGATCTTCCTGCGCTCGGACGCCGACGCCGAGGCCGACGCCGTGCCGCCGCCGGAAGTCATCGACGTCATGAACGCCTACAACGAGGCCGGCGTGCAGCAGGGCGTGCTGCTGGCCGGCGAGGGGCTCAAGGGCAGCGGCACCGCCGCCCGCGTCCACTACGCCAATTCCAAAACCTCGGTGGTGGACGGCCCGTTCACGGAAGTGAAGGAGCTGATCGCCGGCTACTGGATGATCCAGGCCGCCTCGCGCGAGGCGGCCATCGCCTGGGCCAAGGCCTACCCGTACCCGCAGCCGGGCGACCTGACGCTGGAAATCCGCGAGGCCTGCGAGCGCATCGACCACGTCGAGTTCACGCCGGAGATGATCAAGGCCGAGGAGCGCCTGCGCGCCGAGTTGCTGGAAGCGGGCCTGCGCAACGCCTTCAGCAAGGCGGCCCGTGGCGGCTGACGTCCACAAGATCGTCGAGGCGGTGTGGCGGATGGAGTCCGCCAAAATCATCGCCGTGCTGGCGCGCATGCTGCGCGACGTCGGCCAGGCCGAGGAACTGGCGCAGGACGCGCTGGTGCTGGCGCTGGAGCGCTGGCCGGACAGCGGCGTGCCGGAGCAGCCGGCCGCCTGGCTGACCACGGTGGCGAAGAACCGCGCGCTGGACGTGCTGCGCCACCGCCAGCTGCACCAGGAAAAAGAAGCGGCGATCAGCTACGAAATCGACCATCAGCTACAGGACGCCGCACCGGACCTGGAAGCGGCGGTGGCCAACGCGCTGGAAAACGACATCGGCGACGACCTGTTGCGGCTGGTGTTCGTGGCTTGCCATCCGGTGCTGCCGACCGATGGCCGGGTGGCGCTGACGCTGCGCATGCTCGGCGGCCTGAGCACCGAGGAAATCGCCCGCGCCTTCCTGGTGCCGGAAAAAACCGTGGCGCAGCGCATCGTGCGCGCCAAGCGTACGCTGGCCGAGGCCAAAGTGCCGTTCGAAGCGCCGCGCGCGCACGAGCTGGGCGAGCGGCTGGGGTCGGTGCTGCAAGTCATTTACCTGATCTACAACGAGGGCTATTCCGCCAGCGCCGGCGCCGACTGGATGCGGCCGGCGCTGTGCGAGGAAGCGCTGCGGCTGGGACGCATCCTGGCCGGGTTGCAGCCGGACGAGCCAGAGGTGCACGGACTGGTGGCGCTGATGGAAATCCAGTCCTCGCGCGCCCGCGCCCGCGTGGGACCGGACGGCGCGCCGATCCTGCTGCTGGAGCAGGACCGCGCGCGCTGGGACCAGTTGCTGATCCGGCGCGGGCTGGCGGCGCTGGCGCGCGCCGAGCAGGCCGGGCGCGGCCTGGGTCCGTATGGCCTGCAGGCCGCGATTGCCGCCTGCCACGCGCGCGCGCGCCAGGCGGCGGACACCGACTGGGCGCGCATCGCCGCGCTGTACGACGCGCTGGCGCAACTGTCGCCGTCGCCGATTGTCGAGCTGAATCGCGCTGTGGCGCTGTCGATGGCATACGGTCCGCAGGCGGGGCTGGAGGTGGTGGACGGCTTGCTGGCGGCGCCAGCGTTGAAGAACTACCATTTGCTGCCCAGCGTGCGTGGCGACCTGCTGGCCAGGCTGGGCCGCCACGACGAGGCGCGCGGCGAATTCGAGCGCGCCGCGGCGCTGACGCACAACCAGCGCGAACGCCAGTTGCTGCTGGCGCGCGCGCGGGCGCCGCATTAAGGTCAGGCCAGCGTGGCTTCCAGCACCTTGACCAGCGACTCGATGCCCTCGGCGTCGGTCTGGTCGAAACGGTTCGGCAGCGGGCTGTCCAGGTCGAACACGCCGACGATGGCGCCATCCGGGCCACGCACCGGCACCACCAGTTCCGAGCGCGAGTTGACGTCGCAGGCGATGTGGCCGGGGAAGGCGTGCACGTCCGGCACCACGATCGATTTGCCCTCGACCACGGTGGTGCCGCAGACGCCGCGGCCTTTCTTGATGCGGATGCAGGCCGGCTTGCCCTGGAACGGTCCCAGCACCAGCTCATCGCCCTTGAGGAAGTAGAAGCCGGCCCAGTTCAGGCCCGGCATGCTGTTGAACACCAGCGAGCTGAAATTGGCGGTGTTGGCGATCAGGTCGGATTCGCCGTGCACCAGGCCTTGCAGCTGCGGGCGCAAATCGTTGTACATGGCGTTTTTGGCGTCGGCACTGTCGGTGCCGTAGGCGGTGTCGCTGAGGGTGAAGGTCATGGTGTGTTGTTCAGAAAATAAGCGCGGGCGCGCCGAAGCCGATATGGTAGCCCATCCGGCCAGATTACGAAGACTTCCTACCCTATTTGTAGGCAGTATCCGATAGCGCAACGGCCGCGCGCGGGGTACTCTGGTGGGCAGCGCGTGTACAACCAAGCGGGGGAAACCATGTCCACCAGAAAAAAGAACGCAGAGCCACCGCGGCGCAGCAAATCGAAGCCAGCCGGGCCGCCACCAGCTCCCGTCATCGATATCGACGCCATCCTGATGATCGGCGAAGAACGCATCTGCATCGTGGGTGAGGAAGATGACAACACCACCTTCATGGCGGAAGTGGTCGATCCGCTGTAGCATCGGTGCGTTGGCTGACAGACTGACGCATATCCGCATAGGACAATCGGCCATCGTTACCCGAGAGAGCCGTGTATGTCCGGAGATATGGTGATCGTCCGCAAGGAAGGCCTGTACTGTGTGCCTGGCCAGTTTTACATCGACCCGTGGCGACCGGTGGAACGGGCGGTCATCACCCACGCGCACGGCGACCACGCGCGCGGCGGCCACCAGCACTACCTGGCGGCGGCGCCGGGCGTCAACGTCATGCGGTCGCGGCTGGGGCCGATCAACATCACCGGGCTGGCGTACGGCGAGCGGGTGGTGCACAACGGCGTGACCGTGTCGCTGCATCCGGCCGGCCATGTGCTCGGCTCGGCGCAGGTGCGCATGGAGTACCGCGGCGAGGTGTGGGTGGCGTCGGGCGACTACAAGGTCGAGGCGGACCGCACCTGCACGCCGTTCGAGCCGGTGCGCTGCGATACCTTCATCACCGAATCCACCTTCGGCCTGCCGATCTACCGCTGGCAGCCGGAACAGCAAATCTTTGACGACGTCAACGCCTGGTGGGCGGCCAATGCGGAGCAGGGCCGCGCCAGCGTGCTGCTGGGCTACAGCTTCGGCAAGGCGCAGCGGCTGTTGAGCGGACTGGAGCCGTCGATCGGCCCGATCATCGCGCACGGCGCGGTGCAGACGCTCAACCAGGTCTACCGCGATGAGGGCGTGTGGCTGCCGCAGAGCGTGATGGTGGGCGACGTGCCGAAGAGCGAGATCGGCAAGTCGATCGTGCTGGCGCCGCCGTCGGCCGCCGGCTCGCCGTGGGTCAAGCGCTTTGGCGATTTCAGCGATGGCTTTGCCAGCGGCTGGATGCAGCTGCGCGGCGCCCGCCGGCGCCGTGGCGTCGACCGCGGCTTCGTGCTGTCCGACCACGCCGACTGGCCGGGCCTGCTGGAGGCGATCAGCGCCACCGGCGCCCAGCGCGTCATCGTCACCCACGGCGCGATCGCGGTGCTGGTGCGCTGGCTGCAGGCGCAGGGCTTGCAGGCCAGCGGCTTCGATACCGAATACGGCGACGACGAGGCCGAGGACGCCAACGCCAATGCCGCCGCCGGCCCCACCTTCCCGGCCTCGGAGGGCGCCGAACATGCGTGACTTCGCCCGCCTGTACGCCGCGCTGGACGAGACCACGTCCACCAGCCGCAAGCTGGCGGCGCTGCAAACCTATTTCACCACCGCCGCGCCGCAGGACGCCGCCTGGGCCGTGTACTTCCTGGCCGGCGGCAAGCCGCGCCAGGCGGTGCCGACCAAGCTGCTGCGCCAGTACGCGATGGAATACGCCGGCCTCGACGACTGGCTGTTCGACGAGTGCTACCACGCGGTGGGCGACCTGGCCGAGACCATCGCGCTGGTGCTGCCGCCGCCCCAGCATCCGAGCGAGATCGGCCTGGCCGACTGGATCGAACTGGGCATCGCTCCCTTGCGCGGCGCCGCGCCAGACACCGTGCGCACCGCCTTGTTCACCTACTGGGATCAGCTCGACACGCGCGAGCGCTTCCTGCTGACCAAGCTGATCGGCGGCGGCTTCCGCGTCGGCGTCTCGCGGCTGCTGGTGACGCGCGCGCTGAGCGCCATCGCCGGCCTCGACAGCAAACTGATCGCCCAGCGCCTGATGGGCTGGACCGACGGCAGCGTCAGCCCGACCGCCGCCGGCTTCCAGCAGCTGACCGCCGCCCACGCGCCGGCAGAGCTGGCGCAGCGCGGCGGCCAGCCCTACCCGTTCTTCCTGGCGCACCAGCTGGAGCGGGCGCCGTCGTCGCTGGGCGAGCTGACCGGCTGGCAGGTGGAATGGAAGTACGACGGCATGCGTGCCCAGCTGGTGCGGCGCGAGGGCAAGAACTGGCTGTGGTCGCGCGGCGAGGACCTGATCACCGAACGCTTCCCGGAACTGGCCTCGCTGCGCCTGCCGGACGGCGTGGTGATCGACGGCGAAATCCTGATCTGGCATGGCGGCAACGCGCCAGCGCCGTTTGCCGACCTGCAGAAGCGCATGGGCCGCAAGCAGGTGTCGGCGCGGCTGCTGGGCGAATTGCCGGCGGTGATGGTGGCCTACGATCTGCTGGAGCTGGACGGCCGCGACCTGCGCGACCTGCCGCAAGCCGAGCGGCGCATGCTGCTGGAGCAGCTGATCGGCAGCCTGCAGGGCGCGCCGCAACTGCGCCTGTCGCCGCTGATCGTGGCCGACAGCTGGGCCCAGCTGGCCGAGATCCGCAACCAGTCGCGCGAGCGCGGCGTCGAGGGCATGATGCTGAAGGCGGTGGACGCGCGCTACGGCGTCGGCCGCACCAAGAGCGTGGGCACGTGGTGGAAGTGGAAGATCGACCCCTACAGCGTGGACGCGGTGCTGATCTACGCCCAGGCCGGCCACGGCCGCCGCGCCTCGCTGTACACCGACTACACCTTCGCCGTGTGGGACGAGGAGCGCAAGCTGGTGCCGTTCGCCAAGGCCTACTCGGGCCTGACCGACGCCGAGATCGCCCAGGTGGACCAGGCGATCCGCAAGACCACCATCGAGAAATTCGGCCCGGTGCGCAGCGTCACGCCGAGCATGGTGTTCGAGATCGGCTTCGAGGGCATCGCCAGTTCGCCGCGCCACAAGTCGGGCATCGCCGTGCGCTTCCCGCGCATCCTGCGGCGGCGCGAAGATAAATCGGTGGACGAGGCCGACACGCTGGAGTCGCTGAAAAGCCTGCTTGTGGCCTCATGAACGCGGACGACTGGTTTGCCGAACGCGGCTGGACGGTATTCCCGTTCCAGCGCGCCGTGTGGGAGGCGGCCGCGGCCGGCCGCTCGGGCCTGCTGCACGCCACCACCGGCGCCGGCAAGACCTACGCCGTCTGGTTCGCCGCGCTGCAACGGGCCGGCTACGGCGAACGTCCGCCCGGCCGCGCCAACGCCTTGCGCGCCCGCGTGCGGCGTTTGCCGTCCGAGGCCGGCGCCGCCAAGACCGGCCTGCGCGTGCTGTGGATCACGCCGATGCGCGCACTGGCCGCCGACACGCTGCGCGCGCTGCAGGCCGCCGCGCCCGACTGGCAGGTCGAGGCGCGCACCGGCGACACCAGCTCGGCCCAGCGCGCGCGCCAGAACAAGCACCTGCCGGACGCGCTGATCACCACGCCGGAAAGCCTGACGCTGCTGCTCAGCCACCCGGACGCCGCCGAGCGCTTCAAGCACCTGCAGATGATCATCATCGACGAATGGCACGAGCTGATGGGCAACAAGCGCGGCGTGCAGACCCAGCTGGCGCTGGCGCGGCTGCGCCATTGGAACCCGGCGCTGCTGGTGTGGGGCCTGTCCGCCACGCTGGGCAACCTGGAGCGCGCGCGCGAGGTGCTGATGCCGGACGGTGTCATCATCGAGGGCCACGTCGGCAAGCAGATCGTGGTGGACACGCTGATCCCCGAGCAGCCGTCGCGCTTCCCGTGGGGCGGCCACCTCGGCGTGCAGATGCTGCAGCCGGTGATCGCTGAAATTGACCAGCACGCCACCACGCTGGTGTTCACCAATACGCGTTCCCAGGCCGAGCTGTGGTATCAGCACATGCTGGACGCGCGCCCCGACTGGGCCGGCCTAATCGCGCTGCACCACGGCTCGCTGGACAAGGAAGTGCGCGACTGGGTCGAGCAGGGCCTCAAGCAGGGCCAGCTCAAGGCGGTGGTGTGCACTTCCAGCCTGGACCTCGGCGTCGACTTCCTGCCGGTCGAGCGCGTGCTGCAGATCGGCAGCGCCAAGGGCATCGCCCGGCTGCTGCAACGCGCCGGCCGCAGCGGCCACGCGCCGGGCCGGGTGTCGCGCCTGACGCTGGTGCCGACGCAAAGCCTGGAACTGCTGGAGGCGGCCGGCGCCATCCACGCGGTCGCCGCGCGCGACATCGAGGCGCGGCCGGTGCCGGACAAGCCGCTGGACGTGCTGGTGCAGCACCTGGTGACGATCGCGCTGGGCGGCGGCTTCCGCTCGGATGCATTGCTGGCCGAGGTGCGCAGCGCCTGGTCGTTCCGCCACCTGAGCGACGACGAATGGCAATGGGCGCTGGACTTTGTCGCGCGCGGCGGGCAGACGCTGGCCGTTTATCCCGAATACCGGCGCGTGCTGCCGGACGCGGAGGGCGTCTACCGGGTGCCGGACGCCGCGCTCGGCCGCCGCCACCGCATGGGCATCGGCACCATCGTGTCCGACTCGTCGCTGCAGGTGAAATACGTCAGCGGCGGGCGGCTCGGCAGCGTGGAGGAATCGTTCATCGCGCGCCTGCGCAAGGGCGACCACTTTTTGTTCGCCGGCCGCATCCTGGAATTTGTGCGGCTGCACGAGATGACCGCCTACGTGCGCCGCGCCACCGGCGCCAGGGGCGCGGTGCCGCGCTGGCAGGGCGGGCGCATGCCGATGTCGTCGGAACTGGCGCACGCCGCGCTGGAGCAGCTGCGGCTGGCCACGCAGGGCCGCTACGACGGGCCGGAGATGCGCGCGCTGGCGCCGCTGCTGGCCATCCAGCAGCGCTGGTCGTCGCTGCCAACGCCGGACGCCACCGTCATCGAAACCATGCACAGCCGCGAGGGGCGGCACCTGTTCATGTTCCCGTTTGCCGGCCGCTCGGTGCATGTGGGGCTGGCCTCGCTGCTGGCCTACCGCGTCGGCCGCATGACGCCGGTGACGTTTTCGATCGCCGTCAACGACTACGGCTTCGAGCTGCTGTCCGCGCAGGCGCTGGAATGGGCGCCGCTGCTGGACGCGGCGCGCGGCGCCGATGTCGGCCTGTTCAGCACCGAGCATCTGCTGGAGGACGTGCTGGCCAGCCTCAACGCCACCGAAATGTCGCAGCGGCGCTTCCGCGAAATCGCCCGCATCGCCGGCCTGGTGTTCCAGGGCTATCCGGGGCAGGGCAAGAGCGCGCGCCAGCTGCAGGCCTCGTCCTCGTTGTTCTTTGCCGTGTTCCGCCAGCATGACGCCGGCAACCTGTTGCTGACACAGGCGCAGCGCGAGGTGCTGGAGCAGGAACTCGAACTCGGCCGCCTGCGCGCGACGCTGCTGGAATTGCAGGCGCGCAGCGTGCGTTTCCACGCGATCAAGCGGGCCACACCGTTCGGCTTTGCCTTGATGGTCGAGCGCTTCCGTGAAAAACTGACGACAGAAAAACTGTCGGACCGCGTCGCCCGCCTGGTGCGCGAACTGGAGAAAGCCGCCGGACCATGAGGATCACCCTGGCCAACGAAACCCTGCTGCTGTTGCCGCAAAAGGCCGCCTACTGGCCGCGCGAGGGCATGCTGATTATTGCCGACATCCACTTCGGCAAGGCTGCCGCCTTCCGCGCGCTGGGCGTGCCGGTGCCGGGCGGCACCACCAGCGCCAACCTGGCGGCACTGGACATGCTGCTGGCGCAATACGAGGTGCGACACATCATGTTCCTTGGCGATTTTCTGCACGCGCGCGCGGCCCACGCGCCGGCCACGCTGGCGGCGATGCTGGGATGGCGCCAGCGCCATCCGGGGCTGCAGCTGACGCTGGTGCGCGGCAACCACGACAAGCACGCCGGCGACCCGCCGGACGCGCTGGGCATCGCCCTGGTGGACGAGCCGCACGTGGTCGGGCCGTTCGCGTTCTGCCACCATCCGGACGTGCTGGTGCCGTCGTATGTGCTGGCCGGCCATGTGCACCCGGTGTACCGGCTGCGCTCGGGCTGGGACTCGCTATTGCTGCCGTGTTTTCTGGTGGGGCCGCAGCGCATGGTGCTGCCATCGTTTGGCGCCTTTACCGGCGGCCATCCGGTGCTGGCGCAGCCGGACGAGCGGGTGTACGTCAGCAGCGGCGAGGCGGTGCTGGAAATTCCCTGATGCGTGAGCGCAAAGCTCCTACATCGAAGGCTGAAGGCGTCCTACTGCGGTTGTGGGGTCCCTGAACTAGGATGACTGCTCCCGCGTGACGTGCGGGAGCAACGACTGACTTCAGGAGAGCATCATGGCAACCAGTGACAAAGGCAACACCAGCAAACGCGGCTTCGCATCGATGGACCCGGAACAGCAGCGCGAGATCGCCGCTGAAGGCGGGCGCGCCGCGCATGAAAAGGGCACGGCGCACGAGTTCACGTCGGAAGAAGCGCGCCGCGCCGGCGCGATGAGCCACAAGAACGACGCCAGCCGCAATAAGCAAAGCGCCAGCGGCGGCAACAAGGGCGGCGCCAAGCCGGAGGACGACCAGGGCCAGGACAACGCCAAGGGGGGACGGGGTTCGGGCAAGTCGAAGTAGCATACCTTTTACCCCGCACGGCGAACTGCCGGGGTCAGACCCCGTACGGGGTCTGACCCCTTGCCGTCAGGGGTTCAAAGACAGATCGTGGTGTGCTTGCCCATGTCCACCGGCGCGCGGCCGGTCAGCGCGCTCTTGGCCAGCTGCACCAGCTGCTTCATCTTGCTGGCGCTGGCATCCCAGTACTCCGCGCTCTGGATGCGCACCCGTATCATGGCCAGATGCGGGTCATCCAGCCCGCCGGGAAACCACGCCCGCACCAGCGGGCTCCACAACTCGCGCGCCTTGGCGCGGTCCTTCAGCAAATACGCCTGCCCGGTCACCGACAAATACATCTGCTCCTCCGGATTGGAAAAGCTCACATTCACTTCCGGGTGCGCGGCCAGATCGTGCGTGAACGCCGCCTCGTCCGAGGTGAAGAACCACATATTCCCCTCGTTGTCGATCTGCTGCGTGGTCAGTGGCCGGCTGGTCAGCACGTTATCGCCGTCCACCGTGGTGAACATGCCGAAGCGCACGTCCTTGATCTTGGCGGCGATGGTGTTGATTTGGTCCTGCGAATACAGCGGCATGATGCGCCTCCCATGATAAAGGTCAAATTGTCCCCACGATAACGCGCCCCTCCCGCGCACACTGTGCGCAGCTTTACATAATAGATACACAAGTCGGCTTGACCCATCAAATGATAATCATTATCATTTATGTTTTTCGTCAAGGAATCACCGTGAGCGTACCCAGCGCCAGTTCCGCCCGCAATGCCAGCCGCGCTGTCTGGCTGAAGCAGTTGCACCAGTGGCATTGGATCAGCTCGGCCATGTGCCTGCTGTGCATGTTCCTGTTCTCGGTCACCGGCATCACGCTCAACCACGCGTCGCAGATCGAGGCCAAGCCGGTCATCACCCGCAAGCAGGCGCAATTGCCGGCGCCGCTGACGGCGCAGCTGCGCGGCTACGCCGAACAGCACGACGGCGCCAAGCAGCCGCTGCCGGCGCCGGTTGAGCAATGGCTGGCCGACACCTTCCAGGTGCAGCCGGGCGGGCGCAGCGCCGAGTGGGCCACCGACGAAGTCTATCTGCCCATGCCCAAGGCCGGCGGCGACGCCTGGGTGCGCATCGGCCTGGAGGATGGCGCGGCCGAATTCGAAAACACCGACCGCGGCTGGATCTCATGGCTGAACGACGTCCACAAGGGCCGCAACACCGGCCCGGCGTGGAACTGGTTCATCGACATCTTTGCCGTGCTGTGCCTGGTGTTCTGCGTCACCGGTTTATTGATTTTGAAGTTCCACGCGGCCAACCGGCCGTTCACCTGGCCGATGGTGGGCCTGGGTGTGCTGATACCCGTAGTAATCGCACTGCTGTTTATCCATTAATCTGAGGACAGGATCTCCATGAAATTACGCTACTCCATCGCCCTGAGTTTGCCGCTTGCCAGTGCTTCGACCATGGCCGCCGATCTGGCGCTGAAACTCGACGTGCCGCAACTGAATGTGGCGGAATACCACCGCCCGTACATCGCCGCCTGGGTGGAGAACGCCGACCAGCAGGTGGTGGCCAACCTGGCCGTGCTGTACGACACCAAGAAGCGCGACAACGCCGGCACCAAGTGGCTCAAGGACATGCGCCAGTGGTGGCGCAAGACCGGCCGCGAGCTGACGATGCCGATGGATGGCGTGTCGGGCGCCACCAAGGCGCCGGGCGAGCTCACGCTGAACGCGCCGAAGGGCGCGCTGGACAAGCTGCCGGCCGGCCAGTACACGGTGCTGGTGGAGGCCGCGCGCGAGGCCGGCGGCCGCGAAGTGGTCAAGGTGCCGCTGCAGTGGCCACCGAAGTCGGCGCAGAACGTGAGCGGCCAGGGCAAGGAAGAGCTGGGCGCGGTGGTCGTGCAGGTCAAACCATAACAACGGACGGGATATGCGTACATTGAAAAAATCGTTGATCGCGCTGGCGCTGGCCGGCTTGTCGGTGGTGTCGCTGAGCGCGCAGGCGCACAAGCCTTACATCCTGCCGTCGACCACCGAAGTCGAGCCGGGCCGCGACGGCTCGGCCTGGGTGACGTTTGACGCCGCCGTGGCCGAGAACCTGTTCACCATCGATTTCTCGCTGAAGCTGGACGGGCTGCAGATCAGCGCGCCGGACGGCGGCTCCTTGCAGCCGCAGAACGTCAACAGCGGCAAGCTGCGCAGCACCTTCGACCTCAACCTGCCGAAGCCGGGTACTTACAAGGTGGCGCTGGTCAACACCAGCGTGATGGGCAGCTACAAGGACAAGGAAGGCAATATGAAGCGCTTCCGCGCCACCGAGGAAACGCTGGCGAAGGAAGTGCCGGCCGACGCCACCGAGGTCAAAGTGTCGCGCCAGGAAAGCCGCCTGGAAACCTTCGTCTCCACCGGCAAGACCGACATGAACGTGTTCAAGCCGACCGGCAAGGGTCTGGAGCTGGTGCCGGCCACCAATCCGACCGAGCTGCACAGCGGCGACAAGGTGACCTGGCGCTTCCTGGTGGACGGCAAGCCGGCCGCCAACCTGGGCGTCAGCCTGTTCCAGGGCGGCGTGAAGTTCCGTGGCACGCTGGGCGAGATCCGCCAGACCACCAACGACAAGGGCGAACTGACATTGACGCTGCCGGCCGCCGGCCAGTACATGATCAGCAGTAGCTGGCCGGAAGTGAAGCGGGTCGAAGGCCAGCCGCCGCAGATGCCGCCGCGCCGCCTGAGCTACTCGGCCGTGGTCGAGATCCTGCCGGAATAAGGCTGGCATGCGCCGGGTTCTTTTGCCGCACACCATCGCCGACGACCCGGCGCCGGAAGGCGGCGTGCTCCGTGACTACGCCGGCCGCAGCATGGGCACCAGCTGGTCGGTGCGGCTGGTGGCGGCGCCGGACGCGCCCTGCGCGCATTTGCAGGACGGGCTGCAACAGCAGCTCGACGCCATCGTGGCCGAAATGAGCCACTGGGAAACCGGGTCCGACCTGGGCCGCTTCAACCGCGCGCCCGCCGACAGCTGGCACCGCCTGCCGCCGGCGTTTTTCGATGTGCTGTCCTTCGCCATGGACGTGGCGCGCGCCTCGGGCGGCGCCTACGACCCGACCGCCGGCTCGCTGGTCAACCTGTGGGGCTTTGGCCCGTGGGGGCGCTTCGACCAGCCCGACTTCGTGCCGCCGGCGGCCGATGAAATCACCGTCGCCCGCGCGCAACTGGCGGCGCGGCCGCTGCGCTTGCAGCGCGACAGCCGCAAGGCCTTGCAGCCGGGCGGCGTGCAGCTGGATTTGTCGGCGGTGGCCAAGGGCTACAGCGTCGACCGGCTGTCCTACTATCTGAAAACGCAGGGCTTCGCGCACCACCTGGTCGAGGTCGGCGGCGAGCTGCGCGGCGCCGGCGTCAAGCCGGACGGGCAACCGTGGTGGGTGATGCTGGAGCAGGTCAGCGACGCCGCGCCGGGCGCCGCCGTGCCGGACCAGCTGGTGCTGGCGCTGCACGGCCTGGCGGTTGCCACCTCGGGCGACTACCGCCGCTACTTTGAGCTGCACGGCCGGCGCTACTCGCACACCATCGACCCGCGCAGCGGCATGCCGATCGCCAACGACCTGGCCTCGGTCACGGTGGTGCACGCGCAGTGCATGGCGGCCGACGCCTGGTCCACCGCGCTGACTGTGCTGGGCTGGCGCGACGGCCTGCATCTGGCCGAGCTGCAAGGCCTGGCCGCGCGCTTTGTCGTGCGCCAGCCGGACGGCGGCTTCACCGAATACCTGAGCACGCATTTACGCGGGATGTTAGACGAATGATCTGGACCAACGACCCGACCCGATGGATGATGGTGGCCGGCATGAGCGTGGGCTACGCGCTGGTGTGCCTGGCGCCGTACCTGCGCGTGCGCCGCAAGCGCCTGGCCGCCGCGCGCGCGCGGGCCGAAGCGGCGGCGTCGCCCGGCTGGATCGTCAGCTACGCCAGCCAGACCGGCAACGCCGAGGAACTGGCGCAACAGACGGCGGCCACGCTGAAGCTGGCCGGCATTCCGGCGCGGCTGTGCGAGCTGTCCGAGCTGGGCGCCGCAGATTTGCAGGGCGCCGAGCGCATCCTGTTCCTGGTCAGCACCTACGGCGAAGGCGACGCGCCGGACGCCGCGGCCGGGTTCGCCGGCCGTCTGATGACGACCGCGCTGCCGCTGCCGCAACTGCACTACGCGGTGCTGGCGCTGGGCGACAGCGCTTACACGCACTTCTGCGGCTTCGGCCGCGCGCTGGACCAGTGGCTGCAGGCGCAAGGCGCGCAGAGCCTGTTCCCGCGCGTGGAAGTGAACCGCAGCGCGGACGAGGCCATCGGCCTCTGGCGCCAGCAACTGAGCCATCTGGCCGGCACCAGCGACGCGCCGGACTGGAGCGCGCCGGCGTTCGAGGAATGGCGCCTGCGCGAGCGCGTGCGGCTAAACGCCGGCAGCGCCGGCGCGCCGATCTACCACCTGGAGCTGGAGCCGGCCAACGGCGCGCTGCCGGCATGGCAGTCGGGCGACCTGGTGCAGGTGGCCGCGCCGGCCGACCCGTCGCGCGCGCGCGAGTACTCGATCGCGTCGATACCGGCCGATGGGCGCGTGCACCTGCTGGTGCGGTTGCACACGCACGAGGACGGGCGCCACGGCGCGGCGTCCGGCTGGCTGACGCAGCAAGCGTCGCTGGGGGAGGTGGTGCCATTGCGGCTGCGACAGCACCGGCGCTTCCGGCTGGAAGGGAATGCCGAGCGGCCCCTGATCCTGATCGGCAATGGCAGCGGCATCGCCGGCCTGCGCGGCCACCTGAAAGCGCGCGCGCTGGCGGGGCAGGGGCGCAACTGGCTGCTGTTCGGCGAGCGCAACGCCGCGCACGATTACCACTACCGCGCCGAGCTGGACGGCTGGCAGCGCGAAGGCGTGCTGGACAAGCTGGACATGGTGTTCTCGCGCGACCAGGGCGAACGCCGTTATGTGCAGGATCGGCTGGGGGAGCAGGCCGAAGCGGTACGCGCGTGGATAGCGCAAGGCGCGGCCATCTACATCTGCGGCAGTCTGGAAGGGATGGCGGCGGGCGTGGACCGCACCCTGCGTCACGTGCTGGGAGACGACGGGGTGGAGCAACTGGCGGCCGCAGGCCGCTACCGCCGCGATGTGTATTGAAAACTACCCCGCACTTCGCACACCGGGGTCTGACCCCGTACGGGGTCAGACCCATGCTCTGGGGTTGCGGGTTAAGGCCTAATCCGCGCCAGCCTGTTCCAATCCCCGCGCCAGGCTGGAAATGGACGGATTATCGATAAACACGCAGCGCTTGCCGTTGCGCTTGCAATAATCCTTCACCCGCCAGTACGCGCTGTGGCTGATGCAGCCGGTCTGGCAAATCACCAGGTCCGCCGCCGCCAGGCTCGCCTCCAGCCGGTTGGCATTGTCCTCCAGCCCGCCATCATGATGACTGAACAGCGCCCCCTCGCGCTCGATCAGCTCGCGATAGCTGGCCACATTCCCATTCCGTCCGCCCACGCACAACACCGCGCGCTCACGCAAACTCAGCGGCATCTTCATCACATGCTCCACCACCTGGCGCGCCTCCGCCTGCAGCGGCGCCGGCGCCTCCTGCGCGCGCGCCAGCTCCAGCTTCAGTTCGGCGATCTGTTGACGCATCGCCCGCTCGCGCTCCTCCATCTGCCCCAACCGCTCGGCCAGCCTGGCGCGCGTCTCCAGGCCCGGAATCGATGCGCGCAGCTGCTCCAGCTCCATCCGCACCGAATCGATCATGCTGTCCTTGCCCACCACCTGCGCGCGCAGCTGCATCAGCTGGGCCGCGTGGCGCTCGGCGTCGGTGGTCTTCTCGGCCAGCAAGGCCGTGGCGCGCTGCTGGGCTTTGGCCAGCTCATGCGTCAAACGCCTGTTCTCGTCCAGCGTGGCGTTGAACTTGTTCAGGTCCGCGCGCACGCAGGCGCCGGCCTGATGCTGCACCATGTGCAGGTCGCGGCACATCTGCTCCTCCAGCTCCGGCGTGCAGCGCGGATGCGTCAGGCCGGCCCAGAACGCGCCGGCCACATCGCCATTGCCGACGGCGGCGCGCCACAGCGCGGCCACCTGCGCGGTGCTCTTGGCGCCGCGAAAGCGCAGCAGCACGGCGGCATAGCGGCGCTCCAGTTCCTTCTGCAGCGCCTCCGACAGGCGGTTGCGCGTGGCGCATTCGGTCACGGCGCCAACGTGCACCTCGTAATCGTCGGCCACCACCTTGCCGCTGCTGGCCTTGTCCACCAGCTTGCGCAGCACCCCCAGCGGAAAGCCGACGCCCACCAGCGGGCAGTGGCAGGCATGGCCCAGTTCCCACAAGCGGCGGCGGCGCGAGGCCTGCGCTTCCGGCTCCGCGCTCAGCGCCGTGAGGACATTGTGGATGACCGGGCCTGGCTGCGCCACCGGTCCCGCCGCCTGCGGCATGGCGGCACCGATGATGGCCGCCAGCGGATCGTGTTTCTCGCACATGTCAGCGGACTCCGTTCACGCGACCGACGGCGCGGTGCGCGCGCGCGCCATGATGCGGCGCAGGAAGTTTGTCTTGTCCTGCTCGTGCATATTGCGCTCCACCTCGCCGGCCCATTGCTCCGACAGCTGGGCGCAGGTCGCGCTCAGCACCGGCGCCAGGTCCGGCAGGCTGGCCAGCGCCTTCAGGTGGCGCTCGATCACCGAGGCCAGCTTGACGCAGCCGCCAGCGTCGTCGCGGCCGGCGGTGTAGTGCGACATCAGATGCAGCACGGCGGACAGCATCAGTTCGGGATTGTGGCCGCCATGCGATGGGGCGAGGAAAATCGGGTTGCTATAGTCGATGGCCATCAGACGCTCCTGGTGTGGAAAGAGAGTGTGGCTGGCGAGGGCTGGCGACTCGGAGGGAAGCGGGCGCGCGGCGGCGCGCCCTGTCACGCACAATGAAAGCAGAGATCAAGCGGTCAGGATCAGCTTGTTCAGTTGGGTGATGCGCAGGCGGTAGACGCGGCCGCCGTGTTCAATCTCCAGCTCGCGGCCACCGTCCATCAGGCCGGCGCTGCTGACGCGCTTGACCGGCTTGGCTGCTTGCGTAGCGGCGGCGGCGGTGACGGAATGGGCGGCGGCGGGCAGCGCGGGGGTGGTCGTCATCATCTTCGCTTCTCCTTAATAAGAATGATTCGTATTTGCATTCATTATTCAGGAAGGCGCGCAGGAATGCAAGCGTTTTTGCGGTTTTGCTTACCAGGACGATAAAAAAACGGCCCGGTCAGCGACCGGGCCCAAGGCTGGGTAATGCGGGAGGTAGTACTTGAAACACTGCGGTGCTACAAAGCCGCCAGCAACTGGCCGGACGGTACGGTATCGCCACCCTTGGTCTTGGCGGTGGCGGGCTTGCCCCGCGTGCGCGATGGCGGCAGGCGGCGCAAGGTTTTCAGGGCCTCGGGATCCTTGATGCCGATGGTGCGCTGGTCCACGCTGATCAGGCCGATCTCGTTGAAGGCCGACAGCGTGCGGCTGACGGTTTCCAGCGTCAGGCCCAGGTAGCTGCCGATTTCGTGGCGCGTCATGCGCAGGTTGAACAGCTTGCTGGAGTAGCCCATCTGTGCGAAGCGCTCGGCCAGCGCCACCAGGAAACGCGCCACGCGCGCCTCGGCGCTGAGCGCGCCCAGCATGCCGATCATGGCCTGCTCGCGCACCAGCTCGCGGCTCATGACGCCGTACATCATGTTTTCCAGTTCCAGGTGGATGCGGCCGAGCGCGGTCAGCTTCTTGAACGGCAGCAGGATCAGGTCGCAGTCGGACAGCGCCACCGCCTCCGACGAGTAGTGGCGGGTGTGGATGCCGTCCACGCCCAGCATGTCGCCCTTCATCGGGAAACTGAGCACCTGCTCGTTGCCGTATTCGTCGATCAGCACGGTTTTGAGGAAGCCGGAGTTGACGATGTACAGCGTGTCGAACGGCTGGCCGATGGTGTGGATGCGCTGCCCGGTCTTGAACTGCACGTGCTGGAACAGCAGCTCCTCGTTGACCATCGAGCTGGCGGCCGGGATGTGCAGCAGGTCGCAGACTTCCTTGAGGTTCGACCAGAGCCGCCCTTGCCGCTGGCGGCCCGCTTCCATCGACGACGATTGCAGCGCCGTCGTGGCCGGACGAATTTCAGACGTTTGCGTAGACAGCATGGTGGTCTCCTGTGGGCAGGTATCTGAGCGGTATGGTTTCAGTATGCCAACACAAGCGTGCGATAGATATCAGCAATGGCTGAATCTACAGGTAGGAGTAGGGCTGATATTTGTAGGACTAGTCCTACTGAGGAGCTTGCCAGTCAGGTCTTGAACGGTGACAGCAACCGGTGCGCGACTGCATATTGCACCATCTCCGACAGCGAACTCATACCCATCTTCTGCATGATGCGGGTCTTGTGGGTGCTGACGGTTTTGACGCTCAGGTGCAGGCTGTTGGCGATTTCAGTGATCGAGCGCCCGGCCACCAGCAGCGAGAACACCTCGAACTCGCGGTCCGACAGCTGTTTGTGCAGCAGCGACTCGTGCGGCATCATGATGTTGAGCGCCAGCTGCTCGGCCACCTCGGTGGAGATGTAGGGGCGGCCGGAGGCCACCTTGCGGATCGCCCCCACCAGCTGGGTGCCGGCGCTTTCCTTGGTCAGATAGCCCTGGGCGCCGGCGCGGATGGCGCGCACCGCGTACTGTTCCTCCTCGTGCATGGTGAGGATGAGGATGGCCAGCTTGGGCGCCTCGGCCTTGATCTGGCGGATCAGGTCGACGCCGCTGCGGCCGGGCATGGACAGGTCCAGCAGCAGCAGGTCGAAGCCGCCCTGGCGCACGTGGCCCAGCACTTCGAAACCGTCGATGGCCTCGCCGACGATGTCGATGTCCGGCGCGCCGTCGAGAATGCGCTTGAGCCCTTCGCGCATGATGGTGTGGTCGTCCGCAATCACTATACGAATCATGGCAGGGCCGCTTATCAGTGATTAATAGTAAGTTTTATTATTCTTGAATCAAGCTTGTGATCTTACTACAAACCGCCGCCCGTGGGATGTTATTTGCCGCCCGGTTCCTGGATCAGGCGGTGCACCAGCACCGGGATTTTGGAGTGCTGCAACACCTTGTTGGTTACACTGCCCAGTAGCAACTGGCCCCAGCCGCTGCGGCCGTGCGAGCCCATGAAAATCAGGTCGCAGCCATGTTGTTGCGCCACGTCGACGATTTTCAGCGCCGCGCTTTCGTGGAAGGCGGTCAGCGTTGCGCAGCGCACGCCGCGTTTGGCACAGGAGGCCGCCACGTCCTGGGTATGCTCGGTGCCGGCGCGCTCCATGGCGGCGCGGTAATCGGCCTCGCTCGGATAGCTGGGCGGAATGATTTCCACGTAGATCGGGTACTGGTACTCGGGCGCCACGAACACGGCCAGCACCTCGGCCCCCAGCTGCTCGGCAAACTGCACGCCAGCGCAGGCGGTTTTGCTGGAGACGGCCGAGCCGTCGGTGGTGATCAGGATTTTGCGGTACATGATGAACCTCCTTATCTCTCAACGCACAGCTTTATTGTAGTCCCGATTTACATTATTAACAGGATGGAAAGACTTGATGTTTATCAAATAAAATCGCTTTATCCAGCGGCGCCGGGTGTGGGCTTTTATGCGTCTGCCACGTTTTTTTTGCACTAAAGCACTACTTTTGTGTCTTGCGGCATACCTCGCCGATCTATCCGATGTTAGTATCTCCAAATACAGCTGTTTAAGCAGTAAATTTTTCAATATGGAGAAGCAGGGATTATGACTAACGCCGCTGACGATTTCGACGCCTTATTTGAAGAAGTGTCCGCTCAGAGCAAGACAGCAGCGCCCGCTCCAGCGCCTGCGCCAGCCCCGGCCGCCAGCGCAGAAGATGACCTGGAAAGCTTGTTTGAAGAAGTCGCGGCCGCCCGTCCGCCCGATGTGGCGGCCACGCCGGCGCCTGCTGCCGCCGCCGCCGAGCCCGCCGGGGACGCCGAGGGCGAAGCCGGCGACGGCAAGGAGGTGATGTTCGAGCGCCTGGGCGGCATCGTGCGCCTGCTGCACGACTCGCTGCGTGAACTCGGTTACGACAAGGCGCTGACCGAGGCCGCCACCCAGATCAATGACGCCCAGGACCGCCTGGAATACGTGGCCACGCTGACCGAGCAGGCCGCCAACAAGGTGCTGAACACGCTGGACGAGGGCATGCCCGAGCAGGACGTGCTGTCCAAGCAGTCGAAAGACATGGAAACCCGCTGGGCCGACCTGTTCGCCGGCAAGCTGAGCCTGGAGCAGTTCAAGCAACTGGCCGGCGACTCGCAAAAATTCGCCGTGGCCGTGTCGGCCGCCACCGAGGCCGAGAAGGCGCGCCTGCTGGACATCATGATGGCCCAGGACTTCCAGGACATCACCGGCCAGCTGATCAAGAAAGTGGTCAACATCACCAAGACGGTTGAACAGGAACTGGCGCAGCTGTTGAAGGACAACGCGCCGGCCGGCGTGCGCGAGAAAATCGCACAGAAAGAAGTGTCTCTGATGCAGGGTCCGTCGGCTCCGACCGTGGCCCTGAGCCAGGACAGTGTTGACGATCTTCTTGCCGATCTGGGGTTCTAATGGACGATATGCTGAGGGATTTCGTCGTCGAGGCGATGGATCTTGCGGTCAACGTGGAAGAGCACCTGCTGCGGCTCGAACGTGACCCTGACAACAAAGAAACGCTGAACGCGGTGTTCCGCTCGTTCCACACCATCAAGGGCGGCGCCGGTTTCATGGGCCTGCCGGCCATGGTGACGGCTTGCCACCTGACCGAGAACCTGTTCGACGCGCTGCGCACCGGCGCCGCGCCGGTGACGCCGCTGTCGATCGAAGCGGCGCTGCAGGCGTCCGGCTTTGTTGCCGACCAGCTGGCCGAACTGAACGACGGCGCCGAGCCGGGCAGCCTGCCGGCGCTGCCGGGCGACCTGGAACAACTGCTGAATGACGCCATTGCCGGCAAGACCGACTCCGGCGGCGCCAAGCCGGCCGCCGCCGCGCCAGCACCGGCACCCGCGCCGGCCCCAGCCGCTGCCGCACCGGCGCCGGTAGCCGCAGCCCCGGCCGCTGCGCCGTCGGCCGACGGCCTGGACTGGGAAGGCATGTACGAAGCCGTGATGCCGCCGGGCTCCTACACCCGCTCGGCGCCGGCGCCGGTGGCCGCTGCCGCGCCGGCCGTGGCCGCCGCCCCGGCCGCGGCGACGCCGCCCAACGCCGCTGAAATCGCCGCCGTGGCGGCCGAGGTCAAGGCCGCGCCGGCCGCGCGCCGCGAGGTCGCCGAAAAGAAGGACGAACGTCCGCACGCCGCGCCGGCCAAGGAAGAATCGATCCGTATCGACGCCGTCAAGCTGGACGCGCTGCTGGAAGTGGCCGGCGAATCGGTACAGGCCGCCAACCAGGCCGCCGTGCTGCTGGAACGCCTGATGCAGTTCAAGTTCGAGGGCCAGGCGCAGACGCTGATGTCGACGCTGGCCGAGACGCTGGAACGCGCGTCGCGCTACTCGACCGAACTGCAGCGCGCCACGCTGGCCACCCGCATGCAGCCGGTCGGCCGCCTGTTCCAGAAGTTCCCGCGCCTGGTGCGCGAGCTGGCCAAGGACCTGGGCAAGGAAGTCGACCTGAACATCGAGGGCGCGGAAACCGAGGTTGACCGCGTGGTGGTCGATTCGCTGTACGATCCGCTGGTGCACATGCTGCGCAACGCGCTGGACCATGGCGTCGAGACGCCGGAAGAACGCGCCGCCGCCGGCAAGCCGATCCGTTCCTACATCCAGCTGAAAGCGTGGCAGGAAGCCAACAGCGTCATGATCGTGCTGCAGGATGACGGCAAGGGCATGGACCCGGTCAAGCTGCGCCAGAAGGCCTTGCAGAAGGGCCTGATCTCGGAATCGACCGCGCTGACCGCCGATGATTGCTATCAGCTGGTATTCTTGCCAGGTTTCTCGACCAAGGAAGTGGCGTCCAGCGTGTCTGGCCGCGGCGTCGGCATGGACGTGGTGAAGACCGCCGTGGAAAAGAACCGCGGCGCGATCCACATCGAGTCCGAGCTGGGCAAGGGCACCAAGTTCTCGATCCGCCTGCCGATCGAGCTGTCGATCGTGCCGACCATGCTGGTGTCGACCTCGGGCGCCGCGCTGGCGCTGCCGATGGCGGTGGTACAGCGCGTGGTCGAGCTGCCGGAAGTGTTCATGGAAGTGGGCGGCGCCCCGGTGCTGAAAGACCAGGGCCGTCCGCTGCCGGTGCGCTCGCTGGCCGACTCGCTGGGTTACGAAAGCTGCCGCGAGAAGGTGGGCATTGTTGTCTCGGCACCACAGCCATACATCCTGGCGGTGGAAGCGGTGGACGGCACGGCCGACCTGGTGATCAAGCCGATGACCGCGATTACCGTCGAGGGCATTACCGGCACGGCGCGCTCTGCCGAGGGCGAGCTGGTGCTAGTGGTTGGCCTATCGTTCCTAATGGACGGTTGCAGGGGCAGTGTACGCATGGCGGCCTGAGTCGGAAGACCGGGTTGGAAGGAACCAAAGCCTGCGTCCCACGCAGGCTTTTTTTTTGTTGGCACAGTCAGTATCCCGCACGGCGAGCTGCGGCGGGGCAAAAGTATCAAAGGGGTCATACCACGTGGATCGGTATGCAGAAAGCGTCGGGCTCAAGAGGCTGGACCGCGGTGGCTGCTATTGCATTGCACAATATGGCATAATCAAGTAGGACCAAAGTAGCAGTACCAAAAAGACATCATGAAGACGCTTTACGACAAACTCTGGGAATCCCACGTGGTGCGCACCGAAGACGACGGCACCACCATCCTCTACATCGACCGCCACCTGGTCCACGAAGTAACCAGCCCGCAGGCATTTGACGGCCTGCGCGCCGCCAATCGCCAGCCGTGGCGCCTGTCGGCCAACCTGGCCGTGGCCGACCACAACGTGCCGACCACCTCGCGCGCCGAGGGCATCGCCGACCCGGTGTCGCGCCTGCAGGTCGAAACGCTGGACAAGAACGCCAAGTCCTACGGCCTGACCTACTTCAACATGAACGACAAGCGCCAAGGCATCGTCCACGTGATCGGCCCCGAGCAGGGCGCCACGCTGCCCGGCATGACGGTGGTGTGCGGCGACTCGCACACCTCGACCCACGGTGCCTTCGGCGCGCTGGCGCACGGCATCGGCACCTCGGAAGTGGAGCACGTGCTGGCCACGCAAACGCTGCTGCAGAAAAAATCCAAGGCCATGCTGGTGGAAGTCAACGGCGTGCTGCCGGCCGGCGTCACCGCCAAGGACATCGTGCTGGCCATCATCGGCAAGATCGGCACCGCCGGCGGCACCGGCTACTGCATGGAGTTCGGCGGCTCGGCCATCCGCGCGCTGTCGATGGAAGGCCGGATGACGGTCTGCAACATGGCGATCGAGGCCGGCGCGCGCGCCGGCATCATCGGCGTTGACGACACCACCATCAACTACGTCAAGGGCCGGCCGTTCTCGCCGGTCGGGCCGCAGTGGGAGCAGGCCGTGGCCTACTGGCGCACGCTGCACACCGACCCGGGCGCCAGGTTCGACCTGGTGGTGACGCTGGACGCCGCCGAGATCAAGCCGCAGGTGACCTGGGGGACGTCGCCGGAAATGGTGCTGCCGGTCGATGGCCGCGTGCCGGACCCGGACCACGAGAAGGACAGCGTCAAGCGCAACGCCATGGAAAAGGCGCTGGTGTACATGGACCTGAAGCCGAACACGGCCATCCAGGACATCCGCATCGACAAGGTGTTCATCGGCTCCTGCACCAACTCGCGCATCGAGGACCTGCGCGCGGCGGCGGCGGTGGTGCGCGGCAAGCAGCGCGCGTCCAACGTCAAGCTGGCGCTGGTCGTGCCGGGCTCGGGCCTGGTCAAGGAGCAGGCCGAGCGCGAGGGGCTGGACCGCATCTTCAAGGATGCCGGCTTCGAGTGGCGCGAACCGGGCTGCTCGATGTGCCTGGCGATGAACGCCGACCGCCTGGAGCCGGGCGAGCGCTGCGCGTCGACCTCCAACCGCAACTTCGAGGGACGCCAGGGCCAGGGTGGCCGCACCCACCTGGTGTCGCCGGCGATGGCCGCGGCGGCCGGGATCGCCGGCCACTTTGTCGACGTGCGCGCACTGCACTGATTATAAAAACGCGGCTGAGGCGCCGCACCAAAACTCGTTAGGAACCATCATGAAAAAGATCTTCGCTCTGACCATTATCGCTACCTTTGTGCTGACCGGCTGCAACACCATTTCCGGCATGGGCAAGGACATCCAGCGCGCGGGGCAGGCGGTGCAAGGCGCCTCAGGCCATTAAACCCGCGCGCCCCCGTCGTCCCGGCGCACGCCGGGACCCATGCCGAGTGTGCGGTCATGCGCTCGGTGCATGGATTCCGGCTTGCGCCGGAATGACCGGGCGGCGCCGATCATCTACAGAATAAATCATGGAAAAATTTACGATTTACGAAGGCCTGGTGGCACCGCTGGATCGCGCCAACGTCGACACCGACGCCATCATCCCGAAGCAGTTTCTCAAGTCCATCCACCGCACCGGCTTCGGCCCCAACCTGTTCGACGAGTGGCGCTACCTCGACCACGGCGAGCCGGGCATGGACAACAGCAAGCGTCCGCTGAATCCGGACTTCGTGCTCAACGAGCCGCGCTACCAGGGCGCCTCGATCCTGCTGACCCGCAAGAACTTCGGCTGCGGCTCCTCGCGCGAGCACGCGCCGTGGGCGCTGGACCAGTACGGCTTCCGCGCGATCCTGGCGCCATCGTTTGCCGACATCTTCTTCAACAACTGTTTCAAGAGCGGCTTGCTGCCCATCGTGTTAACTGAAGCGCAGATCGATCATCTGTTCAACGAAGTCAAGGCCTTCCCCGGATACAAGCTGGTGGTCGACCTTGAGCAGCAGCGCATTTCCACCAGCAATGGCAGCGTCTCCTACCCATTCGAGATCGACGCCTTCCGCAAATACTGCCTGATGAACGGGCTCGACGATATCGGCCTGACGCTGCGTCACGCCGACGCCATCCGCGGCTTCGAAGAACGCCATCTGGCAAACCAACCCTGGTTGGCTAACGTCATCTAAAGAAACCACATGAAAATCGCAATCCTCCCGGGCGATGGCATCGGCCCGGAAATCGTCACCCAAGCGGTCAAGGTATTGAACGCGCTGGGTGAATCCTTCGAGATGGAAACCGCGCCGGTCGGCGGCGCCGGCTACGAGGCCAGCGGCCACCCGCTGCCCGAGGCCACGCTCAAGCTGGCCAAGGACGCCGACGCCGTGCTGTTCGGCGCCGTCGGCGACTGGAAGTACGACACGCTGGACCGTCCGCTGCGTCCCGAGCAGGCCATCCTGGGCCTGCGCAAGAACCTCGGCCTGTTTGGCAACCTGCGGCCGGCCATCCTGTATCCGGAACTGGCCGGCGCCTCGACGCTGAAGCCGGAAGTGGTGTCGGGCCTGGACATCCTGATCGTGCGCGAACTGACCGGCGACATCTACTTCGGCCAGCCGCGCGGCGTGCGCGAGTGCCCGGACGGTCCGTTCAAGGGCCAGCGCGAGGGCTTCGACACCATGCGCTACGCGGAAGGCGAAATCCGCCGCATCGCCCACGTGGCGTTCCAGGCCGCGCAAAAGCGCGGCAAGCGCCTGACCTCGGTGGACAAGGCCAATGTGCTGGAAACCTTCCAGTTCTGGAAGGACATCGTTACCGACGTCCACAAGGAATATGCGGACGTGGCGCTCGACCACATGTACGTCGACAACGCGGCCATGCAGTTGGTGCGCGCGCCGAAGAAGTTCGACGTCATCGTCACCGGCAATATGTTCGGCGACATCCTGAGCGACGCCGCCGCCATGCTGACCGGGTCGATCGGCATGCTGCCGTCGGCCTCGCTGGACGCCAACAACAAGGGCCTGTACGAACCTTCGCACGGCTCGGCGCCGGACATTGCCGGCAAGGGCATCGCCAATCCACTGGCGACGATCCTGTCGGCCGCCATGATGCTGCGCTACTCGCTGAACAAGGCAGAGCAGGCCGACCGCATCGAGGCCGCCGTCAAGAAAGTGCTGGCCCAGGGCCTGCGCACCGCCGACATCTACGAGGCAGGCACCACCAAGGTGGGCACCGAAGAGATGGGCAACGCGGTGGTCCAAGCCCTCGGCTGATACGCGTCGTCCCGGCGCAGGCCGGGACCCATGCTGAGCAAGCGTTCTATGGATTCCGGCTTTCGCCGGAATGACGATGGGATAGATAATTTACAAGGAAAGAGCAAAATGAAACTCGTAGGTCTGGTAGGTTGGCGCGGCATGGTCGGTTCGGTCCTGATGCAACGCATGCAGGAAGAGGGCGACTTCGCCCACATCGAACCGGTGTTCTTCACCACGTCCAATCCCGGCGGCAACGCGCCGGCCATGGCGAAGAATGAAACCAAGCTGAAAAGCGCCACCGACATCGACGCACTGAAAAAGTGCGAGATCATCATCTCGTGCCAGGGCGGCGACTACACCACCGAAGTGTTCCCCAAGCTGCGCGCGGCCGGCTGGAACGGCTACTGGATCGACGCCGCGTCGACCCTGCGCATGGAAAAGGACGCGGTCATCGTGCTGGACCCGGTCAACATGCACGTCATCAAGGATGCGCTGGGCAAGGGCGTGAAGAACTTCATCGGCGGTAACTGCACCGTGTCGTGCATGCTGATCGGCCTGGGCGGCCTGTTCCAGCAGGGCCTGGTCGAGTGGATGACGTCGATGACTTATCAGGCGGCCTCGGGCGGCGGCGCGCAGCACATGCGCGAGCTGCTGACCCAGTTCGGCACCATCAACGGCGCGGTCAAGCCGCTGCTGGATGATCCGGCCTCGGCCATTCTGGAAATCGACCGCCAGGTGCTGGCGACCCAGCACGGCCTGTCGGCCGAGGAAACCAGGCAGTTCGGCGTGCCGCTGGCCGGCAACCTGATCCCGTGGATCGACAAGGATCTGGGCAACGGCCAGTCGAAGGAAGAGTGGAAGGGCGGCGCCGAGACCAACAAGATCCTGGGCCTGGGCGCAGACTTCGGCTCGAAGCCGATTCCAGTCGATGGCCTGTGCGTGCGCATCGGCGCCATGCGCTGCCACTCGCAGGCGCTGACCATCAAGCTGACCAAGGATGTGCCGCTGGACGAGCTCACCGACATCATCGCCTCGGCCAACCAGTGGGCCAAGGTGGTGCCGAACACCCGCGAGGCGTCGATGAAGGACCTGTCGCCGGCCGCGGTGACCGGCGGCCTGACGATTCCAGTGGGCCGTCTGCGCAAGATGAGCATGGGGCCGGACTACCTGTCGGCTTTCACGGTGGGCGACCAGCTGCTGTGGGGCGCGGCCGAGCCGCTGCGCCGCATGCTGCGCATTGTGCTGGACCAGTAAACCCGCACCGCCAGGCAGGGGCAGACCCGGTACGGGGTCTGACCCTATCTCCGCGCACGCCGCGTCGTGCGGCCGGCTGTGGGGTGCAAGGTCACAAGAGAAGGGGTTTTTCCTATGTGTTCTCATAGGAGAAACCCCTTTTTCTCGTTTAAACTTGCACAGTCAAAAGCATGATGTTATGTTGACATATCTGGGAAAGTAACATTTTCCAACTGACAACCATAAAAACCCGCCCACTATGCCTGTACAAAATCGCCCCCGCATTGTTTCGTTTGCGTTGAAAACGCTCACCAGCGCTGTCGCCAGCGCGGTGCTAGTGGCCGCCACGGCCAATGCGGCGGGGTTGGGCAAGCTGACGGTGCTGTCGGCGCTGGGCCAGCCGCTGCGGGCGGAAATCGAACTGACGGCCGTCTCGGCCGACGAAGCCAGCGCGCTGGTGGCCAAGCTGGCGCCGACCGATGCCTTCCGCCAGGCGAATATCGACTTCAACCCGGCGTTGAGCTCGCTGCGGTTTGAAATCGAACCGCGCAACGGCCGCCAGATCATCAAGGTCAGCTCGTCGCAGGCCATCAACGAACCGTTCGTCGACATGCTGCTGGAGCTGAGCTGGAACGGCGGCCGCATGGTGCGTGAATACACCTTCCTGCTTGATCCGCCGGACATGCGTTCGACCCAGGCGCCGCAGGTGACCGCGCCGGTCGACGTGGCCAACCGCAGCGCGCAAGCACAAACGCAGGCGCAGGCGCCCGCCGCCGCGCCATCTACGCCATCCGCGACAGCTGCGCCAGCGCGCGCGGAACCGGCCCGGCCGCAGCGCGCCGACAAGCCGGCCAAGGCCGCCGTTGCCGAGTACACCGTCAAGCAGGGCGACAACCTGACCCGCATCGCCAACCAGGTCAAGCCGGTCGACGTCTCGCTGGACACCATGCTGGTAGCGCTGTACCGCGCCAATCCGGAAGCCTTCGCCGGCAAGAACATGAACCGCCTGAAGTCGGGCCAGATCCTGGCGGTGCCGGACGCCGAACAGATCCGCGCCGTCGGCAGCGAGGGCGACGCGCATGGCGTGGTGGTGGCCCACGCGGCCGACTTCAACGCCTACCGCGCCAAGCTGGCCGGCCAGGTGGCTGCCAGCTCGGCCGCCAAGGAAACCGAACCGTCGCAGAATGCCGCCGGCAAGATCAGCGCCAAGGTCGAAGAAAAGCCCAACGCCACCAACACCGCGCAGGACAAGCTGACCCTGTCCAAGGCCACCACCGACAAGCCGCAAGCCGGCAAGACCGGCGTGGCGGCGGAAGAGGACAAGATCGCCAAGCAGAAGCAGGTGGACGAAGCCGCCGCCCGCGTCAAGGAGCTGGAAAAGAACGTCAACGATCTGGAAAAGCTGATGGCGGTGAAGAGCAAGACGGCGGCGGACGTCAAGCCGGCCGCGTCGGCTTCCGCTGCCGCGCCGGCCGAGGCGCCGGCCGAGCCCAAGCCCAAGCGCACGCTGGTGCTGCCGCCGAAGAAGATCGCCGAGCCGAGCCTGTTCGAAACGCTGATGGACAACATCACCTACGTCGGCGTGGCGGCCGCCGCCGTGCTGGCCGGCGCGCTGGCCATCATGGCCTCGCGCCGCCGCAAGAAGTTCGTGGTGCCGCAGGACGAGCCATCGATCCTGGGCGAGCCGGCCGCGCCGGCGCCGCAGCCGCTGATCGACGAAGCGGGCGGCCAGAGCATCGACACCAACAACAGCGTGTTTAACTCGAACTTCGCGCCGTCGGCCAGCCAGCTGGATACCAATGAGGTCGATCCGGTGGCGGAAGCCGACGTCTACATCGCCTACGGCCGCGACGCCCAGGCGGAAGAGATTTTGAAGGAAGCGCTGCGCACCCATCCGGAACGCCACGCCGTGCGCCTGAAACTGCTGGAAATCTATTCGGCCCGCAAGGACGCGCGCGCCTTCGAGACCCAGGCCACCGAGTTGTACGCGCAAACGCGCGGCCAGGGCGACGAGTGGGAACACGCGGCCGCGCTGGGCAAGGTGCTGGACCCGTCGAATCCGCTGTACAGCGCCGGCAAGGACGAGGGCGGCTTCGCGGCCGCGCCGGTGGCGACCGCCGCCGTAGCCGGGGTTGCCGCAGCCGCTGCCGCCGCCGCTGCGGCGCCGGACTTCGGCAGCGACTTTGGCAACACCTTCGCCGCCGAGGCGCCGGCGCCAGCACCGGACGTGGCCGCGTCGCCGCTGGACTTCGACCTGAGCCAGGATGCGGTGCGGTCGGCGCCGGTGTCGCACAGCCCGGACTTTGGCGCCGATCCGGTGATCGACGATCTGGAAACCGCGTTGCCGCAAGCCGCCGACGCCTCCGTCTCGCCCGCCTCGGTCGCGGCCGACAACCTGATGGACTTCGACCTGGGGGGCCTGAATTTCGAGCCCGTGTCCGCGCCATCGCCGGCCATCGACATGCCGGCCCCGGCTGCCGAAGCGGCGCCGTCCGCGCCTGCCGACGACATGAGCATGGACTTCGGCCTCGACCTGCCGTCCCCGGCGCCGGCGCCCGCCGAGCCGGCGCCGGCGCCGGCCGCCAACGACCTCACCGCCGTCGATCCGCTGGATCTGGACCTGGCCGGCTTCGACATTCCGGAAGTGCCGGCCTTCACCGAACCGCCGAAGGACGCCACGCCGCAGGACTTTGAAACCGCGCTGGACCTGCCGGGCGATGTGGAAACCATCACGCCGGCGCCAGCGCCGGGCGCGCAGGAATTCGACCTGTCGAGCATCGACCTCGACCTGGGCAGCTTTGCCGACGATACCGCCACCGCCACCGCCGCCGCGCCCGCCAGCAGCGAACCGCTGTCGGCGCTGCACATGGAGATGGACACCAAGCTGGACCTGGCCGTCGCCTACCAGGAAATCGGCGACAAGGAAGGCGCGCGCGAGCTGCTGGACGAGGTGCTGCGCGGTGGTAACGACGAGCAGGTGGCCAAGGCCAACGCCATGAAGGCCCAGCTGGGATAGGCATCGCGCCGTTATATAATGGCTGACTCAGACATTTAGATTGGGCAGCAATTGAAACGGATCGCAATCGGGCTCCAGTACGACGGCCAGGCCTGGCACGGCTACCAGAAACAGGACCACGGCCTCACGGTGCAGGACAAGCTGGAGCAGGCGCTGCAGGAGTTCGCCACCGTGCCGCTGGCCACCACCTGCGCCGGCCGCACCGACGCCGGCGTGCACGCCTCGGAGCAAGTTGTCCATTTCGATACCGACCTGACTCGCCTGCCGCATGCGTGGGTGCGCGGCGTGAACGCCTTCCTGCCGCCGTCGATCGGCGTGCGCTGGGCCAAGGAACTGGAAGGCGATCCGACCGCAGAGAACTTCTTCCACGCCCGCTTCAGCGCGCGCGCCCGCACTTACCATTACGTGCTGTACAACCACCAGGTGCGCTCCGCGCTGCTGAACGGCCGCGCCGGGTTTTACCATCACGCGCTGGACGTGGAGCGCATGCGCGAGGCGGTCAAGCCGCTGATCGGCGAGCATGACTTTACGACCTTCCGTGCCGCGCATTGCCAGGCCAAGTCGCCGGTCAAGCTGATGCATGACATCCAGATCCGCCGCCAGGGCGACCTGATCATTTTCACGCTGAAGGCCAGCGCCTTCCTGCACCACATGGTGCGCAACCTGGTCGGTTCGCTGGTGTACATCGGCCAGGGCAGGGAAGACGTCGGCTGGATGGGCGAACTGCTGGCCGCGAAAAACCGCCAGCTGGCCGCGCCGACGTTCATGCCGGACGGGTTATACCTGGCCAAAATCGATTACGATGACAAGTGGGCGCTGCCGCAGGAACCCGGCAGCCAGCTGCCCTGGTTCTGAAAAAGCACCCCGAACGGAAGGGTCAGACCCCGTACGGGGTCTGACCCTGGGCGCAGCGGTGTGCGGGTTTCGGCGGTGCCATCCGCGCCCGAAAGGATATTTATGCGTACCCGTATCAAAATCTGCGGTTTAACCCGTGAGCAAGACATCCAGGCCGTGGTGGCCGCCGGCGCCGATGCCATCGGCTTCGTGTTCTACCCTAAAAGTCCGCGCTACGTCACGCCCGAGCGCGCGGCCGAACTGCTGCGCGTCGTGCCGCCGTTCATCACCACCGTTGGCCTGTTCGTCAACCACACGCCGGACGAGGTGGCGGCCATCACGCGCAGCGCGCCGGTGTCCCTATTGCAACTGCACGGCGATGAAACGATCGCCGCCGCCGCCGCCATCGCCGCCGCCGCCCACCGCCAGTTCATCAAAGTCTTCCGCGTCAAACCTGACACGCGCGCGGATGAACTGCTAGAATACGAACAGGCAAACCGCGCCGCCAGTCCCCTGTTCACCAGCCTGTTGCTGGATACGTATGTGGACGCCTACGGTGGTGCAGGAAAGGGTTTTGATTGGTCTCTCGTTCCAAAAGATCTCGCGCCTCGGGTCGTTTTGAGTGGTGGCTTGAGCGTACACAACGCGACTGACGCGGTGGCCGGTGTACGCCCCTACGCTGTGGACATCAGCTCTGGTGTCGAAGCGTCCAAGGGGATCAAGGATGCCCGCAAGATCGCCGACTTTGTCGCGGCGGTGCGGGCCGGAGATGCCATTTTAGAAAGCCCCAACCATCATGAAACCGCTGTTTCACGCCAAGGATTACCAACTTCCTGACGCCAAAGGCCACTTCGGTCCTTACGGCGGCAGCTTCGTCGCCGAAACCCTGACCTACGCGCTGTCCGAACTCAACGAGGCCTACGCGAAATACAGCAAAGACCCCGCATTCCTCGAAGAGTTCCGCTACGAGCTCAAGCACTTTGTCGGCCGGCCATCGCCGATTTATCACGCCAAGCGCTGGTCCGCGCTGGCCGGCGGCGCGCAGATCTACTTCAAGCGCGAAGACCTGAACCACACCGGCGCGCACAAGATCAACAACGTCATTGGCCAGGCGCTGCTGGCCAAGCGCATGGGCAAGCCGCGCATCATCGCCGAGACCGGCGCCGGCCAGCACGGCGTGGCCACCGCCACCATCTGCGCGCGCTTCGGCCTGGAGTGCGTGGTGTACATGGGCAGCGAGGACGTCAAGCGCCAGGCGCAGAATGTCTACCGCATGAAGCTGCTGGGCGCGACCGTGGTGCCGGTGGAGTCCGGCTCCAAGACGCTCAAGGACGCGCTCAACGAGGCCATGCGCGACTGGGTCACCAATATTGAAAACACCTTCTACATCATCGGCACCGTGGCCGGCCCGCACCCGTATCCGATGCTGGTGCGCGATTTCCAGTCGGTGATCGGCGAGGAGTGCCTGGTGCAGATGCCGGAGATGACTGGCCGCCAGCCGGATTACGTGGTGGCCTGCATCGGCGGCGGCTCGAACGCCATGGGCATTTTCTACCCGTACATCGATGAGACGGCCACGCGCCTGGTCGGCGTCGAGGCGGCGGGCGAGGGGCTGGATGGCGACAAGCACGCGGCCTCGCTGACCAAGGGTTATCCAGGCGTTTTGCACGGCAACCGCACCTATCTGCTGCAAGACCAGAACGGCCAGATCATCGAGACGCATTCGGTGTCGGCCGGCCTGGATTATCCGGGCGTGGGGCCGGAGCACGCGTATCTGAAGGACAGCGGCCGCGCCGAGTACGTGTCGATTACCGACCAGGAGGCGTTGCAGGCCTTCCATGATTGCTGCCACATCGAGGGCATCATTCCGGCGCTGGAGTCGTCGCACGCGCTGGCCTACGCGGCCAAGCTGGCGGCCACGCTGCCGAAGGATCAGATTGTATTGGCCAACCTGTCGGGCCGGGGTGACAAGGACATGCATACGGTCGCTGAGCGTATGGGTCTGAACTTCAACTAAGGAAACCGACCATGTCCAAGATTGCAGCAACCTTCAGCGCCTTGAAGGCGCACAACAAGACCGCGCTGGTCACCTTCATCACCGCCGGCGATCCGGGCCGGGAATCGACCGTGCCGCTGATGCACGCGCTGGTGGCCGGCGGCGCCGACATCATCGAACTGGGCGTGCCGTTTTCCGATCCGATGGCCGAGGGGCCGGTGATTCAGCGCGCCTGCGAGCGGGCGCTGGCCAACGGCGTCGGCATCCATGATGTGTTTGGCTACGTGGCCGAGTTCCGCAAGACCAACCAGACCACGCCGGTGGTGCTGATGGGCTATGCCAATCCGATCGAGCGCATCGGCGCGGCCGCGTTCATTGCGCAGTCGAAGGCGGTGGGCGCGGATGGCGCGATCGTGGTCGACTATCCGCCGGAGGAGTGCGAGGAGTTCGCCGCGGCCATGCGCGCGGCCGGACTGGACCTGATCTTCCTGCTCGCGCCGACCTCGACCGAGCAGCGTATTCAGCAGGTGGCCAAGGTTGGCGGCGGCTTCAGCTACTATGTTTCGCTGAAGGGCGTGACCGGCGCCGGCCATATCGACACGGTGGACGTGGCCAAGCGCCTGCAGGCGATCCGCAAGCATGTGAAGTTGCCGGTGGGCGTGGGCTTCGGCATCCGCGACGGCGCCACCGCGCGCGCCGTGGCCGAGGTGGCGGATGCCGTGGTCATCGGCAGCCGCATCATCCAGGAAATCGAAACCGCCGGCAAAGACGGCGCGGTCGCCGCCGTGCAAGCCTTCACCACGTCCATCCGCACCGCCCTCGACGCCTGACGTCACGCACACCCCGGCTGCTCACCTTGATACATAGATAACTATTCGCTATGTTGAAAGGAGGGCAAGCTCCCTCTGGCGGCCTAGTGGATGTACTCTAAAGTTCGACAGGGGGCGCGGAAACGGCTACACTTCGGGCCACGAGTAAGCTGCAAGGAGAATTTATGAGTTGGTTGGAAAAACTGCTGCCCCCCCGCATCCAGCGGTCCGACGCCGGCGCCCGCAAGACCATGCCGGAAGGCCTGTGGGTCAAATGCCCTTCGTGCGAGGCCGTGCTGTACCGCACCGACCTGGAATCGAACCAGCACGTCTGCCCGAAATGCGACCACCATATGCGCATCCGCGCCCGCGAACGCCTCGACAACCTGCTGGACGCCGGCGGCCGTTATGAAATTGGCATGGACACCCTGCCAGTCGACACGCTGAAGTTCAAGGACAGCAAGAAATACCCGGACCGCCTCAAGCAGGCGATGGAAGCCACCGGTGAGACCGACGCGCTGATCGTCATGGGCGGCTCGATCATGAGCCTGCCGGCCGTGGTGGCCTGCTTCGAATTCGAATTCATGGGTGGCTCGATGGGCTCCGTGGTCGGCGAGCGCTTCGTGCGCGGCGCCCAGGTGGCGCTGGAGCAGAAAGTGCCGTTCATTTGCATCACCGCCACCGGCGGCGCCCGCATGCAGGAAGGCCTGCTGTCGCTGATGCAGATGGCCAAGACCACGGCCATGCTGACCAAGTTGTCGGAAAAGAAACTGCCGTTCATCAGTGTGCTGACCGACCCGACCATGGGCGGCGTGTCGGCCTCGTTCGCCTTCATGGGCGATGTGGTGATCGCCGAGCCGAAGGCGCTGATCGGCTTCGCCGGCCCGCGCGTGATCGAAAACACCGTGCGCGAGAAGCTGCCGGAAGGCTTCCAGCGCGCCGAGTTCCTGGTGCAGAAGGGCGCCGTCGACATGATCGTCGACCGCCGCAAGATGCGCGAGGAAATCGCCCGCCTGCTGGCCCTGTTGCAAAATCAGCCAGTGGAAGTGCTGGCTTAAACCAGCGCCGTCGTTCCGGCGAAAGCCGGAACCCATAGAACGCTTGTTCAGCATGGATACCGCCTTTCGCCGGAATGACGGTGCCCCACGCGACGGCGCGCAATCGGATATCATCCGGCCTGCGCGCCGTTTTCATTTCAGAGTCTCATCATGTCGAACCTCCCAACTACTTTGCCCGCCTGGCTTGCGCTGCTGGAATCGCGCCACGCCGAAACCGTCATCAACATGGGCCTGGACCGCGTTCTGGCCGTCAAGGAACGCTTGCAGCTGAGCTTCAGTTGCCCGGTCATCATGGTGGCCGGCACCAACGGCAAGGGGTCGACCTGCGCCATGCTGGAATCGATCCTGATGCGCGCCGGCTACAAGGTCGGCCTGTACATCAAGCCGCATTTCCTCGACTTCAACGAGCGCGCCCGCATCAACGGCGACATGGCCAGCGACGACACGCTGGTGGCCGCCTTCAACGCGGTTGAAGCCGCCCGTGGCGACACGGCGCTGACCTACTTCGAATTCACCACGCTGGCCATCATGAAGCTGCTGTCGCAAGCCGGCATGGACGTGGTCATCCTGGAGGTGGGCCTGGGCGGCCGCCTGGACGCGGTCAACATCGTTGACGCCGACGTCTCCATCGTCACCAGCGTCGACATCGACCACACCGACTACCTGGGCGACACGCGCGAGAAGATCGGCTTCGAAAAAGCCGGCATCTTCCGCGCCGGCAAGACCGCGATCTGCTCGGACCCGGTGCCGCCGCAGTCGCTGATCGACCACGCCAACGCCATCGGCGCCGACCTGTGGCTGATGGGCCGCGATTTCAATTACTCCGGCGACAAGCAGCAGTGGAGCTACGGCGGCCGCAGCCAGCGCCGCAACTCGCTGGCCTACCCGAGCCTGCGCGGCGCCAACCAGATCCTCAACGCCTGCGCCGCGCTGGCCGCGCTGGAGGCGCTGAAGCTGGAACTGCCGGTGGGCGCGCAGGAAGTGCGCACCGGCCTGGTCACGGTGGAGCTGCCAGGCCGCTTCCAGGTGCTGCCGGGCCGGCCGACCATCATCCTCGATGTCGCCCACAACCCGCATGCCGCCGCGGCGCTGAACCAGAACCTGGGCAACATGGGTTTCCACCGCTACACCTTCGCCGTGTTCGGTTCCATGCACGACAAGGACATCGATGGCGTGATCGCCGCCATGTCCGAGCACGTCGACCACTGGTGCCTGGCGACGCTGCCGTCGCCGCGGTCGGCCAGCGCCGCCGAGCTGGCCGCCAAGGTGCTGGCGGTGCAGCCGGAGCGCGACGAACGCACCATCAATGTGTTCGACGATCCCGCTGCCGCGTACGCAAATGCCATCAGCCGGGCCGGGGAGAATGATAGAATTGTGGTCTTTGGATCTTTCCTGACCGTGGCCGGTGTCATGGCGGCACGAAAATCCTCACTCCATTGAACGCACAGGACTGAAATCACGCATGGGCTTGTTCTCGAAATCCGGTAAAAACAAGCAAGACGCCAGCCAGGACAGCGGCTATTACACCAGCGCGGATGACCAGGCGATGACGGAGCGCGCCCGCTCCAAGCGCGCCTCGTCGGCCGATGGCCCCAAGCGCCGCTCGCGCGACCGCGAGGAGGACGATCCGGTGTTGCCGGAAAAGAAACGCGCGCGCCGCCGCCTGGTCGGCGCCATCCTGCTGGCGCTGGGCGTGGCCGTCGGCCTGCCGATGCTGCTCGATTCCGAGCCCAAGCCGCTGGCCAGCGATATCGAGATCAAGATCCCCTCCAAGGACAAGCCGGTGGCCGAGGCCGCCCCGGCGCCTGCGCCGGTGTCCGCCGTGCCGGCCAACGCTGCACTGGATAGCAAGGAAGAAATCGTCGAGGACGTAAAACCGGCGGCCAAGCCGGCCGCCGTGGCCGCTCCGGCAGTGGCCGCCATCGACACCACCAGGCCGGACCCCGCCAAGCCCAAGGCCGACGCTGACGCCAAGGCCAAGGCGGACGCCAAGGCCGAAGCGCAAGCCAAGGCGCTGGCCGACGCCAAGGCCGAGCGCGAGCTGAAAGCCCGCCTGGACGCCGACAAGGCCGAGCAGGAACGCAAGCAGGCCGAGGCCAAGGCCGAAGCCCGGCAGAAGGCGGACAAGCAGGACACCGAGCGCAAGCTGGCCGAGGCCAAGGCTGCCAAAGCCGCCGAGGCCAAGCCGGCCGCCGCGCCGGCCAAGCCGGAAGACGCGCGCGCGCTGGCCATCCTGGAAGGCAAGAGCGCGGCGCCGGCCGCTGACGGCGGCCAGAAATACGTGCTGCAGGTGGTGGCGCTGAGCGATCAGGCCAAGGTGGACGAATTGCGCGCGCGGCTGAAAAACGCCGGCATCAGCTCGTTCACGCAGAAAACGCCGTCCGGCATCACCCGCGTGCGCGTGGGGCCGTTCAGCAGCAAGGAAGAGGCGGAGAAGGTCAGGGCCAAGCTGAGCAGCATGGGCCTGGACGGCCGCCTGGAAACCGTCTGAGCCCGTACGCGACGTGACGATTTTCGACTACCTGGTGATCTTCGTGCTGGTCACGTCGGTCATCATCGGCATGGTGCGCGGGCTGGTGAAGGAAGTGCTGTCGCTGCTGAGCTGGATTGTGGCCTTCGTGCTGGCCAATGCCTACGCCGCGCCGCTGGCGCTGCTGCTGCCGGAGGCGGTGCCGGGCGAGGCGCTGCGGCTGATCGTTGCCTTTATCGCACTGTTTATCGGCGCGCGGATTTTAATGAGCCTGTTGTCGCTGGCGCTGGATGCCTTGCTTGACGCGGGCGGCCTGAGTTTCATCGACCGCGTGCTGGGCGCCGCGTTTGGCGTCGCGCGCGGCCTTGTAATTGTGTTGGCAGCCGTCATCTTATGTGGGATGACCTCGTTGCCGAAGCAGGATTTTTGGAGGCATGCGGTCACCAGTCCCTACGCCGAACAGGGCGTACGCACGATCAAGCCGTATCTTCCGGCTGCGCTGGCGCAGCACGTGAATTTTTGAATTCTTTAAATCTGTAGTACCAGTCCAGGAGCACCATCATGTGTGGCATTGTCGGCGTCGTTTCCCATCAACCTGTCAACCAAATGCTGTATGACGCCTTGTTGCTGTTGCAGCACCGCGGCCAGGATGCGGCGGGTATCGCGACCAATCACAGCAGCATGTTCGCCATGCACAAGGCCAACGGCCTGGTGCGCGACGTGTTCCGTACCCGTAATATGCGTACGCTGCAGGGCAATTCCGGTATCGGCCACTGCCGCTACCCGACCGCCGGCTCGTCGAGCGAGGAAGAGGCGCAGCCGTTCTACGTCAACGCGCCGTTCGGCATCACGCTGGCGCACAACGGCAACCTGACCAACTGGGAACAGCTGAAGCAGGAAATGTTCAAGAACGACCGCCGCCACATCAACACCGATTCCGACTCGGAAGTGCTGCTGAACGTGCTGGCGCACGAGCTGCAGAAAGCCACCACCGGCCTGATGCTGGATCCGGACGCGATCTTCAAGGCGGTGGCCGTGCTGCACCGCCGCGTGCGCGGCGGCTACGCGGCGGTGGCGCAGATCGCCGGCGTGGGCCTGCTGGCGTTCCGCGACCCGTTCGGCATCCGTCCGCTGTGCCTGGGCATCAATGAGACGGCCGAGGGCACCGAGTACCTGATCGCCTCGGAATCGGTGGCGCTGGAAGGCATGGGCTTCCGCTTCGTGCGCGACATCGCGCCGGGCGAGGCGGTGTTCATCGACGCCGACAAGCAGCTGCACTCGCGCCAGTGCGCCGACAATCCGTCGCTGAATCCTTGCGTGTTCGAGTATGTCTACCTGGCCCGTCCGGATTCGGTGATCGACGGCGCCTCGGTGTACGCCACCCGTCTGAAGATGGGCGAGTACCTGGCCGAGAAGATCAAGCGCGAGCTGAAGGATATGAAGATCGACGTGGTGATGCCGATTCCGGATTCGTCGCGTCCGGCGGCGATCCAGCTGGCGCTGGCGCTGAACGTCGAGTACCGCGAAGGCTTCATCAAGAACCGCTACATCGGCCGCACCTTCATCATGCCGGGCCAGGCGGCGCGCAAGAAATCGGTGCGCCAGAAGCTGAACGCGATTCCGGATGAATTCAAGGGCAAGGTGGTGCTGCTGGTGGATGACTCCATCGTGCGCGGCACCACCAGCCGCGAGATCGTGCAGATGGCGCGCGATTCCGGCGCCACCAAGGTGATTTTCGCGTCGGCCGCGCCGCCGGTGATTTACCCGAACGTGTACGGCATCGACATGCCGACCCGCGACGAGCTGATCGCGCATGGCCGCACGGTGGAAGAGGTGTGCCGCGAGATCACCGCCGACGCGCTGGTGTACCAGGATATCGATGCGCTGAAGCGGGCGATTTCGGATGTCAATCCGGCGCTGAAAAACTTCGAGGCGTCGTGCTTCGACGGCGTGTACGTGACCGGCGACGTGACCAAGGAGTATCTGGATAAACTGGAATACGAGCGTCACAATCCGAGCAAGGCCAAGGTGCCGGAAGATGCCGCGCGCACCCAGCTGAACCTGAACCTGGCCGCCACCGAAGCCTGATTCAGCTGTAACGCAACCCCCGGACGTGGGGTCTGACCCCGTACGGGGTCAGACCCCTGCTTGCCGCCGTGCGGGGTAGCGGGCCGCAACACCGCGCACCGTTCGATAAGCTAACTCTTTACCCGCTTTCACCCCGCTATCATGAACGACAAGAAGCACTACGGTTTCACCACCACCATCCTGCACGGCGACCGCCAGAAGGGCATCGAGCACGGCTCGCTGCACAAGCCGATCCATACCTCGGTTGCCTTCGGCTACGCCGACGCGCGCCAGCTGGCCTCGGTGTTCCAGGGCAAGGAGCCCGGCTTCCGCTACGGCCGCCAGGGCAATCCCACCATCTCCGCGCTGGAAGAAAAAGTCACCAAGATGGAGCAGGGCGTCGGCACCATCTGCTTCGCCACCGGCATGGGCGCGATCGGCGCCGTGGTGCAGGCGCTGCTGCGCGCCGGCGACCACGTGGTGTCGTCGTCCTTCCTGTTCGGTAACACCAACAGCCTGTGGCAGACCGCCATGAGCCAGGGCATCGGCGTGTCCTTCGTCGACGCCACCGACGTCGCCAACGTCGAGGCGGCGATCACCGACAACACCCGCGTGGTGTTCGTCGAAACCATCGCCAACCCGCGCACCCAGGTCGCGGACCTCAAGCGCATTGGCGAGCTGTGCAAGGCGCGCGGCATCCTGTACGTGGTGGACAACACCATGACCACGCCCTACCTGTTCCAGCCGAAGACGGTGCATGCCGGCCTGGTGGTCAACGCGCTGACCAAGTCGATTGGCGGCCACGGCAACGCGCTTGGCGGCAGCCTGACCGACACCGGCGCCTACGACTGGACCCGCTTCGCCAACATCTACGAGAACTACAAGAAGGCCGCGCCGCTGCAATGGGGCCTGGCGCAGATCCGCGCCAAGGGCTTGCGCGACTTCGGTGCCTCGCTGGCGCCGGACGCCGCCCACCACATCGCGGTCGGCGCCGAAACGCTGGCGCTGCGCATGCAGCGCACCACCGCCAACGCGCTGGCGCTGGCCGGGTTGCTGGAAAAGGATGAGCGGGTGGCCGCGGTCTATTATCCGGGCCTGACGTCGCATCCGCAGCACGCCATCAGCGCGGAACTGTTCCGCGCCCACGGCTCGCTGCTGAGCTTTGAATTGAAGGACGGTCTGGACTGCTTCGACTTCCTCAACCGCCTGAAGCTGGCGGTGCCGGCGTCCAACCTGGGCGACAACCGCACGCTGATCATCCCGGTGGCCCACACCATCTTTTACGAGATGGGCCCGGAACGCCGCGCCTCGATGGGCATCGCCGAATCGCTGATCCGCGTCTCGGTCGGCATCGAAGACACCGACGATCTGCTGGACGATTTCTGCACCGCCCTGGAGGGTTGCTGACCAAAACTGATGCGATCGTGATCGACTTGTTGTACACTCGATTTTGCCTATTTAATAATTCGCAAGGGGAGAGCTGAACATGAAGGCAAGTCAATTGCTGGGCCTGAGTTTTGTATTGTTGTGTGGCGGCGCTGTCGCGGATGAACTGACCGATGCCGACCAGTTTGTGGCTGCCAAGGACTATGCGCGCGCGCTGCCGATCTATACCAAGCTGGCCGCGAGCGGCAACGCCGTCGCGCAGTTTCACCTGGGGGAGTTGTACTGGTACGGCGAGGGCACGCCGGTCGATACCGCCAAAGCCGATGAGTTGTTTCGCAAGGCCGCCGACGCCGGCGTGACCGAGGCCAGGCAGGCCTTGCAGCTGACGCCGCAGCGCGCCGCCAACCAGGCCAAGATCGATTACTACACCCGCGCCTACGATGGTGCCGACATCCGCCTGAGCAAGTTCAACTGCGTCAAGCCGGTGATTCCCGATGTGTCGACCACCTCCGAAGATATCAAGAAGACCGCTGCCAGTATCGACGCCTGGCAAAATTGCTACAAGGGCTTCGTCAACAACCTGACCACCTTGCTGCCGGTAGGCAAAGCAATTCCCGCCGACCTGCAGAATCTGATGACGGATGAGGAAATTGCCGCCGCTGTCGGGCGCATGGACAAGGCCTACGCCACCGCGGCAGCCGACGCCAAGGTCGAAGCGGATGCCTTCATGAAGGCACAGGATGCGTGGCAGGAAAAAACCAATAGCCACGTCATCAGCGCCAACGCCAAGACCGCGTCGGATCTGGAGCAGCGCCGTCTGGAAATCGAGCGCTTTAACGCGCAGAACCGGGACAACGGCGTGGGCCGCACGGCGCCGCTGCTCAGCAACGGCCGCTAAAAAATAAAGCCCGCGAGCGCGGGCTTGTTTACTTTAGTGCCAGGTGCGCATCAGGCCGACTGCCAGGCCTTCCAGCGCGAATTCGTCCGCTTCCGGGTCGACGGTGATGACCTTGAAGTCCGGGTTTTCCGGCAGCAGTTCGATGGTGCCGCCGGTCTTGCGGTAGCGCTTGACGGTGACGTCGTTGCCGATGCGGGCGACGACGATCTGGCCGTTCTTGGCGCTGTCCACTTTCTTCACGGCCAGCAGGTCGCCGTCCATGATGCCGGCGTCGCGCATCGATTCGCCGCGCACCTTCAGCAGGTAGTCCGGCTTGGCGGCAAACATGGCCGGGTCGACGCTGTAGCTGGTTTCCAGATTTTCCTGCGCCAGGATGGGCGAGCCGGCGGCCACGCGGCCGATCAGCGGCAGCGACATCATCAGCGCGGCCGGCACCTTGGGCGCCGCCGGTTCGGCGTGCACGCCCAGCAGGCGGATGCCGCGCGAGGTGCCGGCGGCGATTTCGATCGCGCCCTTGCGGGCCAGCGCCTGCAGGTGTTCCTCGGCGGCGTTGGCGGACTTGAAGCCCAGTTCATTGGCGATCTCGGCGCGGGTCGGCGGGAAACCGGTGTTTTCAATCGCGTCCTTGATCAGATTCAGGATTTGTTCCTGGCGTGCGGTGAGCTTGAGCATTGTGGTCGGTAGCCTGTGGATATAGACAGTCTGTATTTTTGTACAGTATGACCGCTAATGCAAGGGAAATTCTTGCTTTCAGCGAAATAAAATGAAAAAAGTTGCTGCAGCCCGCCCTGCAGCCTGGCACCCTGCGGCCGGGCGACGAAGCGCAGGCCGAAGTCGCGCCGCGCGCCGGGCGCCAGCGTGAAGCCGCCGGTGACCCAGCTGGCGTGGTCTTCGCGCGAATCGGGGGCCGAATCGGGGTCAGCGAATCGGGGTCAGTGCCGACATTCGGACATTTCAGTCGCGAAATGTCCGAATGTCGGCACTGACCCCGGTGTTTAGCGCGCGACGAAGCGCAGGCCGATGTTGCGCCGTGCGCCCGCTGGCAGCGTGAAGCCGCCGGTGACCCAGCTGGCGTGGTCTTCGTTGGCGGCGCGCTGCTCGGTCGGCGGCTGCCAACTGTTCAGCGGCGTCTTGCCGTCCGGCTGGACGCGCAGCGTAGGCCGCTGGCCGTGCGGCCGGGCCACCTCGACCAGGCCTTGGTCGCCGGGGCGCGGCCGCACCGTGCTGTCCGGCGCGAACACCATCGGCATGCCGGCCTCGGCCACCTCGACCGGCTGCGTGCCGTGGTTGACCAGCGTGTAGCGCAGCACCAGGATGCCCTTGTCGTTGAGCCAGCGCCGCTCGACCGTCAGCGGCACGTCGCCCAGCGACGGCGTGAGGTCGGCGGCGGCCAGCACCCGCACCGCCGGCAGCACCCGCACCGGCCGGCGCGCGGCAAACGAGGAATAGGTCTGCCACTCGCCGCCGGGCAGGCGCAGCTTCAGCGTCAGGTCGCCGAGGTGGCGGTAGCCGTCGAACTGGCGCTCTTCCTCGCGCGGGCCGAGCGTGAAGTCGAAGCTGGGATCAAGCACCGGCGTCAGCCGCGCCAGCGTCTGGGTGTCGGTGCGCAGCGCGAACAGCCACTGCGGCGTGCTGTAGGCCTTGGTCTTGATGGCCGGGTAGTCGGCGGCCAGCGCCGGCACGGCCGCCAGCAGCGCCAGCGGCAGGGTGAAATATGGCTTCATGGGCAATCCTGTTATAACGGCAAGGAAGCCGCACTGTAACACCGGCCACGTCAAGCTGGCGTTTCGCTTGAAAAGCTGCTATAGTCGCGGGCTTACCTCTTCCCACACCTGTCTTGACGCCAGGGTGGGCTATTTTCACAAGTCCTTAAGGGAGTTTACATGCGTCACTACGAAATCGTATTTATCGTCCACCCGGACCAGAGCGAGCAAGTGCCCGCCATGATCGAACGTTACAAAACCACCGTAACGACCCGCGGCGGCGCCGTCCACCGCGTGGAAGACTGGGGCCGTCGCCAAATGGCTTACTCGATCCAGAAACTGGCCAAGGCACACTACATCTGCCTGAACATCGAATGCGACAACGAGACCCTGGTCGAGCTGGAAACCGCATTCAAATTCAATGATGCCGTGCTGCGTCACCTGACCGTCAAGATGAAGAAAGCGGAAACCGCGCCTTCGCCGATGATGAAGTCGGTACAACGCGAAGATGCAGCGAAATCGCATCGCGCCGAAGCCCCAGCCGCTCCAGCCGCTGCTTAATTGTTCTGAGAAGGAACCGCGCTGAACCAGCTCCAGTTCATCGCCCTCATCGCCGAGCGGGAAGCGATCCGCTATACCCCAGCCGGCATGCCGATCGTCAACGCTGTACTCCAGCACCGGTCGCAGCAGATGGAGGCGGGCATCGCCCGGTTGACCGAGTTTGAAGTGTCCGCGATTGCCGCGGGCGAGATTTCAGGCCGGTTCAGTCAGGCGCCGCTGGGTGGCCTGTACCAGTTCGCCGGTTTCCTCAGCAAGAAAAGCCGCAATAGCAAAAGCCTGGTGTTTCACATCATTGATTTTAGTGCTGTCGCAGACAGCTCAATTTAGATACAGGAGCCTCACATGGCATTCGGTAAAAAGTTCGACAAAAACAAGCTCAAGCTGAAAGAAAAGCGCAAGCAACAAAACCCACTGTTCAAGCGCAAGAAGTTCTGCCGCTTCACCGCCGCTGGCGTTGAGCAGGTAGACTACAAAGACGTAGACACCCTGAAGGACTTCATCCAGGAAAACGGCAAAATCATGCCAGCACGTCTGACCGGCACCAAAGCCCACTACCAGCGTCAAGTTGACACCGCGATCAAGCGCGCGCGTTACCTGGCCCTGCTGCCGTACACCGATCTGCACAACGCCTAATCGCGGCAGAGTAACTGGAGAAGAACTATGCAAATCATTCTGTTGGAAAAAGTTGTCAACCTGGGCAACCTGGGTGAAGTCGTTAAAGTCAAGGACGGCTACGCACGTAACTTCCTGATCCCGCAAAAGATGGCCCGTCGCGCCACCACCTCGGCGATCGCGGAATTCGAAGCCAAGCGCGCTGAACTGGAAAAAGCCGCTGCCGCCAAGCTGGCCGCCGCCCAAGCCCAGGGCGAAAAGCTGAACGGCATGACCGTGACCGTGTCGCAGAAAGCCGGCGTGGACGGCCGTCTGTTCGGTTCGGTCACCAACTTCGACATCGCTGAAGCGCTGACCAAGGCCGGCTTCGCAGTGGAAAAAGCCGCTGTGCGTCTGCCAACCGGTCCGCTGAAGACCGTGGGCGAGTTCCCAGTCACCGTCTCGCTGCACACCGACGTGCTGGCGGAAGTGACCGTTGCCGTGGTAGGCGAAGCCGCCTAAGACTGGACCGGGCGGCAACGCCTGTCTGGTTTGCAACACCCTTGAAAAAAGCCGGGCTGCGCCCCGGCTTTTTTCTCGTCATAATTTTGTAGTACGGCACAAGCAGGTATAATTCGCGCCATGAACGCCCCCTCCGATCCGCAAGTCGATTCGCTCCGCGTCCCGCCGCATTCCATCGAAGCAGAACAGTCCGTCATCGGCGGCCTGCTGCGCGACAATGCCGCGTTCGACCGCATCGCCGACATGATGCAGCCGGAAGACTTTTACCGCTACGATCACCGCATCATCTTTGAACAAATTGTTAAGATGATCAACGGCTCCAAGCCGGCCGACGTGATCACCGTGTTCGAGAACCTGACCCAGCTGGGCAAGGCCGACGACGTCGGCGGCCTGACCTACCTGAACGCGATGGCGCAGAACACGCCGTCGGCGGCCAACATCCGCCGCTACGCCGAGATCGTGCGCGACCGCTCGGTGCTGCGCCAGCTGATCACCGTGGCCGACGACATCTCGGGCCAGGCGTTCAGCCCGCAGGGCAAGGAAACCAAGGAAATCCTCGACGAGGCCGAGTCGCGCATCTTCGCCATCGCCGAGCAGGGCGCGCGCGGCGCCGCCGGCTGGCTGGCGGTGCAACCGCTGCTGACCCAGGTGGTCGAGCGCATCGACGAGCTGTACTCGCGCGAGAACCAGTCGGAAATCACCGGCGTGCCGACCGGCTTCATCGACCTCGACCGCATGACCTCGGGCCTGCAGCCGGGCGACCTGGTGATCGTCGCCGGCCGCCCGTCGATGGGCAAGACCGCGTTCTCGGTCAACATCGGCGAAAACGTCGCCATCGAGGCCGGCCTGCCGGTCGCCATCTTCTCGATGGAGATGGGCGGCGCCCAGCTGGCGATGCGTATGCTGGGCTCGGTCGGCCAGCTCGACCAGCACCGCCTGCGCACCGGCCGCCTGAACGACGAGGACTGGCCGCGCCTGACGCACGCCATCCAGAAGATGAACGACGCCCAGGTGTTCATCGACGAAACCCCGGCGCTGAACCCGATCGAGATGCGCGCCCGCGCGCGCCGCCTGGCGCGCCAGTGCGGCAAGCTGGGCCTGATCATCGTCGACTACCTGCAGCTGATGCAGGGGTCCAAGCCGGGCGACAACCGCGCCTCCGAGATCTCGGAGATCTCGCGCTCGCTGAAGGGCCTGGCCAAGGAGCTGGGCTGCCCGGTGATCGCGCTGTCGCAGCTGAACCGCTCGCTGGAGCAACGCCCCAACAAACGCCCGGTCATGTCCGACCTGCGCGAATCGGGCGCCATCGAGCAGGACGCGGACGTCATCATCTTCCTGTATCGCGACGAGGTCTACAACCCGGACTCGCCGGATAAGGGCACCGCCGAGATCATCATCGGCAAGCAGCGTAACGGTCCGATCGGCGCGGTACGCCTGACCTGGATCGGCGCCTATACCAAGTTTGGCAATTACGTCGGTAACCTGTCTATCTATCAGGGCGACTAACCCTTGCGCCGGCATGTCATCCGCCGTGCCGGCGATCTGCAGTAGTAATAAAACGGAGAAAAATATGTTTGGACGTTTGATGCCCACCGAGGGCAAATTCTTTGACCTGTTTAATCAGCACGCCGAGCTGTGCGTCAAAGGCGCGAAAGAAATGGTGGGCCTGATGTCCAATTTCGACGACCTGGAAAACCGCGTGCACGCCATCGAGAGCATCGAGAAGCAGGCCGACAAGATCACCTACCAGACCGTCGACCTGCTGCACAAGACCTTCATCACGCCGATCGACCGCGACGACATCCACAAGCTGATCACCCGCCAGGACGACATCCTCGACCTGCTGGAGGACGCCGCCCAGACCGTGTCGCTGTACGACCTGCACTCGGTGACGCCGGAAGCCAAGCGCCTGGCCGAGCTGGTGCTGGCCTGCGCCGAGAAGGTCAAGGAAGCGGTCAGCATGCTGCACAACATGGACAACGCGCGCCAGATCGTCTCGGTGTGCGAGGAGATCGACCGCCTGGAGTCGGACGCCGACCACGTGATGCGCGCCGCCATGTCCAAGCTGTTCCGCGACGAGCCGGACGTGCGCAACCTGATCAAGATGAAGGCCATCTACGAGATCCTGGAAACCGTGACCGACCGTTGCGAGGATGTGGCCAACATCATCGAAGGCATCATCGTCGAAAACGCATAAGAACAACAACATGCATACCATTCAAATCAGTCTGTACGTGCTGATCCTGCTGATCGGGCTGGCGCTGATCTTCGACTTCATGAACGGCTTCCACGACGCCGCCAACGCCATCGCCACCGTGGTCTCGACCGGCGTGCTGAAGCCGCAGACGGCGGTGGCCATGGCCGCGCTGTTCAACTTCGTGGCGATCTTCGTGGTTGGCCTGCACGTGGCCGGCACGGTGGGCAAGGGCACCATCGATCCCGGCATCGTCGACCAGTACGTGATCTTCGGGGCGCTGGTCGGCGCCATCGTGTGGAACCTGTTCACCTGGTACTACGGCATTCCGTCGTCGTCGTCGCACGCGCTGATCGGCGGCCTGGTGGGCGCGGCCGTGGCCAAGTCCGGCACCGGCGCGCTGGTCGGCGGCGGCCTGTGGAAGACCGTGCAGTGGATCATCATCTCGCCGCTGATGGGCTTTGTGTTCGGCTCGATCATCATGCTGATCGTGTCGTGGATCTTCGTGCGCTCGACGCCGCGCCGGGTCGACAAGTGGTTCCGCCGGCTGCAGCTGGTGTCGGCCGCGTCGTACAGCCTGGGCCACGGCGGCAACGATGCGCAAAAGACCATCGGCATCATCTGGATGCTGCTGATCGCGGTCGGCCAGGTGCCGGCCGGCGGCGCCGAGCCGCCGCTGTGGGTGATCGTCTCGTGCTACGGCGCGATCTCGTTCGGCACGCTGTTTGGTGGCTGGCGCATCGTCAAGACCATGGGCCAGAAGATCACCAAGCTGAAACCGGTGGGCGGCTTCTGCGCCGAGAGCGGCGGCGCGGTGACGCTGCTGATCGCCTCGCACTTCGGCGTGCCGGTGTCGACCACCCATACGATTACCGGCGCGATTGTCGGCGTCGGTTCGGCGCAGAAGATGTCGGCGGTGCGCTGGGGCGTGGCCGGCAACATCGTCTGGGCCTGGATCTTCACCATCCCCGCCTCGGCCTTCGTGGCCGCGCTGGCCTGGTGGGTCGGACACCACATCATGTAAAAAAAGGGAGCCGCGGCTCCCTTTTTTAATGCGGCTTACTGCGCCGGCTGGCCGTTGGACGCCATCAGCCCGGCATCGACCGGCAAGTTCACGCCGGTGATGAGGCGCGCGTCGTCGCTCGCCAGGAATGCCATCGCGGCGGCGACGCCGTCGGCGTCTTCCGGCGCGCCGAGCGGCATGCGTTCCTCGAACTTGGCCACAAGGTCGGCGTCAGCAAGCATGTCCTGGGTCATGCCGGTGTTTGTGAAGCTCGGATTGACCGCGTTGACGCGCACGCCATGCTTGGCCGCGTCCAGCGCCATCGCCCGCACCATATTGCTGACGGCACCCTTCGACGTGTTGTACGCGAACATTTCCCAATCGCCGCCCAGTCCCGACACCGAGGACGTCATCACGATCGAACCGCGCGCCTTGACCAACTCCGGCATGGCCGCCTTGGCCATGTGGAAGTAACCCGCGACGTTGACGGCCATGACACGCTCGAAGTCTTCCTCGCTGGTCTGCATGATGTCGCCCTCGCTGGCGATGCCGGCGTTGTTGATCAGGATGTCCAGCCGGCCAAAGCGCTCGACGGTGGCTGCCACGGCGCCGCGCGCCGTGTCCTTGTGCGCGGTGTCGCCGGCGCGCACCAGGACGCGGTCCGGCGGAAAGTCCGCGGCCGCCTTGTTGAGCTTGGCTTCGTCGATATCGAGCATCGTGACATTCGCGCCTTCCTGGATGAAACGGCGGGTGGCCGCCAACCCCATGCCGGAAGCGGCGCCAGTAACCAGCACGGTCTTGCCTTTAAAACGGTCCATTTTCTATCCCTTAAGAAATAAAGAATTGATGCTGCTCACGCCGTTACGTTAGCGCGGCGGCAGCGGATGTGTCGGTGCGATAGGTCGCATCGGTGAACTGGCGCGCTTCAGGGTATAGTGACCATTTGTCTGTTATGGTGAAAAGAGCATGGCCATCGATTTCGCAACCCTGAAGCACATGGCGGAGCAGTCCGCCGCGGTGACGCAAGCCTGCGGCTGTCACGACGCGCGCCTGCTGGCCTGGCGGCCGTTGCCGCCGGCGTCGCCGCTGGAGCCAGGCCAGTTCCAGGAAGCCGGCTCGCTGGTGGAAGATCCTTATGACGAGCCCACGTTCAAGGAGTACCACGCCGCCGGCACGCAGTTGCAAAGCGACGACGCGCCCATCGCGCCGCGCTACTATCCGGCCAACCGCAGCGAGGTGGTGCGCTGCGTGCAGTGCGGCCGCCTCTACCTGCGCTACACCGAGGGCGGCGGCTATTTCACCGAAGTCCGCCTGCGTGCGCTGCGCCCCGAGTTGCTGGTGGATGTTGCCTGAACTCAAGGCAATAACATAAACTAGCAAAATCTTCATCTTTGCATTTATCTCTATGGCCGCTCACCCGCATGATCAGGAATGGAACGCCGGCGACCTCGCCTGCGGCGAACTGGTGCTGGAGTTGCGCCGCCGCGTGCGCGCGGCGCCGGGACAGGTGTTCAAGATCATCGCCCTCGATCCCGGCGCGCCTGCCGATCTGCCGGCCTGGTGCGGCATGACCGGCCACCAGCTTATCGCCCAGGACCTGGACACCCAGACCTACTGGATCCGCGCCAAGTCCTGATTCACCCCCGCTGTACCTAACCAAGGAGTCATCATGTCCGGCAAATTCCTCGTCAACCTCACCAGCGGCCTCGATAACACCGACAAGGCCACCGTCGCCTTCGTGGTCGCCAACGCTGCCGTCGCCTCCGACAAGGAAGTGATCGTGTTCCTGTCCACCGAAGCCGTGCGCCTGTCGCAGCAGGGCGTGGCCGACGCCGTCCACGAAGAGGGCTTCGCGCCGCTGAAGGAGCTGATGGACAACTTTGCCGCCAACGGCGGCCGCATGTTCGTCTGCTCGCCATGCTTCAAGAAGCGCGCGCTGGACGAGAACAAGCTGGTGGCCGGCGCGGCCGTGGTGGGCGGCGCCAAGCTGGTCGAGTTCATGACCACCAGCGAATGCCCGAGCGTCAGCTACTAACCGACAAGGATCATCATGACCGCACCCAAACGCCGTCAACTCATTAAAGCCGGCGCGCTCGCCGCCGGCGCCGTGGCGCTGAGCGGCGCCGCGCCGGTATTCGCGCAGGCCAAACGCAAGCTGCGCTTCGGCGTCGGCCCGCTGCTGCCGACCGCCGAGGACACCAGGAAAGCCTACAACGCCTTCTTCGCCCATCTGGCGAAGGAGCTCGGCGTCGACTATGAACTGCACGCCACCACGGACTGGGCCGGCATGGCCGTGGCCATGGGCTCGGGCCAGCTGGACCTGGCGTGGATGGGGCCATGGGGCTACATCATCGCCAACAACAGCACCGGCTGCACCGCGCTGGCCACCGTCAAGTACGACGAGAAGCCGGTCTACCACGCCATCATCATCGGCAAGCCGGACCTCAAGGTCAGCAAGTTCCCCGACGATACCAAGGGCCTGAGCATCTCCTTCGCCGACATCGGCTCCACCTCGGGCTGGCTGATCCCCAGCTGGTACGCCAAGGAAGTGTGGAAGATCGATCCCAAGACCTACTGGAAGTACAGCGAGGGCGCGACCCACGCCGCCAACGAGATGGCGGTGCAGGCGGGCCAGGCCGACATGGCCACCGACTTCGACCGCAACCGCAACGCCATGATCGAGTCGGGCAAGGTCAAGCCGAATGCCAACAAGATCCTGTGGACCTCGGACCCGCTGCCGAACGACGCCATCGCCGTGCCGAAGGGCACGTCGCCGGCGCTGATCGCGCAGATCCAGAAGATCCTGACCTCGATCACGGTGGAGCAGGCCAAGACGCTGCTGCCGAACCACTACACCGGTTTCGTCGCCGCCAGCCATGCGGACTACGCGTCGATCGAAAAAGCCGGCCTCACGCTCGGCAAGCTGAAGAAAGGCTGAGCGTGAACACGCCGCAGACTGCCCACGGCGCGGTGCAGGCCGCGCTGGCGCGCCAGCTGGTCGTGCGCGCCAGTCCGTGGCGCCGGCTGCGGCTGGCGGTCATCATCGTGATGGTGGCCGCCGTCTACGGCCTGTGCTGGCGGTTCGCGCAGGTCGACCTGATCAAACTGGCGGATGGCCTGCCCAAGCTGGGCCACTGGCTGGCGCAGGCCTGGCCGCTGACCCTGTCGGAGCTGCCGCTGTTCGCCGAGCGCATGGGCGAGACGATGGCGATGGCGCTGCTCGGCACCACCGCCGCCGCGTTGCTGGCGCTGCCGATGGCGGTGCTGGCCAGCCGCAACATCACGCCGTTCCCGAGCCTGTACTACCCGGCGCGCTGGCTGCTGAACGCCTTGCGCGGCATCGACTCGTTCGTGTTCGCGCTGCTGTTCGTGGCAGCGGTGGGGCTGGGGCCGTTCGCTGGCGTGCTGGGCATCGCGCTGCACACCTGGGGCAGCGCCGCCAAGCTGTTCGCCGACCATATCGAAAACGCCGGCACCGGTCCGCTGGAAGCGGTGCGCAGTACCGGCGCCGGTCGCATGACAGCCATCGTCTACGCGCTGCTGCCGGACTTGCTGCCGGTGCTGCTGTCCACCACCTTGTTCTGGTGGGAGTTCAATGTGCGTGCGTCGACCGTGCTGGGCGTGGTTGGCGCCGGCGGCATCGGCCTGGAACTGAAGAACAGCATGGACCTGCTGGACTTCTCGCGCCTGTTCACCATCATCGCGCTGATCCTGATCGTGGTGACGCTGCTGGACCAGATCAGCGGCTGGCTGAGAAAGAAACTGGTATGACGCTGTTTGAAGTGCGCGGCGCGCGCAAGAGCTACGACGGCAAGCTGGCGCTGGACGATGCCAGCTTCCGCGTCGCGCGCGGCGAGATGCTGGCAGTGCTGGGCGCCAGCGGCGCCGGCAAGACCACGCTGTTCCGTTGCCTGTCCGGCCTGGCGTCGCTGGACCAGGGCACGGCGCTGCTGCATGGCGACGACGTGGCGCGGCTGCGCGGCCGCCAGCGGCGCAGGATCGCCGTGGTGTTCCAGCAGTTTAATCTGGTGAGCCGCCTGTCCGCGCTGGATAATGTGCTGGCCGGGCGGCTCGGCCATGTGCCGGCGTGGCGCGGCTGGCTGCGCCGCTTCGGCCGCGCAGATATGCAATTGGCGCTGGAGTGCCTGGAGCGCGTCGGCCTGCTGGCGTATGCCAACCAGCGCGCCGATGCCTTGTCGGGCGGCCAGCAGCAGCGCGTGGCCATCGCCCGCGCGCTGGCGCAGCAGCCGGACCTGATCATCGCCGACGAGCCGGTGGCCAGCCTCGACCCGCACACCGGCGCCGGCATCATGGCGCTGCTGTCCGACATCTGCCACGAAGGCGAGGGCGGTATCGCCGTGATTTGCAGCCTGCACCAGCCGGAACTGGCGCGCCGTTTCGCCGACCGCGTGGTGGGCCTGAGCGGCGGCCGCATCGTGCTGGACGTGGCGGCCGGCGACTGCGGCGACGACGCGCTGCGGCAACTGTACGGCGGCGCCATCGCCGCCTGAAACACCTGGAGAATATGATGACTTTCAATCACCCGCACCAGCCCGACGTCAGCTTCGACGGCGGCGACCTTGATTGCGGCAACGGCCTGCTGTTGCTGATCCGCCGCCATATCGATCCGCTGGAGCGCGGCGGCCTGCTGGAAATCCAGTCCACCGAAATCTCGGTCGACGAAGACTTGCCGGCCTGGTGCCGCATGACCGGCAACGAGCTGGTGTCCTTCCTCAAGGAGGGCAGGCAGCGCAGCTTCCTGGTCTGCAAGGGCAAGCTGTCCGAGCGCCGCGCGGCGCCGGTGCACGCGGCGCAGCAGCGCGGCGGCATCGACCTGGTGGCGGTGAAGCCGATGACGGTGTTCCCGGCGGCCGCGCCGGCGCCGTCGATCCGGCCGCTGTCGGTGATGGGCATCGGCAGTTGGCCGCGCCCGCGCTGGATGCTGCAGGCGGTGCACGAGCACATGGAAGGGCGGCTCGACGACGCGGCCTTCCACGCCACCGCCGACGACGCGGTCAGCCTGGCTATCAACGCCCAGTTGCGCGCCGGCGCCGATGTGGTCAGCGATGGCGAACAGCGGCGCGACAGTTACTCCAGCTTTGTCGCCTCGCGCCTGGACAACTGCCAGCTGATCCCGCTGACCGACCTGCTGCCGCTGGTCGACGATCCCGAGGAATTCGAACGCGAGCTGCGCGCGCTGGACGTGCCGGCCGGCGACGTGCGCCACCCGGCGGTGTTCGGCCCGCTCGGCCGCGGCAAGGGCATCGCCGTGCACGAGGTGGATTACGCCAGGGCGCTGACGCAGGCGCCAATCAAGGTGGCGCTGCCCGGCCCGTATCTGCTGACGCGCACCATGTGGATGGAGTGCATCTCCGACCGCGCCTACGACAACCGCGAAGACCTGGCGCGCGACATCGTGCGCGTGCTGCGCGAGGAAATCGCCTGCCTGCTGGCGGCCGGCACGGCGCTGGTGCAACTGGACGAGCCGGTGCTGTCGGAAGTGGTGTTCAGCGGCCCGGCCAACCAGCGCAGCTTCATGTGCGGCGCCTTGTCGGAGAAGGGCGACAGCGCCACCGAGCTGGCGTTCGCACGCGACCTGGTCAATGCCGTGGTGGCCGGCTTCCCGCGCGAGCGCATCGCGCTGCACATGTGCCGCGGCAACTGGACCGCCGACGAGACCAAGGCCCTGAGCGGCAACTACCAGCCGCTGGTCGACACGCTGGGCCAGATGAAGGTCGGCACGCTGTTCCTGGAGCTGTGCACGCCGCGCGCCGGCGAGATGGAGATCCTGACCTCGCTGCCGGACGATATCCGCATCGGCGTCGGCGCCTGCAACCAGAAGCACGCGCACGTGGAAACGGTGGAGCACGTGGTGGCGCACGCCGAGCACGCGATCCAGCTGTTCGGCGCCGAGCGTGTGCTGCTGACGCCCGACTGCGGCTTCGCCACCTTTGCCGACAACCCGCTCAACTCCGCCGCCGTGGCCGAAGCCAAGCTGGCGGTGCTGGCGCAAGCGGCGCGCATTCTGCGAGAGCGCCATGGCGTCTGATGTCGGCGCCGTCCCACGGCTGGTGATCCTGCTGGAGCGCGCGGCCAGCGCGCCGGAGGCGGCGGCCGCGCTGCGCTACGCCGCCACCGCCGCCGCGATGGACGTGGCGGTGGAAGTCCACGCCGTCAGCGCCGCCGCCGTGGCGCTGCTGCGGCGCGGCCATGGCGACGCGGCGTGGCAGACCGCCATTGCCGACCTGCTGGCGCTGGACGTGCAGCTCTACGCCTGCCCGCACGCGCTGGCGGCGCAGGGCATGCAGCCCGCAGACCTGCGCGACGGCGTGACCGGCGTGCGCGGCGCCGCCTCGCTGCTGGCCGCCGGCCTCGCTCCCGGCGGCCGCTTCATGGTGTTCTGAACCGAACCGCGCGCACGGCGCGCCAGTTAGGCTATCATGCCGGGTTTTCCGTTTTCTGGCCCGCCCATGTCCGCTCCGCGCAACAAACGCTTTTCCCGCCGCCGCCACACCACGGAAGCGTTGCTGAATGCCGTCCTGCTGGGCGGCCGCGTGGCGGCGCTGAGTTACCGGCTCGGGCTGCACGGCCGGCTGGGCGTCACCCGCCATAGCGTGACGCTGCCGCCCGCCCAGCGTCTGGCGCAGCCGCTGACCATCGCCTTCGCTTCCGATTTTCACGCCGGCCCGCCCACCCACGCCGGCATCTTCGACGATCTGCTGGCGCAACTGGCCATCGAGCGGCCGCACGTGCTGCTGCTGGGCGGCGACTATGTCTCCGGCCCGGCGCGCTATGCGCAGGCCCTGTGCCAGCGGCTGGCGGCCTGCCAGCCGCCGCTGGGCAAATTCGCGGTGTTCGGCAACCACGACCTGTCCACCGATGATATGGCGTTGACGCACATGTTCAGCCAGGCGGGCGTGCAGGTGCTGGTCAACCGCGCCGTCACGCTGCCGGCGCCGTTCGACCGCGTCGCCATCTGCGGCATGGACGATCCGTGGACCGGCGCGCCGGACGCCGCCGCCACCTTCGCCACCGGCGCCGCCACCCGCGTGCTGCTGATGCATGCGCCGGACGGCCTGCTGGTGCTGGACGGCCAGCGCTACGATGTCGGCTTCGCCGGCCACACGCACGGCGGGCAGATCGCGCTGCCGGATGGCACGCCGGTGGTGATGCCGCAGGGGCCGCTGTCGCGGCCGTTCTACTACGGCCGTTTCCCGGTGCGCGACAATGGCGACCTGATCGTCAGCCGTGGGGTAGGCTGCAGCGGCATTCCGCTGCGCATCAACGCCGATCCGGAGCTGGTGATCTGCACTGTGCAATAATGACCGCACCATGAACCCCATCCTCCTGATTGAAGAAGATCCGGCCGCGCCCGAATCCGCTCTGCTGATGGCGGAATTGTCGACCGCGCTGGAAGCCATCACCGGCGACAGCGGCCGGACCTCGTTCGACGTCGACGACGTGCGCGGCCCGATGGCCTGCTTCGTTGTCGCCCGCAGCGCGAGCGGCGCGGCGCTGGGCTGCGGCGCCTTCCGCCCGCTGCAGCCGGGCGTGGCCGAGATCAAGCGCATGTACGCGCGCCATGGCACCCAGGGCGTCGGCAGCGCGGTGCTGCGCTATCTGGAGGACGAGGCGCTGGCGCTCGGCTATCAGGCGATCTGGCTGGAAACGCGGCTGGTCAACCGCCGCGCCGTGGATTTCTACGAGGCGCGCGGCTACCAGCGCATCGCCAACTACGGTAAGTACATCGGCAACCCGCTGGCCGTTTGTTTTGAAAAGCAACTGGCATGAGCGGCCGCCGCGCACCGGCCCTGCTGTTGCTGATGTTGCTATTGGCGCTGTCCGCGCCGGCGTCCGCCCAGTTGCGGCTTGAAATGGACGAGGGCGGCGCCAGCGCGCCGTTCGCGCTACCGGCCGGCGCGCGCCTGCTGGCCGACCAGCCCTACGGCGCCGACGCCCGGCAGCGCTACGACGTCTACCTGCCGCGCAATGCCGCGCAGGCGCCGGTGATCTTCATGGTGCACGGCGGCGCCTGGCGCAGCGGCGACAAGGCCAACGCGCGGGTGGTGCAGAACAAGGTGGGGCGCTGGACCGCGCGCGGCATCATCGTGGTGTCGGTCAATTACCGCCTGCTGCCCGGCGCCAGCGTCGCCACGCAGGCGGCCGACGTGGCGGCCGCGCTGGCGGCGGCCCAGGCCCAGGCCGCCAGCTGGGGCGGCGACCGCGGCAAATTCGTGCTGATGGGGCATTCGGCCGGCGCGCACCTGGTGGCGTTGCTGGCCTCGGCGCCGCCGCCAGCGGGCGTCACGCCGTGGCTGGGCGCGGTGGCGCTGGACAGCGCGGCCATGGACCTGCCGGCCCTGATGGCGCGCCGCCATTTTCCGCTGTACGACCGCGCCTTCGGCGGCGACGCCGAGGACTGGCGCAAGCTTTCGCCGGTGGCGCGGCTGCGGCCCGGCGCGGCGCCGCTGCTGGCGGTCTGTTCCTCGCGCCGGCAGGATGCCTGTGCCCAGGCCGACGCCTACGCGGCGCAGGCGCACACGCTGGGCGTGCGGGTGCAGGTGCTGCCGCAGAACCTGAGCCACCTGGAGATCAACGCCACGCTTGGCCAGCCAGGTCCTTATACTGACGCTGTGGAAACTTTCCTTGCCGGATTGGACGCTGCTTTCGCCACCCGGCCGTGATGTCAGTCTGGTCTTACAAGCGGCTGCGGCGGATGCTGCTACCGTGCGCGCGCCGCGCCCGGCACAATACGTGTCATGAAAATCATCGATCAACGCTATCTGGAGAGCGATAACCGTTACTCCACCCAACCCTGCCTGTTGAGCATCCTGGAACTGGAACCGCTCAACGAGGAGGCCACCGAGAAATTGCAAGAACGCCTGTACGCCGCCTTGCCGGGCCTGCGCCGCCTGCGCGGCCTGGTCGGCAAGCGCGCCGACACCGTGCCGCCGGTGGTGGAACTGGTGCAGCAGACCGCCATCGAATTGCGCCGGCTGGCGCTGAATGAAGTGACTGTCGGTTTCGTCGGCGTGGTGCCGCGCATGCCGGGCCGCTACCGCCTGGTGCTGCCGTACAGCGCACAGAGCGCCGCCGCGCCGGCGCTGGCCATGGCCACCCAGTTGGTCAACGCCATGCTGGCCGGCCGCTCGTTCAACGTCAAGGCCGGGCTGGCGCGGCTGCGCGCGCTGGCCGACCGCCGCCGCAAGCCGCGCGGCTCGCTGATGCAAAGCGCGCGCACGCTGCTGATGTCGGTCATTCCCCAGCGCCGCTTCGCCATGCCGTGGCTGGCGCCACGCCTAGGCTAGTTCGATCTCCATGCCCTCGTAGGCCAGCAACACCTTCAGCTCGCCCAGCAGCGGCGCGTGGCGCGCCATGACCTCGGCAAACACCGCCTCCAGCTCATCGTCGCCGCGCGTTGGTTCGTGGTGGGTGCAGTACAGCGCCTTGGCGCCGGTGCGCAAGGCCAGCGCCAGCGCCGAATCAAACGTCCCATGGCCCCAGCCCTGCTTGGCCGGATACTCTTCCCGCGTGTACGAACAATCGACGATCAGCGCATCGACGCCGCGCACGGTGGCGTCGATGGCGGCGTTGCGCTCGGCCATCCACGCCGCGTAGGCCGCGTGCTCGGGATGACCCGGCGGATGGATGTTGTAATGCGGCTCGTGGTCGCCGGTGAAGAACAGCGAGCGGCCATTGCATTCCACGCGGTAGCCCAGATCGGTCACCGGATGGTTCATCACCACGTTGCTGACGGTGGCGTCGCCCACCTGGATCGGCTGGTCCACTTGCAAGGTCTGGTATTCGATGGTGGCGTCCATCTGCGTTTCGCTGACCGGGAAATAACTGTTCTGCAACTGCACTCCCATCACGTGCTCGATGCCGTTGCCGGTGTCGGGATCGGTCACGCCATGCAGCCGCACGCGGCTGTCGCGGATGAACAGCGGCGTGAAGAAGGGCAGGCCGTGGATGTGGTCCCAGTGACTATGGGTAATAAAAATGTTGGCGTGGATAGGGCGGGCTGTTTGCTGGATCAGCGACTGCGCCAGCGAGAACAGGCCGGTGCCGCCATCCAGGATGATCAGGGTGTTGTCGTCGGTGCGTACTTCGATACAAGTGGTGTTGCCGCCGTAGCGCGCGGTGCGCGGTCCGGGGGAGGGGATGGAACCACGGACTCCCCAAAATTTGAATTTCATACGCAAATCCCTGGTGTGCTTTTTTGTTCTTGCTTATAGGTGTGTTGCCGCATTGCCTACAGGCGATGATAGCTTTTTTTTTCAGCGACAGGGAACACGGCGATGCAAAATCGTCGCATTGCACCATTTCACGATGTACAACAGCTTGCACTAGAGATACACTTGCACCTTGAGCTTGCAAGTTGTGCGGCCGCAGCCACCTTCCCATCAGGTATCTAAAAAACAACCATGCAAGAGTTGAATCAAACGCAAATCGCCGAGCGCCTGGACCAGCTGACCGAACTCAGCGTCCGGCTGGGCAGCAGTCACGATACCGACTCGTTGCTGGAACGCATACTGATGGTCGCCAAGCGCATGACCAACGCCGACGGCGGCACGCTGTACCGCCCGAGCGAGGACAAGCGGCAGCTGAATTTCCACATCCTCATCAACGACACGCTGCAGATCCACCAGGGCGGCTCCAGCGGCCAGCCGGTGACCGCCGGCAGCGTGCCGCTGTACAACGACGACGGCGACAAGAATCTGTCGGCCGTGGCCGCCTACGCCGCGCACTTCGGCCTGTCGGTCAACATCGAGGACGTGTACAAGGCCGACGTGTTCAACTTCTCCGGCATGGTCAAGTTCGACCAGATGCGCAACTACCACTCGCAATCGTTCCTGACGGTGCCGATGAGCGACCACGAGGGCGAGCTGGTGGGCGTGCTGCAACTGATCAACTCCAAGGACACCGACACCGGCGAGATCCGCGCCTTCACCCAGACCGACCAGCGCTTCATCGAGGCGCTGGCGGCGCAGGCGGCGGTGGCGCTGACCCACCAGCGCCTGATCGCCCAGTTGGAAGAGCTGCTGGAGTCGCTGGTCAACCTGATCAACATCGGCATCGACGAGAAATCGCCGTACACCGGCCGCCACTGCCAGTTCGTGCCGGAGCTGACCATGATGCTGGCCGAGGCGGTGCACAACACCGACAGCGGCCCGCTGGCGGCGTTCCGCATGACCGACGCCGACCGCAAGGAGCTGTGGCTGGCCGGCCTGCTGCACGACTGCGGCAAGATCACCACGCCGGTGCACGTGGTCGACAAGGCCACCAAGCTGGAAACCATCTTCGACCGCATCGCCATGGTCGACACCCGCTTCGAAGTGCTGCTGCGCGACGCCGAAATCGCCGCGCTCAAGCGCAAGCTGGAGGCCGGCGCCGACCACGCCGCCATCGATGCGGAACTGGCGCAACAGCAGGCCGCGCTGCGCGAGGAGCGCGACTTCCTGCGCGGCGCCAACGTTGGCGGCGAGGGCATGCGGCCGGAGGACCAGGAGCGGGTGCGCCAGATCGGCCAGCGCCGCTGGATCGGCCCGGACGGCAGCGAGCAGGCTTTCCTCAGCGACGACGAGCTGCTCAACCTGACCATCAAGTTCGGCACGCTCACCGAGCCGGAGCGCAAGGAGATCAACAACCACATCTCGATGACCATCAGGATGCTGGAAGCGCTGCCGTGGCCCAAGCACCTGAAGAACGTGCCCGAGTACGCCGGCGGCCACCACGAGCGCATGGACGGCAAGGGCTATCCGCGCGGGCTGACCAAGGACCAGATGTCGGTGCAGGCGCGGGTGATGGCGATCGCCGACATCTTCGAGGCGCTGACGGCCAAGGACCGGCCGTACAAGAAGGGCAAGATGCTGTCCGAATCGCTGCGCATCCTCGGCCACTTCTCGCTCAACGGCCACATCGACCCGGACCTGTTCGACATCTTCATCCGCAACAAGATCTACCTGGAGTTCGCCCACAAGAACATGGACGAGAAACAGATCGATCAGATCGACGAGTCGCAGATTCCCGGCTACACGCCGTAAGGACCGCGCGTGCGTACATTTACCAGGTCGCTGCTCAAGTATGGCCCGCGCTGGCTGCTGGGCATCCTCATCACGCTGGCCGGCGTGTTCTACACGCTGGACTGGTTCAGCAACGATACCGTGGCGCGGCTGGACAACCTGTGGGCCGGCGAGCGCATGAAGCTGGAGCGGCCGGTGCTGGACAAGCGCATCGTCATCGTCGACATCGACGGCAAGTCGCTGACCGAGTTCGGCCGCTTCCCGTGGAGCCGCAACGTCCAGGCCAGCCTGATTTCGCAGCTGACCGACCGCTACCAGGTGAAGGCAGTCGGCTACGATATTTCCTTCCCCGAGCCGGACACCTCGTCCGGCTACAACGTGCTGGAAAAGCTGTCCAACACCGCGCTGAAGGACGTGCCGGCGCTGCGCCAGCGGCTGGCAGAACTGAAACCGGTGATGGACTACGACGGCGTGTTCGCCGCCGCGCTGAAGGACAAGCCGGTGATCCTCGGCTTCAACCTGTCGCCCGACCAGATCAAGGGCGCGCTGCCCAAGCCGCTGTTTTCCGAGGCCGATCTGAACGGGCGCGAACTGACCGCCTACAACGCCCCCGGCTTCGAGGCCAATGTGCCGGTGCTGACACAGGCCGCCGCTGGCGCCGGCAGCTTCTCGGTGGTCACCGATCCGGACGGCATCGTCCGCACCGCTTACCTGATCCAGCAGGTGGGCGACAACTACTATCCGTCGCTGGCGCTGGCCACCGCCTCGCTGTACCTGGATGCGCTGGCGGTCAAGCCGCTGCTGACCGACACCGCCGACCAGTTATCGCAGCTGCAGCGTGACAGCGGCGGCTACGATTACCTGACCATGCTGCTGCCGGGGCGCAAGCAGCGTCCGATCCCGGTGGGCGAAGGGATGAGCACGGTGATCCAGTACCACGGCCCCGGCGGCCCGCATGGCGGGTCGTTCCGCTACGTGTCGGCGGCCGACGTGCTGACGGGCCGCGCGCCGGCGGACGTGCTCAAGGGCACGGCCGTGCTGATCGGCACCACCGCGCCCGGCCTGGTCGACCTGCGCGCCACGCCGGTCAACCCCGAATATCCGGGCGTGGAAATCCACGCCAATATTATCCGCTCCATCCTCGACAACAGCTTCAAGCTGCGGCCCGACTGGGCGTGGCCGGCCGAGGCGCTGACCATCTTGCTGCTGGGCCTGGCGCTGAGTTTTGGCCTGGCCGCGCTGTCGCCGTTGCGCGCCACGCTGGCCGGCGCGCTGGCGCTGGCGGCCGCCTTTGGCGCCAACTACTACCTGTACCGCGAGCTGGACCTGATTTTCAACCTGGCCATGCTGGTCATCGTCATCGTCAGCGTGTTCGTGCTGAACGTGGTGTGGGGCTATTTCTTCGAGGTGCGCAAGGGCGCGGCGCTGGTGTCGCGCTTTGGCGAATACGTGGCGCCGGAGCTGGTGGCGCAGATGGCCGAAAATCCGGCGGCCTACAACATGGACGGCGAAAGCCGCGAGCTGACCGTGATGTTCGTCGACGTGCGCGGCTTCACCACCATCTCCGAGGGGCTGACGCCGAAGCAGCTGCGCGAGTACATCAACCTGTACCTGACGGCGATGTCGGAGGACATCCGCAGCGCCCACCAGGGCACGCTGGACAAGTACATCGGCGACGCCGTCATGGCCTTCTGGGGCGCGCCGGTGGCGTTCGACGACCACGCCAGCCGCGCGGTGGCCACCTCGCTGCTGATGCAGGCCAGCGCGCGCCGGCTCAACGACGACTTCCTCGCGCGCGGCTGGCCGGAACTGAAGATCGGCATCGGCCTCAATTCCGGCCTGATGCACGTGGGCGACATGGGCTCCAACATCCGCCGCGCGTACACGGTGATGGGCGACGCCGTCAACCTCGGTTCGCGGCTGGAGGGCATCACCAAGGTGTACGGCGTCGGCATCGCGGTGGGCGAGGCGACGCGCGCGGCGGCGCCGGAATTCTGCTACCGCGAGCTGGACCTGGTGCGGGTCAAGGGCAAGAACGAGCCGGTGGCCATCTTCGAGCCGGTGGCGCTGGACCAGGACGTGGACGGCGCCACCCGCGCCGAACTGCAGCGCTGGCACGACGCGCTGGCCGCCGTGCGCGCGCAACGCTGGGACGAGGCCGAGGCAATGTTGGCGGAACTGCAAGCGCTGTCGCCGGAGCGCGGCCTGTACCGCTTGTACACCGAGCGCATCGCCTACTACCGCGCCCATCCGCCGGGCCAGAACTGGGACGGTGTTACCACGTTCGAGACAAAATAGTAAATAAAAAGTAATAAAAAACAAAATTTCATAGCGGGCTGAGCCAAGGCAGTTTACACTTCAATAAAAAATTTCCTGACGGCTAGATTTTCAGCCCACACCCAGCCCGAGCACCCCCAATAACAATCAGGTAGAGTCCGCCGTCCGCGACGACGAATCGAGCACGGCGGCACGTTGAAGTCCGCCCCAGTCCGAGGATGTCGTTATGCAAGCCTATCGTCCCTACAACCTGCGCCGTAAAGCCCTTGCCGTCCTGGTGGCTGCCTGCTATGCCGGCGCGCACGCCGCGCCCGTCAATCCGACGGTGGTGGCGGGACAGGCCACCTTCAACCAGCAAGGCAAGACCTTCACCATCACCAACACGCCCAACGCCATCATCAACTGGCAGGGCTTCTCCATCGGCGCCGACGAGATTACCCGCTTCATCCAGCAAAGCAGCGACAGCAAGGTGTTGAACCGCGTGATTGGGCAGGACCCGAGCCAGATCCTCGGCTCGCTGCAATCGAACGGCAAGGTATTCCTGATCAATCCCAACGGCGTGCTGTTCGGCGCCGGCGCGCGCGTGGACGTCAACGGCCTGGTGGCTTCCAGCCTGACTATCTCGAACGCGGATTTCCTGGCCGGCAAAAACAACTTCACCGCCGGCGACGTGGCTGGAAAGGTTGCCAACCAGGGCACGATCACCACGCCCAGCGGCGGCCAGATCTTCCTGATCGCGCCGGCGGTGGAAAACAGCGGCATCATTTCCGCGCCGAATGGCGACGTGGTGCTGGCGGCCGGTCACAGCGTGCAGCTGTTCGACTCCAGGGATCCGAATGTGCAGGTGGTGGTGTCCTCGCCGGCCGACCAGGCGCTGAACCTGGGCAGCATCGTGGCGCAGGGCGGGCGCGTGGGCGTGTACGGCGCGCTGGTCAACCAGCGCGGCGCCATCAACGCCAATAGCGCGGTGCGCGGCGAGAACGGCAAGATCGTGCTCAAGGCCAGCGGCACCACGCTGGTGGAGGCGGGCAGCACGACCACCGCCACTGGCAGCAACCTCAACACCGGCGGCGACATCCTGCTGCTGGGACAGCAGGTGGGCGTGACCGGCAACGCGCTGGTGGACGCCAGCGGCGCGGCCGGCGGCGGCAGCGTGCTGGTCGGCGGCGACTACCAGGGCAAGAACGCGGCGGTGATGAACGCCCAGCAGGCTTATGTCGGCAAGGATGCGCTGCTGCGCGCCGACGCTACCGACAGCGGCAACGGCGGCAAGGTGGTGGTGTGGAGCGACCAGGCGACGCAGATGCTGGGCGCGATTTCCGCGCGCGGCGGCGCGCAGGGCGGCCATGGCGGCCAGGTGGAAACCTCCGGCCATTATCTCGACATGCGCGGCACGGTCGATACGCGCGCGCCCAAGGGCGCCAACGGTTCGCTGCTGCTGGACCCGAGCGACGTCTATATCGCCGACAGCCTGTCCACCGCCACCGGCTTCGGTATGCTGTGCTGTAATACCCTGACCTCCAACGGCGGCCTGTTCCTCGAAAGCGGCCACGTGCAGGATTCGCTGCTGCTGACCGGCGTGTTGCAGTCGGCGCTGGCGACCACCGACGTCACCGTCAGCACGGCCAACAGCAACGGCATTGGCAGCGGCAACATCAACGTGATCAGCCCCTTGCTGTGGACCGGCAACCACGCGCTCAACCTGCACGCCGACGGCGATATCGCGCTGAAGGCGTCGATCAGCGGCATCGGCGGCGCGCTGAACATGATTTCCGGCGGCGCCATCGTCCAGACCACCAGCCCGATCGATGGCCTGGCCGTGACCAGTCTGACCGCGCTGTCGGCCGGCAGCATCACGCTGCAAAACAGCGGCAACGCCATCAGCGGGCTGACCACGCTGACCTCGAACGGCGGCGACATCAAGCTGCAGGGCACCAGCTACACGCTGGGCAACACGGTCGCGGCCGGCGGCCTGACGCTGGACGCCAGCGGCACCATCAACGCCAGCGGCAACGTCTCGGTCGGCGGCACCTTCAAGCTGCAGAGCGGCAGTTGGGTCCAGAACGCGGCGTCGCTGCCGGGCTTCAGCGCGGGCGACTTCCAGCTCAGCGGCGGCAGCTTCCTGCGCGCGGTGGGTGGCACTGGCACGCTGCAGTCGCCGTACCAGCTGGCCGACATTTACGGCTTGCAGGGCGTGGCCTCGCAGCTGTTATCGAGCGCGTATGTGCTGGCCAACGACATCGATGCCAGCGCCAGCGCCGCCTGGAGCGGCGGCTTTGTGCCGATCGCCAGCGGCAGCGCCTATACCGGCACCTTTGACGGCGCCGGCCATCTGATCTCCGGCCTGAACATCAGCCGCGCGGGCGTCGACAACGTCGGCATGTTCTCCGCGGTGTCGACTGGCACCATCAGCAACCTGAGGCTGAGCGGCCTCACTGTGACCGGCCACAGCAATGTTGGCGGACTGGCCGGCTCGGTGAGCAACGCCGCGGCCAGCATCAGCGGCGTCACCGTCAGCGGCGATGTCGAGGGCGTGGGCAATGTGGGCGCGCTGGTGGGCAATAACGCCGGCGTCATCAGCAACGCCGTCAGCGCCGGCACGGTGACCGGCGACGGTGGCTACAATGCCTCCAATATCGGCGGCCTGGTTGGCGTGAATACCGGCGCCATCAGCCTGTCGTCGTCCAGCGCGGCGGTGCGCGGCGGCGGCCAGGGCTATACCGGCGGCCTGGTAGGCAGCAACACCAAGAACGGCAGCGCCATCGGCTCGGTGACGACCTCGTTCGCCAGCGGCGCCGTGTACAGCTCGGGCGAGATCGTCGGCGGCCTGATCGGCGACAACAACGGCGGTACGCTGAGCAACTCCTATGCCACCGGCAACGTTGACGGCGGCCGCAATGTGGGCGGGCTGGTCGGCCGCAACACCAATGGCAGCACCATCAGCAATGCCTACGCCAGCGGCAATGTCAGCGGCAATACCGATGACTACAGCGTCAGCCACGCCAACATCGGCGGCCTGGCCGGCGACCTGTTCGACGGCAGCATCAGCAATGTGTACAGCACCGGCACGGTGAGCGGGAGCGGCTTCTACCATGTCTACGGCCTGGTCGGCTCGGTCGAGTCGGGCACGCTGAGCAACGGCTACTTCGCCCAGACCACGGCCACCTGGTCCGACGCCGCCGGCGGCATCGGCCTGACCGCGGCACAGATGCAGCAGCAGAGCAGCTACGACGGCTTTGGCTTCGGCAGCGCCTGGCGCATCTACAGCGGCCACACCACGCCATTGCTGAAAGCCTTCCTGACGCCGGTGACGGTGAACGTGAGCGGCGGCGACAGCGTGACCAAGGTCTACGACGGCCAGTCGGCCGCGTTCAGCGGCAGCGCCAGCGGCGTGCCGCAGTCCGGCGTCAATGGCACGCTGGGCTTCGACGGCGCGGTCAATGCCGGCACCTATGCGGTGGGCGGCCTGTGGTCAACCCAGTACGACATCAGCTACACCGGTAGCAGCGCCCAGCTGACCATCACGCCGCGCACCGTCACGGCCACCGTCAGCGCCACCAAGACCTACGACGGCGTGGCCTACCTGGAAGCGCCGGCCAACTACACCTTCAGCAATCTGGTGACCGGCGACACGCTGGGCGTGCGCGGCTCGGTGAGCTTCAATGACAAGAACGTCGGCACCAACAAGCCGCTGACGGTGGTCGATGCGGTGTTGACCAACAACGACTACGGCAACTATGTGCTGAGCGGCGGCGTCAGCGGCAGCGGCAGCATCACGCCGGCCGCGCTGCTGATCAGCGGCCTGAGCGCCAACTCGCGCACCTACGACGGCACCACGGTGGCCACGCTGAGCGGCACGCCGATCATCAGCGCCTTCGGCTCGGACGTGGTGACGCTGGGCGGCAGCGGCACGGCCAGCTTCAGCAACAAGAACGTCGGCGAGGGCAAGCTGGTCACGCTGAGCGGCTTCACCCTGAGCGGCGCGGACGCCGGCAACTACGTGCTGCCGACGCTGAGCGCCGACATCACGCCGGCGCAGCTGAGCATCACCGGACTGAGCGCCGCCAGCCGCGTCTACAACCTCGACTACGACGCCATCTCCGGCACCTACGGCCGCAAGGCCACCGTCACTGGCGGCACCCTGCAGGGCGTGATCGGCAACGACCAGGTCAGTATTACCGGCGCCAGCGGCCTGTTCGCCGACAAGAATGTCGGCACCGGCAAGACGGTCACCGTCAGTGGCCTCACGCTGGGCGGCGCCGACGCCGGCAATTACGTGCTGGCCGCCGCGCCATCACTGAGCGCCGACATCACGCCGGCCACGCTGACGCTGACGCTGGCCGGCAAGCAATACAACAACTCCACCGCCGGCAGCTTTGCCAACGCCACGCTGGGCGGCGTGCTCAGCGGTGCGGAGGGCATCAGCGACGCGGTGTCGCTGGTCAGCGAGGGCGCCACCGCCACCTACGCCGACAAGAACGTCGGCGTGGCCAAGCTGGTCACGGTCGGCGGCACGCCGCTGAGCCTGGGCGGCGCCGATGCCGGCAACTATGTCATCGCCGCCAACATCACCGGCGACATCACGGCGCGGCCGCTGTCGACCTGGATCGGCACCGGCCCCGGCTTGTGGAGCGCGGCCAGCAACTGGGCTGACGGCATCGCCCCGGACGGCGCCAACGTGCTGGCGGCCTCGCTCGGCAGCAGCGCCGGCCTGATCACCTACGACGCCAGCGCCGGCAACACCACGCTGGCCACGCTGACGTCCAGCGGCGCGCCATTGACGCTGACCGGCGGCAAGCTGACGCTGACCGGCAAGGGCGACCTGGCGTCCAATGTGTATGGCACGCTGACGCAAAACGGCGGCGCGCTGGCGGTGCAGGGCCGCCTGTATGCGAGCAACGCGGCGCTGATCAGCGGCGCCTTGAGTGGCGCCAGCGGCAGCGAGATCGTGATCGGTGGCCTGAGCCAGAGCGGCGGCATCATCGACAGCAACGGCGCGGTGACCATCGGCAACGGCGGCAACATCGCGCTGGGCAATATCCGCGCGCAGAGCCTGACGCTGAACGCCGGCGAGGGCGGCAGCATCACGCAGAACAGCGGCGGCCAGCTGGTGGCAGACAGCGTCAGCGCCACCGCCATGCACGATATCGCGCTGACCAACGCCAACAACCACGTGGGCGCGTTTGCCGCCGTGGTCGCCGGGCAGGGCGATATCGCGCTGACCAACACGGTGTCGAGCGGCGAGCTGGCGCTGGGCGTGTTGAACACCCAGGGCAGCGTGATCATCGACAACCACGGCGGCATCCACACGGCCGGCAGCATTACCGGCGACCGTTCGGTGTCGATCACCGCGCACAGCCCGGTCACCATCAACGACACGGTGTCCGGCGGCGACATCACGCTGTCCGCCAGCACCGACATCACGCTGAACGGCGGCTCGCAGCTGCTGGCCGTCAATTCCATCGGCCTGACGGCCGGCACCAACATCCAGCTGGGCGGCGTGCTGACGGTGCAGCCGGGCGGCAGTATCAACGCGGTGGCCACCAGCGGCAGCATTTCCACCCTCGGCGGCACGCTGATCAACAGCAGCGGCGCGGCCGTCTCGCTGTCCGCGCCCAACGGTTCCATCAGCACCGTGGGCGGCTCGATTGCCGGCGGCACCGCGCTGACTGTCAACGATGGCGCCGCTGCCGCAGCGGCCGCGGCAGCTGCCAAGGCGGCCGCCGATGCCGCCGCCGCCAAGGCCGCGGCCGACGCTGCCGCCGCCAAAGCAGCCGCCGATGCCGCTGCCAAGGCCGCCGCTGACGCTGCCGCCAAAGCGGCTGCCGATGCCGCCGCTGCCAAGGCCGCCGCCGACGCCGCTGCCGCCAAGGCCGCCGCCGACGCGGCCGCCAAGGCTGCGGCCGATGCCGCCGCGCAGGCCGCCGCTGATGCGGCCGCCAAAGCCGCCGCCGATGCGGCCGCCAAAGCCGCCGCCGACGCCGCCGCCAAGGCCGCCGCCGACGCCGCCGCCGCCAAGGCCGCCGCCGACGCGGCCGCCGCAGCAGCAGCGCAGGGCCAGAGCGGCCAGCCGGTGGCGCAGGCGATCAATTCGACGGTCAACATCATCAACAGCAGCAACGCCGGCAGCCAGGCGTCGGGCAGCACGGCCAGCGGCGGCAACAGCGCGCCGGACAACAAGACGCCAGAGGACAAGCGCGCTGCCACCAGCAACACCGACCTTGCCAGCGCCAAGGAACAGACCAAGAAAATGTACTGCAATTAATCCATGGGCCACAACATGACATATAAAATCACGCGCCTGCTCGCAGCTTCCCTTCTGGCTGTGGCGGTGGCGTCGGCGTGGGGCGCGGACACGGTGGACGACGGCGTCGTCCGCTTTGAGATTTCCCGTTTTGACGTCAAGGGCAACACCTTGCTGCCGCAATCGGAGATCGACGCCGTGCTGTCCTCCTTCAGCGGCAAGCAGCGCGACTTCGGCGACGTGCAGCGTGCGCTGGAGGCGTTGGAGGCGCGCTACCACCAGCACGGCTACAACGTGGTGACCGTCGAACTGCCGGAACAGGAGCTGAACGGCGGCGTGGTCACGCTGCGCGTGGTGGAGACCAAAATTGGCCGCGTGACGGTCAAGAACAACCAGTACTTCGACGAGGCCAACATCCGCCGCAGCCTGCCGGCGTTGCAGCCGGGCCGCTCGCCCGATCTGAAGGCGGTGTCGGCCAACCTGAAGCAGGGCAACGAGAGCCCGTCCAAGCAGGTGACCATGAAGCTGCAGAGCAGCGAGCTGCCGGACGAGGTGGACGCGGTGCTGGACGTCAAGGACGAGTCGCCGTGGAAGGTGATGGGCAACGTCGACAACACCGGCACCGAAGCCAGCGGCAAGACCCACGTCGGCGTCATCCTGCAAAACGCCAACCTGTTCGGGCGCGACCATCTGGCCTCGCTGCAGTACACCACCTCGGCCGAGGAACCCGGCCGCGTCAAGGTGTATGGCCTGGGCTACCACATTCCGCTGTACGCCTCGGGCGATTCGCTGGACTTCTACGCCAGCTATTCCAACGTCGATTCCGGCGTGATCAGCGCTGGCGCGCTCAGCCTGGCGGTCAGCGGCAAGGGCGCGGTGTATGGCGCGCGCTACAACCAGGCGCTGGCCAAGCGCGGCGAGATCGAATCGAAGCTGTCGTACGGCGTGGACGTCAAGGCCTTCAAGAACAGCGTGCTGTTCGAGACGGCCGAACTGGGCAACAACGTCACGGTGCGCCCGCTCAGCCTCGGCTATCAGGCCAGCGCGCCGATCGCCCAAGGCGACGTCGGCGGCCAGATCACGCTGGTGCGCAACATCTCCGGCGGCAGCAATGGCGACCAGCGCGCCTTCACGGCGGCGCGGCTGTATGCCAAGCCAGACTACACCTTGCTGCGCTTCGGCGGCAGCATCACGCGCGCGCTGCAAAGCCAGTGGCAGTTGCGCGCCATCGTCAACGGCCAGTACACCCGCGACGCGCTGATTCCGGGCGAGCAGTTCGGCGCCGGCGGCGCCACCTCGGTGCGCGGCTTCATCGAGCGCGAGATTTCCAACGATTCCGGCGTTAGCGTCAACCTCGAGGCGTACACGCCCAATCTGTGCACGCGCACCGGCTGGAACTGCCGCCTGCTGGGCTTCTACGATACCGCCTACGTCAGCCGCAACAAGGCGCAGCCGGGCGACCTGGACACCACCACCATCGCCAGCGCCGGCCTCGGCGCGCGCTTCGTGCTGTCCACCTATGTCAACCTGCAACTGGATTATGGCCACGTGACCAAAGCCGGCGCCACCGCCCGCGCCAACGCCAATCGTCTGCACCTGCGTCTGGGACTGGCCTACTGACCCGGAGAACAAGATGAAACCGCAGCCCCGTTTTAACTTGCGTCGTAAAGCCCTGGCCGTGGTGGTGGCCGCCGCCTTCAACGTGGCCCAGGCCAATCCGGTGTCGCCGACCGTGGTGCACGGCATGGCGACGTTCAATCAGCAGGGCGGCGTGTACACCATCACCAACACGCCCAACACCATCATCGACTGGCGCAGCTTCTCGATTGCGCCGGGCGAGATCACCCGCTTTCTCCAGCAGAGCGGCGACAGCAAGGTGCTGAACCGCGTGACCGGCGTCGACCCGAGCCAGATCCTCGGTTCGCTGCAATCGAACGGCAAGGTGTTCCTGATCAATCCCAACGGCGTGCTGTTCGGCGCCGGCGCGCGCGTGGACGTCAACGGCCTGGTGGCCTCCAGCCTGACTATCTCGAACGCCGATTTCCTGGCCGGCAAAAACAACTTCACCGCCGGCGACGTGGCTGGCAAGGTTGTCAACCAGGGCACGATCACCACGCCCCGCGGCGGGCAGATCTTCCTGATCGCGCCAGCGGTGGAAAACAGCGGCATCATCTCGGCGCCAAACGGCGACGTGGTGCTGGCGGCCGGCCGCAGCGTGCAGTTGTTCGACTCGGCCGATCCGAACGTGCAGGTGGTGGTGTCGGCGCCGGCCGATCAGGCGCTGAACCTGGGCAGCATCGTGGCGCAGGGCGGGCGCGTGGGTGTATACGGCGCGCTGGTCAACCAGCGTGGCGCCATCAACGCCAATAGCGCGGTGCGCGGCGAGAACGGCAAGATCGTGCTCAAGGCCAGCGGCACCACGCTGGTGGAGGCGGGCAGCACGACCACCGCCACCGGCAGCAACCTCAACACCGGCGGCGACATCCTGCTGCTGGGCCAGCAGGTGGGCGTGACCGGCAACGCGCTGGTGGACGCCAGCGGCGCGGCCGGCGGCGGCAGCGTGCTGGTCGGCGGCGACTACCAGGGCAAGAACGCGGCGGTGACGAACGCGCAGTCCACCTACGTGGGCAAGGACGCGGTGATCAGCGCCGACGCCACGCAGCGCGGCAACGGCGGCACCGTGGTGGTGTGGAGCCAGCAGGCGACCCGCATGCACGGCGCGCTGTCGGCGCGCGGCGGCGCCTTGGGCGGCAATGGCGGCAGGGTGGAAACCTCCGGCGATTATCTGGACGTGGCCGGCGCGCGCGTGACCACCAGCGCGGCCAGGGGCAAGACCGGCAGCTGGCTGCTCGACCCGTATGACATCGAAGTGGTGAGCGGCCGCGGCGGCGTGTTGGGCGATGCGGCCACCTTCGGCGCCGGCGCATCGACCGGCACCACGTCGATCGGGGCCGATCTGATTTCCGAATCCAGCACCAACGTGGTGCTGCAGGCCAAGCACGACATCACCTTCAGCGCCGCCATTTATAGCGACACCACGGCCGGCCTGACGGCGCAGGCGGGCAATGACATCAAGGTCAATGCGCCCATCTACATGTACGGCGCCGTCACGCTGAGCGCCAACGACGCCGCCAGCGGCAGCGCCTCCGGCATGGGCGGCGTGACACTGGCCTCGCTCGGAAGCTCGGATGTCATCAACACTGCCGGCAGCAACCTGACGCTGCGCGGTAGCTACCTCACCATCAACGGCGCGGTGGATCTCGGCGGCGGCAGCCTGGACGCCATCGCCAACGTGGCCGGCGGCTACATCACGCTCGGCGCCAACAGCATGGTGGTCACCGGCGACGGCTATCCGGTGTTGTCTTTCGTCTCCGATAACATGAATTTGAATGGCGGCAGCGGCACCATTGCCGGCAAGACGGTGTCGTTCAAGCCGTTCACGGCCAGCCGGGGCATCGTCTTCGGCGGCACCGGCACCGGTACGCTGAACCTGACGCAGGCCGCGCTGGACAAGGTGGCCGCCGACACGCTGCTGATCGGCGACAGCGGCTCTGGCAGCATAAGCAGCGGCGGCGACGTCACGCTGAGCGGCATCAGCCACCTGCAACTGGAAAGCGCCGGTGACATTACGCTGAACCACGCGCTGAGCGGCGTGACGCAGCTGGCTGTCAGCGTCGATGGCAGCGGCACGCTGACCACCGGCGCCAACGCCACCATCCAGGCCAGTTCGGTGGCGCTGACCGGCAACAAGATGAGCCTGGGCGGCAGCATCAGCGGCGAGGGCATATCCGTCAACGTCTACGATGCCACCACCGGCATCAGCCTCGGCGCCGAGCAGACCGACAAGTTGAGCCTGACGACCGACGAACTGAAGACGCTGAACGCGGCCACGCTGGACATCGGCACCAAGGCCGACTACACCGGCACCTTGACCGTGGCCGGCCCGGTCGACCTGAGCACCAGCACGGTGGGCCAGCTCAATCTCGGCGGCGGCGCGATTGCGGTCAACGAGGCGCTCAGCGTCAAGCAATCGCTGAACCTGACCGCGGTCAACGATATCATCGGCACCGGCGTCATCACCGCCGACAGCCTGTATGCGCAGGGTGGTCGCGTCACGCTGACCGGCGCCAATGTGGTCGGCACCCTCTCCGGCTACGCCACCAAGGGCTTCAGTTACAGCAGCGCGGGCGACATCAGCATCGGCCACGTCACCGGCTGGACCGACGGCGTTACGCTGAACGCGGTTGGCGGCATCGATCAGGGGATGGATGGTTCGCTGGACGCCACTTCGGTGTCGCTGACGGCGGGCGGCGCCGTGCGCCTGAACGGCACCTCGAACCAGATCGCCGCGCTCAGCGCCACCAGCGTGGGGTCGCTGTCGCTGAACGATACCAGCGGCCAGACGGTGACGCTGGGCGCCATCACGCTGAACGGCAGTAACCCGGACGGCACCATCACCGTCTACACCGTGGGCGACCTGGCGGTGGGCGGCGCGTTGAGCGCGGCCGGGCAGAGCGTGACGCTAAATGGCGCCAACGTGACCGGCGGCGGTGTGATCACCGCCGCCAATCTGAATGTCAGCGCCGGCGGCAACGTTGCGCTGAGCGGTGCCAACCTGGCGGCCCGTGTCAGCGGCGCCAGCGCCAACGGCAGTTTCAGCTACAACGGCTATGGCGACTACAGCGTCGGCAGCATCAGCGGTGGCGGCGGCATTGTGCTGACCGGCACCGGCGCCATTGCGCAGGCGGCCGGCGATGGCGTGCTGAATGCGCTGTCGCTGAGCGTGACCACGCCGGGCGCGGTCAGTCTGCTGGGCGATAACACCATCACGGCGCTGAGCGCGACCAATGTGGGATCGCTGTCGTTCAAGAACAGCCAGGCGCTGACGCTGGGCGATGTGTCGCTCGCTTCGGCCGCCACCGGCAACATCGACGTTGAGGCCACCGGCATCACGGTCAGCGGCACGCTGAATGGCCGGGCGCAGAACGTGGCGTTGTCGGGCAATACGGTGGTGGTCAATCACGCCGGCTCGGCGGGCAGTTTCGACATTGGCGCCAACGCGCTGACGCTGGCGGCGGACCTGAATGCGGATTATGCTGCAGTCCATCCGTACAGCAACGGCTACAGCATGGTGGTTGGCAGCGGCAGCGCTTGTGGCGCCACTTGTATGGCGGTCAGCAATTTCTGGCACCTGGCGGCGTCCACCGTGGCATTCGGCTCGACCGATGGTGTGCTCAATCTGGGCACCATTTCGGTGGCCGGCATCGTTGCCGGCGGTGGCCAGTTGGCCGGCAGCCTGAATGCCAAGACCAACACGGTGGCACTGCTCGGCCACAGCGGCGACATCACCCAGACCGGCGCGATCAACGCGCGCGATCTGGCGCTGAAAACCAGCGGGAATATCACGCTGACCAACGCGGGCAATACCGTCACCAATCTGGCGGCGGATCAGACCGGGTCGGGTGGCGCTTCCAGCTTCAGCAGCTTTGTCGTGACGCAGCCAGTGGTCGGCAATCTGAGTTTTGCCAATACCGGCACGCTGGCGATCGCGCAGGTGGATGGCGTCAATGGCGTGACCAGCAACGGCAACGTGGTACTCGACGTGTTGAGCGGCGGCGTGGTGCGCGGCAGCGGCTCGGCGACGGGCGGCACGCTGAAGGCCAATGCGCTGACGCTGAACACGCAGAGCGGCGTGGGCGCCAGCGGCAGTCCGCTGGTGACCCGCGTGGCCGAGCTGACCGTGACCAATACCGCCGGCAGCGGCGGCAATGCCGGGATTTATATCGCCAATACCAATAACAATACCGAGATGCTGACGGTGCATAACGTCAAGCAGATCGACGCCGGCGGCGGCAATGGCGGCGCGATCAGCATCGACAATACCGGCGGCATGAAGGTGATCAATGGCAGCACGGTGGCCACCACCAGTGGCGCGATCACGCTGCAGACGCATAGTCCGCTGGTGATCGATGGTGCGGTGACGTCGGACAGCGGCAACATCACGCTGGCGGCGGGGACTGGCTATGACCCGAGCAATACGATTACCGTGGGGAGTACCGGTGTGGTGTCGTCGGCCAGCGGGCAGGTGGCCATCACGGCAACCAGCTATGCCTCGACCGGCTCGGTGACGGCCGGGAATGGTGCGGTGACGGTGACGCTGGTGCCAGCACCGACACCGACGCCAACGCCAACGCCAACGCCAACACCGACGCCAACACCGACGCCAACACCAACGCCAACGCCAACGCCAACGCCAACGCCAACGCCAACGCCGACGCCAACGCCGACGCCAACGCCAACGCCAACGCCAACGCCAACGCCAACGCCAACGCCAACGCCAACGCCAACGCCAACGCCAACGCCAACGCCAACGCCGACGCCAACGCCAACGCCAACGCCAACGCCAACGCCAACCCCGACGCCAACGCCAACGCCAACGCCAACGCCAACGCCAACGCCAACGCCAACGCCGACGCCAACGCCGACGCCAACGCCGACGCCAACGCCAACGCCAACCCCGACGCCAACGCCAACCCCGACGCCGACGCCGACGCCAACGCCAACGCCTGTGCCAACGCCGCCACCGTCGGCCGACATCTGCACCATCGCGCCGAACTCGGCGCTGTGCCAGGTGCTGTCGCCGCCGTCGGCATCCGAGCCTTACAAGCCAGTGCAGCAAGCCTCCAACCAGGTGATCACCATCGTCAACAGCAGCACCGCGGTGGAGAAAGGCGAATCGGGCAGAGGCGGCTCGGGCGGCAGCGGCAACTCGTCCACACCTGAAGACAAAGCCGACAAACTGGCAACCACCAAAGACACCACCGGAACCAAAAATGAAACAACTCCAAAACTCTACTGCAATTAAAGCCTGGCTGGCGCTGATGTTGTTCTGCGTGGCCAGCCTGAGCTGGGCCGCGCAGGTGGCGGGCACCATTGTGCAGCTGAGCGGTCCACTGATGGCGCGCAAGGCCGATGGCGCCGTGCGGGTGCTGTCCATGAAGTCGGAGGTGGAAAGCGGCGACACCCTGGTGACCGAGAAAAACACCTACGCCATGGTCAAATTCATCGACAACAGCGAAATCACGCTGAAGCCCTCGACCACCTTCAAGGTCGAGAACTTCGCCTACGACGCCGGCAACCCGGACGGCGACAACGCCTCCTTCAACCTGGTCAAAGGCGGGCTGCGCTCGGTAACCGGTCTGCTCGGCAAGCGCAACAAGGAAAAGTTCGCGATGAAGACGCCCAGCGCCACCATCGGCATCCGCGGCACCACCTTCATCGCCGACATCGTCCCGCTTGGCGCCGTGCCGCCAGTGCCATCGAGCGGCACGCAGGGCGTGGCGCCAGGCCTCTACCTCCAGGTACTGGATGGGATAGTCTTGCTGAGCAACCAGGGCGGTTCGCAATTGTTCAATGCCGGCCAGTTTGGCTTTACACCCAATTTCACCGTGCCGCCCATCGTGCTGCCGCAGAATCCCGGCTTGAAGTTCACGCCGCCGCCTATCTTCAACACCAACATCGGCGAGCCCGGCAACAGCGGCGCAACGACGAAGCCCAATACGGTCGATTGCGAAGTCCGCTAAAAAAACCTTGACCTTCCAATCGTGGGATACTTGATGCTGTAGGTATGAAAATACAGCATCGGGTGTCCCATGAATCAGCAAGCGATCAAAATTGACGGCATGAGCTGCGCCTCCTGCGTGGGCAGGGTGGAGCGGGTGCTGGCGGCGGTGCCGGGCGTCGACAAAGTCAGTGTCAATCTGGCAACCGAGATGGCGCGCGTCGAATCGGCCGAGCCGGTCGACTTTGCCGTGCTGGCGCAAGCCATCGACAAGGCCGGCTACCAGGCCTCGTTGCCGCCGCCCGAGCCGGGCAGCGCGCCCACGCCAGTGTCGTCGTCGGCCGCAGGCACGGGCACGGGCGCAGGCGCAGGCGCAGCCGCAGCCGCGCAAGCTGGCCGCGCGGCTGCGGCGCCGCTGCTGGCGCCCACCGGCGGTGCCGCCGTGGCGCTGTCGGCGCTGTTTTCCCTTCCCCTGATTGTGCCCATGCTGCTGGAACTGGCCGGCGTCCACTGGATGCTGGACGGCCGGCTGCAATGGCTGCTGGCGACGCCGGTGCAGTTCTGGCTCGGCGCGCGTTTCTATCGCGCCGGCTGGCTGGCCGCCAAGGCGCGCAGCGGCAATATGGATCTGCTGGTGGCGCTGGGCACCAGTGCGGCATACGGCCTGAGTGTCTATCAGCTGCTGATGGCGGGCGCCATGCCGCACCTGTATTTTGAAGCGTCGGCAGTGGTCATCACGCTGGTCCTGCTGGGCAAGTGGCTGGAGGCGCGCGCCAAGCGCCAGACCGCGCAGGCCATCCGCGCGCTGCAAACGCTGCGTCCTGAGTCGGCGCGCGTGCGGCGCGGCGGGGAGGATGTGGATGTCGCCATTCACGAGGTCAAGGTGGGCGACATCATCGTCGCGCGTCCCGGGGAACGCATTGCCGCCGACGGCGTGGTGACCGAAGGCGCCAGCCATGTGGACGAGGCGCTGATCACCGGCGAGAGCCTGCCGGTGGCGCGGCACGCGGGCGAGCGCGTGACCGGGGGCGCGATCAATGGCGAAGGCCTGCTGCTGGTGCGCGTGACGGCGGTGGGCGCGGAAAGCACACTGTCGCGCATCATCCGCCTGGTGGAGGACGCGCAGGCGGCCAAGGCGCCGGTGCAGCACCTGGTGGACCGCGTCAGCGCGATCTTCGTGCCGGTGGTGCTGGTGCTGGCGCTGCTGACCTTCGCCGGCTGGTGGATGGCCGGCGGCGATGTGGAGCGGGCCATCATCAACGCGGTAGCGGTGCTGGTGATTGCCTGTCCGTGCGCGCTGGGGCTGGCCACCCCGGCCGCCATCATGGCCGGCACTGGCGTGGCGGCGCGCTACGGTATCCTGATCAAGGACGCCGAGGCGCTGGAACTGGCGCACCGCATCACCACCGTGGCCTTCGACAAAACCGGCACCCTGACCGAGGGGCAGCCATCGCTGGCCGCGCTGGTGCCGGCGCCGGGCGTCGCCGACGCGCGCCTGCTGCAACTGGCCGCCGCCGTGCAGCGCGGCAGCGAGCACGCGCTGGCCCGCGCCGTCCAGCAAGCCGCCGCAGTTGCAGCCGACGGTATCGCCGCGCCATCGTCCCCCGCCGCCGGCCCGCTGCTGGCATCCGACATCAGCGCCTTGCCCGGCCGCGGCGTCTCGGCCACGGTGAACGGCATGCGGCTGCTGCTGGGCAGCACGCGCTTGATGCAGGAGCAGGGCATCGCACTGCAAGCGCTATCGCAGCGCGCCGCAGCGCTGGAGCAATCCGGCCACACCATCTCCTGGCTGGCAGACGCCGGCAACAGCCAGCTCCTTGGCCTGCTGGCCTTCGGCGACCGCCTCAAACCGCAAGCCCAAGCCGCCATCGCCGCACTCCACGCCATGGGCATCCACACCGTGCTCCTGACCGGCGACAACCAGGGCAGCGCCAACGCCGTCGGCCAGCAGCTTGGCGTGCGGCGCATCGTCGCCAACATGCTGCCGGCCGATAAAGCCGGCACCATCGCCGCGCTCAAACAGGACGGCGGCACCATCGCCATGGTCGGCGACGGCATCAACGACGCGCCGGCGCTGGCCGCCGCCGACGTCGGCATTGCCATGTCCAGCGGCACCGACGTCGCCATGCACGCCGCCGGCGTCACGCTGATGCGCGGCGACCCGGCGCTGGTGGCGGCGGCCATCTCGATCTCGCGCCGCACCTACGGCAAGATCCGCCAGAACCTGTTCTGGGCCTTTATCTACAACCTGATCGGCATCCCGCTGGCTGCCTTCGGCCTGCTCAACCCCATAGTGGCCGGCGGCGCGATGGCCCTCAGCTCGGTCAGCGTGATCAGTAACGCGCTGCTGCTGCGCCGCTGGAAACCGGAGAACCAGTCATGAACATCGGACAAGCCGCAACGGCCACCGGCATCTCGGCCAAAATGATCCGTTACTACGAAAGCATCGCCCTGATCCCGCCCGGCAAGCGCAGCGACGCCGGCTACCGCATCTACGGCGACAACGACCTGCACACGCTGCGCTTCGTCAAGCGCGCGCGCTTGTTGGGCTTCTCGCTGGAGCAGATCCGCGACCTGCTGTCGCTATGGCAGAACAAGGAGCGCGCCAGCGCCGACGTCAAGACCATCGCCATGGGCCACGTGGCCGAACTCAATCAGCGCATCGCCGAACTGACCGAGATGCGCGACACGCTGCAGACCATGGCCAGTTGCTGCCACGGCGACCAGCGTCCCGACTGTCCGATCCTGCAACGCCTGGCCGATTGAGAGCGGCGGCGGCCAAAAAGCGCGCTGAATCGGGCTCCGTCATCGCGGTGCCGGTGCTACCATGGCCGCATGACGACTCCATACCAACTCTATTACTGGGACGGCTTGCAGGGCCGTGGCGAATTTGTGCGGCTGGCGCTGGAGGAAGCCGGCGTGCCGTATGTGGACGTGGCGCGCGGGAAGGGGGGCATGGCGGCACTGAAGGCCAGCCTGGATGGCGGCAAGGTCGATCATCCGTCGTTCGCGCCGCCGGTGCTGCGCGCGGGCGAATTGCTGATCGGGCAGACCGCCAATATCCTGCAGTTTCTCGGCGCGCGGCATGGGCTGGCGCCACGTTCGCAGGAAGGGCGCTTGTGGACCAATCAGCTGCAGCTGACGATCGCCGATATGGTGGCGGAGGCGCATGATACGCACCATCCGATTTCCACCAACGCCTACTACGAGGATCAGAAAAAGGAAGCCAAGGCGCGGTCGAAGGATTTCCGCGCGCAGCGGATTCCGAAGTTCCTCGATTATTTTGAAGGCATCATGGAGCGCAATCCGGGGCGGGGCGGTTACGCGGTGGGATCGCGGCTGTCGTACGTGGACCTGTCGCTGTTCCAGCTGCTCGATGGGCTGATGTACGCCTTCCCCAAGACGATGGCCAAACTGGCGCCATCCTATCCGCGCCTGCATGCGCTGCACGCGAAAGTGGCGCAGCGGCCCAACATCGCAGCCTACCTCAACTCGACGCGGCGGATTGCGAACAACGAGACGGATATCTTCCGTCATTATCCGGAGCTGGAGTAGCGGGCGCTCGCGTTGCCGGAAGATTTGGTACGGCGCAGACGGAAGTGAGGTTTGGATATGCTTTACCCTTTGTATGTATGGAAAGATGACGGCAGCGCTTACGGTGCTAGTTTTCCCGATTTTCCGGGTGTGCACACCGCAGCTGATGAGCTGATCGATCTGCCTGCGATGGCCCAGGAGGCAGCTTGGACGATGTATGAGGATGGTGACAGCGCTTTGCCTCCACCATCCACCATTGAATCGTGGCTTGATGATGCGCGCTTCCAGGATGGTTTTTGGATGATGGTGGAGATCAAAACGACCGCAGAGCTTACTGCGGGCCGTTAAATTCACGGCGTCAAGGAGGACGCCGTTTGTGCGCGCGATCAGGCGGCGCTGGTGACCGGGTAGCCGGCGTCGGCGATGGCGGATTTCAGTGGGGCCAGCGGCGTGGCGCTGTCGATCCTGACCGATTTGGTGGCCAGGTCGACTTCCACTTTGGCGCTGGCGTCGATGGCTTGCACGGCCTTGGTGACGGCGCCCACGCAGTGGCCGCAGCTCATGTTTTCTACTTGAAGCTGGTACATCGCATACTCCTCAATCAGTGTCGATACCCGTACTTTAATCCTTCCTGCCGTGGGAAGGTCAAGCGTTACTGTATGATTGCCAAATCCTTAACTCGCCGGAATGATCGATGAACAGATTTCTGCTGGGGATGTGCGCGAGGCTGTTGGCGGCCAGCGAGGCGGACTGCGAAAAGCGCTGCGCCTTGCTGACGTCTTAGCTGGACGCGGGGCGGCAAGGTAATCTGGCGCGGCAGGGCGCCAGAGGCATTGCTCGACTGGTGACTGGTCTTGCTTACCTGTTGCCGTGGCTGTTTGCGTTGGCGCTGGCCGTGTGGCTGGTGCGTGTGTTTTGGAGAAGGGGTTTCAGGAAATGATCAGTATCAGGGCATCGCGTGTTGGCGATGGGGAGCGTGTGGTGGGCATCTGGCGCAGGGCTGTCGATGCGACGCATGATTTTTTGACGGCGGCGGACCGTGCGGCCATTGATGAGGAGGTGCGCGGCTTTTTGCCGTCCGCGCCGCTATGGCTGGCCGTCGATGAGCAGGATGTGCCGCTTGGCTTCATGCTGCTGAGCGATGCGCACATGGAGGCGTTGTTTGTCGATCCCGCGCATCATGGACAAGGGATCGGCCAGGCGCTGGTGGCGCATGCGTGGACGCTGCATCCGGTGCTGACCACCGATGTCAACGAGCAGAACGGACAGGCTGCGGCGTTCTATGAACGCATCGGCTTTGTCCGCACCGGCCGTTCCGCGCTGGATGGCCAAGGGCGCGCCTATCCCCTGATTCATTTGCGGGGGCCGGCGTGAGGTGGTCTACAACCACAAGGGCGAGGGAGGCCCGGACTTCTCCCGGCCGCGCATGGGCCGGCAAGGCGCAGGGCGTCAACCGGTCGATGAGAAGGATGGTGCTCGCTACGTTGGCGATGGCGTGTGCCGTGTGTGCCGCGTCTGATTTGGCGTCCAACGCCGAGCTCAGGACGATGAACAAGGCGGATACGGCGGACCGCGCGCCGGACAAGATCGACTGGACCGTAGTCAACGCCAACGATGCGCAACGGCGCCAGCGCGTATCCGAGATGCTGGCGCGCGGCGAGATCCGCACGGCGGAGGATTACTATCACGCCGCCATGATTTACCAGCATGGGGAGAAGCCGAAGGATTTCCAGCTGGCGCACGCGTTTGCCGTTATCGCCTCCCGGCTGGAGCCCGGCCAGCCGGCGCCCAAGTGGCTGATCGCGGCTTCCTGGGACCGCTATCTGATGTGGAAGAAGCTGCCACAGTGGTACGGCACCCAGTACCAGGTCTCCAAGGATGGTGTGCGCTCGCTTTACCCGGTTGACCCCAACGCCGTCACCGACGCCGACCGCGCCGCGCTGCATGTGCCATCGTTGGCGGAAGCGATGGCGGATGCCCAGCCCAAGCCGGCCAATTAGTCCTGCGGCGGGTCGTCCAGCCGGGCCAGGTCGAGGCTGACCAGGGCCCAGATGCCGCCGGCATAGTCCGGTTCCTGCGAGAGCGTTTCCAGTTCCGATGGCTTGATTTCGAACGATTTGCCGGCTTCGACCAGCTGGCCGACATGGCCGTAGATGGCCTTGGTGGCATTGCTCATGGCTTTGTCCACCGTTTCGCCTGTGGTCACGCAGCCCGGGATGTCCGGCACCGTGACGCCATATTTTTTGGCGCCTATCGTTTTCTGGATCAGGATAGGAATGTCCATGATGACTGACCTCTGCTAGGGCATGAAATCCGGGCAAAATCAATAACTTGGATGCCTAGTGTCATACAGGATGCCGCCGGTTTCAAGCACTTTTACAGGCTGGTGTTCACCCCGCTGTTCGTGGTTTTTGCGCGATTGACATCGTACATTGCCTCGGATAACATTCGAAACATGCTATTAAGCATTTAAAAATACACAAAAGAAACATCATCGCCACGGTCCCACATCCCCGTACCTGGTTAGGCTTTCGCCGCTTTTTAACCATTTCACCTACAGGGACCATCATGAAATACGTCAAACTCGCCGCTCTCGCTGTCGCTCTCGTTTATGGCACCGCCGAGGCGGCCGTCATCACTTTCCAGACCGGCTATTCGAACGCGGGCGCGCAGGTCAGCGCTAACGATTACCGTGCGGTGGTGGATGCGGCTGTTGCCAATTCGTCGCATACCACCGTGCTGAACAACTACGACATCGTGTCGAACCAGTCGCTGTTTGGCGCGGGGGCGACCAATATTGCGTTTAAATCGACCATCAATTTTGGCCTGGCTGCGGCGGGGACGTATTCGTTCCGCGCGGGCGTTGACTTCGGCAACGGCGGCGCGGTGTTCCTGGATGGGCAGGCGGTCGATTTCAGGACCAACGATATGTGGTGGGCGCATGATTATGCCAACACGGGGTCGGTGTTCAGTGTGAACAACAAGGCGCTGACGGCGGGCAACCATACGCTGACCATTTATGGGCTGGAGGGCTGCTGCGATGGCGGCCAGCAGGTGCAGTATGCGGCCAATGGCGGGGCGTTCCAGAGCTTTAACGCGAGTACGCTGCAGATGGCGCCGGTGCCGGAGCCGGAGACGTATGCGTTGATGTTGGGTGGCTTGGGGGTGGTGGGCGCTGTCGCCCGTCGGCGTAAGAAGGTTTGATGCTTGCTTTACCCCCCAAACGAAAGGGTCTGACCCCGTACGGGGTCAGACCCTGGCGTAGCGGTTTGCGGGTTTTGACGGTGCCATCCGCGCCCTAAAAAATCAGCCCCGCCGGCATTGCTGCGGGCGGGGCTGAGGGGGCCGAACTAAACGATTTATACCGTTACAGCACCTCGCTGGCGTGGTCCGCCAGGCGCGAGCGTTCGCCGCGTGCCAGCGTCACGTGGCCGCTGTGCGACCAGCCCTTGAAGCGGTCCACCACGTAGGTCAGGCCGCTCGAACCTTCGGTCAGGTACGGCGTGTCGATCTGCGCGATGTTGCCCAGGCAGATGATCTTGGTGCCCGGGCCGGCACGCGTCACCAGCGTCTTGACCTGCTTCGGCGTCAGGTTCTGCGCCTCGTCGATGATCAGGAACTTGTTGACGAAGGTGCGGCCCCGCATGAAGTTCAGCGACTTGATCTTGATGCGCGAACGAATCAGGTCCTGCGTCGCCGCGCGGCCCCATTCGCCGCCGTCCGAATCGGACTTGTTGAGCACTTCCAGGTTGTCGTCAAACGCACCCATCCACGGCGACATTTTCTCTTCCTCGGTGCCCGGCAGGAAACCGATGTCTTCGCCGACCGGCACCGTCACGCGGGTGACGATGATTTCGTTGTAGAGCTTGGTTTCCAGCACCTGCGCCAGGCCGGCGGCCAGGGCCAGCAGGGTCTTGCCGGTGCCGGCCTGCCCCAGCAGCGTGACGAAGTCGCATTCCGGATTCATCAGCAGGTTGAGCGCGAAGTTCTGCTCGCGGTTGCGCGCGGTGACGCCCCAGACATTGTTCTTGTTGTGGCTGAAATCGCGCAGCGTCTGCAGCACGGCGGTCTTGCCGTTGATCTGCTTGACCTGGCCATAGAACGGCGCCTCGCCATTCTTCGGCTCCAGGAACACGAACTGGTTGACCAGCATCGACGGCACGAACGGCCCGGTCACGCGGTAGAACGTCGCGCTCTGGCCGTTTTTATTTTCCTGCCACGATTCCAGGTCCTTGCCGTGCTTGTTCCAGAAATCGTCCGGCAGCTGGACGATGCCCGAGTACAGCAGGTCGGTGTCTTCCAGCACGTGGTCGTTGAAGTAGTCTTCCGCCGGCAGGCCCAGCGCGCGCGCCTTGATGCGCATGTTGATGTCTTTCGACACCAGCACGATGGCGCGGCCTTCCTGTTCGGCTTCCAGCGAACGCACCACCGACAGGATCTGGTTGTCGGCCTTGCCCGACGGCAGGCCGACCGGCAGCTCGGCGGTTTGCAGGCGCGTCTGGAAGTACAGGCGGCCCTTGGCGTCCTTGTTGCCCAGCTTGGACAGCGGGATGCCGTTCTCGATGGCGTCGTCGTCGGTGTTGGAGACCAGCGCGTCCAGCGTGCGCGAGACCTGGCGCGCGTTGCGGGCCACCTCGGTCATGCCTTTCTTGTGGTTGTCCAGCTCCTCCAGCGTCATCATCGGCAGGTAGACGTCGTGCTCCTCGAAGCGGAACAGCGACGAGGGATCGTGCATCAGCACGTTGGTGTCCAGCACAAACATCTTGGTGGCGCCGGTCTGGTCGGCGTGGCGGCTGGTGGACGACTTGATTGTCACCTCGTTGGTCTTGTGCTTGGCCGGATGCGGCGCCTCGGCCACGATCGGCGTGACCTTGTTGCGCGGCGACGGCTTGCCCTTGGCCTCGACCGCGTCGGCGGCGGCCTGCAGGACGGCTGGCGCGGCTTTCAGCACGGCGGCCACGGCCTTGGATTTGCCCGGGGCCGGGGTCTTGGCCACGGCCGGTTTCTTTGCTGCGGGAACTGCCTTGACGGTCGCCGCTTTCTTCGGCGCTGGTGCCGGCGCGGGCGCGATGTCCGCCACCGCCGCGAGGGCGGGCGTCACGCGGCCGGTGGCCTGGGGGTAATCTTTTGCCAACAGTATAGTCGCTGGCTTACTTGGTATTTTTGGCAGTGGCATCAGGATCTCAATCGAAAGATATCTGGAGGAATCCGCCCATGGGGAAACGCCCCGATGGGGTGGATGCTGGGTAAAAGGGAAAAGTAGACTGCCGACGGGCGCGACTCCGGCCCGGTGAAAGTACCGCAAGGTGGCCGGCTGGCCACCGAGGAGGGTAGGAATTACAGTGATGACTCAAAATGTTGATGTCGCTCGCTACAGGTTAAGCACACCGGAAGAGCGCGCATCCAAAAACTCAAGCCTGATGCGCCACAAATTCCAGCACTTCATCGACGTGACCTGCTACCTTCACGCCTCTCCATTCTTTCACTATTTGGCCGGTAGCGTCAATCACAAACGTACTGCGCTCGATGCCGCGCACCGTCTTGCCGTACATTTGCTTCATCTTCATGACGCCGAACTGCTCGCAGACTTTTTCGTCCGGGTCGGAGATCAGTTCGAACGGCAGGCCAAGCTTGGCCTTGAAGCTTTCGTGCGAGCGCAGCGAATCGCGGCTGATGCCGTAGATCTCGGTATTGGCGGCCTGGAATTGCGGGTACAGGTCGCGGAAGGCCACGTTCTCGGTGGTGCAGCCTGGGGTGTTGTCCTTGGGGTAGAAGAACAGCACGGTAAAGCGCGCCGGACGGCCGGACAACTGGAAGGTCTGGCCGCTGGTCATCGGCGCGGAGAAATCGGTTACTACATCAGCCACAGGCGTCTCCTGGAGAGGTTAGTCGGCGCGCGCCGGGCCCTGAATGATCAGCTGGCCCGAACGTCCCGGCAGCTCGCCCCAGGTGATGGGGCAAACCGGCATCGGCAGGTCTTTTATCTTGTGATAGTAGTCGGCCATGGACGCCAGTTGGTATCCTTGTGCTTGCCATCCTGCCAATAGCTGCTCGAATATGGGGGCGAGTTTCTGTCCTTCAAGCTCGGCGTGCAAAGTATAGACGTGGTCGCGCGTGGCGCCCTCGGTCAGCTGGAGCAGGAAGGCGGCGATATTGCCGGTCGTGATGGTCACGCCATCGATCTCGCAGCCGAGGATTTCGTCCAGCGTCGGCAGCGTGGTCGGCATCTGGATGTGCTGCAGCACCTGCGCGCCGTCGGACAGGCGGTGCGGGCCGTCGGCAGGATGGGCCAGCTGGCCGTTTGCCTTCAGCACGCAGCGGCCGTCCGAGGCGTAGCCGTAACCGGCGCTGTCGTGCTCGTGGAAGGCGGCGTCGTTCATCTGCCAGCCGGCGGCGCCATGGGTGCGCGGCGCCTCGCCGAACACCTGCGTGTAGCGGGCGGCGGCCTTGCGCATCATGGTGGTGGTCCAGCCGGCGTCGCGCTTGGCGACGTTGTCCTGCCACAGCACGTGGTCCCAGGTGTGGATGCCGCATTCGAAGCCGGCGTCGCGCACCGCGCGCAGTTCGGCGGCGCATTCCCTGCCGATGTCCGGGCCCGGCAGCAGCACGCCGTACATCAGGGTTTTGAAGCCATAGTGTTCGACCACCGAGGTGCGCGACACCTTGCTGAAGAAACCCGGCCGCAGCGCGCGCCGCATCGCCCAGCCGGTGTGGTCCGGGCCGAGCGAGAACAGGAAGGTGGCGCCGGCGTTGTGCGCCTTCAGCGTGCGGACCAGGTTGGGTACGCCCTCGCGGGTGCCGCGGTAGGTGTCGACGTCGATCTTCAACACCATCAGGGGTTTGCTAGTCAATGCTTAGTCCACCAGCTTCTGTGCCTCGGCCACCTGGCCGCGGTAGGCGTCGAAGATTTTCTTCAGCGCGTCGGCCATGGTGGTGGTCGGCTTCCAGTCCAGCTCTTCGCAGGTGTTGGTGATCTTCGGCACGCGGTTCTTGACGTCCTGGTAGCCTTCGCCGTAGTAGGCGCCCGAGGTGGTCTCGACGATCTGCACCTTGGCCGCGCCGTCGGCGTACTCGGGGTATTGCGGCGCCAGCTTCAGCATCATGTCGGCCAGTTCGCGGATCGAGAAGTTGTTGGTCGGGTTGCCGATGTTGTAGATCTTGCCGGTGGCGGCGCCGTTCTTGTTTTCGATGATCTTCATCAGCGCGTCGATGCCGTCGTCGATGTCGGTGAAGGCGCGCTTCTGGTGGCCGCCGTCGACCAGCGAGATGTTCTCGCCGCGCACGATGTGCCCGAAGAACTGCGTCACCACGCGCGACGAGCCTTCTTTTGGCGTGTGGATCGAATCCAGGCCGGCGCCGATCCAGTTGAACGGACGGAACAGCGTGAAGTTCAGGCCTTCCATGCCGTAGCCCCAGATCACGCGGTCCATCAGCTGCTTGGCGTTGGAGTAGATCCAGCGCGGCTTGTTGATCGGGCCGCAGATCAGTTCCGAGTTCTCCGGGTCGAATTCCTCGTCGTGGCACATGCCGTACACTTCCGAGGTCGACGGGAACACCAGGTGCTTGCCGTACTTGGCGGCCGAGCGCACGATCGGCAGGTTGGCCTCGAAGTCCAGTTCGAACACGCGCAGCGGCGCCTTGACGTAGGTCGACGGCGTGGCGATGGCGACCAGCGGCAGGATCACGTCGCACTTCTTGACGTGGTACTCGACCCATTCCTTGTTGATGGTGATGTCGCCCTCGAAAAAGTGCATGCGCGACTTGAAGGACTCATTCTCCAGCAGGTCGGTGATACGGTCGGTGTTCATGTCCATGCCGTAGACGTGCCAGTCGGTGGTTTCCAGAATGCGCTTCGACAGGTGATGGCCGATGAAGCCATTAACGCCGAGAATGAGTACTTTTTTCATGTTGTGTGTGTCCAGGTAATGTTCAAAGCTGCCGGCGCTTCATGCGCGCGCGGCCAGGCGAATTTGCAGCTGCTCTGCCGTGATGGGTTGGCCATCGGCGGTCAGGGAGGAAATCGTCAGCATGCGGCCATCGCCGCAAACGCCAAAGATGCAATTATCTACTACTGTCAAGCCCGGTGGCAAACTGAGCGAAATAACGTTGCCAAAATTGCCATTCAGGCGCGCGCGCTGGATGACGTAGCGCACGCCGTCGATGTCGGTGAAGGCGCCGGGGTAGGGCGGGGCGACGGCGCGGTGCAGGTTGTACACATCCTGGGCCGGCATGAACCAGTCGATGCGGCCGTCCTCGGGCTTGCGGCCGCCAAAATAACCGCCCTTGCTGAGGTCGTTGGGCAGGCGCGGCGCCGTGCCGTCCAGCAGCGACGGCAGCACGCGCCACAGCGCCTGCTCGGCCGCCACCTGGACCTTGCCGAACACCTCGTGCGCGGTGTCGTCCGGCAGGATCGGCACGTCCATTTGCGCGACGATGGCGCCGGCGTCCGGCTTGACGGTCATCTCGTGCAGCGTGGCGCCGGTGACGGTGGCGCCGTGCAGCACCGCCCAGTTGACCGGCGCGCGGCCGCGGTATTCCGGCAGCAGCGAGCCGTGCATGTTGAACGCCGGCGCCACCGCCAGCAGTGCGGCCGGCAGCATGTGGCGGTAGTAGAAGCTGAACATCAGGTCCGGCTTCAGCGCCTGCACCTGGGCCAGCAGTTCGGGCGACTTGGCGTCGGCCGGCGTGATGTAGGGGATGCCCTCGGCCTGGCACAGCGAGATCACCGATTCGAACCAGATGTTTTCGCTGGCGCTATCCTCGTGGGTGACCACCAGCGCGACGTCGACGCCGCCGGCCAGCAAGACCTTGAGGCAGCGCACGCCCACATTGTGGTAGCCGAAGACGACGGCGCGCTGGCGCGCGGAGAACTCAGTCATGATGGCGGCCCACGGTGCGTTTCTCGACGCCGGGCGGCGGCGCCGGCTGGCTCTCGTCCTTTTGCTGCAGAATGGTCTGCACCACGTAGCGCGGCCGCGCCCGCACCTGCTGGAAGATGCGGCCGACGTACTCGCCCAGCAAACCAATGCCGAACAGGATCACGCCCATGAAGAAGAAGGTGATGGCGAACAGCGTGAACACGCCCTCGGCCTCGGCGCCCAGGAACAGCCGGCGCACCACCAGCACCGCCACCAGCAGGCCGGAGATCAGCGACATCAGCATGCCCATCATCGAGTAGAACTGCAGCGGCACCAGCGAGAAGCCGGTGACCAGGTCGAAGTTCAGGCGGATCAGGCTGTACAGCGAATACTTCGATTCGCCGGCCGCGCGCTCCTCGTGTTCGACCACGATTTCGGTCGGGTTGCGGGCGAAGCGGTAGGCCAGCGCCGGCACGAAGGTGTTGACCTCGGCGCACTGGTTCATCAGGTCGACGATGTTGCGGCCGTAGGCGCGCAGCATATTGCCCTGGTCGGTGATCTTGATGTTGGTGATGCGCTCGCGCAGCCGGTTCATGGCCTTGGAGGCGTAGGTGCGCCACGCCACGTCCTGGCGCTTGCGGCGGATCGAGCCGACGTAGTCGTAGCCCTCGCGCATCTTGGCCACCAGGTTGCCGATTTCCTCCGGCGGATTTTGCAGGTCGGCGTCCAGCGTCACCATGATGTCGCCGCGCGCCGCCTCGAAGCCGGCCAGGATGGCCATGTGCTGGCCGTAGTTGCCGTTGAACAGCACCACGCGGGTGACGTCCGGGCGCTTGCGGAACTGCTCGGCCAGGATGGACACCGAGTTGTCGCGGCTGCCGTCGTTGACGAACACGATCTCGTAGCGGGCGCCGAGCGCGTCCAGCGCCGGGTACAGGCGCGCGAACAGCGCGGCCAGGCCGGCCTGCTCGTTGTAGATCGGGATGACGACGGAGATTTCCGGTTGGTTCGGCGAGACGCTCATTTGATCAGGATCGCTTTCACGGCAGCTACTGCGCGGTCGACGTCGGCAAAGGTCATGGCGTAGAACATCGGCAGCGTCACGGTCAGGTAGCCCAGTTTCTCGGCCACCGGGAACATGCCTTCCTTGAAGCCGCGCTCGCGGTACAGGCTGAACAGGTGGATCGGCGAGTAGTGGTAGCCGGTGCCGATGTTGAAGCGGTCCTTCATGGCGTTCATGAAGTCGGCGCGGGTGCTCGGGCCGTGGTCCGGCAGGATGATCTGGAACAGGTGGTAGTTGCTGCTATCGAAGGCTTGCAGCGGCAGTTGCGCGCCGGACTGCGCCTCGAAGTCGGGGCCGAAGGCCTCGTAGTAGCGCCTGGCCAGCGCGCGGCGGTGGGCGGTGATCTGTTCGATGTTGGCAAACTGGCCCAGGCCGATGGCGGCCATGATGTCGCTCATGTTGTACTTGCCGCCGAGGACGTCGACGTCGATGCCGTCGACGCCGCTGCGGGTCACGCCCTGCAGGCGGTACTTCTCGGCCAGCTTGGCCTCGGCCTCGTTGTTCAGCACCAGCGCGCCGCCCTCGCCGGTGGTGATGTTCTTGTTGGCCTGGAAGCTGAACGAGACGAAATCGCCAAAGGCGCCGATGCGCTTGCCTTTCCACTCGGAGCCGAAGGCCTGCGCCGCGTCCTCGATCACGCGCAGATGGTGCCTGGCGGCGATGGCGTACAGGCGGTCCATGTCGACCGGCAGGCCGGACAGGTAGACCGGGATGATGGCCTTGGTGCGCGGCGTGATGGCGGCCTCGACCTTGTCGAGGTCGATATTGCGGGTGAGCGGATCGATGTCGGCGAACACCGGCGTGGCGCCCACTTCGATGATGACGTTGGCGGTGGCGACCCACGAAATCGGCGTGGTGATGACTTCATCGCCGGGACCGATGCCGGCGATGCGCAGCGCGATTTCCATCGTGCAGGTGCCGGAGTTGAAGGTGCGCACCGGGCGGCCGCCGAAGTAGGCCGACATCTCGGCTTCGAACGCCGCCACTTTGGGGCCGCTGGTGATCCAGCCCGAGCGCAACACGTCGCCCACGGCGGTAATGGTGGCCTCGTCTATCGTAGGCTTGGAAAAAGGCAGAAAGGGCAAATCAGCGCTCATGAGGTGGTTTCGTATTATTTATTTAAGACGTATGGCGGCATTCTAAATTGTTCGTCAGGTGCGCGCCAGCCACGCCACACCGACCAGAATGACAAAAATGGCAAGCAGGCGCTGCAGCGACAGCGCCTCGCCGAACAGGTACCAGGCGCCGACCGCGGTCACCACATAGCCCAGCGACAGCATCGGATAAGCCACCGACACGTCGACCCGCGACAGCGCGATAATCCACAGCACCACCGACAGCACGTAGCAGGTAAGCCCGCCAATAATGGGCAACTGGGTGGCGACGCGCCAGCCGACGCTGAACAGATTGTTCAGCGTCAGGTGGATTTCGCCGACGTTGCGGGCGCCGGCCTTGAGCAGCAGCTGGGCCACCGCATTGAGCAGCACGCCGGTGACGATGAAGCTAAAAGTTGCAATATTCATTTATGGTTTTATTCATTACAGATTGGTAATGACCATGCGGCGGGTGTCTTGCGCCACCACGCGCATGGCCACGCCCTTGGCTTTGAGTTCGGCGTAGGCCTCGTCGCTGAGGATGGCCAGCGCCTTGACGCCGTCGGCCGTGTGCTGGCGCCAGCGGGCGACAAAGCCGTCCAGCGTCGGAATCGACAGCTCGGGCTGCTGTTGCAGGCCGAAGGTGAACTCGTCCCAGTAATTGACCAGCGTGACCGTGCGTTGCAGGTAGAAGGTCATCGACTGCTCGTAGGTGGCCACCGAATAGATGGGCGTGTCGGCCTTGAGCTCCGGCAGCATCTTCAGCGCCAGGTCCTTGCCGGCGCGCATTTTGCCGTAGGGTTCGAAGCCGGTCAGGATCAGCTGCACCGAGATGAAGCCGGCGATGGCCAGGGTCAGCACGGTCAGGTCGCGGCGCAGCTGGCGCGCATGCAGCAGCGCCAGCGCGCCGCCGGCGGCAGCCACGATGGCGGCCGCCAGCACCCACGGCTGGTGGGCTTCCAGCATGGCGCGCTCGGCCGGATGGCGCACCGCCATCTGCGTCATCAGCGGCATGGCGGCGATGCCGGCCACGCCCACCAGCAGCAGCAGGCCGGCGGCGAGCATGCGGTGCAGGCGCGTGGCGTTTTCCAGGTAGGTGGCGATCAGCATCGCCAGCGCCGGGAACACCGGCAGGATGTAGCCCGGCAGCTTGGAGCTGGAATAGCTGAAGAAGAAGGTGATGAACACCGCCCAGATCACCAGCAGCAGCCGCGGCTGGAAGGTGCCCGGCGCGCGCCGCACCCCGTGCGCCAGCGCCTGCGGCACCAGGCCCAGCCACGGCAGCAGGCCGGGCACCAGCAGGATCAGGAAGTAGTACCAGGCGCCTTCGCGGTGGTGGGTCTTGAGGAAGAAGCGTTCCCAGTGCTCGTGGATGAAGAAGAAGTGCGGCTGCTCCGGGTTCTTCAGCGCCACCAGCACGAACCACGGCGTGGCGACGGCGAAGAACAGCAGCAGGCCCTTGCCCAGGTGCAGGCGTTTCCAGATGGCAAGGTCCCGCGCCAGCGCGGTGTACAGCACCAGCACCGCGCCTGGCAGCACCAGGCCGATCAGGCCCTTGGCCAGCACCGCCAGCGCCATGCCGGCCCAGCAGACCAGCATCCAGTTGCGCTGTTCGGCCGGCGTGGCGTCGTCGCGCTGGGCGATCAACATGGCGCACAGGGCGATGGCCATCATGGCCGACAGGCTCATGTCCAGCGAGTCGATCTGGCCGCAGGCCACCCAGAACAGGCTGGAGCCCAGCGCCAGCGCGGCGTAGAAGCCGGCGCGCTGGCCGAACACGCGGGCGGCCGCGTAGCCGGTGAACAGCACGCCGCCCAGGCCGCACAAGCCGGTCCACAGGCGCGCCTGCCACTCGCCCAGGCCGAAGGCGGCAAAGGACAGCGCGTTCATCCAGGTTTGCAGCGGCGGCTTCTCGAAGTACTTGATGCCGTTCAGGCGGGTGGTGATCCAGTCGCCGCTGGCCCACATCTCGCGCGCCATCTCGGCGTAGCGGCCCTCGTCGGGCGGCACCAGCGTGCGTATGCCCAGCACGTACAGCCAGACGATGGCGAACGCGGCCAGGAGTCCCCAGATGACTTTTTTAGAATTGTAGAGGTCGTTCATCAGGCGGTTTTGCCCTCGTTGGCGTCGATCACCAGGGCCAGCGCGACTTTGCGGCCTTCGCCCATCAGGATGTTGTAGGTGCGGCAGGCGGCCTGGCTGTCCATGCATTCGACGCCGATGCGGCGCATGGTCAGCGCGGCGGTCAGCTTCGGATGGATGAAGCGCTGGCGGGCGCCGGTGCCGAGGATGACGACGTCCGGATGCTCGGCGCCGAGCAGATCGAAATGCTCCTTGGTCAGGGCGTCGAAGCTGGGCGCGTTCCAGGCGCGCGGCGGCACTTCCGGCAGCACGATCAGGCTGTAGTTAAAGCGCTCGGCGTTGATTTCGACGCCGGTTTGGTCGTAGCCGGTGACGGTCTGGTATTTCTGGGTATCGCTTTGGTGGAGCTTCATGGCGGAAATCGGGCGGTAAACGGCAAAAAGAAGCGCCATTGTAGCGTTTTCCAGGAGGGCTCAGGCCTGAAAGGTTGATTAAATCGCCCCCTTTCGGCAGAATGGTCCTCTTTGCAATGCAGCACGGGCCGGCGCCGGCGTTTTGGCAGGTCAGAGAAGTTTGCCTCACATAAACAGGATTTTATTTTGCGACCGATTCAAAAATCGAACAAACTGGCGGAAGTGTGCTACGAGATCCGCGGCCCGGTGCCGGAAAAAGCCCGGCAGATGGAGGAGGAAGGCCATAAGATCACGAAGTTGAATATCGGCAACCTGGCCGTTTTCGGCTTCGATCCGCCGGACGAGATCGTGCAGGACATGAAGATGAACCTGTCCAACGCGGCCGGCTATACCGATTCCAAGGGCATGTTCGCGCCGCGCAAGGCGGTGATGCATTACACGCAGGGCAAGAATATCCGCGGCGTGACGATCGATGACATCTACCTCGGCAATGGCGCGTCCGAACTGATCGTGATGTCGATGAACGCGCTGCTCAACAACGGCGACGAGGTGCTGGTGCCGGCGCCCGACTATCCGCTGTGGACCGCCGCCGTCTCGTTGTCCGGCGGCAAGCCGGTGCACTATATCTGCGACGAGCAGCAGGACTGGTTCCCGGACATCGAGGACATGCGCAGCAAGATCACGCCGAACACGCGCGCCATCGTGGTCATCAATCCGAACAACCCGACCGGCGCGCTGTACCCGGTCGAGCTGCTGTTGCAGATCATCGAGCTGGCGCGCCAGCACGACCTGATCATTTATGCCGATGAAATCTACGACAAGGTACTGTACGACGGCGCCCAGCACGTGTCGATCGCCTCGCTGGCGGACGACGTGCTGTTCGTGACCTTCAACGGCCTGTCGAAAAATTACCGCGCCTGCGGCTACCGTTCCGGCTGGATGGTGGTGTCGGGCGAAAAATCGCACGCGAAAGACTATATCGAGGGCCTCAACATGCTGGCTTCGATGCGCTTGTGCGCCAACGCTCCGGGGCAGTTTGCGATCCAGACTGCGCTTGGCGGCTACCAGTCGATCGACGACCTGGTGGGCCCGGGCGGGCGCCTGTTGAAGCAACGCGATCTGGCCTACAAGCTGCTGACCGAGATACCGGGCGTCACTTGTGTCAAGCCGAAAGCGGCGCTGTACATGTTCCCCCGTCTTGATCCGAAGATCTATCCGATCGCGGATGACCAGCAGTTTGCTTACGAGCTGCTGGCCGAAACGAAAGTGCTGATCGTCCAGGGTAGCGGCTTCAACTGGATCGCGCCGGATCATTTCCGCGTCGTGTTCCTGCCGAACTCGGACGATATGGTGGAGGCCTTCGGCCGCATGGCCAAGTTCATGGAAGGCTACCGCAAGCGCCACGGCGCCAGCTTTTAACCGCGTCATTCCGGCGTACGCCGGAATGACGGTTCAGATCTTTGGAATGTATATGAAACCAATCAAAGTAGGCCTGTTAGGTGTCGGCAATGTCGGCGGTGGGACGTTCGATGTGCTGGCGCGCAATCAGGAAGAAATCCGCCGCCGCGCCGGCCGCAGCATCGAAGTGGTGGCCGTGTCCGCCCGCAACCTGGAGCGCGCCAAGACCCGCACCGGCGGCAAGGTGACGGTGGTGGCCGACCCGTTCGACATCGTCAACGACCCCGAGATCGACATCGTCGTCGAGCTGATCGGCGGCTACGAGCAGGCGCGCGACCTGGTGCTGAAGGCCATCGACAACGGCAAGCACGTGGTCACCGCCAACAAGGCGCTGCTGGCCGTGCACGGCAACGAAATCTTTGCCGCCGCGCAAGCCAAGGGCGTGATGGTGGCGTTCGAGGCGGCGGTGGCCGGCGGCATCCCCATCATCAAGGCGCTGCGCGAGGGCCTGACCGCCAACCGCATCGACTGGCTGGCCGGCATCATCAACGGCACCACCAACTTCATCCTGTCCGAAATGCGGGACAAGGGCCTGGACTTCGCCACCGTGCTGAAGCAGGCGCAGGAACTGGGCTACGCCGAGGCTGACCCGACCTTCGACATCGAGGGCGTGGACGCGGCGCACAAGGCCACCATCATGTCGGCGATCGCCTTCGGCATTCCGGTGCAGTTCGACAAGGCGCACGTCGAGGGCATCTCGAAGCTGAACGCGGTCGACATCAAGTACGCCGAGCAACTGGGCTACCGCATCAAGCTGCTGGGCATCGCCAAGCGCGCCAAGGTCAACGGCAAGGAGGGCGTGGAGCTGCGCGTGCACCCGACGCTGATACCGTCCAAGCGCCTGATCGCCAACGTGGAAGGGGCGATGAACGCGGTGCTGGTGCAGGGTGACGCCGTCGGCGCCACGCTGTACTACGGCAAGGGCGCCGGCTCGGAGCCGACCGCCTCGGCCGTGATCGCCGACCTGGTGGACATCACCCGCCTGGCCACCGCCGATCCGGAGCACCGCGTGCCGCACCTGGCGTTCCAGCCGAATGCCATGACCAACATCGAGATTTTGCCGATGTCGGAAGTGACCACCAGCTACTACCTGCGCATGAATGTGAGCGATGAGCCGGGCGTGCTGGCGGATCTGACCCGCATCCTGGCCGATGCCGGCATCTCGATCGACGCCATGCTGCAGAAGGAGCCGGCCGAGGGCGAGACGCGCACCGACATCATCTTCCTGACGCACCAGACGCAGGAGAAGAACGTCATCGCCGCGATCGGCAAGATGGAGGGGTTGCCGACCGTGGGCGGCAGCGTCACCAAGATTCGTCTGGAAAATTTAAGCTAAACCCGCACTGCGCCCCGCCGCGGGGTCAGACCCCGCTATCCGTCCTGCGGGTTGGCAATAAAAAAAACCGGGCAGCGTCTACGCACGCTGTCCGGCCAAAGGGTCTTCTACGGTTTAAAGCTGGCGACGGAGTATTACTTCGTCGCGACGGTCAGTTCGCTCTTCACTTCCTTCACGCCTGGCACTGCCGAGGCGGTTTGGATGGCCTTGGTGCCGACATCGGTGCTGGCCACGGTGCCCGACAGGGTTACCACGCCGTCAGCGGTGGTCACGCCGATCTGTTTTTGATCGGACAGGGAAGCCTTGATTTTGCTGGTAATGGCCTCGTCATTGGTGGCGGTGCCGGCTTTGGCGGCGCCGGCCATGGCCGCATCCTGCTGGCCAGCAGCGAAAGCGGTACCGGTTGCAGCAGCGGCGGTCAGGGCGGTAGCTACCAGCAGGCGGGCGATCAGTTTGTTGGTCATCATGATTTGCTTCCTTTATCGAGTTTGAGGATAAAACGTCGTTGACGTTACCCACTCCTTTGCAAACCCCGTGCCAGCTTTGTATTTTCCTTATAAATCAATGACTTGGATTGGTTTTTCTAATGGGAAACCACAACCTCGTGGATTTTCGGTCCCGATTTGTCGGGAAACAGCGACCGCATCGCGCCGGTCTTCGCCAAGCCATTGATTTTTAAACGATTATTCTTGTCGCTCGGGAGCGACATCGCCCCGGAACAGGCTGGCGTCCAGGTTGTGCTTTTGCAGCAGCCGGTAGAATTCCGTGCGGTTGCGCTCGGCCAGGCGGGCGGCGTCGGCCACGTTGCCGTCGGCCAGTTTCAGCAGCTGGACCAGGTAGTTGCGCTCGAAGCGCAGGCGCGCCTCGGTGTAGCTCAGCACCTCCAGCGACGGCACCCGCAGCGCCCGCTGCACCAGCGACAGCGGAATCAGCGGCGCGGTGGCCAGCGCGCACACGTGCTCGACCACGTTGTACAACTGTCGCACATTGCCCGGCCAGGATGACATGGTCAGCGCCTCCAGCGCGTCCGGCGCGAAGCCGCGCACTTCCTTGCCGTACTTGGCGGCCAGCGTCTGCAGGAACTGGTTGGCCATTGGCGCCACGTCCTCGCGCCGCTGGGCCAGCGGCGGCAGGGTCAAGGTGATGACGTTGAGGCGGTAGTACAAATCCTCGCGGAACTGGCCCTCGCGCATGGCGGCGTCAAGGTCGCGGTGGGTGGCGGACAGGATGCGCACGTCGACCGGCCGCGCCACGTCCGAGCCCAGCTGGCGCACCACGCGCTCCTGCAGCACCCGCAGCAGCTTGACCTGCAGCAGCAGCGGCATGTCGCCGATCTCGTCGAGGAACAGGGTGCCGCCGTCGGCCGCCTGCAGCAGGCCCTCGCGCGCGGCCACGGCGCCGGTGTAGGCGCCCTTGACGTGGCCGAACAGCTCGGACTCCAGCAGCGCCTCGGGAATGGCGCCGCAGTTGACCGCGATGAACGGCGCCCGCGCGCGGCGGCTGGCGCGGTGGATGGCTTGCGCCAGCAGCTCCTTGCCGGTGCCGCTTTCCCCCCGGATCAGCACGCTGGCGTCGGAGGCGGCCACCAGCCGCGCCTCGGCCAGCAGCTCGTCCATGCACTGGCTGCGGCTGATGATGGCCGCGCGCCATTCCTCGTCGCCCTCGGCCGCGCTGGCCGCCGGCGCCGCCAGGCTCAGTGCCTGGGCGATGCGGTCCAGCAGCAGCTTGGCGTCGAACGGCTTGGTCAGGTAGGCGTAGGCGCCCAAGGTGGTGGCCTCGACCGCGTCCGGTATGGTGCCGTGCGCGGTCAGCAGGATCACCGGCAGCGCCGGGTAGCTGCGGCGGATTTCCTGGAACAGCGCCATGCCGTCGCGGTCCGGCAGGCGGATGTCGCTGATCACCAGGCGCGGCAGCTCGATCGACAGCCGCGCCAGCGCCGCCTCGGCGCTGCCGACCGCGGTGACGCGGTAGCCGTTGGCGGTCAGCCGCATCGACAGCAGGCGCAGCAAATCGTCGTCGTCGTCCACCAGCAGCAGGTGGGCGCCCTGGCCCTGAGTCGTCGTCATTTGGTCACCTGTGGTCCGGTCGCCGGGCGGGCCGGCAGGGTGCGTTCGATGGTTTTCAGGCCCTCCAGCATCTCGCTCAACTGGTCGATGCGGCGCTGGCTGTCCTTTTGCTGCGCGGCCAGGCGGTCGGCGTGGTCGGCCAGCCGGCGCGCCTCGGCGCAGTTGCTGGACAACAGCTGCGCCAGCGGCCGGAACGGCGCCGCCTCGACGTCGGCCGAGGTGGCCACGCTGTCGAGCAGCGCCTGGGCGCGCGCCAGGTCGCCGCTGCCGCGCGTCAGCATCAGCGCCATGCCCATCTGGATCGCCACGCGCGGGCTGCGCTGTTGCAGGCCGAGGCCGCTCAGTTCCTTGACCAGCTCGCCCTGGCTCATGCGCCGCAGCGACTGGTGATAGCTGAGCAGCGGGCCGACCTCGTCCGGCGGTGGTGGTGGCGGCGTCACCACCTCCACCACCGGTGGCGGGGCTGGCGCCGGCGCCGGCTCGGCCGGCAGCGGGGAATTCAGGGTGCAGGCGGCCAGGGTCAGGCAGGCCAGCACGGTCAGGGCGAGCTTATAAGTCATAAGGCAGTTCAATGCGGAAATGTGCGCCTCGCTGCGAGGGCATCAGTGTTAAAACGCCGCCATGCGCGGCCACGTATTCATGCACGATGGACAGGCCGATGCCGTTGCCGCGGCGGGCCCCGGCCGGCTGGCGCCGTCCCTGGTAGAACGGCTCGAAGATGCGGGCGGCATCGTCCGGCGCCACGCCCGGCCCCTGGTCGGTGCAGTCGAGCAGCAGCTTGCCGTCCAGCTCGCCGACGCGGAAGGCGATCAGGCCGCCCGGCGGGCTGAAGCGCACGGCGTTGGACAGCAGGTTGCCGACCGCCGTCGCCAGCTTGTCGGCGTCGATGGCGATCGGCCGCGCCTTGCCCTCGGCCGCCACGGTCAGGCGCGCCGCCTGCCATTGCAGGCGCTGGCTGTCGATGGTCTGGGTCAGCAGGCTGGCGACGTCGGTCAGCTGGCGTTGCAGGCGCTGGGCGTCGAAGGCGGCGGCGTTGTAGCGCAGCAGCGCCTCGATCTGTGATTGCAGCGCGGCGGTGTTCTGGTTGAGGATGCCGGCGATCTCGCGCTGGTCGGGCGACAGCGCGCCGGCCACGCCGTCCTCCAGCAGCGCCACGCCTTCGCGCAGCGCCGCCAGCGGCGTCTTCAGCTCGTGCGAGATGTGGCGCAGGAAGCGCGCCTTGTCGGCTTCCAGCTCGGCCAGGCGCTGGCGCAGCCAGTTGAGCTGCTGGCCCACGCGCTCCAGGTCGCTCGGGCCGCGCACCACGATGGCCTGGTCGTAGCGGTTCTCGCCCAGCGTATCGATGGCCGCCTCGATCTGTTCCAGCGGCCGCGACAGCCACAGGCCGAAGCCGGACGCCAGCAGCGCCGCCAGCAGGATCGAGCCGATCACCTGCGCCTTGAGCACGGCACGGCGCTGGTCCAGTTCGGCCAGCAGCTCGGCGTTGCGGCGTTCGACCTCCTGTTTGACTTCCGCCGCCAGCTCTTCGTTGACGGCCGGCAGCGGATTGAGCGCCTTTTCCAGCGCCTGCTGGCGCGCGCTGCTGCGCGGACGGGTGGCGGGCAGTTGCAGGATGTCCCAGGCCTGTTCGCCGGCCTGGCGCCAGCGCGTGAACAGCGCGGCCGGCGCGTAGGGCAGGGCGGCCGCCACCGCGTCCAGCGCCACGCGGGCGTCGCGCCAGGCGTCGGCGTAGCGCTTGCGGAAAGCGGGATCGTCCAGCACCAGGTACTGGCGCGCGCTGCGCGTCATGGCGACGCTGCGTTCCGCCAGTTGTTGGGTGTTTTCGGTGAGCGCCAGCGCATGGTGTCCGCTGTCGCGGCTGTGGGCGGCCAGGCGGTCCAGCGTCCACAGGGCGTGCAGCGAGGCGGCGCTCAACAGCACGGCAATCAGCAAAAAGACACCCAGCAACAGCTGGCGAAACGAGAGTTTCGAGAGCATCGCGGGTCAGAAAATGGCCATATTGAACGAATCATAAGGCCAAACCCGCGCGCCAGCCCGTTCGATTGGGCATGGCGGGGAACTTAGTTGGCGGGGCCGACGTCCATGCCGTCGTAGGATTCCAGCTGGTGTTCCTCGGCGAACTTGTAGAACTCCTGGTTGCGCGCGTGTAGCGTGTCGACCGTGTGCTTCTCGATTTTTTCCACGTGCAGCCACCACAGCGCCGGGTTGCCGCCTTCCGGCTTGGAGTCGTAGATGCCGACGACCTGGTAGCCCTTGGCCTTGAGCGGCGCCTGCGCGGCTTCCAGCTTGGCCTTGTCGGCGTCGGCGAAGAAGTAGCCCCATAACAGCGGCTTGGTGATGTCCCACGGGGCGTTTTGCTTCATGTCGTCGAACAGCGCGACCATTTCTTCTTTGGTAATCATGTCATTCCTTGCTGCGCCGGCAACATCCTGTCCGGCGCGATTGATCTTGGGGTGTAAGGTAGCAGAACGTCGTCCCGCGCAGTATCTGTCTTCAGCAGAGTAGCCGCGAACCGCGCAGTATACCTTGCCCGCTGCGGCAAAAGTTCGCATAATGCCTTTTTGGTTCCTGGCAATGTTTCAAGATGACGAAGGCTTCACTCTGGATGGTCGATGCGGATGCGGTAATGGACGCCCAACTGCAGCGCTGGCTTGGCTGGCTGTCCCCGGGCGAGATGGCGCGGCATCAGCGCTTCGTGCGGGCGCAGCGGCAGCGCCAGTTTGTGGTCGGCCGCGTGCTGCTGCGGATGGCGCTGGCCCGCCTGCTCGGCGTCACGCCCCAGGAGATCGGCCTGGAGGAACAGGTCGGCAAGGCGCCGCGCCTGGTGGCGCCCGTCGCCAGGGGAACGCCGCCGGGCTTCAGCCTCGCCCACAGCGGCCGCTGGGTGGCTTGCGCGGTCAGCGCGCAGACGGCGCTGGGGCTGGATGTCGAAATGAAGGACGGCGCGCGCGACCTGAACGCGCTGGCCGCGCAGGCCTTCGACAGCGGTGAGATGTCGCAGTGGGAGCGCCTGCAAGGCCTGCCGGCCGCAAGCCGCGTCGAGGGCTTTTACCGCTTGTGGAGCGAGAAGGAAGCGCGCTTCAAGCTGGGCGCGGCAAGCGGCGGCCACTGCCTGGCGCTGGCGCATGCGGAACTGTCGGTGGCGTTGTGCAGCGAACTGCCGCTGGAGCAGCCGCCGGCAATCGAGATCATCACCCTGGAATAAAAAAAGCCGGCGCGCAGCCGGCTTTTTCGTCAGCGCTGGCGCTTAGAAGGCGTAACGCACGCCAACCGATACCAGGTTGGCCTTGATGTTGGCGTCGCCGTCCTTGGCGATTTTGCCGAAGTATTCGTATTCCGCCACGACGCTGACGTTCTTGTTCAGCAGGTAGGCCGCGCCCACGCTGACGTAGGGCGAGGTGCGGTTGTCCGAGCCGCTGTCCGAGATGCCGGCCACCGAGGCCGATACCTTCACGTGGGTGTAGGCCACGCCGGCCTTGCCGATCAGCGCGAACTGGTCATTCAGCGTCAGGGTGCCGACGGCGGCGACGTACAGCGAGCGTGGCTTCGACGAGATGCGCGCGCCGTTGCCGCTTTTCTCTGCCTCGCGCAGGTCGGCAAAGCCGATTTCGGCGCCGAAGTTCTGGGTGTAGTTGTAGCCGCCGTACACCTTGTACGCGGTTTTATGTTCCTTGAACGACAGGCCGTCCAGGTCCACTTTCTGTTCGGCGCGGCCGACGTTGCCGCCGACATAGTAGCCTTCGGCGTGAGCGGCCAGCGGGGCAGCCAGCGCTGCGATCAGTGCGAACAGTACATTCTTTTTCATTTGCTATTCCTAAAGTATGGCTAAAAAAGCAAAACGGAACAGCCTGCGTCATGCGGCTGTTCCGTTTCGCTGGGGCAATATTATAGAGAAGAATAGCCAATACTGCAAATCTTATTCGTCTGCATTAGTCCAGGCTCCACACGTATTGCATCCGGGTCCACACCGGCTGCGGCACGCCGTCCACCGTGCCGGGTTTGAATTTGCACAGGCTCAGGCCGGCCTGGGCGGCGCGGTCCAGCTCGCGGAAGCCGCTGGATTTCTCGATCCGCGAGTCGGCCACCTTGCCGTCGGGGCCGACCAGCAGGGCCAGCAGGACGGTGCCGGTGTCGCCGTTGCGCAGCGCGTTCTTCGGATAATCCGGCTTGGCGCAGGCCTGGGCGTCGACCACCGCCGCCGTCACCACCGGCGCGGCTCTGGACGGCGCCGGCCGGGTGCCGCTGTCACCGACGGCGCCAGTGGGCGGCGTGGCCGGCGGCTGGTCGGCCAGGGGACGCGTGGTGACGGTGGGCTGCATCTGCGGCGGGAGATCGGGGAGCGGGTCCGGCGCGAAGATGGGCGGCTGCGGCATGGTGGGTAAGGCCACCGGCGGATCGAGCGGCTTCGGTGTCGGCACGTCCGGTGTCGGCAGCACATCGATCACCGGCGGCGCGGCGTGGAACACGGTCAGCCTGGAGCCGTGCAGGAATACCGCTAACAGGACAGCGTGCAGCAGGACGACGGTGCTGATGCCGGTCAGATTCTTCTTCTGGTTCATGCTTGCTCCTTGGTGGTGGTTAAATTGCTAGGGCTTGGAAGTATAATATTCTATGTAATGGCAAAAATGAAGCGGTATTTACGCGGGGAGGATGTGCTATGCTTCGTCCCATGCATTGCTTCGGAGTGGAAAATGAAAAAAATACGCGTGATGCTGGCGGACGATCACCCCATCGTGATGACGGGCTTCGCCATGTCGCTGGAGGGGCAGGGCCTGGACGTGGTGGCGCAGGCGCGCACGCCGCAGGAGGCGCTGGCCCAGTGCCAGCAACTGCGGCCGGACGTGGTGGTGCTGGACATCCGCTTCGGCGAACAGATGACCGGCCTGGATGTCGCCAAACAGATTCTGGCGCGGACGCCGTCCGCCGCCATCGTCTTCCTCAGCCAGTTCGACCAGGATAGCCTGATCAAGGAAACCTACCGCCTCGGCGGCCGCGCCTTCATGACCAAGGATTGCGATCCGGCCGATCTGGCGGCGGCGGTGCGCCGCGCGCACGACGGTGAGCTGTACTTCCTGCCGCACATCGCCGAGCGGCTGGCCAATCTGTCGGTGCGCGGCGACGCCTCGCCGCAGTCGCAACTGGACGAACGCGCGCTGGAGATCTTCACGCTGATGGCGGAAGGGCTGACCAACGCGGAAATCGCCGAAAAGCTGGACGTCTCCACCAAGACCATCAGCAATATCAGCCAGGCGGTGAAGGAGAAGCTGGGCGTGCACCGGCCGGCCTACATCACCCGGCTGGCGGTCAAGCATGGCCTGATTGAGCCCTGATGCGCCGCTGGTCCTGGCGCCACTGGAGCGTGCGCGCGCGGCTGATGGCGATAACGGCGCTGCCGCTGGCCTATCTGTTTTCCACCTTTGTCTGGTACGCGTATCAATCGCGGCTGGCGGAGGTGCGCGAGGAGATGGCGGAGCGCGGCCCGCTGGTGGCCAAGGTGCTGGCTGACAGCAGTGAATTCAGCCTGATCGCGCATCGCTACGATGACCTGAAGCTGACCATCAACGGCCTGCTGCGCGCGGACCCCAGCATCCAGCGCATCGACGTGCTGGATGCGCAGCGGCGCGATCTGGTGCACGCGGCCGCGCGCGCCGTCGCCAGCGGGGAGTTGCGCTATTACGAGGCGCCCATACTCAAGCGCCTGACGTGGGTGTCGGTGCTGGGCCCGGACGGCAAGCCCTATCAGACCGACCGCCCGGCCGCCAGCGGCATGACGGTGGGGACCATCGGCCATGTGCGGGTGACGATGTCGCCGTCGGCATTGCTGCTCAAGCAGACGCGCCGGTTTTACGTGGAGCTGCTGGTCGGTTCCATCGGCCTGCTGGCTTGCGTGCTGCTGGCGTGGCAGCTGGCCAAGGGGCTGGACGCGTCGCTGCAGGCGTCGATGCGCGCCCTGCGCGAGGCGGACGACGAGAAGCGCCGCCTGATCCGCAAGGTCAACACGGCGGTGGAGGACGAGCGCCAGAGCATCGCGCTGGAGATCCACGATGAACTCAACGCCACGCTGATCGCGGTGCGGCTGGAGGCGCAGCGGATTGCCGCCATCAGCCCGCAAGGCGAGGCGCGCGACAAGGCCCAGTCCATCATCACGCTGGCGCTGGGGCTGTACAACAGCGGCCGCGCGCTGGTGCGCCGTTTGCGGCCGGAAGTGCTGGATATGCTGGGCCTGGACGGCGCGGTGGAGGAGATGGTGCGCCACTACGACGCCGCGCAAAGCGGCTGTCGCTTCGATTTTGAGGCGAGCGGCGACTTCTCTCGGGTAGAAGCTGGCATTGCTATCTCCGCGTATCGCATTGTCCAGGAAGCGTTGTCCAACATCGTCAAGCATGCGCGAGCCACCCATGCGTCGCTGCGGCTGGCGGTGGAGCAGGGCGAACTGCGCATGCAGGTCAGCGACAATGGCGCCGGCTTCGATCCGGCCGAGGCGTCCGCGGGCATCGGATTGGTGGGCATGCGCGAGCGCGTGTACGCCGTCAACGGCCGCGTCAGCATCGATACCGGGCTTACTGCTGGCACACGTATCAACATTGCAATGCCAATTCGATAAACTTTCGCTTTGAATGTAAACGATTCTCATTTAATATCCCTGTTTGTAAATAATTCTCATTCAATAAACGGGGGAAATCGGGAAATGCGCATCAAGGTGATGGTGGTGGCGCTGGCCGGCGTGCTGGCTGGCTGGGCAGTGCACGCGGAGGAGGCGGAGCCAGTGGAGCAGGTGGTGATCACCGGCGACAAGCTCAAACGTACGGAAATCGACAGCAGCGCCAGCGTCGGCGCCCGCAACCGCCGCCAGATCGCCGAATCCGGCATGACCACGATGGAAGATGTGGTGGCGCAGATGGCCAACGTGGGCACGGCCGAAAATCTGTCGATTCGCGGTGTGCAGATGTATGGCCCGATCGGCGGCGGCGGCAAGACCATCACGATGGTCGTCGACGGCGTGCCGCAGGACGGCTTTGGCCAGGATATCGGTGGCCTCAGCGTGTGGGACGCCGACCGCGTGGAAGTGCTGCGCGGGCCGCAGTCCACCAATCAGGGCCGCAATTCGCTGGCCGGCGCGGTGGTGCTGAGGACACGCGACCCGCAGGACGCGCGCGATTTCAGCTACCGCCTCAGCGCCGGCAACCAGCACGCGGCGCGCGTGGCGATGGCCGGCGGCGGCGCCATCGTCGATGAGGTGCTGGCCGGCCGGCTGTCGGTGGAGCAGCGCCGCCGCGACGGCGACGTGTACAACCCCACGCGCGACGACCAGCGCGCCAACAAGGACGACGGCCATACTTATCGCGGCAAGCTGCGCATCACGCCGTGGGGCGAGCGTTATCAGGCGCTGGTCACGCTGGTGGACGACAAGCAGCTGCTGGGCTATAACACCGTGGAGGCGGTGAAGGTGCCGGCCGGCGCGCGCCAGAATCTGTCCAACGAGCCGCGTGACGTCAGCAACCACACGCGCTCCGCCGCGCTGGAGCAGACTTTCCGCGCCTACGGCGCCGACGTCACGCTGCTGACCACTTATTCGCACAACCGCTATGCGCGGGTACAGGATTACGACGGCACCGAGCTGCGGCAGGGCTACCGCACCGGCGAGAACATCGACCGTCAATGGCAGCAGGAGGCGCGCGCCAACTTCGACACGCAGCTGTTCGGCCACAAGCTGAAAGGCGTGGCCGGCCTGTACTACGCGCGCCAGTACTATGCGGGCGACGACAAATTCATCGTGCCGGTGTCCTACGTGCTGGGGCTGATCGGCCAGTGCCGCGTGCAGGCCGCGTGCGATGCCGCCTACGGCGCGGACTTCATCAGCCGCCGCCAGATGCAGGACAACGCCAGCACGACGCGCGCCGCCTACGGCGAATTCGATTACGTGATCGACCGGCTGACGCTCACCGCCGGCCTGCGCTACGACGCCGAGCGCCAGCGACGCTTGCTGTCGTCGGCAACGGAAGGCACCTCGCCGCTGGCGCGGCAAATCTTCACGCAACTGATCAGGAGCGGCGCGTTCACGCCGGACGGCACGCAAGACCTGGGCACCGACAATGCGGTGTGGCTGCCCAAGCTGGGCGTGCGCTATGCGCTGGCGCCGGAATGGGTGGCCGGCCTGACCGCGCAGCGCGGTTACCGCACCGGCGGCGTGGATTACAGCTATCAGCGCGGCTCGCACGCCTACGGTCCGGAGTACACCAAGAACTACGAGGCGTCGCTCAAAGGCGTGCTGGATAACGGCCTGGTGGTGGCGCTGAATGCCTACCGCGTCAACTGGATCGACCAGCAGGTCAACATCGGCCGCAACACGCTGGATGTGTACTTCGTCAACGCCGGCAGCTCGCGCCTGCAGGGGCTGGAGGCGGAAGTCCATGGCCGCGTGGCGCGCGACCTCGAACTGTTTGGCGCACTGGGGCTGGCGCGCACGGAGTTCATCAACTTCGTGGCGCCGGCCGGCGATTACAGCGGCCATGAATTCGCGCGCTCGCCGCGCCAGACGCAATCGGTGGGCTTTAGCTGGACGCCGGGCCGCTGGCTGCTCAACCTCAACCTGCAGCACGCGGGCGGCAGTTATACCGGTCCGGAAAACACCGACCGTAACGACAGCCACACCACGCTGGGCGGCAAGGCCGCGTACACGTTGTCCAACGGCGTGACGCTGTTCGCCTACGGCAGCAATCTGACCAACCGGACCTACATCACCGCCAACAAGCTGGAGACGGTGACCGGCCGCTATGCGGTCGCGCTGGGCAACGCGCGCCAGTTTGGCTTTGGCGTGCAGGGCACACTGTAACGGAGGCGGGCGATGAACTGGATTTGCGTGGGCGTGGCGGCGTTGGCCGCGCTGTGTCTCTACCTGGCGTCGCCGCACCAGGCCTTGTGGCCGGCGGCGCTGCGGCGGCAGGCGTTTTTGCGCTGGCTGTCGGTGCCGCTGGCGGTGGGGGCGCTCGCCGCGGCGGTGGATACCTACGGCGGTTGGTGTGGCGCCTGCATCGCCTTATCGGGCTTCATGGCCGCGCTGGTGGTGCTGCCGTATCTGGACGCCTGGCGGCGGAAGGGAGCGCGCCATGTGGGGTAAATCGACTGCCGCCGCTTTTCTGGGGCTGCCGCTGTCGGTGCTGCTGGTCGGCGTCGCCGCGCTGCTGAGCGGCGACCAGGCCAGCACCACGCTGCCATGGCTGCTGCTGTTCTTCCTGGTGTGGATCGCCGTGATGACCTGCGCCTTTCTCTTCAAGACCGGGTTGCGCGCCTGGTTGTGGATGGGCGGGCTGACGCTGGCCGGTTACGCCGCGCTGCATGTGCTCAAGGCCAGTGGCCTGGTCAGGATCGCCGCATGAAGGCCGCCACGCTGCGCACCTTTATCGCGGTGCATACCTGGGTGGGGCTGGTGGCCGGCTTTTTCCTGTTCATCGCTTTTTATGCCGGATCGGTCACGCTGTTCCACGAGGAGCTGCATGCGTGGGAGACGCCGCCGCCGCAAACGGCGGCGCCCCGGCACAATCCGCAGGCGCTGATCGACGCCGTGCTGCGGGCGCATCCCGAGGCCAGGTCGCTGTTCTATCTGCGCATGCCGTCCAGCACCTCGCCGGCGCTGGTACTGGCGTTCGGCGAGCGTCACTTCCGACTGGACGCCGCCGGCAGGCTGGAAGAGTTCCGCGAACCTTCGCAACTGGTGGATTTCATCTACCGCCTGCACTACACGGCCGGCCTGCCCGACAGCTGGGGCATTTACGTGCTGGGCGCGGTGTGCATCCTGTATGGGCTGGCGCTGGCCAGTGGCGTGATCATTTACGCACCCAGCTTCTTCAAGGATTTGTTCGCGCTACGTATCGGCAAAAACGTCAAGCGCATGTGGCAGGACGCGCACAACGCCATCGGCATGCTGTCGCTGCCGTTCCACCTGATGTACGCGTGGAGCAGCGCGGTGCTGGCGCTGGGGATCATCCTGCTGGCGCCGTTCCAGTACCTGGTGTTCGACGGCAAGCTGCTGCAACTGGTGGGGCAGGACATCAACGCCGCCGCGCCACCCAAGGCGTCCGGCGTGGCAGCGCCGCTGGCGCCGGCCACGCGGCTGCTGGCCGAGGCGCAACTGGCGGCGCCGGGCATCGCGGTTGAAACCATGGTCTACCGCCAGGCCGGCGACGCCAACGCCCAGGTCCAGGCTTATGGACCGATCCATCAGAAAACCGTGGCGTCGATCGGTGCCGTGGTGCTGAACGCCAGCAGCGGCAAGGTGGAACGCGTGATGGTGCCGGAACATTACAACCCCGGCACACGCTTCCTGCGCAGCTTGCAGGCGCTGCACTTCGGCGGCTTCGGCGAGGCGGCGGTGCAGTGGATGTATTTTGTGCTGGGCATGGCCGGGGCGTTCCTGTTCTACAGCGGTAATCTGCTGTGGATCGAAGCGCGCCGCAAGCGTCACAAGCTGGTACAGCCGCGCAGCGGGAGGCTGATGGCGCAGGCCACGCTGGGCGTGTGCCTGGGCTGCGTGGCCGGCGTGTCGGCCGTGTTCCTGGCGAATAAGCTGGCGCCGGCCGGGCAGTTGCCGTGGTGGGAGGCGCGCAGCTATTACGCGGTGTTCTTCGGCTGCGTGCTGTGGGCCTTCGCCCGGCCGCCGGCGCGCGCCGCGCACGAGTTGCTGATGCTGTGCGCCGCGCTGGCGCTGGCGGTGCCGTTCGCGCACTGGTGGCACACCGGCGCCAATCCGCTGCTGGCGTTGTTGCAGGGCGATGGCGTGGTCGCCGGCGTTGCCCTGGTGTCGCTGCTGTGCGCCGCCTTGTACTGGAAGATGGCCCGCGCCGCGCTCCAGCGCGGCCGCCACGGCGATCCACACAGCGTCTGGTCGCTGCGTGGACCGGAGCGGCCTGGCACGCTGGATTGATCCTGCGCATGGCACTTGCTTTTCTGCATGCTGGCCGGCCCCGGCATGCGGTTATAATCCGTTCAATCTTTCCGGAAACTTCATATTGAACGGATACGCCCTCATATGAGCCAGCCCAATCAGTTTTCCCTGCTCAAGCAACGCCGCTTCGCGCCGTTTTTCTGGACCCAGTTTCTTGGCGCCTTCAACGACAATCTGTTCAAGACCGCGCTGGTGGTCATCATCACCTTCGACGCGTTGAGCTGGACGACGATGGCGCCGTCCACCATCACCAACCTGATCCCCGGCCTGTTCATCCTGCCGTACGTGCTGTTCTCGGCCACCGCCGGCCAGTTGGCCGACAAGTTTGAAAAGGGCAGGCTGACGCGCTTCGTCAAGTGGCTGGAACTCGGCATCATGACCGTGGCCGGCATCGGCTGGCTGACGCATCACCTGTGGCTGCTGGTGGCGGCGGTGGTGGGCATGGGCGTGCATTCGACGCTGTTCGGCCCCGTCAAATATGCCTACCTGCCGCAGCAGCTCAAGCCCGAGGAACTCATCGGCGGCAATGGCGTGACCGAAATGGGCACCTTCGTCGGCATCCTGATGGGCGAGGTGCTGGGCGCGGTGCTGGTGGTGCAGCAGCCGCAAGGCCTGCTGTACGAGGCGGCTGCCACGGTGCTGGTGGCGGCGCTGGGCCTGGCCGCGGCCTACCGCATTCCGCATTCGCCGGCGCCGGTGCCGGACCTCAAAGTCAGCTGGAACTTCATCGGCGAATCGGTCCGCAACATCAACTTCTCGCGCAAGAACCGCACGGTGTTCCTGTCCATGCTGGGCAACTCGTGGTTCTGGTTTTACGGCGCGCTGGTGCTGGCGCAGTTTCCGGTGTACGCCAAGGATTACCTGCATGGCGACCACGGCGCCTTCGTGCTGTTGCTGACCATTTTCTCGCTGGGCGTGGGCAGCGGCTCGCTGCTGTGCGAACGGCTGTCCGGCCGCAAGGTGGAGATCGGCCTGGTGCCGTTCGGCTCCATCGGCCTGACGGTGTTTGGCGTCGACCTGTACTTCGCCAGCCTGGCGTTCAGCGGCGCGGCGACGCTGCCGGCCGGTGCGCATCTCGACGCCTTCGCGCTGCTGGCGCAGCATGGCATGTGGCGCATACTGTTCGACGTGCTGATGATCGGCATGTTCGGCGGCTTCTTCATCGTGCCGCTGTTCGCGCTGATCCAGCTGCGCTGCGACCCGCAGCACATCTCGCGCACCATCGCCGGCATGAACATTTTGAACGCGCTGTTCATGGTGGCGGCGGCCGGCCTGGCGATCGTGCTGCTGGGGCGCGGCCTGACGATTCCGCAGCTGTTCCTGGTGACGGCGTTGCTGAACGCCGTGGTGGCGGTCTACATCTTCTCGCTGGTGCCGGAATTCCTGATGCGCTTCCTGGCCTGGCTGCTGATTCATACCGTGCACCGGGTGCACACCGTGGATGGCAGCCGCATTCCGGATAAGGGCGCGGCGGTGCTGGTGTGTAATCACGTGTCCTATGTGGACGCCATCGTCATCGGCGCGGCGGCGCCGCGGCCGATCCGCTTCGTCATGGACCACCGCATCTTCAAGCTGCCGCTGCTGGGCTGGATCTTCCGCACCGCGCGCGCGATTCCGATCGCGCCGGCCAAGGAGGATCCGTGGCTGATGGAAAAGGCCTACGTCGACATCGCCCAGGCGCTGCATGAGGGAGAGCTGGTGTGCATCTTCCCGGAAGGGCAGCTGACGCGCACCGGCGACATCAACGATTTCAAGGGCGGCATCGCCAAGATCATCGACCGCAGCAAGGTGCCGGTGATTCCGATGGCGCTGCGCGGCCTGTGGACCCATCTGCTGAGCCGCAACCGCGAAAACGTCTTCGGCCGCGCCTTCCGCAGCGGCCTGCGCTCGCGCCTGGAGCTGGTGGTGGGCCAGCCGGTGGCGCCGCAGGACGTCACGCCGGAAGACCTCAAACAACGCGTGGCCACGCTGCGCGGCGACTGGAAGTGAAACGGAACGAGCTGTGACATTCAAGTTTTTCAGCCTGGGCGCGCTGGCGCTGTGCACAGCGCCAGCGACGTCGCCAGCAGCTTTGTCGACGCATTGCAGCGCCTGCGGGCGGGAACAACATCGCCGCCGATGCGCAATCATCCCAACGCGCACAACGCCTCGTCAGGACCATCCACCAGTGACCCGATGACGCCAGCAGACCTGGCGCAGCGCCGGGCGAAAATGTCCATGTCATAGTGGTTAGGAAATGTAACTTACCACAGGTTACAAATTGCGCTTTTATCTGTGTTGGTTTTCTCTACACTGCGGGGCGGCGGCGCCTGGCGGCGCCGCATCACTTCAGGAGAAAACCATACATGCAAAAATATGCTTGCGGCGCGGTTGCGCTGGCGGCCGCGCTGGCGCTGAGCGCCTGCGGCGGCGGCTACGATGATACTTACACGCCGCCCCCACCGCCACCGCCCCCCATGCCGGTGGCCTCGGTCATCCATGTCGATTTCACCAAGGGCATTGATGGCTGGACGCCGGGCGTGGCCGACTACTACGACGATGACGAGCCGAGCGAAACCGGCTATGGCTGGTCCAAGCTGCCGGCGCCGCTGGTGGGACGCGGCTTCTTCCTCACCGTCCACAACAACAGCGACGATGTGCTGACCTATGCCAAGCACCAGGTCGGCGGTTTCGTGCCGGGCGCCAGGTACAACCTGACGTTCTCGATGACCTATGCCACCGACGCCGCCACCGGCTGCTTCGGCGCCGGCGGCGCGCGCGGCGACGCAATCTACATGGTGGTAGCGGCCTCCGGCGACGAGCCGAAGACGGTCAGGCAGGCCGATGGCCATTACCGCCTGAACCTGGACCGCGGCAACAACGCCGAGGAGGGCACGCAGGGCAAGGTGCTGGGCACCATCGGCATCGAAGGCCTGAGCTGTGACGGCGGCACCTGGGGCCAGCGCACGCTGTCGTCGACAGCCGCCATTCCGGTCACCGCCGACAAGGAGGGCAAGCTGTGGCTCGTGCTGGGCGCCGACTCCGGATTCGAGGCCACCAACGCCTGGTTCCTGCTGGGCGCGACGGTCAACGTCAAGCCGCAGTGATCAGCGCGCCGCGTGCGCAGTTGCGGGCGGCGGCGGCGCGCCGGCCAGGCGGATGATCTGGTCCAGCTCGACCGGCTTGACCAGGTGATGGTCGAAGCCGGCCTCGGTGGTGCGGCGGCGGGCGTCGCTCTGGCCCCAGCCGGTCAGGGCCAGCAGCAGGATGTGCTCGGCGCCGGCTTGCTGGCGGATGGCGCGCGCGGTTTCGTAACCGTCCATGCCCGGCATGCCGAGGTCCATGATGATCATGTCCGGCGGCGCCTGTTCGACGGCGGCCACGGCGGCCGCGCCGTCGTACACGGCGCGCACCGCGTAGCCCTCGATTTCCAGCAGCGCGGCCAGCGAGTCGGCGGCGTCCTGGTTGTCGTCCACCACCAGCACCTGCCGCTGGCGCCGGGCGTCATGGCCGTCGGCCGGCGCCGGCGCTGGCGCCTGGCTGGCGCCGCCGGCCAGCACCGGCAGGCGGATGACGAATTCGCTGCCCTGGCCGGGGCCGGCGCTGTAGGCGTCGACGCTGCCGCCGTGCATGTCGGCGAACTGGCGCGACAGGCTGAGGCCGATCCCCAGGCCACTGGAAAACTGGCCGCTGACGGTTTTGCTCTGCTCGAACATGCCGAAGATGCGCGGGATGGTCTCGGCGTCCAGGCCGATGCCGTCGTCGCGGATGCTGACCAGCAGCGCGCCGTCCTCGGCGGTCGCGCGCACCAGCACATGGCCGTCCTGCGGCGTGAACTTGACGGCGTTGGACAGGATGTTGGCGATGATCTGCACCACCCGCGCGTAGTCGATGTCGAGCATGACCTCGCCCGGCGGCAGCTGCCAGCCGATGTGGATGCGCTTGGCGTCGGCGGCCTGCTGGCACAGCTCGGCCACGTGGCCCATCACCGAGGCCAGCGAGGCCGGCTGCCGTTGCAGCTTGATCTTGCCGCTGGTGATGCGCGCGACGTCGAGCAGGTCGTCGACCAGGCGCGTCAGCAGGCGCACCTGGCGTTCCACCATGTCGCGGATGCGCGCCACCGGCGCCGCGTCCGGGTACAGGTGGCTCAGCAGCGACACCGAGGTGCGGATCGGCGCCAGCGGGTTGCGCAGTTCGTGGCCGAGGCTGGCCAGGAACTCGTCCTTGCGGCGCGCCGCCTCGCGCACCTGGTACTGCTTGTTGCGCGCGCGCAGCGTGGCGTGCAGCGCGGTGATCAGCGTCAGCGTGCGCACCGGCCGTTCCATCAGGCTCAGGTTGCCCAGCGCCGCCACCGCCTGCCGCACCACCGGCGAGTCGGCGCCGCTATGGGTCAGCAGCACGATCGGCAGGTCGGACCAGTCGGGCTGGCGCGCGACGCAGGCCTGCAGCAGCGGCAGGCCGCCCGGCGCCAGCGCCTCCTCCACCGTCAGCACGGCGCCGGCGCCGCGTTGCAGTTCCTGGTCCAGCTCGGCCAGGGTGGCGCAGATGTGGCTGTCGATGGCGGCCAGACCCATGACCTTGGCCGCCAGCGGCCCGTCCTGGCCGGTGGGCGCGTAGATCAGGATCCGGGTTTCCATGGCACTCACCCGGCGCGCGTGTGGCCGTCGGCCGCGCCGTGATAGGTCGGCACGCCGGTCAGCACGCCGTGGAAATCCTTCAGCACCGGGCCGACGCGCACGCCGTCGGCGCCCAGCTCGAAGCGGCGCAGCGTGCGCTCGTGCGCGCTGCCGCGTTTCTTGAACACCGAGATGGCCTGGCGCACCTCGCCCTCGGCCTCGAAGTAACGCAGCATGATGATGTTGTCGGCCAGATAGCTGGCGTCCACCGCCGTGCTCATGCCGCCGCCCAGCATGCCCTGCTGCACGCCGACCAGGATGGTGACCACGCCGCGCTGGCCGAGGTAGGTCAGCAGTTCGTGCAGATGGACGATCAGGAAGCGCTCGTCCGGCACCGCGTTCAGGTAGCCGCTCAGGCTGTCGATGACGACCAGGCGCGCGCCGTGCTCGACCGCCTGCATCACCGCGCTGGCGAACTCGCCCGGCGCCAGTTCGGCCGGGTCGACCTGCTGCACGTGCAGCAGGCCGCTGTCGATGGCGGCGCGCAAGCTGAAGCCGAGGTTGGCGCTGCGGATCAGCATATTGTTGCGCGCCTCCTCAAACAGGAACATCGCGCACTGCTCGCCGCGCCCGGTGGCGGCGTGCACGAACTGCGCTGCCAGCGACGACTTGCCGGTGCCGGACGGCCCGGTCAACAGCGTGCTCATGCCTTCCTCCAGGCCGCCGCCGATCAGCGCGTCCAGCGCCGCCAGGCCGCTGGACAACTGCTGGCGGACGCCGCTCTCGCGCGATTCGGCCGCCACCAGCCGCGGGTAGACGTACAGCCCGCCCTTGATGATCTTGTAGTCGTGGGCGCCGCCGCGGTAGGCCACGCCGCGGTACTTGACCACGCGCAGCCGGCGCCGTTCGGCGCCATAGGCCTGGTCGGCCAGGTCCAGCGTCAGCACCGCGTGCGCCACGCTGCGCACCTGCAGGTCGGTGGACAGGGCGGTGCGGTCGTCGAGGAAGATGGTGGTGCAGTGGCGGCTGCTCAGGTACTGCTTGAGCGCCAGCACCTGGCGCCGGTAGCGCAGCGGATTGCCGGCCAGCAGCTGCAGTTCGGACAGCGAGTCCAGCACCGCGCGCCGTGGCTGGTGCTGGTCGATGGCGGCCAGGATGCGCTGGGTGGTGTTGCCCAGCTCAATTTCGGACGGGTGGAAGATGGTGTACTGCTGTTCCGGGTCGAGTGCCGACTCGTCGGGGATGATTTCCTCGACGTGGATGCCGTCCAGGTCCCAGCCGTGCGACTGTGCCACGCTGCGCAGCTCGATGGCGGTTTCGGCCAGCGTGATGTACAGCGTCGGCTCGCCGCGGCGCCGCCCCTCCAGTAGAAACTGCAGCGCCAGCGTGGTCTTGCCGGTGCCGGGCTCGCCCTCGACCAGGTACAGGCGGTCGCGCGTCAGGCCGCCGGTAAGCACGTCATCCAGCCCGGCTACGCCAGTGGATAAAAAGTCGGTCGTCAGGCTGTTTTGTTCTTCCATGAGGCGTGTCCGGGCAAGGTAGTTGTTGTTATAACAATGCTACCAGAAATCGCTAGCGGCGAGCGCGCTGCTGAATGCCCTGTTGTTTATGGCGGTACATGGCGCGGTCGGCGCGGCTCAGCAACAGCGCGCTGTCCTGCGGGTCGTCCGGCTGGTGGACGGCGATGCCCAGGCTGGCGCTGAGGGTGACGGTGGTGGTCTTCAGCACGAAGGGCTGGCGCAGCACCGGCAGCAGCTTGTCGGCCGCGTCCTGGGCGGCGGCCTCGCCGCCCAGCATCTCGAGGATGACGATGAACTCGTCGCCGGCCAGGCGGCCGACGGTGTCGGTCTTGCGCACCGCGCCGCGCACCCGCTGCGCGAACTGGCGCAGCAGTTCGTCGCCCTCGTCATGGCCATAGCGGTCGTTGATTTGCTTGAAGCGATCGAGGTCGAGGAAGAACACGGCGCAGGCCTGGCCCGCGCGGTTGGCGCGCTGCAGCGCCTGCGGCAGCGTCGTCATCAGCGCGCGCCGGTTCGGCAGGCCGGTGAGCGTGTCGCGCAGCGCCAGTTCCTCCATCGACGCGAACAGCTGGCGGCGCTCGCTGATGTCGTGCAGGAAGGCAATGAACAGGTAGCCATTGCTGCGCGGCACGTAGGCCAGCGACACCTCGACCGGCAGTTCCTGGCCGGCGCGGTTGTGCAGCATCAGTTCGACGCGCCGGCTCAGCACGGCGGCACGGTCGCCGTTGCCGGTCAGCGTGCGCATGTCGCGCTCGTAGGCGCGGCGCAGCGGCAGCGGCAGCATCATGGCCGCCAGCGGCTGGCCGATCACTTCCGAGCGCTTCCAGCCCAGCAGCCTTTCCGCCTGCAAGTTCCAGTCGCGCACCACGCCGCCCGGATCGAGGGCGATGAAGGCGTCGTGGGCGTTGTCGAGGATGGCGCGCAGCTCGGCCGCGCGCTCCTGCAGCAGCTGCTGGGTGCTTTGCTCCTGGCCCAGCGCGCGCTCCAGTTGCAGCGCCTTGCGGGCGATTTCGCGGGTGCGCTCGGCCACCGTGCTTTCCAGCTTTTCGTTCAGGCTGCGCAGCGCGTCCAGGTGGTGCTGCTCGTTGCGCAGCATGGCCGCCAGCGCCCGCGACAGCACTTGCGCTTCGTGGAAGGTGTCGACCGGCGCGATGGCCGGCAGCGCCGGCGCCGCGTCCGGCGCCGCCAGCCGCGCCTCGATGGTGTGGCTGAGCGCGTTCAGCGGCCGCGTCAGGCGGCGCGTGACGAGGGCGGCCGCCACCGCCATGGCGGCGCCGAGGATGGCGCCCAGCAGCAGGATCTGCCGCTCCAGCGCGCGCGCGCCGGCCAGCGCCTGCTCTTCCGGCTGGCGCGCCAGGATCGACCACGTCAGCGTGGCCGGATCGCCGGGCTGGCCGCTGCGGGCGTAGCCGGTCAGGTAGCTGCGGCCGTCGGCCCAGGTTTCGGTCAGGGCGCCGGAAGCGCCGCCGCGCGCCAGCGCCAGGCTGGCGCTGCTGATTTTCTGTTCCTCCATGCCCTGCGGGCCGAGCAGGACGGTGCCGTCGCCGCGCACCACCAAGATCTCGGCCGCGGACTGGCGCTGGGTCGGCGCCAGCATGGTGTGCACCAGGCGCCGCATGCGGCCCCAGCTCATGTGCACCGACAGCACGCCGCGCCACACACCGTCGGCGTCCCTCACCGGGGCGGCGGCATCGATGAAGCGCCACGGATCGCTGCTGTCGGGCAGCTTCTTGCTGAGCAGCGTGGCCGGATGGAAGTCGGCCACGTACAGCTGCTGACGGCCGCCCTTGAACCAGTCGCGCGCGCTGACGTCGGCGCCTTCCAGCACGCCCTGGGTGGCGCTCAACACCTTGCCGTCCGGCTGGGCGAGGCCGATCCAGGCGTAGTCGGGGAAGGTTTTTTGCAGGCTTTCCAGCACCGCGCGCACCTTGGCCGGCGCGGGCGGCGTGGCGCGCAGCTCCGGCAGCGAGGCCAGCAACTGGGCGTCGGTGGTGGCCTTGCGCACCGCGCCGTCGAGCGCGTCGCGCATCTGCCAGGACAGTTGTTGCAGCCGCTGCTCGGCTTCGCTGCGGGCGTAGTGCAGCGCAAAATGGTCGACCAGGATCAACAGGGACAGCACCGTCAGCAGCACCGTGGCGCTGACACCGGCTGTTACCAGGGTCGTGAGCCGGGGCCGGACGGTCATAGACGGCTTGGAAATGTGCACGAGCGTACTAAATGATGACTTAAAGAAATTAATTGATTGTAGCATTGCCCAGACGCCGCGCCGGAAAAGCGTACTGAATTTCTTCGTCTTTCACCACGCGAACGACTTCCGGTATCGCCGCAGCGCAGCATATCGTGGCTTGACTTAATTAGAATGATCGTTCATTCTATAGGCTGTGCTTATTTTTTATACAGAAAGCTCATACATGGAAGCCCTGTTGAACAAGAAAACGATGCTGCGCACCGCCGGTGCCGCAGCCATGCTCTCCGCGCTGGCCGTCCTGGCCGGCTGCTCCAAGTCCACAACCGAAGCACCTCACCAGCAGCAGGTGGCGGAAGTGGGCGTTTTCAAGGTGGCGCAAGCGCCGCTGCAAATCACGACCGAACTGCCGGGCCGCACCAGCGCTTACCAAGTCGCTGAGGTGCGCCCGCAGGTCAGCGGTCTGATCCAGAAACGCCTGTTTGTCGAGGGCGCCGACGTCAAGGCCGGCGTGCCGCTGTACCAGATCGACCCGGCGACCTATCAGGCCGCCTACAACTCGGCCAAGGCGGCGCTGGCCAAGGCCAAGGCCAACCTGCTGACGGCGCAGCCGAAGGTGGCGCGCTACAAGGAGCTGGTGGCCATCGAGGGCGTCAGCAAGCAGGAATATGACGACGCCGTGGCCGCCTTCGAGCAGGCCAAGGCGGACGTGGAGTCGGCCACCGCGGCGGTGGAGCAGGCCAAGATCAACCTCGATTACACCCACGTCGACGCGCCCATCAGCGGCCGTATCAGCCGCTCGGCGGTGACGCCGGGGGCGCTGGTCACGGCCAACCAGACCACCGCGCTGACCACCGTGCAGCAACTGGACCCGATCTATGTCGACGTCACCCAGACCAGCGAGGACATGCTGCGCCTGAAGCGTGAATTGGAAAACGGCAGCCTGAAAAAGGATGGCCAGGCCAAGGTGACGCTGGTGCTGTCGGACGGCACCAGGTACGCGGAAACCGGCAAGCTGCAGTTCTCCGATGTGACGGTGGATACCGGCACCGGCAACGTCACGCTGCGCGCGCTGTTCCCGAATCCCAGGCACGATCTGCTGCCGGGCATGTTTGTGCGCGCCATCGTCGATTCCGGCGTCAATGAGCACGCCATCGCCGTGCCGCAGCAGGGCGTGACCCGCAATCCGAAAGGCGAGGCCACCGCGCTGGTGCTGAACAAGGAAGGCAAGGTCGAACAGCGCGTGCTGACCACCGGCGGCACGTTGGGCGACAAGTGGCTGATCAAGTCGGGCCTGAACGAAGGCGATCTGCTGATCGTTGAAGGCGTGCAGAAGGTCAAACCGGGCGCGCCGGCCAGCGTCGCCAAGCCGGCGGCCAACGTCGCCGCCGGCGGCGCCGTGCCGGCCAGCGCCAAGAGCGCGCAATAAGGAGTCAGCCCATGTCCCGTTTCTTTATTGATCGCCCGATTTTCGCGTGGGTGGTGGCGATCGTGATTATGCTCGCCGGCATCATCGCGATTCTCGGCCTGCCGATCGCGCAGTACCCGAGCATTGCGCCGCCGTCGATCTCGATCAGCGGCACCTACCCGGGCGCCTCGGCCAAGACCGTGGAAAACGCCGTCACCCAGATCATCGAACAGAAGATGAAGGGCATCGACGGCCTGCGCTACATGTCGTCGTCGTCCGACTCGGCCGGCGGCGTGACCATCACGCTGACCTTCAAGAGCGGCACCAACCCGGACATCGCGCAGGTGCAGGTGCAGAACAAGCTGCAACTGGCCACACCGCTGCTGCCGGCTGCCGTGCAGCAGCAAGGCCTGGTGGTGGCCAAGGCCACCAAGAACTTCCTGATGGTGCTCGGCTTCGTGTCGGAAGACGGCTCGATGAAGCAGGCCGACATCGGCGACTACGTCACCGCCAGCGTGATCGATCCGATCTCGCGCGTGGAAGGCGTGGGCGACGTCACCAACTTCGGTTCGCAGTACGCCATGCGCATCTGGCTGGACGCGGCCAAGCTGCAAAGCTACCAGCTGACGCCCGCCGACGTCAGCGCCGCCATCAGCGCGCAGAATACCGAGGTGTCGGCCGGCCAGCTGGGCGGCCTGCCGTCGGTGCCCGGCCAGCAACTGAACGCCACCGTGACCGCGCAAAGCCGCCTGCAGACCGCCGAGCAGTTCGGCGCCATCCTGCTGAAGACCACCAGCAGCGGCGCCACCGTGCACCTGCGCGACGTGGCCCGCATGGAGCTGGGCAGCGAAACCTATAACATCCTGGCGCGCTACAACGGCAAGCCGGCGACCGGCATGGCGATCAAGCTGTCTACCGGCGCCAACGCGCTTGATACCGCCAACGCGGTCAAGGCCAAGATCAAGGCCATGGAGCCGCAGTTCCCGAAAGGCCTGAAGGCCGTGGTGGCGTTCGACACCACGCCGTTCGTCAAGCTGTCGATCGAGGAAGTGGTGAAAACCCTGGTGGAAGCGATTGTGCTGGTGTTCCTGGTGATGTATCTGTTCCTGCAGAACTTCCGCGCCACGCTGATTCCGACCATGGCGGTGCCGGTGGTGCTGCTGGGGACCTTCGCCATCCTGTCGGCGCTGGGCTACTCGATCAACACGCTGACCATGTTCGCGGTGGTGCTGGCGATCGGCCTGCTGGTGGACGATGCGATCGTGGTGGTGGAGAACGTTGAGCGGGTGATGACGGAAGAGGGCCTGTCGCCGCTGGAAGCGACGCGCAAGTCGATGAGCCAGATCAGCGGCGCGCTGGTCGGCATCGCCATGGTGCTGTCGGCGGTGTTCGTGCCGATGGCCTTCTTCAGCGGCTCGACCGGCGTGATCTACCGCCAGTTCTCGGTGACGATCGTGTCGGCGATGGTGCTGTCGGTGCTGGTGGCGATGATCTTCACGCCGGCGCTGTGCGCCACCATCCTGAAGCCGGTGGACAAGGGCCATCACCTGACCAACAAGGGCTTCTTCGGCTGGTTCAACCGCACCTTCGAGCGCGGCACCAACAAGTACCAGGGCATCGTCGGTTCGATCCTGAATCGCGGCGGCCGTTCGCTGGTGCTGTACGGCGTGCTGCTGCTGGTACTGGGCTTCGTGTTCCTGCGCCTGCCGACCTCCTTCCTGCCGGAAGAGGACCAGGGCGTGCTGTTCTCGCAGATCCAGTTGCCGACCGGCGCCACCCAGGAGCGCACGCTGAAGGTGATCGAGAAAGTCGAGAACCACTTCCTCACCAACGAGAAGGACAACGTGGCCTCGGTGTTCGCCGTGGCCGGCTTCAGCTTTAGCGGCAATGGCCAGAACAGCGGCATCGCCTTCGTGCGGATGAAGGACTGGGCCGAGCGTCCGGGCGTGGCCAACCGCGTCAGCTCCATCGTCGGCCGCGCCATGGGCGCCTTCTCGCAGATCAAGGACGCGATGGTGTTCGCCTTCGCGCCGCCGGCCGTGCTGGAACTGGGTAACGCCAGCGGCTTCGACCTGCAGTTGCAGGACATCGGCGGCGTCGGCCACGACGCGCTGATGGCGGCCCGCAACCAGATGCTGGGCATGGCCTCGCAGAGCAAGCTGCTGGTGGGCGTGCGTCCCAACGGCCAGGAAGACACGCCGCAGTACAAGATCACCGTCGACCAGCAGAAAGCCATTGCGCTGGGCCTGACCGTGGCCGATGTGAACTCGGTGCTGAGCACCGCCTGGGGCAGCGCCTACGTCAACGACTTCGTCGACCGCGGCCGCGTGAAAAAGGTCTACCTGCAAGGCGCGGCCGACGCGCGCATGGTGCCGGAAGACCTGAACAAGTGGTTCGTGCGTAACAACGGCGGCCAGATGGTGCCGTTCTCGGCCTTCTCGACCGGCGAGTGGATTTACGCCTCGCCGCGCCTGGAGCGCTACAACGGCCTGCCGTCGACCGAGATCCTCGGCGCGCCGGCGCCGGGCCAGAGCTCGGGCACCGCGATGAAGGAAATCGAAAAACTGGCCGCGCAACTGCCGCCGGGCATCGGCTACGAGTGGACCGGCCTGTCGACCGAAGAACGCGATTCCGGTTCGCAGACCACGCAACTGTACGCGATCTCGATCCTGATCGTGTTCCTGTGCCTGGCCGCGCTGTATGAAAGCTGGTCGGTGCCGTTCTCGGTGCTGCTGGTGGTGCCGCTGGGCGTGATCGGCGCGGTGGTGGCGACTTATGTGTTCAAGCTGTCCAACGACGTTTACTTCCAGGTCGGCCTGCTGACCGTGATCGGCCTGGCGGCGAAGAACGCGATTCTGATCGTCGAGTTTGCGAAGGAGTTGCAGGAAGGCGGCGAGGACCTGAAGAAGGCCACGCTGCACGCGGTCAAGCTGCGCCTGCGTCCGATCCTGATGACCTCGATCGCCTTCGGCCTGGGCGTGCTGCCGCTGGCCACCAGCAGCGGCGCCGGTTCCGGCAGCCAGAACGCGATCGGCATCGGGGTGCTGGGCGGGATGCTGACGGCAACCTTCCTCGGCATCTTCTTCGTGCCGTTGTTCTTTGTGCTGGTGCGCGGCTACTTCGCTCCGAAGAAGCCGGCCGCGCCGGCAACCGCTGTAGAGGTGCACTAACATGAAAAAATCTGTCATCACGATGGCGGCGCTGGCCATGCTGGCCGGCTGCAGCCTGGCGCCGGTGTATGAACGCCCGGCGCAGCCGGTGGCGCCGGCCTTCCCGACCGGCGGCGCCTACCAGGGCGTGCCGGCCGCCGCGGCCGACGCCAAGCCGGTGTCGCAAATCCTGTGGCGCGAATACTTCGCCGACGCCAAACTGCGCCAGGTGATCGAGCTGGCGCTGGCCAACAACCGCGACCTGCGCGTCTCGGTGCTCAACATCGAAAAGGCCAAGGCCGAGTACAACATCGACACGGCGGCGCTGCTGCCCAAACTGTCGGCGAATGTGAGCCAGAGCGCGTCGCGCACGCCGCGCACCCTGACCGGCACCGGCGAGGCGGCCATCAACCGCCAGTACAACGGCGGCCTGGTGATGTCCTCGTATGAGCTGGATTTCTTTGGCAAGGTACGCAACCAGTCCGAGGCTGGCCTGCAGACCTACCTCGGCACCGAAGAGGCGCGCCGCACCCAGCAGATCACGCTGGTGGCGGAGGTGGCCAACGCTTACCTGACGCTGATCGCCGACCAGCAGCGCCTGAAGCTGGCGCAGGAAACACTGAAAAGCCAGCAGACCAGCTATGACCTGAGCCGCAAGCGCTTCGCCTCGGGCGTGGTGTCCGGCACCGACATGTACGACGCCCAGACCAGCGTGGAAACCGCGCGCAACGACGCCGCCGTCTACACGGCGCAAGTGGCGCTGGACCTGAACGCGCTGACGCTGCTGGTGGGCGCCAGCGTGCCGCAGGACCTGCTGCCGACCGGCGAACTGGAAGAGGTGACGCAGCTGGCGGCGATTCCGGCCGGCCTGCCGTCCGACCTGCTGCAATCGCGGCCGGACGTGCAGGAAGCCGAGCGCGCGCTGCGCGCCGCCAACGCCAACATCGGCGTGGCGCGCGCCGCCTTCTTCCCGAGCATCTCGCTGACCGCATCCGGCGGCAGCGCCAGCCGCACCTTGTCCGGCCTGTTCAAGGCCGGCTCGTCGACCTGGAGCTTTGCTCCGCAGATCAACCTGCCGATCTTCGACGCTGGCGTCAACCGCGCCAACCTGGATATCGCCAAGGCCTCGCGCGAGATCTCGGTGGCGCAGTACGAGAAGGCGGTGCAGACCGCGTTCCGCGAGGTGGCCGACGCGCTGGCCACGCGCGGCACGCTGGATGAGCGTCTGGCGTCGCAGCAGGCGCTGGTGGACGCCTCGCAGAAGAGCTACACCATCAACGAGGCGCGCTACCGCCAGGGCGCGGATTCGTACCTGAACGCGCTGGTGTCGCAGCGCGCGCTGTACGCGGCGCAGCAAAGCCTGATCACCACGCGCCTTGCAAAAAGCAGCAACGCCGTCACCTTGTACAAGGTACTGGGCGGCGGCTGGCAGCCGGAGCTGCCAGCTCCATCGCAGCCGCAGGGCTGATCGCAGGCGGGCGCCGCTCCGGCGCCTGCCGTTATAATCTCACCAACACATCTCAAGGACAGCAATGAACACCCCGGCCAAACGACGCACAGACCCGGAGCGCGCGCAGAACCGCCGCAGTCAGGTATTGCGGGCGGCCGCCGTGTGCTTCGCCCGCAGCGGCTTTCACGCCGCCAGCATGGCGGAAATCTCCAAGGAGGCCGGCATGAGCGCGGGCCATATCTACAACTACTTCGACAGCAAGGACGCCATCATCATGGCGTTTGTCGACCTGCACGCCGAGGATGTGCTGATCAAGCTCGGTGAGCTGGACAGCCAGGCCGACCCGCTGCAGTCGATGATCGACGGCGCGCCGGAGCATATCGACCGCCATCTCGACCCGCAACAGGTGGACCTGCCGCTGGAGATGTTTGCCGAAGCCGCGCGCAATCCGAAGATCGCCGAGGCGCTGCGCGCCGCCGACCGCAAGGTGGGCGAACGCTTCCGCCCCATCATCAAGCGCGAACGCGAGCGGCGCGGGCTGGCGGTGGACGAAGCGCTGCTGGAGGGGCGCATCGACACCATGGTGTCGCTGTTCCAGGGGTTGCGGATCCGCGCCATACAACGCCCCGACATGAACCGCGACTCCCTTGTGGCCGGGTGGCGGCTCGCCCTGAAGGCCATCCTGCTGAGCTGATTTGTCTTTTATTGTTTCGTGCCCTGCAGCGGGGCGCGGGCTGTTGTACCATGCGTGATGTCTCCATTCCGCTACAGGCGCATCATGACTTCCTACGTAATTCCCGCCCATGACATCGTCGGCCTGCCGGTCGCCGGCACCTCCGATCTGTTCCCGGTGCGCCGCGTGTACTGCGTCGGCCGCAACTACGCCGGCCACGCGCGCGAGATGGGCTCCGACCCGGACCGCGAACCGCCATTCTTCTTCTGCAAACCGGGCGACGCGCAAGCGGTGGTGCCTGCCGCGCCCAACCGCATCCTGGAACTGCCATACCCGCCGCTGACCAACAACCTGCACTACGAGTGCGAACTGGTGGTCGCCATCGGCAAGGGCGGCGCCAACATCGCCGTGGAAGACGCGGCCGCGCACATCTTCGGCTATGCGGTCGGCTTCGACATGACGCGCCGCGACCTGCAATTCAAGATGCGCGACGTCGGCCGTCCGTGGGAAATCGGCAAGGCGTTCGACTACTCGGCGCCGATCGGCCTGATCACCCGCGCCGAGGACGCGGGCGACATCAACAACGCCGCCATCCAGCTGGAGGTGGACGGCGTGACCAAGCAGTCGTCGGCGATCTCGCACCTGATCTGGTCGATCAGCGAAACCATCGCCAACCTGTCGACGCTGTTCACGCTGGCGCCGGGCGACCTGATTTTCAGCGGCACGCCGGAAGGTGTGGGCGCGGTGGTGCGCGGCAACGTCCTGGAAGGGAAGGTTGCCGGCCTGTCGCCGATTACCGTGAAAATGGTATAAATCGTTTATAGCAGGGCGTCGATCGCGGCCAGCGCCGCCAGCGCGTTGGCGGCCAGTCCCACGTCCTGCGCGCTGGCCACGTGCGGCTCGCGCGGGTTGATGCGGATCATGCGGCCGTGGTGGTGGCGGATCACCAGTTGGCCGAAGTGGCGCACCGACGGTATGGCCACGCCGGCGCCCAGTTCCACCACCAGCGGACGGCGGGCCTGGCGCAGCAGCGCATGCAGGCGCGCCTGCTGCGCGCTGGCGCGGCTGTCGATCCAGCCGCCGTCGCCAAACATCAGGATGTTCGGCCGCGCCAGGCCGCCGCAGTGCGGGCAGGCGGGCGGCGCGTTCAACAACTGGCAGCTGGCCGCGTCCACCTGCGGCGTGTAATCGTCCGCCGGCCACAGATGGCCGCCGCAGGGCGCCAGGCACTGCAGGTGGTGGATCGAGCCGTGGCACTCCAGTATGCGCTGCGGATCGAAGCCGGCCTTCTGGAACTGACCATCGACATTGCTGGTGAAGACAGCGGCGCCCAGCGCCATGCGCTCGCCCCATTGCCTCAGCAGGCCGAAGCCGGCGTGCGGCACGGTGTCGCGGTACAGGTTGAGGCGGTGGCCATAAAAGCCCCAGGCCAGCGCCGGGTCCTCGTGGAAGGTGGCGGGCGAGGCGACGCTGGTAAATTCCATGCGCGCGCGGCCGAGGGCCGGGTAAGCCTTCCAGAAGCCCTCGTTGCCGCGAAAATCCGGCAAGCCGGAATCGACGCCCATGCCGGCGCCGGCGGCGGCGATCAGCAAATCAGCCTGCTGGACGAGGGCGGCGGCATGGTGAAGATCGGCGGTATCCATGGCGTGATATTAGCCGCGCAAAGCAAACATGACAAATACTTAAAGCGGCTGCTATAATAGGCTGTTCGTCGGGGCGTAGCGCAGCCCGGTAGCGTACCTGCATGGGGTGCAGGGGGTCGGAGGTTCGAATCCTCTCGCCCCGACCAACACAGTCAAGGACTTAGGCCAGCCGCGCAGCTGGCCTTTTTCTTTTCCACTGTCGAGCGCCAGGCCGACAGTGGACACCTGGATTAAACAGGACGGCCCGTGCGGCCTTTGCTGGATTTGGCGCGCGCCGCCACGACCATGGCGGCGAGTCCGAAACCGTACAGCGCGACAGGTGGCAGTTCAGGTACCGGGCTTGCCATCGTTTCGGCAGTGAACGTGAGCGTTTGGAAGTAAATGTGGCCGGAGAAGGCTGGCAGGCTCCCGACGACGATTTCATAGACCAGCAGGCGGTTATACGATCCGGACGCACTGGAGCCATCCGCCACATATTGCATGCCGCTACCGTTGTCAGTAAACGTGCCATTGCGACTCGTTCCCACCAGGTCGGCATCGTTCGGGCCACATTGTGCGCAGTGCGGCAGCAGAACGTCGAAGGTGATGTCCATGTTGGCCTTGCCTTGGACGCCGTCACCCAGATCATACAAGGCGGTCAGGGTCGCGTTCATTTTGCCCGTCAAAGCGTAATTGACGGGCGCGAAAATCTCGAAGGTCTTCTTGTCTACGAATAAACCGTTGCCCCCTGGCATGGTGGGATCGTAGGTTACATTGAACGGAATGTCGATCGTCAAGGGGGTACCGGCGCTTGCGATCAGGTGCTGCGCAGCCAGCAGGGCGGCGAGTAACAGCTTGGGAAATAAACGTTTCATATTTGTCCTCGTGGAAAAAAGGTGGTCTCCGATATGACAAATATACATGCAAAATCGGCACTATAAAATTGATATTTAATGTCCCTGTTCAGAATGAAGTTTGTGCGACCGTGCGTCCATCGCGTCGCGCAGAGGGCAACGGAGGTCGGAGCCGGCGAGCCCCTGCCAGCAAAATCAACACCTTACATCCTGTCTTGCTTCGCTGTTAGCGTGCTTTCCATCTTTGCGTTTTGGCATGAATGCAACATCCTGTCCTGGACGGATGGCAATTATGTTACTTTGTTTCGTCATAACGCCTCGCACGTTTGAACTCGACCCTGGCTGATAGTAATGTCAAATTCTTATCCCGACGTTTTTCATTGACCTTGTGAGGTAGTCATGCGTACGCACTACGATCCCAATTATCTGCTTGATATGATTTCGGCCCGGCTGGGGCTGAAGAATGACGCGGCCTTGGCGCGCGAGCTGGAGGTGGCTGCGCCGGTGGTCAGCAAAATACGGCATCTGCGGCTGCCGGTCAGCGGCGCGATGTTGATACGCATTCATGAGGTGACCGGCATGCAGCTGCGGGAACTGCAGGATCTGATGGGGGACCGGCGCCAGAAGTTTCGTCTTTCGTCAGCCCAGGGCCGTCCGGCAATGGGCTGATCCCGAAAAAAAGGCCGCGTCGATGCGCGGCCAAAAAAATCCACTTCAGGATGAAACTTGAGAGTACCACGGCAAAATCGGGACCAAATTACGGTTAGGTAATCCAGACTGTTGGCGATAAGATAAGATAAGCGTTGTGTGTTTGCTTATGCAAAGGAGCGTCATATGGTCAGGAAGCTGTGGCTGGGGATGGTGCTGGCTGGGGTGTGGGGCGGCGCTTGGGCGGATGAGTACGCGTTGAAGTTGCCGGGCAATGTGGAGGTGGTGGCACGCGAGGAGCGGTTTGACGCGGCCGGCCATGCCGTCAGCGGCTGCGGTCAGGCTGACCAGGTTTGCCGGGTGGACGGTTTTGCCGTCTATGGCGCCACCGGCGTGCCGCGCTCGTCGCTCACCAGGCTGGTGGTCAAGACCGGCGGCGCCAGCTACGAGCTGGACACCAGCGGCATGTACAACCCCTTGCTCGACCCCGAGCTGGCGGGCAGCGTGGGCGGTTTTTGTTACGACGCGAAGAATTGCGCCTTCCGCGCGGCGTTGGGCGATGCCGGCGGCGTCTATGCCGCCGAGTGGGTGATCCGCAACGGCAGCGTGTTCCGCACCACGCTGACCGACAGCGCCGATGTCTTCCGGTTTTTCAAAGCCCATCTGTCGCCGCCGCAGTACCACTAATCCGCGCCCGCTGGTTGCCGAGGTCCCGGTTTCGGCTATGATGTTTTCTTTTATCAACATCAGGAGTGGAGTATGGCGGACTGGGATTGGAACAGCGCGTCGGCGCGCGAATCGCTGGTATTGCCGCGCGTGGACGCGTTGGCCATTTATGCCAACAACAACGGCGAAATCGTGCTGCGGCAGCAAGGCATGGATGGACATGACGACAGCATCGTCATCATTCCCAAGAGCCAGGCGCAGGAGGTGATCAATGCCATCGCCCACATGCTGGGCGACAAAAAGCCCGCCTAAACGCCCAATGTCTTCATCAGTCACGGCAGCCAGTGCGCCAGTTCTGGGCGGCGTCAAATTTCATGGGCATAACGTGCTCCCCGGCTGGAAGCCCAGCGATTCCGCCTTGGCGATGGTGGTCGACTGCGGCAGCGGAAAGCTGAGGGCCGTCAGCGGGAACAGCGGCTGGTAGGCCACCGCGCCGCAGTCGGCGCCGCCCGGCGCGCAGACCCGCACGCGGACGAAGCGGATGCAACTGGCGCCGTTGGGATTGGCCACGCAATGGATGCGCGCGCGCGCCGGACAGGCCGGCAGGCTGGCGGCCGGGATCTCGGTCAGCGTCATGGCGCCGCCCGGCGCCCGCGCCAGCGACAGGTAGTCGATGCGCAGATGGGCGTCGGTCACCGGCGCCCCCAGCAGCAACGTCCCCGGCGTGTCGCGCAGCACGGCGGCCTGGCGGATGCGGTGCATCACCGCCGGATCGCTGAAGTCGCTGACGGCGGCGGCGGCGGCGGCGCGGCGCGTGGCTTCCTGCAAGGTGTTCAGCAGGTACAAGGCGCGCGCCAGCTCGATGATGAAGAACAGCGCGCCAAAGAACACCACGACGCACAGCGCAAATTCGGCGGCGGTGGCGCCGCGCTGGCGCTCAGTTGCCCACATAGTGCATGCTCTGCGTGGCGATGAACACGCGGTCGGTCAGCTTGGGCGCGTAGCCCGGGAGCGTGTTGCGCACGCGAATCTGCACCCCGACGCTGACGGTGTCTGGCACGTCCAGGCCGGAGCACTGGACGTTGTCGCACAAGATCGTCACGCTCAGCGCGCTCGGACTCAGCACGCTGACTTCGGCCTGGACGATGGCCTGCGCCACCGCCAGCTCGTAGGCCACCGCCGACGTGCTGCCGAGGTTGACGCGGCTGGCGCTGGCCAGATAACGGGTGGCGTCGTGCGCGGCCTTCTGCGCCACCTCGTAGTTGTACAGCAGGCGGCCGTAGAACAGCAGCAGCGCCATCACCGGAAACAGGAAGGCCAGCGTCAGCGCCAGTTCCAGCGCCACCGCGCCGCGCTGGCCGCGCGCCGGCCTCATGGCAGCAGCTCCACGCTGCCGCCCAGCGCCGACAGCGGCACGGCGCCGGCGAATTCCGCGCTCAGACTGGTGCTGGTGGCCGGGACCGTCATGAAGAAGCGGCCGACGCCGCGCACCGTGGCGCTGGTGATGGCGCCGGCCGCCGCCGGGCAGTCCAGCAAGGCCACGTGCAGCACGCGCCGTCCGGTCACGCCCGGCTGGTGGTCGGCGCTGGCGGGGGCGAGAAAGGTGCTGCTGTCGCGCTGGTTGTAGGGCGTGTAGGTGGTATCGCCGGACGGGTAGCTGGTGGCCGACGGCGGTCCCGGCGCGTACAGCCGCTGCCAGGCGCTGGGCGTAAAGCCGCCATAGCCGCCTTCCGGTTCCACCGGCTGTGCCTGGTAGGCGCTCCACGGCACCGCGCGCGCGTAGGCCCACAGCGGGCCGTACAGCGGCGCCGTGTTGCTGCTGTCGCCCGGCAGCGGATCGGCGCGCGTCCACAGCTTGCCGTCGCTCTGCCAGCTGGCGGCGGACTGGGTGCTGGCGGCCGGCGCCATCCACTTGATGCTGGCCTTGTCGTAGGCCAGGATGTTGCTGTCCGGCGGCGCGCCTTCGGCCGTGCAGGCCTGGGCGCTGTAGTCGTCGAAGCGGGCGTTCAGGTGGTGGTACAGCGCGGCCAGCGGAAAGCCGCGTTGCAGCGTCAGCGCGCCGCCGGCCACGCTCGGCATCGGCAGCTGGCCGGCGCACACGAAGGGGCCGACCACGTCGGTGGCGAAGTGCGCCGGCAGGCCGCTGGCGCCGGGCGGCGCCAGCGGGTCGATCAGGAAGTGCTCGGGCGTGGCGCCGCCCGGATTCAGGCGCATCAGGTCGTAGCTGACGCCGCGCCGGAAGCCGAATTCCACCAGCTCGGTGTAGCTGCTGCTGCCGCTGTAGTTGACGCGCGCGGCGGCGGCGCTGGCCGATTGCGCGCAGATCGCCAGCGGCGTCACCAGCGTCGACACGCGGCCGGCCACCGCGCGCGCGGCGGCGGTGGCGCTGCGCGGGCCGTCGCCGGCCAGGCGGATGAAGATGGTGGCCACCAGCCCCGGATCGCCGCGCAGCGCGCGCGTGTCGACCTTGGCGTACAGCATGCCGGCCGGCGCGGCCTGGGCGGCGGCATCGTCGCTCCAGTTGGCGTCCGGCGTGTTGGCGGCGGCCGCAAAGCGCAGCGCGTCGCTGCTCCAGCTGACCGCCTTGCGGTTGTACTGGTAGCGGAAGGTGAGGGCGGTGTCGGCGGCGGCGCTGACGGCGTTGGCGACGCCGTCGGCGGTGCCGTTCAGTTCGCGCGCGGCAGCCAGCGCGGTGGCGTCGGCCAGCGCTTGCAGCTCGGCCTTGCGGTTGTACAGCATGGCCAGGTCCAGCGCCATGCCCACCATTGCCAGCATGCCCAGCGCCATGACGCAACACAGGATGGCGATCACGCCCCGCTGGCGGGGCCGGCTGATGCGTTGCATGCGCTTCTCCTGGCAGTCGTGACGGCTCGATTCTATCCATCAGGAAATATCGGCGTTTGACGCCGCACAAACCGCCGCGCCGCCGCTTTCCGTTGACACTCAAAATCATTGGGTGCTATATTCAGTGTTGGATTGGGAACGTTTCCAATCCGGTTTGGCGCTCACCTCGTCGCTTCGCCCCGCGAAGTTGCCGGCGCCTTGGGCGGCGCCGGTTTTTTTGCCGCCAAAGCAGGGTAGTATCTGGTTATCACAAAAAAACGCACGGAGACTGGATGTTCAAGCAACGTAGGAGCGCCAGGCGCAGCGCATGGGCCTTGCTGGCTGCGCTGGCCTGGGTCGCCAGCCACGCCGCCGCCGCCGCGCCGCCGCGGGCGGAAGTGCTGCACTGGTGGACTTCCAGCAGCGAGTCGGCCGCCGTGCGCAAGTTTGCCGACGCCTACCGCGCCGCCGGCGGCGTCTGGGGCGACACCGCGATCGCCGGCGCCGACCAGGCCAAGGCGGTGGCCATCAACCGCATCGTCGGCGGCAATCCACCCACCGCCGCGCAGTTCAACACCACCAAGCAGTTCCGTGACCTGATCGACCAGGGCGCGCTCAACAACGTCGACGACATCGCCATCCGCGACCGCTGGGAGCAGCTGATGCCGCAGCCGGTGCTGGACGTGATCAAGGTCAAGGGCCATTTCTACGCCGTGCCAGTGGACATCCACATGTCGACCTGGATCTGGTATTCCAAGGCGGCCTTCAGGAAGGCCGGCATCGCCGGGGAGCCGGCCACGCCGGACCAACTGTTCGCCGCGCTGGACAAGCTGAAGGCGGCCGGCCTGATCGGCCTGGCGCACGGCGGCCAGGCGTGGCAGGAGAACATCCTGTTCCAGGCCATGCTGGCCAACGTCGGTGGCAAGGAGCTGTACCTGCAGGTGCTGCGCGACCGCTCGCCCAAGGCCATCAACTCGGACGCATTCAGGAAAGTGCTGCTGGCCTTCAAGCGCCTGCAAGGCTATGTGGACGCCGGCTCGCCCAACCGCAACTGGAATGACGCCACCGCCATGCTGATCAGCGGCAAGGCCGGTGTGCAGATCATGGGCGACTGGGCCAAGGGCGAATTCGCCGCCGCGCGCCAGACCGCCGGCAAGGACTTCGGCTGCATTCCCGGCCTGGGGCCGAATGTGCCCTACCTGATCCAGGGCGACGCCTTCGTCTTCCCCAAGACCAGCAACGCCGAAGCGGTGCGCGCGCAGAAGCTGCTGGCCACCACCGTGCTGCAGCCTGGCGCGCAACTGGAGTTCAACAAGATCAAGGGCTCGGTGCCGATCCTGAGCAATGTCGACACCTCGACCATGGACGTGTGCGCGCAGGCCGGCATGGCCATCCTGAAGGACAAGACGCGCGCCACCGGCATGATCGAGGTGTATCTGACGCCCGACCAGAACGGCGCGTTGCAGGATGTGCTCACCACCTACTGGAATACCCGCATGCCGGTGGAGAAGGCGCAGAAGGGCATCCTGTCGGCGTTGCAGGATTGATCAGGGATGTGGCCTGCTTGTCATGTGGGAGGGCGTGGGGTATCCTTGCCGCCGGCTAAAGAAATAAGGGAAACACGTGGCAACCATCAAAGACGTCGCCCGGCTTGCGGGTGTGGGCTTGGGCACCGCGTCGCGCGTCATCAGCGGCAAGGGATCGGTCTCGCAATCCACGCAGGAGAAGGTGCGCAAGGCGATCGAGCAGCTGGAATTCCGGCCGTCGCACGCGGCGCGCTCGCTGCTGTCCGGCACCACGCAGATGATCGGCGTGTACATTCCCTACCTGGCGGGCACGTTCTACACGCCCATCCTGCAGGCGATCTACACCGCCTTGCGCGAGGCGGGGCTGAACATGGTGGTGGCGTTCGGCGTCGGCGATGGCGACGCCCGCAACCAGGCCATCGATGGCCTGAACTTTTTGATTGAGCGCGGCAGCGATGGCCTGATCGTCATGAGCACCGCGATGGTGGAAGAGGACTTTGCGGCGCTGGGGCCGTTCCAGTCGCGCGTGGTGGTCATCAACCAGGACCTGGCGGGCATGGCGCAGCAGTGCTTCACGGTGGACCACGAGGCCGGCGGACGGCTGGCGGCGCGCACCTTGCTGGAACTGGGCCACCGCCAGATCGCCGTGATCGCGGGCCGCGCGGCGGCGGCCGACAACCAGCAGCGTATCGCCGGTTTCATGGCGGAGCTGGAGGCGGCCGGCGTCGACACCGGCGCGGTGTGGATGGCGGACGGCGAGTTCACGCCGGAGGGCGGCTTCGCGCGCGCCGGCGAGCTGCTGGCGTCGGGCACGGAATTTACCGCCGTGTTCTGCGCCAATGATGAAATGGCAGTGGGCGCCTTGTCGCTGTTCCAGCAGAAGGGCGTGCGCGTGCCGGAGCAGGTGTCGGTGCTCAGCTACGACAATACGCACAGCGCGGAATTCACCGCGCCGCAGCTGACCAGCGTGCATATTCCGTGGAGCGAGATGACGATGAACGGCCTGAATTACCTGCTGAACCAGTGCTATGGCCTGAAGCGGCCGGTGGCCAAGGAGTACAAGCTGCACGTGGCCGCACGGGCGTCGCTGGCGCCGCCGGCGTCGGCCGGAGGTAAAAAGAAGTAAATAAAAAGAGCACGCGCTGGCCGCATGCTCTTTTTTTACAGTATATTGGAAACGATTCCATATTGAATGGAACGAAAGGGGACAAAATGCTGGTAAAACGGTTACTTGGAGGGGCTGGCCTGGCGGCGCTGCTGCTGGCCGGCGGTGTCCGGGCGCAGACGGCACCGTTGCCGATGCTGCACACGGAAGGCACGACATGGCTGACGGCGGACGGCCGGCAGCCGGCGCTGCGCGGCGTCAATCTGGGCAATTACCTGATCCAGGAATTCTGGATGATGGGGCAGGAAACCAAGGCGGTCAACGACCAGTGCACGCTGGAGGCGGTGCTGGACCAGCGCTTCGGCTACGAAGAGCGCCAGCGCCTGTACACGCTGTTCCGCGATCACTGGATCAAGGAACGCGACTGGGACATGCTGCCGAGGCTGAATCTGAACCTGGTGCGCCTGCCCTTCATCTACAGCGTGGTGGAGGACGAGAAGAACCCGCGCCACCTGCGCGCCGACGCCTGGAAGTACCTCGACAACGCCATCGACCAGGCCGAGAAGCGCGGCATCTACGTGATCCTCGACCTGCACGGCGCGGTCGGCAGCCAGGGTTGGGAGCACCACAGCGGCTGCGCCGGCCGCAACCAGTACTGGGACACGCCGGAATACCAGGAGCGCACCATCTGGCTGTGGCAGCAGATCGCCGCGCGCTACAAGGACCGCGGCGCGGTGGCCGGCTACAGCATCCTCAACGAACCTTGGGGCACCACGCCGGAAAATCTGGCAGTGGTGATGAACACCCTGTACAAGGGCATCCGCGAGGTCGATCAGAATCACGTCATCATCCTGCCCGGGCACAGCAAGGGCATCGACGCCTACGGCAAGCCGTCCGACCACGGCATGAGCAACGTCGCCTTCGAGATGCATCCGTATCCCGGCCACTTCGGCTGGGGCAAGCCGGGACTGGCCGTGCACAAGGCCTGGCTGCAATGCGAGGGCGAAGGTGACAACGTTTGCAAATGGAAGGCCAAGCTGGAGGGGCTCAACACCGCCTTCTTCGTCGGCGAATTCCAGCCGTGGGCCTTCATGGGCGCCGAGAACGGCGGCCAGGTCATGCGCGTGACCTACGACACCTATGTCGCCAACGGCTGGCCGAGCACCGCGTGGGCCTACAAGCGCGTGTCCAACAAGGGCGGGCAGGGCATCGGCACCTGGGGCCTGGTGGCCAACGCGCCTGGCGCCCGCATTCCGCAACTCGATTTCAACAGGGCCTCGCTGGCCGAGATTGAAAACCTCTTCCGTCTCTTCGGCAGCGTGCCGTATGAAACGCAGCAAACCGCCATCAAGTGGATGAACGCTCCCGTTCCGCCGACTCCTTTCGCCAAAAAATAATATGACCATGATTAAGCGTACCGACTTCGCCAGCGACTTCCTGTGGGGCGTCTCCACCTCGGCGTATCAGATCGAGGGCGCCGCCGCCGAAGACGGCCGCGTGCCGTCGATCTGGGACACCTTCAGCGCAACGCCGGGCAAGATCCGCGACGGCTCCACCGGCGCCGTGGCCTGCGACCACTATCACCGCTGGGAGGAGGATCTCGACCTGGCCCGGTCCATGGGCCTCAACGCCTACCGCTTTTCGATCGCCTGGCCGCGCATCTTCAACGGCGTGGACGCGGAGCCGAATGGCAAAGGCCTTGCGTTCTATTCGACGCTGGTGGACGGCATGCTGGCGCGCGGCCTGCAGCCGTGGTGCACGCTGTATCACTGGGACTTGCCGCAGTACCTGCAGGATAGCGGCGGGTGGAATGAGCGCGCCACCATCGACGCCTATCTGCGTTACGTCGACGTGGTCACCAAGCATCTCGGCGACCGCGTCAAGCACTGGATCACGCACAACGAGCCATGGTGCACGGCCATGCACGGCAACTGGGACGGCATGCACGCGCCGGGCAACAAGAGCCTGCCGCTGGCGCTGCAGGTGTGCCACAACGTGCTGGTGTCGCACGGCCGCGCGGTGCCGCTGATCCGCGCCAACGTCCCGGGCGCGCAAGTGGGCATCGCCTTGAGCCTGCATCCGATCAAGGCCGGCAGTGACAGCGCCGCCGATATCGCCGCCGTATCGCGCCACGACGCGCTGCGCAACCGCTGGTTCCTCGACGTGCTGTATGGGCGCGGCTATCCGGCCGAGGCGCTGGCGCTGGTGGGCAAGGACGCGCCGGCGGTGGAGCCGGGGGATATGGACGCCATCGCCGTGCCGTGCGATTTCCTTGGCGTGAACTACTACTTCCCGGAAGAAGTGGTGGACGCGCCTGACGCGTACCCGCTGCGCACCCGCATCGTCCATCCGCAGGACCGTCAGCGCACCGACTTTGGCTGGGAAGTGTCGCCCGAAGGGCTGGTATCGCTGCTGGAGCGCGTGGCGCGCGACTATCCGACCGGCGACCTGTACGTGACCGAAAACGGCTCGTCCTACGACGACCACCTGAACGCCGACGGCACGGTGACCGACACCGCGCGCCGCGATTACCTGATCCGCCACCTGTCGGCGATGCGCGACGCGATTGCGGCCGGCGGCAAGATCAAGGGCTACTTTGCCTGGAGCCTGCTGGATAACTTTGAATGGGCGGAAGGCTATCTGCGCCGCTTCGGCCTGACCTACATCGACTACGACACCCAGCGCCGCATCGTCAAGCAAAGCGGCCAGTGGTACAGCGCCTTCGTGCGCGGACTAGACTAAACACCAACAACGGAGACACACGTAATGAATTCGCATAATCACATCCTGCGCTGCGCCGTCGTGGCGGCTGTTCTGGCGCTGGGCGCCAATGCCATCGCAGCGCCGGCCGCCAAGCCGCTGGCCGACTGGCCGCATGTCACCAGCGCCGTCAGGCAGGATGCCCGCATGGAAGCGCGCATCAAGGAGATCGTCGCCGGCATGACGCTGGCGCAGAAGATCGGCCAGATGACGCAGCCCGAGATCAAATTCAGCAGCCCGGAAGACATCCGCACCTACTATATCGGCTCGGTGCTGAACGGCGGCGGTAGCTGGCCGCAGGGGAACAAGTACGCCAGCGCGGCCGACTGGGTCAAGCTGGCGGACGCCTACTATGACGCTTCGATGAGCACCGACATGAAGACGCAGATCCCGGTCATCTGGGGCATCGACGCCATGCACGGCAACTCGAATATGTACGGCGCCACGCTGTTCCCGCATAACATCGGCCTTGGCGCCGCGCGCGATCCCAGGCTGGTGGAGTCGATGGCCAGATCGGTCGCCAGGGCGGTGCGCGCCACCGGCATCGACTGGGTGTTCGCGCCGACGCTGGCCGTGGTGCGCGACGATCGCTGGGGACGCACTTACGAGAGCTTCTCGGAAGATCCGTCCATCGTGCGCGACTACGCGGCCGGCTACGTCAAGGGCCTGCAGGGCGATCTGAAATCCGATAACACCGTGGTGGCGACGGCCAAGCACTTCGTCGGCGATGGCGGCACGGCGGAGGGCAAGGACCGTGGCGTCAACCAGTCCACGATGTCGGAGATGATCAACATCCACGCCGCCGGCTACTACCCGGCGCTGGCGGCCGGCGTGCAGACGGTGATGGCGTCCTTCAATAGCTGGAACGACGTCAAGGGCGCGACCGATCATGGCAAGATGCACGGCAGCCGCGAGCTGCTGACCGTGGCGCTGAAGGAAAAGATGGGCTTCGACGGCCTGGTGGTCAGCGACTGGAACGCGATCGCCGAAGTCCCCGGCTGCACCGACGACAGCTGCGCCGCCTCGATCAACGCCGGCGTGGATATGGTGATGGTGCCGGAGAAGTGGAAGACCTTCATCGCCAACACCATCGCCCAGGTGGAGAAGGGCGAGATTCCGATGTCGCGCATCGACGACGCCGTGACCCGCATCCTGCGCGTGAAGATGCGCGCCGGTCTGTTCGACGGCAAGAAGCCATCGCAGAACATCTACGCCGGCAAGCAGGAAGCGTTGCAGGACCGCGCGCTGGCGCGCCAGGCGGTGCGCGAGTCGCTGGTGCTGCTGAAGAATAACGGCGGCGTGCTGCCGCTGGCGCGTGGCAAGAAGATCCTGGTGGTCGGCAAGAGCGCCGACAACATGGCCAACCAGTCGGGCGGCTGGTCGCTGACCTGGCAGGGCACCGACAACAAGAACAGCGATTATCCGGTCAGCGACACCATCCTGGCCGGCATCAAGGATGCTGTCGGCGCGGCCCATGTCACCTTCAGCGAAAACGCCAGCGGCGTCGATATCAGCCAGTTCTACGCGGTGGTGGCGGTGATCGGCGAAACGCCGTACGCGGAAGGCGACGGTGACATCGGCCCGGCGGGCACGCTGCGCCTGTCCGGCCGCTATCCGGAAGACCTGGCGGTGCTGCAGGCGGTATCCGGCAAGGGCAAGCCGGTGGTGACGGTGCTGGTGACCGGCCGTCCGCTGTACACCAACGACATCATCAACCTGTCGGACAGCGTGGTGGCCGCGTGGCTGCCGGGCACCGAGGGCAAGGGTGTGTCGGACGTGTTGTTCCGCAAGGCGAATGGCAAGGTCAATGCGGACTTCCGCGGCAAGCTGTCGTTCTCCTGGCCGAAGTCGGCCTGCCAGTCGCCGCTGAACGTGGGCGACGCCAATTACGACCCGCTGTTCAAGTTTGGCTATGGCCTGACGTACGCCAGCAAGACCACCGTGCCGCAGCTGGACACCAGCTATCCGGAAGGCGGTTGCGGCAAGTCGCTGGCGGTACCGGTGTACAATCCGACCGACCGTTCGACCTACGCCCTGTTTGTGAGCAGCGGCGGGCAGCGCGTGGCCCTGGGCGCGGACCTGAACGCGGTGTTCAACCTGCCGACGGTGAAGGTGGAGACGGCGCAGATCAACACGCAGCAGGACGCCAAGCGCCTGACCTGGAGCGGTCCGGCCAGGCTGGAAGCACAGGCGCGCAAGGCCATCAAGCTGCCTTCGTACGCCAGCGCGGACGGCGCGCTGCAATTTGATGCTATCGTGTCGGCTGCGCCGCAAGGAAAAGTGCACATCGGTGTCGAAACGGTGGAGCTGGACGCCAGCGCTGTATTCCAGCGTTTGGCGGGCAAGGGCAAGCAGACGGTTAAAATCCCGCTGGCCTGCTTCAGCGCCAAGGGCCTGCCGCTGGCGGCGTTAAGCACGCCGTTCAGCGTGGCCGCCGACGCGCCGTTTGCCGCGACCTTCGCCAACATCCAGATCGTTGGCGGCGCCGCCAAGGACAAGGATGCGCTGGCGTGCGGCGAATTCAAATAAAACGAGGAGAAACTAAAAGTATGGAACATTATTCGCAAGCTGCCCCGGTGGCATCCGGGCAGCCGTCGCAGACGGGCGGTTACACCGCGCCCCTGGTGATCGTCACCATCCTGTTCTTCATGTGGGGGCTGCTGACGTCCCTGAACGACGTGCTGATTCCGCACCTGAAGGCGGTCTACACGCTGACCTACGTGCAGGCGATGCTGGTGCAGTTCTGCTTCTTCGGCGCCTACTTCATCGTCTCGCTGCCGGCGGGGATGCTGATCAAGAAGATCGGCTACCAGAACGGCGCCGTGGCCGGCCTGACGATTGCGGCCGCCGGCTGCGCGCTGTTCTATCCGGCGGCGACCAGCGGTTACACGCTGTTCCTGATCGCCTTCTTCGTGCTGGCGGGCGGCATCACCATCCTGCAGGTGGCGGCCAATCCCTACGTGGCGGTGCTGGGCGATGCGCGCACCGCCTCCAGCCGCCTGACGCTGACCCAGGCCTTCAACTCGCTGGGCACCACCGTGGCGCCGTTCCTGGGCGGGATGCTGATCCTGGGCGGCGGCGTTCTGAGTTCGGTGGATCTGGCGCAACTGAGCGCCGACCAGCTGAAGGCCTACAACGCCGCGCAGGCCACGGCCGTGCAAGGTCCGTATCTGGCGCTGGCGGCGGCGCTGCTGGTGCTGGCCATCCTGTTTGCGCTGGCGCGCCTGCCGAAGATCGTCGATGCGGAGCAGGGCGGCGCGCAGGGCACGTTTGCCGACGCGCTCAAGCACCGTCACCTGGCGCTGGGCGTGGTGGCCATCTTCCTGTACGTGGGTGGTGAAGTCAGCATCGGCAGCTTCCTGATCAACTTCCTGGGCGAGCCGCACGTGGCCGGCCTGTCGGCGGCGGATGCGGCGCATTACGTCGGCTACTACTGGATGGGCGCGATGATCGGCCGTTTCGTCGGCTTCGTGGTCATGCAGAAGGTCAGCCCGGGCAAGGCGCTGGCGTTCAACGCGGCGGTGGTGATCGCGCTGGTGCTGACGGCCATCTTCAGCCATGGCGATGTGGCCAAGTATGCGATCGTGGCGGTGGGCCTGTTCAACTCCATCATGTTCCCGACCATCTTCTCGATGGCGCTGAACAAGCTCGGTCCACTGACCGGCCAGGGTTCGGGCCTGCTGTGCATGGCGATTGTGGGGGGCGCGCTGGTGCCGTTCGCGCAAGGCCTGCTGGCCGACCATCTGAGCCTGCAGCTGTCGTTCTTCGTGCCGGCGGCGTGCTACCTGTTCATCCTGTACTTCGGCCTGAAGTACGCCAATATGTACAACGAAAAATAAGCTTTTTTTGTTCGTACCGGCCGGGATTTAGGAAAGCGCTTCTAATCCCGGCATTCCTTAATCGTGCGCACTGACCCCGGTTGGACCGATTGCCTAGAATCGGCCCATCTCAACTGCGGGAGTTTGCGTTATGACGAAGGCTTATCTGATTGGCGGCGGCATTGGTTCTCTGGCCGCTGCGGCATTCATGATTCGTGACGCCGGCGTGGCCGGCGGCGACATCACCATCTTCGAGGCGCTGCCGGTGGCCGGCGGCAGTCTCGATGGCGGCGGCGACCCGGACAGCGGCTATACGCTGCGCGGCGGCCGCATGCTCACCACCGATAATTACGAGTGCACCTGGGATCTGTTCAAGAGCATCCCGTCGCTGGAGCATCCCGGCCGCACGGTGTACGACGACACCATCGCCTTCAATGCGCTGCACAAGTCGCATTCGCGCGCGCGGCTGGTGGACCGCAACCGCTTCAAGGTGGACGTGACGTCGATGGGCTTTTCCATGCAGGACCGGCTGGAGCTGGTCAAGCTGGAGGAGGCGGACGAGAGGGAGATGGGCGACAGCGCCATTACCGACTGGCTGTCGCCGGAATTCTTCGAAACCAAATTCTGGTACATGTGGGCCACCACGTTCGCGTTCCAGCCGTGGCATAGCGCGGTGGAGTTCAAGCGCTATCTGCATCGCTTCATGAAGGAGTTCTCGCGCATCGAAACGCTGGCTGGCGTCAAGCGCACGGTCTATAACCAGTACGATTCGCTGGTGCGCCCGTTGCAGCGCTGGCTGCAAGAGCAGGGCGTGCAGGTGCTGCTTGGCACGCGGGTGAACGATTTGTCGTTGAGCGACGATGCGTCGACCGTCACCGCCATCCACTACACGCGCGATGGCGCGGCCGGCCGGCTTGATGTGCTGGCGGAGGATCTGGTGTTCTTCCAGAATGGTTCGATGACCGATGCGTCCAGCTACGGCAGCATGCATAGCGCGCCGCCCAAGCTGGACAAGCGTGACAGCCAGGGCTGGGCGTTGTGGGAGAAGCTGGCGCAGGGGCGGCCGCAGTTTGGCAATCCTGCGGCGTTCAACAGCAGCATTCCGGAATCGTGGTGGGAATCGTTTACGGTCACGCTGAAGGATACTGCGTTCTTTGACCGCATGGAGAAATTCACCGGCAATGTTGCCGGAACCGGCGGCCTGGTCACGTTCAAGGATTCCAACTGGTTCATGTCGGTGGTGCTGGCGCATCAGCCGCATTTTGCGGGGCAGCCGGAGGGTGTGCAGGTGTTCTGGGGGTATGGGCTGCACCCGGATCGTATCGGCAATTTCGTCGCCAAGCCGATGGCCGAGTGCACCGGCGAGGAAATCCTGCGCGAGTTATGCGGGCATCTGAACTTTGACTACGATGCGGTGATGTCGACGGCGAACTGCATCCCGTGCCGCATGCCGTACATTACCAGCATGTTCATGCCGCGCCACTACAGCGACCGTCCGCTGCCGGTGCCGGAAGGCTCGCGCAACCTGGCGTTTGTCAGCCAGTTCGTGGAGGTGCCGGATGATGTGGTGTTCACCGTCGAATACTCGGTGCGCGCGGCGCAGATGGCGGTGTACGAGCTGCTGAAGGTGCGGCGGGAAGTGCCGCGCATCACGCCGCACGACGAATCACTGAAGGTGAAGTTTGATGCAGTCGTGAAGGCCTTCAAGTAGTCACGCCAGGGCCCCGATCAGTTTCTGCATCGGGGTCAGCGGAATGACGGCCTCAGGTTCATCTATTTCCAGCACGACGTCGTTCTAGGCGACTGGTCGCAGGTGCTCGACTTCGGTGGCGTCGGAAAGCCGCGCTTCATCAAGCAATTGTTGGAGCGCCGTTGCGTCGACCTGGTTGAGCTTTGCCAGTAGTGCGCCGTACTTCCGCACGTCTGCTTCATTGGCCGCGATGCGCTCCGCTGGCCGTATCGCCAGGTTCACGCAGCCCAGCACTGCAAAGGCTGCCAGCAGCCAGGCGGATTGCGCCGGTAGTTGTGCCGCAAGGGGCGCCACTGCACTACTGCCCGCGAGCAAGCTCATAAAAGTGAGCAAGGTCTGAATGCGGCGGTAAAAGCGGGCTGTGCGTTGGCACAAGCGCTGCGCGTAGCGGAAATTAAAGTAGAGCTCTTCCTTGTCTTCATCCATGATCAGCTCCCTTCTTCGGTGGCTGCTTTGCGGTGAATCAGCGGGAAAGGCGGCGCCATCGGCGTGGTGGCCGATGGCGCGGGGAGGGCGCGCTTACAGGAAGCGGTCGAGGATTTTTTTGCTGTGCTTGTCCAGCTCGCGCAGGTCGCGGATCAGGTAGTGGATGCCGTGGATGTCGGAGATCAGCAGCGTGTCGATGGTCAGGCGGCGGATATCCTCCTCGCCGCGCAGCACGAATTCGGTGTCGCCGCGGTCGGTGACGACCGACCAGGTGCATGGCGTGGCGAAGCTGGTCACGCTGTTGATGCGCGAGATTTCGGGCATGAATTCGCGGCCGCTCAGTTCTTCCTGCACCAGCGCGCCGATCGGCGCCGGCAGGTCGCTGATGCGGTCGATCCACGCGACTTCCTTGCCGTCGGTGTTGAGCAGCGAGATGCCGTCCTCCGGCGCCTGCACCGGGAACGCCCGCACCGGCGACACGCCTTCGTGCACCACGCCCTCGGTGGTGGTCAGCACCAGACGGCCGAAGGGATTGCGGATCAGTTCAAATGTCGTCGTCATAGTTGCTTATTCCTTGCTGGCGCTGTCGTCCAGGTCCGTGTCCACGTTGCGGGCCTGCGCCTGGTACAGGCGGTAGTAGGCGCCTTCGCGCGCCATCAGTTCGTCGTGCGGGCCGTCTTCCACCACCACGCCGCGGTCCAGCACCACCAGGCGGTCGGCCTTCTGCAGCGTCGACAGGCGGTGGGCGATGGCGATGGTGGTGCGGCCTTGCACCAGGTTGTCCAGCGCTTTCTGGATTTCCTTTTCGGTTTCCGAGTCGACCGAGGCGGTGGCTTCGTCGAGGATCAGGATCTTCGGATCGATCAGCAGCGCGCGCGCGATCGAGATGCGCTGACGCTCGCCGCCGGACAGGCCCTGGCCGCGCTCACCCACCATCGAGTCGTAGCCCTGCGGCAGGCGCAGAATGAATTCGTGGGCATGCGCGGCGCGCGCGGCGGCGATGATTTCTTCGCGCGTCGCATCCGGCTTGCCGTAAGCCAGATTCTCGGCAATGGTGCCGAAGAACAGGAACGGCTCCTGCAGCACCAGGCCGATATTGCGGCGGTAGTCCGACACCGCGAACGAGCGGATGTCCACGCCGTCCAGCATGATGGCGCCTTCGGCCACGTCGTAGAAGCGGCAGATCAGGTTGACCAGCGTCGACTTGCCGGAGCCGGAGTGGCCGACCAGGCCCACCATCTGCCCGGCCTTGATGTCCAGGTTGATGCCGCGGTTGACCGCGCGGTTCCCGTAGCGGAAGCCCACCTCGCGCAGGGTGATGTTGCCTTCTACCTTGCCCAGCTTGACCGGATTCGCCGGATCCGGCACCGACGACACGTGGTCCAGAATGTCGAAGATACGCTTGGCGGCCGACGCCGATTTCTGCGTCACCGACACGATGCGGCTCATCGAATCCAGGCGGCCGTAGAAGCGGCTGGCGTAGGCCACGAAGGAGGTCAGCACACCGACCGTGATATTGCCCTTGGAGACCTGGTAGATGCCGAACACCCAGATCACCAGCAGACCGAGTTCGGTCAGGAAGGACACGGTCGGCGAGAACAGCGACCACACGCGATTCAGGCGGTCGTTGACGGCCAGGTTATGCTTGTTGGCGGTGCGGAAGCGGTTGGCCTCGCGCGCCTCCTGCGCAAAGGCCTTCACCACGCGGATGCCGGGAATGGTATCGGCCAGCACGTTGGTCACTTCGCCCCACACACGGTCGATTTTCTCGAAGCCGGTGCGCAGGCGGTCGCGCACCAGGTGGATCATCCAGGCGATGAACGGCAGCGGCGCCAGCGTACAGGTGGCCAGCCACGGGTCCTGGTTGAACAGGATGACGGCGGTCATGACGATCATCAGGCAGTCGGACAAAAAGTCCAGCAGGTGCAGCGACAGGAACACGCAGATGCGGTCACTCTCGGAGCCGATGCGCGACATCAGGTCGCCGGTGCGCTTGCCGCTGAAGTATTCCAGCGACAGTTTCAGCAAATGCTCGTAGGTGGTGGTGCGCAGGTCGGCGCCGATGCGTTCCGAGGCCAGCGCCAGCACGTAGGTCTTGCCCCAGCCGAAAATCCACGCCAGCACCGACGCGCCCACCAGGCCGGCCATGTACATGGCCACCAGCGACGGATCGACCGGCTTGCCGTTCTGGTAAGGAATCAGCACGTTGTCCATCAGCGGGCTGGTGAGGTAGGGCGGAATCAGGTGCGCGCCGGTGGACAGCAGCATGAAGGTGAAACCCAGCACCAGCTGCCATTTGTACGGCCGGGCGAAGCGCCACAGGCGAAACAGCGTCCACGTCGACGGCGGCGTGTAGACCACCTTGGTGCAGACCGGGCATTCCTCCTCGTCCGGGTCCATCGGCGCCTTGCAGCTCGGGCAGATGTTCTTGTCGTCGACCACCACCGGCTCGCCGGTGGCGTGACTGTCCAGATGGGCGTCAAACTGCTCGACCAGGCGGATCGCCGCCAGGTTCTGGCCCAGCGTGAAACGCCAGGCGGCCAGGCGCCCCTGCGTGTTGACCAGTTCCAGATGGCCGACGCCGGCGTGGTCGTGGTGTTTCAGCGTCAGGTCCGGCGCGAACGGCCACGATGCCCAGTCGGCCGCGCCCGGCGCGCGGGCCAGCACGCGGCGGGGCGTAATCAGCACCATCCCCTTGGAAAAACGAAGTTGCTGATCCAAGTCAACCTCCAGGGCACTTACAACGTTTTCCCCTTGGGAAAGTTGTGCCTGTATCTCCGAACGCCAGCGTTCAGGCAGCTCGCTCTGGCTGGAGACAATGGAAAGTTGTTGGGTTGTCATTGTGTGGCGTACTCCGGGGGGAAAAGGGCTGATGTAACGGCTTATTTACGGTATTCTGTCAGTGATTAAACATTTGATAGAACACAATAAAACCGGATGTTTGCGGCGACGGCAATCTTGCCGCAAGTATACCTCACAGCAGCAGGGCAAGGGTACAGGGTTTACAATACGGCGCGGGCTGGATCAGCCGATAACAAAGTTATAAGAATCAATACATGACCAAGAAGAAAGATATTGAAGTTCTCCGCGTGACTTATCTGCGCGGCCCTAACATCTGGACCTATCGCCCGGTGATCGAGGCGTGGCTGGATATCGGTGAGCTGGAGAACTTCCCCTCGAATAAGTTGCCCGGTTTGTATGAGCGCCTGACGGCGATCCTGCCGGGCCTGATCGTCCACCGCTGCGGCGTGGGCGAACACGGCGGCTTCCTGGAACGTCTGCGCGACGGCACCTATGCCGGCCACATCCTCGAACACGTGGTGCTGGAGCTGCAAAACCTGGCCGGCATGAAAACCGGCTTCGGCAAGACCCGCGAAATCAGCCCGGACAGCGGCCTGTACAAGATGGCCTTCCGCACCCGCCAGGAAGAAGTCGGCCGCGCCGCGCTGGCCGCCGGCCGCGACCTGCTGATGGCGATGATCGAAGACCGTCCGTACGACCTCGACGCCACCGTGGCCCGCCTGACCGACCTGGTCGAGAGCCTGTGCCTGGGCCCGAGCACCGGCAACATCGTCGATGCCGCCGGCGTGCGCAAGATCCCGCACATCCGCCTGACCGACGGCAACCTGGTGCAGCTGGGCCACGGCGCCGCGCAGCGCCGCATCTGGACCGCCGAAACCGAGCATACCTCGGCCATCGCCGAAGGCATCGCCTCGGACAAGGACCTGACCAAGACGCTGGTGTCGTCGTGCGGCGTGCCGGTGCCGGAAGGGGAGCTGGTCACCAGCGCCGCCCAGGCGTGGGAAGCGGCGCAGGACATCGGCCTGCCGGTGGTGGTCAAGCCGTATGACGGCAACCACGGCCGCGGCGTCTCGCTCAACCTGAGCAACGAGGCCGACGTCGCCGCCGCCTACGCGCTGGCCGCGATCGAAGGCGACAGCAGCAGCGTGATCGTCGAGCGCTTCATCGTCGGCGACGAGCACCGCCTGCTGGTGGTGGGCCGCCGCGTGGTGGCCGCCGCCGCCGGCGAGTCGCTGTGGGTGACCGGCGACGGCAACGCCACCGTGCTGGAACTGTGCAACAGCCAGATCAACACCGATCCGCGCCGCGGCGAAACCGAAGAATTCCCCCTGGGCCTGGTCAAGCCGCATGAATCGGGCGAGATCGTGCTGGAACTGAAGCGCCAGGGCATGACCCACCAAAGCGTGCCGGCCGACGGCCAGAAAGTGCTGATCCAGCCGAACGGCAACGTGGCGATCGACGTCACCGACAAGGTGCACCCGCAGGTGGCGGCGATGGCCGCGCTGGCGGCGCGCGTGGTCGGCCTGGACATCGCCGGCATCGACCTGGTGACCTCGGACATCACCCGTCCGCTGGAGGAGACCGGCGGCGCCATCATCGAAGTCAACGCCAGCCCGGGCCTGCTGGCCCACCTGAAGCCGGCCGAGGGCGAGCCGCGCAACGTCGGCGAGGCGATTGTCGAGCATCTGTTTGGCGAGGCCACCGGCCGCATGCCGATCGTCGGCATCGCCGGCAACCACGGCACCACGATGATCGCGCGCCTGGTCGCCTGGCTGCTGCAAATCAGCGGCAAGAAGACCGGCCTGACCTGCGCCGAAGGCCTGTTCGTCAACGGCCGCCTGTTGCCGCGCGATGGCTTCAGCGACTGGGAAACCGGCGAGCGCCTGCTGCTCAACAAGAACGTGGAAGCCGGCGTGTTTGAAAACAGCGCCCGCATGATCCTGTCGGAAGGCCTGGCCTACGACAAGTGCGCGGTGGGCGTGGTCACCGACGTCACCGATTTCGAAGCGCTGAACGACTTCCACATCGACAGCGAGGACAAACTGTATAACGTGCTGCGCACCCAGGTGGACGTGGTGCTGCCAGGCGGCGCGGCGGTGCTGAACGCCGCCGACCCGCAAGTGGTGGACATGGCCGACCTGTGCGACGGCGAAGTGATTTTCTACGGCGTCGACGAGCACCTGGCCGCCATCGCCGCGCACCGCCAGGACAACCAGCGGGTGGTGTTCCAGCGCGCCGACCGCATCGTGCTGGCCACCGGCCACACCGACGTCGCCAGCCTGCCGCTGTCGCCGCTGGTGCCGCCGGAAGCGGTGCTGGCCGCGATTGCCGCCGGCTGGGCGCTGGGCCTGACGCCGGAGCTGATCGGCGCCGGCCTGCGCACCTATGAAGCCGCGCCCAAGCGCCCGCATCACTGATCCCTATCACGGAAAGAACAACAAGAGTCATGGAAGTCATACGCACCCGCGCCCTTCGCGGCCCGAATCTTTGGAGCCACCACACCGCGGTGGAAGTCATCATCTCGTGCCCGCCGGAAGAGCAATCGATCGCGGCGCTGCCGAATTTTCAGCAGCGGCTGCACGCGCGCTTCCCCGCCATCGGCGCACTGCAACCCACCGGCACCTCGGACGCGGTGCCGCTGGCGCGCGTGCTGGAAGTGGCGGCACTGAGCCTGCAGGCGCAAGCCGGCTGCCCGGTCACCTTCAGCCGCACCACGGCCACCGTGGAAAACGGCATCTACCAGACCGTGGTGGAATACACCGAGGAAGCCGTCGGCCGCCGCGCGGTGGAACTGGCCGAGGCGCTGATCAACTCCGTGCTGGCCGATACCGCCTTCGACCTGCAGGCCGCGCTGACCGAACTGCGCGACCTCGATGAAGACGTGCGCCTGGGCCCGAGCACCGGCGCCATCGTCAACGCCGCCGTGGCGCGCGACATACCGTTCCGCCGCCTGACCGAAGGCTCGATGGTGATGTTTGGCTGGGGCTCGAAACAGCGCCGCATCCAGGCCGCCGAAATGGACACCACCGGCGCCATCGGCGAGACCATCGCCCAGGACAAGGAACTGACCAAGAAGCTGCTGCACGCGGCCGGCGTGCCGGTGCCGATTGGCCGCTCGGTGGAAGACGAGGCGGACGCCTGGAAGGCCGCCCAGGAAATCGGCCTGCCGGTGGTGGTCAAGCCGAAGGACGGCAACCAGGGCAAGGGCGTCACCGTCAACATCATGACCCAGGACCACCTGGAAAAAGCCTTCCGCACCGCCAAGGAATTCCGCGACGACGTGATGGTCGAGCGCTACCTGCCGGGCCACGACTACCGCCTGCTCGTCATCGGCAACAAGCTGGTGGCCGCCGCGCGGCGCGACCCGCCGCTGGTGATCGGCGACGGCGTGCACACCGTGCGCGAGCTGGTGGACATCGTCAACGCCGACCCGCGCCGCGGCTCCGGCCATGCCACCTCGCTGACCAAGATCCGCTTCGACGACATCGCCATTGCGCGCCTGGCGCTGCAAGGCCTGAACGCGGACTCGGTGCCGGACAAGGGCCAGCGCGTCATCCTGCGCAACAACGCCAATCTGTCGACCGGCGGCACCGCCACCGACGTCACCGACGACGTCCACCCTGAAGTGGCGGCGCGCGCGGTGGAAGCGGCGCAAATGATCGGCCTCGATCTGTGCGGCGTGGACGTGGTGTGCGACAACGTGCTGGAACCGATCGAGAACCAGCGTGGCGGCGTGGTGGAAGTCAACGCCGCGCCGGGCCTGCGCATGCACATCGCGCCATCGTTCGGCAAAGGCCGCGCGGTGGGCGAGGCCATCGTCAACACCATGTTCCCGGCCGGCGAAAACGGCCGCATTCCGGTGGTGGCGGTGACCGGCACCAACGGCAAGACCACCACCGTGCGTCTGATCGCGCACCTGCTGACCGCCAGCGGCCTGCGCACCGGCATGACCAACACCGACGGCGTCTACATCGAAGGCCGCCAGACCGACAGCGGCGATTGCAGCGGCCCGCGCAGCGCGCGCAACGTGCTGCTGCACCCGGACGTGGACGCGGCGGTGTTTGAAACCGCGCGCGGCGGCATCCTGCGCGAAGGCCTGGCCTTCGACCGCTGCCAGGTCGCCGTGGTGACCAATATCGGCATGGGCGACCACCTGGGCCTGAACTACATCACCACCGTGGAAGACCTGGCGGTGCTGAAGCGCGTGATCGTGCAGAACGTCTCCGAGAGCGGCTACGCGGTGCTGAACGCGGTCGACCCGATCGTCGCTGGCATGTCGGCCAACTGCCGCGGCAAGGTGATCTTCTTCGGCGCCGACCGCACGCATCCCGTCATCGCCACCCACCTGGCGCAGGGCAGCCGCACCGTGTACGTGGAAGATGGCCACATTGTCGCCGCAGAGGGGCGTGAGCAGAACCGCATCTCGCTGTCGCAAGTGCCGATCACCCGCAACGGCGCCATCGGCTTCCAGGTGGAGAACGTGATGGCGTCGGTGGCGGCGGCATGGGGCGTGGGCATCAGCTGGGACGCGATTCGTCTCGGCCTGAAAACCTTCGCCAACGATTCCGACAACGCGCCGGGCCGCTTCAACGTGTTCGACTACAAGGGCGCGATGCTGATCGCCGACTACGGCCACAATCCGGACGCCATCCTGGCGCTGGTGAAAGCGGTGGAGACCATGCCGGCCAAGCGCCGCGTGGTGGTGATCTCGGGCGCCGGCGACCGCCGCGACCAGGACATCACGCAGCAGACCGAAATCCTCGGCCGCGCGTTCGACGACGTGCTGCTGTACGAAGACGCCTGCCAGCGCGGCCGCGTGGACGGCGAAGTGGTGGCGCTGCTGCGCTCCGGCCTGCACGGCGCCCCGCGCACCACGCACATCGAGGAAATCTACGGCGAATTCAAAGCCATCGACACCGCGCTGGCGCGCCTGCAGGACGGCGACCTGTGCCTGATCCTGATCGACCAGGTGGAAGACGCGCTGGCCCACATCGCCAAGCGCATCAAGGAAGCCTGAAACATCGGGGTCAGTGCCGACATTCGGACATTGGGTCGCGCGCGACCCAATGTCCGAATGTCGGCACTGACCCCGGTTTTAATTTTCTCTATCGAATCCATAGATATATATGGTTTTTGTTTATGGCTTTCGTTGTTTAGAATAGCTCTACGCTATCAAACAACGAGGAGTCATAGTATGAGCCAGCCACCTATCACCACCGCGTCGGGTATTCCCGTCGCAGACAATCAGAACTCCATCACCGCCGGCCCGCGCGGCCCGGTGTTGCTGCAGGACTTCCACCTGATCGAGAAGCTGCAGCACTTTAACCGTGAACGCATTCCAGAGCGCGTGGTGCACGCCAAGGGTTCGGGCGCTTATGGCACTTTCACCGTCACTAACGACATCACCAAATTCACCAAGGCCAAGCTGTTCGCGGAAGTCGGCAAGCAGACCGAGACGTTCCTGCGTTTTTCCACCGTGGGCGGAGAGAAGGGCAGCGCTGATACCGAGCGCGATCCACGCGGCTTTGCCGTCCGTTTCTATACCGAAGAAGGTAACTGGGATCTGGTTGGCAATAACACGCCGGTGTTCTTCCTCAAGGACGGCATCAAGTTCCCGGACTTCATCCATACGCAGAAGCGCGATCCGCAGACCAATCTGAAGTCGCCGACCATGATGTTCGATTTCTGGAGCCGCACGCCGGAAAGCCTGCACCAGGTGACGACGCTGTTCTCCAGTCGCGGCACGCCGGATGGTTATCGTCACATGCACGGTTTCGGCAGCCACACCTACAGCCTGATTAACGCCGCCGGTGAGCGGGTCTACGTCAAGTGGCACTTCCTGACGCAGCAGGGCATCAAGAACCTGAGCGCCGAAGAAGCCACGCGCATCGCCGGCACCGATCCTGACTATGCGCAGCGCGACCTGTTCAGCGCCATCGCCAAGGGCGACTTCCCGCGCTGGGATGTGAAGGTGCAGGTGGCCACCGAGGCCGAACTGGCCGCGTGGGAGGCGCGCACCGGCTGGAATCCGTTCGATCTGACCAAGGTCTGGCCGCACGCGGACTTCCCGCTGCTGCCGGTCGGCGTGCTGGAACTGAACCGCAATCCGGTCAACTACCACGCGGAAGTGGAGCAGGCCGCGCTGTCGCCGTCGAACGTGGTGCCAGGCATGGGCTACTCGCCGGACAAGATGCTGCAGGCGCGCCTGTTCGCTTACCACGACGCGCAGCTGTACCGCGTGGGCACCAATCACCAGCACCTGCCGGTGAACGCGCCACGCTGCCCCTTCCACAATCAGCAGCGTGACGGCGCCATGGCCACCGCCAACGGCGGCGCGGCGGTCAACTACGATCCGGTGCAGGCGCAGGGTAGCAATCCGCAAGGCCTGGGCAATGGCGAACCTGCGCTGGCGCTGCAAGGCGCGGCGGCCCGCTACGATGCACGCGGTACGGAGGACGATTACACCCAGGCCGGCAATCTGTTCCGCCTGATGCCGGCCGATGAACAGCAAAACCTGTTCAACAACATCGCCGGTCCTCTGAGCCAGGTGAGCGCCGAGATCATCGCCCGCCAGCTGGCCCACTTCGACAAGGCCGATCCAGCCTACGGCGCGGGCGTGCGCGCGGCGCTGAAAGCGAAGGGCGTCAACATCGCGTAAAGATGGCTTACAATCTCCATGTTGCAGCGCATCGTGGAGGTTTGCTTGAGCCGTCAATCCGCTTGTCCGCCATCCCCCACCCTGCCGGGCCAGATCGTTCTGGTCCTGCAGGGTGGTGGTGCGTTGGGCGCCTATCAGCTGGGCGTGTACCAGGCCTTGCACGAAGCCGGCATCGAGCCGGATTGGGTGATCGGCACGTCCATCGGCGCGATCAATGGCGCCATTATCGCCGGCAATCCCCCGGAGCAGCGGCTGGACCGGCTGCGCGAGTTCTGGCACCGCATGGAGCGCAATTCCTTCGGCTTTACCACCATGCCGCGCGCGATCGCCAACGCCATTACCGTGGGGCAGGGCATACCGGCGTTCTTCGAGCCTAACCTGGCGTCGTGGTGGAATCCCGAGGCGCGCGTGGGCGTCGAGCGCGCGTCTTTCTATCAGACCGCGCCGTTGCGCAGCACGCTGGAGGCGCTGGTGGACTTCAATTATCTCGATCAGAAAGAGATGCGCCTGACCGTGGGCGCGGTCAATGCGCGCAACGGCGCGATGCGCTATTTCGACAGTCGCAGGGAGCGCCTGTGCGTTGAGCATGTGATGGCGTCCGGCGCGCTGCCGCCGGCCTTTCCCGCCATCCGCATCGACGGCGAGCCATACTGGGATGGCGGCATCTACTCCAACACGCCAATCGAGGCGGTGCTGGATGATGAGCCGCGCCGGAGTTCGGTGATCTTCTCGGTGCAGGTGTGGAATCCGGACGGCAGCGAGCCGGCAAGCGTGCTCGATGTGCTGGATAAACACAAGGAGATCCAGTATGCCAGCCGCGCCAGCAACATCGAGCAGCAGCGCAAGATGCACCGGCTGCGCCACGTGATCCGCGAGATGAGCAAGCACCTGTCCGACGCGGAAGCGGCGTCGCCCGAGGTGCGCGAGCTGGCCTCGTGGGGCTGCGGCACCGACATGCACGTGGTGTCGCTGCGGGCGCCGCGCATCGGCAACGAGGACCACACCAAGGACATCGACTTCAGCGCCAGCGGCATCCGCGCCCGCTGGCAGGCCGGTTACGACGACACCCAGCGCTTCATCGCGCTGCGGCCGTGGGAGCAGCCTATCGACCCGATCGAGGGGATCGCGATTCACGAACTGCCGGAGCACTAGGCCCCAGCAGTTCGTCGCACAGCGCCAGCCATGCGCGCGCCGCGTGCGACAGATACCGGCCACGCCAGACGTGCGCCGGTTGCCACGGCAGTTCCGGATCCACCAGCTTGACCGCGTCCAGATGGCCGATGGCCAGGCGGTGGATGAACGGCTCCGGCAGCAGCGCCACGCCCATACCGGCGGAGGCCATCGCCACCAGCCAGTCCCACTGACTGCTTTGCGCGGCGATCCGCGGTTCGAAACCGGCATCGGCAAAGGCGGCGCGCAGCGCGCGCGTCATGGCGAAATCGTCCTTCAGCAGCACCAGCGGGGTGTTGGCCAACGCCTTCAGCTTGAGCGTGGTGCGGTTTTTCTGGAAGGTGCCTTGCGCGGCCAGCGCCCACACCGGGTAGCTGGCGATCGGCGCGGAGCGCAGGTCCAGCGCGGGATCGGCCGGCAGCACCGTCAGGCCGATTTCCAGATCGCCGTGCGCCACCTGGCGCTCTATCGCCTGGCCGGCGTCTTCCTGGAGCGACAGCGTAATGTTGGGATGGCGCTCGCGGAAGGCTTTCAGCACGGGCGTGAACAGCAGGTTGATCATCGGCGGAATGCCGACTGTCAGCTGGCCGCGTTCCACCGTTTGCGTGTCGCGCACTTCCACCGTCAGCTTGCGCATGGTCGCCAGCATTTCCACGCCGCGGGCGTAGACCACCTGGCCGGTATCGGTCAGCGTCAGCCTGCGGCCTTCGCGCAGCAGCAGCTGGGCGCCGACTTCGTCTTCCAGTTGCCGCACCATCTTGCTGATGGTGGACTGGGTGACGTGCAGCGACTCGGCCGCCTGCGTAAAACTGTTCAGGCGGACGGTTTCGACGAAGTAGCGCAGCGATCGCAGGTCCATGAATAAAAAGAATGGAAATGGGGAATTTAAGTCATAAGACGACAGTTTTTCTGATTCTATACTGAAACAAAAGAATGAGGAGAACCACCATGTATGAAGATCGCATCCGCCGCCCGGCACTGATGAACAAACTGATGAGCGCCGAGCAGGCCGCCCTGTTATTCAAGGACGGCATGACCGTGGGCATGAGCGGATTTACCCGCGCCGGCGACGCCAAGGCGCTGCCGGCGGCGCTGGTGGAGCGCGCGCGCCAAGGCCAGCCGCTGCAACTGTCGCTGCTGACCGGCGCTTCGCTCGGCAACGAGAGCGACGGCATGATGGCCAACGCCGGCGTGGTGGCGCGCCGCATGCCGTTCCAGGCCGACGCCGCGCTGCGCCGCAAGATCAATTCCGGCGAGGTGATGTTCATCGACCAGCACTTGTCGGAGACGGCCGAGCAGCTGCGCTCGGGCGACCTGAAAGGCATCGACATCGCGGTGATCGAGGCGGTGGCGATTACGCCGGAGGGCGCCATCGTTCCCACCATGTCGGTCGGGAACTCGGCCAACTTCGCGCAGCAGGCGGCCAAGGTGATCGTCGAGATCAATCTGAGCGCGCCGCTGTCGCTGGAAGGGCTGCACGATATCTATGTGCCGCAGGCGCGGCCCGAGCGCGGTCCGATTCCGCTGCTGACGCCCTGGCAGCGCATCGGCGCCACCGCGATTGCGGTGGACCCCGAGCGCATCGCCGCGATTGTCATCACCGACAGTCCGGACAGCCCCTCCAACGCGCTGCCGCCGGACGACGAGACCGACGCCATCGCCCGCCACGTCATCACCTTCCTGGAAGGCGAGGTGCAGGCCGGGCGCATGGATGCGTCCCTGCGTCCGCTGCAGGCGGGTATCGGCACCATCGCCAACGCGGTGCTGCATGGGCTGATCGATTCGCCGTTCCGCAAGATGACGATGTTCTCGGAGGTGCTGCAGGACAGCGCCATCGAGCTGCTGGATTCCGGTCAGCTGACGATGGCGTCGGCGTCGTCGATCACGCTGTCAGCGGCCATGCACAAGAAGTTCCTCGACAATATCGAACAGTACCGCGACCGCGTGGTGCTGCGGCCGCAGGAGATCAGCAACCATCCGGAAATCGTGCGGCGGCTGGGCATCATCGCGCTGAACACGGCGCTGGAGTTTGACATCTACGGCAACGTCAATTCGACCCACGTCGGCGGCACGCACATGATGAACGGCATCGGCGGCTCGGGCGACTTTGCGCGCAATGGCCAGCTGTCGATCTTCGTCAGCAAGTCGGTGGCCAAGGATGGGGCGATTTCCAGCGTGGTGCCGTTTGCCGCGCACGTCGACCATACCGAGCACGATGTCGACGTGGTGGCGACCGAATGGGGCCTGGCCGACCTGCGCGGACTGGCGCCGCGCGAGCGCGCGCGCCTCATCATCGAGCACTGCGCGCATCCCGATTATCGCCCGCAGTTGCGCGCCTATTTCGAGGAGGCGCTGCTGGGCGGCGGCCAGACGCCGCACGTGCTGGAGAAGGCCTTGTCGTGGCACGCCCGCTATCAACGCGAAGGGAGCATGCTGGTAAAATAAGGGTCATCCGCATTCACTTAATATTGGATCAACATGACCATTAAAATCAGCCAGAACTTCGATTCCGGCGCCATCGACGTGCTGCGCGCCGACAGCGCGTCCACCATCGAACTGAATCTGCGCAAGGACTCGCACGCTGACATCCACCAGTGGTTCCACTTCCGCGTGCAGGGCGCGCGCGGCCAGAAGCTGACCATGCGTTTCCTGAACGCCGGCCAGGCTACCTACGCCAAGGGCTACGAGGACTACCAGGCGGTGGCCAGCTACGACACCGAGAACTGGTTCCGCGTGCCGACCAAGTTCGATGGCGCGGTCATGACGATCAACCATACGCCGGATACCGACAGCATCTACTACGCTTACTTCGAGCCGTATTCGTTCGAGCGCCATCTGCGCCTGCTGGGCGAGGTGGGCGAGCATCCGCTGGCGCGCGTGCATGACCTGGGCTCGACGGTCGATGGCCGCGACATGAACCTGGTCGTCATCGGCAAGCCGGAAGCGGAAAAGAAAATCTGGTTCATCGCGCGCCAGCACCCGGGCGAATCGATGGCCGAATGGTTCATCGAAGGCCTGATCGATTCGCTGCTGGACGATGCCAATCCGATCGCCCGCAAGCTGCTGCAGCGCTGCGTGTTCTACATCGTGCCGAACATGAATCCGGACGGCTCGGTGCGCGGCAACCTGCGCACCAACGCGGCTGGCGCCAACCTGAATCGCGAGTGGATGACGCCATCGGTCGAGCGCAGCCCGGAAGTGCTGTATGTGAAGCAGAAGATGCACGAAACCGGCATCGACATGTTCTTCGATATCCACGGTGACGAGGCGCTGCCGTACAACTTCGTGGCCGGCAACGAGATGCTGGAGAACTTTACCGAGCAGCGTCGCCTGAAGCAGCAGGCGTTCATCGACCGTTACAAGAACGCGTCGCCGGACTTCCAGGACAAGGTGGGCTACGCCGCCAGCAAGTACAAGGAAGACATGCTGACGCTGGCGTCCAAGTACGTTGGCCATCACTTCGGCTGCCTGGCGCTGACGCTGGAGATGCCGTTCAAGGACAACGCCGATCTGCCGGACCCGCACGTAGGCTGGAATGGCGCGCGCAGCGCGGCGCTGGGCGCGGCGATTCTGCAGCCGATTCTGCTGTCGCTGGACGATTACTGATCGTGGGCGTCGAGATCGAGCGCAAGTTCCTGCTGTCCGGCGATGGCTGGATGCAGCTCGGCGAGCCGGTGTTCTTCAGGCAGGGCTACCTGTCGTCCAACAAGGAGCGCGTGGTGCGCGTGCGCATCGAGGGCGACAGGGCGGTGATCACGATCAAGGGCGCCAACCGGGGCGCCACGCGCGGCGAGTGGGAGTACGAGATTCCGGTTGCTGACGCGGCCGAGCTGCTGGACGGCTTGTGCGAGCAGCCGCTGATCGAGAAGTATCGCCGCCGGATCGCGTTCGCCGGCAATGTGTGGGAAGTGGATGAGTTCCTTGGCGTGAACGCCGGGCTGGTGGTGGCGGAGATTGAGTTGCAGTCGGAAGACCAGCAGTTCGACAAGCCGGACTGGATCGGCGAGGAAGTCACCAGCGACCTGCGCTACCTCAACTCCAACCTGATCAAGAAGCCGTTCACCACTTGGTAGCCGCGGCGCGTGGATGGCGGACAGCGGTCACCGGCGCCGCGGGGCGTCGTTCCGGCGCAGGCCGGAACCCATGGAACGCGTGCATGGCAGGACGCAAGCGGCGTATGGATTCCGGCCTGCGCCGGAAGGACAAATCAAATGCTCACTGGATGACATTGCCGCTCATCCAGGGCTGGTTGTTGTGGGCTTAGTGGAAGTGCTCGCTGCCGGCGGGCGCGTCTTCGGGCATTTCGGCGTGGGCCAGTTCGCCTTGCGGGTCGGCGAACAGCGGGGCGCCGCAGTCGTCGCAGAACTCGACCACGTAGCGCTCGCTGTGCTTCTTGATCTGCGTGACGCCCGCCGCGTTCAGGTGCGAGATGATCTCGTCCACCGGCGTGACCGGCTTCTGCTGCAAGCCGCCCGCGCCAGGGCCTTCCGGCGGCGTGCCTTCTTCGTCTTCCTGGCCGTACAGCGGCCACACCACGCCGTAGATCACATCCGACGATGAACGCTGGGTGAAGGCGACACGGTATTCGTCCACCTGGGCTTCGGCGCTTTCCTCGCCGAAGCCGGCGATGACCGCGCGCAGGTCCGACGGTTCCACGCCCAGCGTGTGCGTCAGGTAGTGCACGGCAGCGCGGATCGACACCGGGCGGATCAGCTTGTCCGCCTCGCGGCAGGCCATGTAATACGCTTCCGGCAGCAGCAGCTCGACGCCGCAGCCCGGCAGCAGGCGGTTGACGGTCGGCGTGACCTGGGCGCGCCATTGCTCCAGCGCGGCGCTGCGCTCGGCGGCGAAGTTGGCCTGGTGTTCCGGCATCTGCCAGCGGAACAGCGGGGCGCCGGCTGGCGCCACCACGGCCACCAGCAGGTAGCGGGTGTCGGCCAGGAAGGGCGCGGTTTCCGGCACCTTGGTGTCGGGCTTGAGCGTGCTGCCCTTGAGGGCGGCCTGCGCCAGCTTGTGCACCTTGCCGTAGGTTTCCACGTGGCTGCGCGGCAGCTGGTCGATCGAGAACAGCGTGGGCGACACCGCCAGCTGCGTGCCGTCGGCCAGCAGGTGGGCGGCGAAGTGCGCCGTCAGCGTTTGCAGGATGTCGGCCGGGATGGCGCCGGAGGCGATGGCGAAACGGGTCCAGGCCAGGATCGGCGCGGCCACCAGCAGCACGTCGAACTGCTTGCTGACGCCGTCGGCGGTGTCGATGGTGAGGTGGCCCGATTCGCTGGCCGCTTCCACGCTGTCCATCAGCACGTCGTAGGCGTTCAGGTCTTCCTTGAACAGCGCGTTCAGGGTCGAGTCGATGGTGTCCTGGTGACCGGTTTTCAGGAGTTTCTGGAGTTGGGCATCGAGCGCGTGCTCCCAGGCACGTTCTTCGATGCGGCTGGCCGCCTGCCCGACTGCCTGGGCATAGGTGGCGAGGCGTTGGCTCTCGGCGGACAACTTATGGGGTGAAGCTTGTTTGGAACGACGCATCGCGCGAAGAGTCTCATGAAAAGTGAATAAATCGGATTATGACCCTATTGTAGTTGATTCGGCAAACGTGCATAAAAAAAGGCCCCCAAAACGAAAGGGTCTGACCCCGTACGGGGTCAGACCCTGGCCGCAGCGGTGTGCGGGTTTTACTGGTGCCGTCGGCGTCTTTTACGCAGCCAGCAGCTGGCGCAGGACGAACGGCAGGATGCCGCCGTGCTTGTAGTAGTCGACTTCGATCGGGGTGTCGATACGCAGCAGCACTTTCACTTCCTGGCTGGAACCGTCTTCACGGTGGATCACCAGCGTGGCCAGCTGTTGCGGCTTGATTTCGCCGTCCAGGCCCTTCAGGTCATAGGTTTCCTTGCCGGTGATGCCCAGCGATTCCACCGAGTCGTTGCCGATGAACTGCAGCGGCAGCACGCCCATGCCCACCAGGTTGGAGCGGTGGATGCGCTCGAACGAACGCACGATCACCGCCTTCACGCCCAGCAGTTGGGTGCCCTTGGCCGCCCAGTCGCGCGACGAGCCGGTGCCGTATTCTTCGCCGCCGAACACCATGGTCGGGGTGCCGGCCGCCACGTATTTCATGGCCGCGTCGTAGATCGACAGCTGTTCGCCCGATGGCTGGTGGATGGTGATGCCGCCCTCGACCGCCGAACCGTCGGCCTTCGGCGGGATCATCTTGTTCTTGATGCGCACGTTGGCGAAGGTGCCGCGCATCATGATCTCGTGGTTGCCGCGGCGCGAGCCGTAGGAGTTGAAGTCGGCCTTCATCACGCCGTTTTCCTTCAGCCACTTACCGGCCGGGCCGTCTTCCTTGATCGAGCCGGCCGGCGAGATGTGGTCGGTGGTGATCGAGTCGCCGAACACGCCCAGCGCGCGCGCGCCCTTGATGTTCGGATCGGTCGCCTTCGGCGTCATCTCGAAGCCCTCGAAGAACGGCGGCTCGGCGATGTAGGTCGAGGCCGGCCAGTTGTAGACCTGGCCCTCGGTCGACGACACGTGCTCCCACAGCTTGCCCGGGTTGCCCTTGACGTCGGCGTAGTTGGTCTTGAACACTTTCGAGTTCATCGCGAACTTCATCAGCTTGGCGATCTCTTTCGAGGTCGGCCAGATGTCGCCCAGGTAGACGTCCTTGCCGTCCTTGCCCTTGCCCACCGGCTGGGTCATCAGGTCGACCGTCATGTTGCCGGCGATGGCGTAGGCCACCACCAGCGGCGGCGAGGCCAGGAAGTTGGAACGGATGTTCGGGTGGATGCGCGCCTCGAAGTTACGGTTGCCCGACAGCACGGCCGAGGCCACGATGTCGTTCGAGATGATGGCGGCGTTCAGTTCCGGCGTCAGGTCGCCGGCGTTGCCGATGCAGGTGGTGCAGCCGTAGGCGGTGACGCCAAAGCCCAGTTGCTCCAGGTACGGCAGCAGGCCGGCGGCGGTCAGGTACTCGGTCACCACGCGCGAGCCCGGGGCCAGCGAGGTCTTGATGTGCGGCGCCACGGTCAGACCGGCTTCCACGGCTTTCTTGGCCAGCAGGCCGGCGGCCAGCATCACGCTCGGGTTGGAGGTGTTGGTGCACGAGGTGATGGCGGCGATCAGCACGTCGCCGTTTTTCACATTGACGCCGTTGCTGGTGGTGTAGGTGGCGTTCAGGTCGTCGGCTTTTTTGTTGAAGCCGTTTTCCGAGGTCGGTTTCGAGAACAGTTCGGTGAAGTTGTTCTTCACGTTGCCGATTTCGATACGGTCTTGGGGACGCTTGGGGCCGGCCAGCGACGGGGTCACGTCGCGCAGGTTCAGTTCCAGCACGCGGGTGTAGTCGATCTCGCCGGCTTTCGGCACGCCGTACATGTTCTGCGCCTTGAAGTAGGCGGCAAACGCGTCGATCTCGGCCTTGGTGCGGCCGGTGCCCTCGAAGTACTCGATGGTGGCGTCGTCGACCGGGAAGAAGCCCATGGTGGCGCCGTATTCCGGCGCCATGTTGGCGATGGTGGCGCGGTCGGTCACCGACAGCGTCTCGGTGCCTTCGCCGAAGAACTCGACGAACTTGCCGACCACCTTGGCCTTGCGCAGCATTTCGGTGATGGTCAGCACCAGGTCGGTCGCGGTGCAGCCTTCGCGCAGCACGCCGGTCAGGTTGACGCCGATCACGTCCGGGGTCAGGAAGTAGACCGGCTGGCCCAGCATGCCGGCTTCCGCCTCGATGCCGCCCACGCCCCAGCCGACCACGCCGATGCCGTTGATCATGGTGGTGTGCGAGTCGGTGCCGACCAGCGAGTCCGGGTAGTAGACGCCGTGGTTGTCCTTGTGGACGCCGCGCGCCAGGTATTCCAGGTTGACCTGGTGGACGATGCCGAAGCCCGGCGGCACCACGCCAAAGGTGTCGAAGGCCTGCATGCCCCACTTCATGAACTGGTAGCGCTCGTTGTTGCGCTGGAATTCCAGCTTCATGTTCAGGTCCAGCGCCTTCGGCTCGCGGAAGTGGTCGATGGTGACCGAGTGGTCGACCACCAGGTCGACCGGCACCAGCGGCTCGATCTTCTTGGCGTTCTTGCCCATCTTGTAGGCGACGTTGCGCATCGCCGCCAGGTCGGCCAGCAGCGGCACGCCGGTGAAGTCCTGCAGCACCACGCGGGCGACGATGAACGGGATCTCGTCGGTGCGCTCGGCGGTGGCGCCCCAGTTGGCGACCTGCTTGACGTGCTCTTCGGTGACTTTCTTGCCGTCGACGTTACGCAGGACGGACTCCAGCACCACGCGGATCGAGACCGGCAGGCGGGAGATTTTTGCGCCCAGGCTCTTTTCCAGGGCCGGCAGCGAGTAGAACTTCGCTTTCTTGCCTGCGATGTCGAATTCCTTCAGCGTGTTCAGAGTGTTGCGTGACATGACCTCTCCTTAGTGATGGGTGGCGTCTATTATTAAAGTAAAACGTGGTGCTTACTGAATCGTGATCTTGCTGCTGACCGGCTCGTTGCTTACCGCGGCGGCCGACTTGACCTGCTCGGCGTCGCGGCACTCGTTGGCCAGCTGGCGGTTCAGCTTGGAGTCCAGCAGCATGCCCTTGGCCGGAATGCCGATCCAGATCAGGCCGTACAGCTTGTTCTCGAAGCGGTTGGCGCCGGTGGTGGTGCCGACGCGGGTCAGGCGGTGCAGGCGCTTCTTCCAGCGCAGCGCGATGTGGCCGTCGTCGCCGGCGTTGGTGTAGATGGTGATCTTGTTGCCCAGTTCGCAGTCGAACTCGGTCACGTTGTCGTTGGTGACGACCGGCTCGTCTTCTTCCTCGTTCGGCGCTTTCGGCTCGACCGGCTTGGCGGCGGCCTTCTTGCCAGCCTTGGCGGCGGTTTTCTTGACGGTTTTCTTGGTCGGAACGTCGCCTTCGGCATGGGCGCCGGCAGCCAGGGTCAGCGAGGCCAGCGCGAGGCTGCAAGCCATGAATAATTTGGAGATGGACATCAGTGTGCTTCCTGTGGGAGATCGGTGGGTGTGCCGTTGAACAGCGCTGCCACCGATTCCGGCAGCGTGAGGCCGGCCAGTCTGGCGCGCTGTAAAACGGTCCAATAATATCGGTAGCTGGCGCGGTCGTGCAAGCGTCCATGCTGGGCGATCGGCCCCCATTGCGCCGCCGCCGCCTCGTGCAGGATGGCGGCCGCCTCGCCGACCTCGGACAGGCGCGGCGTAAACGTCTTGACGATGGGCTTGATCTGGCTGGGGTGGATGCTCCACATGCGCGTGTAGCCGAATTCGGCGGCGGCGCGCTGGGCGTCGTTGGCGGCCACGGCGGTGTCCTTGATGTCGGTGGTGACATTATGCGACGGCACCTTGCCGTGGGCGTGGCAGGCGGCGGCGATTTCCAGCTTGGCGCGCACCACCAGCGGGTGCGTGAACTGGCCCGGCGTGCGCATGGCGCTGGCCGGAATGGCGCCGTAGTGCGCCGACACGAAGTCCATGATGCCGAACGACAGGCACTGCACCTGGGGCAGGGCGGCGATGGCGTGGACGTCGCGCAGCGCGCCGTGGGTTTCGATCAGCACGTGCACCGGCAGGTCCTTGCGGCCGGCCTTGGCGGCGTGGGTGTTGATCAGCTTGATGGCGCGCGCCACCTCGTCGACGCTGTGCACCTTGGGCAGCACCAGGTAGGCCAGGCGCTGGGCGGCGGCGCAGATGATCTCGACGTCCTGCGCGAAGAACGGGCTGTGGACATCGTGCACGCGGGCGCCGAGGCGGTTGAAGCGGTTGTCGTCGGCGCTCAGCAGCGCCACCACCAGGCGGGCGTGGGCTTCCTCGTTGCCGGCGCTGGCGCCGTCCTCGCAATCGAGGGTGATGTCGAACAGGGGGCCAAGTTCTTGTTGCAGGGCGATCGATTTGCGCATCAGCTTTTCGGAGCCGGCGTAGTGATCACAGGCCGGAAGCAAAGTCGGCTGGAGATTACCCTGGAATAAAACCTCGGATGGATGCATGCGTGCTGGGTCGGCTGGCAAAACAGGCGCCGCGCTGCTCTCGGCAGCGCGGCGGGTACGGCGGATCGGCGGTTTAACCGGTTCCACGTAAAGCGGTGAGGCTTATGGCAGCAGGTGCTTGACGCCTTCGCGCTCTTCGGTCAGTTCCTTCAGGGTCAGGTTGATGCGCTCTTGCGAGAAGGCATCGATGTCCAGGCCTTGAACGATCTTGTATTCGCCGTTTTCGGTGGTCACCGGGAAGCCGAACACGATGCCTTCAGGGATGCCGTACGAACCGTCCGACGGCACGCCCATGGTGGTCCACTTGCCGTTGGTGCCGACGTGCCAGTCGTGCACGTGGTCGATGGCGGCGTTGGCGGCCGAGGCGGCCGACGACAGGCCGCGCGCCTCGATGATGGCGGCGCCGCGCTTGCCCACGGTCGGCAGGAAGGTGTTGGCGTTCCATTCCTGGTCGTTGATCAGTTCCTTGACCGATTTGCCGTTGACGGTGGCGAAACGGTAGTCGGCGTACATGGTTGGCGAGTGGTTGCCCCACACGGTCAGCTTTTCGATGTCTTTCACCTGGGTGCCGGTCTTGGCGGCCACTTGCGACAGCGCGCGGTTGTGGTCCAGGCGCAGCATGGCGGTGAAGTTCTTGGCCGGCAGCGACGGCGCCGATTTCATGGCGATGTAGGCGTTGGTGTTGGCCGGGTTGCCGACCACCAGCACCTTGACGTTGCGCGATGCCACCTGGTCCAGCGCCTTGCCCTGGGCGGTGAAGATCTGGGCGTTGGCTTCCAGCAGGTCCTTGCGCTCCATGCCCGGGCCGCGCGGACGGGCACCCACCAGCACCGCGTAGTCGACGTCCTTGAACGCGGTCAGCGGGTCGGAGTGGGCGGTCATTTCGGCCAGCAGCGGGAACGCGCAGTCGTCGATTTCCATCATGACGCCCTTCAGCGCCTTCTGGGCTTTCTCGTCAGGGATTTCCAGCAGTTGCAGGATGACCGGCTGGTCCTTGCCGAGCATGTCGCCGTTGGCGATGCGGAACAGCAGAGCGTAGCCGATTTGGCCGGCGGCGCCGGTAACTGCAACGCGCAGTGGGGTTTTAGCCATGATGAATCTCCAAAGTGTAAGTAAAACGGCTTGAAGCTGGACCTTAGCGCGGTCCGGGAAAACGTAATCATACTGCAAAATTTGGCGCTTATAATCATCTGTAAGCCATAAGCGCTGGCGGCGAGTGTAGGCTTGCCGCCACTATCTGTCAATCCTATCTTATGTCTTATATAAGACAGATAAGTTATTGGCGTTTTTTCTGGACGGCACTGTGTATTTGTGGTGAAATCTTGGCCTATGAGTTCCGCGCCGCCAAATCCGAACCACCAGCCCGCTGCCGCCAACGCCGGCGGCGCGGCCGGCGCGTCCCCCACGTTTTCTCCCCTGTATCAGCAGATCAAGGCGCTGATCACCAAGAGCCTGCAATCGGGCGAATGGAAGCCGGGCGAACTGATCCCCAGCGAAGTGGAGCTGGCCAACCGCTTCAAGGTCAGCCAGGGCACGGTACGCAAGGCGATCGACGAGCTGGCGGCCGAGAACCTGGTCGTGCGCAAGCAGGGCAAGGGCACTTTCGTTTCCACCCACCATGAAGAGCGCGCGCAGTTCCGCTTCCTGCGGCTGATGCCGGACGAGGGCGTGCCGCACCCGGGCGTCAGCCAGTTCATCGAGGTCAAGCGCATGCGCGCGCCGGCCGATGTGGCGCGCCTGCTGGATCTGAAGTCGGGCGATGCCGTCATCTTCATCAAGCGCGTCCAGCATTTCGACAGCGTGCCGACCATCGTCGAGGAAATCTGGCTGCCGGGTATGACTTTCAAGGGACTGACGGCGGAGCGGCTGGAAGAGTATAAAGGGCCGATGTATGGGCTGTTCGAGTCGGAATTCGGCACGCGCATGATACGCGCCACGGAAAAAATCCGCGCCGTGTGCGCCGCCGACGGCGACGCCGCGCTGCTGAAGATCGCCGCCAACACGCCGCTGCTGGCGTCGGAGCGGGTCTCGTTCACGTACGGCGACAAGCCGGTGGAGTTGCGCCGCGGCCTGTACCTGACCGAGCGCCACCATTATCACAATGAGTTGAATTGAAGGAGACGGGGCGGGGTGGTCACACGCCTGTAGCATTGTTGCGCTGATAATACGTTGAGCTACGGAAAGTAGCCGTGCGCCGGGTTCCAAGCCAGTATTTTGGTTATATGTAAGAATAGATATTGGTTGTAATAGTGGAAATCGGCGAAAATCGCAGTCTCACCAAATTTTTGTTTTAGCCTGAGGAGGTCTTGTTATGTCAGAAGCCGTAAGGGAAGCCCCTAAAAAAGAACGGCCGGAGTTCCGTAACATTCACGTTACCGAGCTGTCCAACTACCGCATGCCATTGGCTGCCATCGTGTCCATCCTGCACCGCATTTCCGGCGTGCTGATGTTCGTGCTGCTGCCATTCGTGCTGTATCTCTTGCAGAATTCGCTGCGTTCCGAGATCTCTTTCGCGTACTACGAAGGTTTCGTGACCTACCCGCTGGTCAAGCTGATCATCCTGGCCCTGACCTGGGGCTTCCTGCACCACCTGTGCGCCGGTATCCGCCACCTGGTGATGGACATGCACATCGGCCTGGACAAGCACTCGGCGCGCAAATCGTCGGCCGCCGTGCTGGTCATCAGCCTGGTCCTGACCCTGCTGGTCGCCCTGAAACTGTTTGGAGTGTTCTAATTATGTCGATTAACGATAACGGTATCGGTCCCAAGCGCCGCGTCGTGGGCGCCCACTACGGCGTGCGCGACTGGCTGGCGCAACGCGTCACCGCCGTCCTGATGGCGCTGTACACCGCCATCCTGCTGATTTCCTTCCTCACCGGCCAGAACTTCACCTACGAAGGCTGGGCCGGCCTGTTCGCCCAGCAGTGGTTCAAGCTGATCAGCGCCGTCACGCTGCTCGGCCTGTTCTACCACGCCTGGGTCGGCATGCGTGACGTCTGGATGGACTATGTGCGCGCCGTTGGCCTGCGCCTGTTCCTGCAAATCGCCACCATCGCCTGGCTGCTCGGCTGCGCCGTGTGGTCGATTCAAATTATCTGGAGTGTGTAATCGTGGCAGCTATCAAATCTGCAATCCCAAGCCGCCGCTTTGACGCGGTAATCGTCGGCGCCGGTGGCTCCGGCATGCGCGCCTCGCTGCAACTGGCCGAAGCCGGCCTGAACGTGGCGGTGCTGTCCAAGGTATTCCCGACCCGCTCGCACACCGTGGCGGCGCAGGGCGGCATCGGCGCCTCGCTGGGCAACATGGCCGAGGACAACTGGTTCTGGCATATGTTCGACACCGTCAAGGGCGGCGACTACCTGGGCGACCAGGACGCCATCGAATTCATGTGCCGCGAAGCGCCAAAGGTCGTGTACGAGCTGGAACACTTCGGCATGCCGTTCGACCGCAACCCGGACGGCACCATCTACCAGCGTCCGTTCGGCGGCCACACCGCCAACTTCGGTGAAAAAGCCGTGCAGCGCGCCTGCGCCGCGGCCGACCGCACCGGCCACGCGCTGCTGCACACGCTGTACCAGCGCAACGTGCGCGCCCGCACCCACTTCTTCGTCGAGTGGATGGCGCTGGACCTGATCCGCGACGCCGAGGGCGACGTGGTGGGCGTGGTGGCGCTGGAAATGGAAACCGGCGAGATCATGATGCTGGAAGCCAAGACCACCATCTTTGCCACCGGCGGCGCCGGCCGTATCTTCGCGGCCTCGACCAACGCCTTCATCAACACCGGCGACGGCATGGGCATGGCGGCACGCGCCGGCCTGCCGCTGCAGGACATGGAATTCTGGCAGTTCCACCCGACCGGCGTGGCCGGCGCCGGCGTGCTGATCACCGAAGGCGTGCGCGGCGAGGGCGGCATCCTGATCAACTCGGAAGGCGAGCGCTTCATGGAGCGTTACGCGCCGACCCTGAAAGACCTGGCGCCACGCGACTTCGTGTCCCGTTCGATGGACCAGGAAATCAAGGAAGGCCGCGGCGTTGGTCCGAACAAGGACCACGTGCTGCTGGACCTGCGCCACATCGGCAAGGAAACCATCGAGAAGCGCCTGCCGTCGATCCTGGAAATCGGCCACAAGTTCGCCAACGTCGACGCCACCAAGGAACCGATCCCGGTGGTGCCGACCATCCACTACCAGATGGGCGGCATTCCGACCAACATCCACGGCCAGGTGGTCACGCCGAACGGCGACGGCACCCAGAAAGTGGTCAACGGCCTGTACGCGATCGGCGAATGCGCCTGCGTGTCGGTGCACGGCGCCAACCGCCTGGGCACCAACTCGCTGCTGGACCTGGTGGTGTTCGGCCGCGCGGCCGGCAACCACGTGGTGGCGTCCAACCTGAAGCAGAAGGAAAACAAGCCGCTGCCGAAAGACGCGGCCGACTTCGCGCTGAACCGCCTGAACAAGCTGGAAACCTCGACCGGCGGCGAAAAAGTGCAGGGCGTCGCCAACGACATCCGCGCCGCCATGCAGAAGTACTGCGGCGTGTTCCGTACCGACGCCATGCTGCAGAAGGGCGTGGAAGAGATCATGAAGCTGGACGAGCGCCGCAAGCACGTGTCGTTCCAGGACAAGTCCAAGGTGTTCAACACCGCCCGCGTGGAAGCGCTGGAGCTGGACAACCTGATCGAAACCGCCAAGGCCACCATCGTCTCGGCCGCGGCCCGCAAGGAATCGCGCGGCGCCCACGCGCACGACGATTTCCCGCACCGCGACGACGACAACTGGATGAAGCACACCCTGTGGTACTCGGAAGGCAACCGCCTGGATTACAAGGCTGTCGTCACCAAGCCGCTGACGGTTGATACCTTCAAACCGAAACCACGTACTTTCTAAGCAAGGGCTCATTGTTATGCCACGCACTCTCAAACTCAAAATCTACCGCTACGATCCGGACAAGGATGCCAAGCCTTACATGCAGGACGTCACCGTCGAGCTGAAAGACACCGACAAGATGCTGCTGGACGCGCTGCAGCGCATCAAGTCGGACGTCGACGACTCGCTGGCGCTGCGCCGCTCGTGCCGCGAAGGCGTGTGCGGTTCGGACGCGATGAACATCAACGGCAAGAACGGCCTGGCCTGCACCACCAACCTGAAGGAGCTGACCGAGCCGATCGTGCTGCGTCCGCTGCCAGGCCTGCCGGTGATCCGCGACCTGATCGTCGACATGACCCAGTTCTTCAAGCAGTACGATTCGATCAAGCCGTACCTGATCAACGATTCGATCCGGCCTGAAAAAGAACGCCTGCAAACCCCGGAACAGCGCGAAGAGCTGGACGGCCTGTACGAATGCATCCTGTGCGCGTGCTGCTCGACCTCGTGCCCGTCGTTCTGGTGGAACCCGGACAAGTTCGTCGGCCCGGCCGGCCTGCTGCAAGCCTACCGCTTCATCGCCGACTCGCGCGACGAAGCCACCGGCCAGCGCCTGGACAACCTGGAAGACCCGTACCGCCTGTTCCGCTGCCACTCGATCATGAACTGCGTCGATGTCTGCCCCAAGGGTCTGAACCCGAACAAGGCAATCGGCAAGATCAAAGAGCTGATGGTACGCCGCGCGATCTAAAGCGCACACGGGCGACGTCAACAGCGTCGCCCGTTTTTGTGTAAAGTAGTGAACCATGATGGAAACGAACCAATCTGCGCATCAGTCCGACCCAGCCAACCGCGCCCGCCTGCGCTGGCGCGCCCGCCGGGGTCTGCTGGAAAACGACCTCATCCTCACCCGTTTTCTGGATGCGCATGAAACCGAATTGACCGACGAGGAAGTGGACGCACTCACGCGGCTCCTCGACTTGTCGGACAATGCCCTGATGGATCTGGTACTGGCCCGCAAGGAGCCGGAAGGCGAGGTCGATCTGCCGCACGTTCACGCGTTGCTGCAGCGGTTGCGCCTGGCGTAGTAGTCGTCACACACCCAGTTTCTTTTTACTTGCATCATCTCTCCAAGAAGGAAGAGTCCATGAATATCTCTGATAACAAAGCCACTCTCTCGTTCTCCGATGGCAGCCCATCGGTCGAATTCCCGATCTACAAAGGCACCGTTGGTCCTGACGTCATCGACATTCGCAAGCTGTACGCCGGCACCGGCAAGTTCACCTACGATCCAGGCTTCATGTCGACCGCGGCGTGCAACTCGTCGATCACCTACATCGACGGCGACAAGGGCGAACTGCAGTACCGCGGCTACCCGATCGAACAGCTGGCCGTCAACGCCGACTTCATGGAATCGTGCTACCTGCTGCTGAATGGCGAACTGCCGAACGCGGCGCAAAAAGCCGAGTTCGTCGAGAACGTCAGCAAGCACACCATGGTGCACGAGCAGATGCAATTCTTCTTCCGCGGTTTCCGTCGCGACGCCCACCCGATGTCGGTGCTGGTCGGTACCGTCGGCGCGCTGGCCTCGTTCTACCACGACTCGCTGGACATCAACGACGCCAAGCAGCGTGAAATCTCGGCCATCCGCCTGATCGCCAAGATGCCAACCCTGGTCGCCATGGCGTACAAGTACTCGATCGGCCAGCCGTTCATGTACCCACGCAACGACCTGTCGTACTCGGCCAACTTCATGCGCATGATGTTCGGCAACCCATGCGAAGAATACAAAGTCAACGACGTGCTGGTGCGCGCGCTGGACCGTATCCTGATCCTGCACGCCGACCACGAACAAAATGCGTCGACCTCGACCGTGCGTCTGGCCGGTTCGTCGGGCGCCAACCCGTTCGCCTGTATCGCTGCCGGTATCGCCTGCCTGTGGGGTCCTGCCCACGGCGGCGCCAACGAAGCGGCACTGAACATGCTGAAAGAAATCGGTTCGGTCGAGAACATTCCTGCCTTCATCGCCCAGGTGAAAGACAAGAACTCCGGCGTGAAGCTGATGGGCTTCGGTCACCGCGTGTACAAGAACTTCGACCCGCGCGCCAAGCTGATGCGCGAAACCTGCTACGAAGTGCTGAACGAACTGGGCCTGCAGGACGACCCGCTGTTCAAGCTGGCGATGGAACTGGAAAAGATTGCGCTGAACGACGAATACTTCGTCTCGCGCAAGCTGTACCCGAACGTCGACTTCTACTCGGGCATCGTGCAGTCGGCGCTGGGCATTCCAGTGTCGCTGTTCACCGGCATCTTCGCGATGGCGCGCACCATCGGCTGGATCGCCCAGTGGAACGAAATGATCGCCGATCCGGAACAGAAGATTGGCCGTCCACGCCAGCTGTTCGTCGGCGCCACCACGCGCGACGTGCCGCCGCTGGACAAGCGTTAATCCAGCCGCCGCCGTCAATTTCGGCGAACGCCGGAATCCATGCGCCGCCCGCGTTCACGCCAGGCGCGCGTTCCATGGATTCCGGCTTCTGCCGGAACGACGGGTGTCGCTAACGGGCTTCGGCCCGTTTTTTTTTGCCCGGCTAGATTTTGTTTTCCTGCAGAAGCTGCTGGAAGACGGCACGGCTGTCGTCATCGATGCGGAGGAACTGGACGCCGGTTTTGAAGCCCAGCTCGGCGTCCGGATCGCTATAGACGATCTGGCCCATGGCCAGCACCTTGTGGTCGGTTTCGCCCAACTTCACCTTGAAGGACACTGCGCAGTACTGCGCCAGACGGAGCTGGCTGCCGGTCTGCAGGCTGATGCCGCCATGCGACAGGTCCAGCGTGTGGACCTCGTGGCGGCTCTCATCGGTCATGGTCAGGACGGCGGGCTGGCGGACGGCGTGACGCCGGCCGGTACGGGCTTTCTGTGTCATGGCGATGCACCGGAGTTGGATTGTGAAAAGAGTATCACAATCCGGGCGCTTCATGCCCTGGCGCTGCGGTCGAAGTGCAGCATGTGCTCGACGTGGACCTTGATTTCCTGGTTCAGGCTGGCCAGCGCCTTGCGCAGCGCCCGGGCCGAGGCTTCGCCGATGCCGCCGACCGTGATGCTGTGCTCATAATTGCCGCCACGGCGCGTGATCAGCCACTTGTCCACGCGGGCATTGGCGCTTTTCAAGGTCGATTCGAGCTGGGCCGCGGCGGGCTGGCTGGCGCCCAGCGACAGGTGAAACGTGTGCGTCATGCGGAACTGCTGGTCCAGTGCGCTGGTTTCTTGGGAGAGGGTAGTCTGCGTAGTCATGGTTGCTCCAACAATCCTGGCCCGATTCGGAGCAAACCCTGTGCGCCCGCTTCGTTGCCGTTAAAAGGCCGCATCGCCGTAAAGGCATCCACCTTGCCCGGGGAGGCAGGTTGGCGTCGGATCAACCGACTCTTGATGCTGATGAGTTAATACCGGACCCGCTTGGAAATCCGTTATAACGAAATTTCGTTCAATATAGCGGAATTTCTCCCGCCAAGCAAGTATCAGGCGCCGCTGTCGCGGCGGTCGGGGCGCAACACCAGCAGCCACCAGCCCACCACGCCCAGCGTCAGTTGCGGCAAATTGAACAGGAATTTGTCGAACGTGACGTCGCGCCGCTGCGGCCAGGCGCTGTTTGCCGTCTCGGCCATGATGTTGGTATGGTAGAAGCAGGCTGCCAGCAGGAACAGCGCCGCCACGCCCCAGATCGCCGGCAGGCTGGTGACGCGGTGGCGCAGCAGCGCCGCGAACGGATACACCAGCACGCAGCAGAACACGTAGGCGAACAGGTTGGCCGGCAGGTTGGCGAGGTCGAAGTGCGGCAGCACGACCGGCACGGCGCAGATGGCGACGCCCAGCAGGACGGCGAGGACGGGATGGGCACGGTCGGGCCAGTTGGAAAATTCCATGGAATAGCGGACGGGTAAAGTCGCTATTTTAGATGATGGCGACAGGATTCCGCGGCGGCGGAGTGAGCTTTGGCGCCAACCCACAAGTTCGGGGTCTGACCCCGTACGGGGTCAGACCCCCGTTCGCCGCAGTGCGGGTTTCGCGATTCCCGCTTACTTTTCCTGGTCCAGCAGCGCCTGGATTTCTTCGCGCTCTTTCTTGCTGACGTGGCCCCCGCGCAGCGCGGCCAGCACCAGCGCCTTGCCGGAGCCGGCGAAGGCTTTCTGGATCAGGTCTTTCAGCAGACTGGTCTGCACCGAGTCCTGCTCCTGCACCGGTGCGTAGATGTGGGCGCGCTGGCTTTCGTCGCGCTTCAGCAATCCCTTGGTGTGCATGACTTGCAGCACGCGCAGGACGTTGGCGTAGCTGGTTTCCGGCCGCGTCTCCACCGCGGCCTCGTGCACTTGCCGCGCCGTGGCGGGGCCGAGCGCGAACAGCAGGCGCAGCATCTCCAGTTCGGCGGCGGTCGGTTTGGGCAGGTTCTTGGCACTCATGGATGTAGAATAAAGTATCTAGAACGACTTGTCTAGCTGTTCCTGGATGGCGTGGAAGCGCGGCAGCCCTTGCTGGCAGGCGTTTTGCAATTCTCGCAACGCGCCCGGCGCGCTGTCGGCCCGGTCCAGCAGCTCTTCCAGCAGGTTGCCGAAGGCGCGCACTTCCAGCGTTTGCAGCGCGCCGGCCTGCGCGCCGGCCGGGTCGTAGAACGAGGCGGCGCCGAAGTCGCCCAGCAGGGTGTCGCCTTGCTGGTCGTGCAGGATGTTGTGTCCGTACAGGTCGCCGTGCAGGATGCCGTGTGCGTGCAGTTGCGCGGCGGCCGCGGCGATGCCGCGCGCGATGCGCAGCGCCTCGGCCAGGCGGAAGCGCTTGCCGTCGTCGTAGATGTCGCGGGTGCAGCTGTCCAGGCTGGGCGGGCCGGCCAGGTTGCCGAAGGTGGGCGGGATCAGCGACATCACCAGGCCGTGGGCGCCGTCGGGGTGGCCTTCCACGTGACCGAGGATGGGAATCAGGTTCGGATGCGCGCCGGCGCCGAGGCAGGCGGCCATCTCGCTCAGCGGCGAACCATCGCTGGTCATGGCGCCCTTGAAGAGCTTGACGGCGACCGGCTGGCCGGCGCCGCCGGCCGCGCTGCCCTGCCAGTCGGCGCGCCAGATGACACCGGAGGCGCCTTCGCCCAGCTTGTCGCGCAGCGTCAGCGCGCTCCAGTTGATGGCGGCGGAGGGCGTGTGGGCGAGGGCGTCTTCGTGCCGGGCGCTGAAGGGATTGCCGGCGTAGGCCAGCCACGTCAGGCGCGGCAGCGACAGCAGCCAGTCCGGCAGCCGGTCCAGCTGGTTGCTGGCGATGCGCAGCAGTTCCAGCTGGTGCAGCTGCGCCAGGGCGGCGGGCAGGGCGCGCAGGCGGTTCCCGGCCAGCATCAGTTTCTGTAGCCGCGGGCGCTCGCCCAGCGCGGACGGCAGTTCCTCGATCTGGTTATCGGTCAGCACCAGCCAGCGCAGTTGCGGCGGCAGCGCGGCGGCCGGCACGTGGCGGATCCGGTTGGCCTTGAAGCCGACCATGGTCAGCGCCGCGCAGGCGCCGATGCAGGCCGGCAGTTCGGTGAACTGGTTGTCCGAGCAGAACAGGATGCGCAGCTTGTGCAGCCGGTGCAGGTCGTCCGGCAGCGCCGACAGCGCGTTGCCGGACAGGTCGAGGATTTCCAGCGTCTCGGCCAGCGTGAAGATTTCGGGCGGGAATGCGGTCAGCCCGCAGCGCAGGGACAGGCGCCGGACACCGGCCAGCGCGCCGGCCCGCAGTTGCTGCAAAGTGTGCATGGAATAGGGCGATGAAGACGACGGCGCAGTGTATCACTTCGCGGCGCGGCCGCAAAAGTGAGCGCCGGCGCGGATTGCGTTAAAATTAATGCCGCAAGATCGCTCGGTATTTTTCCGCACAAATGGTTGTTGCGCTACAATACCGGTGCTATGCTGAAGGACCCGTTTTAGGAAATACCGAACACAATAGCCCTTCCCCCACAACTTGATGTGCAATCCGCTAACCGGTCAGGCCGTGTCGCGGAAGGTTAGACCAACCCGCTAATTCCTCGCGAAGCGCGAAGAAAGGTGAGCAAGAATGATGCAACAATATACGTCCAACTCCTACCTGTTTGGTGGGAACGCCCCGTACGTTGAAGAACTGTACGAAGCGTATCTGAACAACCCAGGTTCTGTGCCAGACAACTGGCGCGCCTACTTCGACGCCATGCAGCACGTGCCGGCGGTCGATGGCTCCAACAAACCCGACGTCGCCCACGCCTCCGTCATCGCCTCCTTCGCCGAGCGCGCCAAACAAGGTCCTATCCGCACCGTTACCGCCTCGGCCGACGCCGAAATGGGCCGTAAGCGCGTTGCCGTCACCCAGCTGATCGCAGCCTACCGTTACCTGGGCTCTCGCTGGGCCAACCTGGACCCGCTGCAGCGCCAGGAGCGTCCAAGCATTCCTGAACTGGAGCCCAGCTTCTACGGCTTCAGCGACGCCGACATGGACACCGTGTTCAACGTCAGCAACACCTACTTTGGTCCAGAGACCGCGACCCTTCGCGACCTGATCAACTTCCTGCGCGACACCTACACCCGGTCGATCGGCGCAGAGTACATGTACATTTCCGACCCGGCCGAGAAGCGCTGGCTGCAGGAACGCCTGGAGTCGATCCGCTCGACCCCGAACTTCACCCCGGAAAAGAAAAAACACATCCTGGAGCGCCTGACCGCGGCCGAAGGCCTGGAGCGCTACCTCCACACCAAGTACGTCGGCCAGAAGCGCTTCTCGCTGGAAGGCGGCGAAACCTTCATCGCCTCGATCGACGAGATCATCCAGCGCGCCGGTGAAAAAGGCGTGCAGGAAATCGTCATCGGCATGGCCCACCGCGGCCGTCTGAACGTGCTGGTCAACACCCTGGGCAAGGCGCCCAAGGACCTGTTCGAAGAATTCGAAGGCAAGCACGCCGAAGACCTGCCAGCGGGCGACGTCAAATACCACCAGGGCTTCTCGTCGGACATCTCGACCACCGGCGGCCCGGTCCACCTGTCGCTGGCGTTCAACCCGTCGCACCTGGAAATCGTCAACCCGGTGGTGGAAGGCTCGGTCAAGGCCCGCATGGACCGCCGCGGCGACCACGCCGGCAAGCAAGTGCTGCCAATCCTGGTGCACGGCGACGCCGCCTTCGCCGGCCAGGGCGTGGTGATGGAAACCCTGAACCTGGCGCAGACCCGTGGCTACGGCACCGGCGGCACGGTGCACATCGTCATCAACAACCAGATTGGTTTCACCACCTCCGACCCGCGCGATGCCCGTTCGACCATCTACTGCTCGGACGTGGTCAAGATGATCGAAGCGCCAGTGCTGCACGTGAACGCCGACGATCCGGAAGCCACCGTGCTGGCCTCGCAGATCGCCATGGACTACCGCGCGCAGTTCGGCAAGGACATCGTGGTCGACATCATCTGCTTCCGCAAACTGGGCCACAACGAGCAGGACACGCCGGCGCTGACCCAGCCGCTGATGTACAAGAAAATCGGCAAGCACCCAGGCACCCGCAAGCTGTACGCCGACAAGCTGGCCGCCCAGAACGTGATCCCGGCCGACGGCGGCGAGCAGATGCAAGCCGCTTACCGTGACGCCATGGACGCCGGCAAGCACACCGTCGACCCGGTCATCTCCAACTTCAAGAACAAGTTCGCGGTCGACTGGCTGCCGTTCCTGAACAAGAAGTGGACCGACGCCGCCGACACCGCCGTGCCGCTGACCGAACTGAAGCGCCTGGCCACCCGCATCACCACCATCCCAGAGGGCTTCAAGGTGCACTCGCTGGTGGAAAAAGTGCTGGCCGACCGCGCCAACATGGGCAAGGGCGAAGTCAACCTGGACTGGGGCATGGGCGAACACCTGGCGTTTGCGTCGCTGGTGTCGTCCGGTTACGCCGTCCGCCTGACCGGCCAGGACGCCGGCCGCGGCACCTTCACCCACCGCCACGCCGTGCTGCACGACCAGAACCGCGAGCGTTGGGACGCCGGCACCTACGTGCCGCTGCAGAACATCGCCGAAGGCCAGGCGCCATTCACCGTGATCGACTCGGTGCTGTCGGAAGAGGCGGTGCTGGGCTTCGAATACGGCTACTCGACCGCCGAGCCGAACACGCTGACCATCTGGGAAGCCCAGTTCGGCGACTTCGTCAACGGCGCCCAGGTTGTCATCGACCAGTTCATCAGCTCCGGCGAAGTGAAGTGGGGCCGCGCCTCCGGCCTGGTGATGCTGCTGCCACACGGCTACGAAGGCCAGGGTCCGGAGCACTCGTCGGCGCGCCCGGAACGCTTCCTGCAGCTGTGCGCGGACAACAACATGCAAGTGGTGCAGCCGACCACCGCCTCGCAGATCTTCCACGTGCTGCGCCGCCAGATGGTGCGCCAGTTCCGCAAGCCGCTGGTCATCATGACGCCGAAATCGCTGCTGCGTAACAAGGACGCGGGTTCGCCGCTGAGCGAACTGGCCAAGGGCGCGTTCCAGACCGTGATCGGCGAAGTGGACGAAAGCATCGACGCCAAGAAAGTAAAACGCGTGATCGCCTGCTCGGGCAAGGTCTACTACGACCTGGTCAACGCGCGCAAGACCCGCGGCCAGACCGATACCGCCATCGTGCGTATCGAGCAGCTGTATCCGTTCCCGCACAAGGCTTTCGCTGCCGAACTGAAGAAGTTCCCAGCGGCGACCGAAGTGGTGTGGGCGCAGGACGAGCCGCAGAATCAGGGCCCATGGTTCCAGATTCAGCACAACATCTTCGAGAGCCTGGAATCGGGCCAGCGCCTGGCCTACGCCGGCCGTCCGGCCTCGGCTTCGCCAGCGGTCGGTTACTACGACAAGCACTACGCTCAGCAAAAAGAGCTGCTGGAAACCGCGTTCTCGAAGCTCAAAGGTTTCATCCTGACCAAATAAGCATCACTTAATTGAACGGAGCGCTCCGCTGCTACGCGGCGGGGCGCCGCAAAAACAAAATACACGGAGTTTTACAAATGGCACAAATCGAAGTCAAAGTTCCACAACTGTCGGAATCGGTCGCTGAAGCAACCATGCTGACCTGGCACAAGAAAGTCGGCGACAGCGTTGGCCGCGACGAAAACCTGATCGACATCGAAACCGACAAAGTAGTTCTGGAACTGCCGGCGCCTGCCGCTGGCACCCTGGTGCAAATCATCAAGGGCGACGGCAGCACCGTGGTGGCTGACGAAGTGATCGCCATCATCGATACCGAAGGCGGCGCCGCTGTGGCTGCCGCTCCTGCCGCCGCCGCGCCGGCGCCGGCACCGGCCGCTGCGCCGGCCGCCGCGCCAGCCGCCACCGGCGGTTCCAAAGGCGACGTGGCCATGCCGGCCGCCGCCAAGATCCTGTCGGAAAAAGGCCTGTCGGCCTCCGACGTCGCCGGTTCGGGCAAGGATGGCCGCGTGACCAAGGGCGACGCCCTGGCCGCGTCGGCGCCAGCCACCCCGGCCGTAGCGCCGCTGGCCGCGCCAGCCGCCAAGCCAGCGCTGGCCCAGGTGGCCGCGCCTGCGCCAGCCAGCCTGGGCGACCGTCCGGAAGAGCGCGTGCCGATGAGCCGCCTGCGCGCCCGTATCGCCGAGCGTCTGATCCAGTCGCAGTCGACCAACGCCATCCTGACCACCTTCAACGAGGTGAACATGGCGCCGGTGATGGACCTGCGCGCCAAGTACAAGGACAAGTTCGAGAAAGAACACGGCGTCAAGCTGGGCTTCATGTCGTTCTTCGTCAAGGCCGCCGTTGCCGCGCTGAAGAAGTACCCGATCCTGAACGCCTCGGTCGACGGCAACGACATCGTCTACCACGGCTACTTCGACATCGGTATCGCCGTGGGTTCGCCACGCGGCCTGGTGGTGCCGATCCTGCGCAATGCCGACCAGATGTCGATCGCTGAAATCGAGAAGAAAATCGGCGAATTCGGCGCCAAGGCCAAGGAAGGCAAGCTGACCCTGGACGACCTGACCGGCGGCACCTTCTCGATCTCGAACGGCGGCACCTTCGGCTCGATGCTGTCGACCCCGATCATCAACCCGCCGCAATCGGCGATCCTGGGCGTGCACGCCACCAAGGACCGCGCCGTGGTGGAAAACGGCCAGATCGTGGTTCGTCCGATGAACTACCTGGCGATGTCCTACGACCACCGCATCATCGACGGCCGCGAAGCCGTGCTGGGCCTGGTGGCCATGAAGGAAGCGCTGGAAGATCCTGCCCGCCTGCTGCTGGACCTGTAAACCACAGACCCCGGCACACCGGGGTCTGACCCCGTACGGGGTCAGACCCCAGGCCTCAAAGGGGTAAAAAGGGAGCATGAATGAGCGTTGCGGAAGAAATCAAACGTTTGCATGAACTGCACCAGGCCGGCGCGCTGACGGACGACGAGTTCGCGGCCGCCAAGGCGCGCCTGCTGAACCACGAGGCCGCCGGCGCCAACGGCGACCTGTGGCGCCTGCGCCGCTCGCACACCGACCGTTGGCTCGGTGGCGTCTGCGGCGGCCTGGCGCGCATCAGCGGTGTCGAGTCGTGGATCTGGCGCCTGTTGTTCGTGCTGTTCGTCTGCACCTTTGGTTTTGGTCTCGCGGTCTACATTCTGTTATGGATCTTCGTTCCAGAAGACGAACTGATTGGAAATTAAAAAATGAGCAAACAATTTGACGTAGTAGTTATCGGCGCCGGTCCTGGCGGTTACATCGCCGCTATCCGCGCCGCCCAGCTGGGTTTCTCGGTGGCCTGCGTGGACGCGTGGGAAAATGAAAAAGGCGGCCCGGCCCCGGGCGGCACCTGCACCAACGTCGGCTGCATCCCATCGAAAGCGCTGCTGCAATCGTCGGAACACTACGAGCACGCCGGCCACGCGTTCAAGGACCACGGCATCGACGTTGCCGGCCTGTCGCTGAACCTGGGCCAGATGATCAAGCGCAAGGACACCGTCGTGAAGCAGAACAACGACGGCATCCTGTTCCTGTTCAAGAAAAACAAGGTGACCTTCTTCCACGGCCGCGCGTCGTTCGCCGGCGCCGCCACCGCCGAAGGCTACCCGCTGACCATCAGCGCGCCAGCCAATGACAGCATCACCGGCAAGCAGATCATCATCGCCACCGGCTCCAACGCCCGTGCGCTGCCGGGCGCGGAATTCGACGAGAAACTGATCCTGTCGAACGAAGGCGCGCTGGCCATTCCGGAAGTGCCGAAGAAGCTGGGCGTGATCGGCGCCGGCGTGATCGGCCTGGAAATGGGTTCGGTCTGGCGCCGCCTGGGCGCGGAAGTGACCGTGCTGGAAGGCCTGCCGACCTTCCTCGGCGCCGTGGACGAGCAGATCGCCAAGGAAGCCAACAAGTACTTCACCAAGCAGGGCCTGAGCATCAACCTGGGCTGCAAGATCAACAAGGTCACCAAGGGCGACAACAACGTCACCGTGGAATACGCCAACGCCAAGGGCGAAGCCAACACCGCCGTGTTCGACAAGCTGATCGTGTCGATCGGCCGCACCCCGAACACCAACGGCCTGGCTGCTGACAAGGTGGGCCTGGCGCTGGACGAGCGCGGTTTCGTGGCGGTCGACGACGACTGCAAGACCAACCTGCCGGGCGTATGGGCGATCGGCGACGTGGTGCGCGGCCCGATGCTGGCGCACAAGGCGGAAGAAGAGGGCGTGGCGGTGGCCGAGCGTATCGCCGGCCAGCACGGCCACACCAACTTCAACACCATTCCTTGGGTGATCTACACCTCGCCGGAAATCGCCTGGGTCGGCAAGACCGAGCAGACGTTGAAGGCGGAAGGTGTGGCATACAAGGCCGGTACCTTCCCGTTCCTGGCCAACGGCCGCGCGCGCGCGCTGGGCGACACCTCGGGCATGGTCAAGTTCCTGGCCGATGCGACCACCGACGAAATCCTGGGCGTGCACATCATCGGCCCGATGGCGTCCGAGCTGATTTCGGAAGCCGTGGTGGCGATGGAGTTCAAGGCTTCGGCCGAAGACATCGCGCGCATCTGCCACGCCCACCCGTCGCTGTCGGAAGCGACCAAGGAAGCGGCGCTGGCGATCGACAAGCGCACGCTGAACTTCTAAGTTGAGGTAGTCGCTACGCTGTAAAGGCGGGCCATCGATGGCCCGCCATTTTTGTTTGTGCAGAATGAACTTATGAACGTCCAAGAGTACTACCACAACGCGCTGGCGCAGCGCGGCTACCAGCCCGACGAGGCGCAACTGCGCGCCATCAACCGCCTGCAGCAATGCTATGACGAGTGGGTGGAGTACAAGTCGCAGCGCTCCAGCACCTTCAAGCGCCTGATCAACCGTCCGGCGGTGCCGAAGGGCGTGTACATGTGGGGCGGCGTGGGGCGCGGCAAGTCCTTTTTGATGGACAGTTTCTACTCGGTGGTGCCGCTGGTGCGCAAGACGCGCCTGCACTTCCACGAGTTCATGCGCGATGTGCACCGCCAGCTCGACGAGCTGCGCGGCGTGGCCGACCCGCTGGACGAGGTGGCCAAGCGCGTCGCCAGGAAATACCGGCTGATCTGCTTCGACGAGTTCCACATCTCGGACGTGGCCGACGCCATGATCATGTACAACCTGCTGAAGGCGCTGTTCGACAACGGCGTGTCCTTCATCATGACCTCCAACTACGATCCCGACCTGCTGTACCCGGATGGCCTGCACCGCGACCGCATCCTGCCGACCATCGCGCTGCTGTACGAGAAGCTGGACGTGATGAACATCGACGCCGGCATCGACTACCGCGGCCGCGCGCTGGAGCAGGTCGAGGCCTACTACACGCCGCTCAACGCGCAGACCGACAAGGCGCTGCGCGACGCCTACGCCAGCATCGCCGAAACCGCCGACGAGGACCCGGTGATCCGCATCGAGGCGCGCGAGATCCGCGCCTTGCGCCGTGCCGGCACCATCATCTGGTTCGACTTCAACACGCTGTGCGGCGGTCCGCGCTCGCAGAACGATTACCTGGAAATCGCCAGCCGTTTCCATACCGTGATATTGTCCGGGGTGCCGATGATGTCGGCGGCGATGTCGTCGGAGGCGCGCCGCTTCACCTGGCTGATCGACGTGTTCTACGACCAGGGCGTGAAGCTGCTGATGTCGGCGGAGGTGGCGCCGGAGGAGCTGTACACCACCGGCGCCATGGCCAATGAATTCCATCGCACCGTGTCGCGCATCGTCGAAATGCAGTCGCGCGAATACATGGACCGCGAACAGCGCGCCGCGGCCGCCTCGCTGTCGTAAGTCACAGGACCCAGAAATATGAAAGCAATCATCACTGTAATGGCCATGCTGGTGGCGCCGATCGGCGCCGCCTCGGCCCAGAACGTCAAGAGCGTGGCCGAAGCCGACGCCGCGCTGGCCAAGGTGGCGCAGGACCGCGCCGCCATCAACGACGAATTTGCCGCCAGCGAGCGCGAATGCTATACCCGCTTCTTCGTCAACAACTGCCTGGACAAGGCCAAGGAAAAACGCCGCGTGGCGCTGGCCGACGCGCGCGCGCGCGAGGTCGATGCCCAGCACTTCAAGCGCGCGGACTCGGTGGCCCGGCGCGACGCCGACCTGGCCGAGCGCAACCGCAAGGACGCCGAGGAAGAGGCGCTGCGCGCCGCCCAGCCGCCCAAGCCGGCCAAGGAGGAGCACGCGCCGGCGAAGCCGTCGTCCGGCCCGAGCCTGGCGGAGCGCGAGGCCGAGCATGACGCCAAGGTGAAACGCCAGGAACGCGAAGACGCCGCCAATGCGGCCAAGCGCGCGGCCAATGTGGAGGCGTTCGAGCGCAAGCAGGCGGAATCGCTGCGCCGCCAGCAGGAAGTCGCGCGCAAGAAGGCCGAAAACGACGCCAAGGCCAAGGAGGCCGCCGAGCGTGCCGAGGCGGACAAGAAAAAAGCCGAGGCGCGCCAGCAGCCCGCCACCCCGGCCCAGTAACACCGCACCGTCGTTCCCGCGCAAGCGCTGCCGCTGCCGAAAAACCGTACCGTCATTCCCGCGCAAGCGGGAATCCATGCTGAGCTTGCCGAGCGGAGGTTCCCTGGATTCCTGCTTTTGCAGGAATGACGTTAGCGTGCTGTCAGCTTGATGATGGCCATCGAACAGTTGTCGCCCTTGCCCTGCGCCCGTTCGGCCGCCTTGCCGATCAGCCGTTCGGCGGCCTGGCGCGGCGTGTGGCGCGCCACCGCCGCCGCCAGCTCCTCGTGGCGGAACAACTGCCACAAGCCATCCGAGCACAGCATCAAGGCATCGCCGGCCCGCAGATCCGCCAGCGCGCCCACGCTAACGTAAGGATTCTTCAGCGTATTGCCCAGCGCGTTGGCCAACAGACGCGAGCCGCGATGCTTTTTGGCGGCCTCCGGCGGCAACTTGTCGTGGCTGACCAGGTGCTGAACGTAGTCGCTGTCGTTGGTGCGCATGGTGCAGGTCTCGCTGCGAAAGTGGTAGACGCGGGCGTCGCCCACATGGGCCCACACCAGCTGCGCCTGCGGCGTCAGCACCGCCAGCGCCAGCGCGGCCTGTGGCTCGGTGCTGGCGGCGATCGGAGTCATCTTGATGACAGCGTGGGCCTCCTGGACGATGGCGCGCAGCAGCTCCTGCAGGCGCGGCAGGCTGGAAGCATCGCCGGCGCGAAACTCGTCGAACAGGTGCTTGCTGGTGACCAGCGCCTGATCGGAAGCGACCGGGCTGGTGTTACCGTCGGCCAGCACCGCCAGCACATAGCCCGGCGCGTTGGCGGAGGTGAACAGCGCCACCCGGTCATTCTGCTGTGGCCGGTTGCCGATGTGCTGGGCGGTGCCGGCTTCGATTTTATAAGTGCTCATGAGATCATTTGTTGGCGTCCGACGCGCCGTAGATTAAACTATGCACCGTGCCGCGGTTTGCGCGCAATCTGTTTGAAATGGGTGTTGTTTCAGTGAAACTATTTGGCCGAGAAATATGACTGATGTTCAAGATATCCAGCGTCGACTGATCGAACTCGACGTCGAACACCGCGATCTGGACGCGGTGATTGACATGCTCACCCTGGACGGACACCACGATCAACTGCAATTGCGCCGCCTCAAGAAGCGCAAGCTGCAACTGAAAGACCATATCACTCTGCTGAAGATGCAACTGGTGCCGGACGTTCCGGCCTGAGCCGAACGCCACTACGAAGTTTATTTTGACCGAACACCTCCCACCGACTCCCGACGCCACGCCCGCCGTCATCGGCGCCACGCCTGAACAGCCTCCCGGCAAATACGATTCCGAGGTAGAACGCCTGTTCGGCGCCGGCGGTCCGCTGGGGCCGGCCGTGGGCGACTTCCGTCCGCGCCGCTCGCAAACCGAGATGGCCAAGGCGGTGGCGTCGGCCATCGCCTCGCAGACCACGCTGATCGCCGAGGCCGGCACGGGCACGGGCAAGACCTTCGCCTACCTGGTGCCGGCGCTGCTGTGGGGCGGCAAGACCATCGTCTCGACCGGGACCAAGAACCTGCAGGACCAGTTGTTCCTGCGCGACATCCCGACCGTGCGCGCCGCGCTGCAGGCGCCGGTATCGGTGGCGTTGCTGAAGGGCCGTTCCAACTACCTGTGCCATTACCACCTGGAGCGCACGCTGCAAAATGGCCGCATGACCTCGCGCGACGACGTCGGCCATCTGCGCGAAATCTCGCGCTTCCTCAAAATGACCAAGACCGGCGACAAGGCCGAGCTGGCCCGCGTGCCGGAAAACGCGCTGATCTGGAACCTGGTGACGTCGACCCGCGACAACTGCATGGGCACGGAATGCCAGTACTACCAGGACTGCTTCATCATGAAGGCGCGCAAGGAGGCGCAGCAGGCGGACGTGGTGGTGGTCAATCACCACCTGTTCTTCGCTGACGTGGCGCTGAAGGATTCCGGCGTGGCCGAGCTGCTGCCGTCGGCCAACACCATCATCTTCGACGAGGCGCACCAGCTACCGGACACCGCCACCTTGTTCTTCGGTGACACGTTCTCGACCTCGCAGGTACTGGAACTGTGCCGCGACGTGCTGGCCGAGGGGCTGTCGAACGCGCGCGATGGCGCCGACTGGGGCAAAGTCGTCACCAAGGTGGAAAAGGCCGCGCGCGACCTGCGCCTGACTTTCCCGCAGGACATCGTGCGCTTGTCGCTGCCGCAGATCGCGCCGTCGAGTGACTTCTTCCCGGCGCTGCAAACGCTGAAGGATGAGCTGGACGGCATGATGGCCGTGTTGGAGCAGCAGGCCGAGCGGGCCGAGACGCTGGAACAGTGCCGCCAGCGCGGTCTGGAACTGGTTGCCCGGTTGGGCGCGTGGAAATTCGATCCGAAGGCCAAGGTCGCCAAGGGCGAGGAGGCGGTGTTCTGGGTTGAGGCGTACGCGTCGTCGCTGCAGTTGCACAAGACGCCGCTGTCGATTGCACCGATCTTCGCCAACCAGCGCGAAGGCGTGCCGCGCAGCTGGATTTTCACCTCGGCGACGCTGGCGGTGAAGAAGGATTTCAGCCACTTTGCCGAGCAGATGGGCCTGGGCGACGAGCCATCGATGTCCTGGCCAAGCCCGTTCAACTACGAAGAACAGGGCATCCTGTACGTGCCGACCGGTCTGCCGGACCCGAATTCCTTCGGCTATACGGACGCGGTGCTGGACCTGGCGCTGCCGGTGATCGAGGCGGCTGGCGGGAAAACTTTCCTGTTATGCACGACTTTGCGCGCGGTGAAGCGCGCCGCCGAGCGTCTGCGCGAGGAGTTTGAAAAGCGCGGTTTGCCGTTCCCGCTGTTTGTGCAGGGGGACAAGGGCCGGACCGAGTTGCTGGACCAGTTCCGCAAGGCCGGTAACGGAGTGCTGATCGGGTCGCAGAGTTTCTGGGAAGGTGTGGACGTGCAGGGTGATGCGCTGTCGCTGGTAATTATTGACAAATTGCCATTCGCGCCGCCGGACGATCCGGTGCTGGCCGCGCGCATTGAGGTGATGGAAAAGCAGGGTAAAAATGGCTTTATGCACCACACCTTGCCGGAAGCGATCATCAATCTGAAGCAGGGTGCCGGGCGCCTGATCCGCGGGGAACAGGACCGGGGCGTGCTGATGTTGTGCGATCCAAGGGTGATTTCCAAGCCCTATGGCAAGCGGATCTGGCAAAGTTTGCCGGCGTTCAAACGCACGCGCGAGCAGGAAGTGGTGATCGAATTCTTCCGCAACAAGAATTCCGATCAGTAACTATCGGTTACAGAAACCCGAGGCGGAAGGGGGCTGACCCCGTACGGGGTCAGACCCCGGCCTGTCGCCGTGCGGGGTGAAAGCATGCTCAACGATCAATCTGCGGCAACACGACGATCTTGCCAGTAACCCGGCGCGCCGCCATATCGTTCAACGCCTCGGCAGCGCGGGGCAGGGGGTAGCGCGCCGACACCAGCGGCTTGATCTTGCCCTCCTGCAACCACTGCAACAAGCGCCGCATATTCCCCACGTTGCCTTTTGGATCACGCTTGGTGAACTCGCCCCAAAACACCCCCACCAGCGACGCCCCCTTCAGCAAGGTCAAATTCAACGGCAACTTCGGAATTTCGCCGTTGGCAAATCCCACCACCAGATAACGCCCGCCCCACGCAATCGAGCGGAACGCCGGCTCCGCATATTCTCCGCCGACCGGATCATAAATCACATCCGGTCCCTTGCCGCCGGTCGCCGCCTTGACCGCCTCGCGCAAATCCTCCTTGCTGTAATTAATCAGCACGTCCGCGCCATGCTGGCGGCAGACATCCAGCTTCTCATCAGTCGAAGCGCAAGCAATAATGCGGGCGCCAAGGGCTTTGCCGATCTCGATCGCCGCCAGGCCCACACCGCCGGCCGCGCCAAGAATTAGCATATTCTCGCCAGATTCCAGCTTGGCGCGGTCTACAATCGCGTGATACGAGGTGCCGTAGGTGAGGGTGATGGCCGCCGCCGTCTCAAAATCCATCGCCGGCGGCATGGGCATTAGTGCTTGCACTGGCGCTAACAATTGTTGCCCAAAACCACCCGTCGGCGTGAACGCGATAACCTTGTCGCCGGCCTTGAAAGTTGTCACGTCGGCACCTGCCGAGCGGATCACGCCGGCCACCTCGGCGCCTGGCACAAATGGCAACGCCGGCTTGAACTGATACTTTCCTTGCACAATCAACACGTCCGGAAAGTTCACCCCGGCTGCCTGGACATCGATCACCACCTGCCCCGGCCCCGGTTGTGGGTCCGGCAAGTCTTTCACTTTGAGCAAGTCCGGCAGGCCCCACGTTTCGCACACGACAGCTTTCATTCCGATCTCCTTGGTTATAAAAAAGAACGCTCGTTATATTTTTATCTTACCTGAAACCGCCAGCCGTTTGCGCAAAGTTCGGGCTGCCGTACGTTTGTTCTGGCTCAAAGTGTCGCCAAAAAGGATTGTTAGAGTTGGTTAAACGAAGGGGAATATCATGACTATCCGTCACGGCTGCTTTTTCAGCTATGCACATGGCCAGCATGCGTACATGAGCAAATTCAAGGACGACCTGGTGGACGCCCTGAAGTGCTATCTGGAACCTCACTTCGACAACGAAAACGAGCTGTTTGTTGATAGTGAGCAACTCGGGGGCGGGGACGACCTCGACGGCAAAATCGCGCGCGCGCTGTGCGAGAGCGTGTGCATGATTGTCATTTATACACCCAAGTATGAAGCGCACGGCTACACGCGGCGTGAGTTTGCAGCAATGCAACTTATCGAGCACGAGCGGCGGCAGTGGTACCCGCTGCCCAGCCACCTGATCATTCCGGTCATCATGACCCGCCACCCGGTTGGGCTGCCGCCGCAGATCACCGGCCCCGGCATGTACGTGGACTTTTCCCGCTACACGCTGGCCAGCGGCGACCTGAAAACCAATCCCGATTTCATTCCGGACATCGAAAAGATCGTCCACCGCATCGCCGAGCATTACCACTGCCTAAAACGAAGCACGCCGCCGGGGCATGACTGCAGCCGTTTCGTCTTGCCGGATATTCCGCCGGAATGGCGCGCCATTCCTCCTCCACATTTTCCTCGCTAAAGGTTTGCCATGGAACTCACCTCCCTGTCGCTTCCGCCGCTGAGCGGCTCCCCCCTCGCCGGCGAAGTCATTACTTTCTATTCTTATAAGGGCGGCACGGGTCGCACGATGGCGCTGTCTAATATAGCGGTGCTGCTGGCGCGCCAGCACAACGCCACCGCGCCGGTGCTGATGATCGACTGGGATCTGGAGGCGCCGGGCCTGCACCACTATTTTGAGCAGCCGCAGGAAAACAAGCCGGGCGTGCTGGAGTTTTTCGAGGCCTGCCGCGAGCAGCTGCTGCGCCGCCGGGTCGGCGGCGTGGCCGTCGATGACGACGCGCTGGCGCACGAGGTACTGGCGGCGGTCGGCTGGGAGCAATACGTCACGCGGGTCGACCAGAGCAGCCAGCTCTATTTGATGCGGGCCGGCCGCTTCGACTCCAGCTATCCCGACCGCCTGGCCGCCATGCAATGGGAGGAACTGTTCCACAGCTGCCCGGCGCTGTACCGCTGCTTCGCCGACCGGCTGGCGCGCCATTTCCGCTACGTGCTGATCGACTCGCGCAATGGCCGCACCGACAGCGCCGGCGTCTGCACCACGCTGCTGCCGCGCAAGCTGGTGCTGGTGTTCACGCCCAGCCGGCAAAGCATGGATGGCCTGCCGGAACTGGTCACCCGCGCCACCACCTACCGCCGCAGCCACGAGGACGAGCAGCGCCCGCTGCTGATTTACCCGCTGCCTTCGCGCATCGACGTCGGCGACTGCGGCGAGCGCGGCCAGTGGCGGCGCGGCGATCCCGCCCAGCAGATTCCCGGCTACCAGCCCGCCTTCGAGGAGCTGATACGCGAGTGCTATGGCGTGCAGCAGGTGTCGCTGGAAAGCTATTTCGACGAGGTCCAACTGCAGCAGTCGCGCGCGCTGGCGTACGGCGAACGGGTGGCGGTGCGGCTGGATCAGGGCGGCGACCGCTTTTCCCTGCTGCGCACGTTCGAAACCTTCCTCGCATGGCTGGCGCCGGGCTACTTGCCCTGGCAGTCCAGCCGCGAAATCCAGCTGCTGGCGTCGATCGGCGAGGCGCGCCGGGCGCTGGAGCAGGGCGGCGGCGCGGCGCGCGCCGTCACCCAGCCGCTGGCGCGCGACCTGAATCTGCTTGGCGAGCTGTACAGCCAGGAGGGCAAGCTGCGGCAGGCGGTGATCAGTTTTGAGGAAAGCCTGTCGCTGCGCCAGCGCGGGCTGGGCGAGGACCATCCGGATACGCTGGTCAGCAAGATCAATCTGGCCGCCGCGCTGCGCCAGCAAGGCCGGCTGGACGAAGCCCAGTTCCTCGACGAGTGCATAGTCGAGTCGCGCGAGCGCATACTGGGCGGCGACCATCCGGACACGCTGGCCGCGCGCGCCAACCTGGCTGCCACGCTGGGTCTGCAGGGCCGGGCGGCGGAAGGTCTGGCGCTGCAGGACAGCGTACTGGATACTTATACCCGCCTGCTTGGCCCCGACCATCCGCAAACGCTGGCGGCCAAGGCCAGCCGCGCCGAGCTGCTGCAGCAGCGCGGCGACATGCAGCTGGCGCGCCTGGCGCAGGAGCAGGTGCTGGCCGCGCGCAAGCGCTTGCTGGGCGCCGAGCATGCCGATACGCTGCGCAGCAAAACCGCGCTGGCGCACACCTTGCTTCAAATGCAAGAGTTGGACGCGGCACGCAATCTGCTGGACGCGGTGCTGCAAGCCTGCCTGCACCAGCTGGGGCCCGACCACCCGGACACCCGCAAGGCGCGCGAACAGTTGATTGATGTGCAACTCCAGATGGGTGTGCCGGCCGACGAGGCAACGCTGGTGCCCGAGTTGCATCAGGACGCTGCCATGGACGACTACGGCGACGCGCTGGTGCGCGCGCCCCGCCGGCGCGGCGCGGCCGCCGCCAGCGTGTGGCCGCGCCAGTCGGACGAGCTGATGGCGCTGGACGAACCGCTGTACGCCGGCCGCACGCCGCCGCGCTGACGAAAATTTATACCAAAGGAGGGGGCGGGCATGCGCAGCGCGGCCATTGCTTCAGGTAAAATCCTTTGAATGAAAATCCTGATAAGCAATGACGACGGCTACCTGGCGCCCGGCATCAATGCGCTGGCCAGTGCGCTCGCCCCGATCGCCGAGATCGTGGTGGTGGCGCCGGACAGCAACCGCTCGGGCGCGTCCAATTCGCTGACGCTGGACCGGCCGCTGTCGGTGCAGCAGGCCGCCAACGGTTTTTATTTTGTCAACGGCACGCCCAGCGATTGCGTGCACGTGGCGCTGACCGCGCTGCTGGACTACCGGCCGGACCTCGTCGTGTCCGGCATCAACAACGGGCCCAACATGGGGGACGACACGCTGTATTCCGGCACCGTCGCCGCCGCCACCGAGGGCTACCTGTTCGGCATTCCGGCCATCGCCTTTTCGCAGGGCTCGCATGGCTGGGAGCATATCGATGATGCCGCCCGTCACGCGCGCGACATTATCCAGCGTTACTATGAAACGCTGCCGCCTCCCTACCTGCTGAACGTGAATATACCCAACCGTCCTTATGACCAGCTTAACGAAGTGGTCGCCACCCGGCTGGGCCGGCGCCACCAGTCCGAGCCGGTGATCCGGGCGCAGGACCCGCGCGGCCGCGATATTTACTGGATCGGCCCGCCGGGCGCCTGCAAGGATGCCGGCGAGGGCACGGATTTCCACGCCTGCAGCAATGGCCGCACGTCGATCACCCCGCTGCAAATCGATCTGACCCACTCCACTCAACTCAATGCATTGGCAAAGGCCTTGGCATGACTGAAAAACACCGTACCTTTCCTTTGCCGCTGTCCTCGGTAACCGATCAGGGAGCCAGGAAGGCCACGGTATTGAAGCCGGTCGCCACCCCGCAAACCGCCACCCAGAACGCCGCCCGCTACGCGCCGCCCGCCCATCCGGCGCCGCGCCCGGTGGCCGCGCCGTCCAAGTCGCACAGCTACGCGATGGAACGGGCCCAGGCCGCGCCGGCGGCGGCGCCGCGCCAGAGCGCGCTGGTGTCGGACGGCGTACGGCGCGCCATGGTGCAGCGCATCGCCAAACAGGGCGTCAAGGACCAGGTGGTGCTGGGCGCGATGGACACCGTGCCGCGCCACCTGTTCATGGACGAGGGCCTGGCGCCGCAAGCCTACGTGGACGCCTCGCTGCCGATCGGCCACCACCAGACCATTTCCCAGCCCTACATCGTGGCGCGCATGATCGAGGTGCTGCGCAACGGCGGCCAGTTGCAGCGCGTGCTGGAGATCGGCACCGGCTGCGGCTACCAGGCGGCGGTGCTGGCCCGCGTGGCGCAGGAGGTGTATTCGATCGAGCGCATCAAGCCTTTGCACGAGCTGGCCAAGGCCAATCTGCGCCCCTTGCGCGTGCCGAACCTGCGTCTGCACTACGGAGATGGTATGCTTGGCCTGCCGCAAGCGGCGCCATTTGACGGTATCATTCTGGCCGCGGCCGGCATGGCCGTGCCGCAAGCGTTGCTGGAGCAGCTGGCGATCGGCGGCCGCCTGGTCGCGCCGGTGGGCGACCGCACGCAGCATTTGGAACTGATTACGCGCATCGGCAAGACGGAGTGGACCAGTGAAACGCTGGAGGACTGCCACTTCGTGCCCTTGCGTCCGGGCGTGGTCTGAGACCGCGCCCCACACTAGACGAAGATGAGAATGACGAATAAAAGCAATCTGCTCCTGGTGAGCTTTGCGCTGGTTTTACTGAGCGCCTGCCAAAACACCCCCAACAAAGCCCCGGTCATCGACCGCACCGTCCCGCCCGCAGTCAAACCCGCCACGCCGAGCGAAACGGCGCAGATCGCCCGCGACGAGCGCGGCCTGTACACCGTCAAGAAGGGCGACACCCTGATCCGCATCGCGCTGGAGTTCGGCCAGAACTACCGCGACCTGGTGGCCTGGAACAACCTGGCCAATCCGAACGACATCAAGGTCGACCAGGTGCTGCGCGTGCTGCCGCCGGACAGCGCGCCGAACAGCCCGGGCGTGGAAACCGCCGCTGTCATCCTGCCGCCGTCCGACAAGACGCCGCCGCCGGCGCCGGTGGTCCGGAAAACCGGGCCCAAGGGCGACAAGAAGCCGTATTCGGACGCCAACCTGGCCGAGATGCAGCGCGCCGACACTGGCAAGGACGTGGCCGCGGCGCCAGCCCCGGCCGCCTCGGCCGCCGCCGCGCCGCGCGCTGCCGCGCCAGCGGCGCCGGCTGCCGCCCCGGCCGCGCCGGCGCTGGCCGCCGACGACGCCAGCGTCACCTGGATGTGGCCGGCGGAAGGCAAGGTGATCGCCGTCTTTGACGAGGGCAAGAACAAGGGCGTGGACATCGCCGGCAAGGCCGGCCAGCAAATCGTGGCTGCCGGGGCCGGAAAAGTGATGTATGCCGGCAGCGGCATCCGCGGATATGGTAATCTCGTTATTGTGAAGCACAGTACCAACTTGCTGTCGGCCTATGCCCATAACCGGACCATCCTGGTGAAAGAGGGCCAGACCGTCAGCAAGGGCCAACCGATCGCGGAAATGGGCGATTCCGATACCGACTCCGTCAAGCTGCACTTTGAAATCCGGCAGCAGGGCAAACCGGTCGATCCGTCCCGCTTCCTGCCTAACCGCTAGCTGAGCCATGTGACATGACCTCGACGCCGCACGATCAGATGGATGACGAATCGCTCCCGGACGATTTCCGGGATGACGATGCCAGCATCGATGGTGCGGACGACGCCGATGTGCCTGAAGCGGGCGCGGTGCTGGAAAGCGTCGACGAGCTGAAAAAGGTGCTGGCCGCCGAGCTGTCCACCGACACCACCCAGCACTACCTGAACCAGATCGGCACGCGGCCGCTGCTGACCGCGCAGCAGGAGGTGCACTACGCCACGCTGGCCAAGGCCGGCGATTTCAGCGCGCGCCAGACCATGATCGAGCACAACCTGCGGCTGGTGGTGTCGATCGCCAAGCACTACATCAACCGCGGCGTGGTGCTGCTGGACATGATCGAAGAGGGCAACATCGGCCTGATGCGCGCCATCGACAAGTTCGAGCCCGAGCGCGGCTTCCGTTTTTCGACCTACGCCACCTGGTGGATCCGCCAGAGCATCGAGCGCGCCATCATGAACCAGGCGCGCACGGTGCGGCTGCCGGTGCACATGGTGCGCGAGCTGAACCAGATCCTGCGCGGCAAATACCACCTCGAAGCGCAGCACCACAACGGCAAGGACGCCACCGCCGAGGACATCGCCGAGCTGGTCGGCCGGCCGGTGGAAGAGGTGCAGGACATCCTGGCGCTGTCCGAGCACGCCACCTCGCTGGACGCGCCGCTGGACAACGATCCGCAGTCATCGCTGATGGACATGCTGCCCGGCGACAGCGACGACAGTCCCGACGCCCGCGCCGAGCACCACGAAATGACGCTGCTGGTGCGCGACTGGCTGACCAAGCTGCCGGACAAGCAGCGCATCGTCATCATGCGTCGTTTCGGCCTCGACAACGACGACCCGGCCACGCTGGAAACGCTGGCCGAGGAGATGGGCGTGACGCGGGAGCGGGTGCGCCAGATCCAGCAGGAAGCGCTGGTCAAGCTCAAGCGGGCGATGGCGGCGCGCGGCGTGGTCCGCGACTCGCTGCTCTGACCCGTCATTCCGGCCTGCGCCGGAATGACCGGGCAAATCTGCTATCATATCGCCCCTGCACGCGGGCCGGCCGCGCACTTTTCCAAGATTGAACGCTATGCAAGAAAACACCATCGACATCAAATCGCTCGACATGGACGCCCGCGGCGTCGGCCACATGCAGGACAATGAAGACGGCACGCCGGGCAAAGTGGTGTTCGTGGAAGGCGCGCTGCCGGGCGAGCGCGTCAGCTTTGAAACGTTCAAGAAAAAGAAAAACTGGGAAGCGGCCAGGATGACCGCGCTGCACCGCGAATCGTCGATGCGGGTGACGCCCCAATGCGTGCACTTCGACTACTGCGGCGGCTGCTCGATGCAGCACATCGAGCCGAGCGCGCAGGTGGCCATCAAGCAGCGCGTGCTGGAAGACAACCTGTGGCACATCGGCAAAGTCACCGCCGACAACATCATGCGCCCGATGTACGGCCCGACCTGGGGCTACCGCTACCGCGCGCGCCTGTCGGTGCGCTGGGTCGAGAAAAAGGGCACGGTGCTGGTCGGCTTCAAGGAAAAGAAATCGATCTACGTGGCCGACATCCAGAGCTGCCAGATCCTGCCCAAGCACGTGTCGGACATGATGATGCCGCTGCGCGCGCTGGTGCGTTCGCTGTCGCTGTACAACCAGATCCCGCAGATCGAACTGGCTATCGGCGAGGACGTCACCGCGCTGGTGCTGCGCATCATGGACGCGCTGACCGCCGACGACGAGGCCAAGATCAAGGCCTTCGCCGACCAATACAAGGTGCAGTTCTGGCTGCAGACCAAGGGCCCGGAAACGGCGGCGCCGTTCTACCCGCTGGCGCCGCAGTTGCACTACCTGCTGCCGGAATTCGGCGTGCGCATGCCGTTCAAGCCGGTCGACTTCACGCAGGTGAACCACCACATCAACCGCGTGCTGGTGCACAAGGCGCTGCGCCTGCTGGACGTGCAGCCCGAGGACCGCGTGGCCGACCTGTTCTGCGGCCTCGGCAACTTCACGCTGCCGCTGGCGACGCAGGCGCGCGAAGTGGTCGGCATCGAAGGCAGCCCGGCGCTGACCGAGCGCTCGCTGGCCAACGCCAAGGCCAACGGCCTGGATGGCAAGACCACGTTCTACAACCGCAACCTGTTTGAAGTCACGCCGGAAGACCTGATCGCGCTGGGCAAATTCGACCGCATGCTGATCGACCCGCCGCGCGACGGCGCCATGGCGCTGGCGCTGGCGCTGGGCGAGCTGCGCAAGACCAATCCCGAGTTCCTGCCGAAGCGCATCGTGTATGTATCGTGCAGCCCGTCGACACTGGCGCGCGACGCCAACGTGCTGGTCAACGTGGCCGGCTACAAGCTGGACAAAGCCGGCGTGGTCAACATGTTCCCGCACACCTCGCACGTCGAATCGATGGCAGTGTTCGACCTGCTCTAACCCAAACCGGGGTCAGTGCCGACATTCGGACATTGGATCGCTCACGATCCAATGTCCGAATGTCGGCACTGACCCCGATGTGTTTTTTTTGTAATATTATTGACTTTGCAGGAGGCGTGCGCAACACTGAGCTGATTGTTCATCAGTGCCTGGAGTTGGCATGCGCCTCCTGTCTCGCCTCATCGCGCTGGCTGCGTTCAGCAGCCTGCCGCTGGCCGTTCTGGCCGATACTTCCGTCATCGCGTTTTCGCCCAAGGACACCGTCAAGCGCGTGCGCCAGGTCACCGCGCGCTTCAGCGGCCAGATGGTCCCGTTGGGCGACGTGCGGCTGGCCGATCCGTTCACCGTCGATTGTCCGGAAGAGGGCAAGGGCCGCTGGATCGATGGCCAGAACTGGAGCTACGATTTCGTGCGCGACCTGCCTGGCGGCATCGCTTGCCGCTTGACGCTCAAGGACGACATCAAGGACATTAACGGCAAGCCGCTGAGCGGCGAGCGCCAGTTCGCCTTCGACACCGGGGGGCCGGCGGTGGTGGAGGCCGCGCCGCGTGATGGCGCCGGCGGCATCGATGAACAGCAGATCTTCGTGCTGGGCCTCGACGCCCCGGCCAACGAGCAGACCATCGCCGCCCACGCCTGGTGCCAGGCCGAGGGCATCAACGAGAAAATCGGCGTGCGCCTGCTGCAGGGCGCCGAGCGCCAGCGCGTGCTGGAACTGCGCAAGGCGTTCACCGAGCGTTATCTGTCGCTGTACTTCAAGGCGCGCGGCGTGGTGTGGCGCGCCGCCGCCACGGTCAATAATCAGCGTCTCGACAAGTTGCCGATCGTGGTGCTGCAGTGCCAGCGCCCCTTGCCGGCCGAGGCCCATGTGTCGCTGGTGTGGGGCGCCGGCATCGCGGCCGACAGCGGCATCGCCACCACGCAGGATCAGACGCTGGCCTTTAACACGCGGCCCGACTTCAATGCGCGCTTCAGCTGCAACAGGCTGGTCGCCGATGGCGGTTGCATTCCCTTCCTGCCGGTGCGCCTGAATTTTTCGGCGCCGGTGGCGCGCGCCGATGCGCTGGCCATCAGGATCACCGGCCCTGGCGGCAAGGTGTTCAAGCCCACCGTGGGCAAGGAGGAGGACAAGGCCGACTACCTGCAATGGCTAAGCTTCATCGGCCCGTTCCCGGAAAGCGCCAGGCTGACGCTGTCGCTGCCGGCAAAGCTGAGGGACGATGCCGGCCGCGCGCTGGTCAACCAGTCCAGCTTCCCGATGACCATCCGCACCGATGCGCAGCCGCCGCTGGTCAAGTTCCCGGCGCGCTTCGGCATCATCGAGGCCAAGGGCGACAAGCTGCTGCCGGTCACGGTGCGCAATGTAGATGCGCGGCTGGCGGGCGGCAAGGTCGATGGCGCCGCGCTGCGCGTCAACGACGGCGACGTGGCCGAGCGCCAGGATCAGCAGGTGATCGGATGGCTCAAGCGCATGGGCAGCAGCTATAACTGGCAGCCGCAGGAGCAGTGGGGCAATAGCCTGGGCAAGCCGCTGCTGACCGCCTATGCCGGCAAGGTTGAACGCTTCGCCATGCCCAAGCCGCATGGCGGCAAGGCGATGGAGGTGGTTGGCATCCCGCTGCGCAAGCCGGGTTTTTACGTGGTGGAGCTGGCCAGCCCCCGGCTGGGCGCGGGCCTGGGCGTCGGCAAGCAGGCCTATGTCAGCACGGCGGCGCTGGTGACCAATATGGTGGCGCACTTCAAGCATGGCGCCGAGTCGTCGGTGGTGTGGGTGACGTCGCTGGACAAGGGCCAGCCGGTGCCGCAGGCGCAGGTGGCGGTGCGCGACTATGACGGCAACCTGCTGTGGCAGGGTATGACCGACGCCGGCGGCCTGGCGCACATCCGCAAGGAGCTGCCAACGTCCCGCAAGGACAACGACGGCCGCTACTTCGTCAGCGCGCGCCTGGGCGCGGACATGACCTTCACGCTGTCCGACTGGGATCGCGGCATCGAGACCTGGCGCTTCAATCTGCCAGGCGGCTATGGCGGCGCCGACAACGTCATCGCCACCACGGTGTTCGACCGCACGCTGCTGCGCGCCGGCGAGACGGTGCACATGAAGCATTTCCTGCGCCGCCACGTGGAGCAGGGCATCGTGCTGGCGCCGAAAGAGCAGGACGGCACGCTGCACATCGTCCACGAGGGCAGCGAGCAGAAATACGAGGTGCCGATCAAGTGGGGCGTCAATGGCGCGGCGGAAAGCACGTGGACCATTCCGGCGGACGCGAAGCAAGGCTGGTATCAGTTGATGGTGAGCGGCCGCGCGGCTGGCCGCTTCCGCGTCGAGCAATTCCGCGTGCCGACCATGAAGGCCGTGCTGCAAGGACCGAAGGCGCCGGCCATCCAGGCCGCGTCGGTGGATCTGGACCTGCAGCTCAGCTACCTGTCCGGCGGCGGTGCGGGCGACGCGCCGGTGCAGCTGCGCACCGTGGTGCAGGACAAGAGCGTCAGCTTTGCCGATTACGGCGACTTCAGTTTCAGCAATGGCGACGTGAAGGTGGGGCCGGAGAAAAGCGCCGGCACTTTCGATGACGACGAGGGCATGTTCGAGGGCGAGGGCGCGGCGGGCGAAGTCGCCGGCCCGGCCAACATCAGGACCCGCAGTCTGACGCTGGACAAAGCCGGCGGCGCGCGCGTGACGCTGGACCAGTTGCCCGCGGTGCAAACGCCGAAGGAGGTGATGGCCGAGATGACCTTCCAGGACGCCAACGGCGAAACGCTGTCCGCCGCCACGCGCATTCCATTGTGGCCGTCCGCCTATGTCATCGGCATCCAGCCGGACGGCTGGGTGGCCAGCAAGGACGCGCTCAAATTCACGGTGGCGGTGCTGGACCTGCAAGGCAAGCCGGTGGCGGACGCGCCGGTGGCGGTGGACTTTTTCCAGCGGCTGTCGTACTCGCACCGCCGCCGTCTGATCGGCGGCTTCTACGCTTACGAGAACAGCAGCGAAGTGAAGCCGCTGGGCGCGGCCTGCGAGGGCAAGACCGACGCCAAGGGCCTGTTGATCTGCCAGGTGAAGGCGCCGGCCTCCGGCAACCTGATCCTGCGCGCGACAACGCAGGACGCGCAGCAGCGCGCCGCCATCGCCCATCGCGAAACCTGGGTGGCCGATGGCGAGGACTGGTGGTTCTCGGCCACCGACAACGACCGCATCGATCTGCTGCCGGAGAAGAAGCGCTACGAGCCGGGCGAGACGGCCAGCTTCCAGGTGCGCATGCCGTTCCGCGAGGCGACCGCGCTGGTGACGGTGGAGCGCGAGGGCGTGATCGATACCTATATCCGTCCGCTGAGCGGCAAGGAGCCGGTGTTCACCATCCCGGTCAAGAAGCAGTATGCGCCGAATGTCTATGTGTCCGCGCTGGTGGTGCGCGGGCGCGTGAATAGCGTGCAGCCGACCGCGCTGGTCGACCTGGGCAAGCCGGCCTACAAGCTGGGCATCGCACCGCTGCGCGTTGGCTGGTCGGCCAATGAATTGAAGGTGCAGGTCACGGCGGACAAGCCGGTGTACAAGGTGCGCGACAAGGCCACGGTGGCGGTCAAGGTCACGCTGCCGGATGGCTCGGCGCCGCCGCCCGGCGCCGAGGTGGCGCTGGCGGCGGTCGATGTCGGCCTGCTGGAGCTGATGCCCAACACCAGCTGGGATCTGCTGGAGGCGATGATGGGTCAGCGCAGCCTGCAGGTGACCACAGCCACCGCGCAGATGCAGGTGGTCGGCAAGCGCCACTTCGGCCGCAAGGCTGTGCCGGCCGGCGGGGGCGGCGGCAAGGGCGCGGGGCGCGAGCTGTTCGATACGCTGCTGTTCTGGAAGGCGCGCGTGACGCTCGACGCGCAAGGCCAGGCCACGGTGCAGGTGCCGATCAACGATTCGCTGACGGCGTTCCGCATCGTCGCCATCGCCAACGCGCAGGCGGATTTGTTCGGCACCGGCCGCACGGAGGTGCGCAGTTCGCAGGATCTGATCCTGCTTTCCGGCCTGCCAGCGCTGGTGCGCGAGGGCGACCGCCTGCGCGCCGGCTTCACGCTGCGCAATACCACGGAGGCGGCGGTGCAAGCCACGCTGAACGCCAGCGCGGGCGGCAAGACGCTGGCGCCGCAGTCCGTGTCGCTGGAGCCAGGGCAGGCGCGCGAGATCGGCTGGGAGGTGCAGGTGCCGGTTGGCGTGGCGACGCTGGACTGGGACGTCAGCGCGGCGGTGGCGGGCGGCGGCGCGTCGTCGTCTTCGTCGGACCGCATCAAGATCAAGCAGAAGGTGGTGCCGGCGGTGCCGGTAACGGTGATGCAGGCGACCTTGCTGCAACTGGACCGCAAGCAGTCGATGCAGGTGGCCATTCCGGATGACGCGGTGCCGGGGCGTGGCGGTGTGCAGGTGCAATTCAGCCCATCGCTGGGCGGCGATCTGCCGGGGGTGCGGGCTTACATGGAGAAGTATCCGTACCGCTGCTTCGAGCAGGTGACTTCGCGCTCGATTGCGCTGCATGACAAAACGCTGTGGCAGTCGGCGCTTGCCACGCTGCCGGCCCATCTGGATGCCGATGGCCTGGTCAAGTACTTCGCGACCATGGAGCAGGGCAGCGATACGCTGACGGCCTATGTGCTGTCGGCGGCGGAGGAGGCGGGCTATCCGATTCCGGACGATCTGCGCGGCCGCATGGAGTCCGGCCTGCTGGCTTTCGTGCAGGGCAAGGTCACGCGCTACTCGGCGTTGCCGACGGCGGATCTGGCGGTGCGCAAGATCGCCGCGCTGGAGGCCTTGTCGCGCACGCGGCCGGCGCTGGCCGAGGATCTGCAGTCGTTCACGGTGCAGCCGAATTTGTGGCCGACGTCGGCCGTCATCGACTGGTATCAGATCCTGCAGCGTTCGGGCAAGCTGCCGCAGCGCGCGCAGCGGCTGAAGGAGGCGGAGCAGATCCTGCGCGCGCGCCTCAACCTGCAGGGGACGACGATGACTTTCTCGACCGAGCGCACCGACGATTGGTGGTGGTTGATGTCGTCCGCCGATGCCAACGCCAACCGCCTGCTGCTGGTCATGGCCGACAATCCGGCGTGGAAGGATGACATTGGCCGTCTGGCGCGCGGTGCGCTGGGCCGCCAGAAGAAAGGCCGCTGGGGCACGACGGTGGCGAATGCGTGGGGCGTGCTGGCGATCGACAAGTTCTCGCGCCTGTTTGAGAAGGACAAGGTGACCGGCACCGCCGCCGCCACGCTGGGCAACGCCAGCAAGAGCACTGCTTTTGGCGGTGAGCCGGCTGGCGGCGCGGTGATGCTGCCATGGCCGCGCGGCGGCAGCGGCCAGCTGGCGCTGGATCATGCCGGCGCTGGCAAGCCGTGGACCACGGTACAGACCTTGTCGGCGGTGCCCCTCAAGACGCCGCTGTCGAGCGGCTACCGCATCACCAAGACCATCACGCCGGTGGAGCAGAAGGTGAAGGGCGCCTGGTCGCGCGGCGATGTGTATCGTGTTCACCTTGATCTGGAAGCGCAGTCGGACATGACGTGGGTGGTGGTGGACGACCCGATTCCAGCCAGCGCCACGGTGCTGGGCTCCGGTCTGGGCGGCGATTCGACGCTGATGACCGGCGGCGAGGCTGCCACCGGCTGGACGTATCCGGCCTTCCAGGAGCGCACCTTTGAGGGCTACCGCGCGTTTTACCAGTTCGTCCCGAAAGGCAAGTGGAGTGTGGAGTACACTGTGCGCCTGAATAATCCGGGCCAGTTCAACCTGCCGCCAACCCGTGTCGAGGCCATGTACAGCCCCGAGATGTTTGGTGCCGCGCCGAATGCGAGCATGACCGTGAAATGAAGCGATCCGTTTTCATCATCGCCGCCCTGGCGCTGGCCGGCGCGGTGCACGCGGCACCGACGTTCGAGGAGGTGCGGGCGGCCTATCGCTCGTCGGACGCGCAGCTGCTGGACCGGCACGGTGAGCCGATTCAGTCGCTGCGCATCGATATGGCGGCGCGGCGTCTGCCATGGGTGGCGCTGCAGGACATTTCGCCGGCCTTGCCGGCGGCGGTGTTGCAGGCGGAGGATCAGCGCTTCTATCAGCACGATGGCGTGGACTGGAACGCGGCGGTCAAGGCGGCGTGGGATAATCTGTTCCGCACGCGGCCGCGCGGCGCCTCGACCATCACCATGCAGTTGGCGGCGTTGCTCGATCCAGCCTTGCAGCCGGTCGCCAAGGGCCGCAGTTGGGGCCAGAAGTGGGATCAGGTGAGGGCGGCGCGCGAGCTGGATGCGCAGTGGAGCAAGCAGCAGATCATGGAGGCGTACCTGAACCTGGTGACGTATCGCGGCGAGCTGCAAGGTGTGGGCGCGGCGGCGCGCGGCATGTTCGGCAAGGTGCCGTCCGGGCTGGATCTGAGCGAGTCGGTGATTTTGGCCAGCTTGTTGCGTGGGCCGGCGGCGGGGCAGAAGGTGGTGTCGCAGCGGGCTTGCGCGCTAGCGCAGGAGTTGCGGCTGCCGTCGACCTGTAATGAGATCCAGCTGCGGATAGTGGTGGCGATGGGCCGTCCGCAATTGGCTGCCGGCCTGCCGCCGGCGCCGCAGGTGGCGCAGCAGTTGCTGACGCGCGGCGGCCAGTCGGTGCGCAGTACGCTGGATGCGGGCTTGCAGCGTTACGCGCAGAACGTGCTGCGCCAGCAGTTGGCCGCGCTGCAGGGCCGTAATGTGAATGATGGCGCGGTGATTGTGCTGGATAACGCGTCTGGCGAAGTGCTGGCGTATGTCGGCAATGCCGGCGGTGGCGAGGTGGATGGTGTGGCGGCGCTGCGGCAGGCTGGGTCGACGCTCAAGCCGTTTCTGTACGAGCTGGCGCTGGAGCGCCGGCAGTTGACGGCGGCGTCGCTGATGGACGATACGGCGATCGACATCTCCACGCCTTCCGGCATGTACATCCCGCAGAATTATGACAAGAACTTCAAGGGCTATGTCAGCGTGCGCACCAGTCTGGCCAGTTCGCTGAACGTGCCGGCGGTGCGTACGCTGGTCATGACGGGCATGGAGCGCTTCCATGAGCGCCTGCGCGCGGTGGGCCTGAGCAGCCTGACGCAGCCGGCAGAATACTACGGTTACTCGCTGGCCCTTGGCTCGGCCGAGGTGTCGCTGCTGGAGCTGACCAACGCGTACCGCACACTTGCCAACGGCGGCATCTACGACCCCGTGACACTGGCGCCTCGCACCTTGGCGGCCATCGCCACCGCTCCAAGCGCGGCCGCCGCCGGCGCGGAGCCACGCCGCGTGCTGGACGCCCGCGCCAGCTTCATTATCGGCGATATCCTGGCCGACCGCGCGGCGCGCAGCATCACGTTCGGCTTGAAGAACGAGCTGGCGACGACCTTTTGGGCCGCCGTCAAAACCGGCACCAGCAAGGACATGCGCGACAACTGGTGCGTCGGCTACACGGACCGCTACACGGTTGGCGTCTGGGTCGGCAATTTCGACGGCCAGTCGATGTGGGACGTCTCCGGCGTCAGCGGCGCCGCACCGGTGTGGCGCGACGTGGTGGATTATCTGCACCGCGGCCAGGCGAGCCGCGCGCCCACGCCACCGGCGGGCGTGGTGCGGCAGCAGATCGCCTATCAGCCTGCACTGGAGACGGCACGAGGTGAATGGTTCATCGCCGGCACCGAAAGCCCGGTTATCGCCCTGGTGCAGGACCAGCACCGCGCGCCGAAGATCCTGTACCCCGGCGACGCCGCCATCATCGCCCTCGACCCGGACATCCCGGACGCCATCCAGCGCGTATTCTTCCGCGCGCAGGGCGGTCAGGGGCTGCAATGGAAGCTGGATGGCGAAGCGCTCGGGCAGGCCGCCTCCAGCTACAGCTGGCGCCCGACGCCCGGCAAGCACCAGTTGGCGCTGGTCGACGCCGACGACAAGCCGGTCGCCACCAGCCAGTTCATGGTGCGCGGCCAATGAAGAAATACAAAAACCTCAACGGCGACTCAGGCGTGGTGGCCTACGATATCGCCGCCGGCGCGATCACGGTGCAGTTCCGCAGCGGCGAGAAATACCTCTACAGCGACAACAGCGCCGGTGCCGACAACGTCGCCGCCATGCAGCGCCTGGCGCAAAGTGGACGCGGCCTGAGTACCTTCATCGCGCAGCACGTCCACGACCGCTACGCACGCAAGTGGCATTGAGGTGTTGATACATCAACGCGCCGGCAGGCGCACCCGCGCCACCACCGGGAAATGGTCGGACGGATAGCGGGCGTCGATGGAGTCGGTGAGCACCGCGTAGCGCAGCACCTGCCACTGCGGGCTGACGAAGATGTAGTCAATGCGCTCCTCGGCCGGCTTGCCGATATTGAAGCCGTTGAACGTCTCCAGCGGACCGTAGGCCGGCGTCTGGCTGATGGCGCGCGCGTCGCGCAACGCGGCGCTGATGGTGGCATAGGCCTCGCTGTCCGGCGTGCTGTTCAGATCACCCAGCACGATCAGCGGCAGCGCGCCGGCCAGCGCGTGGCCGCGCTCCACCAGCAGCCGCGCCGATTCGCGCCGCGCCACCACGCCCTCGTGGTCGAAGTGCGCGTTCAGCACCACAAACCGCTCGCCGCTGGCCTTGTCGCGCAGCCGCGCCCAGGTGGCGATGCGCTTGCAGCAGCGCGCGTCCCAGCCCATGCTCGGCTGTTCCGGCGTGGCGCTGAACCAGAAATCGCCATGGTCTTCCAGCGCAAAGCGCTCGCGCCGGTAGAAGATGGCCGAGTGCTCGCCGGCCTGCTTGCCGTCGTCGCGGCCCGCGCCCACGCGGCCGTAGTCGCTCAGCGCGTCCAGGTCGGCCAGCTGGTTTTCCAGTCCCTCCTGCGTGCCCCACAGGTCGAAACCGTGATAGCGCACCAGCGCGCGCATGGCGTCGCGGCGCGCCGGCCAGACGTTTTTGCCGTCGTTGGGGTTGTCGTAGCGCAGGTTGTAGGTGGCGACGTTGAAATCGACCTGGGCGAAGGCGAATGGGGTGAGCAGCAACAGCAGGGGCAGGGCAAGGTAGCGCATGGAACTCCAGACGATAAAAAAGCCGGCAGGAGCCGGCTTTCGAGGAAGTGGGGAAGCTTAGTCGCGGTTGCCGCCGAAGATACCCAGCAGCGACAGCAGGTTGGCGAAGATGTTGTACACATCCAGGTAGATGCTCAGCGTGGCGCGGATGTAGTTGGTCTCGCCGCCGTTGACGATCTGCTGCACGTCATACAGGATGTAGGCCGAGAAGATGGCGATGGCCACTACCGAGATCACGATCGCCAGTGCCGGGATGCCCAGGAAGATGTTGGCGATCGACGCCAGCAGCAGGATCACGACGCCCGCGAACAGCCACGAGCCCATGCCCGAGAAGTCACGCTTGGACACGGTGGCGATCGACGCCAGCGTGGCGAATACCGCCGCCGTGCCGCCGAACGCGGTGGCGATCAGGAAGCCGCCATTCGAGTAGCCGAGGATGCGCGACAGCAGCGGCGTCAGCCACAGGCCCATGAAGAAGGTGAAGCCCAGCAGCAGCGCCACGCCGACGCCGGAATCCTTGTTCTTCTCGATGCCCCAGATGAAGCCGAAGGCGATGGCCAGGAACAGCAGCGCCATCAGCCCACCGCCCAGTGGCAGGTGCAGGGACACGCCGATCACCGCGCCGAGTACGGTCGGAACCATCGACAGGGCCAGCAGCCAGTAGGTGTTGCGCAGCACGTTGTGCTGCACCAACCGGCGGCTACCCGCCAGGTCGTAGGTGTTTTGCATGTTGTTCATAGTGCCTCCATTAAAGGATGAAAGTTTACTGCTTTGATAAAAGCATAGCACGCCGATTCCGGGATTGCCTTAAAAGATGCCTTAATTGCACTTAAATAGGGCTTAATCTGCCTTCATGAGCGTTTCCCGGCACCAAAAACGGGCAATTTATAGCTCTATTGCAAGCTTATCTACTGCCATCTTTCGGAATATGGGGTGTTCTATGGTAAAATCAAAGGTTGATTGGATTATCAATTCTTGTTTTAAACCTTTCTTTTTATTGGAGTTTTTCAAATGGCAATCGAACGCACCCTGTCGATCATCAAACCAGACGCAGTTGCAAAAAACGTGATCGGCCAAATCTACAGCCGCTTCGAGAACGCTGGCCTGAAGATCGTTGCCGCTCAGATGAAGCAACTGTCGCGTGAAGATGCTGAAGGTTTCTACGCTGCTCACAAAGAGCGCGGTTTCTTCAAAGACCTGGTCGACTTCATGGTCTCGGGCCCAGTCATGATCCAGGTTCTGGAAGGCGAAAACGCCGTTCTGAAAAACCGTGAACTGATGGGCGCCACCGATCCGAAGAAGGCCGACAAAGGCACCATCCGTGCTGACTTCGCCGACTCGATCGACGCCAACGCTGTTCACGGCTCGGACGCTGTTGAAGCCGCTCAAGTTGAAATCGCTTACTTCTTCGGTAAGTAATTTGTAAGGATTCCGTTTCCGCGCCGCGGTGCGGAAACGGGATAAATGATTCGTACTGATTTGAACCACACTATGAACGCACCTCTGACCAACTTGCTGGACTTCGATCCCGCGCAACTTACCGCGTATTGCGCCGAGTTGGGGGAGAAGCCGTTCCGCGCCAAGCAACTGCAGCGCTGGATCCATCAATTCGGCGCGTCGGATTTCGACGCCATGACGGACCTGGCCAAGTCGCTGCGCGACAAACTGAAAACCCGCGCCCAGATCGTGGCGCCGCAGATCATCAGCGACCACACCTCGGCCGACGGCACCCGCAAATGGCTGGTGGACGTCGGCAACGGCAACGCCGTCGAAACCGTGTACATCCCTGAAGAGACGCGCGGCACGCTGTGCATCTCGACCCAGGCCGGCTGCGCCGTCAACTGCCGTTTCTGCTCGACCGGCAAACAGGGCTTCAGCCGCAACCTGACGGTGGGCGAGATCATCGGCCAGCTGTGGATGGCGGAATTCGAACTGCGCCGCACCAAGGGCATCGAGCCGGGCCCGAAGGGCGAACGCCAGATCACCAACGTGGTGATGATGGGCATGGGCGAGCCGCTGCTGAACTTCGAGCCGACCGCCACCGCGCTGAAGATGATGTTGGACGATAACGCCTACGGCCTGTCGCGCCGCCGCGTCACGCTGTCCACCTCGGGCGTGGTGCCGATGATCGACAAGCTGTCGCAGGAAGTGCCGGTGGCGCTGGCGGTCTCGCTGCACGCCTCCAACGACGAGCTGCGCAACGGCCTGATCCCGCTCAACAAGAAGTACCCGCTGAAGGAACTGATGGCCGCCTGCAAGCGCTACCTGGCATTCGCGCCGCGCGACTTCATCACCTTCGAATACTGCATGCTGGATGGCGTCAACGACAGCGACGAGCACGCGCGCGAGCTGGTGGCGCTGGTGCAGCATCCTGAATACGGCGTCAACTGCAAGTTCAACCTGATTCCGTTCAACCCCTTCCCGGAATCGGGCCTGCTGCGCTCGAAGAACCCGCGCATCAAGGCCTTCTCGCAGATCCTGCTGGACGCCGGCATCGTCACCACCATCCGCAAGACGCGCGGCGACGACATCGACGCCGCCTGCGGCCAGTTGGCCGGCGAAGTGCAGGACCGCACCCGGGTCCAGCAGCGCATGGAAAAAATGGCCGAGTACCAGCAAAAATTCGGCGCCAACTTCGGCAAGATCGTGGAGATCCATTCCTGATGACCTTCCTGGCGCAGCGGAGCCGGCTCAGTCTCGTCGCCCTGTGCGCGGCAGGGACGCTGGCCGGTTGCGCCTCGCCGGGCCCCGGCGCCAGCGGCAAGGCCGAGCTGACCACGGCGTCGGACCAGACGGCGGCGCAGCGCAAGGTGGATATCCGCATGCAGCTGGCCATCGGCTACTTCGAGCAGGGCCAGTACGCGGTGGCGCTGGACGAGGTCAAGCTGGCGCTGGCGGCCGATCCGAACTACGCCGACGGCTACGGCATGCGCGGCCTGATTTACCAGCAGATGGGCGAGCGCGCGCTGGCCGAGGACAATTTTGTCCGCGCCCGCAGGCTGGCGCCCGCCAGCCCGGAGCTGGCCAACAACTACGGTTCCTTCCTGTGCCAGGAGGGCCGCGTGAAGGAAGCGCTGCCGCTGTTTGACGCGGCCCTGGCCAACCGTGCCTACCGTTCGCCGGCCAGCGCCGCGAACAACGCCGGGTCGTGCGCATTGAAGATCAAGGATTACGCCAGCGCGGAGCGTTATCTGCTGCAAGCCTTGCAGTTGACGCCCGACCTGCCGGCCACCAACGCCAATCTGGCGCGGGTCTATTTTGAGAAAGGCGATTATGTGCGCGCCAATTTCTTTATCTCCCGCTTGAACAAGGTGGCAAAGATGGAGAGCCTGACGGCCGATGTGCTGTGGCTCGCGATTAAGGTGCAGCATAAGCTGGGCGATACGGATGCGGAAGCTGGCTGGGCGACGCAATTGCGCCGTCACCACTCCGGCTCGACCGAGTATGCTGCTTATCAACGTGGGGCGTTTGATGAGTGAAACAGGGGTACCAATGAATTCTGAGTGGGCAGAGCCGCCACAAGAGCAGGGCAGCACCAGTACCGGCAAGGCGACGCCAGGCGCTTTGCTGGCGGCCCAGCGCGAAGCGATGGGTTTGACGGTCGAGCAGATCGCCGATCAACTGAAGCTGGCGGTGCGCCAGGTGAAGGCATTGGAAGCGGGCGATTACGCCGCGCTGCCCAACATGGCGGTCACGCGCGGCTTTGTGCGCGCCTACGCCAAGGTACTGAAGATGGACGCGGCCCCGCTGGTCGCGATGATCGACGCGCTGGCACCACCCGCCCCTGAAGTGGTGGTGCCGCGCAAGGATTTGTCGGCCTCGTTCTCGGAGTCGCGCTTTCCGTCGATGACGGAGCGTTCGTCCGGCCCGGCCGGCTGGCTGGTCGGCCTGGCCGTGGTGGTGGTGGTGGGCGCGGCCGGCGCTTACGCTTACCAGAGCGGCCTGATTCCGGCCTCGCTGTTCCAGCGCAAGGATGTCGCCGCCGAGGAGGCCAAGCCGGCCGATGCCTCGGCGCCGCTGGACACCACGCTGGTCAAGCCGGGCGAGGAGGCCGCGCCGCTGCAGTCGCCTAACGTGCCGCTGGTGTCGGTGCCGCCGCAGGGCGAGCAGGCCGCCGCCACGCCGGCGCCCGCGGCTGATGCGCCGGCCGCCGCTGCGTCGCCAGCCGCCCCGACGCCAACGCCAGTCGCGCCATCGGCCGCCCCGGCCCCGGCGGCCGCGACGCCAGCGCCAGCTACGCCGGCGGCCGCTGCCACCGCGCCAGCCGCCGCCGAAGGCCGTCAGCTGGTGCTGAAGTTGAAAGAAGATTCGTGGGTGGAGATCCGCCGCCCGGGCACGACGCCGTTGATTTCGCGTCTGGTCAAAGCCGGCAGCACCGAGACCTTTGATATCAAGGACCCGGCGCTGCTGATCGTCGGCAAGCCGGGCGGCGTGGAGGCCACGCTGGGCGGCGCGCCGCTGGCGCTGCCGACCATCCCCGGCGGCACGATTTCGCGCGTAAATATCAAGTAAGTATCGAGTAAGAACAGAGTTAGAACATCATGACGCAAACTGCTATTCCATCGGGACCAGCCGACCGCCGCGCCAGCCGCCGCGTGCTGATCCAGCACGGCGAGCGCAAAATCTGGGTCGGCGGCGACGCGCCGGTGGTGGTGCAGTCGATGACCAACACCGACACCGCCAACGCCATCGAAACCGCGATCCAGATCCGCGACCTGGCGCGCGCCGGCTCGGAACTGGTGCGCCTGACCGTGGACCGTCCGGAATCGGCCGAAGCGATTCCGTACATCCGCGATCAGCTGGACAAGATGGGCGTCGACGTGCCGCTGGTCGGCGACTTCCACTACAACGGCCACACGCTGTTGCAGGACTATCCGGAGTGCGCCAAGGCGCTGTCCAAGTACCGCATCAATCCGGGCAACGTCGGCAAGGGCGCCAAGCGCGACACCCAGTTCGCGCAGATGATCGAAGTGGCGGCGCGCCACGACAAGCCGGTGCGCATCGGCGTCAACTGGGGCAGCCTGGATCAGGCGCTGCTGGCGCGCATCATGGACGAAAACGCCGTGCGCGACAATCCATGGACCGCGCAGCAGGTGATGTATGAGGCGCTGATCACCTCGGCCATCGAGAACGCGCAGCGCGCCGAGGAACTGGGCCTGGCGCGCGACAAGATCATCCTGTCGTGCAAGGTCTCGGGCGTGCAGGATCTGATCGCCGTCTACCGCGAACTGGGCAAGCGCTGCGACTACCCGCTGCATCTCGGCCTGACCGAGGCCGGCATGGGCAGCAAGGGCATCGTCGCCTCGACGGCGGCGCTGTCGGTGCTGCTGCAGGAGGGCATCGGCGACACCATCCGCATCTCGCTGACGCCGGAGCCGGGCGGCGACCGCACCAAGGAAGTGGTGGTCGGCCAGGAGATCCTGCAGACCATGGGCCTGCGCAAGTTCACGCCGATGGTGATCGCCTGCCCGGGCTGCGGCCGCACCACGTCCACCACCTTCCAGGAACTGGCGGACAACATCCAGACCTTCCTGCGCGACCAGATGCCGGAGTGGAAAAAGCTGTATCCGGGCGTAGAAGCGATGAACGTGGCCGTGATGGGCTGCATCGTCAACGGTCCGGGCGAATCGAAGCACGCCAACATCGGCATCAGCCTGCCGGGCACCGGCGAATCGCCGGCGGCGCCGGTGTTCGTTGACGGCGCCAAGGTGGCCACGCTGCGCGGTGAGCGCATCGTCGAGGAATTCCAGGAAATCGTACTGAATTACGTGAAGAAGAACTACAGCAAAGAATATGTCTAAAACTGAAAAAATCGTCGCCGTCAAAGGCATGAACGACATCCTGCCGCAGGACTCGCACCTGTGGCAGCTGTTCGAGAACACCGCGCAGTCGGTGGTGCAGAGCTATGGCTTCCAGCAGATCCGCACGCCGATCGTGGAAGACACCGCGCTGTTCAAGCGCGCCATCGGCGCCGTGACCGACATCGTCGAGAAGGAAATGTACTCCTTCGAGGACTCGATGAACGGCGACCAGTTGACGCTGCGCCCGGAAGGCACGGCCGGCGCGGTGCGCGCGGTCATCGAACATAACCTGGTCTACGAAGGCCCGAAGCGCCTGTGGTACACCGGCCCGATGTTCCGCCACGAGCGTCCGCAGCGCGGCCGCTATCGCCAGTTCTACCAGTTCGGCTGCGAGGCCGTGGGCTTCTCCGGTCCGGACGTGGACGCGGAAATGATCATCATGTGCCGCCGCCTGTGGGATGACCTGGGCCTGCCGGAGATCCGCCTGGAGATCAACTCGATCGGCGACGCCGAGGAGCGCGCGCGCCACCGCGTCGATCTGATCGCCTACCTGGAAAAACACGAGGACCAGCTGGACGCCGAAGCCAAGCGCCGCCTGCACACCAACCCGCTGCGCATCCTGGACACCAAGAACCCGGCGCTGCAGGACCTGGTCAACGCCGCGCCCAAGCTGATGGACTACCTGGGCGAGGAATCGCTGGCCCACTTCAACGGCGTGCGCAAGATCCTGGATCACGCCAACGTGCAGTACGTGATCAACACGCGCCTGGTGCGCGGCCTGGATTACTACAACCGCACCGTGTTCGAATGGGTGACCGACGCCCTGGGCTCGCAGGGCACGGTGTGCGCCGGCGGCCGTTACGATCCGCTGATCGCCTCGTTTGGCGGCAAGCCGACGCCGGCCGTCGGTTTCGCCATGGGCATCGAGCGCCTGCTGGAGCTGATGAAGGAAGCCGGCGAGCCGGACGCGCCCAACCAGTGCGACGTCTACCTGGTGCACCAGGGTGAAGCGGCGCAGTTGCAGGCCTTCGTGCTGGGCGAGCGCCTGCGCGACGCCGGCCTGGATGTGATCATGCACGGCTCCACCGCCGCCGGTGCGGGCAGCTTCAAGTCGCAGATGAAGAAGGCCGATGGCAGCGGCGCGTCGTTCGCCGTCATCATCGGCGAGGACGAAGTGAGCAACAACACCGCCGCCGTCAAGGCGATGCGCGCGGCCGAGGGCGAGCAGCAGCAGACCACGGTGCCGTTCGACGACGTCGTCGACTTCGTGGTGGACCAGATCACCGACAGCGGCGACCACCACCACCACGTGCACGACGAGCACTGCAACCACTAATTCAACCAACGATAACGGCAGACCAATACCATGGCATACGATCTTGAAGAACAAGAACAACTGGCGTCCCTCAAAGCGTGGTGGGACAAGTACGGCAACGCCACCACCTGGGTGCTGATCGCCGCGCTGGCGGCGTATTCCGGCTACACCTACTGGAAGTTCCGTGAACGTGACCAGGCGCAGCAGGCGTCGGCGCTGTACAACGAGCTGCAGACCGCCGTGGAAGCCAAGGACAACGCCAAGGCGCTGCGCGCGGCCGGCGACATCGAAAGCAAATTCGGCGGCACCGCCTACGGCGCCATGGCCGCGCTGGTCGCCGCCAAGAGCTCGTTCGACGCCAATGACCTGAAATCGGCCAAGGCCCAGCTGCAGTGGGCCGCCGACCACGGCGCCGACGAGTTCAAGGCGGTGGCCAAGATCCGCCTGGCCGGCGTGCTGCTGGATGAAAAAGCCTACCCGGAAGCGCTGAAGGCGCTGGAAGGCGATGTGCCGGCGCAGTTTGCCGGTGCCGTTGCCGACCGCAAGGGCGACATCCTGGCCGCGCAGAACAAGCTGGCCGAAGCCCGCGCCGCCTATCAGGCCGCGCTGGACGCCACCGACAAGAACAACCCTGGCCGTCAACTGATCCAGCTGAAACTCGAAGCGATCGGCGGCTCCGTGCCAGCCGCCAAAGGCGCAGCGTAAACCGACTCGTAACGATCAAGGCTTATAAATTATGCGTATTACCGAAAAAGTTGTTGCAGCAAGCGTGTTTGCGATGTTGGCCGGTTGTTCCTTGTTCGGATCCAAAGAAACCAAGAACCAGCCGGCGCCGCTGGTGGAATTGAAAAACGCCTCGCTGACGCCGCGCGTGGCGTGGAAGTACTCGGTCGGCAAGGCCGGCAACGCCGTCTTCACGCCGGCCGTGGTGGGCGACAGCGTCTACGTGGCCGACGCCGACGGCGTGCTGGTGCGCCTGAACGCGGCCACCGGCAAGGAAATCTGGCGCGTCAAGACCGGCACCGACCTGACGGCCGGCGTCGGCAGTGACGGCGAGGTGGTGGTGGTCGGCGGCGCCAAGGGCAAGGTGCTGGCCTACGACATCAACGGCAAGCAGCTGTGGAAGGCGCAGGCCACCAGCGAGGTGCTGTCGTCGCCGCAAGCCGGCGGTGGCCTGGTGGTGGTGCGCAGCGTCGACAACATCATCACCGGCTACGACGCCAAGACCGGCGAGAAGAAGTGGAACGTTACCCGCAACACGCCGGCCCTGACGCTGCGCAACGCGCCGGGCATGGTGATCGCGCCGCCCAACGCCTACATCGCCCAGCCGGGCGGCAAGCTGCTGGCGCTGGCGCTGGCCGCCGGCCAGCAGCGCTTCGAGGTGGTGGTGGGCGAGCCGCGCGGCGCCACGGAGCTGGAGCGCGTGACCGACATCGCCGGCACGCCGGTGATTTTTGAAAAAGATATTTGCGCGGTGTCGTACCAAGGCCGCGTCGCCTGCTTCGACGTCGCCACCGGCGCGCCAAAGTGGAGCAAGGCCGCTTCGTCCGACAAGGGCGTGGCGGTGGACCAGCGTTTCGTGTTCGTCTCGGACGACAAGGGCGCGGTGTCCGCATTCAGCCGTGAAAACGGCGCCAACGCCTGGAAGAACGACAAACTGTCCTACCGCGTGCTGTCGACCCCCGTGTCGTACGGCCGCGCGGTGGCGGTGGGCGACTACCAGGGCTATGTGCACTTCCTGTCGCGGGAAGATGGCGCATTTATTGGTCGTGTGGCGACCGACGGCAGCGCGATCAACGCTGATCCGGTCATCGCTGGCACGAATTTGATTTTCCAAACCCAATCAGGGACAGTGACCGCATTTGCGGTCGAGTAAAAAATGAAGCCGGTAATCGCATTAGTGGGTCGACCCAACGTTGGGAAATCGACCTTGTTCAATCGTCTGACCCGCTCGCGCGATGCGCTGGTGGCGGACTTGCCTGGGTTGACGCGCGATCGTCACTATGGCGAGGGCCGTGTCGGCGAACGTCCCTTCCTGGTCATTGACACCGGCGGCTTTGAGCCGGTGGCCAAGGAAGGCATCCTCCACCAGATGGCCAAGCAGACCAAGCAGGCCGTGGCCGAAGCCGACGTCGTGGTCTTCCTGGTCGACGGCCGCCAGGGCCTGACGCCGCACGACAAGACCATCACCGACTTCCTGCGCAAGAGCGGCCGTCCGGTGATCCTGGTCGTGAATAAATCGGAGGGCATGCGCTACACCGCGGTGGTGGCGGACTTCTATGAACTGGGACTGGGCGAACCGGCTGTCATTTCGTCCGCCCACGGCGACGGCGTGGCCGACCTGGTGGAGCTGGCGCTGGACACCGCCTTCGAGCAGCGTCCGGAAGACCCGGAAGAGCTGGAGAAGACCGACCGCGGCGTCAAGATCGCGCTGGTGGGCCGGCCCAACGTCGGCAAGTCGACGCTGATCAACACCCTGGTCGGCGAAGAGCGCGTGATCGCCTTCGACATGCCGGGCACCACCCGCGACTCGATCGAGATTCCATTTGAACGCGACGGCAAGAAGTACACGCTGATCGACACCGCCGGCATCCGCCGCCGCGGCAAGGTGTTCGAGGCCATCGAGAAGTTCTCGGTGGTGAAGACGCTGCAATCGATCTCGGAAGCCAACGTGGTGGTGCTGATGCTGGACGCGCAGCAGGACATCTCCGAGCAGGACGCCCACATCGCCGGCTTCGTGCTGGAAACCGGCCGCGCGCTGGTGATCGCCGTCAACAAGTGGGACGGCCTGGAATCGTGGCGCCGCGACGAGATCAAGATCGACATCGACCGCAAGCTGGACTTCCTCGGCTTCGCCAAGATGCACTTCATCTCGGCGCTGAAGGGGCAGGGCATCGGCCCGCTGATGAAGTCGCTGGACGCGGCCTATGCCGCCGCCTTCGCCGACCTGTCGACGCCCAAGCTGACCCGCGCGCTGATCGAGGCGGTGGAGAAGCAGGAGCCGAAGCGCAAGGGTTCGATCCGTCCGAAGATGCGTTACGCCCACCAGGGCGGCATGAATCCACCGGTGATCGTCATCCACGGCAACGCGCTGGACGCCATCAGCGAGCCGTACAAGCGCTATCTGGAAAAGCACTTCCGCGACACGTTCAATCTGGTAGGGACCCCGCTGCGGATCGAACTGCGGACCGGCAAGAATCCGTTCGCCAAATCCTCCGAAAAGTGACGTCGTCGGGCGCCGGCATCACGCGGTGTTCAGCGACGTCATTCCGGCGCAAGCCGGAATCCATGCGGCGCATCACCGGTCCGCGTTCGATGCATTCCGGCTGGCGCCGGCATGACACAATTTTTTCGCGTTTTTTTGCAGGAACTCCCTGCAAAAAAAACAAAAACAGGTTACAGTGGCTTAGAAGCACCACTTTTTACGTGGCGAGCGGTGTTTCAGCGAAAATAGTTTGACTTTTGGATGAGTTTTCGCTGGGCCACGTACTTGAAATCAAGCGTTTCGCCTCCACTTCCAACACAACAACATAAAATGGAGCTGTTATGAGCAATAAAGGGCAACTGTTACAAGACCCATTCCTGAATGCCTTGCGCAAGGAGCATGTTCCTGTATCGATTTATCTGGTCAACGGCATCAAGCTGCAAGGCCATATCGAATCGTTCGACCAGTACGTCGTACTGCTGCGTAACACCGTGACCCAGATGGTCTACAAGCACGCCATCTCCACCGTGGTACCGGCGCGCGCCGTCAACCTCAATATCGAAAACGAAGCGGAATAAGCATTTGCAGCATCGCTTTTTTTCACTTAGCCTGACCGTCGTATGCGCGCAGCTCTAGTCGGTATCGATTTTGGCCAGGGCGACTTTGCCGCCAGCGTCGAGGAACTGAATCTGCTGGCCCGCTCGGCGGGGGCGGAGCCGGTGACGGTCATCACGGCCCGGCGTTCGGCCCCGGACGCGGCTTATTTCGTCGGCAGCGGCAAGGCGGACGAAATCGGCCAGGCCGTGCTGGCGGACCGCATCGAAATCGTCATCTTCAACCACGCGCTGTCGCCGGCGCAGCAACGCAATCTGGAAAAGCGCCTGAACATCCGGGTGCTGGACCGGACCAGCCTGATTCTCGACATCTTTGCCCAGCGCGCGAAAAGCCACGAGGGCAAGTTGCAGGTCGAGCTGGCGCAGTTGCAGCACCTTGCCACCCGATTAATACGCGGCTGGACCCACCTGGAACGGCAGAAGGGTGGTATCGGCCTGCGCGGCCCCGGCGAAACGCAGCTGGAAACCGACCGCCGGCTGATCGGCGAGCGCGTGAAAATGCTGCGTTCGCGCCTGGCCAAGCTGCGCAAGCAGCACGAGACCCAGCGCCGTTCGCGCAACCGCACCCAGACCTTCTCGATCTCGCTGGTGGGCTACACCAATGCCGGCAAGTCGACGCTGTTCAACGCGGTGACCAAGGCCGGCGTGTATGCCGCCGACCAGTTGTTCGCCACGCTGGACACGACCTCGCGCCGCGTCTACATGAACGAGGAAGTCGGCCACGTGGTCCTGTCGGACACCGTCGGCTTCGTGCGCGAGCTGCCGCACCAGCTGGTGGCGGCGTTCCGCGCCACGCTGGAGGAGACCATCCACGCCGATCTGCTGCTGCACGTGGTGGACGCCGCGTCGCCGGTGCGCATGGAGCAGATCGAGCAGGTCAACCTGGTGTTGCAGGAGATCGGCGCCGATCACATCCCGCAGATCCTGGTGTGGAACAAGATCGACGCGGCGGGGCTGGAACCGTCCGTTGAGCGAGATGAGTATGATAAGATTTCTCGCGTCTTCCTCAGTGCCCGCACCGGGGAAGGACTGGACCTGCTGCGCGACGCCATCACCGAATGGGCCAAGGCCGCGCCCAACGCGCGCCTGCATCCGACCTACGACGCGCAACAAGAAGAATCAGAAGAATTAGAAGAATTGGAAGTAGAGAGCAGTCCCACCCTTACTGACGTTGGATCACACTAATGCGTGTCTCCTCACTTATGAAACGATTCGGCCTGAAGCTGTCGCTGAACGACCCCCGCTGGGGGAAGGACAACAAGCCGCAAGCCAATGAAGGCAAGAAGCCCGGCGAGGGCCCGCCAGACATGGAACAGCTGTGGCGCGACTTCAACCAGAAGCTGAACAACCTGTTTGGCCAGAAGCGTCCGCCCAACAACAATAACAACGACAACAACGGCGGCGGCGACGGCGGCAATCGTCCCGACATCACCGGCGGCGTGCGCGCCACGGCCGGCGCCATCGGCGCCGTGGTGGCGCTGATCTGGCTCGCCAGCGGTTCGTTCATCGTGCAGGAAGGCCAGACCGGCGTGGTCTACACCTTCGGCAAAGTCAGCCACACCACCGGCTCCGGTTTCAACTGGCGCTGGCCGTACCCGTTCCAGAGCGACGAGACGGTTAAGGTGTCGCAGATGCGCATGGTGGAAATCGGCTACCGTGGCAATATCAAGAACAAGCAGGCGCGCGAATCGCTGATGCTGACCGATGACGAGAACATCATCGACATCCAGTTCGCCGTGCAGTTCAAGCTGAAGGACCCGGTGGCGTGGCTGATGAACAACCGCGACGAGGAAGACACCGTGCGCCAGGTCGCCGAGACCTCGATCCGCGAAATCGTCGGCAAGAACAAGATGGACTTCGTGCTGTACGAGGGCCGCGACAAGGTCGCCTTCGAAACCCAGCAGCTGATGCAGCAGATCCTGGACCGCTACGCCTCCGGCGTGCTGGTGTCCAGCGTCACGCTGCAGGCGGTGCAGCCGCCGGAGCAGGTGCAGGTGGCGTTTGACGACGCCGTCAAGGCCGGCCAGGACCGCGAGCGCCAGAAGAACGAGGGCCAGGCCTACGCCAACCAGGTGATCCCGACCGCGCGCGGCGCCGCCTCGCGCCTGTTGCAGGAAGCCGAGGGCTATCGTTCTCAGGTGGTGGAAAACGCCACCGGTAACGCCTCGCGCTTCAAGCAGGTGCTGGTGGAGTACCAGAAGGCGCCGGCCGTGACCCGCGACCGCATGTACCTGGACACCATGCAGCAGATCTTCGCCAACACCTCCAAGGTAATGGTGGACGCCAAGAACGGCAGCAACCTGCTGTATTTGCCGCTGGATAAACTGATCCAGCAGGCCGCCGCCACCGACGCCCAAGCCGCCGCCGCGCGCGCCGCCGCGCAGGCCGCCGCCGGCACGCCGCCAGCGGTCAACCCCACGCTGCCGTCCGACCTGATGCCGTCGGTGGAAGTCAACCGCCAGCGCGACCAGCGCTCGCGCGAGTCCTTACGTGAACGGGAGAGCCGTTAATGAATCGCATAGCTAGTACCGTTGTCCTGGCGTTCATCGCGCTGATGCTGCTGTCGTCGACCGTGTTCGTGGTCGACCAGCGCAAGTATGCGATCGTGTTCGCGCTGGGCCAGATCAAGGAAGTGATCCGCGAGCCGGGCCTGCACTTCAAGCTGCCGCCGCCGTTCCAGAACGTGCTGTTGCTGGATAACCGCATCATGACGATCGAATCGCCGGACGCCGAGCGCTTCATCACCGCCGAGAAGATGAACATCCTGGTGGACAGCTTCGTCAAATGGCGCATCGGCCGCGGCGAGGCGCAGCCCAAGCTGTACTACGTCACCTTTGGCGGCGACGAGAGCCGCGCGCGCGACCGCATGTCGCAGATCATCAAGGCGGCGCTGAACGAGGAAATCACCAAGCGCACCGTGGCCGAGGTGATCTCCGGCCAGCGCGGCAAGGTGATGGAGGGCATTCGCGCCAAGGTGGTGCAGGAAGCCGCGCAGATCGGCGTCGAGATCATCGACGTGCGCCTCAAGCGCGTCGAGTATGTGGAGCAGATCAACAACTCGGTGTACGAGCGCATGAAAGCCGAGCGCCTGCGCGTGGCCAACGAGCTGCGTTCGACCGGCGCGGCGGAATCCGAAAAGATCCGCGCCGACGCCGATCGCCAGCGTTCGGTGATCCTGGCCGAAGCGTATCGCGAATCCGAGGAAATCAAGGGCGAGGGCGACGCCAAGGCATCGGCCATCTACGCCGAGGCGTTCGGCAAGAACCCCGAGTTCTACAAGTTCTACCGCAGCCTGGAAGCCTACCGCAGCACGTTCAAGAACCATGGCGACGTGATGGTGGTGGACCCAAGCTCCGACTTCTTCAAATACTTCAAGGGCGCCGGCGCCGGCGGCGCCGCCGCGCCAGCCAAGAAGTAACCCGAGGCTCCGCTTCAGGGTCAGACCCCGTACGGGGTCTGACCCTGCAGCCACAGGCCGGCGCGCCGCCCGCTGCCGATGCGGGGTGGCTTGTTCGCATCTTTTTCCCCTCTGAAGACGCGTTTTCGCGTAAAATATCAGGTTCGGCCCTCCAGTTAGCGGCCAAGGCCTGTGCGCCGCATTGTTCATTTTTTAATTAAATAAGTCCCATGCAGAATTGGCTGCTGCCCGAGAATATCGCCGACGTCTTGCCGTCGGAAGCGCGCAAGATTGAAGAGTTGCGTCGCCTGATGCTGGATAATTTCCGCCTGTACGGCTACGAGCTGGTCATGCCGCCGCTGCTGGAGTACCTGGAGTCGCTGCTGACCGGCGCCGGCGAGGACACCGACCTGCGCACCTTCAAGCTGGTCGACCAGCTGTCCGGCCGCATGCTCGGCCTGCGCCCGGACATGACCACGCAAGTGGCGCGTATCGACGCCCACCTGCTGAACCGCGCCTCGGTCACGCGCCTGTGCTACGCCGGCAGCGTGCTGCACACCCGTCCGTCGGGTCTGCACGCCACCCGCGAGCCGCTGCAGATCGGCTGCGAGATGTACGGCCACGCCGGCCTGGAGGCCGACGCCGAAATCCAGGAACTGGCGCTGGCCTCGCTGGCGCTGGCCGGTTTCACCGCGGTGCGCCTGGACCTGACCCACGTCGGCGTGCTGCGCGCGGTGCTGGAAAATTGCCCGGCCGCCCAGCGCGATCAGGCTAAAATCCATGCTGCCTTGCGCGCCAAGGATGTGCCGGACCTGCAGGCGCTGGCGGCCAACTACACGCCGCAAGTGCGCGACGCCCTGTTGGCGCTGCCGTCGCTGTACGGCGATGTCGAGGTGCTGGCGCGCGCCAGGGAGGTGCTGCCGGACCTGCCGGGCATCGCCAAGGCGCTGGCCGAACTGGCCGCGCTGGCGGCATCGGCGCTGGGCCGCGCCCAGGTGGCCATCGACCTGGCCGACCTGCGCGGCTACCAGTACGAAAGCGGCGCGATGTTCGCGCTGTACGTGCCAGGCTTGCCGAACGCGGTGGCGCGCGGCGGCCGCTACGATCACGTAGGCGAGGCCTTCGGCCGGGCGCGTCCCGCCACCGGCTTCTCGCTCGACCTGCGCGAGCTGGCGCGCCTGTTGCCCACCGCGGAACGCAAGCATTCGATCCGCGCGCCGTGGGGCAACGCGCCGGAATTGAAGGAAAAAATCGCCGAACTGCGCAAGTCCGGCGAAGTGGTGATCCAGAGTATGCCGGGTCACAGCCACGAACTGGACGAGTTCGAGTGCGATCGCGCGCTGGTGCTCGACGAGCATGGTAGTAACTGGATTCTTAAAAACTTAGGTTAATGTGATGTCAAACAAAAACGCAAAAAACGTCGTCGTCATCGGCACCCAATGGGGCGATGAAGGTAAAGGCAAAATCGTCGACTGGCTGACCGACCACGCGCAAGGCGTGGTGCGCTTCCAGGGCGGCCACAACGCCGGCCACACCCTGGTGATCGGCGGCGTCAAGACTGCGCTGCAGCTGATCCCGTCGGGCATCATGCGCCCGGGCGTGGCCTGCTACATCGGCAACGGTGTGGTGGTGTCGGTACCGGACGTGCTGCGCGAAATCGACAAGCTGGAAGCGGTGGGCGTGGAAGTCGCCTCGCGCCTGAAGGTGTCGGACGCCGCGCCGGTGATCCTGCCTTACCACGCCGCGCTGGACCACGCGCGCGAAGCCGCCCGCGGCGACGCCAAGATCGGCACCACCGGCAAGGGCATCGGCCCGGCCTATGAAGACAAGGTGGCGCGCCGCGCCATCCGTATCGCCGACCTGCTGAACGAAAAGCGCCTGGCCGAAAAGCTGGAAGCCAACCTGGATTACCACAACTTCGTGCTGGAAAACTACCTGAAGGCACCCAAGGTCGACTACCAGAAGACCCTGGACGACGCGCTGGCCTACGTGCCGCGCCTGCGCCCGATGGTGACCGACGTGTCGAGCGCGCTGTACAAGGCGCACAAGGCCGGCGCCAACCTGCTGTTCGAAGGCGCACAAGGCTCGCTGCTGGACGTCGACCACGGCACCTATCCGTTCGTGACCTCGTCCAACTGCGTGGCCGGCAATGCCGCCGCCGGCGCCGGCGTCGGCCCGAGCATGCTGCACTACGTCATGGGCATCACCAAGGCCTACACCACCCGCGTGGGCTCGGGCCCGTTCCCATCGGAACTGCCAACCGACGCCGGCGTGGGCCACCACCTGGCGCAAGTGGGCCACGAGTTCGGCACCGTGACCGGCCGCGCCCGTCGCTGCGGCTGGTTCGACGCCGCGCTGCTGCGCCGCTCGGTGCAGATCAACGGCGTGACCGGCATGTGCATCACCAAGCTGGACGTGCTGGACGGCCTGGAAACGCTGAAGCTGTGCACCGGCTACACCATCGACGGCGAAGCGGTCGACATCTTCCCGTCGGGCGCCGAGGAAGCCGCGCGCTGCGTGCCGGTGTACGAGGAAATGCCGGGCTGGAAGGACAGCACCGTCGGCGCCAAGACCATGGAAGCCCTGCCGGTTGCGGCCCGCAACTACATCAAGCGTATCGAAGAGTTGGTCGGCGTGCCGGTCGACATGGTATCGACCGGTCCGGATCGTGAAGAAACGATCGTGCTGCGTCACCCGTTCGCGTAATCAAGGAAAAATATGACCACCCCACAATCGAACGAAAAACACCTCTGGGTCACCTGGGACGAATACCATCGCCTGATCGAGCGCCTGGCGCTCAAGGTGCACGAATCCGGCTGGAAGTTTGACATGGTGCTGTGCCTGGCGCGCGGCGGCGTGCGTCCGGGCGACGTGTTCTCGCGCATCTTCGACGTGCCGCTGGCGATCCTGTCGACCAGCTCCTACCGCGAAGACAAGGGCACCGTGCAGGGCGACCTGGACATCGCCAAGTACATGACCATGACCAAGGGCCCGCTGAGCGGCAAGATCCTGCTGATCGACGACCTGGCCGATTCCGGCGTGACGCTGATGAAGGTGGTGGACCACCTGAAGCAGAACTTCACCGGCGTGACCGAAGTGAAGACCGCCGTCATCTGGACCAAGGGCAGCTCGGCCTTCCGTCCGGACTACCAGATGGAAGAACTGCCGCACAACCCGTGGATCCACCAGCCGTTCGAAGACTACGACGGCCTGCGTCCGCACCAGCTGGCGGCGTGGATCAAGAAAGGCGAAACGGCCGCCTAAGCCGCTTTGACAAGGGAGCCGCGGCTCCCTTTTTTTACCCCCAAACGAAGGGGTCTGACCCCTGCGGGGTCAGACCCCGGCTTTATCGGTGTGCGGGTTTCAAGGGTGCCGCATGCTGTCAAAGCCAAGCAATGTCAACCCCACTACACAGACGCCCATGACCCAAGACTTCTTCCAGACCTTCATCCTGCTGCTGCTGGTGACCGACCCCTTCGGCAACGTTCCGCTGTTCGCCAGCGTGCTCAATCCGGTGCCGGTGGCGCGCCGGCCGCGCATCGTCATCCGCGAATGCGGCATCGCTTTTGTGCTGCTGCTGATCTTCATGTTCTTCGGCCGCCACTTCCTGTCGGCGCTGCACCTGTCCGAAGTGTCGCTGCGCATCGGCGGCGCCGTGATCCTGCTGCTGATTTCGATCCGCATGATCTTCCCGCACCCCGACGGCGTGCTGGGCCGCGCCGATGGCGCCGAACCCTTCATCGTGCCGCTGGCGATCCCGGCGCTGGCCGGCCCATCGGCGCTGGCCACGGTGCTGCTGTTCTCGCGTGAAAGCACCGGCGAAGTGCTGGTGCACGTGGCCGCGCTGGCGGCGGTGGGCGTGATCTGGCTGATGGTCTTCCTCAGTGCGGAAAAGCTGCAGAAAGTCCTCGGCCCGCAGGTGATGACCGCCTTCGAGCGCCTGATGGGCCTGATCCTGACCGCGATGTCGATCGAAATGCTGTTGGGCGGCATCCGCGAATTCGTGAAAACATTATAAAAAAGCTTTGGTGCTCGCATGAAAATGCGAGTACACTTTATTTCACACCAATGTAACCGGTTACATTCGTTATCGAAGTTGCCGGTTTTATTTTTTGATAGCAATGTAACCGGTTACATTTTCAAAAAGGGCGATCTATGGCAGTGACCATCAAGGATGTGGCGCAGGCGGCGGGCGTGTCGGTGGCGTCGGTGTCGCGCGCGCTCAACGGCCACGCCAGCATCACCGACGACACCCGCAAGCACGTGCTGGAGGTGGTCAAGCGCATGCGCTACATGCCGCATGTCGGCGCCCGCAGCCTGACCACCAGCACCACCAACACCATCGGCGTGCTGCTGCCGGACCTGTATGGCGAGTTCTTCTCGGAGATGATCCGCGGTATCGACGGCGCGGCACGCCAGCGCGGCCTGCACCTGATGGTCTCCAGCCTGCACGGCGACGCCGACGAGGCGGCGCTGGCGCTGCGCGCCATGCGCGGCCGCGTCGATGGCCTGCTGGTGATGTCGCCGCACGTCGACGCCGCTTTTTTGTCCGACAACCTGCCGGACGAACTGCCCATCGTGTTGATGAACAGCGCCGCCGGCGGCACCCACTATCCGGCGCTGTCGGTCGATAACTACAGTGCCGCCCATGCGATGGTGGTCCATCTGGCGGGCTGCGGCTACCAGCGCATCGCCTTCATCGCCGGACCGTCCGGCAACTACGAGGCGCAGGAACGCCTGCGCGGCTATCACGCGGCGCTGGCCGGACTGGCGCCCGGCGCCGCGCCGCGCGTGTTTGCAGGCGACTTCTCGGAACCATCCGGCGAGGCGGTGGGGCGCGCGCTGCTGGCGCTGCCGGCGGGCCAACGTCCGCAAGCGCTGTTCGCCGCCAACGACATGATGGCCATCGGCGCGCTGCTGACACTGACGCAGGGGGGCGTGCAGGTGCCGCGCGACATGGCGGTGGCCGGCTTCGACGATATTCCCATCGCGCGGTACGTCAGTCCCGCCCTGAGCACGGTGCGCGTGCCCATCGCCGAGTTGGGCGTGCAGGCGCTGGAACGGCTGCTGTCCGCCATCGACGGCAGCGGCGCCGGCGCGCCAGCCAGCATGGCCACGCTGGCCGCCACGCTGGTGGTACGCGCCTCCACGGGAGAGTCCAGCACACCATAACCCCACCCGCAACACTGCAGTTCATGACCTAGATACATACAAAAAAATCAGGAGACAACCATGAAAACAGTAGCAACCCGCAATCCCGCATTGCGTCTTTCCGTCATGGCGGCCGCACTGGCCGCTGTCCTGCTGGCCGCCCCTTACGCCAGCGCGCAACTGAGCAGCGCCACGATTCAGGGGCAGGTCAAGCGCGGCGCCGCCGCGGCAGCCGGCACGCCGGTGTTGGCGGTCAATCAGCTGAACGGCTACGCCTACAACGCCGTCACCCGCGCCGACGGCAGCTACGTGCTGACCGGCGTGGCGCCGGGCACGTACCAGATCAAGGTGGGCGACCAGGCGTCGGAACTGGTCACGGTCAGCGTTGGCCAGACCAGCCAGGTCGACCTGCAGTTGCAGGAAGGCGTCACGCAAGTGGTCATCACCGGTTCGGCCACGCGGCGCGACGTCGCCGGCTCGGAAGTCGGCACCTCGGTGTCGCGCCAGCAGATCGAGAAGCTGCCGCAGGTGACGCGCAACTTCCTGTCGTTTGCCGACCTGGCGCCGGGCGTGCGTTTCGATGTCGACCAGAGCGGCAACGTCAAGCTGCAGAGCGGGGCGCAGAACCAGGACAACGTCAACGTCTTCATCGATGGCGTCAGCCAGAAGAACAATATTCTGCGCGGCGGCGTGTCCGGCATCGACTCCAGCCGCGGCAACCCGTTCCCGCAGTCGGCGGTGGCGGAGTACAAGGTCATTTCGCAGAACTACAAGGCGGAGTATGACCAGGTGTCGAGCGCGGCGATTACCGCCGTCACCAAATCGGGCGGCAATGAGCTGCATGGCGATGCCTTCTGGGACCACACCGGCACCAACCTGACCGCGCTCGATCCGTTCCAGAAGGACGCCGAGCGCCAGGGTATCGGCCGGCCGGCATCGTCGCAGGACCAATACGGCGTGACGCTGGGTGGACCGATCAAGAAAGACGTGGCGCACTACTTCTTCGCCTACGAGGGCAAGAAGATCGACAGCCCGCGCCAGGTGATCGCGCAGCGCACCGACCTGCTGCCGAATGCCGGCATCGTGCCCTCGCTGCTGGCGCAGCAGGGCGCGACGGTGTCGTCCTTCAAGGAAGACCTGTTCCTGTTGAAGGTGGACGCGCAGCTGACCGACAACCAGCGCGTGGAAGCGACGGCCCGCATCCGCCGCGAGACCGACCTGATTCCGGAAGATATGAAGCTCAGCGTGGCGGAGAATACCCTCAACCGCAGCAATGACGAGGACCGCTTCGACTTCAAGCACGAATGGAGCGGCAACGGCTGGCTGAACGAGGCGCGCCTGGGCTACGAAAAGTACACCTGGAATCCGCATTCGACGGCGACCAGCCCGTATATCCGCTACCAGGTCTCGCCCAGCAATACGGACAACAACGTGGTGGATGTGCTGATCGTCGGCGGCTCGCCCAACAACCAGTTTCGCCAGCAGAGCGGCCAGCTGCTGCAGGACGACCTGACCTACACCGGGCTCAAAGGCCACACCATCAAGGCCGGCTTCAAGGTGAAGCACATCAGCTACAACCTGTCCGGCACCGCGCGGGTGGTGGATCAGATCTATGAACGCATCGATACCGTGACCGGCCAGCCGAGCATCATCCGCACCGACCCGGCGATTCCGGCGTCCGGCGTGGATTTCGCCAACAACCAGTACGGCATCTACCTGCAGGACGACTGGCAGTTCAACGACAAGCTGCTGCTCAACCTCGGCCTGCGCTACGACTACGAAGACAATATGCTGAACGATAACTACGTCACGCCGGCCGACCGCGTGGCGATCTTCAGCCAGCAGGACACGCGCGATGGCGCGGTGGCCGGCCAGACCTACGCGCAGTCGCTGGCCAAGGGCGGTGTCAACATCAACGATTACATCAGCACCGGCAACAGCCGCAAGCCGTTCAAGAACGCCTGGGCGCCGCGTCTCGGCCTGTCCTACGACCTGTTCGGCGACCGCGCCTCGGTGCTGTTCGCCGGCTGGGGCCGCGCCTACGATCGCACCATCGCCAATCACGCGCTGGACGAGGCGCAGAAGAACGCGCAGCCGGGCGGCGAGGTCTGGCTGATCAAGAACGACCACAAGATGGCGTACACCGACCAATACAGCTTCGGCCTGCGCCAGGCCCTGGGCATGTGGAACGGCGAAATGGGCTACACCAATTCGCGCAGCCACAATCAGTTCAACTGGTTCGGCGGCAACCGCGATCCAAAAGGCGGCTGGGGCAATCAGAGCCCGATCGATCCGTTGTGGGGATCGGTGCCGGGCTACAGCACCCTGGTGCTGGGCGACTTCGTCAGCCAGGCCAAGACCGATTCGCTGTATCTGAAGGCGGACAAGCCGTACACCAAGGCCTCTACCTGGAGCCTGGGCGCCACCTACACCTACAGCCGTGGCGAGACGACCAACAAGGAGTGGACCAACAACATCTTCAACTGGACCTATGGCCGCTATCCGTATGCGTGGAATCCATCGACCGACGTCGAACGTCACCGGCTGGTGGTGGCCGGCGTCTCGGACGGCTGGCTGCCGTGGGGGCTGATGTTGTCCGGGAAGGTGATCGTGGGCTCCGGCCTGCCATACCGCATCACCGACTGCTCGCGCGGCTTTGACCAGTGCGTCTCGGCCAAGGGCAACGGCGACTCGTTCCACCAGGTGGATGTCGGCTTGTCGAAGGAGGTCGCGTTCCGCTTTGGCCGCGTGTCGTTGCGCGCCGACGTGCTGAATCTCTTCAACAGCATCAACTACGGCGGCTATGACGGCTGGGGCGGTGGACCGGGCAATCCGCAGAACCGCCTGGGCGGCGACAACAAAAACCTCGGCGTGCCGAACTCCGTGGGCGGCCCGATGCGCACCGTGAAGTTCAGCGCCCGTTATGCTTTCTGAGGTCCGCATGCGCCATCGTATTGTTTTGAATTGGGTGCTGGCTTGCTGCGCGCTGTCCGGCGTGGCGCCCGCGCTGGCCCGCGAAACCTCGCTGCCGCCGGTGTTCGACGACATCGAGCAACGCACGTTCCGCTTCTTCTGGGAGACCACCAATCCCGCCAACGGCCTGGTGCCGGACCGTTATCCGACACCGTCGTTTTCCAGCGTGGCGGCGGTTGGCTTCGGGCTGACCGCCTATCCGATCGGCGTGGAGCGCGGCTACATCACGCGCCAGCAGGCGCGCGACCGCGTGCTCGCCACCTTGCGCTTCTTCCGCAACGCGCCACAGGGACCGGGCAAGGGCACGGTCGCCAGCGGCCACAAGGGTTTCTTCTACCACTTCCTGGACATGAAGACCGGCTTGCGCTACAACGACAAGGTTGAACTGTCGACCGTGGACACCGCGCTGTTCCTGGCTGGCGCGCTGTTTTGCGAATCCTACTTCGACGGTAACGACGCCGGCGAGCAGGAAATCCGCAAGCTGGCGAAAGAAATCTATGAACGGGTCGACTGGACCTGGGCGCAGGCGCGCAAGCCATCCATCGCCTTGGGCTGGGAGCCGGAGAGCGGTTTCCACGGCTACGACTGGAAAGGCTACAACGAGGCGATGCTGATCTACGTGCTGGCGCTCGGCTCACCCACGCATCCGGTGCAGCCGGATGCCTGGCAGGCATGGACCAGCACCTATGGCAACAGCCTGGAAGGCAAGGGCGCCCAGGAACATCTGGGCTTCCCATCGCTGTTCGTGCACCAGTACAGCCATGTGTGGATCGACTTTCGCGGCATCCGCGACGAATACATGCGCGCGCGCGGCTACGACTACTTCGAGAACAGCCGCCGCGCCACCTATGCGCAGCAGGCGTACGCGATCGCCAATCCGCTGCGCTGCGAAGGCTACGGTCAGAATGTCTGGGGCATCACCGCCAGCGACGGTCCGGTGGACCAGGTGCTGGAGTACAAGGGCACGCAACTGCCGTTTCGCACTTACTCGGCGCGCGGCGTCGGCGGCCTGAAAGCCTACGACGACTGCACGCTGGCGCCGACCGCCGCCGCTGCCTCGCTGCCGTTCGCGCCGGAGATCGTGGTGCCGGCGGTGCTGGAGATGAAGCAGCGCTACGGTGATTTCATCTACGGCGAATACGGCTTCTACGACGCCTTTAACCCCAGCTTCAAGTACAACGTGCCGGTGTCACAAGGGCAGGTAGTGGCGGGCAAAGGCTGGGTGGACAAGGACTATCTCGGCATCGACCAGGGGCCGATCATCGCCATGACCGAGAACTACCGCAACGAGCTGGTATGGCGCGTGATGCGCCGCCATCCCGCCATCCGCCTTGGACTGCAACGCGCCGGCTTCACCGGCGGCTGGCTGGAGAAATGATGCGGCGTATGTCCATTGCGCTGCTGCTGTCGCTGCTGGCGTTGCTGTCATCCTGCACGCAGCGGCAGCAGCAGGGCGTGGTGCTGAAGTTCTGGGCCATGGGGCGCGAGGGCGAAGTGGTCACCGCGCTGATACCGGAATTTGAACGCGCGCACCCCGGTGTCCGCGTCGAAGTGCAGCAACTGCCCTGGACCGCCGCGCACGAAAAGCTGCTGACCGCCTTTGCTGGCGAAGTGATGCCGGATATTTTCCAGCTCGGGAATACGTGGATACCGGAGTTTGAAGTGCTGAACGCCCTGGCGCCGTTGGACAGCTATGTGGCCGCATCAGCGGTGGTGAAGCAGGACGACTATTTCCCCGGCATCTGGGACACCAACGTGGTCGATGGCAAGCTGTGGGGGCTGCCCTGGTATGTCGACACGCGCGTGTTGTTCTACCGCCAGGATTTGCTGACGCGCGCCGGCTTCGCCACGCCGCCGCAAACCTGGGCGGACTGGATCAAGGCGATGCGCGCCATCAAGCGCCTGGTCGGCCCGGACAACTACGCCATCCTGCTGCCCAGCGACGAATTCGAGCCGCTGCTCGCCTTGGCCTTGCAGCAGAACGAAGCGCTGCTGCGCGACGGCGACCGCTACGGCAATTTCCGCAGCGCCGGCTTCCAGCGCGCGTTGCAGCTATACGCGGACATGTACGCGCAGAAGCTGGCGCCGCTCAACCGCATCACCAATGTGTACCACGAATTCGGCATGGGCTATGTGTCGTTCTACATCTCGGGGCCGTGGAATATGGGCGAATTCAAACGCCGCCTGCCGGCGGAGCAGCAGGACGAGTGGATGACCGCCATCTTGCCCGGACCGGCCGGTCCCGCCGCCTCGGTGGCCGGCGGTTCCAGCCTGGTGTTGGCCGCCTCCTCGCGCCACAAGAAGGAAGCCTGGCAATTGATCGAATATCTATCGCGCACCGACACCATGGCGCGCTTCCATGAACTGACCGGCGATCTGCCGCCGCGCCGCAGCAACTGGGCCATGCCGCGACTGGCGAACGATGTGTACGCGCGCGCCTTCGCGCAGCAGTTCGAGCGGGTACGGCCCACGCCCAAGGTGCCGGAGTGGGAGCAGATCGCCACCGAGATGCGTCTGGTGGCGGAACGCGTGACGCACGGCGAACTGACGGTGGCGCAGGCCGCCGCGCTGCTGGACGCCAAGGCCGACCACATACTGGAAAAGCGCCGCTGGATGCTGGCGCGGAAGGAGAGGCGATGAATTCGCAACGTGCCGCCTGGTGCTTCGTGGCGCCTGCGCTGCTGGTCATCGGCGTGTTTTTCTTCCTGCCGGTGCTGGCCGCGCTGATCATGAGCCTGACCGATTTCGACATCTACGCGCTGGCCGATCTGCGCAACCTGCGCTTCGTCGGCCTGCGCAACTACGTCGAGCTGCTGCAAACGCCGCTGTTCTGGCAGGCGCTGGGCAATACGCTGTACTTCGTGGTGGTGGGCGTGCCGCTGTCGATTGCCGCCTCGCTGGGCGCCGCGCTGCTGCTGCATTCGCGCCTGACCTGGTTCAAGGGCCTGTTCCGCACTGCCTTCTTCGCGCCGGTGGTGACGTCGCTGGTGGCCGTGGCGGTGATCTGGCGCTACCTGCTGCACACCCGCTACGGCATGATCAACTACGGCTTGCAGGGACTGGGCCTGCCGGCGGTGGACTGGCTGAACGACCCGCAATGGGCCATGCCGGCGATTATCCTGTTCGCCGTGTGGAAGAATTTCGGCTACAACATGATCATCTTCCTGGCCGGTCTGCAAAGCATTCCGGAGGACCTGTACGAGGCGGCCGGGCTGGATGGCGCCGGCACCTGGCAGCAGTTCCGCTACGTGACCTGGCCGATGCTCGGGCCCACGCTGCTCATGGTGAGCATCCTCAGCATGACCGGCTACTTCCAGCTGTTCGCCGAACCGTATGTGATGACGCAGGGCGGCCCGGTGCAAAGCACGGTCAGTGTGCTGTACTTCATGTATGAACAGGGCTTCAAGTGGTGGAACCTCGGCGCCGCGTCGGCGGTGGCATTCGTGCTGTTTGCGATCATGTTCTGCGTCACGCTGCTGCAACTGCGCTTTGCCAAGGGAGGCGAGGTATGAAGCCGCGCGCCTTGCTGCTCAATGGACTGATGCTTGGCGCCGGCGTGCTGACGCTGTTCCCGCTGTTGTGGATGTTGTCCGCGTCGCTGATGGCGCCGGGCGAGTCCAGTGGTTTTCCACTGCGGTTTGTGCCGCAGTCGGCCACGCTGCACAACTACCGCGAGCTGTTCAGCCACGCCGGCATCGGCCAGTATCTGCTCAACAGCGTGCTGCTGTCGTGCGCGGCGACGGCGTTGTCGCTGCTGTTCAACGTCAGCGCCGGCTACGCGTTTGCCAAGCTGCGCTTCCAGGGACGCGACCGGATTTTCAAGGCGATGCTGGGCGCGCTGGTGATTCCCAGCCAGGTGGCGATGCTGCCGCTGTTCCTGCTGCTGAAGTATCTCGGTCTGGTAAACACCTATGGCGCGGTGCTGGTGCCGGCGATGGCCGGCATCTTCGGCATCTTCCTGGTGCGCCAGTACGCGTTGACGATACCGGATGCGTTGCTGGAAGCGGCGCGCATGGACGGCGCCAGCGAATTCCAGATCTTCCGCATCATCGTGCTGCCTTTGCTGACGCCGATCCTGGTCACGCTGGGGATCTTCACCTTCCTCGGCACGTGGAATGACTTTATGTGGCCGCTGATCGTGCTGACGGATAAGGATCTGTACACGCTGCCGGTGGCGCTGGCGTCGCTGTCGCGCGAGCACGTGCAGGACAATGAACTGATGATGGCCGGCTCGGTGTTGACCGTGTTGCCGGTGCTGTTGCTGTTCCTTGGCCTGCAGCGCTATTACATACAGGGCTTGCTGGTGGGGAGCGTCAAGGGATGAAGATGCCGCGCGCATGTCTGCTCCTGGTGCTGGCGCTGGTCGCCACGTGTACCGCTGCCAGTGCCGCGGCACCGTCCCGCATGCTGGACGACTTTTCCGACATCAGCGCCTGGCAGGCGCAGGCTTCGGACGGTGTGCAGTCACGCGCCAGCGCGGCAGATGGCGGCCTGCGGCTGGACTTCGATTTCGCCGGCAAGGGAGGCTATGCCTTCGTCCGCCGCACCCTGCCGCTGGACCTGCCGGACAACTACGAGATTTCGTTCTACATCCGCGCCGACGCGCCGGTCAACCATTTCGAATTCAAGCTCACCGACGGCAGCGGCGATAATGTCTGGTGGTTCCGGCAGCAGAATTACGTGTTCCCGACTGCGTGGCAACTGGTGCGCATCAAGAAGCGCCAGATCGCCTTTGCGTGGGGACCAGCCAAGGATCACCGCCTGACCCGCGCGGAGCGGCTGGAATTCGTGGTCAGCGCTGGCAATGGCGGCGGCAAAGGCACTGTATATCTGCGCCAGTTGCAAATCCGCGAACTGCCGCCCACACCGGCCACCTGGCCGCAGCCCCGAGCGCGCGCATCGTCCGCCATTCCGCAGGGCGGAGCCGCCCTGGCGCTGGACGGCAATCCCGCCAGCGCGTGGATCAGCCGTGGCGGCGAGCAGCAAATCGTCATCGACCTTGGCGTGCCGCGCGAATTCGGCGGCCTGCTGCTGCACTGGCTGGACCGCCGTTACGCCAGCCGTTACGACGTCGCATTTTCCGATGACGGCCGCCAGTGGCGCACGGTGCGCCGCGTTGACACCGGCAATGGCGGCGACGATCCCTTGCGCCTGCCGGAGTCGGAAACGCGCTATATCCGCCTGTCGCTGCATGCCGGCCCCGCCGCCGGTTATGCGCTGGCCGAGGTGGCGCTGAAAGACCTGGCCTATGGCGCCACACCCAACCAGTTCCTGTCGGCGCTGGCCGCAACGGCGCCGCGCGGTACCTATCCGCGCGGCTTCAGCGGCCAGCAGCCTTACTGGACGCTGGTGGGCGTCGATGGCGGCGGCGATCATAGCGCGCTGATTTCCGAAGACGGCGCTGTGGAAGCGAAGCAGGGCGGCTTTTCGCTCGAGCCGTTCGTGCGCGATGGCGAACGCCTGGTCAGCTGGGCCGACGTGCAGGTCAGCCAAAGCCTGGAAGACGGCTACCTGCCGGTCCCGACGGTGACATGGCGGCATCCGTCATGGACGCTGAGCGTCACCGCCGCAGCAGACGGCACACCGGCCGCATCGCAGCTGCTGGCGCGTTACACGCTGACCAATCTGGAGGCGCAAGAGAAAAAGCTGACGCTGGTGCTGGCCGCGCGTCCGTTCCAGGTCAACGCGCCGCGCCAGTTCCTCAACACGCCCGGCGGCTACAGTGCCATCAACGACATCGCGTGGGACGGCAAGGCGCTCAGCGTCAATGGCGGCGGCACAATCTATCCGGCCGTGGTGCCATCCAGCGTGGCCCTGTCTTCCTTCGATGCCGGCCTGCTGCCCGCCGCGCGTCCGGTGGCCGCCCGCGCGCGCGGCGCGGACGGCACACGCGTCCAAACGCTGCATGACGACGCCGGCATGGCTTCCGCCACACTCAGCTACGACATCACGCTGCCCGCGCACGGCAGTGTCGTCCTGGGCGCGGCGCTGCCCATGGCGGGCATGGCCGCCGCCCCACCGCTTGCCGACGCCATTGCATGGCTCACCGCACGCCAGGCCCAGGTCGCGGCGGAATGGCGCGCCAAACTGAATCACGTGACGCTGGCGGTGCCGCCGGCCGGACAACACATGGCGGACACGCTGCGCTCTTCGCTGGCCCACATTTTGATGACCCGCGAAGGCGATGCCCTGCAACCAGGCACGCGCTCCTACCGCCGTTCATGGGTACGCGACGGCGCCATGATGTCCGAAGCGCTGCTGCGTCTCGGCCAGCCCGACACCGCCGCCCGCTACCTGCGCTGGTATGCATCCTATCAGTTCGACAACGGCAAGGTGCCATGTTGCGTCGACCTGCGCGGCGCCGATCCGGTACCGGAAAACGACAGCCACGGCGAACTGATTTTCCTCGCCGCCGAACTGTATCGCTACACACGGGACAAGGCGGCGCTGGCCGCCGTGTGGCCACGCGTGGAAGCCGCCGCCAATTACATGGAAGCGCTGCGCCAGTCGGAACGCTCGTCGGCCAACCGCGCCGCCGGCCGGGAAGCACTGTTTGGACTGATGCCCGCATCGATCAGCCACGAAGGCTACTCCGAAAAGCCCATGCATTCCTACTGGGACGACTTCTGGGCCATGCGCGGCTACAAGGACGCCGCCGACATCGCCGCCATCCTTGGTTACACGGACGCCGCGCGCCGGTTGGCCGCCCAACGCGATGAATTCCGCCACGACCTCCATGCTTCGCTGGCAGCCAGCACCCGCGCGCACGGCATCAACTACCTGCCCGGGGCGGCGGAACTGGGCGACTTCGACCCCACGTCGTCCACCATCGCCCTGACGCCGGGCGGCGAACAGCACCACCTGCCGCCCGCAATGCTAAATGCCACCTATGAAAAATACTGGGACTTCTTCCGCGCCCGCCGCGATGGCGGCAAGGCCTGGGACGACTACACGCCCTATGAACTGCGCAACGTCAGCGCCTTCATCCGCCTGGGCTGGCGCGAACGCGCGGCGGCGCTGCTGGACTACTTCTACGCCGACCAGCGGCCGCGCGCCTGGAACCAGTGGGCCGAAGTGGTCGGCCGCGATCCGCGCCAGCCGCGCTTCCTCGGCGATATGCCGCACGGCTGGATCTCCTCCGACTACATCCGCGCGGCGCTGGATTCCTTCGCCTATGAACGCGAGGCCGATCACGCGCTGCTGCTGGCGGAAGGCGTTCCCACCGCATGGCTGGCCGGCGAGGGCGTCGCGTTGCAAGGCCTGCGCACGCCGTATGGCCCGCTGAACTACACGCTGGCGCGGCAGGGCGGACGTGTCGCACTGCGCGTCGCGGCGATGCCGCACATGCCGCCGGGCGGCGTGATCTACACCTGGCCGTGGCCTGCCGCACCCGGCGCGGCAAGCCTGAACGGCCAGCCGGTGACCTGGCAGGGACGCCAGGTCACGATTACCAGTCTGCCAGCGGTCTTGCTGATCGATGGCGCACCGTTTTAACTTTCAGGGATACCGACCAATGAGCCAAACCATCCATTTCCCGCCTGACTTCCTGTGGGGCAGCGCCACCTCCGCTTACCAGATCGAAGGATCACCGCTGGCCGATGGCGCTGGCGCCAGCATCTGGCAGCGCTTCTGTGCGGTGCCGGGCAATGTGCGCGACGGCGACAACGGCGATATCGCCTGCGACCATTACAACCGCTACAAGGAGGACGTGGCACTGATGGCCAGGCTGGGGCTCAAGGCTTACCGCTTCAGCATCTCGTGGAGCCGCATCCTGCCGCAAGGCCGTGGCGCCATCAACCAGGTCGGCCTGGATTTCTACAGCCGCCTGATCGACGAGCTGCTGGCCAATGGCATCGCGCCACTGGTCACGCTCTACCACTGGGACTTGCCGGCGGCGCTGGATGATCGCGGCGGCTGGCTCAATCCGGACATCGCCGACTGGTTCACCGATTACGCGCGCATCCTGTTCAAGGCCTTTGATGGCCGGGTCAAATCCTGGGCCACATTGAACGAGCCATGGGTGGTGACTGATGGCGGCTACATGCACGGCACACTCGCGCCGGGCCACCGCAATCTGCACGAGGCGGCGCTGGCCAGCCATAACCTGATGCGTGCGCACGGCAGCGCCGTCAAGGCCTACCGCGAAATTGGCCGGCACCGGATCGGCATCGTGGTCAATATCGAGCCGAAGTACCCGGCCAGCCAGTCGCGGGAAGACCTGGACGCCACCCGCCGTGCCGACGCCTACATGAACCGACAGTACCTGGATCCGATTTTCCTCGGCCGCTACCCGGCGGAGCTGAAGCAGATGTTCGGCGACGCATGGCCCGACTGGCCGGCGGCCGATTTCGACCTGATCGGCCAGAAGCTGGACTTCGTCGGCATCAACTACTACACCCGCGCCGTGGTGCGCAACGAGCCATCCAACTGGCCGCTGAAAGTGGCGCCGGTACGCCAGCCGCAGGCCACGTACACTGAAACCGGGTGGGAGGTGTTCCCGCAAGGGCTGACCGATACGCTGCTGAACTTCAAGCAGCGCTATGGCGACACGCCGCTGTACATCATGGAAAACGGCTCGGCCTTTTACGACCCGCCGGTGGCGGAAGGCGGCCGCGTACACGATCCATTGCGCGTCGATTGCCTGCGCAAGAACATGGGCGCGCTGAGCGCGGCGCTGGTGCAGGGCGTGAACGTACGCGGCTACATGGTGTGGTCGCTGCTCGATAACCTTGAATGGTCGCTGGGCTATGCCAAGCGCTTCGGCATCATTCACGTCAACTTCGCCACGCAGCAGCGGACGCTGAAGGACAGCGCCTACCTGTATGCCGACATCGTCGCCAGCAATGGCGCCTGCCTTAACCCAACCGCATAACGACCATGACCCATCCACTGATGCGCCACGCGCAACTGCTGTCCAATGGCAGCTTCACCACCTTGCTGACCGGCGCCGGCACAGGTTTCAGCCGCGTCGGCGATACCATGCTGTCGCGCTGGAACGGCGATCGCATTGAAGACGCCGAAGGTTACTTCTTCTATTTGCGCGACGCCGACAGCGGCCACCACTGGTCGCTCGGCGCGCAGCCTGGCGGCGTGGAAGATGCGCAACGCAATGCCGGCGGCGATGGCGGCAGCAGCTGGATCAGCGTGGTCGCCAACGGCATCGAGGCTCGCGTGGAGGCGGCTGTCGATCCGGCGCGCGACGTGGAAGTGCGCAGTATCCTGCTGAGTAATCTGTCCGATCGTCCACGGCGGATTGAAGTGACCAGCTATCTGGAGGTAGTGCTGAACCGCCAATCCGACGAGGCCGCGCATCCGGCCTTCTCCAAGCTGTTTGTGCAAACCGAATACGACGCCGCCAGCGGCGCTTTGCTGGCACGCCGCCGTCCGCGCGGCGAGGGCGAGGCGGGACTGTGGATGGTGCACGCGGCGGCAGGCGGCGACGCAGCCGGCTTTGAAACCGACCGTACGCGTTTCGTCGGGCGCGGCCGCGATCTGCGCGCGCCGGCGGGGATGGATGGCGCGCTGTCCGGCACGGTGGGCAATGTGCTGGATACGGCGTTTAGCCTGCGCCGCAGCGTGACGCTGGCGCCGGGCGGACAGGCGCGCGTGGCCTTTGCGCTTGGCGCGGCGGCCAGCCGCGAACTGGCGCTCGTGCTGACCAGCGCGCTGCGCGATGACGGCTTGCCGCTGCTCGACGCGGCGCGCGCCGCCGGCAATGCGCTGCAAGAGCGGATGGGCCTGAGTGCCAGGCAGGCTGAATACTGCCAGCGTCTGGCTGGCGCCATCTTGTATGGCCAGTCCGGCCTGCGCGCGCCGGCGGCCGCATTGGCTGCCGACAGCGCAGCGGTGAGCGGCGGCGCCGGAGCGTCAGCGCATGGGCTGCCAACGATTCACCTGCTGCTGCGCGCCGCGCGTCCTGGCGATGCCGACACAGAGCTTGTGCTGCGCGCGCGCCGCTACTGGGCTGCGCTGGGGCTGCGCCTGAATCTGCTGCTGCTTGGCGCGCCGGACGCATGGGCGGACGAGGAGGGCGTGTATATCCGCGATGCCGCCGACTTTTCGGCGCCCGATCTGGCGCACATCGAACTCACTGCGCTGCTGGTGGTGCATGACGGACTGCCCGCGCTGGACAGGCCGGATGGCACGCCGCAGCCCGCGCCGTTGAGCGTTACCGCCAGCGCGGCGGCGCAGGCCGATGGTCCGGCATCGCTGGGTGATGGCGCGGCACTTCGCTTCTTCAACGGTTACGGCGGTTTCAGCGAGGCAGGCGATGAATACCTGATCCGCATGGACTGGGACGCGGGGCGCGGCCTGAAACGGCCGCCGCTGGCGTGGACCAATGCGGTGTCCAACGAGCATTTCGGTTTTCTGGTCAGCGACAGCGGCGCGGGATATACGTGGAGCCGCAATAGCCGCGTGCATCGCCTCACCCCATGGTACAACGATCCGATCCGCGATCCGCATGGCGAAGCGCTGTACATCCGCGACGACGACAGCGGCCAATTCTGGTCACCCGTGCCTGGGCCCGTGCCGGCGCCGGCGGGTTACGAGGCCGCGCATGGTTTCGGCTACACCCGCTTCCGCCACGTCAGCCATGCGCTGGAGCAGGAAACCACGATGTTCGTGCCACGCCACGACCCGGTCAGGCTGGTGCGGGTACGCGTTACCAACCGGGGCGCGGCGGCGCGGCGGCTGTCGCTGTTCTCGTATCAGCGCCTGGTGCTGGGCGGTACGCCGGCTGACAGCAGCCGCTTTGTCGTTACCGAACACGATGCGGCAGGCGTGCTGCTGGCGCATAATCCCCTCGCTGGCGTGTTTGCCGACGGCGTGACATTCGCTGCCGCGCTGTGCGATGGCGCCAGCACCCATTACAGCGCCGACCGCGCAGCGTTCATCGGTCTGCACGGCAGCACGGCGCAACCTGCCGCACTGGCCGTGGCGCATCTGGATGGCGTCAGCGGTGCCGGCCTCGACCCCTGCGCGGCGCTGCAGGCCACGCGCGAGCTTGCGCCCGGCGCGACACTGGAATGCGTATTCCTGCTGGGCGAAACGGTGGAACGCGGTGCGGCGCTGGACCTGGTGCGGCGCTATGCGGCGCCGGGCGCGGTGCAGCAAGCCTACGAGGATGTCACCGCGTTCTGGCGCAGCACCGTCGGCGCCGTGCAGGTGCGCACTCCCGTGCCAGCGGTGGATGTGATGCTCAACGGCTGGCTCGCCTATCAGAACCTGAGCTGCCGCATCTGGGGCCGTTCGGCCTTTTACCAGTCTGGCGGCGCGCTGGGCTACCGCGATCAGCTGCAAGATTCCAGCGCCATGGTGTACGCGCGGCCTGACCTGACGCGCCAGCAGATCCGCATCCATGCCGCCCACCAGTTTGTGGAGGGCGACGTGCTGCACTGGTGGCACACCGCGCCGATGGAACAGGGCCTGCGCACGCGCTTCTCGGACGACCTGCTATGGCTACCGTACATCACCGCGTTCTACATCAGCACCACCGGCGACCGCAGCGTGCTGGATGAAGTGGAGCCCTTCCTGAAGGCGCGGTTGCTGGAGGAGGGCGAGGATGAGGTCTATCTCAAGCCGGAGCTGTCCGGCTACAGCGGCGACATCTACGAGCATTGCTGCCGCGCGCTGGACCGCTCGCTGACGCAGGGCGAACACGGGCTGCCGCTGATGGGCACCGGCGACTGGAACGACGGCATGAACCGCGTCGGCCGCGAAGGGCGCGGGGAGAGCGTGTGGATGGGCTTTTTCCTGTCGCGTATCCTGAAGGACTTCCTGCCGATCTGCGAGCAGCGCGGCGACCATGCGCGCGTGCTCAGTTACCGCGCCTATCACGACCATCTCGATTACGCGCTGAATGCCGATGGCTGGGATGGCGCATGGTACCGGCGTGCCTTCTACGACAACGGCGCCGTCATCGGTTCCAGCGAAAGCGACGAGTGCCAGATCGACGCGCTGGCCCAGGCCTGGGCCGTGATGTCCGGCGCCGCGCCGGAGCAGCGCGCCAACCAGGCGCTGGACGCGATGGAGCAGCGGCTGGTGTCCGAGCACGATGGCCTGATCCGGCTGCTGACGCCCGCCTTTGTCAATACACCCAATGATCCTGGTTACATCAAAGGCTACGTGGCCGGCGTACGCGAGAACGGCGGGCAGTACACGCACGCCGCTTGCTGGGCCGTGCGTGCCTTGGCGGAAGCGGGACGGCGTGACCGCGCGGCGCGGCTGCTGGAGATGCTCAGCCCTGTCAGCCACGCGCTCGATCCGGCGGCGGTGGCGGTATATCAGGTAGAGCCATATGTGATCGCGGCCGATGTCTATGGTGAAGCACCGCACGTGGGACGCGGCGGTTGGACGTGGTACACCGGGTCCTCTGGCTGGATGTTCCGCGTGGGGCTGGAGTCGGTGCTGGGCTTCCATATCGAGGCGGGCCGGCATATCGTGCTGACGCCGCGTGTGCCGGATGATTGGCCGGAATTCAGTATTCGCTATACCTCGCCAGACGGCGCCCGGTATCACATCGTGGTCAACAATCCGCAGGGCAGCGCCGGGCGCGTGGTTGGCGTGACGCTCGACGGCGTCGCGCTGGCGCCGCAAGATGGCGTGGCGCGCATTCCGCTGCGCGAAGGCGGCGAGCATCATATCGACGTGCTGTTGGGTTAAGGGGACGCGCATGGCAGGAGTCGCAATACAAGGCATTCGCAAAGGCTTTGGCCAGCAGCAGATTTTGCGTGGCATCGATTTAAGCATCGCCGATGGTGAATTCGTGGTGTTCGTCGGGCCATCCGGCTGTGGCAAGTCGACGTTGTTGCGCACCATCTGCGGCCTGGAGAGCGCCGATGCGGGCACAGTCATGATCGGCGGGAAGGATATGACACATGTGTCGCCGGCCCGGCGCGGCATCGCCATGGTATTCCAGAGCTACGCGCTCTATCCGCACATGACGGTGTATGACAACATGGGCTTTGCGCTCAAGCTGGCGGGTCTGGCGCCGGCCGCCATCCGTGAAAAAGTGATGCAGGCGGCAGCCGTGTTGCGGATAGAGGCGCTGCTGGAGCGCAAGCCGAAGGAGCTGTCCGGCGGACAGCGGCAGCGGGTGGCGATCGGCCGTGCGATTGTGCGTCAGCCCGAGGTATTTTTGTTCGATGAGCCATTGTCCAATCTGGACGCGGCGCTGCGGGTGCAGATGCGCATCGAGCTGAAAAACCTGCACCGCACCTTGGGCAGCACCATGATTTACGTGACCCATGACCAGGTGGAGGCCATGACGCTGGCGGATCGCATCGTGGTCCTGCGCGGCGGCGTGGTGGAGCAGGTGGGGGCGCCGCTGGAGTTGTATCAGAAGCCGGCCAATCTGTTCGTCGCCAGTTTTCTTGGCTCGCCGGCGATGAATCTGATTGCCGGCAAGGTGGAAGCAATCGATGCGCAGCAGATGACGGTGCGGGTGGCCGGCGGCGCGCTGGTGCCGGTGGCGGCGCGGCGCGGACTGGTGGTTGGCGCCGGGGTCACGCTGGGCGTGCGGGCGGAGCATATGGCGCTGCAAGCGGCCGGCGACAACGGCGGCATGCACGTGCAGGTGCATGCCGCCGAATTGCTGGGAGACGCCAGCTATGTCTACCTGACGCCGGATAGCGGCGCCACACAACTGATCGCCCGCGTGGATGCGGAGGCACTCTGGCAGAACGGCCAGACGGCGCGCATCCTGGTCGCGCCTGATCGGTGGCACGTGTTTAACGAGGACGGCGTGGCGCTGGCTGAATAAAACTGGCCGGGCCTTGACCCGGCCTTTAAAACGGCCTATATTTAGATAACTGTCTAATTAGATATTTGCCTAATGACCGCATCCAACAGCGCCTTCAAAGCCATCGCCGATCCTGCACGGCGGGAGATCCTGCGTCTGCTGCGCGGCGGCGAGATGACGGCCGGCGAATTGGCCGAGCACTTCGACATGAGCAAGCCGACCATGTCGCACCATTTCGCGGTGCTGGCGCAGGCGGACCTCATCACGCGTCGGCGCGAAGGTCAAACTATCTGGTATGGACTGAACACCACCGTGCTGCAAGATGTGCTGTCCTGGATGATGGACTTGGCCGGCGCCGATACCAAGGAGAGGAAAAAATGAAGTCACGCGCGATTCTGTTGTGTGTCCTGATGATCCTGGCCATGTCTGCCATCACCGCGTATTACTATCCGCTGCTGCCCGAGCGCATGCCGGTGCACTGGAACTTCGCCGGCCAGGTGGATGGTTATGGCCCGCGCTGGCATGTGTGGGTAATCGGCCCGGTGATGATGGGCGGCTTCCTGCTGCTTGGGCTGGTGCTGCCCTGGCTGTCGCCTAAAAAATTCGAGCTGGAGGCGTCGGGCGCCACCTATGGCTACATGATATCGGTGCCGGTGGCGGTGATGGCGTGCGTGGAGCTGTTCGCGTTGAGTAATGCGCTGGGCTACAAGCTGGATATGTCGCGCGCCCCAATGCTGCTGGTGTTTGCCGTGTTGATTTTGCTCGGCAACCCGATGGGCAAGGTGCGGCGCAACTTCTTCATGGGCATCCGCACGCCGTGGACCCTGGCCAGTGAGCGCGTCTGGAACGCCACGCATCGCCTGGCGGGCAAGCTGATGGTGGCCAGCGGCCTGCTTGGCATGCTGGCGCTGTGGCTCGGGGCGCCGCATTGGGCGCTGCTGGTGTTGACGATTGCCTGGGCGCCGCTGGTGGCCGGCTACTCGCTGCTGCTGTACAAACGTCTTCCTCAATAAATGGAGAAAAGTATGCGTTTCAAATTGATGCTGTCGTTGTTGATGATGTCCCTGTCCGCGGTGGCCGCGCAGCGGCCGGTGTCGCTGGAAGTCGGTGGCGGCGCCGTCTACGGCACCGAGCTGACGCCAGATGGCGTGAGCGGCAAGGTGCCGGTGGTGCTGCTGCATGCCGGCTCCGGCCCCACCGACCGCGATGGCAACAGCACCATGCTGCCCGGCCCGAACGACTCGCTGCGCTTGCTGGCGGAAGCGCTGGCGAAGAACGGCATCGCCTCGATCCGCTACGACAAGCGCGCCATCGGCGCCAGCGCGCTGCCGATCTGGAAGGAGGAGGATTTGCGGCTGGATGATTACGTCGGCGATGCCGCCGCGTGGCTGAACAAGCTGCGCGGCGATCCGCGCTTTTCGCGCGTGGTGATGGTGGGGCATAGCGAGGGCGCGCTGATCGCGTCCGAGGCGTGCGCGCAGGGCGGGGCGGATGCGTGTGTGCTGATTGCCGGCTCGGGCCGGGCCATCGATGATCTGCTGCGGGAGCAGTTGCAGGAGCGCCTGCCGCCGCCGCTGCGGGAGGAGGCGGACCGCATCATGGCGGATCTCAAGGCTGGCAAGACTGTCGACAAGGTGTCGCCGCCGCTGATGCCGATTTTTCGTCCGGACGTGCAGCCGTATCTGATGTCGCTGCTGCGGCACGATCCGCTCAAGGCCGTCGCCGCGCTGAAGATGCCGGTGATGATTGTGCAGGGGACGACCGATATCCAGGTCAAGGTGGATGACGCCAAGGCGCTGGCGGCAGCGGCGCCCAAGGCCAAACTGGTCATCATCGACGGCATGAACCACGTACTGAAGCTGGTGCCGGATGATCAGCAACAGCAGATCCGCTCGTACAGCACCCCAACACTGCCGGTGGCGCCACAACTGGTGGAATCGCTGACTGGTTTCATCCAGGCGCCGAAGTAGACGGCGCCGGATTGAGTCTTGCTGCCAACCCACAAGGTCGGGGTCTGACCCCGTACGGGGTCAGACCCCAGTTCGCCGCAGTGCGGGTTTTGCGGTTCCCGCACGCGGCCAGGGATCAGGCGATGTTGTCCGCGCCCGGCGCGCCGAACAGCTGCTGCTTCAGATGATGCAACTGGTCGCGCACCTGCGCGGCCTTCTCGAACTCCAGGTTCTTGGCGTGTTCCAGCATGGCCTTCTCCAGGCGCTTGATTTCCTTGCTGATCTGCTTCTCGCTCATGGACTCGTACTTGGCCGCCTCCTGCGCCACCACCAGCTCTTCCTTCGCGCCCTTTTCGCTGTAGACGCCGTCGATCATGTCCTTGATGATCTTCTTCACCCCGCGCGGCGTGATGCCGTGCGCTTCGTTGTAGGCAATCTGCTTGGCGCGACGGCGCTCGGTTTCGCCGATCGCGCGCTCCATCGAATCAGTCATGCGGTCCGCGTATAGCAGCGCCACACCGTTCAGGTTACGCGCCGCGCGGCCGATGGTCTGGATCAGCGAGCGCTCGGAACGCAGGAAGCCTTCCTTGTCCGCGTCCAGGATCGCCACCAGCGATACCTCCGGCAAGTCCAGGCCTTCGCGCAGCAGGTTGATCCCGACCAGCACATCAAAGGTGCCGATACGCAGATCGCGTAGCAGCTCCACGCGCTCCACCGTTTCGATGTCGCTGTGCAGATAGCGCACCTTGATGCCGTGGTCGGCCAGGTACTCGGTGAGCTGCTCGGACATGCGCTTGGTCAGCGTGGTCACCAGCACGCGCTCGTTCTTGGCCACGCGGTCGGTGATCTCGGACATCAGGTCGTCCACCTGCGACAGGGCGGGGCGCACGATGATCTGCGGGTCCACCAGGCCGGTCGGCCGCACCACCTGTTCCACCACCTGGTCCGCGTGCGAGGTTTCATACTCGGCCGGCGTGGCCGAAACGAAGATGGTCTGCCGCATTTTCTGCTCGAATTCCTCGAACTTCAGCGGGCGGTTGTCCAGCGCCGACGGCAGGCGGAAACCGTAGTCCACCAGGTTGGTCTTGCGCGAACGGTCGCCGTTGTACATGGCGCTCAACTGGCCGATCAGCACGTGCGACTCGTCGAGGAACATGATGGCGTCCTTGGGCAGATAGTCGACCAGCGTCGGCGGCGGCTCGCCCGGCTTGGCGCCGCTGAGGTGGCGCGAGTAGTTCTCGATGCCCTTGGTGAAGCCGATTTCCGCCAGCATCTCCAGGTCGAAGCGCGTGCGCTGTTCCAGGCGCTGCTCCTCCACCAGCTTGCCCTCCTTGCGGAAGAACTCCAGGCGGTCGCGCAGCTCGGCCTTGATCGACTCGATGGCGTTCAGCACCGTGGAGCGCGGCGTCACGTAGTGCGAGCCCGGATACACGGTGAAGCGCGGGATCTTCTGCTTGACGCGGCCGGTCAGCGGGTCGAATAGCTGGATCGACTCCAGCTCGTCGTCCCACATCTCCAGCCGCACCGCCAGGTCCGCATTCTCGGCCGGGAAGATGTCCAGCGTGTCGCCGCGCACGCGGAAGGTGCCGCGGCCGAAGTCCACTTCATTGCGCGTGTACTGCATCTGGATCAGGCGCGCGATGATGTCGCGCTGCGAGACGCGGTCCTTCTGGCGCAGCGTCAGGATCATCTGGTGGTATTCGTTCGGATTACCGATACCGTAGATGGCCGACACGGTCGCCACGATCACCACGTCGCGCCGCTCCATCAGCGACTTGGTGCACGACAGGCGCATTTGCTCGATGTGCTCATTGATGGACGAATCCTTTTCAATGAACAGGTCGCGCTGCGGCACGTAGGCTTCCGGCTGGTAGTAATCGTAGTACGACACGAAGTACTCGACCGCGTTCTCGGGGAAGAACTCGCGGAATTCCGAGTACAGCTGCGCCGCCAGCGTCTTATTGGGCGCGAACACAATGGCCGGGCGCCCCAGGCGGGCGATGGTGTTGGCCATGGTGTAGGTCTTGCCGGAGCCGGTCACGCCCAGCAGGGTCTGGAAAAACAGGCCGTCGTTGACGCCTTCGCACAGCTGTTCGATCGCTGTCGGCTGGTCGCCGGACGGCGGGAAGGGCTGGTGCAATTTGAACGGCGAATCCGGGAAGGTAATCACGGTCGCCTGAGGGGTTTCTGCGGTAGGTAAATCAGCCATCGTGCTCAGACCTTTGTTAGAATAATGGCCTGCCAGCGGCCTGAAGTCGTTATTTTAAGGGCGCTGTCTATACATCTCTGCTGCGAACCGCTTCCAATCGAATCCAATCTTATCATGATGAATCCTAGCTTGTTCAGCGCCATCGACATGGCACCACGCGACCCGATCCTGGGTATTACCGAAGCCTTTAACGCCGACATCAACCAGAACAAAATCAATCTGGGTGTTGGTGTTTATTATGACGACAACGGTAAGGTGCCGCTGCTATCGTGCGTACAGAAAGCGGAAGAAATCCTGATCGCCGCGCCAGCGCCGCGCACCTACCTGCCGATCGAAGGTCTGGCAGCCTATGACAAGGCGGTGCAGGAACTGGTATTTGGCGCCGACAGCGCGGTAATTCAAGAGAAGCGCGCGGTGACCGTGCAAGCCATCGGCGGCACCGGCGCGCTGAAGATCGGCGCCGACTTCCTGAAGCGCTTCGCGCCGGACGCGCAAGTCTACATCAGCGACCCAAGCTGGGAAAACCACCGCGCGCTGTTTGAAAGCGCCGGCTTCAAGGTCAACAATTACGCCTACTTCGACGCCGCCACCCACGGCGTCAACTTTGCCGGCATGATCGCCGACCTGAAAGCCATGCCGCGCGGCTCGATCGTGCTGTTGCACGCCTGCTGCCACAACCCGACCGGCGCCGACCTGACCTCGGACCAGTGGACCGAGGTGATCGGCACCATCAGCTCCGGCGGCCTGGTGCCGTTCCTGGACATGGCTTACCAGGGCTTTGGCGCCGGCATCGCCGAGGACGGCGCCGTGGTGCGCCGCTTCGCCGAAGCCGGCAGCCCGCTGCTGGTGTCGAATTCGTTCTCCAAATCGTTCTCGCTGTACGGCGAGCGCGTGGGCGCGCTGAGCGTGGTTGCCGCCACCGCCGACGAGGCGGCCCGCCTGATGTCGCAGCTGAAGCGCGTGGTGCGCACCAATTACTCGAACCCGCCAGTGCACGGCGGCAAGGTGGTGGCCACCGTGCTGACCACGCCGGAACTGCGCCAGCTGTGGGAAGACGAGCTGGCCGGTATGCGCGTGCGCATCAAGGAAATGCGCGAGGCGTTCGTGACCAAGCTGGCGGCCAAGGGCCACGATTTCGCCTTCGTGCGTGATCAGATCGGCATGTTCTCGTACTCGGGCCTGAGCAAGGCGCAGGTGGAGCAACTGCGCGCGGAATCGATCTACGCCGTGGACACCGGCCGCATCTGCGTGGCCGCGCTGAACTCGCGCAACATCGATATCGTTATTGACGCCATCGCCAAAGTGCTCTAAACTCTTGTTTCTTCGCACTGTGTTGCGAAGAAATGGCAACAAAAAATACCGCAGTACGTTGCATCTTGCCGATGCGAAAGAAACAGTATAAAATGTTGCCTCTAATCCCTGATAGCTCAGTCGGTAGAGCGACGGACTGTTAATCCGCAGGTCCCTGGTTCGAGTCCAGGTCGGGGAGCCAGAATACTTAAAAAGCCCATCCTTTACGGTTGGGCTTTTTTACTTTTGAGTTATCGATATGGAAAATCAAGACCAACGTTACCTGGTGCAGCAGAACAAAATCACCGACGGCGACCAGAAGCCGCCCGTGTTTGCCAAGGTGATGCGCAGCAAGGAGGGCGTGTTTGAAGGTGTCTCCTTCATCCGCAACAAGGAAAAAGCCACCGTGATGACCATCGCGCAGGCGGAGGAGGCGGTCGCCTGGGCGACCAAAAAGAAGTCCGCCGCCAGCGAATACGCGACCAAAATCATCTGCGTGGGCCAGTAAGCGCGCCGCGCGCTAAAAAAAGCTGTTTTAGCTCTAGGCAAACAGCGTTCTGACGGATACAATTCTGGCCTCAATTCCCTGATAGCTCAGTCGGTAGAGCGACGGACTGTTAATCCGCAGGTCCCTGGTTCGAGTCCAGGTCGGGGAGCCAGAATTCAGCATGACCCCAAAAACCCAGCCCTAACCCGGCTGGGTTTTTGCGTTTCAGGGCCAATCCCGTTGTGATTATTGGCGTATCCCGAGGTTGATTAAAATGCTATTATATTATGCAACTTGATGGTGCCGCGAGTTCTACTGGTTCTTGATTTACACCTGGGGGGGATAAAAGGTGTATGGTGAACTTACGCTGACTTTGAAATCCGAGATTGATCGCAAAGTCGCACTTCAGCAGCTTTTGAAGATGATTGGTGGCAATGTCACTACAGTACAGCTGGCCGTGAGCGGGACTTCATTGCGGAGAATTGGAAATGGAAGGAGTCGAAATGAATGGGGTGCGATCGAATCTGGATCGGTCTCCGCGATCGCTGGCGGAGGAGCACGTCTTGCGAGGACTGGAGCAGCTGCCTGCGGGGTACGATGTGCTGAACGGGTCGAGACTCCAGATTCCTGAAGTTCCGGAAGGGGAGGCCGCGATGAGTTACGAGCCCGATTTTGAAGTTCGCAGGCCTGACGGACTGAGTATCGTGATTGAGGTAAAGACGGGCAGGTCTCTGTCGATGGTGAATTTGTCGCGGTTTATAAAATTTGATGAACTAATAAACGCCGCAGGCAAGCGCTTTCTTGTGTTGGTCTGGGGGGACGACGATTTCCCACAGCGTCTCAGCGCCATGCCGGAGTTTAAGGGCTTGCACATTAAGACGGTTCGTTCAAGCTCCGATGTGTTACAGGCGGTACAGACCGAGTTTCCCAAGTAGAGTGCCCCAATGCTAGTGCCCAGATGTGGGCCGGGGTGAGGCCGGGCAGGGCGGCTGTGGGCGCGTCAAAAAAATGTCGTTCGCCCCTAGGCAAATCCGCGTCGGGCCGATACAATGTTGGCCTCAATTCCCTGATAGCTCAGTCGGTAGAGCGACGGACTGTTAATCCGCAGGTCCCTGGTTCGAGTCCAGGTCGGGGAGCCAGAATACAAAAAAGCCCAACCTTTGCAGGTTGGGCTTTTTGCGTTGTGGCGGCTTATCTGCCGTAGGGATCGATGGTCTTGATGCGGCCGTCTTCGTCGTAGTGCAGTTCGGTCACTTTCACCGAGCGCAGGTGGGTGATGCCCTTGGACAGGCTGCTGTCGTGGTAGTACAGGAACCAGCGGCCTCCGAACTCGACGATCGAGTGGTGCGTGGTCCAGCCGATCACCGGCGTCAGGATCTTGCCCTGGTAGGTGAACGGGCCGTACGGGTTGTCGCCTACCGCGTAGCACAGGAAATGCGTATTGCCGGTCGAGTAAGAGAAGTAGTACTTGCCCTTGTACTTGTGCATCCACGGGCCTTCGAAGTAGCGGCGGTCGTGGTCGCCGGCCAGCAGCGGCTGGCCGTGCTCGTCCAGGATGACGACGTCGCGTGGCGCCTCGGCGAACTGTTTCATGTCGGCCGTCAGGCGCGCCACGCGCGCGGTCAGCGCCGGCTGGTCGTCGGCCGGCTCTTCGTTGGCGGCGTCGAAGGCGTTGTTGCGGTACTTCTGCAGCTGACCGCCCCAGATGCCGCCAAAGTACATGTAGTGCTCGCCCTGGTCTTCAAACACCGCCGGGTCGATCGAGTAGCTGCCTTCGATGGCTGCCGGTTCGGGCGTGAACGGGCCTTGCGGCTGCTCGCCCACCGCCACGCCGATCTGGAAGATGCCGTCGGCGCGCTTGGCGGGGAAGTACAGGTAATACTTGCCGTCCTTCCGCGCCGCGTCCGGCGCCCACATCTGGCGCTCGGCCCAGGGCACGTCCTTCACGTGCAGCGCCACGCCGTGGTCGGTGGCGGCGCCGTCCGGGCTGTCCATCGACAGCACGTGGTAGTCCTCCATGCCGAAGTGGTCGCCGTTGTCGTTGAACGGGATGCCGGCCTCGATGTCGTGCGACGGGTAGATGTAGATCTTGCCGTCGAAGACATGGGCCGACGGGTCGGCGGTGTAGATGTGGCTTACCAGCGGCTGCGAGATGGCGCGCTGCAGGGCCTGTTCTTCGGCCGGGGTCAGTTGTTCGGACATGGTCTGCCTTATGCGGTAGGTTGAGCGCGGCGCGTTTGCAGATCCAGTTCGATCGTGCGTTCAGACGCCTTGTTGATTTCGTAGAAGTACAGCAGCGCGGCGCCCGCCAGGAAGGGCAGCGAGGCGTACACGCTGATCGACAGGCGGATGCCCTCGGCCACGCTGTGCGGCTGCACGGCCTGGGTGCCGTCGTAGCCAAAGCTCGACAGCAGGGCCGCGACCAGCGCGCCGCCGATGCTCAAGCCGGCCTTGAGGCCGAAGATCATGGCCGAGAACAGCAGGGCGGTGGCGCGGCGGTTGTTCTTCCACTCGGAGTAGTCGGCAACGTCGGCGATCATGGCCCACAGCAGCGGGATGGTGATGCCGTAGAAGAAGCCGTGCAGGATCTGCGAGCCGAACACCAGGCCGATCGAGGTCGGCGGGTACAGGTAGAACGCCAGCATGAACAGGGTGGAGATGAACAGCGCCACACCGTACACGTCGCGCTTGCCGTAGCGGTCGGCCAGCCCCTTGGAGAAGCCGATGCCGATGATCATGCAGACGATGCCGGCGCCGTTGAACAGGCTGAAGGCCGAGGTGGCCGGGTCTTCCGGCCACTGGAACTTGGTCAGGCCGATGCTGTTGAGGCCGGCGTTGAGGTGGCCGATGAAGTTGATGAAGCCGATGTCCTTCAGGAACGCCGACAGCGCCGCCTCGCTCAGGTAGTTCTTGAAGTAGTAGATGTACAGGCCGCCCTTGAGCGCCAGTGTGACGAACACCAGGATGGTCAGCAGCATCATCACCACCCACGGCTTGTTGCGCAGCAGGTCGGCCAGGTCCTGGCCAATGGTGGAGCGCTGGGCGGCGGTCGGTACGATGCGCTCGCGGGTGGTGGCAAAGGTGATCAGGAAGCAGATGGTGCCGGCCACGGCGAAGATGATCATGGTGTTGCGGAAGCCTTCGACCTTGTCGCCGCCGCCCAGGATCAGCACCAGCGGCAGCAGCAGCACCTGGATGATCAGCTGTGCCACCATCACGGCGACGAAGCGGTACGACGACAGGCTGTTGCGCTCCTGCATGCTGCCGGTCAGCACGCCGCTCAGGGCAGAGTAGGGCAGGTTGTTGGCCGAGTAGATCAGTAGCAGCGCGATGTAGGTCAGGGTGGCGTAGATGATCTTGCCGTTGTCGCCGAGGTTGGGCGTGCTGAAGGCGAGGATGGCGATCAGGCCGAACGGCACCGAGGTCCACAGCAGCCATGGGCGGAACTTGCCCCAGCGGGTGACGGTGCGGTCGGCCAGCAGGCCCACCAGCGGATTGAAGCAGGCGCCGGTCAGGCCGCCGATGAAGATGATGGTGGCTGCGGCGTTGGCGGAAATCTTGTAGACGTCGGTGTAAAAGAAGGCGATGAAGGTCAGCAAGGTCTGGAAGATCAGATTGGCGGCCAGGTCGCCCAGGCTGTAGCCGATCTTTTCCATGACCGATAGTTTGCCCGTCGGGCTCAGGGTGGTATGGCTCATCGTGTCTCGATTATCGTTGTAGGTGTCGGGGCGCCGCGCGGCTCTTTATGGTATTACCAGCGGTTTTGTCATAAAAAGATAGCGCAACCATTTCATTGTCACGTTTCCCTCGGGGGGCGTCAAGCGCGGCGTGCGCAGGTTGGCACGGAAATCTCACAGAATTACGTGATTCCTATGGACGGGAATCTTGCTACTCGTTATTCTGAGCCTTGTTGTCATCCTAAGAAAAGCATACAGAGGTAGAAATATGAGTGGCGAAAACGAAGCGATTGTCTACGGCACGGAAGACCTGTTGTCCAGTCTGTGCAACTCGGTGACCCGGGTGCTGAACGTGGCGACGCAAAGCAAGGTGAATTATTCCGGCATGGTGCAGCGCATTACCCGGGTTGGCCTGAAGCCCGACATCGGCTGCTTCGTGCTGTTCGACGGCGGCTTTACCGGCCTGGTGGTGCTGAACTTCGCCGCCGACACGGCGATGGAAATCTACGAGCGCTACATGCTGCACATGGGCATGCCGAAGTCGGAGCTGGCCGGGTCGCACACCTCGGACGAGGTGGCCAACATCCTCGGCGAGCTGATGAACCAGATCGTCGGCGACTTCACCGGCAAGATCCGCCGCGAGCTGCAGACCAACATCACGCAGAACCAGCCAAAGATGCTGGTGCTGAACAAGCAGATCGTGCTCAGCGTCGACACCCCGCTGGACCGGCCGGAAATGCGCCGCGTCAGCTTCTACACCGAGAAGAGCAACATCTTCTACCTGGAGCTGGCCATCGACCGCACCGAGTTCATCCGCCTGCACGACTTCGACGCCAGCGAGATCGCCGACCCCGACGCGCTGCTGGAGCAGGAGCGCGACACCCACCAGGCGGCCAGCGCCCCGGCGCCCGCCATCGACACCGACGCCGACGAATTGCTCAAATCGCTCGGTATGTAACTTTTTCACCACGGCCAGCCCTCGCTGGCCGTGCGTCATTTGCGCAACAGTGCGCCGCCGCCGTTCTCCCGCCCGCTTGTCAATCTCACATGTTGTGGATATGCCGACACGCGTAAACCACTGAATATTCAGTTGTTGCATATGCTTAGCCGAATTTCTAACAGTTAATTGGGTTTCAGATATATTCAGCTTGCAATACCTGGTATCAATCTAAGAAAATATCGCCTTTCAAAAAAGTCAGTGCAATATTGCTAGCTACCGCGACGGCGTAGAGGCCCTAGCGCTACCACGATCACGACAGATGAGCGGGTGGTGACCACAAAAGAGAAAGCAGGAGACGACTGTTCCAACTCTTTGCACTACATTTAAATCGGGAAATTGAATGATCAAACTGTCGAAGATGCACAAGCGCCTGCTGGCGCTGAGCGCCGTGATGCCTATCGGTACTGCCCTGGCGCAGACTGACGCCGCCGCCACCACCCAGCCACAGCTGGAAACCGTCACCGTGACCGCCCAGCGCCGCGCGGAAAACATCAAGGATGTGCCGGTCTCCGTGACCATGCTGAGCAATGAAAAACTGGACGTGCTGCTGTCCGGCGGCCAGGACATCCGCTTCCTGGCGGGCAAAGTGCCGTCGCTGAACGTGGAATCGTCGAACGGCCGTACCTTCCCGCGCTTCTACATCCGCGGCTACGGCAACACCGACTTCTCGACCTTCGCCTCGCAGCCAGTGTCGCTGATCTATGACGACGTGGTGCAAGAGAACGCCATCCTGAAGGGCTTCCCGGTCTTCGACGTGGCCGGCGTGGAAGTGCTGCGCGGCCCGCAGGGTACGCTGTTCGGCCGCAACACCCCGGCCGGCGTGGTCAAGTTTGAATCGGCCAAGCCTAGCCTGGACAAGGTGGAAGGCTACTACAGCGTGTCCGACGCCACCCACAACACCGCCAGCCTGGAAGCGGCCGTCAACGTGCCGCTGTCGAGCCAGTGGGCGATGCGCGTGTCGACCCTGCGTCAGCACCGCGACAACTTCGTCGACAACACCTACACCAAGCAGAACGACGCGCTGGAAGGCTACAACGAACACGCCGAGCGCGTGCAGTTCCTGTACCAGCCGAGCACCACCTTCAACGCTCTGTTCAACGTGCACTCGCGCACCACCGATGGCAGCGCCCGCCTGTTCCGCGCCAACATCATCAAGAAGGGCACCAACGATCTGGTCGACGGCTACGACTTCACCAAGATCAACACCAACGGCCTGAACATGCAGAACCTGCGCACCAACGGCGCCAACGCGCGCCTGACCTGGGACCTGGGTTCGGTCAAGCTGTTCTCGATCACCGGCTACGAAGGCGTGGACAACTACTACAGCCGCGGCGACATCGACGGCGGCACGCCGACCGGTCCGGGCTTCATCCCGTTCCAGGTGCAGACCGGTGGCGGGCTGACCGGCCTGAAGCAGTACACCCAGGAATTCCGCGTCGAATCGAAGAACGCGGGCCCGCTGAACTGGCAGACCGGCGTCTACTACTTCAAGGAAAGCGGCGACGGCTACAGCGACAACTTCGACAGCACCACCCAGGCGCAGACCTCGCACCTGGCCAGCCACCAGAACAACGAAGCCTACGCGGTGTTCGGTTCGCTGACCTATGACGTGTCGAGCGACTTCACGCTGCGCGGCGGCCTGCGCTACACCCACGACAAGAAAGACTTCCGCACCGTGGACGCGTGGAACGTGACCCAGATCGGTCCGAAATCGGTGGAAGAAAGCAAGAACAAGGCGAACTGGGACCTGAGCGGCACCTACAAGCTGAACAAGGATGTCAGCGCCTACGCCCGCGTGGCGACCGGCTTCCGCGCGCCATCGATCGCGGCGGCATCGTCGTCGGTACCGATCACCGTGGCCGATGCGGAAACCATCACCTCGTATGAAGCCGGCATCAAAGCCGACCTGTTCAACCGCCGCGCGCGCGCGTCGCTGAGCGTGTTCGACTACGACGTCAAGAACCAGCAGCTGACCGTGGTCGGCGGCAATTCCAACGTCACCAAGCTGATCAACGCGGCCAAGACCAAGGGCCGTGGTATCGAGGGCGAGATCGAAGGCTTCATCACGCCGGACTTCAAGACCAGCTTCAGCGGTTCGTACAACTTCACCAAGATCGAAGACCCGAGCCTGTACGTGGCCAAGTGCGCGCAGTGCACCATCACCGATCCGATCGGCGCCAACGGTCTGGTGTCGATCAACGGCAACCCGCTGCCACAGGCGGCCAAGTGGATCTTCAACGCCTCGGCGCGCTACAACTGGCCGCTGGCCAACGGCAACCTGTTCGTGCTGACCGACTGGTCGTACCGCAGCAAGATCAACTTCTTCCTGTATGAAGCGAAGGAGTTCACCGGCAAGGCCCTGACCGAAGGCGGCCTGCGCGCGGGTTACAACTGGGACGGCGGCAAGTACGAAGTGGCCGGCTACGTGCGCAACCTGACCAACCAGCAGCGCGTGATCGGTGCGATCGACTTCAACAACCTGACCGGCTTCGTCAACGAGCCACGTCAGTTTGGCGTGCAGTTCCGCGGCGGTTTCTAAGAAATGGCCGTTCAGTCTAGACAACTGAACAAGGGCCGTCTATAATACGGCCTCTTTTCCCTGATAGCTCAGTCGGTAGAGCGACGGACTGTTAATCCGCAGGTCCCTGGTTCGAGTCCAGGTCGGGGAGCCAGAATACCCAAAAGCCCAATCCTTACCGGTTGGGCTTTTTGCATTGCGGGGCCGGAACTTACAGGCGTTTCACCTGCAGCGTTTGCGCGGGCGTCTGGATGTTGAACAGACGGTCGATGTTCGGGTGTTTGCCGGGATGGGCGCGCGCGTCCTGCGTGTGCTCGGCGTAAATTTTCAGGCCGAGTTCGGCCGCTTCGGGCGTGATCGCGCCCAGCGTGTCCGCCAGCCAGGCGTAGACGCGCAGCGAGCCGGCCTGGCCGGGCTTGTTTTCGATCGTCGCCACGGTCGCGCCGGACTGGTCGAGCAGTTCGATGGCTGCCACCGCGTCCCTGGCAGGCAGCAGAGCCAGATTAGTCGAAAATTGATCGTTGAAGCTTGGTAGTTGCATGATGACGTTCAGGTGATTAAAAACCGTATTGTCATATGCGGCGACAGAAAGTAAAAGGCCCGTGAGCGATCACGGGCCTTTGCGCATGGGCGCGGATTACTTGGCCAGGCGGGCGGTCACGTCGGCGATGCGCTTGCCGTAGGCTTTGGCGGTGTCCAGATCGCCTTGCGGGATCTCGTCGACGCTGGCGTCGGAGGGCGATTGCACCAGCAGGCCGACCGAGCCGCCCAGGTTGTTGACGTCGGTGCGCTGCGCGGCCTTGGTGTTGGCCGGTGGCAGGCCCAGGCTGACCCAGATGCCGCCGTGCTGCGAGGCCAGCGTCTGCATGGAGATCAGCGACACCTGCTTGTCGCCGTTCAGGCTGGCGCTGTTGGTGAAGCCGCCAAATACCTTGTCTTGCCAGACGCGGGTGAACCAGGCCTTGGAGGAGGCGTCGGCGAATTTCTTGAACTGCCAGCTTGGGCTGCCCATGTAGGTCGGTGCGCCGAAGACGATGGCGTCGGCCGCGGCCAGTTGGTCCCAGCCGGCTTCCGGCAGATTGCCTTCGGCGTCGATGGCCAGCAGCTCGGCGCCGGCGCCCTCGGCAACGTGTTCCGCCACGCGCTTGGTGTGGCCGTATCCCGAGTGGTAGACAACAATAATCTTGCTCATAAGTGCCCCTAGGTTAGATGGTGAATGCAAAGTGTAAGGTACGAGCTCGACTGGGTAAATACCCACCCAAAGGTTAGTGTCCACCGCCTTGGCGCGTCACTACAATGAGGCCGACGTGCCGCAATGGCTGCAGTGGAAGGCCAGCAGCCGGTGGGGCTGACCGCATTGCCGGCACGGCGCGGCCTGATTCGCGCCGCAGACCTCGCACCAGCCCTGGTCTGTTGCGCGTAGCTTTTCGCCGCAGGCCAGGCATTGCGTCTTGCGCAGACGAATCAGACGCAACCGCGCGGCACTGAAGACGGTGCGCTGCGCGATGTAGATCAGCAGCAGTCCGCCTGCGAGACAGGCAAGAATGACCGCATAGTCCCAGATAAACATCATCCGCCACTGCGTCAGCCTTTCCAGCAAGAAGTAAAACAACTGGAGCGGAAGCAGCTCGCGCAGCGCATCCAGCAGGCGCAGGAGAATCGGCGCGGCGCATACCAGTATCATGTGTGAGGACACCAGGATGGCCGTGTATTGTTGCTGGCGGCGAACTCGGCCTTCAGCGGCTGCGTTTGCAGATAGCCCAGATAAGCTGCGATGGCCGGATGACTTATCATGGCATGGGCATCAGCGTCGCGCTTCTGCTGCGATTCAAGCAGCGTGGCGTTGAGTGTTTTGAGTTTGCCTTTGACTTAGCAGTTGCGGCAGGGCGGCGCCCTGGGCCGCGAGCCACTTGTCGCGGATCGGTTCACAGATCGGCGCGATGTCACCTGGATGGTTGCGGAATTCCTCCCGAGCCGCATTCGGGTCTTTGCCGACGCTAGCGGCAGACCAGCGATGAAGTCCGCCTCCATCATGATCGGAGTCGGCATTGTTGCCTGGTGCTCATCTAAGGGTGTTGGGATTGCTCAAGAATTGCGTCGTCAGCGCGTTTTTCCCGCTTCGGGGATAATCAGTGATCCTTACTTTGAGAGCACGTTCCATGGCAGACCTGTCCGCATTCCCCATCACCGGCAAATGGCCGGCCCAGCATCCCGACCGCATCCAGCTGTACTCGCTGCCGACGCCGAATGGCGTCAAGGTGTCGATCGCGCTGGAGGAAACCGGCCTGGCGTATGAACCGCATCTGGTCAGCTTTGAGAGCAACGACCAGATGTCGCCGGCATTCCTGTCGCTGAATCCGAATAACAAGATTCCCGCCATCATCGACCCGAACGGTCCAGACGGCAAGCCGCTGGCGCTGTTCGAGTCCGGCGCCATCCTGCTGTACATCGCCGACAAGACCGGCCAGCTGATTCCGCAGGACGCGGCCGGCCGCTACGAGACCATCCAGTGGCTGATGTTCCAGATGGGCGGCATCGGCCCGATGTTCGGCCAGGTCGGTTTCTTCCACAAGTTTGCCGGCAAGGACTATGAAGACAAGCGCCCGCGCGACCGCTACGTCAACGAGGCCAAGCGCCTGCTGGGGGTGCTGGATCAGCGCCTCGAAGGCCGCCAGTGGGTCATGGGCGACGCCTACACCATCGCCGACATCGCCATCCTGCCGTGGGTGCGTAACCTGGTGAATTTCTATGGCGCCGGCGACCTGGTGGAGTTCGACAAGTTCGCCAATGTGCAGCGCGTGTTGGCCGCGTTCGTCGCCCGGCCCGCCGTGGCCAAAGGCCTGGACATCCCCAAGCGCGGCTGATTAATGGTTGGGCGCGCGGCAGGCGGCGTCGCTTTCCCAGCGGCCGGAGCAGATACGCGAGCGGCATAGCATGCCTTCGATCAGTCCCAGTTGCTTGCAGCGCGCCAGCAGTTGCCCGGTGTTGTCGCCGTCCTGACGGTCGACGATGTCGCGGCTGCGTTCGGGCACGACGGCGGTCGGTGTGCCGGCGTGCGCCACCAGCGCGGCGAGCAGGGTGACGTCGGTATCGGTGCTGGCCGGCATCGGCTGCCTGATCGAGCCGGCTGCCGACGGCGCTGGCGCGCGCGTGCTGGCGGCCTTGGACGCAACGCCGGCCGGCGATCGCGCGGTTTGCGGTTGCACGGCAGCAGCGGGGCGCGTCGCGCTGGCCGCGTTGGCGATGGCGACGGTGGCCGCCGTGGGCGTTTCAGTGTCGACAGCCAGCGTCTCCGGCACCTCCAGCCCCCGCGCCATCTCCACATTGACGATGGCCGCGGCCTGCGGCGCCTCGGGCGCGCCGCGCTGCTGCGTCGGCGTCGTCACTACCGCCGTCCTGGCGGGCAGCCGCGTGGTGGCGCTGCGGCTTTCGCTTTGCCGGAACGTATCCGGCGTGATCGTGCGGTCGTGCATCAGCCATGCCGTGATGCACATCAGCAGTAGCAGCGCGAACAATCCGATGGTCCAGCCATCGATGGTCCAGCCGGCCGTGCGTGCCGCGCGGGCGGGCGGCCTGGCGCCATGTTCCAACTGCGCCAGGATGCGCTTGTCCTGCGCCGGACGGCGGGTGCTGGTGCCGCCCAACAGGTCCGGCTTTGGTTTCGACGTTTCCACAATATCCCCTTTGCATTTGATCTGACCGATATCGCAGCGCTGCGAACGGCCTACGATGCAGTGTCCGGTCTGCGGCGGGGGGCCGTTTTGATGGAGCGCACCATGTTTCTCTTTTCCATGCTGTTGTTCTTCGTGTTGACGTGTTTTTGCGCGTGGCTGTTGCTGTTTCCCGCCGTCCGCGAGCTGGTGATGCAGTCGATTGGCGCACTGGGCGGCCGGATCGGGTGCCGTCTGCGCGGCGGCTATCGGCAGGGCGTACAGCAAGCCGCCGGCCTTGGCCGCGAAGCCGGCGGCGGCGCACGAAGAACGCTGTCGTTTCTGAGGCGCCGCTATCCGCTGCTGCTGGCGGCGCTGGTGCTGGTGACGGTGCCGCCATTGCTGGCGCTGATGCTGAGCGGCCGTGGCATGCTGTCCGGCTACGACAACGACACCCACGCCATCAACGACCAGATCGCCGGCCTGCTGCAGGGCGAGCAACTGGCCGCGCCGCCGGCGCCGCCACCGCTGGTGTTCACCACCGCCGAGGTGACGCTGGTGCGTCCCATGCTCGACAGCGCCAACCGTAACTGGCAACTGCTCGACCCCGCCTATGCGCAGCGGCTGCTGCTGGTGTTCCGCATGATGAAGGAGCGGCACGGCTACGACATGGCGATTCTGGAGGGCTACCGCAGTCCAGAGCGGCAGAACGCGCTGGCCGCTGCCGGCCCCAGCGTGACGAACGCCAAGGCGTTCCAGAGCTATCACCAGTTCGGCCTGGCCGCCGACTGCGCCTTTCTGCGCGATGGCAAGCTGGTCATCTCGGAAAAAGATCCGTGGGCGATGCGCGGCTATCAGCTGTACGGCGCCGCCGCCGAGGCCGCCGGGCTGACGTGGGGCGGCCGCTGGACCATGATGGACTTCGGCCACACCGAGCTGCGCGTGCCCAACACCGTGAAGAAGTAATCGCCATTGTTTTCGCGCAAGAAATCCCGGCTTTGTTGGTGGCAACATTGATCGGTCCGCCCGCCGCCTGGGCGCCGCCATCTTCGCCGGACACCTTCCATGCTGCATAGAATCTGGAGCTTCCTGACCGATAGCCGCACCCTCACCATGCTTGGCATGACGGCGATGGCGGCCCTGTTCTGCCTCGGCGCGCAGGTGCTGGAGCTGGCGCTGGTGTGGGCTTTCCTCGCCATTGCGGTGATGCTGGCGCTGGCCGGAGTGCTGTGGTGGTGGCGCCGCTGGCGCGCGCGGCGCGAGTCGGACAAGCTGGGCGAGGCCATGGGCCGCCAGGAGCCGTCCGCCGATCCGTCGGCAGCCGAGGTCAAGGCCATCCGCGACAGCATGCTGAAGGCCATCGAGACCATCAGGGGATCGAAGCTGGGCATCGTCGCCGGCACACGCGCCTTGTATGAGCTGCCGTGGTACATGATCATCGGGAATCCGGCGGCGGGCAAGAGCACGGCCATCACCAACTCCGGCCTGCAGTTTCCCTTCGCGGACGGCAAAGTGCTGCAGGGCGTGGGCGGGACGCGCAATTGCGACTGGTTCTTCACCACCGAGGGCATCTTGCTGGACACGGCCGGCCGCTACTCGGTGCAGGAGGAGCACCGCGCCGAGTGGTTCGGCTTTCTCGACCTGCTGAAGAAGTACCGCCGCCGCGCGCCGGTCAACGGCATCATCATCGCGGTCAGCATCGCCGAGCTGCGCGGCGATGATCCCGAAGCCGGCATCCAACTCGCGCGCAGCCTGCGCAAGCGGGTACAGGATCTGATCGAGCGGCTGGAGGTGTTTGCGCCGGTGTACGTGGTGTTCACCAAGGCCGATCTGATCGCGGGCTTTGGCGAATTCTTCGCGCAGGCCGAGCGCGGCGAGCGTGAACGCGTGTGGGGCGCGACCATGCCGTATCAGCGCAACACCACCAGTCAGCAGGTGGTGGCCTTTTTCGACCATGCCTTCGATGAGCTGTGCGACGGGCTGAAAGCGATGAGCCTCGCCACCATGGGCCAGCAGCGGCGCGAAGGCATGGCGCCCGGCGTGTTCACCTTCCCGCTGGAGTTTGCGACCATCCGTACGCCGCTGCGCGCCTTCCTGGTCACGCTGTTTGAGGAGAATCCGTTCCAGTTCAAGCCGGTGTTTCGCGGCTTTTACTTCACCAGCGCGCTGCAGGAGGGCATGCCGCGCAACGAGCAATCGCAGCGCGTGGCTAAGCGCTTTGCCCTGAGCACGCCGGATGCGGCGCCGCTGCCGGCATCCGGCCATTCGGGATTCTTCCTGCTTAACCTGTTCCGCAAGGTGATCTTTGCCGACAAGGATCTGGTATCGCAGTACGCCAGCAAGAACAAGGTGCGCTTGCGCTATGCGGCCTTCTTCAGCGCAGCGCTGATGCTGGGCGCGGCGCTGGGCGGCTGGAGCTGGTCGTACATGGGCAATCGCCAACTGGTGAGCAACGTGCAGGCGGATCTGGACAAGGTGATCAAGCTCCAGGCCAAGCGGCTGGATTTGCAATCGCGGCTGGAGGCGATGGAGATTATCCAGGACCGTATCGAGCAGCTGGAGAAGTATCGCGCCTCGCGTCCGTGGTCGCTGCGCATGGGGCTTTATCAGGGCGAGCAGCTGGAGCGCAAGCTGCGCGAGGAATACTTCGCCGGGGCCAGGAACGTGATGCTGATGCCGGTGGTGGCCAATCTGGAGACGCTGCTGTCGGAGATGAACGCGCACGCCGCCGAGTTGCAGCCGGCCGGCGCGACAGGGTCGACCACGGTGGCGGGACGCCAGTTCCAGGAAGCCTCGCCGACCAATGTCGATGACGCGTACAACGCGCTGAAAAGCTATCTGATGCTGGCCGATAAATCCCACGCGGAAGGCAGCCACCTGAACGACCAGTTGCCGCGCTACTGGCGCGCATGGCTGGAGAACAATCGCGGCGCCATGTCGCGCGAGCAGATGATCCACAGCGCCGAGCGGCTGATGACGTTTTATCTGGCGCAGATTCCCGATCCGGCCTGGCCGCGCATTGATCTGAAGCTGGCGCTGGTGGACCAGGCGCGCGAGAACCTGCGGCGCGTGGTGCGCGGCATGCCGGCGCGGGAGCGGGTGTATGCCGACATCCGTGCCCGCGCCAACACGCGCTTTCCATCGATGACGGTGGCGCGCATGGTGGGAGAACAGGATCAGGCGCTCATCACCGGCAGCTACGCCGTGCCGGGCGCCTACACGCGCGACGCATGGGAGAAGTTCGTGCAGGACGCCTTCCGTGACGCCGCCAGCCGCGAGCTGCAAAGCACCGACTGGGTGCTGAAGACCGCCGCCCGCGACGACCTGACGCTGGAAGGCAGCCCGGAACAAATCCAGAAGGGGCTGACGGATTTATACAAGGCCGACTACGCGCGCGAGTGGCAGAAGTTTGTGCAAGGCGTCAGCATCGTCAACCTGAATGGTTTTGACGCGGCGGTGACGGCGATGAACCGGCTGGGCGATCCCCAGCTCTCGCCGCTTTCCAGGCTGCTGACAGCCCTGCATCAGCAGACTTCCTGGGACAACCCATCGGTGATGAGCGCCGAGGTGAAGGAGGCGCAGACAGGCTTCATCAACTGGGTCAAGTACAGCGTGCTGCGGCGCTCGCCGGCGCAGATCAATATCAACTTGCCGGCGGCCGCGACGCCTTCCTCGGACAGGCCGATGGGGCCAGTGGGACGTGAATTCGCCGGCATCGGCAAGCTGGTGGCGGCCAAGGACAAGGACGCGTCGCTGATGCGCGCCTACATGGAGCTGCTTTCCAGGCTGCGCGGCCGGCTCAATCAGCTGAAGAACCAAGGCGATCCCGGCCCCGGCGCGCGCCAGTTCATGCAGCAGACGCTGGACGGCAGCGGCTCGGAACTGGCCGACGCGCTGCGCTATGTTGACGAACAAATGCTGGTGGGGATGACCGACGCGCAGAAACAAGCCATCCGCCCCGTCCTCGTGCGGCCGCTGATGCAGATTTTTGCGGTGCTGGTGGGGCCGGCGGAGGCGGAGATCAACAAAACCTGGGTGGCGCAGGTGTATGAGCCATTCCAGAAAACGCTGGCCGCGAAATATCCGTTTTCGCCGGATGCGCGAGTGGAGGCCGCCGACGCGGAAATCGCGCAGTTCTTCGGGCCGGATGGCGTGGTCGCCAGGTTTGCCACCACCACGCTGGGCCCACTGGTGCTGCGGCGTGGCGACGTGCTGGCGGCACGCACGTGGGCGGAGATGGGCATCACGCTGTCGCCGCAGATGGTGCAGCGCTTCCCGGGCTGGAGCGCGCCGATTGCGGCCGGCGGCGTGGCGTCGTCGCAGACAGCGGCGCAGACTGTGTTCCAGATCCAGCCGATGCCGGCGCCGGGCACGCTGGAATACACGGTGGAGATCGACGGCCAGCAGCTGCGCTACCGGAATACGCCAGCGCAGTGGGCGAGCATGGTGCATCCAAGTCCGCAGGGAGCGCCCGGCGCGCGCATCACGGCGGTGGCCATGGATGGGCGCACCGTGGAGGTGTTCAACGAGCCGGGCCAGTTTGGGCTGAAGCGCCTGATCGATACGGCAGCCAAGCAGAAACGCGAGGGCGGGGTGTTTGAGCTGCGCTGGAGCAGCGGCGCGATTACGGTGGCGATGGGACTGAAGATCATCAGCAGCCCTGAGAGCGGCGCCAGTGCGGCGAAGGATCAGGGCTTCAAAGGCATGCGCTTGCCGGAGACGATCGTCGGCGCGCCGTTGGCGGCCACCGCCTCGGCGCCGGCCGCCGCCGGAGCGGCTCAATGAAGCGCGCGGCGCAGGCAGCGCGCATCGGCTACTTCGGCAAACTGCCCACGCGCGCGGATTTCATCAAGGCGGCAGACAATCTGGCGCTCGTCAGCCTGTTGGACGACTGGCTGGCCGAGGTCATGAACCTGCTGAGTCTCGATCCGCGCTGGAAACTCCACTACGACGCCATGGCGCCGCTGGACTTTGCCTTCGTCGGCACGCGCAGCCGGCGCGCCATCGCCGGCCATCTGGCGGCCAGCAGCGACCTGTCGCAGCGGCGCTATCCTTTTCTCAGCATGAGCGCCATCGAAGTCGACGACCCCGCAAGCTTCGTCCAGCGCAGCCCCTTGGTCCTGGCCACGCTGTGGGAAGAGCAGGCCCGCCTGACCGCGGATGTCGTGGACGCCGCCACGCCGGAAACCCCACTGCAAACCCTGGCCGCCAGCCGCGTAGACATCGACACCGCCGACGACCGCCACGTGCAAAGCTTCATCGACTTCCTCGACCGCCACACCATCGCCGCGCTGGAAGCCATGTTGGCCAGCGCCTCGGTGCGTCGCACGCTACTGGCGATAGGGCTATTGCTGCAGCCAGTGCGCCGCAGCGGCGCCGAGCGGCTGGACAAAAGCCTGGCGCTGCCGTTGCCGCAGTCATCCCGCCAGCGCTATCTGGTGGCGGCGTTCTGGCTCGATCTGATCGTGCCATTCCTGCAGCAGGCGGACTTTGAACTGAGCCTGTTCCTGGCCGACCTGCACGGCCAGCCATTGCTGATCATCGGCTTTGGCGGCGCCGCGCCGGAAACGCTGGCCGCCATCATCGCCCCCGCCAGCGCTGCCGAGCACCAGGTCAGCTTTGACTACGCCGGCTGGGTGGATGAGCTGATTGCCGGCGACGCGCGCGTCCAGAAGCTCTCGGCCTACCTGGAGCAAGGCCAGCTTTCGCTGCGGTCCGTTCAAGCGCTATTTCACGAAACCTTTGTCTGATAAGGAGTACCGTCATGCGCAAGCACCTGCCCATGGCCGCGTTGCTGCTGGCGGCGACGTGCGCCATCGCCCAGACACCCGGCCAGATTGTCGTTACCGGCGCCGTGCCGGATGAAGCCAGCAAGGCCGCGCTGCTGGTGCAGGTTCGGGCCTTGTACGGCGCCGAGCGGGTGGTGGACCAGATCAGCATCGCCCAGGTAGCGCTGCCGCCCAACTGGAACGGCTACGTGCAGAAGCTGATCAGCTCCAATCTGAAAATGATCAGCAAGGGCGAGCTGAAAATCGACGGCACCAACGTCACCGTGCGCGGCGAGGTGGCCAACGAAGCGCAGCGGCAGCAGATCGCCAGCGACATCGCCACCAGTCTCAATCCCAGCTACACCGTCAACAACGGCCTGCGCGTGAGCGCCGCCGAGCAAAACCTGCTGGATGAAACGCTGGCCAGGCGCATCATCGAATTCGACAGCGGCAAGGCGACGCTGACGCCGTCCGGCCAGGCCATCCTTGATGAAATGGCAGCCGCGCTGCAGAAGGTGAAAGGCAAAAAGGTGGAAGTGATCGGCCACACTGACAATGTGGGCCGGCGGGAAAGCAACCTGGCACTGAGCCAGGCGCGCGCCGAGGCGGTACGCACCTATCTGGCGGCGAAGGGCATCAGCCAGGATATGGTGATGGTCTCCGGCCAGGGCCCGGACCGTCCGGTGGCCGACAACACCACGGCGGAAGGCCGCACGCGCAACCGCCGTATCGAATTCCGCATGGCGCAGTAGTCAGGGCAGCGTGATGGTCACGTAGGCCGGGCGCGGCGCCAGTTTGACCAGGTCCGAATAGCCTGCCAGCGATTCCTGCGTGGTGTGCGACAGCGACGATTCCAGCCCCAGGTATGAGCCCAGCGCGATCACGCCAAACACGGCGGACACCGCCCACAGCGGCGTGTTGGAACGCAGCTTGTGCACGATCTGGTCCGGCCGTTCCGCCTGCGGCGCGAAGCCTTTGCTCTTGCCCTGCATGTGGGCGATTTCGTCGCCCAGGCGCGCGCTCAGGTAGGCCAGCTTGTCGCTGGAGTCCAGCGCGTACTTGCCCCGGAAGCCGATCAGCAGGCACATGTGGAATACCTGCAGCGCCGGCAGACGCGAACCGCCAGCGCTGCGCAGCGCTTCCAGGCGATCGAAGAAGTGTTCGCCGGCCAGCTGGTCGCCAAAGATCACCAGCTGCAGCGGGCGGCGCTCCCACGCCTCGCGCATCGGAAACTGCGACGACAGAATGATTTCATCCAGCGCCGCGCAGTAGGCATATTTGGCGGCGTCGATATCGTCGCCTTGCGCGCGCAGTTTGCGCGCTTCCCTGTCGAATTCGGCGAGGTAGGCGGTGACCGTGTCGAGGAAGGGGGCTTCGCCTGGCGGCATGCTGCCGTTCTTCAGCATGAACAGCAGATAGAAGCCCTCCTGGAGCAGGTCGAGCAGCGTTTGCACATGGCCGTAGCCAGGCTGGATCTGTTTTCGCTGGCCGCCCAGCTGCGTGGGATTGGCGCGGCGTTCGACCGGCGGCGTCATGCCGTCACCGCGATCAGGTTGAGGCGCAGATCACGTATGCCGGATGGCACGTAGATCGATATCGACTGCGCTTTCAGCATTTGTTCGTACAGCATGCCTTTTCCCTCCAGTGCGAAGTAGTAGGTGTCCGGTTGAACCGGGATCGCTGCCGGTACTTGCGGCGCGTGGATGAGCTTCACGCCCGGCATGGCTGACAGCACGCATTTCTCCACATCGTCCGGCGCACCGACCTTGACGCGCAGCGGCACCACCTCCACCAGTTCCAGCGCCGGCAGCGCGGCGCTGACGGCCAGGTACAGCGTGGTGCGCTGGTCGATTTTTCCGGAATCCAGTTTGCCCAGGTGGTAGCTGGGCTTCTCCTCGGCCAGCGCGATGGAGAAGTATTTGGTGGAGATGACGGTGTCGAGCAGGTCGCGGATGATGTGGTCGAGCGCGGGGAAGCATTGCGCGGGATCGTCATGCTGGTAAGCCGGCAGGTCGATTAGCGTGTATTGCTTGGAGTAGGTCATCATCGCACCGGCCAGCGCGAGCAGGCATTCAAACAGGCGCTCGGGATGCAGTGCCGGATTGCGCGCGTAATGCATCAGCGCCGCCGCCGAGGTGCTGACGGTGTGCAGCAGCCAGAAGGAAGACACGTCGCCGGAGCGGAACTCGATCACGTTGCGGCTAGGCTCGCGCATATGTCCTTGCAGCGACTGCACCTTGGCCTGCAATGCGTCCAGCAAGCGATCCAGCATCGCCTTCAGCGCAGGCGCGCTGTCGACCGATAGCCCTGGCGGGATGAAGGATACATCGGGTTCGAAGCCGCCGGTCACCACGCGCCGCAGCCGTATGACCGGCACACATTCGAAGGCACCCAGCGGCTCCAGATCGGACATCAGCCGCACCGCGCTGCGCAGGTAGCTGACGTCTGCCTCCACGGCTTGCGTGTACAGGTCCGCCACTTCGCGGCTGGTCTGGCCGTAGCGCGGGCCGGCGTGCAGGTCGCCGTGCGACGCCGCGTTGCCACCATTGGCGGAGAGCGAGGGCAGCGCGGCGTACCACGTGACTTCCAATACGCTGGCGGGAAGGCGGCTCAGGTCCACCGGCTGCGGCAGCGGCGCGCTGGCGGGCGCGTCGACGATCTCACCGTCACGGAAGATCAGCGACAGCGCTTCCAGCCGCAGCTTGCCGGCCTTGAGCGCATCGAAGTCCCATTGAAGATTAAGCACGCCCCACAGATACGGATGCAGCGCGCGTGCCGTGTGGTGCAGGCGCGCCTCGTGGTACTGGTCCTGTTGCTGGAAGTGCTGCGGCCGCAGGAACAGGCCTTCGCCCCACAACACCTTGGATGGAATGCTCATGCTGTCTCCATGCCTTGTCTTTAAACGAGACGTTCATTAGAGCGAAAGCGGCGGCTCGTCTATTTGCGAAGGCGCAAGCAAAGGGAAAAGAGGACGGCGCTTGAGTAAGCGCAATCGGTACCGTGGGCATTTCATGAATACTGGCCATCTTCTCGCCCGGTTACGCAAAAGGAGAAACCGATGAGCACTTCAAGAACATGGCTGCCCTGTATCGCCAGCCTGCTGTTGCTGGCGGCGTGCGCCACGGATGGAGGCCTGGTCCGCGCGGACAGGACGACATCGCAGTCACTCGACCGCGCGTTGGCCGACGCCGATGCCGCGCTTGCCGCCGGCCACGTCGACAAGGCGCAAGGCATTCTGAAAAACGCCGCCGCCAGCTACCCGGCCGACAAGGCGCCCTGGCTGCACATGGCGCAAATCAAATTCGACCGCGCCAATTACGGCGAGGCGATCCTCAACGCGCAGGAAGCGCTGCAGCGTGACCCGAACGACAAACTGGGCAACAGCATCATCGCCGTCAGCGGTCTGCGCTTGTCGACCAGGGCGCTGGCGGATCTGAGTCAGCAGAACAACCTGAATGGTTCGCTGCGCTCCGAGGCGCAGGATCTGGCCAAGCTGCTGCGCACCAGCCTTGGCGAAGACGTGCTGGTGCCGACGACGAATATGGCTGCGCGCCGGCAGCCGGCGTCGCCACCGGTCTCCAACAAAAAAGCGCCGCCCGCAGCCACCGGCAAAAGCGGCAGTCAAACCAACGATCCCTTCGGCGGATTGAAATAAGGAGCGGAAATGGCTAAAGGTGACAGCATACAAAAGCGCTTGACCAAGGTGCGTCCTCCACGCGTGCAGATGACCTACGACGTGGAAATCGGCGACGCCATGGAAAACAAGGAACTGCCGTTTGTGGTGGGCGTGGTCGGCGACTTTGCCGGCAACTCGGAGGTGGAGAAGAAACGCCTCAAGGACCGCAAGTTTGTCGGCATCGACAGCGACAACTTCGATGAGGTGCTCGGCGGCGTGGCGCCCGTGGCGCGCTTCCAGGTGCCGAATCAGCTGAAGGACGACGACACCAGCCTGCATGTCGAACTGCGTTTCAAGGCGATGGAAGACTTTCGTCCGGAAGCCGTGGTGCGGCAGGTCGAACCGCTGGCCAGGCTGCTGGAAGCGCGCACCAAGCTGGCCGACCTGCGCAACAAGCTGGCCGGCAACGACAAGCTGGAGGACATCCTGAGCGAGGTGTTGAACAACACCGGCAAGCTGTCCAGCCTCAAATCCGCCAAGGGAGGCTGACATGTCCGCACAACTCGACCCGGTGGGGCAAGCGGCGGCAGCTCTGGAAGGCGACAGCCTGCTGGACCAGATTGTCGAACAAAGCAAGGTGGCCAAGTCCAGCGTGGAGCATGATCGCGCCAAGGACATCATCTCGGAGCTGGTCAACCAAGTGCTGGATGGCGCCGTGGTGGTGTCCAACAACCTGTCTGCGACGCTCGACGCCCGCGTGGCGGAACTGGATCGGCTGATCTCCACCCAACTGAGCGCCATCATGCACGCACCGGCGTTCCAGAAGCTGGAGCAAAGCTGGACCGGCCTGCATTACCTGGTGAAGAACTCCGCCAGCGGCGCGGGCCTGAAGATCCGCATGCTCAACGCCACCAAGCGGGAGCTGGTGAAAGACTTCCAGTCGGCGTTGGAATTCGACCAGAGCACGATGTTCAAGAAGATATACGAGGAAGAATTCGGCACCTTCGGCGGCGCGCCGTACGCCGCACTGCTGGGCGACTTTGAAATCTCGCGTCAGCCGGAGGACATGTACTTCATCGAGCAGATGTCGCACGTGGCGGCGGCGTCGCACGCGCCGTTTATCAGCGCCGCGGCGCCCGAGCTGTTTGGGCTGGAAAGCTATGGCGACCTGGCGCGGCCGCGCGACCTGTCGAAAGTGTTCGACACCGTGGAATATGCCAAATGGAAGGCCTTCCGCGAGTCCGAAGACGCGCGCTATGTCGGCCTGACGCTGCCGCGCTTCCTCGGCCGTTTGCCATTCAACCCGGTCGATGGCACCACGGTGGAAGGCTTCAACTTCGTGGAGGAAGTGGACGGCACCGACCATCAAAAATACCTCTGGTGTAACGCCGCCTACGCCTTTGGCGCCAAGCTGACCGCGGCGTTCGCCGATTACGGCTGGTGCGCCGCCATCCGAGGCGTGGAAGGCGGCGGCCTGGTGGACGATCTGCCCACGCACACCTTCAAGACCGACGAGGGCGAGGTGGCGCTCAAGTGTCCGACCGAGGTAGCCATCACCGACCGCCGCGAGAAGGAGTTGAGCGACCTGGGTTTCATCTCGCTGGTCCACTGCAAGAACACCTCGTATGCCGCCTTCTTTGGCGCCCAGTCCACGCAGAAGGCCAAGCGGTACAGCAGCGACGCGGCCAACGCCAACGCCGTGCTGTCGTCGCAGTTGCAGTACATCTTTTCCGTCTCGCGCATCGCCCACTACATGAAAGCCATGATGCGCGACAAGGTGGGCAGCTTCGCCTCCGCTTCCAGCGTCGAGGACTTCCTCAACCGCTGGCTGATGAAGTACGTGCTGCTGGACGATAACGCCAGCCAGGAACAGAAGGCGCAGTTTCCGCTGCGCGAAGCGTCGGTGCAGGTGCATGAAGTGGCCGGGCGGCCCGGCGTATTCCGCGCCGTATCCTTCCTGCGACCGCACTTCCAGCTTGATGAGTTGTCCGTTTCACTCCGTCTGGTCGCGGAGCTGCCGCAATCGACCAACCACTAATCCCAACAATCGAGAGGAGCATGCAATGGCAATCGACGTATATCTGTACATTGACGGCATCAAGGGCGAATCCAACGATGACCGGCACAAGGACTGGATCGAGTGCAAATCGGTCAGCTTCGGCGTGGAGCAGCCCAAGTCGGCGACCGCGTCCACCGGTGGCGGCCACACGGCGGAGCGCTGCGAACACCGCGACATCGTGATTTCCAAGTTGGCCGACCTGTCCTCGCCGATCCTGCTGCAAACCTGCTCGGCCGGCCGCACCATTCCCAAGGCCCGCTTCGAATTCATGCGCGCCGATGCCCAGGGCGAGCGCGTGAAGTACTTTGAAATCGAAATCGAAAATGTGCTGATCGGCGCGGTGGCGCCGGCGGTGGAAGAGGGCGACATCCTGTCCGAAGACGTGGCCTTCAAGTTCTCCAAGATCAAGTGGAAGTACACGCAGCAGAAAATCAGCGGCGGCGCCGGCGGCAATACCTCCGGCGGCTGGGATTTGTCCGCCAACCGCATCGTCTGACACTCCCCCGCGCCCGCGACGGAGGCAGCATGGCGCTCCGTCGCGGCGCGCTTTTCGGCCAGGCCGCCCGGCCTGGCTTCTTTTTGAAGGCACACCATGAACGGCTTTGTTCCCGGCCTGCTGGACCGCCTGCTCGGTGCCCATGACCGGCCGATGACGCTGGAGCAGTACAAGGACAGCGTGGCGCGCGATCTGGAGGACCTGCTCAACACCCGCTGCGCGCTGCCGGATGAGCTGATGCAGGCCTACCCGGAATGCAAACGCTCGATCGCCAATTACGGCCTGGTGGACTTCGCCGGCATGTGCCTCAACAGCGCCGACGACCGCGCCCGCGTCTGCGCCGCGCTGAAAGCCGCCATCGAGCGCCACGAGCCACGCCTGCGCAACGTGCAGGCGCGCCTGGAGCGCGAGCCGGGCGCCATCAACCGCATCGGCTTTGCCATCTTTGGCACCCTGGCCGGCTTGCCGTACAACGAAACCGTCAGCTTTGACGCGGTGCTGCAACCGTCATCGCTGCATTACTCCATCAACCGCAGCGCGCGCGGAGGCCGGACATGAATCCCAAACTGAAAACGCTGATCGGCAAACTGAATGACACCACCCGTCTTGCCGCCACCCGCGCCGCCAGTATCTGCGTCGCGCTTGGGCAGTACGAGGTGGAGGTTGAGCACCTGTTCCTGGCGCTGCTGGAGCAGGAGCGCTGCGACGTGGCGTGCATCGCCGCCAGGTGCGACGTCAATGTGGCGACGCTGGAGGCGGATCTGCATCAGGAAATCAGCCAGTTCAAGACCGGCAGCACGCGTACGCCGGTGTTCTCGCGTCATTTGCCGCTGTTGCTGGAACATGCGTGGTTGATCGCCTCACTGGAAACGCCGCCGGCGCAGATCCGCAGCGCGCACCTGCTGGTGGCCTTGCTGACGGATCCGGAGCTGGAGCAACTGGCGCAGCGTGCATCGCCGCAATTTGCCCGCATTCCGATCGACCAGGTCAAACATCAGCTGGAGAAGTACACGCATGGCTCGCGGGAAGAGACGACCGCAGCCCGCGATGCCGCCGCAGAACCGCTTGCGGGGATAGCGCAGGCAGGCGGCGCGCGCACGCCGGCGCTGGACCAGTACACCACCAGCCTGACGCGCCAGGCCCGCGACGGCAAGCTGGATCCCGTCATCGGCCGCGAACAGGAAATCCGCCAGGTGGTGGACATCCTGCTGCGCCGGCGCCAGAACAATCCCATCCTCACCGGCGAGGCGGGCGTGGGCAAGACGGCCGTGGTGGAAGGGCTGGCACTGCGCGTGGCGACGGGTGACGTACCGGCCGTGCTCAAGGACGTCGAGATCCGCACGCTGGATATGGGATTGCTGCAGGCTGGCGCCAGCGTCAAGGGCGAGTTCGAGAATCGCCTGAAAAACGTCATCGACGAAGTGAAGCAAAGCCCGCACGCGATCATCCTGTTCATCGACGAGGCGCACACGATGATCGGCGCGGGCGGCACGGCGGGACAGAACGACGCCGCCAATCTGCTCAAGCCCGCGCTGGCGCGCGGCGAGTTGCGCACCATTGCCGCGACCACGTGGAGCGAATACAAAAAATATGTCGAGAGGGATGCCGCGCTGGCGCGCCGCTTCCAGGTCGTGAAGGTGGAGGAACCGGACGAACAGATCGCCAGCGCCATGCTGCGCGCCATGACACCGCTGATGGAGCGGCACTTCGGCATCCGCATCCGTGACGAGGCGGTGACCGAGGCGGTGCGCCTCTCGCACCGCTACATCATTGGCCGCCAGCTGCCTGACAAGGCAGTCAGCGTGCTGGATACCGCCTGCGCGCGGGTGGCGCTGGCGCAAAGCGGCACGCCGGCCCTGCTGGAGGACGCGGCACGACAGATGGAACGCATCGCCACCGAAATCCTCGCCTTGCGGCGGGAGGAGGGCAGCGTCGCGCTCCATCAACGCCTGCAGAAGCTGCAGGGTGAGCATGCTGCATTGGTGGAGGAACATGCGCACCACGCTGAGCGTTGGCAGCGCGAACAATCCATCGTCGCCGCCATCACGCGCCAGCGAGCGGAGGCTGGCGCGGATGCAGACGCCGGCGGCAAAGTGCGAGGGCTGAAAGAAGAACTGCTTGCGCTGCAAGGCGAAACGCCGATGGTGCCGCTGGAGGTGGATGGCGCCACGGTCGCGGCCATCGTCTCCGGCTGGACCGGCATCCCGCTCGGGAAGATGGTCAAGGACGAAATCCACACCGTGCTGCGGCTTCAGGACGCGCTGCAAGGGCGCATCCTCGGCCAGCACCACGCCATCGCCGCCGTCGCCCAGCGGGTGCGCACGGCGCGCGCCAACCTGGATGACCCCAACAAGCCTAAGGGCGTGTTCCTCTTTGTCGGCCCCTCCGGCGTCGGCAAGACGGAAACCGCCCTGGCGCTGGCCGATCTGCTGTATGGCGGCGAACGAAAACTCCTCACCATCAACATGAGCGAGTATCAGGAAGCGCACAGCGTCTCCGGCCTGAAAGGAGCGCCGCCCGGCTACGTGGGCTACGGCCAGGGCGGCGTGCTGACCGAGGCCGTGCGGCGCAACCCCTACAGCGTGGTGCTGCTGGACGAAATCGAAAAAGCCCATCCCGACGTGCTCGAACTGTTCTTCCAGGTGTTCGACAAGGGCGTGATGGACGATGCCGAAGGCCGCGAGATCGACTTCCGCAACACCATCATCATCGCCACCGCCAACGCGGGATCGGCCACCATCATGCAGGCGTGTCTTAACAAGGAAGACCCGCCAGGGCCGGACGAACTGGAAGCGCTGCTGCGCCCACAACTGGTCAAACATTTCAAGCCGGCCTTCCTGGGACGCGTGAAGGTGGTGCCGTACTATCCGATTCCGGACGCAGTGCTGAGCGGGATCATTGACCTCAAGCTGGCGCGCATCGCCCAGCGCATCCGCGAGCACCACCACGCGGAGTTCAGCTACGACGAATCGCTGGTCAGTGCGGTGCTGTCGCGCTGCACCGAGGTCGATTCCGGCGCCCGCAACGTGGACCATATCCTGAACGGCACGCTGCTGCCGGAGATCGCGCAGGCGGTGCTGGAGAAGATGGCGCAGGAAGAGCCGATCACGCGCATCAAGGCCGGCGCCAACGGCAAGGGGCAGTTCAAATACACCATCAAATAGGAGGCCGCCATGTTCAACGTAGCGTCACTGCTGCAACCGGTCGGCGCGGAGCAGCGCTGCGGCGAGGATCTGTCTTTCAGCAAAGAGGTCGACGAGATCGCGCAGGCGCGCCAGCACGACGATCCCGCGCTGGATCAGGGCGAGTGGGCGACCGCGCTGAAGGAAGCCGACTGGCCACTGGTGGCCACGCGCTGTGCCGACTTGATCGCCACCCGCAGCAAAGACCTGCGTCTGGCCGTATGGCTGGCCGAAGCCCTGGCGAAGACGCGCGGTCTGCGCGGCCTTGGCGATGGCTACGCGGTGCTGGCCGGTTTATGCGAGCAGTATTGGACCGATTTGTATCCGTTGGTCGATGACGGCGACTGTGATCAGCGCATCGGCAACCTGTTCTGGCTGTTGGCGCGCACCCCCTCGCTGGTGCGGGAATGCATGACGCAAACGCCGCCGCTCGGTGACGCCGAATATTGCCTCGCCAGCCTGATCGCGCTGGAACGCGTGGTAGATACGCAACTGGGCGCCGACGGCCCCGGCTTCGCGCCAGCCCGCGACGCGGTGCAGGCCGCGGTCGCCAGCCTGATGCCATTTGGCAACGCCGTGATCGCTGCCGATGCTGGCGTAGCCACTCTTGGTAACGTTGTCATGCAGCCGGGCGCTGCCTTGCAAAATCGTACGCAAGCCTTGCAGCAGCTGCGTCTCGTAGCGGATTTCTTCCGGCGCACCGAGCCACACAGCCCGGTGGCCTATCTGGCCGAGCGGGCCGCCGGCTGGGGCGAAATGCCGCTGCACCTCTGGCTGCGCAGCGTGATCAAGGACCCGGCCGTGGTCGCCGGCGTGGAGGAGTTGCTGGGCGCCGCGCCCGCCACCGACTAATGCTGCGATGCAATGTCGAATATTTCTCGCATGCCACTTATAGCGGAGGGATTAGTGCTAGCATAAATCGGACAACCCAGATTTTAGCTAGGAGCTGGCTATGAACAATCTCAAGATCGGTACCCGTCTCGGCTTTGGTTTCTCGCTCATTTTGTTACTCCTGGTTGCAATGACCGCCATTGGCATCCTGCGCCTGAGCAGCGCCAGTGACAAGACCGACGAGATGATCAACGTGAAGATCCGCGATGAGCGCCTGACAGCGGAATGGGGCAAGATCATCGAGGTCAACGCCGCGCGCACCACCGGCGCCTTCATGGTGCGCGATCCCGCCGACCAAAAAAAGCTGGAAGCGCAGATGGCGGAATCGTCGGCGCGCGCCACGCAGATCCAGGACCAGATCGGCGCCAATCTCGATGACGAACAACTCAAGCCGCTGTTCAAGCAGGTGCTGGAAACGCGCAAGGCATACACCGATTTCCGCAAGGCCGTGTTTACCGCCAAGAACGCCGGCGATCTGGAAAAGGCCACCCAGATCTACGAAGGCGACATGACCCAGAGCCGCGTCAAGTATCTCGGCGCGCTGAAGGCCTTCGTCGACAAGCAGGCCGCCTTGCTGGATGAATCGGCGGCCGAGATTCAACAGCAGTACCGGAGCGGCCGCATGCTGCTGGTCATGCTTGGTCTGGCGGCGATTGTGCTGGGCGTGGTGGCCGCGTGGTGGATCACGCGCACCATCACGCAGCCGATCAACGCGGCGCTGAAGGTGGCGGAAACCGTGTCGTCGGGCGATCTGACCAGCGATATCCAGGTCCACAGCAGCGACGAAACCGGCCAGTTGATGCATGCCCTGAAAACCATGAACACCAACCTGGTGAACATCGTTGGCCAGGTGCGCAATGGGACCGATCTGATAGCGACGGCCTCCACACAAATCGCCGCCGGCAATCAGGACCTGTCCTCGCGCACCGAGGAGCAGGCCAGTTCGCTGGAGGAAACCGCGTCGTCGATGGAGGAGTTGACGTCCACGGTGCGCTTCAACGCCGAGAACGCGCGTCAGGCCAATGAGCTGGCGATCAGCGCATCGGAAATCGCCAGCCGTGGCGGCTCGGTGGTGGGCGAGGTGGTCAACACCATGGGATCGATCAATGATTCGTCGCGCAAGATTGTCGACATCATTTCGGTCATCGACGGCATCGCTTTCCAGACCAATATCCTGGCGCTGAATGCGGCGGTGGAAGCGGCGCGCGCGGGGGAGCAGGGACGTGGCTTCGCGGTGGTGGCATCGGAGGTGCGCAATCTGGCGCAACGCTCGGCGTCCGCCGCCAAGGACATCAAGGGCCTGATCGACGACTCGGTGCAGAAAGTGCAGATGGGCTCCGAACTGGTGGACAAGGCTGGCCAGACGATGGAAGAAATCGTCCAGAGCATCAGCCGCGTGACGCAGATCATGAACCAGATCAGCCACGCCAGCGAAGAGCAAAGCATTGGCATCGCCCAGGTCAACGACGCCATCACGCAGATGGATCAGGTAACGCAGCAGAATGCCGCGCTGGTGGAGGAGGCTGCCGCCGCGGCGGAGTCGATGCAGGAGCAGTCAGCCAAGCTGGCGGACGTGGTCAGCGTGTTCAAGCTCGATGCGTCGCAGGTTGCCGCGCCGCCGGACGCGCCGCGCGCGCCGGCCCGCGCCGCCGCGCTGCCGCGCCGCGCCACGGCGGGAACCGCGACCGCGATGGCGAAGGCCAGGCCCGCCATCGCCACGATGAAAGACCAAGCGACCGCGCCAGCGTCAACGCCAAGGCCAAGGCCAGCGTCGCCGGTGGCCGCCGCGCCGCGCAAGGCCGTCACCGCCAACGAGTCGGACTGGGAAGAGTTCTAAGCCACGGTACAATGGCGGTCCATGAATACCGCCAGCCTCCCATCCACCACGCGGCGCGCGCTATGCGCCGTGTGCCTGCGTCCCCGGCAGACCTGCATCTGCCATTGGGTGAAGTCGGTCACCAACCAGGTGGAGGTGCTGATTCTTCAGCACCCTCTGGAAGTCGGCAACGCCAAGGGCAGCGCGCGGCTGCTGCATCTGTGCCTGCCCAACAGCCGGCTGGAGGTGGGGGAAGCGTTCGACGCGGCGCAACTGCAAGCGATGCTGTCACCGGACCGCCGCAATGTGCTGCTGTATCCCGACACCGAGGATGCCGCTCTTGGTCTGGCGAAGCCGCAGCCATTCGATGATGCCTGGCTGCGCGAGCCGTTGCGCTTGGTGGTGCTGGATGGCACCTGGCGCAAGAGCCGCAAGATGCTGTATCTGAATCCGCTGCTGCAATCGCTGCCACGCCTGCCGCTGCGCGACACGCCGCCCTCGCACTACCTGATCCGCAAGGCGCACCTGCCGGACCAGCTGTCCACGCTGGAAGCCACCGTCTACGCGCTGGCCCAACTGGAAAACGATATAAACAAATACGATCCGCTGATCGAGGCCTTCGATGGCTTCGTCGCGCAGCAAGCCAGTTATGTGAGAATTCGCGAGAATTAAAAGAACGCCATCGATTAAAATGCCGCATGGCAATATTTTAAAGAATGCGTCACGTGAAAAAACTGCTCTGCCTCGTCTCTTTTTTGCTTTCCGCCTGCGCTTCGGCACCGCGGCCATCGACGGATAATCTGATTGCACCCGGCTTCAAGCCTCCGCCACCAGGCACCTTGATCGTGCTGCTGCCGCCAAGCGTGGAAGCCGATGATCTGGATGCAGGCAAACCGCTGCTGCTGGATCAACTGCAGCGGCAACTGAAGGCTGCCGGCTACAGGGTGGCGGGGCTGGACGCGGCCAATTACGAGACGATTTGGGCGCAGGAAGTTGAGGCGGTCGGCGGCGTGTACGATGCGAAGACCGGCAAGCTGCAGTCCGCGCGATTTGCGCGTGCGCGCGGGCAACTGGTGCAGCGCGTGAGCAGCGACACCAAGGCCAGCATGGTCTTGCAGCCGAACCTGGTGCTGCGTCAGGCACAGTTCTCCGGCCCAGCGGCGCGCTGGGATGGCCAACAGCGCAGGGTCCTGGTATCAAACACGTATGCGCGGGATTACCGCAGCGATGGCACAACGCTGGCGTTGTCAGTCGGGCTGGATGCATATGCTGGCAGCGGCGAACTGGTTGCCAGCACATACGGTGGCGCATCAATGCTTTACACGGTCAATATCCAGGCGGCGAAAAACGAGGTGCGAGGCGATCTGTTCGCGAGCGACAAAGAGCTGGGCGAAGGGGTGGCACTGGCGCTGACACCAGTGCTCAAACCATCAGCTCAGTAGCTTGAGACCGGGCGGCAGCGCGTCGCCCAGCATGCGCTTTTCGTCGGCCTGGTCGAGCTGCACCACCTCGCGCACCATGGCGATCCAGTTGGCCGGCGCGCCCACGCCTTGCAGGCGGCGCAGCACGTCCGCGCGCAGGGTGTCGGTGATGTCGCGCGAGCGGTCGCCGGTCATGCGCGCCAGATGCGCGGCCGCAAAGCCGGCCGGCTCCACTTTTTTCCAGTCCAGTTTCAGCACTTCGTCCAGCCATTGTTCGACGATGGCGGTGTCCACCACGTCGTGCGCGCTGCCGTGGAAGGGCTGGCGCGCGCCGACGCGGCTCAGACCCCACAGGAAGCGGCCCTGCGCCGCCTCGGCCCTGGCCAGGTCAGCGGCGCCGGCGCGGGTCTTGTTGGCGGCGGCTTTGACGGCGGCCTTGCTGGCTTTCTGTAGCTGGTCCAACATCCAGGCGCCGATTTCGGCCTTGTAGTTGCCGGGGATGCGTTCCAGCGAGGCGCCCAGGCGCAGCATGTCTTCTTCGCTGCCGTTGACCAGCGTGACCGGACGCCGGCCGCGCTCCGCCGCGTCGGCCTGCACGTTGAAGGCGAAATCATCCAGCACGCGCAACTGCGTTTCCACGCTCAAGCCGCCGGACACGCGGCGCCACAGCGTCCACCACTCGGCGCAGACCTGGCTGTCCTTGTGGTGCTGGATGCCGGTTTCAAACATCGCCCATAACTGCTCGATGCGCCAGGCGTCGAGCGGGTGGCCGAAGCCGGGACGCAGGCAGTAGCCGCTCAGGTTAAGCCAGGCGCGTTCGTGTTCGGACGAGCGGCGGCGGCCCTTGGCGCGTTCCAGCAGCGCGTCGAACAGGCGGCGCAGCAGCGGCGTGGCCCAGCTTTCACGGCTGCCCAGCAAGTGTTCGAGCTGGGTGCGCAGTTGCTTCACCTCCTTGAGGTCGACCTGCTGCGCGCGGCTGCCGAAGATGCGGTCGATTTTGTCGATGGCGGCCGGCAGGCCGGCGGGCATGGCGGGTTGGTCGTCGTCCGCCGGTTCGCTGTCTGTCTCGCCGCGCAGCTGGAATTCCAGCAGCCAGCGTTGCTGGTCTTCCTTGGCCACGCAGTGGACTTCCAGCGTGCCGACCTCGCTGAGCGAGGTGGCCAGCTGCACCGGGATCTCCTTGCGCGCGTCGGCTGCACTGCTGTCGCGCAGCACGGTGGCGATGGGGGGCAGTTGGACGTAGTCGTCGGGCTGCAGCGTGACCACGTCGCCTGCTTGCGGCGCGTCGGCAGTGGAGGCGGCCAGGTGGAAGCGTACCGGCCGGCCGAGACGCAAGGCGAAGGTGCGGTCGGCCAGCAGGACTTCGCGGCTTTCCGCCGCGCCGCGCGGCAGGATGCAGACGGCGCGGCGCGGCTGGTCGGCGTGCGCGGCATCGTCCAGCAGCAGGAAGTAGCTGCGCGCGGAGCCGCCGCCGATGACTGGCGCGGCGCCGGACTGGCCTAGTGCATAGGCGACGCCGCCACGGGCGACGGCGACGTCCGGATTATCGTTGTGCAGTACGCGCAATGGCTGCTGGCGCCAACCGGCCAGCGTGGCTTGCAGCCGGCGGGCCAGCGCGTCGGCGCGGAACACGCCGCCGTTCAGCAGCAGCGTGTCCGGGATCGGCACGACGGCGCTGTTGGTGGGCAGGCCGAGGGCGTCGCGTGCGGCGGCGGCGTGCTGGCGCAGGAAGTCGGCCAGGTGGCGCGTGATGGCGGCATCGGCGGCGTAGGGCAGGCCGAATTCGACGATGGCGCCACGTCCGCGCTTTGCCGGCTCGCGCGCGGGATTCAGCGGGAAAAAGCCGTCCACGACCAGCGCGGAGACTTCGTCGCGCGTCAGTTCGGCCGAGCGGGAGCCGCCGATCAGTTTCGACCCAGCGCCCAGCAGCGTGACCGTGGTGCGCTCCGGCGCATCGGCCGCCAGCAGCAGCTCCTTGGCCGCGCGGCAGCGCTCCGCCAGTTGCGACAGGCGGCTGGCCGAGAGCCGGGCCGGCGGTGGCGCAGCGCGGGCTTGCCGTGCGGACGTCGCCGTCGCGCCGTCGCTAGCCGTCGCGCTGTGGTCCCGCGCCGCGCCCGCGGCCATGCGCGCTTCGACGAGGTGGGCGAGGGCGAGATCCATATTGTCGCCGCCGAGGATCAGGTGATTGCCGACGCCGATGCGACTGATGGCCGGCTGGCCCGCCGCGCCGTCGCTGGCTGCCGCATCCACCTTCATCAAGCTGAAGTCCGTAGTACCGCCGCCGACGTCGCACACCAGCACCAGCCGCGTCTGCGCCAGCTCCTCGGCCAGCGTGGCACGCTGGCGGAACAGCCAGTCATAGAACGCCGCCTGCGGCTCTTCCAGCAGTCGCAGCGACGGCAAGCCTGCCATGCGCGCCGCCTCCAGCGTCAGCGCGCGCGCGCCCTCGTCAAACGATGCGGGAATGGTCAGCACGATCTGCTGCTGGTGCAGTGGATGCGCGGGGAAGCGCGCATCCCAGGCATGGCGCAGATGCGCCAGATAGGAGGCGCTGGCGGCCACCGGCGACACCTTGGCCACATCGGCCTCCGCGCCCCACGGCAGGATCGGCGCCATGCGGTCGACCTGCGGATGCGACAACCAGCTCTTGGCGCTGGCCACCAGCCGTCCCGGCACCTGCGCGCCCAGCTTGCGCGCCAGGCGGCCGATGACCACCTGCGACAGCCCGGCCACATCGTCTGCGCGCCATGGCAGTTGCAGCTCGCCGTCCGCCAGTTCGCCGGCGGCGGGGTGATAGCGCAAGGAAGGCAGCAACGCCGCGGCACCGACCTCGCCGGGCGCCGTCAGCTGCTCGATCTCGAACAACTGGATCTGCGCGCTGCCGGCTTCCGCGTAGGCCATCACCGTGTTGGTGGTGCCCAGGTCGATGCTGACGACGTAGTTGCTCATGCTGTGCGGACGTCGAACTCCACCTTCCAGCGCTGGCCGTCGTTGGCCACGGCGGCCAATTCCAGCGTGCCCGATTCGGTCGCCATGGCATGCAGGCGCACCTGCACCACGTCGCCGGCCTGACGGCCTTCCGGCGACAGGTTGGCTTGAATCTCGTTCATCTCGATCAGTTCATCCGGGCCCCAGAAGTCCAGCAGATCGCCGATCTGGTCCTGGCGGCGCACCGAGGAACCGAAGAAGCGGAACTGCACCGGCTCGCCCACCACCAGGCCGAATTCCTGATTCGGCAGTTCGATCTCGCTGCCTTCCTCCATGCCGAACGGCGCCACGCACAGCGCCTGGATCGGCGGCTCCATGCCGGGAATCGCCGGCATGGCCGACTCGATCGCCACGTAGTACGAGCGCGCCGTGCCGCCGCGAATGCGCACGCCGCTGCCGCGCCGCACGTAGCTGTAGTAAGCCGCGCCGCGCGCCACCGCCAGATCGAGGTCGGCACCGCCCAGCATGCGCGCCGGCTCCGCACCCTCCAGGTACAGCCAGTCGTTGAGGGTGGCCATGATGCGCTGGGCCAGCAGGTCCGACTTGAACACGCCGCCGTTGAACAGCACCGCGGTCGGATGCAGGAAGGTCGCCTCGGCGCCTTGCTTGCCGGCGTAACCTTCCAGTTCCGCCGTGGCGCCCACCTGGCGCGCCAGGAACGCGGCCAGGTGGCGCGTGATGCCGGCATCCTGCGCGTACGGCAGGCCAAGCTGCGTCAGGCCGGCGCGGGTGCGCACCGCCGGCCGCGCCGACGCTTCCACCTGCGGGAAGAAGCCGTCGAGGATGAAGGTGGACACTTCGTCGCGCGTCAGTTCGGTGCGGATTGAACCGCCGATCAGCTTCGAGCCTCGGCTCGGCACCACGATAGGCCAGGTGACCACGGTGGCATCGGCCAGCAGCTTTTCCTTGGCGGTGCGGCAGCCGTAGGTCAGCGCGCGCATCTGCCACGCGTCCAGCTGCGTGCCATTGGCGGCCAGCTTGCGCGCCACCAGGTGCGCCAGCGCCAGGTCCATATTGTCGCCGCCCAGCAGAATGTGGTCGCCGACGGCGATGCGGTGCGGCTCCAGCACGCCGTCGCGTTCCAGCACGGCGATCAGCGAAAAGTCGCTGGTGCCGCCGCCCACGTCCACCACCAGGATGATGTCGCCCGGCTTGACCTCCTTGCGCCAGCGGCCTTCGCTGCCCTGGATCCAGCTGTACAGCGCGGCCTGCGGTTCTTCCAGCAGCGTGAGGTTGGTGTAGCCGGCGGCGCGCGCCGCGTCGGCGGTCAGCTCGCGCGCGCCCGGATCGAAGGACGCGGGAATCGTCACCGTCACCGCCTGCTCGCCGAACGGCGCGTCCGGGTGCGCCTGCTCCCACGCCTTGCGCAGGTGGGCCAGGTAGCGGGTGGAGGCTTCCAGCGGCGACACGCGCGCCACTTCTTCCGGCGCGTCGTTCGGCAGCAGCGCCGAGCGGCGGTCGACGCCGGGATGGCTCAACCAGCTCTTGGCGCTGGACACCAGGCGGATCGGCGTGGTGGCGCCACGGCTGCGCGCCATCTCGCCGGCCACGCCGGCTTGTTCTTCGGCGGTCTGCTGCCATGGCAGATTGTTCTCGCCGGGCGCCAGTTCATCGGCGTGCGGCAAGTAGAGGAAGGATGGCAGCAGCGGCAGTTCCTCGATGGTGCCCGGTGCGGTCAGCTGCGGAATCGGCAGCACGCCGTGCTGGGTTTTCTCGCCGTCGCTGGCCTGCAGGTTCACATACGACAGCGCGCTGTGCGTGGTGCCCAGGTCGATGCCGATGGCGTAACGTGGATCGCTCATAATTCCACCTCCGCCGGCGCCAGGATGGCGGCGTCATGCGCTTCCGCCAGTTTGGGCAGGCGCACCTCGGCCGAACGCCAGCCGCGGTGGCTCAGCGTGCCCTTGAACGGCGCCTTGCCGACCACGTTGCCGGTCAGGCGCACGGCGGCGGCGTCAAAGCCTTCCGGCAGTTCGACGCGGCTGCCTTCCGCCTCGCTGCGGATCGGCTGGATGGTGAAATGCTCCTTTAGCACCTTGGCGCAGCCTTCGTGCACCACGCGCGCGGCGGCGCCGATGTCGGCGTCGGAGTAGGCGCTCAGGTTCTCCTGGGTGAAGTCGATCAGGCGCGCTTCGCGCTGGAACAGCGACAGCAGTTGCAGGGCGGCGTCCGGCGTGGCGACGCGCAGCGGCACCGGCGCAGGGACGGGGACAGGAGCTGGCGCAGGGGCCGGCGCGGGCGCCACCGGGGCGGCCGAGGGTTGCGGCGCGTCGTCCAGGCGCGTCAGGCGCGCGGCGTATTCAGCGTCGGACAGGGCGCGGAAAAAGGCGCCGATCGCGATGGCGATCCGGCTGAAGAAAGACGGCAGAGGTTGGCTCGAATTATTCATGTTGTGGCTCACTGTGAGGTTGCCGAGCGCTGCGCTGGGCGCACGCTGGGGCGAAGCCCGGCATGATACCAGCTTGGCCGCGCGCGCCCCAAGGATGCAAGCGGATTTCGCTTGATATGGCGGCGCGCAGCGCCTAGAATACTGTATATGTATACAGTATTTCGAGCGATGCCATGTCCCACGATGAAAACAATCAGGCGCAGGTGATGCTGCCGCCGCCCTCGCTCAAGGCGCAAAAAGGGCGTGGCGCGGTGTCCAACATGCAAGGCCGGTACGAACTCAACACGCGCGAAGCCTATGACGACGGCTGGGAGCGCGAGGAAGAAGAGGCGCAGCCATGGAAAACCCACGTCACCGAGGAAATGTGCAAGTCCATCCTCAGCCGCAACGCCTCGCCGGACTTGCCGTTCAGCGTCTCGCTCAATCCGTATCGCGGCTGCGAGCATGGCTGCATTTACTGTTTCGCGCGGCCCACGCACAGCTATCTGGGCTTGTCGCCGGGCATGGACTTCGAGAGCAAGATCTTCGCCAAGGTCAACGCGCCCGAGATGTTGCGGCGCGAGCTGGCCAAGCCCGGCTACCAGCCGGAATCCATCGCCTTGGGCGTCAATACCGACGCCTACCAGCCGTGCGAGCGCGAATACAAGCTCACGCGCCGGCTGCTGGAGGTGTTGCAGGAGTGCCAGCATCCGGTCGGGCTGATCACCAAGAATTCGCTGATCGAGCGCGACATCGACATTCTCGCGCCGATGGCGGCCAAACAGCAGGCCGGCGTCGCCATCACGCTCACCACGCTGGACCCGGCCATCGCCCGCACGCTGGAGCCGCGCGCGGCCGCCCCCGCGCGCCGCCTGCGCACGATACGCACGCTGACCGACGCCGGCATACCGGTGGCGGTGAGCATCGCGCCCATCATCCCCTTTGTCACCGAGCCGGATATCGAGCGGATACTGGAGGCGGTCAAGGAGGCCGGCGCCGTCAGCGCGCACTACACGGTGCTACGGCTGCCGTGGGAGGTGGCGCCGTTGTTCAAGGAGTGGCTGCAGGCGCATTTCCCGGAACGGGCGCAGCGCGTGATGAACCGCGTGCGCGAAATGCGTGGCGGCAAAGACTACGACAGCAACTTCGACACGCGCATGAAGGGCGAGGGCGTGTGGGCCGAGCTGATACGCCAGCGCGTCAAGATCGCCTCGGAGCGACTGGGCTTGACCGGGCACGGCAGCCGCTTCCATCGGATGGACGCCTCGCAGTTCACCCGGCCGCTGGTGGTGCCGCCGCTGGGCGCGCGCGCCAAGGCGGCGGACGCCGGGCAGATGGATTTATTCTGACCGCAGCGCGGCCAGGTGGCGCTCGATCTCGAACACGTGCTGGTCGTGGCGGCCCAGTTCGCGCAGCGCGCTGGCCAGGTGGTTGAGGTAGTCGCTGTTGGGGCCGCTTGGGCCGGCCGAGCGGGCGATGTGGGCGGCAATCTCCTGCTCGGAGGCGGCGCCGAGGAAGGCGGTGTTGTCCGGCGTGGCGATGTAGACCAGGCCTTCGACGTCGCCCTCGTCCTCAAGGCGGATGGGCAGGGCCAGGCGCAGGTAGCCGTTCTTTTCGCGGTGGTCCAGGTGGGCGAACACTTCGGGCGTGATCAGGTAGGCCATGCCGTGGCAGATGGCGCCGGGTTCCTCGATCAGCGTGACCACGCGGCCCGGCGCCTCCGGGGTGCCGCGGTGGTCGTGCGAGCCTTGCCAGAAGCGCCGCGTCCAGCCGGCGATGCTGGCCGGGCGGCGTTGCAGGTAGGGGAAGTCCGCCTTGTAGATCAAGGAGCCGTAGCCAAACAGCCAGACGCTGTGATGGCCGTCAAACTTGTCCATCTGTTGATTGATGGCGATGGTGTTGGCAGTCATGACGGCATTATAAACAGCGGTGGCGTCGGCGTCAGGCGGCGTGCTGGAACGCCACCAGCGCCGGGGCGAGGTCGTGCAGCTTGCGCACCAGGTGCAGGCGGCTGACGCCCATGAACTGGAACGCGGCTTTCAGCTGGATTTCGTGGTTGTCCAGTAGTTCATCCTCGGACTGCAGGCCCATCACCGTGCAGCCGGCGGTGACCAGCACCAGGTGCAGGTCGGCCGGGCGGCGGCCGGCGGCCAGTTGCAGTTCCAGCAGGCGGTCCATCCACGCCTTCAGCGTCGACGGCACCGAGAAGTTGTGCATCGGCGCGCCCAGCACCACCACGTCGGCGTCCTGGAACTCCTGCAGCAGCGAGGCGCTTTGCAGGGCTTCGGCGCGCAGTTCGGCGTTCATCGGGATGTCGGCGTCCCAGCGCTGGCTGATGACCTGCAGCAGCGGACCGCTGGCATGGGACAGCGGCGACGCGGCAAGGTCGCGGTACAGGACGGTTGCCTGCTCGTTCTCCGCGGTCAACGCGGCGATGGCCGCCGCGGTAATCTGGCGGGAAGTGGAGTGGTCGCCAAGGGCGCAGGAATCAATGTGCAGAATGTTCATCAATGAAGGATACACAGAGAGAAACCGCTTCCACAATAGATTTCAGGCAATTAGCATTTCTGAATTGAAAGAAATTGTAAGCGGATGGGATATTGGCAATTATAGTGGCGGACGGTGCCACTGGTGCGCCGCGACGAATTCATGCAAAAAAGCGGCAAAACTGTCGGCCGCCGGTGACAGGACGCGGGCGCTGCGCGTGTAGATGAAAAAGCGCCGCGTGAGCGCCGGCGCCGCCAGCGGCCGCATTTTCAGGCCATATAGCTGGACCATTTTCTCGGCATACGGCAGGCAGACGGTGATGCCCTGGCGCGCGTGGACCATGGCCAACGCGGTGGTCATGAAGGTCACCTCGTTGTGCGGGCTGAGCGAAAGTTCCCTGACGGAAACGTGAACATCGCGCAACAGCCGTTCCGTGAACTGGCCTTGCAAGGAAATAAAGGGATAGCGGTTGACGTCGCTCCAGGTGATGCGCTTGCGTTGGTCCAAGGCGTGTCCTGGCGGGTAGACCACCACGAACGGCATGTCGAACAGCGGTTGCGCCTCGATTTCGGCGGTGGCGTCGCGCTCGGGGCCGATGCCAAAGTCGACCTCGCCGCTGAACACGCGCGCCGACACCTGCTCCAGCGGGCAATCGGTGAGCCGCACCTGCACCTCCGGATGGCGCTCGCGGTAGGCGGCGATCACCTCGGGCACCATGGTGCAGGACAGCATCTGCGGCGCGGCGATGCGCACCGAGCCCTGCTTGAGCGCCTTGCGGCTGGCGATGTCGGCCATGGCGCGGTCCAGATCGTGCAGCATCTTGTCGAACAGCGGATACAGTTCCCGGCCCAACTCGGAAAGCTGGGTTTTGCGCGTGGTACGCTCAACCACGCGCATGCCCAGCAACTGCTCCAGTTCCTTGATCTGGCCGCTCAGCGCCGATTGCGTCACATTGAGGTGGCTGGCGGCCAGCGTGAAGCTGCCGGTCTTGGCCAGCGCCACCAGGGCGCGCATTTGCCGCAGGCTGGGATTCATGGGAAATTCTGATAAATGGCTTGAAAAATACGATTGGCATGATATCTGAATCTGGCATCTAATGCCGGAATCAAGAAGGAGACAGCTATGAAAATCAAACAGATACACCACGTCGCCTACCGCTGCAAGGACGCCAAGGAAACCGTCGACTGGTACGTCAAACACCTGAACATGGACTTCGTGCTGGCGATCGCCGAAAACGAAGTGCCTTCGACCAAGGCGCCGGACCCGTACATGCACGTGTTCCTGGACGCCGGCAACGGCAACGTGCTGGCCTTCTTCGAATTGCCGACGCAGCCGGAAATGGACCGCGACCGCAACACGCCCGCCTGGGTCCAGCACCTGGCGCTGGAAGTCGACAGCATGGACGAACTGCTGGCCGCCAGGGAACGCCTGGTCGCCGCCGGCATCGACGTGATCGGCCCGGTCAACCACACCATCTTCAAGTCGATCTACTTCTTCGACCCCAACGGCCACCGCCTGGAACTGGCCTGCAACGTCGGCACGCCGGAGATGATGCGCAAGCTGGACGAGGTCAAGTGGGCGATGCTGGAAGAATGGTCGCAAACCAAGAAGGCCCCCACGCACGCCGCCTGGATGCATGTATCGGCGGGAGACAACGCATGAAGCTGGCCACCCTCAAGGACGGCAGCCGCGACGGCAAACTGGTCGTGGTCAGCCGCGACCTGGCGCACTACCAGCACGTGCCGAAAATCTCGGCCACGCTGCAGCACTCGCTGGACAACTGGGACCTGGTGGCGCCGCGCCTGCAACAAGTCTACGCCGCGCTCAACGCCGGCGACGCGGTCGACGCCAAGCCCTTCGACCAGCAACAATGCCACTCGCCGCTGCCGCGCGCCTACCAGTGGGCGGACGGCTCGGCCTACATCAACCACGTCGAGCTGGTGCGCAAGGCGCGCAACGCCGACGTGCCAGCCTCGTTCTACACCGACCCGTTGATGTACCAGGGCGGTTCGGACAGCTTCGTCGGCCCGCGCGACCCGATCTATGCGCTGTCGCAGGACTGGGGCATCGACCTGGAGGCCGAAGTGGCGGTCATCACCGGTGACGTGCGCATGGGCGCAAGTCCGGACGAGGCAGCCAAGGCCATCCGGCTGGTGATGCTGGTCAACGACGTCTCGCTGCGCAACCTGATTCCCAACGAGCTGGCCAAGGGATTCGGCTTCTTCCAGTCCAAGCCCGCCAGCGCGTTCTCGCCGGTGGCGGTGACGCCGGACGAACTGGGCACGCACTGGGCCGGCCACAAGCTGCATCTGCCGTTGCTGGTGGACCTGAACCAGCAACCGTTCGGCAAGCCCAATGCCGGCGACGACATGACCTTTAACTTTGCCCAACTGGTCGCGCACGCGGCGGCGACGCGCGAGCTGGCGGCCGGCACCATCATCGGCTCCGGCACGGTGTCCAACAAGCAGAGCAGCCTGCATGGGTCGAGCATCGCCAATGGTGGCGTCGGTTACTGCTGCCTGGCGGAACTGCGCATGTATGAAACCATCGAAACCGGCAAGCCGCAGACGGCCTTCCTGCAATTCGGCGACAGTGTGCGCATCGAGATGAAGGACGGGCAGGGCGCCAGCATCTTCGGCGCCATCGAGCAGACCGTTACGCACTACAAGGAACGCGGCTGATGAAGCTCTACACCTATTTCCGCAGCTCGGCCGCTTATCGCGTGCGCATCGCGCTCAACCTCAAGGGCATCAAGTACGACGCGGCGCCGGTGCACCTGCTGCGCAACGGCGGCGAGCAGTTGAGCGAGGCTTATCGCGCCATCAATCCGGCCATGCTGTTGCCGACGCTGGAGGATGAGGGCAACCTGATTGGCCAGTCGCTGGCGATTATCGAGTATCTGGAGGAGACGCATCCGCAAATGCCGCTGCTGCCGACGGATCCGGCCGGCCGCGCGCGCGTGCGGTCGCTGGCGCTGACGGTGGCGGCGGATACGCATCCGCTTGGTAACTTGCGGGTGCTGAAGTATGTGACCGGGGAACTCGCCCAGCCGGAAGAGGTCAAACTCGCATGGCAGCAGCATTGGCTGCGCACCGGCATGGCGACGCTGGAGGCGTTGCTGGCCCATGATACGCGCACCGGCCGTTACTGCCATGGCGACTCGCCGACGCTGGCGGATTGCTGCCTGGTGCCGCAGGTGTTTGCCGCGCTGCGCTTCGACGTCGACCTGGCGCCATATCCGACCATCCAGCGCATCCACGCCGCGTGCAGCGAGTTGCCCGCATTCCAGCAAGCCCATCCCGCACAGCAGCCGGACGCTGAATAGCGGCCATGCTCTATCTAACGTGCGCAACAGTACATACCGGCGATGTCCGCTGTGCCAGTATGCAGCCTTCGGTATCCAGGCACATTACCCATGACTTCTGGCGACTCACAGGCATTGCTGCACAAGCTGCAAAAAGACTCGTTTGATTATTTCATCAACGAGGTCAATCCGCGCAACGGTCTGATTCGGGACAAGACCGCCGACGACTGGCCGGCCAGCATCGCGGCGGTTGGCATGGCGCTGACGGTTTATCCCATCGGCGTCGAGCGCGGTTGCATGCCGCGCGAGGACGCGGTCGCGCGCACGCTGACCACGCTGCGCTTCTTTGCCGCCAGCGAACAAGGCGAGTCGCCGACCGCGACCGGCTACAAGGGCTTTTACTACCACTTTCTCGACATGCACAGCGGCCAGCGCGTGCTCGACTGCGAGCTTTCCAGCATCGATACCGCCTTGCTGATTGCCGGCGTGCTGACCGCCGCCGGCTACTTCAGCGCCGACACGCCGGCCGAACGCGAGATCCGTGATTTGGCCGACCTGCTGTACCGCCGCGTCGACTGGCAATGGATGCGCGGCCGCAAGGGCCTGATGTGCCACGGCTGGAAGCCGGGCCAGGGTTTCCTGCGCTGGCATTGGGAAGGCTACGACGAGGCCCTGATCTTGTATGTGCTGGCGCTGGGCTCGCCGACTTTCCCCATCGAGCGCGCCAGTTACGACGCCTGGGCCAGCACCTATGAATGGAAGTCCGTCTACGGCATCGACTACCTGTACGCCGGTCCGCTGTTCATTCACCAGATGTCGCACATCTGGCTGGACCTGCGCGGCATCCGCGACGACTTCATGCGCGCCCACGACCTCGATTATTTTGAGAACAGCCGCCGCGCCACCTACGTGCAGCAGCGCTATGCGATCGAAAATCCGCTCGGTTTTCCGGAATACGGCGCGCTGTGCTGGGGCATTACCGCCAGCGACGGTCCCGGTCCGGCCACGCGCAAGATTGACGGCATTCAGCGCAAGTTTTACGACTACGTGGGACGCGGCGTACCATACGGTCCGGACGATGGCACGCTGGCGCCGTGGGCGGTGGCCGCGTCGCTACCGTTCGCCCCGGAAATCGTCCTGCCCAGCATCGCGCACTATCAGGGGCTGCATCTGTGCGAGCGCAACCCGTACGGTTTCAAGGCATCGTTTTCCACGGTCTTTCATCACGGCAGGAGTGGCGCCCGCTGGGTCTCTCCCTACCACTTCGGCATCAACGAAGGGCCGACCGTGATCATGGTGGAAAACCATCTGCACGACTTTCCCTGGCGGCTGATGCGGGACAACGCCGCCTTAAGGAACGGCCTGCGCCGCGCCGGCTTTGCCGGCGGCTGGCTGGAGGAGGGTGCTGCGCGCCAGTTGTAGCGCGGTGTCGAGCGCGGCCCCGGAGGTGCTCAGCCGGTCAGGTTGCACGCCCATGCCTTCCCAGTTGGCGCGCGTGATGACGTTGCTGGCGCGCGTGACCGCAATCGACGTCTGCAACTGGCGCGAAATGCGCTGCCTGGCGCCGACGCGCGCGTCGCCCAGCGTCGGCGTGCCCACCACCACCGCGCGCTTCACGTACTGCTGCAAATCGTAGGCAAAGCCTTCCGCCGCGCCGCTGGTCTTGTCGTTGACCAGCACGTACAGCGGCTTGTCGCCGCCAAAGCGGCGCCCGGCCACGTCGTCCGACGTCCAGTACTCGGCCATGACCCGGCCCTCGCGGTCGATCTGGTCATGCAGATGAATCTGCTTGTCGCGGAAAAAATAACTGCGCCGGTCCACCAGCAGATAACTGGACAACAGCGCCGCCATCGCCTGCCCATCGCCACCGGCATCGCGCACGTCGATGATCAGCGCCGGACAATCGGCCGCCTGTGACATGAAACGGCCGGCCGCCTCGATCGCTCCCCGGTCCAGCGGACCAAAGCGCGTGATTTTCAGATAGCCGATACCGTCGGCCAAGGTCTCAAAACGCTTCAGGCCATAGTTATCCGCCGCCGGCGACGGCGCCGCGGGACGCTGGCGCTCGTCGCCCAGGTCATACGGCACCCATTCCAGATACGTATGCCGGTCCGGCGCCACCGCTGCCACATCGCGCGTCACACGCGCGGCCAGCGCACGGGCCGTCAACTGATCGTCATATTCGCCGCGCGCCAGGCGCTTGCGCAGATCGTCCGCCGCCGCCTTGGCGCGTGCGCCATCCACATGCTGCTCCGTCAGCCGGCGCGCAAATTCGTTGATGACGTGGGCGCGGGCCGGCGCGTCCAGCGCCTCGTCCAGCGCCGGCGGCGCGGCGGTTTGCGCGCCGGCACCGGTCATCATTAACAGCACAGCAGCGGCAATCCAGCGGCGACGACCCATGTATTCCTCAATGTGAGACAGTTATTCGAAAATTATATTAACACTTTCCCATCAGAAAATGCCGTGGACGGCCCCGGCGCGTTACAATCGCGCCTTTCCTCTACAGCTTTTTCCCGCATGACGATTCCAAGCACCATCCTGGAGGCGCTCGACCGCGCCGATGTTTCCTGGCGCCCGCTGCTGATCCAGGGGCTGGAAGCCGTGATGGCGGCCACCCCCGACTACCTGCCGCAACTGGCGCAGGACCAGTACCTGCCGACCGAACAGCGTCTGTTCGCGGCGTTCGCCCTGCCGCTCCATCAGGTGAAGTATGTGCTGGTGGGCGAGGGACCATATCCCCGAGCAGAGAGCGCCACCGGCGTCTGTTTCATGGATGGGGCGGTGGGCAGCCTTTGGTCGGACGAGGTCGGCGGCGGCCTGTCGAAGCCGGTCAACAAGGCCACCTCGCTGCGCAACTTCATGAAGATGCTGCTGGTGGCCGACGGCCAGCTCCAGCTGGACAACACCGCCGGCGAGGCGATGGCGGCGGTCTCGGCCCAGGCGCGCAGCGGCGGCGGCAGCCATATCCTGACGCTGGCCGACCTGCAGCGCAAGCTGACCGCGCAGGGTTTCCTGTTGCTCAACGCCTCGCTGGTGTTCCGCAGCCACGTGGCGCCGTCCAAGGACGCCAAGGCCTGGCTGCCGTTCTTCGAAACGGTGATGGCCGGCTTGGCCAGGGAAGCCGCCGAGGTGCCGACGATGGTGCTGTGGGGGAAAATCGCTGAACTGTTGAGCAAGTTGCCGGTGATGAAGAAATTCCCGCAGATCGTCGCGGAGCACCCGTACAACCTCAGTTTCATTGCCAACACGACCATGCACCAGCTGTTCCAGCCGATGCAATTGCTCAAGGGCTGAAAAAAAGCGTCTCCAGCAAGCTTGATCAAAGTTTGGTATACTTGACTAAATCGATCAACTAATCAGGCTTTGTGATTGGCGATGAGGTCGATATTTTAACCCAACCGAGGTAGTGATGCGTCTGACCACCAAAGGCCGTTTTGCTGTGACTGCGATGATTGACTTGGCAATGCGCCAGGGCAAGGGACCAGTCACGCTGTCCGGCATCAGCCAGCGTCAGGCGATTTCGCTGTCCTACCTGGAGCAGCTCTTCGGCAAGCTGCGCCGCCACGAGATCGTCGAATCGATCCGTGGTCCGGGCGGCGGCTACAGCCTGGCGCGCCGGGCCGACAAGGTCACGGTGGCCGACATCATCATCGCCGTCGACGAGCCGCTGGACGCCACCCAGTGTGGCGGCAAGGAAAACTGCCACGGCGCCGACGCCGCCAGTGGCGCGCGCTGCATGACCCACGAGCTGTGGGCCACGCTGAACGAAAAAATGGTTGATTATCTGGATTCCGTATCGCTGCAGGATCTGGTCGATCAACAGAAGCAGAAGGACGCGGCACAAAACGTGGTGCACCTGCACCGCAACGGCAATCACGCCGCAGTGTAAGCCCTCTGCCCATACGGATAGATAACGGAGTAACCAGATGAACGCCCCAGAAAAAAACATCGCCGACGTGAATTTCCAGACCGCGCCGCATTTCCCGATCTACATGGACTACTCGGCCACCACGCCGATCGATCCGCGCGTCGCCGATGCGATGATTCCGTACCTGCGCGAGCAGTTCGGCAATCCGGCCTCGCGCAGCCACATGTACGGCTGGACCGCCGAAAAAGCGGTGGAAGAGGCGCGCGCCAACGTCGCCGCCCTGGTCAACGCCGACCCGCGCGAAATCATCTGGACCTCCGGCGCCACCGAGTCGAACAACCTGGCGCTGAAGGGCGCCGCGCACTTCTACAAAACCAAGGGCAAGCACATCATCACCGTCAAGACCGAGCACAAGGCCGTGCTGGACACCGTGCGTGAACTGGAGCGCCAGGGGTTTGAAGCGACCTACCTGGAGCCGCAGGACAACGGCCTGATCACCATCGAGCAGCTGACCGCCGCCATCCGCCCGGACACCATCCTGATCTCGGTCATGCTGGTCAACAACGAAATCGGCGTGATCCAGCCGATCGACGAAATCGGCGAACTGTGCCGCTCGAAAGGCATCATCTTCCACTGCGACGCCGCCCAAGCGACCGGCAAGGTGCACATCGACCTGCAAAAGACCAAGGTCGACCTGATGACTTTCACCGCGCACAAAACCTACGGCCCGAAAGGCGTGGGCGCGCTGTACGTGTGCCGCAAGCCGCGCGTGCGCATCGAAGCGCAGATGCACGGCGGTGGCCACGAGCGCGGCCTGCGTTCGGGCACGCTGCCGACCCACCAGATCGTCGGCATGGGCGAAGCGTTCCGCCTGGCTAAGGTCGAGATGGACACCGAAATCGCCCGCATCAAGGCGCTGCGCGACCGTCTGGCCAAGGGCCTGCAGGAGATCGAAGAAACCTACATCAACGGCGACATGGACCACCGTGTGCCGCACAACCTGAACGTCAGCTTCAACTACGTCGAGGGCGAGTCGCTGATCATGGCGGTGAAAGACCTGGCCGTGTCGTCGGGTTCCGCTTGTACTTCGGCCTCGCTGGAACCATCTTATGTATTGCGCGCGCTCGGTCGTAGCGACGAACTGGCGCACAGCTCGATCCGTTTCACCATCGGCCGCTTCACCACCGAAGCCGACATCGATTTCGCGGTAGAGCTGATGAAGTCCAAGGTCAACAAACTGCGTGAACTGTCGCCGCTGTGGGATATGTTCAAAGAAGGCGTCGATATCAATTCGATCCAATGGGCAGCCCACTAACACTCAAGAAATAGGAGCATCAACATGGCTTACTCGGAAAAAGTACTGGACCACTACGAAAACCCACGCAACGTCGGCGCGTTTGAAAAAGGCGACGACAGCGTCGGTACCGGCATGGTCGGCGCGCCGGCCTGCGGCGACGTGATGAAGCTGCAGATCAAGGTGGGGGCGGACGGCGTGATCGAAGACGCCAAGTTCAAAACCTACGGCTGCGGCTCGGCGATCGCATCGAGCTCGCTGGTGACCGAATGGGTCAAGGGCAAAACCCTGGACCAGGCGCTGGCCATCAAGAACACCCAGATCGCCGAAGAACTGGCGCTGCCGCCAGTGAAGATCCACTGCTCGATCCTGGCGGAAGACGCCATCAAGGCCGCCGTGCTGGACTACCAGAACAAGCACACCGCGGCGGCGTAAAAAACACGGTCGTTCCGGCTGACGCCGGAGCGACAACGGAGAATCACATGGCAATCACCCTGACCGAAAAAGCAGCGAAACACATCAACCGCTACATCGAGCGCCGCGGCAAGGGCATCGGTCTGCGCTTTGGCGTGCGCACCACCGGCTGCTCGGGCATGGCCTACAAGCTGGAATACGTGGACGAAGTGACGGACGAGGACAGCGTCTTCGAATCGCACGGCGTCAAAGTATTCGTCGATCCGAAAAGCCTGCCGTACATCGACGGCACGGAGCTGGACTTTGCGCGCGAAGGCCTGAACGAGGGCTTCAAGTTCAACAACCCGAACGAGAAAGACGCTTGCGGTTGCGGTGAAAGCTTCCGCGTCTGACAGGTCATGCAGAATCACTTTGAGCTATTTCATCTGCCGCAGCAGTTTGCCGTAGACGCGGGGGCGCTGGACAGCGCCTACCGCGACGTGCAGAGCCGCGTCCATCCCGACAAGTTCGTCAACGCCACCGACGCCGAAAAGCGCGTCGCCATGCAGTGGGCCACCCGCGCCAACGAAGCCTACCAGACCCTGAAGAATCCGCAAAAGCGCGCGCAATACATGTGCGAGCTGCACGGCGTCGATTTGCAGACCGAGTCGAACACGGCGATGCCGATGGCCTTCCTGATGCAGCAGATGGAATGGCGCGAAGCGCTGGGCGACGCCCGCGCCGACAAGGACAGCGACGCGCTGGAAGCGCTCGACCAGCAGCTGCGTGGCGCCCGCAAGGAGCAGCTGGCGCAGATCGAACAGCAGCTCAACGCCGGCGATTACGCCGCCGCCGCGCAAGGCGTGCGCGCGCTGATGTTCCTCGAAAAATTCGGCGAAGAAGTCCGCTTCGCCTTTGAAGCAATCGAAGCATAAAACCGGGGTCAGGTCCGCCATTTATACACGAGCCCAACCATGCAATGGTTGGGCTCGTGTATAAATGGCGGACCTGACCCCGAATTAAAGGTACACAATGGCACTACTGCAAATTTCCGAACCAGGCATGTCGACCGCGCCGCACCAGCACCGGCTGGCGGTGGGGATCGATCTGGGCACCACCAATTCGCTGGTGGCGACTGTGCGCAACAGCATTCCAGAAGTGCTGAACGACGAGGATGGCCGCGCGCTGCTGCCATCGGTGGTGCGCTATCTGCCCAATGGTCACGCCAACATCGGCTACAAGGCGCAGGCGGCGCAAACCACCGATCCGAAGAACACCATCGTCTCGGTCAAGCGCTTCATGGGCCGTGGCCTGGCGGATATCGCCTACGCGGAGAACCTGCCTTACGATTTCCAGGATACGCCGGGCATGGTGCAACTCAAGACCGTCGCCGGCGTCAGGAGCCCGGTGGAGGTGTCGGCGCAGATCCTGGCCACGCTGCGCCAGCGCGCCGAGGACTCGCTGGGCGATGACCTGGTGGGCGCGGTGATCACCGTGCCGGCTTACTTCGATGACGCGCAGCGCCAGGCCACCAAGGATGCGGCGCAATTGGCCGGCCTGAACGTGCTGCGCCTGCTGAGCGAGCCGACCGCCGCCGCCATCGCCTATGGCCTGGATAACGGTTCGGAAGGCATCTACGCGGTCTACGATCTGGGCGGCGGCACCTTCGATATCTCGATTCTGAAACTGAGCAAGGGCGTGTTTGAGGTACTGGCCACCGGCGGCGATTCCGCGTTGGGCGGCGACGACTTCGACCACCGCCTGTTCTGCTACATCCACCAGCAGGAAAAACTGGCGCCGCTGTCGGACGAGGATACCGCCGTGCTGATGGTGAAAGCGCGCGAGGCCAAGGAACTGCTGTCGACCAAATCGGAAGTGGTGGTCGACGCGACGCTGAAGTCAGGCGAGCAGGTGCACCTGACCATCACCGCCGAGAAGTTCCAGGAAATCACCGCGCACCTGATCGAGAAGACCATGAAGGCCATCAAGAAAGCGCTGCGCGACGCCAATGTCGACGCGGACGATGTCGATGGCGTGGTCATGGTCGGCGGCGCCACGCGTATGCCGCACGTGCATCGCGCGGTGAGCGAATACTTCCACACCACGCCGCACGCGAACATCGATCCGGACAAGGTGGTGGCGCTGGGCGCCGCCGTGCAGGCCAATCTGCTGGCCGGCAACCGCGCGCCGGGCGATGACTGGCTGCTGCTGGATGTGATTCCGCTGTCGCTGGGCATCGAGACCATGGGCGGCCTGGTGGAGAAAATCATCCCGCGCAACTCGACCATCCCGTGCGCCCGCGCGCAGGAGTTCACCACGTTCAAGGATGGCCAGACCGCGCTGGCGGTGCACGTGCTGCAGGGCGAGCGTGAGCTGGTGGCCGATTGCCGTTCGCTGGCGCGCTTCGAGCTGCGCGGCATTCCGCCGATGGCGGCCGGCGCGGCGCGCATCCGCATCACCTACCAGGTGGACGCGGACGGCTTGCTGTCGGTGTCGGCGCGCGAACTGCGTTCCGGCGTGGAGGCGTCGATCAGCGTCAAGCCGTCGTATGGCCTGGGCGATGATGACGTGGCGCGCATGCTGCAGGATTCGCACAAGTCGGCGGATGTCGACATGAAGGCGCGCGCGCTGCGCGAAGAGCAGGTGGAGGCCGAGCGCATCCTGCTGGCGACCCAGTCGGCGCTGGACGAGGATGGCGCGCTGCTGTCGGACGACGAGCGCGCGGCGGTCGATGCGCTGATGGCGCGCACCCGCGAGATCCTCGCGCAGTCGCAAGCCGGTGCGGTGGATCATCAGGCGGTGAAGGCGGCGGTGGAGGCGCTGGCGCACGGCACCGAAGAATTCGCGTCGCGCCGCATGGACCGCAGCGTGCGCAGCGCACTGGCCGGCAAGGCGCTGGACCAAGTCGTTTGATTATTCGTTCCCGCGCTGCGGGAACGGCCCTATAAAGAGTTTAACCATGCCACAAATCGTATTCCTGCCCCACGCAAAACTGTGCCCGGACGGCGCTGTCGTCGAAGCCCCAGCCGGCAAAACGCTGTGCGACATCATGCTGGACAACGACATCCACATCGAGCACGCCTGCGAAAAGTCCTGCGCCTGCACCACCTGCCACGTGCTGGTGCGCGAGGGCTTCAACTCGCTGAACGAAGCCAGCGAAACCGAAGAAGACCTGCTGGACAAAGCCTGGGGCCTGGAGGCCGTGTCGCGCCTGTCGTGCCAGGCCGTGGTGGCGGACGAAGACCTGGTCATCGAAATCCCCAAGTACACCATCAACCACGCGAGCGAAGGCGGACACTGAGATGAAGTGGACTGACATCACCGCGATTGCGGAAGCGTTGTACGATAAATACCCGGACGTCGATCCGGCCACCATCCGCTTCACCGATCTGCACAACAAAATCATCGAGCTCGAAGACTTCGATGACGACAAGTCGCGCGGTGGTGAAAAGGTCCTCGAAGCAGTTCAGCAGGCGTGGATCGATGAAGCAGCCTAAGAAACCCGTCCAGAAGATCGGCGCCACCGTCACCAGCGCCGACAACATGCCGGAGATCCGCGAGGGCCAGACCGTGGCCCTGCTGCAGGAGCTGCACATCCTCACGCGCGACGGCAAGATGAACCAGGACAGCCGCCGCAAGCTGAAACAGGTCTACCACCTGTACCAGTTCATCGAGCCGCTGCTGAAGGAAGTGCTGGCCGAAAAAGACAAGGTCTCGCTGGTCGACCACGGCGCCGGCAAGTCCTATCTCGGCTTCATCATCTACGACCTGTTCTTCAAGGCGCTGCAGAACGACTCGCGCATCTACGGCATCGAGACGCGCGAAGAACTGGTGGCGCGTTCGCAGGAACTGGCGAAGCAGTTCAACTTCCCCGGCATGTCCTTCCTGCCGCTGTCGGTGGCCGAGTCCACCGAGTCGAAGCTGCTGCCCGAGCAGATCGACGTCGTCACCGCGCTCCACGCCTGCAATACGGCCACCGACGACGCCATCCAGTTCGCGCTGAAGAAGAAGGCCAAACACATCGTGCTGGTGCCGTGCTGCCAGGCCGAAGTGGCCTCGGTCCTGAAGAAAAACAAAGGGCAGTCGCTGGGCAAATCGGCGCTGACCGAAATCTGGCGCCACCCGATTCACACCCGCGAATTCGGCAGCCAGATCACCAACGTGCTGCGCTGCCTGCAACTGGAAGCGCACGGCTACAGCGTCACCGTGACGGAACTGGTGGGCTGGGAGCACTCGATGAAGAATGAACTGATCATCGCCACCTACAAGAACCTGCCGCGCAAGCGTCCGGCCGAGCGCCTGAAAGAGGTGCTGGAAACCGTCGGCCTGCAGGAGATGAACACCCGTTTCTTCGCTGAAGAAGAGGTAGCGTAATGGAGAACTGGCTCGATCTGCGCAGCGACACCGTCACGCGCCCCAGCGCCGCGATGCGCGCGGCCATGAACGCCGCCGACGTCGGCGACGACGTCTACGGCGACGACCCGACCGTCAACCGCCTGCAGGAATACGCCGCCGATTTGTTCGGCTTTGAAGACGCGGTGTTCGCGCCCTCCGGCACGCAAAGCAATCTGCTCGCGCTGCTGGTGCATTGCGGCCGCGGCGACGAATACCTGGTCGGCCAGGAAGCGCACACCTACCGCTACGAAGGCGGCGGCGCGGCGGTGCTGGGCAGCATCCAGCCGCAGCCCATCATCAACCAGGCCGACGGCAGCATCGCGCTGGCCGATATCGAAGCCTACATCAAGCCGGATGATTTCCACTTCGCGCGCACCAGGCTGCTGGCGCTGGAAAACACCATCAACGGCCGCGTGCTGCCGATGGATTACGTGCAGCAGGCCACGCAGCTGGCGCACGACAAGGGCCTGGCCACGCACCTCGATGGCGCGCGCTTGTGCAACGCCGCCGTCATGCTGGGCGTCAGCCCGCGTGAGGTCGCGCGCGGCTTCGACTCGGTCTCCGTGTGCCTGTCCAAGGGCCTCGGCGCGCCGGTCGGCTCGGTCCTCTTGGGCAGCCGTCCATTCATCAAGGAGGCCAAGCGCTGGCGCAAGATGCTGGGTGGCGGCATGCGCCAGGCCGGCATCATCGCCGCCGGCGGCCTGTACGCGCTGGAGCACAACATCCCGCGCCTGGCCGAGGATCACGACAACGCCGCCTACTTCGCCGGCGAACTGGCGAAGATGAAAGGCCTCAAGGTCAGCACGCCGCAGACCAACATCTTTTACGTCGACATTCCACAGTTCGTGCTGAAAGGGCTGGGCGACGTGCTGGAACTGACGCGCATCCGCATGTCGCTGGGGCCGCGCACGCGCATCGTCACGCACATGGACACCACGCGCGACGATATCGACCGCGCCATCACCGTGTTTGGAGACTTCTTTGGATAACGACGACAACACCATCCGCCTGTCCAAGCGCGTCGCCGAAGAGCGCCAATGTTCGCGCCGCGAGGCGGAGCTGTATATTGAAGGCGGCTTTGTCAGCGTGGATGGCGAGGTGGTGGAAGAAGTCGGCGCGCGCGTCGCGCCCGGGCAGCACATCACCATCGCCGCCGATGCGACGCTGATGGAAATCGTCCCTGTCACCATTCTGCTGCACAAGCCGGCGGGTGTGGCCCAGCCGCTGCATCTGCTCAAGGCCGAGACGCTGACGCGCTCGGCGCCGGGGCAGCGCTTCCTCAAGCGCCATGTCACCGGCCAGGAGCAGATGGTGCCGCTGGACGCCAAGGCCAGTGGCCTGGTTGTGTTCACGCAGGACTTCCGCGTCAACCGCAAACTGAGCGAAGAAGCGCTGGAGCAGGAGATCATCGTCGAAGTCTCCGGCGACATCATCGAAGGCGGCCTGCAGCAGCTCAACCAGATCAACGGCAAGGTAAGCTGGCAAAACGAAACGCGCCTGCGCTGGGCGGTCAAAGGCCTGAAGCTCGGCACCATCGAAAAGCTGTGCAAGGAAGTCGGGCTGAAGGTGGTGTCCATGAAGCGCATCCGGGTGGGGCGCATCTCCATGGCCAGCCTGCCGTCGGGCGAGTGGCGCTACCTGCAGAACTACGAACGATTCTAACGCTGCGCAAGCGGGAACCGTTCACCCCGCACTGCGGCGCACAGGGGTCTGACCCCGTACGGGGTCAGACCCCAACCTTTTGGGGTAACGCCGCGTCTCAATCACCGTGCGGCGGTGTTGTTTGAGAGAGGATGAAGGCGTAGGTATCGGCCGCCTCGGCGTCCTGCTGCGCGCGGGTCGAGCCCATGCCGTGGCCGGCGTCAAAGTCGACGCGCAGCAGCACGGGCTTGCCGCTGGTGGTGGCAGCCTGCAGCCGCGCCGCCATCTTCGCCGGATGGAACGGCGCCACGCGCGGATCGGTCACGCCGGTGGTCAGCAGCACCGCCGGATACTTCACGCCATCCACCACCTGCTGATAGCTGTCGATGCTCTTCAGCGCCTTGAAGCCCGCCGGATCGGCGATCGCGCCCCATTCAGGTTCCTCACCATAGCCATTCTGTTCCGCCACGTAGCGCAGCGGGTTATGCCAGCCGACGCCCGACACCACCACCGCAAACAGGTCCGGCCGCTCTTCCAGCGCGCGGCCCATGGTGATGCCGCCGGCCGAGCGTCCGCCAATCGCCTGGTAGGCCGGCGAGGTATAGCCCTTGGCCTGGATCTCTTCGCACACGGCGATCAGGTCGCGCCACGTGTTCGGCTTGTTTTCCAGCTGGCCGGCGCGGTGCCATTCGCGGCCAAATTCGCCGCCGCCGCGCACATTGGCGTAGCCGACCACCGCGCCCTGGTCCACCAGCGCCAGCGTGCGCCCGGCAAACGCCGGCGTGTACGCGGCCGCGCCGTAGCTGCCATAGGCCGAGATGAAGGCGGGATTCTTGCCATCCAGCTTCAGGCCTTTTTTGTAGATCAGCGAATACGGAATTTTGGTGCCGTCCTTGGCGGTGGCGAAGCGGCGCTCGGTGGTGTAGGCGCTGACGTCGATGGCGGGTTTTGGCGTGATGCCGGTGTCGGCCAGTTTGCCGTCCGCGCTCACCGACCAGATGCCGGTCGGCTGCAGCCAGCCGGACAGGATCACCAGCGCGCCGGGCGCGTCGGCGTCGGCATCAATGGAGCCCAGCGTGCCGTCGAAGGGCAGGGCGATGCTGGCGACCTTGCCGTCGGTGCCGAGGCGCAGCAGCTTGCCGATGCCGCCGTCCATCGCGCGGATATACAAGCCGTCCTTGGCGCGCGCCGTCCCTTGCAGGACCAACTCCGATTCCGCCACCACTTCCTGCGCGCTGGCCAGCGCTGGCGACTTGGCGGAGGTCTTGAGCACGCGGCCGCGCGGATGGTCTTTGGTGGACAGCAGATACAGGTCGTCGCCGTGCAGGTCGATGTCGATCACTTCGTCGGCGAAGTCGGCCACCGGCTGCCATGCGGCTTTGCCGGTCTGCGCGTCCTTCAGCGGCGCGATGTAGACGCGGCGTTCCTTGCGCACATCGGCCAGCACCAGCAGCGCGTAGTGGGAGTGCGATGAGGTGAAGATGTACGGCGCCTGGATTTTTTCGTACTGGACCTTGGCGTCCAGTCCGCGCTTCATCAGGATCGGGTCCTTGCCGGCGTCGGTGCCCACTTTGTGGAAGCGCACTTGCGAATCGAGGAAGCGTTCGGGCGTGTTCACCGCGCCGGTCAGCTGGTTGTAGAAGAAGCCGGAGCTGTCGGCCAGCCAGCTGGGTTCCGCGCCCTGGGTGTTGATGATGCGTTCCTTCAGCACCGTGCCGCTGCGCACGTCCATGATGTGCAGCACCGAGTCTTCGCTGCCGTCTTTCGACAAGCCGTAGACCAGTTTGCTGCCGTCCGGCGAGGCGTGCCACCAGTCCAGCGAGGTGTGGCTGGTTTTGGTGTCGAACTTGGTGGGGTCGACCAGTACGCGGTCCTTGCCGCCTTCGCGCACGAATAGCTTGAAGTTGTTGGAGCCGGCGGGACGCTGTTGATAGAACAGCCGCGCGCCGGCTTTTTCCACGCGCGCCGGGGCGGCGATGTCGCCGGACAGTTGCTGGATGCGCTTCAGCAGTTCGTCGCGCTTGGGCAGCGTGTCGAGGATGGCGCGGGTGTGGGCGTTTTGTTGCTTCAGGAACGGCAGCCAGTCGGGGGCCTTGTCGTTCTCCATCCAGCGGTAGCGGTCAGAGATGGTTTCGCCGAAATAGGTATCGGTGACCGGGGCGACGCGGGCGACAGGCGCCGGTGGGATGTCGGCGGCAAAGGCTGCGGAACTGGCGAACGCGAGGGCGAGGGCGAGGCCCAGGACGACTGGTTTCATTTTCGGTCCTTCGTGGCGGGGAAAATTCTATTCTGCCATGAAAGACCGTCGTTATTCCCGCGAAAGCGGGAGTCCACGCTGAGCAGGCGTTCTATGGATTCCGGCTTCCGCCGGAGTGACGGGGGGCGTTACACCGGCGCGGCGGCTTTCTTTTTCTTGGGCAGCGGCGGCAGTTGCACCAGGCGGGTGCCGGCCAGTTTGTCGTGCAGGAACTGGCGGTCTTTGTCGAGGAAGGCGGTCAGCGACCAGAGCAGGATGCCGGCCAGGATGGCGCCCAGCGCCTGCCACTGGTGCAGGTCCAGCGCCAGCGCCAGCAGCAGCGCCGGCAGGATCCACAGCCAGCTCAGCAGGTAGCGCACGGCGGCCGCGCGCGGCGTGACCGCGCCGCCGTCCGCCGCCACCAGTTTCATGCGCCAGGTTTTCATGGCCAGCGTCTGGCCGTCGCGGCTCCACTGGTGGATGAAGTAGAAGCCCAGTACGATGAAGGCCAGCGCCTGCCGCATGTGCTCGACCAGCGGCGTGTGGCTGGCGCGCGTGGCAATCTCAAAAATGAGAAACGGCAGGAACAGCACGGCGAAGCCGAGCAGCGACTCGTACACCATCGAAACCAGGCGCCGCTTGACGGTCGGGATGGTGGCGCCCACGTTATTTGACATCGGCTGGCGTGCCTTGCGTGGCTGGCGTGGCGGTCGGCGGCACCGGCGTGACGTTGGAGGCGTTCGGCAGCGGCACGCTCGGATCGGCCGGCGCTACCGAAGCCGGCGGCACGATCGGCGTGATCACCGCAGGCGTGGCCGGCTTGATCGGCGCCGGCGTGGCCACCTTGGCCTGGGCCGGCGTCGGCAGATTGACCACCTGCTTGCGCTGCGGGACGCGCGCCGCCAGTTCCTTCTTCTGCTCGTCCGACAGCATTTGGTATTCTTCCCACGACACCGCCTTCTGCGACGGATTCAGCTTTTGCGCGCGGGCATAGTTCTGGCGCACCTGGCGCCGTTCCTCCGGCGACAGCAATACCCACTCGCGCATGCGCTCGTGCACGCGCGCCTGCTCGTCCGCCTTCATGTGCTCGTAGCGCCGGGCGATCGCCAGCCACTTCTGCTTGCGGATCGGCTCGATGCCGTCCCACTCGGCGGCCAGCGGCTCCAGCGCCTGCCGCTGCGCGGGCGACAAATCTTTCCACAGGACTTTTTCCGGCGCCTTGCCGGCCAGCTTGGCGCCGGTCACGGCCGCCACCGGCGCCTTGACCAGCGCCGGCGCGTCCGGCTGGCTGCCCAGCCACGCCGCGCCACCGAGTGCCACTACCGCCACCGCCACGCCTGCGCCCAGCTTGGCGCCACCGCTCCATGCCATCGGCTTACTCGCTTTGCGACAGGTAGGCGTTGAAGCCGTGGTCCAGATAGGCGTTCAGCGGCAGCTCGTCCGACAGCACGGCGGCGTCGATTTCCGCCAGGTCGGCGATGCGTTCCTGCTGCTCGTACTGGTAGATGCCGACCATGCCGATGATCAGCGCCAGCGCCGGCACCACCATGCTGACGCGGCCCAGCCAGTTGAATTGCGCGAAGAAGCCGCCCAGGCCGCCGCCGGCCAGCGCCGGCTCGGTGCGGGTCACGCGCACGGCCGCCGGCGCGTCGGCCTTCTTGCGCGCCAAGGCCTGCTTGCGCGCCTGCGCCAGGCGGTCGGTGGTGGCGGCCGGCAGCGCGTCCAGCTGTTCATTGAGCGCATGGCGCACTTTGTAAGCGAAGTTCAGATCGTCGGTGTTCATAATTTAATTCCCTTGGCTGCCAGCGCCTCGGCCAGCGCATGTGTTGCACGTGAGCAATGCGTTTTGACGCTGCCTTCCGAGCAGCCCATGGCCGCTGCGGTTTCAGCGACATCCATATCCTGCCAATAACGCATCAGGAAGGCTTCTCGTTGACGTGCCGGAAGCTTTTGTACCTCGGCATCGATGATGGCCAGCATCTGCTGGCGCTCGATCTTGTCGGCGCTGGACTCGGCCGCCTCGGACCCGGCCTCGGCGGCATACGATTCGAGTATATCAAAGTCCTCGTGCTCGTCGCCCGAGGGGCCGAGGCCGGAAAACAGGCTGACCCAGGTGTTGCGCACCTTTTCTCGCCGGAAATAGTCGAGGATGGTGGTCTGCAGGATGCGCTGGAACAGCATCGGCAGCTCGGCGGCCGGCTTGTCGCCGTATTTTTCGGCAAGCTTGATCATCGCGTCCTGGACAATGTCCAGCGCGGATTCGTCCTTGCGTACTGCGTAGACGGCTTGCTTGAAGGCCCGGCGTTCGACGCTTTCGAGGAAGTCGGATAATTCTTTGTCTGTGGCCATGCGTCTGGGAAAAGGGCTGCCGGGTGTTTTGAACTGAGGCGCATCCTAGCAAAAAACGTCATTATTTGCATGGTTTTAGCGCAAAAACGATCAAAATCCGAATTATCCCTTGCTCAAAATGGTGCGCCGGTGTACCGTATGGAACGCTTTGAACAACCCCGAAGCTCTATGGTCTGGTCGCCGCAGGCACACAACGCCGCACACGACACGACGCGCTTTCATATGTAGGCAGTTTGCTCTCGCCCGTGCCACAAGCACGAGAGGTATGCGACACCACTACGGAAAACCCGGCCAAACGAGAGTTTGCGCTAGCGCCGCTTTGCACGCCACTACGGTTGGCGGAAGAGGCAGTGCGACCGCATAAATAAAGGGAAGCTGGGCAGAGCTGCAGCGGTATTCGTACTTCGTCAGGACAGAGCATCCGATCAATCTCCTATGGACCTTGAAAGGAATGTTTCATGAATACCGAAGCATCTTCACCGCATTCCAGCGGTAATCAACTTACGGGCGCAGAAATACTGGTGCGCTGCCTGGCCGAAGAGGGCGTCGAGCACGTCTTTGGTTATCCGGGCGGAGCGGTCCTGTACATCTACGACGCCATCTTCAAGCAAGACAAATTCCAACACGTTCTGGTACGCCACGAGCAGGCCGCGGTCCACGCCGCCGATGCGTATTCGCGCTCGTCGAACAAGGTCGGTGTTGCGCTGGTCACGTCCGGTCCGGGCGTCACCAATGCCGTCACCGGGCTGTCCACCGCGTACATGGATTCGATTCCGATGGTGGTGATTTCCGGCCAGGTGCCGAGCGCCGTCATTGGCCAGGACGCGTTCCAGGAATGCGACACGGTCGGTATTACCCGCCCGGTGGTCAAGCACAATTTCCTCGTCAAGGACGTCAAGGACCTGGCGGACACCGTCAAGAAAGCCTTCTACATCGCCCGCACCGGCCGTCCCGGCCCCGTGCTGGTCGATATTCCGAAGGACATCTCGATGCACAAGACGACCTTCTCGTACCCGAAAGAGGTCGAGATGCGGTCGTACAAACCAGTCGACAAGGGCCACTCCGGCCAGATCCGCAAGGCGGTGCAACTGCTGCTGCAGGCCGAACGTCCGATGATCTACACCGGCGGCGGCGTGATCCTGGCCAACGCCTCGCCGGAACTGAACAAGCTGGTGGACAAGCTCGGCTTCCCGGTCACCAACACGCTGATGGGCCTGGGCGCCTACCGCGCCAGCGACGACAAGTTCGTCGGCATGCCGGGCATGCACGGCACCTACGAAGCCAATATGGCGATGCAGAACTGCGACGTGCTGATCGCCATCGGCGCGCGCTTCGACGATCGCGTGATCGGCAATCCGAAACACTTCGCCGCCAACCCGCGCAAGATCATTCACGTCGACATCGACCCATCGTCGATCTCCAAGCGCGTGAAAGTGGATATTCCAATCGTCGGCAACGTCAAGGACGTGCTGATCGAATTCCTGGCCCAGTTGGACGCCACCGACGCCAAGCCCAACGCGCCGGCGCTCAAGAACTGGTGGAAGCAGATCCAGGAATGGCGCGGCCGCGAATGCCTGAAGTATCCGACCTCGGACCTGGTCATCAAGCCGCAATCGGTGGTGCAAAAGCTGTGGGAAGTGACCAAGGGCGACGCCTTCATCACCTCCGACGTCGGCCAGCACCAGATGTGGGCCGCGCAGTACTACCCGTTCGACAAGCCACGCCGCTGGGTCAACTCGGGCGGCCTGGGCACCATGGGGGTCGGCCTGCCGTACGCCATGGGCGTGCAGATGGCCAATCCGGACGCCACCGTCGCCTGCATCACCGGCGAAGGCTCGATCCAGATGTGCATCCAGGAGCTGGCCACTTGCAAGCAGTATCACCTGACGCCCAAGATCATCATGCTGAACAACCGCTTCCTGGGCATGGTGCGCCAGTGGCAGCAGATCGACTACGGTTCGCGCTATTCCGAGTCCTACATGGATTCGCTGCCGAACTTCGAGAAGCTGGCCGAGGCCTATGGCCACGTCGGCATGCGCATCGAGAAGCCGGGCGATGTGGACGGCGCGCTGCGCGATGCCTTCGCCATGAAGGACAAGCTGGTGTTCATGAACTTCATCACCGATCAATCGGAAAACGTCTGGCCGATGGTTAAGGCAGGCAAGGGTCTGTCCGAAATGCTGCTGGGTTCGGAGGATCTCTGACATGCGACACATTATCTCTGTATTGCTGGAAAACGAAGCCGGCGCGCTGTCGCGCGTGGTGGGCCTGTTCTCGGCCCGCGGCTACAACATCGAGACGCTGACCGTGGCGCCGACCGAGGACGCGACGCTGTCGCGCATGACCATCGTCACCACCGGGTCGGACGACATCATCGAGCAGATCACCAAGCACCTCAACCGCCTGATCGAGGTGGTCAAGGTGGTGGACCTGACCGAAGGCCAGCACATCGAACGCGAACTGATGCTGATCAAGGTGCGCGCGGTGGGCAAGGAGCGCGAAGAGATGAAGCGCACGGCGGACATCTTCCGCGGCCGCATCATCGACGTCACCGAAAAGAGCTACACGATTGAACTGACCGGCGCCAAGAGCAAGCTCGACGCGTTCATCGACTCGATCGACCGCGCCTCGATCCTCGAAACGGTCCGCACCGGCGGTTCCGGCATCGGACGCGGCGAACGCATCCTCAAAGTATAAGCACGTCACTTACAACGAATTTAATTAGGAATGAACATGAAAGTTTTCTACGACAAAGACGCTGACCTCTCCCTGATCAAAGGCAAAAACGTGGCCATCATTGGCTACGGCTCGCAGGGCCACGCCCACGCGCAAAACCTGAGCGACTCCGGCGTCAACGTCACCGTTGGCCTGCGCAAGGGCGGCGCCTCGTGGCAGAAGGTGGAGAAGGCCGGCCTGAAGGTCGCCGAAGTGAACGAGGCGGTCAAGGCCGCCGACGTCATCATGATCCTGCTGCCGGACGAGAACATCGCCCAGGTCTACAACGAAAACGTCGCGCCGAACGCCAAGCAGGGCGCGGTGCTGGCCTTCGCCCACGGCTTCAACGTGCACTACGGCCAGGTTGTGCCGCGCGCCGACCTCGACGTGATCATGGTCGCGCCGAAAGCGCCGGGCCACACCGTGCGCGCCACCTACACCCAGGGCGGGGGCGTGCCGCACCTGATCGCCGTGTACCAGGACAAGTCCGGCAGCGCGCGTGACATCGCCCTGTCGTACGCCTCGGCCAACGGCGGCGGCAAGGCCGGCATCATCGAAACCAACTTCCGCGAAGAAACCGAGACCGACCTGTTCGGCGAACAAGCCGTGCTGTGCGGCGGTACGGTCGAGCTGATCAAGGCTGGCTTCGAGACGCTGGTGGAAGCTGGTTATGCGCCGGAGATGGCGTACTTCGAGTGCCTGCACGAGCTGAAACTGATCGTCGACCTGATCTACGAAGGCGGCATCGCCAATATGAACTACTCGATCTCGAACAACGCCGAGTACGGCGAGTACGTGACCGGCCCGAAAGTCGTGACCTCGGCCACCAAGGACGCGATGCGCCAGTGCCTGAAGGACATCCAGACCGGCGAATACGCCAAGTCCTTCATCCTGGAAAACAAGGCCGGCGCACCGACGCTGATCTCGCGCCGTCGCCTGACGGCCGAGCACCAGATCGAAGAAGTCGGCGCCAAGCTGCGCGCCATGATGCCTTGGATCGCCAAGAACAAGATGGTCGACCAGTCGAAGAACTAAATTCCGCCGCGCCGTAAAAGTTAGCGGCACCACCAAAACCCGCACACCGCTGCGGCCAGGGTCTGACCCCGTACGGGGTCAGACCCTTTCGTTTTGGGTACTTTTTATTTGCGCAGTGGGAATGTGTGAGCATCTGGAGCGCCAACTATGGCTATGCTAGCGTCTCCATCATCTTCACCAGTTCCCCCTTGTCTACACCACGACGACACCCTCGTCCAGTTCGAAACCCGCGTCAGGAGGCTGCATGAACACTTTTGACTGGCACGGCGGCGCCATCTCGCGCGCAACGAAAGTCGATGCTGCCTACAAAAACACCCAGAATGTCCGCCGCTTCCTGATCGGGCAATGCGGCCCGTCGTTCCGCTTCGACCGCGGCCTGATGGCCTGGATACGCAACGGCAACGCCAAAACCGTCGGCGACATCGCCGACGAATGGCAACGGCGCCAGGCATGACGCTGAACCAGGTGAAAATCTGTGTATTTCGCCGCCTTTAAAGCGGAGTATGATCGGCTGTCGGTAAAACTGTGAGAGGGCTGTCATGACCCGTAATCAAATGCTGCTGCTGTGGCCTTCCATTGTGATGAGTTCAGTGCTGGCGGCATCGGCCGGCATCGCCGCCGACTTGCCGGCGCAACCCACCGCTGTTGTGATTGGCAAGGACAAAATCCAGGCCCTGGGCACCAGCGTGCAAACGCCGGAAGCGCTGGTCAAGCTGTTGGAACAGAACAAAGTCCAGCACGTTCGCCTGCGCCCGGAAGCCGACGTCGGCAATGACTTCGAGCGCATCGGCGCGGTGATCTATACGATCGCGCGCAGCGGCATCAAAATGGAGGGCATTGACCGGCAGGAGACCAAAGACGGCAGCGGCGCCGTCAAGTGATTTTGTTACAAACACTCACCATGTCTTACACGTGCGGAAAGTGAATTCATGTAAAGTGCGGCTTGTCGTAATCTCAACTCTGGAGCCGTAATGAACATGATCAAACAACTCGCCGCTGCCGCTGCCGTTTCCCTCGCGCTGGGCGCCCATGCCGCTCCGACTGACGCACTGCCGACCACCGGCACCCTGGTGGTGGTGCCCGCCTACGGCGAGGTCAAACACGCCAACGACCAGGCCGTGGTGCTGCTGGCCATCGAGGAAAGCGACAAGGACAAGGCCGCCGCAGCCTCGCGCGTCAACACCAAGATGAAGCAGGGCCTGGAAATCGTCAAGAAAGAAGACCCGCAAGCCAGCCTGAAAACCCAGGGTTACTACACCTACCCGGTCTACCCGGAAGAAGTGGTGGTCAACAACGGCCGCCAGGCCAGGCAGCCGCGCGTGCCAACCGCCTGGCGCGTGGGCCAGTACCTGGAAGTGACCACCACCAGCCTCGACAAGCTGCCTAAAACCGTGGCCGCCGCGCAAAAGGTGCTGACGCTGAACAGCATCAACTTCGGCCTGACGCCGGACACCACCAAAAAGCTGGATGACCAGCGCATTGCCGCCACCTACAAGAACCTGAACGAACGCATCGCCTCGATTGCCAACGCCATGGGCCGCAAGGTTAACGACGCCGTGCTCGATACGGTCGACTTCGAAGGCTCGGGCAACTACGTCCAGCGCGAGGCCGCCGCCCCGGCGCCAGCCATGCTCATGCGCATGAAGACTGCCGACGTCGCCGACGTGGCCGAGCCGAGCTTCGAGCCCGGCGAAACCACGCTGCAGATGCAACTGGTGGGCAAGGTCCGCTTCAAGTAAGCGTCCGGCACGCCGGGCCAGTTGCGGTACAGTGAGGGTTTATCCCTCACTGGAGCCCGCAATGAAACACCTCGCTGTTGCCGTCCTGGCGGCGTTCGCCGTCGCCGCCCAGGCACAATCCCTGTCGACCGCCGGCACGCTGGTGGTGGTGCCGGCGGCCGGCGAAGTGACCCACGCCAACGACCAGGCCACCGCCACGCTGTCGGTCGAGGAAACCGACAAGGACAAGGAAGCGGCCGCCTCGCGCGCCAACCGCAAGATGAAGCAGGGCCTGGAGATCCTCAAGAAGGCCGATCCGCAAGCCCAGCTCAAGACCCAGAACTACTACACCTACCCGGTCTATCCGGAAGAAAGCCCGGTGCCGCCGGGCCAGCCGCGCCCACCACGGGTGCCCACCGCCTGGCGCGTCGGCCAGTCGGTGCAACTGATCACCACCAATCTGGACAGCCTGCCTAAAACCGTGGCCGCCGCGCAAGGTGTGTTGAGCCTGAATAATCTGCGTTTCGGGCTGTCGCCGACCACCAGCAAACGGCTGGACGACCAGCGCATCGCCGCCACTTACCTCAACCTGAAGGAACGCATCAACGCCATCGCCAGCGCCATGGGTCGCCAGCCCGCCGACGCCGTGCTCGAGACGGTAGATTTCGAGGGTTCCGGCAACTACGTCAACCGGGTGGAAGTGACCGGCGCGCGCGTGGTGGCGAATGCCACCAATCTGCGCGCCGGCGTCGAGGAGCCCAGCTTTGAGCCGGGCGAAACCACGCTGCCGATGCGCGCGGTCGGCAAGGTGCGCTTCAAGTAAGCAGGCGCCTCCTCTATAATGGTGGCGCACACCCGATAACCAGAACGGAACCCTATGCCCAATTTTCCCCGCCGCCGCGCCAAGAACGCGGCCCAAGCCAAACTGCCCAAAACGTCCCGCTTCAGCCGTTTTGCGCGTCGTGCCCGCGGAGAGGACCTGGACCGGCCGCGCCATCGCGGCATCTACCTGCTGCCCAACGCCTTCACCACGGCCGCGCTGTTCTGCGGCTTCTACGCCATCGTCATGGCGATGAACCAGAAGTTCGAGCACGCCGCCTGGGCCATCTTCATCGCCATGGTGCTGGACGGCCTGGATGGCCGCGTCGCCCGCCTGACCAACACCCAGAGCGAATTCGGCGCGCAGTACGACTCGCTGTCGGACATGGTGTCGTTCGGCGCCGCGCCGGCGCTGGTGATGTATGAGTGGTCGCTGCGCGGCCTCGGCAAGCTGGGCTGGATCGCGGCCTTTGTCTACTGCGCCGGCGCCGCGCTGCGCCTGGCGCGCTTCAACACCAACATCGAAGTGGTGGACAAGCGCTACTTCCAGGGCATGCCGTCGCCGTCGGCCGCGGCGCTGATGGCCGGCTTTATCCTGATGATGCTGGACCTGGAAGTGTCCGGACTGGAGATGGGCTGGTATTCGTGGGCGATCGCCGTCTTCGCCGGCCTGACCATGGTCAGCAATGTACCGTTCTACAGCTTCAAGGACGTCAACTTCCGCAAGTCGGTGCCGTTCATCACGGTGTTCCTGATCGCGCTGGGACTGGCGCTGATCGCCATCAAGCCGGCGTCCACGCTGTGGCCATTGTTCGCCATCTACGGCCTGTCCGGCTACGCGGTGGCGGCGTGGCGCGCGGCCAAGGGCAAGAAGGTCAGCCTGATCCAGACCGACATGCACAGCGACGATCCGAGCGAACGGCGCTAACGCCGGGGCGGCAGGCCCTGAGAATTCAACGCAACGCAGCATCAGCAACGGAGCCATCATGAGTACCTCATCCAACCGCCTTATCATCTTCGACACCACGCTGCGCGACGGCGAGCAATCGCCGGGCGCCTCGATGACGCGCGACGAAAAGGTCCGCATCGCCAAGCAGTTGGAGCGCCTGCGCGTGGACGTCATCGAGGCCGGCTTCGCGGCGGCCTCGCCGGGCGACTTTGAATCCATCAAGGCGATTGCCTCGGCGGTGCGCGAATCGACGATCTGCTCGCTGTCGCGCGCCAATGACCGCGACATCGCCCGCGCCGCCGAGGCGCTGGCGCCGGCCGAGCGCAAACGCATCCACACCTTCATTGCCACCTCCAAGCTGCACATGGAGGCCAAGCTGCGCATGCTGCCGGAGCAGGTGCTCACGCAGGCCCGTAACGCGGTGCGCTTCGCCCGCCAGTACACCGACGATATCGAATTCAGCCCGGAGGACGGCAGCCGCTCGGACGAGGACTTCCTGTGCCGCGTACTGGAAGGCGTGATCGACGAGGGCGCCACCACCATCAACTTCCCGGACACGGTGGGCTACGCGGTGCCGGAGATGTTCGGCGAAACCATCCGCCGCCTGCGCGAGCGCATTCCCAATTCCGACAAGGCCGTGTGGTCGGTGCACTGCCATAACGACCTGGGCCTGGCAGTGGCTAACTCGCTGGCCGGCGTGATGGTCGGCGGCGCGCGCCAGATCGAGTGCACCATCAACGGCTTGGGCGAACGCGCCGGCAACACCGCGCTGGAAGAGGTGGTGATGGCGCTGCGCACGCGCGGCGGCTACTACAACCTCGAATGCGGCATCGACACCACGCAGATCGTGGCGGCGTCCAAGATGGTGTCGCAGATTACCGGCTTTGCCGTCCAGCCCAATAAGGCGGTGGTGGGCGCCAACGCCTTCGCGCACGCCTCCGGCATCCACCAGGACGGCATGCTGAAGTCGCGCGAAACTTACGAGATCATGCGCGCCGAGGACGTGGGCTGGACCGCGACCAAGATCGTGCTGGGCAAGCTGTCCGGCCGCAACGCCTTCAAGCAGCGCTTGCAGGAGCTGGGCATCGACCTGGAATCGGAAGCGGACGTCAACGCCGCCTTCGCGCGCTTCAAGGAACTGGCCGACCGCAAGGCCGAGATTTTTGACGAGGACATCCTGGCGCTGGTGTCGGACGAGCAGCAGTCGCAGGAGAGCGAGTTCTATCGCTTCATCTCGCTGGAGCAGCGCTCGGCCAGCGGCGAGACGCCGACCGCCAGGGTGGCGTTCCAGATCGATGGCGAAGAACACGTCAGCGAAGGCCGCGGCGATGGCCCGGTCGATGCCACCGTCAACGCCATCGAGGGCGAGGTAGGCAGCGGCGCCGAACTGGTGCTGTTCTCGGTGAACGCCATCAGCACCGGCACGCAGTCGCAGGGCGAGGTGACGATGCGCCTGTCGAAAGAGGGCCGCATCGTCAACGGCGTGGGCGCCGACCCGGATATCATCGTGGCCTCGGCCAAGGCCTATCTGTCGGCTTTGAACAAGCTGCATTCCAAGATTGAGCGAGTGAACCCGCAACCATGAGCGCGCAATTTGACGTAGTGGCGCTGGGCGAGGCGATGGTGGAGTTCAACCAGGCCACCTCCAGCGAACCGATGTACCGCCAGGGCTTTGGCGGCGACACCTCCAATGCGGTGATCGCCGCCAGCCGCCAGGGCGCGCGCGTGGCCTATTTGAGCCGCGTGGGCGAGGACCATTTCGGCCGCATGCTGCTGGACCTGTGGCAGGCCGAGGGCGTGGACGTCAGCGCGGTGGCGCGCGATGCGCAGGCGCCGACCGGCCTGTATTTCGTGAGCCACGGGCCGCAGGGGCACAGCTTCAGTTATCTGCGCGCCGGCTCGGCGGCCAGCCGCATGCAGCCGCAGACCATGGACCTGGGCGCGGCCGGGCGCACGCGCTGGCTGCACGTGTCCGGCATCTCGCAGGCGATATCGGCCGGCGCCTGTGATACGGTGTTTGCCGCCATCGAGACCGCGCGCGCGGCGGGCGGCAAGGTCAGTTTTGATCCCAACCTGCGGCTGTCGCTGTGGCCACTGGCGCGCGCCCGCGCCACCATCGCCGCCACGATTGCGATGACCGATCTATTCCTTCCGAGTCTGGATGAGGCGGTGGCGCTGGCTGGCACCGACGATGTGCCGGCGATCTTCGCCTGGGCGCGCGCGCATGGCGCGCATACGGTGGTGCTGAAGGCCGGATCGTCCGGCGCGTGGTACGCGGAGCGGGGCGCCGAGCCGCAACTGGCGGCCGCGCGCAAGGTGCAGGCGGTGGACGCCACCGGCGCCGGCGACTGCTTCGACGGTAGTTTGCTGGCGCGCCTGGCCGCTGGCGACGCGCTGGCCGATGCGGTGCGCTACGCCAACGCCGCCGCTGGCCTGTCGACGCTGGGCCACGGCGCGGTGGCGCCGATTCCTACCGCCGATCAGGTGCGTGCGGTGCTCGGCTAGGGCGGCGTCGTCGACCACTAACCGTCGACTCGTGACCGCCGGTCCGTCTTACCCGCGAAGAGGATATCCATAGGGCGTATGCCCACAAGCTCAGCATGGGTCCCGGCTGTCGCCGGGACGACAGTGGCAAGGTGCGGGGGTTATCGTTGCGCGACGGCCTGTTCCAGCAGCGCTTGCGCTTTGGCGCTGTCCTTCGGCACGCCCTGGCCATTGTCGTAAAGCCGCGCCAGTGAAATCAGGGCGTTGCGGCTGTTCGCTTGCGCCGCGCGCTGATACCACTTCGCCGCCTGCGCGTAGTCCTGCGCCACGCCGCGTCCGTTCTCGTAGCAATCGGCCAGCGCCACCTGCGCGGTGCGTTCGTTCTGCTCCGCCGCCTTGCCCAGCAACGTCACCGCCTCCGGCACATCGCCCGCCTGGCCGCCGTTGAGCAGCATCACACCCAGCATCGACTCGGCCGCCGCAAAATCCTCGGCCGCCGACTTGCGCAGCCATGACAATGCCTGCACCTCCTGATGGTCCATGCGCAGCATCACCGCCAGCGAATACTGGCTGGCCGCCTCGCCACGCTCGGCGGCGACGCGCAGGGCCGCGCGCGACGCCTCGATCTGCTGCGGCGTTGGATCCTCCAGCGTCCACACATACTGCATCCGCGTCCAGCTCTCGACCGGCTTGCCGTTCTCCTGCGCCGGCTTGAAGGTGCAGCGCGCCAGACCTTCCCGCGCCGCCTGGTCCAGCAGCGGATGGCCACTGGAACGCTCGACACGGGTATCGTGCACACCGCCATCGGCGCCGATCAGAAACGCCAACTGCACCGTCCCTTGCTCGCTGTTGCGCAAGGACTCCTTGGGCCACTCCGGCTTGGCACAGGTACTGAACTCCACCACCGCGCGATTGGCCGCCAATGCCAGCGCCGGCGGCGTCGCCAATGAAAACGCCGCGAGAACCGCGGCGAGAGATTTCGTCATATCGACACCCTCAAGTTAGAAGGTGTCAATTTAACATGCTTGCTGATTTAGAAGCGAACTTTGACGTAAGCCGCCGGCCCATTCAGACGAATATTCAGGTCGGTGCCGTCGCGGTCGCGGTTCAGGCTGATCTTGCTGGCGGTGTATTCCGCCACCACGCCCACCATCTTGGACGGGAACCACTCAACGCCGATGGCGCCGCCATAAATGTGGCCCTGAATATTGCCGCCGTTTTTCTTGATGCCGGACGCGTCGGCGTAGACACGCACGTTTTCCGAAATCGCATGGCGCCAGCCCAGCTCCAGCAACGGCGCCCAGGCGCTTTCTTTTTCATCGTAGGAGCCACTGCCGGCCACGCCGTTCAGCACGCCGCTGGCCGTGCCCTTCAGGCTGGCCTGATAGTAGGCCGCGCCGACGCCGACGCCGAACACGTCGGTGCCGCTGCCGATCCACCATTTATAGGCCAGGTTGGCCAGGTCCAGTTTCAGCTTGGCGTCCAGGCGGCCGTTGCCGGTCAGCGGCAGGCCGTTATAGTTGGTGGTGCCGCTCAGCGTCGGGCTGTAGGTCTTGTCGTAGCGGTAGTAATCGAAGTCCAGGCCCTGCGAGTCGCCCAGCAGCACTTGCGCCTTGACGCGCGGCAGGGTCACGTGGTCGGTCTTGTAGGTGCCGGTGTCGATGCGGCCGTAGTTGGTGTCGCCTTCGTAGTTGATGCGCGGTTCGGTGTAAAACGCGCCCACCGACACACTGGCGCGGTCCAGCGCCGGCGACGGATCGGCCCAGGCGATGGCGCTGACGGTACTCAGCGCCAGCACAGTGGCGGCGTACAGGGCGTGACGGGCAGGGGGCGTGCGTAAGGACATAGCTTCTCCAAAAGTTGCAATATTGATGGGAAGATAATAGCAACCGCGCGCCGCGAATCACGTCGGCGCACGCCCAGAGTGCGCGTCGGACAGTTCCTACCTAGCGCCGCCGCACCTCGCGCTCCTCGTCCGGTCCGTTGACCATCGCCTGCACCACGCCCTGGCGGTTGAACTCCACCGACATCATCGAATTCCACACATCCTGTTCCTTGTAGCGGTACAGCCAGACGTCGCCATCGACGCTGGCATAATGCGTGACCTGCGTCGGCCGGCCGAAGGTGCGCAGGATGCTGGCCTTGTCGTCCTTGCCCGGCTTGACCGTGCCGAACTTGGCGCTGGTCAGCACCTGCTCATACGACACCAGCCGGCCGTCGGCGCCGATGCGCGCCATCCAGGTGTACTGGCCCATCGGCCCGGTGGCGTATTCCAGCAGGCTGTCGGCGCCGTCGGCATAGACGTTGGTGGGCTGGCCCAGCCGCTGCTTGACCGCCGCCAGCGGCGCGCCGGGTTGCGGCAGCGGCTCGCCAAAATGCGCGCAGGCGCTCGTTGCCAGCGCCAGAATGGTCAGAACGATCGCGTTTTTCATGTTTACCTCCCGAAAAAAGCGCCAAAAATAGCGCCATGCCTGCGTTTTTCCGTTATACTTCCGGGTCTGGTCTTTTCGGCCAGGCTTTATTGTAATCACGGTGGGCAGGGTTACGACTCCGCGCACCGCATGTTAAAGGTAAATATCATGACCGTAGAAAACATCAACAAAGCAGCGATCATCGCTGACAACGCCCGTGGCCAAAAAGATACCGGTTCGCCAGAAGTGCAAGTTGCACTGCTGACCGCCCGTATCAACGAACTGAACGGCCACTTCAAAGAGCACACCAAGGATCACCACTCGCGTCGTGGCCTGATCAAGATGGTTAACCGTCGTAAGAGCCTGCTGTCCTACCTGAAGGACAAGGACGCCACCCGTTACCGCGATCTGATCGCCAAACTGGGTCTGCGTAAGTAATTCTTGCGTCGTCCGGCTTAAAACAAAATGCCTGCGCCAGTTTGCTGTCGCGGGCATTTTGTCTTTTAAGGCGTTAAATAATTGCTAAGTAGAACGTTGTAGTACCGTAGTAGTAAAGGTGGCCGGCTCCGGCCGGCGGCCTGTGGTGAGGTGAACGACAGCTCCTGAAAATCTGTCGGCAAATAGAAAGGGATTACCCATGTTTAATAAAGTTACGAAAACCTTCCAGTACGGTCAACACACCGTCACGCTGGAAACTGGCGAAATCGCTCGCCAGGCCTCCGGCGCAGTGATGGTGTCGATTGAAGACACCGTCGTGCTGGCTACCGTGGTGGCGCGCAAAGACGCGAAACCAGGCCAGGACTTCTTCCCGCTGACCGTCGACTACGTTGAAAAAACCTATGCCGCGGGCAAGATCCCGGGCGGTTTCTTCAAGCGTGAAGGTCGTCCTTCGGAAAAAGAAACGCTGACATCCCGCCTGATCGACCGTCCTATCCGCCCACTGTTCCCAGAGGGCTACATGAACGAGGTGCAAGTGATTGTGCACGTTCTGTCGGTCAATCCAGAAATCGATCCAGACATCGCTTCGATGATCGGTGCCTCGGCCGCGCTGTGCGTGTCCGGCGTGCCGTTCAACGGCCCGATCGGCGCCGCCCGCGTCGGTTACGCCAACGGCCAGTACATCCTGAACCCAACCGTTGAACAACTGAAGACTTCGCAGATGGACCTGGTGGTCGCCGGTACCGAAACCGCCGTGCTGATGGTGGAATCGGAAGCCCAGCAACTGTCGGAAGAAATCATGCTGGGCGCCGTGGTCTACGGCCACACCCAGATGAAGGCCGTGATCGACGCCATCCACGACCTGGTGCGCGACGGCGGCAAGCCGGAGCAGGAATGGGCGCCGCCCGCCAAGAACGAAGCGCTGATCGCCCGCGTGGCCCACTTCGGCGAAGCCAAACTGCGCGACGCCTACCAGACCCGCGACAAGCAAGCCCGCACCGACAAGCTGCGCGCCGCCTCGGCTGAAATCCAGGCCGACCTGGCCGCGGAAGCTGCCGCCGCCGGCACCGCCGCGCCTGACTCGGTAGAAGTCGGCAACATCCTGTTCGACATGGAATCGAAGATCGTCCGTTCGCAGATCCTGGACGGCGAGCCACGCATCGACGGCCGCGACACCCGCACCGTGCGTCCGATCTCGATCCGCACCTCGGTACTGCCACGCACCCACGGCTCGGCGCTGTTCACCCGCGGTGAAACCCAGGCGCTGGTGGTTGCCACGCTGGGCACCGCCCGCGACTCGCAGAAGATCGACGCGCTGATGGGCGAGTACACCGACGACTTCATGCTGCACTACAACATGCCACCGTTCGCCACCGGTGAAACCGGCCGCGTCGGCACGCCGAAGCGCCGCGAGATCGGTCACGGCCGTCTGGCCAAACGCGCGCTGGTTGCCGCGCTGCCATCGCCGGAAGAGTTCAGCTACTCGGTGCGCCTGGTGTCGGAAATCACCGAATCGAACGGCTCCTCGTCGATGGCCTCGGTCTGCGGCGGCTGCCTGGCGCTGATGGACGCCGGCGTGCCGATGAAAGAGCACGTGGCCGGTATCGCCATGGGCCTGATCAAGGAAGGCGGCAAGTTCGCCGTGCTGTCCGACATCCTGGGTGACGAAGACCACCTGGGCGACATGGACTTCAAAGTAGCCGGCACCCGCAACGGTATCACCGCGCTGCAGATGGACATCAAGATCCAGGGCATCACCAAGGAAATCATGCAAGTGGCGCTGGCGCAAGCCAAGGAAGGCCGCGAACACATCCTGGGCGAAATGCAAAAGGCCGTGCCGAGCGTGAAGACCGAGCTGTCGGACTTCGCCCCGCGCCTGATCACCATCAAGATCAACCCTGAGAAGATCCGTGACGTGATCGGCAAGGGCGGCGCCGTGATCCGCGCGCTGACCGAAGAAACCGGCACCCAGATCGACATCAGCGACGAAGGCGTGGTCACCATCGCCTCGGTGGACGCCGCCGCCGGCCAGGAAGCCAAGCGCCGCATCGAAGAGCTGACCGCCTCGGTCGAAGTGGGCAAGTCCTACGACGGCGTGGTGTTGAAGCTGCTGGACTTCGGCGCGATCGTACAAGTCATGCCAGGCAAGGACGGCCTGCTGCACATCTCGCAGATCGCCAATGAGCGTGTGAACGCCGTGGCCGACTATCTGAAAGAAGGCCAGCAAGTGCGCGTCAAGGTCCTGGAAACCGACGACCGCGGCCGCCTGAAGCTGTCGATGAAAGCCGCTGCGGAAGAAGCTGCCGCCGCTGCCGCCAACGCGCAGTAATCTGAGCTAGCCTCAGCAAGAACCGCCGGGTGCGCAAGCCCCGGCGGTTTTTTTTCGCCCTTTGATGTAGATCCACCACTACTGAAATGCCATTGTCTTGGCGGCTTGACAGGACTATTCGTTGATCGTGGTTGATCTCGGCGGCCATGCAATGACCCAGTGAATGCCTGCTCAGGTGATAATACGGAAGCACATTGGAGGAGTTCGTTCCCATACATTTTAAGAATCTTTCAGGAGCAAGAATGCAAGTTCTGAATAACCCTATTGCCGTGATGTTCCTGTCGTTCATCATTGGACTCTTCGCGGATCTTGTGTTGCGCCGAATGCCGATTTATGGATGGATCAGTTCACGCTACTTGTTTTCCGATGCAAGAACGTATGAAATGCTTGGGGTCGCGTGGTTTCGGAAAATCCTGCTGGCGACGCCGCTGCGGATGCTTAACGCCAACATCAAACCGCCGAAGAACCGCGACCTGCACTTGCTCAAGGATGTGCGACAGCACATTGCGACTGCGGAAGTGTCGCACTGGGTGGGGTTTGCGGTGATGCTGCTGCTGACCGGCTACGTATGGAGTTCCTCGGGGCCCAAGACGGGCCTCGGCTTTGTGTTTTTTAATGTTGTCGGCAATCTCTATCCGTGCTTGCTTCAGCAATACAACAAGAGACGCTTGTACCAGCTTATCGCCGTTATGGAGCGACGCACATCGTGCGCTTGAGCCACACTGTCCTTTCGAAATGAGTTCCATGAGCTAATTTGCGCGGAGGTGACGATGGCGAAATATCTGATTTCTTTCCCGAGTGCGGCAATGGTGGTGCCGGATGGCGAATGGGAAGCGGTGGTGCGTGATTCGCACGCGGTGATCGAAGAGGCGAAGGTGGCGGGCGTCTACGTCTTTGCTGGCGGCATCGATGAGAGCGTGGCGCCGGTGCTGGTGTCTGCGGATGGCGTGGCGGCCGAGGGCGGCTATTCCTGGGCGCCGTCGCTGGATGGCGGATTCGCGGTATTGGAACTGCCGTCGCGCGAGGAGGCCGTCGCCTGGGCTGCGCGCCTTGCCAAGGCTTGCCGCTGCAGCCAGGAGCTGCGGGTTTTTTATTTCGATCCGCAATCCTGAACGATAGAGTGCGAACTTATTTCTCCCTTGTCGGTCCAATAGGGACGCTGGACAGGAGGAGCCCCCTTGAGCAGGTGCTGGCGCTGGATTACTTGCCGTCGTAGGTCACGCGGTAGACGCGGCCGCCGTAGTCGTCGGACACCAGCAGCGAGCCGTCGGCCAGCGTGGCCACGTCCACCGGACGGCCGACCACCGCGTCGCCGCGCAGGAAGCCGTCGATGAAGGCGGTGTCGCTGACCAGCTTGTTGCCGTACAGCGTGATCAGATGCACGGTGTAGCCGATCTTGGTCGAGCGGTTCCACGAGCCATGCTCGGCCACGAAGATGTTGTTGCGATACGCCTCGGGGAACTGCTTGCCGGTGTAGAAGGTCATGCCCAGCGGCGCCACGTGCGGTCCCAGCTTGGCGACCGGCGGCTCGAACTCGTCGCAGGTCCGGCCCTTGCCGAACTGCGGATCGGGCACCACGCCGCCGTGGCAGTAGGGGAAGCCGAAGTGCTGCTTGGGCTTGGTCACCACGTTCAGCTCGCAGGATGGCGTGTTGTCGCCCAGCTCGTCGCGGCCATTGTCGGTGAACCACAGCTGTTTGGTCGACGGATGGAAGTCGAAGCCGACCGTGTTGCGCACGCCGCGCGCCACTTCCTCCACCTGGCTGCCGTCCGGGTTCATGCGGTAGATCTTGGCGCTGCGGGTGTCGTCGGTGTCGCAGATATTGCACGGCGCGCCGACCGGGATGTAGAGCTTGCCGTCCGGCCCGGCGCGCAGCACTTTTTCGCCGTGCCATTTGTCGTTCGGCAGGCCGGTGTTGATCACGGTGTAGGCGGGCTTTTGCGCGTAGCGCTGGTCGATGTTGTCGAAGCGGATCACGCGGCTGATTTCGCCGACGTACAGCGCGCCGTTCAGCAGCGTCACGCCGATCGGATTTTCCAGTCCCTCGGCCACGGTGACCACGTCGGCGCCTTGCTGGTCGGCGCGCGGCACCAGCGCGTACACCTTGCCGGCCTTGCGCGAGCCGACGTAGACGATGCCGCTGTCGGACACGACCATGCTGCGCGCGGTGGCGGCGCCGTCGGCGTAGACGCTGATGCGGAAGCCTTTCGGCAGCTTGAAGCCGCTCAGCAAATCGCTGGCGGCCGGCTTGGCGGCCGGGGCGGCGGCGGCCGGCGCCGCCAGTTTCTTGTTGGCGTTGGCGGCGATGTAGTCGGCCAGCGAGGCGATCTGCGCGGCGCTCAGCGCCGGCGACCAGGCCGGCATATTCTTCTCCGGCACGCCCTTGCTGATGATCTTGATGAGATTGGCCTTGGTCGGCGCGCCGTGGATCCAGGCGTGCTCGCCCAAGGTCGGGCCGATGGCGCCTTCCATCCTGGCGCCGTGGCAGACGGCGCAGTTGGCCTGGTAGAGTTTGTCGGCGGTCTGCGCCGAGGCGCTGATGGCGGCGAACGCCAGGCCGGTGGCGGCGGCGTGCAAAGCGGTCTTGTACATTGTTATTTTCCCCTGATCATAGACGGCGTCATTGTACCGTCCGCCGGCGGGGAACAGGCGGCCGCATGCCGCCCTCCGGTGCCGTGGTCGGTCAGCCGGCCGACGAGCGCCATGCCAGCGCCGGCGCGCGACCCGTCGCCTGGCGCGAACGTGCCGCCAGCGGCGATGCGCCGGCCGCGCGCGGGCCACCTTCGACCTGGAACACGCTGACCAGCTCGGCCAAATGCGCCGACTGGCCCTGCAGCGCCTCGGCGGCGGCGGCGGCTTCTTCCACCAGCGCGGCGTTCTGCTGCGTCACGCCGTCCATTTCCATGATGGCGCGGTTGATCTGCTCGATGCCGGCCTCCTGCTCGCCGCTGGCCATGGTGATCTGCTCCATGATCTCGCTGACGTTGCGGATGCTGCGCACGATCTCTTCCATCGTCTTGCCGGCCTCGTCCACCAGCATGCCGCCGTTGGCGATGCGCTCGACCGATGCGCCGATCAGCTGCTTGATGTCCTTGGCGGCGCTGGCCGAGCGCTGCGCCAGCGTGCGCACTTCCTGCGCCACCACGGCGAAGCCGCGCCCCTGTTCGCCGGCGCGGGCCGCTTCCACTGCGGCGTTGAGCGCCAGGATGTTGGTCTGGAAGGCAATGCCATCGATCACGCCGATGATGTCGACAATCTGGCGCGACGAGGCGCTGATCGCCTCCATGGTGGTGACCACGCCGCCGACCACCTCGCCGCCGCGCGCGGCCACGCCGGCCGCGCTGTGCGCCAGCTGATTGGCCTGGCGGGCGAACTCGGTGTTCTGCTTGACGGTGGCGGTCAGCTCTTCCATCGACGACGCGGTTTCTTCCAGCGAGCCGGCCTGCTGCTCGGTGCGCGAAGACAGGTCCTGGTTGCCGCTGGCGATTTCATCGGCGGCGGTGGCCACCGAGTCGGTGCTGCCGCGCACTTCGCTGACGATGGCGGCCAGCCGCTCGCGCATGGTGGCGATGCTGTACAGCAGGCTGGAGCGGTCGCCGTCGGCCAAGTCCACGCGCACGGTCAGGTCGCCGCCGGCGATGCGGTCGGTGATGCCGGCCGCGTAGCCCGGTTCGCCGCCCAGCTGCAACAGCAGCGAGCGGCTGATCAGCCAGCCCAGCAGCAGCGCGGCGCCAATCGAGGCGGCGCTCAGCACCGCGATCATCCAGGCCGAACCGGCGCTGCGGTCGTGGATGGTTTTGCCGATCTCGTCAATGACGGCCTTCTGGCGGTCAACCAGCGCGCCCATGCTGGCCACGTAAGCGTCGCCAGCCGGAATGAAGTCTTTTTCGATGATCTGGCTGGTCTGCTCGATATCCCCGGCGGCCTTGGCGGCGAAGGCCTGCTTGCGCGCGGCCTGATACGCCTTGCGTTTGTCCTGCGCGGTGTCGAACAGCGTTTTGGCCTGCGGATCGACCAGCGAGGCGACGATCTGGCGCTGGTAGCCTTCGGCGATGACGGAGGTCGAGGCGATGCCGTCTTCAAACAGCTTCTGGGTGCTGGCGTCGCCGGTCTTGGCGGCCGCCAGCGCGCGTTGCACATTGGTTTCGACGATGGATTTCCACGCGCTGACCAGGCGCTCGGTTTTCAGGTGCTGGTCCAGCAGGGCGTCGGTGTCGCGCGAGGTTTGGCGGATGCTCATCCAGCTGGCGATGGCGATGGCGAGCAGCAATATCAGCGTCGCGCCAAAGCCGATGGCCAGGCGATGGCCGACTTTCATTTCAGATAATTTCATGGTGCCTCCGGTGGTGGAGAAGTGGCGTATCTTGTTGGAGGTGTTTTATTAAAATGGAAATCAATGTTTCCTTAAATCATTCTATCACTGAATTAAAAAATTCCGTGCGGCAACAGATCGTTTATTACTTTTATTTACAAAGTAGAGTGGCTTGAGTAGGCTGTTGCCATGACGACCATTCTTGATTTCGACGTGCCGTTCGACGGCCATGTGCTGAAGGCCGACCACTATGTCGGCAGCGACAGCAACCGCATCCTCTACCTGCACGGCGCCGGCAACAGCACCCGGCACAGCCATCGCCTGCTGCGCAGCGCGCTGCAGCGGCGCGGCCTGGGCAGCGTGTGCTTTGACGCCATCGGCCATGGCGAGACGGGCGGCACGTTCGCGCTGTCGTCGGTGGCCAGCCGCACGCGGCAGGCGCAGGCGGTGCTGGCGGCATCCGCCCTGACGCAGCCGCTGGTGGTGTTTGGCAGCAGCATGGGCGCCTACAACGCCATCCGCCTGACCGAACAGCACCATATCGACGGGCTGGTGCTGATCGTGCCGGGCGTGTACACGCCGCCTGCCTACGAGGTGCCGTTCGGGCCGGATTTCTCGGCCGTGATCCGCCGCGAGCGCAGCTGGGCGGACAGCGACGCCTGGGACATCCTGTCGCGCTTCGAGGGCCGGCTGCTGGTCCTGCACGCCGAGCACGACGCCACCATCCCGCTGGAGATCTCCGAACGGCTGTACGGCGCGGCCACGCGCGCCCGCTCGCGCCAGTTGTACGTGGTGCCCGGCGCCGAGCACAACCGTCTGTGGGCGTTGCTGGCCGAAACGCCGGCCGACTTCGAGGCGGCGTTGGCCATGGTGGTGGGAGTGATCGATGGCGGAAGGCAGTAGGAGTCGAACTTACGAGGGAGCGGCTGACGCCCCCCACCGGGTTTGAAGCCCGGCCCCATCACCGGATGAGTATGCCTTCCGTGGTGCTTTAACTGTGATACGACCACACGGTGTTCGGTCGTATCAGGTGGATGTTGCCAACCCGGCGAGTATAGCCGACCCGGTCAAAGAACTCCAAGATCTGAATCGCGCGCTTGCGTCCCAGGCCGGTGGCGTCGCGGAACGACGCCGCCTGCACCTCGGGCAGCGTGGCCACCAGCCGCGCCAGTTCGTCCAGCCGCTGAGGATGATAGAACAGGTCCTTCACCACCTGGCTCAGTTCCCCGGTCTTGGACAGCTTGAGCAGCAGGCGCCGCACCTCGGCCTCCGGCATATGGTGCTCGCGCATCAGCTCGCGGACCCAGGGCGGATCGAAGCCGCCGGCCAGCAGCGACGCCAGCAGCGGCGCCACCGCCGCCTGTTCCGCCGCGCTCAGCTCCACGCTGTGCTCGGGCAGGTGCAGGCTGCGGCCGCGCTGGCGGATCGCGCCGCTGGCCAGCAGCGTGTCCACCAGCCGGCTCCACAAGCGGTCTTCCATGTCCGGCGACACGATGCGCTTCAGGCGCCACAGCTCCGGCCCGGCATCGTCCGGCGCGCGCGCGTGGAATTCGGCCAGCGCGGCCAGGATGCGCGCTTGCAGCGCCCGCACCTCGGCCGCCGCGATCAGCAGCTTGTCGCCGCCTTGCAGGCCGACCTCCTCGGTGCCCGGCGGCGCGCTGATCCGGTCCGCCGGCAGTTGCGACAGGCGCACCAGCGTCGACACGCGCAGGCCCAGCGGACCGCGCGCCAGCAGCGCGCCGATGTCGCCATTGGCGATGTAATCGGCCAGCGCGTCCAGCCACGCCAGCCGCGCCGGGCTGCGCCGCTTGCGCGCCGGCCCGAATGGATCGAGCACCATGCCGCCGCCGATGGTGGCGGTGGCTTGGGCGTTGCGGATCACGAAGCGGTCGCCCGGCACGGCGTGCACCGGCGCGTCCAGCACCAGCTGCACGCGGCCGCTGCGGCCGGGCGCCAGCACCTCGTCATCCAGCAGCACCACGTTGGCGGTGTGGTGCGCGGCGCCCAGGTGCACGTGCACCGGCGACCATGGCTTGAGCGTCAGGCCGCAGTCCGGCGTCAGCGTCAGGTGCACGTCCACGCGCTCGGAGCAGGCGGCCAGTTGCGGCGCCACGATCCAGGTCCCGCGCGCGATGTCGTCCTTGCCGACGCCGCTCAGGTTCAGGGCCAGGCGCTGCCCCGCGCGGCCGAGGTCGGACGCGCGGTTCTGCGCGTGAATGCTGCGCACGCGCGCCTCCTGTCCGCCGGGCGCCAGTTGCAAGGTGTCGCCCACGCGCACCGAGCCCGCCAGCGCGGTGCCGGTGACGATGGTGCCCTGGCCGGACAGCGTGAACACGCGGTCCACGCCCAGGCGGAACAGGCGCCGCTCGTCGTTGGCCGGCAGCGTGGCGGCGATCTGCGCCAGGTGGTGCAGCAGCGCGCGCACGCCGGCGTCGCCTTCGACGGTGGCGTTGGTGCGGAAAATCCGCGCGCCGGCGAAATCGGTGGGCGCGAGCAGGGCGTTGATCTCGCTTTCCAGTTGCTCCAGCCGGTCGGGGTCGGCGCGGTCGATCTTGGTCATGGCCACCGCGCCGCGCTTCACGCCCAGCAGGCGCAGGATGGCGAGGTGCTCCAGCGTTTGCGGCATGATGCCGTCGTCGGCCGCGATCACCAGCAGCGCGGCGTCGATGCCGGTCACGCCGGCCGCCATGGTGCGGATGAATTTCTCGTGGCCCGGCACGTCGATCACGCCGAGGATGTCGCCGCCTTCCAGCGGCGCGTAGGCGTAGCCCAGCTCAATCGAGATGCCGCGCGCTTTTTCTTCCTTGAGGCGATCGGTGTCGACGCCGGTGAGGGCGCGCGTCAGCGTGGTCTTGCCGTGGTCGATGTGTCCTGCGGTGCCGACGATCATGCTGCCAGCAGCCCCAGTTGTTCGATGAAACGCTGCTGCTGATAGTCCTGCAGGCAGCGCAGATCGAGCCACAGCGCGTCCTGCGCCACGCGGCCGATCACCGGCAGCGGCAGGGCGCGCAGCCGCTGTTCCAGCACGCCCAGCGCGTTGCTGACGCGGCCCGTGGCGGCCGGGCGGATCACCAGGCCGTGACTTGGCAACTGGTCCACCGGCAAGGCGCCGCTGCCGATCTGGCTGAACATCGCCTCGTCGGTCACCTCGTAGCCGGCGCCCAGCGCGGCCTGCAACTGCGGCAGGATGGCCTGCGCCTGCGCGCGCATGTCGGCGGCGGGGCGGGTCAGCAGCTTGAGGGTGGTCAGGCGTTCCGGCAGCAGGTCCGGGGCGCGGTACAGCGCCAGTACCGGCTCCAGCGCGGCCAGCGTCAGTTTGCCGACGCGCAGCGCGCGCTTCAGCGGATTCTTTTTGATTTGCGCGATCAGGTCCTTGCGGCCAACGATGATGCCGCACTGCGGGCCGCCCAGCAGCTTGTCGCCGCTGAAGGTCACCAGGTCGGCGCCGCCCTCGATGGTTTCGCGCACCGTGGTTTCGTGCGGCAGGCCATACTGTTCAAGATCCACCAGCGTGCCGCTGCCCAGGTCCACCGCCAGCGGAATATTGTGCTTCTTCGACAGCGGCGCCAGTTCCTCCAGCTCGATGCTCTTGGTGAAGCCGGTGATGGCGTAATTGCTGGTGTGGACCTTCATCATCAGCGCGGTGTTCGGGCCGGCCGCTTCGTCGTAGTCCTTCAGGTGGGTGCGGTTGGTGGCGCCCACTTCGCGCAGCACGGCGCCGGCGCGCGTCATCACGTCCGGAATGCGGAAGGCGCCGCCGATTTCCACCAGCTCGCCGCGCGAGACGATGACCTCTTTGCCCAGGGCCACGGTGTTCAGCATCAGCAGCACGGCGGCGGCGTTGTTGTTGACGATGGTGGCCGCTTCGGCGCCGGTCAGTTCCAGCAGCAGTTCTTCGATCAGGTTGTCGCGGTCACCGCGCTTGCCGGTGTCGATGTCCCATTCCAGGTTCATCGGCCAGCGCATCGCGTCCACCACCGCCTGCACGGCGGCGTCGGGCAGCAGGGCGCGGCCCAGGTTGGTGTGCAGCACGGTGCCGGTCAGGTTGAACACGGGCCGCAGCGGCGAGGTGTTTTGTTCCTCCAGCCGCGCCGCCAGCATCGCTAGCAGCGACGGGATGCTGGTGTCCGGCGCGCCCGCCGTCGCCACCGCCACCGCCGTGTCGCCGCCTTCGCGCGCGGCCAGCAGCATGGCGCGCAGTTCGGCCAGCAGCGCGCGCGCCGCTTCCAGCGTCTGCACGCGGCCATAGGCGGCGATCAGCGGCTCGCAGCCGGCGTCGGACAGGACCAGGTGGACGGCCGGCAGGCGGATGGCGCCGGCGGGCGCGCCGCTGGCCGCCACGGCGCCACGCAGCGTGGTGTCGGCCTTGCTCCCGTCGCGGGCGGAGTGCTCGCTCATTCGGCGTTAAACCACAGCAGGGGATTGCCGCTGGCGCGCGAATAACCGGCTTCGCCGACCAGCAGGTCCAGCGCCAGGCTGGCCAGATCGTCCGCCAGCGGCTCGACGTGGTAGTCGTGCTCCTGGTTGAAGATCTTGCGGTAGGTGTGGCACTCGTCACAGGTCTCGGCGCGCGCGACCCGGCTTGGGTCGTTGGCCTTGTTGACCGGCTCCTGCGGATCGGCCGCTTCCTGCGCGCCTTCCGCCTCGATGCTCTGGTACGAGATCTTGGCGGTGCTCTCGCAGGTGGTGCACTTCACGCGCACCATGTGCCATTCGCTGGAGCAGCAAGCGCATTGCAGGTAGCGGTAGCCTTGCGACTGGCCGCCGATGCGGATCACGCTGGCCACCGGATGGGCGCCGCACACCGGGCACAGGGTGTTGGTCACCAGCGGCTGCACGCGCTTGGCGTCCAGCTGGCTGGCGCGCATGGTCCACATGGCTTGCAGGGCCGCGGCCACGAACGGCGCGTGCAGCGGATGCACGCCCTCGGTCAGCTCGGCCAGCACGGCGTCGGCGCAGCCTTCCAGCTGGGCGCTGTCCAGCGCGCGCAGTTCGGCCAGCACGGTGGCAAGCTGCGGCTGGCTGGCCGCCAGCCCATCCAGATGATCGAGGATGGCGTCGAACACGCGGCGCCAGGTGGCCGGGCGCTGGCCGCTGACCGGCAGCGGCGGCATGTGGTGGTCGATCGCCAGGTCGATGCTGGCGGCATCCGGCAGGGCGAAGGTGTCGGCCGGCAGCGTGCGGATCACGGCCGCCTGGGCGTCCACCAGCGCCGCCATCATCAGCAGATAGCCCTGCATGGTATCGCCGACCGGGATACCCTTGATTTGATTATCCGCCAACTGGCGCAGGCGCGCGGCGCGCGCAGCGAACAGGCTGCGTGCTTCGGGGAGCAGCAGGCGCGGAATGGCGGTGTGGTCGAGCGACTCGATTTCGCCCGGTTCAAGCAAACGTTGTACCAAAAATATCTCCTTTGCCGGTGGCGGAGGGCTGCCGGCTCAAGCGACATTTTAATCGCAAATCGGCGGCCCCGCAGCTTAGTCGCGGGTTTTGCGGACCACTTCCTCAAACCAGCGCGGATGGTGCTTGCGCGCCCACCCGAAGGTGACCGTGCCGCGCACCATGGCGCCGATCGAGCCCTTGACCCACAGGGCCGCGTAAATGTGGACGATGATCGAACAAATGATGCCAAAAGCGCACACCGCGTGCAACAGCGCGGCCGCCCGGATCACAGGAATCGGGAAGTAGAACGCGAAGTAGGCGCGCCAGATCACGATGCCGGACAACAGCAGCCCGCACATGAAGGCGATCAGCGCGTAGAACAGCAGCTTCTGGCCGGCGTTGTACATGCCGATCTTCGGCAGCCTGTCTTCGCGGTTGTTGAGCACATCGCCGATCTGGCGCAGCCACTGCCTGTCGGCGTTGTCGATATGGTTATGATGCCAAAAACGCAGCACCAGCACGCAAAAGGACACGAACATGGTCACGCCCAGGAAGGGATGCAGAATCCGCGTCCACTGGCCGCCGCCGAGGAACATGTACAGCCACGACATCGCCGGATGGAACATGGCGAGGCCGGATACCGCCAGCAGGATGAAGCAGATGGCCGTGATCCAGTGGTTGCTGCGCTCATTCGGCGTGTAGCGCTGGATCAGCGGGTTGCCGTCTTTATCACGATGGTGTGCACTCATTTCGACTCCTCCCGGATGCGTTGTGCCTCGGCCAGTGCTTCGGCTTCGTCGTCCTTCGATACTTCGTTCGGTCCTATGCGCGAGTAGTGGAAGAAGCCCGCCAGCGCGGTCAGGGCGATGCCGGCCAGGGCCAGCGGCTTGGTCAGCCCCTTCCACAGGCCGACGGTGGCGCTGATGCTCGGGTCCTGCTTCAGGCCGTGGTACAGCGACGGCTGGTCGGCGTGGTGCAGCACGTACATCACGTGGGTGCCGCCGACGCCGGCCGGGTCGTACAGGCCGGCGTGTTCGAAGCCGCGCGATTTCAGGTCTTCGATGCGGTCCTCGGCGTGCGCCTTCATGTCTTCCTTGGTGCCGAAGTTGATGGCGCCGGTCGGACAGGTTTTCACGCAGGCCGGTTCCTGGCCCACCGCCACGCGGTCCGAGCACAGCGTGCACTTGTACGCGCGGCTGTCCTGCTTGGAGATGCGCGGCACGTCGAACGGGCAACCGGCGACGCAATAGCCGCAGCCGATGCAGTTCTCCTGGTGGAAGTCGACGATGCCGTTGGTGTACTGGACGATGGCGCCGGGAGACGGGCAGGCTTTCAGGCAGCCCGGGTCCTCGCAGTGCATGCAGCCGTCCTTGCGGATCAGCCATTCGAGGTCGCCCTTGGGATTCTCGTATTCGGTAAAGCGCATCACGGTCCACGACTGCGGCGTCAGGTCGAGCGGATTGTCGTAGACGCCGGTGGTTTCGCCCACCTCGTCGCGCAGGTCGTTCCACTCCATGCAGGCGGTCTGGCAAGCCTTGCAGCCGATGCACTTGGAGACGTCGATCAGTTTGGCCACCGTGCCGGTGACCGGCGTGCGCGCCTGCGTCGGCGTCACCGTGGTGGCGGACAGGCGCTTGATATCGAGTGATTGCATGGACATGATCAGGCCTTCTCCACTTTTACCAGGAACGATTTGTATTCCGGGGTTTGCGAATTGGCGTCGGCGGTCACCGGCGCCAGCGTGTTAATCAGGTAGCCCGGCCGGGTCTGGCCGGTGAAGCCCCACGATGTCGGCAGGCCGACCGTGTGCACCGGCTTGCCTTCAATCGTCAGCACCTTGATCCGTTTGGTGACCACCGCCTTGGCGACGATGTGGCCGCGCTTGGACGACACCCGCACCCGGTCGCCGTGCGCCACGCCCACCTCCCTGGCCAGCGCCTCGCCGATCTCCACAAACTGCTCCGGCTGGACGATGGCGTTGAGGCGCGCGTGCTTGGTCCAGAAGCCAAAGTGCTCGGTCAGGCGGTAGCTGGTGGCCACGTGCGGGAATTCGCTGGCCTTGCCGAGCCGCGCGCGGTCGTTGGGGAACACGCGCGCGCCCGGGTTGCTGGTCGCCAGCGGATTTTTCGGATGCAGCGGGTTGTAGCCGACCGGCGTCTCGAACGGCTCGTAGTGCTCGGGGAAGGGGCCTTCGACGTAGGCGTCGCGGGCGAAGAAACGCGCCACGCCCTCGGCCATCATGATGAAGGCGCCCATGCCGTTCTCCGGCGGTTCGTCCAGCTTGAAGTCCGGCGTGTCCATGCCGGTCCAGCTGCTGCCGTTCCAGCTGATCACCGGGCGTTTCGGGTCGAGCGGCTTGCCGTGCAGGTCGCACGAGGCGCGGTTGTACAGGATGCGGCGGTTGGCCGGCCAGGCCCACGCCCAGTTCAGCGTATTGCCGCTGCCGGTAGGATCGCTGTTGTCGCGGCGCGCCATCTGGTTGCCGGCCTGGGTCCAGGCCCCGCAGAAGATCCAGCAGCCGCTGGCGGTGCTGCCGTCGTCGCGCAGTTGCGCAAAGCTGGACAGTTGTTCGCCTTTTTTCAGCAGCGCCCTGGACGGGTCTTTCGGATCGGCGACGGTTTCCAGCACACTGCCGTTGTATTCGCGCGCCAGCTCCTCCGGCGTCGGCGAGGCCGGATCGGCGTACTTCCACGCCAGGTTGACGATCGGGTCGGCGTAGGCGCCGCCTTCGGCCTGGTACAAGGCCTTCATGCGCAGGTGCAGCTCGGCCATGATGTCGATGTCGCTGCGGCTCTGGTACGGCGCCTCCACGCCTTGCCAGTGCCATTGCAGCACGCGCGAGGACGATACCAGCGAGCCGTTTTCCTCGGCGAAGCAGGTGGTCGGCAGGCGGAACACCTCGGTCTGGATGCTGCCCGGATCGACGTCGTTGAAGTCGCCGTGGTTCTTCCAGAACTCGGCCGTCTCCACGCTCAGCGGGTCCATCACCACCAGGAACTTCAGCTTGGACAGCGCCGCGCTGGTCTTGTTCTTGTCCGGCGCGGAACCCAGCACGTTGAAGCCCTGGGCCAGATAGCCGTTCATCTGGCCGTTGTGCATCAGCTCAATCGCCTGCACCATGTCGTACATCTTGTCCGGTTTCGGCAGGTACTCGTAGGCCCAGTTGTTGTCCTTGGTGGCGGCGTCGCCCCACCAGCTTTTCATGAAGCTGACGTGGAATTTCGGGTAGTTGCTCCAGTAGCTTAGCTGATTCGGGCGCAGCGGCTTGAGCGTGCGCAGCGCCATGTACCTGGCGTAGTCCTGCTCGTCCTCGGCCGGCAGCGTCAGGTAGCCCGGCAGCATGGTCGACAGCAGGCCCAGGTCGGTCAGGCCCTGGATGTTGGAGTGGCCGCGCAGCGCGTTCATGCCGCCGCCCGAGATGCCGATGTTCCCCAGCAGCAGTTGCACCATGCAGGCACTGCGTATCGTCTGCGCGCCGTTCGAGTGGTGCGTCCAGCCCAGCGCGAACAGAATGGTGCCGGCGCGGCCCGGCTTGGCGGTGGAGGCCATGGTGTCGGCCACCAGCAGGAATTTATCGCGCGGCACGCCGCACACGCGCTCCACCAGGTCCACCGTGTAGCGCGCGTAGTGCTTCTTCATCAGCTGGTACACCGAGCGTGGGTGCTGCAGGGTCGGGTCGATTTTGGCGTAGCCGTCGGCGCCCATCTCGTAGTCCCAGCTAACCTTGCTGGTGTAACGGCCTTGGTCCTTGTCGTAGCCGGAATACAGGCCGTCCTCGAAGCTGAAGTCCTCGCGCACGATGAACGCCAGGTCGGTGTTGGCCTTGACGTAGTCGTGGTTGATCTGGTCGGTGGTCAGCAGGTGGTTGATCAGCGCGCCCATGAAGACGATGTCGGTGCCGGTGCGATTCTGCACGTAGTGGTCGGCCACCGAGGCGGTGCGGGTGAAGCGCGGGTCGACCACGATCAGCTTGGCCTTGTTGTGGGCCTTGGCCTCGACCACCCATTTGAAGCCGCACGGGTGGGCCTCGGCCGAGTTGCCGCCCATGGACAGGATCACGTCGGCGTTGCGGATGTCGACCCAGTGGTTGGTCATGGCGCCGCGGCCAAAGGTCGGCTGCAGCGCCGCCACGGTCGGGCCGTGGCACACGCGCGCCTGGTTGTCGAAGGCCAGCATGCCCATGCTGCGCACCACCTTGTGGGTGAGGTAGCCGGCCTCGTTGCTGGCGGCGGAGGCGGCCAGCATGCCGGTGGTCAGCCAGCGGTTGACGATCTTGCCGTCGGCGGTCTTGTGGACGAAGTTGGCATCGCGGTCGGCCTTCATCAGCTTGGCGATGCGGGTCATGGCGTCGTCCCACGAGATGGTCTTCCATTCGCCGCTGCCGGGCGCGCGGTATGCCGGCTCCTTCAGGCGGTGCGGCGAGTGGATGAAATCGATCAGCGAGGCGCCTTTCGGGCACAGCGTGCCGCGGTTGACCGGGTGGTCCGGGTCGCCCTCGATGTGGATGATGCTGGCGACGGCATTCTTGGCGTGGTCGCCCAGGCCGTACATCAGCAGGCCGCAGCCCACCGAGCAGTAAGGGCAGGTGTTGCGGGTTTCGGTGGTGCGGCTCAACTTGTACTGGCGGACTTCCGCCAGCGCGGTGGCCGGCATGAAGCCGAGTGCGGCGATGCTCGACGCGGCGACGGTCGCGCCGGTGACCCGCAGGAATTGGCGCCTGGACATGTGCATGGGTGGCCTCTATCGCGTGATGATGATGTGCGGAGGCTACGCCGGCGCGTCGGCGGCGACTATGTACCGAAAGTATAGTGGGAAATCAGGGAGGGAAAACGACTGAACTTTAGAGAGGGGAAACGGCGCGCCTTTTGGACGCGCCGTGATACTAGTTTCAGTGACGGGACTTGCGGATCACTTCTTCAAACCAGCGCGGATGGTGCTTGCGCGCCCAGCCATAGGTGACGGTGCCGCGCACCATGGCGCCGATCGAGCCCTTGACCCACAGCGCCGCGTAGATGTGCACGATGATCGACATGATCAGCACCGTGGCGCAGAACGCGTGCAGCAGCGCCGCCGCGCGGATCACCGGAATCGGGAAGTAGAACGCGAAGTACGCGCGCCAGATCACGATGCCCGACAACAGCAGACCGATCATGCAGGCAATCAGCACGAAGAACAGGATCTTCTGGCCGGCGTTGTACATGCCGATCTTCGGAAGCTTGTCTTCGCGGTTGTTGAGCACATCGTCCATCTGTTGCATCCACTGCTTGTCGGCGGCGTCGATGTGGTTGTGGTGCCAGAACCGCAGCACCAGCACGGCGAACGAGACGAACATCACCAGCCCGATGAACGGGTGCAGGATGCGCGTCCACTGGCCGCCGCCAAGGAACACCGCCATCCACGACGTCGCCGGATGGAACATGGCGAGGCCGGAGACAGCCAGCAGAATGAAGCAGATGGCCGTGATCCAGTGGTTGCTGCGCTCATTTTTGGTGTAGCGCTGGATCAGCGGGTTGCCGTCCTTGTCGCGGTTGGAGTTGCTCATTTTGCTTCCTCCTTGATGCGTTGGGCCTCGGCCAGGGCTTCGGCTTCTTCATCCTTCGACACTTCGTTCGGACCCACGCGCGAGTAGTGGAACCAGCCGGCCAGCGCGGTCAGGGCGATGCCCGCCAGCGCCAGCGGCTTGGTCAGGCCCTTCCACAGGCCGACGGTGGCGCTGATGCTCGGATCCTGCTTCAGGCCGTGGTACAGCGACGGCTGATCGGCGTGGTGCAGCACGTACATCACGTGCGTGCCGCCGACGCCGGCCGGGTCGTACAGGCCGGCGTTCTGGAAACCGCGCGACTTCAGGTCCTCGATGCGTTCCTCGGCGTGCGTCTTCATGTCCTCCTTGGTGCCAAAGGTGATGGCGCCGGTCGGGCAGGTCTTGACGCAAGCCGGTTCCTGGCCGACGGCCACGCGGTCCGAGCACAGCGTGCACTTGTAGGCGCGGCTGTCCTGCTTGGAGATGCGCGGCACGTCGAACGGGCAGCCGGCCACGCAGTAGCCGCAGCCAATGCAGTTTTCCTGGTGGAAGTCCACAATGCCGTTGGTGTACTGCACGATCGCGCCCGGCGAAGGGCAGGCCTTGAGGCAGCCCGGATCTTCGCAGTGCATGCAGCCGTCCTTGCGGATCAGCCATTCGAGGTCGCCCTTGGTGTTCTCGTATTCCGAGAAGCGCATGACGGTCCACGATTGCGGCGTCAGGTCCAATGGGTTGTCGTAGACGCCGGTGGTTTCACCCACCTCGTCGCGCAGATCGTTCCACTCCATGCAGGCGGTCTGGCAAGCCTTGCAGCCGATGCACTTGGAGACGTCGATCAGTTTGGCCACAGTGCCGGTCACCGGGGTGCGCGCCTGCGGCGGCGTCACCGTGGTGGCGGACATGCGTTTGATATCAAGCGATTGTAATGACATTTCTTATCTCCTCCGGCGTCAGGCTTTTTCCACTTTCACCAGGAACGATTTCGATTCCGGTGTCTGCGAATTGCCGTCACCCACGGTCGGTGTCAGCGTGTTGACCAGGTAGCCCGGTTTGGTGAGCCCCTTGAAGCCGAAGTTGATCGGCAGGCCGACGTGGTGCATCGGTTTGCCGTCGATGGTCAGTTGCTTGAGACGCTTGGTCACCACCGCCTTGGCGATGATGTAGCCGCGCTTGGACGACACCTTGACCCGGTCGCCATGCACCACGCCCACCTCCTTGGCCAGCGCGTCGCCGATTTCGACGAACTGCTCCGGCTGGATGATGGAGTTCAGGCGCGCGTGCTTGGTCCAGAAGTGGAAGTGCTCGGTCAGGCGGTAGCTGGTGGCCGCGTGCGGGAACTCGTCCTTCTTGCCCAGTTTCTTGCGGTCGTTCGGGAACATCCGGCCGGCCGGGTTGTTGAAGGCCTTCGGATTGTTCGGGTGCAGCGGGTTGTGCCCGATCGGCGACTCGAACGGCTCGTAGTGTTCCGGGAACGGACCCTCGGCCATCGCGTCACGCGAGAAGAAGCGTGCCACGCCCTCGGCCAGCATGATGAACGGGCCCATGCCGTTTTCCGGCGGTTCGTCCACCTTGTAGTCCGGCACGTCGGCGCCGCCCCAGGTGGCGCCGTTCCACGAGATCAGCTTGCGGCTCGCGTCCCACGGCTTGCCTTGCGGGTCGCACGAGGCGCGGTTGTACAGCACGCGGCGGTTGGCCGGCCAGGCCCACGCCCAGTTCAGCGTGTTGCCGATGCCGGTCGGGTCGCTGTTGTCGCGGCGGCCCATCTGGTTGCCGGCGGCGGTCCAGGAACCGGCGAAGATCCAGCAACCGCAGGCGGTGCTGCCGTCGTCCTTGAGCTGCGCGAAGCCGGCCAGCTGTTCATTCTTCTTCAGAATGACCTTGGTCGGATCCTTCGGATCGGTGATTTCCTTCAGCGCTTTACCGTTGAATTCCATCGCCAGCTCTTCCGGCGTCGGCGAGTGCGGCTGGGCGTAGTTCCAGGTCAGGTTGACGATCGGATCGGGGAACTTGCCGCCCTCGGTCTGGTACGCCTTCTTCATGCGCAGGAAGATGCCCGACATGATTTCCAGGTCGCTGCGCGCCTGGCCTGGCGGCTCGGCGCCTTGCCAGTGCCACTGCAGCACGCGCGACGACGACACCAGCGAGCCGCGTTCTTCCGCGAAGCACGAGGTCGGCAGGTTGAACACCTCGGTCTGGATCGCGGCCGGGTCGACCTTGTGGAAGTCGCCGTGCGGTTTCCAGAATTCCGACGTTTCGGTCTGCAGCGGGTCCATGATGACCAGCCACTTCAGCTTGGACAGGCCGTCGGTGATCTTCTGCTTGTCCGGGCCGGAGGCCAGGATGTTGAAGCCCTGGCAGATGTAACCGGTCATCTTGCCCTGGTTCATCAGCTCGAAGGCCTGCATCATGTCGTACGGCTTGTCCAGCTTGGGCAAGTAGTCGAAGGCCCACTTGTTCTCTTCGGTCGCGTGGTCGCCCCACCACGACTTCATGAACGACACCAGGAACTTCTTCGAGTTGCTGTAGTAGCTCAGCTGGTTAGGACGCAGCGGCTTCAGCGCGCGCTTGGCCACGAACGCATCCCAGTCCTGCTCCGCCTCGCTAGGCAGGCTCAGGTAGCCCGGCAGCATATTGGTCAGCAGGCCGAGGTCGGTCAGACCCTGGATGTTGGAGTGACCGCGCAGCGCGTTCATGCCGCCGCCGGCGATCCCCATGTTACCCAGCAGCAGCTGCACCATGGCGCCGGTGCGCAGCGTTTCCGCGCCGGTCGAGTGCTGGGTCCAGCCCAGGGCGTACAGGATGGTGGCGGCACGGCCCGGCACGGCGGTCGAGGCCAGCGCTTCGGCCACCAGGTGGAACTTCTCTGGCGGCACGCCGCAGGCCTTCTCCACCATCTCTGGCGTGTAGCGCGCGTAGTGCTTCTTCATCAGCTGGTACACGCAGCGCGGGTGCTGCAGCGTCGGGTCGACCTTGGCATAGCCGTCGTCGCCCATCTCGTAGTTCCAGCTGGTTTTGTCGGTGTACTTGTTCTTTTCGTCGTCCCAGCCCGAATACAGGCCATCGTTGAAGGCGAAATCTTCGCGCACGATGAACGGCATGTCCGTGTAGTTGCGGACGTATTCGTGTTGGATCTTATCGTTGGTGAGCAGGTAGTTGATGATACCGCCCAGGAAAACGATGTCCGCACCGGTACGGGTAGGGACGTAATGGTCCGCCACCGAAGCGGTTCGGGTAAAGCGCGGATCGACCACGATCAGCTTGGCGCCGCGATGCGCTTTCGCTTCCGTGACCCATTTAAAGCCGCAAGGGTGTGCTTCTGCTGCGTTGCCGCCCATGACCAGGATGACATCAGCATTCTTGATGTCGACCCAGTGATTCGTCATCGCACCACGTCCAAATGTCGAGGCAAGACCTGCCACCGTTGGACCGTGTCAAACACGTGCTTGGTTGTCGAATGGGAGCATGCCGGTGGCACGCATCGTTTTATGGGTTAAATAGCCGACTTCGTTGCTGGCCGCCGAGGCGCACAGCATGCCGGTGGTAGTCCAGCGGTTGACGGTTTTGCCGTCTTCGGTCTTTTCGACGAAGTTGGCGTCGCGGTCAGCCTTCATCAGTTTGGCGATGCGGTTGAGCGCCTCATCCCACGACATCGGGCTCCATTCGGTCGCCCCGGGGGCGCGGTACTGCGGCGCCAGCAAGCGGTTCGGCGAGTGGATGAAGTCGATCAGCGAAGCGCCTTTCGGGCACAGCGTGCCGCGGTTGACCGGGTGGTCGGCGTCGCCTTCAATGTGGATGATGCTGGCGGTGGCGTTCTTGGCGCCGTCGCCCAGGCCGTACATCAGGATGCCGCAACCGACGGAGCAGTAAGGGCAGGTGTTGCGGGTTTCGGTACTGCGCGACAGCTTGTACTGCCGGACTTCGGCCAGGGCCGTTGCCGGCGCAAAGCCGAGTAGCGCAATGCTCGAACCCGCGATGGTCGCGCCGGTTACCCGAAGGAACTGGCGTCTCGACATCTGGTTCATGGAATACCTCTCTAGTTTGTCTAATGACCACACCAGTTTATCATTCCACAGGGCACTACCGCGAGTGCTGTTTTGTATTAATTGTTGCTATCTTATGGGAGGCGCCTTTTGGTATAGCTGAATTGATAATTTTTATGTTATCTGTAACAACGTTTCAACTGGGCGTAGTCATAGAAGTAGCGGCTGCCGGCCACGCGGGCGCCGTCGCAGGCCGGCTTGAACGCGGTTTCGCGCTCGTTGTACAGCATGCGCACCAGCGTGCCGCCGGCGGCGTTTTGATACAGCTCCCACTGGATATTGGCCGCCATCGGCGCGACCTGGTCGCCGCGCCAGGGGTTGTTATCGTAACTATAAGTCGCCGCGCGCGGCAACTGTTCCGCCATGCCGCTCAGGCCAAGGGCGCTGGCGAAGGGGATGATGATTTCGGCGTGCGCGAAGCGCAGCTTGGCCAGGTGCGCGCGGCCGCCGGCGGCGATGGCGTCCGCCTCGGCGAAGAAATCGTCCAGCAGCGGAGCGGCCATGCGCCAGGTGACGTCGCCGTTCTCGCCGATGGCGGGACCTTTTTCATAGAACGCGACCGCGTCCTCGGCCTCCGCATACACGCGCGCCTGCGCCGTCTCGATGTAGCGGGTGAAGTCGGCATGCAATTCGGCCCGCATGTCGGCCGCGGCGGCGTACATGTCAAACAGCGCCAGCGCGGCGTCGATGGCGCTGGCGATGCGGGTCTCGCCGTCGCCGGTGAGACGGGCAGTGAACTGGCCGTCCGCGCTGGTGTAAGTGCGGCTGCCGGTGTTGGCGGCGCTGACGCGGCCCTGGTCCAGCGCGGCGATGAAGTCAGGCGTGAACAGCCCGCCGAGCGTCGCCAGCGCGGCGGCATGCAGCCGCGGCGCGGCGTGGATGGCGGCCTTGCGGGCTGTCAGCTCGCCGCTCTTGTTCCACTGCTGGTAGGCCAGCGTGGCCGGCGGCACTTGCGCATCCTGGCTGGCGTTCAGTTTGTGGAAGTACAGCGTGGGGCGGTCGATGGCGGTGTCGAACAGCGGCGCCAGGCCTGGCTGCCGGGCGATCAGCGAACGGCTGAAGAACCAGGCGCTGTCCGCCGCCCGGTCCTTGCCGGAACTGCGCACCACGATGCGGCGCCGCTGCGTCTCGGCGTCGCGGAACAGCGCTGGCAGGCGGCCGATCATGCGCTGCGCCAGGCCGGTATGCTCGTCCACGCCCTGCAGGGTTTCGTTGCCGTAGCCTGGCTTGCCGATGCCCTCCACGCCATAGCCGAGCAGCGCGTTGGCCTTCATCATCGCCTCCAGGTCGGCGCCCAGCCGCTGCCCGAGCGGCGACAGCGCGTCCCGCTGGCGCGCCAGCTGCCACAGGTTGTACAGCGCCAGATCCGTCTTGAAGCTGCTCAGGCCCCGCGAGCCGTGGCGCGCCAGCATTTGCACGTACACCGCCGTGTAGCCGGCGGGCGCCGCCTCATAACTGGCGCTGGCCTGTTGCGGCGCGTAGGGCGTCTTGGTCTGATAAAACGGCTCGCCGCGGGCGTGCGACAACAGCAGGGACAACGCGGCGCCGGCCGCAAGACGGAGTGGTTTCATACCTTAGAAGTCTACGCGAACATTGACGCTGGCGGTGCGCGGCGCGCCGATGTTCAGGTAGCCTTCCTGGTAGTACGTCCAGTATTTGCGGTTGGCGATGTTGGAGATATTCGCGCGCACGCTGATCATCTTGCCGAAGTAGCGGTGACGGTAGTTGAAGCCCGCGTCGAACAGCGTGTAGGCGGGCAGCGTGTTGATATTGCCGGCGTCCACCGGCAGTTCGCCCAGGTACTGCGAGCCGGCGTGCAGCGCCAGGCCAGGCAGCACCTCGCGCCAGGTCGCCTGAATCGACGCCTGGCGGCGCGGCGCGCCCACCGCGCGCTTGCCGCTGTAGCCCGGCGCGGCGTCTTCCAGCGTCGCATCCAGCAGCATGATGCCGCCTTCGATCGACACGTTCTTCGCCGCCTGCACCACGCTGTTCAGTTCCAGGCCGTTGTACTTGGACTGGCCATCCGCCACGTAGACGTTGGCGGCATTGGTGTACTGCGCGCCGCGCTCGATGTGGAACAGGGCGGCGGTGGCGTTCCACCTACTGCGCTCGGTCTTCAGGCCGGCTTCCGTCTGCTTGCTCTTGATCGGGGCGAAGGTCTGATTGGCGTTGACGGTGGAGGTGGGGGCGTTTGCCGCCTGCTCCAGCGCCTCGACGTAGCTGGCGTACAGCGTGGTGTCGGCGGCCGGCTTGAACATCAGCGCCACGGTCGGCGTGGTCTTGTTGGCCGGGTAGCTGGCGGTCAGCGCGCCCTTGGTCGAATAGGCGTTGTCGGTGAAGCGCGTGTAGCGCGCGCCGGCCACCAGCTTCCACTGGTCATTGAAGGTCAGCGTATCGCTGGCGAACAGCGCCTCCTGGCGCGTGGCTTCGTCGCGGTAAGTGCCGCCGCTGTAGTTGACGGTGGCCGCGCTGTAGATGGTTGGCGCGTACAGGTTGCCGGTGCCGATCTTCACTTTTGGCGTGACCACCGACGAGGTGGACGCGAGGTTCTGCGACATCAGGCCCAGGACCACCTCGTGGCCCATGCCGGCCACATCGAACTGGCCGTTGACGGTGGCCTGCACCTGATCGAAGTGGTAGGCGTGCAGTTCCGAGGTGATGCGGTCGTAGTAGTTGGCCTTGTTGTCGGTGATGTAGTACTGGTCCTTCTTGTACACGCGGGTGGAGTCCGAGGTGCGGTAGGAGGCGTTGGCGGTCCAGTTGGGCGCCAGGCGGTACTCGATGCCGGTGGTGGCCAGCGTGTATTCAACGTCGCTGCCGGCACCGATGCTATTCAGCTTGGCGTCGCCGTCGAGTGGCTCGGGGATCTTGAAGCCTTGCAGGATGATGTCCGTGCCGCCCACGGTGTGGCGGCGCTGGTAGATCGCGTCGTAGGTCAGGGCCAGGTCCCTGGTCACGCGCCATTCCAGATTCAGGCCGGCGGCATTGCGTTTGAGCGAGCCGCTTTCCTGTTTGACGTCGCCGTCCTCGTGCACCAGGTTCAGGCGGTAGCCGAAGCTGTCGTCTTCGCCCAGGCGGCCGCCGGTGTCGATATGTTCCTTGATCGCGCCGCCCTCCTGGTAGCCCAGCGCCGCGCTGAAGGTTTTGGCGGTGGTCGGGCGCTTGGTCACGTAGTTGATGATGCCGCCCGGCGAACCGAAGCCGTACATGTAGCCGGTCAGGCCTTTCAGCGCCTCCACGCTTTCAAACATTTCCAGCGGCATCTCGGTGCCGCGGTTGATGTTGGCCAGGCCGTTGACCTTGTAGCCGTTCAGGTCATCGAGGCGCAGGCCGCGCATCTGGATGGTGGCGGGGTGGGTGGAGATGGGCGGCGAGATCGCGGTGACGGAGGCGTCGTACTTCAGCACTTCGGAAATGCTGGTGGCCAGGCGGTCCTCGATTTCATCGCTGGAGACGGCCTTGGTGGAGAAAGGCGTATCCAGTTCCGACTTTCGGCCCAGCGCGCCGGCGCTCACGGCATCGCCGAGCTTTTTCTTCTCGACGGTGGCTTTGACTTCGACCGTGGACAGCGCGCCACCGGCGTCTTCCGCCATGGCGGAGAAGTGGAGGGCGCACAGGCCGGCAGCGGCCAGGGCGAGATGCAGGCGGGATGGGGTGCAAGGGTTTTTCGATGACATGGGAAGGGGATCTGGGGGTAAAAGCCCGTTATCCTATTGACCATCTGTGACCTCCTCATGACATCACCCCAAAACGAAAGGGTCTGACCCCGTACGGGGTCAGACCCTGGCCGCAGCGGTGTGCGGGTTTCCGGGGTGCCGCCGGCAGCACTACAACAGCGCTTCGATATCCTTCAGCGACGGGGAGGCAGCACCCCGCGATAGGCATGCTGCAGCGCCAGCGGCCACGCAGAAACGCAAATGCTGCAGCGGCTCCGCCTGCGGACGATGCATCATGCTCCACGCCAGCGCGGCGATGCTGGCATCCCCCGCGCCAACCGTATCCACCACCTCGATCTTCGGCGCCGGCAGCGACCACGCCGCGTCGCCCACGTGCAGCGAAGCGCCGGCAGCGCCCTTGGTGTACAGATAGGTGGCCGACGGATTCCATCCGCGCAGCGTGGCAAACGCACCGTCAATGTCGCGGGTCCGGAACAAGCCCTCCAGATCCTCCTCCGACACCTTGACCACGTCCGCCAACGCCGTCATGCGCCGCAGCGTGGCGTCATACCGCTCATCCATCAGCAGCCGGTAATTGGGATCGTAGCTGATGCGCACCCCGCCCGCCTTCAACTGCTCCGCCAGCGCCACCAGCTTGCCGGCCAGCGGCGCGCGCGCCAGGCTGATGCCGCCAAAATGCGCCCACTGGCAATGCACCCGCCAGCCCTGCGGCAGCAGATCGGCGTCGAAATGTAAATCCGCGCTATCGTCGCCAACAAAGAAGTACGCCGGCGGATCGGTGCGATGCACGATGGCCAGCAGCGGTGAGCGCGCGTGCCGCTGCAGGAAGCGTACATCCAGCCGCGCCGCCTCGCTGGCGCGCCACAGCGCATCGCCGAACACGTCCTGGCTGATGGCGCCGGCGAACGCGGTCGGCACCTCCAGCTTCGCCATCGCCCGCGCCACGTTCCAGGTCGAGCCGCCCACCTGGCCCAGCCAGTGCTGCTGCGCCGCGTCCTGCACGATCATATCGGTGAGCGCCTCGCCGGCTGCCACGAACAGGGGAAAATCCATCTCAGTCCTTCACCACGTTCAGCACTTCGTAGCAGGCGCCCATCGTGTGGTAATCCACCTTGCCGGCCGGGCTCTTTTCGTCGGTCAGCTTGCTGTTGTCGGCGCCGAGGATGCGATACCAGGCGCCATACTGATGGTCGACGAAATGCGCCCAGCTGTAGGCCCAGATCTTGTCGTACCACGTCCAGTAGCGCGCCTCGCCGGTGCGCGCCGCCAGCAGCGCCGCCGTGGCCAGGCTCTCCGCCTGCACCCAGAAGTACTTGAGATCGTCGCAGATGCTGCCATCCGGCGCGAAACCGTAGTAGATGCCGCCGTGTTCATGATCCCAGGCTTTGGCCAGCGCGGCGTCGAACAGCTCCACCGCGCGCGGCAGCAGCCAGCGCGGATTCATCGACAGCTGCGCGCCATGGCGCTCCAGCAGCAACAGCAGCTTGGCCCACTCGGTCAGGTGGCCCGGCTGGTAGCCCCAGGGGCGGAAGATGTTGGTCTTGTCGTTGCGGTTGTACTCCGCATCCACGGACCAGTCATCGTGATAGTGCTCCCACACCATGTTGTCGGCCAGCGCCGCCTGGCGGATGGTGATGTTGTGCGCCAGCGTTTCGGCGCGCAGCAGGTAGTCGCGGTTGCCGGTCGCTTCAAAGGCGGCGATCAGCGCCTCGCAGGCGTGCATGTTGGCGTTCTGGCCGCGATAGTTGTCCACGCGCGACCAGTCGGCGCTGGCTTCGTCCGCGTACAGGCCGTGTTGCGGTTCCCAGAAGCGGCGCTCCATCAGCGCGAAGGTTTCGGTGATCCATTCGGCCGCCTGCGTTTCGCCGGCCATCAGCGCGTGGCTGTACGCCAGCAGCACGAAGGCCAGGCCGTAGCAGTGGTTGGTGCCGTCAATGACACCGCGCACGCCGTCCTTCCATTCCAGCTGCCAGGCATAGCCGCCGGTATGCGGATCGCGGTGGACGTCGCGCAGGAAGGCCAGCGCGTGGCGCAGACGCTGGCGGTCTTCCGTATCCCCGAACTGCCGCCACGCCATCGCATAGTTGAAGACGAAGCGCGTGCTGCTGACCAGATGGCGCGTGTGCGCATCGTAGACGGTGCCGTCGTCCTTGTAGAAGTGATACAGGCCGCCGCTGGGGTCGACGCAGCGGCTGTCGTAGAACTGTTTGGTATGGCGGATGTGGTTGAGCAGGGTGGTGCGGGATCGGAAATCAGGGGCCATTATCAGGTCCGTTTGAAGTTGAGTAGGTTCTTGGGGCGCCAGCCTTCCGTGACCGTGCTGGCGCGGATGATTAATTCCACCGGCGAGATTTTTTCCACCGGCTCGTCGGGCTGGCCGTTGAGCAGCAGGTCCACGCCCAGCGCACCCAGCGCCTTCTTGTCGATGCGCAGCGTGGTCAGGGGACGGTGCCCCAGCACGGCGGTGGAGATGTCGTCGAAGCCGACAATGGCGACGTCGTGCGGCACCTTCAGTCCCCTGGCCAGGCAGCAGCGCATGGCCACCAGCGCGGCGCTGTCGTTGTAGCAGAACACCGCGTCCGGTGGATGCGGCAGATCGAGGAGCTGCTCCATCGCCTCCCAGGCGCCGGTTTCGAGGTCGACGCCATCCGGCAGGCAGGCCTCCAGGCGCGGATCGGCCAGGATGCCTTCCTCGAACAGGGCCTGGCGGTAGCCGCGCGCGCGTTCGCGGATCGAGTAGTGCGCCAGCGGGCCGGAGATGAAGCCCACCCGGGTGCGGCCGGTGTCGATCAGGTGCCGGGTCGCCAGGTAGCCGCCCATCATATTGTCCGGATTGACGGAGCTGTAGCCGCGCAGCTTCATATCGATCAGCACCAGCTGCTTGCCGGTCGAGCGCAGGGCGCTCAGCGTCTCCGGCTCGAAGAAGCCGGCGCAGACGATGCCGTCCGGCGCGTGCATGCGGATCTGGTCGATCAGGCCATCGGCCGGCCCCACCGCCATGAAGGACAGCACGATGCCCTGCTTGCGGCACGCTTCCTCGGCGCCATGCAGCACCTGGGAGTAGAACGGGCTGCTGGCGGCGGTGTTGTGCTGGCGGTGCAGCAGGAAGGTCAGGCGGCGCAGCCGCTTCGGCCGCAGCTTGCAAAAGTCGTATCCCAGCGTACGCGCCGTTTCCAGCACCATCTGGCGGGTAGCTTCGGTCAGGCCGGGTTCATTTTTCAGCGCGCGTGAAATCGTCCCCGCCGACACGCCAGCGACCCGGGCGATGTCCCTGATCGTGATGTTCGTGCCCATTCTTGTCAATCTCCTACGGTATGAGCGCAGTCTTGCATAGCGTCTGTTGACGGTCAAACGCGACCGGCAATCGGCCGTCGAGTTTAGCGCAATTTACTAAACAAGCCGGCTTTAGCCCCGAACACCCATCCGCGCCCCGTTGCGCCGGCGCCGGTGTGTTTAGTGGCGCGCGCTAAACTGCACCCGGATGACGCCTGCTGTTTGACCGTGCGCCGGCGGCCATGCAAAATCGATTGCATTAATATAAAAATCACCCGAGGAGCGAGACTTGAGACCACTGTACCGATTTTGCGCGGCCGCGCTGATGGCCGCCAGTTGCGGCATCGTCGCGGCGGCGCCGGCCGCCGGCAGCGACTTTGTGACCGTCAACCAGACACATTTCGCCCACAAGGGGCAGGCGTATTACATCGTCGGCGCCAACTTCTGGTACGGCGGTTATCTGGGCGCGGCCAGCGGTGTGGGCGATCGCGCGCGCCTGCTGAAAGAGCTGGATAACATGAAGGCCATCGGCATCAACAACCTGCGCGTGTTGGCGGTGTCCGAAAAAACCGACATGAAGAGCGCCGTGCGCCCGGCTACCACCAACGCGCCGGGGCAGTATGACGAAACGCTGCTGGCCGGCCTGGACTTCCTGATGGCGGAAGTGGCCAAGCGCGACATGACCGTGGTGCTTTACCTGAACAACTTCTGGCAGTGGTCGGGCGGCATGACGCAGTACCTGAACTGGTTTGAGGGCACGCCGGCGCTGGACCCGAACGTGACCAGGGATTACGACACCTACATGCGGAAAACCGCCGGCTTTTACCGCAATGCCGCCGCGCAGGCCGAGTACCGCAAGGTCATCGCCAGCATCGTCAAGCGCGTGAACACCATCACCGGCAAGCCGTACACCGAGGACACCCACATCCTGTCGTGGCAACTGGCCAACGAGCCGCGTCCGGGCAACGGCAAGGCCACGCCGGAAGAAAAGGCGGTCTACGTCAAGTGGATCGACGAGACGGCGGGCTACATCCATGGCCTCGACCGGAACCACCTGGTCAGCAGCGGCAGCGAAGGCCTGGCCGGCTCGGCGCAGGATGCGCAGCTGTACCTCGACGCGCACCGCACCCAACATATCGACTACCTGACGTATCATCTGTGGCCGAAGAACTGGAACTGGTTCGACTCACACAATCCGGACGGCAGCTGGGACAACGCCATCGGCAAAAGCCGCGATTACCTGAACACGCACATCGAGCTGGCCAAAAAGCTGGGCAAGCCCATCGTGCTGGAGGAATTTGGCCTGGACCGTGATGGTCCGTCGTTCAGCGTCAAGGCCACCACCCACATCCGCGACCGCTTCTACCGCGAGGTGTTCGAGATCGTCACCACGCGCGCGAAGAAAGGCGATCCGATCGCCGGCTTCAATTTCTGGGCCTGGGGCGGCGCCGGCCGCGCCGCCAATGCGGACTACTGGTGGAAGCCGGGTAATGACTTTGTCGGCGATCCGCCGCAGGAAGAGCAGGGCCTGTACTCCGTGTTCGACTCGGACGTGACCTCGCTCATCCTGATCAAGGAATACGGCGACAAGCTCCACGCGATCAAGCGCTAAAACAACTGAAAAGGAAAATGATGCGTAAATTGTTGATTTCTCTGCTGCTGGCGGCCGCCTGCTTGCCGGCGATGTCGGCGGTGGCGGCGGATGGCGCCTCCTGCAGCCTGACCCCCATGCCGCGCCAGAAAGACTACCCATGGATGTCGATCGCGCGCTGGCACCAGTTCTTTGATGAGGACGTGGCGGTGGCCGACAAGGGCGGTGTGGATCTGCTGTTCGTCGGCGATTCGATCACCGAAATGTGGAACCAGGCGGTGTTCGACCGCGCCTTTGGCGGCTGGCGCACTGCCAACTTCGGCGTCGGCGGCGACCACACCGGCAACCTGTTGTGGCGCCTGCAGAACGGCCACGCCGAAAAGCTGCGCCCCAAGGCGGTGGTGCTGACTATTGGTGTCAACAACTTCAACTTCTGCGACGCCACGCCGGAGCAAGCCTACCAGGGCGTCAAGGCGGTGGTGGAACTGCTGCGCAAGATCTACCCGGATGCGCGCATCCTGCTGAACGCCGTGCTGCCATATGGCCAGACCACGCAGAGCCCGCAGCGTCTCAAGGTGGTGGAACTGAACCGCATGGTGGCCAACCTGAACGATGGCCAGCATGTGTTCTACCAGGACTATGGCCTGTTCTTCCTGCAACCGAACGGCGACATGTCGGCCGACGTCATGCCCGATTTCCTGCACCCCAGCCCCAGGGGCTACCAGATCTGGGCGGACGCCATGCTGCCGGCGATCCGCAAGCTGATGGAGTGAACATGATGCGCGCATTTGCCATAGCCTTGCTGGCCGCGGCGGCCGCCGCGGCCGGGATCGCGGGCGCCGCCACCATGCCGGCCAGCGATCCGCACGTGACGATCATGGGGCGCACGCAGCTTGCCGAGCGTGGCGCCGTGCGTTTCAGCTACCCCGGCGTGACCTTCTACGTGAACTTTGAAGGTACGCGCCTGAGCGCAAACGCCGAGGCCAGCGGAGCGTTCAGCTACCTGGACGTAATCGTCGACGGCGCGGCCCGCAAAGTGCATCTTGCCGAAGGGCGCCAGACGCTGGCGCTGGCCGAAGGGCTGGCGCCAGGACCGCACACGGTGGAAGTCGTCAACCGCACGGAAACCTGGCAGGGCACCGCCAGCCTGCTGAATTTCGACACCGACGGCACCTGGCGCGCCGCCACGCAGCTACCCGCGCGCAAGCTGCTGATCCTGGGCGACTCCATCACCTGTGGCGCGGTGATCGACCGGGTGCCGGGCGACGACAAAGGCGCGGCATCGGGCAATCCGCGCGTGTCTTACGGCATGGTGTTGGCGCGCCAGCTCAACGCGCAAGTGCAACTGGTGTGCTACGGCGGCCGAGGCCTGATCCGCACCTGGGAAGGCAAGACCAATGACCTCAACCTGGCGGACTACTATGGCATGGCGCTGCCCACCCAGCCCTCCGCCGTGCCCTGGGACCAGCGCAACTACCGGCCGGACGCCATCCTCATCGCCATCGGCACCAACGACATGACGCCAGGCATTCCGGAGCGCGAGCAGTATGTGACGGCCTACGTGTCGCTGCTGCGCACACTGCTGAAGGACCATCCGCAGGCGCAAATCATGTTGACGGAGGGCGGCATGCTGCATGGGGAAAAACAGGCGGCGTTGCGCAGCTATATCGAGGACACGGTACGCCGTGTCGGCGATCAGCGCGTCCACGCGATCAGGTCGACCGGCTATCCGGGCGATGAAAAGAATGCCCACCCCACGCGCGAACAGAACACCAGCATCGCCAACGACCTGCTGCCGCAGGTGAAGGCGGTCATGCGCTGGTGAGGATGTGGCCCAGCCACGGCGCCAGCAGCACCATCAGCACGCCGCTGAAGATCATGGTGAGGCTGGCGACCGCGCCTTCCTGCGGGCCGATGGCGCGCGCCTTGCTCAAGCCGAAACCGTGCGCCGCCGCGCCGTACGGCGCACCGCGCGCGATGCGCATGCGCAGCGGTAGGCGCGCCAGCAGCACTTGTCCCAGCAGGATGCCGAACAAGCCGGTGATGATGACAAAGACGCCGGTCAGTTGCGCAGAGCCGCCCAGGTGGCGCGTGGCTTCCAGCGCAAACGGCGTGGACACCGAGCGCGCCAGCAGGCTTTGCGCCAGGCTGCCGTGCAGGCCAAGCACGCGGTCCAGCAGCAGCGTGCTGCCCAGCGAGGCGACGATGCCGGCCACGCTGCCCAGCGACAGCGCCAGCCAGTGCTCCTTCACCAGGTCGCGGTACTGATAGATCGGCAGCGCAAACGCCACCGTCGCCGGGCCGAGCAGCCACGATAGCCAGCGCGTATCGCCGAAGTAGACGGGGAAGGGCGTGGACGACAGCTGCACCACCGCGATCAGCACCGCCGACGTGGCAATGGCGGGCGTCAGCCAGACGCGCGGATAACGCTTGTGCAGCGCCTGATTCGCATAGAACAGGCCCAGTGTCAGCAGCAGGAACAGCAGCGGCTTCACGCGGCACGCTCCGCGCGCAGGCGGCGCAGCTTGCGTCCCCGCTCAAAGCGGCATACCCATTCGACGGTGAATGCCGTGGCCAGCATTACGCAGGTGAAGCCGATGCCGATGGCCGCAAACAGCCGCAGCCCGTCCTCCTTCAGCAGGCCGGTGAACTGCACCACCGACACCACCAGCGGAATGAAAAACAGCAGCATGTTCGACAGCAGCCAGTCCGCGCCGTGCTCAATGACGGCCGGCCGCAGCACGCCGCTTTGCAGCAGGACGACCATGATGATCAGGCCAACCACGCCCCCGGAAAAGGGCAGTCCGACCCAGGACGAGAAGCGGTCGGCCGCATACCACGCCGCGATCAGCCCCAGGACCTGCATCAGTGTGTAGACAATTCGTTTCATATTGCCATTCTAGGTGTTGGCGGATAAAAGATAAAATGAATTAAAATTATTAAAATCATTCTGAATTGGAATAGATCATGGACATCCGCGCGCTGCGCTATTTCGTCGCTGTCGTCGACCACCAGAGCTTCAGCCGCGCCGCCGAGGCGCTGTACGTGACGCAGCCGACGGTCAGCAAGATGATCCAGCAGCTGGAGCAGTCGCTCGACCTCACGCTGCTGGAGCGCGTGGGCAAGCGCTTCACGCTGACCGACGCCGGCAACGTGGTGCTGCAGCGCGGCCGGGCGCTGCTGGCCATGCATGAAGAGATGGGCGTGGAGCTGCAGGACCTGCAGCAGCTGCGGCGCGGCGACCTGCGCATCGGCGTCACCCAGCAGTCGCATGCCTCGCTGGCGCCGCTGCTGGCGGCGTATCACCAGCGTTATCCGCAGATAGAGCTCAAGCTGTTCGAAGGCGGTTCGCAGGGCATCGAGGCGGACCTGCGCAGCGGCGCGCTGGAGATGGGAACGATGCTGGACTACCCGTCCAACGCCGCCGTATGGCAGGAGTTCGAGTCCTTCCCGCTGCTCACATCGCCCATTTGCCTGCTGGCGCCCAGGGATTCGCCCTGGCGCGGCCGGCGCGGCGTCAAGCTGGGCGAGCTGGCCGACTGCGCGTTCATCTTCTACGGCGAAGGCTTCGCGCTGAACGAGGTGATGGCCGACGCCTGCCTGCGCGCCGGTTTCACGCCGCGCATCAGTGGCCGCAGTGGCCAGTGGGATTTCGTCGCCTCGCTGGTGCGACTGGGCGTGGGCGTCACGCTGCTGCCCAAGGTGTTCTGTGACACGCTGGAAAAGGGCCGCTTCACGGTGGTGCGGCTGGAACAGCCGGCGCTGGACTGGAAGCTGATGCTGGCCTGGCGGCGCGGCGGCCACCTGTCGTTCGCGGCGCGCGCCTGGCTCGATCTGGTGCGCAGTAAAGCCGCTGGCCGTGCGCAGTCATAGTAATATGGCAAGCCCACGGTTTGGCGGCGGCCACTTTTAACAGGACGGATATGCAGATTCAATACAGGAGCGTTGTGCTGGCGCTGATGTTGATGGCCGGCGGCCCGGCGTGGCCGCAGGCGGCAACGTCGCAGCCGGTGGCGGATCGGGGCGCGTTGGCCGGCGTGGCGCGCGGCGCCAGCATCAAGCTGCGGTGGGAGTTGGTGCGCAATGTGTTCAGCGACAGCGCGCCGGGCGGCAGCACGCAGGCGCGCCTGATCCTGCGGAATCTGGACACGCGGCCGCTGCCGGCGCGGGGCTGGTCGCTGTACCTGAACTGGATGGAGGGCGTGGCAACCGGGCCGCTGTCGGGCAATCTGGTGTTGGAACAGGTGGCGGGCAATCTGTTTCGCATTCGTCCGGCGCCGGGGTTTGCCGGCGTGGCGCCGGGACAGACGCTGAATATCGATTACGTTCATCCGGACTTGGTGATCAAGCTGGCCAAGGCGCCGGTGGGACCGTACCTGGTGTATGACGCGGCGCCGGATGTCGGACAGGCCATTGCGGACTACGAACTGTTGCCGGTGACGCGGCCGGAGCAGCTGGACAAGGGCAACAGCGGCGCCAAGCCGGTGGTGACGCCGCAGGATACCTATCGCCGCAACACCAGCGCTGATTTGCTGCCGGCGGACGCGCTGCCGATGGTGCTGCCAACGCCGCTGTCGCTGTGGCGCGGCAGCGGCACGCTGCGCCTGCCCGTTGCGCCAGCCATCGTGGCGCCGGCATCGCTCGGCAACGAGGCTGCGCTGGCGCGCTCGCTGTTCGGCGCCGCCGCACCGGTGCGGAGTGCGCGGGATGGCGCTGCGGCACCGGGTGTTGCGGCGCCGGGTGCCGCGTCCGCCGCGCCGCAATTGCGGCTGAGCACCGGCAAGGTGCCGGGCCAATCCTCGCCGGAAGCGTACGCGCTGACGATCGACGACAACGGCATCGCCATCGTCGGCAACAGCGCGGCCGGCGTGGCGTATGGCCTGCAATCGCTGCGCGACTTGCTGCCGCTGCCGGGCGCCGCCCCAAATGGCGTCGACCTGCCGCAACTGCAGATCGTCGACGCGCCGCGCTTTGGCTACCGCGGTTTCCAGCTCGACGTCGGCCGCAACTTCCACACCAAGGAAACGGTGTTCAAGTGGCTGGACCTGATGGCGCGCTACAAGCTGAATGCATTCCACTTCCACCTGACCGAGGATGAAGGCTGGCGCCTGGAGATCCCCGGCCTGCCGGAACTGACCAGCATCGGCGCGGTACGCGGCCACAGCGCCAGGCCGGGTGTGCGGCTGCAACCGGCCTACGGCTCCGGCCCAGATCCGAACGACCCGAGCGGCTCCGGCTACTACACCCGGGCCGACTACATCGAGATCCTGCGCTACGCCGCCGCGCGCCACATCGAGGTCATTCCCGAAGTGGAAATGCCCGGCCACGCGCGCGCCGCCGTCAAGGCCATGGAAGCGCGCTACCAGCGCCTGAAAGCCGCCGGCAAGCCGGGCGCCGCCAACTATCTGCTGAGCGATCCGGACGACAAATCGGAATACAAGTCGCCGCAGCTGTACACCGACCATGTGATCAATCCCGGCCTGGAGTCCAGCTACACCTTCATCGACCACGTCATCACCCAGATCGTCGCCATGCACCGGGAGGCCGGCGCGCCGCTGCGCACCATTCACGTCGGCGGCGACGAACTGCCGCGCGGCGCATGGGAAAAGTCGCCGGCCAGCCTGGCGCTGATGCGCGAGAAGCACCTGGAATCCACCGCCGACCTGTGGGACTACTTCTACGACCGCGTGGACGGCATGCTGAAGAAGCACGGCCTGTTCGCCTCCGGCTGGGAGGAGCTGGCCGGCCGCGTCACCACGCTGCGCGGCCAAAGCAAGCTGATACCCAATCCCCTGTTCACCCAGCGCGGCTTCAGCGCCTACGTCTGGAACAACACCGAGGGCGCGGAGGACCTGGCCTACCGCCTGGCCAACGCCGGCTACGACGTGGTGCTGGCGCCGGTGACCAAGATGTACATGGACATGTCGCACAATCCCAATCCCGAGGAGCCGGGCGTCAACTGGGGCGCCTACGTGGAGCTGGACACGGTGTACGACTTCATCCCGCTGGACTACATGAAGAACGCCAATCCGCCGCTGATTGGCAAGGACAGCCTGACCGATTACGGCAAGCGCCACGTGCGCGGCATGGAGGCGACGCTGTTCACCGAGACGATACGCGACCCGTCGCGCATCGATTACCTGGTCATGCCGCGCCTGCTGGCGGTGGCCGAGCGGGCCTGGGCGCCCGATCCAGCATGGGCCACCGAGAACGACGCCGCCAAGGCCACCGCGCTGCATCGCGCCGCGTGGTCGGGCTTCGTCAACGCGCTGGGCCAGCGCGTGCTGCCGCGCCTCGACCTGGAAAAGACCGGCGTCATGTACCGTATCGCGCCACCGGGCCTGATGCTGGACGGCGGGCGGGTACTGGTCAACCACGTGCTGCCGGGGATCACGCTGCGCTACACCAGCGACGGCAGCACACCTACCGCCAACAGCAAGCTGGTGGCGGGCGCCATCGCGGACAAGGGCGTGATCCAGGTAGCGGCCTTTGACCGCAACGGCCGCGCGGGCCTGGTGTCCCGCATCGACAATCCTTGAGGAAGGCTGAATGAACATATCGCAGCAACGTTCGCAAGCCATCGACGTGCTGCGCGGCCTCACGGTCGCGCTGATGATCATGGTGAACATGCCCGGCACGCCGGAAACCGCCTACGCTCCCTTCCTGCACGCCGCCTGGCATGGACTGACGCTGACCGACCTGGTGTTCCCGACCTTTATGTTCGTGGTGGGCACGGCGCTGGCATTCACGCTGGAGAAGTACGAGGGCATGGGCGAGGCAGCGGTGCTGAGGAAAATCTTCACCCGCACGGCGCTGATCTTCCTGTGCGGCTTTCTGATGTACTGGTTCCCGTTCTTCAGCTTTGACCACGGCGTGTCGCTGATGCCGTTCTCCGGCACGCGCGTGTTCGGCGTCCTGCAGCGCATCGCGCTGGGTTACTGCGCGGCCTCGCTGATCCTGCACTACAGCGGCGAGAAGGGCGCGCTGGCGTTCTCGGTGCTGGCGCTGTTGGGCTACTGGGCGCTGATGGCGGCGTTCGGCGATGACACGCTGGAGGGTAACGCGCAGCGCAAGCTGGACCTGCTGCTGCTGGGCGAGGCGCATATGTACCATGGCGAAGGCATCGCCTTCGATCCGGAGGGCATCCTCAGCACGCTGCCGGCCATCGTCAACGTGCTGGCCGGGTATTTCGCCGGACGGCTGGTGCGCCGGCTCGGCGCCAGCTACGAGACGATCGCCAGGCTGCTGCTGGCCGGCGCCGTGCTGGCGGCGCTGGGCCTGAGCTGGAGCAGCGTGTTCCCGCTGAATAAAAAGCTGTGGACCAGTTCCTATACGCTGGTCACCATCGCCATCGACCTCGGCGCGCTGTCGGTGCTGCTGTACGTGATCGACCTGCGCGGGCGGCGCGGCTGGACCTATTTCTTCGAGGTCTTCGGGCGCAATACCCTGTTTATCTATTTGTTCAGCGAGCTGCTGGCCACACTATTCTTCATCAACCAGATCGGCGGGCTGTCGGTGTTTGACTGGGTCTACCAGCACCTGTTCCGCCCCTGGGCCGGCGCGCGCAACGGCACGCTGCTGTGGGCGGTCACCTATATGCTGGGCTGCTGGCTGGTCGGCTACGCGCTCGACCGCAGGAAAATCTATATCAAGCTCTGACGCGCCTCCCATCCCCGGATATTGTCGTCCAGTCGCCGTTTTGTGCAGTTCGTCGCATTCCGCGTCGGTGGCGCGGTGGCGCGCTTTATGATTATGATAGCTGCAACAACCTCTGAGGAATTCCACAATGAATAAGCTTTTCCAGGTCGGCCTGCTGTTTGCCGCGTTCTGCGCCTTGTTTGGTCGCGCCAGTGCCGCTGACGAGGTCACCGAGACGCGTGTGATCACGATCGACGCCCGCGTGGTGCGCGTCAAGGTGGACGGGGTCATCGATCTCAAGCTGCGCCAGGGCGAGACGCCGTCGCTCAAGATCACCGGCGAAAAGCGCTACATGGACAAGCTGACGGCGTCGCAATCGGGCGACACCTTGCACCTGGAAACCGAGGGGCGCGGCATCAAGGTGGGGCGCGGCACCACCCGCGCCGAGCTGGTGCTGCCCAACCTGCGCGAAGTGGTGTCGGAGGGCGTTGGCTCGACCGACATCAACGGCTTCAGCGGCGACAAGCTGGAGCTGACGATGGACGGCGCCGGCAGCATGAAGCTGGTGGGCGATTACCGCGCGCTCAAGGCCAACCTGGGCGGCGTCGGCAGCATGAATCTGTGGCTCAGCCAGAACGACGAGGCGGACCTCGACCTGCGCGGCGCCGGCTACATCACGCTGGGCGGGCGCAGCAAGCTGCTGAAGGCCAATCTGGGCGGCGTCGGCGGCCTCAACGCGCAGCAGTTCCAGGCCGATTCGGTCAACATCGACCTGAGCGGCCTGGGCAACGCCACCGTGACCGCCAAGACCAACGCCACGCTGAACCTGAGCGGCCTGGGATCGGTCATTGTGTATGGCAAGCCGCTGAACCGCGACGTCAGCGTCGACGGTCTGGGCAAGGTCAGCTGGAAGTAACCACACCCATAGATATAACGCGATATGAACAAATTCATACTAGCAATGGTGATCGCTCTGGGCTGGCCCGCAGCCGCGATGGCCGGATTCGCCGAGGGGGCGACCGCGTACAACGCCAAGAACTATGCGGCGGCGCTGAAGGAGATCCGGCCGCTGGCGCAGGCCGGCAATGCCGATGCCGAGCATCTGTTGGGGCTGATGTACTACATGGGGCGCGGCGTGCCGCAGGACTACAAGGCGGCGCTGGAGTGGCACCGCAAGGCGGCCCTCAAGGGCAAGGCTGACGCGCAGTACGTGGTGGGCGCCATGTATTACACCGGCAACGCGGTGATCCAGGATCACAAGCAGGCGGTGGCATGGTTCCGCAAGGCGGCCGAGCAGGGGCATGTGCAGGCGCAGCAGGTGCTGGGGCTGATGTACCGGTATCACATGGGCGGGGTGCCGCAGGATAACGTGATTGCCTATATGTTGTGGAACCTGGCGGCGGCCGGCGGTTCGGCCAACGCCGCTGAGCAGCGCGGGCAGGTGATGCGGACCATGACGCAGGAGCAGATCGAAGAAGGGCAGGCGTTGTCGGCGGCCTGGAAGCCGAACACCCCCTTACCGCAGAAGTCGCGCACCGGCGGCGGCTGACACCCCTCAGCGACAGAGGGGTCTGACCCCGTACGGGGTCAGACCCCGCAGCGGAGCGCCGTGCGGGGTAAAATTGCCCTTTCTGAGAAAGGCTCCCCCATGCGCGCAATCGAAATCACCCAGCCCGGCCCGGCCGATGTCCTGAAACTGTGCGAACGCCAGATGCCGGTGGTCAAAGCCGGCGAGGTGCTGATCAAGGTCCACGTGGCCGGCGTCAACCGCCCGGACGTGTTCCAGCGCCAGGGCAATTACGCGCCGCCGCCGGGCGCGTCCGACATCCCCGGCCTGGAAGTGGCCGGTGAAATCGTCGACGGCGATCTCGACTACACCACCCTCGATATCGGCGACCACGTCTGCGCTTTGGTGCAGGGCGGCGGCTATGCCGAGTACGTTGTTGCACCAATACAGCAGGTTTTACCGGTCCCGAAGGGCTGGTCGATGCTCGAAGCGGCAACGATTCCGGAAAATTACTTCACAGTCTGGAGCAACGTGTTTGACCGCGCCCATCTGGCCGGCGGCGAGACCTTGTTGGTGCAGGGCGGCAGCTCCGGCATCGGCGTCACCGCCATCCAGCTGGCGTCGGCGATGGGCCACCGTGTGTTTGCCACCGCCGGCTCGGACGACAAGGTGGCGGCCTGCATGAAGCTCGGCGCCGAGCGCGGCATCAACTATAAAACCGAGGATTTCGCCACCGTGGTCAAGTCGCTGACCAACGACCGCGGCGTCGACGTCATCCTCGACATGGTGGCCGGCGACTACCTGCCGCGCGAGCTGTCCTGCCTGGCGGACGATGGCCGCATCGCCATCATCGCCACCCTGGGCGGCGCCAAGGGCACGCTGGACATGGGCCAGGTGCTGCGCCGCCGGCTGACCGTCACCGGCTCGACGCTGCGCCCGCGCTCGGCCGAGTTCAAGGGCGCCATCGCCAAAAAATTGAAGGAACGCGTGTGGCCGATGCTGGCCGAGCGCAAGATCAAGCCGGTGATCCACACCGTCTTCCCGCTGGAGCAGGCGGCCGCCGCCCACGCGCTCATGGAGAGCAGCTCGCATGTGGGAAAAATCATGTTGCAAGTGATCTGAATGGGCTTTTCGTTGTAAAATGCGTAGTAAATTTACGGTTTTTGCTAGCCGGGGATACGCTTTGCCTGTTTGACCCTGCCTTTTTGGGCGCGGTACAATGGCGAGTTATTAATCTTTGGGCTAGCTATGCGTCACAAACTCGTTATCGGCAACTGGAAAATGAACGGCAGCCGCGCCGCCAACACGGCACTGTTGTCCGGCATCGTGGCCGGCCTCAACGATTTTGGGGCGGATTGCGCGGTGTGCGTGCCGGCGCCTTACCTGGCCCAGTGCCAGGCCGAGCTGGCGGGAACGCCGGTGCGCTGGGGCGGCCAGGACCTGTCCGTCCACGCCTGCGGCGCCTACACCGGCGAGGTGTCGGCGGCGATGCTGCTGGACTTTGGCGCCAGTTATGTGCTGTGCGGCCACTCCGAGCGGCGCGCCTACCACCACGAGAGCGACGAACTGGTGGCGCAAAAAACCGTGGCGGCGCTGGCCGCCGGCCTGAGGCCGGTGGTGTGCGTCGGCGAATCGCTGGCGCAGCGCGAGGCGGGGCAGACGGAGGACGTGATCTGCGCCCAGTTGCGGGCGGTGCTGGAGGTGATCGCGGCCGAGGACGTGGCGAAGATGGTGCTGGCCTACGAGCCGGTATGGGCCATCGGCACCGGCCAGACCGCCACGCCGCAGATCGCCCAGGACGCGCACCGCTTCCTGCGCAACTGCCTGGCGGACAAGAACGCGGCGGCGGCCGCCACCGTGCAGATCCTGTACGGCGGCAGCATGAAGCCGGAGAATGCGAAAGAATTGATGGCGCAGCCCGATATCGACGGCGGCCTGATTGGCGGGGCGGCTTTAAAGGCGACTGATTTTCTCGGGATTATTCAGGCGGTTTAAGCGCGCGGCGCGGCAGTAAAAGCGGTAGAAACAAAACGATACAAAACTTTTAATTTGGAATGGAATAACATGGGCTCCTTGTTCAATCTGGTTATCATCGTGCAGGTCATTTCGGCCCTCGCCATTATCGGTCTGGTGCTGCTGCAGCACGGCAAAGGCGCCGACATGGGCGCGGCCTTCGGCTCGGGCGCGTCGGGTAGCCTGTTCGGCGCCACCGGCTCCTCGAACTTCATGTCGAAGTCGACCGGCCTGGCCGCCGCCATCTTCTTCAGCTCGACGCTGGCGCTGTCCTACATCACCACCCACCAGACCAACAATGTCAGCGGCGGCGTGATGGACAAGCTGCCGGCCGCCACCGCGCCGGCGCCGGCCGCCCCGGCCGCCTCGGCACCGGTCAATGCGATTCCGGCAACCCCGACCGCACCGGCCGCGTCCGCACCAGCCGCCGCGCCTGCAACACCGGCGCCTGCAAACTCCATCCCAAAGTAATATAATTGTGTAGTTAATTAGGCGCAGTTGATAATTTTTTAAGTTGTTTGCACATAGTTTTAGCAGTATTGTGGCGAAGTGCTTTTGTGCGGCAAAATAGTTAAAGATTTATCGTTTTTCTTCTTGTTTTAACGCAATTACGGATTAACAACCGCGTGAAAAGGAAGTAAAATAACGGCCTTATGCCGACGTGGTGAAATTGGTAGACACGCTATCTTGAGGGGGTAGTGGCGCAAGCTGTACGAGTTCGAGTCTCGTCGTCGGCACCAGAACATAGGCCAGCAAGGGTGTACCAAGCTGGCTTTTTTACGAGGATGTGTCGTTCGATCCTGGTCTGAGCAGTTTTACGATTGGGGCGAACGTAAGCGCACCGCAGAGCACCGCGATGTGTCCTTTAAACTGATCGTTCAACATAAGCTCATCAATCGTGAACCTCGAAAACTATCTTCCCGTCCTGTTGTTCATCCTCGTCGGTCTCGGCGTAGGCATCGCTCCCCAAGTGCTGGGCCACATTCTCGGTCCGAAAAAACCTGACGCTGCAAAGCTGTCCCCGTATGAATGCGGCTTCGAGGCGTTCGAAGACGCGCGCATGAAGTTCGACGTGCGTTACTACCTCGTCGCGATTCTCTTTATTTTGTTCGATCTGGAAACGGCGTTCTTCTTCCCGTGGGGCGTATCCATGCGCGAACTCGGCTGGCAAGGCTTCGTCACGATGATGGTCTTCATCGCCGAATTCGTGGTCGGTTTCTGGTACATCTGGAAGAAAGGTGCCCTTGATTGGGAATAAGCCATGGCTATTGAAGGCGTATTAAACGAAGGTTTCATCACCACCTCGGCTGACAAGCTGATCAACTGGGCGCGCACGGGTTCGATGTTCCCGATGACGTTCGGTCTGGCTTGCTGCGCAGTCGAAATGATGCACGTGGGCGCGGCCCGTTACGACATGGACCGCTTCGGCGTGGTGTTCCGTCCGTCGCCACGTCAGTCCGACGTGATGATCGTGGCCGGCACGCTGTGCAACAAGATGGCGCCGGCGCTGCGCAAGGTTTACGACCAGATGCCGGAGCCGCGCTGGGTCATCTCGATGGGCTCGTGCGCCAACGGCGGCGGCTACTATCACTACTCCTACTCGGTGGTGCGCGGTTGCGACCGCATCGTGCCGGTCGACGTCTACGTCCCGGGCTGCCCGCCGACCGCTGAGGCGCTGCTGTACGGCATCATGCAGCTGCAGAACAAGATCAAGCGCACCAACACGATCGCACGCTAACGGGGGCGCTACAAAAACATGACTACTCATCTGGAACAACTGCAAACCGCCCTCGGCACCGCCCTGGGCGATCGCGTTACTACCGTGGTCGCGCTGGGCGAGATCACGCTGACCGTCAAGGCCGCCGACTACTACGGCGTGATGCAGACGCTGCGCGACGACCAGTCGCTCGGCTTCGACACCGCCATCGACCTGTGCGGCATCGACTACCTGAACTACGGCGACGGCGCCTGGGACGGCCAGCGCTTTGCCGCCGTGGTGCACCTGCTGTCGGTGCAGCACAACTGGCGCGTGCGCGTGCGCGTGTTCTGCCCGGACGACGACATGCCGCTGCTGCAGTCGATCACCCCGCTGTGGCGCGCCATGAACTGGTACGAGCGCGAAGCGTTCGACATGTTCGGCATCCTGTTCGAGAACCACAACGACCTGCGCCGCATCCTGACCGACTACGGCTTCATCGGCCACCCGTTCCGCAAGGACTTCCCGGTGTCGGGCTACGTCGAAATGCGCTACGACCCGGAACAGAAGCGCGTGGTCTACCAGCCGGTCACCATCGAGCCGCGTGAAAACGTGCCGCGTGTGATCCGCGAAGAAAACTACGGGATTAAATAATGGCTGAGATTAAGAACTACACCCTGAACTTTGGCCCGCAACACCCGGCCGCGCACGGCGTGCTGCGCCTGGTGCTGGAGCTGGACGGCGAAGTGATCCAGCGCGCCGACCCGCACATCGGCCTGCTGCACCGCGGCACCGAGAAGCTGGCCGAGCAAAAGACCTACCTGCAGTCGGTGCCGTACATGGACCGCCTGGACTACGTGTCGATGATGTGCAACGAGCACGCCTACGTGATGGCGATCGAGAAGCTGCTGGGCATCGAGGTGCCGCTGCGCGCCCAGTACATCCGCGTGATGTTCGACGAGATCACCCGCATCCTGAACCACCTGATGTGGCTGGGCGCGCACGCGCTGGACGTCGGCGCCATGGGCCCGTTCCTGTACTGCTTCCGCGACCGCGAAGACCTGTTCGACTGCTACGAGGCGGTGTCGGGCGCGCGCATGCACGCGGCCTACTACCGTCCGGGCGGCGTCTACCGCGACCTGCCGGATGCGATGCCGCAGCACAAGCCGTCGATCATCCGCTCGCAAAAAGCCATCGACAACCTGAACAAGGACCGCCAGGGCTCGATGCTGGACTTCATCGAGGCCTTCACCAGCCGCTTCCCGACCTATGTCGACGAATACGAAACCCTGCTGACCGACAACCGTATCTGGAAACAGCGTACCGTCGGCATCGGCGTGGTGTCGCCGGAAGACGCCAAGGCGATGGGCTTCACCGGCGCCATGCTGCGCGGCTCGGGCATCCAGTGGGACCTGCGCAAGCACCAGCCGTACGAAGTGTACGACCTGATGGATTTCGACATCCCGATCGGCACCAACGGCGACTGCTACGACCGCTACCTGGTGCGCGTGGAAGAACTGCGCCAGTCGAACCGCATCATCAAGCAGTGCGTCGAATGGCTGCGCAACAACCCGGGGCCGGTCATGACCAGCAACCGCAAGGTGGCGCCACCGGGCCGTGTCGACATGAAGACCAACATGGAATCGCTGATCCACCACTTCAAGCTGTTCACCGAGGGCTTCCACGTGCCGCCGGGCGAGGCTTACTGCGCGGTGGAACACCCGAAAGGCGAGTTCGGCGTCTACCTGATGTCCGACGGCGCCAACAAGCCATACCGCGTGAAACTGCGCGCGCCCGACTACGCCCACCTGCAGTCGCTGGACGAAATGGCGCGTGGCCACATGATTGCCGATGCCGTGACCATTATCGGCACGCAGGACATCGTGTTCGGCAGTATTGACCGCTAAGTGCGAGAGGCAAAAGTATGTTGTTATCTGAGCAGTGCTATAAAAAAATCGATCGCGAGCTGGCCAAATACCCAGACGATCAGCGCCAATCGGCCGTGATGGCCGCGCTGGCGCACGCCCAGGTCGAGCTGGGCTGGGTGTCGCCCGACGTGATGCAGGAACTGGCCGACTACATCCGCATGCCGGCCATCGCCGTGCAGGAAGTGGCCACCTTCTACAATATGTACAACCTGAAGCCGGTCGGCAAGCACAAGATCACCGTGTGCACCAACCTGCCTTGCGCCCTGTCGGGCGGCGAGCGCGCGGCGCACCACCTGAAGCAGAAGCTGGGCATCGACTACCGTGACACCACGGCCGACGGCGAGTTCACGCTGATGGAAGGCGAGTGCATGGGCGCCTGCGGCGACGCGCCGGTGCTGCTGGTGAACAATCACCGCATGTGCAGCTTCATGACCAACGATAAAATCGACTCCCTGGTGGAGGAACTCAAGAAATGACGTCACTCCACAACCGTCACATCGATCCAGTCATTCTCGCCGGCCTCGACGGCGACAACTGGCACCTGGAAGACTACGTCAAACGCGGCGGCTACAGCGCACTGCGCCGCATCCTGGAAGAAAAAATCGCCCCGGAGCAGATCATCGCCGACCTCAAGGCCTCGTCGCTGCGCGGCCGCGGCGGCGCCGGTTTCCCGACCGGTCTGAAGTGGAGCTTCATGCCGCGCCAGTTCCCTGGCCAGAAGTACCTGGTATGCAACTCAGATGAGGGCGAACCGGGCACTTTCAAGGACCGCGACATCCTGCGCTACAACCCGCACGCGCTGATCGAAGGCATGGCCATTGGCGCTTACGCCATGGGCATCACGGTCGGCTACAACTACATCCACGGCGAGATCTTCGAGGTTTACACCCGCTTTGAAGAAGCGCTGGAAGAGGCGCGCGCCGCCGGCTTCCTGGGCGACAAGATCCTCGGCAGCGAGTTCAGCTTCCAGTTGCACGCGCACCACGGCTATGGCGCCTACATCTGCGGCGAGGAAACCGCGCTGCTGGAATCGCTGGAAGGCAAGAAGGGCCAGCCGCGCTTCAAGCCGCCGTTCCCGGCCTCGTTCGGCCTGTACGGCAAGCCGACCACCATCAACAACACCGAAACCTTCGCGGCGGTGCCGTTCATCCTGAACATGGGCCCGGAAAAATACCTGGCCATCGGCAAGCCGAACAACGGCGGCTCGAAGATCTTCTCGATCTCCGGCGACGTCGAGCGTCCGGGCAACTACGAGGTGCCGCTGGGCACCCCGTTCGCCAAGCTGCTGGAACTGGCGGGCGGCATGCGCGGCGGTAAAAAAATCAAGGCGGTCATCCCTGGCGGCTCGTCGGCCCCGGTGATCCGCGGCGAGATCATGATGGAAACCGACCTGGACTACGATTCGATCGCCAAGGCGGGGTCGATGCTGGGGTCGGGCGCGGTCATCGTCATGGACGAAACGCGCTGCATGGTCAAGGCGATGGAGCGTCTGGCGTACTTCTACTTTGAAGAGTCGTGCGGCCAGTGCACCCCATGCCGCGAAGGTACGGGCTGGATGTACCGCATGATCCACCGTATCGAAAACGGCCAGGGCCGCCCGTCGGACCTGGACGTGTTGAACTCGGTTTGCGACAACATCCAGGGCCGCACGATTTGCGCGCTGGGCGACGCGGCGGCGATGCCGATGCGCGCGTTCATCAAGCAATTCCGCGAAGAATTTGAATATCACATCGAGCACAAGCATTGCTTAGTGCCCGCTTACATCTAAGCTGCGTCAGGTAACGATCACCATGGTTGAAATCGAAATAGACGGCAAAAAAGTCGAAGTCCCTGCTGGTAGCATGGTGATGGACGCCGCCAACAAATTGGGAACCTACATTCCGCACTTCTGCTATCACAAGAAATTGTCGATCGCTGCGAACTGCCGCATGTGCCTCGTCGAAGTGGAAAAGGCGCCGAAGCCTTTGCCAGCGTGCGCTACCCCGGTCTCGGCCGGCATGGTGGTGCGTTCGCACTCCGACAAGGCCGTGCAGGCCCAGAAGTCGGTGATGGAATTCCTGCTGATCAATCACCCGCTGGACTGCCCGATCTGCGATCAGGGCGGCGAATGCCAGCTGCAAGACTTGGCCGTGGGCTACGGCAAGGGCGAATCGCGCTACGAGGAAGACAAGCGCGTGGTCACGCCGAAAGATGCCGGCCCGCTGGTGTCGATGCAGGAAATGGCGCGCTGCATCCAGTGCACCCGCTGCGTGCGTTTCGGCCAGGAAGTGGCCGGCGTGATGGAGCTGGGCATGATCGGCCGCGGCGAACATTCCGAAATTACCGCCTTCGTCGGCCAGACCGTCAACTCGGAAATGTCCGGCAACATGATCGACCTGTGCCCGGTGGGCGCGCTGACGTCGAAGCCGTTCCGCTACAGCGCCCGCACCTGGGAACTGTCGCGCCGTAAATCGGTATCGCCGCACGACGGCCTGGGCGCCAACCTGATCGTGCAGGTCAAGGGCGGCAAGGTCAAGCGCGTGCTGCCGCTGGAAAACGAAGCGGTCAACGAATGCTGGATTTCCGACAAGGACCGCTTCTCGTACGAAGGCCTGGACACCACCGACCGCCTGACCCAGCCGATGCTGAAGCAGGGCGGCGAGTGGAAGGAAGTCGACTGGCAGACCGCGCTGGAATACGTCGCGCACGGCCTGAAGAACATCAAGCACGAGCATGGCGCCAACGCCATCGCCGCCGTGGCCACGCCGCACTCGACGCTGGAAGAACTGCACCTGCTGCAAAAAGTCGTGCGCGGCCTGGGCTCGGACAGCGTCGACACCCGTCTGCGCCAGAGCGATTTCTCGCTGGACGTGACCCCGTGGCTGGGCATGTCGATCACCGAATTCGGCGCGCTGAACCGCGCCTTCGTGATCGGCTCGTTCCTGCGCAAGGATCACCCGCTGCTGGCCACCCGTCTGCGCACGGCAGTGAAGGGCGGCGCCAAGCTGTCGATCCTGCACGCGACCGACGACGACCTGCTGATGAACGTCGCCAACAAGATCATCGCCGCGCCGTCGGACTGGCTGTCGGCGCTGTCGCAAGTGGTGGCCGCCGTGGCCAAGGCCAAGGAAGTGGCCGCGCCGGCCGGCTTCGACAGCGTACAGCCATCGGACGCCGCCACCGCCATCGCCGCCTCGCTGCTGTCGGGCGAGAACAAGGGCGTGTTCCTGGGTAACGCTGCCGCACAACATCCGCAAGCCGCCGCGCTGCACGCCGCCGCGCAGTGGATCGCCGAACAGACCGGCGCCAAGCTGGGCTACCTGACCGAGGCCGCCAACACCGTCGGCGCCTACGTCGCCAACGCCAACGCCGGCAAGGCGCCAGTCTTCACCGAAGCCAAATCGGCCTACGTGCTGCTGAACGCCGAGCCGGCACTGGACGCGCACAATCCGCAAGCCGCCGTCGCCGCGCTGCACAAGGCCGAGATGGTGGTGGTGCTGTCGCCGTTCAAGCACGGCCTGGACTATGCCGACGTGCTGCTGCCGGTGTCGCCATTCAGCGAAACCTCGGGCACCTTCGTCAACGCCGAAGGCCGTGCGCAGAGCTTCAACGCCACCGTCAAGCCGCTGCTGGAAACCCGTCCGGCGTGGAAAGTGCTGCGCGTGCTGGGCAACATCCTGGGCCTGACCGGCTTCGACTACGAGACCTCGGAAGCGGTGCGTGACGAAGTGCTGGGCGCCGGCGTGACCGACGTTTCGGGCAAGCTGAACAATGTGTCCAAACTGCCGCTGGCGGCCGCCGCGCCAACCTTCTCCGGCACCGAGCGTATCGCCGACGTGCCGATCTACTTTGCCGACGCCATCGTGCGCCGCGCCGAATCGCTGCAGAAGATGGCCGACAGCGCCGCGCCGAAAGCGCACCTGTCGGGCGCGCTGGCGCAGCAACTGGGCGTGACCGACGGCGACAAGGTCAAGGTCACCCAGGGTTCGGGCAGCGCCATCCTGGTGGCCGCTGTCGACGCCAAACTGCCTGCCAACGCCGTGCGCGTGGCCGCTGCGCACGCATCGACCGCCGTACTGGGCAGCATGTTCGGTCCTATCACCGTAGAAAAAGCAGGAGAGGTGAAATAATGGCTCTGCCTGAATTCGTCACTACCATCAACACCATGGGCGCCAACAGCCCGCTGGCGCCGGCCTGGCCGCTGATCTGGGCGCTGATCCGCATCATCGTCGTGCTGCTGCCACTGATGGGTCTGGTTGCCTACCTGACCCTGTGGGAGCGCAAGTTCATCGGCTGGATCCAGATCCGCGTCGGTCCCAACCGCGTCGGGCCGATGGGCCTGCTGCAGCCGATCGCCGACGCGCTGAAACTGCTGTTCAAGGAGATCATCACCCCGGCCAAGGCCAACCCTGGCCTGTTCGTCATCGGCCCGATCATGACCATCATGCCGGCGCTGGCGTGCTGGGCGGTGGTGCCGTTCGGCCCGGAAGCGGTGCTGGCCAACGTCAACGCCGGCCTGCTGCTGCTGATGGCGATCACCTCGATGGAGGTGTACGGCATCATCATCGCCGGCTGGGCGTCGAACTCGAAATACTCGTTCATGGGCGCGATGCGCGCCTCGGCACAGATGATTTCGTATGAAATCGCCATGGGCTTCGTGCTGGTGGTGGTGCTGATGGTGTCCGGTTCGCTGAACTTCATCGACATCGTGCACGGCCAGCAGCAGGGCATGATGGCCGACAAGGGCCTGAACTTCCTGTCGTGGAACTGGCTGCCGCTGCTGCCGCTGTTCGTGGTCTACCTGACCTCCGGCCTGGCCGAGTGCAACCGTCACCCGTTCGACGTGGTCGAAGGCGAATCGGAAATCGTGGCCGGCCACATGGTTGAATATTCGGGCATGGCCTACGCCATGTTCATGCTGGCCGAATACGCCAACATGATCCTGATCGCAGTCCTGGGTTCCATCATGTTCCTGGGCGGCTGGTCGGCGCCATTCGCCTTCCTGGAATTCTGGGGTGGCTTCGGCGGCTTCTTCTGGCTGTTCGTAAAAGCTTTCTTCCTGGTGTCGGTCTTCATCTGGGTGCGTGGTACCTTCCCGCGCTACCGTTATGACCAGATCATGCGCCTGGGCTGGAAAGTGTTCATCCCGCTGACGCTGGTGTACCTGGTGTTCGTCGCCGGCTGGATGCAGACCTCCTGGAATATCTGGAAGTAAGGAATAGAGACAATGGAACGTTTAAAAGACTTTATCGGCAGCTTCATGCTGACCGAGCTGATCAAAGGGATGGCGCTGACGGGCAAGTATATGTTCTCGCGCAAGATCACCGTGCAGTACCCGGAAGAGAAGACGCCCATGTCGCCGCGCTTCCGCGGCCTGCACGCGCTGCGCCGCTACCCGAACGGGGAAGAGCGCTGCATCGCCTGCAAACTGTGCGAGGCGGTGTGCCCGGCGATGGCGATCACCATCGAATCCGAGCAGCGCGCGGACGGCTCGCGCCGCACCACCCGCTACGACATCGACCTGACCAAGTGCATCTTCTGCGGCTTCTGCGAAGAGTCGTGCCCGGTTGACTCGATCGTGGAAACGCATGTGCTGGAATACCACGGCGAGAAACGCGGCGATCTGTACTACACGAAAGAGATGCTGCTGGCCGTCGGCGACCGTTACGAAAACGACATCGCCGCGGCCCGCGCAGCGGACGCTCCGTATCGCTAACCGGTGCTGTCCCGGCCCCGCCAAGGCGGGGCCACGGGCAGCCAACCGGCAGGTGGATCAATCAACTGTACGTCTCTTGGGTTAGTTATGGAATTTAAAACTGCTTTGTTCTACGTCTTCGCGGCCATTATGGTGCTGGCCGCGACGCGCGTTATCACGGCCCGCAATCCGGTGCACGCGGCACTGTTCCTGGTGCTGGCGTTCTTCAACGCCGCCGGCATCTGGCTGCTGCTGGAAGCCGAGTTCCTGGCCATTGTGCTGGTGCTGGTCTATGTCGGCGCCGTGATGGTGCTGTTCCTGTTCGTGGTGATGATGCTGGACATCGACACCGAAAAGCTGCGCGCCAATTTCTGGGGCTACCTGCCGGTAGCCTCGTTGGTCGGCGTCATCATCGTGCTGGAAATGGCCGCCGTGCTGTGGCGCTCGTTCCTGTCGTTCGACCCGCGTCCGGCGCCTGTCGCCAGCCTGGGCGGCACCAAGGAACTGGGCATCCAGATCTACACCAAATACATCTATGGCTTTGAAATCGCCGCCGTGGTCCTGCTGGTGGCGATCATCGCCGCCGTCGCCCTGACCCTGCGCAAGCGCAAAGACACCAAACACTTCGACCCAGCCGACGCCGTCCGCGTCAAGCGCAATGACCGCCTGAAGATCGTCAAGATCGCGCCGGTCACCAGCCGCGGCCAGGCCGAAACCGAAGTTAAGGAGGCACCATGACTTTATCCCTGGCTCACTACCTGGTCCTGGGCGCGATCCTGTTCGCGATCTCGATCGTTGGTATTTTCCTGAACCGCAAGAACATCATCATCATCCTGATGGCCATCGAACTGATGCTGCTGGCAGTGAATATGAACTTCATCGCGTTCTCGCATTACCTCGGTGATGCGGCAGGTCAGATCTTCGTCTTCTTCATCCTGACCGTGGCGGCCGCCGAATCGGCAATCGGCCTCGCGATCCTGGTGGTGCTGTTCCGTAATCTGGACACCATCAACGTGGAAGACCTGGACAGCCTGAAGGGCTAATTTAAACCTCTCGAAAAATAACGATTAAGGTTCATCATGGCGGTTACTCTTAACCCTAATCTCCTGCTAGTCGTACCCCTGGCGCCCCTGGCGGGCGCCGCGGTGGCGGGCTTGTTGGGAACGAAATTCTTCGGCAACGTGGTCGGTCGCAAGACCGCGACCGCGGCGACCATCCTGGGCGTGCTGGTGGCATTCATCATTTCGGCGATGACGCTGAATGATGTGATCAACGGCGCGACCTTCAACGGCACCATCTACAACTGGATGACGGTGGCCGGCATGAAGATGGAAGTCGGCTTCCAGATCGATTCGCTGTCGGCGATGATGATGTGCGTGGTGACCTTCGTGTCGCTGATGGTGCACATCTACACCATCGGCTACATGGCGGAAGACGAGGGCTACAACCGCTTCTTCTCGTACATCTCGCTGTTCACCTTCTCGATGCTGATGCTGGTGATGTCCAACAACTTCCTGCAGCTGTTCTTCGGCTGGGAAGCGGTGGGCCTGGTGTCGTATCTGCTGATCGGCTTCTGGTACACCCGGCCGACCGCCATTTTCGCCAACATGAAGGCCTTCCTGGTCAACCGTGTGGGTGACTTCGGCTTCATCCTGGGCATCGGCCTGCTGCTGGCTTACGCCGGCTCGATGAACTACCAGGAAGTGTTCGCCAAGCGCGAAGCGCTGGCCCTGCTGACCCTGCCGGGCACCGACTGGATGCTGCTGACCGTGGCCTGTATCTGCCTGTTCATCGGCGCCATGGGTAAATCGGCGCAGTTCCCGCTGCACGTGTGGCTGCCGGACTCGATGGAAGGCCCGACCCCGATTTCCGCGCTGATCCACGCGGCCACCATGGTTACCGCCGGCATCTTCATGGTGTCGCGCATGTCGCCGCTGTTCGAGCTGTCGGACACCGCGCTGAGCTTCATCCTGGTCATCGGTTCGATCACCGCGCTGTTCATGGGCTTCCTGGGCATCATCCAGAACGACATCAAGCGCGTTGTCGCTTACTCGACGCTGTCGCAGCTGGGCTACATGACCGTGGCGCTGGGCTCGTCGGCCTACTCGGTGGCGGTGTTCCACCTGATGACCCACGCATTCTTCAAGGCGCTGCTGTTCCTGGGCGCCGGCTCGGTCATCATCGGCATGCACCACGACCAGGACATCCGCAACATGGGCGGCCTGCGCAAGTACATGCCGATCACCTGGATCACCTCGCTGCTGGGTTCGCTGGCCCTGATCGGCACGCCGTTCTTCTCGGGCTTCTACTCGAAGGACTCGATCATCGAAGCGGTGCACGAGACCCATATCTGGGGCGCCGGTTTCGCCAACTTCGCCGTGCTGGCGGGTGTGTTCGTGACCGCGTTCTACTCGTTCCGCATGTACTTCCTGGTGTTCCACGGTAAAGAGCGTTTCGGCCAGGCGCACGCCCACGGCCACGACGACCACCACGCCCATGACGCCAAGGCGCACGACGCCCACGGCCATGACAGCGACGCCCACCACGAGGAAGAGGAAGACGATCACGGCCACCACGGCCTGGCCCCGGGCCAGAAGCCGCACGAGTCGCCGTTCGTGGTCTGGTTCCCGCTGGTTGCGCTGGCCATCCCATCGGTCATCATCGGCGCGCTGGCCATCGGCCCGATGCTGTTCGGCGACTTCTTCAAGGGTGTGATCTTCATCGGCGAAAACCACAAGGCGATGGAACTGCTGGCAGAGGAATACCACGGCCCGGTGGCCATGGCGATCCACTCGCTGACCTCGCTGCCGCTGTGGCTGGCGATTGCCGGCGTGGCGTTCTCGTACTACTGCTACATGATCAACCCGCGCGTGCCGGCCTGGTTCTACGAAAAGTTCAAGGCCCTGCATACGCTGCTGGACAACAAGTACTACATGGACAAGTTCAACGAAGTCGTGTTCGCCGGCGGTGCGCGCCTGCTGGGCAATGGCTTGTGGAACGTGGGCGACAAGACCCTGATCGACGGCCTGGTGGTGAATGGCAGCGCCAAAGTCGTCGGCTGGTTCTCGGCGCTGACCCGCCTGGCGCAGACTGGTTACATCTACCACTACGCGTTTGTGATGATCCTGGGCATCCTGGGGTTCCTGGTCTACTTCCTGCCGTTTTGGCACGCTTAATTAGCTGATACGCAAAGAGATAACGATAACCATGATGTCAACAATATCTTCATTACCTCCGTACCTGAGCCTCTCGATCTGGCTCCCGATTATTTTCGGCCTGATCGTGCTGGCGGTAGGCCGTGACAGCAACGCCGGCTTCACCCGCGTGCTGTCGCTGGTCGGCGCACTGGTCAGCTTCGGCGCCACCGTGCCGCTGATCACCCACTTCGACAACGCCGCCCACGGCATGCAGTTCGTCGAGAAATCGGCGTGGATCGAACGCTTCAACATCTTCTACGCGCTGGGCATCGACGGCCTGTCGCTGTGGTTCGTGCCGCTGACCGCCTTCATCACCATCATCGTGGTGATCTCGGCGTGGCAGGTGATCCAGAAACGCGTGGCCCAGTACATGGGCGCGTTCCTGATCCTGTCCGGCCTGATGGTCGGCGTGTTCGCCGCCACCGACGGCCTGCTGTTCTACTTCTTCTTTGAAGCGACGCTGATCCCGATGTACATCATCATCGGTATCTGGGGCGGCGAGAACCGCGTGTACGCCTCGTTCAAGTTCTTCCTGTACACCTTCTTCGGCTCGCTGCTGACGCTGGTTGCCATCATCTACCTGTACAAGGTCACCGGTAGCTGGGACATCCTGTACTGGCACAAGGCGCCGCTGACGATGACCGAGCAGATCGCCATCTTCTTCGCCTTCTTCATGGCGTTTGCCGTGAAAGTGCCGATGTTCCCGGTCCACACCTGGCTGCCGGACGTGCACGTGGAAGCGCCGACCGGCGGTTCCGCCGTGCTGGCCGCGATCATGCTGAAGCTGGGCGCCTACGGTTTCATCCGTTTCTCGCTGCCGATCGCGCCGGACGCCTCGCACTACCTGTCGGGCTTCGTCATCACGCTGTCGCTGATCGCCGTGGTCTACATCGGCCTGGTGGCGCTGGTACAGAAAGACATGAAAAAGCTGGTCGCCTACTCGTCGATCGCGCACATGGGCTTTGTCACGCTGGGCTTCTTCGTGTTCAACAACATGGCAGTGCAGGGCGCCATCATGCAGATGATCTCGCACGGCTTCGTGTCGGGCGCGATGTTCCTGTGCATCGGCGTGCTGTACGACCAGGCGCACTCGCGCCAGATCGCCGACTACGGTGGTGTGGTCAACAAGATGCCGCGTTTCGCCGCCTTCTTCATCCTGTTCTCGATGGCCAACTGCGGCCTGCCAGCGACCTCCGGTTTCGTCGGCGAGTTCATGGTGATCCTGGGCGCCACCCAGTACAACTTCTGGATCGGCCTGCTGGCAGCAACGGCGCTGATCTTGGGTGCAGCGTACTCGCTGTGGATGGCCAAGCGCGTCATCTTCGGCAAAGTGACCAACCACCACGTGGCCGAACTGGTCGACCTGAATGGCCGCGAGTTCTTCATGCTGGGCATTCTGGCGGTTGCCACGCTGTACATGGGCCTGTACCCGGCACCATTCACCGACACGATGCAAACCTCGGTCGCTGACCTGCTGGCACACGTAGCACACAGCAAGCTGCCTTAAGAGATAACGGAAACGCATAAATGACTACACCTATTCCACAAGAGGCCGTGAACCTGGTCCCGGCCTACGCCGAGATCGCGCTGGTGATCGGCGCTTCGGCCATCCTGCTGATCGACATGTTCCTGTCCAAGGCGCAGCGTTCGTTCACCTACGTGCTGTCGCTGCTGATGCTGGTGGTGCTGGCCGGTATCAGCTACCACGACTACGCCGCCGGCACCACGGCCTATACCTTCCACGGGATGTTCGTGTCCGACCCGATGGCCAACCTGCTCAAGCTGTTCACCTACCTGACCGTGGGCATGACGCTGGTGTATTCGCGCCAGTACGCGGGCGACCGCGACATGCTGAGCGGTAACCTGGGCGGCGAGTTCTACGTGCTGGCGCTGTTTGCCATGCTGGGCCAGATGGTGATGATCTCGGGCTCCAGCCTGCTGTCGATCTACCTGGGCGTGGAACTGATGTCGCTGTCGCTGTACGCGCTGGTGGCCATGCGCCGCGACAATGTGCGCGCGACCGAAGCGGCAATGAAGTACTTCGTGCTGGGCGCGCTGGCGTCGGGCTTCCTGCTGTACGGCATGTCGATGCTGTACGGCGCCACCGGCACGCTGGACATCGCCCAGATCTCGGCGGCGGCGGCCAGCGGCACCATCAACAAGACCATCCTGGTGTTCGGCCTGGTATTCCTGGTGGCCGGCCTGGCGTTCAAACTGGGCGCCGTGCCATTCCACATGTGGGTGCCGGACGTCTACGACGGTGCGCCTACCGCTGTCACGCTGCTGCTGGGCGGCGCGCCGAAGATCGCCACCTTCGCCATCTGCATCCGCCTGCTGGTGGAAGGCCTGATGCCGATGGCCTTTGACTGGCAGCAGATGCTGATGGTGCTGGCCGTGCTGTCGCTGGTGATCGGCAACCTGACCGCCATCGCCCAGACCAACATCAAGCGTATGCTGGCGTACTCGACCATCGCACAGATCGGCTTCGTGCTGCTGGGCCTGCTGTCGGGCGTGGCCGGCACCACCGATGTGAGCGGCCGCGACGCCGCCTACAGCGCCGGCATGTACTACGTCATCACCTACGTGCTGACCACGGTCGGCACCTTCGGCACGCTGATGCTGGCCTCGCGCGCCGGTTTCGACGCCGACAACATCGCCGACTTCAAGGGCCTGAGCAAGCGCAATGGCTGGTTCGCGCTGGTCATGACCATCCTACTGTTCTCGCTGGCCGGCGTGCCGCCAATGATGGGCTTCGCCGCCAAGTTCGCCGTGCTGAACTCGGTGCTGGCCACCGGCCAGCTGTGGCTGACCATCTTCGCGGTGATGTTCTCGCTGATCGGCGCGTTCTACTACCTGCGCGTCATCAAGACCATGTGGTTTGACGAGCCGGTGGACACCGCGCCGATTGCCGCACCGGCCGACATGAAGCTGGTGCTGAGCATCAACGGTCTGGCCATCGTGGCGTTGGGCCTGATGCCGGAAGGCCTGCTGAAAGCCTGCCTGGCCGCCATCAAAGTGACGCTGGCCACCTGATGGATACCTCCATCGCGGCCTGGCTGGTGATCGCGGTCGCTTTGGCGGCCGCCAACCTGCCATTCTTCAACGACCGCCTGTTCGCCGTCATCGGCGCCAAATGGCAGCGCAAGCCGCTGGCCATCCGGCTGCTGGAAATGACGGCGCTCTACCTGGTCGTTGGGGCGCTGGGTTTCGCCCTCGAAGCCAACATCGGCACCCGTTTCCCGCAGACCTGGGAGTTCTACGCGATCTCCGCCTGCCTGTTTGTCGTTCTCGGTTTTCCGGGATTCATCGTCCGCTACCTGCGCAAGCCTCACGGCTGATACACTATCGTTCTCATACGATAGTGGAGCAGGGATGGACAACCTCAAAGAAACGCGCATCGACGGTGAACTGGCCTACGACGGCCACTTCCTGAAGGTGCAGCGTGACATCATAGAACTCCCCAACGGCAAGCGCACCAAGCGCGAATACATCCTGCACCCCGGTGCGGTGGTGATTTTGCCGCTGCTGGACGACGGCACCGTGCTGATGGAACGCCAGTTCCGCTACCCGCTGCACGACGTCTTCATCGAATTCCCTGCCGGTAAAATCGATCCGGGCGAAGATCCGCTGCTGGCCGCCCGGCGCGAGCTGGAGGAGGAAACCGGCTACACCGGCGGCGAATGGCAGTTCGTCACCAAGATTCACAACGCCATCGCCTACTCGGACGAGCACCTGGACCTGTACCTGGCGCGCGGCCTCAAGCCCGGCCCGGCCAGGCTCGACGAAGGCGAATTCCTCGAAACCTTCACCGCCACCATCGACGAGTTGCTGCAGTGGGTACGCGAAGGCAAGATCACCGACGTCAAGACCGTGATCGGCATCTTCTGGCTGGACAAGCTGCGCGCGGGCGACTGGACGCTATGAAATGCTGGATGGCGTGCCTGCTGCTGCTTGCCGCTTGCGGTGCGCAGGCGGCGCAACAGCGCACGCCGTTCCAGATCCGCTGCGAGGACACGATCAGTAAGACGGTGTCGGTGCTGTCGTCGAAGCAGAATGGCTACACCATCAACAACCAGTTGCCGTACCGCGCGCTGACCGCGCGCACCGGCAGCATGAGCAACCGCATGCAGACATTGGGGCTGACCGTGACGCAGGGCGTGTACCGCGCCACGCTGGGCGGGCCGATCCTGCAGGACCCGGCCAGCGGCTACGAATGCGTGGCGCCGCGCGTGACTATCCAGTTGAATTATTCGCCGGTGCTGATCTACGTCGGCAACGAGTTCGTGCCGGGCAGCTGCGCCTACAAGGAAATTCTGGCGCACGAGCAGCGCCACCTGCAGGCCTACATGGACAACCTGGCGCGGGTGGAAAAGGTGGTGAAAGCGGCGTTGGACAAGCGTTTCGCCGGGCAACCGATGTACGCGCCGTCCGGCACCGCGATGTCGGCGCTGGAGCACGAGATCAACGGCACGTGGTTCCCGTTCATCCAGGCGGAATTCGACAAGGGCAAGATCGAGCAGGCCAAAATCGACTCGCCGCAGGAATACGCCCGGCTGGCCCAGGCCTGCAATGGCGAGATTGCCGCGATCGTCAACCGCCGCAGAAATCCGCGGCAGTAGATTGAGCCTCGCAGTCAACCCACAAGGTCGGGGTCGGACCCCTGCGGGGTCCGACCCCTGTTCGCCGCAGTGCGGGTCAAGCGGTTCCCGCGAACTCAGTAGAAAAAGAAAGTGATGACAGTAACCAATCAACCCCCGCGCCACGTCGCGCTGCTGCCCGCCGCCGGCGTCGGCGCGCGCATGGCGGCCAACGGCCCCAAACAATACCTGACGGTCGCCGGCAAACCGATGCTGCGCCACGCCGTGGACGCCTTCCGTGCCTCGCCGCTGGTGGCGCACACCTACGTCGTCGTCAGCCCGGACGACGGCGTGATCGACTCGGTGCTGCCGCCCTCGCTGGACGGCGTGACCGTGCTGCGCGTCGGCGGCGCCACCCGCATGGACTCGGTGCTGAACGGCCTGCGCGCGCTGGCCGGCCAGCTGGCCGACCACGACCTGGTGATGGTGCACGACGCCGCCCGTCCCGGCCTGACGCCGGAGCTGATCGCGCGCCTGATCGATGGCGTTGGCGACGACCCGGCCGGCGGCCTGCTGGCGCTGCCGGTGGTGGACACCATCAAGCGCGCCGCCGCGGCCACGGAAGGCGCCAGCGTCAGCGCCGCCACGGTGCCGCGCAGCGGCCTGTGGGCGGCGCAGACGCCGCAGATGTTCAGCTACGCGCTGCTGCTGCGCGCCCTCGGCAGCGCGCCCGACGCCACCGCCATCACCGACGACGCCAGCGCCGTCGAAATGCTCGGCTACGCGCCGCGCCTGATCGCAGGCCATCCACGCAATCTCAAAGTAACCCTGCCGGCGGACATCCGCATCGCCGAGATGTACCTGGCTCACAAGGAAGACCAATCATGACCACACTCCCATTTCGTATCGGCCAGGGCTACGACTGCCACGCGCTGGTGGAAGGCCGCAAGCTGATCATCGGCGGCGTCGACATCCCGCACCACGTCGGCCTGCTGGGCCACTCGGACGCCGACGTGCTGCTGCACGCCATCACCGACTCGATCCTGGGCGCCGCCGCGCTGGGCGATATCGGCAAGCACTTCCCGGACACCGATCCCGACTTCAAGGGCGCCGACTCGCGCAAGCTGCTGCGGGAAGCCGCCAGGCGCGTGGTGGCCACCGGCTACCGCATCGGCAACATCGACTGCACCATCATCGCCCAGCGCCCGAAGATGGCGCCGCACATCCCGGCGATGCGCGCCAACATCGCCGAGGACCTGGGCGTGGACATCAGCCAGGTCAATGTCAAGGCCAAGACCAATGAAAAGCTGGGCTACCTCGGCCGCGAAGAAGGCATCGCCGCGGAGTCTATTGCCTTGCTGATCTCCTCGTAAAAAATCGTGGCGTCGTTCTCTAGCACAGCGGTGGCGACGTCGCGCGACACGGCGGGATAGTTGGCCAGGAAGGCGGACATCGGCCGCCCCGCCAGCAGATAGTCGAACATGTACTTGATCGGCACCAACGTATCTTTGAAAACGGGCATTCCGCCCAGGATGCCCGGCTCCATTTGTACCAGTGGCGTAATGGACTTCATAAACGCCAGTACCTCCGGATCAAACGGTTCCAAGGGTGAGCTGCGAGGCGGAATAACCCGGCCGTTAAAGTAGTGCACCGGCTCGCCGAAATATCTCGGGTCATACTCCGGTCCATCCTCATCAATAATGATTTCATCGTCGTGGTTTGGCATGACATTCAGCCAGCTATTTTGATCCTCGAAGATATTTTCCTGACTCTTTTCGGCTCGCTTTTCTAGATGAGATAATTCGTATTCCATGGTGTCTCTCCGTGTAGGTAATGCCATGTTTGCGCAGGTTGCTTTTGCGCTTGGCCTCGTCCCACGTATAAATAGTCATTTCAGTGTAGCGGCTCGAAGATATCCTTCACGCGGACTGAAAAGCCAGCGGATTCAGGATATCTTCCGGCATCGTCCACCGCCGGCTTGACTCAACCTTAGCGTGGATCAAATGTGCGTGGATTTGACTGCATGGAGAAATCAGATTGGGAGAACTTGATAAACGCAGCCCGGATCGCTTTCGTGCCGATGTGGTGACCAACCGGAACAATCGCGCGATCCTGGAGCGCTGGACATCCCTGGCGCTGCCGGATGGCTGGCTGGTCGCGGGCTGTCTATTCCAGACGGTGTGGAACCTTCAGAGCGGCCGCGCGCCCGATGCGGATATCAAGGACTACGATCTCTTTTATTTCGATGCGAGCGATCTGAGTGAAGCGGCGGAACGTGAGCGGCAGGCCCACGTCGATAGCATACTGGCGGACCTCGGGGTTGCTGTTGAAGTATCGAACCAGGCGCGCGTGCACACGTGGTACGAGGCTTACTTTGGCCGTCCATATCCCGCGCTGGGCAGCGCCCGGGAAGGGATAGACCGTTTCCTCATGCCCGCAACCTGCGTCGGCATTCGTCCTGACGCTGTCCACGCCCCGAACAGCCTGGACATGCTGTATGACGGCGTGCTCACCGCCAATCCGCTCACGCCATACCCGGATCTGTTCGAAGCCAAGGCCGCGTCGTATCTCCAACGCTGGCCATGGCTTCGCATTGACCGAGGAGCCTATCGAGCCGCCAACGCTGCGCTGATATCTTCATAAAATAGCGTTGCCTCGCTATTCAACACGGCAACGGCAGTCCCGCGCGGCACCGACGGATACGCGCGCAGGAAGTCATCGAACTGCTGGCCAGCCAGAAGACAATCGAACATCCGTTTGATGGGGATGGCGGTGCCGCGGAATACCGGCATGCCGGCCTGAATGTCGTCCTCCATCTGAATGTACGGCGTCAGTGATTTCATGAACGCCAGTAGTTCGGGGTCAATAGGATCTGTTGGCGATTCGCGTGGCGGAATGACGCGACCGTTGAAGCGACGCACAGGATTGGCGTAGATACCTGACTCAAGCGGAGGACAGTCCCCGTCGAATAAGACATCTTCATCTGCGATAGGCATGACATTGATCCATTCACTGGTTGGCCCGAAATAATGCGAGCCGTTCTCGTCGGGTCGCCTTTCGGAATGAGATGATTCGTAATCCATAGTGTCTCTCCGCATAAACTATCGCAACTTCCAGGCTGTCATAAAATCCGGGCGTCAAGAATCGACGCTCGTTATAGTGATAGCGCGTGTCTTCAATCGTCAGTGAACTGTTGTTCTCAATCACCGTTGCCGCATCTTTGAAGTCGAGGCCATGGTCGCGCAAATTGATCTTCCGCTTGGCCTCGTCCCACGTGTAGGTCGTCATTTCAGTGTAGTGGCTCGAAGACATCCTTCAAGCGGACTGAAGAGCCAGCGGCCAGTTGATGGCGCCCGGCATTCCCGACGTGGCGGAGCACGCGCTGATGAAAACCAAGATGAACAGCTATGGCAAGACCTGGCACGTCTGGGACACCGAGCGCAACAACCTCCCGCTCGGTCCCGCCATGCTGGCTTGGTCGTTCAACCGCGACGGCGAGGCCGCGCCCGGCCTGGTCGAGCAGCGCGACCGCAAGATGGAGGTCGACACCGTCAAGACCCGCGCCGCGCGCCTCGATCTGCAACCACTGGCCCACCCGCAGTCGGGCGTGGATGACCTCAAGGGCCAGTTCCCGCGCCCGACCACGGATATTCCCGGCGTCACCGGCATCACCGGCACCGCTGGCACCACCAGCCGCTAGCGCTTCAGCAGGCCGGCGATGGCCACGTCCAGCGGCGCCACGCCCTTGCGCGGCGTGCCTTCAAAGGCGATCCAGCCCTCGTTGAAGCCATCCAGCATCTGCATGCGCGGCAGCGGATTTCGCATGCCCTGGGTGGTGAACAAGGCGGCCCATTCGTCGCGCGGCACCACGCGGGCGTTGACATATTTGCCCAGTTGCCGCGCGAAGCTGGCGGCGATGTCGGCCGGGCTGACGCGCGCCGGACCTTCCAGTTCCACCACGCGCACGCCGCTCCACGTTTCCCGCAACAGCTCGGCCGCCACCGAAGAGATGTCGGCGCACGCCACCATCGGCACCGGACGCTCCAGCGGCTGCAGATAGCTGGCGATGCTGCCTTCAGTGCGCGCGGATGGCACATCCCACAGGCTGTTCTCGATAAACCACGCGGCGCGCAGGAAAGTCACCGGCAGGCCGAGCGTGCTGAACTCGCGCTCCATGATACCGAGCTGGTTCAGCAGATTCGGTTCCGTCGCCTGTGCGCCGATGGTCGACAACGCGACCACGCGGGCAGGGCGTGCGGCCGCCAGCGCCTCGCGCAGGGCGGCGATGGTACGGCGCGCCTCTGGAAAACCTGCCGATGGATCGAAGGTCGGCGGCAGCAGCACGAACACCGCCTCGGCGCCGCTGAAGGCACGGGTCAGCGCGGCGACATCGTTGACATCCGCCAGCGCCACCTCGGCGCCGCGCGCGGCCCAGACCTCGCCCTTGGCCGCGTCGCGCACCACGGCGCGCACGGGCAGGCCGTCGTCCAGCAGTTGCTGACCCAGCACCGAGCCGACTTGTCCCGTAATTCCGGTAATCGCATACATGTTGTTCTCCTTGTGAAGTTGATGGGAGAATTTTGCTGCAAACCGGGGAATACTTCGATAGCATGGATGGCATATCATTGATGACCAAAGAGCATATATGGCTTTCGACGAACGGGTGGTGAACGGCCTGCGCATCCTGGCCGCGATTGTGGACAGCGGCAGTTTCGTGCGCGCCGGCGAGGCGCTGGCGATGTCGCAATCGGGCGTCAGCCGCGCCATCGCCCGGCTGGAGGCGCGGCTTAACATCCGGCTGTTCGACCGCACCACGCGCAAGATCGCGCTGACCGACGAAGGCCGCCGCTTCTATGCGGAGATCGGCCCGCTGCTGGCCGGCCTGGAAGACGCGGTGGCGTCGGCGGGCGAGGGCGCCGTCGTGGTACGCGGACGGCTGCGGGTGAATATCGATCCGATCTGCGCGCGCCTGCTGCTCGGCCCGAAACTGGGCGCCTTCCTCAAGCAGCACCCGGAGCTGGCGCTGGACCTGGCCGCGCGCGACCACCTCGGCGATATGGTCGGCGATGGCTACGACCTCGCCATCCGCCTCGGCTACCCGCAAACCTCGTCCCTGATCGCCCGCAAGCTGATGGACACGCGCGTGCTCACCGTCGCCACGCCGGCCTACCTGCGCAAGCACGGCACGCCGAAGAAGCCGATCGATCTGGAAAGCCCGGACCACGTCTGCATCCACTTCCGCAATCCGGCCACCGGACGGCCGTTCGACTGGGAATTCCACCGCGGCGGCAAGGTCACCACCGTCCACCCGCGCGGGCAGGTGACGCTCAACGATCCGGGCACGATGGAAAGCGTGCTGTTGTCCGGCTATGGCCTGGCGCAGGTGATCGATCTGGCGGTGCAGCCGCTGCTGCGTTCCGGCGCGCTGGTGCCGGTGCTGACGGCGTGGCCGGACGAGCGCTTCCCGCTGTACGCGCTGTACCCGTCGCGCCACCATCCGCCGGCCAAGACCCAGGCCTTCCTGGCCTTCGTCCAGTCTCTGCTACCATGACGGCTTTTGCGGGGAGTGGACGATGGCGCGGGATATGACGGCGTACCGCCAGGTGGCGGTGCATTCGGAGGCGTGGAACGGGCAGGTGGAGATCCACCCGATGCCGGGCCAGGCCTATGCCACCGACATGAACGTGCAATGCTCCAGCCGCCTGCGCGACACCAGCGTCTACCCGCTTGGCACCTGCTTCCTGGTGGAGGCCAAACTGACGGACCGCCTGGGCGGCCCGCAGTATCTGTACGTCTGGCATGGCGACGACATCAAGGTGATGTCGAAGAAGGAAGCGCAGGTCTTCCTCGGCGCTTACCGGCGCGTGCGGCTTAACGTTTAATGCACCGCGTGTAGCTTGGTGGCCGGCTGGTCGCCGTCACGTGCCCACAGTAGCGTGACCGCCGCCATGGTCAGCGCCAGCACGCCGCCCACCACCATCGCGCTCGACACGCCCAGATGGTCGACCGCCAGGCCGCCCACCAGCGCGCCGCTGGACAGCGCGATCTGCGCGGTGGTCACGAACACCGCGCCGCCGCTCTCCATCGCATGCGGCGCGGCCTGGAAGATCCAGGTCTGCACCGACATCGGCATCATGCCGAAGGCGATGCCCCACACCACCACCAGCAGCGTCGCGCCGACCAGGCCGGTGCCCAGCAGCGGCAGCAGCGCCGTCGACACGCCCATCACCACGCCGGTGGTGATCAGGCCGGCCCGCACGCTGCGCGCCAGGATCTTGCCGCCGATGACGTTGCCCACCAGGCCGGCCGCGCCGTACACCAGCAGCAGCACGCTGATGGTCTTGGCGTCCAGGTGCGCCTTCTGCGCCAGGAATGGCGTGATGTAGGTGTAGGCAGCGAACTGGCCGATGAACACCAGCATCGTGATGAAGATGCCCAGCCGCGCCTTCGGCACCCGCAACATCTCCGGCAACTGGCGGAAAGTGACCGCGCCCTTGGCCGGCAGCGCGGGCAGCAGCCGCATTTGCGTCAGCACCACCAGCAGCGCCACCACGGCGCCGGCGTAGAAGGCCACGCGCCAGCCGAACAATTCACCGACCAGCGCGCCGGCCGGCACGCCGGCCACGGTGCCGAGCGACACGCCGGCAAAGATCATCGACAGCGCGCGCGGCTCGGCGCCGGGCGGTACCAGCCGGGTGCTCAACGCCGGCCCCAGCGCCCAGAAGCCGCCCACGCCCACGCCCAGCAGCGCGCGGCCCAGCAACACCAGCGGGAACGACTGCGCCAGCGCCACAAGCAGGTTGGACAGCAGCATGGTGCCGGTCAGGCCCCACAGCACGTAGCGGCGGTCGGTCTTGCCGATGCCGACGGTGACCAGGATGGCCGCCAGCGCCGCCACCAGGCCGGGGATGGTGACCATCATGCCGGCCACGCCCTCGGTCACGCCCAGCTCGGCGGCGACCGCCGGCAGCAGGCCGACCGGCAGGAATTCAGTCGTCACCAGCGCGAACGCGCCAATGGCGATCGACAGCACGGCCGGCCATGGCGAGTGGTGCGGGCCGGGAGCGGGAGCGGGCGGCGCCTCGGCCGCCACGGTATTGGTCTGATTTTGCATGGGTATCCTGAAAAAGCTTGAGTTTTTTACTGGTCGGTTCATAATGTGCTCCGGGAGATATTTTGTCAATGAGTTTTTAACCGATTGGTATGAAAGAGCGAAAAATCGGCCGGCCGCGTACTTTTGACGCCGATCAGGCGCTGGACAAGGCGATGAAGGTGTTCTGGGAAAAGGGCTATGAAGGCAGTTCGCTGCCCGAGTTGACCGAGGCCATGGGCATGAATCGTCCCAGCCTGTATGCGGTGTTCGGCAACAAGGAAAACCTGTTCCGGCGGGCGCTGGAGCGCTACGGCGCCACCCACGACCCCTTGTTCGACGCCGCGCTGGAGCAAAAGACCGCGCGCGCCGTGGTCGAGCACTTCCTGCGCGGTAACGCCGACGCCCAGACCGAGGACGAGAATCCGCACGGCTGCCTGGTCATCAACGGCGCGCTGGCCTGCAGCGACGACGCGCTGCCGATCCGCAATTCCCTGATCGAGCGCCGCGCCGCCGCCGAGGCGCGCCTGTGCCGCCGCTTCGAACGCGCCAAGGAAGAGGGCGACCTGCCGGCCGACTTCTGCGCGGTGCAGATGGCGCGCTACGTGATGACCATGTCCAACGGCATGGCGGTGCAGGCCGCCGCCGGCGCCACCCGCCAGCAGTTGCAGCAGGTGGTGGACCAGGTGCTGCGCGGCTGGCCGGGCGCCTGAACGGATAACCGCTCACCGCCAAGCGGCTGCCCGCCTCAGGCCGGATAGGCCAGCTTCGCCGGCACGCTGAGCGCGATTTGCGTGCCCTGGCCCGGCACGCTGGACACCTGCAGCGTGGTGCCCAGATTGCGCGCCCGTTCGCCCATGCCGATCACGCCCCAGTGGCCTTGCTGGCTGGCGCGCTCCAGCCGCTGCTGGTCGAAACCGCGGCCGTTGTCGCTGACGCGCAGCGTGACCGCGTCGGCGCCGTACACCAGTTCCGCCGTCACCATGGCCGCCTGCGCGTGCTGGAAGGCGTTGCGCACCGCCTGCTGGCCAATCTCGGCCAGTTCCTCCTGCACCATCACGCTCAGCGCGCGGCGCTTGCCTTCCACCTGCATGGTGAAGCCGGTGGCTGGCGCCTGCGTGGTCAGCTGCTCGCCGAGCTGGCGGATCTTGCGTTCCGGGTCGCTGCCGCGACGCAGCTGCTGCACCTGGTCGCGGCCCTCGGCCATGGCCTGGGTCGCGCTGTTGAGCACCTTGTGCAGGCGGCCGCGCGCCGTGTGCTCCTCCGGCAGCTCCAGCGCCACCGCGTGCACCTGCAGCGCCAGGCCCTGCACGCTTTGCAGGAAGGTGTCGTGCAGCGTGCGGGCGATGCGCTCGCGTTCGGCCAGGCTGGCCTGCATGCGGTGATGCACCTGCAGCGTGATGCGGCGCGTGGCGATCTTCAGCCGGTACTTGTGCAAGGCGTAAGCGCCGGCGGCCAGCGCCGCCACGCACAGCAGCCGGAACCACCAGGTCTGCACCAGCAGCGGCGCCACCTCGAACGACAGGCTGGCGACATCGGCGCTGGCCACGCCATCCTCGTTCAGCGCGCGCACGCGGAAGCGGTGCGGGCCCGGCTCCACGTTGGTGTAGTAGGCCACCCGGCGCGGGCCGGCGTCGACCCAGTCCTTGTCCACGCCGTCCAGCTGGTACTGGAAGCGCACGCCCTCCGGCTTGCGCAGGCTGGGCGCGGTGTAGCGGATGCTCAGGCTATCCGAACCGGACGGCAGGCGCAGGCCGGCGGCGGCCGGATAGACCCCGGCCCCGGCCTCCACCTGCAGCAGCTGCGGCGACGGTGGCACCGGGTTGAGCGGAATGTCGCCCAGGTTCAGGCGTACCAGCCCGCCCGAGCCGCGCGCCCACACCTGGTTGCCGACCTTCAGCAGCGTGGTCAGGCGGTTGTCGAAGGCGGCGCGGCCCAGGTAACCCTCCTGGGCGTCGATCAGCCGGTATTTCAGCGGCAGCCGGGGCTGGCGCAGCGCGGCTTCCCAGTCGGCGCGGCGGATGTGCACCAGGCCGCGCGCGCCGTTGAACCAGCGGTCGCCGTCGGGCAGCAGCACCATGCCGGTGATGCTGCGCAGCTCTTCCACGTCGGGCTGGCCGAGCAGCACGAACTGCTCGCCCTGGCGCACCGCGATGCCGCGCTCACCGGTGACCACCATGGGCGTGCCGGGGAACAGGCCGGACTCGATGCCCACCATGCGGATGTCGAAGCGCGACACGCGGTCGTTGTCGTACAGGCTCAGTTCGCCGCTGGCATGGCCCAGCCACAGCTGGCCGGTATCGCCCGGCGCCGACAGCGAAATGCGCGGCGGCAACTTGAAGGCGCTACGCGGCCGCCATACGCCATCGACCCGGCCCATGGTGCCGGTCTGCATCGACGTGGTCCACAGCACCTTGCCGTCGTCCAGCACGCCCAGCACGTCGAGGTCGGCCGGCTTGCCGTTGACCAGCGGCAGCGGAATGCTGCTGCGCGCGCCCTTGTAGACGCGGGTGATGTCGCGCTTGCCGACGATCAGCAGGGCGCCGTCGCGGTCGTTGCCCAGCACCTGCGCATGGCGCCCCGGCTGCGGTTGCGGCGCCTGCCCGGGCGAGACTTTCCACAGCGTGCCGCTGGGATAGTCGGCCGCCCACAACTGGCCGTCGGCGTCGGCGGCAATGCTGAAGGTGCCCGAGCGGCTCGGGATGTGGGCCGGCGACAGCTTGTTCATGCGGAAGCGCTCGATGCCGGCGTGGGTGGCCACCCAGACATTGCCCTCGCGGTCCTCCAGCATGGCGGTGACCGCCAGCGAGGTCATTTGCCAGTCCTGGTCCAGTCGTTCGCGCGCGTCGCGCGCCAGCACGACCGGCTGGCCGGTGCGGATGGCGGTGCGCGGCACGCGGCAGATGCCGACCGGGCATTGCATGGCCCACAGGTTGCCGTCGCGGTCGAACACGCCCTCGCGGCGCGAGCCCATCTGGTTGAAATCGGCGCGGCGCGGGCGCGGATTGCCGGTGGGCGGCATCGGCAGCGGCCGCGCGCCGGTCGCGTTCATCATCCACAGCTGGCCGTCCGGCGACTGCGTCAGGCTGCCCGTCAGGCCCGGCGGTGACAGCTGCTGGAAGCGTCCGGCCGCGTGGTCGAACAGATAGACCGACGTGCCGTCGCTGGCCCAGACGCGGTCGTACTGGTCGATCAGCAGGCTGGATTCCTCGGTTTGCCAGTTGTCGCCGCTCAGCAGATTGTGCCAGCGCCCGTCGCGGTAGCGCTCCACGCCGCCGGGGCCGACGGACCAGATGGCGCCGGCGCTGTCGCGGTCCATGCTGTTGGGCGATTGCAGCCGGTCCCAGTCCTGCCGGCCCAGCTCTTCGAGCTTGCCGCTGGCGTGCAGCAGCGCCGCGCCGTTGAAGAAGTAACTGAGCAGCAGGTCGCCGTTGGGCAGCGCGCGCACGCGATTGATCTGGTTGCGCGGCAGCCGGTAGCGCTCGAAGCGCACGCCGTCAAAGCGGAACAGGCCGTCCTTGCTGGCCAGCCATAGCCAGCCGTCGCGGGTCTGGGCCAGGCCGCGCGTGTTCTGCGGCACGCCGTCCTTGTCGCTCCAGGAGGCGTGGTTCAGGTCCTGGAACGGCACCGCCGGGTCCAGCGCCCAGGCCGCACGCGGCGCCGCCAGGGCGCCCAGCAGCGCAAGCAGCGGAAGCAGCCACCGCATCAGTCGGCGCCGCTGTCGTCGTCCTCGTCGTCGCCATCGGTGGCGCCGTCTTTGACGGTCTGGGAGCGCGCGGCGTCGACGCCGGCTTTCAGTTTGCCGGCGTTGGCCAGGAACTGGTCGACGCTGCGGTTGGGGCTGTGGCGCACTTCCGGCGGCAGCAGCACCGACATGTACAGTTCGTCGGCGGCGCGGCCGGTGCCCTGCAGATTGCTCAGCACCACCAGGCCGGCGCCGGCCAGCAGCATCACCGTGGTGGTGATCAGGAAGCGGCGCGGGTGGTGCGGCTTGATGGTGATCAGGTGGAAGAACACCATCGCGCAGGCGATCGCCAGCGTGACCAGGTTGCCGTAGCGCGTCAGCGACTCGGCCGACCACGCGTAGGCCAGCACGGCGCTGCCGGCGCGCCAGAGGCCGACCGCCGCCAGCGCGCTGCCGAGGATGAACAGGTGGCGGCCCATGCGCGCGTGGGTGCCGAACAGGCGGTTGGCCAGCGCCCACACGCCGGCCCACAGCAGGCCGGCGGCCAGGCTGGAGGCCAGCACCAGCAGGTAGCGGATCAGCGCAAACGGCTCGACGTCGCCCAGCCAGGTTTCCAGGCAGCTGAACACGGCGATCAGCACCAGGCCGATGGTGGCCGGCGTCGCGCCTTCCCAGCCGTGCATGGTGGTGTCGGCGATTTCCGGCGCCACCGGGAAGTCGGACGGCCGCACCCGCAGCCGCGTGTGGCCGAGGCGCACCACGGTGTCGCCGTCGAGCGTGATGCTGGTCTGGCGGCGGCCCTTGTGGACGGTGCCGTTCTTGCTGCCGAGGTCGCGCAGCACGACCTGGTTGTGCTGGTCGGTCTCGACGATGGCATGGCTGGCGGCGCTGTGGGCGTCGTCCAGGATGATGTCGTTGTCGTAGCTGCGGCCGATGCGGATCGGCAGCGCGGCCACCTTGTGCCGGTGCAGCACGTCGCCGTTGCGGGCCAGGAGTTCAACGAAGTAGGGGGCTTTCATTTGCCGCCTTTCTTCGCCGGCGCCGCCGTTGGTGCCAGCGACAGCGAATCGAGGAACACGCGCGCCAGGCGCAGGCCGTTGTCATACGAGACGCCGCGCGCGTCCAGCCGGCTTTGCAGGCTCATCAGGCCCTGGTCGGTGCTGGCGGTCAGCAGCGCGAAGTCGTACAGGCCGGCAAACTTGCGGTAAGCGCGCACGCACAGCACGGTGCGCAGCGGCAGGTCCTTGTTCTTGACGAAGTCCTCGGTGCAGTTGGGGCCGGTCAGGCGGGCGTCCTTGTTGCTGCCGAAGTGCTCGTTGCGGAACGAGGCGCTGGCCAGCTGGGCGAAGCGCAGCTTGTCGAGGCCGGCGCTGCGCAGGAACTGGTGGCGGATGGCGATCTGGCCGGTCTGCAGCGAGCCGCTGACGAAGATCGCCGATTCCATCGCGCAGCTGGCGTCGTCCACCGTGAACGGCTTGTCGGCCTTGACGTTTGAACGGCCCCAGCAGCGCATCTGCTCGGACTCGCGCACCGGCACCTGGTACGGCCCCATCGGTTTCAGGCTCAATGGGCTGGACAGCAACTGGTTGACCATCGCGGTCTGGTGCGCCAGCAACTGGCCGGCCACGACGGCGGTGAAATCGGTTGGCGCCTTGTGCTGCTGGTCGACCTTCTTCAGCAGGTCCTGGGCGTAGCGCGCCGGCACCAGGAAGCTGACCAGCTCGCCATCGAGGCGCTTGGAGACGTTGACGCCGGCCACCGAGCCGTCGGCGGTCACGCTGGGGCCGCCGCTCATGCCGGAGTTGATCGGGCCGGTGAACATCAGCTGGTCGTAGAAGCTGCGCGTGATGACGCCGTTGTAGGCGCCCTCGGAGATGGCGAAGCCGAGGTCGAGCGGGTTGCCCATCGAGTACAGGTACTGGCCTTGCGTCAGGCGCGCCAGTTGCGGCGGCATCTTGAAGAAGCCGGTGCCGTTGCGGTTGACGCGCAGCACCGCCAGGTCGTGCAGCACGTCGACCGCCAGCAGTTCGACGTTGCCGCGCTGGCCGCCGGTGTCCACCCATTCGCCGACGTAGGTGTCGGGATCGAGCGCGAACTGCGAGACCACGTGGTAGTTGGTCAGCACCAGGTTGCTGGTGCCGATCAGGAAGCCGGAGCCGACCGAGGACTGGGTGCGGCCGCTTTTCAGCAAGGAGCGCACTTGCAGGATGTCGTTCTTGGCGGCGGCGTACAGGTGCTGGGCGGCGGTGGACGGGGGCGGCAGCGGCGCGGCGTCGCCGTTGGCCTCGGCGCCGGCTGGCGCAGCGCCGGGGACGCCGGGTGCGCCGGAGACGCCGGCGGCCGACGGCGCGGCAGTTCGCGAGGCAGGCGAGGCAGGCGAGGCCGCTGGCAGCGCTGGCGGCGCTGCGGTGGCCGGCGCCGGATGGGCTGACTGTGGCGGCTGGGCGGCCGGCGGCCGGGCGGCCGGCTGGACCGGCGCGGACGCCGCGCGGGCCGCGCCCGCCGTGGCCGTGGCGGCGGCCCAGATCAATACAAGCGTACTAGCGAGCTTGGTAACTTTCATGCAATCCTTAAAACACGTTACAGCGCGCCATCCTCCAACGGCGCCGGCGTCAGCGGCGTCATCATGTGGCCCAGCTTGGCGGCCTTGGTATCCAAATAATACTGGTTGAAGGCATTGCGGTTGACCAGCAGCGGAACGCGCTCGGCCACCTCGATGCCCAGTTTGGTCATGGCATCGATCTTACGCGGATTATTGGTCATCAGGCGCAGGCTTTTCACGTTGAACTGCTCCAGCATCGGCTTGACCAGGCCATAGGTGCGCTGATCGGGCTTGAAGCCCAGCTGTTCGTTGGCCTGCACCGTGTCGGCGCCGGCCTCCTGCAGGCGGTAGGCGCGGATCTTGTTGATCAGGCCGATGCCGCGGCCTTCCTGGCGCAGGTACAGCAGCACGCCGCGGCCCTCGTCGGCGATCTTCTTCAGCGCGCCTTCCAGCTGGGCGCCGCAGTCGCAGCGCTGCGAGAACAGCACGTCGCCGGTCAGGCATTCCGAGTGGACGCGCGCCAGCACCGGCTGACCGTTGCCGATGTCGCCCAGCACCATGGCCAGGTGTTCCTTGCCGGTGGCTTTTTCAACAAAGGCGTGCAAGGTGAACTGGGCCCACGGCGTTGGCAGGGCGCAGGAGGTAACGTAGTTCAGTTCGTCCTGGGACGGGATTTCTGCGCTCTGCGACATGGTTTTGCTCTTTATTCTATTCATTGAGAGGTAAAAAAGGCGCGCCGGGCTGTTCAGACAGACCCGGCGCGCCCTTCATGATACCAAAACTGGCGGAAATGTTTTGAGTCCGCCCTCGGCAGTACCCTGTCATTCGGCGGATGCCGGAATCCATAGCGCGCGTCCGCAGCCGCGCAGCATGGATTCCGGCTTGCGCCGGAATGACGGTGCTTACTGTTTTGGCAGGTCGAACACCAGCAGTTCGGCGGCTTCCGCCTGTTCCAGCTTGATCAGCGGCTCGTCGGTCAGCTTCAGCGCGTCGCCGGCCTTCAGGTGCACGCCGTTGACCGTCACCGCGCCGCGGATCAGGTGCACATAGCCGATGCGGCCCTCGTCCAGTTCATGCTTCAGGCTGTCGCCCTCGTCCATGATCGAGGCGTAGATGGTGGCGTTCTGGTGGATCAGCACCGAGCCGTTGCGACCGTCCGGCGAGGCGATCAGCGCCAGTTTGCCTTTCTTGTGCTCCGGCGTGAAGTTTTTCTCTTCGTAGCTCGGTGGAATGCCGATTTGATTCGGCTGTATCCAGATCTGCAGGAAGTGCACTTGCTCCGTGCGGTCGCCGTTGTACTCGCTGTGACGCACGCCGGTGCCGGCGCTCATGCGCTGGACGTCGCCGTAGTGCAGCACCGAGCCGGTGCCCATGCTGTCCTTGTGTTCCAGCGCGCCGCTCAGCACGTAGGAGATAATCTCCATGTCGCGGTGACCGTGGGTGCCGAAGCCCTGGCCGCCCATGACCTTGTCTTCGTTGATCACCAGCAGCGGGCCGAAACCGACGTGTTCAGGATCATGGTAGTGGCCGAACGAGAAGCTGTGTTTGGAATCCAGCCAGCCGTGGTTGGCTTTACCGCGCGAATCGGAATGACGTACTTGCAACATGATGAGCTCCATTTCTTATTGGGGTTAATGTGCGATAATTTTGAAAGCGCGCTTTCAATCTCGCCGCATCCATGAATCACATTGTAGACCCCTGATTCAGAATAAAAAAACGGAAAAATTACCCTCCTACTATCGATAAAATCGAATGCTCAGACTCAGCCTTGAAGCCCTGCAGATCGTGGACGCCATCGACCGCCGCGGTTCCTTCTCCGCCGCCGGCAAGGAATTGCACCGCGTGCCCTCGACCATTTCCTACACCGTGAGCAAGCTGGAGGACGACCTGGGTGTGCAAGTTTTCGAACGCAACGGCCCGCGCGTCGAGCTGACCGCCGCCGGGGCCGAACTTCTGAAAGAGGGCCGCTACCTGCTAAAGGCGGCCCAGGACCTGGAGCACCGGGTGCGGCGCGTGGCCTCCGGCTGGGAAACCGAACTGGCGGTGGGCATGGACTCGATGTTTTCTGCCTGCCTGTTCCATGACGACGTGCCGGCCTTCTACCAGGTCGCCCAGCAGACCCGGCTGCGCATCGTGCAGGAAGCGCTGTCCGGCACCTGGGAGGCGCTGCTGGACCGCCGCGCCGACCTGCTGGTGGGCGCGGCCGGCGACGGCCCGGCCGGCGGCGGCTATGTGTCCGAGCCGATCGGCAAGATCAACTTCGTGTTCGCGGTGGCGCCGTCGCATCCGCTGGCTGCTGTCCAGGACAAGCTGGACCGCACCCACCTGCAGCACCACCGCGCCATCAGCGTGGCCGACTCGGCGCGGCAGATGGCGCCGCGCACCGTCGGCCTGCTGCTGGGGCAGGACACGCTCACCGTGCCGGACATGAAAACCAAGTATCAGTATCAACTGGCCGGCATGGGCTTCGGCTTCCTGCCGGAACCATGCGCGCGCCATGCCATCGCGCGCGGCCTGCTGGTGGAAAAGGAAGTGGCCGAGCCCAAGCCGGCCGAAACCTTCTACCTGGCCTGGCGCAGCGGCGAAAACGGCGCCGCGCTCAACTGGTGGATCAACCGCATGCGCGAGCCTGGCCTGCTGGGGCGGCTGCTGTCCCATCTTCCGCATCATGGTGTTGACCAAGGCTAATGACTTCGGGCAACATAGCAAGACCAATCAATGGACCACTTCATGACCGCTTCCACCGCCACGGCACTGTTGCTGCATCTGCTGGCTGACCGTCACGGCAGCCCGGCAGCCTTGCTGCTGGATACCGGCCGCCTGCCGGCCGGCGCCGAAGTGCCGCTGAACCTGCTGGAGGAACTGGCCGACGGCAGCATGCATTGCTGCTACCGCGCCGACGCCGCGCCGGCATTGGCGCAGGCGCTGGAGCAGGCCGGCTGGCACGCGCTGGCCGCCGACAAGGTGCAGCGCGCCGACGACGCCTTGCCCAAGGACCTGGCGCCGGCCGTGCAATGGATCGCGGGCGACTGGTTCCTGGCGCCGCCGCCCAAGCCGGTCGGCACGCAGGCGGCCTCGCGCGCGCTGGCGCTGCAACTGGTGCAGCTGGTGTCGGCCGACGCCGACACCCACGAAATCGAGGCGCTGCTGCGGCAGGAGCCGACGCTGTCCTACCACCTGCTGCGGCTGGTCAATTCGCTCGGCATGGGCACCGGCCGCCGCGTCACCAGCTTTTCGCAGGCCATCCTGATCCTTGGCCGCGCGCAATTGCGGCGCTGGCTCAACCTGATGCTGTTCTCGTCGCGCGAGGGCGACCGCCGCTCGGCCATGCTGCTGGCGCGGGTGGCGCTGCGGGCGCGCGCGATGGAGCTGCTGTCCAAGGCCTGCGGCGAAGACAAGCAGCACCAGGAACAGGCCTTCATGGTCGGCATGTTCTCGCTGCTGGGCGTGCTGTTTGGCATGCCGCTGGAAGAGGTGCTGAAGCCGCTGACCGTCAGCGAGGCGGTGCAGCGGGCGCTGCTGGAGCACGGCGGCGAGATGGGCCAGTTGTTGTGCGTGGTCGAGTCGGCCGAGCGCGCCGACCACGCCGCGCTGGCCGGCTGCCTGGCGGCGCTGCAACTGGACGCCGCCGACTACAACCGCATCCTGATCGACGCCGTGCTGTGGATGCAGGACGTCACGGCGGGCAAGGCGGGTAGCCCCCATGCTTGACGCGATCGAGCGTTGTCTCGCACTGAGCCGCCAAGCCCGGAGTGAGCAAGGCGCGGCGCTGCAACTGACCTTGACCGAGCTGGACGCGGCGCTGAAGCAGGCACGGGCGGCGCTCAAGCCGGGCGACATGCCGCCGGAAAACGCTACCTTCGAACTCGACCTGACCGGCTACGTGAGCGCGTGGAGCGTGGGCGCGCAGCAGATGTTCGGCTACGCGGCCGACGAGGTGGTCGGCCAGCACGTGCTGTTCCTGTACGCCGAGGACGATGACGACGGCAATATCGCCGAGCTGTTCTTCGACCACGATCCCGGCGCCTCGGCCGCCCGCACCGAGGTGCGGCGCCGCAAGAAGAACGGCGACATCATCTGGGTCCACCTGGACATCGAGCTGCGTCACGACGACGGCGGCGACGCCATCGGCATGCTGGTGCGGCTGTCGCAGGCCAACCAGACGCTGTCCGACCTCGACAAGGTCAACCTGCACGCGCGCATCATCGAGGACAGCGAGCAGGGGGTGCTGATCACCGACGCCCAGGAGCGCATCGTCTCGATCAACTCCTCGTTCACCCGCATCACCGGCTACACGCCGGCCGAGTCGATCGGCCAGACGCCCGACCTGCTGCGCTCCGGCGTGCACGACGCCGAGTTCCGCGCCAAGGTGCGCAGCGCCATGCAGGGCGGCGGGCCGTGGCGCGGCGAGATCATCGGCAAGCGCAAGAACGGCGAGCTGTTTCCGCAATCGGTGACCATCAGCGCGGTGCGCGACCACAACGGCAAGATCAGCCACACCTTCTCGCTGTTCTCCGACATCAGCGTGCACAAGGATGCCGAGGCGCGCATGCAGCGCATGGCCAACTACGATCCGCTGACCGGGCTGCCCAACCTGTGCCTGCTGACCACGCTGGTCGGCCAGGCGCTGACCGAAACCAAGCGCTCCGGCGAGCACGGCGCGCTGATGGTGATCGAAATCACCCGCGTCGGCGCCATCAGCGACACGCTGGGCCACGAGATCGGCAACGAGCTGCTGTGCGAAATCGGCCGCCTGTTCCGCGCCTCGCTGCGCGAGGGCGACGTGCTGGCGCGGCTGGACGGCCACCGGTTCGCGGTGGCGCTGCTGCACGTGGAAAAGCGCGAACACGCCGGCATCGTCGCCGAAAAGCTGCTGGCCACGCTGACCGCGCCGATCACCATCGCCGCCCACAGCCTGCAGGTCGGCGCCCACGTCGGCATCACCGTCTACAACGAGGATGGCGCCGACGTCGCCACGCTGATCCGCTACGCCGACGTGGCGGTGGCCAAGGCGGCGCAAAGCCTGGAATCGAATTTCCTGTTCTACAGCGAGGAGATGAACCAGCGCGCCAAGGAGCATCTGCGCATCGAGAGCGAATTGCGGCAGGCGCTGCAGAACCACGAGCTGCAGCTGTACTACCAGCCCAAGGTCAGCCTGCGCAGCGGCCGCATCGTCGGCGCCGAGGCGCTGCTGCGCTGGCGCCATCCGGTGCGCGGGCTGGTGTCGCCGGGCGTGTTCATTCCGGTGGCCGAGGAAACCGGCCTCATTCTCGACCTCGGCGAGTGGGTGCTGGAAGAGGCCTGCCGCCAGGTGCGCGAATGGCGCGACGCCAACATGATCATCCCGCCGATCGCCGTCAACCTGTCGGCGCGCCAGTTCGACGCCGACCTGCCGCGGCGCGTGGCGGCCGTGCTGGAGCGGCACCAGGTGCAGCCGGACCAGATCAACCTGGAAATCACCGAGAGCCTGCTGGTGCGCGGCACCGACAAGGTGATCGCCATCATGAACCAGCTGGTGGCGATGGGCATGGCGCTGGCGCTGGACGACTTTGGCACCGGCTATTCCAGCCTGGCCTACCTGAAGAAATTCCCGATCAGCACGCTGAAGATCGACCGTTCCTTTGTCATCGGCCTGCCGTACGAGGAAAACGATTGCGCCATTGCCCGCGCCATCGTCACCATGGCGCAGCAGCTGCGCCAGGAGATCGTGGCGGAAGGCGTGGAGACGGCCGAGCAGATGGCCTTCCTGCGCGAGCTGGGCTGCGACCAGCTGCAGGGCTATCTGTTCAGCCAGCCGGTGCCGGCGGCCGAGTTCGCTGCCATGCTACGCGAAGGCAAGCGGCTGGCCTTCGCCAACCGCTGAACTGCGGTGTGCTACGGAAGAGAGATAGCGTGGTAATGTAGATGATGAAACAATGGTCTGTTTAAACTACTTACCGGAGGCTTACATGCAAAAACGTACTTTCCTGCTGCGCGCCACCGCCGCCATGGCCTTCGCCGGCTTCGCGCTCGGCGGCTGCACCACCACCACCGGCGCCGCCAAGCCCAGCTCGGCCGCGGTGAAGACCGAAATCGAACAGGGCGCCTACACCACGCTGGAGCGCCTGTACAAGGAAGTCAAGGGCTCGCGCGAGCTGGTGCACAAGGCCAATGGCGTGCTGGTGTTCCCCAACGTGGTGGCAGCCGGCCTGGTGGTCGGCGGCGAATACGGCAAGGGCGTGCTGCGCACCGGCGGCCAGACCGCCGACTACTACAGCGTGGCGTCGCTGTCGGTCGGCTTCCAGGCCGGCGCGCAATCGAAGGCCGTGGTGCTGCTGTTCATGAGCCGCGAAGCGCTGGACAAATTCCGCAACGGCAAAGGCTGGACCGCCGGCGTCGATGGCTCGGTGGCCCTGATCAAGGTCGGCGCCAACGGCGAGGTCGATACCTCCACCGCCAACAACCCGATTCAGGCCTTTGTGCTGACCAACGCCGGTCTGATGGCCAACCTGAACCTGGAAGGCACCAAGATTTCCAAACTCGACTTGTAAGGCAATAATGACCCGACCGCTCCTGGATCAAGCACGCATCCACCCCGCCGCGCTGGCGCAGATCAGCACCTATCACACCCATCTGATCGCCGAGGTGGAGGCCGCCGTGGCCGCCAACAAGGTGGTGGTGGTGGGCATGGGTCTGAACCCGTTTCCGGCCAAGGCGCGCAAGATCCTGGAGCGCAACGGCACGCCGTACACCTATCTCAGCTACGGCAACTACTTCTCGTCCTGGCGGCCGCGCCTGGCGCTCAAGCTGTGGAGCGGCTGGTCGACCTTCCCGATGATCTTCGTCAACGGCACGCTGATCGGCGGCGCCACCGATCTGCAGAAGCTGATCGACAGCGGCGAGTTCGCGCGCCTGCTGGGCTGAGCCATGCAAACGCTGCCGCTGCGCCTGCATCCCGGCGACGATCTGCGCGCGGCGCTGGTGCAAGCCTTGCTGGACAGCGGCCACCAGGCCGGCTTCGTATTGCAGGGCATTGGCAGCCTGAGCGTGGCGCAGCTGCGATACGCCGGCCTGCCGGGGCCGACCGAACTGCGCGGCGACCTGGAAATTTTGACCTTGGCCGGTTCGCTGGCGGCCGACGGCGCGCATCTGCACATGGCGGTGTCGGACGCGCGCGGCGCGCTGCTGGGCGGGCACGTGTGCGCCGGCTGCGTGGTCCGCACCACGGCCGAGGTGCTGCTGGCGCTGTTGCCGGAGCGGCGCTTCACGCGCGAGCATGACGCGCGCACCGGCTATCCCGAATTGACGATCCGCTAGTCCGGGTCGACTTCCTCGTTGAGCTTTTCCGTCAGCGCCTTCAGCGGCGGCGAGGCCTCGTCCAGGTGGTAGCGCACGCAGTGGGCCTGGGCGCCATCGTCGACCTCCAGATCGTATTGAAAGTCCCACGACTTCGGCGCCGGCTTGACCAGCCGGGGCGGCAGCGCGAAGAAGTCGCTGGCGTGCAGCAACTGCTCCAGCTGGCTGGCCTGGTCGGCCGGCAGCAGCGCCAGGTCGACGGTGCGGGTCTGGGCGCCGGCCGGACCGGCGAAGCCGCCGGTGCATTTCAAAATCAGACGCATGATGCTTCCTTTACGCTTTACTCCACGCCGACCACTTTCCACGCGGCCTGCACCGCATGCTGCTCGGCCGAGTCGGCGCCATACAGCAGCGCGGCCGCTTGCGCGGTGGCCTTGGCCATGTCGGCGAACGTGGCGTTGGCGGTCAGCAGCGACAACGCCTTGTACCAGATCGGCCCGGCCTTGTCCCAGGAATTGCCCTTGAGCGCGATGGCGGCCGCGTAAAACGCGTGGTTGGGGATGCCGGAGTTGGTGTGGACGTCGCCGTTTTCCACATATCCTGCCATAGTTTTCGGCTGGTCGTCGCCCGACCACGTGAGCGCCTGGTTGCCGGGATCGGCCATCGAGCGCAGCGCCTTGCCGACCGATGGCGCCATGATGCCGGCGCCGATCAGCCAGTCGGCCTGTTCGACCGACTGTTTCAGCGTCCACTGCTTGACGACGCTGCCGAACACGTCGGAGATCGACTCGTTGAGCGCGCCGCTCTGGTCCTCGTACACCAGCCCGCCCGGCACCGCGTACTGCGTCACGCCGTGGGTCAGCTCGTGGGCGATGACGTCCACCGCGCCGGTGAAACCAAGGAACAGCTTGCCGTCGCCGTCGCCGTACACCATCTGCTGGCCATTCCAGAAAGCATTGTTGAACTTGTTCTGGTAATGCACGGTGGAATCGAGCCGCATGCCCTTGCCGTCGATCGAGTTGCGCTGCAGGACTTCGCGGTAGAAATCGTAGGTGGCGCCGGCGCCATCGTACGCCTGGTTGACGGCCAGGTCGGTGGACGGCTTGCTGCCTTCCTCGCGCGCCAGCTTGCCAGGCAGGGTGGACTTGTTCTGGGCGTCGTAGACGGTGCGCTGCTTGTCGCCGATGACGGCGCTGATGCCGAGCCGGATCGGCGCCACCGAGCGCTGGCCGCGCAGGTGGGCCGACACCTCGGCCGCGTCCAGCAGGCAATGGCGCTCCTGCTGGTCCGACGTTTGCTCAGCCAGCTTGCGCAGCATTTTGGGCGGAATGATGAAGCAAGTGCAGCCGTGTGGATGCGCAGCCATGACGTTCTCCTAAACAATGCAATAACGTATTTATACACGCATTTGCACGGCCGGTACGTCACGGTTGCCGAGTGCGGCTCACTCCAGCCGCACGACGAAATCCTTGCTGCCAAGGGCCTGCTGCATGTCCTGGATGGTTTTGAACGGCGAGGTCTGGATCACCGCCACCATGCCCTGCAGCGACGCCTGCACGATGGCGACATCGCCATTGGCCAGCGCCCGGTCCAGCGCCTCGAACTGCTTGGCCAGTACCTGGCCGCGCTCGTCGAAGGTCCGCTGGATCAGCAGGTTGATGGTGTCGCGCTGGCTGCGGATCTGTTCCAGCGCCACGTCGCGCCGGGCCGCGATGTTGGCGCGGTTGGTTTGTTCCTGTTCGGCGATTTTCAGGTATTCGGTGACATTGTCGAACACGTGCTTGACGCTCTGCATCGCGTCCAGCGGTACATTGCTGAGCACGTCCTGGAGGTCACCGCCCTTGGGCTTTTTGGACTTGGCCGCGCCCAGGCTGGTGAGCATGTTGACGAGTTTGTTGGCCATTATGCAGGCTCCATCAATTGGCGGCCCTGGGCCACCGCCGCCTCGCTGTCGGCGGTGAGATTGCCGTCATCGTCCAGCACCTTGACTTTCAGCAGCGCGTACAGCGCATAGCCGAAGGCGGTCAGGGTCATGTACAGCTTGCGCTCCTCTTCGCTGAACAGCGTGAAGTCGAACGGGTCGGCATAGGCGAAGGAGGGCGTCTTGCCCAGCAACCTGTGCCACAGTCGCTTCAGCCAATGCGATTGCAGATAGCTGCGCTTGTTCTGCTCGGCCTCCTCCTGCAACTGCCGCGCCAGCTTGCCCTTGTGCAGCAGCAGCGTTTCTGCGCCCTGCAAAACTTGCTCGAAGCGGCCGGAGACGGCGGTGATCACCTGCTGGATTTCGTCGGCGCGGCGCTGGATGTGGCCGAGCACGGCGATGCCGTTGCGCACCTGCTCGTTGGCCTCCAGGATTTCAGCTTCCTTGCTGAAGGCGTCGGTCAGCGCCTGCTCGGATTTTTTGGCGGCGGAGAAGCCCATCACCGCGATCACCGGCCCGGCGATGGCGCCGCCCAGGATGGCGGTGCCGCCGGCCACGCCCATGCCGCCGGCGGCCAGCGAGCCACCGCCCAGCCATGCCAGCGTGGCGTTGGTGGCGGCCGCGCCGGACAGCGAACCGATCGCCGTGCCGGTCGAGGCCACGCCGATCTGCGTGGCCAGACCGCCGGCGCCGATGCCGGTCAGAATGCCGGAGGAGACCGCGCCGATGCCGTCCTTGAGCAGGTCGGCCGCCTGGTAGGAGCGCGAGGCGATATCCTTGAAATCCGGCGCCTGAATATCGACCGGCTTGCCATCCAGTTCGATGTTGCGGTAGCTGATCTGGTTGACCTTGGCGATGGCGTCGATGAAGCGCTTCATCTGTGTGCCCTCGGTGGTCAGGCGCAGGCTGCCCAGGCTTTTCAGCGTCGACGCCGTGCTGTCCTTCTGCTCTTCCAGCAGATCGCGGCTGGTTTCCAGTTCCCACACCGCGTTCTTGACGACACGCTCGGCCTCATCGTAGTTCTTCTTGGCGTCATAGCCTTTTTTCGCCCCCCATAATCCGCTGATGAGCGCGGCGCCGCCGATAATCAATGGTACTGCCATTACGATTCCCCCAGATGTATTTGATAGTGCGATGGAAGACCATGCGTGGCCTGCAGGGCGTTGCAGACCGCTGCGTTTGCCTGGTAATAAGCGGCGCGCGACATGGTGTGCGAAAACCTCGGGTACAGCTCGTCAATACGGCAGATTTGCGGCCGCTGCGCGTACACGGTGCAGTGCTTGGCGGCCGTGTCGAAATGACGGCAGGTACCATCGCCGCGGTCCAGCCAGGCGGTTTCGTGGCTGCGATCAACGTGGCGGCAGCACAGGCCGCATTGGCTGCATGGATAACTCACAGTATGTGAACCAAAAGTATCATGCATTAACGATAACAAACAACTTGCCTTTGTGCAAGCAACTTTGGGAGGGAGGAGATTAGCGTCGCAGCGGATCGAGCAGGGCGCGCAGGTTGTTATGGTCGAGTTCGTACATCAGCGCGATCAGGCCGCCAAGCTCGCCGGAGGGGAAGCCCTCGCGCGCGAACCAGCCCAGGTAGTGGCCGGGCAGGTCGGCGATTTTGCGGCCCTTGTATTTACCGTAGGGCATTTCACGCGTCAGCAGCAGGGCGAGTTGGTCGGAGTTCATGGCGCCATTGTAACGCGCCCCGCCGCCCGCCGCGCCGCCGCTCAGGCGCCGGCCACGCCGTGGCCGACCATGGCGCGGGCGTCCACCACGCGGTCGAACGTGGCGGCGTCCACGTGGCCCGAGGCCAGCGCGGCCTCGCGCAGCGTGCTGCCGCTGGCGTCGGCCTGCTCGGCGATGTGGGCCGCGCGCTGGTAGCCGATCACCGGCGACAGCGCGGTCACCAGCATCAGGCTGTTTTCCAGGTGGCGGGCGATGCGGCGCGCGTTCAGCTGCGTGCCCTCGACCGAATACGCGCGGAATTTCTCGCAGCCGTCGGCCAGGATGGTGGCCGAGTGCAAGAAGGCGTTGATGATCACCGGCCGCATGGCGTTCAGCTCGAAGTTGCCCTGCGAGCCGGCGAACGCCACCGTGCTGTCGTTGCCCATCACCTGCAGCGCGATCATGACGATGGCCTCGCACTGGGTCGGATTGACCTTGCCCGGCATGATGGACGAGCCCGGCTCATTCTGCGGCAGCAGCAGTTCGCCGAGGCCGCAGCGCGGGCCGGACGCCAGCCAGCGCATGTCGTTGGCGATCTTCATCAGCGCCACCGCCAGCCCGCGCAGCGCCGCGTGCGCGCGCACCATCGCGTCCAGCGAACCCTGCGCCATGAACTTGTTGGGCGCGGTGACGAAGGGCTTGCCGGTCAGCGCGGCGATCTGGCGCGCCACCGCCACCGAGAAGCCGGGCGGCGCGTTGATGCCGGTGCCGACCGCCGTGCCGCCCACCGCCAGTTGGTACAGGCCGGCGCGGCTGTCCTCGATGGCGCGCGCGGCGGCGCGCAATTGCGCCGCGTAGCCGGACCATTCCTGGCCGACCGTCAGCGGCGTGGCGTCCTCCAGGTGGGTGCGGCCGATCTTGACCACGTCCATCCAGCCGTCCGCCTTGCGCTCGATGACCTCGGCCAGCGCCGCCAGCTGCGGCAGCAGGCGCCGGTCCAGCGCGTCCAGCGCGGCGATGTGCATGGCGGTGGGGAAGGTGTCGTTGGAACTCTGGCCCATGTTGACGTCGTCGTTGGGGCCGACCGGCTGCTGGCTGCCCAGTGTGCCGCCCAGCAGCTGGATGGCGCGGTTCGACAGCACCTCGTTGACGTTCATGTTGGACTGCGTGCCGGAACCGGTCTGCCACACGTACAGCGGAAAGTGCGCGTCCAGCTGGCCGGCGATGGCCTCGTCGGCGGCGCGCGCGATGGCTTGCGCCTTCCAGTCGGGCAGCCGGCCGGCGGCCTGGTTGACCAGCGCGCAGGCCTTCTTGACGATGCCGTAGGCGTGGTACACCGCCTTGGGCATGCGGTCGTCGCCGATCGAGAAATGCACCAGCGAGCGGGCGGTTTGCGCGCCGTAGTATTTGTCGGCAGGCACCTCGACGGTGCCCATGGAATCGAACTCCTGGCGCGAGCCGGTGGCCGCCAGGCCGATCGGAATGTCCTGCAATGTCGGGATGGAACTCATGCGCGCTCCTTCAGACGTTGTCAATGCGCAGCAGCGCGGCGGTGGCGGCGCGGCTGCGGCGGCAGGCCTCGGCATCTTGCTTGAGGTCGATGCCGTAGGTGGGGATGATGGTTTTCAGCTTCGGCAGCCAGCCGGCCTCGGTCAACTGGCGGCCGAAGCAGCGCTGCAAGACTTCCAGCGCGATGAAGGCGGCGGTCGAGGCGCCCGGCGAGGCGCCCAGCAGCGCCACCAGCGACTGGTCGGCCGCCGACACCAGCTCGGTGCCGAATTGCAGCTTGCCTTCCTCGTGCTTGAACCAGCCGGCGCTCTCGTGCGGGGCGATGGTTTGCACGCGCTGGCCGGCCACGGCTTTTTTCCAGTCCTGCTGGCGCGCGTGCGGGAAAAATTCCTTCAGCGCGGCAAACTGGTGGTCGGCGCTCTGCATCACCTGGCCGATCAGGTATTCGGTCAGCTCGACGTTGTCGCGCGCCACGTCCAGCAGCGGGATGATGTTGCTGTGGGTGAGCGAGGTGAACAGGTCGGTCAGGCTGCCATGCTTGAGGAACTTGGTGGAAAAGCCGGCGTACGGCCCGAACAGCAGCGACTGCTTGCCGCCGATGATGCGGGTGTCCAGGTGCGGCACCGACATCGGCGGCGAGCCGCTGGCGGCCTTGCCGTAGACCTTGGCGTGGTGGCGCTGGCTGATGGCGTCGACGTCGCAGCGCAGCCAGATGCCGCTGACCGGAAAGCCGCCGTAGCCCTTCGCCTCCGGGATGCCGGACTGCTGCAGCAGCGGCAGCGCGCCGCCGCCGGCGCCGATGAACACGAAGCGCGCCGGCCAGCACTGGCTGGCGCCGGCTCCGTCCTCGGCGGTAATCTGCCAGCCGCCGTCGGCATTGCGCGCCAGGTCGGTGACGCGGTGGTTGTAGCGCACTTCGAAGCCCGGCTGGGCGTTCAGGTGGCTGACCAGCAGGTGCGTCAGCGCGCCGTAGTCGACGTCGGTGCCGGTCAGCATGCGGGTGGCGGCGATCGGCTGCGCCGGATCGCGCCCCTCGATGATCAGCGGTGCCCACTGGGCGATGACGGCCGGGTCCTCGCTGTACTCCATGCCCTGGTAGCAATGGTGCGCCGACATGGCCTGGTAGCGCTGGCGCAGGAAGGCGACATTCTCCTCGCCCCACACCAAGCTCATGTGCGGGCAGGGATGCAGGAAGGCGCGCGGATCGGGAATGGCGCCGCGCCCGACCAGGTAGGCCCACAGCTGGCGCGAGATGTCGAACTCGGTGTTGACCTGCAGCGCCTTGCTGATGTCGATGCTGCCGTCGGCGCGCTGCGGCGTGTAGTTGAGCTCGCAATTGGCGGCGTGGCCGGTGCCGGCGTTGTTCCAGCCGTCCGAGCTTTCCTGGGCGCAGTCGCTCAGCGCTTCCAGCATGACGATCGACAGCGACGGGTCCAGTTCCTTCAGCAGCACGCCCAGCGTGGCGCTCATGATGCCGGCGCCGATCAGGACGACGTCGCGCGGTGGGGTGGGGGAAAAGGTCGTCATGCCGCGCTCCTTGGGGAGAACAGGCCGGCCACGTCGGGACCGACGATGATGTAGGCCCGGCGCCATGGCTGGTCGTCGATCAGCTGCCAGCTGTGGCCGCTGCCAGTGAGGTCGTCGGCCAGCAGCACGTCGCCGGGGCGGATGGTGAAACTGGCGCCGCTGGCGGTGGTGAATAACAGCGTGCCGCTCAGCGTCAGCACCAGTTGCAGCGTGGGCGCGTGGTGCGGCGGGAAGTCGCCGCCGGCGGCCGTCTCGCGGAACGAGATGCTGACGGCGGGCAAAACGGCGCTGAGCGTATCGCCGCGCTCGCCGCGCGGCAGGGCGATGCTGCCCTCTTCAAACTGCGAGTCCCCGTCGGGACTGGTCCAGATGCGTACACAGCGAATCATCGGTCCTCCTTGTCCAGGTTTAGAAGCTGTGCTGACTATACGCGCACACCCCGGGCGGACGGTCGGCCGAAAGGCAGAGGTGCTAGTCACCCCGATCCGATGGTAGGTCAATACTTTTGGCCGAGTTGGTATAGTCAAAAATCTCGTCCCTTTCCTTTTGGAGTTTTCATGAGCATGCATTCCCTACGCGCGCGTATCGTGGCCGCCGCGCTCAGCGCGGCGCTGGCGCTGCCGGCGCTGGCCGCCGCCGACGTCGCCGTTGGTCCGCAGTACGACACCACCCACGTGTATGTGCAGAACGCCGACATCGACGCCTTCGTCACCAGCTTCGTCAACACCTTCGGCGGCAAGGCCTCGCCGCGCGCGGTGTTCACCGTGACGCCGACGCCGAGCAAGACCGCGTCGCAGTACGTGCAGACGCCGGTGGGCATGCTGTCGGTGTTCGCGTTCCAGACGCCGATTCCGTATGGTTTTGGCGCCGAGCGCACCGGCTACCTGGTGACCGATATCCAGGACGCCACCAGGGCGGCGGTGGAGGCGGGCGCCGATGTTGTGGTCGAGCCGTTCGATGATCCGATCGGCAAGGATGTGATCATCCAGTGGGCCGGCGGCGTCAACATGCAGCTGTACTGGCACACCAAGGCGCCGTCGTACGCGCCGCTGCACTCGGTGCCGGACAACCGCGTGTACGTGTCCAAGGTCTCCGGCGACAAGTTCATCAGCCAGTTCAGGCAGTTCGCCCGCGCCAAGGTGACGGCGGACGACCAGATCGACGGCGCCGAGATCGGCCGCGCGGGCCAGCAGGTGCGGCGTGTGCAGATGAGCTCCGGCTTCGGCAAGATGATGGTGTTCGTCAGCGACGGCAAGCTGCCGTTCCCGTATGGCCGCGAAACCACCGGCTACCAGGTGGAGGACGTGGCGGCCACGCTGCAGAAGGCGACCGCCAATGGCGCCAAGGTGCTGGTGGCGCCGGTGAAAACGAGTCAGGGTAATGTGAGCGCCATGGTGGAGTTCCCGGGCGGTTACGTCAGCGAGATTCACGATGCCGCGAAATAGCAAGACGCTGCGCCGCTGCGGCGGCGCGCTGGCGCTGGCCATCAGCGGCGCCGCCGGCGCGCAGACGCTGGCCGCCGCCGATGCCGCGCCCGGCGCCGACCTGGCCGCGCTGCGCGGCGCGGCGCCGGGCGCCATTGCCGCGACAGCGGGCAGCATGTCAGCCCCCAGCCTGTCGGCCGGCAGCGTGTCAGCCGACGCCGCCGCGGCTTGCGGCGCCAAGCGCCCGGCCATCAATTTCAATCGCTGGAACGAAAACTGGAACGCGCTGGCCCATCCCTGTGTGCCGCGCGCGCCGCTGGACGGCCTGAAATACATCCCGCTCAGCGACGACGGCGTGTCCTATCTGTCGCTGGGCGCCGGCCTGCGCGAGCGCTACGAGCATATCGACGCGCCGCAGTTCGGCGCCGGCACCGCGCCGTCCGATGGCTACGTCATCCAGCGTGCCAACCTGCACGCCGATCTGCGTCTCGGCCCCTACGTGCAGATCTTCGGCCAACTGGTCGACGCCCGCGCGTTTCAAAAGAAGGTCATCGCGCCGCCGGACCGCGACAAGCTGGATGTCGAGCAGTTGTTCATGACGGTGGCCGTGCCCACCGCCGACGGCGCCGTCAAGTTCCGCGCCGGCCGCCAGGAGATGGCCTTCGACCTGCAGCGCTTCATCGCCGTACGCGACGGCCCCAACGTGCGCCAGGCCTTCGACGGTGTCTGGGCCGACTGGGAGCACGGACCGTGGCGCCTGATCGGCTACGTCACCCAGCCGGTGCAAAACCGCAGCATCCACACCTTCGACGACTACTCCGATCCGCACCTGACGCTGAATGGCATCCGCCTCGAATACCAGGGCCTGGGCCCGGGCGACCTGTCCGGCTACTACTCGCGCTACCGCCGCGACGGCGCGCGCTTCCTCGACGCCACCGGCGACGAACGCCGCAACGTCTGGGACATGCGTTACAACGGCAAGCAGGGCGCGCTGGACTTCGACATCGAAGGCATGCTGCAATCCGGCCAGGTCGGCGCCAAACAGGTATCGGCGTGGGCGCTCGGCTCCATCGCCGGCTACACCTTCGCCAAGACCGGCTGGACGCCGCGCGTCGGCCTGCAGTTCGACATGGCCTCCGGCGACAAGCACGCCGGCGACGGCAAGCTGGGCACCTTCAACCCGCTGTTCCCCAACGGGTACTACTTCGCGCTGGCCGGCCTGACCGGCTACAGCAACCTGATCCACCTGAAGCCCTCGGTCACGATCAAGCCGGCCAAGACCTTCAGCGTGACCACGGCGCTGGGCCTGCAATGGCGCCAGACCACCGCCGACGCGGTGTACGTGCAAAACATGAGCGGCGTGCCGCGCACGGCAGGCAAGGGCTCGCGCTGGACCGGCGCCTACGCCCAGCTGCGCGCCGACTGGGCTGTGACGGCCAACGTGGCGGCGGCGCTGGAAGCGGTGCACTTCCACGCCGGCGACTCGCTGCGCAACGCTGGCGGCAGGGATGCGGATTACCTGGGTGTCGAGCTGAAATTCGGCTGGTAGATTAGAATCAGCGTCATGCTGACTAATCTCTGGTATGTGGTGCTGCCGTCCGCCCAACTGGCTGACGGCCTGAAATCGGTGCAACTGCTCGGCCAGCACTTTGTCGCCTTCCGCGACGAGGGCGGCACGGCGCGGCTGCTGTCGGACATCTGCGTGCATCGCGGCGGCGCGCTGTCGGCCGGCCTCAAGGTCGGCGGCAGCGTGCAATGCCCGTATCACGGCTGGCGCTTCGGCGGCGACGGCGTGTGCAACCATATCCCGGCGCAGCCGGACCTGCGCATACCGGCCAAGGCGCGCGTGGATGCCTACCCGACCATCGAACGCTATGGCTGGATCTGGGCCTTCCTCGGCGACCTGCCGGAAGCCGAGCGCCCGCCGCTGCCGCGGCTGGACTGGGTGGATGATCCCCAGGTGCGGGTGGTGTCCGGCCACTTCGACTGGGACGCGAGCTGGGACCGCGTGATGGAAAACGGCCTCGATTTCGCCCACGCGCCCTTTGTTCACGGCTCCACCTTCGGCGACCCGGACCATCCCGAAATCGGCGCCTTCGAGGTGGAGCGGGAAGCGTGGGGCGCCAGCGCGCTGATGACCATGCGGCGGCCGGTGCGCAAGGGCTGGCGGCGCAAGCCCACCGGCCAGCATGTCGAGGTGGCCACGCGGCCGGGCTTTCACCTGTCCGGCCCCTGCGCCACACTGGAACTGGCGCCGCGCGACGGCTGGCGCATCTACATCGTCTCGGCCCACACGCCGGTGGACGGCAAGCGCACGCGCACCTGGTGGATGATGGGCCGCACCTTCATGCGCTGGCCGCTGCTGGACCGCCGCGTCATCGCCAGCAACCTGAAGATTTTCAACCAGGACCTGGTGGTGCTGAACAAGGTGCGGCCGGAGCGGGTGCCGGATTCGTGGCAGCAGGAGGTGTCGGTCAAGTCGGACGCGCTGCAAATCGCCTTCCGCCAGCAAATCCAGGCGCTGGAGCGGCGCGGCTGGCGCATCGACGAGGAACGCGTGGCGCGCGAGTTCACCGGCCGCACGGCCTGCGTGGTGCCCGGTCCGGCGCGGCGCGACGGCGGCGCCTGGGCCATCGAGACGATTCCCATTATTGCGCAGTAGGCAAAGATGTTTTGGATTTTCGTGTCTTTTTCTCATGGGCGGAAATCCTGATACTGCATGACATCAACTTTTCAGGAGTGACGTCATGCCCATTGCACTACTCGCGCTGACCATCAGCGCATTCGCCATCGGGACCACCGAGTTTGTCATTGTCGGCCTGCTGCCGACCATCGCCGCCGATCTGGGCGTGAATTTGCCGTCGGCTGGGCTGCTGGTCAGCCTGTACGCCATGGGCGTGGCGGTCGGCGCGCCGGTGCTGACCGCGCTGACCGGCAAGGTGCCGCGCAAGCTGCTGCTGCTGTCGCTGATGGTGCTGTTCACCCTCGGCAATCTGCTGGCGTGGAAGGCGCCGAGCTACGAATCGCTGGTGATCGCCCGCATTCTGACCGGCCTGGCGCACGGCGTGTTCTTCTCGATCGGCTCGACCATCGCCACTTCGCTGGTGCCGAAAGAGAAGGCGGCCAGCGCCATCGCCATCATGTTCACCGGCCTGACCGTGGCGCTGGTGACCGGCGTGCCGCTGGGGACCTTCATCGGCCAGCACTTCGGCTGGCGCGAGACTTTCCTGGCCGTGTCGGCGCTGGGCGTCATCGCTTTTGTGGGCAGCCTGTTGTTTGTGCCGTCGACGATCCAGCACAACAAGCCGGCGTCGCTGCTGCAGCAGATGAAGGTGCTGGCCGAGCCGCGCCTGTTGCTGGTGTACGCGATGACGGCGGTGGGCTACGGCGGTTCGTTCATCGCCTTCACCTTCCTGGCGCCGATTCTGACCGACATCACGGGCTTCAGCGCCAACGCGGTGGGGCTGGTGATGCTGGTGTACGGCGTGTCGGTCGCGGTGGGGAATATCTGGGGCGGCAAACTGGCCGACCGGCGCGGTCCGATTGGCGCGCTGAAGATCATTTTCCTGGGACTGGCGGCTGTACTGGTGGTGCTGACCTTCGCGGCGCCGTACAAGTGGCTGGTGCTGGCGACTGTGCTGGTGTGGGGCGCGGTGGCGTTTGGTAACGTGGCAGGCTTGCAGGTGTACGTGGTGCAGCAGGCGGAACACTTCACGCCGCGCGCGGTGGATGTGGCGTCGGGGTTGAACATTGCGGCGTTCAATCTGGGGATTGCCGGCGGCGCGTGGGGTGGGGGCTTGATCGTGGAGCATGTGGGGCTGGTGCACACCGGCTGGATCGGCGGGCTGGTGGTGCTGGGCGCGCTGGGCCTGACGGCGCTGAGCGGACGGCTGGACCGGCTGAACCCGCGTGCCGCCGTGCGGGGTGGCGGCGTGCGCGTCGTCACCCACTAAACCCGCACGGCCAGGCGGGGTCGGACCCCGTACGGGGTCCGACCCCAGGGTTTGCCCTGGGGGTAGAAGCCGGCGCCGCCAACTGGTGTATATTGGCGGCGATCCGAATTATCCCAATGCTACCCCATGTCCGCAGTCTCGCTTTTTTGTCTCGTCTTCGCCTACTTCGCCGTACTGCTGCTGGTCGCCAGGCGCACTTCCCGCAACGCCAACAACGACAGCTTCTTCATCGGTAACAAGCGCAGTCACTGGCTGCTGGTGGCCTTCGGCATGGTCGGCACCACCCTCAGTGGCGTCACCTTCGTCAGCGTCCCCGGCTCGGTCGGCCGCGATGGCTTCGGCTACCTGCAGGTCATTTTCGGCTACATCCTCGGCTACATCGCCGTCGCCGCCATCCTGCTGCCGCTGTACTACCGTCTCAAGCTCACCTCGATCTACACCTACCTCGAACAACGCTTCGGCCCGCGCGCCTGCCAGAGCGGCGCGTTTTTCTTCATCGTCTCGCGCCTGCTGAGCGCTTCCGGCCGCCTGTACCTGGTGGTCAACGTCCTGCAGATCACCATCCTCGACAGCATGGGCGTGCCGTTCTGGCTGACCACCACCGTCATTCTCGCCATGATCCTGCTGTACACCTACGAGGGCGGCGTCAAGACCATCGTCTGGACCGACACGCTGCAAACCACCGGCATGGTGCTGGGCCTGGTCATCTGCGCCGGCTGGCTGATGCACGCCATGGGCCTCGGCCCGCTGGACAGCTTGGCCCAGATGCAGGCCCACGGCTTCACCAAGGTGATCACCACCTCGATCGACAGCCCGGCCAACTTCTGGAAGCAGCTGGCGGCCGGCTTCTTCATCGTGCTGGCCATGACCGGCATAGACCAGGAAACCATGCAAAAAAATATTTCGGTGCGCACCCTGCGCGACTCGCAGAAGAACATGCTGGTGACCACCGCTGTATTGACGGCTGTACTGGTGCTGTTCATGTTCCTGGGTGGGCTGCTGTACCTGTACGCGCCCGGCGCCGGCATCAGCGCCAGCGGCGACAAGCTGTTCCCGGCGGTGGTGATGGGGCAGATGCCGGCGGCGCTGCAACTGATTTTCTTCATCGGCCTGATCTCGGCGCTGTTCCCCAGCGCCGACGGCGCCATGACCGCGCTGACCTCCAGCTTCAGCATCGACATCCTCGGCGTGCAGCGCCGCACCGACATGAGCGAGGCCGACCGCGTACGCTTGCGCCACCGCGTGCACCTGGGCTTCTGCGCCATCTTCCTGGCGCTGGTGCTGGTGTTCAAGTGGGCGGACAATCCCAGCATGTTCGGCGTGGTGCTGAAGCTGGCCGGCTACACCTATGGCCCATTGCTGGGCTTGTTCGCCTTCGGTATGCTGACCCGCCGCGCGGTGCGCGACCGCTGGGTGCCGCTGGTGGCACTGGTCGGCCCGGCGCTGTGCTATGTAGTTGATTCTAATCAGCAATTGCTTTTCGGAAGCTACCGCATCGGGCTGGAATTGCTTATCCTGAATGGCCTGCTGGTGTTTGCCGGCCTGATGGTCATTTCCAAAAAGCAGTAATGGCAGTATTATCATTGCAAATAACGCAACCACTGGAGCATTGATGAGTCAATCCCCGTTTTCCTATGTCCGTCGCGGCTTCGGCTTTTTCTGGCGCGCGCTGGACGCCAGCCGCCGCACGGTGCTGAACCTGATTTTCCTGGCGCTGGTGCTGGTGCTGCTGTACGCCATTTTCGGCGGCGGCGCCAAGCCGCTGCAGCCCAAGACCACGCTGGTGCTGGACCTGAAAGGCCAGCTGGTGGAGCAGTCCAGCGTCAACGCCACCGATGCGCTGATCGCCAACGCGCGCGGCGCCGAGGTGCACAGGATGATCCAGCTGCGCGACGTGCTGGCCGTGCTGGACACCGCCGCCAAGGACCCGAACGTGGGCGCGGCGGTGCTGCTGACCGACGACCTGCAGGGCGGCGGCCAGGCCGCGCTGCGCGAAGTGGCAGCCGCGATCGACCGCTTCAAGGCGTCCGGCAAGCAGGTGGTGGCCTGGGGCGCCAGCTATGACCAGCGCCAGTACCTGCTGGCCGCGCACGCCAGCGAGGTGTATCTGCACCCGATGGGCATGGTCATGATCGAGGGCTTTGGCCGCTACCGCAATTACTACCGCGACGCGCTGGACAAGCTGGGCGTGACCGTCAACCTGCTGCGCGTGGGCACCTACAAGAGCTTCGGCGAGCCGTACATCGCCAACGGCCCCTCGCAGGCGGCCAGCGAGGCCGAGTCCTACCTGAACAACGCGCTGTGGGCGGCCTACACCGACAACGTCGAGAAGGCGCGCAAGCTGCCGCAGGGCCAGATCATGAAGACCATCAACGACCTGCCGGCGCAAGTGGCTGCGGCGAATGGCGACATGGCCAAGCTGTCGCTGTCGGAGAAGCTGGTCGACGGCCTGAAGACCAAGGATGAAGTCCGCCAGATGATGATCACGCGCGGCGCCGCCGATGCCGACGGCAAGAGCTTCCGCCAGGTGGCGTTCGACGATTACCTGGCGCGCGTGCCGCACAAGCTGACCGGCGACGCCATCGGCGTGGTGGTGGCGCAGGGCGAAATCAGCGACGGCACCGCCGGTCCGGGGGCGATCGGCGGCGATTCGACCTCCAAGCTGATCCGCATGGCGCGCGAGGACAACAGCATCAAGGCGGTGGTGCTGCGCATCGATTCGCCCGGCGGCAGCGCTTTCGCCTCGGAGCTGATCCGGCGCGAGCTGGAACTGACGCGCGCCGCCGGCAAGCCGGTGGTGGTCTCGATGGGCAACGTGGCGGCGTCCGGCGGCTACTGGATTTCGATGTCGTCGGACGAGGTGATCGCCGAGCCGACCACCATCACCGGCTCGATCGGCGTGTTCGCCATCCTGCCGACCGCCGACAAGGTGATCGACAAGCTGGGCATCCACACCGCCGGCCAGCCGACCACCTGGCTGGGCGACGCCGGCAATCCGCTGCGTCCACTGGACCCGCGCTTCGGCCAGGTGATCCAGGGCAGCATCAACCATATCTACGCCGAGTTCACCACCAAGGCGGCCAAGGCGCGCAAGACCACCCCGGAAAAGATCGACGAGGTGGCGCAGGGCCGCGTGTGGACCGGCGCCCAGGCCAAGGACCGCGGCCTGGTGGACCGCCTGGGCAGCTATGGCGACGCGCTGAAGTCCGCCGCCGCGCGCGCCAGGCTGCCGGCCGACGCGCGCGTGGTGTACGTGGAGCGCGACATCAGCAAGTTTGACCGCTTCGTCGAGATGATCGGCGGCGGCACCGCGAAGGCGGTGGCCAATGCGGTGGCGGCGCAGCTCAAGCTGGGCGCGGCGGCCAGCACCGGCCTGCCGCCGAGCGCGGCCACCGGCATCGCCAATGACCTGGGCTGGCTGTCGGAGATCACGGCGCAGCACAAGCCGTTCACCGCGATCACGCACTGCCTGTGCGAATCGCCTTAAGCCAGCGGTAACTCCACCTCGAAGCAGCTGCGCCCATCCTTCATCAGGGCGCAGCGCGCTTCGCCGCCGTGGCGTCGGGCGATCTGCCGCACCAGCGCCAGTCCCAGTCCGGCACCGGTATTATCCAGCGTGCCGCGGCGGCGGAAGAAGGGCTCGAACACGCGCTCGAATTCCGGATCCGGCACGCCCGGCCCCTGGTCCCACACCCGCAACAGCGCCATCTTGCCGGCCACCGTGATCCGCACGCTGGCTGGCGGCACGCCGTGGCGGTGGGCGTTCTCCAGCAGGTTGCGCAGCAGGCGGCGCAGCAGGCGCGGGTCGCCGCGCAGCAGCGCCGATTCGCCGTCCAGCGTGGCGTCGTCGTAGCGCGCGCATTCCTCGGCGGCCAGGGCCAGCAGGTCCAGCTCCTCGGTGTCGGTGTTTTCCGGAATCGCGCCCAGGCGGCTGGCCAGCAGGATCTCGTCCAGCAGATGATTCAGTTCGGCGATGTCCTGTTCCAGGCCGGCGCGCCGTTTCGCATCGATGCCCTCGGGGATCAGCTCCAGCGCCAGGCGGATGCGCGCCAGCGGCGTGCGCAGCTCGTGCGAGGCGTTGGCCAGCAGCGTCTTGTGCGCGCCCACCAGCCGCTCGATCTGGTCGGCCGCGCGGTTGAAGCTTTGCGCCAGCCGCGCCACCTCGTCCTTGCCCTCGACCGGCACGCGCGCGGTGAGGTCGCCGGCGCCCAGTTTCTCGACGCCCAGCTGCAGCCGCTCCAGCCGCTTGGTCAAATGCCGCACCAGCGGAAACGCCGCCACGCCGATGCCCAGCGCCGCCAGCAGCAGCGCGTTGTGCAGGATGGCCTTGGGACGGGTGAAGCCGAGCGGCTCGCTGGACAGCAGCTTGCGGCCGTCCGGCAGGCGCACGAACGATTCCGGCGGCGGCCCGGTCATGCCCTGGCGGCGCCAGCGGCGCGCCGGGATGAATTCCCCCACCACCGCCAGCGGGCGCCAGTCGCGCGTGTACAGCGTCATGTGGGCGTTGTTCAGATTGGCGGCCACGCGCGCCAGCGCCGCCTGCTGCTGCGCCGGCGGCGCGTCCGGCGGCGCCAGCACGTTCTGCATGATCTGCGCCAGCGTGGCGTTGGAGCGCTCCAGCGGGCTGCCGCTGCGGTCCCAGATTTCCAGCGTGGCGATGGCGAAGATGGCCAGGATCAGCAGCAGCGCCACGTAGAAGCGGAAGTACAGCCGCGGCCAGCCGACGTTCAACCGTTTCATCAGTCCTGCACCTTGGCGAACAGGTAGCCGGCGCCGCGCACGGTGATGATGCGGCGCGGTTTTTTCGGGTCGTCCTCGACGGCGGCGCGGATGCGCGACATGTGGACGTCGATCGAGCGGTCGAAGGCCTCCAGCGGCTCGCCCTTGAGCAGGTCCATCAGCGCGTCGCGCGACAGCACGCGGCCGGCGTGGCGCGCCAGCACCAGCAGCAGGTCGAACTGGTAGGCGGTCAGCTCGCACGGCACGCCGTCCAGCCGCGCCGCGTGGGCGGCCGGGTCGATCTCCAGCCGGCCGAAGCGCAGGAACGCGTCGGCCGCCGGCGGCGTGGCGCCGGGCGGCGCGTCGATGTGGCGCAGGTCGACGCGGCGGCGCAGGATGGCGCGCAGGCGCGCCAGCAGCTCGCGCGGCTCGAACGGCTTGGGCAGGTAGTCGTCGGCGCCGATCTCCAGGCCGACGATGCGGTCGATGGCGTCGCCGCGCGCGGTCAGCATCAGCACCGGCACGTCGGAGCTGGCGCGCAGCTGGCGGCACACGTCCAGGCCGTCCATGTCGGGCAGCATCAGGTCGAGGATCAGCGCGTCGATCTCGGCGGCGGCGAGGTGGTCGAGGGCGGCGCGGCCGGTGGCCGCGTGGGTCACGCGAAAGCCGGCCTGGCCGAGGTACTCGGTGAGCATCTCGGCCAGGCGCGGATCGTCTTCGACCAGCAAAATTCGGTCTACAGGATTCATGGGGGGCATTCTACGCTACGGTCAACCCGGCCAGTATGCCGCGCGCCGCACCCGGGACGATGTCGCGCGGGTAAAGAAATGTAAAGGTAGTTGAACGATAATCGCGCAAAGTCCTTGATTTGTAGCGAGTTTGTAACCCCGTCGGGTGACCCGCAGACAGCGGCGGGACCTTATGCTACAGTCCCACGATTGATTGCCATGGCGCGTTTGCCATGGACACGCACGTCTACAAAAAGGATAACGATGGATTCGCAAGCCAAGCCGACTTTGAGTGCCAACCCTCCCAAGCGCAGCCGCAAGATTGTGGGCAGCGTGATCGCCATCGCCGTCATGGCGGCGCTGGGCGGGCTGGCGTGGCATCTGACGCACCAGCCGGCTGGCGGTGCGCCAGGAGCACAAGGTCCCGGCGGCCCCGGTCCGGGCGGTCCTGGCGGTCCCGGTGGGGCGGGCGGCGGCCGCCGCATGCCGGCCACCACGGTGGGCGTGGCCACCGCTGAAAAGGCCGACGTGCCGGTGACGCTGGAGGCGCTGGGCACGGTGACGGCGGCGGCCACCACCACCGTGCGGCCGCAGGTGTCGGGCATCCTGCAATCGGTGCTGTTCAAGGAAGGGCAGATGGTCAAGGCCGGCCAGGTGCTGGCGCAGATCGACCCGCGCCAGTTCGAGATGGCGCTGATGCAGGCCACCGGCACCCGCCAGCGCGACGAGGCGCAGCTGGAAAACGCCAGGCTGACGCTGAACCGCTACCGCACGCTGCTGACCCAGGACTCGATCGCGCGCCAGGACGTGGACACGCAGGCGGCGCTGGTCAAGCAGCTGGAGGGCACGGTGCTGACCGACAAGGCGGCCGAGGGCACGGCGCGGCTGAACCTGGGCTACACCAAGGTGGTGGCGCCGATCTCCGGCCGCGTGGGCTTGCGCGTGGTCGACATCGGCAACCTGGTCAGCTCCAGCGACACCGGCGGCCTGGCCGTGATCACCCAGCTGTCGCCGATCGACGTCGAGTTTTCGATTCCGCAGGACAGCGTGCCGGCGGTGGCGCAGCGCGTCAACGATGGCGCGGCGCTGCCGGCGCTGGCGCTGGACCGCACCCGCACCGCCACGCTGGACAGCGGCGCCTTCAAGGCCATGGACAACCAGATCGATACCCAGACCGGCACCGTCAAGGCCAAGGCGCGCTTCAACAACGCCAAGCTGGCGCTGTTCCCGAGCCAGTTCGTCAACGTGCGCCTGGAACTGAACACCGTCAAGGACGCGGTCATGGTGCCGGTCAACGCGCTGCGCCACGGGAACAACGGCGACTTCGTTTACGTGCTGAAGGAAGACAAGACCGTGACCGTGCGCCCGGTCAAGCGCGGCGTGGCCACCGTCGACAAGGTGCAGATCACCGAGGGCCTGAAGCTGGGCGAGCAGGTGATCACCGAGGGCGCCGACCGCCTGAAGGAAGGCGCCAAGGTGACGCTGCCCGGCCAGGGCGGCCAGGGCGGCTGGGGCGGCAAGGGCAAGGGCGGCGACCACGCCGGCGGCTGGAAGGGCAAGCGCGATGGCGCGGCGGCCGGCGAGGGCGCCGGTGGCACGCCGGGAGCGACCGCGGCTTCGGCGGCGTCCGCGCCGGCCGGCGAGGCGCCGTCCACTGAACACCGCCGCCGCAACAAGGAAGGCGCGGCACAGCAATGAGTCCATCCGCACCCTTCATCCAGCGCCCGGTAGCGACCTCGCTGCTGATGCTGGCGATCGTCCTGGCGGGTATCGTCGGCTTCAAGTTCCTGCCGCTGTCGGCGTTGCCGCAGGTCGACTTCCCGACCATCCAGGTGCAGACGTTGTACCCGGGCGGCAGCCCGGAAGTGATGGCGCAGACCGTGACCGCGCCGCTGGAGCGCCAGTTCGGCGCCATGGCCGGCCTGTCGCGCATGAGCTCCACCAGCGCCGCCGGCGTTTCCATCATCACGCTGCAGTTCGGCCTGGGCCAGACGCTGGACGTGGCCGAGCAGGAAGTGCAGGCCGCGATCAACGCCGGCAACTCGCTGCTGCCGACCGACCTGCCGGCGCCGCCGGTGTACGCCAAGGTCAACCCGGCCGACGCGCCGGTGCTGACGCTGGCCATCACCTCCGACACCATGCCGCTGACCGAGGTGCAGAACATCGTCAACACCCGGCTGGCGCTGAAGGTCAGCCAGGTGTCCGGTGTGGGCCTGGTGACGCTGAGCGGCGGCCAGCGGCCGGCGGTCCGCATCCAGGCCGACACCAACGCGCTGGCCTCGTACGGCCTCGGCCTGGACACGCTGCGCACCGCCATCACGGCGGCCAACGCCAACGGCGCCAAGGGCAGCTTCGACGGCCCGACGCGCGCCTACAGCATCAACGCCAACGACCAGCTGGTGACCGCCAGGGACTATAAAGACCTGATCCTGGCCTACAAGAACGGCGCCCCGGTGCGCCTGACCGACGTCGCCACCGTGGTGGACAGCGCCGAGAACGTGGAGCTGGGCGCCTGGTCCGGCAACCAGGACAGCCTGAAACAGGCGATCATCCTCAACGTGCAGCGCCAGCCCGGCGCCAACGTGATCCAGACCGTGGACGCCATCAAGGCGCGCCTGCCGGAGCTGCAGGCCGGCCTGCCGGCCGCCATGCACGTGGAGGTGCTGAGCGACCGCACCACCGGCATCCGCGCCTCGGTCGAACACGTGGAGATGGAGCTGGTGCTGGCCGTGGTGCTGGTGGTGCTGGTGATCTTCGCCTTCCTGCACAGCCTGCGCGCCACCATCATCGCCAGCCTGTCGGTGCCGATCTCGCTGATCGGCACCTGTGGCGTGATGTATTTGCTCGGCTATAGCCTCAACAACCTGTCGCTGATGGCGCTGACCATCGCCACCGGCTTCGTGGTCGACGACGCCATCGTCATGATCGAGAACATCGCCCGCTACATCGAGGAGGGCGAAACGCCGATGGCCGCCGCGCTCAAGGGCGCCAAGCAGATCGGCTTCACCATCATCTCGCTGACGGTGTCGCTGATCGCCGTGCTGATCCCGCTGCTGTTCATGGGCGACGTGGTGGGCCGGCTGTTCCGCGAGTTCGCCATCTCGCTGGCGATCACCATCCTGATCTCGGCGGTGGTGTCGCTGACGCTGGTGCCGATGATGTCCGGCCGCTGGCTGAAGAACCACGCCGACGAAAAGCCGTCGCGCTTCGCGGTGCGCTTCCAGGCCTTCTTCGACTGGGTGATCGGCCACTACGACAAGTCGCTGACCTGGGTCATCGAGCATAGCGGCCTGACGCTGCTGGTGGCGCTGGGCACGCTGCTGCTGACGGTGCTGCTGTACGTGATCATTCCCAAGGGCCTGTTCCCGACCCAGGACACCGGCCAGCTGCAGGCGCGCCTGGAAACCGGCAAGGCGGTGTCCTACGACAAGATGGCGGCGCTGCAGCAGCAGGCGGCCAGGGCCATCCTGGCCGACCCGGATGTCGAGAACCTCAGCTCCGTGGTGGGCGTGGACGCCGCCAACAACACCATGCTGCACACCGGCAGCATGCTGATCAACCTGAAGCGCCAGCGCGGTGCCAGCCAGCAGGCCATCATGGACCGGCTGCGCGCGCGCGTGGCCGAGATGCCGGGCCTGACGCTGTACCTGCAGCCGACCCAGGACCTGACCATCGACGCCGAAACCGGGCCGACCCAGTTCCGCGTGTCGATCGAGGGCGCGGACAACGCCTCGGTCAACGAGTGGGCCACCAGGCTGGAGGCGCAGATGCGCACCAAGGCGCAGCTGCGCAACGTCACCTCCGACGTTGGCGCCAGCGCGCCGGCGGCCTACGTCACGGTCGACCGCGACACCGCCTCGCGCCTGTCGGTCACCGCCGCCTCGATCGACGACGCGCTGTACAGCGCCTTCGGCCAGCGCATCGTCTCCACCATCTTCACCGAGACCAACCAGTACCGCGTGATCCTGGAGGCGCGGCGCGACTCGATCGCCACCCCGGCCGACCTGGAAAACCTGTACCTGCGCACCGGCTCCGGCAAACCGACGCCGCTGTCGGCGGTGGCCAAGGTCAGCGAGCGCCAGGCGCCGTTGCAGGTCACGCACGTGGCGCAGTACCCGGCCACCACGCTGGGTTTCGACACCGCGCCCGGCGTCTCGCTGGGCACGGCGGTGGACAGCATCAAGCAGGCCGCCGCCGAGATCAAGTTCCCGGCCTCGGTCACGCTGACCTTCCTCGGCGCCTCGGGCGCCTACCAGAATTCGCTGAACAACCAGCTGTGGCTGATCCTGGCGGCGGTGGTCTGCGTCTACATCGTGCTGGGCGTGCTGTATGAGAGCTACATCCACCCGCTGACCATCCTGTCGACGCTGCCGTCGGCCGGCGTCGGCGCGCTGCTGGCGCTGTGGATCACCGGCCAGGACCTGGGCGTGATCGGCATCATCGGCATCATTCTGCTGATCGGCATCGTCAAGAAGAACGCCATCATGATGATCGACTTCGCCATCGAGGCCGAGCGCGACGAGGGCAAGGCGCCGCGCGAGGCCATCCACCAGGCCGCGCTGCTGCGCTTCCGGCCGATCCTGATGACCACGCTGGCGGCGCTGTTCGCGGCCGTGCCGCTGATGCTGGGCTGGGGCGAGGGCGCCGAGCTGCGCCGCCCGCTGGGCCTGGCCATCTTCGGCGGCCTGATCGTCAGCCAGTTGCTGACGCTGTTCACCACGCCGGTGATCTACCTCGGCTTCGACAGCCTGGGGCGGCGCCTGCGCGGCCAGCCGTCGCCGGCCACGCCGGCCGGAGGTAGCGCGCTGTGAACCTGTCGTCCCCCTTCGTCAAGCGCCCCATCGCCACCGTCCTGCTGACGGTGGGCGTGGCGCTGGCCGGCATCGGCGCGTTCTTCGTGCTGCCGGTGGCGCCGCTGCCGCAGGTCGACTTCCCGATCATCTCGGTCAGCGCCACGCTGCCCGGCGCCAGCCCGGACACCATGGCCACCAGCGTGGCCACGCCGCTGGAGCGCCACCTCGGCACCATCGCCGGCGTCAACGAGATGACCTCGCAGTCGAGCACCAGCTCGGCCAACGTCACGCTGCAGTTTGACCTCAACCGCAACGTCGACTCGGTGGCGCGCGAGGTGCAGGCGGCCATCAACGCCAGCCGCGTCGACCTGCCGTCCACGCTGCGCAGCAATCCGACCTACCGCAAGGCCAACACCTCCGGCGCGCCGGTGATGATCCTGGCGCTGACCTCCAAGACCCGCACGCCGGGCCAGATCTACGACGCCGTCTCCAACATCGTGCTGCAACGGCTGTCGCAGGTGACCGGCGTCGGCGACGTGGAACTGGGCGGCAGCTCGCTGCCGGCGGTGCGGGTGGAACTGAACCCGTACGCGATGAACAAGCAGGGCCTGTCGATGGAGGACGTGCGCGCCGCCATCCAGGCCGCCAACGCCAACCGCCCGCGCGGCGCGCTGCAGGGCGACGGCCGCCGGCTGCAGATCTATTCCGAGTCGGCCAACGCCACCGGCGGGCGCAGCGCCACCGACTACCAGAACCTGATCGTCGGCTACCGCAACGGTACCGAGATCCGCCTGCGGGACGTGGCCGAGGTGGTGGACGGCGTCGAGGACCAGAACAACCTGGGCCTGTTCAATGGCGAGAAGGCCATCATCGTGCTGATCCGCTCCCAGGCCGGCGCCAACGTCATCGAGACGGTGGACAGCGTGCGCGCGCAGCTGCCGATGCTGCAGGCGCAGCTGCCGCCGGACGTCAAGATCCAGGTGGCCAGCGACAGCACCAACTCGATCCGCTCGTCGCTGCACGAGATCGAGGTCACGCTGATCATCTCCATCCTGCTGGTGGTGCTGGTGGTCAGCGTGTTCCTGCGCAATGTGCGCGCCACCATCGTGCCGACCGTGGCCACCATCGTCTCGCTGCTGGGCACCTTCGGCGTCATGTACCTGCTCGGCTTCAGCCTGAACAACCTGTCGCTGATGGCGCTGACCGTGGCCACCGGCTTCGTGGTCGACGACGCCATCGTGGTGCTGGAAAACACCACCCGCCACATCGAGGCCGGCATGGACCGCTTCCAGGCGGCGCTGCTGGGCGCGCGCGAGGTGGGCTTCACGGTGCTGTCGATCAGCCTGTCGCTGATCGCGGTGTTCATTCCGCTGCTGTTCATGGGCGGCCAGTTCGGCGCGCTGTTCAAGGAATTTGCGATCACGCTGTCGGCGGCGGTGATGATTTCGCTGGTGATCTCGCTGACCACCACGCCGATGATGTGCGCCTGGCTGCTGTCGCCCGGCGCCCACGCCACCAAGCCGCAGGGCCGCATCGCGCGCTTCTTCGAGCGCGGCTTCGACTTCGTGCTGAAGACCTACGAGCACGCGCTGGACTGGGCGCTGCACAGCGTCTGGCTGGTGATGCTGAGCCTGGTGTTCGTGATCGGCCTGAATTTCTACCTGTTCGCGGCGATTCCGAAGGGCGGCTTCCCGCAGCAGGACACCGGCCAGATCAGCGGCGGCATCCGCGCCGACCAGAGCATCTCGTTCCAGGCCATGCAGGGCAAGCTGCGCCAGCTGGTCAACATCATCAAGGACGATCCGGACGTGGCGACCGTGGTCGGCTTCACCGGCGGCCGGCGCGCCGGCGGCGGCTTCATGTTCGTCAACCTCAAGCCGGCCAGCGAGCGCAAGGTGGCGGGGCAGGCGGTGATCGCCCGCCTGCGGCCCAAGCTGGCCAAGGTCACCGGCGTGACCTTGTTCCTCAGCCCGGTGCAGGACCTGCGCGCCGGCGGCCGCTCGGCCAACGCCAACTTCCAGTACACGCTGAAGTCGGACAACCAGGCCGACCTGAAGAAATGGGCGGCGCGCCTGGCCGAGGCGATGAAGGGGCGGCCGGCGCTGACCGACGTCGATTCCGACCAGGCCGACAACGGCGTCGAGACCTTTGTCACCATCGACAAGCAGAGCGCGTCGCGCCTCGGCATTTCGACGCGCGACATCGACAACGCGTTGTACAACAGCTTCGGCCAGCGCCAGGTGGCCACCATCTACGATGAGCTGAACCAGTACCACGTGATCATGGAAGTGGCGCGCGAGTGGGCGCGCAGCCCGGAGGCGCTGAACGACGTCTACGTGCCGTCCACCGGCCTGCCGGCGCCGAGCGCGGCCAACCCGAGCGGCGCGCCGGTGGCGACCACCGCGGCCGCCACCACCACCGCCGGCAACAGCAGCGCCACCAGCACCTCGTCGGCCACCGCCGCCAACGTGGCCGCGCCGGCGGTGCGCGACGCCTCGTCCGGCTCGTCGCTCAGCACCAAGGCCACCACCATGGTGCCGCTGTCGACGGTGGCGCGTTACGCCGAGAGTTCGGCGCCGACCTCGATCAACCACCAGGACGGCGAACTGGCCACCACCATCGCCTTCAACCTGGCCGACGGCGCCAGCCTGTCCGAGGCGGCGGCGCAGATCGCCCAGGCCGAGGCGGACATCGCCATGCCGAGCAATGTGCGCGGCAGCTTCGCCGGCGCCGCCAAGCAGGCGCAGGACAGCAACAAGTCGCTGCCGCTGCTGATCCTGGCCGCCATCGTGGTCATCTACATCGTGCTGGGCATCCTGTACGAAAGCCTGGTGCACCCGGTGACGGTGCTGACCACGCTGCCATCGGCCGGCGTCGGCGCGGTGCTGGCGCTGCTGGTGTTCAAGATGGAGTTCTCGACCATCGCGCTGATCGGCATCTTCCTGCTGATCGGCATCGTCAAGAAAAACGCCATCATGATCATCGACTTCGCGCTGGAGGCCGAGCGCTCGCGCGGGCTGGCGCCGCTGGAGGCGGTGCGCGAGGCCTGCCTGCTGCGCTTCCGGCCGATCCTGATGACCACCGTGGCCGCCGGCCTGGGCGCGCTGCCGCTGGCGATCGGCTTCGGCGAGGGCTCGGAGCTGCGCCAGCCGCTGGGCGTGGCCATCATCGGCGGCCTGATCGCCAGCCAGATGCTGACGCTGCTGACGACGCCGGTGGTCTACATCCTGATGGACAAGCTGCGCCGCCGCGGCCCGTCCGAACAACAACTGAGCCGCATCCATAGCGACGAATCGCCGATTACACCATGAGCAAACACGCATTGACCTCCCGTTATCCCCTGACCGCGCTGGCCATGGCGGCCGCGCTGCTGGCCGGCTGCTCGGTCACGCCCACCTACCAGGTGCCGGCGACGCCGCAGCCGGCGGCCTACAAGGAAACGCCGAGCGACGCCGACAAGGCGGCCGCCGGCTGGACCGCCGCCGCGCCGGCCGACACGCTGGAACGCGGCCCGTGGTGGCAGCTGTTCAACGATCCGCTGCTGAACCAGATGGCCGAGAGCCTTGAGGTGAACAACCAGAACGTGGCGGCCGCGGTGGCGGCGTACGCGCAGGCGCGCGCGCTGGTGGCCGAGCAGCGCGCCGCGCTGTTCCCGGTGGTGGACCTGAACGCCAGCGCCACCCGTTCCGGCGGCGGCGGCAACACGCCCACCGCCAACCAGTACCGCGCCAACATCGGCGCCAGCTGGGAGCCGGACGTGTGGGGCAAGCTGCGCGCGGGCCTGGGCAACGCCAACGCCAGCCTGCAGGCCAGCGCCGCCGACCTGGCGGCCGCGCGCCTGTCGGCGCAGGGCGAGCTGGCCACCAACTACTTCGCGCTGCGCGAGGCCGACGCCGAGAAGGCCATCCTGGAGCAGACCACCGAGGGCTACGAGCGGGTGCTGCAGATCACGCAGAACCGCTTCGACGCCGGCATCGCCGCCAAGTCGGACCTGCTGCAGGCGCAGACGCAGCTGGCCAGCGCCCGCATCGACCAGATCACGCTGCTGCGCACCCGCGCCACCTACGAGCACGCCATCGCGGTCCTGCTGGGCAAGGCGGCCAACGACTTCGCGCTGCCGCCGGCCGAGTGGAAGATCACCGTGCCGGACATCCCGACCGGCCTGCCGTCGACGCTGCTGCAGCGCCGCCCGGACATCGCCGGCGCCGAGCGCCGCGTGGCGGCCGCCAACCAGAACATCGGCATCGCCCGCAGCGCCTATTTCCCCAGCCTGAACCTGACCGGTTCCTTCGGCTACGGCGCCGGCGCCACCGGCGGCTTGTTCAACGCCTCCAACAACCTGTGGTCGCTGGGCCTGAGCGCGGCGCAGACGCTGTTTGACGCCGGCGCCACCCGCGCCCGCGTCAGCGGCGCCGAGGCGGCGCGCGACCAGGCCATCGCCACCTACCGGCAGACGGTGTTGTCGGCCTTCGCCGACGTCGAGAACCAGCTGGTGGCCACGCGCGCGCTGGTGCAGCAGCAGGACCTGCGCAAGGTGGCGTCGGCGGCGGCCGACCAGGTCGAGGTGCAGCTGCTGAACCGCTACCGCGCCGGGCAGGTCAGCTACAGCGACGTGGTCACCGCGCAGCAGACCGCGCTGGCCGCGCGCCGCGCGCTGGTGCAGGCCCAGGTCAACCGCCAGACCACGGCGATCGCGCTGATCCAGTCGCTGGGTGGCGGCTGGCACGCGGGCGACCAGCCGTAGCGGCGTTTCAGAGTAAGATAGGGGACGATGACAAATTCCGCCCCTTCCCTGACGCCACCGCCGGCCGCGCCGGCCCGCGGCGTGGTGCCGCTGGTCGGCATCGGCGCGTCCGCCGGCGGCCTCAAGCCGCTGTCCGAATTCCTGTGCAGCGTGCCGCCCGACAGCGCCTTCGCCTACGTGGTGGTGCAGCATCTCGACCCCGCGCGCCGCGGGGTGCTGCCGGAGCTGCTGCAAAACCTGACGCCGATGCCGGTGGCCGAGGTCAACGAGCCCATGCCGGTGCAGGCCGGCCATGTGTACATTATCCCGCCCGACCATGATCTCGGCTTCGCGGACGGGCGGCTGGCGCCGCTGCCGCCGGCCGGCGAACGCGGCCATCGCCGCCCGGTCGACCGGTTTTTCCAGGCGTTGGCGCGGCACCATCCGCAGCAGGCGATTGGCGTGGTGCTGTCCGGCATGGGCGCCGACGGCACCCGCGGCCTGGCGGCGATCCGCGAGGCCGGCGGCCTGACGCTGGCGCAGCTGCCGTCGTCGGCGCAGTTCGACGCCATGCCGGCCAGCGCCATCGGCGCCGGCGCGGTCGACCTGGTGGCGCTGCCGGGCCAGATGATGGAGCACATCCAGCGCTGGTGGCGCATGGAGGGCTTGCTGTGGCTGCCGGACCGGGCCGGCGTCGAACGCGCCCAGTTGCGCCAGATGTTCCAGCTGCTGCGCCAGCATGGCGGCGCCGATTTTTCCGACTATAAGCTGAGCACCGTGCTGCGGCGCGTCGACCGCCGCATGCGGCTGCGCCAGACCGCCACGCTGGCGGACTATGTCGCCTTCCTGCACGCCAACCGCGGCGAGATCGAGCTGCTGTTCAAGGAGCTGCTGATCGGCGTGACGCAGTTTTTCCGCGATCCCAAGGTATGGGAGCAGTTGCGCGACGTGGTGCTGCCGGAACTGCTGCTGGCGTACCCGGACGGCGGCGAATTCAAGGCCTGGGTGCCGGCCTGCTCGACCGGCGAGGAGGCGTATACGCTGGCGATGGTGTTCCGCGAAGCGGCGCAGCGGCTGCCGTCGCCGGAGCGCTACCAGCTGCAGATTTTCGCCACCGACCTCGACGACGACGCGGTGGCGCGCGCGCGGCAGGGGGTGTTCGGCGCCAGCATCCGCGAGCAGGTGCCGGCCGATCTGCTGCGGCGCTACTTCGTCGGCACCGAGGAGCAGGGCTACCGCATTGCCAAGGATATCCGCAAGGGCATCATTTTCGCCCGGCAGAATGTGATTTCCGATCCGCCGTTCACCAAGCTGGACATCCTGTGCTGCCGCAACCTGCTGATTTATTTCACCCCGCGGCTGCAGGCGCAGCTGATACCCCTGTTCCATTATGCCTTGCGCCCGCAACGCCTGCTGGTGCTGGGCAGCGCCGACACCCCGGGCCAGTTCAATGAAATGTTCGCGCCGGTGCTGCCTTCCAGCAGAGTGTTCCGCCGGCTGGAGGTGTCCAGCCAGCGCTTTGGCAGCTATCTGGCAACCCGTCAATCCATCCCCCCCGCACCCATGAACGACACCCACAATCCGGCCAGCCGGCCATCGCTGCAGCAGCAGATCGACCAGCACCTGTTGCAGCGGCATACGCCGGCGGCAGTGCTGGTCAACCGCGAGGGCGACATCCTGTATATCCATGGCCGTACCGGCGCCTTCCTGGAACCGGCGGCCGGCAAGGCCAACTGGAACATCCACGCGATGGCGCGCGACAGCGTGCGGCCGGCGGTGGCGGCGCTGCTGGAGCGCGCGGCGCAAACGGCCGGCGTCGCCGTGATGCGCGGCGTGGCGCTGACCGAGCATGGCGACGGCCGGCAACTGCTGGATCTGACGGCGGAAGCGCTGGCCGACAGCGGCGTGGCGGGCGCGGTGCTGCTGACGTTTGTGCTGCAGCCCGGTTCCCCCGCCAGGCGCCGCAGCCGTTCCGGCAACCCGCAGGTGCAGGAGCTGGAGCGTCAGCTGGCGCAGGCCCGGCTGGAAATCCAGGCGGTGCGCGACGAGATGCAGGCGTCGCGCGAGGAGCTGCGCTCGGCCAACGAGGAGCTGCAGTCGACCAACGAGGAGCTGCAGTCGACCAACGAGGAACTGACCACCTCCAAGGAGGAAATGCAGTCGCTGAACGAAGAGCTATACACGGTCAACGCGGAACTGCAATCGAAGGTCGATGATTTGTCGGTGGTCAACGGCGACATGAAGAACCTGCTCAACAGCACCGACATCGCCACGATTTTCCTCGACAGCGAGATGCGGATACGGCGCTTTACCGAACGCGCCACGCAAATCTTCAAGCTGATCGCCGCCGACCTGCACCGGCCGCTGAGCGACATCAACAACGAACTGGAGTACCCCGATCTGGAGCAGGACGCGCGCGAAGTGTTGCGCACCCTGGTGTTTTGCGAGCGGCAGATCCCGACCCGCACCGGACGCTGGTTCTCGGTGCGCATCATGCCTTACCGGACCGTGGAAAACGTCATCGACGGCGTGGTGCTGACGTTGGTGAACATCACCGAAGCCAAGCAGCTGGAAGTGCAGCTGCGCGCGGCGCAGAACGGCGGCCGCCCATGAGCGGGCGGCGCCGCGGCGATGCCAGCGGGGAGGACGGCGCGGCGCTGTCCCTGGCCCACAGCGAACGGTTGCGGCGCTGGCACCAGCAGCAGGCCAGCCAGATCGAGCTGGATCTGCAGCAGCAGGCGCTGGCCGAGCAGCAGTCCTGGCAGATGCTGGCGATCGGCCGCACCGACTACGCGGCCCTGTATGAGCAGGCGCCGGCCGGCTATCTGTCGCTGGACGCCGGGGGCTGCATCGTGCGGGCCAATCTGGCGGCGGCGGCGTTGCTGGGCCGGCGCCGCGCCGAGCTGCCGGGCCAGTGCCTGCCGGGCTTTTTCGACGCGCCGGCGCGGGAGCGTCTGCGCGAATTCATTGCCGCCACCCTGGCCGGGGCCGCCCCCGGCGCGCTGGAGCTGCTGCTGGGCGGGCGCCAGGTGCGCATCGAGGCCAACCTCGACCAGCCGGCGCAGCGCTGCCGCATGATTCTGACCGACATGGGCACCACCGCGGTGCGGGAGGCGGCGCGGCGCCGCGCGTTCGAGGTGCTCGACCACATGGCGGAGGGCGTGCTGGTGTGCGATGCCGCGCGCCGCATCGTTTCGGTCAATCCGGCCTTTGTGCGGTTGACCGGCTATGCCGCCGAAGACGTGCTGGGGCGCCGCACGGGCTTCCTGATTGCGGCGCAGGCGGCGCCGGCCTGGCGCGGCGCGTTGCGCGGGTTGCGCCAGGCGCCGCGCTGGGAGGGCGAACTGTCGGGCCGGCGGCGCGACGGCAGCGTGTACGCCGGCATGGTGTCGCTGAGCGTGGTGCGCGACGGTGACGGCGGCGTCCATTATATCGGGGTGTTTTCCGATATCACGGCGCGTCGCCAGGCCGAGAACAGCCAGCGCCTGGCGCTGCATCTGGAGCGGCGCAAGGAGCAGGAGCGCGAGCGCATCGCGCGCGACATTCACGATGAGCTGGGCCAGAACCTGCTGGCGTTGCGGATCGACGTCGCCATGCTGGCCGAGCGCAGCGGGGCGCGGCACCCGCGGCTGCACCAGCGCGCGCGTGCCGCGCTGCAAAACGTCGATGCCACCATTCGCAGCGTGCGCGGCATCATGAACGACTTGCGGCCGGCGGTGCTGGACCTCGGGCTGTGCGCGGCGCTGGAGTGGCAGGTGGCGGAATTCCGCCGCGACAGCGGCTTGCGCTGCACCTTGTCGCTGCCGCCGGAGGCGGCGCTGCCGCCGCTGCCGGCGGCCATGGAAATTGCGCTGTTCCGCAGCTTGCAGGAGGCGCTGCTGAATATCCGCCGCCATGCGCACGCCAGCGCGGTGGCGGTGCAACTGCTGCTGCCTGCCGGGGGGCTGGCGTTCAGTGTCACCGACGACGGCGTCGGGCTGGCGCCGGGCGCCCGCGCCAAGCCGGACGCGTTTGGCCTGATCGGCATGGAGCAGCGGGTCGGCGCGCTGGGCGGGCGGCTGACCATGGAGAGCGCGCTGGCGGGGGGCGGATGTAGGCTGAGGCTGAGCTTCGATCTATAATACTGGCGCCAAAATCATTCAGGGGCCATATCTTGTTCAAATACCTAGTTCTTCCCGCCGCGCTGCTGTGCGCCACCAGCGTGCAAGCCGACGAGGGCCAATGGCAGCCATACCAACTGCCGCAGCTCAAATCCGAACTCAAACGCATTGGCATCGCCATCCCGGCGGAAAAGCTGGCCGACTTGTCGAAGCACCCGATGAGCGCCATCGTGTCGCTGGGCGGCTGCTCGGCGTCGTTCGTGTCGGACGCCGGCCTGGTGGTCACCAATCACCACTGCGCGTATGGCGCCATCCAGCGCAACTCGACGCCGGAACACAACTACATCGCCAACGGCTACCTGGCCAAGACCCGCGCCGACGAGCTGCCGGGCGGCCCGAACACGCTGGTGTACGTGACCGACAAGGTGGAAAACGTCACCAGCCGGGTCCTGCAGGGCGTCACGCCGACCATGAGCGGCAAGGCGCGCAGCGAGGCGGTGGACAAGAACATCAAGGCCCTGATCGCCGAATGCGAGAGCGACAAGTTCTACCGCTGCTCGGTGCCGGCCTTCCACCGCGGCCTGGAGTACTACCGCATCCGCCAGATGATGATACGCGACGTGCGCCTGGTGTACGCGCCGGCCAACTCGCTGGGCGACTTTGGCGGCGACATCGACAACTACGAGTGGCCGCGCCACGTCGGCGACTATTCCTTCCTGCGCGCCTACGTCGGCAAGGATGGCCGTCCGGCCGAGCCGTCGCCGGACAACGTGCCGTACAAGTCGAAGGACTTCCTGGTGGTGTCGGCCGAGGGCCTGAAGAACGGCGATCCGGTGCTGCTGGCCGGCTACCCGGGCCGCACCAGCCGCTACAAGCTGCCATCGGAAATCCGCTACGCGCGCGACCGCGCCTATCCGGCCAAGGCCGGCGAGATCCAGTCCGACCTGGACGTGATCGCCGCCGCCACCCGGGACAGCGAGGCCAGCGCCGTGCGCTACGCCAGCGTGGTCAAGGGTCTCAACAACGTGATGAAGAAAACGCGCGGCCTGATCGACGGCTTCGCGCGCAAGGACATCGCCGCCATCAAGGACGTGCAGGACGCCGAGTTCCGCGCCTGGTACGCCAAGCAGCCGCGCAGCGACCAGAAAATGCTGGCCGAGCTGGATGCGCTGATCGCCGCCGACATCGCGCTGAGCGACGAGGAATTCGGCTACAGCGTGGCCACCACCAGCGACCTGCTGAAAACCGCGGCGCCGCTGTACCGCCTGGCGCAGGAAAGCGCCAAGCCGGACGCCGAGCGCGAGCTGGGCTTCCAGCAGCGCGACCTGCCGTTCATCAAGGCGCGCCTGACGCGCCTGGAACAATCGTACATGGGCAGTGTCGACCAGGCGCGCTTCGCCGCCGCGCTGCAGCGCTACGCCAGGCTGCCGAAGTCGATGCACGTGACCGGCCTGGACGCGCTGCTGCCGGCCGCCGACGCGGTGCCGGCGCTGTACGCGCAATCGCAGCTGGGCGACACCGCCGCCCGCCTGTCGTGGCTGGGCAAGGACGTCGCCGCCTTCAAGGCCTCCAGCGACGCCTTCATCCAGCTGGCGGTGAAGACCGACGACGTGGCGCAGTCGCTGAAGGACCGACGCAAGGAGCTGGATGGCAACCTGGAACGCGTGATCCCGCAATACATGGCGGCCGTCATCGCGTGGAAGAAATCGCAGGGCAAGCCGGTCTACCCGGACGCCAATTCGACGCTGCGCGTGACCTACGGCACCGTGTCGCCGTACTCGCCGAAGGACGGCATCACCAAGGGCCCGTTCACCACCATCGAGGGCATCGTCGAGAAGAACACCGGCAAGGCGCCGTTCGACGCGCCACAGAACCTGCTGGAGGCGATCAAGGCCAAGCGCTATGGCCAGTTCAAGGACCCGGTGCTGGGCACCGTGCCGGTTGACTTCCTGACCAGCGCCGACACCACCGGCGGCAACTCCGGTTCGGCGGTGATGAACAGGCACGGCGAGCTGATTGGCCTGAACTTCGATTCGACCTATGAATCGATCACCAAGGACTGGTACTTCGACCGCGACATCACCCGCGCCATCCACCTGGACATCCGGTATATGCTGTGGGTGATGACCGAAGTCGATCACGCCGACAACGTGCTCAAAGAGATGACCATCAAGTACCCTAAAAAATGACGACCTTACAGCTCCTGCTCAGTAGTTGGGTGAACGCGGCAAACATGCCGCTGCATCTGGCAGTCTTTGCCACGACGCCGCTGGAGCTGTTGTCGTTCCTGCTGTCGGTGGCCACGGTGTGGCTGAACATCCGCCAGAGCCACTGGGGCTGGCTGTTCGCCATCATCTCGTCTGCCACCTACGGGCTGGTGTTTTACGGCTCGCGGCTGTATGGCGACATGGGCCTGCAGCTGGTGTTCATCGCGGTGTCGGTGTTCGGCTGGTATCAGTGGCTGCGCGGCGACGACAGCCACAGCCGGCTGCCGGTGACGGCGCTGTCGGCGCGCGGCCGCGTGCTGGCCGCCGTGGCGTGGCTGGCCGGCTTTGTGCTGCTGGCGTGGTTCCTCAAGTCGTACACCGATACCGACGTGCCGAATTCGGACGGCTTCCTGACCGCCGGCTCACTGGTCGGCCAGTTGCTGCTGTCGCGCAAAAAGATCGAGAACTGGCATGTGTGGATCATCGTCGACGTGCTGTATGTGGCGCTGTACCTGCACAAGCATCTGATGCTGACGGCGATCTTGTACGCCATCTTTGTCGGTATGGCGTTGGTGGGCCTGCGCGCGTGGTCCGGCGACACGCACAGCGGCGGACGGCGCCTGGCGCTGGAATGAGGCCGCTGCGCATCGCCATCCTCGGCACGGCGTCGTCCGGCAAGACCACGCTGGCCGCCGCGCTGGCGCAACGCCATGGCACCGTCTGGGTGCCGGAGTATCTGCGCGAATTCGTCGACACCGAGGGCCGGGTGCCGGTGGAGGCGGACCAGATCCACATCGCGCGCACGCAACGGGCGCGCGAGGATGCCGCCGCGCCGCATGCGCGGGATTTCCTGTTTTGCGATACCACGCCGCTGATGACGGCGGTCTACAGCCGCCACTACTTCGGCGGCATCGACGCGCAACTGGCGCCGCTGGCCGACGCCCACGGCGGCGACTACGCGCTGACGCTGGTGACGGCGTCGGATATTCCGTGGGTGGCCGATGGGTTGCAGCGGGAGAGCGAGGCAGTCAGCATCACGATTGAGCGCATGCTGCGGGAAGAACTGGCGGCACGCGGAATTCCCCACGTGCCGGTTGCCGGCGGCCTGGAACAGCGCATCGCCCAGGCCGCGCAAGCGCTCGCCACCGTCGTTCCGGCGTAGGCCGGAACCCATGGAACGCCGGCATTCACGCTCAGCATGGATTCCGGCCTGCGCCGGAATGACGGGTACGGCGGATCAGAGGTCGAAGGTGGCCGACACGCGGAAGGTGCGCGACGCCCCCGGCATCAGGTAGCCGCCCAGGTCCGGCGTGACGTCGCGCCAGTAGAAGCGATTGAACGCGTTGTCGATGCCAGCCCGGAAGGTGGTGCCGACGCCGCCGACGCGGGTCGCATACGAACCAGTCAGATTGACCACGTGATACGCCGGCACGAACACGGTGTTGGCCGCGTCAAACGCCTTCTTGCCCGAGTACTGCCAGTTGGCGCCCACCTTCAGCCCCGGCACCCGCGCCAGCGCATAATCCGCATACACCGACGACTTGAACGCGGCGACGTCGGTCACGCGCTTGCCGTCCAGGTCTGCCGCGCCGGTGTCGCGCTGCTGCGTGTTGAGCGCAGTGGCCGACACGCCCACCGTCAGCTCGCGCGTGGCGCGGCCGGCCAGGCCCAGTTCCAGGCCGCGGTTCTGCGCCTGGCCGTTGCGCACGAAATAGTTGGCGGCATCGGTGTACTCCAGCCCCTTGCGGATCTGGAACAGCGCCACGCTGGCGCTCAGGTCCGGGCGGATATCGGCCTTGATGCCCACTTCCACCTGTTTCGACTTGCCCGGCGCCAGCGCGCGGTGCTGGTTTTCGGTGCCCATCGGCGCCACGCCGCCGTGCTCCAGGCCCTGCGCGTAGGAGACGTAGGTCGACACGTTCGGCCGCACCGCGTACACCAGCGCCACGTTCGGCAGCCAGAAGCCGACGTCGGTGCGGGCGTACGGCAGCACGGCGCCGGCGTCGTCGGTGCCGACGTATTCGTCGCGCTTGACCTTGACGTAGCGCGCGCCGGCGTGCAGCTTGAGTTGCGCGTTCAGGCTGATGATGTCCTGCGCGAACACGCCGCGCTCGTTGTCGCGGCGGCGCTCGGACACCGGACCGCTGCTGCCCGGCGCCGGCGCCACCACCACCGGGTGGTAGATATTGCTGACGCCCGACCAGTCGTACAGGTAGTCGCCCCATTTCTCGCTGTTCTTGAAGAACGAGGTGCCGACGGTCAGGTCATGGCCCAAGGTGCCGGTGGCAAAGCGGCCGCGCAGCAGCGCCTGCGCGGTCAGCGGCGATTTCTTCTCGCCCAGGCTGATGTAGTTGTAGACGTCGTAGTCGCCGTTGCCGCAGAAGCCGGGGTACAGATCCTGCTCGCCGCAGCCGTAAGGGAAGGCGGTGTAGTCGTCGCGCTTGAAGTGGTGCTGGTTGGCGGTGATGGTGGCGGCCCAGTCGGGCGAGAACTTGTATTCGAAGCGCGCGCCGATGTTGCTGCTGGTGGTTGCCACCGGGCGGCTCCACGGCTGGTCGTTCAGTAGCTGGTCGGCCGGCACGTTGGGCAGCGTGGTGTTGTTGAGCAGCTGGTAGCCGGGCGCGGTGATCTGCGACTTGCGCTGGTAGTCGCCGTCGAGTTGCAGCAGCGCCTGCGGCGAGATGCGCCAGTCGAAGGCGGCCGAGATGAACTTGCGGTTGCCGTCGGCGCCCTTGATGTAGGAGCGCAGGCGCTCGGCGGCGGCGTTGAGGCGGTAGCCGAAGTCCGGGTTGTCGAAGCGGCCGCCGAGGTCGACCGCGCCGTACAGCGTGCCGCGCTCGCGCGTTTCCAGCACCACCGTGCGCAGCGGCGTGTCGGTCGGGCGCTTGGTGACGTAGTTGACGAGGCCGCCCGGCGCGGCCACGCCGGCCTGCAGGCCGGACAGGCCCTTGAGCACTTCCAGCCGCTCCTTGTTCTCCAGCGGGATCTGGGTGTCGCCGGTGATGGCCATGCCGTCCTTGCGGTAGCTCGATTCGTTGTCCAGCTTGAAGCCGCGGATGGAGAATTGCTCGGCGTAGCCGACCGCGTTGTACGAGTCGCTCAGGCTGGCGTCGTAGCGGGCGGCGTCGGTGGTCGAGCGGATCTGCAGGTCCAGCATCTGCTGCGCGCTCAGCACGCTGACCGAGGCCGGCGTCTCCAGCAGCGGGGCGTTGGCGAAGCCGGCCACCGAGGCCGAGGCGGCGCGCAGCTTGACGCCGTTGACGACGACTTCCTGCATCGTGGATTCAGGGGCGGCGGCGTCGTCGGCGGCGTGCGCCAGCTGGAACACCGCCAGGGCGATGGCGGACATTGCGAATTTTGGTGTGGACATATTGGCTCTCTACGTGTTCGGCTGGGGGCCGGCGAAGAGCGCCATCAAAGGAGGGAGATCCGACTTTTGCGCTTTCCTTCGCTGGCATTATCCAGATCAGGTACGAAGGGTATCTCTCACCCGGAAACAATGTTCCAGGACCCCTAGCGAGGCGCCAGTGTAACACAATTGTCATCGGCGGCGTGGCGTGGCGCGGCCGGCGCGGTGCCGTGCGCCGTGTTTTGCGCGGCGTCGCTACACTTCGGACTTGCGCCGCAAGGCGGAGGTTGAAAGGGCGGGAATGAAGCAGTCGTATCAAGAGGGGAGCTGGTTTGCCGTGCCGTTGCTGGACGGTGGTTTTGGCTGGGGCCTGGTGGCGCGCTTGTCGCCGGGCAGCAAAATCATGCTGGCCTACCTGTTCGGCCCCAAGCTGCCGCGCCTGCCGTCGGTGGAGCAGCTCAACACCTTGCGGCCGCAGGACGCGGTCAAGGTGCTGCGCTGCGGCGACATGGCGCTGGCCAGCGGCCACTGGCGCGTGCTGGGCGAGATCGACGTCTGGGACCCGGCCATGTGGCCGGTGCCGCAGTTCCTGCGCCGCGCCGACGCGCTGCGCCGCGCCTGGCGCGTCACCTATGCTGACGCCGATCCGAGCCGCTCGGAGCGCGAGGAGTCCGTGCCTTACGATACCCAGGGACTGGAGGCCGATTCGCTGTACGGCTATGGCTCGACCGAGCTGCTGCTGACCAAGCTGCTGGAGGGGCCGGAGCACCCGATCAACCAGCCGGCGGGGCAGCCGGCGCCGCGCAGTTGACGCTCCACGCCACGTAGTCGCCGCGGTGCTTGCGCACGCCGACCCGTACCTGCGTGTCGCGGTCGCTCTCGAACACCAGGCCGATCATCGATGGCGCGCCGCTGGCCGGCGGCGCCGGCTCGATCGCGGCCAGGCGGAAGGTCAGCGCGCGCTGGCGCGCGCACGCCGAGTTGCCGGCGAACAGCAGGCGCGCGCGCGCCAGCAGGTCGCGGTGGCGCCACAGCAGCGCGGCGGCGTCGGCCGGCGGCACGGCCGGGTCGAGCCGCGTGGTGTAGCGGGCGGCGCTGCAGATCAGCTTGGGCGTGGCCAGCCACACCTGCCATTCCGGCGCGGCGGCCGACGGCGTCCAGCGCTGGCCGGCCGGGGCGGCGGCATTGTAGATGTAGCTGGTGCGGATCTGGCGGCACAGCTCGGGCGTGAAGTGGCGCGGCGCCGAGTCGACGCGGGCGATCACCTGCCACGCCGCCTTGCCGCGCCGCTGGATGTCGAAGCTGGGCGCGAACAGCCCGGGGCCGCCGCTGACGGCGGCCGGCACCTGCGCGCGGTAATACGCATCGAACGAGGCGCGCTCCTCGGCGGTCGGCTCCCGCTGCTGCTGCTGCTGCTGCTGCGCCCTGGGCGCGGCCGGCGCGGCGGCCGCTGCGCACAGCGCCGCGAGGGCCAGGGCGGGCAGGGCGCGCCGCATCACAGCGCCTTCATGACGATCTGGATCTGCAGGCCGCCGCCGTCGCGGTTGCGCACCTGCAGCTCGGCCTGGTGGCGGGTGAGCACGCGCTCGACGATGGCCAGCCCGAGGCCGGCGCCGTTGGCCTGGCCGCGCGCGGCGTCGAGCCGGGTGAAAGGCTTGAGCAACTGGGCGATCTGGTCGTCCGGCACGCCGCTGCCGTGGTCCTGCACCGTGATGGTCACCCGCTTGGCCGTGTGCAGGCCCTTGACCGCGCACTGCAGGTCGATCTCGGTGTAGTCGCAGCCGGGCGTCTTGCCGTAGCGGCGGGCGTTCTCGATCAGGTTGTTGATCACCCGTTTCAGGTCGGTCGCGTTGCCGAGCGCGTGGGCGCCGGGCGCGATGTCGGCGTGGATGCGCACGTCCGGCAGCCGCGCCGCCTCGTGCGCGCTGTCGCCCAGCAGCGCGCTGAGGTCGACGTTGACGAAGCTGGCGGCCTCGGTCGGCTTGGCGTAGTCGAGGAACTGGCCGATGATGGCGTCCATCTGGCCGATGTCGGACTGCATGCCCTCGCGCGCCTCGCGCGATAGGTGGGCCATCTCGACCTCCAGCTGCATGCGCGCCAGCGGCGTGCGCAGGTCGTGCGAGATGCCGGCCAGGATCACCGCGCGGTCCGACTCGACCTGCTGCAGGTCGTCCACCATCTGGTTGAAGCTGCGGTTGGCCTCGATGATTTCCAGCGGCCCCTTTTCCGGCAGCGGCGCCGGCCGCTTGCCCTGGGCGAAGTCGCGCGTGGCCTGGGTCAGGCGCCGCAGCGGCAGGTTGACCAGGCTGGAGATCACCGCCGCGCCCAGCAGCGACACCACCGACACCACGCTGGCCCAGCCCAGCCACTGGATGCCGGTCAGGCCGCGGATGCGCTCGCGCTCCAGCATCAGCCAGTACTGGTCGTCGTCGATCTTGAAGCTGACCCAGAAGCCGGCCACGCCGTTGACCTTGGACGAGAAGCGGGTGTCCTGGCCCAGCTTGGCGCGCACCAGCTTTTCGATGTCCGGCATCAGCGCGTTGTTGGCCGGCGGCGCCACCTGGTCGTCCTCCTCCAGCGTGAACACGCGGATGCCCTCGTTGGCCACCAGGTCGAACAGCAGCTCGCGCCGCAGCTCGGGCGCGGCGTGGGTCAGCGCGGCGTGGGTGATGGTCACCACCGACACCACCTGGGCCGAGATCTGCTGCACCTGCGGGTCGTGCTGCACCACGCTGATCATGCCGACCCAGGCGGTCATGCTGGTGGTGGTCAGCGCGCCGAGCAGGAAGAAGGTGCGCCAGAACAGGCCGCTTTTGAGGCTGGCCAGGCGGAACGAGAACGGCAACTTCATAGGCGGGCGCGGGTCAGCGCGGCTGGCCCTCCGGGATGAACACATAGCCCAGGCCCCAGACGGTCTGGATGTACAGCGGGCTGGATGGATCGGGCTCGATCAGCTTGCGCAGGCGCGAGATCTGCACGTCCAGGCTGCGGTCGAACACCTCGTATTCGCGCCCGCGCGCCAGTTCCATCAGCTTCTCGCGCGACAGCGGCTGGCGCGCGTGGCGCGCGAACACCTTCAGCACCGAGAACTCGCCGGTGGTCAGCGGCACCGTCTCGCCGTTTTTCTTCAGCGTGCGCGTGCCCAGGTCCAGCACGAACTGGCCGAACTCGAAGGTCTGCGGCGTTTCCGACGGCGCGCCGGGGATTTCGTCCGGGCCGCGGCGGCGCAGCACGGCGCCGATGCGCGCCACCAGCTCGCGCGGGTTGAACGGCTTGGGCAGGTAGTCGTCGGCGCCCATTTCCAGGCCGACGATGCGGTCGACGTCCTCGCCCTTGGCGGTCAGCATGATGATCGGCGTCTGGTCGCCGGCGCCGCGCAGGCGGCGGCAGATCGACAGGCCGTCCTCGCCGGGCAGCATCAGGTCCAGCACCAGCAGGTCGTAGCGCTCGCGCAGCCACAGCTTGTTCATCGCCGTGGCGCTTTCGGCGGTGAAGACGTTGAAGCCTTGCTCGGTCAGGTAGCGGCGCAGCAGGTCGCGCAGGCGGACGTCGTCGTCCACCACCATGATCTTGGCCGCGTGGCCCTGGCCGGTGGCGGCGTTGTTGCCGGATTCAGTCGTTGTCGTAGTCATTTGGCTGCCAGATTTGTCTTATTCAGGTTGCTATGGTAACGTCATATTCGTCCAGCGAAAACGCGGGTGGGACGACCCATTACAAAGTGTTACAAACTTTACCCAATTCGCCTTACCCCCTCGGTCAAAGCATCATACACTGCGGGCATAGATTCAGCTTTCAGGGAACGCCATGTTCATCGATCACACAAAAAAATCCGCGGCAGCAGGCGCAGCTTTTTGCGTTCGATCCATGCTGGCGTCGGCGCTGATGGTGGGCCTGCTGGGCGCCGCCAGCGCGCGCGCCGATGGCCCTGACGGCGGCGGTCCGCGCCGCGAGCCGCCGCAGCAGCACCAGCAGCAGAACGGCGCGCGCGCCGAGGCGCCGCGCGGCGACGCCCGCCCGCTCGATCCGCGCAGCTACGAGGCGCGCGCCGAGGAGCAGCGCCGCGCCATGCAGGAGGCCAGCCGCAACGCTGAAATGAGCCGCCGCGTCGGCCGCATGACGCCCGACGAGCGGCGCGACCTGCGCCGCCAGATCAACGAGGTCAGCCAGGACCTGTACGCGGTGCCGCCGCGCCGCTGAGCCGGCGCCAGCCACGGCGGCGTTGCAGAACCGATAAGTAACGATAATAAAACGCTACATTTATTATTTGCCTATTATTGGTTTGTATCAATATCCTGACAGTTGCCCCCGTACGGGCGGCGTTTTCCCCTTTCTTTTTCATGGTCTGCGTGTAAGATTAATTAATTACACGCAATGCCTTCCGGCTGCCTGCGTGCCGTTGGGAGGAACACCGTGGTTCAAGAGCTTGCATTCGCAGCGCCAGCCGCCAGCCCGGAGCCGGACGCTCCAGGCCCCGGCTTGCCGATAGGTTTGGTCAAGCGCGCGGACGGCATTTATATCGATGTGGGCATGAGCCAGGCGGCGCTGACGGCGGCGGTGGCGCAGGTGTTCGCCGCCGGCGGCTATTTCGCCGGGCTTGATTACGCCGCGCTGATGCAAGCGCTGTACGGCGTCGGCCCCGACCTCGGCGCGGTCCAGGCGCTGCGCCTGGCCGACGCCGTGCGCGTGTTCGACGCCGCCCGCCTGGCGCTGTATAAACCGCCCAAGGTGAGTCTGGCCTACGCCGAGTACACCTTCCAGCCGCTGTACCTGGAGCAGGAGACGCTGCCCGACGGCACGGTGATCCCGGAACGCCCGGTGCGGCTGGACATCGACGAATTCGTCGCCGACATGTGGAACAAGGGCATCCGCTTCGGCATCGACGTGGCGGCGGTGCAGGCGGCCATGGCCTCGCCCAGGGCCGAGCGCATCACCTTCGCCACCGACCTTGAACCGGCGCCGGGCCGCGACGCCTGCGTGGTCGAGGTGTCGTCCGACCTGCACCGCAGCGACGCCCCCAAGGCGCGCGCCGACGGCCGCATCGACCTGCAAAGCTTCCAGAACCGCTTCCCGCAGATCAAGGCCAATATGCGGCTGCTGAAGAAGGAGCCGTGCGCGCCCGGCCTGCCGGGCTTCGACCTGGCCGGCCGCAGGACCGAGCCGGCGCCGCCCAAGGACCTGACGCTGCGCTTCCTGGCCGGCGAGGGCACCGAGGCCAGGCTGCTCGACGACGGCGAGTACCTGGTGTCGACCCGCGAGGGCTTTTTGAGCGTGGACGCCAAGTCCAACCGCATTTCGGTCACCGATAAAATCGTCAGCCTGGAGGGCGTCAGCGGCCGCACCACCGGCAACCTGCAACTGGCCGGCGCCTACGAGGAGTACGGCGACGTGCAGGAGCAGCGCGATGTCACCGGCACCGACATCACGGTGCACGGCAACGTCTACGGCAACATCCATTCGCGCGGCGGCAGCGTGGCGCTGGGCCAGAACCTGGTCGGCGGCAGCGTGCACAGCGTCGCCGGCGCGGTGCGCGTGGCCGGCGTGGCGTCCAACGCCATCGTCTACGCGGCCGATGGCGCGGTGACCATCCAGCGCGCCGAGAACTGCGTGATCTCGGGCGTCGACGTCAGCATCGAGGAGGCGTCCAACTGCGAGATCATCGGCGATACCGTGCGCGTGGCGCTGGCCGAGGGCTGCGCCATCGCCGGCCGCAATGTCGAGGTGGAGAGCGCCGGGCCGCGCCGCCGTACCGAGATGGTGATTTATGTGCTGGTCAAGGACGTGACCCAGTTCGACGCCGAGATCGCCGACCTGGAGCTGCGCGTGGCGGCCTTGGCGCAGGCCAACGCCGACAGCCAGCGCGAGCTCGATCGCATCGCCGCGCTGCCGGATGTGCGCCGCTATCTGGCGCTGGCGGCCAAGCTGCGCACCCAGGAGCTGGTGCTGACGCCGGAGCAGGGCCAGCACCTGCGCAAGATCGCCGGCGCGGTGGCGGAGGAGATGAAGGCGATCCAGAAGCACAAGCAGGACTTGCAGGTCGGCCAGACGCAGCACAAGCTGCTGGGCGACCGCCTGGCGCGCGTCATCGAGCAGCAGGCGGAGGCGGCCGGCATCGCCCGCTGCGGCCTGCACCTGGCCAGCGGCGAGACCATGGTGCGCACCATGCCGTTCGCGGCCGACACGGCGGCGCTGCGCCAGTTGCCGCCCAAGGAGCTCAAGCAGCGCCTGCGCGGCACGCCCAGCGGCGGCCAGTTGCTGTTTGCCGACAGCGCCGGGTCGCTCGACTGGCACCTGACGGCGCGCCCGCGGCCCGCCCCTTGAGGCGGCTGGCGCAAGCCGGGCCGGACGTGCTACTCTTGGGCTCACATCAAAAAGGGCAGGGCGCGCGCTCGGTCGCGCCGGCCCGACGGACTTCTTCCTGGGGATTGCACTGTGTCTGACGACGCCACGGCGCTGGAACAAACTGCGGATGACGGTCTGCCGGCGGCGCTGCTGCGCCGCGCCGACGGCGTCTTCTTCCAGGCCGACGCCAGCGCCGCCGCCTGCGCGGCCGCGGTCAGCCAGGTGTTCCTAGGCAGCGCCTGTTTCATCGGCCTCGATTACGCGGTGTTCAGCAAGATGCTGTACAACGTCGGCCCGGACCTGCCGCCGGCCCTGCGCGCGCAGCCGCTGCTGCGCTTTGCCGACAGCATCGCGCCGTTCCCGGCGCCGCGCCGCGCGCTGTACAAGACCGTCAAGGTGATCAACGGCGAGGCCGAATACTATTTCGAGCCGGTGTTCTTCGACGTGCCGGACCTGCCGCCGCAGCCGGCGCGCCTGAATTTCGACGAGTTCGTGGCCGACATGTGGGTCAAGGGCATCCGCTTCGGCATCGACGCGCCGGCGGTGCGCGACGTCATCGCCACCGGCCGCCTGGCGCGCCTCATCGTGGCGCGGCGCCTGAACGCGGTGCCGGGCAAGGACGCCGCCATCGTCGAGGTGTCGCCGGATATCCACCGCAGCAACGCGCCCAAGGACATGGGCGAGGGCCGCCTCGATCTGCAGACGTTCCAGAACCGCTTCCCGCAGGTCAAGCCGCACGTCAAGCTGCTGCGCAAGGTGCCGCGCACCGCCGGCACCCGCGGCTTCGAGTTGTCCGGCCTGGTGCTGGAGCCGCCGGTGCCCAAGGATTTCGAGCTGACCAGCGTGGCCGGCGAGGGCACGGTGATCGAGCATCTGCGCGGCGGCGAGTTCCTGGTGTCGGCGGTGGAGGGCTTTCTGAGCGTCGATCCGGCGACCAGGCGGCTGTCGATCGGGCCCAAGATCATCAGCCGCGAGGGCGTCAGCGCGCGCACCACCGGCAACCTGCAGCTGACCGGCGAGTACGAGGAGTTCGGCGACGTGCAGGAGCAGCGCCTGGTCGAGGGCGGCAACATCACGATCCACGGCGACGTGTTCGGTAACATCGTCTCGCGCGGCGGCGATGTGGTGCTGAGCAAAAACCTGATGGGCGGCACGGTCAACAACGCCGACGGCGCGATCCGCGTGCGCGGCGTGGCCTCGGGCGCGGTGCTGCAGACCAAGCGCGGCGAGGTGGCGCTGACGCGCGCCGAGAGCTGCATCATTTCCGGTTCGCGCGTGGTGATCGGGGAGGCCAGCAATTGCGAGATCATGGCCGACGAGGTGGTGATCAAGGTGGCCGAGGGCTGCGCCATTGCCGCCCGCAAGATCGAGATCGTCCACGCCGGCCCGCGCAAGCAGACCGAGATGCTGCTGTATGCGCTGGTGCCGGATACCGCCAAGTTCGACAAGAAGATCGCCGAGCTGCTGCCGCGCGTGCAGCAGGCGGCGCGCGAGGCCGAGGCGCGCCAGGCGGAGATGGACGCCATCACCGGCCAGACCGAGGTGCGCAACTACCTGACGCTGGCCACGCGCGTGCGCAAGCGCGAGGTGACGCTGACGCCGGAGCAGCTGCCGCTGTTCCAGAAGATGGCGGAGGCGGTGGGGCCGTCCTTGCGCCAGGTGGCGAAAATCTCGCTGGCGATAAAGGCGGCGCAGGTACAGCAGGAGCAGGCGCAGGGTGAGGTGGCGCAGGTGCAGCGGCAGAAGGCGGCGCTGATCCGCGGCTCGCGCTGCACGGTGGAACTGCTGACCGGAGATGTGCTGCTGCGGACCATGAGCTTCGTGCCGGGCGAGCCGCCGCCCTACGACCGTCCGCCCAAGGAGCTGAAAGCCAGGGTGCGCACCGCCGCGCCGGGCATGACGGTGCTGCACGCCGGCCCGGTGGGGCCGATCAATTGGGCGCCGTCCGAGGACGGAAGTTAACGACCGCGCCATCGGGCGGATATTCGCCAGCGCGGCGCTGGCCATTCAGCTGGAATGCGTCGATCACGTAGGGCAGACCTTCGCCGGCAAGGAAGTCAGCGCTGTCCGCAACCTGGAAATGCAGGTGCGGCACGCGCGCATCGCCAGAGATGCCGACTTGCGCCAGCTGCTGGCCGCGCCGCACCTCGTCCCCCGCTTTGACCTTGACGCTACCCGGCCGCAGATGCGCGTATTGCGCGTACTGGCCGTCACCGAGGTCGATGATGATGAAATTGCCGGCCAGGTTATCCATGGTCATCGGCACGGCGGGCGTGAAGCCGGCGGCGGTGCGCGGGACGTTGTCCGGCATGTCGTTGCGGGCGGCGACCACCGTGCCATCGGCCACGGCCAGCACTTCGGCGCCGTAGGCCAGATGGGCGCTGGCGTCGCGCGGATCGCCTTTGTAGGGCTGGCCGTCCTGATACTTTTTCCAGTCGATGGCGTAGCGGCGGCTGTTCTGCGCCCGGCCGCCAACCACGAATACGCCGGTGCGATGGTGCGAGTCGAGGCCGGGGCCATTGTCTGCGCTCCAGCCGGCGCCGCTGAGCGGCGCGCCCAGCGTTTTAAGTTTGCTGGCATGGGTCCCGATCAGCGGACCGTCGGCAAAGCCGTCGCCCAGCAGCACGCGGTGGCGCAGCGCCGCCGGCACGGCCACGCCGCGTTCGAACGCCAGGCAGATAAACACCACGGCCGTTCCACCGTTGCGGTATTGCCGCATGCGATTCTTCAACTGCACTGCGCCGATGCTGGTCAGCAGTTTGCCCTGATCGCTGATGATGTCGACCGCGCTCACTGGCGCCGTTTGGTCGCCATAATCGTGCAGATGCAGTTCGTACAGCAGCACATTGCGGCCCTCGATGGGAAAGGCAGTCGGCGGCTGCGGCGTGCGGATCTCCAGCTGGATCGGCGGGAAGACCGGCTGGCGCTGCTGGGTGGCCGGCGCGGCGGCGGGCACGTCGTCGCAGCCCTTCGGCATGGCGGCATGGGCCGAGGTGGTGATGCAGCAAAGTAGAGCAAAGGTTTTAAGCGACATGGCCACACCGGTAATGTAAAGCTGGCATCTTAGAATCCGGCCGAGCATGAAAACTGCCAATCTGCGATGAATTTATGCCAGCGGTTTATGCCAGCATCAATGCGGCCAGCAGATCGCGCGCGTAGCCGGGCAGGGCGGCTTGGTCGCGTACGCAGATCAGCAGTTTGCGGTCGGCCCACGGGTCGCTGAGCTTTACCACGCGCAGATCGTCCGGGCTGCGGCGGGCCGCGGTGGCCGGCAGCAGGGCCAGGCCGGCGCCGCTGGCGGCCATGCGGCAGATGGCTTCAAAGCTGCGCAGGCGGATCTTGCAGTGCAGCCGGCGGCCAAGGCGCGCGGCCTGTTCGGCGGCGTTGCGCTGCATCGCGCTGTCGTCGGCCAGGCCGATGAAGTCGTGGTCCAGCGCGTCGATGAATGGCATGTGGCGCTTGTGGCCCAGTGCCTTGGCCAGCGGATGGCCGCGCGCCATGGCCAGCACCAGCGGATCGTCGCGGAAGGGGAAGACTTGCAGGTGGGCGCGGTCGACCGCATCCGAAATGATGCCGATGTCCGCCACGCCGTCGGCGATGGCCTGCACGATGTCGCGGCTCATGCGCTCCTCCAGGTTGATGCTCAGTTGCGGATGCGTTTTGAGGAAGGCCGCCAGCGCGTCCGGCAGGAATTCGGTCATGGCCGAGGTGTTGCACAGCAGCCGCACCTGGCCTTTGAGGCCGGTGCCGAATTGCGCCAGGTCCGCGTGCATGTCCGCCATCTGGCGGATGATGGCGCGGGCGTGCTGCAACAGCGTGCGGCCGGCCTCGGTGGGCGCGACGCCACGCCGGCCACGCTGCAGCAGCGGCACGTCCAGCGTCTCCTCCATGCCGCGGATGCGCGCACTGGCCGAGGGCAGCGCCAGATGCGCCCGTTGCGCGCCGGCGGTGATGCTGCCGCTCTCGGCGATGTGGATGAATAGCTGAAGATCAGTCAGGTCGAAGCGCATAGCCTATGGATAATCCGAAGTCTGACTCAGTATATGCCAGATTTTCAAGCGCATGGCCGGCGCGCACAATGGCGGGCATGGAGAGCGTGTTCATTACCTTGGTGTTTGTGCTGGCAGGACTGGTGAAGGGCGTCACCGGCATGGGCCTGCCGACGGTGGCGATCGCGCTGCTGTCGTTGCGCATGGCGCCGCTGGAGGCGGCCGCGCTGCTGATCGTGCCTTCGTCTGTGACGAATGTATGGCAGTTGGCTGCCGGCCCTGCGCTCTATCCGCTGTGGCAGCGTTTCAGGTGGACCATGCTGGCGATCTGCGCCGGCGTGGCCGGCGCTGCCTGGCTGGGGGCGGCGGCGTGGAGCGGCATGGTGCTGGGGCTGGCGCTGGCTGGCTACGGCTTGCTGGGCCTCACCGGCTGGCGGCTGCAGGTGGCGCGGCGCCATCAGCGCTGGGCCGGTCCGTTGTGCGGCGCCGCAACCGGCTTGATGGCCGGCGTCACCGGCGTCTTCGTCATGCCGGTGGCGCCGTACCTGCAGGCGCTCGACCTGGACAAGGACGACCTGGTGCAGGCGCTGGGCATGGCCTTCACGGTGGGCACGCTGGCGCTGGCGGGCATGCTGTCGCTGCGCGGCGCATGGCACGTGGCGGCGGCCGGCGCTTCGCTGCTGGCGCTGATCCCGTCCCTCGCCGGCATGTGGCTGGGACAATGGCTGCGCGGCCGCATGCCGCCGGCGCTGTTCCGCCGCTGCTTCTTCCTGGCCTTGCTGGCGCTGGGCGTGCACCAGCTGGCGCGCGTGCTTTAAAAACTGACCTTGCCGCGCAGCTGTTTGCGCTCGCCGTCGCGCGCCTTGCCTTCCAGGCGGCGGCGTTGCGCGCCCAGTGTCGGCTTGGTGGCGCGGCGCGCGGCCGGCAGCACGGCCACGCTGTCGACCATCTCCTGCAGGCGGCGCAAGGCGTCCTGCTTGTTGGCGCCCAGGCTGCGCGACTGCTGCGCCTTGAGGACGATGACGCCGTCGCGCGTCAGGCGGCTGTCGCGCAGCGCCAGCAGGCGTTGCTTGATGTGCTCCGGCAGCGACGAGGCGGCGACGTCGAAGCGCGCGTGCACGGCGTTCGACACCTTGTTCACATTCTGTCCGCCCGGCCCCTGGGCGCGCACGGCGGCGAACAGCACTTCATCGGGATTGATCGGGTTCATGCGGCGATTGTAGCAAACCGGCGCGCGCGCCGGCGAAGGTTGACGCCTGTCAACGCCGGCGGCGGCGGGCGCGGTTAGGATGGCACTTGCTGTCCCCGAACGAAAGGATCAACAATGGCTTCCCCGACCACGCAGGCCGCCGCCGCCGAGGCGCAGCAGTATCTGGTATTCCGGCTCGGCGGGCTCGATTACGCGCTGGAGTTCAGCAAGGTGCGGGAGCTGCGCCCCTTGCAGGCGCTGGAGCGCTTTTCGTCCGACGACGGCGCCATCATCAGCGGCGTGGTGGTGTCGCGCGGCGTCATCATGCCCATCGTCGACATGCGCATCGCCTTCGGCCCGCGCCCGCCGCAGCACGATCCGCTGACCGACGTCATCATCCTCAAGCTGTCGAGCTGCGTGATGGGCATGGTGGTCGACGGCGTGACCGACATCGTCGCGCTCACGCCGCAGCAGATCGCGCCGATCGCCGGCGCGGCGGCGGTCGATTATCTGCTCGGCCTGGGGGAGGTGGACGGACGCCGCCTGATCGTGGTGGACATCGACAAGCTGATGTCCATCCGCAAAGTGCAGTTCGGCGCCCGCCAGGCGGCCTGACGCCGGCTCAGGCCAGCGCTTCGAGCTGCTCGTTGAGCGCCAGCCACTGTTCTTCCAGCTCGCCCAGGTCCTTGCTGAAGAAGGCCTGGTCGGCCAGCAGCTGTTTCAGCTTGGCCTTGTTGGCGGCGTCGTAGATTGACTCCTCGCCCAGCTGCGCGTCCACCTCGGCCTTTTGCGCCGTGCGCTTGGCGATCTGCTCGTCCAGGCGCCTGATCTTTTGCTCGAGCGGTTTGCGCAGCGCGGACAGGCGCTGGCGCTCCTCGGCCTCCTTGCGCTTCTGCTCCTTGCTGTTGACGGCCGGCGCTTCCGCCGCCCTGGGCGGCGCCACCGGCGACTGCACCGGGAAGGCGGTCTGGTGCTCCTTGCCGGCGGCCGGCAGCACGTCGGTGCCTTTGCCCAGCTTGGTCTGGAACAGCCAGTCCTTGTAGTCATCCAGGTCGCCGTCGAACGGCTGCAGCTTGCCGTCAGCGACGATGATGAACTGGTCGGTGGTGGCGCGCAGCAGGTGGCGGTCGTGCGAGACCACCACCAGCGTGCCCTCGAACTGCGCCAGCGCCTCGGTCAGCGCCTCGCGCGTTTCCAGGTCCAGGTGGTTGGTCGGTTCGTCCAGCAGCAGCAGGTTGGGGCGCTGCCACACGATCAGCGCCAGCGCCAGGCGCGCTTTCTCGCCGCCGGAGAACGGCGCGATCTTTTCGGTCACCATGGTGCCGGGGAAGTTGAAGCCGCCGAGGAAGTTGCGCAGCTCCTGCTCGCGCGTGGTCGGCGCGATCTTCATCAGGTGCCACAGCGGCGATTCGTCGTGGCGCAGCATCTCGACCTGGTGCTGGGCGAAATAGCCGATGTTCAGGCCCTTGCCGGTGGTCGATTCGCCGGTCAGCGGCGCCAGCTCGCCGGCGATGGTCTTGATCAGCGTCGACTTGCCGGCGCCGTTCACGCCCAGCAGGCCGATACGCTGGCCGATCTGCAGCGAGAAGTTGATGCCGCGGACGATGGTTTTCTCGGCGATTTCGCCGGTCTTCTCGTTCTCGCTGCGGTAGCCGGCGTTGACGTCTTCCATCACCAGCAGCGGGTTGGGGGCGTTGAGCGGCTCGCGGAATTCGAACGAGAATTCGGCGGCGGCGCGCAGCGGCGCCAGTTCTTCCATCTTGGCCAGCGCCTTCATGCGGCTCTGCGCCTGGCGGGCCTTGGAGGCCTTGGCCTTGAAGCGCTCGATGAACGATTCCAGGTGCGCGCGCTTGCGCTGCTGCTTTTCCAGCGCGCCGGCGGCCAGCGCCATCTGCGCCGCGCGCTGGCGCTCGAAGGCCGAGTAGTTGCCCGAGTAGCGCTTCAGCTTGCGCTCATCGATGTGGACGATGACGTTGACGATTTCGTCCAGGAAGTCGCGGTCGTGGGAAATGATCAGCAGCGTGCCGGTGTAGCGTTTGAGCCAGTCCTCCAGCCAGATGATGGCGTCCAGGTCCAGGTGGTTGGTCGGTTCGTCCAGCAGCAGCAGGTCGGAAGGGCACATCAGCGCCTGCGCCAGGTTCAGGCGCATGCGCCAGCCGCCGGAGAAGCTGGCCACCGGCTGCTGCATCTGGTCCAGCGTGAAGCCGAGGCCCAGCAGCAGCTGCTCGCCGCGCGATTGCACGGTGTAGGCGTCGGCGTCGGCCAGCGCGCTGTAGATCTCGCCGATGGCGATGCCGTTGTCGGTGGATTCCGGCTCGGCCTCCAGCCGCGCCAGTTCGGCCTGCAGCTTGCGCAGGTGGACGTCGCCGTCGATGGCGTAGTCCAGCGCCGCGCGTTCCAGCGGCGGCGTTTCCTGCGCCACGTAAGCCACGCGCCACTTGGCCGGGAAGTCGATATTGCCCTGGTCGGGATGCAGCTCGCCGCGCATCATGGCAAACAGGCTGGATTTGCCGGCGCCGTTGGCGCCGATCAGGCCGATCTTGTCGCCCGGGTTGAGGGTGACGTCGACTTGCTCCAGCAGCGGCTTCACGCCGCGCATCAGGCTAACTTGAGTGAAACGGATCATATTTAAATTTTGAGCTGGTCGGCGGTCAGCAGGAAGACCATGTCGTCGCCATTGCTGGTGGTGAGCCAGGTCAGGCCCAATGCGCCGAAGGCGGCTTCCGCGTAGGCTTTTTCATTGCCGATTTCGACGATCAGCAGGCCGTCGTCGGTCAGGCGCTCGGCCGCGCCGGCGACGATGCGGCGCACGATGTCCATGCCATCCTTGCCGCCGTCCAGCGCCAGTTCCGGCTCGGCGCGGTACTCCATCGGCAGCTTGCTCATCGAACTGGAATTGACGTACGGCGGATTGGTGATGATCAGGTCATACTTCCTGGCCGGCACGTTGGCGTACAGGTCGGACTGGATCAGCGTCAGGCGCTCCTCCAGCTCGTAGGTGGCGACGTTGCGCTTGGCCACCTCCAGCGCGTCGGCCGAGATGTCCACCGCGTCCACGTGCGCGTCCGGGAAGGCGTCCGCCATCATGATGGCCAGGCAGCCGGAGCCGGTGCACAGCTCGAGGATGTTGGCCACGTTTTCCGGCTGGTTGACCCAGGGCGCGAAGTACTCGGGGATCAGCTCGGCGATGAAGGAGCGCGGCACGATGGTGCGCTCGTCCACGTAGAACTTGTAGCTGCCCAGCCACGCCTCGTTGGTGATGTAGGCCGCCGGCACGCGCTGGTTGACGCGCCGGTCCAGCACCGCCAGCACCGCCGCCACTTCTTCCGGCAGCAGCTTGGCGTCCAGGAACGGGTCGAGGCGGTCCAGCGGCAGCTTGAGGGTGTGCAGGATCAGGTAGGCCGCTTCGTCGAACGCCTCGGCGCTGCCGTGGCCGAAGAACAGCTGGGCGGTGTTGAAGCGGGTGACGGCGTAGCGCAACAGGTCGCGCGGCGTGGTGAAGAGAGTCGTGGTCATGGCGGTTTTACGTAAGCAGGTTTTCCAGCGTGCGGCGATAGATGTTCTTCAGCGGGTCGACGAAACGCAGTTCGATATGCTCGTCGATCTTGTGAATGCTGGCGTTCGGGGGGCCGAATTCTATCACCTGCGGGCAGATCTGCGCGATAAAGCGGCCGTCCGAGGTGCCGCCGGTGGTCGACAGCTCGGTCGTGACGCCGGTTTCCGCCTTGATCGCCGACGACAGCGCGTCGCTCAGCGTGCCGCGCGGCGTCAGGAACGGCAGGCCGCTGAGCGCCCACTGGAGGTCGTAGTGCAGATGGTGCTGGTCCAGGATGGCGTGCACGCGGCGCTTGAGGTCCTCGTGCGTGCTGGCGGTCGAGAAGCGGAAGTTGAAGTCGATGACCATCTCGCCCGGAATGACGTTGTTGGCGCCGGTGCCGGCGTGGATGTTGGACATCTGCCAGGAGGTCGGCAGGTAGTACTCGTTGCCGTGGTCCCAGACCTCGGCCGCCAGCTCGGCCAGCGCCGGCGCGCCCAGGTGGATCGGGTTCCTGGCCAGCTGCGGGTAGGCGATGTGACCTTGCACGCCCTTGATCGTCAGCTTGCCGGACAGCGAGCCGCGGCGGCCGTTCTTGATCATGTCGCCCAGCGTCTCGTCCGAAGTCGGCTCGCCGACGATGCAGTAGTCCAGCGTTTCGCCGCGCTCCTTGAGCAGATTGCAGACGATGACGGTGCCGTCGGTGGCCGGCCCTTCCTCGTCGCTGGTGATCAGGAAGGCGATCGAGCCTTTGTGGTCCGCATGTTTGGCGATGAACTCCTCGCAGGCCACCACGAAGGCGGCGATCGAGGTCTTCATGTCGGCCGCGCCGCGCCCATACAGCTTGCCGTCGCGGTGCGTCGGCGTGAAGGGCTGCGAGCGCCATTGTTCGACCGGGCCGGTGGGCACCACGTCGGTGTGGCCGGCGAACACCATCACCGGCGAGGTGGTGCCGCGCCGCGCCCACAGATTGGTCACGCCGTTGGAGACGATGGTTTCGCACTGGAAGCCGAGCGGCGTCAGCAGGTCGATCAGGTGCTGCTGGCAGCCCTTGTCGTCCGGCGTGACGGAGGACAGGGAGATCAGCTTTTCGGTCAGCGCCAGGGTCTTGGATGGAGTCATATTACTTGTTGAAGATCTGTTGGTATTGCGCGTCGGAGAAGCCGACGGCGTAGGCGCCGTCCTTGTCCAGCACCGGGCGCTTGATCACGGACGGGTTTTCCAGCATCAGCGCGATGGCGGCGTCGTCGTCGACGATGGCGGCCTTGCGCTCGTCGGGCAGCGCGCGCCAGGTGGTGCCCTTGCGGTTCACCAGCACGTCGCGCGACAGGTGTTGCAGCCAGCCGGCGACGATTTCGCGGCTCAGGCCCTGCTTTTTAAAATCGTGGAACGCGAATTCCTGCTGCTGCGCCGCCAGCCAGGTGCGTGCTTTTTTGACGGTATCGCAATTCGGGATGCCGTAGAGGGTAATGGTCATGATCGGTCGGGAAAGTTGGACCCGCTAGGATACCATGCCCGCCCCCCGGCCCGGTAGTTGGGTGGGGAGCAGGTCCAGCCCCCGTGTGGCAAAACGACTGCTTTTCGTTCTGCTTTCTTCTGCTTTGTTCTGAAACGCTCTGTTTTGAACTTTACAGAACATTTCAGGGTCTAACAGAAAAAAACAGAAGGAGAAGCAGAATGAAATCCACAGTGTCTGTGCAGGTCGATGCGGATACCATGCTCCGCCTCATTTCCCTCCTCAAAGTGCGCGGTGGCGCGCAAGACCTCGCCGAGGCGCTCAGCAGCGCAGTCGAGCTCTGGTTGCGCGAGCAATCGCAGCTGCCGTTCGACTGCAATCCCGCCAGCGTGCGCGGCTACCAATGGAAGTCGCTGTTCCTGCCGGAGGGCACCGAGCTGCGCTCGTGGAGCTACGGCGCATGCAATCACGCGCGCGTGGTTGGCGACGAAATCATCCACAAGGGCAAACCGGTCACGCCCAACCAATTCGCCCAATCTTTTGCCCGCAGCATGCGCAACGCCTGGAAGGACCTGTCGATCCGCCGTCCGCAGGACAAACAATTCAAGATGGCGCACCGCCTGCGGCTGGAGCAGGCCCAGGCCGCGCCAGCCGGTCCGCCGCGGCCCGCGCCGGGCGCCGCGCTGGCGGACGCCACGGCCTGCGCGTTACTGACCGCGGCGCCATCGCAACTGCCAGTCAGCCAGCCGCCCGTGCCGGCGCAACCGGGGCCGGCCCGTCCGCTGCCGGCCGGCGTAGGCTGGGATTGGCCGGAGCGCCGCAAATTCCGCTTCCGCCTGGAAGACGTCGCGTTTGATTAGGCAAAAAGCTAGGTATTGAGCGTGAACTCGGTGAACGACGCTTCGCTCGGCGCGGCCTTGGCCTCCGGCTCCGCCGCCTGACCAGACTTGCTGTCCGGCCCATTATTCAGGAGCCACAGCAGATTGGTGGCCGAATCGGCGTGGGCCAGCGCCTCGTCCTGGCTGATCTGGCCATCCTGCACCAGCTTGAGCAAGGCCTGCTCGAACGACTGCGAGCCGGGCGACATGCTCTTCTCCATGGCCTCCTTGATCTGGCCGATTTCGCCCTTCTCGATCAGGTCCGAGATATAGCGCGTATTGACCATCACCTCCACCGCCGCCGAGCGCGTGCCGCCGTTCACCGAGCGCACCAGCCGCTGCGACACGATGGCCTTGATGGTGGTCGACAGATCCTGCAGCAGGGCGGGGCGGTTCTCGATCGGATAGAAGCTGATAATGCGGTTCAAGGCGTTATAGCTGTTATTGGCATGCAGCGTCGCCAGCACCAGGTGGCCCGACTGCGCGTAGGCCAGCGCCGCCGCCATGGTTTCCTTGTCGCGGATCTCGCCGATCAGGATGCAATCGGGCGCCTGGCGCATCGAGTTGCGCAGCGCGGTGGCAAAGTCCTTCGCGTCGCTGCCGATTTCGCGCTGGTTGACGATGGATTTCTTGTTGCGGAACAGGTACTCGATCGGATCTTCCAGCGTCAGGATATGGCCGGAGCGCAGTTCGTTGCGGTGATCGAGCATGGAGGCGATGGTAGTTGACTTGCCGGAGCCGGTGGAACCCACCAGCAGCAGCAGGCCGCGCTTCTCCATGATCAGATCCGCCAGCACTGGCGGCAATTGCAGGTCGGCCAGCGGCGGGATGGTGGCCGGCACAAAGCGGAACACCGCCGAAATGCTGCCGCGCTGGCGGAAGGCCGACAGGCGGAAGCGGCCCAGATTGGGGACCGACACACCCATGTTCAACTCATTAGTGGCGGCCAGCTCCTCCATCTGCTCCGGCGAGGCGATTTCCGCCAGCAGCGCGTGGATGTTTTCCGGCTCCAGCTTCTGCTGGTTGATCGGGATAAGGTTGCCGTTGATCTTGATGTGCACCGGCGAATTCACCGCGAAGAACATGTCCGACGCGTTTTTTTCCTTCATCAGCTGGAACAGGCGGTCCATTGCCATGGTGATCTCCCTGGTTACCCCAAAACCTTGCCGCCCCTGCCTATGCTTTAGCCGTTGGCTGCAGATATGCCGCAGGGTCTGACCCCGCACGGGGTCAGACCCAGGTTGGCCGTGCGGGTTTAAACGCCGCGCAGCAACTCATTAATGCTGGTCTTGGAGCGCGTCTGCGCATCCACGCGCTTGACGATCACCGCGCAATACAGCGAATACTTGCCATCTTCCGAAGGCAGCGAACCCGACACCACCACCGACCCCGCCGGCACGCGGCCATAAGTCACCTCGCCGGTGGCGCGATCATAAATCTTGGTCGACTGGCCGATATACACGCCCATCGAAATCACCGAGTTCTCCTCGACGATCACCCCCTCAACGATCTCCGAGCGCGCGCCGATGAAGCAGTTATCCTCGATGATGGTCGGATTGGCCTGCATCGGCTCCAGCACGCCGCCGATGCCCACGCCGCCCGACAGGTGAACATTCTTGCCGATCTGCGCGCACGAACCCACCGTGGCCCAGGTATCCACCATCGCGCCCTCATCGACGTAGGCGCCGATGTTGACGTAGGACGGCATCAGCACCACGTTCTTGGCGATGAACGAACCGCGACGCGCCACCGCTGGCGGCACCACGCGGAAGCCGCCCTTGGCGAAATCGTCGGCGCTGTAGTTGGCGAACTTGGTCGGCACCTTGTCATAGAACTGCATGGTGCCATCCGACGGCAGCACCACGTTGTTCTCCAGGCGGAACGACAGCAGCACGGCCTTCTTCACCCACTGGTTGACGACCCAGGTGCCGGTGGCCTTGTCGGCCACGCGGATGGTGCCCGCGTCCAGGCCGGCCAGCACGTGGTTGACGGCGTCGCGCAGTTCGGCGGAACCGTTGGCCGGGTTGATGTTCGCGCGGTCTTCCCAGGCGGTTTCGATGATGTTCTGGAGTTGTTGGCTCATGATGGACTCTTTAATTATTAAGGGACTTGCAGAATTGGACTATGCGCCGCGCCGCCTCCAGGCCTTCGGCCGTCTCGGCGACCAGCGCCATGCGGATGCGGTTGCGGCCCGGGTTGACGCCGTGCGCCTCGCGCGCCAGGTAGCTGCCCGGCAGGACGGTGACATTATAGTCGGCGTACAGGCGCTGGGCGAATTCGGTGTCGGACAGGCCGGTGCGGCTGACGTCCGCCCACAGATAGAAGCTGGCGTCCGGCAGGTCGACGTCCAGCACCTCCTTCAGCAGCGGGGTGATGGCGTTGAACTTGGCGCGGTACTGCGCGCGGTTGTCCTCGACGTGGGCCTCGTCGTTCCAGGCCGCGATCGACGCCGCCTGCACGGCCAGGCTCATGGCGCCGCCGTGGTAGGTGCGGTACAGCAGGAACTTCTTCAGCACCTCGGCGTCGCCGGCCACGAAGCCCGAGCGCATGCCCGGCACGTTGGAGCGCTTGGACAGGCTGCTGAACACCACCAGCCGCGCATACGGCTGGTCGATGGTGGCCAGGCCCAGTTGGTGGGCTGCCTCCATCGCGCCCAATGGCGGCTGCGCGCCATGGTAAATCTCCGAGTAGCACTCGTCGGCGGCGATGATGAAGTTGTAGCGCTCCGACAGCGCGAACAGGTGTTCCCAGTCGGTCAGCGACAGCACCGCGCCGGTCGGATTGCCGGGCGAGCAGACGAACAGCAGCGCCACGCGCTGCCACACCGAGTCCGGGATGCTGTCGTAATCGCAGCCGAAGTTACGCGCCGGGTCGGAGTTGACGAAATACGGCTCGGCGCCGGCCAGATAGGCCGCGCCCTCATAAATCTGGTAGAACGGATTCGGGCTCACCACCACCGAGTTGGCGTCCTTGTCGATCACCGCCTGGGTCAGCGCGAACAGCGCCTCGCGCGAGCCGTTCACCGGCAGCACCTGGGTGGCGGGATTCAGCCTGGGCAGGTTGTAGCGGCGTTCCAGCCAGCCGGCGATGGCCGCGCGCAGCCCGGGCGAGCCGATGGTGGTCGGATACACGGCCAGGCCGGCCAGGTTGTCGGTCAGCGCCTGCTCGATGAACTTGGGCGTCGGATGCTTGGGCTCACCCATGCCAAGGCTGATCGCCTGGTACTGCGGATTGGGCGTCACCGGCTCAAACAGCAGGCGCAGTTTTTCGAACGGGTAGGGATGGAGCTTGTCGAGAAGTGGGTTCATAGTCTTTGATTATAGCGCCTCCGCGCCGGTGCGGACATCCATGCTAAATTAGTAAAATAATGGAATAGACAAGCGCGGAGCCCCATCATGGAACAAAACGACACGGCGCTGGGCGCGGAGGTCAGCCTGCGCGTGATGGCGGCGCGGCTGGCGGCCGGGCTGGCGCAAGGCCTGCTGCTGTACTGGCTGTACCGCGCCGCCAGGGAAGGCCTGTGGCCGGCCGGCGCGCCTTACCTCATGACGCCGCTGGTGATGCTCGGATTGATGCTGCCGGTGGTGCTGATCTCCAGCCTGGGCCACATGGCGCCGCGCAAAACGGCGCGGTGGACGCTGACGGCGGGCCTGGTGCTGGCCGTGCTGGCGCTGCACGACAGCTGGCGCGCCGCCGGCCTGGCCGAGCTGGCGGCCGGCCCGATCGCCCGGCCGGTGCGCAACGCGCCCTCGTGGACGCTGCTGTGGTTCGGCGCCGCCTTCCTGTACATCGCCCACGCGCTGGTGATGGCCGGCGTGCAGGACAGGCGGCGCGTGGCCACGTACGACAGCTACTTCGAGGTGGCATGGAAGCTGGCGGTGCAGCTGCTGTTTTCGCTGTTCTTCGTCGCCGCGCTGTGGGCCGTGCTGTGGATGGGCGCCGGGCTGTTTGAGCTGGTGCGGCTGACCTTCTTCAAAACCCTGCTGCAGCGCGACTGGTTCTACGTGCCGGTGATCTGCTTTGCCTGGTCGTGCGCGATGCACGTCACCGACGTGCGGCCAGCCATCGTGCGCGGCATCCGCACGCTGCTACTGGTGCTGTCGTCGTGGATCCTGCCGGTGGCGGTGCTCATCATCTGCGGCTTCCTGTGCACGCTGCCGTTCACCGGCCTGCAGGCGCTGTGGGGCACGCGCCACGCCACGTCGCTGCTGCTGACCGCCATGGCCATGCTCATCCTGCTGATCAACGCCGCCTTCCAGAACGGCCACGCCACGGTGGCGCTGGTGATCCGCGTCAGCGCGCGCACGGCGGCGCTGCTGCTGTTGCCGCTGGCCGGCGTCGCCATCTACGCCCTCGGCCTGCGCGTGCACGCCTACGGCTGGACGGTGGACCGCATCGTGGCGGCGGCCTGCCTGCTGGTGGCCAGCTGCTATGCGCTGGGCTACCAGTGGGCCGCCCACCAGTACGACACCTGGCTGCTGCCGATCGCCCGCATCAACGTCTGGACCGCGTACGTGGTGCTGGCGCTGATCGTGGCGCTGTTCACGCCGATCGCCGATCCGGCGCGGCTTTCGGTCAACAGCCAGCTGGCGCGGCTGGACCGGGGGCGCGTCACGGCGGACAAGTTCGACTATGCCTACCTGCGCTTCGAGGGGCAGCGCTACGGCGACGCCGCGCTGCGGCGGATGGCGGCGCAGGGCAACGCCAGGGCGGCGGCCGCGCTCAAGCTCAGCAACCGATGGGCACCGCCGGCGGAGGCGGCCACCGCGGAGGTCGTCACGGCCAATCTGACGGTATGGCCGAGCGGCGCCGCGCTGCCGGCCGGCTTCGCGGCGCAAGCCTGGCGCGAGGCGCCGGGGACGCCGATGCCGCCATGCCTGCGGTACGCCAACCAGCCGTGCGACGCCGTGCTGCTGGACGCCGACGGCGACGGCAAGCAGGAAGTGCTGCTGCTCGGGCCTGCCTACATGGGCGGCCTGCTGTATGGCGAGACGGCGCCGGGGCAGTGGGCACTGGTGGCGCAACTGCCCGCCGCCTCCTGCGACGCTGTGCGCGATCGCCTGAAAGCCGGGCGCTTTGCCCAGGCCGCGCCACGCTGGAAAGCGCTGCAGGTGGGCGGCGCGCAGCTGCAGTTCACGCAGCAGTTCAGCGGCGCCGACTGCGGTGCCGTCAACTAGCCGCCGGGTCTTGCAGCAGTTGCGCGGTCGAGCGCACCTGGCCGAGGATAGGGAAGATGTGCTGCACCGCAAACTGGTGCATCTCGGCCTTGATGCTGGACATCGCGTCCTCCGCGAACAGCAGCGCATAGCCCAGATCCTGCGCCGCGCGCGCGGTCGACTCGACGCCGAAATTGGTGGCGATGCCGCCCAATATAATCGTCGTCACACCGCGCCGGCGCAGTTGCTGATCCAGCGACGTGCCGTGGAACGCGCCCCACTGGCGCTTGTCGATGACGATGTCACCCGGCCGCATGCCCGCCGCCGCGTCAATGTCCCACGCCGACGCCGGCAGCGGCGGCGCGGACGGATCGCGCCCCACCGGCATATCGGCCGGCTGCTGCCGCAATTCGTTGACCAGCACCCGCACGTACACCACCGTGCCGCCCTGGCGGCGCACCGCCTCCGCCAGCCGCGCGCTGTTGGCCACCACCTGTTGCGCCGAATGCGGCGCCAGCGTGCGTGCCACATTGCTTTGTTGAAGATCGATCAAGACCAGTGCCGTTGTTTGCATGAGGTTCGCTCCTTAAATGTGAGGGTATCCTCATATATTCTAGCCTATAATCTGAGGATGTCCTCAGAAAATATCCCGCGCCGCAAACCGCGGCAGCAGCGCGGCGAACAGCGCATGGCCGCCATGCTCGATGCCGCCGCCGCCGTATTCGCGCAATCCGGCTTCGACGCCGCCACCATGACCGCCATCGCCGAGCGTTCCGGCTCGTCCATCGGCGCGCTGTATCAATACTTCCCCAACAAGCTGGCGCTGGCGCGCGCCTTGCGCGAGCAATACGGCGAGGAGATGGCGCAGGGCTGGAGCGCGCTGATCGCCGACGCCGCGCAGCTCAGCGTGGCGGCGCTGGCCGACCGCGTGTTCGACCTGATGATCGGCTTTTTCGACGCCCACCCGGCGTACCTGACGCTGCTCAACGCCACGCTGGGCTACCAGCGCAACGCCGACGCGCGCCAGCGCCTGCGCGCCCAGCTGGGCGCGGCGCTACGGGAAAAGAAACCGGAGATGGACGAGGCCGAGGCGCTACGCACCGCCAAGGTGGCGCTGCAGATCGTCAAGGGATTGAATCCGCTGTACGCCGAAGCCAGCGCCGCCGAGCGGCGCGCGCTCGTGGCGGAATTCAAGCTGGCCTTGCAAGCCTACCTGAAACTGCGCCTGCACAAATGAATCACGCGGCCCGGGCCAGCGCCGCCGCGGCGGGCGCGCCCCACACCTGCTGCGCCACCCGCATCATGTTGCGGCCCAGGACCAGCTCCGCCTCGCTCTCGCGCATGCCGGCGCGGCGCAGCGCGGCCGGCAGCTCGCGCCACACCTCCGGCGGCGTGAACGTGGGCGGCGCGTCGGCGCGGTAGCCGGCGTGCGCCGGCCACCAGTACGCGGGATCGAACCCGCCCGGCGGCGTGTCGTCCAGGCCCGGCTGCTGGAAGCAGATATCCAGGCCGATGCCGACGTGCTGCACGCCGACCAGATCGGCGATGTACGCCACATGGCGGGCGACGTCGGCGGCATCCGGCCGCGCGCTGCCGAGGAAGAAGGACAGGCCGGACACGCACACCACGCCGCCGGTCGCCGCGCAGGCGCGGATCTGCTCATCGGTGACGTTGCGCCCGTGCGGCGCCAGCGTGTCCGGATTGGCGTGGCTGAAGATCACCGGCTGCGACGCCACGTGCATGATCTCCAGGCTGCACCGGCGGCCGGTGTGCGAGCAGTCCATCAGGATGCCATGCTCGTTGACCGCCTCCACCATGCGCACGCCCAGCGGCGTCAGGCCGCGCGGCGTGTCGTGGCAGCCGTCGGCCACACTGTTATTGCGGTTATAGGCGAAATGGATCTGGCGCACGCCCAGCTGCGCGTACAGCGCCACCATGTCCGGCTGCTCCAGCAGCGGCAGCGCGCCTTCGAGGTCGAAGCCGATCGCCATGCGGCCATCGGCGGCGGCCTGGATGATGTCGTCCACGCTGGACACCAGCGCATAGCGCGCGGGATCGGCGGCGATGGTGGCGCGGTAGCCGGCGATCACCGACATCACCTGCGACAGCGGATTCATGTCCGCGCCGACGTTGAGCGACACATAATTGACGCCCGCCGCGTGCAGCCGGCGGACGGGCGCGAAATCGGCCAGCGGGTGCTGGGGCAGGCAGGCATGGGCGTCCCAATGGATCATGATGGTTTTCTTTGTCAAAACGGCTATTCTGCATGATAATGCCTGGAAGCGATCGACAGCGGGGAAATTCTGATGCGTTTATCCGGATGGATGTTGTTGGCCGTCCTGTGCAGCGCCGCCGCGGGCGCCCAGGAGCGCGGGCAGGACGCTTATCTCGACGCCCAGCCGGCGCCGCCGGCCGCCAGCGCCCTGCGGGACCGCGTCGAGTCGGCCGTCAAAAAAGCCGTCGCCGAGTCGATCGCGGCCGAACCGGCGCCGTCGCCGTTGGCGCAGCAGCGGCTTGACGCGCAAGCCTTCAGCGCCGCCAGGACGGACGCCATCATGACCGCCGCCTTCAACGACGCCAAGGTGCCGGACTGCCTGCATGCCGACGGCCTGAAACGCCAGCCGACCTTTTTCCTCGGCGGCTATCTGGCGCTGCCCTTCATCGCCGTCGCCGCGCTGCGCGGGGTGTGCCACTAGCATGCCTTATACTGTCGGCTGATTAGATTAGATTATTAGATTACATTAGGCCGATATGTCTTTCTCCACCCTGGGCCTTGCTCCCTCCCTGCTCAACGCCATCGCCGAAATCGGCTACGACGAGCCGACCGCCATCCAGCGCGCCGCCATTCCCGCCATGTTGCGCGGCGAGGACGTGCTGGGCGCCGCCCAAACCGGCTCCGGCAAGACCGCCGCCTTCGCGCTGCCGCTGTTACACACGCTGCTGGAACGGCGCGGCGGCGCGCGCCAGCTGCATGGCCTGGTGCTGGTGCCGACGCGCGAACTGGCGGTGCAGGTGGGCGAGTCGATCCGCAAGCTGGTGTCGCATCTGAACGCGCCGGTCAAAGTGGCGATCGTGTTCGGCGGCGTCTCGATCAACCCGCAGATGATGGCGCTGCGCGGCGGCGCCGACATCGTGGTGGCCACGCCCGGCCGCCTGCTGGACCTGATCGAGCACCGCGCGCTGAGCATCGCCCACACCGCCACGCTGGTGCTGGACGAGGCCGACCGCCTGCTGGACCTGGGCTTCAGCGAAGAGCTGAACCGCATCCTGGCGCTGCTGCCGGCCCGGCGCCAGAACCTGTTCTTCTCCGCCACCTTCCCGCCGGCGGTGCAAAAGCTGGCCGACGGCATGCTGCACCAGCCGGCGCGCATCGAAGTGCTGTCCGAGGCGGCCAGCCAGCCGGCCATCACGCAGCGCGCCATCGCGGTCGATGTGCCGCGCCGGACCATGCTGCTCAAGCACCTGATTCAGGAGCACAAGTGGCGCGGCGTGATGGTGTTCGTCGCCACCAAGTACGCGGCCGACCACGTGGCCGACAAATTGAACCGCAACGGCATCCGCGCCGCCTCGTTCCACGGTGAACTGAGCCAGGGCGCGCGCACCGAAACGCTGACCGACTTCCGCTCCGGCCGGCTGCAGGCGCTGGTGGCCACCGACGTCGCCGCGCGCGGCATCGACATCGCGCGCCTGCCGGCGGTGGTCAACTACGATCTGCCGCGCTCCGCCGTCGACTACACGCACCGCATCGGCCGCACCGGCCGCGCCGGCGCGAGCGGCGTGGCGATCAGCTTCGTCACGGCCGACGCCGAGCAGCACTTCCGCCTGATCGAAAAGCGCCAGAACCAGCGCGTCCCGCGCGAAACCATCCCCGGCTTCGAACGGACCGAAACGGCGCCCCCGGTCAGCGGCGTCACCGACACCGAAAACGGCGGCATCAAGGGCAAGCGCAAGAGCAAGAAGGACAAGCTGCGCGAAGCCGCGGCCCGCGCCGGCGGCGAATAGTCGGACCTCAGGCCGCGCCGGCGCGCGCGCAACACGGACTAGCCGCCGACGCGCTTGGGCTTGTGGCCTAGCCTGGCCAGTTCGGCCATGACACGCTCGCCATGGTCGCCCTGGATTTCCAGCACGCCGTCCTTGACGGTGCCACCGGAGCCGCAGGCGCTGCGCAGCTGCTTGCCCAGCGCCGCCAGCGCGTCGGCATCGAGCGGCAATCCGCGCACCAGCGTCACGGTCTTGCCGCCACGCCCCTTGGACTCGCGCGACACCCGCACATTGCCATCGCCAACCGCCTTGGCCTTGGCGGCCGCCTTGCAGCGGCAGTCGGCCAGCGGCTGGCGGCAGTCCGGGCACATGCGCCCGGTTTCAGTGGAATAGACCAGGGCCATGGCTTAATCCTTCAACAACCGCGGCATGAACAGGCCGAAGAAGCGCGCCTGGTCCGAGGCCAGGCACACCTGCGCGTTCGGCTTGCCCGCCTGCTCGCGGGTAAAGCCCTGCTGGTCGACAACGATGCGCAGCGGCGTGACCGGGCAGACGGCCGGATCGAGCAGCCACGCCACCGGCACCACGTCGAACAGCGACGGCATATTGCTGGACCACGGCTGGTAAGCGTCGATCCATTGGTGGTAGAGCAGCGCCAGTTGATCGGTGACGGCCGAGCCGTGGCCGAGCAGGGCGTTGCGCTCCACCTCGTCCAGGCGGATTTGCGTGGAATCGACCGGCATCATCACGATCGGCACACCGGCGGTGAACAGCTTTTGCGCGGCGGCGATGTCGGAGACGATGTTGTACTCCTTGTCGGCCGGGCGCGCCGGCACGTACTGCGACTTGCGGTAGCCACTGCGCACCGAGCCGCCCATCATCACCACCTGCTTGAGCTGGCCGAAGGTGGCAGCATCGCGGTCGATGGCGGCACCGACGTTGGTCAGCGGGCCAAGCGCCAGCAGCGTGATCTGGCCGGGCTGGCGCTTGATCTGCTCCAGCATGAAGCCGATGGCGTCGACCTGCGGCAGCGGCTTGCCGCGCTGGGCGTAGCGGGCCTGGGTAAAGGGCTGCGGGTTGCCGGTGGTGCGCACCCCTTGCGCCACCGGGATCGGGCTGTGGCCCGTCTCGCGCAGCATGCGTTCCAGCAGCTGCGCGCGCAGGGCGGTATCGCCCCAGGCGGTGGTGATGCCGACGATCTCGATCTCCGGGCTTTGCAGCAGCAGGGCGAGGGCGAAAGCGTCGTCGATGTCGTCGCCGATGTCCATGTCGACGATGACTTTTTGCGGCGCGGCCTGCGCCAGGGCGGCGCAGGACAGGGCCAGCGCGGCGAACAGCGCGCGCAGTGGCCGGGTGAGGGAATAGGGCATGTAAATCCTTGGTGCGGTGGAAGCCTGGGATTTTACAGGATGACGGTTTACCCCCGCACGGCCAGGCGGGGTCAGACCCCGTACGGGGTCTGACCCCTAAGTGGAGGGGCTGGCGTATCGCTCAGGTTGTGGGTTCGCTGGAAAGCGCGATGCGGCGGCGGATGCGCTGCGCCTCGGCGCTGTCGCCAGCTTGTTCGGCGCGCATGGCTTGTACCCCGAGCCACGCCAGCAGCGGCCGCCGCCAGCCCTGGGCGGAGGCAGTGTCCACCGCGTTCGCCAGCAGTTGCGGGGTGGCTTTGCCGGCCCGGAACGCCACGCCGCTGGCCACCAGCTTCGACAACGGGTCGGGGATGGCCTGGATGGCGGCAGTCGGATCGCCCGCCGCCGCCGCCGCCTGATGCTGCGCCGGCAGCAGCGCGATGTCGGCCGCGCCGGCGTGGCCAGACAAATACGCCGCATAAGCACGGTCGGCGGCGCCGGCATCCTGCGCCAGCCGGTCGTAGCCCGGGCAAGCCTCAAACACCAGCGCCGCCACGCGCGCCGCGCAGCGCGTCAGCTCGGCGCGGATCAGCAGATCCACCTTGCCGGTGCTGGACAAGGCTTCCCGCGCGCGCTGGTACTCGGCCGCCTCGACGCGCGCGTTGCCCTCCATGTAGGCGGCGGTGGCGCGCTCGATGCCGTTTTTGGCGTTCATCTGCCAGTCCGGCACCGGCGGGTTGTTGCCGCAGCCGGCCAGCAGCAGGGCGATGATGACGATGCGCTTGTTCATGGCAGCTTGATCTCCGTGTCGCGCTTGAACGGCCATTTGCGGTTGATTTCATTGACCAGCTGCTCGACCCGCCGCAAGCTGCTTTCCACCTCGCCGCGCAGCGTGCCCAGATCGGCCGTCGCCTCCTTGGTATTGGACGCCACCGCCTGTGCCTCCACCAGCACCGCGTCCATCTTCTTCAGCGAATTGCGGGCGTCCGCCAGCAGGCCATTCAGCTGCACGATGGTGGCCTGGGCGTCGGTCATCACGCCCTGCTGGCCGAACACCCGCTCGTCCGCGTGGCCGATCAGGCTATCCGCCTTGACCGCCAGCGCGTTGACCGTCACCAGCAGCTTGTTGGCGCGCTCGGTCAGTTGCTGGGCATTCTTGTCGTCGCCGGCGATCAGGCCCATGGCGCCATGCGGCCCATTCAGCTTGCCGGTGACGCCGGCCACGTTGGCCAGGCTGGCGGCCAGCGCCGAATTCTCCGCCGTCAGGTCGTTCAGGTTCTGTAGCAGATCCTTGGCGGCCGCCAGCAGGCGCGGGATCTCGGCCGCCGCGTCGCCCACCAGCAGCGAGCGGGTGGCGCCGTCCTCCAGCGGCGGATCGGTGGGGATGCCGGTGAAGGCGCGCAGCTTGGCGCCGCCCACGATGGCCCGCTCCAGCGTGAAGATGCTGGAACTGCGCAGCCAGTGGGCATCGTCGCGCGGCACGTCGACCACCACGCGCGCCTTGCCCTCCTTGCTCAGTTCTATGCGCCGCACGCGGCCGATGGGAAAGCCGGCGAAGGTCACGTCCATGCCCACGGTGACGCCCTCCGAGTCGTCGGCCTGCAAAATCAGCGTCTGGGTCGACTCGAACGCGCCGCGCGCGTACAGCAGGTAAAGCGCCGATCCCAGCACCAGCGCGGCCAGCAGCACCAGCAGCACGGCGGCCTTGAATTCGGCGTTGCGCACCGGCGCGGCCTGGTTGATTGGTTCTGTCATATCAGTAGTAATTCCCCATGAGCGAGGCGACTTCGATCAGCAGCATGACGGCAAACAGGCGCACCATGTCCGACAGGCCGTGGGTCACCTTGTTGCGGTAGCTGGCGCCAAAATAAAACGAGGAGGCCATCGGGATCAGGCCGACGGCCAGGCTGAAGAAGACGATCTTCAGCACCAGGATCAGGGTCACGGCAGGATTGAACACCTGGCCGACCACGCGCGTGTAGCCGGCCAGCGCCCATGGCGTGAAGCCGTACAGCGCCAGGTAGGCCAGCACCAGCGTCAGCACGCAGCTGACCGCCGCCAGCATCCACACGGCGAAGATGCCGGCCGCCACGCGCGGGAAAAAATCGTCGTGCAGCTCGGCCGCCGTCACCTGGCGCCCGGCGACGCGGCCCTGGGCGAATTCCAGTCCGGCCGGCAGCGTGGTGCGCAGCGCCACGAAGGCGGCGGCGGTCAGCGGCACCAGCTCCAGCACCAGCACCCGCACCACCATCTCCAGCGCGAAGCGCGACAGGCCATAGCTTTGCGAGGTCACCACCACGATGCGGATCAGCACCAGGCTGACCAGCGCCGACAGCACGCCATACCACGCCAGATTGGGCGCGGTGTCGGCCACCAGGTGGCCGGCCAGCAGCGGGCGCCGCGCGCGCCCATAGGTGGACGGCGTCAGCGCCACCGACAGCATCAGCACCGCGAAGTGCAGCAGCCGCCACCAGCTGTGCAGCCAGCCGACCGCGCCGTGGTGCAGCCGTTGCAGGAGAGGGGGATGGGATGCTTGCGTGCTCATGTTGGCATATTAGCACCGCCGCGCGCCGGCGCGGCGTACGTTACCGCTCTGGGAAGCTGTCGATGATGGCGTCGGCCGCCGCCCGCACGCGGGCGCTGCGGCTCAAATCGCTGTGCATCACCAGCCAGACGTCGTAATGGTCGACCCGCTCCGGCCACACGCGCACCAGGCGCGGGTCGCCGTCCGCCATGTGGCAGGGCAGCTCGGTCACGCCCATGCCCAGCCGCGCCGCCTCGATCAGCGCCAGGCCGCTGTTGACCTCCATCGCCACGCGCGCGTTGTGCACCGGCTCCAGGCAGATCTTCTGCTGGTGGCGCGGCGCCACCGAGGCCTGGTAGATCACGATGTCATGCCCGGCCAGGCCGTTGCCCGGCACCGGCATGCCGCGCTCTTGCAGATAGTCCGCCGTGGCGTACAGGCCCATGCTGCGTTTGGTCAGGTGGCGCGAGATCAGGTCCGGGCTGGTCGGCCGCAGCGTGCGCACCGCCAGGTCGGCCTCGCGCCGCGTCAGGCTGGTGATCTCGGTGCTGGTACTGAGCACGATGCGGATTTCCGGATGCATCACGTGCAGCCGCCGCATGGCGCCGAGGACGAAGTGCGCGGCCATCGTATCCGAGGTGGTCACGCGCACGCTGCCGGACAGGCGGTTGTCGATGCCCTGCATCTCGCGCTGGAACTGCAGCGCCGCCTGCTCCATCTTTTCGGCGGCGGCCAGCGCCAGTTCGCCGCCCGGCGTGGCCAGGTAGCCGGACGGCGTGCGCAGGAACAGGCGCGCGCCCAGCGACTTTTCCAGCGCGTTGAGGCGGCGGCCGACGGTGGCCTGGTCGATGTCCAGCAGCGCGGCGGCCGCGCGCAGCGTGCCTTTGCGGTAGATGGCGAGGAAGATGCGGGCGTTGTCCCAGTCCATGGCGGCCTCCGGCGGCGGTTGGTGATGCATTTTTGCATCAGAGCGCCGATGTTATGCGTATTTACTGCATCCCGCAAGCGGCCTACCATGGCGCCATGACGACCTCTCTCTCCCCCGCGGCGCCAGCCCGCCACGTGCCTCCCCTGTTGATGCTGATGACGCTGGCCATCGGCTTTGTGATGGCGATGATCGACGTCACCGCCGTCAACACCGCGCTGTCCGACATTGCGCTCAGCCTGGCGGTGCCGCTCACCGGCCTGGTGTGGGTGGTGGACGGCTACACGCTGACCTTTGCCGCGCTGCTGATGGCCGGCGGCGCGCTGGCCGACCGCTACGGCCCCAAGGCCGTGTACCAGGGCGGCCTCAGCGTGTTCATCCTCGGCTCGGTGCTGTGCGCGCTGGCGCCCAGCGGCCACGCGCTGATCGCGGCGCGCCTGCTGCAGGGCGCCGGCGCCGCGCTGTTCATGCCCAGTTCCCTGAGCCTGCTGACGCACGCCTACGAGGACCAGGCCACGCGGGCGCGCATGCTGGGCACGTGGTCGGCCATCGTCGGCTGCTCGTCGGCGGCCGGGCCGCTGGTCGGCGGGCTGCTGGTGCACGCCTACGGCTGGCGTAGCGTGTTCTGGGTCAACGTGCCGATCGGCCTGCTGGGCATCGTGCTGACGCAGGCGCTGGCGCCAGCCACGGCGCGCCATGCGCGCGCCTTGTCGCTGCTGAGCCACGCGCTGGGCGTGACGGCGCTGGCGGCTCTGAGTTTCGTGCTGATCGAGGGGCCGGCGCTGGGCTGGTTGTCGCCGGCGGTGCTGGCGGCGGCGCTGCTGGCGCTGGCGGCGGGCGCGCTGCTGGTGCGGCGCGAGCGGGCCGGCGCCCATCCCTTGCTGCCCAAGGCGCTGTTCGAGACGGCGGCGTTCGCGGCGGCCAATGGCGTCGGCTTCCTGATTAATTTTGCCGTGTTCGGGCAGCTGTTCCTGCTTAGTTTATTCATCCAGCAGGGCGGGGCGGACGCGCTGCAGACGGGCCTGAGGCTGATTCCGATGATGGCGGCGTTCGCGATCGGCAATCTGACCTCGGGCCGGATCACGGCGCGCGTGGGCACGCGGCCGCCGATGCTGTATGGGCTGCTGGTCGGGCTGGGGATGGCGCTGCTGATGCTGGCCGGCTTGCGCCCCGCGACGCCGTACTGGCAACTGGTGACGGCGGCGGTGGTGATGAACGTCGCCATCGGCATCGCGATTCCGGGCATGACGGCGACGGTGATGCTGGTGGCGGGCAAGGCGCACGCCAACAGCGCCGCCGCCGCGCTCAATGCCAACCGCCAGATCGGCGCGCTGGTGGGCGTGGCGATGATGGGCACCGTGCTGCACATGGCGCCGGCGTGGGGTTGGCGGCTGCCGCTGTCGTTTGGGTTGATCGCGGCGGCCTATGCGGCGGCGTTGGGGCTGGTGTATTGCCACGTCAGACCCGCACGGCCAGGCGGGGTCTGACCCCGTGCGGGGTCAGACCCCCAAATGGTGACGCCGGCGTCGTGGCACAGGCTGCGGGTCAGATGCCGTGCTGCTGGCGCCAGGCGATCATCTCGGCGATGGTCAGGATCGGCATCCCGTGCAGTTCGGCGAAGCGTTCGATGTCGGCGCCACGCATCATGGTGCCATCGGGGTTCATCAACTCGCACAGCACGGCCGCCGGATTGAGGCCGGCCATGGTGGCCAGGTCGACCGAGCCCTCGGTATGCCCCTTGCGCGCCAGCACACCGCCCGGCGTGGCGCGCAGCGGGAACACGTGGCCTGGATGCACCAGGTCCGACGGCTTGGCGTTGGCCGCCGTCGCCGCGCGGATGGTGGTCACGCGGTCGGCCGCCGAAACGCCGGTGGTCACGCCCTCACGCGCCTCGATCGACACCGTGAACGGCGTGCCATAACGGCTGCCGTTGTTGGCCGCCATCATCGGCAATTCCAGCGCGCGCACCTGGTCCGCGTCCAGGCACAGGCAGACGATGCCGCTGCACTCGCGGATCATCAAGGCCATGGTGTGCACCGTCATCTTTTCAGCGGCGACAATCAGGTCGGCCTCGTTCTCGCGGTCAAAATCATCGAGCAGGATGACCGGCACGCCGGCGCGCATGGCGTCCAGCGCCGCGTGGATGCGGCCTTCCAGGTCGTCCGATACAAGGGAAGAGGGGGATACGGCAGTGTGGTCCAGCATGTGAAACGCTCCTTGATAAGATAGGAACGCGACAGGGCAAGCGAATACGCGCGGCCCGCCGGGCCACAAGGGGCGGCGGGCTGCGTCAAGCGCACATCTTCTTTCATCCGGACTGTTACCGTCGGCCCTGGAGTTGCACCAGATCTGCGCGTTGCCGCGCTCGCGGGCTGTACCGCCGGTGGGGAATTGCACCCCGCCCCGAAGACGTTTGTTGTTGCCCGCCGGGCGGCAGGCACGAGGATTTTAGCCTAAATCCGGCAATTCGGTGTAAGGTAGCTGTTCTCTTAGATTTTGTGCATTCGGAATGAAGCTGATTACCCTGCGTATCCTGTCCGGCGCTGCAATCCTGGCGTGTTCTTTCCTGGCGCAAGCCGACGATCTGCCCGCGCCCAAGCTGAGCGACCCGATACCGGTGGGCCCGCAGGTCAAGGTTGGCAAATTGGCCAATGGTCTGAGCTACTACATCCAGCGCAACGGCCGGCCGGAGAAGAAGCTGGAGCTGCGGCTGGTGGTCAAGGCCGGCTCCATCCTGGAGGACGACGACCAGCAGGGCCTGGCCCACTTCACCGAGCACATGGCCTTCAACGGCTCCACCCATTTCAAGCGCAACGAGCTGGTGTCTTACCTGCAGTCGATCGGCGTCAAGTTCGGCGCGGACCTCAACGCCTACACCAGCTTCGACGAAACCGTCTACATCCTGCCGCTGCCCACCGATAAGAAGGAAGTCGTCGACAAGGGCTTCCAGGTGCTGGAGGACTGGGCGCACGGCCTGTCGTTCAACGACGCCGACATCGACAGCGAGCGTGGCATCGTGCTGGAAGAGCTGCGCATGGGGAAGGGCGTGGACGACCGCATGAACAAGGTGGTGCTGCCCAAGGTGCTGAACGGCTCGCGCTACGCGCAGCGCATGCCGATCGGTAAAGAGGAGATCCTCAGGCACTTCAAGTACGACGCCATCAAGCGCTTCTACCGCGACTGGTATCGCCCGGACCTGATGGCGGTGGTGGCGGTCGGCGACATCGACCCGGCCGAGGCCCAGCGGCTGATCGAGCAGCACTTCGGCAAGCTGAAAAATCCGGCCCATCCGCGCCCGCGCGCGTACGCCAGCATCCCCGAGCGCCAGGATTCGGAGGGCATCGTCTTCACCGACAAGGAAGTCAGCGCCAACACCGTCTACATCCGCTACCCGATCCAGTCGCTGCCGGCCGAGAAGACCTTCGGCGACTACCGCCAGAAGCTGGTCGAGAACCTGTACAGCTTTATCCTCAGCCAGCGCATGTACGAGCTGACGCAGCAGGCCAACCCGCCGTTCCTGCAGGGCGGCAGCGGCATGAACAAGATCGTGCGCGGCTACCGCTCGTTCGGCGCCGGCGCGGTGCTGGGCAAGGGCGGCGCCACGCCGGCCATCAACGCGCTGGTGCAGGAAGACCAGCGCGCGCGCCAGTACGGCTTCAGCGCGGCCGAGGTGGAACGCGCCAAGAAGGGCATGCTGCGCAACTACGAGCGCCTGTACAACGAGCGCGATAAATCCGATTCGGCCGGCTACGCCGCCGAATACATCCGCCACTTCCTGGAGGACGAGGCCATCCCCGGCATCAGCGCCGAATACCGCTACGTCAGCCAGTTGCTGCCGTCGATCAGCGTGGACGAGGTCAACGCCGCCGTGCGCGCGGCCATTCCGGACAACCAGAGCAAGCTGGTGATCTACACCGGCGTCGACAAGCCGGGCGTGCCGCCGCCGCGGGCCGATGAGCTGGTGCGCACCGCCAGCGCGGCCGAGCGCATTGCCGTCAAGCCGGTGGCGGACAAGGAATACGCCACCCAGCTGATGCCGCAGCCGCCGAAGGCCGGCGGCATCGTCAGCGAAACCGTCGACGACAAGGTCGGCATCACCCAGCTTACGCTCAGCAACGGCGTCAAGGTGGTGCTGAAGCCGACCGACTTCAATAACGACCAGGTGCTGCTGGGCGGCCTGCGCTACGGCGGCTGGTCGCTGCTGCCGGACAGCGACGTCTTCGCCGCGCATTACGCCAGCAGCATCGTCGGCCAGATGGGGGTGCTGAACTACACGCCGAACGACCTGGTGAAGGTCTTGGCCGGGAAGAGCGTCAGCTCGGCCGCCAATGTCAGTTCGCTCAACGAGTCGATCGGCGGCAGCTCCGGCAGTTCGGACGTGGAAGCCATGCTGCAACTGGTGTACCTGCAGATGACGCAGCCGCGCAAGGACCCGGCCATTTACACCGCCTACGTCGACCGCCAGCGCGAGCTGGCGCAGAACAATCTGGCGCGGCCGGAATCGGTGTTCTACGACACCGTCACCGCCACGCTGTACAACAACAATCCGCGCGTGCTGCGGGCGGCGCGCCCGGCCGATTTCGACCAGCTGGCGCTGGACCGGGTGCTGGACATCTACAACAGCCGGCTGTCGAGCGCGCGCGACTTCACCTTCTTCATCGTCGGCAGCTTCGACGTCCAGAAAATCAAGCCGCTGATCGCCACCTACCTGGCCAGCCTGCCGGTGGGCGAGATCCCGGTCGCCTTCAAGGATGAGGGCGTGCGGCCGATCAAGGGCGTGGTGAAGAAGGAGGTGCATGCCGGCTCGGACCCGAAGAGCACCATTTCGCTGTCGTTCACCGGCGAGGTGGAGTACTCGCGCGCCGCGCGCATGCGGCTGCAGGCACTGGTGGAGGTCATGAACATCAAGCTGATTGAAACGCTGCGCGAGAAGATGGGCGCGATGTACAGTGGCGGCATGAGCGGCAGCATGAGCCGCATCCCCTACGGCAACTACACGATCAGCGCCAACCTGCCGTGCGCGCCGGAGAACGTCGACAAGGTGCTGGCCGCCACCTTCGCCGAGATCGAGAAGATCAAGCAGCACGGCGCCCAGGAGGCGGACCTGAACAAGGTCAAGGCCTCGTGGCTCAAGGGCTACCGCAAGGGGCTGCGCGAAAACAGCTACTGGATGGCCTCACTGCAGAATGCCTTCTTCAACAATAACAGTCCGGAGGATATACTGAGCTACGAGTCGCGCGTGAACGCGCTGACGACGGCGGACCTGCAGGAGGCCGCCCAGCGCTACTTCGATACCAACAACTATCTGCAAGTGGTGCTGTACCCCGAGAAGTAAGGAGCAATCATGGCAAAGAAAAAAGAAGAGCTGGACCCGGAAACCCTGGAGCTGATCAACTGGTGCATCGAGGTGGAGGGCTACCTGGTCAAGGGCGGCGCCACCCAGCAGGAAGCGCAGGACCACATCGAAGAACAGGTGGAATGGTTCACCGACCAGTTCTACGATGGTTTGACGCCGGAAGAAGCCGCGAAAGAAGCGCTGGCCTAGTCCGGCCAGGCGTCGCGGCAGACGACGATGTGCAGAGAGGGAACGCCGGGGACGAACAACCATGGGCAAAAACATCAGCGACCTGCCGGGACCGAAGCCGCGCCCCTTGCTGGGCAATGTGCGCGAGATCCGCGCGCGGCCGTTTCACCAGGTGCTGGAGGACTGGGGGCGCGAGTTCGGCCCGCTGTACCGCTTCCGCATCATGGGCCGGCAGATGCTGGCCACCTCCGACCGCGACATGATCGCCACGCTGCTGCGCGACCGGCCGGACATGATGCGCCGCTCCAGCCGCACGGCCGAGATGCTCGATGAGATCGGCACGCGCGGCCTGTTCACCGCCGAGGGCGAGGACTGGCGCCGCCAGCGCAAGCTGGTGATGCGGGCGCTGACGCCGGAGGTGATCCATCATTTCTTTCCGACGCTGGCGGCGATGACCGAGCGCCTGCGGCTGCGCTGGCAGCGCGCGCTGGCCGCCGGCCAGCCGGTCGACCTGCTGCGCGACCTCAAGGCCTACACGCTGGACGTCACCATCGGCCTGGCGATGGGGCAGGACATCAACACGCTGGAACTGGAGGCGCATCCGCTGCAGCGTGACATCGAATTCCTGTTCCAGTTGGTGGCGCGCCGCCTGACCACGCCGTTTGCGTACTGGCGCGTGCCGCTGCTGAAGCGGGCGCAGGACCACGAGGCCATCGCCGCCTCGGCGCGCATCCAGCAGGCCATCTTTGGCTTCATCGCCGACGCGCGCCAGCGGCTGGCGGCCGATCCGGCGCGCCGCCTCAAGCCGGCCAACCTGCTGGAGGCGCTGATCGTCGCGCGCGACGAGCCGGATTCCGGCTTCACCGACGAGGCGGTGGTCGGCAATGCCATCACCATGGTGTTCGCCGGCGAGGACACCACCTCCAACACCGCCGCCTGGCTGCTGGAATTCCTGGCCGACCATCCGGCTGCCGCCGCCCGCATGGCGCGCGAGGCGGAGCAGGTGCTGGGCGAACGCGCGGTGCTGGACGACTACCGCCTGCTCGACCAGCTGCCCTACATCGACGCCGCCACCCGCGAGGCGATGCGCCTCAAGCCGGTCGGCCCGTTCATGGCGGCCGAGCCGAATCAGGACGTGGTGCTGGGCGACCTGGCGGTGCCGGCGGGCACGGTGATCTTCCTGTTGCTGCGCCGCGCGGCGGAGCGCGAGGCCGGCCTGGCGCAGCAGGAACGCTTCCTGCCCGAGCGCTGGCTGGTGGAGGCCGCGGGGCAGGGCGATGATCCCGGCCGCAAGCTGTTTCCGTTCGGCGGCGGGCCGCGCTTCTGCCCGGGGCGCTACCTGGCCATGGCGGAGATCAAGATGGTGATGTCGATGCTGGCGCGGCATTTCACGCTGGAGCGGGTGCCCGGCGCCCCGGCCGCGCGCGAGTGCTTCACCTTCACCATGACGCCGGACGCGCTGCCGGTGCGGCTGGCGCGCAAAACCTGACCGGCCAATGCCATAATAAGAGAAAGGGAGAAAAGCATGTTCAAGAAAGTCATCGTCGTCGTTTCGGTGTTGATCCTGCTGTTGCTGGCGTGGGCCGCTTTGCAGCCGTCGACCTACTCGGTGCAGCGCTCGATCGCCATCAAGGCGCCGCCAGAAAAAATCCAGCCGCTGATCAGCGACTTCCATCACTGGCAGCAGTGGTCGCCGTGGGAGGGACTGGATCCGGCCATGCAGCGCACCTACAGCGGCGCGCCCAGGGATCTGGGCGCGGTCTATGCCTGGCAGGGCAACAAGAACGTGGGCTCCGGCCGCATGGAGGTGGTCAGCCTGACGCCGGCCAGGGTCGGCATCAAGCTGGACTTCCTGACGCCGGTGAAGTCGACCTCGGACACCGTATTCGTGCTGGAGCCGCAAGGCGACACCACCACGGTGCGCTGGACCATGTCCGGCGATACCGACTTCATGGCCAAGATGATGAACGTGTTTATCAGCATGGACAGCATGATCGGCCCGGCCTTTGAAAGCGGCCTGGCGAAAATGAAGACGGTGGCGGAAAAATAAGGAGACGGATGATGCGCAAGGCGGCAACCAACCTGGCGATGGCGGCAACGGCGGCGGCACTGGCGGCGACGATGGCCATCGCGCCAGCCGGCGCGGCGCCGTTGCGGCACGACCATCCGCTGATCGGCATCTGGCGTGTTACGCTGCCGGACGGCGCCTGCACCGAGACCTACCGCATCCGCCCGGACGGCACCACGCTGGTGTTCAGCAAGGAGGAGGTGGCGGAGTCCAGCTTCACCGTCAGCGACCAGCCGGACAAGAATGGCTTCTACAAGCAGGTCGACACCATCGTCAAGGACAACGGCAAGCGCGATTGCAGCGGCAACGTCACCAAGCCGGGGCGCGCCGTCACCAGCTACTTGCGCTTCCACCCCGGCGGCAACCTGTTCGTCATGTGCGCCGATCCCAATCTGCAGCGCTGCATCGGCCCCTTCATCCGCGTGCGCGGGCAGGGCGTTTAGCCGCTGCGCCAGGCGCCGGGATTGACCCCGGCCCATTCCTTGAACGCGTGATTGAACGCGCTCTGCTCCTGGTAGCCGAGCAGGAAGGCGATGTCCACCAGGTTCAGCTCCTGGCGCCGCAAATACTCCTTGGCCAGCGCGAAGCGCGCCTGGTCCAGCACCTGCTGGAAAGTGGCGCCGGCCTCGCTCAGCTTGCGCTGCAGCGTGCGCGGCGACAGCTTCAGCGTCTCGGCAATGGTGGCCAGCCGCACCTGGCCGCCGGACAGGCTGGCGACGATGGCCTCATGCACCTGGCGCGTGATGGCCGGCGCGCTGCTGGCGCGCTGTTGCAGCAGTTGCTCCGCGTGCTGCCGCAGCACCGGATACAGGCTGACGTCCGCATTCGGCACGGGCCAGGACAGCAGCATGGCGTTGAAGCTGGCGACATTGGCTTGCGCGTTAAACAGCGGCATATCGCCCAGCACCTTTACGTATTCCTCGCGCAGTGCCGGCGGACCGCCGTCGTGCGTCAGCGTGATCGCGTGGGCCGGCAGCGCGGTCCCGGCCAGCCAGTTGCTGAACACGCGGATGCCGGCGAACACGCTGTCGGCCAGGTGGCGGTGCGCGCTGCCGTAGTGGCTATGCCAGGTGTAGTGGGCGATGTCGTCGTCGATGGTGATGGCCGAGCGGCCCAGGTCATGCGCCAGCTGTTCGTAGCGCATGGTCTGTTCGAACACCTGGCCGAAATCGCGACAGCTCAGCAGGATCAGGCCGTAGACGGTGTAGGTCCCCAGCTTGACGCACTGGCCCACGTGCAGGCCGAAATGCGGATCGTTGGCCAGCGTGGCGCCGATGTCGAGCAGGCGCACGTAGTCGTCGGCCGGCAGCGACTCCGGCAGCGGCGCCAGCGCGCCGGCGGCCAGGCCGGCCGCCGTTTCCAGCGCGCGCGCCGTCACGCCGCGCATGGCGGCGGCCTCCATCAGCGGCTGCAGGTAGGAGCCGGCGACGCGTTTGGCATGATCGAACAAGGGGGGTGTCATGAATGCGCAATACCGGCGCGCGGCATTGTTTTAATCTCAAGTGGTGAATAAATCGCGTGCTTGCCAGTATATCAAGCGCGCCGCCAGGGAGATAGCAAAACAATGAGGCGCTGGAACGGTTGGGGCGACGAGTCGATGGAATTTGCGCTGAACGCGGACGCGCTGGCGTTTCTGGCGCAGCGCGTTGGCGCTGGCCGGCCGGTGACGGATGCGTCGCTGGCGCAGGCCTGCGCGCAGATCGGCGCGTCGCGCCTGCCGGCGCATCCCTTGATCGACACGTCGGCCGAGACGCGGCTGCGCAATGCGCTGGGCCAGAGTCTGCCGGACTGGCTGCGGCTGCGTTATGGCGTGATCGGCGCCGCGCCGGACGGCGTGGCCTATCCGGAGAGCGCGGAGGACGTGCGCGCGCTGCTGGCGTATGCGGCGCGGCATGGCGTGGCGCTGATCCCGCAGGGCGGCGGCACCAGCGTGGCCGGGCATCTGACGGCGCCGTCGGCGCGGCCGTCGCTGGCGGTCAACATGACGCGCATGCGGCAGTTGCTGTATCTGGATACCGAGTCGCAGCTGGCGACGTTCGGCGCCGGCGTGCTGGGGCCGGACCTGGAAGCGCAGTTGCGGGCGCGCGGCTGCACGCTGGGGCACTTTCCGCAGTCGTTTGAGTATTCGACGCTGGGCGGCTGGATCGCCACCCGCTCGTCTGGCCAGCAGTCGCTGAAGTATGGGCGCATCGAGCAGATGTTCCGCGGAGGTTCGCTGGAGACGCCGTCCGGCACGCTGCATTTGCCGACGTTTCCAGCGTCGGCGGCGGGGCCGGATCTGCGCGAGATGGTGCTGGGCTCCGAGGGCCGGCTGGGCATCCTGACCGAAGCCACGGTGCGGGTCCGGCCGGTGCCGGAGTACGAGGCGTTTCACGCGGTGTTCTTTCCGGACTGGCCGTCGGCGGAAACGGCGGTGCGGCAGGTGGCGCAGGCGGGGTTGTTGCTGTCGATGCTGCGCTTGTCGAATCCGATGGAGACGATGACCATGCTGGCGTTGGCGGGCCACAAGAAGATGATCGCGCTGCTGGAGGGTTATCTGTCGCTGCGCGGCTGCAAGGGCGGCAAGTGCATGCTGATGATCGGCGTCAGCGGCCGCAAGCCGCTGGCGCGGGCGGCCTTGCGCGAGGCGCTGGTGTTGACCATGCCGCATGGCGGCGTGCACGTGGGCCGCTTCATGGGCGAGAAGTGGAAGCAGAACCGCTTCCGCAACGTCTACCTGCGCAACGCGGCCTGGCAGCACGGTTATGCCATCGACACGGTGGAGACGGCGGTGGACTGGCCGCGCGTGGAGATCATGATGCGCGCGGTGGAGGCGGCGGCTGCCGCCGCGCTGGGACAGTACGGGGAGCAGGTGCACGCTTACACGCATCTGTCGCATCTGTATGCGCAGGGGGCGAGTGTTTATACGACCTTTGTGTATCGGCTGGCGGGCGACTACGAGGCCGATCTGGCGCGCTGGAAGTCGCTGAAGATGGCGGCGTCGATGGCGATTGTGGAGCATGGCGGCACGATCAGCCATCAGCATGGCGTGGGAGGCGATCATGCGCCATATCTGTCGGCCGAGAAGGGCGAGCTGGGGATGTCGCTGCTGCGCTCCGTGTTTGGGCACGTGGACCCGCAGGGCATCATGAATCCGGGGAAGCTGGCGCCATGAGCCGGGACGATATCGCGGGCGAGTGGGATGTGGTGGTGATCGGCGGCGGCATCACCGGCGCGGGGATTTTGCTGGAGGCGGCGCGGCGTGGCTTGCGCGCGTTGCTGGTGGAGCAGCGGGATTTTGCGTGGGGGACGTCGAGCCGGTCGTCAAAACTGGTGCATGGGGGCTTGCGGTATTTGAAGGAGGGACAGTTCGGGCTGACGCGCGAGTCCGTGCGTGAGCGCGAGCACTTGTTGCGGCATGCGGTGGGGCTGGTGGAGCCGCAGAGTTTTGCGTTTGGCGATTACGTCGGGCGCAAGCCGGGCAAGCGGGCGTTCCTGGCGGGGCTGGCGATTTACGATCGCCTGGCCGGGCAGCGCACGCGCCATTATTACAGCCGCGAGGAGTTCGCTGCGCTGGCGCCGAACGTGGCCACCGACGGCCTGCGGGGCGGCATGGTCTACATGGACGCCAAGACGGACGACGCGCGGCTGGTGCTGCGCGTGTTGCACGAGGCGCGCCGACACGGCGGCGTGGCGCGCAATTACATGGCCGCCGAGGCGCTGTTGCGTGAAGGCGCCGCCGGCGCAACCGGCGCAACCAGCGCGATCCGCGCCGTCGGGGAGTTCGGTGCACTGGGCGCATGCGGCGCTGTCGGGGAGGGCGGCGCGGGCGCTGCGGGGGACGTGTGCGGCGTGCGGCTGTTGGATACCTTGAGCGGCCAGCGGCACGAGGTTCGCGCCCGCCTCGTCATCAGCGCGACCGGCGCCTGGGCGGACCGGCTCCGTGCGGCGCCCGCGTCGGGCCCGGCAGCATCGACGCCGTCCGCCGACGTGCGGTTGCGGCCCTTGCGAGGCAGCCATCTGGTGCTGCCGGCCTGGCGGCTGCCGTTGGCGCAGGCGATCAGCCTGATGCATCCCGCCGACGGCCGTCCGGTGTTCGCCTACCCATGGGAGGGCGTCACACTGGTCGGCACCACCGACGTCGATCACCACGACGACCTGGCACGCGAAGCAGCCATCACCCGCGCTGAATGCGAGTACCTGCTGTCCGCCCTGCACGCCCAGTTCCCGCAACTGCACCTCACCGACGCCGACATCATCGCCACCTACGCCGGCGTGCGCCCCGTCATCGACAGCGGCAAAGCCGATCCATCCCGAGAAACGCGCGACCACGCGCTCTGGCTGGAACACGGCCTGCTCACCGTCACCGGCGGCAAGCTGACCACCTTCCGCGTGATCGCACTGGACGCGCTCACACTGGCCGCCACGCGCCTGCCGGAACTCCGCCAACAACTGGCGCCGCAGCCGGTGTTCGCCGCTACGCCGCCACCGCGTTACACGCCAGCGCTGCCGCCCGGCCAGGCGCAACGCCTGCAAGGCCGCTACGGCGCCGATGCGCAGGCGCTGATCGATGCCGCCCGGCCGGACGAACTGTCCTGCATCCCCGGCACAGAAACCATCTGGGCGCAACTGCGCTGGGCCGCGCGCCACGAGGACGTGCGCAAGCTGGAAGACCTGCTGCTGCGCCGCACCCGCCTGGGCATCCAGCTGCGCGGCGGCGGCATCGACATCCTGCCGCGCATCCGCGCCATCTGCCAGCCGGAACTCGGCTGGAGCGACCCGCACTGGGAAGCGCAGCAGGCAGACTACCTGGCCCTGTGGGCCACACACTACAGCCTACCAAAACAATAAACACAACGAGACACCATGGCAGACCACTACCTGCTCTCCATCGACAACGGCACGCAGAGCGTACGCGCGCTGCTGTTCGACTTGAACGGCAACCTCGCCGCCAAATCGCAGATCCACCTGCAAGCCTACTACTCCGAGCACCCCGGCTGGGCCGAGCACGACGCCGACGGCTACTGGAACGCCGTCGCCGCCGCCTGCCAGCAGCTATGGCGCACCACCGCCATTCCGCGCAGCGCGGTGAAGGGCGTGGCCGTCACCACGCAGCGCGGCACGGTAGTGAATCTGGACCGCCACGGCAAGGTGCTGCGGCCGGCCATCACCTGGCTGGACCAGCGCCGCGTCGGCAAACCGGCGCCACTGAGCCTGTGGTGGCGCGCCGCCTTCAAGCTGGCGCGCGTGGACGGCACCATCGACTACTTCCGCCGCGAGGCAGAAATCAACTGGATAGCCGAACACCAGCCGGCGATCTGGGCCAATACCCACAAATACCTGCTGCTGTCGGGATTCCTCAACTTCCGCCTGTGCGGCCGCCACGTCGATTCAACCGGCTCGCAGGTCGCCTACCTGCCGTTCGACTACAAGCGCCACCGGTGGGCCGGCGCGCGCGACTGGAAATGGCAGGCCTTGCGCGTGCGGCCCGACATGCTGCCCGAGCTGGTGGCGCCGGGCACGGTCATCGGCGCCATCACCGCCGCCGCCGCCGAAGCCACCGGCATCCCGGAAGGCACGCCGCTGGTGGCCGCCGCCGCCGACAAGGCCTGCGAAGTGATCGGCGCCGGCGGCCTGGCGCCGCACATCGCCTGCCTGAGTTACGGCACCACTGCCACCATCAACACCACCACCCGCAAATACGTCGAAGTCACGCCCTACATTCCACCCTACCCGGCGGCGGTGCCGGGCGCCTACAGCACCGAGGTGCAGATTTTTCGCGGCTACTGGATGGTCAACTGGTTCAAGGAACAGTTTGGCCACCTGGAGCAGATGGCCGGCGCGCGCCAGGGCATGGCGCCGGAAGCCATGTTCGACCAACTGGTGGATGACGTCCCGCCAGGTTCCATGGGCCTGATGCTGCAGCCCTACTGGAGCCCCGGCATTCGCATTCCGGGGCCGGAGGCCAAGGGCGCCATGATCGGCTTTGGCGACGTGCACACGCGCGCCCACATGTACCGCGCCATCCTTGAAGGCCTGGCCTACGCGCTGCGCGAAGGGAAGGAACGCATCGAAAAGCGCAGCGGCGTGGCGGTGACGGAGCTGCGCATCGCTGGCGGCGGTTCGCAAAGCGACGCCGCGATGCAGCTGACGGCGGACATCTTCGGCCTGCCGGCCGCGCGCGCCCATGTCTACGAAAGCTCGGGTCTGGGCGCGGCCATCGCCGTCGCCGCCGGCCTCGGGCTGCACCGTGACTTCGAGGCGGCCACCGTCGCCATGACGCGGCCGGGACGCGTGTTCCAACCTATCGCCGCCAACCAGAAAATCTACGACCAGCTGTACCGCCGCGTGTACCTGAAAATGTATAAGCAGCTGCAGCCGATGTACCAGCAAATCGCCGCCATCACCGGCTATCCGGGTCTGGATTAGCGCATCACCAACGCCTTGACGGCGGCCAGCGAGGCGCCGCCGGTCTTGGTGGCCTGCACCTGATTGCGTCCGCCTTCCTTGGCCACATACATGGCGCGGTCGGCGGCGACGAACAGCGATTCGGTGTTGTCCAGCTGATGCGGGTGAATCGTGGCCACGCCGATGCTGACCGTTAGCCACGGCGACGTCGTCGAACGCGGATGCGGGATCTGCAGCGACTCGATGTGCGCGCGGATCGATTCGGCCAGCAGATAGGCCTTGTCGCCGTCGGTCTCGGCGAACAGCAGCACGAACTCCTCGCCGCCGTAGCGCGCCGCCAGGTCGGTCGGGCGCAGCGCATGCGAGGCGATGGCCTCGGCCACCTGCTGCAGGCAGGCGTCGCCGGCCGGGTGGCCCAGCGTGTCGTTATACAGCTTGAAGTGGTCGACATCCAGCACCACCAGCGACAGCGGCTGGCCGCTGCGCATGGCGCGCTGCCATTCCTTCTCCAGGAAGCTGTCGAAGTGGCGGCGGTTGGCGATCTTGGTCAGCGGATCGTTCATGGCCGCGCGCAGCAGCGTATCTTCCGACTGCTTGTGGTGGGTGATGTCGTGCAGCAGGCCGATGAACAGCGGCTGGCGCAGGTACATCGGCGTCAGCGTCAGGTCCATGCACACCGAGCTGCCATTGCGGTGGCGGATGATCACCTCGCGCGTGCCGTGGTTGTGCGCCGTCTGCGGCGCGGCGGCGTAGCGCGCGAAGTAGTCCAGGTATTCCTGCGCCACCAGGGGATTAAGCAGCTCCGAGATGGTGCGCCCGGCCAGTTCGTCGGCCTTGTAGCCCAGGTATTTGTCGCAGGCCGGATTGGTGAACTGGATGCGGCCGTCGGCCTCGATGATCAGCAGGCCCTCGGCCATGTTGTTGACGATGGTGCGCAGGCGCTCGGCCTGTTCCTCGTGGGTCTCGCTGCGGCTGCGGATCTGCAGCTGCGTGCGCACCCGCGCGCACACCTCCGGCATGCGCAGCGGCTTGCTGATGTAGTCGACCGCGCCGAGGTCGAAGCCGGCCACCACGTCGTCGGTATCGGTGCGCGCGCTCATGAAGATCACCGGAATGCGCTGGGTGACGGCGTTGCTCTTCAGCTGGCGGCAGGTTTCGTAGCCGTCCATGCCCGGCATCATGATGTCGAGCAGGATCAGGTCCGGGTGGACGCGGCGGGCGATCTTCAGCGCCCGTTCGCCGCTGGTGGCCACGAAGGTCTGGTACCCCTGTTCGACCATCAGCTTGCGCAGCGCGCCGAGATTCTCGGGGGCGTCGTCCACGATCAGGATCGCGGCATCGCGCCGCGTGGCATAACTCAGACTTCCGGAATTCATTGTTGGGCGCCTTTAACCGGGTGGGTTGTATTGGCGTGTTGGGTCAGTTGCGCGGGTGCGCAACGGCGGCGGCAAGCGAAGGTGATGGGGGCGTGTTTCAACAAAGGCTGGCCTGATATGAAAGTGACTATCCGTCCAAATCATACCGCTTTGCAACGTTCGCAGGTGAAAAATTATCTGACTTGTCAGATGAGTTGCCATGCGGGCATCGAGCCGCGTCGCTGCTGGCCACATATGGTGTAAGTAATGTTGGCGGGAAGTTATGGAATCGGCCGATTTTGTGACTATTGGTGATAATCCGCGCGGCCGGGGTGTTGTATTTTTGCGGGCGGCGAGGGCCGCCCGCGATGGTGCTGCTTACAGTTTTGCGGCGATCAGCTTGCCCAGTACTTCGATGCCGTGGCGGATGCGCTCCGGCGGCACGGTGACGAACGACAGGCGCAGCGTGTTGGTGGCCGCCTCGTTGGCGTAGAACGGCGCGCCCGGCACGAAGGCAACCTTTTGCGCGATCGCTTCATCCAGCAGTTGCATGGCGTTGATGTGCTTGGGCAGCGTGACCCAGATGAACATGCCGCCTTCCGGCTTGGTCCACTCGACGCCGGCCGGGAAGTGCTGGGCCATCGCATCCAGCATGACCTGGCACTGGTCGCCGTACAGCGCGCGGATTTTCGGGATGTGCTGTTCCAGGAAGCCGTCCTTGACCACCTGGTGCACCACCATCTGCGTCAGCTGCGAGGTGTGCAGGTCGGCAGCCTGCTTGGCCAGCTCCAGGCGGCGCGCCAGCGGCAGCGGCGCGACCACGTAGCCGAGGCGGATGCCCGGCGTCAGCACCTTGGAGAAGGAACCCATGTAGATCACGCCGTCCGGATTCATCGCCACCATCTTCGGCAGCGGTTCGCCCTTGTAGCTCAAGGCGCCGTACGGATCATCCTCGATCAGCGGCAGGCCGAGACGGGCGCAGGTTTCCACCAGTTCCAGGCGGCGCTCGACCGACAGCGTGCGGCCGGTCGGGTTCTGGAAGTTGGGCAGGGAGTACAGCAGGCGCGCGCCTTGCGCCACCTGTTCGATCGACGACGGCACCAGGCCGTGGTCGTCGGTGTCGACCGATTTGAATTCCGGACGGTAGACCGAGAAGGCCTGCAGCGCGCCCAGGTAGGAAGGCGTTTCCACCAGCACGCGGCTGCCTTCGTCGATCAGCACCTTGCCCAGCAGGTCCAGCGCCTGCTGCGAGCCGGACACCATCAGCACCTGCTCCGGCACGATCCTGGCGCCGTTGACCGACAGCGAGTCGGCGATCCACTGGCGCAGCGGGGTGTAGCCGTCGGTCGGGCCGTATTGCAGCGCCACTTTGCCGTTCTCGCTCAGCACCTTGTCGAAGGCCGCCTTCATTTCGTCGACCGGGAAGGTCAGCGGCGATGGCAGGCCGCCGGCGAAGGAGATGATCTCCGGCTGCTGGGTGATCTTCAGGATCTCGCGGATGAAGGACGCCTGCAGCTGCTCGGCGCGTTCAGCGAACTGCCACTGGATCGGATTGGGGTTTTCGATTTTCATACAGGTCTCACTAGAGGATAACAAGCAGCGCGCTTGTGGCGCGCTTTTATAGGAGGAACGGCGGCGGGTAGCCGCCGCCCGCTTTACGCGACTTCCGCGATCAGTTCGATTTCGACGCAGGCGCCAAGCGGGATCTGGGCCACGCCAAAGGCGGAGCGGGCGTGTTTGCCGGCATCGCCGAAGACTTCGCCCAGCAGCTCGGAGGCGCCGTTGGTGACCAGGTGTTGTTCGGTAAATTCAGGGGTGGAGTTCACCAGGCTCATGACTTTGACGATGCGCTTGACGCGGGTCAGGTCGCCGCCGACGGCCGCCTGCAGGGTGCCGATCAGGTCGATGGCGATGGCGCGCGCGGCGGCCTTGCCTTCGGCGGTGTCGATGTTCTTGCCCAGCTGGCCGACCCAGACGCTGCCATCGGCGCGCTTGGCGATGTGGCCCGACAGGAATACCAGATTGCCGGTTTGGGCGTACATGACGTAGGCGGCGGCAGGGGTGGCCGGTGCCGCCAGGGTGATATCAAGCGCTTTGAGTTTTTCGTAAACAGACATGTGGTTATCCAGTTAATTATTGATGTGTGGAGACCGATATTGTACTCTCGCGGCGCTGGCGGTCTCCAGTTGGCGCGAAATCCAGATACTGTACGGTGTCAGCGGCGTTTTACCTGCATTTTGCGGCCGGCGGCCACGGTGGCGATGACGGCGATTGCAAAGGCCAGCGTCGGCCAGTCCAGTGTCTCGCCCAGCACCACGGTGGCGCCCAGTACAGACAGGAAGGGCTGGACCAACTGTACTTGTCCGACCCGCGCCACGCCGCCGAGCGCCATGCCGCGATACCAGAAGAAGAATCCGATAAACATCGAGAACACGGAGACGTAAGCGAAGCCGGTCCAGGCGGCGGCGCTGGCGCGGGCCAGTTGGGCGCTCTCGTGCCAGGCCAGCCAGCCCACCACCGGCAGCAGCGGCGGCGCGGCCAGCATCAGCGCCCAGCAGATGGTTTGCTGGCCGCCCAGCGTCTGCGACAGCCGGCCGCCGGCGGCGTAGCCCATGGCCGCCAGCAGCACCGCCACGAAGATCGCCAGGTCGGCTGCGTGCAGGCTGCCGCCACTCTGGCGCAGCGCAAAGCCGATCACCAGCAGCGAGCCTAAGATGGCCATGATCCAGAAGCCCCGGGACGGCTGTTCGCCACCCAGCAGGGCCGCGAACAGCGCGGTGGCCAGCGGCAGTACGCCGACCAGCACGGCGCCATGGGCGGCCGGCAGGCTGCGCATGGCCACGGACGTCAGCCAGGGGAAGCCGATCACGCAGCCGATGGCCACCATGACCAGCGCGGGCAGGGCGGCGCGCGGTGGCAACGGCGCGCGCTTCCAGTACAGCCAGCCGCCGGCCAGTACAGCGGCCGCCAAGGCCCGCGCCAGGGCGACGAACATCGGCGACAGGCCGCTGGCCATGCCGCCGCTGACGGCGAGGCGGGTGAAGGGCAGCGTCAGGCTGAAGATGGCGACGCCGATCAGGCCAAGCAGCATGCCGGCGCTTTCGTCGCTCATGCGGCGATGGGTGGTCAGGACTGGTGTGTTTGGGCGCATGGGTTTATGCTACGTGACAAAACCAGTACAGTGCCAGTACACTTTGCAACATAATTTCTTATACTGTGATGGTAAAATGACCAATACACGACCACGCACTTCGCTGTTGGGTGCCGCTGCGGCGGCTGCGGCGGAAGCAGTCAACGAAGCGCTGGCCGCCGCACAGGCCCGCGAAGCGCGCGCCATCGCCGCGCCGGCACCGGGGCCTGCGGTAGCGTCGGTGCCGCTGGCCGCGAAGCAGACCGTCGAGCGAGGGCGCGCCCGGGTGCCGGGCCGCACGCCGGCGGCCGAGGCCGGCGGCGCCGGCGGCGCGGGACCGATGTTCGGCTTGCTGCTGCGCGAATCGGGCGAGACGCTGATCGACCAGATCGTGCGCTCGGTGGCGGCGCGCATCGACGACCGGCTGCTGCGCGGCGGCGCGCGCATGCCGTCGATTCGCGCGTTCGCGGCCTCGCATGGCGTGTCGGCCTTCACCGTGGTGGCGGCCTACGACAAGCTGGTCGCCACCGGCTATCTGGAATCGCGGCGCGGCGCCGGTTTCTTCGTGCGCGAACGGCCGGCCATGGCGCTCAACGCGGCCGATCCGGCGGCCGGCGGCGCGTTTGGCGTGCATGGCCTGCATGGCGCGGCAGGCATGGCGGGCGGCCTTGGCGGCACCGGCGGCGCGCGCGCGGCGCTAGCCGGCTTCGAGTCCAAGCCGATCGACGTGGTCTGGCTGGTGCGGAACATGTTCCGCCAGATGCCGCACCAGCAGATGCCCGGCTCCGGCGTGCTGCCGCCCGAGTGGCTGGATGGCCCGGCGGTCGCCAACGCGCTGCGCGCCGTCAGCCGCCAGAATCCCACGCTGTTATTAAGCTACGGCGTGCCGCAAGGCTTCCTGCCGCTGCGCCAGCAACTGCAGCACAAACTCGCCGAGCTGGAGATCGCCGCCGCCCCCGAGCAGATCGTCACCACCGCCGGCGTCACGCAGGCGCTCGACCTGGTGGCGCGCGAATTCACCCGGCCCGGCGACACCATCTTCGTCGACGACCCGGCCTGGTTCCTGATGTTCGGCTCCTTCGCCGCGCTGGGCGCCAAGGTGGTCGGCATCCCGCGCCTGGCCGACGGCCCCGACATCGCCCGCCTGGCCGAACTGGCGGCGCTGCACAAGCCCAAGCTGTACATCATCAACTCGGTGCTGCACAACCCCAGTTCCACCTCGCTGTCGGCGGCCAAGGCCTTCCAGGTGCTGCGGCTGTCCGAGGAACATGACTTCCTCATCGTCGAAGACGACATCTACTGCGACCTCCATCCCGGCAGCGCGGTGCAGCCGGCCACGCGGCTGTCGGCGCTGGACCAGTTACAGCGGGTGATCTACCTGAGCGGCTTCTCCAAGACCATGGCCGCCAACCTGCGGGTCGGCTTCATCGCCACCTCGCCGGAACGCGCCGAGCGCCTGGCCGACCGCAAGATGCTGTCGACGCTGACCACCAGCGATATCGGCGAGCGGGTGGTGTACAAGGTGCTGTCCGAAGGCACCTACCGCAAGCACGCCGACCGCCTGCGCGCCCGGCTGGACGGCCTGCGCGCCAAGACGCTGCGGCAAATGGAACGCATCGGCCTGAAGGTGGACGGTTCGCCGCCGGCCGGCATGTTCGTCTGGGCCGACGCCGGCTGCGACACCAACGTGCTGACCGAACGCGCCATGGCGCACAACCTGCTGCTGGCGCCGGGCAGCCTGTTCTCGCCCAAGCAGCTGCCGTCGACCCGCATGCGGCTCAACGTCGCGGCCATGCAGGAGCCGGCCATCTGGCGTTTCCTTGAAAGAGAACTGGGTGGGTCTTGAAAAGCCTCTTATAATCCCCACTTTCCGGAAATCTTAACCAAAAGACTATTCAAAAATGGCTGATACTCAAAAACAAACCCTTGGATTCCAGGCCGAAGTGAAACAGCTGCTGCAGCTGATGATTCACTCCCTGTACTCGAACAAAGAGATCTTCCTGCGCGAACTGATCTCCAACGCCTCCGACGCGTCGGACAAGCTGCGTTTTGAAGCGATCAACAACGACGCCCTGTACGGCAACGACCACGAACTGAAAATCAAGGTCAGCTTCGACAAGGCCGCGCGCACCATCACCATTTCCGACAACGGCATCGGCATGAGCCGCGACGAGGCCATCTCGCACCTGGGCACCATCGCCAAGTCGGGCACCAAGGAATTCTTCGGCAAGCTGTCGGGCGACCAGCAGCAGGACGCGGCCCTGATTGGCCAGTTCGGCGTCGGCTTCTACTCGGGCTTCATCGTCGCCGACAAGATCACCGTCGAAACCCGCCGCGCCGGCGCCGACGCCGCGGACGGCGTGCGCTGGGAGTCGGAAGGCCAGGGCGACTACTCGGTCGAGCAGATCGACAAGGTCGGCCGCGGCACCGACATCATCCTGCACCTGCGCGAAGGCGAGGACGAGCTGCTGTCGTCGTGGAAGATCAAGTCCATCATCCGCAAGTACTCCGACCACATCTCGCTGCCGATCGTGATGCAGAAAGAAGAGTGGGACGAAGAGAAGAAAGAAACCGTCGTCAAGGACGAATGGGAAACCGTCAACCAGGCCAGCGCGCTGTGGGCCCGCAACAAGTCGGACATCACGCCGGAACAGTACGACGAGTTCTACAAGCACGTCTCGCACGACTTCCAGGCGCCGCTGACCCACACCCACAACCGCGTGGAAGGCCGCAGCGAATACACCCAGCTGCTGTACATCCCGGCCAAGGCGCCGTTCGACCTGTGGGACCGCAACAAGCGCGGCGGCATCAAGCTGTACGTCAAGCGCGTGTTCATCATGGACGACGCCGAGCAACTGATGCCGACCTACCTGCGCTTCGTCAAAGGCGTGATCGACTCGGCCGACCTGCCGCTGAACGTCTCGCGCGAAATCCTGCAGGAGTCGCGCGACGTCAAGGTGATCCGCGACGGCTCGACCAAGCGCGTGATCGGCATGCTGGAAGAACTGGCCAACGCCGACGAGCAGGAAAAGAAAGACAAGTACCAGACCTTCTGGACCGAATTCGGCCAGGTGCTGAAAGAGGGCATCGGCGAAGACGCGGCCAACAAGGACCGTCTGGCCAAGCTGCTGCGCTTCGCCTCGACCGCCAACGACAACGACGCGCAGAACGTCTCGCTGGAACAGTACCTGTCGCGCGCCAAGGAAGGCCAGGACAAGATCTACTACGTCACCGCCGATAATTACGTGGCCGCGAAAAACAGCCCGCACCTGGAAATCTTCCGCAAGAAAGGCGTGGAAGTGCTGCTGCTGACCGACCGGGTGGACGAGTGGATGCTGTCGTTCCTGACCGAGTTCGAAGGCAAGGAGCTGGTGTCGGTGGCCAAGGGCGGCCTGGATCTGGGCGCGCTGGAAGACGAAGCCGAGAAAAAGGAGCACGAGGAAACCGAAACCTCGTACAAGGACCTGGTCGAGAAGATGAAGGGCGTGCTGGCTGACAAAGCCAAGGACGTGCGCGTGACCTTCCGCCTGACCGATTCGCCGGCCTGCCTGGTGGCGGACGAGAACGAGCTGTCGGGCAACCTGCTGCGCATGCTGAAGGCCGCTGGCCAGAACGCGCCGGAGTCCAAGCCCATCCTGGAAATCAACCCGGACCACCCGCTGGTGCAGCGCCTGAAGAACGAAGACGTGGCCAGCTCGTTCAGCGACTGGTCCAACCTGCTGTTCGACCAGGCCCTGCTGGCCGAAGGCGGCTCGCTGAGCGACCCGGCCACCTTCGTCAAGCGCCTGAACGAACTGCTGCTGGCGAAGTAACCCCCCCTCCGGGGTCAGGTCCTCCATTTCTACACGAGCTCTGCGCTACGCGCGCCGCAGTGCCGAGGCCGTGTAGAATTGGAGGACCTGACCCCGGAGTGAACATGAAGAAAACCGCATTGACGCTGGCGCTGGTAGCCGGCGTTTTTTCTATCCAGACCAGCCTGGCGCAGCAGGCGCCGCGCTATCCCGCACTGCCGAGCGAAACGCCGGAGGAGTTCAAGGCGCCGGTCGATAGCTTCGATTATGTCCGCCGCACGGTGATGATACCGATGCGCGATGGCGTCAAACTCAATACCGTTCTGCTGATCCCGCGCAAGGCGCGCAACGCGCCGATGCTGTTGACCCGCACGCCGTACAACGCGGCCGAGATGACCGCGCATGCGGAGAATTCGCAGATGGAGTCGGTGCTGCAGGGGTATGACAATCAGCCGGATGTCATCGTCAAGGGCGGCTATATCCGCGTGGTGCAGGATGTACGCGGCAAGTACGGCTCCGAGGGCGATTATGTGATGAACCGTCCCATGGCCGGCTCGCCGTTCAATCCAACCCCGGTCGACCATTCCACCGATGCCTGGGACACCATCGACTGGCTCAGCAAGAATGTGCCGGAGTCGAACGGCAAGGTGGGCATCATCGGCAGTTCGTATGACGGCTTCCTGCCGCTGATCGCGCTGGTCCATCCGCATCCGGCGCTGAAGGTGGCGGTGCCGATGAATCCGATGGTCGACGGCTGGCGCGGCGACGACTGGTTCCACCACGGCGCCTTCCGGCAGATTAATATGTCTTACATCCTGGAGCAGGTGGTCACGCGCCGCAATGAGGCGCGCTGGTTCACCAGCCATTACGACGATTACGATACCTTCCTGCGTGCCGGTTCGGCCGGCGAACTGGCGCGCCAGCGCGGCGTGGAGCAGAGCGGCTTCTGGCGCAAGATCGTGGCCCATCCTTCCTATGACGAGTTCTGGCAGAGCCAGGCCGTCGATAAAATCCTGGCGAAGCAGCCGGTGACGGTGCCGACGCTGCTGGTGCACAGCCTGTACGACGCGGAGGATATCTACGGCGCCATCGCGGTCTACAGGGCGATCAAGCCGAACGACAAGGACAACAAGGTGTTCCTGGCGATGGGGCCGTGGAATCATGGCGGCCAGGATGGCGATGGCAGCAAGCTAGGGCCGATCCGCTTCAACAGCGACACGGCGCTGCATTTCCGCGAGGAGGTGCTGATGCCTTTCCTGGAGCGCTATCTGAAGGACGAGCCGTCGCCGCAGGCATTGGCGGCGAAGATCGCGCCGGTGACGGCGTTCGAGACCGGCACCAACAAGTGGCGCGCGCTGGACACCTGGCCAGCCGGCTGCGTCAGCGGCTGCTTCATCGCGCCGGCCACCTTGCAGCTGGCGGCGGATGGCAAGGCGACGCTGACCAACACGGCGCCGGTGCAGTTGAGCAGGCCGGCGCAGCGCAATGGTTACGACGAGTACGTCTCCGATCCGGCCAAGCCGGTGCCGTACCGCCAGCGGCCGATTCCACCCTATGGCTATGACGAGGCCAAGGGCCAGACCTGGCCGCGCTGGCTGGTGGACGATCAGCGCGAGGCATCCGGCCGCACCGATGTGCTGACCTATACCACCGGCGTGCTGACGGCGCCGGTGAAGATCAGCGGCGAGCCGGTGGCGCACCTGCTGGCCTCCACCAGCGGCACGGACGCGGACTGGGTGGTCAAGGTGATCGACGTCTACCCGGACCAGGTGGCCTCGCAGCCGGAGTTGGGCGGCTATCAGCTGATGGTGTCGGCCGACATCTTCCGTGGCCGCTATCGCGAGAGCGCGGCCACGGCAAAGCCGCTGGCGGCCAACACGCCGCTGCCGTATCGCTTTGCGCTGCCGACCGCCAACCACGTGTTCCTGCCGGGGCACCGCATCATGGTGCAGATCCAGTCCAGCTGGTTCCCGCTGTACGACCGCAATCCGCAGACCTTCGTGCCGAATATCTTCCAGGCCAAGCCTGGCGACTACAAGAAGGCCACGCAGCGGATTTATCACGACAGCTTTATCGAGCTGCCGCTGGTGGGCGCCAGCGTGAAATAGCGCTAGCCCTTGCGGCGGCGCCGCGCCAGCAGCAGCACGGCTGGCGCGCCGAGGCCGAGCATGGCGAACGTGGCCGGCTCGGGCACCGCCGCGACGGCGTTGAGCGTGCCGCGGATTTCGCCGCCGCCATAGCGCGTGCTGGCGAGGTTGATCCAGGCGGCGCCGCTGCGCAGGCCGGCCAGGAAGGCGGCTTCTGCGCCGGCCGCGTTGCCGCCGTTGGCGCTCAGGAAGGCGGCGTCCCAGGTGCCGTCAAGGCTGGTGTTGAAACTGTGGTTGTAGGCGCCGGTGCCGACCCCGAGCGGAAAGCCGGGCAGCGCGGCCAGCGTGTCGCCGGCGCCGGTCCAGGAGATGTTGGCGCCGCTGCTCTGGCCTTGCAGCGCGCTGAAGGCGGCGCCGATCTGCAATACGTGGCTGGCGGCGTCGAATTCCACCACGGCGACGCCGATGGCCGGCGAACTGTTGCCGGCCTGCTGGCCGGTGAGGATGCTGGTGTAGCCTGTGGCGCTGGCGGTGCCGGCCGCCGTGGCGGCGCACAGCAGGGCCGCTGCGCCGAGCAGGGCGCGGATGTGTCGTTTCATGATATCCCTCCTGAAAGCTAGGTCTATCTTAGAGCGCTCACCCGCGCGCGAGTTCCCGTCAGAGTTCGGTGCGCAGCGCGAACAGTTCGGGGAACAGCACCACGTCCAGCATCTTGCGCAGGTAGCTGACGCCGGCCGTGCCGCCGGTGCCGGTCTTGAAGCCGATGATGCGTTCGACCGTGGTGACGTGGCGGAAGCGCCAGAAGCGGAACGCCGTCTCCATGTCGACCAGCTTTTCGGCCAGCTCGTACAGCGCCCAGTAGCGCGTGGTGTCGCCGTACACCTGCAGCCACGCCTGTTGCACCGAGTCGTCGGCCACGGTCGGCTGGGTCGGATCGGCATTCAGCCGCTCGGCGGAGATCGGCAGGCCGTGGCGCGCCAGCAGGCGCACCGCCTCGTCGTACAGCGACGGCGTGCGCAGCGATTCCTCCAGCAGCGGGAATTCCGGCGTGCCGGCGTGGACGTTGAGCAGCGCCGCGTTCTTGTTGCCGAGGATGAATTCGATCTCGCGGTACTGGTAGGACTGGAAGCCGGACGAGGCACCGAGGTAAGGGCGGATGGCCGTGTATTCGGGCGGCGTCATCGTCGCCAGCACGTCCCAGGCGTGCACCAGCTGGTCCATGATGCGCGCCACGCGCGCCAGCATCTTGAAGGCCGGCGGCAGGTCGTCGGCGCGCAGGTGTTCGCGCACGGCGCGCATCTCGTGCAGCATCAGCTTCATCCACAGCTCGCTGGTCTGGTGCTGGACGATGAACAGCATCTCGTTGTGGTTGGGCGACAGCGGGTGCTGGGCGTGCAGGATCTTTTCCAGGCCCAGGTAGTCGCCGTAGCTCATCTTGTTGCTGAAGTCCATCTGCGCGCCGTGCCACGCGGCGCCGGCCTCGCCGGCTGGCGCCGCCGCGTGCAGCGGGCAGCCGCTGGCTGGTTTCTGTTCACTCATGTTGTTGATCTCGTTATGTCAGGTGACGGCGTCGCGCTTGGCGTCGACGTTGTAATCCTTGCGGTCGAGGATGTCGCGCAGGATCTCGACCGCGTCCCACACGTCGGCGTAGCTGGTGTATAGCGGCGTGAAGCCGAAGCGCATGATGGCGGGCTCGCGGTAGTCGCCGATGACGCCGCGCGCGATCAGCGCCGCCATCACCGCGTAACCGTGCGGATGGGTGAAGCTGACCTGGCTGCCGCGACGCGCGTGCTCGCGCGGCGTCACCAGTTCCAGCGGGTGGTGGCCGCAACGCGCTTCCACCAGTTCGATGAACAGGTCGGTCAGCGCCAGCGACTTGGCGCGGATGGCGGCCATGGTGGTCTGGTGGTGTACGTCCAGGCCGCATTCAACCATCGCCAGCGATACCACCGGCTGGGTGCCGCACAGCGCGCGGCCGATGCCGTCGGTCGGGGCGAAATGCGGCGCCATGGCGAACGGCGCGGCGTGGCCCCACCAGCCGGACAGCGGCTGCTGGAACGCGGCCTGGTGCTTCTTCGGCACCCAGATGAAGGCCGGCGCGCCGGGGCCGCCGTTCAGGTATTTATAGGTGCAACCCACGGCCAGGTCGGCGCCATCGGCGTGCAGGTCGACCGGCACCGCGCCGGCCGAGTGGGCCAGGTCCCAGATGATCAATGCGCCAGCCGCGTGGGCGAGGGCGCTGCTGGCGGCCATGTCGTATTGATAACCGGTGCGGTAGTTGACGTGGGTGAGCATGACGACGGCGGTGTCGGCGCCGATGGCGGCCGACAGTTCATCCGGGCTGTCGATGAGCTTGATGCTGTAGCCGCGATCGAGCCAGCGGGTCAGGCCTTCAGCCATGTAAATGTCGGTCGGGAAGTTGGCGCGTTCGGTGACGATGACGCGGCGGGCGCTGTCGGCGGCCTGCATCTGCAGCGCGGCGGCCAGCGCCTTGAACAGGTTGACCGAGGTGGTGTCGGTGACCACCACTTCGCCGTCCAGGCCGCCGATCAGCGGCGCCAGGCGGTCGCCGAGGCGCTTGGGCAGGTCGAACCAGCCGGCGGTGTTCCAGCTGCGGATCAGGTCGTGGCCCCATTCCTGGGCGACGACCTGCTGGGCGCGGGCGAGGGCGGCCATGGGGCGGGCGCCGAGGGAGTTGCCATCCAGATAAATAACGCCGGGTGGCAGGTCGAACTGGGCGCGTAGCGGGGCCAGCGGATCTGCCGCGTCCAGTTCGACGCAGCGATTGCGAGTTGTCATAGGGGTAATAGCTTGAACATAAAGTTGCAGTTTAACCCGAAAAAGCGGGGTCTGACCCCCTGCGGGGTCAGACCCCAGACCGGCCAAAGCCGCATGAATGCTCGTTCTCACGGGGTTTTAAAATTTTTTTTCGATTTTTTTCAAAAAAACCCTAAAGTTCCTCAAACCCCCGCCGTTACCGTTCTTAGATACGCAGCACTGCGTGTATCGAACGCCCGGGCAGGCAACCGAAAAATTTTTAAAAATTTTTCTCAAGAACCCTAAAGTTCTCCAACAGGCTGCCGTTACCGGGTTAGATGTCGCAAAAAAGAGTCGCGTTGTCGCTTTATTTTTCGATTTAAAAAGGGATGTTTTTGAAACTTGTATCCCGCAAGAAACCTACGCCGCAAGGGCGTAGATGCTGATCTGCGAGTGTTTGTAAGACAAACACCGACAGGTCGCGCCCGCTATTTCCCGACGAAAAATACGGAGAGTCACCTCTTCTCGTGTTTTTGTTGCTCAAGCAGAATGTATCTCAACGGAAACGCAAACGTGTTCCGACAGAGAGAAAACGCAAGGAGTGGGAAAATGACTGCAAACGACATGATGGCTGAAATCCGCGACGCCAACCTGAGCTACCTGATGCTGGCCCAGCAGATGATCCGCTCCGATAAAGCCACCGCAATCTTCCGTCTCGGCATTGCCGCTGAAATCGCCGACCTGATCGAAGGCATGAGCAACGCCCAAATCCTCAAGCTGGCTGGCGGCAACATGATGCTGGCCCGTTTCCGCTTCGACGACAGCGCCATCCTGTCGATGCTGACCAACTACAACAAGGACCGCGTGCTGGCCCAGTCGCACGCCGCCATCCTGATGGCCGGCCAGCCGGTCGAAGAAATCGTTTAATCGCTGTCAGCGTTCGGAGCCCCCATCATGGCCACCAAGAAGAGTGTTGTGTCGGAAGCCCAGGAAATCCAACTGGCGATTGAACTGATTCAGTTGGGCGCGCGCCTGCAGTTGCTGGAGTCGGAAGTGTCGCTGTCGCGCGAGCGCCTGCTCAAGCTGTACAAGGAGCTGAAGGGCGTGTCGCCGCCGAAGGGCATGCTGCCGTTCTCGACCGACTGGTTCCTGACCTGGCAGCCGAATATCCATTCCTCGCTGTTCATCAACATCCACAACTTCCTGGTCACCCACGCCGGCGCCACCGGCATCGAGGCGGTCATGAAGGCCTACAAGCTGTACCTTGAACAAATGCCGCCGGAGCCGGGCGAGGAGCCGCTGCTGTCGCTGACCCGCGCCTGGACGCTGGTGCGCTTCTTCAGCAGCAAGATGCTGGACACCGCCCCGTGCACCAAGTGCCAGGGTAAGTTCGTGGTCAACGCCATGGACCTGCACGGCAGCTATGTCTGCGGCCTGTGCCACATGCCTTCGCGCGCCGGCAAGACCAAGAAAATCCGCGAAGAGGCCCTGGCGGCCTGAATCCCGGGCATAATACGCCCGTGACCTTATCTTCCCTGCAACGCCTTGCCCGCGCGCCCGCCGTGCGGGCCATGCTGATCCAATGCGGCGCACTGCCGCTGACGCTGGCCATCATTTATGTGATGGCCAGTTTTCGTTTCCCCGTCGACTATCTGACCGTGGCCGTGCTGCAGGGGCTGCTGGCGGCCGCGCTGACCTGGAAGCTGGCGCTGGCGCCCTGGTGGCGCGCCATCCAGTTGCTGTTTCCGCTGGCGGTGCTGACCGCGCTGGCGCTGCATCTGCCGTCGTGGCTGGCCGGCGCGGTCTTCCTGCTGCTGCTGGGCTGGTACTGGTCGACCTTCCGCACCCAGGTGCCGTATTACCCGTCGGGGCCGGCCGTGTGGGATGCGGTGCGCCAGTTGCTGCCGCGCCAGGGGCGGGACGGCCAGGCGCCGCGCGCGATCGACATCGGCAGCGGCCTCGGCGGCCTGAGCCTGTACCTGGCGCGGGTGCGGCCCGACGCCGACATCTGCGGCATCGAGCTGGCGCCGCTGCCGTGGCTGGTGAGCTGGCTGCGCGCGCGGCTGGCCGGCAGCCGCGCGCGCTTCGTGCGGGGCGACTACGAGCGCCTGGATTTCAGCCAGTTCGACCTGGTGTTCGCCTATCTGTCGCCGGCCGCCATGTCCGGATTGTGGCGCAAGGCGGTGGCTGAAATGTGTCCTGGATCGATGCTTGTGAGCTATGAATTTATCGTCAAGGAAAGATCACCGGATAGCATCATTGATGCCACAGAGGGAGGAGTTCCCCTCTATATATGGTACTTTTAAGCATCATTTGACGTTATTCACTTGCCCGTGCCCCCCTAGTCAGGCTATTGTAGTTCTATATGTAAATTCTTGAAAAACCGGCCCCTTTTTTCACAATGTGGCCGGTTTTCGCTCTGGGGAGTCAGGACACTTGTTAGTCATCATTGGATATGTAGTGGTCATCGTCGGCGTGTTCGGCGGTTACGCCGCCAGCGGCGGGCACATGGCCGTGCTGATCCAGCCGCTGGAGCTGGTCATGATCGGCGGCGGCGCGCTTGGCGCTTTCCTGGTTGGCAACAATGGCAAGACGCTCAAGGCCACGCTGGGCGCGCTGCCGACGCTGTTCAAGGGCTCGCGCTACACCAAGGACCTGTACATGGAGCTGATGTCGCTGCTGTTCGACGTGCTGTCCAAGGTGCGCAAGGAAGGCCTGATGTCGATCGAAGGCGATATCGACAGCCCGGAGCAGAGCCCGCTGTTCAGCAAGTACCCGACCGTGCTGGAAGACCACCACATCGTCGAGTTCATGACCGACTACCTGCGCCTGATGGTGTCCGGCAACATGGACGCGTTCCAGATCGAGAACCTGATGGACATCGAGATCGAGACCCACCACCACGAGGGTGCCGCGCCGGCCCACGCCATCGCCAAGCTGGGCGACGGCATGCCGGCCTTCGGTATCGTGGCGGCGGTGATGGGCGTGGTGCACACGATGGAGTCGGTCGGCCTGCCGCCGGCCGAGCTGGGCATTTTGATCGCCCACGCGCTGGTCGGCACCTTCCTCGGTATTCTGCTGGCCTACGGCTTCGTCGGTCCACTGTCCAGCCTGCTGGAGCAGAAGCTGGAGGAATCGACCAAGATGTACCAGTGCGTCAAGGTCACGCTGCTGGCCAGCCTGAACGGCTACGCGCCGGCGCTGGCGGTGGAGTTCGGCCGCAAGGTGCTGTACTCGACCGAGCGCCCGACCTTCAACGAGCTCGAAGACCACATCAAGAAATCCAAGTCGAAGTAAGCCATGCCGCACTTTGTTAACCGCTTAAGGATGAATCATGGCTGAAGAGGGCTTGCGGCCGATTATCGTCAAACGCATCAAGAAGGGCGGCGGCGGCCACCATGGCGGCGCCTGGAAGATCGCCTATGCCGACTTCGTGACGGCGATGATGGCGTTCTTCCTGCTGATGTGGCTGCTGGGCTCGACCACCAAGGGCGATCTCAACGGCATTTCCGAGTACTTCAAGACACCGCTCAAGGTGGCCATGTCGGGCGGCTCGGGCAGCGGCGACAGCTCGTCCCTGATCAAGGGCGGCGGCAAGGACCTGACCCGCACCGACGGCCAGGTCAAGGCCAGCGACGATCCGCAAGTCAAGAAGACGTATAACCTGACCGCCGCCAAGGCGGCGCTGGAGGCCGAGGAAAACCAGCGCCTGCAGGCGCTCAAGGCGCGCATCGAGAACAAGATCGACGCCAACCCGCTGCTGAAGAAATACAAGGAACAGCTGCTGCTGGACATCACCAGCGAGGGCCTGCGGATCCAGATCGTCGACGAGAAGAACCGGCCGATGTTCGCGCTGGCCAAGGCCGAGCTGCAGCCGTACACCAAGGACATCCTGCACGAGATCGGTTTCGTGCTGAACGACGTGCCCAACCGCATCACGCTGTCCGGCCACACCGACTCGACGCCGTACATGAGCGACGCCGGCTACAGCAACTGGGAACTGTCGGCCGACCGCGCCAACGCCTCGCGCCGCGAGCTGATCGTCGGCGGCATGCAGGATGCCAAGGTGTTGCGGGTGGTCGGGCTGGCCTCGGCCATCAACCTCGACAAGGCCGACCCGTTCAATCCGATCAACCGCCGCATCAGCATCGTGGTGATGAACAAGCGCGCCGAGGACAATGTGCTGCGCGACGGCCGCAAGGTCGAGGTCGGCGACGCCGAGGACGCGGCCGAGGTCGGCGCGGCGCTGGGCGCCAGCCCGGCCGCCGCCGCGCCGGCCGGGCCGCCGGTCCGCAAATAAGCTAGCAGAAGTAAGAACGAGACTGTTATGACGAGAAAAAAAATTCTGGGTTCCCACGTCAAGCGCCTGCTGTCCGGCGTGTCTGACCACGGTCGCCGGCACCTGACCGAAGTCGAGACCGACCTGATCCAGACCGGCCTGCTGCTGGAGGAGGCGATCGAAAAGCTGTCCTACAACTTCATGGCCATCCACCAGACGGTGGAGGCGGAGCAGGCCACCATCCAGCTGCTGCTGGATGGCGGCACCGCCACCCCCGAGCAGCGCGCCCAGCTGGAGGCGTTGCAGGGCCAGGTGGGCGGCTATGTCAACGCCGCCATCACCAGCCTGCAGTTCCAGGACATGACCAGCCAGCTGCTGGACCGCACGCTGAAGCGCGTGACCGGCCTGCGCGAGTTCCTCGGCACGCTGGGCGCGCATGGCGCCGAGATGCTGCCCGAGAGCGACAACGAACAGATCGTCGAGCTGCTCGGCAAGGTCAGCATGGCGCTGGCGATCCAGAGCCTGGAGCTGCGCAGCGTGCTGCGCAAGGCAGTCAGCCAGCAACACCTGGAAAGCGGCGACATCGAGCTGTTTTAACCACCCAACAAACGTGATTTACAAGAGAGAACAAGATGGCCAAGACTATACTTGCAGTTGATGATTCCAGCTCCCTGCGCCAGATGGTGGCCTTCAGCCTGAAGGCTGCCGGCTACCAGGTAGTCGAAGCGGTGGACGGCCAGGACGGCCTGGACAAGGCCAAGCTGCAGAACGTCGACCTGGTGCTGACCGACCAGAACATGCCGCGCATGGATGGCCTGCAGCTGATCAAGCTGCTGCGCGAGCTGCCCAGCTACGCCAAGACCCCGATCCTGATGCTGACCACCGAATCGTCCGACGAGATGAAAGCCAAGGGCCGCGCCGCCGGCGCCAACGGCTGGCTGGTCAAGCCCTTCGATCCACAGCGGCTGATCGAGGTAGTCAAGAAAGTCATCGGCTGAGAAGGCGGTCATGATGCGTAGCGAACGTAACGGAGTATCACCATGACCATCGATATAAGCCAGTTTTATCAGGTCTTTTTCGATGAGGCCGAGGAACTGCTGGCTGAAATGGAGCGGCTGCTGCTGGCCGTCGATGTGGACGCGCCCGACGCCGAGGATCTGAACGCGATCTTCCGCACCGCCCATTCGGTCAAGGGCGGCGCCTCGACGTTCGGCGTGACCGACATGAGCGAGATCACGCACGTGCTGGAAACCCTGCTGGACCGCATCCGCAAGGGCGAGATGGCGCTGACCGCCGAGCACGTGGACGCCTTCCTGGCCGCCAAGGACATCCTCAAGATGCAGCTGGACGGCCACCGCCTCGGCAGCGCGGTCGACCAGGACGCGGTCGGCGACGTGCGCATGATGCTGCAATCGCTGGCGCAGGACGTGCCGGTGGTGGCGCTGGCGCCGGTGGCGCCGGCCTACAACGCCGTCGAGACCAAGGTGGTCGACCACAGCGGCGGCCGCCGTTACCGGCTGGAGCTGCCGGCCATGCCGCACCGCGAGGTGCAGGCGCTGGGCGAGGAGCTGGGCCTGATGGGCCACGTGTCCATCACGCCGCTGGACAAGGACCGCAACGCCATGGTGGTCACCACCCACGAAAGCCTGGACGACATCATCGCCATCTGCTCGTTCGTGCTGAACCCGGACGAGATGCAGGTGACCGAGCTGCCGGCGCTGGACGACGCGCAGGCGCACAAGGAAAAGGCCGCGCGCGACCAGGTCGAGGCCGACCTCGGCTACGGCTTCTTCGACACCACCGACCTGAAACCGGCCGCCGCCAGCGGCGACGGCTACGGCTTCTTCCAGCCGCTGGACGAGATCCGCGCCAACGCCACCGCCGCGGCCGAGGACGCCCAGGGCTACGGCTTCTTCCAGCCGGTCGAACAGATCCGCGCCGCCGCCGGCATCGTCATCGAGACGCCGCCGCCGGAGGAAGAGAAGAAGGTCGTCAAGAAAGAGGAAAAAGAAAAGGAAAAGGCGCCCGCGCACGCCGGCGCCGAATCGTCGTCGATCCGGGTGTCGATCGAGAAGGTCGACCAGCTGATCAACCTGGTGGGCGAGCTGGTCATCACGCAGGCGATGATCGAGCAGCGCGTCGACACGCTCGACCCGATGGTGCACCAGCGCCTGCTCAACAGCGTCAGCCAGCTGACCCGCAACACCCGCGACCTGCAGGAAGCGGTGATGTCGATCCGCATGATGCCGATGGACTTCGTGTTCTCGCGCTTCCCGCGCATGGTGCGCGACCTGGCGCACAAGCTGGGCAAGAAGGTCGACTTCATCACCAACGGCGCCGCCACCGAGCTGGACAAGGGCCTGATCGAGCGCATCGTCGACCCGCTGACCCACCTGGTGCGCAACTCGATCGACCACGGCATCGAGATGCCCGAGGTGCGCCGCGCCGCCGGCAAGAGCGACGCCGGCCGGCTGTTCCTGTCGGCCTCGCACCAGGGCGGCAACATCATCATCGAGGTGTCCGACGATGGCGGCGGCCTCAACCGCGAGAAGATCCTCGCCAAGGCGCAGCAGAACGGCCTGGCCGTCAGCGACAGCATGAGCGACGCCGAGGTCTGGCAGCTGATCTTCGCGCCCGGCTTCTCGACCGCCGAGGTGGTGACCGACGTCTCCGGCCGCGGCGTCGGCATGGACGTGGTCAAGCGCAATATCGCCGCCATGGGCGGCGTGGTCGACATCCGCTCGGCCAAGGGTTTTGGCACCACCATCTCGATCTCGCTGCCGCTGACCTTGGCGATCCTGGATGGCATGTCGATCCGCGTCGGCGACGAGATCTACATCTTGCCGCTGGGCTTTGTGATCGAGTCGCTGCAGCCGGCGCCCGAGGACGTCAAGGAAATCAGCGGCAAGGGCCGCGTCATCAAGGTGCGCGGCGAGTACCTGCCGCTGGTGCCGCTGTACCAGATGTTCGACATCGCGCCGCGCTTCACCGACCCCTGCCAGGGCATCGTCATCATCGTCGAGACCGACGGCCGCAAGGCCGGCCTGTTCGTCGACGACCTGGTCGGCCAGCAGCAGGTGGTGGTCAAGAACCTCGAATCCAATTACCGCAAGGTAGCCGGCATTTCCGGCGCGACCATCCTGGGCGACGGCGGCGTTTCGCTGATCCTGGACGTGGCCGCGCTGATACGCTCGTCGCGCCAGCTGGCCGACGAATCGATTTTTTCTTCATAGGGGGCCATCATGGCAGAGATCCAATCCACCACCGCACACGCCAACGAGATCGCCGGCCACGAGTACCTGGCCTTCAAGCTTGGCTCGGAAGAGTACGGCATCGACATCCTCAAGGTGCAGGAAATCCGCGGCTACGAGGCGGTCACCCGCATCGCCAACGCGCCCGAGTTCATCAAGGGCGTGATCAACCTGCGCGGCATCATCATCCCGGTGGTCGACATGCGCATCAAGTTCCACCTGGGCGAGCCGGTGTATGACCAGTTCACCGTGGTGATCATCCTCAACATCAGCGGCCGCATCGTCGGCATGGTGGTGGACTCGGTGTCGGACGTGACCACGCTGACGCCGGAACAGGTGAAGCCGGCGCCGGAAATGGGCACCGCCTTCAGCAGCGATTACATGATCGGCCTTGGCACCATCGACGAGCGCATGCTGATCCTGGTGAATATCGACAAGCTGATGTCCAGCCCGGAAATGGGCCTGATGGACCAGCTGGCGGCCGCTTAACGCGCATCCCGCCCCGCCGGCGCCCCATCCCCGCGCCGGCTTCCGCAGCATCCGGACGTGTCCCAAAAAGAAGGACGCGCCGCCCACGACGACAGAGCACAGAAAGAGGGGAGTACCATGAATTTACGCGACTTCAACATCGGCGCACGGCTGCGCATCGGCTTCGGCATCATCCTGCTGATCCTGGTGGTCATCGTGCTGATGACCAATTACCTTAACTACAGCAACAAGCAGCAGCTGACCCACGGGCTGGAAACCGCCACCGCCAAGAACCTGCAGGCCGACGTGATGAAGAGCGCGATGCTGGAAACCGGCATCGCCATGCGCAACATCGGCCTGCAGTCGGACGTCAGCCTGATGCAGAAAGAGGAACAGAAGGTCAAGGACCAGCGCGCCCGCTACGACAAGGCCATGGCCGACCTCAAGGCGCTTGGCCTGAACGACGCCGAGAAGCAGGTGCTGTCGCAGATCAGCGCGCTGGACGCCGACACCGACGCCGCCTTCCGCGACGCCATCGGCCAGATCCTGGCCTTCAACACCGAGGGCGGCGCCAAGGTCATCTCCGGCCGCATCGACCCGCTGAACACGCAGACGCTGGTGCTGATCAACAAGCTGGTGGCGATGCAGCGCGCCAACGCCGAGGACGTCATGGCCAGCTCGGTCAGCGCTGACCGCAGCCTGATGGTGGTGCTGTTCGTGCTGGGCGGCGTGGCGGTGGCGCTGGGCGTGCTGTGCGCGGCCGTCATCACGCGCTCGATCACGCTGCCGCTCTCGGGCGCGGTGGCGGTGGCGCAGAAGGTGGCCAGCGGCGAGCTGACCTCGCACGTGCAGGTCGAGGGCCGCGACGAAACCAGCGAACTGCTGCAGGCGCTCAAGGACATGAACGACAGCCTGGCCAAGACCGTTGGCGACGTGCGCGCCGGCACCGAGCTGATTTCGACCGCGTCGCAGGAGATCGCCTCGGGCAACGCCGACCTGTCGGCCCGCACCGAGTCGCAGGCCAGCTCGCTGGAGGAGACGGCGTCGTCGATGGAGGAGCTGACCTCGACCGTCAAGCAGAACGCCGACAACGCGCGCCAGGCCAACCAGCTGGCGGTGTCGGCATCGTCGGTGGCGGAGAAGGGCGGCACGGTGGTGTCGCAGGTGGTGCAGACCATGGGCTCGATCACCGAGTCGTCGCGCAAGATCGCCGACATCATCTCGGTCATCGACGGCATCGCTTTCCAGACCAACATCCTGGCGCTGAACGCGGCTGTCGAGGCGGCGCGCGCCGGCGAGCAGGGGCGCGGTTTCGCGGTGGTGGCGTCCGAGGTGCGCAACCTGGCCCAGCGCTCGGCCGGCGCCGCCAAGGAGATCAAGGAACTGATCACCGATTCGGTCGAAAAGGTCGACGCCGGCAGCAAGCTGGTGGACGAGGCTGGCCAGACCATGGACCTGATCGTGACGTCGATCCGCCAGGTGGCCGACATCATGGGCGAGATCACCGCCGCCACCCAGGAGCAGAGCAACGGCATCGAGGAAGTCAACCAGGCGATTTCGCAGATGGACGAGATGACGCAGCAGAACGCCGCGCTGGTGGAGGAAGCGGCGGCGGCGGCGGAAAGCATGCAGGAGCAGGCCGGGCTGCTGTCGCAGGCGGTCAGCATCTTCAAGCTGTCGCATGACGGCGGCGCGCGCCGCGCGCTGGCGCCGGCGCCGCGCGCCGCTGTCGTGGCCGCCGCCCCAGCGCCGAAGCCGGCGCCAGCGCCAGCCATCGCTGCCACGCCGCGTCCGGCGCCGCCGCCGGCCTCCAAGCCGGCCGCCAAGCCGGTCGCGCCGAAAAAAGCCGCACCGGCGTCCTCGGGCGCCGACGAGTGGGAAGAGTTTTAAGCCGTCGCACCGCCGCACGCCGGTGTGACGGGCGTATCAGGCAACACGCGCAAAAAGGAATCATATGCCGCACAGCAAAGACACGGTCAAGGAATTTGACTTCAACGCGCGCGACTTCGAACGGGTTCGCGGGCTGATCTACAAGCGCGCCGGCATCTCGCTGGCCGACAGCAAGCAGGAAATGGTCTACAGCCGCCTGGCGCGGCGCCTGCGCGCCACCGGCATCGACTCCTTCGCCAAATACCTGGACGAACTGGAAGCCGGCCGCCTGGGCGAGGAATGGGAGTCGTTTACCAACGCGCTGACCACCAACCTGACCTCGTTCTTCCGCGAAGCCCACCACTTCCCGCTGCTGGCCGAGCACATCAAGGGCAAGCGCGAGCCGCTGACCATCTGGTGCTCCGCCAGCTCCACCGGCGAGGAACCGTACTCGATCGCCATGACGGTGTGCGAGGCCTTCAACACGCTGACGCCGAACTGCCAGATCGTCGCCACCGACATCGACACCAACGTGCTGGCCCACGCCGCCAACGGCGTCTACACCATGGACCGGCTGGACAAGATGTCGCCCGAGCGCCAGCGCCGCTTCTTTTTGAAGGGCAAGGGGGAGCGCGAAGGGATGGCGCGCGTGCGTAATGAATTGCGTAATATGATAACGTTCAAGCAGTTGAACCTGCTGGCGGACAGCTGGCCGATCAGCGGCCAGTTCGACGCCATTTTCTGCCGCAACGTGATGATTTACTTTGACAAGGCCACCCAGCGCAAGATCCTGTCGCGCTTCGTGCCGCTGATGAAACCGGATGCGCTGCTGTTCGCCGGGCATTCGGAGAATTTCCTGTATGTCTCGGAGTCGTTGAAACTGCGCGGCAAAACCGTCTACGAACTGGACGACAACGCTGCGGCCCGCAAAACACCGCAACGCACATGAGAATAAAACATGGACCTCGAACAATTTGCCACGAACGTTTATTACGATAGAACGTTCGACTGCCAGGCCGCCAAGATCCTGCCTGGCGAGTACTATCACACCAACAAGGACATGTTGATCGTGACGGTGCTGGGCTCGTGCGTGTCGGCCTGCATCCGCGACCGCACCACCGGCCTGGGCGGCATGAACCATTTCATGCTGCCGGACGGCGGCGGCGACGGCAGCCCGGTGTCGGCCTCCGCGCGCTACGGCACCTACGCGATGGAGATCCTGATCAACGACCTGCTCAAGGCCGGCGCCAAGCGCGAAAATCTGGAAGCCAAGGTGTTTGGCGGCGGCGCGGTGCTGAAGGGCTTCACCGCCATCAACGTCGGCGAGCGCAACGCCGCCTTTGTGCTGAATTTTTTAAAAGTCGAGCGCATCCGCGTGGTGGCCGAGGACTTGAACGACATCTACCCGCGCAAGGTGTATTTCTTCCCGCGCACCGGCAAGGTGCTGGTCAAGAAACTGATGCAAAGCCATAACGATACGCTGGTCAAGCGCGAAATCGAGTATGCCAGCCGCCTCAAGGTGGCGCCGGTGGCTGGCGATATCGATCTGTTCTAAATAACAAGAAAGCCGAGTATGAAGATCAAAGTCCTGGTGTGCGACGACTCCGCACTGATCCGCAGCGTCATGAGCGAGATCATCAATTCCCAACCTGACATGGAAGTGGTCGGCGTCGCGCCCGATCCGCTGGTCGCGCGCGAACTGATCAAGCAGACCAATCCGGACGTGCTGACGCTGGACGTCGAGATGCCGAAAATGGACGGCCTCGACTTCCTGGAGAAACTGATGCGCCTGCGGCCGATGCCGGTGCTGATGGTGTCCTCGCTGACCGAGCGCGGCTCGGAAATCACCATGCGCGCGCTGGAACTGGGCGCGGTCGATTTCGTCACCAAGCCGAAGATCTCGATCCAGGCCGGCATGCGCGAGTACACCGACCTGATCACCGACAAGATCCGCGCCGCTTCCAAGGCGCGGGTGCAGGCGCGCCGCCTGCCGCAGCCGGGCGCCGAGGGCCACGGCGCGGCGCCGCTGTCGGCGCTGCGCAACCCGCTGCTGTCGTCGGAAAAGCTGATCATCATCGGCGCCTCCACCGGCGGCACCGAGGCCATCCGCGAATTCCTGATGCAGATGCCGTCCGACTGCCCGGGCATCCTGATCACCCAGCACATGCCGGAAGGCTTCACGCGCTCGTTCGCCAAGCGCCTGGATTCGCTGTGCAAGATCTCGGTGCAGGAGGCGCAGGGCAACGAGCGCGTGCTGCCGGGCCACGCCTACATCGCGCCCGGCCACTCGCACCTGTACCTGACCCGCAGCGGCGCCAACTACATGACCCGCATCGACCAGGCCGAGCCGGTCAACCGCCACCGGCCCTCGGTTGATGTGCTGTTCCGTTCCGCCGCGCAAGCCGCCGGTAAAAACGCGGTTGGTGTTATCCTGACCGGCATGGGCAAGGACGGCGCGGCCGGCATGCTGGAGATGCGCAACGCCGGGGCGTATAATTTTGCTCAGGACGAGGCCAGCTGCGTGGTGTTCGGCATGCCGCGCGAGGCGATCGCGGTGGGCGCGGCGCACGAAGTCGGTGCACTGCAGGCGCTGCCGGGCATGGTGCTCGGCTACCTGGCACAACATGGCATGCGCGCCTTGCGTGTTTAATTGTGCAACTGTGACGTTTTACTGCGACTTTGTTCGCCTTCAGGCAACGAAAATGCTATCCTACAACTTAATGCCAAATTGTAGGCACTATTAACAACCGCGTAGAGAATCAACGGAGCAATTCATGGCTGATCCAAAGATGAAATTTTTAGTTGTTGACGATTTTTCGACGATGCGTCGCATCGTCCGGAATCTGTTAAAAGAACTGGGTTATGCCAATGTCGACGAGGCAGAGGACGGCGTGATGGCGCTGGCCAAGCTGCGTGCCGAGCAGTTCGACTTCGTCGTGTCCGACTGGAACATGCCGAACATGGACGGTCTGACGATGTTGCAGAACATCCGTGCCGACCCCGCGCTGGCCAAGCTGCCGGTGCTGATGGTGACCGCGGAAGCCAAGAAGGAAAACATCATCGCGGCGGCCCAGGCCGGTGCCAATGGTTATGTGGTGAAGCCGTTCACCGCCGCTACGCTGGACGAAAAACTCAACAAGATCTTCGAAAAACTCGGGGCTTGATGTAAAGAAGTGGCTGCAAGCGGCACCCGTACACCCCGCACACCGCTGCGGCCAGGGTCTGACCCCGTACGGGGTCAGACCCTTTCGTTTTAGGGGTAGTGTAAAAAACCATGCACCGTACCAATTTCCTTGTCCGTGAACCCTTGCTCGACCCCAAGCAGCGCGTGGTCGGCTATGAGCTGAGCTGGCAGCAGGCCAGCAGTGGCGCGGCCTCGCCGCTGGAGGCGCTGGAGTCGCTGGTCGGCTTCGTCGCCGGCCAGGTGGTGGACGAGGATGACGGCTGGCTGCTGCGCGACAAAATCCTGTTCCTGGAGGCAGTGCCAGCCATGCTCTCGACCGACGCGCTGCACGCGCTGCCGCCGGAGCGCACGGTGCTGTCGATCAAGGCCGCCGAGCTGGCCCATCCGGACACCATGGCGGCCGTGCAGGGGCTGCGCGCCGGCGGCGTTGGCATCCTGCTGCGCGAGGCCGACCTGGCGCGCATCGGCAGCCGTTTGCCGACCATGGCGTCCTACGTGGAAATGCGCTTTTCCGGCGCCGACGTCGCCACCCAGGCGCGCACCTATGCCGGGCTGAAGCAAACGACGGTGGGCATGATTGCCCGTCCGGTCAGCAACTGGGCCGACTTCGACGCCTGCGCGGCGCTGGGCCTGAACGCCTTCGTCGGCAAGCTGCACCTGACGCCGCGGCCGTCGACCGACACCAAGGGCCTGAATCCGGCCCAGACCATCATCATGCAACTGATGCAGATGGTGCGGCAGAACGCCGACATCGCCCAACTGGAGGCGGTGCTGAAGCGCGACGCCACGCTGTCCTACAAGCTGCTGCGCTTCATCAACTCGGCCGGCTTTGGCGCCGGGCGGGAAGTGCAGTCGCTGCGCCAGGCGCTGACCCTGCTGGGCTACCAGCCGCTCTACCGCTGGCTGACGCTGCTGCTGGCGACCGCCAGCACGTCCGGCTACTCGCCGGTGCTGCTGGAGACGGCGGTGGTACGCGGCCGCCTGGCCGAGCTGCTGGCGCAATCGGCGCTGGGCAAGAGCGAGGCGGAGAATGTGTTCGTGGCGGGCATGTTCTCGCTGCTGGACCGGCTGCTGGGCATCCCCATGCAGGAAGTGCTGGCCAACATCCAGCTGTCGGAAGACGTGGTGGCCGCGCTGCTGACGCGCGGCGGCAAATACGGCCCCTACCTGGCGCTGGCCGAGGCCTGCGAGCTGAATTCCGACCTGGTGGCCTCGCTGGCCGCGACCTTGAAACTCAGCCCGCTGGACGTCAACAAGGCGCACCTGTCGGCGCTGGCCTGGGCGCAAAACGTCTCCGCCTGATCTGCCGCAAACACCGCACGCGCCATCGTTGACGCCCCCGATGGCGCGGCGCATGATGGCTGCATCATGAACGCCAATTCCGACCGCGAGTACATCGACAACAAAGTCGGCGACGTCCGCACCGCCGTGGACGACTTGCGCGTGGCGATGACTGAGCGCTTTACAGCCGTGCACGCGCGCTTTGACGCGATTAGCGCCAAGTTTGAGTCGACGGACACGAAAATTGAAAGTGCAGTTGAGGCAGCGAAGGCCGGGATTATCAAATGGATCGTCGGCGTGCTGTTCGCCATGATCGCCATGTTCATCGCGATGATGGGACTGATGGTGAACCTGTTGTCGCAACAGCCATCGCCGGTGGCCCCGGCGCCGGCGATCAGTACGCCGGCGGTGATCATCCAGCTGACGCCGCAGGGCGTGACCGTGTTGCCGGCCGCGCCGCCGAGCGTGCCGCCGGCCGCCGCGCCGCGCGGCGCGCCTTAGATTTCCAGGTTGTCGATCAGGCGGGTCGTGCCCAGCTTGGCGGCGGCCAGCACCACCAGCGGTGTGCCTTGCGCCAGATCGCCGGCGTTGGGCGGTTGCAGGTCGTTGCGCTTGCGGATCGAAATGTAATCCGGCTTCCAGCCGCGCTTGGCCAGATCGTCCATTGCCTGGTGCTCCAGCTGGAACACATCCAGATGGCCGCCGCGCACCTCGTTGGCCACCGCGTTCAGCGCCTGGTACAGCGCCGGTGCCTCGGCGCGCTCGGCCTCGGACAAATACATATTGCGCGACGACAGCGCCAGGCCATCATCGGCCCGGTAGGTCTCGGCCGCCACGATCTCGGTCGGCATCGCAAACTGGCGCGCCATATTGCGCACGATCATCAGCTGCTGGTAATCCTTCTTGCCAAACACCGCCACGCGCGGCTGCACGCACGAGAACAGCTTGGTCACCACCGTGCACACGCCGTTGAAGAAGCCCGGACGGAACTCGCCTTCCAGCGTATTGCCCAGGCCGTCCGGCGGCTGCACGCGGTACTCCTGCGGCTCCGGATACAGATCCTTCTCGGTCGGCGCAAACAGCACATACACGCCTTCCTTTTCCAGCTTCTCGACGTCGGCCTGGAAGGTGCGCGGGTACTTGTCGAAGTCCTCGTTGGGGCCGAACTGCAGGCGGTTGACGAAGATCGAGGCCACCACCGGGTCGCCATGCTTGCGCGCCAGGCGCATCAGCGACAGGTGGCCTTCGTGCAGATTGCCCATGGTCGGAACAAAGGCCGTGCGCAGCTGGCCGCTGAGTTGGTCGCGCAGTTCTTCAATCGAGGTGATGATTTTCATGGTGTTAAGCTCATTCTGGGGGCCGGCTCACGCCGGCGAGTAGGCCAGCCGCACGTAAATCGGTGCGAACGGTTCGGCCTGGGTAATTTCAATCAGGGTTTCCTTGGCCAGCTCCAGCAGCGCCACAAAGTTGACCACCACCACCGGCACGCCGCCGCCGACGTCAAACAGGTCGGCGAACTCGACAAAACGGGTCGATTGCAGGCGGCGCAGGATGCTGGTCATGTGCTCGCGCACCGACAGCTCCTCGCGGCTGATCTTGTGATGCTGGGTCAGCTTGGCGCGCTTCATCACATCCAGCCACGCCTGCTGCAGGTCGCTGGCCACCACGTCCGGCCACACCGGCACCAGGCTTTGCTCGATGAAGATCTGGGTGCGGACGAAGTCGCGGTCGACTTGCGGGATGGCGTTCAGGTCGTACGCTGCCAGCTTGATCTGCTCGTACTCCAGCAGACGGCGCACCAGTTCGGCGCGCGGGTCGTCGGCCTCCACGTCCAGATCGGCCTGGCGCTGCGGCAGCAACATGCGCGACTTGATTTCGATCAGCATGGCCGCCATCAGCAGGTACTCGGCCGCCAGCTCCAGGTTGGACAGCCGGATCTGGTCGACGTACTTCAGGTACTGCAGCGTCAGCTGCGCCATCGGGATGTCGAGGATGTTGAAGTTCTGCTTGCGGATCAGGTACAGCAGCAGGTCCAGCGGGCCTTCGAAGGCGTCGAGGAAAATTTCCAGCGCGTCCGGCGGGATATACAGGTCGGTGGGCAGCTTGAGCAGCGGCTCGCCGTACAGGCGGGCAAGGGCGGAGACTTCGGCGGTGACCGCCGCCGCCTCGGCCGTTGCAGCGGCTTGCGCTTCGGGCGTGGCAACCGGCTCGCCAGCCGCCGTGCCGGCCGCGTCGGCGGCCTCGGCCTCGCCGGTCGCGGCGTCGTTGGCGGCCGGGGCCGTGCCGGCGGCGGATGCGACGATCCCCGCTCCGGCCTCGCCCTCGGCGTCGTCCGGAACTGGCGGCTGCACGTCAGCCATATCGTCTGGCAACATCCTTGCCGCCCCGCGCGCGGTAATTAGACCTTGTTCTGGTAGACGTAAGCCTGCTGCTTCACAGCCGATTCCAGCTGACGCTGCTGCTCATCCAGCGACACCGGCGGACGATCCCACAGCAGGGAGCGGCCCAGTTGCTGGCCTGCTTCAATACCTGGATTCTTTTCCTTCAACGCCTTGATGAACAGGGTGTGCTCGGATTCGTACATCGAATGTTGTTTAGAGAGTTTCATATTATCTAAGTGGTTGGATCAGCAACGGGTATTTTACCGCGCCCCGGTGCCCCAAAGCTATTTCTATCGCTCATGGCCTGCCGGATCGGGTATGCTCTGGAAGATAATGTTGTACGAATATCAAAAATGACAACTCGCCTCACGCCCAGAACCATCTTCCTGCTCACCTTGCCGCCGCTGCTATGGGCCGGCAACGCCATCGTCGGCCGCCTGGTGCACGACCTGCTGCCGCCGGTGCTGCTGAACTTCCTGCGTTGGGGCATCGCCTTTTTCATCCTGCTGGCGCTGGCCGGCCCGGTGTTTCGCCGCGACGCCGGCCTGTGGCGACACTGGAAAAGCTACGCCATGCTGGGCCTGCTCGGCATCGGCATGTACAACGCGCTGCAATACATGGCGCTGCAAAGCTCGACGCCGATCAACGTCACGCTGGTGGCATCCGGCATGCCGGTGTGGATGATGCTGACCGGCTGGCTGTTCTTCGGCGTGCCGGTCAGCCGGCGCCAGGTGGCCGGCGCCGCGCTGTCGATCGCCGGCGTGCTGCTGGTGCTGGCGCGCGGCGAATGGCGGCATGTGATGGAGCTGCGGCTGGTGCCGGGCGACCTGTTCATGATTTTGGCCACCATTGCCTGGTCGTTCTACAGCTGGCTGCTGACGCGCGTCACCGAACCGGCCGCGATCCGCGCCAACTGGGCCAGCTTCCTGCTGGCGCAGGTGGCGTTCGGCGTGTTGTGGTCAGGCGCGTTTGCGCTGGGCGAGCAGGCGCTGGGCGCGGTTCCGGTGCAATGGGGCTGGACGCTGGCGGCGGCGCTGCTGTACGTGGCGACCGGCCCGGCCATCGTTGCCTTTGGCTGCTGGGGCGCCGGCGTGCGCGAAGCGGGGCCATCGGTCGGTGCCTTCTTCGTCAACCTGACGCCGTTGTTCACCGCCGTGCTGTCCTCGGCCTTTCTTGGCGAGGCACCGCACGGCTACCACGCCGCCGCCTTCGCGCTGATCGTCGGCGGCATCGTCGTCTCCGCCCGGCGCGGCTAGAAAGCTTGACCGGGCGTAACAAGCCGCTAGCGGCTGCGTTCTACACTGCAACTCCGTTATTTGCCGGAGAAACAGCATGCCGCAGCCTTCACTTCCTTCGGCGTTGGCGGCGGTGGCGCTGCTTTGCCTCGCCGCCATGCCCGCCCATGCCAACGACACCGCCGACACCAGTGTGCGCGACGCGCTCGCGCCCGGCTGGCTGGGCTTGTATTCCACCGACCGTTTCCGGCTGACCACCGGTCGCTGCAAGGACTGCGAGGCGCCGGAGCAGGCGCTGTGGTATTTCAACGATGACATGATCGCTGTCGCCAGGGCGAACGCCGCCGGCTACGCGCCGCGCCTGCGCGCGCAGGAGGATGTACGGGCCTGGTTGGCGGACAATCACGCGACGCCGCGCGACCAGCCGCCGCCGTTGCTCTGGATCGGTTCGCCGCACGTGGCGGAAGGGCGCCTGCAGCCGGAAGGGCAACTGACGCGCGCCGGCCACGCCGCGCCGCTGCCGGTGACGCTGACGCCGCGCCTGTCCACCAACCGCGCGTACGCGGGCGACAGCAGCATCGCTTTCTTTGCCGCTGGCGACATCAAGGCACGCGGGGTGCTGCGCGAAGACCGGTTCGTGATCCGCACGCTGTGGCCCAAGCGTTACGCCATGGCTGCGGCGCCGGCCAGCCAGCCGCTGGCGACCGGCACGACGGTCGAGCGCCTGGTGCGGGCAGAGCAGGGCGGCGCGAGGGCCGGTTACGCGGTCCGTACGCTGTGGCGACGCGACGGCGGCATGCAACCGCTGCCGTTGGCCGGCAAGCCGGCACTGGCTTTCGTGCTCAACGGCGCGCAGGGCGATGATGACGAATCTTATGGCGGCCATTTCGCCGTCGCCACCGGCCGCTTCGGCGTTGGCGGCGAGTGGGACAACTGGCTGGTGAACAATTTCTACAGCCTGGCCTCGGTCAGCGAAAAAGGCATTATTGCCGCCACGCTGCCGATGGATGCTTACATGGGCGACCTGAACAGCGGCCAGGCCTGGTATCGCCCGTCGTATATGCTGGTGGCGGTGCTGAAAGACCCGCGCGTGCCGGCGCTGTACCAGGAGGCGATCAGCCGGGTGTTCAGCCATTTCTACCGGCAGGATTTCCACTATCGCCACGCCAGCACGAACTGCGCCGGCATCAACGTGGAAACCTTGCGGACGCTGGGCTGGCAGATTCCGCGCCTGGGCGGCGAGGCCCCGCTGAAGGCCGCGGTGGCCTTGCCCTACATGGCCATCAAGGAAGTCAGTCTGGCCAGTGGTCAGAGCGCCTATGATTATCTCAAGACCGAGCGCACCGAACTGCTGCCGTTTGCGGCGTTCAACGCCATCGCCGGTGACTTGCTGCAGCGATTGAGCCGGGGAGGGGGACGTACGGGGCTGGAAGCGCAACTGGGCGAGGATCTGGAGGCGCTGCTGTTTGTGCGGATACCGCAATATCCGTCATCGCGCGCGTTCGGCAGCGATCCGGTGCTGTCGCTGCGCGAGTACCAGCAGCGGGCGCCGGCCAACCGGGCGGAATGGAAGATCGTGCCGGTGGCGCCGCGCGTCTTTCCCGCCGCGCTCAAAGATCCTGCCGCGCCGCGCGAGCCCCGGCCGGCGTCATCCCGCGCGACCTGGGTCTGGAGCGGCGTCGTGCTGACAGCGCTGGCGGCGATCGCATGGATGATCGCGCGTCGCCGCAGCCGCAGCCGACCGCCACCGTCGTAGCAGCATTCGCCGCCGCCACCGGGGCTGCCGCAGTGATCCTAGCCCGCTGTGGCGGCCTTCAGCGCGTCGATGAACACGCGCACCTTTTGCGGTACGTGCGAGGTGGCAGGGTAGACGGCGTGGATGTCGCTCTCCGGCAGCGACCATTCCGGCAGCACGCGCACCAGCCGGCCCGCCGCCACGTCGTCCTTGACGGAAAACACCGTGGCGCGCAGCACGCCGTCGCCGCTCAGCGCGGCCGCGCGCGTGGCGTAGGCGGTGTTGGACGAGAACACCGTGTTCTGCATGCGCACATGGGCCTGGTTGCCGGCGGCGTCGCTGAGCGTGAACTGGTTCGGCTGCGCCAGCACCGACAGCGACACATACGGCAGCGGCGGCAGGTCGTCCGGTGTGGCCGGCATGCCGTGCCGGGCGAGAAAGTCGGGGCTGGCCACCAGCCAGCGCGTCAGCTTGTCGACCCGCGTCGCCATGTGGCCAGAATCGGCCAGTTTGCCCAGCCGCACGGTCACGTCGATGCCCTCGGCGATCAGGTCGATGATGTGGTCGCCGCAAGTCAGATCGATCTTCAGCGCCGGATAGCGCGCCCGTAACTGTGCCAACAGCGGTGACACCACAATCAGCCCATAGTCGATCGGCGAGGCCACGCGCAACGTGCCCTGCAGCTGGTCGCGTCCGCTGCGCGCCTGCTCGATGGCTTGCTCGGCCGCCTGGAGCAACTGGCGGCTGGACGCGTAAAACGTCCGTCCCGCCTCGGTCAGGCTCAGCTTGCGCGTTGAACGCAGCAGCAGGCCTACACCAATCTCCCGTTCCAGCAGCTGCATATGCTTGCTGACCATGGACTTGGCCAGCCCCAGCCGCTCGGCGGCAGCCGTCAGCGACCCGGCCTCAACCACGGCGACAAACGTGGTCAGGCGGTTCAGATTAATGGTGTTGAGATCGATCATGCCATCGATTGTACACTTTGAGTGGACGGTGATTCCCTTTTTGTCCGTCTTATCAGCACGATATTGCTTCCTTATACTGGCCTCACTGTCAACCAACCAAGGACGCATCATGAAACTGTACGGCATTCCCCTCTCCGGCCACACCCACCGCGCGCAACTGTTCCTGAGTCTGCTGAACCTGCCGCATGACTTCGTCTCCGTCAACCTCGGCGCCGGCGAGCACCGCCAGCAACCGTTCCTGTCGATGAACGCGTTCGGCGAAATTCCGGTGCTGCAGGACGGTGACGTGACGCTGGCCGATTCCAACGCCATCCTGGTCTACCTGGCGTCGAAATATGACGACAGCGGCCGCTGGCTGCCGCGCGATCCGCTGACCGCTGCGCAAGTGCAGCGCTGGCTGTCGGCCGCCGCCGGCAAGATCGCCTACGGCCCGGCCGCCGCCCGCCTGGTGACCGTGTTCAACGCCCAGCGCGACCACGAAGCCGCCAAAGCCATCGCCGTACGCCTGTTCGACGTGATGGAGCAGGAACTGCAAGGCCGCCACTGGCTGGCCGGCGAGCACGCCACCATCGCCGACATCGCCGCCTACAGCTATGTGGCCCACGCGCCGGAAGGCGGCGTCTCGCTCAAACCGTATCCCAACATCCGCGCCTGGCTGGGCAAGGTGCGCGCGCTGCCGGGCTTTGTCGGCATGCCGGACACCAAAGCCGGCCTGGCACCAGAGGAGGTGTGATCATGAACGCCGCTGCCTCTCCCTTCCATGCCGCCGAACTGGCGATTCAGGAGCGCGTCGGTGTGCGCGAACAGATGGCTGGCGCAGCGGCCTTCATCCGCGATCACATGCCCGACCAGCACCGCGACTTCTTCCATGAGCTGCCGTTCTTCTTCCTCGGCGCGCTGGACGCCGGCGGCCAGCCGTGGGCGACCATGCTGGCGGCCGATCCCGGCTTCATCGTCACGCCGGACGCGCGCACGCTGCAGATCCACGGCGGCATGCTGCCCGGCGATCCGCTGACCGGCCAATTGCGGCCGGGTGCCCACGTCGGCGGCCTGGGTCTGGCGCCGGCCACGCGCCGCCGCAACCGCGTCAATGGCGAAATCGTCGCGGCCGACAACGGCACGTTGCGCATCGCCGTCACGCAAAGCTTCGGCAACTGCCCGCAGTACATCCAGCATCGCCAGCACAGCGCCGCGCCGACCGATGGCCGCGCCGTACGGGTGCTGCGCGCTGCCACGCTGACCGACGCCGACCGCGCGCTGATCGCCCGCGCCGACACCTTCTTTATCGCCAGCGCCAACATGGCGGCCGACGCGGGGCGCGGCCGTGGCGTCGACGTCTCGCATCGCGGCGGCCGGCCCGGCTTTGTGCGGGTGGACGACGAGCGCACGCTGACGTCGCCCGAATTCGTCGGCAACTTCTTCTTCAACACCATGGGCAACCTGCTGGCCTATCCGCGCGCCGGCCTGCTGTTCATCGACTTCGAGCGCGGCGACATGCTGCACCTGGCGGTGGAGGGCGAGATCATCTGGGACGGCCCGCAGTTGCAGGCCTTTGCCGGCGCCGAACGGCTGCTGCGCTTCCATGTGCGCGAAGTGGTGCGCAACGTCGGCGCACTGCCGTTCCGCTGGAGCGCGCCGCAACCGGCCGCGCAAGTGGCGCGCACCGGCAATTGGAGCGAGGCCGATCGCGTCCAGGCCGCCGCCGCGCTGACCACCACCTGGCGCCCGTTCGCCGTCGCCGACGTGGTCGACGAGAGCACGGACGTGCGCTCCTTTTATCTGCAACCGGCGGACGGCTTGGGCGTGGCGCCGCACGTGCCGGGGCAGTTCGTGTCGCTGCGGGTGCCCGAGTGGGCGGATGGCGACGCCGCGTCGCAGATCCGCAGCTACACGATTTCCGACGCGCCCAATGGCCGCCAGTACCGCATCAGCGTCAAGCGCGATGGCGTGGTGTCGTCATGGCTGCACGCGCACCTGGCGCCCGGCGCGCAGATCGAGCTGATGGGGCCGGGTGGCGATTTCACGTTCGAGGAGGGCACGCAGCGGCCGGTGGTGATGCTGTCGGCCGGCATCGGCATCACGCCGATGATCGCCATGCTGAATGGCTTGCTGGTCAACGGCAGCCGCACACGGCACAAGCATCCGATTTACTTCATCCACGGCGCGCGCGACACGGCGCATCCGTTTGCCGTGCACCTGCAACAGCTGGCGGCCGGGCATGGCAATCTGCGCGTGCACGTTCAGCAGCGCAGGCTGGATTTGCAGACGTTGAAGGAATTGCTGCCGTTTGATGACTACGATTTTTATCTGTGCGGCCCGGCCGGTTTCATGCAGGCCATGTACGATGGCTTGCGCAAGTTGAACGTGGCCGACGCGCGCATCCGCTTCGAGGCGTTTGGCCCGTCCAGTGTACGGCGCAACGCGGCCACAGCAGCGCCACAGCCGCAGGCGCCAGTTGAACCGGTGGCCGTGCGCTTCGAGCGTTCTGGAGTGGAAGCGACCTGGGATGGCACACACGGCACTCTGCTGGAGCTGGCCGAGGCCCATGGCATCGAGGCGCCGTCGGGCTGCCGCTCGGGCCTGTGCGGCGCGTGCGCCGTCGGCCTGCAAGGCGGCGACGTCAGTTACACGCGCAGTTGCGGCACCCAGCCGGCGTCCGGCCAGGTGCTGTTGTGCTCCACTGTGCCGCGCGCCGGCACGGGCGCGGCGCCGCTCACGCTGGCACTGTGAGCGTCGTCATCGCGCTGGCTTAGCGCTTGGAGCGGACGTTCTGCTCTTCGCACGGCGCGTGCGATGGCGCGGTGGCGTTGCCGTCGGTATGCGCGGCGTTGCAGTCAGCCTGGTTTTTGTTCTTCGCATGCTTGCGGTCTTTGGACGTTTTGGCCGGCGCGGTGTTCTGCGTGTTGGTGTTGTTCTGCATGGTGGTGGCGTTCTGCTCGCCGCTGGTGGCGTTGCTTTGGCCCTGGGTCGGCGTGCCGGTGTTGCTGGTGCCCGAGGTCTGGGCCATGGCTGCCGTGCTCAGGCAGGCGGCCGCTATCATCGCGATCAGTTTGCTGTTCATGTTCAACTCCTTATTTGAGGACGGGGTCCTTGTTGGGATTGGCGGTGGTGGGCGCGGCTTCCGGCGTGGAGGCCTTGCCGTTGTGCTTGCCGCAGTTGTGATTGGCGCTGGCCTTGGCGGACTTGCTGTGCTGTTCCACGCTCTCGCCGCCGCTGGCGTCCACGCCGCCCTGCATGTTGTTGCAGTCGGACGCGGCCGTTTTCTTTGCTTGCGCCGTCTTGCCGTCGCCGGTTTTCACGGCGGGATCGGGCGAGGTTTGCTGGGCATAGGCTGCCGTGCCCAGACAGCATGCCAGCATGCATGCTACGAGTTTGCTATTCATCGTGGGCCTCCTGTGAGAGCAACCATTGTTGCATGCTGAGTTCGGATTGCGCGTAGGAGCACATCCCGTGCCCAAGTCGGACGGCAGGCGCTCTGCCGGTTAGCGCACCTGGCCTGGCGTGGTGTTGCGGCGCGTGCCGGTGTTGTCGCAGTTGACGTTGCTGCCGTTGCGCGTGGTGCCGGCGGTGGCCGTGCTGCGCGTACGGCTGGTGTCGGTATCCAGGCAGTCGATGTTGTTATTGTTGCTGTTGCTGTTGCGGTCGGCGCGGTTGTTCTGGCCATTGTTCTGACGTTGCGGATCGGCCGAGCCCTGCGAACGGTTTTGCGAATTGGTGGTGCTTTGCATGCCGCTGCCGGTGCCAGTGCCAGTGCCAGTCCCGGTCTGGCCGGTTTGACCGTTCTGGCCCGTTTGGCCGGTTTGGCCAGTTCCGGTGCCAGTTCCGGTGCCCGTACCAGTACCGGTGCCGGTGGTCTGAGCCGTTGCCGCGGCGCTCAGGCAGGCTGCGGCAAAAAGTGCGATCAGTCGAGTATTCATGGCTGCTCCTCTAAAACGATGTGAGTGAGCAGCCATTCTTTCACGCGGCCAGTGATGGCGGCGTAGGACCGGGACCCGTAAGCGTGTCAGTGCCGCAGCAGCCGTCGCATCACCATCGGCGGCGGTTCCAGCGGATTGGCGTGTGAATACTCCAGTTCCTCCGCCAGCTCGAACGCGTAGGCGGCATAGAAATCGATCAGCTTGGGCTGATCGGCGCGCACCGCCAGCCGCACCTCCTGCACGCCGGACGTCAGGCCATGATGGATGACCGCCTCCAGCAGATGCTGCGACAGGTTGCTGCCGCGATGACCCGGCAGCACGCCCATGCGGCACACCTCCCACACATCCTGTTCCGCCTCCAGCGGCAGCCAGCGCACCGAGCCGACCGCCTGGTTGTCGACCTCCAAAACAAAACCGCCGCCATCGCGCAGGTGCTCTGCAACGATGACGGCGGTTTCGCGGTGGCCGCTGGAGGTGACGCTGACCTTGCCGGCCCACGCGGCGCGCGTGAGCTCGGCGATCAGTCTGGCATCGTCCGCTGTGGCTTCGCGCACCCGCAGGTTCATGCCTGGTCCTTAGCGGATACGCATGCCTGGCTCGGCGCCCGGCCACGGGTTGAGGATGTAGATGCCTGGGTTGGCTTTCTCGTCGGCGGCCGAGGCGGCCATGACCATGCCTTCCGACACGCCAAACTTCATCTTGCGCGGCGCCAGGTTGGCCACCAGCACGGTCAGCTTGCCGATCAGGTCTTCCGGCTGGTACATCGACTTGATGCCCGAGAAGACATTGCGGTGGCGGCCCTCGCCGGCGTCCAGCGTCAGGCGCAACAGCTTGTCCGAGCCGTCCACGTGTTCGCAGTTGACGATTTTGGCGATGCGCAGGTCGACCTTGAAGAAGTCGTCCACGGTGATTTCCGGCGCCATCACTTCGATGCCGGTCTCGGTCACCGCCACGGCCGGCGCGGCCTTGGCCTTGGCCGGCTTCTCGGCCTTGACAGCCGGGGCGGCCGCTTGCGCGGCGGCCGCCTGCGGATTGTCGAACAGGTCCTCGATCATCTTCGGCTCGACGCGCTTCATCAGGTGATCATAGGCGCCGATGGTGCGGCCCAGCATGGCGTTCCAGACGGCGCCGCTGGCGACGTCGGTCTGTGCCCAGTCGAACTTGTCGTCGTTGAGGAACTTAGCCACGTTGGCGGCCACGCCCGGCAGCACCGGCGACAGCAGGATCGACAACTGGCGGAACAGGATCAGCGCGGTGGTGCAGACATCGTGCAGCTCGGCCAGCTTGGCCTCGTCCTTGGCCAGGATCCAGGGCTTGTTCTCGTCCACGTACTGGTTGGCGAAGTCGGCGATTTCCATGATCTCGCGCAGCGCCTTGCCGAACTCGCGCGCCTCGTAGTTGGCGGCGATGGTGGCCTGGCGCTCCACGCCTTCCGGCGTCACCAGCGCGCGCTTGATCCACTCCTGCGCGTTGTTGGACAGGCTGGTGGCCAGCTTGCCGTCAAACTTCTTGGCGATGAAGCCGGCGCAGCGCGAGGCGATGTTGACGTACTTGCCGATCAGGTCCGAGTTGACGCGCGCCACGAAGTCCTCGCCGGTGAAGTCCAGGTCTTCCACCTTGGCGTTGAGCTTGAAGGCGATGTAGTAGCGCAGCCATTCCGGATTCATGCCCAGGTTCAGGTAGCGCAGCGGCGAGATGCCGGTGCCGCGCGATTTGGACATTTTTTCGTTGTTGACGGTCAGGTGGCCGTGCACCGCCACGCGCATGCGCTCGATGGTCGGGTGGTCGGCGAACTTCAGCATGGCCGGCCAGAACAGCAGGTGGAAGGAGACGATGTCCTTGCCGATGAAGTGGATCTGCTCGGTCGACGGATCTTTCAGGAAGGCTTCGTAGTCCCAGCCTTTCTTGCCGAAGTAGTTCTTCAGCGAGGCCAGGTAGCCGACCGGCGCGTCCAGCCAGACGTAGAAGTACTTGCCCGGCGCGTCCGGAATCGGGATGCCGAAGTAGGGCGCGTCGCGCGAGATATCCCAGTCGGCCAGCTTTTCGCCGGCTTCGCCCAGCCATTCGGACACCTTGTTGACCATTTCCGGCTGCAAGCGGCCCGGCGTGTTCAGCCACTCCTTGAGGAAGTTGTAGCAGCGCGGATCGGACAGCTTGAAGAAATACTGCTCCGACGGCTTGAGCACGGGCGTGGCATTGGTGAACACCGAGTATGGGTTGATCAGGTCGGTCGGCTGGTAGGCCGAGCCGCACACCTCGCAGTTGTCGCCGTACTGGTCCTTGGCGTGGCAGTTCGGGCACTCGCCCTTGATGTTGCGGTCGGCCAGGAACATGCCCTTGACCGGATCGTAGAAGCGGTCGACGGTCTTGGTCTGGATCAGGCCGGCATCGCGCAGCTTGCGGTAGATGCCTTGCGACAGCTCGACGTTTTCCGGCGAGTCGGTCGAGTACCAGTTATCGAAGGCGATGTGGAAGCCGTCCAGGTACTGGGCGCGGCCGGCGGCGATCTTGGCCACGAACTCCTGCGGCGTGATGCCTTCCTTCTCGGCGGCGATCATGATCGGCGTGCCGTGGGTGTCGTCGGCGCCCACAAAGTGCACCTCGCGCGGGGCGTCGCCGTCGCGCTGCATTCGCTGGAAACGGACCCAGATGTCGGCCTGGATGTACTCCATCATGTGGCCAATATGGAAGGCGGCGTTAGCGTAGGGCAGGGCAGTGGTGACGAACAGCTTGCGGGTCATGGTTTGTTGCGCTTTGTGGATGGAAAGGGGTCATTTTAACAGCGGATGCGGCACTTGCGCAGGTTGCGCTAGAATGGCGGCATATTTAACGGAGAGTTACATGAGCATTGCAGTAGAAGACGTCAAGGCCGCCCTGTCCAAAATCGTTGATCCAAACACAACGAAAGATTTTGTATCCGGCAAGGCCGTCAAGAATTTGAAGGTCGATGGCGGTGATATTTCGCTGGACATCGAACTGGGCTACCCGGCCAAAAGCCAGATCGACGCCATCCGCGGCAGCGTGATCGCCGGCCTGAAAACCCTGCCGGGCGTGGGCAACATCAGCGTTAGCGTGTTCAGCAAGGTCATCGCGCACACCGTGCAGCGCGGCCTGAAGCCGATGACCAATGTCAAAAACATCATCGCCGTGGCCTCGGGCAAGGGCGGCGTGGGCAAGTCGACTACCGCCGTCAACCTGGCGCTGGCGCTGGCCGCCGAGGGCGCCTCGGTCGGCCTGCTGGACGCCGACATCTACGGCCCATCGCAGCCGATGATGCTGGGCGTGAAAGGCCGTCCGGAAACCCGCGACGGCAAATCGATGGAGCCGCTGGAGAACTATGGCGTGCAGGTATCGTCGATCGGCTTCCTGATCGACCCGGACGAGCCGATGGTGTGGCGCGGCCCGATGGTCACGCAGGCGCTGCAGCAACTGCTGGAGCAGACCAACTGGCGCGACCTGGACTACCTGATCGTCGACATGCCGCCGGGCACCGGCGACATCCAGCTGACGCTGTCGCAAAAAGTGCCGGTGACCGGCGCCGTGATCGTCACCACGCCGCAAGACATCGCGCTGCTGGACGCGCGCAAGGGCCTGAAGATGTTCGAAAAAGTCGGCATCCCGATCCTGGGCGTGGTCGAGAACATGAGCGTACACATCTGCACCAACTGCGGCCATGCGGAAGAGATCTTCGGCCATGGCGGCGGCGAAAAGATGTGCAAGGACTTCGGCGTTGATTTCCTCGGCGCGCTGCCGCTGACCATGGCGATTCGCGAGCAGGCCGACGCCGGCAAGCCGACCGTGGTGGCTGATCCGGACGGCAAGGTGGCCGAGATCTACAAGGCGATCGCGCGCAAGGTGGCGGTGCAGGTGTCCGAGAAAGCCAAGGACATGACCAGCAAGTTCCCGACCATCGTCGTCAAAAACGACTAACCGCCCCGCCGTCGTTCCGGCGCAGGCCGGAACCCATAGAACGCATGCGTTAAGATGACGCACGCTCAGCATGGATTCCGGCCTGCGCCGGAATGACGGATCAACGGCCACAGGAGCGCCGATCGCCATGTCCAACGCGCTCACCCCGCGCAAAGCCCCGCGCCAGCGCCGCGCTGCCCACACGGTGGACGCGATCCTGGAAGCCGCCGCCCTGGTGCTGGAGGAAGAAGGCCTGGCCGGCTTCAACACCAACGCCATCGCCCGCCGCGCCGGCGCCAGCATCGGCACGCTCTACCAATATTTCCCCAGCAAAGACGCCCTGACGCTGGCGCTGTTGCTGCGCGAGGAAGCCAAGGCCCACGCCGAAGCCGAAGCAGCCGCCGCGCTACCCGCGTGGCGCGACGCCCTGACCGCGTTCATCGACGCCGCCGCCCGCCAGCAACTGACGCGGCCCCACCTTGCCCGCCTGCTGGACCAGGAAGAAGAACGCCCCGACATCCGCGCCGCCAAAGACGGCGCCCACAGCTTCGCCGAGCTGTTGCTGATCCTGCTCGACAAGCCCGACATCCCCGCCCACCTGAGCGATCCCGCCCGCCGCGCCCTGGCCGCCGCCGACCTGCTGGCCATCATCCGCGCCATGATCGACGCCGCCGGCCAGCGCGGCGAAACCGACGCCCCCGACCTGGCCCGCCGCGTCCGCGCCGCCTGCTTTGGTTATCTGGAAGCGATATGTTCAATCTGTTCGCCGTCCTGATTCTTGAGCGTTTGCACGGCAAAAAATTGCCGGTGCTGCTGGCCGATGGCACAAGCGTCACGGAAAGAACCTGGAGAAGCTGGCTTGGCAAGGGCATGCGCTTGTCCGCGAATGAAATCAACCGCATGCGCGATGAGAGTAGCGCCCGTCTGTCGAAGAAATTGCAGGCCGCCGGCGGATACTCCGCAGAAGAGGCCGATGCGATCGTTGCTGGCGCTCCGTCCCGCCATTCCGCCATCGCGCTGCCGACCGCCGATCTGATCTACTGGTTTAGCCCGGGCGACTACACGGAGACACTGGCCCTTGCCGTCCGCTTCGACCAATACTGCAATGCCTTGCTGGAGGCGGCGAGGCTGGGCGATGTTGAAGCCTCTCGAAGCGAACTGCTCAACGCGCTGGACTGGCTGCGAAGCTTTTGCGCGGACGAGCCAGATCAAGAGGCGGATGACGCCATCGCGTCGCGGTTGCGGGAAGCGGAAGACATCGATGCCTTGCACCGGGAGGCGCGCATGCTTGCTGAGCATATGATGTTGCATGTCTTTTCGTGTTGGGACGTGGAGTTCAATGCGTTCTATTTCCAAGCAAGACTGAAGCCATATCCCCTGTTCACACTGGCAATGCCCCGCCTTGCAATGGACATTGAAATTGACCGCAATTCCGGCCAGATGCTGCGACGGGGGCGCAAGCCCGGCAACCGGGTGTTCGAGAAATCGATGTCCCGCCTGTTTGATTTCCTCGCGGTTCTGGTCTATGGGTATAAATACGGCCGCATGCCACAGCAACTGCCACGCGTTAAGGAAATGGCGGCATGGAGTGGGGAAAGTGAATCAGTCATCGTTAGCTGGCGCGATGAAACAACACGCTTCAGGGTGTTCGACTTGTTGCGGCTGTGGCGGCAGGCGCTGCCCCCCGATACAGCCGGTGTGCGCCCAGCCGCTCCATTGCCGATGCTGGTAGCAGCGCATCTATGGAGCCCGCTGCGCAAAGCAAAGGGGCTGACCGATTGCACACCGGGTTACGTTGCATGGTGGAAGCGGAACCTGCAGCGCTTGCAGGCCAGGGGGACCGAGTTTGGTGACGTCCCATGGCCCGCCTGTCTAATAGATGACGGCGAAATCGAGCGGTTATGCACGCGCTATCATTTTCTCTTGGACTGATTTTGATGACGAGCCGAGGCACTTTGCAGGCGTGCGGCATAGTTCCCCTTGGGAACGACGCCACCGTTCTGCCGGGCGACCGCCGACTGCACGCGCGCAGCGTCGCGAGGCGTGGGCGGGGTGGGCTTTGCTGAAGTTTTAGCCATGATATTTCCTTACAGGTGATGATGGAGACATCATTATCGAGCTGGCAATCAGCCAGCGGATTCCATTTTTCGGAAATGATTTGGATTTTTGGTCTGAAATTGGATAAAATGTATAGATCTAAATGAGGAGCCAACATGGTCAACCTGATGGAAACACCGGCCTTGTTGCTGGACGAGGCGCGCATGGCGCGGAATATCGAGCGCATGCAGCGACGCATGGATAACCTGGGCGTGTCGTTCCGGCCGCACGTCAAGACCAGCAAGTGCCTGGAAGTGGCGCGGCGGCAGTTGGCGGCCGGTGCGCATGGCATCACCGTATCGACGCTGAAGGAGGCGGAGGAGTTTTTCCGCGCCGGCGTGGACGATATTTTGTACGCGGTCGCCATCGTGCCCAACAAGCTGGACCACGCGCTCAAGCTGATGCGTGATGGCGCACGCCTGACGCTGCTGGTGGAATCGGTGGCGATGGCGCGGCAACTGGCCGCGCACGGCGCCGCCAATGGCGTCTGCTACCCGGCGCTGATTGAAATCGACACGGACGGCCACCGCTCCGGCGTCAAGCCCGATGCCCCGGCGCTGCTGGAGATCGCCGCCGCATTGCAAGGCGGGGCCCGCCTCAAGGGCGTGATGACCCACGCCGGCGCTTCCTACGACCTCAACACGCCTGAGGCGCTGGCGCAGATGGCCGAGCAGGAACGTTCGCGCTGCGTCGCCGCCGCTGAACGCCTGCGCGCCGCCGGCCACGCGTGCGAGGTCGTCAGCGTCGGCTCCACGCCGACCGCGCTCAGCGCCCGCCATCTGCAGGGCGTGACGGAAGTGCGCGCCGGCGTGTATGTGTTCTTCGACCTGGTGATGGCCGACGTCGGCGTCTGCACGCTGGACGACATCGCCATCAGCGTGCTGTGCACCGTCATCGGCCACCAGCAGGACAAAGGCTGGGTCATCACCGACGGCGGCTGGATGGCCATGAGCCGCGACCTCGGCCACCAGGGCCACGGCTACGGCCAGGTCTGCGACATCGACGGCCAGCCGATTCCCGGCCTCAGCTTCGGCAAGGCCAACCAGGAGCACGGCGTGCTGCAATGGACGGGCGAGGGCGACATCACCCAAGTCTTCCCGGTCGGCCGCAGCCTGCGCGTGCTGCCCAACCACGCCTGCGCCACCGGCGCGCAGCACGGCCAGTATCACGTGATCCCGCAAAACGGCGGCGACTGGACGGTGTGGCAGCGCTTCAGCGGCTGGTAAATGTGAGCAAACCGGCCGCGCTCGCGCCAAGTCCTTGAGCGCAAAGACTTTTCCGTGGCCGGAAAGCGAGTTGAGAGGAGGGCGCGCGGTCCGTATTCTGTTGGCTTCACCAACAGGAGAAACAGCATGAAATTCAACCATCTCAGCTTCCCATCGAGCGACGTTCCCGCCACCGCCGACTTCTTCGTGCGCCATCTCGGCTGCACGCAGGAATTCATCGGCCCCTCGGCCGCGATGCTCAAGCGCGCCGGCTTCGACATCGTCATCGAGGCCAAGGATCACACCGTGGTGTGGCCGCATAACTTCCACCTCGGCTTCGAGCTGCCCGGCGTGGACGACGTGCATCAGCTGCACCAACGCCTGAAAGCGCAGGGCGTCGCCATGAAAACCGATGTGTTCCACCACCAGCGCGGCACCCGCTTTTTCTGCGAGGCGCCGGGCGGCCTGCTGTTTGAAATGAACACCCGCGCCGACGCCCACCCGGAGTACCACGCCAGCTTTGAGCGCCAGGCCGCCGCCGACGCGGTAAAATAGCTGCTTTTATATCTCAGCTTTATTACTTCGATGACCAACGCACCAGCCAAGCCAGTCCGCACCCGTTTCGCCCCCAGCCCGACCGGCTACCTCCACCTCGGCGGCGCCCGCACGGCGCTGTATTCGTGGGCATTCGCCCGTCACTTCGGCGGCACCTTCGTGCTGCGCATCGAAGACACCGACCTGGAACGTTCGACCCCGGAAGCCGTGCAGGCGATTATCGAAGGCATGGCCTGGCTGGGCCTGAATCACGACGAAGGCCCGTTCTACCAGATGCAGCGCATGGACCGCTACCGCGAAGTGGTTGCGCAGATGCTGGACGCCGGCACCGCCTACCACTGCTACTCGTCGCCGGAAGAAGTGCAGGCGATGCGCGACCGCGCCACCGCCGCCGGCCTCAAGCCGCGCTACGACGGCACCTGGCGTCCGGAACCGGGCAAGGTGCTGCCGGCGATTCCGGAAGGCCGCAAGCCGGTGGTGCGCTTCAAGAACCCGCTGGATGGCGAAGTCACCTGGAACGACTTCGTCAAGGGCACCATCACCATCGCCAATAAAGAACTGGACGACCTGGTGATCGCCCGCCCGGACGGCACACCGACCTACAACTTCTGCGTGGCCATCGACGACCTCGACATGCAGATCAGCCACGTGCTGCGCGGCGACGACCACGTCAACAACACGCCACGCCAGATCAACATCCTGCGCGCGATTGGCGCACCGCTGCCGGAATACGGCCACCTGCCGATGATCCTCGGTTCGGACGGCGCCAAGATGTCCAAGCGCAAGGACGCGGTCAACGTCATGCAATACCCGGCCGAAGGCTATCTGCCGGAAGCCATCCTGAACTACCTGGCACGCCTGGGCTGGAGCCACGGCGACGACGAGGTATTCTCGATGGAGCAGGTATGCCAGTGGTTCGACGGCTCGCACCTGTCGAACTCGGCTGCGCAGTTCAACATCGAAAAACTGAACTGGCTGAACAACCACTATATTAAGCAGTCGGACAACCAGCGCCTGGCCGAACTGGCCAAGCCGCGCATGCTGGCCAACGGCGCCGTGTTCGACGGCGCGCCGGCGCTGCCGGTGGTGCTGGGCCTGCTGAAAGAGCGCGCCAACACCGTCAACGAACTGGCCGACGCCGCCATGCTGTTCTACCGCGAGCCGCAGCCGGACGCCGCGCTGCTGACCCAGCATGTGACCGACGCCGTCAAACCGGCGCTGGCCGATTTCGCCGAGCGTTGCAAGACGGTCGAGTGGAACAAGGCCGCGATTGCTGCGATGATCAAGGAAGTGCTGGCCGCGCATGGTTTGAAGATGCCGCAGATCGCCATGCCGCTGCGTCTGTTTATTACCGGCCAGCTGCAGACTCCGGCGATTGACGCGGTGCTGGAAATCTTCGGCCGCGATACCGTGGTCGCGCGTCTGGCCAAGTTCCTCTAAATTTTTCATTGAAGCAGGGGCAAAGTTGCAAAAGGGTATTTGCATAATACGGCGCCTCTGCTATACTCTTGTCTCTCGCGCAAACGGGGGTATAGCTCAGCTGGGAGAGCGCTTGCATGGCATGCAAGAGGTCAGCGGTTCGATCCCGCTTACCTCCACCAGTTTGCAGAGGTTGTAGTACGGTAGTGCCAAGGTCCCCATCGTCTAGAGGCCTAGGACATCACCCTTTCACGGTGAGTACCGGGGTTCGAATCCCCGTGGGGACGCCAGCTTCGCCAAGGCTGGTCGGTAGTAGTAACTGTTTTCTGTGCCCGGGGGGTATAGCTCAGCTGGGAGAGCGCTTGCATGGCATGCAAGAGGTCAGCGGTTCGATCCCGCTTACCTCCACCAACAGCGTAGAAGGCACTGTCGAGAAGTTCCAAGGTCCCCATCGTCTAGAGGCCTAGGACATCACCCTTTCACGGTGAGTACCGGGGTTCGAATCCCCGTGGGGACGCCAAATAGCATAAATGATCAAGCCGCCATAAAGCGGCTTTTTTGCTTTCTGCACCTCCCACACTCTTCCTCCCGCTGTGATAATTCGCGTATTTTCTTTTTAGACAAAATGTTAAGCTAGCAGCGCTGCGCACCGCTGAAAGACATTTTTATGTGATGAGTTATCGTGCTCAACGATCTGGAAAAAAAGAAGATTGAAAACGCGGTCGGATCCTTTGTCGCAAGGCGTCGTCCGCCCGTCCACGTCCGACAAGATGTCGATCTTGATTTCAGGATTACAGGGCATAGCGTCGAAATTTTTGGCAAGGAAACGGGGAAACGCATGAAATTGCTGTTGCGAAAGCGACATTTGTTAGAACGCGTGGCGTTTGGCGATTGTATTGGCAGCGCAGCGACTTGAAGTGGCACAGTTATGAGCCGTTGCCAACGGTACGTTCAATTGAAGAAGTCATTGCTGAAGTTGACGCTGATCCCTGGGCCTGTTTCTGGGGGTAAAGGAGTATGCCCTTGAGTAAACAGATTTTTAAATCGATAAAAATTCTGTTGTGCGTATTGTCTTGGGGATGGGCTATTACTGCTGCGCAGGCTCAGGAATCGCTATTCATCGCGACGGTGCAGCGCGTCACACTAGAGCCTCGCGGGGGCCAATTCTGTCCTGACCTTTGTGAGGGGAAGGAGCGCATCAATTCAGATGGGCGCAACCAAGTATGCGTTTCAAACGATGGCGGTTGCGACCATACCGAATACGTGGTGAACAAAGTCCTACTTGGCGAGATACCGTTGGGAGCACACAAGTTCGATACTCGAATTGGAGAATGGGGCGGAACGCATTTCCCGGTAAGTAATCAGCCGATTCTGGTGCACATGAAACCTGGTTCGATTGAGTGGGTTCCGATAGTCCTCAAGGACGGTAGGAAGCGAGCGAAGGTTAAAGCGTTTCGGTATGGAATTCTCGAAGACGGGACAAATCTTCGTGCACTTGCGTATGACGACGAGGATGGCGTGGCACTGGACACACTGGTTGAGCGACTGTCCGAAAAAAATGATAATCACCTGCTTAGGTCGCAGTCGGCCAGTTGCAGACGTTCATGAATACATAGATATGCCTAACAAAGCACGCTACTTAGTGGTTGATGGCTGTCTCTCAGGAACTGGCGTCAGGGACGCTGTTGAGGGCGGTTATCTGACGCCATCTGTCATTGGAATTTCAGATGGCTTGGGCGATGAAATCTCAGCCTGGCAGAAGCGATATGAACTAGCTCATTTTCGTTTATATACAGATTCAGCTGAGGTTGATAAATTAGACGCGGAAGGATTGGCGTTGCGTCAAAAGCTGTCTGTAGAATTAGCTCAGGCCAAGGTGCAGTATTTTTCCAGTGCCAAGATGCGGCTGGTATTGCCCTGAGACTGTGTACGGCCAACAGCGGAAGCTCCGGATTTGTCTATACACAGTCAAGGTGCCATGAAAGTATTTCGTCTAATCGCGTGGTTTTATGCCTTGGTCGTCCTTTTGGCGGCTGGCTACGCCTGGTACGTCGACATTCGGCTTTTGAACTCTGGGTACGAACACATGTTACCTGACTTCTTACTCATGTTTGTCACGCTCCCGGCTTCTCTTTCGCTCGGTCCACTATATGAAAGTTTCCCTACTTTTTTTGATAGGTCTTTTGCCCAGCTTACTTGGGTTACGCTGTGTGGAGTTGGGCAGGCGAGTGCTCTATTTGTCGCAGAAAATCTGGCTTCTCGTAAACAGAAGCACATCAGTAAGCCGTAATGCCGTAATGTTGAGCTTTGTTCGGTATTCGGCCACAAGCAGCCATACGATAGATAACACGTTGCACATTTGGATTTGCTGGGGAGAAAGCCATCGCGCTCAATGATTTCTTCGTCTGGAATACAGACTTTCTTTGGTTTCCTGAGGAGGGGGCTATTTCGCACCTAGACATGGGACTCTTGATGCAGTGGTCAAGCACGTCACGGGATTACTGGCGAGCTCATGGCCCGGCACCTGCGACGTGGAAATGGCGTGACTTTCCACGACTCAGAGTTTCGATAAAAAGCTCTAGCTTACTTCCCGACTACTTTCAATGTGGATCAAAGAATATCGTCTCAACCAGACTACGGAACCTATTAGTAGAGGAATGTGGAATAGGAAGCGCCGAGTTCCATGAAGTTATCGTTGCTGGCAACAATTCGATCAGTTCAAAGCATTACATCGTCAATGTTCTTCATGACGCGGACCCGATAGATCATGACAATTCGATCATAGATTTCTACGATGAGGATGCTGGTGGCGGCGTGGAGGCGTTATCTCTCCTCAGGTTGAATCCTGATCATAAGGTCTTGTTGCCATTGTTTGCACTTTCAATCGAACCAACAACCAATATCGTCAGTGCTAGCTTGAAAAATAAAATGCAGGAAAACGGCATTACCGGGTCGATGTTTGTGTGCCTCGACGGCTTCACTGACTTCTGGCGTAATGATAAGGCTAATTGGGAGCGCTAGAGCGTGGTAGTTAGTCGCACGCTCTAAGGTCCGCAATGGGGCGACAACGGTCGGTGGTTTGGCCCGGAACTTGCAATGTCATTTGCCGGTCATCTTGGCGCAGTAGTGTTCTGGCTTTTTGCTGCTTCGGCGATGTGGGTTCACTATGCAAATGCTCGCTAATATCAATCTGGATTCCCTGTTGGACACGCTGGTATCTCTGGGCGCGGCTTTTGTGCTGGGTGGCGTGATCGGTCTGGAGCGGCAGTATCGGCAGCGGACGGCCGGGTTGCGGACGAATGTGCTGGTGGCGGTGGGAGCGGCGATGTTTGTCGACATGGCCAACCGGCTGCAAGGGCATGAGGGCGCGGTGCATGTGATCGCTTATGTGGTGTCCGGCATCGGCTTTCTTGGCGCCGGCGCGATCATGCGTGAGGATGGCAATGTGCGCGGCCTGAATACGGCCGCCACGTTGTGGGGTTCGGCGTGCGTGGGCGCGGCGGCGGGGGCGGATCTGATACTGGAGGCGGTGCTGGCGGCCTTGTTTGTGCTGGCGGCCAATACCTTGCTGCGTCCCATCGTCAATCAGATCAACCGCAAGCCGATTGATGTGGAGTCGGTGGAGGTGACCAACATCGTGTATGTCATCGCCGACAAGGCGCATCAGAAGACGGTGATGACGCAACTGGAGGAGGCGCTGGAGCGCGGTAACTATCCCACGCGGTCGCTCAATCTCCATTCGTTCGGCCAGGACGAGATCGAGATCGAGGCGACGCTGGCCAGCACGTCCATCGATGGCGATGAGCTGGACGTGCTGGTGATGCAGTTGCAGTCGCTAGCCGCCGTCCGTCAGGCGTTCTGGAGCCCGAGTACGTCGGAGTAGGAAGTCGCGCAGCGTGCAGGCTTGCCGGCCGGTGAGCGCGGTGTAGTCCTTGCTGGTGCTGTCCATCATGCCGCTGTCCAGCGCCTTTTCGACGTGTGCGATCATGCGCGCCAGTTGTGGCGGCGTACCTTGCGCTGCCAACATGTCTGCGCGTTCACCTGGGCCGACTGCGCTAAAGGCGATCGGCTTGCCGAACGCTTCGCTGCCGATCTTCGCCAGGTCGGCGCCGCTGAGCGCTTGCGGACCGACGATGTCCAACTGCCGCGTGGCAGGCGGCAATAGCAGCGCGTGCGCTGCGGCCAGTGCGCAATCGTCGCGGGTGATGTATGCGGCGCGGCCGATCGTGGCGGCCGAGACCAGTTTGCCACAGCCGGCGGCTGCGGCAAGGGTGTCGCGTAACGGCTCCATGTAGTAGGCATTGCGCAGGATGATGTGGGGCAGGCCGCTGTCGCGCAGCATGGTTTCCGTTTGCGTGTGGTCGTCGTTGACGGCGCCGAGCAGCGAGGTGTAGACGATGCTTTTTACGCCGGCACGTACGGCGGCGTCGATGGCGTTGCGGTGTTGTGCCACGCGGCGCGGGCCGGCGTAGCCGAGGGCGGTGCTGATCAGCAGCATGCGCTGCGCGCCGGCAAAGGCGGCTGGCAGGCTGTCGGCGTTATCGAAGTCGGCGTAACGTTGCCCACTGGACGGTGTGCGGGTGGTGGCGATGAGGTGGTGTGCGCCGAGCCGGCGCAGGTGCTGCAGAACCAGCCGGCCCAGATGGCCGGATGCGCCCGCAACGAGCAGAGTAGTGTGCATGACGATTCCTTGTGTTGGTGGGGACGAACCGCGCCATGCCGCGCGCAAGCCGGCAACGGGGCGGAGGAGGGAGCAAGGAATCAAACAATCGTCATGCGTTCATGATAGCACCGGCCCGAGCGGGGCAACGTTGTAGTGCTGCCAATCTTGCTGTGATTTTTCAGCAAAAACAAGGGTTTGCTATTGCGTTCGGAGAAGGCCGCTGCCATAATACGCGCCTTGGAAATGTCCCCATCGTCTAGAGGCCTAGGACATCACCCTTTCACGGTGAGTACCGGGGTTCGAATCCCCGTGGGGACGCCAACAGACATTTCCAAAGGCCAGTACGGACAGTTTTTGTCCCCATCGTCTAGAGGCCTAGGACATCACCCTTTCACGGTGAGTACCGGGGTTCGAATCCCCGTGGGGACGCCAGATCAGCAAAAAGCCGCCTTGTGCGGCTTTTTGCATTGTTGGCCCTCACCACGCCAGCGGCGCGTAGTGCAGCGGCGGCCGGTACAGCGGCAGCATGGCCAGCGACAGCGGATCGTACCCCGGCGCCATCAACATCATCATCTGTTGCGGCTGCACGGCGCTCTGCGGTTGCAGGCCCACCGCCAGCAGCACGTCCGGCAGCCCGAAGCCGGTGCGGCTCTGGTCGCCCTGACTGACGCGGCGCGCGCTGGCGCGGATCACCTGGAACAGCCGCTCGACCCGCTCGGCGCCGCGCGCGCTGTATTGCGGCGTCTTGAAGTCGGGATGGTGTGCCAGCACCAGCGCGGCCAGGCCGGTCACGTGCGGCGCGGCCATCGAGGTGCCGTCCCACGCGGCAAAGTTATTTGGCGGCACGCAGGAGGTGATGGCCACGCCCGGCGCGCACACGCCCACCTGTGGCCCGAAGCAACTGAACCTGGCCGTGAAGTAGCCGTAGGCGTCGACGTTGTTGTCCAGCGTTTGCGCGTGGTAGCTGTCGGCCGGGAATTCGTCCAGCTTGCCGATGGCGGCCACCGCCAGCACGTTGGGCGACGAGGCCGGATACTGCACGGCGCCGCCCGAATTGCCGGCCGCTACTACACATGCTACGCCGACGCGCCTGGCGCGGATGATCTGCTGCTCCAGCGCTTCCGACACGTCGGCGCCACCCAGCGACAGGTTGACCACATCGATCTGCTTGTCGATGCAGTATTCGAGCGCGTCGATCAGCTGGCTGACCTGGCCGCCGGGGAACAGCTTGCAGGCGTGGACTTCGGCGTCGGGCGCAAAGCCGCGAATGCCGGAGGCGATGTCGGCGGCCGCGATGACGCCGGCACAGTGCGAGCCGTGACCCAGCGTGTCCTGGTCCCAGCCGTCGGGACTGGTTTTCTTGTTGAGCACGTCGAAGCCGGCGTGGATGCCGCGCAGGTTGTCGTGCGTGGTGGCGGCGCCGGAGTCGATGATGGCGATCCGGATGCCCTGGCCGCGGTAGTTGCCGGGCAGTTGGTCGAGCCGCATCGCCTTCTGGCCCCAGCCGTACACGCGCTGGCGCGGAAAGCCGGCCAGCGCCGGCCAGTCGGACAGCGCGCGCAGCACCACCACGTTGGCTTCGTCGTTGCGGATGTCGGGGTCGCGCTGGTAGAAGCTCCAGTAATCGGCCTTGGGCTTGACGTACAGGCCGCGCACGGTGTCGGCGGTTTCGCCGAACAGCGTCAGCGTCACCTGGCCGCTGGCGTCGGTGCTGCCGCTGGCCGGCAGCATGCTGCCAAACAGCGACACCTCGGCGTTGGCCTGCGGCGCGCCATCCTTGCCGAGGACGCTGATGACGGCGTTGAGCACCGGCCCGCCGCCGTCGGTGGGGGTGACGCCGGTGACCAGCGCCGGCTGGCGCAGCGAGGGCTCCATCAGGTTGAGCGGCTGGTCGCGCTCGACCAGCAGGCGGCCCTGGCCTTGCTGGTGCAGGGCGGCGGCTTTTTGTTCGGTCATGCGCGCCACCAGCACGCCTTGCGCGCCGCCCATGCCGTCGGCCAGCGTGCCCAAGGCATTTTTCGGGCCGACCCGGTCGATCACGTCGACGTCGCCGCTGGTGCGCAGCGCTTGCTCCAGCGCGTCAAACTGCAGCGGCTGGAGGCCGAGCGTTTGCAGGCCTTCCGGCGCGGCGCGCGCGGCGATGACGAATTGCTTCTTGCGGGCGCCGATGCTGCGGCCGGCGCTGTCGGCGCGACCGTTGCTGTGGGGCGCGGCGTCGCCGCCATCGGGCCGGCTGGCGGCCGCGTCGGCGTCGGTGGCACGCGCCCCGTCGGTGGTGCTGGCGGTGGGCGGACTGGCGCTGCCGCCGGCGCGGCGTCCGCCGCCGGGATTGCCGCTATCGGCCGGCGCGGCGGCTGCGCCGTCGCCGGCGGCCGTGGTGAGGTCTGGCGGCGTGTTGCTGCCGCCATTCGGGTTCTTGGGCATGATGTTCCTTTCAAAACGGGTCGAACGGGCCGCTGAACATGGACAGCGGCTGGTCCGGTTCTATCGTCAATTGGTGCGAGGGCGAGCCGGTCTGGCGGAAGTGCTGGTCCAGCAGGCGCGCCTTGTCGGCGGTCAGTTCGACCACTGCCGTGTGCGGCCGGTCGCGCGGGCCGATGATGTCGACGATGGCGATGTCGGCGTCGGTGGCCGCCACGGTCAGGAAGTCGTTGAGCGGCGCGCCGCGCGCGGCGTGCACCAGGAAGCGGCGTTTGGCCGGATCGGGCGGGGTGTCGCTAGTCGTGCCAGGCATGGATGTCTCCTCGAAGGCAGAGCGGCGCGCCGGGCGCCGCCGCGGTATCAATGCAGGGTTTGCTGGCCGCCGTACTGCGCGCCGTTGGCCTGCTGGGCCGCCAGTTGCGCCAGCTGCGCCTGTTGCAGATAGGCCGCCGTCAGCGGATCGGCGCCAAACGGCAGCATGCCGCCCAGCTGGCCGGCGATGCCGCCGATGGTGTTGCCGAGGCCCGAGTTGCCGAAGGCGCCGCCGATCATGCCGCCCAGCGGCCGCCCCACGTTCTTGATGATGTTGCCGAACCAGCCTTGCGGCAGCAGGCCCTGGTCCTGCAACTGCTGCAGTTGTTGCAGTTGTTGCAGCTGGACCTGCTGCGCATAGCCTTGCGACGCCGGATCGGCGCCAAACGGCAGCATGCCGCCTTGCTGCCCCTGCTGTCCCTGCTGTCCCTGCTGCGCGTAGGCGGCGCCGAGCGGGTCGGCGCCAAACGGCATCATCGGCTGCTGCACCGGGAAGGTGGGGCTGAGGATGCCGCCATAGGGATGGTTGCGGCGCCACAGGTCGCCGAACAGGCTTTGCGGTGCCAGCCCTTGCTGCGCAGACATCTGCAGCATCGGATCGGCGGCGAACGGCAGCATGCCGCCCAACTGGCCGGCGATGCCGCCGATGGTGTTGCCCAGGCCCGAGTTGCCGAAGGCGCCGCCGATCATGCCGCCCAGCGGCCGGCCGACCTGCTTGATGATGTTGCCGAACCAGCCCTGCGGCGCCAACTGGCCGAGTTGGGCCTGCTGCAACTGCTGCAGCAGTTGCTGTTGCTGCGCCTGCTGCGCGTAGGCGGCCGCCACCGGGTCGGCGCCGAACGGCAGCAGGCCACCGCCGATGCCGCCGGCCGCCTGGCCGATCTGCCGGCCGAGGTTGGCATTGCCGAACAGGCCGCCGATGCCGCGTCCGATCAGGCCGCCCAGCGGCGCGCCGAGCAGCCCGCCGAGAAACCCTTGTGGCGCCAGTTCGCCAAATTGTTGGGGTGCGAATTGTTGTCCGTAGTATTGTTGAAACTCATTCATGACATCTCCTTGTTGTTGGTGATTGCAGCGCGCCGTGGGGCCGCGCTGGTAGGATTGGACTGCCAAGCCGCCATGAAGTTTTAGTATTCTTGGTGGCCGCGCGGCGTTAATCAGGTATCATCCAGCCTCGATTTTTCTGTTCACCTCACCATGAAACTGGATCTGTTCTGCCGCGTGGTCGACAACTATGGCGACATCGGTATTTGCTGGCGGCTGGCGAAGCAGCTGGTGCGCGAACACGGCGTGGCGGTCACGCTGTATGTGGACGACCTGGTCAGCTTCCGGCGCATCTGCCCGCCGGTGGACGTGGCCGCCGACCGCCAGCTAATTGATGGCGTCACGGTCCGGCACTGGCGCGACCAGCACGGCGTCTACATGCCGGCCGATGTGGCGGACATCGTGGTGGAGTTCTTCGCGGTCGATATCCCGCCTGGCTACATCGACGCCATGGCGCAGCGCCAGCCGCGCCCGGTCTGGTTCAACCTGGAGGGGCTGACGGCGGAAGAGTGGGTGGAAGGCTGTCACCGCCTGCCGTCGCCGCAGCGGCAAGGCCTGATGAAGCATTTCTTCTTCCCCGGCTTCACCGACAAGACCGGCGGCCTGCTGCGCGAGGCGGCGCTGGAACAGCAGCGCCTGCAATTCGATCCGGCGCCGTTCCTGCGTCAGCTGGGCCTGACGCCGGACGAGCTGGCGGCCACCAGGATCTCGCTGTTCTGCTATCCGCATGCGCCGGTGTCGGCGCTGTTCGACGTTTGGCGCCAGGGCGACGCGCCGCTGGTCTGCCTGGTGCCGGAAGGCGTGGCGGCCGACGCCGTGCGCGCCTTCACCGGCGGCGAGGGCAGGGCCGGCGAGGTGGCCACGCGCGGCGCGCTGACGGTGCGCGTGCTGCCCTTCGTACCGCAGCCGGATTACGACCGGCTGCTGTGGGCCTGCGACCTGAACTTCGTGCGCGGCGAGGATTCCTTCGTGCGCGCGCAGTGGGCCGGCAAGCCCTTCGTCTGGCACATCTATCCGCAGGACGAGAACCTGCACCATAAGAAGCTGCGCGCTTTCCTGCAGCGTTATGCCGGCGATCTGCCGGGCCTGGCGGCGTTTGCGCTGCGCTGGAACGGCGCGCCGGCTGATGGCGCGCCGCACGACTGGGCCGGCCTGTGGGCGGCGCTGGCCGGCGAGCGCGCCGCCGCCACCGTCCGCGCTGCCGAGTGGCAGCGGCAAATGCTGGCGCACGGCGACCTGGCCAGCAACATGCTGGCGTTTGCCGCCACGCTGAGATAGGCGCTGCCGGAAAAACAAGGTACAATGCCGGGTTAATCTCTCTGACGCATTTTTTACCCGATCAAGCGTAAGCCTGCGTGGCGACGATGATCTTTACGCAACCACCTTATTAAGTAGAATCACTATGAAACCTGCAAAAGAAATTCGTGTTGGCAACATCATCATGGTTGACGCTAAGCCATTCATCGTGCTGCGCTCCGACGTCAACGGTTCGAGCCGCACGGGCTTCACCTACAAGTGGAAAATGAAAAACCTGCTGACCAACGCCCCATTCGAGAGCGTGTTCCGCGGTGACGACAAGTTCGACGTGGTCGTTCTGGACAAGAAGCCAGTGACCTACTCGTACTTCGCCGACCCACTGTACGTGTTCATGGACGCTGACTACGAACAGTACGAAATCGAAGAAGAAAACCTGGGCGACGCGCTGAACTACCTGAAAGACGGCATGGAATGCGAAGCCGTGTTCTACGACGGCAAAGCGATCTCGGTTGAACTGCCAACCACCATCCAGCGTCAGATCGTCTACTCGGAGCCAGCCGTCAAGGGCAACACCTCGGGCAACGTGACCAAGGAAGCCAAGATCGAAAACGCCATCGAATCGAAGCAGTTCACCATCCAGGTGCCGCTGTTCGTGTCGCAAGACGACATCGTCGAAATCGACACCCGCACCAACGAATTCAAGAAAGTCGTGCGCAACTAAGCACCGGTTTTTTTGTGAAAAGCACGCCCGCGCAAGCCGGCGTGCTTTTTTTTTACCAATTTTTGTGGTGGAAGTTGCAACCTGCTGATATATTTATGCCACGCAACAAATGCGGCACATTAGTGAAACCAATCACGGGGATGGCATGGATCGCAGGGATTTCGTCAAAATCGGACTGGCGGCGGGGGCCGTCACTAGCACCAGCAGCGCGCTGGCCAAGCCAGCGGGCGCCAGCGGCATCCTCGACGCTGGCGTGTTGGAACAGCAGCAGATGATGGAGGCGGGCAAGCTGACCTCGCATTCGCTGACGTCGCAGTACCTGGCCCGCATCAAGACCATCGACAAGGCCGGGCCGCGCATCAACGCCATCATCGAGATCAACCCGGAGGCGCTGAAGATCGCGCTGGACATGGACCGCGAGCGCACCTTGAAGCGCGTGCGCGGCCCGCTGCACGGCATTCCCGTGCTGCTGAAGGATAACATCGCCACCGGCGACCGCATGAGCACCACGGCCGGCTCGCTGGCGCTGGCCGGCGTGCGCGCCGCGCGCGATGCGCACGTGACCGCGCAGCTGCGCGCGGCCGGCGCGGTCATCATCGGCAAGACCAATCTGAGCGAGTGGGCCAATATGCGCTCGACCAATTCGGTCAGCGGCTGGAGCGCGCGCGGCGGCCTCACGCTCAACCCGTATTCGCTGGACCGCAACTGCAGCGGCTCCAGTTCCGGCTCCGGCGCCGCCATTGCCGCCGGCCTGGCGACGCTGGCGGTGGGCACGGAAACCGACGGCTCGATCGTGTCGCCGGCGTCGATCTGTGGCCTGGTGGGCATCAAGCCGACCCTGGGGCTGGTCAGCCGCAGCGGCATCATCCCCATCGCCCACTCGCAGGACACGGCCGGCCCCATGGCGCGCAGCGTGGCCGACGCCGCGCTGATGCTGGCCGCCATGACCGGTGTGGACCCCCAGGACCCGGTGACGCGGGAAAGCGTCGGCAAGGTTGGCGACTACCGCGCGGCGCTGGATAAGGCCGGCCTGAAAGGCGCGCGCATCGGCGTGGCGCGCAATTTCTTCGGCCACCAACCGGAGCTCGACGCGGTCATCGAAAAAGCGCTGCTGGATCTGAAGGCGCAGGGCGCGGTGCTGATCGATACCGAAATTCCTAACGTGGGCAAGTACGGCGACAGCGAAACCGAGGTGCTGCTGTATGAGTTCAAGGCCGATCTGGAGGCTTATCTGAAGGAGTATGCGCCCAATGCGCCGGTGTCCAACATGGCCGAGGTGATTGCCTTCAACCGCAAGCATCGCCAGCAGGAGCTGCCGTATTTCGGGCAAGAGTATCTGGAACAGGCGCAGGCCAAGGGCGGGCTGGAGACGCCGGCCTACAAGGAGGCGCTGGCCAACAACCGCCGCTACGCGCGCGCCGAGGGTATCGATCAGGTAATGAAGGAGCACCAGCTGGATGCGCTGGTGGCGCCGACCGGCGGCCCGGCGTGGCTGACGGACTTCATCAATGGCGACCACTTCACCGGCAGCTTCTCGTCGCCGGCGGCGGTGGCGGGGTATCCGCACATCACGGTGCCGGCCGGGTATGTGCATGGTCTGCCGGTGGGCTTGTCGTTTGTGGGCGCGGCGTACAGCGAGGCGTCGTTGATCCGCATGGCCTACGCCTACGAACAGGCGACGCGCCACCGGCGCGCGCCGCAATTCCCGCCGAGCGTATCGCTGGCGGTGCGCTAGTTTTTCAGCACGTGGCGGAAGGTCGGCTCAATGCCCAGCGCGTGCAGGTGGCGCACGATGTCTTCCAGCGTGGCGTCCTTCAGCAACAGGCCGGGTGGCGTGTCGGCCGGCCTGGCTGGCTTGTCCGCCGCCGGTGCTGGCGCGGCTTTGGTGGCTTGATGGCGGCGCTGGAGCGTCGCCAGCGCGCTGGCAAAGACGTCGTCGCCGATGCATTCCAGTTTTTCCAGAAAGACGGCCTGCGCATGTTCATTGGGCGGCATTTCCAGTCCCAGGTCATCCGCCAGCGCGCCGCCCATGCTTGGGTTGACAAAGGCCGCCCACAGGCCGGTGGCTACGTGCAGGCATGGCGGCAGTTCGACCACGGTGCGACCCAGGTCAATCTGCTCGTCTTCAAAGTAAGCCTTGTGCAGCAAGGCGAGGAACTGGCGCGCCTGTTCCACCGGGATGGGCGAGGCCAGCGACAGCCACAGGCGATAGCACTCGCCGCCGGACACGCTGACCGCCGGCGCCGGCAAGTCCAGGTCCGATTGCAGGGCGTTGGCGACGTTGCATAAGCGCTGCCAGTGCTGCTCGCTGTCTGCCTTGTGGAAGTCGATGACGATGGCGCGCGTGACGCCATCCTGCGCCAGATCGAAGGCAAACGTCGCCTCGCCGCGCAAGTGGTGTTGCAGGCGCTGAGTGTTGTCCGCGTTGAGCAGATACAGCCTGCGCAGTTCCGAAATGAGCTTGTCCATCTGCCTATTATCGCCGATTATTGGGGTACTTCACATGCGAGAAGGAGGTTCCGATGAAAGCAGTGGTGGTTCTGTTGGCGTTAAGTTCCGGCTGGGCGGCGGCAAACGAATTCGCGGTACCGCATCAGTTGATCGATGTCGGGGGCGGGCGCAAGATGAATTTGTACTGCAGCGGCAGCGGCACACCGGCGGTGGTCTTCGACGCGGCCGCCGGCGACGCGGGATGGGCCTGGTATCAAGTGCAGCCGGAGGTCGCCAAACACACGCGCGCCTGCATCTTCGACCGCGCCGGATTCGGCTTCAGCGATCCGGCCACGCGGCCGAATACCGCCGAAAACGTGGTGGAGGATCTGCATAAATTGCTGACTGCGGCGGGCGAGAAGGGCCCTTATATCATGGTCGGCAATTCACTGGGCGGCGCCAACGTACAGGTATATGCCTATCGCTACCCGCAATCGGTGCAAGGGCTGGTGCTTGTCGAAGCCCAGCATGAGGACGAAACCGAGCGGCTGGATCAGGCGTCCGGCGGCAAGATTCGCCAGTTTTATGCGATGCTCGCGGCGCAGAACAGGTATTGTCTGGAGGTGGCGGAACGCGGGTTCGACAAGGACAGCGAGAAGCAGACGCAGTGCATCGGCGAGCCGCTGGCGACGTATGGGCCGCAACTGGGCGCGGCGATATTGGCGTCGGAGCGCAAGCCGTCCTACTGGCGCGCCAAAGTGGCGGAGTATGACGCCATGGCCACCAGCGACGATCAACTGCGCAAACTGCGCCGTCCCTTTGGCGACATCCCGGTGCTGGTGCTCACCCGTGGCGTCAGCCCCTACGCGGTGCCGGGGCAGCCGCAAAGCGCCGCCAACAAGGCATTCGAGAACGAGAACGTCCAGCTTCAGAAAACCTTCACCACGCTCACCAGCCGCGGCACCCAACGCATCGTCGCCGGCGCCGGCCACGTGATTCAGGCGGATAAGCCAGATGTGGTGGCCGGCGCGGTGCTGGAGTTGCTGGAACAGGTCAGGCGTTGATCGCGGTCACATAGGCTTGCGCACCAGGACCGCCTCGGCGCGGTACTGGTCCGGCAGGATGCGCTTGAGATTATCCACCTTCGGCAAATCGTTGTAGACGATGTAGGGATCGTTCGGATGGAGCGTCAGGTAATTCTGGTGGTAGGACTCGGCCACGTAGAACTGCTTGTCCGGCTCCACCCTGGTCGTCAGCGGCTTTTTGAACACATGCGAGGCGTCCAGTTGCGCGATGTATTTTTCCGCTACCGCGCGCTGCGTTGGCGTCTGCGGGAAGATGGCGGAACGGTACTGCGTGCCGACGTCGCCGCCCTGGCGGTTCAGCGTGGTCGGGTCGTGCGTGACCGAGAAGAAGATCTGCAGCAGCTTGCCGTAGCTGACCTGCGTTGGATCGTAGGTGATCTTCACCGACTCGGCGTGGCCGGTATCGCCATTTTCCACCATGTCGTAGCTGGCGCTGCGCGCGTTGCCGCCGGTGTAGCCGGACACCGCGCTGCTCACGCCCTTCACGTGCTGGAACACGCCTTGTACGCCCCAGAAGCAGCCGCCGGCGAAGATGGCGGTGGCCGTGTGCTGGCCGTTGGCCGGTTCATCCACCGCCGGCGGCGCGATGACGACCGCGGATTCCGCCGCCGACGCGGCATGCTGCTGCAAGGCGACGCCGATGAGGAAGGCGATCGGCGCGCCGACTTTGAGTGCGATATTTTTCATGACAGTTCTCCTGCTTAACCAAAGGTGAAGGCGTAGGCTTGTACGCCGGGATCGAGGAATTCAATACTGAACGTGCGGTCAGCCACCTCGCCGGACTGCCGCACCAGCTGGTACAGGCGCTGGCTGTCGATCACGCCGCTGCCGTCGGCCTTGACGTCGGTGCCGTGGCTGGCGCCCGGCGCCGCGCCGTCGATGGTCACGCGGAAGCGCACCGGCTTGCCGTCCCTGGTCGGGCCCAGCACCAGATGCAGGTCGCGCGCATGGAAGCGGTAGACGATGCTGCCGCCCGCCTGATTCAGCGTGATCTGCTCCGCCTGCGCCAGCCAGTTGCCGGCCAGGCCCCACTGGTTCAGCCCTGGCTTGGCGGGCGCCGTGTACTGGCGGGCCACGTTGGCTGCCTGCTGTTCCGGCGAGGCGAAGTTCTGGGCGCGCTCGTAGCCGAGGTAAGTCTCCGGCGAGCCGACCTGGCCCGCGTCCGACTGCTGCTGCACGCCGCGCGCGTCCTCGGTGCTGACCACGGTGTTCGTCACATTCCTGCCGCCGGCTTCCTCCAGCAGTTGCTGGATCACCTGTTCCGACTGGGCGTAATCGCCTTCGCCGAAGTGGTGGTGGCGGATGCGGCCCTGGGCGTCGATGAAGTAGTGCGCTGGCCAGTACTGGTTGCCGAAAGCGCGCCAGATCGCGTAGTCGTTGTCGATCGCCACCGGGAAGGTGATGCCCAGATCCTTGACCGCCTTGCGCACATTGTTGACGTTGCGCTCGAAGGCGAATTCCGGCGCGTGTACGCCAATTACCACCAGGCCTTGAGCGCGGTACTTGTCGGCCCAGGCCTTGGTGTAGGGCAGGCTGCGCAGGCAGTTGATGCACGAGTAGGTCCAGAAGTCGATCACCACCACCTTGCCCTTCAACTGCGCGGCGGTCAGCGGCTTGGCGTTCAGCCATTCCACCGCGCCGTTCAGCGGCGGCAACTGGCCTTCGACCGGCAGCTCGTCGCTGCCGTGGGTGGCGGCGCGCATGGCGCGCATGGCCGGACCAGCTTCGCCGGCCATGGCGCTGCGCGCCATCATGGTGCCGCCAGCCGCCACTTCATCGCTGCGGGCGGCGGCTGCGCTGCGCATCATGGCGCCGCCTTCCGGCGGCATATCCTCGTTGCTGGCTTTGTCACGTGGCGCCAGCGTGTCGATCAGCTTCTGCTCCACGCCCGCCGTGGCGACGGTGGAGATTTGCGTCAGCAGGCCGGTATCCAGGCCGGTGGCGATGGCGGCCACGCCGGCCAGCATGGCGGCGCCGAGGCCACGGCGCAGCCATTCACCGGCGCCCAGCGAGCGCTTCATCGCGCTGAAGACCTGGCCGCCGACCAGCAGCGCCAGTGCCAGCGAAGTGGCCGCGCCGGCGGCATACGCCAGCAGCAGCAGGGTGGTGCCCACGCTGGCGCCGTTCAGCGCCGCGCCGGTCAGCACCAGGCCCAGTACCGGGCCGGCGCACGGCGCCCACAGCAAACCGGTCGCCACGCCGAGCACGAAGGACGCGCCGGCGCCCGATCCCTGTCCGCCGGCCGCCTTGCTGGACAGCTTGTCGCCCAGCGCCACCAGCGGCTTGGTCAGGCGGTCCGCCAGTTGCGGCAGCAGCAGCGTGATGGCGAAGAACGCCATCAGCACCAGGGCCAGCCAGCGGCCATACTGGTTGGCCTGCACCACCCAGCCGCCGCCGACGGCGGCCAGCGTGGCCACCAGTGCGAAGGTCAGCGCCATGCCGGCGAGCAGCGGCAGGCCGCTGCGGACGAACGGCTGGCCGGTGCGCGCAAACACGAACGGCAGCACCGGCAGGATGCAGGGGCTGACAATGGTCAGCGCGCCGCCAAGATAAGACAGCAATATCAGCAACATGATGCGGTCCTCCGCTCAGGCGTCGCCGGCGACGAAGTTGAGCGCCACACCGTCGATGCAGTAGCGCAGGCCGGTTGGTTCCGGGCCGTCGTCGAACACGTCGCCCAGGTGGCTGCCGCAGCGGCGGCACACCACTTCCACGCCATACAGGCCGAGCGCGGTGGTGCGGCTGGTGACCACGCCGCGGTCCAGCGGCTTCCAGAAGCTGGGCCAGCCGGTGCCGCTGTCGAACTTGTTCTTCGACGAGAACAGCGGATTCTGGCAGCCGGCGCACAGGAATTTGCCGGCGCGGTGCTCCTTGTACAGCGGGCTGCTGAACGGGCGCTCGGTGCCGCGCTTGCGCAGCACGTCGTACTGGGCGGGTGTGAGCAGCGCGCGCCATTCGGCGTCGGTGCGGGTGACTTCCCACGCGGCGGCCGGGGCGGCGATGGTGCTGCGGTAGCCGATGGCGGCCAGCAGCGCGGCGCCGCCGGTCAGGATGAAGGAACGTCTGGTGTTCATGCTGCTCTCCGTGGATGGAATGACGATGACGCCATTCTGCCTGCGCGGTGCTGACAAAATCCTCACGTAAACGTAAACGAATTGTGATACTTTTCGGCGCAGGAATCCTGCACAATACCGCTTATGGAACCCGCTAAACGAGTCTTGATCGTCGAAGACGACATCCACATCGCCGACCTGCTGCGCATGCACCTGCAGGACGAGGGCTATCAGGTGACGCATTGCGCCGATGGCGCGCAGGGCCTGGCCCAGGTGCGCACCGGCGGCTGGGATGCGCTCATCCTCGACATTATGCTGCCGGGCGTGGACGGCCTGGAAATCTGCCGCCAGGCGCGCGCCATGACGACCTACACGCCAATCATCATCACCAGCGCGCGCTCCAGCGAAGTGCACCGCATCCTGGGACTTGAGCTGGGGGCGGACGATTACCTGCCCAAGCCGTTCTCGGTGCTGGAACTGGTGGCGCGCGTGAAAGCCCTGCTGCGCCGGGCCGACGCCATGTCGCGCAACCAGCGCAACGAGGGCGGGGCGCTGGAACTGAACGGCGTGCGGGTCGACCCGCTGACGCGCCAGGCCACGCTGGCCGGCGCCGTGCTGGACTTGACGCCGCGCGAGTTCGACCTGCTGTACTTCTTCATCAAGCATCCGGAAAAGGTGTTCTCGCGCCTTGATCTGCTGAACCAGGTGTGGGGCTACCAGCACGATGGCTACGAGCACACGGTCAACACCCACATCAACCGCCTGCGCGCCAAGATCGAGGCCGATCCCGCCGATCCCAGGCGCATCCTCACGGTCTGGGGCAAGGGCTACCGGTACGCCAGCGAGGCCGCATGAAACTGACGCTGTCGCAGCGCCTGTCGCTGGTGTTCTCGATCCTGCTGCTGGCCTGCTGCGGCGCGTCCGCGTGGCTGCAAATCCGCGCCAACATCATGCACGAGAAGGAGGTGGTGCAGGGCCTGTCGCGTGGGCTGGCGCGCAGCATCGCGCTGGACGCGCAGCTGATGCACGCCGAGGACGACAGCGCCGCCACCCAGGGCCTGAGCGCCGACGCCGTGCGCCGCCTGTTCAGCCGCCTGATGGACGTGAATCCCAGCGTGGAAGTCTACCTGCTGGACATGGACGGCCGCATCGTCGGCCACGCCGCGCCGGCGGGCAGCCTGAAACGCGATCACGTCAGCCTGGAGCCGATCCGCCGCCTGCTGGCCAACGAACCGTTGCCGATACAGGGCGACGACCCGCGCAGCGAGAAGGGCCGCAAGGTGTTCAGCGCCGCCATTTTGCGCGCCGGTGAGCGCAAGGTCGGCTACATCTACGTCATCCTGCAAAGCGAGGAGCATGACCGCCTGGCCGCGCGCGCCACCGCCAGTTCGGTGCTGCGCACCACCTTGTGGTCGATGGTGGTGGTGGCCGCGCTGGTGCTGATCGCCGGCCTGATCGCCTTCCGCCTGATTACCCGTCCGCTGCGCCGCCTCACCACCACCATGCGCCAGCTCGACACCAGGGCCGACCAGCTGGCGCTGCCGGCCACCGCGGAAGCCAGCCCGCGCGACGAAATCGCGGTGCTGGAGCACGCGTTTGGCGACATGGCCGCGCGCATCAACCAGCAATGGACCACCATGCGCCAGCTCGACCACGACCGGCGCGAGGTGGTGGCGAACATCTCGCACGACCTGCGCACGCCGCTGGGCTCACTGCATGGTTATCTCGAAACGCTGTCGCTGAAGGACGAGATGCTGACGCCGGCCGAACGCCAGCATTACCTCGGCATCGCGCTGGCGCAGAGCCAGAAAGTGGGGCGCCTGGCGCAGGCGCTGTTCGAGCTGGCGCGCCTGGAGCATGGCTCGGTGCAGCCGGAGCTGGAGGCGTTCTCGCTGTCGGACCTGATCCAGGACGTGTTCCAGAAATTCGAACTGCAGGCGGCGGAGCGCCAGGTGCGGCTGATGGCGACATTGCCGCATCCGGCGCCGATGGTGCGCGCGGACCTGGGCATGATCGAGCGGGTGCTGACCAATCTGTTCGACAACGCCATCCGCCACACGCCGGCCGGCGGCGAGGTCGAAATTACCGTGCAGCCCAATGCCGGCGGCCTGGTCGCGGTGACGGTGTCCGACACCGGCCCCGGCGTGCCGGCGGCGATGCGCGAGAACCTGTTCCGCCGCCCGGTGGCGCTGCAGGGCGAATACCGCGTCGGCGGTCTTGGTCTGCTGACGGTCAACCGCATCCTGCAGCTCCACCACAGCAAGATCGAACTGGTGAGCGAGCCGGGCACCGGCGCCGTGTTCTGCTTTACGCTGGCTGCTGCGTAACCGGCTGGCGCCACTCGGTCAGGTAGTGCTGCGGCGTCTTGCCCAGAATGCGGCGGAACATGGCGCTGAACGCGCTGGGGCTGGCGTAGCCCAGCGCCGCCGCGATGTCGCCCACGCTGACGCCCTGCGCCAGGCGCTTGAACGCCTCCGCCAGGTGCACCTGCTGCACCCACTGGCGATAATGCAGGCCCGTCTCCTTGGGGAATAACCGGATCAGCGTGCGCGCGCTGGCGCCCACGTCGTCGGCCCACTGTTCGATATTCTTGGCGCTGCCAGGGGCGCTCATGATGGCGGTGCACACCGCCACCAGCCGCCGGTCGCGCGGCCATGGAATGGCGATCGGCACCGTCTCCGCCGCCTGCAATTCGGACAGGATCAGCATCGCCAGATGCTCGCCGCGCCCCGGGATCGGATATTCGATCGGCTCGTCCAGCAGCGCCAGTATCAGCTCGCGCAGCAGCGGACTGACTTCGATCACGCGGCAGCTGTCGCCGAACGCCCTGGCGGCGCTGGCTTCGACATAAATAGTGCGCATGGTGACCTTGCTGACCGAGGTCCAGTGGTGCACCACGCCGGGCGGAATCCACAGCGCGCGGCGTGGCGGCAGGATCCACACGCCGGTGTCGGTCTGCACCCGCATCAGCCCCTGGGTGGCGTACAGCAGTTGTGCGCGTTCATGGCTGTGGGGCGGCGCCGTGACGCCATGCTCGGCGTCGCGGGCGAGGGCGGTGACCACGCGCGGCACGCGCTGGTAGTCACGGTGGTCGGTGCTGCGGTGGGCGGAAGGCGGCATTTGGCACTTATTCGACGAAAGATGGAATATCAAGTTTTGTAGACCATATTACACTGATTCCATCCTACAAAGAGGTCTCCACATGAATACTGCTACTGCAACCGTCGCCGGCACCGCCGGCCGGACCCACGGCGATACCGTCATGCGCATACTCGGCGCGGTCGCCGTGGTCCACCTGTTGAACGATCTGACGCAGGCCATGCTGCCGTCGATCTACCCCATGCTGAAGTCGGAGTTTGGCCTGACCTTTACCCAGGTCGGCCTGATCACGCTGACTTTCCAGTGCACCGCCTCGCTGCTGCAGCCGTGGATCGGCGCTTACACCGACAAGCGGCCGATGCCCTTTCTGCTGCCAATGGGGATGGTGGCCACGCTGATCGGCGTGCTGATGATGTCCTTCGCCTCGTCGTTCCCAGCGCTGCTGGTGTCGGCCGCGCTGATCGGCGTCGGCTCGTCGACCTTCCACCCGGAAGCGTCGCGCGTGGCGCGCGCCGCCTCGGGTGGCCGCTTCGGCTTTGCGCAGTCGCTGTTCCAGGTGGGCGGCAACGCCGGTTCGGCGCTGGGGCCGGTGATGGCGGCCGCCGTCATCATCGGCCGCGGCCAGGCCAACATCGCCTGGTTCGCGCTGCTGGTGCTGGCCGCCATCGTGGTGCTGGTGTACGTGAGCCGCTGGCATAGCCACCACCTGGCGCAGCCGAAGAAGGCCGCCGCCGTGGTGGCGTCGCCGCTGCCCAAGGCCAAGGTGTATGGTGCCATGACGGTGCTGGCGCTGCTGGTGTTCTCGAAGTACATCTACATGTCGAGCCTGACCAGCTACTACACCTTCTACCTGATCGATAAATTCGGCGTGTCGGTGTCGAACGCGCAGCTGTATCTGTTCCTGTTCCTGGCGGCCGTGGCGGCGGGCACCTTCATGGGCGGCCCGATTGGCGACCGCATCGGCCGCAAGCGCGTGATCTGGATGTCGATCCTGGGCGCGGCGCCGTTCACGCTGCTGCTGCCTTACGTGAACCTGTTCTGGACGGCCGTGCTGACGGTGGTGATCGGCTTTGTGATCTCGTCGGCTTTCTCGGCCATCGTGGTGTTTGCGCAGGAACTCATGCCGGGCAAGGTGGGCATGGTGGCGGGGATTTTCTTTGGCCTGATGTTCGGCATCAGCGGCATTGGCGCGGCGGCGATGGGCCACATCGCGGACGTCAGCGGCATCGCCTTCGTCTACAAGCTGTGCTCATACCTGCCGCTGCTGGGCATCCTGACGGTGCTGCTGCCGAACATCCAGCAGCACAAGCATTGACAATCAGGCGTCGATAAACCGCATCTTGAAGTTGCGGCCTTTGAAGGCGCCGAAATCGCCGCCCAGCGGATTGCCCTTGTTGAGGCGCGCGTAGGCGTCATACGCCACGCGGCGATCGATGGCGACGTAGGTCTGGAACTCGGTCACGTTGATTTTGCCGACTTGTTCCTTGCTCAGGCCGGCGTCGCCGGTCAGCGCGCCCAGCACGTCGCCGGGGCGCAGCTTGTCCTTCTTGCCGCCCGAGATCACCAGCGTCATCATCGGTGCCGGATCGACGCCGTAGTCGTTGTCATCCAGGCTGTCCAGATCGAACCAGTTGACCGGCTGGCCCTGGTATTCCTCGATCAGCTTGACCCACTTCTTCTCGTTCGGCGCGCACAGCGACAGGGCCAGGCCCTGTTCGCCGCCACGGCCGGTGCGGCCGACGCGGTGGATGTGCACCTCGGTATCCTTGGAGACGTCGACGTTGATCACCGCTTCCAGGTTCGGGATGTCCAGGCCGCGCGCGGCGACGTCGGTGGCCACCAGTACAGAGCAGCTACGGTTGGCGAACAGGATCAGGATCTCGTCGCGCTCACGCTGCTCCAGTTCCCCGTACAGCGCCATTGCGGAGAAGCCTTTCTGCTGCAACGATTCCACCAGTTCGCGGCACTGCACCTTGGTGTTGCAGAAGGCGATGGCCGATACCGGCTTGTAGTGGCCCAGCAGGCGCGCGACGGCGTCGTTGCGCTGGTCGAAGCCGATCTCGAAGAACAACTGCTCGATCTGGCTGTTGTCGTGCTGCGCCTCGACGGTGACCTCGACCGGATCGGCCAGGAAATCGTCGGTGGCGCGGCGGATGTCGTCCGGGTAGGTGGCCGAGAACAGCAGCGTCTGGCGGCGCTTCGGGCAGGCGCTGACGATGCCGGCGATTTCATCGTAGAAGCCCATGTCGGTCATGCGGTCGGCCTCGTCCAGCACCAGCGTGCTGACCTTGGACAGGTCCAGCGTTTCGCGGCCCAGGTGGTCGCGCACGCGGCCCGGCGTGCCGACGATGATGTGGGCGCCATGCTCCAGCGAGGCGATCTGCGGCCGCATCGGCGAGCCGCCGGTCAGCACCAGCACCTTGACGTTGCCGGTCGAGCGGGCCAGGCGGCGCAGCTCGCCCGCGACCTGGTCGGCCAGCTCGCGGGTCGGGCACAGCACCAGCGCCTGCACCGCGAACCAGGCCGGATTCAGCTTGGCCAGGATGCCGATGCCGAAGGCGGCGGTCTTGCCGCTGCCGGTCTTGGCCTGGGCGATCAGGTCGCGGCCTTCCAGCACCGACGGCAGGCTTTGCGCCTGGATCGTCGTCATCTCCTTGTAGCCGAGCGAGTCGAGGTTGTCCAGAAAGGCGGGGCTCAGCGGCAGGCTGGCAAAGGAGGTGGAAGTCATGGTGGCGGACCCTGTTCAAAAAGGATGTGGGCACAGTCTAACAGGCTAACGCGCGCCTGGCCCACTGTGCGGGCGGTGTATTGGTGATGTGTGGCGACTGTGACGGCGCTGTGCCGTATCAGTCGCGCTTCCATACCGGCAAACCGGTAAGGTCAAGATTCTCGTCGCGGACCCAGATCGGCAGGCCGGTGGTGTCGGTCGGTTCCAGCAGTTCCAGCTGCTCCTGCTTGAGCGCCGTGCGGCGCACGCGCGGCGGCGGCGGGCGCTTGGCTTCCGGTTCGAGCGGCTCGGCCGGTTCAAAGCCGGGCAGGTCGAACGTCGCGTTATCTTTTTTATCTCTCATCGGTAAAAAACAAAAGCCCGGCTGGAGGAGTCGGGCTTTGTCAACTTGCTTTAATTGCGCGCAGTGTAACACAAAGCGCAATCTCAACGGAAGCTCAGGGCTCCCGTCAGGTCGCCCGGCGGCGTGGCGTGGCGGGCGGCGAAGGCCTCGTTGCGGGTCTTCAGACCCTCCAGCAGCGGCAGGTCGTGCAGGCGGGTGATGAAGCGCATGATCGACGTGGTGTCGTAGAAGCTGTGGTCCACGTGGCCTTTCTTCGCGAACGGCGAGACGATGATGGCCGGGATGCGCGAGCCGGGGCCCCAGCGGTCGCCCTTGGGGGGCGCCACATGGTCCCACCAGCCGCCGTTCTCGTCGAAGGTGATCACCACCAGCATGTTCTTGAACTGCGGCGAATTCTTCAGGTGCTCGACCACGTTGGCGATGTGGGCATCGCCGGATTCCACGTCCGAATAGCCGGCATGCAGATTCAGGTTGCCCTGCGGCTTGTAGAACGCCACCGCCGGCAGCTTGCCGGCCAGCGCGTCGGCGATGAATTTGTTGGAGATCGGGCTGTCGCCCAGGCCGCCGTCGCGCAGGTGTTCCTCGCGCGCCTTGGTGCCGGGCGCGAACTGCTTGAAGTAGTTGAACGGCTGGTGATGGTACTGGAAATTCGGTTTTTCGCCGCCGCCCCTGGCGTCCAGTGCCGCCTGCCACGCGCCGCCGTACCACGCCCAGCTGACATTCTTGCGCGACAGCAGATCGCCGATGGTGTCATAGGTCTGCGGCGGCAGGGTGCTGGCGTCCTTGGGATCGGCGTGCAGCGGATCGCCGTCGTAGGCCGGGCGGATGTAGCTCGGTTGGTAGGGCGGGGCCATGGTGTTGACCGCGTAGCCGTCCGGCGTGATGGCGCCGTTGTTGACGAAGTGCGGGTGGCCGTCCAGCGCCGATTTCGGCGAGTCCGGCGCGGTCGACAGGCGGAAGCCGGTCGGGCCGTCGTCCAGCACCGCGATCTTCTTCTTGGCTGCCGTGTCCTTGGCGTTGAAGTATTCCGGCACGCGGCCGCTGATCAGGAACTGGTGGTTCAGGTAGGAGCCGCCGAAGGCCGCCATGAAGAAGTTATCGCACAGCGTGTACTGCTCGGCGATCTTCCACAGGCCGAGGTTCTTGCCGGTTTCGCCGTAGTAGCCCATCACCATGCCGCCGGTGTTGCCCCAGGCGGCAAAGCCATCGTTCTTGCCGCCGTTGATCTGCATCTGGTTCTGGTAGAACAGGTGCCACAGGTCGCGCGTGATCACGCCTTCCGGCAGCGGCTTGCCCTCGGTGTCCACCAGCTTGAACGGGCCGTTGGGCAGGTTCTTGATGTCGTCTTCCTTGACCGCGTATTTTTTGCCGCCGATGTCCTGCGTGTTCGGCACCATGCCGCCCCAGATTTTCGGCAGCACCGGCAGCACCGAGCCATCGCGGTCGCGCTGCTGGCAGGCGGCGGCCGGCGCGGCCGACAGCGGACTGGCGGTGCCGGGGAAGTTGGCGAACAGGTTGTTGAAACTGCGGTTCTCCAGGTAGATCACCACCACGTTCTTGATGTTGGTCTTGAGCTTGTCGTCGAGCGAACCTTTGGCAGCGGCTTTGACTGGCGCGGCCTCCGCCAACGACGGCAGCGACGTCGCCAGGCCGGCGGCGCCGGCGGCCTGGAAGATGCGGCGGCGGGAAGGATTGACGGGCGCGTCCTGCGCTTGTTGTTCTGCTACTTGTTCCTGATCCTTCACGCATGCCTCCCTGGCTCAACTAAAACGCCAATTGTGACAGCTTTATGAACGCTTGGGTATCATGTGGGTTCAGGTTGATTACGGTAGATCTCTTTTCCAGTTCTCGACCTTGAGGTTATTCACGCGGCTGAATTCTTGTGGATTGTCCGTCACCAGCGTCAGTTGTCGTGCACGGGCGTGCGCGGCGATGAGCAGATCGTTTGCGCCGATAATTTGCCCGGCGGCTTCCAGCGTGGCACGGATATCGCCATATTCAACGTCAACGGGCGTATCGAGCGGTAGAACAGGGATGAGTTTCAGGAAGGCGTTCACTCTGGCCGTCAGTTTGGACGACTTTTTCTTCCCACAGCCATAGCGCAACTCGGCCGCGACAATGACGCTGGTGAATACCTGTTTAGGATCGATCTGCGCAAGATGGAGGGCAGCAGATCCATCCGGGCTTTGGATGACGTCACTGATGATGTTCGTATCCAATAGATATCCGCTCAAAATATATCCTCCGTGTCCGCAGGGAGGTCGCCGATGGTGGGAAACGCATCCTCCGGTCCGAGGGGGGGCTCTTTCCTCCACTCTGCGAGCAGTTCAACAATGTTTGCTGGCCCTGTGAGTGGCTCAATGATGAGTTTGTTACCCTCGCGATGAATCAGCACGCGATCCCCGGGTAATTCGAACTCAACAGGAATCCGGACCGCCTGGCTGCGGTTGTTGCGGAAAAGCTTGGCTTCTTTGGGCTTGGATGGCGTGAACAAAGGGGGCATGGCACAGCTCCTTATGTATATGCCAAAATGTATATGTATAAGGCGACGTTGTCAAACCAGACCGCGGACTACCGCACCTCAAACGCAAAAAAGCCGTTGATTTCTTGTGAAATCAACGGCTTATCGAATCTGGTTGCGGGGACAGGATTTGAACCTGTGACCTTCGGGTTATGAGCCCGACGAGCTGCCAGACTGCTCCACCCCGCGTCTGAAGGCATGTATTATATACAGGTTCGGCGGGGAGCGCAAGTCGTCTTACGCGGCTGCCAATCGCCACAGCGATGTGACCTCGGCGGCGCGGGCCGCGTGCAGGGGATCGGTGGCGTCGCTGGCGCGCGGGTGGACCGGGCGCACGTCGATGCGGCCGGCCACTTTGAGGCCGGCGGCGGCGATCCATTCCAGCAGCTGCTCGCGTGGACGCAGGCCGAGATGCTCGGCCAGGTCGGACAGGATCAGCCAACCTTCACCGCCCGGCGTCAGGTGCGCGGCGAGGCCGGACAGGAAGCCGCGCAGCATGCGGCTGTCCGGATCATAGACCGCGTATTCAATCGGCGAACTCGGACGCGCCGGCACCCACGGCGGATTGCACACCACCAGCGGCGCGCGGCCTTCCGGGAACAGATCGGCCACTTGCAGCTCAACCTTGTCCTCCAGCCCCAGCAGCGCCAGGTTTTCGCGCGCGCAGCTCAGCGCGCGCGGGTCCTGGTCGGTGGCGATCACGCGCTTGACGCCGCGTTTCGCCAGCACCGCCGACAGCACGCCGGTGCCGACGCCGATATCAAACGCCAGATCCGCGCCCGCCGGCAGCGGTGCATCGGCCACCATCTGCACGTATTCGCCGCGCACCGGCGAGAACACGCCGTAGTGCGGGTGGATGCGCGCGCCCAGCGCCGGGATCTCGACGCCGGTACGGCGCCATTCATGGGCGCCGATCAGTCCAAGCAACTCGCGCAGCGAGGCGATGAACGGTTCTTGGTAGCGGCCATACGCTTCGTTGCAGGCCAGCTTGACGTCCGGCGCGCGGCGCAGCGGGATGGTGTAGCCCTCGTCGAAAGGAATCAGCAGCATGGCCAGCGTGCGCGCGCGTTGCGACTGCGCCTGGCGATGCAGGTGGAAGGCTTCGGTCGGCGAGGAGGGCGCCTTGGCCGGCTTGGCCTTCTTGCCCGCGCGGCCTTTGTGGTCGGCGCGGCGCGCCAGCGCCTGCAGCAACTGGCGCGCGTTCTGGAAGTCGCCGCGCCACAGCAGTGCCGTGCCTTCGCAGGCCAGGCGGTAGGCGACATCGGCGTTGGTGGTGTCGTCGGCGATGATCACGCGCTTGGGCGGCGGCATGCCGGCTTCGGAGCGCCAGCGCGCGGAGCGCTGTTCGCCGTTCTCCTCCCAGTGGATGCGTGGGACGGTCGGGGAGGAGGTGGTTTGTTCGGGCATGTTGGGGCTATCGGCAGAAAATAGGACGCGCCGCGCCAGGGGGCGCGGCGGAAAGTGTCGCTATTATACCGGCCGCCGCGCGGTGGTCAGGTGGCGGCTTTGTCGGCGGCCGGCGCGGCGTCGGTGGTCGATGCGGCCGCGGCTGCGGCGTCGGAAGCGGCCGGCGTGGCTGGCGCGGCGGCGTCGCCGGTCGGCGGCGTATCAGTGGTGTTGGCCGCTGCCTTGGCCTTGTCGGCGGCGGTTGGCGGCGCGTAGGTGTTGCCGTCCTTGCTGTCGACCAGATTCAGAAGACGCAGCGACAGCCCGCGCAGCGTGTTGCGGTCGATGCCATCGGTCTTGTCGTTGCTGTTGTTGGACGGGGACAGCGCGGTTTGCAGGTCGCGGCCAATGAGCTGGAACAGGTCCGCCAGCGTGCCGGGGAAGTCGATGTTCGGCACTTGCACGGTCGGCAGATCCTGGGTGCTCGGCTGCGGCTTGTCGGCGGCGTTGTCGGCGCTGGTGGTCTGGCTGGCGGCCGCGTTCAATTCGGCGTTGTACTGGACTTCCACTTCAAAATCGAACTTGCGGCCGTCGGCGGTGGTGATGGTGCCTTTGCCGATGAAATGGGCGCTGTCGGTCAGGCTGAAGGCGGCGGCCTCGGTGGTGCCGTTGGCGCCCGAGGTGCGCTGGTAGCCCAGCGCCACACTGGAACTGGCGTCCAGGCTGGCCGAGTCGAAGTCGATGGTCGCGCCCTTGGCGGCGTCACCGAACAGCGCCTGCGCGAAACTGCTGACGAAATCCTGCGCAAAATCCACCGTGGCGTTGCCCATCGAGGCGACCCGGTTGTCCAGGTCGAGGCCCTTGGTGGACAGGTTGTTATTGGCCGCCGCCACGCCTTGCGTTTTTTGCAAAGCTGGCGTTTTGGCGTCGGCCTGCGAGCCGGTGAAGAGCGATGGCAGGCGCGCGCCCAGGTTGGAGATGGTAGACATGGCGGATTCCGTTTCGATATAACTTCTGCAATTCTTTAACGGTATCCTAGCCGATTACTTGAGCGCACGGCGCAAATTAGTGGTGGTGGGTCCAGCCCTCTGGGGCGGCCAGGTAGGATTCCACGGCGTCTTTCTGGCCGATGGCGTGATGTTTCACTTCGCCGCAGGCGCATACGCCCACGTAAGGCTGGATGTGCGAGCAGGCCGACACTTTTTGCAGGCGGACTTGCACGGCTTTGGCGCATTTAACGCATTTGAACGTGAGGGTGCGTGGTGCTTTTAACATGATTGTGTGACGGCTAAAAATGCAAAGGCGGGATTTTATCATTCACGCGTAAATGTCGACCGTGGGCGCGGCGGCGGGCGAGGCGCCGTAGGCCTGCATGGTCTTTTGCTGCGCCAGTTCGGCGCGCGCCTGGGCCTCCATCTGCTGCGCCTGGGCGGCCACCGCGCGGTCGGCGCTCGACGGTTCGGCCGGCGCCAGCGCGGCCGCCTGAATGGTGCGGGCGCGTTCGATGGTCTCTTCCGGCGTGGCGCCGGGCGAGGTGTCGATATTGACCTCGCCGCCGACGGCATAATTGACGCCGTTCGGGCCGCGTTCATAGGTGAACGAGGCGCCGGAGGTGGCGAGTCCGCCCGCCGCGGCGAGGTGGGCCTGCTCGTGCTGGCGCACTTCGAGATCGCGGGATTTGAGCTTGTCCAATACCGCCAGCGCTTCCTCGGACAGCTGCGTGGTCGACGACGGCGTGGCTTGCGGCGCGGCGCTGCCCGCCGGCGGCGCGGGGGCGAAGCGCGTAGCCGGCGCGGTGGCGTAGGAGTTGATGGCGCTGATATTCATGGGGGAGCCTCCCAGCCATGATAGCAAAAAAACAGCGCGGCGCTATTGAAGCATGTCGTTCCGGCGCAGGCCGGAACCCATGGAACGTTGGCATGATATGACGCATGCGGCGTATGGATTCCGGCCTGCGCCGGAATGACACATCAAGCGCCAACGGCCGTGCAGACCGTCAGGCGCGGCGCGTGCGGGCTCCTATTGAACGCTGATGGCGCTGCGGCCGCCGGCGGCGGGTTGGACCAGGATCTTGGCCGAGATCCGTTCGGTCATTTCCTGCACGTGGGAGATGACGCCGACCTTGCGGCCCATGGCCTGTAACCCGTCCAGCGCGTCCATGGCGACGCGCAGGGTGTCGGCGTCCAGGCTGCCGAAGCCTTCGTCAATGAACAGCGATTCGACGCGCACGCGGTTGGAGGACAGCGAGGCCAGGCCCAGCGCCAGCGCCAGCGAGACGAGGAAGGATTCGCCGCCGGACAGCGAGTGCACCGAGCGCATTTCGCCGCCCATGTCCTGGTCGCGCACCAGCAGCGCGAGCGATGGGGCGGCGTTGTTCTGGATGCGTTCCAGCTGGTAGCGGCGCGACAGGTGGTTGAGGTGGGCGTTGGCGTAGCCGAGCAATACGTCCAGCGTGAATTGCTGGGCGTAGTTGCGGAAACGCTTGCCGTCGGCGGAGCCGATCAGGTCATGCATGCGCGCCCAGCGCTGGGCGATGGCTTCCTGTTGTTCGATCTCGGCCAGCATGGCGCTGGAGCGGTGGCGCTTGTCGTCGTCCTGCGCCAGCGCGAGGTGCAGGGCGGTGGCGTGGTCGTTGGCGGTTTTGCGTTCGGCCAGCAGGGCGTTGAGTGCGGCGGTGATGACGGCGGTGGGCGGTTCGGCCGGCGGCGCAGCGGAGGGGGCGCTTGCCGGTGCTTCGTCGGCGGCTGAGGTGGTCGCAGGCGAGGTGTCGTCGGCCCAGAGGTCGGCGGTGGCTGGCAGCGGCGCGGCGGCTTGCGAGGTACGGCCAGCGCCGACGGCGTTGGCACCGGTGGTGTCGGCGGCGGCGGGCGCGGGCGCGGTGCGGGGCGGCGGGGCGGTGAGCTGGTGTTGTTCGCGTTGGCGCTGGCGTTCCTGCAGCACCGTGGCGGCGTGGTCGGCGGCGCGGGACAGGGCTTGCAGCGCCTCACGTTCGGCGTGGACGTCGTCGGCGGCGAGGGCGAGCAGTTCGTGCAATTGCGCCAGATCGTGTAGGCCGGCGTCGGGCTGGCGTTGCTGGAATGCGGCCAGCCACTCGGCCAGACGCGCGGCGGCGGTGTCGGCGGCGGCTTGCAGCGTGGTGAGACGATTGTGCGCCTGCGACAAGGCTTCGTCGCAGCGCGTGCGATGTTGTGCCGCGTGCTGCGCGGCGGCCTGGCTGGCGGCATGGCGTGCCCTGGCGTTGTCGATGGCCGCTTGCAGCGCGGCTTCCACGTCGCTGATTTCCCTGCCGCCCCACATGGCCATGCGCTGGTCCTGGCTCGCCTTCAGCGCCGCATCGGCGGCATTGAAGGCATCGCGGGCGGCGACGGCATCCTGGCCGGCCTTGGACAGCGCCTCGTTCAGCCCTTTCAATTCCACCTCGATGGCGGCCATGGCGGCGGCGCGTTCATCGTAGGCCGCGCGCTGCGCCAGCCATTGCTTGCTCTCCGCCTGACGCGCTTCATAGAACCGCGCGGGCCCCGACTTCCAGTCTTCCTTCCACTCTTCGCTTGGAAGATCGCCGCCGCTGAAGGCCGCGTCCAGATCGGACAGCAGCCCGCTCAGCACCAGCGCCACTTCGATGCGCTGGTCTTCCAGCGCCTTGTATTCGGTGTTAGCCTGGGCCAGCGCCGTCCTGGCGGCGGCCGCCACGGTTTGCAGGCGCGTATGTTCGGCGGCGGCGCGCTCGTAAGCGGCTTGCGCCTGGTCGCGCGCCGCGCGGGCCGCGTGGACCTCGCGCTCCTGCTGCTCGACGGCCTGCAGGCCTTGCTGCGCTTCCACCAGCTTGTCGCTGAACCACTGGGTGCGCCCGGCCTCCGGCGGTACGGCGTTGGCGACCACCAGCGCATGCGCCGACCACGCGGCCGCCACGCGCTCGATCGCTTGCTGCACCGAGCGCTGTTCCGCAGCCAGCACGTTCAGCTGGTCGGCGCTGGTCTGCGCGGTGGCCCGTTGCGTCGCCTGCAGATTGACGTTGGCCTCCATCTGCTGACGGCTGCGGGCCACGTCGCCTTGCAATTCGCGCAGCATGGTTTGCAGGCTGTCGTCGTTGTGGCGGTATGGATGGTCCTTGGCGCCGCAGACCGGGCAGGGCGTCTCGTCCTCCAGCGTCTGCCGCAGCGATTCAACGCTGGCCGCGGTAGCCGCCTCCGCCAGCTTGAGCGAACGCTCGGCCTGCGCGAAGGTCGCCAGAATCGCGATGCCTTCCTGCTGCGCGGCCGCCAGTTGGGCCTCGGCGGCTGCCATGCTCTGGCGCAGCTGCGCCGACTGGGCCGCGATCTGCGCGTGGCGGACCTGGCGGGCATCGAGATCCAGCCAGATTTTTTCCGCGCTGGACAGGCGGTCGCGGTATTGCTCCCAGCTCGCGCGCGACGCCTGCAACTGCTCGACCGAATAGGCGGCCAGGTCTTGCGCCGCCTGCTGGCGCTGCAAGTCCAGCGTTTGCAGCGCGTCGACGGCGCCGGCCAGCTTGGCGCTGGCGTCGGCTTCCTCGTCGCGGTGCAGCTGCGCGTTGCGCTGCACGCGCGACAGGCCGGCATGCAGGCGCTCGGCCTGCGCAGCCGCCTGGCCGGCCTGCACGAACAGCACGTCCCAGCGCTCCCACTGCTGCGCCAGCGCTTTCCAGTGCTTGTGCTGTTCCAGCCACGTCACGCCGGCCTGCTGCTGCGCGGCGAGGCGCGCGTGTTCGCTCTGGCGCGATTGCAGCGCGGCCCTGGCGGCGGCGTCGGCCTGTTCGGCTTTCGCGCAGGCGTCCGAGGCCTGGCGCCAGGCCGGCAGCATGGCTTCGATGCGCGCGTCCAGCGCCTTGGCCTGGTCCAGTTGCGGCGCGGCGGCGCGCTGCGCGGCCTCGGCTTCCTGCTGGGCGACCGCGGCTTGCGCTTGCGCGGCGGTGGCCTGCTCCAGCGCCTGCGCGGCCTGCTCCACGTTCTGTGCGCCGGCGACGATGGCTTCCCGCGTGGCGGCGATGTCGGCCTCGATACGGCGGATATCATCGGCCAGCGGACGCGCCGGCTGCACCGCGTCGATGCGCGCCAGCGCGGCGCGGCGTGGCGCGGCGGCTTCCACGGCCGCCTGCGCGTCGGCGCTGGCCTGGCGCGCAGCCTGCTCGTCCTGGGCCAGCTTGTCGGCCTGCTGGTGCCAGCGCAGTTCGTGCTCCAGCTCCGCCTTCTGCTGGTCCAGCGCTTGCAGGGCGATGGCGGCGTCTTTGCTCCTGGCTTCCAGCTCGGCGCGCTGCTCGGCGGTCAGCGGCTTCTGGTCGGCCAGCCGCAGAGTCAGTTTTTGCAGCGCCGCCTGTTCCAGCTTGTTGCGTTCAAACGCGCGGACCGAGATTTCGGAGTAGACCGTGCTGCCGGTCAGCGTTTCCAGCAGTTCGCCGCGCTCGTTGTCCTCGGCTTTCAGGAAGGCCGAAAACTCGTTCTGCGCCAGCAGCACCGCGCGCGTGAACTGCTCGAACGACAGGCCGATGCGTTTTTCGATTTCCGCCTTGACCTCGGTCTTGGTGGCACCGATTGGCTGTTCCGACGGCAGCGTCTTGAGCGCCATGGCGGTCGGCTGCAGCGCGCCTTCGGCCTTGGTGCGCGAACGGCGCACACTCCAGCGGGCGCGGTAGCGCGCGCCATCGCTGCCGACGAAGTCCACCTCCGCGTAGCCCTCCGCCGTGCCACGGCGCAGCAGCGTGCGCGGGTCCTGCGTGGAGACGGTTTCGTTGCCGACGTCGGCCAGGTAATTGCGACCGGCCACGCGCAGCAGGCGTGGTGTGGCGTCGTACAGCGCGAGGCACAGTGCGTCCAGCAGGGTGCTCTTGCCGGCGCCGGTCGGGCCGCTGATGGCGAACAGGCCGGTGGAGGCCAACGGCTCCGCTTCAAAGTCCACGCTGAATTCGTCGGCCAGCGAGGCCAGGTTCTTGCCGCTGATTTTCAGGATTCTCATGGCAGCATCAACTCCGCGAAGGCGCTCAGTTGATCGGCCGGCGCGTCGTTGCCGAAGCGCTGCTGGTAGAGCTGCCTGAAGATGTCGTCCGGCTTGAGCTTTTCCAGCTGGTCCAGCGTCATCACTTCCTGATCGATGGAGGAGGCGCGGGCGGCGGTGGAGGTTTCAATCTTTGCCAGCCGCACGGCCTTGCCGTCCAGCGCCGCCTCGATGCGCGCGCGCAGGCCGGGTTCCGGCTGCTCCAGCAGTACCCGCACTTCCAGGTACGGTTGCTGCTCCGGTGGCGCGTCTGGCGGCGCCAGCGCCGCCAGTTCGTCCAGCACCTGCGCCAGCGGCGCCGGTTTGGACGGCACGCGAAGCAGTTCCACCGCGCGCGGCACCGGCACCGGCACGATCTCGCGCAGCGCCGCACCTTCGAGGTCGATGCGCAGGATCTGGTGCGCGTAGTTCACTTCGGCGAAGGACAGCGGCAGCGGGCTGCCCGAATAGCGGATATGTGCCTGCTTGCCGACGTGCTGCGCCAGGTGCAAATGGCCCAGCGCCGCGTAGGCGATCGCCGGATCGAAGATCCCGGCCGGCAGCATCTCGGTGCCGCCGATGACGATGCGGCGCTCGGAGTCGCTCGACATCTGTCCATCCACCATGTGGCAATGGCCCATGGCGACGATGGCCTGGCCGTCCTCGCGCTTGCTCAGCGCCAGTTCACACGCCTGCTTGTACAGCGCGGCGATGCCGGCCAGATAAGGATCGGCGCCGTCCTCGGTGGCCACGCGCGGCACGTCGCCGGGGCGCAGGAACGGCACGGCCAGGCACCAGGCCTGTACCGTGCCGTCGCGGCCCGTCAGCGGCAGCACCAGCGAGTCGACGTCGATCTCGCCATCGGCATGGCGCTGGACGGCGCCGATGACGCGCGTGCCGTGGGCCTCCAGCAGCGGCCCCGGCGCGTCCAGCCGGCCGGGCGAGTCGTGGTTGCCGGCGATGACGATCAGGTTCAGGTGCGGCGCGCGCTCCCTGGCCTGCCGCAGGAAGCGGTATAACTGTTTCTGCGAGGCCGCCGACGGATTGGCGTTATCGTAGACATCCCCGGCGATCAGCAGCACGTCGGCCTGTTCGGCGACGATGGCGTCCAGCAGCCAGTCGAGGAAGCGCTGGTGTTCGTAATGACGCTCAAAATTATGCAGGGATTGGCCCAGATGCCAGTCGGAGGTGTGCAGCAGACGCATGAAAAAATGTGATCAAACAGCGGGAAAGCGCTCAATATAGCGCAAGCCGGCGCCTCCCGGTTTGATTTATGCCGCGTTGCTGGTCGGTCCCGGCACCGCCGGCCCGGCGCGGAAGGTGTTGCGGCCCGCCTGTTTGGCCTCGTACAGCAGGATGTCGGCGCGGTTCAGCAGTTCGGCGGGGCTGACGTCTTCGTCGCTGTAATAGGTCAGGCCGATGCTGGTCGATATCGACACCACGGTGCCATTCAGGTCGAAATCGGCCTGCATGGCGGCGACGATCTTGGCGGCCGCCGCCGCCGCGTCATCGGTGCGGTGGATGCGGTCCATGATGATGGTGAACTCGTCGCCGCCCAACCGGGCGATGGTGTCGCTGGCGCGCATGGTATGGGTCAGGCGCGCCGAGAAGGCCTTCAGCAGCGCGTCGCCGACGGCGTGGCCGAAGGTGTCGTTGACTGGCTTGAAGCGGTCGATGTCCATGTACATCACCGCCATCAGGTTGCCGTTGGCGCGCGCGGCGGCCATGGTGTCGTGCAGTTTTTGCAGGAAGCCGGCGCGGTTGGTCAGGCCGGTCAGCGCGTCCACCTGCGACAGGCGCAGCAGCCGCTGCTTCTCGCGCTTCTGCACGGTGATGTCCTGCCGCATGACGTGGAAGCCGATGATGATGGCGCCTTCCTCGTCCAGTTGCGGGATGTAGACCACCTCGTAGGTGCGCTCGATGGTGTCGCTGTCGTCGTCTTCCTCGAAGGTCAGCGTTTCGCCCGCCAGCGCGCGCAGGATGTAGGGTTCGAGGAAGGCGTAGCGTTCCTCGCCCATGGTTTCGCGGATGGTCCGGCCCAGCACCGTGGTGCCGCTGCGGTTGAACTCCCGCTCGTAGGCCACGTTGTGGAAGCGATAGACCTGTTCGGCGTCGATGTAGGCCACCATGGCCGGCAGCGTGTCGGCGATGGTGCGCAGGCGCGATTCGCTCTCGCGCAGCGCCATCACCGACTTGCGCACGTGGGTGATGTCGTCCACCGTGCCGACGTAGCCGTAGATTTTCCCGTCCACCACCATCGCCGCGATCTTGAACGACACCCAGACGATCATGCCGTCCGGATGGACGCAGCGCAGCGTGTCCTGGTAGGGCACCCGGGTTTGCGCCATGTGGGCCAGCGCGTTCTTGAGCACCATGCGGTCCTGCGGATGGACGGCGCGCAGCCAGGCGTCGCCCAGCGCTTCCTCGCGCGTCAGGCCCGTGATCAGCTCAAACGTGCGGTTGACGTAGGTGCAGTGACCGGAGGCGTCGGCGCGCAGCAGGCCAAGCGGCGAGGCGTCGTTGACGGCGGTGAGTTCGGCCTGTTGCTTGCGCGCGGCCAGTTCGGTTTCCTTGCGCGAGGTGATGTCGCGCACGGTGACCGCCACGCCGTCGGTGATCGGCACGATCTGGTGATGCAGCCAGTGCACCGCGCGATTGGGCAGGAAGTCGACCTCGAATTCCTCCTCCAGCGGCTGGCGCGATTCCAGCACGTGGCGGTATTTCTCCACGAAGCCCTTGGAGTGCAGGTCCGGCAGCACCTCGACCAGGCGCTTGTCCTTGATGTCGGCGCTGCGATAGCCCATCAACTGGGCGCCGCGCTCGTTCAGGTCGGCGATGGTGAAGTCGAGGATCTCGCGCTGCGCGCCGCGCATGCGGCAGGCCTTGAACAGGTAGACCGCGTCCAGGCTGGCGTCGGCGGCGGCGCGCAGCATCAGTTGCGCCTCGATCACCATGCTGGCGGTGCGGCGCAGGCGGTAGGCCTGGCGCATCAGCAGATAGACGAACAGCGTCACTAGCACCGACACCACGCTGGCGGCGCCCAGATATATCGTGCGGCGGCGGTCAAAGCGCGCCATGGCCGACTCTGTCGGATTACCGACCACCGCCGTCAGCAGGTAGCGCGGCATGTCGGCGTAGCCGTAGATGCGGTCGACGGCGTCGAAGCGGCGCTTGAGCACAAATTCGTCGGACGGCTGCGACACGGTGAAATCGATGCTGTCGCTGATGATCACCTGGTCGTCGATGCGCGCGGCGGACATGCCGTTTTCGCGACTGATCAGCATCACCGCGCCGCCCGGATCGACGTTCAGGCGGTCGTAGTCCTCGACGAAGTAGGCCGGATCGATCATCATCATGATCACGCCGGCGAAGCTGCCGTTGGCGTGATTGAGCCGGCGCGAAATCTGGATCTGCCATTTCTTGGTGCGGCTGTCGACCACCGGCGTGGTCACCAGCGAGGTGTCGGACGGATTGCCGGCGTGGTTGCGGAACACCGCCTGGCGCTTCAGGTCCGGGCCAAAGTAACCGTTCATGCTGTCGACCACATTGCCGTCGCGGTCGAGGATGGCCAGCGGCAGATCGAGCTTGGTCGGCAGCTGCGAGTCCAGCAGGCCGTTCTTGCGGGCGAATTCGGCCAGCCGCAGCGCGCCGCCGGTTTCCTCGTATTTGAGCTTGAACAGCTGGGTGGCGTGATCGACCTGGCGCAGCAGGTGGTTGCTATGCTCGGCCAGCGTGCGCGCCAGCGACTGGCTATGCAGCACCGCCTCGTAACGGGCGGTGCGCTGCTCCTGCACGATCTGGTAGGCGATTGCGGCCCACGTAAATACCAGCAGCCCGGCGCCGAACGCGGGTAGCAGCATGGCGCGGTACAAACGGCGGAAGAAATCGAGCATCGGACAGCGTTCCTCATCGGCGGTCGGCAACCTTTGGGGTATTCTGCCCGGAAATATCGCTTTTGGTGTGAAAGTGGCGAAAAAACCTCATTCGCCGCACAGGCAATATTGAAAACTTTATTAGAATAGCGCCCATGACCGAACTGATTTTGAGCCTGTCCGCCGCCCGCGCGCTGCACTTGGCGGCCCAAGGGCTGTTGCAGCCGCGCCGCCGCAAGGCGCGCCAGGCCGACCTGCTGGCGGCGATCCGGCAGATGGGCGTGCTGCAAATCGATACCATACACGTGGTGGCGCGCAGCCCGTACCTGGTGCTGTGGAGCCGCCTGGGCGATTATCCGCCGGCCTGGCTGGAGCAGGCGCTGGCCGCCGGCGAACTGTTTGAATACTGGGCGCACGAGGCCTGCTTCGTGCCGGTCGAGGACTATGGCCTGTACCGCCACCGCATGCTCGATCCCGAGGCCATGGGCTGGAAGTACTCCGCCACCTGGATGAAGGAGCGCCGCGAGGAAGTCGAGGCGGTGCTGGCGCATATCCGCGCCAACGGCCCGACGCGCTCCTCGGACTTCGAACGCACCGACGGCAAGGCCAGCGGCTGGTGGAGCTGGAAGCCGGAGAAGCGCTCGCTGGAGGTGTTGTTCACCACCGGCCAGCTGATGATCGCGGCCCGCCACAACTTCCAGCGCGTCTACGATCTGGCCGAGCGCGTGCTGCCGCACTGGGATGACAGCCAGCTGGCGTCCGAGGACGAGGTGCGCCGCGCCCTGGTGCTGAAAGCCGTCAAGGCCATGGGCTGCGCGCGCGCCGCCTGGATCAGCGATTATTTCCGCACCCGGCCGCCGCGTCTCGATCCCGACACGCTGGTCGGGGAGGGCGCCTTGCTGCGCGCCTGGGTGGACGACTGGGATGACCCGATCTACGTCCATCCCGACCACGCGGCGTTGCTGGAGAGCGCCGCCGCTGGCGCGCTGGCGCCGACGCTGACCACCATCCTGTCGCCGTTCGATCCGGTGGTGTGGGACCGCCGCCGTGCGCTGGAACTGTTCAACTTCGACTACCGGCTGGAATGCTACACGCCGGCCGACAAGCGCAAATACGGCTACTTCACGCTGCCCATCCTGCGCCGCGGCGCGCTGGTGGGGCGGGTGGACGCCAAGGCGCACCGGCGCGACGGCGTGTTCGAACTGAAGTCGCTGGTGCTGGAGCCATCGGCGCGCGTCAGCGAGCGCTTCACGCGCGACATCGCCGGCGCGCTGCAACGGCTGGCCGACTGGCACGGTTGCCCGCAAATACAGATCACGCAGTCCGTGCCGGCCGCATTTGGCCGGCAACTGCAAGCCGCGCTGGCCGCCGCCGACGCCACCAGGGAAGCCGCATGACGCTGCCCGCCGCACCCGAAAGCCTGCTGGGCGCCGACGGCCAGCCGCTGTTTGGACGTTACGCCGGCCAGGTCGGCAGCATCGACTGGAGCCAGTTGGCCGCGCCGTTTTCGCGCAATCCGCTGTGGCGGCGCTTTCATCACAAGCGCTGGCACTACGTGGCACTGTGCACCGAGGAGGTGTTCTGCGCCGTCGCCATCGTCGATCTGGGCTGGATCAGCACCGCCTTCGCCTACGCCTTCGAGCGCAAGGACGGCGACATGCTGGCCAACTTCTCGCAGGACGGCCTGCCGCTGGTGTCGGCCAAACTGGCCAACCACGCCGGCGAGTCGAGCAGCTTTTCGCGCGGCGGCGCGCACATCGCCATCGAAGCCGGCGCTGATGGCGGCTACGCGCTGACGCTGCGCTGCGACTACCTGGAAATCGACGCCGCCTTCGGCCCGTCGCCATCGCCGCTGCTGCTGGCCAGCGGGCCGATCGCGCATGGCTCGGTGCACGCGACGCAGAAGTCGTCCGCCATGCCGCTGCGCGGCGAGGTGCGCACCTGGCGCGATGAGTTCAGGCTCGATGGCGGCGTCGCCAGCTTCGATTACTCCAACGGCCTGCTGGCGCGGAACACCGCCTGGCGCTGGGCCTCGGCGCACAACATGGAGCTGGGCGTCAACCTGCAGGCCGGCTACTTCGGTGCCCGCGAAAACGCGCTGTGGCTGGACGGCGACCTGATCGCGCTCGGCCCGGCGCACTTCCTGTACGATAAAAAGGACGCGCTGTCGCCGTGGCACATCTTCACCGAAGACGATATGCTGGACCTGATCTTCACGCCGGAAGGCGCGCGCCGCGACAACAAGAAAATGGTGGTGGCGGCCAGCCGCTACCTGCAGCCGATCGGCACCTTCAGCGGCTGGGTGCGCGCCGCGCCCGACGCACCGAAACGCATGGTTACGCAGTTGATGGGCGTGACCGAAGACCATTCCTCCCGCTGGTAAGGCCCTATGAGCATCCGTAATCTCGACCGTCTGTTCCAACCGCGTTCCGTGGCCGTGATCGGCGCCTCCGACAAGCCGCTGCGCATCGGCACGCGGGTGCTGGCGAACCTGCTGGACGGCGACTTTACGCGCAACGGCGGCACCGTCTGGCCGGTCAATCCCAAGTACCAGCGGCTGCAAGGCCTGCCGTGCCACGCGCGCGTGAGCGCGCTGCCGCTGGCGCCCGACCTAGCCATCATCTGCACCCCGCCCGGCACCGTGCCGGGACTGATCCATGACCTGGGCGCGGCCGGCTGCAAGGCCGCCATCGTGATGACGGCCGATCCGGGTCACAACGGCGGCCGCGGGCTGCGCCAGCCAATGCTGGAGGCGGCGCGCCCGTACCTGCTGCGGGTGCTCGGCGCCAGCAGCGCGGGCCTGCAGTCGCCGGCGCTGGGGCTGGACGCCAGCTTCACGCAGATGCCGGCGCGGAAGGGCAAGCTGGCCTTCGTGTCGCAGTCGGCGGCGCTGGCGACGGCGGTGCTGGACTGGGCCGGGCAGCGCGGCATCGGCTTCTCGCGCTTTGTCGCCATGGGCGACGGTGCCGATATCGATTTCGGCGATCTGCTGGACTACCTGGCGGCCGATGGCGAAACGGAAGCCATCCTGCTGTGCATCGAGCAGGTAAGCAGCGCGCGCAAGTTCATGTCGGCCGGCCGCCTGGCGGCGCGCGGCAAGCCGGTCATCGTGCTCAAGGTCGGGCGCGACGCGGCGCCCGGCGCGGACATGGTGTTCGACGCGGCCATCCGCCGCGCCGGCATGCTGCGCGTGTACTCCACCGAGGACTTGTTCGACGCCGTGGAAACGCTGGCGCGCCAGCGCCCTCAGCGTGGCGAGCGGCTGGCGGTATTGACCAACGGCGGCGGCCTGGGGCTGATCGCCGCCGACGCTTTGGCCTGCACCGGCGCGCAACTGGCCACGCTGTCGGCGGACACGCTGAAGCGGCTGGCGCAGGCCGGCGCGCCGCAAGCCAACCCGGTCGACCTGCTGGCCGACGCGCCGGTCGAACGCTACGCCGGCGCCGTGCAGGCGCTGTTGAATGAGGCGCATGCCGACGCGCTGCTGTTCCTGCACGCGCCCACCGCCATGGTCGGCAGCGAGCAGATCGCGCAGGCGGTGGCGCCGCTGATGCAGGCGGCCGGCAAGAACGTGCTGTCCTGCTGGCTGGGCGGCGGTTCGGTGGCGCAGGCGCGCCGCGTGTTCGCCGAGGCCGGCCTGCCGACCTATGACACGCCGGAGAAGGCGGTCAACGGCTTCCTGCAGATTGCCCAGTACCGCCGCAACCAGGAGCTGCTGATGGAAGTGCCGGTCGGCGTGCCGAACACCGGCGCGAAGGCGCGGGCGGCGGCGCGCGGTCTGGTGCAGGCGGCGCTGCACGCGGGCCACAGCCAGTTGAGCGACGCCGATGCGCGCACCTTGATGTCCGCCTATGGCATTGCGCTGGCGACGCCGCAGCAGGCAGCGCTGGCCGGCGCCACGCTGCTGGCGGCGCGCATCCAGACCGGCCATGATCCGGTGTTTGGTCCGGTGCTGTTCTTCGGACAAGGCGGCATCGCGGCTGACGTGGTCAACGACCGCGTGGCCGGCCTGCCGCCGCTGAACATGACGCTGGCGCGCGACCTGGTCGGCCGCACCCGCGTCTCGCGTCTGCTGGCGCAGGGCCAGACCGCCGCCGACGGCGAAGCGCTGATCCGCACGCTGGTGCAGGTGGCCGACATGGTGGCCGACCTGCCCGAACTCACCGAGCTGGATCTGAATCCGCTGCTGGCCCTCGGCGGCAGCGTGGTGGCGCTGGGCGCGCGCATGCACCTGGCCAAGGCGCGCGGCCGGCGCGCCGAGTTGGCCATCCGCCCGTATCCGCAGGAGCTGGAGGAGCGGCTGGACTGGAACGGCGGCCAGATTCTGCTGCGGCCGATCAAGCCGGAGGATGGCGCGCAGCACCAGCAATTCTTCGCCGCGCTGGCGCCGGACGACATCCGCCTGCGCTTTTTCTCCGCCATGCGCGAACTGCCGCCGGCCCAACTGGCGCGGCTGACGCAAATCGATTACGACCGCGCCATGGCCTTCATCGCCACCCGGCCCAACGCCCAAGGCCAGCCGGAAACGCTGGGCGTGGTGCGGGCGGTGCTGGACCCCGACAATCAATCGGCGGAGTTCGCCATCATCGTGCGTTCCGATTTGAAAGGCAAAGGGCTGGGCTACATCCTGTTCCAGAAGCTGGTGGATTATTTCCGTGCGCGCGGCACCCGCGAGATCGTCGGCGACGCCTTGTCCGAGAACACCGGCGTGCAAAAACTGATACGCCATTTCGGCGGCGTGGTATTGCCGCATCCTGAAGCGGGAATGGTGCGCTTGCAGCTGCCTTTGCGATAGCATTCGCGGCGGGCTTGAGATATATTTGATCTACCAAGCGCGTTTGCGGGTTTGTGCTAGCTCAAAGCGCCGTTGTCGGGAAACTTTACACTTTTACTTCCGCTACCTCAGCCCAGGGAGTCAGTCAGAATGTTAACCGCCACATACACTTTGGTAGCCCTCTCGGTCGAGCAAGCCAGCGTTCGCCTCAGCCTGCTATCGTTCCAGAAGTATGTGCGGACCACGCTCATGCAGCAGAACAGCATGACCCTGTCGCAGCTGGAGTACGCCTGCGAAAACCTCAATACGCTGTACCAGGCCTGCCGCTGGCGCAAGACCGAGATGTACCTGATCCCGGCGCTGCGCGACGCCACCGAGCGTGCCGACCAGTTGCTGGAAGAGCTCAACCGCCTGAACCAGTCGGCCTTGATGTCGATCCGCCTGCTGCAGGACAAGCTGGGCGCGCTGGCCGACGTCCGCGACGAGCAGGTCAGCGAAGTGTGCGACAGCATCGACACCTTCTGCAGCGCGCTGCTGAAACGGCTGGAAAAAGAGGAGCAGGAGCTGTTCGCGCTGGCGCGCCACGCCATCGCCGGCGAAACCTGGTTTTCCATCGCCAACCAGTTGATGATGCACGACAAGCACCTGGACGAAATGAAACGCTCGGGCCTGCCGCCGGCCGAGGCGGCCCAGGTCACCGCGCGGCGCCGCGCGCTGCCGGGCGGCGAGATCGACGACGGCCAGATTTCCATTCCCGGCCTGCAAGTACTGCCCATCGTCAAGCTGGACGAGGTGCCGGCCGCGCCACCGCAGCGCGCGCCGCGACAGCTGTCGCGAGACGATGCCATTATGAAATAACCGCCTTCATGGTGTACTGACAGGGCAAATTTCCCCTGCTTTGCTATGATGGTGGTTTTAGCCATCACCATAGCGCACCATGTTCGATTTCCTCTTTAAGCGTGCGACCGAAACCTCGGCCGTTCCACCAGCACCAGCGGCCTCGCCGGAGCAGGACGCGGCCAGCGCCGCGACTGCCGGCCGCCGCGACGCGCAAACGCAGCGCGCCGCCGCGCTAAACGGCAATGAAGCGGCCGCCGTCGCCTTGATCCTGGAGAGCGAATTCGCCGGCGTGCGCCTGAGCGCGGCCGACCACGTGACGTCGCAGCCGGCGCTGGAACAGGTGCTGCAGGCGGTGCGCAATACCGACCGCCGCGTCGCCAAGCTGATGCAGGGCCGGCTGGACGCCATCCGCTACCAGCAGGCCGAGCGGCAAAAGGCCCAGGCCTGCCTCGATCTGGCCCAGCGCCTGTTGCAAGATGAGAAACTGACGCCGAACCAGGTGGCCGAGCTGGACCGCCAGTGGCAGGTGGTGGCCGAGGTGCCGGAACTGGCGCCATCGTACGCGTCCGCGCGCGCGGCGCTGGCGGCGCGGCTGGAGGCGCAGGTGGCCTTGCAGCGCCGCATCATCGACGCGCTGGCGGTTGTACGCAAGCTGCCGCAGGCCGGCCTGCCGGTGGAAGAGGCGCTGGCGGCGCTGGAGCGCCACGCGGCCGATCTGGCTGAATACCAGCAGGCGCCCGAACACGGCGCCTTGCCGCGCCACCTGTTGAGCGATTTCGCCCAGGCCGTCGAACAGACCCGCGCCACGCTGACCGCACCGCCCAAGCCGGCCGCCGCGCCGGCACCGTCGCCGTCGCCGTCCGCCGCGAACGCAAACACCAGCGCCGCCCAGCGCACGGCAGCGGGCGCCGCCTCGGCCGCCGGCGCCGAGGGCGCCGAAAGCCTGGCCGGCGCCGGCGGCGCTAACGGCGCGGCAAGCCCGGCCAGCGCCGGTGAGCCAGGCACGGCCGCCGCTGCGGCCAAGCCCGCCAAGCAGCCGAAGCAGCCGCCCCAGGAAACCGACAAGAAATTCCTGGAAACCATGGACGCGCTGGAAGCCGCCCTGGAGCACGGCCAACTGCACGCCGCCGCCGAGTACGACAAATGGCTGCGCGACCACAAAACCCGCCTGACGCCGGCCCAGAACGACCACCTGAACCACATCCGCGCCGAACTGAAGCGCCTGAACGACTGGGCGCGCTGGGGCGGCAACGTCTCGCGCGAGGAATTGGTCAAGGCCGTGGAAGAGTTGCCATCGCAGAAACTGTCGATGGGCGAGCTGGCCAAGAAAGTTGGCAGCATGCGCGACCGCTGGAAGCAGCTGGACGCCGTCTCCGGCCACGCGCCCAAATCGCTGTGGGAGCGTTTTGACGCCGCCTGCACCAGCGCCTACGCCCCGGCCGCCGCCCACTTCAAACAGTTGGCCGAGGAACGTCACGCCAACGCCGCCAAGGCACAGGCGCTGATCGCCGAAACCCAGGCGCTGGCGGAATCGGTGGCGGCCGGCGGCGCCGATCTGAAAAACGTGGCCGCCGCCGGCCAACGCCTGCGCCAGATGTGGACCCGCCTCGGCACCATCGACCGCAAGGAAAAGCGCAAGCTCGACCACACCTTCGACAAGGTGCTGGCCCACATGCTGGCGCCGCTGTCCGAGCAGCGCAAGGTGGAAGCCGCCAAGCGCGAGCAGCTGATCGCCGAGGCCGAGGCGCTGGAACCGTCCGACCGCCACACGCTGGACAAGCTGCGCCGCCTGCAGGAACGCTGGCAGGAGCAAGCCAAGGCGCTGCCGCTGGAACGCAAGGTCGAGCAGGCGCTGTGGCAGCGTTTCCGCGCCGCCTGCGATGCCATCTTCGCCAGGCGCAAGGAAACCGCCCACGCCGCCGACCACGAGCGCAAGGCCCATCTGCACGCCCGGGAAGACATCTGCAAGACGCTAGAGGAAGCCACCTTCAGCGGCGACGACAAGGCCCAACTGGCCGCCATCGCCACGGCGCTGAAGGACGCCGCCGCCGCCTGGAACGCCAGCGGCACCGTGCCGCGCGCGTCCGAGGCGCGCATCAACCAGCGCTACCACAACGCGGTCGGCAAGGTGCAGGCGCAGGCGGACGCCATCAAGCGCCGCGCCGGCGCCGCCCAGGCCAACGCGCTGCGCGACAAGCTGCGCCTCAACCAGGCGCTGGAAAGCGAGATTGCCGGCGAGGGCGCCATCGACACCGCCGCATGGCAGGCCAAGTGGGCGGCGCTGCCGTCGCTGGGCAACGACTACGAGCGGGCGCTGCAAGGCCGCTTCAACGCCGCGCTGGAGGCCGCCAACGGCAACCGCGCCGCCTACGCCGCCCAACTGGAGAGCAACCGCGCCAGGCTGCTGGATGAAATCCTGCGGCTGGAAATCGTGGCCGGCGTCGACAGCGGCGCCGAGTTTGCCCGCGAACGCCTGAAGATGCAGGTGGAAGTGTTGCAATCGTCGCTGAAGTCCGGCCAGAAGCCGCAGTCGGCCACCGCCGCCTACCTGCAACTGTGCGCCATGCCGGCGCTGGTGGACGCCCGCACCGCCAGCCGCATCGAACAACTTTTCCGCCGCATCGGCGCCTCGGAGCGCGCATGAGCCTGAACGAAGTCCGCATCCAGACCAACGATTTCGACCTGTCGACGGAAGTGGCCCATCTGCGCGCCAATTACCCCAAGGTTGGCGGCGTGGTGACCTTCGTCGGCACGGTGCGCGACCTGAACGAGGGCGCCAGCGTGTCGGAGATGGAACTGGAGCACTATCCGGGCATGACCGAGCAGTCGATCAGTGACATTATTGACAAGGCGAAACAGCGCTGGCCGATCTTCAGTGCGCTGGTGATCCACCGGGTTGGCCCGCTCAAGCCCAAGGACCAGATCGTGCTGGTGGCGGTGACCTCGGCCCACCGCGGCGAAGCCTTTGCCGCCAGCGAGTTCATCATCGACTACCTGAAGACGGAAGCGCCGTTCTGGAAAAAGGAGCAGACGCCCGAGGGCGCGCGCTGGGTGGATGCCCGCGTCAGCGACGACCAGGCGCTGAATAAATGGTTGTAGCGGCTTCTTGAAAAGCGATTGGTGGCCCCTATGTTAGCGATAGTTAAATATATCGGAGCAACACCATGCGGCAAGACAAACTCACCACCAAACTCCAGGAAGCCCTGTCGGACTCGCAGAGTCTGGCCGTGGGCAATGACAACCAGTACATCGAGCCGGTCCACCTGCTGACCGCGCTGCTGAACCAGGATGACGGCAGCGCCCGTTCGCTGCTGCAGCGCGCCGGCGTCAACGTCGGCGGCCTGACCAAGGCGCTGACCGGTGCCCTGGAACGCCTGCCCAAAGTATCCGGCACCGGCGGCAATGTGCAGGCCGGCCGCGACCTCGTGGCCGTGCTCAACCTGGCCGACAAGGAAGCGCAGAAGCGCGTCGACCAGTTCATCTCCAGCGAAATGGTGCTGCTGGCGCTGACCGAGGACAAGTCGGACGCCGGCACGCTGGCGCGTGAAAACGGCCTGACCCGCAAGGCGCTGGAAGCGGCCATCGACGCCGTGCGCGGCGGCGCCAAGGTGGACAACGCCGACGCCGAAGGCCAGCGCGAAGCCCTGAAAAAATACACCCTCGACCTGACCGAGCGCGCCCGCAACGGCAAGCTGGACCCGGTGATCGGCCGCGACGACGAGATCCGCCGCGCCATCCAGGTGCTGCAGCGCCGCTCGAAAAACAACCCGGTGCTGATCGGCGAACCGGGCGTGGGCAAGACCGCCATCGTCGAAGGCCTGGCGCAGCGCATCGTCAACAACGAGGTGCCGGATTCGCTCAAGGGCAAGCGCGTGCTGGCGCTGGACATGGCCGCGCTGGTGGCGGGCGCCAAGTACCGCGGCGAGTTCGAGGAACGCCTGAAATCCGTGCTGAAAGAGCTGGCCATGGACGAGGGCCAGACCATCGTCTTCATCGACGAGATGCACACCATGGTCGGCGCCGGCAAGGCCGATGGCGCGATGGACGCGGGCAATATGTTGAAGCCGGCGCTGGCGCGCGGCGAGCTGCACTGCGTCGGCGCCACCACGCTGGACGAGTACCGCAAATACATCGAGAAAGACCCGGCGCTGGAGCGCCGCTTCCAGAAGATCCTGGTTGACGAGCCGAGCGTGGAGGACACCATCGCTATCCTGCGCGGCTTGCAGGACAAGTACGAGCTGCACCACCAGGTGGCCATCTCGGACGCGGCCATCATCGCGGCGGCGGAGCTGTCGCACCGCTACATCACCGACCGCTTCCTGCCGGACAAGGCGATCGACCTGATCGACGAGGCCGCGGCCAAGATCAAGATCGAGATCGATTCCAAGCCGGAGGTCATGGACAAGCTGGAACGCCGCCTGATCCAGCTGAAGATCGAGAAGGAAGCCGTCAAGAAAGAAAAGGACGAGGGGTCGCGCAAGCGCCTGGACCTGATCGAAGAAGAAATCGTGCGCCTGACGCGCGAGCTGAACGACTACGAGGAAATCCTCAAGGCCGAGAAATCGGTGGTGGTGGGCAGCACGCACATCAAGGAAGAGATCGACCGCATCAAGCAACAGATGGAGCAGGCCACGCGCGAGAGCAACTGGCAGCGCGTGTCCGAGCTGCAGTACGGCCGCCTGCCCGAGCTGGAAGCGCAGCTGAAGCAGGCCGAGAAGGCCACCGCGGCGGCCGGCGGCGCCGACCCGTCCAAGCCCAAGCTGCTGCGCACCGAGGTGGGCGCCGAAGAGATCGCCGAAGTGGTGTCGCGCGCGACCGGCATTCCGGTGTCGCGCATGATGCAGGGCGAGCGCGAGAAGCTGCTGCACATCGAGGAAAAGCTGCACGAGCGCGTGGTGGGGCAGGACGAGGCGATCAGCGCCGTGGCCGACGCCATCCGCCGCTCGCGCGCCGGGCTGGCCGATCCCAACCGTCCGTACGGCTCGTTCATGTTCCTCGGCCCGACCGGGGTCGGCAAGACCGAGCTGACCAAGGCGCTGGCCGGCTTCCTGTTCGACACGGAGGAATCGCTGATCCGCATCGACATGAGCGAGTTCATGGAGAAGCATTCGGTGGCCCGCCTGATCGGCGCGCCGCCGGGCTACGTGGGCTATGACGAGGGCGGCTACCTGACCGAGGCCGTGCGCCGCAAGCCGTACAGCGTGATCCTGCTGGACGAGGTGGAGAAGGCGCACCCGGACGTGTTCAACGTGCTGCTGCAGGCGCTGGACGACGGCCGCATGACCGACGGCCAGGGCCGCACGGTGGACTTCAAGAACACCGTCATCATCATGACCTCCAACCTGGGTTCGCACAAGATCCAGTCGATGGAGGATTCGGACCCGGCGGTGGTCAAGCTGGCGGTGATGGCCGAGGTGCGCTCGCACTTCCGTCCGGAGTTCATCAACCGGATCGACGAGATTGTGGTGTTCCATGGCCTGGACGAGAAGAACATCGGCGCGATTGCGCGGATTCAGCTGGAAACCTTGCGTCATCGCCTGGCCAAGCTGGAGATCGGCATGGACGTGACCGACGCGGCGCTGCACAAGATCGCCGAGGCGGGCTACGATCCGGTGTACGGCGCGCGGCCGCTGAAACGGGCGATCCAGCAGGAGATCGAGAACCCGCTGTCGAAGCTGATCCTGCAAGGCAAGTTCGGGCCGAAGGACACGATCCACGTGGACGCCGTCAACGGCGAACTGGCCTTCGCCTGAGCGCCCTTGGCGCCCTTGGGGACAGACCACGTTTCTGAAATGTTCTAAAAATGTGGTCTGTCCCCACGGGGGGCTAGGGGCGGACGATGCGGTTGCGGCCGTCGCGCTTGGCGCGGTACAGCGCGTCGTCCGCCCGTTTCAATACTTCCTCGTATGACAGGTCGCCCGGCGTCATCTCGCTCAGGCCGCCGCTGATGGTGGCGCCGGTCTGCTCGGCAATGCGCAGACGCAGCCGTTCCGCGATCGGCAAGGCCTGCTCGCTGTCGGTGTGCGGCATCAGCACCACGAACTCATCCCCACCCAGCCGCGCCGGAAAATCGGTGGCGCGCAGCGCGCGCCGGCAGACGTCGGCAGTGGCCGCAATGGCCTTGTCGCCGGCCAGATGGCCCTGGGCGTCGTTGATGTTCTTGAAGTGGTCGATATCGAAAATCAGCACCGCCGCCGGCGTCTTGTAGCGGGCGAACAGTTCGAAATGCTCGGTCAGGCTGCTCATCAGCTTGCGCCGGTTGGCCAGGCCGGACAAGGAATCGGTTTCGCTCTGCATGCGCAGCAGCGCTTCCAGCTTCTTGCTGGCGGTGATGTTGCTGGCCACCCACAGCACCGCGTCCTCGTCCAGCACCGGGTATGCCAGCGGCTGCACGCGGCCTTCAAACCAGATCAGTTCGGCAGGGCCGTCGGTGCCGATGCCACGCACGTCCTCGCGGCCGAGCGCATATTCCACCACGTGCAAGCCTTGCGCGGCCAGCGCGATGGCTATCTGCGCGTGGAACCAGGCGGCCTTTTCGGGATGCAGCACGTCGTCCAGCGATTTGCCCACCAGTCCGCTGCCGTCGTGGTAGTAGCGGCTGTCGGTGCCGCCAAACACGGCCGCGTAACGGCCGCTGCGGGTCAGGATGAATGCCGGGTCCGGCAATGCCGACAGCAGCGCCGCAATCTGATCGTTCGAGAAGAGGGAAAGATCCGCCATCCGATATCGTTTTTCTAATTGATTAGTTTCCACTAATGTACCGTACTTTTGTCCAAGTGAACGTTATCGGCAGTAAATAGGAAAACTTAATCAACGTTCACTATTGTTGTTATCGAAAGAAGGTGTGCGCGCAGTGCGGCGTGGCCGCCGTCGCCAAAACGGCCTAGAATTAACCTTATTTCAACGATCCAGGGAATCACCATGAGTTTCGCCACCACCGACCTGTGCGACGACAACGCCAATCTGCTGGACGATGGCCGCCTGGCCGTGCTGCCGCCGGTATTCCGGCACTACGGCCAGCGGCTGCGCTTTGCCGGCCGCGTGGTCACACTGAAAGTGCACGAGGATAACGCGCTGGTGCGCGCCACGCTGGAAACGCCAGGCGACGGTAATGTGCTGGTGGTGGATGGCGGCGGCAGCCTGCGACGGGCGCTGGTGGGCGGGCAACTGGGCTTGCTGGCGCAGGACAATGGCTGGTCCGGCATCATCGTCGATGGCTGTATCCGTGACACCGAGGAAATCAACGCCTGCGACATCGGCGTGCGCGCATTGGGCGCGCATCCGCAAAAGCCCAACAAGAAAGGCGTGGGCGAGCGCAATGTGCGGGTGCACATCGCGGGCGTGCCGGTCAATCCGGGCGACTGGATTTATGCGGACGCCGACGGCGTGCTGATCGCGCAGCAGAAGCTGGCCTGATACCGCCCGATCCGCGCGACAAAAGCCGCGGCGTTGCCAGCGCCGCGGCGTGCCGTTCAAGGCGTCGACTGGTGCTGCTGCAGGTGGCGGCGCAGGCGCTGCTGGAATTCCTCGACGTCGTCGACCGTGCTCAGGTCGTCGTCGACTTCCACCATGTGGGTGGTGTGGCCGGGCGCGAACGACACCGTCGCCGCCACGCCATCCTTGGTTTCCGTCAGGTTATGTCCCTGGACGGCGCCCAGCACGTTGCCGTGCACGTCCGTAACGATGGTCATCTTCATGACATCCCCCCGCCTTGCAGGTTGTGGAAGCAGCCGCCGACGCCCTGGTTGTGGATGGCGACGAAGTACGTGGCGTTGCCGTTGTTGTCCTTGGCCTTGCGCTGCTGGTCGGCCAGGTGGACCGCGCCCTGGTTGGGCGTTTTGACGTCCGCCGACGCGAACTGGGTGCCGCGGTCGCCGCCGTAGGTGTAGCTCCAGAAAGCGGTCTGACCGGGCGCCAGGAAGGTCAGCGGCCCTACGTTGTTGAAAGCCATAATCTCCTCCATGAAAGATCGCCGCGCCAGCGGATGCCGGCGTGGCAGTTCCATGGTAGTCACGCCGGATGAACGCGCTTTGATCCAGGCGAAGTGCGGGCTTTTTTGGTGGCGGCCCGGTTCTGAGGGATAATGTCGGATTGAATCAATCAGGATCACCAGCTTATGTTCTCTTACCGCCACGCCTTCCATGCGGGTAACCACGCCGACGTGCTCAAGCACTTCATCACCATCCAGTTGCTGCAGTACCTGAACCAGAAAGACGTGGCCTACAGCTACATCGACACGCACTCGGGCGCTGGCGTCTACGAACTGGATGGCGCTTTCGCGTCCAAGAACGCCGAGTACGACACCGGCATCGGCCGCCTGTGGGAGCTCACCGACATGCCGGCGCCGGTCAAGGAATACGTCGACCTGATCCGCGCCATGAACCCCAGCGGCAAGATGCGCTACTACCCCGGTTCGCCGTACATCGCCGACCAGGTGGCGCGCGAGCAGGACCGCCTGCGCCTGTTCGAAATGCACCCGGCCGACGCCAAGCTGCTGGCCGATAACTTCCGCAAGCTGGAAGAGCATGCTGCGGCGCAAGGTATCCGCCCGACCGTGCGCGGCAAGCGCGTCCTCGTCAACCGCAGCGATGGCTTTGCCTCGCTGAAGGCGCTGCTGCCGCCGCCGTCGCGCCGCGCGCTGGTGCTGATCGATCCACCGTATGAGGACAAGCAGGACTACAAAAAGACCAAGGACGCGCTGGCCGAAGCGCTGGGCCGCTTCCCGACCGGCACCTACGCCGTCTGGTATCCGCTGCTGCAGCGCATGGAATCGCGCCAGTTCGCCGACAAGCTCAAGCAACTGCCGGCGGCGCAATGGCTGAACGTGGTGCTGACCATCAAGAAGCCGATGCCGGACGGCGTGGGCGGCCTGCACAGCAGCGGCATGTTCATCCTCAACCCGCCGTACACGCTGGAACCGATGCTGAAGGAAGTGATGCCGTGGCTGGTCAAGGCGCTGGGCGTCGACGCCGGCGCGCGCTTCACGCTGGAAAGCGGCACGCAGACGACGGGAATGCGCAACAGTGCCGAGCGCCGGCCGCCTGTCCGTCAGAAAAATATTGTCAAGAGTACATAATTAGGTATAGGCTGGTGGCAAGCAGATTGACAATGGGAGTTCCCCATGATGTTAGCCTCGACGCCGGCCGCCGCCCACCTGGCGGACAACTTCTTCCTCGCGCGCCAGCCCATCCTCAACCGGGGACAGCGGCTGGTCGGGTACGAACTGCTGTTCCGCGATGCCGGCTCCCACAACGGCGCCCACGTCATTGACGACACCGAAGCCACCGCCACCGTCATCGCCCACGCCTCGGAGCTCGGCATGGGGCAGGTGGTGGGCGACCAGATGGCGTTTGTCAACGTCGACGCGGTCGGCCTGATGAGCGACTTCATCCACTTCCTGCCGAACGACAAGGTGATCCTCGAAATCCTGGAGACGGTCAAGGCCACGCCGGAGGTGCTGGCGCGCATCCGCGAGCTCAAGGAAGCCGGCTTCAAGTTCGCGCTGGACGACGTGATCGGCCAGAACGAGGACGTGCAGAAGCTGACGCCGCTGTGCGACGTGATCAAGGTCGACATCAAGGACATGCAACCCGGCACGCTGCCGGCGCTGGCCAAGGTGCTGAAAAATCCGAAGCAGAAGCTGTTGGCGGAAAAGGTCGAAACCGTCGAAGAATTCCAGGAGTGCATGGAGCTGGGCTTCGAGTATTTCCAGGGTTACTATTTCGCCCGCCCGGTGATATTGAGCGGCAAGAAAATCTCGCCCTCGCAGTTGAGCGTGTTGAATCTGCTGGAGTTGCTTGACCGGGATGCCAGCAACACCGAGATCGAGCACAGCGTCAAGCACGACGCGCTGATCACGCTGAACCTGCTGCGGCTGGTGAACACGCCGGCGGTGGGCGCGCGGCAGCGCATCAATTCGGTGGGACACGCGCTGATGGTGCTGGGGCGGCGCCAGCTGCGGCGCTGGCTGCAGATCCTGCTGTACGTGAAGAACGGCGGCACGCAGGAATTCACCTCGCCGCTGCTGCAACTGGCCACCACGCGCGGCAAGACGATGGAACTGATGGTGGAGCACCGGCAGCCGGGGCAGCGGGTCAGCGCCGACATTGGCTTCACGGTGGGCGTGATGTCGCTGATGGACACGCTGTTTTCGATCCACATGCGCGAGGTGCTGGAAAGCGTGAACGTGCTGGACGACGTGCGGGCGGCGCTGCTGCACCGCGCCGGCGACTACGGCAGCATGCTCAGCCTGATTGAGCACATCGAGCGCGGCCGCGATGGCCGCGTGCTGGCCGAGATGCTGCACCAGCTCAATCTGCGGCCTTCCGAGCTGTACGCCATTCAGCTGGCCGCGATCGAGTGGGTGACCGAATACACCCGCGGCATCTAATCCGGGGTCAGGTCCTCCATTTGTACACGAGCTCTGCCCTAGGCGCGCCTAGGGCAGAGCTCGTGTACAAATGGAGGACCTGACCCCGGAGTTTTGGGGTTATTCGTAGCGCAGGGCTTCGGCTGGGTTGGTGCGGGTCGCCCACCAGCTCGGGTATAGCGTGGACAGGAAGGACAGGGCCACCGCCACGCCGACCACGCCGGCCACGTCGCTCCACAGCAGCTGCGACGGCACCGTGTTGATGAAGTAGATGTTCTTGTCGAGGAGCTGGATGCCCAGCAGGTGCTCGATGCCGCTGGCGATCTCCGGCAGATTCCACGCCACCAGCACGCCCAGCGTGGTGCCGGCCAGCACGCCCAGCAGGCCGGACAGCAGGCCCTGCACCATGAAGATCTTCATGATCGACGCCGGCCGCGCACCCAGCGTGCGCAGGATGGCAATGTCGGCCCGCTTGTCGGTCACCGACATCACCAGCATCGCCACCACGTTGAACGCGGCCACCGCCACGATCAGCGTCAGGATGATGAACATCATGTGCTTCTGGCTTTGCACCGCCGCAAACCACGTGGAATTGCGCTGGGTCCAGTCGCGCACCAGGTAGTTGCCGTCGAGGCTGTTCTTCAGTTCGTGGGCGATCTGCGGCGCCAGGTTGGCGTCGGCGATGCGCAGGCGCAGGCCCATCGGCAGGTTGATGTGCAACACGTCCTCGGCGTCCTGCAGGTGGATGAAGGCCAGGCTGGAGTCAAATTCGAAGTGGCCGACCTCGAACGTGCCGGCCACCGTGAAGCGGTGCGTCTGCGGCATCACGTTGTTGAGCGTGGCCTGCTGCGATGGCATGGCCAGGATCACGTGGTCGCCGGCCTTGACGTGCAGCGCCTTGGCCAGCTCGCTGCCCAGCACGATCTGGTTGGCGCCCGGTTTCAGCAGGTCCAGCGCGGCGGCGTTCTTGCCCTTCATGAAGTCGGCCACCTTGGCTTCCTGTTCGGGCAGGATGCCGCGCAGCAGCGCCGGCTTCATCGTGTCTTCCTGCAGCAGCATGCCGGGCAATTCAACGAAGGGGGCGGCGGCTTGCACCGCCGGATTGCGCTCGGCGTCGCGCGCGGTGGCTTGCCAGTCGGGCAGCGTGCCGCGCGCGTCGAATACTTCGATGTGCGACAGGATCGAGATCATGCGCGCGCCTACGTCGCGCTGGAAGCCGTTCATCACCGACAGCACCACGATCAGCGCCGCCACGCCCAGCCCGACGCCGGCGATCGAGACCAGCGACATGAAGGAGATGTAGCTGTTGCGGCCGCTACGGCGGCCGGCGCGGATGTAGCGCAGGCCGATCAGCCATTCGTAAGGTGTGGTCATCTTATTGGCCCAGCAGCAGGAATACGGTCGGTTTTTTGTGGAAGTCCGGCGCCGGCGCGGTTTTCCATTGCGCCGCCGTCATGGTACGGATGGTTTCTGAAGGCAGGCTGAGGTCGGTCGCCACGCATACCAGCGTGCCCGGCGCGCAGGACGCCACCAGCGCTTCCAGCATGGCGGCATTGCGGTATGGCGTTTCGATGAACAGTTGCGTCTGCTTTTCCTTGCGCGAGCGCTGTTCCAGCTCCTTGATGCGCTGGGCGCGCTGGGCGGCGTCGGTCGGCAGGTAGCCGTTGAAGGCGAAGCTCTGGCCGTTGAGGCCGCTCGCCATGACCGCCAGCAGCAGCGACGACGGCCCGACCAGCGGCCGCACCGGAATCTTGTGCTGATGCGCCAGCCGCACCAGGTCGGCGCCGGGATCGGCCACCGCCGGCACGCCGGCTTCCGACACCAGGCCGCCATCCTGGCCGGCCAGCAGCGGCGCCAGCAGGTCGTTGAGCGCGGCGGCCGGGGTGTTGACGTTGAGTTCGGCGATGTGGATTTCCTGCAGCGGCTTGCGCAGCGGATGCTGGGCGCCGACCAGCTTGAGGAAGGCGCGCGCGGTCTTGGCGTTTTCCGCGACGAAGTAACCCAGTTGCGAGGTGATGCGCTGCACCTGTTCAGGCAGCACGTGGGCCAGCGCTTCGGTCTGGCCCAGGGTGTTCGGTATTAAAAAGAGGGTGCCGGTCATTGTTTGTTTTGAAAGAAGGTGACGCCGATGTTGCGCAGCATGCCTGTCAGCGCGATTAATGGCAAGCCGGTGAGGGCGGTCGGGTCGCTGCTGTCGATGCGTTCCAGGATGGCGATGCCGAGCGCCTCGTTCTTGGCGCTGCCGGCGCAGTCGTAGGGCTGCTCGATGCGCAGGTAGGCGTCCAGTTCCTCGTCCGGCAGGTCGCGGAACCGGACCACGGTCTGGATGTCCTGCAGCTGGTGGGTGCCGTCGCGGCCGTCCCAGACGCATAGCGCGGTGTGGAAGATGACTTCGCGGCCGCGCATCTTTTGCAGCTGGGCGAGGGCGTTGGCGTGGTTGCCGGGCTTGCCGATCTGTTCATCGTCCAGCGTGGCGACCTGGTCGGAGCCGATGACGATGGCGCCCGGCATCTTGGTGGCCACGGCGGCGGCTTTTTCCAGCGCCAGGCGCAGGGCGGTGGCGTCCGGCGTTTCGCCCGGCAACGGCGTTTCATCGATGGCGGGCACGGCCACCTCGAAAGGCAGTTGCAGGCGGGTGAGCAATTCCTTGCGGTAGGCGGAACTGGAGGCCAGTACGAGTAAACTTGATGTCATGAAAGGAATGTTATATGCTCTGTCGCCGGTGATTGGGGCGGCAAAAAAGCCGCAACAATCACGAAGGCTTTGACTTGATGACGAAAACCCTGCTATTATCGCAGGTTTTCCGGGGAATTTTCTGTAATGAATGCTTTTGTGATCGACACCTTTGAATTTTGTCGGACCAACAGCAGCCAGGAAGGCGTGACGCCTGTCGCTGAAATGACCCGTCTGGTCAAGGAATGTGCTGACAATTCCGGCGCGATCGCCTGGAGCGCGGTCGGGACCACCCACAAACTGGGCTTCCCGCAAATGACGCTGTCGGTCAACGGCACCGTCCAGCTGGTGTGCCAGCGCTGCCTGCAGCCTTACGCTCACCACCTCGATTCGTCGACGGTGCTGATGCTGGGTAAGGATGACGCAGAGGCGGATGAAATTGAAGAAACGATAGACGACGAATCGATCGACGTCATCGTTGGTAGTCGCAGCATGGAGCTGATGTACCTGGTGGAAGACGAAGCATTGCTGGCCTTGCCGCAATCGCCGCGTCACGATGTCTGCCCGGATTCCAGCCTGCTGGACAAGGCAAAAAGCGAGAAGATCTCGCCCTTCGACGCTCTGAAGAGCCTCAAATCCGAATAAGTTGTAGTACCAGACGTGTCAATACGCGTGTTCATCGAGTCTTGGCAAGTTCGCAGTAGCAAAGTAGTAGGGCTCGATTTGCATGTATATGCCGGTCGATTGTGTTAGAATTTTAGAACTTATGTATTAGGAGTCATTAACATGGCAGTTCAACAGAACAAAAAATCCCCATCGAAGCGCGGTATGCACCGTTCGCACGATTTCCTGGTTGCTCCGCAACTGGCGATCGAGCCAACCACCGGTGAAACCCACCTGCGTCACCACATCAGCCCTAACGGCTTCTACCGTGGTCGCAAAGTCCTGAAAACCAAGAACGACGAGTAATCGACGTTTTTGCTGGACCCGGAAACAGGCGGTGCTGACTTGTGTAGCATCGCTTTTTCTTTTTTCATCGGCTGCAATTTCGTTTTGCACACCGTCATGTTCCAACGCGGAGTCCGGAAGTCGCGGTCCCGCCGCTTGCCATAACAATGACAATCAAAATCTCTATCGACTGCATGGGTGGCGATCACGGCCCGTCGGTCACCATCCCCGCAGCTGTTTCCTTCGTCAACCGCGAGCCTGATGCCGAGCTGATCCTTGTTGGCCTCGAAGACGTCATCCGCGCCGAGTTGAAGAAACACCATGCCGACGCCCATCCGCGTCTGAGCGTGGTCCACGCCTCCGAACAAGTCACCATGGACGATCCGCTGGAAGTGGCCCTGCGCCGCAAGAAGGATTCGTCGATGCGCGTCGCCATCGAGCAAGTGAAGGACGGTAACGCCCAGGCGTCCGTCTCGGCCGGCAACACCGGCGCGCTGATGGCGGTCGCCCGCTATGTGCTGAAGACCATGAGCGGCGTTGACCGCCCGGCCATCTGCAGCATCATGCCCAACCAGAAAAACGGCCCGACCTACGTGCTGGACCTCGGCGCCAACGTCGACTGCGAGCCGCACCACCTGCACCAGTTTGCCATCATGGGCTCGGTGCTGGTGTCGGCCATGGAAAACAACCCGCGCCCGACCATCGGCCTGCTGAACGTCGGCACCGAGGACATCAAGGGCAACGACGTGGTCAAGGCCACCAGCAAGCTGCTGCAGACCGACCACGAGCGCGGCGCGCTCAACTTCCACGGCAATGTGGAAGGCAACGACATCTTCAAGGGCACCACCGACATCGTGGTGTGCGACGGCTTTACCGGCAACGTCACGCTCAAGGCCGTCGAAGGCGTGGCGCGCTTCTTCGCCGACACCGTCAAGTCCGAATTCACCCGCAATCCGCTGACCATGCTGAGCGCCCTGATTGGCCGCGGCGCGCTGAACAACATCAAGAAACGCCTGTCGCCGTCGCGCTATAACGGCGCCAGCCTGCTGGGTTTGCGCGGGCTGGTGTTCAAGAGCCATGGCGGCGCCGACGCATATTCCTTTGAATGGGCGATCAAGCGGGCGTATGATGCTGCAAAAAATGACGTGTTGCCGCATATCTCGACCCTGATCGCCGAGCTGATGCCGCGCAGCACCGATACTCCGGAAGTACCAAGCTCAACTAACTAGGTAAAACGGCATGACCTTGTATAGCAAAATTATCGGCACCGGCAGCTACCTGCCAGCCAGGCGGGTGACCAATCAGGAGCTGGCTGATCAACTCGCCGCCAAAGGCATCGAAACCTCGGACGAGTGGATCGTCACCCGCAGCGGCATCGCGGCGCGCCACTTCGCCGCGGCGGACGAAAAATCGTCCGACCTGGCGGTCAAGGCCGCCCACAACGCGCTGGACATGGCTGGCCTGCAGCCCAACGACATCGACCTGATCATCGTGGCCAGCTCGACGCCGGACTTCTTCGGCAGCTTCCCCAGCACCGCCTGCGTGGTGCAGCAAAAACTGGGCATCACCAACAACGGCGCCGCCGTCGACGTGCAGGCCGTGTGCAGCGGCTTCGTCTACGCGCTGTCGACCGCCGATGCCTTCATCCGCGCCGGCGTGCACAAGAACGTGCTGGTGATCGGCGCCGAAGTGTTCTCCCGCATCCTCGATTTCAGTGACCGCACCACCTGCGTGCTGTTCGGCGACGGCGCCGGCGCCGTGGTGCTGACCGCCTCGCAAGAGCCGGGCATCCTGGCGACCGCGCTGCACGCCGATGGCCGCCACTCCGACATCCTGTGCATGCCCAGCACCTTCAGCAGCGCCACTGCCGGCGAAGCCTACCTGTACATGGACGGCCCGGCGGTGTTCAAGATGGCCGTCTCCGTGCTGGAGAAGGTGGCCAACGAAACGCTGGAAAAAGCCGGCATGCAGCAGGACCAGATCGACTGGCTGATCCCGCACCAGGCCAACCTGCGCATCATGAGCGGCACCGCCAGGAAGCTGGGCCTGCCGATGGAAAAAATGGTGGTCACCGTCGATCAGCACGGCAACACCTCGGCCGCATCGATTCCGCTGGCGCTGGACGCCGCCGTGCGCGATGGCCGCGTCAAGCCCGGCCAGAACATCATGATGGAAGGCGTGGGCGGCGGCTTTACCTGGGGCGCGGTGCTGGCCAAGTTTTAAGCTGAATTAGAATTAGAGTTCTAACGGACTCAGCGGTAGCAGTGCTGTCATGATTCGATGATAGCTTTGCTGCCAATAATTAAAAAGAGATGAAGTCATGACTAAATTTGCTTTTGTATTCCCAGGCCAGGGCTCGCAGGCGATTGCGATGCTGGACGGCTTTGCCGGCAACCCGGTGGTCGCGCAGACCGTCGCTGAAGCGTCGGACGCCATCGGCTTCGACCTCGGCAAGCTGATCGCCGAAGGCCCGAAGGAAGAGCTGGACCTGACCACCAACACCCAGCCGGTAATGCTGACCGCCGCCGTGGCCACCTACCGCGCGTGGATCGCCGCCGGCGGCCCGCTGCCGTCGGTCGTGGCCGGCCACAGCCTGGGCGAATACTCGGCGCTGGTCGCCGCCGGCGTGGTCGCCTTCAAGGACGCCGTGCCGCTGGTGCGCTTCCGCGCGCAAGCCATGCAGGAAGCCGTGCCGGTCGGGCAGGGCACGATGGCCGTGGTGCTGGGTCTGTCGGATGACGACGTGCGCGCTGCGTGCGCCGAAGCGGCCGCCGCTGGTGGCGTGGTCGAGGCGGTCAACTTCAATGCGCCGGCGCAGGTGGTGATTGCCGGCGACACCGCCGCCGTCGAGCGCGCCTGCGAGATCGCCAAGGGCAAGGGCGCCAAGCGCGCCATGAAGCTGCCGGTGTCGGCGCCGTTCCACTCGTCGCTGCTGAAGCCGGCGTCGGACCGCCTGCGCGCGTACCTGGCCGACATCGCCTTCGCCGCGCCGCAGATCCCGCTGATCAACAACGTCGACGTGGCCGTGCTGAACGACCCGGCCGCCATCAAGGATGCGCTGGTGCGCCAGGCCGCCGCGCCGGTGCGCTGGGTGGAAACCGTGCAGAAGATCGCCGCCGACGGCATCGTTGACGTGGTCGAGTGCGGCCCGGGCAAGGTGCTGATGGGCCTGACCAAGCGCATCGACGGCAACCTGGCCGGCGACGCGATCTTCGACCAGGCTTCGCTGGACGCCGTCTTGAGCAAGCTCAAATAATCGTTTGCGCTTTCAGGCACACTCCGTATTTACTGTAGAAGGACTTACATGACTTTAGCAAATCAAGTCGCCCTGGTAACGGGCGCATCGCGCGGCATCGGCAAGGCGATTGCCCAGGAACTGGCGCGCCAGGGCGCGAAAGTGGTCGGCACCGCCACCACCGAGGCCGGCGCCGAGGCGATCTCCGCTTACCTGGCCGAGATCGGCGCGGAAGCCGGCAAGGGCATGGTGCTGAACGTCACCAACGCTGAAGCGTGCGCCGCCATCGTCGACGAGATCGGCAAGACCTATGGCGCGGTGGGCATCCTGGTCAACAACGCCGGCATCACGCAAGACCAGCTGGCCATGCGCATGAAGGACGAGGAGTGGGACAACGTCATCGCCACCAACCTGAATTCGGTCGGCCGCCTGTCGCGCGCCGTGCTGCGCGGCATGATGAAGGCCAAGACCGGCCGCATCATCAACATCACCTCGGTGGTGGCCTCGTCGGGCAACCCGGGCCAGATGAACTACGCCGCCGCCAAGGCCGGCGTGGAAGGCATGACGCGCGCGCTGGCGCGTGAAATCGGCAGCCGCAACATCACCGTCAACAGCGTGGCGCCGGGCTTCATCGACACCGACATGACCAAGGGGCTGGGCGAAGAACAGCACGCCGCCTTGCTAACCCAGATTCCGCTGGCGCGCCTCGGCAAGCCGGAGGACATCGCCGCGGCGGTCGCCTTCCTGGCGTCGCCGCAAGCCGCTTATATTACCGGCACCACCCTCCACGTGAATGGCGGTATGTATATGAATTGATGAGAATGGGCTGTATTCAAAGCCTGTTCAAATCTTTTAGTAGGGATTTCAGTATATTTAGCAGCAGACACTGAAATTCGTTTTTCAGCGCGCAAACCTGATAAAATGCGCGCTTTCCGTAACAAACAAAATGGAGCCATAACATGTCGGATATCGAACAACGCGTAAAGAAAATCGTCGCTGAGCAACTGGGCGTCGCCGAAGCAGACATCAAAACCGAATCGTCGTTCGTTGACGATCTGGGCGCTGACTCGCTGGACACCGTGGAACTGGTGATGGCCCTGGAAGACGAGTTCGAAATGGAAATCCCTGACGAACAAGCAGAGAAAATCACCACCGTGCAGCAGGCGATCGACTACGCGACCGCGCACGTCAAGGCGTAATACCTGCCCGATCGACTTTAGGAGAATCGCTTGAGAGGTTCTAAAAACCGTCGTGTTGTCATTACCGGCCTGGGCGCCGTGACTCCGATCGGCAATAACATTGCCGAGTCGTGGGCCGCAGCCGTCGAGGGTAAATCCGGGATTGCCACCATCACCAAGTTTGACGCATCTGCTTTCAGCACCCGCTTTGCCGGCGAAGTCAAAGGCTTCAACATCGAGGACTACATCTCGGCCAAGGAAGCCCGCCACATGGATACCTTCATCCATTACGGCATGGCGGCCGGCATCCAGGCTGTGCAGGACTCGGGCGTGGTTGTCACCGAAGAAAACGCCGACCGTATCGGCGTCATCGTCGGTTCCGGCATCGGCGGCCTGCCGATGATCGAAGAACAGAAGGAAGACTACGACAAGCGCGGTCCGCGCCGTATCTCGCCGTTCTTCGTGCCGGCCTCGATCATTAACATGATCTCGGGCAACCTGTCGATCAAGTACGGCATGCGTGGTCCTAACCTGTCGATCGTGACGGCTTGCACCACCGGCCTGCACTGCATTGGCGCCGCCGCTCGTCTGATCGAGTACGGCGATGCCGATGTGATGATTGCCGGCGGCGCTGAATCGACCGTGTCGCCACTGGGCCTGGGCGGCTTCGCCTCGGCCAAGGCGCTGTCGTCGCGCAACGATGATCCGGCGACCGCGTCCCGTCCATGGGACCAGGATCGCGACGGCTTCGTGCTGGGCGAGGGCGCCGGCGTGATGGTGCTCGAAGAGTACGAACACGCCAAGGCGCGCGGCGCCAAGATCTACGCGGAACTGCTCGGCTTTGGCATGAGCGCCGACGCGTATCACATGACCTCGCCTCTGGAAGATGGCAGCGGTGGCAGCAAGTCGGCGCAAGCCGCCCTGCGCAACGCCGGCATCAACCCGGACCAGGTGCACTATGTGAACGCGCACGGCACCTCGACGCCGCAGGGCGACGTGGCCGAAGTGCAGGGCATCAAGCGCACTTTCGGCGACCACGCCAAAAAGCTGGTGGTCAATTCGACCAAGTCGATGACCGGCCACCTGCTGGGCGGCGCGGGCGGCCTGGAGTCGGTGTTCACGGTGCTGGCGGTACACCACCAGGTGTCGCCACCGACCATCAACATCTTCAACCAGGATCCGGCCTGTGACCTGGACTTCGTTGCCAACACGGCGCGCGACATGAAGATCGAGTATGCAGTGAAAAACTCGTTCGGCTTCGGCGGCACCAACGGCAGCCTGGTCTTCGGTAAGATCTGAAAATAGTTTGAACTAATTCTGTGCTCACCTTGTCCAAACAAGGTGAGCGAGAATTCGGGGCGCCGGCACTCGCCGGCGCCTGAATTGCCCAGCCTTCACTGGCTGGCGCTACCACGCAGTTTTCCCCGTTTTTAAATTCATGTGTTTGTGGTGCTGCCGTCATGTCGATCGCGGTGTCCGTCATCGTCCGCCCCTCGCGCGGCCTGCGCCTTGTGCATGCCGGCTTGTGCTGTTGCGTGATGGCGTCCGCCGCCGCGTGTCCCGGCGTGGTGGCGCCGCTGTTGTGCCTGCTGGCCGGCGCGCTGGCGTGGCTGCGCGGCCGGCCGCCGGCTATCGCGCGCCAGCTTGATATATCCGGTGTCGGCCACATGCGGCTGGCGGTATACCAGCACAACGGTGGCGCGCTGCGCCTGCTGGGCGGCTCGACCTTGTGGCCGCGGCTGCTGTTGCTGCGGCTGGGCGACGCGGCCGGCCGGGCCGCGCTGCTGACCGTGCTGCCGGACAGCGTGGCGCCGGCCCACTGGCGGCCGCTGGCGCTGGCCTGCCGCGCGGCGGCGCGCACCGAAATAAACACGCCGGCAGTGTGAACTTCTTGCAGCGAGCTAACTCTATAGCATATGGCCGGACGTATCGCTGCAGGCCACCGAGGAATGCAGGAGTGACGACAGAACGCGAGTGTGACCAATTGCTGGTCGAACGGGTCCGTGACGGCGACAAGCAGGCGTTTGACATGCTGGTGGCGAAGTACCAACGCCGGCTGATGCGCCTGCTGTCGCGTATCGTGCACGACCCTGCCGAGGCGGAGGACGTGGTGCAGGAAACCTTTATCAAGGCATATCGGGCGTTGCGGCATTTTCGCGGCGACTCGGCCTTCTACACCTGGCTGTACCGCATCGGCATCAATACCGCCAAGAACCACCTGGCGACGCAGGGGCGGCGCACGCCCACGTCCACCGACGCCGACAGCGAACAGGCCGAAGGATACGATGGCGAGCATCTGCGCGACATCAATACGCCAGAATCCATGCTGGCCAGCAAGCAAATCGCCCAGACCGTCAACGCAGCGATGGATGCCTTGCCGGTGGACTTGCGGACCGCGATCGCGCTGCGCGAGATCGAGGGCTTGAGCTATGAGGAAATTTCCGACATCATGGCCTGTCCCATCGGGACCGTGCGCAGCCGCATCTTCCGCGCCCGCGAAGTCATCGCCGAGAAATTGAAACCCTTGCTGGATATGCCGGTTGACAAGCGCTGGTAAGGCGGGAATGATGATGATATTCGGCAACTTATGATGGCGGGATCGTGATGGACACCGATAAACAGCTGCGTGAACATATCTCGGCACTGGCCGACGGCGAATTGCCGGACAGCGAACGCGAACTGGCCCTGGCCGCGCTCGACACTCCCGAAGGGCAGGCGGCCTGGCGCGCCTACCACCTGGCCGGCGACGTGCTGCGCGGCGCCCCCGCTCCCGGCCTCAGCGCCGGCTTCAGCGCCCGCCTGGCGGCGCGGCTGGCGGCCGAGGCGCCCCACGCGCCGGCGCCGGCCGATCTTGAAGAACAGCCGGCCGCCATCATTTTCCCCTAAGCCTGCTGGCTTTATAATCTTTTCGCGCATACGGCATAGCGACTTTTCGCTTACCATGTGCTAGCCTCTCGTCGCGCCAACCACGCCGACGCGATGGCGGCGCGCTTGCATCCTGACTTTTCAAGAAGAGACCGATACTCCATGAAAAATAACTTCTCTGCTGGTAGTAAAACGTTGTCCGCGCTGGTCCTCGGCGCCAGTTTATGGATGTCCCTGGGGATGTCGCCCGCCACGGCAGCCTCGCCGGTCACCGGCGCCGTCATCGGCTTGCCGGACTTTGCCGACCTGGTCGACCGCGTTGGCCCGGCGGTGGTGAATATCCGCACCACCGAGCGGCCGAAACAGGGCAAGGGCGCCAACGGCCTGCCGGGCGATGACGATATGCAGGAATTGCTGCGCCGCTTCTTCGGCGGCCAGCTGCCGCCGGGCGCCGCGCCGAATGGCCGCGGCCGCCGTGGCCAGGCGCCGTCCGACGAGCCGGTCAACCGCGGCGTCGGCTCCGGCTTCATCCTGTCGGCCGACGGCTACGTGATGACCAATGCCCACGTGGTCGACGGCGCCGACGAAGTATTCGTCACGCTGACCGATAAGCGCGAATTCAAGGCCAAGGTGCTGGGCGCCGACACCAGCACCGACGTGGCCGTGCTGAAGATCGAGGGCGACAAGCTTCCCTTCCTGGTGATGGGCAACTCGGACAAGATCCGCGCCGGCGAGTGGGTGATTGCCATCGGCTCGCCGTTCAACCTGGAAAACACCGTCACCGCCGGCATCATCTCGGCCAAGGCGCGCGACACCGGCGAATACCTGCCGCTGATCCAGTCCGACGTGGCGGTCAACCCCGGCAACTCGGGCGGCCCGCTGATCAATATGCGCGGCGAGGTCATCGGCATCAACTCGCAGATCGCCACGCTGTCGGGCGGCTCGAACGGCATTTCGTTCGCGGTGCCGATCAACGAGGCGATCCGCGTGTCGGAACAGCTGAAGAAGAACGGCAAGGTCACGCGCGGCCGCATCGGCGTGCAGATCGGCGAAGTCAGCAAGGAAGTGGCGGAATCGCTGGGCCTGAAGAACGCGCAGGGCGCCGAGGTGGCGCTGGTGGAGCCGGGCGGTCCTGCCGACAAGGCGGGCATCAAGGCCGGCGACATCATCCTGAAGTTTAACGGCACCTCGGTCAACCGTTCGTCCGACCTGCCACGCCTGGTGGGCGACAGCGCGCTGGACAGCAAGGCCACCGTGACCGTGTGGCGCAAGGGCGCCGAGCTGACGCTGCCGGTGACGGTGGCCGAGCTGGACGCGGACAAGGGCGCCAAGGCCGGCAAGGGCAAGGGCGGCAAGCCGGCGCCGGAAGCGGCCAAGGCCAACGCGCTGGGGCTGAAGGTGATCGACCTCAGCGCCGAGCAGAAGAAGGAGCTGGGCGTGGACGGCGGCGTGCTGGTGGATTCGGCCGAGGGCGTGGCGGCCAATGCCTCGCTGGAGGAGGGCGATGTGCTGTTGCAGCTGAATAACACCGAGATCAGGAACGCCAAGCAGTTCAATGAGCTGGTGGCCAAGCTGGATCCGAAAAAGCCGTCGGTGCTGCTGGTGCGCCGCGACGATTCGACCCGCTTCATTTCGCTGCGGCCAACCGCAAAGTAACCGAAGTCGTCCCGGCGAAAGCCGGGCGGTCCGCCGCTGCGGCCCATGCCGAGCTTATTCAGCATGGGTTCCGGCGTGCGCCGGAACGACGCGCTGACGATGCATTTCACACTGTACTCCCGCAGTTATTGCCATTTATGCCAGGACATGCTGGACGCGCTGATGCGCCTCCAGCCACCGGGTCGGACCTTCACCGTCGACGTCATCGACATCGACGCCGCCAACGACCCGCAGCTGCTGGCGCAATACGACGAACTGGTGCCCGTCTTGTTCGCCGATCTGTCCCAGCCGGAACTGTGCCACTACTTCCTGGACGAAGCCCGGGTGCGCGAAGTGCTGAAACGCCAGGCAAGTGCATTTCGCGTGGCATAAATCGGGCTTTCCACTCTGAAATCCGGTAAAATGCCGGGGCAAAGCATATTTCCACAAGGCGCTCGCCAGGGCTTCGCCCCGTTCGGAGCGCTTTTTTGTATTGTGGGCCCGTCGTGTCCAACCTGTTTTTGAATATTTGTTAATGAACAACATACGCAATTTCTCCATCATCGCTCACATCGACCACGGCAAATCGACGCTGGCTGACCGCATCATTCAGCTGTGCGGCGGCCTGTCCGACCGCGAGATGGAAGCGCAAGTGCTCGATTCGATGGATCTGGAGCGCGAGCGCGGCATCACGATCAAGGCGCAAACCGCTGCCCTGCAATACAAAGCCCGTGACGGCGTCGTCTACAACCTGAACTTGATCGACACCCCGGGCCACGTCGACTTCTCGTACGAAGTGTCGCGCTCGCTGTCGGCCTGCGAAGGTGCGCTGCTGGTGGTGGACGCCTCGCAAGGCGTGGAAGCCCAGACCGTGGCCAACTGCTACACCGCGCTCGACCTGGGCGTGGAAGTGGTGCCGGTGCTGAACAAGATCGACCTGCCGAACGCCGATCCGCCCAGCGCCATCAAGGAAATCGAAGACGTGATCGGCATCGAGGCCGGCGACGCCGTCCAATGCTCGGCCAAGACCGGCCTGGGCGTGGAAGACGTGCTGGAATCGATCATCGCCAAGGTGCCGCCGCCAAAGGGCGACCCGGCCGCGCCGCTGCAGGCGCTGATCGTCGATTCCTGGTACGACGCCTACGTCGGCGTGGTGATGCTGGTGCGCGTGGTCAACGGCACGCTGAAGCCCAAGGAAAAAATCAAGCTGATGGCCACCGACTCGGTGCAGCTGGTGGAAGACATCGGTATTTTCTCGCCGCGCTCGGTGTCGCTGCCGCAGCTGTCGGCCGGCCAGGTGGGCTTCGTCATCGCCGGCATCAAGGAACTGAAGGCCGCGCGCGTGGGCGACACCATCACCCACGCGGTGAACGGCGCCGCCGCGCCGCTGCCTGGCTTCAAGGAAGTGCAGCCGCAGGTGTTTGCCGGCCTGTTCCCGGTCGAGGCCAACCAGTACGACGCGCTGCGCGACTCGCTGGAAAAACTCAAACTGAACGACGCCGCGCTGATGTACGAGCCGGAAGTGTCGCAGGCGCTGGGCTTCGGCTTCCGCTGCGGCTTCCTCGGCCTGCTGCACATGGAGATCGTGCAGGAACGTCTCGAACGCGAGTTCGACATGGACCTGATCACCACCGCGCCGACCGTGGTGTACGAGGTGGAAATGCGCGACGGCTCGGTGATCAAGGTCGACAACCCATCGCGCATGCCGGAAACCACCAAGATCAACGAGATCCGCGAACCGATCGTCACCGTCAACCTGTACATGCCGCAAGAGTACGTCGGCTCGGTCATCACGCTGTGCATCGGCAAGCGCGGCGTGCAGATGGACATGAGCTACCACGGCCGCCAGGTCAAGCTGGTGTACGAAATGCCGATGGGCGAGATCGTGCTGGACTTCTTCGACAAGCTGAAGTCCACCTCGCGCGGCTACGCCTCGATGGACTACGAGTTCAAGGAATACCGCGCCTCGGACGTGGTCAAGGTCGACATGCTGATCAACGGCGAGAAGGTCGACGCGCTGGCCATCATCGTCCACCGTTCCAACTCGGCTTACCGTGGCCGCCAGGTGGCCGCCAAGATGCGCGAGCTGATCCCGCGCCAGATGTTTGACGTGGCGATCCAGGCCGCGATCGGCGTCAACGTCATCTCGCGTGAAAACGTCAAGGCGCTGCGCAAGAACGTGCTGGCCAAGTGCTACGGCGGCGACGTCAGCCGCAAGAAGAAGCTGCTGGAGAAGCAGAAGGCCGGTAAAAAACGCATGAAACAGGTGGGCTCGGTGGAAATTCCACAAGAAGCATTCCTGGCAATCTTACAAGTGGACGAGAAATGAGCCTGCAAGTCATCTTAGGAAACTTTGCATTAATCCTGTTCGTGCTGATGGTGATCACCGGCGTGATCTGGTGCCTGGACGTGTTCTACTTGGCCAAGCAGCGCCGCGCCGCCGCCGACCGCGCGCTGGCCGAGTACGACGCCCGCACCGCCAAGGCCACCGCCGACGGCATCAAGCTGGACAACCTGGGCAAGCGCGGCGAACTGGAAGCCGGCATCCTGCGCCAGCCGACCTGGATCGAGTACTCGGGCAGCTTCTTCCCGGTGATCGCGCTGGTGTTTTTCCTGCGCTCCTTCCTGTACGAGCCGTTCAAGATTCCGTCGTCGTCGATGGTGCCGACCTTGCTGGTGGGCGACCTGATCCTCGTGAATAAGTTCACCTACGGCATCCGCCTGCCGGTGATCAACAAGAAAATCATCCAGATCAACGACCCGCAGCGCGGCGATGTGATGGTGTTCAAGTATCCCAAGGATATGAGCCAGGATTACATCAAACGCGTGATCGGCGTGCCGGGTGATAAAATTACGTATGAAAACAAGCGCTTAACCGTCAACGGCGTGGAAGTGAAGTACACCCCGCTGGACGATTACCTGAACGACGAGCGCCTGGTGTACAACAAGCAATTCGAGGAAAACCTGACCGGCGTCAGCCATCGCATCCTGAATGACGACAGCAAGCCGACCTACAGCCGCGAGGCGGTGGACCCGTTCCCGCACAACGAGAACTGCACCTACCGCTATGAAGGCTTTACCTGCGTAGTTCCGGCGGGCAACTACTTCATGATGGGCGACAACCGGGACAACAGCCTCGACAGCCGCTACTGGGGCTTCGTGCCGGACAAGAATATTGTCGGCAAGGCATTCTTTGTCTGGATGAATCTGGGTAACCTGCGCCGTATCGGTAGCATCCACTAAAAGGGGCTAAGATGCACAAACGACAGGAAGGCATTTCGCTGGTAGGCTTGATCGTGGTGTTGGCGGTGTTGGGCTGTGTCCTGATGCTGGCCCTGAAGATTGTGCCGACCTACATGGAGTACCGCGCGATCCAGAACGCCATCGTCACGGCCAAGGCCACCGGCGGCGGCGTGGCCGAGATCCAGAAGTCGTTTGACGCCAGCGCCACGGCCGGCTACATCAGCTCGATCAGCAGCCGTGACCTGATCATTGAAAAAGACAACGGCGAGACGGAAATCAGTTTCGCCTACGAGAAGAAAATCCCGCTGGTCGGACCGGCCAGTTTGTTGCTTGAGTATGAAGGCACCACCGCCAAGCGTGGCGCCAAACCCGCGAAAACCGAATAAAGAACCGACCACATAATGAATCTCCAGTTATTGCAAACTCGTTTAGGCTACACGTTCCAGGATGCTGGTCTTCTACAGCAGGCCTTGACGCACCGTAGCCACAGCAGTGTGCATAACGAACGGCTGGAGTTCCTGGGCGATTCGGTGCTGAACTGCGTGGTGGCCTCCATCCTGTACGAGCGCTATATCGAGATCGACGAGGGCGACCTGTCGCGCCTGCGCGCCAACCTGGTCAAGCAGCAGTCGCTGTACGAAATCGCGCAGAAACTGGAGCTGTCGCACTTCCTGCGCCTGGGCGAGGGCGAGCTGAAATCGGGCGGCTTCCGCCGGCCGTCGATCCTGGCCGATACGCTGGAGGCGCTGCTGGGCGCCATTTTCCTCGACGGCGGCTTCGAGCCGGCGCGCGCGGCCATCCGCTCGTTCTACATTCCGATCCTGGACTCGGTCGATCCGCAAACGCTGGGCAAGGACGCCAAGACGCTGCTGCAGGAATTCCTGCAGTCGAAGAAGATCTCGCTGCCGCTGTACAACGTGATCGCCACCCACGGCGCCGCGCACAGCCAGGAATTCGAGATCGAATGCCTGGTGCCGAAACTCGGCATCCAGGTGTTTGGCCGTGGCGGCAGCCGCCGCGCCGGCGAACAGGCCGCCGCCAAGCTGGCGCTGGCCGCCGCCGAACAGGCGGTGCAGAAGGCGCCGGCCGCCGCCCGCAAGTCCAAGCCGCGCGCGGCGCAACTCAAGCTGGCCGGCATCGCCACCGTGCAGGAGCAGCCGACGCCGTCGGCCAAGGCAGCCAATAAATAACAAGAGAACACCATGACGACCGAAACGACTTCCGCCGACAACTTCCGCTGCGGCTATATCGCCATTGTGGGCCGCCCCAACGTGGGCAAGTCCACGCTGATGAACACCCTGATCGGCGCCAAGGTCAGCATCACCTCGCGCAAGGCGCAGACCACGCGCCACCGCATCACCGGCATCCAGACCTATGACGACGCCCAGTTCATCTACGTCGACACGCCGGGCTTCCAGACGCGCCACGCCAATGCGCTGAACAAGAACCTGAACAAGACCGTCACCAACACCTTGATCTCGTCGGATCTGATCCTGTTCGTGATCGAGGCGGGCACCTTCGGCCCGGCCGACCAGCAGGTGCTGGATCTGCTGCCGACCGAGGTGCCGGTGATCCTGGTCATCAACAAGGCCGACCGCGTGAAGGACAAGGCGGCATTGATGCCGTTCGCGCAGCAGGTCGCGGCCAAGTTCAACTTCGCCGCCATCGTGCCGGTATCGGCCAAGCTGCGCTTCCAGCTGGACGGCCTGGAAAAGGAATTGAAGAAGTTCCTGCCCGAGAACGAGGCCATCTTCGGCCCGGACGACATCACCGACCGCAGCGAAAAATTCATGGCGTCGGAAATCGTGCGCGAGAAGCTGTTCCGCTTCGTCGGCGACGAGCTGCCGTACACCAGCACCGTGCTGGTCGAGAAGTTCGAGCAGGAGGGCGATCTGCGCCGCATCTTCGCCGCCATCCTGGTGGAACGCGACACGCACAAGTCCATGATCATCGGGAACAAGGGCGCGCGCCTCAAGGAAGTATCGACGCAGGCGCGGCTGGACATGGAAAAGCTGTTCGGCGGCCCGGTGTACCTGGAGATCTGGGTCAAGGTCAAATCCGGCTGGGCCGATAACGAAGCGGGCCTGCGCGCGTACGGCTACGAGTAAGCACACCACCAGCATGTCCACCACGCCAGACGCCACCCTGGACGCACCGCGCGACGCGGCGCCGGTGGAGGCGGGCGTACCTGCGGCGCCGGCGGCCACGCCCAAGCGCCCGCGCGCGCCGTCGCGCGAGCGCACCGTCGGCACCAAGGTCGCCGGCCAGCCGGCCTTCGTGCTGCACAGCTATCCCTACAAAGAAACCAGCCTGATTATCGACCTGTTCACGCGCGACTACGGCCGCGTGGCCCTGATCGCCAAGGGCGCCAAGCGCCCGCACTCGCAACTGCGCGGCGTGCTGCAGACCTTTCAGCCGCTGTCCAGCAGCTGGGTGGGCAAATCCGAACTGCGCACGCTGACCGACGCCGAATGGGTGGGCGGCATGCTGCCGCTGGAGAAAACCGCGCTGCTGTGCGGCTTCTACCTGAACGAACTGCTGGTCAAGCTGCTGGCGCGCGACGACGCCCACCCGGCGTTGTTCGACCACTACGTCTCCACCCTCAACCAGCTCGCGCACAACGAGCCGGCGCCCATCGTCTTGAGAAAGTTCGAACGAGCCTTACTTAAAGAGACGGGCGTTGCGGCCGACTTCTCGCGCTGCGTCGAAACGCGCAGCGCCGTGCGCGCGGACGTGGTGTACGTCGTCGATCCCGAGCGCGGCCCGCGTCCCGAGCGCGCCTCCGACCCGTGGCCGCGCGTGGCCGGCAAGACGCTGCTGGACATGGAATGCGAAGACTACGAGGACATCGCCACCCAGGTGCAGAGCAAGCAGCTGATGCGCTTCCTGGTCGCGCACCACCTGAACGGCGCGCCGTTGAACACCCGGCAGATTCTGATCGATCTGTCCCAGTTATAAGAGAAAACAACAATGAGCTTCCTGCAACCATCCGGCACCATCATCGACCTGGGCGTGAACATCGACCACGTCGCCACCTTGCGCAACGCGCGCGGCACCCGTTACCCGGACCCGATCCGCGCCGCGCTGCTGGCCGAGCAGGCTGGCGCCGACTGCATCACGCTGCACCTGCGCGAAGACCGCCGCCACATCAAGGACGCCGACGTCATCGCGCTGGCGCCGCAGCTGATCACCCGCATGAACCTGGAAGCCGCCGTCACGCAAGAGATGATCGACTTCGCCTGCAAGATCAAGCCGGCCGACGTTTGCCTGGTGCCGGAAAAGCGCACCGAAGTCACCACCGAGGGCGGCCTCGATGTGGTCGGCCACTACAACGCCGTCGAGCGCGCGGTGAAGCAGCTGCAGGCCGAAGGCATCCGCGTGTCGCTGTTCATCGACGCCGAAGAGGCGCAGATGGACGCCACCGCCGCCATCGGCGCGCCGGTGATCGAACTGCACACCGGCCGTTACGCCGACACCGAAGGCGCCGAGCAGGCAGCCGAGCTGGAACGCATCCACCGCGGCGTGCTGTATGGCGTGGGCAAAGGGCTGAAGGTCAACGCCGGCCACGGCCTGCACTACACCAACGTGCAGGCGATTGCCGCCATTCCGGAAATCGCCGAACTGAATATCGGCCACGCCATCGTCGCCCACGCGGTGTTCGTCGGCTGGGAGAATGCCGTGCGCGAGATGAAGGCCATCATGGTCTCGACCCGCATTGGCCGGGGCGCGTCATGATTTACGGGATCGGCACCGACATCTGCAAAATCCCGCGCATCGAAGCGGCGCTGGCGCGCCATGGCGACCGTTTTGCGAAGAAGATCCTCGGGCCGCAGGAGTTTGAGAAGTATTTGGCGCGCAAGGCCAAGCATCCGGTGCGCGGCATCCGCTTCGTGGCCACGCGCTTCGCCGCCAAGGAAGCGTTCTCCAAGGCCATCGGCCTGGGCATGCGCATGCCGATGACCTGGCCCGCCGCGCAGATGCTGAATCATCCGAGCGGCAAGCCGATGATCGTCTGCAGCGGCGTGCTGAAAGAATTCATGGAAAAGAACAAGCTGTCGGCCCAGGTGACCGTCAGCGACGAAGAAGACTACGCGGTCGCCTTCGTCATCGTGGAGCAGGAAAAGTGACTGAAGAAGTAAGCGATCCGCGCGAAAAAGTATTAGCCACCGTCGCCAAGCTGCCCAACCTGCCGGGCGTGTACCGGTACTTCGACGCCGAGGACAAAGTCCTCTACGTCGGCAAGGCGCGCGACCTCAAAAAGCGCGTGTCCAGCTACTTCCAGAAAAACCTGGCCAGCCCGCGCATCGCCATGATGGTCGAGCGCATCGCCCGGCTCGAAACCACCGTCACGCACAGCGAGGCCGAAGCGCTGATCCTCGAGAATAACCTGATCAAGGCCCTGAGCCCGCGCTACAACATCCTGTTCCGCGACGATAAGTCCTACCCCTACCTGAAGATCACCGGCGGCGACGCCCCGCGCATGGTCTACTACCGCGGCGCGGTGGACAAGAAGAACCAGTACTTCGGACCCTTCCCCAGTTCGTGGGCGGTCAAGGAATCGATGCAGATCCTGCAGAAGGTATTCCAGATCCGCACCTGCGAGGAAAGCGTCTACGCCAACCGCACGCGCCCCTGCCTGCTGCACCAGATCGGCCGCTGCAGCGCGCCGTGCGTCGACCTGATCTCCAGGGAAGACTACCAGCTCGACGTGGACAACGCCGCGCGCTTCCTGCGCGGGCGCCAGTCCGAAGTGCTGGAAGACCTGGAAAAGAAAATGCACGCCTACGCGGCCGACCTCAAATTTGAGCAGGCGGCGTCGGTGCGCAACCAGATCCAGTCGCTGTCGCGCGTGCTGCACCAGCAAAGCATGGAAACCACCGGCGACGCCGATGTCGACATCATCGCCGTGCTGGTGCAGGGCGGCCGCGCGTGCGTCAACCTGGCCATGGTGCGCGGCGGCCGCCACCTCGGCGACCGCGCCTACTTCCCGACCCACGTCAGCGATGCCGAGGCGATTGCCGAAGAGTCGATCGAAGTCGAAGTGCTGGCCGCCTTCCTGGCCCAGCACTACGCCGACAAATTCATCCCCGGCACGCTGATCCTGAACATCGAATTCAACCACCCGGCGCTGATCCAGGCCTTGCAGGAGCAGTGCGGCCACCGCATCAACCTGATCTTCCAGCCGCAGGACCAGCGCCGCAAGTGGCTGGAACTGGCGCAGAAGGGCGCCGAGATCTCGCTGGCGCGGCTGCTGTCGGAGCAGGGCTCGCAGCAATCGCGCACGCGCGCGCTGGTCGAAGCCTTGCAGCTGGAAGTGGAAGACATCGACACGCTGCGCGTCGAATGCTTCGACATCTCGCACACGCAAGGCGAGGCGACGCAGGCCTCGTGCGTGGTGTTCCATCACCACCAGATGCAGAATGGCGAATACCGCCGCTACAACATCAACGACATCACGCCGGGCGACGACTACGCCGCCATGCGCCAGGTACTGTGCCGCCGCTACGAGAAGGTGGCCAATGGCGATGGCGTGATGCCGGACGTGGTGCTGATCGACGGCGGCAAGGGCCAGATCGAAATGGCGCGCCAGGTGTTCGCCGAACTGGGACTGGACATCAGCCTGATCGTCGGCGTGGCCAAGGGGGAAGGGCGGCGCGTGGGCCTGGAGACGCTGATGTTCGTCGACGGCCGGCCGCCGCAGGAACTGGGCAAGGAATCGGCGGCGCTGATGCTGGTGGCGCAGATCCGCGACGAGGCGCACCGCTTCGCCATCACCGGCATGCGCGCCAAGCGCGCCAAGACGCGCCAGACCTCGCGGCTGGAAGAGATCGAAGGCATCGGCGCCAAGCGCCGCCAGCGCCTGCTGGCCCGCTTCGGCGGCCTGCGCGGCGTGATGAACGCCAGCGTCGAGGATCTGAAAACAGTTGAAGGCATCTCCAGCGCGCTGGCCGAGGAAATCTACAAGCAGCTGCACTGAGCGGGCGACAATTGCTGCGGTGCTGGTTTAATGCGCGGTGTCAAGGTAGACTAACGGCGCATTACAAAATTTCACGGCCGCACATCACTTTTAGCTTATGCCCTTCAATATTCCGATTCTGTTGACCTGGTTGCGCGTTGCGCTGATTCCGCTGGTGGTGGGCGTCTACTACCTCCCCACCACCGTGCTGCCGGTGGCGGACCAGAACCTGGCGGCCACGCTGGTGTTCATCATCGCCGCCGTCACCGACTGGTTCGACGGATTCCTGGCGCGCCGCTGGAACCAGACCTCGGCCTTCGGCGCCTTTCTCGACCCGGTGGCGGACAAGCTGATGGTGGCCGGCGCCTTGCTGGTGCTGGTGCAGCTGGACCGCGCCAACGCCGTCATGTCCTTCATCATCATCGGCCGCGAGATCGCCATCTCGGCGCTGCGCGAATGGATGGCGCAGATCGGCGCGTCCAAATCGGTGGCGGTCAGCTCGCTGGGCAAGATCAAGACCACGGCGCAGATGACCGCCATTCCGCTGCTGCTGTTCCACGACGTGCTGTGGGGCGCGCTGGACAGCCAGTTCTGGGGCGCGCGCCTGCTGGAAGTGGCGGCGGTGCTGACCGTGTGGTCGATGTTCTACTACCTGCGCCTGGCGTGGCCGCTGATCAAGGAAAAATCCGGCCAACTCTAATCGTATAAACAATATTTACATTCAGCATTGACAGACGCCGTAGAACCTCTATAATGCTGGCCTGTTGTTGATGACGACGAAGCAAAGCGGGAGTAGCTCAGTTGGTAGAGCGCAACCTTGCCAAGGTTGAGGTCGAGAGTTCGAGACTCTTCTCCCGCTCCAGCATCGGCGAAGTCAGTAACAAGTAGTACTAGCAAAAACAACAGTCACCTGTTATGATGCTGGACTCGAAATGCGGGAGTAGCTCAGTTGGTAGAGCGCAACCTTGCCAAGGTTGAGGTCGAGAGTTCGAGACTCTTCTCCCGCTCCAGTTTCTGCGGAAACGAGCACTGTAGTAAAAACGTAACAAACTCCATGCGGGAGTAGCTCAGTTGGTAGAGCGCAACCTTGCCAAGGTTGAGGTCGAGAGTTCGAGACTCTTCTCCCGCTCCAGAATTTCGGATGGCAGCGCATAACCAGCTGTTATCTCGTAGTAAATGTTTCCTCTGGCGAGGTAGCAAAGCGGTTATGCAGCGGCCTGCAAAGCCGTCTAGGTCGGTTCGACTCCGATCCTCGCCTCCAAAGCTCCATGCGGGAGTAGCTCAGTTGGTAGAGCGCAACCTTGCCAAGGTTGAGGTCGAGAGTTCGAGACTCTTCTCCCGCTCCAAAAATGCAAAAAGGCAGCCCGGTGGGCTGCCTTTTTGCATTTGCGGCGGCGCGTCCAAGCCAACATTTGCACCAGTGGTTGATGTAGGCCCGCACTGTAGACTAAAATGATTGCGCAATCATAAATACAAACAGGATGTTAGCTAACCTTCCTGTCACAAACGGAGACGCGATGACTTTCCAATTTCGCCTGCGGATTTTGCTGTGCGCATTACAACCGTCCAGGCGACTGGCGACAAGCGCCCATTTGGCGTTGGCAATCGTACTGGGCGCGAGCAGCGCAGGCGCCCAGGCAATCGATACTGAAAGGTTCGTGAGAGTCGATCAAACCGACGGTGTGCTCATTGCCGCGCCTGGTGTCGCAGCTACGATCGTGCTAGGTAGAGATGAACATGAAGGCGTGCTGCGTGCTGCGCGCGACCTGCAGCGCGATATCGGTAGCGTTACCGGCACTACGCCCAAGGCCGTAACTGGCGATGCCCCCGTTGAATCAGATCTCATAATTGCTGGCACGCTAGGTCGAAATCCGCTGATCGACCAATTGGCAAAGCAGGGCAAACTAGATACAGCCCAATTGGTCGGTCAGTGGGAAGGCTTTCTCATCCAGGTGGTGCGCAACCCGTTGCCCGGTGTGAAACGTGCCCTGGTGATTGCTGGCAGCGACAAACGCGGCACAATTTACGGCATCTACACCCTGTCAGAGCAAATCGGTGTGTCGCCGTGGTACTGGTGGGCCGATGTTCCGATAAAGAAGCATAGCCTGCTCAGCGTGCCGCTCACCACCCGGATCTTCGAGAAACCGACCGTCCAGTACCGCGGTATTTTCCTCAACGATGAAGCGCCGGCGCTAACCAACTGGGCCAAGGAGCGTTTTGGCGGGTTTAACCATGAGTTCTACGAACGCTTGTTTGAGTTAATGCTGCGCATGCGCGCCAACTACCTGTGGCCTGCGATGTGGTACTCCGCGTTTTACGATGACGACAAGGCAAACGGCCCGCTGGCCGACCGCATGGGCATTGTCATGGGCACTTCGCATCATGAACCGATGATGCGTTCGCAGCAGGAATGGCACCGTTACGGCAAAGGGCCTTGGGATTACCAGCATAATCGTGATGGCCTGCGCGCGTTTTGGGCAGGTGGGCTGCGCAACACGCGCGATCAAGAAAAAGTGATCACCATGGCGATGCGTGGCGACGGTGACGAACCGATGTCGGAAGACGCCAACGTCGAGCTGCTGCAAAACATTGTGTCCGATCAGCGCGCGCTGATCCGCCAGGAACTCGGCAAGGAACCGCAGCAGGTGCCTCAGCTGTGGGCGCTGTATAAGGAGGTGCAGGACTACTACCAAAAAGGCATGCGCGTTCCGGATGACATGCTGCTGTTGTGGTGCGATGATAACTGGGGCAATATCCGCCGCCTGCCAACCGAAGAGGAACGCAAGCGCAGCGGCGGCGCCGGCGTTTACTATCACTTCGACTATGTTGGCGTGCCACGCTCATACAAATGGTTGAATGTGACCCAGGTGAGCAAGATCTGGGAGCAGATGAACCTGGCCAACGCGTATGGTGCCAATCGTCTGTGGGTGGTAAATGTGGGGGACCTGAAGCCGATGGAGGTGCCCACCGAATTCTTCATGGCCTATGCATGGAATCCATCAGCCTGGCCGGCCGAGCGCCTGCCGCAATACCTGCACCAGTGGGCCGAGCGCGAGTTCGGCGCCGATCATGCTGCCGACATCGCGACGATTGTCGATCGCTACACGCGCTACAATGCCCGGCGCCGACCGGAGCAACTGGAGCCGGACACCTTCAGCCTGACCAATTACAACGAGGCAGAGCGCGTTGTTGCCGACTACAATGCGCTTGGCGAGCAGGCTAGCCGCATTGGTCGGCAATTGCCGCCTGTTGCGCGCGACGCCTACTACCAGCTCGTGGAGTATCCCGTGCTGGCGTCGGCGAACGCGCTGGAGATGTACGTGTCGACCGGCTTCAACCGGCTTTACGCAAAGCAGGGCCGCGCAAGCACCAACGATATGGCGGCGCGTGTCCGTAGCCTGTTTGCACGTGACGCCGAACTGACCAAACGCTATCAGCAGGAAATCAGCGGCGGCAAGTGGAATCACATGATGTCCCAGACGCGCTTCGGCTATACCAATTGGGATCAGCCCTATCGCGACGTCATGCCGGCGGTGTCGGAGTTGCGCGTGCCGGAAGGTGATCAGCTGGCGGCACCGAATGGCATCCATCCGTCTGATTTGATGGGCTTGGCGGTTGAGGGCGATCCGGTGGCCTTTCCAGTATTCCCGATCCACAAGCTGGCGTTGCCGGCATTTGACTCGGTGGACAAAAAGCGCCACTTCATTGAGATATTCAGCCGTGGCGGCCCAGCCTTCGATTACAGTATCGCCGCTAGCCACCCATGGCTGCGCATCAGTCAGCCGACTGGCAGCGTGAACAAGGAACAGCGCATCTGGATCGACCTGGACTGGCAAGCGGTCCCTGCCGGCACGACACAAGCGGAGCTGACCATCAGTGGTCCCAGCCAGGCCAAGGTCGTGGTCCGGGTGCCTGTATATCATCGGCCGTCAGCTGAACTGGCATCGGTTTACGGGCACATCGAGAACGACGGCGTGGTTGCAATCGAAGCTGAACACTATAGCCGTGCGCACGTGGCACCGGGCCGCAAATGGCAAATTATTCCCGGCTACGGCCACACACTATCAGGCGTGACCACCGCGCCAGCCCTTGCCCCTGCGCTGTCGGTGGAGGACGGCATGCGTCTGGAATATGACGTCTACCTGTTCAGCAGCGGCGCGTTGGCGGTCGAAACCGTGCTTGGCCCGACGCTAAAGTTCCAGCCAGGGAAAGGGTTCCGCTACGCGATGGCGATAGATGATGAAGCTCCGCAGATCGTTAATGTTCACGCTGACGTCTCCGAGACGTACTGGCGTAAGCTGGTGTCTGACGGTGTGGCAAAATTCGTGACCAAACACCGCGTTGAGCGCCCCGGCAAGCACACTGTCAAATTCTGGGCATTGGACCCAGGCCTGGTGTTGCAGCGCGTGGTAGTGGATGCTGGCGGATTGAAGCCTAGCTACCTCGGCCCTCCGGAAAGCCCCGATATCCCATCAAAGGTATCGAATTCGGTGAAGTGAAACTGCTAAGGCAAACGCCTTTACTTTGTGGTTCGCTCAAAATGGAAGCATAAACCGATGCTTCGCTGGGTAAAGCGGCGGCACGCGTTTCACCCGGCGAAGGCCGGCTTCGGGCGCTCGCGGGCTTAGGGGAGGGGCGACATCGTTGCACGGCTGCCGTTATGAGACAAACACAGGCATTTATTGCTTCGGTTTGACGGCGCTCAGAGCGGCGCAAAATAACAGTTTGGTGCGGTGTAAAGGCGGTATGGCTGTAAGTCTTTGATTTTAGGATGGAATATGGCCTGCAAAGCCGTCTAGGTCGGTTCGACTCCTATCCGCGCCTCCAAGGCTCCTCAGCGTGAGTAGCTCAGTTGGTAGAGCGCAACCTTGCCAAGGTTGAGGTCGACAGTTCGAGACTCTTCTCCCGCTCCAAAATGTAAAAGGGCAGCCCAGTTATCCGGGCTACCCTTTTGGCTTTGGGACCTGTACGACTCTCAAACTTGGACTGTCAGCGAGGTGGTGGGACTGCTCGTCGTCCAATCGCGGGGGCGCCGTCTACGGTATATCGTATCGTAATCACTTCGCCGTCCTGGTAATTGATGTGGCCTTGGTCGAGCGGAAGGAATTTTTGTAGCTGCGGAGTGTCTAGTTGGACGGTGGCGATTCACAGGAGATTACGGGCCGCATCCGGAGGATTATCATGAAGATGTATATAGGTATCTCCAAGCGGCCGCTGATGGATTTGATGGGCCGAATATAATGTAATATTGAGGTGTTCAATGGGGACTTAGTCGTGAGCTTGAGACTCGAGGTTTGCGTCTTAATAAGATGATTACGAAATGACCAAATATTACGAATGGTATTTTAATCAAACTGTTGATAGAGGGTGGTTTTTAGCAGAACCCGAAGACAGTTTTGGTACCGTAATTTCGCCTTGGAAATTCAAATCTTGCGAACCATTATCGCCTTTTTTGGATGACTTGTCGGCCCGAGTTCTAAGGTCAGGTGAGGTTACTGGTGTTGCGTTTGGTGCATTCGATCTTATCTACGCGATGAGGGAGTGGGCGGACATTCTTCAAGAAATCGGACGTGCTGATATTGAACTTATCCCGGTAAAGGTGGTGGGTACAGAGGTAGTGATATCACTCGTTAATGTCATTCGTGAAATTAGGTGTATTGACGAAGAGCGTTCAGAGTTTTCAAAATGGGAGTTGGATAGTATTCGTCCTGATAAAGTGGGAGAATTTAAGGTGATAACCAAGATGGTTATCGATACCTCACTCGTTTGTGGAGCGCATATCTTCCGTCCTTCGGGGTATCATCTCAGCGTAATAGTTTCGGAGCAATTAAAGCATAGAATTGAAGAACTTGGATCGGGCTATACCACCTTTCGCCCTGTATGAATTTTCAAAAGCGACAGTCCATTTGTGAGCAAGAAATATGCATCTCACGATCTGCGTGACCTCAGAGATCGGGTGACATCAATCTCTCATAACTCAGCGCTTTCAATTCCACGTGGATCTGTTTCAAACTTCCCCACTGCTGGCGCGGCTTGCTCGACTCGGCCCGAGCCGTTTGGCAATCTCCCGTAGGAAATGATTACTAGTTGGTATCAGTTGGCGCTGCAATGGGATTAGTTCATATTAGGTTGATACTTCACACGCATTTTGTCTGCATGCCTCACAGATGATTTAGGTATAGGCTAGCGCTAGGTTGCTGCGCGGCACGCAGTGCCAATGTGCTGCCCGGAAGGCATAATTGCGCGACTAGAACAGTCAGCACATCGCCCATGGCGGGTGCCATCGCTCTGTTCACGGCTAGCTCCCGAAAATTCGCCCCCTTATTCACCACGCCTGTGATACTGTCAACCATGCGCTGCATGGCGTCGCCGGCTTTTGCCACGAGCAAGCCGCCTTGCTGCAAGTGAGCCGACGAGTCGCCGACCAGCGGCTTGATTTCCTTGGTCGCTGCGGCCGAATGCTGCGCCAGACGGCGCACTTCTTTGGCAACCTGACCGCCTTCTTGCACGGAGCCGAGCGCTTCACTGGCGAACCGGCGCGCTTGCTGTGCGTTGTCAACGTTATGCTTGGGATGGCGCTCGTTAATCAGCGAGAGACGGTTTACTCAAGCGCGGGCCTGCCGCTCGGCTCGTTCCGACAGGTTCATATTTGCCACCGGCAATTTCGCTGGGCGCGACCTGAATGGGGGGGCATCTCCCGTTTGCATTCTACGCGTCTTAACGTTTCGGTTAACCACAATGGCTCAGCCGTGACGCCTCAATTAAGATAGCTACAGAGACAATATCATGCTCATATTTAGGGCATGCAGCAACCACTTCTGCCACCGCCGCGCGCTTGCGCGCTCTGCCAGGCCGCCGTCGCCGCCTCAGGTCATCAGATCCCAAAAACAGCATTCATAGCTGCGCACACCGAGGCTGGGGTCGGCTATTTTTTATTTGTTAAAGGATGAGTTCCATGAGTCAAACGAACAACAATAACGTCGCCAAGCGCGGGCGTTTCTCGCGTCGCCAGTTCATCGGCGCGGCGGTCGGCGCCGCTGCCGTGTGGGGTGGCTATTCGGTGTTCTTCGGCGGTCAGTTCCGTGCCGACAAGGCCGACCGCAAGGTGGACGTGCTGCTGATCGGCGGCGGCATCATGAGCGCGACGCTGGGCGTCTACCTGGCCGAGCTGGAACCAGGCTGGACCTACGAGGTCTTCGAGCGCCTCGACAAGGTGGCGGAAGAAAGCTCCAACGGCTGGAACAACGCCGGCACCGGCCACTCGGCGCTGTGCGAGCTGAATTACACGCCGATGGACGACAAGGGCAAGGTGCAGATCGCCAAGGCGGTCGAGATCAACGAGAACTTCCAGATCTCGCGCCAGTTCTGGTCGCACCAGGTGCGCAAGGGCGTGCTGGGCAATCCGCGCGAATTCATCAACTCGACCCCGCACATGAACCTGGTCTTTGGCGAGGAAAACCGCGAGTTCATCCGCAAGCGCGTGGAGGCGCTGAAGGCGTCGCCGCTGTTTGCCGGCATGGAGATGACCACCGATCCGGTCAAGATCAAGCAGTGGATCCCGATCATGATGGAAGGCCGCAAGCCGGAAGACGTGGTCACCGCCACCCGCTCGCCGCTGGGCACCGACGTCAACCTGGGCGCCATCACGCGCCAGTTCTACCAGCATTTGCGCGACCGCGCCGGCGTCAAGATCTCTACCGGCTACGAGGTGCGCTCGATTACCCGCAACGGCGACGGTTCGTGGCGCGTGTCGGCGTTCGACATCCAGGACAAGTCGAAGATCCAGACGGTGGACGCGCGCCACATCTTCATCGGCGCCGGCGGCGCGGCACTGCCGCTGCTGCAACTGTCGGGCATTCCGGAAGCCAAGCAGTATGGCGGCTTCCCGGTCGGCGGCGAATTCCTGGTGACCGATAATCCGGCCATCACGTCGCGCCACCTGGCCAAGGTCTACGGCCTGGCTGACACCGGCTCGCCGCCGATGTCGGTGCCGCACCTGGACACCCGCGTGTTGGATGGCAAGACGGTGCTGCTGTTCGGTCCATTCGCCACGTGGTCGAGCAAGTTCCTGAAGAACGGCTCCTACTTCGATATCGCCAAGGCCACCACGCCGTCCAACATCATTCCGCAACTGCAGGTCGGCATGCACGAGTTCGCACTGGTCAAGTACCTGGCGCAGCAGCTGGAACTGTCCAAGGAAGAGAAGATGGCCGCGCTGCGCCATTACATGCCGGAGGCCAAGGACGAGGACTGGCGCCTGTGGCAGGCCGGCCAGCGTGTGCAGATCATCAAGAACGTGCCGGGTCAGGGCGGCGTGCTGAAGCTGGGCACCGAGGTGGTGGTGTCGGCGGACCGTTCGGTGTCGGCGCTGCTGGGCGCCTCGCCGGGCGGCTCGACCTCGCCGGCGATCATGCTGTCGCTGCTGGAAAAGGTGTTCGCGGACCGTATCAAGACGCCCGCCTGGCAGAGCAAGATCCGCGAGATCGTGCCGTCCTACGGCAAAAAGCTCAACGAGCACCCGGATCTGCTGGCGGCCGAATGGGCGGCCACCGCCGAAACGCTGCAACTGGCGATCGCCTCGCCAAGCCTGGACGGCTTTGCGCCGGCGGCGGCTCCGGCCGGCGAGCCGGGTGTGGTGAAGAAGGTACCGGATATCGCGCTGTAACGCGGCGCGGCGGTGGTGTTCATAGTTCGCGATTGTTCTGTTGACCCCAGCCGCGCACGGCGGCACGCTGGGGTCTGACCCGTACGGGGTCAGACCCCGACCTTCCGGGGTGGGCGACAACGCTCCATCGGCGGCTTACCTGATGTCTGGCGGCGCCAGGTAGACGGCGCTGGCGGTGCCGAGGCTGGCCTTGACGGCTCTGGAAACATCGTCGATCAGGATCTCTTCCAGCCCGGCTTCAATGCCATCCAGCGCGCTGTTGACCACCGACTCCACCGTCAGCTTGGTTACCTGCAGGTCCTTGGTCAGATCGGTGTCGATGAAGCCGACGTGCATGCCGCTGACCAGCACCTCGGTCTCTTTCAGCTCCACCCGCAGCGCGTTGGTGAAGCTCCATTCGGCCGACTTGGAGGCCGCATACGCCGCCAGCAGCGGCTTGGCGATCCATGACGCCACCGACAGCACGTTCAAGATCGCGCCCGGTCCATTGCGCAGCAGCGCTGGCGCGAACGCTTGCGTCACGCGCACCGTGCCGAAGTAATTGGTCTCGAACATGGCGCGCGCGTCCTCGGCGCCATCGGCGGACAGCACCGACTTTTCGTAACGCGCGATGCCGGCGTTATTCAGCAAAAACGTCACGTCCCCGCACTGCTCCGCCGCCGCCTTGATGCTGGTTGCATCATGCAGGTCGAGCCGGACCGGCGTCACGCCCGGTTCGCTGAATCCGGCTGTGTCGCGCATGCCGGCATAGACTTTCTTTGCGCCGCGCGCGACCAGCGCGCGCGCGAAGGCCAGGCCCAGGCCGCGATTGGCACCGGTCACCAGGACGATGGATTGGTCGATTTTCATGCTTGCCTCCTTAAACGGGCGTTGGAAAAATGGGCTGGTCAGTTGACCAGGCCGCGCTGGCTGGCCAGCACCACCGCGTGCGTGCGGGCGGTGGCGCCCAGCTTCTCGAAGACTCCCTTGACATGGGTCTTGACAGTGCCGAGGCCAATGCCCAGCTCGCGCGCGATATGCTTGTTGCAGCAGCCCTGGGCCAGCAGATTGAGCACCTGCTGTTCGCGGCCGGTCAGCATGGCGCGCTCGTAGCTGCGGGCGATGCTGCCGATCAGGGAAGGGTGGATGTGCGACACGCCGGCGTCGACCGCGCGCACTGCGTCGACCAGTTCGGCGCTGCCGCAGTCGTGCAGCAGGTAGCCGCGCGCGCCGGCCGACACGGCGGTGCGTACCTCCCACTCGCGGCAGCGGTGGGTCAGGATCAGCACGCGCGGGCCGTGCTCGTGCCCGGCGTCGCGCTGGCGCTCCAGGTGCGCCATGCCGGTGGCATAGTTCGCCACGATGACGTCCGGCGCCACGCCCATCGGGCTGGCGCTGACGCGCATGTCGCGGCAGGCGCCCAGTATCGCGATCAGCGCTGTTCGCACCAGCGGCGTGCGATGGTCGATCAGTACGTCTATCGTTCTGTTGCTGTCCATCATGACCACTCCTCTCCAGTACCAGGGTTCAGGGCAGTCCCCAGTGTAGTGACGGGGACGCGGGCAACGCGAGTAAATCTTTGCTAAGCCTTGCTAAGTGGCGCCGCTTATCTGGGCGCGCGCAGGCGCAGGTCGAGGATGCCGCGACTCAGCGCGATCAGCACCGCGTGCGTGCGGTCGTTCGCGTTCAGCTTGGCCATGACGTTTTTCATGTGGGCCTTGGCGGTGTCTTCCGAGATATTGAGTTCCAGGCCGATCTCGCGGTTGCCGCGCCCGGCCGCCGCCAGTTCCAGCACCTGGATTTCACGCCGGCTGAGCGTGTCGGGCGGGCTCTGGCGAGGAAGATGCGGCTGGCCCGCGTGGATCTGGCGCAGGCTGGCCACCAGCTCTTTGCGCAGCATGCTCTTCAACAGGTAGCCGGCGGCGCCGGCCCGCAGCGCGCGCTGCACCAGCGCGTCGCCCTCGTAGGTGGTCAGCACGATCACGCAGGCTTGGGGGAACTCGGCGCGGAGGGCGGCGATGACGTCGATGCCGTCCATGTCCGGCAGGCGCAGGTCCATCAGCACCACGTCTGGCCGCAGGTGCCGGTAGGCATCCATCGCCGCGCGGCCGCTGACGGCATCGCCCACCAGCCGCAGGCCGGGCTCGCGGCCGATCACGCTGGCCAGTCCTTCCAGGAACAGCGGATGGTCGTCGACCGCCAGAATATCGATCATCGTCGTGTGGGGAGCGTCACTTGCTGGTGTTGCGGACGAAGCTGGCGATGTATTCCGCCACCGCCAGCGGATGCTGGTGGTGCGGGCCATGGCCGGCGTGCGGGAAGGTCAGCAGTTGCGTGGTCGGCAGTTGCTGGTTGAGGGCGTACCAGTTTTCCACCGGGAAGATAATGTCGTGGTCGCCGCCCACGTGCAGAACCGGAATGGTGGTGGTTTTCAGCGCGTCCATCACGGCGTCTGCAGGGAACAGCGGGTTCTTCGGCGTGCTGCCCAGATTCTCGGCCGCCCACGCCAGCGGCACCGGCGGGCTGCGGCCTTCGGTACGTTGGGCGATGCGCGCGACCGAGCGGCGCGCCGCCGCCACGCTGGCCGGGGACGTCGGCTCGAAGAACAAAATGGTTTCGTCCTCCAGCGTGTATTCGGGAATCACCGCCGTGTCGTAGAACAGTTGCTCGGCCGGCTTGGCCAGGTGGCCGGGTGGCGTGGTGCCGATCAGCACCGCGTGGCTGATGCGCTGGCCATACACGGCCAGCGCGATCTGCGCTGCCATACCGCCCAGCGACCATCCGCTGATAACCACCTGGTCGAGGCCGAGCGCGTCGATCAGGTCGTAGGCGTCATTGGCCAAGGCGCCGGGATGCATCGACTTCTCGCCGCTGGACTGGCCGATGCCGCTGTAGTCGAAGGTGATCACACGCAAGCCATTGGCGGCCAGCGCGTCGAGAAAGGCCGGGTCCCAGACGTCCATGGTGCCGCGAAAGCGCGTGCACAGCACGATCGGATGGCCGTCGCCCAGCGAACGGTAGGCCAGCGTGCGGCCGCGAATGTCGACCTTCAGGTTGGGCGTGTTGATGGCGGTGATGGTCATCGCGGTTTCCTTATTGGAGGGCGTGCAGCAGCGCCGAGGTGGACAGGATGGCGCTGGCATAGGTGGGGCCGTTGATGTGGTGGGCGGCGTGCAGCGCCTCCTTGCTGAAGGCGGCGGTGGCGTCGCTGACCAGCGTCACGTGGTAGCCCAGCTCCATGGCGAACTTGGCGGTGGTTTCGATGCAGGTATTGGCCAGTAGCCCGATCAGGATGACCTTGCGCGCGCCGTGCTGGCGCAGCAGCACGTCCAGGTCGGTGTTGGCGAAGCCGCTGGAAGCCCAGTGTTCCTTGGCGATGACGTCGCCCGGCTGCGGCACGAAGTCCGGATGCCATTCGCCGCCCCAGCTGTCCCTGGCGAAGACTTGCAGCTTGGCGGCGCTTTGCTGGTAGGGCGTGGCGTGGTGCCAGTGTTCCAGGTCGCCCGGTTCGGCGCGGTGGTGCGGCACGTAAAACACGCGGATGCCGGCCGCGCGCGCGGCCGCCACCACCGCCTTCATGTTCGGCAGCAGGTTCTGCGCCTCGGCGCTTTCCTTGACTGGCGGCCACAGCTTGCCGCCTTCGCTGAGAAAATCGTTGTACGGGTCGACCAGCAGCAGGGCAGTGTCGGTCGAAAGATAGGGATGGCTGCTCATGGGGTTTTCCTCTCGTTGGCGTGGGTCGGACTGCGAGGAAAGTGTAGTCAGCCGCCATGGCTGGCCGCGAGTAAAACCTTGCTAAGTCTTGTTAATGCTTTATACGGCTTTATAACGATTTACTCACGCCGGTCGGGCGCGGGGCCTACCATGGTTGCACAGTGTTCTCAACCGTCAACCATCAAAGGAGTGCAACATGTCCGGACTCACTACCCTCGGCCTCATCCACACGGTCATCAGCCTGGTGGCGGTCGGCGCCGGCGTCGTCGGCCTGGCGCGCGACAAGCGTATCGACCCCGGCAACCGCGCCGGCCAGACCTACGTCGTCATGACGATACTGACTTGCCTGACCGGCTTTGGTATTTTTCAACATGGCGGTTTTGGCAAGCCACACGCGCTGGGCGTACTGACCTTGCTGGTGCTGGCGGCGGCCTGGGCGCTGCGCTCCAGGGTGGTGGTGCAGACCGTGTTGCTGTCGCTGACCTTCTTCTTCCACATGATCCCGGCGTTCACCGAAACCCTGACCCGGCTGCCGGCCGGCGCACCGCTGCTGGCGGACGCCGAGGCGCCCGAGCTGAAAGCCATTACCGGCGTACTGTTCCTGCTGCTGGTGATCGGCGTGACGCTGCAGGTGCGCCATTTGAATCAGCACCGCAAGCCCGCCAGCAACGCCGCCGCGGCTTGAAGATCGCGGCTGTCATGGCCTTCGGTGAAACCCGCGTAGACCGCTTGCAGCATCGGCGCCGCCTCGGCCGCCCGGCCCTGGTCGCGCCACATTGCGGCCAGCGTGGTGGCGGCGCGCAGTTCCAGGCCGCGCGCGCCCTGGCTGCGCGCCAGCGTCAGCGCCTCGTGCAGCAGGGCCTCGGCGCTGGCGGCGTCCGGCTGCGGCGCCGCCAATGCCAGCACGGCCTGGTGGCGCAGGATCTCGGCGCGGCACCAGCCGGCGCTGCCGTCCGTGGCGCGTTGAACCGCGCGCCGCGTCAGCAGGGCGGGATGGGCGCTGGCCATGACCTCGGCCTGCAATGGCCCGCAGAACGGGCTTTGCTCCAGCGCCGCCAGCGATTCGCGCGCGCAGTCGTCGGGCGCATATTCCAGCAGCCAGGCGGCCTGGAAGATCCGGCCCCAGTACTGCCAGTTGGGCAGCATGGCGCGGGTCGACACATCCAGCAGCAGCGTGGTCCAGGTTTGCGCCTGCTGGCGCGCGCCGCTCCAGGTGGCGACCGAGCACGCCACGGTCAGCGCGAAGCACAGCGAAATACTGTGGCCCACCTCCTGGCCTTCGCGCACCGCGTCGCCGGTGATGCGCAGCGCCTGTTCCGGGTAGCCCTGCATCCACAGCACCAGCGACTGGATCGCCAGCGATGAAATGCGCTGGTCGAACTGGAAGCCATGGTTGCGCGCGCGCGCCGCGTGCGTCAGCGGGTGACGCGCGACCAGGTCGGCGTAGACGCGCGCCTCGTCCTGGCGGCCGAGATAATGCAGCGCCAGCGATTTCAACCGCGCGTGGATGACGCGCTCGGCTTCGCCGGCGTGGCGCTCGGCGGCGAAGCCGAATTGTTCCGCGTAGCCGAGCGCGGCGGCATAGTCGCCACGGAAGATCGCGTCGGTGAACGCACCCCACAAGCCGCGCAGGTAGCACGGCATGTCGCCCAGCTTGTCCGCCAGCCGCAGGGTGGTGGCAAACGCGGCCTGGCAGACGGCGTCGCCGCCATGGGTGTGCAGCAAGGTGTGGCCCAGCGCCAGGTGGAGCTGCATCTGCCAGCCTTCCTGTGCCGGCTCGGCCTGCGCCACGTGGCGCAGCGCGGTTTCCAGCCGGTCGCGGTATTCGCTCATCAGCGACAGCTGATACCACAGCGGCGCCGACACCATGGTCAGGCGCACCCCGATCAGGGCGTCGCCATCGGCGCCGAACGCCCAGTCAAGGCCGGCGCGCACGTGGTCGATGCTGCGGCCGTATTGCGCCAGCCAGTCGCGCGTCGCCCGGCTTTCCCAGTCGGCCTGGGCGTTGGCGAGCAGCCGGCAGCCATACTCGGCGTAGCGGCGGGCGAGGATGGCGGTGTGGCCGGCGGCGGCCAGCTTTTCGGCGGCGTAGGCGCGCGTGGTGTCCAGCAGCCGGTACAGCATCAGGTCCTGGTCCGCGTCCGTGCTCAGCAGCGACTTGGCGTGCAGGTTGGCAAAACCGTCCAGCGCGGCGCTCTTGCTGATGACGTCGCAGGTGACGACGTCGATCGCCGCCTCCAGCGTGAAGCTGCCGCGAAAGATGGCAAACCGTTGCAGCAGCTGCTGCTCGACGGCCGGCAGGCGGTCGAAGCTCCAGTCCAGCGTCGCCCGCAGCGTCTGGTGCCGGGGCAGGGCGGTGCGGCGGCCGCGCACCAGCGTGTTGAAGCAGTCGTCCAGCTGGGCCGACAGGCCGGCGATGCCGAAAAAATCCGCGCGGCCGGCCGCCAGTTCAATCGCCAGCGGTATGCCGTCCAGCCGGCGGCAGATGTGGACGATGTGGCGCAGGTTGTCGGCCGACAGGTCCAGCCCGTTCATGCTGGCCATCGCCCGCTCGGTGAACAGTTGCACCGCCGGCCAGGACAGCGCGTCCTCGCGCGTCACCTGCGGCGGCGGCACGGCCAGCGCTTCCAGCCGGTGCAGCCGCTCGCCGTCGGCGCGCAGCGGCTCGCGGCTGGTGGCCAGGATGTGCAGCGGCGGACTGTCCGTCAGCAATTGCTCCACCAGCGCGGCGACCTGGTCGATGACGTGCTCGCAGCTGTCGAAGATCAGCATGGCCTGCTTGTCGCGCAGGAAGGCGCGCAGCGCCGGCAGCGGATCGTCGCCCAGCACCGGCACCCCCAGCGCCACCGCCACGGTGCTGGCCACCAGCTTGCCGTCGCTGACCGGCGCCAGGTCGAGGAAGTAGCTGTGCTCGCCGAAGACCGGGGCCAGCGCCTCGGCCACCGCCAGCGCCATCGTGGTCTTGCCGATGCCGCCCGGGCCGACGATGGTGACGCAGCGGTGCTGCCCCACCAGCGCGGTCAGCTGGTCGCGCACCTGGTCGCGGCCGATCAGCCGGGTCTGCAGCAGCGGCAGGCGCACGATGTCCTTGTGCAGCACGGTCGTGCGGATATCGTGCGCGACGCGGGTGACCGGCGCCACGAAGCTGTAGCCGCGGCCGACCACGTTCTCGACATAGCGCATGCCGCTGTCGTCCGCGCACAGCACCTTGCGCAGCGTGCCGATGTGCACGCGCAGATTGTTTTCCTCGACCACCGTGCTGGGCCAGACCCGCGCGATCAGCTCTTCCTTGCTGACCACCTCGCCCGCGCGCTCGACCAGGGCCAGCAGCAAGTCGAAGGCGCGGCCGCTGAGCTGCACCGGTCTGCCGTCGTTGAGCAGCGTGCGGTTGGCCGGGGCCAGCCGGTAGGGGCCAAAGGCCAGTTCGGGTTCGACGGCGGCGCTGCCGGAAGTGGTCATGGTCGGGTTCCTGATGAGGTTCAGGTCATTGTTTCATGCGGATCAATAGTGAGGCAATTACCTGTTATGGTTAAGGCATCGATTTAACAACAATTTATACCGCTTTAGTCACGCTGCCAGATCCTTTGTTTCTACAATGAAGCATCTTATGAGGACAGACGCCGGCATATGGACGGGACTATCGCAGCGCGCTCGCAGGCTAACCCGGTGTTCATCCTGCCGGCGGCGCTGAACGCCTGCGCCGAGGATGCCGGCCGCGCGGTGGTCGAACGCCTGCTGCGCCTGCCGGCCAGTGGCGCGCCCGGTCCGGTGGTGGTCATCGACGGCGACGGCATGACCGACCTGCGCGAAAGCATTTCCGAACACATGCAGGGGCGCGGCACGCCAGTGCCGGGCGGCGCGCCGGACCTGGGGCTGCCGGCGCAGCACTACAACGTCATCGGCGAGGGGCGGGCGCCGGCGGCGCCGCTGTTCGTTGAAATCGACGATACCGGGGCGGCCGGCGTGCCGTTGCCGCAGCCGGTCGCGGGACGGCTCGGCATCCTCATACGTTGCCGAGATGCAAAAGAGATGCTGTCGGTGGCCGCGCGCTATGCGGGCGCGGCGGCCGCCTACGTGCAGGCGGCGGACGATGACGCCCCGCTGGCGGAATTGCTGCGCGCCTTGCTGGCGCCGGGCGGCGTGCGCCTGACGGTGTCGCCGCTGCCGCCGGCGCTCTGACCCTTCATCCACCGGGAGAACCATGCTGTCTTTGTTTGTGCGGCTGTGCTGGATGGCCATGATGTTGTGCCAGGCCGTGACGGCGGCCGCCGCCGCGCCGCCCATGTGGCATAGCGCGCTGCATCACCAGGGCTGGAGCCAGAAGGACGGCGCCCCGGCCGACGTCCTGTTCATGACCCAGGCGGCGGACGGCAGGATGCTGTTTGCCGCGCACGACGGCCTGTACCGCTTCGACGGCGTGGCCTTCGAGCGCATCGAACAGATCGACGGCAACCGGCTGCAATCGAGCAATTTGATGTCGATCTCCAGTTTCGACGGCGCGCTGTGGGTCACCTACCAGTTTGGCGGCATCAGCCGCTTCAAGGCGGGGCAGGCGCGCCATTACGGCGAGGCCGATGGCCTGCCGCCCAGCGCCGTGCACCACGTCGACCTGAGCCCCGGCGGCATCATGTGGGCGGCCACCTCGCGCGGCTTGTATTGGCTTGAAGGGCAGCGCTGGCGCCATGCCGGCGCCGAACACGGCTTGCCGGACGGCTTCGCCGGCGCCTTCAATTTCACCAGGGACGGCGGCATCATCACCTACATCGGCGACCATATGTACCGCAGCGCGGCCGGCGAGCCGCGCTTCCGGCTGGTGCTGACGATGGCCGGACTGGAAGGCGGCGACGACCGCCCGGACGGCAGCATCTGGCTGTACAGCCAGCGTTCCGGCATCACCGCCTACGACCCGGCCAGCGGCGCGCTGCGCAAGGTCACGCTGCCGGGCAAGCGGCGCATCTACAGTTACCGCAGCGACGAGCGCGGCGCGTTCTGGCTCAACACCGGCAACAGCATCGAGCTGCTGGACCGGGACATGCGCCCCTTGCGCTCCTTCAACCGGGCGCAGGGCTTTACTGACGACACCTATCTGAATATGTTCGACGACCGCGAGGGCAACCTGTGGTTCAGCACCCGGCGCGGCATCGACCGCCTGCGTGAAACCAAGCTGAGCACGGTGGCGCTGCCATCGACGTACGATTCGCCGCTGGTCAGCGCCGGCGCGGATGGCACGGTCTGGATTGGCGGCAGCTACGGCGCCGACAGTTTCGGCATCGCGGCCGACGGCACCCGGCTGCCCGGCGGCATCAAGGAAGTGGCGGCGGCGCTGCGCGCGCCCGACGGCGCCATGTGGTTCGGCACCGACAGCGCGCTGTGGCGCCAGGCCGGCAAGACGACGCAACAGTGGAAGCTGCCGGACGCGCTGACGGGGTTTCGCGTCCAGGCCATGGCGCTGGCGCCGGACGGCACGCTCTGGCTGTCGGTGCTCGGGCATGGCGTCCACACCTTCCGCGACGGCGTGTGGACGGCGCGCGGCGGCATCGACGCGCTGGGCAAGGAGACGCCGATCTGGGTGCACGCCGACGGGCGCGGGCGCATCTGGTTCGGCTACACCAACAGCCGCGTCGTCATGCTGTCACGCGGCCGGTTGACGCGCTATGGCGGCGCACAAGGGCTGGACATCGGCAACGTACTGGCGTTGTACAGCGGCGCGCAGCGACTGTGGGCGGGTGGCGAGAAGGGACTGGCTTATCTGGACGGCGGCCGCTTCGTGCCGTGGCTGCGGCCGGACGGCAGCGCGTTTCGCGGCGTGTCCGGCATCGTCGAGACGCCGGCCGGGGAGCTGTGGCTGCACCACGTGGATGGCATCAGCCGCATTGCGGCGCGCGACATCGGCGCCCAGGGCGCGGCGGCGGTGGAGGATTTCAACCATCTCGACGGCTTGCAAGGGCTGCCGTCGCAAATCTCGCCGCTGCCATCGCTGACCGGGGGCACCGATGGCCGCATCTGGTATGCCACCGGCGCCAGTGTCGGCTGGATCGATCCGGCGCACATCCTGCGCAACGTGCACGCGCCGCACGTCATGGTGCGCTCGCTGGCGACCGATACCGCCAGCTACGCGGCTGACACCGCGCCGGTGCTGCCGCAGGGGACCCGCGCGCTGCAGATCCGCTTCACCGCCAGCGCGCTGGCCATGCCCGAGCGGGTGCGGTTCCGTTACCGTCTGAGCGGCGTCGATCCCGGCTGGCGCGATCCGGGACAGAACCGCGTCGCCTACTACACCAACCTGGAGCCGGGCGACTACACCTTCGAGGTGAGCGCCGCCAACGAGGATGGCGTGTGGAGCGCCAGCGCCGAGCGTGTCCGCTTCAGCATCCAGCCGGCCTTCACGCAGACCATCGCCTTCAAGCTGCTGTGCGCGGCCGGCGTGGCCGGCCTGCTGGTGCTGCTGTTCCACTGGCGCATGCGCCAGCTCACCTTGCGCATGCAAGAGCGCCTGGAGGAGCGGCTGGACGAACGCGAGCGCATCGCCCGCGCGCTGCACGACACCTTCCTGCAAAGCCTTCAAGGCCTGATCTTGCGCGTGGACGGCATCCGCGACCGCGTGCGCGATGACGGGACGTCGCGCCAGATGGTCGATCAGATCCTGGACGACGCCGACCGGCTGGTGGACGAGGGCCGCAGCGAGGTGCTGGGCCTGCGCGGCGGCCCGGGCGCGCAGGACGGGCTGGCACCGGCGCTGGCCCGGGTCGGGCAATCGATGACGGCGCAATTCGGCGCGGCGTTCCAGGTGCACAACGATGGCACACCGCGCCTGCTGCGCGCCGACGTGCTGGACGAGCTGATATTTATCGGCCGCGAAGCCATCATGAACGCGTTCCGCCACGCACAGGCCGCGCACATCGGCGTCGACATCAGCTACGGCGACGACCAACTGGTGCTGACCGTGCGCGACGACGGCGTCGGCATGGCGGCCGACGCCGGCCAGACCGCGACCGCGCAGCGCCATTTCGGCCTGACCGGCATGCGCGAGCGCGCGCACCGTATCGATGGCGAATTCGCGCTGCACAGCACGGCCGGCGGCGGCACCACGGTGCGCGTCAGCGTGGCGGCGAAGTCGGCATACCAACTGGCGCCACGCCGCCGCTGGGGGTGGCGATAAGCGCAGGGTCTCGGCGCGATCACGGCCCTACGGACGCATGCGGGAATCGCCCAACCCGCACTGCGGAGAACTGGGGTCTGACCCCGTACGGGGTCAGACCCCGACCTTTTTGGGGTACGCCAACCCTCAATCCGGCAGCGCGAAGTCGTTACTCCCAATCGCCCAGTACACAAGCGGGCTGAAACAGGAGATCGTTGCTGGTATCGTTGCTCTTTTCATCTGGACTCTGCTTATGCGCGTGCTTGCCGTGGTCTTTTCGATGCTCCTCGCCGTCACCGGCCAGGCCCATGCCGCGCGCGATGCGGTCCGCAACTGTTTCGATCCGCAGGATCCGGACCTGATCCGGCTGTGGGACGGCCCGGCGCCAGGCGCCGCCGGCGACGATCCGTGCCTGGACATTCCCTACCTGCGCGTGTTCCACGCCGCGCATGGCGATCGCCCCGGGCCGGCGCTGTTGCTGCTGGCCGGCGGCGGCTACGACCATCTGTCCAACCAAAAAGAGCAGGCGCCGGTGGCGACCTATTTCGCGTCCGAACTGAACATCACCACCTTCGTTTTATCTTACCGGCTGGTCCAGGCCGACGGCACCTACCGCTACCCGGTGCCGATGTGGGACGGCCAGCGCGCGCTGAAGCTGATACGCCATCGCGCCCAGGCATGGCAAATCGATCCAGCGCGCATCGGCGTGTTTGGCTTTTCGGCGGGGGGGCATCTGGCCGCCACGCTGGCGCTCCATCCCGACATGGATTTCGGCCTGCCCGCGCGTGACGCCGTGGACGCCACCAGCGGCGCGGCCGATCTGCTGGGCCTGGGCTATCCGGTGATTTCCATGGATCCTGCCGCGTCCGGCAAGTCCAATACCCGCGCCAAGCTGTTGCATGGCTATCGCGGCGCGCAACTGCATCAGCTGGAACAGCGGCTGTCCGCGCAGGACAACGTCAGCGCCCGCACGCCGCCGGTGTTCCTGTTTGTCAGCATGGACGACCAGCGCATCGATCCGAATAACAGCGTGATGTTTGGCGATGCGCTAAACGCCGCCGGCGTGCCCAACGAAACGCACTTCTTTGCCCATGGCGCGCATGGGGCGGGGCTGGCCGATCAATTGCCGGAAGAGCGCGTGTGGCCGGAACAATTCAAGCGCTGGCTCACGCGCCAGCATTTCATTCCGTAGATCCAGGCGCGCTTCAGTTGTTAAAACACAACTTTGAACAGGCAGCCCGCGCGGCTGCCTGTTGTCTTGGGCGGCCGTGAAGCAAGGGCGTCAGCAGAGGACGATAGCCGCTGATACCGATTTCGGTATGAACCCATGCAAAAAAATTATTGGTTGCTTAGCAATGCAAGCGATACATTAAGTTTGTCCGAAAATGTTACCGCAAACATTTTCACGGCTCGCTAACATCGGAGCTAACAAGGACCACGATAGCGATATACAAAAAAATCAAGGAGACCTTATGCAAACCCCATTTCAGCGTCGTTTGATGTGCCTGGCCGTGGCCAGCGCCTGCAGTGCCCTGGCCGTGCCCGGCCTCGCCCAGCAGGCCGACACGCCGGCCGCCGACGCCCCGCAGGTGATCGTGACCGGCATCCGCGCCAGTATGCAGTCCACCCTGAATCTGAAACGCAACTCGGACGGCATCGTCGACGGCATCGTCGCCGAAGACATGGGCAAGTTCCCGGACACCAACCTGGCCGAGTCGCTGCAGCGCATCTCGGGCGTCTCGATCGACCGCAGCAATGGCGAGGGGCAGAAGGTCACCGTGCGCGGCCTGGGGCCGGACTTCAACCTGGTGCTGCTGAATGGCCGCCAGATGCCGACCACCGACCTGAGCGACCTGTCCGGCCGGTCGTTCGACTTTTCCAACCTGGCCTCGGAATCGATCTCGCAGCTGCAGGTGTACAAGACCGGCCGCGCCGACAGCCCGACCGGCGGCATCGGCGCCACCATCAACGTCATCACCGGCCGCCCGTTCGACAATCCGGGCATGCACTCCAGCGTCGGCATCAAGGCGGTCAAGGACACTTCCAACGACCACCTGCCGAATGACGTCAAGGGCAAGAGCGTGACGCCGGAAATCTCCGGCATCTACAGCAACACCAGCGCCGACGGCCGCTTTGGCGTGTCGCTGAGCGCCAGCTACCAGTCGCGCGACTCCGGCTTCAACCGCGCCGGCCTGTTCAACGGCTACCAGGGCCCGTACCTCGGCTCGGCCGTGATCGACGGCCAGACGCTGCCGCAGCCGGGCCAGCCGGGCGCGCAGAACATCACCAACCGTCCCGCGCCGGACGCGCTGTACTCGATTCCGCAGAATATGAACTACAACGTCGCGGCGGTGCAGCGGCAGCGCACCAACGGCCAGCTGACCTTCCAGTTCCGCCCGGTCAAGGAGCTGACCACGACGGTCGACTACACCTATTCGGAAAACAAGATCCAGACCAAGCGTAACGAGCTCAGCGTGTGGTTCGCGCAGACGCCGACCTCCACCAGCAGCTGGCCGAGCGGCCACGTGGTGTCGCCGCTGACCTACCAGGAAGTCTACCCGACGCCGCAGGACATCTCGGTGGTGGGCAGCGACTTCGCCACCAAGACCAAGAACCAGTCGCTCGGCTTCAACGCCCAGTGGAAGGCCAGCCCCGGCCTGAAGCTGGAGTTCGACGCCCACCACTCGACCGCCGAATCCGGCGCCGACAGCCCGTTCGGCAGCGAGAACGCGCTGTCCAACGCCAGCTTCAGCCGCGGCACCACCAAGGTCGACTTCACCCATGAACTGCCGATCCTGAGCATGCCGGCCGCCGACCTGGCCAAGGCGCCGATCCAGGCCGCCGGCTCGTGGTTCCACAACAGCTACGAGAAGTCCACCATCAAGCAGGCCCAGGTGAAGGGCTCGCTGCAGATGATGGAAGCGTCCAACCTCAACTTTGGCGTCGGCTATACCGACACCACCAACCGCTCGACCTACTCGAACGTGCAGAACAACACCTGGGGCGGCGCCACCAAGGCCTCGGACTATCCGGCCAGCCTGTTCCAAGCCAACTCGCTGCCGTCGTTCTTCAACAAGCTGGGCGGCGCCAATTCGCCGGACCTGTTCGCCACGCTCTATACCTTCAACTTCGCCCAGGTGCGCCAGGTGACCGCCAACGCGGTCGGCAACCAGGCCGCCTACCTGCCGAACTTCGCCAGCGCCGACACCGACCGCACGCTGACCGAGAAAACCACCTCGGCCTACGTCGGCTTTGACACCGACTGGGACACCAAGATTCCGTTCCACTCGTCGTTCGGCGTGCGCGTCGAGCGCACCAAGGTCGACTCGGTCGCGCAGGTGCTGCCGGCGTCGGCGGTGGTGTGGGTGGCGCAGAACGAGCTGCCGCTGACCTTCGGCGGCCAGGCCTTCAGCAACAAGGACGCGTCCTACACCAATGTGCTGCCGGCCATCAATCTGGACGCCGACCTGCGCAGCGACATGAAGCTGCGCGCCAGCGCCGGCATCACCATCGGCCGCGCCCGCTACGACCAGTTGCAGGGCGGCCTGACGCTGGGCACCATCGCCAACGTCTTCACCGGCGGCAGCGCCTCGGTCGGCAACCCGGCGCTGAAGCCGGTCAAGTCGAAGAACCTGGACCTGTCGTGGGAATGGTATTACGACAAGCAGAGCCTGGTGTCGCTGGCTTACTTCCGCAAGCAGCTGGACAACTACGCCGGCCAGACGCTGATCTCGCAGACGCTGTATGACCTGCACACGCCGATCGGCGGCGCCTACTACAAGGCGGCGCTGGCCAGCGGTTGCGGCGCGGCCGACACCAACTGCATCCGCAACTACATCCTCGGCAACTTCGACGGCCAGCCGGGCGTCAAGAAGACCGGCGTCAAGGGCGACGGCATGCTGGACGGCACCATCACCGGCCTGCCGACCGATCCGCTGCTGAACTTCCAGACCACCACCTACGCCAACCAGAAGTCGGCCAACGTCAGCGGCGCCGAGGTCAACGTGCAGCACATGTTCGGCCAGAGCGGCTTTGGCATCCAGGCCAACTACACCTACGTGCACTCGCCGCTGAAGTACAACAACGCCGACGTGAACGACCAGTTCGCGATTCTCGGTCTGAGCAATTCGGCCAACGTGGTGGGCATCTTCGAGAACAAGGACTGGTCGGTGCGCCTGGCCTACAACTGGCGCGACGAGTTTCTGGCCGCGACGGTGGACGGCAATGGCCGCGCGGCACCGGTGTACACCGACGCCTACGGCCAGTTCGACCTCAGCATCGGCTACAACTACAACAAGAACCTGAGCTTCCAGCTGGAGGCGATCAACCTCAACGATGCGACCCAACGCCAGCACGGCCGCACGATGGCGTCGACGCTGAATGTGACGCAAGCCGGACCGCGTTACATGATCGGCGCGCGTTACAAGTTCTGACGCGCCGCCGCCGGCCAGGCTGAGTCTTCCCGCAGCGAAAAATCCACCGCGGCCTGCGCATGCAGTGCCGTGGTGTCCAGCACCGGCAGCGGGCTGTCGGCCTGGCCGATCAACAGGCCGATTTCGGTGCATCCCAACAGCACCGCCTCGGCCCCGCGCGCGGCCAGCTCGCCGATGATGCGCTGGTAGACCTGGCGCGAGCCGTCGCGGATCACGCCGGCGCATAACTCCTCGTAAATAATGCGATGCACGTCGGCGCGCCCGGCCTCGTCCGGCACCAGCACGCGCAGGCCGTAGTGGCGCTCCAGCCGTTCGCGCAGGAATGGCTGCTCCATCGTGAAGCGCGTGCCCAGCAGCCCCAGCACTGTCGCTTGCCGGCGCCGCGCCGCCGCGCCGACCGGATCGGCGATGTGCAGGAACGGAAGCGGCGCCGCCGCCGCGATCCGGTCGGCCAGCTTGTGCATGGTGTTGGTGCATAACACGATGCAGTCGGCGCCGCCCCGGTACAGCCGCCTGGCGGCGTCTTCCAGCATGACGGCGGCGTCGTCCCAGCGGCCATCGTGCTGCGCCTGCTGGATGGGGCCAAAGTCCACGCTGTGCAGCAACAGCCTGGCCGAGCGCAGCGGGCCGAGCCGGCGCCGGATCTCCTGGTTGATCAGGCGGTAGTATTCGGCGCTGGACTCCCAGCTCATGCCGCCGATAAGACCGATGACGCGGGGCTGGTCAGGCCCTTGGTGTGTTAAGGTATCCATGCCAGCAGTATCCACGCACCACGGGCCGGGGTCTATCATGAAATTTCAATCGTCGGCGTTTCCCGCAATGCAGGCAGAGCTGCTGCCGCGCCGCGCCTACAGCGCCCGCGACCCGGTGCTGACCCATACGCTGGGCGTGGCGCTGGAGCGGCAGCGCGGCGTGCACGCCATCGGCAGCGACCGCCGCACCGACTTCGACACCTGGCCCGGCACGCTCGCCTACACGCCGCCGGGCGTGGAGGTGTTTTCCGAGTCGCCCGGCGGCGGTGAATACCTGGTGGTGCGCTGGACGCCGGCGGCGGACGTGGTGCTCGGCGTGGCGCCGGACCGGCGCCACCAGTGGAGCGGGCACGGTCAGGCGCTGCGCGCCGCCATCGCGCTGCGGCGCCTGCTGCTGACCGAGGCGCCCGATGCGCTGGCGATCGAGCAGGCGATGCTGGCGCTGGTCGGCCTTGATGCGCGCGCGCCGGTGGCGCCGGCCCAGTCCACGCGCGTGGTCTACCAGCGCGTGCTGGAGCGGATAGCGTCCGGCTTCGATCAGCCGCTGGCCATCGCCCAGCTGGCGGCGGAGGAGGGCAGGACGCCGCTGGCCTTCCTGCGCGAATTCACCCGGGCGGTGGGAATGACGCCGCATGCGTTCATCGTCGAAACGCGGGTGCAGGCGGCGCGCGCGATGATGGCCGACGCCGGCCTGCCGCTGTCCCATATCGCCGCCGCCTGCGGATTTACCCACCAGTCGCACATGGGCGTGGCCTTCCGCAAAGTGCTCGGGCAGACGCCTGGCGCCTACCGCGCGCGGCGCTGCTTATAGCGGCCCGAAGCGGCTGCCGTACAAGGCCACCAGCCAGTCCACAAACACCCGCACGCGCGGCGACAAATGCCGCCGGTACGGGTACAGCGCCGACACCGTCATCTCGGGACTCCGCCATTCCGGCAGCAGCGCCACCAGCCGGCCATCGGCCAGTGCCTGCTCCACGTGAAAGCGCGGCACCTGCACGATGCCGGCCCCGCGCAGCGCGCACAGCACATTGTTCTCGGCATCGTTGACGCTGATCCAGCCCGGCAGCATGAAATCCTTGGGCGCGCCGTCGACGATCAGCGTCAGCGGATAGTCGATGCCGCCGCCGCTGGCGAAAAACTTCACCATTTGATGGCCGGCCAGATCGTCCGGATGCCGCGGCGTGCCGCAGCGCGCCAGATAGTCCGGGCTGGCGCACATCACCTGCGGCATCGACGCCAGCGGCCGCGCCACCAGGTTGGAATCGCGCAGCGCGCCGGCGCGGATCACGCAATCGACCCCTTCGCGCACCAGGTCAACCAGCCGGTCGCCGCTGCTCAGCACCAGTTCGATGTTCGGATAACGGCGGCGGAAATCGTCGATCGCCGGCAGCACGATGTGCTGCGCGTGGGTGCCGCTCATATCGACCCGCAAGGTGCCGCGCGGATTGGACGCCACGTGGCGGAACGAGGCCTCGGCATCGTCCAGCTCACTGAGCACGTGGACGCAGCGGTCGTAATACGCCTGCCCGTCGTGTGTGGCGCGTACCTGGCGCGTGGTGCGGTCCAGCAGGCGCACGCCAAGCCGCGCCTCCAGGTCCTTGATGGCGTTGGTGGCGGTGGGGCGCGGGATGTCCAGCATCTCCGCCGCCCGGCTGAAGCTGCCCGTTTCCACGATGCGCGTGAACAGCACCAGGGTGTCAAGCCGGTCCATTGTTATTCCTGGTGAAATTAAGATGTGCTGATTTTCGCATTTATTTGGCTTCGCGTAACAACAATAATGAACACATCGCACAACGCAGGAGCAAAACCATGCAAACCTCAGCACACAAAGTGGCCATCGTCACAGGTGCCTCGCGCGGCATCGGCCAGACCATCGCCCGCCGCCTTGCCAGCGACGGCTACGCGGTCGTCGTCAACTACGCCGGCAACGCCGAGGCGGCCGCCGCCGTGGTGGCGGCAATTCAAGCCGACGGCGGCGCGGCGGTGGCGGTCAAGGCCGATGTCAGCCAGCCCGACGCGGTGCGCGGCCTGTTCGCCAGCGCCCGCCAAGCCTTCGGCCGGGTCGACGTGGTGGTGGCCAACGGCGGCATCATGAAGAATGCGCTGATCGGCGACATGCCGCTGGCCGACTTCGACCAGATCGTCAACGTCAACCTGCGCGGCGCCTTCCTGTTGATGGCGGAGGCGTCACGGCACCTGGGGCGCGGCGGGCGCTTCATCGCGCTGTCCACCAGCGTCATCGCCAAGAATGTGCCCAGCTACGGCGCCTATATCGCCTCCAAGGCCGGCGTGGAAGGGCTGGTCAAGGTCTTCGCCAACGAGCTGCGCGGGCGCAACATCACGGTCAACGCCGTCGCCCCGGGCCCGGTGGCCACCGAGCTGTTCTTCGAAGGCAAGAGCGACGAGCAGGTGGCGCACATCATCATGCAGTCGCCGCTGGAGCGCATCGGCCAGCCCAAGGATATCGCCGACGCGGTGTCCTTCCTGGCCAGTGAGCAGGGCGGCTGGATCAACGGACAAGTCATCCGTTCCAACGGTGGTTTCGCCTGACACCACCATCATTCACCAACGGCATTTAAAGGAGAAAACCATGCCATTCGCAAACTTCAAATTCCCGGAAGGGATCATCGATGCGGCCCGCAAGGAAGAAATCATCCACCGCGTGACCGATATGTTCGTCGAGTACTACGGCGAGGGTGTCCGCCAGTACACCATGGTGCTGGTCGAGGAAGTGGCCGACGGCGGCTGGGGCCGCGCCGACGAGACGCTAACCCTGGCCAAGATGGGCAAGCCACCGAAGTCCTGAGCCGCGCGCCCGCCGGTCAGCCCAGGCTGGCCATGCCTGAGGCTGCTCCGCTGATTGTCGGCGGGCCGCCTCAGGCGGTGGTGTTGATGCGGTGGCCGGTGACGGACTGCTGCGGCTGCTCCTGTTCGGCGCGGCGCGCTTTCAGCAGTTCGGCGAACGTGGTGGGCAGACTCACGCCCGGATTGGGCAGCGGCTGGTCGGTATCGAGCGAGGCGTAGTAGGCGGCGTTGGGGCTGGCGGCCCAGCCGCCGGCGGCGGATTTGCCTTGGGCTTGCATGTCACGGATCCAGGCGGTGCCGGATTTGCTGATGGTCAGATGGCTCATTGCGGTGTTCCTTTCCAGTGGGTCGAAAGACAGGGCGTTGCCCGGTCAATATACGCAGTTGCCGCCCCCGGTTCGATGTTGAATTCGACAATACTGTATTGCGCGCGCAAGCTCGTGCCGGTGGCCGCCGCTTTCTACAATGGCTGGACTTTTCAAGGACCATCCATGCACAAATTGATACAACTCCGTGAAGCCGGCGCCAGCGCCGAAGAAATCGGCGCCATTCTGGCGCCGGAAGTCGTATTTAAAAGCCCCATCCTGTCGCGCAGCGTGACCGGGCGCGAGGCGGTGGCGCGCACCATGGTGGGCGCGATCGCCGTGCGCGAGGGCAGTTACATCAGCGAGATGAGCGACGGTCAGGTGACCTTGCTGGTGTGGCGCGGCACGGTTGACGGCCAGCCGCTCGACAGCTTCGAGATGCTCTTGCACGATGACGACGGCCTGGTGGTCGAGCGCAGCGTCGCCATGCGGCCGTTTGCGTCGGTGCTGGCGTTTCGCCAGGCGTTCTACGAGCGCATGAAGGACGTGCTCGATCCCAGCTATTTCGTGCTGCCGGGCTTGTCGGACGCCTCGGCGCTGGCGCGGGGAACGCGATGAGCCGGCGCGCGCTGACGTTGTGCTGCGCGCTGCTGGCGCTGGACGCCCCGGCGCAGACGGTGTCGTACCACACCAGCGCCGATGGCGTGTTCTACCGTGAAGCCGGCGACCCGGCCTTGCCGCCGATGGTGCTGCTGCACGGCTTTCCATCGTCATCGCACATGTTCCGCGAGCTGATGCCGGCGCTGGCCGGGCGCTTCCACGTGCTGGCGCCGGATTATCCGGGCATGGGCCACAGCGCGGCGCCGCCGGAAGCGCGCGGCCCGGCCACGTTCGACGGCCTGGCCGACACCATCGAGCGTTTTGTCGCGCAGACCAGCCGGGGCAAAGTCATTCTGTACATGCAGGATTTCGGCGGGCCGGTGGGCATGCGCCTGGCCGTCCGCCATCCGGACTGGATTGCCGGATTGATTTTCCAGAACACGCCGATCTCGCTCGATGGCTGGGCGCCGGAGCGGCTGGCCGCCGTCCAGGCCGGCGCGATGGCGGCGGCGGGCGCCAGGCGCGCGGCGGCCGCGCAGCGCGTCACGCTGGCCACCGCGCAGTTTCTGTACCGGCAGGGCGCGCGCCATCCCGCGCAGCTTAACCCGGACGCCTGGGTCAACGACGCCTATGCGCTATCCATCGATGCGGACCGCCGCGTGATGACCGACCTGCAAGTCGACATTCCCAACAACCTGCCGCTATACGCCGGGTGGCAAGCCTACCTGAAGGCAGCGCAGCCGCCAGCGCTGGTGGTGTGGGGTGATGGCGACCCGCTGTTTGCCCCGGCCGGCGCGGACGCGGTGCGGCGCTGGCTGCCGGCCGCCGAGGTGGTCCACTATGCCACCGGTCATTTCGCGCTGGAAGAAGAGGGCGCCGATATCGCCCGCCGCATTCTGGCGCGCTTTGTCAATCCGCCCGCGATAACGACGGATACAGTGCCGTGAACCAGTCGATAAACACGCGCAGGCGCGGCGGCATGTGGCGGTTGGGACGGAACACGATCGATACCGGCCGCGGCGGCGCGGCGTGGTCGTGCAGGATCTGGCGCAGCAGACCGCCGCGCACCGCCGGCCGCAAGGTGTATTCGGAAGCGCTGACGATGCCCAGCCCCGCCACGCCGCAGGCGAGATAGGCATCGGCGTCGTCGACATACACGGCGTGGGCCATCGGCACCTGACGCACTTGTTCGTTGACGGTGAATTCCCATGGCCGGCTGCGTCCGCCATGGTCCCAGACATAACCGATGCCGACATGCCGCGCCAGGTCGGCCACCGTGCGGGGCTCGCCGTGCCGCCGCAAGTACGCCGGCGAGGCGCAGGTGATGCGCGCCACCATGCCGATCTGCTTGGCCACCAGCCCGGGATCGGGCGCGGCGCCGACGCGGATGGCGCAGTCGACGCCGGCCTCGATCAGGTTCACACGGCGGTCGGACATCGCCAGTTCCACATCGATGTGCGGATAGCGCGCCAGAAACGCCGGCAGCGCCGGAATCAGCACGCCCTTGGCCATCGAGGCGGGCAGGCTGACCTTGAGCCGGCCGCCGGGGCCGTGGCCGGCGCCGGCTGCCGCCTCCATGTCGTCGATCTCGTTCAGCACGCGCGCACAGCGCTCGTAATAGGCGCGGCCCTCGTCGGTCAACGTGACGTTGCGCGTACTGCGGTTGAGCAGCCGCACTTTCAGGTGCGCCTCCAGCGCCTGCACCATGCGCGACACCGAGGCCGCCGGCAAATCCAGCGCCTCGGCGGCGCGCACGAAGCTGGCCGCGTCGGCCACGCGGACAAACACCCGCATCGTTGCCAGGCGATCCATCAGCGCACCTCCGACGCGCGGTGGCGGCGCCATAAACCGGTTGACTTTGAAAAAATATAGATTACAATCATCATTAATAAATGCGCGGCCTCTTGATCCAAGAGGCTTTATTTTACCCAGCATGTGTGTAATTGCACACTTAATTCACATGAAAAATTCAGATTTCGGCAAATTGCGGGTGCTGGCGCCCGCGCTGCTCGCCGGCGGCCTGGCCGCGCTGGCGTTTGGCGGCTGCGGCAACGCTCACAGCAACAATGCCACGGCCACCGCGCCGGGCGCGCCGGTGACGGCCGCCGCCGCCGTCGAGCGCAATATCACGCTGACGCAAGAGTTCTCCGGTCGCATGGAGTCGATCGAACGGGTCGACATCCGCGCCCGTGTGGCCGGTTACATCACTTCGGTCCACTTCACGCCGGGCAGCAGGGTCCGCAAGGGCCAACTGCTGTTCGTCATTGATCCGCGTCCGTTCGCGGCCGAAGCCAGCCGCGCACAGGCGGCCGCGCTGGCCGCCAGCGCCAAGGCCGAACTGGCCAAGCTGGAACTGAAGCGCGCAGAGAAGCTGCTGGCCGATCGCGCCATCGCCCAGCGCGAATACGACGAGCGCGCCTCTGCGCTGAAGGAACTGGACGCCAACGCCCATGCCGCCGCCGCGCAGTACGAAACGGCGCGGCTGAACCTGGGCTACACGCAAGTGACTGCGCCGATCGATGGCCGGGTCAGCAAGGCCGAGATCACGGTCGGCAACCTGGTCGATCAGACCGCCGTGCTGACCTCGGTGGTATCGGACGAGCGCATCTATGCGAGCTTTGATGGCGACGAGGAAACCTATCTGCAGGTCGGCGCCCGCGCGCGCCGCAACGAACAGGTCAAGGTGCGCATCGGCCTGGCCAGCGAGGCGGGCTTCCCGCACGAGGGCCGCCTGGAATTCGTCGACAACCAGCTGGACGCCGGCAGCGGCGCGGTGCGCATGCGCGCCGTCTTCGCCAATACCGACAACCTGCTGGCTCCCGGCCTGTTCGCCCGCGTGCAGGTGGACAGCGGCGCCACCGACGGCCACAAGGCGGTGCTGATCAACGACCAGGCCATCAGCACCGACCAGAGCCGCAAGTTCGTCTACGTGGTCGGCAAGGACAACAAGGCCGAATACCGCCAGGTGACGCTGGGCGCCACCAGCGGCGGCCTGCGCATCGTGCGCTCCGGCCTCAAGGCGGGCGAGACTATCGTGGTCAACGGCTTGCAGCGCGTGCATCCGGGCGCGCTGCTGGCGCCGCAAGTGGTGGCGATGGACGCCGCCGACGTCAAGCTGGCGTCCGCCGGCAAAGGAAGCCGGCCATGAACTTCTCGCGCTTTTTTGTCGACAAGCCGATCTTCGCGGCGGTGCTGTCGATCATTATCTTCGTCGCCGGCCTGATTGCGATTTTCCAGCTGCCGATCTCCGAGTACCCCAATGTGGTGCCGCCGTCGGTGGTGGTCAGCGCCCAGTATCCGGGCGCCAATCCCAAGGTGATCGCCGAAACGGTGGCGGCGCCGCTGGAGGAGCAGATCAACGGCGTCGAGCACATGATTTACATGTCCTCGCAAAACACCTCGGACGGCGCGCTCAAGCTGACCGTCACGTTCGCCATCGGCACCAATGTGCAGCAGGCCGAGACCGAGGTGCAGAACCGCGTGCAGCGCGCCTTGCCGCGCCTGCCGGAGGAGGTGCGCCAGATCGGCGTCACCACCGTCAAGACTTCGCCCAACCTGACCATGGTGGTGCACCTGGTGTCGCCGGATTCCTCGTATGACGATCTGTACCTGCGCAACTATGCGGTGCTCAACGTCAAGGACCAGCTGGCGCGCATTCCCGGCATGGGCGATGTGCAGATCCTCGGTTCGGGCGACTACGCCATGCGCGTCTGGCTCGATCCGCAGAAAGTCGCGCAGCGCGGCCTGACCGCCGGCGACATCGCCAACGCCATCCGCGAACAGAACGTGCAGGTGGCGGCCGGCGTGGTGGGCGGCTCGCCGACGCGCAACGCCGACTTCCAGCTCAGCGTCAATACCAAGGGACGGTTGAAGAGCGAGGAAGACTTTGGCAACATCATCATCCGCACCAACGCGGACGGCGCGCTGACGCGGCTGCGCGACGTGGCGCGCATCGAGCTCGGTTCCGGCTCGTATGCGCTGCGCGCGCTGCTGGACAACAAGCCGGCCGCCGCGCTGGCGATCTTCGCCTCGCCTGGCTCCAACGACCTGCAACTGTCGGCCGACGTGCGCGCCCGCATGGCGGAGCTGAGCAAGGACTTCCCGCGCGGCGTCGAATACAGCGTCGCCTATGACCCGACCATGTTCGTGCGCGACTCGATCAAGGCGGTCATCCACACGCTGTTTGAAGCGATCGCGCTGGTGGTGCTGGTGGTGATCGTGTTCCTGCAAACCTGGCGCGCGTCGATCATTCCGCTGCTGGCGGTGCCGGTGTCGGTGGTGGGGACGTTTGCCGTCATGCTGGCGTTTGGCTTCTCGATCAACACGCTGACCTTGTTCGGACTGGTGCTGGCGATCGGCATCGTGGTGGACGACGCCATCGTGGTGGTGGAGAACGTCGAGCGCAATATCTCGGCCGGGTTGTCGCCGCGCGCCGCCACGGTGCAGGCGATGAAAGAGGTCAGCGGGCCGATCATCGCGATCGCACTGGTGCTGTGCGCGGTATTTGTGCCGATCGCGTTTGTTGCCGGCCTGACCGGCCAGTTCTATCGCCAGTTCGCGCTGACGATCGCGATTTCGACCGTGATCTCCGCCTTCAGCTCGCTGACGCTGGCGCCGGCGCTGGCCGCCGCGCTGCTGCGGCCGCACGACGCGCCGAAGGATGCGCTGACCCGCGTGATGGACCAGCTGTTCGGCCGCTTTTTCCGCTGGTTTAACGACTTTTTCGGCCGCAGCTCGCAGCGCTACGAGGGCGGCGTCAAGGGCGTGCTGAGCCACAAGACGCTGTCGGTCGGCTTCTACCTGGTGCTGGTGGCGCTGGCGGCGCTGCTGTTCAAGCTGGTGCCGCCGGGCTTTGTGCCGTCGCAGGACAAGGGCTATCTGGTCGGCTTCGCGCAGTTGCCGGAAGCGGCCGCGCTGGACCGTACGGACGCCGTCATCCGCCGCACCGCCGACATCGCGCTGGGCGTGCCGGGCGCGCGCAACACGGTGGCGTTCCCCGGGCTGTCGGTCAACGACCTGACCAACGCGCCGAACGCCGGCATCGTCTTTGTGGGCGAACTGGCGCCGGAAACGCGCAATACGCCGGAAGTCAGCGCGCCGGGCATCGCCGGCGAAATCAACAAACGCGCCGGCGCCATTCAGGATGCGTTCGTGATGGTGTTCCCGCCGCCGCCGGTCAATGGCCTCGGCACCATCGGCGGCCTGAAGATGATGATCGAGGACCGCGGCAACGTCGGTTACGACGAGTTGTATAAAGCCACGCAGGCACTGGTGGACAAGGCGCGCGCCACGCCGGAGCTGGCGGGCGTGTTCTCGGGCTACCAGATCAATGTGCCGCAGCTGTACGCCGACATCGACCGCGACCGCGCCAAGCAACTCGGCGTACCGCTGCAAACCATCTACCAGACCTTGCAGATCAATCTCGGTTCGCTGTACGTGAACGACTTCAACCAGTTCGGCCGCACCTACCAGGTGCGGGTACAGGCGGATGCGCGCTTCCGCTCGCGGGTGGAAGACATCGGCCAGATGAAGGTGCGCAACGACAAGGGCGAAATGATACCGCTGTCGTCGCTGATGCGGATGAGCGATAGCTACGGCCCGGATCGCGTGCAGCACTACAACGCCTACCTGGCGGCCGACCTGAATGCCGGTCCGGCCCCGGGCTATTCCAGCGGCCAGGCGCAAGCGGCGCTGGAGCGCCTGGCGGCGGAGGTGCTGCCCAAGGGCGTCAGCTATGAATGGACCGAGCTGACCTACCAGGACACCATTGCCGGCAACACGCTGATCTATGTGTTCCCGCTGTGCGTGCTGCTGGTCTTCCTGGTGCTGGCCGCGCAGTACGAAAGCTGGACGTTGCCGCTGGCGGTGATCCTGATCGTGCCGATGTCGATCATGAGCGCGCTGCTGGGCGTGAAGCTGAGCGCGGGTGACAACAACATCTTCACGCAGATCGCGCTGTTCGTGCTGGTGGGGCTGGCGTCTAAGAACGCCATCCTGATCGTCGAGTTCGCGCGGGAACTGGAACACCACGGCCGTGGCGTGGTGGAGGCCGCCCTGGAAGCGTGCCGCCTGCGCCTGCGTCCTATCCTGATGACGTCGATTGCCTTCATCATGGGCGTGCTGCCGCTGGTGTTCTCGCACGGCGCCGGTTCGGAGATGCGTCATGCGATGGGCGTGGCGGTGTTTGCCGGCATGCTGGGCGTAACCTTCTTCGGCCTGTTCCTGACGCCGGTGTTCTATGTGCTGGTGCGCAAGCTGGCGCTGCGGCTGGAGCGGCACAAGCCCGTGCCGCACGCCGTTGCCCATCCGGTGGAGGGCCATTGAGATGCGCGCACCAACCATGATATTGCTGGCGGCCTTGCTGGCCGGCTGCGCTGCGCCGGATTTCAGGCAACCGGTGATCGAGATGCCCGGTGCGTTCAAGGAAGCGCCGGTGCAGACGGCGCAAGACGGCAGCCGCTGGGTGGCCGCCCGTCCGGCCGAGCGGCAGCCGCGCGGCGAGTGGTGGCGCGCGTTCGGCGACCCGGCACTGGATGCGCTGATCGACGAGGCCACGCGCAACAACGCCAATCTGGCGTTGGCGGCGGCGCGTGTCAAGCAGGCACGCGCCATCGCCGGCATCGCCGAAGCCGACCGCGTGCCGCAGGTGGATCTGGCGGCCGGCGCCCAGCGCGCCCGCACCGCGCCGGCGGAACTGGGACTGCCGGCCGGTACGCCGGTCGCGCCGCAGACCACCTACCGTGCCCGCCTGACAGCCAGCTACGAGGTCGACCTGTTCGGCCGCGTCGCGTCGAACGTGGCGGCCGCCACCGCCGACGCCGACACGGCCGAAGCCAGCTACCGCTCGGTGCAGCTGACCTTGCAGGCCGACGTGGCGCAGCACTACTTCCGCCTGCGCGCCACCGACGCCGAGCTGGAAACCCTGGCCCGCACGGTGCAGACGCGCGAGGAAAACGTCAAGGTCAACCAGCGCCGTTTCGACCTCGGCGACATTGGCGAATTCGACCTGGCGCGCGCGCTGACCGAGTTGTCGACCACGCGGGCGGAGGCCATCGGCCTGCAACAGCTGCGCGCCACCACCGAGCACGCACTGGCGGTGCTGCTGGGCAAGCCGGCCGCCAGTTACACCGCCGGCGCCAGTCCCTTGCCCGACCAGGGGCGCCTGCCGTCGATTCCGGCCGGCCTGCCGTCCACGCTGCTGGAGCGCCGTCCCGACATCGCCGCAGCGCAGCGCGCCATGGAAGCGGCCAACGCCCGCATCGGCGTGGCGCGTTCGGCCATGTTCCCGGCGTTGAACATCAACGCGGCCGGCGGCGGCGTGGCCGGCAACTTCCCGGACGTGCTGAGCATGACCGGCCGTTCGTGGGTGCTGGGCGCGCTGCTGTCGGCGCCGGTGATCGACGGCGGCAGGCGGCGCGCCAACGTCGCGCGCAGCGAGGCGGCGCTGGAGGAAGCCGTGGCCGCCTACCGCCAGAGCGTGCTGACGGCGTTCGCCGAGGTCGAGGACAACCTGGCCGGCCTGCGCATCCTGCACGGCCAGTCGGCGCAGATCGAGGACGCGCTGGTGTCGGCGCGCCGCTCGGCCGAGCTGGCGCACAAGCTGTACGACGCCGGCCGTTCCAGCTACCTGGAATTGCTGGACGCGGAACGCAACCTGGCCACCGTCGAGCGGACCGCCGTGCAGCTGCGCGGCAACCGCGCCATCACCACCGTGGCGCTGATACGCGCGCTGGGTGGCGGCTGGGAAGCGCCGCGCAGCTGACCACCGGGTAGCGCGGGGCGGGGACAGGCGGCGCCTGTCTCCCGCCTGCGGTACACTTGCAAACAAACGCCTTAGATCGAAGCTCTCATGACCAAGCCGCTCGCCATTTCGGATTGCAATTGCCTCGCCGTGCGCCAGGCCGCGCGCGCGATTTCCGCGCTGTATGACCGCCATCTCGCGCCCACCGGCCTGAGCTCGTCACAGTTCAGCATCCTGGCCGCCATCCAGGGGCAGGCCGGGGTGCCGGTGCAGGAGCTGGCCGATGTGCTGGTGATGGACCGGACCAGCATGGTGCGCGCGCTGCAACCGCTGACGCGCGATGGCTACGTGACGCAGCAGCCGGACCCCGCCTATCCCCGCAAGCTGCTGCTGTCGCTGACGGCGGAGGGACGCGCCATCTACCAGCGCGCGCATCAGCATTGGCAGGACGCCCAGGCGGAATTTGAAGCCGGCGTCGGCACACCCGAAGCGGCGGCGTTGCGCCAGCGGTTGGCCGCCTGGAGCCAGAAGCCTTAATCCACTAACCACGCCAGCAGTGCGGCTTGTCGCTTGACAGCGGCAAGGACGCTGTTTTACTATTCAATCAATCTATCTATCGATAGATAGTTAAATTTTTTTAGGATTATCATGACGATCAAACCCAACACTACTTCCCGCCGCGCGCTGCTCGGCTCCCTGGCCGGCATGGCCGCCATCAGCGGCCTGGCCGCAGCCGTTCAGCCCGCCGAGGCGGCGCCGGCCAAAGCCGCCGGCGCGGCGCGTCTGACGTCCAGCACGCTGACGCTGAACGACGGCACCACGCTCTATTACAAGGACTGGGGCAGCGGCCCGGCGGTGGTGTTCAGCCACGGCTATCCACTGTCGGCGGACGCCTGGGAATACCAGATGCTGTTCCTGATGCAGCAAGGCTTCCGCGTGATCGCCTTCGACCGCCGCGGCTTCGGCCGTTCCAGCCAGCCTGCCGGCGGCTATGACTACGACACCTTCGCCGACGACCTGGCGGCGCTGATCAACGCGCTCAACCTGAAACAGGTCACGCTGGTCGGACACTCGATGGGCGGGGGCGAAGTGGCGCGCTATATCGGCCGTCACGGTGAACAGCGCGTGGCCAAGGTGGCGCTGGTGGCGGCGGTGACGCCATTCCTGCTGCAAACGCCGGACAATCCGGGCGGTGCGCCGAAAGCGCTGTTCGACACCTTCCGCGCCGCCGTGCAGGCCGATCGTTCGCAGTGGAACAAGGATGTGACCATGCCGTACTACAGCTACAACCGCGCCGGCGCCAAGGTGTCGGAAGGCGTGCGTGACGATTACTGGCGCCAGGGCATGAATACCGGCGTGCTGGCGGCGTATCACGCCATCACCGCGTTTTCGGAAACCGACTTTCGCGCCGACCTGAAGAAAATCACCGTGCCGACGCTGGTGGTGCACGGCAACGACGACCAGATCGTGCCATTCGAAATCTCCGGCAAGCTGTCGGCGCAACTGGTGCGCAACGCCACCCTCAAGGTCTACGAGGGCGGCTCGCACGGTCTGCTGATCACGCAGAAAGACCAACTGAACAGCGATCTGCTGGCCTTCCTGCGTTCCTGATGTTACAGCCCGCCGACGCTGCTGACGGCGCCCAGGATGCTGCTGGCGACGTCGGCGGGATGGGAGATCAGCGCCACGTGGCTGGCGCCGCCGATGGCGCTGACGCGGGCCTTGATCTGTGCCGCCTCCGCCTGCTGGAAGGCACCCGGGATGATGATGTCGGCGTCGCCATACACCCACCAGGACGGCTTGGTCTTCCATGCGGCGACGGTAATTTTATCGTCCAGCACATGGTTGAAGATCGGGCCTTGCACCGCCCTCAGCACGGTGCGGTCGGCTGGCGCCACATCCGGCGCGAAGCTGCTGGCAAAGGTGGCCGCATCCAGCGTCAGGTAACCGGCGCTGTCGACCACCAGGCCTTGTTGCCAGGCGCCGGCGGGGAAGGGCTTGGTGATGTCGTTGATCGACTGGCCATCACCCGGCGCGAAGGCGGACACGTAGACCAGCGCCGCCACCTTGGCGTCGTTGCCGGATTCGGTGATGACGGCGCCGCCGTAGGAGTGGCCGACCAGCACCACCTGGCCGCTCTGCGCGGCGATGGCGCGGCTGACGGTGGCGGCGTCGTCGGCCAGCGACTTGCGGGCCAACTGCACGGCCACGACTTTCAGGCCGCGCTGTTGCAGCAGCGGGATCACTTTCGACCAGCTGGAGCCGTCGGCCCAGGCGCCGTGCACCAGCACCACGGTGGTTGGCTTGATTGGTGCGGGTGTGGTGGCGGCGACAGCGTCGTTGCCGCCACAACCGGACAGCGACACGGCGCCAGTCAGCGCCGCCACGGCGAGCGCGATCGCGCCCATGGGTTTCCATAGTTGTTTCATGAGGTATTCCTGTAAATGAAAGAAAAAACTGCCGCGGCGACCAGCATGATAAGGACGGCGTGCCCGCACAGCCATGATGCGGACGCCTTGGTTCATGCCCCATCGTCCGAATCGGCCGGCGTGCCGTCGATCGACGTGGACATGCTGTCGCACGTGCTGACGCAGGTAAGGCTGCGCGGCGGCGCCGTCTATCGGGCCGAGCTTGGCGCGCCGTGGGCGCTGCGCTTCCCGGCCGGCGCCGCGCATTTCTACTACGTGGAGCAGGGCGCGGCATGGGTGCACCTGAGCGGCCGCGCGCCGCTGCCGCCGGTAGCACTGCGGCGTGGCGACCTGCTGATGCTGCCGCACCGGCAGGACCACGCGCTCAGCAGCGGTGCATTGCTGGTGGCGGACGACATCGAACTGGTCAGCCGTGCCCACTTTGGCGCCACGCGCCATGTGCTGCGCGCGGGGCGGGATGGCGCGGCCTGCCGCCTGATCGGCGGCCAGTTCCATTTTGACGGCGACGCGGCGGCCGCGGTGTTGGCCGCGCTGCCGCCGATGCTGCACCTGCCCGGCAATGGCGCCGTGGCGCCGCCGTGGCTGGACGCCATCACCCGTTTCCTGTTGCAGGAAGCGCATGGCGGTGGTCCGGGCTCGGCGCTGATGGTGTCGCGGCTGGTGGACTTGCTGGTGATCCGCGCATTGCGCTGTTGGGCCGAAACTCAGGTGCGTCATCCGGGCTGGGTGGCCGGGCTGTCCGAGTTGCGCATCGGCCGCGCCCTGCGCGCCATCCACGCCGAGCCGCAGCGGGCCTGGACGGTGCAGGCGCTGGCGGCATTGGCCGGCATGTCGCGCTCGGCGTTTGCGGAGCGTTTCACGACGGCGGTGGGGCAGGCGCCGCTGCAATACGCGCAGCACTGGAAGCTGACGCTGGCGCACGACATGCTGGCGCAGGGCGTGCTGGTCACGCAAGCCGCGGGGCGTAGCGGATACGCCTCGGAGGCCGCCTTCAGCCGGGCCTTCAAAAGCCATTTTGGCTATTCGCCAAGCACGGTGCGTGGGCAGCGTGCTTGATCCATTCAACGCATCGAAAGAACACCATGACTGAGACACTTACCATCCAGGTTGCCGACGGCAGCTTCCACTGCCATGTGGCGCGGCCGCCGGGCCTGACTTCGGCGCCGGTCATCGTTGTGCTGCAGGAAATCTTCGGCGTCAACGCCGGCATCCGCGAGATTGCCGATGGTTACGCGGCGCAGGGCTATATCGCGGTCGCGCCGGACCTGTTCTGGCGCGCCGATCCTGGCCTGAGTTTGTCGGAGCAGCAGGCCGGCGACTGGGCGCGCGGTTTCGCGCTGTACAGCGCTTATGACCGCCAGCGCGGCGTGGCGGATATCGCCGCCACCGTGCGCGCGGCCCGCGCCATGGCCGGCGCTTCCGGCAAGGTCGGCGTGACCGGCTACTGCCTTGGCGGCCTGATGACCTACCTGACCGCCGCCCGCGCCGATGCCGACGCCTTCGTCGCCTACTACGGCGGCAGCACGGAAGACTATGCGGCGGAAGCCAACAACGTCGGCAAGCCCTTGCTCTACCACCTGGCGGAAGAGGACGAGTACATCGGCAAGGAAGCGCAACGCACCATCCGCGACGCCTTTGCCGCCAACCCGCTGATCGAACTGCATGGCTACCCCGGCTGCAACCACGCGTTTGCGCGTCCGCGCGGCAGCCATTACGACCCCGTCGCCGCGACGCAGGCCAATGCCCGCACTGCGGCGTTTTTCAAGCAGCACCTTTAAGGAGTAAACCCCATGCAAGCATTTCCCGCCATCGCGCGCGTCAGCCCTGTGGACGCCGCCGACCACGCCAGCGCCGTCGATTTCGTCAACCGTGTCAACTGGTTGTTTGAGACCTGGGACGTGGAAGGCATGATCGACGCCTTCACGCCGGATGCCGTGGCCTACCACTTTCACGGCACCATCAGCGGCCATGCCGAGATCCGCCACTTCTTCGAGCACGATTATCCCTACCTGATTCCCGGCGTGAGCCGCCATGCGACCAACCATATTGTCGATATCGACGGCGATGGCGTGCAGGTGCGCTACCACAACCTGCTGGTACGCCACGCGTTGCCGCAGGATGCGCCGGCACTGGGCGCGGGCCAGGTGATGACCAGCTACGATGGCCTGCCGGCCATCTGGCTGTATTCGCCGATGCGCGACCGTCTGGTGCGCACGCCGGATGGCTGGAAAATCTTCGAGCGCTACATCGGCGGTTCCGTCACCAACGACGCGCTGACGCCGGCCGACACCACAGCCGCCACCTTTGCGGGACTGATGCCTGTCCTGCCTGCCTGACCAAGCCGGGAGAATGGTATGAACGTCATCAAACCTCTGCCGTCGACCTTTGTGCCGTCGTTCGCCCTGCAGTTTCAGCCGACGATGGCGCAGTTTGACTTGTCGAGCGCGCCGACCTTGACCGCGCCATCAGCCGAGGAAACAGCCCCGGCACCGGACGCGGTACGCCGGGTGGCGGACAGCCCCGTCAAGGAGCGCAGCCATGCAGCGCTGATGCAAGACCTGTTTGACCAGATCGCCAATGTGCGCGGCGACGGCGTGATCTAAAAAAAAGGAGTCCCGAGGGACTAATGCCGTTAAGTTAGCGTTTGACCGGTCATTCCGGCGCAGGCCGGAATCCATAGACAGCATGCGATATGGCACGCTGGCGTTCCATGGGCTCCGGCCTTCGCCGGAGCGACGCGCTTAACTTAACGGCATTAGTCCCGAGGGACTCCTTCTTGCTTACTGGCCGCTGCGGTGTTTTACGCTGGGGCGGTCGGCCACCCTGGCTTGCCAGGCTTTCAGCGCCGGGTAGTCGTCGGTGACGGTGATGCTGAGGAAGGCGGCGTGCAGCAGGGCGGCGTAGACGGTGATGTCGGCCATCGAAAACTGGTCGCCGGCCACATAAGGCGTCTTCGCCAGCACACCATCGAAATACTTCAGGCCGTTCTTGAACTTGGCCAGCTGGCGCTCGCCCCATTCCTTGCGGCCGGCCCATTCCGGCGCCTTGAACGGCTGCAGCGCGGCGCCCAGGCCCGGCGTGGCGTAGTGGAAGTAGATGCCGATGCCGTCGATCATCCAGTCGTCGGCGCGCTTTTGCATCATGTGGATCATGGCTTTTTCGCGCGCGGTCTTGCCGGTCAGGACCGGATTGGCGTCCAGATTGTCCAGGTATTCGGTGATGGCCACGCACTCGCTGATGCAGGTGCCGTCATCCAGCTCCAGCACCGGCACCACACCGTTCGGGTTCTTCGCCAGGAAGGCCGGCTGCTTGTGCTCGGCGGCGATCAGGTCGACCGGCACAAACTGGAACAGCTGCTCCAGGCCTTTTTCGGCCAGGACGATGCGGATGCGGGCGGGATTGGGGAAGCCGGGGGTATCGTAAATCTTCATCATGTGCTTTCTTTAGGTCTACCTCTCGGTAGATAGATTAAAATAGACGATAGAAGGACGCATCTGGAATTTGTCTATCTATCGATAGATGCATAATAATTCCGGCGGTTTTGCCGCGTCAAGTGGATTTTTTTAAGGATCAGTTATGGCAAGCGATAAAAAACAGGAAGTGATGATGGCGGCGAGATTGATGGTGCAGGCGCAGGGCTACAACGCGCTGAGCTTCCGCGACCTGGCCGAGGCCGTTGGCGTCAAGAGTTCCAGCATTCACTATTATTTCCCCACCAAGGGCGACCTCGGCGCGGCGCTGGCGCGCCAGTACACCGAAGAATTCATGGCCTACCTGAACGATCTGCTGGAGCAGGGCCTGGACTGGCGTACCTGTGTGGCCAAATACGCCGAGGTGTTCCGCGACACCCTGCTGCGCGAAAACCGCATGTGCATGGCCGGCGTGCTGGCGGCGGAGCGTCCCAGCCTGGCGCCGGAAGTGAAGCTGGAAGTCGAGCGTTTCACCGAGCAGATCGTTGGCTGGCTGGCGCGCGTGGTGGCGCTGGGCCATCCAAAGATGGCGGTCGAGGCGGTGAGGGGACGTGCCTTTGCCATCTTCTCGGCGATCGAAGGCGCGCAGTTGGTGGCGCGCGGTTGTGATGATGTCAGCGTCTTCGACAACACGCTGGCCGCCTACCGTGCGGCCGGGCTGCTGCCATGATTTGATGTTATGTGTAATGTTACGGCCACTAAAAATGTTTGCGATAACATTTTCGGGGCGGGTGAATGGATACTTGTTACTTTTGATATCAAAACAAGTATCAAAAAGCATGAGTGAGTCGGCATTTCCTGATACGCCTGCGACTTTTTTACAACATGTTGTAACGCAGCATTCAGGCGGCTGCGCCGATGTGTAGCCGTGGTTGATACCGTTTCGGTTATCGCTTACAACAAAAAAATTATTGGTTAGTTACTAATCGAAAGGTAAGATGGCTCCAACAGGCATGAATTGTTAACGCAAACATCTTGCCTGAATAATAGGAGACATCGATGCGAAAAAATAAGGCCCTGCTGGCACTCGCCCTGGCGGCGGCGTTGCCGCTGGCCGTCCAGGCTGCGGATGCGCGCAGCGACGCCGATCAGCGCGCCCGCAGCCTGGTCACGCAGCTGACGCTGGACGAGAAGATCGACCAGCTGCTGAACGTGGCGCCCGCCATCCCGCGCCTGGGCATTCCCGCTTATAACTGGTGGACCGAGTCGCTGCACGGCGCGCTGGGGCCGCTGCCGACCACCAATTTCCCCGAACCGATCGGCCTCGCCGCCAGCTTCGACGCGCCGCTGGTGCAGCAGGTGGCGTCCGCCATCAGCACCGAGGTGCGCGCGCTGCACACGCTGGGCCGCCAGACCGGCCGCCTGGGCCGCATCGGCACCGGCCTCGATACCTGGTCGCCCAACATCAACATCTTCCGCGACCCGCGCTGGGGCAGGGGGCAGGAAACCTACGGCGAAGATCCGCACCTGACCGCCGCGCTGGGCGTGGCCTTCATCCGCGGCATCCAGGGCAGCAACCCGGATCTGCCGGACGTGATCGCCACGCCCAAGCATTTCGCCGTGCACAGCGGGCCGGAATCGACGCGCCACGTGGCCGATGTGTTCGTCTCCGGCCACGACCTGGAGGACACCTACCTGCCGGCCTTCCGCGCCGCCATTGTCGACGCCAAGGCCGGCTCCATCATGTGCGCCTACAACCGCATCAACGGCCAGCCGGCCTGCGGCAGCGAGCTGCTGATGAAGGAGCATCTGCGCGGCGCCTGGGGCTTCAAGGGCTACGTGGTGTCCGATTGCGACGCCGTGACCGACATCGCCGAGCAGCACAAGTACGCCACCGATCCGGCTGCCGCCGTGGCGGTGGCGCTGAAGGCCGGCACCGACAACGAGTGCAACACCAAGACGCTGGGCGACACGCCCAACCTGAGCGCGCGCTACCGCGAAGCCTGGCAGCGCGGCCTGATCAGCATGGCCGACATCGACCAGGCGCTGGTGCGGCTGTTTTCGGCGCGCTACCGCGCCGGCGATCTGGCCGGCCTGACCCAGCGCCAGGTTAACGCCGTTCCAGTTAGCGCTATCAACACCCCCGGACACCAGGCGCTGGCGCTGCAGGCGGCCACGCGCAGCCTGGTGCTGCTGAAGAACGACGGCGTGCTGCCGCTCAAGCCGGGCCTGAAGCTGGCGGTGATCGGGCCGCTGGCCGACGCCACCCGCGTCCTGCGCGGCAATTATTCGTCGACGCAGTCGGCGCCGCCGGTGTCGGTGCTGGAAGGCTTGCGCCGCGTGCTGCCCAAGGCCAGCATCCAGGTGGCGCCGTCGGCCGCCTCGATCACCGATGGCGACCCGGTGCCGGCCACGGCGCTGCGCACGCCGGACGGCCAGCCCGGCCTGCGCGCCGCCTACTACAACCGCAACGGCGAGCAGTACGAGGCCAAGCCGGCCATGACCCGTACCGAGGACGGCCTGGTGGCGCACGCGCTGCAGTTCAAGGCCATCGCCGACCGCCACAAGGTGGTGTGGGACGGCTACCTGACCGTGCCGGAAAGCGGCATGTACCGCCTCGGCGTCAGTGGCGTCAAGGGCGCGCTGACGGTGGATGGCAAGCCGGCGGTAGCGGCCGACACGTATTCGAAGTGGGCCGAGCCGCTGGAGCTGACCACCGTCAAGCTGGAACGCGGCCAGCGCTACCCGCTGCGCTTCGAGGCCGAGAGCGGCGGCTCCGGCGTGCCGGGCCTGTTCTGGAAGCGCATCTCCAGCGAGCCGGACGCCGACCTGCAGCGCGCCACCGCCGGCGCCGACGTGGTGGTGGCCGTGGTCGGCCTGACCTCGGACCTGGAGGGCGAGGAGATGGCGGTGAAAGCCGAGGGCTTCTCCGGCGGCGACAAGACCACGCTCGACCTGCCGGCCGAGCAGCGCCAGTTGCTGGAGCGCGCCAAGGCGCTCGGCAAGCCGCTGGTGGTGGTGCTGATGAACGGCAGCGCGCTCGACCTGTCGTGGGCCAAGGACAACGCCGCCGCCATCCTGGAGGCCTGGTATCCGGGCCAGGCTGGCGGCCTGGCGGTGGCCAACGTGCTGACCGGCCGCGCCGATCCGGGCGGACGCCTGCCGCTGACTTTCTACCGCGGCCTGGCCGACCTGCCGCCGTTTGACGATTACAGCATGCGCGGCCGCACCTACCGCTATTACGCCGGCACCCCGGTGTATCCGTTCGGCGCCGGCCTCAGCTACACCAGCTTCAGCTACACGCCGTTGCGCGTGGCGCCGGTGGATGGCGCGCCGGAAAACGGCGTGGTCGTCACCACCGAAGTCAGCAACACCGGCGCGCGCGAGGGCGACGAGGTGGCGCAGCTGTACCTGGCGCCGCCGGCCTACGAGGGCGCGCCCAGGCTGGCGCTGCGCGGCTTCCAGCGCGTGACGCTGAAGGCCGGCGAGCGCCGCCAGCTGACTTTCCGCCTGACGCCGCGCGACCTCAGCTTCGTCAACCGCGATGGCGCGCGCCAGCTGATGCCGGGCCAGTACCAGCTCAGCGTGGGCTCGGGCCAGCCGGGCGCCGGCGTGGCCGGCCAGCAGGCGTCGCTGGTCTTGAATCAAACCGTCGCAATCGATAAATAACAAGGAGACCTCATGTATCAAGCCCGATTCGCCGCGCTGGCCCTGGCCTGCGTGTTGTCCGCCTCCGCCCTGGCGCAGAATGACAAGATGACGCCGATCGCCACGCCGGCCCAGCCGGCCGCGATCACGCTGAACACCGGCCCGCTGCCGGGCGCGACCACGCAGGAAAGCTGGCACAGCCAGTACAACAGCGTGTTCGCCCGCAACGTCACGGTGGCCACGCTGACGCCGTTCCTGCCGGCCGCCGGCAAGGGCAGCGGCGCCGCCGTGATCGTGGCGCCGGGCGGCGGCTTCCGCACGCTGTCGATGGAAAACGAGGGCTGGCAAGTGGCCAAGGCGCTGGCCGACAAGGGCGTGGCCGCCTTCGTGCTGAAGTACCGCCTGGTGCAGACGCCGGCCGACATGGACGCCTTCGGCCGCGCCATGGCCGAGATGTTCTCCGGCACCGCCAAGCGGCCGCCGCCGTCGGCCGATTCGGCCGCCGAGTTCGCGCCGCAGATCGCCGACGCCCGCGCCGCCTTCGCGCTGGTGCGCGCCCGCGCGGCCGAGTGGCACGTCGACCCGGACCGCGTCGGCATGCTGGGCTTTTCGGCCGGCGCCATGCTGACCATGGCCACCACGCTGCACGGCCAGGATGCCAAGCCGGCCTTCATCGGCAACATCTACGGCCCGCTGACGGCCGTCACCGTGCCGGCCGAGGCGCCGCCGCTGTTCGTGGCGCTGGCCGCCGACGATCCGTTCTTCGCCAACAGCGGCTACGGCCTGATCGACAGCTGGCGCGCCGCCAAGCGGCCGGTCGAGTTCCACCTGTTCGAGCAGGGCGGCCACGGCTTCGGCATGTATCCGAAAAAGACCACCAGCACCGGCTGGTTCGACAGTTATGTGCGCTGGCTGACCATGCATGGCTACCTGCAGGCCAAGCCGCGCTGATCCATTCACCACCACGGGAGGGCATCCAGAACAACACCGTAGCAACCCCCACAGACCACATAACAACAATGGAGATTTATATGCGTTCACCATTTCAACGTAATCTGATGCAGCTGGCCGTGGCCGGCGCCTGCGCGGTGCTGGCCGCGCCGGGCTATGCCCAGCAGGAACCGGCCAAGCCGGACGAGGCGGCCGCGCCGCAACCGCAGCCGCAGCCGGCCGCGGACAAGCCGAGCAGCGACAACACCGTCGTGGTGTCCGGCTCGCGCATCGCCGCGCGCGGCTTCACCCAGCCGACGCCCACCACCACGCTGTCGTCCGCCGACATCGACAAGGCCGCCAAGCCGAACATCTTCGACGCGCTGACCGAACTGCCGGCACTGCAGGGCAGCACCGGCCGCACCACCAACACCTTCAGCACCTCCAGCGGCATCCAGGGCCTGTCGTCGCTGTCGCTGCGCGGCCTCGGCACGCTGCGCACCCTGACGCTGCTGGACGGCCAGCGCGTGGTCGGCGCCAACGTCACCGGCGTGACCGACGTCAGCCAGTTCCCGCAGCTGCTGGTCAAGCGCGTGGACGTGGTGACCGGCGGCGCCTCGGCCTCCTACGGCTCGGACGCCATCGGCGGCGTGGTCAACTTCATCACCGACAAGAAGTTCACCGGCTTCAAGACCAACTTGTCGGCCGGCGAAACCAAGTACCACGACGACAAGGGCGGCACCGTCCAGGCGGCGTGGGGCCAGGGCTTCATGGATGACCGCCTGCATGTCACCGTCAGCGGCGAGTTCACCAAGCAGAACGGCATCGACTCGCCCGGCTTCGGCCAGGTCGGCGCTGGCGGCCGCACCTGGTACAACAACCCGGCGCTGCAGGAATCGACCAAGGACATGCAGGCGGCCGGCCTGCCGCGCTACCGCATGATCAGCAACGCCCAGCACATCCAGTACGCCAAGTACGGCCTGATCGTCAACGGCCCGCTGAAAGGCACGGCCTTCGGTCCGGGCGGCACGCCATATCCGTTCCAGTACGGCACCGATTGCGTCGGCAACTTCTGTATCGGTGGCGACCGCGACGGCAGCGTCGGCGCCGGCACCAACCTGGCCATGAACTTCAAGCGCCAGGTGGCCTACACCCGCATCTCGTGGAACCTGGACGCCGACAACGAAATCTACATCACCGGCAACTGGGCCCAGGTCAAATCGGTGTTCTCGCCGAATCCGGGCGCGGCCAAGCAGGGCAATCTGTCGATCCGTTGCGACAACGCCTATCTGCCGGCCTCGGTGGCGGCGGGTTGCGTGTCCGGCTACCCGAGCGGCGCGATGTCGGTGGGTACCTCGAACGGCGAATTCCCGGCCAACATCAACGTCCACCCGACCCGCACCCAGCGCCGCGCGGTGATCGGCGCCAACGGCAAGTTCGAGCTGTTTGGCAAGGAATGGTCGTATGACGCCTACGCCGAGCACGGCGAAAACACCACCGTGATCCACGTGAACGACATCACGCTGAATCCGCGCTACAACTTCGCCATCGACGCCGTCAAGGACCCGGCCACCGGCCAGATCGTCTGCCGCAGCGCCGCCGCGCGCGCCGCCGGCTGCCAGCCGATCAACATCTTCGGCAACGTGCCGATCAACCTGGCCGGCTGGAACTACATCGCCCCATCCAACGGTCCGATGCAGCACACCGATTCGTCGCAAAATGTTGTTAGCGCTAACATAAACGGTGAGCTGGCGCAAGGCTGGGCCGGCCCGATTTCGCTGGCGTTCGGCGCCGAATGGCGGCGCGAGGACTACTCGGTGCACGGCGATCCATACGGCGCCGGCCTGGCCACCGAGTCGCCGTACAGCCCGGCGTATCCGGCCGATCCGACGCTTTCGGTCACCGGCGACAACTGGTTTGCCGGCAACTACCATAACGGCAAGGGCGCGTTCAATGTGCGCGAGGCGTATGCCGAGCTGAACATTCCGTTCCTGAAGTCGGCCACCTGGGGTGAAGCCAACCTCAACATCGCCGACCGCGAGGAGAAGTACAGCACCGCCGGCAAGGCGCGCGCGTGGAAGCTGGGTGCCACCTGGCAGACCCCGGTGGATGGCCTGCGCCTGCGCGCGGTGAGCTCGCGCGACGTGCGCGCGCCCAACCTGTCGGAGCTGTTTGCCGCCATGACGGTGACCAACCAGGCGGTCAACAACAACCAGGGCCAGTCGGTCCAGATCCAGCAGCGCAACGTCGGCAACCCGGCGCTGAAGCCGGAGGTGGCGCGCAACAACTCGTTCGGCCTGGTGCTGAGCCAGCCGAGCTGGGCGCGCAACTTCAACTTCTCGGTCGACTACTACGATATCAAGGTCAACAACGTGATCAGCTCGCTGAATCCGCAGCAGGAGGTCGACCTGTGCTACGGCGGCAACCAGCAGGTGTGCTCGGCGGTGTCGATCAACGGTCCGGCGGGCACCAACTACGTGCTGGCGCAGAGCTTCAACTTCGCGTCGCTGCACACCCGTGGCGTCGACTTCGAGCTGGCTTACCGCAAGAACATGAAGGACTTCGGTCTGCCGGGCACCGTGACCCTGCGCGGCCTGGCGTCGCGCATGATCCACTCGATCTCGGATCCGGGCGTGCCGGGCACCACGCCGAGCGAGGGCGCCGGCAACATGACCGGCGCCACGCCGAAGTGGAAGGCGCTGGTGTCGCAGTCGTGGGATGGCCTGCTCAGTGGCAAGCTGGGCCTGACGCTGAGCGAGCGCTGGATCGGCGCCGGTAAATTCAACAACGAATATATCGAGTGCCAGACCAACTGCCCGCTGCCAACGGCCGCGCACCCGACCATCTTCGACAACCACATGCCGGGCGCGGTGTACTTCGACTTTGGCGGCAGCTACAGCGTCACCAAGCAGGTGTCGGCTTACTTCAAGATCGACAACCTGGCCGACCGCGCGCCGGTGCTGGTGCCGCAGACCAACCTCAGCCTGGGCCTGAATCCGGCCCTGTATGACTCGGTCGGCCGCACCTACCGGGTTGGCGTGCGCGCCAGCTTCTGACGGAGGCGCCAGCTGTGTGGAGTATTTTTGCCGTACTGCTGGCGGTCGGCCTGCTGACCATCATGATCGCCTGGGGCAAGGTGCAGCCGCTCCTGGCGTTCGTGGTGGCGGCCATGGCCGCCGCGCTGATGCTGGGCATGCCGCCGGCCAAGATCCCCGGCGTCATCGAAAAGGGCATCGGCGACCTGCTGGGTTCGCTTACGGTGGTGATCTGCGTCGGCGCCGTGTTCGGCAAGCTGATCGCCGACAGCGGCGCCGCGCGCCGCATCGCCATCAGCCTGATCGACACCATGGGGCCGCGCCGCATGCCGGTGGCCATGACGGTGACCGGCTTCGTGGTCGGGCTGCCGCTGTACTACAACGTCGGCTTCGTGCTGATGATCCCGCTGATCTTTTCGCTGGTGGCGCAGTCGGGCCGGCCGGCGGTGGCGCTCGGCATGCCGCTGCTGGCCGGCCTGTCGATCGCCCACGGCTTCCTGCCGCCGCACCCGTCGCCCACCGCGCTGGTGGCGGCGGTGCACGCCGACATGGGCAAGACGCTGCTGTACGGCATGGTGGTGGCGATCCCGACGCTGATCATCGCCGGGCCGCTGTTTTCCATGACGCTGACCCGTATCCGCGCCCAGCCGGCGGCGGTGTTCCGCGGCGAGCCGAAACCGGAGCATGAACTGCCCAGCGCCGGCGCCAGCTTTTTCGTGGCGCTGCTGCCGGTGGCGCTGCTGGCGGCGCTGACCGTGGTCACGCTGTGGCGGCCGGCGCTGGCGCCGCCGCTGGCCTTCTTTGCCAATCCGATGACAGTGATGCTGGCCTCCTACGTGGTCGGCATGATCGTGCTGGGCCTGCGGCGCGGCATGAGCATGGCGCAGGTGATGGGCTCGGCGCAGGAGGCGCTGCGCGAAATCGCCCCGATCCTGCTGATCATCGCCGGCGCGGGCGGCCTCAAGCAGGTGCTGACCGAGTCCGGCATCAGCGCCCAGTTGGGCGCGCAACTGGCCAGCCTGCCGGTGCCGCCGCTGCTGCTGGGCTGGGCGGTGGCGACGCTGATCCGCGTCTGCCTCGGCTCGGCCACGGTGGCCGGCGTGACCGCCGCCGGCGTGGTGGCGCCGCTGACGCAGACCTCGGGCGTCGACCCCAACCTGATGGTGCTGGCGGTGGGCGCCGGCAGCCTGATGTTCAGCCACGTCAACGACTCGGCGTTCTGGATGTTCAAGGAATATTTCGGTCTGTCGCTGAAGGACACCTTCCGCTCATGGACCATGATGGAAACACTGGTGGGCAGCTTCGGCATCGTGTTCGTGTTGCTGTTGTCGCTGTTCGTCTAGAACAAGGAGACTGGATTGACTTACCGTTTCACTTCATTACTGCTGGCGCTGACCGTGCTGGCGGCGCCGGCCCTGGCCGCGCCGCCGTCGGTGTCGGCCTACCAGAGCATGCCCGACGATCCGCGCGCCGTGACGGTGCGCGCCGCCGGCGACGGCGTCACCGATGACAGCGACGCCCTGCAGCGCGCCATCGACAGCGCCGCCAACCAGGGCGCCGGCGGCGTGGTGTGGCTGCCGTCCGGCCGCTACCGCATCAGCCGCAGCATCCTGATACCGATCGCGGTGCGCGTCTACGGCGTCGGCAAGACCCGGCCGGTGCTGCTGCTGGCGCCCAACACGCCCGGCTTCCAGAAGGGCGTGGCCAACATGGTGATCTTCACCGGCACCGACACCTACAACGTCGGCAAGGTGGCGATGCCGGTGCCGAGCGCGGTGCCGTTCAGCGCCGAGCCGGGCAAGGCGGTGCGCGACGCCAACTCGTCGACCTTCTACTCGGTGCTGTCCAACGTCGACTTCGAGGTCGGCGACGGCAACCCGGCCGCCAGCGGCGTGCGCATGCACACCGCCCAGCATTCCAGCCTGTCGCACATCGACTTCCGCATGGGCTCGGGGCTGGCCGGCGTCTACCAGGTTGGCAACATGGCCTACAAGCTGCGCTTCTTCGGCGGCCGCTACGGCATCCTGGCCGAGAAGACCTCGCCGGCGTGGCAGTTCACGCTGGTCGACTCGCTGTTCGACGGCCAGCGCGACGCCGCCATCCGCGAGCACGAGGCGGCGCTGACGCTGGCCAACACCGACATCCGCAACACACCGGTCGGCATCGAGATCGACCGCGGCTACGGCGACTGGCTGTGGGGCCACGATCTGCGGCTGGAAAACGTGTCCAAGGCCGGCGTCATCATCAGCAACGAGAACAATGTCTACACCCAGGCCGGCTTTGAGCGCATCAGCGCGCGCAATGTGCCGGTGTTCGCGCAATTCCGCGACGGCGGCAAGCAACTGGCCGCGCCGGGCGCCAGCTACCAGGTGACGGAATTCCAGCACGGCCTGGTGCTGCCGGGGCTGGGCCAGCCGGGCCAGTTCGACACCCGTTACCGCACCGCCGCCTTGCCGGCCAAGACCGGCGCCGAGGCGGTGATGCGGCCGCTGCCGCCGACCGCCGAGTGGGCCAGCGCGCGCAGCTTCGGCGCCAAGGGCGACGGCGTCAGCGACGACACGGCGGCGCTGCAGAAAGCCATCGACAGCCGCCGCGTGGTGTATCTGCCGCTGGGCATGTACGTGGTCAGCGACACGCTGCGCCTGAAGCCGGACACGGTGCTGATCGGCCTGCATCCGGGCCAGACCCGGCTGGTGCTGCCGAACGGATCGCCGCTGTACCAGGGCATCGGCACGCCGAAGGCGCTGGTGGAAACCGCGCGCGGCGGCGACGCCATCGTCACCGGCATCGGCATCAACACCGGCGAGGTCAATCCGCGCGCGGTGGCGCTGCTGTGGCGTGCCGGCGCGCAGTCGCAGATGGACGATATCCGCATCCAGTGGGGCTACGGTTCGCCGACCGATCCGTACAAGAAGAGCGAACGCTTCGACACCTCGGCCTGGTGGGACCGCCAGTACCCCAGCATCTGGGTCACCGATGGCGGCGGCGGCACCTTCACCGGCGTCTGGTCGCCGGCCGGCCACGCGCAGGCCGCGTTTTACGTGACCAACACCAGCACGCCGGGCCGGGTGTACGAGCTGTCGGCCGAGCACCACATCCGCAACGAGATCGTGCTGGATGGCGTGAAGAACTGGTCGTTCTACGCGCCGCAGACGGAGGAAGAGGTGCGCGACGGCGCCGATTCGGTGTCGCTGGCCATCCGCAACTCCAGCAACATCCTGCTGGCCAACTACCACGCCTACCGCGTGACCCGTTCCATCAAGCCGGCGCTGTCGGCGGTGGAGATCAGCAATTCGCGCGACATCCGCTTCCGCAACGTGGCGGTCAACGGCGAGAGCGGCTTCCCGACCTGCGACGAGGAAGGCTGCGTGGCCTACCTGCGCGCCTCGAAATACCCGTACGAGAACGCGATTGTCGACGTCACCAACCGGTTGCAGGTGCGCGAGCGCATGTTCGCGGTGCTGGATTACACCGGCACGCAAACCAGCGCGCCGCCCGCGCCGCCGGCACCGAAAGTCGACAAGCTGGAAGAGGGCTTCTACTCGATCGCCGGCGCCGCCGTCGACGCCAAGGGGCGGCTGTACTTCATCGACCGCCACTTCCAGCGCATCTACCGCTACGCGGCGGACGAGGGGCTGCGCACCATCAGCGACTATCCGCTCGATCCGGTCAACCTGGCGGTGGACGACAGCGGCAACCTGATGGTGCTGTCGTCGGCCGGCAAGCAGGCAACCGTGTACGCGCTCAAGCCGGACGTGCCGGGCGGCGCGATCTCGCTCATCGCGCCGACGCCGCGCAAGGCCGGCGCCAACACGCGCCTGGCGCTGCCGGTCAACTACTGGGCCAACGGCGAATTCCAGGACCAGCTGGACCTGAACACCTATGAATTCGCCACGCTGGCGGAGATCTTCTCCCGCAACGCCGCCATGCCCAAGGCGCGCGAGTACGTGTCGGCCGACGGCAGCCTGGCGCTGCCGGCGTTCCGCGTCACGCGCCACGGCTCGCTGGACCACCTGGGCCACCGCTGGTCGGACACGCTGGACACCCACGGCTTCGTCTATGCCCGGCCGGGCCAGCGCGTGGTGTTCACCAACGCCTCGCAGAACCTGACCCTCAGCGGTCTGGTGGGCGAGGGCGGCGCGATCACCGATCTGAAACAGGTGGCCGACCGTGGCGGCGAGAGCGCGGCGGTGGGGCCGGATGGCAAGGTGTACGTGGCCAATGGCCAGGTCTTCATCTACGGCGCCGACGGCAAGCCGGCCGGCCGCATCGACGTGCCGGCGCGGCCGCTGCAGCTGATCTTCGGCGGCGCCGACGGCCGCACGCTGTACATCCTGACCCACCACGCGCTGTACGCGGCGCGGATCTGAGTTATTGTCATTCTCCAGGCCTGTCGGCCGTTTGCCGCTGCGCAGTCTGCAGCGGCATTTTTTCTTACTTCGAGCCTTAGACATGAAAAAAATTCTTCTGCTTGCAGGGCAGTTCACCATGCTGGTGGCGATGTCGGCCGCCTTGGCCGAGCCGGTCACCGTCAGCATCGACGCCAGGGCGGCCGGTCCGGTCATCGACCGCCACATCTTCGGCCAGTTCGCCGAGCATCTCGGCCACGGCATCTACGACGGCATCTGGGTCGGCCGCGATTCAGCCATCCCCAACACGCGCGGCATCCGCAACGACGTGGTGGCGGCGCTGAAGGCGATCAAGGTGCCCAACGTGCGCTGGCCGGGCGGCTGCTTTGCCGACGAATACCACTGGCGCAACGGCATCGGTCCGGCCGACAAGCGCCGCGCCGGCCGCAATCCCAACTGGGGCGGCGTGGTCGAGCCGAACACCTTCGGCACCGATGAATTCATGGACTTCGTCGGCCAGATCGGCGCCGAGGCCTACATCTCCGCCAACGTCGGTTCCGGCACGCGGCAGGAGGCGGCCGAGTGGCTGGAGTACCTGACCGCCGAGCAGACCGCGCTGGGAGACGAGCGCGCCGCCAACGGCCACAAGGCGCCGTACAAGGTGGCCTTCTGGGGCATCGGCAACGAGAGCTGGGGCTGCGGCGGCTCGATGAGCCCCGAGCACTATGTCGAAGAGATGAAGATGTACGCTCGCTACAGCCGCAACTACAACAGCGCGCAGACCATGCGCCAGATCGCCGTCGGCCCGGACGGCGCCAAGCCCGAATACACCGAGGCCGTGATGCGCGCCTGGGCCGGCAAGACCTGGGCCTGGAACATCGACGGCCTGTCGCTGCACTCGTACACGCTGAACGGCTGGCCGCCGACCGTGAAGGCGACCGGCTTCGGCGAGCCGGAATACGCGCGCTTCATCAAGGAGACGCTGGGCATGGAAGGCCTGATCCGCAAGCACGGCGCCATCATGGACCGCTACGACCCGCAGAAGAAGGTGGCGCTGGTGGTGGACGAGTGGGGCTCGTGGCTGGCGCCGACGCCGGGCACCGATCCGGGCTTCCTGATGCAGCAGAACTCGCAGCGCGACGCCATCGTCGCCGCGCTCAATCTGAACATCTTCGCGCGCCACGCCGACCGCGTGCGCATGGCCAACATCGCCCAGATGATCAACGTGCTGCAGGCGATGATCCTGACCGACAAGGAAAAGATGGTGCTGACGCCGACCTACCACGTGTTCAAGATGTACGTGCCGTTCCAGGACGCGACGCTGGTGCCGGCCCGCTTCAGCGCCGGCACCTACCGCCACGGCAAGCTGGAGATGCCGCGCGTGGACGCCATGGCCGCGCGCGACGCCAACGGCAAGCTGTGGGTGGCGCTGACCAATATCGACTACAGCCGCCCGGTGGACATCGCGCTGGCGCTCAAGGGCCTGCAGGTGAACGCCGCCTCGGCACAGGTGCTGGCGGCGCCGCAGGCCGACAGCGTCAACACCTTCAGCGCGCCGGACACGGTGACGCCGAAGCCGCTGGAGGTCAAACTGGTGCGCGGCCAGCCGGTGCTGACGCTGGCGCCGCGCGCGGTGGCGGTGGTGGCGGTCGAATAACGGCCAGGCTAGGCCGCCAGGCGCCGCCGCTTGACCGACGCGATCAGCATGTCGAACAGCGTGCGCGCGGCTGGCGGCATCACGTGATGGTGCCGGCTGATGATGCCCAGCGTGCGCTTGACGGCCGGATTCACCAGCGGCACGCCAATGATGTTGTCCTGACGGTCCTGCAGCACCGACAGGCCGGGCACGGCGGCCACGCCCATGCCGGCATCCACCAGCGCCAGGATGCCGGACACGTGGTTCACTTCACAGAAAATCAGCGGGTGCTTCTCGACGCCGGACAAGGCGGCGTCGATCACGCTGCGGTTGCCGCTCGACTTGGCCACCGAGATATACCGTTCGTTCACCGTCTCCTTCCAGCTTAACTTCTTGCGCGCGGCCAGCGGGTGGTCGCGCCGCATCGCCAGCACATAGCTCTCCACGTAAATCGGCTGGAACAGGATTTCCGGATTTTCCGCGCCGGTGAAGTTGATGCCGAAATCGGCCTCGCCGCCCAGCACCAGGTTCAGCACATCCTGCGCGCTCTCGTCATGAATCCGGACCCGGATCTTGGGAAAGCGCGCGCTGAACTCCTTCAGCACCTCCGGCAGAAAATGCCACACCGCCGACGGCACGCAGGCGATGGTGACGGTGCCGGTGCGGTGCGCGGCCAGGTCGGCCACGCCCAGCACCGCGTCCTCCAGCCCGTCCAGCGCGGTGCGCACATTGAGCAGGAAAGCCTGGCCGACGTTGGTCAGCTGCACCCGCCGCGTGGTGCGCTCGAACAGCTTGACGCCCAGCGCCTCCTCCAGCTTTTCGATGCGCCGGCTCAGCGCCGACTGCGACAGGAACAGGTCGGCGGCCGCCTGGCCGAAGTTCTGCCGCTCCGCCACCGCCACAAAGGCTTTCAGATCCTGCAAATCGTAATTGATGCGTGTCATGCATTAATCGCCTGAAAAATTGCAATTCTCAAATTATGCCATTTGTTCGAAGATGCAGTTTAAACCTCGTTAGCCTCGTCAAGAAGGCACAATTTAATGGAGACATCATGCGCGACGCATGTTTATTCGCAGTCCTGCTGGCATCCGGCGGGGCCTGCCAGGCCCAGACCAACACCACCCTCTACGGCATCGCCGACCTTGGATTGCGCAGCAGCAGCGGCCTGACGGCCAATAACGCGCCGGCGCCCGGCCCGGTCAGCGCGGTCAGCAGCGGCGTCAACCGCACCAGCCGCTGGGGCATCCGCGGCGAGGAAGACCTGGGTGGCGGCTGGCAGACCGAGTTCCGCCTGGAAGGCGGCCTGAATCTGGACACTGGCGCCACCGCCAAGAGCGACAAGCTGTTTGACCGCCAGGCGTGGGTCGGCGTCAAGACGCCGTACGGCGCCGTGTACCTGGGCCGCCAGGCCAATCTGCTGTCGGACGTGCTGTCGCCGGTCGATCCGCTGCAATTGCGTTATGCCTCGTTCAATCCCAATATCAACGTCAATGGCCTGAGCAATACCGCCTTCGGCCAGCACGGCTTTGGCCAGCAGTACGGCACCAGCGGCTATGCCGACAATTTCTACCGGCTCGACAACACGGTCAAATACGTTGCCACCGTGGGGCCGGTGGTGGCGCGCGCCGCCTACTCGTTTGGCGAAACCACCAACGGCCTGTCGCCGCTGTCCACCGAGGGCGCCGGCCTGACCTACCGCGAGGGCGGCCTGGTGCTGTCCGGCGCCGCCATGCGCTTCCACAACCGCGACAACCTGAGCCTGGACGCCGCCACCGCCGGCGCCGCCTACCAGTTGGGCGACTGGCAATTCAAGGGCACGCTCGGCTACAACCACGCCGACGTGGCCGGCAACAAGCAGTTGCAGCAGCGCGTGGCCGCCGCCGGCGTCGGCCGCCAACTGGCGTCCGACCTGTTGCTGACCACCGCCTATTACCACGTGCGCCGCGTGGCGACCGGCTTCCGCGACGACGGCTTTGACCGCTTCTTCGCCTTCCTGGAGAAGGCGCTGTCGCCGCGCACCACCGCTTACCTGGAATTCGACAACACCGTCTGGCGCGGCGACGCTTCCGCGCAGCCCAACGCCAGTCGGGGCAGGGCGCTGACGCTTGGCCTGATGCAGAAGTTTTAAAGGAGATCGTGATGCAGCTTCATCGTTTGAAAATTGTGCTGGCGGCGCTGCTGCTGTCGGGCGGCGCGGCGCATGCCGCCGAAGTGCGCGTGGTCAGCTCGGGTGGCTTCGCGCAGGCGTACAAGAACCTGGCGGCGGCCTACCAGGACAGCAGCGGCGATCGCCTGATTTCCGGCTGGGGACCGTCCATGGGCACCACCGTCAACGCCATCCCGGCGCGGCTGGCGCGCGGCGAGCCGATCGACGTCGTCATCATGGTCGGCGACGCCCTGGACAAGCTGATGGCCGAGGGCAAGCTGGAGCCGGGCAGCAAGGTGGTGCTGGCCAATTCGCCGATCGCCTGCGCCGTGCCGCATGGCGCCACGCGGCCGGACATCAGCACCGTCGACGGCCTGCGCAGCGCGTTCCTGCACGCGTCCAGGGTGGCCTACTCGGACAGCGCCAGCGGCGAGTACATCAAGCACCAGTTGATGCGCAAGCTGCAGATCGAGGACAAGATGGCCGGCAAGGCGGCGCAGATCCCGGCCACGCCGGTGGGCGAGATCCTGGCCCACGGCGAGGCCGATTTCGGCTGCCAGCAGAAGAGCGAGCTGTTGCCGGTGGCTGGCATCGACATCGTCGGCACCTTGCCGGAGGCCGTGCAGCAGAAGACTGAATTTTCCGCGGCGCTGGTGCGCGGCGCCGCCGCACCGGAGGCCGGCCGCAAGCTGCTGCGCTTCCTGTCCGCGCCCGCCAACGCCGGCGTGATCGAGGCGACCGGCCTGGAGCCGGTGGCGCGTCATTAATTCCCACCCCTTGTTTTGAAGCAGAGGTCCATCATGTCCAACCAGTCTCTCGCCACGGCCAGCGCCGAGGCCATCGTCGAGCCCATCTCGGGCGCCAACGCGGCCGCCAAGCCGGCGCGCGCGCCGTCCCGCTTCGGCACCGTGATCCGCGTCACCAGCGGCAACTTCATCGAGATGTACGATTTCTTCCTGTTCGGCTTTTACGCCACGTACATCGCCAAGGCCTTCTTCCCGGCCACCAGCGAATACGCGGCGCTGATGATGACCTTCGCCACCTTTGGCGCCGGCTTCTTCATGCGGCCGCTGGGCGCCATCATCCTCGGCAGTTACATCGACCGCATCGGCCGCCGCAAGGGCCTGGTGCTGACGCTGGCCATCATGGCGTCCGGCACCGCGCTGATCGCGTTTGTGCCCGGCTATGAAACCATCGGCCTGATGGCGCCGTTCCTGGTGCTGGTCGGCCGGCTGCTGCAGGGTTTCTCGGCCGGCGTGGAGTTGGGCGGCGTGTCGGTCTACCTGTCCGAGATGGCGACGCCGGGCAACAAGGGCTATTACGTCAGCTGGCAGTCGGCCAGCCAGCAGGTGGCCATCATCTTCTCGGCGGCGCTGGGCTATTTCCTCAACCAGAGCCTGAGCAAGGAGTTCATTGCCGACTGGGGCTGGCGCATTCCGTTCTTCATCGGCTGCTCGATCATTCCGGTGGTGTTCTACATCCGCCGCTCGCTGCAGGAGACCGAGGCTTACCTGTCGCAGAAAACCCACCCGACCTTCCGCCAGATGATGAAGACCATCAGCGTCAACTGGCCGCTGGTGACCGCCGGCACCGCGCTGATCGTCATGACCACGGTGGCGTTCTACCTGATCACCGTCTACACGCCGACCTTCGGCAAGAGCATCCTCAAGCTGACCACCGAGGAAAGTCTGCTGGTGACGCTGTGCGTGGGCCTGTCCAATTTCATCTGGCTGCCGGTGATGGGCGCCTTGTCGGACCGCATCGGCCGCTGGCCCATCATGGCCGCGTGCTCGGCGCTGACGGTGCTGACCGCGTACCCGGCGCTGTCGTGGCTGATCGCCAACCCGAGCTTCGGCAACATGGTGTTGATTGAACTGTGGCTGTCCTTCCTGTACGGCAGCTACAACGGCGCCACCATTGTCGCGCTGACCGAGATCATCCCGGCGCGCGTGCGCACCACCGGTTTCTCGCTGGCCTACAGCCTGGCGACCGCACTGTTCGGCGGCATGACGCCGCTGGTATCCACCTGGCTGATCGAAGTCAGCGGCGACAAGGCCGCCCCGGGCTACTGGATGGCCGGCGCCGGCGCCATCAGCCTGGTAGCGACCTTCCTGGTCTACCGCGGCATCGTCAAGGAGCGCAGCTAAGCGCTTACTGGCCGCCCTTGCTCTTGGCGATCTCGGCCAGTGCGACGTCGAGCGCCTGCTCGGGCGGCACGGCGAGGTCGGGCTGGATGCCGGTGCCTTCCCAGTTGGCGCCGGAAACCGGATCGACGCTGCGGCCGATCGCCACGAAGGCGATCAGGTGGTGGGTGACCGGCACGCCGAATTGCTTGTGGGCGCCGCCGGCGGTTTTGCCGCCCACCACGATGGCGCGCTGTTGCCGCTGCAGTGCGTAGGCGAACGATTCCGAGGCGGAGGCGGTGTCCTCGTTGACCAGGAGGTACAGCGGCCGCTTGCTGCCATAGCGCGCACCGCTCACCGCCGGCGTGGTGATGAAGGAATCGGTGACTTTGCCGTCGCGGTCCAGTTCATCCAGCAGATGGACCGGGCGGTCGTCGAAGAAGTAGCTCGATAACAGGGTGGACATGCCGGGCACGCCGCCGTGGCCATCGCGTAGGTCGATGATCATGGCCTCGCTGCCGGCCGCCTGCGTCATGATTTTGGCCAGGGCCTCGGTGGAAAAGCGGTCCACCGGCGCGAAGCGGGTCAGTTGCAGGTAAGCGGTGTGGCCGCGCATGGCGAATTTGGCGAAGCCGAAGTTGTCCGGCCCGGGACGCGCCACCGGCTCGGCCGGCTTGGGCGGGGGCGGCGGCTCGTCCAGCGCGTCGAATTCAACGTAGACCAGGCCGTTGTGCTGGTCGGCGACCACGCTGTCGAGGTCGCGCTGCACTTTGTCCGCCAGGTTTTTTTCCGACAAGCCGGCGTAATCGCCTTGCGCCAGGTGGCGGCGCAGGTTGTCGGCCAATTGCTTGCCTTTGGCCGGGAAGACGTAGCTGTCCTCCAGTTTCTGCGCGTAGTCCCGAATGACCCTGGCGCGGGTGGCGTCGTCAAAGTCCGCCGCGTGCGCGGCGCCGATGCAGCAGGTCGCCAGCAGCGCGGCCAGCTTGAACTTGTTCCCCATCCTCCCGCCTTCCACATGGTTGTTATGCATTTCATAATAACCTGAATCGGCCGCAATGTATGGTAAACTTGCGCATCTTTGTAAGGGCGGCCTGCTGGCTGCCCTTTTTGCTTTTTTTGGAATTCTCCCCATGGAAATTAAGGTCAATTTTCTCGACAAGCTGCGCCTCGAAGCCAAGTTCGACGACTTCACGGTGATTGCCGACCAGCCGATCCGCTACAAGGGCGACGGCTCGGCGCCGGGTCCGTTCGATTACTTCCTGGCGTCGTCGGCGCTGTGCGCGGCGTACTTCGTCAAGCTGTACTGCAACACGCGCAACATCCCGACCGAGAACATCCGCCTGTCGCAGAACAACATCGTCGATCCGGAAAACCGCTACAAGCAGATTTTCAAGATCCAGGTGGAGCTGCCCGAGGACATTTCCGAAAAAGACCGCATCGGCATCCTGCGCTCGATCGACCGTTGCACGGTGAAGAAAGTGGTGCAGGAAGGCCCGGACTTCATCATCGAGGAAGTGGCCAACCTGGACGCCGACGCCCAGGCGCTGCTGACGGTCGCCCCGGCCACCGACGCCACCACCTACATCCTCGGCAAGGACCTGCCGCTGGAGCAGACCATCGCCAACATGTCCGGCCTGCTGGCCGACATCGGCATCAAGATCGAAATCGCCTCGTGGCGCAACATCGTGCCTAACGTGTGGTCGCTGCACATCCGCGACGCCCACTCGCCGATGTGCTTCACCAACGGCAAGGGCGCGACCAAGGAAAGCGCGCTGGCCTCGGCGCTGGGCGAGTACATCGAGCGCATCAGCAACAACCACTTCTACGCCGGCGCCTACTGGGGCGAGGACATCGCCAACGCCGAGTTCGTCCACTACCCGAACGAGCAATGGTTCAAGCCCGGCCCGAAAGGCAAGCTGCCGGCCGGCCTGCTGGACGATTACACGCTGGCCATCTACAACCCGGACGGCGAACTGCGCGGCCACCACCTGGTCGACACCAATTCCGGCAACGTCCAGCGCGGCATCGTCGCGCTGCCGTTCACCCGCCAGTCGGACGGCGAGACGGTGTATTTCCCGTCCAACCTGGTCGAGAACCTGTACGCCAGCAACGGCATGAGCGCCGGTAACACGCTGGCCGAGGCGCAGGTGCAGTGCCTGTCGGAGATTTTCGAACGCGCCGTCAAGCGCGAGATCCTGGAAGGCGAGATCGCGCTGCCGGACGTGCCGCAAGAGGTGCTGGCCAAGTACCCCGGCATCGTGGCCGGCATCCAGGGCCTGGAAGAGCAGGGCTTCCCGGTGCTGGTCAAGGACGCCTCGCTGGGCGGCCAGTACCCGGTGATGTGCGTGACGCTGATGAATCCGCGCACCGGCGGCGTGTTCGCCTCGTTCGGCGCGCACCCGAGCCTGGAGGTGGCGCTGGAGCGCAGCCTGACCGAGCTGATGCAGGGCCGCAGCTTCGAGGGCCTGAACGACCTGCCGCGTCCGACCTTCGCCAGCGAGGCCGTCACCGAGCCGTACAACTTCGTCGAGCACTTCATCGATTCCAGCGGCGTGGTGTCGTGGCGCTTCTTCAGCAACCAGGCCGATTACGAGTTCGTCGAGTGGGACTTCACCAGCGCGGGCGACAACGCCAACGCCGACGAGGCCGCCACGCTGCTGGCCATCCTGGCCGACATGGGCAAGGAAGTCTACACCGCCGTCTACGACCAGCTGGGCGCGACCGCCTGCCGCATCCTGGTGCCGGGCTACTCGGAAGTCTATCCGGTGGAAGACCTGATCTGGGACAACACCAACAAGTCGCTGCTGTTCCGCGAGGACGTGCTGAACCTGCACCGCCTGAGCGACGACCAACTGGAAGCGCTGCTGGACCGCCTGGAAAACAACGAGCTGGACGAATACGGCGACATCGCCACCCTGATCGGCATCGAGTTCGACGAGAACACCGTCTGGGGCCAGTTGACCGTGCTGGAACTGAAGCTGCTGATCAACCTGGCGCTGGGCCAGCTGGAGGACGCGCACGAGCTGGTCGGCGCCTTCCTGCAGTACAACGACAACACCGTCGAGCGCGGCCTGTTTTACCAGGCGCTGAACGCCGCGCTGGAAGTCGAACTGGACGACGAGATGACGATGGACGAGTACGAAGTCAACTTCCGCCGCATGTTCGGCAACGAGCGCATGGACGCCGTGCTCGGCGCGCTGGACGGCAGCGTGCGTTTCCACGGCCTGACGCCGACCAGCATGAAGCTGGAGGGCCTGGAGCGCCACCAGCGCCTGCTGGACAGCTACCGCAAGCTGCACGCGGCCCGCGCCCGGGCCAGGAAATAAGCCCTTCCGCCTGAATGCCGTTCCGTTAAGCCCGTCGCTCCGGCGAAAGCCGGAGCCCATGGAAGGCCAGCGTGCCATGACGCATGCCGTCATGGATTCCGGCCTGCGCCGGAATGAGCAATTAGCCCTTCCGCCTCAGGTTGTGTCATACTGCCGCGCTTTAAGCAGTGGTCTGATATTCAATATAGCAACGGAGGCAGTAGTGAGTATTTTTAGAACCAAGGATTTTGACGCGATGCAGGCCGCCAGCGCCAAGCCGGGCGGGCTGAGAAAGGTCCTTGGGCCCGTCGACCTGGTGTTGATGGGCATCGGCGCCATTGTCGGCACCGGTATTTTCGTGCTGACCGGCAGCGGCGCCACCACCGCCGGCCCGGCGCTGGCGCTGTCCTTCGTGGTGGCCGCGTTCGCCTGCGGTTTCGCGGCGCTGTGCTACGCGGAATTTGCCTCCATCCTGCCGGTTGCCGGCGGTATCTACACCTATAGTTACGCCATCCTCGGCGAAATCATCGCCTGGATGATCGGCTGGGACCTGATCCTGGAATACGGCCTGGTGACGTCGGCGGTGTCGGTCGGCTGGTCCGGCTACTTCCAGTCGCTGATCAGCGGCTTCGGCTGGCACATTCCGGTGGCGCTGTCCGCCGCGCCGGGCGCGCTGCCGGGCGTGACCACCTTCTTCAACCTGCCGGCCTTCCTGATCATGATGGTGCTGACCGTCATGCTGTCGCTGGGCGTGCGCGAATCGGCGCGCATCAACAACATCATGGTGGTGGTCAAGATCGCCGTGGTGCTGCTGTTCATCTTCGTCGGCGTGCGCCACGTGACGCCGGCCAACTGGCAGCCATTCATGCCGTATGGCGGCACCGGCGTGATGAGCGCGGCGGCGCTGGTGTTCTTTGCCTTCATCGGCTTTGACGCGGTGACCACGGCGGCGGAAGAGGTCAAGCAACCCAAACGTGACCTGCCGATCGGCATCATCGGTTCGCTGGCGGTGTGCACCGTGCTGTACGTGGTGGTGTCGCTGATCATGACCGGCATCGTGCCGTTCACCAAGTTCCTCGGCGTCGACCACCCGGTGTCGCTGGCGCTGCAGTATGCCGGCGAGAACTGGGTGGCCGGCTTCGTTGACGTCGGCGCCATCCTCGGCATGAGCACCGTGATCCTGGTCATGGCCTTCGGCCAGAGCCGCGTGCTGTACGCCATGTCGCGCGACGGCCTGCTGCCCAAGCGCCTGTCGGCGCTGAACGGCAAGGGCACGCCGATCGTCTCGACCTGGCTGGTCGGCATCGTCTTCGGCCTGCTGGGCGCGCTGGTGCCGCTGCAAGTGCTGGGCGAGCTGGCCAATATCGGCACGCTGGCGGCGTTCTGCCTGGTGTCGGTGGCGGTGATCGTGCTGCGCAAGCAGCGTCCCGACCTGCCGCGCGCGTTCCGCTGCCCGGGCGTGCCGGTGGTCCCGGCGCTGGCCATCGTGTTCTGCGGTGCGCTGATGGCCTTCCTCAGCGCCATCACCTGGATCGCTTTCCTGATCTGGCTGGCGATCGGCCTGGTGGTGTACTTCACCTACGCGCGCCATCACTCGGCGCTGAACCAGGCGCGCTAACCGCATGGGGCGCCTGCCGCTGCCTGCCTTCCTGTCGAGACGTCTCGACCACGGCGACCAGGACCTGCAGGGCTGGCGCAACCGGCTGCTGGACGGGCTGTGCGCGGTGGCGCTGTGGCTGGGCGTGGCGGCGGCGCTGCCCAGCATCTGGGCCAGCGCGCGCCAGGGGCACTGGCCGCTGGTGGTGGTGGATCTGGCCGCCATCGCCGGCATGGCGCTGCTGCATTACCGGCGCGGCCTGCCGTACCGCTGGCGCGCGCTGGCGCTGCTGGCGATTGCCTATGTGATCGCGGTGGCGCTGCTGCTGTCGATGGGGCCGCTGTCGCAGATTTACCTGCTGGCGGTGCCGGTGCTGTGCACGGTGCTGGTCGGCGCCATCCCGGCCATGCTGGCGCTGCTGTGGTGTAGCGCCACGCTGTTTGTGGCCGGCTACTTCGGCGGCATCGAGCCGGGGCTGGCGGTGATGGTGGTCAGTCCGCTGCTGCACTGGATCATCCTGAGTGTCAATTTCCTGCTGGTGGCGGCGGTGCTGAGCGTGTCCTGCGCTTACCTGCTGCACGGCCTGGCCGGGGCGCTGGTGCGCGAGCGCGCCATCCACCTGAGCAATGCCGAGTCGGTGGCGGCGCGGCGCGCGGCCGAGGTGTCCAATCAACTCAAGAGCGACTTCCTGGCCATGATCAGCCACGAGGTGCGCACCCCGCTGGGTGGCGTGATCGGCATGCTGCGCTCGGCGCTGCGCGACGCCGGCCTGCCGCCGGCCAGCCGCGACAAGCTGCGTCTGAGCCTGAGCAATGCCGAGGTGCTGCTGCAAATCATTAACGACATCCTTGATTTTTCGCGGCTGGAGGCCGGCAAGATGCCGCTGGAGTCGCTCGACTTCGACCTGCCAGGGCTGCTGCGCGAGGTGGTCGATCTGCTGGGCGAGCGCGCCGAGGCCAAGGGCATTTCGCTGGTCGCGGAAGTGCAGCCGGCGCTGCCGGTCTGGTGGCGCGGCGATCCGACCCGGCTGCGGCAGGTGCTGGTCAACCTGGTCGGCAACGGCATCAAGTTTACCCAGCGCGGCGAGGTGGTCGTCAGCGTGGCGCGGGACGGGGAGGGCGTGCTGCTGACCGTGCGCGACAGCGGCATCGGTATTGCGCCGGAAGCGCTGGGTCGGCTGTTCCAGAAATTCGAGCAGGCCGACGCGGCCACGTCGCGCAAGTTTGGCGGCGCCGGCCTGGGGCTGGCGATCTGCAAGAGTATTGTTGGCGCCATGGGCGGCCGCATCGAGGTCAGCAGCGTTCTGGGCGCAGGCAGCCAGTTCCGCGTGACGCTGCCGCTGGTGCCAGGCGTGCCGGTGGCGGCGCCGCCGGCCGAGCCGCTGCGTCCGCACCGGGCCAGCCTGGCGGTGCTGTGCGCCGAGGATGGCAGCATCAACCAGTTGATCCTGCGCGAGCTGCTGGGCTATATGGGCCACGCCATCACCATCGTCGAGGATGGCATCGAGGCGCTGGCGGCGCTGGCCGCGCGCGATTACGACCTGGTCATCATGGACGACCGCATGCCGCGCATGGACGGCCACGCCGCGCTGCAGCGCCTGCGCGCCGGGCTGGACGGCGTGCGCAATGCCGCCGTGCCGGTGATCGCGCTGACCGCCAATGCCGCGCCGGAGGACCGCCAGCGCTTCCTGGCGGCCGGCGCCGATGGCTTCCTGCCCAAGCCGATCGATGAGAACGCGCTGCACGCGGAAATTGCCCGCCAAGTGGAGGTGCTGCTGGCGCAAGGCAAGCCGCTGGTGGGCCAGCGCCACGCGCCCGCCGCCGCGCCAACGCCGGCGGCGCTGGACGCCATGTTCGGCGTCAGCACAGTGGCGCTGCCCGGCGTGTCCCCATCCGCCGCGCTGCCCCGTGTGTCGCCGTCCGCGGTGCTGCCCGGGGCGCCTGTGGGTATGGCGGCGCCTGCGGGCATGCCGCTGTCGGACGGCGGCGACAGGCTGTATCGCGCCATGCGCGCCGCCTTCATGATCGAGGGGCCGCGCCTGCTGGATGTGGCGCAGCAGGGCCTGGACCAGGGCGACGCCGCCACCGTGGCGCTGGCGGCGCACCGCCTGATGGGCGCGGTGGCCTATCTCGGCGCCGACACGCTGCACGCGCGCTGCGCCCGCATCGAACGGCTGGCCGACGCCGCCGAACTGGACGCGCTGGCGCCGCACCTGGCCGCACTGCGGCAGGAACTGGCGCTGGCCCTGCAAGAGCTAGCGCCGGGCGTCCCGGCTGCCCCGGCACTGCCCGCCTGAGGTTTGTAGCCTCCGGCCTACTTCAGGAACTCAACCAGCTTGGGCACCACCTGCGCGGTGGCTTCCTCCATCAGCCAGTGGCCGCTGTTCTTGATCACCACACCTTCGACATTGCTATCCACCAGCCTGGCCTGCTGGATCAGGAACTCGCCCGACGCCTTCTCGCCGGTCAGCACCAGCATCGGCATGGTCAGCGGCGTCTTGGCGTAGGCGGCGAACTCCACCGCGTCCAGCTCGAAGGCGCGGAACACCTCGAAGCCGGCCTTCATGTGCCCCGGCTGCGCATATTCGGCGGTGTAGAACTTGCGGTCAGCCTCGCTCAGCGACTTGGTCTTGTCGGCCGCGAAATCGTTCCAGAAGTGTTCGAAATAGATACGCTCCCGTCCCTTGACCAGCGCCAGCGGCGTCTCGCCGTAGAAGTGGAAGTGCCACAGGTCGCGCAGCAGCCACACGTCCTTCCAGTTGCCGATGCCGGGCAGGAAGGCGTCCATCAGCGCGATCTTGCTGACCTCCTTCGGATACTGCGCGGCGTAGGCGTAGGCCACCATCAGGCCGATGTCGTGACCGACCACCTTGGCCGACTTGATGCCCAGGCTGGTAACCAGCGCGTGCACGTCCTGCGCCATCACCGACTTGGTGTACGGCCCCTGCGGCAGACCGGACTGGCCGAAGCCGCGCAGGTCGGGCGCGATGACCAGGTGGTTCTTCGACAGCTGGTCGATCAGCGGCAGCCACATGTGGCTGGACTCGGTGTAGCCGTGCAGCAGGATCACCGGATCGCCCTTGCCGGCGGTCAGATAATGCAGGCGCACGCCATTGGCTTCGGCGAACTGGCTCTTGGGCGCCTCGGCGCGCGCCTGGCCCACGGCCACGCCCAGCGTCAGCAGACAGATCCCGAGCAGCTTGGTAATAGTCATGATTTCCTCCTGTGGTGAAAGAAACAGCATAGCCAGCCGGCTTGCAAGGACATACACACGATAGGGTGATTTCTATACAATATTCGTCACTGCAACAAAATCCGACTAACCGTTACCGATTGTTGGTTGCTCCCTCCATGACCATACGATGGCCCGCTAGCGCCCTGGCATTGCTGTGGTGCGCGCTGTGCTGCTGCGCCGGCGCCGCGCGCGCGCAAACCGCGCCGCTGCCGGCGATCAATCTGCACCACAGCAGCTGGACCGCCCGCGACGGCGCGCCGGCCATGGTGCTGTCCATGGCGCAGGGCGCCGATGGCTGGCTGTGGCTGGCGTCCCCGACCGGCCTGTATCGGTTTGACGGTGTCCAGTTCGAACAGTTCACGCCGGCCAACGGGCCGCTGCTGAGCCGCAACGTCAGCGTGGTCAGCGCCGGGGACGACGGCGCGCTGTGGATCGGCTATCGCAGTGGCGGCGTCAGCCGCCTGCACAATGGCCACGTCCGCAACTACGGCCAGCAGGACGGCTTGCCGAAGCGGGCGGTGTGGGGCGTCGAGCGCGATGGCGGCGGCCGCGTCTGGGCGGCCACCGCGCTGGGCATGTACTACCTCGACCGCGAGCGCTGGCAGGCGGCGGCGCCGTCGTGGGACCTGCCCGCCGGCTTGTACAAGACGCTGATGCGCGACCGCCACGGCGTGCTCTGGGCCCAGGGCGACGCCGGCGTGTACTTCCTGCCGCAGAAGGCGAGCCGCTTCACCCGCGCCGAGGTCGACAGCGGCGCCGGCGTGCTGTTCGACCTCGGCGGTGACGGCGTGGTCAGCTGGAACGCGGCGCAGGCGCGCTTCCACCGCCTGGACGGCCGGCCACGGCCAGCGCTGGCGCAGCTGTGGCAGCGCATGGGCGATCCGTCCAGCCTGCTGTTCGACCGCCACCAGGGCCTGTGGATCGGCCTGCAGGAGGGCGTGGAATACCGCGGCGCCCACGGGCGCGGCTACACCACCATTGCCCACGGCTTGAGCGGGCGCTATGTCACCGCCCTGTTCGAGGACCAGGAAGGCAATGTCTGGGCCGCCACGTCCGGCGGCATCGACCGCTTCAGCCGGCGGCGCGTGACGCGGATCGAGATCCCGGCGGCCGACATCAGCGGCGCGCTGCTGGCCGACGAGCGTGGCGGCGTGTGGCTGGGCCGGCTGCACCTCGGCGCCGGCGATGACGGCCAGATCCGCATCACGCCGTTGTGGCCGGCCACCCAGCAGGGCTGGGCCAGCGTGTTGTACAGCTATACCCGCGGCGCCGACGGCGTGTTGTGGGGCGCCACCTACCGCGCCTTGCGCCGCATCCAGGGCCGGCAGGTGCGCGACATCGCGCTGCCGCCGGAAGCGACCGGCGTGGTGATGCCGCTGCTGGCGGCCGACCGCGACGGCAGCCTGCTGGTCAGCCTGCGGCAGCATGGCATGTACCGCCTGCGGCCGCCGGACGACTGGCACAAGATTCACCCGCTGACCGGCGTGCTGTGCCTGGCCCGCTCCGACGCGGCCGGGCTGTGGCTGACCAACGAGGATGGCAGCGCCACGCACGCCGACGGCGCCACGTGGCGCCGCTACGGCGCGGCCGAGGGGCTGGCGCTCGGGCTGCTGCTGGGGCTGCACCTGCATGGCCCGCACGTGTGGGTTGGCGGCGAAACCGGCGTGGCGCTGCTGGCCGGCGAGCGCTTCCGGCCGCTGCGCGGCGTTGGCGGCGAGGCGTTCGAGGGCACCTCCGGCATCGTCGAGCAGGATGACGGCGCGGTGTGGCTGAACGCCACGGCCGGCCTGTTCCGCATTCCGGCCGCCGAGGTCGCCCGCTTCCGGCAGGCGCCCGACTATCCGGTGCGCTACGAGCGGCTGGACCAGCTGGACGGCCTGGAGGGACTGGCGCCGCGCCGGCCGTCGACCCAGTCACTGGCGCGCGCGGCCGACGGCCGCCTGTGGGTGGTGCGCAGCGCCGGCCTGTACCTGCTGGACCCGGCGGCGCGCCTGCCGGCGGCGCCGGCGCTGCCGGTCATCATCAAGACCGCCGGCGCGCCTGGCGCCGGTGTGGCGGCGGTGGTGCCGGCGCGCTTCGCCGCCGGCACGGCGTCGCTGCAGATCGACTACACGGTGCCGGCGCTGGCGATGCCGGAGCGGGTGCGTTTCCGCTACCGCCTCGACGACGGTGACTGGCAAGAGGTGGGCGGGCGGCGCAGCGCGTATTTCAGCAACCTGGGCGCCGGCGACTACCGCTTCGAGGTGGCCGCGTCCGACTACCTCGGCAACTGGCCGGACGGCGCCAGCGTGCTGCGCTTCAGCATTGCGCCGTCGCCCACCGAAACCTGGTGGTTCCGCGCGCTGTGCGCGGCGGCCTTGCTGGCGGCGGCGTGGCTGGCCTACCGCTGGCATATCGGCCGGGTGCGGCGGCAACTGGCCGGCCGCCTGCAGGAGCGCGTGGGCGAGCGCGAACGCATCGCCCGCGAGCTGCATGACACGCTGCTGCAATCGGTGCAGGGCCTGATCCTGCACGTGCACGCGGCGGCGGTGCGGCTGCCGGACAACGACAGCACGCGGCAGGCGCTGGAAAGCGCGCTGCGCCAGGCCGACGACGTGGTCGACGAGGGGCGCGGTCGCATCCGCGACCTGCGCGGCGAGGATGCCGGCAAGCTCAGTTTCGCCGACGCGGTGCTGGCCGCCGCCACCCGGCTGCGGGCGTACGACGGACCGCCGGTGCAACTGCGGATCGAGGGCACGGCGCGCCCGCTGGACCCGACCATGCAGGAGGAGGCGCTGGCCATCATCAGCGAGGCCATCGGCAACGCCTACCGCCACGCCGGCGCCCGCAGCATCGTCGTGGTGTTGCATTACGGAATCAGGGAGCTGCGCTGCACGGTGCGCGACGACGGCGCCGGCATCCCGCTGGAGATCGTGCGCGACGGCGGCCGCGCCAACCACTGGGGCATGCGCGGCATGCACGAGCGCGCCGGCCGGATCAAGGCGCGGCTGGCCTTGCGCAGCGGCGCCGACGGCACCGAATGGCAGCTGGCGTTGCCGGCCGCGCTGGCATATACCCGATAGGGGGATGGCGGAGGCGGCCGCCGGTGCTAGTCTGGCGGGACTTGGGGAGCGTCATCATGGAACATCAACTGATCAGCGTCATGATCGCCGACGACCACCCGCTGCTGCGCAGCGGCATCGCCGCCGTGCTGTCGGCCGACCCGCGCTTTGCCGTGGTGGCCGAGGCCGGCGACGGCGACGAGGCGCTGGCGCAATACCAGCGCCACCGGCCCGACATCACGTTGATGGACCTGCAGATGCCGGGCCTGAACGGCATCGAGGCCACGCTGGCCATCCGCGCCATCAACCCGCGCGCCCGCGTCATCATCCTGACCACCTACGGCGGCGAGGTGCAGGTGGCGCGCGGCCTGAAAGCCGGCGCCAGCGGCTACATCCTGAAGAACATGGTGCGCACCGACCTGGTCAGCTACATCGCGGCGGTGTGCGCCGGCCGCCAGCAATTGTCGCCGCAGGTGGCGTGCAGCCTGGCCAACACCTTCCAGAAAGACACGCTGAGCAAGCGCGAGGTGCAGGTGCTGCGCGTGGTGGCCGACGGCAATTCCAACCAGCGCGCGGCCGAGCAGCTGGGGCTGAGCGAGGACACCATCAAGGCCCACATGAAAACCATCCTGCAAAAGCTGGACGCGCGCGACCGCACCCACGCGGTGATGATCGCCATGCGCCGCGGCTACTGGGAGGGCTAGCCGGCGCGCGCCGCGATGATGGTATGCTACGCGGCTTATGCTTGAAATCCTCGCCATCACCTGTCCGATTTACCTGATTGTGCTTGCCGGCTACCTGGCCACCCGCGGCGGCCTGTTCGCCCGCGCCGACATGCAGGTGTTCGGCAAGTTCGTGTTCAACCTGGCGCTGCCGGCGCTGATCTTCAACGCGCTGGCCCAGCGCCACATCCGCGACATCCTGCACCCCGGCTATCTGCTGTCCTACCTGTTCGGTTCGCTGCTGATGCTGGCGCTGGCGTTCCTGGCCGGGCGCCGGCTGTTCGGCCTGAGCCTGGTGCGCAGCACGTTTGTGGCGATGGGCGTGTCGTGCTCCAACAGCAGCTTCATCGGTTTTCCGATCCTGATGCTGATGGTGGCGCCGGTGGCCGGCGTGGCGCTCGGCCTCAACGTCATCGTCGAGAACCTGGTGATGCTGCCGCTGCTGCTGGCGATGGCCGAACATGGCAAGCACGGCAGCGCCGGCGCCTGGCACCAGGTGCTGCGCCAGGCCGCGCGGCGGCTGCTGCGCAATCCGCTGGTGCTGGCGGTGAGCGCCGGGCTGGCCGTCAGCCTGACGCAGATCGCGCTGCCGCAGCCGGTGGTGCGCACGGTGACGCTGTTCGCGCAGGCCAGCGGCGGACTGTCGCTGTTTGCCATCGGCGGCATGCTGGTGGGACTGTCGCTGAGCGCCGGCTGGCAGCGCGTGGTGCCGCTGGTGGCCTGCAAGCTGATCGGCCATCCGCTGGCGGTGCTGCTGGTGTCGTCGCTGCTGCCGCTGCTGGGCGTGACGGCGATGGGCACCGAGCTGCGCGCCGCCGCGCTGTTGATGGCGGCCATGCCCATGCTGAGCATCTATCCGATCCTGGCCCAGGCCTACGGCGAAGCCGACCGCAGCGCCACCGCGCTGCTGATCTGCATGGTATCGTCGTTCTTCACGCTGAGCATGTGGATGTGGCTGGTCAGCGGTGCCCGGCCTTGATCTTGCGGGCGGGCGCGGCCTGCGACGCGTGTTCGGCGGCGGCGCCGAACAGCGCTTCCACCATCGGGTCGCGGCGGATGCTCAGCTTTTTGGCGCGCGTCGGGTAGGTGGTGTCGTCGATCAGGCGGTGCACGCGCGCACCCTCGCGGTTGACGGTGACGCTCAGGGTCGGGCCGTCGTAGTAGTCTTGTGCCATTCCGGTTTCCTTTTTCGGTGATGAAGCAGTGATGGACGCGGCGCCTCGGCGGCCGTGTCGGGCGCCGGTGATACGCTGGTCTTGAGTAGGTGGCGGCGCGCTTGCGCCGCGCAGCCCGCGTACAGCGCCACGTAGGTCTGATAGGCCGCCATCGCCGGCCAGTCTTCCGGCAGCAGTTCGCGCGGCAGCAAGGGATCGTTGCGGCGGCAGTGCTGGTAGCCGTGGCTGACCAGCAGGCGGATCCTGTACGCCTGCTGGTCGGTGAAGGCGCCGCGCTGGCCCAGCATGGCGCGCAGCGGCACGAAGCGCTGCTGGAACTGCTGGTACAGCTCGCGCGGCGTGCGCAGATCCCAGTCGATTTTGCCGAACAGCGGCTGGCGCACGGCGGCGGCCAGCTGGCTGCCGCTCACCTCGAACAACGCCAGGCCATGGTCCTCGCCGTCCCGCGTATCGCGCGCGTACGACGCCGGCCGCGCCAGCAGGTTGGGCGCCAGCGCGCAGTAGTCCAGCTCCAGCAACTGCTTGCGCGCGGCGGCATGGCGCGGCGCGCTGATGCCGCCGGTGTGCACCAGCATGGTCCAGTGCTCGCTGAAATCGCGGCCGGCCGGCATGTTGAGACGCTGGCGCGCGGCCAGGATGGCCTCGGCGGTCGGCGGCGTCAGCATGCACAGGCTGCGGCGGCCGTGGCGTTCGATCTTGATCAGTTTGCTTTCGGCCAGGCGGAACAGGGCGGTGCGCACGGTGCGTTCCTGGAAGCCGAGCAGCGCCATCAAGGCGATGACGCTGCCCAGCCACTGGGTCGTGAGCCCGGCAGCCTGCGCTTCGCCGAACATGAGCTTCAACAGGGTGCTTAAACGGGGCCGGGCCTGGCGCAGCGCCGCGTCGATATACATTTCGCTATTCATGCGGTCATTTTCCCATCCGGCAAAGCAAGAATTCCTTGATTCAAATCAAGTATTCAACACTATGCGGTCGAGTTAGCTTGCGACCCGTCATCCCGGCTTGCGCCGGAACGACCGTAGGCTATGTTCGATAGCGCACAATCGGCCGCGGGCGTGCGCTCTACAATCACCGCAAACAACTGCGAGGGAATCAACAATGAAAAAATTAATGCTGGCGTTTGGCGTGGTGCATGCGATGATCGCCGCGCTGTTCACGGCGGGCGCGCTGTTTCTGATTGTGGTTGGCGCAAAACTCGGCTGGCACGCGGCGGGCGCCGACAGCGGCCTGGCCGCGGCGCAGGAGGTCATCGAGGCGATCGGCATCCTGGCCGCCGCCGTGGTGGCGTTGCAGATCGCCGAAACCATCGTCGAAGAAGAAGTGGTGCGTGACGCCGACATCAGCGCGCCCACCCGGGTGCGCCGCTTCCTGTCACGCTTCTTTGTGGTGGTGGTCGTGGCGTTGGCGATTGAAGCATTGGTCGCCACCTTCCGCGCCGTGCACGACGACGCCAGCGAGTTGCTGTACGTCGCCGCGCTGGTGGCCGGAGTTGGCGTGCTGCTGGCGGCATGGGGCGTCTTCGTGCACCTCAACCGCTCGGCCGAGGAACTGGAACCGGAAGCGATGCAGGAAGCCCAGGCCGAGGACGCGAAGCTCAAGCCCGATTAATGCGGGCGGCCCTGCAGGCGGCGCTCCGGCTGCGCCGCCTCGTTGGCCGCTTCGGCGCCCTGTTCGAACAGCAGGCGGCGGGTTGGCGCGTTGGCATCCACCCCCAGCTCGCTGAACACCTCCAGCGCGCCCAGCAACACCGCCTGCTGCGCGTTCATGAAGTTGAGATACGACGAATTCAGCACGTAGAACACCAGCTCATATTCCAGCGCATCCTGGGTGACGGACTTGAGGTGCACCCGGTCGGCGCGGACATCGGGCTGGCGTTCCACCACCGCCTTCAGCGCATCGGGCACCTTGGCCGCCAGCGCGGCCGGCGTGGCCGGATTGATACGCAGGGAGAACTGCACCCGGCGATTCTGCATGCGCTTGTAGTTGCGCACCACGTTCTTCAGCAACTCGGCGTTGCCGATGATGATCTGCTCACCGCTGTCGGAGCGGATGCGGGTGGTCTTCAGGCCCACGTGCTCCACGGTGCCGGAAACATTGGTGATGGCGATCGAGTCGCCCACCTCGAACGGCTTGTCGACGGCGATGGCCAGCGACGCAAACAGGTCGCCCAGCACATTCTGCACCGCCAGCGCCACCGCGATACCGCCGATCCCCAGGCTGGCCACCAGCGCCGAGACATTGATGCCGAGGTTGGACAGCGCCGCCAGCATGAAGATCACCCACACGGTGGTCTTCAATGCCCACACCATCAGCGTGTTGGCGACAGTGGTGGGGGAGTCGGGATTTTCCGCGTGGTTGCGGAAGTAGCGGCGCGCGCCCAGCGTGGCGGCACGGTCCAGGTACAGCACCAGCTGGAAACCGAGGACGATGAACCACAGGTGGCCGAGGCGCTCCTCCCACAGCGGCGGCAGCTCCAGCATCTTCAGGCCGACCAGCAGCGACACCACCAGCACGGCCAGCATGCTGGTGCGGTTGAGGGTTTCCTTCAGCAGTTGGACGGCAGGGCGGTCGGGCCGTCCGGCTTCGTCGTGCCGGCACAGGCGCCTGCGCAGCAGCCTCAGAACGGCATAGATGGCGAGGAAGGTGATGCCAGCGGCGCCGGCTGCGATCAGCAGCTGTTCGCCGTCGACGTTGGAAAAGGGGGCCAGATAACGTTGAATATTCAAACCGTGCTCCTGTTCTGCGTTGTGGCGGTGATCGCCCCATGGTAGACAGTGTGCGGGCGGACCTCTGTTCGTTGCATCACACGGCTGGCCAGAAACGTAGTGGCTTTTGGTGATTTTCGTAATTGCTATTCTGAATTTGAAGAAGCACAATGCTGGCACATCTCCACAATAAGAGAGGATTATGAGACAGCTCGCCCACACGCCGGTCTTCACCGCGCTCGCATCGATTTTTGCCTTTTCCGCTTCGGCGCTCGCCGCGCCCATCGCCACCCTGGACCGGGAGGGCGCCTTCGTGTCGATTGAGGCCTATGGCCCAAACGTGGTACACGTCACCATCGCCGTCGACAAGGCGGAGGTGCTGAAGGGGCCGGGCTATGGCATCCTGCCGAAAAACAGCGACAACGGCGCTTTCCGCCACACCGGCGGCAAGGACGGCGACGTGTTTGTCTCGCCGGCGATGACGGTGCGCGTGAACCCGGCGCCGCCGCCGTCAGTACCGACGCAGGGCCAGAAGTACTTCGCGCCGGCGCTGGCGCCGGTCGGCCTGCAGGTGCTGAACGCCAGGGGCGAGCAGATCGTCAGCATGAACGGCTGGGAGATGTCGCCGCAGACCGTCAACACCGAGAAGACCTTCCAGGTCGGCGCCTCGTTCTCCGTCGCGCGCGACGAGCATTACTACGGCATGGGTCAGAACCAGGAGTCGATCGGGCCACTGGACCTGCGCGGCCGCGTCCTCGACTGCAAGCACTGGTACGACGCGCCGGCCGGGGAATCGGTCTGCGTGCCGTTCATGGTGTCGTCCAAGGGCTACGGCATCGTCTGGGACAACCCGTCGGCAACCCGCTTTGTGGCCGGCGTCAACGGCCGCACCGCGTTCCAGTCGACTGTGGGCGAGCGTGTCAGCTTCTTCATCATCACCGGCGCCACGCCGGAGGAGATCTATTCCGGCTATGCGCGCGTGACCGGCAAGACGCCGATTCCACCCAAGTCCGCGTTTGGCCTGATCCAGTCGAAAGCCCGCTACGACAGCCAGCAGGAGGTGCTGCGCGTGGCGAACACCTATCGCCAGAAACAGTATCCGCTGGACGTGATGGTGGTGGACTGGTTCTACTGGACCCGCATGGGCCAGATGGACATCGACCCGGCGCAGTTCCCCGATCCCAAGGCCATGAACAAGCAACTGCACGAGATGGGCATGGAATCCATCATCTCGATCTGGCCGCGCTACGAAACCGCCGGCCGCTACTTCAATGAACTGGACAGCAAGGGCTATCTGCTGAAGGACAAGGACGGCAAGACGGTCGATGGCCTGCCGTTCCGCTCCGACCGCACCGGCGGCCTGATCGACCCGACCAATCCGGCCGCCCGCAAGTGGTTCTGGGAGAAGGCGCGCGACAATATCCTGTCGCAGGGCTTCGATTATCCGTGGCTGGACGAAACCGAGCCGGATCTGGTGCCGGATGGCTTCTTCTATTCGATCGGTTCCGGCGACCGCTATCACAACCTGTTCCCGCTGCTGCACGTCGAGGGCGTGGCCGACAACCTGCGCGCGTGGAAGCCGAACAAGCGGGTGCTGATCCTGTCGCGCGCCGCCTACCTGGGCGCGCAGCGCACCGGCGCCCTGTTCTGGTCCTCGGACATTCAGCCGACCTGGGAGGCGCTGGCGCGCCAGGTGCCGACTGGCCTGAACATGACGGCCTCCGGCATCGCCTACTGGGGCAACGACATCGGCGGCTGGCAGAAGCTGGCGCCGAACAGCAGCGCGGTCAAGCCGCCGCTGCTCGATCCGTCCGATGCGCGCAACGTGGTGGGCAACAACCATGACTATCCGGAGCTGATGACGCGCTGGTTCCAGTACGGGACCTTCCTGCCGACGCTGCGCCTGCACGGCGACCGCAAGGAGGCCGAGATCTGGTCCTTCGGCAAACAGGCGGAGGCGGTGATGGCGCGCTTCGACAAGCTGCGCTATCAGCTGATCCCCTACATGTACTCGCAGGCCAAGTTCACGCACGATACCGGCGCGCCGTTCATGCGGCCGCTGTGGATGGACTTTGCCAGCGACCCGAACGTGGCCAACATCGGCACCCAGTACATGTTTGGCCCGGCCTTCCTGGTGGCGCCGGTGACAGAGCAGGGGCAGACCGAGAAGGACGTGTACCTGCCGGCCGGCGCGGACTGGTACAACTTCTGGACCAACGAGAAACTGGCCGGTGGCCGCTGGGTCAAGGTGGCGGCGCCGATCGATCAGATTCCGGTGTTCGTGAAGGCGGGGTCGGTGCTGCCGATGGGCGCGGAGGTGCAATCCACCGCGACCCGGCAGGCCATCGCAGCGATCCACGTCTACCCGGGCAGGAACGGCGAGTTCCGCCTGTACGACGACGATGGCGTGAGCTACGACTACGAGAAGGGCAAGTCGACCGTGACGCAGCTGAAGTGGGAAGACGCGGCCGGCAAGCTCAGTGCCAGCGGCGGCGACGCGGCGCTGGTCAAGTCGGCGGCGGGGCTGGTCAAGGTGATCGGCAAATAACTCACTTCGCTTTGTTCCAATAGCGCGGTTGGCGCAGCCTGCGCGAGACGCTGTGGCGCAGGTCGCGCCACAGTGGCAGCGGATCGCGCCAGTCGTGAACGAAGTAGCGGGCGCCGGGCCGCAGGCATTCCGCCAGGTAGCCTGCGAGGGCGCGCGCACGGCCGGCCAGCGGCCCGCGCGCCAGCAGCCATAGCAGGCGGCGCGTGTCCGCTGTCATGAATCTGCAGCGCAGGCCGGTGCGGTAGGGCTGCACGGCGATCTGCCGCTGCAGCCCCAGCGCCTGGTAGCAGTACCAGGGGAAGCTGGCGCCGGCCTGGCAGGCCAGCGGCAGGCTGCCCCAGAAGCGGCCGTTCACCTCCATCAAGGCGGCCCGCCCGGTGGCCGGGTCGTAGCGGTATTCGACCATCGCCACGCCTTCCCAGTCCAGTGCCCGTAGCAGGGCGATCGATTGCCGCATCAGCGGCTGCGATACCGGCGTCGATACGCACAGCGTGGATGTGCCGCCCTCGGGTGGCCACTCGTGCAGGCGGCGGTGCTGGAACTGGTACAGCGCTTCGCCATCCTTCATCAGGACGAACTGGCCCAGGCCGTAGCCGTCGCAATATTCCTGCACCATCGGGTGGCGCCGTAGCGATTGGTAGCGGCGCAGGCTGGCCAGCAAGGCGTCGGCGTCATCGCAGCGCCGCATCTTTTCCAGCGTCATGCCGGCCTGGCGCAGCAGGGGGGCGATGGTATTCGGATCGGCCCATTTCAGCACCACCGGATAGCGGGCCGTCCGCGCAACCGTTCGGGCGTCCGCCACCGACGCCGGGTGCCTGGTGCGCGGGACGAAGATGCCGACATCGGCCGCCGCCGCGTAGGTTCGTTCCTTGTGCAGCACACGCTCCATGCGCGCGGCATCGGCAAACATCATGCGGTAGCCGGGCAGCGCGTGACGCGCGGCGTTGAGCATCAGGATGTCCGTTTCCGAAACGGCGAATAGCGCGGCCGGGCCGTTTTCTTCGCCCAGCCGGCGCAGTTGGGCCACCACGTCGTCCGCGCGCAGCATGCCGCGATACAGGTAGCGCGAGCCCAGTCCCAGCGATTGCGCATCGCCGGCGATACCGTACACCTTGACGCCATGCCGGCCTAGATCGCGGATGATGGCCAGCCCGATGGGCGTGTCGATGCCCAGCACCACCGCCGGCAATGGCTGCGGCGGCGTCGGCGCGAGCAGGCCATGTATCCAGCGCCGCCAGTGATGCCGCTGCCGCTCGGTGACGCTGCCGATGGCGAAGATGCTGACAAACACCGCCAGCATGGTGGCAATGTAGAACCACGGCCCGGCCGGGTCGCCGTTGAACAAGGCGGCATAAAACTGCATCAGCGGCTGGTGCAGCAGGTAGGTGCTGAAGGTGTATGCCGCCAGCGGCCGCGCCAGCGGCGCCAGTTGGTCCAGCGGCGGCGCCAGCGCGCGGACGCCGGCGAAATGGATGGCGACGATGATCGCCAGCAGGTAGTCGGTCGCAAAGTAGCGCGAAAAGGCCAGCTGGCGGTGCCAGTGCGCGCCGATGATGTCGCGCAGCCAGGTGCTGCCGGCTTCGGTCAGCTGGTAGTGGTGGAACAGGCCGTAGGCCAGGCAGGAGCAGGCCAGCAGCACGGCGCCGGCAGCGCGGCCGATGCGCTGCGGGGCCGTCCAGCGGTGCAGCGCCACGCCGGTCGCCCACACCGGCGCCAGTAGCAGGATTTTGGGGCCGGCCAGCAGCATCGCCATGCCGCACCACACCACGCGCCGGCGGCCGCGCGTGAAGGTCAGTGCCGCAAACAGCGCGTAGTACCAGAATTCGTAGCACAGCGACCAATACGGTACGTTGGAGAAGGACATGATGGAGAGCGTCCAGCTCTCGTTGATGAATGCCAGGCTGGTGAGGATGCGTAGCCAGGACAGATCGTGTGTGGTGCGGTCGCCGTAGAATTGCGGGACCATGGCTTCGCCCAGTTGGTCCAGCAATGGCGTCAGCAGCACGGTCGGCAGCGCCAGCGAGTAGAAGCGCGCCAGTCGGCTGGACCAGTATTCCAGCGGCGTGGTTTCGCGCGTGCTGGTGATGTGGGCAATCACGTAGCCCGACAGCACGAAGAACACGATGACCGCCGCGTGGCCGTGGGTGCTGAGCGGCAGCTTGTCCGCGATCAGCAGGCGGATGTTGGAGTGGTACAGCACCACCAGCAGCGCGCTGGCGATGCGGACCAGGTCGAGGTAGGTGGAAAACGCGGGGTTCATGCCGCGCCCCGCGACAAGGTACGGTGCAGCTGGTGCACCGCTTGCCGCAGCCGCTCGAAGCATTGGTCGAAGTAGGCGTCGCTCAGCGTGTAGGGGTCGTGCAGGTGCGGCATGGGCGGCGCGCACCAGAGGCCGAGCAGGGCGATCTGAATGTCGTCGCGGCCGGCCAGCCGGCGTTGCAGCGCGCGCGCGTGACGGACTTCCATGGCAAGCAGCAGGTCGCCCGGTAGCACCTCGAAGTCGCGCAGGTCGGTGGCGCGGTGCGCGCGCAGGTCTTCGCCGCAGCGCTCGGCGGCGCGCAGGGCGGACGGCGGGGAGGGCGCGCCGGTGCAGGTGGACAGGCCCACGGAGGCGGCCTGCATGCCAAGGCGCCCGGCAACGCGCTGCGCATACGCGCTGCGGCAAATATTCCCCAGGCAGACAAACACCACGCGCCGCACCTGCTCGGGATGCCGAAGGCGAAACGCCGCCAGCAGCCCGCCACGCAGGGCCAGCCGCGCCAAGCAGGCCCGCAGCCCACCGCGCCATGTGCCGTGGCGGGTGTTCATGCGGACCTCGCGGCGATGCGGGCCAGCGCCCATCGGCCGTAGCGGTCGTAGGCGGATTGGGCGGCGAGCCGGCCGACGGTGCGCCAGGTCCGGCCGCGCAACAGCGGATTGCACGCCGTCGTCGCCGTCATCGGCTGGCTGGCCGCCAGCGCCATGCCGCTCGCCGTGAACCGTTGCGGGTGCGCGGCGATGTATGCACACAGCCGCTCCATGCGCGACTGGTTGAGCGCATGCCGACGCAGCCGGCGAAATGCCGGGCCATCGCTGTGCACGTACTCAAAAGGATGGGTCAATATCACGACAAGCTCCAGGCCAGCCGCATACGCCTGCTCCAGCAAGGCGCGCATTTCTGCAAAGCTGGTGCTGGACACCGCCGCCGACTTCAGGTGCCGGCCCCGATCACAATACGTCAGTACCGGGCATTCCAGCACGCCATGCCGCCGATGCCGTCCAGCGTACAACTGGTACGACGCCTGCCCGCCGTTGTAGACACCCAGCCCGACGCTGGAGCTGTACGGCATTCCCGCCGCCGCCACGGCGCCAAACAGATGATCGTCATACTGCAGATTGCCGGCGCGGAAGACCTGCGGCGCCGGCAAACCCCACGCCGCGAACGTCGCCAGCCCATGCCTGAGTAAAGCCAGCGTGGACGCCACATCCCGCCCGGCCAGATCATCCTGGCGCGGCTGGCGCCGCACGCGTTGCGCCCAGTCCGGGTGCTGGAACACAGCCCAACAGGGATGCACATGCAGCTGCGCCTCGTGCCCGGCGGCGGCGATGCGCCGCGCCAAACCGCGCATCGGCTCATCGCCAAAATAGTGCCGCTGCGCCGTCTCGACAAAGAACGTCGCCTGAATGCCGTGTCGCTGGAAGCAGTCCAGCAGAAACCCCAGCCCCTGCGAGCGCCCATCCGCCTCGCACAGCACCATCGGCGCGCCCACGGGCAAGCGCGCCGGGTCGGCAAACGCCCCGGCGATGCTGAACTCCGTATCGATGGTAATGCAGACGCGCATGACGGCCAGCCGGCAATGTCAATCCGGCCAGTGTAGCCAGCGTGGCCCGCGGCGGCATGCGCTTGATCAAACCGAGGGCAAAATCACTGCGCCGGAACGCCTTGCCGCCAGTGCGCCCAGTTGCCGGAAATCGCCTCTATCACGGGCCGGGCGGCCAGCAGCAGATTGGCGGTCGATGGCCCAAAACCATCCTGCTGCGCGTAATTCACCAGCACATCGCGGTTGGACTGGCCGGGATGCGGCCGGTCCACGTCCGACGCCGAACGCAGGATCAGCACCCGGCCGAAATCCACCTTGCCGGCGACCTGGCCGCGCCGCAGCACCTCCAGCGTGGCGTTGTCTTCCTGCTGCGAGGTGCAGTAGCGCGCCTTGCCGCCGGTGAGCAGGGCGGACCATTCCTGCGCGCGGCGGCCCAGCGTGTCGCCAGCGTACCAGGTGTCGCCGGACACCGTGTCGCAACGCGTCACCACCGGCGGCTGGTTGGCCGGCGCGCTGGCAAAGCCGGCGCGATAGGCGCGCGCGCCGGCCGAATCGCTCAAGGCCACGCCGCGCGACAGCTGGTAAGCGCGGTCCACCAGCGCGGTATTCAGCTGGAACACCTCGGTGCGGTAGTCGAAGCGCGGCATGACGCCCGGCGCGCTGGTGTGGATGCCGAAGTAACCATAAGGCCAGTCCGCCGGCATCTCGCGCGCATCAATCTCGTGCGACAGCGAAAAGTCCACCGCATAATCGGCCCACGCCGCCGTGGCAACCGTGCCATGGCGGGGATTGATGCCGGCAATGCCGGCGATGATGAAGTAGGTGTCGCGCAGGTCCATGCCGCTGGCGTAGAGCAGGGCGGTCATGCTGGCGGCGGCGTTGCTGTAGCCCATGTCGGTGGTCAGCTGGCAGACGTGGTCCTGGTTGCACAGCACCTCCGGATAGCGCGCCGACAGTCCGGGCACCCTGTGCTTCGCGCTCAGCGCCAGGCCCTTGATGAAAGGCTCGGCTTCGGCGCCGAACATATTGACGATCATGACGCGCGGCGCATAGGCCGGGGTCTGTGCCGGCGCGGGCTGCGGCGCGGCGGCGGTGGGCGCCGCGTCGTCCTGCCAGTGGGCGACAATGTCCCTTACCAGCGGACTCCCCGCCAGGTACAGATTGCGCAAGGCCGGCGGATAACCGCCTGATTGCGCGTGCATCGACTCCAGCGCCGTCATGCCCGGCGGCTGGCGGTCGAAATTGGACGCCGTGCGCAGCACCGCCACCCGCCGCAGGTCCAGCAAACCCGCCTCGGCGCCACGCTTCAGCGCCGTGTAGGTGGCGTTGTCCTCCTGCGCCACGATGCAGTAGGTGCCCTGGCCGGCCGTCAGCATGCGGAACCAGTCGCGCGCCCGCTGGCCCAGCAGCGTGCCGTGATACCAGGTGTTGCCGGTCATGGTGTCGCACTGCGTGACCCGGGGCGGCGCGCTGGCCGGCGCCGCGCCATAGCGGGCCCGGTACGCGCGGGCCTGGTCCGAGTCGGACAGCTGCACGTCGCGCGACAGGGACAGGGCGCGCTGCAGCAGCGCTTCGTCCAGCTGGTACATCTCGGAGCCGTAGTGCAGCGGCGGCACGTCGGTGGGGGTCTTCGTGTTGATGCCGAGGTAGCCGGTGCTCCAGCCTTCGCCGCGTTCGCGCGCGTCCAGCTCCCAGGCCAGGTCGGCGTCCACCAGGTAGCGCGACCAGGCGGCGGTGCCGGTGGTGCCTTGCGCCGGGTCGATGCCGCCGATGCCGGCCACCAGAAAGTAGGCGGCGCGCAGGTCGAACAGGCCACTGTGGACCAGCGCCGCCACCGACGCGGCGGCATTGGCCTTGCCCATGTCGGTGGTCAGCTGGCAGACATCCTCGCTGTTACAGCGCACCACCGGGTAGCGCGGCGACAGGCCAGGCACCGGAATGGACTGCTGGAGTTCCAGTTTGTCGTTCCAGGGCGCCGCCTCCTGGTCGAACATGCTGATGATCATCACCTTGACTGGCCGGGGCGGCGCGGCCGGGACGGTGGAGGAAGCGCCTGCCAGCAGCAGGGCACACAGCAAACGGATGGCAGTCATCGGCATCAATCAGGGTATTGAGATGCCACTTGGGCATGCAAGCTGTATGCCAGCCCCGTTAATTTGTCCAGGACGTACGATTGTGTGCGGGTTTTCTTGCCCCTCAAGTAAAATTGGGCCAAAGAGCTATTAGAGGAAGCCATGCAGAGTGCCCAGCCCAATGTCGGCGCCATCGAAGCCGAACGGTTCCGCCAGTTCATCATGGGCGTGACCGATTACGCGATCTACATGCTGTCGCCGGAAGGCGTGGTGGTGACGTGGAACGCCGGCGCCCAGCGCTTCAAGGGGTATCCGCCGGAAGAAATCATCGGCCGCCACTTCTCCATGTTTTATACCGACGAGGACCGCGCCGCCAACCGCCCGGCCCATGCGCTGCAGGTGGCGCGCACCACCGGCAAGTTCGAGGACGAGGGCTGGCGCGTGCGCAAGGACGGCAGCCGTTTCTGGGCCAGCGTGGTGCTCGACCCCATCGTCGACCCGAACGGCGAACTGCTCGGCTTTGCCAAGATCACGCGCGACATCACCGAGCGCCGCGTGGCGGCCGAGGAACTGGAGCGCGCGCGCGAGGCGCTGTTCCAGTCGCAGAAGCTGGAAGCCATCGGCAAACTCACCGGCGGCATCGCGCACGATTTCAACAACCTGCTGAACGTGATCGTCAACGGGCTGGAACTGCTGCGCATGTCGCGCGATCCGGCCATGCATGCCAAGGCGGTGGACACCATGTCGCGCGCGGCCCAGCGCGGCGCCTCGCTGACGCAGCAGTTGCTGGCCTTCGCCCGTCAGCAGCCCTTGCGCCAGGAGGCGCACGACGTGGCGCGCGTGGTGCGCTCGTTCGACGCGGTGCTGCGGCGCGCCCTCAACGACGACATGCGCCTGCATCTGCGGCTGGACGAGAACCTGCCGCAAGCCATGCTCGATCCCACGCAGTTCGAGTCGGCGCTGCTCAACCTGGTGGTCAACGCGCGCGACGCGATGGACGGCCATGGCGAAGTGCTGCTGGACGTCTCGGCCGTCACGCTGGGCGAGGCGCAGGTCGAGCGGCTGCCCGCCGGCCAGTACGTGCGGGTGGAGGTGCGCGACCATGGCGCCGGCATGACGCCGGAAACCATGGCGCGCGCGATCGAACCCTTCTTCACCACCAAGGAAGTGGGCAAGGGCACCGGCCTGGGACTGAGCCAGGTGTATGGGCTGATGCAGCAATGCCAGGGCGCGCTGACGCTGGCGTCGCAGCTGGGCGCGGGCACCACGGTGTCGATGTACTTCCCGGCCGTGCGCCAGCACGGGGCGATGGAGGAGGCCAAGGGCCAGGCCGAGAAAGTGCTGCTGGTGGACGATCAGCCGGAGGTGCTGGAGACGGCCATCAACCTGTTCACCCATCTGGGCTACGAGGTGCTGTCCGCCGATAACGGCGCGCAGGCGCTGGAAACGCTGCGGCTCCATCCCGGCATCGGCATCCTGTTCAGCGATGTGGTCATGCCCGGCATGAGCGGCGTGGAACTGGGCAAGATCGCGCGGCAGGAATTCCCTGAGCTGAAGATCGTGCTGGCATCGGGCTACGTCAAGAACGCGCTGCGCGACCAGATGCCGGATATCGGCGCCTTCGAACTGATCGCCAAGCCTTACCGCCTGAGCGATCTTATTCGTACACTGAAGGCGCTGTAGCCGGCTACACCTTGGCCTCCACGCCCGGCGTGGCCGAGCGGGCCAGGAAGGCCGAGGCGATGGCCGGCAGGTTTTTCAGCATCCACGCGGCCATTGCGTGTTCCTGCGCGATGATCTTGCGGCAGGCCTCCTCGGTGGTCGGGTCGCCCGCCGCCTGGGCGGCGGCAATCAGCACCGTGTAGCTGGCGATCTCCATGTTCTCGAACACCTAGCCGGCCATGGCGCCCTTCACCACCTCGTCGCTGCCAGCGCGTTTCCTCGATATGCCCGACGATGCGCGCGCGCAGCGCCGGGTGGCGCTCCAGCCGCGAGGCCATGGACTCCGGCATGGTTTCGGCCTGCCGTTCCATGGCGTGGGCATCGCGCAGCCAGTCGGCCAGATGTTCGTTGGCGGTGCTAGTCATGATGGCGCCTTGTCGTTGTCAGATCTGCGTGGAAATGGGAGCCGTGCCGGCGCCGAGTTCGGCGCCCGTCAGGGGCTCGGCGTCGGGATCGGACAGCGTGCGCGCCGCCATCTGGTTCAGTGCCGTGTCCTCTTCCGCCGTCAGACCGACCGAGGCGCTGCCGTCGCCGCCATCCACCGCATACTGGTCCTCGCGGTCGCTGACGCTCTGCCACTTGTCGCCGCTGTTCCAGGAGCCCTGCAGTTCCGGCCCGCCCTGCGACATGTCGAAGTAGACGCTGGCGAACTCGGGACGCCCGGCCAGTTTCCCCGGCGGGAAGTTGGGCTGGATGGCGTACAGCGCCTTTTCGAACGACTTCTGGTGCGCCACCTCGCGCGTCATCAGGAAGGTCAGCGCGTCCTTGACGCCGGGATCGTCGGTCAGGTTGATCAGCCGTTCGTAGACGATCTTGGCGCGCGCCTCGGCGGCGATGTTGGAGCGCAGGTCGGCGGTCGGCTCGCCGATGGTGTCGATGTAGGCGGCGGTCCAGGGCACGCCGGCCGAATTGATCAGCGGCGTGCCGCCGCCGTACAGCAATTGCGTGACGTGGCTGTCGTTGCCGCCGCCGCTGATGGCGCGGTACATCTCGGCCTCGCTGTCGATGCCCTCGGCCAGCCGGCCCTTGGCGCCCTTGTTCAGCATGGCGACGATGTTACCGATGATTTCCAGGTGGCTGAGCTCTTCGGTGGCAATGTCGAACAGCATATCCTTGCGGCCCGGATCGTCTTCCGACAGCGCTTGGGTGAAGTAGCGCAGCGCGGCCGCCAGCTCGCCTTGCGGGCCGCCGAATTGTTCCAGCATCAGATTGGCCAGGCCGGGATTGGTCTCGCTGACCCGTACGGTGTACTGCAGACGCTTATTGTGAGCGAACATGGGGGATCTCCTTCAGTAGGTGTGCAGCCATCTTAGGCGCCGTCCGTTTGACTGCGTATCGGTGGCGCACCTGCACGGGCGTAAGACCGCGCTGTCATTTGGCCACCAACCGTATCGATGGGCTTAACCGCTTTTGCGCCCCAATGTGCGACAGCGCACCCAAGCCAGCGGGCTTCTGCCTCAGTATCAAAGTTTGACAGGAGCTTTTGTGACCACACCGTTTTTCACCGCCGTCCAACAACAGGCGCTGCTGGCGCTGGGCGCTGCGCTGCGTGCGCGTAAATACCAGTTCACCATTGTCACGCCGGCCACCCAGGCGCGCGTGCTGGCCCGCCCGGCCGATCCCGCCACCGCCAGCCTGCGCGACATCTTCGGCTGGAACCGGCCGTTCACCGCCGCCGCCATCGACGCCGACCTGCTGGCCTGCATGCGGGCCGCCAGCATCGTTGAGGAGCGGGACGGGCTGCTGCGCAGCGCCGTGCGCGTGTCCACGCTGGCGGGCGAGTGGCTGTTCCATTCGGCCTATCCGACCACGCAGGACGACGCGGTGTTCTTCGGCCCGGACACCTGCCGCTTCGTGCGGGCGATGGAGCAGACGCCGCTGCCGACGCAGGCGCCGCTGCGTCGCATCGTCGATATCGGCAGCGGCAGCGGCGTGGGCGCGATCGCGCTGGCGCGCCGTTTTCCCGAAGCCGAGGTGCTGGCGGTGGATGTCAACGACCGCGCGCTGGCGCTGGCCGACATCAATATCCGCCTGGCCGGCGTGGCCAACGCGAGCGCGCGCCACAGCAATCTGCTCAACCAGGTGGACGGCGTGTTCGACCTGATCGTTGCCAATCCGCCGTACCTGCTGGATCAGAGCGAGCGCGCTTACCGCCATGGCGGCGGCGAGCTGGGCGCCGGCCTGTCGTTGCAGATCGTGCAGGCGGCGATCGTCCGGCTGGCGCGCGGCGGCGCCTTGTGGCTGTACACCGGCGTGGCGATGCGGGACGGCGACGACGCTTTCCTGCGCCACGCCACGGCGCTGCTGGACGAGGCGGGCCTGCGCTGGACCTACGAGGAAATTGATCCCGACGTGTTTGGCGAGGAACTGGACACGCCGGCCTACGCCGAGGCCGAGCGCATTGCCGCCGTGTGGCTGGTCGCCAGCAGGGAAGCGTGAACATGCGGATCCTGCAACAGCGCCTGCTGCGCGGCGCCAACCTGTACAGCCGCATGCCGTGCATTGTCGCGGTGGTCGAGTCGCCGCTGGAGGAAGCGGGGCGGCAGGCGGCTTACACCGCCCGCTATCTGCAACAGGCGTGCGGCGAGGCGGTGGAGTTCATGCATTCGGAGCCGGCCGGCGATGGCGAGGAGGGCGGGCCGCCGCGCTGGCGCGTGGTGGTGCAGTACACGCTGGAGCACCTCGGCCAGGCCGCGCTGGCGGCCGCTGTCGAGCTGATTTCCGCTACCGGCCGTGGCGAAGCGCCGGATGTGGCAACGGCCGTGGCATCGCTGCGGGCGCTGTCGGCCTCCATGCAGCTGCCGTGGTCGGCGCAGGCGGTGGCGCGCGAGGCGGATGCGTTGGGCATTCCGGTCCAGCGCATCAGCGAGCATGGCGGCTTGCTGCGGCTGGGCTGGGGCCACCGGCAGTGGCGCTATCTGGCGCAGGCCGGGGACGATAACCGGCTGCTGACCGGCACCTTGCTGCACGAACGCCAGCTGATGCGCTCCCTGCTGATCGAGGCGCAGCTGCAGGTGCCGGCCGAGGACTTCCAGGATCCGCAGCGGCAGCCGGGCGAGCGCCTGCGCGTGCAGGTGCTGAACGGCGAGGCGCAGCATGCCGATGCGGCAGTGCGCGGCGTGGCCGAACGCGCCGCCATCACGCTGGGACTGGACCATGCGCAGGTCGATCTGCTGCCGGGACGGCGCGCGCCCAAGGTGGACGCGGTGCTGGGCGCGCCGGCGCCCAGCCATGACCAGCGTGACCTGCTGCGTGCCTTGCATGCCGATGCGGCCAGGGGGCGGATTCCGGTCATCGGCATCACCGGCACCAATGGCAAGACCACCACCACGCTGATGATCGCGCACGCGGTGCGGCTGGCGGGCTTGCGCACCGGCTGCGCCAGCACGCAGGGCATCACGGTGGCCGGGCAGCTGTATGGCGAGGGCGATTGCACCGGTTACTGGTCGCATCGCGCGGTGCTGGCGTCGCCGCAGACCGAATTCGCGGTGCTGGAGACGGCGCGCGGCGGCCTGCTGAAGCGCGGACTGGCGTATGACCGTTGCAGCGTGGGCGTGATGCTGAATGTCTCGGATGATCATCTGGGGCTGGATGGCGTGGACACGGTGGAACAGCTGGCGCGCGTGAAGTCGCTGGTGGTGGCCGCCGCCGAGGTGGCGGTGCTGAACGCCGACGATGCGCATTGCGTGGCGGCGCGCGGCCGCCTGTCCGCCGATGCGCGCGCCATGTACTTTTCCATGAAGCCGGATAACGCGGTGCTGCTGGCGCATCTGGCGCAGGGCGGCGACGCGGTCTGGCTGGAACATGATGTGATCATGCTGAGCCAGCGCCAGGTGCGCCAGCGCGTGATTCCGGCCGCGCACATTCCCGCCACCTGCGGCGGTCTGGCGCGCTACAACATTGCCAACAGCCTGGCGGCGACGGCCGCGCTGGCGGCCAGTGGCTTCAGCGTGACGCAGATTTGCGCCGGGCTGGCCAGCTTCGAGTCGGACGCGGCCACCAATCCGCTGCGGTCCAATGTGTTTGAACTGGACATGATGAAGATCGTGCTCGATTATGCGCATAATCCGGCGGCCTACGCGGCGCTGGCCACGCTGGCGCGCGGGCTGGCGCAAGGGCAAGGGCAGAGCAAGGCCACCGGCCAGGCGCCCGGCCGCGTGCTGGCCGTGGTGACCTCGCCCGGCGACCGCCGCGACGAGGATTTGACGCGTACCGGCGCCACCTGCGCCGTGCATTTCGATGAGCTGTTCGTGTACGAGTCGGCGTCACGCGGGCGTGGGCATGGCGAGGCGGCAGGGCTGATTGCCGATGGCGCGCGTGCGGCGGGGAGCGCGGTGGTGCGGCAGTACGATGGTGCGGCGACGGCGGTGCAGGCGGCGTTTCTGGCTTGCCAGCCGGGGGATGTGATGGTGTTCGCCTGCGGCACGGAGGTATCGACGCTGATCGATGCCATCCGCGCCATCGATGCGCCGGCTGCCGCGCGCCTGGCGCAGCAGGCCATGCCCGCCGCGTGACTGGCGGGCCGCGTTGCGCGCCGAGTTGCGCAACGCGGCGCCGGGCGCTGGCCTTGTCCGCCTACGCCAGGGTGGCGTCGATGCGCGCCGCGCTGACCGGATCGACCGGACGCAGCGCGTCCACCAGTTCGGACACCGACGAGCCGCATGCGTACACCAGCACATCGCCGGGCCGGCATTGCGACAGGCCGAGGCGCAGCGCCTCCGAAGGATCGCTTTCCAACATCACGCCCGCCGACTGCCCGCGCGCCGCCTGCGCCGCCGCCCGCATCATGGCGGCGCGCTCACCTGCCGCGCGGCCGCGATGCTCGCTTTCCCACTCATAGAACACCGTTGTATCGAAGCTTCCACCGCAGATCTGGCCGATCTGCTGGAAGTCACGCTCGCGACGGTCGCCCGGCGAGGTCACCACGGCCACGGTGCGGCCCTGCGTCATGGCGCGCGCGGTCGCGGCCAACGCCCTGAAAGCGGCCGGATTGTGCGCAAAGTCCACCACCACCTGCACGCCGTTGACGTCGTACAGGTTGGCGCGCATCGGATTGTGCCGCGCGTCGGACACGAAGCTGCGCAAGCCCGCCGCAATGGCGCCGTTGCCCAGATCGCTGGCCATCAGGGCCGCCGCGGCAGCCAGGCCGTTGGCGATGTTGTGCTGCGCGCAGCCGCCCAGCGTGGATGGCATCTCGCGCGCCGCCAGCAGCACGTGGTGCTGGCCGTGGCCGTCCGACGCCATTAGCGCGCCGTCTTCCAGCCAGGTCGCGCGGCCGCCGGCCTGCAGGTGGGCCAATAGCGCCGGGTGCCGCGCGTCGCAACTGAAGTAGATCCGCTCGACTTTTTCATCCAGGCCGGCACCGATGGCGCGGCAGCGCTCATCCTCGGCGTTCAGCACCACCGCGCCGCTGGCCGCTTGCACCACCACGCCTTTGACCGCCGCCAGATCGTCCAGCGTCTCCACGCCATCCAGACCCAGATGGTCTTCGCTGACGTTGAGCAGCACCGACACGTCGCAGCGGTCGAACGCCAGGCCGCGCTTGAGGATGCCGCCGCGCGCCGTCTCCAGCACCGCGAACTCCACCTCCGGCGCCGACAGCACGGTGCGCGCCGACCAGTAGCCGCTGCAGTCGCCGCGCCGCACCTCCGCGCCGTTGATGAACACCCCCTCGCTGGTGGTGCAGCCGGTGGCGATGCCGGCCTGCCGCAGCGCGTGCTCGATCATCAGCGTGGTGGTGGTCTTGCCGTTGGTGCCGGTGACGGCGATGACCGGGATGCGGCCATCCTGATGGCCGAACATCGATTCCACGATGGCGGCGCCGGCATCGCGCGGCACCCCCGCGCTGGGGTATTCGTGCATGCGGATGCCCGGCGCCGCGTTGATTTCAATGACCGCGCCATTGCGGCCATTTAGCGGACGCGAAATGTCCTCGCAGACCAGGTCAATGCCCGCCACGTCCAGGCCGATCTTGCGCGCCGCGCGCACGCACATCGCCAGCGTCTCGGGCGGCAGGCGGTCGGTCACGTCCTCCGCCGTGCCGCCGCTGGACAGGTTGGCGTTGCCGCGCATGAGCACCCGGCGCCCGGTCTCCGGCACGCTGTCGAAGTCCAGCCCCTGGCTGGCCAGCGTGGTTTCGGCGTGGCCGTCCAGCGGGATGCGGGTCAGGATGTTGGTGTGGCCTTCGCCGCGTGCCGGATTGCGGTTTTCCAGTTCCACCAGTTGGCGGACGGTGGATACGCCGTCGCCCGTTACGGCGGCGGGACGGCGCAGCGCGGCCGCCACCACCCGCTCGCCGGCCACCAGGATGCGGTAGTCGTCGCCGGGAATGTAGCGCTCGACGATGATGGTGCGGCCATGCTCGCGCGCGCGTTCAAAAGCCAGCTTGACCTCGTCCGGCGTGCCGCAGCGGGTCGAGACGCCGCGCCCGTGATTGCCGTCCAGCGGCTTGACGGTGACCAGGCCTTCCAGCTCGCGGGCGGCGCGCAGCGCCTGTTCCAGCGTGCGCACGCTGACGCCTTCCGGCACCGGCACGCCGGCTTCCTCCAGCAGCGCCTTGGTCAGCTGCTTGTCCGAGGCGATGCCGACCGCGATGTGGCCGGTATCGCCGGTAATCGTCGCCTGCAGGCGCTTTTGCTGCGCGCCCCAGCCGAGCAGGAACATATTGGCGTCCTCGGTCAGGCGCTGGTAGGGGATGCCCTGGCGGACCGCCGCGCGCAGGATGGCGCCGGTGCTGGTGCCGATGGCATGGCGTTCGGCGGTGTCCTTCAGCGCCGCCACGCCGGCCTCCAGTTGCTGCGCCAGCCCGTCGGCGCCGGTGGCCAGGCCGCGCACCAGCGACAGCGCCAGGTCGCAGGCGTCGATCGCCACGTGCTCCGACTCGTACGAGCACACCACGCGGTACTGGCCCGGCGCGCCCTGCACCTCGTGGGTGCGGCCCAGGTAGGTCGGCGTGCCGGCCAGGCATTGCAGCGCGATGGTCACGTGCTCCACCACGTGCGCCAGGTTGGCGCCGTTGTTCAGCGCCTGCACAAAGCCGCCATACTGGCCCACCGAGCAGCGGTGGTCGTACAGCGATGGCAGCAACGCCAGCAACTGGGTGTTGAAGCCGTCGATGCCGGTGGTGGTGTGGTCACGCAGCTCCTGCAGGTCGATGACGCTCAGCAGGCATGGCTGGCTGGAATACAGATTGGGGCCACGCAGCACATGTTGTTTAACGATGATCATTGCTCTAAAGTCCTGTCGGTTAAATATTGGATGAAATCGGCCAGCGGGCCGGCGTCGGCCGGGCTGGCAAAACTGGCGCCGGCGGGCAGCAGGTGCAGGCGCACGTCCAGCATCTGCGGCACGGCGCCGGGCGCCACTTCGGCGATATTGGTCACCGCGTGGCGGCAGTCGGCCACGGTGATGGTGCCTTCGCCCACCACCGCGATGCCATCGCCCTGCACGATCAGCGCCGTGTCCTCGTCGATGCCGGCGCCCAGCAAGAAGGGGCTCTGGGCGATGGCGCTGAGCAGGCGGTTGATGCGGTGGCGTTGCGAGAAGTGCTGGTCGATGATGACGCGGCTGACAAAGCCCAGCCCCGCGCCCAGCCGCGCCGCGCCTTTTTCCGGCGCCAGTTCGGCCTTGCCCTCGGCCAGCATGTGGGTGCACATGCCGGAGGCGCCGGCGCTGGTGCCGGCGATGCAGGCGCCGTTATCGATGTAGGCGCGGCGCATCGCACGCTCCAGCTGGGTGCCGCCGATGAAGGCCACCAGCCGTTTCTGGTCGCCGCCAGTCATGAAGATGCCGCGCGCCTGCGCCATGCGGTGCGCCAGCATGTCGTCCTCGGCCTCGGCGCGGCTGCCGATGCGCACGTGCGTCACCTGCGTGGCGCCAAGTTCGCCGAAGGCGGTTTCGTACATCTCCCAGACCTTGTCCGGCACGGTGCTGGCGGCGGTGATCACCATGATGGGCTGCTGCGGTCCGCCGGCCAGCGTCAGGAACTGCTGCAGCACGTCCTTGTTGTTGGTGCGGTCTTCGTTACCGCCGATGATCATCAGGCTGCCGTTGTGGTTCATGTTCATGCTGTCAGTTGTCGGTACATGCGGGTGGCCATCAGGCCGAGCGGGCGATGATGCTGGGCGGGCGTCATCAGCGTTTGCAGCAGCTGCACGGCGGCCTGCTTGCTGCCCAGCGTGGCCACCTGTTGCTCCAGCCGGCGCAGCGGGCTGCTGTCGTCATCGCCGGCGTGGTGACGCACGATGCCGCGCGGCGGTCCCTGGCGCGGCGTGTGGTTGAGGCCCAGCGAATCCAGCGAGCGCTGGCGGGCGCGGAAGCTCGGCACGCGTTTCGGCGTCACGATCCAGTCGCGCAGGACCTGCTGCTCGTAGGCGCTGAAGACGCCGAACATCTCGGCGCGCTCGCTCTGGATCAGGCGCCAGAAGCGGCTGTTCTCCGGCGGCTGGCCGCGCTGTATCCAGCCGGCGTTCTCCAGTTCCGCCAGCATCTCCGGGATCTGCTGCGGATCGCTGAGCCACTCGTTGATGCCGCGGCCGGCCAGGCGGCAGTAGTCGGAATGCATATTGGCTCCGGTGTGGGCCTTGGCCGCCATGATCTCCACCAGTTCCTCGTTCAGGTCGAAACCGGCGATGACCGAGGTGGTGCAGGCGCCAAGATCATTGAGGCGGTAGCCGTCCTGGATGCGCTGCCACACGCTGGCGGTGTCGCCAAAGCGCGGCAGCAGCTGTAACAGCGCCTGCACCGCCTTGTGCGCGTGGCCGGTGCTGCCGTTGTCCACCGTGATGTGCAGCGTGAAGTAGTAGGGATCGATGCCCAGCTCATTCAGCTCGTAGGCGGTGATGAGCAGGTGCAGCGGCAACTGCTCGTAACCGAGGTTGTAGCCGATGATCTCGGGCAGGAAGCGTTCGGCGTCATAGGCCAGCGCCAACTGGATGGCGCCTTGCTCGAAATAGGTGTCCGGGAGGTGCTGCCAGTCTTCGCAATCGTGCGTGGCCAGCAGCTTTTTATACAGCAGGACGTGATTTTTTTCCGGCACGCCGTCGCCCAGCTCCTCCAGGTAGGTCTGGATCAGCGGACGGAAGTCGGGATCGTCCCAGCGCGCCAGCAGGCCATACAGCCAGGCGCCGTCCACCAGTTTGGTGGGGGCCACGTGCTTGAGGAAGTGCAGAGCGTGCGACTGGTTGCTGAAGTAGCGGCGCGGCGCGCCTTCGCGGCGGCTTTGCAGGTAAGCCTGGTATTCGCTGCCGACCGTGAAGGCGCGGCTGGACATCCAGGACGCCAGCTGCTGCGGGTCGTCTGGCAGATCGTGGTGCAGTTGGCGCGCGGCCTGCAGCCGCTGCCCCAGAAAGGTGCGTGCGCTGTCCAGCGTCGCGTCATCCGGCGGGCCGGCATTGAGTGAACGGTAGATCGCCGACGCGCTGTTGACTGCGGCGGGAGCGGCGACGGCATAGGCAAGCTGTAACATGAGCGTTCCGAGGTGAGTAGGATGGGTTGATTATCAACGCCGCCCTCCATGCCCCACATCGGTGCGTCTCTTGTGTTTGTGTAAGAGTAGGCCGACAGGACCGTTTCAGACCTGGCCGCCGGCTTCGAGGTTGTCACGGATCTGCTGTAATAACGCTTGCAATTGCGTCAACTGGTCGGCGCTCATGCCGGTCACCGCGGCGGCGGCGGCCTGCTGGCCCAGTTCATTCAGGCTGTGGAAGATTTTCTGGCCCTGCGCGCTGAGTGTGAGGTGGGTGATGCGGCGGTCGGCGTCATCGGCGGCGGCGTCCAGCAACTGCTTGTCGCGCAGGCTTTTCAACAGGCGCGCCAGTTGCGCCTTGTCGCGGCCGGAGTGCGCCACCAGGTCGCCCTGGGTGGCGCCGGGGTGGCGCGCAAAGAAGCCCAGTGCCTTGTATTCCATGTGCGTCAGTTCATGCGGATGGTCGCGCAGGCCGCGCAGCTGGCGCGCGCGGAACACATGCATGATCGAGTGGATGGCGTCGAACACCTGTTCCGATTGGTTGACTTTATTAACTGGTTTGGTCATAATGGGTGACATTATCAACTAAGGGGCAGGTGATGAGCAATCGAATTCAGCGCGTCCGGCACGAGATCAAACGGCGCGAGCTGCAAGTGGCCAAGGTCGAGCATCTGGCGCCGGACTACGTCAGCGTAACATTCAAAGGCGAGACCTTACACGATTTCGTCTCGTCCTCCTACGACGACCACGTGAAATTCATGCTGGGCGACGAGGTGCGGCGCGACTTCACGCCGCGCAGCTACGACAACGTGGCCGGCGAATTGACCATCGAATTCGCGCTGCACGCCAGCGGCGCCGCCTCGGACTGGGCGCGCCAGGCGGCCGTGGGGCAGACGGCGGTCATCGCCGGCCCGCGCGGCTCGATGATCATCCCGATGGACTATGACTGGCACGTGCTGGCGGGCGACGCCTCGGCGCTGCCGGCCATCCGCCGCCGCCTGGAAGAACTGCCGCGCGAGGCGCGGGTACAGGTGCTGGTGGCGGCGGATAGCGCGTCCGCGTTGCCGTTCCGCGGCGAGGCGCAGGTGCAAGTGCAGCGGCTGGACAGCCAGGAGGCGCTGCTGGCCGCGATCCGCGCCCTGCAACTGCCGGCGGGCGAGGGCTTCTTCTGGTTTGCCGGCGAAGCGGCGCTGGCGGCGCAGGTGCGCGACGCGGTCTTCGTCGACAAGGGCCACCCGCGCGACGCGGCGCGCATTTCCGCGTACTGGAAGCAGGGCGCTTCCGGCCACCACGAGGACCTGTAAAGGCGGTTAGAGCCGCAGCGCGTCGACCACCAGCTGGAAGGCGGGGGAGGACTGGCGGCGGCTGGGGTAGTACAGGTGGTAGCCCGGCAGGACCGGGCACCATTCCTTCAGCACGCGCACCAGCGTGCCTTCCTTGACATGGTCGCAGGCCATGTCCTCCGGCACGGAGGCGATACCGTAGCCGGCCAGCGCCGCGCGCAGACGCGAGGTGGTGTTGTTGAACACCCATTGGCCGTCGACGCGCACGTTGTGCGGCGTGCCGTTCTTCTCAAGCTCCCATACCTGCAGGTTGCCATGGGTGGGCAGGCGCAGGTTGATGCAGCTGTGCTGCTGCAGGTCGTCCGGCGTGCGCGGCTTGCCGCGGCGGGCGAAATACTCGGGCGTGGCCACCAGCGCCATGCGGAAGTCGGCGCCGATGCGCACCGCGATCATGTCCTTTTCCACCTGGCTGCCCACGCGCACGCCGGCGTCGTAGCGCTGCGAGACGATGTCGGTCATGCCGTAGTCGATGGTGATGTCGATCTTGACGTCCGGGTAGTCGTGCATGACGGCGGCCAGCTTGGGCCACAGCACATTGTTGGCCGAGTGCTCGGCGGCCGTGATGCGGATGGTGCCGGCCGGCTTGTCGCGCAACTCGTTGAGCGAGGCCAGTTCCTGGGTGATTTCATCGAAGCGCGGCGCGGCAGTGCGCAGCAGCCGTTCGCCGGCCTCGGTGGGGCTGACGCTGCGGGTGGTGCGCGTCAGCAGGCGGATGCCGAGGCGCGTCTCCAGCCCGCGGATGGTGTGGCTCAGCGCCGACTGCGACACGCCCATCTTCCTGGCCGCCCTGGTGAAGCTGCCCTCGCGCGCCACCGTCACGAACGCCAGCAGATCGTTAAAATTTTCATATTCCATGGACACACGCTCCCGATAAGCCGCTGATTATATCGGCAAGCCTGGCGGAGAGCGTGGCTATGGCATGGTCAGCTGAATCTGATCTGGCTGACGGTGATCGACACCACCAGCGGCTCCGGCTGATGTCCCAGGTCGGCGTCGCGCACGTAGATCAGGTGGCGGGTCGGCATGATGATGCCGTCGAAGGTGCCGTAGTCGTGGAAGTAGTGCACCGCCGGCGTGCCGCCGCTGATGTCGACGTCGTAGTCATGGCGGCGCAGCTTGCCGTCGTCGGCGAAGTAGAAGGTCTGCTCGCGGCCGTGGGTGGCGATGTTGTCCGGATAGCGCACCTTCAGGCGGCGCAGCGTTTCGCCGTTCTCCTGCCACGGCGCCAGCTCCTCCATCTCGAAGCCGGTTTCGGCAAACGCGAAGGGCAGCGTCAGATAATTCCAGATGGCGTAGCCGACGAAGTAGGCCAGCTGCGGCTCGCTCCATTGCGTCTCCAGGCCAAAGCCGGCGAACGAGTCGCGCGGCGACGACAGCGACTCCACCACCGTGCCGTCCGTGGTTTCGATGATGGCGCGCTGCGGCGTGACCGACGTGCGGCGGTCCGGCGCGCCGAATGGCGCGTGCGAGGTCCACTGGCGATGCAGTTCGATGCTGACGTCCACCTCATCGAGCTTGCCGCCGTGGCCCTTCAGCGGCCACAGGATGCCGCCCTGGCTCAGGTGCGCGCTCAGTTTGCTGAAGCTTTTCCAGCGTTGCAGGCCGCCGTGGGCGGTGATGACTTTATCCAGTAATGCGTTCATGCTGTTCCTTGTTGAGAGTTATTGCGGGCAGGGCATGCCGGCGTCGGCCCACTTTTCCAGCGCCTTGACGAAGTCCTCGTGCGACATCGGCGGCAGCGTGCGTTGCGCGCCCGGATTCCAGGCCCACAGCACCAGCGGGTCGGTTTTCATGTGCTCGATGACCTGCTCGCCGGTCTTGCGGTTGCCATTGCGCTTGGGGTCCTTCATCTGCAGGCACACGCCTTTCTTGTCCAGCCCTTGCCATTTCATGCTGAGCGGCGCCAGGTGCCAGTTGGGCGCGCCCGGTACGCGGCCCTGCGCGGTGTTGCTGGCCTGATGGCAGGCGGCGCAATGCAGCACCGCCGAGCCATGGCCGTCGGCGCCGCGCACCACCTGCTGCGCGTGGACGATGCCGATGTCCTTCTGGTGCGGCGCTTCGGCCTGGTGGCAGTTGATGCAGCGCGGCGACATCACCACGCTGGCCACCGGGTCGAACAGCTTGCCGTCGCCCTTGGGCGCGCCTTGGGCCAGTCCGGCCAGCCCGGCCAGCGCCAGGGCGGAGAGGAGGAGTGCGCGCTTCATGCCTTGGCCGCCTTGTGGATGGCCGCGCGGATGCGCGGGTAGGTGCCGCAGCGGCAGATATTGCCGGACATGGCCTGGTCGATATCCTTGTCGGTCGGCTTGGGGATGGCCTTCAGCAGCGCGGTGGCCGCCATGATCTGGCCGGACTGGCAGTAGCCGCATTGCGGCACGTCGATCTCCGCCCATGCCGCCTGCACGCGCTTGCCCACCGCCGAGTCGCCGATGGCTTCGATGGTGGTGATCTTCTTGTCGGCCGCCGCCGACACCGGGGTGACGCAGGCGCGGGTGGGCTGGCCGTCCAGGTGCACGGTGCAGGCGCCGCACAGCGCCATGCCGCAGCCGAATTTGGTGCCGGACATCTGCAGTTCGTCGCGCAGGACCCATAGCAGCGGGGTATCGGCTTCGGCCTGCACGTCGACCTGCTTGCCGTTGATGTTCAATGAAGTCATGTTGGTTTGCTCCTGTTAAGTCGGGGTTGCGGCCAGGGCCGCGGCGATCGGCAGCTTGCGCACGCGCTGGCCGGTGGCGGCGTACACCGCGTTGGCCAGCGCCGGCATCACCGCCGAGGTGCCCGGCTCGCCCATGCCGCCCGGCGCCTCGTTGCTGGCGACGATGTGCGTCTCGATCACCGGCGTTTCGTTCATGCGCAGCACCCGGTAGTCGTGGAAATTGCTTTGCTCGACGCGGCCGTCCTTGAAGGTGACGTTGCCGTATAAAGCGCCCGAGATGCCGAAGATGGCCGCGCCTTCCACCTGCGCGCGGATGGTGTCCGGATTGACGGCAACGCCACAATCGAGTGCGCACACCACGCGGCTGACGCGTACCTCGCCGTCCTCGATGTGGGCGTCCACCACCATCGCCATGTAGGTGCCGAAGGCGTATTGCACCGACAGGCCGCGTCCCGTCTTGCCGGCGCGCGGGCCCTTCCAGCCGGCCTTTTGCGCGGCCAGGCGCAGCACCTGCTCGGCGCGCGGATTCTGCTTCAGCAGTGCCAGGCGGTATTGCAGCGGGTCGGCCTTGGCGGCGGCGGCCAGTTCGTCGATGAAGCTCTCCACCACGAACACGTTGTGGGTCGGGCCGACCCCGCGCCAGAAGGCGGTGGGAATGTGCGGCGGCTCGTGGCGGGTGTAGTCGACCTTGATCGACTTGAAGGCATACGGCGGCGTTTCGGCGCCATCCAGCGTTTCCGAGTCCCAGCCGTTGTTGAAGGCGGCCGGCAGGAAGCGCCCCAGCACCGAGGAACCGGTGACGTGGTGCGACCAGGCCACCGGCGCGCCGCCGGCATCCAGACCGGCGCGGATGCGGTCGTAGAAGTAGGGGCGGAACATGTCGTGCTGGATGTCGTCCTCGCGGCTCCAGATCACCTTGACCGGGTGCCTGACCTCGCGCGCCACCCGCACCGCGCGCTCCACGCCGTCGATCTCCAGCCGGCGGCCAAAGCCGCCGCCGAGCAGGAAGTTGTGCACGGTGACCTTTTCCACCGGCAGACCGGTGACCTTGGCGGCCACGCCGCGCGCCAGCGTCATCACCTGGGTGCCGGTCCAGATCTCGCAGCTGTCCGGCGTCACGTGCACGGTGCAGTTCATCGGCTCCATCGCGGCGTGGGCCAGGAAGGGCTGTTCGTAGGTGGCTTCGATCACGCGCGCGGCATTGCGGAAGGCCTGTTCGGGGTCGCCCTCGCTGCGCACCTTGGCGCTGCCGGCATCGGCGGAGCGCACCATGTCGGCCACGATGTCCGCGGTGCCGAGTTTGGCGTTGGGACCGTCGTCCCAGCGCAGGTCCAGTTGCTGCACGCCGCGCTGCGCGGCCGCGTAGTTGTCGGCGACGACGGCGGCGCCGTCCTCCAGCCGCACCACCTGGCGCACGCCCGGCACCTTGAGCGCGGCCGCTTCGTTCAGGCTCGCCAGGCGGCCGCCGAACACCGGCGTGATGGCCAGCGCGGCCACTTTCATGCCCGGCAACTGGACGTCGATGCCGTATTGGGCCGAGCCATCCAGCTTGCCGTGCGTGTCGAGGCGGCGCGTGACCTTGCCGATCAGGCGGAAGTCCTTGGGGTCTTTCAGCACGATGGTTTTCGGGTCCGGCAGCGGCAGGCGCGCGGCGGCATCGGCCAGCGCGCCGTAAGGCAGCTTGCGGCCGGACGCCGCGTGGATTACGGCGCCATGCTCGGCGCGGCAACTGGCCGGGTCGACCTGCCATTGCTGCGCGGCGGCCTGCACCAGCAGCATGCGGGCGGCGGCGCCGGCCTGGCGCATCGGCATCCAGGCGGCGCGCATGGTGGTCGAGCCGCCGGTGACCTGGAAGCCCAGCGCCGGATTGACGTAGCGCTTGTCGTCGGCGCCGGCGTGCTCCAGTTGGACGTCCTTCAGGTCGACCTCCAGTTCCTCGGCGATCAGCATCGGCACCGAGGTGTACGTGCCCTGGCCCATTTCGACGTAGGGCATGGTCAGGTGGACCTTGCCGTCGGCGGTAATGCGCACCAGCGCGTTCGGCTCGAAGGCGGTGGTCGCGGCGGTGGCGGCGTCGCGGGCACGGGCCGAGGGAATGGCGATGTGCAGCGCCAGGCCGCCGCCAGCGGCGGCCATGGCTTTCAGGAAGAGACGGCGGTCGGTCATGCGAGCTCCTTGCGCAGGAAGGTGTCGACCTGTTCGACGAACAGGGAGGGATACTGGAACAGCGAGCCGTGGCCCGCATCGGGGTACAAACTGAGTTGCGCGTGCGGCAGGTGCTGGAACAGGCGCACCGATTGCTCGGTCGGGAACATGGTGTCGTGGCTGCCCTGGACCACCAGCACCGGCTGTTTGATGCGCTTCAGCAGCGAGAAGCCGGGGTCGCGCCGCTCGCACCAGGTTTCAATCGCCAGGTACTGGGCGGTGAAGACCTGCGACGGCGGATTCGGTCCGGCTTCGTCGCGGAAGGTCAGGCGCTCCAGGAAGGCCTTGCCGCGCCGCTGGCTGTTGGCGCTGGGCGTGAAGAACAGGTGCAGCAGGATCTCGGCCGGGGTCTTGCCGCCGATTTCGCTGATCACCTTGCGGAAGTCGGCCGAGCCTTGGCCGGACGGGCAGCCGCCGGCCAGCACCACGCGGCGCACGGTCTGCGGCTGGTTGGCGGCGATTTCCTGCGCCAGGAAGCTGCCCAGCGAGAAGCCAAGCAGATCGACCTGGCCGAGGCCCAGCGCCTCGATCAGGGCAACCGCGTGCTGCGCCATTTCCGGCACATTGGATGGCGTGACGCCGTGCGACGCGCCGACGCCGGCGTTGTCGAAGACGATGACCTGGCGCTGTCTGGCCAGGCCGTCGATGACCAGCGGATCCCAGTTGTCCATGGTGCCGGTGAAGTGCTGCATCAGCACCAGCGGCGGCTCGGCGCCGCGCTCGCCGACCTGGCGGTAGGCGGTCGCAATGCCATTGACCGTGATGGTGTGGGTCGTCATGTGGGCTCCTTGCAGGGTGAAATGAAAAAATTATAGGAGCGCGCTCCCCGCAATTTGGGACGTAAATCGCGCATTTCAGGACATGCCTGCGATATGCGGCGGCGCTAGCAAAGGCGCGGCCGCCGGTATAGCCCCCGAAAGAGGGCGGATGCCCCCGCTTACGCTGGATCGTCTTGCGGGAGAGGCGCCGCTACCATCGCCACATGAAATCAATCGCCTTTTTCATCTTCCCCGGATTCGAGCTGCTGGACTTCGCCGCCGTCACCGTGTTCGAGATGGCCAACGTGCTGTCCGGCGCGCGCCTGTACCAGCTGACGATGCTGTCGCAGGCCGGCGGCGCCATTGCCAGTTCCGCCGGGCCGGTGGTCGAGACGCGCGCCGCCGCCGACGCCCCATGCCCGCTCGACACGGTGCTGGTGTTCGGCGCGGTGGGCAGCCTGCCGACCGGCGCGGCGGCGGTGGACATGGTGCGGCGCGCCTGCATGGCGGCGCGCCGCGCCGGCAGCATCTGCACTGGCGCCGAGCTGCTGGCCGCCACCGGCCTGCTGGACGGCTGCCGTGTCACCACCCACTGGGCGCGCGCGGACGAGCTGCAACGCCGCTTCCCGCGGCTGAAGGTGGCGCCGGAAGCGATCTACGTCAGGGATGGCAAATACTGGAGTTCGGCCGGCATGACCGCCTGCATCGACCTGGCGCTGGCCATGGTGGAGCAGGACCACGGCGCCGAGCTGGTGCTGCAGATCGCGCGCCAGATGGTGATCTACCACCGCCGCGCCAGCAGCCATTCACAGTTTTCCACGCTGCTGGAGCTGGCGCCGCGCTCCGACCCGATACAGAAGGCGCTGGCGTATGCGCGCGCGCATCTGCGGCGCCAGTTGTCGGTGGACGAGCTGGCCGGCGTGGCCAATCTGAGCCGGCGCCAGTTCACGCGCCGCTTCCGCGACGAGACCGGGCAGTCGCCGGCCAAGGCGGTGGAGTCGCTGCGCCTGGAGTCGGCGCGCGAGATGCTGGAAAATACCCGCCACACGCTGGATTACATCGCCCGCGAGGCCGGCTTCGCCCAAGTGGAGCAGATGCGGCGCGCCTTCCTGCGCGTGTGCGGCACGCCGCCGCAATCGCTGCGGCGGGCCGCCTGAATGTCAGGTGCTCAATCGCGCGCGGTGCGCACGAACAGTGCGGTCAGCATGCCGAGCAGGCAGACCGCGATCACATAATAGGCTGGCGCCAGCGGATCGTTCTTCAGCATCAGCGTCACCACCACCGGCGTCAGTCCGCCGAAGATGGCGTAGGACAGGTTGTACGAGAACGACAGGCCGGAGAAGCGCACCTGCGGCGGGAAGGCCCGCACCAGCACCGACGGCACCGCGCCCACCACGCCGACGAAGAAGCCGGTCAGGCCGTACAGCGGCAGCAGCAGCTCCGGCCGCGCGCGCAGCGTGGTGTAGAACAGGTACACGCACACCGCCAGCAGCAGGGCGCCGATGAACAGCACCGGCCGGGCGCCGACGCGGTCGGCCAGCACACCATAGAAGACGCAGCCCAGCGCCAGGCCGACCGTGGCCAGGGTGTTGGCCACCAGCGAGGTGCGGGCGTCGATGTGATAAATCTTTTGCAGCAGCGCGGGCGTCATCAGGATCACCACCACGATGCCGGCCGACAGCATCCAGGTCAGCAGCATGGAGACAGTGACGGCGGCGCGGTGGCCGCGCAGCACCGACTTGAGCGGCATCTCGGCCGCCAGCGCCTTGCGCCGGGCCATTTCGGCGAACACCGGCGTCTCGTGCAGCCAGCGGCGCAGGTACATCGAACCGAGGCCGAACACGCCGCCCAGCAGGAACGGCCAGCGCCACGCGCCGGCCAGCACCTCGGCCGGCTGGTAGGCGGTATTCAGGCCGGTGGCCACCAGCGAGCCAAGCAGGATGCCGAAGGTCAGGCCGGCGGTCAGCACGCCGCAGGCGTAGCCGGTGTGGCGGGGCGGCACGTGCTCGGAGACGAACACCCAGGCGCCCGGCACCTCGCCGCCCACTGCCGCGCCTTGCAGCACCCGCATCAGCAACAGCAGCAGCGGCGCGGCCAGGCCGATGCTGGCGTAGGTCGGCAGCAGGCCGATGGCCAGCGTCGGCACCGACATCAGCAGGATGGACAGCGTGAACATGCGCTTGCGGCCCAGCAGGTCGCCAAAGTGGGCCATGACGATGCCGCCCAGCGGCCGCACCACGTAGCCGGCGGCGAACACGCCGAAGGTTTGCAGCGTGCGCAGCCAGTCGGGCATCTCCGGCGGGAAGAACAGCTGGCCGATGGCGTTGGCGAAAAATACAAAAATGATGAAGTCGTAGAATTCCAGGGCGCCGCCGAGGGCGGCCAGTGCCAGCGTCTTGTAATCCTGGCCGGTCAGCGGCCGGGCCGGCGAAATGGAGGTGGCGGTCATGTGCGCTTGTCTCTGGTGGTTGTTGCTGTGAGTGCGGATACTACCCTAGAACGAGGGATGGCGGGATGGGACAAATTGCGTAGAATATCTGGCATGAGCCTCCCGTCTTCCATCCGTGTCATGATCGTCGATGATCACCCCCTGCTGCGCGAGGGACTGCTGGCCATCCTGGCCAAGGCCCCCGACATTGAACTGGTGGCGGAAGCCGATAGCGGCGAGGAGGCGGTGGCGCGCTTTGTCGAGGTACGGCCCGACGTCACGCTGATGGATCTGCGCATGCCGGGGCTGGGCGGCTTGAACGCCATTTCCGCCATCCGCCGCAACCGTCCCAATGCCCGTTTGATCGCCCTCAGCACTTACGCCGGCGGTGCGCTGGTGCAGGCGGCCCACAAGGCCGGCGCCTCCGGCTATCTGCTCAAGAGCATGCTGGCCGAGAATGTGCTGGACAGCATACGCACCGTGCACCGCGGGCGCGAGGTCTGGCCCTCCGAGCTGCTGGGCGGGCAGATCTACTTTGAACGCGACCGCCTGAGCTTCCGCGAACTGGATGTGCTGCGCAACGTGGCCGGTGGCCTGTCCAACCGCGCCATCGGCGACAAACTCGGCATCAGCGAGGAAACCGTCAAGAGCTATATGCGCACGGTGATGACCAAGCTGGGGGCCAACGATCGCACCCACGCCGTCACCATCTGCCTGCAGCGCGGCCTGCTGGACACCTGGGAACTGTAAGCGGGACCACGCACGGCGCGATGAGCACCCCCAACGGCCCGCTGCCCCTGCTCGACGCCCTGACGCGGCAAGGCGTCCACGCCGGCAAGCGCGCCAGCCACGCGCGCGGCTATTGCGCGGTCGGCCATTTCGCGCCGGACGCCGGCGCCGCCGCCTTTGCCGGCGCGCCGCTGCTGCGCGACGGCCCGCTGCCGATGACGGTGCGCTTCTCGGTGGCGGGCGGCGATCCCCACGCCTCCGAAAAAACGCGCAGCCTGCGCGGCATGGCGCTGCGCCTGCACGGCGTGTATGAAACCTATGACATCGTGCTGGTGTCGGAGCCGATCTTTTTCGCCGCCACGCCGCTGTCCTATCTGAGCTACCTGGAGGCGCATGCGGCCGATCCACGCACCGGCGTCGCCGATCCGCAGCGGCTGGCCGCCCATGCGCAACGCCATCCGGACACCGCGCGCCTGCCGGCGCTGCTGGCGGCGCACGCGGCGCCGGCGTCGTACGCGTGCACGCCGTATCACTCGACCCACGCTTTCCTGTTCACCGGCGCCGACGGCGAGGCGCGGCCGGCGCGCATCATGGCCGAACCGCAGGCCGGCACGCAGTACCTGAGCGGCGCGCAGGAACGCCAGCTGCCGGACAGCTTCCTGGAGCGCGAGATGGACGAACGCCTGCTGCACGGGCCGATCCGCTTCCGGCTGTACGCGCAGCGGCCGGCGCAGGGCGATCCGCTCGACGATCCCAGCATGCCGTGGCGCGGGCAGGACAAGGTGCTGCTGGGCAGCCTGGTGATCAGCGCGCTGGCCGACGACAGCTGCGACCACATGGTCTTCCTGCCGACCCGGCTGCCGGCCGGCATCGCCGCCAGCGACGATCCGATCCTGCGCGCCCGCGCCGCCGCCTACGCCGCCGCCTCGCTCAAGCGCCGGCGCTAGCCGCAGTTCACAGCATGCGGCGCGCCAGCAGGTCGCGGATGTTGCCAATGGCGGCGGCCGGATTGAGGCCCTTGGGGCAGACGTCGGCGCAGTTCATGATGGTGCGGCAGCGGAACAGGCGGTAGGCGTCATCGACGTTGTCGAGCCGCTCCTTCAGCGCGGTGTCGCGCGAGTCGGCCATGAAGCGGTAGGCTTGCAGCAGGCCGGCCGGACCGACGAAGCGATCGGGATTCCACCAGAACGTCGGGCAGGCGGTGCTGCAGCAGGCGCACAGGATGCACTCGTACAGGCCATTCAGCAGGTCGCGTTGTTCAGGCGATTGCAACCGCATACCCCTCGCGGCAGGAGCGGCGGCACGACAGGCTGTCGTCGATCTCGTTCTTGATGTGGGTGATCAGGTCCAGCACCATGGTACCGCGATGGCCGTCGATGCTGTAGGTCTGCATGCGCGGCGCCGCGTCCTGGTCTGGGTCGTAGCGGTAAATCTGTAGGGTGACGGTCATGGCGTATCTCCTCGGTGAGAAGCTTGGACCGTTGTGGCGCCGAGACGCTCATGCTGCAACGCAGTATGAATAACGCTTTACAAATTCTCAAGTTGCGCTAAAGTTCAACAAAATGATAACGCTATCTTGACGCGCGTTAACCTCCTTGAATGAACAGTCTCTGGCGCATGGATGTCGCGCCGGTTGCTTCAGGCGAGGAATGTTAGCGCTATCTGAGTCAAGGGCGACAGACAACAACACATGGAGACACACATGACCAGCCCCGCATGGGCGCTGCTGGCCGTGGCGCTGTCGGTCGGCCTGCTCACGCTGCTGATCGCCTGGTCCAAGGTGCAGCCGTTAATCGCCTTCGTGGTGGCCGCGCTGGCCGCCGCGCTGCTGCTTGGCATGCCGCTGGAGAGCATCCCCAAGTCGATCGACAAGGGCATCGGCGATCTGCTTGGGTCGCTGATCGTCATCGTCTGCCTGGGCGCGGTGTTCGGCAAGCTGATCGCCGACAGCGGCGCCGCGCAGCGCATCGCCAGTTACCTGATCGGCGTGTTCGGTTCCGCGCGCATGCCGGTGGCGCTGACGCTGACCGGCTTCGTGGCCGGCATTCCGCTGTACTACAACGTCGGCTTCGTGCTGCTGGTGCCGCTGGTGTTCTCGCTGGTGTACCAGAGCGGACGTCCGGCGGTGGCGCTGGCGATACCGCTGCTGTGCGGACTGTCGATCGCGCACGGCTTCCTGCCGCCGCACCCGTCGCCCACCGCGCTGGTGGCGCAGTTCCATGCCGACATGGGCCGCACCTTGTTGTATGGGCTGATGGTGTCGGTGCCGACGCTGATCATCGCCGGGCCGCTGTTCGCCATGACGCTCAAGCGCATCAAGGCCGAGCCGGCGCCGATGTTCCGCACCGGCCTGCGCGACGAGGCCGAACTGCCCGGCGCCTTCAACAGCTTCGCCACGGCGTTGCTGCCGGTGTGGCTGCTGGCCGCCGCCACCGCCGCCGGCGCGCTACCGATCGCCGATCCGGCGCTGAAAAAGCTGGTCGGCTTCCTCGCCAATCCCATGATCGTGATGCTGGTCGCGCTGCTGGTGGCGGTGCTCACGCTGGGCGTGGCGCGCGGGCAGAAGCTGCCGGCGTTGATGTCCGGCGCGCAGGAGGCGCTGCGCGACATCGCGCCCATCCTGCTGGTCATCGCCGGCGCCGGCGCGCTCAAGCAGGTGCTGGTGGATTCCGGCGTCAGCGCGCAACTCGGCACGCAACTGGGCGCGCTGCCGGTGCCGCCGCTGGTGCTGGGCTGGCTGGTGGCGACGCTGATCCGCATCTGCCTGGGTTCCGCCACCGTGGCGGGACTGACGGCGGCCGGCATCGTGGCGCCGGTGGTGCAGCAGTCGGGCATTGATCCGTCGCTGATGGTGCTGGCGATCGGCGCCGGCAGTTTGATGTGCAGCCATGTGAACGACTCCGGCTTCTGGATGTTCAAGGAGTATTTCGGGCTGTCGCTGAAGGACACTTTCCGTTCCTGGACACTGATGGAAACGCTGGTCGGCGTGTTCGGGCTCATTTTCGTATTGCTTCTTTCTGCCTTCCTGGGATAACAGATGATGAAACCAATCGTGAGTATGCTGGCCGCGGCAGCACTGGCCGCGCCCCTGCTGGCGCAGGCGGCCTCGGTCTCCGCCTATCAGACCATGCCGGACGATCCGCGCGCGGTGCAGGTCAAAGCCGCCGGCGACGGCCGCACCGACGATACCGCCGCCATCCAGGCGGCGCTGGACGCGGCCTCCAACCAGGGCGAGGGCGGCGTGGTGTTCCTGCCGTCCGGCCGCTACCGCATCACCCGTTCGCTGCTGGTGCCGCTGGCGGTGCGGCTGTACGGCGTCGGTCCCACGCGGCCGGTGCTGATGCTGGCGCCGAACACGCCGGGCTTCCAGAAGGGCGTGGCCAACATGGTGGTGTTCACCGGCGGCGACCAGTACACCGTGGGCAAGGTGCCGGTGCCGGTGAAGAGCGCCGTGCCGTACAGCGACCAGGTGCGCGACGCCAATTCGTCCACCTTCTATTCGGCGATGAGCAATGTGGACTTCGAGATCGGCGACGGCAATCCGGCGGCGGCGGCGGTGCGCCTGCGCACCGCGCAGCACTCCTACCTGAGCCACATGGACTTTCATATCGGCTCCGGCCTGGCCGGCGTCTACATGGTCGGCAACGAAAGCTTCGACCTGAAGTTCTACGGCGGCCGCTATGGCATCCTGACCGAGAAGACCTCGCCGGCGTGGCAATACACGCTGATGGACGCCACCTTCGAGGGCCAGCGCGAGGCGGCCATCCGCGGCCACGAGGCCGGCCTCACGCTGATCAACACCACCATCCGCAACACGCCGGTCGGCATCGAGATCAGCCGTGGTTATGGCGACTGGTTGTGGGGCAAGGACGTGCGTTTCGAGAACGTGTCGAAGGCGGCGGTCATCATCAGCAACGAGGACAACGTCTACACGCAGGTCGGCTTCGACAACGCGGTGGCGAAGAACGTGCCGGTGTTCGCGCGCTTCCGCGACAGCGGCAAGACGGTGCCCGGCTACGGCCCGGTGTACCAGGTCAGCGAATTCAATTATGGCCTGATGCTGCCGGGACTGGGCAGCGTGGGCAAGTTCGGCACCAACGTCAAGGGCGCCGCGCTGAAGGCCATGCCAGCCCAGCGCGCGCCGGTGATGCGCGCGCTGCCGTCGACCAGGGAATGGGCCAGCGTGCGCGCCTTCGGCGCCGTTGGCGACGGCGTCACCGACGACACGGCGGCGGTGCAGAAAGCCATCGACAGCCGTCGCGTGGTGTATCTGCCGCAGGGCTTCTACATGGTGCGCGACACCATCCGCCTGAAGCCGGACACGGTGCTGGTCGGCCTGCATCCCGGCGTCACGCAACTGCTGCTGCCGAACGGCGCGCCGCTGTATGCCGGCGCCGACGGGCCGAAGGCGCTGCTGGAAAGCGCGAAGGGCGGCGACGCCATCGTCTCCGGCTTTGGCCTGGCGACCGGCGAGGTCAATCCGCGCGCGACGGCGCTGTTGTGGCGCGCCGGCGCCGATTCGCTGGTGGACGATATCCGCATCCAGGGCGGCCACGGCACGCGCCTGTATGACGGCAAGCGCCGCGACCCGTACCAGAAAAGCGCCAACTTCGATCCCACGCTGCACTGGGACCGCCAGTATCCGAGCATCTGGGTCACCGATGGCGGCGGCGGCACCTTTGTGGCCTGCTGGTCGCCCAGCACCTTCGCGCAGGCGGGCTTCTACGTTTCCAACACCAAAACGCCGGGCAGGGTGTACGAGCTGTCGGCCGAGCACCACGTGCGCGCCGAGATCGTGCTGGATAACGTGGAGAACTGGGAGTTCCTGGCGCCGCAAACGGAGCAGGAGGTGCGCGACGGCATGGACGCGGTGTCGCTGGAGATCCGCAACTCGCGCAACATCACCTTCGCCAACTACCACGCTTACCGCGTCACGCGCTCGATCAAGCCGGCCGTGTCGGCGGTGAAGATGACCAACTCGGGCAACATCCGCTTCCGCAACGTGCACGTGAACGCGGAAAGCGGCTTCGCCACCTGCGACGAAAACGGCTGCGACACCTATCTGCGCGCCAGCAAATACCCGTTCGAGAACACGCTGCAGGACCTGACGCACAAGCAGGAAGTGCGCGAGCACGAATTCGCGATGCTGGACATCGGCCCGGACGTCCCGGCCAGCGCGGCGCCGGCGCCGGACCCGCGCGTCCGCAAGCTGGAAGACGGCTTTTACTCCATCGCCGGCGCGGCGGTGGACAGCCAGGGCAAGCTGTATTTCGTCGACCGCCGTTTCAACCGCATCTACAGCTGGTCGAAGCGGGACGGACTGGCGGTGGTGCGCGACGCCCCGCTGGACCCGGTCAACCTGGCCATCGACAAGAGTGGCGCCATCATGGTGGTGTCGTCGTTCGGGCCGGAGGGCACGGTGTATTCGTTTGACCCGCGCCAGCCGGCCGGCCCGGTCACCGTCATCAAGCCGACGCCGGCGAAGGCCGCCAGTGGCGCGCGCGTGGTTGTGCCGGTGAATTTCTGGCAGAACGGCGAATTCCGTGACCAGCTGAATTTCGACACCTACGAATTCACCACGCTGGCCGAGATGTTCGCGCGCGACGTGGCGCTGCCCAAGCAGCGCGAATACGTGTCGCCGGACGGCAGCCTGGTACTGCCGGCCTACCGGGTGTTCAAGCAGGGGCCGAACGACCATCTGGGCTACCGCTTCTCGGACACGCTGGACACACACGGCCTGGTGTCGGCCGGCGCCGATGGGCGCGTGGTGTTCACCAACGGCTCCGAGAACCGCACCTTCAGCGGTGTGATCGGCGCCGGCGGCGCCATCACGGACCTGAAGCAGGTGGCCAATCGCGGCGGCGAAAGCGCGGCGGTGGATGACAAGGGCAATGTGTATGTCGCCAACGGGCAGGTGTTTGTCTACGCGCCGGACGGCAAGGAAATCGGCCGCATCGACGTGCCGGAGCGCCCGCTACAATTGATCTTTGGCGGCGACGATGGCCGCACGCTGTTCATTCTCACGCATCACGCGCTGTACGCAACGGGAGGCATTCATGCGCAATAAACTGGTGGTCTTGCTGTTGGCGGCGTGCGCGCACGCGGGCGCGCAGCAGTTGCCCTTGTGGCCCGATGGCGCGCCGGGCGCGGAGCAGCGCCGCGCCGAGGCGGAGAAGGTGGACAACACCTATGTCAGCAATGTCCACAATCCGTCGCTGACGGTGGCGCGCGCCAATCCGCGCCACGCCAACGGCGCGGCGGTCATCGTCGTGCCGGGCGGCGGCCATCGCATGCTGGTGTTCCAGAACGAGGGCATGGTGGCGGCCAAGGCGCTCAACCGCGTGGGCATCACGGCCTTTGTGCTGAAGTACCGGCTGGCGCGCGACCAGGGCTCGTCGTATTCGATCGAGAACGACGCGGCGGCGGACCTGCGCCGCGCCGTGCGCTGGGTGCGCGCGCATGCGGCCGATTACGGCATCGATCCACACCGGCTGGGCGTGATGGGCTTCTCGGCCGGCGGCGAACTGGTGTCGCTGGTGGCGGATAATCCCGAGCCGGCGCCGCCCGCCAGGGACGCCATCGACCGCCAGAGCGCGCGGCCGGATTTCCAGGTGCTGGTCTATCCCGGTCCGCTGGGCGTGCCGGCCAGGGCGGTGCAGAACGCGCCGCCGGCCTTCATCGTGGCCGGCTCCAACGACAAGTGCTGCATGCCGCCGGCGCTGGGCTTGTACCAGCAGCTGGTGGGGGCGGGGGTGTCGGCCGAGCTGCATCTGTATGCCGATACCGACCACGCCTTCAACATGGGCCAGCGCTCGGAGCGGCTGTCCGATGTGCACTGGCCCGACCGCCTGTTCGACTGGCTGGGCGACGGCGGCTGGCTGATTCCGCACAATGGCCAGCCACCGCAGGGCGTACCGGCGCCATAGTTGCGCTCCCGCCACGGGCGTGAGTTACCGCACGGCAGAAGCTGCTGTAGAATCCGAGAATTGGATTTTGTCCATCGGAGGCAGCGATGTCTACTAAGCAAACTTTCCGGCCTGACTACCACTCGTCCGAGGTGGTGGAAGCCGGCATCGAGCGCGCCGACCGGCTCGGTCCGGAGAGCGCGGCGGAATACCTCAGCCACCGCGGGGTGCTGGAAAGCGTGATCAAGCGTGTTATTTCCGAGCCGGAACATCGGCGCAACCCGGGCCGCCTGCGCTCGCGTGACGAGCGCCAGATGGAAGAGGGCGCGCGCAGCATCAAGTTTTCCTGAGCGTCCGCCGGGGCGCCGTGCCGGCCGCGTGCCCGGCGCCTCCTCCGTTCCCCTCCCGCCGCCATTCTTTGCGGCGCGGTGCACCGGACTTTCCGACGCGGCCTTTATGCTCGCTCAAGTGCGCGCCCGCGCACGTTTGACGGCGCTCTAGTGGCGCGCGCGGCACCGGTCTACGCTGGCGTTTTTTGCCGGGAGACCGTGATGGCCGCAACTGACCCTTCGGTACTGGTAGTGGGCGTGGTGCCGTCGCTGACGTGGGCGGTGGCGCACTGCCTGCGGCGGGCCGGCCGCACGCCGCTGGTGCTGGCCCGGCAAGCCTGCTGGCCGATGCTATGGAGCGGCGATTGTCGCCGCCACCTGCGCTGGCAGGGCGTGCGCGGCAACGGCGCGCCGCTGGATACGGCGGCGTTGACGCAGGTGCGCCAGGTGTGCGACAGCGCCGGCATCGAGCGCGTGATCGGCGCCGACCACGACACGGTACTGCTGCTGGCGCAAGGCGCAGCGGCGGCGCAACTGCCGGTGTGCGCGTTGCCGCAGCCCTCGACCATGTTGACCTTCCACGATCAATGGAACTTGACGCGGCTGCTGCGGGCGGCCGGCCTGCCGGCGCCGGACAGCATGCGGGCCGACGATGCGGCGCAGTTGCTGGCGCATCCGCTGGTGTATCCGATCATCACCAGGCCGCTGGACCATCGGGCCGGCGCGGGCTGCCAGGTGCACCGCAGCCCGGCCGCGCTGCAGCGGACGCTGGCGCGCGGGCGGCTGGCGCCGCCGTTTCCTCTCATTGCGCAGTCATGGATTCCCGGCTGGAAGGTGGGCGCGTCGTTTCTCGCCAGTAAGGGGCGGCTGGCCGCGTGTTCGGTGTACCGCCACCGGCGGCGCGGCGAGCGGACGTTTTATCCGAGCGCGCGGGTGCGCGAGTACGTGGAGCGCTTCGCGGCGGCCTGCGACTACAGCGGCGCCGGCCACCTGGAGCTGCGCTACGATCCCGCGCGCGACAGTTATGTCATTCTGGCGCTGAATCCGCACGGTTGGGCCTCGTTGCTGTACACGGAGCGGGCGGGCCTGAATTACCCGGATTTGCTGCTGAGCCTGGACGGCGCGCCGACCCAGGTGGCAACGCCGCGTGCCGGCCGGGTGCGCCTGCCATGGCATGAACGCCTGGCGGCTTGCGCGGGCGGCGCCACGGCGTAGGATCAGGCTGACAAAAGGCTATGTTCCCAACCTACATAAGGCGTGTAAGTGCTCCTATAATTAAGCGCACATAGCGCGGATATAGTGTGACTCATCCAACACAAACACACGATGAGGCACGATATGTACGCAACTAATCAAACTGTTTCCGCCAACATTCCTCGCGCTATGCAGCACACCGCCACCCCGGCCATCAGCCTGACCGGTGCGCAGCAGAACGAGTTGTTGCGTGCCCTGTCGCGTGAAGAACTGATCGACCTGTTCGTCCACCTGGACCTGGTGCCGCTGGAAGTCGGCAAGCGCCTGTTCGACACCGGTGAAGCGATGGAATACGCCTACTTCCCAACCAACGCCATCATCTCGCTGCAGTATGAAACCGAGGACGGCGGCGCCGCCGAGGTGGCGGTGGTCGGCCGCGAAGGCGTGGTCGGCGTGTCGATGTACGAAAACGAACGCGCCAACTGCTCGGCCGTGGTGCAGAGCAGCGGCTACGGCTACCGCATCAAGTCGGCGGTGCTGCGCCAGGCCTTCTTCAGCGGCGGCGCGCTGGCCCAGCAGCTGATGCGTCACACCAGCGCGCTGTTCGCCCAATTGGCGCAGACGGTGGCCGGCGTGCGCCACGGCAGCATCGAGCAGCGCCTGTGCCGCTGGCTGCTGGAACGCCTGGACCGCTCGGTGTCCAACGAACTGAAAGTGACCCAGGAAATGATTGCCAACATGCTGGGCGTGCGCCGTGAATCGATCACCTGCTGCGCCGGCAAGCTGCAGGAAGAAGGCTTGATCGAATACCGCCGCGGCACCGTCACCATCATCGACCGTCACGCCATGGAACGCCGCGCCGGCGGCTGCTACTCCCCCGCCTAATGCAGATAGCGCGGCGCTTGCTGGAGTTGATCCAGCTTGCGCTGCACCAGTTGATACCACGCCTGCGCCCAACGCGCCGCCGCCTGCGACTCCTCAATCGTCGTCGCCGAAATCGTCCTGCGCACCGCCACCATCTGCCTGTGCATCGCATAGGCGGCGGGCGTGTATTTGCGCGGTGTGGTGGTGTTGGTGTGCGTATCCATGGACTTTATTTTGCGCGTCCACTGTGGCTGCGGCTGTACGCTGTCTCACCTACGCGGCCACGCAAAAATCGCATAAAGAAGCTTGTTTTCATTCGTTTCCTGTTGCGTTAGCGCTGCGTATACTCTGCCCTGTGAAAATTAAAAAGGGTATGGATGAGCAAGCGCATCTATCTGGCCGTCGCCGCCTTGTCGGCCGGCGTCGCCATCGCGGCGGAACCGGACACCGACAATCTCGACAAAGTGGAAGTCACCGCCACGCGGGCCGCCACGGCGGTCGACGTGCAGCAGGTGCCGGCCGCCATTTCGGTGATCAAGCCGGACAGCCTGACCCGCTACGGTCAGGGCAATCTGACCGACATCGCCAACCTGGTGCCGGCCATGTCGGTGCAGGAGCAGGGGCCGGGCGTCAACAACATCACCATGCGCGGGCTGGTGGTGCGCGGCATCGTGCCGTCCGAGGTGCAGGATGCGTCGCTGGTAGCGGTCTACATCGACGACATGCCGGTGACGCTCAAATCCGGCAATCCGGACCTGAAGGTGCTGGACCTGGAGCGGGTGGAAGTGCTGCAAGGGCCGCAGGGGACGCTGTTTGGCGCCGGCGCCATGGCTGGCGCGGTGCGGCAGATCACGCAAAAGCCGGAGCTGAACGATGTCTTTGGCACGGTGGAAGCGGTCGGCTCGCAGACCTCCAAATTCGGCGGGAGCAACCACAACCTGCGCGGCATGGTCAACCTGCCGTTGCAGGATGACGTGGCCGCGCTGCGCCTGACCGCCTATACCGGCAAGGACGCCGGCTATATCCGCAACCGGTACAACGGCGCCATCACCAATGGCGTATCGACCAACCAGGGCAGGGCGGCGCTGCGCATCAAAGCGTCACGCGACCTGGTGATCGACGCCAGCGTGACCGCTTCCAACATCAAGGGCGGCATCAACGACGCTTACGCCGGCCTGGCGCCGTACACCACTTTCGCGCTGATCCCGCAGACCAGCAACGACAACCTGCAGCTGTACAACGTGGGCGTGAATTATGAGCTGGGCGGCGCGCAGCTGGTGTCGTCGACCTCCTACCTGCACCGCGATACGCTGTACGTGACCTCGGCCCAGTATCCGGCCACCGCCTTCATCTTCGGCGGCAAGGACCCGTTGATGAAAGCCGCCTACACCATCGGCAACGCGGTCAAGGACTTCGCCCAGGAATTCCGCCTGAGCTCCAGGGGGGACGGTCCGTTCAAATGGACGGCCGGCGCCTTCTTCGAGGCCGGCAAACGCGACACGCGCCAGGACGAACCGACCGAAGGCTTTGACGCGCGCTTCGCTGCCACCCATAACTTCCCCGGCTATAACTCGCAAACCAACGACCTGGCCTTCAACCCGGACGACTTCTTCTCCGGCCAGCAGAACACCCGGTCGCGCCAGGCCGCGCTGTTTGCCGAAGGGACCTACACCTTGTGGGACAAGCTGGACCTGACGGCCGGCGTGCGGCTGTTTCGCGGCACGCAGGACTTCGACCTGCGCTTCACCGGCCTGTTCGGCAACCTGGTGGGCGCCACGCCCACCGCGCCGGTCGGCCAGCCGGAACTCAGCAACAGCAGCGCCACCTCGCGCGGCGCCAATCCGCGCTTCGCGGCGGCCTACCGTCTCGATCCCGACCACATGCTGTACACGTCGGTGGGCAAGGGCTTCCGCTACGGCGGCAACAATCAGCCGGTGCCGTTCAACTTCTGCGGCGTCAATGCGCCATCGACCTTTGCGCCGGACAGCCTGTGGAACTTCGAGGCCGGCACCAGGAACACGCTGTTTGATCACCGCCTGACGCTGAACGCCAGCGCCTACCTGATCGACTGGAAGGACGTACAGGTATTTAACAAGCTGCCCTGCACCTACTACTTCACGCAAAACGCCGGCAAGATCCGCAGCGAAGGGCTGGAACTGGAGACAGCCTTCAAGATCAGCCGCCGCGCATCGGTGGGACTGAGCGCCGCCTACAACCACGCCTACGCCACCCGCACCGTGGTGACGGGCATCGCCGCGCAGAATATCCCGCAAGGCAGCCGGGTGCCGTACGCGCCGCGCATCGCCGCCACCGTCAACGCCAGCTATTACCTGCCGGTCAACGGTGTCGATGAACTGGGCTTCCTGGCCAGCTATGCGCATCGCGGCAGCGCCTACACCAACTTCGCGGCGGCGCAGGGCAGCTACGAAGAGATTCCAGCCTCGAACACCCTGAATGCGACCGTGACCTACAGGCACGGCGCCTATGAATTCGGCCTGTTCGGCACCAACCTGACCAACGGCGCCAAAGTCAGCGACGTGACGGCGAATACCATCGCCATCCAGCCGGGCAACCTGGTCTACATGGTGCGTCCGCGCACGGTGGGCCTGCGGGTAAAGGCGCGCTTCTGATGCAGGCCTGGATCGACACCGAGCAGCAGCGCGAAGTCGTTGCCGAGCGCACGCGCGCGCTGTGGCGCGGCGAGTGGCCGACCTGGCTGCTGATCGGCGTCATCCACGGCGGCTGGCTGGCCACGCTGGCGTTCTGGCGGCAGATCGGCGCCGTGCCAGCGACGCTGCTGATGATCTGGTGGTGCGCGTGGTATATGTCGCTTCAGCATGAGCTGATCCACGGCCACCCGACACGCTGGCCCTGGGTCAACCGCCTGTTTGGCTACCTGCCGCTGGCGGTATGGTATCCGTACCAGATCTATCGCGAGAGCCACCTGCGGCACCACGACGACTTCAATCTGACCATGCCTGCACTGGACGCGGAAAGCAACTATGTATCGCCGGTTGCATGGACCGCCATGAGCCGTCCGCGCCGCGCGCTGCATTGGCTGAACAAGACATTCTGGGGCCGCATGCTGGCCGGTCCCGCGCTGGCGATTGTCTCCACCTGGGGCGGCGCCGCGAGGCGCATCGTCGCTGGCGACTGGCGCGATGCCGGGGTCTGGCTGCGCCACCTCGCCACGCTGGCCGCGCTGCTGTGGTGGATCGACACCACCTTCGGCGTGTCGGCGGTGTGGTATGTGCTGGCGATCTCCTATCCGGCGCAATCGCTGGCCATGATCCGCTCCTACTACGAGCATCGCCCGGCGGAAGACCACAAGCAGCGCATTGTGCTGAATGACGCCGGCCTGGTGTTCCGTGTCCTGTTCCTGAACAATAACCTGCACCTGGTGCACCACGATCTGCCATCGCTGCCGTGGTATCTGCTGCCGCGCGTGTACCGCGCGCGCAAGGCGGCCTATAATGCGCGCAGCGGCGGCTTCCAGATCAACGGCTACGGGGAACTGATGCGCCGTTATGGATTCCGCCCTATCGACGCCCCTGTGCACCCACGCATGCCATGACCTGGAACGTAGCCCTGCCGATGTATAACGTCTCCCCGCGACTGCGGCGCGAGTACGAATCCTTTGCCGCCAGCCTGCTCGCCCAAGCCGAAGTGACGAATGAAGTCGAGCTGCTGTCGTCAACCGACCTGCCATCCTTCTGGCGGCGCGACGACGTGCTGCTGACGCAAACCTGCGGCTATCCCTACATGACAACGTTGCGGGACAACAGCGCGCTGCTGGCAACGCCGTGCTATGACTTCCCGGGCTGCGAAGGCGCCGACTACGCCAGCGCGATCATCACCCGCACCGGCAGCGACATCCAGTCACTGGCCGACGCGCGCGGCCGCATCGCTGCCGCCAACGACCCACAGTCCAACAGCGGCATGAACGTGCTGCGCCACGCGGTGGCGCCGCTTGCCTGGCATGGACGGTTTTTCGGGGAGGTCAGGTGGACGGGCAGCCACGCCGCAAGCCTGCGCATGGTCAAAGCAGGTGAGGCCGACATCGCCGCCATCGACTGCGTTACCTACGGCTACCTGAAAGAAGAGGATGCGGACAGCGTACACGGGATAACGATCCTGCAATATACCAAGTCAACGCCAGGCCTGCCATTGATCGCCGCGCAAGCGGTGCCGGAAGCGATACGGGAAAGGATGCGCAACGCACTGCTTGACCCTGGTGCGGCATTGCGGGACCACATGCGGCGCCTGCGCATCAGCGGGTTCGAGGCATGCACCAACGCAGACTACGAACGCATCCTGCAACTCGAAGCCACAGCGCTGGCGCTAGGCTACCCCAAGCTAAACTGACTGAGCCACCGCAGCCAACCCCAGAGGATGGGGTCTGACCCCGTACGGGGTCAGACCCCTGTGTGCCGCAGTGCGGGTTGGGCGTATCCAGCACACACCAAAACAACTCACCGCAAGCGCCACAAAGGAATAGCCGTCGCATCCAGCTTGCGCGGCAATAACCCCTCGCCATAGAACGCATCGGCAATGCGCTGCTGTTCGCCCAGGGCGTCCTTCACCACCGGCCGCACATCATAGCTACGGCGGCTGTTCGCCAGCTCCACCGTCGCCGCGTCCAGCCCCCACGCCGGCGCCAGCAACTCCGCCGCCTCCTTCGGCGACTGCTTGACCCACTTGCCTGCCTTGCGCAAGGCCTCGAACACCACCGGCAACACCTCCGGGTGCGCCGCCGCATACGCGCTCGAAGCCAGATAGTAGCGCTGATAATCCGCCAGCTGCCGGCCATCGGCCAGAATGCGCACCTGCGACTGCCGCTGCACGCCGGCCAGATAAGGATCCCACGTCACCCAAGCCGCCACCGCGCCACGCTCGAACGCCGCGCGGCCATCGGCCGGTGTCAGATAAGCCGGCTCGATGTCCTTGAACCGCAGGCCCGCCTTGTCCAGCGCGGAAATCAGCAGATAATGCGCGCCGGCCGCCTTGGTCACCGCCACTTTCTTGCCCTTCAACTCCGCGACGCTGGTGATCGGCGAATCAGCCCGCACCACAATCGCCTGCGCGGAAGGCGAGGGCGCTTCCTGCGCAAAGTACGTCAGCTGCGCGCCGGCCGCCTGCGCGAACACCGGCACCGTATCCGCCAGATCCGCGCTCAGATCGACGCCGCCCACATTCAAGGCCTCCAACAACGGCAGGCCGCTGGAGAATTCATGCCACGTCACCTTGACGCCCAGCTGCGCCAGATCCTGCTCCAGCTGACCGCGGACCTTGAGCACCGTCAGCAGCGTGGACGATTTCTGATAGCCGATGCGCAGCGTGGATGGCGCCTTCTGCGCCAGGGCCGCAAACGGCAGCATCGATAATAGCGACAGCAAAGTACGACGATGCATACATCCTCCTGAAGATAGTTATCTCCCGATGGTACGCCGTCACCGCAAGCGGCAAAACGAATGCTTTCAACTTTGCATATAGCGCCGACGGATATCAGGCATGCGCCCTTGGCCCGCGGATTATGCTGTTAAGATGACGCATGGCTTTTTCTGACAACGATATGAAAATAGATGACATCAGCGCCTTCGTGGCCGTGGTGCGCAACCAGTCGGTGAGCGCGGCGGCCGAGGCCCTGGGCCTGACCCAGTCCGCCATCACCCGGCGCGTGCAGAATCTGGAACAGGCGCTGGGCGTCGAACTGCTGGACCGCAGCGTCAAGCCGCCCAAGCCCAGCGCCATGGGCCGCCAGGTGTTCGAGCAGGCGGGCAAGGTGCTGCAGGAGGTTGACCGCCTGCGCGCCTTGGTGCAGGCGGACCACGCGCCCACCGGCGTATTCCGCATCGGCGTGATTCAGACCATCGGCGACGTGGTGCTGCTCGATACGCTGCAAAAGCTGAACCGTACCTTCAAGGAGCTGCACACCGAGGTGTCGTGCGGTTGGGGTTCGCAGTTGGTGGAGCGGGTGGCCAACGCGGAGATCGACGCGGCCATTGCGCTGTTCCCCGCGACGAAAGTGCTGCCGGATGGGCTCAGTGGCCGCGCGCTGGGCCGCATCGAGCTGGTGGTGGTGGCAAAAAAGGAGACGATGCCGAAGCGGAGTTACAAGCTGCGCGACATCTTCAATACCGGCTGGGTGCTCAATCCGGACGGCTGCGGTTTCCGCGCCGGCCTGGCGCGGGCGCTGGCGGAGCAGGGTTTGTCGTTCAAGATCAACCTGGAGACCTTCGGCACCGACCTGCAGCTTGGGCTGGCGGCCAGCGGCATCGGGCTCGGATTGATGCCGCGTCCTATCCTGGAGCGCAGCCGGCACCGCTCGCACCTCGACATCGTCAACGTTTCGGATTTCAGGCCGGTGCTGGATATCTGGCTGGTGCAGCCCTTGCAGCCAGGCCCGGTGCAGCATGCGATCGACTTCTTCGCCAACGCGGTGGAGCATGCGTTTGCCGAGTCGCCGCTGAAGGTTGTCGCAAGATGAGTAGTCAGGATTATTCCTGAAAATCATATATCCATACTCGAAACGATTAGTTTTATCATAATCATTTGCTCCCTATACTAGCCTCAACAGCTTGAATAGGGATGCAAAAAATGTCGGTTTCAACGCTCCACCTTCCCATCTTCCGCCGCGCGATAGGCCCGCTGGTGCTGGCGGCGTTGTGGGAAGCCGCCTCCCGCAGCGGCGTGCTGCCGGAACGCATCCTGGCCGCGCCAACCCAGATCTTCACCACCCTCGGCGAGTTGATCGCCTCCGGCGAAATGGGCAGCAATGTGCTGGTGTCGCTGCAGCGTGTACTGATCGGCATGGCCGTGTCGCTGCCGCTGGGGACCGCGCTGGCGCTGATCGCCGGCCTGTCGCGCCAGGGCGAGGTGGCGGTGGATTCCAGCATGCAGATGGCGCGCACCATTCCCTTCCTTGGCCTGGTGCCGCTGTTCATCCTGTGGTTCGGCATCGGCGAATTCACCAAGATCGTGCTGATCGCCTATGCCACCACCTTTCCGATGTATCTGTCGCTGTACAGCGGTATTCGCGGCGTGGATTCGAAGCTGGTGGAAGCAGCGCGCCTGTTTGGCCTCAGCTACCCGCAGCAGATCCTGCACGTGATCCTGCCCGGCGCCTTGCCGTCCTTCCTGATTGGTCTGCGCTACTCGCTGGGCGTGAGCTGGCTGTCGCTGGTGGTGGTGGAGCAGATCAACGCCACGGCGGGCCTGGGCTACCTGATCAACAACGCCCGCGACTTCATGCGCACCGATGTCATCGTCGTCTGTCTGATCGTCTACAGCCTGCTGGGCCTCGCCACCGACCTGCTGGTGCGCGGCATCGAACACTACGCGCTGGCCTGGCGTCCGACCTTCATCAAGGATTAAGCATGCACAGTCTGACTTTGAATCCCCCACGCCAGAAGGCACAGCGCGACGATGCGCCGGCGCTGCCGCGCAGCCCCGTGCAGGCGCGCCAGTTGAGCAAGCGTTTCGGTGCCAACACCATCCTCGACAAGCTGGATCTGGAGATCCGCACCGGTGAATTCGTCGCGCTGCTGGGCCGCAGCGGTTCCGGCAAAACGACGCTGCTGCGCGCACTGGCGGGGCTGGACCGCATCAGCTCCGGCACGCTGGACGTGCCGCAGGCCCGCGCCGCCGTGTTCCAGGAGCCGCGCCTGATGCCGTGGAAGCGCGCCTGGCGCAACGTCACGCTCGGCCTGAAGATCGACCAGCCGCGCGAACGCGCCCGCGCCGCGCTGGCAGAAGTGGGGCTGGCGCAGCGCGAAAACGCGTGGCCATCGACGCTGTCCGGCGGCGAAGCGCAGCGCGTGGCGCTGGCCCGGGCGCTGGTGCGCGAACCGCAACTGCTGTTGCTGGACGAGCCGTTCGCGGCCTTGGACGCGCTGACCCGCATCCGCATGCACCAGCTGATCCTGTCGCTGTGGCGCCAGCACCGCCCGTCTGTGCTGCTGGTGACGCACGACGTCGACGAAGCCGTGCTGCTGGCGGACCGCGTGCTGGTGCTGGAGAAGGGCAGCATCGCCGCCGACATCGCCATTACCCAGCAGCGTCCGCGCAGCGCCGAGTCGCCGCAATTCCAGAAAGTGCGCGCGCAGTTGCTGCAACTGCTGGGCGTCGACATCGAAGCGCCGGCCGCCACGCCGCTGGAAGCGTCGGCGCCCACGCCCGTCGTCACGCCGTTCAACTTCAGTAACTTCTCGATCTGACACCATGACTTCCGTCCTCCGCCTGCCCGTCGCGGCACACAGTCACCAGCTGGATAGCCCGGAATTCGCCGCGCTGCTGGACGCGCTGACCGCCGAATTTGCCGCCACCGCCGAACAGCACGACCGCGATGGCAGCTTCCCGCACCGGAATTTCGAACGCCTGCACGAACTGGGCCTGCTAGGCCTGACCGTGCCGCGCGCGCAGGGCGGCCTGGGTGCCAATCTGGCGCAGACCACGCGCGTGATCGCCGCCGTGGCGCGCGGCGAGCCGTCCACCGCGCTGGTGCTGACCATGCAGTACCTGCACCATGCGTCGGGAAGGGGCGCGAGGTGGCCGCAGCATCTGCTGCAGCGTGTGAACGAAGAGACGCTGCGTGACGGTGCCCTGATCAACGCCTTGCGCGTGGAGCCGGAACTGGGCACGCCGGCGCGCGGCGGCCTGCCGGGCACCGTGGCGCGCCGCACGCCGCAGGGCTGGCGTATCAGCGGCCGCAAGATCTATTCGACCGGCATCCCGCGCCTGACCTGGCTGGCCGTGTGGGCACGCAGCGATGATGCGGAGCCGCTGGTCGGCAGTTGGCTGGTGCGGCGCGACACGCCCGGCATCACCGTCAACGAAACCTGGGACCATCTCGGCATGCGCGCGACCGGCAGCCACGAAGTGGTGTTTGACGACGTGCTGGTGCCGCCGGATCACGCGGTGGACGTTGCGCCAGCCAGTGCCGCGCCCGAGCTGGATGCCTCGCTGCTGCTGTGGATGTCGGTGCTGCTGGGCGCCATCTACGATGCCGTGGCCCGCAACGCGCGCGACTGGCTGGCCGACTGGCTGGAAGACCGCGTGCCGGCCAACCTTGGCGCGCCCCTATCCAGCCTGCCGCGCTTCCAGGAGGCGCTGGGTCAGCTGGACGCCTGGCTGTTCTCCAACCGCGTTCTGCTGGACGCCGCCGCCCATGGCGCGGTGCCGGCGCCGGACGCCTTCCGCATCAAGTATCTGGTGACGAACACCGCCATCCAGGTGGTCGAGAAGGCGATTGAGCTGAGCGGCAATCCGGGTCTGTCGCGCGCCAATCCGCTGCAGCGCCACTACCGCGATGTGCTGTGCAGCCGCATTCACACGCCGCAGAACGACACCATCCTGATCAACAGCGGGCGCGCCGCTTTTGCCGCGCGTGCCGCCGCCAGAAAAACCTCTCCCGCCGGCGTGGCCGGTATTTCAACCATCACTGCAAAGGACGCATCATGAGTATCGAGTTTATCGGCTTTAGCGCCACCCAGGAAACGTCGGAAACCTTGCTGCCGCAAGGCCCAGTCGTCAACAAGAGCTTCCTCGGCGCGGTGGCGCGGGCGCACGAATATGCGGGCTTCGACCGCGTGCTGGTGGCGCACAGCAGCGCCTCGGTGGACGGCTTCCAGGTCGCGTCCTACATCGCCTCGCAGACCGGCAAGCTGGGCATCCTGCTGGCGCATCGCCCCGGCTTTGTGGCGCCGACGCTGGCGGCGCGCCAGTTTGCCACGCTGGACCACTTCAGCGATGGCCGGCTGGCGGTCCACGTCATCAGCGGCGGCGACGACACCGAGCAGCAGCGCGACGGTGACTTCCTCAATCACGACCAGCGTTACGCGCGCACCGACGAGTACCTGGACGTGGTGAAAAAGACCTGGACTTCGGACGGCCCGTTCGACCACGATGGCCCGCTGTACCACCTGAAAGGCCAGAACGCCGGCGTACGCCCTGTGCGCAACCAGCATATTCCGGTCTATTTCGGCGGATCTTCCGACGCCGCGATCGAGGTCGCCGGCAAGCACGCGGACGTGTACGCGTTGTGGGGCGAGTCGCTGGCGCAGGTGGCGGACACCATCGCCCGCGTGCGCGCCGCCGCGGCAAGGCACGGCCGCGCTGACAAGATCCGTTTCAGCCTGTCGCTGCGTCCGGTGCTGGCGGAAACGGAGGAAAAAGCCTGGGCCAAGGCCGACGCGATCCTGGCTGCCGCCACCGAGCGTGTCAAGCAGAACGTCCACTTCAACAAGCGTCCACAGGACCCGCAAAACACCGGCTCGAAGCGATTGCTGGAAACGGCCGCGCAAGGCAAGGTGGTGGACGAGCGCCTGTGGACCGGCATCGCCGCGCTGACCAAGGCGTCCGGCAATTCCACTGGCCTGGTCGGCACACCGGAGCAGGTGCGGGACGCCCTGATCAAGTATTGGGAACTGGGCGTGACCACCTTCCTGATCCGTGGCTTCGACCCTATCCAGGACGCGTTGCAATACGGCCGTGAGCTGATTCCGCTGGTGCGCGCGGCCATCGCCGAACGCGAGGCGCAGGATCAGCGTCTCGCGGCCTGAGCACGGAGCGGGCGATGAGCGCAGTGAAGAATGATCTGATCGTGGCCAGCCAGTTCGACCCCAAGGTCAACGCGCTGCTGGCCACGCGCACCGGCCTGGCGGTGCGCGACGTGGCGCCCGGCCCGCTGACCGCGCTGCCGCCGGGCGCGGACGTGCTGTTTGCCTTGCCCGCGCCCAAGGGCCAGTCGCTGCTGGACGTGCCGGCGCCGCGTGGCTGGAGCGACGTGCGGTGGGTGCAACTGGCATCCGTGGGCATCGACTATTACCCCGGCTGGCTGTTTGACGGCCCGGTGGTCACGTCGGCGCGCGGCACGGCGTCGATCGCCATTGCCGAATACGTGCTGGCGGCGATCTTCACCGCCGCCAAGCGCATCCCGGAAATCTGGCTGGAGCAGGCCAGCGACTGGCGCCGCATCCAGCTTGGGCTGGTGCAGGGCACGACGCTTGGCTTGTATGGCTTTGGCTCGATCGGCCAGGCACTGGCCCGGCGCGCGCTGGCACTGGGCATCAAGGTGGTGGCGCTGCGCCGTTCGGAAGCACCGTTCGAGGTGGATGGAGTGGAGCGCGTGGCCTCCCTGGAGGAACTGGTGCGGCGCTCCGACCACCTGGTGCTGGCCGCGCCGTCCACGCCGGAGACGCGCCACGCGATCGGCCGCGCGTCGCTGGCGCACGCCCGGCCGCATCTTCACCTGATCAACATCGCGCGCGGCAACCTGGTCGACCATCAGGCCTTGCTGGACGCGCTGAACGAAGGCCGTATCGCGCTGGCGACGCTGGACGTGACCGATCCCGAGCCGCTGCCGGCCGGGCACGCGTTCTACGGCCACCCCCGCGTGCGGTTGTCGCCGCATATTTCCCCCAGCACCGACCAGATCGTGCCCGCGCTGATCGACAAGTTTGTACTGAACCTGGACCGCTTCCGCAGCGGACAACCACTGGCCGACGTGGTGGATACCGCGCGCGGCTACTGATATGAGGATCACCCAATGAGCAGCTCTGCACCCCTGTATTCCGCGCCGCTGTCGCGGCCCCATTTGCGCGCGGTCGGCAAGCAGTATCCGCGTCCCGCCATCTACAGCGCGCCGCGCGACGAGAAGGGCGGCATCATCTTCGCCCAGCCGCCGGAGCCGGACGGCATCGAGGAACGCCGCCGCCACCGCAAGGAGCGGCTGGCCGTGTCGTTCCGCCTGTTTGCGCGCTACGGCTTCGACATGGGTGGCGCCGGCCACATCACGGCGCGCGATCCCGAGTTCCCGGACCATTTCTGGGTCAATCCGGCGGGCGTGTACTTCGGCCACGTGCGCGTGTCGGACCTGCTGCTGGTCAGCCATGAGGGCAAGGTGGTGCAGGGCGACGGACTGCTGAACCGCGCGGCGTTTGCGATCCACTCGGAACTGCACAAGGCGCGCCCGGACGTCATCGCCGCCGCACACTCGCATGGCTTGTACGGCAAGGCGTTTGCGGCGCAGGGCCGCCTGCTCGATCCGCTGACGCAGGACGCGTGCGCGTTCTATGAGGACCACGCGATTTTCCAGGATTTCAGCGGCGTGGTGCTGGATGCCAGCGAGGGTCAGCGCATCGCCGGCACGCTGGGCCCGCGCAAGGCGGTAATCCTGCAGAACCACGGCCTGCTGACCGTGGGCGCGTCGGTGGAGTCCGCGGTATGGCGCTACATCGCGTTCGAGAACGCGGCGCAGGCGCAGTTGCTGTCGGAAGCGGCCGGCCCGGTCAAGCCGATTCCGCACGATGTGGCGCTGCATACCTCCAAGCAGATGGGTTCAGAGGCCGGCGGCTGGTTCAGTTTCCAGCCGCTGTGGGACGTGATTACCCGCGAAGAGCCGGATTTGTTCGACTGACAGGAGAGCCATCATGACCAGCGCCACGCTATCGTTGAAGGATAACTTCGCCGACCCAGGCACCCAGCAGGCCGCCGTGCCGGGCGCGGGCTATGCCACGTCGTACCTGGAGGACGGCGGCGGCCAGCACTGGCTGCGCCGCCCCGGCGCCCTCGCCACGGTGGCGCTGCATGGCGCGGCGCTACTGGCGGTGTGGAGTTGGTCCGCCACCATCACCAGGCCGGCGGTGACGCCGCCAGTGATCGAGTTGATCCGCATCGCACCGGAGCCAAAGCGGGAAATTACGCCGCCAAAGCCGGAGCCGGTGAAGGAAAAGCAGCTGGCACTGGCGCCGCCCAAACCTGTGGCGCCACCGCTGCCGGTGCCGAAAACCGTTGAAGCGCCGGCCGCGCAGGCGGAAAGCTACACGCCGCCGGCGCCGCCGGTGCACGCCGCCCCACCGGGCCCGGTGACGCCGCCGCAAGCGCAGGCCGCGCCCGCGCAGCCAGCGCCGCAGGCCGCCGCCGCGCCCAGGCAGATCAGCACCGAGGGCATCCCGACCGATTACGTCAACCAGGTGTATGCCCGCATCAACCGCAACGCGGACTACCCGCGCGAAGCGAAGATGCGCCGCCAGCAGGGCAAAGTCGGCTACCGCCTGACGCTGAATCCCGATGGTTCGCTGCTGTCCTTCGATATCCAGTCGTCCGGCGTGGAAGCGCTGGACGAGGCGGCGCGCGACGCTATCCGCCGCGCCGCGCCTTTCCCGCGCCTGCCCGACCTGGGTGGCAGCAGCTATCTGCTGGCCGGGAACATCGTCTTTAAAATTAACTAACAAGGAATCGCCATGAGTGCTACCCAAGCCGCTGCCCATCTGACGCCGCTGGAACTGTTCGAGCAGGCCGATGTCATCGTCAAATCCATCCTCGTCCTGCTGACACTGGCCTCGCTGGTGAGCTGGGGCGTCATCATCGACAAGCTGCTGCGCTTCGCCAGGCTGCGCCGCAACGCCATCCGCTGGACCTCGGCGCTGGCGGGACAGCGCTCGCTTGGCAGGCTGGCGCAGGAACTGAAGCAGCACGCGCAAGATCCCTTTGCACGCATCTATCACGCCATTGTCGACGAATGGCACACTACCCACCGTCAACAACTGCACCAGAGCACGTCGGGCCGCGACAGCCTGAAAGAGCGCATTAACCGTGTCGGCCAGATCGCCAGCAACGTGGAAGTGGAGCAGTTGCAGCGTGGCCTGTCGGTACTGGCCACCGTGGGATCGGTGGCGCCGTTCGTCGGCCTGTTCGGCACCGTGTGGGGCATCATGAACGCCTTCCAGGGCATCGCCGCCAGCAACAACACCAGTCTGGCCGTGGTGGCGCCGGGCATCGCGGAGGCCTTGTTTGCCACCGCGCTTGGGCTGGTGGCGGCGATTCCCGCCGTGGTGGCGTACAACCGCGCATCGGGCGACCTGAATCACTACGCCGGCCGCCTTTCCACGCTGGTCGGCCTGGTGGAGGTGCAGTTATCGCGCCAGCTGGAGGCAGGGGACTCGCAACTGGACAACGTGGAGGTGGCGCCGGCCAAGGCGGAACGCGCTAGCCACAACGTCACGCCGCTGTCGGCGCAGGGAGCCTGATCATGGGCGTACGACTCTCTTCCGGTCCGGCGGCGCGGCCGGCGCCCGTCAGCGACATCAACGTGACGCCGCTGGTGGACGTGATGCTGGTGCTGCTGATCGTGTTCATGGTGGCGGCGCCGATGATGACGGCCGGCGTCAAGGTCGACCTGCCCACCTCCAACGCCAAGCCGCTGCAGGAGCCCAAGCCGCCGATCGTCGTCAGTATCGATGCCGAAGGCACGGTGTACGTCAACCAGACGGCATCCACGCCTGACACGCTGCTGCCGCTGATGCAGAAGGAAGCGGAGGGCGACAAGGAGCGCCGTATCCACTTGCGCGGCGACCAGGCGCTGGCTTATGGCCGCATCGTCAAGACCATGGGCGCCCTCAATGATGCCGGTTACGCCCGCATCGCGCTGGTGTCGGAACAGCACACGCAATAACTCACTCAATAAAGGTTGGAGCATGGATTCGAGGACTTCGAAGGGCGGCGCTCGCCGTCAATTCCTGAGAAAGGGCGCGGCGCTGGCCGCATTGGTGGGCGGTTGGAGCAACGTCACCCGCGCCACGGCGGTGCAGTTGCGCGACACCACGCTGCGCGTCGGCACCTACAAGGGCGGCGACAGTTACTACTTTACCGAAGCGGGCGTGGACAACATTCCCTACAAGACCAATGTGGCGGAATTCTCGGGCGGGAATCTGATTGTGGAAGCCATGTCTTCCGGTTCGCTGGACTTTGGCGGCATGAGCGAGATCCCGCCGATTTTCGCCGCTGCCGGTGGCGCGCCGCTGAAAGTCATCGCCGTGCTGCGCGGTGACGTGAATAACCAGGTCGTGCTGGTGCCGAAGAATTCGGCCATCACCGATCCGGCCCAGTTCAAGGGCAAGCGGATCGGCTATGTGCGGTCCACCACGTCGCACTATTTTTTAATCCAGCTGCTGAAGGAGAACGGCCTCACGTTCAAGAACATCCAGCCGGTGGCGCTGCCGCCGCAGGACGGGCTGGCGGCTTTCAAGAGCGGGCAACTGGACGCCTGGGTCATCTACGGACTGGTGGTGGAATTCGCCAGGAGCCAGGGCGCGCGCGTGCTGCGCACGGCGAAGGGCTACCTGTCCGGTAATTATGTCATCAGCGCCACCACGCAGGCGATTGCCGATCCGCTCAAGCACCAGGCGGTGGGCGACTATCTGCAGCGCGTGGCCCGGGTCTACGACTGGATCAATCGCAATCCGGACAAGTGGGCCGCGCGCAGCGGCCAGATCGCCGGCGTGCCGCCGCAATTCTTCCTCAACCAGGTGAAGAACCGCAGCGAACCATACAAGTTGATACCGGTCGACGACGCGGCCATCAAATCACAACAGAAAGTCGCGGACGTGTTTGCGGATGCCGGCCTGCTGGGCCGCCGCGTCGATGTGCGTCCGATCTGGGATCGCAGTTTTACACAGTATCTGAGCTGATAAAAACGAGAGGAAAAAAACGCATGCAGCATTATTCGAAGAAGATCGCTTTGACGCCACTGAGCCTGGCGCTGATGACCATCGGCGCGCCGGCGCTGGCGCAGACCAGCGTGGGGCAGGTGCAGGACGTGGTGGTGACCACCGCCGTGCGTGGCGAAGCGCGCACCGTGGCGGACAGCCCGGCGCCGGTGGACGTCATCAGCGGCGAACAGTTAATCCATACCGGCCGCGCGGAGTTGGCCGAGGCGCTGGCACGTCTGCTGCCGTCCTTTAACTTCGGCACCAACCAGGCGGGCGTCAACTCGGTGGTGCGGCCGGTGAGCAATCGCGGCCTGGGGCCGGCGTACACGCTGGTGCTGGTAAATGGCAAACGGCGCCACAATGGCGCACTGCTGACCAATGGCGGCGGCGATACCAGCGGCGTCAACGCCATCGATCTGGACACCATTCCGCTCAGCGCCATCGACCACATCGAGGTGCTGAAGGACAGCGCCGCCGCCCAATACGGTTCGGACGCGGTGGCGGGCGTGGTCAACGTGATCCTCAAGACCGGCAACCATGGCGGCGAGGTGTCGGCCAGCTACGGCAGGCTGCAACACGGCGATGGCGACCTGTCGAACAAGAAGATCGAAGGCGACGCCGGCTTCGCGCTGGGCGAGGACGGCTTCCTGCACCTCGCCGCCGCGGCCCGCAAGCGTGGACAGGCGTGGTACAACTTCCCGTCGACGAACCTGGTGGCGTATTCGCCCGCCTCCAATCCGAAAAACGCCACCTGGAATCGGGACGGCGCCCACAACGGCGATCCTGGCATCGAGGCGTATGACCTGGCGTTCAACGCCGAGAAGCCGTACAGCGCCGACATCACGTTGTACGCCTTCGGCACGGCCGGCACGCGCAACACGGTGGCCGGGAATAACTTCCGCCGCCCGAACGGGCTGGCCACCATCGCGCAGATTTTCCCGGACGGGTACTTCGCGCTGAATAATATGAGCGCCTTCGACTACCAGTTGAACGTCGGCGCGCGCGGCAGGGCGGCCGGCTGGAGCTGGGACCTGAGCACCGGCTATGGCAAGAACCGCGCCCGCCAGTACAGCAACCTGACACTGAATCCATCGCTGGGCCCTTCGTCGCCGACCAGCTTCGATAACCTGGCCACCTATCAGTTCGAGCAGTGGACCACCAACGAGGACTTCACGCGCGCGGTGGATGTCGGCTGGAAGAAACCGCTGCAATGGTCGTGGGGGCTGGAACAGCGCGTGGAACGCTTCTCCACCTTTGCCGGCGACCCGCTGGGCTACAGGAACGGCGGCTACATCTTCAAGCCCGGCGACCAGGAAGGCAATCCCAACGTCGGCAAACCGGCGGCGGTAGGCGCGCAGGCCGGCGTGGCGCTGTCGCCGGCGGACGCCACCAGCATCCGCCGCACCGTGCTGGCGGTGTACAACGACCTTGGTTTCTATCCGGTGGATGACTGGTTCGTGGATGGCGCGGTGCGCTTCGAGCATTACAACGACAGCGCGGGCAACACGGCCAGCGGCAAGATCAACAGCCGCTACGACTTCTCGTCCAGGGTGGCGGTGCGCGGCACGGTGGGTAGCGGTTTCCGCGCGCCGTCGCTGACGCAGACGGGCTATTCGCAGACCGACAACCGCACCAACATCAATCCGGTGACGGGCGTGGTGGAACCGAGCTTGTCGAAGCTGCTGCGCAACGACTCGGATCTGGCGCACAAGTTTGGCGCGCGCGATCTCGATCCGGAAAAGTCGCTTAATTTCGGCCTCGGGCTGGTGCTCAAGCCCGCGGAGAGCGTCAATGTGACGCTGGATGCGTATCAGGTCAAGGTGAAGGACCGCATCGTCCGCACCGGCTACATGTTTGGCCCGGCCTTCGCGCCGACGCTGGTTGCCGCGGGTCTGACGGGCAGCGAGTGGGTGCAGTATTTCGCCAATGCGGTCGACACGCGCACGCGCGGCGCCGATCTGGTGGCCGATGCGACCAGCGATTATGGCAGCTATGGCCTGGTGCGCTGGGGCGCTGCGCTGAACTGGAACAAGACCACGGTAACGCGCATTAATCCGACGCCGGCGCAAATTACCGCGCTGGGCGCCAATCCGGGCGGCAGTTCGGTATGGTTCGGTTATTCGGCGGGCGGCGGCATCGGCGACCTGTCGGCGACGCCCAAGACCAAGCTGATACTGTCGGCGCGCTGGTTCGTCGGCGATTTTGAAACCAACGTGCAGACCACGCGCTATGACTCGTACACCTGGCAGACCACCGCCAACCGCGCGCAGGATTACCACTTCGGCGCAAAGTGGCTGACGGACTTTGACCTCAGCTATGCGGTGACCAAAAAGACCAGGCTGGTGATCGGCGCGGCCAACGTGTTTAACACCCGGCCGGACAAGAATGGTCCGGGCGATGCCAACTCGGGCGGCAACAGCTTTGTCTATGGCCCGGCGCCGTTTGCGCCGAGCGGCGCCTACTATTATGGCAAGGTGACCTATGCCTTCTGATCCGGATGCGATCCGCCGCCGTCTGCTGGCGATTCTGCCAGCGGCGGCGTTCCTCGGGGCCTGCGGCAAGACCGCGCCGGGAGCCAGCGGCACCGGCGCGCCGCCTGAGCTGTCCAAGGTGACGCTGGTGCTGGGCGACCAGGTGCGGCTGTTGCAAACCAAGGCCGAAGCGGCCGGCGTGCTGAAAGATGTGCCATACAAGATCCAGTGGGCGAGCTTCCAGGGCGCGGCGCCGCTGTTCGAAGCGGTCGTCTCCGGCGACGTGGATACCGCGATGGCCGCAGACACGCCGGCGCTGGCGGCGGCTGCCGGTGGCGCGCGCGTGAAGGTGGTGGCGGCCAGCGTATCGTCGCCGGTCAGCGTCGCCATCCTGGTGCCGCCGGATTCGCCGATCAAGACCGTGGCAGACCTCAAGGGCCGCAATGTGATCGTCTCCTCCGCCCGTGGCAGCGTGGCGCACTTCCTGCTGTTTGGCGCGCTGCGCGAGGCGGGCCTGACGCCGCGGGACGTCAACACCGGCTTCCTGCTGCCCAGCGACGCCGCCGTCGCCTTCTCCAGCGGGAAAATCGAGGCCTGGGCCACCTTCGGAACCTACCAGGCCGCGGCGGAACTGCGCGGCGCACGGGTGCTGCGCAACGGTGTCGGCATCAATTCCGGCATCGGCGTCATCGCCGCGTCGGACGCGGCGCTCGCCGACCCGGGCAAGCGCGCCGCGCTGGCGGACGTGCTGCAACGGCTGGCGCAATCGAATGTCTGGGCCAACGCCCATCCCAAGGAGTACGGCGACGTATTCCAGCGCCTGACAGGCCTGCCGCCGGACGTGGCGCGGCTGGCCGTCAGCCGCGACAGGCCGCAACTGCGGGCGGTCGACAGCGAGATCGTGCGCCAGTTGCAGGAAGTCGCCGACACCTTCTACGAAGCCAAGTTATTCCCACGCCGGGTGGACGCGAGCAAGCTGGTCGACCCCAGCCTGTTCCATCCCGCCTGACCCTGACATCAAGGAGCACCACCATGAGCACCCGACAACTAAAACTCGGCTTCATCCTGCACGGCGTTGGCCCCGGCTGGGGCGACTGGCGTCACCCGGACGCCGACCCCACCGCCAGCACCAATATCGACTTCTATCTGCGCCAGGCCAGGTTGGCGGAGCAGGCCAAATTCGATTTCCTGTTCGTCGCCGACAGTGTCCACATCACCGAAAAATCCAGCCCGCACTACCTCAACCGCTTCGAGCCGCTGACTATTCTGTCGGCGCTGGCCACCGCCACCAGCCACATCGGCCTGGTGGGCACGCTGACCGTCAGCTACAGCGAGCCGTACACGGTGGCGCGCCAGTTCGCGTCGCTGGACCACATCAGCAAGGGCCGCGCCGGCTGGAACGTGGTCACGTCCTGGCTGTCCGGCAGCGCGGAAAACTACGGCAAACCGTCGCACCCGCCGCATGAAGTCCGTTACCGCATCGCCGCCGAACACCTGGACACCGTGCGCGGCCTGTGGGATTCGTGGGAAGACGATGCCCTCACGCGCGACAAGGCCAGCGGCCAGTTCTTCGATCCGGCCAAGCTGCATACGCTGAACCACAAGGGGGAATTCTTCTCGGTGCGCGGCCCGCTGAACATCAGCCGTTCGCCGCAAGGGCAGCCGGTGATCTTCCAGGCCGGCGCCTCGGAGGACGGCCGCAATTTCTCGGCCCGCCACGCGGACGCCTTCTTCACCGAGAACGCGTCCTTCGAAGCGTCGCAAGCCTACTACGCCGATATCAGGCGCCGCGCCGCCGCCTTTGGCCGCGCGCCGGAGCGGCTCAACGTGCTGCCGGCGCTGCGCGCCATCGTCGGCCGCACCGGGGAAGAGGTGGAACATCTCTACCAGGAAGCCGTGAGCCTGATCAGGATTGAAGACGCCCTGGTGGCATTGGCCCGTTCCTTCAACGAGCATGACCTCAGCCAGTACCCGCTGGATGGCCCGTTCCCCGACATCGCCCACCACGGCGCCGAGAGCAACCGCAGCTCGTCCGAGCGCATCGTCCGCACCGCGCGCGAGGAGAAGCTGACGCTGCGCGAAACCGCGTTGCGCCACGCCAGCCCCCGCCGCGAATTCGTCGGCACCGGCGTGCAGGTGGCGGACGCCATTCAGCGCTGGTTCGAGGGCGGCGCGGCCGATGGCTTCATCCTGTTTGAATCGCTGCCGCGCCAGCTGGACGCGTTTGTCGCCGAAGTGGTGCCGGTGCTACGGGAGCGCGGCCTGTTCCGCGAGGAGTATGAACACAGCACCTTGCGTGGTAATCTGGGCCTGGACGTGCCGGAAAACCGCAACACCGCCGCACGCCGCCAGGCCGCGTAAGGAGGAGACAAGATGAGTGAAGCACAACAACGCGATCTGCCGCCGCGCCTGCGGCATTTCGTCAGCCAGCTGGAACGCATGATCGGCCAGGACGAGGCGCGGATCGTCGAGCAGGGCTCGGCCGCGCTGCGTGAACTGGTGGCGCATGACGACTGGCTGCCGCCGGAGGCGGCCGCGCCGCATCCACAGTTCTATCGCCAGTATCTGCTGTACCGCGATCCGGCCGCGCGCTTCTCGGTGGTCAGCTTTGTCTGGGGGCCGGGGCAATCCACGCCGATACACGACCACACGGTATGGGGATTGATAGGCCTGCTGCGCGGCGCCGAGATATCGCACGACTTCCGCCGCAATGCGGACGGCACGCTGGCGCGTCACGGCGAGCCGCAGCGGCTGGAGACGGGTACGGTGGTGGCGGTGTCGCCAACGCTGGGCGATATCCATCAGGTCTACAATGCCTACAGCGACCGGGTATCCGTCGGCATTCACGTGTACGGCGCGGATATCGGCGCGGTGGACCGCCATGTCTACACGCTGGACGGCCAGGTCAAGCCATTCCGCTCCGGTTATGCGCCGCAAATCCCGTATCGCGGCTATGCGGAGGTGAGGGCGGAGCTGCTGGCGGGACGGGAAATCGCCTTGCTGGATGTGCGCGAGGAGGATCCGCACGCGCAGGCGCATCCGCTGTTCGCCGCCAATTTCCCGTACGGCCGCATTGAAGCCGATGCCTACACCAGGTTGCCGCGCCGCGACGTGCCGATCGTGGTGCTGGACGATGGCGAGGGACTGGCGTTGCCGTCGGCGCTCAAGCTGCACCAGTTGGGTTACACCAATGTGGCTTTGCTGGAGGGCGGCGTGTCCGGCTGGCGCGACGCCGGCGGAGAGCTGTTCCGCGACGTGAACGTGCCGAGCAAGTCCTTCGGGGAACTGGTGGAGCATGCGCGGCATACGCCATCGCTGTCCGCGCCGGAGGTGAAGGCGCTGATCGACCGCGGCGACAACATCGTCATCCTCGACGCGCGCCGCTATGACGAATACCAGACCATGAGCATCCCCGGCAGCATCAGCGTGCCGGGCGCGGAGCTGGCCTTGCGCGCACGCGAGCTGGCGCCGGATCCGGCCACCCGCATCATCGTCAACTGCGCGGGACGGACGCGCAGCATCATCGGCACGCAGTCGCTGATCAACGCCGGCGTGCCGAATCCGGTGTCGGCGCTGCGCAACGGCACCATCGGCTGGACGCTGGCGGCGCAGCAGCTGGAACATGGCCAGTCGCGCAGCTATCCGCCGGCGCGGGAAGCCAACCGGCAGGTGGCGGCGCGGGATGCGCGGGCGCTGGCCGACCGCGCCGGCGTCAGGCGGCTGGACCGCGCGCAACTGGCGGCGCTGCATGCGGAGCACGCGCGCACCAACTACTTCTTCGACGTGCGCAGTCCCGGCGAGTACGCCGACGGCAGGCTGCCGCACTTCCGCTCCGCGCCGGGCGGGCAGTTGGTGCAGGAAACCGAGCAGTTCGCGCCGGTACGCGGCGCGCGCATCGTGCTGGCGGACAGCGACGGCGTGCGCGCCAACCTTACCGCGCACTGGCTCAGGCAGATGAACAACGACGTGTATGTGGTGGACGGCCTGGAGCCGGCGGACTTCAGTGTCGCCGGCGCGTGGCGGGATGAGCTGCCGCCGCATCCGCAGGTGAACGAGATCAGCGTCGACACGCTGGCGCAATGGCTGGCTAGCGCGCCGGGGCAGGTGGCGGTGCTGGACTTCACGTCCGGCGTCAACTACCAGAAGCGGCACATTCCCGGCGCCTGGTTCGCGTTGCGCTCGCAGCTGGCGGCCGCGCTGGCGCAGCTGCCGGACGGCGTGCAGCGCTATGTGCTCACTTGCGGCAGCAGCCTGCTGGCGCGCTATGCCGCCGCCGACCTGAAGGCGCTGACCAAGTTGCCGGTGTTTGTGCTGGCTGGCGGCACGGCCGCGTGGCTCGCGGACGGCAAGCCGGTGGAGTCGGGCGCCACGCGCCTGGCGTCGCCGCTGATCGACCGCTATCGTCGCCCATACGAAGGCACGGACAATCGCGCGGAGGCCATGCAAGCGTATCTGGATTGGGAGTTCGGCCTGGTGGCGCAATTAGCCAGGGATGGTACGCACGGCTTTAACGTGATCTGAATCACGGCGGCGCGTCCTGCGGCGACGGCTGGAAAGCGGTTTAAGTCTTTGCGCAAGGACCGCGCGAGCGCCACGGCTTCTGCTGGTAGGCCAGCCGCGCGGGCAGCGTGACGGTGACGCGCGCGCCCTGACCGCTAACGTTGCATAGCGCCAGCCGCGCGCCGATCTTTGCCGCGCGCTCAAACATGCCGGGCAAGCCCCAATGGCCCGCGCGCCCCCGCGCCTGCAGCACCGAGCGCGGAATGCCCGGCCCCACGTCGGTGATCGACAGGCTGACATGCCAGCGTCCATAGCGCAGTTCAACCTCCACCGCCCGGTGCGCGTGGCGGTAACTGTTGATCAGCGCCTCGCGCCCGATCGCGCCCAGTTCCTCCCGGACGATGCAGTGCAGCTCGCGCGCCGCGCCCACGATGTGGATGCGCGCTGGTTCTTTCACGTACTCGTCGGCGAACTGGTCGGCGGCCTCGGTCAATGCGGCTTCCAGCGTGATATCGTGCGGGCTGGGCGCGCGCAGGTTTTGCACGCGGTCGCGCCCCTCTTCGAGCGAAGAGATGGCCTGGCTGACGATGCTCTCGATTTCCGCGCGCAAGCCATGCTTTTCCTTCGGCAGGCCAAGCGCCACCGCCTGCACCTTGAGGATCAGGCCCTGCACCGATTGCAGCAGCGTGTCATGCAGTTCGCGCGCGATGCGATGTCGCTCGTCCAGGCGCTCCTGCAAACGGCTGTGCGCCTGCTCCGCCGCCTGGCGCAGGCGATGCTTGTGCCAGGCCCACAGCGACAGGGCCGCCAGCCCCGCCAAGAGCAGCCGGAACCACGGCGTCTGCAACACCGTCATGGCGGCGGCCGACTCCAGTACCGGACCGCTGGCGGCATAACTCATCCCCAGCAGCGAGGCAAATAGCAGGATTCCGGTTAGCATAGGAGATGATTATACGAAGGCGCGGGCGCCGGAGGCAGCCAAACAAACGACAAAAACAGACAAGTCATGATCAAGCAGACAGGTCTGCCGCTGGCGCGCTGTGACGTCTTTTATAATAGTCAGTGGTCGCGCTTGTTCTCACGGAGTCAGTTATGGCAGCAAAAGTAGCACTTATCATTTTCCCCAGGTTTAACGTGCTGGATTTGTCGGTCGCCACCGTGCTGGGCATGGCAAACCACTTCGCCCCCGGCACCTACGAGCTGGAGATCGTCTCCATGAGCGGTGGCATCGTCCCTAGCATGACGGGCATCGGAGTTGATACAAAGAAATTCGAAGAGCAGCGCTATGACACCATCATCGTTGCCAGCATGCCCGGCATCCCCACGCCGTGGCCGGAACTGACCGAGCGCTTGCGCCGGGCGCTCAAGGAATCCAGGCGCGTGGCCAGCATCTGCACCGGCGCGTTCCTGCTCGGCGCGGCCGGCGCCTTCGACGGGCGCGAAGTGACGACGCACTGGCTCCATACAGATGAGTTAATGAGCACGCTGCCCGGCGCCGTGGTGGTGCCGGACCGGATGTTCGTGCGCGATGGCCACGTGTGGAGTTCGGCCGGCATGACGGCGGGAATGGATCTGGTGCTGAGCATGGTGGAGGCGGACGTCGGCCCCGAGGTGACCAAAATGATCTGCAAGGCGATGGTGTTGAGTCACCGCCGCCCGGGCGGCCAGAGCCAGTTCTCGGTGCTGGCCGAGATCGACGCCAAGCAGGAACGCATCCAGCAGGCGCTGGCCTTCATCCGTGACAATTTAAACGAGTCGTTAACGGTAGAATTGCTGGCCGATCAAGTCAACTGGAGCCCGCGTCACTTCAGCCGCGCCTTCAAGGCGGAAACCGGCCTGTCGCCGGCCAAGGCGATCGAGAAATTGCGCGTGGAGGCGGCGAAGAACCTGATCGAAAGCGGCCATTCGTCGGCCGCGCGCATCGCCGCCCAGACCGGATTTGGCGACGAGGCGCGGATGCGGCGCGCCTTCCTGCGCGAGTTGAACGACGTGCCGCAAAAAGTATTGAAAGGCTCGCGCGCCCGCAAGGCCGCGCTGGCGCCGTGACCAACCACCCACTGGAGGAGCCGAGATGCCTGTCATCCGTGCCGCGCAAAGACACATTGAAACGATAGAGACGTCCCGTGATGGCGTCAGCAACCGCGAGGAATGGATTAGCGAGCCCGCCGGGCTGACCGCGCTGGGCGCCTTCGTCCACGTGCTGGCGCCGGGCACGCGTTCGTCCATCAAGCACTGGCATGCCGCCGAGGACGAATTCGTGTACGTGCTGGAGGGCGAAGTCACGGTGATTGAAGGGACGGACGAATATCTGCTCGGTCCCGGCGACGCCGCGGCCTTCCCCCAGGGCAGCGCCGTCGGTCACTACCTGTGGAACAAGAGCGCGGCCGCGGCGCGCTGCCTGGTGGCCGGCACGCGCGCGCCGGTCGATCAAGTCACGTATCCAGACCACGACCGGGTCATGCTGCGCGACCGCGCCTTGCCGGATGATATCTGGACCGACACCTCCGGCAACCCGGCTGACAACCCGTACAAGGATTGGGCGCCGTGAGCGGGCAGGGATGATCTCGCTTGCGCGGCATAGGGCGCCAGTCCTGTATGATCCGCTGCAAGGGGGGGAATGTTCATCAATATTCAGGATGTCACGCTGCGCCGGCAGTTGTTGATCGCGATCGCCCTGGTGGCGATGGCCACCGGCCTCCAGCTTCTATTGAGCTTGCTGATAGGCGCGCGGGCGCCGTTTCTGATCTTCGTCCCGACCGCCGCCCTTGCTTCCGCCTTGCTCGGCTGGCCCGCCGCGGCCGTGGTATTGGGCGGCGGCGTGGCGTATGGCATCTACATCCTCGGCCCCACGTACCAATTCTGGATCGACGACCCGGCTGACCGCATCGTCGTCGCGGCCTTTCTGGCCGTCGGCGTGCTGTTCAGCGGCCTGGGGGCCGCCGTGCGGCGGGTGGCGCGCCGCGCCGCGCTGGCCGAGCGCGCGCTGGCCGACGAGCGGCTGAGCCGCGAACGCGACACCCTGGCCAATTTCCAGGAGATGTTCGACCAGGCGCCCGGCTTCATGACCATGTTGCGCGGCCCCGAGCACGTGTATGTGCTGGAGAACGAATCGCATCGCCACTTCCACGGCCATCGCCAGGTGATCGGCCAGCCGATCCGGCGCGCCTTTCCCGAGCTGGAGGGGCAGGGCATACTGGCGACCCTCGACGAGGCCTACCGCACCGGCATTCCCCGCACCGCCTACGACGTGCCGCTGCAACTGCGCCGCCAGCCACACGGCGCACTCGATCAGCTGTACATGGACCTGGTCTGCCAGCCGGTGCGGGACAAGGACGGCCGGGTCACCGGCATTTTCGTCGAGGGCTTCGACGTCACCGAGAAGAAGGCGATGCGCGACGCCCTGCGCGAGAGCCATCTGCGGCTGCAACAGGGCCTGTCCGCGGCCCGCATGGCGATGTGGGTGTGGGACCTGGCCAGCGACCGCGTGGCGTTCTTCGACAACGCGGAGACGGTGTTCCACGCCAGCCGCGCCGAACTGGATGGGGGGTGGGACGTCATCGACCGCGACGACCAGGCGCGGCTGGCCAGCCTGCGGGCGGCGGCGCTGGCCGCCGGCGGCGCCGCCGTCGAGACGGTCCAACGCACGCTGCCGGACCGCGAGCCGCTCTGGCTGGAGCTGCGCGCCGCCCCGGCCGCCGGTCCGGATGGCGTGGTGACGCAGCTGCGCGGGATTGCCATCGATGTCTCGCTGCAGAAGAATGCCGAGCGGCGCGCGGTGGAGCACGAAACGCAGCGCCGCCTGTCGGACGCCAAGGCCACGGCGGCCGACCAGCGCCTGCAACTGGCGGTGGACGCGGCCGGGCTGGGCATCTTTTACTGCCCGCTGCCGCTGGACGCCATCTACTGGAATGCCACCTGCAAGGCGCAATTCTTCCTGCCGCCGGACGCCGAGATCGACATCGACCTGTTCTACCGGCTGATTGCCGAGGAGGACCGGCCGCGCGTGCGCGAGGCCATCCGCCGCGCGGTGGAGGAACAGGCGGACTACGACGTCGAATACCGCACGCTCGCCGGCGACGGCCGTTCGCGCTGGATTCGCGCCAAGGGCCGGGTCTACCTGGACGGCGAGGGCCTGCCGGCGCGCTTCGACGGCATCACCATCGACATCCAGCAGCAGAAGGAATCCGAAGCCGCGCTGCAGGCGGCCAACCGGCACAAGGACGACTTCCTGGCGATGCTGGCGCACGAGTTGCGAAATCCGCTGGCGCCGATCAGTTCAGCGGCGGGCCTGCTGATGCGGATCGGTCACGGCGACGAGCACATGTTGCGCATGAGCCAGGTGATCGACCGCCAGGTCAAGCACATGGCCGGGCTGCTGGATGATTTGCTGGACGTGTCGCGCGTCACCCGCGGCAAGATCGAGCTGGAGCGCGCCACGGTCGATCTGAAAGCCACGCTGGCCGGGGCCGCCGAACAGGTGCTGCCGCTGATCAGGCGCCGCGCCCACCAGCTGACCATGCACCTGACGCCGGAGCGCACCATGGTGTCCGGCGACGAGAAACGGCTGGTGCAGGTGTTTGTCAACCTGCTGACCAATGCGGCGCGCTACACGGCGGAGGGCGGCGTCATCGATCTGCAGCTGTCGGTGGAGGATGGCCAGGCGGTGGTGCGGGTGCGCGATAACGGCATAGGCCTGAACAGCGAACTGATACCGCGCCTGTTCGATCTGTTCGTGCAGGGCGAGCGCGGCATCGACCGCCAGCAGGGCGGCCTGGGCATCGGCCTGTCGCTGGTGAAGCGGCTGACCGAACTGCATGGCGGCGCGGTGGCGGTGCACAGCGCCGGACCGGCCAAGGGCAGCCTGTTCACGGTGCGGCTGCCGTTGCTGGCCGCCGGGCCGGGCGCAGCGGCCGGGCAGCCCCCGCCATCGGCGGCGGCGCCGGCGGCGCGGCGTATCATCATTGTCGACGACAACGAGGATGCCGCGCAGGCGCTGGCCGCGGTGCTGCGCGTTGCCGGGCACACGGTGCGGGTGGAGCACGATCCGCTGGCCGCGCTGGAGCGCGCCGTGCTGGAGCCGGCCGAGGTGTTCCTGCTCGATATTGGCATGCCGGTGATGGACGGCTACACGCTGGCGCGTCACCTGCGCGAGCATGCCGCCACCCGGGACGCGCGCATCATTGCCGTCACCGGTTACGGGCAGGAGCAGGACCGGCGGCATGCGCTGGCGGCCGGCTTCGACGCCCTGCTGGTCAAGCCGGTGGACCACGAGAGGCTGGCGGCGTTGCTGGTCCCTTAGCGGCAGCGCCGCGCCGGCGAAAAATGTACAATCAAACTCCAGCGCGCCCCGGGGCGCGCGCCATCTTAGGAGGATTGCGATGAATTTCAAGCGTCTTGGACAATCCGGCCTGCGCGTGCCGGAACTGAGTTTCGGCACGGCGACGTTCGGCGGCGGCAATGACTTCTTCAAGGCCTGGGGCAGCACCGACGCCGGCGGCGCCGCGCGCCTGATCGATGTGTGCCTGGAACACGGCGTCTCCATGTTCGACACCGCCGACGTGTATTCCGACGGCCTGGCCGAACAGATACTCGGCGAGGCGATCAAGGGCAAGCGCAACCGCCTGCTGATCTCCACCAAGGTAACCTTCCCCACCGGCGACGGACCGAATGATTTTGGCTCGTCGCGCCAGCACATCATCGACGCGGTCGACAAGTCGCTCAAGCGGCTGCAGGTCGAGCATATCGATCTGCTGCAACTGCACGGCCAGGACTACAACACGCCGGTGGAGGAAACGCTGTCCACGCTGGACCAGCTGGTCCGCGCCGGCAAGGTGCGTTACATCGGCGCGTCCAACTTCTCCGGCTGGCATCTGATGAAGTCCCTGGCGGTGGCGGACCGTTACGGCTATCCGCGCCACGTGGCGCACCAGATCTACTACTCGCTGCTGAACCGCGACTATGAATGGGAACTGGCGCCGCTGGCGGCAGACCAGGGCGTGGGCGCGGTGGTCTGGAGTCCGCTGGGCTGGGGCAAACTGACCGGCAAGATCCGCCGCGGCCAGCCGGCCAAACCAGGCACACGCGCGCACGACATCGCCGGCACCGGTCCGCACTTTGAAGAGGAACGGCTGTTCCGCATCGTCGAGGCGCTGGACGTGGTGGCCGAACAGACCGGCAAGTCGATCCCGCAGATCGCGCTGAACTGGCTGCTGGGGAAAAAGACCGTCTCCAACGTCATCATCGGCGCGCGCGACGAGCGGCAGCTGATCGAGAACATCGGCGCCACCGGCTGGTCGCTGACGCCGGAGCAGAACGCGCTGCTGGAGCAGGCCAGCGATGTGCCGCCGGCCTATCCGGTGTGGCACCAGCGCAGCTTCGTCATGCTGAATGAGCGCGGCGCGGCCTAGAAGTTTTTGATCAGCGTGGCGCGCACGGAGCGCGATTCGATCGGGTGGAAGTGGATGTCGGCGACCGGCGCCGCTTCGCCCTTCAGCTGCGACTCGTAATAGTAGTCGATGGCCGAATCGCGGCGGTTGGTGAGGTTGAACGCTTCCAGCTCCAGCCGCAGGTCCTTGCGGATCTTCCAGCCGAAGCGGCCGTTCAGCGTCATGCTGGCGCTGGAGCGCACGCTGTTATCTTCGATCAGCGGGCGCGGGCCGAAGTAGCGCAGCTTCAGCGATCCGGAATACGGTCCGCCGTCATCCACTGTCACGGCCAGTTGCCCGGTGCCTTCGATGGCGCCGGGGATGTAGCTGCCTTCCGCGACGTCGCCGCGCGAACGGGCGCGCGCATAGGCCAGATCCAGGTCCACCGACAGCCACTTCAGCGGCTTGTAGTAGTTGGAGAACTCCACGCCGTAGCGGCGGCTCGGCGGGCCGGCCTCGGTGCTGCCGGCGTCGCCGGCGTAAGTCAGTTCGGAATCGAAATCCAGGCGGTAGACCGACAGCGACGTCTGCAACCCCGGCAGCCACGCGGTGCGGGCGCCCAGCTCCATGCCGCGCGAGCGCACCAGCGGCCGCACCTTGTCCGCCGCCAGTCCGGTCCTGGGATCGATGGTGATGGTGGCGCCGCGCGCGTCGTTGCTGTGGAAGCCGCTGCCGACGTTGGCGTACACCTCGGCGCTCTGCCACGGGCCGTAGATCAGGCTCAGGCTCGGGCTCACCAGGTGGTCGCTGGCCTTGCCGGAGTTGGCCGCCAGATCGCTGCGGACGTCGAAACGGTAGCTGTCGAGGCGCGCGCCGGCCACGGTGCGGAAGGCCGCGTTCCAGCGTGTGTTGTTCTCGACGAACAGGCCGGCGCTGGACTCGACGATGTGATCCTGCCGCGTGACCGACAGCGTGCGGCGCGCCTGCGTGTGGTACAAGCCGTTGAAGATGTTGTCGTTCTGGAGCTGCACGCCGACGGTGGTTTCGGTGTTGCCGGTGTCGGTGTGATGGTGCCAGCTGTGCGAGGCATTCAGGCCACTGGTCACGCGCTTGTCCGGCTGCGCGAACTGGTCGCCGTGCACCGGATCGTCCATGAAGTAGGTGAAGTCGGACCACAAGTCCAATTGGTTGGCGATGACGTAGGCGTTGACTTTCGATGCGCTGTCGTCGGTGGTGCGGCGCCAGGCGCCGGACAGGCTGTAACGGTGGGCCTTGCCGCCGTCCGTGTTGTCGATGGCGTCGTTGCGGCCGATCTGGCCGTCGCGTACCGCGCGCAGCGGAATCTGGTCGGTGGAGTTCCAGTCGGCCCTGTAGGCCATCAGGCTGACGTTGAAGCCGTTGTTGGCGTAGCCTTCGCTGTAGCGCAGCACGGCGTTGAGCTTCTGGTAATCGTCCGGCCGCGTGAACGGGCCGTCGTTGTGCATGGCCTCGACCGCGTACAGCAGGCTGCCGCGCGATGTCTCCGCCGAATCGGCCAGCAGCGCGCGGCCATAGCCGTTCTGGCCGGCCGCCACGCTGGCCACGCCCTGCAACAAGCGGTTGGCATACACCACCGACGCGGTGCCGGCCGAGGCGAAGTCGCCTTCCTCGGCGGAGTAGGGGCCTTTCTTGTAGTCGAGCCGCACCGCCAGTTCGGGGATCAGGAAATTCAGGTCGGTCCAACCCTGGCCGTGCGCGTGGCTGCGCTGGTTGACCGGCATGCCGTCCACCGTGGTGCGCAAGTCGGTGCCGTGATCGAGATTGAAGCCGCGCAGGTAGAACTGATTGGCCTTGCCTTCGCCGCTATGCTGGCTCACCACCAGTCCCGGCACCGCCTCCAGCATTTCGCCGGGACGATAGACGGTGCGCGCCGCCAGTTCGTCCTGCGTGACGCTGCCGGCGCTGGCGGCATCGGCCACGCCCATCTGGTTGGTGCGCGAGCCGTCCACCAGCACGCGTTGCAGCATCATCGGGTCGTCGGCCTGGGCTGAGCCCATGGCCAGCAAGAGGACGACTTTAAGGGGCGATTTGATCGATGCTGTCTTGATCGAAGAAGAGGGTTTTGACGGTGCCATCGGTTTCCACATTCACGGTGTTTCTTTGCGACGGCAGGAAGTCTATCAGCAAAGCGTTGTGGATGCGGCTACCTTTTTCGATTTTCGTGCCGGGGATTTCCTGGAACACGAGCACCGTGTCGGCATCGACCTTGGCGCCGACCCAGTGCAGCGGCAGGGCCTTGCCGTTCTTGTCGGTGATGCTGAACTGTTTTTCCACGTAGCGGCGCAGCGGCGCTTCGCTGTCCGGTCGGCCCAGGTCGAACTGGCGGCCATACAGATTGGTCAGCAGCGCGGCGAGATCGTGCCCCGTGTAGCTGTGCACGATCTCGGTGCTGCCGGTGCGCTGGTTGTAGCTGATGTCCGCTATGCCCATGTGGAAGTTATGGGCCGTTGCGGCCATGCTGGCTGCGGCCAGCATGGTTGCCACCACCGCGCGCAGGCGGCGTGCGATCACTTCTTCTCGTCCTTCTTCAGCGGCGTGTTGAAGTCGCGCATCAGGTTATTGCGATCGCGTTCGGTCTTGAACAGTTCCAGGCGCGATTGCGTTACCTTGCGCGGCCACGCGTTGTTGGACGTGTCGATGTCGGCGGTTTCCCAGTACGGGTCCTGGGTCAGGCTGACCATCGGTTCGTCGGTCACAATCAGCTTGGTGATCTTCTTCGGCGAGTAGCGCCATACCTCGGCCGGAATGCGCTCGATATACTTCTTGCCGCTCTTGAGTTCAATCTCCAGGATCAGCGGCATCACCATGCCGCCCAGGTTGGAGAAGTCCACCAGGTACAGGTGCTTGCCCTGATCCAGCAGCTTCTTCTCCCACGGCTCCAGCTTCTCGATGGATTCGGCGTAGGTGTTGCGGTCCTTGTTGGTGACGGTGAACTCGTCGTGCTCGTTGTAGAAGTCCTTCAGTTCCGGATGGGCGTCCACGCGCTTCGGCAGGGCCTTGTTGCGCTGCTCGGAGACGGAGATCGGCTGCGCGTCCTTCTGCGCTTTCTTCCAGGCCTTCTCGATTTCCGGGTTCTTGGTGCTCACGCCGTATTCGGTGATGCCGTCGATGCTGATGTCCACCGGATCGGTGGTGTAGAACCAGCCGCGCCAGAACCAGTCGAGGTCCGTGCCGGAGGCGTCTTCCATGGTGCGGAAGAAGTCGGCCGGGGTGGGGCGCTTGAACTTCCAGCGTTGCGCGTACTCGCGGAAGGCATAGTCGAACAGCTCGCGGCCCAGGATGGTTTCGCGCAGGATGTTCAGGCCCGTCGCCGGCTTGGCGTAGGCGTTGTTGCCCAACGCGGCGATCGACTCCGAGTTAGTCATGATCGGCACCTGGTTGCGGCTCTTCATGTAGTCGACGATGTTGCGCGGCTCGCCGCGGCGCGACGGATAGCCGTCTTCCCATTCCTGCTCGGCCAGATACTGCACGAAGGTGTTCAGGCCCTCGTCCATCCAGGTCCACTGGCGCTCGTCCGAGTTGATGATCATCGGGTAGTAGTTGTGGCCCACTTCGTGAATGATCACGCCGATCAGGCCATACTTGGTCTGCTGCGACCAGGTGATCTGGCCGGTCTTCTTGTCCTTGCTCGGACGCGGACCGTTAAAGGAGATCATCGGGTATTCCATGCCGCCCACCGGACCGTTGACCGAGATCGCGGTCGGATACGGATAGTCGAAGCTGTACTTGTTGTACTTGTCGATGGTGTGGATGATGGCCTGGGTGCTGTACTTGCCCCACAGCGGGTTGCCTTCCTTCGGATAGTAGGACATCGCCAGCACGTTGGTGGAATCCTTCTTGAAGCCTTGCGCATCCCAGATGAACTTGCGGCTCGACGCCCAGGCGAAGTCGCGCACGTTGCTGGCCTTGAAGTGCCAGGTCTTGGTGGCGGTGGCGCGCGATTTTTCGGCGGCAGTGGCTTCTTCCTGCGTCACGATGACCACCGGCGCGGTGGCGGTGCGGGCCTTGGCCAGGCGGTCGCGCTGCGCCTGCGTCAGCACGTCGTTCGGATTTTGCAGTTCACCGGTGGAAGCGACGATGTGGTCGGCCGGCACGGTCAGCTGCACGTCGTAGTCGCCGAATTCCAGCGTGAATTCGCCGGTGCCGAGGAACTGCTTGTGCTGCCAGCCGTAGACGTCGTAGTAGGCCGCCATGCGCGGGAACCACTGGGCGATTTCGAACAGGTCGTTCTTGTCTTCGTCAAAGTGCTCGTAGCCGGAACGGCCGCCCAGCACCTGCTGCTCGTTGATGTTGTAGGACCAGTCGATGTTGAAGACGAACTTCTCGCCCGGCTTGAGTGGCGTCGGCAGGTCGATGCGCATCATGGTGCGGTTGATGACGTACTTCAGCGGCTGGCCGCTGGCGGCCACGGTCTTGATCTTGAAGCCGCCGTCGAATTCACGGCCGGCCAGGATGCCGCGCATGCCTTCGAACTTGTAGCCGTCCTCCGGGCCGGCCGGCTTGGCCCACGCCTCGCGCGATGGCTGGGTCAGCATCATGCGCGCGTCGGAATCCTTCTTATAGATGTTCTGGTCCAGCTGCACCCACAGGTAATTCAGCGTGTCCGGCGAATTGTTATGGTAGGTGATCTGTTCGCTGCCGGTGAGGGCGCGCTTGGCTTCGTCCAGCGAGGCGCTGATGGTGTAATCAGCGCGCTGCTGCCAGTAGGCGTGGCCTGGTGCACCGGATGCGGTGCGGTAGGCGTTTGGAGTCGGCAGGATTTCTTCGAGCTGACGGAATTTGTCGTCGAAAGGTTCCGCCGCGTAGGCGGAAACTGTCAGGCAGAGTGCCAGGAAGCCAAGTTTCTTGTGCATCGGTTGTATTTCCTCCAGATAAGAGGATAAATTGTATAGCAGGTTTGCAATCGATTACCCGCTGATACAATAAAATACAAACCGCTGTTACCGTTTTGCCTGCGACTCCTGAAATTGATAGTGCGCGTCGTCGGTCGCTGTGATAGCTTTCGACGTCGCGTCCAGCTGCATCAGGCGGGAACCCGCGCCGGCGCTGGCTTGCGGCCATTCCGGCAGGCCGGCGCCATTCGGGTTGCCGGTCTTGATGAAGTTGGCGAAGTAGTCCTGCATCTGCTTCGAGAGCGCATAATCTTCCGCCGCCCACGCATAGACCTTGTTCAAGGGCAGATTGCCCATCGCGTATTCGATCTCCACCGAGTGGTTGGCGCCTTCCTGGCCCGGACGCGGACGGGTGTAGTAGTAGCGCCAGGTCGGCTTGCCGCTGGTGCGCGCGTGGCTGTCGATCCATTTCCAGGTGCCGTAGCCGATGAAGCGGTCGCTGGCCAGTTCCGTCGCAGCCTGTTTGACGTCGCCGCTGTAGGCTTGTTGCGCGGCGCCGGCCTGGTCGCCGTACAGTTTTTGCAGCGCGGCGGCGAAGTTTTCGCCGGTCGGCTCGGCGTCGCCGAGGATTTGCTTGTAGTGGCCCTCATACGAATTCCAGCCGGCCAGCAGCGGTACTTTGGCCTGTTCGCCCGCCGCGTACATGGCGACCGGCGACTTCGGAATCACGTAGCCGTCCTGGATGGCGAAGAACCAGGCGCCCGGTTTCTTGAGGTCGTCCAGCAGTTTGTCGGCGGGCAGGGCGCGCAGTTCCTTCAGCGTCGGCGCGCCGATGCCTTGCGCGAAGGTGGCGCCGGCCTGCTCGGCGGCGGCCAGCGGCGCCGGCGCCATCAGGCCAAGCAGCGAGCCGCTTTCGCCGATGGCGCCGGCAATCAGGCCCTTGGCCTGCGGATTGATCATCTGCGCGCTGACCGAGAACGAGCCGGCCGACTCGCCGGCGATGGTGACGCGCGACGGGTCGCCGCCGAAGGCCGCGATGTTCTTCTTCACCCACTGCAGCGCCGCCGCCTGGTCCATCAAACCGTAGTTGCCGGAGGCGTGGTGCGGCGACTCCCTGGTCAGTTCCGGGTGGGCCAGGAAGCCGAACACGTTGAGGCGGTAGTTGACAGTCAGCGTGACGATGCCCTTGGCGGCCATGCTCTCGCCGTCATAGCGCGGCTCCGAGCCGTCGCCGGCCGCGAAGCCGCCGCCGTAGAAGTACACCAGCACGGGCAGCTTTTCCCTGGCCGATTTGGCCGGCGTCCAGACATTCAGGAACAGGCAGTCTTCGCTGACGCCGTCGGAGCGGAACACCATGTCGCTGAACAGCGGCAGTTGCATGCAGCGCGCGCCGAAGTGGTCGGCCTTGCGCGTGCCTTTCCATTTGGCCGCCGGCTGCGGCGCCTGCCAGCGCAGCTTGCCGACCGGCGCCGCCGCGTATGGAATGCCTTTGTACGCGGTGACGCCGGAGGCTTCCGTCACGCCTTCGACCGCGCCGGTGGCGGTGCTGACGCGGGTGGTGGCGTGGGCGGAGCATGCGAGCAGACTGGAAGACAGGAACAGCAGGCCGGCTTTTTTCATGGGTCTCAGTGTTATAGTTTGATCGGAAGATTAACTATATCGCAAAACGCCCATGGTGGGCATGACTGCTTATGCTGCGCCGCCGCAGCCTGATGGTCACTTGGCCTTGGCGGCGACCTTGGTCGATGGCCGCAGGCGCGGCGCGGCGTCGGACTGGCGGCGTACCAGCGTGTGCCTGGTCACCACGTGCTGCGGCGCTTCCGGCGTGCCGTTGCGCTGCGCGCGGATCAGGCGCACCAGCGACTGCACCGCTTCTTCCGCCATATCGGTGATCGGCTGGCGCACGGTGGTCAGCTCCGGCCAGATGGTGGTGGCCAGCGCGGTATCGTCAAAGCCGGCGACGGTCAGGTCGCCCGGCACGTCCAGTCCCAGGCGGTGGGCGATCGCCACCACGGCTGCGGCCATGTCGTCGTTGCTGGCGAAGATGGCGGTCGGGCGCTGTTCGAGCCCCAGCAGCGATTCCGCCGCATCCAGGCCGGAACGGTAGGTGAACAGGCCCTGCACGATCAGCTCCGGCGCGCTCTGCGCGTGCTTTTCCGCGATGGCCGCCTTGAAGCCGGCCAGGCGGCGCGCGCTGGCGCTCTGGTTGGGATGGCCGATGACGAAGCCGATGCGCTGGTGGCCCAGCGCGATCAGGTGGCAGGTCATCGCATACGCGGCCTCGTAGTCGTCGATACTGACGCCGCCGACGCGGGCGTCAGGCTGGCCGCAGGCCACGGTGATGGCCGGCGTGCCGGACGTGGCAATCAGCTCGATCAGGTTATGCACGTCGCACAGCGGCGGCGGCAGGATGATGCCATCGACGCCGTTCGAAATCAGACGGCGCGCCTGTTCGACGCCGTGTTCGTCGGCCTCGCATTTTTCCACCACCAGCTGCACGTTGTTTGGACTGGCCTGGTTCAGCAGGCCGACCAGGAATTCGCTCAGGTAGCCGGCGGACGGATTCGAATACAGGAAGCCGACGCGGATCGGCCGCGAGCCGGCCAAGCGGCGCGCGGCCTGGTTGGGCACATAGTTGAGGGCAGCGACGGCCGCGTCGACGCGGTTGCGGGTTTTCTCGCGGACGTTGGTATCGCCGTTCATCACGCGCGATACCGTCATCGGAGACACGCCGGCCAGCTGGGCCACATCGGCCATGGTCGGCGCTTGCGAGCGGTTCTGCACGGCCGGTACCGGCGCCGGTTTCACCTTGGTTTTGGTCATCTGTCCTCAGTAAATAATAAAGCTATGTTAAGCCCGGGACTTTACCACAAGCGGGGCTTAACCACGACCCGGGGCATACGGATAGCTCAGGGATTTGTAGTATGCCAGCGGGTGCGCGGGCGCTTTCACGCCCGGCGGCAGCGCCAGCCCGGACACCGACTGGAAATAGGCGACGCAGGCGTCGCGCCACAGAATGGCGTTGTTGACCTGGCGCGCCAGGCGTTGTTCTTCCTCGGTGTAGCGGCCGGCGTCGATCAGCGGTTTCAATGCCACCCAGCGCGCGTGCAGCGCCTGCGCGTCGGCCACGCCTTTGTCGTAGCGGTTCAGCATTTCCGCCCACAGCGTGCGGCCGGACGGCATCACGTAGTCCCATGGCAGATGGTGGAACCACAGCAGGAACTGCTCCGGCGTGGTCTTGGGATCGGCGTACTGGCGGGCGATCTCCGGCGCATACTGCTCCAGCGCGTTGCTGCCCTTGGCGGTGCGGTCGAAACCGATGCCGTCGCGGCTGGCGCGGTGGTAGTAGACCGGGTTCCAGTCCGGGCGCTCCAGATTGTCCACCCACGGCGCCGGGCCGAAATGGTGGCCGGTGCCCATGATGTGGTGCAGGCCCAGTGGCGTCATGTAGTTGACCACCGTTTCGCGCGACATCATCATCATGTCGACCACCGGCGGCACCACGCGCCGGTCCGGGCCGAAGGTGAGGGCGGCCCATTCGGCGGCGATGTCGCGCGCCTTGGCTTGCGGATTCCAGGCCATGCGGCCGAAGGCGTACCAGTTGGCCTGGTCGAAGTTGGAGCCGGCCCAATTGCGGTCGCTGCCGATATTGGCCACACCGGCCATGCCGCTCAGGGTATTGGCGACGGCGCCGGCGGCGGTTTTAGTGTCGCTTTCCAGCGTCTCCTCGAACAGCGTGCCGAGGTAAGCCAGGTCGGTCGAGTAGCCCAGGTACTCCTTGGTGATCTGGAATTCCATCATCAGCGGCGTGTTCGGCATGGCGCCGAACAACGGGTGGAACGGCTCGCGCGGCTGGAAGTCGATGGCGCCGTTCTTCACCTGTACCAGCACGTTGTCGGCGAACTTGCCGTCCAGCGGCTTGAATTCCTCATAGGCCTGGCGCGCGCGGTCATCGGCCAGGTGCGCGCCCTTGGGGGCGTAGACGAAGGCGCGCCACATGACGATGCCCTTGTGCGGCGCCACGGCGGCGGCCAGCATGTTGGCGCCGTCGGCGTGGCTGCGGTGGTAGTCCTGCGGGCCGGGCTGGCCTTCCGAATTGGCCTTGACCAGGAAGCCGCCGAAGTCGGGAATGGCCTTGTAGATTTCGTCGGCCTTGCGCTGCCACCAGGCGCGCACTTCTGGCGACAGCGGATCGGCGGTGCTGGTTTCCTTCAGTTCCAGCGGCGTCGAGAAACGGGCCGACAGGTAGACCTTGATGCCGTAAGGGCGCAGCACGTCGGCGACGGCGGCGGCCTTGGCGATGAACGGCGCGGTCAGCACTTCCGGCTTGGAGTTGACGTTGTTGAGCACCGTGCCGTTAATGCCCAGCGAGGCGTTGGCGCGGGCGTAGTCGGTGTAGCGCTGGTCCTTGATGTCCGGCAGCGCCCACCAGTCCCAGATCGACTGGCCGGCGTAGCCGCGTTCCACGGTGCGGTCCAGGTTATCCCAGTGGTTCAGCAGGCGCAGTGGCAGCCTTGGCGCGGACGATGCTTCCAGTTTGGCGCCGGTGGCGGCGTCGCGCAGCCAGGCGTAAGCGCCGTACAGCAGGCCGATGTCGCTGTTGGCGGCGATCAGCGTGACGTTGTGGTTCTGGATGCGGGTCAGGCGCAGCAGGTAGCCCTCGTTGCCCAGCTTCGCCAGTTCGGCGCGCAGTGGCGAGGCGGCGGCGCCCAGTTCCGGCAGGCGCGCGGGGGTGGCGAGCAGCAGGGCGCCGTCGGTGATGCGCGTTGCGGTCATTGCGTCCGGCACGGTCGGCGCGGCGGACTTGCCCAGCATGCCCGCCAGGCCTTTTCGCAGCTCCGCGACGGCGGCTTGCGTGGTCGGCGTGGGCGCGCCCGGCAGCACGATGGCGCGGGCTTGCGCCTGCACGCTGGCTTGCGCGGCGCGGTCCAGCGGCCGGTAGCGCAGCCACAGGTCGTAGCCGTCTTCGTCGGCGGCGCTAGCGGTCGCGGTCAGCGTGAAAAGCAGCGTCGCCAGCGCGGCCGAAAAGGTAAATCGCATCTTGTCTCCGTTTTATGGTAGCGTAATCATTTCATTATGCCACGATGTTAGCAAACAATTCCAACGAGGAGTGAGACAAACATGAAGATATCCCGACGCGGCGTTCTGGCCGTGATGGCGGCGGGCGGTTTGCTGCCGCTGCATGCGGCCGATATGCCAGAACCCTTGAAGGTGCTGGGCAAACGCAAGGGCCTCAATGTGGGCAATGCGATTGGCGGGCGCTGGTTCCGTGATCCGGCCTACAAGGCGTTGATGGCGCGCGAATGCAATATGCTGGTGGCCGAGAACGAGGGCAAGTGGCAGGCGCTGGAGCCGCGTCCCGGGGTTTATCAGTTTGGTCCGGCGGACGAAATGTATGCGTGGGCGCGCTCGCAGGGGATGCTGGTGCGCGGGCATAACCTGATCTGGCAGGACGCGAAGTGGTTGCCGAAGTGGGTCAACGAATATGATTTTGGCGCGCAGCCGGCCGTGGCGGCAGAGGCGTTGCTGCGCAAGCATATCGTGACGGTGTGCGAGCATTTCGGCGATGGGATTCATAGCTATGATGTGGTGAACGAGGCGGTGGATCCGAAGACCGGCGAGCTGCGGGCGAATGTGTTCACGCAGCGGCTGGGGGCGGTGGAGCAGATCGACCTGGCGTTCCGGGTGGCGCGGGAGAAGGCGCCGAAGGCGCAGTTGGTTTATAACGATTACATGCGGGCGGATCTGGGGAGCGCGAAGCATCGGGCGGGTGTGTTGAAGCTGCTGCATGATCTGAAGTCGCGTGGCACGCCGGTGGATGCGCTGGGGTTGCAGAGCCATATCGGGTCGTGGGATGAGATGGGGATGGGCAGGCACCAGGAGGCGTGGCGGCGCTTCCTGGATGAGGTGACTGGCATGGGCCTGGATTTGCTGGTGACGGAGTTTGATGTGAATGACCGCAAGCTGCCGGCGGATGTGGCGGTGCGCGACGCGGGCGTGGCGACGCTGGCGAAGGAGTATCTGGATGTGACGTTCAGTTATCGGCAGTGCAAGGACTTTTTGATGTGGGGGATGGCGGATAACGCGAGCTGGCTTCAGGGCTGGGATGAGGCGCCACGCACCGATGGGTTGAAGATGCGGCCGACGCCTTTTGATGATCAGTTGCGCGCGAAGCCGCTGCGGGATGCGATTGCGGCGGCGATTCAGGGGATGCCGGCGCGAGGGTGATCAAGGCCGGCTGACCCCGCACGGCCAGGCGGGGTCTGACCCCGTTCGGGGTCAGACCCCTAAGTGGTAGGGCAAGCATATCGCTTAGGTTGTGGGTTAGCGGCGGGGACTTTCGGGCGGCCCGAGATAGCTGGGTTTTACCCCGCCCGCATTGACTACCAGCTTTTGCAGCACCACCCCCGGGTCCACCACCCAGAACTTGAGGGTGTGGGGGCCGGGTTGCGTGATCGTATGCCGCGAAGTGAGCACCGTCGCCCCATCGGCCACCGTCTTTTCCCATGCCTTTTCGCTGCCGTCCGCATGCATGTTGATGATCTGCGGCGCTTCGTCATCAAACGATATCGCATACCGCAGACCTGCTCCCGGCTGGAACTTCTGCGTCGGCGCCAGCGTCGTCTGCACCTCCACCTTGCCGGCGCTGAATAGCTGCATCTCGTACTCCAGCCGCATGCGCGGCGTCTCTTCCGCCGATGCATCCACTGGCAGCGTCGTCATGCCGGACAGCGTGCGGCCATGATCCGGAATCCGCAGCCACGAGCGCTGGTCCGCCGCCACCGCCCGCGTGTAGTGCTCCGCCTCCATTGACACCACGCCATCCGTCTCGATAAATCCTTTCAGCGCGTCCGCGCCGGCCGGCTTGCGCAGCGGGACCTTCACCGTGGTCTTGCCGCCCGCGCCAGACACCGTCAGCGTCGCGCTCCGCGCGCCATCCGGCACCTCGGCCCAGCGCACATCCACCATCACGCGCTGCTGGCGATCCACCTTGCCGGCCGGCTTGTCCAGCGTAATCCACGGCTCGCTCGCGGACACCGTGTAGTCAAACGCCTGCCGCCCGCGGTTGAAGATATCGATGAACCGCGCCTTCTTCTCAAACACATCCAGCGCCGGCAGCGCCAGCGCCTCGCCGCCCGGCCCCGGCCAGACCTGCGCGCTGCCTTCCACTGCCACGCCCATGTCCGCCTCTTCCGGCACCTGCATCTCGGTCACCGGCGGCATCACGTTGCGCGGCGGCTGGTTCCAGTACGTGTAGCCCAGGTGCGTCTGCGACATCATGTGATTCCACTTGCCGCCGCTGATGTCCTGATGATAGCGGCGCACCAGCTCCGCGTCCTCCGCAAACAGCGCCCGTGCCCGCGCGGCCAGGTCGTTGGTGGCGGTGCGACCTTGCAGGCCATACAGCTGATTCAGTCCGGCCGTTACATACAGCTCATTCGCCACCGCGCTGGCCTTGACCGGATACAGCACCAACTGGAAGAAGGCGTCGCGCTTGTCGGCCGGCAGGGCGGCGGAGATTTTCTCCGCGCGCGCCGCAAGCGCGTTGTAGTCGTCGACGATGCGCGTCGCCTCGTTGTAGTTCACCAGGCTGTAGGTGGTCGGCTCCAGCATCTCCGGCCGGCGGCGGCCGTTGTACCTGGCGTATTTGGCGACGATGTCGGCGATATCGTCTGCATGCGCCGGCCCGAATTCGCGCGCCGCCCACAGCTTGAGGTAATCCGGCAGCCGTTCGGCCGGCCATGCCGCCGGGTTCCACGCGTAGGTGAGGAAGAACTCGATCGGCACCTCCATCGGCTTGAGGTCGCCCACGTTGACGATCCACATGCGGTTGGCCTGGTACTGCCACGCCAGGTGCATCTGCTCCCATACCTTGGGCAGCGGCGTCACGTTGATCCACTTGTACGAGCGCGGGCCGCCGACGTAGTCGAAGTGGTAATAGATGCCGGCGCCGCCGGCGCGCTTGCGTTCGTCGGCGGTCGGCAGGCGGCGGATATTGCCCCAGTTGTCGTCGCACCACAGCAGCATCACGTCGTCCGGCACGCGCATGCCTTTCTCGTAATACTCCTGTACCTCCTTGTACAGTGCCCATACCTGCGGCACCTTGGTCACATCCGGATTGACTTCTTTGGCGATGATGTCGCGCTGGTCCTTGACGATGCGCTCCAGCAGCGCCACATTGGCGCCTTCCGACATCGGCTCGTCGCCATCGCCGCGCATGCCCAGCGTGATCAGCTTTTCCTGGCCTTGCGAGACGCGCAGGCCCTGGGTCCAGAACTCCCGCAGAGCATCGGCGCTGCGGTTGTAGTCCCACGGCTTGCCGCCGCCGTAGCGGCGCCACTCATCGTGCGCGCGCATCATCGGCTCGTGGTGCGAGGTGCCGATGACGACACCGTATTCATCGGCCACCTTGCCGTTCAATTTGTCGTCGTCGTAGAAGGCCTTGCCCCACATGGCCGGCCACAGGTAGTTGCCGCGCATACGCAGGATCAGTTCATATACTTTTTCATAGAACTGATGATTGAAGCCGCCGTAGCGCTGCTTGACCCAGTCGGTCAGCGCCGGCGCCTCGTCGTTGAGGAAGATGCCGCGATACTGCACCACCGGCGCATCGCTGACCGCCGCGCCGGCCGACGCGTACACGCTGGCGTGCTTCGCCGCCGGCACGTCGGCCCACCAGTTCCACGGCGAGACGCCGATCTGCTCCGACATCTCGTAGATGCCGAAGATAGTGCCGCGCTTGTCGCTGCCGGCGATGACCAGCGCCCGATCCACGCCGGGCAGCGGCTGGCGCAAGGTCTGCACCTGCCAGCCTTCCCACTTGCCCTTGATGGACGAGACATCCAGCTTGCCCGCGGCCACCAGTTGATCGATCAACGCGCTCTTGCCGACGGTGCCGACGATGATCACGTCCGCGCCGGCCGGCTTGCCGCCCTTGACCAGCAGCGGCCTGGCGGCGCTGACGCGGGCGATGTCGGCCTGCAGGTCGCCTGCGGCGCGGATCACACCCGCGTGGTCGGCGGCGTCGATGTAGATGCGGGCGGCCTGGCCGTTGCTGGCCAGCGCGACGGCGTCAGGCGGCGGTTGATCGAACCAGGCCAGCTTTTTCTGGCCCAGGGCCTGCGCGGGCAGGGCGTGACACAGCAGGGCCAATAGCATGGCCCCTGCGGCAAGAACGGGTTGTCTCATGTTGTTTTATTTTTCCAGCGGGGTGTAGTCGAACCAGGCGAAATCGGCTGGTGGCATGCCTTCCTTGCCGGCGCCTTCGGCGTACATGCCGATAAAGACGCCGGTGAAGCCGCCCGCCGCTTCCGACGACAGCGGCGCGGTGGGGACGGTGCCGATCGGCTTGAGCTGGCCGTCGCCGCTGCCGTAACTGAAGGTGTACTGGCCAGCCGTCGATTCAACCTGCAGCACCACCGGTCCCGCCGGCAGCGGCGCCGAGGCCTGCAGCGTGGTCACGCCCTTGGCGCGCGCCACCAGCTCCAGCCGGCGCTCCGGCGCGCCGGTGATGCGCAGCTCGTAGTAGTTCTTTTCGTTCTGGCGCAGCACCAGGCCGGCCGCCTGCGTGGCGGCGGAAGGCTGAAACGCCACTTGCGTGGCGGCGCGCATGCGCATGTGTTCCTGGCGGCGCGCCACGAAAGCTGGTTGCGCGATGTCGTTCATGGTGACGCTGCTGCCTTTCAGGCGCAGGTAGCCGGGCCGCTCGGTCAGCGACCACAGGCCATCGCCGGGGCCGCGCAGCATGGTCCATTGCAGGCCAAGCTTGGGCGCCTTGAAGTCGTCGCGCACCGGTTCGAGCGGCCATGGCGAGGAGGGCGGCAGGCCGGCGGCGGACATCTGCACCGCCAGCGGCTTGCCCTGGTTGACCACCAGCCAGCCGTCGGCGTTCCACTCGACGGGCGTCAGCAGGGTTTCGCGGCCGAGGTGATGCTGCTTGTCGACCGGACGGATGCCCAGCAGCGGCATCCACCATTTGCCTTCCGGCGTTTGCACCAGGTCGCCGTGGCCGGTGGCCTGTAGCGGCAGTTCCGGGTGGCCGCGGTGGGTCAGGATGGGATTGGCCGGGTTGGCGGTGAACGGGCCGAATGGCGAGGTGGAACGCGCCATCGTCAGGCTGTGGTTATACGAGGTGCCGCCCTCGGAGATCATCAGGTAATACAGGCCGTTGTACTTGTACAGGTGCGGGCCTTCCGGCCACACGCCGCCGGTGCCGGACCAGATCAGGCGCGGCGCCTCCAGCAGCTTGCCGGCCTTGAGGTCGATCTCGGCCTGATAGACGCCGCCATGTTCGCCGCCGCCGTGGCGGGTGTAGTACACCTTGCCGTCGTCGTCGAAGAACAGCGACGGGTCCATGGCGAAGGTTGGGTCGTTCAGCCACACTGGCTCCGACCATTCGCCGGCCGGGTCCTTGGTGTGGACGTAGAAGGCGCCGCCGCCCTCCATATTGGTGGTGACCATGTAGAACACGCCGTCGTGGCAGCGCAGCGTGGGCGCATAAATGCCCTGCGAGCTGCGCGTTTTGGCCAGATTCAGCTGGCTGGCGCGCGTGAGCGCGTGGCCGATCTGGCGCCAGTGCACCAGGTCCTTGCTGTGGTAGATCGGCACGCCCGGGAAGTATTCAAAGCTGCTGGTGGCAAGGTAGTAATCGCCGCCCACGCGGCAGATGCTCGGATCGGCGTGGAAGCCGCTCAACACCGGATTGGTGTAGGTGGCGTCGGCGGCGGCAGCGGTGGTGGCGACGCCTGGGGCGGCGGCCATCAGCGCGGTCAATGCCAGGCGCGCGGCGGCTGCCGCGGCGGCGGGGAATTTGCTCATTATTTATTGTCTCCACATTGTTTTCGCAGCGCCGCCAGCGGCACGGTTTCCGCCAATGCGCGGTAGCCGGCCAGCGATGGATGCAGGTGATCGCCGCTGTCGTACACCGGCTTGATGCGGGCCGGTTGCGATGGATCGCGCAGCGTGGCGTCAAAGTCGGCCACGGCGTCGAACACGCCGGACGTGCGTATCCACTGATTCAGCGCCTGGCGGTCTGCTTCGTTTTCTGGTTCTGGATGGTAGTAGTCGCCGCCGACATACGGCGTGACGGTGGCGCCGATCAGGCAGATGCCATGGGCATGCGCGCGTTCGGCGAGCTGGCGGTGGGCCAGTTTGAGGTCGGCCAGCAGTTGCTGGCGGTCGGATGGTGTATCGGGGCCGTTGCGGTGCTGGACGCCCAGGTCGTTGACGCCGATCAGCACCAGCGCGTGCGTAACGCCGGCGCGCGACAGCACGTCGCGGTCGAAGCGCGACACCAGCGGCGCGCCGATGCCCTCGCGCAGCATGCGGCCGCCGCCGATGCCGGCGTTGACCACGCCCAGCGTGTGCTGGTTGTCGCGCAGGCGCGCAGCCAGCACGTCGGTCCAGCGGGTGTTGGTGTCGGGCGGCACGCCGTAGCCGTCGGTGATGGAGTCGCCGATGGCCACCAGCGCGCCCACCTTGCGCGGCGCCAGCACTTCCACGTCGCTGATGGCGTACCAGCGCGTGACCTTGCCGGCATCGGCCCACGCGGCGTCCATCACGCGGTTGCCCTTGGTGAGGAAGGTGTGGGCGCGGGCGCCGTTATGCGCGGTCTGGCGCGCCGGTTCAGCCTTGAAGTACAGCGAAATCGCCAGGTCGGCGGCCGGCTTCAGCTCCATGGCGACTGCGTCGCTGTAGTATTCCGCGCCGGCGGGAATGGTGACATTGGCGCGGCCGTCAAAGGTCAGTGGGCGCAGGGTAGGGGGCTGGACAACGGCCTGTCCCGGCGCTGCCGCCAGCGCCACGCTGGCGCCGTCGAGCGTCAATGGTGCGGTGCCGTACACATTGCTGACCCGCACCCGGAATTGTTTGCCGCCCAGAGTGAGGCGCACCACCTGGCGCAGGCTGGCGTCGCGCCACTGTTCGGCCGCCAGTTGGTTGTTCGCATCGGGAATTTGCTGCGCCGCACCCCAACTGGCCACCCAGTGTGAAGCCGCTGGCGCCGGCGATGCGGCGGCCGCTGCCTGCAGCAGGCAGGCGGCGGCGATGGCGCCAAAATAACGGGGGAAAGCGTGTTGACTTGATCGCATAATTCCTTCACACTGACAAAATGTTAGCGCTATTCATTTTAGGTTACTCGCATGGTACGCGCAACAAAAAAAGCCGGCAGAAGCCCAACGAGACAAGGACAGTTCTGTGAACAATCAATTGAAGCACGCGCCAGCGCTGGCGCACCTCCCCGCCGACCTCGCGGATGCCCTGCTGGTCGGCCGCGTCTGGCGTCAGGATGTTAACGGCCCGAGCGTGGTCGTGGTCCGCAAGGGCGAAGTTTTCGACATCACCGCGCAAGCGGCCACCGTTTCCGATCTGCTGGACCGCGACGACGTTGCCGCCTTCGCCCAGGCCGCGCAAGGCGAATCGCTGGGCAAGGTCGAGGCGCTGATCGAGACGGCGCTGAGCGGCGCGGAGGCGCCGGTGCGCCTGCTGGCGCCATGCGACGTGCAGGCCATCAAGGCCTGCGGCGTGACCTTTGCCGTCAGCCTGCTGGAACGCGTGATCGAAGAACAAGCGGGCGGCAACCCGGCCCGCGCCGACGAGCTGCGCAAGTCGCTGCTGAAGGATATCGGCGCCGACCTGTCGGCCATCAAGCCAGGTTCGCCGGAAGCGGAAAAGCTGAAGCAGGAATTCATCGCGCGCGGCGCCTGGTCGCAATACATGGAAGTGGGGATCGGCCCGTATGCGGAAGTGTTCTCGAAATCGCAGCCGATGTCGGCGGTGGGTTTGGGCGCGGACGTGGGCCTGCACCCGGAATCGAAGTGGAACAATCCGGAGCCGGAGATCGTGCTGGCGGTGAACAGCCGCGCGCAAACGGTCGGCGCCACGCTCGGCAACGACGTCAATCTGCGCGACATCGAGGGCCGCAGCGCGCTGTTGCTGGGCAAGGCCAAGGACAACAACGCCTCGTGCGGCATCGGCCCGTTCATCCGCCTGTTCGACGGCCGCTTCACCATCGACACCGTGCGCAATGCGGAACTGCGCCTGCTGATCGAAGGCGCGGAAGACGGCTTCCGCCTGGACGGCGAGAGCCGCATGCGCGAAATCAGCCGCGACCCGCTGGACCTGGTGTCGCAAACCGCCGGCGCCCATCACCAGTACCCGGACGGCTTCATGCTCTTCCTCGGCACCATGTTCTCGCCGATCAAGGACCGCGGCGCGCCGGGCGCCGGCTTCACCCACAAGCTGGGCGACCGCGTCAGCATCAGCAGCCCGTCGCTGGGCATGCTGGTCAACCACGTACAACTCAGCACCACCGTGGCGCCATGGACCTTTGGCGTGCGCGCACTGTATCGCAATCTGGCCCAGCGCGGCCTGCTCAACTAAAAACAAATCTCTGGAGAGAATAAATGGGGAAACCTTTGGTCTTCGCTACCTACCCGGACCTGGCGGATAAGCGGGTTCTGGTCACCGGCGGCGGCTCCGGCATCGGCGCCGGCATCGTGGACGCCTTCGTCAAACAGGGCGCGCAAGTGTTCTTCATCGACATCGTGGAGGAGGCGTCGCGCGCGCTGGTGGAAAGCCTGAAAGGCGCCAAACACGCGCCGGTGTTCTTCCACTGTGACCTGACCGATCTGGATGCGCTGGCCAAGGTCATCGCGCAGATCGAGCAGGATCATGGCGCCATCGAAATCCTGATCAACAACGCCGCCAACGATCACCGTCACCAGGTGCACGAAGTGACCGGCAAGTACTGGGACAACAGCCTGGCGGTCAACCTGCGCCACCAGTTCTTCTGCGCGCAGGCGGTGGCGCCGGGCATGAAGAAGGCCGGCGGCGGCGTGATCCTGAACTTCGGTTCGATCTCGTGGCACCTGGCGCTGCCCAACCTGACGCTGTACATGACCGCCAAGGCGGCCATCGAGGGCCTGACGCGCGGCCTGGCGCGTGACCTGGGCCAGGACGGCATCCGCGTCAACACCGTCATTCCTGGCTCGGTGATGACCGAGCGCCAGAAGGCGTTGTGGCACTCGCCGGAAGCCGGCCAGGCGATCCTGGATGCGCAAGTGCTGCCGCAAAGCGTGGAGACGGAAGACATCGCCGCCATGGCGCTGTTCCTGTCCTCGGATAACGCACGACGCTGCTCCGGCCGCGACTACTTCGTTGACGCCGGATGGTATGGAGCATGAACCTCTACCAGCCTGAGTGCATCTGGCCACTGGGCGCGACCCTGGCCGAGGGACCGGTATGGCATCCAGAGGACAAGTCGCTGTATTTCGTCGACATCAAGCAGCGCGCGATTCACCGCTGCGCCGAGGACGGCGGCCGCCGCCAGAGCTGGACGGTGCCGGATGAAGTGGGCTTCGCGCTGCCGATGCATGGCGGCGATTTCGTCTGCGGCCTGCCGGGACGCCTGGACCGCTTTTCGTTCGACACCGGCGCGCTGACCACGCTGCATGCGCTGGAATCGCACCTGCCGGGCAATCGCCTGAACGACGGCTACGTGGACCGCCACGGCGCGCTGTGGTTCGGCTCCATGGACAACGCCGAGGAAGCGCCGAGCGGCGCGCTGTATCGCCAGTCCGGCGGCACGGCGCCGCAGCACAAGGACGGCGGCTACGTCATCACCAACGGCCCGTGCGTCAGCCCGGACGGGCGCACCTTCTATCACACCGACACGCTGGAAAAGACCATCTACGCGTTTGAGCTGGACGAGCAGGGCAACCTGTCCAACAAGCGCGTGTTCGTGCGCATCGAGGGTAGCGGCTACCCGGACGGCACGGCGGTCGATGCCGATGGTACGCTGTGGGTCGGCCTGTTCGCCGGCGGCCGCATCGAGCGCTACTCGGCGGCCGGCCAATTGCTGGACACCGTGAGCATGCCGTGTTCGAATATCACCAAGGTCACGTTCGGCGGCGACGATCTGCGCACCGTGTTTGTGACCACCGCCCGCAAGGGTCTGTCGGCGGAAGAATTAAGCCGTGAGCCGCTGGCCGGGGGCATTTTCAGCTTCCGCGTGGCCTCGCCGGGACAATTGCAACATCTGTACTTACCTGAATAGGCAATCTATGAGCACCCAATCGCGTCGCTACCGCTCGCAGGACTGGTTCGATAATCCGGACCACATCGATATGACCGCGCTGTATCTTGAGCGCTTCATGAACTACGGGATCACGCCGGAAGAGCTGCGCTCCGGCCGTCCCATCATCGGCATCGCGCAATCAGGCAGTGACCTCAGCCCGTGCAACCGCATCCACCTGGAGCTGGCCAAGCGCGTGCGCGACGGCATCCGCGACGCCGGCGGCATCGCGATGGAGTTCCCGCTGCATCCTATCTTTGAAAACTGCCGCCGTCCGACGGCGGCGATCGACCGCAACCTGGCGTATATGGGCCTGGTCGAGATCCTGCACGGCTACCCGATCGACGCGGTGGTGCTGACCACCGGCTGCGACAAGACCACGCCGTCGCAGCTGATGGCCGCCGCCACCATCGACATTCCGGCCATCGTGCTGTCCGGCGGGCCGATGCTGGACGGCTGGCTCGACGGTGAGCTGGTGGGCTCCGGCGCGGCGATCTGGAAGGGCCGCAAGCAACTGGCCGCCGGCAAGATCGACAACGAGAAGTTCCTCGAAATCGCCGCCGCCTCGGCGCCGTCGGCGGGCCATTGCAACACCATGGGCACCGCATCGACCATGAACGCCATCGCCGAAGCGCTGGGCATGTCGCTGACCGGCTGCTCGGCGATTCCGGCGCCATACCGCGAGCGTGGCCAGATGGCCTACGAAACCGGCAAGCGCATCGTGGAGATGGCCAAGCAGGATCTGAAGCCGTCACAGATCCTCAGCCGCGACGCCTTCCTGGACGCCATCGTGGTCAACGCCGCCATCGGCGGTTCCACCAACGCGCAACAGCACATCGTCGCCATGGCGCGCCACGCCGGCGTGGAGCTGAAGTCGAGCGACTGGATGGAGTATGGCCACAAGGTCCCGCTGCTGCTGAACATGCAGCCATCCGGCAAATTCCTCGGCGAGCGCTTCCACCGCGCCGGCGGCGTGCCGGCCGTGATGTGGGAACTGGAGCAGCAGGGCAAGCTGCGCTCCAAGCGCCTGACCGTCACCGGCAAGACCATGGCGGAAAACCTGGTCGGCCGCGAAACCAACGACCGCGAGGTGATCTATCCGTTCAACGCGCCGCTGAAGGAGGACGCCGGCTTCTTCGTCCTGAAGGGCAACCTGTTCGACTTCGCCATCATGAAGACCAGCGTGATTTCGCCGGAATTCCGCCAGCGCTACCTGAGCAAGCCTGGCCAGGAAAACATCTTCGAATCGCGCGCCATCGTGTTTGATGGCTCGGGCGATTACCATGACCGCATCAACGATCCGTCGCTGAATATCGACGAGAACTGCATGTTGGTGATTCGCGGCGCCGGCCCGATCGGCTGGCCGGGTTCGGCGGAGGTGGTCAACATGCAACCGCCGGATGCGCTGATCAAGCGCGGCGTCAACTGGCTGCCGACGCTGGGCGACGGCCGCCAGTCCGGCACCTCGGACAGCCCGTCGATTCTGAACGCCTCGCCGGAGAGCGCGGTGGGCGGTGGTCTGGCCTACATCCGCACCGGCGATACCGTGCGCGTGGACCTGAACCAGGGTAGCTGCAATATGCTGATCAGCGACGAGGAACTGGCGAAGCGCAAGGCGGAAGGCATTCCGCCGGTGCCGGCCAGCCAGACGCCGTGGCAGGAGCTGTACCGCGCCACCGTGGGCCAGATGGAGACCGGCGCCTGCATGGAGCTGGCGCTCAAGTACCAGGGCGTGGGCGAAAAGCTGGCGCGCCACAACCACTAAACCCCGTCACCGTCATTCCGGCGAAAGCCGGAATCCATGCTGAGCATGCGTTCCATGGATTCCGGCCTGCGCCGGAATGACACACGGGGGGAGAATAATTATGGAGACGATGAAGTGAAAAAGATTGTTGTGAGCGCCGTGCTGGGCGCAATGATGGCACTGGGCGCCGGCAGCGCCATGGCCGACGCCAAGAACCCGAAAATCGGCTTTTCGATCGACGACCTGCGCCTGGAACGCTGGGCGCGCGACCGCGACTACTTCACCGCCGAGGCGGAGAAGCTGGGCGCCAAAGTCTACGTGCAATCGGCCGACGCCAGCGAGCAGCGCCAGATCGCCCAGATCGAAAACCTGATCTCGCGCGGCGTCGACGTGCTGGTGATCGTCCCCTACAACGCCACGGTGCTGAACAACGCCGTGCGCGAGGCGAAGAAGGCCAAGATCAAGGTGGTGTCGTACGACCGCCTGATCCTCAACGCCGACATCGACGCCTACATCTCCTTCGACAACGCCAAGGTCGGCGAGCTGCAGGCCAGCACGCTGGTGGCGCTGAAACCGAAGGGTAACTACTACCTGCTCGGCGGCGCGCCGACCGACAACAACGCCAAGATCCTGCGCGAAGGCCAGCTCAAAGTGCTGCAACCGCTGATCGACAAAGGCGACATCAAGGTGGTCGGCAAGCAGTGGACCAAGGACTGGAGCGCCTCCGAAGCGCTGGCCATCATCGAAAACGCGCTGACCGCCAACGGCAACAAGATCGATGCCGTGGTGGCATCCAACGACGCCACCGCCGGCGGCGCGATCCAGGCGCTGGCGGCACAAAAGCTGGCCGGCAAGGTGCCGGTGTCCGGCCAGGACGCCGACCTGGCGGCCGTCAAGCGCGTCATCGCCGGCACCCAGGCCATGACCGTCTACAAGCCGCTGAAGGTGATCGCCACCGAAGCCGCGCGCCTGTCGGTGAAACTGGTGCGCAATGAAGCGCCGGCCTACAACTCGACCTACAACAACGGCATGAAGAACGTGAACACCGTCCTGCTGGCGCCCGTCGCGCTGACCAAGGCGAATGTGAACGTGCTGGCCGACGACGGCTTCTACACCAAGGCGCAGCTGACCGCCAACTAAGGAATCAGCATGGCCGAATATCTTCTGGAAATGCGCAACATCGTCAAGGAATTTGGCGGTGTGCGCGCCCTGAACGGCATCGACATCAAGCTCAAAGCCGGCGAGTGCGCCGGTTTGTGCGGCGAGAACGGCGCCGGCAAGTCGACGTTGATGAAAGTGCTGTCCGCCGTCTACCCGCACGGCACCTGGGAAGGCGAAATCCTGTGGGACGGGCAGCCGCTGCGGGCCCAGTCCATCCGTGAAACCGAGGCCGCCGGCATCGTCATCATCCACCAGGAACTGATGCTGGTGCCGGAACTGTCGGTGGCGGAGAATATCTTCCTCGGCAACGAGATCACGCTGCCGGGCGGCCGCATGGACTACGCGGCCATGAACCGCCGCGCCGAGCAGTTGCTGAAAGAGCTGAACATCAATGACGTCAACGTGGTGCTGCCGGTGAAGCAGTACGGCGGCGGCCACCAGCAACTGATCGAGATCGCCAAGGCACTGAACAAGAACGCGCGCCTGCTGATCCTGGACGAGCCGTCGTCGTCGCTGACGGCGGCCGAGATCAAGGTGCTGCTGAATATCATCCATTCGCTCAAGGCCAAGGGCGTCACCTGCGTCTACATCTCGCACAAGCTGGATGAGGTGGCGGAGATTTGCGACACCATCGTCACCATCCGCGACGGCCAGCATATCGCCACCACGCCGATGTCCGAGATGAATATCGACCGCATCATCGCCCAGATGGTGGGCCGCGAGATGACGCAGCTGTATCCGCAGCGCGAGCACACGCCAGGCGAGGTGATTTTCGAAGCGCGCAACGTGACCTGCTACGACGCCGACAACCCCGAGCGCAAGCGCGTAGACAACATCTCCTTCCAGTTGCGCCAGGGCGAAATCCTCGGCATCGCGGGGCTGGTGGGCGCCGGCCGCACCGAGCTGGTGTCGGCCATCTTCGGTGCCTATCCGGGGCCATGCGAGGCGGAAGTCTGGCTCAATGGCCACAAGCTGGATACCAGTTCGCCGGTCAAGGCGATCCGCAACGGCCTGGCCATGGTGCCGGAAGACCGCAAGCACCACGGCATCGTGCCGGACCTCGGGGTCGGCCATAACATGACGCTGACGGTGCTGAAGGACTTTGCACGCGCCACGCGCATCGACCAGGAAGCCGAACTGGCCACCATCCGCAAGGAGATCAAGAGCGTCAAGCTGAAGACCTCCAGCCCATTCCTGCCGATTACCGGTCTGTCGGGCGGCAACCAGCAGAAGGCGGTGCTGTCCAAGATGCTGCTGACCAAGCCGAAGATCCTGATCCTCGACGAACCCACGCGCGGCGTCGACGTCGGCGCCAAGTTCGAGATTTACCAGCTGATGTTCGACCTGGCCAGGCAGGGCATGTCGATCATCATGGTGTCGTCCGAGCTGGCCGAGGTGCTGGGCATCTCGGACCGCGTGCTGGTGATCGGCGAGGGCCGGCTGCGCGGCGATTTCGTCAACGACAATCTAAGCCAGGAAACGGTACTGGCGGCGGCGCTGGATCAGGCGCATTGATATTAGGACTACCAATGAAAAGTAACTTGAAACAGCTGTTCACGCAGTACAAGATGCTGGCCCTGCTGATCGCCGTGGCGCTGATCTGGGCCTTCTTCAGCTATCACACCGAGGGCGGCTTCGTCACGCCGCGCAACCTGTCCAACCTGATGCGCCAGATGGCCATTACCGGCATCGTCGCCTGCGGCATGTCGCTGGTGATCATCGCCGGCGAGATCGACCTGTCGGTCGGTTCGCTGCTTGGCCTGTTGGGCGGCATCGCGGCGGTGCTGGACGTGACGCACCATCTGCCGCTGCCGGCCACGCTGGTGATCGTGCTGGTGGTGGGCCTGCTGATTGGCCTGTTCAACGGCTATCTCACGGCCTACCTGGGCATTCCGTCGTTCATCGTGGGCCTGGGCGGCATGCTGGCCTATCGCGGCATTGTGCTGGGCGTGACCGGCGGCACCACCATCGCGCCGGTGTCGGACGATATGGTCTACATCGGCCAGGCCTACCTGTCGCCAACGCTGGGCATCGCGCTGGGCGTGTTGCTGTTCGTGGTGGCGATCTACCTGATCTTCCAGCAGCGCCGCAGCCGCGCCGCGCACGCGCTGGAGGTGGCGCCGATGTGGCGTGATGCCGCCAAGCTGGCGATTCTGGGCGTGGTGTTGGCCGCCTTCATCATCACCTTCAACGACTACGAGGGCATTCCGCTGCCGGTGCTGCTGTTGCTGGCGCTGCTGGGCATCTTCAGCTATGTCACCACGCAGACGGTGTTCGGCCGCCGCGTGTACTCGGTCGGCTCCAACATGGAGGCCACGCGCCTGTCGGGCATCAACGTCAAATCAATCAAGCTGTGGATCTTCGGCATCATGGGTCTGATGTGCGCCCTGGCGGGCCTGGTCAATACGGCGCGCCTGGCGGCCGGTTCGCCATCGGCCGGCACCTCGGGCGAGCTGGATGCCATCGCCGCCTGCTTCATTGGCGGCACCTCGATGCGCGGCGGCTCCGGCACCGTGCACGGCGCGCTGATCGGCGCGCTGGTGATGGCGTCGCTGGACAACGGCATGTCGATGCTGGACGTCGACACCTACTGGCAGATGATCGTCAAAGGCGCGATCCTGACCCTGGCCGTGTGGGTGGACGTCAGCACCCGCGCAGGCAAACGATAAAAAAATAAATCCAAACATGGAGACAATGCATGACCAACCACCGCAGGCAGTTCCTCACTTCCATGACCGGCCTGGCCGGTCTTACCGTCATGCCGGCGTTCGCGGCGCCGGCCAAGGCGCCGTACAAGGACGCATCGCTGCCAGTTGAAAGGCGCGTCGATGATCTGCTCGGCCGCATGACGCTGGAAGAAAAAATCATGCAGCTGCATTGCACCTGGCAGACCAAGGTGCGCATCCAGGACGAGAAGGGCGAATTCGTCGCCGCCAAGGCGCAGCAGGAATTCCCGAACGGGATGGGCATGCTGGCCCGTCCATCGGACCGGCGCCTGGGACAGGGGGGCGGCGCGGCCGGCGATGACGGCCAGGTGATCAACCGCACCCCGCTGGAAACCGCCACCTACGTCAACGCGGCGCAGAAATGGGCGATGGAACAGACCCGCCTCGGCATCCCGATGTTCATGCACGAAGAAGCGCTGCACGGCTACGCGGCGCGCCATGCGACCAGCTTCCCGCAAGCGATCGGCATTGCTTCGTCCTTCGATCCCGAACTGACCACCAGGATCTTCAGCGTGGCGGCGCGTGAAATGCGCGCGGCCGGCTCGCACCTGGCGCTGGCGCCAGTGGTGGACGTGGCGCGCGAGCCGCGTTGGGGGCGTATCGAGGAAACCTTCGGCGAAGATCCGTACGTCTGTGGCGAGATGGGCAAGGCGGCGATACTCGGTTTCGCCGGCACCAGCCCCAGGCTGGCCAAGGACAAGGTGTTTGTCACGCTAAAGCACATGACGGGCCACGGCCAGCCGGAAAACGGCACCAACACCGGGCCGGCCGAAGTCACCGAACGCACTTTGCGCGAGGAGTTCTTTCCGCCGTTCGAGCGCGCGATCAAGGAGTCCAACGTTGGCGCGGTCATGCCGTCGTATAACGAGATCGGTGGTGTGCCGTCACACGCCAATCACTGGCTGCTGCACAAGGTGCTGCGCGAGGAGTGGGGCTTCAAGGGGCTGACCGTGTCCGACTACATGGCCGTGGCGGAACTGGTGACGCGCCATAAGCTGGTGGATTCGGAGAAGGAGGCCGGCTATCGCGCTTTCAAGGCCGGTGTCGACATCGAGACGCCGGACGGCAAAGGCTTCAAGCACCTCGGCGCACTGGTGAAAGAGGGACGCGTCAGCGAAAGCGAGATCGACGCCGTGGTGCGCCGGGTGCTGACCATGAAGTTTGAAGCCGGGCTGTTTGAAAATCCGTACGTCGACGCCAAGGCGGCCGACGGCCTGACCGCCACCAAGGATGCCCTCGCGCTGGCGCGCCTGGCCGCCACGCGCACGGCGGTGCTGCTGAAGAACGACAAGGGCCTGCTGCCGCTGGACGGCAAGAAGGTCGGCAAGGTGCTGCTGATCGGCACGCACGCCAAGGACACGCCGATCGGCGGTTATTCGGATATTCCGCGCCATGTGGTGTCGATCCATGAGGGCCTGGAGGCGGAGGCCAAGGCGCAGGGTTTCACGCTGGCGTATTCTGAGGGCGTGCGCATCACCGAAAGCCGCATCTGGGGCAAGGACGAAATCAAATTCACCGATCCGGCGGTGAATGCGAAGCTGATCGCCGACGCGGTGGAGGCGGCCAAGTCGGCCGACACCATTATCATGGTATTGGGCGATAACGAGCAGACCAGCCGCGAGGCGTGGGCCGACACCCACCTCGGCGACCGCGAATCGCTGGACCTGATGGGGCAGCAGAACGACCTGGCGCGCGCCATTTTCGCGCTGGGCAAGCCGACCGTGGTGTTTTTGCTGAACGGCCGTCCGCTGTCGATCAACTTCCTGGCCGAGAAGGCGGACGCGATCATCGAGGGCTGGTACATGGGCCAGGAGACGGGGCACGCGGCGGCGGATCTGTTGTTCGGCCGCGCCAACCCGGGCGGCAAGCTGCCGGTGTCGATCGCGCGCAGCGTCGGGCAACTGCCGATCTTCTACAACCACAAGCCGTCGGCGCGGCGTGGTTATATTGATGGTTCGACCAAGCCGTTGTATCCGTTTGGCTTTGGCCTGAGCTATACCACGTTTGCGATGTCGGCGCCGCGGTTGGCCAAGGCGACCATAGGCGTCAATGAGTCCACCAGGGTGGAGGTGGATGTGACCAACACCGGCAAGCGGGCGGGCGATGAGGTAGTGCAGATTTATATCCGCGACGATGTCAGCTCGGTCACGCGGCCGGTGCTGGAGTTGAAGGCGTTCAGGCGCGTGACGCTGCAGCCGGGGGAGAAGCGCACGCTGAGCTTTGATATCAAGCCGTCGGACCTGTGGTTCTATAACACCGAGATGCAGCGCGTGGTGGAGCCGGGCAGCTTCACTATCCATGCTGGCCCGGATAGCGTTAATCTGAAGTCGACCAAGCTGATGGTGAGCTGACCCCGCACGGCCAGGCGGGGTCTGACCCCGTACGGGGTCAGACCCCTAAGTGGTCAAGCTGGCGTCGAGGCAAAAGGTTGCGGGGTAGGGCCTCGCGCGCGCCGTCATCATTTTTTACGCTGTAAAATCGTCCCACGGCGAACAGAGGAGAGACATGATGACGGCCAAGAATACGATCTGCCTGTGGTACGACAAGGACGCGGAAGAAGCGGCCAAGTTCTATGCCCGCACCTTCCCCGATAGCGCAGTGAGCGCCGTCCATCGCGCGCCGACCGATTTCCCCGGCGGCTCGGCGGGACAGGTGCTCACGGTCGAGTTCACGGTCTGTGGCATACCGTGCCTGGGCCTCAACGGCGGCCCGGCCTTTACGCACAGCGAGGCCTTTTCCTTCCAGATTTCGACGGAGGACCAGGCGGAGACGGACCGCTACTGGGAAGCCATCGTCGGCAACGGCGGTGCCGAGAGCGCCTGCGGCTGGTGCAAGGACAAGTGGGGCCTGTCATGGCAGATCACCCCGCGCGTGCTGACCGAGGCCATGCTGAAGGGCGGCGAGGTCGCCCAGCGCGCCTTCCAGGCCATGATGACGATGCAAAAAATCGACGTCGCCCGCATCGAAGCGGCCGTGCGTGGCTGACGGCCTGACGCGCGCGCTGGGCGGCATCTGGCTGGCACTGGCCTGCCTGGCCGGACCGGCGGCACCGGCGCTGGCTCAATCCCCATCCCCATCGCCCGATATCGTCAGCCTGGACCGGCCGCGCATTTTGCGGGCGGCCGATGCCGCGCTGGCGGAAGCGCCGGTGACCATTACCGCGTTTCCCAGTCCGCGCAGCAGTGGCGGGCCGCATGACTTTTACTCGGAAGGCGACTACTGGTGGCCCGACCCGGCGCACCCGGGCGGGCCGTACATCCAGCGCGACGGGTTGACCAATCCCGATAACTTCGTCGCCCATCGGCGCGCCCTGGTGCGGTTTTCGATGCAGATGCCGGCACTGGCGGCGGCGTGGAGGATTTCCGGCGATGGCCGTTATGCGCGGCACGCCGTCGACCACCTGCACGCCTGGTTCATCGGTCCGGACACGCGGCTGAATCCGAATCTGCAGTATGCGCAGGCGATTTCCGGCGTCACCAAGGGACGTGGCATCGGCATCATCGACACCGTGCACCTGGTCGAAGTGGCGCGCGCCATCGAGGTGCTGCGCGACGGCGGCCAACTCGCGGCCGACGAGCAAGCCGGCATCGAGCGCTGGTTCACCGAGTATCTGCATTGGCTCACCAGCAGCAAGAACGGCCACGATGAGCGCGACGCAAAGAACAACCATGGCACCTGCTGGCTGCTGCAGGTGGCCGCATTCGCCCACCTGACCGGCGATCAGCAACTGCTGGCCACTGCGCGCGAGCGCTTCAAAACCGTGCTGCTGCCCACCCAGCTCGCTGCCGATGGCAGCCTGCCGCTGGAGCTGAAACGCACCAAGCCTTACGGTTACGCGCTGTTTGACCTGGAGGCGCTGGCCGCGCTGTGCCAGATCCTGTCCACGCCGGACGACAATCTCTGGACCTACGCCACGCCGGACGGCAGGAGCATGGCCAAGGCCATGGCCTGGATGGCGCCCTACATCCGCGACAAGCGCGCCTGGCCGCTGCCGCCGGACGTCATGTACGACAAGCAGTGGCCGATGCGCCATGCCAGCCTGCTGTTCGCCGGGCGCGCGCTGGGCAGGGCGGATTATCTGGCCCTCTGGGCCGGCCTGCCCGCCGACTCCACGGTGGAGGAGGTCAACCGCAATTTCTTCATCCGCCAGCCCGTGCTCTGGTAAGGTGCGCTGCCGTACATACGACTAACTCAGCCGTTGTTACGATGGTTTCACTGTCCAATAAAAAGTGAGGCACATCATGGCAAGCGCAAAACAGGTTCTGGTGGTGGATGATAATGTCGATGTGGTGGAGTCGCTGTCGGCGCTACTGCAGTGCCACGGCTACGAGACCGCCGCCGCGCACAACGGCTACGAGGCCTGCGACTGGGTCAAGGACGCCATGCCCAAGGCAATCATCATGGATCTGGGCATGCCATGGATGGACGGCTTTGGCGCGGTGCGCGCGATCCGCCGCATGCCGGGCGCGCAGTCGCTGCCGATCATCGCGCTGACCGGTTCCGCCGACCGCGATTCGGTCAAGAAGGCGGTCGCCGCCGGCTTTACCCAGCACTTCTCCAAGCCGCTGAACTTCGACCACTTAAACAGCTACCTCGCCAGCTTGTCCTGAGCGACGGCCGGCGAACACCAGCAGCAGGCCGGCGGCGGCCATCACGGCGCCGGCCACCGGCACTGCGGCATACCCCATGCCGGCCGAGATGACGTAGCTGCCGATGGCCGCGCCCAGCGCGTTGCCCAGATTGAACGCGCCAACGTTGACCGATGACGCCAGCCCCGGCGCCTCGGCCGCCGCGTGCATCACGCGGATCTGCACCGGCGGCACGATCGCAAACGCTGCCGCGCCCCACAAGATGACGCCAACCAGCGCGCCCCAGTGGCTGCTGAACAGCAGCGGCAGCACCAGCATGATCACCGCCAGCGCCGCCAGGAAGATCTTGGTGGCGCCATCCAGCGACCAGTCGGCCACCTTGCCGCCGACCCCATTCCCGATTGTGAAGCCAACGCCGATCAGCACCAGCGCCAGCGTGACGAAGCCGGACGAGGCGCCGGTCAGCGTGGTCAGCACCGGCGCGATATAGGTGTACAGCGCGAACATGGCGGCCGAGCCCATGACCGTGGTGGCCATGGCCATCAGCACCGTGGGGCTGGCCAGCACGCGCAGCTCCTTGCGGATGTCCGGCATGGCGCCGGCCTCGCCGCGCGGCAAGGCAAAGATCAGCGCCGCCATCGCCAGCAGGCCCAGGCCCGCCGTGCCGGCAAACGCCATGCGCCAGCCGATCTGCTGGCCGACCCAGGTGGCAGCGGGCACGCCGCCGATATTGGCGATGGTCAGGCCCATGAACATGGTGGCGACGGCGCTGGCGCGCTTGTCCGGCGTGACCAGGTTGGAGGCGACCACCGAGCCGATGCCGAAGAAGGCGCCGTGATTCAGGCTGGTGACCAGGCGCGACGCCAGCAGCGTCCAGTAGCCGGGCGCCATGGCCGACAGCAGGTTGCCGACCACGAAAATCGACAGCAGCACGATCAGCGCGTGCTTGGCCCGCAGGCGGGCCAGCAGCAGCGTCATGACCGGCGCGCCGATCATCACGCCCAGCGCGTAGGCGCTGATCAGCAGGCCGGCGCTGGGGATGGAGACATGGATGCCGTCGGCGATCACCGGCAGCAGTCCCATGGGCGAAAATTCGGTGGTGCCGATGCCGAAGGCGCCAACCGCTAGTGCCAGCAGTGCCCAGGTGGGCTGTTTGTTCGTATCCACTGTGTTCTTTCAGCTAAGCAAAAGGCTTACTATAGTGGAGTCGGCGGTTTTGTGCTGAGGGGCGGGCGGGCATGCGCGGCTGCTCTGCCCTCTGGCTGTTGCCGCGATTGCCCGAAAGGGTAACTTTAACGCAGGGTTTCGGTCAGTACGCGGCCTTCCGCGCCGGCCGGCGGACGCACGTGCAGCAGGTTGGCCAGCGTCGGCGCGATGTCGACCACTTCGGCGTACTGGCCGTAGGCGCCCGGCTTGATCCAGCGTTTACCCATGATCATCAGCGGCACGTTGGTGTCGTAGGCATACGGCGAGCCGTGCGAGGTGCCGCTATTGCCGGTGCCGAAGTACCAGAACGGCTTGAGCACCACCATCAGGTCGCCGGACGACTCGCGGTTCCAGGCGCGGCGCATCAGGGTGTTGATGTGCGTGCCCTGCACCGCGCCGCTTTCAAACTGGGTGCGGGTGTAGGTGTCGACCACGCCGTTTTGCGCCAGCAGGTACTTGGCGGCGGCGTTTTCCACGTCTTCGCGTTTCAGCTTGTTTTGCTCGGCCAGCACGTAGTCCAGGTGGATGTTCGGCAGCGACCAGGCTTGCACCAGTTTCGAGACGCCGAATTTGGCGGCCAGATGCTGGTCCAGCGCGGCCATCAGCTTGTCGCCGTCGAGGCGCTGGGCGTCGTAGTTCTGCGTCTTGGAGAATTCCGGCGTGTTGGGGAAGCCGTGGTCGGCGGTCAGCACCACCAGCACGTTGTCCATGCCGATGCGCTTGTCCAGGTAGTTGAAGAAGTCGGCCACCATGCGGTCCAGGCGTTGCAGGTGGTCGTGCGACAGCTTGCTCTCCGGGCCGAAGGCGTGGTTGACGTAGTCGTGCGCCGACAGGCTGACGCCCAGCAGGTCCGGCACGCCGGCCGGATTGCGGCCGAGGTTTTCGCCTTCCACCGCCGCGCGCGCGAAGTCCAGCGTCAGCTGGTCGAGGAACGGGCCGACGCGCAGGCTGGCGTAGTAGCCGGCGTCGATCTCGCCGCTCTCGCTGTAGTAGGTGTAGGGCAGGCGGTTGTGCGAGCCCGGTTTGGGAATGTTCAGGTCTTCCGGCGCGTCGCCGGCGTAGGCAGCTTCCGGCAGCAGCGGCGCCCAGGTCTTGCCGTAGTAGCGGTCCTGCGGCTTGGCGGCCAGGTACTTTTGCACCCACTCCGGATGCTGCTTCATGTAGTAGGTGCTGCTGGCGAAGTTGCCGGTTTTGTCCATGTACATGTAGGCGGTGCCGGTTTTACCGGCCAGCAGGATGGCGCCGCGGTCCTTGCCGGACACGGTGACCACCTTGCTGCGGCTGCCGGTGGCGTAGCGCAGTTCATCGCCCAGCGTGTTGACCTTTAGCTTGGCCGGCGAGGTGCCGTCGCTGGGTTTGGTCTCTTCGCCGATGTAGGTGTAGTTGCTGTCCTCGGTGCAGTACACCGACTTCTTGGTGAGCGGATCGATCCAGTTGTTGCCGATGATGCCGTGCACATAAGGATAGGCGCCGGTCAGCACGGCGCTGTGGCCGATGGCGGTGACGGTGACGCCGTGCGCCTGGTGCGCGTTGCTGAACGAGGCGCCCTGGTCCAGCATGCGGCGCAAGCCGCCCTGGCCAAACTGGTCGCGGTAGCGTTGCACCTGTTCGTTCGGCAGGCCGTCCACCACCAGCACGACCACCAGCTTGGGCAGGGTGGAGGCGGTGGTGGGCGCCGCAGGCGCGGCGTGAACGTGGGACAGGGCAAGGCAGGATGCGGCGATGGTGATCGCGCGCAGGGACAAGTTCTTGGTCATAGAGGATCGTCAGGTTGAATAGGATAGCTTGGGCGTGCCGGATGCTATCCTATTCCTGTGACGGGACGATGACAAGAAGTTCAGGCCTTGCGCTTTTCGCCGGCCACCAGCTGCACGATGATGGCGACCACGATGTTGAGCGCGAGCGCCAGCAAACCGGTGTAGGCGGTGTAGCTGTCGCCGCCGATCACCAGCGTGTGCACCGGCTTGATGCCGTCGCTGAAGGCCAGCGCGCTGCCGGCGACGATGCCGACCGCCCAGCCGCTGAGCAGCGCGCGGGCGCCGAACCAGCCGAAGAACAGGCCGAACACCACCGACGGGAAGGTCTGCAGGATCCACACGCCGCCCAGCAGTTGCAGGTCCAGCGCGAACTTGGTCGGCAGGAACAGGATGAACACCAGCGCGCCCACCTTGACCACCAGCGACACCAGCTTGGCCACCTTGGCCTCGCCCTCCGGCGTCACCGCCGGATTCACATACGGCTTCCAGAAATTGCGGGTGAACAGATTGGCCGCGCCGATCGACATCACCGCCGCCGGCACCAGCGCGCCGATGGCGATGGCGGCGAAGGCGAAGCCGCTGAACCAGCTCGGGAACAGGGCGTTGAACAGCGCCGGCACCACGTCGTTGTTGCTGGCCACCGTGAGGTGGGCGGCATACGCCATGAAGCCCAGCAGCGCGATCAGGCCAAGCAGGATGGTGTAGGCCGGCAGGAACACGGCGTTCTTGCGGATGGTGTCCGCGCTGTTGGCGGCGAAGATGCCGGTCAGCGTGTGCGGATACATGAAGGCCGCCATGGCCGACCCCAGCGCCAGCGTGGCGAACGGCAGGATCTGCGCCGGCTTCAGCGTCAGGCCGGTGGCGCCGCCCTTGGCGGCGAAGGCGTCGCCGGCGGCGCTGAACACCGCGCCATAGCCGCCCAGCTTGGCCGGCACCAGGATCACCGCCACCAGCACCACGATGTAGATCATCAGGTCCTTGACGAAGGCGATCAGCGCCGGCGCGCGCAGGCCGGCGGCGTAGGTGTACAGCGCCAGGATGACGAAGGCGGCGGCCAGCGGCAGCTCGCCGGTCAGGCCCAGCGCCTTGATCACCACTTCCATGCCCACCAGTTGCAGCGCGATGTAGGGCATGGTGGCCACCACGCCGGTCAGCGCGATGGCGAATTCCAGCGGGCGCGAACGGTAGCGGCCAAACACCACGTCGGCGGCGGTGACGTGGCCGGCCTTTTGCGCGGCGTGCCACAGCTTGGGCATGATGGTGTAGACGATCGGGTACACCAGGATGGTGTAGGGCAGGGCGAAGAAGCCGTAGGCGCCCACCGCGTACACCAGCGCCGGCACGGCGATCACGGTGTAGGCGGTGTAGAAGTCGCCGCCCACCAGGAACCAGGTGATCCAGGCGCCAAAGTTGCGCCCGCCCAGGCCCCATTCCTCCAGGTGGTTGCCTTGCTGCTTGGCGCTCATCCAGCGCGAGGCGCCGAAGCCCAGCACCGTCACCAGCACGAAGAAGAAGATGAAGACGCCGAGGGCGGTCCAGTTGACTTGATCCGGGATCATGGCTGGTCTCCCTTCTTCTTGTCATGCTGATAGACGAACCAGATGATCAGCGACGTCAGCGGGACCCAGGCAAACTGGTACCAGTAGAAGAAGGGGAAGCCAAACAGCGAGGGGAGTTCGTGGTTGTAGAAGGGCAGCCAGAGCAGGCCAAGAAAGGGCAGAGCAAGCAGGTAATGCACGATGACTCCATATTTTTAGGTTATGGTGCAATAGTATAAAACCAGCACAAACCGCGCCACCTCCGATGTAGGGATAAAATTGTAGCGGGCTTGTTACAAACAAAAGCTATCGGGCTGCCGCGCCGATTGATTTTCTTAATTGCAATGGTGCGATTAAGCAACTAATTTGCCGCAAAAGAGCAGTTTTTTACCGGAGATGCCGGCACGAAATGATCACTATTGCCAAAACGCTGATAGAATGTAGTGGTGAGGAATCTTCTTGCAGGAGTCGATGATGATTAACGTGAACAACATTGGTGGCGGTACGCTGTCGGCAGCGCTGGTTGCTGACAAAGCGCTGGCGCCCGTCAAGGTTCAATCTGCCACGGACAGCAGCAACGCGGACCTGAGTGCATCGGTTGCCGCGTATTTCTCGTTGCCTGGCTTCAATGCCACCAGCCCCCTGCAGGCTGACACCAGCAATGCCGCCAACACCGGCGACCAGGCCAACGCGCTGGTCAAGGCCGTGTCGGCAGACGATACGCTGAAAAGCGCGCTGCAACAGTTCGACGAGGGCCTGAAAAAACTGGTCCAGCGTCCGGAAACCCAGATCTTCCAGGCCCGCTTTGGCGCCGACAATGCCGCCAACAATGGCGTCAATGGCGGTAACGGCGTCAACAGCGCCAACGCGCCCGATCCGCTGCTGTCGCCCGAACCGCTGCCGGGCGTGGGCGAGGACGGCGTGCTGGGCGTGCCGCCGCCGGCCGCTGAAATGGCCGCCGACACCAATCACGACGGCAAGATCAGCGAAGACGAGCGCATCCGTTACGAAGCGCCGCTGACCTACCGCAGCCTGGCGCATGACGATGGCGTCGACGCCCAGACCAACGGCCCCAGCGCGTTCTCGCTGACCGAGGTGAATACCGCTTACGGCGCCGTGGGCGCCGCCGCTGTCGCGGCCTGATCGCGTCTTTACCAGTCTTATCCCAAAAAAGGGCTTTGCCAGCGATGGCAAAGCCCTTTTTTTTATATCTCTCACGGCAATTAAATCACACCTGAGCCATAAAAAATGCGAACATCGTAGTTGAATGTACAGTCATTTAATCTTTAGTGTACGTCAACTTTAAATATTGGTAACAGTGCGGGAGATTGTAGTGAAAAGAAGAATCTTCAGGCAGTTCAACACGCTGGCCTTGCGGGCCGGCGTGGCGGCGTTGATCGCCGCCGGAGTGGGCGGTTGCGCGCTAGGCCCCGACTTCAAGGCACCCGCTGCGCCGGCCACTGCCGGCGACAGCTACACGCCGACGCCGCTGCCACAGCAGACGGTGTCGGCGCCGGGCATGGGCGGCGCGGCCCAGCAGTTCGCCTTCGGGCAGGAGATCCCGGCCCAGTGGTGGTCGCTGTTCAATTCGCCGGCGCTGGATCAGCTGATCCGCGGCGCGCTGGCGCAAAATCCGAACATGGCTGCTGCCGAGGCGACCCTGCGCCAGGCGCAGGAAAACTACAACGCCCAGGCCGGCAATCTGCTGTATCCGTCGGTCAGCGCCCAGTTGGGCGGCGGCCGCCAGAAGGTCAGCGCGGCCACCGCCGGCGCGGCCGCCGGCGTCTATAACGTCTATAACGCCTCGGTCAACGTCGCCTATACGCCGGACGTGTTCGGCGGCACGCGGCGCACGCTGGAAGGCGCGCAGGCGGCCATCGACTATCAGCGCTTCCAGGTCGAGGCGACTTACCTGACGCTGAGCGCCAACGTGGTCACCACCGCCATCCAGGAAGCCTCGCTGCGCGCGCAACTGCAGGCCACGCGCGAGGTGCTGGATGCGCTGACCAAGCAGCAGAACGTCATCGAGAAGCAGTTCGAGTACGGCGCCATTCCGCGCACCACGGTGCTCAGCCAGCGCAACCAGGTGGCGCAGATCAACGCCACCATCGCGCCGCTGGAGAAGGCGCTGGCAGCGGCGCGCCACCAGCTGTCGGTCCTGGCCGGCAAGCTGCCGGGCGAGGGCGGCATGCCGGAGTTCACGCTGGCGTCGCTGACGCTGCCGCAGCAGCTGCCGGTGTCGCTGCCCTCGGCGCTGGTGCGCCAGCGGCCCGACATCCGCGCCAGCGAGGAGGCGCTGCACCAGGCCAGCGCCGCCATCGGCGTGGCCACGGCGGCGCAGTATCCGCAGTTTTCGCTGACCGCGTCCTACGGGTCCAGCGCCGCCACCTTCGGCAAGCTGTTCGACTCGCAGACCACCGCCTGGAGCCTGCTGGCCGGCGTGGCGCAGCCGATCTTCAATGGCGGCGCGCTGAGCGCCCAGCGGCGCGCGGCCGAAGCGGCGTATGACGCCGCCTCCGCGCAGTACCGCGCCACCGTGCTGACCGCGTTCCAGAACGTGGCCGACACGCTGCGCGCGCTGGAGTCCGATGCCGCCGCGCTGCAGTCGCAGGCGCAAGCCGAGGCGCTGGCCAAGGAAACGCTGGATCTGGCCGAGCAGCAGTACAAGCTGGGTGGCATCAGCTACCTGACGCTGCTGGACGCGCAGCGCAGCTACCAGCAAACCCATATCGCCCTGGTGCAGGCGCAGGCCGCCCGCTACGCCGATACCGCCGCGCTGTTCCAGGCGCTGGGCGGCGGCTGGTGGAATCGCGCCAACGGCGTTCCCGCCGCGACGGCGGTTTCCGCCGCCGCCCCGTACGGCAAAAACCAATAACTCAAACACGCAGGAGAACGATTCATGGCCAAGCGTCCAACGACCAAGCGCATGCTCATCATGGTGGGGTTGGTGATCTTGTTGATCGCCGTACTCGCGTTCGGAAAATTTTTACAGATTAAAAAGCTGATCGCCAGCGCGCCCAAGCCGGGCGCGCAGGTGGTCACCGCCGTCAAGGTGCAGTCGGCCGAATGGCAGCCGCAGCTCACCTCTGTCGGCACGCTGTCGCCGGTGCGCGGCGTCGATGTCACCACCGAGATCGCCGGCCTGGTGCGCGAAGTGCGCTTCAAGTCCGGCGACGAGGTCAAGGCCGGGCAGGTGCTGTTCGAACTGAACGCCGACTCCGACATCGCCCAGCTGCGCGCGCTGCAAGCCAACGCCGACCTGGCGGCCACCACCCTCAAGCGCGACAAGCTGCAACTGCAGGCGCAGGCCATCAGCCAGGCGCAGGTCGATGCCGACGAGGCCGACCTGAAGTCGCGCCAGGCCCTGGCCGCGCAGCAAAAGGCGCTGGTCGACAAGAAGACCATCCGCGCGCCGTTCGCCGGCAAGCTGGGCATCACCGCCGTCAATCCGGGCCAGTACCTGAATCCGGGCGACAAGCTGGTGACGCTGCAGACCATCGACACCGTCTACGTCGACTTCTTCGTGCCGCAGAAGCAGCTGGCCAGCCTGTCCATCGGCCAGAAGCTGAACCTGACCAGCGATGCCTATCCGGGCGTGGGCTTCGCCGCCAAGGTGACCTCGATCAGCCCGAAAATCGACGCCGCCACCCGCAACGTGCAGGTGCAGGCCACGGTGCCCAACACCAAGCGCCAGCTGTTGCCGGGCATGTTCGCCAACGTCAGCCTGGATCAGGGCGAGCTGAAAAAATACCTGACCCTGCCGCAGACCGCCATCACCTACAACCCGTACGGCTCGACCGTGTTCCTGCTGGCGCCACCGCCGGCCGACGCCAAGGACACGCTCAAGGATGACAAGGGCCAGCCCTACCTGGTGGCGCAGCAGGTATTCGTGACCACCGGTCCGACCCGCGGCGACCAGGTGGCCATCCTCACCGGCCTGAAAGAGGGCCAGACCGTGGTCACCAGCGGCCAGCTGAAACTGAAGAACGGCACGCCGGCGGTCATCGACAACAAGGTGCAACCGGCCAACAGCCCGAATCCGACGCCGCAGGAACACTGAGGATAACGCGCCATGAACTTTACCGATATCTTCATCAAGAAGCCGGTGCTGGCCAGCGTGATCAGTTTGCTGATCGTGGTGCTGGGCCTGCGCTCGCTGTTCAGTCTTCCGGTCAACCAGTATCCGAAGACGCAGAACGCGGTGGTGACCATCTCCACCACTTACTACGGCGCGGACGCGGCCACGGTGGCGGGCTTCATCACCCAGCCGCTGGAATCGGCCATCGCGCAGGCGCAGGGCATCGACTACCTGTCGTCGTCGTCCAACAGCGGCGTGTCGACCATCACCGCCACGCTGCGCCTGAACTACGACTCCAACCGCGCGCTGACCGAGATCACCACCCAGGTCAACTCGGTCAAGAACCAGCTGCCGCAACAGGCGCAGCAACCGGTGCTGACGGTGCAGACCGGCCAGACCACCGACGCCATGTACATGGGCTTCTACAGCGACACGCTGCCGACCAATAACGTGACCGACTTCCTGCTGCGCGTGGTCAAGCCCAAGCTGGATTCGATCCAGGGCGTGCAGACCGCCGAGCTGCTGGGCGCCCGCCAGTTCGCGCTGCGCGCCTGGCTGGACGCCGGCAAGATGGCGGCGCACGGCGTCACCGCGGCGGAGGTCAGCCAGGCGCTGGCCGCCAACAACTACCTGGCCGGCCTGGGCTCGACCAAGGGCCAGGCGGTGACCGTGCCGCTGACCGCCGGCACCGACCTGCACACGGTGGAGGAGTTCAAGCAGTTGGCGGTCAAGCAGCAGGACGGCGCCATCGTCCGCCTGGAGGACATCGCCAACGTCACGCTGGGTTCGGAGAACTATGACTTCAACGTCGCATTCAGCGGCGTGCGCTCGGTGTTCATCGGTATCAAGGTGGCGCCGGAGGCCAACATCCTGGATGTGGCCAAGCGCGTGCGCGAAGCCTTCCCCGGCATCAAGTCGCAGCTGCCGACCGGCCTGACCGGCGAAATCGTCTACGACTCCACGGAGTTCATCAACACCTCGATCGAGGAAGTGGTGAAGACGCTGGTGGAGGCGCTGATCATCGTGACCGTGGTGATCTACCTGTTCCTCGGCAGCTTCCGCGCGGTGATCGTGCCGGTGGTGGCCATGCCGTTGTCGCTGATCGGCACCTTCTTCGTGATGCTGCTGCTCGGGTATTCGATCAACCTGCTGACGCTGCTGGCGATCGTGCTGGCCATCGGCCTGGTGGTGGACGACGCCATCATCGTGGTGGAGAACGTGGACCGCCACATGAAGCAGGGCATGAAGCCGTTCGACGCCGCCATCGTCGCGGCGCGCGAGCTGGGTAGCCCGATCCTGGCGATGACCGTGGTGCTGATCGCGGTGTACGTGCCGATCGGCTTCCAGGGCGGCCTGACCGGCGCGCTGTTCACCGAGTTCGCCTTCACGCTGGCCGGCGCGGTGGCGGTATCCGGCATCGTCGCGCTGACGCTGTCGCCGATGATGTGCGGCCACTTCTTCGACCATTCGCAGGACGAGGGCAAGTTCGTCAAGGCCATCGACCGCGTGTTCACCAAGGTGCACGACGGCTACCTGCGCGTGCTGCGCAACCTGCTCAACACCTGGGTGGTGCTGATCGTGTTCGGCTTCATCGTGTTTGGCCTGCTGATCATCCAGTTCAAGCTGTCGCAGTCCGAGCTGGCGCCGGAAGAGGACCAGGGCATCGTGCTGTCGCAGGTGGTGGGCGCGCCCACCGCCACGTCGGACCAGATGCAGGCTTACGCCAAGCAGATTTTCGATGTCGCCAAGTCGCTGCCGGAATATGACCAGATGTTCCAGATCACCGGCGTGCCGACCACCAACGCCGGTATCGGCGGCGTGCTGTTCAAGCCATGGGACAAGCGCAGCCGCTCGGCGCACGAGATCCAGCAGGAGCTGCAGGCCAAGTGGAACCAGATCGCCGGCGGCCGCGTGGCGGCGTTCCAGTTCCCGGCGCTGCCGGGCAGCTCGGGTCTGCCGGTGCAGTTCGTGATCACCACCACCGAGCCATTCGAGAACCTGAACACGGTGGCGCAGGCGGTGCTGGACAAGGCGCGCAAGGACAACAAGTTCTATTTCGTCGACGTCGACCTGAAAATCGACACCCCGCAGGCGACCGTGGACGTGGACCGCGACAAGCTGGCCACGCTGGGCCTGACGCAGCAGGACTTCGGCAATGCCATGGCGGCGGCGCTTGGCGGCGGCTACGTCAACTACTTCTCGATCGCCGGCCGTTCGTACAAGGTGATCCCGCAGGTGCAGCAGGTGGACCGCTTGAATCCGAACGACGTGCTGGACTTCTACATCAAGACGCCGACCGGCGACATGATCCCGGCCAGCACCGTGGCCAGCATCAAGTACAGCGTGCAGCCGGAATCGATCACCCGCTTCCAGCAGCTGAACTCGGCGACGATTTCCGGCGTGACCGGCTCGTCGCAGGGCGAGATCCAGCAGTACCTGCGTGACGCGCTGAAGGAAGTGGCGCCGGCCGGCTACACGGCCGACTTCTCGGGCGAATCGCGCCAGTACGCGGCGGAGTCGGGCGGCTTCCTGGTGACCATGCTGTTTGCCGTGATCATCGTGTTCCTGGCGCTGGCGGCGCAGTTCGAGAGCTTCCGCGACCCGGTCGTGATCCTGTTCTCGGTGCCGATGGCGCTGTTCGGCGCGATGACGTTTATCTTCCTCGGCTTCGCCTCGGTCAACATCTACACGCAGGTGGGGCTGGTGACGCTGATGGGCCTCATCTCCAAGCACGGCATTCTGATCGTGGAGGTGGCCAACCATCTGCGCGAGGCCGGCAAGTCCAAGCGCGAGGCGATCGAGGAGGCGGCGGCCACCCGTCTGCGTCCGATCCTGATGACCACCGCGGCCATGGTGTTCGGCGTGATCCCGCTGGTGATCGCGTCGGGCGCCGGCGCCGCCGGCCGTCACGCCATGGGCCTGGTGATCTTCACCGGCCTGTCGATCGGCACCTTGTTCACGCTGTTCGTGGTGCCCGCCATGTATCTGTGGCTGGCGGGCGAGCACAAAGCCCACACCCAGCCGGCGGACGCGCCACCCTCCGAGCCGTCCACGCAGCCCGCGCACTGAGTGTCATCGTGAGCGGTACCGGCAAAGCCAGCGCCCCGCGCTGGCGCTGGCTGTCGGGAGGGCGCCAGCGGCGTCAGGAAGAAGTGATCCTGATGCTGCTGTGTGCCCTTAGCATTCCCAGTATTCTCCCCTTTGGCATTTACCGGCTGCTGCAAGGCAGCTGGGCCTCGGCCATGGTCGACATGGCGCTGGTGCTGGCCATGTCGGCGGTGATCGCCCACGTGTGGCGCACCGGCCGTTACCAGGTCGCCAGCCTGTGCGTGACCATCTTCTATTCCGGCGGCATGCTGGCCACGGTCTACCTGCGCGGCGTGGGGCTGGTGTACTGGGTCTACCCGACCATGATCGCGGCGTACTTCGTGCTGCGGCCATCGGTGGCGCTGGCGATCAACAGCGTCGGGCTGGTGGTGCTGGTGGCCATCCTGCACGGGCAGGTGGAGGTGCTCAACCTGGCCACCATCATCGTGACCATAGGCCTGGTCAACCTGTTCGCCTACATCTTCTCCTACCGCACCGGCATCCAGGCGCGGCGCCTGCACAAGGCGGCGGAGCGCGACTTCCTGACCGGCGTGGGCAACCGCCGCGCGCTGGACCGGCTGCTGGCGGAATACGCGCAGGAACGCAGGCCGCAGCTGGAATCGAGCCTGCTGCTGCTGGACCTGGACCATTTCAAGCAGATCAACGACCAATACGGCCACGCCGCCGGCGACAAGGTGCTGGTGCGGCTGGCGGCGCTGATGCAGCGGCATACGCGGTCGTCGGACCGGATCTTCCGTTACGGCGGCGAAGAGTTCGCGATTATCGCCACCGGCGCGGGACTGGACGCGGCCGCCGTCCTGGCCGAGGGCATGCGCGGCGCGGTGGAATCCGCCACGCTTCTGGAAGGGCACCCGATCACCATCTCGATCGGTGTGGCGTACATGGACAAGTCGCAGACACCGGAGGCCTGGCTGGCGCTGGCCGACAAGATGCTGTATGCGGCCAAGCAGGGCGGGCGCAATGCGGTGCGCGTGGCGGAGGTGTCCTGATGCGGATTTTATTCGTGGCCTTGCTGGCGACGCACACCCTGGCCGCAGGCCAGCAGCGCAACGAGCCGGCCATTGCGCTGACCGATGACATCATCAGGAAAGCGGTGCGCGAGACGATTGCGGAGGATCCGCGACCGCTGCCGTCGTCCAATGCGCAAGCGGGAGCGTTCCGCGCCAATCCGGTGGAGGCGCGCATGAGCGCGGCGTTCGAGCAGGCCAAGGTGCCGGATTGCCTGCATCCGGACGCGCTCAAGCTGCAGCCGGCGCAGATTGGTCCGGTGGCGGTGGTGGGCCCATACTCGCTGCCATGGGTGATTGCCGCGGCGGCGCGCGGCAAATGCCGTTAACGATGGAACGAAGTCGCGCCGCCCGATTGAGCGTTGTCGCAACCCGAAAAGGTCGGGGTATGACCCCGTATGGGGTCAGACCCCTGTTCGCCGCAGTGCGGGTTGAGCGATTCCCGCGAACTCAGTATCAGAAGGGACGCACGCCGATCAGCGGCAGGTGCAACCACATCGCAAACACCCCCGCGCCGACGATGCCGATCACGATGGTGATTGCCGTGGCGCCGCCGCTGCCTGGCAGGTACATGGTGCCCAACGCCGCATCACGCCGGCGCGAGGCGCGGAACAGCAGGATGGCCCAGATCAGGAAGCTGCCAAACAGCAGGATGTCGTGCAGCGTGCCGTTGGCGATCAGGTGGGCCAGCGCCCAGGTCTTGATCCCGATGGTCATCGGGTGGTGCAGCCTGGCCTTGATGCCGTTGCGCGGGACGAAGCCGGCGGCGATGAAGACGAACGCAATCACCGCCAGCAGCGCCGCCAGGTGGCGCGTGAACAGCGGCGGAATCCAGACGACGACCGGTGCCTGGCGCGCCAGGCCATAGCCCCAGACAATCAGCAGCAGGCCGGTGATGGATACCACCGAGTACATGGCGCGCCATGGCAGGAAGCCGATGCGCGCGCGGGCCGCGTTGCGCCAGTCTTCGGCGAAGATGCGGATGGAGTGCAGTCCGAGAAAAATGATCAGGCCCAGTATCAGTATCGTCATCGCGCTTTCCGTGGTTGTCTGCTGGCGTGACGATACACCGCTGCGCGCCGTCGCGCAACGCCGCTAGCGCAGGTTTCCGGCCAGATGAACGGTGGCGCCGCCGACCAGTCGAACCGGGCGGCTGCCGTCGCTGCCCGGCGGCGCGATGTGCACGGACAGCGCGGGGCAGGGGAGCGGCACCGGCTTGATGAAGCGGACGTCGATCTCTTGGAAATCGACACCATGCTGACGCAGGATTTCGTAGCTCCGCACGAAGCTGCCAAAGCCGTGCAGCACCAGGCCGCGAAATACGGAACGTCGCGCCAGCGGCCCGCACCAGTGGATAGGATTGAAGTCGCCCGTCAGCAGCGCGAAGCGCAGGCCGTCGCGGACATCGGCGTGCCACTGGCCGGCGATGAGCCATGCCGGTTCTTCCGCCTGCAGCGGTACGGTTTTGGCGGCGCGTGGACCGGGCAGCAGGAAACTCATATGCAGGCGCGTCTCGACCAGTGCGGGCTGCCGCGCGGTGCCGGTCACGACGGCCACCACCACCTTGACGCGGCCGGGCGTCTCCTCGATCTGCTCGACGGCGGCGTTGACGCGCAACGGCGTATGGCGCGGCAGCGGTCCATGTATGCGCAAGGTGACGCCCTGATTAATCACGCTGGTCAGCTTGTAGGGCATACGCAGCAGCAGCTCGCCGACCAGCGGCAGGCTCCATTGCGACACCATATGCGGCGGCAGTTCGCAGTCATAGCCCGCCGCACCCGCCCAGCGGACGTACGCCGCCACCAGATCATCCGACGGCGCGGCAACCATGCGCACCACCGGCGCAACACGCCCCACCACCGCCAGCCCCGCGCCATCGACACCGCTACCGCCGACAACGCCGCCACCGCCACCGCCGCCGGTGCCCTCGTCGCCGCGGTTGCCCGGCCGGGACGCCTGCGTGATCGCGTCCAGCACGGTATGGCCGACGACCCGCGCACCGGTCAGCAGCATTGGGAGCTGGTGGCGCAGCAAGCCATACGGCACGTCGCTCATTGCTGAACCGCCTTCACAACCGCCGCCAGCAGGGCCTGCGGCTGATACAGCAACCGATGCGGCGTCAAACCAAGCCGCACCACCACCAACTGCTGCGACGGCACCACCGCAATGCTCTGCCCATCATGCCCCTCCAGCCAGTACGTATCGTCCGGCAGCTGAAACCGCGCATCAGGATTCTGCCCCTCCGGCGTGTCGCCAGCAGGTCCATAACGCCACACCTGCCCCTGGCCGTACTGCCCGCCCGATGCCGGCACCACCTGCTGCATGCCGGCGATAAAGCCCTCGGGCAGCATGCGCTTGCCCTGCCATACGCCGTCCTGCAACAGGAACTGCCCAAAGCGCGCCCAATCCTGCGTGGTTGCGTACATATAGCTCGACCCCACCAGATTGCCGCGCGCATCCGCCTCCATCACCGCGCTGCTCATGCCCAACGGCGCAAACAGACGATCATGCGGCAGCGACAACACGCGCGCCGACGTCGCCGACGTGGCGTCGCCACCCGCCGCCGCCCGCTGCCACACCCGCGACAGCAGCACCGTGCCGCCACTCGAATAATTCCACTTCCCGCCGGGCGGCTGCTCCAGCGGCTGCGACGCCACAAAGCCCGCCATATCCGGCTCCAGGTACAGCATGCGCGTCACATCCGACACATCGCCATACGCCTCGTTCCAGCGCAAGCCGCTGGTCATCGACATCAACTGCTCGAGCGTGATCTGCGCGCGTGGATCGCCAGGAGGCCAGAAACCGCTCTGCTGCAAGGACAAGCTGCCGTCCGCGATCTGCATCCCCGCCAGCACCGCGCTGACCGTCTTCGTCATCGACCACCCCAGCAGCGGCGAGGCCGCCGTAAAGCCCACGCCATAGCGCTGCGCCACCAGCCGTCCGCGATGAATCACCGCCAGCCCGCGCACACCAGGACCGGCCAGCACGTCCTGCTCCAGCAAAGCCTGCACCGCGGGATTGGTCTCCGCCAGCGAACCGGTAGGCCACGGCACATTGGGCGAGGGCGCCCAGATCTTGATGGGATTGAATTGATATTGCGCCGCCCGCGCCACATCGCCATCGGGCGCCACCGCGCAGCCGGTGCCGGGCCGGTACACTGCCATGCCATCGCCGACAAAACCAAAGAACTGCGCGCGCACGGTCTTGCGCTGTTGGTCCACCCGTACCTGCAGATACTTCAGCACAGGATGGCCAGGCGCCTGCACGTCGTCGGCCAGTACTGCCTGGCCGTCACGTCCGGCGATAAACACATTGGAACATACGATCTTGGCGCCGTAATTCGCGCCCACTCGCAGCAATTCGGGCGGCTTCACCGCCAGCGTCGCCACACCGCCCGCCGCAATCACCACCACCGCGCCAGTGGCGATCAGGATTTTTGATGCTATTGACATGCCAGCCCATATAAAAGATGCTTAATCTGTCAACGATTGTACCGTGAATGCGGCGAGCACCGCACCGAGTAAATGCGCCTGCCACGCCACGGCCACGCCGGGCGGCAGGCCCGACCAGCTGGCGACATAGCCCAGCGCTTCTGCAGCGATTTTGACCGACAGCGCGACACCCAGCAGCACCAGCGCCGCCCGCGCACGGCGGCCGGCGCGTGGCCACAAGGTGCCAGCCGCCAGCACCACCAGCATCACCGCCATGCCGGACGCGCCACGGTAATAGAGGAGATCCGGCGCCAACAGCAGCAGCCCGGCGGAGATCAGCGGTGCGCTGAGCGCCACGATCAGGCAAAGGCGTCGCCAGCCCAGCGCCGGCAGGGCGATGGCGCCCGCCGCCAGCGCCGTCGCAAAGTCCATCAGCGCGTGGCGCGCCGAATAGTGGACCAGATGGCAGGTCCACAAGCGCCAGATCTCGCCGGACAGGATGGCGTGGCGGTCAAACTGCCACAGTTCAGGCACGGCGGCGGACGGCATAGGCCACGCCGGCCAGCAGCGCCGCCAGCACAAGGCTGATCCAGCCCATGCCGCCGCCGCCATGCCCGCCGCCGTGGTAACCGGCCTTGTTCTCGACCTGGTAATTGGCGTCGTTCTTGATCCGCTCACGGAAATTATCCAATTCCGTTTGCAATTGCGGGATCAGTTGATCGACAGCGCGCTCGTAACCCTCGCCGGCGGCCTGGCGCTGTTTCTCGGTCAGGCCGGCCAGACTGGCGCCTCCCTTGATGCGGCTGGTGCCCGGCGCGCGGAACAGCAGCTTGTGGCTCTGGACGTCGAACACGGCGGCATCCACCATCGTCTGCACGTCATACTGGTCACCATGGATCACGTAGGCGCCGATGATGGTCCAGTACAGCACCGACAGCGCGTTGCTGTCGTTGAACTGTACCTGGTCGTAGGAGAGCAGGGTGACCACTTCCACATCGAACATGCGCGCCACCTGTTCCAGATTGGTGAAGCCGCCCTTGGCCTGCAGGTACTGGCTTGGGATGATGTCGATCTTGCCGATGTACTGGTGTTTGGAGAACGCGTCGCGCACGCGCTCCAGCAGTTTGATTTTTGCGGCTTCCGGCAATCCGTTATTCCAGTTCGATCCGGGCACGAAGGCAATCCCCACCTTGACCGGAGGCCGCAGCCTGACCACGCTCGGCGCCAGCGACGGCGATTCCTTCGCATTCGGATACAGATAGTCGACCAGGCTACCCGTCTGCTTGGCGCCATTCGGGTTATGCCAGACAGCGCAGCCGCTCATCACGACAGCGACAGCGACAATCAACAGGGCTTTAAGAAATTGCATGTGGTTCTCCACTAGGTTGCTGATGCAGGATGTGGTAGCTGCCAATCGCGCCGACCAGCGGCAGGCCTATATGGATGGCGATTAGCCACCATAGGCTGCCGGTCAGCACATAGCCCGCGCCGAACAGCAGCGCGGAGACAATGCTGCCGCCGAGCTGGATCGGAGTGCGATAACCATGTGCCAGGCCATACGCCAGGCCGGTGATGGCGACCGCGCCCCAAGCGCCGGCATAGGGCGTCAGCACCAGCGTGAGAAAGCCGCGGTATAGCAGCTCCCAGCCGGCGCCGACGAAGAGTGTCGTCAGCAGGAAGAGCCGGAACTCGCGCGGTGTGCGTGGCATCTTGTCGTTGGACTCCGCCAGGGCACGCAGCTTCGCGGCCTTGTCCGGCGTGGTCTTCTTCGTGGCGGCGGCGTACATGGCGGACAGGCCGATGGCGGGAATCAGCAGGCACCATAGCGCGGCGCCGGCGCGGGGCATATCCAGTCCCAGATCATGCGCGGAGTAGCCGTTGGCCCAACAGGCCGCCGCCAGCGCCATCAGCGCCAGGCTGATGGTGCGCATGGTTCTGACGTAGCCTTGCGCGCGCGGGCGCGAAGCCACATCGCGTTGGCGTACGCTGCGCCACAGCTGGACTGCGGGGTAAATCAGGATGAGGTAGAACGCCAGCGCCAGGTCTATCATGTTTCGGCCACGATGAGTGCAAACAGCGGCCGATTATACGTTACGAATTATGCAATTCCCAAGCGCTGGACGTGATGGTATCAACGGATGCTGCACGCGGTATCGTCGCACTGCACCGCTTGCGTTGCGGCTTCCGCCACCAGCTGAGCGATCAGCGCGCCGACGTGCATGTCGTCGGCGCGGCCAAAGTGGCTGGCACGCAGCCGTCCCTGGCGGTCGATCAAGAGCAGCGTGGGCGTGCCGCGCAACTGGTAGTTCTCCATCGTCAGCGGAATCGGGCCGTGCGCGGACGGCTGGTCGATTGCCACCGGGAAGTCGATGCGATATTCGTGCACGAACGCTTCCAGCGCGGCGCGCGTCATCACGTCGTGGTGCTCGAAGACCGAGTGCAGTCCGATGACCGCCACATCCTGTTCGGGAAAGGTGGTGCGTATCGTCTTCGCTTGCGGAATGCCGTGGGAAACGCAGCCAGGGCACAGCATCTGGAAGGCGTAGATGGCGACGACTTTGCCGCGCAACTGCGCCATCGACAGCGGCCTGGCGGTGTTCAGCCAGGCCGCCACCTGAAGTTCAGGGGCGACCGGTTTCATGACAGCTCCTTTATTTGGCGCGCAGTTTGACCGACGGGAAGTCGACCGGCACCTTGAACGCCACGTTGACGTAGTTGGTGAACAGGTTGAGCGCCACGTGGGCCAGGATCTCGACGATTTCTTCATCGCTGAAGCCCACTTCACGCAGCGACGTCACTTCCTCGTCGCTGATCTGCGCGCGGTTGTTGACGACGGCGGTGGCGAAGCGCAGCGCGGCGGCGGTTTTCGGGTCGTCCGAGCGGCCGGCCTGCGCCGCGCTCATTTCCTCGGCCGTGGCGCCGGCCTTGCGGCCCAGCGCCGTGTGCGCGGCCAGGCAGTATTCGCAGTCATTGCGGTCGGCGATGGCGACGGCGATCTGCTCACCGAGCTTGGCGCCAATGACGCCGCCGCCCAGCGCGCCGAACGAGCCCCACATCGATTTCAGCGCGGCGGTGGAATTGGCTACGGCCTTGAACATGTTCGGCGTGGCGCCAAAGGCGCCGTCGATCTGCGCCAGCAGCTGTTGGCGTTCGCCGTTGGTGTCGGCAGGGGTAACGAGAGCGATGCGGGACATGATGTTTCCTTTCAGTGGTTGAAAAATAGGAGTCCTAACTATTATGGTCAAAAAAACTCAGGCAAACACTTTCCAGTTGCGCGCCTTGGCCGCCGGATCGGCCGGCTGGTGTTCAAGGCAATCCATGCGCAACAGCGGTACCGACAGCGGCGCATCCACCAGGGTGCAGTGGTGCGGCGCCTGCTTGCCCGGATGCCGATTCGGTTCGAAGAACCGGCACGACAGGCAGGCACGCATCTCGGGGAAGCGCTCGGTCTTTTGCAGCTGCGCGATCAGCTTGAACAAGCCGGTCAACAACTCCGCCTGCTGTGACGCAGGCAGCGCGGCCGCCGCTTGTTCGGCAAATGCCAGGGCACCGCCGATACGGGCCGCCATGGCCGCACCTTCCGCTGTCAGGAAGAGCGCAGTGGCGCGGCCGTCATCCTCCGCCCGGGCCTTGACCAGCAAGCCCTTGGACACCAGCGCCGATACCGAATCGCTGGCGCTGGCGGCGCTGATCGACAACTGCGACGCCAGCCAGGACAGGCGCACACCCTTGGGCCGACCCTGCAGCAGTTGCAGCATGTCGGCCTGGGTGGGATTCAGGTTTTCGGCCGTGGCAAACTCCCACATACCGGAACGCATCACACTGGCGATGCGTCCGATCGAGGTGATGATGCGCGCTGAAACATCAGGCGTATCCTGCCACGGCTTTTTCGATTTGGTGTCCATGCCGTGCATGATACACCCTCAAAACCGATTGTCAAGGACTCCTAATCAAATTCAGAAGCTGGTCGACAGGCCGGCGTACAGCGAGCGGCGCTCGCCGTATTGCGGCGCGCCCACGCCCACGCCGGAGCCATCGCGCAACAGGTATACCTTGTCGAAGGCATTGATCAGCGCCAGGCGGCCTTCGACGGTGCCCACCGGCGTGGCTTTCCAGGTATGGGTCAGCGCCAGGTTGACAGTGGTGTAGTGCGGCAGGTGGCCGGAGTTCGGCGCGCCGCCTTCCGGCGTCAGGCGCAGGCCGCTGCCGTACAGGGCATCGGCGCTGATCTGCGAATCGCCGAAGTGGTAGTGCGCGCCGCCCGATACGGTTACCGTCTGGTCGTGGTCCACGTGGATGTAGTGGTTGGCGATGTAGGCCAGTTCGTCCGGACCAAACAGCGACTGGCCGGAGATGATGTTGGTGCCTTCCGCCTTCTGCGTGGTCACGTTGAGGAAGCCGCCCCAGTTCTTCTGGCTGTAGACGCCGGACAGTTCCAGGCCCTTGGCGAAACCGCGGTCGTAGTTGAACGGCGACAGGATCAGCGCCTGGCCAAACTGGCCCTCATCCAGCATGTTGCGGATCTTCTTGTAGTAGGCGTCCGCCGTCACGGTCAGCGCGGAGGTCAGCTGGTGGCTGATGCCGATGTCGTAGTAGTTGGTGCGCTCGGACTTGACGTTGTCCGACACCGGCACTTCCGGCGCGTTCGAGGTGCCGGCGTATTTGTCGATGCTGGACTGCGCCGCCAGTTCCTGCGGCGGTGGCGTGAAGTAGCGCGAGTAGCCGGCATGCAGGGCCGTGCCCTTGGCCAGCTGGTAGGCCACGTTGATGCGCGGGCTCCACTGCTGCTCGTTGACGAAGGCGTCGACCTTGTCGAAACGCACGCCGTAGTTGACGGTCAGCGGCGCGCCGATGTGCCACTCATCCTGCAGGTACAGGCTGGAGATCCGGCCGGTCTTGCTGCTGTTGTCGATGATGGTGCGCGGATCGGTGCTGGCCTGCGAGCCGTCGTCATTCAGGTCGAACACGCCGACGTTGTTGTCGCTGTGCGTGGTCTGGCGGGTGTAGGCCAGGCCGGTGCGGAGCGTGTGGGTGTTATTCAGCTTGTAGCTGGCGTCGAACTGCACGCCGTTGGCGGTATTCGAGCGTAGCGTGTCGGAGGCCACGCCGTTGTAGGCCAGGTCACCGATGGCGTCCGGCAGGTAGTGCAGTTCCGAATACTGGTGGAAGGCCGACACCTGGTAATTCAGGTCGCCCAGGCTTTTCTGCAGCGACAGCACCAGGAAGCGGTTTTTCTCGCGCTGGTTTTCATCCAGCCGCGCCGAATCGGGCGCGCTGGCGCCGGTGACGGCAAACGCCGGTTCCTGGTTCGGATTGTTCGGAATCTGGAAACGGCCGTTGTAGGTGCCGAACATCAGGCCGAGGCGCGTGTCGTCATCCAGGAAGTACGACAGCACGCCGAAGGACTTGGTCTGGTTGGTCTTGTCGTGCAGCGCGCTGCGGGTCGGCAGCGGATTTTCGATCCCCAGCTTGTCGGTCAGGTAGCTGCCGGACAGGTAGTAGTTGAAGGCGCCCTGGGTGCCGAAGAATTCCGCGCTTGGCTGCACGTAATCGTGGCTGCCCACCAGCACACCCACGCGGCCGCCCGATTTGGGCTGGCCTTCCTTGGTCTGGATGTCGACGATGCCGGCGGTGCGCAGGCCGAATTGCGCCGGCAACGCGCCGGTGATGAAGTCGGTCGATTCGACGAAGCGGGTATCAATCGACTGGCCAAAGCCGCTGATCGATTCCGGCAACTGCACGCCGTTGACGCGGTACTGCACGTTGGCGTGGTCGTCGCGCACGTGGATCGAGCCGGAGCCCTTGGAATCCTGGCTCACGCCCGGAAGGCGCAGCAGCACTTCGTTGAACGGCGTATTGTCGCCCTGGCCCAGCTGGTCGACCATGTGCTTGTCGATGCTGTAGATGGTGGTGCCGACGTTGGGCGACAGATCGATGCGCGCGCTTTTCAGGTGCGCGGCGGTGACTTCCACTTGCTGCATCGGCGCGGCGTCCGGCGCGGCGGCATCCTCCGCATAGGCATGGTTGGCATAGAAGGCGGCGGCGATCAGCAGCGGCAGAATACGGAGTTGTGGCTTGTGTTGCATGTTAAATCCTTGAATAAAAACAGACGTGACGGCGCATCAGGCCCTCGCGGGACGTCAGTGCGGCGATAACAATTCAGATGGAAAAAACAGCAACGCCGGGCGGCGCGTGGGAAGGCGGGGTGAGATAGCTGGTTTGCGCGGCGCGCACCACGGCGGGCGGCGCGAGTACAGGCAGGCTGCCTTGCAGGCCGACCGGCACCACTAGCAGGGTGGCCGGCGGCACGCCACCGGCGGGCAGGTGCACCACCGCGCAGGCCGCGCAATCCGGCTCGTGATCCGTGTAGGCGTGCGTATGCGAACCCGCGCCGATCAGTTGCAGCGCCAGGAACATTAGCACGAAGAACATCATGACGCGTTGATAACGCGTCTGGCGATGTGGTGTGCTCATGGTGATGGTCTGGGCGTACATCCCCTGATTTTACAGGGGATCTGCCAGGTTAGACAACGTTTTCACGTCAATGCTGCTGATTGGCGACCGAATCGCCCACCAGGCCGCGGCGCGTGGCCAGCACCACCGCGTGGGTGCGGGCGGTTGCGCCCAGCTTGTCGAACAGGCCCTTGACGTGGGTCTTGACGGTGCCCACGCCGATGCCCAGTTCACGCGCGATCGACTTGTTGCACTGGCCTTGGGCCAGCAGTTGCAGCACGTCGGTTTCGCGGCTGGTCAGACCGATGCGGGTGAAGCTGTCGGCCACGCAGCGGCTCAATTCCGCGCTCAGGTAGCGCATGCCGCGGCTCAGCGTGCGCACGGCGGTCAGCAGTTGTTCGGCATCGGAGTTCTGCAGCAGGTAGCCATGCACGCCGGCCATCATGGCGGTGCGCACTTCCCATTCGCGTTCCAGCTGGGTGACGATCAGCACCCGTGGCTGCTGCTCGCCGTGGTGGGCGTTGGCGGCGCGGCGCATGTGTTCCAGGCCGTTGCGGTGATCGAGGATGATCACGTCGGCCGCGGCGTGGCTGGCCGCCTCGCTGTTGGCGGCGGTGATCTGCATGTCGCCTTGTGTGCCCAGCAGGGCGCACAGTCCGGCGTTGACGATAGGGTCAGCATGGGCGACCACCACGCGTACTTGATCGCCTTGCTGGACGGCGGCGCTGGTGTTACCGGTGCCGCCAACGGCGGACTGTGGCCAGGATCGGGTATCCACTCGCATGTCACTCTCCTAAAAATAAAAAACTGGTGACTAGAAGATTAATCTTTACAAGCCGTTTTGCCACGCCCCGATCCGGGAGGATCCTCATCCCTAGATGGAGGTATAGGACAGGGCTTGCGTTTTGTGGCATTCTTACGGTACCTGCCAAAACTTTATTCACGATGCCCCCCTCCGATGTACGAGACGCCTATGACCGCTACGCCTATCAAGATCCTCAGCGTGGATGACCACCCGATGTTCCGCGAAGGCATAGCCAGCGTCATCGCCGACGAGGAGGACATGCAGCTGCTGGAGGAGGCCACCAACGGCGTACAGGCCGTGGAAGCCTATCGCCGATTGCAGCCGGATGTCACGCTGATGGACATCCAGATGCCGGACATGAACGGCATCGATGCCACCATCGCCATCCGCAAGGAATTCCCCAACGCCCGCATCGTGGTGCTGACCACCTACGAGGGCGACGTGCTGGCGCAGCGCGCCATCGCCGCCGGCGCCGCCGGCTATCTGCTCAAGAGCATGCTGCGCAAGGAACTGCTGGCCACCATCCGCGCCGTGCACCAGGGCCGCCGCAGCATTCCGCCGGCGGTGGCCAGCGGCATCGCCGAGCACTGGCATGAGGGCGCGCTGAGCAAGCGCGAAGTCGAGGTGCTGCAACTGGTGGCCGGAGGCCAGAGCAACAAGCGCATCGGCATGCACCTGGTGATTTCGGAGGAAACGGTCAAGGTGCACATGAAGAGCATCCTGGCCAAGCTGAATGCCAGCGACCGCACCCACGCGGTCACGCTGGCCATCGAGCGCGGCATCCTCGATCTGCACTCCTGCGGCGTGATCCACTGACAGCCGCCAGCTAGGCCGCTTCGCGCATCAGCCAGCGCCGCAGCGTGCCGGGCTTGCGCTCGTACACGGCCGATCCCGGCGCGCTGACCTGCGCCACCGTGCCCATGCCGGGGCGGCACCACAGGTCCAGCGCGGCGTCGATCTTCACGGCGCGCTCGCGCATGCCGATCAGGCCCCAGTGGCCGGGCAACTCGCCGGCCGCCAGCACTTTCTCATCGATGCCGCGGCCGTCGTCGCGCACCACCAGCGTGAAGTGATCCTGCGCGTAGCCCAGTTCCAGCTCGATGCGGCTGGCGCCGGCGTGGCGGAAGGCGTTCAGCAGCGCCTCGCGGCCGATGTGGTACAGGTGTTCGCGCGCCGCCTCGGTCAGCGTGGTTTGCTGGCCGGTGACGATCACCGCGAAGTCGGCCGCGTGTTCCTCGCGCAGTTGCTGTCCCAGCTCGCCGAACATATGCGGCAGGTCGTCCAGGTGCGGCACGCTGCGCAAGCCGCGCACCTGGTTGCGGCCCTCGGCCAGCACCTGGTCGGCCTGATTCAGGATCTTTTCCACCAGCTGGTACGCTTCGCCTTCCTGCGGCAGGCGCTTGAGCAGCGTTTGCACCCGCAGCATCAGGCCTTGCACGCTTTGCAGGAAGGTGTCGTGCAGCGTGCGGGCGATGCGTTCGCGCTCGTCGGCGCGGTCCTCCAACCGGGTGCGCAGCTGGCGGGTCACGTGGCGCAGGCGCAGGCGGTACACGGCCCACAGCAGCGCCGCCAATGCCAGCACGCACAGCAGCTTGAACCACGCGGTCTCGATGAACGTCGGCGGAATGCTGAATACCAGTTGCGCCTCCCGCGGATTCCACACGCCGTCCTCGTTGGCAGCCATCACGCGGAAGCGGTACTGGCCCGGCGCCAGATTGGTGTAGAAGGCCTGGCGCCGCGCGCCCGGATCCTGCCAGTCCTGGTCGACGCCGTCGAGGCGATAGCGGAAGCGGACCCGCTCGGGGATGCTCAGGCTCAGCGCCGTGTAGTCGATGCGCAGGCTGTTGGTGGACTTGGGCAGGGTCAGGCCGGGCAGGGCGCTGTAGCGCTGCTCGCCGACGGCGATGCCCTGCACCAGCACCGGCGGCGGCACCGGGTTGCGGGCGATGCGCGCCGGGTCGATCCAGTTGATGCGGTTGGCGGTGGCCATCCACAGCAGGCCGTCGTCGCCCAGCACCAGCGACGGCATGGGGCGCAGCTGCGAGGCGGCGCCGAGCAAACCGTCGTGGGCGTCGAAGCGCTCGAACTCCACCGCTTGCGCCGGCTCGCGCAGCGCCCGCGCCAGTTGGGCGGCGGCGATGCGGGTCAGGCCCTCGGTGCCGAACAGCCACAGGTCGCCCTGGGCGCTGCGGGCGATGCCGGACACGCCGCGAAACGCCTCGCCGCGCTGGCCATGCAGCATGAAGAAGCGTTTGCCGTCGAACCAGGCGACGCCACGTTCGCCGCCGGCCCACAGCTGGCCGCCGGCGCGGTGCAGCGTCAGCACGTGGCCCAGGTCCAGGCCTTGTTCGGCGCTGTAGATGTCGGTCTTGCCGCCGGCCAGGCGCACGATGTAGTTGCGGATATAGCCGGCCCACAGCGCGCCGTCGCGGCCGGTCACCAGCGAGGTCGGAAACTGGTCGCTCATGCCGGGCGTGGACAGCGGCAGCGCAGGTTGGTGGCGCCACTGGCCGTCCTTGAGCAGATACAGGCCGGCCCGCACCACCGATACCCACAGGCCGCCGCCGGCGGCGCCGCTGATCGCCTGCACCTCGTAGCTGCGCGCTTCCGGCGGCAGCGGATAACGCTCCACGCGGCCGCCTTCCACGCTCCACACCTCCTCGTCGTTGCCGGCCCAGAGCACGCCGGCCGGATCGCGGTACAGCGCCGACACGTGCCCGGCCAGCACGCTGCGGCGCGCGCCTTCCGCTCCCAGCACGTGCAGCACGCCGGTACGGTCGCCGGCCCAGACGCCGCCGCCGGCCACCGGCGCGATGGCCGGATGGTTGAACACGATCTGCAGCGGCAGCGTCATGAGACGGTTGTGGCGGAAACGGTTCAGCCCCGCCGAGCTGCCGATCCACACATTGCCCTCGCGGTCCTGGAAAAAGCTTTGCGGCAGGCCGCCGTTCAGGTCCTGCTGCTGCGCCTCGCCACCGCCGGCGTTGCGCCGTTCCAGCCCGCCGGCGCGAAATACCCACTGGTTGCCCTCGCGGTCGAAGTACATATTGCTGCCCTGGAGCGAGGCCTGCGCGCCGACGTCGCCGGCCGGCGCCTCAGGCAGCATGCGGTAATAGCTGCCGATGTCGGACGCCCATACCGTGCCGTCCGGCGCCAGCGCCAAGCCACTCAGGTCGCCGTGCGGCCAGGCTGGCCGGAACGGCGCGGCGCTGTTGGCGCGGCTGTAGATCCCGCCCTGCATGGCCACCCACTGGCGGCCGTCGCGGTCGAACAGCACCTGGCGCGCGCGCCGTGGCGGCAGGCCGTAGTCGGCGCCGACGCCGACGAAATGGTCGCCTTCGAGCCGCGCCAGGCCGTCGCGCGCGGCCACCCACAGCACGCCGTCCGGCCCGCGCGTGATGCTGGTGACGGCGCCGGAGGGCAGTCCCTGGCCGGCGGCGAAGTGGCGCACCTGGTTGCGGCTGTAGTAGCTGATGCCGCCGCCGATGCGGTAGCCGACCCACAGGCCGCCCTCCGGCGGCGCATACAGCGTGCGCACATTGGACGACAGCAGCGCGTGGCCGTCGACGCTGTCGACGCGCTCATAGCGCTTGCCGTCGAAGCGGTACAAGCCGGTGCCGGCGGCGAGCCATAGCCAGCCATCGCTGGTCTGGGTAATATTCAGGATGTCCACCGGGGCGCTATCGAGCGCGCCCCAGCTGGTATGGGTGAATTGTTCGAGGAGGCGGGCCGGCGGTTGCTGGGCGAGGGCGGGCGGCGGGACGCACAAGAGCAGGCCGCACAAGGCGGCAACGGCGGCATGCAGGAGCTGTACGGCGCGTGCAGTCGTCATGGCGTATCGGTTCCCGGGAGTCAGACCATTTTAGCACCTATTCAAGTGCAAGTTCATACCTCCCAAAAGAGGGGGGAATTGTCGATCAATCCCGGTGATGTCATAGGAGAGAGGGATCACTACACTACGGGCACGATTCACCTGACCGGAGTACCGCTCAATCATGAAAATGTATATTGTATCGCTGGCCGTCGGCCTGCTGGTGGGCCTGATTTATGGCTTTTTGAACGTGCGTTCGCCGGCGCCGCCGGTGATCGCGCTGGTCGGCCTGCTGGGCATGCTGCTCGGCGAGCAGCTGCCGCCGCTGCTGCGCCCCTTGTGGCAGAAGGAAGCGCCCAAAGTGTCGTGGATCGAAGACCACGTCAAGCCACATTGTTTCGGCCAGCTGCCAACCGCGCAGAAGTCCGATGAAACCCGGAGCACCTGATTAAATGACCCAAGCGAACCCCACTCCCGATCTGATCCTGCACCGCGGCCTGTTCACCACCCTGGACCGCGCCAACCCGCACGCCGAAGCCGTCGCCATCAAGGATGGCAAATTCATCGCCGTTGGCCGCGCCAACGAGGTGATGGCCCTGGCCGGCCCGACCACCCGTATCATCGACCTGCATGGCAAGCGCGTGCTGCCAGGCCTGATCGACAACCACTGCCACATCATCCGCGGCGGCCTGAATTTCAACCTGGAGCTGCGCTGGGACGGCGTGCGCTCGCTGGCCGACGCCATGGCCATGCTGAAGGCGCAGGTGGCCATTACGCCGGCGCCGCAGTGGGTGCGCGTGGTGGGCGGCTTCACCGAGCACCAATTCGCCGAGAAGCGCCTGCCGACCATCGAGGAGCTGAACGCGGTGGCGCCGGATACCCCGGTGTTCATCCTGCACCTGTATGACCGCGCGCTGCTGAACGGCGCCGCGCTGCGCGCCGTCGGCTACACCAAGGACACGCCGGAACCGCCGGGCGGCCAGATCCTGCGCGACGGCAGCGGCAATCCCACCGGCCTGCTGCTGGCCAAGCCGAATGCCTCGATCCTGTACGCCACGCTGGCCAAGGGCCCGAAACTGCCGCTGGAATACCAGGTCAACTCGACCCGCCACTTCATGCGCGAACTGAATCGCCTCGGCGTGACCGGCGTGATCGACGCCGGCGGCGGCTTCCAGAACTATCCGGAAGACTACCAGGTGATCCAGCAACTGGCCGACGAAAAGCAGCTGACGGTGCGCATGGCCTACAACCTGTTCACGCAAAAGCCCAAGCAGGAGAAGGAAGACTTCCTGAACTGGACGCAGAGCGTCAAGTATCAGCAGGGCGACGACTACTTCCGCCACAACGGCGCAGGCGAGATGCTGACCTTCTCGGCGGCCGACTTCGAGGACTTCCGCCAGCCGCGCCCGGACATGCCGGAATCGATGGAGGACGACCTGGAAGGCGTGGTGCGGGTGCTGGCGCAGAACCGCTGGCCGTGGCGCATGCACGCCACCTACGACGAAACCATCAGCCGCGCGCTGGACGTGTTCGAGCGCGTCAACCAGGAGATTCCGCTGGAGGGCCTTAACTGGTTCTTCGACCACGCGGAAACCATTTCGCAGCAGTCGATCGACCGCATCGCCGCGCTGGGCGGCGGCGTGGCCGTGCAGCACCGCATGGCCTACCAGGGCGAATACTTCATCGAACGCTATGGCCACGGCGCCGCCGAGGCCACGCCGCCAATCAAGAAGATCCTGGAATCGGGCGTGAAAACCTCGGCCGGCACCGACGCCACCCGCGTGGCCTCGTACAATCCATGGGTGTCGCTGGCCTGGATGATCACCGGTAAAACCGTCAGCGGCGCGCAGCTGTACCCGCGCGCCAATTGCCTGGACCGCGAACAGGCGCTGCGCATGTGGACCGAGAACACCACCTGGTTCTCCAACGAGGAAGGCAAGAAGGGCCGCATCGAAGTCGGCCAGCTGGCTGACCTGATCGTGCCGGACAAGGACTTCTACGCCTGCGCCGAAAGCGAGATCTGGGACATGACCTCGGAGCTGACCGTGGTGGGCGGCAAGATCGTCTACGCCGCCGGCGCCTTCGCCAGCCACGACCTGCCGCCGCCGCCGGCCATGCCGGACTGGTCGCCGGTGCGCCGTTTCGGCGGCTACGCCGGCTGGGGCGAGAAGCAGGGCACCAGCCGCGCCGCGCTCAAGGAACTGGAACAGCGCCAGTTGCGGCAGCAGCGGGAACGCCAGCAGCAGGCCGCCGCCTGCGGCTGCGCCAACAACTGCAATCTGCACGGCCACCAGCACGCCAACTCGTGGGCCAGCAAGCTGCCGGTCTCCGACCTGAAGAGCTTCTGGGGCGCCCTGGGCTGCGCCTGCTGGGCGGTGTAATGCGGTCGCAGTGGATAGAACGTTGTTGTCTGCTGCTGTTGTGTGCCGCCTATCTGCAGGGCGGCATCAACAAGCTGACGGATTTTGATTCGGCCATCGGCGAGATGCGCCACTTCGGCCTGGCGCCGGCGGCGCCGCTGGCGGCGCTGGTGATCGCGCTGGAACTGGGCGCCTCGGTCGCCATCGTGGCCGGTTTTTACCGCTGGCTGGGCGCCGCTTTCCTCGGCGTGTTCACGCTGATGGCCACCTTTGTCGCCAACCGCTTCTGGGAGATGGGCGGCCAGGAACGCTTCATGGCGGCCAACAGTTTTTTCGAGCACCTCGGCCTGACCGGCGCTTTCCTGCTGTTGGCCTGGCTCGATCTTCAGAAAGGGAGTAATGGAACGCGGTGACATCAAACAAGGCGCGGCACTGGGCTTTTTGGCCGGCTACGTCGACACGCTGGGCTTTGTCGGGCTGTTTGGCCTGTTCACGGCCCACGTCACGGGGAACTTTGTGCTGATCGGCCGCGCGCTGATCGAGCCATCGCAAGCCATCTTCATCAAGCTGCTGGTATTCCCGGTGTTTATCGTGTTTGTCGCGCTGGCGCGGCTGGCGATCCTGCACTGGGACCGGGCCGGCGCCAAAACGCTGCGCAACAGCTTCCTGTTGCAGCTGTTCCTGATGCTGGCCACGGTGTTCTGCGCCTGGCGGGCGGCGCCGGTGATCGAGGCTTCCGAGCCGCTGACGCTGCTCACCGGCTCGCTATGCGCGGGCGCGATGGCGATCCAGAACGCCTACGGCAAGCTATTGCTTGGCAAGACGGCGGCCACCACCGTCATGACCGGCAACGTGACCGGGCTGGTGATCGAGTTGGTGGATTCGTTGCGCGGTGACCCGGAAGCGATCGGCCGCTGCAAGAAGCTGACCTGGCCGGTGGTGATGTTTGCCGCCGGCTGCATGAGCGGCGGCCTGGCTTTCGTGCAGTTTGGCTTCCACGGCCTGCTGCTGCCGTGCGCCATCCTGCTGGCGCTGGCGGGCACCGCCAGGGATTAAATCGAAATAATCCCGCGCTTGAGGGCGATCGTCACCGCGTGGGTGCGGTCGTTCGCGGCCAGCTTGGCCAGCACGTTCTTCATGTGCGCCTTGACGGTTTCCTCGGAAATCGTCAGGCGCTCGGCGATGCGGCGGTTGGAATGGCCGCTGGCCGCCAGATTCAACACCTCCATCTCGCGTGAGCTCAGCGGGCCCTGACCCATGTGCTGGGCCAGTTCCATGGCAATTTCCGGCGGAATGCGGCGCTGCCCCATGTGCACGCCGCGCACCGTGTCCAGCAGTTCGCGGCGCAGGGTGCTCTTCAGCAGGAAGCCGGCGGCGCCGCCCTGGACGGCGCGCAGGATCTGCGCGTCGCCCTTGTAGGTGGTCAGCATGACGACGCGGGCGTTGTTATGCTCGCGCCGGATCTCGTGCAGCGCCTGCACGCCGTCCAGCTCCGGCATGGCGATGTCCATGATGGTGACGTCCGGCCGCAGCTGGGTGTAGGCGTCCACCGCCTCGCGGCCGTTGCAGGCTTCGCCCACCACGCACATGTCGGACTGGCTGGAAATGGCCTCGCCCAGGCCGGCGCGCAGCAAGGGATGGTCGTCGACGACGAGCACGGAAATAGGGCTGGGTGAGGTACGCATGTCCATGATGACCAGTCTTTCAGAGTTTGCTGACGTGCCGCTGACTAGCGCAGCTGGGAATAGGAAACCGGCAGCCAGTCGTAGCCCTTGCCGTCCACGCGCAGGTGGCCCAGGCCGGGGAACGACAGGTGGGCGGCGCCGACCAGCGCGCCCTCCCTGGAGAGCGCCTGGAACACCTTGGTGCGCGACGCCAGCGCGGCTTTCGGATCGCTGTCGAAGCCGATCGTCACTTCCGGATGCGCCAGCTGCACGGCGGCCACGTGGATCAGGTCACCCACCAGCACCAGCTTCTTGGCTTTGCTTTCGAAAGTATAAATGGTATGGCCCGGCGTGTGGCCATAACTCGACGTTGCGCGCACGCCCGGCGCCAGTTCGGTGTCGCCGCTGAACGGCTTCAGGTGCTGGGCGGCGGCGTAGGGCGTCAGCGAGGCCATCGCGCCCTGGAAGAAGCCCTTGCTGTCGGCCGGGGCCTTGTCCAGGTTGGCCTGGCTCAGCCAGAAATCGGTGTCGCGCTGGTCGGCGCGCACCACGGCGTTGGGGAACACCAGCTGGCTGTTGGCGGCCAGGCCGCCCACGTGGTCGGGATGCAGGTGGGTCAGGTAGATTTCGTCGATCTGTTCCGGCTGATAGCCGGAAGCCTTGATGTTGGCCAGCACCTTGCCCAGCGTCGGGCCGAACAGGCCGCCGGCGCCGGTGTCCACCAGGATCAGCTTGGCGCCGGTGTTGACCAGGAAGGCGTTGACCGAGGCTTCGGTCGGCACCGACTGGTAGTTGCGGGCCAGCGCTTTTTTGGTGACGTCGGCCGGTTCGTGCAGCAGCTTGTCAAACGGCAGGTCGACGGTGCCGTCGCTGAGGGCGGTGACTTCAAAGTCGCCCAGCATCACCCGGTAGAAGCCGGGGGCGTTGGTGCCGGCCAGCGGCGCGGCGGCAAAGGCGGGGGTGGAGGCGGCGGTGGCAATGGCCAGTGCGGCAAACAGTGGTGTGAATTTCATGTTGGCATCCTTAACAATCGATGAGCGAAGTATGCAGCTTTGCAAAAAATGGCACAATATGGAAAAAAGCAAATGATCTTTGCTGGATCTGCAAAGATGTATGGCTCGGGAGAAATTTGTGATAGATAGTCTCGAATGTTTTGTGACTGTAGTCGAGTTGCGCAGCCTGTCCAAGGCAGCAGTACACCTTGAAATGGCGGTGTCGTCAGTCTCCCGAAAGATTGATGCGCTGGAGGCGGAACTGGGGGCGCGGCTGCTGCTGCGCAGTTCGCGTCAAGTGATCCTGAGCGACGCCGGCGAGCGTTTTCTGCCGCGCGCCCGCAATATACTGGCCGAGCTGGCCGAGGGCAAGAGCGCCGTGCAGGAACTGGACAGCGAACCGCGCGGCCTGCTGACGGTGACGGCGCCGGCCGCCTTCGGCCGCCTGCACGTGGCGCCGGCCATCGCCGCCTTCCTGCAGCGCCATCCGCTGATCGAGGTCGACCTGCACGTCAGCGACGACGTGGTCGACCTGCTGGCGCGCCGCGTGGACGTGGCGGTGCGCGCCGGCGTGCTGCCAGCCAGCGACCTGGTGGCCACGCGTCTCGCCGGCATGCAGCGGCTGGTGACGGCCAGCCCGGCCTACCTGGAGCGCCATGGCTGGCCGCGCAAGCCGGAAGATTTGCTGGATCACCAGTGCCTGACGGTCAACGGGAGGGTGCCGCCGCGCGGCTGGTGGCGTTTTGAAGGTGTCAACGGCAATCAGCCGTTGCCGGTGAAGGGCAAGCTGCGCTGCGACGATACCGACTCGCTGCTGCATGCGGCCATCAGCGGCGCCGGCATCGCCCACCTGGCCAACTGGCTGACCAGCGACGCCATCGTCGCCGGTCAGCTGGTGCCGGTGTTTCCGATGTTGCCGGTCGAGCACGTGGCGTCGCCGCGGCGCTCGCCGGACGAACCGGCCATCCACGCGGTGCACATGCCGGGCCGCTCCAACCAGGCCAAGGCCCAGCTGTTGATACGTCATTTGAAGGAGTATTTCGGTAGTCCGCCGTATTGGGACCTGGCGCTGGAGGCTGCCGGGGCGGGCGAACGCCGCGCCCCGTAATCGTAATTAGTGACAGGCGGGATTAATCCCAGTCGCCGCCACCGCCGCTGTCGCCGCCGCCGCCGCTGCCGCCGTCATCCCAGCCGCCGCTGACGCCGAAGTCGTTGCCGCCCATGTCATCGCGGCGCAGCAGGTCGTCGCGGGCCGACGGGTCGTCGTAGACGATGTCGTTGCGCGACTGGTCGAGGTTGCTCGACCCCGAGCCGCTGTCATGGCCGCCGGTGAACTGGCGGGCGATCGCCTCGCCGGCCACGATGCCCGCGCCCACCGCCGCGCCGGTCGCCAGGCCGCCCATGATGCGCGAACCCATGCCCGGCTGCGCCGGCTGTTGCGGATAGCCTTGCTGGCCCCAGCCGGCCTGGCCATAGCCCGGCTGCTGCGGATAGCCGCCGCCCGGCGCATAGCCCGGCGCCGCGCCCGGATTGTAGCCGGCGGGGCTGTAGCCGTCATTAACAGGCGGCTGCTGGCGACGCTGCATGAAGCGGGTCGCCAGCCAGATAAAACCCGCCAGGCCGGCGCCGATGATCAGGATGCCGCCCCAGCCGATGCCGCTGCTCTGCGGCGCGTTGGCGTACCCGCCGCTGCCATAGTTGTTGCCGCCACCGCTAGTGGTGGCGTGGCTGCGCTTTTGCGCATAGTCCAGCTTCTGGCCGTCGGCCAGCAGCGCGCGCAGCTTGCTGACCGCTTCAGGCTTCACCTTTGGCAGGCCCGGCGCCAGTTCTTCCGCCTTGGCCAGCGAGGCCTGGGCGGCGGCGAACTTGCCTTGCTTGGCCAGCAGCTCGGCCTCGACGAAGTGGGCGTTGGCGCTTTTCGGATGCGCGGCCAGCACCTGGTCCATCATGGCCTGCGCTTCGGCGTACTTGCCAGCGTTGGCTGCCGCGTACACCTCCTGGATGGTGGGCTCGGCGGCAAATACGGGGGCTGCCAGCGCCAGGGCGCCGGCCAGCAAAGTGATACGTGCGATAGATTTAGCCGTCATGTCATACCTCCTAGTGAAGACGAGCCTTAGATGAAGCTAGTTTACGCCATTTTCAAGGGCGTGGTTGTGCGTTGCCGCACAGCCTCCCAAGAGGAATGGATGGCGCTCGCCACCATGTCGGCCGTGGCGGCCGACAAGGTCCAGCCCAGGTGGCCGTGGCCGGTATTGTAGAACACGCCCGGCGCCTTGCCGGGGCCGACGCGCGGCATCAGGTCCGGCATCATCGGTCGCAGCCCGGCCCAGGGCGTGATGGCGCGGGTGCTGACATCGGGGAAGTTGTGTTGCACCCAGTCGGTCAGCGGCGCGATGCGGTCGGCGCGGATGTCGCGGTTGTGGCCGTGGAACTCGGCGCTGCCGGCCACGCGCAGCCGGTCCTCGCCCAGCCGGCTGCACACCAGCTTGACCGTGTCGTCGACCAGGCTGACCTGCGGCGCGGCCGCGCGGCTGGCGGCGTCCTCCAGCTGGACGGTGACCGAGTAGCCCTTGACCGGATAGACGTTGACGCTGTCGCCGACCTGCGCCGCCAGCGCCCGGCTGGCGGCGCCGGCGCAGATCACCACCGCGTCGTAGCGCGTGGTGTCGGCGCGCTCGTCGTGCAGCACGGTGATGTCGACGCCGTCCTCGCCGGCGTTCAGGTGCACCACCTGCTGATTGCAGCGCAACTGCGCGCCGAGGCGCTGCGCCGCCTGCGCCAGGCCGGTGGTGAACTTGTGGATGTCGCCGCTGCTGTCGCTCTCGGTGTAGTGGCCGGCGTAGAACTCGCCGCGCAGCGCCGGCTCGATGGCGCGCATCTCGTCCGGCGTGACCGCGCGGCGCGGCACGCCGCCGCGCGCCAGCAGCTTGCTGACCGCCACGGCGTGCTCGAATTCCGCGCGGTCGCGGTGGATGTGCAGGATGCCGGCGCGCCGCAGGTCGAAGGCGATGCCCTCGTCGTCGGCCCACTGGAACAGGTGGTCGCGCGCCGCCACCGCCATGCGCGCCAGCGCGACGGTGTTGCGGTGGTAGTCCGGCATGGCCGAGATGAATTCGGCAAACCACGACAGCTTGTGCCAGGTGGGGTGCGGATGCACCAGCAGCGGCGCGTCGCCGCGCAGCATCCATTGCAGCGCCCTGGCGATGGTCGAGCGGTGGTTCCACACTTCCGCGTTGGAGGCCGACAGCTGGCCGCCGTTGGCATAGGAAGTTTCCATCGCCGGATAACGATGACGCTCCAGCAGGGTGACGGCGAAGCCGCGCTTGACGAGGGCATAGGCGGTCGTCACGCCGGTGACGCCGCCGCCGATGATGGCGATGGTTTTCATGATAGTCGTGACAAGCTTACAAGAAAACCATGGCGCGATAAACGACTTTTTATGCCTTCTGTTGTTTCGCGCGCTGGGCGTTGATGTAGCGGTCGATCACGGTCGGCAGCACCGTCAGCGGCACGCCGCAGCTCTCCACCAGCGCGTCGTTGAAGCCGGCCAGGTCGAATTTGCCGCCCAGCGCCTTCTGCGCGCGCTGGCGCTGGCGCAGGATCTCGTTGTGACCCATCTTGTAGCCGCAGGCCTGGCCCGGCGACACGGTATAGCGGTCGATTTCGCTGGTCATGGCCTGCTGGCCGCGGCCGGTGTTCTCGACCAGGAAGCGGATCGCCTGTTCGCGCGTCCACTGCATCGCGTGGATGCCGGTGTCCACCACCAGGCGGCAGGCGCGGAACTGCTGCGCCTGCAGGTAGCCGATCTGGCTGAACGGATCGTTGGCGTACAGGCCGAATTCATCGACCAGCTGTTCCGCGTACAGCGCCCAGCCCTCGACGAAGGCGTTGAAACCGATCAGCGATGAAATCAGCGGCAGCTCGTCGTGGTGCTCGGCCAGGTAGGCGCCTTGCCAGGCGTGGCCCGGAATGCCTTCGTGCGCGGTGAGCGTGGACAGCTCGGACTTCGGCCACAAGGTGGTCGACTTCAGGTTAACGTAGTAGATGGCCGGGCGCGAACCGTCGAGCGAAGCGAAGTTCATATAGCCCAGCGGCGCGCCGTCCTGAATGTCGACCGGCACGCGCTTGATCTGCAGCGGCGCCTGCATGTTGAGGTGCGAGATCTGCGGCATCAGCTTGCGCACGGCGGCCACGCGCTCGTTGCAGAAGGCGATCAGCTCTTCGCGGCCCTTGTCGTTGTCGGCGTAGAAGCGCTGCGGGTCCTTGGTCAGGCCGAGCAGGCGCTGGCCGACGGTGCCCTGCGTGATGCCTTGCTTTTTCAGGATGGCGTCGATGCGCGACTGCAGTTGCTTGTTCTGTTCCAGGCCGATGGCGTGGATTTCCCTGGCGCTGTGGGTGGTCGAGGTGCCGAGGCGCAGCGCCCACTCGTAATAGGCCGCGCCGTCCGGCAGGCGGTGCACGCCGGCCACGTTGGTGGCCTTGGCGGCGGCCTTGCCGAAGGCGGCGATCTGGCGGTCCAGCGCCGGGTAGACCGAGCCTTCCACCAGTTTCAGGGCGCGCGCGTGCCAGTCGCCGGCGAGGTTGAGCTTCTGCGCGCGCTCGGTGACCGAGGTCACCAGCTTCTGGTCGGCGGCGGCGGTTTTGCGGAAGTCCTGCAACTGGCCCAGCGCGGTCTTGCAGATGAAGTCCGGCGGCATGATGCCTTTGCCGGCTTGCTCTTCGATGCGGGCGGTTTCGTCATCCAGCAGCTTGGCCATGCCTGCCAGGCGCGCCAGGTAGGCCTCGGCGTCGGCGGCGTCGGCGATCTGGTGCTGCGAGTCGAGGAACTCCGGCAGGCGGGTGATGGTGCCGTCCTGCTGCGTGACCGGGAACGGCGCGGTGCCGCCATTGAAGCCGCTGGCGGCGCCGCCGAACGGGAAGCGCAGGCCCTGCAGGCCGGATTCGGCGGCGTAGGCGATGGTGTCGTAGCGGATCTGCGCGTTGGCGCTGAGCGTGGCGCGGTTGATGGCGCGCAGGCGCGCCTGAATCGACTTTACTTCCTCCGCCCAGGCCTTGTCACCGGCGGGCGACAGGTCTTCCAGCTGCGACTTGAGCGCGGTGCGCGGGCCCTTGTCCAACCCCAGGCCGGTGGCGCTGGTTGGCGACAGGCGCAGGACTTCTTCGGCAATGTCGTCCAGCAGCTTGCTGAAGCGGGCGTCGGCCGGCGATGCGTCGGCGGCCAGCGCGAGGCCTGGCAGGGCGCTGACGGCGGTGGCGGAGAGGGCGGCCAGCAGCAGCTCGCGGCGGGAAGGGTTGTGAAGGCTCATGGCATCCTTTAAGTGAGTAAATAAGGTCGGGCATCGGCGCGATGCTGACCTTAGCTTGCTCACCGCCGGGCTGTCAATGGCATTTAGCTATCCCTGCCGAAGCGCAGCTTGAGGCGCGTGGCCAGTGCCTGCAACACGTCGGTTTCCTGGCGCGGCAGGGCCAGCGCCACGTGCATGTCCGGGCGCACCAGGTAGGCGGCATCTTCCAGCAGGCCGGCGTGGGCGTGGGCCTCGGTCCACGGCCAGGCGTGCAGCGGCAGGCGCAGCGCCTGCGCGGCGGCGGCCAGCGCCGGATCGGTGTGGCCATAGACGTGCAGCTGCCAGTCCAGCGATTGCAGCGGCACGAAGTTGTCCGGCACCCAGGGCAGCCGGTCGCCGCCGATGATGTCGCCTGCGCGGCCGGCGCTGAGCGGGCTGTCGGGATAATGGATCATCACCTGCGAGACGGTCTTGAACAGCGTGCGGCGCGCGGCGGACAGGCCGCTCAGCGCCGGCAGCACGTGCGGCAGCAGCCAGTTGCGCAGCAGCTGGCCGCCCGGCCCCTGCGAGACGATCAGCTGGAAGGCGCGGTCGGTGGTGGTCACGAGCTTGCGGGCGAAAACGATGCGTTCGGCCTCGTAGGTGTCCAGCAGCGCGGCGTCGGCCCGGCCCTGCAGCACGTGGGCCAGTTTCCAGGCCAGGTTGATGGCGTCGCCGATGCCGGTGTTCATGCCCTGGCCGCCGGCGGGGCTGTGGACGTGGCCCGCGTCGCCGGCGATAAAGCAGCGGTCGACGCGAAAGCGTGTGGCCACGCGGTGGTGCACGCGGTAGGTGGAGAACCAGTTCACCTGTTCCACGCGGATGCCCAGCAGCGGCTCCAGTACCGGGCGCACCGCCTCGAAGTCCGCGTGGGCTGGCGCGCCGTCCGGCAGGATACCGATCAGGCGCTGCATGCCGCGCGAGCGCACCGGCAGCATCAGCGCAAAGGTGTGGGCGGCCAGGTGGCCGACCAGGTCCTGGTTGGGCGGGCCGGCGGTCTGCACGTCCGCCACGTAATACAGGTGGTTGTAGGTGCCACCGGCGAAGTCCAGCCCGAGCGCTTCTCGCACGCGGCTGCGCGCGCCATCGCAGCCGCACAGATAGGCGCTGCTGCAGGTGACGCGGTCGTCGCCGTGTTCCAGCACCGCGCGCACGCCCCATTCGTCCTGCGTGAACGATTCCAGCTCGGTGTTCCATTCCACCTCCACGCCCTCGGCGCGCAACTGCGCCACCAGCAGGTGTTCGTGGTCGTCCTGCGGGTAGGCCAGCACAAAGGGGTAGGGACTGAGGCCGGCGCCGATGTCGCGCAGCGGCAGCGCGACGATGTCCTCGCCGTGTTCGCGCAGGTGGATGGCGTCTATCTGGATGCCCTGGTTGATGACGGCATCGGCGAAGCCCAACTGGCGGTAGAACTCCAGCGTGCGGGCGTGGACCGCCATGGCGCGCGAGGCCTGTCCGGGGCCGCTGTTGCGGTCGATGATGCGCACGACAACGCCCCTTCTTGCCAGCGCAATGGCAAGCACCAGGCCGGTGGGACCGGCGCCGACGATGAGCACCTGGGTAGACATGTGGCCAGTCTACCGCCAGTAGCGATCGCGCTGCGCGCAATTGGGGATTGGCATTTATGGCAAGACTGTGCTATGTTTATTTTTACTTAACTCTTATTCGCAGCCGATGACCGATTTCACAACCCGCCGCATGCTGGTGCTGGCGCTGGCCAGCGCCCCGCTGGCGCGCGCCGCCGATCTGCTGGATCAGGCGCCAGGCACCACGCCGGTGTCGCGCACCGGGCAACTGGCGCGGCTGGAGAAGGAATACGGCGGCCGGCTTGGTGTGGCGGCGTTCAACACGGCGGACGGCCGCCAGTTGCTGCACCGCGCCGACGAGCGTTTCCCGATGTGCAGCACCTTCAAGATGATGCTGGCGGCGGCGGTGCTGGCGCGCGAGCCGTCGCTGCTGGACCGGCGCCTGCGCTACGACAAGGTGGATCTGGTGCCGCATTCGCCGGTCACTGGCAAGCACGTGGCGGAGGGCATGACGGTGGAGGCACTGTGCGAGGCCACGCTGCAGTACAGCGACAACACGGCGGCCAATCTGCTGATGAAGCAGATCGGCGGTCCGGCGGCGGTGACGGCCTATGCGCGCTCCATCGGCGACGCCGAGTTCCGGCTGGACCGCTGGGAAACCGAACTCAATTCCGCGCTGCCCGGCGACGTGCGCGACACCACCACGCCGCAGGCGATGGCGCGTTCGCTGCACAAGCTGGTGATGGGCGACGCGCTGCCGCTGCACTGCCGGCGCCAGCTCAAGGACTGGATGATCGGGAACACCACCGGCGCCACGCGCATACGCGCCGGCGTGCCCGCAGGCTGGGTGGTGGCCGACAAGACCGGCGCCGGCGATTACGGCACGGTCAACGACATCGCCGTGATCTGGCCGCCCGGCCGGGCGCCGATCGTGCTGGCCGTGTATCTGACCCAGCCCGCCAAGGATGACAAGGCACGCCCCGAACTGCACGGTGACGTGGCCAAGGTGGCGATCGAGGCGTTCCGGTGAACGAATACGGCTCTCACGACCAAGCTGCGCCGCGCAGTGACAAGGTGGCGCGGCTGCCATGCTGAAGACTTACCACGGCAGCTGTCATTGCGGCGCGGTGCGCTTTGCGGCGGACATCGATCTGGCGCAAGGGACCTTGCGCTGCAACTGCTCCATCTGCGTCAAGATGCGTTACTGGCCCGCGATCGTCAAGCCCGAGGCGTTCCGCCTGCAATCGGGCGAGGGCGATCTGACGCTGTACCAGTTCCTCACCAAGCGCGATAAGCACCTGTTCTGCCGTCACTGCGGCGTTCACCCCTTCGGCATCGGCGTATCGCCGCGCTGGGGCGAGTTCTACTCGGTCAACCTCACCTGCCTGGATGACGCCAGCGAGGAGGAGCTGGCCAACGCCCCGATCACCTACCTGGACGGCAAAAACGACAACTGGAACGTGCCGCCAGCGGAAACGAGGCATCTATGACCCCCGATCCAGAGGTGGACAAAGCCTTGCTGGCGCTGCACGAAGGCCGGCATGACGAAGCACTCGTGGCGCTGCTTGCGCTATTTGCGCGGGCGGATGACCGGCATTTCATCACCATGTTCGCCTGGAGCCAGTTGATTGAGCAGTATGCCCCGGCGCGTGCCGCCATGGTGCGTGAACGTGACGCTCAGGCCAGCCGCCTGTTGGCCGAGGATACGATGTTTGGCGAGGATGACGGCGGCCGACAGCGTGGCCGGTTCGAGATCATCGTCGAGATGAATGAAATATTAGAGGACAGCCGGACCACCTACGAATTGTTCCTGCAGTTGCTGGCGGCCCAGCCGGATCTGGCGAAACGAAACGCCTGGCGCGCCTTGCCGGCCGTGGTTGAAGCACAGGATTATGTGCTGGCCGAACGCTATCTCCGCGACCCGTCGGCCAGGCTGCCCGAGCTAAACAGCCTGGCAGAAAAGGTGCCGCTGATGCCGACCCGCGGCGAGCCGCCGCGTCTGGCCGCCGAGCTGTCGAATTTTGTCGGCGACCTGTCGCTCTGCGTCGCCGTCTGGCGCGGGCTGGGAAGAAGTGCGGAAGCGGATGCCTTGCAGAGCGCAGCAATCGCCGGCCTGGCCAACGACGCGATGCGCGCGCTTGCGCTTCGTGAGCTGGCCGATCCCGGCGTCATTCACCGTGAAACGGCCGATGCCAACATGCATGTTGACGCCGTGCGCGCCTACACTGCCGAAGATTTCGCCGCTGTCTGCCGCATTTATCTGGAAGCGAAACCGGATGAACTGCGTTTTGAAACGGCGTCATTCAACATTACGCCGCTGGAGCAGGACCAAGGGCTGTTGGCTGCCTTCGTCCAGTCGGATGTGATGGTCTACGATGCCGATGGCATACATGGCTTCGCTGCGGTGTTTGACGGGCAGTTGCGCGCGCTGTTCGTGCAGCGCGCCGCACGTGGGCGGGGCGTAGGCCAGGCGTTGCTGAATGCTGTTTTGGAAAAGACGCCCGGCGAGATCACGCTCAACGTCGCGCGCTCCAACCACGGCGCCATCAGCTTTTACGAGAAAAACGGCTTCGCCCTCTCCGGGGAGACCATCCGCCAATATGATGGCAAGGAAGTGGCCTACGTGCGGATGTCCAGACCATGATCGATATCCGATACACGAGAGAAGAAGACTGGCCGGAACTGAAACGCGTGCGGCTTGCGGCGTTGCAGGACGCGCCGACCGCCTTTGGCGTGACCTACGCCTCCGCCGCTGCCTACACCGACGACGCCTGGCGCGACCGCGCCGCGAGGCATGGTAAGGCGCGTTTCATTCTGGCGTTTGATGGCGCGGAAGCTGTCGGCATCGTTGGCTACGTGCCGAATGCGCAGCGCGAGCTGGAGCTGATCGCCATGTGGGTCGCGCCATCGCACCGTGGCACATCGACCGCCGCCCGGCTGGTCGATGCGGTCAAGGCCCATGCCGGCCATCGCATCCTGCTCGATGTGGCGCCGACGAATGCGCGCGCGTCGGCCTTCTACCAGAAACAAGGCTTTGCGTTCCTGCCGCAATGGGAACCGCTGGAAAGCCACCCCCACATCCAGCTGCAAAAGATGGCGTGGTCAAAGGGATAAAAGTCGACCGTCCGCCGCGAGCGGGAACCGTTCACCCCGCACTGCGGCGCGTAGGGTCAGACCCCGTAAGGGGTCTGACCCTGACCTTCCGGGGTTAGCTGCGAGGATCAGTCGTCGAGGCCCTTGCCGTCGAGGATGCGTTGCACGCATTTTTCGATGCGCGATTCGCGCGTTGTTGCTTGCTTGGCCGACGAAAAGTGCAGCAGGTAGGCGCGCTGCCGGCCAGGCGTCAACCCCTCAAACGCCGTGCGCAGGGCTGGCAGTTCATCCATCTTGCGCTCCAACTCCTCGGGAAAAGAGAACTCCGCAGTCTTCTTGAACGCCACCTTGGCGCCGGATTTTTCCAGCGCGATGGCGTCCTTGATGTAAGCCTTAAGCGTTTTCTCAAGCCGGGTGATGTCGGCCAGCGCGGTAAAGCGTATCTGCCGCGCGGCCTGCACGTTTTCCGTCTGCTGAATCAGGATGTTCTTCGGATCCTTCATCAACGCGCCCTTGAAGAACAGCAGCGCGCAGTACTCCTTGAAACCGTGGATCAGCACCACGTTCTGGCCGTCCAGCGTAAAGCAGGGCTGACCCCATTTGACCTGTTCGTCCAGGCCACAATCCAGCACGATGACGCGCAGTGCATCAAACTCCGCCTGCCACTTTTTATCGCTCATTTGGGCGCCTCCCATTCAAGGTGAACGACTTTGTAGCCCTTGTCCTGCAAGACCTTGAGCAGCGTGGGCAGCGCCCTGGCGGTGGCAGCGTGCTCGTCGTGCATCAGGATGATGCCGCGGCCTGCCTTATCCAGGCTCTCGGTCAGGCGCTGGGCCAGAATGGCGGTGGTATCCTCCGGGGTCCAGTCGTTGATGGCCATGTCGATGGAGGCGACCGTGATGTTGTCGCGCTTGAGCGCCTCCAGCAGCGTAGGTGTCTCTTCGAGGTAAGGGAAACGGTAGGCCGGCGGTTCGACGCCGAACACCGACTTGTAGGCGGCGCGGCTCAGTTTCAGGTCGTCCAGTTGCTGCTCGGGCGTCATCGTTCCCAGGTGCGGGTGCGTGTTGCTGTGGATGCCGGCCGAATGGCCCTCGCGGATCAGGCGCCGCGCCAGGTCGGGCTGCTGCTTGATATGTTCGCCGATCAGGAAGAAGGTCGCCTTGACGCATTGGTCGGACAGCGCTTTCAGCACCAGCGGCGTGTTGTCGGCGGATGGGCCGTCGTCGAAGGTCAGCACGACTTCACCTTTTTCCAGCGGCAGCGCGGCGTGCTGCAGCGCGCCGTATTGCGCGCCTTCGCGCTTCAGGGTGATGGTGCGGGCGGTGTTGAGCTGGTCCGGGCCGCACTGGGCGGCGGCGTTGGCGGTGGCTGTGGCGAGAACGGCGAGCAGCAGTGCGGTCAGTCTCATGCGGTTTTGTCTCCGATGTGGATGTGGCCTGCCAGATCAGGGTCTGGCAGGATCAGCGATATGGAGACGCCCGGAAGGTCGGCTTGCCATTCGCTGAGTTCTAATGCGTGGTATTTTAGCGCGGCTTCGCGTTGTGTCCATGCGTTCGCGAAGGCTTGCGGGCGGTGTGATGTGGCGTGCAGCGCGGCGGTGGCGGCTGGGCCGAGGTAGTCGCGGGCGACGGCCTGCCAGTCAGGGATGTTCTGGACGCGCATGATGTCGGCGCCAATGGGGCCGTGGAGGTTGATGGCCGCCAGCGAGTAGTGGTCTTCGTGCGTGATGGAGATGCCGACGCCGCTCTGCGCGCCGGCCAGCAGGAGGCGCGGCGGCGTGCCGGGCGTGGAGGTGATGGCGATGTCGGCAACCGGCACGCCCAGCACGGCGGCCACTGCCTCGCGCGCCGCCAGGCGGACCTGGCGCCGTGCGGCATCGCGCTGCGCGGCGGCGGTGCGGGTGTCGATCAGGATGGCGAACAGGCCGTCCCGCGGCATCGGCGTGGGGCCGGGCCAGCGGTGGACGGCCAGCGCCTTCATGGGCGCGCCGGAGCGGCCGGGCAGCCGGCCCAGTTGCCGTTGGCGGGGATGGTTTCGCCCTTCATCACCAGCGTCAGCGCGCCGAGGCGGGCGTTGTCGCCGACGGCCGCGCTGTACAGTACCGCCGCGCGCGGCCCCATGTAGACACGCTCGCCAATCACCACCTGGTCGATCTTCATCACGCGGTCCTCGAACAGGTGCGTCTGCGGGCAGGTGAGCGCATTCAGTTCGCTGTTGTCGCCGATTTGCACGCAATCGAATTCAGTGATGTCGGTGGTGTCCATGTACACGCCCTTGCCGATGCGGCAGCCCAGCAGGTTGAAGGCGATCGGCAGCCACGGCGTGCCGCGCAGGTAGCGCATGAAGTTGGGCACGGCGATGCCTTCATACAGGTTGGTCACGCCTTCCGACAGCCACACAAACGGCGTCCACATCGGCTCCGACTGTTTGCGATAGCGGCCGATCAGCGCCCACTTGAGCAGCACCACGAACACATAATTCAGCACGCCATACCCCAGGCCCGCCAGCGCCAGATCCCACGTCACTTCCGCCCAGCGGCCGGCACCGGCCGCCGGCATCACCGCCAGCACCAGCGTGTAGCCCACCGCGATCACCAGCGCGTGCGGCGCGACGATGCGGAAGGCCTCGATCAAGCCGCGTCCCAGGCGGCGCAGCGGCGACGGGTGGAAGGTCAGGTGTTCCGGATAACCGCTGGTCTGCTCGCGCGCCGGCAGGTTGATAGGCGGGGAACCGAGCCACGTATCGCCGTCCTTCATGTGGTGATTATCCGGCGCGCGCGAATGCACGCCGATCAGCACATGCTCCGGCAGCACAGTGCCGTCCGGGATGTAGGCACCGTTGCCGACGAAGCTGCGGTGCGACACCACGGTTGGCTTCATCACCATCCAGCCGCCGTCGATTTCTTCGTCGCCCAGCATGACCGCGTCGGCGATGAAGGTTTCGTCGCCCAGCGTCAGCATGTCCGGCACCACGCCCAGCGCGGTGGAGATTTCTGCGTCCTTGCCCACCTTGGCGCCCAGCAGGCGATACCAGTACGGCGCGAACACGGTGGCGTAAATACCATGCAAAACGTTCAGGCTCGATTCCTGGATCTGGCTCACCAGCCATTTGGCACAGTAGGTGTTGCCGTGCACCGGGAACTGGCCGGGCTTCAGGCGTGGCAGCGCGCTCCAGCGGATACCGGCCGAGATCAGGGCGGTCAGCACGATCAGCACCGTGCTGGCGGGGAAGGCCAGCAGGAAGTAGCGCAGCAGTTGAATGCGCACGTCGTCGCCCTGAATCCACGGCAGCCAGCCCGCTTCGTCAAACCAGTCGATCAACACGAAGCTCGGGAACACCGGCATGAAGAACAGCGTGACGATGCCGAGGATGCCGAGCACGAAGAACAGCGCCTCGGCGGCGCGGCGCGCGGCGGTAACTGGTGGGCGCGGCGGCAGGCGGGTGGTATCGAAGGCGCCCATGTCGCGCGCCGGTGAACCGGCCCACACGCGGCCGGCCGGCACCACGCCGCCGTCGCTGAGCGCCGACTGGCCTTCCAGATGGCCCAGCGTCTCCACGCGCGTGTTCCCCTCCAGGATGGCGTAGGAGCTGACGCAGGCGTCTTTTTCCAGCGTGATCTGGCCAAGGTGCAACTGGCCGCGTTCGACGCGGGCGTTTTCAAAATTGACGGCGTTGCCGATGCTGACCTGGTCGCCGATGTGCAGCAGGTCCGGGGCCCGTAGCGTGTAGGAGCCGATCGTGACTTCCTTGCCGATCCTGGCGCCGAGCGCGCGCAGCCACCAGATGTTGAGCGAGGAACCGCTGAGCAGATAGGCCGGCGCCGCCTCCACCAGGCGGTCTGCCAGCCACCAGCGGTAGTAGGTCAGCCCCCATAGTGGGTAGCTGCCGGCTTGCAGGCGGCCGGCGATCAGCCACTTGCCAAGAATGGCGATGCCGAATTCGCCGATGGTCGCCAGCAGGAACACGCCGACCGAGGCGGCAATGGCGCGCGCCACCGAGTCGCCGGGGTCGCCGGTGAAGAAGTGATAGGTGAAGAAGGGCGCCAGCCATTGCGCCATGCGCAGCGTGACCAGCGGCGGCATGGCAGCGGCCTGGGCGATGCCGCATACCCAGCGTTTTACCCGCGATGGCGGCGTCCAGTCCTGTTCCTGCTGGCCGCCGCCGGGAGCGTCGGCCAGCGCCTGGGCGATCTTGCCGATCTGGCGTTGCTGGTAGATGTCCCTGACGGTGACGTGGGCGTAGCGCGGGTCGGCGCGCAGCGCGGAGGCCAGGCGGGCGGCGAAGAACGAGTGGCCGCCAAGATCGCTGAAAAAATCGGCGTGGCGCAAGATCGGCTGGCCGGGGAACAGCGTGGCTAGCGCGGCGAACAGCGCTTCCTCTGCTGGCGTTTCAGGCAGGTCGGATTCGGCGACGCTGCCGGCCGGCGGGGCGCTGAGCGGCGTGGCCTTCAGCGTTTTGCGGTCGATTTTGCCCGAGGTCAGGCGCGGCATGGCGTCCAGCATTTGGTAGCGGCCGGGGACCATGTGCGGCGGCAGTTTTTCGGCCAGCGCGGCGCGCAGCGTGCGGTTGTCCAGCGTGACGCCGGAATCGGGCACGATGTAGGCCACCAGCTGGTCGATGCCGTCATCCTTGCGCAGCAGGACGGCGACCGTGCCGACGCCGGGTTGCTGCGCCAGCAGGGCTTCGATTTCGCCCAGCTCCACGCGGAAGCCGCGGATCTTGACCTGGTCGTCGGCGCGGCCCAGGCAGGTCACTTCCTCGTCCGGGCCGATGCGCGCCAGGTCGCCGGTGCGGTACAGGCGCGCGTCGTGCGGGCCGGTGGACCAGGGATTGGGCAGGAATTTTTCCGCCGTCAGGTCAGGGCGGCCGAGGTAGCCGGCCGCCAGGCCTGGGCCGGTGATGCATAATTCGCCGACTTCGCCGTAGGGCAGCAGGCGCAGGACCGGGCCGGAGGCGCCGGGCGCGGCGTCGGTATTGGCGTCGATGACCAGCAGGCCGTAGTTGGGCAGCGGGCGGCCGATGGTGACCGGATAGCCCGGCTGCAGGCGCGCCAGACTGGCCGACACCGTGGCCTCGGTCGGCCCATAGGTGTTGAACATCTGCCGGCCCTCGCGCGACCAGCGCGCGACCAGCGACTCCGGACAGGCCTCGCCGCCGAGGTTAATCAGCCGCAGGCCCGGCACGTCCTGGTTGAACAGCGCGAGCAGCGTCGGCACCGCATGCAGCACCGTCACGTGGTGCTGCTCCAGCATGCGCGGCAGCGTCTCCGGATCGCCGCTGATTTCCTTGGGCCCGATCCACAGCGTGGCGCCGACCAGGTACGAAATCCAGATCTCCTCGAACGACATGTCGAAGGCCACCGAAAAGCCCTGATACACCTTGTCGTCGGCGCGCACGCCCAGCACCTCGTTCTCGCTGCGCAGGAAGTGGCAGATGCTGCGCTGGGTGATCAGGATGCCTTTCGGCTTGCCGGTCGAGCCGGACGTGTAGATCACATACGCCGGCACGTCCGGCGACACGGTGCCGCGCCGCGCCAGCACCTCGCCGTCCGCCGGCGCGGCCAGCAGCGCCTCCGCGGTCCACACCGGACGGCCGGACGCCACGAAATCGGCCAGCGCGGCCAGGCGCGGCGCGAACGCGGCGCTGGTCAGCACACCGGCGCCGGACGCGTCGTCCAGGCACACCTGCAGCCGCTCGACCGGCGTATCCTCATCCACCGGCAGCCACGCGGCGCCGGCCTTGGCGATGCCCGCCTGCAGCACCAGCAACTCGATCCCGCGCGGCAGCCACAGGCCGACGATCTGGCCCGGCCGGACGCCCGCCGCGATCAGCCGCGACGCCACCAGGTCGGCCTGCCCGTTCAGCTCACGGTAGCTCAGCGACCGTTCGCCGAAAATCAGCGCGGTCTGGTCGGGCGTGCGGGCGGCGCTGGCTTCCAGCAGGTCGGCGAGGATCTCCTCGCGCAGCAGGCTTTCCTGCTGAGGGCCAAAAAGGACGTGCGGTGTTGCGGCTTGATTCATGCGGTGGCTTTTCTCGGTATCAGGGCATCATTGTACGGTACGCCAGATCGTTCCCATAGAGGGAGAATGCAAGTTCCGCTTACAGCCTTTACAATAGGAAATACGAGCCAAAACTGAAGGAGCCGCATGTCTACCACCCGCCCATTCATCGCCCCGATGCAGTTTGACGACCCGCAGGCCGCCTACGACCAGGTGCTGGCCATCTACGACGCCAATATCGCCTATCTGCGCGACGCCATGAAGCGTTTTGTGGCCGGCGAAAACGTCGGCGACCACGTGCGCGCCTGCTACCCGTTCGTGCGCGTCCATACCGACACCGTGGCGCGCGCCGACTCGCGCCTGGCATTCGGCTTCGTCGCCGGCCCCGGTACCTACGAAACCACGCTGACCCGGCCCGACCTGTTTGCCCGCTACTATCTGCAGCAATTCAAGCTGCTGCTGAAGAACCACGGCAGCCACCATGTCAAGATCGAGGTGGGCGTCAGCGCGCAGCCGATTCCCATCCACTTTTCGATCGCCGAACATGAGCACATCGAGGGCAGCCTGACCGCCGAGCGCCGCCTGCTGATGCGCGACGTGTTCGACCTGCCCAACCTGGCCGCCATGGATGACGGCATCGCCAACGGCACCCACGAGCCGCCGATGGGCGAGGCGCAGCCGCTGTCGCTGTTCACCGCGCCGCGCGTCGACTATTCGCTGCAGCGCCTGCGCCATTACACCGGCACCTCGTGCGAGCATTTCCAGAAGTTCGTCCTGTTCACCAACTACCAGTTCTACATCGACGAATTCATCAAGCTGGGGCACGAGCTGATGGCCAGCCCGTCCTCCGAGCCGGGCAACGACTACATCGCCTTCGTCGAACCGGGCAACCTGGTGATGCGGCGCGTGGGGCAGGCGGTGGAGCCGGGCGATGCCCACGGCGCCCAGCCGCCACGCCTGCCGCAGATGCCGGGCTATCACCTGATCCGCGCCGACGGCACCGGCATCTCGATGGTCAATATCGGCGTTGGCCCGGCCAATGCCAAAACCATCACCGATCACATCGCGGTGCTGCGCCCGCACGCGTGGCTGATGCTGGGCCATTGCGCCGGCCTGCGCAACACCCAGGAACTGGGCGACTATGTGCTGGCCCACGGCTACGTGCGCGAAGACCACGTGCTGGACGAGGACCTGCCGCTGTGGGTGCCGATTCCGCCGCTGGCCGAGGTGCAGGTGGCCATCGAGGCGGCCGTGGCGGAAGTCACGCAGCTCACCGGTCACGACCTGAAGCGCGTGATGCGCACCGGTACCGTCGCCAGCACCGACAACCGCAACTGGGAACTGATGCCGCAGCGGACGCCGGAGCGCCGCTTCAGCCAGAGCAGGGCGATCGCGCTGGATATGGAAAGCGCCACCATCGCCGCCAACGGTTTCCGCTTCCGCGTCCCGTACGGCACCTTGTTGTGCGTCAGCGACAAGCCGATGCATGGTGAGATCAAGCTGCCGGGCATGGCCAACCAGTTCTATCGTGACCGGGTCGACCAGCATTTGCGCATCGGTATCCGCGCCATGGAGCTGCTTCGGGCGCTGGGCGTGGACAAGCTGCACTCGCGCAAGCTGCGCAGCTTTACCGAGGTGGCTTTCCAATAAGCCTGATACGTTTTCCGGTATCGAAAACCGGAAAAATGTCATTGGCGGATTTGGTATATGCTTTATCATTCGCCTATTTGGACAGCCGAAATGCAAGCCACCATCACTGACGCTCCGTTTGGCCTCTTGCCGGATGGGCGTGAAGCCGCCCTGTACACCCTGACCAACGCCAACGGCATGGTCGCCAGGATCAGCAACCTGGGTGGCGTGATCACCGGGCTGCACGTGCCGGATCGCGACGGTGTGCTGGCCGACGTCTGCCACGGCTTCGACAACGCTGCCGCCTACCTGGGTGAGTCGCATTACTTCGGCGCGTTGATCGGCCGTTACGGCAACCGCATTGCCAATGGTCGCTTCACGCTGGACGGGGTGGTGTATCAACTCGACCAGAACGATGGCGTCAACCACCTGCACGGCGGCGCCAACGGCTTCCACCGCCAACTGTGGGAGGCGGAAACCTTCGCCACGCGGCAGTCGGTGGGCCTGATCCTGACTTACATGAGCCCGGACGGCGACCAGGGTTATCCCGGCAACGCCGAGGTCACCGCCATCTACGAACTGCGCAACGACAACGAGCTGCGCATCGCCTTCCATGCGGTGTCCGACCGGGCCACGCCGATGAACCTGACCAACCACGCTTACTTCAACCTGGCCGGCAAGGGACAGATTCTCGACCACCAGCTGACGATTGTCGCCGACGCCTACACCCCGGTCGGTGCAGGGCTGATACCGGTCGGCGCGCCGGCGCCGGTGGCCGGCACCCCGTTCGACTTCCGCACACCGCACGCCATCGGCGCGCGCATCGACCAGGCCGACGCGCAGCTGGCGCTGGGCTCTGGCTACGATCATAACTTCGTGCTGGCCAAATCAGCCGACAAGGCGCTGGAAGTGGCGGCCCGCGTGGTGGATCCGGCATCCGGCCGGGTGCTGGAGGTGTGGACGCAGGAGCCGGGCATCCAGTTCTACAGCGGCAATTTCCTCAATGACGGCGTGCAGGGCAAGGGCCGCGTCTACAGCCATCGCAGCGCTTTCTGCCTGGAGCCGCAGCACTTCCCGGACTCGCCCAACCGTCCGGACTTCCCGTCCACCATCCTGCGCCCCAACGAGGAATATGCGACGGTGATGGCCTACCGCTTCAGCGTGGCCTGAGCTGCCCAGCTATATCAATTTCGATATCGATATTGATAAACAATTCATTGGAAAGTTATCTCGGTCCATTTTAGTATCCCTCATCGATGCGGGGGCGGGGCGGTCGCGCCCCCGCGCAGGAATATATTGAGGAGAAATGCATGTCTGAGCATGACAAAAAGGTGAAGCTGCGCTCGGCCGAGTGGTTCGGCACGGAAGATAAGAACGGCTTCATGTACCGCAGCTGGATGAAGAATCAGGGCATTCCTGACCACGAATTCCAGGGCAAGCCCATTATCGGCATCTGCAACACCTGGTCTGAGCTGACTCCCTGCAACGCGCACTTCCGCAAGCTGGCGGAACACGTCAAGCGCGGCATCCTCGAAGCCGGCGGCTTCCCGGTCGAATTCCCGGTATTCTCCAACGGCGAATCGAACCTGCGCCCGACCGCCATGCTGACCCGTAACCTGGCCTCGATGGACGTGGAAGAATCGATCCGCGGCAATCCGATGGATGGCGTGGTGCTGCTGGTCGGCTGCGACAAGACCACGCCGGCGCTGCTGATGGGCGCTGCCTCGGTAGACATCCCGACCATCGTGGTCACCGGCGGCCCGATGCTGAACGGTAAACTGAACGGCAAGAACATCGGCTCCGGCACCGCCGTCTGGCAACTGCACGAGCAGGTCAAGGCTGGCGAAATCTCGATGCACGACTTCATCGCCGCCGAAGCGGGCCACTCGCGTTCCGCCGGCACCTGCAACACCATGGGCACCGCGTCGACCATGGCCTGTATGGCCGAATCGCTGGGCACCTCGCTACCGCACAATGCCGCCATTCCGGCGGTGGATGCGCGCCGCTACGTGCTGGCGCACATGTCGGGCATCCGCATCGTCGAAATGGTGAAGGAAGACCTGAAACTGTCGAAGATCCTGACCAAGGAGAACTTCGAGAACGCCATCCGCGTCAACGCCGCCATCGGCGGTTCGACCAACGCCGTGATCCACTTGAAGGCCATCGCCGGCCGCATCGGCGTCGACCTGGAGCTGGAGGACTGGACCCGCGTTGGCCGCGGCACGCCGACCATCGTCGACCTGCTGCCGTCGGGCCGCTTCCTGATGGAGGAGTTCTACTACGCCGGCGGCCTGCCGGGCGTGATCCGCCGCATGGGCGATGGCGCCATCCTGCCGCATCCGAACGCGCCGACCGTCAACGGCAAGAGCCTGTGGGACAACTGCAAGGACGCGCCGATCTACGACGACGAGGTTATTCGCACGCTGGACAATCCGATCTGCAAGGACGGCGGCATCTGCATCCTGCGCGGCAACCTGGCGCCGCGCGGCGCCGTGCTCAAGCCATCGGCCGCCACGCCGGAGCTGATGCAGCATCGCGGCAAGGCGGTGGTGTTCGAGGACTTTGAGCACTACAAGGCGCGCATCATGGACCCGGAACTGGAAGTGGACAAGGATTCGGTGCTGGTGATGAAGAACTGCGGCCCGAAAGGCTATCCGGGCATGGCGGAAGTGGGCAATATGGGCCTGCCGCCCAAGCTGCTGGCGGCAGGCGTGAAAGACATGGTGCGCATTTCTGACGCGCGCATGTCCGGCACCGCTTACGGCACCGTGGTGCTGCACGTGGCGCCGGAGGCCATGGCCGGCGGCCCGCTGGGCATCGTCAAGGATGGCGACTGGATTACGCTGGACTGCGCCGGCGGCAAGCTGAATCTGGAAGTGTCGGATGAGGAAATCGCCGCGCGCCAGGCCGTGCGTGAACGCGGCAGCGCGCCGGGGCCGAAGACCGGTTATCAGCAGCTGTACATCGAACATGTGCTGCAGGCGGACGAGGGCTGCGATTTCGATTTCCTGGTCGGCAAGCGCGGTTCGGCCGTGCCGCGCCACTCGCATTAAACCCACCCCCGTCGCTCCGGCGAAAGCCGGAGCCCATGCTGAGCATGCGTTCCATGGGTTCCGGCCTGTGCCGGAACGACAGCGCTTAGGAGACTTTACATGCTACTCGTACAATTCAAAAATGAACAAGGCGCGCGCCAGGTCGGCGTGCTGGAACAGGATACCCTCCGCATCATCGACGGCTACAGCACCACCTACGCGCTGGCCCTGGATGCGATCCGCAAATCGGTCGGCCTGGCTGCGCTGGTGGACAAGTCGGTTGGCACGCAGACCGCGTCGTTCGGCGCCGTGGCCGCCGCCGGCCGCCTGCTGCCGCCGCTGGATCACACCGACCACGCCCACACCTACGTCACCGGCACCGGCCTGACCCACCTCGGTTCCGCCGACACCCGCGACGCCATGCACAAGAAAATCGGCGGCGATGTCGAATCGCTGAGCGACTCGATGAAGATGTTCCGCCTCGGCGTGGAAGGCGGCAAGCCCGCCGCCGGCACCGCCGGCGTGCAGCCGGAGTGGTTCTACAAGGGCGATGGCTCGATCGTCGCCGCCAGCGGCCAGGACCTGTCGATGCCGGACTTCGCGCTGGATGGCGGCGAAGAGCCGGAAGTGGCCGGCCTGTACGTGATCGGCGACGACGGCCAGCCATACCGTGTCGGTTTCGCCATCGGCAACGAGTTCTCGGACCACGTGACCGAACGCCAGAACTACCTGTACCTGGCGCACTCCAAGCTGCGCGCCTGCGGCCTTGGCCCGGCGCTGCTGGTCGGTGAGGCGCCCGCCAGTGTCGAGGGCACTTCGCGCATCTACGACAAGGAAGGCAAGGTGCGCTGGGAGAAGCCGTTCTTCAGCGGCGAACAGAATATGTCGCACACCATCGCCAACCTGGAACACCACCACTTCAAGTACCCGCTGTTCAAGCGTCCCGGCGACGTGCACGTGCACTTCTTCGGCACCGCCACCCTGAGCGTGGCCGACAACATCGTCGTGCAGCCTGGCGAAACCTTTGAAATCGAAGCGCCGCAGTTTGGCCCGGCGCTGCGCAACAAGCTGTCCGTGTTCAAAACCGAAGTCGCGAAAGTGAAAACATTATGATGATTACTGGTGATGCACTGATTGGCGGCAAAGCCGTCAAGGGCACGGGCGCTGGCGTCCGCGCATACAACCCGGCCCTGGGCCAGGTCATTGAGCCCGAGTTCCGCACCGTGGACGCGGCGCAGATCGACCAGGCCTGCCGCCTGGCCGAGGAGGCTTTCGACACCTTCCGTTCGCTGAGCGACGAGCAGCGCGCCGGCTTCCTGGAGACCATCGCCGACCAGATCATGGCCTTGGGCGATGTGCTGGTCGAGCGCGTGATGGAAGAAACCAGCCTGCCGCGCGTGCGCGTGGAAGGTGAGCGCGGCCGCACCGTCGGCCAGCTCAAAATGTTTGCCAACCTGCTGCGCGAAGGCTCGTGGAACGACGTGCGCTTCGACAAGGCGCTGCCGGAACGGACGCCGCCGCGTCCCGACCTGCGCATGCGCATGATCGGCCTGGGCCCGGTGGCTGTTTTCGCGGCCAGTAACTTCCCGCTGGCTTTTTCTGTCGCTGGCGGCGACACCGCGTCGGCGCTGGCCGCCGGCTGCCCGGTGGTGCTGAAGGCGCACTTTGCCCATCCCGGCACCTCGGAACTGGTGGGCCGCGCGGTGGTCAAGGCGGTGGAGATCTGCGGCCTGCCGGCCGGCGTGTTCTCGCTGCTGACTGGCGTTGGCAATGAGTTGGGCATTGAGCTGGTGCGCCATCCGGCCATCAAGGCGGTCGGCTTCACCGGCTCGCGTGGCGGCGGCATGGCGCTGATGGCCGCTGCCGCCGCGCGTCCGGTGCCGATTCCGGTGTATGCGGAAATGAGCTCGATCAATCCGGTGTTTCTGCTGCCGCAGGCGCTGAAGAACCGCGCCGAAGATATCGCCGCCGGTTTCGCCGCTTCGCTGACCATGGGCGTGGGGCAGCTGTGCACCAATCCCGGCTTGGTGCTGGCGATTGATGGTCCCGATCTGGAGCGCTTTACCACTGCCGCCTCGCAGGCGCTGGTGGGCGGCGCGGCATGCTCGATGCTGTCGCCTGGCATCGCCGGCAATTTCGCGCGTGGCGTGAACCAGCTGGCCGGTCATGCGGACGTGAAGACGCTGGCGCTGGCGCCGCAGGCGGAAGGCAAGGGGGCGCCGGCGCTGTTCGTGTCGAATGCGTCGGCGTTCCTGTCGCAGCACGCGCTGCAGGAAGAGATCTTCGGTCCGGCCTCGCTGGTGGTGGTGTGCAAGGATGTGGCGGAGCTGCGCCAGGTGGCTGAGAAGCTGGAAGGCCAACTGACCGCCACGCTGCAAATGGACGAAGGCGATATCGACGCGGCGCGCGCGCTGCTGCCGGTGCTGGAGCGTAAAGTGGGCCGCATTCTGGCCAACGGTTATCCGACCGGCGTGGAGGTCAGCAGCGCCATGGTGCATGGCGGTCCGTTCCCGTCGACCTCCGACGGGCGGTCGACGTCGGTGGGCACCGGTGCGATCGCGCGCTTCCTGCGGCCGGTGTGCTATCAGAACCTGTCGCAAGCGTTGCTGCCGGAAGTCCTGCGTGACGACGGCAGCGCCACCTGGCTGCGCCGCGACGGTGAATTGACCCGTAACTAAAACAGCGTCGTCGCGGCGAAAGCCGTGACCCATAGAACGCATGCTCAGTATGGGCCCCGGCTTTCGCCGGGGTGACAGAATAATCACGGAGACTGTATGACACAACTGGCCAGGTTCGGCAGCTTGCGCGGCAAGCGCGTATTCATCACCGGCGGCGGCACCGGCATCGGTGAAGCCATGGTGATTTCCTTCGCGGAGCAGGGCGCGCAGGTGGCTTTCGTCGACATCGCGCGCGACGCCAGCCTGGCGCTGATCCGCCGCGTGAAGGAAGCCGGTTATCCTGAACCGCTGTTCCGCCAGTGCGACATTACCGACATCCCCGCGCTGCAGTCCACCATGGCCGACATGGCCGGCGTGGTCGGCGACTTCGACATCCTGGTCAATAACGCCGCCAACGACCAGCGCCATGAAACGGCCGACGTCACGCCGGAATTCTGGGACAAGTGCATCGCCGTCAACCAGCGTCCCATGTTCTTCACCTGCCAGGCCGTATTGGAAGGCATGAAGAAAAAGGGGGGCGGCTCCATCATCAACATCGGCTCCATCTCCTGGCACGTCAAGAACGCCGGCTATCCTGCCTACGCCACCACCAAGGCCGCCACGCACGGCCTGACGCGCGGGCTGGCGCGTGAATTCGGCGCCCATGGCATTCGCGTCAACACCGTCACGCCGGGCTGGGTGATGACCCAGCGCCAGATCGACCTGTGGCTGGATGACGCCGGCGAGGAAGACATCAAGCGCAACCAGTGCCTGCAGAACAAGCTGATGCCGCAGCACGTGGCATCGATGGTGCTGTTCCTGGCCGCCGACGACGGCGCCATGTGCACCGCGCAGGAATTCATCGTCGACGCGGGCTGGGTATAAGCCGCAAGCAGTAGCAACACCGTTCGCCCCCGGAGACAGCGCGCATCGACGCGGCGGGGTATCGCAACCATCAGATAAATGGTAGGAACATGTTGAAGACAACCGTAGTCAAGGCGCTGACCTGCGCCACCGCCGCGATGGCCGTGACCGTGGCCGTCGCCACGCCGGCCGCCATCGCCGCGCACGCCCCAGCCGCGCTGCGCAGCCCGGACAAGCACATCGCCGTTACCGTCCGCCAGTCCGAGGGCCGGCTGACGTATGCCATCGCCCGTGACGGCAAGCCGGTGCTGCTGCCATCCGACCTTGGCCTGCAACTGGCCGGCGCCGACCTGACCGACGGCCTGACGCTGGTTGCCGCCTCCGCGCCGCGTGTGGTGGAAGACCACTACCAGATGGCGGTGGGCAAGCGCAAGGACATCAGCTACCGCGCCAATGAACAAACCTGGTCGCTGCAAAACGCCAAGGCGCAGAAGATCGACATCGTGTTCCGCGTCTCGAATGACGGCGTGGCGTTCCGCTACATCGTGGCCGACACCACGCTGCCGCTGAAAAAGCTGGTGCAGGAACACACCACCTTCGCGCTGCCGGCTGGCGCCCAGGCGTGGCTGCAGCCGATGGCGGTGGCGCAGACCGGCTTTGCCAACACTAATCCATCCTACGAAGAGCACTACCAGATGGAGATCCCGGCCGGCACGCCGTCGCCGTCCGAAGCAGGATGGGTGCTCCCCGCATTGTTCCGGACCGGCGCCAACTGGCTGGCCATCTCCGAGGCGGACATGGACGGCAGCTGGCAGGCATCGCGCCTCGCGCAGAACGCCCCCGGCGGCAAATACAGCATCGGCAACCCGATGCCGTCCGAAGTCTTCACCAACGGCGGCCTGATGGCCGAAACGCAGGGCACGCTCACGTCGCCATGGCGCATCATCGCGCTTGGATCGCTGGCCACCGTCACCAACTCCACGCTGGGCACCGACCTGGCGGCACCCGCGATCGCCTTTGACCCCGCGCGCGTCAAGCCTGGTCATGCCTCGTGGAGCTGGGTGATCCTGAAAGACGACTCCATCGTCTACGACGTGCAGAAGCAATTCATCGACTACGCGGCCGACATGAAGTGGGACTACACGCTGGTGGATGCCGACTGGGACCGCAAGATCGGCTACGAAAAAATCAAGCAGCTGGCCGATTACGCCGCCACAAAGAACGTAGGCCTCATCCTCTGGTACAACTCGTCCGGCGGATGGAACAAGACCGAGTACTCGCCCAAGAGCCAGTTGCTCACGCACGAGCAGCGGGTAAAGGAGTTCAAGCGGCTGACCGACATCGGCATCAAGGGCCTGAAGATCGACTTCTTCGCCGGCGACGGCCAGTCGATGATCGCCTACTACAACGACATCCTGCGCGACGCCGCCAACGCCGGCCTGCTGGTCAACTTCCACGGCTCCACGCTGCCACGCGGCTGGGCGCGCACCTGGCCCAACCTGATGACCATGGAAGCGATACGCGGCTTTGAGTTCGTCACCTTTGGCCAGAAGGACCAGGACCTGATGCCGACCCACGCCGCCATGCTGCCGTTCACGCGCAACCTGTTCGACCCGATGGACTTTACGCCGATGGTGTTCGGCGACATCCCCAAGATCAAGCGGTCTACCCGCAACGGCTTTGAACTGGCCACGTCGGTGCTGTACCTGTCCGGCATCCAGCACTTTGCCGAGACGCCGGAGGGCATGGCGACGGTGCCGGACTACGTCAAGACCTTCTTGCAAAAGCTGCCGCGCAGTTGGGACGACAGCCGCCTGGTGGAAGGTTATCCGGGCAAGTACGCCGTTATCGCCCGCCGCGCCGGCGATACCTGGTACATCGCCGGCATCAACGGCACCACCGCCGACAAAACGCTGATGCTGGACCTGTCCTTCATCGGCAACAAGCAGGGCATGATCATGACCGATGGCGATGGCGAGCGCAGTTTCACCCAGCGCCCCATCGCCGCCGGCAAAAAAGTAGCGGTAACCATCAAGCCGCACGGCGGCTTTGTCATTCAACTATAAAAACCAAGGAGACTGAGAGTGAATCCAATCCAACGCGGCGTATTCGCCCTGTGCATGATGGCCGCCGGCGCCGCCTTTGCGGTCAATCCGGTCAGCCTGACCATCGACGCCGCCAAACCGGGCGCGGTGATTAACAAGGACGTCTACGGCCAGTTTGCCGAGCACCTGGGCACCGGTATTTACGAAGGCCTGTGGGTCGGTCCGAAATCGAAGATCCCCAACACCAAGGGTTGGCGCAACGACGTGGTCGGCGCGCTGAAGGATATCCACGTGCCGCTGGTGCGCTGGCCCGGCGGCTGCTTCGCCGACGAGTACCACTGGCGTGATGGCATCGGCCCGCGCGAGAAGCGTCCGGTCAAGGTCAACACCAACTGGGGCGGCGTCGACGAATCCAACGCCGTTGGCACGCACGAGTTCTTCGACCTGGTCGATCTGCTGGGCGCGGACGCCTACGTCAACGGCAACCTTGGCACCGGCAGCGCGCAGGAGATGTCGGAGTGGATCGAGTACATGACCTCCGACAGCAAGTCCACACTGGCCAACCTGCGCCGCAAGAATGGCCGCGACAAGCCGTTCAAGGTGGCGTATTTCGCCGTCGGTAACGAGTCCTGGGGCTGCGGCGGCAATATGAGCCCGCAGTACTATTCGGACCTGTACAAGCAGACCGAAACCTTCCTGCGCGCGCCCAAGCAGTATCGCCCGAAGATCATCGCCAGCGGCGGCAACGGCGATGACGTGACGTGGTCCGATGTGCTGAGCAAGGAGTTGAAAAAGCAAACTTACGGCATCACCTTCCACTACTACACCCTCCCGACCGGCAACTGGGACACGAAGGGCGCATCGACCGGCTTCCAGGAGAAGGAGTGGATTTCTACGCTGTCCAACACGCTGCGCATGGATACCTTCATCCAGAATAACAGCGCCGCCATGGACAAGCACGATCCGGAGAAGAAACTGGGCCTGCTGGTGGACGAGTGGGGCACGTGGTATGACGTGGAGAAGGGCACCAATCCCGGTTTCCTGTTCCAGCAAAACACGTTGCGCGACGCGGTGGTGGCGGCGCTCAACTTCAACATCTTCCACGCCCACGCAGATCGCGTGCGGATGACGAATATCGCGCAGATGGTCAATGTGCTGCAGGCCATGATCATCACCGACAAGGACAAGATGCTGTTGACGCCGACCTATTACGCCTTCCAGATGTATGTGCCGTTCCAGGGGGCGACCTCGCTGCCGGTGGCGCTGAAGGACAATCCCGACTACAGCGTGGACAGCCTCAAAGTGCCGGGCGTGAGCGCCTCGGCGGCGCGCGGCACGGACGGCAAGCTGTATCTGGCGCTGGTCAACACCAACCCGACCAGGGAGACCGAGGTGGCGGTCAATGTCGCTGGCCAGGGCATCAAGTCGGCTACCGGCAAGCTGCTGACCGCGTCCGCCATGGACACGCATAACACCTTCCAGGCGCCGAACGCGATCAAGCCTGTGCCATTCAATGCCACCGCCGGCGCCGACGGCAAGCTGACGATGCGGCTCCCGGCCAAGGCGGTGGTCGTGGTGGCGGTGGAGTAAGCGCGTGGCTCCGGCTGCAAACGCAACAAGCGCCGACAGGCGGTCGAGCACCAGCGCACGGCCATCGCGCCGCCGCGCCCTGAAGCTGGCCGCCGGCGCGGCGGCAACCGTGGCCACGCATGGCGCGTTTGCGGCCAGCACCGGCAATGCCACTGCGGCAGCGGCATCCGCCAACGCCGGGGCATCCGCTGCGGCCAAGGGAGGGACTGCGGCGAATGCCGTGGCCGGCGACACCATCGCAGCCACCGCTGCGGGTGCCGCAGATGGCGCCGCTGATGGCGCGACCGAAGCGCAGTCCGCGCCACCGGCCGGAACGGCGGCGCTGTTCCCGCTGAGCGCCGTGCGCCTCGGCCCTGGCATCTTTCTGGACGCCCAGCGCACCGACCTGCGGTACATCCTGTCGCTGGACCCGGACCGCCTGCTGGCGCCGTTCCTGCGCGAAGCCGGCTTGCCGATCAGGCAGCCAACCTACGGCAACTGGGAATCCAGCGGCCTGGATGGCCACATGGGCGGCCATTATCTGTCCGCGCTGGCGTTGATGTACGCCGCCACCGGCGACCAGCAAGTCCGCCGGCGCCTGGACTACTGCGTCGCCGAACTCCAACGCTGCCAGCAGGCTAACGGTAACGGCTACCTCGGCGGCGTCCCCGGCGGCGCGGCCGCATGGCGCGACATCGCCCAAGGCAAACTGCACGCCGATAACTTCTCCGTCAACGGCAAATGGGTACCTTGGTATAACCTGCACAAAACCTACGCCGGCCTGCGCGACGCCTTCACCTACGCCGGCAACCAGGATGCCCGCGCGATGCTGGTGGCGCTGTGCGACTGGACGCTGGCGCTCACCGCGCAACTGAGCGACGAACAACTGCAATCCATGCTGCGCGCGGAACACGGCGGCATGAACGAAGTCCTGGCCGACGTCGCCCACATGACCGGTCAGCAGAAATACATGGACCTGGCCATCCGCTTCTCGCACCAGGCCATCCTGCGGCCGCTGGAAGACGGCAAGGACCAGCTCACCGGCCTGCACGCCAACACGCAGATTCCCAAGGTGATCGGCTTCAAGCGCATCGGCGACATCACGAGCCGCCAGGACTGGCAGCAGGCTGCCGCGTTCTTCTGGCAGACAGTTCATGATCACCGCACCGTCGCCATCGGCGGCAACAGCGTCAAGGAGCACTTCCACGACGACAAGGACTTCGGCCCGATGATCGAAGAAGTCGAAGGCCCGGAAACGTGCAACACCTACAATATGCTCAAGCTCACCGAGCTGTTGTTCCTCGGCGACGCCAAAGGCAGCTACGCCGACTACTACGAGCGCGCGCTGTACAATCACATCCTGTCCGCACAGCGGCCGGACAGCGGCGGCTTCGTCTACTTCACGCCGATGCGGCCCAACCACTACCGCGTGTATTCGCAGCCGCAAAAGGCCATGTGGTGCTGCGTCGGCTCCGGCCTCGAAAGCCACGCCAAGTACGGAGAATTCATCTACGCCCATCGTGGCGACAACCTGTATGTAAACCTGTTCATCCCTTCCATGCTGGATTGGCGCGAGCAGGGCATACAAGTCCGCCAGGCCAACCGCTTCCCGGACGAGGACCGCAGCACGCTCACCATCAAGGGCAACAAGACCTTTACGCTGAAGATCCGCTATCCGGAATGGGTGGCGCAGGGCGCCTTAAGCATCGCCGTCAACGGCAAGCCGGTCGCCGCCGCCATCGGCGCGGACCGCTACGTGAACGTGCGCCGCGCATGGCGCGACGGCGACAAGGTCGACATCCACCTGCCGATGACGACGCGGCTGGAACAGATGCCCGACAAATCCGCCTACTACGCCGTGCTCCATGGCCCGCTGGTACTGGCCGCCAAAACCAATCCCTTCCCCGGCGAGCAGCTGAACTACTTTGCCGACGATAGCCGCATGGGCCACATCGCCCACGGCCCGGTATGTCCGCTGGAGCGCGCGCCAATGCTGGTCAGCGACAATACGGCCTTTGCGAGCCGCTTCCGTCCCGTGCCCGGCCGGTCGTTGACCTTCACCGCACCGGGACTGGTGCAGTCGATAGAAGCCGGGACCACCACGCTGGTGCCGTTCTTCCGCGTGCACGACGCGCGCTACGTGGTCTACTGGCCGTACGCCACGCCGCAAGGCGTGCAGCAGCGGCGTGCCAAGGCGGCGCAAGATGAGAAGGAGCGGCTCGCGCTGGACGCGCAAACCATAGACCAGGTGGCGCCCGGCCAGCAGCAGCCGGAGTCCGATCATGGCTTCAAGGCGGAGGGCGGAGACGCCGGCATCCACAGGGGGCAGCACTGGCGCCAGGCAAAAGGCTGGTTCAGCTACGAGCTGAGCGATCCCAAAGGCGAAGCCCGCGTCCTGCGCCTGACATACTCAAAACGGGATGCCGGCCGCCGTTTCGATATTCTTATCAATGATGCACTGCTGGCCGAAGTGCGCCTGGACGCCAGCGCGCCGCAGGAACTCTACAGCCGCGATTACCCTGTTCCCATTGGCCCGGCAAGGGCCGGCAAGCTGGTGGTGCGCTTTGTCGCCCGCGACGGCTCCGTGGCGGGCGGATTATACGGCCTGCGCCTGCTGCGCTGATATATCAAAAATAATATCGCAAGATGCGAAAATATCATTGGATAGATATTTGTATTTCTCATAGTATTGGATCGAATAACATTAGAAAAAATTCACCTGGAGACTTGCCATGACATGCAACCGCAGAACCGTACTGGCCACCGCGCTGGCCGCCGTCACCGCCCTGGGCGTGCCGTCGGCGTTTGCCGCCAAACCGCTGGTGATCGGTTTCTCGCAAGTGGGCGCCGAAAGCGAATGGCGCACCGCGAACACCGTTTCGATCAAGGACGCGGCCAAGAAGGAGGGCATCACCCTCAAATTCGCCGACGCCCAGCAAAAGCAGGAAAACCAGGTCAAGGCCATCCGCTCCTTCATCGCCCAGCGCGTGGACGTGATCGCGTTCTCGCCGGTGGTGGAATCGGGCTGGGATACCGTGCTGCTGGAGGCGAAACGCGCCAGGATTCCCGTCATCCTGACCGACCGCGCCGTCAAGGTTAGCGACCCTTCGCTGTACGTGACCTTCCTTGGCTCCGACTTCGTGGAAGAGGGCCGCCGCGCCGGCCGCTGGCTGGTGGAGCGTCAGAAGAAAACGCCCGATGCCGTTTTGAATATCGTCGAGCTGCAAGGCACGGTGGGTTCCGCCCCCGCGCTGGACCGCAAAAAAGGCTTCGAGGAAGTCATCGCCGGCAATCCCAAGCTGAAGGTGATCCGCTCCCAGACCGGCGACTTCACCCGCGCCAAGGGCAAGGAGGTGATGGAGGCTTTCCTCAAGGCGGAGGGCAAGAAGATCAACGTGCTGTATGCGCACAATGACGATATGGCCATCGGCGCCATTCAGGCGATTGAAGAAGCGGGCCTGAAGCCGGGCAAGGACATCATCGTCATCTCCATCGATGGCGTGAAAGGCGCGTTCGAGGCCATGATGGCCGGGAAGCTGAATGTGACGGTGGAGTGCAATCCGCTGCTCGGCCCTCAGTTGATGCAGCTTGCCAAGGATGTCGCCGCCGGCAAGCCGGTGCCGAAGCGCGTGGTGACGCAGGAGGGCGTGTTCCCGGCCGAAGTCGCGGCCAAGGAATTCCCGAACCGTAAATACTGATGACGATGAATCCATCCGCCCCCGCGCGCCCGGTGCTGGAGCTGCGCGGCATCAGCAAGGCCTTTACCGGTGTACAGGCCTTGAATGGCGTGTCGCTCAATCTGTATCCGGGTGAGGTGCATACGCTGATGGGCCAGAACGGCGCCGGCAAGTCGACGCTGATCAAGGTGCTGACCGGCGTTCATGCGCCGGACCACGGCCAGATCCTGCTGGCTGGCCAGTCGATACAGCCGCAGTCCACGCTGGACGCGCAGCATCACGGTATTAGCACGGTGTACCAGGAAGTGAATCTGTGCCCGAATTTGTCGGTCGCGGAGAATATTTTTATTGGCCGTTATCCGCGCAAGTTCGGCCGCATCGACTGGAAGGGCATGGCGGCGCAGGCCGCCGGGCTGCTGGAGCGGATGCAGATCCGGATCGATGTGACGGCGCCGCTGGCGCAGTATCCGCTGGCGGTTCAGCAGATGGTGGCGATTTCGCGCTCGCTGCTGGTATCGGCCAAGGTACTGATACTCGATGAGCCGACTTCCTCGCTCGATGAGAAGGAAGTGGAGCTGCTGTTCAGTGTTCTGCGCGGCCTGCGGGAGCAGGGCATGGCGATTTTGTTTGTTACGCACTTCCTGGACCAGACGTATGCGATTTCGGACCGCATCACCGTCATGCGCAACGGCGAGCGCGAAGGGGAGTACCTGGCTTCCGAGCTGTCGCGCGTTGAGCTGGTCAACAAGATGGTGGGCGCGCCCGCCGCGCAAGCCGCGCCGTCCGCTGCGCCAGTCGCCGCCGCCCCGCAACCCTGGGATACCGACCGTGCCGAGGCCGCATTGCGCGCAGACGCTGGCGGCTCGCGCTTCGGCGCCTTCCTGCGCGCCGTGGGCCTGGGCCGCAAGGGCGCACTGCAGCCGATGGACCTGGAAATCCGCCAGGGCGAACTGCTGGGCCTTGCCGGCTTGCTGGGCTCCGGCCGCACCGAAGCCGCGCGCCTGCTGTTCGGCGCCGACAAGGCGGACACCGGCAGCATCCACATCGACGGCAAGGACCGCAACTTCTCGTCCCCGCGCGACGCCATCGCCGCCGGCATCGGCTTCTGCTCCGAAGACCGCAAGCACGAAGGCGCCATCCTCGACCTGTCCGTGCGCGAAAACCTGATCCTGGCGCTGCAAGCCCGCATGGGCATCCTGCGCGCCATCCCGCTGAAACGCCAGCAGCAACTGGCGGAAGAATACGTCAAGGCGCTTGGCATCAAGACCGCCAGCATCGAAACGCCGATCGGATCACTCTCCGGCGGCAATCAGCAGAAAGTGCTGCTGGCGCGCTGGCTGGTGACCGATCCCAAACTGCTGATCCTCGATGAACCGACGCGCGGCATCGACGTGCGCGCCAAGCAGGAAATCATGAACTACGTCTCCGCCCTGTGCAAGAAAGGCATGTCCATCCTGTTCATCTCCTCCGAACTGCCGGAAGTGCTGCGCGTGAGCGACCGCATCGTCGTCATGCGCGACCGCAAGCAAGGTGGCGAATACCCGCGCGGCGCGCTCGACGAAACCTCCGTGCTGCACGTGATCGCGGCGGGGGACCAGCATGCATAGTCCCGCCGCCCGCGTCCCCGGCGCGCCAACCAAAACCAGTCTGCCCATGTTCGTGCACCATCCCACCTTCCGCCCGCTGGCCGCGCTGGCGATCCTGCTGCTGATCGACTTCATCATGATCCCCGGCTTCTTCCACCTGGAGATCAAGGACGGCCACCTGTACGGCAGCGTGATCGACATCGCCAACCGCGCCGCGCCGCTGATCCTGGCCGCCATCGGCATGACGCTGGTGATCGCCACGCGCGGCATCGACATCTCGGTCGGGGCCACCGTCGCCATCAGCGGCACCGTTGCCGCGATGCTCATCGGCGGCACCATGGTCATGAACAACGGCGTGCCGGAATACGTGGCCAACACGCCGATGTGGATGGCGCTGGCCGCCGCCATGGGCGCGGCGCTGCTGTGCGGCGCGTGGAATGGCGCGCTGGTGGCCGGCCTAGGCCTGCAACCCATCGTCGCCACGCTGATCCTGATGGTGGCGGGGCGCGGCCTGGCGCAGCTGCTGACCGATGGTCAGATCGTCACCGTCTACTACAAGCCGTTCTTCTTCCTCGGCAGCGGCTACCTGTTTGGCCTGCCGTTCTCGCTGTACATCGTGGCGGCGGTGTTTATCGTCACCGCGCTGTTGATGCGGAAAACGGCGCTCGGCCTGTTCATCCAGTCGGTCGGCATCAACCCGGTGGCGGCGCGGCTCGCTGGCCTGAAAACGGCGGTGCTGATCTTTACCGTCTACGTGTTTTGCGGCGCCTGCGCCGGCGTGGCCGGCCTGATGATCACCTCCAACATCAAGAGCGCGGACGCCAACAACGCCGGCCTGCTGCTGGAACTGGACGCCATCCTTGCCGTCACGCTGGGCGGCACCTCGCTGGCCGGCGGCAAATTCAGCCTGGCCGGCAGCGTGATCGGCGCGCTCATCATCCAGACGCTGACCTACACCATCTACTCCATCGGCCTGCCGCCGGAGGTCAACATGGTCGTCAAATCGGTCGTGGTGTTTGTAATTTGCGTGTCGCAGTCGGCGGAATTCAAAACCATGTGGCGCCGCGCGTTTCCGGCCCGCGGAGGTAAAGCACAATGAGCAGCATGAGCACCACCAACGTCGCCGGCCTGCCGGCACGGTCCATCACATCGTCCCCATACTTTACGTCGCTGATCACGGTCTTCCTGCTGGTGGTGTTGCTGGGTGCCGGCGGCGCCGCCTATCCTGGCTTCCTGTCGGTGCAGGTGCTGTTCAACCTCCTGATCGACAACGCCTTCCTGCTGGTGATCGCGGTCGGCATGAGCTTCGTCATTCTGTCCGGCGGCATCGACCTGTCGGTCGGTTCGGTGCTGGCGCTGACCACCATGATCTGCGCCTACATGCTGCACACCTGGCACTGGCATCCGCTGCTGGTCATCGCCATCGCGCTGGCCCTGGGCACCGTGTTTGGCGCGGCGATGGGCGCGATGATCCATTACTTCAAGCTGCAACCGTTCATCGTGACGCTGGCCGGCATGTTCCTGGCGCGCGGCCTGTGCTACCTGATCAGCATTAACTCCATCACCATCGACAATCCGTTCTTCGTCGCCCTGTCGCAAACGCAGCTGCCGATTGGCGACTGCTTCATCTCGCCGGGCGCGTTGATTGCGCTGGTCACGCTGGCCGGCGCCATCTACGTTGCGCACTGCACGTCGTTCGGCCGCGCCATCTACGCCATCGGCGGCAACGAACAGTCGGCGCTGATGATGGGATTGCGCGTGGCCCGCACCAAGGTGCTGATTTACGCCTTCTCCGGCTTCTGCGCTGCGCTGGCCGGCGTGCTGTTCTCGTTCTACATGCTGTCCGGCTATGGCCTGCACGCGCAGGGCACGGAACTGGACGCCATTGCCGCCGTCGTTATCGGCGGCACGCTGCTCACCGGCGGCTACGGCTACGTGGCCGGCGCGCTGACCGGCGTGATGGTGCTGGGCGCGATCCAGACCCTGATCGCTTTCGACGGGACGCTGAGCTCATGGTGGACCAAGATTGTGATCGGCGGCCTGCTGTTCATCTTCTGCGTCGTACAACGCGTCATGACGATGCGCACGACTAAAAAATAAACACTGGTGGAGAGCGCGCTGCCGCTTTTCCCGCGTGATACCAAGACTTGTGGTTTTGAATAATAATTAATATCGAATATGGTATCATTTTTCCATGGACACTAATCCGAACTGGTTCCTGCGCGCGCGCCTGAAAACGCGCCAGCTGCTGCTGCTGATCGCGCTGGACGAACAACGCAACATCCACCGCGCTTCCGAGGAATTGCACATGACGCAGCCTGCCGCGTCTAAGCAGCTCAAGGACCTGGAAGAGATGCTGGGCGTGCAGCTGTTCGACCGGCTGCCGCGCGGCATGGAGCCGACCATTTACGGCGAGACGATGATACGCCATGCCCGCATGGCGTTGACCAGTCTCTCGCTGGCACACGAAGATATCGTCGCCATCAAGGCCGGCCTGACCGGACAGGTGGACATTGGCACCATCATGACGCCGGGGATCGCGCTGCTGCCGCAGGCGATCACGCGCACCAAGCAACAGGCGCCCAAGCTGCGCATCGGCGTGGAGATGGAGCAGTCCAACGTGCTGCTGGAGCAGCTGCAACGGGGCCGTCTGGACTTCATGATCGGACGGATTCCGGAGCGCCAAAGCGCCGAGGGGCTGAGCTACGAGGAACTGGGCGACGAACCGGCATGCGCGGTGGTGCGCGTCGGCCATCCGCTGATGAAGTCCAAAAATCTGCAGCTGCGCGACATCGCCAGCCAGCCGTGGATCCTGCCGCCGCAAGGCTCGATTCTGCGCGCGCGGTGTGAACTGATGTTCCGTCGCGCGGGCCTGGAGGTGCCGGTCAACGTGGTCGACACCACCGCCGTGCTGCTGATTAAACCGCTGCTGCAGCAGACGGACGCCTTGAATGTGATGCCGATCGCGGTGGCGCAGTACTACGAAGCGCAGGGCGTGTTGAATATCCTGCCGATCGAACTGCCGTGCCGCATGGACGCTTACGGCATCATCACCGTGGATGGCCACATCCTGTCGCCAGGCGCCGAGCTGCTGCTCAAGTCCGTCCGCGAAGTGGCGCGCGAGATTTACTGACCGAAGCTGCTCATCGTGCAAGCGCTAAATAATACAATGGTCAAGTAAGCAGACTACATTTTGCGCGCGCGATGCAGTCGCTTTCCTGGTATTCCAACGTATCGGTCGACTGATCTGCGGCCGGCGTGATTTTCTACGGTCACTGTGAAATGCGGGCCATGAACCACGTCAGTGCCAAATCGAACCTGCAGGACGCGAATATCACCTGCGTTTACACCATGCCGCTCGCAGAACTCCGGCAGGGTATCGCGGTAGAGGTGGACAGCGCGTTGCAAACTTTCTGAAGCGGGAGCGCCGTATGTCGCGCCAGTGATGAAGTCGACGATCAAGTATCCCTCGTCAGCCGCTGCCGCCTCGGCGAACACATTCATCGCGTAGTATCCGATCAGTAACCCCAATCCACTTGCAAATGAATCAGCGAAATTGTGTCCAATACCTTTAAGTGTGCCAAGTTTCATAGATTTGCGTGGCGATGCGGGGACGCGCTCTGCGAGTAGTTGTTTTCGGGCGAGGACTGACGATCTTGAACAACCAGTAAAAGGGCGAGCCGCAGGAAGGCTGCCATTCCGGCGAGATTGATCGCCATCCAGGCGGTTGAACGGCGGTAGACAAAACGCATTCCTGAAACTCCTTACGCATCGCCAGGAAGGACCACGTTGAGCGCGTAGCCCAATCGCGAGCATTCTTCGCGGTAGTGGCGCTGAAAACGGGGCAGGTCGAACTCACCGATTCTCTTCTTTTTATCGGCGAGTCCGGCGGTGGAGGCGTAGATTAAGGACAGGACATAGGGCACGACCTCTTCGCTGTTCAGTGATGTCAGCAGGGAGAAATCCGGCCGGACGCTGTAGTGGCCGACGTTGTACTTGTCGTCGATTGGCGGCAGCCCGAAATGGGAGCGGCCCGAGACGCGTTTTTGGAATCGAAAAGGATGGCGCGGTGTGCCGTCGGGCTTGGACCAGTATTCGATGAGTTCCAGATCGATCCACAGGTGCTCCATCGCTCCGCCGTAGTCGCCTTCGAGGGCGTTGCCCAAGGCTGTGAAGGGCTGGTGTAATGAAAAGGAGATGTGTTGGGTATCTGTATCACATCGGTTTGCGTATATGCCGACTTTCATGTGTGAGGCTGCTGGAATGATGGTGGAAGCGTTGGCCGGATCGTACCATTTTGTGGCCAAGAGGAAATGCGCGCTTTGTCACCGTCAGTGGGTAGAACGTGTAGTCGTTCATCGCGTGGTCCCATTTAATGTTGGTCTGGATTGCGTCGCTACTGTCGGTTATGACTACAATATCCCCTTTGGCCAGCAGTAGCGTCCTTTCTTTGCCGCCGGTGTTCAAAGTGCGGGAGAGCGCGACTCCCACGCTGGATCCCTTGCCGCCGGCGCCGGATGGCGCGTCGTCCGGCAGCTTGCAGAGCATGCAGGCACCGCTGGGCAGCGCATTGACGTGGAAGGTTAAATCAAGTGACGCGATCACGTCGCGCATGACGGTTAACTATGGCGCCAAACCGGTGTTCGCCCGTTTTGATGGCCTGGGCGCTGCAGCGCTGAGCCGTTTCAGCACCGATCCCAGTGACTTTTCGCAGACGGTATCGCAAGTGAATGCGGATCCGTCGGTCGGCGCGCAAACCGTGTACAAAGTCGCCTTGACCATCAAGCTGTCAGACGGCATCAGCGTCAAGGTGAACCTGGAGAGCAAGGGGAATAGCCTGGCGCTCCAGGTCAACAGCAGCGCCAGGATGAGCGCTGCCGACCGTGCCGCGCTGGCCAGATTGGCCAACGGTTTTCAGAACGCCATCGACGGCATGGGCAATGCGGTGCAGCCGGATTTTGATGGCCTGCTGCAGTATGATCCTTCGCTGGTGTCGTCCATTGATCTGCAGGCCACCACGCAGGCCAATGGCGCGTTGGTGCAGAAGCAGACCTTCCATGCCGATCGGACCACGCGCTCATTTAGCGCGGACGGGCCGGACGGCCAGGTCAACATCAGCGTCGATCTGCGCCAGCAGGCCATCATGGGCAATGCGCAGCGGCGCAAGGCCGGGCTGGACGCCTATCTGAAACAGTTCCAGGAAGCCGGAGCCCGGGGCCACGCGAATGGCGCCACGCTGGCCACGTTCACGGCGGCGTTCCAGCAGTTGACCTATCAGCCGTCGAGCGAAACATCGGTCAGCAGCCTGCCGATTAATTTATCGGATGACGACCACGCGCTGCTGTCCGCGCTGCCGGACTTCAACGCGTCCATGACCGACACGCCGACCTCGCCGAATCCGATGCGGCCGGGCGAGCGCGATACGTTCTCTTATCAGGTGTCGCAGCAGACCCTGGTCGGCGGCCGCGATCAGGCCAACCGCGCGATCTCGCAGCACCGCCACGCGCACCTGGAGGCCAGCTTCCACGAGCCGTTGACGGCGTCGCCGCTGGCATTGGACGATACGCGCGCGTCACAAAACTACTATTTCAAGCACGTTAGCGAAGACCGCGTCAGCGATACGCGGATCAGCTATCAGAACGGCCTCATGATCGGCGCCACGGCCGATGAACATGTGTCCCGCTCCACCCAGGTGCTGAAGTATGTGATGGGGATCCTGACCGAGGACAGCACCACGCCCGAGTCCTCGGACACCCGGCGCGATTTGCTGACGCAGCCGCGCCTGGGTTGATCAGGCGGCCATGGCGCGGCAGCTGCGTTCGCACGCTTCGCAGGCGCGGGCGCATTCTTCCATGCCGTCCAGTTCCAGGCAGCTTTCCGCGCAGGCGTGGCAGATGTCGGCGCACAGCGCGCACAGGCGGGCGCTGAACGGCGACCCGCTCAGTTGCAGGTTGGCCGAGGTTTCGCAGATGGCGGCACAGTCCATCATCAGGCGAAAGTGCTCGGGTGCCACGTGCTTGCCGCCCATTTGCAGGCAGTGCGTCAGCGCGGTTTGCAGACAGGCTTGATGGCAGTTGGTGCAGGCATCGATGCAGTCCTGCATGTCGGGTATATCGTCCATGATCGCTCCTTTGCACAAGCCATCATGCTAGGCGCGCGCTGCGCCGATCTCTGTGCGCTGGGCCGCTTTGGGCGCCGGCGCGGCAAAAGACTCGAATGCTTCCAGCAGGATCCTGGCGCGGAATGGTTTGAGGATGACGCGGTTCACGCGGCGTTGTCGCAATTCCTGCATCAGCTCCGCCGTCGCCTGGTCGACCATGACGGCGATGGGAATGGCGGCGTCGCTGGCGGACAGGCCGTTGCGCACCTTGTCCAGCAGCGCCAGGTTGTAGTGGCAGTCGCCTTCCGCGCCACAGTCGATCGAGATCACGGCGCCCTGGAAGGCGCGCTCGCGCAGCATGCGCTCGGCCGCCTGCACGGTCGCGGCTTCGTGCACCGTGCCCAGGCCGAGCGAGCGCGCGGTCATCGAGACGGTCTTGCGCAGCAGGTTCTGTTCCTCCACCAGCAGCATGTTCATGACGCCTCCGAGCGATCGGCCAGTTCTTCCAGCAGCAAGTCGCGCAGCGACGTCAGGATCGCCATTTCGGTGGCGTCCAGGTTGCGCGGTGTGTGGTCGATCAGGCACAGCGTGCCGATGGTGAAACCCGATGGCATCCTGAGCGGGGCGCCGGCGTAGAAGATTGCATGCGGCGGGTTGGTCACCAACGGATTGTCGGCAAAGCGCTCGTCCGCCCGCGCATCGGGAATGATGAACAGGTCGGGCTGCAGGATGACGTGGCCGCAGAAGGAGATGTCGCGCGCGGTTTCGCACATGTCGACGCCGACCTTGGCCTTGAACCACTGGCGGTTTTCGTCCAGCAGCGAGATGAGCGCGATCGGCACATCAAACTCCTGCGCCGCGAAGGCCACGATTTTGTCGAAGCGCTCTTCGGGCGGAGTGTCAAGGATGAGCATGTCGCGCAGGACGGCGAGGCGTTCCTTGTCGTAATCGGGTATCGGGGCGGGCAACATGGCATCGGGCGGCCGGGGGCCGCGTAGTCGTGTTGTGCTTACTTTAACAGCATCGGCGGTGGAATAGCGTGATTGTTGACTGAGTCAGCAATCTGTCGCACAATCGGCGCATGTGAAATGACCGGAGTACCCATGCCTGCCCCTGTGTTGAACGACCGCGTCGCCGCGGTCCGTTCGTTCAATCGTTTTTTCACCCGCCAGATCGGCGTGCTGCGGGAAGGCCTGCTGCACAGCGAATTCACGCTGACCGAGATGCGCGTGCTGTACGAACTGGCGCACCATGGCGACCAGCCATCGGCCGCGCTGTGCCGCGATCTGGGACTGGACCGTGGTTACCTGAGCCGCATCGTCGCCAAGTTTGAAGGCGCGGGCCTGGTCAGCAAGGTGCCGTCGGCCACCGACGGCCGCTCCAAGCTGCTGCACCTCACCGGGCATGGCCGCGCCGTCTACGAGCCGCTGGACCGCCGTTCGCGCGAGGAGGTGGGCGATATGCTGTCGCGTTTCGATGAGGCGGATCAGCTCCGCATGCTGGATGCGATGCGCACCATTCGCGAGCTGCTGGATACCGAGTCCGGCCTCAAATACGCGCAACCCTTCGTGCTGCGCCCGCACCGCGCTGGCGACATGGCATGGATCACGCGCCGTCACGGCGCGCTGTATGCAGCGCAGCAGGGCTGGGACGACACGTTTGAAGCGCTGGTCGGCCAGATCTGCGCCGATTTCGAACGCGATTTCGATCCGGCGCTGGAGCACTGCTGGATCGCCGAGATGCATGGCCAGCCGGTGGGATCGGTGGCGGTGGCGCGCGGCGGCGAGGAGGGCGTGGCCAAACTGCGGCTGCTGCTGGTGGAGGAGCAGGCGCGCGGCTACGGCCTGGGATCGCGGCTGGTGGACGAGTGCCACCGCTTTGCGCGCGCGGCCGGCTACCGTAAGATGCGTCTCTGGACCACGGACCAGCAAAAGGAAGCGCGCCACATCTACCAGAGCAAGGGCTACAAGCTGGTGGCGCGCGAGCCGGTGCACGCGTTTGGCCAGGACATGGTCAACGAAACGTGGGAGTGCGATCTTTAAGGAGATGGTATGCGCAGGAGCGGACTGGCGGAGTGGTCGAAGCGGATCTTACTGGCGGCGCTGATATTGCTGGTGCTGGCGGTGTTGGGGGCCTGGTGGTATTTGCGCGGCAGTCTGGCGCAGCTGGAGGGCACGCGCCAGGCGGCGGGCCTGGAAACCACGGCCAGCGTGGCGCGCGATGCGCATGGCGTGCCGGTCATCAGCGGCGGCAGCCGCGGCGACGTGGCCTATGCCACCGGCTTTGTGCACGCGCAGGAGCGCTTCTTCCAGATGGATTTGCTGCGCCGCGTGGCGGCCGGCGAGTTGTCCGAGCTGTTTGGCGACCGTGCGCTGCCGCTGGATAAGTCGCACCGCCTGCACCGCTTCCGCGCGCGCGGCGAGCTGGCGCTGAAGTCGATGCCGGCCGCCGATCGCGCGCTGCTGGACCGCTATGTGGCCGGCGTCAACGACGGTCTCCACGCACTGAAAACCAGGCCGTTCGAATATGCGCTGGTGGGCCTGCCGCCGCGCGCCTGGTCGCCGGCCGATACGCTGCTGGTGATCTGGGCGATGTATTTCGATTTGCAGGGCAACCTGGAGTCGCGCGAACTGGCGCGCGGCTGGTTCCGCGACCACGCCACCGAGGAGCAGCGCGCTTTCCTGGCGCCGGAGTCGACGCCCTGGGACGCGCCGCTGGATGCGCAAACCATCGCCGCCGCCGACGTGGTCGTTCCGGCGGCGGCGCCGGCCTGGTGGGGCAAGCCGAACGGGGCCGATGCCGGCGCGCCGCTAAAGATGGCGCAGGCCGAATTCCTCAATACGGTGGGCAGCAATAACTGGGCGGTGGCCGGCAGCCGCAGCGACACCGGCGCGGCCATCGTCGCCGACGATATGCACCTCGGCATTCAGCTGCCGGCCATCTGGTATCGCGCCGCCTTGCAGTTCCCGGACGGGAAGGGCGGCCAGCGCCGCATGGTGGGCGTGACGCTGCCCGGCGCGCCATTCGTGGTGGTGGGCAGTAACGGCCACGTGTCTTGGGGCTTCACCAACAGCTATGGCGATTACCTGGACCTGATCGCGCTCGATGGCAAGGCGCTCAAGGCGGCGGTGGTGCACGAGGAGACGATTTTGGTCAAGGGCGCGCCAGCGGTAAAACTGGCGGTGCGCGAGACGCCACTGGGGCCGGTCCGCGAGGTGCTGGGCCGCAGTTATGCGGTGCATTGGGCGGCGCATCTGCCGGGCGCCGTCAACTTCAACGCCGGCAAGCTGGAATCTGCCGACACGTTGGAGCAGGCACTGGCGATTGCGCCGACGCTGGGCATTCCGGCGCAGAATTTTGTCGGCGGCGATGACAAGGGCAATATCGGCTGGACCATCGCCGGTCCGCTGCCGCGCCGTGGCGCAACGGGTGTGGCGTCCACCTATCCGATGACGGCCGATGATGCGGCGGGCCGCTGGCAAGGCTGGCTGGCGCCGGACGAGTATCCGAAGGTGGTCAATCCGCCTCAGGGGCAGATCGGTACGGCCAACAGCCGCCAGCTGGCGGGTGAGGGGGCGGCGCTGATCGGCGATGGCGGCTTTGATCTCGGTGCGCGCACACATCAGGTGCGTGACGACCTGACGGCGCTCGGACCGAAGACGGATGTGCAAAAAGTGTATGCGATTGGTCTCGATGACCGGGCGGTGTTCCTGACCGCGTGGCGCGAACGGGCAATGGCGGCGCTGGATGCCAGGGCGGTGGCCGGCCACGCGCAGCGCGCCGAGGCGCTGGCGCTGTTGAAGGACAGCTGGAGCGGCAAGGCCAGTGTGGATTCGGTGGGCTATCGCATCACGCGCGGTTTCATGTACGCGGTGTATGACTTGCTGTACGGCGGCGCCAACGCGCAGTTGGCGGAGATTGATCCCAAGGCGACCATGGCGTCGGTCAGCGCGCGCTGGCCGGTGGTACTGGCGCGCTTGCTGGATCAGCAGCCGGCCGGTTGGTTGCCGCCGCAGTATGCGGACTGGCAGGCCTTGCAGGTGGCGGCGCTGGATCGCGTGATCGCGGAGCTGACCAAAGATGGGCAGCCGTTGAAGGATGCCACCTGGGGCCAGCGCAATACGGCGGCCAGCGCGCATCCGATGGCGTCGGTGATTCCGCTATTTGGCCGGCAGTTGAAGGTGGCGCCGGATAGGCTGCCGGGCGATCAGCACATGCCGCGCGTGGCCGGGCCGACGTTTGGCCAGTCCGAGCGGCTGGTGGTGTCGCCCGGGCATGAAGAGCAGGGCGTCTTCAATATGCCGGGCGGTCAGAGCGGCCATCCGTTGTCGCCATACTTCCTCGATGGCCGCACGGATTGGCTTACCGGGCGGGCGGCGCCGCTGCTGCCCGGACCGGCGCAGCACACGCTGACGTTCACGCGCTAGGGCCAGGCGCCCGGCGCGTCAGGCGCGGCGGCGCGACGGCAGGGCGGCGACGGGCGCGGCCGGCTGCGCGGCCGGGGCTTTCACCAGATGCAGGTCGCGCGCGGCGGTGCGGCCGGAGGTCTGCTGCGCCAGACGGAACACCGATACCAGCTCGCTCAGCGCGGTGGCCTGGTCCTGCATGCTCTGCGAGGCGGCGGTGGCTTCCTCCACCAGCGCGGCGTTCTGCTGCGTCACGGCGTCCATGCCGGCGATGGCGGTGTTCACCTGTTCGATGCCGGCGCGCTGTTCTTCGCCGGCGGCGCTGATCTCGCTCATGATGTCGGTCACGCGGCGCACGCTGGCCACCACGTTTTCCATGGTGGCGCCGGCCTGTTCCACCAGCTTGCTGCCGTCTTCCACCTGCTGCACCGAATCGCTGATCAGTTCCTTGATCTCCTTGGCGGCGGCGGCCGAGCGCTGCGCCAGGTTGCGCACCTCGGTGGCGACCACCGCGAAACCGCGGCCCTGTTCGCCGGCACGCGCCGCTTCCACGGCGGCGTTCAGCGCCAGGATGTTGGTCTGGAAGGCGATGCCGTCGATCACGCCGATGATGTCGACGATCTTGCGCGACGACTGGTTGATCGAGCCCATGGTCTGCACCACCTGTGACACCACGGCGCCGCCTTGCTGCGCCACCGCCGACGCGCTCAAGGCCAGCTGGTTGGCTTCGCTGGCGCTGGCCGAATTCTGCTTGACGGTGCTGGTCAGCTCCTCCATCGAGGCGGCGGTTTCCTCCAGCGACGCCGCCTGCTGCTCGGTGCGCGCCGACAGGTCGACGTTGCCGGCGGCGATCTGCTGCGAGGCGCTGGCGATGGTGTCGGTGCCGGCGCGCACGCGCTCGACCAGGCCGGACAGGCTGTCGCGCATCGACTTCATCGCGAACAGCAGGCTGTTGCGGTCGCCGTCGCGGGTCTCGATGCTCACGCTCAGGTCGCCGCCGGCGATCTGGCCGGCGATCGCCACCGCGTAATCCGGCTCGCCGCCGAGGCGCTGCACCAGCCAGCGGGTGATCAGCGTGGCGCACAGCGCACCCAGCACGATCGAGCCGATCAGCAGGGTGATGATCCACACGCGGGCCGACGCATACAGCGCGTCGCCACGGGCGGAGGCGGCGTCGCCGCCGTCCTCGTACAGCTTGACCAGTTTGTCCACCTGGCCGCGCAGCGACACGATCAGCTTGTTCGACTCGCCGCGGATCAGCTGGATGGCGGCGGCGTCGTCATTGCGGCGCGAGGCGGCGCGGATCTTGGCGTCTTCCGCCATGTAGCGCTCCCACATCGACAGGAAGTCGTCGTACAGCGCCTTTTCCTCGGGCGTGGCGATCAGCTTGACGTAGGTGTCCTGCATCTTGCCCAGGTCGACCAGGTCGTTGGCGATGACTTTGTCATACTTGTCCATCTCGGCCGGGTCGTTGGAGATGATGTACTGGAATTCGCGGGTGCGGATGCGGGCGATCTGCGCCTTCAGGTCCTGCACCACGCGCATGGCCGGCATCCAGCGCGACGACAGTTCGGTCGAGGCGCTGTTGACCTGGGCCAGCTTGACGATGGCAAACACGTCGACCGCCGCCGCCAGCGCCAGCACCAGCGCAAACGCCAGTCCCAGCTTGGTCGCCAGCTTGAGATCACGTAACAAAGTCATAAAAGTATTCCTTCCCGGAGCAAGTGGCCGGCGCGAGTGTGGGGCGCCGTCCTGGTTTGTTATTAGTGGCAATGTGGAAAATTGTGATATTTCCCATGGGCAACGCATAGTATCACAAGATAATTAATCCCGCTTCTCCCTGCAGTGCAGCAAACACTACGTACTTTCCGCATGTTGCGTCGCAGCATGGTTCTGCTTTAGTATGCGGAAATATTTCCTTGCGGCATTTTTATGGAGGTTCGGATGGGCGCACCACTCACACAGTCACCACACATTTTTGTCATCGAACGCGACTTCGAATGGGGCCAGGATCAGGCGGCCATCGTCGGGCTGGTCAGCCGTTACTTCAGCGACTATAACGGCAATGGTTTTTATCCGCATCCCCAAGAAGAGGTGCTGCAGCGCGAGCTGCTGGCGCTTCCTGCGCTGCAGCATCTGCGCCGCCACCTGCGCCACGCCGACGCCCGCGGCCTGGCCATCACCAACCTCGGTCTGGCCGGCCAGCCGGAGGCCGAGCGCAACGCCGTGCTGTACGCCATCGCGCTGAGCCTGGGCTTCCCGACTTCCACCGACCAGCGCACCCAGCGCGTGGCGTGGGACATCCGCGCGCGGCCGGGCAGCGCCACGGAAAACCGCTTTGTCACGTTTTCCGAGCGCGTCGGCAATGCCGACATGCATACCGACTCTTCGTTTTATCCGATGCCGGAAGAGCAGTTTCTGCTGTACGTGGTCAACGCCGCGCGTTGCGGCGGCGGCGAGTCGCTGCTGATCGACGTCGACGACATCCACGCCGAATTGCAGCGCACCGAGGCCGGCCGCGCCACCTTTGCGTTGCTGAGCGAGGCGAATGTGCCGTTCCGCGTGCCGTCGGTGTACGCGGCCAACGAGGAACAGGTGGAGATCGAGCTGGCGCCGGTGTTCGAGCGACTGGCCGACACGCTGGCGATGCGCTGGCGCCATGACTCCATCCTCAAGGGCCTGGCCGCGCGGCCGGCGCTGGACACGCCGCCGCTGCGCGCCGCGCTGGCGCTGCTGAACGAGGTGATCGAGCAGCACGCGCCGCGCTTCTGCCAGCACCTGCCGGACGACACGCTGCTGTGGGCCGACAACCGCCGCACGCTGCACGGCCGCGCCACCTACACCGATCCGGCGCGCCACCTGATCCGCATCCGCATCGCCGACACGCCCAATGCCGAGCGCATCGGGCCGTCCGGCGTGGCCATGGATTGAGCATGCTGAACGCGATCCTGCCGGTCTTGCTGATCATCCTGCTGGGCGTGGCGATCCGTCGCTATGGGTGGCTGCCCGAGGCGTTTTTCCCGTCGATCGAGAAGTTCTCGTACAACATCTGCTTCCCGGCGCTGCTGTTCAGCGGCACCGCCAAGCTGAGTTTTCGTTCGGCGCAGGTGGGCGAGCTGGCGCTGGCGACCTTGCTGCCGACCGCGCTGGTGACCTTGGCAGCGCTGCTGATGCTGCTGCCGGCGCGCGCCTTGCCGGACGCGTCACGCTCGTCCGTGGTGCAGGGCGCGGTGCGGCCCAACACCTATTTCGGCATTGCCGTGTCGGCGCTGCTGTTCCCGCCGCAGACGGCGGCGCTGGTGATGCTGTCGCTGGCGCTGTGCCTGCCGGCGGTGAATGTGATCTCGGTGATCGCGCTGTCGTGGTGGAGCGGCCAGCCAGCCGACGCCCGCCGCATCGGCCGCAGCCTGGCCACCAATCCCATTATCCTGTCGACGCTGGCCGGTGTGGTGTGGAGCGTGGCCGGCCTGCCGCAGCCGGCGCCGCTGTTCAACACGCTGGACATCCTCGGCCGCGCGGCGCTGTGCCTGGGGCTCATCTGCGTCGGCAGCGGCCTGGTGTTTTCGCTACAGGGCCTGCGGCCGCTGGCGCTGAGCCTGACCTCGGCGCTGAAGCTGCTGTTGCTGCCGCTGCTGGCCGCCAAGGTCAGCCTGATGTACGCGGTGTCCACGCCGGTGGCGCTGGCGGCCTGCTTTTACTGCGCCTTGCCGACCGCGCCCAACGCCTACATCATGGCGCGGCAGATGGGCGGCGACACCCGACTGATGGCGGCGCTGATCACGGTGCAGACCTTGCTGGCGGCGCTGACGCTACCGCTGAGCAGCCAGTTCATGGAGTGGCTGGCCTGACGCCTGCGCGGCGCGCACCGGGCCGAGGCCGAACAGCGGCCGCAGCACGGCCACGCGCCGCACCAGTTCGAAGCCGCCGAAGCTGAACACCAGCGTCAGCACGATCAGGAACACGCCTTCGATGCCCGGCGCCAGCTGGATCGGTTTCATCCAGTGGGCCATGACCACGATCAGCGTCTGGTGCAGGATGTAGACCGGGAACACCGCCTCGGTCAGGTAGCGCCGCTTGGCGCTGTCGAAGTTCAGGTGGCGTTGGCCAAAGCCGCACACGGCCAGGATCGGCGTCCACTGGCACACGCAGTAGACCGCGCGCATCAGCGGTTTCCATTGCAGCACGTCGGGCGTGGCGGCCAGCGCTTCCGGAATCGACCAGTAGCAGACGATCAGCGCCCAGCTGCCGAGCCACAGCGCCAGGCTGGTCCAGCGCAGCGCGGCGACGCCGGCCCAGAAACCGGTCTGCATCGCCAGCAGCGCGCCCAGCGCGAACAGCAGGAAGTACTGGGCATGGCTGTACCAGTCGTCGACCAGCGCGTGGGTGGTGGGGAAGCGGTCCGCCAGCGTGTAGCGCGCGACGGCCAGCAGCAGTACCGGCAGCACGATGATGCGCCAGCCGCTGAGCAGCCGGCCCAGCGCGTCGGACAGACGTCCCAGGCGCGGCCCGAGCAGCCAGGCCAGCAGGCCGCCGACCATGGTGTAGGTCCACAGGTAGGCGACAAACCACAGGTGATTCCAGGTCGGCATGCGCAGGCAGTCGTCGCCGCGGCAGAAGCCGTGGTAGCCGGTGACGTACAGGCGCATGAAGTCGGCGTAGCCGCCGTGGTAGGCGACTTTTTCCACCACTTCGAAATACGATTGCGGTGGCACGATGACGAACATGCCGAACACCAGCGGCACCAGCAGCCGCCAGCTGCGCTGTCGCAGCAGCGCGCCCACGCCCAGCTTTTGCAGCAGGAAGGCGGTGGCGACGCCGGAGATCATGAACAGCAGCCCAAGGCGCCATGGCGAGGACAGGATCATCAGCGGTTCGATGGCGTCGCTGGCGTGGGGACTTTTGACGTGCCAGTCCCAGGTCACGTAGTACATGCCGGTGTGGTAGCAGATCAGGACAAGGAACGCGAAGATGCGTATCCAGTCGAGGAAGTACAGGCGTGGTTTGGTCATTTGCTCGCTCCTTTTTTGATGTTGTTCAGATTACGGAGCGGGGCCCAGGGCGTCCACCGGCTTGGGGCGAAACGGGTGTGGCGCGGGGCGAGTCGGCGCTGGGCTAGGTGCTGGCGCCGAGCCGGGCGACGACTTCGGCGCGGTATTGGCGGCTGAGCGGGACGCGCGCGCCGCCGCGCAGCAGCAGTTCGCCGTCTCCCTTGTCGTGGTTGATGATGCTGGCGATCCAGTCCGATTGCACGGCGGCGCGGCGGTGGCAGCGGATGAAGCGTGGGCCAAGTTTGTCCAGCAGGCCGGCCAGCGTCTGACGCATCAGCGGCTGGCCATCGGCGGTGTGCAGGATGACGTAATTATCGGCGGTTTCGATCCACTGGATGGCGTCCACCCTGACGATGCGCGTGCCGCCGCGCTCGGGGACCAACAGTTGCGCGACGGCGGGCAGCGCCGGCGTGACAGGCGTCGCGGGCGAAGCGGGCGGCACGGACGTGGCGGACGTGGCGGACGGGTGCGATGCGGCCGGCGGGACCGGCGCAGCGGACGGCGTGGGCGCAAGCGTTGCGGCGCGCGCAGGCGCCAGGCGGTCGCGCGCGCGTTGGAGGGCGCGCTGCAAGCGTGTCTGGTCGCAAGGCTTGAGCAGGTAGTCGATGGCGTTGGCGTCGAAGGCGCGGATGGCGTACTCGTCATACGCGGTCACAAACACCACCAGCGGCGCCGGTACCGGCAGCGAGGCGGCAACATCGAGGCCGCTGATTTCAGGCATCTGTATATCGAGCAGCAGCAGGTCGGGCGCAAAGGTGGCCAATCGCTCCAGCGCTTCGACGCCGTCGCGCGCCTCCTCAACAGCGCTGATGCACGGTTCCGCTGCCAGCATGCGCCGCAGCTTGTCGCGCGCCGGACGCTCGTCGTCCACGATCAGGATGCGCATGGCAACCTCACCTCAGCCCGCACGCCGGCCGGCGCCAGCTGCCGCAGTTCCAGCGCCGCACTCTTGCCGTACAGCGCGGCCAGCCGCTCGCGCAGATTGCGCACGCCAATGCCATTTGTCCGAATGTCGGCACTGACCCCGGTGTTGGGTGGCGCCAGCTGGCCGGCGTTGTCGTCGATGCGCAGCACCAGCGTGCCGTGCTGGCGCTCGGCGGTGATGGTAATCGCGGTCGGCTGGCGGCGCTTTTCCACCGTGTGCTTGAAGACGTTCTCCAGCAAGGGCTGCAGGCACATCATCGGCACTTCGCAGGCCAGCAGCCCCTCGTCGATCTGCCATGCGATGCTGACGCGGTCGGCGAAACGCTCCGCCATCAGGGCCGCGTAGCCGCGCAGCAGGCGCAGCTCCGTGTCCAGCGGCACCAGGTGACGCTCGCCGACGTCCAGCGTGGCGCGCAGCATGTCGGACAGCTGCACCAGCATGGCGTCGGCGCGCGCGACGTCGCTGTACATCAGCGAGGAAATGGTATTGAGCGCGTTGAACAGAAAATGCGGCTGCATCTGCTGGCTCAGGCGCAGCAACTGCGCCTCGCGCAGCGCGCTGTTGGCGCGCTCGACGCGCAGCTTCTCGTCCAGCATGGCGTGAAACGACAGCACGCCAAACGTGATGGTGGAAAAAATGCAGAAGAACACCGTCATCTTGATGTCCTCGTACAGATAAATCCTGGCCCAGCCCTCGTGCGGATAGCGCTCGCCGGCCAGGCCGTACACCGCATGACGCATGCCGAAAGCCATCGGCACAAACGCGATCCAGTACACCGGCAGCCACACCAGCTGGCGCGCGAACCAGCGCAGCGGCGCCTGGATCAGGTGGTCGTGGCGGCGCGTGAAATGGCGCTGCGCCAGCAGCAGCACGGTGCCGGTCAGCGCCGACGAGCCTTCCCACAGGATGGGTTTCCACAGCCCGTGACCGTCCGGATGGTCGCGCAGATACTCTTGCACCGCGGTGCTGATCATCAGGAGCCAGAACAGCAGCCAGGCGACGGCGATCACGGTACGGGTCTTGGGCATGGCGTCAGCGGTAGCGTGCTTCCATCAGGTCGATCTCGCGCACCAGCTTGCGCGATGTCTCGTCGGAGATGTGGTCGTGGCGCGCCAGGTCGAACACCGTGCGCCGCTCGGCCGCCAGCGCCGCCAGCCGCAGCTCCTTTTCGGCGGAATCGGTCTTGCGCCACCCCGGCTCGGTTTCCGGATCGACCTCCTTCAGCCGGTGCTCGTAGAAGGCGATGACGCGCGCCGCCGCCTGCGGGTAGACCTCGGGATCGATGCAGGCATCCGACTCCATCAGCTCGACCTGGGTCTTCTCGATGGCCGAAATGGCGGCGTTGGCGGCGGCGCGGCGCGCCAGGTCTTCTTCCTGCTGCTCCTCCGGCTCGGCCGGGAAGGTCATGCTGGCCAGCAGGCGCGGCAGGCCGATGCTGGCCACCAGCAGCGACAGCAGAATCACCGAGCAGGCCAGGAAGATGGTCAGCGCGCGCGCCGGAAACGGCCGGCCGTCCGGCAGCACCAGCGGCAGCGTCAGCACGCCGGCCAGTGTGATGGTGCCGCGCGCGCCGGCCAGCGTGGTGGCCAGCAGCAGGCGCGGATTGATCTTGTGGCGCTGCTGGTGGCGGAACGTCTGCTTGAAGATGGTCAGGCGCAGCGAAGCCCACACCCACGCCATGCGCAGCACCAGCAGGCCGAAAGTGATGGCCACCGCGTACACCAGCAGCCACCAGCGGCTCATGTGGCCGCTTTCTTCCAGCGAGGTGCCGGCCAGGCGGAAGATTTCCGGCAGTTGTTCTCCCAGCAGCACGAACATCACGCCGTTCAGCGAAAACTGCACGGTGTCCCATACGGCCGAGCGCTGGATGCGGGTGCTGGCCATGGCGTGGCCGCTCAGCTCGACGTAGCTCATGGTGACGCCAGCCGCTACCGCCGCCAGGATGCCGGAGGCGTGCAGGCGCTCGGCCACCAGGTAGGCGCCGAACGGCATCAGCAGGTTGACCAGGATGGGCGAGCCGGGCGGTTCGCCGAAGTGGCGCGTCAGCCAGCGCTGCACCCAGGTGATCAGCCAGGTGACGCCAACGCCGGCCGTGATGCCGCCCGCCACCAGCCACAGGAAGGTGAGGGTGGCGCTTTGCAGCGAGAAGGTGCCGGTCAGCGCGGCCGCCACCGCGAAGCGGAAGCACACCAGGCCGGAGGCGTCGTTCAGCAACGACTCGCCTTCCAGGATGTGCATCAGGCGCTTCGGGATCGGCGCGCCGGCGGCAATCGAGCTGACCGCCACCGGGTCGGTCGGCGAGACGATGGCGGCCAGCGCAAACGCCACCGGCAGCGGCATGGCGGGAATCATCCAGTGGATCAGGAAGCCGGCGCCGACCACGGTGAACACCACCAGGCCGAAGGCCAGCTCCAGGATCGTACCCTTGTCGCGCAGCAGGCCGCTCTTGGGAATGCGCCAGCCGTCGAGGAACAGCAGCGGCGGCAGAAAAGCCAGGAAGAACAGGTCCGGCTCCAGGTCGACGCCGTGGTCGGACTTGGCGGCGATCAGCGCGCCGAGGCCGATCTGCACCAGCGGCAGCGGTATGGAACCCGGCAGCAACCGGCGCAAATAGGCGCTGGCCACCACCGCCAGCATCATGATCAACACGACTTCGATTGAATCCATTCCCTTCCTTATCTTGCAGGTAAATTGCAGTTAAACAAGCTAAGCTTACACTATCGACCGTCCGCTAAAAAGTTGGAGGATGGTACTGGCGTGATGGAAATCTTTCTGTCATAATGCATGCCTTCTGCGGGAGTAGCTCAGTTGGTAGAGCGCAACCTTGCCAAGGTTGAGGTCGAGAGTTCGAGACTCTTCTCCCGCTCCAGAATTCAGTAGCACATTAAAAGGCAGCCTGCGGGCTGCTTTTTTGTTGTTTATCGTTCTCCAACACAACATCTTCGCCCTTGCAAACGTTATACTGGGCGCGGACCACCGAAGGAGACGCATCCATGAAATCTGTTCAACAGGAAGTTGATGAGCGTAGTAACTTAACCAACTCCAACAAATTCGAACTCCTCTTGTTCCGCCTCGGCGCCGATGCCAACGGCGAACACTCTGAGTTGTTCGGTATTAACGTCTTCAAAATCCGCGAAATTGTCGCCATGCCCGAAGTGACTGCTGTGGCCGGATCCCCGCCACACATGTTGGGTGTGGTGAACTTGCGCGGACAAATCATCACGGTGCTGGATCTGCCAGGCATCGTCGGTGTGACCCCAAAAACTGGTCTGAATATCATGCTGGTCACTGAATTCGCGCGCACCACGCAAGCGTTCGCGGTCGAATCGGTGGATGAAATCGTGCGCCTGGACTGGAGCCAGGTGCTGACCGCCGAAGGCACGGCCGGCGGCAAGGTTACCAGTATCGCCCGCGTCGATGGCGACACGCAAAACACCCGCCTGGCGCAGGTGCTGGACGTGGAAACCATTCTGCGCGAACTGGTGCCGCCGGAAGGCAAGGACGTCGATCCCGAAACCATCGGACCGAAAGTGCTGCTCAAGCCGGGCGCCGTCATCCTCGCCGCCGATGACTCGGTGGTGGCGCGCAACCTGATCGAAAAAGGCCTGGAAGCGATGGGCGCCCACTTCATCATGACCAAGTCGGGCAAGGAGGCATGGGACCGCCTTCAGGCCATCGCCGAAGGCGCCAAGGCCGAGGGCGTGCAGATCAGCGATCGTGTCGCCATGATCCTGACCGACCTGGAAATGCCGGAGATGGATGGCTTTACGCTGACCCGCTTGATCAAGCAGGATCCGCGCTTCGGCAAGATCCCGGTGGTGATCCATTCTTCGTTGTCGGGCAAGACCAACGAAGACCACGTCAAAGGCGTGGGCGCGGACGCGTACGTGGCCAAGTTCTCGGCCGAGGACCTGGCCGGCACGATCCGCACTGTGCTGAGCAAGGCGGCTGCCGCGTAAAGTCAGGTAAGCACGGTAGTCCGAGGGCCACGGCGGCAACGCCGTGGCCCTTTTTGCTTTGGCGGCGGACGGCACCGCCCAACCCCGCACACCGCTGCGGCCAGGGTTTGACCCCGTACGGGGTCAGACCCTTTCGTCCGGGGTGCTGCGCGCCAGTTGCGCGGCGTGGAAGCGCAGGTGGTCTTCCACAAAGGTCTGGATGAAGTAGTAGCCGTGATCGTAGCCAGCCTGGCGGCGCAAGGTCAGCGGCTGCGCCGCGGTCTGGCAGGCCACCTCAAACGCCTCCGGGTATAACTGGTCGGCCAGGAACTTGTCGCCCAGGCCCTGGTCGATCAGGATGCCGGCCGGGAAGGGCGTCTTTAATCCCTTCATAAGTAATGTGGCGTCATACTGCGCCCACGCGCGCTGGTCCGCGCCGAGGTAGCCGGTGAAGGCTTTCTGTCCCCACGGGCATTGCGATGGCGCGGCGATAGGCGCGAACGCCGATACCGAACGGAACAGGTCGGGCCGCTTCAGCGCCACCGTCAGCGCGCCGTGGCCGCCCATCGAGTGGCCGAAGATGCCGATGTGCCGCGCGTCCACCGGCAGCGCCTGCGTCACCAGCTCGCGCAGCTCGTGGAGGTAGCTGTACATGCGGTAGTGGGGCGCCCATTGCGGTTCGGTGGCGTCGAGGTAGAAGCCGGCGCCCAGGCCGAAGTCCCAGCTGTCGCTTTCGCCGTCGACGTTGGCGCCGCGCGGGCTGGTGTCGGGCGCGATCAACGCCAGGCCCAGCTCGGCCGCGACACGTTGCGCGCCGGCCTTGATCATGAACGTCTCTTCGGTGCAGGTCAGGCCGGCGAGGTAGAACAGCGCCGGCACCGGGCCGTGCCCGGCCTGCGGCGGCAGGAACACCGAGAAGCGCATCGGCAGGCCGATCTCGCGCGAGTCGTGACGATAAAAACGCTGTAGGCCGCCGAAGCAAGCATGTTCACTGACAATTTCAAGCATATTTGTTTCCTTATGTTCTCCAGCGCACTGTGAAGGCGCAGGGTATGGCGCAGAATTGTACAAGTATTGTTAAAAAGGAGAAGTACATGCCGGATATTCAGGTCATTTTGGCCGATCTGGGCTGGCCGCTGGCAATTGCCGTGGCGTGGCTCTCGGGGGAATTCGTGCATCGCTGGACGCGCCTGCCGCGCATCAGTGTTTACGGTTTGGTGGGGTTCTTGCTGGCGCAGGCGTTTCCGGAAGCGCTCAGCAGCGGTGCGTCGAGCAATGTGACCATCCTGGCCAATATGGCCTTCGGCCTGATCCTGTTTGAATTCGGCTATCGCATCAACCTGCACTGGCTGCGCATCAATCCGTGGATCGCGGTCAGCGGCCTGGTGGAATCGGCCGCGACCTTCGGCGTGGTCTACCTGATCTCGCACCTGACCGGCATGCCGCCGCTGACCTCGTTGCTGCTGGCGTCGCTGGCCATGTCGACCTCGCCGGCCGGCGTGCTGCGCGTGATCAACGAGGACAACAGCTCCGGCCAGGTGACCGAGCGCATCCTGCACCTGGTGGCCATCAACTGCGTGCTGGCGGTGTTCACCTTCAAGGTGGTGGTGGGCTTCTGGGTGTTCCAGACCTCCGGCAGCCTGACCCAGGCGGTGTCGCACAGCGGCATCGAGCTGCTGGTATCGGCCGCCATGGGCGCGGTGATGGGCTTCATCGTGCCGGCCGTGCTGCGCCGCCTGGGCGCGCTGGCGCAGGACGGCACCATCGCCTTCGCGCTGGGCGTGATTTTGCTGGTGGCGGCGTCGCGCGCGTTTGACGTGTCGCCGGTGCTGGCCACGCTGACCTTCGGCCTGGCGGCGCGCCACAAGCGCGTGGCGTTCAGCCGCACCGAGCGCAACTTCGGCGGCATCGGCGAACTGCTGACGGTGCTGCTGTTCGTATTTGCCGTCTCGACGCTGGAGTGGGAGCGGGTGGTTGACGGCGCCGGCCTGGCGGCGGTGCTGCTGCTGGCGCGCTTCATCGTCAAGACGCTCAGCGTGGCGGCCTTCGCGCACGTGGGCGGCATCTCGTGGCGCAAGGGCGTGCTGACTGGCATCGCGCTGTCGCCGATGTCGGTGTTTGTCACGCTGCTGCTGGAACAGACCAAGTACATGGGCATCGTGCTGGTGGACGAGCTGGCCGCGCTGACGGCCATGACGCTGCTGTTGGAAGTGATCGGCCCGGTGGTCACGCAACGCGCGCTGTACTGGGCGAAAGAAACCCCGCTGGAGGAAAAGTAAATGGCATTGGAAGCATTCAAATCATCGCAGCCGCTGACCATGGGCGTGGAGCTGGAGCTGCAACTGGTCAGCCTGTCGGACTTCGACCTGACGGCGTCCAGCCCGGACCTGCTGCACCTGTTGAGCCGCAAGCCGTTCCCCGGCAACGTGACGCCGGAAATCACCGAGAGCATGATCGAGATTAACAGCGACGTGCACACCAACCACACCGAACTGGTGGCGCAGCTCAAGCTGATCCGCGACACGCTGGTGCAGGCAGGCGAGCAGCTCAACATCGGCATCTGCGGCGGCGGCACGCACCCGTTCCAGAAATGGTCGGAGCGGCGCATCTTTTCCAAGCCGCGCTTCAAGGAAGTGTCGGAGCTGTATGGCTACCTGGCCAAGCAGTTCACCATTTTCGGCCAGCACGTGCACATTGGCTGCGCCTCGGGTGACGATGCGCTGTTCTTGCTGCATGCGCTGAGCCGCTACGTGCCGCATTTTATCGCGCTGTCGTCGTCGTCGCCGTATGTGCAGGGGAATGACACGCTGTTCAATTCGGCGCGGCTGAATTCGGTGTTTGCGTTCCCGATGAGCGGGCGGGCGCCGTTCACGCAGAGCTGGGACACGTTTGAGCACGAGTATTTCGCCAAGATGGAACATACCGGCGTGATCAAGAGCATGAAGGACTTCTACTGGGACATCCGCCCCAAGCCGGAGTACGGCACCATCGAGCTGCGCGTGTGCGACACGCCGCTGACGGTGGAGCGGGCGGCGGCGCTGGCGGTGTATCTGCAATCGCTGTGCGCGTATCTGCTGGAGCGCCGCGAGGCGGCGCCGGCGGAGGACGATTACCTGGTCTACAATTACAACCGCTTCCAGGCCTGCCGGTTTGGTTTGGACGGTACCATCGTCCATCCGAAGACATACGAGAGTTTATCGCTGCGCGAGGACATCCTGACCACCTTGCGCAAGATGGAGCCTTATGGTGTTTCGCTCGGCGCCACGGCCGGCCTGCAGCACCTGGTGCAAGTCACGCACGAGGGCAGCGACGCCCACTATCTGCGCCAGCAGTTCGACGCCAGCGGCAGCGTTGAAGGCGTGGTCGACTCCGCGATCCACCGCTTCCGCGGCCGTTGATTCGGCCGACAGTCACTTGAAGGTAATCGCCTTGTTCAGCCGGGCGATCACCTCGTCCGGCACGGTCTTGCCGCACATGATGGTGCGCTCTATGCCGCGTGGCATATCCCTGAGTTGCAGCAGCCGCAAATTGGGGGCATGTTCGTCGGCGTGATGCTGCATGATGTACTTGCCCTCATCCTCCGAGACAAACATCAGATCCACCAGACCTTTGCTGACCGATTGCACCATCTTCAGCGTGGAGGCGGTGGAGACGCCGGTGACCGGCTGCCAGTGCCGCATGAAGTTGTCCAGCTCTCCGTACGAGAAATTGTCCTTGACGAGAACGCGGGCGTCATGCTGCCGTGCCAGCTCGTCCAGCGAGGCGATGCCGCGCGCGGCGAAGGCGCCATTCGTCAGCGCCACCCAGGTGCGGTCGCGGTAGATCGGCTTGGTGAACTTGGCGTAATCCTTGCGCGCCGGCGTATTGAACCAGCCAATCGCGCAACTGGGACTGGCCTGATCCTTCACCATCAACAGTTGACGGTTGGCCGGCACCAGATGCCATTCGACCGGAATGCCGGCCGCCTTGAATGCCGCCGTGGTGGGCGCGCCGGTCAGTCCGCCGGGTGTGCCGTCCGGCTGGGTGATCAGGTAGGGCGGCCGTTCGCTATAGGCCACCTGGATGGGCTGTCCGGCATGGCCTGGCGGCAGGGCCAGAAGCAGGCAGGCAGCGAGTACGGCGCGTCTCATGGTGATGATCTGGATTCAGGGCAGCCGACAGTCTACACCGAAGACACCGGATCGGTCGTGGCATTTTCTGCTATTGTAGGCAACATGCTAACGAAACTTTCCCTGCTCCTGGCCCTTGCCCTGAGCGCCGCGCCGGTCGCCGCCGGCCAGCCGGTCAACATCCAACGCGACGGCCAGACCGCGCTGGCGGCGGGGCGCTACACCCAAGCGTACGAGCTGTGGTGGCCGTCCGCGATCATGGGGCGGGACCGCCAAATACAAGAGTCCTTTGCCCTGTTGATGTTCAGCGATGTTCCGCTAAAGGTCCGCTTTGACGGCCAGCGCAAGGACGCGGCGCTGCGCATGCTGCTGCGTTCCGCGGTGAACGGGCCGCCGCCTTGGCGCGGACGTCTTCGACCGCATCGCGGCCGCGCTGAAGGCCGAAATGGGGTGGTAGGCTAGAACCGCGTCTCGCGCGCCACGCGCAGGAAGTTGTCGAGGATGCCAGTGCAGTCCAGCAGTTCGACGCCGCCGGCGCGGTGGAATTCCGGGTGCCATTGCAAGCCCATCACAAACGGCGCCTTGCGGTAGCGGATCGCCTCGATCATGTTGTCCGGCACCGACAGCGCCTCGACCGACATATCCCGCCCCAGCGTCTTCACCGCCTGGTGGTGGATCGAGTTGACCAGCCCGCGCTGCTGGCCCTTGAACATGCGCGCCAGCGACGAGCCGGTAGGGAAGCTGATCTCGTGCCGGTTGCGGTCGTAATCATCGTTGACGTGCGCCAGCGAATCCGGCACGTCGGTGGCGATGTCCTGGTACAAGGTGCCGCCGAACGCCACATTGATCAACTGGCAGCCGCGGCAGATGCCCAGCACCGGCTTGCCGGCCTCCACAAACTCGTGCAACAACTCCAGCTCGTACATGTCGCGCGCCCGGTCGCCGCCCCACTCGGGCCGCGTCGGCACCTCGGAATAGCTTTGCGGCGACACGTCGGCGCCGCCTTGCAGCACCAGCCCGTCCAGGTGCTTGGCGTAGTCGCGCAGGCGGATGTTGGAGGGGTGCAGCAGGCCATCGGTATTAACGGTGGGGATCATGAACACCAGCACATCGCGCGACATCACCCACTGCGCGATCGACTCCTCCAGATACTGCAGGTTCTTGCTGCGCAGCCCGGTCGCGCCCGGCTCCGGGTGGAAGATCCGCGCCGACACGCCGATGTGCAGCGGCCGCTGGATGATGTGGCGCGTGGCCGCCGCCGCGAAGCGCCGGTAGCGCGCCATGATGACCCGGCCCCACAGGCTGAACACGGTGTCGCCGGGGTCGAGGTAGCGCGGCGTGCCGCTGTCCTGGTGGATGCGGGCGTCGGGTTTGCGGCGTTCGCCGTGGTCGGTGGCGCGCCGTTGTGGCGTGGTTTGTGAATCGGGATCGTCTGGTCCGGCGCTCATGCTGATTCCTGTCTGTCTCGGATGGCAATAGTGTGCCACAGGTCGAGGTCAACAGTCGCCCGCTACGGGCGCCGGAGGTGAGGGCGCGTACACAGCGCCCGGTGGCAGGCTTACTTCGACTTGCCGGCGCTCTTGCCGCCTTTGGCCGGAGTGCTGCCGCCGCCGCTGTTGCCGGCCGACTGGCTGTTGCCCTTGCCGCTGCCGCTGTTGCCGGTCGCCGCCGACTTGCTGCCCTTGGCTTCCTGCAGACTGCTGTTGCCGCCGTTTTTACCGCCTTGCGTGGTCTTGCTCATCATCGCCTCCGAGTGGAAAAGTGCGCGCCTCCGCAGACGCGTCAGACCCGATCTTAAAGCCACGCTCATCAACGCGATGTAGGAACAAGGCGCGTCGCGCTGTAGGCGGGCCTTCATGCAACCGATTGGCTCAGCCATATGTGACCGCAGCTCTTAACAAGCAAGGAATGTCCTACGCCAGCGCAAGCCGCATGCTCTACATCTTCAACCGGGCTGGCCTTACGATGGCATCTCCCTGACGCATGTGCGTCGGGATTCAACCACTAAAGGAGACCAGTATCATGGCCAACTCGAAACAGGACAACCAGGGTAATCAAGGTAACCAGGGTAATCAGGGCGGCGGCAGCCGCAGCAATCAACAGAGCGACACCAGCAACCGCGGTTTCGCATCGATGGATCCGGAACGCCAGCGCGAGATCGCGGCGGAAGGCGGCCGCGCCGCTCACGCATCGGGCAACGCGCACGAGTTCACGTCCGAGGAAGCACGCCGCGCCGGCAGCATGAGCCATAAGAACGATGGCAACCAGCAGAGCGGCAGCGGCGGCGGCTCGCGCGGCAGCGGCAGCAACACCGAAGACGATGATGAGGAAGGCGGTTCGGGCCGCGGCTCGCGTGGCGGTAGTGGCGGCAGCGGCAGCCAGCAAAGCGGCAGCGGCGGTTCGCGCGGTAGCAGTGGCGGCGGCAGCGGCAGCGGGACCCGTGGCGGTACGCCGGAACAGCACGCCGAGGCCGGCCGTCAAAGCCACAAGAACGATCGCTGATCGTACCCCGATATGCGGCGGCCCCGCGCTGCCGCACTGATATCGCCAACGCCCGCTTTTGCGGGCGTTATTACGTTAGGGGCCGCACATACTGCGGAGTACCATTGGCGCTACCCTCAAGCCTCACGCAAGGAGGCTGCATGTTCGATATGAGCTTGCCATGGTGGGAATTCATCCTGCGTGGCGTGATCGTGTATTGCGCGCTGCTGGTGCTGGTGCGCGTGTCCGGCAAACGCACGGTGGGACAGTTCACGCCGTTCGACCTGCTGGTGGTGATGCTGCTCAGCGAGGCGGTGTCCAATTCGCTGTCCGGCGGCGACGACTCGGTGGCCGGTGGCCTGCTGCTGGCGTGCACGCTGATCGCGCTGAACATGACCATGGCGTACATCTCGTCGCATAGCCGCAAGCTGGCCACGCTGATCGACGGCGACAGCGTGCTGCTCGGCCGCGACGGCCGCATCTTCCACCAGGTGTTGAAAAAGTGCCGCATCGCCGAAAGCGACGTCCACCAGGCGCTGCGCGAAGCCGACGTGGAACTGAGCGAAGCCCGCTGCATTTTCCTTGAGGCCGACGGCAGCATCACCATCCTCAAAAAGAAAGACGATTGAGCCGCACAGTCAACCCCAGGCGATGGGGTCTGACCCCGTACGGGGTCAGACCCCTGTGTGCCGCCGTGCGGGTTAGGCGCTGGCCGCCAGCGCCGCAAGCAGCGTTTCGGCAAATGCCGCCACCAGCGGATCGGCCTCGCGCCGCGTGGCCAACCCCACGCTGGTCAGCAGTACGCCGTGCGCCAGCGTGACGAAGCGCACGCCGGCGGGCGCCATTAGCTGCATACACTCCGGCACGATCGCGATCCCCAGCCCGGCCTCAATCAGGCTCAGTTGCGACGACTTGCGCGACAACGCCCGCGCCGGCCGCGGAAAGAAGCCTTGCTGCAGGCAGAGATGGGCCACCAGGTAACTGAGCCCGCCACGGTCCTTGTGCGGAATGGAGATGAACGCCTCGTCGCGCAACTCCGCCAGCGCCACATTGTCGCGCGCGGCCAACGACGACTGGCGCGACACCGCCACCATCAATCGCTCGCTGCCGATCTCGCGCACCTGAATATGCGGATGGCGGCGCAGCGTCGGCAGCCGCAGCAGACCAATGTCGGCGCGGCCTTCCTCGATTTCCAGCGTCTGGTTCTCGGACGGCAGCATCGACACATCCAGCGTCACGCCCGGATGCGCCTCCAGCGCCCGCGCCAGCGCCTGGCTGATGCGCGGCGTCAGGATCACCGAACTGGAATGCTGCAAACGGATCACGCCCCGCGCGCCCTGGCCCACGTGGCGCGCCTGCACCAGCGTATCCTCGATATCCTCCAGAATGCGCTTGCCGCGCTCGAAGAACAGCTGGCCGGCCGGCGTCAGCTCGAACTGGCGCGCGTCGCGCGTCAGCAGCGGCGTTTGCAGCGCGTCCTCCAGCTCCTTGATTTGCCGGCTTAGCGCCGACTGTGCGATGTACAGCTTTTCCGCCGCCCGCGAGTAACTGCCCGCTTCGACGATCTCGATAAAATATTTAAACTGTTTGAGCGAAATCACGGTTATGCCGTTTCGAGATAGATGGCCGCCGTTTTTGATATTGGATCAAATCCGGCCTGGCCGTTACAGTGAAGCGTCTCTTCTTCATTAACGGAACTGCCATGTTGGAAGTGCTCGGAATAGTCGGCGTGGTGCTGAGTATTGCAGTAAAACTGATCTGCGTCCAGATCGGGTGCGCCAGCGGAGTCGACGACAAGGAGGATTAGGCCGCATAATCGGGGGCATGACCAAACGCATCCTGATATTCGCCGCCATGCTGATTGCCTCCCTGTTGCTGGCCGCGCTGGCGGCATGGGGCGCCGGCGCGCTCTGGTTCCAGTTGCCCGCCGCCCCCATAGTCCGCCAGCTGGCGCTGGGCGGCTGGGCCATCCTCAGCGTGGCCGCGCTGATCTTTCTGTGGCGGCGCAGCTGGCTGCCGCCCGCCATCTGGCTGGCGCTGCTGCTGGCGATGATGGCGTGGTGGAGCACCATCAAGCCGTCGCACGACCGCGTGTGGGCCGACGACGTGGCCCGCATGGTCACCGGCACCGTGGATGGCGACATCGTCACGCTCGACCCGGTGCGCAACTTCGACTGGCGCAGCGACACCGACTACAAGGTGCGCTGGGAGCGGCGCCAGTACGACCTGCGTCAACTGCGCTCGGTCGATGTGGCGCTGTCTTACTGGATGGGGCCCGCCATCGCCCACACGCTGGTGTCGTTCGGCTTTGCCGACGGCCGCTATCTGACCTTTTCGATTGAGATCCGCAAGGAACGCGGCGAGAGCTTCGACGCGCTGGCGGGCTTCTTCAAGCGCTACGAGACGGTGCTGATCGCCGCCGACGAGCGCGACATCCTGCGCGTGCGCACGAATGCGCGCGGCGAGGATATGTGGCTGTATCGGCTGAAGATGCCGCCGGAGATGATGCGCTCCCTGTTCCTGGCTTATCTGGACGAGGGCGAGCAACTGCGTCGCGCGCCGCGCTTCTACAACACGCTGACCGGCAACTGCACCACCATCATCTACCAGATGGCGCGCCGCATTCAGCCCGGCCTGCCGCTGGACTGGCGCTTGTTGGCCTCGGGCTATCTGGATCGCTATCTGTATGATCTGGGGGCGTTGCAGGGACAGGGCGGCTTTGATGCGCTGCGCCAGCGGGCCCACATCACGGCGCGCGCCCGCGCCGCCGGTGATGCGGCTGATTTTTCGCAGCGCATCCGTGATTGAGCTGGCGCGTAATTCGTCATTCCGGCGCAGGCCGGAATCCATGCACGGTATGCCGAGGTTCTATGGGTTCCGGCCTGCGCCGGAACGACGGCGGTTTAGGCCAGGCGCGACTTGAGGATTTTGCCCGACGCTGCCGCCGGCAACGCGTCCATGGCGATGATGCGCGCCGGGCGCTTGTACGGCGCCAGCTGGTCGCGCAGGTACTGGTGCAGCGCCTCCATCGTCACCGGATGGCGCGGGTCGAGTTCCACGAAGGCCAACACCTGCTCGTCGCCATCGTCCGCCGGCCGGCCTACCACCGCCGACTGGGTGACGGCCGGATGGGCGTTCAGCACCGTCTCCACTTCCAGTGGATAGATATTGAAGCCGGACCGGATGATCAGCTCCTTGGTGCGGCCGACGATGAACAGCGCGCCGTCGTCGGCCTGGCGCGCCATGTCGCCGGTATTCAGCCAGCCATCGGCGGTCAGCACCGCGGCGGTCAGGCCCGGGTCGCGGTAGTAGCCGTGCATGACATTGGGGCCGCGCACCCATAGTTCGCCAATGCCGTCCTCGGCGGCCGCCACGCGCACCTCGATGCCAGGGATCGCGTGGCCGACCGAGGTGTCGTCGCGCGGCTGGTCCAGGCGGGTCTGGCTGACGGTGGGCGAGGTTTCGGTCAGGCCGTAGCCGTTGTGTAGCGGCAGGCCAAGCAGCTGCTCCACTTGCGCCTTCAGCGATGGCGGCAGCGGCGAGCCGCCGGCGTAGGCGAAGCGCAGGTGCGTGTGGAGGCGCGTTGTGCCTAGCTTTTCCAGCAGCCGCGCGTACATGGCCGGCACGCCCTGCACGATGGTCAGACGGTGGTCGCGCAGCGCCGCCAGCAGGCCGTCCACCGTGAAGCGCGGGCACAGGTACAGGCAGGCGCCCGCGTAGAGGGTGCCCAGCATGACCGAGGTCAGACCGTAGACGTGGGTGATCGGCAGCACGCCGTAGGCGCGGTCGGCTGGCGTCAGTCCGCGCAGCGTGCTGGATACGGCGGCGATGAATAGCAGATTGCGGTGCGTGAGCATCACGCCCTTGGGATTGCCGGTGGTGCCGGTGGTGTAGAGCAGGGCGGCGACCTGCTGCTCGCCTGACGCATGCACCGGCTCCGGCGCGCAGTCCGCGTTCAACGGCCCGACCAGCCATAGCCCCAGCGGCGTTTTCACCGACATCGCTGCCGCCTCGCCTGTCGCCTGGGACGCCGCCCCGGGTGCCGCCGCATCTGTTGCATGGGCCGCCGCCTCGGGAACCGCCGCAAGCTGCGTGTTCGCCGCCCGCGTCGCGTGGGCGGCTGTTTCGGGCGAGGCTGGCGTGGCCAGATAGATCGCGCGCCGGGCGCCGCTGTGTGCCAGCACGGCGTCGACTTCGCGCGCGGTCAGGCGGCCGTTGATATGCACAATCCACGCATCGATGTCGGCGGCGGCAAAACTCAGCACCACCTGCGCCACGCAGTTCTCGCCCACCACCGCCAGCCGGTCGCCGGGCCGCAACTGCCAGGCGCGCAGCATGGCCGCCGCGTCATCGATGGCGGCCGCCAGTTCGGCATAGGTCCAGTGGCGCGTACCGTCATGCAGCGCATGGGCGTGTGGCGTCCGTGCTGCCCAGCGGCGCGGGATGGCGGAGAGACGGGAAGGCAGTTCAGCGAGGAGTCGCGTGGTATTCAGGGTATTCATCACCGCGCATTGTGGCCGAAACGGCCGGCGGCGATCAAGCCTTGATGTCGATCAGCGTGCCCAGATTCTGGTCGGCCGCCTGCACCACCTTGGCCGAGAGGTCGAATTGCGCCTTGTAGACCAGCGAATTGGTGGTTTCCGTGGCCAGGTTGGTGGCGCTCGGCGCGTCGGCCTGCGACAACTGCTGGCCGCGTATCGACAGCGACACGCCGCTGCCGGCCGGCGCGCTCTCGGCAAACGTCGCCTGCGATGGCTGGAAACCCTGCGTGCCAATGTTGGCGATCGCGTGCGCGCTATTGCCCAACGCGCGTTCGGCGGCGTTAAGACCTGTGACTCCCGAGCTGAGTGCGGCGATGGTCATGGAATTTCCCTTAAGCAATAGTCGTCAGTGTACACGGTTGTGGCCCGCCCTGCACGCGCTGATGAAAAAACAGGCGCCTTCCTGTTGTAAATATTCCGCGCAAAGCGCTTAAGCTGATTAAATTGCAAGGTAGAATAAATCTTCAGCTTGCGGGGCCGGCACGGCCCCGTGTTCATTTCAGGAGTGCCATGCTCGAACTACGCAATGTCGTCAAGACCTATGGGAAGAATGTGCGCGCGGTGGACGGCGTCAGTCTGTCGCTGCCGGCCGGCGTGGTCGGCCTGATCGGCCATAACGGCGCCGGCAAGACCACGCTGATGCAGATGATCGCCACCATCGCCCGGCCCACCAGCGGCGAGATCCTGCTGGACGGCGTCGATATCGTGAAAAAGCCCGACGCCATGCGCACGCGGCTTGGCTTTCTGCCGCAGGACTTTGGCGTCTATCCGAATCTGAGCGCGCTGGAATTCATGCAGTACTTCGCCGCGCTGAAAGGCGTGCGCGACCCGGCCCGCATCCGCCGCCTGCTGGAACTGGTCAACCTGCACGACCACGCGGACCGCCAGGCGGCCGGCTTCTCGGGCGGCATGAAGCGCCGGCTTGGCATCGCCCAGGCGCTGCTCAACGATCCCGATGTGCTGATCGTTGACGAACCGACCGCCGGACTCGATCCGGAAGAGCGGCTGCGCTTCCGCCATCTGCTGTCGGAAATCGGCTTCCGCAAGCTGGTGATGGTGTCCACCCACATTGTCTCCGACATCGAAAACATGGCCGGCCGGCTGGTCATCATGAATCAGGGGCGGCTGGTGGCCTGCGACACGCCGGACAGTTTCGTGCAGCGCGCCCGTCACCAGGTATGGTCGGTCACCGTGCCGACCGAGGACTACGAAGCGCTGCGCGCGCAGGTGCAAGTGCTGCAGGCGCAGCGCCACGCGGACGGCATCACGCTGCGCATCGCTCATCCCTCGAAGCCGCTGGCCGGCGCCGTGCCGGCCGAGCCGACGCTGGAAGAAGCGCTGATGGCGCAACGCTACGCCGTGCGCGACACCGCGCAGCTGGTGGTATGAGCGCCGCCGCCATGCCGCTGGCCGGCCACGCCCTCCGGTTGCTGTTGCTGACCGAGGTACGCCTGCGCATGCGCCGCGCCGGCACGTTGGCGGCGGTGCTGGCGCTGATCGTGCTCACCTGGCTGATGGTCGGCGATCCGGCGCGCAACCAGGCGATGATCGTCAGCGACGACGCCCGCGTCGCCTACACCAGCAGCTGCCTGGCGATGGGCAGCGCCGCGCTCACCGGCCTGTTTTTCGGCCTGGCCGGCTTCTATCTGGCGCGCGGCCGCATGGGGGAGGATGTCCGCAGCGGCATTGGCGCCGTGCTGGCCGCCACGCCGCTCGGCTCTGGCGTGTTTCTGCTGGGCCGCTGGCTGGGCAACGTCGCCTATCTGTGCGGGTTGCTGCTGATCTTCCTGGCGACCATGCTGGTGCTGCATCTGCTGCGCGGCGAAGGGCCGATTCAGATCGGGATCTACCTGCAGACCTACGCGCTGGTGCTGCTGCCGCTGGTGTTCTTCACGGCCAGCGCGGTGCTGCTGTTCGACGCCTGGCCGCCGCTGATGGGCAAGGGCGGCGACGTGCTGTATTTCCTGGTGTGGATCGCGCAACTGAGCGTGGGCGCGGCCGCCACCATCGGCCACACTGGCTGGAGCGCCTTGCTGTTGCTGGACTTTTCCGGCATTGGCGCGATTATCGGCGCGGTGCAGCAGGTGCTGCCCTCCAAGGGCCTGATCATCGGCGGCGGCACCTTCAATCCGGCCATGGCCGCGGTCACGCTGCCGGACCATCTGTGGAGCGCGCAAACCGCCTGGACCCGCGCCGGCAGCGCCGCGCTGGCGTTGGTTCCGCTGCTGCCGGCGCTGCTGCTGTTTCATCGTTTTTCGCCGGACCGCGTGAAGGCCCGCGCCGGCCGGCGCGACTGGTCGCCGCTGGCGCTGTTGAATGGCTGGTTGCGTCCGTGCGCGCGGCTGGCGCGGCCGCTGCTGGCGCTGGCGGCCCGCGTGCCCGGCCTTGTCGGCCACGCGCTGGCCCTGCTGGCGCTGTTGCTGGCCACCAATCCGGCAGCGCTGGCGGTGGCGCTGGTGTGGCTGGTGCTCGGCTGCGTGGCCGGCAGCGCGCAACTGGGCGCGGTGCTGATCGGCGCAGTCACCACCTGGGGCATTCTAGCCAGCGAAATCAGCGTGCGCGACATCCAGCACGACGTCGACGCCTTGAACGCGGCGGCGCCGGGCGGGCGGCTGCGCGCCTATGTCGCGCAATGGCTGGCCGCCGTGCTGCTGGCGCTGGTGTTTACCGCGCCGGTGCTGCTGCGCTGGACGGCCACGGCGCCGCTGCGCGCGGCCGCCCTGTTGAGCGGGGTGGCGGCGCTGTCGGCGGCAGCAATCGTGCTGGGCGGCATGAGCCGGACCGCGCGCCTGTTCCTGGCGCTGTTCCTGTTCGGCATGTACGTGACGACGCAGGTGCGTTCGGTGCCCGCCCTGGACGTGGCCGGTTTCAACGGTGTCGCCAGCGTGCCGTCGGTGCTCGGCTACCTGTTGGCGGCCGTGGCTTTGCTGGGCGCCGGCTGGGTGGCGCAATCGCGGCGGAAGTAGGCCACGTTTGATCCAGATCAAACGTGGCAAACCGGGCTAACGTAGCCTTGATGTTCGCGCTGCATGTCGCGGCGCTGAACAACTCAACGAGGCATCTATGTACCCATTTTCCCAAACCGTTACCCCTGCAGCCAAAAACCATCTGGAGGCGCAATTGTCGTTCTTCAACGACATGTCCAAGTCCCTTTTCCACACCGTTCAGCAATATAGCGACCTGAACATCCAACTGGCGCAGACCCTGTTGGAAGAAACCACGCAGGCCGGCCAACAGGTCATCACCGCCCATCGCCCGACCGAGGCGCTGGCCGCGGCTGCCGCGCACGCTCAGCCAGCCGCCGAGAAGCTGCGCGCCTACCAGCAACACCTGTCGCGCATCGCCGCCGACACGCATGTGGACCTGTCCAAGGTGGCCGAAGAGCATGTGCAGGAAACCAGCCGCACCGCCAAGGCCCTGGCTGACGAGGTGGCGCGCGTGACGTCGGAAGAAACTGAAAAGACCCTGCGCAATCACCAGGACGCGGTGAATAAATTCACCGATCCGTTCCGCACCGACGGCGCCAGCCAGGCGCGCGGCAACGACGGCCGGGCCGCGCAAAACGGCCATAGCGGTGCCGAAGGCCGTGATGGCGGCAATCTGCCAGGACAGGCCACACAGGCCCAAACCGCGGCCCAAGCTGCCGCCCAGAGCAGCAAGCAGACTGGCGCTCGCAAAGAGACCTGATCTCCACCGATAACAGCGTCAGCCCTATTTGCCGCGCGCGCGTTCTTCGCGGGTCGCGGCATTTTTTTCGTCGTTGGATTATCATGCTCAGCTCGTAGCAGGAGATGACACATGAACCCATCCACGAATGCGCAGCCCGAGTCGCTGCATATAGTCTGTCCGCATTGCGATGCGGTCAACCGCGTGCCTGCCGCCAAGCTGGCGGCCGAGCCGGTGTGCGGCAAATGCGCCAAGGCGCTGTTTACCGGCCAGCCGGTGGACCTGAGCAGTGCGCGCTTCCTCAAACATATCGAACGTAGCGATATTCCGGTGCTGGTGGACTTCTGGGCGCCGTGGTGCGGCCCGTGCCGCACGATGGCGCCGTTCTACGCCCAGGCCACGCAGCGGCTGGAGCCGCAGTTCCGCGTGGTGAAGGTGGATACCGAGCAGGCGCAGGATCTGGCGGCGCGCTATGCGATTCGCAGTATCCCGACGCTGGCGTTGTTCAAGGGCGGGCGCGAGGTGGCACGCCAGCCGGGCGCCATGGACGCGCAGAACATTCTCGCCTGGGCGACGCAGCACAATCGCTGATCGCTGATCGTTGATCGCGGCCGTCGATCAGTCCTCGGCCGCGCGCGCCAGCCATTTGCGGATGCCGTCCAGCGTGCGGAAGTCGGCCACCGAGCGGGTGGCGATGTGCGGATGACGGTGTTGCAGCATGCGCGACAGGGCGCCGCCGGGCCCGAGTTCCAGCGCCACGGTGATGCCGGCTTCGGCGGCGGCGTCCATGCAGGCCAGCCAGCGGATCGGTTCCGCCACCTGGCGCGACAGCGTTTCCACCGCGCGTGCGTGGTCGTGTACGGCCGATGCGTCGATGCCGGCCAGCACCGGCGTCTGCGGCGGCCGGAATGGTGTTGCCCTTAGCGCCTGGGTCAGCGGCGCCACGGCGCCTTGCATGTAGGGCGTGTGCGAGGCCACGGCCACCGGGAGGCGTTTGCCGCGTGCGCCGGCTGTTTCGATGGCTTGCAGCAGCGCGTCCGCCTGAGCAGCCGGGCCGCCGGTGATGCAGGTATCGTCGCCGGTTTCGATGCTGATATGGTAGCCATGTGCCGCCGCCAGCGTGGTGGCTTGGGGCAGCACCAGGCCGGTGATGCTGACCAGTGCCTGTCCGGGATTGGCTTGCTGGCAATCGTCCATCCATTGTGCGCGCTGTGCCGCCAGCGTGACAGCTTGTTCGGGCGTGATGGCGCCGGCCACGGCGTAGGCGGACAGTTCGCCGATGCTGTAGCCGGCCACCAGCGCGGGCGGCGGCGCGAAGTCGCGTACTGCTTCCCACATGCCCAGCGTGGCGGTGACGATGAGCGGTTGGGCGATGCGGTTGGCGAAGATGTCGCTGCCAGACGGCTGTCCGGCGAGCAGGTGGTCGATCAGTGCGCTGGCTGTTGCGTTGGTGCGGGCCAGATCGAACATGCCGTCGTGCTGATCGCCCTGGCCGGGGCACAGCAGCAGCAGGCGCGCGCGGCTCATTTGGCCCCCAGCGCGGCCAGCGATTGGACGAAGCAGCAGGCGGCCAGCAAATCCGCCGCGCCTCCGGGCGACAGGCGGTGTAGCATGAATACCTTGTGGCTGGCGATGGCGTCCGCGTGCCAGTTCGGGTTGCGGGTGCCGCCCAGTGCCAGGAAACGCCCGGCATGGTCGCGCACGATCTGCGCGCCTTGCGGGCCGGCGCGGTGATAGACATTGCTGTCGCTGACGTGCGCCATCAGCGTGTAGAGCGTCTCCACGCGCTGCTCCGTGATCGACGCCCCGCGCGCCCGCGCGGCCAGCAGGGCAGGGAGGCCGACCTCGAACACCGACGGCAATCCCAAGGCTCCTTCTTCTCGCGCGCCGCTCACCGCATACCGCGCCGCAACACGCAAACCATTACTCAACGCCGCCACCCCACCGCCCGCCGGCACCAACGTGCCACCTTCCGTCCCCTCCGCGCGACCGACCGGCACCAACGTGCCGCGGTCCGCCCCCTCCGCGCAGCCGACCGGCGCCGACGTGCCACCGTCCGCCCCCTCTGCGCGACCGACCGGCACCGCATCGGCGGCGCCGGCGACCGGGCGGCGCTCGGGGGCGGCGTGCATGGCGAGTTCTTCGCCCCAGCGGATCAGCATCGCGGCGCGAAGGGCGGCGGGCGTGAGGGGCGTGCCTTGCGCGCGGGCGCGGCCGGCGGTGGCGCACAGCATGCCAAGGCTGAAAATGGCGCCACGATGCGTGTTGACGCCGCGCGTGGCCCGCAGCATCGCCGCCTCCGCAGCGATGCCCAATGCCTTCAGCCGCGCGAACGGTGCATCATCCAGTCCTGCCAGACAGATTTTCTTAAAATAGTGGCGCAGCGCGAACATGCTGCGCATGAACGTCTCCGCGTCCATATCTTCGTGGCTGCCGCTATCCACCGGTGACACCAGCCCCGGCTTCGGATACAGACACAACTCCGCATGCAAACTGCGCACCGCCAGCCGCGCCACCTCCCGCGCGAACGCGACCTGCTCGCCATGCCCGAGCCGACGCGGCATCCGCGCCGCCGCCGCAGGCCGCGCCGCGGCGCCGCCCGACGAGCGCACGTTCACCAGGCCCACGTCCACCAAGCCTGCGTCCATCAAGCGCACGCCCACGAGGCGCGGATCCACCGCCCGCATCATGCCGCCTTCAGCGTCGCCAGCAGCGACGCCGTGTCGGCCAACCGCACCGACCGCAAATCCTTCACCAGCACCTTGGCCGGATGCGCCATCGCCATCCGCCACTCCTTCCACGACACCGCCGCGCCGCCGGGGAACACGATCTCCCCATCCAGCGCCAGACGCTCGTCGTGACGCGCCAGCAGCGCCACACCATCTTCCAGCTGCCGCCGGCTGGATGGTGCGAACAGCACATCCACATCCGACCTCGCCGTTACATACCGCAGGCCGGTCAAGGCCTGCATGGCCACCGACCCAAACACCCGCAACGGCAAACCGCCAGCATCGTCCTGCAACGCCGCCACGCCAGCGCACACCGCCGCAGCCTCACGTAAAGGCAGGGCCGGCGCAACCCTGCATACATTAGCCATATGCGCGCGCAGCGCAATCCGCACCTTGATGCCGGCATCGTCCGGCGGCAGCGGCAGGCCAAGGCAGACCTCATCGTCGCTGGCGTCCGCATCCAGCCGACGCGCCACCAGCGGCCAGTCCTGGCTCTCCCATAGCTGCAGGGCTGTCTTGTGCTCACTGCGCGCGGCGCCAATCGCGGCGTGCCAACCGGCAGCGGTCAGCCATACCAGCGTATGCCGCTCAAGTTGTTCAGGCACGATGGACATGACCGCCCGACACCACAGCATCAATTACCGGCTGCGCCAACCGCCGTCCGCCACGCTGCAAACCCAGCGCGCTGCGCTGATCGCCCGTTACCGGCTGCGCCAGCGCCGCCTTCAGATGCGCGGCCAGATCGCCGTCCCAGATCGACTCCAGCCCGCCCATGCGCAGATAATTTTCAGGCCCCGGCGCAAACACCGGATTGCTCTTGGCCAGCTCGGTCAACTGCTCCTCCGGCACCTTGGTAATGCGCGCCATCGCCGGCAAGCCCATGACGCGGATGGTGGCATCCGGCAGCGCGTGGCAGGCATCCGCCATCAAGCCGCTGGTAATAAAGCCGCCCGACAGCGCCTGGTCGTACACCAGGCCGATGATCTTGTGCCCCTTGCGCCGCGCCAGATCCACGCACTTGCCCAGGTGCGCCATGTAGCTGTTAATGCCCAACATCTCGTCGCGGTGGCGCAAGCGCTGGCCCTGCGTATCGATCAGCATCAATATCGGCCGGCCCGGCGCCTCGCGCACCGTGCGCAGAATCGCCTGCGCCTGCGCCAGCGCGATCTCGATGCCGATCGGCGTGTGGCCGGTGGTGCCGATCACCGCGACGGTCTGACCATCCACCTGCGCCTCGCCGCTCAGGAACTCATTGTGTTCAACGATGCCGTGGCCCTCCGGGAACAGCGCCGCCGCCAGTTTTTTCCAATCCATCTCAACCTCCCTGGCGGTGCGATGCCGCCGCCGCGATAAAGCTGTCCACATCCAGCATCGGAATATTGGCCGCATCCGGCATCCGCATCGCGCTCCAGATATCGACCGGATCGGGCAGGGCGCCATAATTGTTCAGTCGCGCGGCCAGCAACTGCTGCTCGGCCTCCAGCGCCTCCAGTGACAAGCCGGTGGCGCCGCCAGCCAGCGCCGCCACCGCCTCCTGAGCCGCAGCGCGGAACGCCGCCACGTCATCGCCCACGATGCGCTGGCAATCGCCCAGCAGATAGCGGTGCTTGCCGCCGGTGGTGCGCCACACCAGCGCGCGGTCGCGCGAGTCGAATTCCTCCACGCCATTGGCCGTTTCGATCACCTCCGGGCCGGACATCGCCAATCGTCCTTCCTCCGACATGATGACGGTATTGGCGCAACGCGTGACGATGCCCATGCCGCCGAATGCGCCATTGGCGCCGCCCACCAGCGCGATCACCGCCACCCCGGCGTCGCGCGCGTCCAGCAGGGCGCGCATCACTTCCGAGACGGCGATCAGGCCGGCATTGGCCTCGTGCAGACGTACGCCGCCCGATTCCACCAGCAACACCACGGCCGCCACCTTGTCCGCCACCGCCTTGCGCAGCAGCCCCACCAGCTTGGCGCCATGCACCTCGCCGACCGCGCCGCCCATGAAGGCGCCTTCCTGTGCCCCCACATACACCGGCACGCCGCCCAGCAGCGCGCGGCCGACCGCCACGCCGTCATCAAATGCCACCGGCGCGTTCAGCTGCGGCAGGTGCGGGCTGGTGATGCGTTCGGACGGCGGCAGAAATTCCGCGAAGCTGCCGGCGTCGAACAGCTGCTGCAAGCGCTCGCGCGCGGTGGCTTCCTGGTAGCTGACAGGGCGGCTCATGCTGCACCTCCCAGCATGGTCTGCACCGCCTGGTCCATGCGCAGGCTGACCACGGCAGGCGTGGCGCCCATGTCGTTGATGGAAATGCGGGTGTCGGCCAGCAGCCAGCGCTGGTGGAAGTCGCGCATCACCGCCTCCCAGATCGGGCCGAAGCCGACGGCGGCGGTGGTGATCTCGATGCTGCAGGCGCCGTCCAGCGCCGCCGGCTCGATCAGCACCTCCAGGTTGCCCGAGCCGACCACGCCCACCACTTCGGGGCGTGCGGTCAGGCGGCGGGTGCCTTGTTCAAAACGGTAGTTCAGGGTTTCCATCGGTGTGCTCCTTTACCAGTTGCGGAAACGCTTGGGCGGGTTGTACAAACCGCCCGATGCGCGCACCAGGTCTTTCATGTTGCGCGCGGCCAGCAGGTCGCGCGTGGCCAGGCGCTTGTCGATGCCCAGGTCCTCGGCGCGGGTGATGATGCCGCGGTCGCGCAGGTTCTCCACCATGCGCTTGTCGCGGCCCAGACCCACCGGCGTGTAGCCGGCCACGCCGCGTATCGCCTGCTCGCGCTCCTCGTCGGTACGGCACAGCAGCAGGTTGGCGATGCCTTCCTCGGTCAGGATGTGGGTCACGTCGTCGCCGTAGATCATCACCGGCGGAATGGCCATCTTGGCCTGTTCCATCAGCGTCCACGCGTCCAGCTTTTCGACGAAGGCCGGCTGCATATGCTCGCGGAAGGTTTCCACCATCTGCACCACCAGCTTCTGGCCGCGCGGGATGGTGTTGCGGCCGGCACGCGCCTGTTCGCCGGCCTTGAGCCACGCCGGGCTGGCGTGACGGCGTCCGCGCGCGTCCGCACCCATGTTCGACGCGCCGCCAAAGCCGGAGATGCGGCCGGCGGTTGCGGTGGATGAATTGCCCTGCAAATCGATCTGCAGCGTCGAGCCGATGAACATGTCGCAGGCATAGTGGCCGGCGGCCTGGCACATGGCGCGGTTGCTACGCATGCTGCCGTCCGGGCCGATCGCAAACACGTCGGGACGCGCGTGGATATAGTCCTCCATGCCCAGCTCCGAGCCGAACGAATGGATCGATGTCACAAAGCCCGCCTCGATCGCCGGAATCAGCGCCGGGTGCGGATTCAGCGCCCAGTGCATGCCGATCTTGCCGCGCAGGCCGAGCGACTCCGCGTAGGTCGGCAGCAGCAATTCGATGGCGGCGGTGTCGAAGCCGATGCCGTGATTCAGCCGCTGCACTTCGTACTCGGCGTAAATGCCCTTGATGGCCATCATCGCCATCAGCACCTGGATTTCCGAAATCTGCGCCGGGTCGCGCGTGAACAGCGGCTCGATGTAGTAGGGGCGCGGCGACTGCACCACGAAGTCCACCCAGTCGCCCGGCACGTCGACGCGCGGCACCTTGTCCACCAGCTTGTTCACCTGGACGATGACGATGCCCTGTTTGAACGCCGTCGCCTCGACGATGGCCGGCGTGTCCTCGGTATTCGGGCCGGTGTACAGATTGCCGTCCCGGTCTGCCGCTTCGGCCGCGATCAGGCATACGCGCGGCGGCAAGTCGACGAAGTAGCGGCTGAACAGCTCCAGGTAGGTGTGGATGGCGCCGATATTCAGCTTGCCGGCGGAAGCCAGCCGCGCCACCCGCGCCGCCTGCGGGCCGGAGAACGAAAAGTCCAGCCGCGAAGCGACGCCGCGCTCGAAGACGTCCAGGTGCTCCGGCAGCGCCAGCACCGACTGCAGCATGTGCAGATGGTTGACGCGCTCCGGATTCAGGTTGGCCAGCGCATGGCCGAGGAAGTCGGCCTGCTTCTGGTTGTTCCCTTCGAGGCACACGCGGTCGCCGCATTCGACAACCGCATGCAGCAGATCGGCGATGCGCGCCGGCGGCAGGCTTTTGCCATCCAACGCATTGCCCAGCGCCGCGCGGGCGCGCTGCAATCGCGCATCGCGATTTTGCTGCAAGGTGTTCCAGGACATTTTATTTTGCTCCCATAATCATGTCAGGCAGGCCGGTTGCAATCGATGGGAAGACGCACAGCAGCAGCACCGCCAGCACCATCAGCAACAGGAAGGGGAACACGCCCCAGATCACATCCTTCAACGGAATGTCCGGCGCGATGTTCTTGATAACGAAAATATTCAGGCCCACCGGCGGGTGGATCAGGCCCATCTCCATCACCACCGTCATCACGATGCCGAACCAGATCAGGTCAAAGCCGGCTTCGCGCAATGGCGGCAGGATGATCGGCGCCGTCATCAGGATGATCGACACCGGCGGCAAGAAGAAGCCGAACACGATCACCATGAACAGGATCACCGCCAGCAGCACCCACTTGGACAGGTGCAGGCTGACCACCCACGCTGCAGCCGACTGGCTGATGTGCAGGTAGCTCATCACGTAGGAATACAGCAGCGACATGCCGATGATCAGCAACAGCATGGTCGATTCCTTGATCGACGAGCCGAGGATAGGCGACAGGTCTTTCGGCTTCCATACGCCGTAGATGCAGGCCAGCAGGGCCAGCGCCAGCAGCGCGCCCAGGCCGGCGGTTTCGGACGGCGTGGCAAAGCCGCCATACAGCGCCACCATCACGCCGATCAGCAGCACGATGAAGGGTAGCACGCGCGGCAGCATTTCGACCTTCTCTTTGAGGGTAAAGTGCTCATCCTCCAGATAGGCGGACTTCTCGCCTCCCTTCTGGTAGGCGTCCAGCGCCATGCGGTACTCCTTGCGCGCGCGGTAGACGGCGTAGCCGGCGAACAGCACCACCAGCAGGATGCCGGGGCCGATCCCGGCCAGGAACAGGCGGCCCAGCGACTGCTCTGCTGCCACCGCGTACAGGATCATGGTGATCGACGGCGGCAGCAGGATGCCCAGCGTGCCACCGGCGGCGATGATGCCGGCAGCGAAGCCCGGCGAGTAGCCGCGCTTGCGCATCTCCGGAATGCCGGCTGAGCCAATCGCCGAGCAGGTGGCCGGCGAGGAGCCGGCCATGGCCGCGAACAGCGCGCAGGCAAACACGTTGGCGATGCCGAGGCCACCGGGGATCTTGTGCATCCACGTGTGGATGGCCGAGTACAGGTCGCGGCCGGCGGGTGATTTGCCGATGGCCGCCCCCTTCAGGATGAACAGGGGAATCGACAGCAGCGTGATCGACGCCATTTCTTCGTACACGTTCTGGGTGATGGTGTCCAGCGACGATGCCGGCATGAAGAAGTACATAAAGCCGGTGGCCACGATGCCCAGCGCGAACGCGATCGGCATCCCGGAGAACATCACCACCAGCGTGACGGCGCCGTACAGCGCGCCCAGGGTCAGTTCACTCATGCTGCACGCTCCGGTTTGTTGGTGAGGCGGGCCAGGGTTTGCAGCAGCAGCTGCAGCGACAGCAGCGTCATGCCGGCGGCCATCATGGAGTAGGGGATCCACAGCGGCGGCGCAAAGGTCGACGAGGTGGTCTGGCCATCGACCCAGGCCTCATGGAACAGCAGCCACGATTTCCACGTGAAGAAGGCGACGAACAGCAGCGAGGCCAGATCGACGATGAACAGCCGCACCGCGTTCACGCGGCGCGGCAGCAGGCCGGCCACCGCCTCGATGCCGATATGGCCGCGATGGTGCTGGACGAAGGCGGTGGTGAAGAAGGTCACGCCCACCAGCATGAATACCGAAGCCTCATCCTGCCAGTCGGTAGGCGCCTGGAAGAAGTAGCGCGACACCACCGAGTAGGTCAGCACCAGCGCCGTCAGCACCAGCGCGAACATGGACAGCACCATCAGCCCGCGATTGACCTTGTCCAGCGCCGCCGTCAGCGCCGCGATGACGGCGTTGTCCGGCGGCGCGGGGCCGCGCGGTGGCGCGATGTCTACGCCGTGGCTCACAGCGTCTTCTCCGCCAGTTTGAGCAGGTTGGCACAGCTGGCGTTCTTCTCGCTGTAGTCCTTCCATGCGGTGGCGCGGGCGATGGTCTGCCATTTCTTCAGCGCGGCCGGATTCATGTCGACCACCTTGGCGCCCACTTTCTGGTACACGGCGGCCACTTGCTGGTCGTCCTCCTTCGACGACTTGAGCGCGAACGCTTCCAGCTCGGCGCCCACGGTGAGGATCAGTTGCTGCTGGTCCTTCGGCAGCTTGTCGAACACGGCGCGCGACATCATCAGCGGTTCCAGCATGAACCAGTAGGAGCCGGCGCGCGCGGTGGTCAGCCCTTTGGATACCTCCTCCAGGCGGAACGAGATCAGCGAGGTGGAGGAGGTCAGCGCCGCCTCCATGGCGCCGGTCTGCATGGCCGCGTAGATTTCGTTGGACGGCAGCGTGACCACGGCGGCGCCGGCCGCCTTCAGCATCAGGTCCATCTCGCGCGAGCCGCCGCGGATCTTCATGCCCTTGGCGTCGTCCGGCTCCACCACCGGCTTGGCGCGCGAGGCCATGCCGCCGCCCTGCCAGATCCAGCTGACCATGACGATGCCCTTGTCGTACAGGATGCGCGCCAGCTCCTTGCCGACTTCCGCATTCTTCCAGCCGTAGGCCTGCTCGTAGGAGGTGACCAGGCCCGGCATCAGGCCGATATTCACTTCCGGCACCTCGCCGCCGGCGTAGGACAGCGGCACCAGCGACAGGTCCAGCGCGCCCTTGCGCATGGCCGCGAACTGGGCGTTGGTCTTCATCAGCGACGAGCCGGGATAGATGGCGAACTTGAGCGCGCCCTTGGAGCGTTTTTCCACTTCGGCGGCAAACATGCGGGCCAGGCGGTCGCGGAAATCGCCGGCGTCGATGGTGCCGCCGGGGAACTGGTGGGACAGCTTGAGCGCGGTCTGGGCCCAGGCGGGTTGCAACAACAAGGGGCTGGCTGCCAGTGCTGCAAGGGATGCCATCGCGGACCTGCGGGTGGTAACAGTCATACGTCCTCCAAGGGTTGATGTACGGAAATATTATCGTTATCGCATTCGATATGCAATCGAGTTTTTTATGTATACAAGAATAGCACTTGCGAATACAGAGTCAAGCGATATAATGCGCTTCATGACTACGCATTCCGCCACCCTTCGTGAACAGATAGAAGAGATGATCGCCGTCGCCGAGCTCAAGCCCGGCCAGCATCTGGACGAGACCGAACTGGCCACGCGCTTTGGCGTGTCGCGCACGCCAATCCGCGAGACGCTGATCCAGCTGGCGTCGATGGGATTGGTGGTGATCCGCCCGCGGCGCGGCGCCATCGTGGCCGAACTGGGGCCGCAGCAGTTGGTGGAGATGTTTGAGGTGATGTCGGAACTGGAGGCGACCTGCGGCCGCCTTGCCGCGCGCCGCATGACGCCGGAGGAGCAGCAGGCGCTGCTGGCGGCGCACCAGGCATGCCAGGAGGCGGTCGAGGCGCAGGAGCCGGACACCTACTATTACAAGAACGAACGCTTCCATGAGGCGATCTACGCCGGCAGCCACAACCAGTTCCTGATCGAGCAGACGCGTGCGCTATACCGCCGCCTGCGTCCTTACCGCCGGCTGCAGCTGCGCGTGCGCAACCGCGTGGCCAATTCGTATAACGAGCACGACGGCGTGGTCCAGGCCATCCTCGACGGCGACGGCGACCGCGCCGCCCAGCTGCTGCGCGAGCACGTCATGATCCAGGGGCAGCGCTTCGCCGATCTGATGGCCTCGCTGCCGCAACTGCGGCAGGACGCGGCCTAGTCTTTCGCTCGCAGTCGGAAGCGGCCAGCCGGTGCTTGCACGCACGGCGCTGCGCCGGCGCGCAACCATGTCAAAGCCTGGCGCCTTTGGTCTCTGGCAGCAGCAGCACCGTCAAAAATACGACCGCATATGCCGTGCCCGAAAAGATCGCGATGCCGGCCGACATACCGACTACATGACTAAGTACGCCGACAAGGGCGGGAAACAGCGCGCCGATGCCGCGCCCAAAGTTATAGGTAAAGCTTTGCCCGGTCGCGCGCAGTTCCGATGGGTACAGCTCGGTCAGGTACGCGCCGACTCCGCTGAAGATGCCGCACGACGCGAAGCCGAGCGGAAATCCGAGCCAGAGCATCTGGCTGTTGGACAGTGGCAGATTCAGATACAGGCAGACAGAAACCAGTGACAGCAGCGCAAACAGCATGAAGTTGAGCCGCCGTCCCAGATAGTCGGCAAGGAAAGCGCCCACCAGGTAGCCGCAGAACGATCCCACGATGATCACGAGCAGGTAGGCGCCCGTGTTGAGCACGGACAGATGGCGTTCGAGCTTGAGCACCGTTGGCAGCCAGGTGAACATCGCATAGTAGCCGCCCTGGATGCCGGTGCACAGCAGCGACGCGAGCACGGTTCTGCGCAACAAGGGCGGGGAAAAAATCGCCCAGAGCGACGGCCGTTTGGCATCCTGCTTGCCGACCGCATGCGCTTGGATGAAGACCTCCGGCTCCGGCACATACCGGCGGATGTACAACACCAGAAAGGCGGGCAAGATGCTGATCCAGAACAGGCTGCGCCAGGCCAGCGCCTCGGGCAGAAGGGAAAACGCGACGCTGTAGAAGATGGCCGCGCATCCCCAGCCAATCGCCCACCCGCTTTGCACCAGCCCGACGGCCTTGCCCCGATGCGCCGGCGCGACGATTTCGCCCACCAGCACCGCGCCCACCGCCCACTCGCCACCAAAACCCAGTCCTTGCAAGGCGCGCAGAACGAAGACCTGCTCGAAATTCTGCGCGAAGCCGATCGCGAGTGTGCTGAACGAGAACCACAGGATCGTGCCCTGCAAGACTTTCACGCGCCCGTACCGATCCGCCAGCACGCCGGCGATCCATCCGCCCAGCGAGGAACAGAGCAGCGTCACCGTGCCGAGCAAGCCCGCCTGGCCGCGATCCAGGTGCCACAGTTCCAGCAACGTCGCCAGGACGAAGCTGAACACCATGAAGTCAAACGCATCGGCCACCCAGCCGCCGAATGCGGCGATATACGCCCGTTTCCCCTCCGGCCGCAGTTGCGCGTACCAGGAGGGGCCAGACACGCCTTGGGTTAAAGTTTGCTTGTCGTCGCGCGGGGTCATGGCGTCAGGTCTTGCCCGCCAGTGCGCGGAGCACCACCTCCGGCGAGGCGGGCGCCTCGCGGATGCGCACGCCGATCGCATGCTGAATCGCGTTGAGGATGGCGGCGGCGGTCGGCACCAGCGCGGGTTCGCCGATGCCCTTGGCGCCATAGGGCCCCAGGTCCGTCGGCGCTTCGATGAAAATCGACCGCACCTCCGGCACGTCGTGCACGGTGGGAATCAGATAGTCGCGGAGATTGTTGTGGCGGCCCGGATGGTATTTCTCCATCAGCGCCAGCCCGACGCCTTGTGCCACCGCGCCTTCCACTTGTCCTTCCAGCAGCGTGGGATTGACCATTTTGCCGACGTCGTGCGCCGCGACGACCTTCACCACGCGCACCCGCCCGGTCTGGCAATCGACCGTGACTTCCGCCATCTGGGCGCCGAATGCATAGGTGGCATAAGGGCTGCCTTGGCCGGTCGCCGTGAGCGGCGTGACGGGCGGATCGAAGCTTTCCTCGGCCGCCAGCACGTAGCCGTTGGAATCGACCGGCAATTCCCGCAGATCCACGGCGCGGCCATCAATCGCGATGCCGTGTGCGCCGGTGGTGATCCGGGCGTCGCTGGCGGCGCCGGCAACGGCCAGCAGACGGCGGCGCAGCGTCGTTCCGGCAAGCATGGCGGCGCGGCCGGTCACGAAAGTCTGGCGCGACGCCGACGTCCGGCCGCAATCCGGCGTCACGGACGTGTCCGGGCCAATAAAGTGCAGGCTGTCGACCGGCACGCCCAGGGCGTCGGCCGCAATCTGGGGAATGACCGTATTGGATCCTTGCCCCGAATCCACCGCACCCTGGTGCAGAACGATGCTGCCGTCGGCACGGATGCCGAAGCGTATGGTCGAAGGATTGGGCAATGCCGTATTCCCGCAGCCATAGAAGAACGCCGCCAGGCCGACGCCGTGGCGCACGTGGCGCGGCGCGGCCTCGTTGCTTGCCGCCACGCGCGCCTGCGCCTCGCGCCATGCCGGCCGTAACGCCTCCAGGCAGGCCACGATGCCGACGCTGTCGTTGAGAACCTGCCCGGTCGGCAGCGAGTCGCCGGGGCGCATGGCGTTCAGCAGACGAAATTCCAGCGGATCGATGCCCACCTTGAGCGCCAGCTCGTCGATGAGCTGTTCCTGCGACATCGTGGTCTGCGGCACGCCAAAGCCACGGAAGGCGCCGGCGGGCGTCACGTGCGTGTGGATGGCGCGCGTGTGCGCATGGTAATGCGGAATGACGTAGGGACCGCCGGCATGCACCGGCACCCGATTGGCCACGGCCGTGCCCCACGAGGCATAGGCGCCAGTATTGAAGTCGCCCTCGAACGCCACCGCGCACAGGCGGCCATCGGCGTTGGCGGCCATGCTGGACACCATGTGGCCCGGATGGCGCTTGGTCGATGTGGCCATCGATTCCTCGCGCGTCAGCGTCATGGTCACCGGCCGGTCAAGGTGCCAGGCGGCGATGGCGAGCAGCGGCTGGACCGTCAGGTCGAGCTTGCCGCCGAAGCCGCCGCCCACGGCGGTCGCCACGATCCGTACCTGTTCCGGCGCCACGGCAAGAATGCGCGCGAGGTCGGCGCGATGTGGATAGGGCGCCTGCGTGCAGGTGTGTATCTCGATCGTGTCGCCGTTGCGCTGTGCCCAGCCGGCCTCCGGCTCAAGGTAAGCATGTTCGACGAAACTGGAATCGAAGGTGGCGCTGACCACGTGGGGCGCGTCGCGCAGGACGGCCTGCGCGTCGCCGCGGCTCACCAGGCCCTCGATCAGCAGATTGCCGGGGCGGTTGGCGTGAAGTTGCGGGCTGCTGTCGCGCGTGGCGTCGTCCAGCGAGAGGGCAGGGGACAACGGTTGCCACGTCACTGGGAAATCCGCCAGGTCGAGCGCGTTGATCGCCTCCCGTTCCCCGACCACGATGGCGACCGCCTCCAGGTAGTGCCGCGTCTCCGACTCCGCCAGCACCGGCTGATCGGCGTGGATGGTGACCACGCCGTGCGCGTTGATACCCGGCACGTCGGCATGCGTCAGGACCCGATGTACGCCGGGATGCGCACTGAGGTAGGCCGAAAGGTCGCCGAACGCGAAGCGGGCGCGATGATGCGGGCAGCGGATGGCGCGTATCAGCAGGCTGTCAGCAGGGTAATCGTCAGCGCCGAAACGCTGGCTGCCATCGACTTTTTCACGGCCATCCAGGCGTGTCAGCGGCACGCCGACCGATGGGCCCGCGGCCGGCGGGTCCGTGCGCGAACGCGCGGCGCTGCCGGTGCCCACCTCGGCGACGGCATCGACGATCTTCTGGTAGCCGGTGCAGCGGCAGAGCACACCATCGATGGCGTCGCGCGCGCTGGCGCGGTCGCAGACGCGGCCCGCATCAATCGCCGCGGCGGCGGCGGTGAGCATGGCCGGCGTGCAGAATCCGCATTGCACCGCCTGATGCGCGAGGAATGCCTGCTGCAGCCGCTGTCCGCATTGTGTGCCGCTGGCCAGGCCTTCGACCGTGACCACGCGTTGTCCCGCGACCTGGGCGACGGGAAGCAGGCAGGCGTAGCGCGCCTCGCCATCGACAATCACGGTGCAATTGCCGCAATCGCCTTGGCCGCAGCCGTCCTTGGTGCCGAACTGGCGCAGGCCGACGCGCAAATAATCGAGCAGGCGCGTCGAGCGGTCGGCCGGCAGCGGTACCCGCTCGCCATTGAGCTGGAACCAGTCCGTGGCAGGCGCCGTTTCTGGTGCCAGTGGTGTACTTTCTTCAGGCTGATAATCCGCCATGACCGCTCTCCTTGATACAGTCGTTGAACGCCCGCTCGATCGCCAGCGGCGCGACATGCAGACGATGCGCAGCCGAAGCCCGACAGTCGTCGATTGGACTCCATGTCACAAGCTCCCTGGTTGCAGGGGCCAGCGCCGACCGGTGCCGGCCTTCCAGCGCGGTTTCCAGCGCGCGCAACCGCAGCGGCACTTCCGACACGCCGCCAACGCTGACCGCAAGCTTCTCGATGTGGCCATCGCTCGACATCGCCACGCGCACGGCGGCCGACACGACCGCGATCGCCATGCCGTCGCGGTTGGCGTATTTGACAAACGCCGTGCGCTCCCGCTCATGCGCAACCGGGAAGCAGACGGCAAGCAGCAACTCGTCCGCCCGCAGCGCGGTGCGACGGCGGCCCAGCAGAAACTCGGCCAGCGGCAATCGTCGCACACCGCGCTCACTCGCCAGCTCGACCTGCGCGTCGAGCGCCAGCAGGGGCGGCACGCCGTCGGCCACCGGCGAGGCATGGCACAGGTTGCCGCCGATGCTGCCTTGCACGCGGATCTGCCGCGAGCCGACGGACTCGGCCGCTTGCCTTAGCGCGGCAGGCAGCCAGGCGGTCGCCGCGATCTGGTCCCAGGTCGCCGCCGCGCCGATGCGGACCATGCCGTCACGGCGCGCGATGGCGCGCAATGCCTCGACGCGGCTGATGTCCACCCATTCCACCTTGCCTGGCGCGAGCGCCGGATCGGCGAACAGATCGGTGGCGCCGCAGACAATACGGGCTTGCGGCTGTGCTGAGAGCCGGTGCAACACTTCCTCAATGGTGCGGGCACGAAGATAGTTCATCGTAACAAGTACAGTGCTTAATCGCCGGCGGGCGGCTCCGCCCGCACGACGCGCAAGACGCTTTCGATCACAAATGTTTCCCAATGGCGCAGCGATTCCTCGGCACTCAGGTCCTCGCCGAGAAACGCGGACAGCGTGTAGCGATTGGACGCATAAAAATACGCGGCCGAGGCTACCAGCAGGAAGGCATCGCGCGCGCCCAGGTCCTTGCGGAACAGGCCTTGCTCGGCGCCGCTCGTCAGGATATTGGCAAAATTTTCCAATGCGAGCGCCGAATATTCGCCCTTGCGTTCCAGCTTGGACAGGTGCTTGCCCCGATGCAGGTTCTCCGAGTTCAGCAGCGCCAGAAAATCAGGGTTATCCCAATAATAATGCAGTTTGAAGCGGATGATGGCCTTCAACGCTTCGATCGGTTGGGACGGATCCGGGGCGACCTTGCTCTCTGTCTCGTCCATGCGCCGGTAGAGGTCTTCGAGGACCGCCACGAACAAGCCTTCCTTGCTGCCGTAGTAGTAATAAATCATGCGGTCGTGGGATTTCGCCAGACGCGAGATCTTGTCCACGCTACCGCCGTCGTAGCCGTAGCGCGCGAAAACCTTGGTTGCCGCCCGAAGAATGTTACCCCGGGTTTCCTGCGCCGCCGCCTCGCGCACACCTGTGCCGCGTACTGCGCTTTTTGCCGATGTCCGGGCCATGTTTGATCCTGTGGCGAGTCCGCCAAAAGTTGAATTCATGAAGGGAACGCTACATGTATTTCGGGATGATACACGGCGCCGGAAATTTTCACAATAAGTAAGAATTTACTCAATTAAAACAGATAGTTATGAGGTGTCGTGCCTTTCAGTGAGGGGCCTGTCCAGCCTTGCCGAGTACGCCACGGCGCTTGAACTATGAAAATGATTATGCTAACGTTGATTCATGGAGTACTCACTACATGAAATACACATTACGTTTGTTTGAGGAGAGCATCATGAGAACGAATCCTGCCACCGTCCATATCATGCATCCGGATCATGCCATCGCGTCCAGGCTGCATGCCGCCCTCGCCGACAGCGCCGTGACGACGCACACGTCCCAGCCGCATGCCGCCCATGTGGCGGGCATCGTCATCGCCGACTACGCGACCGGCGTTGCGCTGGCGAGGGAGTTGCATCCCGCTGCCATCATCGTCATGACCTCGCTCGACCGCGAAGGCGACGTGCGCGCCGCCTTCGACTGTGGCGTGCGAGGTTATCTGTTGCTGTCCGCCGGCGGGCAAGACATCGTCGCGGCGGTCGACACGGTGGCGCGCGGGCAGCGCTACTCGTCGCCCCAAGTCAGCGCCATGGCTGCCGCTCCGATCACGGTGCTGACGGTGGATGCGCATCCCATCTTCCGCGAAGGCGTGGCCATCGCGCTGGACGCCATGCCCGACGTGCGCCTGGTCGGCCAGGCCGGCACCGGCGCCGAGGGCATCGAACTGCACCGGCGCCTGCGGCCCGACATCACCTTGATGGATTTGCAACTACCGGACCAGCACGGCAGCGAGGTGATCGCCGCGATCCGGCGGGAAGCGCCAGGCGCGCGGGTGATCGTGCTGACCACGTGCGAGGGCGATTTTCACGCCTCGCGGGCGATCCGCGCCGGGGCGCTGGGCTATATGTTGAAAAGCGCGGTACGGCACGAACTGGAGGAAACCATCCTCAGCGTGCACAGCGGGCGTCGCCGCATCCTGCCGGCGGTGGCCTGCGCGCTGGCTGAGACGATGTACATGGAAAAGCTGAGCCAGCGGGAAATTGAAGTGTTGCGGCTGGCGGCGGTGGGCAACACCAACCAGAAGATCGGCGACCGGCTGGGGCTGTCGGAAGGCACGATCAAGACCCACATGAAGAATGCGATGGCCAAAATGCAAGCCAAGGACCGCACCCACGCCGTGCTGCTGGCTATGCAGCGCGGCATCATCAACATGGGTGCCGGCGGCCGTTTGCCGTCGGGCATGCGGTCATGAGCACGTTCGGTAGCGTGACGCTAGCGGCGTCTTTGGGGCGCGTGCGGCGGGTAAAACGCCGTCGCCAGCGTTTCGTAATGGTCTATATCCAGCGCATCGCCGCCTTCCGTGAACACCAGATGGGCGCCGCTCTTGCTCACGAACTCCATCGGACTGATCGGAAAGATCTCCACCGTCGGCGTGCCGCGGCCGCCAATGTAAAAGCGGCCAACGCGGCGGCTGAAACGGACGACGGTGCCGTTGTTCAGCACGTATTCGTATTCGAAGGGGCTGAAGTCCTGCGGCTCCATGTGGAAGCGTCGCGCGGACACGGTGACGCTATCCATGGATTGCGGCTGTTCCGCTTGCGCGGCACTGATGGCCTGGTCTTGTTGCTGGGCGTAAGCAACCGCCGGCAGGAGCAGGGCCGCGGCTACGGCGAGCATCGGTTTCACTGTCATCGTCATCTCCATCGGTTTGATGAAAAAATACTAACCGATCATGATGTCTTTGACAACTCTCCGCGCTGTGGACAATATCCCGCGAGATTACTTGCGGCGTCGTAGCAGCCAGTAGCCGACGCCGAGGACCGCTGCACCGATGGCGGCCTTGCGGATCACGCGGCGCGGATCATGGCGCCAGACGGCCGGCAGGCCGACTTCGCTGAACACGTTGGGGATGTGGCCCTGGCGCAGGTCGTCGCCGATGCCTTCCACCGCGTCAACCCGGTCGGCCAGCAGCAACAGCAGCCAGTGCCGGACATCGTTTTCCGTCTGGCGGAAGGCGGCGCGGCGCAGCATGCCGCTCAGCCCGCGCGGCGGCGCCGTGGTGCCAAACACCGGCGTGATGCCAGGCCGCTCGGGCGACACCAGCACCTCGACGTGACTGTGCTGCTGCGCCGGCGGATGGTCGGGCCGGTCGAGCCGGGGCGGCATGCGTTCCATCGGCACGGCCGGCCGCATGGCGCGGTCGAGGTCGCTGCCCCAGCCGGGGATGTCGTCGCGCCGCAGCGGCGCCAGCGGGTCGTGGCCGTCGGCGACCGCGGAAGGAAGGGATTCTTGTGGCATGGCGCTCTCCTCAGTTGGCTGCGCCGGATGGCAGCAGCACCGTTTTGATGCAGTTGTCCAGCTTGCCGGAAAAGATCTGGTAGGCATCCGCCACGTCGGCCAGCGGCACGCGGTGGGTGATAATTTCCTTGGGATTCAGGTGGCCGGCGCGGATGTGCTCCAGCAGGCGCGGCAGGTGGCGCTTGACGCTGGCCTGGTTCATGCGCAGCGTCAGCCCCTTGTTGAGCGCGTTACCGATCGGCACCGCGTTGAAGGTCGGGCCGTAGACGCCGACGATGGACACGTTGCCGCCCTTGCGCACCGAGTTGATCGCCCAGTGCAGCACCGTGGCCGAGCCGGCCTGCATCATGGTGTAGCGCCCGGTCAGCGACTGCATGGCGCTGCCGGCCGCCTCGCAGCCGACGGCGTCGATGCAGACGTCGGCGCCGAGCCAGTCGGTCATTTTCTTGATGTGCAGCGCCATGTCGTCGACGTCCTTGAAGTTGACCACCTCGCAGTGGGCGTAACGGCGCACGAAGTCGAGCCGGTAGTCGACGTGGTCGACCACGATCACCCGCCCGGCCCCCATCAGCCACGCCGACTTGGCGGCGAAGATGCCGACCGGACCGGCGCCGAACACCACCACCGTGTCGCCGGCGCTGATGTCGCCCATCTCGGCCGCCTGGTAGCCGGTGGGCAGGGCGTCGGTCAGCAGCACGGCGTCGTCCTGGTCGATGTCGTCCGGGATCACCATCGGGCCGACGTCGGCCATCGGCACGCGCACCAGTTCGGCCTGGCCGCCGTCATAGCCGCCGGTGGTGTGCGAATAGCCGTAGATGCCGCCGACGGCGGTGGCTTCCGGATTGACGTTGTGGCAATTGCTGTACAGTTCGCGGTCGCAGAAATAGCAGTCGCCGCAAAAGATATTGAACGGCACCAGCACCCGGTCGCCGACCTTCAGCTTGCGCACGTCGCTGCCGATGTCGACCACCTCGCCGACGAATTCATGGCCGAAGGTGGAGCCGACCCGCGTGTCCGGCACCAGGCCGTGGTACAGGTGCAGGTCCGAGCCGCAGATGCAGGCGCGGGTCACGCGCACGATGGCGTCGCCCGGATGTTCGATCTCCGGATCGGGTTTTTGTGCCGCGCGGATGCGGTAAGGACCGCGATAGTTCATTGCCAGCATGGTGCCTCCTGTTCAGTTGTCGCCGATGGACCGGCAACTCGCCGCCGGAAACCACCATCATGCGCGCCTGCGGGGCGCGCCCCTGTAGGATGATGCTGTCAGATCCGGTAGGACGATGCCACACCGGCCCACCGCATCGGGCAACTATTTTTTGACGGAATTGCGCATGATCTTCACCGGCTTGCTGTGCGTATGGGCGGGATCGGCTGGCAGCATGTCGGCCAGCGTCTGCTGGTCGAGCACGTGGAGGAAGGCCTGGGTGGCGGCGTTGAGCGTGTGTTTGAGTTTGCAGTCGGGCGTCAGCGGGCAGGTGTCGTTGGCGCGGTCGAAGCACTCGGCCATGAAAAAATCGGTTTCGGTCGAGCGCACCAGCGCGCCGATGTTGATGTCCTTCGGCTCCCTGCCGAGGCGCAGGCCGCCGTTGCGGCCGCGTACCGTCTCCACCAGGCCGGCCAGGCCCAGCTGATACACCACTTTCATCAGGTGGTTCTTGGAGATCACGTGCAGGTCGGCGATGTCCTGGATGGTGACCAGCCGATCCCGGTTGGCCGCCAGGTACAGCAGCGTGCGCAGTGAGTAGTCGGTAAAAGAGGTGAGACGCATGCGGTGTTTCTGGCTTAAGACAGATGAATGCGCCATTTTACATGCTAGTGGGTTATCTTGCGTACCGACGCGCAAAGCCAGCCGGTGCAGACTGCCGTCACAAGGAGGCCGTATGGACAACGAAGATGAACGCCGCCGCTTTATCGGCGAACTCTGGCAACGTTTCGAACAACTGCAGGCGTGGGCGGTGGAGAACTGGCCCGACAAGGAGCATCCGCTGTCGAGCGCGGACTTTGTCGAGTCGCGCAAGGAGATGCTCGGCCTGCGTAATCCGGCCCAGGCGCCGGGCCGCTCGGCCGCGCAGCGCGAGCCGGAGCCGGAGCAGGGCGGGGCGCAATATATCGACGTGACGCCGGCGCCCTGGCCATGATCAGTGGTGGATCACTGGCTTGCCGGTTTGCGCCAGCAGCCAGGCGATCAGGCTGACCACCAGGCTGGCCAGCACGCCCCAGGCCAGGTTCAGCGCGCTGTCGAACAGCAGCGGCGCCACCAGGCCGGACACCAGCGCGAACAGCAGCATCTGGATGAACGACTGCATCGACGACGCCAGCCCGCTGTTGTTGGGGAAGTACTCCATGGCGATCAGCGACAACGGCGTCATCGCCAGCGCCAGGCCGAACGAGTAGATGAACAGCGGCATCACGGCCCACGGCACGGCCGCCACAAACGCCATGTTGTAGGCGACGTTGATCACGCCGGCGCTGATCATCACCGCAAAGCCCAGCCACACCTGTCCCTTGCGCGAGAACTTGTGCGCGAACTTGCCGGACAGCGCCGAGCCGATCACCATGCCACTGATCAGCGGCACGAACATCCACGCGAACGCGGTTTCCGGCAAGTGCAGGATGTTCATCACGAAGTAGGCGGCCGAGCCGATATACAGCGCCACGCCGGCGAAGCACATGCCCACCGCCACCGCCAACAGCAGGAAGTGGTGGTGCGCCAGCACCTTCCAGTAGTTTTTGGCGATCACGCCGAGGTGGAACGGCTGGCGGTCCTTGGCGGCCAGGCTTTCCGGCAGCGCGCGGAACACCGACACCAGCATCAGCAGGCCAAAGGCGCTGAGGAACCAGAAGATCGAGCGCCAGCCGTAGCTCACCTGCAGCCAGCCGCCCAGCACCGGCGCGATCGCCGGCGCCAGGCCAAACACCATCATGATATGCGACAGGATCTTCTGCGCCTGCGCGCCGTCGAAGCGGTCCAGCACAATCGCCCGGCCCACCACCGAGCCGGCGCCGGCGGCCAGGCCCTGCACCACGCGGCAGGCCAGCAGCACGCCGATGGACGGCGCCATCGCCGCCACCACCGAGGCCGCGATGTAGGCCACCAGCGAGACGATGATCACCGGGCGGCGGCCGAAGGAGTCGGACAGGGTGCCGTAGAACAGCATCATGAAGGCAAAGCAGAACAGGAACATCGACAGCGTCTGCTGCACCACCAGCGGGCTGGCGTCGAACGCGTGGGTAATGGCCGGGAAGGACGGCAGATAGGTATCGATGGCCAGCGGCCCGACCATGGACAGGCCGGCCAACAGCAGCGTCAGCAAAATATTCATGAATAGCGTATTGTTCGGTGGACCCGGCATTTTACGCGATATGCGCCGGCCGCATAAGAATGGCTGAAATCCTTCGTTTGTTCGCGCGCGGCGGGCATTTATGCTCCAGCGTGGGCGATTGCGCCCAGGCCTACAGAATCAGAGACATTATGACCATAGACACCTTTGACGGCACCTCCGTCAAGCCCACGCACTGGAATCTGGCCAGTGTGATCGAACAACTGCGCGTCTCGCGCGAGGCCACCCACAACATCCGCCATCACGGGCGGGTGCGCGAGCTGCCGTCGCGCGAGGCGCTGACCACCATCGTCAACGGCCTGCAGGCGGCGCTGTTCCCGACCCACTACGGCCGTCCCAACCTGACCGACGAGAGCATCGACTTCTTCGTCGGCGACACCCTGAACACCACGCTGAACCGGCTGGCCGAGCAGGTGCGGCGCGGGCTGCAGTTCTCGTCCGAGGACGCGATTCCCGACGACGCGGCGCTGACCCGCCAGGCCAACGACATCACGCGCCAGTTCGCGGCCGGCCTGCCGGAGATTCGCGGCCTGCTGGTGTCCGACGTGCAGGCGGCGTTTTCCGGCGACCCGGCGGCCACCTCGGTGGCCGAGATCATGCTGTGCTATCCGGGCACCATCGCCATCCTGTACTACCGCCTGGCGCACAGCCTGCACAGTCTTGGCTCGCCCTTCCTGGCGCGGCTGGTGTCCGACATCGCCCATTCGCTGACCGGAATCGATATCCACCCGGCGGCGCGGATCGGCGCCAGCTTCTTCATCGACCATGGCACCGGCGTGGTGATCGGCGAAACCGCCATCATCGGCCAGCGCGTGCGCCTGTACCAGCACGTCACGCTGGGCGCCAAGCGCTTCCCGGCCGACGAGCAGGGCGCGTTGATCAAGGGCGTGCCGCGCCACCCGATCGTCGAGGACGACGTGGTGATCTACGCCGGCGCCACCATCCTGGGCCGCATCACCATCGGCGCCGGCTCCACCATCGGCGGCAACGTGTGGCTGACGCAGAGCGTCCCGCCGGGCAGCAACGTCTCGCAGGCGCAGATGCGCAACGACTGAGCGCCGTCTTACATTTGCTTACGCGGGAAACCTGGTTTATACATCGGATTGGGCCACTGGCGCGTTATAACTCCGGCTGCGGCAATCGCCGCACAACACGAGGACTTATAACATGACCAAGAAAATCATCTACACGGCGGCGCTGGCCGCCGTCATCGGCCTGGGTGGCTGCGCTGAACGCGTGGTCGTACACGATCATCCCGCCACCGTGCGCTACGTGCCGGCGCCGGTGCAGGAAGTGATCCCGCCGGCGCCGGCGCCGGGCTACGCCTGGGTGCAGGGCCACTGGGCATGGCGCGACCACGGCTGGCAATGGCAGCGCGGCTACTGGTACCAGGGCCCGTCGCGGCCGATGCCGCCGGTGATTGTGGAAAAGATCACTGTCGCGCCTAGCCCCGCCCACTACTGGGTGCCGGGCCACTGGGCATGGCACCACAACGAATGGGTCTGGACCCACGGTCACTGGGAGCGCTGAAACACCTTTTCGCGAAGCGTGCCGGGCGCGTACTCGGTACGGTAACGGCCGCGCCGCTGGAGTTCCGGCACGATCAGGTCGACCACGTCGCGCATGCTGTCGTGGGCGATGGCGAAGGCGAGGTTGAAGCCGTCGATGCCGGTGTCGTCCTGCCAGGCTTCCAGCTGGTCGGCGACCTGCGCGGGATCCCCCACCAGCACCGGGCCGCGTCCGCCCAGGCCGATGAATTGCGCGGCTTCGCGCACGGTCCAGCGGCGTTCCGGGTCGGCCTGGCTGAATGAGGCCAGCGCCGAGCGGCCGGCGTCGGAGTCGATGTAGTCGATGGTCGCGTTCAGCGGGAAGCGGCTGAAGTCGACGCCGGTCCAGCCGGACAGCAGCGCCAATGCGGCCTCGATGTCGATGTGGTTTTGGTAGTCCGCATGTTTGGCCTCGGCTTCGGCCGCCGTCGGCGCGGTGATGATCAGCGCTTGCGCGTAGATTTTCAGGCCGTCGCCATCGCGGCCGGCGGCGCGCACGGCGGCGCGCAGGTCGTCCGCGTATTTTTTCACCACTGTCTTGCTTGGACCGCTGACGAAGGTGCATTCGGCATGCCGGGCGGCGAATGCGGTGCCGCGCGGCGAGGTGCCGGCCTGGTACAGCAGCGGCGTGCGCTGCGGCGACGGTTCGCACAGGTGAAAGCCCGGCACCTTGTAGTATTTGCCTTCGTGGTTGATCGGGTGGATGCGCGACGGATCGGCATACACGCCGCGCTGCTTGTCGTTGACCACGGCGCCGTCCTCCCAACTCTCTTCCCACAGCTTGCGCACTACCTCCATGTATTCGTCGGCCATGTCGTAGCGTTCGTCGTGGCCCAGTTGCCGTTGCAAACCGAGGTTGCGGGCGGCGCTGTCCAGGTAGCCGGTGACGATGTTCCAGCCGATGCGGCCGCGTGTCAGGTGGTCCAGCGTGGAGATGCGGCGCGCGAAGGTGTAGGGATGCTCATACGTCAGCGCGCAGGTGACGCCGAAGCCGAGGTGCGTGGTGGCCTGCGCCATCAGCGGCACCAGCGCCAGCGGATCGTTCAGCGGCACCTGTACGCCGTGGCGGATGGCCGCCGCCGCGCTGCCTTCGTACACATCGTAGACCCCCAGCACGTCGGCCAGGAAGATGGCGTCGAAGCGGCCGCGCTCCAGCAGTTGCGCCAGTTCGGTCCAGTGGTCGGGATCCTTGTAGCGGTGGCTGTTGTCGCGCGGGTGCGTCCACAGTCCCGGCGACTGGTGGCTGACCGTGTTCATTTGGAACGCGTTGAAGCGGATAAGTTTCGGCATTACCGGGTTTTCTCCAGCGCCAGTTGATAGTCGGTCTTGGCGTAGTCGGCGAAGTACTTGTTGGTCACGTCGAGGAATTCGCGCGAACGGTAGGCGGCGGCAATGTCTTTCGCGAATTGCTTGTCCTTGTCGGCGGTGCGCACGGCAACCAGGTTGGCGTAGGATGGCGAGATTTTTTCGGTGATCAGCGCGTCCTTCAGTTTCAGGCCCGAGGCCAGCGCGTAATTGCCGTTGACGAAGGCGTAGTCGGCGTCCTGCAGGGAACGCGGCAACTGCGCCGCCTCCAGCGGCAGCAGCTTGATTTTCCTGAGGTTGGCGGCGATGTCCCTTTCCGATGCCTTGATCGGATCGGTTTTCTCGCGCAGCTTGATCCAGCCCAGTTGATCCAGCAGCACCAGCGCGCGCGCCTGGTTGGTCGGGTCGTTCGGCAGGGCGACGGTGGTGCCTTCCTTCACCTCGTTCAGCGTTTTGTGCTTTTTGCTGTAGATGGCGATGGGCGCGGTGGGAATCTTGATCAGCTCCGACAACGCCAGCTTGTGATCGGCCGAGAATTTGCTCAGGTAGATAATGTGCTGGAACACGTTGGCGTCCAGCGAGCCCTCGGCCAGCGCGAAGTTGGGCTGGATGTAGTCGTTGAATTCCACCAGCCGCACCTTGTAGCCCTGCTTTTCGAGGATGGGCTTGATGCCCAGTTTGATCTGATCCGCATACGGCCCGGAGCTGGTGCCGATGACCAGTTCCTTCGGTTCCCTGGCGTGGGCGGAGAGGCTGACGGCGAGGGCGGCTGCGGCCAGCAGCAGGTGACGGCGTGTGTTCATGTGGTCCTTGTTAGCGTTTGTCGATGCGTTTTGCGATGCGGTTGCCGGCGAACTGGATCAGCTGCACCATGATGATCAGGATGGCGACGGTGGCGACCATGATGTCGGTCTCGAAGCGGTAGTAGCCGTAGCGGATGGCGAGGTCGCCGATGCCGCCGCCGCCCACCACGCCGGCCACGGCGGAGTAGGACAGGAAGCTGATGGCCAGTACCGTCAGCGCCAGCACCAGGCCGGAGCGGGCCTCTACCAGCAGCACGCGCAGGATGATCTGGGCTTCCGACGCGCCCATGGCGTGGGCGGCTTCGATCACGCCGCGCGGCACCTCGCGCAGGTTCTGTTCGACCAGCCGGGCGAAGTAGGGGATGGCGGCGAACGACAGCGGCACGGCGGCGGCCAGCGGCCCGATCGAGGTACCGGCGATGACGCGCGTGAACGGCACCAGCGCCACCAGCAGGATGATGAACGGGAAGGAGCGCACGGTGTTAACCAGCCATCCCAGTATCAGCGCGGCGGGCCGGTTTTGCAGCGACTGGCCATCCGCCACCAGGAATAGCAGGATGCCGAGCGGGCCGCCGATCAGGATGGCGGACGACAGGCCGATGCCGAGCATGATCAGCGTCTGGCCCAGCGCCTCCCACATTTCCGGCAGCATGGCGACGATGGCGTTGGCTGAGGCGCCCAGCGAGGACAGGAGTTCAGACATGGGCGGCCTCCACAAGCGGGGCGATGGCGGCCAGCGCGCGGGCGCCGACGGCGGCAGCCAGTTCGCGGCCCAGCGCCGTGCGGCGCGGCGCGGCGAGGCTGGCCGCGTCGTCCAGCGCGAATTGTTCGGCGATGGCGCCGTTGTCGATCACCGCGATGCGGTCGCAGATGTCGCCGATCACGTCCAGCTCATGGCTGACGATGACGATGGTCACGCCCAGCCGCTGGTTGATGTCCTTCAGCGTGCCAAGCAGCGCGCGCGTGGTTTCCGCGTCCAGCGCGGACGTCGGCTCATCGCACAGCAGCACCGCCGGCTTGCTGGCCAGCGCGCGGGCGATCGCCACCCGCTGCTTCTGCCCGCCGGACAGCTGCGCCGGATAGCTCTGCGCCTTGTCCGCCAGCCCCACCAGGTCAAGACAGTCGGCCACGCGCGCGGCAATTTGCGACTTGGTCTGGCCGCCGTGGATACGCAGCGGGAAGGCCACGTTGTCGAATACGGTGGCGTTCTGCAGCAGGTTAAACTGCTGGAAGATCATGCCGATGTTGGCGCGCGCATCGCGCAGCGCGCGCCGGGACAGCGACGTCAGTACGCGGCCATCGACCGTGATCGCGCCGGTATCCGGCCGCTCCAGCAGGTTGATCAGGCGTAGCAGCGTCGATTTGCCGGCGCCGCTCTTGCCGACCAGGCCAAAGATGTCGCCCTGGCCGATGTCCAGCGAGACGTCGCGCACGGCCTGAAAGTCGCCGAACGATTTGCTCGCATGCTCGATGCGAATCAGTGGCGTAGTCATCACGAATAAGCGGTCGGTTGCGGCAGCGAGCCATCGAGCGCATAGCGGCCGAGGTCGCGGATCTTGTAGTCGACCGGGTCGTGCAGCGTATGCACGCGCACGTTGCGCCAGTAACGGTCGTAGCCAAACCTGGAGGACGTCGAGCGGGCGCCGGTCAGCTCGAATATCTCGCTGCTGACATCCACGCCGGCCTGGTGGGCCAGTACCTTGGCCTCCGCCACCGACACCGCCAGCTCGCCGCGCTGCTGTGCGGTGACGGCCGCGCCGAGGCGGAACAGCCGCTCCAGCCCCCGCGCCGCGTGGTCGGCCAGCACCGAGGCCGGACGCAGCTTCAGCCACAGCTGGCCGAAGCGGTGCTGGATCAGCGGATCGGCGCCGGCCTTGTCCACCCCGGACGCGAACCACGGCCGCGCCTCGTTTGCCAGGTATGCGCGCGCCGCCTCGAACGCGCCTTCGCCGATGCCGAGGTACAGATTGGCCATGATCAGCTGCGCCACCTGCGAGCGCAGCGTGGCTTGCGCCGTCGGCGTCACCCCGGGCGCCTGCAGCACCTGGGTGGCCGGCAGCGACACCTGGTGAAAATGCACATTGCCGCTGTCGGTCTGTTTCTGGCCGAAGGCATCCCAGTCTGCCTGCACCGCCACGCCGTGCTGGCGCGTCGGCACCACGCCGATCAGCGCCGATTGTGTCGGCGCATGCCAGGCCGAGATGGTCAGCCAGTCCGATCCCACGGAGCCGGACGAAAAACTCTTGATGCCATCCAGCTGAAAGCCGTAGTCGGCGTCGGTGGCGATGGTGCGCTTGTCCAGCGGGTTGAGGGCGTTGCCCCAGAAAAGGTTCTGCTCCACGGTCTGCGTCAGGAAACGGCGCTGCTGCTGGGCGGTGCCGTACAACTGGATGCCGGCCAGTTGTAGATGATGGAAGCCGAAGACGTGCGCCAGCGCGCTGTCGGCGCGCGCCAGGATGCGGATCACCTGGTACACGGTCGGCCAGTCGGCGCCCTGGCCGCCATAGATGGTGGGGATGGACAGCGTGAGCAGGCCGGATGCGCGTATCCATTCGCGTTCCTGCGCCGCATGGCCGCCGGCCTGGTCGCGCGCGTTGGCGCTGGCGGCGAGGCGTTGCGCCAGTTCGGTGGCGATGTGCAGGGGATCGGGCGCCGGGTCGTGCGCCGTTTTAAGCAGTGCTTGAGACATGGTATGTCCACGAGAGAGAAAAATTGGTCTTGCCAGTATGAGGACCGTTGCAAACGCAGTACACGAAGAAATCCGGCTTTCCTTATGCGGAAAATTCATGCTGTGGATTTTGCATATCGAAGCGCAAAACAATTCGTTTTGAATTGAATAGTGTGGATTTATGCTGAACGCCACCATCAAAACAGGGGACCACACCATGAGTATCCTTCTCGTCAGCGGCAGTCCGGCCGCGCCTTCGAGCACTGGCCGTCTGCTGGACCACGTCGGCGACAAGCTGGCCGCGCTGGGCCATCGTCACAGCAAGCTGCAAGTGCGCGACCTGCCGGCCAAGGCGCTGCTGCACGCGGACTTCACCGACCTGGCGCTGAAGCGCGCGGTGGACGCGGTGGCCGAGGCGGATGCGATCGTGATCGCCACGCCGATCTACAAGGCGGCCTACACCGGCCTGCTGAAAGCCTTTCTTGATCTGCTGCCGCAGGATGGCCTGAAAGACAAGCTGGTGCTGCCGCTGGCCACCGGCGGCAGCCAGTCGCACATGCTGGCGCTGGACTACGCGCTGCGCCCGGTGCTGCACGCGCTGGACGCGCGCCAGGTCTATACCAGCATCTACGCCACCTCGCAGCAACTGGCGTGGAACGACGTCAGCGGCCTGACGGTCGATCCGGCCATCGCCTGGCGCGTACAGGCCGGCGTGGACGCGCTGTCGGCGGGGCTGAACGCGCTGCGCCAGCAGCCGGAAGACGTGTTTGTGGCGCAGGCGCAGCCTGTCCGCCTGGCGCGCTAGGGAGGCACGATGAGCATCGATCAAAAACGCGCGGCCCGCCGCCACACGCTGGGCCTGCTGTTTGCCGCTGGCGTGATGGCCGCCAGCGGCCCGGCGCAAGTACAGGCCCAGGCCCAGGCGCAAGCCCCGGCAAAGCAGGAAATCCGCATCGGCTATCAGAAGTACGGCACGCTGACGCTGCTGAAAGGACGCGGTACGCTGGAGCAGCGGCTGGCGGCCCGCAACGTCACCGTCAAATGGACCGAATTTCCGGCCGGCCCGCAACTGCTGGAAGGGCTGAACGTCGGCAGCGTCGACTTTGGCACGGTCGGCGAGGCGCCGCCGGTGTTTGCGCAGGCGGCCGGCGCCAACCTGGTTTACGTCGGCAACGAGCCGCCGTCGCCGGGCAGCGAGGCGATCGTGGTGCACAAGGATTCCAGGCTGCGCAGCCTGGCCGACTTGAAAGGCAAGAAGGTGGTGCTGAACAAGGGCTCCAACGTCCACTATCTGCTGGTCAAGGCGCTGGAAAAGGCGGGCCTGGGCTACAAGGATATCGAGGTGGTCTACCTGCCGCCGGCCGACGCCCGTGCGGCGTTTGAACGCGGCAGCGTGGATGCGTGGGCGATCTGGGATCCGTTCCTGGCCGCCGCCGAGAAGCAGCTCGGCGCCCGCGTGCTGGCCGATGGCAAGGGCCTGGTGGCCAATCACCAGTTCTACCTGGCCGCGCGCCCGTACGCCGAGAAGAACAGCGAGATAGTCCGCATCGTGCTGGAGGAAATCGCCAAGGTCGACGAATGGGGCGAGAAAAATCCGAAGGAAGTGGCGCAGATCCTGTCGGCGCAAACCGGGCTGGATGTGGACGTGGTGGCGCTGGCCGCCTCGCGCTACAGCTACGGCGTCAAGCCGATCACCGGCGAGGTGGCGGCGCAGCAGCAGAAGCTGGCCGACACCTTCGCCAACCTGAAACTGATCCCGAAACCGATCGCGGTCAAGGATGCACTGCTGCCCGCCCGGCAACTGGCGGCGCAATAAGGAAGCAACGATGTCTCTGAATCTGTTCTGGTTTATCCCGACCCATGGCGACAGCCGCTACCTCGGCACCTCCAGGGGCGCGCGCGCCGTCGACGCCAACTATCTGAAGCAGGTGGCGGTGGCCGCCGACACCCTGGGCTACGACGGCGTGCTGCTGCCCACCGGCCGTTCCTGCGAGGATGCGTGGGTGGTGGCGTCGTCGCTGATCCACGTGACGCAAAAACTCAAGTTCCTGGTGGCGATCCGTCCCGGCCTGACCACGCCGGGCCTGGCGGTGCGCATGGCGTCCACCTTCGACCGCCTGTCCAACGGCCGCTTGCTGATCAACGTCGTCACCGGTGGCGACCAGGGCGAGCTGGAAGCGGATGGCCTGTTTGCCGATCACGCCAAACGCTACGAGATTTCGGATGAATTCATCCGCGTATGGCGCGCCTCGCTGGCGGGCGAGGGCGGCGACAAGGGCTACGATTTCGAGGGCAAGCACATCACGGTGAAGGGCGCGAAGACGCTGTACCCGCCGGTGCAGAAGCCGTATCCGCCGCTGTACTTCGGCGGCTCCTCCGAGCCGGCGCATGAACTGGCGGCCGAGCAGATGGACGTCTATCTGACCTGGGGCGAGCCGCCGGCAGCGGTGGCGGCAAAGCTGGACGATATCCGCGCGCGCGCCGCCAGGCATGGCCGCAGCGTCAAATTCGGCATACGCCTGCACGTCATCGTGCGCGAGACGAACGAGGAAGCCTGGCGCGCCGCCGATGAGCTGATCAGCCATCTGGACGACGACACCATCGTCAAGGCGCAGGCGGCCTTCGCCAAAATGGACTCTGTGGGACAGCAACGCATGGCGGCTTTGCACGGCGGGCGCCGTGACAAGCTCGAAGTATCCCCCAACCTCTGGGCCGGCGTGGGACTGGTGCGTGGTGGCGCCGGGACCGCGCTGGTGGGGGACCCCGACACCGTGGCCGCGCGTATCAGGGAATACGCCGACCTGGGGATCGAGACCTTCATCTTCTCGGGATATCCGCACCTGGAAGAGTCGTACCGTTTCGCGGAGCTGGTGTTCCCGCTGCTGGGCAAGGGCAGGGAGCATGGCGAGCAATCGCTGACCGGCCCCTTTGGCGAGATCATGGCCAGCGACATCCTGCCGAAGAAGAAGGCGGCGTAGATGAAGAAGCACAGCGCGTGGACTCCTTGGGTGCTGCCGGTGCTGCTGATCGCGGTGTGGCAGGTGTCGTCGCAACTGGGCTGGCTGTCCAGCCGCATCCTGCCGGAACCGTGGGCGGTGGCCAAGGCTTTCTGGTCGCTGGCGGAATCGGGCGAGCTGTGGGTGCATCTGCGTACCAGCTTGTGGCGCGCGGCGAGCGGCTTCGCCATCGGCGCGGGGCTCGGGCTGGCGCTGGGCCTGCTGACCGGCAGCTTCCGTGGTGCCGAAACGCTGCTCGACACCACGCTGCAGATGATCCGCAATATCCCGGCGCTGGCGCTGATACCGCTGGTGATCCTGTGGTTCGGCATCGATGAAACGGCCAAGCTGTTCCTGCTGGCGGTGGGCGTGTTCTTCCCGGTGTACCTGAATACCTTCCACGGCATCCGCTCCGCCGACCAGGGCCTGATCGAGATGGCGCGCAGCTACGGCCTGTCCGGCTGGCCGCTATACCGGGACGTGATACTGCCGGCGGCGCTGCCGTCGATCCTGGTGGGCGTGCGCTTTTCGCTGGGCCTGGTGTGGGTGCTGCTGATTGTGGCGGAAACCATCTCCGCGCAGGCCGGCATCGGCTACATGACCATGAACGCCCGCGAGTTCCTACAGACCGACGTGGTGCTGGTCGGGATCCTGCTGTATGCCTTGCTGGGCAAGGCCGCCGACCTGGTGTCGCGCGGCCTGGAGAAGCATTTCCTGCGCTGGAATCCAGCCTACCGTTAAGGAGTACGCATGCATATTTCGAACGCTTTATTCGACACGGGCGCGCTGCCGCGCGAGGGGGGCACGTGGACTGCGGCGCCGCAGCCATCATCGCCGTCGCCATCGCCCGCGCGCCGCCAGGGCGTGGCGCTTGACCTGGACCACGTCAGCAAATCGTTTGGCGCGCGCCAGGTGCTGCACGACGTCCGGCTGACGCTGCACCCTGGCGAGTTTGTCGCCATCGTCGGCCGCAGCGGCTGCGGCAAGAGCACGCTGCTGCGCGCGATCGCGGGACTGGAGCGGGCCGACCACGGCAGCATCCGGGTCGGCGCCGGCAATCTGGCGTCGAGTATCCGCATCATGTTCCAGGAGGCGCGCCTGCTGCCGTGGAAGACGGTGCTGGAAAACGTGGCCATCGGCCTGCCGCGCGCGCTGAACGCGGCGGCGGCCACGCTGGCCACGGTGGGCCTGGCCGAGCGCGCGGACGACTGGCCGGCCGAGTTGTCCGGCGGCCAGCGCCAGCGCGTGGCGCTGGCGCGCGCGCTGCTGCACGAGCCGCAGTTGCTGCTGCTGGACGAACCCTTGGGCGCGCTCGACGCGCTGACGCGGATCGAGATGCAGCAGTTGATCGAATCGCTGTGGCTGGCGCGCGGCTTTACCGCCGTGCTGGTGACGCACGATGTGCAGGAGGCGCTGGCGCTGGCGGATCGCGTGGTGCTGATCGAAGAAGGGCGCATCACGCTGGACCTGAAAGTCGATCTGCCGCGGCCGCGCGCGCGCGGCAATGCGGCGTTTGCTGCGCTGGAGCAGCGCCTGCTGGGCCGCATCCTGCAACAGGCGCCGGCCGGGAACGATATCGCAGCGGCTGCGTAAGCCGTATGATCGATTTTATCGATAGTAAAGCGGTAAATTTTTCGTTTTACAACTTTAATTGTGGCGCGCATAATCGTCCTCACTCGAACAATCTTGTTCACCACAATAGGAGTTTCTAAATGAAAAAAATCGTTGCCCTGCTGATCGCCGCTGGTTTCTCGATGTCCGCTTTCGCCGCTGCTGACACCTTTGTTTCCGATGCTAACCACACCTTCTCCAGCTTCAGCTACAGCCACTTCGGCTTCAGCAACCAGCAAAGCCGCTTCAACACCACCAACGCCAAGGTCACGCTGGACCGCGCCGCCAAGACCGGCTCGGTAGAGGCAACCATCGACGCCAAGTCGGTTGACACCGGTTCGAAGCTGTTCGACCAGCACATCCAGGGTGAGCAGTTCCTGGACACCGCCAAGTTCCCGACCATCACCTACAAGTCGACCAAGGTCAACTTCAAGGGCGATGAGCCATCGACCGTGGACGGCAACCTGACCGTCAAGGGCATCACCAAGCCAGTGACCCTGACCATCACCAATTTCCACTGCGCGGATCACCCGATGGCCAAGAAACTGGCTTGCGGCGCCAATGCCACCGCCAAGATCAAGCGTACGGAATTCAACGCCGGCGCGTATGCGCCTAACGTGGGCGACGAAGTGACCCTGACCTTCGCCATCGAAGCGATCAAGGAGTAATGGGGTAAGTGCCGAGCGGAGCTGATAGGTCACGCTCGGCGCGTCTCCGCGCCCCCTGACCCGCACGGCGACGGCGGCCCGGGGTCTGACCCCATGCGGGGTCAGACCCCTCCGGTTCGGGGTTCAGGCAGGCAGAAACCAGCCGATCAGCGCGCCGGCCGCCAATAGCCACAGCAAATGCACCTTGGTGCGCCAGATGATGAGCCCGGCCACCAGCGAAATCACCCACAGCGGCCAGTCGGTCGCGGCAGCGCCGTCCGGCGAGGCCAGTATCAGCCCCACCGAGATCATCAGCCCCACCACCACCGGCGCCATGCCTTGCTTGAAGGCGCGCACACCCAGCAACTCGCGGTTCTTGTGCCCCCAGCGCGCGGCGCAATAGGTCAGCGTGGTGCTCGGTATCAGGATCCCCAGCATGGTCACCGCCACCCCGGCCACCGCGGCCGTGTAGCTGCCGGCGTTCAGGCCCACGTTCCAGCCCATCAGTGCCACGAATAGCACGTTCGGCCCCGGCGCCGCCTGCGCAATCGCCATCGAGTGATTGAATTGCGCCTGCGTCAGCCACTGCTGTTCCACCACCAGGTAGCGGTGCATCTCGGTCGAAGTGGACACCGCGCCGCCGATCGACATCAGCGACAGCAGCAGATAGTGACCGAACAGGCTGACCCAGTCGGCAAAGCTCAGCACGATATGCAGCGGCGCGTCGTTCATGCGCGGCCTTTCAGCTTGCGCCACGTGAGCGCAAAGCTCAGGCCGCCCAGCACCAGCAGCGTGTATGCCAGCGGCAGATGCAGCAGCAGCGCGCTGCCGATACAGGCCAGCACGATCAGCCCAGTGACCCACTGCGGCAGCGGGTGCTGGCGCAGCGCCGCGCCGAGTTTGACGCCGGTGGCGGCGATCAGGCCGGCCGTCACCGCCGCCATGCCGCGCAGCGCGCCGGCCACGCCCGGATGGTGGCCATAGCGCGCGTACAGCACGGCCAGGCCCAGCACCACCAGCAGCGGCACGCACAGCATGCCGGCCAGCGCCGCCAGCGCGCCGCGCAGGCCGAAGTAGCGGTCGCCGATCATCAGCGACAGGTTGACCACGTTGGGGCCGGGCATGATCTGCGCGACCGCCCAGTCTTCAATGAATTCTTCCGGCGTTAGCCATTTTTTGCGCTCCACCATCTCGCGCTGGACAACCGCCAGCACGCCGCCAAACCCTTGCAGCGCAAGCAGGGTGAACGACACAAACAGGTCCGTCAGGGAAGTGGGGCGGGGGCGCTCGGCGGTCATGCCGCATTATAGAACGGAACCTTTTTATTGCGGAATGATAGGAGCCTGACATTGACTTTGGGCGGTCGTCGTCCATACTCCTTGAGCGCATCAACGATCGGGGCGGCAGCCCCTCACTTTCACCAAGGATCATGATGAACGTTTCGCTAGTCCACAGCCTGGAATCGGCGCCGCCGGTTACGCTTTTTCACCCACGCCACGATGATGCCTGCAGCGCCGTGGTCGACCGCGGCATCCTGGTACAGTCCAGTTTCAATACCGTATGTGCGATTGAATACATGAAGTCGCACAACGTCGATCCCAAAGTCATCGAACGGGTGCTATTGCACCCCGATCAGCGCCGAAAAGCGCCGCATTAAGATGCCGGTCCGGCGTTTAGTTATGCACAAATCATGTTGACAAGAATTTTTTTGAAAACCATTCCCCTTCCAATATGTGATTTTGTAAGTAATTGATTTGTAAGGGATTTGTTTTTGCCTGTTGGATGGGCAGTTTGTAGAAAACCGCGCCGTTACAGGCCGTATCCGTTGTCAATGGGGTGCTGTCCACATAGTTATGCACAGCATTTGTGGATATCCGCAAAAACGCCCCTAGAATCCGCGACTTAAGCGAAACTTAAAGCGGAACCTTGAGCGCCTGCAAGACGCTGCCGACGATGATGGCCCCGCCGCCCTCGTCGGCGGTGGCGGTCACGCGCAGGCGCACCTCTTGGCCATCGCGCCGCCAGGTGCTGATGACGTCGGTCCAGGCCTCGCCGTCCTTCAGGGCCTGCAGGGCATCGGCCAGCTGGTCTTGCGGATACGGCGTCGGGTGCAGCAGGCGCGGATCGGCGCCCACCAGTTCCTCGCGGCTGAACTGGAATACCTGGCAGAACTTGTCGTTGACCGAGGCAATACGGCCGCGCCCGTCCAGCGTGGCGATCACCGCGTGCTGGTCCACCGCCGCCAGCAACTTACGCGCCGCGTCCAGTTCGGCCTGCAGTGCCAGCGCGCGGCGGTGCGCATCCTCCAGCCCGGCGTAGGCGCGCAGCGACGAGATCACCGTGGTGAACAGCTTGCGCGTGGTCAGATCGGTCTTGCACCAGAAATCATTGATGTCGTAGTCGAGAATGATGCTGTGCTCCAGCGCCTGGCCCGGCTGGCCGGTGCGCAGCACGATGCGCACCAGGTTGTTGTGCAGCGAGTCGCGGATCTGGCGCGCTACGTGCAGGCCGGCGTCGCTGGTTTCCATGATGACGTCCAGCAGCACCAGCGCGATGTCCGGCGTGTTGCGCAGCACGTTGAGCGCTTCCTCGCCGCTGTAGGCGTGCAGGAAGCTCAGACGGCGGCCCTGGAAGCAGGCATTGCTGAGCGAGAATTTGGTGACCACATGAACGTCGACATCGTCGTCCACAATCAGCACGCGCCATGGCGGCGGGGCCGGCGCGGCATTGCTGCCGCCGGGGCGGGCCTGATCGGCCGGCGCCTCGTCTTCTATCATCCAATCGGTATCGTCGTCGTTCTGATTCATGCAGATTCCCATGGTAAGTCGAACTGGCCGAACTCCAGAGTGACACTATTCCTCGCGGGCACTTTTGTCAAAGAATTCGCAGTGCCGCGCAACAACGGTGTCTCGCTTCCCACTTATGCACAGAAATTTTTTTTTCAAGGTGCCGGCGCGCCGCCGCGCGGCGACTTGGGGCTTTTTGTAAGCTATTGATTTTTCGAGGGAAAAAATCTGCCTGTGGATTAGGCATTTTGTTGTAGAGCCCGTCGTTACAGGGCTTCTTGGCTGTCAAGTGGCGGTTATTCACACCCTTATCCACAATTGATGTGGATATCTGAAAAAACCACTTTAAATACGCTGGCTTATCTCTTTTTGCTGAGAAAAGCCTTGCGCTATGTCTTCCGACAGATGGCGGCTGGTGATGATCAGAAAGACCACCAGCGCGTGCAAGGCCAGCCCGAAGGTGATGCCGACCTCGGCCTGGTCGCCGGCCAGCGCCGGGTAGGCCAGCAGGGCCAGCGCGGGCGACAGGCCGTAGCGGTCGGCCTTCAGCAACTGCCTGGCGTCAAAGCGCGCCCACAGGATGACACCGGCGCCAAACAGCGCCCAGCCGGCGCTTTGCAGTTGGAGATTGGCCAGCGCAAAAGCGGCCAGCAGCGCCATGGCGCTGAGTGGCAGGGGCAGGGCGTGGAGGCGGGCTTTGATGTGCATGATGGTCATCTCGTAATCTGTGGAACTTGTTGCCAGATTACCTTCCGCACATCGATTGGTAAATTTTATTGTATCTATCTTTGCGATAGCTTTTATTTAGATCTGCGCCAGCAGCTTGCGCACCGCGCCGTGCGCCATCACCAGCTCCGGGCCGTCGTGCAGCAGCGCGTTGTACTTGGCGCGGAATGCCTGGTCGCCTTCCTCGCACGGGCCGATCAGCATTTCCAGCGACTGGCGGAAGGCCTTGGCCTCCTCCGGCGTGACCGGCTCCGGCTCGTCCAGGCGTTCGTCGATTTGCGTCATCAGGCCGGACAGCTTTTGCAGCCAGGCGAAATGCGGGTGGTTGGTGATCAGCTGCAGATGTTCCAGCGGGCTGCCGACGGCGCCGAAATACTGGGTTTCGAGGTTGATCAGTTGCTTGTGCAGGTCGCGCAGCGCGCGTGCCAGTTCGGTGAGTTGTGTCTTCATGATGGCCCATCTTAGCAGAGGCGCGCCGCCCGCACCGCCTATATTTAGATGAGTGGTGCGGGCCGCTGTCGCCTCCTAACATGGAGGTTCCTTTTACACCACATGGAACACCATCATGAGCAATCCGAAATTAGAAGTCCTGACGCCGCAGAACAGCCAGCTGATCTTCATCGATCACCAGCCGCAAATGGCGTTTGGCGTGCAGTCGATCGACCGCCAGGTGTTGAAGAACAACACCGTCGCGCTGGCCAAGGCCGCCAAGGTCTTCAACATTCCGACCACCATCACCACCGTGGAAACCGAAGCCTTCTCCGGCCACACCTACCCGGAACTGCTGGACGTCTTCCCGGACAAGGACATCCTCGAACGGTCGTCGATGAACTCGTGGGACGACCAGAAGGTACGTGACGCGCTGAAGGCCAACGGCAGGAAAAAAGTCGTGGTGGCCGGCCTGTGGACCGAAGTCTGCAACACCACCTTCGCGCTGTGCGCGATGCTGGAAGGCGACTACGAAATCTACATGGTGGCCGACGCCTCGGGCGGCACCTCGAAGGAAGCGCACGACCAGGCCATGGCGCGCATGGTGCAGGCCGGCGTGGTGCCGGTGACCTGGCAGCAGGTGATGCTGGAATGGCAGCGCGACTGGGCCCGCCGCGAAACCTACGATGGCGTGATGGCCATCGCCAAGGAACACTCGGGCGCCTACGGCATGGGCGTGGACTACGCCTACACCATGGTGCACAAGGCGCCGGAGCGCACCAGCAGCCAGCACAAGGTGCTGGCCGCCGTGCCGGCCAAGTAAGGCTTAGAAGACGCTGAGCAGGCCGCGCCGGGCCGCCACCGTGGCGGCCTCGGTGCGGCTGGCCACGTTCAGCTTGGCGAGGATGTTGTTGACGTGGAATTTGACGGTGCCGACCTCGATATCGGCGCTGCGCGCGATCATCTTGTTGCTCTTGCCGGTGGCCATGTAGGCGAGGATTTCCAGTTCGCGCCGCGACAGCTGGCTGGTGGCCTTGCGCTCGGCCAGCTTGCTGGCCACCTCGGCTGGCAGGAATTGCTGGCCGCTGGCCACGGTGCGCAGGCAGTCGACCAGTTGCGCCGAGTCGGCGTCCTTCAGCAGGTAGGCCTTGGCGCCGGCGCGCAGGCCGCGGTAGACGTCCTCGTCGCCCTGGAAGGTGGTGAGGATGACGATGCTGGCGTCGGGGTCGCCGGCGCGGATTTGTTCGATGGCGTCGACGCCGTTCAGGCGCGGCATGCCGAGGTCCATGATGACCACGTCCGGCTGGTGCTGGCGGTACAGCTCAACCGCCTGCTGGCCGTCGCTGGCCTGCGCCACCACGCGAAACGCCGGCATGGTGCCCAGCAGGGAACTCAGGCCGGCCAGGATCAGGGGGTGATCGTCCGCGATCAGGATCGAGATGGGGTCCATAAGGTGTACTCCTTGAAGCTGAGATGAAATACGGTGCCGTGCGGCGCGGCGGCTGCGCTCCAGATGCGGCCGCCGTGCGACTGGACGATGGCGCGGCAGATCGCCAGCCCCATGCCGGTGCCGCCTGGCTTGGTGGAAAACAGCGGTTCAAACACCCGGTCCGCCAACGCCGGCGCGATGCCGGCGCCGTTGTCCGCCACGCTGACGCGCAGCGCGCCGTCCATCAGCGCGGTGCTGAAGCTGAGCGCGCGCGGGCGGTCGTGCACGTCCTTGAGGGTGTCGACGGCGTTCAGCGCCAGGTTCATCAGCACCTGCATCAGCTGCACGCGGTCGGCGTGCAGCTGATAGTCGGGCGCATACTGCTCGCTGACGGCAATGCCTTGCTGGCGCAGTTCGCCGCGCAGCAGTTGCAGCACATCGCGTACCACGTCGTTGACGACAAAGGTCTGGCGTTGCGGCGCCGCCTGGCAGGCCATGCCGTGCAGGCTGCGCACCATGCCGGAGGCGATGCTGCTGGCCTCCAGCACCACGCGCAGCGCCGCGCGCGCCTGCTCGATGGCCGGCGGATCCTGCGCCAGCCAGTGCAGGCAGGCTTGCGCGTGCAGCGTCACCGCCGCCAGCGGCTGCTTGACTTCATGCGCGATCGAGGCGGCGAACTGGCCCAGCGCGTTGATGCGCGCCGGGCGCAGGTCGGGAGAGGGCTGGATACTGGCCATGCTGCGGTTCCCATGGTGTTGAACAGGTTGTTTCAGCACGCATCATGCAGGATAGGCCAGAAGTGTGAAATACGGCAGATTTGCAATAAGTGACATACCCGATAGGGTTAGTCCCTGCTGGCCGGGGTTTCGTCGTAGTTCAGCGGCAGCCACTGGTACTCGCCCTGGTGCAGGCGGATGTGGCCCAGGCCGGGGAAGGCGATGTGGGCGGCGGCCACGGTCACGTGCTTGCCGGCCGCCAGTTGTAGCAGTTGGCGGCGGGTGGCCTGGGCGTCCGGCGCGCTGCTGTCGTACTTGACGGTGGCGCTCGGATGCGGGAACTGGATGCCGGCCACGTGGACGATGTCGCCCCAGATCAGCAACTGCTGGCCCTTGCTCTGCACCAGGTAGGCGGCGTGACCGGGCGTGTGGCCGGGCGCGCGCAGCGCGTCGATGCCCGCTTCCAGCGGTCCGAAGTTTTTGTATGGCTGGTAGCGGCCGGCCGCCTGGTAGGGCGCCACCGCGGCCTGGGCGGCGTCGAAGAAGGTGGACAGGAAGTCCGGCGCGGCGGCCTTGTTGGCCGGCGTCAGCCAGTAGTCGGCCTCGGCCTGCGACAGCCGCAGCACGGCATTGGGAAAGACCGCCTGGCCGTCGCGCAGGATGCCGCCGGCGTGGTCCTTGTGCAGATGGGTGATCAGCACCTCGTCGACCTGCTCCGGCTGGTAGCCGGCCGCGCGCAGATGCGTCAGCAGCTTGCCGCAGCAGGGGCCGTACAGCGCGCCGGCGCCGGTATCCACCAGGATCAGCTTGCTGCCGGTGTTGATCAGGAAGGCGTTGATCGAACCCTGGACCGGCAGCTTGAGGTCGACGTCGGCCAGGTCTTGCAGCGCCTGTTTTTGCGTGATGTTGGTCATCACCGTGTCCACCGGGAACACGTGGGTGCCGTCGGACAGCGCGGTCACTTCAAACTCGCCCACGGTGGTGCGGTAGTAGCCGGGCGCCTGGGTGGTGGCGAACGGCGCGGCGGCGTGGACCAGGCCGGCGCAGGCCAGCAGGCAGGCCGCCAGCAGGCGGCGCGATAAGGTAAACATGGTTCCTCCAGTGTCGATCAGAATGGGGCAGTCTAGAGCCTCCCATCCAGTGCGGCCTCTGCCTTAAGCCTGAGCGGGCACCAGACCCATGGTACGGAAGTCCTCGTCCACATCCTCATCGAGGGCACGCGCAGCCTTCAGGTCGGCGTCAGCGGCGCTGTGCTGGCCCAGCTTGCGCCTGGCCAGGCCGCGTCCGTACAGCGAGCCGGCAAAATCGGGCCGCCTCGCCAGCGCGGCGTCGTAGGCGGCGATGGCGTCCTGGTAGCGTCCCAGGCGCAGCAGCACCATGCCGCGGCTGTCCAGCGCCGCGGCGTAGTCGGGCAGGCGGTACAGCGAGGCGTCGCACAGCGCCAGCGCCTCATCGAGCGAGGTATTGTGGGTGGCCAGCAGCCAGCACAGATTGTTCAGCCCGATGGCGTTGTCAACCAGCGCGCGGGCGGCCTGGTAGTCGCTGTGGGCCTGCTTGCCGTTGCCGGCGCCGGTGTAGGCGATGCCGCGCAAGCCCAGCAAGGTGGCGCGCTGGCTGTCGTTCACGCCGCCGCGCTGCAGTACTTGCGTGAGGATGGGGACGGCCTTGCTGAAGTTGCGGCTATTGATTTCCAGTTCGGCGGCGGTGCGCGCGAGCTGGAAGGACGTCGGCGCCAGCGACAGCGCCCTGGCCAGGTCGTCGCGCTTCTGCGCCAGTTGCGCCTGCGGACGTAGCTGCGCGCGCAGGAAGTACAGGTCGGCGTCCGGCTTGCGCTCGATGCCGCGGTTCAGCACCGCCAGCGCATCGGCCGGCTGTTGCCACAGCATGTAGGCGCGCGCCGCCGTGTGGTAGGCGTAGCTGTTCTCCGGTAGCGCCGTCAGCATGGCCTGGATCTGGCGCATGGCGTCGGCGTGATTGTTTTGCGCGCGGGCGACCCGGAGCCGCACCCAGTAGGGCGCCGTGCCGTAGGTGGGATTCAGTTTCAGCATCTGGTCGGCATCGGCCAGCGCCTGCGGATAATCGTGCAGCGCAAGCCAGGTATGGGCGCGTTGAAGCAGCGTGAACAAGTGGTCCGGTTCCAGTTGCAGCGAACGCGTGTAGGCATCGGCGGCGTCGCTGTACTGCTTGCGTTCGTAAGCCAGGATGCCGCGCGCGCGGAACAGCAGCGCATTGGCGCCGTCCAGCTCGGCCGAGCGGTCCAGATCGTGTTGTGCCGGATCGAAATCGCCGCTCCACGCGTGGGCGATGGCGCGCATGCTGTACAGGGTGGCATCCTTGGGCGCCAGCCGTATCGCCTGCGTGTAGTAGTGGATGGCTTCCGGCAGTTTGCGCTGGTCCAGCGCGTCGGTGCCGCGCTCGGTCAGGTTGGCGGCGGTCAGCGGCGGCGCGCGGCGGGTGTCGCCGCCGCCTGGCAGCAGGCCCACCACAATCGTCAGCGCGATCAGCACGCCGCCGATCAGCAGCCCGGTCTTGCCGATCCGTGCCGGCAGCTTGCGCCACGCCGGCACCCGCGCGTACTGCGCGCGCCATTGCAGGATGTGCGGCACGCTGGTGACCATGCCCAGCCAGGTGGGGTAGCGCGCCAGCAGTTGTTCCAGCAGCGGCGCGGCGTAGGCCAGCTGGCCGGTGGCGGGCGGCGTGCCGTCGCGCAACCGGGCAATCAATTGGCGCTGACGCTCGCGCTCGCGGGCCGGCTGCTGGTCGTAAGCGGCGCGTTCGCCGCATGCGACGTCGAGCAGGGCGCCGGCGTCACCCAGCAGTTGCAGGCGCTGGCGATGTTCGCGCCAGCCAAATACCGACATGGCGGCCACCAGCAGCGCTTCGTGGCCGGGTTGCCAGCCGTCCGCCAGCAGCGTGGCGATGCGATACTCGAACAGTTCGCGCGCATCGGCGTCGGCCAGCCGTTCGTCGTTCAGGCTGTGGCGCAGTGCCTGCTGCCACGGGTAATCGTCGTCAGCGGGAAGCCCCTGCGCGCGCTGCTGGAACTCGGCGAACACGGCACTGGCTTGCAGCGCCGGATCCAGGCTGACAGAGTCTATCCCGACGGTCATGTTGGCTTCCGGAAAAATTAGCAAGTTTATCACGGAAGCCGGGCATGTCCAGCCCCTTTAATTCAGGTGCACGAGGCCGCGCTTGGCGGCCACCATGGCCGCCTCGGTGCGGGTGCAGACGTTGAGCTTGGACATGATGCTCTTGACGTGGAACTTGACGGTGCCGACGCCGATGCCGGCCACGCGGGCGATCACCTTGTTGCTCTTGCCGGTGGCCAGGTGCATCAGGATGTCGCGTTCGCGCGGGGTCAGCTGGTTGCCGTGGATGCGGCTGGCCAGCTTGACGGCCAGTTCCGGCATCATGAACTTCTTGCCTTGCAGGACGGCGTGGATGCAGGTCATCAGGTCGTCCAGCGGGGCGTTTTTCAGCATGTAGGCGTGGGCGCCGGCGCGCATGCTGCGGTCGGCGTCTTCCTCGCCATCGTGGCCGCTGAGGACGATGACCTTGGCGTCCGGGTTGTGGGCGCGGATGCGGCCGATGGCTTCGACGGCGTCGCAGCCCGGCATGTTCAGGTCCATCAGCAGCAGGTCCGGTTGCAGGCGGTCGCACATTTCAATGGCCTGTTCGCCATCGCTGGCCTGGCCGAGTAGCGTGAACTTGCCGTCGGACTCGATCAGGGCGGCCATGCCGGCGCGGATCAGCGGGTGGACGTCGGCGATGAGAACGGATGCGGTATTCATGGTCTGGCTCTCCAGGTGAAGTTGATGAGCTCATTCTCGTCAACCTTGCCCGCCGCGTATAGTTATACGTTGGTATAGGCGGGCAACCGGCCACCTTGGCGACGGCTATTTTCCGGCGGCGGCGGGATCGGTCACCGACAGCGGCCGCAGGAACAGCGTGTTGGTGCCGAAGTCGATCACGGCCTGGTTGGCCAGCAGGAAATCGGCGCCCAGGCGCACGCTGTGGGCATTGTCGCGCGCCGCCTTGCGCGGTTCGCCGTGGTAGGCATAGGTATCGTAAATCTGCGGGCGGTCGGACACCACGGTCTGGCCATCGACCACCAGCCTGACCATGCGCTTGGCGAGATAGGCGTCGCCGACCGCGCCACCGGGGCCGGCGTAGGTGTCGAAGACCGGCCCCAGCGGAATGCCGGCTTCCCTTGCCAGTTCGATATCGACGACGTTTTCCGCCACCGTCACCAGCGTCATGGGCGTTTTGACGCCGTCGATCTCGCCGTCGATCTGGTAGCTGCCGTTGGCGTCATTGAAGGTGAAGCGGTGCGCGATATAGCCTTCGCCGAGCAGTTTCTGGTCTTCCAGGACGTTGTCCTCGGGCGTGGCGGGCAGGCCGAAGCGCAGCTTGTCGTAATCCACGATCGCCCGCAGCGCCTTGAGCCATTTGGAGCCGAGCATGCCGTCCACCGGCGGGTCCTGCGGGATTTCGAACACGCTGATCGGCAGATTGCGCAGGGTTTTTCCCGCCACCGTCATTTCCGGCAGCACGCCGGCGTCCATGCCCAGTTGGCTGACCTCGCCGGGTTTGCTGATGCCGTAGCTGCCCACATGCTTCATGCCGGTCACGCCGGCTGCCTGCGCGTGCGCGTGGATGGTCATCATGGTCAACTCCGCGCCGGAATGCACCTTCATCAGGAACTTTTTGCCGCCCATCTCCACGTCGATGAAGGGGCGCACGCCGGAGATGGTACGGAATTGCAGCGGGATATAGGTGATGCCGCCGGCCGGCTCCGCCGCGCCGCCCACGCAGCACACCAGGGAAAGCAGGCCGAGCAGGCCTGCGGATACAGTCGATTTCAATCTCATTATCAGAATACAGTCGGTTGTGCCGGGAGTGGCCGTCCAAGTATGCGCAGCGGCGCGCAAGTTGTATAGTCAAATGTGCTGGGCGGCATAAAACGCGGTATGAAATGCACAATCGCCGGCGCGGGCGGCGCTGTCCGGCCGACCTCAGGCATGCAGGACAATGTCGCGCGCCACCCCGGCCAGCCAGTCCGCGAACACCCGGACCCGGCGCGGAATGGTGCGCCGGTGCGGGAACAGCAAGTTCATCGTCATCGGCGCCGGCACGTGGCGCGGCAGCACCAGCAGCATCGCGCCACTGCCGATTTCCGCCAGCGCCCGCACCTTGGGCAACTGCGCGATGCCGAGGCCGGCGCGGCAGGCGGCGTTGTAGGCGATGGTGTTGTTGACCGTGATCTTGTGGCGCATCGGCACCCGGTGCGCCTGTCCGCTGGCGGCGTCGAGGTACTCGAAGGCGGACGGCGGACTGGTGGGATTGGGCTGGTAATTGATCAGCCAGTGCGCGGCCAGTTCGCCCGGTTCGCGCGGCTGGCCATGCTGGCGCACGTAGGCCGGACTGGCGACATTGAGCAGATCGAGCGTGAGCAGCGGCCGGTAGGCCAGCGTCTGATCAACGATCTCGCCGGCGCGCACCACCAGGTCGACATTTTCGCCGATCAAATCCACCCTGCGGTCGGTGCTGAACATCTCCAGCTGGATCTCCGGGTGGGCGGCGAGGAATTCGGGCACGCGCGGCAGGATGACCTCGGCCGCCATGCTGATTGGCATGTCGACACGGAGGCGGCCGCGCAGGTCGGCGCCTTGCTGAAACATGGCGCCGATCTCGTCCAGTTCGTCCAGCAGGCGCTCGGCGCGCTCCAGCAGTTCCTCGCCCTCCCGCGTGATGTGCACGCGGCGCGTGGTTCGCTGCAGCAGCCGCGCGCCCAGCCGCTCTTCCAGGCGCTGGATGGCGTGCGAAATACTGGCGCGCGGCACGCCGGCATGGTGGGCCGCCAGCGTAAAACTGGACAGGCGCGCCACCAGCGTAAAGATGCGCAGATCATCGGGGTCGGCCAGGCGGTGGTCGCGGCTGATTGTTTTCATTTTTTGATCAGTGATGTCGTCAAAGGCACATTTATCGGGCGATCCCGGCAGTTTACTATTCGACGCAATTTTGTGTCCGCAAAAAGGGCACGACAACTAAAAGGATGTACGACGATGAGTAAATTGATTCCCTTCTCCGGCCTGATCGCCGCCTTGATGTTATGGAGCGGCGGGGCGCTGGCGCAGACCCCCACGCTGCCGCCGGCAACGCCGCTGCCGGCGTTGTCGCAACAAGGCCATGTGGACCATGCCGGCGCCAGCATCTGGTACGGCATCGTGGGCGAGGGCAGCCCGGTGCTGCTGTTGCACGGCGGCCGCGCCACCAGCCTGAGCTGGGGAGCGCAGGTGGCCGCGCTGGTGGCCGGCAAACACCGGGTGATCCTGATCGAGAGCCGCGGCCACGGCCGCAGCACCCTCGGCACGCAGCCGCTGTCGTATGAGCTGATGGAAAGCGATGTGGTGGCGGTGATGGACGCGCTCGGCATCGGCCAGACCGACGTTGCCGGCTGGAGCGATGGCGCCAATATCAGCCTGGTGATGGCGATGCGCCACCCCGAGCGCGTCAAGCGGATTTTCGCGTTTGGACCGAACATGAATCAGCGCTATCTGACGCCGCCGCGCAACTCGCCCTTGTTCGCCGAAGTCGGGGCGCGGCTGGAGGCGGAATACGCCAGCGTCGCCGCCGACCCGCGCGGATTCGGGCGCTTGACCACGGAGGTGCGCAAGATGCAGGCCGTCGAGCCCAATTACAGCGACGCGCAACTGGCGGCCACCAGAGGTCCGCGCATCGCCATCGTGGGCGCCAGCGAGGATGAGTTCATCAGCCGCCGGCACCTGGAATACGTCGCGTCCACCATTCCCGGCGCCACGCTGATCATGCTGGACCACGTCAGCCACTTCGCGCCGTGGCAGGATGCGGCCACCTTCAACAACGTGCTGACCGGCTTCCTGCAATAGTGGCTGGTAATGGATGTACCCGAAATGACGGCGGACAGCCAGCGCCTGGCGGATCTGCTGCGGCAAATATCGTGTCACGACCATGCCGCGTTCAGGCAGCTGTATGACCTCACCAGTAGATGCCTGTACGGTGTGATCGTGCGCCTGGTGCGCAAAGCGGAACTCGCGGACGAGATATTGCAGGAAACCTATATCAACGTGTGGCAGCAGGCCGGCACCTACGTGGCAGGGATATCGGCGCCGATGACGTGGCTGATTAGCATCGCGCGCAACAAGTCGCTGGACCGGCTGCGCAAGGGCAAGCTGGAACTGGAGAGCTGCCCCGCGCCGTCCTGCGAGGCGCGCGACGCGGACGACGAAGGTCCGGCCGAAGCGGTCAGCGAGTTGCAACTGTACCTGGAGGCGATCGAGCGCGGCGCCTTGCAGCGCTGCCTGTCCCTGCTGGATCCGTCCCATCGGCAGTCGATTATGCTGGCCTACTATCATGGCCTGTCGCACGGTGAACTGGCCGCGCACATGCGGGTGCCGCTGGGCACCGCCAAGGCGTGGGTGCGCAGAGGTCTGCGCGATCTCAGGGCGTGTTGTCGCTGAGCGCTTTCAGGCGCTCCAGCTCGGCGAGGAAGCGCTCGGCGGCCAACGCCGGCGGCCATGGCTCCCAGGGTGTGCCGCCGTAGACCGCGTGCAGCGGATCGTCGCTGAGCGGCGGGGCGGTGATCTTCAGCGTCTGCTGCACTTCCCTGGCCGACCAGCCGGCGATGTGCACCGCCTCGCCGGCGGCGGCCAGGCGGTCGGCCAGCTTGTGGGCGGCGTGTTCCTTCGGCGTCCAGCCGGGCAGGCCGTAGCGCAGGAACACGGCGGCGTCGAGTTTTTGCGACAGCGTCTTGAAGCCCGCGCCGAGGAAGGGCTTGAGCGGCGAGATGCAGTCGAAGCCGAGCAGGCCTTCTTCGGCGTCGTGCAGCAGTTCGCGCAGCGCCGCCAGCGGCGCCAGCGTCAGCCCGGTGGCGGCGCAGGCGGCCATGCGCACGTGCATCACCGTCAGCGAGTGCTGCGCCACCGACAGCGGCAACGGCCACGCCGAATGCCCGCCCCAGCGGTAGGTGCGCGCCAGTCCCAGCGCGAGATCGCTGTCGTCCCAGTCGAAGGGCGTGGGGTCGAGCAAATCGAGGCGCCGTCCGGACGGCATGCGCACCCAGGCGCGTGGTTCATGAGGATCTCTGGCCATGGCGCCATTCTACACCGCCATTATGCAATTTATTTTTGGCAACAGATGCCAAATTTGAAATACACTAGGGCTAGTCCAAACTTTTATGCACAGGATCATGGCGACCAGACCTTCCTACATCTACCAGGGCGGCTCGGTGATGATGCATTCACCGCTGCAGTTGAAAAACGCTGACATGTACGGCTTCTTCGTCAAGGGCGACCTGGCGAAACTGCAGGCCACGCTGGACGGCACACTGAACGCGGTGGCCGGGCCGCGCATGACGTTCAAGGCGATTTCGCCGTACGTGCTGATCACCTTCACGCAGGTGAACCACGCCGATTCGGCCAACCCGGTCGATCACGCCAAGGGCTGGATCACCGAGATCGACATCGTCACCTGGATCATGGTCGGCGCCATGGATGACGAGGGCGAACTGGCCCACATCTACTACTACCCGGCGCACATCTTCGTTGACGACGCGATGGCGCTGATTAACGGGCGAGAGCTGTTTGGCTATCCGAAGTATCTGTGCGAATACGAGATCGGCGCGCATCGCTGCGCCTTGTCGGCCAAGGGTTTCCACCCGTTTTCGCCGGAGACCAAGATCGCCCTGCATCCGCTGCTGGAGGTGACGGCCACGCAGGCCAACGGCGCCGAGCGCGAGATCGGCAGCCTGCTGGAGCTGATCGAGCAGGCGATAGAACTGTTCCTGTCGATCCCCGATTTCTTCAACATGGATGTCGCTGGCTGGGAAGACATCATCTCGCTGCTGCGCAATCCGCGCATCGACCAGATCTTCCTCAAGCAGTTCCCGGACAGCCTGGGCCTGAAGGCGGTGTACCAGGCCGTCCTGGCCGCGCCAGCCACCATCGACAAGATCCACGGCGGCAAGCTGCTGGGCCACGACTACGAGGCCGTGCTGCACGCCTTCGACAGCTTTCCCCTCAACGACACGCTGGGTCTCCAGCTTGGCGCGCAGCAGGCCATCCTGCCGTACTACCTGAATTTCGACTTCACCGCGCAGCCGGGCGAGGAGCTGGTGGACAACTCGTCCATCGCGCCGCAGAAGATCGCCATCCTCGGCGGCGGCGTCAGCGCCATGACCACCGCCTACTACCTGAGCGACCAGCCGGGGTGGCAGAACAACTACGACATCACGGTCTACCAGCAGGGCTGGCGCCTGGGCGGCAAGGGCGCCAGCGGCCGCAATGCGCACCATGGACAGCGCATCGAGGAGCATGGCCTGCATATCTGGTTCGGCTTCTATTCCAACGCCTTCAAGATGATCAAGGCTACTTACGCCGCGCTGGAGCGTCCGCCGGGCGCGCCGCTGGCGACGTGGCGCGACGCCTTCAAGCAGCAGGATTACGTGGCCTTGTCGGAGCGGGTGGGCGACCAGTGGCACAACTGGTCCATCGTCTTCCCCACGTTGCCGGGCGAGCCGGGCGAGGGCGATCAGAAGATCACGCTGTGGCAGATGGCGGTGGCCATGGTCGGCTGGATCGAGCAATGGATCCGCAGCCTGGATAGGCTGACCAAAGAAATGGCACTGCCGCCGCATCCGCACCACACCGGCATCATCCCGGACTGGCTGTATCATCTGGCGGAGGGCGTGGTGTCGTCGGCGGAAGAATTGCTGGACGATGTGTCGCTGCTGGCGGGCGCCTTGTCCGGCATGGTGTTCAACATGGCGGAGGATGCCGACGAGGGCCAGCACCTGGCGCTGGCCGGCGCCATGGCGGGCGTGCGCGGCAAGCTGCATGCGCGCTATGACAAGTTGATCGCCCGCGCCGACGGCGATGTGGCTGACGATATCCGTCGCCTGTTCATCTGCCTGGACCTGGGCATCACGGTGATGAAGGGCGTGTTCGAGGACGGCGTGATACGGCACGGCTTCGATGTCATCAACGACATCGATTTCCGCGACTGGCTGCGCAAGCACGGCGGCGACGAGCAGTTGTGCGTGCAGTCGGCGCCGGTGCGCGGCTTCTATGACCTGATCTTCGCCTACGAGGACGGCAATTTCGACAAGCCGAACGCGGAAGCCGGCACCATGCTGCGGGCCATGGCGCGCATCGGCCTGGCCTACAAGGGGGGCATCATGTTCAAGATGCAGGCGGGGATGGGCGATACCATCTTTACGCCGCTGTACCAGGCGCTGTTGAAGCGCGGCGTGAAATTCAAGTTCTTCCACAAGGTCGAGGAGCTGGTGCCGGATGGCGCGCAGATCGGCAGCATCCGCATGACGAAGCAGGTGGCGCTGGCCGGCGCCGACTATGATCCGCTGGTGCCGGTGAAGGGACTCGCTTGCTGGCCGAGCGAGCCGCTGTATCCGCAGATCGACAAGGCGCAGGCGGATCTGTTGCAGGCCAGGGGCATCAACCTGGAATCGCATTGGACCGACTGGCCGGAGGTGTATCGCGAGGCGTTTGGCCAGGACCTGCCGGCGGTGACGCTGAAGCGCGGCGTGGATTTCGACCAGGTGGTGTTCGGCATTTCGATCGGCTCGTTGCCGACGCTGTGCCCGCAGTTGCTGGCGCACAGCCCGGCGTTGCTGGCGACCTCGGAGCAGGTGCGGACGGTGGCCACGCAAGCCTACCAGGTCTGGCTCAACAAGGATCTGACGCAGATGGGATGGGCGTATCAGCCCGATGGTCAGCAGCCGGTGCTGAGCGGCTTCACCGAGCCCTACGACACCTGGGCACCGATGGACCAGTTGCTGGTGCGGGAGGACTGGCCGGCGCCGCTCGATCCGCGCAATGTGTCTTACTTCTGCAGCGCGCTGCCGGTGGACAGCTATCCGCCGGTGAGCGACCATGGCTTCCCGGCGCGCATGGCGGAGGTGGCGAAGCAGGGGGCGATCAATCAGTTGGGCAAGGAGATCGCGTCGCTGTGGTCGGCGGCCGGGCCGGCGGGCGCCTTCCCGTGGCAATGGCTGGTGGATGGCAGCGAGGCCACCGGCGTGCAGCGCTTCGACGCGCAGTACTGGCGCGCCAACGTCGATCCGTCCGAGCGCTATGTGATGTCGGTGGTCGGTTCGACCCGCTATCGCCTGCGCACCGACCAATCGGGCTACGCCAACCTGTTCCTGACCGGCGACTGGATCAAGACCGGCATCAACGCCGGTTGCGTGGAGGCGGCGGTAATGGCCGGCATGCAGGCGTCGCGCGCGATCAGCGGTTATCCGGTCGTGATCGAGGGCGAGACGGACTTTTAAAGCTGCTTGTGGAAGAAGGTGGTGCCGCAATAGGCGCCGTCCGGCATCAGCGCGTAGTTGGGCACGGTGCCGGCGATCTGCCAGCCGGCGCGCTGGTACAGGCGTTCGGCGTCGCCGCCGGTGACGGTGTCCAGCACCAGCACGGTCTTGCCCGCGTCGCGCGCGGCCTGGTCGACGGCGGCCAGCAATTGCGCGGCAACGCCCTGGCGGCGGGCGTCGCGGTGGACCAGCATCTTGGCGACGTCGGCGCGGTGTGGCTGGTTGTCTGGTTGCGCGGTGATCAGCTGGACCGTGCCGACGATGCGGCCGGCCGCTGTTTGCGCCACCAGCAGCACGCGCTCGCCGCGCATGGCGCCTTGCAGCACGCCGTGCCAGAAGGCCAGCGCTTTCTCGCGCGTCAGCGGCAGCATGAAGCTGACCGAGGCGCCGCCTTCCACGCAATCGATCAGCACATCGGCCAGCGCCTGCGCCAGCGCGTCCGCTTGCCGCGCCGCCTCGTCGGCGCCGACGCGGCGGACCGTGATGGCGGCCGCCATGCGCGCAGCCATCGCGGCAGGCGAAGCGTTCATTGCCTTGCTGGCGTCGCGGCTCGCGCTCATGCGGTCCTCCGGGCGGCGGTGACCAGCGCCACGAGATAGCGCGCCTGCTGGCTGGTCGGGTTGTGATAGACGATGTGGCGATCCAGCCGCATGGCCAGCGTGTCGCCGGCGGCCAGCCGCCATTGCTGATCGCCGACGCTGATCTCCATCGCGCCCTCGATCATCCATACCTGCTGGTGAATGTCGGCGTTGTGCGGCACGCTGTCATAGGCCACGCGCTGACCGGCGGGGAATACCACATCCACCAGTTGCAGCGGCGACGGCGCGGACGGCGACAGGCTGCGGCGCATGTAGCCGGAACCGGGATCGGTCCATACCGGCTGCTCGGCCACGCGCGCCACCGGCGACGGCGCGCTGTCGCCATCCTTGTCTTCGAACAGGGAAGCCAGCGCCACGCCCAGCGCGCTGGCCAGTTTGTCCAGCACCGCCGCCGTGGGGCTGCTCTCGCCGCGTTCAATCAGCGAGATGTTGGAGCGGCTGACGCCACTGCGCGTGGCCAGCGCCTCCAGCGACAGGCTTTGGCTGTCGCGCAATTCCCGCACGCGGCGGGCGATCAAAAGATTGATGTCCATGGATTTCCATTTTACAGGAAATCCACGTCCAGTAAACTGGAATCAGCGGTTGCCCGATTGTTTGTCGGCGCGGTTGCTGTCGCTATAATCGTCGCCGCGCGCGCCGGCCTTCTTGTCGCGGTGCGTGGCGGCGGTGGCTGCCGCGGCGGCGCTCTGCTGGTTGGTGTGCGGCGTGTCGTTGCCCGGATGGCCGGTGGCGTGATTGCCGCTTTGCGACATGCCCTGGGTCTTGGGATCGTAGCCTTCTTGCGGCATGTTGGCGCCGGGCTTGAAGCCGCGCGGATCGGGCTTATTGGGTTGGCTCATGATGCGTCTCCTTGTCAAAACAATGTAGCGCTATGCTAAGCCCGTGTTGTCGCGCAGGCCGTAGGCGCACATGCCGTGCCCCTGTAGGAGTGTGCGTGAGCGAACGGAGCGCGACCCTGCGGCATGCCAAGCTGTCCAGAACAAAGGAGGCCACATGCCCGAAGTACGACAAGGACAGGCGCCGCAGCCGCTGGCGCGCCAGGAGTTTCATCTGCAGTTCATGCGCTCGTTCACCGACCCGACGTTTGAGCCGGTGCAGGCGGCGCTGGCGCAGGTCGAGGAAATCGCCTGGAAGAATTACCAGGACGGCCGCAAGTCGCCGGTCACGCAGAAGGCCGGCAGCGAGTTTGCCGACCCGGATTACGATCTGTCGGTGGAATGGAAGGCCACGCGCGACCGCCTGCTGGTGGCCGAACAGCGGCAGAAGGATCCGCAGACGCGCTCCCGCGTGTTGCTGATCATCGGCGCGGCGCGCAATGACGGCAGCTGTCCCGGCGAGATTTCCAAGACCTTCCGCATGAGCCTATGGGCGAAGGAAGTGCTGGAAGCGGCGCAGATCGAGGTGGATGTGCTGGACCTGAGCCAGCTCATCTCCGGCTACGACCTGCACATCCATCCGTGCAAGGGCTGCGTCTCGACCGCCATGCCGCTGTGCCACTGGCCGTGCAGCTGCTATCCCAATCACGGCGAACGCCAGGTCAACGACTGGATGGCGGAAATTTACGAGAAGTGGGTGGCCGCGCACGGCGTCATCATCCTGACGCCGACCTACTGGTATCAGGCGCCGTCGGTGCTCAAGCTGATGATCGACCGGCTGGTGTGCGCCGACGGCGGCAATCCCGATCCCACCACCACGCATGGCAAAAAAGCTGCCGAGGCCAAGGCGCTGGAGCTCAAGGGCTGGGACTATCCCAAGCACCTGGCCGGCCGCGCCTATGGCCTGGTGGTGCACGGCGACGTGGCCGGCACCGAAAGCCTGCGCCGCAACCTGGCCGACTGGCTGGACTGGATGGGCTTGATCGATGCCGGCAAGCAGTCGGCGCTGGACCGCTATGTCGGCTACTACGAATCGTACGCCGACAGCCACGCCACGCTCGACAAGGACGAGGCCTTCCAGGAAGAGGTGCGCAATGTGGCGCGCTCGGTGGCGGCGGCGGTCGGCCAGTTGCGCCAGGGCGCGCTGCACAAGCCGGATGAGGCGATCACGCCGGCGCGGCCGAAGTAGCCGGGTGGCGGGCACGCGCCGCGCTGGCGGTCAGCGCTTGCGTGCCAGCGTTACGCCGTCGCTGATGGGCAGCATCGACAGGTCGACGCGCAGGTCTTCGCGCAGCTTGATGTTGAGCGCCTGCAGGGCAGCGGTATCCGGGTCCTCGGCGCGCATGGCGACGCGGCCGTCGCGCAGCGTGTTGTCCAGCACAATCAGGCCGCCGGGGCGCAGCAGTTGCAGGCAGGCCTCGTAGTAGCCGTCGTAGCCGACCTTGTCGGCGTCGATGAAGGCAAAGTCGTACAGCCCGGCCTCGCCGTCGTTGAGCAGCGACTGCAGCGTGTCCTGGGCCGGCGCCAGGCGCAGGTCGATCTTGTCGGCCACGCCAGCCTGCTGCCAGAACGGCCTGGCGACGCTGGTGTACTCGTCGCTGATGTCGCACGCCACCAGCCTGCCTTCCGGCGGCAGCGCCAGCGCGACCGACAGCGCGCTGTAGCCGGTGAACACGCCCACCTCGATGGCGTTGCGCGCGCCCATCAGCTTGACCAGCAACGCCATGAACTGACCCTGCTCGGGCGAGATCTGCATGCTGGCGCGCTCATGGCCGCGGGTGGCGGCGCGCAACGCGGCTTGCGCCGGATGCTCGCGCAGCGAATGGCCGAGCACATAGTCATACAGCGTATCGGTCAGAATAAGCGTACGGTTGGACATGCTGCAATCTCCTGAAGATGTGATAAAGATTGTAACAGCGTCCGCGCCGGCGCGGCTCACGCTTGACCGCTGGTCAGGGGCTCTGCCGCACCACCAGCCGCGAGAAGCTCGCCACGCAGCCCACCGCCGCGAACGCCGCCGCCAGGATCAGCGCGTACGAGGTGCCGCGCACCGGCGACAGCGTGAAGCAGTACGCCACCAGCGCCGCGCCGGTGGCCTGGCCGATCAGCCGCGCGGTGGCGACGATGCCGCTGGCGCCGCCCGCGCGCGACGGCGGCGCGCTGCCCATGATGGCTTTCAGGTTGGGCGCCTGGAAGAAGCCGAAACCGATGCCGCACCACGCCATGCGCCAGCCGATGTCGATCACCGTGGGGCTGGGCGGCAGCAGCAGCATGGCCACCAGGCCGGAGGACAGGATGGCGGTGCCGATGCCGCCCAGCGCGCCGGGCGGATAGCGGTCGCTCAGGCGGCCGGCGATCGGCGCCATCACCGCCACCAGCACCGCCCATGGCGTCATCAGGAAGCCGGTTTCAATCGGCGAGCGGCCCAGCGTGTGCTCGAAATAAAACGGCAGCGAGACGAAGGCCAGGCCCTGCGCGCCGAAGGTGCACACGGCGGTCAGCGCCGACAAGGCGAACAGCGGCCGCTTGAACAGGTCCACCGGCAGCATCGGCGCGGCGTGGCCGGCCTGGCGGCGCAGCAGCAGGGCAAAGAACACCGCCGTGGCGATCAGTTCCGGCGCCAGCTTGTGCCAGCCCTCCTGGTGGGCGGCGTCGCCGAAGGTCAGTATCAGCAGGCCGAAGGCGAACACGTTGAGCAGGGCGGTGGGCGCGTCGACCTTGTGGCTGGCGCGCGCGGTGTGCGGCAGCGCGCGGCGGCCCAGCAGCACGGCGATCACGCCCAGCGGCACGTTGATGGCGAACAGCCAGGGCCACGAGGCGGCGGCCAGGATCAGCGACGCCGCCGTGGGGCCGACCGCGAAGCCCACCGCCACCACCAGCGCGTTGAGGCCGAAGCCGCGCCCCTGCAGCGCGGCCGGGAAGATGGCGCGCAGCATGGCGGTATTCACGCCCATCATGGCGGCCGCGCCCACGCCCTGGAACAGCCGCGCCACCACCAGCGACGGCAGCGACCACGCCAGCGCGCAGGCCAGCGAGGCGATGGTGAACACGGTCAGGCCGAACAGGCACACGCGCCGGTAGCTGATCACCTCACCCAGCGCGGCGAACGGCAGCAGCGTGGCCACCATGGCCAGTTGGTACACGTTGACGATCCAGACCGAGGCCGCCGGCGTGGTGTGCAGCTGGTCGGCGATGGCCGGGAGGGCGGTGTTGGCGATGGCGGTGTCGAGCGAGGCCATGCCGACGCCGATGGCGACCGACAGCATGGCGAGCCGCCGCGCATCGGGCGGCAGGCCGTCGCGCGCAGCCAGCGCGCTATCGTGAGGATTCATGGAATATCCGATGCATGGTGAACGTAGCCCTCCATTGTCGCCCAAAATCCCACACTTTGCAGAACCCGGGGTCAGTGCCGACATTCGGACATTGTGCAGAACCCGGGGTCAGTGCCGACATTCGGACATTGGGTCGCGCGCGACCCAATGTCCGAATGTCGGCACTGACCCCGGTGTTTCAGGCGGCGGCCGCGCGCAGGTCGGTGCAGGCTTTGTCCAGCGCCGCTTCCACGTCCGGCAGCATGTCGATCACCTCCACCAGGTCGCCGGCGCTGGCGGCGGCCTCCATTTCCTGGCACAGCGAGTGCAGATGCGTCGAGTTCAGGTAGCCGGCGCTGCCCTTGAGCGCGTGGATGGCCGCCGCCGCCGCGCCGCTGTTGCCGGCGACGACCGCCGCGCGCGCTGTCTCCAGCCGGCGCGGCGCCTCGTCCAGGAAGGCTTGCGTGATGCGCTGGATATGCTTGTGCGACAGCCCGGCCAGCGGCATGATGCGCACCGTGTCCGGGGCGGCGTCGGCCGGCGTCACGCCAAACTGCTCGTCCAGCGATTGCAGCCGCTCGGCCGTCAACTGCGCCGCGTCGGTGGGCCGCAGCGGCCGGCCGCGGCTCAGGTGCTGGGCGATGACTTTTTCCACCTGGTCGTACAGCAGCCGCTCGTCCACCGGCTTGCTGAGGAAGCCGTCCATGCCCACCGCCAGGTAGCGCGCGCGGTCATGGTCGCTGGCGTTGGCGGTCAGCGCGATGATCGGAATCGACGGATCGAGCACGCGGTAGTCCTCGCTGCCGCCGGAACGGATCAGGCGCGTGGCCTGTTCGCCGTCCATCATCGGCATGCGGCCGTCCATCAGCACCAGGTCGTAGGCGGCGGTGCTCAGCGCGTGCAGCGCCTGCAGGCCGTTTTCGACGATGCGGATGTCGTGGCCCATGCCTTCCAGCAGCGTGCTGACGATGATCTGGTTGGTGCGCACGTCCTCCGCGCACAGCACCCGGAGGCGGTAGGCGTGGTGCTCCTTGCGCGGCAGCGCGGTGGCGTCGGCGGCCGGCGCCGCGCCCAGCGCCAGCGGCAGCGTGAAGCTGAAGGTGGAGCCGGCGCCGACCCGGCTGTCGGCGCTGATGGCGCCGCCCATCAGCTCCACCAGCTCCTTGCAGATGGCCAGACCGAGGCCGGTGCCGCCGTAGCGGCGCGTGGTCGAGTGGTCGGCCTGCTCGAATTTCTGGAACAGCCGCGGCAAGGTGTCGGCCGGGATGCCGGGACCGGTGTCGCTGACGTTGAAGGTGACGCTGGCGTGGCCATCGGCCAGCAGCAGCGCCGAGGCGTCCAGCCGCACCTCGCCGCGGTCGGTGAACTTGATGGCGTTGCCCAGCAGGTTAAGCAGGATCTGGCGCAGCCGCGTGGGGTCGCCGCGCACGTAGCGCGGCAGGTCCAGCGCCAGGTCGGAGCGCAGCAGCAGGCTCTTGGCGTCGGCCTGCTGCTGCAGGATGCCGATGGCGTCGTCAATCAGCGCGATCAGGTCGAAGTCCACGGTTTCGATCGACAGGCGGCCGGCGTCGATCTTGGAGAAGTCGAGGATGTCGTTGAGGATGGCCAGCAGCGCTTCGCTGTTCTGCAGGCCGATGCGCAGGTACTCCTCGGTCCTGCCGCGCACCGATTGGTCGCGCATGGCGAACTTGATCATGCCGATGACGCCGGCCAGCGGCGTGCGGATGTCGTGGCTCATGGCCGACAGGAAGTCGATCCGGTGGCGGCTGACCACTTCCGCATGTTCCTTGGCCTCGGTCAGTTCGGCGGTGCGCTCGTTGACCCGCTGTTCCAGGTTGTTGCGCAGCAGGCGGATCTGGTCGGCCAGCGCGAACGCCAGCAGCACGCCGTCCAGCGTGCCGCCGAGGAGCGTGAACAGCTGGGCGTTGCTGACCAGCGCCGGGATCAGGCCGACGTTGGCCGGCAGGATGATCAGCCCCGGCACCATCAGCGCCACGAAGCCCAGCACGAAGAAACGCGCCGGATAGTAACCGCCGCGCCACACCACGATGCCGGTGGTCAGCGCCATCGTCATCCAGATGGTGATGACGATGGTGGCGATGGTGTGCGCGTAGCTCAGCGCCAAGAAGCAGCTGGGCAGCGTGAGCAGCGGCAGCACGATGTTGACGCGGCTGAGCAGATACAGGCGTGGAGCGTTTTCCTTCAGCCGCAGGAAGGTGGTGTAGAACAGCGTGCTGAGCACCGGCAGCAGGAAGAACGGTACGTAGTGCCAGTGCAGGTCGTGCCACTCGAACAGGTCGGCCGCCAGGTGGAAGGTCATGCCCCAGGCCACCGCGTAGCACAGCACATACATCGAGTAGTACAGCGACGAGCGGTCGCGCGTGATCGAGTAGATGAAGAAGTTGAACACGGTGAGCGCCAGCAGCGCGCCCACCGAGCCGATAATCAGCACGTTTTCCTCGGCCACCAGTTGCTGGTAGGCGGTGCGCGGCAGCACCGAGAACACCGGCGTGCGCGCGTAGTAGGGACTGGAGAAGCGGATCAGCACCTGGTAGCGCTGGCCCGGCTGCAGGTCGACGTCCTTGCCGTAGTGGAGCAGATACGAATGCGGCTGGCGGTAGCCGGTCAGCATCTGGCGGATGCTGCCGTCCTCGCCGTAGATCTGGATGTCGACCATGTCGATCAGCGTGTCGTTCGGATCGATCACCCAGTAAGGCTGGCGGCTGTCGTTGCGCAGTTCCGCGTACAGCCAGTAGCTGCCGCCCAGCAGATTGACCTTGGACGCCGGCTTGAGCCTGGCCAGCATGGCCGGCAGGCCGGCGGCGTTGACCGGATAAGGTTCGCCATGGTCGGCAAACAGCTGGCCGGCCCTGGCCAGATCGACGCTGTCGCTGTTCAGGGCGATCGGTGTGGTGATGGTGGCGGCGCCGGCGTCGGCGTCGGCGTGAAAGCAGCAGCCCGCCAGCAGCAGGAGCAGGGCATAGTGGCGCAGGCATGCGGAAAGGCCAAGGATCTTGCTCGCTCTGCTCATTCGTGTTCCGTGCGCCGTCGTCCGTGAGGGATAGTGAGCTTCATTTTAAACGAGAACTTGCCGCTTTGGTATGATGCTGACTTTGGGCAACAGGAAAATATCTTGCTAATCTCACCAGAACAGTTTGCCGGTTTCCTCGGCGCCGCCATGCTGATCACCATTTCGCCGGGGCCGGACAACCTGATGGTGCTGAGCGTGGGCATGACGCGCGGGCGGCGCCAGGGCATGGTGTTTGGCCTCGGCTGCGCGCTGGGCTGCCTGAGTCACACGCTGCTGGCGGCGCTGGGCGTGAGTGCGCTGATCAAGGCCTCGCCGCTGGCGTTTGGGGCCTTGAAGCTGCTCGGCGGCGCTTACCTGATCTGGCTTGGCATCGGCGCCTTGCGCAGCCGTGGCGGCGCGCGCGTGGAGGGTGGCGCCTTGCCGGATGAAAGCCTGGGCAGGCTGTTCACCAAGGGCTTGTTCGCTAACATGATCAATCCGAAAGTGGTGCTGTTCTTCCTGTCGTTCCTGCCGCAGTTTGTGGTGGCCGCGCGCGGCGACGCCGCGTGGCAGACCGCGCAACTGGGCGTGGTGTTCACGCTGCAGGCGGTACTGCTGTTTGGATTGCTGGGCTATTTTTCCGGCGCGGTGGGGGCCTGGATCAACCGTACGCCGAGCGCCGGCAAGTGGATGGACCGGGTGGCCGGCGCGGTGTTCGTCGGCCTAGGCCTGCGGCTGATCATCGCCCGCTGAAGAAATTTGGTGCGGGAGGACGCGATGTCATCATGGCGTCATGGTCGGCTGAGATACTGTCTTTGCTCTTTCAAGTCTCTCCCGATTTGAAACTTTTGCCCACGCACCATCGGAAGTGCGTGGGCTTTTTTTTATCTGGCGGTGAGGTCGAAGCGCAGTTCCATCTGGTCCTGCACGGACATGGCGCCGCCCATGACGGAGAAGGGCGTCAGGCCGAAATCGGTTTGCTTCAGGTTGACCGTGCCCTGGACGTTGATGACGCCATTTGCTTCACGCAGCGCCACCGGAATCGCCAGCGTGCGCGTGACGCCGTGCAGCGTGATGCCCACTTGCAGCGGCTGGCCGGCGGCCAGGCGCTCGGCGTGCACGGTCACGACGGGATAGCGGTCGGCGTCCAGCACCTTGGTCAGCATGTTGTGGCGCGTGCCTTCGATGGCGTCGGCCGATGGCTGCTTTTCCAGCCCGGCGGCGCGGCGCAGGTCCGCTTCATCGATGTTCATCTGGTCCAGGCGGAACGTGAAATCGGCGCGATTGCGCGATGGCGAGACGGTGCCGCTGATGGCATGGCTGGCCACCACGTGATCGTGGCCCAGCCGCGCCAGGATGCCGCCGCGCCGCACGGTGGCGACGATCAGCGATTGCGCGCTATCGATGCGCAGCAGCGGGCCGGCGTCCGGCGCGGCCGGCGTGACGGGCCGTGGCGCGGATGGCGCGGCGGCGGGTGCCTTGGCGGCGGGCGCGGTCGCCGGCGCGCTGGCCGGTGGCGGCAGCGGCGTGCAGGCGCTCAGCGTCCACAGCGTCCACAGCGCGCACAGTGTGGCGATCAGGTGGGATTTCAGATTCGTCATTTGGCCGTCATATTGTCCATTTATTATCGCTTCCGCTGGTGACAGCGTGCGCCTTCCGACTCCGGGCCCAAGACGGCGCGGATGTTCGCGGCGCATGGCTCAGCGGGCTGGCCGGTGGCCTTAAACACCGGCACCACCCCCATTCTTAATGAACTCCTAAGCCTGCGCTTGCCGATCGGTGGCAAAGTAGCACCCATAGCGCGAGGCTAAGCCAAGCGCCAGGTTGCCGGACCTATTAAGCCCGGCACAAATTCAGTCCAGACGACACCATAGTCGGCGGACATCCGGACATCCCCACGCTCTCGAGCGTTTTGCGACCAGCATCATCTTGCGATGACGCTGGTTTTTTTTTGCTTATACCGCGTGCTGTTTCAGCCAGTCGGTAATCTGCGGCAGGCGCTGGGTGCGCACCTTGATGCGGTACTCGATCGCCGAAATCGCCCGTTTGACGTCGCCCTGCGCCTCTGGCGGCAGATTGTCCTTGGCGTACGCCTGCAGCTTGCCGATCATCGCCGGATCGGCCGAACGGCGGCCTAGGCCCGGGAAGTAGCGGCTGCGCGAGGCGCCATCGACAATCTTTTCCACCTGCTCGCGGTGCGACAGGGCGTAGTCAAACGCCAGGTCCGGGTGGTTGCTGGCGACGTGGCTGATGATCGAGGCGCCGGCGGTGGCATCCGGTTCATCGGTCAGCGCCAGGTCCAGCGCGCGCTGGGCCAGCGCCTTGTCGCTGGCGGCGCCCAGCAGATCGTACAGCTGCGACTTGATCAGGTTCGATTGCTCGGCCTTGGCGGCGGCGCGCAGCTGGTCCCAGGTCGCGACGTCTGCGTTGGCGGCGATCACGCCCAGAATCGGCTGGCGCAGCGCGGCCGGCATCGCCGATGGATCGGTGGCCGATGCGGCATAACGGCGGCGCGCCTCGGCGATCACGCCTTCGTCGCCCACTTCGCCCAGCGCCACAATCAGCGTCTCGCGCAGATTGGCCACCGGACCCGCTTCGTCCTTGGACGCTTCCCAGCCGATGCGCGCCAGCACCGGCGCCAGCTTGGCGCGCGCGAAGCGGTCCAGCGCCGCGCGCTGTTCCGGCTTGCCCTCGTAGCTGTCGTGCAGGCCGGCCAGCGTGCCGGCGATTTTCTGCCACACTTCCGGCGCGGCGTTGGCCGGCGCGTTGTTGGCCAGGTCCATGAAGCTCGACGCCGGCATCAGGCCGGCCAGGCCCATGGCCCAGCTTTCCGACAGCAGGCCCAGTTGGTCGATGGTCGACATGCTGGCGAAGCTGCCGGCCAGCGCGCCGAAGGCCTTCGGCGTGTACAGCGTGCGGTAGTAGCCGGTCTGGTCGGCGTTGACCAGCACCGCGCCGCAACCCGGCAGCGTCAGCGAACCCTTGCCGCCGCTGACCAGCGTGCGCGCGCTGGCGTTGCCGATGGTCTGCGCGATCACCGGCACGCGCCAGCTCAATGGCTTCTTGTTGTCCTGGTCCTTGCTGAACTCACCCTGCGTCAGCTGGATGGTGGTCTTGCCGTTCTTGCAGACGGCGTCCGCCACGCGGATCAGCGGCACGCCCGGTTGCAGCGTGAAGTCGTGGGCGATGGCGGTGACCGGTTTGTGCGCGGCCTTTTCCACTTCGCGCCACAGGTCGTCCGACACCGTGTTGCCGTAGGCATGCTTGGCCATGTAGCTGCGCACGCCGGCGCGCCACGCATCTTCGCCCACATAGTTCTCCAGCATGCGGATCACCGATGCGCCCTTGCTGTAGGTGATGTTGTCGAACGCCTGGCTGGCTTGCTCCACGGTGGCGATGCGCTGCACCACCGGGTGGGTGGTGGCCAGCGCGTCCAGCTCCATCGCGCCTTCGCGGATGCCGACGGTGCGCAGGTCCCAATTCCATTCCGGGTGCAGGCGGGTGGTGGTGCGGGTTTCCATCCAGGTGGCGAAGCCCTCGTTCAGCCACAGGTCGTCCCACCACGCCATCGTCACCAGGTCGCCGAACCACTGGTGCGCCATTTCGTGCGCGGCCACCAGGAACGAGGCTTCCTTGTCCGACTGCGTCGCCACGCGCGGGTTCAGCAGGATCGAGTTTTCGAAGGTGAAGATGGCGCCCCAGTTTTCCATCGCGCTGAAGAACTGGCTGCGGCCCGGCGCGGCGATGTTGTCCAGTTTTGGCAGCGGATACTTCACGCCGAAGTAGTCGTTGTACTCTTTCAGCACGTCGCGCGACGAGTCCAGCGCAAACTGGGCCTGGCCCAGCGCGCCTTTCTGCGTGACCACGCCCAGTTCCACGCCGTCCTGCACGGCGGTGGCGCGTTCGAATTCGCCCAGGCCGAAGAACAGCAGGTAGGTCGACATCTTGGGCGAAGTGGCAAAGCGCACCAGTTCGCGCCCGTCGGCCAGCTTGGTGGTGGAGGTCACCGGCATGTTGGACACCGCCATCTGGCCGGCCGGGATGGTGGCCTCCAGCGCGAAGGTGGCCTTGTAGAACGGCTCGTCCCACGACGGGATCATGCGGCGCGCGTCCGAGTTCTCGAACTGGGTGTACAGCGCGCGCTGCTTGGCGCCGCCGTTTTCATAGTCCAGCGAGAACAGGCCGGAAGCCTGGGTGCCGATCACGCCGGTGTAGTCCAGCTTGAGCTGGTAGCTGCCCGGCTTGAGCGCGTCGGCAAAGTGGAAGGTGGCGGTCTGCTTGTCGTTGTCGACGTCGATCTTGCTGGCCGCTTGCGGCGCCTTGCCCGGACCGGCGCTGAGGGCGGCGGCGCTGAATTTCAGGTCGGCGGCGTTCAGGGTCAGGCTGCTGGTGGTTTGTTTGACATCGAGCGCGATCGTCACGGTGGCGCTGAAGCGGCTGTTGGCCGCGTCGGGCGTCAGCGACAGGGCGTAGTGCGTCGGCACGGCCGTGCGCGGGAGCTGGGTGGTGACCTGCGCGGCTTTCGCGGCAGGTGCAGCGGCCAGGGTGGGGGCGCCGGCGGACAATCCCAGCAGCGCCATGACGGCGAGCGAAATCAAACTGCGTTGCATGCTTTTCCTTTGAAATGTTGGCCTTTTGGGCAAGCGTGCAATCTACGGCGAAGCGCGGGCGCTGTCAAATCCCAAATGGGATTATGATCTGGCTACGTTCACCAGGCAAAAGGCACAGACATGATCGATTTGTACACAGCGGCCACTCCCAACGGCCACAAAGTCTCCATCGCGCTGGAAGAGCTGGAGCTGACTTACACGCTGCACACGCTGGACCTGATGGCCGGCGAGCAGAAGCAACCCTGGTTCCTGGCGATCAATCCCAACGGCCGCATCCCGGCCATTGTCGACCGCGCCGAGGACAATTTCGCCGTGTTCGAGTCCGGCGCCATCCTGATCTACCTGGCCGAGAAGACCGGCGAGTTGATGCCCACCGATGCCAGGGGCCGCTCGCAGGTGCTGCAATGGCTGATGTTCCAGATGGGCGGCATCGGCCCGATGATGGGGCAGGCCAATGTGTTCCACCGCTATTTCCCGGAGAAGATCCAGCCGGCCATCGACCGTTATCAGGGCGAGAGCAAGCGCCTGTTGCGCGTGCTGGACGCGCACCTGGCGCAACACGAGTACCTGGCCGGCGAGTATTCGATCGCCGACATCGCCAACTGGGCCTGGGTGCACACCCACGAGTGGTCCGGCGTGACGGTCGACGATCTGCCGCATCTGCAACGCTGGCTGGCGGCGATCGCCGCGCGGCCGGCCGTGCAGCGCGGGATTCTGCTGCCGCCGCGCGCCGAGCGTCCCAACCCGACCACCGCCAGCAGCATGCTGGAACGGGGCCAGTCGCGATGAAGCTCTACACCGCCGCGCGGGCGCCGAATCCGCGCCGGGTGGCCATGTTCATCGCCGAAAAGGGCATTGCCGGCATCGAGCAGGTGCAGATTGACCTGGGCGCCGGGCAGCATCGCAGCGCCGAGTACCTGGCGCGCAATCCGCTGGGCCGGGTGCCGGCGCTGGAGCTGGACGATGGCCGCGTGCTGTGCGAGACGCGCGCCATCTGCACCTGGCTGGAAGGGTATGCGCCCGAGCCCAACCTGATGGGCGAGGGCTACGACGAGCGGGCCTTTATCGAGATGGCGGACCGGCGCGTGGAGCTGCACCTGTTTCTCGGCGCCGCCAACGCGATCCGGCATGTGCATCCCGGCCTGGCGGCGCTGGAGCAGCCGCAGTTTCCCGACTATGGCGCGGCGCAGGCGGAAAAGATGCGCGACATCGCGCGCTGGCTGGACCAGGCCTTGGCCGCGCAGCCGTTTGTGGCGGGGCAGCGCTTCACCATTGCCGACATCACGGCGTTTTGCGCGCTGGAGTTCGCGCGCGGGCTGATGAAATTCCGTCCGGGGCAGGAGGGCATGGCCCACCTGCAGTCGTGGCGCGACCGCATCGCCGAACGGCCCAGCGCCGCTTGCTGACGGCGGGTCAGGCCACGCGCTTGTACCAGGACTGGTGCGCCAGGATCGGCTTGTAGTGGCGCGACAGCGGATCGTGGTCGTCCAGCGGCCGGTCCACGGCCAGCATGCCGAACGGCGCCAGGCTGTCGTCGAATAGCTGCAGCACGCGCCGGCGCAGCAGCGGCCCGAAGTCGGGCAGGGCGCGGTGGCCGAGGATCATCTGGAATTCGTTGAACGAAGCGTCCGTCACCAGGTTGTATTGCGCCCAGGTGATGCGGCTGGCCAGGTGCGGCTTGAGCACCGCGTGCAGGCCGTCGGCGCTGACATCGAAATAATCAATCAGCTTGCCCACGCCGCCGCCACGCAGGTAGTTGGCCTGCAGTTCGCCGAGGCGCGCCATCGGCAGGCTGGCCTGCCGGGCATCGGCCAGCATGGTGTCGCTGGCGAAGGTGGCGTAGATTTCGGTGCGCGGCGCCAGCTGTTCCTGTTCCAGCAGGATGGCCAGCGTCCAGGCCTGCTGCGCGCCGGCGCAATCGGCCAGCCATACGCGCGGCAGCGCGGCGCCGTGCAGGCACACGCCCAGCGACAGCCGCAACATCGACACTTCCTGCGCGTTGTCGAACATCAGCGCCGGTTCCACGTACAGCGCGCGCAGCAGGGCGTGGTAGGTTTCCTCGTCGTGCAGCACGCGCGATTGCAGCGCCGAGATGGTGGACAGGCCGAGATGCAGCCGCAAGGCCTGCACCTTGCGCGCCACCACCGCGCGCTCGTAGCCGCGGAAGTCGTAGCCGTGGCACTGGAACAGCGCCTCCAGCAGCAGCTCCAGTTCGAGTTCCTCCACCGACGACGGCGAGTGGCGCCGCGCGGCGCCGCCGGCGGAGACAATCACCGGCACGCTGGTGGGCTGCGGCGGCAGGGCCGGCAGCGGCGGATCGGACGGTTCCTCATCCACGCCGCGCAATGCCGCCTTGATGGTGGAGAGCAGCGACGTCATGTCAGTGCAGCCACACGCGCATCAGCGACAGCAACTGCGCCACGTCCACCGGCTTGGTGATGTAGTCGGACGCGCCGGCCGCGATACATTTATCACGGTCGCCCTTCATCGCCTTGGCCGTCAGGGTGATGATCGGCAGCGACCTGAATTTGGGAATGCGGCGGATGGCGCGCATGGTGTCGTAGCCGTCCATCTCCGGCATCATGATGTCCATCAGGACGATCTCGATGGTCGGATCGCGCTCCAGCACCTCGATGCCATCGCGGCCGTTTTCGGCGAACAGCACGTGCATCTGCTGGCGCTCCAGCAGCGACGACAGCGCGAAGATGTTGCGCAGGTCATCGTCGACGATCAGCACCTTGCGGCCGGCCAGGCCGCCTTCGGCCGCGTGGATCTCCTCCAGCATCTTGCGCTGCGCCTCCGGCAGGCTGGCCTGCGAGCGGTGCAGGAACAGCGCCGTTTCGTCCAGCAGGCGCTCGGGCGAGCGCGCGTCCTTGATGACGATGGTCTTGGCATAGCGTTTGAGCTTGGCCACTTCCTTGCGGTTCAGATCCTTGGCGGTGTTGATCACGATCGGCACGTCGCGCAGCGATTCATCCTTGCCGATGATGTCCAGCAGGTCGAAGCCGCTGATGTCCGGCAGCGTCAGGTCCAGCACCATGCAGTCGAAGTGCTGTTCGCGCAGCGCGTCCAGCGCCGCCTGGCCGGTATCGACCGCCACGATGTGGATGTCGGCATCGCCGATCAGCGCGATGATGGAGTTGCGCTGCGCTTCCTCGTCGTCCACCACCAGCAGGCTGCGCTTGCCGCCCAGCAGGAACTTCTGGATGCGCGAGAACTCTTCTTGCAAGGCTTCCTTGCTGACCGGCTTGTTCAGGTAGGAGATGGCGCCCAGGCGCAGCGCGCGTTCGCGTTCGCGCAGCGACGACATCACGTGCACCGGGATGTGGCGCGTGCTCGGGTCGCGTTTCAGGCGGTCCAGCACCGTGAAGCCGTCGATGTCCGGCAGGTCCAGGTCGAGCAGGATGGCCGACGGCAGGTAATCGCGCGCCAGGCTCAGGGCCGAGTCGCCCTGCATGGTGACGATGCCCTTGAAGTTCTTCTCGCGCGCGAAGCCCAGCACGATCTGCGAGAAGCGCTCGTCGTCCTCGATGATCAGCACCGACGGATCGCCCGGCGCCACCAGGCCGCGGTCATCGCTGCCGCTGTATTCGTTCAGGTCCGCATCGAGCTCGATGGTGGTGCTGTGGTCCACCAGTACCAGTTCGCTCTGCGCCGGCGGCGTGTAGACGATTTGCGGCGATGGCGCCGGCAGGCGCACCTGCGGCTGGCGGCCGGTGTCGTAATTGATGAAGCCCGCGCGGTTATACGGCAGGAACAGCGTGAAGGTCGAACCACTGCCGACCACCGACTCCACGCGGATCTCGCCGCCCAGCAGGCGCGCCAGCTCGCGCGAAATCGACAGGCCCAGACCGGTGCCGCCGTATTTGCGGGCGGTCGAGCCGTCGGCCTGCTGGAACGCTTCGAAGATCAGCTGCAGCTTGTCCGACGCGATGCCGACGCCGGTGTCGCTGACCGCGAACGACAGCACGGCGTCCGCGTGCAGCAGGTTGGGGTGGTCGCTGGTGAAGCCGCTGTTCACCAGGCTGATGACCAGCGATACCTGGCCGTGGGTGGTGAACTTGAAGGCGTTGGACAGCAGGTTTTTCAGCACCTGCTGCAGGCGCGTGGTGTCGGTCATCATGGCGGTCGGCAGATTGTCCTTCAGCTCCACCGAGAAGCCCAGGTGCTTGGCCTCCGCCATGTGGCGGAAGGTGCGGTCGACGTAGTTGCGCAGGTTCTGGAAGCGGTACTCCGACACGTCCAGCGTCACGGTACCGGACTCGATCTTCGACAGGTCCAGAATGTCATTGATCAGCGTCAGCAGGTCGGAGCCGGAGCCGTGGATGGTCTTGGCGAATTCCACCTGCTTGCCGGACAGGTTGCCGTCCGGGTTGTCGCCCAGCTGCTGCGCCAGGATCAGCAGCGAGTTCAATGGCGTGCGCAGCTCGTGCGACATATTGGCCAGGAACTCGGACTTGTACTTGGACGACAGCGCCAGCTGCGTGGCTTTTTCTTCCAGCGCCAGTTTGGCCTGTTCCACCTCGCGGTTCTTGCGCTCCACCTCGATATTCTGCTCGGACAGCAGGCGCGCTTTTTCCGCCAGCTCCTGGTTGGTCTGCTGCAGTTCCTGCGCCAGCGACTGCGACTGCGTCAGCAGCGATTCGGTGCGGCTGTTTGCCTCGATGGTGTTCAGCACCACGCCGATCGATTCCATCAGCTGGTCGAGGAAGGACAGGTGGGTTTCGGTGAAGCGGTCCAGCGACGCGATCTCGATCACCGCCTTGACCTGCTGTTCGAACAGGATAGGCAGCACCACGATGTTGGTCGGCGGCGCCGCGCCCAGGCCGGACGACACCACGATGTAATCGCGCGGCACGTCGGTCAGCCAGATACGCACCTTCTCCAGCGCGCACTGGCCCACCAGGCCCTCGCCCGGCAGGAAGGAGGTCGGCAGCTTGCGGCTGGAACGGTAGCCGTAGCTGGCGATCATGCGCAGGCGGGCGTCGGACTCCTGCGAGTCCATCATGTAGAACACGCCGTGGTGGGCGGACACCAGCGGCGCCAGTTCGGACAGAATCAGCTTGGTCACCGCCTGCAGGTCGCGCTGGCCCTGCAGCAGGCGGGTGAAGCGCGCCAGGTTGGTCTTCAGCCAGTCCTGCTGCGCGTTCTTCAGCGTGGTGTCCTTCAGGTTACGGATCATCTCGTTGATGTTGTCCTTCAGGTAGGACACCTCGCCGCGCGCCTCCACCTGGATGGAACGCGACAAGTCGCCGCGCGTCACGGCGGTTGCCACTTCCGCGATCGCGCGCACCTGGTTGGTCAGGTTTGCCGCCAGCTGGTTGACGTTTTCGGTCAAGTCTTTCCAGGTGCCGGCCACGCCGGACACGTTGGCCTGGCCGCCCAGCTTACCTTCCGTACCCACCTCGCGCGCCACGCGCGTCACTTCGGAAGCGAAGGAGGACAGCTGGTCCACCATCACGTTGATGGTGTCTTTCAGCTCCAGGATCTCGCCCTTGACGTCCACCGTAATCTTTTTCGACAAGTCGCCGCGCGCCACCGCCGTCGTCACCGCCGCGATGTTACGCACCTGGCCGGTCAGGTTGGAGGCCATGAAGTTCACGTTGTCGGTCAAGTCCTTCCAGGTGCCGCCGACGCCCGGCACATACGCCTGGCCACCCAGCTTGCCTTCGGTGCCCACCTCGCGTGCCACCCGCGTCACCTCGGACGCGAAGGAGGACAACTGGTCCACCATCACGTTGATGGTGTTTTTCAGTTCGAGAATCTCGCCCTTGACGTCCACCGTGATTTTCTTCGACAGGTCGCCGTTGGCCACGGCGGTGGTCACGTCGGCGATGTTACGCACCTGGCCAGTCAGGTTACCCGCCATCGAGTTCACGCCGTCGGTCAAGTCCTTCCACGTGCCGGCCACGCCGGGCACGTTGGCCTGGCCGCCCAGCTTACCTTCCGTGCCCACCTCGCGCGCCACGCGCGTCACCTCGGAAGCGAAGGAGTTCAATTGGTCCACCATCACGTTGATGGTGTTTTTCAGTTCCAGAATTTCGCCCTTCACGTCCACCGTGATTTTCTTGGACAAGTCGCCGTTGGCCACGGCGGTGGTCACGTCCGCGATGTTACGCACCTGGCCCGTCAGGTTACCCGCCATCGAGTTCACCGAGTCGGTCAAGTCCTTCCACGTGCCGGCCACGCCTTTCACCTGCGCCTGGCCGCCCAGCTTGCCCTCCGTACCCACCTCGCGCGCCACGCGGGTCACCTCGGAGGCGAACGAGGACAGCTGGTCCACCATCACGTTGATGGTGTTTTTCAGTTCGAGAATCTCGCCCTTGACGTCCACCGTGATTTTCTTCGACAAGTCGCCGTTCGCCACCGCCGTCGTCACCGCCGCGATGTTACGCACCTGGCCCGTCAGGTTGGAGGCCATGAAGTTCACGTTGTCGGTCAAGTCCTTCCACGTGCCGCCCACGCCCGGCACGTAGGCCTGGCCGCCCAGCTTGCCCTCGGTGCCCACCTCGCGCGCCACGCGCGTCACTTCGGAGGCGAAGGAGCGCAGCTGGTCCACCATCACGTTGATGGTGTCCTTCAGTTGCAGGATCTCGCCGCGCACGTCCACCGTGATTTTCTTCGACAAGTCGCCGTTGGCCACGGCGGTGGTCACCTCGGCGATGTTACGCACCTGCGAGGTCAGGTTACCCGCCATCGAGTTCACCGAGTCGGTCAAGTCCTTCCACGTGCCGGCCACGCCTTTCACCTGCGCCTGGCCGCCCAGCTTGCCCTCGGTGCCGACCTCGCGCGCCACGCGCGTCACTTCGGACGAGAAGGACGACAGCTGCTCCACCATGGTGTTGGCGGTCATGGCCGCGCGCAGGTACTGGCCTTTCAGCGGGTGGCCGTCGACCTCCAGCGCCATGGTCTGCGACAGGTCGCCCTTGGCCACGGCGCCGATCACGCGCGCCATTTCCGAGGTCGGGCGCACCAGGTCGTCGATCAGCGTGTTGACCGAGCTGAGAATCGTGGCCCAGCCGCCGGTGGTGTTGGTCATTTCGGCGCGCTGCGTCAGCCGGCCCTCGCGGCCGACCACGCGGCTGACCTCCGTTACCTCGCGCACCATGCGCGCCTTGGTGTCGATGATGTCGTTCAGCGTGTCGGCGATCTTGCCGGCCATGCCGATCCAGTCGGATGGCATGCGCACCGAAAAGTCTCCTTTTTTCAGCGCCATCAACGTCGATAGCAGCACCTTGGCATCCAGTTGTTCGCCCAGGTCGGTCATATTATTCATGGCTTATTCCTCGTTGTTTAGGAGGGAAGGTAAGTTGATCAAGGTATCGCCGGTCTGCTCCAGCAGGCCGGCCGCCGGCAACGGCGGATAAAACAGGTCGCCCTGGCAGATGTGGCAGCCCAGCTGGCGCAGCACTTCCATCTGCTGGCGCGTCTCGACGCCCAGCGCGATCACGCGCATCGACAGCGCCTTGGCCAGATGCACCACGGCCGCCACGATGTCGGTGCCGCCTTCGTCGTTGCCGATGCCATGCACGAAGCCGCGGTCGATCTTCAGCGCATTGAGCTGCCAGCGCTTGCAAGCCGCCAGCGACGAGCGCGCGCTGCCAAAATCGTCCAGCGCCGTGCGCACGCCGGCGCTTTGCAGCTGTGTGAGCAGCTGCGCCAGCGGCTCGCTGGGGCCGAGCAGCAGTTTTTCATTCAGTTCGATGCCGATGCTGCCCGCCGGCAGGCCGTGCTTGCGCATGGCCGGCAGCAGCGCGTGCACCAGGTCCGCATGCAGCTGCGGCGTGGCCAGGTTGAGCCAGATGCACAGCGTCGGCCCTTGCTGCGCGCCGTTCAGGCTTTGCCACAGCGAGGCCTGCGAACAGCTTTGCGCGATGACCCAGGCGTCGATGCGGTCGAGCAGCGTGCGTTCCTGGATGTGGGGCAGGAACTGCGCGGCCTCCAGCAGGCCTTGCGACGGATGGCGCCATGCCAGCATCGCCTCGGCGCCGATCACGCGGCCGCTGCGCAGATCGACCTGCGGCTGGTAGCGCAGCTCCAGCTGGCCGGCCGCCAGCGCCTTGCGCAGGTCCAGCGTCCACTGTTCGCGCTGGCGTTCGCGCACGTTCAGCTCTTCGTGGAAGAACTGCACCGGCGTGGCGCCATTCTGCTTGGCGTGGTACATGGCGGTGTCGGCGTTTTTCATCAGCGACTGGGCGTTGGCGCCATCCTCCGGATAGAGCGCGATGCCGATGCTGGCGGCGGTTTTCAGACGATGGCTGCCGATCTCGAACGGCAGCGCGCAGGCCATTTCGATCTTGCGGCCCACGCGCGCGGCGTTGGCGGAGGCGGATTTGCCTTCGATCAGCACGACGAACTCGTCGCCGCCGAGACGGGCGACCACGTCGGCCACGCGCACCGCCGCCGTCAGCCGCGCCGCCACCTGGCGCAGCAGCTCGTCGCCGGCGTCGTGGCCGTAGGTGTCGTTGATCTGCTTGAACTTGTCCAGGTCGAGGTAGAGCAGGGCGAAGCCGACGCCGCTGCGGTCCGCGCTGGCGACCGCGTGCTCCAGCTGCTGGATCAGCGCCCGGCGGTTGAGCAGGTTGGTCAGCGCATCGCGCGTGGACAGTTCGTAGGCGCGCTGCTCCGCCTGCTTGCGTTCCTTGATCTCCTGTTCCAGCTCGGCGTTGATGCGCTCCAGATCCTGCAGGCGCTGCACCCGCAGGTCCTGGTTGAGGCGCGCCAGCTCGTCGCTCTTGATGCGCAACTGGATGTTCTTGGCCGCCATCTCGACAAACACCGCCACCTTGGCCTGCAGGATTTGCGGGATCACCGGCGTGAACAGGTAGTCGGCCGCGCCTTTCTGGTAGGCCTTCAGACGGTTCAGCTCGTCCGCGTAGTGGGCGGTGATGAAGATGATGGGCGTGCCGGCCGAGCGCGGGTGCGAGTGGATGGCCTCGGCCGTCTCGAAGCCGTCCATCGCCGGCATGCTGACGTCCAGCAAAATCACGGCAAACTCATGCAGCAACACCTGGCGCAAGGCCTCCTTGCCGGAGCTGGCCGTGATCAGCTCGTACAAATGCTGATCGGCCGCGTCCAGCAGCAGGCTCTCCAGCGCGTACAGGCTCGCTGGATCGTCGTTGACGAGGAGAACTTTAGGAATGTGCACGGCCAGAGCTGGTAGCGGGTATCGGTTTGGAAGGTAAAAAGATACTCTTGTATAGTTTGGAGTCAAGCAATTTTGTGCGCTGCCGCACCACGGCGATCAGCAATATTTTATCGTTTTTGTAACTTTGCTTCCAGCTTTTCTAGCCACAAAAATATTACTGTAATTAAAATTTCTATTGCGCACGATTGGCGGCGGCTCAAGGTGTCGATTGTGTCACCCAAATTGGCGCGCTCCACAGCATTTTGCCGTCGTCTTGCGTGATCCTGGCGTAATAAAAGTGTTCCCCGGGTGATGGCGCGATGGTCCGCTGCGCGCGCGTGGTCAGCGTGGCGACGCTGCCCTTGCGGCCCGGGACGCCGTGGACAATGCTGACCGCCGCGATGCCGCGGCCGGCGGCGTTGGCATGGCGAACCCGCAGTGTCAGCTTGCCGCGATTCCGCAAGCGCTCGCCCATCATGTGGCCGTTGGCCGTGAAAATCAGCTGGCTCTGCTTGTCCATGGTGGCGTAGACGCGACGCGCCCGCAGCGCTTCAAGCAGGCTCGATGGCGTCAGCGCGGTGTTGCGGGGCAACAGCACGGCCGTGCGGTTCGAGTATGCCGTGCCCCAGTTGGCGCAGTGGTTGTCCTGGTTGCTGCTGAAGGCGAGGTGGTAGCCGGCCTCCAGCAAGGCGTTGCAGGCGGCCTCGAAGTTGCTGTGACGCGGCTCGCCTTCATCGGTGCGCGTGGAAAAGGCGTTGCTGTTCATCACTTCGCACAGCAGCATGCTGGCGTCGCCGTCTTCGGTCCAGGCCAGCGGCTGGCCGTCGATGGCGAACTGGCCGCGCTGCGGATGGTTGAACTGGCCGACCCAGCCGCGCCGGCGCATCCGCTGGTAGAGCTGCCGGTAGTCGCTTTTTGGCGTTTCTTCGTCGGCCAGCAGGTCGCCGTGGGCATTGTGTTCCCAGCCAAGCAGGGCGTCGGCGTTGAGGATGTTGATGTGGCCGCCATGGCTGATGACGCCCCATTCCTGGCCGTACAGCGCGACAAAGCGGCTGTGCCCGGCTTGCCATTGGGCGGCCTGGCGCAGGCCGTCGTGAAAGCGGGCGCGCACCGCCGTGGCGCCGGCGGCGGCGTTGGTGCCGTCGGCGCCGTCGTACAGGTGGTTGTGCTCCGAGGTCATCAGGAAGTCGAGTCCGTGCTGGCCGGCGTAGGCGTACGCGTCCGCCGGGCCGTATGCGCCGGTCTGCGGTTGCTGGGCGCCAGCGCATTGGTCCAGCGCGCCGCCGCCGTCGCTGTGGTTGGTCTGGCTGTGCAGGTTGCCCAGGTAGATATGGTAGGCCGGCGCGACTGACGTCGGCGCGCTGCCGGAAAATGCCGGCTGTGGCGCTGCGGCCGGCACGGCGCCGACCGCCACCGGCCAGCTCTGCTCGATCGCGCTGCCGTCGTCCAGGCTGGCCAGCAGCCGCATCCTGTAGATGCCCGATGGCAGGTTGTCGCGCCACCGCACGCTGGCCTCGGCCGTGCCCGGCGTTGCCGGCCGGGTGGCCTGCCAGCTGCGTACCACCGTGTTGTCATGGCGCGGCAGCAGGGTCAGGCGCCAGCGCAAGGAGCGGGCGCCGGCCGGCAGCTGGAAGTGCATCGTCGTCACCCGCTCGCCGTGCGCGTCCGCACGAAATGGCACTTGCAAGACAGCCGCGAATTCCTCTTGTTCCTCATCCGCATGCAGCAGATTCGTCAGCGCGACTAGCACCATGAATGTGACCAAGTTGTGTAGCATAATCGCCTCCTTGAGACAGCCTCATCTCTTAGAGCACGGCTTGCTGTGGCAGGTTCCATTCGTTTTCAGTTAATTCTCACCAATTCTTTCGCTGGCCCCATTGCCGTATTGATAGTATGCTGCGCTCGTGCAAATAATTTCATCCACGATGCATGCTTAAGTCGGCCAACAACAAGCCTTCCCGCAGCTCGCGCCTGATCTTCTGGGGCGTCGGGATGGCCATGGCCGCCGGCATGGGCAGCATTCTGTATGGCGCCGCTTCGCGCACCGTGGACGACGACGCCGCGCAGCGTTTCGAGCATATCGCGCGCAGCACCCAGAACAGCATTTCCGCCCGCATTAAATCGTATGCCGACCTCACACGCGGCCTGGCCGCGCTGTTCCAGACCTCGGACCATATCAGCCGCGAGCAGTTCCACCAGTACGTGGCCAGCCTCGATATTCCGCGCCGCCTGCCCGCCATCGACGCGCTGAGCTGGGCGGCCCACGTCACCGACGCGCAGCGCGACCAGTATGTCGCCGCCATGCGTGCCGACGGCTATCCCGACTTTGCCATTACGCCGCCGCAGCGCCGCCCGACCTACGAGGTGCTGACCTACATCGAACCGGCCAACATGGCGTCGCAGCGTCTCGGCGTTGACATCGCCGTCAATCCGCTCATCGCCAGCGCCTTGGCGGCGTCGCGGGACAGCGGCGAGATCGGCTCCTCCGGCCGGCCTATTCCGATCGACACGCCGACGCCGCACCTCGCCCTGGCCGTGCGGCTGCCGGTGTACCGTCGTGACATGCCGCTGACCACCGTGGCGGAGCGCCGCGCCGCCTATCTGGGCTCGGTGGGCGCGGGCTTCAGCATTCCCAAGCTGGTGGAAGACGCCATCGATGAAATGACCGTGCGCCAGGTGCACCTGACGCTGTATGCCGACGGCAGCGCCAGCGCCGACCAGCGCCGTCTTGTCATCGAGGCGGCCGACCGGCTGCTGTACAGCGATACCGGCACCACGGCGGTGATGCCGCCGCCGGCCTACCCGAGCGGCGACTATCTGGAGACGGTGCTGCCGATCGATTTCAACGGCCGCCTGTGGAAGGCGTATTTCCAGGTCCGCAAGGACGCGCTGCTGACCGGTTTCGATCTGTATTTTCCGTGGATCGCCGCGCTGACCGGCTTTGCCGGCATGCTGCTGCTGTACAGCTATGTGTTCGTGCTGTACGTGTCGCGCCGGCGCGCCATCAAACAGGGGCTGCTGCTCGACACGGTGCTGAACAACGTCGACGCCTACGTCTACATGAAGGACCAGGAGCGGCGCTACCTCTATGTCAATGCGCGCATGGCCGAGTGCCTGGGCAAGCCGGTGCCGGAGATCGTCGGCAGGGTGGACCGGGAAGTGAAACCGGCCGCCGACGCCGATGCCGACTGGGCGCTGGAGCGGCCGGTACTGGCCGATGGCGTCAAGCGCTCCGGCGAGGTGCATTTCACCGGCCGCGATGGCGCGGCGCTGCATCTGTGGACCGTCAAGGTGCCGGTGGAGCTGGGGCGCGGTTACTCGGCGGTGATTGGCATGGCCACCGATGTCACGGCGCTGCACCAGTTAAAGGACGAGGCGGATGCGGCCAACCAGGCCAAGAGCGACTTCCTGTCGAACATGAGCCACGAGATCCGCACGCCGATGAACTCCATCATCGGCATGGCGCACCTGGCGCTGAAGTCCGTCACCCATCCGAAGCAGCGCGACTATCTGCAGAAGATTTACCACTCGGGTCAGCATCTGCTGGGCATCATCAACGACATCCTCGACTTTTCCAAGATCGAGGCTGGCAAGATGGACCTGGAGGTGCTGGATTTCACGCTGGACGCGCTGCTGGCCAATATCTCCAGCCAACTGGGCGAGAGCGCGCAGGCGCGCGGGCTGGAACTGGTGTATGAGATCTGGCCAGGCCTGTCCCACCAGTTGCGCGGCGATCCGCTGCGGCTGGAGCAGGTGCTGCTCAACTTCACCAGCAACGCGATCAAGTTTTCCGACAACGGCAAGGTGATCATCCGCGCCCGGCCGGTGGAGGAGCGCGATCACCACATCATGGTGCGCTTCGAGGTGCGCGACCATGGCATCGGCATGTCGCCGCACCAGGTGGCGCAGCTGTTCCAGTCGTTCCACCAGGCCGACACCTCGACCACGCGCCGCTACGGCGGCACCGGACTGGGACTGGTGATCAGCAAGCAGCTGGCCGAATTGATGGGCGGCGGCGTCGGCGTCGAGAGCACGCCGGGCGAGGGCAGCACCTTCTGGTTCACCGCGCGCCTGGCCAAGAGCGTGCGGCTGCTGGCGCCCAGCGACGAAGCGGTGCAGCCGGATGTGCTGGACAGCATCCGCGGCGGCGCCATCCTGCTGGTGGAGGACAATATCTTCAGCCAGCAGGTGGGGCGCGAATTGCTGGAGGATGCCGGCGCCACGGTCTGCGTGGCCAACAACGGCAAGGAGGCGATCGATTTGCTGCTCAAGGAGCGCTTCGATTGCGTGCTGATGGACGTGCAGATGCCGGTCATGGACGGGTACGAGGCCACGCGGCTGATCCGCGCCCACCCCAAGCTGGCCGCCACGCTGATCATCGCCATGACCGCCAACGCCGGCCGCGACGACCAGCAGCGCTGCCTGGAGGCCGGCATGGATGAATTTGTGACCAAGCCGATCGCGCCCAAGCAGCTGTTCAATATGCTGTCCAAGTGGATGAGCCAACGGACGCGCGAGGCCAGTGGCGTGGCGCGCCGGGTGGCGCCACCGCCGCCGTCCTATTTTTCGATGCCGGAGGCGGCGCCGCCGTCGCCGGTGTTCGCGCCGCGCCAGTCGGCGGCTGCCGGGCCGCTGCCGTCCGCCGGCCCGATGTCGCCGTCCGCCGCCACGCCGGCCGAGCTGTTTGACGTGGAAGCGCTGGCGCAAACCTTCGGCGGCAAGGCCGACAAGATGCGCAAGTATGCGCTGCTGTTCCTGACCTCCGCCCGCGATGGCCTGCGGGAGATGGACGAAGCGCTGGCGATGGAGGATCTGGCGCACCTCGCCGAGCTGGGACACCGCACCAAATCCTCCGCCCGCGCGGTCGGCGCCATGCAGTTCGGGAATCTGTGCCACGCGCTGGAACAGGTGCGCCAGGACAGCGATACCGCCAACGCCCGCCGGCTGGTGCAGGATATGCACGCCATGCTCGCTGTGCTGGATCAACATATCGAGCAGGAGCTGCTGGCATACGCCCCGGGATAGAGCGATAATAGCGGGTCGAATCCACCAAAGAGTCCTATGCACCCTGGCATCACCCCCGGCCTGCTGATTTTGCACGGCAACCAGATGGAACAACTGCGCGCTGCCGTTTTCCAATGGCTGCGCAACCACCCGCTGGGGGCGCTGGAATCGGAAATCTTCCTGGTGCAGTCCAACGGCGTGGCCGAGTGGCTGAAAATCGCGCTGGCCGAGGAAGTCGGCATCTGCGCCGCCTCGCGCGTGGCGCTGCCGGCGCGCTTCCTGTGGGACGCCTACCGCGGCATGCTGGGACGCGAGCGCGTGCCGCCCATTTCCGCTTTCGACAAGGGCCCGCTGACCTGGCGCCTGATGCGCCTGCTGCCCACGCTGCTGGCGGACCCGGTGTTCGCGCCGCTGCGCCACTTCCTGGCGGACGGCGAGGCCGAGCGCCGCCTGCAACTGGCCGAGCGCCTGGCCGACCTGTTTGACCAGTACCAGGTCTACCGCGCCGACTGGCTGGATGACTGGGCCGCCGGCCGCGACCAGCTGCGCAGCGCGCGCGGCGACGTCACGCCGCTGCCGGACGACCAGCGCTGGCAGGGCCAGTTGTGGCGCGCCGTCATCGCCGACGTGGCGCCGCACGAGCGCGGCCTGGGCCGCGCCACCGTGCACACCGAATTCGTGCGCGCCAGCGCCGCCGGCGAGGCGCCGCTGGGCCGCCTGCCGCGCCGGGTGGTGATCTTCGGCGTGTCGGCGCTGCCGTTCCAGACGCTGGAGGCGCTGGCGTCGATCTCGCGCTACACGCAGGTGCTGCTGGCGGTGCCCAATCCATGCCAGTACTACTGGGGCGACATCATCGAAGGCCGCGACCTGCTGCGCAGCGCGCACCGCCGCCAGCAGCTGCGCAATGGCCAGGACCTGGGGCAGATCCCGCTGGAAGAGCTGCACGCGCACAGCCACCCGCTGCTGGCCAGCTGGGGGCGGCAGGGGCGCGACTTCGTGCGCATGCTGGACGAATTCGACGAGGCCGCGCAAGCCCGCGCCGCCGACAACGACCAGGTGGCGCCGCTGCGCGTCGACCTGTTCAGCGACGGCATGGGCGATACGCTGCTGACGCAGGTGCAGGCCGCCGTGCGCGAGCTGCTGCCGATGTCCGAGCACCCGCACACGCCGCCGCCGGACAGCGACCGCTCAATCGAATTCCACGTCACCCACAGCGTCCAGCGCGAGGTGGAAGTGCTGCACGACCAATTGCTGAAGATGTTCGCCGACGCCGGCGACAGCGGCCGTCCGCTGCGCCCGCGCGACGTGGTGGTGATGGTGCCGGACATTGACACCTTTTCGGCGGCGATCCATGCCGTCTTCGCCCAGCACCGGCGCAGCGACCCGCGCTACATCCCGTTCGAGATCGGTGACGTCAACGACCGCAGCGTCAATCCGCTGCTGGTGGCGCTGGAATGGCTGCTGCGCCTGCCGCAACAGCGCTGCCGCCAGAGCGAGGTGCGCGACCTGCTGGACGTGCCGGCGCTGGCCGCCCGTTTCGGCCTGCACGACGACGACCTGCCGACGCTGGGCCGCTGGATCGAAGGCTCGGGCGTACGCTGGGGCCTGGACCAGCGCCACCGCAGCGGCCTGGGACTGGGGCCGGCCGGCGAGCAGAATGCCTGGATCTTCGGCGTGCGCCGCATGCTGCTGGGTTACGCCAGCGGCGCCGGCGACAGTTTCGCCGGCATTGAGCCCTACGGCGAAGTCGGCGGCCTGGATGCGGCGCTGGCCGGCTCGCTGGCGCAGCTGGTGGAAGCGCTGCTGCACTGGCGCGCCGTGCTGGCGGAATCGCGCTCGCCGGCCGAATGGGGCGAGCAGGCGCGCGCGCTGCTGGCCGCCTTCTTCCAGGCCGGCGAGGAGGGCGACCGCCTGACGCTGGCGCAGCTGGACGACGCCCTGAAAAAATGGCTGGACACCTGCGACGGCGCCGGCTACGAGGAAGCGGTGCCGTTGGCCGTGCTGCGCGAAGCCTGGCTGGGATTGATGGACGAGCCGACGCTGAATCACCAGTTCGTGTCCGGCGGCGTCACCTTCTGCACGCTGATGCCGATGCGCGCCGTGCCGTTCCGCGTGGTCTGCCTGCTGGGCATGAACGATGGCGACTTCCCGCGCCGGGCCCCCAAGGCCGACTTCGACCTGCTGGCGCAGCCGGGCATGGCGCGGCCGGGCGACCGTTCGCGCCGCGACGACGACCGCTACCTGATGCTGGAAGCGGTGCTGGCCGCGCGCGACAAGCTGTATATCAGCTGGGTGGGCCGCAATGTGCGCGACAACAGCGAGCAGCCGCCATCGGTGCTGGTGTCGCAGTTGCGCGATTACCTGGTCAATGGCTGGGGGCTGGCGCTGAAGCAGCGCACCACTGAACATGCGCTGCAGCCGTTCAGCCGCCGCTACTTCGAGGATGGCGGCCTGCTGACCTATGCGCGCGAGTGGCGCGAGGCCCACGGCGACGAGGTGACCGAGACAGAAGCGGCCGAGCTGCCGCCGTTCGACATTGACGACAAGTTCCGCCTGAAGCTGGGCGGGCTGGTCAACTTCGTGCGCCAGCCGGTGCGCTTCTTCTTCCGCCAGCGCCTGGGCGTAATGTTTGGCGAGGCCGCGCTGGTGGGCGAGGACGAGGAACCGTTTTCGCTGAACGCGCTGGAACGCTATCTGCTGGAAGACACCCTGCTCGATGACGCCGATACGCCGGAGGACATCGACCAGGTCTACGACAAGCTGACGCAGCGTGCCGAACGGCTGGCGCGCGAAGGCGTGCTGCCGATCGGCCTGGTGGGCCAGCAGTACCAGCACCAGCTGGTGCAGGCGCTGGTGCCGGTGCGCGTCGCCTGGCTGACGCTGCGCCAGCACTACGCGCTGCCGGCGCCCAAGGTGGCGCTGAACCTGGTGCTGGCCGGTGTGCCGCTGGACGACTGGATCGACCAGCTGCGCCGCAACCACGGCGGCGACACCGTGTGGCTGGCGCAGATGTCCTCGCGCGTGGCCGACAAGCAGGGCAAGCCGCGCGGCGACAAACTGATTGCGATGTGGCTGCGCCAGCTGGCAATATCGGCCACCGGCATGCAGGTCACCGGGTACCTGGTGGCGCGTGACGCCATCGTCACCATGCGGCCGCTGGACGCGGAAATGGCACAGGAAGCGCTGCGCGAGCTGGTCTGCCTGTGGCGCGACGGCATGAACCGGCCGCTGCCCACCGCCTGCAAAACCGCGCTGGCGCTGGTGCAGGAAGGCGACCCGCGCATGACCTACGACGGCGACGGCCATGAGCGCCAGGGCGAAAACCAGGAACTGTGCCTCAAGCGCATGTGGCCAGACTACGCCGCGCTCGGCGCCGAACCGGATTTCCACGACGTCTCGGGCGCGCTGTATGGGCCGCTGGCGGAGTGGATGGCACACGACATCACGATAGAAAAGATTGAAGGCGAGGGCGCGGCATGAGCAACACGGCAAACCAACTGGCGCCGCTGACCTTTCCGCTGCATGGCTCGCGCCTGATCGAGGCCAGCGCCGGCACCGGCAAGACCTGGACCATCGCCGCGCTGTACGTGCGGCTGGTGCTGGGCCATGGCGGCGACAACGGCTACCTGCGGCCGCTGCTGCCGGCCGATATCCTGGTGATGACCTTCACCCGCGCCGCTACGCGCGAGCTGTCCAACCGGGTGCGCGAACGGCTGGTGGAAGCGGCCGCCTACTTCCGCGCCCCCGAGCCGAGGGCGAAGCGCGATGAGTACCTGGACCAGATCCTCGAATCCTATCCCGACCACGCCTTGCAGCAGCAGGCCGCGCACCGCCTGCAGCTGGCGGCGGAGACGATGGACGAAGCGGCCATCTTCACCATCGACGCCTGGTGCCAGCGCATGCTGCGCGAACACGCCTTCGACAGCGGCAACCTGTTTGACGAAGAACTGGTCAGCGACGAGCAGGCGCTGTTCGAGGACGCCGCGCACGATTACTGGCGCCAGCAGGTGTATCCGCTCAACGCGGCCGCGCTGGAAGCGCTGCTGTCCTGCTGGGCGGACGTCGGCGCGCTGAAAAAATCGATCCGCGACCTGGTGCGCCGCGCCGACATCATCGGCGACGCCGCCGGCCGCGGTGAGCCGCTGGGCGTATTGATCGCCGGCGTGCAGCGCGCGCAGCAAGCCAGGCTGGCGGAACTGAAGGCCGGCTGGCACGAACGCGCCGACCGCATGGAGCAGTGGATCGCCGCCCACCGCGCGGTGGACCCGAAGTGCTTCAATGGCAACAAGATGCGCGCGGAGTCGCTGGTCAACTGGTTCAACGGGCTGCGCGCATGGGCGCTGGATCCCGTCAGCGTGCGGCCGGATATCTCGGACACGGCGTGGAACCGCCTCACCACCGAGGGCATCGAAGACGCGTTCTCGAAGAACTTCAGCGCGGTGGTGCCGGATGACTTCGAGGCCACGCTGCCGCTGAAATTTGCGCTGGCCGAGATGGAACCGCTGGCGCATGCGCTGTACCGCCACGCGGCGGCGGCGGTGGCCGACCGCATGGCCGAGCTGAAAAAGCGCAATCGCCAGTTCGGCTTCGCCGACATGCTGGACCGCCTGAACGCCGCCCTGCAAGGCGACAACGGCGCCGCGCTGCGCAAGCGCATCACCGATCAATACCCGGTGGCGCTGGTCGACGAATTCCAGGACACGGCGCCCAACCAGTACCAGATTTTCAATCAGCTGTACCGCGTGGCCGACAACGACCCGCACACTGGCCTGTTCCTGATCGGCGACCCGAAGCAATCGATTTACGGCTTCCGCGGCGCCGACATCCACAGCTACCTGTCGGCGCGCCGCGCCACCGCCGGCCGCCATTACCAGCTGACGACCAACTTCCGCTCGACCAAGCCGGTGGTGGACGCGGTCAACCACCTGTTCCTGCATGCCGAGGGGCGCGCGCCGGAAGAGGGCTTTGCGCGCGGCGCTTTCCGTTTCCGCGACCCGGTCACGCGCGAGAACCCGCTGCCGTTCGACGCGGTCGGCGCCAAGGGCCGCAAGGAACGCATGGTCGATGCAAACGGCGACGTGCCGGCGCTGACCATCGCCTGCAGCACCGCGCAGGATCTGAAGAGCGACAACTACCGCGAATTCTTCGCCGCCCACTGCGCGGAAGACATCGTCGCCCGCCTGAACGACGAGCGCGCGCAATTCGTCGGCGGTGACGGCGGCCCGCACCGGCTGCAGCCGGCTGACATCGCGGTGCTGGTGCGCGATCGCAAGGAAGCCGCCGCCATCCGCCGCGCGCTGCAACGGCGAGGCGTGCCGAGCGTCTACCTGTCCGACAAGGATTCGGTCACCGACAGCGAGGAGGCGGCCGACGTGCTGCGCTGGCTGTCGGCCGTCGCCAATCCGCTCGACGGCACGCTGGCGCGCGCCGCCTTCGCCACCCGCACCGCCGGCCTGCCGCTGGCCGAACTGGCGCGCCTGTCGTCCGACGAACTGGCGTGGGAAGAGCGCGTCGAACAACTCAAGGCGCTGCACATCGTCTGGCAGCGCCAGGGCGTGCTGGCCATGCTGCGCCGCTTCATCCACGAACTGGGTCTGCCGGCGGCGCTGCTGCAACAGGTGGGCGGCGAGCGCCGTCTGACCAATCTGCTGCACCTGGCCGAACTGCTGCAATCGGCCAGCCGCCAGCTGGATGGCGAACAGGCGCTGATACGCTGGCTGGCCGAACAGATCGAAGGCGGCGAGGGCGGCGGCGATGAGCGCGTGCTGCGGCTGGAAAGCGACGCGGAACTGGTCAAGGTGGTTACCGTGCACAAGTCGAAAGGCCTGGAGTATCCGCTGGTGTACCTGCCGTTTGCCGTCAGCCTGCGCAAGGCGGCGCGGCGCAACCGCAGCTTCTTCGAATTCAGCGACGACGACGGCGTGCGCCACATCGACATGGCGCTGACCGACACCGCGCTGGACCTGGTGGAACGCGCGCGCCTGCAGGAAGACCTGCGCCTGATGTACGTGGCGCTGACGCGCGCGCGCCACTTCCTGTGGCTGGGCGTGGCCGCGCTGCCGCTGCCCAAGGGCGCCGGCAACACGCTGCACGACTCCGCGCTCGGCTACCTGCTGACCGGCGGCGCGCCACTGGCGGCGGAACTGCTGCTGGAGCGCTGGCAGCATGCGTGCAAGGACTGCGCCGACATCGCCATCACCACGCTGGCGGCCGACGACAAGTCCATCACGCGCCTCAGCCGCGTCGAGCGGCGCAAGCCCTTGCTGGAACAGGCGCCGTACGGCGGCCAATTCGAGCGCGACTGGTCGGTGGGCAGTTTCAGCTCGCTGGCGCGGCGCACCGGCCCCACCGGCACCATCAGCGCCGCCGGTCCGGTGCCACGCGACGCCCTGCAGGAAAAGCTGCTGGAAGACGGCGACCAGCCGGCCATCGCGCTGCCAACCCGGGTGGAGGACACGCCGTGGCATCGCTTCCCGCGCGGCTCGGTGCCCGGCAACTTCCTGCACGAGCAGCTGGAGTGGATGGGACAGGAAGGCTTTGCCATCGTCGACGACGAGCAGTTCGCGGCGCGCCTGGCGCGCCGCGTGGAGCGCGCCGGCTGGGGCAACCGGCTGGACGACACGCTGGCGTGGCTGCGCGAAATCGCCGCCACGCCGCTGCCGCACCTGAACGCGCCGCTCAGCGCCATCGTCGCGCCGCTGCCGGAGATGGAGTTCTGGTTCCCGAGCGAGCGCCTGGCGACGGGCGCGCTGGACCGGCTGTGCGCCACGCATCTGCTGGGCGGCGCCACGCGTCCCGCGCTGCCGGAGCGCGCGCTGCACGGCATGCTGAAAGGCTTCTGCGACCTGGTGTTCGAGCACCAAGGGCGCTACTGGATCCTCGACTACAAGTCCAACGCGCTGGGCGGCGGCGACGCCAGCTACCACGAGCCGGCGCTGATCAATGCCATGGCCGACCACCGCTACGACATCCAGGGCGCGATCTACATGCTGGCGCTGCACCGGCTGCTGCAAAGCCGCCTGGGCGATGCGTACGACCCGGCCACGCAGCTGGGCGGCGCCATCTTCATGTTCCTGCGCGGCATAGGCAACCCGCAAACGCGCGGCTGCTACTGGATCGCGCCGGATCCCGAACTGCTGGATGGACTGGATAATCTGCTGGGTGCACCTCATGAGTAAGGAATTTTTCGCGCAGGTTGACCTGCTGACCGAGGCCGGCCAGTTGCGCCGCCTGAGCGGCGCATTTGCGCGCTTCATCGCCTCGCTGGGCGACAGCGCGCCGCAACTGATGGCGGCCTGCGTGCTGCTGTCCGAACTGGAAGGGCGCGGCCACAGCTGCCTGATGCTGGATGAACTGAACGGCGACCCGGCCGCGCTGCTGGGCTGGAGCGGCGACGAATGGCACGCGCTGCGCGCCGCGGTGGGCGACTGGCCGGCCGACACCGCTCGCTGGTGTGTGCTGCTGGCGCGCTGTCCGCAGGTGTGGCCGGTGGGCGGGGAGCAGGCCAGCCAGCCGCTGGTGCTGGATGGCGAACGGCTGTACCTGCGCCGCTACTGGCTGGACGAGCGCCACGTGGCCGACTCGGTGCGCGCCCGCGCGCTGGGCGGCGTGCTGGCCGCCGACGACGACGCCCGCACCAGCGACATCCGCCGCTGGCTGGACACGCTGTTCCCGCACGCGGCGCGTGGCGGCGGCGTCGACTGGCAGAAGATCGCCTGCGCGGTGGCCATGCGCGGCAAGCTGGGCATCATCACCGGCGGGCCCGGCACCGGCAAGACCTACACGGTGGCGCGCCTGCTGGCCCTGCTGTTTGCCACGGCCGGCGCCGAGCAGGACGGTTTGCGCGTGGCGATGGCCGCGCCCACCGGCAAGGCGGCGGCACGGCTCAAACAGTCGATCGACAGCGCGCTGGATGAACTGGCGGAGAAGGTCGGCGACGCGCTGCCGCTGCGCGAGCTGGCGGCCCGCATGGGCGCGGCGCGCACGCTGCACAGTTTGCTTGGGGCGCGGCCGGATACGCGCGCATTCCAGCACCATGCCGGCAACCAGCTGGAGGTGGACGTGCTGATCGTCGACGAAGCCTCCATGATTCACCTGGAAATGATGTCGGCGCTGCTGGCCGCGTTGCCGGATACCGCCACGCTGATCCTGCTCGGCGACAAGGACCAGCTGGCGTCGGTGGAAGCGGGCGCGGTGCTGGGCGACTTGTGCCACAACGCCGAGGCGGGCGAGTATCTGCCGGAAACGCTGTCGTACGTGGAGGCGGCCACCGGCCAGCGCATACCGGACAGCTTCGAGGGGCGCGGTGGACCGATCGCCCAGCAGACCGTGATGCTGCGCGAAAGCCGCCGCTTTGGCGGGCCGATCGGCGCGCTGGCGCTGGCGGTCAATGCCGGCGACGCCGCTGGCGCGATCGATGTATTGCGCGAGGGGAAAGACGGCAAGGTGGCCTGGACCGACCTGGCGCAGCAGGCGGACATGCTGCAACTGGCGCTGCAAGGTTATCGCGAGTATTTGCAGTTGATGAAAAATCCGCCGGCCGCAGGCGATGAAGTCGCACAACTTGCTTGGGTAAAATCCGTGCTGCAGCGCTTCGAGGCCTTCCGCATCCTGTGCGCGGTGCGCGAGGGCGAGTGGGGCGTCTCGGGCCTGAACGATGCGATTGAACAAAGATTGCAGTCGGCCGGCCTGCTGAAGCGGACTGGTGAATGGTATGTCGGACGGCCGGTGATGGTCACGCGTAACGATTACGCCACCGGCGTGTTCAACGGCGACATCGGGCTGACCTTGCCGGATCCGGCGCGGCCGGGCGCGTTGCGGGTGTACTTTTCGGAAGGCGAGGCGGTGCGCAGCGTGCTGGCCACGCGCCTGAGAAATGTGGAGACGGCGTTTGCGATGACGGTGCACAAATCGCAGGGATCGGAGTTTGCGCACACGGCCATGGTGCTGCCGAAAGACGGCGGCGGGATGCTGACGCGGGAGCTGATCTACACCGGCATCACGCGGGCGCGTGACTACTTTACATTACTGACCCCGAACGGGCAGGTGCTGCTGGAAGCGATAGGGCAGCGGACCCAGCGGGCGAGCGGCTTGCGGCTGCAGTTGGCGGGGTGAGCCAAAATCTGGCACCCACCCCATGTGCTTTTGCCTCTGCGCCCGCGTCACCACTTAGGGGTCGGACCCCGTACGGGGTCAGACCCCGCCTGGCCGTGCGGGTTTGGCCCAGGCCGTGCGCAGTCGCCCCAACTCACATCGCGCGACGCGTGCGCTTGCTGCGCTTGACCGCTTTCTTCTTGGTCGTCACCGACGCCTTCATCACCTTTGGTTTCTCATCCGGCCCGGCAATCAGGCGGCGAATCTTGATGGCATCCATATTCCGCACCGAATTCGCGCCGGCATTCAGCAGCACCAGCGTATTATTCTTGCCGCCCGACTTGAAGCGCATGATCAGGCAACGGCCCGCCTCCTCTGTATAACCGGTCTTGGACAGCCCCACATCCCAGCCCTTGGCGCCAACCAGGCGATTGGTGTTGTGATACTCCACCTTGCGGCCCTTGATCTTGATGATGTCCTTGGTATCGGTGGTGATCCGGCGAATGTCCGGATAGGCCGATGCCGCCGTGGCGATCTTCACCAGGTCGCTGGCGGTCGACATATTATGCGGCGACAAGCCGGTCGGCTCCTCGATCACCGTCTGGGTCAGTCCCAGCGCCTTGATCTTGGCGCGCACCGCCATGCGGAACGCCGGCAGGCCGCCCGGATAGGTCCGGCCCAGCGAGGCGGCCGCGCGGTTGTCCGACGACATCAGCGCCAGTTGCAGCACATCGCCGCGCGACAACTCGGCGCCGACCGGCACGCGCGAAGCGCTGTGTTTCAGCATATCCACGTCGGCGCGGTCGATTTCAATGGTTTCATCCATGTCCTGCTTGGCATCCAGCACGACCATGGCGGTCATCAGCTTGGTCAGCGAAGCGATCGGGACTTGGGCGTTGGCGTTTTTTTCCAACAACACTTTGCCGGTGCCGTCTTCAACGACCAGCGCCGACTGCGAACCGAGCGGCACGGCGGCGAAGGTCACCGCGGTAAACGAACTCAGCAATACAGCAACAATTTTCTTCAGCATAGGGTATTCGGGGAATAGGGAGTCTATCGGACGCGTCTGGGCGACGCGGCGCGCGTAAAAGTTCTAGCTATACGGCAATATTCTCTAAGGATAGACAATATCATTAAAGTGGCTTCTCGTCTATTGTGTCTAAGTACCGGATTCTTATAAATTTATTAGACGTTAAGCCAGCATTAAGCAAAAAAGCCCTGAGACGGGAGGACTCAGGGCTTTTTTTCCGTAGAGCGACCGCGGCGGCGGCCGGGACGGGGGGATGACTAGTTGCCGATCTTGGCGATCGAGACTTCGGTCGATTTCACCAAGGCAATAACTTCGCTGCCGACCTTCAGATCCAGGTCCTGGATCGAGCGCGAGGTGATGACCGAGGTAACGATGCCGTGCTGGGTTTCCACATCGACTTCCGAAACCACCGGGCCGAAGATGATTTCCTTGATCTTGCCCCGGAATTGATTGCGTACATTAATTTCAGAAATGGCCATCGTGCTTCCTTTGTCTGGTTGATGAACTACGCTGCCAGATTACGGGCACGCCGGCCGTTTGCAAACGAATGTCTGCGTATATTGTTATTTGTTATAGATCTTGTCGAACTCGCCGCCATCGGCAAAGTGCTTCTTCTGCGCCGCGTCCCAGCCGCCGAACACCTCGTCGATGGTGAACAGGTTGATCTGGCGGAAGCTGGCGTTGTACTTCTTGAAGGCCTTTTCCGAGCGTGGCCGCAACGAGTGCCTGGCGATGATTTCCTGGCCCTGCTCGCTGTACAGGAAGTTGATGTAGCCGGTGGCCTGCTTGCGCAGGTTGCGCTTGTCGACCACCTTGTCCACCACCGCCACCGGCGACTCGGCCAGGATCGAGATCGATGGGTAGACCACGTCGAACTTGTCGCCGAATTCGGCGCGCACCAGGTTCACCTCGTTTTCAAACGTCACCAGCACGTCGCCGATTTCACGCTGGGTGAAGGTGGTGGTGGCGCCGCGCCCGCCGGCGTCCAGCACCGGCACGTTGTGGAAGATCTTGCCCACCAGGTCGCGCGCCTGCGCCTCGTTGCCGCCTTTCTTGATCACCGAGCCCCACGCGGCCAGGTAGGTATAGCGGCCGTTGCCGGAGGTCTTGGGGTGCGGAATGATGACCTTGACGCCGGGCTTGGCCAGGTCGGCCCAGTCCTTGATCTGCTTGGGATTGCCCTTGCGCACCAGGTACACCATGGTCGAGTAGAACGGCGACGCGTTGTTGGGGAATTTCTTGGCCCAGTCGGCGCTGACCACGCCGCGCTCGACCAGGATGTCGATGTCGTTGGCCTGGTTCATGGTCACCACCGAGGCTTCCATGCCGTCCGCCACCGAGCGGGCCTGCTTGGACGAGCCGCCGTGCGACTGGTTGACGGTGACGGTCTCGCCAGTGGTTTTCTTCCACTCGGCGCTGAAGGCGGGATTGATGTCCTTGAACAGTTCGCGCGTGACGTCATAGGCGGCGTTCAGCAGCACGGTGTCGGCCGCCTGCGCCTGCGGCAGGCCGAACAGCGTGGCCGAGGCGGCCAGGAAGGAGCTGAGGACGAAGCGGCGGGTGGTATTTTTAGTGGTCATCATGAGCTTTCGTTATAAGTACCCGCCCATAGTGTAAAATTTCGCTCCGAAAAGATACGAATTTTTCGTTATATGCTTAGAAGTCAGCCATAAAACGTATATGGATGATTGAAAACATTCGTGGGCAAGGGCGGTGACACGCTCTAGTCTGGCAGCATCCGACGGCCTTACTCAGCTTGGTGTATAGTCGTCACCAGCACTAAAGTATTGTTTTGTGAGCGTACATGAGTCTTGAAATTCGTATTGCTGCTTCAACGGATGCGGAGGCAGCGTGCACGGTGTTGCGCCGCTCCATCAGGGAATGCTGCGAGCTGGATCACAAGAACGATCCGGCCATCCTTGATGCGTGGCTAGGCAATAAAACTCCGCAAATGGTGGCGAACTGGTTCAGCTCGCCAACCAATTTTTCGCTGGTGGCTGTCAGCGAAGGCGTCGTCGTCGGCGTCGCCCTGCTGACCGGCGCCGGCAAGCTGGCGCTGTGCTATCTGCTGCCGGAGGCGCGCGGCAAGGGTGCCGGCAAGGCGCTGCTCAAGCGCATGGAAGAGCAGGCGTGCGAGTGGGGCGTCAAGGCACTGCAGCTGCACAGCACGGCCACCGGGCGCGAGTTCTTCGCCCAGCGCGGCTACACCGACGCCGGCAAGGTGCGTTCGCCGTATGGCGTGGAAACGGTGTTCTTCTGGAAGCAGCTGGACGAGGACGCCACCTGCCCGAACGCCCCCAAGCGCAAGCGCTTCTGCAACTGCAATACCGCCTGATGGCATACCGCCGTCAGTAAGCCACTTCCAGCCGCCATGCCTGCCGCCGCTCCGGCGCCGCTCCCACCTCCACACCGCCGGCGAACAATTTCAGTTCGCCCGGGCTGAAGCGCGTCCACTGTTCGTTGGAGGTCAGCGGCTGCGTGGCGATCACGGCGATGCGGTCGTCCAGGTGGTTGTGGCGGCGGAAGTCGATGCTGAGGTCGCAGTCGATCAGGTGCGCGACCGAGAACGGGTACTCGCGCAGCACCACGTGCAGCTCGGTGCTGCAGTGGGCGAACAGCAATTCGCCGTTCGACAGGATGAAGTTGAAGCTGCCGTGGGCGGCGATTTCGCCGGCCAGCGTCTCCAGCGCGGCAAACAGCTGGTGGCGCGGCGGCTGGCGTTCAAAACGCAGCGCCAGGCCGGACAGCAGGTGGCAGAAGGCGCGCTCGCTGTCGGTGTCGCCCCACGGCGCGTACAGGCTGGGATTCGGCTCGAACAGCTTGAGGTCGCCGTTGTGGGCGAACGACCAGGTCTGGCCCCACAGCTCGCGCGTGAACGGATGGGCGTTTTCCAGTGCCACCCGGCCCTGCGTGGCCTTGCGGATATGGGCCACCACGCTGCGCGCCTTGATCGGGCTGCGCTTGAACTGCGCCGCCAGCGGCGAGTGAATCGACGGCAGGTAGTCGGTGTACAGGCGGCAGCCGTCGGGCGTGTGCAGGGCAATGCCCCAGCCATCCTTGTGTTCGCCGGTGCGGCCGCCGCGCTCGGCAAAACCGGCAAAGGAAAAGTCTACCGCAGCGGGCTTATGGCTGCTCATCGCGAGGAGTTGGCACATGGTGTGATGGCATGGTGATCGATGGCCTCACGATAACGGGCGCGCCGTCGCGGCGGAACGAATGTTTTGGCATATCCATAGGCGAAAGCATTCGTTCTGCTTTCCCGCGCGCGGGCCTACGCTGTCGACATTCTCAGTACCCGTAGAGGAGTTCCATGTCATTCCCCATCCTGCAAAAGTACCTGGCGCGTCTATCCGACGCCCACGGCGCGGCGTCCAGCATCTGGCTCGATCACGAGGGCAAGGCGCAGGGACGGTTTTTCAATTGCACCATGAGCAGCGCGTTCCAGCCGATCCGCGACCTGGACAGCGGCGCGGTGCGGGCCTACGAGGGGCTGGCGCGCAGCGTGTCGGCGCAGGACCAGGGGCTGTCGCTGTGGAAGCTGCTGGACCACGCGGCCAGCGACGATGAATCGGTCGCGCTGGACCGGCTGTGCCGCATGCTGCATGCGATGAATTTCTTCCGCCAGGCCGGCGCGGCGCAGGCCGACCTGTACCTGAACGTGCACGACCGCCTGTTGAGCGCGGTCAGCAGTAATCACGGTCACGCCTTCCGCCGCATCCTCGACGCGCTGGAACTGCCGCTGGCGCGGGTGGTGCTGCAACTGCCGGCGGCGACGCCGCAGCAGGGCTGGCTGTTGAATTATGTGTCGGATAACTATCGCCGCAACGGTTTCCGCTTCGCGGTCAATCTGCACAGCGCGCGCGACGGACTGGCGGTGCTGGACCGGCTGCGGCCGGACGTGTTCAAGCTCGACGTGCGCGAACTGCAGGACAGGGAGGGATTGCTGGCGCTGTTGCGGCGCAGCGCGGCGGCGCGGGTGGCGGTGGTGTTCAGGCGGCTGGAAACGCCGCAGCACCTGGCGGCCGTGCGCGAACTCGGCGCGGCCGCAGGTGTGTCGTTGCTGGTGCAGGGCTACGTGCTGGATGAGCCGCGCTCGGTGTTGCTGGAGGAACCGGCGCGGCGCGCAGCGTGAACATCAATTAGTTCAGCACCCACTTGTATTGCACTTGTGCCCAGACCGGCGCGGCGCCGTTGGTGGCTGGCTGGAATTTGCAGGCGGCGCTGGCGCGCAGCGAGGCCTTGTCCAGTGCCACGTGGCCGCTCGACGAGATGACCTTGCTGTCCTGCACATTACCCTTGGCGTCCACCAGCACGGCCAGTTTGACGTTGCCTTGCAGTTCGTCGTCCTGCCACGAGTTGCGGTAGGCTGGCGCTTCGCATTCGGCGTTCGACAGGCGTGGCTCGGTGGTGGCGGCGCTGGCCTGGTTGGACAGGGTCGACAGGGCGATCAGGGATACGGCGGCGATAGAACGGATGATCATGGTAGGCTCCAGTAGTTGGTTCGACGGGAAAACTAAGTTCGATGGGTGAACTATACTGCGTCGCACAATATATGAATACTTTATTGTTGGAATGCCAGCCATTAGTAAGCGGTATAACTGCAAGGTAAAACTACTTTCTGATACGCAATATTTGTATCATTCGCGCAGCTGTATCATTTCTTAAGCGTAAGTTAGGAGCGTTTGTGTTTCCCTCTGCATAGGCTATAGTAACAACATTGCTTTTCACGGATAGACTATGGCATCGCGCAGAGATTTCATCCAGCAGGGGTTGGGGCTGACCGCTGCGAGTTTTTTGTCTGTGCCGCTGATCGGTTGTGCCTCCAGCGCGCCGGTGCGGCACAGCAGCATGACGGCTTCCACCAAGCCGGCCAACAAGCCCGTCACACTCGCCTCTGGCGCCGGCGAGATGCCGCGCGCGGCCGACCAACTGGCGCCGTCCGGCAGCGGCATGAGCGGCATGGAACCGCCGCCCGATATTTTCGACGCGCAGGCGCTGGACCTGGAATTCTGGCTGCGGCCGCGCACCATCGAGGTGGTGCGCCCGGCCAGCAAGGAGCGCGCCAAGCTGCTGTACTGGAAGGATGGCGAGATCATCGAGTCGGCCTACCAGGACCTGTGCCACCTGCTGCGCGACGTCAACGGCGGCAACGAGACGCGCGCCATCGATCCCAAGCTGTTCGAGACGCTGTGGGGCACCCAGGCCTTCGTGCAGCGCTACGGCATTGACGCGCCGCTGGAGATTTTGTCCGGCTACCGCACGCCGGCGTCCAACCAGAAGCTGCGCGAAGCCGGCGTGCCGGCCGCGCGCCAGTCGCTGCACATGGTGGGGCGCGCGGCCGACATCCGCATCGCCAACCTCAACGCCGAGGTGCTCGGCGGGCTGGTCAAGAGCTTCCGCCAGGGCGGGGTCGGCTTCTACTACCGCGCCGGTCCGCGCGGCGGCTGGATCCACGCCGACACCGGCCTGCAGCGTACCTGGAAAGGCTAGTCGTAGTAGTAGGGCGCGCGCGGCTGCTGCGCGGCCTACCCGCGCGCCATCTCGGCCGGCGATACCGGCGGCCGTTCCCACCAGATGCGCCAGCCCGGCTGCTTGTCGCGCTCCACTTCCGGATGCTGCCGCAGGTAGCCGTTCATGCACTGCTCAAATTCCGGGATAGATGCGTTGTGCTTCATGGTTTGTGCTCCGTTCGATTACACTGGCGGCTTAGCCAGTTAACAGGATTGTTATGCAAGACCAGAATCAACCGCCGCGCTTCCGTCCGGTGCCGTGGAGCGGGCTGGAAAGCCCCGCCGACGCCGAGCTCTGGATAGAAGAGCACAACCAGGCCCTGCAGCAGCACATCGGCAAGCATGAAACCGGCTATGGTGTGTGCTTCACCCTGGCCGAGGGCGGCGAGATCTATCTGCAGACCACCCAGGACGGCCATCTGGTCTTGGATGTTACCGAGGAAGCCGCATGGGTGGCGCCCTTGATCATGGCGGCCGCGCGCGTGGCCGAGCCGCCGGCCGGCCGCCTGTGGGTACTGCCTGACGATAAGCTGGTGCAGTTAATGATAGGACTCAGTGGCCTGATCGCGAGTTCCATCCTGGTCGTAGGCCATGACTTTGGCCTGCGTCGTCGCATGGGCGCGTGGTAAGCGCCCGCCCTGAAAGGATTTCCATGCTCAAACGTCGTTTCCTGCTGGCGCTGCTCGCGCTCAGCGTCGCTGTTCCGGCCTCGGCGGCCGACCTGCTGGCCACCGTCAAGGCGCGTGGCACCCTCAGGGTGGCCACCGAGGGCACCTATCCGCCGTTCAACTACCGCGAGAAGAACGGCGAACTGGCCGGCTACGACGTCGACGTCGCCCGCCTGCTCGCCGCCAAGCTGGGCCTGAAGGTGGAGTTCGTCACCAGCGAGTGGGCCAGCATCCTGGCCGGGCTGGCGGCCGGCAAGTACGACGTCATCGTCGCCCAGGTCGGCATCAACCCCAAGCGCGAGCAGGCGTTCGACTTTTCCACGCCCTACATCTATTCGATGCCGCAGCTGATCGTGCGCGCCAACGAGCGCGCCGGCTACAAGTCGCTGGCCGACCTCAAGGGCAAGAAGCTGGGCGTGGGGCAGGGCAGCGTGTATGAACAGCAGGCCAAGGCCGCGCCCGGCATCGAGGTGCGCAGCTACGCGGCGGCGCCGGACACGATGGCCGACCTGGCCGCGGGCCGCATCGACGCCGCCCTCAACGACAGCCTGATGTCGGCCTACCTGCTGAAGATCTCCAAGCTGCCGATCAAGGCCGGGGCCCAGGTCGGCGCGGTCGAGCGCATGGGCATCCCGTTCAAGAAGGGCAACCCCGAGTTCAAGCAGGCGCTGAACAAGGCGCTGGCCGACGCCGCGGCCGATGGCAGCCTCAAGGCCATTTCGCTGAAGTGGTTCGGCACCGACGTCAGCAAGGCGCCGTAAGCGATGGAGTGGCTGGATCTGCTGCGCGAGGCCGCGCCGGTGATGCTGCGCGGCGCCGGCTACACGGTGCTGTTCGCGCTGGCGGCCATGGTCGGCGGCCTGCTGATCGGCTTCCCGGTGGCGGTGCTGCGCATGCTGCCGTATCGCCTGCTGGCCTGGCCGGCCGGCATCTATGTCAGCCTGATGCGCGGCACGCCGCTGCTGGTGCAGATGTTCATCCTCTACTACGGCCTGCCCAGCGTCGGCATCGAGTTTGCACCGGTGACGGCCGGCATCCTGGCGCTGAGCCTGAACGCGGGCGCCTTCCTGTCCGAAAGCCTGCGCGGCGCCATCGGCGCGGTCAGCAAGGGGCAGTGGGCGGCCAGCTACAGCCTCGGACTGGGCTACTGGTCGACGCTGTATTACGTGGTGCTGCCGCAGGCGCTGCGGGTGGCGGTGCCGGCCATGAGCAACACGCTGATCAGCCTGATCAAGGACACCTCGCTGGTGTCGGTCATCACGCTGACCGAGCTGATGCTGGCGACCAAGGAGGTGATTTCCACCACCTTCCAGCCGCTGCCGCTGTACCTGGCCGCCGCCGCTATCTATTGGCTACTCAGCCTGCTGTTCGAGGCGCTGCAGCGGCGCGCCGAACAACGCTTGAACCGCGCGCACCGCGCCAGATAAGGCCCGCGCTCGACATCCCCGTGCCGAGATGTTAGTCTGAAAACATCTGTGAAGGGGGTGTATGGATAAGACTGTGCACACGGAGATCCCCGGCCTGTCGGCGTTGGCCGACGCCGCCGCGATGGCGCCGTACGCGAGCCGGCAGGCGGCCGCCGAGCCGGCGTGGTTCAACGACATCTACCTGCTGGCGCCGGTCGGCTACTTCGTGCTGGCCTTCGACACCACCATCCTGCAGATGAACGTGGTGGGCGCCGACCTGCTGGGCATTCCGCGCGCCAACCCCGAGCGCGCCACGCTGCGCCAGTTCGTGGCGCCGCGCTTCCACGAGGACTTCGACCACTTCCTGCGGCGCGCCGTCAACAGCAGCCAGCCCGAGCTGTGCAACCTGCAGATGCTGCGTAGCCGCGACCGCCAGGGGTTGCCGGTGTCGCTGCGCGCCAGCGCCGACAGCAGCGGCCAGGGCGTGCGCGTGGTGGTCGAGCCGGCCGAGGGCAAGCTGCCGGCGCTGGAGCGCAGCGAGGAGCGCTTCCGCCGCATCGTCCACAACGCCGAGGAGGGCATCTGGGAAATCGACGCCGCCGCCCGCACCAGCTTCGTCAATCCGAAGATGGCGCAGATGCTGGGCTATAGCATCGAGGAGATGCTGGAGCAGCCGCTGGTGGCGTTCATGGACGAGGAGGGCCGCGTCCTGCTTGAACGCAATATCGCGCGCCGCCAGCAGGGCCAGGCCGAACGCCACGAGTTCAAGTTCATCCGCAAGGACGGCAGCGAGCTGTGGGCCACGCTGGCCACCAACCCGATCTTCGACGCCGACGGCGCCTACCGCGGCGCGCTGGCGCTGGTCAGCGACATCACCGACCGCCGCGCCTCCGCCGAGCTGATCTGGCAGCAAGCCAATTTCGACGCGCTGACCGCGCTGCCCAACCGCCACATGTTCCAGGACCGCCTCAACCAGGAACTGAAGAAGGCGCGCCGCGAGGGGCTGCTGCTGGCGCTGCTGTTCATCGACCTCGACGGCTTCAAGGCGGTCAACGACACGCTCGGCCATGCCCAGGGCGATGCCCTGCTGCAGGAGGCGGCGCGCCGCATCGGCCGCTGCGTGCGCAATTCGGACACGGTGGCGCGGCTGGGCGGCGACGAGTTCACCGTCATCCTGTCCGGGCTGGAGCAGGTCAACGGCGTCGACCGCATCGCGCAGAGCATGCTGACGCTGCTGGGCCGGCCGTTCGCGCTGGGCGCGGCGCAGCCGTCGGTGTCGGCCAGCATCGGCGTCGCGCTGTACCCGTCGGACGCCAGCGCGCCGGACGAGCTGCTGCGCGCCGCCGACCAGGCCATGTACGCCGCCAAGCAGAACGGGCGCAACCGCTACCACTATTTCACCCGCGACCTGCAGCTGGCGGCGCAGGCGCGCCAGCAGGTCACGCTGGACCTGCGCGCGGCGCTGGCGCGCGAGCAGCTGGAATTGCATTACCAGCCCATTGTCGATCTGCGCAATGGCAAGATCGAGCGCGCCGAGGCGCTGCTGCGCTGGCGCCACCCGCAGCGCGGGCTGCTGGGGCCGGACGAATTCCTGTCGTTCGCCGAATCCGGCGGCCTGATGCTGGAGATCGGCGACTGGGTGTTCCGCCAGGCGGCGCGGCAGGCGCGCCACTGGCAGGACGAGCTGGGCAAGGGTTTCCAGGTCAGCGTCAACCAGTCGCCGGCGCAGCTGCGCGGCGACACCGCGCTGTACGTCGACTGGCTGCAGCACGCGGCGCGGCTGGGGCTGGCGCCGCGCAGCATCGTGCTGGAGATCACCGAGGGCGTGCTGATGGACGCCACCCGCGCCGCCGAACGCCTGCGCGACTTGCGCGAGATGGGCTTGCAGGTGGCGCTGGACAATTTCGGCACCGGCTACTCGTCGCTGTCGCACCTCAAGCATGTCGGCATCGACCTGCTCAAGCTGGACCGCAGCTTCATCCAGCACCTGGCGCACGACAGCGGCGACCTGGCGATGTGCGAGGCGCTGATCGTCATGGCCCACAAGCTGGGGCTGCGGGTGGTGGCGGAGGGCGTGGAGACGGCCGCGCAGGGCGGCCTGCTGGCCATGGCCGGCTGCGATTACGCGCAGGGCTATGCGTTTGCCGGCGCCTTGCCGGCGCCGGAACTGGCCGCGCTGGCGCGGCGCGGCGTCGCCTTACTGCACTGAGGGCTGTGCGGGCTTACTGGCGCAGGCGCAGCAGCGACACCACGCGCTCGCGGCTGATGCCGGCCAGCGCCGAGGTGATCGACAACAGGCCCTTGTAGCCGGGCTGGCGCGCGGTGGTGACGAAGTTCTGCGCCACCTGGTCCATGCCGCCCCTGGCGCTGGCCGGATCGGCGCTCTGCACCCGCGCCGCCACCTGGGCCAGCGCCTGGCGCACCGAGGCGATCGACTGCTCGACCTTGGACAGCGACTGCACCACCTGCGCCAGCGTGGTGCGGATCGATTCCAGGTCGCTGACCTGCCAGGTGTCCGGCTCGACCTGCGGCGTCTGCGCCTCGGCCTTGACGCGGGTCAGCTGGCCGCCGGCGAAGCGGATGCCGCCGCCCTGCAGCGAGATGGTGTCGCGCACGTTGGCCCATTGCGACTCGGCGGTGGTAAAGGTCAGCTGGCCGTCGTCGCTGATCTGGGCGCGCACGCCGGCCGGCGTCAGCGCCTCGTTGAAGCGCTGGGCGATCTGCTCGTCGCTCAGGCCCGGCTCCAGCACCACCGAGCGCACGTTCTGGCCGCCGCCGACCGAGATCGCCAGCACCTCGCGGGCGCCGCCGCGCAGGTTGCCCAGGTTCAGGCCGCGCACGGTGAAGGTGGTGCTGCTGCCCTTGGTGCTGAAATTCAGCTGGCTGTCCAGCGTGCCGCCGGAGGCGCTGCTGCGGTTGCGCCAGGTGTTGCTGAACTGGCGCACGCGCGCCTCCAGCGTGCCGTCGGCACGCTGGCGCGTGGCCAGGCGCGCGCTCAGGTCGGCCTTCAGGTTGCGCAGTTGCGCCGCGCTTTGTTCGAGGAAATCAAGCGCCTGCTGGGCGCCCGAGATGTCGCCCTGCAGCGGCTGGTCCCAGTTGCTCAGCCCGCGACGCAGCGGCGCCGCCGCATTCGGTGTCGGCGTCACCGGCGTGGCGGTGGCGGCGTTTTCGCCGTTCAGGCCCAGCGCGGTGCCGTCCACCGCGCTGGCATTGCTGCCGGCATTGGCGCCGGGGACAATGACCTGGGGGCTGGCGGTGGAGGAAATCTGCATACGGGAACGCGCTTAAAGATTACAGGATGTTGAACAGCGACAGGTTGCTGATCTTCGAATAAGCCTTGTACGAGGCCTGCAGCGCCAGATTGTAGCCGTTCATCTCGATCGTGGCCTCGCCCATGTCGAGCGAACCCAGGTCCAGCAGCGCGGTCTGGTTGGACAGGCTGACGTTGGCGTGGTTGCCGTCCAGCGTGTCCATGACGTTCTGGGCGCCGCCGAAACTGGCGATCTTGCCCGACACCAGCGACAGCGCCGAGGTGGCGCCGTCCATATTGGCGCTCAGCGCCGCCTTGACCGTCGGGTCGCCGGGCGAGACGTTGGGCTGCGACAGCGCGGCGATGGTGGCGTCCATCTGGTTCAGCAAGTCCTCCAGGCCCTTGACGTCGACGTTGATGGTCTGGTTGATGCCGTTGCCGACCACCGACTGCTGCTGGTCGGTATTGCCGCTGAAGCTGTAGCGCGAACCGGGCGTGCCGGCGCTGTCGAAGGCGATGGCCGGGGTGCCGGTGGCGGTGCCGGAGAACAGGTAGTTGCCTTCCTGGTCCTTCTGGTTGGCGCTGTACACCAGGCTGTCGCGCAGCGAGGTCATGCTGTTGACCATGGCCTTCAGGTCGTCGCCGGTGTTGCTGCCGTCGGACGCCCACACCAGCAGGTCGTGCACCTGGTTGATGTCGTTGACCATGCTTTGCAAATAGGTCTCGTTGGACGACAGGCGGATCTTGATCGACGAGATGTTGTCGCGGTACTGGCCGACGATGGCTTCCTCGCGCTCCAGGCGCGACAGGCGCACCGAGGTCACGGGATCGTCGGACGGCACCTGGATCTTTTTCTGGCTGGCGATCTGCGCGGTCAGCGACGCGATGGCGCTCTGATTATCCTGCAGGGCGCGGTTCATGGTGGCCTGGAACTGGCTGGTGGCGATACGCATGGCAGGCTCTCCTTAACCGAACATTTGCAACGTCGAGTCGAACAGGGTGTTGGCGACCGCAATCACCTTCATGTTCGCCTGATACATTTTCTGGAATTCCACCAGGTTGATGCCTTCTTCATCCGAGTTGACCGCGCTGGTCGACTTCCAGTCGTCCTCGGCCTGCGAGCGGATGGTGGTGGCGGTCGCCAGCTGCGCCTGGTTTTGCTGGCTGATGATGCCGAGCTGGCCGACGATCTGGGTGTCGGCGTCGCCCAGCTGGACGTCGCTGGTCACGCCGCTCAGCGAGGTCAGCTGGATGGTCTGGCCCTTGATCGCCACCAGGTTCTGCAGGTTGCCGCTGTCGCCCGGCTGGCCGTTGCTGGAAAACGCCAGGTCGGTGGTCTTGAAGCCGACGGCGATCTGCAGCAGGCCGGTGGCGCTGGCCGGGTTGTAGTCCAGCAGCGGAATGCCGGGGTCGCCCTGGTCGCCGGGGATGGCCGGATTGGCGTTGCCCTTGAAGCCGCCCGTCAGCGCGGTGTTGATCTTGTCAGCCATCTGCTCGGCGATCTGCTTGATCGCGGTCTGCAGCGGCGCCAGGGTGTTCTGGCGGAAGTCGCCCAGGCCGCCCAGCTGGCCGCCGACCTTGGTGTCGTCCAGCGTGAACTGCAGGTTGGAGTAGCTCAGCGTCAGGCTGGCCGGGGCGCTGCTGCCGGCGTTGACATAGGACAGCGTCGAGGCGGTGTCGTTGACCACCAGCGGCTCGCCGCTCTTGAGCGACAGGTTGGCGCTGCCGTTGGCGCCGTACACCACCTCGACGCCGACCTGCTGCGCCACGCTGTCGATCAGCTGATCGCGCTTGTCCATCAGCGCCGAGGTGTTGGTGCCGGCGCCGGTGACCGAGACGATCTGCTTGTTGAGCGCGGCGATGCCGGCCAGCGCCTCGTTCAGCGACGGCAGGATCGAGGCCTGCTGCTGCTGCACCGAGATGGCCTGGTTGGTGGTCAAGTTGTAAATCGAGTTGATCTGCTGCGACATCGAGTCGGCGGTGGTGATCACCTGCTGGCGCAGCGGGGTCGAGGTCGGATCGACGCTGGCGGCGTTGAGCGCCTTGAAAAAGTTGTCCATGCCATAACTGATGCTGGACTTGTCATCGCTCATCACCGATTCCAGCGAGGTCAGGTAGGGCTGCACCTGCGAGCGCACGCCCACCGCCGAGTTGGCGCGCCACATCTGCTGCAGCTGGTAGGAGTCGCTGAAGCGCAGCAGCGCGCCGACCTGCACGCCATTGCCGGCCGACAGCGTGCCCGGATCGGACGCGGTCGCCTGCAGCAGCACGCCCTGGCGGGTGTAGCCCTTGGTTTGCTGGTTGGCGAGGTTCTGGCTGACGGTGTTCAGCGCGGCTTGGGCGGCCAGGGCGCCGGACAGTGCGTTGTAGGTGATGGTCATGAAGCGGGTCTTTTCCTGGTGAAGTCCGAAGGGCCGGCGCCGGCCCGATACCGATACTGGGCGACCATTTATTGCTGCTGATTAAGTGGCGCGCTTAAATTTTGCGAATCGGAAACTTTTTCAGCCGCCGCCGTGGCCGGCGCTGGCGGCGCCGCCGGCGGCAGCAGCTGGCGCAGGATGGCGTCGGCGATGCCGAAGGCGCGCTGGCCGGCCATCTGGTCGGCCACCAGGTTGTCGGCCATGTCCAGCATGTCCTGGTTGATGCGGTCCTTGGTCGGGCTGTCGTCGGCGGCGATGGCGCGCACGCCGTCGCGCATCTGGTGCAGCATGTGGCCGATGAAGAAGCTCTCGAACTTGATGGCCGCCTCGGTGGCCTTGGCGCGGTAGGCCGGGTCGACGCTGTCGCCCGGCTGGGCCGGCTGCGGCGCCACCGCCGTGCCGCTCAGCTGGCCGGCCACGCCGGCCGCCAGGCCGCGTTCGATCGGGGTCTGAAAACTCATGCGCGCTCCTTAAATGACCACCAGTTCGCCTTCGATGGCGCCGGCCTGGTCCAGCGCCTGCAGGATCGCCATGATGTCGTCCGGGGTCGCGCCCAGGCTGTTGACGACGTCGATGATGGACTGCAGCTTGGCGCCGGCCGGCCACTTGAACATCTGCGCCGGGCCCTGGTCGGCCGTCACCTGCGACTGCGGCGAGGCCACGGTCTGGCCGCCGGCCAGCGCGTTCGGCTGGCTGACCTTGGTCGATTCGGAAATCACCACCTTCAGCGAGCCGTGGGTGACGGCGGCCGCGCGCACGCGCAGGCCCTCGGCGATCACCACGGTGCCGGTGCGCGAGTTGAACACCACCTTGGGCGCGTCCTCGCCGACGTCGACGTTCATCGCCTCCAGCTTGGCCATGAAGGCCACGCGCTGGGTCGGGTTGGCCGGCGCCACCACGTCGACGCTGGTGGCGTCGCTGGCGGTGGCGATGTCGCCGAAGCGCTTGTTGATCGAGTTGACGATGTTGATCGCGGTTTCAAAGTGCGGATGGCGCAGCGACAGGCGCACGGTCGGCTTGGTGTTGAAGTCGCTCGGAATCTCGCGCTCGATGTTGGCGCCGCTCGGAATGCGGCCCGAGGTCGGCGTGTTGACGGTGATCGACGAACCCGACTTGCCCTGGGCGCTGAAGCCGCCCACCACCACGTTGCCCTGGGCCAGCGCGTACACCTCGCCGTCGGCCGCGCGCAGCGGCGTCAGCAGCAGGGCGCCGCCGCGCAGGCTCTTGGCGTCGCCCATCGACGACACCACGACGTCGATCGACTGGCCCTTGCGGTAGCCGGGCGGGAACACCGCCGACACCATCACGGTGGCGACGTTCTTGGACTTGGCGTCGGTGCCGTCCGGCACCTTGACGCCGAACTGCTTGAGCATGTTGATCACCGACTGGCTGGAGAACTTGACCTGGGTCGAGTCGCCGCTGCCGTTGAGGCCGACCACCAGGCCGTAGCCGACCAGCGGGTTGTCGCGCACGCCCTCGATGGCGACCAGGTTGCGCAGGGCCTGCGCCGCCTGGGCGGGCAGGGCGGCGCCGAGCGTGAGGCAGAGCGCGGCGGAGACGGCGAGTAGCTTGCGGAATGTCATGGGAGCACCGGTTAGAACGGCATCAGCGGGCCGTTGAAGAAGCGCGACAGCCAACCCGGCTGCTGGGTATCGGCCAGCGTACCCTGCGCCGAATAAGCGATGCGGGCGTTGGCGATGCGTTGCGACGACACCTGGTTGTCGGCGTCGATGTCGGCCGCGCGCAGGTAGCCGCGCAGGCGGACGAATTCCTCGCCGTTGTTCAGGGTCAGGGTTTTTTCGCCGGACACGCGCAGCAGGCCGTTGGGGAGCACTTCCTGCACGATCACGGTGATGGCGCCGGTCAGCGCGTTCTGCTGGGTGCTGGTGGCGTCGCCGGCAAAGGTGTTGGAGGCGCCCAGGCCGACCGCGGCCTTGCCGAAGGTCTTGCCCAGCAGATTCGGGGCGTTGATGTTGTCGGCCGAGTTCTTGGAGTAGCTGGTGCCGGCCTTCTTGCTGGCCTGGGTGGTTTCCTGCAGGTTGACGGTGACCACGTCGCCGACCCGGAAGGCGCGGCTGTCCGAGGTCAGCGACAGGCCCAGGTCGGGGCTGAACACGCCACCCGAGACGCCGCGCGGACCGCTGTTGCGGGCCGCCGGCGGCGGCTCGTCGGACGGGCCGGGCCGCACGGCCGGCGGCTGCAGCTGGGCGCAGCCGGCCAGGGCCAGCGACGCCAGCAGCAGCGCGACGGACGGGGCGCGCACGGCGGTGTTCATCAGCGCGCCGCCTGCGACAGGTACTGCAGCATGTTGTCGGCGGCCGACAGCACCTTGGTGTTCATCTCGTAGGTGCGCTGGGCAGCGATCATGTCGACCATCTCCTCGACCACCTGGACGTTCGAGCCCTCCAGCGTGCCCTGCTTGATCTTGCCCCACTGGGCGGTGCCGGGCTGGCCCTCGGTCGGCGTGCCCGACGACGGCGTTTCGGCGAACAGGTTCTCGCCCAGCGCCAGCAGGCCGGTCGGGTTGATGAAGGAGGTCAGCGTCAGCTGGCCCAGCACCTGCGGCGCGACGTTGTCGGCGATCTTGGCCGAGACGGTGCCATCCTCGCCGATGCTGAGCGCGGTGGCGTTGGCCGGCACGGTGATCTGCGGGATCAGCGGCAGGCCGCTGGCGTTGACCAGGATGCCGTTGGCGTCGACCTGCAGCTGGCCGGCGCGGGTGTAGGCGGTGTCGCCGTTGGGCTGGCGCACCGACAGGAAACCGTTGCCCATCACCGAGATGTCGAGGTCGCGCTGGGTGGTTTGCAGGATGCCCTGGGTGAACACCTTCTGCGTGCCGACCACGTGCACGCCGTTGCCCAGCTGGACGCCGGACGGCGCCAGCGTGTTGTTGTCGGCGCGCTGCGCGCCCGGCTGCGCCTCGACCGAGTAGAACAGGTCCTCGAACACCGCGCGGTCGCGCTTGAAGCCGACGGTGTTGGCGTTGGCCAGATTGTTGGCGATGGTTTGCAGTTTCATGTCCTGCGCCTGCACGCCGGTCTTGCTGATCCACATTGCTGGATTCATGATTTCTCCCTGGTGGTGTTAGGTGGGCCGCGGACGCGATCAGCTGCCGCTGATCAGGCGATTGCCGGCCTCGGCCATCGAATCGGTCGATGTGAACAATTTCATCTGGATTTCAAACGTGCGGTTCAGGCTCATCACCGACACCATTTCCTCGACCGCCGAGACGTTGCTGCCCTCCAGGTGGCCGGGACGCACCACCACGGTGGGGTCGGTGGCCAGCGGCGCGCCGTCGCGCGCCACCAGCAGGCCGGCCTCGTTCTTGGTCAGCTCCGCGCCCTCGGCCTTGACCAGGCGCAGCTTGTCGATGGTCTGCATGATGGTGGTGCCCGGCGCCTGGATCGAGATGGTGCCGTCGTTGCCGATGTCGATGCGGGTGTATTCCGGCAGCGTGATCGGGCCGCCTTCGCCCAGCACGACATCGCCGTTGATGCGCAGCGTGCCGTTCTCGTCCAGCGTCATGTTGCCGGCGCGGGTGTAGGCCTCGCCGCCGGCGGCGGTCTGCACGGTCAGGAAACCGGCGCCGGCGATGGCGACGTCGAGGTCGCGGCCGGTGCTCTTCATCGTGCCCGGCTTGACCGACACGCTGTTGGCCTGCAGTTGCGCCATGTGGCGGTCATCGTAGCCGTAGCCGTTGACCGCCTGGGCGGCGGTCAGCTCCATATTGGCGCGGAAGCCGCCGGTGTCGAGGTTGGCCAGGTTGTTGGCGTGCACCTGTTGCCCGCGCAGGGCCCGCTCGGCCCCGCTCATGGCGGTGTAGATCAGCGCGTCCATGCGTTCTCGCCCTTAATCCTCAGATCGCCTGCATCAGCGATTGCAGCATGGTCGACTCGGTCTGGATGACCTTCGAGTTGGCCTGGTAGTTGCGCTGCGAGGTCATCAGACCGACCAGCTCGGAGGTGATGTCGACGTTGGACTGTTCCAGCGTGGCGACGTTGAGCTGGCCGTTGACGCCGACGCCAACCAGGTCGGTGTTGGCGACGCCCGAGGCAGCCGACGCTTCCCAGCTGGTGTCGCTGACCTGAGTCAGGCCGCCCTCGTTGGCGAACGAGGCCAGCACCACCTTGCCGACGGTCTGGGTCTGGCCGTTGGTGTACTTGGCGATCACCGAGCCATCGGTACCCAGCGACACGCCGGAGAAGTTACCGGCCGAATAGCCGTCGTCCGGGGTGTTGGACGCCACCGAGGTCTCGCCCGAGAAGAAGGTGGTGCCGGTGTAGTCGATCGTCACCGTGGCGTTCATGTTGGCGCCGTTGGCGAACTTCGGCCAGTTGGCTGGCGTGGTGGTGGTGTCCAGCGCGCTCAAGTCGATCTGGTTGACCGTGGTGCCCGGCACCACCGGGGTGGCGTCGGGATTCAGCTGGCCGGTGGTGGTATTGAAGGTCAGGTCCTTGTCGGCGCCCACCAGACCATTGCCGTCCAGTGCATAGCTGACGTGCACGGTGGCGGTGCCGCTGGCCGAACCGGTCATGGTGAAGTACTGGGTCAGCACGTGCTGGGTGCCGAGGCTGTCGTACAGATTGGTGGTCTTGAAGGTGTTGTAGGTGGTCGGATCCGGCGGCGTGCTGGGCGTGACCGCGGTCATGTCAGGCGCGGTCTTGACGGCCCAGTCGGCCGACATGTTGCCGATGTAGGTGGCCTTGGTGGTGATCTGCGCCGGAATCGCGCCGACCGGGATTTTCAGGTCGCCCTCGGCGCCCGGCTCGGTGGCCGGCGGGGTGATGGTGCGGCCCTGCACGCGGCGGCCCGAGGCGTCCACCAGGTAGCCGTCCAGCGAGGTGTCGAAGATGCCGACGCGGGTGTATTGCAGCGAATTGTCGGCGGCGCGGGTGACGAAGAAGCCGCGGCCGCTGATCGACGCGTCCATCGCGCGCCCGGTGTTCAGGATGCCGCCCGACAGGCCGATGTTCTGCGTGGTCGAGCCCACCGTCACGCCGTTCAGCTGGCTGCCGGCCACCAGCGTGGCGAAGTTGGCGCGGTTGGCCTTGTAGCCATAGGTGCCCGCGTTGGCGATGTTGTGGCTGGTCACGTCCAGCGACTCGTTGATGGCCTGGATGCCAGACAATGCGATATCGAAGCTCATGGTGGTTTTCCTTAGAAAGCAGATTGAGTGGCGGATGCGGCGGCGGTCGCGGGACCGTTGAAAGCGGTGATGGCGGTGGTGCTGGTCTCGCCGATGTTGGCGACGTTCAGCACCACGCTGCCGGTGGCGCCCAGGCGCACGCTGTTCAGGCGGCCCTGGATGTCGATGGTCGGCTTGCTGCCGGTGCTGGTGACCACCTTCATCGTGTACGTGCCTTCGCCCAGGCCGAGCTGGGCCGGATCGATGGTGAACGGCACCGTGCCCGGCGCCTGCACGCCGAGGTTGATGGTGTGGTCGACGCCGTCGCTGCCGGTCAGCACCAGGCTGGTGGCGCTGCTGGCGGCGTCCAGCGTGGTCTGGCCGCTGACCTTGGTGCTGCCATCGAGCTTGACGGTGGTGGTCTCGGCCATCACATTGCTGCCCACCTGCGCGCCCAGCGACAGCACCTGCATGCTTTGCAGGATGCTGGAGTTGGCGCTGGTCAGGTTCGACAGGTTCTGCAGCGTTTCGGTCTGCGACAGCTGGGTCAGCTGCTGGACGAACTGCGCCGGATCGGTCGGCGACAGCGGGTCCTGGTTGCGGATCTGCGCCACCAGCAGCTTGGTGAACATGTCGGACGCCTCACTGGCGCTGTTGCCGGTGATGCTGGTACCGCTGGTGCCGGCGTTGTTGCTGGTGTTGTTGTTGAGGAGACTGACAGTCATGGCTTAGCCTTCACCGAGTTTGAGGAGGGATTGCTGCATCGTGCGGATGCGGCCGAGAACTTCGACATTGGTCTCGAAGGCGCGCGAGGCCGACATCATGTCGGTCATCTCGGCCACCTGGTTGACGTTGGGGTAGAACACCATGCCGTCGGCGTTGGCCAGCGGGTTGCCCGGCTCGTAGACCTGGCGCAGCGGCTCGGCCGACTCCACCACGTCCAGCACCTGCACCTTGCCGCCGGCGCTGCTCATGCCGTCCGGCGCGTCGCTCATGACGGCGGCAAACACCGGCTTGCGGGCGCGGTAGGTGTCGGCCTCGGTGCCGGCCACCGAATCGGCGTTGGCCAGGTTGCTGGCGATGGTATTCAGCCGCACGGACTGGGCCGCCATGGCCGAGCCGGCGATCTCGGAAATATTCTTGAACGACATGCGCTACTCCTGTGAAACGCGGGGCGCGGCTTACTGGCCGCTGATGGCCTTGGCCAGACCCTTGAACCGCATGTTGGCAAAGGTCAGGCTGGTCTGGAAATCGGTGGCGTTCTGCGAGAAGGCGGCCTGCTCGACGCCGATCTCGACGGTGTTGCCGTCGCGCGTCGGGTGGTAGGGCACGCGGTACAGCATGGCGCTGTCGCCGCCGTCGCCGATGTCGCCGTTGCCCTCGGCCTGGACGTTGGCCAGGGTGGCGGCGAAGTCCATGTCGCGCGCCTGGAAGCCCGGCGTGTTCTCGTTGGCGATGTTGGCCGCCAGGATGCGGGTGCGCTCGGCGCGCAGTGCCAGCGCGTCGGCGTGGACGCCGGCCGCGTCTTTGAAATTAATGCCCATGTTGTTCCCCTGTCTGGACGTTGCAGTAAAACGCGTCGCCATGCGCGACAACCCCAGCTTGCCATGTAGAATGACGGCCGTGGCCCCGAGGGGCGACCGCTTCCGGCATCATAGTTGAGGTATTGCTCATGTTCAACAAATCTATTGTAACTGTTTCGGCCCGTTTATTGCCGGTTTGCATTTCATTTTTTTTGACGCCGGTCGCCTTGTGCGCGGTGCCGGCCGAGCAGGTGCCGGCGCTGGTCGAGCGCGCGGCGCGCGAGCACATGACGCGCTGGACCGAATCGAGCGGCCTGAGCGAACCGCAATTCAGCGTCACCGTGGTGCCCGGCACACGGCCGCTGGCCGCCTGCGCCCAAGGCGTGACGGTGCAGGCGGCCGATACGCGGCTGCCGCAGCGCATGCGTTTCATCGCCGTGTGCGGCGGCGCCGGCGGCTGGCGGTACGAGTTCATCGTGCGCGCCCAGGTCAGCGCGCGCATTGCCGTGATGGCAAATGACCTGGCCATAGGGAAAGTACTGGCAGATGAAGATGTGTTGCTGGAGCGCCACGATATCTCCGGACTGAGCGACGTCATCAGCGATCCGCGCGACATCGTCGGCATGAGCGGCAAGCGCGCGCTGCGCGCCGGCGAGGTGTTGCGCAAGCCGTTGTTGATGGCGCCGACGCTGGTCAAGCGCGGCGATCCGGTGCGCATCGTCGCACGGCGCGAGGACATCGAGGTCAGCATGGGCGGCGAGGCGCTGGACGCCGGCGCCCGCGGCGACACGGTGCGGGTGCGCAACGCCAGCGGCACCGTGCTGCGCGCCCGGGTGACGGGCGCGGCCACGGTGGAACCCGTCTCGATGCCCGTCACGGCTAGTTCTCCGTCGGAGTAGGGCCGGGCTGGCCGGCGCGCTGCAATTGCGCTGCCACCTTGCTCAGTTTGTCTGCGTAGTGGGGATCGGTGGCATAGCCGGCCTTGGCCAGGCCGCTGGCGAAGGCGCGGGCGTCGCTGCCGGTGTTGAGGGCGGCCGCGTAGCGCGGATTGCTGGTCAGCAGATCGGCGTAGTCGCGGAAGGCGCTGGCGGTGTCCGGGTAGCTGCGGAAGCGCTCGGTCTTCTTCAGCAGGGCGCCGTGCTCGAATTCGGTGGTGCTGGCCAGCGCCACCTCGCCCTGCCAGCCGCTGCCGGCCTTGACGCCGAACAGGTTGTTGGCGTTGGCCGGGCCGTTCTTCAGCGGTTGTTTGCCCCAGCCCGATTCCAGCGCGGCGTGGGCGGCCACCAGCTCGGGCGCCACGCCCAGCTTGTCGGCGGTTTCCTTGGCCCACGGCGCGATGGCGGCCAGGAACTGCTGCCGGCTGTCGCCATCGACGCCGCCGCTGTCGTCGTCGATGGCGCCGGCGGCGCGGTTGCGCAGCGCCATCGCCTGCAGGCTCATGGCCTGGGAAGAGGGCGCGGCGTCGGCGCGCAAGCCGCCGTCGCCGCGCGCGATGTAGTTGGCGACGTCGGCCTGGACCTGGTCGAAGGTGGCGCCGAAGGCGCCGGCGGGCGCACTGCCGCCGGTGGCCGCGGTGGGGCGGCTGGCGCTCATGTTGGAGACGGTGGCGGCAGTGGGGGCGGTGGCCTGCATGCCGCTAAGCTGGCGCATAAATCTGCTCCTCGCCATGCAGCACGCGCTGCATGATGGTGTATTGCTCGGCCAGCAAGTCGCCGTTGCGCTTGCTGAGTCGCTTGCACTCGATCACCGCCTGTTCCAGCGCTGTCCAGTTACCCTCCATTGTCTCGCGGAGCGGCGATTTCAGCAAGGCGAACGCCTGCGCCATGGTGCCGTTGTCCCCCACCAGGCGTTGTACCAGCGCCACGCGCTCGGCGCGGCGCGCCAGCATGGCGTCCACCAGCGTGCCGATGGCCTCGGCGGCGGCGGCCAGTTCCACCGACTTGTGGCGCAGCGCGGCGCGGAATTGCGCGTGCAGCTGGGCTTCCAGCTGCGGGTAAGCTTGCAGATCGGCAGTGACGCCGGCCAGCAGGGCGCGCATCGCGTCCGGGCGGCTGAGTTGTGCCGTGGTCACCGCTCGCTCCCGTGGAAGCGCTGGATCAGGCCGGCCAGCTTGGCCGGGTCGAACGGCAGCTCGCCCTTGGCCAGGGCGTCGCGCAGCATGTCGATTTTTTCCTGGTCGATTTCCGGCAGCTCGCGCATCGCCTGCAGCGCCGGCTGCAGCACCGACGATTGCAGCGGGGCGGGGGCCGGCGGCGGCGCCAGCGCTTCGGCGGCGTCGGCCGGGGCGCTGTCGGCCACGCGCTGGACGGCCAGGCCGTCCGGAGTCGATGTCGGGATTCTCATGCGGGTGCCTCGTGTTGGCTTGGTTTCCATACGTCTGTCTTATTTGTTGCGGCGCGGATCACGCAACGGGCTGTCGCCCTGGCCGTTGAGCTGGTTGCGCAGCTTCTGCAACACGGTCGCGTCCGGCAATGCGGTGTCCACATCATGGATCAGGGCGCTGCTGTTTTCCGGCATGCCGAACATGGCGGCGATGGTCTTGGCCTGGGCGGTGGTCAGGATCAGCAGCTCGATGCGGCGGTTGACGCCGGCGTCGACGCGCTTGGTGTCGAGCGGCGCGCGGTCGGCCATGCCGACCACCTGCAGCACCGATTCGGCGTTCATGCCGCCGGCCAGCAGCTGGGCCCGGGCCGACATGGCGCGGTTGGCCGACAAGGTCCAGTTGGAAAACGCCGCGTAGCTGGTGTCGGCGTACTGCAGCGAATCGGTGTGGCCGACGATCAGCATCTGGTTTTCCATCTGCTTGAACAGCGGGCCCATCTTGCGCAGCAGCGCGCGGAACTTGTCGGTCGGCACCGCGCTGCCGCGCACGAACATGCCCTGGCGGTCGGTGTCGTGCATCATCACGCGCAGGCCGTAGGGCGTGATCACCGCCTCCAGGTTGGAGGTCAGGCCGTAGTCGGCGCTCATCTTGGTCAGCGCCTTGGACAGCGCGGCCAGGTCGTCCGGGCTGTCGTAGCGCACCTTGGACGAGGGCTCGGCCGGGGTGTCGGTCTGCTCGGCCTGGGCCTTTTGCTTGCCCTCGGTTTCGGTGGTGCCGAAGTGCGGCATCGGGAAACGGTCGATCAGGCTGCCGCGCGGGCCGCCGACCTGCTCCGGCATGACGCCCTTGCCCTGGTCGGTCTTGGCGCCGTCGGCCTCGGTCAGGATCTGCTGCAGCGATTCGGTGTTGCGCGCCGCCATCAGCCACAGCACCAGGAACAAGCACATCAGCGCCAGGCAGAAGTCGGCGAACGCCACCTTCCAGGCGCCGCCGTGGTCGTCGTGCTTGTGCTTGCCGCCACCGCGCTTGACGATGGTCTGGTCATGCGCCTTGTCATGCGGCTTTAGCACCACGTCCTCCGCGACCAGAATTGTCGGACGAACCGCTGTCGCGGCCTTCCAGATCGTTGATCCAGCGTTCCAGCTGGGCAAAGCTCGGCTTGATGTTCAGCTGCACCAGGCGGCGGCCGGCGTCGATCGCCAGCAGCGGCGGTTTGCCGGCCACGTGGGTGACCAGCACCACCTTGACGGTTTCCTTGTTGGCCGCCTCCGAGTTGACCAGCTGCTTGAGCATATTGCACAGCGGGTCGATCAGGCCGTAGCAGAAGAAGATGCCGATAAACGTGCCGACCATGGCCGCGCCGACGTGCTCGGCGATCTCGCCCGAGGTCGCGCCCTCGGACACGGTGTTCATGGTGATCACGATGCCCAGCACCGCCGCCAGAATGCCGAAGCCGGGCATCGCCTCGCCGATCTTGTTGAGCGACTTGGCCGGCTGTTCCTGCTCGGTGTGGATGGCTTCCAGTTCCTGGTCCAGCACGCCTTCGAGCTCGTGGGCGTTGATCTTGCCCATGGCCATCAGGCGGAAGTTGTCGACGATGAAGGCCAGCAGCTTCGGCTCGTCCAGCACGCGCGGGTAGCGCTGGAACAGCGGGCTGTCCTTGGGCGCCTCGACGTGGGCGTCGAGCGCCTTCAGGCCGCCGGCGGCCAGCTGCAGCAGCTCGTACATCAGCAGCAGCAACTGGCGCTGGAATTCCGAGTCGTACTTCTTCTTCATGATCTTCTTGATCTGGGTCATCAGCTCCTTCAGCACGTGGCTGGGGTTGCCGATGACCAGCGCGCCGATGCCCGAGCCGGCAATCACGATCAGCTCGATCGGTTGCCAGATCTGATGGAACGCCCCGCCCATCAGGAAGAAGCCGCCGAAGACGCTGCCCAATACGATGAGAATGCCGACTATTTGCTGCATGATGATTCGCCTTTCCGCGTCATTTTTCTAATCCCTGCCGCTTGGCGCCCGCTGTGGCTCAGGCGCCTTGCAGTACTGCTTTCATTTTGTTCAGCGCCGCCTTGTTCAGCTGACAGACGCGGGCGTCGGTCAGGTCCAGCACGGCGGCGATTTCCTTGTAGCTCAGCTCGAACTCGTAATACATCTGCACCACCCGCTGCTCGCGCTCGTCGAGGCCGCGCAGCGCCTGCTCCAGGCTGCGCCGCACCACCAGCTGCTCCTCCGGGCTGGGCGCGCTGTCGCTGCTCAGGCTTTCCTGCAGGACGTCGTCGAAGCTGGCGATCAGCTCGGCGTTCTCGTCCAGCAGGTAAGCCTGGTAGGCCTCGGGCGTCAGCGCCAGGCCGCTCATGATTTCCTGCTCGCTGGGCTCGCGGCCCAGCTTGCGGGTCAGCGCGCGCACGGCGTCGCGCAGCTTGTGGCTCTGCTGGCGCACCGCGCGCGGGCGCCAGTCCTGGCGGCGCAGCTCGTCGAGGATGGCGCCGCGCACCCGCAGGCTGGCATAGCTGCCGAAGGCGGCGTCCGGCTCGCCGTAGCGGCGCAGCGCCTCCAGCAGCCCCATCAGGCCGATCTGCTCCATGTCGTCGCGGTCGATGGCGCCGGCGATCTGCGAGTTGAGCTGGCGCACGATGCGCTTGACCAGCGGCGCATACGCCAGCAGATGCTTTTGCTCGTCGGCCACGCTGTGCAGCGGCGCGGCGCCGTGCTCGCCGTAACTCTCGGCATAAGACTCTGCAAATTCTTCTACGTATCCCATGCCCGCTCCACTGGTGTTCATGCTGCGCGGCTTACTCGACGATGAGCTTGCCAATCATGACTTCGTCAAACGGCTTCTCGCGGCCTTCTTCCTCGAACTCGTGGTCGAAGGCCTTGTTCAGGGCGGCCGCGAACTGGTCGATGGTCATCACGCGCGCGCTCGACATCGGCAGGTCGGACAGCGTGCGCACCGCCACGCTGCGCAGCATCGGCAGGGTTTCCTTGGCTTCCTTCTCGCGCTTGGCGCTGGTGGAAACCACCAGGTCGGCCGACAGATAGTGGGTCACGGTTTCATCCGGCTGGTGCTTGAGCATCACCACCACCTTGTCGACGGTCAGATACTTGGGCGGCTCCTCGGACTTCTTTTCTTCCTTCTTCGGCTTTTTCTTGCTGTCCTTGGCGTCCGCCGTCTGCTCGTCGCCGCCCTTGGACATGTACCAGACCGCGCCGCCGGCGACCGCGCCGCCGACCACGACAGCCAGGACGATGGCGATGATGACTTTCATGTTCTTCATTGTGCAGATTACTCCCCGGTCATGGCAAAGGTGGCGGTGCTGTCATCGTCGGACAGGGCGCGGCCCGGCGTGCGGCCGTCCTGCTGCTCGCGCTGCTGGCCGTTGCGGCCGCCCTGGTCGGCCTGCGCCTGGGCGCGCGCCGACGACACGGTGACGGCGACCTCGGTGAACTGCTTGTTCGACAGGTCCTGGCGCACGCTGTCGCCGATGGTGTTGAGCTGGCGCACCACCTCGCTGTTGTTGGCCGACAGGTTGACCTGCAGCGCGCCGGCGCTATGGCGGATCGAGATTTCGATGCTGCCCATGTTGGGCGGTTCGAGGCGGATCACGGCGTGGTCGTTATTGCGCTGCAGCTGCAACTGCAGTCGGTCGCCGAGCGCCTCGCGCAGCGGCTGCTGCCACTGGTCCGGGTTGCCGGCCAGCTTGACGGTGGCGCTGGCCTGGCCGGCGGCCGGGACGGCGCTCTGGCTGACGCTGAGGCTGTTGACCGAGGTGACGCTGCTGTTCAGCGCGCTGTTGCCATCGTCGGCGCCGTTGCCGGCGCTGGCCACGCGCGCGGCGGTGGCGGCATAGCTGGCGACGCCGCTGTCGGCGGCGCGCGGCGCGGCCGGCATGGCGTTCCACGCCGGCTGCGGACGTGCGGCGGCCAGCGGCTGCGGCGCCAGGTCGGCGCCGCTGTCGGCCAGTTGGGCGGCGGCGTCCACCGGCGCCGGGGCAGGGGTGTCTTTATCGGTCTGGCGCGCGGCGGCGGTCGCTGCCGCCGTGTTGGCGGCGCTCTGCTGGGCGGCGCTGGCGGTGGCGGTCGCGCTGGCGGCCAGCTTGGCGGCGGACGCGGCGGCGGCGGCGTGCGCGGCTTCATCGGCGGCTGGCGCGGCCGGCGTCACCGCCACGCTGGCGGCCGCCAGGTTGAGGCGGGTGGCGCTGGCGTTCAGCGTCGCGCTTGCGCTGATGGCTTCGGTGCGGGCGGCGTCGCCGTCGGCGGCCAGCGGCGCGGCCTGGGTCGGCAGCGGGGCCGGGGCGGGCGCGCTGGCCAGCATCGAGGTCAGCATGGCCGGCAGCACGTTGGCGGCGGCGGCGCTGCCAGAACCGGTGGCCTCGTCGGCGGCCGGCGCGGCGCCGTCGCCGGCGTCATGCTGCTCGGCCTGGGCGCTGGCGGCCACGTCGGTCAGATTCAGCAGCTGGGAAAACAGCGGCGCGGCCGGCGCGGCGTTCTGGGCCGCGGCGGCCTGGGCAGCCTGGGTGGCCTGGGCATTGTCGCTGGCGCGCTCCGATTGCTGCGCGGCGGATGCCGTCTGCGGCGCCGGGCGGGTGGCTGGCGGCTGGGCCGGGGCCGCGCCCGACTTGCCGCCGGCGCTGGCGCTGGCGTTGGCGGCACCGTTGCTGCCGTTGCTGCCGTTGGCCGGTTTGGCGGCGGTGGCCGTGCTCTTGCCGCCGGCGGCGGCCGCCGGCGAGGCGTTGCCGGCCACCGGGGCGGTGAGTTCGGCACGTGCGGCTTGGGCGGCTGCCGCGGCGCTGGAGAGGGTCATGGTCATGCTTGGATTCCGGTTTCTGCTTGTTCACTTTCGAGGGCGTAAGCCAGCCAGCCCTCCTGGTTTGCCCCCATTTGCTGCAACTTGCGGCCGAGTTCCTCGGTGGCCTGGTTGCAGCGCTTGAAGGCTTCATTGTGCATCTGGCGCGCCGCCGCCAGGGCGGCCCATTCGGCGCTGTTCCACTGGCCCTGGGCCGCCATCTGCGGCAGCGCGGTGGCCAGCATGGTGTTGATCGCCGCCAGCGCCGTCCAGTCCTCGGCGGCGATGGCGGCGCTCATTTTCTGCGTCAGTTGCAGCAGGGTGCGCTGTCTATCCATGCTGGGCCTGGATTTCCTGGACGCCCAGCCAGCCCTTCTTGATGGTCGTCAGCAGCGTGACTACTTCGTCGATGATGGCCGGGTCGAGGCTGACGCCGGCCGTGTACAGGCGGCCGGCACAGTATTCGTACAGGCGGCCGAGGTTTTGCACCACCTCGCCGCCATTGTCGAAGTCCAGCGAGCTCGACAAACCGTTGATGATGTCGGTGCATTTGTTCAGGCTGTTGGCCTTGAGCTCGTAGCGTTTGCCGACGATATGGCCGCGCGCACGCGCCAGCTCTTCGAGCAAGCCATCGGTGAGCACCAGCACCAGCTCAATCGGCGACGCCCGGGCGACCTGGGCGTTCAGATTGGTGGAGTGGTAACTGCTGTAGGCTTCCTGGTTCATCATGGTCTTCCCCGTACTGCGTAAAAATAACTGTTGTGGCTTAGCTGCTGCTGTCCGGCGAGAACATCGCCGTGAACATGTTCGAGGTGTTGGTCATCGAGGCCTGCAGCGTCTGCAGCGCGGTGAACTGCGCCAGGTAGCGGTTGTAGGCGCTTTGGAAGCGGCTCTGCAGCGCCGCCATGCGATCGCTGAGGTCACTCTGCAGTTGATCGTTCTGGGTGGTGCGTTGCATGATGAAGCCGCCGGCGCTGGTGGTCCAGGCATTGGTCAGCTTGTTCATGGCGCCCAGCACGCCGCTGTCGACGCCGATGCCGGCGCGACCAAACAGATTGTCCAGGCCATCCGGATTGGCCGCCAGCGCCTTGGTCAGCCGGCCCGAATCGATGGTCAGCGTGCCGTCCTTGGTGGCGCTGATGCCGTAGCTGATCAGCGACTGGCCGCCGCTGACGCCGCGCAGTAGCGCGTTCAGGCGGTCCTTCAGCGAGGCCAGTCCGGCGTCGCCGTGGAGGGCGGCATCCTGGCTGGTCGGCGCCGGCGTGGCGGTCGGATCGGTGCTGGGCGCCAGCGAATGGTCGCCGGCCGCGGTCAGCGTCTGAATCACACCCATCAGGGTGTTGTAGGCATCCACAAACTTTTGCACATTGCTGGCGGTGCCGCTGGTGTCGGCGCCGACGGTCAGGGTGACGGCCGGATCGGTGGCGCTCTGTGCCTGGGTGATGGTGAACGACACGCCGTCGACCACCGAGAAGGTGTTCGACGCCTGCTGGATGCGCGTGCCATTCTTGCCGCCGGCCCAGATCACGGCGTCCTTGGCGGTGGTCAGCGTGGTCTGGTTGCCGAGCGCGGTCGCCAGGCTGGCCGAGCCCAGCCCGGAGGTGTCGATCGACGCCACCGCGTTGCTGGCGCCGGTGTTGTTGGAGCTCAGCACCAGTTGGGTGCTGCCATTGATGGTCATGGTCGAAGCGGTGACGCGCGAATTGTTGTTGGCGGCGGCGTTGATCGACGCCGCCACTTCCTTGGCGCTCAGCACCCCGTCCTTGTCGCTGTCGGCGCTGGCCAGGTCGACCTGGAACGAGCTGCCGTCGGCCAGCATCACATTCATGCTGCCGGCGCCGGCGGCGGCGCTGTCGGCGACGTTATAGGTCACCTGGCCGGCCGTGGCCAACTGTTCGACGTAGAACGCATAGGTGCCGGCGGTGGCGCTCGACTTGGCGGTGGCGGTGGCGATGGCGCTGTTGCTGAAGGTTGCCTTGGTGGCGGTAACCGAGGTGGTAGAGCTGGCCAATCCCTGCAGCGCGGTCTGGAATGCGCCCAGCGCCGAGTTCAGCGTGGTCAGCGCGGTGCTCACCGCCGTGGCCTGCGCGGTCTGCTTGTCCAGGCTGGCCTTGGTCGGGCCGACGTAGTCGTTGGCCAAGCCCTGGGCATAGGTCTTGGGGTCGAAGGTGGGCGAAGTGATGACTGACATGATCGTGCTCCTTGGGAAGGAAATTAAAGTGTACCCCGAGATAGGGCGACCTTAATCGTTTCCCTATGAAAATATTCCAGACATTTTTTTGTAACCGCGCTTATTTTTGGCCGCGCAGCCACAATTGCGTTGCCAAATCATCATGTTGCTTGCGTTCCTTGGCATTTTGCTGCTGGGACATGATCTTTTGTTCCTTGCTCAACACCTTGCCCATCACCTCGCGCCGCGCCCAGGCGGCGTTGAGCGCCTGCTGCGACACCGCCATGTCGGCCTCGTGCATGTGGAGGTCGAGCCGGTGGCTGTCGGCCATGGCCATCACCGCCTGCTTGTAGTCGCCGCAGTTGCCGGCCAGGGCAGGGTGCAGATTGCCGCTGGCGCCGCTGTTGGTGTACAGGCTGGTCAGGCGCTCCAGGTTTTTCTGGTAGCGCTCGCGCACGCTGGCTTTTTCCGCCATCTCGGTCTGCAGGCGCTCCACTTCGGTGTTGCGCAGCGCCACCAGCGTGGTCAGGTTACGGATTTTTTGTTGGCTCATGGTGTCATCAGCTTTTCAAGTTGCGCGATACAGTCGGCGATCGGCGCCGCTTCCTTGGTGCCCTGGCACAGAAAATCCTCGACCTTGGGATGCAGTTGCACCGCCTTGTCGGTGACCGGATCGGCGCCGGGCACGTAGGCGCCCAGCGGGATCAGGTCGCGCACCCGGTCGTGGCGCGCCATGCTGGCCTTCAGCGCGCGCGCCGCCATCTGGTGTTTGTGGTCGATCACTTGCATCATGCAACGGCTAATCGAGGCGGCAATGTCGATCGCCGGGTAGTGGCCGCGCTCGGCCAGTTCGCGGGTCAGCACGATGTGGCCGTCGAGAATCGCGCGGGCGGTGTCAACCACCGGATCCTGCTGGTCGTCGCCCTCGGCCAGCACGGTGTAGATGGCGCTCATGCTGCCGGCCGGGTTTTCGCCGTTGCCGGCCGATTCCACCAGCTGCGGCAGGTTGGAGAACACCGACGGCGGATAGCCCTTGGTGGCTGGCGGCTCGCCCAGCGCCAGCGCCACCTCGCGCAGCGCCATGGCGTAGCGGGTCAGCGAGTCGACCAGCAGCAGCACGTTCTTGCCCTGGTCGCGGTAATGGGCCGCGATCGAGTGGCACAGCTCGGTGGCCATGACGCGCATCAGCGGGCTTTCGTCGGCCGGCGCGATCACCAGCACGGCTTTCTGCAAGCCTTCCTTGCCCAGCGACATGTCGACAAACTCGCGCACCTCGCGCGAACGCTCGCCGATCAGGCCGACCACCACCACGTCGGCCACGGTCTGCCGCGTCATCAGGCCCAGCAGCACGGACTTGCCGACGCCGGAGCCGGCCATCAGGCCGACGCGCTGGCCCTTGCCCAGGGTCAGCATGGCATTGATGGCGCGCACGCCAACGTCGAGCGGCTCGGTGACCGGTTTCTTGCGCAGCGGATGGACGCGCGGCGGTTGCGACTCGAGCGGGAAATCGCCGCCCAGCTTGCCCAGACCGTCGATCGGCTCGCCCAGGCCGTTGACCATGCGGCCCAGCCAGCCGGAGCCGATCTGCAGGCTGACCTTGTCGGGCGAGGGCAGCACGCGGGCGCCGGTGGTCAGGCCGACCGCCTTCTTGAACGGCATCAGGTAGGAGACTTTTTCGCGGAAACCGACCACCTGCGCGTCCAGCCAGTCGCCGCCGACTGTCTCAATCTGGCAACGCTGGCCGGTGTGCAGCGGGCAACCTACGGCCTCAAGCAACAAACCGGACGCGCCCACCAGGCGGCCCGTCGGGGTCGCCATGGGTACCGAACCCAGTTCGAGATTGCGTAAGGCATCTGCGATCACTCGTCGCTCTCCGGTTCATCGCCGCTGTCGGCGATCTGCAGTTGATTATCGACCTGTTCCATGACGGCCGCAAGCCGTTGATGGCAGCCGGCATCGACCTCATTATCGCCGGCCTTGATCCGGCATTCCCCTACCTCAAGACGGGCATCGGGGATCAGATTCCAGCGTTTGGAGCGTTTCGGGTCCAGCTCGGCGATGCGCTTGAGCTCTTCCGGGTTCAGGTAGACATCGATTTCATCGCGGGTCGGCGGCATCGACGCCAGCGTCTCCTCGACCAGCGCCATCAGCTGCACCGGCTGCAGCGCCAGCTCGGCGCGGATCACCTGGCGCGCCACCTTGGCCACCAGGTCGACCACTTCCTTGCGCTGGGCGGCGCGGTAGTCGGAGCGCAGTTTCTTCAGGCTTTTCAGCATGGCGTCGACCGGGCGCGCCAGCTGGTCGTAGGCCACCAGCGTCTCGTGGCGGCCTTCCTCGCGGCCCTGTTCCTGGCCGGCCAGGCGGCCGGCCTCGAAGCCGTCTTCCTGGCCGCGCGCCAGGCCGATCTCGTAACCGTCACGCTGGCCCTGCTCGAACCCCTCGCTGACCGACGCCGCCCACTGGGCGCCGCCGTCGCCGCCGTGGCCGTGGCCATGGCCGTGCGCGGCAGCGGCCGCCGCGCGCTGGGTGGTGAACTGCGCCAGCGGCGGGAAGCGGTAGGCACGGAACTGCTTCATTCCACCACCTGTTCGGCGAACAGCTGGATCTCGACCTCGCCGGCGTCGGCCAGCGCCTTGACGGTGGCCATGATTTCCTGGCGGGTCTGCTCGATGCGCGACATCGGCACCGGGCCGGCGCGCCGCATCATGTCCTCGAAGGCCTGGGCCTGGCGTTTCGGCATGGTTTTCAGGATGGCGTCGCGCACCGAGATGTCGGCGCCCTTGAGGGCGATGGCCCACTGTTCCAGCGGCACGTCTTCCAGGATGCGGGTGATGGCCTGCTCGGTCTGGTTGCCGAGGATGAAGAAGTCGTACATCGACAGCTCGATCTTGGACACCACCTCCGGGTCGTGCGCGCGCAGCAGCTCGACCATCTGCGCGCGGTTGCTCGGCAGGCGGTTGAGGATCTCGGCGGTCTGGCGGATGCCCTCGACGCTGGTGCCCTGCGAGTCGAACGAGCTCAGGCAGCGATCCACCAGCTCGTCCAGCTCCTGCAGCAGGTCGGCGTCGACTTCTTCCATCCGCGCCAGGTTGAGCAGCACCAGGTCGCGCGTGTCCTGCGGCAGGCCGTCGATGATCTGGCCGGCCAGCGCGGCCGGCAGGAAGGCCAGGAACACCGCCTGCATCTGCACGTGCTCGTTGGAGATGTACTCGGCCAGCCACTTCGGCGAGGCCCACTGCAGGCGCGCCATTTTCGGCCGCAGCTCGTCGCCGTAGATGTTGTTCAGCACGGTGTTGGCGAGGTCGCCGCCCAGCGCCAGGTCCAGCGAGCGCTTCAGGTAGGAGCGCGAGGCGCCATGCACGCCCGACTGTTCGCGGTAGTCGTCGAAGAACTTCTGCATCGCGTTCTTGACCGACTCCACCTTGATGCCGCTCATGCGCGACATCACCTGCGTCACTTCCAGCAATTCCTCGCGCGTCAGGCAGCGCAGCACGGCGGCCGCCGGTTCCTCGCCGATGCTGAGCAGCACGATCGCCGCCTGTTCCACCGGCGTCAGCTTGGTCGGGATGGCGTATTCGCCGCCATCATCATCCATGTTATTGAGTTCGGCCATTTTTCTGCATCCATTGTTTGACGACTTCGGCCACGCGTTCCGGTTCCTTCGCGGCCAGCACTTTCAGGTGGTCGACCATGACGTCGACAGCGGATCCTGGCGGCGGCAGATCGTAGTTTTCCAGCAGCGGCACCACCGGCATGCCCGGCTGGGCGGCGCTGCCCCCCAGGGCCGGCGCGCCACCGGCGCCGCCCGGCGCGGCCGTGCCGGCCAGCACCGCCTGTTCCTTGGCGGCCGCTTCCTTGGCTTCCTTGGCGGCGGCCACGGCGGCCTGCTCGGCGGCGCGGCGCTCGGCGGCGATGCGCTGGGCTTCCTTCGGATCCGGCGTGAAGCGCACCGTGACCAGGCGCATGATCGGGCGCAGCAGCAGCAGGTAGCCGAGCAGGGCGGCCACGGCGTAGATCGCGTACTTGCTGATGTCGACGATGTTGTCGCGCTCCTCCCACCACGCCACTGGCGCGGCCTTGGGCGGGAAGTTCATGGCCGACACCACCAGCTGGTCGCCGCGCTCGGCGTTGATGCCCAGGCCATTGCGCAGGATCTTGTCGATGTTGGCGATGTCGGCGGCGCTCCAGCCGGTCTTTGGCGTCGGCGCGGCGGCTTGCGCCAGCACCACCGCCACGCTGAGTTTTTCCAGGCGGCCGCGGCTGCGCTTGGTCTGGGTGATGCTGCGGTCGTAAGCGTACTGGCGGCTGGTGGCGTTCTTGCGCGCGCTGCCGTCCGGCTGCTGGGCGTTGGGATCGGCGGCGCCGCCGGCGGTCTGCTGGGTGGCGGCGGCCGGGTTGGCGGCGGCCGGCGGCGGCCGGTTCGACAGCGTGCCCGGCACGCCCATCACCATGCGGTTGCGGTCCTGCTCCTCGCGCATGGCCTCGCTGGTGACCTTGGGATCGGCGCCGTATTTCTCGACGGTTTCCTCGACGCGGTCGTTATCGACGGCGGCCGCCACCGACATGCGGTAGTTGTCGTCGCCGATCACCGGACCGAGCAGGCCCTTGATGTTGGCCTTGACGTCTTCCTGGTAGCGCTTGCTGGCGTCGTTGCCGCTGGTGCCGGCGTCAAAGCCGTCGGCCAGGTCGATGTGGGCCGACAGCAGGTTGCCGCTCTGGTCGACCAGGCTGACGCGCGCCGGCGACAGGCTGGCGACGCTGCCGGCCACCATGTTGACCACGGCGGCGATGGCCTCCGGCGACAGCGTCGCGCCCGGTTTGAGCGCGACCACCACCGAGGCCGACGACTTGTCGCCGTCGGCCGATACGAACGAGGTCGACTTGGCGATCGACAGGTGCACGCGCGCGTGCGAGATGGCGTCCAGCGTCATGATCGACTGCGCCAGCTCGCCCTCCAGGCCGCGGCGGAAGCGCACGTCCTGGACGAACTGCGACACGCCCAGCGGGTCGTTCTTGTCCATCAGCTCCAGGCCGGCCGGCAGCTGCGCGGTCACGCCCTTGGCGGCCAGCAGCATGCGGACCTTGCCCAGCAGCGAGTCGGGCACCAGCACCTGGCCGCTTTCGGGGTGGATGCGGTAGGGGATGTGTTCGGTGTCGAGCACGGTCATCATGTCCGGCGCCGACACTTTTTCGCGCGCGCCGAACACCGGCTTGTAGCTGGCCTGGTTGCTCCACATGTACATCAACACCAGCGCGGTCAGGCCGATGGCCAGGATCAGCAGCGGGTACAGGGTTTTCAGCAGGGCGGGCGGCAGCGACGGCGCCGACGGGTTGGCGCGCCAGCGGTCGAAGGCGGACTTGAAGGTGTTAATCACGGTGAAGGCTTTCGCGGAGGCTTACAGCGGTAATTTGATCAGTTCGTCGAGGCCGCCCATCACCTTGTTGCGCACCTGCATCAGCATGGAGAACGACAGGCTGGCGTCCTGGCTGGACAGCATGGCGCCGACCAGGTCGTCGCTCTTGCCGGCATCGACATCGGCCATCTTCTGGCCGGCGTCGACGTCCATGGCGTTGACGCGCTCGATGGCGCCCTGCATCGACTGGGCGAACGAGGCGGGCTGGCCATCCTGGGCGCCGTAGTGGTTGGCGGCAGCGATGGTGGGGCTGCTGTTCGCCAGGTTGTGCGCCGCGTTGGTCAGCGACTGCAGGTCGGCCTGTATCAGGCTGGAGAATCCGTTACTCATCTTGCTACCCCCGTTTTTACAGCATTAAATCCAGATGACTACCTTAGCGAGATTGCCGCCAAGCAGCAAGCCCATGTGAGAGATATTCCCGCCACCTAGACCAAAGTGCGACACATCTGTTGCGCGTGTCACAGTGTTGTCAGAAAGATGGTGTAGGACTGTCAGACTAAGTCGGACGCGGCGGACGGGTGGGACCGCTTGCGGTGGTCCGCCGGCACCGCCCCGGTGTTGTGGCGTTATCGGCCGAATGTGAAATTTCTTTACGGCACAATTCGGCGGCGGCCGAAACAGTTATGTTGAAGCAAATCTCGTTATAAATCATTCACTAAGCGCCATTTGTTCACGTATGTTGCAGAGCAGCGTAAGCATCGACAAACTGAAGTAAGCTTACCGGCTAGCAATATTCTTGTAAAGCGGAATTTGTCTTCAAGGAAATTATTTGGCCAAATATTGTTCATTAGCAATAATGTGAATTTTCAGGTATGCTGCTACCGAGATCGTCCTACTTGAGAAAAAATTGCGCCGGAAGTAACCAGTTTTTGGCTGGAAGTGCGATCATTGAGAGTAGGGAAGAATTAACCGCCATGGCTCATACATGACAACGACAAAACAGACGCAACATCAAGTGCTGGACCCGTGCCTGCTCGGCCGTCCGGTGCATTTGCTGCATATTTTTGCGGCCCAGTTGCGCGACGATCTGGCGCAATCGATGCGCCTGAACATGAACCGCCGCTACTGGGGCGGCTTCCGGGTGGACGACGTGGCGTTCAGCCGCCTGGATGGCAACGACCTGCGCAGCCGCTGGCTGAGCTTTGCCGCGCCGGCCGGCCAGATCGCCTTTGCGATGGAACGCAAGGTGCTGCTGAGCGTGCTGAACTACCGCTACGGCGGCGCCGCCAAGGCCGAGCCCAAGGCGGAGGCCAAGGCCGACGCCGCCGCGGTGGACGAGAGCGCGGTGCGCGTCACCGCCACCGAGGAACGGCTGGCTGTGGTGCTGGGACAACAGTTGTGCGCCATCCTGGCCGGCCGCATCGAACTCAACCTGCCCGCCAGCGATAAGCCGGCCCCGGCCGAAGGGGAGGGCGAGGCGGCCGACGCCGAATTCAAGCCGATGCCCGGCTCGCCGCCGCCCAAGGGTACCTGGGTCATTACCGTCACCGTGGCCGACGCCGCCAGCGGCGCCACCGGCCAGTTCTGGTTCGCGCTCGACAAGCAGCTGATGGCCTGCGTGCTGCGCGGCCTGCTGCGCGACCGCGACAACGGCAAGAAGGCGCGCAGCGCCGCGCCGCTGGCGCAGCGGCTGCAGGTCGGCCTGGTCGGCCGGCTGGCCAGCAAGGAAGTCACGCTGGGCAGCCTGTACGACCTGCAGGTCGGCGACGTCATCCCGATCAGCCTGTCCAGGGCCGACGTGCTGCTTGAAGACTCGCGCCTGTTCACGGCCGCCGTCACCGAGCACAAAGGCAAACTGTGTTTAACCTCTTTTGAAGACGCCGAATAATGATGAACATGAACGTAGCCAATCCTAGCGACGCCCTGCTGGAAGACCTGTCCGAGGAGATGATCATCGACCAGCCCGGCAACGAGCTGACCGACCTCCCGGCGGCCGCGCCGCGCCGCGATCTGCCGGCGATGATGCGCAAGATTCCGGTCACGCTGACGCTGGAAGTGGGCTCGGCCCGCATCTCGCTGGAGGAGCTGATGAACATCGGCCCGGACAGCGTGGTCGAGCTCGACGTGCTGGCCGGCGAGCCGCTGGTCATCAAGGTCAACGGCACCGCCATCGGCCGCGCCGAGGTGGTGGTGGCGGGCGAAAACTATGGCTTGAAAGTGATCGACCTCGACGGCCTGAATCTGGACATGATGGCCCCATGACCCGGGCTGTGAACGCGCCGTGGCGCCGCCGCCTGGCGCTGGCCGCGCCGGCCGCGGCCCTGCTGGGCCTGGCCGTGGCGGCCGCGCCGGCGCAGGCGGTCGACCTGCTGGCCAATGTGGTGCCGGGGGCCAAGACCGAGCTGACGGTCAAGATGCAGATCCTGATCATCCTGACCTTGCTGGGCCTGCTCCCGGTGATGGTCATGATGATGACCAGCTTTACCCGCTTCGTCATCGTGCTGTCGCTGCTGCGCCAGGCGCTGGGCCTGCAGCAGGGCCTGCCCAACCGGGTCATCACCGGCGTGGCGCTGATCCTGACGCTGCTGGTGATGCGGCCGATCGGCAACCAGATCTGGACCGAGGCCTTCGTGCCCTACGACCAGGACAAGATCGGCCTGGAAACCGCGCTGCAGATCGCCGAGAAGCCGGTGTCGCGCTTCATGCTGGCGCAGACCAGCAAGGCGGCGCTGCAGCAGATCGCCCACCTGGCCGGCGAGGACGCCATCACCGTGCCGGAGCAGCACGCCTTCACCGTCAAGCTGGCGGCGTTCGTGCTGTCCGAGCTGAAGACCGCGTTCCAGATCGGCTGCATGCTGTTCATCCCGTTCCTGGTGATCGACCTGGTGGTGTCGTCGGTGCTGATGGCGATGGGCATGATGATGCTGTCGCCGCTGGTCATCTCGCTGCCGTTCAAGCTGCTGCTGTTCGTGCTGGTGGACGGCTGGACGCTGACCGTGAACACGCTCGTGACGAGCATCCAGGCTTACTGACAGGAAGAGGGCGGACCGATGCTGACACCCGAAATTGCCGTCGACCTGGTGGTCGAGTCGCTGCACATCGTCATGCTGCTGGTGGTGGTGCTGGTGGTGCCGGGCCTGATCACCGGCCTGCTGGTGGCGCTGTTCCAGGCCGCCACCCAGATCAACGAGCAGACGCTGAGCTTCCTGCCCAGGCTATTGATCACGCTGCTGGCGGTGATCCTGGCCGGGCGCTGGATGTCGACCCTGCTGATGGACTTCTGCGTGTCCATCTTCACCCGCGCCGCCACGCTGGTCGGCTGACGCCCCGCCATGGAAGCCCTGTTCGCCCAGCTGCTGCCGACGCTGACCGCCCTGTGGTGGCCGTTCTGCCGCATCCTGGCGATGTTCCTCGGCGCCCCGGTGCTGGGCGAGGCGGTGACGCCGACCACGGTGCGCATCCTGATCGCGCTGGTGCTGGCAGTCATCATGCTGCCGCTGACCGCGGGCGTCGACTGGGGCCCGGCGGCAATCAACCCGTTTTCGCTGGCCGGCGTGGTGGCCACGCTGGAGCAGGGCCTGATCGGCTTCGTGCTGGGGCTGGCCTTCCATTTCGCCATGTCGGTCATCGGCGTGCTCGGCTTTATCGTCTCGTCGCAGATGGGCATGTCGATGGCGGTGATGAACGACCCGCTCAACGGCCAGTCGTCGGACGTCACCTCGGGGCTGCTGTCGACGCTGGCCATCCTGATCTTCTTCGCCATCGACGGCCACCTGGTGATCGCCAACGTCATCGGCCAGAGCTTCCGCGCCTGGCCGCTGGGCCACGGCTTCGGCCCGCTGATGATGCAGACCGTGGCCTACAACGTGGCCTGGATCTTCTCGGCCGCCATGCTGCTGGCGCTGCCGGTGGTGTTCGCCACCATGGTGGTGCAGATCGGCTTCGGTTTCCTCAACCGCGTGGCGCCGGCGCTCAACCTGTTCGCGCTGGGCTTTTCGGTGATCACCATCTTCGGCCTGCTGATGCTGGCCCAGGTGGTGCGCTTCATTCCCGAGCACTATGTGCGCATGACCAATCTGGTGCTGGAGATGATACGCCAGCAGATGCGGGTGGCCGGCCATGGCTGACGAGAGCACCGGCGATAAGACCGAGAAGGCGTCACAGCAGAAGCTGAAGAAGTCGCGCCAGGAAGGCCAGGTGGTGCGCTCGCGCGACCTGTCGACCGCGATCGGCATCCTGGTCAGCCTGAAGCTGTTCGTCTACCTGCTGCCCGGCTACATGGCCGAGTTCAACGAGATCTTCCACCAGAGCTTTGCGCCGCTGGACAGCGAGGGCGCGATCGACAACGCCATGTCGAGCGTGTTCAGCAGCGCGATGCTGTTGCTGATCAAGATGCTGTTGCCGCTGTTCGTGGTGCCGCTGTTCATCGTGCTGGGGGCCATGGTGCCGGGCGGCTGGGTGGTGTCGGGCAAGCACCTGGAGCCCAAGCTGTCGCGCATGAGCCCGATCGCCAACATCGGCCGCCTGTTCAGCGGCAAGCACGCGTTTGAACTGCTGATCTCGGTCGGCAAGGCCGGCGTGCTGATCGCGGTGCTGATCCACGTGGCCCGCTCGACCGTGCCCGACTACACCCACCTGCAGATGATGCCGATGGGGCAGGCGATGCTGAAGGGCTCGAACCTGATGCTGGACGGTCTGATGTCGCTGGTGGCGGTGTTCGTCATCTTCGCGCTGATCGACGTGCCGGCCCAGGCCTGGTTCTTCGCCCGCAACCAGCGCATGTCCAAGCAGGACCTGAAGGAGGAGCACAAGTCGACCGAGGGCCGGCCCGAGGTCAAGGGCCGGATCCGCCAGCTGCAGCGCGCCATGGCGCGGCGCAGCGCCCGCAAGACGGTGCCGACCGCCGACGTGGTGATCGTCAACCCGGAGCACTACGCGGTGGCGCTCAAGTACGACAGCAACAAGGCCGAGGCGCCGTACGTGGTGGCCAAGGGCGTCGACGAGATGGCGCTGTACATCAAGCAGCTGGCCGCCGAATTCCAGATCGAAGTGATGGCGCTGCCGCCGCTGGCGCGCGCCATCTACAACACCAGCCAGGTCAACCAGCAGATCCCGGTGCAGCTGTACCAGGCGGTGTCGCAGGTGCTGAACTATGTGCTGCAGTTGCAAGCATTCCGTGCCGGCCGGCGTAACGCCGCGCCGGTGCGACCCGAAGAAGTAGTCGTGCCCCCATCCATGAGCGAGGTTTAGCAGTGAATTTTTTCAAGACGCTGATTGCGGAGATCCGTCGCCACAAGTTTGCCACCCCGGTCTTCCTGCTGGTCATCCTGGCGATGATCATGCTGCCGCTGCCGCCGGTGTTGCTGGACGTGATGTTCACCTTCAATATCGTGCTGGCGCTGATCGTCATCCTGGGCTCGGTGTCGGTGCGCCGGCCGCTGGACTTCTCGGTGTTCCCGACGGTGCTGCTGGCCACCACCATGCTGCGCCTGACGTTGAACGTGGCGTCGACCCGGGTGGTGCTGCTGCACGGCCATGAGGGCACGGCCGCCGCCGGTCACGTGATCGAGGCTTTCGGCAACGTCGTCGTTGGCGGCAACTACGTGGTCGGCATGGTGGTGTTCGTGATCCTGATGATCATCAACTTCATGGTGGTGACCAAGGGCGCGGAACGCATCTCCGAGGTGTCGGCGCGCTTCACGCTGGACGCGCTGCCGGGCAAGCAGATGGCCATCGACGCCGACCTCAACGCCGGCCTGATCAACCAGGAAAAAGCCCAGCAACGGCGCCTCGAAGTGGCGGCCGAGGCCGACTTCTACGGCGCCATGGACGGCGCCTCCAAGTTCGTGCGCGGCGACGCCGTGGCCTCGATCCTGATCCTGATCATCAACATGGTCGGCGGCGTGGCGATCGGCGCGCTGATGCAGGACATGTCGTTCGGCGACGCCTTCCGTCAGTACGCGCTGCTGACCATCGGTGACGGCCTGGTGGCGCAGATCCCGGCGCTGCTGCTGTCGGCCGCCGCCGCCATCCTGGTGACCCGCATTTCGGACTCGGGCGACTTCGAGCAGCAGGTCGGCAGCCAGGTGCTGACCTCGCCGCAGGTGATGTTCAGCGCGGCCGCGATGATGCTGGTGCTGGCGCTGGTGCCGGGCATGCCGTGGCAGATGTTCGGCCTGTTCGCGCTGGTGCTTGGCTATGTCGGCTGGAAGCTGCTGAACCGGGTCAAGCCGCCCGAGACCAACAACCTCGACGCCATTGAGGCGGCGCTGCGCGAGGACCGCGCGCCCGAGCTGGACTGGAGCACGCTGCCGGCCGTGCAGCCGCTGCAGCTGGCGGTCGGCTACAAGCTGGTGGGCCTGATCGACAAGGCCCACGGCGAGGTGCTGACCAAGCGCATCAAGGGCGTGCGGCAGAATATTTCCGAGGCCATGGGCCTGCTGCTGCCGCCGATCTCGGTGCGCGACGACCTGGGCCTGAAGCCGACCCAGTATTCGGTGATCCTGTCGGGCAGCGTGGTGGCCCAGGCCGAGGTGTTCGCCGACCGGCTGATGGCGATTCCGTCGCCCAACGTGTACGGCCAGATCGACGGCATCCCCGGCATCGAGCCGGCCTACGGCATGCCGGTGACGTGGATCGAGACGTCGGAGAAGGCCAACGCGCTGGGGCTGGGCTACCAGGTGGTGGAGGCGCCAAGCGCGATCGCCACCCACCTGTCCAAGCTGATCCGCGAATTCCTGCCGGAGCTGTTCCGCCACGAGGACGTGCCGGCCATGATGGAGCGGCTGGCGGCGGTGTCGCCCAAGCTGGCGGCGGCGCTGGACAAGGCGCTGACCCACACGCAGATGCTGCGCGTGTTCCGCGTGCTGCTGGCGGAAAACGTGTCGCTGAAGGATATCGTGCCGATCGCCACCACGCTGGTGGACAGCTCGGAAACCACCAAGGATCCGATCCTGCTGGCGGCCGAGGTGCGCTGCGCGCTGCGGCGCCAGATCGTCACCGCGCTGTTCGGCCAGAAGACCGAGATGCAGGCGTTCAACCTCGGTGGCGACCTGGAGAACATGCTGCTCGGCTCGCTGAACCAGGCGCGCCAGAGCGGCAAGGTGGTGCTGGACAACTACCCGATCGACCCGCACCTGCTGGCCCAGCTGCAGGTCAACATGCCGGTGGCGCGCGAGCAGATGAAGCAGCAGGCGACGCCGCCGCTGCTGCTGGTGCTGCCGCAGATCCGGCCGCTGCTGGCGCGCTACGCGCGCCTGTTCGCGCCCGGCCTGCACGTGCTGTCCTATAACGAGATTCCGGAGAACCGCGAGGTCAGCATCATCGGCACGGTCGGCTAGTCGGCTTTCGGATTGAGCAGCGGGCCGGCCCAGGCCGGCAGCTGGTTGAACAGGCAGTGCAGGCCGTTGTTGAAGCTGCCGAACTGCAGGCCGTACTGGTCGGCCAGGCGCATCAGGCTATGGCGCGAGTACAGGCTGATATGGCCGTTACGCGGCGCCGCGTGCCACCAGGTCAGGCGGGTGTTGGGCTTGATGTTGCCGTCGGTGAGCAGGGCCGAGAACACCAGCAGCGCCTCATCCTCCATCAGCGCGGTCAGCGCACGCAGCAACGCCTGCACGTCCGGCACGTGCTCGAACACCTTGAGCGCGGTGATCAGATTGTATTTGCCCGGCGCGGCGGGCTGCTGGCCGGCGCGCGGGAACGGCTCGTGACTGGCCGAGTCCCAGCCGTGCTTGACCAGCGCCGCCGACAGCGCGCCGGCGCCGCCGCCGTAATCGAGGTGGCGGATCTGCTTGCGGGCGCTGCCGAACACCTGCTGCAAAAAGGCGGCGTCCTTGGCCGGCCGCCTGGCGGCGCCGTCCGGATCGACCGCAGCATACTCCTCGTTATAGATGTGGTGCAGGAAGTCCTGCTCCGACCAGCGCTGGAACTCCGGCGCCAGCACGAAGCCGCACTCGGGGCAGCGGTGGTAGTAGATCGGCCAGCCGGCCAGCGGCAGGAAGCGCTGGTGCATCTCTTCGCAGTTCTTGTTGAAATCGACGACGTCGTGCGGCACGGTCTGGGTTGCGCAGACCGGGCAGGGCACGGCCGCCAGCGCCGCCGGGGCGCTGATGGGGTGGTTGGACATGGTCACGTGGATGGTTCAGGTTGCGGTTGGGATCAGGTGTGCATCTGCAGCAGGGTCGGCATGGCCGGCGGCGGCAGTTCGCGCAGCGCGGCGATCACCTCGTCCACCACCGGCTGCCAGTCGCCGATGCGCTGCTGGCGGAACAGCCGGGCGCTCGGATACCACGGGCTGGTGCTGCCGCGCTCCAGCCAGCGCCACTCGAACGGCGTCGGCAGCATGACCCAGAACGGCTTGCCGAGCGCGCCGGCCAGGTGGGCCACGCTGGTGTCCACCGTGAGCACCACGTCCATCAGGTCGCACAGCGCGGCGGTGTCGCCGAAGTCGTGCAGCAGATGGCTGACCTGGCGCATCGGCAGCGTGTCCAGCAGCGGCTGGTCGGCGGCGCGGATTTCCTTTTGCAGGCAGATGAATTCGCAGTCCTCGCCAAACAGCGGCGCCAGCACCGACAGCGGCAGCGTGCGGTTGTGGTCGTTGCCGTGGGAAGCGCTGCCGCTCCACACCACGCCGACGCGCAGCTTGTCCGTCGGGCCCAGTTCACCCTGCCATTGTTCGCGCTTGGCCGGGTCGCTGCGCAGGTAGAACGGCGCGGACGGGATGGTATCGACCCGGATGTTGAGCGCCAGTGGCAGGCTCAGCAGCGGGATGTGGTAGTCGAACGCTGGCCGCGGGCTGCCGGTGGCCACCAGCTCGTCGACCCATTCCAGCGTGCGCATCAGCGGGATCAGCGGCGGCCACACTTCCAGCACCACGCGCGCGCCGCGCGCCCGCACCTGCTGGGCGAAGCGGCAGAACTGGATGGCGTCGCCGAAGCCCTGCTCGGCGTGCAGCAGGATGGTCTTGCCCTTGAGCGATTCGCGGCCGCTCCATTGCGGCTTGAGGAAGTGGCGCTTGTGGCGCGACAGCGCCAGGTCCTTGGCCACCCAGCGGTATTCGTAGCCTTGCCAGCCGCGCTCGTAATCGCCGCGCGCCAGCAGCAGCAGCGAGCGGTTCCAGTGCGCCAGCGGCAGGTCGGGCTGCAGCGCCAGCGCCCGTTCGTAGCTGGCCAGCGCCTGGTCGTTGAAGCCAAGCTTGTTCAGGATGCTACCCAGGTTGATGTAGGCCAGCGGGTTGGCCGGCGCCATCTTGATCAGCTTTTCCAGCGCCACGCGGGCTTTTTCGAAGTCTTTCTGCTGGTCGGTGTCGGCGATCAGCTCGGCCGGCGCGTGGCGCGCCACGCGCTCCATCTTCAGCGCCAGCGCGTGGCGCAGGCTGTCCAGCATGGCACCGTGCAGCTTGCTGTTGTCGAGCGCGGCCGCGTGCAGCTGGCGCAGTTCGGCGTTGTCGCTGTCCAGCTCCAGCGCTGCCGCGTACAGCGCGGCGGCCGACTGGTGCTGGGTGGCCTGGCCCAGCTGGCCGGCGCGCTGGCGATAGGCGGCGATCAGGCGCGCCTGCGCGGCCTGGGCGTCGGCTTCGGCGCGCTCGGCCTCGTCGGCGCGGCCCAGCGCGCGCAGCGCCAGCGCGCGCTGGCGCTGCGCCAGCACCAGCTCCGGTTGCAGCGCCAGCGCCGCCTCCTGCGCCGGCAACGCTTCCTCGGCGCGGCCTTGCGCCAGCAGCAGGCGGCCCAGGTTGTAGTGGGCGTCGGCGTAGTCGGGCGCCAGCGCCAGCGCCTGGCGATAACTGTCCTCGGCGCTGTCGGCATGGCCGGTGTCGCGCAGGATGTGGGCGCGCACCGCGTGCGCCTCGGGATGGTGCGGGTTGAGCGCCAGCGCCTGCTCGGCGTTGACCAGCGCCAGGTCGTACTGGCGCGCCTGCCACAACAGCAGCGCGCGGTTGGCCCAGGCCTGGTCGTCGTTCGGTTCCAGCGCCAGCACCTGCTCGTAGGCGTCCAGCGCCTCGTCGCCGCGCATCAGCGATTGCAGCGTGACGGCGCGGTTGAACAGGGTGTTGGCGTCGTCACCGGCCAGCGCCAGCGCGCGCTCGTAGTGCTGCAACGCCTCGTCCATGTATTGCAGTTCGCGCAGCGCGTTGCCGAGGTTGCTGTGGGCGCCGGCGTGGTCGGGGTCGACCTGCAGCGCCGAGCGGATGAAGCTGGCGGCGGCGTCGAAATTGCCGCTCTGGAAGGCGGCGATGCCGGTGTGGTGCAGCGCGTCGAAATGCCGGGGTTCCAGCCGCAGCACCTGCTCGTAGGCCTGCAAGGCCTGCGGCAGCTGGCCGTCGCCATGGTACTGGATCGCTTGCTGGAACAACTGCTCAACGTCGGGTGTGTTTGCCATAGAGAGATAAAATTGGAGAGTGGATCTGGCTCAGCCGATCATAACTGAGCGGCCTTCTGTCTGGCTAGGGCGCGGCGCGAAAACCGGCCTCATTGCATGTCGTCGGGCACGGCCGGTTGCGACAGCAGCGTGGCGACCGCCGCCATCGCGTGGAACAGCTGCGCGCTCAGGCCGGCCGTCTGCATGCGGCTGGGGTAGGGATGCTCGCCGCTGGACGGCGGCAGCTCGCGCCGCAGGCGGCAGCGCAGGATGGTCAGGCCGAGGCGGCTGACGGTGGCGGCCAGCTGCGGCAGGATCTCGCGCATGTGCTGCATGGCGGCGGTCTGGGCGGCGCCGACCTCCATCACCACGCCGGCGCCGCTGGCCGGTTCCAGCTGGATCACCACGCGGCCCACTTCCGGCAGCACCAGCTCCAGCCGCAGCGCGGCGCGCGCGCGCTTGCGGCGGTTGCGTTCGTATTCGTCTTCGTCAATCACCACCACCCGCAGCACCAGCCGGCGGTCGCCCCAGGCGTAGACGGCAAAGCGCCACGGCTCCATCTCGGTCAGCAGCGGCAGGCCGGGGCGGCCATCGCGGCTGCCGGCCGGAATCTGGTCGCTCATGAACAGGCTGGCGGGCAGGTGGCGGCCGGTGGTCTGTTCCAGCCAGGCGGCGCGCTGCTCGCTGTAGGTGCGTACCATGACCTGCCACGAGGCGGCCATCATGGCGATGTCGGGCGGCTGCCAGACCAGCTGGCGCGACAGGAAGACCTGGTTGGGGCGCATGGCGGCCGGGTCGCTGGCCTTGGGCACGTCGGCCAGCGCATCGGCCAGCGCCTCCAGGCCGCCGGGCGGCAGCGCGCGGCTGTCGTGGCCGTCCGGTATGGCGTCCACCGGGGCGGCGCCGGCCGGGCCCGCGGTGCCGGGCAGCAGCGGGCCGATCGGGAAGTCGAGATCGACCGGCTGCGCGCCGGGCGCGGGCGCGACCGGGCTTGCCGGCTGCACGGGTTGCCGGTCCGGAACGCCAAGCGGGCGCAGCGTTGGTCCGATGCGGTCTAAGGCCATCAGGCGGGGTGTCCAGTCTTGCGGGTATAAAAAAAGCCAACCGGAAAGTACGCGGTTGGCCCTTGGTCATCCGGATACTTGCGTATCCGGATACTACTACGATTATTACTGCAGCAGGGACATAACCAGCGACGAGGTGCTGTTCGACTGCTTCAGCATCGCGGTGCCGGCCTGCAGCAGCATCTGCTGCGAGGTCATGTTCGACGATTCGGCGGCGAAGTCGGTGTCCATGATGCGGCCTTCGGCGGCCTTGGTGTTGGTCGAGACGTTGGCCAGGTTGTTGTACACGTGGTCCAGACGGTTCGAGGTCGCACCCAGGTTGGAGCGCACCACCGACACGGAGTCGATCGCGCTGGCCAGCAGGTCGATGAAGGAGTTGGCCGAAGCTGCCGAGGTCGACAGTTCGCTGCCTGGGGTGGTGCCAGCCACGCCGGTGGTGGTGAAGTTGGTGGCGGCGGCACCGATGGCGCTTTGCATGGCGCTGACCTGGGTGGTCAGGTCGAACTTCAGGGTTTCGCCGGTCGAGGCGCCGATCTGGAAGGTCAGGCTGGCGTTCTGGAAGGTCGAGGTGCCGGCGGTGGTGTCGGTGTTGAACAGCTTCTGGCCGCCGAAGGTGGTGTTGCCAACGATGTTGGTCAGTTCGTTGGTCAGGGCGTCGAATTCAGCCTGCATCGAGGTGCGGTCGGCGTCGTTCGACGAGCCGTCGGCAGCCTGGGTGGCCAGATCCTTCATGCGCACCAGGATGTTGGTGGTCTCGTCCAGCGCGCCTTCGGCGGTCTGCATCAGCGAGATCGAGTTCTGGGTGTTACGCATTGCAACGGTCATGCCGCTGGTCTGGTATTTCAGACGGGTAGCGATTTGCAGGCCTGCAGCGTCGTCCATTGCCGAATTGACACGGAAGCCGGTGCTCAGGCGGGTCTGCGAAGTCGACAGCGCCGACTGGGTGCGCGAGATCGAGTTCTGTGCGGAAAGGGCCGCGGAATTGGTGTGAAGGCTCAGCATGAAATAACTCCTGGTAGGTGGATTCAGTTCGGAGCAACGAATCTTTTGCGCTCTCCCAAGTACAAGACGACCGTAGCTGGAAGGACATTAAATGCTTCGCGGAAATTTATTGAAAATAATTTGTAACCGGGCTGGAAGCCGCGGTTTACCGTCGTTCCCACCGGCCGATTATGGGCCGATTGCTGGCTGGAATCAAATAAAAACAGCGCGGCTGGCCGGCCGCGCTGTTTTCTGGTTGTTGCTTTTTTACATATTCGGATAGTTGGGTCCGCCGCCGCCCTCCGGCGTCACCCAGACGATGTTCTGGGTCGGATCCTTGATGTCGCAGGTCTTGCAGTGGACGCAGTTCTGGGCGTTGATCTGCAGGCGGTCGCTGCCGTCGTCATTCTTGACGAATTCGTACACGCCGGCCGGGCAGTAGCGCTGTTCCGGCCCGGCGTACTGGGCCAGGTTGACGTCCACCGGCACGCTCGGGTTCTTCAGCGTCAGGTGGATCGGCTGGTCCTCGGCGTGGTTGGTGTTGGAAATGAACACCGACGACAGGCGGTCGAAGGTCAGCTTGCCATCCGGCTTGGGATAATTGATCGGCGTGAACTGCGAGGCCGGCTTCAGGCACTCATGGTCGGCGTGCGCGTGGCGCAGCGTCCACGGCGCCTTGCCGCGGAACACGATCTGGTCGATGCCGGTCATCAGCGAACCCAGGTACAGGCCCTTGTTCAGCCACGGCTTGACGTTGCGCGCCACGTGCAGTTCCTCGTGCAGCCACGATTGCTCGAACGCGGCCGGGTAGGCGGCCAGCTCGTCGCCCTGGCGGCCGGCGCCCAGCGCCGCGAACACCGCGTCGGCGGCCAGCATGCCGGACTTGATGGCGGCGTGCGAGCCCTTGATGCGGCTCATGTTGAGGAAGCCGGCGTCGCAGCCGATCAGCGCGCCGCCCGGGAACACCAGTTTCGGCAGCGATTGCAGACCGCCGGCGGTGATGGCGCGGGCGCCGTACGAGATGCGCTTGCCGCCTTCGAGGAAGGTGCGGATTTCCGGGTGGGTCTTGTAGCGCTGGAATTCCTCGTACGGCGACAGGTAAGGATTGGCGTAGTTCAGGCCGACCACGTAGCCGACCACCACCTGGTTGTTTTCCAGGTGATACAGGAACGAGCCGCCATAGGTCTTGCTGTCCAGCGGCCAGCCGGTGGTGTGGATCACCAGGCCGGGCTGGTGCTTGGCCGGATCGATTTCCCACAGTTCCTTGATGCCGATGCCGTACGACTGCGGATCCTTGCCCTTGTTCAGGTCGTATTTGGCCATCAGCTGCTTGCCCAGGTGGCCGCGCGAACCCTCGGCGAACAGCGTGTACTTGCCGTGCAGTTCCATGCCCAGCTGGAATTCCGGGCCCGGCTCGCCGTCGCGCCTGACGCCCATGTTGCCGGTGGCGATGCCCTTGACCGAGCCATCGTCGTGGTACAGGATCTCGGCGGCGGCGAAGCCGGGGAAGATCTCCACCCCCAGCGCCTCGGCCTGCTGCCCCAGCCAGCGCACCACGTTACCCAGCGAGATCACGTAGTTGCCGTGGTTTTCAAAGCACTTCGGCAGCAGCATGTTGGGCGTTTTGAAGGAGCCGGTTTCGGTCAGGAACAGCACGCGGTCCTCGGTCACCGGGGTGTTGAGCGGCGCGCCTTTTTCCTTCCAGTCGGGGATCAGCTCGGTCAGCGCCTTCGGATCCATCACCGCGCCGGACAGGATGTGCGCGCCCAGTTCGCCGCCTTTTTCCAGCACGACGACCGACACTTCCTGGCCTTTTTCGGCGGCCAGCTGTTTGATCTTGATTGCCGCCGACAAGCCTGCCGGGCCGCCGCCGACGATCACGACGTCATACTCCATCGCATCGCGTGGGCCGTACTGTTCTACTAGGGTTTGAGGCTGTGTCATGGTCTATTGTTATAGTGGTTTTGATAAAGGAAGAAATTTAGCACGAGTGTGCCTTTTTTTCGTCCGGATTGCAATTGTGGCGCCATTGTCCGCGACATTATTAGACACCGCAATCTAATACTGGCTTTTTGTGTAATGATTACGGTTAAACACCGTCCGGAACAAAAGGAGTCACCGTGGGCATAGAAGTCAACTTTGAAGGGAAAATCGCGCTGATCACCGGCGCCTCCAGCGGACTGGGGGCGCGCTTCGCCAAGGTGCTGGCCCAGGCCGGCGCGCAGGTGGTGCTGGCCTCGCGCCGCACCGAGCGCCTGAAGGAGCTGCGCGCCGAAATCGAGGCCGACGGCGGCGCCGCCCACGTGGTCAGCCTCGACGTGACCGACTACGCCAGCATCAAATCAGCCATCGCCCATGCCGAGACCGAGGCCGGCCCGATCGACATCCTGGTCAACAACTCCGGCGTGTCGACCACCCAGCGGCTGGTGGACGTGACGCCGGAAGACTACGCCTTCGTCATGGACACCAACCTGCGCGGCGCCTTTTTCGTGGCGCAGGAAACCGCCAAGCGCATGATCGCGCGCGCCAAGGGCGATCCGGCCAAGCAGCACCGCATCATCAACATCGCCTCGGTGGCCGGGCTGCGCGTGCTGCCGCAGATCGGCGTGTACTGCATGAGCAAGGCCGGCGTGGTGCAGATGACCAAGGCCATGGCGGTGGAGTGGGGCAAGTACGGCATCAACACCAACGCCATCTGCCCCGGCTATATTTCGACCGAGATCAACGAGGAGTATTTCGCCAGCGAGCAGGGCCAGAAGCTGATCGGCATGCTGCCGCGCAAGCGGCCCGGCAAGCCGGAAGACCTGGACGGCCTGCTGTTGCTGCTGGCCGGCGAGGATTCCAACTTCATCAACGGCGCCATCATCTCGGCCGACGACGGCATGACCGCCACCTGACGTCATGCCGGCGCAAGCCGGTATCCATGCCGAGCGCGCGGACCATTACACTCGGCATGGGGCCCGGCTTGCGCCGGGACGACGGGCTAAAGCTGCACGCCGACCAGCTTGTGCACCAGCTCGGACGAGGTGGAGGCGGAAAACTTGCGCATCAGCCGCGCCCGGTGCATTTCCACCGTGCGCGGGCTGAGGTCGACCTGGCGGGCGATGGTCTTGCTGGTCTTGCCCTCGACCAGCAGGGCGGCGATTTCGCGCTCGCGCGGCGTCAGCTCGGCGGTGACCGGGCGTTTTTCGCTGACGTCCTCGAAGGTCCAGATGCCGGCGCCGAGCGGGGCGTCGGCGCGCATCGCGTGGCCGGTGACGTGGCACCAGAACAGCTCGCCATCGGCGCGGCGCATGATGCGCTCGTCGGAATAGCGGCCCTTGGCGTTCATGATGGGAATGATGCGGTCGCCGGTGCGCAGGAACTCGTCCATGGTCGGGTACAGCGCCAGGAAGGACAGGCCTTCCAACTGCTCGCGGGTGTAGCCGAACATCTCGGCCAGCGCGGCGTTGCAGGTCTGGATGGTGCGGTTTTCCGAGATGCACATGCCTACCGGCGCATGGAGGAAAATCGATTCGTAATCAATAATCGGCTGAGCGTGCATGGATGAGCAGGTATTTCTACGGTATTGAACTTTCGGTGGGCGTATTCTATGCTGGATCGCCGCATCGCTAACGTATTTAACAACGTTGGCAAGGCACACGCAACATAAATCATTAAAGGGACACCATGAACAAGATCTATCCCGACGCCGCTGCCGCGCTGAACGGCGTGGTCCAGAACGGCCAGACCATCGCCGTCGGCGGCTTCGGCCTGTGCGGCATCCCCGAGGCGCTGATCGGCGCGCTGCGCGATTCCGGCGTCACCGGCCTGACCGCCATCTCCAACAACGCCGGCGTCGACGGTTTCGGCCTTGGCCAGTTGCTGGAAACCCGCCAGATTAAAAAGATGATCGCTTCCTACGTGGGCGAAAACAAGGAGTTTGCGCGCCAGTACCTGGCCGGCGAGCTGGAACTGGAATTCACGCCGCAGGGCACGCTGGCCGAAAAGCTGCGCGCCGGCGGCGCCGGCATCCCGGCCTTCTTCACCAAAACCGGCGTCGGCACCATTGTTGCTGACGGCAAGGAAATCCGCGAGTTCGACGGCGAGCAGTACGTGATGGAGCGCGCGCTGGTGGCCGACGTGGCGCTGGTCAAGGCCTGGAAGGCCGACAAGGCCGGCAACCTGGTGTTCCGCAAGACCGCCCGCAACTTCAACCCCAACGCCGCCATGGCCGGCAAGGTCTGCATCGTCGAGGTCGAACAGCTGGTGGAAACCGGCGAGATCGATCCCGACCAGGTACACCTGCCAAGCATCTATGTGCACCGCATCGTGGTCAACGCCACGCCGGAAAAACGCATCGAGCAGCGCACCATCCGCGCCGCCAACTAAAGAACATCGGAGATAGAACATGGCATGGACTCGTGATGAAATGGCCGCGCGCGCGGCCAAGGAACTGCAGGACGGTTTCTACGTCAACCTCGGCATCGGCCTGCCGACGCTGGTGGCCAACTACGTGCCGAGCGGCATCGAAGTATTCCTGCAGTCGGAAAACGGCTTGCTGGGCATCGGCCCATTCCCGACCGAAGCCGAAATCGACGCCGACCTGATCAACGCTGGCAAGCAGACCGTGACGGCGCTGCCGGGCGCGGCCTACTTCAGCTCGGCCGACTCGTTCGGCATGATCCGCGGCGGCAAGATCAACCTGGCCATCCTGGGCGCGATGCAGGTGTCGGAACAGGGCGACCTGGCCAACTGGATGATCCCTGGCAAAATGGTCAAGGGCATGGGCGGCGCGATGGACCTGGTGGCCGGCGTCAAGAAAGTGGTGGTGCTGATGGAGCACGTGGCCACCGCCAAGGACGGCTCGACGTCCCACAAGCTGCTGCCGAAGTGCGACCTGCCGCTGACCGGCGTCGGCGTGGTGGACCTGGTCATCACCGACCTCGGCGTGATGGAAGTGACCGACCACGGCCTGAAGGTGACCGAACTGGCGCCGGGCGTCAGCAAGGAGCAGATCCAGGCCGCCACTGGCGTCAAGCTGGACTTCTCGACGCTTTAACTTAGTGTGGCGCCATCGTCGCAGCAGGATCTCGAGCGCACAACATGGCGCTGATCGGCAAAGTGCTTGCCGGCCAGGCCGCGCTGGAAACGGTAGAACTGCTGGGTGGGCACAGGCCGGCGCCAGCGGTCATGGCGGCGCTTCCGGTATGCAAGCACTGCGGCGCTGGCATGGAAAGCGACGTCCGCTTCTGTAGCGACCGCGGTAAGGCCTGCTAGCCCATCGTTGTCCGCAAGGCGATGCCACGGTAGCGGCGGCGGTACGCCACCACGCCGGTGGCCGCCAGCAACACCAAGGCGATCAGGCCCAGCAAATCCTGGCCGCCGTGCGTGACCACCGCCGGCTGGCTGGAGACCATGGTGGCGGCGTTAAACTTGTTGCCGACGCTGTAAGCGCCGATCACCAGTTCCTGGTCGTTGATGGCGTTGACCAGATACAGGCCGTAGCCGCCGCGATGGACCGTCATCTTGCCGTCTCGGTAGACAAAAGAGCGGCGTTCATCGCCGACGCGGATGCTGCCCACCACATGGCCAGCCTGGTTGACGGCGGTGGCGTAACTATCGCCATAGCCGATCAGCGCACCAAGGTCGACCATCTTGCCCTTGTTCCACATAAAAGCATGCCAGCGGCGATCCGGCATTTCCGACGCGCCGACCACCACGCCGTTATCGTTGATGGCGCTGGCGCTGCTGATCCGTCCGCCCAGCGTGCCGAGATCCTGCATGCTGCCGCCCGGTTCGGTCAGGAAGGCATGACGGTAGCCGTCGGCGCGGGCGGCCGTGCCAACCACCGCGCCTTGATTATTGATGCCGGCCGCGTAGCTGATCTTGCCGCCCAGCGTGCCGAGGTCGCGCAGCGCGCCGTCGCCGCCGCTGACGAAGGCGCGGTAATAGCCGTCGCTGGTATCCGAAAAGCCGGCCACCTGGCCGGCGTTGTTGATCGCCGCGCCGTAGCTGCTGTTGCCACCCAGCGTGCCGACGTCCTGCATGCGCTGGCCGTGACGGACCACGAAGGCGCGCCAGTATCCGGCGGCATTTTGCGCCGTCCCGACCACGTCGCCGTTGGCGTTGATGCCCCTGGTGAAACCCTCGCTGCCGCCCAGCGTGCCCAGTTCCACCGGACGCTTGTCAAACAGGATGGCGCGCTGGTGCCCGTACTCGTCCTCGATGATGCCAGCCATCTGGCCACGTGCGTTGATATCGACGGCGATGCTGGCTTCGGTGCCGCGCGCGCCCAGGGGTAGCTCATGCATGATGTCTCCTTGTTGATTGATCGCTAAGGGAACTGCAAGTCTTGTGCCACGGCCAATTATGGCTGAGGCGCGCGAAGGTGTGCGGAAATGAACGTCCGCGTTGTTCGTTTTCGGACAGCGCGGTCTAGTCGCAGGCCGAGCCCATGGCGGTGATCCGCCATTTACCCTTGACCAGTTCCAGCGTGCGGCTGTGGATGCAGGCTTCGTTCGGATAATAGCTGAGCTGGATTTCTGCCGGGCTGGCTTGCACCGTGGCATTCCATGCTTCCCATGCCGCCAGCAAGGCATTGATGACGTCCTTCGTGACCGGGATTGAGCAGGCTTCTTCCTGCTCTTCCCCAGTGCCAGACGACTGATAGTTGATCTTGCGGACCGCGTGGCTGGCGATATAGGCCTTGCTGGCCGCCGACTTGGGCGCGCACAGTAAAGTGTCGATCAGTCTCCAGCCTTCCACCGCCGCAGGGCCGGACAGCTGCGCCCGCAGTGCCTCCTCGGCGGACGCGGTGCAGCACGTGCGAAGCCGCTCGCGGCAGCAACTAAAAGCAGAATTTTCTTTATCATCATTCTTACTAATACCGAATAAACCGGTAACCTGCCAACGGCGGCAGTCTGACAGGCAACCGGAGACCCGAATCGAAATTCGCCGGATCGATGTCCAGCACCGCTGCTCGGTACAGCCACACGCCATGCTAGTAATCGTATTTTTTTGAGAAGGCAAAACGACTGGACCTAGCCCCCGTCACATTTTGTCGGAACTTGTTTAGCTCATTAGCGCGCTGTGTGAGTAAAGATACAATACATTCATCGTGGGCAACTCCCGCGCAGACGCCGTTGTCGCAATTGGCATTCTGATCAACTTCTTCACATTTTTCCAGCCGCCAGTCTAGCCAGCTCCTTTGTGTTTTACGCAGATCGGCAACATCTTCTTTGGACAACACTTTAATTAGCTCTTTGTATTCCTTGTTGAGTTTTTTATCCTCCTTCACGTATGCCGCGTAATTTTCGCAACGACTAAGAGGAGTATTGTCGAGCTTGCAATCTTGATCTTGCGAGCGATTTTTTAATACGCAATCGTTCTTGCATTCTGCGAAAGCCAGAATGGATGAGCAGCAAAACAACAATACAAGTATATTCAGAAATTTTTTCATGATTCAGTAAGTTGATGTGTCATACAAGTCCTCAGCCAAAAAGCCAAGTTCATCTTTAATCAATAACTTAACGCGCCGCGACTCATCTTCGTGTACCTCCGTGTCACCTATCTTACCTTTTGCAGCGGCAATGGCGTCCAAGCACTTTCGTTCGTCTTCTGAGGACTTGAATGGCCTTTGTACCTTGAGTTCATCGGCAACGCTGTACAGGAGGCGCGACAGCTTTTGTCCCACGCCGCCTCGAATATTGCATGCAGCCAAAAACGCTAATCCTAATGCGGAACGCACGTTATTGGTTTTGGCAAGTTGCAGGAGCGGATTGAAATAGCGCTCCACTGCAAAGTCCAGCTGAACTTCCTGGAAGTCCAGTACTTTTCCGGCAGCCAGAAAACGCTCTTTCCACGTGCCAGTCCAGAGGTCTGTCGCCGTTGCGCCTTTTTGAGCAGGAATCGGTTGCACGCGTTTACCGCGAATTTCGCGCGACACTGGTAAGTCTGATTGTGTAGGGCCGTTGGCCAGTCTGGCTAACTCCTTGCCTTCTGGTTTGCGTCGGATGGAATTCCAATACGCCTGTCCCGACATCGGGATGGTGGCGTTGTTGGCCAAATCGGCACGCCCTGTTGTGGTCAAGGTGATCAAACTGTCCGCTATCGCCGAGTCGCCCCCACCAAATACCTCAGTAAATTTCGCCCCGTTCTTGGCTTTCATTTTGACCAGCAGGTCACCCAGACTACCGCTATCCTGGGTGTACTGAATAACCCCATAAGACAGACCGATGTGCACGATGCGTGAATAGGTTAAACCGCCTATTCCTTTTTTGCCATATTTGCGGCCAACGAACTCTTGGTCGGTGTTAATGCTGCCAAACCCATCCGCATTCATTTCGCAAACCGCTACTGCCGCGACGATCTGTTTTTTCTCGTTGTCAGTCAATTTTACGCCGCCGAACTGAACGACGTGGGCTTCCTTTCCCAACCTCTCCTTTAAATTCTCCTTTACATCGCTCAGCTGTCGTGTGCTACGGCTACCTTTTTTCGCAGGTGGCGTCTGCTTATGCTCCGGGGGTTTTGTGTCCTTCGGAACATCAGCTTTCTCCTCTTTTTGCACCCGTTCATTGGCTTCGTCGGTACGCAGTTTCTGCAGCAGGTTTTCAATCCATTGCAGACTGAGTTCTCTTGCATGAAGCATGGCCTCGTCCACCTGCTCCGAAAGTGACTTTTCACGTGCTGCAGGTGCGGGTGAGGGTTTTGCAGGAGGCGTGACAGCTGGAGGCGCTTGTTGTTCGCGCTTTTTGGGGATGGTTAACACTTGTCCCGTGTGGATTCTGTCCGGGTCCTTGATATGGTTCGCCTCGATCAGTGACGCTTTATCCACATGAAATAGTTTCGCGATGGACGAGATGCTTTCTCCATCCCTGACTTTGTGTGTAGGCATATTCAGCTAATACGTTTAAGAATTTGAATTTCGGCGACAGTTGCCATTTTTGATGTCAGCAGTTCTGAGCACCCGTTCTTGTCGGTTGTGCCTTCCATGAAGGTGCCATCCTTCATCCAGATACGATATGGACGGTTTTTCAATAAGTGACCATCGAGATCGGTGAGTACGATGACCTGCGAGGCTTTGGGTTTATCGATCGGCAATACAGGTATTGGGAGCAGGTCTGCAGGCAAGGGCGGTGTACTGGTGTAGGTGTCGCTACCGCCATCAAACACGTGCTGCGCCCCCTTGACGGTGAAGTTGCCAGGACAGGCGAACGTAATGTCGCCGCCTTCCAGCGTGATCGACGACTGACCAGCCTGCAGCACGATCTTCTGGTTGGCCTTGATCTCGATGCTGTCGTTGACCGAGATGACCTTGACCGCCTTGTCCGCCAAGATCTCCAGCTGGTCGGTATGCGCCTGCAGCGATACCGGGCCGTTGGCGGCGATCGCCTGGATGCCGCCGCTGTGGCTGAAGTAGCCGGCGGCGTGGGCGGCGACCGACGACAACGTGTGCGCCGCCGTGATGTGCATATCGCCTTGCGTGGTCCAGTGCAGCTGTTCGCCGGCGAACAGCACGGTCGAAGCCGGCGTGGCCCAGTTGATGCTGGCCGGGGCGTCCATCAGCACCAGCGGATCGGCAAACTTCTCCACCGGCTGCGCCGCGTCCAGCGTGCGTGCGCCGGGCTGCGCCTTGCTGGCTTCCTGGCCGTTGACCGCGCCGTCGTGCTTGCCTTTGTCCTTGGGATCGATGCGCGACAGCAGTTCCTGCTGGGCGTTGGCGGCGCTGGCGCTGGTCAGCGCCTGCTGGCGGGTGGCGGCGTCGGCCAGCGTCTTGCCCAACTCGTGCGCCGCCTTCAGCGCGCGCACCGCTTCTGCCGCGTCCATTTGCGTCGAGGTGACGCCAGCGCCCTGCGCGGGGCGGGCGCTGGTGGTCAGCAGCACGCCGTCGCCGCCGCGCACCACGGCCCAGGCGTCGGTGCGCAGTTCGAAGCCCGAGCCGCGATATGCACCGCGTTGTGCCGAGCCGGGCGCTTGCGCGATCAGGTAGCCGAGGTTGAGCTGGGTGGCGGCGGTGCTGGTGGCCAGCCGCATGCGCACCTGGCCTGGCGTGTCATCCAGCTGCCATTGGTTGTAGCCGCCGCCGTCGAAGTTGTTGCTGTGGATGCCGGACAGCGTGCCGGCGTGGTTGGCGCCGGAATCCTCGCCGGCGGCGTAGGGCGGCGTGTCCGAACCGGTGTACAGCTGCGCCACCACCAGCGGCCGGTCCATGTCGTTGTCGATGAAGTCGACCAGCACCTCGGTGCCGATGCGCGGCGTGAATTGCGTGCCCCAGTTGGGACCGGCGAGCGCCTCGGCCACGCGCACCCAGGTGCCGCTGCTGTCGTCGCCGGGCGCGCTGCCCTTGGCGTCGGTGTCGTGGGCGATGCCGCCGGGATTGGCGCCCTGGCCGCGCTGCCAGGCGAACTGGATGCGCACCTGGTGGTCGCGGGTGCTGGTGGCCACCGCGTCCGGTACGCCGACCACGATGGCGGTCTGCGGTCCCAGCGCGGTGGCGGCCTGCGGGGCGGCGATGGCGCGCGGCACGATGGCCACGGCTGCGCGCGCACAGCCGAAGCTGTTGCGGTAGGTGCCGGCCTCGATCAGGCTGGCCGCCTGCTTGACCTGCGACGTGAAGTTGTTGCGCGCTTCGTGCCGCACCCATAGCACGGTGAAGCGGTTGTCGGCCGCGTAGCGCTCGTGCTGCGTCAGCGCGAAGGCGTGGCCGGGCGCCAGTTGGCGTGCCGCGCCGGCACCATCGAAGAGTTTGTTATCCAGTTCCAGCGCCTGCAGCATCAGTTGGCTATGCTGGTCGGCCGTGTCGCTGGCGCTGGCGATGCGTTCGCCGGCGCCGTCGTACACCGGCAGCGATGGCAGTTCGCCGGCGTCCAGCGCCGATTGTTGTTCGGCCGCTGGCGCCATCAGTTGCGCCGGATCCCAGCTGCTGATGCTGACGGCGTTGGCCCGCACCTGCCGGCGCGCGGCAAACTGGTCGATGGCGTCGGCGCTGTCGCTGGCGCGCACGCCGTGGAAGCGGATGTCGGCGCCGCCGGGCATGTCGGGCGCTTTGGCCTGGCTGTCGAAGATCACCAGCTTGTGTTTTGCCTGGCCGTCGGTGGCGTCGTCGGCGGGCTGGTCGTGTTCGAAGCGCCAGTTCAATCCTTCCGAAGCCAGCAGGCGCTGGAAGAATTCCAGGTCGCTCTCGCGGTATTGGGTGCAGATGGCGCGCGTGGCCAGCGATTGGGTGACGTCAAATTCGAAGCGCAGTTGCGGGTAGTCGGCCAGCAGCTCGGTGATGATGTCCTGGACGTTCTTGTCCTGGAAAATGTAACTGTCGCGGCGCAGCCGCAGCAGCGCCAGCGCCGGTTCCAGCAGCAGGCGGTAGCGCGCCGTGCCGCCGTCGGCGCCCAGCCACGCGGCCTCGGTGCAGATGCCGTGCCAGGCGCGGCGCGCGCCGTCCGCCTGCAGCAGCGTCACCGTCAGTTCCTCGCCGATGAACTGGTTCAGGTCGAGATCGGTCGAGGTGCTGAGCGCGTCCACCTCGAACGCGTACAGTTCGTTGACGCCCTCGCGGCCGCTGAAGCGCTCGGCCATCAGCGCTTCCGGCAGCGACGTGTCCTGCGCGCTGGCCAGCGTGATCAACCGCGCGTGCTGGCTCAGTCCGGTGCCAAACAGCCCCAGTGCCGAGGGGATGAGTGATGCAATGTCCATTTACGGCAGCGTAATGGTCAGGTTGGCCTGGCGCGGCGCCAGCTTGACGACGTCGTTATAGGCCGCCACCTGGTGTTCGGTGTTGCGGTCGAGCGAGGTGCGCAGGCCGATGTAGCCGAGCACGCAGATCAGGCCGAACACCGAGCACAACACCCACAGCGGCAGGTCGCTGCGCAGCTTGTGGACGATCTGGTCCGGCCGCTCGGCGTGCGGCGCAAAGCCGCCGCGCTTGCCTTTCATGTGGGCGATTTCGTCGCCCAGGCGCGCGGTCAGGTAGTTCAGCTTTTCCGAGCCTTCGAGGATGTAGCGGCCCTGGAAGCCGAGCAGCAGGCACATGTGGAATACCTCCAGCGCCTGCAGGTGGGCGCTGCCGCGCGCGCGCAGCGCTTCCAGCCGGTGGAAGAAGTTTTCGCCGGCCAGCTGTTCGCCGAACAGCACCAGTTGCAGCGGACGGCGCTCCCAGGCGTCGCGGATGGCGAACGGCGAGCGCAGGATGATCTCGTCCACCGCCGCGCAGAAGGCGTACTTGGCGGCGTCGATGTCGTCCGGCGAGGCGCCGTGCTTGCGGGCGGCGCGGCCGAAGTCGTCGAGGAACTGCGTCATCTTGCTGGCGAATTCGGCGTTTTCGGCCGGGCCGTTGCCGTTCTTCAGCATGAACAGCGCGTAGAAGCCGTCATACATCAGGTCCAGCAGGGTTTGCGGCGCGGTGCTGGCCGCTGGCGCCGGCGCGGCGCCCATCAGGGAAGGAGCGGTTACGGTATTCATGGTGCTCTGCCTCGGTTCAGGATGTGACGGCGACCAGGTCCAGATTCAGGTCGTGTATGCCGCCAGGGACGTAAATGGAGATCGATTGGGCCTGCAGCATGCGCTCGTACATCTGGCCCTTGGGCTCGATCGAGAAGTACATCGCGTCCGGCCGCACCGGCACGGCGGCCGGCACCTGCGGCGCGTGCTGCAGGCGCACGCCGGGCATGGCCGACAGTACGAATTTGTCGACGTCGTCCGGCGCGCCGACCTTGAAGCGCAGCGGCACCACGTCCACCAGTTCGGCGGCCGGCATGGCGGCCGAGACGGCGATGTAGAAGGTGGTTTTGTCGTCGATCTTGCCGGAGTCCAGCATGCCGTGGTGGTAGGACGGCTTGACCTCGCGCAGCGCGATGGCGAAGTAGCGCGACGAGATCACCGTGTCCAGCAGCTCGCGGATGATCTGGTGCAGCGTGGCGAAGGCGGGGCCGGGGTCGTTGTGCGAGTAGGCCGGCAGGTCGGCCAGGGTCCAGCTTTTCGAGAAGGTCATCAGCGCGCCGGCCAGGCCGAGCAGCTGTTCGTACAGCCGTTCCGGGTGCAGCGCCGGGTGCTGGAAGTAGTGCGTCAGCGACGCGTACGCCGAGCTGGCGGTGTGCAGCAGCCAGAACGAGGACATGTCACCCGAGCGGAATTCGATCACGTGCTTGCTGGGCTCGCGGTGGTGGCCGTACAGCGCGCTGACCTTGGCCTGCAGCGCGTCGAGCAGGCGGCGCAGTTGCAGGAACAGCAGCGGCGCGCTGCGCACCGACATGCTGGGCGGCACGAAGGACGCGTCCAGCTCGAAGCCGCCGGTGGCCGCGCGGCGCAGGCACAGCAGCGGGAAGTGGGTGTAGGAATCGCGCGGTTCGAACTCGGACACCAGGCGCAGCGTCTTCTTCAGGTAGCTCAGTTGCGCGGGGGCGGCGTGGGTGTACAGGTCCGGCGTGTCCTGGTTGTTCTGCTGGTAGCGCACGGCGTGGCTGCTGTCGCCGAAGTTGCCGCCGAACGGTTTGAAGGCGGGCAGGGCGGCGTAGTAGGTGATGGTCTGTTGCGACTGCGGCAGCTGGCTCAGGTCGACCGGGTCGGGCAGGTCGTCGGCGCCGGGGGCGTCGTAGAACTCGCCGTCCTGGAAGCGCAGCGACAGTTCCAGCAGGCGCAGGCCGTTGTTGGCCAGCGCGTCGCGGTCCACCTGGATCTGGTTCACGCCCCAGGCATAGGGGTGCAGCGCTTGCACGCTCTGGTGGAGGCGGTGTTCGTGGTAGCGGTCCTGCTGTTGAAAGTGTTGCGGACGGAGGAAAAGACCTTCGCCCCAGAGTATTTTGCTGCTCATACCGTTATCCGTTTTGAAAGTATCAGAACGGTAACATTTCTTTTAAAAAAGAGGCGCACGGATGAGTTTCTACGGTGCGCGCACGGTTGAGTTCAATTGAACGTCGTCAATAATAGATTTCTGATAACGTGGCGCCCAGTTGCAGAATTGTTTTTTAAATATTGGTTTATTTATATCGAAATCTGAGGTAAGCATGACAACCGTACTCTCCCTTGGCCGCGCCGCGCAACTGGCTGGAGCCATTGTCTCTGTCGTGGCGCTGAGCGCTTGCACCACCACCGCGCCGGTCACGCCGCCAGTCGCAGCCAAACCCAGTCTTCAATCCATGCTGGCCCAGGCCGGCACCGCGTCCAGCACCGGCCAGAAGGAGCAGGCCGTCAAGCTGTGGAAGCAGGCGGCGGAAGCCTACCCGGCCGACAAGTCGCCATGGCTGAGTATCGCCCAGACCCGCTATGAAGCCGGCCAGTACGGCGACGCCATCGTCAACGCCCAGGAAGTGCTGGTGCGCGACCCCAACGATACGCTGGCCAACAGCATCATCGCCATCAGCGGCCTGCGCCTGTCGACCCGCTCGCTGGCCGATCTGAGCCGCCAGAACAATCTGTCCGGCTCGATCCGTACCGAGTCGCAGGACCTGGCCAAGCTGCTGCGCGAAAGCCTGGGCGAAACCGTGCTGGTGCCGCCCGCCGCGCCGGCCGCCGCCCCCACGCCGCCGGCGCGCGGCAAGGTCGCCACCAAGAAAGGCGGCAAGGCCAGGCAGGAAGACAACAGCGCCAATCCGTTTGACGCCTTGAAATAACCGAAGAAGGGAATACAGCCATGTCCAAGAGCACCAGCGTGCAGAAGAAACTGCAGAAAATCCGCCCTCCACGGGTGCAGATGACCTATGACGTCGAAATCGGCGACGCCATCGAGAACAAGGAACTGCCGTTCGTCATGGGTGTCGTCGGCGATTTCGGCGGCAACTCGGAAGTCGAGCAGAAGCGCCTGAAGGAGCGCAAGTTCGTCAACGTCGACCGCGACAACTTCGACGAGGTGCTGAAGGGTGTGGAGCCGCGCGCCAACTTCCGCGTCAAGAACGAACTCGGTGAGGAGGGCGGCGAGTTCGCGGTGGACCTCAAGTTCAAGTCGATGGACGACTTCCGTCCGGAGTCGGTGGTGCAGCAGGTCGAGCCGCTGCGCAAGCTGCTGGAGGCGCGCACCAAGCTGGCCGACCTGCGCAACAAGCTGGCCGGCAACGACAAGCTGGAAGACATCCTCAACGACGTCCTGCACAGCACCGAAAAACTGGCTGAGATCAGCCAGCAAAACGCCGACAAGAAGGAGGGCTGATCATGTCCGCACAACTGACTCCCGGCGGCGCGCCGGCCGCCACCGAAGTGGCGCTGCTGGACCAGATCGTCGAGCAAAGCAAGGTGGCCAAGTCCAGCACCGAACATGCGCGCGCCAAGGACCTGATCGCGGAACTGGTCAACCAGGTCATGGAGGGCACCGTGGTGGTGTCCGACAACCTGGCCGCCACCATCGATGCCCGCGTGGCGGAACTGGACCGCCTGATTTCCGCGCAGCTGTCGGCCGTGATGCACGCGCCGGAATTCCAGAAGCTGGAAAGCAGCTGGACCGGCTTGCACTACCTGGTGAAGAACAGCGCCACCGGCCAGAATCTGAAGATCAAGATGCTCAACGCCACCAAGAAAGAACTGGTGAAGGACTTCCAGTCGGCGCTGGAGTTCGACCAGAGCACCATGTTCCGCAAGGTCTACGAAGAGGAATTCGGCACCTTCGGCGGCGCCCCGTTCGGCGCGCTGATCGGCGATTACGAAATCACCCGCCAGCCGGAAGACATGTACTTCATCGAGCAGATGTCGCACGTGGCGGCCGCCGCGCACGCGCCGTTCATCTCGGCCGCGTCGCCGGAGCTGTTTGGCCTGGAGAGCTACAGTGAGCTGGGCAAGCCGCGCGACCTGTCGAAGGTGTTCGACACCGTCGAATACGCGAAATGGAAGTCGTTCCGTGAATCGGAAGACTCGCGCTACGTCGGCCTGACGCTGCCGCGCTTCCTCGGCCGCCTGCCGTTCAATCCGGCCGATGGCGCCACCGTCGAGGGCTTCAACTTCGTCGAGGACGTGGACGGCACCGACCACCACAAGTACCTGTGGTGCAACGCCGCCTACGCGTTCGGCACCAAGCTGACCGCGGCCTTCGAGGACTACGGCTGGTGCGCAGCCATCCGCGGCGTCGAGGGCGGCGGCCTGGTGGAGGACCTGCCGACCCACACCTTCAAGACCGACGAGGGCGAAGTGGCGCTCAAGTGCCCGACCGAAATCGCCATCACCGACCGCCGCGAGAAAGAGCTGAGCGACCTCGGTTTCATCTCGCTGGTCCACTGCAAAAACACCGACTATGCCGCCTTCTTCGGCGCCCAGTCGACGCAGAAAGCGAAGAAGTACAACAACGACGCCGCCAACGCCAACGCGGTGCTGTCGGCGCAGCTGCAGTACATCTTCGCCGTGTCGCGCATCGCGCACTACATGAAGGCCATGATGCGCGACAAGATCGGCAGCTTTGCCGCCGCTTCGAACGTGGAAGACTTCCTGAACCGCTGGCTAACCCAGTACGTGCTGCTGGACGATAACGCCAGCCAGGAACAGAAAGCGCAGTTCCCGCTGCGCGAAGCGTCGGTGCAGGTGTCGGAAGTGCCGGGCCGTCCGGGCGTGTACCGCGCGGTGTCGTTCCTGCGTCCGCACTTCCAGCTTGACGAGCTGTCCGTTTCCCTCCGGTTGGTCGCGGAGCTTCCGGCATCGACCAAAACCTAAGTAGTCGCACTAACTCTTTTTTAAACTGAAAGGAATACCATGGCAATCGACGTCTACCTGCAAATCGACGGCATCAAAGGCGAATCGGCAGACACCGCCCACAAGGACTGGATCGAAGTCAAATCGGTCCAGTGGGAAGTGCTGCAACCGAAATCGGCCACCGCGTCGACTGGTGGTGGTCACACCGCCGAACGTACCGAGCACAAAGACATCGTGGTGAGCAAGCTGGCCGACCTGGCCACGCCGCTGCTGCTGCAAAACTGCTCGTCGGGCAAAACCCTGCCGAAAGCGAAGCTGGAATTCCTGCGCGCCGACGGCAACGGCGACCGCGTGAAGTACTTCGAAATCGAACTGGAAAACGTGCTGATCTCCAGCGTGGCGCCAGCGGTCGAACCAGGCAACATCCTGACCGAGGACGTGTCGCTGAAGTACTCGAAAGTGAAGTGGAAGTACACCCAGCAGAAGGTGGGTGGCGGTTCGGGTGGTAACACCTCGGGCGGTTGGGACCTGTCGGCCAACAAGACGGCGTAATTTGTCATGAGAGGATTTACTCCGGGCTTGTTCGACCGTCTGATGGATGTGCCGGTGAACGGCGCATCCAGCGGCACGGTGTCGCGCCTGTCGATCGAGGACATGAAGGACTCGGTGGCACGCGATCTCGAAGCGCTGCTGAACACACGCACCGTGATCCCGGAGGAAGTCCTGAAACGCTTTCCGGAGTGCGGCCGGTCGATTGCGACCTATGGCCTGAATGACTTTGCCGGCCTGTCGCTGTCGAGCACAGACGACCGTGCCTTCATCTGCCGCAGTCTGGAAAGGGCGATCGCCCGCCACGAGCCACGCCTGCGCAATGTGCAGGCGTCGCTGGAGTTGCGGGCGGACGCCGTCAACCGTTTGAACTTTGCCATTACCGCGCTGCTGGTCGTCAACAGCGCGCACGAGCCGGTCAATTTTGACGCGGTCCTGCAGCCCTCAAGCCTGCAGTACACCATCAGCAAGGCGCGCCGCGTGAGCGCGACACCGCTGGGAGCCTGAGATCTTGGAACAATTACTGCCGTATTACGAAAGGGAGCTGGGATTCCTGCGCCGCTACTCGCGCGAATTCTCGGAACGCTACCCGAAGATTGCCGGCCGCCTGCTGATCGGCGGCGAGGTGTGCGAAGACCCGCACATCGAACGCATGATCGAGTCCTTCGCGCTGCTGAACTCCCGCATCGCCAAGCGCCTCGACGACGACTACCCCGAATTTACCGAAGCGCTGTTTGAAGTGCTGTACCCGCACTACCTGCGGCCTTTCCCATCGTGTTCGATCGCGCGCATGGATTTCAGCGGCGCCGCCGCGCAGCTGACCACCGCCAGCGAGATCCCGCGCGGCACGCAGCTGACCACGCGCCCGGTGCGCGGCGCCACTTGCACCTTCCGCACCGCCTATCCGGTCACGGTGGCGCCGCTGGCGCTGAGCGCCGCCAGCTTCGCGCCGATCATCGCCGCGCCGGAAGCCACGCGCCCGCCCGCCAACGCCACATCGAGCATCAGCCTGACGCTGTCCTGCACGGCGGAGCAGGTGACGCTGGCACAGCTGGGCGTCGGCAAGCTGCGCGTGTTTATCGACGGCGAACCGTCGTTCTGTGCCGCGCTGCGCGACGCGCTGTTCACCCGCGCCATCGCCGCCTACGTGGAAGTGGACGACAACGGCCGCTGGACGCCGCTGCACAAGGTGCCGCTGGCGCCAGCCGGCTTCGCGGAAGACGAGGCCCTGATCGATTTCTCGGCGCGCTCGCACACCGCCTACCGGCTGCTGACGGAGTACTTCTGCTTCCCCGAAAAATTCAACTTCTTCGACATCGACCTGCACGCCGTCAGCGGCGTGGTGCCGGCCGGCTGCAAGTCCGTGACGCTGCACCTGGCGCTGACCGGCATGCGTACCGACTCCAACCTGGCGCGCATGCTGGCCACGCTGTCCACCAACAATGTGCTGCTGGGCTGCACGCCGGTGGTCAACCTGTTCCGCCAGCGCGGCGAGCCTGTCCGCCTGACGCACGCCACCGCCAGCTATCCGGTGCTGGCCGACGCCCGCCGCGCCTTCGCCTACGAGGTGCAGGCCATCGAGTCGGTCAAACTGGTGCGCCAGACGCCGCAAGGCGAATCGGTGCAGGAATTCCGTCCGTTCTATTCGCTGCGCCACGGCCAGACGCCGGAGAAAAACGGCCACTACTGGGTGGCCCGCCGCGACGAGGACATCGCCGAGAAAAGCCCCGGCTACGAAACGCAGATCTCCATCGTCGACATCGACTTCGACCCGGCCGAGGTGGAAACCGACACCCTGAGCCTGGAACTGAGCTGCACCAACCGCGACCTGCCGTCGCTGCTCAGCTACGGCATGCGCGGCGGCGATTTGTTCCTGGAAGGCGGATCGAGCGTGCGCGCCATCAGCTTCCTGCGCAAGCCAACGCCCTCGTACCGCTTCGCGCGCGGCCGTGGCGCGCACTGGCGGCTGATTTCGCACCTGTCGCTCAACCATTTATCGCTGGCCGGCGGCGGCCTGGATGCCTTCCGCGAGATGCTCACGCTGTACGATTTGCCGCGTTCGCCGGCGTCGCAGCGGCAGATCGGCGGCATTGTCGCCGTGTCGCACAAGGCGGCCAACACCTGGCTGCCGGGGAATCCCTTCGCCTGCCTGGTGCGCGGCATCGAGGTCACGCTGACGGTGGATGAAGAAGCCTTCGTCGGCAGCGGTGTCCATGCGTTTGCGCAGATCGTCGAGCGCTTCCTGGGCCTGTACGTGCACGCCAACAGCTTCACGCAGCTGGTCATCAAGTCGAATAAAAACGGAGAGGAACTGCTGCGATGCTTGCCACGAAGCGGCGATTTGAGCCTGCTGTAATCGAGCGGCTGTTCGCGCAGCCGCATCGCTTCGAATACTTCCAGGCGGTGCGCATGCTGGAGCTGTGGCTCAAGAAGCACGGCGCGCCGCACGAGAGCGCGGTGGCCAACTTCCTGCGCTTCCAGAATTCGACCTCGCTCAGCTTCCCCGCCAGCCAGCTGGAGGCGCTGCAGCCGGAGCCGCGCGAGATGGCCACCGATGCCCGCAGCCTGGGCGAAGCGCTGAAGACCGCGCAGCTGCGCTACATCCGCATCACGCCGGCGTTCATGGGCTTTCTGGGCAACAGCGGCACGCTGCCGGCGCATTACACCGAACGCATCGCCGCCCACGCGCTGTACCAGAAGGACGAAGGACCACGCGCATTTCTCGATACGTTCTCGAATCGGGCGCTGGCGCTGTTCTACGAAGCCTGGCGCAAGTACCGGCTGGAGCTGAAGTACCAGGTGCGCGGCAAGGACGAATTCCTGCCGCTGCTGCTGTCGCTGGCCGGCATGCACAATCCGTCCCTGCGCCGGCGCCTGTCGGACGGCGGTGAGGGCGTGCTGGATGAATCGGTGGCGTACTTCGCCACCGCCATGCGGCAGCGGCCCGCGTCCGCCGTGCAGATCGCGCGCGTGCTGTCGGAGTATTTCTGCCAGCCGGTGCGCGCCGAGCAGTTCATCGGCGCCTGGTACGACGTGCCGGCCGGCCAGCAGACCATGCTGGGCATGACCAACGCCGTTCTGGGCGGCGGCGCGATGGCCGGCGAGCGCGTGTGGCAGCGCGACCTGCGCATGCGGCTGGTGATAGGCCCGCTGGACCGGGAAGGCTACGAATCCTTCCTGCCCGGCGCTAAAGCGGCGCGCGCGCTGGAGAGCATGCTGACCATGTTCACCGGCCTCACGCTGGAATATGAAGTGCAGCTGGTGCTGCGCGCCGAGGATGTTCAGGGCGCGCGGCTGGACGATGACCGCAGCGGCGGGCGCCTGGGCTGGGACAGCTTCCTGGTCACCGAAGCGCAGCAGCAGGACCGCAGCGATGTCCGCTACGAGATACACACATCATAAAAAGGACAACAACATGAGCATCAATCTGAAAACGCTGATCGGCAAATTGAATGACACCAGCCGCGCCGCCGCCACCCGCGCGGCCAGCCTGTGCGTGTCGCTCGGCCAGTATGAAGTGGATGTTGAGCACCTGTTCCTGGCGCTGCTGGAACAGCCGAAGAGCGACGTGTCGCTGATCGCCCGCCACAGCGACATCAGCATCACCCAGCTGGAGGCGGACCTGCGCGCGGAAGTGGGGCGCTTCAAGAATGGCAATACGCGTACGCCGGTGTTCTCGGCGCGCCTGCCGAAACTGTTCGAGAACGCGTGGCTGATCGCCTCGCTGGATTTGCAGGATGATGCGCATGCGCAGATCCGCAGCGGCCATCTGCTGCAGGCACTGCTGACCGATACCGAATTGTCGCAACTGGCGGCGCGCAGTTCCAGGCTGTTCGCCCGTTTCGATCTGGAGCAGATCAAGCACAACCTGGACAAGATCACCGCCGGTTCGGAAGAGACGCCGGTGGCGCGTCCGGCGGCCGCCGGCGAAGAAGGCGGCGATCCGGTCGGCGACCTGCAAGCCCGCGCGGCCAGCAAGACGCCGGCGCTCGACCAGTTCACCACCAACCTGACGCAGCGCGCGCGCGACGGCAAGGTCGACCCGGTGATCGGCCGCGATCTGGAAATCCGCCAGGCCATCGACATCCTGATGCGCCGCCGGCAGAACAATCCCATCCTGACCGGCGAGGCCGGCGTCGGCAAGACCGCCGTGGTGGAAGGCCTGGCGCTGCGCATCGCGCAGAACGACGTGCCGGACGTGCTGAAGGGTGTGGAGATCCACACGCTGGATATGGGCCTGTTGCAAGCCGGCGCCTCGGTCAAGGGCGAGTTTGAAAACCGCTTGAAAAACGTCATCGACGAGGTGAAGAAAAGCCCGCACGCCATCATCCTGTTCATCGACGAGGCACACACCATGATCGGCGCCGGCGGCACGGCCGGCCAGAACGACGCCGCCAACCTGCTGAAGCCCGCGCTGGCGCGCGGTGAGCTGCGCACCATCGCTGCCACCACATGGGGCGAGTACAAGAAGTATTTCGAAAAGGATGCGGCGCTGGCGCGGCGCTTCCAGGTGGTCAAGGTCGAGGAGCCGAGCGAGGAACTGGCCTGCGCCATGTTGCGCGGCATGGCGCCGCTGATGGAGAAGCACTTTGGCGTGCGCGTGTACGACGAGGCGATCACCGAGGCGGTTCGGCTGTCGCATCGCTACATCATGGGCCGGCAGCTGCCGGACAAGGCGATCAGCGTGCTGGACACCGCCTGCGCCAAGGTGGCGCTGGGCCAGAACGCCACGCCGGCGCGCATCGAGGAACTGGCGCGCAAGATCGAGCGCATCGACGCCGAGGCGGCCGCGCTGGAGCGTGAGCAGACCGAAGGCGGCGCCGCATCGGCCGCACGCCTGAGCGAGTTGCGCGAGGCGCGCGCGACGGCGGACGAGCAGCACAAATCGCTGTCCGAGCGCTGGGAGAAGGAAAAGGCGCTGACGGCGCAGATCATCGCTGCGCGCGCCGCCACCGCGGCGCCAACGGCCGCGGCGGGCGGCGCATCGGCTGGCGCGCAGCCGGCGGGAGAGGGCGGCCAGGCACGCGACATTCAGGCCATGGTGGCAGCACTGCGCGGATTGCAAGGCGAAACACCGATGGTGCCGGTGCAGGTGGACGGCCACGTGGTAGCCGAAATCGTCGCCGGCTGGACCGGCATCCCGCTCGGCAAAATGGTCAAGGACGAAATCAAGACCGTGCTGCGCCTGAAAGAAAACCTGGAGCAGCGCGTGCTGGGCCAACCGCACGCCATAGATGCGGTGGCGCAGCGCGTGCGCACCTCGCGCGCGAACCTGGACGACCCGAACAAGCCAAAAGGCGTGTTCCTGTTCGTCGGCCCGTCGGGCATCGGCAAGACCGAAACGGCGCTGGCGCTGGCCGATGCGCTGTATGGCGGCGAGCGCAAACTCATCACCATCAACATGAGCGAGTACCAGGAAGCGCACAGCGTCTCCGGCCTGAAAGGTTCGCCGCCGGGCTATGTGGGCTACGGCGAGGGTGGCGTGCTGACCGAGGCCGTGCGCCGCAATCCCTACAGCGTGGTGCTGCTGGACGAAGTGGAAAAGGCACATCCGGACGTGATGGAACTGTTCTTCCAGGTGTTCGACAAGGGCGTGATGGACGATGCGGAAGGGCGCGAGATCGACTTCAAGAACACCATCATCATCCTGACCTCCAACGTGGCTTCGGGCGCGATGATGCAGGCTTGCCTGAACAAGACGCCGGAAGAACTGCCGTCGGTGGAGGAACTGGAGCAGCTGATTCGTCCGGCGCTGATGAAGCAGTTCAAGCCTGCATTCCTGGGGCGCCTGAAGGTGATTCCGTTCTACCCGATTCCTGACGATGTGCTGGTGGACATCATCAAGCTCAAACTGGGCAAGATCGAACGGCGCATCGCCGCCAACCATAAAGCGGAATTCAGCTACGACGAAGCGCTGGTGGAAGCGGTGCTGGCACGTTGCACGGAAGTGGACTCCGGCGCCCGCAACGTGGACAACATCCTGAACGGCACGCTGCTGCCTGAAATCGCGGAATCGGTGCTGGCCCGGATGGCGGAAGGCGCCGCGATCGGCAAGATCAAGGTCAGCGCCAACAAGCAGGGGCAGTTCAAATACACGGTAAAGTAAACGCCCGCCGATTGAGACCCCAAGCGAAACGCAAGCCGCGGGGTCTGACCCCGTACGGGGTCAGACCCCTGCCTGCCGCAGTGCGGGTTAAGCGTCTGCAGGCGGCACGCCGAGGAGTTCCTCGATGTGCGCCAGCGAGGCCTGGTCCTTGACCACGGAGCGCAGCCAGGTGTGCAGATCCTGCTGCGCCGCCTGCGCGGCTTTCTCGGCAAAGTACGACGCGGGGCTATGGGGTTCGGTGCGGCGGAAGAATTCCGCCACAGCCCGCAACTGCGCCACGGCCTGCGCACGGCTACCAATCACCCCTGGCCTGGCCGGCGCCACGGCCTCCGCCACCGCCCCGGTAGCTTCCTCCACCACTTCCTCCTCCTGCGCCGGCGACGCCAGCTCCGGTGCAGTCGAAGCAACCGCCGCCGGCATCGCATGCAGCATTGCCTTCACCGCATCCCGCGCCGCGGAAAAGCCCGGCGCATCGTTCCCCAACCGCGCATCCGCCACGCGCTCCAGCTGTTCCAGCGCCTCAACGCAGAACTGCGCATCCGCCCGGAACGCCGTCGTAAACTGCGCCGAGTTATTGCGCTTGGCCGTCTCCATATCCGCCAGCTTCGGCGCCCGGTTCTGCAACTCCTCGTTACCGCTGCTGGCCCGCTTGCGCGCCTCCTCAAAATCGATGGTCGAATAATCGCCATTCTCGGTCAGGCCGATCTCGCGCACCAGCGCCGGCGTGCGCGACAGAATCCAGCGCAGATTACCGATACGCTGATCGTTATCGCCATCTTCCGCCTCCGGGTACAAGCCCTTGTCCCAATACTGGTCACACAAACCAGCCAGCAGCAGGTACCCCTCGCCCAGACCGCGCAGATGATGGACACGCGCCCCGGCCTCGGTCAGCCACACCGCCAGCCGCAAGTCCTTGCTGGCCGTCTTCAGCAACTGCGCGCAACGGTCCACCACGAACGGCCAATCGGCCTCCTTCAATTCGGTCACCCATTCACCCTGGTCCAGCGAGGGATCGTCGAACTTGCGCGCCTGCGCAATGGCGTCCAGTTCAGGTGAAAACGACAGGTCCGCGCCAGCCGGCTGGCTGTCGGAAATCGGTGCTAAAAGCTCTTGTGCGGAATACATAATGTCCTCTTACTGCGCCATACGGAATTCGATGCGGCGGTTGCGCGCGCGGCCTTCGGCGGTGTCATTGCTGGCGATCGGGCGGTCCGGACCCTGGCCGCTGGCGGTCAGCAGGTCGCCATTGATGCCATGGCTGGCCAGGTAGGCCTTGACCGCCTCCGCGCGCGCCTGGCTCAGGCCCTGGTTGGTGGCGCGCAGGCCGGCACTGTCGGTGTGGCCGATGATGTCCACCTTGCGGTTATTCAGCTTGCGCAGCGCCACCACCATCTCGTCCAGGATCGCCTTGCCGGCCGGCGTCAGCTCCGCCTTGCCGCTTTCGAATTCCACGATGCGGTTGGCCAGCGCGCTATCCAGCAAGCCCTGATCGGCGGCCGACACGCGCAAACCGTTGTTGACCGTGTAGGTCGGATTCAAGCTGGTGGCGATATTGCTGGCAATTTTCTGCTTGACCGCCTCGTTGCCCACCTCGCCGCGCAGGCTGACGGTGCTGCCGTCGATCTTCAGCTGGCCGCGGCTGATCTGCTTCAGGTCCGGGGTAATCAGCTTCTGCACGTAGGTGTTCCAGTTGGCCGGCGTGGCCACCTTGTCGATCGAAATCTGATCGACCACCTTGTCGGCGCCGTAGACCTCGCGCAGCTTGGCCAGCACGGCGGCCTTGCTGGCTTCATCGGGCAGGGTGCCGGCGGCCAGCACCTGCCCCGGCTGCACCACATTGGCTTGCCCGAACGCGGCGCCGGCGGCCAACAGCAAGCTGCTAAATAAAAGAGTACGCATGATTCAGGTTCCGATAAACGCCGTGCTGACCGACTCCAGCGCGGACTTGAGTGACAGGGTGGGTTGCGACAGGTAGGTGGACAGCTTCTTGACGGCGTAGTCGCTGTCGGCCTGTTCCTCCACCCAGTCCAGTTGTTCAAACGTGATGTGCTGTTCCAGCGCGATCTGCGGATCCATGATGCCGTGCAGCGTGGCCGGCGAGGCGCCGCTAAAGCCGACCAGCAGCACCGGCTGTTCGCGCTGGCGCGTCATGAACAGCGCCAGTTCGAAGTCGGCGCGCGCCAGGAAGGGCGTGATCAGGTGCAGCCAGAACGCGGCGACCAGGTTGCGGTACATCGGGTCTTGCGGCAGCGGCAGCAGCAGGGTTTTATCCAGGCGGCTGGAACTGCTCGCCAGGACCGGCTGCAGCAGCATGCCGAGCGCCAGCAGCACCTGGCGCGATGAGCCGCGAAAACCGGCCTGCGACAGCAGCGTATCCAGGCCACCGACGGTTTGCAGTTCCAGGAAGTCGATAAACGTGGCCTCGTAGGCGGCGCTGCGCAGATCGATTTCGATCGCTTCGGCGGCCGCCATTTGCAGCGGCACGGTCGGATCGCTGGCGCCAACCACGCTGCCGCTCAGTGTCGCCAGCCGGTTCCACAGCCGGTTGAATACCAGCGGCGCGGTTTGCACGAAGGTGGATGGCTCGGCCACTTCCACGCTGCTGGTCATCAGGAACGGGAAGCGGCGCTGCGACTGGTCGCTGCTGGCGACGATATGGCCGGCGATGGCGTGACGCCGGCGCGGGCCGACAAAGGCGAAGTGCAGCGGCGCGACGGCGTCGTAGTTCAGCTTCCAGCGGGCGTCGGTGCTCATCAGGTCCATGGCCTGGGCGAGCCAGTCGTCCAGCACCTTGATCAGGGCCGGGCTGTCGCCGCCTTTGACGAAGTCGCCGCGTCCGGGCACCTTGCCGAAGTAGCCGATGTGGGCGATGGTGGCGCCGCGGCTCATGGTTGGGCTCCCGCAGTGCGGATCACGTTACCCGGCTGGGGCGTCGGCATGGTGGCCGGCGCCGGCGCTGGCGGGCGGGCAGGCGCTGGCGACGAAACCGGCGCGCTGCGCGCTGGTGATGCCGGGGCACCCGGCGTGGGCGCTCCTTGCGCCGGCGAGCCTGGTGCTGGCGCTGGCGCGGCCGGTGCATCGGCCGTCGCCGCCGCCGGTTGCGGCGCTGGTGCCGTCACCGTATCCGGCAGGCGCAGGCGCTTGAAGCCGGCCGACGATGGCGCGGCGGCTTGTGCCTGCACTGGTGCCGGCGTGGTGCCAACGATCTTCAGGTTGGCCGTGACCGACACACCCGCGTTATCCCAGGTCAGCTCAAAGGCGCCGTTGTCCTTGCGTTTGCGCTTGGCGGCGTCGATCATTTTCTTCAGGCCGAAATGACCCGGCTCATTGAAGATCACCATGCTACGGCCTTCCGGCGTGATGGCGGTGATTTTCGCGCCCGGCACACCGGCGGGATTCGGCCACGCCATGTGCACCCAGGGCTGCGGCTGGCCGCGCCAGCGCAACGCCTGGCCATCGATCTCGATGGTGAACTCGGTGGCGCTGACGGCGCCTAGCGCCTGCAGGTCAAAGTTGGTCTGGCCCTCGCCGCCGCTCGACGCGGCCGCATTGGCGACACCGTTGGCGGCCAGCGGCGCGACCCAGCCCGGGAAGCTGGCCACCACCGGCGGCGCAAGGTTGATGCCCATATTGGCCCAAGTGCGGGCGCTGACCGTGTCGCCACGGCGCACCACCAGTGGGCCAAGCGTGGTATTGAAGAACTTGGCGATGGCGCCATCCGGCCCAAACACCGTGCCGATTTCCGCGTTGCTGGCTTCCGCCTTGGACTCGGTGGCAAACGGGTACTTGGCGGCCAGCGTCTGGCGGAAAGGCTGCAACACCTGCGCCGCCCACACCTTGTTGATTTCGGTTTCGGTTGGCTGGACGATGACGGCGAAGGTCTGGATCAGCGGCCGCACCAGCAGCGGGCGGATGGCCGTCTTCTGCGCGTCGGTCATCCCGGTCAGCATTTGCTCATCGACGTATTTCAGCGCGTCGGCCAGCTCCGAGCCATTGCCGTCCAGCGTCTGCTGCATCAGCTGCTTGGCGCCGGGACCGGGGTCGCCCTGATTCTTGATCTGGTTGAAGCGTCCGCGCAGCTTGGACAATTGATCCATATAACCGCGCATCAGCGACGCATCCTTGTCCTTGGCGACCACCAGGCGCGCGACGCCGGAGAACTCGCGGCCGACAGGGCCCAGCGGCAGATTGGCGTTCTGCACGCCGCCGCTTGGCATGTTGATGTTCACGTGCGACGGCTTCTGGCGCAGGATGGTCTCCTTGAACCAGCCGCTGACGCCGCGCTGCGCGCGTTGCAGGCCAGCGTCCAGTAGCGATGGATTGTCCCAGGAGGTCTGCTCATACACGGTGTTCATCAGCTTATTCAGTGGCGAATTTTGCGGATCGCCGAGGCGGTTCATCGCGGTGGCCGCCTGGTCGAAGTTGCCCATGTCGCGCACGGTCACGCCCTGCACGAACTTCTGCCATTCGCGCGCGTAGTCGTTTTTGTACAGGTCCACCAGCGATTTCTGGATTTGCTCAGGGCTGCCTTCCAGCGTCAGGTCATCCTTGGACGAGGTTTTCAGTACCCAGTCGGCGCTTTGCAATTCCTTGTTGGCGGCCTCGCGGAACGCGTCCTGCACGAAGCCCTGCCATGCGGCGCGGGTAAAGCTGCCCGGCACGGCGTAGCTGCCCAGCACCAGTTCCTTGTCCTGATCGCCGACGATGGAGGCCACCGTCACCGCCGGGAAGCGGGTGGCCGCGCGGGCCTTCACGTCGGCGTAGACGCGCTCGCGGGCCGGCATGCCGCGCACCACGCGGCGCAGGTTGTCGCGGGTCTGGTCGACCAGCGCCAGGCGGGTATCGATCTGGGGCCACGAGGTGTCGTTGATCTGCGCCAGGTAGAACGAGATCATGCGCTCGGCGCTGCGGATCATCTGCTCGCGCGACATGGTGCCTCGGTTGGTGTCCAGCCAGACGCGCCAGAAGCGGGTGATCTGGTCGTTCAGGTGGCCGGCTTCGGCGCGCGATTTATCGCCCAGCATCAGGTAGGTCTTGAGCGCGTTGTAGGCGTCTTCCGCGTCGCTTGGCGACGCATCCTTGAACTGTTGCGCGCTGTTGTTGATGGCGGCAGCGGCTTCGGCCGGGGTGGCATTCGGCGGCGCCGAGTTGCTGCCGCTGCCGCTGGCCGTCAGTGGACGCGACATCGGCTGCAGCTGCGCCGCGCCATTGTTGACCTCCCCGAGGAAGGCTTCCAGCGTCTGGCCGACTGGTTTCAGCATCACCTCGCGCACGCCATTGAAGTATTCCTCGCGCAGCTTGCGGTCCAGCAGCGAGCCTTGATACAGGCCGAAGCTCAACGACAGCGGCCGGTTTTCTTCATACTTGTCCAGTTGCTCGATGCGGTCCTGCAGGATCTCCAGCGCGGCAAAGCGCGATTGCAGGTCCATCGACTTTTCCTGCACCTTGATGGCCTGGTCCAGGTCCGCCTGCACGTTGGCCACCAGCTGGCGGTTGTTCATGTACGACCAGCTCCAGCCGGCCAGCGCCAGGCCGGCCAGCGCCGTGGCGGCGAAGAAGGCCACATAGCGCATGCGCGTCTTGGCCGGGCTGGCGTATTGGGCCACCAGGTCCTTGTCGGCAAAGATCACCTTGCGGAACAGGTTAAGCAGGAAGTAGCCCTGTTGCTGGTGGGCTTCCTCGTGTTCGGCGGGCTTCAGTTGCAGGTCGAAGCGCTGCGCCACGCGTTGCGACGAAGCGGATACGGTTTCGCCTTCCTGCAGCGCGCTGGTGAAGTAGAAGCCGCGGAACACGGGCTTGAACTGGAATGGATTTTCCTCGAACAGCGTGGCCACAAACGTGCGCAGCGCCGGCTTGATGGAGCTGAATTCGAGCGGGAAGGTGAACACGCCCGGCGGCATGCGCTCACGCCATTGCAGCGCCATGTTGGCCGCGCTCAGGTCTTTCAGGCCTTCATACAGTTCGTCGAAGCGGGCATCGAACTGGTTCAGCACTTCCTCGCTGCTGGTGTTGCGGCTGTAGGGCAGGGTGGCGCCCCAGACTTTGTCGCGCTCGCCGCGCTCGGCGTCCTGGAAGAATTCATTGAAACCGGTGATCAGGTCGGCCTTGGTGAACAGCACGTAGACCGGGGCGTGCACCTCCAGCCGTTCGGTCAGTTCCTGCACGCGCTGGCGCAGATTCTTGGCCAGGTTGATGGCGAACTCGGGACGGTTGCGGGTCAGTTCCGCCACGCTGACGGCGATGATGATGCCGTTGATCGGCGCCTTCTTGCGGTATTTTTTCAGCAGGTCGAGGAAGCCGAACCACTCGCCGCGGTCTTCATCCACCACCGAATAGCGGCCGGCGGTATCGAGCAGGATGCCGTCGGTGGTGAAGAACCAGTCGCAGTTGCGGGTGCCGCCCACGCCTTGCACGATTTTGCTGTCGGCGAAAGGGAACTGCAGGCCGGAGCTGGCCACCGCCGTGCTTTTGCCGGCGGCCGGATTCCCGATGATCATGTACCACGGCAGTTCGTACAGCGCCGCGTTGCCGGAGGTTTGCCCCAGCTTGGAATTTTTGATGGTGTTGATGGCCTCCAGCATGCGGGTGCGCAGCGCCTCGGTTTCCTGGCGTTGGGCCGGATCGGCCTTGACCGGCTTGGACGCCTGCTGCTCCAGCATGTCCCCCAGCTTGCCGGCGGCGCGCTGGGTCTTGCGGTAGCGCCAGTACCAGACGATGGCGCCAAACGCCAGCGCGATCGCCAGCACGATCCACGGCACCGACGGCGGCCATTGCAGCAGCGCGCTGGCGAGGAACAGCAGCGCCGCGAAGGCCAGCCAGCCGATGACGATCAGCGTGCGGCGTTGGGTCAGAAACAGCCAGAATTTTTGCATCATGATTGGACTCGGTTGCTTTGGAATGTCATGCCGCTGGCGCCGGACGAACCAGCGCGGCGCTGCGGCGGTAAGGATCTTCGTTGCTGATGCTGAGCGCCGGGCCGCCGCGCTGCCGCACCTCGGCGTCGGCCACCGCCAGCGCGGTCAGCCAGGCGACGGCGCCGCAACTGCCGCTGCCCGTGCCCATGCTGATGACGTCCGCGCCGGGATCGAGCTGCGGCGCGGCCGCCGTCACCACGTGCATCAGTTCTGTCACGCGGGTGGTGCGGTGGCCGGTGTCGGCGGTCACCAGTTCGATGGCGGCGCCGTCCACCTGCGCTTCCTTCAGCACGTCGGCGATGGCGCTGGACAGGCAGGTGTCGGTGTCGCGCTTGACGGTGTCGGCGGAGGCGGCGCGGCGGCCGGTGTGCACCGCCTGCAGCACGCAGCCGTCGGCGTCGAGCTGCCGCGCCACCACGGCGTCGGCCAGCAGCAGGCCGGCCGCGCCTTCGCCCGGTATGTGACCCTGCGGGCGCGCGGCGGTGTACAAGGCGTTTTGATTGGACAGGCGGCTGACGGCGCTGTCGCTGAGCTGCGAAGCGGCGGCCATCACCAGCGCCAGCGTCGGTTGCCGCGGATTGGCGGCGCGCTGCAGCAGTTGCGCCAGCAGCGCGCCGGCATCGTCGTCCTGCTGCGGCATCGCGGGCGCAATCAGCGACTGCGGCCAGCCGGCCTGCGTGGCCAGCAGGCGTAGCCATTGCCAGCCGAGGTCGCGCTGCGCCGGTTGCCATTCCGCCGGCCACAAGACCAGCAGCTGCAGCACCGGCGGCGCCACCGCAGCCGGGGTGTCGGGTGGCAGGCGGCCCTGCTGGCGCGCCTGCTGCTGCTCCAGCCACGGCGCCAGGTCGCGGTGCAGCGTGGTGTGCGCCATCAGATCGGTCAGCACCGCGCTGGCCGCGCCAAGCGCGCGCCACTGGGCGGCGTCCAGGCGCGGATCGTCCAGCTGCTGCTGACGGCGCCATTGCTCCAGTTCCTCGCGCAGCGCCGCATCGCCGGCGTCGGGCAGGCGCGCGCTCAGGATAGGGTAGCCCTCGTCGTCATACAGTTCGCTGTCGAGCTGGGGGCGGGCCCGGTGTTCGGCCAGCGCGGCGCGCAATTCGTCGACCGATTCACCGTGCGGCGCGCGCACCGCGGTGGCGGCGATGGTCAACGCGGCCGGCAGCGGCGCGGCAGCCAGGGCCTCGGTCGCGGTGCTGGCGTTGCCGGCGATGGTGCTGGCCTCTGGCGCGGCTGGTGCGGTGGCGCGTGCCCATGCCTTGCGGCCGGCCCACCACGCCGTCAGCAGCAGCAGCGGCAGCACCAGCAGGTACAGCACCAGTTCACTGGTGGCCGGCATGCGATTTGTCTCGCGCCAGAACCAGATGGCGCCGCCCCAGCTGCCGCCAAACGCGAGGGCAGTCAAGGCAACGTTGCGTAACCAGACCATTACTTGTCGTCTCCTCTTATTTCATCACGCCGGTGCGGCGCAGCTCCGTGTGCCCGAAGTCCATCATCTTCCAGCGCCCGCCCCAAGTCAGCCCCATCGATTCGGCCACTTCACCGTACAGCTGATAGCCGCGCATGGCCCACGGATCGCGTTCTGAAATGACCAGCTTGCCGTCGCGCAGGAATGCGCAGTCGGCAGCCAGGCCATATTGGTGCCAGCTCTGGAAAGCGGCGGCATTGGTCACGCTCGACCCCATCGCCGCCAGCGTGTTCTGGCGCTCCGGGCTGCGGTAACCTTCCAGCAGCGCCATGTCATAGCCATATTTTTCCTTCATGATGCGGAACACCATCAACAGGCGCTGCGCGTAGACGCTGTCCAGCAGCGCCCAGTCGCGGCTGGCCGACACCAGCATCGGCCGCTCCAGCTGCACCTCGGCGGTGGTGAACACCAGCGGCGGCAGCGCAGGCGGCGGCACCAGCTGCTCGCCCGCCAATAGCCCGGCCACTTGCGTGTTGACCTCGCGCGTCGAGCTGTCGAAGCCATTCAGCGACGGCCGCGCCAGCAACAGCGCCAGCAGCGGCGGCATCGTCAGCAGCGCCAGGCCGCCCAGGCACAGCAGGTAATGCTCGGCGAAAAAGTCGCGCAGACCGCCCACCGATGCCTTGCCGGTGCGACCCAACGCACCCAGTTCGGCGCGGCGGCGATCGGCCAGACGGCCCAGCTTTTGCTGCAGGCGCGCATTGGCCCCGGCCAGTGCCGACACCACGAATTCGCGCCCGGACGGGAACAGCACCATCCAGCTGATGAAGCACGCGAGCACAAAATAAAGAGTTACCACCAGTAAAAACACATCACCCTCAGCGCAGACTAATGTCTAAAAAGCATTGCTCTGAGTATATATTAGGGATCTGACAAGCCCGCGCACGATTGAATTGCCGAGTCGTGCGGCACATTTTTCTTGTTTGTCGTAAAGTCGTGCGAAATTAACAAGGGAGCTGATTTTGCAACGTGAAGAAGACCGCCGTCCGTCCAGCGGCCGTCCCAGCCTGCTGTCGCAGGCGCCGCAGGCGGAATCTGGGCGCACCAGCGTGTTTGATGGCCTGGAACGCCGGCCAGCAGGCGGCGCGTCGGCCGCGCCGGCCGCCAAGCGGGCCCGCAAGCCCGTGCTACTGGCGGCTGCCGTTGGCATCGTGGTGCTGGCCGCCGGTATTGGCATCTGGCTGGCCGCCGAGCCGGAACCGGTATTGACCGTGGCCGCCGCGCCGGCGGCTGCGCCTGCGCCGGCTGCGCCGTCCGCCGCCGCATCGGCGCCGGCAGCGCCCGCCGCCACTATCGTCGAAGACACGGCCGCCGTCAGTGCGCCAGCTGACGCCCGTTCGCTGAAAGAGGTGCTGAACGACATTCCGCCCAAGGCGCCGCACGCCGAGTTGACGGCGGCGTTGGAAAAGCCGCACAAGCCGGAGCACAAGAAAACCGAGAAGGCGGCGCAAAAGCCGGCGCAGGTCGCCAAGAAGACCGAGGCCAAGCCCAAGCCCAAAGCGCAGCCGGATAACGACGTCACGCTGCTGGCCGCGCTGATGACCCATGTGCAGTCGGCCAAGACGCCATCCAAGGAACCCTCGACGCCGGCCTACCAGCTGAAGCAATGCGGCCGCATGAACGAAGCGGGCGCCGCCCAATGCCGCGCCCACCTGTGCGCGACCACCGCCAGCAAGGAGCCTGAGTGCAAGCAGCCGGCGGCGGTGAAAACTGCTGCCGAATCATGAGTGCCGCGCTTCAAACAGTCCTGTCCACACTGGCCCAGTTCTCCAGCGCCACCCGTCTGTACGAACTGAGCCTGGGTGGCGACGACGACACCGACTTGGGCTCCGGCGGCCTGCTGGTCGAAGCGTTTGCCGCCGACGACAGCGTGCAGGGCGTCGGCCCGCGCGACGTTATCGTGCTGTCCACCAACGCTTCGGTTGAACTGGCGCCGCTGCTGGGCAAGCAGGCCGCGCTGGCCGTCAGCCTGGCCGATGGCACGCGCACCCACTTCCGCGGCGAAATCACGCAAGCCGCCATGCTGGGCAGCGAAGGTGGCCTGGCGCGCTTCCGCCTGCGCCTGACGCCGTGGCTGTGGCGCCTGGGCCAGGTCCGCAACAGCCGCGTGTGGCAAGACCGCACGGTAGTGGAAATCGTCGACGAAATCTTCGAAGGCTATGCGCCGCGGGCGCAATGGCGCTGGAGCGAGGAAACTGAACCGTTCATGGCCGACGCCGTCGCGCGCAGCTACTGCTGCCAATACCGCGAATCCGACCTGGAGTTCGTGCAACGCCTGCTGACCGAAGAAGGCCTGGCCTGGCGCTACGAACACACCGACGACGGCGTGGCCGTGGTGCTGTTTGCCGACAGCAGCCAGCTCAGCGCCACGCCGGAAGACGCCAGCAGCGTGGCCGGCGGGGGCATCCGCTTTCACGGCGCGCGCGTCGGTGAGGCGTCCGACACCATTCAGGCGCTGCAGGCGCGGCGCCGCGTGACGGCATCGCTCACCACCTTGCTCAGCTACGATTACAAGGCCAAGCAAGCCGTCAACGCCAGCACGCCGTCGCGGCTGCCATCCGGCAAGCTGCCGCCGCTGGAAAGTTACGACGTGCCCGGCCAATATGCCTACGCCAACGCCGCGCAGGCGCAGCGCTATGCCGACATCCAGATGCAGGGCCGGGAAGCCGCCGCCCAGCTGTGGCATGGCCGCTCGACCGTGCGCACCATGGCCGCCGGCACCCGCTTCACGCTCACACAAGGGCCGCTGAGCACAGACGGCGAGCAGGCCTACGTTCTGCTGCGCGTACGTAGCGTCGGCGTCAACAACCTGCCGTCGCCGGCGCAGCAGGCGCTGGCCGAGTTGTTCGGGCCGATTCCTGAACTGTTGCAAGGGGTAGCCGCCGACGCCCCCGACGACTTCGCCCTGACCATCGCCCAAGCGCGCCAGAGCGGCTACGCCAACCGTTTTGACGCGGTGGCGGCCGACGTCATCTGGCGTCCGCAATTGCCGGGCAGCGACGGCCGCAGCCATCCGAAGCCGACCGCGCGCGGCGCCCAGAGCGCGATCGTGGTCGGCGCTGATGGCCTGAGCCACCCGGCCGGCGCCGACGAACTGTACTGCGACAAGCTGGGCCGCGTGCGCATCCGCTACCACTGGCAAGACAGCGGCGGCGCCACCTGCTGGGTGCGCGTGGCGCAGCGCTCGGCGGGCGGCGGCATGGGCAGCCAGTTCCTGCCGCGCATCGGCCAGGAGGTGCTGGTGCAATTCATCGAGAACGACATCGACCGGCCCATCATCATCGGTGCGCTGTACAACGGCCAGGGCGAGGGCGGTGTGGCGCCTACGCCAGGGGGCGCCAACGACGGTGACGACGCATCATCGATCTTCCAGCCCGCCTCGGATCATGCGGTGTCTGCCCAAGGCAACATTGCCGGCGGCAACAGCCCGCTGTGGCACGGTGCGTCGGGCGACAGTAGCGGCCACCGTAACGCCGCCGCGCTGTGGGGCGTGCGCAGCAAGGAATTCGGCGGCTCCGGCTATAACCAGCTGCTATTCGACGACACCGACGCCCAAGGCCGCGTGCAGCTACGCTCCACCCACGCCGCCAGCGAACTGAATCTGGGCCACCTGATCCACAGCGCCGACAACTATCGCGGCAGTCTGCGCGGACAGGGCGCCGAGTTGCGCACCGATGCTTACGGCGCAGTGCGCGCCGGCGCCGGCCTATTGATCTCCAGCTACAAACTCGATCACAGCGCCATGCGGCGCGATCCGGCCGGCGACAACGCCGCCGGCATCGCGTTGCTCAAGCAAGCCGTCAAGCTAGGGGAAACCTTTAGTGACGCGGCCAAGACGCATGAAACCGTGGCGCTGGCCGGCCATATCGGCGCGGCCAAGGCGAACGCCAGCACGCTCGATCCGAACGCGCCGCCGCTGCAGGCGATGCTGACGGCGGTGTCGGGTATGGTCGGCAACGCCAGCCTCGACGCGGCCAAGGCCGATGCTGCGGAAAAGAAAACCGCACCGGGCGACGACCAGTTGCCGCACGCCAGCGCGCCGATCATCGCCATCAGCGGCAAGCGCGGCATCGGCGTCACCTCCGGCGCGGCGGTGCAAATGGCCAGCGGCGAAACCATTTCGCTCATGAGCGGCAACGACAGCCAGCTCATGGTCGGCGGCCAGCTGCGCGCGCACAGCGGCCAGGCTATCGGCGTGCTGGGCGGCGCGGTCAAGGCCGGCGAGGGCGGGCTGGGCATGCAGCTGGTCGCCGCCAAGGACGCCATTGACGTCCAGGCCCAGGCCGACGAACTGAAAGTGCAGGCGCGCGACGACATCAACATCGTCAGCGCTAACGCCAGCGTGGACTGGGCGGCGGCCAAGCGCATCAGCCTGTCCACCGCCGGCGGCGCCAACATCACCATCGAGGGCGGCAACATCACGGTGCAGTGCCCCGGCAAGTTGACTATCCATGCCGGCAAGAAAAATTTTGGTGGCGCGGCCAGCCTTAGCGCGGACATGCCTTTGTTGCCACGCGGGACATTGGCGTTCGATGAAAAGTTCCAACTGTTGGATCCCGCTGGCGATCCTATCAAAAACATGCGCTATGCCATCGTCAAGGAGGACGGCGGCCGTATTGAAGGTGTCACCGACGGCGAAGGCCGAATTCCACTGCAGAGCGGCTTCAGGCCGGAGAATTTGCAAATCGTTATTCTAGGTGTTGCGAAATAAGGACTCGTGATGTCATCAGTACCACCCAACAGAGAGCGTGGCCAACAGGCGCGATTCGACGCCAATGGCAAGCCGACCTTCGACTGGCAACTGACCGGCAGCAGCTTGCTCGATACAGTCAAGCTGACTTTGCCGCCTATGGTTTCGCTGCCGATTATTTTTGTGCCCGGGATTATGGGCAGCAATTTAGCTGATTTGGACGGAGAGCCAGTTTGGCTGCTTAACAGTACAAGAGGACAGCCGATCGGGTTGGCATGGCGCTGGGCTAGCAAAGGCCCGGGGGCGCGCCAGCAAGTATTACATCCACAGCGGACGAATGTCTACAAGGACGGGAATGTGCCCAAGAAAATCGCGGGGTCAGTCAGCCGCCGCGAGACTTACACGGAACGTGGTTGGGGAGAGGTAGGTGAAACCAGCTATCATGAATTCTTGCTTTGGTTAGAAGATAAGATGAACGGGCAAGGGTTTAATCCAGCTCAATGGCAGGACTTTTTTTACACTTCCATCAGTGCCACGCCGACACCCGGAGCGCCCCGCCCTGAACCCAAACTTTATCCCGGCATTCCCATGGTAATGAATGGTTTGCCTGTGATGGCCGAGGAAGGGCATGTCACCGCTCCGATTATGTCTGATGATTTATTAAAGCGCGCTAAATGCCGCTTCCCTGTTTATGCCTGTGGCTACAACTGGCTTGCCTCCAATGAAGTGGCCGGAGCAAGGCTTAAGGCGCGAATAGAAAAAATTATCGCGGAAAATAACAGAGGAGCTTACAAGTGTCATCAGGTGATATTAGTTACTCATTCAATGGGAGGACTCGTTGCCCGCTTTTGCGCACAGTTACCTGGCATGCAGGATAAAATCGCGGGTGTTGTCCATGGTGTTATGCCTGCTGTCGGCGCTGCCGTTGCCTATCGACGTTGCAAGGTGGGAATGCGAGACGAGGATTTTGGCGCGGCGCTGGTGATAGGCTCTTCGGGGCAAGAGGTGACTGCTGTATTTGCGCAAGCGCCGGGAGCGCTGCAATTATTGCCGGCGCATGGGTATCGGCCACGCTGGCTATCGGTATCCGATTCACAGGGCAAGAACATTCTGAATCTGCCCGCTGCTGATCCCTATGAAGAAATTTATTTGGTTAAAGACCGTTGGTGGGGACTGGTGAGGGAAGAGTGGTTATCGCCGGCTAACGGAACGCCGATAGACTGGAATGAGTTCAGCAAAAACGTCATGCGAGCGAAAGATTTTCATAACAAAATCTCCGGGCGTTATCATCCGCATACATTCATTTACTATGGTGCGGGAGAGGGCGCGCAAGCCAGTTTTGAGAACATCAAGTGGCAGATGCGTAAAGGCTTGCTGCCAGAGCAGGGGAAACCACCGACAGAGCGTCAGGCTACCGTCTACACGCACAATATGGTGCGAGAGTCAGGCAAAAATAAGATCTTTGTTGGAGGGGCAACCGAAGTACAGTCAACTTACGGCCCGTTCGGTGGGAGCGTGGTTACCTATGACACCAGTTTTTGGGAAATTCAATGTGCCATGCAAGATGGCAGGGGAGATGGTACCGTGCCCGCAAGCTCCGGCATGGCGCCTCGACGTGATGGTGGAAGCCATATTCGCCAGCAGTTCCGGCTACATGGCTTTTCACATGAACCATCTTATAAAGATCCGACTGCACAACGTGTCACCCACTATGCAATAACAAAGATAGTCGCATTGGCTCAACTATGAAATTTTTTGTCAGCGTATTCTTTTTTTTGCTTGTTGTCGGATGTGACGCAAGAAAAAATGCCCCTGTAACCCACATAAAAACAAATTCAGTCATGAAAACACAGTGTATTGGACGTAGTCTTGTGGACTTGCCGGACGGGTACGGCCTAAAGTCCGGTGCCTCAGCCGCATTTACTCCTCAACAGGTTGCGGTCGAAAGCGCCCGAATCGATGTGCGTGTCAAACCAATAGAAAACCAGACCGCGTTCGTTGCAGCGATCAAGACACGCCAAGCGGAGTTGGCAGATGCTAGCCACGGCGAGACGGACAAGCTGACGCTCACCCGTGAGTTGCCCGATGGCGCAGTGCTGTATCGGGTCAATGAGATAGCCGACGCCTATCAGAGCGAGATCCATTGGCTGCTTCGCGATCAGTACTTGGTCGCGACCATTCACTCATATAAAAATCAGGCTCCGCAGGCCGAAGAATTGCTGTTTGCGCTGATGAAAAATATTGCGCCTCAAGAGACGCCAAACGATGCGCCAGGATCATTTTGTTTTAGTGGACTAAGCGTGAGCGGGTCATATCGCGCCGAATCGGCCACCTTACGCTTTAAGAACCCTGCTTCGCCCGACATCGTATTTGCCGTCGATGTCGACACCTTCCGTCCCGATGATGCTGAATCGCTATTGCAGCGCGTTGGCGGCCCAGACTCTTTGCTAAGAAAATTTGAGGCCAGAGAATCGGTGCTGCGAAAAGGTGAATTGACGGTGTCTGGCATGAAAGCCCAGGAATGGGGGGCTTCTGTCGAGTTGGGGGAGGAGAAAGAAAAACAACTAGGCTTTACCCTGGAAACGATGCGAGCGGCACCGTCGCCGGCCGCGCCTAAAATTCACTTCGAAATGACAGTAAAAGGAAATAGTGCAAAGGACGAAGCAGGGATGTTGGCATTGTGGGATAGCGTCACTAGAACCATACGGCCCCGGTGAAACGCACGCTTCTAAGCTGCTTGTCTAAATAAACCATGAGCGCTAGATTTTGCGACGCGGTATCAAAAAACGCCCCGCGCGGCGTGTTGCCGGGCGGGGCGTTCAGTGGAAACGGACGGGCTTAAGCGCGCACCGGCTCCATTGGTTCCAGGTCGTCGGCTTGCACGGTCGAGCCTGGATTGGCCAGTTCGGCCTTCATCTTGTCGTGGTCCAGTTCTTTTTCCCAGTTCGACACGACCATCGCGGCCACGCCGTTGCCGACGAAGTTGGTCAGCGCGCGGCATTCCGACATGAAGCGGTCGATGCCCAGGATCAGCGCCATGCCGGCCACCGGAATGTCCGGCACCACGTGCAGCGTCGCGGCCAGCGTGATGAAGCCGGCGCCGGTGATGCCCGACGCGCCTTTCGAGGTCAGCATCGCCACGCCGAGGATGGTCAGTTCCTGCAGCAGCGTCAGCTCGGTGTTGGTGGCCTGGGCCACGAACAGGGCGGCCATGGTCATGTAGATGTTGGTGCCGTCCAGGTTGAACGAGTAGCCGGTCGGGACCACCAGGCCCACCACCGATTTCGGGCAGCCCAGGCGTTCCAGTTTGCGCATCAGCGATGGCAGCGCCGATTCCGACGAGCTGGTGCCCAGCACGATCAGCAGTTCTTCCTTGATGTACAGGATAAAGCGGCCGATCGAGAAGCCGGTCAGGCGTGCCACGGTGCCCAGCACCACGATGACGAAGATGGCGCAGGTGGCGTAGAAGCAGCCCATCAGGGTGGCCAGCGGCAGCAGCGATTTGATGCCGTATTTGCCGATGGTGAAGGCCATGGCGCCAAACGCGCCGATCGGGGCGACTTTCATGACGATGTTGACCACGCCGAAGATGGCGTGCGAGGCGTCGTCGATCAGCTTGACCAGCGGCTTGCCGCGCTCGCCCAGCAGCGAGATGGCGAAGCCGAACAGGATGGCGATCAGCAGCACTTGCAGGATGTCGCCCTTGGCGAAGGCGTCGACCACCGTGTTCGGGATGATGTTCATCAGGAAGTCGGTGGTGGTCAGCGGGTGCGCCTTGGTGGTGTACTGCTCGATGGCCTTGGTGTCCAGCGTGGCGGCAGTGGCGTTGAAGCCGGCGCCCGGCTTGACCAGGTTGGCCACGAACAGGCCGATCACCAGCGCGAAGGTGGAAATCACTTCGAAGTACAACAGCGCCTTGCCGCCCACGCGGCCGATCTTCTTCACGTCCTGCATGCCGGCGATGCCGGATACCACGGTGCAGAAGATCACCGGGGCGATGATCATTTTGATCAGTTTGATAAAGCCGTCGCCCAGCGGTTTCATGGCCACGCCACTGTCCGGGTAGAACACGCCCAGCAGAATGCCGCAGGCGATGGCGAACAGGACCTGTACGTACAGGACTTTATAGAATGGTTTTTTCACGGGGTCTCCTCGTGTGTTTCTGTGAGGAGTGCATCATCGCTCAGGCGGACAGATATCACTATTGTGGAAACCCGCAAATTCGCGGTGGTGATATCTGCGCCTGCTTGCAGTACCCCGGACGGAAAGGTCTGGCCCCGTGCGGGGGCAGACCCTGGCTGCCGCGGTGTGCGGGGTGGGACGGCGCCGTCCGCGCCCCTTATTGGGCGACCCAGCCGCCGTCCATGTTCCATGCCACCCCGCGCACTTGCCTGGCCGCGTCGGAACACAGGAAGACCGCCAGCGCGCCCAGTTCTTCCGGCGTGACGAACTCGCCGGAAGGTTGTTTGTCCGCTAACAGCGCTTTTTTGGCCTGCTCGTTGCTGATGCCGTCCCGGGTGGCGCGGTCGTCGACCTGTTTCTGTACCAGCGGCGTCAGCACGAAGCCGGGACAGATGGCGTTGACCGTCACGCCGGTCGTGGCGGTTTCCAGCGCGTTGGCCTTGGTCAGGCCGATCAGGCCGTGCTTGGCGGCGACGTAGGCCGATTTGCCGGCCGATGCCACCAGTCCGTGGGTGGACGCCAGGTTGATGATGCGGCCCCAGTTTTTCTCGCGCATGCGCGGCAGCACCAGCCGCGAGGTATGGAACGCCGAGCTCAGGTTGATGGCGATGATGGCGTCCCATTTGGCCACCGGGAAGTCCTCGACGTTGGCCACGTGCTGGATGCCGGCGTTATTCACCAGCACATCCACGCCGCCGAACTTGTCTTCTGCGTAGCGGATCATGGCCTCGATGTCGTCCGGCTTGGTCATGTCGGCGTTGTGATAGGCGACCTGCACCCCAAACTCCGCGGCCAGATCGGCCCGCAGCCGCTCGATCTCGCCGGCGTCGCCAAAGCCGTTCAGCAGCACGTTGGCGCCGTCCGCCGCCAGTGCGCGGGCAATGCCCAAACCGATGCCGGAGGTCGATCCGGTGACCAGTGCCGTTTTGCCGTTCAAAGTCTTGTTTGCCATACTGTCCTCTGGAGGGTTGGTGATTGAATGCGCGCTGCGTTACACTTCGCTAAGATTTTAGCCACAACGCGGTAAAATGGTATGTCTGAACATCTGCATAAGTTTAAATAACCATTAAGGGAACCGCATGCTCGAAGCAAAAATAAAGTCCGTTCAATGTCTGTCGCTGGCCGGCCTGCATCGCATGTCCTACAAAGAATGGGGGGATGAGGGCAATCCCAATGTGCTGCTGTGCGTCCACGGCGTGACCCGCGTCGGCGACGACTTCGACAGTATGGCGCGCGCCTTCGCCAGCGATTACCGCGTGATTTGCCCGGATATCGTCGGCCGCGGCCGCTCGGACTGGCTGCGCAACCCGCAGCTGTACGTGATTCCGCAGTACGTCAGCGACATCGTGACGCTGCTGGCACGCGTGCTGCCGGACGAGCATCAGCAAGTCGACTGGTTCGGCACCTCGATGGGCGGCCTGATCGGCATGGGGCTGGCGTCGCTGCCGGGCAACCCGATCCGCAAGCTGGTGCTGAACGACATCGGCCCGACGCTGGCCACGCAGGCCATGCAGCGCATCGGCGACTACATCGGCCAGGACCTGCGCTTCGACAGCTTTGAGCAGGGCGCCAGGTTTGTGCGCGACGTGTCCGTCTCCTTCGGCGAGCATACCGAGGACGAATGGCACAAGCTGGCCGCCGACGTGCTGCGCCAGGACAAGGACGGCAAGTGGGTGCGCCATTACGATATGGGCTTGGCCCTGCCGTTCCGCTCGGCCACGCCCGAGAAGGCCGAGGCTGACCAGGCCATGCTGTGGGCCGCCTACGACGCCATCACCTGTCCGACGCTGTTGCTGCGCGGCGCCCAGTCGGACCTGCTGTCGCCGGAAACGGCGCAGCAGATGACGCAGCGCGGCCCCAAGGCGCAACTGGTGGAAATTCCGAACGTCGGCCACGCGCCGACCTTCATCCACGACGACCAGATTCAAATAGCAAAGCAATTCCTGTTAGGTTAAACAAGTATGGAAATCAAACGACTGCACGTGGGCAAGCGCCTGTCCGAAGTGGCGATTCACAACAACACCGTCTACCTGGCCGGCCAGATCGCCGAGGACACCTCGGCCGACATCCGCGGCCAGACGCGCGAGGTGCTGGGCCACGTCGACCGTCTGCTGGCCGAAGCCGGCAGCGACAAGACCTGCATCCTCAGCTGCCAGATCTACATCAGCGACCTGGCCAACTTCGCCGGCATGAACGAGGAGTGGGACGCCTGGGTGCCGCAGGGCCACACGCCGCCGCGCGCCACGGTCGAGGCCAAGCTGGCCGATCCGAAGTGGCTGGTGGAAATCGTCGTCATCGCCGCGCAGCGCTAGGAACATCATGGTATCGACCACTGCGCTGAACAGCGTCACGTCGGAGCAGTTGGTGCAAGGCCTGACGCCCGACGAAAGCGCCCGCATGCTGGCGGCGCTGGAATTCGCCAGCACCGCCTACGCCGACAAATTATGCAGCAGCGGCCAGCCGGCGCTCGACTTCGCGGTCGGCGTGGCCGGCACGCTGGCCTTTCTGCGCACCGACCTGGAAACGCGCCTGGCCGGCCTGATGTTCGAGCTGACCGTGCTGGACACCGAACAGGCCGCCGTCATCGAGCCGCGCTTCGGCCAGGACGTCAACGAGCTGGTGTCCGGCGTGCGCCAGCTGATCCGCCTGCGTGAGCTGACGCAAAATCAAAGCGGCGCCGCCGCGCCCGGCCGTGGCCGCAACGCCCAGCAACTGGCGGTGGCGCAGGTCGAAACACTGCGCAAGATGCTGCTGGCCATGGCCTCCGACATGCGCGTGGTGCTGGTGCGGCTGGCGTCGTGCGTGACCACGCTGCGCTATTTTGCCGACATCAAGCTGTTCAACGACATGACCGCCGCCTACGGCCGCGAAACGCTGGACCTGTACGCGCCGCTGGCCAACCGTCTCGGCATCTGGCAGCTGAAATGGGAGCTGGAGGACCTGTCGTTCCGCTTCATCGAACCGGAAACGTACAAGCGCATCGCCAAGATGCTGGAAGAAAAGCGCATGATGCGCGAAGGCTTCGTCACCAACGCCATCGCGCGGCTGCAAGCGGAGATGGCGGCGGCCGGCATCCAGGCAGAGGTGTTCGGCCGGCCCAAGCACATCTACTCCATCTGGAGCAAGATGAAGGGCAAGGAGCTGGACTTTACCGACCTGTACGACGTGCGCGCCTTCCGCGTGATCGTCGCCGACGTCAAGACCTGCTACACCGTGCTGGGCGTGGTGCACAATATCTGGACGCCGATTCCCAAGGAATTCGACGACTACATCTCGCGACCCAAGCCGAACGGCTACCAGTCGTTGCACACGGTGGTGACGGCCGAAGATGGCCGGCCCTTGGAAGTGCAGATCCGCACGCAGGAGATGCACAGCTTCGCCGAATACGGCGTGGCCGCGCACTGGCGCTACAAGGAAACCGGCGGCTCCACCTTCACCGCCCAGCAGTACGACGAAAAAATCGCCTGGCTGCGCCAGCTGCTGGCGTGGAAGACCGACGTCGCCGACGCCGTGGTCGGCGAGGAAGACCAGCAGCGCGAGTGGGTGGAAAAACTCAAGGCCGCGGCGCTGGACGACCGCATCTTCGTGCTGACGCCGCAAGCGCGCGTGATCGAACTGCCGGTCGGCGCCACGCCGATCGACTTCGCCTATCACCTGCACAGCGACGTCGGCCACCGCTGCCGTGGCGCGCGCGTGGACGGCATCATGGTGCCGCTCAACACGCCGCTGAAAAACGGCCAGACCTGCGAAATCATCACCGCCAAGGGCGCCCCCGGCACCGCCGGCCCGTCGCGCGACTGGCTGAGCGACGAATACACGGTGGCGACCCGTACCCGCTCGAAAATCCGCGCCTGGTTCCACGCCATCGACATGCAGGAAACGCTGTCGCACGGCCGCGCCATGGTGGAAAAAACGCTGCAGCGCGAAGGCAAGACGGCGGTCAACCTGGAGGCGCTGGCCAACAAGCTCGGCTTCGCCAAGGTGGACGATTTGTTCCTGTCGGTCGGCAAGGACGAGTTCAGCCTGCGCCACATCGAGCAGGCGCTGCACGACAGCGGCGAGCCGGCCGAGCCGGTGGACGAAGTCTTCCTCGGCAAGAGCCGGGCATCGAGCGTCGAGCAGGGCGCCAAGTCGGGCGTGCTGGTGGTGGGGACGGATGGCTTGATGACGCAGCTGGCCAAGTGCTGCAAACCGGCGCCGCCGGACGGCATCGTCGGCTTCGTCACGCGCGGCAAGGGCGTGTCGATCCACCGCGCCACGTGCAAGAACTTCGCCGAAATGCGCGCCAAGGCACCGGAGCGGGTGATCGTGACCGAGTGGGGCCGCGCCGGCGCCGACACGGTCTACCCGGTCGACATCTTCATCCTGGCCAACGACCGCCAGGGCCTGCTGCGCGACATTTCCGAGATCTTCTCGCGCGAGAAAATCAACGTGATCGGCGTGAACACCCAGTCTGCCAAAGGCTTCGCCCGCATGACCTTCACGGCTGAAATCGGCGCCACCGCGCAGCTGCAGAAAGCCCTGAACGCCATCGCCGAAGTCACCGGCGTCCAGGAAGCCCGCCGCGCCTAACTCCGGGGTCAGGTCCTCCATTTCTACACGGCCTCAACCGCGTTGCGGTTGAGGCCGTGTAGAAATGGAGGACCTGACCCCGTCTTTTATGCGTGCGCTTGCTCTGCGGCCAGCGTGGCGGGGCGCGCGGCGACGCGTTTTGTGTGGCTGGCGATGGCCGGCCATTGGTCCAGGCTGATGTCAAAGAAGCGGAACCAGCCCAGGACGGTGTACAGATAAGCATCGGCGACGGTGTAGCTGTCGCCCACCAGCCATGCTTGCCGCTGCAGCGTGGTGTCCAGTATCGGCACGCGGCGGAGCAGGCGCTCGCGGACGATCGCCTGAGCGGCTTCGGGCAGGTCGCTGTTAAATAGCGGCGTGATGCCGGCGTGGATCTCGCTGGTGATGAAGTTCAGCATTTCCTGCAACCGTACACGCGGCCAGCTGCCGGGCGGCGGAGCCAGCCTTGCCTCCGGCTTCAGGTCGGCCAGATATTGAAGGATGACCGGTCCTTCCGTCAGAATTTCTCCATTGTCCAGTTCCAGTGCCGCCACGTAGCCTTTCGGATTGATGGTGCGAAAGTCCCTGTTGTCAGCGGTGCGCTTGGTGTGGTTGTCGACCTTGATTAATGCATGCGGCAGGCCCAGCTCGTGCAGGACGATCAGCGGCGACAGCGAGCAGGTCTGCGGTGCGTAATACAGCTTCATTGTGGCTTCCTTTCATGGTGAGCCGTCACTGTAGCCAGCGCGCCGGTCCGCTGTAAAATGAATACTTCAGAAACTATCTATCAGTTTTTCTAATGATGAATTTGGGCCATTGGCGCTTGCTGGCCGCAGTGGCGGACTTGCGCAATATCTCGCGCGCTGCGGAGCAGGTCGGCTTGTCGCAGTCTGCTGCCAGTCAGGCGATTGCGCAGATGGAAGCGTCGCTGGGCGCACCCCTGCTGGTGCGTGAGAAACGGGAGGTCAGCCTGACGGCGTTCGGCGAGCAGGTAATGCGGCATGCGCGCACCATGCTGTCGGAATTCGACGCGATCCGCGCGCTGGGCGACGCGGCGCGCGGCCTGCAGGCCGGCCGCATCCGGCTGGCGACATTTCCGTCGGTGTTGGCCACCGTGTTGCCGGGACTGCTGGCGGCGTTCAGGCGGCGTCATCCCGGCATCGATGTGGTGGCGCTGGAGGGGACGGATGAGGAGGTGGAGGCGTGGCTGGCGGCCGATACGATCGAGCTGGGCGTGGTGCTGAATCCGGCGCCGCAACGCGAGGCGGTGATCATCGGCCGCGATGCATGGGTGGCGCTGCTGCCGGCGCAGCATGCGCTCGGGCGCCGCTCCAGCGAACAGGGCGTGACGTGGCAGGAGCTGGCCGACCAGCCGTTTGTGCTGGCCACCGGCGGCTGCGATGTCCACGCGCAACGTCTGGCGCAGCAGGCCGGCGTGACGCTGGCCGATATTCGCGTCACGGTCCGTGATCTGGCCAGTGCCGCGGTGCTGGTGCGCGAGGGCTTGGGCGTGTCTGTGATACCGGAATCAGCCTTGCCGCAGGACCAGCGCGGCTTGCGGATGATGCAATTGCAGCCGCGGCTCTATCGCGAATTCGGCCTCGTGTGCTCTCGCGCCGGCCGCGCTTCGCCGGCGGTGCAAGCGTTCCTGCGCGAGTTGTAACTCCGTAACTCCGGGGTCAGGTCCTCCATTTCTACACGGCCTCAACCGCGTTGCGGTTGAGGCCGTGTAGAAATGGAGGACCTGACCCCGTCTTTTATGCCATTGTTTGGGCGATGCGGGTGGCGATCGCTTGGGCCAGCAGGTGGACGTGGTAGCCGTCGACGAAGCCGTGGTGGGCTTGCACGGCCATGGTCATGGTCAGCTTGCCGTCGTCGCGCGGGGCGCTGTAGCGGCCCCAGGCCAACGAGGGGATGTCGTAGGTCTTGTGCTCGTAGATCGGGTGTTCGATCGCGGACAGCTTTAGCCACGGCATGCAGGTGATGTAGATGTTGCGGCGCTGCTCGTATTCGCTGAGGCCTTCGGCCGTGTTGATCAGCTTGGTGGAGGTTGCCGCTTGCTGGGCTGCAGCGACGCTGCGGGCGATGAACTCGTTCAGGTCGTCGGTCATCACGAAGCGCGCGAAGTTGAGGTTGTGGTCCTGGTTGAGCACGGTATACGAGGCCCAGAAGTCGTCGATCTTGATCACTTCGCCCTGGTAGATACGGTACATGTAGTTGTCGATGCCCTTGATCGCATGCAGCACGTGGTACAAGAAGAAGTGGAAGCTCGGCAGCCCGCGCGCTTTGCAGTAAGGCCGGAAGTCCGGCACTTCCAGCTCGAAGCTCAGGTTGACCAATGGGTTTTCGAACGACGCAAAAGCGTTGTATCGGTCGCGGCGTTTTTCAAAATTCTGCATAGATGGCGTGGTTCATTCGTGAGGCGACAGCATTATAGCGGTCGGCCTCATTTCGGCAGCGTCGCTCCCAGCAGGTCATACGCAAACTCGTCCATCGTTTTTTGCGACAGGTCGGTGTTGTTGAGGATGATGACTGTTTCTTCGCCGTCGAGGCGGTGGCCAAGGACGGCGCGGTAGCCGCCGGTGCGGCCGGTTTCCCAGGCGTAGGTGTGGCGCTGGCCGTTGCGCTCCAGCGTTTTGACGCGGCCGCCCAGCGTGTAGTTTTCGCTCGGCACTTCAATGTGCGTCATCGCTTGCAGCGATTGCGGACTGAGGAAGCCGCCGTTGAAGACGGCGCGGGCGGCGTTCAGGAGGTCGGTGGCGCTGCTGTAGTAGCCGCCGGAGGCCACCATGTAGTGCTGGTGCGCGTCCACCTTGCGCGCCGGCGGCTGGATGGTGGCGTAGGCTTCGGCCGCGCCGGCACGGTCGGTGCTGGTGGCCGACAGGTTCAGCGGATCAAGCGTGATGGCGCGCATCGCTTGCTGGTAGGGCATGCCGGTCGCTGCTTCGATGATGCCGATGACGATGTACCAGTTGGTCGAGACGTAGTCGAAGCGGCTGCCGGGTGGGAAGATCAGCTCGCCCGAACAGAAGCGGTCGATGGCCTGGCGCGTGGTCAGCGGCAGGAAGCGTACTTCCGGATCGGCTTTCAGCGCCGGCGTAAACTGGTTGGGAATGCCGCTGGCGTTGGATAGCAGGTGCCGCAACGTTACCTTGTCGGCGCCGTCTGCGCGATACCACGGCAGCAGCTTGCCGATGGTGACGTCCAGGTCCAGCTTGCCGCTTTCGACCAACTTGAGCACGGTGGTGGTGGTCAGCCACTTGGAGATGGAGCCGACGGCAAAGCGCGTGTCCTCGCGCACCGGCGTGCCGTCTTCAATGTTCGACAGCCCGAAGGTTTGTACGGACACCGGCATCCCGCGCCGCGCCAGCATGACGAGGCCGTAGAAAGGCTGCCTGGCGGCGAAGGCTTCGGCGACCGGGTTGTTGGCGAAGGCGCTGGCGCCCAGTAGCGTGGCGGCGCTGCCGCACAGGAAGTGGCGTCGTTTCATGGAGGCGTGTCGAGAATGGCTTGCAGGATGGCGGCGGAGCGGCGCTGGCCGTAGCCCTTGCCATAGGCGCTGGAGGTCACCACCACCACCGACCGCGAGGCGGGAATCACGTAGATCTTGTTGCCGCCGTTGCCGGAGGCGAAATGCACGACGGTGTTGCCGTATGTCTTCTGGTACCAGAAATAGCCGTAGTGGTCGGCGTAGCGGTCCACCTCGCCAATGGCCACGCGCGGCGCGAGCGCGGCTCGCAGCCAGGCGGCGCTGATCACGCGGCGGCCCTGGTACATGCCCTGGTCCAGCACCATCTGGCCGATGCGGGCCAGGTCGCGCGTGCGCAGGAACAAGTTGCCCTGGCCCTTGGGATGATGGGCGGCGTCACGCAGCCATTGCCAGCGCGTGATGCCGAGCGGCGCGAACAGCGCTTCGCGCGCGAACGCTTCCAGGTCCATGCCGGTCGCCTGTTCGATGGTGATGCCGGCCACGTACGAGGTCAGCGAGTTGTAGCGGTAGCGGGTGCCGGGCGTGGCGTCGGCCGGCACCGCCAGCGCGAAGGCGATTGGATCGGCGGCCTCGTCCAGTTTGTCCTCGTTGCCGGGCGAGGCGGGGTCCTCGTCGAAGGCGGCCAGGCCGGAGCGCATGGTCAGCACCTGGTCCAGCGTGACGCCTTGCAGCGCCGTGCCTTTGGCGGCGGGCCAGTAACTGTCGATGCGGCCGTCCGGGCTGAGTTTGCCACGGTCGGCGGCCGCGCCGACCAGCAGGGCGGTGATGCTTTTGCCGGCCGAGCGGATGTCGTGCAGCGTGTCGGCGGTTTCGCCGTTGTAGTAGCGCTCGGCGACGATGACGCCGTCGCGCATCACCAGCACGCTGCGCAGGTCGGGATGTTGGTCGCGATCCCAGCGTGCCAGCACCTCCTCCAGTGGCTGCGCCAGCGCGGGCAGGGCGGTCAGCAGCAGCAGGCACAGAAGTTTTTTCATGGCGATCAGTAAGGGGCTTTGCCTTGCGGCGCGACTTCCGCCTGCAGCGTGGTGTGATCGATGCCGTGCTTTTCCAGCAGCATGGCCTTGATGCGGTGGAGGATGTCCGGCCAGCGCGCCAGATCGGTGATTTCGACGTGGCCTATCAGCGCCGGTTCGCCCGGCGACATATCCCACACGTGCAGATCGTGCACCGAGCACACGCCTTCCACCTGCTCCAGGTCGGCGCCGACCTTGATGTAGTCGATCTGCTCGGGCACGCCGCCCATCAGGAAGTGATAGGACTCGCGCAGCACGCCGACAGTCGAGCGCAGTATCAGCAGCGCCACGAACAGCGACAGCAACGGGTCGATCTGCATCCAGCCGGTGTAATAGATCACCGCGCCCGATACCAGCGCCGCCACCGAGCCAAGCAGGTCGCCCAGCACGTTGACCAGCGCCGCCCGCGTATTCATATTGCTATCGCCGCGCGACAGCAGCCAGGCCAGCACCAGGTTCACCGCCAGGCCGATGCCGGCGACGATGAACACGGTGGCGCCATGTACCTGTTCCGGACGCGAGAAGCGGCTCAGCGCCTCGTAGCCGATCCAGCCGACCAGCAACAGCAGTACCAGGCTGTTGACGAACGCCGCCAGCGCCTCGGCGCGGCCGAAGCCGAACGAGTGGCGCGCCGATGGCGGCCGCTTGGCGATGACCTGCGCCAGCAGCGCCAGGCCGAGCGCGGCGGCGTCGGTGACCATGTGGCCGGCGTCGGAAATCAGCGCCAGCGAATTGGACATGAAGCCGGTCACCACTTCCACCACGGCGAAGCCCAGCGTCAGCAGCAGCGACCACGCCAGCACCGACTGGCTGCGCTGCACGGTGTAGTGTTTATAGCGGGCGTCGCCGGCGCGGTGTTCGTGCAGATGGGCGGACGGCGAGGGCGAGGTGTGTGCTTGCATGGACGGCTTGTCGAATGGGAATAGCAATAGTGTAATGTATGTCCGCCCGGCCATGGTTTGATGTCTTCATAGGAGAAATAGAAATGTTTCCGATGATTACCCTTGTTTTTCTTCCGATCGCTCTCTATAATGCTGGTCTTCGGGCGGTTAGTTCAGCTGGTTAGAATACTTGGTCGACATCCAAGGGGTCGGGGATTCGAATTCCTCACCGCCCACCAGAATTCGTAGTAAAGCAGTACAATTGAGCAGGTCAACGGGCGGTTAGTTCAGCTGGTTAGAATACTTGGTCGACATCCAAGGGGTCGGGGATTCGAATTCCTCACCGCCCACCAGTATATGTAAGAGCGAGAAAGGCAATCACGGTTATGACACCGCGAACTACTACCAAGCTTTGGGAGTGACGCTAGTCAACGGGATTCTTTTGCTTGAAGAAAAGAGAAAAACGCGGCTAGCCCGCGTTTTTTTTCGTCTGCATTTTTTAAACACCGGCCCGCGCGCCGGCATTGGAGATCACCATGATTTCAGTTCGCCTTCCTGATGGTTCCGCCCGTGAATTCGACGGTCCAGTCACCGTTGCTCAAGTGGCGTCCAGCATCGCCACCAGCCTCGGCAAGGCCGCGCTGGCTGGCAAGGTCGACGGTAAAGTCGTCGATACGTCCTACCTGATCGACAAGAACGTCGATCTGGCCATCGTCACCGACAAGGATCCAGAAGGCCTGGATGTGATCCGTCACTCGACCGCGCACTTGCTGGCCTACGCCGTCAAGGAATTGTTCCCGGACGCGCAAGTGACCATCGGCCCGGTCATCGACAACGGTTTCTACTACGACTTCTCCTACAAGCGCCCGTTCACGCCGGACGACCTGGTCGCCATCGAAAAGAAAATGACCGAGCTGGCCAAGAAGGACGAGCCGGTCACCCGCAAGGTGCTGCCGCGCGACGAGGCGGTTGCCTACTTCAAATCCATCGGCGAAGACTACAAGGCGGAAATCATCGCTTCGATTCCGGCAGGCGAGGACGTGTCGCTGTACAGCGAGGGCAACTTCACCGACCTGTGCCGCGGTCCGCACGTGCCATCGACCGGTAAGCTGAAAGTCTTCAAGCTGATGAAGCTGGCTGGCGCCTACTGGCGCGGCGACAGCAAGAACGAGATGCTGCAGCGGGTCTACGGCACCGCCTGGGCGAAAAAGGAAGACCAGGAGCAGTACCTGCACATGCTGGAAGAGGCGGAGAAGCGCGACCACCGCAAGCTGGGCAAGCAGCTGGACTTCTTCCACTTCCAGGACGAGGCGCCGGGCCTGGTGTTCTGGCATCCGAAGGGCTGGACCATCTGGCAGCAGGTGGAGCAGTACATGCGCAACAAGTACCAAGTCAACGGCTACCAGGAAGTCAAGGCGCCGCAGATCCTGGACGCCAGCCTGTGGGGCAAGACCGGCCACTGGGACAACTACCGCGAAAACATGTTCGTCACCGAATCGGAAAACCGCTCGTACGCGCTGAAGCCGATGAACTGCCCGGGTCACGTGCAGATCTTCAACAGCAACATGCGTTCGTACCGCGACCTGCCGCTGCGCTACGGCGAGTTCGGCCAGTGCCACCGCAACGAGCCGTCGGGCGCGCTGCACGGCATCATGCGCGTGCGCGGCTTCACCCAGGACGATGGCCACATCTTCTGCACCCACGAGCAGATCCAGCCGGAAGTGGTGGCTTTCCACACGCAAGCGATGGAAGTGTATTCGGATTTCCATTTTCATAACATCGAGGTCAAGCTGGCGCTGCGTCCGGACAACCGCATCGGCTCGGACACCATCTGGGACGAGGCCGAAGAGGCGCTGCGGGCCGGCCTGCGCGCCTGCGGCGTGACCTGGACCGAGCTGCCGGGCGAGGGCGCGTTCTACGGTCCGAAGATCGAGTACCACCTGAAGGATTCGCTGGGCCGCCCATGGCAGGTCGGCACCATGCAGGTCGACTTCTTCATGCCGGAGCGCCTGGGCGCCGAGTACGTGGCGGCCGACAACACCCGCCAGGTGCCGGTCATGCTGCACCGCGCGATCGTCGGTTCGATGGAGCGTTTCATCGGCATCCTGATCGAAAACTATGCGGGCGCGCTGCCGGCGTGGCTGGCGCCGGTGCAGGTTTCGGTGCTCAACATCTCCGATGCGCAGGCCGAATATGTCTCCCAAGTGGCTGAAAAGCTGCGTCGCAGCGGGTTCCGCGTACAGACCGATTTGCGCAACGAGAAAATAAACTATAAAATACGTGAACATTCCGTCCAAAAACTGCCGTACATCCTCGTGGTGGGCGACAAGGAGCGGGATGCCAACACCGTCGCCGTGCGGGCACGGGGCAATGTCGATCTGGGCGTCATGTCCGTCGATGCCCTGATAGAGCGACTTCAGCAAGACGTCGCCACCAAGGCCTGAGCGCACTGGCATTTCATTAGATTTTAAAAGGAATCACCATAGCTACTGACAAGTCGCATCGCATCAATGGCGAAATCACTGCCCCTGAAATGCGTTTAACTGGGGTCGATAACGAGCCGCTCGGTATCGTGACTTTGGCCGAAGCCTTCCGCCTCGCGGAAGAGGCAAACGTCGACCTGGTGGAAATCGCGCCTAACGCGAACCCGCCGGTCTGCCGTTTGATGGACTACGGCAAATTCAAGTATTCGGAGCAGAAAAAGGCTCACGAAGCGAAATTGAAGCAAAAAGTCATCTCCGTGAAGGAAGTCAAATTCCGTCCGGGTACCGATGACGGCGACTACAATATCAAGCTGCGTAACCTGATCAAGTTCCTGGAAGACGGTGACAAAACCAAGATCACCCTGCGCTTCCGCGGCCGCGAGATGGCGCACCAGGATATTGGTTTCCGTATGCTGGAACGTCTGAAGGCCGACCTGGAGCCGCATGGCCAGGTCGAGCAGTTCCCGAAAATGGAAGGCCGTCAGATGATCATGGTGCTGGCGCCGAAGAAAAAGAAGTAACCCACGGCCGCCCCAACGGGTGTGCTGCCGCGATTGTAGGGTCAGACCCCGTACGGGGTCTGACCCTTTGTTGCTTTGGGGTGAAAGCTGATATATAATCGTCGGCTGTAGTAAATGTAGTGGACTCGCATCCGCTGCAAAAACAAGTGAGAGCAGGCATCTAAGCGTGGCAGTGGGCCACCACCTGTAATCCTGTTTAATAGGAGCTGTCCGAGAGGGCAGAACATCTATGCCAAAAATGAAAACCAAGAGCTCCGCGAAAAAGCGTTTTCGCGTGCGTCCAGGTGGTACCGTTAAATCGGGTATGGCTTTCAAGCGCCACATCCTGACCAAGAAGACGACCAAGAACAAGCGTCAACTGCGCGGCACCCGTAACATCGATGCGACCGACGTCCAGCGCGTCTACGCAATGATGCCATCCGCTTAATCTCACACTCATTTAAGGAGCTACTATGCCTCGAGTAAAACGTGGGGTTACTGCGCGTGCCCGTCACAAAAAAGTACTGAACCTGGCCAAAGGCTATCGCGGCCGTCGCAGCAAGGTATACCGTATTGCCAAGCAAGCAGTGATGCGCGCTGGCCAGTACGCCTACCGCGACCGTCGTAACAAGAAGCGCGTCTTCCGTCGTCTGTGGATCGCTCGTATCAACGCCGCTTCCCGTGAGCATGGCGTGACCTACAGCGCCTTCATGAACGGTCTGAAGAAAGCTTCGATCGAGCTGGACCGTAAGGTTCTGGCCGATATGGCTGTGATGGACAAACCAGCGTTCGCTGCGATTGTCAACGTCGTTAAAGCTAAAATCGCTGCTTAATTTCTAAGCGCTGATTTACGCAAGAGAACGGGGCAAGGGTCACACCTGTGCCCCGTTTTTGATTCAAGGATAAGAAAAACGCATGGACTCCCTGGAACAACTCGTCGCCTCCGCAGTGCAGGACTTCGACGCGGCCAAAGATGACGCCGCCGCACTGGAAAACGCCAAAGCCAAATACCTGGGCAAGACCGGCCAGATCACCGAATTGATGAAGGGTCTGGGCAAGCTCGACCCGGACGCCAAGAAGGCCCAGGGCGCGCTGATCAACGCCGCCAAGCAGCAGATCGAAGCCGCGCTGACCGCGCGCCGTGACGCGCTGGCCGAAGCCCAGCTGCAAGCCCGCCTGAACGCCGAAGCGATCGATGTCACCTTGCCAGGCCGCGGCCGCGCCGGCGGTGGCATCCATCCAGTGATGCGCACCTGGGAACGTGTGGAAGAAATCTTCCGCTCCATTGGTTTCGACGTGGCCGACGGCCCGGAAATCGAGACCGACTGGACCAACTTCACCGCGCTCAACAGCCCGGAAAATCATCCGGCCCGTTCGATGCAGGACACCTTCTACATCGAAGGCAACGACAGCCAGGGCAAGCCGCTGCTGCTGCGCACCCACACCTCGCCGATGCAGGTCCGTTACGCGCGCAGCCACACGCCGCCGATCAAGGTGATCGCGCCGGGCCGCACCTACCGCGTCGACAGCGACGCCACCCACTCGCCGATGTTCCACCAGGTCGAAGGCCTGTGGATCGCCGAGAACATCAGCTTCGCCGACCTCAAGGGCGTGTACCTGAACTTCGTCAAGGCCTTCTTCGAGACCGACGACCTGCAGGTGCGCTTCCGTCCGTCGTACTTCCCGTTCACCGAACCGTCGGCCGAGATCGACATCGCGTTCGGCTCCGGGCCGCTGAAGGGCCGCTGGCTGGAAGTGTCCGGCTCGGGCCAGGTGCACCCGTCGGTGGTGCGCAACTTCGGCCTGGACCCGGAAAAGTACATCGGTTTCGCGTTCGGCTCCGGCCTGGAGCGCCTGACCATGCTGCGCTACGGGATCAACGACCTGCGCCTGTTCTATGAAGGCGATTTGCGTTTCCTGAAGCAGTTCAACTAACACGGCCACTGTCGTCCCGGCGAACGCCGGGACCCATGCTGAGCATGCGTTCCATGGGTACCGGCCTGCGCCGGTACGACGGCACATACAAAAGGTTTGATTATGCAATTCTCTGAAAATTGGCTGCGTACCATGGTCGATCCGAAGATGACTTCGGACGAACTGGCCCATCTGTTGACGATGTCCGGGCTGGAAGTGGAAGAAGTGGAACCGGTGGCGCCGCCGTTCTCCAACGTGGTCGTGGGTCACGTGCGCGAAATGATGAAGCACCCGAACGCCGACCGCCTGAACGTCTGCCAGGTCGACGTCGGCACCGGCACGCTGCTGAACATCGTCTGCGGCGCGCCGAACGTGCGCCCGGGCCTGAAAGTCGTGTGCGCGATGGCCGGCGCCGTGCTGCCGCCGGGCGCCGACGGCAAGCCGTTCCACATCAAGGTGGGCCAGCTGCGCGGCGTCGAGTCGCAGGGCATGCTGTGCTCGGCCAAGGAACTGAAACTGTCGGAAGAGGGCAGCGGCCTGCTGGAGCTGCCGGACGACGCGCCGATCGGCAAGAACTTCCGCGACTACTACGCGTTGAACGACCTCAAATTCACCATCAAGCTGACCCCGAACAAGGCGGACTGCCTGTCGGTGCTGGGTGTGGCGCGCGAAGTGTCGGCGCTGACCGGCGTGGCGCTGAACGCGCCGACCTGCCGTCCGGTCGCGGTCAACCTGGACGAAAAGCTGCCGGTGAAAATCTCGGCGCCGGACCTGTGCGGCCGTTTCTCGGGCCGCGTGATCCGCGGCCTGAACGCCAAGGCCGCCACGCCGGACTGGATGAAGCAGCGCCTGGAGCGCAGCGGCCAGCGTTCGGTGTCGGCGCTGGTGGACATCTCCAACTACGTGATGCTGGAACTGGGCCGTCCGACCCACGTGTTCGACCTGGACAAGATCCACGGCGGGCTGGACGTGCGCTGGGGCCGCCAGGGCGAATCGCTGAAGCTGCTGAATGGTAACACCGTGGCGGTGGACGAGTGGGTGGGTGTGATCGCCGACGACCAGGAAATCGAATCGCTGGCCGGCATCATGGGCGGCGACGCCACCGCCGTCTCGCTGGACACCGAAAACATCTACCTGGAAGCCGCGTTCTGGTGGCCGAACGCCATCCAGGGCCGCGCCCGCAAGTACAACTTCTCGACCGACGCGGCGCACCGCTTCGAGCGGGGCGTCGACTACGCCACCACCGTCGAGCACATCGAGCGCATCACCGCGCTGCTGATCGAGATCTGCGGCACCGCCCACACCAGGGTCGGCCCGATCGACGACCAGATCGTCAACGTGCCGCAGCGCGCTCCCGTGCAGATGCGCACCGCGCGCGCGCAAAAGGTCATCGGCGTGGCGCTGGACGATCAAGTCATCGCCGATATCTTCACCCGCCTGGCGCTGCCGTTCACGCTGGAGAATGGCGTGTTCTCGGTGACCGCGCCGTCGTACCGCTTCGACATCGAAATCGAGGAAGACCTGATCGAGGAAGTGGCGCGCGTCTACGGCTTTGAGAACATTCCGACCGTGGCGCCGGTGGCGGCCAACACCATGATCATCGCGCCGGAAAACACCCGTTCGCTGTTCGCCGTGCGCCACCAGCTGGCCGACCTCGGTTACCAGGAAGTGGTCAACATGAGCTTCGTGGAAGCCGCCTGGGAGCAGGATTTCGCCGGCAACGACAACCCGATCAAGCTGCAGAACCCGATCGCCAGCCAGCTGAGCGTGATGCGTTCGACGCTGGTGGGCAGCCTGGTGGCCAACGTCCGCTACAACCTGAACCGCAAGGCCAGCCGCGTGCGCGCCTTCGAAATCGGCGCCATCTACCAGCGCGACGCCAGCGTGGCCGACGGCCCGCTGACCGTGGCCGGCTACCACCAGCCGAAACGCGTGGCCGGCATCGCCTACGGCCCGGTGGCCGACGAGCAATGGGGCCTGGACACCCGCGCGGTCGATTTCTTCGACGTCAAGGCCGACCTGGAGCACTTGTTCGCGCCGCTGCAACTGCGCTTCGTCAAGGCGGAGCACCCGGCGCTGCACCCCGGCCGCGCGGCGCACGTGCTGCTGGATGGCAAGGTCATCGGCTTCATCGGCGAGCTGCATCCGCGCTGGCTGCAGAAATACGAGTTGCCGCACGCGCCGATCGTGTTCGAACTGGATGCGATTGCCTTGCAGCAACGACCGGTGCCAAAGTATGATGAGATCTCCAAGTTCCCGGGCGCCACCCGTGACCTGGCGGTGGTCGTCAAGCAGGCGGTCCCGGCGCAGGATCTGCTGGATGCATTTAATGCTGCCGTGCAAGAGTTGCCACAAGGAAAAATTGTGCAAGCTATTGTTTTGTTTGATGAATATCGTGGTAAAGGTTTGGAGGCTGACGAAAAATCGCTTGCTTTCCGCTTTAGCTTGCAAGATACTCAAAACACGCTGCAGGACGATGTGGTGGAAGCCGTCATGGCCGCCGCCGGCGACGCCGCCAGGCAGAAACACGCTGCGCGTCTGCGTTCTTGAGGCGCCCGGCGTCGTTCCGGCGGCCGGAATGACGTTGTTACCGGAGTCCGGCCATGCCGGACTTGTTCATTTTTACTATAAGGCAGGGCTGGAAAATTAATAACAACGACGTTGATTCCGCCGTACTCCAATCCGCATTGGCTGCCGATTTGCACCGGGCCATGCAGGTTGCCAAAGTGCGCCAGGATGCGGAAAAAGATTTGCCCACGCTGACCAAGGCGGAACTGGCCGAACTGTTGTTCGAGCAGGTCGGCCTGAACAAGCGCGAGGCCAAGGACATGGTGGAGACCTTCTTTGACGAGATCCGCAATGCGCTGGAGCGCGGCGAGGCCGTCAAACTCTCCGGTTTCGGCAACTTCCAGCTGCGCGACAAGCCGCAGCGGCCGGGCCGCAACCCCAAGACCGGTGAAGAGATCCCGATCACGGCGCGCCGCGTCGTGACCTTCCACGCCAGCCAGAAACTCAAGGGCATGGTGGAAGAGAGCAATCCGATGGCGCGCGCCGCCTGAGCCGGAGCTGAGTTGCAATGAACGATCGCCTTGCCAAGTCGGAACTGGTCGTGCTGCCGCCGATCCCGGCCAAGCGCTACTTCACCATCGGCGAAGTCAGCGAGCTGTGCGGCGTCAAGCCGCACGTGCTGCGCTATTGGGAGCAGGAATTCACCCAGCTCAAACCGGTCAAGCGGCGCGGCAACCGCCGTTATTACCAGCACCACGAGGTGCTGCTGATACGCCGCATCCGCGAGCTGTTGTACGAGCAGGGCTTCACCATCAGCGGCGCGCGTAATAAACTCGACAGCCGTGCCTACGACAAGGCGGCGGCGGAGTATGATGCGGAAGCGGTCAACGGCGTGCATCCGTCGGCCGTTGTTCCGCCGCTGGACCGCGACTTGATACGCAGCGAATTGCTGGCCATCCTGGACTTGCTTAAACAAGGCTGAACGGACCCGCGCACTGCTGGCGCAAAGCGGGGCTGGCGTGACGATTGCTGCTATACTTTCAACATTATTCGATTATCAGCGACGCTGATGCACGGTGGCGGATAGCCCGACCTATGAACGGGCACGACGAGAGGAAACAATGATACGCGTTGCCATTTGTGACGACCATCAAATTGTAAGAGCAGGCTTTAAACAGATTTTTTCTTCCTCGGATGATTTCGAGGTGGTGGCGGAAGCCGGTACCGGGCGCGAAGCGCTGGATATCGCCCGCCGAGAAATTTGCGATGTGCTGTTGCTCGATATCGCCATGCCGGACCAGAGCGGTATCGACACCTTGCGCACCATCCGCCAGGGCCAGCCCGATCTGCCGGTGCTGATCCTGTCGGGCTATCCGGCGCAGCAGTACGCCCTCAACCTGTTCAAGATGGGCGCCAACGGCTATCTGAACAAGGAATGCGAGGCGGACGAGTTGATCACCGCCGTGCGCACCGTCTACCAAGGGCGCCGCTACGTCAGCTCGCAGGTGGGCGAATTGCTGGCGCAGAGCTTCGACCGCGACCCGAACAAGGCGCCGCACACCGAGCTGTCGGACCGCGAGTTCCAGGTGTTCCTGCGGCTGGCGCGCGGCGCCACCGTGTCGGACATCGGCGTGGCGCTGTCGCTGAGCATCAAGACCGTCAGCACCTACCGCACGCGCATCATGGAAAAGATGGGCATGCAGTCCAATTCGGACCTGACGTACTACGCCATGAAAAACAATCTTCTGGATTAATTTCTGTTGCGCACTGTTGGAGTGCGTACAGACGCATCAATTTTTCTTCCAGTCTATAATTGGCAAGCTCGGCGTAGTCTCGCCGGGCCCCAATTGCGAAGGAAACGGATGTACTTCACCGTCGAAACAGCGCCGCATCACCGCTTGCCGCTGTACAAGACTCTCTTGTGCGTGACTTGCGCGCTGCTGCTCATCGTCAACGGTTTCAGCCTGTTTCACAACCTACAGGCGCTGCGCGGCGCGCAAGTCCTGCTGAGCCAGACCGCGCGCGTGGCCGACCGCCTGCAATACCTGAATGTGCTGGTGCTGGACGCCGAAAGCAGCATGCGCAGCTATTTCCTGTCCGACCGCGATGCCTATCTTGGCCCGACGCGCACCGCGCTGGCCGACAGCGAGGCCGAGTTCAAGGAGCTGGAAAAGCTGTTGGCCGACAATCCGTCGCAACTGAAAAACCTGGCCCAGCTGCACACGCTGGTGCGGCGCCGCCTCAGCATCATGAGCCAGGCGCTGGACGTGTACCGCGACGGCGGGTTGCAGGAAATCGTCAAGATCGCCCGCCTCAGCGACGACCGCGCTTCCATGGACGAAATCCGCCTGCTGGTGGTCATCATGGAGCAGGAGCAGAACGAAACGCTGAACGCGCGCAGCGCCGTGTTCTACCAGGAGTACCAGAAGGCCGTGTGGCTGGGCGTCAGCATCAACGCGCTGGCGATCTTCGTGCTGGTGCTGTTCTACCAGCTGGTGCGGCGCAGCTTTGCGCACCGCGCGGCGGTCGAGCACGCGCTGCAAAGCGCCAACGAGAACCTGGAATCGACGGTGCAGCAGCGTACCGAGCAGCTGTCGGTGCTGTCGCGCCGCCTGATCAGCATCAGCGAGGAGGAAAAGGTGCGGCTGTCGCGCGAGCTGCACGACGAGCTGGGCGCCAACCTGACCTCGATCAGCATGGACATCGCCGCCGTCACGCAGCAACTGCGCCAGAGCCACCCGGAACTGGCCGAGCAACTCAAACGCGCCCGCGGCACGCTGGTGGAAACGGTGGAGATGAAGCGCCGCATCGTCGAGAATCTGCGGCCGAGCCTGCTGGACAACCTGGGCCTGTGCGCGGCCATCGAAAGCTATTGCCAGGAATTCAGCCGCCTGTCGCAGGTGCGCTGCGACTGCAATGTGGCAGCCGAGATCGAGGGCCTGAGCCGCCATTCCGGCGACCTGTCGATCGCCTTGTTCCGCATCGTGCAGGAATCGCTGACCAATATCCGCAAGTACGCCAAGGCCACGCGCGTGACGGTCACGCTGAACCGCACGCAGGAGGGGCTGATGTTGCGGATTATCGACGACGGCATCGGCATCGCGCCGGACACCATCATCAAGCCGATGTCGCACGGCCTGCTGGGCATGCGCGAGCGCGCCTTGCAACTGGGTGGGGTGATGAATATCCGTCGCGGACGCAACGATACCGGAACCTGCATTGAAGTGGCGATACCGCTGCGCAGCCGCGACGACAACCCCGCCGCGCCGCCGTCCGCGCCGCCCACGCATGAGCGGCGCGCTCCCGGCGGCACCACGCCGACCATCCTGCCGCCGGCGATTACCGAGGTGATCAGCAGCGCGCTACATCCGAGCGCAGACGGTCAAACTCCGACTTCGCCACCTTATAGCACTCGCCCGCATACGCCTCCAAGCCTGAGCGATCAAGTACAGTGATATTGCCGCGGCGGTAGGTGATCAGGCCTTCGTCCTGCAGCTTGCCGGCGGCGGCGGTGATGCTTTCGCGGCGCACGCCCAGCATATTGGAAATCATTTCTTGCGTGACCTTCAGCGAGTTCGATGGCGAACGGTCGAGACGGTCGAGCAGCCAGCGGCACAGCTTCTGTTCGATCGAGCTGTGGCGGCCGCCGACGGCGTTTTGCGCCATCTGCGCGAACAGCGCGGTGTTGTAGCGCATCAGCAGGGCCGGCAGCGCGCCGCCCTTGGCAAACGCGGCGCGCAGGTGCTCGGCCTTCATGCGGTAGCCGTAGCCGGCCGCCTGCACCACGGCGCTGCACATGGCGCGCTCGCCTTCGAACAGTGACACGCCGACCACGCCCTCATGTCCTACCACGGCGATCTCGGTGGTGGCGCCGTCTTCCATGACGTACAGCAGCGAGACGATGGCGGTGGTGGGGAAGTGCACATACTCCATGGCGTTGCCGAACTCGAACAACTCTTTGCCAAATGGCAGTTGCACCAGTTCCAGGTGTTCAAACAAGGATTCCAGCACCTCGCGCGGCAAGGCCGCCAGCAGCTCGTTCTGCTGGGCGCCGCTGTAGGTGACCACAGGCCGGGACGTCACCTTGATCGGCTTGGCCGCCAGCGGCAGGGCGCGGGCGGTGCGGGCGGTGGCGTGGACTTGGGTGTTGTTCATGGTGTTCCTCACAAGCTAGTTACGTGTTGGGTGTAACTTTATGAGGAATGTTAATTATCGAACATAAGATCAGCGGACGCACAAATGTAAGCATGGGCCATGCCCATTTGTAGTCCTGGTCCTACAGTGGACCCTGTCTTTATCGGAGAGGCAGCGGCATAATGGCACACATCCCGAACAGACGGCGCACGAATATGCATGTATTGGTGGTGGAAGACGACACCGTGTTGGCGGACGGCCTCAGCCGCGTGCTGGGCGGCCACGGCATGGCGGTGGAGGTGGTCGGCAACGGCGCCCAGGCGGACCAACTGCTGCAGCGCGCGGTCGGCGCCGAGGTCGTCGTGCTGGACATCGGCCTGCCCGGCATCGACGGTTTCGAGGTGGTGCGCCGCTTGCGCGCGCGCGGCAGCGCCGTGCCGGTGCTGCTGCTGACCGCGCGCGACGCCATCGAGGACCGCGTGCGCGGCCTGGAGCAGGGCGCCGACGACTACCTGGTCAAGCCCTTCGCCACCGCCGAGCTGGTGGCGCGCGTGAAGGCGCTGGCGCGGCGCAACACGCCCAAGCCGGCCACGCTGGCGCTGGGCGACCTGGCGCTGGACCTGGCCGCCAAGCGCGCGCGCGTCGGCGACAAGGTCATCGAACTGTCGGTGCGCGAATGGGCGGTGCTGGAGTATTTGTTGCAGCACGCGGCGCGCGTGGTGTCCAAGCAGCAGATCATCGACGCCATCCTGCCTTGGGGCGACGACCTGACGCTGAACGCGGTGGAAGTGTATGTCTCGCGCCTGCGCCTGAAGATCGCCGACGCCGGCGTGTCGATCCGCACCATCCGCGGCTTTGGCTACATGCTGGAGCCGGCCGCATGAGCAGCATCCGCCTGCGCCTGCTGTGCTGGGTGATCCCGCCGGTGCTGCTGATGAATCTGCTGGCCGGCGCGCTGGCCTACATGCTGGCGCCGCCGCCCTTGCGCGAAGCGGTGCTGCGCACGCTGGTGCTGCTGGAAATGGTGTTCGGGCTGGCCTGCGTCGCGCTGGTGTGGTTCTCCGTCAGCAACGGGCTGCGGCCGCTGAACCGCCTGCGGGCCGAGCTGAACGCGCGCGAGGGCGACGACCTGGCGCCAATCGCGGCCGACCAGGTGCCGTATGAACTGGAGCCGGTGGTGGCGGCCTTGAATGAGCTGCTGGCCAAGGTGGGCGAGGGCGCGCAGGCGCGGCAGGCGTTCCTGGCCGACGTGGCGCACCAGTTGCGCACCCCGCTGGCCGGGCTGAAGACGCAGCTCGAATGGCTGGGCGTGCGCCACGCCGGCACCGAGACCGCACGCCCGGTCGGCCTGATGCTGTCCGCCACCGAGCGCATGATACGCCAGACCAACCAGTTGCTGGCGCTGGCCCGCGCCGCGCCGCGGCATTTCGAAAAGACCCGGCTGGAGCCGCTGGCGCTGGATGCGCTGGTGGCCGACGCCGTGCAGTCCTTTGTCGACCAGGCGGCGCGCAAGGACATCGACATCGGCTTCGACCTGGCGCCGGCCGTCATCCGCGGCGACCGTTTCCTGCTGCGCGACCTGATCGACAACCTGATCGACAACGCCATCCGCTACACGCCGCCGCAGGGCGCGGTGACCGTGACCGTCCGCCCCGGCCTGCTGACGGTGGAGGATAACGGCCCGGGCATTCCGCCGGCGCGGCGCGAGCAGGTGTTCCACCGCTACGTCCGGCTGGACGACAAGACCGAGGGCAGCGGCCTGGGCCTGGCCATTGTGCGCGATATCGCCACCGTCCATGGCGCCAGCCTGAGCATTTCCGACCCGCCGGGCGGCCAGGGGGCGCTGTTCAGCGTGAAATTCCGCTAAGTTTGTGCGCTTGTCAGCGGTTTGTCAGGATTTCCACAGGGAAATGTCAGCCGTCGGCGTTATACTGTCTCCACGTGGAAATATTTCAAGCGGGGACATCATGAAACGCGCGCGCGCCGGCTTTACCCTGATCGAATTGCTGGTGACCATCGCCATCATCGGCATTCTGACGGCGGTGGCCTTGCCGATGTATGGCGACTACGTCACCCGCAGCCGCCTGACCGAGGCCTTCACCGCGCTGGGCGCGGCGCAGCCGGCCGCCGAGCAGTTCTGGCCCAACAGCCGCAGCTACGCCAACTTCGACACCGCCACCGGCTTCCCGGCCGCCACCGCCAACTTCACTTACGCGCTGAGCAACGCCAGCGCCTCGACCTACACGCTGACCGCCACCGGCATCGGCAAGATGAGCGGCTTCGTCTACACGCTCGACCAGAATGGCCGGCGCGCCACCACCGCCAGTCCGTGGGGCACCAACAGCAGTTGCTGGGTCGACCGCAAGGGTGGGCAATGTTCGTCCAACTGAGGTGGCAGCGCGGCTTCACGCTGATCGAGATGATGGTGGCCATCGTCGTCATGGGCGTGTTGCTGGCCATCGCCATTCCCAATATGAGCGCCTGGCTGCTGGCTTCGCGCGCGCGCTCGGCCAGCGAGTTTTACATGGAGGGTTTCAGCATGGCGCGGCGCGAGGCCGTCAGCCATAACAGCGCCAGCCGCATCTCGCTGACCGTCAATCCCGGCACCGGGCAGATGGACTGGCAGGTCGACATCTGCTTCCCGCGCCCCGGCACGCCGTGCGACGACAACAGCGCCGGCTGGTCCACGCCGGACGCCGCCGCCGCCAACGACCCGCAGGGCGCGGCCGGCTTCCGCTCGGTGTTGCGCGCCGCCAGCGCCTTGCCAGGCACCGACGTGCTGCAACCCAGCATCACGCCGGAGGGCGCGACCAGCGTCTACTACACGCCGCTCGGCTGGGTCGACACCACCGTCGACAACCGCCTGACGCAGCTGCGGCTCGATCCGTCCAGCGCCTACGCGCACGACGTGCCGGCCAGCGCGCTGGCGGTGTCGCTGGCCGGCATGCCAACCAAGTGCGACCCGACCAAGGCGGCCGGCGATTCGCGGGCGTGTCCGCCATGACGCGCCGCCGGCACAGCGACAAGCAACGCGGCATTGCCTTGCTGGAGGTGATGATCGCGCTGGTGATCCTTGGCATCGGCCTGCTGGGCGCAATCGGCATGCAGGCGCGCGCCTACGCGGCGCTGTCGGACGCAGGCCAGCGCGCCGAGGCCACGCTGGCCTGCGAAAAGCTGGTCGGCACCATCAGCACCGATGCCGCCAATGTGGCCAACTACGCGCTGGCCGAGGGCGCCACGCCGAACGCCACCATCGGCCCCTGGGTACGCGAGACCACGGCTGCGATCCCCGGCGCCGTCATCTCGGTGGTGGTCACGCCGCAGGCGCGCCGCAGCCAGGTCGACATCAGCATCCGCTGGACTCGCAAGGCGGGCGCGGCGGAAATCCGCCAACAGCTCACCGCTTACATAGGATCCTGACATGCGCCGCCTCTCCGTTGTGCGCCGCGTGGCCGGCTTCTCGCTGGTGGAGCTGATGGTCAGCGTGGTGATCGGCATGCTGGCCATCCTGTTCGCCACGCGGCTGGTCATCGGCGGCGAAAAGAGCAAGGATGGCGCGGTCGGTGGCTCCGATTCGATGCAAAACGGCATGCTGGCGCTGTACTCGATCAGCAACGACGCCGCGCAAGCCGGCTGGGGCATCAACGACCCGCTGGCGGCCGGCTGCCAGACCAGCTTCAGCGACACCGGCGGCTACGCGCTGGCGCAGATCAGCGTCGGCGGCGTCACCCGCACGCCGCTGGCGGCCGCCGTGATCCAGCCCGGCGGCAGCGGGCCGGACGTGATTTCGCTGTACGCCGGCAAATCCGCCGCCGCCGTCGGTTCGCTGCGCACCAACGGCGCCATCGCCGCTGGCGCCGCCGTCTTGCCGACCACCACGCTGTCGCCGTTCGGCTTCGCCGCTGGCGACGTGCTGCTGGTGGTACCGGAACCGGCCACCGCCGCCAATCCGTCCTGCTCGATCGTGCAGATGAGCGGCGCCTTGCCCGCGCCTAACAACGACACGCTCACCCTGGGCAGCGGCAATAGCTTCCGCTTCGGCCCCGCTGGCGGCATCGCCAACGGCTACGCCCAGGGCGGCGGCCGCATCTTCAATCTTGGGCCGGCGGCGCGGCTGTCCTTCCATACGTGGTCGGTGGCCGGCGGCAACCTGCTGCTGCGCGCCACCGACCTGGCCGGCGCCGGCGCGCAGGGCGTGGCGGTGACCGACAACATCGTCTCGATCAAGGCCCAGTACGGGCTGGACACGCGCACCTTCGCCGTCTACAACCCGCTGCCGGCGCCGGACGGTAATGGCGTGCAACTGACCCAGTGGAGCAACACCATGATCGACGCCGACGGCGACCTTACCGTGGCCGGTCCCGGCGACTTCCAGCGCGTGGTGGCGCTGCGGCTGGCGGTGGTGGCGCGCAGCAAGCATCCCGAGCGGCCGGGCAGCGATGGCCATTGCCACACGGCTAACGCCCAGCCGGTGGTGTTCAACACGGCGGTGGGCGGGGCGGCGGCGGTGCCGGTCAGCGTCAATGTCGCCGTGGCCGGCGATCCGGTCGCCTGGCAGTGCTATCGCTACCGGGTGTTTGAAACCGTGGTTCCGGTGCGCAACGCGCAATGGAGGCCGTGATGCCGCGCCGCCCATCGTCGCCTCTGCCGTTGTTGCCGCGCCAGCGCGGCGTCGCCTTGCCGGTGATCCTGATCATGCTGACGGTGATGCTGGTGACCAGCATCTACCTGCTGCGCGCCAGCACCTCGACCACGCTGACCGTGACCAACCTGGCCTACGACGCCGCGCTCAGCAAGGAGGCCGACCTCGGCGTGCACGCCGCCTTCGAGTGGCTGTCGCAGCCCACCACCAAGGCGCTGCTGCTGGCCGACAGCCCGGCCAACGGTTACGTCGCCAGCGTCAATCCGGTCTGGACCGTCAGCACGCCGGCCTTCTGGACCGGTTCGGTAACGGTTGATCCGGTGGGCGGCGGCAGCCGGGTGGAATACGTGATTCACCGCATGTGCACATTTGCGGGCGCCTACAACGCCACCACGCCCGCCGCCAACAGCTGCATGCTGAGCGCGGCGAAGCAGGGCGTGGCGGCGCCGGTGGCGCTGGGCTCCAGCCTGTCGCAGAACGCGCCGCAGTACGACGGCCAGCCGCAACTGCACTACGTGATCACCGCGCGCATCTTCGGGCCGCGCGGCGGCAACGTGGTGGTGCAGTCGGTCGTGATGATGGGGCCGTGAGGCGCGGCCGGCAGCCTGCGCAGGTCGCGGGCGGCAATTGGCGATTTTTGAAATGGATGATCGAATCATGAAATACCCACTGTCCCTGATGGCCCGCCGCGCCTTGCTGCCGTTGATGCTGCTGGCATCGGCGGCGGCGCTGGCCGCCGCCACGCAGATCGCCCAGGTGCCGCTGCTGAACATCACCGGCACCGGCACGGTCAAGCCCAACCTGATGCTGCTGTTCGATAACTCCGGCTCGATGGACCAGGCTTACACGCCGGACTACGTGGACGACGCCATCTGCCGCGGCGGCGCCACGCTGGCCGCCAGCGCGGTCAGCTGCTCGCCCGGCCATCCGCCGTACATGACGTCCGACTTCAACAAGCAGTACTACAACCCGGCCATCCTGTACGCGGTGCCGGTACGCGCCGACGGCAGCCTCTACCCGTCCCAGACCGCCGCCAACACCAGCAACTGGGGCAACGTCAGCAACGACGGCTTTGGCGTCCGCTACAGCGTGCTGGGCGGCAGCGCCAGCAGCACCGCCTCCTCGGTCAACCTGGTGACCGGCTTCCCCGATCTGCGCTGGTGCAACCCGAACAACAACAGCGACTGCGGCGTCAACACCACCACCTACACCTACCCGGACGCCAGCCACACCTCGGCCAGCGCCATCTACGGCGCGCCGTACTACTACACCATCGGCGTGACCGAGTACTGCACCGACGATACCATGACCGTGTGCCGCACCACCTCGGCCGGCGCCGGCGCGCCGCCCAACTATCCGGTGCCGGTCAAGGTCCGCTGGTGCAACGACAAGACGCTGACCAATTGCCAGGCCAAGCAGGTGGGCGCGTTCAAGTATCCGCGCTATTCGACCTCGGCCGGCTCGGTGGCGGCCTACGCCACCATCGCCATCGGCACCTCGGCCAGCACCGGTTCGCTGTCGGTCAGCAGCGTCAGCATCAATGAAAACGGCAGCAACGTCACGCTGACGTCCGGTGCCGTGACGGCTGCGGGCGGCACCACCACCGCCATCAACCGCCAGGCCATGGCCAGCGCGCTGGCGTCGAACATCAACAACAACGGCGCGGCCACGCAATACCTGGCCTGCGTGCGCACGCCCACCGGCGTCAGCAATGTGCCGACCTGCGCCAGCCTCGGCATCACGCTGAGCGCGGACAACATCGTTGCCGTGGTGGCGGTCGATTGCACGGCCACGCCCAAGAGCGCCGCCACCTGCCCGCGCATTTTCGACGCCTCGCGCGCCGGCTACGCGCTGACCGTGGCCACCTCGCCATCGGCGGCGGTGCCGTCGACCGCGCTGCTGACCATCAGCGGCACCGCCGCCAATTCGTTGCTGCTGTTCACCACCGTCAAGCTCGACAGTACGACGCTGGCCAACAACATCTCGATCCCGCGCAACGCCAGCGCGGCCACGGCGGCCAGCGCCATCGTCAACGCCATCGGCACCGGCGCCAACGTGCGCGCCTACGTCGGCGGCAACAACGTCACGACGATCTGCGGCGCCGCCACCAACCGCAGCGTTTGCCTGGTGAACGTGGCGGCCACCGGCAATGGGCAGGTGCCGTCCGCCTCGGCCGTGTCCGGGCTGACGTTCAGCGCCACCAACAGCGCCGGCTACGCCGACACCATCCCGATCACCACCGCGCCGATGTCGGGCGGCTCGACCGGGCCGAGCAGCTTCACCCGCGTCAACATTGTTTCCGGCAGCACCTATCCGAAGGGCAGCGACCGCACCGACTGCGTGGCCCAGGCCGGCGTCTGCACCTACCAGGAGGAGATGACCAACTTCGCCAACTGGTACGTCTACTACAAGACGCGCCTGCAAATGATGAAGACCTCGGTGGGCATCGCCTTCTCGGCGCTCAACGCCAACTACAAGGTCGGCTATGCCAGATTGTCGGTGGCGGCCACCGGCGGCGCCATGGACATGGTACCGACCGACTTCACCGGCACCTCGCGCAGCACCTGGTACACCAAGCTGTACGGCACCACCACCTCGGGCTCGACGCCCAGCCGGCCGGCGATGGACAGCGTCGGCCGCATGTTCGCCAACGTCACGCCCTACCAGTACGCGGCCGGGCAGGAGGTGGTGCAGTTCCCGTGCCAGCAGAACTTCCTGATCTTCACCACCGACGGCTACTGGAACGGCGGCTCGACCCGCGACTACGGCGACGGCTATTCGCCGATCGTCAACAACGACAACGTCGAAAGCACCACGCGCTTTTGCAGCTACGCGGCCGGCTGCGTTGACATCCGCGCGCAAAGCCAGCCGTCGCTGGCCGACGTTGCGCTGCACTGGTACAACGGCGGCTCCAGCACCGGCACCGTGTCGCTGCGGCCGGCGCTGGAGCCGAACATGAACAAGCCCGGCTCGGTGCCGGCGCGCTCCGGCGAAAACACCCACTTGCACATGAACACCTACACGCTGGGCCTGGGCGTGGACGGCGTGATGAACTACGACCCCAACTACGACACCACCGCGCGCAAGGTCGGCGGCGACTTCTACAACCTGATCACGCGGGTGCAGACCGGCTGCCCATGGAACAACAACGGCCCCTACGTGTGGCCGAACCCGGACGTGACCAACACCGGCAACACGGTGCAGGAGCGGGTGGACGACCTGTGGCACGCCGCCGTCAACGGCCACGGCAAGTACTTCAGCGCCTCGCAGCCGAAGGAGGTGGTGGCCGGACTGAGCGAGGCGCTGTCGAACATGCAGATCCGCCTGGGCGCCGCCGCCGCGGCGGCCACCTCGACGCCCAATATCTCGGTGCAGGACAACGACATCTTCTCGGACACCTTCACCACCGTCAAATGGTATGGCGAACTGTCGGCGCGCAAGATCAACGCCTCGACCGGCGAGGTCGGCACGGCGGTCACCTGGACCAGTTCGGACACCGTCGGCCGCAATCCCGGCGCCACCGGCCCGGCCGGGCGCGTCATCAAGATGCTGGACACCAGCAATGGCGGCCTGAAGGAAGTCAGCTACGACAACATGAGCGCGCTGGAGAAGAGCTGGTTCAGCAACAAGTGCACGGCACTGGCGCAATGCACGCTGCTCACCTCGGCAGAGCGCGACACCGTCAACAACGGCGTCAACCTGGTCAACTGGCTGCGCGGCGCCCAGACCTATGCCGACGACCGCCTGTTCCGCGCCTACACGCTGACCGACCACACGCCGGCCGGCCTGAGCGGCCCGATTCCGATCGTGCTGGGCGACATCGCCTCGTCCAAGCCGGCCTACCTGCGCGACGCCCGCAAGAGCTACACCCGCGCCGGCTACGCCAGCTTCAAGGCCGGCACGCAGACGCGGCCGGCCACCGTGTTCACCGCCGCCAACGACGGCATGCTGCACGCCTTCGACGCCAGCAACGGCAACGAGCGCTGGGCCTACATGCCGCGCATTACGATGAAAAAGCTGTACCTGCAGGCCAGCACCACCTACGGCACCAACCACCAGTTCACCACCGACGGCGCGCCCGAACTGGGCGACGTGCAGATTGGCGGCGTGTGGAAAACCGTGCTGGTGGCTGGCCTCAACGGCGGCGGACGCGGCTACTACGCGCTGGACGTGACCGACCCCACCAATCCGGTCGCGCTGTGGGAACTGTGCGCCGACAGCGCCATCTGCAGCCGCAACGACCCCGACCTCGGCCTCAGCTTCGGCAACCCGCAATTTGGCCTGTGGAACAACCAGTGGGTGGTGTTCCTGACCTCTGGCTACAACAACGTGCCAGGCACGGACGGCGTCAACACCGGCAGCGGCCAGGGCATCCTGTACATCGTCGACGTCGCCACCGGCGCGGTGCTCAAAAAAGTCTCGACGCTGACCGGCGACACCACCACGCCGTCCGGCCTGGCCAAGATCACCGCCATCAGCAGCGACCCCAACCTGGACCCGGTCACCACCTACATCTACGGCGGCGACGTCAACGGCCGCATGTGGCGCTTCGACCTGACCGACAGCACCGGCGCCACCGTGCCGGTGGTCAAGATGGGCGACGCCGGCACCAGCAAGCCGATCACCACGCGGCCGGACGTGACGCTGTGCGCCATGACCAGCAGCAGCACCGACGCCGGCGTCACCAGCAGCGCCACCACCGCCCAGCGCGTGGTGTTGTTCGGCACCGGCCGCCTGCTGGACGTGCCGGATACCACCAACACCGACGTCCAGAGCCTGTTCCTGCTGAAGGACAGCGGCGCCACCATCAATGTGCGCGGCGCCAGCATGGTGCAGCAGACGCTGAGCCAGGTCGGCACCAGCAGCAACATTACCTTCGCGCTGAGCAGCAACCCGGTCGACCTGAGCCAGAGGGACGGCTGGTTCTTCGACTGGAGCGTGACGCCGGGCGAGCGCATGAACCTGGACCCGCAGATCGTCAGCGGCGTGGCCAACGTGGTGACCAACCTGCCGTCGTCGTCGTCGGCCTGCTCGGTGGGCGGCACCAGCAACGCCTACCAGGTCGACATCTGCACCGGCAACGCGCTGCCGAACACGCCGGCCGGCACCATCCTGTCGTCGGACTCGGCGGCGGTGGGCTTCATCATCTACCGGTTGCAGAATGGCCAGCTGAAGATGACCACCACGCTGGCCACCGGCGTCACCAAGACCACCCAGCTGCAGGAAGGCAAATCGGCCGAGGCGCACCGGGTCGGCTGGCGGCGGGTGCAGGGGGAATAAGTTGCTGTCGGCGGGGCCAAGAGCCGGTATAATCGAGGGTTTGCAGAACCGCCTCAGATCGCTCACACAATGGTCAACGATACCGAAAACACAATCCCCGAGAACAATGACGACGCCGTCGCGGCGGCGTCCAGCGCCAAGACGCCGGCCCTGATCGCGCGCGAAGTGCAGCGCCGCCGCACGTTCGGCATCATCTCCCACCCGGACGCGGGTAAAACCACGCTGACCGAAAAACTGCTGCTGTTCTCGGGCGCGATCCAGATGGCGGGCACGGTCAAGGCGCGCAAATCGGGCCGCCACGCCACCTCGGACTGGATGGAAATCGAGAAGCAGCGCGGCATTTCGGTGGCCTCGTCGGTGATGCAGTTCGAATTCCGCGACCACGTGGTCAACCTGCTGGACACCCCCGGCCACCAGGACTTTTCGGAAGACACCTACCGCGTGCTGACGGCAGTCGACTCGGCGCTGATGGTGATCGACGCCGCCAAGGGCGTGGAAGCGCAGACCATCAAGCTGCTGGACGTGTGCCGCATGCGCAACACGCCAATCGTCACCTTCATGAACAAGATGGACCGCGAAACGCGCGATCCGCTGGAACTGCTGGACGAGCTGGAATCGGTGCTGAAGATCAAGTGCGCGCCGGTGACGTGGCCGATCGGCATGGGCAAGAACTTCCGCGGCGTGTACCACCTGCTGAACGACACCATCATGCTGTTCAAGGCCGGCGAGGAGCGCGCCGACGGCGCCTTCGAGCTGATCGAAGGCATCGACAACCCGCGCCTGCAGGAAATGTTCCCGCTGGAGATGGACCAGCTGCGCATGGAAGTGGAACTGGTGCACGGCGCCTCCAACCCGTTCGACCTGGAGCAATTCCTGGCGGGCGTGCAGACGCCGGTGTTCTTTGGCTCGGCGATCAACAACTTCGGCGTGCGCGAGATCCTGTCGGCGCTGGTCGACTGGGCGCCGGCGCCGCGCGAGCGTGACGCCACGGTGCGCGCGGTCGATCCGAAAGAAGAACCGTTCACCGGCTTCGTGTTCAAGATCCAGGCCAATATGGACCCGGCGCACCGCGACCGCATCGCCTTCCTGCGCGTGTGCTCGGGCCGCTTCGAGCGCGGCATGAAGGTCAAGCACCTGCGGCTGGGGCGCGAGGTCAAGGTATCGTCGGTGGTGACCTTCATGGCATCGACCCGCGAGCAGGTGGAAGAAGCGTACGCCGGCGACATCATCGGCCTGCCGAACCACGGCAACATGCAGATTGGCGACTCGTTCTCCGAAGGCGAGCAGCTGACGTTTACTGGCATCCCGTTCTTCGCGCCGGACTTCTTCCGCCAGGTGCGCATCCGCAACCCGCTGAAAATCAAGCAATTGCACAAGGGCCTGCAACAGCTGGGCGAAGAAGGCGCGGTGCAGGTCTTCAAGCCGGTGCAAGGTGGCGAGCTGGTGCTGGGCGCGGTCGGCGTGCTGCAGTTTGAAGTGGTGGCCAGCCGCCTGATGAACGAATACGGCGTTGACGCGGTGTTTGAAAGCACCAGCATCAGCAGCGCGCGCTGGGTATCGAGCGAGGACAAGAAAGCGCTGGCCGACTTCGAAGCGGCGCTGGGCCACAACGTCGCCTACGACGCCGCCGGCAACCTGGCCTACCTGGCCACGTCCGGCGTCAACCTGCGCCTGACGCAGGAGCGCTGGCCCAAGCTGCAATTCCACGCCACCCGCGAACACTCCGCCAAGCTGTAAACTCCGGGGTCAGGTCCTCCATTTCTACACGGCCTCTACCGTACGCGAGCGTACGGTAGAGGCCGTGTAGAAATGGAGGACCTGACCCCGGGTTAAACGCGGAGGAGGGCGGGGACTTCGGTGCTGAGCTCGCGGGCGAGGTAGCCTAGCGGGCCGTGTTTCAGCGCCAATTGTTCGCCCGCCAGCGCGTGCAACGCGATGCCCCAGGCGGCTGCCTGTTCCAGCGTCGCGCCGCGCGCGGCCAGGCCAGTGATGATGCCGGCCAGTACGTCTCCCGATCCCGATATCGCCAATCCGGCATTGCCGCCTTCGTGCCGCCATTGGCGGCCGTCCACCGTCGCCACCACCGTCACCGCGCCTTTCAGGGCTACCGTCGTTTGCCAGCGTTGCGCGGCCAGGCGGGCGGCGGCTTCCGGCTGGGCCTGGATGTCGTGCTTGTCGGCGCCGGTCAGGCGCGCCAGTTCGCCGGCGTGCGGCGTTAGCAGTACGGGGCGGTCGAAGCGGAAGCCTGCGGGAGTGGACGCCGCGTCACAGGCGGCGTCGCGGCCGACGATGCTCATGCCGGCCGCGTCCAGGATCAGGTGGGTGTCGGCGCAGTGTGGCAGCAGGGCACGGACCAGATGGCAGCAGGCGGCGTCATCCTGCATGCCGGGGCCGATCAGGACGGCACTGGCCTGGCTGCAGGCGTGATGCAGGCTGGCGGCGTGGTCGGCCAGCAGGCCGCCGTCTGGCGTTTCTTCCAGACTGATCACGCGCGCTTCCGGCACGGCGGTGCCGATGTGGGCCGCCACGCTGGCGGCGGTGGCGATGGTCAGCTTGCCGGCGCCGGCCCGCAAGGCGGCGCTGGCGGCCAGCAGCACCGCGCCAGGCATCTCGCGCGCGCCGGCGACGATCAGCACATGCCCGCGCGCTTCCTTGTCGGCATCGGCGCCCGGCATCGGCAGGGGCCACTGGCGCAGCAGGGCGGGCGTGATGTCCTGGTTCATGATTTGGGAGCGGCTGGCTGATCCGCTTCGTGCGTCACCGGCGTGCCGGCCTGCTCCAGCGGGGCGACGAAGTTGGCTTGCACCAGCTTGAGCTTGCCATTTTTGCCAGCGTGCGGGTCGAAGCGGTATTCGGTGATGCCGCAGTTGGGCACGTCGCCGCCGCGGTCGATCGCCAGGATGGCGTCCTCGTCCAGCCGCTCCAGCAGGTAGCGGAAGCAGTTGACGATGACCTGATGACCGACGATCAGCACACGTTCGCCGCGGTACTCGCGTGTAATGGTGTCGATCACGCTGCGCAGCCGCAGGATGACATCGCACCAGCTTTCGCCGCCCGGTGGCCGGAAGTAGAACTTGCCGACGTGGGCGCGCTGCTCGGCGAGCTCGGGATACTTGTCGCGGATGCCAAGCGGCGTCAGCCGGTCGAGGATGCCGAATTCCTTCTCCCGCAGGCGCTCGTCGGCGGCGACGGCAGTCAATTGCGCGCGGTCCAGCCGGTCCAGCACGGCTTGGGCGGTGGCGCGCGCGCGCACGTAGGGCGAGTGCAGCACGACTGTCGGTTGCCCGTCCGGCCCCAGCGCGTGGAACCAGTCGCTCATGGCGCGGGCCTGGCGCTGGCCAAGTTCCGATAGCGGAACGTCAACATCACGGTCGGCGATGTCGATCAGGAGTTGCTTGCTGGCCTCAGCGGCGTCGCGCGCAACATTGCCGGCGCTTTGGCCGTGCCGCACCAGCCAGAGTTGCTGAGGCCATTTCTGCTCCATCACGCTATCCTTTTCAAATCGAGTTCCACCCAGACCGGCGTATGGTCGCTGGGCTTCTCGCGGCCGCGCACGTCGCGGTCGACTTCGGCGGCTTTCAGTGCCGGCGTCAGTGACGGGCTGAGCAGCAGATGGTCGATGCGCAGACCGGCATTGCGGCCATAAGCGTTGCGGAAATAATCCCAGAAGGTGTATATGACTTCGCCAGGATGCATGGTGCGCAGCGCGTCGCACCAGCCCTGCTCCAGTAGTCGGTGGAAGGCGGCGCGTGTTTCGGGACGGAACAGGGCATCATCGACCCAGCGTTCCGGTTTATACACGTCTAATTCCGTGGGCATGACGTTGAAATCGCCGGCCAGTATCGCCGGTGCACCGCTGTCGATTAATTGCGCGGCATGCGTGATTAATCGTTCGAACCATTTAAGTTTATAGTCGAATTTCGGTCCGGGCGCTGGATTGCCATTCGGCAGATATAAACCGCCGATAATGACGCCATTTACCACGGCCTCAATATACCGACTTTGCACATCGTCCGGATCGCCCGGCAAACCGCGCCCGGTTTCCGTCGGCGTCTCGCCCTTCGCCAATATGGCGACGCCATTCCAGCTTTTTTGGCCGTGCCAGATGGCGCCATAGCCGGCGTTATTGATGTCCTGCTCGGGGAATTTCTCCTGCGGGGCTTTTAGTTCCTGCAGGCAGACGACATCCGGCCGGGTTTCATCCAGCCACTGCAGCAGGGCGGGCAGGCGGGCACCGATGCCGTTGACATTGAAGGTAGCGATACGCATACAGCAAGTTTATCGCGCAAACCGCATGACAGGAGTGCGTTGGCGCACCTAATTCTGTCCAGTCGTGCCAAGGGTTGGCATGATCCAGCCAACATCTGGCGTCAATCCACGTAATGCTTGACAGTTGCAGCCGTTGGATCTACTGTATTAACCAACTAATACACAAATACAGAAGCTGATGGCCACGCACACCGCCGCCTTGTTTTCGATAGCGACCGGCTCGTCCGATCCTATTTACCGCCAATTAATCGAACAGGTCCGGCGATTCATTGCGGCTGCCGTGTTAAAACCGGGCGATATTTTGCCATCCGTGCGGGAAGTGGCGCTGGCGCTGGCAGTCAACCCCATGACGGTTTCCAAGGCTTATAACATGTTGGAAACCGAAGGATTATTAAGCCGTGCGCGTGGTGTCGGTATGTTGGTGGCGGAAGGGAAATCGCCACAAGGTCGGGAAAAGCTTTTGATACCGACCTTGGAACGGGCCGCCGCCGAAGCCCGTCAATTGGAGCTTGATCCGGAAACTGTGTTGCAACTATTTGCCAAAATTCTTGGGGAAAATAAATGAATCCAGTGGTGGTGGAAAATCTGCATAAGGCGTTTGGCGCGCAGCAAGTATTACAGGGCGTGAATTGGACCATTGCGCCGGGCAAGGTGATCGGTTTATTGGGCCGTAATGGCGCCGGTAAATCGACTTTATTGGAATGCCTGCTTGGCTTGCGAGAATCGGATAGCGGCACAAGCCGCCTGTTTGGCCAGCCCGTCACCGCGTTGGACGAGCACTCCCGCGCCAGCATTGGCTATGTGCCGCAGAAATCCGACCTGTTCGAGTGGCTGACGCCCGTGCAACTTCTGGCCTATTTTAAATCGCTCTATCCCCGCTGGAACCAGCCCAAGGTGGACGCGCTGATGGAGCGCTGGGGTTTCCAGGGGGAGGCGCGCGACCGGCAGATCAGCCAGTTGTCGGGCGGACAACGCCAGCGCCTGTCCATCATCCGCGCCCTGGCGCACGATCCGCAATTGCTGGTGCTCGACGAGCCGGTCGCCAGCCTGGACCCGGTCGGCCGCCGCGATTTTCTGCAGGAACTGATCAGCGACGTCATCGAGCGCGACACGACCGTCATCTTTTCCACCCACATTCTGTCCGACCTGGAGCGGGTAGCGCTGGATGTCGCGTTCTTGCAAGGCGGCAAGATCGTCCTGCAAGGCGCGCTGGATGAGTTGCTTGAAGGTAAAAATCTCAGCCTGGAAGACTTGTTTGTCGAGGTCACGAAATGAACGCCGCGCTGCGTCATTCGTATGGACCCTTGCTGGCCCAGTTGGTGCAGGACAAGGCCCTCTACCGCCAGATGATACGGACGACCGTATTATTCGCTGTCACCCAGCTCGTCCTGTTCACCAGCCACGCCGGCCTGGGCAGCGACATGGACAAGCTGCTGCTCATGTTGATGCCATGGATATTGCTGCAAATGTGGGCGGGCGCCTTCATGCGCAATGCCATCCGCCAGAACCGGCCGGAGTACGCTTGCCTGGTGCCGAATCTGCGCTGCCGCCTGCTGCGGCTCACTGCCGGCCTGTACCTGGCGAATACCGCGCTGTTTTCCGTCGCGACGGGACTGGTCTTCGGGCATCCCGGCTATGGCCTGGTGCTGGGCGGCGCGATGACGGTCCTGATGATCTTGATGCATCGCTTCAGGGCGCTCTCCTGGGGGATGGTGCTGGCGATCCCGTTCGGCACCAAGTTCCTCATTGAGGGCGCGCCGTCGCTGCTTGGCGCCGTCAGCGAAGTCACGTTGACGTTGGCGGTCACACCGGTGGCGGTGCTGCTTGGTGGCTGGGGCTTGCGGCAGCTCCTGCAACAAGGCGGCGACCGCCATTGGACGTGGCAAGCCAGCTACAGCCAGCGCCAGGACGCGTGGACCGGCGTGCACACGCCGGCCGCCGGGGCGCCGGTTCGTTCGCGTCTGCGCAAGCTGTTTCTATTCTTCTACGTGGCGGCGCTGCGCCGCGACAGCCGGCCCGGCGTTGCCGCTGGCCGCGCCATGACGCACGTGCTGGGCCCCGGCACCCATCCCGCCACGGTGATTGCCTATTCGCTGGCTTCGACCGCGCTGGCGCTGGCCGCCGCCTGGTTCAACGACAGCCCGCCGGTTGTCATGATCACCACCACCTGCCTGGTGCAGTTGGGCGCGGTGCTGGTGTATGCGTTCAGCGCGTCCGATGATGTGGTGCTGCACGGCCCCGAACAACAGCTGTATCTGCTGACGCCGGCCGCGCCCGCCGCCAGCGCCATCAATCGGCTGCTGAACGCGATGCTGCTGCGCCGCGCGCTTGCCGTCTGGCTGGTGTCGCTGGCCTGCGCGGTCGCGCTCGACTCGACACTGGCTGGCCGCCTGACATTGCGTGGCCTCAGCTTCATGCTGGCCATGAGCATGCTGTGGACGGTGACGCCGCTGCTGCGCAACTACGCCATCGCGCCGGCGCGCCGCCTGGGCATGCAGTGGACGGCGGTCATCGTGATCATGGTGGTGGCGTGCCTGACCATGCTTGCCATGTCGCGGCTCGTCTCGCACTTCGCCTGGTATGAGGTGGGCAGCGCGATCGGCTTCGGCGCGCTGGCCTATCTGGCGCTGCGCTGGCGGACGCTGATGGCGCTGCCGCCGGTGCTGCCGGCCGGACGGCTGGCGCGGTAGCGGCTAGCTGGTCATCCGCTTCCCAAGCCATACCACATCGATCAGGGCGCCGATCCAGCCGACCAGCATCACTGCCGCAGCCAGGTTGGTGGCCGGATTGTCGATACCGGACGCGTGCACGCGGTCGAGGATGGCAAACGGATCAAGCGCCAGCCTGCCTTCGTTAAGCTCCTGCTGCAACTGCGACACCAGTTGCAGCATGCTGCCCAGCAGGTACAGCACCGCCAGCGCGGTCGGCACCAGGAACAGCATGCCGCGCGACGCGCGTCGTGGCCGCAGCGCCAGGTGGCCCAGTCCGGGAAACAGCAAGGCCGAGATCAACGCCGCCCTGATCGATGCTTTCATAATGCTCCTGTTGTTACTGTGTGCCGATTGACCGAGCGCAAGATTGCACCACGGCAGCCAGCGTAGATTACAACATCTTGGCTGTCAGGGGGAATCATGCGTGCGTGGATCATTATCGCTGTGTTGACGAGTTGCGTGGCGCACGCCGCGCCGGCCGAAAAGGACGCGGTGGCACTGGCCGAGAAAGGCGCGCAGTTCGTGCGCGCACACGGCAAGGCCGAGATGATTGCCCGCATCAACAGCAAGGATCCTGAATTCAACCAGGGCGCGCTGTACCTGGCCATGCGCGACATGCAGGGCATCACCATCGCCCATCCGACCACGGCGCTGATCGGCAAGAACCTGCTGGACGTGCCGGACGCCGACGGCAAGCTGTTCCGCCAGGAGATGGTGGCGCTGGCCAACGGCGTTGGCCATGGCTGGGTGGACTACAAATTCCGCAATCCGGAGACGGGCAGGGTCGAGGCCAAGCGCACCTACGTGCTGCGGGTCGGCGACGTGGCGCTGGAAGCCGGCATCTACAAGCACTGAGCGGCCGTGCTGCGTTCACTTCATCCCATGCTCAGTAAACTGAAGATCGGGCCCAAGCTGCTGCTGGCGCCGGGCGTGGTGCTGATCCTGCTGATCGCGCTGTCGGCTGGCGCGTATCTCGGGCTGCTGCGCCAGAACCAGTCGCTCGATAACATGGTGCAGCAGCGCGCCGTGCGCCTGAAGGCGGCGGCCGACCTGGTGGCCGGCGCGCACAAGGCGCATACCGAAATCTACCAGCTGCTCACGTGGATCAACGCCAGCTTCTCGGCGCCGCGCGTGGACGCGCTGGTGCGCGACATTCATCTGCGGCATGCGGCGCTGGACCGCCAGTTCGCGCAGTTGGAGATGGCCACGCAATCCAGTCCGGCGGAGCGCCGCTTCGTGGTGCAGTCGCAAGCCGCGCATACGGTCTACGTCAAGGCGATGCAGGACGTGATCGAGCTGGCGATGGCCGACCAGTCGATGGCGGCCAACGCCATGTCCAAGGCCGAGCGGGCGTTCGACGTGGTGGCGCAGCGGCTGGAGGAGTTGTCCCAGCTCGAACAAAGCCTGAGCGAGCGCGCCTACGCGGACGCCGAAATGGATTTCCGCGTGCTGTCCACGTGGATGCCGATTGTGGTGGCGCTGTCGATTGCCCTGTCGCTGCTGGTGACCATGGCAGTGCGCAACGCCATGCTGAAAGAAGTGCGTGAGATCGGCGCGGCGGCAGTCGATCTGGCCGAAGGCAACCTGACGGTGCGCCAGCGCGTGTACGGCCGTGACGAAATCGCCGAGACTTCGCGCGCGCTTGATACCAGCATCCGCAATCTGAACACCACGCTGAAAACCATCCTGGCCAGCGCGCAGTCGATCGACAACGCCTCGCGCGAGATCGCCCAGGGCAACGTGGTGCTGGCACGCCGCACCCGCGCGCAGGCCGGCACACTGGAGGAAGCCGGCGACGTCATGCGGCAACTGGGCGTCCAGCTATCCGACACCGCCACGCACGCCGAACTGGCGGGCCAGCTGGCGCACTGCGCCAACAGCTTCGCGGCGCGCGGTGGCGGCGTGGTACAGCGGCTGGTGGTGACCATGGCATCGATACGCGGCAGTTCGCGGCGCGTGGTGGAGATCGTCGGCGTGATCGATGGCCTGGCTGTGCAGACGCATATGCTGGCGCTTTCGGCCGCCGTGGAAGCCGCGCGCGCCGGCGAGCATGGCCAAGGTTTCGCCGTGGTGGCCAGTGAAGTGCGGACGCTGGCCCAGCGCTCCGCATCGGCCGCGCAGGAAATCAAGCTGCTGATTGCCGATTCGGTGGCGGAAATCGACAGCGGTACCCGTTCGGTGGAGGAAGCTGGCGACAGCATGACGGAGATCGTGGCCTCGGTGCGCCAGCTCAGCGACATCATGGCCCAGATCGGCGATGCCAGCGGCCAGCAAGCAAATGGTGTGCAGGGCGTCCAGCAAGCCATGGTCAGCCTCGATCAGGTCACGCAGCAGAATCTGGCGCTGGTCCAACAGGCCGCTGCTGCTGCCAGCACCTTGCAGCGGCAGGCGCTCTATCTGTCGGAGGCGGTTGCCATCTTCAAGCTGGATGAAGGCGTTGAGCCGCCGGATGCCACGCGTCCGGCAGGCAGCGCGCGCGTGGTGCGTTTGCGTTTGGCGTCGGTTCGCAGTTAGGCGGCGCGCCAGCGGTCGCCGGCTTTCTGGATGTAGTGAGTGTAGAAATACTTCCACGGCATCGCCAGTGGAATGATGATGGCGACCGCGCATTCAAAGACGGTGGCGGTGATGGCGTCATCCATCGTGCCGCTTTGCCAGGCCGGCAGGGCGACCAGCAGCAGCCAAAGCGATTTCCACATCAACTCCCACAGCAGCAACGGCAGCATTTGCAGCGGATAGCGGATGCCGGCGATGCACAGCAGGCTGAATGCGGTCAGCATGCATTTGACCACGCCTTGTGACAGGCCCCACGGCTCGGCGTGACGAAGTACGCCTGGCCACACCACCAGCGCCAGTCCCAGCGCGATAATCAGATACACAGCTCTCAGCGAATACAGGCGAAACAGCGATACTTGCGGCATGGTGCGGCACTCCTTAGGTTGGATTACTCGACTTCCTTCAGTACTTTTTCAATCGCGATGATGCGGGTTTTCAGATCGGCCAGCGCGGCCGCAGTTTGCTCCTGCGCCGCCACGGCACGTTCGGCGAGGGCGCGGTAGGCATCGGCGCTTTCCGCTTGCAGCTCGGCTTTCTTGATGGTGGTCTGTGAACGGATCAGGAAAATCAGAAAGACCGTTCCGAACAGAATGGCAATGGTGGTGATGTAGACCGGCTCAGACATGGGCGCCTCATTTATCGTTGGTGTTAGACAGGGTAGGTTCTGCTTCGGCAATCGTGGCCGGGGTCAGGTTGATGGCAAACGGCGCCGCCTCAAAAAAATTAAGCGCCTTGCCGTCTTCCGACAGCTCCATCTGGCTGGTCACCAGGCCGGCTTCCTCCAGCTTCTGCAGATGCAAATGCAGTAGCGGGCGGCTGATATTCAACTCACGCGCCAGCTGGCTGACGTAATTGCGGCCGCCAGCCGACAGCGCCGCGATCACCCGCAGGCGATGCGGATTGGACAGCGCAGACAGCGTCGCCAACAACTGATCACCAGTGAGATTTTTTGATTTCATGTGTAAAGAATATCTGACAGGTGAAAGCAATGCAAGAAAAATCTGCAAGCAAAAAAAATCCCGGCACGAGGCCGGGATTTTGAGGAGATCGAATAAAGATTATTCGTAGTCGCTGATCGGCGCGCAGCCGCAGAACAGGTTGCGGTCGCCGTAGACGTTGTCGGCGCGGCCGACTGGCGGCCAGTACTTCTGCTTGCGCAGCGATGGCACCGGATAGGCCGCCACTTCACGCGAGTACTTGCGCTCCCACACGTCGGCGGTCAGCACCTCGGCGGTGTGCGGCGCGAACTTCAACGGGTTGTCCAGCTTGTCGAACTCGCCGCTTTCCACCTTGGCGATCTCGCCGCGGATGGCGATCATGGCGTCGATGAAGCGGTCCATCTCGACTTTCGATTCCGATTCGGTCGGCTCGATCATCAGCGTGCCCGGCACCGGGAACGACATGGTCGGCGCGTGGAAGCCAAAGTCCATCAGGCGCTTGGCCACGTCTTCATTCGAGATGCCGGTGGCATCCTGCAGCGGACGCAGATCAATGATGCACTCGTGCGCCACCAGGCCATCGTGGCCGGTGTACAGCACCGGGAAGTGCGGCGCCAGGCGGCGGGCGATGTAGTTGGCGTTGAGGATCGCGGTTTCGGTGGCGGCGGTCAGGCCCTCCGCGCCCATCATGGCGATGTACATCCACGAAATCGGCAGGATCGACGCCGAGCCGTATGGCGCCGCCGATACCGAACCAATGCCGGCGTTGTCGCGGATGTAGCCGTTCGAACGCTGGTTCGGCAGGAACTTGGCGAGGTGCGCGCCAACGCCGATCGGGCCGACGCCTGGGCCGCCACCGCCGTGCGGAATGCAGAAGGTCTTGTGCAGGTTCAGGTGCGAGACGTCGCCGCCGAACGCGCCAGGTGCGGCCACGCCGACCAGTGCATTCATGTTGGCGCCGTCGACGTACACCTGGCCGCCGTGGCTGTGGATGATGTCGCACAGTTCGCGGATGCCTTCTTCGAACACACCGTGGGTCGAAGGGTAGGTGACCATGACCGCGGCCAGATTCTTCGAGTGCAGCTCGGCCTTGGCCTTCAGGTCGGCCAGATCGACGTTGCCGTTTTCGTCGCAGGCGGTGACCACCACCTGCATGCCGACCATCGATGCCGACGCCGGGTTGGTGCCGTGCGCCGACGATGGAATCAGGCAGATGTTGCGGTGGCCTTCGCCACGCGACTGGTGGTAAGCCTGGATCACCAGCAGGCCGGCGTATTCGCCCTGCGAGCCGGCGTTAGGCTGCAGCGAGACGGCGGCGTAGCCGGTCACCGCGCACAGCATCTCTTCCAGCGAGGCGATCATCTCGCGGTAGCCCACGGTCTGCGCTTCCGGCGCGAACGGGTGGATGGTCGAGAATTCCGGCCAGGTCACCGGGATCATTTCGCTGGTGGCGTTCAGCTTCATGGTGCAGGAACCCAGCGGGATCATGGTGCGGTCCAGCGCCAGGTCCTTGTCGGCCAGCGAGCGCAGGTAGCGCAGCATCTCGGTTTCCGAGTGATAGCGGTTGAACACCGGGTGGGTCAGATAGGCCGAGCTACGCGACAGCGATTCCGGGAACGAGCGCTCGACGGCGGCTTCCACGGTGTCGAAGTCCGGGCCGTGGGCCGGGCCGCCGACCGGGTGCGAGAACACGGTCCACAGCAGGGCGATGTCTTCGCGGGTGGTGGTTTCGTCCAGCGACACGCCAACGTGGGTGGCGTCGATCACGCGCAGGTTGACGCCGTGCGAGTGGGCCGACGCGTGCAGCTGCTCGGCGTTCTTGACGTTGACGGTCAGGGTGTCGAACCAGCTGTCGTTGGTGATGGTGTAGCCCAGGGTCTTCAGGTTGGCGGCCAGCACGCCGGTCAGGCGGTGCACGCGCTTGGCGATCTGCAGCAGGCCTTGCGGGCCGTGGTAGACGGCGTACATCGACGCCATCACCGCCAGCAGCACCTGCGCGGTGCAGATGTTCGAGGTGGCTTTTTCGCGGCGGATGTGCTGTTCGCGGGTTTGCAGCGCCAGGCGGTAAGCCTTGTTGCCCTGCGCGTCGATGGTCACGCCCACCAGGCGGCCCGGCATCGAGCGCTTGAATTCATCGCGGGTGGCCATGTAGCCGGCGTGCGGGCCGCCGAAGCCCAGCGGTACGCCAAAGCGCTGCGAGTTGCCGACGACGACGTCGGCGCCCCATTCGCCCGGTGGCGTCAGCATGGTCAGCGCCAGCAGATCGGCGGCGGCAACCACCATCGCGCCCTTGGCCTTGACGGCTTCCACGTCAGCCTTGTAATCGCGCACGTTGCCGTTCACGCCAGGATATTGCAGCAGCACGCCGAAGCATTCGCCCACGCTGGCCAGTTCGGCCGGGTGGAAGGTCTTGACGACGATGTCCAGCGGCTTGGCGCGGGTCTCGACCACTTCGCGGGTTTGCGGCAGCACGTCGTCGGCAACGTAGAACACGTTGGACTTCGACTTGCTCACGCGCTGGATCAGCGTCATGGCTTCGGCGGCGGCGGTGCCTTCGTCCAGCATCGAGGCGTTGGCGATGCCCATGCCGGTCAGGTCGGTGATGGTCTGCTGGAAGTTCAGGATGGCTTCCAGGCGGCCTTGCGAAATCTCTGGCTGGTAGGGCGTGTAGGCGGTGTACCAGGCCGGGTTTTCAAAGATATTGCGCAGGACGACGTTGGGCGTCAGCGTGTTGTAGTAGCCCTGGCCGATCAGCGACTTCAGGACCTTGTTTTTCGAAGCGATTTTTTTCAGCTTGTTCAGCGCTTCGTTTTCCGGCATCGGCTGGGTGTAGGCGCCCAGCGGCAGGGCGGCCTTGTTGCGGATATTGGCTGGCACGATGGCGTCGATCAGGGCGGCGCGCGAGGCGTAGCCGAGTACCGACAGCATCTCCTGCTGTTCGGCGGCGTCTGGGCCGATGTGACGGGCGATGAAGGCGTCGCGCGCTTCGAGTTGGGTCAGGCTGGTGCGGGTCATGATTGGGCGAGGGCAGAGAGAGAAATAAGCTGTCGTTCCGGCGCAGGCCGGAACCCATGCTGAGCTGGCGTTCTATGGGTCCCGGCGTACGCCGGGACGACGATTACGCGCCGATGTTTTTGCCGTAGGCGGCGGCGTCCAGCAGGCCGTTGATCGCGCCGGCGTCGGTCGGCTTGATCTTGAACAGCCAGTTGGCGTAGGCGTCGGCGTTGATCGATTCCGGCGCGTTGACCACGTCCTCGTTCACGGCCACGACTTCACCGGCCACTGGCGCGTAGATGTCGCTGGCGGCCTTGACCGACTCCACCACGGCGGCGTCGTTGCCGGCTTCGTAGCTGTCGCCGACTTTCGGCAGTTCGACAAAGACGATATCGCCCAGCGCGTCCTGCGCGTACTCGGTGATGCCCACGGTGACGGTGCCATCGGCTTCAGCGCGTACCCATTCGTGGGATTCGGTGTACTTCAGGTCTGCAGGAATGTTCATATTGTAAGGCTCCAGAGGGTGAGGGTATGAATTAAGCGGCCAGGATTTTGCCGTTGCGGACGAACGGCAATTTAACCACAGATGCGGCCAGTTTCTTGTCGCGGATTTCCACGTGCACGGTGTCGCCGACGTTGACGCCCATCGGCACGCGCGCCAGCGCGATGGCCTGCTGCATCGACGGGCTGAAGGTGCCGCTGGTGATTTCGCCGGTGGCGTCGGTGCCGGCCACGATGACTTTCTGGTGGGCGCGCAGCACGCCGCCTTTTTCGCGCAGGATCAGGCCGACGAATTGGGCGTTCTGGCCCTGGGCCTGCAGCGCCGCCTTGCCGATGAAGTCGCGCTCGGACACCAGGTCGATGGTCCAGGCCAGGCCGGCGTCCAGCGGGTTGACGGTTTCGTCCATGTCCTGGCCGTACAGGTTCATGCCGGCTTCCAGGCGCAGCGTGTCGCGCGCGCCCAGGCCGGCCGGCTTGACGCCGGCGGCGGCCAGCGCGTTCCACAGCTGCTCGGCCTTGTCGGCGGCCACGCCGATCTCAAAGCCGTCCTCGCCGGTGTAGCCGGTGCGGGCGATCATGGCCTCGCCAAACGCAGGGCTCTGCGCAAAGGCGACGTTGAACGGCTTCATGTCGGCGGTGGCGTCCTTCGCTTCCGGGATCACTTCCCACACCTTGGCGCGGGCGTTCGGGCCCTGCACGGCGATCAGCGCCATGGCGTTGGCGCCATCGCGGCGCTGGGTGATGCTCAAGCCGTGGTTGCCGGCGGCGTTCTGCTGCTGCATCCACGCCACGTCCTTGTCGGCGGTGCCGGCGTTGACCACCAGGCGGAACCAGCCCTCGTTGATGAAGTAGACGATCAGGTCGTCGATGACGGTGCCCTCTGGATTGAGCATGCACGAGTACAGCGCCTTGCCCGACACTTGCAGCTTGTCGACGTTGTTGGCCAGCAGGTGGCGCAGGAAGGCGCGCGCGTTGTCGCCCTTGATGTCGACCACGCACATGTGGGCCACGTCGAACATGCCGACGTCGGTGCGCACGGCGTGGTGTTCTTCGATCTGGGAACCGTAGTTGACCGGCATGTCCCAGCCGCCGAAATCGACCATGCGGGCGCCGGCTGCGCGGTGAGCGTTGTTGAGTGGGGTGGCTTTGAGCGTCATGGTCCGGTCCAAATCGAAAAGAGGTTAACAGGGAATGCGTAATGATTCCATCATGTTGCGCCCCTCTGTCCTTGGTACCTGAGAGATAGCGGAAAGCTGGTTCCGCACGCCCCTTCGGTGGGTTGCCGCTGCAACCTCTCTCCAGAGTTTGAGCCGTGTTGCGTGGCCCCCTGACCGGTCCTTTTGCCTGAGAGTTTTTGGGTAGTGCCCCTTCGGCGGCAACGCGTGTTTGCCCTCTCCCGATCAAGACTCGGGAATATATGTCAGAAGGGCCTGAATGTCAATCTTGCCCCCGGCGCGCACGAATGAACGTGGGGAATGCTGGAAAAGAAACAATTTGCTAGAATAAATCACACTATTTCGAGAGCCCAGCCATGAGCCAAGAGCAAAATTATGATGGACACGCGTGGTTCACGCTGTCCGGCGACGTCAACAGCGACATGGTCCGCCGCGTGTTTGACGCGGTTGCCGACATGACCGAGGACCGCATCACCACCGCCCACATCCTGATCCAGTCCAACGGCGGCTACGTCAGCGACGGCATCTGCCTGTACAACTACCTGAGCAAGCTGCCGATCAAGATCGTCACCTACAACGCCGGCGCGGTGGCGTCGATTGCCGTGATCCTGTATCTGGCCGGCAGCGAGCGCTACGCCAGCGACACCGCGCGCTTCATGGTGCACAAGTCGCATGCCAGCGCGCCGCACGGCGCCCGGCCGGACGCGCTGCGCATCATCGTCGAGGGCTTGCAGGCGGACGACGCCCGCACCGAGCAGATCCTGCGCAGCCACGTCAGGCTGACCGAGGACCACTGGCGCACGCATGAATATTCCGACCTGCACCTGACGGCGGGCGAAGCGCTGAAGGTGGGACTGATCAATGCCGTGGAGGATTTTGTGCCGCCAGGCGGTCACCGCGTGACCAACATCTGAGGCGTGGGAAGAGGGGACCCGATGCGGCGCGCGGGGCGCCGCATTACCGCTGCTTGTCTACTTAGCGGTTGCCGGATTTGTTGCCGTCATTTTTATGGCTTTGACGGCCAGCTTCGACGTGCTGCTCATGGGTGCCACCCTGGGTGCCGCGCGATCCGCTGGAGGAGCCAGCGCCGCCCGACTGCTTGTTGCTGCCTTGATTCGAGCCTTGTTTCGAGCCCTGGTTACTGCTGCTGCCTTTTTGGTTCGAGTTCATTTTTGATTCCTTTGAAAAGTGAAAAGAACGTACTCGCCAGAATCGTCCCGGCTTTTCGATAGCTGAGGCGTTTCCGGTGACGCCATGATGCGTTTTTGAGCTCCGGCCCGGTATCGGAGTTCGTGCTGAGGGTCTGTAGGAGTACGCCTCACTTGCCGTTCAAAATTCTTCCCACTCAACTTCCTTGCGCGCTGCGCGCGGCAATCTCGGCGGCGCGCCGCGTGCTGGCGTTGCAGGTGCCTTGTCGGGCGCCGGCCGGGTCGTCTCCGTAACCGGCGAGGCCGTTGGCGCGGACGCCTCGGTGCCGACGGCAAACACGCTGATGGCGTCGCCCAGCTTGCCCGTCTCCAGCCGCATCGACGCCGCCGCGGCCGCCGCCTGCTGCACCAGCGCGGCGTTCTGCTGCGTGGCCTGATCCATGGCGGCGATGGCCTGGTTGACTTGTTCCAGGCCGGCCGTCTGCTCGGCGCTGGCGGCGGCGATTTCACCGATCAGGCCGGTCACCTGCTTGACGCTGCCCACCACCGCATCCATGGTCTTGCGCGCCTGGTCGGCCAGTTGGGTGCCGCGCGCCACCTTGTCGACTGAGTCGTCGATCAATTCCTTGATTTCCCGGGCCGCCGCCGCCGAGCGCTGCGCCAGGTTGCGGACCTCGGATGCCACCACCGCAAAGCCGCGCCCCTGTTCGCCGGCGCGCGCGGCTTCCACCGCCGCGTTCAGGGCCAGAATGTTGGTCTGGAACGCGATGCCGTCGATCACGCCGATGATTTCCGCGATCTTGCGCGAGCTGTCGTTGATCGAGGCCATCGTGCCCACCACCTGCGCCACGTCCTCGCCGCCGCGCACCGCCACGGCGGACGCCGACAGCGCCAACTGGTTGGCCTCGACCGCGTGGCCGGCATTCTGGCGCACGGTGGCGGTCAGCTGTTCCATCGATGACGCGGTTTGTTCCAGTGCCGCCGCCTGCTGTTCGGTGCGCGCCGACAAATCCTGGTTACCCTGCGCAATCTCCGCCGCCGCGCCGCCCAGCGCCCGCGCGCCATGCTGCACCTGGCGGACGATGGCCTGCAGGCTGTCGTTCATGTGCTGCATGGCGCGCAGCAGCTTGCCGGTCTGGTTGTCTGGCTGCGGCGGAATCTGTGTGCCAAGGTCGCCGCTGGCGATGCGCTCGGCCACCGCCGTCGCCTGCCTCAGTGGCGTCGAGATTGAGCGGGCCGTCCACAGCGCCAGCAGCGTGCCGCCGGCCATCGCCAACAGCAGCAGGCTGTAGGTGATGATGCGGGCGCCGGCGTACAATTCGCCGGTCTGCCGCGTTTCCTCCTGGCTGGCCTGGATGGCCGCGACCAGCAGCCGGCTGAGTTGCGTGTTGAGCGCGCGCGCCTGTTGCAGCTGTGTCTCGGTCGACGGCGCTGTGCCTTCGCCAAGCAGCGCCTCGTTGCGCCGCGACAAGGCCGCCGTGGTCTGCGGCAGCCACGTGCCGGACAGTTCCGCTGCTGCGTGGTTGATGGCGTCGATGCGCGACAGGGCGCTCAGTCCTAGCAGTGCTGTCAGGCCGAGCACGACGGCAAAAGCGGCCAGCAGCTTGCGCGACGTTTCCAGGTTGTGCAGGAATTTCATGGGCATCCTTGGTGGGCGGGAGGGAGTTTTATCTTAGGGAAACGCCAAGCTTGCTCGTTGAGGCGTCTCAAAATACGCAAAAAATTGGCGCTTCTTGGCTAATTGGTATTGCTTGATGGAAATATCATGTGACAAGGTAGGGATAAGCCCGACTTCGCCCAGCAGGTAAGCCCATGGTTGCAACTCCAACAACATCCGCAGCGCCGAACAAGACGGTGTCGCCGCGTCACGCCTTGTTGGAGGAGTTGATCGGGATCGCGCTCAAGCATGCCGGGGAACAGTATCTGGCGCTGGCGAGCAAGCTGGCCGGGGCGTTGATCGATGCCACCGATGGCGACACGCGGCTGATTCAGCAGCGTATCCGCGCCGGCAACCAGTTGCGCAACCGGAATTTCGCGTTTTTGCATCTGGCCAGCAGCGCGCTGGAGCGGGCGCTGCGGCGCGAGCTCGCCGAGTTGGCACCCGCCGCCAGGCGCGAGGCGCGTGCCGCCGCTCAGCCCTTGTCGCTGGTGCCGTTCGAGGAGATGGATCACAAGGTTGCGCTGTCTGGCGTCAGCAAGCCGTTTGAAAGTCTGCATGCGGATGCCTTGCAGACGCTGAATGTGCGGCTGGCGTTTTTGCTGGACCGGGATATCTTGCGGGGCAGCCAGAATCCGTTTCGGCCGGCGGTGTTTCTGCAGGCTTTGCAGCAGGCGTGGGTGGAGTTTGATACGGAGGAGGCCTCGGCGGAGTTGTTGCTGCCGTGGATTAAGCCTGGCATGTTCATTGAGCTGGGGCCGATGCTGGACGCGCTGAATTTGGCGCTGCAGGCTGGCGGCGTGCTGCCGGGGGGAGTGGATCGGTATCAGCGCCGCAAGTCGGACGGCGGTGTCGCGGTCGGGGCGGCCAAGACCAACCAGGCGGCGCTGGCGCAGCAGTTGCGGCAGTTCTTCGCTTCCAGCGAGGTGGCGGGCTCGGCGGCCGGACAGATTGTCGACGGCATCGCCAGCGGCATGCTGCAGGGCGCCGGCGGTGTCGACTTGACCATCCCGGATCTGCCCGCAGCCGCGCTGGCGGCCCGCAGCACATGGACGCCGAACGCCGACCTGCACGCCACCCGCAGCCAACCGGCCGGCGGCTCCGGGGCGCCAGGCCCCGCTCAGCACGCCACCCGCGGCCAGCCGGCCGGCAGCGCAGGTGCGCCGAGCGCCGCCCAGCACGTCACCCGCGTCCTGCCGGCCGGCGGCTCCGGTTCGCCGGGGGCCACCCTGGACGCCACTTGCGGCCGGTCGGCCGGTGGGACGACGCCGGAGGTGGCGCGGCACGCCATGCGCGGCCAGTTGACCGACGCTACCGGCGGTCAGAGGGACGCGGCGGCGGCGGGTGCGGGCGTGGGCGAAACGGCAGTTGCCGGCGGCGCCGCAGGCGCCGAATCGACGACTGGCGACGTCGTGGCGCGCGGCGCAACGCCAATTGCTGGCATCGCGGCCGGCGCGAGCTGGACGCCAGGCGCGGCGCAGGGCTTCCATGCCGGCGCCTTGCCTAACGAGGACGCCCAGCGCCTCGCCCAGATCGGCGCCAGGCAGCCGCTGCTGGCCTACCTCGCGGAACTGCAAAAAGCCGTGCCTTACGAATCCATCGGCAACCTGGCCGCCGTCACCAGCGGCGCCTCGGCTGGCAACGTTTTCTACCTGCCCGCCCTCAAACACACCATGCCGCAAGGCAGCCTGACGCGCGCCGACGAATCCACCATCGACCTGCTATCCGCCGTCTTCGACACCGTCTTCCGCGACCCCGGTATCTCCCCCGAGATCCGCGAACTGATCCGCTTCCTGCAAATCCCGGTGCTGCAAGCCGCGCTGGTCGACAAGAACTTCTTCTTCCAGGAAGCCCACCCGGCGCGCCGCCTGCTGGAACTGCTGTCGCGCATGGGCTGGGAGCAGCGCAAGGGCCCGGACGACCCGCTGTTCCAGGCCATGCAGCGCAGCGTCGACCGCGTTGGCCGCGACGATCAGCACGAGCTGTCGGTCTTCACCGACGCCGTCAACGAGCTGGAGGCGTTGATACTGGCCGAGGAACAAGCCGCCACCGCCGCCATCGCCGCGCCCATCGCCGCCGCGCTCAGGCAGGAAAAGAGGGCCGAGTCGAACAAGCTGGCCAAAAACGCCGTCGCGCTGCGTATCGGCAGCGGCGAGGTCATCGCCGTGATCGAAGCCTTCCTCGAGCAACGCTGGGTGTCGGTGCTGACCATCGCCTACAGCATCGAGGACGAGAAACCCGGCGCCGTCAACAACGCCACCAACACCATGGACGACCTGATCTGGAGCGTCCGCCCCAAGCTGACCGCCGACGACCGCAAGCAGCTGATCGCCAGGCTGCCGGGCCTGCTGTCCGCGCTCAACAAATGGCTGGACGTGATCCGGTGGCAGGACGCCGACCGGCTGCAATTCTTCGCCGAACTGGCCGAATGCCACGCATCAATCGTCCGCGCGCCGCTGGAGATGTCGCCGGCGCGGCAGGTCGAGATAGCCATGCAGGTGGCGCAGCGGGCCGCCGAACGCCGCCTCGCGCTGCAAGCCCGCGCCGACGCCGAGCGGCAGGCCCGTCCGCCAGAGGACGACGACCCGGCCGCCATCGCAGTCGATCACCTGGAGCGCGGCATGTGGCTGGCGTTCGAGCAGGAGGACGGCAGCAGCCGCAAGGTCAAGCTGGCGTGGATCAGTCCGCGCCGGACGCTCTACATCTTCTCCACCGCCGCGCGGCAGGAAGCGTTCTCCATGCCCGGCGACGAACTCGCGCGCCGCTTCCGCGACGGCAGCGCCCAGGTCGTGCACGCCGAAGGCATCGTCGCCGTCGCGCTCAGCCAGGCCTTGTCCCGCGCTGCGGAAAACGATCCGGCGATGGCGAGCGCCGCCATCGGCCCCGCCTAAAAAAGTTACGAGTGGTAAAGCTATGGCAAAAAGGCACTGCCCTGTGTTTTAATGCGTTGTGCAGTGCGGAATAATTGAGAGGAACTATGATCTGGTGGCATTGGTTAAGTGTGATCGGCAGCCTGGCGGTGACCGGGCCGATCGGCGTGGCGATCGTGATGTGGCTGCTGGCCGGTAAATCATGGCGGCTGACAGCGATCTGGCTATTCCTGTTCGGCGCCGGCATGGCGCTGGTGGTCGCCACCAAGATGGCCTTCATCGGCTGGGGCATCGGCGTGGCCTCGGTGGACTTCGCCGGCTTCAGCGGCCACGCGATGCGCGCCGCCGCCGTCTACCCGGTGGTCGGCTTCCTTGTCACCCGCTCGTCGCCGCTGTGGGCGCGCCAACTGGGCACCGCCGCCGGCGTCGTGCTGGCGGTGCTGATCGCCATTTCGCGCGTCTACGTCCAGGCCCACTCCAGTTCCGAAGCCGTCACCGGCTGCGTGCTGGGGCTGCTGGTGGCCGGCGCCTTCATCTGGTACGCCAGCGGCGAGGGCCACCTGGCCCTGAGCCGCGTGCTGGCCGTGCTGTGCCTGCCCGTCCTGCTGCTGGCGCCGCGCGCTGAGCCCATCCCCACCGAACTGTGGATTACCAAGGCCGCGCTTTACCTGTCCGGCCGCGACCAGCCGTACACCCGCGCCATCTGGCACGGACCCCGCCCGCAGCTGCGTTAAACAATGGTGTAGCCCGATGCCTTTTCGGCCTGATATGATGCGCTAAATGGTATTATTGTGAAATTTTACAGCCCACACACCAGATAACAAACGTGCGTCTATCTTCCATCAAATTGTCGGGATTTAAGTCTTTCGTTGATCCCACCAATTTTCAGGTGCCGGGTCAGTTGGTCGGCGTGGTAGGTCCCAACGGGTGCGGCAAGTCGAACATCATCGATGCCGTGCGTTGGGTGCTGGGCGAATCCAAGGCGTCCGAGCTGCGCGGCGAGTCGATGCAGGACGTGATCTTCAACGGCTCCACCAACCGCAAGCCGGCCGGCCGCGCCTCGGTGGAACTGGTGTTTGACAATAACGCCGGCAAGGCCGCTGGCCAGTGGGGCCAGTATGCCGAAATCGCCGTCAAGCGCACGCTGACGCGCGACGGCACCTCCACCTACTACATCAACGGCCAGCCGGTGCGCCGGCGCGATATCCAGGACATCTTCCTCGGCACCGGCCTCGGGCCGCGCGCCTACGCCATCATCGGCCAGGGCATGATCTCGCGCATTATCGAATCGCGCCCGGAAGAGCTGCGCGTGTTTCTGGAGGAAGCCGCCGGCGTGTCGAAGTACAAGGAGCGCCGCCGCGAAACCGAAAACCGCCTGCACGACACGCGCGAGAACCTGCTGCGCGTGGAAGACATCCTGCGCGAACTGAATACCAATCTGGAAAAGCTGGAGAGCCAGGCCGCCGTCGCCACCAAGTTCCACCAGCTGCAGGCCGACCAGGAAGAGAAGCAAAAGCTGCTTTGGCTGCTGCGCAAGATCGAAGCGGAAAACGAGCAGAAAAAATACTTCCGCGAAGTCGAGCAGGCGCAAAACGATCTGGAGGAGCAGACCGCCAAGCTGCGCAATGTCGAGCTGTCGCTGGAGCAGATGCGCCAGTCGCACTTCGCCGCCGGTGACCGGCTGCACACCGCGCAGGGCGCGCTGTACCAGACCAATGCCGAAATCGGCAGCCTGGAAGCCAAGATCAAGTTTGCCATTGAGTCGCGCACGCGCCTGCAATCGCAACTGGCGGCGCTGACCGCGCAGCGCGACCAGTGGCAGCGCCAGGCCAGCGAATACAGTGAGCAGATCGCCGAAGCCGAGTTCACGCTGGAGGAGCTGGGCGCCAAGGTGGAAGAGGCGCAGATGATGGCCGAGCAGAAGGCCGAGTCGCTGCCCGGCCTGGAGCAGGCGTGGAAGGAAGCGCAGACCCGCAGCACCGAGTCGCGCGCCCGCATCATGCAGGCGCAGCAGCAACTGGAGCTGGAGTCGGCGCATCAGCGCAACGCCAACAACATCCTCAACGGCCTGGCCGTGCGGCGCGAGCGTCTGCAGCAGGAAAAGAACGGCTTGAGCATGCCGGACAGCGCGCACCTGGACAATCTGCGCACGCAGCTGGAAGAGAAGCAGCAGGCGCTGGAAGAGCAGACCTTCATCCTGGAAGAGGCGCTGGAGCAGCAGCCGAAACTGGAGCAGGAGCGCCAGGAGGCGCAGCAGCAGGTCAACACCGAAACCGCCGCCAACGCCCAGCTGGAAGCGCGCCTGAATGCGCTGCGCCAGTTGCAGGAGCGCGTGCAGACCCAGGGCAAAGTCACGCCGTGGCTGCAGAAGCACGAGCTGGAATCGCTGCCGCGCCTGTGGCAGAAACTGAATATCGAAGCTGGCTGGGAGCAGGCGCTGGAATCGGTGCTGCGCGAGCGCACCTCGGCGCTGCAGATGTCGAACATCGACTGGGCCAAGGCCTTCTTCAGCGACGCGCCGCCGGCCAAGCTGGCGTTGTTTGCGCCATCCACCGCCGTGCCGCCGGCGCCGGTGGAGGCGGCGGGACTGAAGCCCTTCCTCAATCTGCTGAAGCTCAATGATCCCGGCCTGCGCGGCCTGTTGCAGGACTGGCTGCACAACGTCTACGTCGCCGACGACACGGCCGAGGCGTTTGCCGACCGCGCCAAGCTGCCGCCCGGCGGCAGCATCGTCACCCGCCAGGGCCATGTGATCACGCAGGGCAGCGTGCGTTTCTATGCCGCCGACTCGGAACAGGACGGCATGCTGGGACGCCAGCAGGAAATCGACAACATCACCAAGCAGCTGCGCGCGCAGCAGATGCTGGCCGACGAGGCGCGCGCTCGCTCGGTGCGCGCGGAGGCGGCCATGTCGGACCTGACGCGCCGCCTGTCCGAGTACCGTGCCAAGCTGCAAAGCCTGCAGCAGTCGGTGCATACGCTGCAGATCGAGGTGGTGAAGCTGTCCGAGATTGAGGCGCGCTTCAACCAGCGCAGCACGCAGATCGAGACCGACCTGGCCGAAATCGCCGCGCAGGAAGAGGAGCAGACGCAGATCAAGCTGGAGTCGGAAGAAAAGTTCGAGCAGCTGGATATGGAGCTCGGCAACCTGCAGGGCACGCACGAAGACGGCCAGACCGACTTCATGGAAAAAGAACAGCGCCTGGCCGACGCGCGGCAGGCACTGCGCGATCTGGAACGCGCGGCGCAGGAAGCGCAGTTCGCCGAGAAGACCCAGCGCGGCAAGATCGAGGAATTCCGCCGCAACATCGCCACCGCCAACGCGCAGGTGGCGCAGGTGACGGAGAGCCTGGAAGCCGGCCGCATGGAGCTGGAAGGGCTGGAGTCCGGCGAGTCGCATGACGGCTTGCAGGAGCTGCTGGACCGCCGCAGCGCGCAGGAAAAAGACTTGTCCGACGCGCGCCATGAACTCGATCAGATCGCGCAGCAGATGCGGATGTTCGAGGAAGGCCGCATGTCGACCGAACGCGCCTTGCAACCGCAGCGCGACAAGATCATGGAGATGCAGCTCAAGGAGCAGGCCGCGCGCCTGAACCAGGAGCAGTTTGCCGCGCAACTGGCCGAGGTGCAGGCCGACGAGGCGGCGCTGGCCGAGAAGCTGCATCCGGATATGAAGGCGTCTTACCTCCAGGGCGAGGTGACGCGCCTGACCAACGCCATTTCGCTACTGGGCGCGGTCAACCTGGCGGCGCTGGACGAACTGGCCACGGCGTCCGAGCGCAAGAACTTCCTCGATTCGCAGAACGCGGATCTGCAGGAGGCCATCACCACGCTGGAAGACGCCATCTCCAAGATCGACAAGGAAACGCGCGACCTGCTGCAGGATACCTTCGACCGCGTCAACGGCCACTTCTCCGAACTGTTCCCGATCCTGTTCGGCGGCGGCCAGGCCAAGTTGATCATGACCGGCGACGAAATCCTCGACTCCGGCGTGCAAGTCATGGCCCAGCCGCCGGGCAAGAAGAACGCCACCATCCACCTGTTGTCCGGTGGTGAGAAGGCGCTGACTGCCACCGCGCTGGTGTTCTCCATGTTCAGGCTCAACCCGGCGCCGTTCTGCCTTCTGGACGAGGTGGACGCGCCGCTGGACGACGCCAATACCGAACGCTTCTGCCGCATGGTCAAGCGCATGTCGGACCAGACCCAATTCCTCTTCATCTCGCACAACAAGATTGCGATGGAGATGGCCAATCAACTGATCGGTGTGACGATGCAAGAGCAGGGTGTATCGCGCATCGTGGCGGTGGATATGGAATCCGCCGCAAACTTCGCTTCCGAGGCACAAGCAGCATGACAGACCTTCAAATCAGCCTACTCGCAGCCGCGGGCGTGTTCATCGCCGGCGTCTTCACGTATAACAAAATCCAGGAATACAAAGCCAAGAAAAGCGTGGAACGCGCTTTCTCGACCGACCATGACGATGTGCTCATGCGCAGCGGCGAAGAGCCGCAGCTGACGCCAACGTCGCCAGCCGCGCCGGCATCGGCGCCGCCGCATGCGCGCCTGGAGCCCAGCTTCTCGCTGGACGCCGACACCGCGCCCGGCGTGGCCGGCGGCGAGGCTGCCGCTGCGGCGGCCGCACTGAGCGCGGTGGCGGCCGAATTCAGCACCGAGGACGCGGCCGGCGCGCCGGCCAGTGAAGACGAACTGGCGGCGCGCGCCAACGCCGCGTCGGCCGCCGCGGCGGAACAGGCGACGGCGCTGGTCGATCCGCTGATCGACTGCCTGCTGCCGCTGGCGCTGGAAGCGCCGGCGCGCGGCGACAAGCTGCTGCCGGTGCTGCAAACGCTGCGCATGGTCGGCAACAAGCCGGTGCACTACATCGGCAAGGCCGTCAGCGGCGACTGGGAGCCGATCGCCCACGGTGGCGTCTACACCGAACTGCAAGGCGGCGTGCAACTGGCCAGCCGCAGCACCGCGCTGAACGAACTGGAATACTCGGAACTGGTGACGCGCCTGCGCGCCATGGCCGACGAAATCGGCGCCGAGCCGGCGATTCCGGACATGATCGAAGTGATGGCCGAGGCGCGCAATCTGCACCGCTTCGTCGCCGGCCACGACGCCCAGCTGGGCGTCAACCTGCAATCGAACGGCGCCCCGTGGGCCATTACCACGCTGATTGGCGCGCTGGAGAAGCAGGGCTTCGACGTGCGTCCGGACGGTCGTTTCGTGATGCCGGACGGCGAGGGCGGCTTCCTGTTCTCGCTGTCGACCAACGTGACGCCGGCCGAGGAAACCACCGCGCGCCTGACGCTGCTGCTGGACGTGCCATGCGTGGCGCCGGCGCGCGATGGCTTCGGCGCCATGGTCGCTTGCGCCAAGGGCCTGGTGGCGCGCCTGGACGCGACCATCGTCGACGACTACAACCAGCCGCTGTCGGATGCGGCGCTGACCGAGATCGCCGGCCAGGTGCAGGATTTCTACGCCGAGATGAACGATGCCGACATCCCGGCAGGCTCCACCCGCGCGCTGCGTTTGTTCAGCTAAGAAGGTCGGTTCATGGCAGAAGTAGATTTCAAAACGCGCATCGAACAACTCAGCGCGGAGCTGAACCGGCATTTGCACGCCTACCACGTGCTGGACGCGCCCACCATCCCGGACGCGGAGTACGACAAGCTGTTTAACGAGCTGCAGCAGCTCGAAGAACAACACCCCGGGCTGGCGCTGCCGGACTCGCCGACCAAGCGCGTGGGCGCGGCGCCGCTGCCGCAGTTCGAGCAGGTCACCCACACGGTGCCGATGCTGTCGCTGAATAACGGCTTCACCGACGAGGACATCGAAAACTTCGACCGCCGCGTGCGCGAGGGCCTGGACACCGCCGCCCAGGTGGAATATGCCGCCGAAGTGAAGTACGACGGCCTGGCCATCAACCTGCGCTACATCGACGGCTTGCTGGTGCAGGCGGCCACGCGCGGCGACGGCTACACCGGCGAGGACGTCACCGCCAATATCCGCACCATCCGCAGCATTCCGCTGCGCCTGAACACCGCGCATCCGCCGGCCATCCTCGATGTGCGCGGCGAGGTGCTGATGTTCAAAAAGGATTTCGAGGCGATGAACGCGCGCCAGCGCGAAGCGGGCCAGAAGGAATTCGTCAATCCGCGCAACGCGGCGGCCGGCAGCTTGCGCCAGCTGGATTCGCGCATCACCGCGTCGCGCAAGCTGAGTTTCTTTGCTTACGGCGTCGGCGCGCTGGAAGGCGCCGAGATGCCGGCGTCGCACTCCGCGCTGCTGGACTGGTATCGTCAGCTTGGCCTGCCGGTGGCGAAGGAAGCCACGGTGGTGCGCGGCTACGATGGCCTGATGGCCTACTACAAGCAGATCGGCGCAGCCCGGCCGACCATGCCGTACGAAATCGACGGCGTGGTTTACAAGGCCAACCGGCTGGAAGACCAGCGCACGCTGGGCTTCGTCTCGCGCGCACCGCGTTTCGCGCTGGCGCACAAGTTCCCTGCAGAGGAAGCGCTGACCATCGTACAGGCAATCGAAGTGCAGGTCGGCCGCACCGGCGCCATCACGCCGGTGGCGCGTTTGTCTTCGGTGTTCGTCGGCGGCGTCAATGTCACCAACGCCACGCTGCACAACGAGGATGAAGTGCGCCGCAAGGACGTGCGCGTAGGCGACACCGTCATCGTGCGCCGCGCCGGCGACGTGATTCCCGAGGTGTTGGCGGTGGTGCTGGAGCGTCGCCCCGCGTCGACGGTGGCCTACGAGCTGCCAAAAACCTGCCCGGTCTGCGGCTCGCACGTGGTGCGCGAAGAGGGCGAGGCGATCGCGCGCTGCTCCGGTGGCCTGTTCTGCTCCGCGCAGCGCAAGGAAGCCATCCGCCACTTCGCCGGCCGTCGCATGATGGACATCGAAGGCCTGGGCGACCGCTACATCGACAGCCTGGTCGAATGGGGCAAGGTGCAGCGCGTGGCCGACCTGTATGCGCTCAAGCTGGACGACCTGCTGGAAATGAAGCGCCTGGCCGATGAACGCGACGGCACCACGCCGGAGACGGTCGCCAAGGGCAAGATCGCCACCAAGTGGGCGGACAATCTGCTGGAAGCCATCGCCGCCAGCAAGAATCCGCCGCTGGAGCGGCTGCTGTTCGCCCTGGGCATCCGCCATGTCGGCGAGTCCACCGCCAAGACGCTGGCCGAGTGGCTGGGCCGCTTTGACCTGATCCGCCGCGTGCCGGCCGCGCTGCTGCGCGTGCTGCCCGATATCGGCGGCACGGTGGCAGAATCCATCGCCGACTTCTTCGCCGAGCCCAAAAACCAGGAAGCCATCGACGCCCTGCTGGCCGCCGGCGTGGCGCCCAAGGGCGAGCATCCGCCCAGCGCCAAGCTGCGCGAGAAGCTGGACCCGGTCAAGCTGATGGCCGCGCTGGCGATCCCGAAACTGACCGAACCGCGCAGCAAGCAGCTGGTGGAGGAAGGCGTCACGCTGGAAGCGCTGGCCTATCTGCAGGTGTTCAACGTCTTCGGCCTGCCGGCGGCGGTGGCGGAATCGCTGCAAGAATGGATGGCGGTGCCGGCCAACCGCGAACAGGTCAAGGCGCTGCACCTGCTGCGCAACGACCTGCTGGCGCAACTGCCGGAAACCGTGACCGCCGAAGGCCACCTGACCGGCAAGACCTTCGTCCTCACCGGCACGCTGCCGACCATGGGCCGCGACCAGGCCGCCGCGCTGATCGAGGCGGAAGGCGGCAAGGTATCCGGCTCGGTGTCGAAGAAAACGCATTACCTGGTGGCCGGCGCCGATGCCGGCAGCAAGCTGGCCAAGGCGCAGGAGCTGGAAGTCACCATCCTCGATGAAGCCGGCCTGCTGGAACTCCTCGCACAAAAATAACAATGCAGAAAATTCGCAAAGCTGTATTCCCGGTTGCCGGTCTTGGCAGCCGGTTCCTCCCTGCCACCAAGGCGCAGCCCAAAGAGATGCTGCCCATCGTCGACAAACCGCTGATCCAGTATGCGGTGGAGGAGGCGGTGGCGGCCGGCATCACCGAGATGGTGTTCATCACCGGCCGCAACAAGCGCGCCATCGAAGACCATTTCGACACCGCCTACGAGCTGGAGTCGGAACTGGAAGCGGCCAACAAGCGGCAGTTGCTGGAGCTGGTGCAAAACGTGATTCCCAAGCACGTCAACTGCATCTACATCCGCCAATCGGCGCCGCTGGGCCTGGGCCACGCGGTGCTGTGCGCGCGGCCCGTGGTTGGCGACGAGCCGTTTGCCGTGCTGCTGGCCGATGATTTCATGGACACCGCCGACGGCGTCAAGCCGGTGCTGGCGCAGATGACCGACGTGTATGGCGGCGAGCGTGCGTCCATCCTGGCGGTGCAGGACGTGCCGCGCGCGGCCACGCGCCAGTACGGCATCGTCAGCGCCAGTGCCTACCAGCCCAAGCTGGAACTGGTGCAGGGCATTGTCGAGAAGCCGGCGCCGGAAGTGGCGCCATCCACGCTGGCGGTGGTGGGGCGCTACGTGCTGTCCGGCCGCATCTTCGACTACCTGGAACACATCGGCAAGGGCGCCGGCGGCGAGATCCAGCTGACCGACGGCATCGCCGCGCTGATGCAGGACGAACGTGTGCTGGCCTACCGCTACGACGGCACGCGCTACGACTGTGGCTCCAAGCTGGGCTACCTCAAGGCCACCACGGCGATGGGCCTCAAGCACCTGGAAACCGGCGACGAGTACTGCGCGTTCCTGCGCGGGATACAATGCGAGATCAAGGGGGAAGCGTCATGACCGTACGAGAAATTCTGAAGATGGGCGATCCGCGCCTGCTGCGCGTGGCCGAGCCGGTGACCGAGTTCGATACGCCGGCCATGAAACAGCTGATCGCCGATATGTTCGACACCATGCATGCGGCCAATGGCGCCGGGCTGGCGGCGCCGCAGATCGGCGTCAACCTGCAACTGGTAATCTTCGGCTTCAAGCACAACCTGCGCTACCCGGATGCGCCGCAGGTGCCGGAAACGGTATTAATCAATCCGGTGCTGACGCCGCTGTCGGATGAGATGGAAGAGGGCTTCGAGGGCTGCCTGTCCGTGCCGGGCCTGCGCGGCAGCGTGCCGCGCTACGTCAAGCTGCGCTACGAGGGCGTGGATGAGCGTAACCAGCCGATCCGGCGCGAGGTGGACGGCTTCCACGCGCGCGTGGTGCAGCACGAGGTGGACCACCTGCTGGGCAAGCTGTACCCGATGCGCATCAGGGATTTCTCCAAATTCGGCTTCACCGAGGTGATGTTCCCCGGCCTCGACCCCAACGACGACGATTAAAGCGTTATCTGGCGTACGCGCCAACCGTTGGCGATGAACTATGATATGAAACCATATCATTATAAAAAAGTTCATTGCCAATGTCCCAATTCACTTTTCATCAAAAAGTATTCCTGTCGCTGCTGGCCCTTGTGACCATCGGCTTTGTGTGGATACTCGCGCCCTACGGCGGCGCGGTTTTCTGGGGCGTGATCCTGGCGATCATTTTCGCCCCGGTCTACCGCTGGCTGCTGCAGCGCACCCGCAACCGCGCCGGGCTGGCCTCGATGCTGACGCTGCTGCTGATCGTGGTGATGGTCATCCTGCCGCTGACGCTGGTGTCGATCTCCATCGTCAACCAGGCCGCGTCGGTGGTGGCGCTGGCGAAGTCGGGCGAAATCAGCGTGGCCATGTTCTTCAATAAAATCATGGACGTGCTGCCGAACTGGCTGGTGTCGGTGCTGGACCGCTTCCATCTGACCAGCCTCGCCTACCTGCAGGACAAGCTGACCGAGGGCGCCTCGCAAGTCAGCCAGGACGTGGCCAAGCGCGCCATCAACGCCGGCCTGTACACCTTCGATTTCCTCACCAGCCTGTGCATCCTGCTATACCTGCTGTTCTTCCTGCTGCGCGATGGCGACAAGCTGGTGGTGCGCATCCGCGAGGCGGTGCCGTTAAGCCGCAAGTACAAGCAGCGCCTGTTCCAGAACTTCACCATGGTGATCCGCGCCACGGTCAAGGGCAACATCCTGGTGGCCATCGTGCAGGGCGCCCTGGGCGGCATGGCGTTCTGGTTCCTGGACGTGCGTGCGCCGGTGTTGTGGGCGGTGCTGATGGCCTTCCTGTCGCTGCTGCCGGCGGTGGGCGCGGCGATTGTCTGGGCGCCGGTGGCGGTGTACTTCCTGGCGACCGGCGAGGTGTGGCAAGGCGTCGGACTGACGGCGTTTGGCGTGTTCGTCATTGGCCTGGTGGACAACTTCCTGCGTCCCATCTTGGTCGGGCAGGACACGCGCATGCCGGATTACGTGGTGCTGCTGTCCACCGTGGGCGGCATGGCGCTGTTTGGGCTGAATGGTTTCGTCATCGGCCCGGTGGTGGCGGCGCTGTTCATCGCCTGCTGGGACCTGTTTGCCACCGCCAGCGAGTTCCATGGCGACTAGCGGTCCTCTGCGCCCAGCAGGTCGCGCGCGTTGAGCAGCGCGTAGACGATGTCCGGCCGGGCGCGGAAGCAGCGCCGCAGCGCCGCCGGCAGCGCCTCGTGGGTTTTGCGGCACAGGCCCGGTTGCTCGGCCAGTTTGATCGACAGGCCCATGACGGTGCTGACGCCGTGCACGGAGGGGGTGATGGTCAGCGTGATGCCCAGCAGTTCATGCAGGCGGCGCTCGATGCGGCCCAGGTCTTCGTAGGTGGCGAGGTTTTCGATCGCCGCGATCAGCTTCTTTTCCTCGTCGCGCGTCAACCGCAGCACGCGGATGTCGGTGCCGTCCGGCGCCCGCTCCCACGCGTCCAGCAAATCGTCACGGCCGCAGACGCAGGCGCCGGGCGGACATTCTTTGCGGATGGGGAAGGGCAGTGGCTTGTTCATCCACGCGATTTTACTCCCGTTTTACTGGCGCAGGCGCTGCTGAAGCAGGGCCAGGACGGCGGCTTCCTCGGGGCGCAACGCGTGCAGGTCTTCCTTCAGCTCCTCCTGCGCGCGGCGGCGCAGGGCGGTCAGCATGGTGCCGTCCAGGTAGGACTCGATGACCGCCGGGTGCACATAGCACTTGCGGCAGATGGTCGGCGTGTTGCCGAGTTTTTTGGCCACCGATTCGATCGCCTGCACCACGTTCTTCTTGGCCTGAGCCTCCGAGTCGTACTTCTCGTACTCCAGCAGCGCCACCGCCGCCAGCACGGTGCCGGCCCAGGTGCGGAAGTCCTTGGCGGTGTAGTCGGCGCCGGTGATGGTGTGCAGGTAATCGTTGACGTCGGCCGAGCCGATGGCGTGCGGATTGCCGTCATCGTCCTCGTACTGGAACAGCTCCTGGCCCGGCAGGTCGCGCACGCGGCGGATGATGTTGGCCAGGCGGCGGTCCTGCACCTCCACCGCGTGGTGGACGCCGCTCTTGCCGCGGAAGCGGAACTGCACCTTGCTGCCGTCCAGTCGCACGTGGCGGCCGCGCAGCGTGGTCAGGCCGAAGGACTTGTTCTCGCGCGCGTATTCCTCATTCCCGATGCGCATCAGCGTCGCTTCCAGCAGGTGGACGATGGTGGCCAGCATCTTCTCGCGCGGCAGGCCGGGTTGGCGCAGCGCCTCGTCCACGGCGCTGCGGATCGCCGGCAGCGCCTTGCCGAAGTTGAGCATGCGCTCGTACTTGGCGTCGTCGCGGTGGCTGCGCCAGCGCGGGTGGTAGCGGTACTGCTTGCGGCCGCGCGCGTCGCGGCCGGTGGCCTGCAGGTGGCCCAGCGCGTGCTTGCAGATCCAGACGTCGGTCCATGCCGGCGGAATCACCAGCGACTTGATGCGGGCCAGCGTGTCCGCGTCGGTGACGGCGTGGCCGTCGCTGTCCAGATAGCGGAACTGTTTGCCGCGCGCCTTGCGCACGTAGCCCGGCTGGCCGTCGTGCACATAACGCAGGCCGGCCGCGCGGGCGGCATCGGCGGGGGCCAGGTCGGCGGCTGGAATGTCATCGCGCTTCATCGCTGTCCTTGGTGGGCTGAGTACGATGCATCGTACCCGCCGGCGCCACGCTACGATGTGCGCTGGCGCACGATCAATCCATGCGCTTGAGGCGCTGGCCGACGATGCTCCACTTGCAGGCGACACCGTCGACGGTGCCGGTCAGCGCCCAGCCGGTGCCGATCTTCTCGACGCCGATCGCGCATTCCAGCTCCCGGGCCAGCTTTTCAGCCCAGCCCTTGGCGGCGCCCTGGCCCTTGAACAGCTCATGGCCATCGTAGATCACGGTGGCGTCAAATACGGGGGCGGCAAAAATGGTCATGATGGTCATCCCAAAAAAAAGTAAGCCGCTATTGTGCCACGCGGCTGCTGGTGTCGGCCTGCGGGCGGGATGCGTTCCAGCACCGGAGCGCGCTGGCGGCGTTGGGCAAACGCTAGTGGGTCTTGAAGAAGTTGCGGGCGATGCTGTCGGTTTCGCCGCTGCGCTTCATCTGGTACAGCGCGTCGTTGAACTGTTTGACGAAGTCCGTCTTGTAGGCGTAGCGGCCGTTGTCACGGTCGGTGTAGCCGAGGAAGGCTTGTTCGACGCCGATCTGCGTGGCTTCGGCCAGTTGCGCGTGGGTGCCGCCCTCGTCGTACTTGCCCTCGGCCTTGAGCTGGTTCAGCGTCCATTGGATGGAGACGCGGTCGTTGATGTAGCAGTCGATGCGGCCGATGCCCAGCTTGATGATATTGGTTTCGCTGTCGCGCGCCTCCTCCATGCGCAGCAGGCCGGCGCGCACCGCCTTGTCGAAGGCCGCGCCGCCGACGATGAAGCCGGCGTTGTTGCCGATGGTGAGGCCGTAGAAGTCTTCCGGCCAGCGCTTGCGCGGCGTGGCCAGCAGCGTCTTGCGGCACACGGCCACCACCTTTTCCTCATACAGCGGCAGCGAGTACGGCCAGGTCCATGGCTCGTCCTTGGTGTTCATGTAGGGCGGGTAGAGCGCGAAGCCGGTGCCGGTGCGCAGCAGCGCCATGCCGCGCTTCCAGGGCACGGTGCGGATGTCCACCTGGTAGCCGTGCATATGGCTGGCGGCGGCGCGCACGATCTCGTAATACAGCCCGGCGGGCTTGCCGTTCTTTTCGTAGGAGTAGGGCGGATAGCCGGCGTCCGCGTAAATCGTGACAGGAATGTCTGCCGCCCGCGCGCTTGCGCATAGCAATGTCAGGATCAAGAGGGATCGGGACCGGGCTGTCATGTGCCCATCCTAACATGATAGTCAGCGGGCGAGCCATTCCATCAGTTGGGCGCACAGATACAGCGCCAGGCCGATCATGCCGCCCACCAGCGTGCCGTTGACGCGGATGAATTGCAGGTCCTTGCCGATATTGAGCTCGATCTGGCGCGACATGTCCTGGTCGTCCCAGGCCTTGACGGTATCGCTGATGTGGCGCGTGAGGAAGCTGGAAAAGGCTGGCGCCAGCGTGCGCGCCATGCCGGCCATGTGCTGGTTGAGCGAGGCGCGCATGGCCGGATGGCGCAGCAGTTCCTCGCTGAGCCACGCGCTGGCCTGCGTCACGCCGTCGCCCAGGCGCGACTGGCCGCTGGCGATGTCGGCCCGTATCCAGTCGCGCACGCTGCCCCACAAGTCCTTGAGGTAGGTGTTGAAGGTGTCGCCGTCGCGCAGGTAGCGCTTGAATTCCTCGCCGCGCGCGAGGAAGGCGGGATTGGTTTCGAGGCGCGCCAGGAAGCGCTGCACCACGCCGTCGAACTTCTGGCGCAGCTTGTGATCGCGGTCGGCGGCGATGTCCTGCATGATGTTGTTGAGGGCCTTGGCGATCATCACCGCGCCGTTCTCGCTGATCCACTCGGTGGGCAGCACCAGTTCCATGGCCGCGTGCTCGCGCTTCAGCCAGGCGGCGATCTGGCCGGCGATCATCTCGCGCGTGGCCGGCTGGTTGACCACGCCCATCAGCGCCACCATGCCGTCGTCCAGCAGCTCCTGGTGGCGGCCGTCGCGGGTCAGGCCGGCCAGCAGCGTGCCCAGTGAGCGTGACAGGTCCAGCTTGCCGATGGCGGCGTTGAGGGCGTCGCGCAGCAGTTGCTGGATGCGGGCGTCGTCGGCGGTGGCGAGGATTTCCGGCAGCAGCTGCAGCAGGTGGCCGGCCAGGTAGCCGCGGTTGGCCGGCTCCTTCAGCCAGTTGGCCACGCCGGTGGCGGGATCGGTGTTGAGGATGACGGCGGCCAGCGCCTCCGGCTTGAGAAACTTCTCTTCGACGAAGCCGGCCAGGTTGTCGGCGATGCGCGGCTTGTTGGCGGGGATGATGGCGGTGTGGCGCGAGACGAAGGGAATCGGCACGCGGCGGAACAGCGCGGTGACGGCGAACCAGTCGGCCAGCGCGCCGACCATGGCCGCTTCCGAGATCGCGCGCAGGCCGTCGACCCAGAAACCACGCGGCGCCAGCGAGGTGGCCACGAATACCGCCGCCGCCGCCGCCAGCAGCGATAGCGCCAGGCGCTTGGATCGTTGGAGTTCCGCTTCTTTGGTCATGCGCCGATTATGGCATGCCCGGCCGGCGCGGCGCGCCGGTTAGCTCAGCGGTGTTTGGAATTGAGTTTGTCCAGCAGGCGCTTCAGTTCATCTTCCATGGCCGGCGACAGGTTGATGAACTGGCAGCCGATCTGCACCTGTTCGCCCAGCAGGAAGGAGCGGAAGGTGCGCGACAGGCGGATCTCCAGGTCGGCGATCATCACCGATTCCGGCCCCAGCTCCAGCCGCACGCGCTGCAGCTTGCGGCCGACGTGCAGGCCGACCGCGTCGCGCGGCGAGGCGCGCATGCCGACGCCGCCGGCCGAGAAGTCGTACAGTTGCAGCTCGTACGGCTTGCCGTTCAAAACGAAGGAGGCCATGTAGTACACGCCCAGCGGCGTTTCCAGCCGCGCCGAGGCGCGCCGGTTCAGCACCAGGCACTTGAGCGGAAACTCCAGCGGGATCAGCGTCGGCTCGTTGGGCTTGGACGCCCAGTCCGGCGACGACAGCGTGAACTGGATCTTGGCCGAGCGCAGCCAGGCCACAAAGGTGGCGTCGCCCGGCGGCAGGAATTCGCCCTCGTTCAGTTCGACCACAAAATACGGGTTCTCGGGATCGACCGATTTGATGCGCGCCATCACCACGTTGGTGGCGCTGGCCGGGTAAATCGAGATCGGCTCGCCGGCATCGGCCAGCAAGGTCAGGGCATCGCCGATGTCATGTTCATCGGTCATGTCATGCGGCTTCGAACCCGTTGCGATTGGCTCCACAGCATCTTTTAGGGTGGGGGGCCCGCGACGGAATTCATTTGGTATAGGATCGTTCACGACGGCATATCTCTTTGACAATGACTTCTATAATGCGAGGTCGATCTGCGCAGTTTACAGCGGATTCCGGTTTTTGGCTTGCAAAAAGGCAAGAAATTTTCGGAACTTGTGGTTTCAGAAGCGTTCGTCGGGGCGCAGGTATCTCCATTGGCCGACCGGCAGATCCCCCAGCTTGACCTTGCCGATACGAACTCGTTTCAAACCGACAACTTTCAAGCCGACCATCTCGCACATGCGGCGGATCTGGCGCTTCTTGCCTTCTCTGAGCGTGAAGCTGAGCTGGTCGTCGTTCTGCCAGCGCACCTTGGCCGGCAGCAGCGGCTTGCCGTCCATCCACAGGCCGTGGTTGAGCTTTTTCAGGTCGCTGTCCGGCAGCCTGCCCGGCTTGGTGTACTCGACCCGCACCAGGTATTCCTTGTCGACGTCGGTGTGTTCGCCGATCAGCTGCTTGGCCACGCGGCCGTCCTGGGTCAGCACCAGCAGGCCGACCGAGTCGATGTCCAGGCGGCCGGCCGGCACCAGCGAGCGCAGCTGCGTCGGGTGGAACTGCTCCGGCGACGGATCGTCCGGCCAGCGGTTTTCCGGCTTGATCAGCGCCACTGCCGGCTGGTAGCCGTCCTCGGCCTGGCCGGACACATAGCCCATCGGCTTGTTGATCAGCACCGTCACGCGCTTGGACTGCTCGGCGGCGGCCTGGCGTTCGACCGTGACCTTCTGGCTCGGATAGATCTTGGTGCCCAGCTCGGAGACGACCTTGCCGTCCACCCGCACCCAGCCGCGCGCGATCCATTCGTCGGCCTCGCGGCGCGAGCACAAGCCCAGTTCGGACATGCGTTTGGACAGGCGGAGTAATTCTTCAGACATTGCTAACACTCTTATAAAAACAGGTTAAACCTTGATGGCGTCCAGCAGGTCGGTTTCCAGCTGGATCTGGTTGCGTGCGTTGCTCAGCGCCGCGCCGTCGATCAGGAACACGTCTTCCACGCGCTCGCCCAGGGTCATGACCTTGGCGGTGTGCAGGTTGATCTTGTACTTGGTCAGCACGTTGGCGATCGAATACAGCAGGCCGGTGCGGTCGTTGGCCGCCACCGACAGCAGATAGTATTGTCCGCGCTCGTCGGGCCGCAAGTCGACTGTCGGTTGGATAGGGAAGGTGCGCGACAGCCGCGACAGCCGGCCCTTGCCGGGCGCCGGCAGCGGCTCCGGATAGGTCAGCACGCCGCACAGCTCGTGCTCGATCAGGCTGATGATGTCGCGGTAGTTCTTTGCAAAGTTCTGCTCGGTGACCAGGAAGGTGTCCAGCGCGTAGCCGTGGCGCGTGGTGTGGATCTTGGCGTCGAGGATGGAGAAGTTCTTGCGGTCGAAATAGCTGCAGATGCGCGCGAACAGGTCCGGCTGGTCCTTGATGTAGACGGCGATCTGCAGGCCTTCGCCGATCGGCGCCAGGCGGCACTTGACCACCGGCTGCTCGCTGTTGAAGCGCTCGTACAGCGCGCGCGTCTGCCAGGCGATGTCGGAGGCGTCGTGGCGCAGGAAGTAGGCCACGTCCAGCTGCTTCCAGAAGGCCTCGTGCGCGTGCGCGTCCAGGCCGTACAGGCGCAGCGTGGCCAGCGCCTCGTCCTGGCGGTTGCGCAGCTCGTTGGCGGTGCTGTGCGGCTCGCCGCCCAGCACGCGCAGCGTGATCTTGTACAGGTCCTCCAGCAGCTTGGCCTTCCAGGCGTTCCACACTTTCGGGCTGGTGCCGCGGATGTCGGCCACCGTCAGCAGGTAGAGGCCGGTCAGGTGGCGCTCGTCGCCGACCAGCCTGGCGAACGACTGGATCACGTCCGGGTCGGACAGGTCCTGCTTCTGCGCCACCTGCGACATGGTCAGGTGGTTCTCGACCAGGAACACCACCAGTTCGGTGTCCTCGTCGCTCATGCCGTGCTCGCGGCAGAACTGTTCGGCGTCGGCCATGCCCAGCTTGGAGTGGTCGCCGCCGCGGCCCTTGGCGATGTCATGGAACAGCGCGGCCAGGAACAGCACCCACGGGCGGGCGAAGTTGGCCATCAGCTGGCTGCAGAACGGGTATTCGTGCGCGTGCTCGGCCATCGTGAAGCGGCGCATATTGCGCACCACCATCAGGATGTGCTGGTCGACCGTGTAGACGTGGAACAGGTCGTGCTGCATCTGGCCGACGATCTTGCGGAAGTTGGGCAGGTAGCGGCCGAGGATGGACAAATCGTTCATGCGCCGCAGCGCGTGGATGATGCCGCGCGGCGCCTGCATGATCTGCAGGAACAGCGAGCGGTTGGCCGGATCGGCGCGGAAGGCGGCGTCGATCTGGAAGCGCTCGTGCCACAGCGCGCGGGTGGCGCGCGCGGTCATGCCCTTGATCGACGGCCGCTCGGTCATCAGCAGGAAGATTTCCAGCATCGCCGACGGCGTCTGTTCGAAGGTGTCGTCCTCGGCGATGTCGATCAGGCCGTTGATCTCGTTGAAGCGGGCGTTGATCGGCACCGCCACGCCTTCCGACGGGAACAGGCGCTCCTCGATGTTTTGCAGCAGGATGGTGTTGAGCTGGGTGACGGTCTTGGCGGCCCAGTAGTAGCGCTGCATCAGGTATTCGCTGGCGCGGCGCATGCTCGCGCCGCTGCCGGTGGCGGTCAGGCCCAGCGATTCGGCGATGGCGGTCTGGACGTCGAACACCAGCCGGTCCTCGCGGCGGCCGGCGTGCAGGTGCAGGCGCACGCGGATGTCCTTGAAGGCGCGCTCCTTTTCCATCAGCTGCTTGGCCTCGGTCTGCGTGATCAGGCCGCTGGTGGCCAGGGTGCGCCACGAGCTGGCCAGGCCGGCCGCCTTCACCAGCCACAGGATCACCTGCAGGTCGCGCAGGCCGCCCGGGCTTTCCTTGCAGTTGGGCTCGAGGCTGAAGGCGGTGTCCTCGTACTTGGCGTGGCGCTGCTTCATCTCCAGCAGCTTGGCGTGGTAGAAGGCGCGCGGGTCCATGGCGGCGTTGTAGCGCGCCTGCAGCGCGGCGAACAGCTGCTCGTCGCCGCAGATGATGCGCGCTTCCAGCAGGCTGGTTTGCACCGTGATGTCGGCCGCCGACTCGGTCAGGCACTCGTCCACCGTGCGGATGCTGTGGCCGATTTCCAGGCCCAGATCCCACAGCAGCTGCACCAGTTCTTCCAGCCTGGCCGTGGTGGCGGCGTCGGGCGACTGCTCCAGCAGGATCAGCAGGTCGACGTCGGAATACGGGAACAGCTCGCCGCGGCCGTAGCCGCCGACGCCAACCAGCGCCGTGTGTTGCGGCAGGCCGGCCGCGTGCCAGGCGGTGGTCAGCACCGCGTCCACGCTCTGGCGCAGGCTGCGCAGCAGCTTCTCCGGCTTGCCATCCTCCTTGAAGGCGGCAATGACGACCTGGCGGTCGGCCTTCAGCTGGCGCTTGAGCTGCTCGCGCAATTCGTTCTTCATCACGGCCGCGTTCACGGGATTACGCCGCCTTGGCGGCCATGCCGGTGACGAAGGCCGGCGGCGGCGGGCTGCCGGCCGACAGCGTCAGCACCTCGTAGCCGGTGTCGGTCACCAGGATCATGTGTTCCCATTGCGCGGACAGGCTGCGGTCCTTGGTCTTGATGGTCCAGCCGTCGCCCATTTCGCGGATTTCGCGGCGGCCGGCGTTGATCATCGGCTCGATGGTGAAGATCATGCCGGCCTCCAGCTTGACGCCGGTGCCGGGACGGCCGTAGTGCAGCACCTGCGGCTCCTCGTGGAACACCTTGCCGATGCCGTGGCCGCAGAATTCGCGCACCACGCTGTAGCCGGCTTTTTCGGCGTGCTGCTGGATGGCGTGGCCGATGTCGCCCAAGGCGGCGCCCGGCTTGACCTGCTCGATGCCCAGCCACATGCATTCATAGGTGACGTCCGACAGGCGCTTGGCCAGGATCGACGGTTCGCCGATGAAGAACATGCGGCTGTTGTCGCCGTGGTAGCCAGCCTTGATGACGGTGATGTCGAGGTTGACCACGTCGCCGTTTTTCAGCACCTTGTCGCCGGGGATGCCGTGGCAGATGACGTCGTTGACCGAGGTGCAGATGGCTTTCGGGTAGGGCGTGTAGCCCGGCGGGCAGTAGTTCAGCGGCGCCGGGATGGTGCCCTGGACGTTGACCATGTATTCGTGGCACAGGCGATCCAGTTCGCCCGTGGTGACGCCCGGCTTGACGAACGGGGTGATGTAGTCCAGCACTTCGGAGCCGAGGCGGCCGGCAATGCGCATGCCTTCGATATCGTCGGCGGTTTTGATGGAAATAGACATAGTGGATCGCAATCAGCTAGGTAAACGGTGAACACGCCAGCCGCGCCGGGCGGCGCGTGGCGTGCGAATATGGGGAAATTATAAACGACGCCGGGGCTTGCGGTGTGGCCCCGGCAGAGGGCGGCGTCAGGCGGCGGCCTTGGCAGCCACGCGGGCGCGGCGGCGGGCCACCCAGCCGATCAGGCCCAGGCCGCCCAGCAGCATGGCCCAGGTGTCGGCCTCGGGCACCGGGGTGCGGACGGCGCCATCGCCGTCGCCGTCGATGGCCATGCCGAATGCCCTCAGACGGGCGAACTGATCGGCCAGGTCGTCCAGATCCAGCTCATCGGTCATCTCGAATTCTTCGACGCCACCGTCGCTGACGCCGTTGCTGGCCAGGCGCGGCGTACGCTTGGCCTTGGCGTCGGGGTCGACGTCGTCCAGTTGGCCCAGCTGCGTCGGCTCGTCGTCGCGCGCGTCCGGGCTGCCTAGGCGGAGGTCGGCAAACTCCAGCGGCTGGTTGTCCTCGGCGGCCTTGCTGGCTGCGGCCATGGCCGGCTGGCCCGCCGCCAGCCGGGTGATGCGGCTGACGTTGCCGCAGATTTTCGGCACCAGAATGCAGTGCTGGTCCACGCAATAGACGGCGCCGGGCTCGCTGCGGGTGGCCGCCCATTTGTTGCGGGTGACGGTGCCGCAGACGGAGGCGGCGCCGAAGTGCATGTCGTGAATGGCGGGGTCGTACTTGTGCTGACCGCCGATGGCGTCGCGCGTGATGCTGACCGTGTCGTCCGGCAAGCGCTCTTCGATGCGGCGCTTCAGCGTGCTGCGCACGGCGGCCGGAATGTCGGTGTAGCGGTCGATGGCGGCGGCGGTGCTGCCGGTATAGGGGTTATGGCCCGGGCGATCCCAGGAACAGCTTGGTTGTATCGTAGCGGCGAGGGCGGCGGCTAACAGGACGGACATGATGGCGATCTTTCGAAAAGGACGCTATCGCGAGGTTTGGGCGCAACGAAAATTAAATTATCGGAACGAATTTTTCCGGCATGATATTACACTTTCTGCATCTTTTGGTGACTGCTAGGAGAATTTTTTGCTTTTACGTACTATTTTGGGGCCAGGGACCGTTGGCGGAGCGGCGTCGCAGAGTGAGAAATCTTGCTCAAGTGGCTGTTTTTAGGGTAGAATCTCGGGTTGCTTGAATTCGGTTTGAGCAATATTGTTATTTTCATTTACTAAACTCGAATCCGGTTGACAAGGGTGCCAGGCGCAAGCCGGGTGACTGACCGGATTCCGGAACTAACCCTGGAGTATATTATGTCCGTAACTATGCGCGAAATGCTGGAAGCCGGTGTGCACTTCGGCCACCAAACCCGTTTCTGGAACCCAAAGATGGCACCGTTCATCTTCGGTCACCGCAACAAGATCCATATCATCAATCTGGAAAAGACGATGGGTATGTATCAGGAAGCGATGAAGCACGTGAAACAGGTTGCCGCTAGCCGTGGCACCATCCTGATGGTGGGCACCAAGCGTCAAGCACGCGATATCATCGCTGCTGAAGCCCAGCGCGCAGGCGTTCCTTATGTTGACCAGCGTTGGCTGGGCGGCATGCTGACCAACTTCAAGACCATCAAGACCTCGATCAAGCGCCTGAAAGACATGGAAGCCGCTCTGCAAGACGGTTCGGTTGAGAAGCTGTCGAAAAAAGAAGCGCTGATGTTCCAACGCGAAATCGCCAAGCTGCAAAAATCGATCGGCGGCATCAAAGACATGGGCGGCGTTCCTGACGCCATCTTCGTCGTTGACGTTGGCTACCACAAGGGCGCCATCACCGAAGCCGCGAAACTGGGCATCCCAGTGATCGGCGTGGTCGATACCAACCACTCGCCAGAAGGCGTGCAGTACGTCATTCCAGGCAACGACGACTCGTCGAAAGCCATCACCCTGTACGCCCGCGGCGTAGCAGACGCGATCCTGGAAGGCCGTGCCGCAGCTGGCGCTGAAGTTGTTGAGCTGGTTAAAGCCGCAGCCGGCGACGAATTCGTCGAAGTCAGCGAACAGGCTTAATCGTTCCTGACAGGCTGTACGAAAAAAGGGGTGGCCATCAGCTCCCCCTTTTTTTTAACTAACCACCCCCGAATACCGAATTACAGGAGAATTACATGGCAGCGATTACTGCAGCAATGGTAGGCGAACTGCGCGCGAAAACCGACGCGCCAATGATGGAATGCAAAAAAGCACTGACCGAAGCCGAAGGCGACATGGGTCGTGCGGAAGAGATCCTGCGCGTCAAGCTGGGCGGCAAGGCCGGCAAAGCCGCCAGCCGCATCACCGCTGAAGGCGTGGTGGCCACCTACATCGCCGGCGGCGTGGGCGCGCTGGTCGAAGTGAACTCGGAAACCGACTTCGTGGCCAAGAACGACGACTTCCTGGCGCTGGCGAACACCGCCGCCCGTCTGGTCGCTGAAAAGAACCCGGCCGACGTGGCTGCCCTGCTGGCCCTGCCGGCAACCGACGACGGCAAAACCCTGGACGAAGTGCGCTCGGCCCTGATCGGCAAGATCGGCGAAAACATGTCGATCCGCCGCTTCCAGCGTTTCGAAACCAGCGCCAAGCTGGCCTCGTACCTGCACGGCACCCGCATCGGCGTGATGGTCGAATTCGACGGTGCCGACGAGCAAGTGGGCAAGGACGTGGCGATGCACATCGCCGCCATGAAGCCTGTGGCCCTGTCGTCGGAACAAGTGCCGGCCGAACTGATCGAAAAAGAGCGCTCGGTGGCCAAGCTGAAGGCCGATGAAGACGCGGCTGCCGCCGTGGCCGCCGGCAAGCCAGTGCAGCCTGCCGACATCGTCGCCAAGCGCCTGGAAGGCTCGGTACAGAAGTACCTGAAGGAAGTGTCGCTGCTGAACCAGGCGTTCGTGAAGAACGACAAGCAGTCGATCGAGCAGATGCTGAAAGAAAAAGCGACCACCGTCAAAGCGTTCGTCATGTACGTGGTGGGCGAGGGCATCGAGAAGAAGGTGGACGACTTCGCCGCCGAAGTGGCTGCGCAAGTAGCCGCCTCCAAAGGAGCGTAATACAGAAAACGGGCCGAGAGGCCCGTTTTTTTAAGCCCGCAGCAGTACGCGGCGCCGGGCAAGGTATCATAGCGCCGCAGACTTAATCCCCGAACAACCCCCTTAAAGGAGCCCCGTCTCATGTCCAAACCAGCCTACAAGCGCGTCCTCCTCAAATTGTCCGGCGAAGCCCTGATGGGCGATGATCCCTACGGCATCAATCGCGCCACGATCGAGCGGACAGTGGCCGATGTGGCCGAGGTCGCGAAACTGGGCGTGGAACTGGCGATCGTCATCGGCGGCGGCAACATCTTCCGCGGCGTGGCGCCCGGTGCGCAAGGCATGGACCGCGCCACCGCCGACTACATGGGCATGCTGGCCACGGTGATGAACGCGCTGGCGCTGGCCGACGCCATGCGTCACGTCGGCATCACCGCGCGCGTGATGTCGGCCATCGGCATCGAGCAGGTGGTCGAGCCGTATGTGCGCCCGAAGGCGCTGCAGTACCTGGAGGAAGGCAAGGTCGTGGTGTTCGCGGCCGGCACCGGCAACCCGTTCTTCACCACCGACACCGCAGCGGCGTTGCGCGGCTCGGAAGTGAGCGCGGAGATCGTGCTCAAGGCCACCAAGGTGGACGGCGTCTACACCGCCGATCCGAAGAAGGATCCGAACGCCACGCTGTACCATTCGATCAGCTTCGATGAAGCCATCGCCAAGCACCTGCAGGTGATGGACGCCACCGCGTTTGCGCTGTGCCGCGACCAGAAACTGCCGATCAAGGTGTTCTCCATCACCAAGCCGGGCGCGCTGAAGCGCGTCATCATGGGCGAGGATGAGGGTACACTGGTTCACGTTTAAATTAGATTAGATACAACAGGAGAGCAGCAATGTCCGTAGCTGACGTTAAAAAGAGCGCGCAAGAGCGCATGGCCAAATCGCTGGAAACCCTGCGTGCCGACCTGGGCAAGGTCCGTACCGGCCGCGCCCACACCGGTATTCTGGACCACGTCACTGTCGATTACTACGGTAATCCGACCCCGATCAACCAGGTGGCCAACCTGACGCTGGTCGACGCCCGCACCATCGGCGTGCAGCCGTTCGAGAAGAAAATGGCGGCCACCATCGAGAAGGCGATCCGCGACGCCGACCTCGGCCTGAACCCGTCGGCCCAGGGCGACCTGATCCGCGTGCCGACCCCGCCGCTGACCGAAGAGCGCCGCAAGGAGATGGTCAAGCTGGTCAAGAGCGAGGGCGAGGATGCCAAGGTGGCGGTGCGTAACATCCGCCGCGACGCCAACGAGGGCCTGAAGAAGCTGGTCAAGGACAAGGCGATTTCGGAAGACGACGAGCGCCGCGGCGCCGACGACATCCAGAAACTGACCGACAAGGCCATCGCCGACATCGACAAGATGCTGGCCGAGAAGGAAAAAGAAGTTCTGACGGTGTAAAACCCATAGACGCCAGCAACAGATCCAGCACCTCGTCCGAGGGGTCAGACCCCGTACGGGGTCTGACCCCGCAACGGGCCGGTTGCCGGGTTCGGTTGACTGGCGTCTTGTCTTTTTGCCTCACACCTGCAATACTTTATACTTTGGCACCGAAGTTTTCATGAAATATACGAGTTCGACTACCGAGGTACCAGACGCACCTGCCGTGCCACGCCATGTGGCCATCATCATGGACGGCAACGGCCGCTGGGCGACCAAGCGCTTTCTGCCGCGGGTGGCCGGGCACGCCAAGGGCGTGGATGCCGTGCGCACCGTGGTCGAGTCCTGCGCCCGCCGCGGCGTCGAATACCTGACCCTGTTTGCCTTCAGCTCCGAAAACTGGCGCCGCCCGGAAGAGGAAGTGTCGCTGCTGATGCGCCTGTTCGTGACGGCGCTCGAACGCGAAGTCTCCAAGCTGCACACCAATAACATCCGCCTGCGCGTGGTCGGCGACCTCAGTCGCGCCGACCAGAAGCTGCAGGACATGATTGCCGCCGCCGAGCGCAAGACCGCCGCCAACACCCGCATGACGCTGACCGTCTGCTTCAACTACGGCGGCCGCTGGGACATCATGCAGGCCGTGTCGCAGATGGTCAAAGCCCATCCCGGCGCCACCGATTTCAACGAGGAGCAACTGGCGCCGCACCTGGCCATGGCCTACGCGCCCGAGCCCGACCTGTTCATCCGCACCGGCGGCGAACAGCGCATCTCCAATTTCCTGCTGTGGCAGCTCGCGTACACCGAGCTGTTCTTCACGGACACGTACTGGCCGGACTTTTCCGCCGCGTGTCTCGACGAGGCGATCGCCTCCTACCAGCACCGCGAGCGGCGATTCGGCCGCACCGGCGCGCAACTGGCTGAAAAGACAAACTGATGCTGAAAACGAGGATTATTACCGCTGTGGTGCTGCTGGCGGTGCTGCTGCCGGTCCTGTTCTTCAACTACTTTCCCGCGTTTGCCCTGGTGGTGACGCTGTTTGTCGGCGCCGCCGTGTGGGAGGGCGCGCGCCTGTTCGGCTTCACCGAGGGCCGTGCCCGCGTGGCCGGCTTCCTCGGCGCCGCGCTGTTCGTCGCGCTGATGTATTCTGCCAAGCCGGGCGCGGTCAACGCGCTGTACGGCGTGGCCGCCTTGCTGTGGCTGATCCGCTATGCGCCGACGCTGGGCCTGGGCCTGCCGCCGCTGGCCGGCGCCGCCAACTGGTCGCTGGCCATCACCTTCACCTTTGCCGTGTTTGCCGCCTTCTTCGCGCTGGTTGGCCTGTACCTGCATTCGCCGCTGTACCTGCTGTCGGTGATGGTGCTGGTGTGGATCGCCGACATCGGCGCCTACTTCTCCGGCAAGGCCTTCGGCAAGCGCAAGCTGGCGCCGACCATTTCGCCCGGCAAGTCGTGGGAAGGCGCCATCGGCGGCGCCATCGCCGTGCTGGCGCTGGCCTCGCTGTCCATCATCCTGGCCAACGGCGCCGCGCCGTGGTTGCAGGACACCTTCGCCTTCCGCCTGCAAGCCCGCTTCGGCTGGGCAGTGGCGCTGCTGGTGCTGCTGGTGATCGTGATCTTCTCCGTCATCGGCGACCTGTTCGAATCCCAACTCAAGCGCCGCGCCGGCATCAAGGACAGCAGCAACCTGCTGCCCGGCCACGGCGGCGTGCTTGACCGCGTGGACGCCCTGATCCCGGTGCTGCCGATGGCCGCGCTGATCACGTCCTGGCTCTGAAAGAATTCCCATGCAACGTATTACCGTTTTAGGCGCCACCGGCTCGATCGGCGTATCCACGCTGGACGTGGTGGCGCGCCATCCTGACCGCTACGCCGTGTACGCGCTGTCGGCGCACAGCCGCGTGGACGAGCTGGCCGCGCAGTGCATCCAGTTCCGCCCGGCGCGCGCCGTGGTCGGCAGCGCCGCCGCCGCCGACCGCCTGGCCTCGCTGCTGCGCGCGGCTGGCGTCAGTACCGAGGTGGCGTGGGGCGAGCAGGCGCTGTGCGCCATCGCCAGCGCGCCGGAGGTGGACAGCGTGATGGCCGCCATCGTTGGCGCGGCCGGCCTGGCGCCGACCTTGGCCGCCGCCCGCGCCGGCAAGAAGGTCCTGCTAGCCAACAAGGAGGCGCTGGTGATGTCCGGCCAGCTGTTCATGGACGCCGTGCATGCATCCGGCGCCGTGCTGCTGCCGATCGACAGCGAACACAACGCCATCTTCCAGTCGATGCCGCAGTTCGGCGGCAAGATGCCGGAAGTGCGCCACGCACCGGCCGGCGTCGCCAAGATTCTGCTGACCGCGTCCGGCGGCCCGTTCCTGACGCGCGACGTCGCCACGCTGGACGCGGTGACGCCCGAGCAGGCCTGCAAGCACCCGAACTGGTCGATGGGCCGCAAGATTTCGGTCGATTCGGCCACCATGATGAACAAGGGCCTGGAAGTGATCGAGGCGCACTGGCTGTTCGGCGCCCCGGCCGAGCAGATCGAGGTGGTGATCCACCCGCAGTCGGTGATCCACTCGATGGTGTCCTATGTCGACGGCTCGGTACTTGCCCAGCTCGGCAATCCGGACATGCGCACGCCGATCGCCCACGCGCTGGCCTACCCGGAACGCATCGAGTCCGGCGTCGCCCAGCTCGACCTGACGCAAATCGCCACGCTGCAGTTCCACCAGCCGGATTTCGACCGCTTCCCGTGCCTGGCGCTGGCGTTTGAGGCGCTGCGCGCGGGCGGCACGGCGCCGGCCCTGCTGAACGCCGCCAACGAGGTGGCGGTGCAGGCCTTCCTCGACCGCAAGATCGGCTTCCGCCAGATCGACCGCGTGATCGGCCAGGTGGTCGACCAGTTGCCGCATGGCGACGCTCACAGCATCGAGGCGGTGCTGGCGCAAGACGCCGCCGCGCGCGCCGCCGCCGACGCCTGCATCGCCGGACTGGCGCGATGAACATCCTGCAGACAGCGCTGGCGTTTGTTGTCTGCCTCGGCTCGCTGGTGGTATTCCATGAGCTCGGTCACTATCTCGTGGCGCGCTGGTGCAACGTCAAGGTGCTGCGCTTTTCGGTCGGCATGGGTAAGGTGGTGTGGTCGCGCCGCTTCGGCAAGGATCAGACCGAATGGGCGATTTCCGCCTTGCCGCTGGGCGGCTATGTCAAGATGCTGGACGCGCGCGAGGGCGAGCTGACTGGCGTGTCCGAGGCCGACCTGCAACGCGAGTTCACCCGCCAGAACGTGTGGAAGCGCATCGCCATCGTGGCCGCCGGCCCGATCGCCAACTTCCTCGTGGCCATCGTCCTGTATGCCGGCCTGTTCATGCACGGCGTCGAGGAACCGGCCAGCAAGATCAGCGTCCATGCCGACAGCCAGGCCTGGCAGGCCGGCCTGCGCAGCGGCGACACTGTCACCGAAGTCAACGGCCAGCCGGTGCGCGTGTGGTCCGAGCTGCGCTGGCAGATGGTGCAGGCCGCCATCGACAAGCAGGCGCTGCGGCTGGCGGTCGAGCGTTCGGGGCAGGGCCATCTGAACCTGTCGCTGCCGGCCGCCGCATTGCAGGGTCTGAACATCGAGGGCGACGTGCCGGCCCAGCTGGGCGTGGACGTGGCGCGGCCGGCGCCGGTGGTGCTGCAGGTGCTGCCGGGCAGCCCGGCCGAGCGCGCCGGCCTGCGCGCCGGCGACCTGATGACCGCCGTCGATGGCGTGGCGGTCGACGACAGCCCGTCCTTCATCGACAAGATCCGGCCCGGCGCCGGCAAGACGCTGCTGCTGGCGATCCAGCGCAACGGCCAACCGCTGACGGTGAGCGTGGTGCCGGAGGCGGCCCAGGCAAAAACCAGCAAAGGAACTGTAACAGTCGGTAAGATCGGCGCGGAAATCGCCAACCGGCCGGATATGATCAATGTGCCATCGTCGCCGCCGGTGGCCTTGGGCAAGGCGGTGGCGCGGGTCTGGGACACTTGTACGATGACGCTGAAAATGATCGGCAAAATGCTGAGCGGCGAAGTCTCGCTGAAAAACGTGACCGGTCCCATCACCATCGCCGACTACGCCGGCAAAACCGCGCAGATGGGCATGGAGTACTACCTGAGCTTTGTCGCCTTCATCAGCATCAGTCTGGGTGTGATGAATTTGCTTCCGATTCCCGTTCTAGACGGGGGGCATTTGCTGTATTATTCGCTGGAAGTTTTAACTGGGCGTTCTCTGCCGGAGCGCGTTGGAGAGATTGCACAGCGCCTGGGCATGGGCTTGTTGCTGACCCTGATGCTGCTGGCGGTGTTTAACGACGTCGCCCGGCTGCTGTAGTTGTGTGTAGTTCTCGTTGATTGAGCCATTGAAAACCCGATGAAAAGATATTCTGACCGTATTACTTCCACTTCCTTGCGCCGCAGCCTGATCAGCGCCGCCGTCCTGGCACTGTGCAGCGGCAGCGCGCTGGCCATCGACCCGTTCGTCATCAAAGATATCCGCGTCGAAGGCATCCAGCGTACGGAAGCCGGTACGGTGTTCAGCTATCTGCCGGTGCGCGTCGGCGAGACCTTCAACGACGACAAATCGATCACCGCCATCAAGGCGCTGTACGCCACCGGTTTCTTCAAGGACGTCAAGCTGGAGAAGGACGGCCAGGTGCTGGTGGTGCTGGTCGAGGAACGCCCGGCCATCGCCAAGGTGGACTTCACCGGCACCAAGGAATTTGAAAAGGATACGCTGGTCAAGGCGCTGAAGGACATTGGCGTGGGCGAGGCCAAGATCTTCGACAAGGCGTCGGTCGACCGCGCCGAGCAGGAACTGAAGCGCCAGTACCTGTCGCACGGCCTGTACGGCGTGAAGGTGGAAACCACCGTCACGCCGCTGGAGCGCAACCGCGTCAACATCAACTTCGTGGTGGACGAGGGCGAGGTCGCCAAGATCAAGGAAATCAACATCGTCGGCAACAAGGTGTTCTCCGACAAGGAACTCAAGGACCAACTGGCGCTCAACACCGGCGGCTGGTTCTCGTGGTACACCAAGGCCAACCAGTATTCCAAGACCAAGCTGACCGGCGACATCGAGTCGCTCAAGTCCTACTACCTGAACCGCGGCTACATCAGCATGAACATCGACTCCACCCAGGTGTCGATCACGCCGGACAAGAAGGACATCTACATCACCATCAACATCACCGAGGGTGAGCAGTACAAGGTCAAGAACATCAAGTTCGAGGGCGAGACCTTCGGCCGCGAAGACGAGTTGCGCTCGCTGGTGCTGCTGCGCAGCGGCCAGACCTACTCGGGCGAGCTGCTGACCGCCACCAACAAGCTGATCTCGGACCGCCTGGGCACCTTCGGCTACGCCTTCGCCAACGTCAACGCGGCGCCGGACATCGACGTCGAGAAGCGCGAAGTGTCGTTTACCTTCTTCATCGATCCGGGCAAGCGCGCCTACGTGCGCCACATGAACATCGCCGGCAACACCTCCACCCGCGACGAGGTGATCCGCCGCGAATTCCGCCAGTTCGAGTCGAGCTGGTACGACGCCAACAAGATCAAGCTGTCGCGCGACCGCGTCGACCGCCTCGGCTACTTCAAGGACGTCACCGTCGACACGCCGGAAGCACAGGGCACCTCCGACCAGGTGGACGTCAACCTGACCGTGACCGAGCGTCCGACCGGTAACTTCCAGATCGGCGGCGCCTTCTCGCAGTCGGAAAAATTCTCGTTCCAGGCGGCGATCCAGCAGGCCAATTTTGCCGGCTCGGGCACCACCGTCGGCCTGGAGCTGAACACCTCCAAGTACAGCCGCACGATTTCGTTCTCGCAGACCGACCCGTACTACACCGACGATGGCGTGTCGCGCGGCTACGAGCTGTATCTGCGCACGCAGCAGCCGCCGGCGCTGAACATCGGTTCGTACACGATCAAGCAGCAGGGCGGCCGCATCAGCTACGGCGTGCCGTTCTCGGAAGTCGACACCGTGTTCTTCGGCATCGGCCTGGAACGCTCGAAGATCACCACCGACGCCACCTCGCCGACCCGCTTCCGCGAGTACGTGACCACCATCACCGGCATCGCCAACGGTATCGGCACCGCCTCCACCACCGCCGTGCCGCTGACCGCGGCGTGGGCGCGCGACAGCCGCGACTCGGCGGTGACGCCGACCATCGGCCGCTACCAGCGCGCCAACCTCGAGCTGGACCTGGTGGGCGAGCAGAAATACTACCGCGCGGTGTACGAGCACCAGTGGTACAAGCCGCTGTTCTCCAAGGTCACGCTGGCGCTGAAGGGCGAGATCGACTACGGCCACGGCATCGGCAACAGCAGCTATCCGGTGTTCAAGAACTTCTATGCCGGCGGCATCGGCTCGGTGCGCGGCTACCTGAGCTCGTCGCTGGGCGCGGTCGACTACACCTACGGCGACGCGCTGGGCGGCGCCTCGCGCCTGATCGGCAATGCCGAGCTGCAGCTGCCGTTCCCGGGCTCGGGCCAGGACCGCAGCCTGCGCTGGTTCGGCTTCCTCGACACCGGCCAGGTCTACCAGGAAGGCCAGAAGATGCGCGCTTCCGAGCTGCGCTATTCGACCGGCCTGGGCATCAGCTGGATTTCGCCGGTCGGCCCGCTGAAACTGAGTTATGCTAAGCCGTTGAACGCCAAGACCGGCGACCGCCTGGAACGCTTCCAGTTCCAGATGGGCACCGGCTTCTGATCTGGCGTGTAATGCATAAGAGTAATATTTTTTATTTCGGAGAAATAAGTTGAAGACTGCATCCGCAACCATGACCAAATTTTTCGCCGTGCTGGCACTGGGCTGGTGTGCATTGGCGCCGGTGCAGGCCCAGACTCAGCCCCAGCCGCTGCCGTCGCGCATCGCCTGGATCAGCCCGGAGCGCATCTACAACGAGTCCAAGCTGGCCAAGCTGGCCGAGGAAAAGCTCAAGGAAGAGTTCAAGAGCCGCGAAAAGGCCATGGCCGACATGGCCGGCCGCCTGAAGGCGGCGTCGGAAAAGCTGGACAAGGACGCGCCGACGCTGAGCGAGGCGGACCGCGTCAAGCGCCAGCGCGACGTGTTTGAGCTGGACAAGGAATACCAGCGCCGCCAGCGCGAGTTCCGCGAGGACGTCAGCCAGCGCACCAACGAGGAGCGCCAGGCGATTTCGGAAAAGGCCACCAAGATCATCAAGCAGCTGGCCGCCGTCGAAGGCTTCGACATCGTGCTGCAGGACGCGGTCTGGGCCAGCAACCGCATCGACATCACCGACAAGGTGCTGGCCGCGCTGGATAAAGACAAGTAAACCTCACGATTGGATCACCCGATGGGCACTCGACTAGGAGCATTGGTCGAACGCTTGGGCGGACAGCTGGTGGGCGACGCGAACCTGGAAGTGACCGGGATCGCGCCCCTGGCGGACGCCGGCGTTTCGCACATCAGCTTTCTCAGCAACAGCAAGCTGCGCGCCGAGGCGCTGCAGAGCAAGGCGGCGGCACTGATCGTGTCGGCCGCCGATGACGCTTTTATCGCCGCCGGTTACAGCGGCGCACGCGTCATCGTCCCCAATCCCTACGTGTACTTTGCCCGCGCGGCGCAGTACTTCGCGTCGCTGACCGCCGTGGCGCCGCCGGCTGGCGTGCACGCCACGGCCGTGGTGGCCGACAGCGCGCGCGTGGCCGCCTCGGCGCACATCGGCCCGCGCGTGGTGATCGAGGACGGCGCCGTGGTGGGCGAGGGCGCCGTGATTGGCGCCGGCTGCTTCATCGGCCGCGAGGCGGTGATCGGCGACGGCACGCAGTTCTTCGCCAACGTCACCTTCCAGGCGCGCTGCCAGATCGGCAAGCGCGGCATCATCCACTCGGGCGCCGTGATCGGCACCGACGGCTTTGGCTTTGCCAACGAGGGCGGCGTCTACATCAAGATTCCGCAGACCGGCCGCGTGATGATCGGCGATGACGTCGATATCGGCGCCAACACCACCATCGACCGCGGCGCGCTGGCCGACACCATCATCGAGGATGGCGTCAAGCTGGATAACCAGATCCAGATCGGCCACAACTGCCACATCGGCGCGCACACGGCGATGGCCGGCTGCGTCGGCGTGGCCGGCAGCGCCAAGATCGGCAAGTACTGCACCTTCGGCGGCGCCGCCATGGTGCTGGGCCACCTGACCATCGTCGACAAGGTCCACGTGGGCTCGGGCTCGATGGTGTCGCGCTCCATCCTGGAGCCGGGCCAGTACACCGGCTTCTACCCGCTGGCCAAGAACAGCGAGTGGGAAAAGTCGGCCGCCATCGTGCGCAACCTGACCACCATGCGCGACAAGATCCGCGCACTGGAAAAAATTATCAAGACCAAAACTGAAAACGAAGAATCATGACCACGACCGAAAACAAGACCATGGACATCTGCGAGATCAAGTCCTACCTGCCGCACCGTTACCCGCTGCTGCTGGTGGACCGCGTTATCTCGTATGAAGAGGGCAAGACCATCACCGCCATCAAGAACGTGACCGTCAACGAGGAATTCTTCAACGGCCACTTCCCGCACAAGCCGGTGATGCCGGGCGTGCTGATGATCGAGGCGATGGCGCAAACCGCCGCGCTGCTGTCCTTCAAGACCATGGGCATCAAGCCGGATGAAAGCTCGGTGGTGTACTTCGTCGGCATCGACGGCGCGCGCTTCAAGCGCCCGGTCGGTCCTGGCGACCAGCTGAAGATGGACATCGAAATCCTGCGCGTGGCGCGCGGCATCTGGAAATACAAGGCGGTCGGTTCGGTCGACGGCCAGGTGGCGGTGGAAGCGGAACTGATGTGCACCATCCGCAGCAGCGCCGACGCCTCGCAGCCTGCCGCGGGCCAGTAACCATGGCCAAGATACACGCCACCGCCATCGTCGACAGCAAGGCCGAGCTGCACGACAGCGTGGAAGTCGGCCCCTACTCGGTGATCGGCCCGAACGTGACCATCGGCTCCGGCACGGTGGTGGGTCCGCACGTGGTCATCGAAGGCCACACGACCATCGGCAGCGACAACAAGTTCTTCCAGTTCTCGTCGATCGGCGCCGCGCCGCAGGACAAGAAGTGGAAGGGTGAGCCGACCCGCCTGACCATCGGCGACCGCAACACCATCCGCGAATTCTGCACCTTCAACACCGGCACGGTGCAGGACAAGGGCGTGACCTCGCTCGGCAACGACAACTGGATTTCCGCCTACGTCCACCTGGCGCACGACTGCCAGGTTGGCAGCAACACGATCTTCTCCAACAACGCGCAGATCGCCGGCCACGTGGAAATCGGCGACTGGGTGATCATGAGCGGCTTCGCCAACGTGCACCAGTTCTGCAAGATCGGCGCGCACGCGTTTGTCGGCATGAGCACCTCGCTGACGCAGGACGTGCCGCCGTTCGTGCTGTTGAACGGGAATCCGGCGGCGGCGCACGGCGTCAACATCGAGGGCCTGAAGCGCCGCGGCTTTACCCGCGAGCAGATCAACGGCATTCGCGCCGCGTACAAGATCATCTACCGCCAGGGCCTGACGCTGGACGAGGCCAAGGCGGCGCTGATCGCCGAAGAGGCCAACGTGCCGGCCGACGTGGCGCTGCACATGCGCGCCATGCGCGAGTTCCTGGATACCGCGAGCCGTGGCATCGTCCGATAAGATGGCGCCGCACAGCGCGCGGCCCGGCGTCGATGGTGCCGGGCCGGGGGCGGCGGCCGGCCGGCCGCTGTCCCTGGCGCTGGTAGCGGGCGAGCCGTCCGGCGACATGCTGGCGGCTCGTTTGCTTTCCGGCCTGCGCCCGCACCTGCCGGACGCGCGCTTCCACGGCATCGGCGGACCGCAGATGATCGCCCAAGGCTTTGAGTCGGATGTGCCGATGGACCAGCTGACCGTGCGCGGCCTGATTCCGGTGCTGCTGCGCTACCGCGAACTCAAAGGCATCCAGACGGCGTTGCGCGACCGGCTGCTGGCCGAGCGTCCGGCCGCCTTCATCGGCGCGGATTATCCGGGCTTTAACCTGGGGCTGGAAATGCAGCTCAAGGCGGCCGGCATCCCGACCGTGCACTACATCGGGCCGCAGATCTGGGCCTGGCGCGGTGGCCGCATCAAGAAGATCATCAAGGCGGTGTCGCACATGCTGGTGGTGTTTCCGTTCGAGGAAGCGATCTACAAGCAGGCCGGCGTGCCGGTCAGCTATGTCGGCCACCCGCTGGCCGAGCTGATTCCGATGACGCCGGACGAAGGCGCCGCGCGCCGCGCGCTCGGCATGCCGGAAAACGCCAACGTGGTCACCATCATGCCGGGCAGCCGCATGTCGGAGATCAAGTACAACACCGTGGCTTTCATCGAAGCGGCCAAGCTGCTGAAGGTCCGCGACCGTTCGCTGAAGTTCGTCGTGCCGATGGCCGGCGAACGCCAGCGCGCCTACTTCCAGCAGCTGATCGCGCAAGCGGGCCTGCAGGACGTGGAGCTGCAGGTGCTGGACGGCCAGTCGCACACCGCCATCGCGGCGGCGGACGCGGTGATGGTGGCCTCGGGCACGGCCTCGCTGGAAGTGGCGCTGTTCAAGAAGCCGATGGTCATCGCCTACAAGATGATGGAACTGGAATGGCAGATCCTGCGCCACTTCGGCTACCAGCCATGGATCGGGCTGCCGAACATCCTGGCGCGCGAATTCCTGGTGCCGGAACTGCTGCAGCACGCGGCCAGCGCCGACGCCCTGGCGGAAGCGATGTGGAAGCAACTGAGCGATGCGCCGCATCGCCTGCGGCTGGCGCAGCGCTTCACCGACATGCATCACAGCCTGCTGCGCAACAGCGCGGTGGAAAGCGCGGCCGCCGTGCTGCGCGTAATCGAAAGTACAACGTGAAGAACCAAAATCTCGGCCTGTTTGACGACCTGCCTGATTCGCCGGATGAAATCATCTGCGGCGTGGACGAAGCCGGCCGCGGTCCGCTGGCCGGCCCGGTGTTCGCGGCCGCTGTCATCCTCGACGCCGCGCGCCCCATCGAAGGCCTGCGCGACTCGAAAAAACTGACCGAAGCCAAACGCGACATGCTGGCGCCGCTAATCAAGCAGCACGCGCTGGCCTGGGCCATCGCCGAAGCGTCGGAAGAAGAAATCGACAAGCTGAATATCCTGCAAGCCTCCATGCTGGCCATGCGCCGCGCGGTGGAAGCATTGAGCACCGTGCCGACGCTAGCCCTGATCGACGGCAACCGCTGCCCGGTCATGAAAATCCAGAGCATCGCCGTGATCGGCGGCGACGACAAGGTGGACGCCATCTCGGCCGCCTCCATCCTGGCCAAGACCGCGCGCGACGCTGCGCTGGTGACGCTGCACGAACGCTACCCGCAATACTGCTTCGATCAGCACAAGGGCTACGGCACCGCGCTGCACCTGGAGCGCCTGCGCGAGCACGGCCCGTCGCCGGTGCATCGCCGCTCGTTCGCGCCGGTGCGCGCCCTGCTGGAGATCGACCTGTGAAGACGATTACCTCGCGCGACAACGCGCAATACAAGGAACTGGTCAAGCTGGCCGGCAGCCAGCCGGCGCGCCGCAAGGCCGGCCGCACGCTGCTGGACGGCGTCCACCTGTGCCAGGCCTACCTGCAACTACGCGGCCTGCCGGAGCAGTGCGTGGTCAGCGAAAGCGCGCTGCACAATCCTGAAGTGATGGACATCGTCGGCCAGCTCGAAAACCAGCGCGCACACGTGCTGGCGCTGCCGGATGCGCTGTACAACGGCATCAGCCAGGTGGAACACGGCGTCGGCATCATGTTCCTGATCGCCACGCCGGAGCGCGCGGTGACGGCGCCGGTGAGCGTGTCGGCGGTGCTGCTGGACGGCGTGCAGGATCCGGGCAACGTCGGCTCCATCCTGCGCAGCGCGGCGGCGGCGGGCATCACGCAAGTGTATTGCAGCGCCGGCACCGCGTTCTGCTGGTCGCCGAAAGTGCTGCGCGCCGCCATGGGCGCCCACTTCGTGCTGGACATCTTTGAAAACGTCGACCTGGCGGAACTGGTGCGCAACGCCAAGGTGCAGACCCTGGCCACCAGCGGCTATGCCACCCGGCGCCTGTACGACGTCGATCTGACCGCGCCAACCGTATGGCTGTTCGGCCACGAAGGGCAGGGCGTGGCGGACGATCTGCTGTCGCTGGCCTCGCACCAGGTGGTGATACCGCACCTGGGCCAAGTGGAATCGCTCAACGTCGCCGCCTGCGCGGCAGTATGCTTTTTCGAGCAAGTCAGGCAGAATCAGACGTAAGCACTTTTTGGAGCCGTCATGGATATCGCGCAGTTGCACTTTCTGGTAGCCGAAGGGGATCAGGTTCAACGCCATGCGCTGGCCGATATCCTGGTGCACGTCGGCGTCGGCAGGATCACGCAGGCGCCGGACGGCCACACCGCGCTGCGCCACTTCAGCGCCGGCATCACGCCGCCGGTGGACATCGCCATCATCGACCTGGCCTTGCCGGGCATGGACGCGCTGGAACTGATCCGCCGCCTCGGCGAAGCGCGCTGCCAGTCCGGCGTGATCATCGTCGGCGCGCAAAGCAACGCCGTGCTGTTCTCGGTGGAGACGATGGCCAGCGCCTGCGGCGTCAACGTGCTGGGCGCCATCGGCAAGCCGGTGATCGGCAGCCGCCTGGTGGCGCTGATCCAGAACCACCTGCAACCGTCGGAAGCGCGTGGCGGCGGCGATGCCGCGCCGGCCGCATCGTTTGCGCAGGTCGGCCAGGGCCTGCAGAACCGCGAATTCGATCCCTACTTCCAGCCCAAGATCGAACTGGAAACCGGGCAGGTGAAAGGGCTGGAAATGTTCGCCCGCTGGCGCCACCCGCTGTATGGCGTGCTGGGGCCCGCGTCCTTCATGCCAGCGCTGGAAGAAGCGCGGCGCGTCGACTTCCTCGACTGGACCATGATCGAAAAATCGGTGGCCGCCTGCCGCAAGCTGCATGACCAGGGCATACCGATCTCGTTCTCGATCAACGTCGACCAGACCACGCTGGCGCACCCGCAATTCATGGAGCAGATCGCGGCCTGCCTGGAGCGCTACCAGATCATGGCCGACTACATCACCTTCGAGATGACCGAATCGGCGGTGCTGAGCACCGACCCGCACTTTCTCGAACGGCTGCTGCGGCTGCGCATGAAAGGCTTCGGCCTCGCCATCGACGATTACGGAACGGGGCGCAGCAACCTGCAACTGCTGGCGCGCATCCCGTTCTCCGAACTGAAGATCGACCGCAGCTTCGTCGACGGCGCCTCCAAGCGCGCCGCCATCGGCACCGTGCTGCGCTCCTGCCTGGGCCTGGCCCGCAGCCTGGATCGCAAGTCGGTGGCGGTGGGCGTCGAAACCAAGCAGGATTGGGACTTCCTGCAAGGCCTGGGGTGCACCTACGCGCAGGGCTACTACATCGCCAAACCGATGCCGGTGGAAGACTTCCCCGCCTGGCTGTCCGACTGGCAGCACTTCTTCTAAAACCGGGGTCAGTAAAACCGGGGTCAGTGCCGACATTCGGACACGAACACTGCCGTAGCTTGCCGCTACGGCAGTGTTCGTGTCCGAATGTCGGCACTGACCCCGATGTTGGAAGTTGATGTCTATCAAGTACGGTAAGCGGCAACCGCCGCACACTCGACCTCTGCCCACACTCTGGAGGTCGACATGGCAAAACGCAAAAACAACGGCGCGTCGCTGGACGGCGCCGGTTCCATCCTGAGCACCATCGCCGGACCGGCTGCGCCGCCGCAACCCTCACGGCTCGGGCCACCCAATCCGATCGCCGATCAACTGCTGGAAAAGGTGACCGGCGACGAAAAGCTGGCGGCCGATATGCCGTTCAATTCCACCAAGCCGCTGGAATACGGCGAAGCGGCCTACACGCCGCACACCGGCGAGACGCACGTGCCGCCTTCGCCCATCGCCATCGCCAGCACCAGTACCGAAACCGTCGCCTCGGAGAAGGTCGGCGACGGCCAGCCGGACATCGGCGACAACGCCATCAACCGTCCGCTCGACCGCGTGCGTGTGGACGACACCGGCCGCGAACTGACCACCAATCAGGCGGTGCCGGTGGCGGACAATCAGAACTCATTGAAGGCCGGCCTGCGCGGACCGACGCTGATGGAGGACTTCATCTTGCGCGAGAAGATCACGCACTTCGATCATGAGCGCATCCCTGAGCGCGTGGTGCACGCGCGCGGCTCGGGCGCCCATGGTTACTTTGAAAGCTACGAAGACCTGAGCGCCATCACGCGCGCGGCGCCGTTCGCGGCGGCCGGCAAGCGCACGCCGGTGTTTGTGCGCTTCTCGACGGTGGCCGGGGAGCGCGGTTCCGCCGACACCGTGCGCGATGTGCGCGGCTTCGCCACCAAGTTCTACACCGACGAAGGCAACTGGGATCTGGTCGGGAACAATATCCCCGTGTTCTTCATCCAGGACGCGATGAAGTTTCCGGACCTGATCCACTCGGTCAAGCCCGAGCCGCACAACGGCATGCCGCAGGCGGCCAGCGCGCACGACACCTTCTGGGACTTCGCCTCGCTCAGCCCGGAAATCGCCCACATGCTGATGTGGCACACCTCCGACCGCGCCATCCCGCGCAGCTACCGCATGATGCAGGGCTTCGGTGTGCACACCTTCCGCCTGGTGAACGCGCAGGGCGCGTCGGTGTTCTGCAAATTCCACTGGACCCCGATGGCGGGTACCCATTCGCTGGTGTGGGACGAGGCGGTGCGGCTGGCCGGCGCCGATCCGGATTACCACCGCCGCGATCTGTGGGAAGCCATCGACAGCGGCCAGTTCCCCGAGTATGAACTGGGCCTGCAAATCTTCACCGGGGAGCAGGCGGCGCAGTTCCCGTTCGATATCCTCGACCCGACCAAGATTGTGCCGGAGGAGATGGTGCCGGTGCGGCCGGTCGGCCGCATGGTGCTGGACCGGAATCCGGACTACTTCTTCGGCGAGACCGAGCAGGTGGCATTTTGCGCGGCGCACGTGGTGCCGGGCATCGACTTCACCAACGATCCACTGCTGCAAGGGCGGCTGCATTCGTACATTGACACCCAGATCACGCGCCTCGGCGGGCCGAATTTCCACGAGATTCCGATCAACACGCCGGTGGCGCAGATTCATAACAATCAGCGCGACGGCTTCCATCGGCAGCAGATCAACCGCGGGCGGGTGAGTTACGAGCCGAATTCGCTGGCTGGCGGTTGTCCGTTCCAGGCGGGGGCGCGGGGATTTGTCAGTGTGGCGGAGCCATCGCAGGGCAATGAGGTACGCGGCAAGCCGGAGCTGTTTGCCGACCATTGTGCGCAGGCGCGCCTATTCTGGATCAGTCAGAGTGTGACCGAGCAGCGGCACATCATCAACGCGTTCCGCTTCGAGCTGACGCGGGTGCAGGCGCCGGCCGTGCGTCGCCGCACGTTGGCGTTGCTGGTGAATGTGGATCCGGCGCTGGCGGCGGCGGTGGCCGAGGGACTGGGCATGGAAGTGCCGCCGCCGCTGCCGCTGGCAACGGACAGGCCGGCGTACGAGTACATGGCGTCGCCTTCGTTGTCGCTGTTTGCGCGGCCGGGCGCGACGGGGATACGCACGCGGCGCGTGGCCTTGCTGGTGGGGCCGGGCGTGGATGGGATGCAGACGCGCAAGCTGTACGCGGCCTTGCTGGATCAGGCGGCGGTGCCAAGGCTGGTTGGGCAGCGGATTGGGGCGGTGGTGTCGTACACCGACGCGCCGCTGGATGTGGAGATCAGCCTGGAGAGCGGGCCGTCGGTGTCGTGGGACGGCGTGGTGATTCCGGATTGCGCGGACGCGCGCGATGCCTTGAGCCGGGATGCGAATGCGCTGGAGTTTTTGAAGCTGCAGTACCGGCATGGGAAGCCGCTGCTGGCGTTGGGGAGTGCGGTGGAGTTGCTGAAGGCGGCCAAGATCCCGCGCAAGTTGCCGCATGGGGTGCAGGACCCCGGGGTGATCGTGGTGGAATCGAGCGACGCGGCCGAGGGGTTACAGGGGTTTATCGGGGTGTTGGCGCGGCATCGCGTGTATGCGCGCGAGACGGATCCGCCACGCGTCTAACCCGCGCGCTTTTGCCTCGACGCGTGCGCCACCACTTAGGGGTCTGACCCCGTACGGGGTCAGACCCCGCCTGGCCGTGCGGGGTGGTCAGTACTCCCGGCGGTCCGGCTTGATCTCCTGCAGGATCGTCGTCGAAATCTCCTCGATCGACTTGGTGGTGGACGACAGCCAGCGTATCCCCTCGCGCTTCATCATCGCCTCCGCCTCATTCACCTCGTAGCGGCAGTTCTCCAGCGACGCATACTTGCTCCCCGCCCGCCGCTCGTTGCGAATCTCGGTCAAGCGCTCCGGCGTAATCGTCAGCCCGAAGATCTTCGACTTGAACTCATACAGCGACGACGGCAGCTTGCCCCGCTCAAAATCGTCCGGAATCAGCGGATAGTTGGCCGCCTTGATCCCATACTGCATCGCCAGGTACAAACTGGTCGGCGTCTTGCCCGAGCGCGACACGCCCACCAGGATCACATCCGCCTCGGCCAGGTTCTTGTGCGACTGTCCGTCATCATGCGCCAGCGAGAAGTTGATCGCCTCGATCCGGTTCTTGTACTCCTCGCTGTCGACGATGTTGTGCGACCGCCCGATCGTATGCGTCGACTTCACGCCCAGCTCTTGTTCCAGTGGGGCAACAAACGTCTGGAACATGTCCATGTACATGCCCTTGCATTGCCGTATGACATCAGACAGCTGGGTATGCACCAGCGTCGAGAAAATGATCGGCCGTTGACCATCCGTCGCAAACGCCTCATTGATCTTGCGCACCGCTTCGTGCGCCTTGTCCAGCGTGTCGATGAACGGCAGCCGCACCTGGCGGAAGCGCAATTCGAACTGCGTCAGCACCGAGTGACCAAAGGTTTCCGCGGTAATCCCGGTGCCATCCGAGACGAAAAAGACGGTGCGGGCGGCGGCGGGAAGAGGGGGGCGTTGTTCTTGTGTCATGTAGAGGCGGCTATCGGTATTGTGAATCGTCAATTCGCGCCACAGGCTGTAGAATGGGCGCCAACAGGATGCATTGTGCGGCACGGCCACCAGAATAACAAGAACATGGGCCTGCCCGACGCCGGAAAGATTTCTATCATCAAAAAGGTGTAATTATGTCCAACGTAGCATTGAAGGAGCAGAACAACGAAGCGGTATACGTTGCCTCGTTTGAAAATTTGCGGATGACGGATGTGGAATCCGTCGGCGGCAAAAACGCCTCGCTAGGCGAGATGATCAGCCAGTTGGCCGGCGCCGGTGTGCGCGTGCCAGGCGGCTTTGCGACCACGGCCCAGGCGTTCCGCGACTTCCTGTCGCATAGCGTTGATGGCGGCAAGTCGCTGGCCGACCGCATCGCCGACCGCCTGTCGGATCTCAACATCGACGACGTGCGCTCGCTGGCACAGGCCGGCGCCGAGATCCGCCAGTGGATCATCGACACGCCATTCCAGCCGCGCCTGGAAGACGAGATCCGCACCTACTACGACCAGCTGGTGGCCGATTCGTCCACCGAAGTGTCGTTCGCCGTGCGCTCGTCAGCCACCGCCGAGGACCTGCCGGACGCCTCGTTCGCCGGCCAGCAGGAGACCTTCCTCAACGTGGTCGGCATCGACAACGTGCTGGACGCGATGAAGCATGTGTTCGCGTCGCTGTACAACGACCGGGCCATCTCCTACCGCGTGCACAAGGGCTTCACCCACGCCGAAGTGGCGTTGTCGGCCGGCGTGCAGCGCATGGTGCGCTCGGACCTGGGCGCCGCCGGCGTCATGTTCACCATCGACACCGAGTCCGGTTTCAAGGATGTGGTGTTCGTCACCTCCAGCTATGGCCTGGGCGAGACGGTGGTGCAGGGCGCGGTCAATCCGGACGAGTTCTACGTCCACAAGCCGATGCTGGAAAAGGGCAAGTCGCCTGTCATCCGCCGCAACATCGGCTCGAAGCTGATCAAGATGGAGTTCACCGCCGAAGCCAAGGCGGGCCGCTCGGTCAAGACCGTGGACGTGCCGGTCGAGCTGCGCAACCGCTACTCGCTGAACGACGAGGAAGTGGTGGAGCTGGCCAAGTACGCCGTCATCATCGAGAACCACTACGGCCGTCCGATGGACATCGAGTGGGGCAAGGATGGCCGCGACGGCAAACTGTACATCCTGCAGGCGCGTCCGGAAACCGTGAAGTCGCAGCAGAAGACCACCGACGTGCAGCAGCGCTTCAAGCTGAAGTCGTCCGGCACCGTGCTGGCCTCGGGCCGTGCGATCGGCCAGAAGATCGGCGCCGGTCCGGTGCGCGTCATCACCGACCCGTCGGAAATGGAACGCGTGCAGCCGGGCGACGTGCTGGTGGCCGATATGACCGACCCTAACTGGGAGCCGGTGATGAAGCGCGCTTCCGCCATCGTTACCAACCGTGGCGGCCGCACCTGCCACGCGGCGATCATCGCGCGGGAGCTGGGCGTGCCGGCGGTGGTGGGCTGCGGCGATGCGACTGAAGTGCTGAAGGACGGCACCTTCGTTACCGTGTCCTGCGCCGAGGGCGACGAGGGCAAGATCTACGACGGCCTGCTGGAAACCGAAGTGTCGGAAGTGTCGCGCGGCGAGCTGCCGAAACTGCCGACCAAGATCATGCTCAACGTCGGCAACCCGCAGCTGGCGTTCGACTTCCAGGCTGTGCCGAACGGCGGCGTGGGTCTGGCGCGCCTGGAGTTCATCATCAATAACAACATCGGCGTGCATCCGAAAGCGATTCTGGAGTACCCGAACATTGATGCGGACCTGAAGAAAGCGGTGGAGTCGGTCGCGCGCGGCCACGCTTCGCCGAAAGCCTTCTACGTCGACAAGCTGGCCGAAGGCGTGGCGACCATCGCTGCCGCGTTCTGGCCGAAGCCGGTGATCGTGCGCCTGTCGGACTTCAAGTCCAACGAGTACAAGAAGCTGATCGGCGGTTCGCGCTACGAGCCGGATGAGGAAAATCCGATGCTGGGCTTCCGCGGCGCGGCGCGTTACCTGGCGGCCGATTTCGCCGGCGCGTTCGAAATGGAATGCGCGGCCATGAAGCGCGTGCGTAACGACATGGGCCTGACCAACGTCGAGATCATGGTGCCGTTCGTGCGCACGCTGGGCCAGGCCGAGAAGGTCGTCGACCTGCTGGCCAAGAATGGCCTGGTGCGCGGCGAGAATGGCCTGCGCCTGATCATGATGTGCGAAGTGCCGTCCAACGCGATCCTGGCGGAGCGCTTCCTGGAGCACTTCGACGGCTTTTCGATCGGTTCCAACGACCTGACCCAGCTGACCCTGGGCCTGGACCGCGATTCCGGCATGGCGCTGCTGGCGGCCGACTTCGACGAGCGCGACGACGCGGTCAAGGCGCTGCTGTCGCAGGCGATCCAGGCCTGCCGTTCGCAAGGCAAGTACATCGGCATCTGCGGCCAGGGCCCATCGGACCACCCGGACTTCGCGGCGTGGCTGATGGAGCAGGGCATCGAGTCGATGTCGCTGAATCCTGACTCGGTGATCGACACCTGGCAGAAGCTGGCGTCGCTGCAGAAGTAGTTGACGTTAACGGAAAATGGTATAGACTGGGGTTATCGGATTCAGTAGCAAAAAACGCTATCAATACCATCTGTCCAGCAGCAGAAACCCTCGCAGCCCTGACGGGACGCGGGGGTTTTTGCATTTTGAAAGGAGACCATCATGAGTGACTGGAGCTACTGGCTGGCGGCCGCCGGCGTGACCGTGATCCTGGAACTGTTCAGCGGCACCTTCTATCTGCTGATGATTGCCATCGGCCTGGCGGCGGGCAGCGGCGCCGCCTTGCTCGGACTGGGTGAGGCGTTGCAGTGGCTGATCGCCGCCGTGGTCGGCGTCGGCGCCACGGTCGCCTTGCGCCGCAGCCGCTACGGACAACTGCAGCAGCGCGTGCAGGCCGAGCGCGATCCCAACGTGAACCTGGACATTGGTCAAACCATCCATGTGCCGGCGTGGCAGGATGGCGCGGCGCGCGTGATGTATCGCGGCGCGCTGTGGGATGTGGAGTTGGCGCCCGGCAGCAGCAGCGCCCCCGGGCAGTACACGATACGCGAAGTGCGCGGCAGCCGCCTGATCGTGGCGGCGTAAGATCAACTCACGGAGAACTACATGGACATCAGCATCGGCAATGTCACCTTCATTCTGTTTATTCTGGCTCTGGTATTTGTTTTCAAGACGATCAACGTGGTGCCGCAGCAGCACGCGTGGGTGGTCGAGCGGCTCGGCAAGTATCACGCCACGCTGGGGCCGGGCCTCAACATCGTGATACCGTTTGTCGACCGCATCGCCTACAAGCACGTGCTGAAGGAGATCCCGCTGGACGTGCCGCCGCAGGTCTGCATCACGCGCGACAACACGCAGTTGCAGGTGGATGGCATTTTGTACTTCCAGGTAACGGACGCGATGCGCGCGTCATACGGCTCGTCCAATTACATCGCTGCCATCACGCAGCTGGCGCAGACCACGCTACGCTCCGTCATCGGCCGCATGGAGCTGGACAAGACGTTCGAGGAGCGTGAGCACATCAACACCACGATCGTGAACGCGATCGACGAATCGGCCGCCAACTGGGGCGTGAAGGTACTGCGCTACGAGATCAAGGACCTGACGCCGCCGAAGGAAATCCTGCACGCCATGCAGGCGCAGATCACCGCTGAGCGCGAGAAGCGCGCGCTGATCGCCGCCTCGGAAGGCCGCAAGCAGGAGCAGATCAACATCGCCAGCGGCGAGCGCGAAGCGCAGATCGCGCGCTCGGAGGGCGACAAGCAGGCTGCCATCAACCGCGCGCAAGGCCAGGCGGCGGCGATTGTGGCGCTGGCGGAAGCGAACGCCTCGGCGTTGCGCCAGGTCGGCGCCGCGCTGCGCGAACCGGGCGGCGACGAGGCCATGAACCTCAAGGTGGCCGAGCAGTACGTGAACGCCTTCGGCCAACTGGCCAGGACCAACAATTCGATTATCATACCGGCCAATCTGGGCGACATGAGCGGGCTGATCGCCACCGCGCTGCAAGTCGTCAAAACACAAGGCAAGATCATCAAGGAGTAAGACATGGGCACCTGGGCGGTAGACGCGTTCGGCAACGACTACGCGCAAGACTGGGCGGAAGACCTGCACGAGACCAGCAATCTGGACGCGGTGGAAGACACCCTCAACACCGCGCTGGACACGCCGGGCGAACTGGATGCGCCGTTCGCGGCCGAGGCCCTGGTGGCAATCGAAGTGCTGGCCCGTCTACAAGGCAAAGGCGGCCCGCGCACCGAAGACAGCGCGTCCGTCGACGAGTGGGTGGACGTGCGCAAGCCCAAGGCCAAGCCCCGCGCCGATCTGGCCGACAAGGCCATGCGCGCGCTCGACCGCATCCTGTCCGCCGACAGCGAACTGCGCCAGCTATGGGAAGAGAGCGAGCACCACGCCGAGTGGTTGGCATCGGTCGAAGACCTGCGCGCCCGCCTCAAATAACTCCGGGGTCAGGTCCTCCATTTCTACACGAGCTGTGCCGTACGCACGCGTACGGCACAGCTCGTGTAGAAATGGAGGACCTGACCCCGGATTAAAAGGCGTAGGTGAGGCCGGCGGTCCAGGCTTTGGGGGGATGGACCGGGTAGCTGCGGTAGCGCAGGCCGTCGTCGCGGCTGTGTTCGCGCGCCAGTTGCAGCGTCCAGTTGTCGAAGGGGATGGCGACGCCGAGCTTGACGTCGTAGCGCGAGCGCGCCGGCACGCCGGGCCAGACGCCGTCGCTCAGGTTGTATAGCAGGCCGGCGTGGGCGATCAGGTTGAAGCGCGGGTGCACCGGGTAGAAGGTGTTGACTTCGCCGTACAGCACCTTGGCCCGGAAACCGAAGTAGCGCGGTGCGTAGGAGAGCCGCGCGCTGGTGCGCTCGCTGCTGACGCCGGCGTAGCATTCGTGGAAGTCGTTGAAGTGCGATTGCGTGTAAGTGATCCGGCCGCAGCCGGCATCCCAGCTCAGCGATGACGTCAGCCGGTGCGCGTAGCCGGCATACCCTTGCAGCTTGTAGCCGAAGTCGTCGCCGATGTGCATGCCGGCGACGTAGGCGCCCGCGTACCAGCCGCTGGCGCTGTCCAGATTGAGCGTGAGTTGCGGCGACGGGCTGCTGGTGCCGGCCGCCTGGCCGCGAAAGGTGTAGGCCGATTGCAGCCCGACGCTGCCGCTGAGGTCGATCTGCGCGGCGGTGGGCGCGGTCAGCGCGGCCAGCAGCAGGGGCAGGGCGCGCTGCGTCAAGGCGCGGCGCCGCGTTGGCTGAGGGTGCGGACGCAACTGAGGTCGCGCACCAGGCGGGAGATGGCGGTGCATGCGTCTATGGTAGCAGCATGCAGGGCCGCGCCCGATTGGATGAGCGCGCGCATTTGCGCCGGCGAGGCGCCGGGACGCAATTCGTCCAGCAAGGCCAGCATGCCGCTGACGTGGGCGGCGGCGTACGAGCTGCCGCTGACGAAGACCCAGCGCCCGCCCGGCGCCGAGGTGGGGATGTCGTTGCCGGGCGCCAGCAGCGGCGGATCGGCGCCGGCGCTGCCGTCGCTGTCGCCGCTCACGCGGGCCGCACTGCCGGGCTGCGCGAGGGCGATCGCGCCGGGTGCGCTGGTCAGGCGAGGGATGGGGGCGGTTTGCGCGGGCTCGAAGCGCGGTTGCGCGGCGACGGCCAGCACGCCGCGGTGGCTGGCCGGGAACGCCGCGCCGGTGGCGCGCGGGTCGATGGCGCCAACCACGCTGATGCCGCGTTCCAGCGCCACGTCGAGCAGACGGTCCAACAGCCTGTCGGGCGGGCCGGACAGGCTGAGGTTGATGATTTGCGCGCCGTTCTGGATGGCGAAGTTGATTGCCTTGCTCAGCGTGAAGCTGTTACATCGGGTGACGAGATCGCGCTGCTGCCAGCAGGCCCGCAGTCCCATCACTTTGGCGCGCGGGGCGATGCCGAGGATGCCGCCGCCGCCAACGCGGGCGGCGATGATGCCGGCCACCGCGGTGCCGTGGTTTTCCGGCGGGGCCGGGCCGGCGTCGACGAAGTTGTTGTTCAGCGCCAGTTGGCCTTGCAGGTCGGGGTGGAAGGCGTCGATGCCGCTGTCGATCACGGCGACCTTGACGTCGCGGCCGCTGGTGTAGCGGTGGAGCTCGGCCACGTGCCAGTAGCGCGCGGCGGGCTGGACGCGGTAGAGCGGATCGCCGGCCAGTTCGGCGTCGAGATCGGCAGCGACAGCGGCGCCGGCCGTCTGGCTCATGGCCATGCCCTCAAAGCGCGCCACCGGCTGCGCCCATTCCACTTGCGGGTCGCGCGCCAACTGGGCGATCAGTTGTTCGGCGTTGGCGGTGTCCGGATAGCGCATGACGTAGCAGTCGATGCCCAGCACCGGCATGGCCCAGCCTTCGACCAGCGTCAGGCCGTGCTGGCGGGCGAGTGCCTCGGCGCGGCGCTGGCGGGCGTTACGGCTGTTGTCTTCGATGTAGCGGCCGCCGTAGCTGGCATCTGGCCGATAGTGCGTGGCGGGCAGGCGCAGCATCACCAGCAACTGGTGGTCATCGCGGTACTCGTCCTTGGCGCCCGGGCTGGCGGTTGCGGCGACATCCGTGGTGGGCAGGTCGCTTTCGGGACGGGCGGCCAGCGCCGGCGCGTGCGCGGCGGCCAGCGCGGCCCACAGCAGCAGGATGCGCAGCCATTTCACGGCCGGGCCTCGCCATCCAGCGGCTCCGCCAGCTTGACGGCGGCGTTGGCGCGCAGCGCTTGCAGCACCTGGGCGTGGCGGTCGGCGGGCACGTTCAGCAGCCAGGCGTCTGTGACGGTGGGGCCGTCGACGATGCGGGCATTTTGCGCCTGCAGGATGCGGCGCAGTTCGCGTTCGCTGGTGTTGGGCTGGAACATGACGACCATGTTGCCGCCAGCCGCCGCGCTGGCGCCAAGGACACGGTAGGCCGGCGTGTCGTCGGGACGCAGCAGCAGGGTGCCCAGGCCGATGATGGTCACCCACTGCGCGGCAACCGCCCAGCGCAGCCACGAGGATTGGTTGGCCGCCGCCGCGCGCCACCATGCGACGCGTTGCGGCGTGCCGGGGGCGGCCGATGCGCGCTGTGTGCCCTGTGCAGCGGCGGTGTCGGCGTCGGCGGCGATGTCAGCTGGCGCGGCATGCCCGGTGGCGGTCTGGGCGGCGATGTTGGCTGGCGCGACATGCGCGGCACCGGTCGGGGCGGCAGTATTGGCTGGCGCTGTGCGTTCCTGCGGGCCGAGCGCCGGCAGCAGCCGGGCCAGCGCGCGTTCCATGTCCACGCCATCGGGCAACTGGTCGGCGCGCATCGCGGCCTCGGTGCGCATGCCGTATTCCCATTCGAGCTCGTAGCGGCACTGCGCGCAGCCCTGCAGATGCTCGTGCACGCGCCGCGTCTCGTCCGCCGATAGCTGCGCCGACGCATACCACGGCAGCAATTCGCGCACCGCCTGATGCTCCGGTATATCCAGTCTGACCACGCGCCCGCTCATCGGCTGCTCTCTCTTTCGTTCCACAACAAATCCTTCAATCGGTGCCGCGCATGAAACATGCGGGTCTTGACCGTATTCAGCGGGCAGTCGACAATCTCGGCGATCTCGGCATAGGCCATATCGTGATAATACGTCAGCACCATCACCGCCCGCTGCGCGGCCGGCAGCGCGTCCAGCGCGTCGGCCACGGTCTGTTGCATCTGCTGCCGGCCCAGCACTTGTTCCGGCTGGCTGTCGCCCTCATCTTCGTACAGCGACGCGTCCGATTCGACCGGCTCGTCGGTCAGTTTCAGCCCCTTCAGCGTCTTGCGGTAGGCAATCGCGAAAATCCAGGTGGAGGGCTTGCAACTGCCGTCGTAGCTGGCCGCTTTTTGCCAAACGACCAACATGGTGTCATTGACCACTTCCTCGATCAGCGCCGGATTGCGCGCCATGCGGCCGGCAAAACGCGACAGGCGCGGAAAATACGCGCGATACAGCGTCTCGAAGGCATGCCTGTCCCCGGCGGCGATCCTGCCTAATAATTGTGCATCATCTGAATCCGGGGCCATCCACTTCCTCCATTTTCCCGGTTAATACCTTGCCGAACGCAAACGGTTCTACAAATCGGGAAATTATTTTTAGGCTACCATGCGCATATGAACCTGAACCAGCAAATCGACCACCTGAGCACCTTCCTGCAGCGCCACGAGCGAGTGCTGGTGCTGACCGGCGCCGGCCTGAGCACGGCGTCCGGCATTCCCGACTACCGCGACAAGGACGGCGTGCGGCGCGGCCGCAATCCGATCCAGGGGCCGGACTTTCGCAAGTCCGAGGCCGTGCGCCGCCGCTACTGGGCGCGCAGCATGGCCGGCTACCCGACCCTGGCCGGTGCCGCGCCCAACGCCGGCCACCACGCGCTGGCCGAACTGGAGCGGACCGGCCGCATCCACAGCATCATCACCCAAAACGTCGACGGGCTGCACACCGCTGCCGGCAGCCGCAAGCTGATCGAGCTGCACGGCAACATCCATGGCGTGCTGTGCCTGGCGTGCCGCAAGGTGCATCCGCGCGCCGCCATCCAGCAGTGGCTGGCCGAAGCCAACCCGTCGCTGGTGCCGACCGGGCCGGCCGGCGAGGTAGTACCGGAGGCGCGGCCGGACGGCGACGCCGAGGTCGAACTGGACGAATTCCAGGATTTCCGGCTGCCGGTGTGCGACGCCTGCGGCGGCGTGCTGCAGCCCGATGTGATCTTCTTCGGCGACAACATCCCGCCGCAGCGCACGGCCGAGGCCCTGCAATGGGCCGACGAGGCGGACGCGGTGCTGGTGGTCGGCTCGTCGCTGATGGTGTTTTCGGGCTACCGCTTCGCCAAGCTGGCGGCGCAGGCGAACAAGCCGATCGCGGCCATCAACCTGGGCAGGACCCGGGCGGACGACCTGATCGGCCTGAAGGTGGAGGCGTCGGCGGTGGAGGTGCTGCCGCTGCTGCTGTAAGCGGCTTAGCGCTGCAGCATGGAGCGGACGATGGCTTCCTTGGCCAGCACGTAGTCGGTGCCGGCCAGCACGAAGTTGGTGTTGGGCTGGATCACCTTGATGTTGATGAACACCATGTCGCTGGTTTCCGCGTACGAGCCGACCACGATGGCCTGGGCGTTGTGGCTGGTGGCCACTTCGCCGATCTCGCGCGTGAGCATCAGCTCGCCTTGGTTGCGCTTCAGGTAGACGCTGTTGCGCAGCTTCATTTCCAGCATGCTCAGGCCGCCTTGCGCCATGCGCGTGGACACCTGCTCCGACACCAGCCGGCCCAGCGTGGTGGTCTGTTCCAGCGCGTCGATGTTGACCACGGTGGCGACGATCAGCGGCTTGTCGGCCACCAGCTTGCCGCTCAGCTGCTGCAGCAGCGTGTCGGCCGCCTTGTAGTTGGCGTTGATGAACTGGTTGGGCGAGATGGTGGCGTAGTTGCCTTCGTCATTTTTCGGCGTCGACGAGCAGGCCGCCAGCAACAGCGGCAGGGCCAGCATGCCGGCGCGGACCAGGGATGTCATCTGCATCACATATCTCCGCGCACCTGGAAGGTGCGGGTCAGTTTAGGTTCTTCGGGCGTCGGGTCGACGATGCCGTACAGGATGCGGTCGCTGTCGGCCACGTAATAGGCCGAAGTGTTGCGCGCCAGGTAGCGGTACTGGTCGGACACCGAGACGGTGACGATGATTTCGGTCTTGGGCGTGTCGCCCGGCGCGAACTGGGCGTTGAACCAGTCGTAGGCATCCCAGGCGCCGGCGCCGACCGCGACGTTGAGCAGGGCTGGCGCCTCGATCTCGCTCAGCAGCCAGACGCCGCTGCCGAGGATGGCGCGCTCGCCGTGGTAGCGGTACTGCGGCCGGTTGGCGCTGAACGTCACCGCCTGCACGTCCATGTCGATCTTGAGCGAGCCGGCCGGGCTGCGCGAGACGACGTAGCCGTCGTTGACCAGCGAGGTGGTCAGCTGGGTCGCCAGCGCGCGCTGGAATGCCGACGGGTTCTTCGGCTCGTTGATGTACACCGGGCGCGGCGGGCTCTTGCGCAGCTCGGCCACGACGCGTTTTTCGATATTGTCGGAAATCACGCCCCAGTGGTAGGCGGCCTGCAGCTTGGCTTGCTTGGTGGTGGGGAAGTTGGCGGCCAGCGGCGTCGGCGTGTAGCGCGCCGCGCATCCCGCCAGCAGCGTCACCCCGGCCGCCAGAGCCATTGCAGTTTTCAGCGCCATGATAGCCTCGTCGTCAAAAGTCCAGTCGTCGCGGCCAGCCGATGGCCACGAATGTAAAATCATCCAGCGCCCAGTTTAGCATGGATGTTTCTAATTAGAAATTCAGGCGGCGATAAAAAACCCGGCGCGGGACCGGGTGGTGTACGGGACGCGCAACAGTTTAGCGCTTGTGCACTTTCATCGCCTGCTGGACCTCGCGCTTGTTGTCGCGATCTTTCTCCGTGGCACGTTTGTCATGCTGTTTCTTGCCCTTGGCCAGGCCGACCTCGCATTTGACGCGGCCGCCCTTGAAGTGCAGGTTGAGCGGCACCAGCGTGTAGCCGGCGCGCGTGACCTTGCCGATCAGCTTGTCCATTTCCTGGCGGTGCAGCAGCAGCTTGCGGGTGCGCACCATGTCGGGCGTGATGTGGGTGGAGGCGGTCGGCAGGGCGCTGATGTGGGCGCCGAACAGGAACAGCTCGTCGCCCTTGATGGTCACGTAGGCTTCCTTGATCTGCACCCGGCCGTCGCGGATGGCCTTGACTTCCCAGCCTTCGAGCACGATGCCGGCTTCGTAGCGGTCTTCGATGAAGTAGTCAAAAAAGGCTTTTTTGTTATCGGCTATGGTCATGAGTTGGTATCGGTTAAACTACTGCTGCGCGCCGTCGGACGCGAATAATTCAACATCATAGCAAATGGTTAGACAATGGCAGTAGTACACAAATCAGTTTTCCTGGGTTACAGCGCGCAGCAAATGTTTGATCTGGTGGCCGGCATCGAGGACTATCCCAAGTTTCTGCCGTGGTGCGGTGGTGTCGAGATCCGCGAGCGCAATGGCAACACGGTAGTGGCCAGCGTCGGCATCAACTACCATGGCGTCAAGCAGAGCTTCACCACCTCGAACGAGAACACGCCGCCCGATCAAATCAAGATGAAGCTGGTGGACGGGCCTTTCAAGTGCCTGGACGGGGTATGGACCTTCAAATCGTTGCGCGCGGACGCGTGCAAGATCGAGCTGGACCTGCGCTATGAATTTTCCAGCGGCTTGCTGGACAAGCTGGTGGGGCCGGTGTTCGGCATGATCGCCAACAGCATGGTCGACTCCTTCTGCAAACGGGCGGAAACGGTCTATGGCGGCTGAGACCTTTGCCATCCAGGTGTGCTACGCCAGCGACGCGGTGCAATTCCTGCGCGACCTGCAGGTGCCGGCCGGCACCACGCTGGAGCAGGCGATCGCCCTCAGCGGCGTGCTGGACGAGGTGCCCGGTCTGGACCTGAGCCAGCTGCAGACCGGCATCTACGGCAAGAAAAAGCCGCTGGACACGCCGCTGCGCGCCCACGACCGCGTCGAACTCTACCGGCCGCTGATCGCCGACCCCAAGCACGCCCGCCGCCGCCGCAAGACCGCATCGTCCGCCGAGTCCGCCGAGTCCGGCGATTGATCAACTCAGATTCCGCAATACAAAATCACGCGTGGCCGGGTGGTGGAAGAACTCGGTGTGCCAGACTTCGTTCTGTTACTGGTCGGCGCTGCCGAAGCTGAGCATGTGGTCGGCCTCGGGCGTGGCGTCGGGCAGCAGGACGTTGGCATAGGGTACGACCATGTCGTTGGCGTTGTCGATCAGCGCGCGGTTGAGCAGGGCGCCGGCGCGCTCCAGCGCCGAGTCGCCGTAAGCGAAATTGGCGCGGGCGTAGTAGCTGTTGGCGCTGGTCAGCAGCGAGCCGCCGCGGTTCAGCAGCGAGATCAGCGTTGAATCCTCGGCCAGCGCCTGCACGCTGGGGCGGTCGAAACCGAGCGACACCACCATCCGCGCCAGCCCGATCACCACGTCCAGCGCCAGGCTGCCGCTGAACGAGGCCAGCAGCGCGGCGACATTGAGGAAATGCTTGATGTCGTCCGGCTGCGCCAGCGGCGAGCCCTGGTTGGCGGCCGCCACAAACATCACCTTGCCCACCCTGGCGATGCGTCCGGCCCGCGCGCGGGCGATGTCGGCCAGGCCCTCGCTCAGCAGCGAGCGCACCACCAGTCCGCCGCGGCTGTGGCACAGCAGGTCGACTTCCCAGCCGGCGTTGGGCGGCAGACGGTGCAGCAGGTTCATGGCGTTCTGCTGGGGCGTGCGGGCGATGGTCCAGTGGTCGTAGCCGAACACCCGGCCCTCGTAGCGCTCCAGCAGCGCTTGCAGGTCGAGCGCGCCGAACGCCGCCTCGGTCGAGCTGAACACGCCATGCACCAGGATCAGCACCTTGCGGCCGCGCGCCATCGCCAGTTCGCCCTGCGTGGCGCTGTGGCCGTAGCCGTGACGCAGCGCCAGCAAGCGCTCCGGCTTGCTGTGCGCCTCGATCTTGTCGATCATTGCCTGCGTCATGCGCTCCCTGGCGTTGAGCGTGGCCTGCACGATCCAGTCCCAGCCCGCTTGCGCCGGCGACACCAGTCCCGGTCCGGTCGGTCCGGGAAACACGAATTGCACGCAGCCGCTGTCCTTGTGGCGCACGATGTGCAGTTGGCTGTCGGCGATGAAGGCGGCCGGCAGCGGCGGCGTGCCGGCCATCGGCTGCAGGTCCGGCATGGCCGCCACCAGGGCGCGGTCGGCCAGCGCGTCCTGCAAGGCGCGATGCAGTTCGGCTTGCTTGTTGGGAGATAGTGGCATGGGTGCAGTTTAGCGCCGTCCGCGCAGGCCGCCTTGCACTGTTGCAAAGTGGGTTTGCAGGCGTGGGGCTTTTCTCGCGTTGCGATGCCAGCCTAAGATACACTCATCGTTATCCCAAGCTAAGAGTTCATGATGAGACGCAAGTTCTTGCTCCTGGTCGCCAGTTTGTGCTGCGGCGTGCCGCCCGCCAGCGCGGCGCCGGCGTGTCCGGCCGTCACGCGCGTCGGCCTCAGCGACCTTGGCTATGCCGCCTACCGCGAGCAGGGGCGCATCGCCGGCATCTCGGTCGATATCGCCAGGGAGATGGCCCGGCGCAGCGGCTGCAAGTTCGAATTTCACTGGTATCCGCGCCAGCGGCTGTTCATCGAGCTGGCGGCGGGACATATCGATATGACGATGGGTTCGTTGCGGCTGCCGGAGCGGGATGCCTACGCCGACCATCTGCCTTACGCCTGGGTGCAATACGATCTGGTGCTGGCGGATCCGGGCACACAGCATTACACCAGCCTGAGCGACTTTGTCGCGCGCGGCACCGGCCGGCTCAATGTCACGCGCGGCCTGGCGTATGATCCGGCGATAGAAACCCAGCTGGCGCGGCTGGCCGCCGCCGGCCGGCTGGAGGTGGTGAACGATTTCGAAACCGTGTTCGGCAAACTGGAAATGGGCCGCGCCGACGGCACGCTGGCCACGCCGCCAATCTACAGCAAGTATCTGAAGCAGAGCCGCCTGCAGGCGCGCGCGGCAATCGTACCGCTGCCCGAATCGGCGCCGCGCGTGACGGGCATCTACCTGTCCCGGAATACGGTGCCGGCCGATACGCGCCAGTACTACGCCGCCGTCGTCAAAGCCATGCTGGCGGATCAGGCGGTGCAGGGCATTTTTGCGCACTACTTCGACGATGCCGCCGTCAAGCGCGCCTTCAAGCCCGGACTGGCGCCGCTGCTGAACGGCCTGTCCACGCCGGACAAGCCGCGCTAGCGGCGCGCCATCCACGCATCAGCGGCCGTTGACGTCCACCGTGCGCGCGTCCAGCTTGACCTTGACGCTGGCCGCCGGCTTGGCGCCAGCCGATTCGGCCAGCGTAACCAGGTACTCGCCGGCGGCGATCTTCCAGGTCTTGCTGGCGCTGTCGTACACGCCCAGCAGGCGCGGATCGATCTTCACCTTGGCCTGGCCGCTGGCGCCGGCCTTGACGGCCAGCTTGTCCCAGCCACCCAGGCGCTTCGGCGCTTCCCAGCCGCCTGCCACCGGCGACACGTAGACCTGGCCCACGGCCTTGCCATCGCGCTTGCCGGTGTTCTTGATGTTGAAGCTGACCTCGATGCCATTGCCGGCTGGCTTGGCGCTCAGGCCCTCATATGCAAAGCTGGTGTACGACAGGCCGTAACCAAACGGGAACAGCGGCTTGTGGCCCTTCAAGTCAAACCACTTGTAGCCGACCGCCGCGCCTTCGATGTTGTAGTCGGTGGTGACCTTCTCGATGATGTTTTCATCCTTGGTCTTGGCGTCGCCATCCAGCTTGGGACGCGGCAGCTGCGCCAGCGACGCCGGGAACGTGGCCGGCAGGCGGCCGGACGGATTCACTTCGCCACTCAGCACGCGGGCAATCGCCGCGCCGCCATTCGAGCCCGGATACCAGGCCTCGACCACGGCGCCGACCTTGTCCAGCCATGGCATGACGACCGGGCCGCCGGTCTGCAGCACCACCACGGTTTTCGGATTGGCCTTGGCCACGGCGGCGATCAGGTCGTCCTGCTTGTTCGGCAGATTCAGGTCGTCGGCGTCGAAGCTCTCGGCCAGCCACTGGTTGCCGAAGACGATGACCACGTCGGCGCCGGCGGCCAGCTTGGCGGCGGCGACGACGTCCTTGCCGTCGTTGTAGGTCAGCTTGGCCCTGGTCAGCTTGGCCAGTTCGCCCATCGGCGACGAGCGGTGGTAGACGATGGGGCCAGGGAAGTGCGTCGGGCCCTCATTCGGCACCGCCGAACCACCTTTCGGATAAACCTGTGCCGAGCCGCCGCCCGACAGCACGCCCACATCCGCGTGGCCGCCGATGATGGCGATGCTGCGCACGCCGGCCGCCAGCGGCAGCAGGTCGTTGTGGTTCTTCAGCAGGACGATGGCCTCTTCGGCGTCGGCTTGCGTGACCTTGCCGTGCGCCTCGAAGTCGATGCCGGCATCGGCCGACGTTGGCGTCGATACCGGATGCTCGACCACGCCGTGCGCGAACATGGTGCGGGTGATGCGCTTGACCATGTCATCCAGGCGCGCTTCCGGCACGTGGCGGTTGACCACCGCTTCCTTCAGCGCCTGGTTGAAGTAGTCCGACTTGTCGAACGGATGGCCGGACTGCTGGTCCAGGCCACGGTTGGCGGCCGGGATGGTGGAGTGGGTCGCGCCCCAGTCGGACATCACGTAACCGGTGTACTTCCAGTCCTTCTTCAGCACCTCGTTGAGCAGGTAGTCGTTCTCGCAGGCGTAGTCGCCGTTGATGCGGTTATACGCGCACATCACCGAGCCCGGGTCGCCGCGCTCGATCGCAAACTGCAGCGCCAGCAGGTCCGACATGCGGCCAGCCTTGTCCTCGATCTTGACGTTGACGTGATTGCGGTTGGTTTCCTGGTCGTTGAAGGCGTAGTGCTTGACGGTGGAGATGATGTGGTTCGACTGGATGCCGCGAATCTGTTCGCCGACCATGGTGCCGGCCAGCAGCGGATCTTCGCCGCCGTATTCGAAGTTGCGGCCGTTGCGCGGCTCGCGCATCAGGTTGACGCCGCCGGCCAGCAGGATGTTAAAGCCGGTGCTGCGGGCTTCGCTGCCGATCATGGCGCCGCCGGCGAACGCCAGTTGCGGATTCCAGGTGGCGGTGGTGGCCAGGCCGGAAGGCAGCGAGGTGCGCTCGTACGGCTTCTTGGAGACGGCCTGCGTGGCGACGCCAACGCCGGCGTCCGACTGCCATTGTGGCGGCAGGCCGAGACGCGGAATGCCAGGCACGTAGCCGGCCGAATCGGGACGGCCTTCCTTCGGCTGCTCGTATTTTTTCGGGGCGAATTCGGTGGAGAAGTAGGCGAAGACGGTCTGGATTTTTTCGTCCAGCGTCATCGCCTTGACCAGCTGCTCGGCGCGCGCGTCCGGCGATTGCGCCGGATCGAGCCAGGGTTTGGAGGCGTCTGCGGCGTGCGCGGCGCCGGTCAACATGAGTGGATAAGCCAGTGCCAGGGACAGCCAGAGACGCTTCTTCATAGGATTACAGTGTCCTTATAATTTTAAGTTGATGTGTCAGCGCGGGATGAGGACCTCCAGCGCATATGCTCCGCCCGCAACGATACCTTTGATAACGTTTTCAGTCAAACGCTTCCCGTCCTGCCACACCTGGATGTCGTCCACGTCCGCACGTTGTATAGACACATTGAAGGTCGCGTGGCGGAACTGGCGCACCACCTTCATGCCATTCCAGTGCGATGGCAGCTGCGGCTTGATGGTCAGCCCCTCGCTGTTGCCCTTCAAGCCGCACAGGCCCTCGACAAAGCACAGGTAGACCCACGACACGGTGCCGGTGTTGAACAACTGGCTGGAGCGGCCGGCCGTGCGCGGATACTCGTGGAAGGCGCCGCGATAGTAATTGGGGATGAACACCGGCAGCTGGCCGCGCTGCAGGTAATCGGCCTCGCTCGGACCCGGCAGCATGCGGCGCAGCAGGTCGTAGGCGCGGTCGCTCTCGTTGATGGTGTACAGGCTGTAGATGTAGAACACCGCCGCGTGGTTGTACACCGCGCCGTTCTCCGCCGATCCCGGATGCTTTTGCGTGACGCGGCCGACGTCGTCGCGCATGGCGCTGAACGGCGGCGCGAACATCTGCACGCCGTAGGGCGTCACCAGCTGCTGGTCAACCTGTTCCAGCATCGAGGCGCGCTGGCCGGCGTTGGCGGCGCCGCCGAGAATGGACCAGGCCTGCGGGTTGAGCCAGATGCGGCCCTCCTTGTCCTTCTTGATGCCGAAGGTGACATTGTCGTCGGTGATGCCGCGCGCGAACCAGTCGCCGTCCCACAGGTGCTCGTTGGCGGCGCGGTTGACGGCGCGCGCCCCGGCGCGGAAGTGCTTGGCGCTTTCGCACAGCGAGGAACTGGCGCCGGTGGTTTCGCAGATCTCGGCCCACAGATTGAGCGCGTAGGCGGTGGCCACGGTCAGCCAGCCAGACACGCCGCGGCCCTTGTAGCCGACCATGTTCATCGGGTCGCACCAGTCGCCTTGCGCGATGTAGCTGAGGCCACGCTTGTCGCGCGCCTGCAGCAGCCAGTCCATGGCGCTGCTTACGCGCTCGGACACGGTGAGGGCGATGCCGGTTTCCTTGCCCACCACGTCCTCGTGCAGGATGTCGTAGTCGCCGGTTTCATCAAGATAGACCTTGAGCGCCACCGGCAGCCACACGCAATGGTCGGTGTGCGGCACCTGGTTGATGTATTTCAGTTCAGCGCCCTCGGCCAGCAGGATCCCGTCCGGCATGGCGCCGCTGGCCTCCTGCTGCGACAGCGCGTGCAGGAAGGCGGCGCGCATCACGCTGGGCTTGATGAAGCTCATGCCCATATTGTCCTGCAGGTAGTTGCGGGTCTGCGGGTCGGTGCTCAGGCGATTGACGTCGCCGTGGTAGAACACCTGGCGCGGCAGCCAGTTGTTGACGAAGTTGTCCAGGTCCGCGTCCGGCGTTTCGATCTTCAGGCATCCCTGGCCGCTGGCGACGTAGGCCGCGTAGTCGTCGGCGGCGGCCTGGAAGGCGGCCGCGTTCAGGTACCTGGCGCGCACCGCCGCGATTTCGGCGTCGTCAAACGCGGGGCCGAACAGGAAGCGGTAATCGCGCGCCTCGCCCTCGGCCAGCGCCACGCGGTACTGCACGGCGGCGGTGGGCGTTTCGTAGCGGGCGTCGCTGTTGCCCATCTGGTCGGCGACGATGGAGGAGGGCGCGTGCAAGCCGCCTTCGCCCTCGAACGCCGACTGGCGCACTTCCCACGCGTCCGGCGCTTGCTCGCACAGGAAGTAGGTCTTGTCCTTGAAGTCCTTCTGCTTGAAGTAATCGGCCACCTTCTGGTACGGCGTGACACTGCTGGCCACCACGCCGCCCAGGTCCGGCCGGTATTCGCCGGACTGGTTCATCCACGACATGTAGCCGATCGGGAAATAGGGATAGATACTCAGCTTGCGCGCGCGGCCGGACAGATTGGTCACGCGCAGCGACCACAGTTCCACCACGTCCGCCACCGGCAAACCGAGAGTCAGTTCCACCCGCACGCCGAGGTGCTCGATGGTCCATTCCAGGTTGCTCTTGCCGACCGAGAAGGTGAAGCGGTCCACCGGCGCGCGCACCGGCTCGTACGGCGCCGAGAACAGCTGGCCGGTTTCCTCGTCCTTGATGTAGAAGAAGCGGCCGGGGTGGTGCGCGTAGTAGTTCTGCTCCGGCTGCATGAAGGTCTTGGCCTCCAGGTTGGGCGCGTGCGCGTACTTGGCGGGCTCCGGCTGCATGAACTGCGCGGTGGCGTAGCCGCGGCAGGTGATCTGGATCATCATCTTCTGGTTCCACAGGAAGCCGGCCGCCTGCGGCATGGCCGTGGCGCTGGTCAGTTCGTAGCGGTGACCGTCATGGGTGGGGCGTAGCATTGCTTTCTCCGTCAGGATTTGCGCGCTTCCAGATCCGCCTGGATCCGCAGCAGCTTGTTGTTATCGAGGTTGTAGAGGAACATCACGGCCACCGCGAGCAGCGCGAAGGCGGCCGGAATAAAGGACATCAGCCACACGATGCCGGCCTGCGAGCCTTCGCTCTGCGCGGCGTTGGCGACGTAGCCGAGGCGGGTGAAGATCCAGCCGATCACCGCCACCGCGATCGCGGTGCCCAGCTTTTGCGAGAAGGTGGCGGCAGCGAAGGTCATGGCGGTGGCGCGGCGGCCGGTGCGCCACTCGTTGTAGTCGGCGGTGTCGGCGTACATCGAGAACGCCAGCGGCGACTTGGGGCCGAGCGCCAGGCCCATGCCGATCTGCAGCGCGAACATCAGCCCGATCTGGTCGCGCGGCACGAAGAAGAAGGCGGACGACAGCACGGCGGTGATGCTCATCAGGATGATCATCAGCTTCTTCTTGTCGACGAAGCGCGTCATCAGCGGCGTGAGCGCGGCGCCGGCGGCGGCCGCCATCATGTAGGCCGGCACAAAGCCCGCCATCAGGTCCGGGCGACCGACCACGTACTTGAAGTAGTAGGCCGCGCTGCTGGTGCGCAGCGTGATGGTGATCATGATGATCAGCGCCAGGAAGAACAGCGCCACCCACGGCCGGTTCTGCGACAAATCGCGCACGTCCTGCCAGACGTTGCTCTTCTGCGTGGACGGCGGGGCGATGCGCTCGCGCGTGTTGAGGAAGGTCAGCACGAACAACAGCGAGGCCAGCACGCTCCAGGTCAGCATGGTCAGCTGCCAGCCCAGCTTGTCGTTGCCGGCGCCCAGCCAGCGCACCAGCGCCGGCGTGGCGGCGGTCACCAGCGTGCCGCCGGCAAAGGCGAAGATGAAGCGCAGGCCGTTGACGGTCGAGCGTTCCTGCGCGTCCGCCGACAGCACCCCGGACAGCGCGTTGTAGGGGATGTTGATGCAGGTGTAGCACACCATCATCGCCAGGTAGGTGCCATAGGCCCAGACGATCTTGCCGCCCTCGGACAGGTCGGGCGTGGTGTAGGTGAGGAAGGCGGCGCCGGCCAGCGGCAGCGGCACCCAGATCAGCCACGGACGGAACTTGCCCCAGCGCGTGCTGGTGCGGTCGGCGGCGGCGCCGATCATCGGGTCGGTGAAGGCGTTGACGATTTTGATCGCGAACATCATGGACGCGGCGGCGGCGGCCGAAATGCCAAACACGTCGGTGTAATAGATCAGCAGGAAGGTGGCGATATTGGTCCAGTAGAAATTGAACCCCATGTCGGCCACGCCGTAGCTGATTTTTTCCCGCCAGGTCAGTTGTTTAGTCACAATTCGTCTTTACGCGCATGTAAAAGCAGGCAGCAAGGGTATCACTGCCTGAACGGAACGTGTTGCCGTTCCGGGGAGAGCCTGGATTTGATAGCGGTAACTATCATGTTTGCAGGATCTGCCGCACCAGCTCGGTGGGCGATCCGGCGATGTCGAGCACGATGCCGGCTTCGTCCTCCTGCAGCGGTTCCAGCGCGGCCAGCTGGCTGTCCAGCAGCGAGGTGGGCATGTAGTGATCCTTGCGCGCGGCCATGCGCTCGGCGATCAGTTCACGCGGGCCGGCCAGGTGGGCGAAGCGCAGCTCGGGGTCGGCGCTGCGCAGCAGGTCGCGGTAGCGGCGTTTGAGCGACGAGCAGGACAGCACCAGGCCGCTGCCGCGCACACGGGCGTCGTGGATCTCCTTGTGCAGCGCCTGCAGCCAGTCGGCGCGGTCGGCGTCGGTCAGGGGCACGCCGGCGGTCATCTTGGCAACGTTTGCATAAGAGTGGTAAGCATCGCCTTCGAGGAAGGGCACGTCCAGCGCGCCGGCCAGCTGCAGCCCAATCGAACTCTTGCCGCAGCCGCTGACGCCCATCACCACCCAACGGGCTTGTGTATTTTTATTCATAGGAATGATAGCGCTAACAGGTACGGCGAGTTTAGACGGATTGAAAAAAATGTAAAGCATTATCGATGGTGCGGCGCAACAGCCGGGCTCGCTGCCGTCGGCGGTGCCGGCGATGGTTCCGCTCGCGTACGCTCAAGCGCTCTCGCGCGCCATCAGCGTGAAGCCGAGGTCGATCTGGCGGTTGGGCGGCGTGTCGCCCTTGATGACCGAGCGCAGCAGGGCGGCCGCCTCGTAACCGATGCGGTAGCGCGGCGTGCCGATCGTGGTCAGCGACGGATTCATCCAGGCCGATGCCGGCAAGTCGTTGAAGCCGCAAATCGCCAGTTGCGTCGGCACGGCGATGCCGCGCCGCTGGCATTGGTAAATGGCGCCATGCGCCAGGTCGTCGTTGCAGCAGAAGATGGCGTCGCAGTCGGGCGCCTGCGCCAGCATGCGGCCCAGCAGCTCGGCGCCGAGGGCGATGGTGGACGGTTCGGCCACCATCACCTCCAGCCGGGCGTCGGCCAGGCCGGCTTCATGCATCGCCTTGCGGTAGCCCTCGGCGCGGCGCAGCGTGCGCTCGTCCAGCTGGGCGCCGATGAAACCGATGCGCTGGTGGCCTTTTTCCAGCAGATAGCGGGTCATCGCGTGGCCGGCCTGGAATTGCGAGAATCCGACCGTCAGCTGCTCGGGATCGGTCGACATGTCCATCATCGACACCACCGGCATGCGCAAGGTGGACAGGATCTGCTGCACCCGCGGGCTGTGGGTCAGGCCGGACAACAGCATGCCATCGGGATTCGACTGCAGGTAGGTGTTGATCAGCTTTTCCTCTTCCTTGTCGGAATAGCGGGTATTGCCGATCAGGATCTGGTAATCATCGGCGTCCAGCGCGTCCTGGATGCCGGCCAGCACCTCGGTGAACACGGCGTTGGACAGCGACGGCACCAGTACCGCAATCACCTTCGACTGCGACGACGCCAGCGCCCGCGCGGCGCGGTTGGGCACGTAGCCCAGCTCGGCCACCGCCTTCTCAACGCGGTCGCGCAACGCCTGCGACACCATCTCCGGCTGGGTGATGGCGCGCGACGCGGTCATGGTCGCTACGCCGGCCTTGTTGGCCACCATCGCCAGAGTGATACGGCCGCTGGCGCGGCTCCTGCCCGCTTGTGTCTTCGTCATTGCTGCAACATGAATGATATTGATAGCGATATCATACGGCAGCCAAGCCGAAAGAGAGAGCATTTATTTGCATTCGGCCAACACCGCTTGCGTATTTTTACGCAATTCCTCGCGCTGGGCGTCGTCCATGAAGCTGCGTTCGCCATTTTTATCGAAGGTGCTTAGCCGCACGCCCTGGTCCAGCGCCTGCTGGTTTTTACGTGCCGCGTCGCAGCGGGAAGTCTGATCGGCCTTGCGCCTGGCCTCGTCGGCGGCACGCTGGGCGGATTCGGCGGCGGCCAGCTTGCGCTGTTTAAAATCCTCGTTGCGCTCTGTCAACGTCGGCGCCGGTGACGGTGTCGGCTGCGCGCTGTCGCCGGACTCCGTCGCGGCCGGCGCATACGGATTGAACAACGGCTTGCCCGGCGCCTTCAAGATGCGCTTTTCCGGAATGCCGGGCGGCGGCGGCCGGTCGGACAACTGCTTGACGCCTTTGTCGTCGATCCAGATGTACTGCGCCAGCGACAGTGGCGCGGCCGCCAGCAGCAGGGCGGCAAGCAGGATATGGCGGTGATTCATACGGCGCTCCAGTAAGGCATGCACCGATTTCGCCATGATTCATAGCAACTGTCAATCAATCCGTGGCGCTCAATGGGCGTTGCGAGCAATTAAGTACGAGGCCAACCTCAGCATCGCCGAAAGTGGAAAAGCGTCTGATCGTTTGGCCGAGCAGCCATCCTACATGCCACCACCACCCCATTCCACGCTCTACGTGAACAACAAGGTTACGAATGCGACGATCTACCTCGACTACGGCGCATACATCGAGGATGGGATTCATGCGTCGCAGATCGCTGCCGTGTCGATGCAGACCGTCTGCGCGCCGCCAGCAATATGGGCAAAAAGCCCCGAGCGGCTCTTCAGAGGGCTTCGCTTACAGCTGCTTGCGGCGCAGTGTCACAGCGCCCACCAGGCCCAAGCCGGCCACCAGCATCGCATAGGTTTCAGGTTCTGGAACGGCGTTGATGTCCCGCAATTGCCAGTTATTACCGTTATCATACATTTGCGTTAGTAAATAATAATCTGGGATCACTTGATACTTAGGATCCAAAGATGAATCGTAGAGGTTAACCATACTGAGGTAATCAGGATAAGCTCCCCCCGCGTAAAATTGAAAAACAAAATCAGGACCGGCGCCGACGTAGAAGTTGTTACGTTTTCCGTTAGAGGACACCTCTCCTGCAATTTCTAAGTGGCCGCTTTTCTGTACGCCATCGACGAAAACTGACGGATTGGAAAGGTCTGTAACAAGACCGTCGATCGGCGTCCCGTCAAATTGACCGCTAACGACAATGCCAATATTGAAGGTGAATGAGAAGCTGTATGTGTTCGCTTGTGCGGCGGTCGACAAAAGCGCAAAAAGCAACGGCACTGCCTGGAAGAGCATTTTCATATGAGTACCCCCTAGTGGTGTATATATTGGCAACAATTCATTCTACATGCTAAATTGCAAACTTGTTGGCAATATTTTATTTTGGCTGTGAATTTTGCTTGTAATTGAAACCGGCTTGGGTCCACCTGATGCTGTAAGCTACGCCAGTGTCGCCGCCGCCGATGCGCGCTGCACCGCCCTCGGAGTGGCTGACTGGGCCCCGCGCGCCGACGCCGAGAAGGAGGTGGCGCTGCGCCGGGCAACCCAGTTCATGCTGGCCAACTACCGCCAGCGCTGGGCGGGCCGCCGCGTGTACCAGGCGCAGGCGCTGGACTGGCCGCCGCGTGTACCAGGCGCAGGCGCTGTACTGGCCGCGCGACGACGTCATGCGGCACGATCATTAGCGTGCGCTTTTCGTCCCCCGGCTTGCGAAGCGCCGCATCAGCGGATGGTCATCCGCGTTGATCGTCAGCTGCGTAAAGCTGAGCTATGAGCCAGCCTCGCCGTCCCATTAGCGCAATAGCCCGGCCACGGCGAACATCGATTCGTCTGCGCCAATACGCCAGCGCACGGGCTTGCCGCTTTCGTAGTTCGGTTCGTAGAAGGTGGTCATCGGCATCAGGCACAGCTGCGACTTCGTCCACGCGCCAGAGAAGGACCGCAGCCGACCGACGGTCTCGGCGCGCCCGTTCTTCGTGTCGAATGGGCGAACGCCTGGCGGGATGCGCTTGCGCGGCACCATGCCGTAGCTGGCTACCAAGCCTTCGCGCTGGCCGCCGGCGCCCGGCGCACGGTGGGCGCGCCAGAGTCCTTCCACGTCTCAGTCTTCCAGAAGCCGGCGTCGTGCAGCTCGATGATCACGCCCATCGTCGTCTCCAGCGCGATTCCTTTGCAGGCTTAATGTCGTATATGTGTGCAGTATCGGATCCGGGGAAATAATGAAGGTTTGGGCATCGAGGCGGCGGGAGAACGGATATGCGCTAGCTGCGGCAGTGCGGGCGGTCGACGGCACCTCGTTGCTGGAGCTGGTGGTGGTCGAGGTCGCGCTCGACGGCGACCGGCGCCCGTCAAAGATTGCGCGACTGATGCCGATCAGCGAACAGCGGATTCTTGTCCAGCTTCTGCAGCCGAAGCTGGTGAAGCTGCAGGGAGGGACGTTGGTGCTCAGCGGTATTGAGGAGCTGCGACAAAGCGGCGACCGCCCGCGCGGACTGGCGCAAACGTGGGTCTGCCAGTCGCGGATGCCCGGCGGTCGACTGCCACATTAAGTGGATGTCTGATGAAGCCTTCGAGCTCGGCGGGTTACGGGTCTGGGACGCACATGGCGAACAGCCCGAGCGCCTGGAGCGCGCCGGATGGCTGGTGGAGATCGACATCAAGGAGCGGGAACTGACCAAGCGTGAGGCGCGCATGCTGCGGTAGGTCAATGCGAACGGCGCCGCTGGTTGGGTTCAGGACTCGGCATAGGCATTGAAGTGGGGCAAACGTGGGCGAAATTTGGGCGAAAACTCAAACCATTTTGGACAATTCCGGGCATACAGGTAGTTTATTATCTACTCCAAACCACTAAGTCTAGGGGGCTCTGGGGAAGTTGCAGACAAAAAAGTACAAAGCGCGTATAATCTGCTTTTGCGCCTATAGGAAATGCTATGCGTCTACTCCAAAAAGCACTCACCTTCGATGACGTGCTGCTCGTCCCAGCGTACTCCAACGTTCTTCCTGCGGATACGTCCCTCAAAACCCGTCTGACTCGCAATATCAGCCTGAACATCCCGCTGCTGTCGGCAGCCATGGATACGGTCACCGAGGCGCGCCTGGCCATCGCCATGGCGCAAGAGGGCGGTATTGGCATCATTCACAAGAACCTGAATCCGAAGGATCAGGCGCGTGAAGTGGCGCGCGTCAAGCGCTTCGAGGCTGGCGTGCTGCGTGACCCGATCACCATCCCGCCGACCATGAAGATCCGCGACGTCATCAAGCTGACCGAGCAGTATGGCATTTCCGGCTTCCCGGTGGTCGAGGGCAAGGAAGTGGTCGGCATCATCACCAACCGCGACCTGCGCTTCGAGCAGGAGCTGGACGCCGAGGTGCGCGTCAAGATGACGCCGCGCGAAAAGCTGGTGTACGTCAAGGAAGACGCCGACACCACCGAAGCCAAGCGCCTGATGAACAAGCACCGCCTGGAGCGCGTGCTGGTGGTCAACGACGCCTTCGAGCTGCGCGGCCTGATCACCGTCAAGGATATCCAGAAATCGCACGAGCACCCGCTGGCGTCGAAGGACTCGCAGGGCAAGCTGCTGGTGGGCGCCGCCGTCGGCGTGGGCGCCAAGGATGAAGAGCGCATCGACCTGCTGGTCGCTGCCGGCGTGGACGTGCTGGTGGTCGACACCGCCCACGGCCACTCGCAGGGCATCCTCGACCGCGTGAAGTGGATCAAGACCAAGTACCCGCAAGTGGACGTCATCGGCGGCAACATCGCCACCGCCGCCGCCGCTAAGGCGCTGGTCGAATACGGCGCGGACGCGGTCAAGGTCGGCATCGGCCCGGGCTCGATCTGCACCACCCGTATCGTCGCCGGCGTCGGCGTGCCGCAAATCACCGCCATCTCCAACGTCGCCGAGGCGCTGGAAGGCACCGGCGTGCCATGCATCGCCGACGGCGGCATCCGCTTCTCGGGCGACATCTCGAAGGCGCTGGCCGCCGGCGCCTCGACCGTGATGATGGGCTCGATGTTTGCCGGCACCGAAGAGGCGCCGGGCGAGGTGATCCTGTACCAGGGCCGCTCGTACAAGTCCTACCGCGGCATGGGCTCGCTGGGCGCGATGTCGGACGGCTCGGCCGACCGCTATTTCCAGGACGCCACCATGAAGGCTGACAAGTTCGTGCCGGAAGGGATCGAAGGCCGCGTCGCCTACAAGGGCTCGGTGCTGGCGATCATCTTCCAGCTGGTCGGCGGCGTGCGCCAGTCGATGGGCTACTGCGGCTGCGCCACCATCGATGAGCTGCGCAACAAAGCCGAGTTCGTCGAGATCACCTCGGCCGGCATGCGCGAATCGCACGTGCACGACGTGCAAATCACCAAGGAAGCGCCGAACTACCGTTCCGGCGACTAAGCGATCCTTGCAAACGCCGGCCGACGCCGGCGTTTTTCTATATTCAACCTGGTTCAGACTCCATGCACTCTAAAATCCTCATTCTCGATTTCGGCTCCCAAGTGACCCAGCTGATCGCGCGCCGCGTGCGCGACGCCGGCGTGTTCTCGGAAGTGTATCCGTATGACGTCAGCGACGAATTCGTGCGCAATTACGGCGCCGCCGGCGTGATCCTGTCGGGCAGCCACAGCTCCACGCTGGAAGGCGACGCGCCGCGCGCGCCGGACGCCGTGTTCGACCTGGGCGTGCCGGTGCTCGGCATCTGCTACGGCATGCAGACCATGGCCGCGCAACTGGGCGGCAAGGTCGAGAACGGCAAGGTGCGGGAATTCGGCTATGCCGAGGTGCGCGCGCGCAACCACACCAAGCTGCTGGACGGCATCGTCGACTTCGTCACCGACGAAGGCCACGGCATGCAAAAGGTCTGGATGAGCCACGGCGACAAGGTGCTGGACATGCCGCCGGGCTTCGTGCTGATGGGCGACACGCCATCGTGCCCGATCGCCGCCATGGCCAACGAGGAGAAGCGTTTCTACGGCGTGCAGTGGCACCCGGAAGTCACGCACACGGTGCAGGGCAAGGTCATGCTGAGCCGCTTCGTGCACGAAATCTGCGGCTGCAAGTCGGACTGGAACATGCCGGACTACATCTCGGAAGCGGTCGAGAAAATCCGCGCGCAGGTGGGCACGGATGAGGTGATCCTGGGCCTGTCGGGCGGCGTCGACTCGTCGGTGGCGGCGGCGCTGATCCACCGCGCCATCGGCGACCAGCTGACCTGCGTGTTCGTCGACCACGGCCTGCTGCGCCTGAACGAAGGCAAGATGGTCATGGACATGTTCGCCAAAAACCTGGGCGTCAAGGTGATCCGCATCGACGCCGAAGACCAGTTCATGGGCCACCTGGCCGGCGTCTCCGATCCCGAGCAAAAGCGCAAGATCATCGGCCGCGAGTTCGTTGAAGTGTTCGACCGCGAATCGGGCAAGCTGGTCAACGCCAAGTGGCTGGCGCAGGGCACCATCTACCCGGACGTGATCGAGTCGGCTGGCAAGGGCAAGAAGGGCCAGACCATCAAGTCGCACCACAACGTCGGCGGCCTGCCGGAGCACATGAAGCTGCAGTTGCTGGAGCCGCTGCGCGAACTGTTCAAGGACGAAGTGCGCAAGCTGGGCGTGGCGCTGGGCCTGCCGCATGACATGGTCTACCGCCATCCGTTCCCGGGTCCTGGCCTGGGCGTGCGCATCCTGGGCGAAGTCAAGAAGGAATACGCCGACCTGCTGCGCCAGGCCGACGCCATCTTCATCGAAGAACTGCGCAACACGCCGTACGAGGCGACCGTGGTGCCGGGCTTCGATCAGGACGCCGTGCCGCGGAACTGGTACGAGGCGACCTCGCAGGCGTTCGCCGTGTTCTTGCCGGTCAAATCGGTCGGCGTGATGGGCGACGGCCGCACCTACGAATACGTGGTGGCGCTGCGCGCCGTGCAGACCCAGGACTTCATGACCGCGCACTGGGCGCACCTGCCGCATGCGCTGCTGGGCAAGGTGTCCAATCGCATCATCAACGAAGTGCGTGGTATCAACCGCGTGGTGTATGACATCAGCGGCAAGCCGCCCGCGACCATCGAGTGGGAATGAGCCAGTTTTTAACCCATTGATTTAATTGAGTTAAATGAATGTCATTGATGATCTTGGTTGGGTCATCAATGACATTTTTCATGGAAGGCTGTCTGCGTTTAGCTGGAATAAAAGGCTTGAAGCGTGTCTTTAGAAATTGGTATATGATGATCATCATGCGCAACAAAACCCCCAATCAGAAGTTCTTAAACCGCAAAGAAGAAACGCACGAGCGTATCGTGGAAGTTGCGGCTCGTGCCATTCGCCGCACCGGCTATGGCGGTACTGGTGTCGCAGACATCATGAAAGAAGCCGGCCTGACGCATGGCGGCTTCTACGCGCACTTCGATTCTCGGGATGCGCTGCTGGCGGAAGCCGGGGATCGCGCTGGTGCCGAGTCGGTAGCGTTGGCGGCGCGCGTGGCGGCGGCGGCTCCCCCTGGGCTTGCGTTGCAGGCCATGATGCAGGCCTATTTGTCTCCGGAGCACATCGCGGCGATTGAAACAGGGTGCCCCGTTTCGGCGTTGGGGTCGGAAATGCCACGGCAAGCACCGGAGGTGCGGCGGGCGGCGACCATCCACATTAAGGAAATGATTGACTTATTCGCGCGTCAATTGCCGAATTGGGGGCAGCCCCAGGCGCACGAACAGGCAATGGCGCTGGTGTGCGGCTTGATCGGTACGACGATGGTGGCGCGTGCTGTCGACGATCCGAAGTTGTCGCAAGCGTTGTGTGCCGCCGCGCTAAAACAATTTTCGCTGGTCGCCGGCTCAAGGGTTGATTAGGCATTTTTTTTTACCCATGAATATGATGGTCATCATATTTTAAATTTGATCCCGAGGGGAAGCTGTATGAAAAAGATTGCATTGGTAACCGGCGCCTCGTCCGGCATTGGTGCAGCGACTGCAACGCGCCTGTCCGAGGCTGGCTTCAAAGTCTACGGTAGCAGCCGCCGTAGCGCCCACGGGCCGACAAAGGGGTACGAGATGCTTACCCTCGATGTGACAAGCGAGGCTTCGGTGCAAGCCGCCGTCGCGGCGGTGATCGCGCAGGAAGGACGCATCGATCTGCTGGTCAATAATGCAGGCTTCGGGGTGGCCCCTGCCGGTGCCGAAGAAAGCTCTCTCAAACAGGCGCAGGCGATTTTCGACACGAACTTCTTCGGCGTGGTCCGCATGACGCGCGCCGTGCTGCCCCATATGCGGGCGAGGGGGGAGGGCCGTATACTCCACATCGGTTCTGTGCTGGGTTTTCTGCCGATGCCCTACGGCGCTTTATACGCCGCCAGCAAGCACGCTATCGAAGGCTATTCCGAGTCCCTGGACCACGAATTGCGCAACTGGGGCATCCGTTCCATCGTGATCGAACCGGCGTACACCAAGACGCCATTCGATGCCAACCTGCTGGAACCTGACGCCAAGCTGAATGCCTACGACGAAGTGCGGAATGCCGTGGCCCGCCGGGTGCAGGAGGCGATGGCCGGTGCCGAGGGGCCGGACGTGGTCGCGGAGACCGTATTGTTGGCCGCGCGGACAGGCAAGCCGAAACTGCGCTACACCGCTGGCTCCCTGGCAAAGCGGTTGCGCTTATTGCGCGCATTCGCCCCGGCGGGCCTGGTGGACGCAGGGCTGCGCAAGGATTTAAGCCTGGCGTAGGCCGCCACAAGTTTCTCGCACCATTTCGCAAATCATCAGGGAGCAAAAGCAATGAAAGCACTCGTCTTGAAACGCTACGGCGGCGCAAAGAACGTCGAGTTCGCAGACCTGCCCCGGCCAACCGTCAAGCCGGATGAGATCTTGGTCCAGGTTCACGCGGCAGGCCTCAATCCTATTGATAACATGATCCCAACCGGGAGCTTCAAACCCATCATCAAGCTCCAGCTGCCGTCGACCATGGGCAGCGACCTCGCTGGCGTGGTGGTCGAGACCGGTAGCCGGGTGACCCGCTTTAAAATCGGCGATGCGGTATTTGCCAGCACCTTTGACTTGGGTGTCGGCGCGCTTGCCGAGTACGCAGCGGTGCCTGAGCACGTGGCAGCGCTTAAGCCCGACAAGCTGGACTTTGTCCAGGCCGCATCGATACCGATGGTGGGTCTCACTTCGTGGCAAGCCTTGATTGAACGGGCCCAGCTGCAGCCTGGCCAGAAAGTATTCATTCCGGCGGGCGCCGGCGGTATTGGCAGCTTCGCCATCCAGTTGGCGAAACTGCTCGGGGCCAAGGTGGCGACGACGACCAGCACCGCCAATGTGGAATTGGTGCGTCAGCTCGGCGCTGACGAAGTGATCGATTATAAGAAGCAGGAATTTGAATCGCTGCTGCGCAACTACGACGTGGTGCTGGCAACACTGCGCGGCGGCGAGCTGGAAAAATCCCTGCAGGTTGTTGGGCCCGGTAGCCAGATCATATCGCTGATCGGCCCGCCGGATGCGGCATTCGCGCGCAAGCGCGGGATGAATTTCCTGATGAGGTTCGTGTTCGGCCTGTTGAGCGGGAAGATCATCCGGCTTGCGAAACAGCGCAATGCCAGCTATTCCTTCCTGTTCGTGCGTCCGGATGGCCAGCAATTGGCCGAGATCGGCGGTCATCTTGCTGCGTCACGGCTGCGTCCGGTCGTCGATAAAATATTTCCGTTCACTCAGGCCAGAGAGGGCCTGGCTTACCTCGAACAGGGCAGGGCGAAAGGCAAAGTGGTTGTGCAGCTTGTGGCGCCTGCAGCGGAAAGGTAGACCCTTGAAACGGCCATATTTGCTCTTCTTGGTGAAACAATCTCAATATGTATTTTTCATGGTATTGTTGGCTTGCCTATTGCTAAATACTTGTTTTTAAATTGATTTCTTCCTCTGTTGAGGATGGAGTGAGAGTGAGAAAGTAATAATTGCCATTGCGGTTTGACGGCATAGCGTTTAAGCGCTGCCTTGACGGCCCGGTCGTGATGACGTCCGGGCCGTTTGTCATTTATGCCCGCTAAAGGCATCGCCCGCACGCGGCGTGTTTGCATTTTTCAGCCGATTTTAACCACCCTCAGCAATTAACCAAATAGTTAGTTATAATCCCGTTTTCGGCGGATTTCGTCCAGCCGATGTCAGTTACCGAAGGGATGTTCAAAATGACAAGAAGTGAAGCCCATCATTCAGTGGCACTGAAAGCCGGGTGTATAGTGCTCGGCCTCGTCTTGCTGGCCACCGGCCTGTTCTTTGCCGTTGGCGGCGCCAAGCTGGCGGCCCTGCACGGGAGCCTGTACTTTTTAATCGCCGGCGTCGTCATCGTCGCGGCCGCCATCCAGTTCATGCGCCTGAAGTCGTCCGCCGTGCTGGTGTATGGCGCGGCATTCGCCGGCACCGTGATCTGGGCCCTGGTGGACGCCGGCCTCGATTTCTGGCCACTGGTCTCGCGCCTGATGCTGCCCGCCGGCCTGATGGTGCTGTCCCTGCTGGCCTGGCCAGCGCTGCGCCAGGCTGACACCGGTGCCGCCACTGGCCGCGGCGCCTACCTCGCCGCCGCCGTGCTGGCGCTGGTGATGGTCGCGACCTTCGTGCAGATGTTTCAGCCGCACCCGACCGTCGCGTTCCACGGCACGCCCGCGCCGCTGGTGCCGGTCGCCCCTGGCCATGAGCAAAAGAACTGGAGCAACTACGGCAACACGCCGGGCGGCAGCCGCTTTGCGGCGCTGGACCAGATCACCCGCGACAATGTCAGCAAGCTCGAGGTCGCATGGACCTTCCACACTGGCGACACCCCGATCAGCCCGACCGGCAACGGCGCCGAGGACCAGCAAACGCCGCTGCAGATCGGCGACCGCGTCTACCTGTGCACGCCGCATAACAACGTGATCGCGGTCGATGCCGACAGCGGCAAGAAAATCTGGGAGCGCGACATCAACGCGCAATCGCAGGTCTGGAACCGCTGTCGGGGCCTCGCGTACTTCGACGCCACCCAGCCGCTGGCCCAGCCGACGCTGGCCGGCGCCACGCCGGTACTGCCGGCGGCGGTGGCGGCCGGCGACAACTGCCAGCGCCGCCTGCTGATGAATACCATCGATGCCCGCCTGGTGGCCATCGACGCCGACACCGGCGCCCTGTGCGCCGGCTTCGGCAACGGTGGTGTTGTCGATCTGAAGGCCGGCCTGGGCGACGCGGCAGATCCGAAATACCAGCTGACCTCGGCGCCAACGCTGGCCGGCACGACCGTGGTGGTCGGCGGCCGCGTGGCGGACAACGTGCAGACCGACATGCCGGGCGGCGTCCTGCGCGGCTTCGATGTCATTACCGGCCAGATGCGCTGGGCTTTCGATCCGGGCCGCGACAATCCGAACGCGCCGCTGGAGCCGGGCCGTACCTATGCCCGCAGCACGCCGAATTCGTGGGCGCCGATGTCGTATGACGCGGCAATGAACACGGTATTCATTCCGATGGGCAGCTCGTCGGTCGACCTGTGGGGCGGCAACCGCACGCCGCTCGATCACCGCTACGCCACCTCGATCCTGGCGCTCGACGCCACCACCGGTAAGGAGAAGTGGGTCTACCAGACGGTGCACAACGACCTGTGGGACTTTAATGTGCCTATGCAGCCCAGCCTGATCGATTTCCCCGGCCAGGATGGCAAGACCACGCCTGCCGTCGTGTTCGGCTCGAAATCGGGGCAGATCTTCGTGCTCGACCGCCTGACGGGCAAGCCGATCACGCGCGTCGAGGAGCGCCCGGTGAAGACCGCCGGCATCAGCGGCGAGCAGTATGCGCTGACGCAGCCGTTCTCGGTCGGCATGCCGCAAATCGGCGCGGAAAAGCTGAACGAATCGGACATGTGGGGCGCCACGCCGTTCGATCAGCTGGCGTGCCGCATCAGCTTCAAGTCGATGCGCTATGAAGGCCTGTTCACGGCGCCGGGCACCGACGTGTCGCTGAGCTTCCCGGGCTCGCTGGGCGGCATGAACTGGGGCAGCCTGTCCACCGACCCGAACAACCACCTGATCTTCGTCAACGACATGCGCCTCGGTCTGTGGGTGCAGATGATCCCGCAGAAAACCGACAGCGGCCCGGCCAGCAACGGCGGCGAGGCGGTCAACACCGGCATGGGCGCGGTGCCGCTGAAAGGCACGCCGTACGCGGTCAACAAGAACCGTTTCATGTCGCCGCTCGGCATTCCGTGCCAGAAGCCGCCGTTCGGCACGCTCTCGGCGGTGGACCTGAAGACGCAGAAGGTGCTGTGGCAAGTGCCGGTCGGTACCGTGCAGGACACCGGTCCGTTCGGCGTCAAGATGCGCATGACAATGCCGGTCGGGATGCCGACGCTGGGCGGCACGCTGGCCACGCAAGGCGGACTGGTGTTCATCGCCGGCACCCAGGATTACTACCTGCGCGCTTTCGACAGCGCGACCGGCAAGGAAGTCTGGAAGGCACGCCTGCCGGTCGGCAGCCAGGGCGGCCCAATGAGCTATGTGTCGCCCAAGACCGGCAAGCAGTACGTGCTGATTTCGGCCGGCGGCGCGCGCCAGTCGCCGGACCGTGGCGATTACGTGATCGCCTACGCACTGAAACAACAATAATGTGTAACGATACAATGCAACACGAACATACCTACCTGACGGGACGCGCCGGCAGCGCCGCCCTGATCGTCGCGGCCGCGCTGGCCTCGGCTGGTGCACAGGCGGGCGACTCCGCCACTCTCACCGGCGACTGGGGCGGCGCGCGGAGCCAGTACACCCAGGCCGGCGTCAACTTGCGCGGCGATTACGTCTCCGAGACCTTTGCCAACGTCAGCGGCGGCCGCGATCGCGGCAGCACCTACGCCCAGCAAGTGCGCCTGGGCGCCGACTTCGACATGGCGCGGCTGGCCGGCTGGTCCGGCGCCACGCTGCATTTCACCATCAATGACCGGCGCGGCGGCGGGGTGTCGGCCGACTATATCGGCAACCGGCTGCCGGTGCAGGAAGTCCACGGCGGCCCGTACACGCGCCTGAGCGAGGCCAGCGTTGAGCAGAACCTGCTCGGCAACCGCCTCAATCTGCGCCTGGGCTTCTTCGCCATGGGCAATGACCTGGGCGGCATGGCCATCGGCTGCCAGCTGGTGAACGCGGCCTTCTGCGCCCATCCGCTGTCGATGTCGGGCAATACCGGCTGGTACAACTACCCGAACGCGCGCTGGGGCGCGGCGGTGCGCTACCAGGTGCAGCCTGAGCTGTTTGTCCGCACTGGCGCCTTCCAGGACAATCCGCATCTCGGCGACAAGGACAACGCGTTCCGGCCCTTTGCCGCCGGCACGGCGGGTGTGATACTGCCGCTGGAAGTGGAGTACGCGCCCGGCAGCTCGCCGCACAGCAGGGCGCTCCCCGGCCATTACAAGCTGGGCCTCATCTACGACACCGCCAGCGCCAGGCGCCAGGGTCAACCCGGCACCGTCGATGAACGCCATGGCGTGTACCTGCTGGCGGACCAGGCGATCGTGCGCGACAACGCCAGCGGCCGCAGCCTCGCGCTGTTCGGCCAGTTCACCGCCAATCCGAAGGCATCGGCGCAGATCACGCGCTGGTATGCTGCCGGCCTGGTCAAGACCGGCACCTTCGCCGGCCGCGACGCCGATACGGTGGCGCTGGGTGTGGTCCATGCGCAGCTCAATCCACGCCTGCGCGCGAGCGCCGCTGTGGCCAATCCGGATACCGGCGGCTATGCGGCGCTGCCGGCCGGCGAAACCGTGGTTGAACTGAGCTATGGCTGGCAGCCGCTGCGCTGGCTGGGCGTGCGGGCCGACGTGCAGTATATCGTCGACCCGGGCGCGTTCAGCTACCGCGCGACGCAAAACGCGCTGGCGGTTGGCACCCAGCTGAAAATCACCTTCTGAGTCAGGCGGCGCGCACGGCGCGCAGGATGGTGTCCACCACCGAGGCGCGCCGTGCCGCGTGCACATCGGCCGCCCCGAGGTCGCGGCCGAAGATGAAGCTGAAGGTGTGGCGGTTCGACACGTTGTAAAACGACAGCGCGCTGATCGACATGTGCAGGTCGACCGGATCCACATCGGCGCGAAACACGCCGGCCGCAATGCCGCGCTGGCAGACCTGTTCCAGCAAGGCGATCGCGCTATGGTTGATGGCGCGCAGTTCGGGAATCTTGCTGATGTACTCGCCCTGGTTGATATTCTCGCCCATCACCATGCGGACGAATTCAGGATGGGCCGCGTGAAAATCGAAACTCGCGCTGACCAGCTTGCGCAACGCCTGCTCGGGCGCCAGCGTGCCATCGACCTCCACCGCGCCCTCGATCTCGCGGAAGCGGTGGTAGCTTTCCTTGAGCGCGGCCACGTACAACTCTTCCTTGCTACCGAAGTGGTAGTAAATCATGGCTTTATTGAGGCCGCTTTCGGCCGCGATCGTATCGATGCGGGCGCCGCTCAGCCCGAGCCGGGAAAATTCCTGCAGCGCGACGTTCAGGATCCGGGCGCGCGTGCCTTCTTCATCGCCCTTGGCGGGAGCGGTCTTTGATCTGCTTGCTTTAGTCATCGAACGATTCTATCGAATTTCCGCTGACGTTTCCACAGCGTGTAGAGATCTAGGGCTGTCGGGCGCTCGAGCGCCAGGCCACCACTGAAAAGATCGCGGAGATCGCCAGGCTGCCGCCGATACACAGCATGGCGGCCATGAGCGCATGTGCCATCGACAGCGCGCTGGGCGATGTTCCCGCGATACCGAAAAAGATGCCGCCGATGACGGCGACGCCGAGCGCCGCGCTGATCTGCAGCGCAGAATTCGTGATGCCGGCGATCATTCCCGACCCCGTCGCCGGCGCCCGATCGATGACTGAGCGCACCAGCGTCGGCAGCGCCCAGCCCTGGCCGAAACCGAGCAGTCCCACCGCAACGACCAGTGGCAGGTGAGCCGGCAACTGCCCTGGCGCATCGGCAACCAGCGCGGCAAGGTAGACGCAGCCCACCACTTCGAGCAGCATGCCGATCGCCGGCACCCAGTGGCCGAAGTAGCGGATCGCCAGCGGCGTGGTCAGCGGTCCGATGAAAAAGCCGACGCCAAACGGCAGGAAGATCAGCCCGGTCGCCAGCGGATCCAGGCCGAGCGCTGACTGCAGGTACACCGAAAATACCAGGAAGAACGCCGACACGACATAGAAGAACAGCACGCCGGTGAGTCCACTCATCAGGCCCGGCTGATGGACCAGTTCTACATTCACCAGCGGCACGCCGCCACGGCGCGCGAACGACTTCTCGTACTGCCAGAACCAGACGCCAGCCACCGGGCTCGCGATCAGCATCACGCATGCCCAGGCCGGCCAGCCCAGTTCGCGCCCCTCGACCAGTGGCACGATCAGCAGACCCAACGTGAGGGCGCACAGCAGCACGCCGACGCGGTCGATGGGGGCGGGGCTGTCGCCCCGGCTGTCGGGCAGCAGCGGCAAGCCGCCGATCAGCACGGCGGCAACCACCGGCAGGTTGATGAGAAAGATGACGCGCCACTGAAGGTGAAAAACGTCGGCCGAGATCAGCGCGCCGCCCAATGCCTGCGCCACCACCGCCGCCAGCCCGACGGTCGCGCCGTACAGGCCGAGCGCGCGTGCGCGCTCATGCACCGGAAACAGCGCGTGGATCGACGCCAGCCCTTGCGGCGCCATCGCGGCCGCGCTCAGCCCTTGCAGCACGCGCCCGGCGATCAGCATCGACGGCGAGGTGGCAAGACCGCACATCAGCGAAGTCAGGCCGAAGCCGCTGATGCCGATCAGGAACATCCGTCGCCGTCCGAAGAGGTCGCCGAGCCGGCCGCCGGTGATGAGGAAGACCGCGTAGGCGGCGGCATAGCCCGAGATGACGAGTTGCAGTTCTGCGGCACTCGCGTCGAGGCTGCCCTGTATGGACGGCATCGCCACATTGACGATGAAGAAGTCCAGTGGCGGCAGGAACGCCCCCACCAGCAACACCGCAAATGCGAGCCACCGCCGCTTGTCTGAAGTCTTCGCGTGCATGATGTTCAGCTCCTTGGGTTCGGTTCAGTCAGGCAGGCCGAAGCGTTCGGTGCCGCTGATGGGTTTCCAGTTCTGCAGCGGCGTCGCGAAGTGCATCTCGAAGGTCCGCTCCAGGAATGCCCAGCGGCCGTCCCGCCGTTGATAGATGTCGCGATACTGGCCGCTGACCTGCAAGGGGCCCTTTTCAACGTCGTAGAAAAGACAGTCCGCCGCGACCAGGCCGTGGCCGTTGTCACCGTCCAGCGTGATCAGGGCGTTGGCCATCCAATGGTGCATATGCGGCATGCGTTTCATGTTGACGCGCGCTTGCGCCAGGATGGCCTCCAGGCCCTCGGAATTGCCGTTTGCGCCAAGGTATAGTCGCGAGTCGGGATGCCACAACGTGGCCAGCAGTTCCTCATTCATGGTGTCGAACGCCTCCGCGTAATTGGCGATCAGGGCATCGATGGCGAACCGGCTTTCGATGGCGTCGAGGCGTGCTTCAATGGATTTTGACATGTGCGTGCTCCGATAAATATACCGAATGGTACATAAATAAGTAAAAAAATTGCGTGGTGTTCCGTCGGTTTCCGGCCGACATGGCGCCACGCGTCGCGTTCTTTATATATCGAACGGTACAAATATACCTAGCCGCTCCAGGCCTGTCAACCCACGGCGGCGAAAGATTGTGTATCATTCGGTATTTAAATTGGCTGGAGTAGCTCATGGCTGAACGGGGACGACCAAGGACATTTGACCGCGATGCGGCGCTCACAGCGGCCATGCACCTGTTCTGGGAGAACGGTTTCGATTCGACCTCGCTGGCGCAACTCAAGGCGGCCATGGGCGGGGGCATTTCCGCGCCGAGCTTTTACGCGGCGTTTGAGTCCAAGGAGGCGCTGTACAAAGAGGCGTTGGGGCGATACATGGAGATTTATGGCCACATCACCAGGAGTCTCCATGACGCCTCGATTCCGCCGCGCGAGGGCGTGGCACTGGCGCTCCACCGGTCGGCAAAAATGCAGTTCGAGGCGGGACACCCCAGGGGCTGCATGGTTGCCTTGGGTTCGATGGGGGGAGGCGCCTCGGGTGGCGAGGCCGTCACGCAACCGCTGCGCGATGTGCGCAACCGCACGCGCGCGGGCTTCCGCTCCTGTGTGGAACGCGCAATCGAGAGCGGCGAGCTGCGCGCCACCACCGATCCGAATGCGTTGTCGATTGCCCTGGACAGCTTCTTCCTGGGCATCTCAGTCCTGGCCCGCGATGGTGTCCGTTACGCGGTGATGAAGAAGGCTGTCGATGACGCCATGGCCATCTGGGACGCCGCGCTTGCTCAAGGCTGAGGCCGGATCAGTGGGATTTCGGTGCGCAGCCGAAGGCGCGTCGGAATGCATGGGTAAACGCGCTCTGTGATGTATAACCGACCCTGCTTGCTACGAGCGCGACCGTTGCGTCGCTGCGCAGCAAGGCCGTACGGGCAGTGGTCAGCCGCCATGCGCGCAAGTAGGCCAGCGGTGGCTGGCCTATGCGGCGCGTGAACTCGGCGCAGAAGGCGGCGCGTGACATGCCAGCGACTGATGCGAGTCCCGCCACCGTCCACGGTTGCGCGAGATCGTCGTGTATCGCCCGCAGCGCTCTGCCGAGACGCAGATCCGCCACAGCGCCAAGCCAGCCTGTTTCCAGTGGACTGGCATGTGCCGCGTACGCACGGATCGCCTCTACGACAAGCACGTCCGCAAGCCTTGTGGTGACGACTTCGCTGCCCATCATGTCGCGTTCCAGCTCCTTGCTGACCAGTGCGAGTAGCGCCGCGATCGCCGCAGACGCGGGTGAAGCGCGGGGAACAATCAGGAATTCCGGCAACCGGTCGAGCAGGAAGTCGGCATTGGAGGCGGCGAAAGTGACGCTTCCGCCGATGCCTATCGTATCGTCGCCGCCAAAGCGCGCAACGTCACAATTTGCGCCGTAAAAGTCCTGGCCATTGAGCGGTGTTAGCGCCGGATCGCTGGCCACCACATAGGCGGTGCGGCCAATCAGGCAGATATCTCCCTCGCGCAGCAGCTGCGGCTCGCGCCCGGGAAGCACCATCCACTGGCTGCCACGCAGCATGGCCACAAACTTGAGCCTGTCGATCGCGGGAAATGCCAGCGCCCATTCTCCGGCCGCTTCCATGCGGGTCAGCCTTGTCACTTTTGCGCCGAGCACTTCCAGCACATCCGACAAGGGATCGCGCGCAGGTTTGGACGATTGCGATAACTTCATGGATGAACAAGCATAGCTGGTCTAATCGATCGATCATATCATGGGGTGCTTATCTGTTTGGGAGAATCATCATGGGTATCGAAGGCAAAGTTGTCGTGATCACGGGCGCCAGCAGCGGCATCGGCCGTGCGACAGCGAAGTTGCTGGCACAGCAGGGCGCCTTGGTTGTTCTGGGCGCGCGTACCGCGTCGGCGCTTGAAGCGGTGGCGCAGGAGATCAGCGCTGCCGGTGGCAGGACCGCGTGGAAGGTGACCGATGTGCGGCATCGCGCCGCGCTGGAAGAACTGGTGGCACTCGCGGTTAAAAAAGGCGGCAAGCTCGATGTCATCATCAACAACGCCGGCGTGGGGCCGATTTCGCGGTTTGACGCCTTGCGCGTCGACGACTGGGACCTGATGATCGATATTAACTTGCGCGGCACGCTGTACGGCATCGCCGCGGCGTTGCCCGTGTTTGCGCAGCAGGGGAGCGGGCACGTGGTCAATGTCATTTCAACGGCCGGCATTCGCATCCTGCCCACAATGGGCGTCTATGCCGCCACGAAAAACGCGGTGCGCACGGCAACCGAAGCATTGCGGCAGGAGGCCGGCCCCCATCTGCGCGTCACTGAAATCTCGCCAGGGATGGTTGCCACTAATTTTGGTGACAGCATCACGGATCTATCGGCAAAAAAACTGGTTGATGAGCGGCTGGCGGACATTGCGATGGCGCCGGATGCCATCGCGCGCGGCATCCTGTTTGCGCTGGAGCAGCCGCCAGAGGTGGATGTCGGCAGCATCGTCATACGCCCGACGGCGCAGGGTTGAGTATTGGCCGTTCCTCAACCCGCCTGCCAGCCGCCGCCGAGCGCCTTGTACAGCGACACCGTGGCCTGCAGGCGTTTGAGTTTGAGGATGCCCAGTTCGTTTTGCACGTCCGCCAGGCTGCGCTGGGTGTCGAGCACGGTCATCAGGTCTTCCGCGCCCGCCTTGTAGCGGATCTCGGACAGATTGAACGCCACACGCGACTGCTCCAGTTCCACCTCTTTGAGCCGGCGCTGCTCGTCCAGGCTGTGGATCTGGCCCAGCACGGTATCCACCTCCGCCAGTGCCGACAGGACGGTCGCGCGGTAATTCTGCACCAGTTCCTGTTTTTGTTCGATGGCCAGGTCCCGCTCGGTCCGCAAACGCCCGCCGTCGAAGATCGGCGCCACCAGCGAGGCGCCGACATTGGCGAACAGATTTTGGGCGTTGAGCAGCGACACCAGGGCGCTGCTTTGCGTGCCGGTCGATCCGGTCAGCCGAATGCTGGGAAACAGGGCCGCGCGCGCCATGTCGACGTTGGCGCTGGCCGCCGCCAGCAGCGCTTCCGAGCGGCGGATGTCGGGCCGCCGCGACAGCAGCTCGGACGGCATGCCAGCCGTGACTTCAGGCAGGCGGATGGTGTCGAGGCCGCTGTCGCTGATGCGGAATGTCTGCGGCGATTTGCCTAGCAGGATGGCCAGCGCGGATTGCGCCTCGCGCTCCTGTTGCTGCAACGCCGGGAGGGCGGCCTGCTGGCTGGCGACCGCCGAGCGCTGACGCGCCAGGTCCACCGACGTGGCGGCACCAACGCTGCTCTGGGCCTCGACCAGCGACAGCACATGCTGCGCCGTCCGGGCATTCTCGCGCGCCACGATCAGGCGGTCGTGCAGCGACAAGATTTGCAGATAGGTTGACACGATGCCGCTGGTCACCGTCAGCGCCACCGTCTGCCGATCATAGAAATTGGCCCGCAGCGAAGCGTCCGCCGCGGCAACACCGGCGGCGTTCTTGCCCCAAAAGTCGAGTTCGTAAGACACCTGCAACTGCCCGGTTGAGGATACATTGGCGTTGTGGTTGCCGGTGATCGGCAGATCCCTGCTGGCGCCGGCGTAGGCATCGACGGACGGCAGCAGCGCGACCCCGGCGATCCGCGCCTGCGCCGCCGCCTGGCGCACCCGCGACAACGCGGCCGCCAGTTCCAGGTTGCTGTCCTGGCCCTCGCGCACCAGTTGGCTCAGCTCGTCGCTGCCAAAGCGTTGCCACCAGTTTGTATCCGGCCATTCGTGGCTGGCCGGCGTGCCGGACTGCGACCAGCCGGCTGGCAATTCGACCGCCGGCGGCGGCTCCGCCACCGGGATCTTGTGCGCGCACCCGGCCAGCAGCATGCCGGCCAGGCATGCCGCCAGCGCGCCTGGGCGCCGCGTTTCAACTTGTATCTGCTTGTGCCGCACCACGCGTTGCCTCATGGCGCACCCACCGTCGCCGCCGGCCTGGGTTGCAGCGCCGGCGTCGGCACCGGACCGACCAGCACCTGCTCGCCCGCGTCCAGGCCCGACAGCACCTGCGCCTGCTGCGCCGTGCGCACGCCGATTTTCACCTTGCGTGTGACGATGCGCCGCTCCGCATTCACCACGTGGACCTCGTACATTCCCGTCGCATCGCGCTTGCCCAGCAGATTAACCGGCAGCAGCAACGCATCCTTGGCTTGGGCGACGACGAACTGCACCTGGGCGGTCATGCCGCTCATGAGTTCCTGCTCCGGATTATCGACATCGAACAGCACGTTGTAAAACGTCTGCTTGCCTTGCTCGGCGGTCCCGTCGGCGGGCACGGGCAGCACCTGGCGCAGCTTGCCCGACCAGGTGCGGCCGGGATAACCGGGCGTCTGGAAATTGGCCGTCATGCCGCGCTTCAGGCGCGTCACATCCACCTCCGCCACGCGCGCCTGCACCGTCAGTTGCGACAGGTCGGCAATGCGCATCAAGGGCGCGCCCGGCTGGCCGGCGCCGACCGTTTGTCCCGCCCGCGCATTCAGCGCCACCACGGTGCCCGACAGCGGCGCCAGAACTTGCTTGTGGCGACTGTTTTCCTCGTCGGACTTGAGCGTCGCCTCCAGTTGCTGGATCTGCGCGTTGATGGCATCCACCCGCGCGCGCGCCGACGACAGATTCATGCGGCTGGACTCGACGCTTTCATCGCGCGTGGCATTTTGTGCCTTGAGCTGGGTCTGCCGCTTGAACTGCAACTCGGCAAAGTCGGTCTGGGCTTGCTGGTCCGCCAGTTCGGCGCGCAGCCGGGCCATTTGCGCGCGGTTGCTCTCCACCTGGCTGGCGCGGACGGTGGGGGAGATCTCCATCACCGGCTGACCTTCCCGCACCGCGTCGCCGACCGCGAACAGCACCTCCTTGATCTGGCCGGCGACCTGGACGTTCACATCCGCAAACTGCCGGAATTGCAACTTGCCGATGGCGTCGACCGTCTGCTGCAGATCACCGCGCTGGACTGTTATCGTATCGAGCTTGCTCTCGACCGCCGGGGCGGCCTGCGGCGGCGCGGCCGGCGCGTTCAGCGCTTGGGCAAAGGAGAGAGGGGCAGTCAGCGCCAGCACCAGTGTGGCTGCGGTCAGGCGGGTGGGGCGGCGGGCGCCGGCTTGTGAGTCGTTCATCGGTTCTACATCGTTAAAAGCAGCGATTATTTTAGCGCATTCATGCACAGGTATCGCGCCGCCGATGGTGCCGCGTTTATGGCCGATCCGGCAAATGTGCTCGCCATTGCTGCATCAATGCCAGCAAGTCCGCGCTGGCGATGCTGGCAGCCGGCGCCTGCTCGTCGTGGATGTTGGTCAGCGTTGCCTGGTCGCGGTTGACGTCCAGGCGATAGATGTTGCCGATGGTTCGGTCCTGCTCGCTATGCCGGCCCGCCATATTGCGCTTGAGCATGGCCAGCACCAGGTCGCAGTAGACGGTGCTGTCGCGGATGTCGGTTTGCAGGAAGTCAGCGACCAACACGTCGCCGCCGGGGCCCGGCGTGATCTGCAGACGGCCAGTGTCGTCGCGGAAGATGCTGTAGGAGTCGGTCATAGACGTCTCTTAACTGTGGAGGTAGAACCGCATTGCCTGTATGGTACTACAAGGCGGTCATCGCGCGGGGCCGGGTATGTCGGCGACGACCGATTTGGCGTTCCACAATGGCGCGCTGGTGGCGAAGCCACCAGATACGGCCGGTATGCCATTGACTAATAGCGTGGTGCCTGGCTGCCCCCCGGTTGCCGTGGGGGAGACTGCCTTGGCGTAGTACAGCCGCCAGCCGTGGAAAAACGTCCGCTCGACATTGTCGCGGCGTTCCGAATAAGTGATGGAGACGAACTGGGCCTCGTCGGGCTTGATGTCCTGCTTCAGATAGCGGCTGGCGATGGCTTCGGCCTCTTCGCGCGTGATGGTGGGGGCAAGTCTGGTGGTTTTCCACACGAACAGGCCCGGATTGGCTGACGCCGGAGCGGCGTTGAGCACGGCCGCTGGCACCAGCAGGCTGAGCGAGAAAGCGAGAGCTAATGGAGCGAGACGACGCATGATGGTCCCTTTTCGATACTTGATAAAAAGCGCGGCCGGCAGATCGCGGCCGCGCCCGGTCAGGCACGAGAGCAGTTACGCCGGATGCTTAGTTCGGGAACGCGGTGTTGATGTTGCCGTTAGCGAGTATGCCGAGGCGGATATTGAATGGATTCCCGTTAGTGCCGCGGCAGTACAGGCCCCCTGGGGCTGCCGGAGCGGAGGGGCCAACGCCCCAGCCCACCGTGCCGGCCCCCGGAAGGGCGATGGGGTTCGCAAAGGCATAGCGCACCGAGGCCAGAATTTGCGCTTGGTTACAGGAGTCCGGGAAAAAGGTCGAAAACTTGTCGGTGAGGTTGTTGAAGTAAACCTGGCTGGTGTATATCCCATTGGCGACTGGAGCAGCCGGGCCGGTAAAGGCGACAACATTGGTTGGTGGCAGATACACTTTGGAGTGATAGCCTTTTGGATCGCCGTTGCCTGCGATCTCGCCGCAGAAAATGTGTAGCTGGTTGATGTTTGGCACGCCGCCGGTCCATTGCGCGATGGGGCATTGTGCCGATGCCGTGCCGCTGGACAGGCCGAGGGCGAGCAGTGCTGCGGCGTAAAACGCGGCGAGTTTTTTGGATAGCATGATGTTCTCCTTGTAGGTGAGGTGGTACGGGATGGGAAGAGTTACTCGAACTGCTCGTCCAGGTCGCTGATAAAACTGAACATCCAGCGGCCTTGGTCGCGCCTGACGGTGACATCCAGCGTGGACAGGCCCGGCAGCAGCTTGTACGCTTTCATGTCGGTGAACGCCAGCGCGCTGAAGTTTTCGCCTGATAGCATCGGCGCCGCGATCATGAAGTACAGCACCGGTTCGTAGCAGAATGTGCACGTCATGCCCCAGTCCAGATTGGGCATGGTGACCACCGGCTTGCCGCTGACCTGCCATACGCAGCTGACGCTGGTGTACGGATAGGTTTCGTTGTAGACGCCGTACTGTTGCGGCATCAGGCGCTGCAACGCCATGCCGGTTGGCGCCTCTTCGAGTGTGGGCGCCAGCAGATCCCGCCGCACGATGCGCAGCAGCTGGCCGGGCGCCACCGCCTTCTCCGCCGACCAGATGCGGTTGTGACGCGGACCGCTGACGATGCGCGCGCCGACCGTCGGATCGAACTGGAACTGCACCGTGGCGCCCGAGGAAATTTCCAGCTGCTGCCAGGCGTGCACCTGGTAATCCAGCTGCGGCGCTTGCGGCCGCAGGAACACCAGCACGCGCTTGCCGCGCATGTCCTCAACGTCGGAATGGACTGTGCATTCAATCATGAAGCTCCCCTTGGCATAGGTTGGGAACGACCGCGTCCGCCTCCATGGCGGCGGACACGGCTGGCTGGCTTACTTGGCGTTAAAGTCGAAGGTCCACAGGCCCTGGTTGCGGCTCAGCGTGACGTCCACTTCGGTGGCGGTGATCGGCATCGTGTATTGCGTCATGTCCGAGAAGTTCTGCACGATGTAGGTCTGGCCCACCATCGGCGGCGTCGCCACCATGAAGTAGAAGTTGGGCAGGTACTCGAAGCTGACGGTCATGTTGGTGTCGACGTACGGCATGGTCACCACCGGCTTGTCGTTGACATACCAGTTGCTGTCGAACTGGATGTACGGATTGGTCTGGTTGATGACGCCGCACTGTTCCGGTGTCAGCTTGGTCTGCGCCAGCGAGGTGGCGGCCGGCTGCAGCAGCGGCGACAGGCCGCTGGGGCTGACCGCCGACAGCAGCTGGCCCGGCGCGATGGCCTGGCGGCCGGAGATGATCTTGTTGTCGTTCACGCCAGTGCTGCTGACGTCGGTGGAGATCAGCGCCTCGTAGTCGAACGACTCGGTGGCGCCGGCCGAGCCGGTCAGCACCTGCCAGGCGTGGATCTGGTAGTTGCGTTGCGGGTTCTGCGGTTTCAGGAAGACCAGCACGGTTTTGCCATGCAATTCGTCGGGACCGACGTTGTAGTTGACGTTGAACTTAGTCATCACTTGCTCCTTGGTTGGACATTGCTGCGGACTCTGCGAAAAACGGCGCCGGATGACGAGTCCGCGATTTCATCCGGCGCCGGGGGAAGGGCCGCTCAGGCGGTGTGGACTGCCTTCGGCGGGTTGAACAGGTAGCGCACCGGCGCGCTCGCGGCGGGTGGCGCCGGCTGCATGGCGACCTGCACTTCGGTGGCGTAACTGGGCGGCATGTAGGGGCAAACGGTGGCCGCGCGTGCCTCGTCCACGGCGTAGGGACGGCTACGGTTGTCGGACTTGCTGTCGCTGGCGACCGCCAGGAACAGCAGCGCGCCTGGGTCGGGCTGGAAGAAGGCCCGCGTGCCGGGACCGACGTTGACGGTGGCGGCCACCAGCCGCGCCTTGTCCAGGTTGCTGCCGCCCAGATACCATTCGATCTTCACCGTACCGTCACCCAGGCTGGCGGGCGGCGTGACGATCTCGACATACCGTTGGGTGTTGGCGCGCAGCGCTTGCAGCACGATGTTGTCGGCGCCGATCGCCAGGACGTAGCTGCCGCCGATCGTGACTGGCGTCTTGCGGCTGCGAATCTGCTGGCCGCTGGGGTCGGATTTGCGCACCACCACCGACATGCCGCTGTCGTGGTAGAACGACTCGTGCGCGTCTGCCGATGGATTCAGGTACTGCCATGGGTAATACACGAAGCTGGCCGGTTCACCGTCCGGCGCATCGGCGCCCGGCGCCTTGCACGGCGCGGTCGGCTTGCTGTCAAGCCGGTTGGGTACCAGTACCACGGTGGCGGTGGCCGCGTGGCCAAGCTGGTTCCTGAGGGTGTAAGACAGTCCCATGATGTTCCCTTTCTCTTCGTCGGCAGTATCAGCGTTGCCGGTGTTGTGCTGCTAAGACGCGCCGCGCGGCGCCGGTGTGAAAACTGTTTTCAGATATCGAAGCCGATGAGGCCGCCCAAGCCACGCGGCCGCCCGCTGGTGTAGCGGATCAGGTAGTTGACATAGGCGTTCTTGACGCGGGTTTCCGGCGCCTCGCGGATCGTGATCGCTGGCGTATAGTCTGGCGGAACGACGGTGTTCTCGGTGGGCGTCGTGGTCGATAGGCTGTAGACGGCCGGGCCCTGGCCTCCGGTGGCCGACGAAACCGCTTGTCGATAGGTATGCTGATGCGCCTGCAACGCGTCGTCCTGGACCGAGCCGACCTGGTTGCCTTGCCAGCCGCCGCTGCCTGCGGCGCCGCGCCTGTCGGCCTGCGGATCGCGCGGCAGCTGGTCCGGCCCCTGGGCGCCGAGGTTCACGCCGCGCAGCACGCGGCCGCGATAATCGGGCAGCAGGAACCAGCCGGGACCATCCTGACCGTGGATATAGCCGAGCACGCGGAATAGCTCTGGATAGCGCGCCACCGCCACGCGGCGGCCATCGCACACCAGCCAGCCCTGGCGCTCCAGCCGCAGGTTGTAGGCTTGCGATTGATAATCCGGATAGCTGGCGCCTTGCGGATCGGTCGGGTTGTTGATCGGCGCGGCGTACGGCACGATGGTGCCGACCGGGACCGCTTCAGGCACCGGCATCATGGTCGGGCTCCTCAGTCGCCGGCACCGCGGCGGGCAGGCGGTCGTCCTGGCGCAGCATCAGCATGGCGGTCGCGATCGCAACCTCCCAGTCGCTGCCGGCGCTGACCGTGGCCGCGCGCGGCCCCAGCGTCTTCCACTCGTTGGCCAGTACCAGGTCGCTTTCCAGCACCGGGCACAGCTGCGATTCGCCGAGCCAGAAGCTGCCGTTGGACGACAGGTAGTACAACATCGGCACGATGAAGGCCGGGCGCACCGGCAGCAGCAGGCGCGCCGATGCCGCTTGCAGAAACTGGCGGAAGCTGTCGTCGCCCGCTGTTGCCAGCCCGCCGTCGCGCGCCTTGGCCAGTCCGCTGGCGTCGCTGGCGCCGGCATAGCGGACGCTCATCTCCGCCCATGCCACCGCCTGGCGGAAAAACGGCAGCAGGTCAAATGCAGCCTGGTCTGGCGTAAGGCGGTCCGTGGCGGTGGCGATGGCGATGCCGGGCGCGCTCAGGGCGTCGGTGGCGCCCTGGCGCAGCGCCGCGTATTCGGTTTCCAGCCGTCCGGCGTCGCTGCCGGAGGCGTTGGCCGCCAGCTCGCCCATCACGCGTTCCGTCTGCTGCTGGCAGTCATGGTAGGCGCGCATGATGGCGGCGTACGTGTCGTGCTGCCACGCGCGGAACGGTGGCGCCTCATCCACGCAGTCGCATTCCAGGGTCACGATCAGCGCGTAGCTCAGACCGATGGCGACGGCGCCCGCCGGCACGGCGCCGCTGCACGGCTGCCAGTTCGGTACCGGCAGCACCCCGGGGTTGACGGCGCTGGACGGGTCGATCTTCAGCGCGGCCGCGCCGACCAGAACGTCGAATGACGGCGGGACGCTCGCTGCCGTCGGCGTCACGCTCCATGCATACGACACGCTGGCCGCACTGGCCTGGTAGCCCTCCGGTACCGTCAGCGTGGTCAGCGGCTGCGGCGGCGCGGCGCCCAGGCTGGCGCTGACCAGGCGCCGCGACGGCGGCGGTGGCGCCACGTCGGCGCCGTAGCGGCGCGCCAGTGGCAGATAGTTGTCGCGCGTTAGGTCATAGGCCGACGTCACCGCCGCCACCCCTTCCGACGCCTGCCACGGTGGGGGCGGCACCGTCAGGTTCCAACCATGCAGCGCGTTGCTGCGGGCGATGAAGTTGGCGGCCGGCGCGGCCAAGGTATATTCCAGTATCAGTCGCGTGCCGAGATGTTCAACATGCGCGCGGTGTACTTGGTCTACCCAGTGATATAAGCCGGTCAGATGGGCGTCGCCAGCCTCGTTGTGGAAGCGGCGCCGCTGTTGCAGGCTGAATTCTTGCCGCATCCGCTGGCGGCGTTCCTGGCCAATCTTGCGCGCAACACGATGGCAGGCATGGTCCAGCAACTGGCGCGCATAGTGCGCCGCCTGCCGCTGCAGCGCGGCGGGACCGTCGACGGTGTCGGTCCAGCCGCCGCTGACGGTCACGGACAAGCCATCGCTGGCGTACTGTTGTTGCAGGCTGTCAAACTCCCGTTTCAGCTCGCTGATTGGATTGCTGGCGTTGGTTTCTGCCTGCAGGGCGCCACCGTGGTAGCCAAGCTGCTGTCGCGCATCGTCGATGTCCAGTAGGCGGTCGCGCTGCAGATCGTCGCTGATGTCGCGCTGTTGACGCAACTCTTCGCGCGTCTCCCCGCGCATCACGTTTTCCACATGCGCCAGCTCACCCAGCCTGTAGCCTTTCAGCCGTTGGCGGATCACTTGCAGGTCGGCATAGCCGAGCGCCGCCACGGTACTGGCGGCTGGCGGCTGCGGCAGCGGGAAGATGGTGGAAGGTAGCAGCACACTCGCCTGTAGCACTTCGCGCAAGCGGCGCGGCGCGTGGTGGCCCTCGGCCGGAGATGACCGTCCTGCCTGGGCCAGTTTCTGCACGGCTGCCAGCCATTCGGCCGCGTGGCATACCATCAGCGCCCGCGTCAGCGCCGAGGCGTGGTGCGGCAGCGGCGTGGCGGTGACCAGCAGCGCTGTCAGGCTGTCCTGCAGGCTGGCCAACTGCGAGGCGTAGTCCGGCGAGGCGAGAAACGTTGTGACCGGCACACCCAGCAGCGCCTCCATGGCTGTGACCAGTGCTTCCGCGGTCGCCGGGCGCAGTGACAGGAGTGCGCACACCGGTTCGCCGTGTAATCTGCCCATCGGTCCAGGCAGGCTGCCGATACGCGCCACGTAGTCGCTGGTGGTGCCCGATGGCGGCGAGATGAAGGCTTGCGCGGCCGCCTGCATGGCGGCGCGGTCCGGCTTGGCCTTGTCTGTCGCCAGCGCTTGCTGAAGGGGGCCCGCATTGGCGATGCTGAAGAAGCGGCGGGCCTGCTGGGCCGCGCTTGGCGCACGCAGCGCGCGCGGATAGGTGAACGGCGCAAAGATACGTGGTGCCTCCAGCGCCACCTGCTCTGCATGGTCGGGGTCCGGCTCGGGCCACGGCGCCGGGCCCGGGCGGGGATCAGGCGGCGCAACGTCGCCCGGCAGGGTGGCCAGCACCACATGATGCACCGGTGTGTCGGACCGGAAGATGACGCTGTCGAGCGCGATGGTGCCGTCGGCATGGAAGTGGGTGCGCAACATCACCTCGGTGGCGGCGCTGTCGTGCCGGATTAGTTGGCGCCATTCGGGCTGGCGCGGGGTCAGCGCGCGTCTCGCGTGCTGGCGGCCATCCGCGCTGCTGAGTGCCAGGATGACCTTCTGGTTGGCGTCGGCCGCACCGGTGATGGTCCAGTCGGCGCGCAGCTGTCCTGCCGGATCAAGCGTCGCGCTGCCTTCGGTTGGCGCGACGTTATCGCACGGGCGGCAGACGCGCCAGTTGCACAGCCGGGCCTTGATCTCTTCCATGTGACCGTGATACAGGTCGAGCGCCAAGGTACTGTCGTGGCGGTGATGCGCGTGCCCGCTCAGCGTCAATGCGCCGTGCGCACGTTCCGTCCCGTCATCCAGGTGGAACTCGCCCAGTGGCGCCTCTGGCGTCAGTATGACCAATGCCGATGCCGCAGCCGGCGGCTCCGGCTCCGCGCCCAGCCGTAAAAGGCAATGGACGTGCCAGCCGGCCTCGGCGCGCCGCGTGGCGCGCCAGTGCACATGCAGCGCGCCAACAGCGTAATTGTTTTCGATGGCGTCCGGGCGAACCTCGGCAAGTGCCTCATTCATGGCTTGCTCCTTGGCGTGGGGATGATGGCTTATTCGGCGTAGTGCAGCAGCGACAGCGTTGCGGATCGGCCAGGCGCGCGTTGCGGCAGCAGCTCATTGCCAACGTAGCGGCGCACGCGGGCGCCGAGCAGACGCCGGGCTTCCTGGATATGCTTGCGGGCGTTGGCGGGCGTAATGGCCAGATCAGCGGCGATCCGATCGTAGGGGGCGTCTTCGCAAAAGCGCATGTAGGCGGCGCGCCGAAGACGCTCCGGCAGTGCCTCGAAGGCCAGCCCCAACTGGTGACTGAGTTCGGCGTTCAGATATTCCTGCTCGGCGGACAGGGCGCTCAAGCCGATGGTTTCGCTCAGGTAGCTCAGGCCGCCGTCGCGGCGGGCATCGGCCTGGCGTTCGCGCTGGTCATCGATGAACTGGTTATAGGCGATGCGGCTCAGCCAGCCGCCCATGTGGCGCACCTGGCGCAATTGTTGTGGGCTCTCGCTGCAGACTTTCAGCATGACTCGGCTGAACAGGTCGTTGGCGTCATGTAGATTGCCATGGGTCAATTTTCTGCATCTTCCCATCAAGAATGTTTTGTAATTAATTACCAGGGATTGAATATCGCTGTCGGTGTTTGGATCTGCGCTGATATTATCAATATGGATATTGTAGTCGGCGGTCTCTGCAAAAGCATATATATCGTTTCTTTTCACGGCATATCCTTTTCATCGGTCCAGACAAGGGGGATGCGTTTGGGCAGATGAAAGCTACACAGCCGGCGACTGTGTCCATGACAGGCGTGAATTGAATACGTAAAAGTGAAACACGCCCCGGCATTGGTATCCAGCTCCTGTGCAGCTGCTCATCCATGCCGGAAAGACGAAGTAATCGGTTATATGTGAAGATATTATGTTGAAGTCAGGATTGTTATTATTTGTGACTATTATTTATGAGTAAAGATCAGTGATGCTGCGCGTGGCGTAAAATACTAATGGCGAACCTGATTTTTAGTAATAAAGTGTAAATTAGTGTTTATAAAGAGGCAAGCCCTTACCGCCGCTGGATCGCTAGTCCTTAGGGGATAGCCCGCTGTAGGTGGAAGATCGCCGATATATCATTGATCGACGTGATCCAACCGGCGTGCGCTGCGGCGGCTTGCTCCAAACAGCGTTGGGGTATCCAGCCGGCCTGTTCCAGGGGGCAGACGCCGAGGTCTTCAATATCAACTGGACTGTGGCCACGTCGTCAGGCGCACTCAACACTCCAACAGCGCCGCCCATGGATTGCCTGGGGCCGCAAAGTCCCGTATGTTGTTGAAAAGCTTGGAGCCTCCGGGCCATGAAAGGGAATTGCATGCACAGGCAACCAGGCAGGGCGAATAGCTGGGTATGGCGTGTCCGCGCCGGCATGCTGGCGGCACTGGTGGGGCTGGCGGCTGAGGCCGGTGCTGCGCCGGTGACGTGCCCGGACCGGCCGTTGAAGGTCGCGATGTATCAGGACGGCATGTTGTACTCGCACGGCAAGGGCATCGATCAGGACTTGCTGGACGAGCTAGGGCGGCGCACCGGGTGCCGTTTCTCCACCATTGTGCTGCCGCGCGTGCGCGCCTATGTGTGGCTGAGGACAGGCGAAATCGACATGGTGATGTCGTCCCTGGCGAATGACGAGCGGAGCGGGTACGCCTGGTTTTTTCCGTACTTGCAGCAGAAGTGGATGGCGGTGCTGGCCGCCGACGCTCCCGCCACGCTGACCAGCGCGCAATTCCTTGCAGAGGACACGCTGCGTTTCGGCGCGGTGCGCGGCTTGTATCACGGCGAACGCTACGAGGAATGGAACAGCGCGCTCGCGCGCGGCGGCCGCCTGGATCTGCTCGCCGACCCGTCGTCCTTGTACGACATGCTCAAATACCGCCGGATCGCCGGCTTTTTCGCCGTGCCGTTGCAGTATGAGCGCGAACTGCGTGTGCGCGGCATGAGCGCGGCGGTCCGCACTGTCGACTGGTTTCCCGCCGCACCGCCGATCGTCGGTTGCATCGCGCTGTCCAAAAAGAACTTCCTGCCGGAAGAGAGCGAGCGCTGGCGAGCGACCGTCATCAGCATCAGGGACGACGGCACCTTGCTGCGCATATTGCAGCGTTACGTGACGACCGCCGAGGCAAAGCGCGCGATCGCACACCCTGGCGCCAGACCCTGACAGCTTGTGCTCAGTCTGATGCCGGCGGCAAACGCAGTTGCAAGCGCCGGTTCAGATTGAGCGCCCTGATATCGGCGCCGAAGGCCTCGTCGATCAGGCGCGCCTTGAGTCCGCTGGTCTCGGCCGCCTTCAACGCCCGCTCGATGATGGGGCGGTAGGCGGCGGCAGACGGGCTCAGGTAGAAACCAAAGTCGGCTGGATACTCCAGTAGCAAATGCTGCTCCACCACCAGTTCGGGATGCGAGCGCGCCTCGGTCAGCACCTCGATGACGCCGCGCGGCAGGTAATCGACGTGGCGATTGCCGGCCGCCACCATCGCATACACCGTGCTCCACGGCGCGGCGTGCTCGTACAGCGGCAAGCCGGCCGTCTTCCACACCCTGGTGTCGCCCCAGCCGGTGCCGAACCCGGCAATGAGTCCGGTATGCTTTAAGTCGGCCACGGAACGGACCTGGGCGAAAACGCGCGCATCGGCAGGGCGGATCAACAGCACCCGCTGGCCGACCAGGCCATTGGTCAGCCCGTTACGGACGGGAACCAGGTTGTTGTCGTTATCCTTCTCCCGCGTCTGCATGCCGTAGAAGAGGTTGATGTCGTCCCGGCCCAGCATATGCCACATGCGCCGGGCGGGCAGGTCTTTGACGTACTGGAGGTGGTAGGGCTGCTGAATCAGCTTCAAGGACTCTTCCAGCAATCGCACGAAGTAGTCCGCCCGGCCGTCCGACACCACGGCGATACGTAATTCGAGCGGGGCTGGCGTGGCAGCCGAAACGGCTGGCGAGGACAAAAACAGGGCGGAAAGACAAATACATCGCAGCTTGAAAAACATTTCCGCGACTCCGGCGAAAAGGGGCATTGTAGCCTACTATGCCGGCGTGTTCTGCTGCCGCGCACCTCTGGCGGACACGCCATGAACCTGTGTTAAGTCAAGCACTTGGTGGACTTTGCATGCGTTTTAGGCTATAATTGACGTCTATTTACAACAAATCCCCGCATGATCGGGCCTCGCGCCCACGCTGACACCCTGGCAGACCGGCTTCTGCTCCGGTCCCCGTGTCCTACTCCGCTGATTCCCATCGCAGGCCTGTGGCCCGCGAGGTGTCATTCCGTTCGTTCAACCGAAGGAGAACCACAACGTGGCTAAACAAATCATCATCGAGCATGTGTTCAAGGTGTTCGGCGACCAGCCGGACGCGGCGCTGGCACTGGTGCGTCAAGGCGCGCCCAAACAGGACATCCTGGCCCGCACCGGCTGCACCATCGGCGTGTTCGACGCCAACCTGACCATCGAGGCCGGCGAGATCTTTGTCATCATGGGCTTGTCCGGCTCGGGCAAGTCGACGCTGGTGCGCATGCTGAACCGTCTGATCGAGCCGACCGACGGCCGCATCCTCATCGACAACCAGGACATCAACACGCTGCCGGACGCGCAACTGCGCGCCTTGCGCCGCGAGGACATCAGCATGGTGTTCCAGTCGTTCGCGCTGCTGCCGCAGCTGACTGTGCTCGACAACACGGCCTTCGGCATGGAGCTGGCCGGCATGCCCAAGGCCGAACGCCACGCGCTGGCGCGGCAGGCGCTGGAGCAGGTGGGCCTGGCGGCCTATGCCGGCAGCTATCCGGATGAGCTGTCCGGCGGCATGCAGCAGCGCGTGGGCCTGGCGCGCGCGCTGGCCTGCGATCCGTCGATCCTGTTGATGGATGAGGCGTTCTCGGCGCTGGATCCGATCATGCGCACCGACATGCAGTCGGAAATCCTGCGCCTGCAGCGGATCAGGCGCCGCACCATCGTCTTCATCTCGCACGATCTCGATGAGGCGATGCGCATCGGCGACCGCGTGGCGATCATGAAGGATGGTCACGTGGTGCAGGTCGGCACGCCGGAGGAAATCCTGCGCCGCCCGGCCAACGACTATGTGCGCAACTTCGTGCGCGGCGTTGACGCGGCGGCCGTGTTCAAGGCCAGCGAGATCGCCCGCAAGAGCCAGATCGTGGTGTCGGAATCGCCCACGCGCGGCGCGCGCGCCGCCTTGTCGATGCTGGAGGAGCAGGATCGCGGTTATGCCTACGTGGTCGATCCCGGCCGCAAGTTTCTCGGCGTGGTGTCGGCCGACTCGCTGCGCACGGCGCTGGATGGCCATGCCGGCCCGCTCGGCCTGGCGCATGCCTTCCTGCCAGACGTGCAGCCGATCCACGCCGACGCGCCGGTGGCCGGCCTGTTCGGCCAGGTGGCGCAGCTGCCGTACGCGGTGCCGGTGGTGGCGGACGATGGCGGCTTCCACGGCGCCATCAGCAAGACCACGCTGCTGAAGTTCCTCGACCGAGATACGCCGCCGGTCGCCGCGCAACCGAATGAGAAAGGATCTGCATGACCTCTACCGCAACAAGCACGGCTAGCAACCCATGGCTGCCAACGCCCCCCACAGACACCGCCTGGCTGGACGCCGCCAAGCCGGCCGCCACCACCACCCACGCCGGCAGCGCCCATTTGCTGGACGGCGCGCTGCCGCTGGAATCCTGGATCAACCACGGCCTCGGCTGGGTGGTCGCGCATTGCCGCCCGTTCTTCCAGCTGGTGCGCATCCCCATCGACGCCACGCTGAGCGGCGTCGGCGACGCGTTGACGGCGCCGCCGCCGCTGGCGCTCATCGCCGTCATCGGCCTGCTGGCCTGGCAGTTCACCAGCCGCGCGCTGGCCGTCGGCACGGTGGCCGCGCTGCTGCTGGTGGCGCTGCTGGGCGTCTGGCCGGAGGCGATGGTGACGTTGTCGCTGGTGCTGACCTCGCTTGCTTTCTGTTTGCTGATCGGCCTGCCGCTGGGGATATGCCTGGCCAGCAGCGACCGCGCGCAGAATCTGCTGCGTCCGCTGCTGGACGCCATGCAGACCACGCCGGCCTTTGTCTACCTGGTGCCAGTTGTGATGTTGTTTGGCATCGGCAACGCGCCCGGCGTGATCGTCACCATCATCTTCGCGCTGGCGCCGCTGGTGCGCCTGACCAATCTCGGTATCCGCCAGGTGCGGCCCGATCTGGTCGAGGCGGCGCGCGCATACGGCGCCTCGCCGTGGCAGTTGCTGTCGCGCGTGCAGTTGCCGCTGGCAATGCCGTCGATTATGGCCGGCATCAATCAATCGCTGATGCTGTCGCTGTCGATGGTGGTGATCGCGTCGATGATCGCGGTCGGCGGCCTGGGCCAGATGGTGTTGCGCGGCATCGGCCGGCTGGACATGGGCCTTGCCACCATTGGCGGCGTGGGCATCGTGCTGCTGGCCATCATGCTCGACCGCCTGACGCAGGCGCTGGGCCAGCCGCGCCGTGGCGTGCGCCACTGGTATCAGACCGGCCCGGCCGGCCTGGTGCTGCGGCTGGTGCGCGGCGCGGCAGGGGGCGGCACGGCCAAGCGCCTCGCCGTGTTGGCGCTGGTGGTGCTGGCACTGTCGCTGGGCGCGGGCGGCGCGATGGCGCAACCGGGCAAGGGCATCAAGGTGCAGGCGCTGCAAAGCGCGATGGCCGAGGAAACCTTTCAGACCATGCTGGTGAACCGCGCGCTGGAAAAGCTGGGCTACGAAACCCAGCCGATACAGGAGGTCGACTATCCGGCCGCGCACATCGCCGTGGCCAACGGCGACGCCACTTTTCTCGCCGTGCACTGGGATCCGCTGCACCAAAGCTACTACGACAACGCCGGCGGCGATGCCAAACTGCTGCGCGTCGGCCAATACGCCGGCCCGGCCGCGCAGGGCTACCTGATCGACAAGGCCACGGCCGAACGCTACAACATCACCAACATCGAGCAGCTGCGCGACCCCGGCCTCGCCAGGCTGTTCGATCACGACGGCGACGGCAAGGCCGACCTGACCGGCTGCAATCCGGGCTGGGGCTGCGAGGCGATGATCGAGCACCATCTGGACGCGTACAAGCTGCGCGACACGGTCAGGCACGTGCAGGGCAGCTACGCCGCGCTGATGGCCGACACCCTCAGCCGCTTCCGGCGCGGCGAGCCGGTGCTGTACTACACGTGGACGCCCTACTGGGTCAGCGGCGTGCTGGTGCCGGGCAGGGACGTGGTGTGGCTGCAGGTGCCTTTCTCGGCCAACCCGCAGCGGGCCAGCACCCGCCTGGACGACGGCAGCGACTACGGTTTCCCCATCAACACCACGCGCATCGTGGTCAACCGCGCATGGGCGGCGGCGAATCCGGCCGCCGTCAAGCTGTTTGAGGTGATGCGATTGCCGATTGCCGACATCAGCGCCCAGAACGAGCGCATGCGCGCGGGCGAAAGCAGCGAGGCCGACATCGCCCGCCATACCGACGGCTGGATCAAATACCACCAGCCGCTGTTCGACAGCTGGATCGCGCAGGCGCTGGCAGCCGCCGCGCCGGGGCCAGCCCGCCGCTGACGGCGCTCAGTCGCTCAGATAGGCGTTGCGGGCGGCGATCACCATCGCCACCGTGGTGCCCTTGCCGGGCGTGCTGGTGATGGTCAGCTGCGCGCCAATGGCGGCCGCGCGCTCGCGCATGCCGACCAGGCCCCAGTGGCCGTCGCGCTGGCCGTCGCGCAGCACGTCGGCGTCGATGCCGCGGCCGTCGTCGCGCACCGTCAGCGTCAGGTGGCGCGACCGGTAGCGCAATTCCAGCCAGATGTTGCGTGCCTCGGCGTGGCGCGCGGCATTGTACAGCGCCTCGCGGCCGATCGCATACACTTCCTCGCAGATGCCGGGCCGCAGCCGCACCGGCTTGCCGCTGACGTGGGCCGAGAAGGCGCGCTTGCCATTGTCGGTGTGCTCCTTGCCGAACTGCTTCAGCGCCATCACCACTTCGTCCGGCGCCGCCGTGGCGCGCAAGTCCATGATCTGGTCGCGGCCTTCGGCCAGCAGTTTTTCCGCCAGGTCCAGCGTGCGCTCGATGCGTTCGCGCTCGGGCGTGCCGGGCGCGTGGGTGCGCGCCGACGACTGGAAGCTCAGGATCAGCGCCTGGGCGCTTTGCAGCAGCGTGTCGTGCAGGGCGCGGGCGATGCGGGCGCGCTCGGCCATGCGGCCGACGAAGCGCTCCTTCAGCTGGCGCGTGACCAGCCGGATGCGCGCCAGGTAAATGCCGTAGGCGCACGCTGCCACGGCCGCGCACAGCAGGGCGTAAAACCACGGCGTCTGCATGAAGGTGGGCGCTACGCGGATGTCGAGCGTGGCCGGGTGCGTGGCCCAGACGCCGTCCTCGTTGGCGGCAGACACCTCGAAGCGGTAGTCGCCCGGCGCCAGGTTGGTGTAGAAGGCCTCGCGCCGGCCCTTGACTTCCTGCCACTGGTCGGTCAGGCCCAGCAGCCGGTAGCGGAAACGCACCCGCTCCGGGATCGACAGGCTGAGCGCGGTGAAAGCGACCGCCATTTCCCTGCTGCCGGCCGGCAGCGCCAGCGCGGCGCCGTGGCCGGGCGTCAACGGATAATGGCGGCCATCGGCGTCAACGCCGCGCACCAGGACCGGCGGCGGCAGCGGATTGCGCGCCAGGCGGGCCGGATCGACATAGGTGACGCCATTGGCGGTGGCGATCCACAGCGTGCCGTCCGGCCCCTGCGCCAGCGACGGGAAGAAGCCGATCGGACGGCCACGGATGCCGTCCTGGAAACCGAAACGCTCGAAGTCGACCTCGGCGCGCCGCCCGGCCAGCCAGCCGGCCAGTTCGGTGGCGGCGATATGGTAGACGCCGTCGCTGCCGTTCAGCCAAAGGTCGCCGTTGGCCAGGAGGGCGATGTCGGCGATGCTGCGGAAGCGCTCGCCGTGCTGGCCGGTCAGCCGGCTGAAGCGGCCTTGCCGGTAGACGAACAGCCCCTGCTCGCCGCCAATCCACATGTCGGCGCCGTGGCGGTAGATCGCGTACACCGTGCCGACGTTGAGACCCTGCGGCTTGCCCAGGGTTTGCAGGATACGGACGCCGTCCGGGCTGAGCAGCGTGACCGTGCCGTTGGCGTGGCCGACCCAGATGGCCTGGTCGGCGCCGGTGGCAAACACGGTGGTCATCGCGTCCGGCAACCCGGCCAGGCCGCCGTTGCGGATCCACTGGCCGCCGGCCACCTTGTACAAGTCGCCGGAAAAATACGATATCCAGACGGCGCCGTCGGGCAGCGGCTGGATGGCTTGCGCGGCGCGGTCGCGCAGCGCGTAGGGCAGCGGCTGGCTGCTGACGGTGCCGTCCGCCGCGCGCCGGTGCAGGCCCTGCTTGTTGGCGAACCACAGGCCGCCGGCGCTGTCCCAGGCGGCCGCGTCAAAGCGCAACGGCGCCACCGTCTGTACCTTGGCCGGCGCGTCCAGCCGGCTGAGGTCGATATCGACGCCGCCCAGCCAGACGCTGCCGTCAGGCGCCGGCAGCAATTGCGGCTGCTCGAAGGCGTGGCCGGGGAAGGCGGTGCGGAAGCGGTGCGCGCGGATGCGGTCGACGCCGGTCGAGGTGCCGACCCACAGATTGCCCTCGCGGTCTTCGAACATGGCGCCGGGGATGGTGCCGCTCAGGCCGTTCTGGACGGTCAGGAACTGGCTGGCGTCGTGACCGTCCAGCGACAGCTTGCGCTCCAGCGCGTCGTCATGCGCGACCCACATATTGCCGCGGCGGTCGAAGCAGATGCCGCGGCCGTCAAATGCCGGTTGCGGCCGCGCCGCCGGGTCGGCCGGCGCGGTGGTGGCGATGCGGTAATAGTGCCGCGCCTGGTCGGCGCCCCAGAGGGTGCCGTCCGGCGCTTCGGCCAGCCCCCACAGCTTGGCGCGCGGCCACGCTGGCTGGAAACGGCGCGCGCCGGCGCGCCGGAAAAACACGCCGTCGGCGGTGGCGATCCATTGCGCGCCGTCACGGGCCAGCAGCACCTGGTAGGTCTGGTGCGGCAGCGCCGGCAGGCCGGCGTCGGCGCCCAGCGCCTGGAAGCGCGTGCCACCCGGCGGCAGATAGGCGGCGCCGCCCCGGGTGGCCACCCACATGGCGCCGTTCGCCGCCGGCTCGATGTGGTACAACATGCTGCTGGGCAGGCCGTCGCGGTCGGTGAAGGACTGCACCGAGGCCGGGCGGAAGACGGAAATGCCGTCCATCAGGTAGCCGACGATCAGGGCGCCATCGGCGGTGGTGTTAATGCCCATCAGTAGCTCGGACTTGAGCGGGTGGCCATAGACGCTGCTGACGCGCTCGAAGCGCGCGCCGTCGAAGCGCCACAGGCCGTTGGAGGTGGCGATCCACAGCCAGCCATCGGCGGTCTGGGCGAACTTCATGACGTCCATCGGCACGTCTTCCTCGGCGCCCCAGGCCTTGTGATTGAAATCGGCGAGCAGCGGCGCGCGCGCCGGCGCGGCGGCGGCCAGCTGGAGCCAGCACAACAGCAAGGTCAGCAGGAGGGCACGGAGATATTGCATATGGCTTAATTGTAGCGAACTATTAAATAGTTAGCGTCATATTGTCACGGATGACAGTATAAATTCATCGCGGCTGGCGTTACAACGCAATTTCGATATCGCCAGGCAAGCGTATCCCCCGGCAAGGGAGTGGACTGGACCAATAGGAGATGAGCACGATTGAGCGGTCCACTACACTCGTCTCACCCCATCATCAGACCGACTAAGGAGGTTGAATATGAGCAGCAATGCGGCAACATATCTGGCACACACGCTGGCCCAGGCGGGCGTCAAGCGCGTGTATGGCGTGGTCGGCGATTCGCTCAATGGCTTTACCGACGCGCTGCGCCGCGAGGCCGCCATCGACTGGATTCACATGCGCCACGAGGAGGGCGCGGCGTTCGCGGCCGGCGCGGAGGCGCATCTGACCGGCGAACTGGCGGTGTGCGCCGGCAGTTGCGGCCCCGGCAACCTGCACCTGATCAACGGCCTGTTCGACTGCCAGCGCAGCGGCGTGCCGGTGCTGGCCATCGCCGCCCACATTCCCAGCACCGAGATCGGCATCGATTATTTCCAGGCCACGCATCCGGAAAGCCTGTTCAAGGAGTGCAGCCATTACGTCGAGCTGGTGTCCAACGCGGCGCTGCTGCCGCAGATCCTGCACCGCGCCATGCGCGTCGCGGTGGCCAAAAAGGGCGTGGCGGTGGTGGTGATGTCGGGCGATGTGGCGCTGCAAGCGCTGGACGCGGTGGCGCCGCAGTGGCTGCTGCCCAGCCAGCCGGTGACGCTGCCGCCGGCAAGCGACATCGGCCAGCTGGCGGACATGCTGAACGGCGCCGAGCGGGTGGCGCTGTTCTGCGGCGCCGGCAGCGCCGGCGCCCACGCGGAGATCATGCAACTGGCGCACACGCTGCACGCGCCCATCGTGCACACGCTGCGCGGCAAGGAGCACATCGAATATGACAACCCGTACGACGTTGGCATGACCGGGCTGGTGGGCTTCGCCTCCGGCTACAAGGCCATGAAGAGCTGCGACACGCTGCTGGTGCTGGGCGCCGACTTCCCGTACCGCCAGTTCTTCCCCGAGCAGGCGCAGATCGCCCAGATCGACGTGCGGGCGGAAGCGCTGGGCAACCGCTGCCCGCTCAAGCTGGGCCTGCTGGGCGACGTCAAGGCCACGCTGGCCGCGCTGCTGCCCAAGCTGACGCAGAAGACCGACAGCAGCTTCCTGCAACGCGCCCAGGCCGATTACGCCGAGGCGCGCAAGGATCTGGACAAGCTGGCCGTCATCGACGAGGGCACGCGCCATATCCACCCGCAGGCGGTCACGCGCGTGGTCAGCGAGCTGGCGGCGGATGACGCGGTGTTCACGGCCGACGTCGGCACGCCGATCGCCTGGACCGCGCGCTACCTCAAGGTCAACGGCAAGCGCCGCATCGTCGGCTCGTTCAACCATGGCTCGATGGCCAACGCCATGCTGCACGCGATCGGCGCCCAGGCGTCGCATCCGCGCCGGCAGGTGATCTCGTTCTCCGGCGACGGCGGCTTTTCGATGATGATGGGCGAGTTCCTGACGCTGTCGCAGATGAACCTGCCGGTCAAGATCATCGTGCTCAACAACGGCACGCTGGGCTTTGTGGAGCTGGAGATGAAGGCCAACGGCTTCCTTGACACCGGTTGCGACCTGAAGAATCCGAACTTCGCGGCCATGGCCGAGGCAATGGGCGTGCGCGGCATCCGCGTGGAAGATCCGCAGGCGCTGGAGGGCGCGATCCGCGAAGCGCTGGCGCACGACGGGCCGGTGCTGGTGGACGTGCTCAGCGCGCGCCAGGAACTGATACTGCCGCCGACCACCACGGTGGACGAAGCGCAAAAATTCGGCCTGTTCATGCTGAAGGCGGTGCTGGACGGCCGCGCGGCCGAGCTGATCGACCTGGCCAAGGTCAACCTGCTGCGCTGATGGTGACCAGGGCTGGATGGACACACCGCATCTCATGTATTCTTTGAGGTTTGCATCATCAAAGGGGCATGGATGGCTGTTCGCTGGATTTTGCCGCTCGCCGCGTGGCTGTGCTGGGGGTGCGCCTGCGCCGCCAGCGCGCCCGGCGAGCTCGCATTCCAGCGCCGTAGCTGGACCCAGGCCGAGGGCGCGCCCACGGCAGTGTGGCGCATCGCCCAAAGCGATGACGGCTTGCTGTGGTTCGCCACCGGTAACGGCCTGTACCGCTATGACGGCGAGCGCTTCCAGCGCGTCGAGCGCGTGTATGGCCACCGCCTGCGCTCCAACAATGTGGTGGCGGTCGAGGCCATCCAGGGCGGCATCGCGGTCGGCTACCAGTTCGGCGGCCTCTCCACGCTGACGCCGGCGGCGGCCACGCATTACAGCGGCGGCGCCGACGGCCTGCCGGCCGGCACCGTGCACGTGCTGCGCCGCGCGCCGGACGGCCTGCTGTACGTCGGCACGCAGCGGGCCGCCGCCACTTTCGACGGCAAGGTGTGGCGCCGGCTGGCGGCACAGGCGCTGCCCGACGGCATCGTCAACGCCATCGTCATCGACCGTGACCAGACCACCTGGGTCACGGTGGACTGGAAACTCTACAGCCGGGCGCGTGGCGCCAGCGCCTTCACGCCGGCGTTTGCCGTGACCTACGGCGCCGTGCCCAATCTGGTGCGCGGCCGGCTAGCGGCCGAGGTCGGCGGCAAGGCGGTGCAGGCCGAAGCCGGCAAGCCGCCGGTGGCGCTGCAGATTCCCGCCAAGACCGACCGTTCGCACGGCTTGTGGGACGGCCCGTACGGCACGCTGTGGGCCTGGGTGGGCGACGACGCCGGGCTGTGCCTGCTGCGCGAGGCGCCGGACGGCAAGCTGACGGTGGCGCAGTCATTCGAGGCCGGCGGCAGCCTGGGCCGGCTGGTGACGCGCACCTTGATCGACCGCGAGAACAATTTCTGGGTGGCGACCGCCAACGGTATCGAGCGCTACCGCGCGCAACGCATCCACGAGGCCGGCGTGCCGCGCGACTGGCTGTTCTATTATGTGCAGCGCGGACTGGACGATGATCTGTATGTTGCCGGCGATGGCGAAGACCACCTGCTGCGCCTGACCGCCGACGGCCACCAGGCCGGCCCCAGGCTGGCCGGGGTGATGGCGATGTGGCGCGAGCATGCCGGCAGCGTCTGGACCGGTTCGGCGTCCGGCCTGTCGCACATCACGCGCGCTGGCGTCACCACCTGGCCGCTGCCGGCGGACACGCCACCGGGGCGGCAGGTGCAGACGCTGACGGTGGACAAGGCCGGCGTGGTGTGGGTGTCGATCCTGCGCCAGGGGCTGTACCGCTTTGCCGACGGCCAGTGGACCCATGTCAGCACCGAGGCGGTCGGGGGCGATCCGACGCCGGTGTATCTGTATGCCGGGCCGTCGGGGCGGATTTGGATCGGCTTTGTCGGCGGCCGCCTGGCGGAGATTGTCGGCGACGCGGTGCGGCCGGTGTCGAAGGGCGAGGACGTCAATATCGGCAATGTCTTCAGCCTGCTGGAGGTAGACGGGCGCCTGCTGGCGGGCGGCGAGGCCGGCGTGGCCTGGGTCGACGGCGCGCGGCTGCGGCCGCTGCGGCCAACGCAGGCCAGCGCCTTCCTCGGCATCTCCGGCATGGTGCAGGACCGCGCGGGCGACTTGTGGCTGCACGGGCTGGACGGCATCGTTCACATCACGCGGGCCGAACTGGCAGCGTTCTGGGCCGACAGCGGCCGCCGCGTGGACTGGGAAATCTTCAACTTCGAGGATGGCGTGCACGGCCACCCGGCGCAGCTGCGGCCGTTGCCGACGCTGGCGCTGGCGCACGATGGCCGGGTGGTGTATGCCACCTTGTCGCAGGTCGGCTGGATCGATCCGGCCGGCATCCGCCGCAACCGGCAGGCGCCCACCGTGCTGATCGACGCGGTGCACGCCGGCGACACCACCTACAGCCCTGGCGGCACGCTCAGCTTCGTGCCGGGCACCAGCGCGGTGGATATCAAGTTTGCCGCCACCGCGCTGTCGGTGCCGGAGCGGGTGGCGTTCCGCTACCAGCTCGGCGGCGTGGACGCCGGCTGGCAGGCGCCGCACGGCGAGCGCTCGGCGCGCTACACCAACCTGGCGCCGGGCAGCTACACCTTCCGCGTCATCGCCGCCAACGAGGATGGCGTCTGGAGCCAGCAGGGCGCCAGCGTCACCTTCAGCATCCAGCCGCAGGTGTGGCAGACGTGGTGGTTCCGGCTGCTGGCGGCGGCGGCCGGGCTGTTGGGCGTGAGCGTGGTGTATCGCTGGCGGATGGAGGCGGTGGCCGCGCGCGAGGCGGAGAAGGCGGCGACGCGGCTGGGCGAGCGCCAGCGCATCGCCCGCACGCTGCACGACAATCTGCTGCAAGGCATGCACACGCTGATACTGCGCTGTCACACCGTGCTGATGCGCCTGCCGCACGACAGCCACGAACAACGCACGCTGGACCACGTGCTGCAGCAGGCTGAAAAGCTGGTGGAAGACACGCGCGACGAGGTGATGGAGTTGCGCACGCCGGAGATCGCCAGCGCGGTGCTGTGCGGCCTGAAGGAGGCGCTGGAGGCGATGGAGCCGTCGCTGGCCGGGCGGCTGGCAGTGGCGGTCGGCGGCCACCTGGATAAGCTGAAAAGCCAGGTCGCGCGCGAGTTGTTCCAGGTGGTGCGGGAAGCGGCCGCGAACGCCGCGCGCCACTCGCGGGCGGCGCACATCGACGTCGTGCTCGACCTGGCGACCGACGCGGTTCATGGCGCCGTCAGCGACGACGGCGTCGGCATACCTGCCGCGGTGGCGGTCAACGGCCGCGCCGGCCACTGGGGATTGACCGGCATGCGCGAACGCGTTGCCAATCTTGGCGGCGAACTGGCCATCGAGGCGCGCGCGGGCGGCGGCACGGTGATCCGCTTCGCCATTCCTGCCGGCGCGGCTTACACGGCATAAAAAAACGCCGCGATGTCAGTCGCGGCGTTCGTGGGGAGCAGGGTGGTGTTACGCTGCCTTGGCTTTCTTGCGGCGGGCCACGAAGCCCATGAAGGCCAGACCGGCGCCCAGCATGGCGTAGGTTTCTGGTTCTGGTACCGGCGCCATGGCAATGGTCAGGTCGGAAGCGTACGTGCCGCCGCCGTTGCCCAGCACCTTGCCGCCCACCTGGATGTAGTAGCTACCGGCAGTCAGGCCGGTGGCGCTCATTTCCCAGGTGTCGGTGGTGCCGGTGGTGGCGTCCATGCCTGCGTAGGTGTGCAGGACGGAGTTGGTCGACGGGTCAAACTGCACCAGGCTGAAATCGGTGATCTGCAGGTTCTTGATGGTGCCTGCTTTCAGGAAGACCGACGTCAGAGAAGCGGCCGAGTCGTAGTTGCCGCTCAGCGTGAACTTATATTTGTCGACGAACAGGTTGTTGGTATCGATGCTGGCGAAGGCGTTGCCGAAGTGAGCATTGAAGCCACCCGCCATATCCGATTCCAGCGACAAGTCGACGGTTTTCCCCACAGTTGCTGCATAAGCGGACGAGCCGATCAGCGAAGCGCCTGCAATCATCGAAGCGAGCAAGATATTTTTGATTTTCATTTTTAAGTTCCGTAGAAGTTAGCGTTGTGCTATCAATAATTTCCGGACACCCTTATCCGGTGTCATCAAGAATAAAGTGATGTTCCAACGTCAACTGTGTGATACTTAACACAACTCGCAACATGGAAACAAATACAACGTCGAAAATATTGCCGTGGCGTAAATGACTCAAATCGTTTGCTGTCTCATGTTATATGTCTTATATAAGACTTGTTGGTGTACAATAGCGCCCGGAACAGGCGAGCGAGCGCTGCCTGCCCTGCAATCAACCTGACGAGAACTCTTATGCTAGCTGCTTACCGCCAGCACGTTGCCGAACGTGCCTCCCTTGGTATCCCTCCGCTGCCGCTGTCGGCAGCCCAGACCACCGACCTGGTCGAACTGCTGAAGCATCCGCCGGCCGGTGAGGAAGCCTTCCTGGTCGACCTGATCACCAACCGCGTGCCGGCGGGCGTGGACGATGCCGCCAAGGTCAAGTCGGCCTTCCTGACCGCCGTGGCCAAGGGCGCCGACAGCTCGCCGCTGATCTCGCGCGCGCTGGCCACCAAGCTGCTGGGCACCATGCTGGGCGGCTTCAACATCAAGCCGATGATCGACCTGCTGGCCGATGACGTGGTCGGCGACGTCGCCGCCGAAGGCCTGAAGAAAACCCTGCTGATGTTCGACTACTTCCACGACGTCAAGGAACTGGCCGATAAAGGCAACGCGCGCGCCCAGGGCGTGCTGCAATCGTGGGCCGACGCCGAGTGGTTCACCTCGCGTCCGGAAGTACCGCAAAGCCTGACCCTGACCGTGTTCAAGGTCTCCGGCGAAACCAACACCGACGATCTGTCGCCGGCCCCGGACGCCACCACCCGCCCGGACATCCCGCTGCACGCGCTGGCGATGCTGAAAAATCCGCGCCCCGGCATCAATCCTGAAGAGCCGGGCAAAGTCGGCCCGCTGAAACAGCTGGAAGCGCTGAAGGCCAAGGGCCACCTGGTGGCCTACGTCGGCGACGTGGTCGGCACCGGTTCCTCGCGCAAGTCCGCCACCAACTCGGTGCTGTGGTTCACCGGCGAAGACATCCCGTTCATCCCGAACAAGCGTTTCGGCGGCGTCTGCCTGGGCACCAAGATCGCCCCGATCTTCTACAACACCATGGAAGACGCCGGCGCGCTGCCGATCGAGCTGGACGTGTCGCAGATGGAAATGGGCGACGTCATCGAACTGCGTCCATACGACGGCAAGGCGCTGAAGAACGGCCAGGTCATCGCCGAATTCAAGGTCAAGTCCGACGTGCTGTTTGACGAAGTGCGCGCCGGCGGCCGCATTCCGCTGATCATCGGCCGCGGCCTGACCGGCAAGGCGCGTGAAGCGCTGGGCCTGCCGGCATCGACGCTGTTCCGCCTGCCGCAGAACCCGGCCGACACCGGCAAGGGCTACTCGCTGGCGCAGAAGATGGTCGGCCGCGCCTGCGGTCTGCCGGAAGGCCAGGGCGTGCGTCCGGGCACCTACTGCGAACCGAAGATGACCACCGTCGGCTCGCAGGACACCACCGGCCCGATGACCCGCGACGAGCTGAAAGACCTGGCGTGCCTGGGCTTCTCGGCCGACCTGGTGATGCAATCGTTTTGCCACACCGCCGCCTATCCTAAGGTGGTGGACGTCAAGATGCACCGCGAACTGCCAACCTTCATCGAAAACCGCGGCGGCGTGGCGCTGCGCCCGGGCGACGGCGTGATCCACTCGTGGCTGAACCGCCTGCTGCTGCCGGACACCGTCGGCACCGGCGGCGACTCGCATACCCGCTTCCCGATCGGCATCTCGTTCCCGGCCGGTTCCGGCCTGGTGGCGTTTGCCGCCGCCACCGGCGTCATGCCGCTGGACATGCCGGAATCGGTGCTGGTGCGCTTCAAGGGCAAGATGCAGCCGGGCGTGACGCTGCGCGACCTGGTCAACGCGATTCCGCTGTACGCCATCCAGCAAGGCCTGCTGACCGTGGACAAAAAAGGCAAGAAGAACATCTTCTCCGGCCGCATCCTGGAAATCGAAGGCCTGCCGGACCTGAAGGTCGAGCAAGCGTTCGAACTGTCCGACGCCTCGGCCGAACGGTCGGCCGCCGGCTGCACCGTGCACCTGGACAAGGCGCCGATCATCGAGTACATGAACTCCAACATCACGCTGATGAAGTGGATGATCGCCAACAACTACCAGGACAAGCGCACGCTGGAACGCCGCATCAAGGCCATGGAAGCCTGGCTGGCCAACCCGCAGCTGCTGGCGCCGGACGCCGACGCTGAATACGCCGCCGTCATCGAGATCGACCTGGCCGACATCCACGAGCCGATCGTGGCCTGCCCGAACGACCCGGACGACGTCAAGACCCTGGCCGACGTGGCCGGCGACAAGATCGACGACGTGTTCGTCGGCTCGTGCATGACCAACATCGGCCACTTCCGCGCCGCCTCGAAGGTCCTGGAAGGCAAGTCGGACATCCCGGTGCGGCTGTGGATCGCGCCGCCAACCAAGATGGACGCGCAACAGCTGACCGCCGAAGGCCACTACGGCACGCTGGGCCGCACCGGTGCGCGCATGGAAATGCCAGGCTGCTCGCTGTGCATGGGCAACCAGGCGCAGATCCGCAAGGGCGCCACGGTGATGTCGACCTCTACCCGTAACTTCCCGAACCGCCTGGGTATCGAAACCAATGTGTACCTGGGTTCGGCCGAACTGGCGGCGGTGTGCTCGGCGCTGGGCCGCATCCCGACCAAGGAAGAGTACATGTCGCACATCGGCGTGATCGACAAGAACGCCGCCGACATCTACCGCTACATGAACTTCGACCAGATCGAAGAATTCCGCGCGGTGGCGGATGAAGTGAAAGTCTGACCTTTCAGACGTCTCACCCGGACCCCGATAAGTTGGCAACGACTTATCGGGGTTTTTTTATGGGCCGGCTTGCCTGAGATACTGGCTTGGTGCCATGCCGACATGCCGGCTGAAAGCGGCACTGAAGGCGCTGGTGGAGCCGTAACCCACGCGCTCCGCGATGACGGCCACGGACAGCTCGTTTGCCCGCAGCAGTGTCTTGGCGACATGCATGCGCAACAGGAGCAGATATTCCATCGGTGCGCTGCCAACGAGACGGGTGAAGCGCTCAAAGAAGGCCGAACGGGAGAGGGCGGCGATGCTTGCCAACTGGCCGACGCTCCATCCATGACCGACATTCGCATGCAGTTGCTTCAACGCCGGCGCGATGCGGTCATCGCCCAGGCCGCGCAGCAAGCCTGGGGGCGCGTTGCCGGCCGACGCGCAACGCATGGCCTCGACCAGCAGCATCCCGGCAAGGTGAGACAGCATGAACTGGTTGCCCGCCTGTTGAGCGCTTGATTCCTCCTTCACCATCTGCACCAGCATGGCCAGCCGCGCGGAATTGCGGACATGCACCATGCGCGGCAGTGACGACAGCAGCAGTCCGGCATCGTCGCAGTCGAATACGAACGCCCCGCCCAGCGAGCGCATCTCCGGCTCGCCATGCGGATCGCCGTAACGCAGGTCGGCATGCTGCGCGCCGACCTGATGCGGGTCGAGCAGCACCGGTGGCGCAGTGCCGAAGCTGGAGAAGGTGAAGGCTGGCGTGGCTTTCAGCAGCACGAAATCCCCGGCGCTGATGGTGATCGCCCGTTCGCCGTCCACCGCCAGCAGGGCGCTTCCCGCCAGCATGATGCAGAAGCTCGGCAGGCCGTACTCCGTATAGCGGACCGCCCAGTCGCCTTTGCCGCTGAGGATATTGGCGAACGCGGCATGTGGCCGGAGCAACTGAACGAGTTCAGACAATAGGTCGGACGAATGTGGACTTGGACTAAACATTTGCGGACTTTTGGCCATCGATCATCCGGTCATCATCGTTTATCGTTCGCTCCTGGTCAATCACCCACAACAAGGAGTTAGCAATGAAAACTGTACTGATCACTGGTTGTTCTTCCGGCTACGGTCTGGCCACCGCGCGCCATTTCCTCCAGCACGGCTGGAAGGTCGTCGCCACGATGCGGACGCCGCGCGAGCAACTGTTTGCGGATCAAGCCCATGTGCAGGTGCTGGCGCTGGACGTCACCCGGCCGGACAGCATTGCCCGCGCGATCGAAGCGGCCGGTCCGATCGATGTGCTGGTCAACAATGCCGGCATCGGGCTGTTCGGCGCGTTCGAGGCGACGCCCATGGACACTGTGCGCGACGTCTTCGAAACCAACACTTTCGGTGTGATGGCGATGTGCCAGGCGGTGATTCCTCAATTCCGCGCACGCCGTGCCGGCCGCATCATCAACGTCACGTCCAGCGCCACGCTGGCGCCGTTCCCCCTGGTCGCGGCCTACACGGCCAGCAAGACGGCGATCGAGGGCTTTACGGACTCGCTGCAGTTTGAACTGGGCGAGTTTGGTGTGCAGGTCAAACTGATCGAACCTGGCTACGGGCCGACCACCGCTTTTACCGCCAACGGTCAACAGCGCATGCAGGGCTTGATTCCGCAGGCCTACGAGCCGCTCGCGCACAACATCTTTGCAGGGCTGTCCGGCCTGACGGCGGTGACGCAGGAACGGGATGTGGCGGAAGCGGTGTGGCAAGCGGCCCATGACGTGTCGGGACGGTTGCGTTTTGCTGCCGGCGCGGACACTTTGGCGTTATTATCCCGAAATAACAACGCTTAACGGAGACCTTGTGAGAACCAAAGCCACCTTGATCGCAGCCTTGCTGCTTGTCGCGCCGCTGAAGCTGGCGTTTGCGCAAAATGATGTCCAACTCGACGCGCTGGCGCGCCAGGAACAGGTGCTGCGCTTCGACAGCTTCAACAGCGACACCGCGCTGGCGCTTGGGAACAAGGTAGTCGAACTGGCGCGCGCGGCCAACCAGAAGGTGGCGGTCAACGTCACGCGCGACGGGCTGATGCTGTTCTACTTCGGCATGGACGGCATGACCGCTGACCACGCCAACTGGATACGCCGCAAGAGCAACCTGGTCAACCGCACTGGCCACAGTTCCTTCTATACGCATACCGAGATCAAGAACAGCGGCGGCGACTACGACAAGATTCCGTCGCTGGACATGAAGGACTACGCCGCCCACGGCGGCTCGTTCCCGCTGATCCTCAAGAGTGGCCAGCACATCGGCACCATTACCGTCACCGGCCTGCCGGGACCGGACGACCACGCGCTGGTGGTGGCCGCGCTGAAGGCGTATTTGCAACCCGATTGAACTTGTCATATGCAAGTAACGAAGGAAAAATACCATAGGCGCTTTTACTCAGCGGAGAGCGCAGCATGGAAAACAAGGACTTGGGCGCGGCACAGGATGCGCAGCGCAGGTCGTTATTGAAACTGGGCCTGGCCTCGGGCCTGTCGGTGGGCGGCTTGCTGGCCGGATGCGGCGGCGACAACGCCGCAGCGAATAGCGGCGGGGTATCGCCGACACCATCGCCAGCGCCGAGCACGCAGATCTCGAGCTTTGCGCTGGCGGTGCTGCCGGACACGCAGTTTTACTCGCGCTACGCCACTTCCGGCGAAAGCAACCAGTATGAGCGCCACTACGGCAATGAGCCGTACGCGGCGCAGACCAGCTGGGTCGCCCGCAACGCGCAGGCGCTCAACATCCCATTCCTGATCCATCTCGGCGACGTGGTCGACCAGGTCGGCAAGCCGGAGCAGTGGAAGGTGGCGGACAGCGCCATGCAGGTGCTGGAAGTGGCCAAGGTGCCATATTCCATCCTGGCCGGCAACCATGATGTGTTGAACGACATCGACTACGACAGCGACCCCACCAAGGGCACCGACACCCAGCGCGTGCTGGCCAACGAGCCTTACCTGCAATGGTTCGGCGCCCGGCGCGCGGCCCGCCAGGCCACGTTCGGCGCGCGCGACGATACCGGCTTCCACGAGTACCATATCTTCAAGGCGCAGGACCAGCAGTTCCTGGTGCTGTCGCTGTCCTGGCGCATCTCGGACGCCGGCATCGCCTGGGCGCGCAAGGTGCTCGCCGACCATCCGACCTTGCCGTGCATCCTGGTCAATCACCAGTTGCTGAACATTGCGCCGGACGCGGTCAGCCCGCTAGAAACCGGCTACGGCAAAATGCTATGGGAAAAGCTGATCCGCGATAACGACCAGATCTTCATGACGCTGAACGGTCATCACCACGGCGGCGCGCGCCTGACCAAGACCAACAACTTCGGCAACGCCGTCGAGGAAATGGTGGTCGACTACCAGATGGCTTACCAGGGCGGCAACGGCCTGATGCGCCTGTACGAGTTCGACCTGACCAACAACCAGATCAAGGTGCTGTCGTTTTCGCCGTGGGTGCCGATGAAGCCGGCCGACACGCTGAACGCCTTCGACCGCGCGGTGCTCACCGAAAGCAACCACAGCTTCACCATCAACATGAACTTCGCCCAGCGCTTCGCCCGCTTCAACCCGGGCTTCAGCGCCGGCAAGGCCACCATCGCGTCGTCGCTGGTGGACCAGGCCAAGGCGCTGGTGCTGAAGGGCTATACCGAGCCGGCGTTGGTCGAGCCAGTGCTGCCGAAGGATACGGACGACTATCCGAAAGTGGCATCCACCGTGGCGCACTGGCGCTTCTACGGTGGCGCAGACGGCGCGGCGGTGCCGGCCGGCACAAAAATTAACGACGTCACCGGCGCCAATCCGCTCACGCGCGACCAGCTCAACAAGGGCGGCATCGTCGGCGCCCAGGATGGCGACATCGTCTGGAGCAGCGATCACCACCGCTTGTCGTCGGCGCCCGGCTCGGTCAGTTTCCTCAACACCGACAAGAACGCCCCGCGCCTCAGCTATTTCCTGACTGACGCCAGCGCCGCCATCAACGCGCAAACCTTCGCCACCAACGGCTACACGATCGAAGCCTTCATCAAGATCAATCCGGCCTGGGACAAGGCCAAGCATGCATGGATGAACATCATGACGCGCGACGGCAAGCGTGGCGACCTGAGCGGCTTTATCGGCGGCGACCCGGAATCGCCGCCGCTGCTGTTCGCCATCTCCAGCCTGCGCGAAGTACAGTGGGAAGTGGTGCCGGCCGTCAGCGGCCAGCGCGACGCCATGGCCAGCTGGTCGGGCGAGATCATTGCCGGCAACTGGGTGCACATCGCCATCGTCAACGACCCAACGACGCATGACACCGTCATGTACGTGGAAGGCGCGCCGGTGCTGCGCAACAGCAGCAACGTCGTCGGCCTGGCCACCTTGTCGTCCTCGTCGCCGTGGGTGGTGGGCGGCGGCGCGTGGGATGGCGCGCGCGCCGACGGTTTCTTCGGCAACATCGGCGAGGTGCGCGTGGCCGCCGCCGCGCTGCCATCCAGCCAGTGGCTGACCGCGCGCCGCAGCTAAGCAAGCTGGCGTTGCCGTCTTGCCCGCACTGCTAGAATTTCCCGAAACGATCTTGGGAGAGGGTGCCGATGGTAAGACGTTGCGGATGGGCAATAACCATGCTGGCGCTAACCGCTCCTGCGCTGGCGCAGCAACGCGCGACCGACTTGCCGCTGTGGGAGGTCGGCGTGTTTGGTGGCGCCGCTGCCACACCGGCTTATCCAGGGGCGGAAGACCGTTCCTCGCGCGTCTTGGTCTTGCCCTTGGTGATGTATCGCGGCAAGGTGCTGCGCGCCGATCGCTCGGGCGTCAACGCGCGGCTGCTCGCCACCGAGCGGGTCGAATTCGACGTCGGTTTTGCGCTGTCGCTGCCGGCGCGCTCCGATCACGTGGCAGCCCGCGCCGGCATGCCTGATTTGAAGTCGCTGCTGGAATTCGGCCCGCGTCTCAACGTGACGCTGGCCGAGCCGGCGCCGGGGAGCCGGGGGCGGCTGGAGGTGCCGCTGCGGGCGCCGGTTGAACTGGGCAATGGCTTGCGCCGCCAGGGACTGGTGCTGGAGCCACGCCTGGTGTGGGAAACCGCCAGCGACGGCGGCAAATGGCAGAGCGACGTCAATCTCGGCGTGGTGGCCGGCGACGCCCGCCTGAACCAATATTTCTATGAAGTGGCGCCGCAGTACGCCACCGCCGTGCGGCCCGCCTACCACGCCGGCGGCGGCTTCATGATGACCCGGCTGGGCGCCAGCCTGTCGCGCCGGGTGTCGCCGGACTGGCGCGTGTTCGGTTTCGGGCGTTACGATAATTACAGCCACGCCGCCAACCGTGACAGTCCCTTATTCCGTCGCAACAGCGGCTGGTCCGTCGGCGTCGGCTTTACCTGGACCGGCTACCGCTCGGCCGCGCGCGCTTGGGAATAGCCGCTACCAGTCGCGGCGCAGCCGCAGCATGGCGTAGGGCTGGGTGCGGGTGATGTTGTGCTCAACGAAATCGACGCTGGCCAGGCGGTCGCCGGCGTAGTGGGTGCGGTCGTAGCTGATGGTGCGGCCGGCCAGGTTGTTCAGCTCCAGCGTCAGCACCAGGTTGGGCTGCGGCTTGTAGTTGACGAACGCGCGCGCCCAGCCGGAGCCGCTGCTGCTGTCGCGCTCGGCCACCTGCCAGCTGTCGTTGCTCCAGCCGTTGTCCACCGAGATGCCCCAGTTGGTGCGCTGCTGCGGCAGGTCCTGCGAGAACTCGACGCGCCACGACAGCGGCGTTTCGCCGGACAGCCGGCGCGTCGCCTGCGTGACCGGATCGGTGACCGAGGACGAGCGCCAGGTGGTCGACAGCTTCAGCAGCCCCTGCGGCAGCGCCAGGTTGTCGGTCGGCAGATTCAGCAGGCCGGTGACGCTGTCGGCGCTGGCGTCGCCGATATTGCCGGCCACGTCATAGGTGCTGGCGGCGGTGCGTACCGGCATGCGGTCGATGGCATCGCTGATGTGCGACTGCGTGTAGCTCAGCACGGCCGTGCCGCGTTCCCAGAACTTGTACTCGATGGCGCCTTCGCACAGCCAGGTCTTGGCCGCCACCAGGTCCGGGTAATCGCCCCGGATGGTTTTGTTGGCGGGGTCGAAGTAGGCGGCCGCGTCGCCAAAATTCAGTTGGCTGACCTCGCGCTCCATGCGCAGCCGCAGTTGCAGCGACGGCAGCGGCGACAGCGACAGCCGCAGGCGCGGCTTGGGGTAGAGGTGGCCTTTGGCTTCGGGCTGATCGGCGCCCACCGTCAGGATCGAGTGGGCGACCTTGAGTCCGGCTTCGGCGCTGAGCGCATTGTCGACCTGCCAGGCAGAAGACAGCTGGCCCTCGACGCGCGATTCCTGCACCCAGGCGTTGGCCTGATAGCTGGCGCTGGTGTCATTGGTGTTGACCGCGCGCTCCAGCCCGCCCCGGATGACGACACCATCGCCGGCCTGCCAGCTGACCTGGCCGCCCAGCACCTGTTCGGTGGCCGAGGTGTTGGTGTACGCGTGGGAGGTGTCGGCGCCGTTGATGGTGGCCGATTCGGCGCTGGTTTCCGAGGTGCGGTACAGCGCCTTCAGGTCCAGGCTGGCGCCGCGGGCCAGGTCGCGGCTGTAGGTCAGGCCCTGTTCGCGCGTGTGGCCGGCATTGTCGTTGCTGGTCTGCGAATGGGTGGCGGCGTCGAAGCTTGCTTGCGACTGGTAGGTCCATGGCGTCAGCGCGCCGTTCCACGTGAGTTGGCCGTCCAGCACACCCTGGCCGTAGCCGACTTTGACCGCCGTGTTCTCGGCGACGCCGGCCCCGGCCACGCGCACCTGGGCGGCGGGCGTCGGGCCGGTGAAGACGGTGGTGCGCGTGCCCAGTCCCTGCGCCATGTCGGGCGAGCGGCTGCGGGCCAGCAGCACGGTGATGTTCTGGTCGCCGCGTTTGAGGTTGTAGTTGCCTTCCAGGGAGGGCGTCAGCGTGCCGTCCGGCAGGATCGAGGTGGAGGCGGTGGTGCTGATGGAGACCAGATCCATCTGTTTCAACAGCAGATTGGCCACGGTCGGGTAGCCCAGCATATCGATGCCGTTGGCGCCGCCGTTGATCACCTCTATGCGTTCGACCGCTGCGGCCGGGATGCGGCCCAGCACGTCGCCCAGCGCGTCGGTCTTGGCGGTCGGGCGCTTGCCGTTGATCAGCACGTTGCCGGGCACACCGCGTCCGACGTTGCCGCCATCGAACACAAAGCCCGGCAGGCGGCTGACCATGTCCATCGCCGTCGACGCCTGAAACTGTTTGAAATAGTCCGGCGCAAACGACTGCGCGCCGGCGTGCGCGCTAAGCGCACAGGCGAGCAACACGGCACGGCGGAGGAGGGACGATGGCGTCATCGGAACATTGTGCAATGAACACCATTTACGCGCAATAGCTGAGATGAGGCTTTTTGCAAACTTCCCAATATGATAAATTGATATGCATAATTTCCAACTGTAGAGGTATCGATGGCTATCTGCCAACTCGCCATCACTTGTGGCAATCTCGAGCGTTCGCAATGCCGTTAACGCCTGAGCGCAGCACAGTCATTTTTCGCCGCGCCCAACAGCACGACATTCCCGCGATGTCGCGCATACGGCTGGCGGTCAGCGAAAATGCGCTGTCCGACCCAGGCCGCATCACGCGGCAGATGTACGAGGACTATCTCGACAAGCTCGGACGCGGCTGGGTTGCCGAGGCCGATGGTGAAATCACCGGCTTCAGTTATGCGGACAACGTGCATGGCGCGATCTGGGCGCTGTTCATGTCGCCGCGCTACGAAGGGCAGGGACATGCACGACGACTGCTCGACCTCGCCGCCGACTGGCTGTTCGCGCAAGGCCATCCGGTGATACGCTTGAGCACCGGTGTGGGAACGCGGGCCGAGCGCTTCTATGCCCGGCAAGGATGGACCCAGGACCGGATCGAAGGCAACGATGCGTATTATTCACTGGCGAACGAAGTCGCGTCGATGGATTGAGAGTTGTCGTAACCCGAAAAGGTCGGGGTCAGACCCCGTACGGGGTCTGACCCCAGTTCGCCGCCGTGCGGGTTGTGCGATTCCCGCCAACGCTCAAACGCGCCGCGCAACCGCATTCCTGCGCCACGCGCCGGGCGTCATGCCGGCCCAGTTTTTAAAGGCGTTCTGAAACGGGCTCTGCTCCGAATAGCCGAGCAAAAAAGCCACCTCGCTAACGCTGATGGCCGGATCGGCCAGATAATCCTTGGCGCGCTGGAACAGCGCCTCGTGCTGCAGCTTGCGGAAACTGCTGCCTTCATTGGCCAGCAGCAGTTGCAGCTTGCGCGGCGACATCCGCAAATCCTCCGCCACCGCCTCGACCCCGAGCTTGCCGCCGGCCGCCAGCCGCTGCCGCACCTTGCACACGATGCTGACCGCGCCCGCTTGCTGTAATTGTTCCTCGGCCTTCTGCAACAGGATCTGGTTGGTCTGCGCATCACCAAACAGCACTGGCTGGCTCAGCAGGTCGCGTTCGAATACCAGCTTGGTCATCGGCTGCGAGAAGCGCGCCGGCTTGCCGAAAATCTCCTGATACACGTCGGCGTGCGGCGGGGGCGGAAAACTGAAGTGGGCCTCGAACGCCTGCTGCGGCCGGCCCGTCAACCGGCGCGCCATCGCCGCCCACGACGCCAGCGCCAGCTGCATGAAGATCGGCGACACCGGCCCGAGATACGGCAGCCATTGCAGCGCGACCTCGCTGTCACCGACCACCAGGCCAGTGGCGTTGACCTCCTGCACCAGCCGCTCGTAGCGCAGCATGACGTGGATGGCCTGTTCCAGCGTCACGCAACTCATCGCGGCGAAACCAAGCATGCTGTAATCGCTGGGCTGCATGGCGGCGCCGACGCGCAGCGGCAGCGCCGGGTCGCCGCTGGCCGCGATGGCGCGCTGGTACAACGCCAGCCACGCCTCGCACGACATGGTCTGCGCCGCATCGTCGACTACCAGTAGTTCATGCGCAAGCTGATGACGGCGCAAGTAGTTCAACAACGGCAGTACGATGGCGACCTTGACTTGCCCCATGGCGTGGCTGGCTCCGAATATGCGCGAATTCTCAATGTGGGAGGAATTCCCTCAAGACTGTGCGGGTCTTGCTCCGCATAATAGCTTGGGATCATCAATTACAAAAGTCCATGCATGATTTTAAGCGTAACCTGCTGGAGCCGGACGCCACCGCGCTGCTGGCGGACCTGCGGCGCGGCGTACTGACCTCGGCGCAGATCGTGGAATCGCACCTGGCGCGCATCGAGCGCACCCAGGCGCAAATGAACGGCGCCACGCACATCTTCCGCGACCAGGCGATGGCGCTGGCGCGGCAGATGGACCAGGCGGGCGACCGTTCGCTGCCGCTGTTCGGGCTGCCTTGCAGCGTCAAGGAAACCTTCGGACTGGCGGGCCAGCAGGTCACCGCCGGCTCGCTGCGCATGGCGCCGGAGACGCATGCCGAAGACGCGGAAATCGTCCGCCGGCTGAAGGCGGCCGGCGCCATCGTCATCGCCCGCAGCAATGTGCCGGAGTTTGCGATGACGGCGGAATCCAGCAACCCGCGTTTTGGCCGCACCAGCAATCCTCTTGACCTGCGCCGCGTGGCGGGCGGTTCCAGCGGCGGCGAGGGCGCGCTGGTCGGTTCGGGCGGCTCGGTGTTTGGCGTCGGTTCCGATATTCTCGGCTCGATCCGCATTCCGGCGGCGTTTTGCGGCGTGGTCGGCTTCAAGCCGCATGCGGGCGCCGTCAACCCGCGCGGCACCTGGCCGACGGTCAGCGGCAACACCCGCAGCTGGCTGGCGCTCGGGCCGCTCACGCGCAGCGTCCGCGATGCCGAACTGGTGTACAACGTGATCGCCGAACGCCCGGTCGCCGCCGCCAGCGCCCCCGGCCGCCTGATCGCGCCACGCAACTTCCCGTTGACGATGCGCGCGCCGTGCATCGAGCTGGCGCTGGCCGCCGCTACCGGCGCGCTGCTGGGCGAAGGCTACCGCGAGGAGGCGCACGACTTTGCCGACACGCGCCAGCTCTACCTGCAGATTCCCAAGCTGATACTTGACGATTTCTACACCGACTGGCTGCGCCTGCTGTCCAACGAGCGTCACGGCCGCTACTCGCCGTTCACGGAGCTGCTGGCGCAACTGATCGGCAAGCCGACCGTCGACGCCGGCCTGTTGCGCTGGACGCTGATCGGGCCCCTGCTCAGGCCGCGCAGCGCCGCCAAAGTGTGGGAAATGGCCGCCCGGTTTGCTGATGCGCGCACGCGCTACCACGCCATGCTGGGAACGGACGGCGTCATCGTGCTGCCGACGCTGGGTTTGCTCGCGCCGCGCCACGGCCAGATGAACAAGCTCTCGCTCAAGCCCGGCATCAACGGCCTGTTCACCGCGCACACGATGGGCAATTACCTTGACCTGCCGGCCATCGCCATCCCGGCCTGGAAGTTCCGCGATCCGATCAGCGGCCTGCCGCCCAGCATTTCGGTGCTGTGCGCGCCAGGCGCGGAAGGGCAGTTGTTCAAGGCGGCCAGGCGCATCGAGGCGGTGCTCAACTAGCGCGCCTTGTCTTTAGGCAGGGCCACGGTCAATCGTGCAGGCGGTAAGATCGGACCTTCATTCAATATCAGGAATCCGCACCATGACCGCCAGCCACTCCACACCTGCCCGCCTGCCCATCGGTTCCGCCGAGGGCGTGGCGTTTGACGTCGTCGCCTGGGGACCCGCGCACGCCGACGTCGACTTCAGCGTTGCCTGCATGTTTGAACACGAAGTGGACGGCGCCGCCATCGCCGGCGGTCTGCTGGAGCTGGACCAGGCGCTGGGCAAGGAACTGACGCGCTTGCGCGGTGAAGGCCTGTTCCGCGCCGAGCCCATGCAGACCTTGCTGATCACCCGGCTGCCGGCCACGGTCAAGGCGCGGGCAATACTGGTGGTCGGCCTCGGCGACCCGGCCACGCTGGACGGCGAGCGCCTGCGCCAGGCAACGCAAGTGGCCATGCGCGAGGCAATCCGCCACGGCGCCGAAACCATGGCCTTCGCGCCAAGCGTGCTGGACGCCGGCCACACCAACAACGGACCATTACGCATGCAGGAAGTGATGCTGGCGGGGATGCTTGGCGCGTTGCGCACCGAGCTGGCGCTGGCGGCGGCCGGGCTGGCCGTCCGCCCGGTGCTGCGCCAGTGCACGTTTGATGTGGGTGCGCCGCGTCTGCCCGGCGCGGCCGAAGCGTTCGCGGCCGCGTTTGAGGGGCTGCTGGAAGCCGACTAGTGGTCGGTATGCAGGTAGGATGGCGTCTTCGGCAGTCGCATGCTGAACAGGAACGCCACCACCATCATGATGGTCACGTAGATGAAGAAGCCGGTTTCATGGCCGGCGTTCTTGAACGACAGCGCCACGAACTCGGCCGACCCGCCGAAGATGGCGTTGGCGATCGCATACGAGAAGCCCACGCCCAGCGCGCGCACTTCCGGCGGGAACATCTCGGCTTTCACCAGGCCGCCGATCGAGGTGTACAGGCTGACGATGGCCAGCGCCACGGTGATCAGCGCAAACGCCACCACCGGGCTGCTGTTCCCGTGCAGCATGGCGAGGATGGGATAGGTGCCCAGTGCGCCCAGGCCGCCGAACAGCATCATCGAATGGCGGCGGCCGATACGGTCGGCCAGCACGCCGAACAGCGGCTGCATGCACATGTAGAGGAATAGCGCGCCGGTCATCACCACGCTGGCGGTCTTGGCCGGCATGCCGGAGGTGTTGACCAGGTACTTCTGCATGTAGGTGGTGAAGGTGTAGAAAATCAGCGAGCCGCCGGCCGTGTAGCCGATCACCGTGATGAAGGCGGCGGTGTGGTTGCGGAAGATGCCGGCCAGCGTGCCAGCCTCCTTGTGGCTCATGTCCTCGGCCTTGCTGGTTTCGTGTAGCGTGCGGCGCAGCATCAGCGACACCAGCGCGGCAATCGCGCCCAGCACGAATGGAATGCGCCAGCCCCAGGCCTTGAGTTCGGCGTCGTTGAGGAACTGCTCCAGGATCACCACCGTCAGCACCGCCAGCAACTGGCCGCCGATCAGCGTCACGTACTGGAAGGACGAGAAGAAGCCGCGCTGGCCGCGCAGCGCCACTTCGCTCATGTAGGTGGCGGTGGTGCCGTACTCGCCGCCCACTGACAGCCCCTGGAACATGCGGATCACCAGCAGCAGCACGGGCGCGGCGACGCCGATGCTGGCGTAAGTCGGCAACACGGCGATGGCCAGCGAGCCGCCGCACATCATCAGCACCGAAATCACCATCGATTTCTTGCGGCCGACGCGGTCGGCGATGCGGCCGAACAACCAGCCGCCAATCGGGCGCATCAGGAAGCCGACGGCAAACACGGCGGCGGATTTGAGGAATTCGGCGGTGGCGTCACCGCTGGGGAAGAACTGGCTGGCGAAGTAGATCGAGGCGAAGGAGTAGACGTAGAAGTCAAACCACTCCACCAGGTTGCCGGAGGACGCGCTGATGATGGCAAACACGCGCTTGCGCTTTTCCTCGGCGCTGTAGTGAGGATGCTCGGTATTGGTCATTGTTGTTTTCTCTGTGCTTGGCTTGCGGCCGATTGTAAAGCATCCCGGTGAAAGCTGCAGGAGGGCAAAGGTATGAAATGTGCAGTAGCAGACGGAACAAAAAGCGCGATATCGGCTACCATCTTGTTATCGTTTCATACCCGGGAATTCACCATGTCGCCATCCACTTCAGTTCAGGCACTCAGCGTGCAGCAATGGTTCTACGCTTACGGCGGCGCGCTGTTGACGCTGCTGGTGCTGGATGCGATCTGGATCGGCCTGTACATGGCCAACGCCTACAAGGCGGCGCTGGGCGACCAGATGCTGGCGCAGCCGCGCATCGCGGCGGCGGCCGTGTTCTATCTGGCGTACGCGGCCGGCGTGGCCTTCCTGGCGGTGGCGCCGGGCTTGCGCGAGGCCAGCTGGCAGACGGCCGCGTTGTACGGGCTGGTGCTGGGATTGATCGCCTATGGCACCTACGACATGACCAACTACGCGATTCTGAAGTCGTGGCCGCTCGGCCTGTCGATCGTCGATATCGCCTGGGGCGCGGGGCTGACCGCGGCGGCGGCGGCGGCCGGCTGGTTGGTCGCCAGCCGCTGGGCTTAGGGCTTTACCAGCCGCGAGATCAGCGGGAAGCGCAGCCGGTAGGGCAGCCACTTGACGAACTTCAGCGCCAGCGTGAAGCGGCGCGGAAAGTGGATTTCAAACCGTCCCGAGGCGATGCCTTCGCGGATCGCGCGCGCCGCCGCTTGCGGCGTTTGCAGCGCCGGCATGGTGAACTCGTTCTTGGCCGTCAGCGGCGTCTGCACGAATCCCGGATTGATCAGATAGACGCTGACGCCGCGCGGGCGCAGGTCGACGTACAGCAGCTCGGCCAGGTTGATCAGCGCAGCCTTGCTGGGGCCGTAAACGCTGGCGTTCGGCAGGCCGAAGTAGCCGGCCACGCTGGCCACGATGGCGATGCCGCCGCTGCCGCGTTCCAGCATTGCCGGCAGCACGGTGGCCAGGCCGGTGTAGACGCTGCCGAGGTTGGTTTCCAGCGTGAGGGCGGCGCGTTCGGGGTTGACGTCCCAGCTGCGTTCCGGGCGGTAGTCGGCGGCGCAGAAGACGATCAGGTCGATGCCGCCGAGCTGGGCGCTGATGTCGGCGTGGCGCTGGGTCCAGGCGTCGCGGTCGAGGATGTCGAATGGCACGGCCAGCGCGCGGGTGTTGCCGGCGGCGATGGCTTGCAGGCGATCGGCGCGGCGGGCGGACAGCGCCACGTGGGCGCCGGCCTGCAGCGCTTCGGCCGCCAGCGCGGCGCCGATGCCGCTGGAGGCGCCGATGATCCACACGCGCAGGCCGGCCCAGTCGCGCAGCGGGGCGTTCAAGGGTTGCATGCGCGCCTCCGGAACGTCAGCGTGACCTGGCCGAATTCGATGCCGAATTTGCGCATGCTGGCGCGGTTCATCATGGTGCAGCGGTCGATCAGGAACATCCAGTCGTCAAATTGCATTTCGTAGGTGGTGCCGTCGACCGGCAGCAGCAGCGTGTATTGCCAGCGCAGCGCGTTGCCGGCGGTTTCGCCTTGCGCTTCGCCCTTGACGTCGGCGGCGGTGCCGCGCCAGCGCTGGTCGCCGTCGCGCACCAGGCGCCACACGCGTTGCTGGGTGCTGCCGTCGTCGTAGCGGAAGCGCTCGTCCAGCGTCAGCGTGTTGTCGCGCTGGGTGCCGGTGATTTCAACGTGGAAGCGCTTGGTGACTTCGCCATTGCGTTTCTGGAACATGCCCCAGGCGTCGGTGACGCCGGTGAAGTAGTCGGCCGGGTCCAGCGCCGGCGTCGCGGTGCGGTATTGCTGGATGTCCGGCCCGGCGCAGCCGGCGAGCAGGGCGGCCAGCATTATGGCGCTGATGCGTTTCATGGGTGACTCCTTGCGGTCTTGCGGCCGGATGTGGCCATGGCGAGTAATTTGAGCAGGCAGGGGATGATGGCGTAGGCCGCCACCAGGGCCGGGCCGCCGCCGTGGCCAGGGCGGTAGTCGAGCCAGGCCAGCAGCGGCAATGTCAGGCCGGCGATGGCCAGTGCCAGTTTGCCCAGCAGCGTGAACAGGCCGAAACCGGCGCCCAGCCGGTTGCTCAGCTGTTCGCCCAGCGCCTGGCCGAGCAGGACTGGCGGCAGCGCGAGGTCGGCGCCGAGCGCGGCGCCGGCGGCGACGCAGACGATGGCGTAGGGGACGAGGTCGCCCTGGCCGAGCAGCGCGGCGCCGCAGAAGCCAGCCACGGACAGCAGCATGCCGAGGCGCCAGCAGCGCAGCGGTCCCCACTTGCGGGCCAGCGCGGTCCAGGCGGGCAAGCCACAGGCGGCGGCGCCGAAATAGCAGGCCAGGAAGATGCCCGACAGCTGCGGCGCGCCGAGCTGGTCGGCGATGTAGAACAGCGCCAGCGTGGCCGGTATCGCGACCGCCAGCGCGTTGAAGAAGTACGGCAGCAACAACGCCCGCACCGCGCGGCTACGCGCCAGCTCGCGCCAAGGCGCCAGCCACGACTCACGCCCACCGCCCCCCGCGCCTGCCTGCGGCATCGCCGCGACCATGGAGGTCTCCGCGGTCGCGTCAGGCGCGGAGCCCTCTCCGGTGGCGGTGGGCGGCTGGGGCGCTGGTGCGTAGCGTAGCAGGGCGCCTATGGCTGCGGCCATCAGCAACGCGAAGGCGATGCTGTAGACCGTCAGGCGGGCGCGGATTTGCGCCGGGTCGCCGGCGAGAATGGCGGCCGGGATCAGGCTGGCTGACAACATGCCTGCAAGCCCCAATCCTTCGCGCCACGCCGCGCCGCCCAGCGCGGCGGGCAAGCGCGCGCCCCACGCCAGGTAGGCGATGTTGACCAGGCTGTGCGCGCCGTACGCCAGCACCAGCATGACCGCCAGCCACCAGCCAGTCGGCACGCCGGCCGGCGGCAGCCACAGCGCGGCAAACGCCAGCATCAGCGCGCCAGCGCCGAGCGTCATCCAGCGCTTGCGGCGCGCCGGTGTGCGGTCCAGCAGGTGCCCGAGCAGCGGATCTTGCAGCATGTCGATGCCACGCGCGATGAACAGCACCACGCCAAGCGGCGCCAGCGCCATGCCCAGATGCGTGGCGTAATACGCCGGCAATTGCACGAACAGCGGCAACGCCGCCATCGCCAGCGGCGCGCCCAGCAAACCGTAGGCGGCATTGCTCATGGCTGCGTTCCCATCAGGCGCTGACGCAGTTTCTGGTCGCGGCTGTCCGGATTGAGCCAGATATCGAAGAAAGCGCGCGCCAGGGCATCATCCTCCACCTCGGCCAGCAGGCGCTGACGGTCATACAACTGCATGCCGCGACCAGGCTGGTAGACGCCGGTCAGCTCATCCCCCTCCTTGACGTCGACAAAGGCCCCGGCCAGCACCGATTCCCAGCGCGCCATGGTGGCGTCCGGAATCGGCGCGCGGGCGAGGCGGCGGATCTCGCCCATGCTGGTGCTCACCAGGCGACCCCGGCTGATGCTGCGGTAGTAACTGAGCTGCAACGCAAACGGTTGCGTGGCGTCGAATGGCCGGCTCGCCGACCACAAGGTGGCGCGGTAAATGCGCAGTCCGAAAAAGGTCAGATCGCCGCCGCCCAGTGCCTGCGCCTGCGGCAGGACCGCGCGCCATGGCGCAGCGTCGGCCGCTACGCGACCATCGGCGGCCGCTGTGCCAGCCTTGCCAGCGGCGGCACGCGCCGCAGCCGCCGTCACCGGTCCGCAGATCGCTATCGCGGCCAGCAGCAGCACGGCCAGCCGGCGCCGCTCAGGCCTTGTGCAGATGGAACTGGACAACATCGGTGCGGCCCTCGTCAAACGCGGCTTCGCAGTAGGCGAAATACAGATCCCAGATGCGCATGAAGTGCGTATCGAAGCCCAGCGCACCCGACTGCGTGCTGGTGGCATGAAACGCGCTACGCCAGCGCCGCAGCGTCTCCGCATAATCCGGCCCGAACGCATAGTGCTCCGTGCAACGCAAGCCGGCCTGCGCCGCGCCGCGCTCAAATCGCTCCACGCTCGGCAGCATGCCGCCGGGGAAGATGTACTCCTGGATGAAGTCCGCCGTGCTGCGATAACGCTCGAAATGCCGCTCGTCGATGGTGATCGACTGCACCAGCGCCTGGCCGCCCGGCTTCAGGCGCGCTGCCAGCGTGTCGAAATACTGCTTCCAGTAACGCTCGCCAACCGCCTCGAACATCTCGATCGACACAATCGCGTCATACGTGCCCTCCAGATCCCGGTAATCGCGCAATTCCAGCTGCGCCAGCGCGCCGAGGCCGGCGGCGTCGATGCGGCGGCGCGCCACCTCCAGCTGCGACGGCGAAATCGTCACGCCGTGCACGTGAATGCCCTGGCGCGCCGCCTGTTCGGCAAAGCCGCCCCAGCCGCAGCCGACTTCCAGCACGCGATCGCCGGCGCGCAGGCCCAAGGTGTCGATGATGCGCTGGTACTTGCGGTGCTGCGCCCGCTCCAGCGGCTGGCTGTAGTCGCCGTCGAACATCGCCGACGAGTAAGTCCAGCTCGGATCCAGCCACAGCTTGTAGAAATTGTTGCCGATGTCGTAGTGGCTGTGGATGTTGCGCTGGCTGCCGCTGCGCGTATTCGGCCGCAGCCAGTGGCGCAGACGATACCAGCAGCGCGCCAGCACGCCGCCAAACAGCGCCGGCTCCAGCGCCGCCGCGTTGCGCAACGCCAGCCGCAGCAGCGTCACCAGATCCGGGCTGCTGATCCAGCCGGCGGCCCAGGCTTCGGCCAGGCCGATGTCGCCGGCGCGCAGGATGCGGCCGCAGGCGCGCCAGTCGTGTACCGCCAGCGTGGCGCCGGGGCCGGTATGGGCGTTGCCAAAGACCATGCGCGTATGGTCGGGCGTGATCAGTTCCAGATGACCGCAACTGATGCGGCCGAGCAGATTCAGGAACACCCTGGCGGCGGCCGGGGCGGCCTGGATGGTGGTCGACAGCGTTTGGCTCATGGGAGTGGCTCCTCGTGAACAGTGATGTGTGGAAGCGAGCGCGGCGGCTTGCGGAAGAAGGGCACGCCCTTCAGCCACAGGCGCAGCGCCTGCCAGTGGATGCGAAAAACGATGCCCAGCCCCAGCAGCGGATAGCGCAGCAACGCCAGCGCGGCGGCGCGCGCGCTCATCGGTTGCGGCTGGCCGGACAGGGTGGTGTGGATCAGCAGACCCTGCCTGTCGTAGTAATCGATCGCGGTGCGCGGGCGGCGGCCGTCCAGTCGGAAGCGGAACCGGTAGCTGCCGATGGTTTCGCAGAACGGCGACACGTGCATCTGTTTCAGGCAGGTGGCATGGCCGTCGCTGTCCAGTTGCAGCAGGTAGCGGTGGGTTTCGCCAAAGGTGTTGTTGACCTCGGCCAGCACCGCGCGCAGGCTGCCGTCGGCCGCGTGGCAATGCCAGAAACTGACCGGATTGAACACGTAGCCCAAGACGCGCGGGAAGGTTTGCAGCCAGATCTCGCCATCGGCATGGATGCCGTGCGTGGCCAGCAGCGCGCGCATCCAGCGTTGCAGGTCGGAGCCGTCGCGCGGGCCATAGTCGCGGGTGCGTATGGACAGCGGACGGCGGCGATCGATGCCGAACCATGACGACTGGCACGCATCCAGCCGCGCCAGGTTCACCCGCACATAAAACACCGGGTAGACGAAACGATGGAGTACCGGCCTGAACCGCGAATGCATCACGCGTGCGTCGACCAGTTGGGCGGCGGCCTGCGGCATCATGGCAGCGTCGCCCAGGCAGGGGCGGCGTGGAAGGCGGACGCAACGCGCAGCGCGGACTTGAGGCCGTCCTCGTGGAAGCCGTAGCCGGTCCAGGCGCCGGCATACCACAGGCCGTTCTGGCCCTGGATGCTGGACAGCGCGCCCTGGGCATCGATCGCCGCCTGGTCCATGATCGGATGGTCGTACTGGAAGCGCGCCAGCACCTGCCCGGCGGCCGGCGGCGAGGGCGGATTCAGCGTCACCACCACCGGCGTGCTGAACGGCAGGCTTTGCAGCTGGTTGAGCCAGTAGCTGACGCAGACCGGCTGGCTGCCATCGGTCTGCCGGGTCGATAAATAATTCCACGCCGACCACACCTTGCGGCTGCGCGGCATCAGCCGCGTGTCGGTGTGCAGCCAGGCGGTGTTGGGTTGATAGCGCACCGCGCCCAGGATGGCGCGCTCTTCCGCGCTGGCGTCGGCCATCATCGCCAGCGTGGCCGGCGCGTGGGTGGCCAGCACCACGGCATCGAACGCTTCCGTTTGCGCGCCGCTGTCGACCAGCACCTGGTTGCCGATGCGGCGCAGCGAGCGCACCGGCGTGTGCAGGCGGTAGTCGCGCAGCGTGGCGGCGATCGCCTGCACGTAGTTGCGCGAGCCGCCGCGCACCGTGCGCCATTGCGGCCGGCCGTTGACCTGCAACAGCGCGTGATTCAGGCAGAAGCGCAGGAAGGTCGCGGCCGGGAAGCCGAGGATGTCGCTTGGCGAGCTCGACCAGATGGCCGCCGCCATCGGCAGCAGATAGGCGTCGCGGAACATGCGGCCGTAGCGCCGGCGCGCCAGCAGTTCGCCCAAGGTGGCGCCGTCGATCAGGCTTTGTGCCAGAAAACCCTCGGCATGGCGGTTGAAGTGCAGGATATCGCGCAGCATGCGCAGGAAAGCGGGCGAGGCCAGGCGGCGGCGCTGGGCAAACACGGTGTCGAGGTTGGTGCCGGCCCATTCCAGCGCGCCGTCGTCCATCGACACGCCGAACGACATGTCGCTGGCGATGCTTGCCACGCCCAGCTCGTCGAACAGGGCGATCAGGTTGGGATAGGTTTTCTCGTTATAGACAAGGAAACCGGTGTCGACCGCGCACTGCTGGCCTTCGAGCGTGATGTCCACGGTGTTGGCGTGGCCGCCCAGGTAGGCGCCTGCCTCGAACAGCACCACGTCATGGTGGCGTTGCAGGAAGTAGGCGCTGGCCAGGCCGGCGATTCCGGCGCCGACGATGGCGATGCGTTGACGAGGCATTTGCATGAGGTTTATATACTGGAATGTACCGACGTGCTAATATTACTACCAATAAATCAGAAACGCTACTGATTAGTAGCGAAACGTACCAATGAGTATTCTTGCTAAATTCAGCTTCAAGGACCAGGCCTTCAAGCTGCGTGAAAACGCCATCCTGGACGCGACCACGACCGTGCTGAGCGGCAAGGGTTACGATCTGATGACCATGGACGACGTGGCGGGCGCGGTCGGCATCTCCAAGCCCAGCCTGTACAAGCACTTCAAGTCCAAGGAAGAACTGGTGGGCGAGGCGATGATCCGCCTGCTGGACGGCGCCATCGAGCAGATCGCCGCGCTGGACGCCGGGCTGACGCCGCTGGAGAAATTGTCGGCGCTGCTGGAATGGGCGCTGCGGGTGCGGCTGGGCGGCGGACTGCCGTTCCTGCCGTCGACCAGCCCGCACGTGCGCGATATGCTGATGCGCAACATCAAATACATGCTGAAGGTGGTCAAGCTGAACCGGCAACTGGAAGCGCTGGTCAAGCAGGCGCAGAAGGACGGCAGCCTCAACGCCGAGCTGCCCAGCGACGTCATCCTGTTCAGCTACTATGCCCGGACCTGCGATCCGGCGGTGGAATTCCTCAGCAAGTTCAGTAAGATGAGCGACGACGACATCGTCCGTCACATGCTGACGGTGGCATTCAAGGGGCTGTAGCGCCGTCCGGTGCGCGGGTTGTGCTATTGTCGGGCTGTTACCACAGCGAGCCACCGCCCATGAAAATACAGTCCTCCCTTCCCATCTGGACCATCGCCGCGCCCGTGCTGGGATGGCTGGCCCTCGGCGCAAAGTCGGCACTGGGAGGAGCGGGCGCGCTGTCGCCGCTGCTGTTGATCGTGCTGGCCGCGTGCCTGTTCGGCGGCGTGCTGGCGGCCGTGTTCCACGCCGAAGTGGTGGCGCACAAGATCGGCGAGCCATTCGGCACGCTGGTGCTGGCGGTGGCCGTCACCGCCATCGAGGTGGCGTTGATCGTCTCGCTGATGGTGGCCGGCGGCGCCGAAACCACCGGCCTGGCGCGCGACACCGTCTACGCGGCCGTGATGCTGATCCTGAACGGCATGGTGGGCCTGTGCCTGCTGTTTGGCGGCGGCCGCCATGGCGAGCAGAGCTTCACCGCCACCGGCGTCTCCGCCGCGCTGGCGACGCTGGCCGCCATCTCGGTGCTGACCATGGTGCTGCCCAACTACACCATCACCACGCCGGGGCCGTCGTACAACAGCAGCCAGCTGATTTTCATCGCGGTGATTTCGCTGGTGCTGTACGGCACTTTCGTGCTGGTGCAAACGGTGCGGCACCGCGAATACTTCCTGCCGCAAGGCGGCGTGGCCGCGGAGGAGCACGCGGCGCCGGTGCCCGCCCGCATGGCCTGGATCAGCGGCGCGCTGCTGCTGGCCTGCCTCGGCTGCGTGGTGTTGCTGGCCAAGGCGTTGTCGCCCTCGCTGGAAGCGGCGGTGCTGAAACTGGGCGCGCCGAAGGCGCTGGTCGGCATCATCATCGCCGCCGTGGTGCTGCTGCCCGAGGGCATCGCCGCGTTGCAGGCGGCGCGCGCCAACCGCCTGCAGACCAGCCTCAACCTGGCGCTCGGCTCGGCGCTGGCCAGCATCGGCCTGACGATCCCCTGCGTGGCCATCGTCGCGCTGCTGAACGGCTGGACGCTGACGCTTGGCATCGACGTCAAATCCACCGTGCTGTTGCTGCTGTCGCTGATCGTCACCTCGCTCTCGCTCACCGGGGGACGGACCACGATTATGCAAGGCACCGTGCTGCTGACCATCTGCGCGGTCTACCTGTTTGTGACGATTGTTCCCTAAGCCGAGCGCTCGACGATGACGTAGTGCTTGCGCACCGGTTCGACCACCTCGAACACGCCCTTGAAACCGGCCGGGATGACCATGGCGTCGCCCGGCCCGGCTTCCGCCGCCACGCCGTGCTCGTCGATCACACGGCAGCGGCCCTGCAGCACGTAGAAGTATTCATCCTTGTGATCGGCAAAGGCGATGCGCCAGCTGCCGCGTTCGCAGGCCCAGACGCCGGCATGCACCTCGCCGCTGGCGTTGCTGAAGTGGTTCCAGGTGGTGCGTTGCGGATTGCCCTGCAGCCGGCGCTCCTCGCGCGGGTGATCGTACTCGGGCGCCGGCGATTGCAGGCGGAACTGGGTGATGGCGGTATTGGTCATGATGGTCGATGAAAGTTGTTGCGATAAGTGCGCGGCGACTTGCCGTTGACGCGCTTGAACGCGTTGCTGAAGGCGCTCTCGGAAGCATAGCCGAGCGCGCGCGCGACCACCGCCACCGGCGTGTCGTCGTCGCGCAGCGCCCGTTCGGCCAGGCGCATGCGCCACCCGGTCAGATACGTCAGCGGCGCGACGCCGGCGCTGGTGCGGAAGTGCAGCGCAAACGTGGTGCGCGACATGGCGCAGGCGCTGGCCAGCTGGTCCAGATGCCAGGCGCGCGCCGGGTCGCCGTGCATCAGCCGCAGCGCCGGCGCGATGCGCCTGTCGCCCAGCGCGCGCAGCCAGCCGGCCGGCATGGCGCCGGCGGTCTGGATGTGCGCGCGCAAAATCTGGATGAACAGCAGTTGCGCCAGGTGCGCGGACGCCAGCGGCGCGCCGGGCAGATCATTGGCGCGTTCGCTCACCAGCTGATCCAGCAGCCAGCGGAAGCTGGTCGCCTGCGACGACGCGGCCGGCACCTGGATCCACGGCGGCAGCGCGTCGGCCAGCAGGCTGCCGCTGGCCGCGTCCAGCAGCACGTGGCCGCCGATATGGGCAAAATCCTGGCCGTCGCCGAGCGTGGCAATGCCCGTGCCGGCGCCGGCAAACACCGTCATCGCATCTACCGGCGGCAGGCCGGGCTCGCTGCTCAGCACAAACGCGCGCGGCGCTGACAGCAGGCCCACATCGCCGGTGTTGAACCGGACGGGTGCCGGCTCGCCGTCGATGGCGACCCAGCAGCTGCCCTGGACCACGGCGAAGAACTTGATCTTGTCCGGCACCGGAAAACGCAGCGACCAGGCGCCGCCGGCGCTGAAACCGCCGGTGACCAGAGTTTCCACGTTCATCAGCTTGAGAATGTCGGAGATGGGGTCAGCAAACATGTCCGCACTATTGCGCAAGTAATACGCACTGTCAAGCATTCACAGTCCGGCCCGGCGGCTTTATCGTGGCGGCTACACTTAAACGGGAGAACACGATGGACGAAACATGGGTATTGGTCACGGGTGGCAGCGGCTTTATCGCGCAGCATTGCATTCTGCTGCTGCTCGAACGCGGGTACCGCGTGCGCACCACGCTGCGCACGCTGGCGCGGGAGGACGAGGTGCGGCGCCAGCTCAAGGCGGGCGGCGCCGAGCCGGGCGGGCGGCTGTCGTTCGTCGCGGCCGACCTGGAACATGACGCCGGCTGGGACGACGCCGTGGCCGGCTGCGCCTACGTGCTGCACGGCGCTTCGCCGACGCCGTCCGGCGCGCACGCCACCGAGGACGACTGGGTGCGGCCGGCGGTGGCGGGCAACCTGCGGGTGCTGCGCGCCGCGCGCCGGGCCGGCGTCAGGCGCGTGGTGTTGACCTCCGCGTTCGGCGCCGTGTTTGCGGGCCACCCGCCGATGACGCGGCCGTTCAATGAAACCGACTGGAGCAACCTGTCCGGCAACGTGGCGCCATACCAGAAGTCCAAGACGCTGGCCGAGCGCGCCGCCTGGGACTTCATCGCGCGCGAGGGCGGCGGGCTGGAGCTGTCCGCCGTCAATCCGGTGACCGTGCTCGGCCCGGCGCTGGGGGCCGACTATTCGCACTCGATCCGCCTGATCAAGAACATGCTGGACGGCCAGCCCGGCTGTCCGAGGATCAATACCTGCGTGGTCGATGTGCGCGACGTGGCCGACCTGCACCTGCGCGCCATGCTGCATCCGGCCGCCCACGGCGAGCGCTTTCTCGCCACCTCCGGCGACAGCCTGTGGCTGGCGGACATCGCCGCGCTGCTGCGCACCCAGCTGGGCGACGCGGCCGGCAAGGTGTCCACCCGCATGCTCCCCGACTGGTTCATGCGGCTGAGCGCTTTGTTCAGTCCGCCGATCCGCGGATTGTTGCCGCTGCTGGGCCTGAACCTTAACGCCAGCGGCGAGAAGGCGCGCCACCTGCTGGGCTGGACGCCGCGCTCCCGCGAAGAGGCGATCCTGGCAACCGCCGCCAGCCTGCGGTCGCTGGGATTGTAATAGAATGCCGTCTTTGATTTTTCAGCGATGGACAACATGCGATTCCGGCATTACAAAGGCGGCGAGTACGAACTGGTTTGCGAGGCGACGATGGAGGCCGACCTGACGCCGCTGATCGTCTACCGCGCCGCGAACGGCACCGTCTGGTGCCGTCCGCGCACGGTGTTTTTCGAGGAAGTGGAAGTTGACGGCAAACGCGTGCAGCGCTTTGCCGTGATTCCCGATGCCTGAGGTCAGTGGCCGGCGCCGTTGACGAAGCGCAGTTCGACGCGGCGGTTGCGCTCGTTGCTGGGCGACAGGCCGGGCAGGGGGTGCGAGTCGCCAAAGCCGGCCACCACCACGCGCTTGGCCGCCTCGGCACCGGTGTGCCCAATCAGTAGCAAACGGGCCTCGCGGGCGCGCGCTGCCGACAGCGTGAAGTTGTCGTCGTAGACGGTGCAGAAGTTGCGCAGATCGGTCACCGGCCCCTTGACCTTCTGGTCGTCGGTGTGGCCCTCGACGTAGATCTGGCCGGCCTGAAATTCCACCAGGTAGGCGGCAATGCGGTCTTGTACCTGGGCGAACGCGGCCTTGGCGGCCGGCTCGATGCAGGCGCTGCCGCTGCGGAAGGCGTGCTCCAGCAGCGTGACCTTGCCGGCCGCCTTGTCGATGGCGACGTAGCGTGCTGCGCCTTCCTGCTGGAAGGCCGCCTCCATCTGGCCCAGCACGGTGCGGATTTGCTGCTGCTGGGCATCGGCGCCTTCGCTCAGGCGTTGCTCGGCGGCCTGCTTTTGCACCAGCGAGACGACCAACATCAGCATCACCACCGCCACCACGCCGGACATCAGGTCAGCGATGACGATCCATTCACTTGGCTTGTCTTTCATCGCGTGTCCTTATACTGGCGTGGCGTCTGCCGCGCGCACCTGCCGGCCAACGGCGGCGGCCAGGCGCTCGATGGACTCGTCCGCGACGTGGGCCGGCCTGGTCAGCGCGGTGGCCAGACGGTCGATGGACTCGTCCGCCACGCGGGCCGGCTTGGTCAGGGCGGACGCCAGGCGCTGGATGGACTCGTCCGCCATGTGCGCCGGCTGATTCAGCGCGCTGGTCAGGCGCTGGACGGATTCGTCGGCCAAGCGCGCCGGCTGTCCGATTGCCAGGGTAGCCTGTTGCAGCAGCGTCACCAGTTGCTGGTCGGATTCCTGCCGCTGCGCGATGCCGACGATCAGCTGGCCAAGGTGCTCGGAGGTGCTGCGGTTCTGCTCCACCAGTTCCTTGCTGCGCACATTGCTTTCAATGACCGCGTCTTGCAGTGCGGCGAATGTTGCGATGGCGTGCGCCATCTTTTGGCCAGCGTCGGACACCGAGCGCAGGCCGGACTCGGTCCTGGTCTGCATTTGCTGCACGTAGTTCTGCACTTCGCCGAGCGACGCCATCAACTCCTCGCCGGAGGCAGCGAAAGTCGCCTGCGCCTTGAGCTGCAAATCGACCGACTGCTGGCTGGCTTGCTTGAGCGTCTCGATCGTGTTGCTGACGCCGCTGGACAGATGCGTGATCGCATTTTCGATACCGCTGGTCGCCTGCGCCAGGCTGGCCGACATGGCCGTCATATTGGTGCCGAAATCGGTCTGCATGGTGTTGATCGACGCGCCGAGGTCGGACTTGATGCTGTCCAGCACGCTGATCATGGTGGTGCGGAAGTCCTGGATCACTTCGCCGAGGTCGACGCTGGCCTGGCCGGCGGCTGCGGCGGCGGTGGACATGTTGTCGGCGGCGCTGGCCATGGTGCCGATATTGTGCTGGACGCTGTCGACGAAATTGTGCATGGCGTCGCGGGTGGCCTCGGTGTGTTCCTGGAGCGCGTCGAGGCGCCGGAGTTGCAGCTCGGCGCGCTCGGCCTGCAGTTCGGCCGCCGTCGCGCCGCGCTGCAACTGGGCCAGCACGGCCTCGGCGCTGCGTTCCTGTGCCGTCACCTGGGACGCGCCGGCCCGCGTAATGGCATCAATGGCCCGCTCCTGCGCCGCCAGTTGCGAGGCACCGGCCTGCGCGATGGCGTCATTGGCCCGCTCCTGCGCCGCCAGCTGCGCGGCACCGGCCTGCGTGATGGCGTCGATGGCGCGCTCCTGCGCTGCCAGCTGCGCGGCGCCGGCCTGCGTGATGGCGCCGATGGCGCGCTCCTGTACCGCCAACTGGGCGGCGCTGGCGCCGGTCAACGCGTCCAGGTGCCGGGTCGCGAGTTGCTGCTGCAGCTCCAGCAATGCCGCATGACGCAGCCCGGCGTGCTCGACGGCTTGTCGTTGGCCCGCCAGCAGGGCATCGTTGGACTGCGCGATGGTGTCGATCAGACGCTGGCGCTCGGCCGCTTCCCGTTGCGCCGCCTGCTCGGCCGCGTGCGCCGCGTGCGCCTGCACCTTTTGCGCCGCCCACAGCAGCCGCCGTTCCTCGTACGGATTGCGCATGAACCACAGCTTCAGGGTCAGGAACGCCATGATGCCCCAGGTCGAGGTCTTGAACTTGGAGCCGAGCGAATTCATGATCGGCGTCAGGTTGTCCAGCGGATTGGCGCCGGCGGCATGCTGGCTGTTGTTGAGTACGCTAGCCGCTTCCGTCAACGCCAGGCCCAGGCCGATAAAGGTGCCGAGCAGGCCAAACACCAGCAACAGGCTGGGCAGCACATCCGCCCAGCGCTCGGCGGGCGTGGCCACCGCGCCGCTCAGTTCTTCCGGCGAGCCGTAGGCCGCGGCCGGACCGGCCTCGCGGTCGATGACGTCCAGCCGGCGCTGCCATTGCTCGTTGCGGGCCGCGCGCCAGACCAGCCACGGCGTGACGAACAGCGCCGCCACAAACACCAGCGCAAAGCTGGTTTGCAGCACGCCATGCACCGACGCGCTGAATTCCGGTTTCAGGAACGTGAGAAGGATGGAATCAGCCATTGCATTCCACCACCAGTGCTTCTCCACGCTTGATGCTGGCTTCGCGGAAGATGTTGGCGAAATCGCCGATCAGCGCCTGCTGTTCGGGCGACAACTGATGCCAGCGGGTGCCGTGCTGCGCGCACGCGATCAGCACCTCGCCCACCGCCTTGCCCTGCGTCAGCAGGTATTCCTGGCCGCTGGCACGCAATTCCTCCGGCGACTTCTCAAGCAGTTGCAGGAAGCCCTCGGTGGCCGAGATATAGTTTTCGCGCTCCAGGTTGCGCTTCATCAGGTCTTCGTTGGCCTGCATCTGTTCCGGCAGTTCGGCGGCCAGATGGTCCAGCGTGGCCTGGTCCGCGGCCGACAGTTGGGTCACCTTGGCCTGGAACTGCAGATTCTTGAGCTTGGCCTTGGCCGTGTTCAGCACGGTCACCATGCGTTTCCACTGGCGCTCGTCCTCGGTCAGATCCAACTGCCACATCTTGTGCATTTCCTCGAACACGAACGGCGTCAGCTTGGTGCCGAAGCGCTGCAGGACGATGCCGTCGAGGCGCTCGGCGTCGACTTCGCTCAGTTGCGGGGCATCCGACAGCAAGCTGGCGCCGACCTTGACCAGGAAGATGTCGTCGGCCGTGATGTGCTCCAGCGAGGCGGCCACGCTGAGTTTGTCCTCGACCGTGCGCATCAGCTTTTGGGTGGCGCGCAGGCGCAGATAGTGTTCCATGTCGGTGACGGTCTGGCCCTCGTCGATCAGGTTGGCGATGCCGGCCTTGACCAGCGCCAGTTCGTTCAGCATGGCGGCCACGTCGAAGGTGCCGGCGTGCTTGCCGCCTTGGGTGTGCGCCTTGGCTTCGTCAAAGGTCTGCTGGTGTTCGCGCGCCTCGGCTTCTTCCATCGCGCTCAGCTTGCGGTCCAGGCGCTGGGCCAGCTTGATGACCCATTGCGCGGCGCGCTCCAGCTTCTTCAGGATCGGGCTGTTCTCGAGCGCCAGCAGGGCGGTCAGACCCTTGTCCACCGCCAGGATGGCGCCCTTCAGCCACGGATAGGGCGCCAGCTTGGCAATGCCCTGCAGGAAGGGGCTGATTTTCTGCAGATAGGGCTTGACCTTGCCCCACGTCTCCTTGACGGTGGCGATCAGGCCCTCGCCCTTGTTGGCGATGAACGAGATCGCCTCGCGCACGACGCTCTTGGCGCCATCGTACACGGCGCTGGCGACACTGCTGACCGCGCTGACGACCGAACTGGCTGCGCTGGATATAAAGCTCAACAAACCCATCTCTACTTTCCTTTCTTGGTGATCATCAAGCCACGCCAAGCATGCGGCGGGCGGTGTTGGTGCTGTGGTCAAGGTGTGCCGGCGTCACCGGTGCGCCGACCTCGGCCATGGCCTTGCGGACTTCGGCGACGGCTTCTTCCAGATGCCGGGCCGCCAGCGCCGGCGCGCTGCCGCCCTGTTCGGCGGCCAGCAGGGCCTTGGGCAAGGCCAGCCGCATGCAGGTGCGCAGTTCGCGCCCGGAGAAGCCATCGGTCAGCTCGGCCAGGTGGGCCAGCAGGGCGCCGCGCTCGGCGGCCAGCGGAATGGCGGGCACCAGCAGCCGCTCCAGCAGCCGCTGGCGCGCGGCCTGGTCCGGCAGGTCGAAATGGATGTGGTAGCTGATGCGGCTGCGGAACGCCGAGTCATAGTTGCGCTCGAAATTGGTGGCGAAGATGACCACGCCGTCAAAACGCTCCAGTTCGATCAGCAGGGTCGAGCGCATGGCGTTGACCTCGTTGTCCACCCCCTGCGTTACCGACGACAGCCGCTTGCCCAGCAGCGTGTCGGCCTCGTCGAAGAACAGCACCGCCTGCTCCTCGCGCGCGGTGTCGAAGGCGGCGCGGATGTTCTTGGCGGTGTCGCCCAGGAATTTGCTTTCCAGCTCGGAGATGCCGAGCGACAGAAATTGCATGCCCAACTGGCCGGCGACCGCTTCCGCCGTCATGGTCTTGCCGGTGCCCGGCGGGCCATAGAAGTTGAGCACGGTGCACAAGCCCATCGGATCGACCGATTCGAAGTTCCAGTCCTTGTAAATGGTCTTGTGGAAGCGCAGTTTGGCCAGGCATTCTTGCAATTGCACTGCCGTGCTGTCGGACAGGATCACGTCGCGCTCCAGCTGGTGGCGCGGTGTGCTGGTCAGAAATTGCGTCATGGTAGTCTTTCCTTTGTTGATACTGTGGCCTATGTTACGAAGGCACACGACAGATGGTGTCGCAACCAGCCATTAGGAAAGATATTTTTCCTTCTAGTAATATTATCAAAACTAGTTAGTAAAAGGAAATTTATTTGTGACTTCGACCATGAGGTTTTTATGACCACCGGTTACATGCCGTGCCAACGACTCGGCCGGCATTGGCTGGCTGAAGTAGAAGCCCTGCGCCTGGTCGCAGCGCAGCGCGCGCAGAAAGTCGCGCTGCTGCACGGTTTCCACGCCTTCCGCCACCACCGTCAGGCCCATGCTGTGGGCCAGGGCGATGACGGCGCCGGCGATGGCGGCGTCGTCGCTGTCGTCAGGGATGTCGCGCACAAAGGAGCGGTCGATCTTCAGTGCGTTGATCGGAAAGCGCTTCAGGTACGACAGGCTGGAATAGCCGGTGCCGAAATCGTCGATGGCCAACTGGACGCCCATGTCGCTCAGGCGCTGCAGCGTTTGCGCGGCGCCGTCGGGGCGTTCCATCAACACCGATTCGGTGATTTCCAGCTCCAGCCGTCCGGCCGGGCAGCCGGTGTCGGCCAGCACCCGGGCCACCATGATGTCCAGGTCGGGCTGGCGGAACTGGCGCGCCGACAAGTTGACCGCCACCCGCAGGTCGGCGGCTCCGTGCCGTTGCCATGCCACCTGCTGCGCGCAGGCGGTGCGCAGCACCCATTCGCCGATCGGCACGATCAGCCCGGTTTCCTCGGCGATGGCGATGAAGGCGTCCGGCATCACCAGCGGCTGGCCGGCCGGGTGCCAGCGCAGCAGCGCCTCGGCGCCAACAATGGCGCCGCTGGCCAGGTCGATCTGCGGCTGGTAGTTCAATTGCAGCTCGCCCCGTTCGACCGCGTGACGCAGGCCGCTTTCCAGCGTCAGCCGGTCCAGCGTGCGGGCATTCATCTCCTGCGCATAGAACTGGTAGTTGCCGCGCCCCATGGCCTTGGCCTGGTACAGCGCGGCGTCGGCGTTCTTCAGCAGCGTCTTGCCGTCGTCGCCGTCGCGCGGGTACAGGCTGATGCCGACGCTGCAGGCCGGCGCCAGCTCGTGGCCGTGGATCAGCATCGGCTCGAACAGGGCGTTGAGGATTTTCTGCGCCAGCGCGGCGGCCACGTCCTCGGTGGGCAGTTCCGGCAGCAGCACCACGAACTCGTCGCCGCCGAAGCGGGCCACGGTGTCGGCGTCGCGCACCGCCTGCTTGAGGCGCCGCCCGACTTCGATCACCACGCGGTCGCCGGCGTCGTGCCCCAGGCTGTCGTTGATGGTCTTGAAGCGGTCCAGGTCGAGGAACAGCATGGCGACCTGGTTGCCGCTGCGGCGCGCCTGGGCGATGGCCTGCGATACGCGGTCCAACAACAGCGTGCGGTTGGCGAGGCCGGTCAGGGCGTCGTGGCGGGCCAGGTGCATCAGCTCTTCCTCGAACTGCTTGCGTTGCGAGATGTCCTCGATCACCGCCACCAGCGAGGCATGGCCGCTGTCCGGCTGCATGGCCGTGACGGTGGCCTTGACCCAGACCCGGCGGCCATCCTTGCACAGATAGCGCTTCTCGCGTGACGATGTTTCCAGCTCACCATGCGCCAGCGCGCGCAGCAGCGGGGCGTCGATCTGCCATTCCTCGGCGCTGACCAGGTCGGCCACGTGCATGCCGCGCAGCTCTTCCTCGGTGTAGCCGACGATGTCCTGCAGCTTGCGGTTGACGCGCAGCCAGCGGCCGTCGGCCGACAGCTGCGCCAGGCCCACCGCCGCCTGACCGAAGGCGCCGCGAAAGCGCGCTTCGCTGTCGCGCAGCTGCTGGCGGCTGGCCTGGATGTAGGTGTCCAGCGCCAGGCCCATGTCGAAGCTGACCACCTTCATCAGGGCGGTATAGGTGGGCAGGAACTGCGCCGGGCGGTCGCGCAGCAGCTCGGCCAGCACCGGGCCGAGGTCGCCGATGTATTTGCGGTAGGCGCCGATGTACCATTCCGGCGCCAGGCCGATGCGCTGGTGCGCCAGGCCCACGCGCAGGCGGTGGCGCACGTAGTCGGCGCCGTAGTCGCCGGCGGTGAGCGACTGGAAATAGGCGCCTTGCAGACGGTGCAGCCGGTCCAGCACCGCCGGATCTTGCAGCATGACGCGCAGCACCGGCACCGTTTGCAGATGACGGTAAAAGCTGGCGATGAGCTCGGGCAAGCGCGCTTGCAGCAGGGGATGAATCGCGCGCAGCAACTGGATATCGTCCTGCGTCATTTCCAGGAATCGCAGGCGTTGCCGGATGTCGGCGTCGGTGGGCATCATGTGGCTGACAATACGGTCCAGTTCGCTGGGCTCTGCAAGCATGCGGCTTCCTGTAGTCGGGCCGGCGCGCGGGTGCGCACCGCGCGCAACCGCCAGTCTAGCCTGCACGCGGCCGCAAAAAAATGTCCGAGATCAAGGAAATGTTGACGCGCTCCGTGTGCGGCCGTACAGAGTGGCCCGGCGGGCGGGCAGACACTGGTCGTTTCAGCGCAAGGAGGACGTGATGGCTATACGATTAAAGAAACTCGACCAGCAGGTGATGGTGATTACCGGCGCCACCAGCGGCATCGGCCTGACCACCGCGCGCATGGCGGCGGAAAAGGGCGCCAGGCTGGTGCTGGCGGCGCGCGACAGCAACGCGCTCGATCAGCTGGTTGCCGAGTTGCGCGGGCAGGGCCGCGAGGCGCTGGCGGTGCCGACCGACGTCGGTTCGCGTGACGAGGTGACCGCGCTGGGCCGCGCCGCCGTCGAGCGCTTCGGCCGCATCGATACGTGGGTGAACAATGCCGGCGTGTCGATCTATGGCCGGCACCGGGAGGTGCCGCTGGAGGACCAGCGGCAGCTGTTCCAGACCAATTTCTGGGGCGTGGTGCACGGCTCGCTGACGGCGCTGGAGCTGATGAAGGACAAGGGCGGCGCCATCATCAACCTGGGCAGCGAGTTGTCCGAGGTGTCGGTGCCGCTGCAGGGCATGTATTCGGCCTCCAAGCATGCGGTGAAGGGGTACACGGATTCGTTGCGCATGGAGATTGAAAAGGATGGTGTGCCGATCTCGGTCACGCTGATCAAGCCGGCCGGCATCGATACGCTGTTCACCAGCCACGCGCGCAACTACATGAAGAACGAGCCGGAGCTGCCGGCGCCGCTGTATGCGCCGGAGGTGGTGGCGGACGCGATTCTGTACGCGGCCGAGCATCCGCAGCGCGATATTTTCGCCGGCGGCGCTTCCAAGATCTTTGCGATGGAAGGCCACACCATGCCGCGCATGCTGGACAAGGTGATGAATCTGCTGATGTTCAGTCAGCAGCAAAAACCGCAGCCATCGGCGCCGGACCGCAGCGACGCGCTGTATCAGCCGAACGGGCAGGAATTGCAGCAGCGGCAGGGCGGGCGTGGCAAGGTGTTCGAGCGCTCGCCCTACACGTGGCTGACCACGCGCGGCAAGCCGCTGACGTGGTCGCTGCTGGCCGGCGGCGCGCTGCTGGCGGCGTGGAAGATGAGCACCCCAACGGCAAAGAAGGGGTAAAAGCTAGCCAGGCCGGCGGCCGCCGCACGATCCAACCCGCGCGCTTTAGCCACGACGCCAGCACCACCACTTAGGGGTCTGACCCCGGCGGGGTCAGACCCCACCAGGCCGTGCGGGTTTACAGCTGCTTGGTACACAACTGGAATTCCGGATCATCCTCATAAGGACGAATCTGGAATTCCAGACTGCTCATCAGCCGCAGCATGCCGCGGTTCTTGCGCAGCACCAGCCCGACCATCTCGCTCAAGCCCTTGTCGCGCGCCACATCCATAATCTCCAGCATCAGCCGCGTGCCCAAACCCTGGCCACTGAACTTGTCATCCACCAGCAGCGAGAACTCGCAACTGCTGCGATCCGGATTGGCAATATAGCGCGACACGCCGATGATCTGCTCCGTCTCGGTAAAACTGCCGTCATCATCCGCCGTGCGCGTGGTCAGCACCGCCACCAGCGCCATCTCGCGGTCGTAATCGATCAAGGTGTAGCGCGCCAGCATCTGCGCCGACAGCTCGCGCAGCGACGATGCAAACCGGTTGTAGCGCGACTGGTCCGACAGCCCGCGCACCAGCGCCTGCAGCATCTCCGCATCGGTCGGCTGCACCGGGCGCAGCGTGTACTGGCCGCCGCCGCGCATCGGCCACTCGCGCGCGTAGCTGGACGGATACGGCATGATCGCCAACTGGTCATACCGCTGCGCCGACGGCGGCGCCACGCCCACCACCACGCGCGCATCCACCGCCAGCACGCCGAATTGGTCGACGATCAGCGGGTTGATGTCCAGCTCACGCAACTGCGGCAACTCGCACACCATCTCCGACACCCTTAACAGAATATGCTCGATGGCCTGGTGATCGACCCCCGGCGCGCCGCGCCATTCGCCCAGCGTGGCGGAAACCCGCGCGCGGTCGATCAGGCGCTGTGCCAGGAAGGGATTCAACGGCGGCAGCTCGACCGCGCGGTCATTCAGCAACTCGACCATGGTGCCGCCGGCGCCAAAGCCGATCACCGGCCCAAACAACGGATCGCTGGCGACGCCAATATACAACTCGCGGCCATCACGTTTGCCGGCCATGCGCTGCACGGTCACGCCGTTGATGCGCGCCTCCGGTTGCAGGCGGCGCACATTGGCCAGCATGTCGCCGTAGGCGGCGCCCAGCGCGGCGGCATCGCCCAGGTTCAGCACCACGCCCTGTACCTCGGATTTGTGGGCGATGTCGGGCGAATCGATCTTCAGCGCGACCGGGTAGCCCAGCTGCGCGGCGATCAGCTGCGCCTCGGCCGCGCTGCGCGCCGGCATGGTCGGCGTGATCGGGATGTGGAAGGCGGCCAGCAGGGCCTTGGATTCCATCTCGGTCAGCACGCTGCGGCGCTCGGCCAGCACGCTCTCGACCAGCCGGCGCGCGCCCTCCAGGTCTGGCTTGGCCAGTTGCGACAGTGGCGGCGGCGTCTGTTGCAGCAGTTGCTGGTTCTGGTAGAAGGCGGCGATGTTGCCAAAGCCATCGACCGCCGCCTCCGGCGTGCGGAAGGTGGCCAGGCCGGCCTGGCCGATCACCTTGCGTCCGGGCGCCACGCGCTCATCGCCCATCCAGCAGGCCAGCAGCGGCTTGCCCAGCCCCTTGGCGGCGGCCGCCACGCTGTGGGCGATGGCGGTCGGATCGCCGTCCAGCTTGGGCGAGTAGATCACCAGCAGGCCGTCGACATTGGCGTCCTGTGCGCAGGCGCGGATGGCGGCTGCGTAGTGCTCAGGGCCGGCTTCTTCCGACAGATCGAGCAGGTCGGTCAGCGTGGCGTGCACCGGCAGTTGCGGTGCCAGCGCCTTGGCGGCGTCGGCGCCCGGGCGGCCCAGTTGCAGGCCGAGCTGGCCGAGCCAGTCGGCCGCCAGCACGCCGGGACCGCCGCCATTGCTGATCACCGCCAGCCGCGGGCCGACCGGGCGGTAGCGCGAAGCCAGGCACTTGGCGGCCGAGAACAGCTGCACGAAGGTGTTGACGCGCACCGCGCCGGTACGCCGCAGGGCCGCGTCAAACACCTCGTCGCTGCCGATCAGCATGCCCGAGTGGGTGGCCGCCGCGCGCGAGGCCGCCGCCGCGTTGCCGGACTTGATGATGACCACCGGCTTGGTGTTGGCGGTGCCGCGCAGCGCCGACAGGAAGCGGCGGGCGTCGGTGATGCCTTCCATGTAGATGACGATGCTCTCGGTGGCCGGATCGGTGGCGAGGAAATCCAGCGTCTGTGCCAGGTCGACCGCCGTGTTGGGGCCGAGCGACACCACGGCCGACAGGCCGACCGAGTTGATGCCGGCCCAGTCCAGGATCGCCGACGTTAGCGCGCCGGATTGCGAGATCAGGGCCAGGCTGCCGCTTTGCGCCAGCTTGCCGGCCACGCCGGCGTTGAGCCTGAGGCGCGGGCGCTGGAAACCAAGGCTGTTGGGGCCGAGCAGATGCAGGCCGTGCTTGCGGGCGATGGCGTGCAGCTCGGCCGCCAGTTCGGGCGCCACGCTGGACGAGACGATCAGCGCCGACTTGCATTGAATGCGGCCGGCCACCTCCAGCGCGAACGCCAGTTCATCGTGTGGCAGCGCGATCAGCGCCAGGTCGGCGCGCGACTGCACCAGGTCGGCCAGGGTGCCGGTCATGCTGACGTCGAGGAAGGTCAGGGTGCCGTCGTAGCCGCCGTCGCGCAGTTGGGCGCAGAGGCTGCGGCCGTAGGCGGTCTGGCGCTCCGGCTGGTCCGGCGGACCGGCGAAGACGACGATGGATTTGGGCGCAAACAGGGGGCTGAGGTAATGCAGATCCATGAACTTTTCTCGACAATGAGTGGCAGCCCACACTATACGGCAAATCAGGGTGCTGGAGCCGTTCACCCCGCACGGCGGGGCACAGGGGTCAGACCCCGTCCTTTTGGGGCGGACGGCGTCACTCAATCAACCATCCAAAGCCAGGGGCGCGCCGGCGGCGACTTGTTCCACATTGTGCAGGCCCGGCAGCGTGAAGGCGCGCTGCCCCATCGCCAGCCAGCCGCGCCGTCGCAGCGCGCTGAGGCAGCGGCTGACCGTGGACGACGTCAACCCCAGGTAATCCGCAATATCCTGCCGTGACATCGGCAGCGTCGCGCGCGCCATCCCATGCGCCTGCGCCAGCCGCGCCAGCAGAAACTGCGCCACCCGTTGTACCGCCGAGGTGCTGCGCAACATCGCCGCGTGCTGCTGGTGCCGGGCGATGGTCGCGCTGAGCAGCTGCCCGAACGCCTCGGCGCTGCGCGGCTGGCGGTCCAGCAGCGCGATCAGCATCGCATACGGCACGCTGGCGATCTCGCAATCGGTGAGCGCCACGGCGCCGGCGTGACGCTGGTGCTCGTCCAGCGACTCCAATCCCACCCACGCGCCGGCGCCGAGAAACTCGATGATGTGCTGGCCGCCATCCCGCCCATGCTGATACAGCTTGATATCGCCGCTGCGGATGATGTGCAGATAATGGTCCACCTCGTCCGACACGCGGAACAGGTGCTCGCCGCTGCGCAGATGCACACAACGCTGGCGCAGGCAGGCATCGCCGCCGTCGCCGGCCGGCGCGGCATCGTCCTGGCACAGGAGGTTGAGCGGGCAGTCGTGGCAGCGGCGCATGCCATCCGCCAACGCCGGCGTCGCCCGCCAAGTTCGGTGCGCCATGATCAGCCTTCCACGCCAGCGGCCGCGCGGCGCAACGCGTCCGGATCGAGCAGCGTCAGCTCGCGCCGCTGCAAGGCCACCATGCCCTGGCGGCGGAACTGGTCCAGCAGCCGGCTGACGCACTCCGCGCTGACGCCGATGTAGCTGGCGATATCGCAGCGCGACATCGGCAGGCGGAAGCGCACCGGCGAGTAGCCGTTGCTGCGGTGCGCATTCGATAAACTCAACATCAGGTCGGCCATCCGCTGGCGCGAATGGGTGTGGTGCAGCAGCAGCGTGGCGCGCTGGGCGCGGCGGATTTCGCCGGCCAGCAGCGTATGCAGGCCGGCCCGTTGCATGGGCTGGCGGCGGCCCCGGAAAGCCTGGCGGTCCCAGTCGATGACGCACACCTCGCTGTCCTCCAGCGCCACCGCCGAGGCGCTGTGGCCGGCGGCGCCCAGCGTGTTCAGGCCGAGGAACTCCGGCGCCATGGCGAAGCCAATCACCTGTTGCTCGCCGCCGGGCCGCGTCATCAGCAGCTTGAAGCTGCCCGAGCGGATGCTGTACAGGCGGTTGCCCGGCGATTCGCCCATGCGGTACAGGCTGTCGTGCCGGCGCACGCGCAGGCGATGGCCGGCGATCTGGTCGGCGTCGGCCGTGCCCTCGCACAGCGGCAGGTGGATGCAGCGGTCGCAATTGCTGCGGTAACTATCCAAACGCATGAAACCGCTCCGATCAGTGCGCCATCAGCACGGGCAGCGTCATCGATTGCAGCACGCGGCGGGTGACGCCGCCCAGCACGATCTCGCGCCAGCGCTGGTGGCCGTAAGCGCCCATCACCAGCAGGTCGGCGCCGCAGTCGGCGGCCAGCGACAGCAGGGCGTTGCCAATGTCCAGCCCGGCCGGCGTGCGTTGCTGCGATACTTCCACGCGCACGCCGTGGCGCGCCAGGTAGAGGGCGATGTCGGCGCCCGGCTGTTCGCCGTGCGTGCCCTGGTGGTCGGGGTTGAACACCGCCAGCGTCACGCGCTGGCTGCGGCGCAGCAGCGGCAGCGCGTCGGTGACGGCGCGGGTGGCGGCGCGGCTGCCGTCCCAGGCCACCAGCGCGTGCTGATCGATGCGCGCGTGGCGGCCGGCGTATGGCACCAGCAGCACCGGACGGCCGCTGTGCAGGGCCAGATGCTCGGGCAGGCTGCGCAGCCAGTCCGGCCCGTTCAGCGCCGGATCGCTCTGGCTGACCACCAGCAGGTCGGCGTAGCGTGCCTGCAGCACCAGGCCGGTTTCGGCGTCGTCATCGCTGAGGCGGCGTTCGTAGCTGGCGCCGGTGCCGCCGGCGGCGGCGACGAAGGCGGCCAGCGCCTGCCCGGCGTGGTCCTTGACGCGTTGGACGTCTTCGGCCGCCAGCATGACCCCGCCGTAGGCGAAGGCGGCGTTACGGTAGACCTCCACCGCCAGGCCGGTGAAGGCGGCGCCGACCAGGTGGGCGTCGTGGAGGAAGGCGAGCTGGCTGGCCAGCGCGTAGCGGTGCGCGGCGTGGGGCGACAGGTCGGCGTGGACCAGGATGTTTTTGTACGACATGATGAGCTCCTTGTGATGACCGTCATCAGGCTATCAAAGCTCATCGACAATTTTTATGATCTGGATCAAATTTGCCCGGATAAATGATTGCGCTGGCCGGTTGACGCGGCGCTACAGCCGCGATAGCAGAACGCCGTTCAGGCTGACGATGACGGCCATCATGGTCCAGGCCAGCCAGGCCACCGGGCGCGGCGTGGCGAAGCGGCCCATGATGGCCGGCGTGCTGGTGTAGCGGATCAGCGGCCACATGGCAAACGGCAGTTGCAGGCTGAGGATGACCTGGCTCAGGATCAGCAGGCTGGTGACGCCGTGGTCGCCGTAGACAATGGTGACAAACAGCGCCGGCACGATCGCCACCGAGCGGGTGATCAGGCGCCGCGCCCACGGCGGCAGTTTAATCTGGACAAAGCCCTCCATGACGATCTGCCCGGCCAGCGTGGCTGTCACCGATGAGCTCAGACCGGCCGCCAGCAGCGCCACGCCAAACAGGATGCTGGCCAGCGCGGTGCCGGTCAGCGGGCCGAGCAGCTTGTAGGCTTGTTCCAGGTCGGCGATGTCGGCGTGGCCGCTGGTGTGGAACACGGCCGCCGAGGTAATCAGGATGGCGGCGTTGACCAGGAAGGCCAGGCCGAGCGCCACCACCACGTCGGCCGCGGCGAAGGCCAGGGCCTTGCGCTTGCCGTTGTCGCTGGTGCTGAAGCGGCGCGTCTGTACCGTGGACGAGTGCAGGTACAGGTTGTGCGGCATGACGGTGGCGCCGATGATGCCGATGGCAAGGTACAGCATGCCCGGATCGGTCACCGTCTCGGTCGACGGAATGAAGCCCGCGGCCACCGCCCGCCACGCCGGTTCGGCCAGCGCCAGGTTGATGGCGAAGCATACGAAGATCACGCCCAGCAGCGCCATGATGAAGGCTTCCAGATAGCGGAAGCCGCGCTGCTGCAGCCACAGGATGGCGAAGACGTCGAGCGCGGTCAGCACCACGCCGTAGGTCAGCGGGATGCCGAACAGCAGCTTGAGGGCGATGGCGGTGCCGATGACTTCCGCCAGGTCGCAGGCGCAGATGGCGATTTCGCACAGCAGCCATTGCGCCACCGCCGAGCGGCGCGACGCGTGCCGGCGGCACAGCTGCGCCAGATCGGCCTGCGCCACGATGCCCAGCCGCGCCGACAGGATCTGCAGCAGCATTGCCATGCAACTGGACAGGCCGATGATCCACAGCAGCGCATAGCCGTAGGCGGCGCCGCCGCCGAGGTCGGTGGCCCAGTTGCCGGGGTCCATGTAGCCGACCGCCACCAGGTAGCCGGGGCCGATAAAGCTGAGGAAGCGCCGCCACCATGGACCGTCGCGGCGCACGGCCACGCTGCGCTCGCCGTTGGCGCCGGTGGTGGCGGGGTCGCGCGGTGTGGACATCACAGGTGGCGCCATGGGGACTCCTTTGCGGCCGCCGTCGGCCTGCAGTTGTGTGGCTGGTGCTGCTGGTGGCGGCATGGTTGCCGGGGCTGCGTGGCGGCGGTGGCTGGCTACGTCCTGATCTGTAGTGGTACGGTATGTTGGGCCGGGCGCGTCACATGCCGGCCGCCGAAGCGGCGCGGGCAGTTTCGACATAGCGTAGCAGCGTATCGCCAAAACCGCCGCGCGCCTTGGCGTCGCGCCGGGCGCTGGTGGTCACGCGTGGCGCCGCGCTCCAGGCAAAACGGGCGCCGGTGCGCTCCAGCGCGGTCACCAGCGCCACGTCCTCGCTGCAAGCCAGCGGGGCAAAGCCGCCGGCGCGCAGGTAGGCGTCGGCCGCCACGCCGAGGTTGGCGCCGTGGATGTGACGGTGGCCGTCGGCGTCGGTGTAACTGTTATGGAAGTGGTTGCGCAGCAGGTCGGCGTTGTCCCGGTGCGGCGACCAGTCGTGTACCGCTACAGTGCCGCACACCACGTCCACATTGAGCCGCAACTGTTCGGCGAGCCAGTTGGGCGCCACTTCGGTGTCGGCGTCGGTGAAGGCCAGCCAGCGGGCGCCGTGGTGCAGCATGTGGCGCGCCCCGGCAGCGCGGGTGATGCCGACGTTGCGGGCGTCCACGGACACGTGGTCGATGAGGCAGCGCGGCCCCGACTCGGTGGCGTGGCGCTCGACAATGGCGCGCGAATTGTCGGTACAGCTGTCCAGCGCGACCGTGATGCGCACCGCTTCGCCATGCAGCGCCGGGTCGGCGGCGGCGGCGCGGGCGGCGCGCAGGCAGGCGTCGAGGTAGCGTTCTTCGTTGTGGGCAGGGATGACGATGCCGATCATTTTGCGATTCCTTCCCGTTGGGCCACCGAGCGCGGATCGCGCGACCACACGTCCAGCAGGAAGTCCTCTTCTTCGTGGCGGCTGAGGTGGTGCAGTTGTGGGCTGGCTGTGAAGGCGGCGTGGATGGTATCCGCGCTTTGCATGCGGTCATGGAAGGGGCGGCGCCAGTGGCACAGCACCAGCGCGCCGCTGAGGGCCAGCGTGTCGATGCAGCGCTGGCGCATCTGTTCCAGATCGTCGGCGTTGAGATAGTAGGCCATCTCGCTGATGACGATCAGGTCGAAGGCGGCGCCGACGGGCCAGTCCTGCGGCACGCGCTGGCAGCTGACGTGTACGCGGCCTGGCCCCAGGCCGGCGACGCGGTCGCGGGTCAGTTGCACGGCGGCCGGCGACACGTCGCTGGCGGTAACGGTGTCGGCGCGGCGCGCCAGCGAGGTGGTCAGCTCGCCGTTGCCGCAGGCCGGTTCGAAGGCGTGGCGGAAGTGCGGCGCGGGCAGGCTGGCCAGCAGCAGGGCGCGTTTGCGCTGTTCGTACCAGCGCTGGCGTACCTGCCATGGGTCGTCGTTTTTCTCGTAGAGCTGCTGGAAGTGGGCGTTCATGTGAAGTAGATTTCGTAGGGGTGGAGCAGGCGCGCCAGCACGTGGGGCGGCAGGATGGCGGTGTGGCCGGTGGTCGGGTCGTCGTGGAGCTGGGTCTGGAAGCACTGGACGGCTTGCTGCTTGCGGCGCAGGGTGTCGTCGTCCAGCGGCAGGCGGCAAGCGCGCTGCCATGGCAGGCGCGGGTCGCCCGGCGCGGCCCAGTGCCAGCTCCAGACCGGCATTTCGACCAGCCTGGCGCGACACGTGCGGGCGGCCAGCGCCGCGGCCAGGCCGCAGGCTTCGTGGTCCGGGTGGCCGTCTTGGCGCCAGGTGACAAAGACGGTGTCGTCAGGCCGCAGCAGTTGCAGCAACAGGGTGTGCAATTGATCGAGGTGGGTGCTGACCTGGCCGTCCGGCAGGCGGGCGCGCATGATCTGCGGCGCAGTGCTGTGGTTGAGCCCCAGCGTCTGCATGGCGGCGATGGTCTCCTGCGGCCGCAGGCGCGCCAGGGCGGCGGGCGTCAGCAGATCTGAACCGGGATGGCTGGCGGTGCCGTCGGTGACGGCCAGCAGGACCGTGCGCGTGCCTTGGGCGTGCAGCAGTTGCAGCAGGCCGCCGCAGGCCAGCACTTCGTCGTCCGGGTGCGGCGCCACGATGATGGCGCGGCCGCGTGGTGCCAGTTCAGCGGCCGTGACTGGCGGCAGCGCGGCCAGGCCGGGCCAGGCTTGCCAGTCGGCGTCCGGCGTGCCCCGTCCGGCGATCTGACGTTGGCTGGCATCGCTCACGGCGGCACCGACATTGCGCACCAGGGGCCGGTCGGCTTGGGCGGCGACGCCGTATGCCAGGCCATGTCCGGCGGCGTGGCGCGCTTGCGGGTGCGCTTGCGGTGCGCTCACAATGCCCATGGTGCGTCCTCCAGTTGTGTGAGCAGTCCGCCGAGCGTGGCGAGGTCGCGCTCCGCGTGGCTCTGGCGCAGGAATACCGGCAAATCGGCCGCCAGCTTGGCAAAACGGGCGTTGCGGCACAGCGGCGCGGCGCCCAGCGCGCGGGTGGCGTGGCGCAGCACGTCGCTGGCCGCCGCTTCCACCGCCAGCCGTGCGCGCATCGCCGTGCGGCCCGCGTACGCGCCCGGTGCGCGGTCGATGGCGGACGCGCTGGCGCGCAGCAGCGTGGCCGCCGAGGCGAGCGCCACGTCCACTTCGCCGAGATGGGCCAACCGGTGCGGGTCCGGCTTGGTTTGCGCGCGGGCCGCGCCGAACAGATACTCGGCCAGCGCCTGCGCCGCGCCGTACCAGCAGGCGGCAATCCCGGCGCCGCCATACCAGAATCCGGCGCGGCTCAGATACTCGCCCGGCTGCCCGACCGGAATGGCCGGCGCCTCGTCAAACAGTACGTCGACGCTGGCGGTGGCCGCCATGCCGACCGCGTGCCAGCCCTCATCGGTGATGGTGACGCCGCGATCGCGCAAGGCCACCGCCACCAGCGCCCGCTCGCCGTAGGCGTCGTGGCAGCTGACCAGGGCATGGCTCAACGCCGTCGCGCCGGAGCACCACTGCTTGCGTCCCGAAATGACATACTGCCCCACGCTGTCGCGCCGCAGCACCACCGCCGCCTCCGGCGATTCGGCGCACCACACGCCCCACGCCGCGCCCGGACGCGACGGCCCGTTCAGCTCTGCCAGAATGGCCAGCGCGTCGGTGTGGCCCTCGTACAGCTTGGCCAGGCTCAGATCATGATGCGCGGCCAGCGCCAGGCATTGCCAGCGCTGCAGCGTGGCGCCGCCGCCCGGCTGCGGCAGCTGGTCCTGTCCGGCGGCGATCAATTGCGCCAGCTGCTCGCCGGGCGGCAGGCGCGTATCCAGCTGTGCCAACGCGTGGCCCAGCGTGTGCGCGGACGCATAGGGGAGACGGTCGATTTTCATGCCAATGTCCTGATTGTTTAGACAATCATCTGTCGCGCCCGTTGTCGTTGTCTGTTAGTCCGCTCACTCATCCATACCGCATCCGGTGGCCGTGTGCTGCCGCACATACCGACGGCAGCCGATCAGCCATGCTGGCACTTCACGATCAACGGGGAACATGCATCGATGGGTGACTGGATCGATCTGCTGCAATGGCCGGCCATGGCGGTGACCGTGGCGGCGGGGCTGATGGTCGGCTCGCGCCAGCCATGGCGGCGCAAGGCCGGCTTCATCACTTTTTTGGTCAGCAACGGGTTGTGGATCGCGTGGGGCTGGCATGACGAAGCCTGGGCCCTGATCGCACTGCAGCTCTGCCTGATGGTGACCAACGTGCGCGGCGTCCTGAAAAACGAGGAAGGAAACCAATGACCACATATCCTGTTCGCCTGGAGATCAACGGCGAGTCCCGGCAGTTCGAGGTGGAAGCGTGGGTATCGTTGCTGGATCTGCTGCGCGAACGCGCGGGTCTGACGGGTACCAAGAAAGGCTGCGACCATGGCCAGTGCGGCGCCTGCACGGTGCTGGTGGGCGGCAAGCGCATCAACGCCTGCCTGACGCTGGCCGTCATGCAGGATGGGCAGCAGGTCACCACGGTCGAAGGTTTGGCCGATGGCGCGCGGCTGCACCCGCTGCAGCAGGCCTTCATCGAACATGACGCCTTCCAGTGCGGTTACTGCACGCCGGGCCAGTTGTGCTCCGCCGTCGGGCTGATGAACGAAGGGCAGGCGCGCACGGTGGCCGAGGTGCGTGAGCTGATGAGCGGGAACATCTGCCGCTGCGGCGCCTATCCCGGCATTGTGGCGGCGGTGACCGAGGTCATGGGCCTGCCCGAGCGCGAGGACGATCCGGATCGTCCGTACCTGCCTGGCACGGTGCCGGCATGAATCCGATTACCTATTTCCGCGCTGCCGATGCCGACCAGGCACTGGCGCATGCCGCTGGCGGTGCGCGCTTCATCGCCGGCGGCACCAATCTGATCGACCTGATGAAGGAATTCGTGATGCGGCCGGCGGCGCTGGTCGACATCAATGGCTTGCCGGCGGACGCGATCGCGCCCACGGCGGCGGGCGGCCTGCTGCTCGGCGCCACCGCGCGCAACGCGGACACCGCCTACCATCCGCTGGTGCGCGCGCAGTATCCGCTGCTGACCGCCGCGATTCTGGCCGGCGCGTCGCCGCAGATCCGCAACATGGCCAGCAACGGCGGCAACCTGCTGCAGCGCACGCGATGTCATTATTTTTACGACGTGGCCACGCCCTGCAACAAGCGGCTGCCGGGCAGTGGTTGCGCGGCGATCGGCGGCCTGACGCGGCAACATGCCGTACTTGGCGCCAGCCCGCAATGCATCGCGGTGCATCCTTCCGATATGTGCGTGGCGCTGGCGGCGCTGGACGCCGTCGTGCATGTGCGTTCGGTGGCGGGCGAAAGGCAGATACCGTTCGCGGATTTCCATCGCCTGCCGGATGACCGCCCGGAACTGGACACCACGCTGGCGCCCGGCGAGCTGATTACCCAGATCGAATTGCCGCCGGCGGCGCAGTTCGCAGCGCATTTCGCCTACCTGAAAATCCGCGACCGCGCGTCGTACGCGTTTGCGCTGGTGTCGGTGGCGGCGGCGCTGGATATCGGCGACGATGGCATGGTGCGCGAGGCGCGCCTGGCGCTGGGCGGCGTGGCCCACAAGCCGTGGCGCGTAGCGGCGGCGGAAGCCCTGCTGGTCGGGCAGCCCGCCGACGCCGCGCATTTTGCCGAGGCTGCGGAGCTGCTGCTGTCCGGCGCACGCGGCCAAGGCGAGAACGACTTCAAGATTCCGCTGGCCCGGCGCGCCGTGGCACGCGCCCTGGAACAGGCTGCGGCGGCAACCCATGACAACACAAGGAGCGAACGTGACAGAGCTGATTGAAGCACTCCGCACACCCGCCGCGGATGAGGGAACGGGCGCCGTCACCATCGGCATGCCGGTCTCGCGCGTGGATGGCCGTGACAAGGTCACCGGGCAGGCGCGTTATGCGGCCGAGCATCCCGCCGACCGGCTGCTGTACGGCGTGGTGGTCAGCGGCACCATTCCGCGCGGCCGCATCACGGCCATCCGCGCCGACGCGGCGCTGGCGGTGGCCGGCGTGGTGGAGGTGATCACGCACCTGAACCGGCCGCGCATCCGCTCCTTCGACATCTTCTACAAGGACATGACGGCGCCCGGCGGCTCGCCATTCCGGCCGCTGTACGACGACAAGGTCGCCTACAGCGGCCAACCGGTGGCGCTGGTGGTGGCCGAGACCTTCGAAGCGGCGCGCTACGCGGCGCGGCTGGTGGAGGTGGCTTACGAGGCGGAACCGCATGCGACGTCGCTGACGGAAAACCGCGAACGCTCGTACACGCCCAGCCGCATGAAGGCCGGCTACACGCCGCCGCCCGACCCCAAGGGCCATGCGGACGAGGTATGGGAGAAGGCGGCCATCCGCATCGAAGGCGAGTATTACAGCGGCGTTGAACACCACAATCCGCTCGAAATGTTCGCCAGCACGGTGATCCGCGATGCCGACGGCCACCTGACCATCTACGACAAGACGCAAAGTTCGCAAAACAGCCGTTGGTACGTGTCGCACGTTTTCGGGCTGGGCAAGGACAAGGTCACGGTGCGCAATCCTTACGTGGGCGGCGCATTCGGTTCGGGACTGCGGCCGCAATACCAGTTGCCGCTGGCGGTGATGGCCGCGCTGAAGCTGGAGCGCTCGGTGCGGGTGGTGCTGACGCGCCAGCAGATGTTCACGTTTGGCCACCGGCCGGAAACCGTGCAACGGGTGCGGCTGTCCGCCGAGGCGGATGGCACGCTGACTTCGATTATCCATGAGGCGGTGGCCGAAACCTCGCGCATGGAAGACTATGTGGAAGTGGTGGTCAACTGGTCCGGCGAGCTGTATGCGTGCGAGCATGTGCGGCTGGGCTACCATCTGGTGGATCTGGACCATGCCAGCCCGATAGACATGCGCGCGCCAGGCGCCGCCCACGGCGTGTATGCGCTGGAAGTGGCGATGGACGAACTGTCGTATGCGCTGAACATGGATCCCTTGGCGCTGCGCCTGAAAAATTACGCGGAGATGGATCCGGCGCGTGGCCTGCCGTATTCCACCAAGGAGCTGCGCGCCTGCTACGAGCAAGGCGCGGCGCGCTTCGGCTGGGACAAGCGCCCACTGGCCCCGGGCACCATGCGCGAAGGGCGGGAGCTGATCGGCTGGGGCATGGCCACCGGCGTATGGGACGCCATGCAGATGTTTGCACGCGCCAGCGCCGTGTTGCATGCGGATGGCTCACTGGTGGTGAGCAGCGCCGCCACCGATATCGGCACCGGCACGTACACGGCGATGTGCATCATCGCCGCCGATGCTTTGGGCCTGCCGCTGGAGAAGGTGCGCTTCCAGCTGGGCGACTCCACGCTGCCGGTGGCGCCCATCGAAGGCGGCTCGTCGCACGTGGCCACGGTCGGTTCGGCGGTGCAAGGCGTGTGCGAGAAGCTGCAGAAAAAACTCCTGAAGCTGGCGAAGCAGATGCCGTCATCGCCCCTGGGGAAGGCGCGGCTTGCCGACGTCCAGTTCTCGGGTGGCGCGGTGCGGCTGGCTTCCCAGCCGGCTGTGGCGGTGGCGATCACGGACATCGTGGCCGGCAGCGGCGAGCAGCGCCTGGAAGAAAAGTACCTGATGCTGCCGAATATGCTCAAGCAGATGAAATACCAGCGCTCGACCCATTCGGCGGTGTTTTGCGAGGTGCGCGTGGATCCCGAATTCGGCACGGTGCGGGTGACGCGCGTGGTCAGCGCCATCGCGGCGGGGCGCATCATCAACGCCAAGACCGCACGCAGCCAGATCATCGGCGGCGTGGTGTGGGGCATCGGCCAGGCGCTGCACGAGGAGACGTTCTGCGATCACCGCCTGGGCCGATTCATGAACCACAACCTGGGGGAATACCATGTCTCCGTCAATGCGGACATTCATGACATCGACGTGATCTTCGTGCACGAGGATGACCGCATCGTCAGCCGCATCGGCGCCAAGGGCGTCGGCGAGATTGGCCTGGTTGGCGTGGCGGCGGCCATCAGCAACGCCATTTATCACGCCACCGGGCGCCGCGAACGCGCCACGCCATTCACGCCGGATAAATTGATGCGATAGCAAGCGGGCAGCAATCGGTTTATGCTAGGGCTTTCCATGAGGGAGAGCGGTAATGACTGTGCATAAAATCGCGGTACTCGCGGGCGACGGTATCGGCAAGGAGGTGATGCCGGAAGGGATACGCGCGGTGGAAGCGGCGGCCAGGCGCTTCGGCATCGCCATCGAGTGGACCAGCTTCGAGTGGCCGAGCTGCGACTATTATCTGAAGCACGGCAAGATGATGCCGGACGACTGGATGGCGCAACTGCAGGGCTTCGACGCGCTGTTCTTCGGCGCCGTCGGCTGGCCGGAGACGGTGCCGGACCACGTGTCGCTGTGGGGATCGCTGCTGCAGTTCCGCCGCCAGTTCGACCAGTACATCAACCTGCGGCCGGTGCGGCTGCTGCCAGGCGTGCCTTGTCCATTGGCGAACAAGCAGCCTGGCGATATCGACATGGTCATCGTACGTGAGAATACCGAGGGCGAATATTCCAGCGTCGGCGGCCGCATGTTCGCCGGCACGGAGCGCGAGTTTGTGCTGCAGGAGGCGATCTTTACGCGCACCGGCGTGGACCGGGTGCTGAAGTTTGCGTTTGAGCTGGCGCGCAAGCGGCCAAAGAAGCACCTGACGTCGGCCACCAAGTCCAACGGCATTTCGATCAGCATGCCGTACTGGGACGAGCGCGTGGATGCGATGGGCGCCAGCTATCCGGAGGTCCGTCACGATAAATATCACATCGACATTCTGGCGGCGCGCTTCGTGCTGTCGCCGGAGCGCTTTGACGTGGTGGTGGCGTCCAACCTGTTTGGCGACATCCTGTCGGACCTCGGGCCAGCCTGCGCCGGCACCATCGGCATCGCGCCATCGGCCAACCTGAACCCGGAGCGGCGTTTTCCTTCGCTGTTTGAGCCGGTGCACGGCTCGGCGCCGGACATCTACGGCAAGAACATCGCCAACCCGATCGCCATGATCTGGTGTGGCGCGATGATGCTGGACTTCCTCGGCCACAGCGCGGCGCACGATGCGATGGTGGCCGCCATCGAGCGCTGCCTGGTCGATGGTCCGCGCACGCCGGACATGGGCGGCACGGCCAGCACCACGGAAGTGGGCATGGCCATCGCTGCTGCGATCATTTAGCGTCGTCGATCAGCGGCTTCACACTGAAGCCGTGCACGACGATGGATAGCATGATCACGCCGAGCGAGATGCCGGTCAGCTGCGTGGCCAGCTTGGGCGGCAGGCCGGCCTCCATCGCAAACACCAGGTAGAAGATGGAGCCGATGCCGCGCACGCCGAACCAGCCGATGAGGGCGCGCATGCGTTTGCCGGTGCCGCTGCCCATCAGGCCCACGTAGACCGCCAGCGGCCGCGCCACCACGAACAGGAAGGCGGCCACGCCGATGGTTTCGTAAGGCAGTTCGCGCAGCGAGATCATGCCGCCCAGGAGCAGCACCAGCGTCAGCTCGGACAGGCGCTCCAGGTGCTCCTTGAACACCAGCGCCTCGGCGCTGACCACCATCGGCACGTCCTTGTTGTCGCTGGCCTGCGCCACCTCCGACTTGGCCAGTTCCGGCTCGCGCAGGCCCTGGCGGTCCTTGGGCGCGCCGGCCAGCTTCAATTCCGTCTGGCGCAGCGCCACGGCGGCGAAGAACACCGCCAGGAAGCCGGACGCCTTGATCAGGCTTGCGACGCTGAAGACGATGGCGATCAGGCCCAGCGCCACCAGGTCGTCCATGATTTCATGGCGTGGTTCGATCACGCGCATGCGCCAGCCCAGGCGCGCCAGGCCGGCGCCGGCCGCCGCGCCGACCAGCACCGCGCCCACCGTGGCCCAGAGCACGTCCACCAGCAGCCAGCGCAGATGGTGCTGGGCGACGTTGGCGATGCCGCCGGCATCGTCGATGTGCAGCATGCCGAGGCCCAGCAGCACGAAGGGGAAGGCGCTGCCGTCGTTCATGCCGGCTTCGCAGGTCAGGTTGAAACGCAGCTCGTCCTTGTCGCCGGCGTGGCGCACCTGCACGTCGGTGGCCAGCACCGGATCGGTCGGCGCCAGTATGCCGCCCAGCAGCACGGCGGCGCCGGCGGGCAGATGCAGCACGTAGTACGCGAACAGCGCCACCAGCGCCACCGTCAGCGTCATGGACACCCAGGCCAGGCGCAGCGGCGCGTTCCAGCGCGCCAGCGTGAACGGCACCGGCATCTTGACGCCGGCGGAAAACAGGGAAACCAGCAGCGCGATCTGGGCCAGCATTTCCAGCAGGCCGGATTCCTCGGTCGGGGAAAAACGGAACAGATTGAGGCAGCTCGGGCCGAGCAGGATGCCCACCGCCAGGTAGACGATGGCGGAAGTGAACGGCGAGCGCGAAATTGTCGTCGCGGCCAGGCCGCGTGCCAGCATCAGCAGGCCGATGAGCAGGAACCAGTGGTTGGTGTTCATGGCGTCTCGCAAGCCCTTGTGGCGGTAGTGGCGGCGCTAGCGGCGCTGGTTGGGATAACGCTCCAGCGTGGCGATTTCGCGGCCGGAGACCATGAATTCGCCATCGCCCCGGTAGTGCAGGGTTTTCGGCAGCCTGGGCGTGGCGGCGACGTGGGCGCGCACCACCTCCCATACGAACAAGGGATGGTTGGGATTGGGATGGGCGTCGGCCAGCCGGCATTCGAAGCTGGCGTAACACTCGGCGATGAGCGGGGCCGCCACTTGCTCGGCCGGCATGGCGGTCAGGCCGAACAGGGAGAACTTATCGGTGTCCGCGCCGCTGCAGTTACCGATGCCGATGACTTGTTCCAGCAGGTCGGCGGTGGGCAGGTTGATCACGCATTGGCCGCTGTTCACGACCATGTCGTAGCTATGGTTGCTCGGGTCGATATAGCAGCCGAACAGCGCGGGCGTAAAGCCGATCATCATGTGCCAGCCCATGGTCATGATGTTGGTTTTGCCCTCCCAGGCGGAACTGACCAGCACTACCGGCCCCGGCTCCAGCAGGCGGCGGATGTTGGCGACGTCGTAGTGCTGCTTGCGGTATTTTTTCATCATGGCTTGCAGAATAGGAGAGTTTGTTCGGCAAGTCTGTGGGGTAGGGCACGATGCGGCGTTATACTCGATGGCATGAAAACACTTCTGTTCTCCCTGGCGGCCACGCTGCCCCTGGCGGTATCGGCCGCGCCGTGCCTGCCCGTCGATGCCCTGATCGCGCGCGATGCGCAGTATGAGGAGGCGTTACGCGTGGGCGATGTGGCGTTCCTGCAAACGCTGCTGGCCGATGATTATGTGTGGGTGCATACGCTAGGCTCGCAGATCGAAACGCGGGCGTCGTTGTTGGCGCGGCTGGCGAGGCCGGTGGTGTACAAGTCGCGTGTCACCAGCGACGTGCATGCGCACGTGCAAGGCGATACGGTGGTGCTGCGCGGCGTTAGTACCACCGAGCAGTGGAATGCGGACGGCCAGACCTGGCGCAGCAACCGCTATCAGTTCATGCGCACGTACGTGACGGTGGCGGGGGAGTGCAGGCTGCTGTCGGTGCAAACGATGAATCTGAAGTGAGGTTGCCGGCGGCCGGAAGGGAGCCAACCGCCGGCTGTGTGATCAGTTCAGCGCCGAGTTCTTGCGGGCGTAGGTGAAGTAGATCACCAGGCCGATGACCAGCCAGATGCCGAAGGCGACCCAGGTGATCCAGCTCAGGTAAGCCATCAGCGTCACGCAGAATACCACCGCCAGTGCCGGCACCACCGGCACGCCTGGGCAGCGGAAGGCGCGCTTCAGGTCAGGGCGCTTCTTGCGCAGGATGACCACCGCCACCGACACCAGCGTGAACGCGGCCAGCGTGCCGATGTTGACCAGCTCACTCAGCACGTTCAGCGGCACCACGGCGGCCAGCAGGCCGAATACGATGCCCACCAGCCAGGTGGCGAAGAACGGGGTTTGATATTTCGGATGCACCGACGACAGGCGCTTTGGCAGCAGGCCGTCGCGCGACATGGCGAAGATGATGCGGGTCTGGCCGTAAGCCATCACCAGGATCACGGTGGTCATGCCCAGGATCGCACCCAGGTCGACGAAGCCGGCGAACCAGTTCTCGCCGGCGCGCTGCAGGGCCAGCGTGACCGGGTGGTCGATGCCGAGGAATTCCTTGTACGGCACGATGCCAGTCATGATGGCCGACACGATCACGTACAGCACCGTGCAGCCGGCCAGCGAGCCGATGATGCCGATCGGCAGATCGCGTTCCGGACGCTTGACCTCTTCCGCTGCCGACGTCACCGCGTCAAAACCGATGAAGGCGAAGAACACCAGCGCCGAGGCGCTCAGCATGCCGTTGACGCCGAACGGCATGAACGGCTGCCAGTTGGCCGGCGTGACGTGACGCGCGCCGACGATGATAAACAGCAGCACCACGCCGATCTTGATGACCACCATGACGTTGTTCAGACGCGCCGATTCGCGCACGCCAAGGCTCAGCATCGCGGTCAGCACCAGCATGATCACCAGCGCGGGCAGGTTGATCAGCGTGTGCACGCCGGGCAGGGCGCCGGGAGCGGCGGTCAGCGCTACCGGAAGATGGATGCCGAAGCCGGACATCAGCGACTGGAAGTAGCCCGACCAGCCGACCGACACGGCGGACGTGGCCAGGCCGTATTCCAGCAGCAGGTCCCAGCCGATCATCCACGCGGCCAGTTCGCCCAGCGTGGCATAGGAATAGGTGTAGATGGAGCCGGCCACCGGCACGGTCGAGGCAAATTCAGCGTAGCACAAGGCGGCGAAACAGCAGGCGATGGCAGCCACCACGAAAGACAGCGTCAGCGCCGGGCCGGCGGTGACGGCGCCAGTACCGGTCAGCACGAAGATGCCAGTGCCGACGATAGCGCCAATACCCATCAAGATCAGGTCGAACGGACCAAGTACCTTTGCCAATCCGCCCGGCTTGCGCGCGGTGGCAATCATGTCATCCAGATTCTTCGTTCTAAAAATGCTCAAAATAGCTCCCGTGCTTTTTTGTGTTTTGGTGTGTCCCAAGGCCCGCCTTGTGGGCTGCTTTTTGGGCAAGCGGGAATAATACAGCAAGTTTTACGCATTTCCGTAGTTGTTGTTTTATGTGTATAAACCGCATTCATTCAGTTTCAGCCACTGGACAAGAGCACGGAAATGTAGAGTAAAAAACGGTCTTCCAGGCGGGCCAGATCGAGGCCGGTGATCTCGCCGATGCGGCGCAGGCGGTAGTCCAGCGTGTTGCGGTGGATGTGCAGCGCCTCGGCGGTGGCAGCCGGATGGCCGTCGTGGGCAAACCAGACTTCCAGTGTGCGTTGCAGCATATCCTTGTTGCGGCCGAGCTTTTCGATCGGCGCGCGCAGCTGCGCCGCCTGCCAGCCAGTGTTCAGGCCGGAGAGCAGTACAGGCAGCGCGTGATCGTAGTAACTGTGCTGGTGACGGCGCGGATGGCGCTGGCGGCCAATGCGGGCGGCGGTTCTGGCGCTGTGGTACGACGTCGCCACGCCGGCGATGCCTCGCAGCGCAATGCCCATGGTGAGCGTGTGCGGCTGCGGGCAGATGTCGCGCACGATGGCGCCCAGTGCATGCAGTTGCCGGTCGTGGGACTGGATGTCGTCAAAGTCAAGGATCACCAGCTCCTGCGGGCCTGCCGCCGCGGTCAGCGCGGACGGCACGCGCGCCTGCAGGCGCAGTTGCAGTGCCTGCAGGTCGGCGTCCGCCACTTCCAGCAGATAGACCGCGTGCGGGCGCTCGAAGCTGACGCCGAGGCGATGCGCCCACGCGTCCAGGTCCGCTGTGCTGGCGTGGTCGCCATTGATCAGGTTCAGGACGAAGGCTTCGCGGTAGCGCGAGTCGCGCTGCAGTTCGCCGGCCAGCTGCGCCTGTTCGAGGATCATCTCGGCGGTCAGGCGTACCAGTTCGCCGAACTGGCGCACGTCGTCGGGCGCGCCGCTCAGGCCTACCGCACCGCACAATTGGCCGTGCACCGTCAGCGGCAGATTGATGCCGGGCTGGGCGCCGTGCAGGTTCCTTGCGCTGGCCTCGTCGATTTCCACCGTCAGTTTCTTGGCCAGCGCCAGCAGCGCGCCGGCATGCAGTTCGCCGATGCGGGCCGGATTGCCGCTGGCGATGATGCTGCCGTTGGCGTCCATCACATTGACGTTGTACGGAATGATGCGCATGGTACGGGTGACGATGTCCTGCGCCAGCGCGGTGCTCAAGATGTTCATGCTGCTCATTTTAGTGCATTTGCACAGGAATTGAGGGCGGCGGGCCGGCAGATTCGGGCATTGGTCCAATGCTTTTTTGTGATCGATTCCAGATAATCGCGTTATCATTAAAAGACACCGGAGACCCGCATGAGTACTTCCACCACTTCGGCCCAGGCCTGGCCGGCGCCCGCCATCCTCGACGGCGCCTATAAAAAAGCCAGCTGGCACCTGATCCCCTTTATCTTCATCTGCTACCTGTTCAATTACCTGGACCGCGTGAACGTCGGCTTTGCCAAGCTGGAGATGCTCGATGCGCTCAAATTGAGCAATACCGTGTATGGCCTGGGCGCCGGCATCTTCTTCATCGGCTATGTGCTGAGTGGCGTGCCGAGTAATCTCATCCTGCACAAGATCGGCGCGCGACGCTGGATTTCGGTGATGATGATCGCGTGGGGCGCGCTGTCCGCCTGCACCATGTTCGTGTCGTCGCCGCTGTCGTTCTACGTGCTGCGCTTCTTCACCGGCGTGGCGGAAGCCGGCTTCTTTCCCGGCATGGTGCTGTACTTTACGCACTGGTTCCCGACGCGCAAGCGCGGCCAGGTGATGGCGTTGTTCATGTCGGCGATTCCGATTTCGGGCCTGATCGGCGGCCCGCTGTCCGGCTGGATGCTGTCGCACTTCTCGGCCGGCCAGGGCGGCCTGGCCGGCTGGCAGTGGCTGTTCCTGCTGCAAGGCCTGCCGACCGTGCTGTTGGGCGTGGGCGTGTTCCTTTATCTGAACGACGGCATCGCATCGGCGAAGTGGCTGAGCGCCGACGAGAAGTCCGCCATGCAGGCGGCGTTGTCGGCCGATGAGCGCGAGCGCGCCGCCGTCAGCACCGTCGGCCAGTCGTTCGGCGCGGTGCTGAAGAACGGCGCCGTGTGGACGCTGGGCGTCATCTACTTCTGCATCCAGATGGGCGTGTACGCGATTAACTTCTGGCTGCCGTCGATCATCAAGTCGCTGGGCTTCGACAGCGCGCAGACGGTGGGTTGGCTGAGCGCCGTGCCTTATCTGGCGGCCGCCGTGTTCATGGTATGGGCCGGCCGCTCGGCGGACCAGCGCCGCGAACGCCGCTTCCACGTCAACCTGCCGATGGTCATGGGCCTGATTGGCCTGATGCTGGCCGCGAACTTCTCCAGCAATGCGCTGATCGTGATGATCGGCTTGAGCATGGCGACCATGGGCGCGTTGACCGCGCTGGCGCTGTTCTGGTCCCTGCCGGCGGCCTTCCTGGGCAGCGCGGCGGCGGCGGGCGGCCTGGCGTTGATTAATTCGCTGGGCCAGATTGCCGGTTTCGTCAGCCCCTTCCTGGTCGGCTGGATCAAGGACGCGACCAACAGCACCGACGTGGCGCTGTACATCCTGTCCAGTGTGCTGCTGGTGGGCGCCATTCTGGTGCTGCGCATTCCCGCCAAGCTGGTCAACCGCTAAGAGCCGCGTATGAAAATAGTGATAGCGCCCGATTCGTTCAAGGAGAGCCTGACGGCGATGGCGGTGGCCAACGAGATCGAGGCCGGCTTCCGCGAAATCTTCCCCAACGCCGAGTATTGCAAGCTGCCGGTGGCGGACGGCGGCGAAGGCACGGTGCAGGCCATGATCGATGCCAGCGGCGGCAAGCGCGTGGCCTTGCGCGTCACCGGTCCGCTGGGTGATCCGGTGTCCGCGTTTTACGGTTTGATGGGTGATGGCCAGACGGCGGTAATTGAAATGGCCGCCGCCAGCGGGCTGGAACTAGTGCTGCCGTCGCAGCGCAATCCGCTGCGCACCACCAGTTTTGGCACCGGCCAGTTGATCCTGAATGCGCTCGACGCCGGCGCGCGGCGTTTCGTGCTCGGCATCGGCGGCAGCGCCACCAATGACGGCGGCGCCGGCATGTTGCAGGCGCTGGGCGGCAGGCTGCTGGACGCCACCGGCACCGATCTCGGGCCGGGCGGCGGCGCGCTGAATATGCTGGACCGCATCGACCTGTCCGGTCTCGATGCGCGCATCACGGCCTGCGTGTTTGATGTGGCCTGCGACGTCAGCAACCCGCTGGTGGGACCGGAGGGCGCTTCCGCCATCTTCGGTCCGCAGAAGGGCGCGACGCCGGAGATGGTGGCGCGGCTGGACGACAATTTGCGCCACTACGCCAGCATCATCGCGCGCGACACCGGCAAGCAGGTGGCCGAGGTGCCGGGCGCCGGCGCCGGCGGCGGCATCGGCGCGGCCATGCTGGTGTTCCTCGGCGGCCGGCTGCGGCCCGGCAGCGAGATCGTCACGGCGGCCGTGGGCCTGGACGCGGCGGTGGCCGATGCGGACCTGGTCATCACCGGCGAGGGCCGCATCGACGGCCAGACCATCCATGGCAAAACGCCGGTGGGCGTGGCGCGCGTGGCGCAACGGCATGGCAAGCCGGTGATTGCCATCGCCGGCGGGCTGGGGACTGGCGCAGCGGCCGTGCATGATCACGGCATCGTGGCGGCCTTCGGTTCGGTCAGCCGGCCCGTCACGGTGGAGGAGGCGATGGCGTCGGCCGCCGCCAATGTGCGCAACGCCGCCCGCAATATCGCCGCCACGCTGCGCATTGGCGCCGACATCGGTCCGGCGGCACGCGGCGCGCCTTGATCAGGCGCCGAGGCGCCACTCGACGCGGTTGCGGCCAGCCTTCTTGGCCTGATACAGCAGGTGGTCGGCGACGGCAAACAGTTCGCTGCCGGTTTCGGCCGTCGCCGCGTTGAGCGTGGCGCCGCCGGCGCTCACCGTCAGCACCGGGGCCACCGACGAGGCCTCGTGCGGAATCCGCAACTCGGCGATGGCGCCGCAGATGCAGCTGACCACTTGCTGCGCCTGGGCTGCTTCGGTATCCGGCAGCAGCAGCACCATCTCCTCGCCGCCGTAGCGCGCGGCCAGGTCGGCCGGACGGCGCAGACCCGAAGCGGCGGTGCGGGCCACGGCGCGCAGCGCGCGGTCGCCGGCCGGGTGGCCGTAGTGATCGTTGTACTGCTTGAAGGCGTCGATGTCCAGCAGCGCCAGCGACAGCGGCCGGCCGCTGCGGCGGCTGCGCTGCCATTCCGCCTCATACACCTCGTCGAAACGGCGGCGGTTGGCCAGTTCGGTCAGGCCGTCGACGTGCGCCAGATGCTCCAGCATGCGGCGCTGGCGTACCATCTGCAAGTGCATCGCCACGCGCGCCATCACCACCGTTTCGTTGAACGGCTTGGAGATGTAGTCGGCCGCGCCCATCTTCAGGCCATTGGCTTCGTCCTCGGGGCGCGCCAGCCCGGAAATGAAGATCACGGTGATGTGCGCGGTATGCGCGTCGGCGCGCAGGCGGCGTAGCACCTCGTAGCCGTCCATATCCGGCATCACCACGTCGAGTAGGATCAGGTCCGGCAGGTGGCGCGCGGCGCGTTCCAGCGTCTGTTCGCCGTTCTTCGCCAGCAGCACGGTGTGCTCCGGCTTGAGCAGCTCGGCCAAGACCTGGCGATTCACGATGTCGTCGTCCGCCACCAGTACCTTTTGGGTTCCCGTAAAGTTCATGGGCTTTCTTCCAGTTCGTTGTGCAGCGTCCGCGCCAGCGCCGCCAGCGGCGCCAGCGCGGACTGATATTCGATGTCGTCCACGGCGCGCTGGATGGCGGCCAGTTGCGCAGGGTGGCGCTGGATCAGCGGCAGCGCGCGCAGTTCCGCCAGCACGTCCTCGGCGCGCGCGTCGTCGGCGCGCAGATGGGCTTCCAGCCGGGTGATCAGCAGCGTGGCATCGCCATCGCGGTAGCGCGGCGGCGCAGGCGATTCGCCCAGTTGCGCCAGGCCGGCAACCACCACGTCCAGGCCGTCGGCCAGTTCGGCCGCCAGTGCCGCGAGCGCGGCGCCGTCGCCGTTGCGCAGTGCCTGTTCCAGCGCTTGCGCTTGCGCGGCAAGATGGAAGGCGCCGATGTAGGCGGCGGTGGATTTGAGATTGTGCGTGACGTTGTACAGCGCATCATGGCTGCCGCTGGCGATGGCCTTGCGCACCTCGGCGGCCGCGCGGCCGTATTCAACGAGGAAGCCGCGTATGCGTTTGTCCAGGCGCGGGCGCTGCCGATCCACACTCTCCAATGCCAATTGCCAGTCGACGCCGGGAATCGACGGCAGCGGCGCGCCGGCGTCGGCCTGGCCTGCCGGCGGCGGCGCGGACTGAATGGCGACGCTGGCCACAGCGCGGCGCTCGGCCAGGCGCGCCTGCGGTATCCAGCGGATCAGCGTGCGGAACAACTGCTCCGGCGCGATCGGCTTGGTGATATGGTCGTTCATGCCGGCGGCGATGCTGTTGTCGCGGTCCCCGGCCATGGCGTAGGCGGTCATGGCGACAATCGGGAGATCGCGGTGGCGCGGCATGGCGCGGATCTGCCGCGTGGCGGTCAGGCCGTCCATTTCGCGCATTTGCACATCCATCAGCACCAGGTCGTAGTTGCCTTGCTCGACCATGCGCACCGCTTCGCCGCCATGTTCTGCCACGTCGATCTGCATGCGGGCGGCGGACAGGAAGTCCAGCGCCACCTCGCGGTTGTTGGCGTTGTCCTCCACCAGCAGGATGCGGGCGCCGTCCAGCGCCGACAGGTCGCGCATGGCGATGCCGGCGTTGTCCGAGCGCCGCATTTCGCGCGGCGCCTGCTGCTGACGATGGTGCAGTGGCCAGCCGACCGGCGCGCTGCCGGCATCGGCGATGCCCAGGCGGATGATGAAGCTGAAGCGGCTGCCCATGCCCGGCGTGCTGGTGACCTCGATGTCGCCACCCATCAACTCCACCAGCTGGCGCGAGATGCTCAGGCCCAGGCCGGTGCCGCCATATTTGCGGGTGGTGGTGGCGCCGGCCTGGTGGAAGGACTCGAACAGGCCCGCCACCTGCGACGGCCGCATGCCGATGCCGGTATCGGACACCGAGAAGCGCAGCGCCACCGTGTCCGCTGTTTTGTCCATCATCTCGACGGCGACGTTGATTTCGCCGCGCTCGGTGAATTTGACGGCGTTGCTGGTCAGGTTGATCAGCACCTGGCTCAGTCGCAATGGGTCGCCGACCAGCCGTGGCGGCACGCTGTCGTCCACGCGCATCTTCAGCTCCACGCGGGCGGCATCGGATTTGATGACCGTGAGCGAGGCCAGATGGTCCAGCAGCTCGCGCAGCTCGAACGGCGCCGACTCCAGTCCCAGCTTGCCGGCTTCGATCTTGGAGAAGTCGAGGATATCGTTGATCACCGCCAGCAGGTGTTCGCCTGCGGCCAGGATCTTGCCCAGATAGTTTTGCAGCTTGGGATTGGGCTCCGTCATCAGCGCCAAGCGGCTCATGCCGATGATGGCGTTCATCGGCGTGCGGATCTCGTGGCTCATGTGCGCGAGGAATTCGGACTTGGTGCGGGTGGCTTCTTCCGCGCGCAGCATGGCCGTCTGCATGGCTTTGGTGCGCAGGCCAAGGATGCGGGTGAAGATCAGCATGTCGAACATATTCCCGAACTGCAGCGCATGCATGGTCCAGAAATTGGCGTCGACCTTGCCGCCGATGACCTGGCTCAGTATCGCGGACGACACGAAGCTCACCGCCCACCCGAGCAGGAAGTAAATACCGACCGCGTCGCCATGGCGGGCGCGGTGGTAGGCGCCGGGCAGGCCAAGCAGCATGGGCAGGATGCCGAGCGTGCTGACGATGGCGACCAGCGTGTCGACTCCGATCATGTCGGTGATGTAGGCCAGCGCGCCGAGGACGCACAGCACGGCGCCGGTTTTCATCAGGCGGCTGAAGATGCGATCCTTGCCGGCACGCGCCAGCGCCTGTTCGACGAACAGGTAGGCGCCGCACGACGCCATCAGCGCGAACACGCCGCCGGCGTGGATGCTCATCCAGGCGTTGTCCGTCCACAGATATTGGTTCCCCATCCCGAAGAATTCGATGGAGAACAGGGTGGTGCCGGCCACCAGCAGCGCAAATTTGCCATACAGCGGTTCCCGCAGCGTGACCCACTGCGCCAGGCCATACAGCAGCAGGCACAGACTGAGGCCGGTCAGCACGCCTTGCAGCATCTGCTCATTCAGCGCGTGGCCATGGAACACGCCGGGACGCGACAGCGTAACAGGCAGGATCATGGCGCCGACGTTTTGCACGCGCAGCAGTACCACTTGCTCGGCGCCGGGCGCCAGGTGCAGCAGCGCTGCCGGCACGCGTGACCGTGGCACGCCCTGGGGCTCCGGCTGCAGGTTGCCGATGATCTGATGCGACTGGATGCCGCCCTTGTCGGCGACGTAGACGTCCACGCGGTTCAGCACCGCGTAGTCGATGGCGAGTATCCATTCCTTTTCCGCGCTGGTGCTGAGCGTGACCGGGATGCGCAGCCAGACCACTTCCTTGCGCACGCCCAGGGTGGCGTAGGCGCCGTCGGGTTTCGTATAACGGTCGGCGGCGGCCAGCGCCTGGTCCGCGGTCAGGCTGCCGTCGGCATCCGTCAACAGGGTGACGGCCGGCCACGCGGCGACGTGGCTGTGCTGGGCGTTGAGTAGCAAGGGACTGGCACCGGCGAAGGCCGATAGCGTCAGCGCGGCAATCAGAAGCAGGTAGCGGGCCAGAACGTTCAGCATGGCGTCAGAAGCGGTAGTCCACGCGCACGTCCACGGTACGCGGATCGCCCGGCACCGTCATGCCGAAGCTGTCGATGGCGATGGGGCGGACCTTGTTTTCGATGTTCTTCGCGCGCGCCAGCACGCTCCATGCGGCGCCGTTCGGCCGATAGTGCAGCGTGGCGTCGCTTTCGGTGTAGGCCGGAATGCGGTACTGCAGCAGTTGCGATGGCACGGCGATGATCGATGAGGCGCTGCGCCGCGTGCGCAGGCCGGCCGTCAGTTCGCCGGCGGGCAGCCCGAAGCGATGTTCGTAGCCCAGTGTGAACGTATGCGGCGGCGAGCGGTCCAGGTGCTTGCCAGCCCAGTCATGCAGGCCGTCGGGACGATAGCGGACATAGTGCGCGTCCAGCAGCGCCAGCGCGTAGCTGACGCGATCGCGCGGCGTGACGGCGACCTGGCCTTCGGCTTCGAGCCCCTTGACGCTGGCCTGGCCTGCGTTGGCGGTGACGAAGCGCGGCGCGCCGGCGACGATGGCGACGCCGGACAGTTGCAGGTTGTTGTAATCGTAGTGGAAGGCGGACAGATTGAGGCTGGCGTGCTTATCCCAGAAACGCGTTTTAACTCCGGCTTCGTAGGACCGCACGGTTTCCGGCTTGTACAGCAGCGTCTCTGCCGGCACCGCGATGGCCGCCGGACAGCGCAGGCCCAGTTGCGACGAGCCGGCCAGGCAGCCGTCGTTGAAGCCGCCGGCCTTGTAGCCGGTGGCGATGGCGCCGTACAGCAGCGTGGATGGGGCCAGGTCGTAATCCGCGCCGAGCCGCCACGTGGTCTGGTGCGTGTTGAGCGTGGCGGCGTTCAGCAGCGCGAAGTCGGTGGCCGGATTGAACACCGGGCCTTGCTGGAAATTGGTGGAGCCGGCGCGCGACTTGCTGTCGTCCGTGTAGCGCGCGCCGGCGGTGGCGCGCAGCTTGTCAGTGATGCGGTAAGTGGCCTGGCCAAACACCGCCTTGCTGGTGGCGATGGTGGGGCCATGCGGGAAAACATAGTATGGCGGCAGGCCAAGCGGCGTCAGATCGCGGAAGGTGTAGGTCTGCGACGACTGCTCACGGAAGTAGTAAACCCCCGCCTGCGCGGAGAGCTGACGTTCGCCATTGGTGGCAAGCCGCAGCTCATGCGAGTTTTGCGCATACGAGCCGCTGAAGTTCTGGCGTACGCCCAGGGCCAGCGTGGGCGCCACGCGGTAGTAGAAATTGGCCAGCGCGTCGTGATCGTAGTGGCGGTGCGCGCCCAGATAGTACAGCGTGGCCGGGCCGATATCCCAGGCCAGGTCGGCGCTAATGCCGTCGGTGGTCTTGTGGCTGTAGCCTTGTTCTGGCACGGCGTTGGGCGGCACGAAGCCATTGGTCAGCTGCGTGCCGGTACTGGCGCCGTACCACACCGGATGACCGCTGGCGATGCCGGTGTAGAAATTGGTATCGGGGACAAAGCTATCGTTGTTGTCATCCACCTTGCTGCGGTCGTAGCGCAGCAGCAGCGTGGCACCGTGGTTGATCTTCAGCCGGGCCGACAGGCGCGCCGACAAGTCGTCGCGGTCTTTGCCCAGCGCGTGTGCCGTCCGCTGGCCGTTGGTCAGGTAGCTGTCATGCTGGTTCCATGCCACGGCCGCGCGCAGCGACAGACGGTCGTTGACCGGCAGGTTGATCATGGCACTGGCCTTGCGGCTGTTGTAGTTGCCGATCTCGCTGGCGAGCCATCCTTCCAGCACGTTCGTCGGCGCTTTGGAAATCACGTTGATGACGCCCGCCGTGGTGTTGCGGCCATACAGCGTGCCTTGCGGGCCGCGCAGCACTTCCACACGTTCCAGGTCGTAGAAGCTGAGGTTCTGGATTTGTGGCCGCGCGATGTAGACGCCGTCCAGCAGAAAGGCGGCGGAAGGATCGCCTTTCTCCGTCGTGTCCGCGTTGGAGACGCCGCGGATGGTGATGCGCAGGCCGTCGGCGGCATTGTCCAGTTCCACATTCGGCAGGCGCGCGCCGAGGGCGGCCGGGTTGTCGATGCCGTCCTCGATCATTTGCGCGGCGCTCAGCGTGGTCATGGCCACCGGCGTTCTGGACTCCAGCGAGGGCGCACGCTGGGCCGTTACCGTCACTTCCTGGAGCTGCGCGCGCGCCGTCCCCGCCAGCATCAACATCAGCGGCAGGGAGAAAATCAGGTGTTTTGGAGTGGGCGGCACCGTTGCTTTTATCATTGTTTTTTTAAAACGACAGCTGCGTCTCAAATGCAAAGCTTACGAGTGTAGCAGGTTGGCTTGCAATTTCGTAGTTGGACTTTCAACTATCTGGACAAAAACATCACATTTAGAGCACGCCGGGATTCCTTTGCCAGATGCTGTAGCAGAGACAGGTCGCAAAACTCACCCAGGCGATGTAGGGAACTAACAACACTCCGGCCCAGCGGTCGCGCCGCCAGAAGGCCGCGATGGTGGCGGCAATCAGCACCCACAACAGCAGGATCTCGGCAAACGCCCACGCGCCAAGGTGCCAGGCGAAGAACAGCCAGGTCCACAGTGCGTTGGCCGCCAGCTGCACGGTGTACAGCGTCAGCTCGGCGCGGGTGCTGCCCGGCGCGCGCTGAACGCGCCAGGCAGCGATGCCCATCAGCAGATACAGCACGGTCCACGCGGGGCCGAACAGCCACGCCGGCGGCGCCCAGGCGGGACGGTCGAGTTGCAGGTAGAAGTCTGCCGCCTGCGCGGAGGCGTAGGCGCCTATGGCGGCAAACAGAAAAGTCAGCACCAGCCAGCCGGCGAGGGCGGGGAGTTGCCAGGGCCGGTGCGGGGCGGAAGCGTGGGTGGACATGAGATTTCCCTCCGGTCTAAGGTGGGCAAATGGTGGCGGCAGGGCGCGGCGCGGTCTGTGCGGCATTCAACCGATCTTCAATCTGGCGTTGAAGGTCATTCAAGGGCCGGGCCAATTATCGGCGCGCTGTTCGCGGCGCACAATGGCCACACTGTTATTTCACTGGAGTGCATCATGAAGAATCAGCTGGTGGTGGTGATTGGGGGCCTGTCCGGGATCGGGCGGGCCGTGGCGGAGCAGGCGGCTGCGGCTGGCGCGCGCGTCATTGCGGCCGGGCGGCGCGCCACGCCGGCCGAGTGGCCGTCGCATATTGAGTCGGCGCAGCTGGATGTGACGGACGACGCGGCGGTACAACGCTTCTTTGCCGGCGTGGGGGAGTTCGATCATCTGGTGCTGACGGCGGGGCCGGTGATCCCGTCCGCGCGCCTGGCGGACCTGGCGCCGGAGCAGGCGATGGCGGCATTCGACGTGAAAGTGTTCGGCCAGTTGCGCGCGGTGAAGCACGCGGCGCGGTATCTGAATGCCGGCGGCTCGGTGACGCTGACCTCCGGCCTGCTGGCGCGCAAGGCGGTGCCGGGCGGGCTGGTAAAGTCGGCCATGAATGCGGCGGTGGAAGCGATGGGAAAGACGCTGGCCAAGGAACTGGCGCCGTTACGGGTGAATGTGGTCAGCCCGGGCATGGTGGAAACCGGCATGTGGGGCGAGATGAGCGACGCGGAACGTGGCGCCATGGCGCAGCGCGCGGGCGCCGGTCTGCCGGTGGGCCGTGTGGGGCAGGGCAGCGATCTGGCCCAGGCGTATCTGATGATCATGCAGAATGGCTTCATGACCGGCGCGGTGGTGGATGTGGACGGCGGAGGTTTGCTGTGAGCCCCGTGGCGGGCGCGCGCCGCCGGTTCCTGGCGCAGGCGGCGGGTAGCGCGGCGGCGGTGGCGGCTGGCGTGGTGGGCGATGCCGGAGCGGTGGACGCCATTACGGCGGTCGGTGGCGCGGCGAAAGGTGCGGCGAAAGGCACTCAGGCGGACGGCCAGTTCTGGCCCAACGGCGCGCGGCTGGTGATTTCGATTTCGATGCAGTTTGAAGCCGGCGGTCAGCCGCCGAAGGGCGCCGATTCGCCGTTCCCGAAAGTCGACTTCCCGGCCAGTGTGAAGTCCGACGCGGTGGCCAATACCTGGTTCGCCTACGGCTACCGTGAAGGCGTGCCGCGCATGCTGGACCTGTGGGACAAGCATGGCGTCAAGGTGACGTCGCACATGATCGGCGAGGCGGCGCGACGCCATCCCGAGCTGGCGCGCGAGATTGTGCGGCGCGGCCATGAAGCGTCCGGCCATGGCCCGCGCTGGAGCTCGCAGTACGCGATGAACCGCAACGACGAACGGGCTTTCCTCATCGCCGGCCGCGACATGGTGCAGCAGGCCACCGGCGAGCGCACGGTCGGCTACAACTGCAACTGGCTGCGCCGTGGTCCGAACACGCTGTCGCTGCTGCAGGAGCTGGGGTTCGTTTATCACATCGATGATGTCAGCCGCGACGAGCCGTTTATCGAACAGGTGGATGGCAAGGACTTCGTGGTGGTGCCATACACGCTGCGCAACAACGATATTCTGCTGATCGAAGGCCGTAATTATTCTCCGCAGCAGTTCCTGGATCAGATCAAGGGCGAGTTTGACCAGTTGTACGAGGAGGCCGGCACACGCCGCCGCATGATGTCGATCAGCGCGCACGACCGCATCAGCGGCACGCCACAGATGGTGCGCGCGTGGGATGAATTCCTCACCTATGCGCGCGGCAAGGCGGGTGTGGCGTTCATGCGCAAAGACGATATCGCACGTTACGCGCTGGCCAGCCCACTGACGCTGCGTGAGAGCGAAACCATCTGATCACGGCGAGGCCGCCGGGTCAGGGCGTCGCCGTCCGGCAAACACATGCTAACTAGCGCCGGCGCAGCCGGTAGCCGATGGCCAGCGCCGCCAGCCACGCTGGAATCAGGTAGACCGACAAGCGCAGATCCGGCGTCAGATACATCACCGCGAGAATCGCCGCGAGGAAGGCCAGGCACAGGTAGTTGGTGAGCGGGTAGCCCAGGCTGCGGAATTGCGTCTGCTGGCCGGCGGCCTTTTTCTGCGCGCGAAAGCGCAAGTGGATCCAGCTGATCAAGCCCCAGTTGATGATCAGCGCCGACACCACAAGCCCCATCAAAAAGCCGAACGCCTTGGCTGGCATGAAGTAGTTGACCACCACGCACACCCCGGTGGCCAGCGCCGACACGCCCAATGCCGTCAGCGGCACGCCGCGCGCGTTGACCGTTAACAGCGCGCGCGGCGCATTGCCTTGCTTCGCCAGGCCATACAGCATGCGGGTGTTGGAATAGACGCCGCTGTTATATACCGACAGCGCGGCCGTCAGCACCACCACGTTCAACACGTGTGCCACCACATTGCTGTTCAGCGCATGGAAGATCAGCACGAACGGGCTGCCGCTGGTGACGACTTTCTGCCACGGGTACAGCGACAACAGGATGCCCAGCGCGCCGATGTAGAAGATCAGGATGCGATAAATGGCCTGATTGGTCGCCTTGGGAATGGTGTGCGATGGATTATCCGCCTCGGCCGCGGTGATGCCGATCAGTTCCAGCCCGCCGAAAGAGAACATGATGACCGCCATGGCCATCACCAGCCCGCCGACGCCGTGCGGGAAGAAGCCGCCGTGCTGCCACAGATTGGCCACCGTGGCTTGTGGCCCGGCGTCGCCGGAGATCAGCAGCCACGCGCCAAAGGCGATCATGCCGACAATCGCCAGCACCTTGATGATGGCGAACCAGAATTCCATCTCGCCGAACGCCTTGACGTTGAACAGGCTGATGGCGTTGATGATGACAAAGAAGGCCAGCGCCGACATCCACGTTGGCACCGCCGGCCACCAGTATTGAATGTAGATGCCGACCGCCGACAGCTCGGCCATGCTGACCAGCACATACAGCACCCAGTAGTTCCAGCCCGCCATGAAGCCGGCCCAGTGGCCGCAGTACTTGTCGGCGAAGTAGCTGAAGGAGCCGGCCACCGGCTCGTCCACCACCATCTCGCCCAACTGGCGCATGATGAAGAAGGCGATCAGCCCGGCCACGCCGTAGCCAAGCAGCACCGACGGACCGGCCATCTGGATCGTCTGCGCGATGCCGAGAAACAGGCCGGTGCCTATGGCACCGCCCAGCGCGATCAACTGAATGTGACGGCTTTTCAGGCCGCGCTTAAGTTCACTCATCGGGTGTCCTGTGCGAGATTGGAAAAATTAATTCTCGCACAACTTTGCGGCCGGCTCCAGATCGGCGCCAGCGGGCCGGTCATACGGTGCCCTTATTCCGCGTATGGCGCAGGTATAATTACGCGCAACATCCAGACAAGGAATATGGTATGACGAGTTTTGTCAAGGCGGTGCGCGTCTTGTGCGTGTCGCTGATTGCGCTGTACATGCAGATGTCGAACGCCGCCGAGGCGCCGCCCAAGGGCCACTTGCTGATCGCCGGCGGCGCGGTCAGGGCCGATAACGGCGAGGTCTGGTCAAGGCTGGTGGAACTGGCCGGCGGCAAGGGCGCGCGTATCGCGGTGATGCCCAGCGCGGCCGGCAACCCGCTGCGCTCTGGCACCAACCTGGTCAACACCCTGAACAAATATGGCGCCTCGGCCTTCGCCGTGCCGGTGGCGGTGCGCTTCAAGGACCGCGACTACCAGCGCGATGCCGAAGATGAAACGCTGGCGCGTTCGATCCGCGAGGCCGGCGGCGTCTACTTCGCCGGCGGCGACCAGGGCCTGATCACCAAGGCGCTGGTGCGTCCGGACGGCAGCCGTACCGCGGTGCTGCAGGCCATCTGGGACGTCTACCAAAAGGGTGGGGTGGTCGCCGGCAGCAGCGCCGGCGCCGCCATCATGAGCGCCACCATGTATTACGAGGCCAGGACCGTGCTGGGTACCCTGAGCGTGGGCGTCAACGACGGCCAGGAACTGGCGCCGGGCCTGGGCTTCGTCGGCAAGGACTTATTCGTCGACCAGCACCTGCTGGCGCGCGGCCGCTTCGCGCGCATGCTGCCGGCCATGCTGAAGAAGGGCTATAAGCAGGGCCTGGGCATCGATGAAAACACCGCCGTCATCATCGATGGCGAGCGCAATGTGGAAGTCATCGGCTACCAGGGCGCGCTGCTGCTGGACCTGACGCAAGCCTCCACCAACGGCGGCGAAAAAGACTTCAACCTGACCAACGCCCGCATCAGCTACCTGGATCGCGGCGACCGCTACAACCTGCTGACGCGCCACTATACGCCGTCCAGCGACAAGAAGGACGGCAAGCTCGATCCAGCCAACCCGTACCTGGATGAACAGGTCTATTCGGCCGATATCCTGGGCCACAACACCGTGCTGGTGATGATGGAAAAGCTGATCAACAATTCGCGCAAGGAGGCGATCGGCATTGCCACGGCGGCGCCGGGCGACCCGCGTCCCGACCTCGGCTTCGAGTTCAAGCTGAGCAAGGATGCGCAGAGCGTCGGCTACGAGTCGGCCACCTCTGACGCCTACACCATCCTCGACCTGCGCATGGATGTGCGGCCGCTGAAGATCACCCAGCCCTGGTATCACTGACCGCCGCATTACATTTTCGTCAGAAAGCGATTTACGCATTAATACCTAGTTCCCAGTTGCCTGAAATTTAAGTATGCTTGCGCTTTTTTTTCAAGGTCGAGTGGGGCATGACATCAGGTAAATCGGTTCGGGCGGACGTGGCTTTCGTACAATCGGCCTTGGGGCAGGTGCTGACGGCGGTGCGGGCCGAGGGCTCCGCCTCCCACCGCAGCATAGCGGACTACCTGATGCGCAATCCGATGCGCGGCACCGCGCTCAAGATCGAGGAGATGGCCGAAGGCTGCCAGGTCTCCACCGCCACCATCAGCCGCTTCGCGCGCGACATCGGCTTCGCTAGCTATGGCGCCATGCGCAGTGCGTTGGCCGAAACCCTGCATTCGGCCATGCAGCCGGTGGAGAAGCTGCGCAGTTCCATCGTCCGCCGCAAGGGAGCCGTGTCGCCCGGCGAGGCCAGTATCGAGTACGCGCGCGCCAACCTGTCCGCCACCCACAGCGCATTGTCGCAACAGTCGCTGGACGAGGTGGCGCGCAAGATCGGCGGCGCCCGCACTGTCTACGTGCTGGGACTGGGCATGTCGTCCAGTTTTGCCTCGCTGCTGGCGCTGCACCTGCAACCGTACTGCAAGCACGTGGTGGACATGGCCGGCGCCGGCGGCAACGAGACGGCCGCCGGCCGCCTGGTGCACATCGAGCGCGGCGACGTGCTGGTGGCGCTGTCGTTCCCGCGCTACGCGGGGGACACTATGCGGCTGGCGCAGTTCGCCCGCAACCACAAGGCCTGCGTGGTGGCGATCACCGACGCGCCGACCGCGCCGCTGGTGGCACTGGCCGACCACGCGCTGTACGCCAGCAGCGCCCACGGCGTGCTGCCGGGCAGCTATGTGGCGGCGGTGGCGGTGATCGAGGCGCTGGTGGCCTCGCTGATGGTGTCCAACAAGGCCAACGTCAGGAAGGCCGCGCGCCTCAGCGAGGTGATGGCGGACTACCTGATCGGCCCCGCTGTTTAGCTGAAATACTAAACATCGGCCCTTCCGCGCTCTCGCGATTGACCGGGGCCCGGGCACGCGCTATAAAGTCGGATCGTCTTGATAGCGGATGCTCAATGAACGCGATTAAATCCTTCTTCCCGGCCAGCGCACTGGCGCTGGCACTGGCCATTCCGGCGGCTTCGTTTGCCCAGACCACGCCGGCGCAGGCGGTCGATGTCTTCATCGGCACCGGCGGCGACGGCCATACCTTCCCCGGCGCCACGCGCCCCTTTGGCATGGTGCAGCTGAGTCCCGACACGCAGGTGCGGCCGTTCCGCCAGAGTTATCCCTGGGCGTCCGGCTACCGCTACGACGACGACAGCATCCTCGGTTTCTCGCACACCCATTTCTCGGGCAGCGGCCACTCCGACCTGGGCGACGTGCTGCTGATGCCCTACACGGGCGAAACCAAATGGGAGCCGGGCTACCCCGAGCGGCCGTTCAGCGGCTATCGCTCGCGTTTCAGCCACAAGGACGAGCGCGCGGAGCCGGGCTACTACGCGGTGCGCCTGTCCGACAACGAAGTCGATGTCGAGCTGACCGCCAGCGAGCGCGTGGGCCTGCACCGCTACCGCTACGCCAAAGGCGCCGAGGCCAAGGTGATGCTCGATCTGCGCAGCAGCATCTACGATTACGCCGCCAAGAATCTGTGGTCACGCCTGCGCGTGCGCGACAACACGCTGATCACCGGCATGCGCGAAACGCGCGGCTGGGCGGCCGGGCGCCAGTTGTACTTCGCCATCCAGTTCTCGCATCCGCTGACCGCGCGCGAGTTGCGCAACTTCGAGCGCGATATCGAATACAAGGGCTTTGCCGGTCCGGGCAGCGGCCCGGGCGACAAGGCCATGGTGGAAGGGAAATCGCTGGCGGCGTCGCTGATGTTCGGCGTGCCGGCCGACGGCCAGCTGGAAATCAAGGTCGCCATCTCCGGCGTCAGCGAGGAGGGCGCCATCGCCAACCTGGCCGAGATGCCGGGGTGGGACTTCGACGCCGAACGCGCCAAGGCGTCGGCCGCGTGGAACGAGGCGCTGGGCGCCGTCGCCATCGAGGCCGCGCCGGACATGCGCAAGATGGTCTACACGGCGCTGTACCACAGCATGCTGGCGCCCAGCCTGTACATGGATCGCGACGGCCGTTATCGCGGTCCGGACAACGAGGTGCATCAGGCCAAGGGCTTCCGCTACCACTCGACCTTCTCGCTGTGGGACACCTACCGCGCGCTACATCCTCTGCTGACGCTGATCCAGCCGGAGCAGCGCAATGTGGACTTCGTCCGTTCGCTGATCGAGTCGCAGAAAGCCAGCCCGTACGGCATCCTGCCGGTGTGGCAGTTCAATGGACTGGAGACGTGGTGCATGATCGGCTACCACGCGGTGCCGGTGATCGCGGACGCCTACATGAAGGGTCTGAAGGGCTTCGACGCGGACGAGGCGTTGAAGGCCATGACCAGCAGCGCGGAATATGGTCCGTACGGCGGCCTGCAGTACTACATGAAGCTCGGCTATGTACCGATCGACCTGGAGCCGGAGGCGGCGTCCAAGACCGTGGAGTACGCGTTTGACGACTGGACCATCGCCCGCATGGCGGAGAAGATGGGCAAGAAGGACATCGCCGCCCGCTACTACCAGCGCGCCCAGAACTACCGCAATTCCTTTGACGTCAAGACCGGCTTCCTGCGCGCGAAGAAATCGGATGGCACCTTCCGCGAGCCATTCAATCCGGTGCTGTCCAATTTCGGCAGCGATTACACCGAGGGCAGCGCGTGGCAGTATTCTTGGTATATGCCGCACGATAACGCGGGCCTGATCAAGATGCTGGGCGGCGACAAGGCGCTGCAGGACAAGATCGACATGGTGTTCGACGCCAAGGTCGATGAGAACGTGTATGCGCACATGGAGGACATCTCCGGCCTGATCGGCCACTACGCGCACGGCAACGAGCCGTCGCACCACGTGGCGTATCTGTACAACTACGCTGGCGCGCCGTGGAAGACGCAGGCGCGTCTGACGCAGGTGGTGGCGTCGCAGTACAACACCACGCCGGCCGGCTTGTCCGGCAACGACGATCTGGGACAGATGTCGGCCTGGCTGGCCTTTACCGCGCTGGGCTTCTATCCGGTGGCGCCGGGCAGCAACGAGTATGTGATCGGCCGGCCGTTCATGGACAAGGCGGTGTTGAATCTGCCGAACGGTAAGCGCTTCACCATCCGCGCCGTGGGCCTGAGCAAGGAGAACATCTACGTGGCCGGCGTCACGCTGAACGGCAAACCGCTGGCGCAAAGCTTCCTGCGCCATGAGCAGATCACGGCCGGCGGCGAGCTGGTATTCACCATGGCCAGCCAGCCGAACGCGGAGTGGGGCAAGGCGGTGACGGCGCGTCCTTACACCCAGACCGCATACTGACCACGTCATTCCGGCGAAAGCCGGAATCCATTCTTCGCCTGACGGCACGCTCAGCATGGGTTCCGGCTTTCGCCGGAACGACGGGGAGGGTCAGGACAGCAGCGCGATCAGGGCGCCGGGGTGGATCGGCCAGCCGAGCAGGCCGGCGAGTCCCATCAGCACCCCGAACGCGGTGGGCACCAGCGCCGCCGCGTACAGCGCCCACATCTGCGTCAGCGCCGTAATGGCAAACAGCGACAGAGCAATGGCCAGCAGAGCGTCCGACAGGTCGAACTGATCGTCCTTGAAGTTGGCGTCATCATAGGCCTTCTGGTCGTTTTGCGCTTCCGCCTTGGCCTGCGCCTTTTTGAGTTCCTGGTCCTGCGCCAGGTTTTCGTATTGTTGGATGGCGTCCTGATAAGCCGCCTGCTCGGCGGCGGGACGACCCGCTGCCGCCAGCTTCAGTTGCACCACCGTGGCCTTGGCCACTTCCTCGCGCACGTTGCGCGCCTGATAGAAGGCCCAATGGTCCACGCGGTTGGCCTGCGCCTGCTGCATGCTCTGGTTGATGTTGTCATCCTTGACTTTGCAGATGCCCATGAAGGTGGCCAGCAGCGCCACGGTGATGGCGACGGTGGCGTTGAGTTTGCGGTTGGTCTGGGCGGTCTCGTTTTGGGTATCGACGATGTCGAGTGGTTCCATGATGCTTACGGTGAGTAAAAAACCGCCAGCATAACCTAAATATCGCTCGCAAGATTCAGACCGGGCAAGTCGCGGCCCACGTCTTGTTCCACCGTCCGCAGTTGCCGGACATCGGCCGGGTAAGGATAGTTTTGTACGCCGGTGACGCCGGCATTTCGCAGCGTCGCCAGACTGGGAAAATAAAAGCGCGTTGCGGAGGTGCGGCTGTTCTCAACGCGATAAGTGTAAGACGCGTGCTCCGCCGCCAGAGCGGCAATCCTGCGCCTCGCCTCATCGGCCTGGGCGAAGCTGTAGAACGTGGTGCTCTCGCCCGCAGTGAGCGCGATGTACTGGTTGGTCGCATCCAGGCGGGTGAGGTCGAAGGACTTTCGTAACAGTGCCGGGTCGAAGCCAATGCGGGCATAAAAAGCGGTTTCTTCGTCATACAACCTTGCCATCTGCTTGCGCAACGTGATCAGATCTTCCTGGCTGACCAGCGGATAATCCTCGGCGGCCATTGTGGGTGCTGGTGATCCTGTCAGGCCACCGTGGAACCCAAGCACCGCGCCAGGGTTGAGGCTTTTCCTGCTCGGGCCGATGAAAATGTAATTGGCGCAGGCGGACAGGCAGTATTCGTTGACCACCACCGTGATGTTCCTGTCCCTGAGTTTTTTACCGATGGCCAGGCCGGATGCGGCGTCGCCGCCAATGGAACGTACCAGCATCAAGTCGACGCCGTCGTCGATGGTGGCGTTGATTGCCTCGTAGGCGGCGGGCGTGATGGCGCCGTCAAACACCAGAATGTCCCCGTACTTTTGCACCGCAAAGTCTTGCGCACTGGCGAGAGGGACGGCCATACAGGCCAATAGGAGCGCCGACTTCATTGAGCCTTATTGTCTTGCGCGCTTCGCCGTGACGGTGATGTGGTGGTCGGTGCCGGCCTTGCCGTTGACGACGACCGACTGGTTCCACTGCAGGAAGTGCTGCGAGTCACCGCTCGTCTGCAGCAGTTTGATTTCCAGGCCCTCGTTACAGGACGACACGGCCACGATCGAAAAGCTGAAGTTGGGCGAGCTGAATGGCTGCGGTTCGGAGGTGGCGACGAATTTGTCGGTAGAGCGCATGGTGGTCACGCCATGCTGCGCCGTCAACGCGATGGTGGCCGGCGCCTGCGACAGCGGCCTGCAGTTGGTGCCGGCAAGCGCCTGGGACGACAGAAGGGCGGCGGCGATAAAAATCAGTAAACGCATGATGTATCCTTTGTGCCGAGACTCCGGCAGGTGTATCGATTCGACGAGCAAGCAGACGAAATACAGTCATCGCATCGTAACATTGCGCCAGGCGGCTACCAACTCCAATCGCAATCCCACGACGTGCAAGCTCAAAAGAAGCCGTGTGCCATCCGGTAGTCTTTAGCTTTTTGGAGGGCGTCGTTTAATCGCCATCGGCCCAAGCAGAATTTATATAAACCGCTGAAATTACTAAAGATTTACTTTTCAGGCGCCCGAGGCCCCACAGGCTTTGCACCTGCGCGCAATAGCGCATTTACCATATATGTGTCATTGCGTTTAATCGCCATTTCATAAGGCGTACGTCCGTTTGGGCTGGTACTGTCGAGATTGATATTGACGTCGGCACCATACTGCAATAGCAAGTCGAAAACCTCCCGCTTGCCCCAATAAATCGCTGTATTCAACGGGACATCACTGCGGCGCGAACTCACGTTGGGATTGGCACCATGTTCCATGACTTTTATGGTCTGGCTCATGACTTTCACCTCAATGCAAGGCCGCGCACTGGAACATTTGGCATCGTCCGCCGACACAGCACCGCTGATCATCAACAGCATCAGACTAATCGCATAAGTTTTTAACATAGAAAAATAAATGTGAAATTACGCCACAAAACAGCATGCCGCCGGCACCATCGCGCTGCCGCCGATCATTGGAGCCATATGACAGGGAGAAGCAGTTCCAACCACAGCAACTAAAGAAGAATCTCGGGTCGCGAGCGTGGCACAGCGTTTTTCGGCCATGAAGAGCTACCAGTATATCAAGTTGCACAAAGGAAATGTTCACGAATTGTCACGTTCAGATGGATGGCTGGATGTCAAAGCGCGTTATTGCATCGAGCGTGTCGGTCAGGGCTCCCGTCGCCGGGCCAAAACACAGCTACCCTGCAGCGCAAGGCACTCCCATGCAAGCGGAAACCATCTACAGTGACCGCAACAGTGTCTCAGTGATACTTTCGAGCGTAGAAAATGAAACGCCGGTGTCCAAGGCACGGGCACGCTTCCATAGCCAGATGGCAGCCAACGTGCGCCAGTTCGCCCCCCAGCGCTCCATCTGGCAATGACAACGGATGTGTTGGCCGGTAGTGGTCATCCAGAACTTTAGGCAACTGGCAGTTCGGCTGAGATCACGTCTGAGCTATGCAATTCAGGTGTTGGCGTTATCCCAGTGCCAGACAACTTCCGAAGCCGAATTTAACGCGCCGACAGCCGTTCGTATGCCGGCAATGAGTTTTGCGGCATCAGCAAATGGCGGTTTATCCCGGCCAAACATTTTTCTAGGGATCGGGCGTAGCGAGAGCAACCACTGGTCTTTCGAACCGTCGACATTCCCGCAGTGGATCGCAAACTCGGCACCACTGTCTGTTGTGTAGTCGACGTACCAGCCCCAGTCTTCGTGCTGAGGGTAACTGGTGATGACACCCAGCCCGGCAAGGAAGGTGCTTAACCAGAACGCCAATTCCGCACCGTACACGCCGGGATTTACTTGCGCTTCATCCGGCAGAAGTGGGGCGAACTGAATCGAGCGAAACTCGACGATGTCTTTTAATGTGTCCATGAGTTCTTCAGGTTTGAATTCAGCCGCGCCCAACGCAGAGGTGGCATTGCTCAACGGTTGTAGAAGGTCAGGCGATTGCTGGCCGGGTCGCGGATCGACATCTCGCGTCCGCCCCAGGGCACGTCTTCCACGCCGGGACGGGCGTTCTTGTAGTGTTTGGCGATTAATTCGGCTTGGTAGGCGTCGACGTCGGTGGTGCCGATGCGGATGGCGGCGCCGGGTGAGCAGTCGCCGAAATGCTCGCTCAGGTGCAGCGCGCAGCCGTCCTTGGATACTTGCATGTACAGCGGCATGCCGTCTTCAAAACGATGCTCCCAATCGACCTGGAAGCCGAGGAAGTCGAGGTAGAACTCGCGCGTTTTCGCTTCGTCGAAAAACCGCAGGATCGGGGTGATGGTGCCGAGGCTCATGGCGTTTCCTTTGTCGTGGCCGCGTTATCTGAGCGCCTGCACTTGCTGGACGAATTCCGCGCTGAACAGCGGCAGCTTGCCTTCCTTGCTCGCGATGGCCTGATAGCGCAGCAGGAATTCTTTGGGCGGCCGCTTGAGCAGATCGAAGATCGCGCCTTTTCCATCCTGGCGGATGATGGTGGAGGCCATCAGCCAGCCCAGGTCATAGGCGGTTTCGTCGAAGTCGGTGTAGAACATGATGCCGTAGATGTTGTCGTACGCGTCTTCATTCTCCGGCGGCACCAGCAGCATACGCCAGCCCAGCGTCTCGAACAGGGTGCGGATGCCGCCGATGCGGCGGTTGTTGCGCTCGATGCCGGCGATTTTGAGCGCCGAGTAGGGCGTCGGCGCGCGGTCGATGATCGGATGGGTGAACAGTTCGGCCGTGCCTTCGCGCGCCAGTTGATTCAGCAAGTGATTGAGCCACAGCGGGCCGGTGACGCTGGCGGCACCGGCGGCCTTGGGCAGGTTCTCGGGCGGCATCACGTGGTTTTGCACCGCGTGGAACAGCTCATGGGCGACGGTCTCCGCCAGCTCCTGGGTGGAGGCGTCGCCGAAGCGCATCATGTCGACGTAGACGTCGTCCACGTCGTCGAAGGCGAAACCGGCCGAGTTGCTGCCAAAGATGAAGCGCACCCTGAGTTGCGCGGCGAAGGTGGGCGGAATGTATTCGTTCAGCTGGCGCGTCACTTCCACCGCCAGCGGCGCGTACTTGCCGTAGCCAGGCCGGGACAGTTCCGCCGCCAGCGCGCTGGCCACGGCGCGCGGCTGCTGCTTGTCGCGCAGCGCCTTGAAGCGGCTGATCAGCGCCTCGCAATCCTTGAGGCGCAGCTTGCGGATCAGCGCCTTGGCGTCGTCGCTGTCGCAGAAGCCAGCGGGGAGGTTGAAGTTGCCGCTGCTGATCGCCGTGCTGACGATCCGGGCATTCTCGAAATCGAAGCTGAAGCTCAGTTGGCCGGCGCGGGCGCCGGAGGAACACAGCAACAGTAAAAGCAGCCAGCGGCAAATCCGGACCATCCATCCCCCATGCGGAAATGTATAAAGCTGATAACTTTAGCAGCTTAATACACTTCTGGCACGATAATTTCGGGCGGCACCGGGCGGCGCACGTAGTCATCGTGGTATTCGCGCTCGGGCAGCTCGATCTCGGGGTGCGTCACTTCTTCGTACGGCATTTGCCCCAGCAGGTGATGGATGCAGTTGAGGCGTGCCTTTTTCTTGTCCACGCCTTGCACCACCCACCACGGCGCCTCGGGAATATGGGTCCGCTCCAGCATCACTTCCTTGGCCCGGGTGTATTCCTCCCAGCGGCGGCGCGATTCCAGGTCCATCGGGCTGAGTTTCCACTGTTTGAGCGGATCGTGGATGCGGCCGAGGAAGCGGGCGTTCTGCTCTTCATCGGAAATCGAGAACCAGTATTTGATGACCTGGATCCCGGAGCGCACCAGCATGCGCTCGAACTCCGGCACGGTCTGGAAGAACTCTTCGTACTGGTCGTCGGTGCAGAAGCCCATCACACGCTCGACGCCGGCGCGGTTGTACCAGCTGCGGTCAAACAGCACGATCTCGCCGGCCGCCGGCAGGTGCGACACGTAGCGCTGGAAGTACCACTGCGTGCGTTCCCGGCTGCTTGGCGCCGGCAGCGCGGCCACGCGGCACACGCGCGGATTCAGGCGCTGGACGATGCGCTTGATGACGCCACCCTTGCCGGCGGCGTCGCGGCCTTCAAACAGGATCACCACCTTGTGGCCGGTGTGGACCACCCAGTCCTGCAGCTTGACCAGCTCCGCCTGCAGGCGGAACAGCTCGCGGAAGTACAGGCGGCGCGCCTCCTTGGCTTCGGCGCTGCGCTCGCGCTCGATGATTTGCTTGGTGACCGGATCGATTTCGCGGTCTTCCAGTTCCATCTCCAGTTCTTCGTCGTAGCTGTCGGTCAGCTCGCGCTGGACGCGTTCCAGCAGCTCTTGTTCGTTCAATTGCATGGGTATTCCTGATGTCAGAAGATGTGGGAGAACAGCCAGAACAGCGAGCCGGATAACAAGATCGCGGCCGGCAAGGTCAGCACCCAGGCCAGCGCCAGGTTGCGTACGGTGGACCACTGCAGGCCGGAGCGGTTGGCCGCCATGGTGCCGGCCACGCCGGACGACAGCACGTGCGTGGTCGATACCGGCAGGCCGTAGATGTCGGCCGCGCCGATGGTGGCCATGGCCACCAGTTCGGCCGACGCGCCCTGCGCGTAGGTCAGGTGCGACTTGCCGATTTTTTCGCCAACCGTAACCACGATGCGCTTCCAGCCCACCATGGTGCCCAGGCCGAGGGCGATGGCCACCGCCACCTTGACCCACAGCGGGATGAATTTGGTGGCGTCGTCCAGCTGCTTCCTGAAGGCCTTGAGGTTGGCGGCGGCGTCGGCGTCGAACGGCACGGCGTGGCTCTTGTCCAGCAGGCGCATGGCTTCGGCGGCCAGGTACATATCGTTGCGCACATTGCCCACGGTTTCCGCCGGCACCTTGGCCAGCGAGCCATGCTGCTTGACGGCCTGGCCGATGTCGGCGGTCAGCGCCGCCAGCGCCGGCAGCACGGCCGGGGTATAGTCCTTGGTGCGGATGTAGGTCGACAGCGCGGTGCGCGGCTCGGCGGCCGGCAGTGCGCCAGGCACGATGTACTTTTGCAGCGACTGCTGGGTGACCTGGGTGACGGCGACGAACTGCGTCACCTGGTCGGCCGGCAGCGCGCGGTTCAGCGCGTAGGCCATTGGCACCGTGCCCACCAGGATCAGCATGATCAGGCCCATGCCCTTTTGGCCGTCGTTGGAGCCGTGCGCGAAGGAGACGCCGGTGCAGGTCAGGATCAGCAGGCCGCGGATGTACCACGGCGGCGGCGTATTGCCCTGCGGCGCCTCGTACAGTTCGCGGCGTTTGACCAGCGCGCGCAGCGCCAGCAGCAGCAGGGCGGCGCAGCCGAAGCCCACCAGCGGCGACAGCAGCAGCGAGTAACCGACCTTGGAGGCCTGCGCCCAATCGACGCCGCTGGTGCCGTCGCGCCCATGCATCAAGGCGTTGGCGATGCCGACGCCGAGGATGGAGCCGATCATGGTGTGCGACGACGATGCCGGCAGGCCGAGCGCCCACGTGCCGAGGTTCCAGACGATGGCGGCGATCAGCAGCGCGAACACCATGGCGAAGCCGGAACTGGAGCCAACCTGCAGGATCAGTTCCACCGGCAGCAGCGAGATGATGCCAAAGGCGACCGCGCCGCTCGACGTCAGCACGCCGAGGAAGTTGAAGCAGCCGGACCACACCACGGCGGCGTTGGCCGGCATGGAGTTGGTGTAGATGACGGTGGCGACCGCGTTGGCGGTGTCGTGGAAGCCGTTGACGAATTCAAAGCCCAGCGCGATCAGCAGCGCCACGCCGAGCAGGATGTAGGGCAGCCAGCTGGTGGCCACCGGTCCGGCCTCGGAGACGTCGGCACGCAGGCTGAAGGCGCTGTACAGCAATCCGGCCACCAGCAGCAGGACGAAGATGGCAGCAGTCAGCGGCGTGTTCTTGCTGTCCGCGGGGCTTGGGCGGGCAGGTTGGACGACAGTATTCATGCAGTCAACTCCAGTGCAAAAATGGAAACTGACTGTACATTCGGATTGTGACGGGGTGATGACCCGCCCCGCCAGCGCTGTTAAAAGATTTGCCATTGGGCAACAATGCCATTACACTGTCGCTCCATGCCTGCCCCGTGACGCGCACCGCATGCCGGTCGCCAGACCGCATCCCCGGCCCAGCCCCGCCGCATTGTCTTGTCCCCATTGAGAACTGAACATGAATAATTTGAGAATCGGCGCGCGCCTGCAACTGGCGTTTGGCGCGGTGTTGGCCTTGCTGCTGGTGATTGCCTACATCGGCTGGTCGTCGCTGGCCGACACCAAGGCGCGCATGGATGTGGTGGTCAATGAAAACAACACCAAGATCGCGCTGTCGCATGCCATGCTGAGCGAACTGAACCTGATCGCCCGGTCGGCACGCAACATCATCCTGTACACCGACCAGCAGACGCAAGCCAAAATGCAGGCGCGCATTGACGGCGCCCAGAAAAACTTCAACGCCAGCATGGCGCGGCTGGGGACGCTGATCCGCACCGAGCGTGCCCAACAGGTCTACGCGCAGCTGCGGACCGAGGCGCCGGAGACCTTGCGCCGCCTCGGCCAGGTGGTGCAGCTGGTCAACGATGGCAAGGCGGCCGAGGCGCCGGCTTTCCTGCTGAACTCGGTGCAAAAGCACCAGGACGGCACCTTCGCGCTGCTCAACGAGATGGTCGCGCTGCAAGACCAGCAGAACGCCGCGCTGGTGGCGCAGATTGACGGCGACTACACGTTTGCCGTGCGCTTCCTGATCGGCGCCACGCTGCTGGGCGCGTTTGCCGCAACCACGCTGGCGCTGCTGATTACCCGCTCGATCACGCGGCCGATCAACGCCGCCGTCGACGCCGCGCGGACGGTGGCGGCGGGCGACCTGACGCACAGCATCCAGGTGCGTGGACGCGACGAGGTCAGCCAGTTGCTGACGGCCTTGCAGACGATGACGGCGAGCCTGGCGGCGATCGTTGGCGAGGTGCGCGCCGGCACCGACAGCATCGGCACCGCCTCGCGCCAGATCGCCAGCGGCAACCAGGACCTGTCGTCGCGCACCGAGGAACAGGCCGGTTCGCTGGAGGAGACGGCGTCGTCGATGGAGGAGCTGACCTCGACCGTCAAGCAGAGCGCGGACCATGCGCGCCAGGCCAATGCGCTGGCGGTGTCGGCGTCCGAGGTGGCGCTGCGCGGTGGCCAGGTGGTGTCGCAGGTGGTGGAAACCATGGGTTCGATCAATGCGTCGTCGCGCCGGATCGTCGACATCATCGGCGTGATTGATGGCATTGCGTTCCAGACCAATATTCTGGCGCTGAACGCGGCGGTAGAGGCGGCGCGCGCGGGCGAGCAGGGGCGCGGCTTCGCGGTGGTGGCTTCGGAGGTGCGCACGCTGGCGCAGCGCTCGGCGGCGGCGGCCAAGGAAATCAAGGCACTGATCGATGATTCGGTCGGCAAGGTCGACGCCGGCGCGCGCCTGGTGGACCAGGCCGGCAGTACCATGGATGAGATCGTCTACAGCGTCAAGCGCGTGACCGACATCATGGCCGAGATCGCGCTGGCCAGCCAGGAGCAGAACGCTGGTATCGAGCAGATCAACCAGGCCATCTCGCAGATGGACCAGGTGACGCAACAGAACGCGGCGCTGGTGGAGGAGGCCGCCGCCGCGGCCGAATCGATGCACGAGCAGGCGCTACACCTGGCGCAGGCGGTGCATGTGTTCCGGCTGGGGACGGCACAGGAGGCGCGGCCCCCGGCCCTGCGGCCGCTGCGCGCCACCATCACCGCCAACGCCACGGCCGACGCCACCACGGCGCGGCTGACGCGGGCGCCGCGCGCCGTCGCCCGCGCCCCGGTGACGGCCGGCGACGATTGGCAGCAGTTCTAGCCCTTGCCGCGGCCCGGGAACAGGCCGTCCCACACTTCCTTGATGGTGGCGGTGATGACGCCGGTGGCGTCGGCGTCGCCGCGCAGCATGGCGCGCAGGTAGTGCGCGCCCTGTGTGGCCGAGACGTGCGGCGGCAGCGGCGGCACGTCGGGATCGGTGACCATTTCCAGCACGGTCGGCACGCGCGACGTCAGCGCGTCGTCCCACGCGAACGCTACTTGCTCCGGGTCGTCGACGCGGATGCCGCGCAGGCCCAGCAATTGGGCGTACTCAGCGTAGCGGAACGGCGGCAGCGTCTGCGAGGCTTCCAGCTTGGCGTCGCCCTCGGTGATGCGCTGCTCCCAGCTGACCATGTTGAGGTCGCCGTTGTTGAGCACCATGATCACCATGCGCGGATCGGCCCAGTCGCGCCAGCGGGCCGCAATGGTGATCAGGGCGTTGATGCCGATCATCTGCATGGCGCCGTCGCCGAGCAGCGCGATCACCGGCCGCTCGGGGTGCACGAACTTGGCGGCCAGCGCGTACGGCAGCGCTGAGCCCATCGACGCCAGGCCGCCGGACAGCGAGGCCGTCATGCCGCGCCGCAGCTTGAGGTCGCGCGCGTACCAACCGGCGCAGGAGCCGGAATCGCAGGTCAGGATGGCGCCGTCCGGCAGGCGCGGCGACAGTTCCCAGAACACGCGCTGCGGATTGATCGGCTTGGCGGCGTTCATGGCGCGCGCCTCCAGTACCTGCCACCAGTCGGCGACGTTGCTTTCGACGCGCTGGCGCCAGCTGTGCCCGGTGCGCGGCTCCAGCAGCGGCAGCAAGGCCTCCAGCGTGGCGGCGCTGTCGCCCATCAGGCACACTTCCATCGGGTAGCGCAGGTTGAGCATGCGGGCGTCGATGTCGATCTGCACGCCACGCGCCTTGCCTTCCTTGGGCAGGAATTCGGCGTAGGGAAAGGCTGAGCCGACCATCAGCAGGGTGTCGCATTCGTTCATCAGGTCCCAGCTAGCCTTGGTGCCGAGCAGGCCGATGGCGCCGGTGACGTAGGGCAGGTCGTCCGGCACGGCGGCCTTGCCGAGCAGCGCCTTGGCGACGCCGGCGCCGAGCCGTTCGGCCACGGCGATCAACTGGTCGGTGGCATGCAGGGCGCCGGCGCCGGCCAGGATGGCGACCTTCTTGCCGGCGTTGAGCACGGCGGCGGCGCGTTGCAGGTCTTCGTGGCGCGGGGCGACGGCGTGGCCGGTGTAGCCGATGCCGCTGTGGACGCTGCCGTGTTCGCGCGGCGGCGTTTCGACGGCTTTCATGTCTTGCAGGTCGCTGGGCAGGATCACGCAGGTGACGGTGCGGCGTTCGATGGCGATGCGCACGGCGCGGTCGATCAGGTGGCGCACTTGCGCTGGCGTGGTGGCCATCTGCACGAAGTCGTGGGCGACGTCCTTGAACAGCGACAGCAGGTCGACTTCCTGCTGGTAGTCGCCGCCGAGCGCCATGCGCGCCTGCTGGCCGACGATGGCGACCACCGGCTGGTGGTCCAGCTTGGCGTCGTACAGGCCGTTGAGCAGGTGGATGGCGCCGGGGCCGGAGGTAGCCAGGCAGACGCCGACCTCGCCGCTGAATTTTGCATGGGCGCAGGCCATGAAGGCCGCCAGTTCTTCATGACGCACCTGCACAAATTCGATGCCGGTTTGGGTGTGGCCGAAGGCGCCGATGACGCCGTTGATGCCGTCGCCAGGGTAGCCGTAAATGCGCTTGACGCCCCAGTCGGCCAGCCTTTTCAAGATGAAGTCGCCTACTGTTGTTGACATGCCACACCCCTGACCCAAAGTCGCAAGATGGGGTGATTCTAGCCGGGAGGTTGACAGTTGCGCAGCGATAACGTGCGCGGAGGGCACCGGTGAAACCCGCACACCGCAGGCGTCAGGGGCCGGCCCGCAGGGCCGGCGGGGCGCAGCCCCTATCCGGACCTTGGGTCAGACCCTTCGGTCGGGGTGCTTTTTAATTATCGCGGATGTTCCAGGCGCGATTGATGCTCAGCGCGGCCAGCGAGCTGACGGCGCCGGACAGCAGGTAGACGCCGGCATACGCCAGACCGAAGTGCGACGACAGCCCCAGCGCCACCAGCGGCGCAAAGCCTGCACCCACCAGCCACGCGAAGTCGCTGGTCAGCGCCGCGCCGGTGTAGCGGAAGCGCTGCGGGAACTGTGCCGTCACCGCGCCGGCCGCCTGGCCGTACGACAGGCCCAGCAGCGAGAAGCCGATCAGGATGAAGGCGTCCTCGCCGTGCTGGCCGGCGCCGATCAGGAACGGCACGAACAGGCTGAAAATCCCGATCATCGTCGCCAGCGTGCCCAGCGTGCGGCGGCGGCCGACGCGGTCGGCCACGTAGCCGGAGATGATGATGCCGATCGCCATCAGCGTCACGCCCACCATCTGCACCTGCAGGAAGCCGGCGATCGAGCGCTGCGAGGTCAGCGAAATCCACGACAGCGGGAACACCGTCACCAGGTGGAACAGCGCGTAGCTGGCCAGCGCAGCCAGCGCGCCGATGATGACGTTGCGGGTCTGCGAACTGAGCAGCTCGCCGACCGGCACCGGATCCAGCTGGTGCTCGTCCAGCAGGTGCGAGTATTCATGCGTGGTCACCAGCCGCAGGCGGGCGAACAGCGCCACCACGTTGATGGCAAACGCCACGTAGAACGGATAGCGCCAGCCCCATTCGAGGAAGTCCAGCGAGCTCAGGTTGGCCATCATGTATGAGAACAGGCCGGCGGCGATGATGAAGCCGATCGGCGCGCCCAGCTGGCCCAGCATGGCGTACCAGCCGCGCTTGTGCTCGGGCGCGTTGAGCGCCAGCAGCGACGGCAGGCCGTCCCAGGACCCTCCCTGGGCGATTCCTTGTCCAATCCGCAAGATGGCCAGAATCACCAGGGACGAGGTCCCCAGGCTGGCATAGTCCGGAAGGAAGGCGATTCCGGCCGTGGAAACCCCCATAATAAGCAGTGCCAGGGTGAGCTTGGTTTCACGGGTAAAGCGATGCTGAACTGCCATAAATGCCACAGTTCCGATCGGGCGGGCGATAAAAGCAAGCGCGAAAATCGCGAAAGCGTATAGTGTGCCGTCTAACCTGCTGTCGTATGGAAAGAACACGGACGGGAATACCAGCGCTGAAGCGATGGCGTAAACGAAGAAGTCGAAGTATTCTGAAGCGCGCCCGATGACCACGCCGATGGCGATTTCCCCGGGAGAGATATGCCCATCCCTGGCATTGATACTGCGTGCGCCAGGGCTCGTTTGATGGTGATGTTCGTGGACTCCAGCCTGAACGGCTTGGACGTCATTGATAGAAGTCGTGTTAGCCATAGTCTCTTTGTCTCGTGTTAAGTAATTGTTATCACGGGGGTGTCCAAGCGGGTAGGACAAAGTGTCCAATGGCAAGAACAGTCCGTCGTGAGTACAGTAGCATGTTCCCAACAATCTGTAATCTAAATTACCGCATGATTCCTCCTATCGTTCGTCGTGGATTGCTCCTCGCACCGTTACTGTGGCTCGCTGGCTGCGATACGGTCGTGCTGAATCCGTCCGGGGATATCGCAGCGCAGCAGGCACATCTTGTTGTTGTGTCAACGTTGCTGATGCTGTTGATCATCGTACCTGTCATGTTTCTCATCTGTCTGTTCGCTTGGCGCTATAGGAAGTCAAATACTTCCGCCGAGTACAAGCCAGACTGGGACCACTCGACCAAGCTCGAACTGCTGATCTGGGGCGCGCCGCTGCTGATCATCATCGTGCTGGGCCTGATCACGTGGATTTACACCCACCTGCTCGATCCCTACCGTCCGCTGAGCCGCCTGGACGAGAACCGCCCGATCGCCGCCGGCGTCAAGCCGCTGGAGGTGCAGGTGGTGTCGATGGACTGGAAATGGATGTTCATCTATCCGGAGCAGGGCATCGCCACCGTCAACGAGCTGGTGACCCCGGTCGACGTGCCGGTGCGTTTCCACATGACCTCGACCTCGGTGATGAACGCGTTCTACATTCCGGCGCTGGCCGGCATGGTCTACACCATGCCGGGCATGGAGACGCAACTGAACGCGGTAATGAACAAGGTAGGCGTGTATGACGGCTTCTCGGCCAACTACAGCGGCGCCGGCTTCTCGGACATGCGCTTCAAGTACCACGGCGTGTCGCAGGCCGACTTCGACGCCTGGGTGGCCAAGACCAAGGCCAGCACCACCGTGCTGAACCGCGCGGAAGTGCTGTCGCTGGACAAGCCGACCATCAAGCACCCGATCATGCACTTCGGTAACGTGGACAAGGGCATTTATGACCTGATCCTGAACCGTTGCGTGGCCGAAGGCGCGGTCTGCATCAACACCCAGATGCACCAGGATGCGACGCGCATCAAAGCAGCGGCAGCGGCCAAAAACCTGCCGAAAGACGTGTGCGAACCCGCTGTCGCCGCCACTGCTCAACCTACCCGTAAAGAATGACCATGTCTGATCTCAACTCGACCAACCTGATGATGGGGCGGCTGTCGCTGGACGCAATTCCGTTCCACGAACCGATCCTGATTGGCACCTTTGCCGGCGTGGCCCTTGGCGGCCTCGTCGTGCTGGCGGCCATGTTCTACTTCCGTCTGTGGGGCCCGCTGTGGCGCAACTGGATCACCTCGATCGACCACAAACGCATCGGCATCATGTACATGGTGCTGGGTATCATCATGCTGCTGCGCGGCTTCGCCGACGCGCTGATGATGCGCGCGCAGCAGGCCATCGCCTTCGGCGACAATCCGGGCTTCCTGCCGCCGCACCACTTCGACCAGGTGTTCACCGCCCACGGCACGATCATGATTTTCTTCGTGGCGATGCCGCTGGTGACCGGCCTGATGAACTACGTGGTGCCGCTGCAGATCGGCGCGCGTGACGTCTCGTTCCCGTTCCTGAACAACTTCTCGTTCTGGATGACCACCTTTGGCGCCGTGCTGGTGATGATCTCGCTGTTCATCGGCGAATTCGGCAAGACCGGCTGGCTGGCCTTCCCGCCGCTGTCGGGCATCGCGGCCTCGCCGGATGTCGGGGTGGATTACTATATCTGGTCCTTGCAGGTGGCCGGGGTCGGCACCACGCTGTCCGGCGTCAACCTGATCGCCACCATCGTCAAGATGCGCGCGCCGGGCATGTCGATGATGAAAATGCCGGTGTTCACCTGGACCGCGCTGTGCACCAACGCGCTGATCGTCGCCACCTTCCCGATCCTGACCATCACCCTGGCCATGCTGTCGCTGGACCGTATCGCCGGCTTCAACTTCTTCACCAACGAGCTCGGCGGTAACCCGATGCTGTACGTGAACCTGATCTGGATCTGGGGCCACCCCGAGGTGTACATCCTGATCCTGCCGGTGTTCGGCGTGTTCTCGGAAATCGTCTCGACCTTCTCGGGCAAGCGCCTGTTCGGCTACACCTCGATGGTGTACGCCACCGTCGTGATCACCGTGCTGTCCTACCTGGTGTGGCTGCACCACTTCTTCACCATGGGTTCGGGCGCCAGCGTCAACTCGTTCTTCGGCATCACCACGATGATCATCTCGATCCCGACCGGCGCCAAGATCTTCAACTGGCTGTTCACCATGTACAAGGGCCGCATCCGCTTCACCGTGCCGATGATGTGGACCGTGGGCTTCATGCTGACCTTCGTCATCGGCGGCATGACCGGCGTGATGCTGGCCGTGCCTCCGGCCGACTTCGTGCTGCACAACTCGCTGTTCCTGATCGCCCACTTCCACAACGTGATCATCGGTGGCGTGGTGTTCGGCCTGTTCGCCGGCATCAACTACTGGTTCCCGAAAGCCTTCGGCTTCAAGCTGAACGAGTTTTGGGGCAAGGTGTCGTTCTGGTGCTGGCTGGTCGGCTTCTGGGTCGCCTTCACGCCGCTGTACATCATGGGCTTCATGGGCGTTACCCGCCGCATGAACCACTTCGATGATCCGTCGCTGCAGATCTACTTCATCATCGCCGCCATTGGCGCGCTGATCATTGCCGCCGGCATTGGCGCCTTCCTGCTGCAGATCGCCATCAGCATCAAGGACCGCGCCAAGCTGCGCGACGTCACCGGCGATCCATGGGATGGCCGTACGCTGGAGTGGGCCACCTCGTCGCCACCGCCGGACTACAACTTCGCGTTCACCCCGGTGGTGCATGACAGCGACAGCTGGTCGGACATGAAGGCCAACAACTACAAGCGTCCGCTGAACGGCTTCGTGGACATCCACATGCCGAAGAATACCGCCGCCGGCTTCATCATCTCGGCGCTGGCTGGCGTGTTTGGCTTCTTCATGATCTGGTCGATGTGGATCCCGGCCGCACTGGCGTTCGCCGGCATGCTGGTGGCGATCATTGTCCACACCTTCAACTACAAGCGCGATTTCTACATCAAGGCGGATGAAGTTTCCCGCACCGAAGACGCGCACACTCGTTTCCTGGAAAGCCATGTCTGACATTCACGCAAACGGCGCCCTGAGCGCAGAACCAAGCGCGCGTTACTACGTGCGTGACCACCATCCGGAGAACGGCACGCTGCTGGGCTTCTGGATTTACCTGATGAGCGACTGCCTGCTGTTCGCCGGCCTGTTCGCGGCCTACGCGGTGCTGGGCCGCAGCTACGCCGGCGGTCCGACCGGCGCCGAGCTGTTCGACCTGCCGCTGGTGGCGCTGAACACCGGCTTCCTGCTGCTGTCGTCGATCACCTACGGCTTCGCCATGATCGCCTCGCAGCGCAAGAACCTGAAGGCCACCATCGCCTGGCTGTTGATCACCGGCGCCTTCGGCCTGTGCTTCCTGTACCTGGAGATGTACGAGTTCCTGCACCTGATCCACGAAGGCGCGGGTCCGCAGCGCAGCGCGTTCCTCAGCTCGTTCTTCGCGCTGGTCGGCACCCACGGTCTGCACGTGACCTTCGGCACGGTGTGGCTGGTGACGCTGGTGTTCCAGCTGATCAAGCACGGCCTGACGCCTGAAAACAACCGCCGCCTGATGTGCCTGTCGATGTTCTGGCACTTCCTGGACGTGATCTGGATCGGCGTCTTCACCTTTGTTTATCTGATGGGAGTCCTGCCATGAGCGCACCACACAACCACCACGGCCACGACGACCACGGCCACGGTCATGGCGATGACGGCCACCACGGCAGCCTGAAGGACTACGCGATCGGTTTCATCCTGTCGGTGATCCTGACCGCGATTCCGTTCTGGCTGGTGATGACCAAGGCCTTCGACAAATCGAGCACCACCGCCATCGTGATCCTCGGCTTCGCCGCGATCCAGGTGCTGGTGCACATGGTCTACTTCCTGCACATGAACGGCAAGGCGGAAGGCGGCTGGTCGATGCTGGCCACGCTGTTCACGCTGGTGCTGCTGGTGATCGTGCTGGCTGGCTCGATCTGGGTCATGTACCACATGAACATCAACATGATGCCATCGATGGGCAACGACATGCATAACATGCAAGACATGCAATGATGACGGGCGCCTCCAAGCGCCAACGTTCCCGCGCCCTGCGCGTCATCCTGGTCCTCGTGGCCGGGGTGATGTTTGCAGGGTTTTTTGCTTTAGGAACGTGGCAGGTCTACCGGCTGCAATGGAAACTGGCGCTGATCGAGCGCGTCGACCGGCGCGTGCACGCGGCGCCGGTGCCGGCGCCGTCGATGGCGCAATGGCCGCAACTGAATGCCGAGGCGGACGACTACCGCCGCGTGCAGCTCAGCGGCGTGCTGCTGCACGGCGCAACCACGCAGGTGCTGGCGTCGCTGGAGCGCGGCATCGGCTACTGGGTGCTGACGCCGCTGTGCACGGCGGACGGCGCCATCGTCATGGTCAACCGCGGCTTCGTGCCGGCCGGCGTCGGCGGCTGGAAACCGCAGCCGGCGCCGGCGATGGCGCCGGCCGACGCCTGCCGCGCCGCCAGCGGCCCGGCGCTGACGGTCAGCGGGTTGCTGCGGCTGAGCGAAATCGCCGGCCGCCTGCGCCAGAACGAACCGGCGCGCAACTACTGGTACACCCGCGACGTGCAGGCCATCGCCCGCGCGCGCGGCCTGCCGGCGGTGGCGCCGTACTTCGTCGATGCCGACGCGGCGTCGGCCACGGCGGCGGGACCGGTCAACGGCGAGCAGCCGGTTGGCGGCCTGACAGTTATTTCCTTCGTCAACAACCACTTGGTTTATGCTATCACCTGGTACGCACTGGCCCTGATGGTGGCCGGGGCGACGGTATGGGTAATCCGAGATGCGCGCAAACAAAAATAGTAATCCCTACGACGGTGGCCGGGCCCGGCCCGGTCCCCGTCTTCCGGTAGTCGAACCGCTGGCGTCGGCCAACGCCTCCGCCAGCAATATCTCCCACGCGGCCGGCCACAAGAACATGCAGCAGCTGATCCAGCTGCGCTGGATCGCCGTGATCGGCCAGATCACCACCATCGCCACCGCGTCCATCCTGCTGGGCGTGCAGCTGCCGATGCCGGCCATGCTGAACGTGCTGGCCTGCCTGATCGCCTTCAACGTCGCCAGCATCTTGCGCTGGCAGGAAAACCAGGTGGTGTCCAACAGCGAACTGCTGCTGGCGCTGACGGTGGACATCGCCAGCCTGACGGCGCAGCTCTACCTGAGCGGCGGCGCCACCAATCCCTTCGTGTTCCTGTACCTGCTGCACGTGATCCTGGGCGCGGTGCTGCTGGAGACGTGGTCGACCTGGACCATCGTGCTGGTGACCTGCGCCTGCATCGCCGGGCTGGCGTTGTTCTCCGAGCCGCTGCAACTGCCGCAGGATCACGCGCTGGGCATCTTCAGCCTGTACGTGCAGGGCGTGCTGCTGTGCTTTATCTTGGATGCGGCGCTGCTGGTCATCTTCATCAACCGCATCATGCAAAACATGCGCAGCAGCGCGGCGGCGCTGTCGGACATGCGCCAGCGCGCGGCCGAGGAGGAGCACATCGTCCGTATGGGCCTGTTGGCGTCCGGCGCCGCGCACGAACTGGGCACGCCGCTGGCCACGCTGGCGGTGATTCTGGGCGACTGGAAGCGCATGCCCGAGTTCAAGGGCAACCCGGTGCTGCTGGAGGAAATCGCCGAGATGCAGACGCAGCTCCAGCGCTGCAAGTCCATCGTCAGCGGCATCCTGATGTCGGCCGGCGAGGCGCGCGGCGAATCGTCGACCGCCACCACGCTCAACACCTTCCTCGACGAGGTGGTGGCCGAGTGGCGCGTCGGCCGGCCGGTGCTGGCGTTCGAGCTGGAAAACCGCATCGCCATCGACGTGCCGGTGGTGTCCGATTCCACCCTGAAGCAAATGATCTGCAATGTGTTGGATAATGCGCTGGAAGCGTCGCCGGAATGGCTGCGCATGGAAGCGAGCATCGAGGGCGGCATGCTGGTGCTGCAGGTGACCGACAACGGGCCCGGCTTCGCGCCGGCCATCCTGGCGCAGCTGGGCAAACCGTACAATTCCAGCAAGGGCCGTCCCGGCGGCGGGCTGGGACTGTTCCTGGTGCTGAACGTGGCGCGCACGCTGGGCGGCGAGGTCACGGCCACCAATCGCGAGCAGGGCGGAGCGCGTGTGCGCCTGACGCTGCCGCTGTCCGCCATTGAAATCAAAACGGAACAACAAACGACATGACCACAGAAGACCGAGTTTTGCTGCTGGTGGAGGACGACGCGGCCTTCGCCCGCACCCTGGGGCGCTCGTTCGAGCGGCGCGGCTACAAGGTGCTGCTGGCGGAAAACGTGGACGACGCCAGCGCGCTGCTGGTCGACCACTCGCCCGGCTACGCCGTGGTGGACCTGAAACTGAAGGGCAATTCGTCCGGCCTGGCTTGCGTGCAGATGCTGCACGAGCACGACCCGGACATGCTGATCGTGGTGCTGACCGGCTTCGCCAGCATCAACACGGCGGTGGAGGCGATCAAGCTGGGTGCCTGCCAGTACCTGGCCAAGCCGTCGAATACCGACGATATCGAGGCCGCCTTCGAGCACGTGGCCGGCGCCGCCGAGCTGGAACTGACGTCGCGCGCCACCTCGGTCAAGACGCTGGAGTGGGAGCACATCCACGCCGTGCTGGCCGAGACGGACTTCAACATTTCCGAGGCGGCGCGCCGGTTGGGCATGCACCGCCGCACGCTGGCGCGCAAGCTGGAAAAGCAGCGCGTCAAATGAGCCAGCAATCGTTGTTCGACTTCGAGCCACCGGCCAGGCTGACCGACCGCCTCTTCTTTGCGCTGGCACCGGACGCCGTCGCCAGCGCCGCTATCGGCGCGCTGACGGCGGAGCTGAAGGCGCGGCATGGCATGCAGGGCCGTCCCATCGCCGACGCCAAGCTGCACTGCACCTTGTGTAATCTGGGCGATTTCGCCGGCATGCCGGACGCGCTGATCGCGCGCGCCTCGGCGGCAGCATCGTCGCTGGCGGCGGTCACGCCGCCATTCGTGGTCAGCTTCGACACCGCGCAAACCTTCGTCAACCGCGCCCGCAACCGGCCGTTCGTGCTGACCGGCGGCGACGGCGTGGTCGGCGCCACGGCGCTGTACCGCAACCTGGCCGGCGCCTTGCTGAAGGCCGGCATTGCCGGCAATCCGCACAGCTACACGCCCCACGTCACGCTGCTGTACGACGATGTGACAGCGCCGCCGCAGCCGGTGGCGCCGGTGGCGTGGACCGTGCGCGAGTTCGTGCTGCTGCACAGTCACATCGGCCAGGCACGTCCCTACAACGTGCTGGCGCGTTTCAGAATGCCTTCAGCTTGAGCTGGATCGACAGCGCGCCGTACAGGCGGTCCTTGTACGAGGGGACGATGGCGACGTTGACGCCCACGCGTTCGTATTCGTAGCTGAGGGTAGGGATGGCGGCGGGGAACCAGCCGCCATCGCGCATTTTGGGGTAGCCATTGAAGCCGCCGACCACCGCGCCGATGCGCACCGGGCCGAGTTTCCACGGCTGGTAGTAGACGCCCGCGTAGTTCGAGTAGGCGCGGTCGCTGTTGTAGAAACGCCCCACCGTGGCCGACGCCACCGTCGAGAAACGCCACTCCGCGCCCAGGCCCGGATTGCTGTCGTTCAGGCCCTTGTCGCGCTGGAAGTGATAGGAATAGAAGCCGCCGTTGAGCCAGACTTCCCGCAGCGGCTGCGATTCGATGGTCTCGAAGCCGTCGGCCATGGCCGCGCCGGAGATGCAGGCCAGCAGCGCCAGCCCGGCAATACGCACACGTTTAATCATCCGAAGCTTTCTTCGTCATATTGAGGACTGCGATTATAGCCGTGTATGATGCGGCCATGATAACCCCGTCCCGCTCCCTTGCCCTGGTGCTGTTCGCCGCCGGCTGTGCCCACGCGGCCGAATGGCGCGGCCTGCTCGACGTGCGCGCCGTCGATTCCGACGCCAGCCGCAGCTTCCTTGACAGCGGCATGGGCAAGACCCGCTACGACGCCGATTCGCCGCGCTTCAGCATCGGCCAGGCCGTGCTGCATGGCGACGCCGACCTCACCGACACCATCAGCGGCAGCCTGGAACTGAGCGCCGACCAGCAGCACCGCGGCGTGGTCGACGTGCGCGAGGCCTGGCTGGCATGGAACCCGGTGCCGGCCGGCGCATGGAAAACGCGCGTCAAGGCCGGTTTCTTCTTCCCGCCCACCAGCGTGGAAATCGACTACGACAGCATCGGCTGGGTGCCCAAGCACACCATCTCCAGCTCCGCCATCAATAGCTGGATCGGCGAAGAGCTGCGCACCAACGGCGTGGAGTGGAGCGCCCGCCGGCTGGGCCGCTATGCCGACGCGCCTTACGACGTGGGCGTGCTGGCCGCCGTCTATACCGGCAACGATCCGGCCGGCACCTTGCTGGCATGGCGCGGCTGGTCGATCAGCGACCGTATCGCCGGCCGCTTCGACACTGTCAAGCTGCCGGACCTGCCGGTGTACCGGCGCTCCGGCCCGATTCCGCGCCAGTGGCGCGATATCCATCCGTTCCGCGAGGTGGATGGGCGGCTCGGCTACTATGTCGGCGCCAATGTCAATCTCGGCACCCGGCTGGAGCTGGCCGCGCTGCACTACGATAACCGCGGCGACCCGCTGGTGGTCAAGGACTGGCAATACAGCTGGCGCACGCGATTCGACCACGTCAGCGCCGTCTGGCGGCCGCGCGGCCAGTGGGAGCTGGCGATGCAGGTCGTGCGCGGCGATACGCTGATGGGCGCCAACGCGGTGGCGCTGGACTACCAGTCCTGGTTTGCGCTGGCCAGCCATCCGCTGGGTCCCGGCACGGCGGCGGTGCGCTACGACCGCTTTCGCACGCGCGGCCACGACGTCCTGCCGCAGGATCCGAACGACGAAAACGGCCACGGCGTCGCGCTGGCCTACCACTGGCCGCTGTCCGACAGCTTGTCTCTGATGAGCGAGGCGCTGCTGGTGCGCAGCGAACGCTCCGCCCGCCGGCTGATCGCCGAAGCGCCGCTGCAATCCGAGCGCAGCCTGACGGCCTCGCTGCGCTGGCAGTTTTAGGGCTTTGCACTACCTCGTTAGGGAGGTGTTTTCCCCGGCTCGAAGTAGTAAAGTTTCAACCAAGTTGATGCACGGCCATTATTAATAGGCAATGACTATTGCAAGGATTTAATCAATCCATTTAACGAAATTGCCAAAACGAAATAAGATGGCCGTCGTCTGTCCTACTGGGGAATGCAATGGAAACGAATAAGAACGAAATTAGCGTGGCGGCACGGTTGAGCATCGGCTTCGGCATCGTGCTGGTATTGATGCTGATCCTGACGGCGATCAGCGTCTTCAAGGTCAACGCCATCGACAACAGCCTGCAGCACATCAGCGAGGTCAATAACGTCAAACAGCGGTATGCGATCAACTTCCGCGGCAGTGTGCACGACCGCGCGATCGCGCTGCGCGATGTCACCCTGGTGGGCGATAACGAAATCTCCTCGGTCATTGCCCAGATCGAGAAACTGGATGCCGACTACCAGCGCTCGGCGCAGCCGATGGACGCGCTGTTCAGTGGCGCCAAGGCCAAGATCACGCCGGAAGAACGTGAGTGGCTGGCCAAGATCAAGCAGAGCGAAGCCCAGGCCGCGCCGCTGGTGAAGAAGATCATCGACGCCCGCCGCGCCGGCGATATGGAAGCGTCGCGCAAAATGATGCTGGATCAGGCCAAGCCGGCCTTCACCGACTGGCTGGCCAGCATCAACGGCTTTATCGACCAGGAAGAAAAACAGACCGAGGCCGAGTCGGAACTGGCGCGCAAGGGCGCCCACAACTTCCAGTCGCTGGCCTTCGTGGCGGCGGCCATCGCCATCGCCATCGGCGTGGTGGTGGCCTGGCGTGTGACGCAGTACCTGCTGCACGCGCTGGGTGCCGAACCGGCCGAAGTAAAGGCGCTGGCCAACGCGGTCGACCGCGGCGAGTTGTATCACGAGGTGGAACTGCGCGGCACCGACAAGGACAGCATCATGGCGGTGCTGGTGAAGATGAGCCGCAACCTGCGCGCCACCGTGACCGAGGTGCACGAAGCCGCCGTTGCCGTCAGCAGCATCAGCGACGAGATTTCGGAACAGAACCAGCACCTGTCCGGCCGCACCGAAGACCAGGCCAGCTCGCTGGAGGAAACCGCGTCGGCGATGGAAGAACTGACCTCCACCGTCAAGCAGAACGCCGACAGCGCGCGCGACGCCAACCGCCTGGCGCAGAATGCCTCGGATATCGCCAGCAAGGGCGGCGAGATCGTCGGCGAAGTGGTGCAGACCATGAATTCGATCGACGAATCGTCGCGCAAGATCGAGGAAATCATCAGCGTCATCGACGGCATCGCCTTCCAGACCAACATCCTGGCGTTGAACGCGGCGGTGGAAGCGGCGCGCGCCGGTGAGCAGGGCCGCGGCTTCGCCGTGGTGGCGACCGAGGTGCGCAACCTGGCGCAACGCAGCTCCACGGCGGCGCGCGAAGTGAAAACGCTGATCGACGAATCGGTCGCCAAGATCCACGCCGGCACCCAGCTGGTGGAACACGCCGGCACCACCATGCGCGACATCGTGCATAGCGTGAAGCAGGTCAGTGACATGGTGGGCGCCATCACGCTGGCCAGCAACGAGCAAAGCGTGGGCATCGAGGAAGTCAACCGCGCCATCGCGCAGATGGACCAGGTGACGCAGCAGAACGCCGCGCTGGTGGAACACGCGGCCGGCGAGGTGGAAGTGCTGCAGGAGCAGGCCGCCCATCTGAACAACGCGGTCAGCGTCTTCAAGACCCAGCGCGAAGGCTGGCATGCGCAGCCCGCGCGTGCCACCGCGCGCGCCGAGGCACCAGCCCATGGTCTGCTGCCGGCGCCAGTGGGGGCGTAGGCGATGCAGGAGATTTTGCTCAAGAATTCCGAGCCGGAGCGCCTGCAGGCGCTCCACCAGTTGGGCATTTTGAACACCAACACCAGCGAGTATTTCGACGCCATCACGCGGCTGGCGATGGAGATGTTTGGCGTGGCGGGCGCCTACATCTCGCTGCTCGACGGCGACCGCCAGTGGCTCAAGTCCACCGTCGGCTTCTGCCCGCCGAACAGCGAGCGTGATCAGACCTTCTGCCACTACACCATCCAGCAGCCCAACGTGCTGGTGATCGAGGATACGCTGCTGGATGCGCGCTTTGCCAATAACCCGATGGTGACCGGCCCGCAAGCCGTGCGCTTCTACGCCGGCGCGCCGCTGATTACCGCCGAGGGGTATGCCATCGGCGCCCTGTGCGTGATCGACACCAGTCCGCGCAGCCTGAACACCGCCGAGAAGGAAAAGCTGGCCAGGCTGGCGTCGCTGGTGATGTCGCACATTACGCTGGGCCGCGCTGTCGGCCACGTTGACGCCGTGAGCGGCATCCCCAACAAGTATCAGCTGTTTGCCGACCTGACCGCGCAAGGCCGCCTGTATCCGGGCCAGGACCGTGTGCTGGCCGATATCGCCATGCCGGATCCGGCCAAGTCGTTCGAAATCATCCGCGTGCTGGGCGCCGGCGTCTACGATGCCTTGGTGCGCGAAGTCGGCGCCCGGCTGATGCGGCTGTTCGAGGGCAGGGCGCAGGTGTATCACCTGAGCGATGCGCGCTTTGCCATCCTGTCGCGCGACGAGGACACCGAGGGCTTCATCGCCTACCTGCATAGCCTGGACGCGGCGCTCGAAGCGCCGCTGAATGGCTTGAATATCCCGATCTCGCTGGCCAGCTTCGGCGGTATCGTGGCGTTTGACCTGTGCCCCAACTCGGCCAACGACGCGCCGCGCAAGGCGGCGGCAGCCATCAATCAGGCCATGGTCAATCAGCAGCGCTGGAGCTTTTACAGCAACGCCGAGGACGAGCAGCAGAAGCGCGCCTTCCGGCTGCTGAATGATGTGCGCCAGGCCATCGCCGGCAACCAGTTCGAGCTGTTTTACCAGCCCAAGCATGAACTGAACACCGGCGCCTGCAAGGCCGCCGAGGCGCTGCTGCGCTGGAACCACGCGGAACTGGGGCCGGTGTCGCCGGCGGAGTTCATTCCGCTGATCGAGAAGACCGCCTTGATCGGGCCACTGACCCATTGGGTCATCCACACCGCCATCCGCCAGTTGGGCGAGTGGCACGCGGCGGGCAATATGATCAAGCTGGCGATCAACCTGTCGGCCTACAATTTCGAGGAGCCGGACATCGTCGAGCGGCTGGCCGCGACCTGCCGCGAATTCCACGTCGATCCGCGTTACGTGGAAATCGAGTGCACCGAGGGCATGTGGATGGAGGGCCCGGATATCCTGAAGGCGCTGCATGGCATCCGCGACCTGGGCATGACGCTGGCACTGGACGATTTCGGCACCGGCTACAGCAACTTTGCCTACCTGCAGAAAGTGCCGGCCACGGTGGTCAAGGTCGACCAGTCGTTGATACGCCACGTGGACGCCAATCCGCGCGACCAGCGCATCGTGCGCTCGCTGATCGGCCTCGCGCGCGAGCTGGATTACCAGGTGGTGGCGGAAGGCGTGGAGACCGAGCAGTCACTGGGCCTGATCCGCGCCTGGGGCGCGGACGTGGCACAGGGTTACCACTTCGCCAAACCAATGAACGCCACGGCCTTCCTGGCGCACGCGATCGCCCATCGCGACCGCCACGTCGCCATCGCCGCCTGAGTCTCAGGCGGGATAGGCGGCCTGGCACAGGGCGGTGATTTCGCCGCGCAGCCAGACGTGGGCCGGGTCGCGGTCCAGGCGCGGATGCCAGATGGCGGACACGTTGAAGGGCGGCGTTGGCACCGGCAGCGCGAAGCTTTGCAGTCCATTGGCGGCGGCGTACTCCGGCATCAAGGCGTTGCCCAGGCAGGAATGCGGTACCACCGCCAGCAGGTCGGAGTTGCGGGCCACTTGCATGGCGTGCGTGTAGCCGGCAACGGTCATCAGCACCTCGCGCTTCAATCCCATCGCCGCCAGCGCGGCATCGACCGGCGTGGGCCGCTGCGCGGCCACGTGACCAAACCGCGCGTAGCGGCTGGCGTCGATCTCGGCGCCGTCCAGCAAGGGATGGCCCTTGCGGCACACGCCGACGTAGCGGTCGCGGAACAGCAGGCGCGCACGGATTTCCGGCGCCGTGGTGCGCACCGTGCCGATTTCCAGGTCGATGGCGCCATCGCGCAGCGGCTGCGCATCCCAATCCAGCTTGGCCACGAAATGGAGCCGCACGCCTGGCGCGGCGCGGTGTATCCTGGTCATCAAGGGCGCGGCCGCCAGGTCGACGAATCCTTCGCCAGCGCGGATGGTGAAGCTGCGCTCCAGCGTGGCCGGGTCGCATTGCTGATCTGCGGGACGCAGCACCGCCTGGACCTGGCGCGCGAGCGCCGGCACTTGCTGGCTGAGTTGCTCGGCATAGGGCGTGAGCACCAGCGCGCGGCCAGCCTGCAGCAGCAAGCGGTCGCCGGTGGCTGCGCGCAGGCGCGTCAGCGTGCGGCTCATCGCAGACACGCTCAGGCCAAGCCGGCGCGCGGCGCCGGTCACGCTGCGCTCAGTCAGCAGCGCTTCCAGCGCGACGAGCAGATTGAGGTCGATATTCGTCATGGGCCGATTATAGCGTCGCATGCAATCGTGGATTGCACGCCAGGCGTCTGGTGCAATGCCGGCGAGGGACTATCATGTGCTGGTGTTCTTAAACAAAGGATCAGGCCATGCCCACTCTCCTGTTAATTGGCGCCTCGCGTGGACTTGGTCACGCGATGGCGGCGGAATTCATCACCAAAGGCTGGCATGTCGTCGGCACCGTGCGCGCCGGCGCGCGAACGCCGTTGCATGACCTGTCCGACGCGCATCCCGGCTGGATCGACATCGAAACGCTAGACATCACCGACAGCGGCCAGTTGCACGCGCTGCGCCAGCGGCTGGCCGGGCGGGTTTTCGACGCGCTGTTTGTGAACGCGGGCACCACCAATCCCGATCCCACCCAGACCATCGGCGCAGTATCGACCGAAGATTTCGTCAGCCTGATGATCACCAACGCCCTGAGTCCGATGCGCGTGCTGGAAACGCTGGCGGAGTGCGTGCGGCCGGACGGGCTGCTGGGCGTGATGTCGTCGGGCCAGGGCAGCATTGCCAACAACCATGCGGGGCAGCGCGAACTCTATCGCGGCACCAAGGCGGCGCTGAACCAGTTTATGCGCAGCTTCGCGGCGCGGCAGGACAGCGCGCGGCGGCCGATGCTGACCATGGCGCCTGGCTGGGTGCGCACCGAACTGGGTGGCGACGAGGCGCCGCTGCGCATCGAAGACAGTATCCCGTCGCTGGTCAACGTCATGCTGACGAAGCTGGGCCGGCCGGGATTGGAATACCTCGATTACCAGGGGCGCACCGTGCCGTGGTAGACGCGCCGGCAGCACTGGCCCGGATTGCAAAGTTGGCATTATAATCGGCGCCATGAAAACCACACTGCGCCTGATTCCCCTGATGTTGCTGCTGGCCGGATGCCAGTCCACCCAGCAGCGCATCGCCGACTGCAAGGTTGGCGACTGGACCGCCATCGGACACAAGGACGGCGTGACCGGCGAGCCGGCCAGCTACGCCGAGCGCAAGGACTTCTGCGACGACCACGCCGACAAGCCGGCCGCCACCGATGCCGCCGCCCGCTACGCCGCCGGCTGGGCGCAAGGCAACTGGGACGCGTGGCAGGCGTTGGGCCAGCAGGACGGCGTGCAAGGCCAGCAGCCCCGGTATGAGCAGCGCGTCGGCAGTGACGAGGTCCGCAAGCACAAGACACCGCTGAACCGTCCCGCATACGACGCCGGCTGGGCCAACGGCAATACCACCTACTGGCGCAACACCGGCCTGCGCGACGGCACCGACGGCCTGCCATCGACGCAAAAGGAACCCCGCCGCGCCAATGCCGCCGCCGCGCAGTTGCGCTTTGACGATGCGGCCTATACCGACGGCTGGCGCGCCGGCAACCGCACCTTCTGGTCGGACGCGGGCTATTCCGACGCCAAAAGTGGGATCCCGGACAGCGAGTTCCGCAACCGCGCCGCCGCCGCGCGCAGCGCCGGCGTCGACGTGCAGGAGGATGCCTACCGCACCGCATGGAGCGCGGAGATCGTCAACTACTGGCGCAATCTCGGCACGCAGGATGCCACCAGCGGCAAGGAGTTTGGCCAGCGCGGACGCGAGGCCAAGGCCAAGGGCCTGAAAATCCATGAGCAGGAATACCGCCAGGCCTGGGAGAGCCGCCTGCTGGCTTACTGGCGCGATACCGGCGCGGCCGATGGGTATGGCCATCCCTTCCTGCTGGAAGAACGCATCCGCAACGCCAGCCGTGACGGCGTGTTCGCCATCCCCGGCACTGAGGATGCCTACACCCAGGCCTGGCAGCGCGAGAACGCGCGCTACTGCGTGCCGGATAACGCCTTTGAGCGCGGCCGCGCCAACAGCGGCATGGCGGTGGAGGTATGCGCGCCGGCGGTGCAGAACCAGCTGAAACACGCGTATGTAAGCGGACAGGATTACGAGGTGGCCGCCGCCAAGTACCAGCAGGCGGTGGCGGAGGCGAACGAGCTGGCAAATCGCGCGCGCGACGCCCGCTATCGCCTGGGGAAACTGGAGCGCGAGATCCGCGCCGCACAGGAAGCGAAAGACCGTCCCGTCAACGACGACACGGCCAAACAGGACCGTCGCCGCGAGCAGGAGCGGCGTGAGTTAAACGACTATCTGCAGCGGCTGGAGCGGCAACTGGATGACGCCCGCCGCTGGATCGAGCGTCACGATCTGCAAATGCAGCGCCTGCGCCGCGAGATCTATTAGAAGCCGACCGTCGCCGACACCGAGATGGTGCGCGGCGCGCCCAGGATCAGGTAGCCCGAACCCGGGTAGCCGCCGGCCGACGCCCAGTAGCTCTTGTCGGTGATGTTGTCCACGCGGGCGCGGAACGTCACGTTGCGGTCCAGGATGCGGGTGGCGTAGCTGGCGCCCAGGTCCAGGCGCGTCCACGACGGCAGTTCCTGGGTGTTGGCGCCGTCCGCGTATTGCGACGAGGTGTACACCGTGCGCGCGTTCAGGCTCAGGCCACGCACGCCCGGCACGTCCCAGTCGACGCCGATGTTCAGCTGCGTATCCGGCACGCCGATCACGTCCTTGCCCTGATTGACGCCGCCGGCGGTCACGCGCTGCTTGGCATCGAGCAGCGTCAGGCCGCCCAGCAGGCGCAGGCCGCGCAGCGGCATGCCGTACACGGTCATCTCCAGGCCCTGGTTGCGCTGTTCGCCAAACACGCCGAAGTGGTTGTTCTGCACGTAGGCCGAAGGCTGGTTGGTGCGGAACAGCGCGGCGCTCGCGCCCAGCGTGCCCACGTCGTACTTGACGCCGACTTCCTTCTGCTTCGACACGTATGGCGAGAACACCTCGCCGACGTTGTCGATGGCGGTGCCGGAAGCGGTCGGGCCTTGCTGCAGGCCTTCGATGTAGTTGGCGTACAGCGACACCGACTTGAGCGGGCGATACACCACGCCGGCCATCGGCGTCACCTTGCTCTGGTCGTAGTGCGAGGTGGCGGCGCCGGTGTTGTAGTCATAATTGTCCGACTTGATGGTCTGGTGACGCGCGCCGACGGTCAGCAGCAGCTTATCGTCCAGCATCGACAGCGTATCAGCCAGCGCGTAGCTGGACAGGATGGTCTTGGCGGTCAGGCCTGGATTGCTCAACACGCCGCCGGTGAAGAAGGTCGCGGGCGGGGCGCTGACGTCGATCGGACTGTAGATGTTGGTGGCGATGCCGCCAAAGGTACTGAACGCATAGGCGTTCTTCGACTCCAGCCAGTAGCTCGACGCGCTGGCGCTGATGGTATGGCCCACGCTGCCGGTGCGCAGCTTGGTGCGCGCGCCGATTTCGCCGGTGCGGACGTTGTCGTGGCGCGCGTTGTCGAAGCGGTAGGCGTTGGCCGTGCCGTCGATGGCGGTGACGGTCGGCTCGGACAGCACGTTGTTCTCGTCGCCGCTGCGCGCGCCGAAGGCGGCCCAGGCCACGGTGTCCTGGCCCAGATCCCATTCGCCGCGCAGGGTACCGAAGGTGTCGCGTTCATTCGAGTGCGTCCAGTTCTGCGCCCAGTTGCTGGTGCTGTCCGGCGCCGCCGGCAGCGCGATGCCGGCGGCCACGTTGACGGCCGGACGCGGGGAATTCAGCTTGTGGTCCTGATTGCCCAGGTCCGCCGACAGGCGGAAGTCGCGGCCCTGGTAGTCCAGGCCCACCGAGGCCACGGTCAGTTCGCGGTGTTCCTTGTCGACGGCGGTGTCGCCGTCGCGGCGCGCCACGTTGACACGGATGCCGGCCGCGTTGTCCGGACCGAAGCGACGCGCGATATCCGCCGCCGCGTAACCCTGGCCGCCGCTTTCCACGCCCACCGTCACCTCGGTCAGCGGGTTGTTGCCGGCACGCTTAGGCAGCAGGTTGATGGAGCCGCCGATGCCACCGCCGCCCGGCGCGGCGCCGTTGAGGAAGGAGTTCGCGCCGCGGAAAACTTCCACGCGCTCCAGCAGTTCCGACGCCACGAACTGGCGCGGCAGCACGCCGTACAAGCCGTTGTATGCCAGGTCGTCCGAGCTGACGGCGAAGCCGCGGATCACGTACAACTCCTGGAAATTGCCGAAACCGCGCGCCACGCGCACCGAGGGATCGTTCTGCAGCACGTCCGCCACGCTGCGGGCCTGCTGGTCCTGGATCAGGGCCGAGGTGAAGTTCAGCGTGTTGAACGGCGCTTCCATGATGTCGACATTGCCCAGCAGGCCCGCGCGGCCGCCGCGCGCCACCTGGCCGCCGGCGAAGTTCTTGGACAGGCCGCCGGCCGACGCGTCCGCCGAGGCGCTGACCACGACGGTCTGGACTTGCTGGTCGGCGCTGTCGGCGGCGGTGCCGCTTCCGGTCTGTGCCCGCGCGGTGGCGGCAACCAGCAGCATGGCGGCAAGGGCGAATGGGGACAATTTCAGGTTCTTGTTAGGCATGGCGTTTTACTAAGTAAATGAGAGCGATTCTCAATTATAACGCCCGCGACGCTTTTTTTGTCGCTGAATGAGAGTAATTTGCATTATCATTGTTAACTAAGTACAGTAACTGGATAACAAAATGACACCAATCACCGTCCGCCGCTGGGCATGGGTACACAAATGGAGCAGCCTGGTTTGCACTGTCTTCATGCTGCTGCTGTGTGTCACCGGCCTGCCGCTGATTTATCACCACGAGATCGATCACCTGCTGGGCAACGCCATCGAGGCGCCGGCCATGCCCGCCGATACGCCCAGGGCCAGCCTGGACGATGTGATCGCCGCCGGCAAGGCGCTGTATCCGAACAAGGTTGCCATGTACCTGTCGCAGGAGCCGGACGACGCCAGCATCTGGTATCTGACGATGGGCGACCATCCGACCGACGAAGCCTTCAAGTCGGTTGCCGTGGACGCGCGCACCGCCAAGGTACTGGGCGAACCTAGCTTCGAAGGCAGCTTCCTGGGCGTGATGTTCCACCTGCACGTCGACCTGTACGCCGGCCTGTGGGGCAAGCTGTTCCTCGGTTTCATGGGCCTGCTGCTGGTGATCGCCATTATTTCCGGCGTGGTGCTGTACGCGCCGTTCATGCGCAAGCTGGAATTTGGCGAGGTGCGGCGCGAGCGCGGTCCGCGCGTCAAATGGCTGGACCTGCACAATATGCTGGGCATCGTCACGCTGACCTGGGCCTTCGTGGTCGGCGCCACCGGCATGATCAACACCTGGGCAGACCTGATGCTGAAATACTGGCAGGCGACCGAGATGGCGGAGATGGTGGCGCCGTACAAAGGCATGCCGGCGCCGACCCGGCTTGGCTCGATGCAGAAATCGCTGGAAAACGCGGTGGCGGCGGAGCCGGGCATGAAGATTGGTTTCGTGGCCTTCCCCGGTACGCCGTTCACCAGCCCGCACCACTATGGCATCTTCATGCGCGGCGACGAGGCGCTGACTTCGCGCCTGTACAAGCCGGTGTTGATTGATGCGCAGACCACCGAGATCACCGACCGCCGCAACCTGCCTTGGTATCTCACCGGCCTGCTGATTTCGCAGCCGCTGCACTTTGGCGACTACGGCGGCGCGTGGATGCAGTTCCTGTGGGCGGCGCTGGACGTCATCACCATCTTTGTACTGGGCAGCGGCCTGTATCTGTGGCTGAAACGCGGCGCGCCCGCACCGGCACGCGCGGCGGCGCCGGCCAGGATCGAAGAGCAGGGTACGCCGGTACTGGCGACCGAAGGAGAGGCGCGATGAATGGCCCATTCATGCGCATGTGGGGCGCACCGATCGCGCTGGCGATTCTGACTGTCATTGGACTGGTGTCGGCCCTGGTGGGGGACGGTATCTGGGACCACGTCTCCGCTGTGGCGCTGGGTGTACCGGTACTGTTATGCCTGTGGTACGGCTTGCGGCGGCGCACAAGAAACGGTTGATTTTTTTGCAGTTGTTGTATCATTCCCATGCTGCCTTACTGAGGAGATCGCATGGAAAGACCGCACCCGCATTACGACCGATTGATCGCTGCAGCGCGGCACGCGGGCCCGGCGACGGTCGCCGTCGCCCATCCCTGTGATCGCAACGCGCTGGAAGGCGCGCTCGACGCGGCGGAAATGGGGCTGATCAAACCGATCCTGGTTGGCCCCACGGCCCGCATCCGCGAAGCCGCCGACGCCGCCCGGCTGGACATCTCGGCGCTGCCCATCATCGATACCGAACACAGTCACGCCTCGGCCGCGCGCGCGGTGCAGCTGATCCACGAAGGCCAGGCCACCGCGCTGATGAAAGGCAGCCTGCACACCGATGAACTGATGGGCGCCGTGGTGGCCACCGCCACCGGCCTGCGCACCGCGCGCCGCCTCAGCCACTGCTTCATCATGGACGTGCCGGAGCGCGCCGAACCGCTGATCATCACCGACGCCGCCGTCAACATCGTCCCCACGCTGGCCGACAAGGTGGACATCGTGCAAAACGCCATCGACCTGGCGCATGTGCTGCGTTTTGATCCCGTGAAGGTAGCCATCCTGGCCGCCGTGGAGACGGTCAGCTCCAAAATGCCATCCACCATCGACGCCGCCGCGTTGTGCAAGATGGCCGACCGCGGCCAGATCACCGGCGCGCTGCTGGATGGCCCGCTGGCGATGGACAACGCCATCGATCCGCAGGCCGCCGCCATCAAGCACCTGGTGTCGCCGGTGGCCGGCCAGGCCAACGTGCTGGTGGCGCCGGATCTGGAGGCCGGCAACATGCTGGCCAAGAGCCTGACCTTCATGGCCGGCGCTAGCGCGGCCGGCATCGTGCTGGGCGCGCGTGTACCGGTGGTCCTCACCAGCCGTGCGGATTCTGTACAGGCACGGTTGGCGTCGTGTGCGGTGGCTGTGCTGGTCGCGCACAGCAAACTGTCCGGTGCCCGTATTCTGGGGAGCTGACGCCATGCTGGCCAACGATAGCGTTATCGTGATTAACGCTGGCTCGTCCAGCATCAAGTTCTCCATGTACAGCGGCCCCGCGCTGGATTTGACCATGCGCGGCAAGATAGAAAACCTGTACAGCGGCGTGGCCCACTTTATCGCCCAGGATGCCGGCAACAAGGTGGTGGGCGAGCGCCACTGGCGGGACGGCCCGCTGGGCCACGAAGGCGGCATGCGCTTCCTGATCGACTTCGCGCAGACGCATCTCGACGGGCATCGGGTGGTGGCGGTCGGCCACCGCATCGTCCATGGCGGCGTGGCGCACAGCGGCCCGATCCTGCTGACCGCCGCGCTGGTCGATGAACTGGAAAAGCTGGTGCCGCTGGCGCCATTACACCTGCCGCACAACCTGGCGCCGGTGCGCTCGGTGATGGCGATGGCGCCACACGTGCCGCAAATCGGCTGCTTCGACACCGCCTTCCACGCCGGCCAACCGGCCGAGGCGCAGGCGTTCGCGCTGCCGGCAACGATTACGGAACTGGGCGTGCGGCGCTATGGCTTTCACGGCCTGTCCTATGAATACATCGCCAGTGTGCTGCCGCAGGCGGATCCCGGCCTGGCGCATGCCCGCGTGGTGGCCGCGCATCTCGGCAATGGCGCCAGCATGTGCGCCATGGACGCTGGCCGCAGCGTGGCCAGCACCATGGGCTTTACCGCTGTCGACGGACTGCCGATGGGCACCCGCTGCGGCGCGCTTGATCCGGGCGTGGTGCTGTATCTGATGCAGGAACTGGGCATGGACGTGGCGGCGGTGCAGAAGCTGATGTACCAGCAATCCGGCCTGCTGGGCGTGTCCGGCATTTCGTCCGACATGCGCACGCTGGAACAGAGCGACGATCCGCGCGCCAAGGCCGCGATCGACCTGATGGTCTACCGCATCGGCCGCGAACTGGGTTCGCTGGCGGCGGCGCTGGGCGGTATCGACGCGCTGGTATTCTCGGGCGGCATCGGCGAAAACAGCGTGTCGCTGCGCGCCGCCGTCTGCTACGACGCCGCTTGGCTGGGCGTACAACTGGACCACACGGCCAACACCGCCAACCCGCGCGGCATCGCCCGCATCAGCAAGGCGGACAGCAAGGTCGCCGTGTGGGTGGTGCCGGCCAACGAGGAACTGATGATCGCGCGCCATGCGCTGGACGTGGTGGAGGCGGCATGAACACGGACACCGTCTATCCTATCCTGACCGGCAAGCGCGCCCTGGTGGTGGGCGTGGCCAACGAACATTCGATCGCGTGGGGCTGCGCGCTGGCCTTCCGCAAACTGGGCGCCGAGGTGGTGCTTACCTACCTGAACGACAAAGCGCTGCCGCACGTGGCGCCGCTGGCGCAACAGATCGACGCGCGGCTGCTGCCGCTGGACGTGACGCAGCCCGGCCAGCTGGAACAAGTGTTTGCCGTGCTGGCGCTGGAAGGCAAGCTGGATATCGTGGTGCATTCCATCGCCTACGCGCCCAAGGACGATCTGCGCGGCGGCCTGCTGGAATGCTCGCTGGACGGCTTCCTGCAGGCGATGGACGTCTCCTGTCACTCCTTTGTGCGCATGGCGCGGCTGGCGGTGCCGCTGATGTCGGAGGGCGGCAGCCTGTTCGCCATGAGCTATCACGGCGCGCAGAAAGTGGTCCCGAACTACAACGTCATGGGGCCGGTGAAGGCCGCGCTGGAAGCCGCCTGCCGCTATCTGGCGTACGAGCTGGGGCCACGCGGCATCCGGGTGCACGCCATATCACCGGGGCCGTTGCAAACACGGGCGGCGTCGGGCCTGAAGGACTTCGACCATTTGCTGAGCGATGCCGTGGCGCGGGCGCCGATCGGGGAGTTGGTCGACATCGTCGATGTCGGCAACACCTGCGCCTACCTGGCGTCGCCGTACGCCAGACGGCTGACCGGCAGCACGGTGTATGTGGACGGCGGCCTGAATATCATCGCCTGAGGGGAGGGCAGCATGCAAATCATCTTATCCGGACTGCACTGCGACGCGTGTGAAGACAGCGTCACCGAAGGATTGAAGCCGTTTTTTCACGTGAAGCAGGTCAGCATGATACGGCAGGGGGAAGAAGACAACCCGTGGGCGCTGATCGAGGTCCACGACTCCTACGAACACGTATGGAACGTTTGCAATCAGCTACGAGGGGTCTTTCATCGCGGGAAAAAGCTCCACTTCTACATCCCGCTGCACCAGGAAGACGTGTACCACGAATTCCACGAGCTGGAGCCACACCAGCGCATCAACATCGCCTGAATCCACCCCGCCAGCTTTTAGCGATACGCCGGCGTCACCACTTAAGGGTCTGACCCCGAACGGGGTCAGACCCTGCGTGGCGGTGCGGGTTTGGCCAGAAAACCATGAATCTGCGCCACCACCGCCGCGCCTTCGCCGACAGCCGCCGCCACCCGCTTGGTCGAACGCGCCCGCACGTCGCCAATGGCAAACACGCCGGGCACGCTGGTTTCCAGCGCCGCGCGTTCCCCGGCCGACTCGCCTGGCACATCAAAGCCCGTCAAAATAAAGCCCTTGTCATCCACCTGTACACCGCAATCGGCCAGCCAGCCGGTGTTCGGGTCGGCGCCGATAAACAGGAACACATGCTTGATATGGTGCACCGCCTCGCTCTTGCTGCGATGATTCCGCACCACCACCTGCTCCAGTCCCTCCTCATCGCAGCCCTCTAGCGCGACGATCTCCGACTCTGTATGCAACTCGATATTCGGCGTGGCCGCGATGCGATCGATCAGATAGCTGGACATGGTCGACGCCAGGCTGTTCTTGCGGATCAGCATATGCACCTTGGCCGCATGGCCCGACAAATACACCGCCGCCTGTCCGGCCGAATTGCCGCCGCCCACCAGAATCACCTCATCATCAGCACACAGCCCCGCCTCCAGCGGCGAAGCCCAGTAATACACGCCCTTGCCCTCGAACTGCTTCAGGTTGGCAAGCGAAGGTCGGCGGTAGCGCGCGCCGCACGACAGCACGACGGTGCGGCCTTGCAGGTGCGTCAGGCTGCCGCACATCTCCACCTTGATCGGATAGGTATCGCACAGCAGGCGTCCCGCCGGCGCCGGGATCGCCATCTTGACGCCGAACTTCTGCGACTGCACGAACGCGCGGCCGGCCAACGCGCCGCCCGAGATCCCGGTCGGGAAGCCAAGATAGTTCTCGATGCGCGCGCTGGCGGCGGCCTGGCCGCCATACGCGCGGGTTTCCAGCACCAGCACCGACAAGCCTTCCGACGCCGCGTACACGGCGGTCGCCAGACCGGCCGGTCCCGCGCCCACCACGATCACGTCCCACACTTCCTCCGTGCTCAGTGTCGGCAGGGTGCCGAGGCAGCGGCCCAGATCGACCACGGTGGGATTTTTCTTCACGCCGCCATCCGGGCAGACCGCCAGCGGCCAGTCGTGCGCCTCCGGCTGATAACGCTCCACCAGCGCGCGCGCCTGCTCGTCGCTGCGCGGATCGAGCACCCGGTGCGGCAAGCCATTGCTGTTCAACCAGCCCTGCAGCGCATGCATGCGCGCGTGGCCGGGCGTGGCCACCAATACCACGCCGCCGTCCTTGTTGTCCAGCTGCTCGACGCGGCGCAGGATGAAGGCGCGGACGATGCGCTCACCCAGCTCCGCCTCGGCGATCAGCAAGGCGCGCAGCGATTCCGTGGTCAGCGCCAGCACCTCGACTTCTCCCACGGCGTGGCCGTTGACCAGCGACGGCGCGCCCGCCAGCTGGCTGATTTCGCCGGCAAATTCGCCCACGCCATGCTCGGTGATGACCGAGCTGTTGCCCAGGCCATCGTAACGGCTGATGCGGATCGCGCCCTTGAGCACGACGTACAGGCCGAAGGCGCCGCGGCCCGCCTCGAACAGCCGTTCGCCATCGCGGAAGCACATCTGGGCGCCGAAGCGCTGGATGCGCCGGATCTCGGCGGGCGACAGCCTGGGCAGGGCCTGCGCGGTGCGGTTCTTGAAGGTGTCGTAGATGGTCATGGCGGTAGTCTAGCGTGTTTGGGCGCGGGGAAACCAGTGGCTAAAGTGAGACTTTTAGCAGACCCCTTTCGCGCAACCACTCCTCGGCGCGGCGCGGCCACAGCGACGAGGTGCCCAGGCCTTCGCGCATGCCCATGCCATGGCTGCCGCGTTCCAGCAGATACATCTCCGCCGGCACGTGGGCGCGCGTCAGCGCCTGGTAGAACAGGATGCTGTTTTCCACCGGGACGGCGGTATCGGCCTGGGTGTGGATCAGCAGCGTGGGCGGGGTGCTGGCGCTGACCTGTTTTTCCAGCGACATCAGGGCCAGGTTGTCGGCCGACGGCGCGGCGCCCAGCAGCGCCTTGCGTGAGCCGGCGTGGGCGTAGGGGTCTTGCATGGTGATGACGGGGTACATCAGCATCAGGAAGTCGGGGCGGGCGCTGACACTGTCCAGCGGCGCGCCGGTACGGCCCAGCGGGTGATCGTACAGTGTACCGGCGCTGGCGGCGAGGTGGCCGCCGGCCGAGCTGCCCATGACGCCGATGCGGTCTGGGCGGATGCCGAATTCCGCCGCGCGCGAGCGCAGCAGACGCACGGCGCGCAGCACGTCCTGTAACGGTGCTGGATGGCCGTACTCCTGCATGCGATACTTGAGCACGAAACTGGTGACGCCAAGGCTGCTGAGCCAGGTCGCGTACTGCTCGCCCTCGCGGGCGGTGGCCATGCGCACGTAGCCGCCGCCGGGGCAGATGATGACGGCGGTGCCGTTGGCGCGGTCGACGGCCGGGCGCACCATGGTCAGCGCCGGGACGCTGACGTTGGACGTATAGCCGTCGCCGGTTTTTTCGGGGCCGATGTCGCGCTGGCCGGGCACGCCCTCGGGCCAGAGCGGGATGTCGGCCGTGGCGGAGGCGAGGCGGGTGGCGCACAGCATCAGGATAACAAGCAGTTTTTTCATGGAGGAGACGTGGTGGGCAAATTGGTCGGTGCTGTCATATTAACGCTGTCTGTGCAGGGTGCGGGCGCGGTTGAACTGTTTAATGGGCGCGATTTCAGCGGCTGGGAGCTGCAAACCACGCCGGCGGCGGTGGTCGGCGACGCGTTTCACGTGCTGCCGGATGGCGTGATCGCCTCCGACGGCAAGCCGGCCGGCTTCCTGGCCACCAGCCAGAGTTATCGCAACTACAAGCTGCACGTGGAGTGGCGCTGGACCGGCAAGCCGGGTAATGGCGGGGTGCTGCTGCATATCAGTCCCGGCGCGTTTGACCGTGTGTGGCCGGTCAGCCTGCAGGTGCAGACCAAGCATGGCAACGTGGGCGACCTGCTGCCGATGGCGGCGGCCAGCTTCGCCGAGCCGCTGACCAGCAAGCCGGGCACCGACACGCGCATCAAGGCCCGCACGGCGGCCGATAGCGAAAAGCCGGCGGGCGAGTGGAACGCGTGCGATATCGTCAGCCAGGATGGGACGGTGGAGGTGACCATCAACGGCGTGCCGCAAAATCGCGTGACGCAGGTGCGGCCGGCCGCCGGCCGCATCGGCTTCCAGCTCGAAGGCACGCCCTACGAGCTGCGTCACGTGGAGCTCACGCCGCTCGACTGAGCAGGCGCAGGCTATCGCCACAGGCCTCGATCAAGAAAAAAGGCCGGACACCTTGCGGTGGCCGGCCTCAAACAACAACGGAACTACTAAGGAAAGCTTACAGCGACTTCAGGAACGCGAGCAGTGCATCGCGGTCCGCAGCGCTCAGGTTTTCAAAGCGTTGACGCGATTTGGTCGCTTCGCCGCCGTGCCACATGATCGCCTCGGTCAGGTTGCGTGCGCGGCCGTCGTGCAGGTAGCCGGCCTTGCCTGCCGAACCCATGACGCTGTCGGCATAACCGATGCCCCACAGCGGCGAGGTACGCCACATATTGCCCTTGGCCTGGCCTTCCACGAACTTGTCCGCCAGGCCGTCGCCCATGTCGTGCAGCAGCAGGTCGGTGTACGGCTTGATGTTCTGGTTGCGCAGTTCGGCGTACAGGCTGCCGTTGCCGGTCTTCTGGTCAACGGTGTGGCAAGCAGCGCAGCGCAGGCCCTGGAACACGGTCGTGCCCTTGGCGATCTTGGCCGGATCAACATCCAGATCCTTCAGCGGCGATACGCCTTTCGGGAAACCGCTCGACAGCGCGCGCTGTGCCGGTACTGCCACCAGCGACAGGTACTGGGTGATCAGCGTCAGCTCCGATTCGCTGACGCCTTTCTGCGCAGGCAGCGACTTGCAGCCGGCAGGATCGGTCAGGCAGGCGCGGTTAGGATACAGCGACGAGGTCACCGACATATCCTGCACCAGCGCGGCGGCGGCCTGGTGACGCAAGGTCGCTTTGGCGGCCTTCCAGCCGAAGCGGCCCAGGCGGGTGGCGCCGGTTTCCGGATCGAACACGTAGTTGGCCACGCCTTTGACGCCGTCCTCGTCCGGGGTGCTGCGCACCTTGGCCAGGATGTCCGCTTCCGGAATGGCTTCCAGCAGGCCGACGCCCAGCATCGGTTGCGCCGAACGCAGCGACACCGTATCCGGGGTCGGGCCCTCGAACGCCAGCACCGGCTTGCGCAGCTCGACGGCGGTGCCGTCGGCCAGCTTGGCGATGCTGGAGATGAAGTTGGCCACGCGCACACCCAGGCCCCAGTTCTGCGCCGCGCCGTTGGACGACACCGCGTTCATCTGCACCGCCGTGCCGTACTGCGGATGCGGCAACTGCTTGCCGGTGGCATCGGTCACCGCCACGCGCACGGTCAGGTTGTCCAGGCGCTGGTTGACGGCGATCGGCGCCGGGCTGCGGCCGTTGTTGACGTGGCAGCCGATACAGGCCGACTGGCCGTAACGCTGGCCTTGCAGACCAACGGCCGGATCATAACGGTCGTTGCCCGGCTCGTTGTGCATGCCGGTGGTGAAGTTGGTGTGCACCAGGCGGCGGCCTTCGACGAAGCGCTGCATGTTCTGCATGCCGATGTTGTTCTGCGGCTGCTGGAACATGTGGTCGCCGTTGTCGGCGTAGTCATACGACACCGAGCCGGTACCGCCTTGCAGGTACTGGTCCGGAATCGGCGTCGAGTTCAGGCGCGGCTGGATGCCGTACCATGGACGCAGGCCCTGGCCCACCACATAGGTCCACTCGTTGGCGTAGTAGCGGAAGCCGCCGAAGTCGCCCTTGGCCTGCATCGCCGCCTGCACCGCGAACATCGACGGACCGGCTTCGATGACGTCGCCGATCTTCAGCGGACGCGCGTCCGCCGTGGTGCCGTCCGGGAAGCCGGCCGAGTTCAGGTTGTTGTGGCGTGGGTACTCCTTGATCAGCAGCGTGCAGCCGTTGTTGATGCCGTTCGCCGAGTTGAGCTTGAAGTTGGCCGGGTAGGCGACCGGGTCGCATGGCTGGTTGTTGTCTTCCACGATCTGACGGCCGACCATCCAGCCGTAGCCGGTGCTGCCCGGATCGTCGAAGCGGCGGAAGAACACGGTGTTGCCGCGCAGGCCCTGGGTCTGGTGATACTCGTTGAAGATCAGGGTTGGCTTGGTGACGCCGGCAACGCGGCTGTTGTCGATCATCTCCAGGCCCCAGGTACGGTTCTTGAAGTAGTTCGGCACGAAGATCAGGTAAGCGCCCGGGCCCTTGTCCTGCGGCAGGCCGGTGACCGGATCGACGGTGTCGTTCGGGCCGTAGCCGATTTCGTTCCAGTCCTCGCCGCGCTCGCGGCCGTGACGGCCCACGCCGCGCGCGCCCCAGCGGGTGACGATGGTGCCGTCGGCCAGCGTGAACTGGGTCGACTCGATCGGCGACGCGTAGCTCGGCAGCGGCGTCAGGCTGGCGCCGCTGGCGGGGAAGGGGATGGCCGAGGTGGTGGCGTCGGCCGCCAGGCTGTTGTCGCTGCCTGGCGTCTTGAACTCGACCTCAAACAGCGAGTAACCGTACTGGGTGGCGCGCTGCACGCCTTGCAGCTGGATGTAGCGGGCGTTGACGCCGAGGTTGAAGAACTCCTCGGTGCCGCCCTGGCCGTTGGTCACGCTGCGGATCTGGGTCCAGTTCTGGCCGTCGTCCGACACGCGCAGGTTGTACTGCTTGCCGTAGGCGTTTTCCCAGGTCAGCTTCATGTAGCCGACTTGCGTCTTGGCGCCGAAGTCGAACTGGATCCAGGCGCCGTTGTCGGCCAGGCTGCTCCAGCGGGTGTTCAGCTTGCCGTCAATGGTCAGGTCCGGCGTGTTGCCGCCTTCCACCGCCGACGAGGTCACCTTGACCGGCTTGAGTGCCACGCCCGGCTTGGTCACGTCGACCGGCTGCTGCGGCTGGGTGGTGTCCGGTGGCGCGGTACCGCTACCACCGTCGCCGGTGCCGGTGCCGCCGTCGCCGCCCGAGTAGGCCACGATCTCGAAGATCGAGTAGCCGTAGCCGGTCGAGCGCTTGATGCCCTGCATGCGCAGGTAGCGGCCTTGGCCGTTCAGCCCGGTCAGGTCCTCGACGCCGCCGTTGCTGTTGCTGACGTGCTTCAGCGTGGTCCAGTTGGAATTGTCGTCCGACACCTGGAGCTCGTATTCGGTGGCGTGGGCGTTTTCCCAGTTGATGTGCACGCGGTTGATGGCCTGCGACTGGCCGAAGTCCAGCGTCAGCCATTCGTTGTCCGTGAAACCGCTGCCCCAGCGCGTGCCATCGTTGTTGTCGATGGCGGCGGTGGCGTTCAGGTCGCCGCGCTCCATCGAGCTGGCGGTGGCGCCGACCGGCGTCAGCGCCACTTCTGGCGTGGCCGCCGCCTTCAGCATGCCCATCAGACGGGCGCCGCTGCTGCTGCTGGTGGTGCTATCACTGCTGCCGCCACACGCAGCAAGCGCCAGACTGATGGCGATGGGTAACGCTGTCCTCGTTAATTTGTGAAAGCTTTCCAAAGATCGCTTTCCTTGTGGCAAGTTTGTCATATAAATCCCCTGGCTTTCGGCTGAAATGGAAAGATTGCCAACGGCTCATCGCCGTGACGACGCGCATTCTGCATCAAAAAATGTTTTCGTCGCGCACGAATGATTCAAGTACTTGAATCCGATAAATTGCCGCATAGCAACAAGCGTGAATGTAGCTTTCGACATGTTGACTGTCAAGCCATTTGCGCATTCGTGCAACAAATCTTTAGAGGTATATCAATGGCGCGGCAGAATATTGCGTTGATGGTGAATTTGATGGAAGTTCATATCAAAGACACCAAAACACGTGTCGTTCTGGCTAGAAGGATTGCAAACGATTCTTGCTGATTTGATAGCAACTTTGATAGCAACTCCGGCGGTGCGGCGCGAGGCCGCCCGCCGGGCCGCCGGACGGCTCAGGCGCGCGGGCGCTGGCGGTGGAAAACGAGCGGGCTGTAAGGGATGTTGGACGGCGGCGCGGACTTCAGGATGCCCGGCTTCATCGCCCCCACCACGTGCATTTCGCACGGTTTGCAGTCGAAGCGCAGCGTGTAGGTCTCGTCGCCGCTGACCAGCGTCATCGGCTCGGCCCGCACCTGACCCTGGACGCCTTGCACGCCCTTGGCCTGCTTGGGGCACAGGTTGAACGAGAAGCGCAGGCAGTGCTTGGTGATCATCAGCGGCACTTCGCCGGCTTCCTCGTGCGCCTCGTAGGCGGCGGCGATCAGTTGCACGCCGTGCTTGTGATAGAACGCGCGCGCCTTCTCGTTGTAGACATTGGCCAGGTAGCTGAGCTGGGTCTCCGGGTACACGGCCGGCGGTTCGGTCGCAGCCTTGCGCTGCGGCCGGTCCCAGGCCGCCAGCCGCACTGCCTCGTGCGCCTCGATGGCGTCGCGGCGCAGCGCGTTGATCGCCGCCGACGGCACAAACCACGGGCGCGACAGCTGGAGCGTGACGCTGTCGGCACGGAACATGGTGTTGCCCAGCTTGCCCAGGCTGGCGCGCAGCGACGCCTCGGCCTGCTCGGCGTTCTGCGCCGGCTGGAAGACGATGGCGGCGTCGGTGCTGCTCAGGTAGCCGTCTTCGTCACACAAATCCAGGCGCAGGCCGCCGTCCTGTTCGCTCAGCGTCAGGTGCAGGCCGACCTTGCGCTCGGCCGATTTCTTGTTCAGCGCCGCTTCCCACTGGCGGTCGCCATTGCGGTTGACCGACAGGCCGACCTTGAGGCCGGGCAGGGCGCTGATCGGCTCATTTGGAAACACGCGCCACAGCTGGCCTTCCTCGCTGTCGCCGAGCAGCTTGGCGGTGTTGGCCTGGATGCCGACCGTTTCGCGCTTGTGCATGTAGTTCAGGCCGTCGCCATTGGCCATGGCGGCGTTGGTGACGATGTCGAAATGGTCGGTGGCGATGCGGGTGATCGTGCCCAGCTCGACGCCGACGTATTTGGGGCTGTCGAAGGCGCCGATCTCGTCCTGGCGGCCGTTGGCGAAGTAATCGGTGTGGCCGCGGTGGAAGTTCTTGTCGATGTCCGGCGTAAACAGGATGCTGGTCTGGCCGCTGGCGGCGCGGGTGAATTCGGTGCGGCGTTCCAGGATCTCGTCCAGCAGCAGGCGGTAGTGGGCGGTGATGTTCTTCACGTAGCCCATGTCCTTGTAGCGGCCCTCGATCTTGAAGGAGCGAATGCCGGCATCGATCAGCGCCTCCAGGTTGCGGCTCTGGTCGTTGTCCTTCATCGACAGCAGGTGTTTTTCATACGCCACCACGCGGCCCTTGCTGTCGCTCAGCGTGTAGGGCAGGCGGCAGGCCTGCGAGCAGTCGCCACGGTTGGCGCTGCGGCCGGTGTCGGCGTGCGAGATGTAGCATTGGCCGGAGTAGGCCACGCACAGCGCGCCGTGGATGAAGTACTCCAGCGGCGTATCGACCTCGGCGTGGATCTTGCGGATCTGCTCGATGGTCAGCTCGCGCGCCAGCACCAGCTGCGAGAAGCCGACATTGCCGAGGAACCTGGCCTTTTCCATGGTGCGGATGTCGCACTGGGTGCTGGCGTGCAGCTGGATAGGGGGGAGGTCCATTTCCAGCAGGCCCATGTCCTGCACGATCAGCGCATCGACGCCGGCCTCGTACAGCTGCCAGATCTGTTTGCGGGCCGCTTCCAGTTCGGCGTCATGCAGAATCGTGTTGAGCGTGACGAAAATGCGCGCGCGGTAGCGGTGGGCAAACGCCACCAGACTGGAGATGTCCTCGATCGAATTGCTGGCGTTGTGGCGCGCGCCGAAGGCCGGGCCGCCGATGTAGACGGCGTCGGCGCCATGCAGAATGGCCTCGCGGCCGATCTCGGCGGTTTTGGCGGGCGACAGCAGTTCAAGCTGGTGGGCGAGCAGGGTCATGGCGGCATTCCTTACGTATGAAGGCGGGAATTATAGCGAAATCAAGGTCTTAAGTCATTGTTTGCGGGATTTCCGCGTCGGCAGCTCGCGTCATTTAATCGACATTACTACCTATATTGTCGATTAATGTACTGTATGAAATACTGTATAATGGGCGCTACATTCAGCCCGTATTCCGCAATGCCTCCAAAGAAATTTGACGTCATCAACCTCGATCCCTTTCCGGCCCGCAGCGGCGGCGCGGCCGAACGCCGCCAGCGCGACCCGGACGCCCTGCGCACCATCGCCGAGGACGCCATCACCGATGCCCGCACCGACAGCGAAATTGCCCGCGAATTCATTAGTCACGGCGAACTGGGCGAAAAATCGATGGCCAATACCCAGAAGGAACTGTTCCGCTTCCTGACCTGGTGCCGGGAGGAGGCCGGCAAAACCCTGCGCCAGCTGACCGTGGCTGACCTCAACAGCTACAAGGAATTTCTCAAGACGCCGCCGGCTGACTGGGTGTCCGCCACCAAGTGGCCGCGCAGCGATCCGCGCTACCGGCCATTCAGCGGTCCGTTGTCCGACGCCAGCCGGCGCCAGGCGATGATCGCCGTCAAAGGCCTGTTTGCCTACGCCACCCACACCGGCTATCTGCGGCGCGACCCGGCGGCGTTGGTCAAGCATGTGAAAACCGTGACCGTCAACCGCATCACGCGCTACCTGACGCCGGACGCGCTGGCGCTCGCGCTCGACGTCGCCAACCGCCGCGAGGCGCCGACGCCAGCCACCGTGCGCCAGCGCGCACGCGACCATTTTCTGCTGACCGCCTACATCCACACCGGCGCCCGCCTCAACGAAATCGTCAGCGCCAACATGGGCGCGCTGTACACCGAGGGCAACGGCCGCTGGTGGCTGGACGTGCTCGGCAAAGGCAACAAGCCGCGCCGCCTGCCGGTGCCGCCCGAGATGCTGGCCGCGTACCGGCACTACCGCGCCGCCTACGGCCTGGCGCCGCACACCGCGCGCAACGACGCCACGCCGCTGGTGCTGTCCAGCCGTGGCGAAGCGATGGCGCGCATCACCGACGAAGCCGCCTCCGACGCGCTTAAAGCGATTTTCGCGGCGGCCGCCGGCGAAGCCGACAGCCTGGGCGACGCCGACATGGGGGCCACCTTGCGCCAGGCGTCCGCGCACTGGCTGCGCCACAGCATGCTGACCAACCACGCCAACAACGGCGTCCAGCTGAAGACGCTGCAGGAAACCGCCGGCCACGCCAGCATCGCCACCACCGCCGCCTACCTGCACAAGACCGACAACGAACGGCATGACGAACTCCTGGCCTCATCGGAACGTACCTCCCCAAATAGCCGGATACGCTAACCCGATCGTATGACTACAGGAAAAGATCGGATCCCTATCATCGACACACCTTTCGATCTGTGGCATCGACATCGACAGAGCAGGGTACTTTCATCTTTATTTACGGAGAGCGTCAATGAACCAAACCACCCAACCTGCGCGCCGCCTGTTCGCCACGGCAGCGCTTGCCCTTGCCGCCTCGCTGGCCATCGCGCCGGGCGCCGCCCACGCGCAGACCGGCGCCGCCGGCCTGGCCACCTTCAAGACCATCAAGCAAATCAAGGCCGGCGACCTGGACGTCGGCTACGTTGACGAAGGCCCGGCCACCGGCCCGGTCGTCATCCTGCTGCACGGCTGGCCGTATGACATCAACAGCTTCATCGACGTCGCGCCGATCCTGGTCAAGGCCGGCTACCGCGTCATCATTCCGCACCTGCGCGGTTTCGGCACCACGCGCTTCCTCAACCCCAAGGCCGTGCGCAACGGCGAACCGGCGGCGCTCGGCGTCGACCTGATCGCGCTGATGGACGCGCTGAAAATCGACAAGGCCACGCTGGCCGGCTATGACTGGGGCGGCCGCACCGCCGACGTGGTCGCCGCGCTGTGGCCGCAACGCGTGACCGGGCTGGTCGCCGTCAGCGGCTACCTGATCGGCAGCCAGGAAGCCGGCAAACAGCCGCTGCCGCCGGCCGCCGAACTGCAATGGTGGTACCAGTTCTATTTTGCGACCGAGCGCGGCCGCCTGGGCTACGAAAAGAACCACCACGATTTCGCCAAGCTGATCTGGAAAACCGCGTCGCCGCAATGGCGCTTCGACGACGCCACCTACGAGCGCAGCGCGGCCTCGCTGGAGAACCCGGACCACGTGGCGGTGACGATCTACAACTACCGCTGGCGCATGGGGCTGGAAAAAGGCGAAGCCAAATACGCCGACCTGGAAGCCAAGCTGGCCAAGCTGCCGAACATCACCGTGCCGACCATCACCATGGAAGGCGACGCCAACGGCGCGCCGCACCCGGACCCGGCAGCGTACGCCGCCAAGTTCACCGGCAAGTACAAGCATATCCAGGTGCCGGGCGGCGTCGGCCATAATCTGCCGCAGGAAGCACCCAAGGTATTCGCCGACGCCATCATCGCGGTCGGCAAGCTCTGACCTGGATGATGGCTATGGGTGGTTATCGTAACGCGTTACGATAACCACCAAGACAATTCGATAATTTCGCATAATTTATATTATGTAAAATCACCTGTATTCGCCCGCGCCCCGCTTATCGCCCTGTGGCTTTCAAGATCAGATCGGCAATTTCCTGTGGATGCGAAATCAGCGCCAGATGGCTGCCGGCGACTTCAATGGTCTGCGCCCCCATCCGCTTTGCCATGAAGCGCTGCAAGTCCGGATTGATGGTGCGGTCGTTGGTCGACACCGCGTACCAGGTGGGCTTGACCCGCCATGCGGCCTGTGTGGTGCGCGCCGAGAAGATCGATTGCGAAGCCTGTCCCTGCACCGCGTACAGCGTTTTCGCCTTGACTGGATCGAGATCGCCGCCAAAATCATGCAGGAATGCGCTCTCGCTCAGTTGGGCGTAGCCATCCGGCGTTTTGATCAGGCCGGCGCTGGCTGGCGCCGCCGGAAAACGGCCGGCCAGCGCACCGTAGTCTTCGCCGGCGTCCGGCGCCCGCGCCGCCACATACACCAGTGCCGACACCATGGGATCGGTCCCCGCCTGGCTGATGACCATGCCACCGTACGAGTGCGCCACCAGCACGGTGGGACCGTCCTGCAGCGCCAGAATCCGGCGCGTGGCCTCGGCGTCGTCGGCCAGCGACGTCAGCGGATTTTGTACGGCCGTCACGTGCAGCCCGGCCTTTTGCAACAACGGAATGACTTCAGACCAACTGGAGGCGTCCGCGTAGAGGCCGTGCACCAGCACCACGTTATTGGCCTGGACGGTAGCCTTTTGTACCGGCGCGGTTTGTGCGAAGCTCAGGTTGGAGGCAAACAGTGCGGCGACGGCGGCGGCCGTGAATATGCGTCGTTTCATGATAATTTCCTTGTTTGGTGAATGGCGGAATTTACGACTTCCGGATCAATGGATTCAGTATGCCGCGCACCATCTGACAGACGCATGACGCCAATATTACAACCGTGTAATCGGCATAAGCCGGTTTCGCCGCGTCGAATCACCCTCCCCGTTGCCTTGCGGTCAACGTGAATCGTCAGCGGCGTTGGCGGGATGAGTTGGTCACGCCGGCGAACTCCAGTAGCTGCCACATATTGGGCGTGGCATTCGCGCCCGGACAGAATTCGGTCATCCATTCCGACAAGCGCTCTTGAAACACACCGCGCCTGCATGCCCAAGGAAAGCTACGGACCGGACTTCCCCTTTATGACCGCGGCCGAGCGGCTGTCTATGGCGTGCCCGCGCCGACCGCTATTCCGAACTGCGCGACGCCAGTCCTCCGGCGGCGAAAGTCCACAAGATCGTGCGCATGTCGCTGGTCGGCGGCTGAGCGGCTATAGCAGATCGCGCACCAGCAGGCCCAGCGTGCGGACCGCCTGCTCGATCTCCTTCGACCACGGATAGCTGTAGTTGAGACGGATGTAATTGGTGTAGCTGCCGCGTGCCGAGAACATGTGGCCGGGGCCGATGGTGATCTTGCGCTCCAGTGCCAGCGCATACAGCCGCATCGCGTCCACGCCCTGCGGCAGCCCGACCCATAGCACATAGCCGCCCTGCGGCGTGGACACGCTGGTGCCGGCCGGGAAAAAGCGCGTCACTGCCGCCGCCATCATGCGCGCGCGCTGCTCGTAGCCCTTGCGCACTTTGCGCAGATGACGGTCGTAGCCGTCGTTTTGCAGATACTCGGCGATGGCCATCTGCGGCTGCGACGGCGTTGCCAGCGTGTTCAGGAACTTCAGCTTCTCCACCTGCGCCGTGTAACGCCCCGGCAGTGCCCAGCCGATGCGGTAATTGGCCGTCAAGCTCTTGGAGAACGACGAGCAATGCAGCACCAGTCCCTTGGTGTCGTAGGCCTTCAGTGACGTCGGATGGCTGTCACCGTAATACAGCTCGTGGTAGACGTCGTTCTCGATCACCGGAATGTCGTGCTGCGACAGCAGCGCCACCAGCTCGCGCTTGCGCGCGTCCGGCATCTGGAAGCCCAGCGGATTCTGGAAATTCGGCATCACCATGCACGCCGCCACCCGCTGCTGCGACAGGATCGTGCGCAGCGCCTCGATGCTGATGCCGTCGCGCGGATCGGTCGGCACCTCCAGCGCCCGCATGCCCATGCGCTCGATGGCGTGCAGGAAGGCGTAATACGTCGGCGACTCGACCACGATGGTGTCGCCCGGCCGCGCCGCCGCCTGCAGGCACAGGTTGATGGCCTCGGTGGCGCCCACCGTGACGATGATCTCGGACGGATCGACCGCCATGCCATTCTCCATGTGGCGGCGGGCGATCTGGCGTATCAGTTCCGGATTCCCCGGCGGCAGGTCGTCCATCACCGTCCAGTCCTGGTTGCGGCGGGCGATGGCGTTGGCGTACTGGCTGATGCGCGGCCACGGATACGGCGCCGGATCGGGATACGGCGTGCCGAGCGGCACGGCGTTGTGGCTGCGGATGCTGCGCAGCGTCGACAGCACCAGCCGGCTGACATCCACCGCCGACGACAGCACCAGCGGCGCCGGCACCACATCGCGCGCCACCCCGCGCAGCGGCGGCCGCACGAAGTAGCCGGACTGCGGCCGGCTCTCGATCACGCCGCGGCTTTCCAGCAGCGAGTAGGCGCGCAGCACGGTGCTGATGCTGAGGTTGCGGTGCTGGCTGGTCTGGCGTACCGATGGCAGGCGCTCCCCTTCCAGCAGCACACCGCGCTTGACCTGGCCCTCGATGTCGGCCGCGAGTGTTTCGTACAGGTTCATGAAACCAGTATATCCCAGCAGTACAGTCACTGTACTGTACCGCACACTGTACTGCTCGATGACGCTGGTTTCTGTACTCCCAGCATAGCGCGTTGCCGGAGGACACTACCGCTACGCAATAAACGGAGTCCATCATGGCAAACAGCGAAAAAGAAGGGCATGTCGCCCCCTACCCCAACCCGGCCGGCGGCTGGGGCGCACTGAAATACGTCGCACTGAACTTGTACCGCGAGCGCGTCAGCGCCGGCAACCTGAGCACCCTCTTCGCGCAGAACCAGCCAGATGGCTTCGACTGCCCCGGCTGCGCCTGGCCGGACCGCGCCCACACTTCCACCTTTGAGTTCTGCGAGAACGGCGTCAAGGCGGTGGCGGCGGAGGCCACCAGCAAGCGCGTGCGCGCCGATTTCTTCGATCAGTACACCGTCACCGAGCTGCTGCGCCAGTCCGATTACGAGCTGGAGCAGCACGGCCGCCTGACCGAACCGATGGTCTACGACGCCGCCAGCGACAAGTACAAGCCGATCGCCTGGGCCGATGCCTACCGTTTGATAGGGCGCCACCTGTCCACCTTGCAGGACCCGAACCAGGCCGCCTTCTACACCTCCGGCCGCGCCAGCAATGAGGCCGCCTATCTGTACCAGCTGTTCGTGCGCATGTACGGCACCAACAACTTCCCCGACTGTTCCAATATGTGCCACGAGGCCACCAGCCGCGGCCTGCCGCAGACGGTCGGCGTCGGCAAGGGCACGGTCACGCTGGATGACTTTGAACACGCCGACACGCTGCTGCTGTTCGGCCAGAATCCCGCCACCAACCACCCGCGCATGATGGGCGAACTGCGCGAGGCGGCGCGCCGTGGCGCCACCATCGTCTCGATCAATCCGCTGAAGGAGCGCGGCCTGGAACGCTTCCAGGACCCGCAAAGCCCGGCCGAAATGATCACCAACGGCGCCACCCGCATCTCGTCGGTGTTCGTGCAGCCCAAGCTGAGCGGCGACTTCGCGCTGATCAAGGCCATCGCCAAGCGCGTGGTGGAGCTGGATGACCAGGCAGTGGCGGCCGGCCTGCCGCGCGTGCTGGATACCGACTTCATCGCCCAGCACACCATCGGCTTCCACGATTTCGCCCGCGACCTGCGCGACGAAAGCTGGCACGTGCTGGTGGAGGAATCCGGCATCAGCCGCGAGCAGATCGAGGAGCTGTCGCAGCTGTACGCCCGCAGCGAGCGCGTGATCTGCACCTGGGGCATGGGCCTGACCCAGCACAAGAACTCGGTGCAGACGATCCAGATGCTGTCCAACCTGATGATGATGCGCGGGAACATCGGCAAGCGCGGCGCCGGCCTGTGCCCGGTGCGCGGCCACTCCAACGTGCAGGGCGACCGCACGGTCGGCATCGAGGAACAGCCATCGGCGGCCTTCCTCGACCGCCTGAAACAGGTGTATGGCTTCGAGCCGCCGCGCCATCACGGCCTGGACGTGGTCAACACCATCCGCGCCATGCTGGACAAGCGGGTCAAGGTGTTCATCGGCCTCGGCGGCAACTTCGCCATGGCCACGCCGGACACGCCGCTGACCTTCGAAGGCCTGCGCAGCTGCGAGCTGACGGTCCACGTCGCCACCAAGCTGAACCGCAGCCACCTGGTGCACGGCAAGGACGCGCTGATCCTGCCGACGCTGGGCCGCACCGAGATCGACCTGCAAAACGGCGTCGCCCAGGGCGTGACGGTGGAGGACTCGGTCAGCATGGTGCACATCTCGTTCGGCATCAACCAGCCGGCCTCGCCGCAGTTGATGTCGGAGGTGGCCATCGTCGCCAACATCGCCCACGCCACGCTGGGCAGCGCCAGGTTCGACTGGTTGGGCATGGCCGCCAACTATGCGCTGATCCGCGATGAAATCGAAAAAGTGTTCGACGACTTCTACGACTATAACCAGCGCGTGTCCCAGCCCGGTGGCTTCCACTTGAAAGTGGCTTCGCGCGAGCGTGAATGGACCACGCCGAGCGGCAAGGCGCAGTTCCTGCCGCATCCGGTCGACCGCGACACGCCGATCCACCGCGCCCGCGCCCTCCACGGCAAACGCCTGCTGACCATGATGACCACCCGTTCGCATGACCAGTACAACACCACCATCTACGGCCTGGACGACCGTTACCGTGGCGTGTTCGGCCTGCGCCGGGTGATCTTCATCAATCGCGAGGACATCGCCATGCTGGGCTTCAAGCCGGGCGACCGGGTCGACGTCACCGCCGTCTGGCCGGATGGCATCGAGCGCCGCGCCGACAACTTCCTGCTGGTGGAGTACGACATTCCGCGCGGCTGCGTCGGCGCCTACTACCCGGAAACCAATCCGCTGGTGCCGCTGGACAGCGTGGCCGACATCGCCAACACCCCGACCTCGAAGTCGATCCCGGTGCTGCTGCACCCGGCGCAGGGAGGCAGCCATGCATGAGGCCAGCCTGATGCTGTCGCGCGCGCAGTTCGCGCTGACCGCCATCTTCCACATCCTGTGGCCGATCCTGACCATCAGCCTGTCGGCCTTCATTCTGCTGATGGAAGCGCTGTGGGTGCGGCGCGGCGAGATTATCTACTACCACCATGTACGCTACTGGAGCAAGCTGCTGATCCTGAACTTCGCCGTCGGCGTGGTCAGCGGCATCCCGATGGAATTCCAGTTTGGCACCAACTGGGCGCCCTTCTCCACCTTCACCGGCCAGTTCGTCGGCAACATCCTCGGCTTCGAGGGCGCCATGGCCTTCATGCTGGAAGCCGGCTTTATTGGCGTGATGCTGTGGGGCTGGAACAAGGTGCCGCGCGGCGTGCACCTGTTCGCCACGGCGATGGTGGCGCTGGGCTCGACCATCTCGGCGTTCTGGATCATGGTCACCAACTCCTGGATGCAGACCCCGGCCGGCATTGCCGTGCAGGACGGCAAAGTGGTGGTCACCAGCTACTTCGACGCCATTTTCAACCCCGGCATGGGCTTCGGCGTCGGCCACATGTGGCTGGCTTCGCTGGAAACCGGCCTGTGCGTGGTGGCCGGCATCTCGGCCTGGCATTTGTTCCGCCAGCGCCACCCCGAGTTCTTTGCCAAGTCGTTCAAGATGGCGCTGATGATGCTGGTGGTGGTGGCGCCGCTGCAGGTGCTGATCGGCGACGCCAGCGGCGGCGAAGTGTTCGAGCACCAGCCGGCCAAGGGCGCGGCCATCGAAGGCCACTGGGTCACCAATGCGCCAGGCACCGCCGCGCCATGGTCGCTGCTGGCCTGGCCCGACCAGAAGGAACAGCGCAATGACTGGTCGATCGAAGTGCCGGGCGTATTGAGCGTATTGGCCACCCACGACATCCACGGCAAGGTCACCGGCATGCGCGACATTCCCCTGGCCGACCAGCCGCCCGCGCTGCCGCTGCTGTACTACGCCTTCCGCGTGATGGCCGGCGTTGGCTTCGCGCTGGCCCTGCTGGCGGTATGGACCGCGTTCGGCCTGCGCAAGGCGCGCGGCCGCCTGAGCGCCCTGCTGGCGCAACGCAAGCTGTTGCTGGCCTGGGTGCTGTGCATCCCGCTGCCGTACCTCGCGGTCGAATGCGGCTGGATCGTGCGCGAAGTCGGCCGCCAGCCATGGACTGTTTACGGCCTGCTGCGCACCAGCGCCTCGGCCTCCGCTGTGGCGCCGGACGCGGTCATGTCCAGCATCGCCATGTTCATCGTGTTCTACATCGTGCTGCTGACCACCTTCTTCATCTTTGCCCGCAAATGGCAGCGCAACGGCCCCCAATTCGAGGAGATTCCCCATGCATGAGATTCTGACCTATGCCTGGTTCGGGCTGATTTGCCTGATGCTGGCCTTTTACGTGATCACCGACGGCTTCGACCTGGGCGTCGGCATCCTCAGCCTCTTCTCGCGCGAGGAAACCGAGCGTGACCAGATGTTTTTATCGATCGGCCACGTCTGGGACGCCAATGAAACCTGGCTGGTGGTGCTGGGCGGCGCGTTGTTCGGCGCCTTCCCGCTGGCCTACGCCACGCTGATGGAACAACTGTACGTGCCGGTGATGGTGCTGATCGCCAGCCTGATCATGCGCGGCGGCGCCATCGAGTTCCGCCACGCCGCCACTACCAGCCGGCGCGGCTGGGACCTGGTGTTCGGCATCGGCAGCCTGAGCGCGGCCGGCTGCCAGGGCGTGATCCTGGGCGAAGTGATCACCGGCCTGGCGCCGGGCCTGGTGCCGGCAGGCTTTGCCGCTATCAGCGCGGTCGGCGTGATTGCCGGCTACGCGCTGCTCGGTTCGACCTACCTGATCAAGAAGGCGCACGGCGAGCTGGTGACGGCCTCGCGCCGCCACGCGCTGATCTCGCTGCTGCTGTCGTTTGGCGCGGCCGCCGTGCTGACCGCCGGCACCATGCTGTACAGCGACATCGGCCACGGCCGCTGGATGCAGCCGGGCGTGTTCCCGCTGCTGCTGGCGCTGGCGTTGCTGGCGGCCTTCGCCGGCGCCTACGTGGTGTATGCTCTGCACATCGGTTCGGAGCGCGGCCCGTTCCGGGGTGCCATCGGGCTGTTCCTGGCGTCGTTCGCCGGGCTGGGCGTCAGCCTGTTCCCGGACCTGGTGCCGGGCAAGCTGTCGCTGGCGCAGGCCGCGTCGGACAGCGCCACCATGGCCTTCATGCTGTGCGGGATCGCGGTCGTGTTCCCGGTCATGATCGGCTACAACCTGTATCAATACCACGTATTCCGCGGCCGCGTGCAGCTGGAACATTAAGGAGTCGTCATGATCGTCCGCCCTCAGGCAAACTGGTTCCGCATGCTGCTGGTGTGGAATGGCTCGGTGCTGCCGGCCGTGCTGCCGCAGCTGCTGCTGATGCTGCTGGTCAGCCTGGCCGCCTTGTACGAGGACGGACGCGTCGTCGGTCATCACCTGCATCTGGACACGGCGCCATTTTCGCTGCTGGGCGTTAGCCTGGCGATCTTCCTGGCGTTCCGCAACAACGCCAGCTACCAGCGCTACCTGGAAGCGCGCCAGCTGTGGGGCAATATCCTGATCTCGGCGCGGGCGCTGACGGCGCAGGTACTGGCTTATCTGCCGCAAGGTAGCGTCGAGCGCGAAGTGTTTGCCGGCCAGCTGGTGGCCTTCGTGCACCTGTTGCGCCACCAGTTGCGCGGCAGCGACCCGAAGCCGGACCTGGAACGGCTGCTGCCGCCCGATCAGGTGGCCAAGCTCTCGGCCTGCAACTACCGTCCCATCTTCATCCTGCGCGACCTGCGCCGCACGCTGCACGGCGTCACCGAGCGGCTGCCGCAGGGCGGGCAAACCATGTGGATGCTGGACGCCCAGCTCAACCACCTGGGCGAAGCGGTGGGCGGCTGCGAGCGCATCGCCAGCACGCCCATCCCCTACCCTTACGGCGTGCTGCTGCACCGGACCATCTACGCCTACTGCTTCCTGCTGCCGTTTGGGCTGGAGCACGCGATCGGCAACGCCACGCCGCTGATCTCCGTGCTGGTGGCTTACACGCTGTTCGCGCTGGAAGCGATCGCGCAGGAAATCGCCGAACCCTTTGGCACCGCGCCCAACAGCCTGGCGCTGGGCGCCATCAGCCGCACCATCGAGCGTTCGGTGCTGGAACTGTGCGACCTGCCGGTGCCGGCCGAGGCCAAGGCCGACAGCAAGTACCGGCTGCATTAAAGTGATTGCCTTCGCCTGTGAACTCGGGATAAATTAACGCAACGCGTTACTTTAATCCCGGGGAGGCAGACAGGTGGAGCAAGCGGCAGAGGGCAAGAAACGTGGCCGCCCGGTGACGGGCCAGGCGATGAGCAGCGCCGAGCGGCAGAAAGCCTATCGTGACCGCAAGCGCGAGGAGAAGATCGCCATCGCCAATTCCCGTAACGCGTTACAAGAATTGCCGGACGACGGCTCGCCGCGCCGCCTGCTGGCCGAACTGGACCGCGCCCAGCGCGCTGTCGAACGCCTGACGCAGGAAAATCACGATCTGAAAGAGCAGCTCAGGCTGGCGCAGGCGCGGCTGAACGGGGCCTGATCTCAACAATTCCTCCAATTCGCCGGCGCGCGTGCCGCTATGAGCGCAAGCGTACAGTCGGCCATCCGTCACCGGCGTATCTTCCGCCTAAAAGAGGAGATTGCCATGATGCTATGGATCGTTGCGGCCATCGTCGCCGCCACCTTTATACTGTTCGCTTACGCGCCGCTGCGGCGCAGCCTGATCACGCCGCACATCTACGCGCTGTTCAAGCGCATCCTGCCGCCGATGTCCGACACCGAGCGCGACGCGCTGGAAGCCGGCACCACCTGGTGGGATGCGGACCTGTTCTCCGGCCGCCCGGACTGGAACAAATTCATGGAACTCAGGCGTCCCGCCCTCAGCCCCGAGGAGCAGGCCTTCATGGACAACGAAGTGCGCCAGCTGTGCGAGATGGTGGACGATTGGGAAGCCACGCAAGTGTGGCAGGGCCTGCCGGCCGCCGCCTGGCAATTCGCCCGGGACAAGGGCTTCCTCGGCATGATCATCCCCAAGCACTACGGCGGCAAGGCGTTTTCTGCCTATATGCACTCGCAGGTGGTGATGGCGCTGTCCACGCGCTGCTCGGCGCTGGCGGTGCAGGTGATGGTGCCCAATTCGCTTGGCCCGGCCGAGCTGCTGCTGCACTACGGCACCGACCAGCAAAAGGATTACTACCTGCCGCGCCTGGCCAAGGGCGAGGAAATCCCCTGCTTCGCCCTGACCAGCCCTTACGCCGGCTCGGACGCGGCCGCCATTCCGGACACCGGCGTGGTCTGCATGGGCCAGCACGAAGGCCGCGAGGTGCTGGGCCTGCGCATCAGCTGGAACAAGCGCTACATCACGCTGGGCCCGATCGCCACCCTGCTCGGCCTGGCGTTCCGAGTGGTCGACCCAGACCAGCTGCTGCCGCCGGACGCCAAGCCCGGCATCACCTGCGCGCTGATTCCCACCGACCATCCCGGCGTGGTGATCGGCCGCCGCCACTGGCCGCTGAACGCCGTGTTCCAGAACGGCCCCACCAGCGGCAAGGACGTGTTCATCCCGATGGACTGGATCATCGGCGGCCCGAGCCAGATCGGCAAGGGCTGGCGCATGCTGATGGAATGCCTGGCCGCCGGCCGGGCGATTTCGCTGCCGTCGGCCAGCGTCGGCACGGCCAAGCTGGCGGTGCGCGGCACCAGCGCCTATTGCGCCATCCGCCGCCAGTTCAACACCGCCATCGGCAAGTTCGAGGGTGTGCAGGAAGCGCTGGCGCGCATGGGCGCCAACCTGTACATGATGGACGCGGCGCGCCGCCTGTCGGCGCTGGCGGTGGACCTGGGCGAAAAGCCGGCGGTGATTTCCGCCATCGCCAAACACCATGTGACCGAGCGCGGCCGCGCGGTGGTCAATGACGGCATGGATATCCTCGGCGGCAAGGGCATCTGCATGGGGCCGTCCAACTTCCTGGCGCGCGCCTACCAGCAAATCCCCATCGCCATCACCGTGGAAGGCGCGAATATCCTGACGCGCTGCCTGATCATCTTCGGCCAGGGCGCCATCCGCGCCCATCCCTATGTGCTGAAGGAGATGCGCTCCACCGCCGACGCCGACCAGCGCAAGGGCCTGCACGACTTCGACGCCTCCTTCTTCGGCCACATGCGCTTCACCTTCGGCAACGCCGTGCGAGCGCTGTGGTATGGCCTGACCGGCGCCCTGACCGCGCCGGTGCCGCGCCGCGCCTCGGACGAGATGGGCGTGTATTACCGCGCCGTCGGCCGCCTGTCGACCGCGTTCGCGCTGCTGACCGACCTGTCGATGTTCACGCTGGGCGGCGACCTGAAGCGGCGCGAACGCATCTCGGCGCGGCTGGGCGACGTGCTGTCGATGCTGTACCTGATCAGCGCCACGCTGAAGCGCTACGAGGACGACGGCCACCACGAGGCGGACGCCGCCTACGTGCACTGGTCGGTGCGGGACGCGCTGGTCAAGGCCCAGGCCGCGCTGGACGGCGTGCTGGACAACTTCCCCAACCGCCCCGCCGCCTGGCTGGCGCGCCTGCTGGTGTTCCCGTTCGGGCTGCCCTACACGGCGCCGTCCGACCGCCTCGGCGCCGAGGTGGCCGCCGCCATGCAGACCCACGGCGACGCCCGCGAGCGACTGCTGGCCGGCGGCTACCTGGCCGACGATCTGCGCGATCCGGTGGCGTGCGGCGAGCTGGCGTTTGCGCTATTGCACATGGTCGATGGCATCGAGCACCGCCTCAAGCCGGCCATCAAGTCCGGCGAGCTGCCGCCGATTCCGCAAAGCCTGCCCGATATGGAAGGCTGGATCGCCGACGCCGCGGCCAAGGGACTGATGACGCCGGAGGAACGCCGCGCGATGTCGGACTTTGCCCGCTACACCGATCTGTCGGTGCACGTGGACGACTTCCCGCCCGACCTCAACGCCGCGGCCGACGCCGAGCAGCGGCGCCGCATGTCGTCGCCCCAGCCAGTGCCGGCCGAGGCGTAAAAATAGTTCTTTAGAAGTGCATCCAGAACGGCGGATGGTGCGTAAGTGACGTTAAACCGTCAAACCATCCGCTGTTCACCCTATGGATACACCCGATTTTCGCCGCTGGCTGCTCCCCGCGCTGCTGATGCTGGCCCTGCCGGCGCAGGCACAGCGGGCCTTGCTGTCCCACGCCGAAACGTCGGCCAAACTGATCCGCAAGAATACCGTCTACGACGCCCCGCCCGGCGCCAGCCTGCTGCCGGGCGATATCGTCGCTGCCGGCCAGCGCGGCCTGCAAATCGAATGGTCGAATGGCGCGCTGATGGCGCTCGGGCCGGACAGCAGCGTCGTGCTGGAGAACAATCCGGGCACGCCGGCGGTCAGCCTGCTGCGCGGCTGGTTCAAGCTGGCCGCCGTCAAACCGGCCAACAGCCAGTTGAGCGCCACCGCCGGCCAGCTCAGTCTGCGCGCGGATCAGGGCAGCGTCATCGTCCACGTGGCGCCGGACAAGAGCGAGTTGTTCGTCGAACAAGGCAAGCTGCCGCTGACCGAAACCGATCGCGGCGCCATCGACGGGCCGCAGACGGTGGGGCGCGAGCAGTACGCCCTCCGCCGCGGCACGCAGGCTTTGCAGGTCATGCCGCGCGCGCCCAAACTGTTCATCGGCGAGATGCCGCGCGCTTTCTTCGATCCGCTGGTGGCGATCGGCAACCGGGTTCGTCCGGCCGAGTTGGCGCCGGTGCGCGAGGCCAACGCCGCCGATGACCCTGACTGGCGCCCGACCGCCCAGGCGAGCCAGGCCACCGCCGTCTTGCCGGCCATGCCAGTCACCACCACGCCGCCGGCCGCGCCGAAAAAACGCACCAGCCAGGCCATCAACAACACCCTGTTCTGATCCATGAAAAAATCCTCGCTGTTTATCAAATTTAACCTGGTGTTCCTGGTGGTGGCGCTGATCGGCTTTACCGCCGCCAGCGTGGTGACCAACCAGCTACTGGTCAGCAATGCCCGCGACGAAACGCTGGCCAACGCCCGGCTGCTGATGCAGGCGTCCAACGCCGCCGGCAAATACACCGCTGCCCATATCGTGCCGTTGCTGGACAACCGCATGAAGTTCGAGTTCCTGCCCGAAGCGGTGCCCACCTTCGCCGCCATCGAGCACCTGAACGAGTTGCTGAAAGCATATCCCGACTACAGCTACAAGCAGGCCACGCTCAACCCGACCAACCCGCGCAACCGCGCCAATGAGTGGGAAACGCCGCTGGTGAACACGCTACGCGCCCATCCGGCCACGCCGGAACTGGTCGGCGAGCGGCAGACGGCCGGCGGCCCGGCGCTGTACATCGCGCGCCCGATCCGCATCACCGACGCCGCCTGCCTGGCTTGTCACAGCACGCCGGATGCCGCGCCCAAGACCATGCTGGACATTTACGGCAGCGCCAACGGCTTCGGCTGGAAGCTGAATGAAACGGTGGGCGCGCAAATCGTGTCGGTGCCGATGACGGTGCCGCTGCAGCGCGCCCGCACCTTGCTGATCACTTACATGGAGTCGCTGCTCGGCGTGTTCGCCTTTTTGTTCGTGGCGCTGAACGTGACGGTGCACTGGTTCGTCACGCGCCGCATCCGCAAGCTGACGCGCATTGCCGACCAGGTCAGCCTGGGGCAGTTCGACGCGGCCGCCTTCGATATCCGCGACGGCGACGAGCTGGCGCAGCTGTCGCAATCCTTTGACCGCATGCGCACCAGCCTGGTCAGCGCGATGAAGATGCTCGATGAGTGAATTACCCGTTCAGATAGGCAAGTACCGCATCGACGGCCTGCTTGGCCAAGGCGCGATGGGGACGGTGTACCGCGCGCATGATCCGCTGATCGAACGCGCGGTGGCGCTGAAGACGGTGCGGCGCGATCCGGGCGATGCGGAGCAGGCGGTGGAGCTGGTCGAACGCTTTCGCAAGGAGGCGCAGGCGGCCGGCCGCCTGATGCATCCAAACATCGTGGCCGTGTACGAATACGGCGAGGCCGGCGAGCTGGCCTACATCGCCATGGAGTTTGTCGACGGCACACCGCTGTCGGCGCTGCTGGCAGCGCAATCGTGCAGCCTGGCGCAGGCGCTGGCGTGGGGCGGCGAGCTGCTGGCGGCGCTGGCCTATTCGCACGAGCATGGCGTGGTGCATCGGGATATCAAGCCTGCCAATCTGCTGGTCACGCGCGACGGCGGCATCAAGATCAGCGATTTCGGCATCGCCCGGATTGACTCGTCGACGCTGACGCAGACCGGCGCCATGCTGGGAACGCCGAGCTATATGTCGCCCGAGCAGTTTCGCGGCGAGGCCATCGACGGGCGCAGCGATGTGTTTTCCGCCGGCGTGGTGTTGTACCAGCTGTTGACGGGACAGCGGCCGTTTTCCGGCGCCGCCGCCACGGTGATGCAGCAGGTCTTGCATCACACGCCGCCGGCGCCGTCGAGCGTCAACGCCGGCCTGCCGGCGGCGCTGGACGCGGTGCTGATGCGGGCGCTGGAAAAAGACCGCGAGCAGCGCTATGCCTCGGCCCGCGACTTTCAGCTGGCACTCGCAAGCGCGCTACAGCATGCGTCCGATGAGGATGCGACCATCCTGGCGCCCGCACCCCGCATCGAGCGCACGGCAGCGCCCACCTTGGCCGGCACGGCTGGCGGCGCCACGGTCAACTATCCCGCATGGCTGCAACCCGCCCTGCCCGCGCTGGAGGCGGCGCTGACACGCCAGATCGGCCCCATGGCCAAGCTGCTGCTGCGCAAGCTGGCCCCGGCCGCGGCGGATTTCGAGGTGCTCGGACAGCAGTTGCTGCGCCACATCCCGTCGCCGCAGGCCAAGGACAGCTTCCGGCAGCAACTGGCGGAAATCCAGGGCCTGCACCTGCCGGCCGCCAGCGTCGACCTGTCCACCGCCGGTGCCAGCGCCGGCACGGCCACCCTGGCGCCGACGCTGCCCATGCTCGCCCTGGCCAGCATGTTGACGCCAATGCTGGCCAGCGCCATCGGACCCATCGCCAGCATCGTCGTCAAGCGCGCCCTGCGCCAGGCCACCAGTCGCAGCGAGCTGATCAACCTGCTCGCCGGCCAGATCGACGCCCCGGCGGCGCGCGCCCGCTTCCTGGCGCAGGCCGCCAGCAGCTAACGCTATTCAATCTGGATCGCCAGCCCCATGTGGTCGGTCACGGCGGCCACCGCGCTGCCGTTGTTGAACGGCGCCAGCTGCGACCAGTAGCAGACTTTGCTCACCTTGACGGTTGCCGCGTTATACACTGCCACGTCGTATAGCTTGTCGCCCTTGGCATTGGTGCCGCCGACGCTGACGTTGTAGCTGTCGATGGGCACAATCGCGCCGGCGTGCGCATTATTGAACGTCAGCCCGGTGGCCTTGCTGACCACCCTGGGCGTGACGCCGCCGCTGGACTGGTTGGTATCACCCATGATGAGATCGATGGTGCCGCCGCCATTGCGGATGATCGTGCTGGCGATATCCTGGTAAAACTTCACCAGCCGGTCCTCGGTGCTCTGGCCGCCTGCAGGCCGCGCATACGGTTTGGCGGCTGCCACAGTCTGCCGCTGCGCCGCGACACCCCGTACCGCGCCCTGCTTCGGCGGCTTGGGCGACTTCATCAACTTGTTGGGCACGTGGACGAACACCACCACATAGCCAAGATAGCGAATCGCGTACCAGCCCTCGCCCTGGCCCACGCAGTCGGCGTTGGCTCCATTCGCGCAATACACGGTGAAGTTGTTGCAAGCCTTGTCATTGCTGGTGGCGCCGGCCATCTTGCTCACCACATATTCATTCATGCGGCTGAAATCGGCGTGACCGCCATCCAGTTCGCCAAAGGCGGTCACGTCGGGCATCCCCTGCATCTGCCGGAACAGCGCCTGCCGGTTTTGCAGCACCTTGTGCTTCATCATGTCAAAAAAGGTGGTGGTGGCGAAACCCTTGGCAATGGTCCCTTGCGGCGCCGGCGCCACCAGATGGGCGGGCCCCTGCACTGGCAGCTTGTGGCGCTCCGCCGGCGGTCCGTTGGGAATGGCTTGATCCGGCAAGGTGGGAAACACCAGCCGCGACGGCGCCGTGGCGGCGGCAAGATGATCATGCGCCTCGACGGTGAGCGCCTGCGCGGTCAGCGAGTTCAGGTCGTGCACCTTGGAGTTCCCGGCATTGAATGACTGATAGGAGAAAATCGGCATGACGCCCCTCTGTTTTGGTTGGATAATCAGGCCAGCTGGCCCATCGCGGACAACATCTCGCAGAACACCGCCGGCGTCGGCAGCGCCGTGCCGACGCAGCTGACTTCGGCCGGCGGCATGGCGCCAGCGGTCCAGAACAGCGCCCGTCCGCGCATCACGTCGGCACAACGGGGCGCGCGGTGCTGCGGCGCCAACACCGCCAGCGCCGCATCCAGGCCTTCCAGCGAAAAACCGCCTTCGAGGCTGCTCAGCGCCAGTTGTTCGACGGTGGTAAACCAGCCGTCGGCGCGCTTGAACAGTTCGGCCCGCATCGGTTGGCCCGCCGCCATCGGCGCGGCCACCGTCAGCGGGAAGTAGCGGCCGACGCGGTCCACGCCCGGCAGCATCACGCCGGCCATGGCCGCCGCCCCGCACACGCCGGGCGCCAGCGCAAAGCGCCACACCGGACAGTTCAGGTACACCGCCAGCCAGCGCTCGCCCAGCTGCTGCTGGCTATGCAACATGCCGGCCTGCAGCCAGTCGTCCCATCCCCGGACAAAATCGGCCGGCAGGCGGCGCCTGACAAAGTCGCCCTGCGTGGCGACCTTGCCGAAATAGCCGGGCGCCTCGCTCATAGCGTGGCCGGGCAACGGAACTGCTCCATCGCCTCGCGCCGGAATGGATTGATGACACTGCTGGCGGTCAGCTCGTAGACGGCCGGATGGCCGTCCAGCGCGAAGTTCAGGCGGAAGTGTTCGCCCTGCAGCGGCTCGACGGTGGCGCGGTCCAGCAGGTGCAGCCACGCCCAGGGCCCTTCGGTGTGCCAGTCGCCCCGCAGCGCTGGGCTGGCCTCAAACCGCACCTGGCCATTGCCCTTGCCGCTTGGCAGCTGCATCGCCACGGCGCGCGCCGGCTGGCCGGATTGCAGACTCAACGGCTGGCCGTCCACGTCCAGCGTCAGCTGTGACAGGGCGGGATCGGCGTTCAGCAGTTTCAGGTCGAAGCGCAGCGACGGCTGGCGGGCGCCGGCGGCAAACCACATGTCGCGCAGCTTCGCGCCGCGCTGGAACTGGTCCAACGCGTCCTGCGAGATGCCGGCCGGTCCGCCGTTGCCGCGCCAGCGCCATTGCGGGCCGCTCATGTCCACCATGGGCGCCAGGTTGCGGGTGAAAAAGTCGTCCATCAAGCCGCCGGGCGCGAAGAACTTGCCGAAATCGTCGGCCGTGGCGTCGCGCTGGCTGGCGCGCACCAGCGGGTAGCGACCGGCGATGGCATCGCGGCAAAATTGCGCGCTGCTGGCCCACAAGGCGTTGAGGCGCGCGCGCTCGCTGCCCTGGGCCAGGCCGCTGCCGGCGTTGTCGATGTTCTGTAGCAGGGTTTGCAGCGGCGCGGGTTGGCCGTCGGCGCCGCGCTTGAGCCGCGTCAGGGCATCGGCGGCCGGCGCCGGTGCGCCGCTGCGGCGGGCGCTGTCGGCGGCGTCGAAGTACAGCGCCGCATCCTTGATCAGGGCCAGGGTCTGGTCCAGCGGCGTGGGCGCGGCGCCGGTGGCCAGCCGGTGCAGCGCGGCGAAGTGCTGGTCGACCGGATGCAGGGGCGCCGCCTCGGCCGGGGCCGCCTCTTCCGTACCCAGCGCGGCGGCCAGTTGCTTGCGCGCGGCGTTGAACTTGTCGCGCACCAGTTTGTCCACCGTGGCGGAAGCGGCGCCCGGCCGCACGCCTTCCAGCGTGGTCTCGCGGGCAGCCGCCTGCAGCAGCGCGCGCAGCGGTGAGTCGGCGCCCGCCAGTACGTTGGCCACCTGCGCCGCCTGATCGAGGCTGTTCAACGGCACCAGCCGCAGATCGCCCAGGAAGGCGTCCCACTGGCTGATATAGTCGGCAAAATACAGTTGCAGCACCGCCGCCTTCATCTGGTCGAGGCCGCTGGCGGCGGTGCTGGCTTCCTGCCGGTCCAGCACCCAGTTGTCCCTCGCGACGTCAGCCACCGCTTGCCAGGCCAGATCGGCCACCTGGCGGTAACCCGCCACTGTGTACAGGCCGCTGATGCCGCGCGACAGCGGCGCGCTGCTGCTGCGGGCAAACACGCCGGAGCCGTCCCGTCCCAGCGCGCCGTTGACGCTGAAGGCCGGCAGCCGCGTCGTGCCGGCCTGCCGCTTCAGGCGGTTGTACATGCGTTGCGGCAGCGGCATGCTGGCCAGCGTCAACCGGACCTGTGCCACCAGCGCCGCGTCCAGCGCCACCGGCTCGGCCTCGTCCGCCGACTCCAGCAAGGCCGCCGTGTGCGCCAGCAGTTGCTGGCGTTGCGCCTCGGTGGCTTCCGGCAGGCCGCCGCGCCAGTCGAATTCCACCCATGCCTGCACCGACGCCGCATCCAGGTGACGATGATCGCCCAGCATCAGGTAGACGCGCAGCGTTTCGTACAGGAAGTCCTGATTGTTGGCGTCGCCACGGCGCAGCGCATCTTCCATGCTGGCGACGATGCGCGGCAGCAGCGTGCTGCGCAACAGCCGCTGATAGGCGGCGATGGCGCCATCGCCCAGCTTGGCGCCCTGATACAAGCTCATGCGGTTCAGCCACGGTACGCTGTCGTCACGCTCGGCGTAACCGGCCGGCAACGCGCGGGCCGCGTTCAGCAAGGGCAGCACGGCCAGTGCGTTGCCGTTGGCCGGCGTGGCGGCAGCCAGCTGGCGCAAATCGGCCGCCGCCGTCGCGGATTGCGCGATCAGGCGCTGGTTGCGGCCATAGCTGACGGTCAGCGCGAGCGCCAGCAACAGCGCCAGCACACCGGCGGCGGCCATGCCGGCCCACGCCAGCCATCGATGGCGCCGCTCGGCGGCCTGGCCCGGCCCCGCCAGGCCTGCCTCCTTGAAAATCACTTCCCGCAGCAGCCGCGTGATGAAATAGCTGCGACCACTGCCGGCGCCAGCCGTCAGGACCTTGCGGCCCAGGCCAAAGCTGGACGCGAGCGCCGCCATGACCCGGTCGATCGGACTGCCTTCCTGCGTGCCGCTGGTGAAATACACGCCGCGCAGTAGCGCCGGCTGCTTGTAGCGGTTGGCCTCGAAGGCCGTATGCAGGAAGCGTCCCAGCACCTCGCCGATGCCGGCAAACTGCTGCGGGAAGCGGTATAGCAAGGCACGGCGCTGCAAGTCGCGCTCCTGCTGCATGCGCTCCAGCACGCGTGCTTGCAACTGCTTTTCCAGCGCGGCGAATTCACCCGGGAACGCGGCCAGGGCGGCGGCCGGCGAGCCGTCGGCGGCCAGCGCAAACGTCATGCCCCAGACCTGGGCACGTTCGTCGCGGCCCATCGGCTCGAAGAACTCGGCAAATCCTGCCAGCAGGTCGCTCTTGGTGACCACCACGTAGACCGGCAGCGCCAGGCCCAGTTGCTCATGCAGCTCCTCGATGCGGGCGCGGATGGCTTGCGCCTGCGTTTGCCGTCCCGCTTCCCCCTGCTGCAACAGATCCGCCACGCTGATGGCGACGATAACGCCGTTGACGGGACGGCGGCGGCGGTATTTCTTTAGCAGGCCGAGGAAGCCGGTCCAGGCGGCTTTGTCGGCCTCGGCGTGGCTGTCCTGCGTGGTGTAGCGCCCAGCGGTGTCGAGCAGCACGGCTTCGTCGGTAAACCACCAATCGCAGTTGCGGGTGCCGCCAACGCCCCCGATGGCGCCCGCGCCTATTGTGTCGGCCAGCGGAAATTGCAGGCCGGAGTGCGTCAGCGCGGTCGTCTTGCCGCTGCCGGGCGCGCCTACAAACATGTACCAGGGCAGCTGGTACAGATAGTTGCCGCGCATTTTCCAGCCCGGATAGGCTTTGCGCAGCACGGCCAGCGCTTCCCGCATACGTTCGCCCAGCAGCGAGACTTCGGCGGCGGACTCCGCCGCGCCCGGCGCCGGTGCGCTGACGGCGGCGGCCAGTTGCTGATTGCCGCGGCGGGCCTGGTACAGCCGCCACAGCCGCCATGCGGCGACCGTGCCCAGCATCAGCAGGATCAGCGTCCAGCGCGCGGCGGCGCTGGCCAGCGGTTCCTTGCCGTCAAACGCCAGCAGCGGCCCCTCCACCCAGATCAGCAAGGCCATTAACAGCAGGCCGATCGTCAGCAATACCCCAGGCTTCAGCAGCCAGTCGATTAATTTCTTCATAGGCGTTGTTCCGTCATTGTGGCTGCGGCGGCGTCAGGACGACTATTTCGACGCGGCGGTTGCGGGCGCGGTGGGCCTCGCTGTCGTTGGGGACCACCGGCTCGGTGTCGCCGCGCCCCTCGCTGGTGTAGCGGCTGGCGGGACCGGAGCGGTCGGCCAGCAACGCGGCCACGCTGCGCGCGCGGGCGATCGACAGGTCATAGTTGGATCCGAGCCGCGCCGACAGCGCCGGCTTGGTGTTGTCCGTGTGGCCGACCACCAGCACTTTGCCCGGCACCGTGCGCAAGGCGTCGCCGATGCGGATCAGCACCGGCTCCACCTTGCGCAATACGTCGGCGCTGCCGGAGGCGAACACGCCGTCGCCGCGCAGGGTGACGGTGGAGCGGTCGGCGGTGTCGGTCACGCTGACCAGGCCTTCGGCGATTTCCGGCGCCAGGAAACGCGCCATGCGCACAGGCGCCGGCCCCGCCGAGGCTGGCGCGGCGACGGCGCGGGGCGAGGCCAGCCGCAGAGCGCCGAGCTGGGCAAATACCGGATCCGAACCGCGGTTCAACAGCCAGCTATAGCTCAACTGCAGCACCAGCAGCAGCGCGCCGGCCACGGCCGCCATCACCCACAGCGGCACGCGCCGCAACGCCGGCTGCGCCGGCACGCTGCTGCGCCAGTGCGGCGACAGGTCGGCCTCGTATTGACCGCGCTGCTGCTGGATCAGCAACAACAGCCGCTGGCGCAAGGTCGCCAGCTGATCCTGTCCCCGGTCCAGCACGCGGTAGCGCCCTTCCATGCCGAGCGACAGGCACAGGTACATCAGCTCCAGCACATCCAGATGGGCACGCGCATCCTGGCTCAGGCGCTGCAGGATGAGGAAGAATTTTTCGCCGCCCCAGGCTTCGTTGTGGAATGCCACCAGCAGGCTGCGGCTGTTCCACACGCCGCCGCCCCATGGCGTGCTGGCGATGGTCTCATCGAGGAAGGTGCACAGCGCGTAGCGCGCGGCGGCGACGGTTTCGGCGTCGGCATGGGCGGCGCGGGCGGCGGCTTCGAAGGCACGCATCTCCTGCGTCAACCGGGTGCGCAGCAGTTCCATGTCCGGCGGCGTGGTGACGAAGCGCAGCGGCACCACCAGGTCCAGCAAGGTGTTGGCGGCGCGCACCAGCGGATTGAGGCCGTTGCCGTGTAGCTCCACGGCGTCGCCACTGCGCGTGACGGGCGGTACCGGCGGTGGCGCGGTAGGCTTGCGGCCGCCCGGCGTGGGCATCAGCACGGTACGGTCCGGGTCGGCGTCGAGAGAGAGATTGTTCATGGTTTATTGTTGGCGGATGGCCCAGAATTGCAGTTGCAGGCCGGGGAATTCGCCGGCGACATGCATGGCGAAGCCGGCCGAGTTGCGCAGTTGTTGCCAGTAGTCGCTGCCGCGGTCCAGTTCGAAATAGGTATAGCCGGCCAGGAACGGCAGCTGGCGCGGCGCCACCGGCAGCGGCCGCAGCACGATGCCGGGTAGTTGCAGGTTGACCAGGTCGCGGATCGTTTCCACCGAGCCCATCTTCACTTGCGGCGGGAAGCTGGTTCGCACCGCCTCGGGCGGCATTTGCGCTTGCACCGCCAGCACGAAATTCGCCGAGCGCAGCAGTTCCTGGTCCGGCAGCACCGCCACGCGGATGCCGAACTGGCGCTGTTCCAGCGGGATGTGCACCGCGCGCGCGTCCAGCACGGCCGACAGCGCGCGGCGCAGGTCCAGCATCAGCGGCGCGAAGCTGGCCGCCAGCGCGTCGTGACGGTATGGCGGGTAGGACGGCGCGCGCTTGTCGGCCTGGGTGAAGGTGGCCAGTTCGCCGGCCAGCGGCGCCAGCACGCGATACAGTGCTTCCGGATGCAGGCTGCGCGTGGCGGCCAGGTGGGCGATCAGCGGCTGGCTACGGTTGAGCAGTTGCAGCAGCAGGAAGTCGGCGATTTCGGCCGCGCCGTTGGCGCCGGGCTGCGCCAGCCGCGCGGCCAGCGCGTCGCCGCGCTGGGTCAGCAGTCCCAGCAGCTCATCGACAAAGTTGGCCAGCGGCGCGGCGGCGCCGACCTGCAGGGCCGGCGGGCAATAGCTGGTGTCCAGCACCACCTGGCGGTCGGCGCGGCGTTCGACGATGCGGGCCACGCCGAGCGTGGTGTAGGCATCGGCGACCTCGCTTTCCAGGGCCAGCCGCAGGCGTAGCTTGCCGATGCTCATGACGGCGCTGTTGTCGAGGCCATTGCTGTCCCAGGCTTCGTATTCGGCGCTGCGGTGGCGGGCGAAGTTGTCGTGGCTGGGGCGGTCGTCGACTTCGGGCAGGCCGTGGCGGCGAACCGGCAGGGCCAGCACAACGGTGACGTCGCGCGCGTCGGCCGGGATTTCCAGTGGTGGTGGCGGTTCGTCTTCCACCGGCAGGCCGACGGCGGTGCCATCGGGCAGGATGGCGCTGAGGGACTGGATCGCCAGCTTGCCCAGCGCCAGTTGCTGCTGGTCGATTTCCAGCTTCGACACGCCCCAGGCGTAGGGACGCAGCGGGCTGCTGCGGGCGTCCAGCTGGGATTGCAGGTAGCGGTCATGCTGCTGCAAGTGCTGGGGTTGCAGCAGCATGCCTTCGGACCAGATGACTTTACTATTCCATGACATGGGTGGGTCTCGTTCAGATCAGGGTGGAGGTGGGGTCGCTGGCGCGTTGTTCACGCAGTCTGGCGACTTGCTGTTCGTAGGCCAGCGAGAATTTTTCGCCGAACAGGCGTTGCAGGTCTTCGTCGGCGTCGCGCGCCAGTTCGCCGTAGGATTGCACCAGGCGGTCCCACAGACGCGCCTTGCGGGCGGCGGGCAGCAGTTTGTCGATGCGGCCGGGGTCGCTCAAGCGTTGTTCGATGCGGGCCGGATCGAAGCGCTGGACCACGGCGGCCAGTGCGGCGCGCATGCCGGCGATGACGGCCAGTTCGTGGGCTTTGAGGTCGTCGTAGGCGCCTTTGATGGCGTCGACCGGCGGCAGGTAGCCGGGGATCTGGGCGCCCAGCATCTGGGTCAGCGCGGTGTCGACGTCGGGGAAGAATTTCAGCGGGTTGTTGGCGCGCGGGACGATCATGGTCATGTCGATATGGCTTTCGCGCTTGGTGAGGGCGCGGGCCATCAGCACTTCCATGGTGCCGGCGGTGGCCGCGCGCAGCATCTGGCCGAGTTCGCGGGCCAGGGCGTCGGGGGCACGGTTGGTGTGCAGGTTGGGGAGTCCCAGGCCTTCCAGCAGGGCTTGCAGGATGGAGAGCTCGCTGGCGCCGGCAGCGGTGGGCGGCAGCGGTGTGCTGGGTGCGATGTGAGCGTCCAGCATCGCGGGCGCTGGGGCGGCTGCTGGCGGCGCCGCCGGTCGGGCCAGCGCGTGCGCCGGGGCGGCTGCGTACGCCGATGCTGGTGCGTCCGCTGATGCTGGTGCGTCCGCCGATGCTGGTGCGGGCGCGGGCGCTCGTGCTGGTGCGGGCGCGAGTGCTCGTGCTGGTGCGGGCGCGAGTGCGGCCGTCGGTTCGGGCGCGGACGCTGGTGCGCGCGTGGGCGACGGTGCGGGGGGACGTGCGGCGGCGGCCATGGTCGCAACGGCTGGAGATGCTGACGGCGCGGATGGCAAGAAGTCGGCCAGCGGGTCGTAGTCGGCGGGAATCGCTGTGGATGCCGAGGCTGCCGGCCGGGCGCCGGCGCCTGGTGAGCGGTCGGGCGCGAATGTTGGCGTGAGGGCGGGAGTCGGCGCCGCATATGCCGGCGGCATGGTGAAGGCTTGCCATTCTGGCGATAGATGATCGGCCTCGGCGCCACGATAGCGCGGCGCGGCTGACTGCCCTGCTCCGCTGCCGTGTGCTGGCGTGAGGTCGCCAAACAGGTTCAGGCCAAGCGGATCATGCATGTCGGCGCCGTCATGGCGGCTGTCCAGAATGCGTGCCGACGATAGCGCGTCCGACGGCATGCTGGCCGATGGCAGGCTGACAGTCGGCAGGCTGACCGACGAGGGGCTGACCGACGGCGACCTCGCCGACGTGGGCGGCGCCAGCAGCGGCGCAATCGGCTCGGTCGCCTGAATCGGTTCAATCGATGCAATCGGCGACAGCGGCGCCGGTTGTGAAGGCGGCAGCGGCAGCGGCGCGCGCGGTGGCACAAGCATGGTGGCATCGGATTCGACGGCAGCGGGCGGCTGCATCTCTATCGCTGCAAGCAACACATAATCGCCGATCACCAGGCAATCGCCATCGGCCAGCGCAATCTGCGCGCCGGTCCCCAACGGCTGGTCGTTGACGATGGTCGGATTGGCCCCCACATCCGCCAGATAAAACCGCCCATCGCGCCACGTCACCGCCGCATGGCTGCGCGAGATGTACTTGCCCGGATCCTCCAGCACCAGCTGATTGCCCGCTCCCCGTCCCAGCGTACCGCCGCCGATGTCAAACGACGCCTCCAGCGCGCCGGCCAGGGCCTGCTGACGATAACTCTGGCCGCGCAACACCAGCCGTGGATAAGTGATACTCATAACAGTCCCTCGCTTATTGATTTCCAGGATCCGCCTCTTGCGGCGCGACAGGCGGCGGCGGTGGCGGCACAATTGTTGCCGCCAGCACCGCGGCATCGGCCGCCAGCGCCGCCTGCGGCATCGGCAACGGCATACTGGACGCGACAATCAGCGCCGGGCCGATTGTCAGAAACGAAGCCCCCGCCTTCAGCGTGATACTGGCGCCCGCCTCGATCACCACATTCATGCCAGCCTTGATGTGTACCGTCTGGCCATGCAGCGCCGCCTTCAAGCCGCTTTGCAGCAGCAGGTTCTGACTGACCGCATGCGACAACGAGCCGCGCGTGGCCTCGCGCCGGTCGCCCTCCACGGTCAGGTGGCGGTCGCCGCCAACCTGCTCATGGCTGTCGCGGCCCACTTTGAGATGGCGATCACGCCCCATCCACGCCAGCGCATCCTGGCGCACCCGCTGCTCCAGGTCGCGGCCGGCATGCAGATACAACTGCTCCGCCCCCCGCTTGTCCTCAAACCGCAGCTCGTTGTACGCGCCACCGCCAATCGACGAATTGCTGCGTATCGCCGACCGCGTGGCCTGCGCCGGCAGCGGATACGGCGGCATCTGCTCGGCGTTGTAGACACTGCCCGTCACCAGCGGCCGATCCGGATCGCCCTCCAGAAAACTGACCACCACCTCCTGCCCGATGCGCGGCACAAACAGCGCGCCCCAGCGCTTGCCGGCCCAGCCCTGCGCCACCCGCACCCAGCACGAACTGGCCTCGTCCTCCTGCCCCAGCCGATCCCAGTGAAACTGCACCTTGATGCGGCCATACTGGTCGGTCCAGATCTCCTCGCCGGCCTTGCCGACCACGATGGCGGTCTGCGGTCCGCGCACCACCGGTTTGCGCGCCGTGCTGGCCGGCCGATACTCGGTCTGGCTCGATAGCGCGCCAAAGCTGCAACTCAACACCGGCTCCGGCTCGGACGGCCGCACTGGCTCGTAACTGTCCGATGACAAGGTGTAGACCGCACTGGTCACCAGGAACTCGCGGTTCTGGTCGCCCCGCTGGTGTTCGGTCAGCCGGAACAGGCAGCCCGGATACAGTCCGCGCGCCCGCGTTGCGCCGCGCACACGCTGATAACTGACATGGCGCGACTCCAGCTGCACACGCGCACGCGTCTCGCCGGCGGCGCGTTCGGTGTAATTGCCCGGATAGTCATACAGCTCGTGACGCGACTGCGCGTAAGCGCGCGTAACGGTTGACTTGACCAGCAGATTGGCCGACGGCTTCTCGAAATCGAAATCCTGCAGCGTCCGCACACCCGGCTCGATTTCACCATCCATCGACCACTCGTACACCACCTCGCTCTCGCGCATCGCATGGTCGGCGGCCGGCATGTACAGCAAGCTGGCATAGCCCGGCGCGGCGCTGTGGGCGCCGTAGGAGTCCGCCAGCACCATGGTGTGACGGCCGGCCCCGCTGCGGAAGTAGTAATAGATGCCCTCGCTCTCCAGCAAGCGGCTGACGAAATTGAAGTCCGTCTCGCGGTACTGCACGCAGTACGGCAAGGGCTGATAATTGCCGCTCAGGCCCGAGGTGTCCACATCGGCAATCGCGTAGGCAGCAAACACCGTCTTGACGATGTCGGGCACACTGCGCTCCTGGAAAATGCGGCAGTCCGACGCGCGCGTGAGGAACCACAGCCATGGCCGCACCGTGGCCTGATACGTGCTGTAACGGCCTTGGCGGCCGGTCAGCGCAAAGCGCGTAATCAGGCCGCTGAAATAGCGCTGCCCGCCGTGCGGCAGGTCGACGCTAATCGTGGCCGATGTGGCCAGCAGCTCGTCGATCTGCAGGTCGGCCCGTTCGCTGTACAGGTCAAGCTGGTATTCGCTCAGCTGCGACAAGGCCTCGCTGCCGCGCATGCGGCGCAGCAGCAGCACGTCCGGCCCGAGCACGCAGGTGACCGCGATCTGACGCTGGTTCTGGGTGGTCGCCATCGCCGTCAGCCCGTCCACGCGCCGGGCGCCAATTGCCGCACGTCGAGAATTTGCCGCACCTGGCCTTTCATGTCGGTGTACTGGCTCCAGAATGTCCACTGGCCGCCCTTGCGCCAGCCGATGATATTGGCGCTGGCGCGCGCATGCGGACGGACACTGGCGGCGCCGCCTTCGCGCATGTCCGCCGTGCTCTTGCCGTAGTAGTGTTCCTTGGTAAGCACGCCGAACCGGTTGCCGGCGTAGTCGTCGCGCGCCGCGCTCACCATGCCGGCGCCATCGAGCGTGCGGCTGCCGTCCTTCAAGTTGTAATGGCTGAAGCGCGCTCGTCCGTCCGGCGTGGCGGCAAAGGCGATCGCGCAGCCGGTCAGTTCCGGCGTCAGCATGATGCCCGGACCGGAGCTGTCCAGCGCGCATTGCGCCTTGCCCCCGGCCAGATAGCCGCTCCATTGCGCCTCGAATTCCATGCCGTCGCGGCGGGCGTCGGCGGACAGCATGCTGGCGTCGCGGTAGCGGATTTCGTAGGCGCCGGCGTCCGCCTTGCCGATTGATTTGCCGAGAAACACGCCAAGCCGCCGGCGCGCGCCGCTCTGCACCGGAATCAGCAAAAACCAGTAACGCCCTGCGGTTGGCGGACTCTGTCCCTTGAACTGCACGTGATTATTGCGCAGGAATTGCGGTGCGTCGGCCAGGAATTGAGCGACGGCGGTCATGCGCTGGTTCCGGCTGGCGTGGCGGGACGGCTGTTTGGCACGCGATAAATCATCAGGCCATGTCCCCTGTCGAGTGGGTTGCGCATGCTGAATCCCATTTTCTGCCAGAACGCGCAAGAGGTGGCATTCAGCGAAGTCAGCGTGATTTCCCGATTGGCGGTGGCGCCGTAGTCGCGGATCGCCCATTGCATGGCGAAGCGCGCCAGTGCGCTGCCGGCACCCGCCTGGCCGGAAAACAGGTCTTCAATCACCCAACTGCCGTTGTTGTTGGCCATGACCAGCAAGGCCACCGGCTCCCGCTCCGGATTGAAGGCGGTGAAATACACTACGGTCTCGCCGTTGCCGGTGGCGCCGCGGCGCTCGGTCAGCATCCAGATATTGGACAGCACTTTCTGCTGGTCGGTGGAGTCGCCCAGCATGCAGGCATCGACATAGTGGATGCGGAAGTCGGCCTGTTCCACTTGTTCGCAGGTAAAAACGGTGGGCATCGCTCACTCCTCGATGGCGTCGAATTGGTAGCTGAAGTCGCCGGCGCGCACGTCGACCGCGACCTGTCTGGCCGGCGTGCCCGCCAGCAGACGGCGCAGGAATTCGCCGCTGACGGCGGGCAGCAGCGTGTTGGTCAGAATGGCGTCGATCATCCGGCCGCCGCTTTCCAGTTCGGTGCAGCGGCTGGCGATCAGCGCCACTACGGCGTCGCTGTAGGTGAACGGGATCTTGTGCTGCTCGCTGACGCGGCGGGCGATGCGGTCCAGTTGCAGGCGGATGATGGCGCCCAGCATGTCGTCGCTGAGCGGGTAATATGGGATCGTCACCACGCGGCCCAGCAGCGCCGGCGGGAACACTTGCAGTAGCGGCGTGCGCAGCGCGGCGGCGATGGCGTCCGGCGCCGGTGGGTGGGCACGGTTGGCGCACATTCGGGTGATCAGGTCGGTGCCGGCGTTGGTGGTCAGCAGGATCAGCGTGTTGCGGAAGTCGATGACGCGGCCTTCGCCGTCTTCCATCCAGCCTTTGTCGAAGACCTGGAAGAATAGTTCGTGCACGTCCGGGTGGGCTTTTTCCACTTCGTCCAGCAGCACCACGCTGTACGGGCGGCGGCGCACGGCTTCGGTCAGCACCCCGCCTTCGCCGTAGCCGACGTAACCCGGCGGCGCGCCCTTGAGCGACGAGACGCTGTGTGCTTCCTGGTATTCGCTCATGTTGATGGTGATGATGTTTTGCTCGCCGCCATACAGGATTTCAGCCAGGGCCAGCGCGGTTTCGGTCTTGCCGACGCCGGAGGTGCCGGCCAGCAGGAAGACGCCGACCGGCTTGCCCGGATTATCCAGGCCGGCGCGCGCGGTCTGGATGCGGCGGGCGATCATGTCCAGCGCGTGGCGCTGGCCGATGATGCGGCGGGACAGCGTGTCGGCCAGTTGCAGCACGTTGTCGATTTCGTCGCGCACCATGCGGCCAACCGGGATGCCGGTCCAGTCCTGCACCACGGCGGCGACGGCCTGCTGGTCGACGGTGGCCAGCATCAGCGGCGCTTCGCCCTGGTACCCGGCCAGTTCCGCTTGCAGCGCGCGCAGCTGCGTCAGCGCCTCGTTGCGGTCGACCGCGTCAGCCGCGTCGGCGCGCAGTTGGCGGCGCAGGGCGACGATGCGCTGCACCAGCTCGCGCTCCCCGTTCCAGCGCAGTTCCAGCTCGCCCAGTTGTAGGCGCGCGGTCACCAATTGGCGTTCGGTCTGCTCGACGCGCGGCGCCGTCTCGATGCCGATCGCGGTTTCGTTGGCCAGGATGGCCAGCTCGGTTTCCAGCGCTTCGATGCGGCGGCGGCTGTTGTCCACCGGCGCCGGCGTCGCATGCAGGCTGACCGCCACGCGGGCGCAGGCCGTGTCCAGCAGGCTGACCGCCTTGTCCGGCAACTGGCGCGCGGGAATATAGCGATGCGACAGCCGCACGGCCGCCTCCAGCGCCTCATCCAGAATGTCGACCCGATGGTGCCGCTCCATGGTGGCAGCCACGCCGCGCAGCATCAGCAGCGCGCGCGCCTCGTCCGGCTGGTCGACCTGCACGGTCTGGAAGCGGCGGCTCAGCGCCGGGTCCTTTTCGATGTGTTTCTTGTACTCCGCGAAGGTGGTGGCGCCAACGGTGCGCAGCATGCCTCGCGCCAGCGCCGGCTTGAGCAGGTTGGCGGCGTCGCCGGTGCCGGCCGCGCCGCCGGCGCCCACCAGCGTGTGCGTCTCGTCGATGAACAGGATAATCGGCCTGGCGCTGCCCTGCACAGCGTCGATGACCGCGCGCAGGCGCTGTTCGAACTCGCCCTTCATGCTGGCGCCGGCCTGCAGCAGCCCCACGTCCAGCACCAGCAACTGCACCGCTTGCAGCGCCGGCGGCACGTCACCGCGCACGATGCGCTGCGCCAGCCCCTCCACCACCGCCGTCTTGCCCACGCCCGCCTCGCCCACCAGCAGCGGATTATTCTGGCGGCGGCGCATCAGGATGTCGATGACCTGGCGGATTTCATCATCGCGCCCGACGATCGGATCCATCTTGCCCTCGCGCGCCTGCGCGGTCAGGTCGGTGGTGAACTGTTCCAGCGCCTGCTGCTGGCCGGCCGCCGGCGGCAATGCGGCGGACGCCTCGCCTGGCGCGTCGGCCTGGTAGCCGTCGGTGGCGCGCAGGCCGTGCTCCGGCGAGCCTTGCAACACGGTGGAGAACTGCCCGGTCAGGTCGTCAATGCGGATCTTGCCGAACTCGCGCGACAGGCCGCCCAGCACATTGCGCAGGCCGGGCGTCTTCAGCAGACCAATGACCAGATGGCCGGAGCGCAGCTGCGATTCGCCAAACATCAGCGTCGCGTAGACCCAGGCGCGTTCCACGCATTCCTCCAGCTGCGGCGAGAGGTCGGTGATGGCCGTGGCGCCGCGCGGCAGCCGGTCCAGCGCCGCCGTCAGGTCGCGCGCCAGCAGCGCCGGATCGATGTCGTAATAGCGGACGATGCGCAACAGGTCGCTGTCCTGCAATTGCAGCAACTGATGCAGCCAGTGCACCAGTTCCACATATGGATTGCCGCGCAGTTTGCAGAAGACGGTGCTGCTTTCCATCGCCTGATAGCACAGGCTGTTTAATTTGCCAAACAGGGCAACACGGCTGATGTCGGCCATTCCAGATTCCTTTTCAAGTGATGTCGGCCGCAGCGGCACGACGGCGCGGCGCCAGGCGCAGCTGGTGGTCGTCCCGCTCGGGTGTTTTACTGATCAGCCAGCTATTCCAGCCGATCTGCGCGCCGCTGCCCAGCTTCAGGCGCGGCACCGCGTCTTTTTTGACGATGAGTTGCACGTCCCAGTCCAGCGCCAGGCCGGCGTACTGGCGCACCCAGTCGGTCAGCCGCCGCATGCCGGCCGCGCCCGGCAGGAACTCCTGCAGGCGTGCCTGGTCCACCGGGCCGAGCAACAGGCGGAATTTGTGCTGCGTGTTCCAGACCTGGCGCCCCAGCACCGTGGTGTGGCCGAGTGTCGCCGCCTCCGGCCCACTGCGCAGGCGCGTCAAGCCATCGGCCGGCAGCCGCATCCAGTGGCCGCACAACGGCTGGACCCGCACCGGCAACCGGAAATGGTCGCTCAGCACAGCGGCCAGACCGTCGGCGTTGCGCGTCTGCGGGCCCAGACGGCCGGCGTAGTGCAGCTTGGCGCTGTCCGGCACCGTGTCCCGTTGGCGCAGCGACGGCATGCCGATGCCGATCAGCGCGCCAAGATAGCCGCCAAAGCGGTCGGCGTCCGGCCGGTCCAGGCTGACGGCGGGCTGGGCGCTGGCCCAGGCCCGGTACAGCAGGCTGATCATCCGGTGCTGCAGCAGGTCCAGGAAACGCGCCAGCGTGGCGTCGCCGCTGTTGCGCTGGCGGTCGCGCACGTATTCGGTCAGGTGCAGCGGCATCGGGCCGTTGGCGCCCAGCAGGCCGAAAAATTCGACCAGCAGGCGCGGCGCGGCGTCGCCCTCCCGCTCCAGCGCCGCCAGCATGGCCGGCGCGAATGCCATCGATGCTTGCTGGCCCAGCCGCAGCGCCTCGTCGCGCGGGCTGGCCGCCTGGCCGATGCGCGGCAGTTGCGGATGGCTGCACTCGATCAGCCGCAGCGCCGCGTAGAAGTCGAACGCGGCGGGTTGCTGCTGCAGGCGCTGCAGCACGGTCACAGAATCTCGCATCGCCCTATCCTTGGCGGCCAGGTCATGATCACGCCACGCGTGGCGCTGCGGATGACGGTCTGGGTGAATGAGTTCAGGCTCACGTACTTGGCGAAGAACTGCTCCAACACCATGCCCAACATGAAAATGCTGCTGCCTTCAAACGCCATCTCATCCAGCGTAATGGTGATCTGCAAGCCGCGGCCGTGGCTGATGGGACCCGGTAGCGGCAGGCGCTGCACGATGCTGTCGGCTTGCACAGAACGTACGCCGTCAATCTGGCGCTGGGCGGCGGTGTCATGGGCGCGGCAGTACAGGCGCAACATGTCGCGCAAGGCGCCCGCATCCTCGTCCTGCAGCGACAGATAGTTGAGCGACAGATGACTGACCAGCCGCCACGCGGTGTCGCCCTGCGCGTGCGATGGCGCCGGCGCGCTGGGTCCGGCCACACAGCGCACCGAGCGTACCGGCGCGCCGGCGCCGATGGTGAAATCGGTCTTGCCGCCGCCAAGGGGCATGCTGAGCACCAGGTCACGGTTGCTGCACAGCGTCTCGACGCCCAGCTGGCGCAGATTGCTGTTGTACGGCGCGGCGCCGGCGTCCACCAGCGTCAGGAATACTTCGCTGCCGAGGTAGCTGGAGCGGGCGCCGTGGCGGCGCTGCTGTTCCGATTGCAGCCGGGTATCGCGCCGCAGCTGGTAATAAGCGCCGGGGCGCTGGTCGTTGGCGTGGTAGAAGGAGGCGAAAGTCTGCACGGCATCGGCGCCGCTGCCGTAGCCGGTGACAGCGCGGACCTCGTAAATCTCGTAATCCATCGGCCGCGTGCGGTCGGGCACGACGTGGTAGTCGGATTGCTGGTCCGACAGGTGGACGCGGTCGGCCCGCTTGGGGAACAAGTTAATCGCCGGCGTACAGTACAAGCCGATGTTGGCGGCGTTGAGCGCTTGCAGTTGTGGCTCGTGGCGTTTGAGCAGCACCACGATATCCAGTTCCGTCTCGGCGCAACGTTGCACCGCGCCGTCCAATCCGCCGAGTTCGACGAACAGGAAGCGTTGCGGCAGCGCGAAGTACTCCTGCAGCAGCCGGTAGCCCTGGAAGGCGCGCGCGCTGGGCGGCAGCAGCGCTTCGTCGTCGCCGCTGCCGATGGCGCGCAGCTGTTCGCGGGCGATCACGCTGTGCCACGCCGGCGCCTCGTGGGCGGGCATGGCCAGGATGCCGGCCGATTGCGCCAGCAGCGCCTCCATCAGCCGCGCCGGCAAGGCGTCGCCGCCGCGCAGGTGGAGCGGCAGCGAAGTGAGCGCCAGGTCGCTGAATGTGAGGCCGGCGCCGGTGCGCAAGCGCAGGCGCAACGCCGCCCTGACCGGGCCGAAGCGGCCCAGGTCGATACCGTTGAGCTGGGGGCCACAGGCGGTATAACGGGCCGCGGCCACCTCCACCGGCCATAGCGTTACGGCGTGCGCGGTGCGGAATTCGCAGGCCGTCTGGTCATCCTTGCCCAACTGGCTGTGCAAGGCGCTGCCGCGTGGCACCGTGAAGCCGCGCGCCAGGCTGCCCTCGCCCATGTCCGGCTGCAGCTGCACCACCGCCATCGACGGCGTCGGCGCCAGATACTGCGGATAGACCAGTTCCAGCAGGTGGTTGGTGAAACGTGGGAATTCCGCGTCCACCTTCATCTGCACGCGGGCGGCCAGGAACGCCACGCCCTCCAGCAGACGCTCGACGTAGGGATCGGCGCAGGCTTGTTCCTCCAACCCGAGCCGGCCGGCGATCTTGGGGAAGTCGCGCGCGAACTCGCCGCCCAGCTCGCGCAGGTGCTGCAGTTCGGTTTCGTAGTAGCGCAGCAGTTGCGGATTCATGGCGCGCCTCCGGCGTCCAGGTCGTACAGGCGCAGTTCGCCGATTTCCAGATCCAGTTCGGTTTTCAGGTACAGCCGTTCCGGCAGCGGCTGGCCCCACAGCTCGCCGTGAATTTCAAACGCCACCTGGTTGGCCGCCGCGCCAGGCGCCAGCGCCACCACGCGCAGGCTGTCGCGCAGGATGCGCGGCTCGAAGTCCCATACCGCCTGGCGGATGCGGCGCGCCAGCGCGGCGCGGTCCAGTCCGGACGCGGTCTTGCCGGTCAGGTCGGGCAAGCCGAAATTCAGCACCGATTGCGCCGCCAGCGGCGTGCCGTCGAGCGGCTGCACAGCGGCCAGGCCGGTGCTGTTCAGCAGCCAGCCCAGGTCGCGCAGCACCGCCTTGCGCAAGCCGCGCATCGACAGCACGCGCTGGTCGCGCGACTCCAGCTGCGCTTGCGGCGCATCGTCGGTCAGGCGGTCCAGCAGCGCGGGCTGCAGGCGGTCGGTACTGAGCAGTTCTGCCATGGGAGTGCCCGATCAGTAGACCGCGTTGGCTTCCAGGTCCCACTTCTTCGGCGTGCCGGTGACGACCGTGGCGCCGGTGAAGGAGTCGTACTTGTAGCTGATCTTGGTGAAGTTGATCGAGAACGTTTCGGTCGGACGCTCGCCGCTGCTGCTGACCGAGTACGAGCTTATAATCGGGCTGTCCAGCTCGATGGTCAGGAACACTTGCTGTTTCTTGTCCTGGCCGCCGGTCTGGATGAAGTGGAGCTCGGCCTTGCCCAGGCTCTTGCCGCACACCGCCTGCATGAACAGGTCGGCCGAGGCGATGTCGGTGGCCTTGGTCAGGCTGATTTCGGAGAACGAGGGATTGCTGGTGTCGCGGTCGGTGCCGCCGCCGCTGACCGAGATGGCGCGGCCCACGCCCATCTGGATGGCGTCGATGGTGATCCAGTCGGTGTGGCCGGCGACGGTGGAAGTGCCCTTGATCTGGGTGGCGAATTTCAGCAGGATCATGTTGTACCTTTATGAATGATGAGTGGGAGACGGCGCGGCTTAGGCCTTGGCCGAGGGCAGCTTGGACACCAGCCGCAGCGACACGGTCAGGCCTTCCAGCTGGTAGTGCGGACGCAGGTAGAACTTGGCGCCGTAGTAACCGGGGTTGTCCTCGATTTCCTCGACCACCACCTCGGCGCCGGCCAGCGGCTTGCGCGCCTTGTCGGCTTCGGTTGCGGTGGCCGGGTTGTGCTCGACGTAGCGGCCGATCCAGTTGTTGAGCCAGATTTCCATGTCGCTGCGTTCCTTGAACGAGCCGATCTTGTCGCGGACGATGCACTTCAGGTAGTGCGCGAAGCGGCAGGTGGCGAACAGGTACGGCAGGCGCGCGGCCAGGTTGGCGTTGGCGGTGGCGTCCGGATCGTCGTATTCGGCCGGCTTGTGCATCGACTGCGCGCCGATGAAGGCGGCGAAGTCGCTGTTTTTCTTGTGCACCAGCGGCATGAAGCCGTTCTTGGCCAGCTCGGCCTCGCGGCGGTCGCTGATGGCGATTTCGGTCGGGCAGGTCATGTCGACGCCGCCGTCATCGGTCGGGAAGGTGTGCACCGGCAGCCCCTCCACCGCGCCGCCGGACTCGATGCCGCGGATCTGCGAGCACCAGCCGTAGTGCTTGAACGAGCGATTGATGTTGACCGCCATCGCGTAGGCGGCGTTGGCCCAGGTGAAGTCCTTGCTGCCGGCCTGCCCTGTGCGCTCCTCGAAGTCGAATGCCTCCACCGGATTGCTCTTGGCGCCGTACGGCGCGCGCGCCAGGAAGCGCGGCATGGCGAGACCGACGTAGCGCGCGTCTTCCGAGGCGCGGAAGGTGCGCCAGGCGGCGTGTTCGGGCGTCTGGAAAATCTTGGTCAGGTCGCGCGGATTGGCGAGTTCCTGCCAGGAGTCCATCAGCATGACGCCGGGGTCGGCGGCCGTAATCAGCGGCGCGTGCGCGGCGGCGCTGATCTGGGCCATCTGTGTCAACAGCTCGACGTCCGGCGCGCTGTTGTTGAAATAGTAGTCGGCGACGAAGGCGCCGTACGGCTCGCCGCCGAACTGGCCGTATTCTTCCTCGTACAGTTTCTTGAAGATCGGGCTCTGGTCCCAGGCCACGCCCTTGAACTTGCGCAGCGTCTTGTGCACCTCCTGCTTGGAGACGTTGAGCACGCGGATCTTCAGCGATTCGTCCGACTCGGTGTTGGTGACCAGGTAGTGCAGGCCGCGCCAGGCGCTTTCCACTGCCTGGAAGTCGTCGTGGTGCAGGATGTGGTTGATCTGCTCGGACAGTTTCTGGTCCAGCTGGGCGATCAGCCCTTCGATCGTGCCCAGCACGTCGCCGGATACCAGGGCGGTATCCTGCAAGGCCTGCTCGGCCAGCGTGCGCACGGCGTTCTCGACGGCTTCCTGCGCCTTGTCGGTGCGCGGCTTGAATTCCTGCCGCAGCAGGCTGGCGAAGTCGCTGTCGGCGGCGTCAATGGCGGCGGCGGCCGCCGTCGGTTGGTTCAGTTCAGTGGTGGCGATGGCCATGGTTTATCCTTGTTGCGAAGCGGGATTCGGGGCGGCGCTCAAGGCCTTCATCAAGGCGGTGTCGTTGAGCAGTTTGGCGATCAGTTCCTCGGCGCCGGTTTTGCCATCCATGTAGGTCAGCAGGTTGGACAGCTGGGCGCGCGCCTCCAGCAGCTTGCGCAGCGGCTCGACGTTGCGGGCGATGGCGCCGGGCGTGAAGTCGTCCATGCTTTCGAAGGTCAGCTCGACCGGCAGGCGGCCTTCGTTAGTGAGCGTGTTCGGGACGTCGATGGCCACGCGCGGCTTCATCGACTTCAGGCGCTCGTCAAAGTTGTCGATGTCGATTTCCAGGAATTTGCGCTCGGCCACGGGCGGCAGCGGCTCGGCCGGCTTGCCGGACAGGTCCGAGAACACGCCCATGACGAACGGCAGCTGCACGGTTTTTTCGGCGCCGTAGACCTCGACGTCGTATTCGATTTGCACCCGCGGCGCGCGGTTGCGCCCGATGAACTTCTGACTGCTTTCTTTTGCCACGCCTGACCTCCGTTGATTGATGTGGGTTTGTTGAGTGACGGCGTCAGCCCTCATGGCGGACACCGCTGATCTGCGACAACTGGCCCAGGCCTTCCGGCGCCAGGTCCTGCAGCAATTCGGTGAAATTCATGTCGACCAGCCGCGCCGCGCGTTGCAGCAGCAAGGGCACGGGGCTGGAAGGTTCGTGCGCGGCGTAATAGGCGCACAGCTTGTCGAGCATGCGGGTGACGTCGGCGCGGTTACTGACCTGGTCCGCGCGCGCTGTGGCGCCAGCACCAGCACCAGCGGCGGCCGCGCCGCCGGCGTGGCCAGCTGCGGTCGCGCCGCCGGCGCCGCCTTCGCCGGGTATGGCCAGCGCCTGCACATGCGCCGTGACGATGCCTTCCGCCCGCCGCAGCAGCGACGACAGCGGCGACAAATCCAGCGCATGGCCAACGCCCGCCAGCTGCGTGAGCCGCTGCTCGATCTCCGCCGTGCTGGCGGCACACGCGCGCAACGCGCCCGCCGTGTCGGCCAGTTCACGCTGGTCGGCGGCGGAAAACACCGCCTCCAGCATCGCCTGCGCATTGCGCTGCTGGCCATCGTCATCGGCCGCACCGTCGGCGCCGGCCAGATCGATATCGCGCAGGGTGACGCTGCCCACCGCGCGCACCCGCGCCAGCGGCGTCTCGCGCAGATCGCGCAGCAAGCCGGCGCCATCGCACAGCGCCGCCAGCACGTTGATGCGCAGGGTCGGATCATGGTCATCGTCCGCATCCAGTTGCGGATGCACGTGGTCCCAGTGCCGCTCGATCAGCGCCGACAGCAGAGCCAGCGCCGACGCCAGGCCCGCCACACCATCCAGCGCCAACTGCGCGCGCGCCAGCAGCATCGCCAGACGCAGGTCGCGGCTGTGCGTCATCAGCGCCAGCGCCTGCGCGCGCACCGCCTGCCAGTCCGGCGGCGTGGCCGGCGTAATGGTGCTGCCATACTGAACTTCCGGCGTGCCGCGCGCCGCCTCTTCCGCCGCCAGAAATTGCGGGTCGTATTCCAGATTGTCGCCGCAAGGCGCGGCCTCATTTAAGGCTGCGCTCAGTGACGCTACATCGAAAGGGGTAATCGCGCTCATGCGTGCTCCGGTATGCTTGTATCGGGATTTACGCAAGCGATGCGCAACTGGATGCAGGCGCGTGTAAATTTTTTTTGGCGCGCACAGATGAACGCGTGTCGAAAGACAAGTGCGGCTATAATCCGCCCGCCAATTAATCCACGAACTCCGAAACCCCGAGTCAGCCTATGGACAACCACACACCGGAAAATCAGCGTCTGGTGATACTGCTACAGCGCGTCTCGTTGCAGGACCACGCCGCGTTCAAGCAGCTCTACGATCTCACCAGCGCCCACCTGTATGGTGTGGCCCTGCGCTTCGTGCGCAAGAAAGAGCTGGCCGATGAAATCCTGCAGGACGCCTTCATCAATGTCTGGCAGCAGGCCGGCGGCTACAGCGCCACCTTGTCGACGCCGATGACGTGGTTGATCAGCATCGTTCGCAACAAGTCGCTGGACCGTCTGCGCAGGGGCAAGTTAGAATTCGACAACACTGTTGTCCTCGACGAAACGTCGTCGGAACCCGCCCATGAAGAAGCGGCAGACCATGCGGATCCGCATGAACTGTATGCTGCCGCCACGGAGAAAATGGAATTGAATCGTTGCCTGTCCCTGCTGGAAGCGCCGCACCGCCAGTCGCTGGCGCTTGCGTATTACAACGGCATGTCGCATGCCGAGCTGGCGGAACATTTGCAGGTGCCACTGGGCACGGCCAAGGCATGGGTACGGCGCGGCCTTGAGCGGCTGCGCAAATGTGTCGAGTCCTCGTCGCAGCCGGCGACGCCGAAAGGGTCGCGATGAATTACGAACGTCCGGAATTGCTGGATCGCCTGGCCGGCGCGTATGTGCTGGGTACCATGGCCGCGCGCGCCCGACCGCGTTTCGCGCGCCTGCTGGCGGAATCGCCGCAGGCCCAGCGCGCGGTGGCCGCGTGGAATAATGAGCTGGCGCCGCTGGCGTCCGCTGTCAAGCCGGTGGCGCCGCCATCGGCCGTGTGGGACGCCATCGCCGCGCACACCCAGCCCCGGCCGCATGTGGCGCCCTCCGCCGCGGCGGCCACCGCGCCAAGTGGCTGGTGGCACAAGCTGCGCGGCAGCCTCGATGGCTGGGGACGGCCGGCGGTGGCATTCTGCCTCGGCGCGGTGCTGGCGTTCGGACTGGTCAAGCAGAATGCCGGCATCTTCGGCATGCACCATACAAACGCCAGCCTTCCCGCCAGCTATGTCGGCATACTCAGCGACGCCAAGGGCGACGCGGTGCTGACGGCGGGATCGCACCGGCGCGGGCACACGATGACCATCAAGCTGCTCAAACCGTTGGTGATACCGCCTGGCATGGTGGCGCGCATGTGGGCGCTGCCGATGGATAATGGCGCGCCGATCCCGATCACGGATGTGCCGGCGAGCGGCAATGTCACGATCCATTTGAATCAGCCAGCGGAAGACATGTTCTTCAAGGTGAAGCTGCTGGCGGTGTCGTTTGAAACCGACCCGAATGCCGCAACGCCCGCGTCGCCATTCGTGCTGTCGGGGCATTGCGTCAAGTTCTGGTAAGCGTAACCGAAGCGCGCCGCGAATAAACCTATCGAAAGAGTTATTCGCGCAGATTTTCTTGCGCTGACCGCATCCGTTTGCGCCGCCGCCGCGTATCTGTCTGATAGACGCGGCGGCATCTTGCCGGCGCCACGCCTGCAAGGAGCAAGTTTGATGACGCAGCCCGCCCTCCGCCTGACGGAGATCCATGGACTGAGCGATACCGGCGACGTGCGCCGTCACAATGAAGACGATTTCCTGATCGACCCCGCGCTCGGCCTGGCGGCCGTGGCTGATGGCATGGGCGGCCACCAGGCTGGCGAAGTGGCCAGCGCCGGCGCGCTGTCGGCGCTGCACGCCAGCTTGCGCGAGGCCCGCCTATGTGACGCCCACCCTGCCCGCGCCACTGGCGTTGACGCCGACGATCCCGATGCCACCGCCGTCAATCCGCGCTGGCGCCACACCACCGCCCTGCTCCAGGCCATACAGCACGCCAATGCCAAACTGTATGCGGAAAACCGCGCGCGCGGCCACGCCGATGGCGCCGGCATGGGCTGCACATTGACGGGATTTCTGGAACTGCCGGGCATGGACGCGCTGCTGCTGTTTCATGTTGGCGATAGTCGCCTGTACCGCTATCGCGATGGCGAACTGGCGCAGCTGACGCGCGACCAGACCGCTTACCAGTTGGCGCTGGAATCCGGCGCGCCCGGAGGGCTGCCGCCGCATAATTTGCTGCTGCAGGCGGTGGGACCGGCGGCATCGCTGACGCCGGATATTTCGCTGCACGCCCTGCAGACCGGCGACCTGCTGCTGTTGTGCAGCGATGGCTTGCATGGCTGGGCGCCGCACGCGGAACTGGCGCAAGTGCTGGCACTGCCGCTACCGCTGACGTCGTTGTGCGGCGAACTGATCGCGCTGGCCAAGCACCACAGCAGCCGCGACAACATCACCACGTTGCTAGCGCGTTGCATGTGATTCGGTTGCGATTTAATCGCATAGGAGTTACCATGCCACCAGTCTGACAGCGAGGAGTCTCTATGAAGGTTGAGTTAATTGCCGCCATGGCCATGGCTTTGAGCCTGGGCCAGCCGGCGTGGGCGGCGCCGGCGGATGGTGCCTGCGCGAACGGTCTGTGCGGCGCCAGCGGCCTGTCACTGAAAGCGCTGGATGCGGCTGCGCGCGACGACAAGCTGGCCGCGCAATCGTCCAGCGGCGGCCTGCGCGAAGAATTCCGCCGCACCGCGCCGCAGCGCGACGCCTGGACGCGCAACCTCGGCGCGCGCGAGGACCGCGAAAACTACAATTGCGCGCTCAGTTTCGGCATCGGCGGCCAGTTGGGCAAGGACGGCTACATCGGCTCGCGCCTCATGGGCCAGACGCAGACATGGCGCGCGCCGGATGGCGGCAGCAAACCCTAGGTCGCCTGCGTCAACGCGCGCAACTCTGCCTCGGTAAAGCCCGCCTGCCGGCGCGCCTCCAGATTGAACGGGCCGCGCAGCGTCGGCGCTTCATATTGGCGTGCCAGCGCGGCGTAGGTGGGCATCAGTTCCAGTCCACGCAATCGGCACAGATAGCCGTACCAGCGATTGCCGATTTCCACGTGGCCGATTTCGTCGCGCAAAATGATGTCGAGGATGGCGGCAGCTTCCATATCGCCGGCCTGGGCCAGCTTGGCGCGCAGCGGCGGATTGGCATCCAGGCCGCGCGCCTCCATCGTGCGCGGCACCAGCGCCATGCGGGCCAGCACATCGCCGGTGGTTTTCTCGACCATTTCCCACAGGCTGTCATGCCCGCTGAAGTCGCCGTAGCGGTAGCCCAGCGTGCCCAAGTGCGCGTCCAGTAGCGAGAAATGATAGGCCTCCTCGCGCGCCACCTGCAGCCAGTCGGTGTAATACGCGGCCGGCATGCCGCCAAAGCGCCAGACCGCGTCCAGCGCCAGATTGATGGCGTTGAACTCGATATGCGCCAGCGCGTGCACCAGCATCGCCCTTCCCTCCGGCGTATTCATCGACCGCCGCCCCAGCAAGCGCGGCGACACCAGCTGCGGCCGCGCCGGCCGGCCGGGAATTTGCATCGACGCCACCAGCGTCATCTGCGGATCAACGGTAGCAATAAGTTGTTCCACATCATTTGATAGCGCGTTGACTGCTGCTACTTTTACAGCGGGATCAGACTCTGTGAGGCATTGCAATGCGCGTGCGCGTAATTCGGTGTTCACGTGTTTATCCACTTCATTTTTCAACTCTGACGATATTATGACACCCGAACAAGACCTCCCTGCCGCTGACAAGCCGTCGATCACCCACCGCCTGCTGGATGCGACGCTGAAAAATCCCTTCATCACCATGTGGAATCTCGCCTTGATAATTGGAGGCTTGATTGCACTGGTCTATTTTGCGCAACTAGGCTACCTCCCCGACCTTGACCTCAAGACCGCGTCATCATTTTTACTGGCCGTGGCCTTGGTGGGCGTATTTCTCAGCGCGATTTTGATGGTAATCTTTAACGTCCCGAGCCTGATGATACGCAGCGAAAGAAAGGACGACGACCAGACAACATTCAGGTTGTTTGTGTTGCGCGCCGTCCTCTGCGGCGTGACTGGCGCCTGTTTCTGGTGTTCTGGGGACTCGCGTTAATGCGCTTCCGCGCGCCCTCGCACGATGACATCACTGCCAGAGCCTATGCGGCCTATATCGGCGTTTCGCTGTGCCTGCCCATCATTACCTGGCGATGCCGTCGGAATCGAAAAGTTTGCCGACCGCGATCTTCTCCAATTTGTCGTTTGGTGGTTTGACCAATACCGCATTGATCGTGAAAGAACCCGCCTGCAAGGGGCTCAACGTGCTGGTGCCGGGGACTTGCGCCGCCACTGCGGAAAAAGATCCTGGTTGCGTTAATCCATTAAAACTGGCCAGCCGGGTTGGCACCGAATTCCTGCTCATCGTCAAATCGGGCGACAAGGAAGTGAAGGTGCCGCTGCAAAAGATGGAGGTGCTGACGTGGGGGATGGGTGTCGATAAGCCGTGTGGGTCGCCAGTGTTACCAAGGAACTAATCCCTGTCCTACAGCGACACTGCGCGCGCACCGATACCTCAGCTATCGTGCGCGCCGCATGATATGGCCTGTCACCGCGCCGTCAGGCACGGGACCTCACTAACCATTGGAGACCATCATGAGCTATCTAGACCGCGACACCTACGGCATCTATCGCAGCGACGACGCAAACGGCCCGGGCCCACGCCTGATGGGCGCTGACACGCTCATCGGTGAGGATGTGTACAACCGCCAGGACGAAGACCTCGGCGACATCAAGGAAATCATGCTGGACATGCGCAGCGGCCAGGTGGCCTACGCCGTGCTGTCCTTCGGCGGCTGGCTGGGCATGGGCGACAAGCTGTTCGCCGTGCCATGGCAGGCGCTGCAACTGGACACCGACAACAAGCGCTTCCTGCTGGACGTGTCCAAAGAGCACCTCAAAAACGCGCCGGGCTTTGACAAGGATGACTGGCCGGACATGGCCAGCACCGAATTCAACACCGAGCTGCACAGCTTCTACGGCACCCAGCAGAACATCGCCGGCGGCGTCACCTCGACCGGCAGCGTGATGGGCAGCGGCAGCGCCAATCTGCAAAGCGATCCGGGCTACAGCAGCACCACCACGACCAATCCGGGCTCGCGCAGCGGCGGCATCGGCAACATCTGATTGACGGCGCCCGGCCCAGGCGCTTGCACCAAAATCGGGCATTCCCGTTGGCACGTTTCTTGATAGAAGAGTAATCGTGCTTAACTGGGAATGTTCGATATGCCAAAATTCTTCAATGAAATGACAGCTGACGGCCTGGCGCACACCGCCAGCGCTGAAGTGCGTGAGCACTACCGCGAGTTCTGCGGCTGGCTGCAGCGCCAGTCGGCCGATACCATCGAACGCAAGCGTGCCGAGGCGGACCTGACGTTCCGCCGGGTCGGCATCACCTTCGCCGTCTACGGCGACGACGCCGGCACCGAGCGCCTGATTCCGTTCGATACCATCCCGCGCATCATTCCGGCCTCGGAATGGAAACACCTGCAGACCGGGCTGGTACAGCGCGTCAAGGCGCTGAACATGTTCGTGCACGATATTTACCACGACCAGAACATCATCAAGGCCGGCATCATCCCGGCCGAGCAGATCTACAAGAACGCGCAGTACCGGCCGGAGATGCAGGGCATCAACGTGGCGTCCGATATTTACGCCCACATCGCCGGCGTCGACATCGTGCGCGCCGGCCAGGGCGAGTTCTACGTGCTGGAAGACAATCTGCGGGTGCCCTCCGGCGTCTCCTACATGCTGGAAGACCGCAAGATGATGATGCGGCTGTTCCCGGAACTGTTCGCCCGCAACAAGATCGCGCCGGTCGACCACTACCCGGACATGCTGCTGGACAACCTGCGCTCGGTGGCGCCGATGGGCATCACCGATCCGACCGTGGTGGTGATGACGCCCGGCATGTACAACTCGGCCTACTTCGAGCACGCCTTCCTGGCCCAGCAAATGGGCGTGGAACTGGTCGAGGGCAAGGATTTGTTTGTCAGCGACAACACCGTGTTCATGCGCACCACGCGCGGGCCCAAGCGCGTGGACGTGATCTATCGCCGGCTGGACGATGATTTCCTCGATCCGCTGGCGTTCCGGCCGGATTCCTCGCTCGGCGTGCCGGGCCTGCTGTCGGTCTACCGCGCCGGCCGCGTGACGCTGGCCAATGCCATCGGCACCGGCGTGGCGGACGACAAGTCGATTTACCCGTACGTGCCGGACATGATCAAGTTTTACCTGTCCGAAGAGCCGGTGCTGAACAATGTGCCGACCTACCAGTGCCGCAAGAAGGAAGACCTCGCCTACACGCTGGCCAACCTGCCGGAACTGGTGGTCAAGGAAGTCCACGGCGCCGGCGGCTACGGCATGCTGGTGGGGCCGGCCTCGACCAAGGCGCAGATCGAAGAATTCCGCCAGCGCCTGATCGCCCGGCCGGACGGCTACATCGCCCAGCCCACGCTGGCCCTGTCCGCCTGCCCGACCTACGTCGACACCGGCATCGCGCCACGCCACATCGACCTGCGGCCGTTCGTGCTGTCCGGCAAGACGATCTCGATGGTGCCGGGCGGACTGACGCGCGTGGCCCTGCAGGAAGGCTCGCTGGTGGTGAACTCGTCGCAGGGCGGCGGCACCAAAGACACCTGGATACTGGAGAAATAAGATGCTGAGCCGAACCGCCGACCATTTGTTCTGGATGGCCCGCTACACCGAGCGCGCAGAAAACACCGCGCGCATGCTGGACGTCAACGTGCAAACCTCGATGCTGCCGCAGTCCGACGAGGAAAACGCCCGCGGCTGGCGCGCCCTGCTCGGCATCTCCGAGCTGCAGTACGCATTCGACCAGAAATACCAGTCGCTGGAGGGGCGCGAGGTGATCGACTTCATGGTGCGCGATCCGGGCAACCCGTCGTCGATCGTGGCCTGCCTGACGCAGGCGCGCGAAAACGCCCGCGCCGTGCGCGGCACGCTGACCACCGAAGTGTGGGAAATCCAGAACCAGACCTGGCTGGACATGCAGCGCCGCCTGAAAAGCGACTGGCTGGAAACCGACCCGAGCAAGTTCTTCGAATGGGTCAAGTACCGCTCCCACCTGTCGCGCGGCGTCACGCTGGGCACCATGCTGCGCGACGAGGCGATCCACTTCATCCGCCTCGGCACCTTCCTGGAGCGCGCCGACAACACCGCGCGGATTCTGGACGTCAAATACCACGGCGGCGCCCAGGACAGCAGCGAAAACATGAGCCAGCGCGACTTCTATTACTGGGGCGCGATGCTGCGCTCGGTGTCCGGCTTCGAAATTTACCGCAAGGTCTACCGCGACGTCATCACCCCGGCCCGCATCGCCGAATTGTTGATGCTGCGCGGCGACATGCCGCGCTCGCTGCTGGCCTGCATGGACGAGGTGGTGCAGAATCTGCACGAAGTGCGCAACGACGTCTCGGCCGATACCGAACGTTTCGCCGGCCGCCTGCGTGCCGAGCTGCAATTCGGCAAGATCGACGACATCCTGGCGGAAGGCCTGCACGACAACCTGACCCGCTTCCTGGCCAATATCTACGAACTGGGCAACCGCGTCAGCCGCGACTTCCTGGTGCCGCTGGCGGCATAAGCGAAAGGCTTCCCATGCAACTGACGATACGGCATGAAACGCGCTACACCTACACGCTGCCGCTGGCCTACACCATCCAGCAGCTGCACCTGACGCCGCGCGTGGAGCCGCAACAGCATGTGCTGACGTGGAACCTGTCGGCGCCCGGTCACATGCACAGCTACACCGACGCCTACGGCAACCTGTCGAACATGATGACCATGGACGCGCCGCACCAGGCCTTGTCGATTGTCGCCAGCGGCGTGGTGGACACGGTGACGCCGGATCGCGGCCGCATCGTCGCCGACGCGCTGTCGCCGTTGATCTTCACCGTGCCGACGCGGCTGACGGCGCCCACCCCCGGCATCCTCGAGCTGGCGGCGTCCTGCTTGCCAGACGGCAAGGCCATGACGCGCGACCTGATGTGCCTCGCCGAGCACATCTTTGGTGCGGTCCGGTATCAAAGCGGTGCGACCGCCGTGTCCACCACCGCCAGCGACGCCCTTGCCCTCGGCCAAGGGGTGTGCCAGGACCACGCCCACCTGTTCCTGGCCTGCTGCCACGCGCATGGCATTCCGGCGCGCTACGTGTCCGGCTACATCGATCCCGGCAACACCGGCCACGCGGCCAGCCACGCCTGGGTCGACGCCTGGGCCGAGGACAAGGACTTTACCGGCTGGGTCAGCATCGACGTCACCCATGCGCGGCTGATGACGGACGCCTATTGCCGCCTGGCCATCGGCCGTGATTATGACGGCGCGGCGCCGGTGCGCGGCGTGCGGCGCGGCGGCGGCACGGAGTCTCTGAGCGTCGACGTACAGATCGTCCCGCAGTGAGCGATGTAAAATAACGATACTTCTAATCAATACTTTGCGACGATGACTTATTGTGTGGCCATGCGCCTGAATGCCGGGCTGGTGTTTTTATCGGATTCGCGGACCAACGCCGGCGTCGACCAGGTCGGCACATTCCGCAAACTGAGCGTGTTCGAGGTGCCCGGCGACCGCATGATGGTGATGATGACGGCCGGCAACCTGTCGATTTCGCAATCGATCCGCCAGCTGCTGTCCGAACTCAAGACCGATGACGGCCACAGCATCTGGACCGTGCCCAGCCTGTACGAGGCGGCCCGCATCCTCGGCCAGGCGGTGCGCCAGGTGCACGAGCGCGAGGCCAAGTCGCTGGCCGATTTCGGCATCGAATTCAATGTCAGCATCATTTTCGGCGGCCAGATCAAGGGCGAGCGCTGCCGCCTGTTCCAGATTTACTCGGCTGGTAACTTCATCGAGGCGCACGACGAGAACACCTATTTCCAGATTGGCGAGGCCAAATACGGCAAGCCCATCATCGACCGCGTGGTGACGCCCACCACCTCGCTGGACGACGCCGCCAAGTGCGCGCTGATTTCCATGGATTCCACGCTGCGCTCCAACGTCTCGGTCGGCCTGCCGCTGGACTTGCTGGTGTACGAGAGCGACCGCCTGGCCGTGACCCATTTTGTAACAATTGATGACCGCAACGAGTACTTCCAGATGATCCGCAACACCTGGGGCCATCAGTTGAAGAGCGTTTTCGAAGGGCTGGAGGCGCCGGTGTGGAACGCCGCGCCCGAAACGCCGGGCAATGTGTTGCATTCAACCAACACTGGCAGCAAGCCGGTGCGGGTGACGCCGCCGGCCGGCCTGGCGCCGACCGTGGCCAGTCCGCCATTGCAGACCTTGTCCCAGCAATTTTACGATGGACAGCAGTAATGCGGCCGGTGGCCCACCCGGCCTATGGTAGTATAAAAGCAAGCCATCACGGAGCACCGCATGTCTGACGCCATCTTCTCGGTCGACACCTTGTTGAAATACATGGGCAATGACGACAAAGCCCTGTCCATCGTCTCCAAGATCGTCCGCGACGCCTGCGCGCCGCGCATGACGCCGTTTGAAACAGCCGGCGCCCTGCTGCGCGAGGGCCGCCTGCCCGAGGCCGGCAAGATTTTCCACAGCCTGCGCGGCTCCATCGGCGCATTGGGCGCCAAGCGGCTGGTGGCCGCGTCCCTCAAGCTGGAGCAGGCCATCGCCGAGCGCCAGACCGAACTCATCCCTTCCCTGTTTGCCGCGCTGGAATCCGAATACCAGCTGGTGCTGCACGAAGCCGACGACTGGCTGCGGCGCGCAACGCCCGCCGCCTGACGCATCATTCACGATTTATGAAGTCGGACGCATGCTGCAGCGCACAGCAGGCTGCTGCTCGAGCGTAACTTTTTTGCCATTAACGAATGGTTACAATTGTTACCCCTGTTTGCCATGTACAGACGAGTTGCGCAAAATCTTCATGCTAATATCGCCAGCACTTGCCGAATGTGCGCCGTGATTTGCAACAACTTTGTAGAATCGCGCCTGACGTTTCATTTCGCAAGTTATTGTGCATGTGACAATTTGCCGATACGCAAGTATAATGGTGCAATGCATCGTGACAGATGTACACTGAGTACGACTGCTTTATAACAAAGGTCTAATTTATGGAATTATTCAACAAGTCTGGTGTGTTGGTATCTGCGGTGCTGGTGAGTATCGGCGCTTTGATAGCCTGCCAGGCTCAAGAGGATGCAATTCCATCGCCGACGGTGATCGAAGCCGCCGCCATGCAGATCGGTCCCGCCGGCCAGCCGGCCGCCGAGCGCCGCCTGCAGGAATGGGCCGATCAGGGCTCCCCTGTCGCCCAGCGTGAACTGGCGCTGCGTTACCTGTCGCACCCGGACAAGCGCCGCGAAGCCATGCAGCTGTTCGAGCGCGCCGCCAGCGCCGGCGACGCCCAGGCCGCCGTTGGCCTGGTGGGCATGGCGCATGATGCCGGTACCAGCCGCGTCGGCAGCGCCGGCAGCGCGCTGAACGCCGGCCGCGTGCTCAAGGAAGCGGCCACCGCCAATTACGTGGCCCACTGACGCCGCCCTATCGTCAATGAACAAGCCGCCCACCCTCCGGTGCCGCGGCTTTTTTCTTGGGGAGTGATGCATGGACCGCCTGCGCGCGCTGGAAGTGTTTGTGGAAGTCGTCAAGCGCGACGGCTTTGCCCGCGCCGCCGAGGCGCTGGACACCTCGCCCGCCAACGTCACCCGCTACATCAGCGACCTGGAAGCCCACCTGCAGACCCGTCTGCTGAACCGCAGCTCGCGCAAGATGTCGCTGACGTCGAGCGGCGAGGCGCTGTTCGAACGCGCCAAGTCGATCCTGGACGATGTGGCCGAGGCGGAAGCCATCGTCTCCTCGGCCGCCTTGCAGCCGCATGGCGTGCTGCGCATCAACGCGCCGCTCAGTTTCGGCGTGCTGCACCTGGCGCCGCTGTGGGCCAAATTCATGCGTTTGTATCCGCAGGTGGAGCTGGACGTGTCACTGATCGACCGCGTGGTCGACATCGTCGAGGAAGGGTATGACATGGCGGTGCGCATTTCGCGCGCCGGCGCGGCGTCCAATGTGGCGCGCAAGCTGGCCACCTCGCACAACGTGCTGTGCGCCTCGCCCGACTACATCCAGCAGCGCGGCATGCCGCGCTCACCGGCCGACCTGCTGCAGCACGACGGCATCGGCTACAGCTACGCCGCCACCGCCGACGCGTGGCATATGCTGGACGCCGCCGGCCAGCCGCACTCAGTGCGCATGCCGTGCGTGATGCACACCAATAACGGCGACACCGCACGCGCCGCCGCGCTGGGCGGCCTCGGCATCATCTGGCAGCCCACGTTCCTGGTCGGCGCCGACCTGCGCGCCGGCCGCCTGCAACGCGTGCTGCCCGACTATCACCTGCCGGAGATGGATGTGCTGGCAGTCTATCCAAGCCGGCGCCATCTGAGCGCCAAGGTGCGGGTGATGATTGACTTCCTGGTGCAAGAGCTGTCCGGCACGCCGCCGTGGGACCGCGTGGCTTAAAGTTCCGTTTTTCCGTTTGAGGCAGATCATGCGCCTGGCTGCCTGAGCGCCGATACTCGCAGTTTGCGGAGGACAGGCGACGATGGAAACCACACAATCCCGGGCAGCATTTCGCGACCAGTTGCACGCATTCACGCAGCAACACCGCGCCGGCCACTGGCGCGGCAGCTTTGCCGAGTTTCTGGAACAGGTGCTGCCGGCCGCGCCCGTGCAGTTCGCCCGCACCTCGCATCAATATATCTGGGACATGCTGCGCTGGAGCGGCAAGGATGGCGGTGACGGCAAGCTGCGCTGCCCGCTGTTTGCCGATGAACTGTTCGGCATCGACGACGCCCTGGCCCGCGTGGCCGACTATTTCAAGGCGGCGGCCGCCGGCTCGGAAGTCGGGCGGCGGCTGTTGCTGCTGCTGGGGCCGCCGTCCGGCGGCAAGTCGACGCTGGTGATCCGCCTCAAGCGCGGGCTGGAAGAGTACAGCTACACCGACGCCGGCGCCCTGTATGGCATCGCCGGCTGTCCGGTGCGCGAATCGCCGCTGCACCTGGTGCCGTACACCTTGCGCACCGGTTTCCGTGACAGTTATGGCGTCGACGTGGCTGGCGAGTTGTGTCCGCATTGCCGCGCGCGGCTGGAGAACGAACTGGCTGGCGACTTCCTGCGCATGCCGGTCGAGCGCATCTTCATCTCCGAGGCCGGTCGCAGCGCCATCGGCACCTACGCGCCGCACGACCCGAATACCGCCGATATCGCCGACCTGGTCGGTTCGGTCGACCTGTCGCGCGTGGCGGAATTCGGCGACGAGGGCGACCCGCGCGCGTGGTCGTGGTCCGGCACGGTGTATGCGGCCAGCCGCGGCCTGCTGGAAATGATCGAAATCCTCAAGGTCAAGCGCGAGTTCTTGTACCTGCTGCTGACGCTGACGCAGGAAAAAAACGTCAAGGTCGCCCGCTTCCCGCTGATTTATCTGGACGAAACCATTCTGGCCCACACCAACCTGGCGGAGTTCCGCAAGTTTTTGCTGGAAAGCGAAAACGAGGGCCTGCTGGACCGCATGGTCATCGTGCAGGTGCCGTACACCCTCAACTACCGCGAGGAAGCGCGGATATACCGCAAGCTGATCCTGGCGGCGCCGGCCTTCCGCGACGTGCATCTGGATCCCCACGTACTGCATGCGGCCGCCGTGTTTGCCGTGCTGAGCCGATTGCACGAGGGCGAGGAGCGCGAGAGCGACCTGGCCAGGCGGGTGCGCATCCACGGCGGCGAGGAGGTCGACGGTGTGCATCACAACGAGGCATTGCGGGTGCGCAACAAGGAGCGCTCGCCGGACGAGGGCTTGTCGGGCGTGTCGCCGCGGTTTGTCATCAATGGCCTGTCGCACGCCATCATCCAGTCGTCGCGCAACAGCATCAGCACCATGGACCTGTTGCTGGCGCTGAAGGATGCGATAGAAAGCGACGCCCGCATCGAATCGTCGCGCAAGCGGCGCTGGGTCGATTATCTGGTGATGACGCGCAAGGAGTTCTACAACCGCTGGGTGAAAGAGGATGTGCACAAGGCCTTGTTCGTGTCGTTTGAGCAGGAAGTATCCGATCTGCTGGACAAGTATCTGGACGAGGTCGAGGCGATGCTGGACAACCGCCAGGTCAGGGATCCGATCACCAGCGAGGAACGGCGGCCGGACGAACGCTTCCTGCGCGCGGTGGAGGAAAAAATCCATATTTCCGATTCCGGCAAGCAGTCGTTCCGGCAGGAGGTGGTGCGCAAGGCCATGAGCGCCTACAAGCGCGGCGAACGCTTCGGCCTGGGCAGTCACGCGCAATTGCGCGATGCGCTGCAGCAGTATCTGTTCGAGCAACGGCGCGACGTGCTGCGCCTGGTCAGCTCCGCCAAGCGGCCGGACGACGAGGTGCGCGCCAAAATCTCGGCCGTCGAGCAGCGCCTGGTGGACGAGTACGGCTATGACAACCATTGTGCGCGCGAAGCGCTGAATTACGTCACCACGCTGTTGGCACAGGAGTGATATGCACCACGATTGGTACGACCTGTTTTCCCGCGGCGCGCGCGACTGGCTGCGCCACAACGACAAGGTGCGCGAGGCGGTGCGCCAGCATCTGCCCGAGGTCCTGTCCGGTCCCGAGCTGATGACCGGCGCCGGCCGGCATGGCGTGCAGGTGCCGCTGAAGCTGCTGGAGCATGCGCGTTTCCGCCTCTCCAGCGAGCACAGCACCACCGGCGCCGGACAAGGGCCGGGCCAGCCGGGCGACATCCTGCGTTCGCCGTGGTTCGACGAGGACGACAATGGCGCCGGCAACGACGGCGGCGACATCACGCTGCTGATGGAATTTTCCGTTGATGAGATCATGGACTGGCTGTGGGAAGACCTGCAACTGCCGCAACTGAAACCACGCGGTAATTCGGCACTGGACGACGCCCAGCTGGTGCGCAAGGGCTGGGACAAGCGCGGCGCGCGTTCGCGGCTGGACCGGCGCCGCACCGTCAAGGAAGCCGTCAAGCGCCGCGCGGTGCAGCCGCAGCTGCCGCCCTTCACCAACGACGACCTGCGTTTCCGGCAACTGCTTGAGCATCCGCGGCCCGGCAACCGCGCCGTGCTATTCTTCATGCTCGACGTGTCCAGCAGCATGACAGTGGCCGAGCGCCAGTTGGCCAAGACCTTTTTCTTCCTGGCGCTACACGGCCTGCGCCGCAAGTATCACCGCGTCGACACCCGCTTCCTCGCGCACGCGGCGGAAGCCTGGGAATTCAGCGAGGCGGATTTCTTTCAGATCAGCGGCATGGGTGGCACCATGGCGTCCACCGGCTTTCAGCTGGCGCTGGAGTTGCTGCGCCAGCGCTACGATGCGGCTGGCTGGAACAGTTACCTGTTCTACGCCTCCGACGGCGACAATTTCGCCGAAGACCGCGCGGCCTGCGAAACCCTGCTCGGCGCCATGGCCACACAGCTCAACCACATGGCCTATGTGGAAACGCTGCCCGGCATGCCGCGCATGCAGGACTCCGAAATGGGCCGGTTGTGGAAACAACACGAGCACCAGGGACTGCCGATGTCCAGCGCCGTGCTGGCCAACGGCGACGACGTGTTCACCGCCATCCGGCAATTCCTCATGCAACAGGCGGCCACATGAATCTGGACGCGTACACGGCCAAACTCCATGCGCTGGCCGCCCGCCTCGGGCTGGATTATTATCCGGTGGACTTTGAACTGGTGCCGCAAAACTTCATGCTGGAGATCGCCGTCTACGGCGTGCCGGTGCGCATGCACCATTGGTCGTTCGGCCTGCGTTATATGCACCAGTTGCTGCACCAGCACATGGGCCATTCGCGCATCTTCGAGGTGATGTTTCCTGGCGATCCCTGCCGCGCCTACATGATGGACCGCAATTCGCTGGCGGAAAACGTGCTGGTCACCGCGCATGTGATCGGCCATGCCGACTTCGTCAAGCGCAACGCGCTGTTTTCGCGCTGCATGAGCATGGCTGGCGGCCACATTCTCGAACAAAGCGCCGCCCGCGCCCATCATCTGGACGACGCGCTACTGCGCCACGGCCAGCCGGCGGTGGAAGCCGTGCTGGATGCCGCGCTGGCGCTGGAAGCGCATATCGACATCCACCAGCCGCTCTACCGGCCGCCCTACCCCGACCGGCCGGCCGACGCGGCAACGGCAAGCCCAACACCGGCGCCGGACCGCTTCCGCCAACGCTACCATGCGCTGCCCGGCGAATCGGCGCCGGCGCCCACGCCGGTATCGTCCGGCAAACGCCAGCTCCCGCCCCATCCCGAGCAGGACCTGCTGTGGTTCATCGCCCGCTACGCGCCCGAGCTCAAGGACTGGGAGCGCGACATCTTCCTGGCGGTGCGCGAGGAGTCCTACTATTTTTTTCCGGTCCACGCCTGCCAGATCATGAACGAAGGCTGGGCCTCCTACTGGCATGCGCGCCTGCTGCGCGAGGCCGACTTCCTGCCGCCGCAGCTGTACCTGCAAGCGCTGCGCGCGCATTCCGATGTGGTGCGTCCCCACGGCAACGAGCAGCAACTGGCCCTGACCATCAATCCCTACCACCTGGGCTTTGCGATCTGGGAAGATATCATCGAGCGCGACGGCATTGCCGCCGCCCGGCGCATCTCTGCGGAAGAGGATGATTTCGGTTTCATCCGCAACCATCTAGGCGTAAAACTGGCCGGGCAACTCGACCTGTTCAGCTACCAGGCCCGGGCGGATGGCGAAACCCGCGTCATCAGCCGCGACCTGCACGAGGTCCACGAAGCCATCCTCGGCCCCAAATACAACTACGGCGCGCCGTGCATCGTGGTCGAGCGCATGCATGACGATTTCAGCCTGGTGCTGCGCCACGACCATGCGCGCGACGGCCGCGGCCTCGATATGGTGCAGGCCGAACAGGTGCTGAATTATGTCGCCCACGTCTGGCGGCGCCCGGTAACGCTGCACACGGTGGATTTTCGCGGCTCGGCGCGCACGCTGCGGGCTACGCCGTCAGATGCTGTTCGTACCAGCGCAAGGCCTGCTTGAGCCCGCGCCGCAGGTCATGCGTTGGCGCGTAGCCAAGCAGGTTGACGGCCTTGCTGATATCCGCCTGGGAATGCCGCACGTCGCCGGCGCGAAACGGCGCGTATTGCGGCTGGTAATCGCGCAAATGGGGATGACGCTCCACCAGCAAGGCATGCAGCATCAGGTACAGCTCGTTGAGGCTGGTGCGCGCGTTCAGCGCCACGTTGTAGACCTGGTTGACGGCCGCGCGCTTGTCGGTCAGCGCCGCCAGCAGATTCGCCTGTACGGCGTTGGCGACGTAGCAGAAGTCGCGGCTGCTTTCGCCATCGCCGTTGATGACCAGCTGGCGTTTGCCGATCATGGCGGCGATCCATTGCGGTATCACCGCCGCGTAGGCACCGTTGGCATCCTGGCGCGGGCCAAACACATTAAAGTAGCGCAGGCCGATCGTCTCCATGCTGTAGCAGCGCGCGTAGACGCCCGCGTACAGCTCGTTGACGTACTTGCTCAAGGCATACGGCGACAAGGCACAGCCGATATGCTGCTCCACCTTGGGCAGACCCGGATGGTCGCCGTACGTGGCGCTGGAGGCCGCATACACCACGCGCCGCACGCCGGCATGCCGCGCCGCGTCCAGCACCTGCAATTGGCCGCTGACGTTGATGTCGTTGCACAGCAAGGGCTCGGCCATCGACCGGCTGACCGAACCCAGCGCCGCCTGGTGCAGCACGTAATCGGCGCGGTCGCAGGCCTGGCGGCAGACGGCGGTGTCGCGCACGTCGCCCTCGATCAGCTCAAAGCAGCGCCAGGCGAGCGGCCCGACCAGCTCGCGCACCTGCTCCAGATTGTGCCGGTAGCCGGTAAGAAAGTTGTCGACGCCGACCACGCGCTGCCCCAGTTCCAGCAGCGACTGCAGCAGGTTGGAACCGATGAAGCCGGCCACACCGGTGATCACCCAGCGCAATTGTTCGCCTTCCAGCCGTTCCCGTACGACCTGGTAGGCGCTGGCGGCCGGCGTGCCGTTGTCGTAATCGCTCATCACAGCCTCCAGACGCTGCGGCCGCTGTTGCGCAGCGGATCAGGATCGAATTGGGATTTGAGGTCGATGAAGCAGCCGCTGGGGGCGATCTTGTCCAGCATCTGCCGCAGCGGCCGCGCCGACAATTCACGGTGGGCAACCGCGCTGATGACCGCCTCGGCAGCCGGCAACTCGTCCCAGGCTTCCAGCTTGATGCCGTACTCGTGCAGCGCTTCGTCGGCGTCCGCCACCGGATCGTGCACGTGGACGTGCAGGCCATAGGATTGCAGTTCGCGGATCAGGTCCGCCACCTTGGAATTGCGCAGGTCGGGGCAGTTCTCCTTGAATGTCAGACCGAGCACGTTGACGTGGCAACCTTTGAGCTTGAAGCCGGCGCGCACCATTTCCTTGACCGTTTTTTCCGCCACGAACTTGGCCATGTTGTCGTTGATGCGGCGGCCGGCCAGGATCACGTCCGGGTGGTAGCCCAGCATCACCGCCTTGTGCGTCAGGTAATAGGGATCGACCCCGATGCAGTGCCCGCCGACCAGGCCGGGGCGAAAAGGCAGGAAATTCCACTTGGTGCCAGCCGCTTGCAGCACTTCCAGCGTGTCGATGTCCAGCCGGTCGAAAATGATGGCCAGCTCGTTCATCAGCGCGATGTTGAGGTCGCGCTGGGTATTTTCGATCACCTTGGCGGCCTCGGCCACCTTGATGCTGGAGGCGCGGTGCACGCCGGCCAGCACCACCTCCTCATACAGCGCCGCCACGCGCTCCAGCGTCGCCTGGTCGTCGCCGGACACGATTTTGCGGATGGTGGCCAGCCGGTGCTCCTGGTCGCCAGGATTGATGCGCTCGGGCGAGAAACCGATGTGGAAATCGCGCTGCCAGCGCAGGCCGGAACATTGCTCCAGTATCGGCACGCAAATTTCCTCGGTGGCGCCCGGATAAACCGTCGATTCGTAGATGACCACCGCGCCAGCCTTCATGTGCCGGCCTACCGACTGGCTGGCGGCCGACAGCGCGCTGAAATCGGGATTGTGCGCCGCGTCCACCGGTGTCGGCACGGCAACAATGATGTAGTCGGCCTCTTCCAGGGCGGCCGCATCGCAGCCCAGTTCCAGCCAGCGCGCGGCGCCGAACTGCGCGGCGCTGACTTCGCCCGCCGGATCGACGCCGCGGCGGTAGCTGGCCACCTTGCGTGCCGACAGGTCCAGCCCGATGGTGCGACGGCGTGTGCCAAACGCCACCGCCAGCGACAAGCCCACATATCCCAGTCCGACCACGGCCACCACTTCCATTTCGGCACCTTTTTCCAGAGCGTTGAACAGCTGCGTCAACCGATTCTACGAGCGCCTTTTGCTCGGCCGTTTGCGGTCGATCAACGAGTGCTGAGGCGATCGTTCCTACTCTAGGGTTTTCGGGGAGATCGTCATGGGCCTGTTGCGTGTCTGGTGGGTGGTGCTGATGCTTGCCGCGTGCAGCCGCATGCACAGTGAAAGCGATCTGTTGGCCGAGGCCGGCAAACACATGGCGCGCGGCGAGGCCAGGGCCGCCGTGATTCAGTTGAAGAACGCGCTGCAGCAAACGCCGTCCGACGGCAAGGCGCGCCTGATGCTCGGCCAGCTGTATCTGGACACCGGCGACGTGCAATCGGCCGACAAGGAATTGCGCCGCGCGCTGGAATTGGGCATCAATCCCGGCGAGGTGCGGCCGCTGCTGGGCAAGGCGCTGTTGCAGCAGGGCTTGTATCAGCAAGTGCTGGACGAGATCCCCGCCGACCAGCAGCAGCCGCAGTTGCAGGCCTTGCGCGGCCACGCGCTGCTGGGCCTGAACCGCCTGGACGAAGGCCGGGCGGCATTCGAGCAGATCATGTTGCGCCATCCGGACAGCGCGCCCGCCCTGCTCGGCCAGGCGCGCCTGGCGCTGCTGGATGGCAATCCGGACGGCGCGCGGGCGCTGGTGAAAAAAGTGCTGGCGCAACAGCCCGACAATATCGAAGCGCTGCGGCTGCACGGCGACATCCTGCGCCTGCTAAACAAAAATGACGAGGCGCTGGCCGCCTACCAACGCATCTTGCAATTGCGGCCGGTGCAATTGCAGCCGCATGTGGACATGGCCAATCTGTATATCCAGTCCGGCAAGCTGGCCGAGGCGCGCAAGGAGTTGAGCATCGCGCGCCAGGCCGCACCCAACAGCCTGATGCTGATCTACACGCTGTCGCTGCTGGAATTCCGCGAAAACAAGATGACCGCCGCGCAGGATCATCTGGCCATGGTGCTGCGCGCCGCGCCGGACCACCTGCCCAGCAATCTGCTGATGGGGGCGGTATTGCGCAGCAAGGGCGCTTACACGCAGGCGGAGCAGCACCTGCGCAAGTTCCTCGAATCCAATCCCGGCAATCCCTACGCCAGCAAGCTGCTGGCGTCCACGCTGATGAACAGTGGCTCGCCGGAGCAGGCGCTGGCGGTCGTCGCGCCGCTGTTCGACAGCCAGCAGCAGGATCTGGAGATGATGACGCTGGCCGGCGAACTCTATATGCGTCTGCGGCAATATGCCCGCTCGGCCGAGTATTTTGAACGCGCCAGCAAGCTGGCGCCGCAGACGCCGCTGTTGCACGCGGCCCTGGCCATGAGCCATATGGGCATGGGCGATACTGACCGCGCTGTCGCCGAACTGGAGCACGCCGCCGGGCTCGATGGCAAATCGTCGCGGGTCGCCACGCTGCTGGTGCTGAGCCAGATCCGCAACAAGCAGTACGACAAGGCGCTCGATACCGTCAAGCGGCTGGAAGCGCAGGCGCCGCAAAATCCCATGGTGCAGAACCTGAAAGGCGGCGTGCTGTTGATCAAAAGCGATCCAGCCGCCGCCCGCGCCAGCTTCGAGCGCGCGCTGGCCATCGATCCACTGTTTCTGCCGGCGCTGGACAATCTCACCAGCATGGATCTGAAGGACAAGAAGCCGGAGGCGGCGCGCAAGCGCATGGAAGCATCGCTGGCCAAGGACCAGGACAATACCGCTATCATGTTGGCGCTGGCGGACCTGGCCTTGAAACAAGGCCAGTTGAAGCAGACGCAAACGTGGCTGGAACGGGCCGTGCAGGCCAAGCCGGAGGCGCTGGAACCGTCGATGCGGCTGGCGCATTTCTACTCTCGCAACAATGAGGTACAAAAGGCGCTGACGCTGGCGCAAAAGCTGCAGGCGACCAATCCCGGCAATGCCCAGGTGGTGGCGCTGGTTGCCGCGCTGCAGTCGCGTATCGGCCAGGACGAGGCGGCGTTGGACAACTGGAACAAGCTGGCGGTGCTGCAGCCGAACTCGCCTTTGGTGCAGCACCAGCTGGCGGGCGCGCGCGCCGAAGTCCATGACAAGGAAGGCGCGGCGCAGGCCTTGAGCAAGGCGCTGGCGTTGTATCAGCAAGACTATGACAAGCGTCCGAGCAGCACGGCCTTGCTGGCACTTTACGGCGCACTGGTGCAGGCCGGCAGAACCGACGAGGCGCGCTCGCGGGTCCAGCAATGGCTGGCCAGCCACGGCAGCGATGTCACGACCCGGGTCTATTTTGCCAGCAGCCTGTTGGCACAGAAGGACTATCCGGCCGCGATTGCGCAGTTTGAGCAGGTCGTCAAGCAGGTGCCGACGGAGGTGATCGCATTGAATAATCTGGCGTGGCTGTATCAGCAGCAACGTGATCCGCGCGCGCTGGAGTACGCGGAAAAGGCGCACCAGTTGGCGCCAAACAGCGCCATCGTCACCGACACGCTGGCGTGGGTATTGGTCGAGCAAGGCAAGCTGGCGCGCGCGCTGCCGTTGCTGAAGCAGGCCTTGGCACAGGTGCCGGACAATGCGGAAATCCGCTATCACTACGGCGTGGCGCTCGCGAAATCCGGCGACAAGCGCGGCGCGCGCCAGCAACTGGAGCCGCTGCTGGCCACCAAAGGCTACGACCGCCGCGACGCCGTGCTGGCCTTGCTGGCACAGTAGCCGTCATGCCGATGCGCGTCTGCGCCGCCAGAATCGCGGCTGTGGCATTTTTTGCAGCGCTAGCCTTATCGCTGTCTGTCTATCCAATCGCAGACACGCCGGCCACAAGCGCCTCGCTGGCGGGCGGGCAGTTGGCCGGATACTGGCTGTTAGCGGTACTCATCGCCTATGCGCTGTTACTCTGGCGGCGTCCGTCCGCGTGGCTGGCGGCCCTCCCCGCGCTGTTGCCGGTGCTGGATCTGGCCCCCGCGACCGGCTGGTTCTTTCTGGAAGAAATCGACCTGCTTCTGATGCTCACGGCCGCCATCACCTGGTGGCGCCTACCGCGCGACCTTGCGGACCTGCCAACATGGCCCCCCCTCTTCCGCGCCGGGCTGCTGTTGATGGCGACGTCATGCGCAATCGGCTTGTGGCGCGGCCTTCAGCCATGGCCGCCGCTAGACGTGAACACCTTCAACAACTACCTGAGTTCCGCCAACGCCTTGCGGGTCGCCAAGGGTTGGCTCTGGACGCTGATACTGCTACCGCCCCTACGCCACGCCGTCGGCGCGGACCTGCGCGGCATGCGCCAATACCTGCTGCCGGGCATGATGCTGGGCTTGCTGATGGTCACGACCGCCGCCATTCGCGAACGCATCCAGTTTCCCGGCCTGCTGAATTTCGCCAGCGCATACCGCATCAGCGCGCCATTTTCCGCGATGCACACCGGCGGCGCTGCGCTCGATGGTTACCTGGCCCTGTCCACACCGCTGCTGGCAGCCTGGCTACTCGACCGCAGCACACCGATCCGCGTTCTGGCCGCGCTCATGCTGCTGCCGCTGGCGCTATACACCGGTCTGGCCACATTCTCACGCGGACTGTACGCCGCGCTGGCAACCGCGCTTATCATCGTGGCAGCCGGCAAGACATGGCGCCGCCCGCGACTGATCGCCGCTGGCGCGGGAACGTTGGCAACGCTGGAGCTTGCGTTTCGCCTCGGCGGCTATCGGGCCTACCTGCCGATGCTGGTCCTGGCCACACTACTGCTGATGGCCATTGCCCGCCGCAGCCCAACGCTGATACTGGCCGCCATGCTCGTATCGGGTCCACTCATACCGTTCTACCATGGCTATTATGTCAACGAACGCTTCAGCACCGTCGGCAACGACTGGACAGTCCGCCTGAAGCACTGGCAACAAGCACTAGCCATCATGAACGATGACACCGCCACAAATTGGCTCGGCATGGGCTTCGGCACATTTCCCGCCACCTGGTACTGGCACAACCCGCAGCGCGAAGTGCCGCCCAGTTACCAGTTGATCGATCAAGGCCCCAATCGGCATCTGCGCCTGATCGCCGGTGAGTACGCGGCCGGCTACGGCGAGTTGCTGCGCATGCTGCAACCGGTGACCGTCACGCCGGGGCAGCAATACATGCTGGGCATCGATGTTGCCAACCACGGGCCACCAGCCTTCCTGCATGTCAATGTCTGCCAGCGGCAGCTCCTGTATCCACAAAACTGCGTGGCGGTGCCGCTGCGGCAGATCCCGCATGCCTCCGGGTGGCAACGCTACCAGTTCCCGCTGCATGCCGGCCGATTAGGGGGCGACAGCCTTCCGGTCAAACTGGAAATTGCCGCCGAGGGCAGGCAGGCGGTGCTCGATATCGATAACGTCAGCCTGCGCAGCATGCCGGAAGGCCGTGAACTGCTGCGCAACGGCAGCTTTTCCGACGCCAACGATTACTGGTTCTTTAGCAGTGACCGCAATCACCTGCCCTGGCATATCAAGAATCTCGCGCTCAATCTGTATTTTGAGCTGGGCTGGCCCGGCGTGGCCGGTTACGGGCTGATGCTGCTCAGCGCGGTCAGCGTTTTGCTGCGACGGGGCGACACCGCCTGGCTGGCCGCCTTGGTCGCTTTCCAGATTGTCGGCCTGTTCGACAGCCTGGTCGATGTCCCCCGCCTCACGTTGCTGTCCACCCTGCTATTGTGCGCGGCAGCGCTGCAAACAAGGAGTACCCGATGAAAACCCTGCGCCGCATCGTCTTTCTGCTCAGTTTACTTGCCGGCGCCCGGGCGGACGACCTGAGCCAGATGATTGAAGAGGTCAAGCCATCGGTAGTCGGCATCGGCAGCCTGCAGCAGACGCGCGGACCGGCGGTCAGCTTCATCGGCACCGGCTTTGTAATCGGCGACGGCTTGACCGTCATCACCGCCGCGCACGTGGTCAACGATCTCGTCGACCAAGGCCAGACCGCCACGCTAGGCGTGCTGGTACGCACCGCCGCCAATGCGCATTTCCGCGCCGCCACGCTGATCGCCATGGACAGAGACCACGACTTAGCCAAGCTGCGCATCACCCGTGGCAGTCCCCTGCCCGCGCTGCGCATCGGCGATTCCAGCAAGGTGCGCGAAGGCAAAGCGCTGGCCTTCATGGGCTTCCCGCTCGGCATGGTGCTCGGGCTGAACCATGTGACGCATCGCTGCATTGTCTCCGCCATCACGCCGCTGGCCACGCCGGCCATCACCGCCAGGCAACTCGATGGCAAGACCGCCCGTCAATTGCAAAAGCCCGGCTATGCCGTGTTTCAGCTGGACGGTACGGCCTATCCCGGCAGCAGCGGCAGTCCGCTGTTCGATCCGGCAACTGGCGAAGTGGTCGGCGTGGTCAACATGGTCTTCGTCAAGGGCGTGAAAGAGTCGGCGATCACCGCCCCCAGCGGTATCACCTATGCGATACCGGCCAACTATCTCAAGTCGCCCCCGATATCAGACGGCCGGTGATACCCGGCTCATCCCAGGTCGGGAAAAAATAGGGATAGAACGATCGCTCGCTGCCATGTTGTTCCATCAAGCCGCCGAATTTGCGGATTTGCTCTCCCATGTATTCCAGTTCCAGCCGCAACAGCACGGCCGGCGCGCCCACGCGCGTACACTCGCGCTCGCCGCCAAAGTCGCGGAACCCCAGCATGCGCTTGTAGAACATGACGTGGCGCGGGTTTACTTCAATCACGTAATCGGTGTAGCCATGGATGTTGTGCGCATATATATACGAAATGTGGATCAGCGCGGCAAACACGCGCTTGGACACGCCCTTGTCGATGGCCAGCCGCGAGGGCTCGCATAGCCGGCGATGCTGGGCGCGCAGCTCGTCCAGCTTGTCGCGGAAATTTTCGTCGGCCGGCAGGCCGATGTCGTCATTGTCCAGGCACAGCGACATGGTGCCGACGGTCTGGCCGCCGGTTTCGGCAAACAGCGTGATTTTGTTTGGTGCATGGGTCACGCCGTGATCGACTGCATAGCCACGCCAGCCATACATTTTTTTCAGCAGCAGGCTGGCCGCTTCGCGCCGCCCCTGCGAGTTGGCCATACGGATATGGAACAGTTGCTGATCCAGGGCGTGATCTAACGCGGCTTCGGCCTTTCCTTCGCCGATAACAAGGTCGCCTTCGACCTCGAAAGAAACAATAGCATCGTCATATTGCACGGTTGGCTTCCTTTCAGGTGGTACATATGCATGAGACACCCGCTGAGTTTGAAAGTTCCGTCGATGCTCAAAAAAATTTCGCCGCCCCCTAGAACCAGCCTTCCGGTATCACCAGGATGTCGCCCGGAAGTACCGCCACATTGGCTGAAATATCGCCATCGCGCAGCAAATCCTGCAGGCGCACCGGCACCGTCTGGCGCTGGCCGTTCACCGTGCGGATGATGCTGGCCTTGTTGCCGGCGGCAAAATCGGTGATGCCGCCGACCGCGATCAGCACATCCATCAGCGACATGCCCTGCCGGTAGGCCAGCGCCTGCGGCCGCGCGGCCTGGCCGATTACCCGGATCTGCTGCGCGTACGGGCCGACAAAGCTGGTGACGATCACCGTCACCATCGGCTGCTGGATGTATTTGCCGAGCGCCTTTTCGATGTCGCGTGCCAGTTCGGTGGCGGTTTTGCCGGCCGCCTGCAAATCCTCGACCAGCGGCGTGGTGATCTTGCCGTCCGGCCGTACCGGCACACTGAGCGACACTTCCGGATTGCGCCAGACATTGATGTTGACGGTGTCGCCGGCGCCAATCTGGTAGTCGCCCTGCAACGGCGGCGCCGGCGGTGCGTCCAGCGGGATGCCGCGGTGGGCACAGGCGGACAGTAGCACGGCCAGCAAGCATATGAGTGCACGCATGATGTTTCCTCCTCGCTGCAATGATTCAGAAATCTGGCCGGCCTCTGCTTGATGTGCCTCAACGAGTGCCCAGTTGAGAAAAATATAATTTGAATCCTGCCATCCGTCACCGGAGTTGCAACATGGAGGAGCTCATCAGTCAGCTGATGTCCAGCCTGAAAGGGATCTGGAAGTACCGCTGGTATGCCGTGTCCATCGCCTGGCTGGTGGCCGCGCTCGGCTGGACCAAGGTGGCCATGCTGCCGGACGACTACCAGACCACCGCGCGCGTGTTTGTCGACACCCAAAGCATTCTCAAGCCCCTGTTGGCGGGCATGACCAGCATGCCGAATATCGAACAGCAGGTCGCCATCATGAGCCGCACACTATTGAGCCGCCCCAACATCGAACGGGTGATGCGCATGGTGGACCTGGACATCAGCGCCCGCACGCCGCGCGAGCAGCAACAGCAGCTCGACGAACTGATGAACAAAATCCGCATCAACGGCACCGGCAACCTGGACATTTACACCATCACCTACAACAACCGCAATCCGCGCATCGTGCGCGACGTCGTGCAGTCGCTGCTGACCATTTTTGTCGAAGGCAGCTTCAAGGGAAAAAGCGGCGAAACGCGCAAGGCCGTGCAGTTCATCGATGACCAGATCAAGGCGTACGAAGACAAGCTGACGACGGCGGAAAACAACGTCAAGGACTTTCGCCTGAAGAACAACGGCGTGCTGCCGCGCCAGGGCAGCGACTACAGCAGCCAGCTGATGCAGTCATCGGACGCGCTCAACGCCGCGCGGCTGGAGCTGACCGAGGCTGAACAGGCACGCAACGCCATCGCCGCGCAAATCAACGGAGACGAGCCCATCCTTGGCGCCGACATGCGTCCGGCCGCCATCGACAATCCCGAACTCGACGCCCGCATTTCCGTGCTGAACAAAAGTCTTGACGCGTTGCGCCTGCAGTACACCGAGCTGCATCCGGACATCGTGGCCGCCAAGCGCCTGGTGGCGCAGCTGGAAGAACGCAAGATCGAGGAAAGCAAGCTCAAGCAGACCGGCGATCCCGGCAAGAACTACAGCCCCATGCTGCAACAGCTGAAAGTGGCGCAGACCGAGGCCGAGGCGCGGGTTGCCGCCATCGCCGCCCGGGTGCAGGAGTACACGCTGCGCCATCAGCGCCTGCTGGCCCAGGCCAACGCCGTGCCGGAAGTGGAGGCGGAGCTGGCCCAGCTCAACCGCGACTACCAGATCAACAAGGATAACTATGAGAAGTTGATCAGCCGGCGCGAGGCGGCCAGATTGTCCGGCGACCTCAGTTCCACCACCGAGATGATGTCCTTCAAGATCATCGACCCGCCCACCGTGCCGCTGACGCCGATCGGCCCCAACCGCGTTCTGCTGTACAGCATCACGCTGGGCGGGGCGCTGCTGACCGGCGTGGCGGCGGCACTGCTGATCAGCCAGGTGCGGCCGACCTTCCTCAGCCCGCAGGAACTGCGCGACCGCACCGGGCTGCCGGTGCTGGGTACCATCGCCATGAACTGGACCGAGGCCGAGCGCGCCAAGCGCCAACGCGGCAAATACGTGTTCGGCGCCGCCCTGTCCTGCCTGTTTGTCGCCTACGGTGGCGTGCTGGCGTCCACTGTGTTGCGTTGAGGAGAGCATCATGTCCGCCGCCCCACGCCATGTCGAGATCAATCTGGCCCGCCTGCAACAGCTGGGCATGGTGACGCAGGACGGCGGTCGCACCAGTGTTGCCGAAGATTTCCGTATGATCAAGCGTCCGCTGCTGCGCAACGCGCGCGGCAGCGCGGATGCGCCGGCCATCCGCCACGGCAACCTGATCGTCGTCACCAGCGCCATGCCGGGCGAAGGCAAGACCTATTGCGCCGTCAACCTGGCCATGAGCATCGCCATGGAAATGGACATCACCGTGCTGCTGGTGGACGCCGATGTTGCCCGGCCTTCGGTGCTCAAAGTGCTGGGCCTGCCGTCGGAACCGGGCCTGATGGACATCCTGCTGCGCGACAAAACCGGCCTGGCTGACGTCATCCTGAAGACCAATGTGCCCACCCTCAGCCTTCTGCCGGCCGGCCGCGCCAACAAGCACGCCACCGAGCTGCTGGCCAGCCGCAGCATGAGCCGGCTGCTGACCGAAATCGCCGAGCGCTACGCCGACCGCATCGTCATTTTCGACTCGCCGCCGCTGTTGATGACCACCGAAGCCAGTGTGCTGGCCTCGCACATGGGCCAGGTGCTTATGGTGGTGGAATCCGAGCGCACCACCCAGCATGCGGTCAAGGAAGCGCTGCGCCACATCGAGCAGTGCCCCAACGTCAACCTGGTCTACAACAAGAGCACCGCCTTTCCGGGCAGCGAATACTATGGTTATTATGATTAGCCTGACGCCGCGCGGCGCCTCGCGCCGCCTGCCGCTGCTGATACTGCTGGCCTGGCCCGGCACCGCGGCCGCAGCGGCCTGGGACGTCACCCCCACCGTGCGTCTGCGCGAAAGCTATACCGACAACCTGAACCTGGCGCCGGCCGGGCAGGCGCGCGGCCAGTTCATCACCGAGGTCTCGCCAGGCGTGCTGATCAGTACCGACGGGCCGCGCCTGCAACTGGCGCTGGCCTACACGCTGCAAAAAGTGGCATACACGCGTCAGCCGGACCGCGACAGCCAGCAACTGGACGCCAACGGTCACGTGGAACTGCTGGCCGACTGGTTGTTTGTCGAAGCCCGCGCTGGCATTGCGCAGCGCAATGTCTCGGCGTTTGGCCCGCCACTGATCGATCCAGCGCTGACCAACAGCAACAGCAGCACTGTCCGCACCCAGGCCATCAGTCCGTATCTGCGCCACTATTTCCGCGGACTGGCCACCGCCGTGGTGCGCTACGACTACCAGCATGCCGGCAGCGGCGGTCTGCTGAATGTGCGCAGCACCGGCGCCACGCTGCAACTGACCGGCGACAATGGCGGGCGCGGCTGGAACTGGGACCTGAACCTGCACCGCAGCCAGCTGGACGATGCCGCACTGGCGCCGGTCACCATGAGCAATGCCGCGCTCACGCTGAGCTATCCACTCAACAGCAGCATCGGACTGTTCGGTACCGCCGGCTACGAAAAGCAGGACTACCATTCGGCCAGCGCCCAGCCGCAAGGCAGGTTCGGCACACTGGGCGCCGTGTGGACGCCGTCGCCACGCACCCGGTTGTCGGCCAGCATCGGCCACCGCTTCTTTGGCAAGACCTACGGCCTGGACGCGAGCTACCGCCTGCGCAGCATGTTCTGGACACTGAGTTACGCCGAAGACATCACCACCACGCACGGCGAATTCTTCAGCGTCCGTCCCGACGCGTTGACCGATTTTTTGTGGGAGCTGTGGGCCACCCGCATTCCCGATCCGGTGCTGCGCCGCAAGAATATCGAGTTGTTCCTGGCGATTTCCCAATTGCTGGGCAAGGACGGCAACGTCAACTTTTTCAGCCACCGCTACTATTTGCAGAAGCAAGGCCGGCTTTCCGGCGTCTACAGCACACCGCGCAGCGCGCTGGCCGTGCATCTGGCCACCACCGGCCGCAGCGGCCAGACCACCAATGGCATCGACAGCGTCATTCTGGGCCCGGATCAGCTGACGCTGACCGACCGCACGCGCCAGAACAGCCTCCAGTTCGGCTGGAACTGGCGCTTGTCCGCGCGCGGCAGCCTGACCATCGGCGCCAGCCACAACCGTGCCAAATCGCTGACCACCGGCCGCGAAGACCGCAACAGCGCGCTAACAGTGGGCATGACGCGCCAGCTATCCAGCCGCATCAGTGCCAGCGCCGACTTGCGTCATGTGCGCCACAACAGCAGCGCCGGCGGCAACTACCGCGAAAACGGCGTTGGCGCCACGCTCATTGTCTCATTCTGACCGGAGTCCGCCATGTCCCGACCTTACCGCATCGCCTGCGTGGTGGCCGCCCGGCCCAACCTGATGAAGATGGCGCCGTTGCTGCGCGCCTTCGCGCCGCCAGAATCGCAGGTCGAAACCGTGCTGGTCCACACCGGCCAGCACTACGACGCCGACATGGACGCCCAGTTCTTCAGCACCCTGGAGCTGGCGCAACCGGATTTCCGCCTGGAAGTCGGCTCCGCCAGCCACGCGGTCCAGACTGCGGAGGTGATGCGCCGTTTCGAGCCGGTGCTGGAGCAGATCGCGCCCACCGCCGTGCTGGTGGTGGGCGACGTCAACTCCACGCTGGCCTGCGCGCTGACCGCGGCCAAGAAAGCCATTCCGGTGCTGCACGTGGAAGCCGGCCTGCGCAGCTTCGACCGCGCCATGCCGGAGGAAGTCAACCGGGTGCTGACCGATCAACTGTCCGAGCTGCTGTTCACCAGCGAGGCCAGCGGCACCACCAATCTGCTGCGCGAAGGCATTCCCGCACACCGCATCCATTTCGTCGGCAACGTCATGATCGACACGCTGGTGCGCCAGCTGCCGCTGGCGCCGAGCGCCGCCGAGGTGCTGCGCCAGGCGCATCTGGCCGGCTTCGTGCGCGACGGCGGTCACTACGCGCTGCTGACCCTGCACCGTCCCGCCAACGTCGACGACCCGCTGCGCCTGCGTGCGCTGATGCAGGCCATGGTCAAGCTGAGCGAGGACTTGCCGGTATTGTTCCCTCTGCATCCGCGCACCCGCGCGATGTTGCAGCGGCACGAGTTGGCCGGCATGCTGGACGCGCCTGGCATCGCCTGCCTGCCGCCGCAGCCGTACCTGAACATGCTGGGCCTGATGAAACACGCTTGCATGGTGCTGACCGACTCCGGCGGTGTGCAGGAAGAAACCACGGTGCTGCGCGTCCCTTGCCTGACGCTGCGCGACAACACCGAGCGACCAGTGACGGTGGCCGAGGGCAGCAACGCCATCGCCGGCCGCGACGCGTCGGTGATCCTGGCGCTGTGCCGTGACATTCTGCGCTACGGCGGCAAATCCGGCCGCGTCCCGCAATACTGGGACGGCCAGGCCGCCGGGCGTGTGGCGGCGGCCACCACCAGCTGGCTGCAAAGCCGCCAGGAGCGGCGGCCATGAACGCGCTGACGGTTGACGTCGAGGATTACTTCCAGGTCTCCGCGTTTGCTAACCATATCGCGCCCGACGACTGGCCGCGCATGCCATGCCGCGTTGAACGCAATGTCGACCTGATTCTCGGCCTACTGGCCGCGCACCGGACCCACGCCACCTTTTTCACGCTGGGCTGGATCGCCGAACGCTATCCGGCACTGGTGCGGCGCATCGTCAGCGAAGGGCACGAACTGGCCAGCCATGGCTACGCACACCAGCGCGCCAGCCAGCAGACAGCGGACGCCTTTCTGCACGACATCACGATCAGCAAGCAGTTGCTGGAACAATTGAGCGGCCAGCCGGTGCTGGGCTACCGCGCGCCCAGTTTTTCGATCGGCCAGGCCAATCTGTGGGCGCTGGACAGTCTGCAGCAGGCCGGCTACCACTACAGCTCCAGCATCTACCCGATCCACCACGATCATTACGGCATGCCGGCCGCCCCGCGCTTCGCCTGGCGTCCACGTGGCGCACGAGGCCTGCTGGAGCTGCCGGTCAGCACGGTACGCCTGCTGGGCCGCAACCTGCCGGCTGGCGGCGGCGGCTATTTCCGGCTGCTGCCCTACGCCGCGTCGCGCTGGGCTTTGCGAAGGATCAATTCGCATGATGGCCAAGCTGGCATATTTTACTTTCACCCTTGGGAGCTGGATCCCGGCCAGCCGGTGCTGCCAGGCATCGGCCTGAAGACGCGGATGCGCCACTACCTGAACCTGCACCGCATGGAAGCGCGTATCAACCGGCTGCTGGGCGACTTCCGCTGGGGCCGCATCGACCACATTTTTCTGGGACACGCATGATGCCGCACTACACCGTCGGGCTGATGGGATCGCAAGACCGCGCACGCTGGGACGCGTTTGTCCATCGCTGCCCGGACGCGACCTTCTTTCACCGCGCCGGCTGGCAGCAGATCATGGAAGAGAGTTTCTCGCATCCCACCTGGTTCATGTACGCCGCCTCTGCGCAGGGCGATATCCACGCCGTGCTGCCGCTGGCGCAGGTCAGGAGCCGGCTGTTCGGCAACACGCTGTGCTCGCTGCCGTTCTGCGTCTACGGCGGCATTGCCGCCGACAATCGTGACGCGGCGGACGCGGTCGACCAGGCCGCGCAGCGCCTGGCTGCGCGGCTGCAGGTCGATCACCTGGAGTACCGCCACCTGCGGCCGCATCACGCCAGCTGGCTGCACCGCGACACGTACGCCACTTTCCGCAAGCGTCTGCACGCCGACGAGCAAACCAACATGCTGGCGATTCCGCGCAAGCAGCGCGCCATGGTACGCAAGGGCATGGCTGCCGGCCTGATCAGCATTGTCGAGGCCGGCACCGACCGCTTTTTCGACTGTTACGCGCGCAGCATGCATCATCTCGGCACGCCGATGTTTAACCGTCGCCATTTCAAGCTGCTGCAACAGGTGTTTGCCGACGACTGCGAGGTGCTGGGCGTCGAGCACGGCGGGCGGACCGTGTGCGCGGTGCTGAGTTTCCGTTTCCGCGAGCAGATTCTGCCTTATTACGGGGGCGGCGGCGAACAGGCGCGCCAGCTGGCCGCCAACGACTTCATGTACTGGGAAGTGATGCGCCGCGCCTGCAACGCCGGCTATACGCTGTTTGACTTTGGCCGCAGCAAATATGGCACCGGCTCCTTCGCCTTCAAGAAAAACTGGGGCTTCGAGCCCGAACCATTGCACTACGACTACCAGCTCCATCGTGCCAGACATCTAAAGGAGGTCCAGCCGCTCAACCCGCACTATCGGCTGATGATCAAGGCGTGGCGCATGCTGCCGCTGTCCTGGGCCAACCTGATCGGGCCGCATATCGTGCGCCAGCTGGGGTGACGCCATGCGCGACCTGCTTTTCCTGTGCCACCGGCTGCCGTATCCGCCCAACAAGGGCGAAAAGATACGCGCTTTCCACGCCTTGCAGTATTTACGGCAGCACTTCCGCATCCACCTCGGCAGCTTCATCGACCATGACGACGATGGCGACTACGCCGATCAGCTCGCTACACAGTGTGCCAGCAGCTGTCTCGTGCGCATGCCGCCGCATTGGGCGCGCTTGTCCGGACTGTCGGCGCTGTTGCGCGACGAAGCGCTGAGCTTGCCCTATTTCCGCCACGCCGCGCTGCAGCGCTGGGTCAGCAAGACGCTGGACGAGCGCCGGATCGGCGTCTGCCTGGCCTATACCGGGCCGATGGCGCAGTACGTGCCGTTCAGCACGCGCCATGGCCCGCTGTGGCGTGTGCTGGATCTGGTGGATGTCGACTCGGAGAAATGGCATGGCTATGCCGATAATAAACAGTGGCCGCTGTCCGGCCTGTATCGGCGCGAGGGCCGGCTGCTGCTGGAATTTGAGCGCAAGGCGGCGGCGGAATTTGACCGGGTGTTGCTGGTCTCGCCGGCGGAGGCGGAACTGTTCAAGCGCCGCGCGCCGGAATCGGCCGACAAAGTGGATTATTACTGCAACGGCGTGGACAGCGCCTATTTCTCGCCGAAGTCGCTGCATCCGTCGCCGTTTGCCGGCGCCCGCGCCATCGTTTTCACCGGGGCGATGGACTACGAGCCCAATATCGACGCCGTCAGCTGGTTTACCGAGCGCGTGATGCCGGCGCTGCGGTCGCAGCATGCCGAGCTGGAATTTCACATCGTCGGCTCGCGGCCGGCGGCGCAGGTGCGCGATCTGCAGCGCATGCCCGGCATCCACGTCAGCGGGACGGTGCCGGATGTGCGCCCGTATCTGCAGCATGCGGCGCTGGTGGTGGCGCCATTGCGCGTCGCGCGAGGCGTGCAAAACAAGGTGCTGGAAGCCATGGCCATGCAAAAGATCGTGATTGCCTCGCGCCAGGCGCTGGAGGGCATCACCGCCACGCATGGCGACGAAGTCATCTGCGCCAACGGCGGTGCGGAGTTCATCAGTGCCATCTGCCGGCAACTGCACGCCCCGGACGCGCGGATAGGCATGGCCGCCCGCCAGCGGATCCTGAGTGACTACCGTTGGAGCCACAATTTGCAGCGGTTGGGACGGGTGCTGGGCGTGGAAGCGCTTGAGCCATTGGTACAGACGGAAGTGGAGCGCGCGCCATGACCATCCGCCGCGCCGCCCTCCTCGCAACGCCACAGCCCGCGCCAGCGCCCGCAATCGCACCCGAATTCGAGTCCACGTCCCAGTCCACCTCCGCGTCCCCGTTCGCGTCCCCGGCACCGGCCCCGTTCGCCCCCGCGCCCCCGTCCGCGCCTTCGCACGGCTCATTGCCGGCGCTGCGCAGCGTGCACGGCTATCTGGCCGTCGCGCTGCTCGCCCTCGTGCTCATGCATGCATCCACCGCCGCGTCGATGGTCTGGCTGTGGTGGCGATCACCGACCTTCAACCACGGCTTCCTGGTCCTGCCTGTAGCCGGCTGGCTGATCTGGCGCCAGCGTGCATCGTTGCGGGACGTAGCGCGCCAACCTTGGCCGCCCGGCTTGCTGTTGCTGGCGATGCTGGGCGCGGTCTGGCTGCTGGCCGACGTGGCCAACGTTCCGGTATTACAGCAATATTGCCTGATCCTCATGGGCATCGCCACCGTGGCCACCATACAGGGCCGTGCGCTGACGGCCGCGATCGCCTTCCCACTGTGCTATACCTTGCTGGCCGTGCCGTTTGGCGAAGTGCTGATGCCAGCGCTGATCGACTTTACCGCCAGTTTTACGGTGGCATTACTGCGGCTGATGGGCATACCGGTCTTCCACGAAAACAACTTCATTTCCCTGCCAACCGGCAATTGGTCAGTCGCCGACGCCTGCAGCGGCCTGCGCTACCTGATCGCCTCGGTCGCGCTGGGCATGCTGTACGCCGCCGTCAACTACCGCAGTACCCGCAAACGCCTGACCTTCATCGCGGTGTCACTCGCCCTGCCTATTCTCGCCAACGGCCTGCGCGCTTGCATGGTGGTGCTGATCGGCCACTGGACCGACATGCGGCTGGCCACCGGCGTTGACCATCTGATTTACGGCTGGCTGTTCTTCGGCGTGGTGATGGCGCTGCTGTTCTGGTGCGGCATACGCTGGCGCGATGCCGAGTCGCAATCACTTCGCCCATGCGCCCCGCCCACCGCCAATGCCCCCGCGGCCTGCTTCGCGCGCATCGCCATCGCAGCCATGACCGTCTGCGCGATCTGGCCACCGTTGGCCGCATATATATTACGCACACCGGTGGACACAGCACCGCCGCCACAACTCGCGCTGGCAGCCCCGCCACCTCCCTGGCGCGCCGGCCCGATGCGCCCAGGTGACTGGCAGATGCTGCACCAAGGACAGCCCCAGCGCATCTCGCACAACTACAGCGATGGCCAGCGCAGCGTATCGCTGCAACTCACCTGGTATCGCCACCAGCGCGAGGGCGCAGAGCTGCTGACGCAGGTGCAACGAACAGCGGTGTCCGGCGCGCCCCAATGGGAAGAAGTGAGCGCCACGCAGCGCACCATCGTCATTGCCGGCCGTCGTCTGGCCGTGCGCCAATCGGTCCAGCAGGCGGCCAGCGACAAGCTGCTGGTATGGCGCTGGTATCGCCAAAGCGGCGACCAAGCCGCCAGTCCCCATGTATTAAAACTGATGCTGGCCAAGGCCAAGCTCACCGGCGGCAACGATGGCGGCGCCGAAGTCATCCTGGCCTCGTCCTACGACGAGCGGCCGGCCGCCGCCGAAGCCGCCATGCGCGACCTGCTGAGCGCCATGCTGCCGGCCATTGAACAGGGACTGCGCCATGTCGAACGCTGAGTCCGCGCCGCTGATCGTCCACCTGATCCACCGCCTCGACGTCGGCGGCCTGGAAAACGGCCTGATCAACCTGATCAACCACCTGCCGCCGGAGCGCTACCGCCACGCCATCGTCTGCCTGGAAGACGCCAGCGACTTCCGCCTGCGCATCCAGCGGCCGATCGAAATCATCAGCATCAACAAGCAACAAGGCAAGGACTGGTCGCACTACCTGCGCCTGTACTACACGCTGAAACGGCTGCAACCTCAGTTGATCCACACCCGCAACCTCTCCGGCATCGAGGCTCAGCTGCTGGCGGCGGCGGCCGGCGTGCGGCTGCGCGTTCATGGCGAGCACGGCCGCGACATCAACGACCTGGACGGCAGCAACCGGCGCTACCGCCTGCTGCGCCAGTTGCTGCGGCCGCTGATCGGTCATTTCATCGCCGTCAGCAGGGATCTGGAAGACTGGCTGGTGCGTACCATCGGCGCCCGGCCGCATCGCGTCACCCACATCTGCAACGGCGTGGACAGCGTCGATTTTCATCCCCGGCTGGGGCCGCCGGCGGCCATCGGTCCGCACGGCTTCGTCAACGAACATGCGTTCGTGATCGGCAGCGTCGGCCGCATGGCCGAGGTCAAGGACCACATCACGCTGGTGCATGCTTTTTTGACGCTGCTGGCGCAAGGCGGCGTCGCCACCAGCCGGCTGCGGTTGGTCATCATCGGCGACGGCCCCTGCCGGCAAGCCTGCCAGGACGTGCTGCGCGCCTCCGGCACCGCCGCGCTGGCCTGGTTGCCGGGCGCCCGCGACGACGTCGCCCGGCTGATGCGCGCCATGACCGTGTTCGTGCAACCGTCGCTGGCCGAAGGCGCCTCCAACACCGTGCTGGAGGCGATGGCGAGCGGCCTGCCGGTGGTGGCCACCGCCGTCGGCGGCAATCCCGAACTGGTGCAGCCCGGCTGGACCGGGACACTGGTGCCGCCGCGCGACCCCGGCCAGCTGGCCGACGCCATCGCCGACTATTACCGCATTCCCGGCCTCGCTGCCCAGCACGGCGCGCGCGCCCGGCGCCGGGTACTCGCCGAGTTCAGCCTGTCGGCCATGGCCAACGCCTACCTGGCCGTGTACGACCGCCTCATCCACCCGCCATCGATGAAAGGATAGCCATGTGTGCGATCGCCGGCATGTTTGATCTCTACCAGCAAAGCGACATCGACGCCGCCCTGCTGCAGCGCATGACCGATATCCAGCGCCATCGCGGCCCGGACCAGGGCGGCATGCACCGCGAACCGGGCATCGGCCTGGGCCACCGGCGCCTGTCGATCATCGACGTCGCCAGCGGCCAGCAGCCGGTGTTTAACGAGGACAACACCGTGGCCGTCGTCTACAACGGCGAAATCTACAACTTTGCCGCGCTGATGCGCGAGCTGCAACAATTCGGCCACCTGTTCCGTACCCGCTGCGACACCGAAGTCATCGTCCACGCGTGGGAACAATGGGGGCCGCGCTGCGTCGAGCATTTTCGCGGCATGTTCGCGTTTGCGCTGTGGGACCGGCGCCAGCGCAGCCTGTTTCTGGCGCGTGACCGGCTCGGCATCAAGCCGCTGCACTACGCCGTGCTGGACAATGGCCAACTGATTTTCGCTTCAGAAATCAAGGCGCTGCTGGCGCACGGCCAATTGCGCCGCGACCTCGACCCGCTGGCCATCGAAGACTATTTCGCCTATGGCTATATTGCCGAGCCCCGCACCGTGTTCCGCCAGATCCGCAAGCTCGAACCGGGCCACACGCTGCTGGCGCGCCACGGCAGCGCGCCGGGTGCCAGCCGCCGCTACTGGGACGTGCCCTTCCAGCGCCACGCCATCATCAGCCAGGAGCACGCCGCCGACGAACTGCTGGCGCGGCTGCGCGAAGCCGTGCGCATCCGGCTGGTGGCCGAGGTGCCGCTGGGCGCCTTCCTGTCCGGCGGCGTCGACTCCAGCGCGGTGGTGGCGCTGATGGCGCAAACCAGCGACGCCCCGGTCAACACCTGCTCGATCAGCTTCGACGATGCCGCGTTCGACGAATCGCGCTACGCGGCAATGGTGGCCGAACGCTACCAGACCAACCACCACAGCCAACGCGTCGCGCAGCACGACACCGACCTCATCGATCATCTCGCCACGCTGTACGACGAGCCGTTTGCCGATAGCTCCGCGCTGCCGACCTACCGCGTCTGCCAGCTGGCGCGCCAGCGCGTGACGGTGGCGCTATCCGGCGACGGCGGCGACGAGAACCTGGCCGGCTACCGCCGCTACCGCTGGCACCTGCACGAGGAGCGCTGGCGCGCGCTGCTGCCCCTGCGCCTGCGCCAGCCGCTGTTTGGCACGCTCGGCCGGCTGTATCCCAAGGCCGACTGGGCGCCGCGGCCGTTGCGCGCCAAAAGCACGCTGCAAGCGCTGGCGCGCGACTCGGTAGCCGCCTATTTCCACGGCATCAGCATCATGAAGGACGAGATGCGCGCGCAACTGTTCAGCCCGGCGCTGCGGCGCGACCTTGGCGCCTACCACGCGGTGGACGTCCTGCGCCGGCATGCGGGCAACTGTCCGGCCGACGATCCGCTGTCGCTGGTGCAATACCTGGACCTGAAGACCTATTTGCCCGGCGACATCCTGACCAAAGTTGACCGTGCCAGCATGGCGCACGGCCTGGAAGTGCGCGTGCCGTTGCTCGACCATCCGCTGGTGGAGTGGATCTCCGGCCTGCCGCCCGAACTCAAGCTGCGCGGCGGCATCGGCAAATATCTGTTCAAGCAGGCGCTGGCCCCGCACTTGCCGGAAGAACTGCTGCACCGGCAGAAAATGGGATTTTCCGTGCCGCTGGCGGACTGGCTCCGCGGCCCGCTGCGCGCGCGCCTGCAGCGCAGTCTCGCCAGTCCGGTGCTGGCCGCCAGCGAAATGTTCAACATGGGCTACGTGCACCAACTGATGCAACAGCACCAGTCCGGCCTGCGCGACCATAGCGCGCCGCTGTGGTCGTTGCTGATGTTTGAATCGTTTCTGCGCCAGATGCAGCAAACGCCCGGTCACCATATCGAACAGCAGGCGGCATGATGCGCATCCTGCACATCCTCGACCATTCAGCGCCGCTGCACAGCGGCTACACCTTCCGCACGCTGGCCATTCTCGGTCAGCAACGGCGCATGGGCTGGGACACGCTGCACCTGACCAGCGCCAAGCAGGGCTCGGCCGAAGCCGAACAGCAGGTCGACGGCTGGCATTTCTTCCGCACGCCGCCCGACCGGCGCTGGTGGGCACGGCTGCCGCTGCTGGGACAGTGGGCCATCATGACCGGCCTGACCCGCCGCCTGCGACAGATCGCCCAAGCCGCGCGGCCGCAGGTGCTGCACGCGCACTCGCCCGCGTTGAACGCCATCGCCGCGTTGCGCGTCGGCCGCATGCTGCACATTCCGGTGGTGTATGAAATCCGCGCCTTCTGGGAAGACGCCGCCGCCGACCATGGCACCAGCCGTGCCGGCGGCCTGCGTTACCGGCTGACCCGCGCGCTGGAAACCTACGCCTTGCGCCGCGTTGACGCCATCACCACCATCTGCAACGGTCTGCGCGACGACATCATCGCGCGCGGCATTCCAGCGGTACGCGTCACCGTTGTCCCCAACGCCGTGGACAGCGGCCGCTTTCGCGCCGCGCCGCCCCCCAACCGCGTGCTGGCGCGCCGCCTCGGCGTGCATGGCAAAGTGGTGCTGGGCTTTATCGGCTCATTCTACGCCTACGAGGGCCTGGCGCTGCTGCTGCGGGCCATGCCGCGCATGCTGGCGGCGGCGCCATCGCTACAGCTGCTGCTGGTTGGCGGCGGTCCACAGGGCAGCGAGCTGCGAACGCTGGCGCAGCGCCTGAGCCTGGGCGACAAGGTCGTCTTCGCCGGCCGGGCGCCGCATGGGGAGATCGCCGAGTACTACAGCCTGATCGATATCCTGATCTACCCGCGCCTGCCGATGCGGCTGACCGAACTGGTCACGCCGCTGAAGCCACTCGAAGCGATGGCCCAGGGCCGCCTGGTGGTCGCCTCCGACGTAGGCGGACACCGCGAACTGATCGAACACGGCAAGACCGGCATACTGTTCAAAGCCGGCGATGCCGTCGCGCTGGCCGGCGAGGTATCGTCCCTGCTGGACAACACCGCCATGTGGCCGACGCTGCGCCGGCAAGCCCGCGCCTACATCGAAAGCGAACGCAGCTGGCAGCGCAGCGTGGCGCGCTACGCCGACGTCTACCAGCGCCTGCTGGCGCCCACGCCATGAACGACATCCGCATCGCGTTGATCGGCCCATTGCCGCCGCCGGCCGGTGGCATGGCCAATCAGACCGCGCAACTGGCGGCGCTGCTGCGCGAGGCCGGCGCCGATGTGGAACTGGTTCAGGTCAACCCACCTTGGCGACCGGCCTGGGCGGCGCGGGTGCGTGGCGTGCGGGCGGGACTGCGCCTGCTGCCGTATCTGTGGCAGTTGTGGCGCGCCGCCGGGCGGGCGCAACTGCTGCACGTGATGGCCAATTCCGGCTGGTCCTGGCACCTGCACGCCGCGCCGGCCATCTGGATCGGACGGCTGCGCGGCACCGGCGTGGTGGTCAACTACAGGGGCGGCGAGGCGCCGGCTTTTCTGGCGCGCAGCGCGTTGCTGGTGTGCTTCAGCCTGCGGCGCGCGCACGCGGTCATCGTGCCGTCTGCTTATCTCGCGCGGGTATTTGGCGCTTATGGTATCAGCGTGCAAATTGTACCCAACATCGTCAATCTGGCGCGATTTCGCCCTGCCGAGCGGACGGCCGGGCAGGCGCGCATCCTCGTGACCCGGCATCTGGAAGCGCTCTACGACCACGCCACGGCGCTGCGCGCCTTCACGCTGGTACGCCAGTGCCTGCCACACGCCAGCCTGACCATCTGCGGCGAAGGCCCGGAGCTAGAGCGGCTGCGCCAACTGACCGCAGACCTGCGGCAGCAGCATGCCGTTCGCTTCGCCGGCAAGATCGACAACGCTTCCATGCCAGCGTATTACCAGCGGGCAGATCTGGCGCTCAACCCCAGCCTGGCCGACAATTCGCCGAATTCCGTGCTGGAAGCCTGGGCCAGCGGCGTGCCGGTGGTCAGCACCGCCGTCGGCGGCGTGCCGGACCTGATCCGCGCCGACGTTGACGGCCTGCTGGCGCCGCCGGGCGACGCGCACGGCATGGCCAGCGCCATGCTGGCTGTGCTGGAAGACCACGCGCTGGCGCAACGTCTGGCCGCAAACGGCCTGGCCGGCGCCCAGCGTTTCAGTTGGCAAAACGTGCGGCCCCGATTGTTTGCGCAATACAGGCGGGTGCTGCGGCGACCGCGGCAGTCTGCCTACACGGCGCTGGTTTCCACACTGCTGTTTCCGCTGCACGAATGGGTCAAGCGCCACCACAGCGTGGCGCTACGGCAGGCGATGGAGGCCAGCCAGTGGTGGTCGCCCGGCCAGATCGCAAGCCTGCAACTGGCGCGCCTGCGCGAACTGCTGTTGTACGCCTCTGAGCACGTGCCCTACTACCGTCAACTGTATGCCCGCATCGGCTTCGATGCCACCCGCGTGCAGGACCTGCGCGACCTGCGCGCGTTACCCATTCTGCGCAAGTCGCACATCAACGATCACCGCGACGACTTCCGCTCGGATACCGCCACACGCCTGCAGCGTTTTACCACGGGCGGCTCCAGTGGCGAGCCGCTGATCTTCTACCTCGGCAAGCAGCGCGTCAGCCATGACGTGGCGGCGAAATGGCGCGCCACCCGCTGGTGGGGCGTGGACATCGGCGACCGCGAGGCGGTGCTGTGGGGCTCGCCGATCGAACTGCATGCGCAAGACCTGTGGCGCGCCCGCCGCGACCGGCTCTTGCGCAGCGACCTGCTGCCCGCCTTCGACCTGTCGCCAACCCGGCTGGACGATTACCTGGCGCGCCTGCAACGGCAGCGCCCGGCGATGCTGTTCGGCTACCCATCCGTGATGTGCCTGCTGGTGCAGCACGCGCAATCGCGCCACATCACGCTGGACCGGCTGGGTGTGAAAGTGGTGTTTGTCACCGCCGAGCGCCTGTACGAGGACCAGCGCGCCCAGTTAAGCAGCGCCTTCGCCGCGCCGGTTGCCAACGGCTACGGCGGGCGCGACGCCGGCTTCATCGCGCACGAATGCCCGGAAGGCGGCATGCACATCACCGCCGAAGACGTTATCGTCGAAATCCTGGACACGCACGGCCAACCGGTGCCGCCGGGCGACAGCGGCGCCATCGTCATTACCCACCTGGCCAGCCGCGATTTTCCCTTTATCCGCTACGCCACCGGCGACATCGGCGCCCTCGATCCCCGCCCCTGCCCCTGCGGGCGCGGCCTGCCGCTGCTGCAACGGGTGGAAGGCCGCGTGACCGATTTCGTGGTGGCCCGCGACGGCACCGTGATGCACGGCCTGGCGCTGATCTACATCCTGCGCGATCTGCCACAAGTGCGCGCCTTCAAAATCATCCAGGAAACGCTGGACTGCACCCGCGTGCTGTTGGTGAGCGTGGATGGGTTGCCGGCGCCGCTGCGCCTGAGCATCGTGACGCAGTTCCGCGCGCGGCTGGGCGCGACGGTTGATATCGTCATCGAGGAAGTGGCGGCGATCCCGACAGAAGCGTCCGGCAAGCATCGCTACGTCATCAGCAAAGTTGCGACGCACTGAGGACCAACCATGGCCATGCTGCTCCATTCCCTGACGCTGGCGTTGCTGCTGTACACCCTGTACAAGCTGCGCAAGGCGCATTTGCTGCTGTTCGGCCTGCGCGACCAGGCGCGACAGGACAGCGTCACCCAATTCCGCCAGCTCGAAGCGCTGCAAGGGCTGTATGTCGAGCTGAAACTGAAAGCCAGCCTGCCCGCCACCCGCGACTGGGCCGCATCGCCGGATTTTCTGCTGCAGGTGGCGCGTCACGCGCGCATGGCGCGGCCGCTGTGCGTGGTGGAATGCAGCAGCGGGACATCAACGCTGGTGTTGGCGCGTTGCATGCAACTGAACGGCGCCGGCAAGGTGCTGAGCCTGGAGCACGATCCGCACTACGCCGAGCTAACGCGGCAGCAACTGCGCCACCATGGCTTGCAGGATTGGGCGCGCGTACTGGATGCGCCGCTGGTGCCGCACCAGCTTTCCGGCGAGCCATGGCCGTGGTACGACATCGGCGCCCTGCCGGAAACAGGCATTGACATGCTGGTCATTGACGGTCCGCCGCAATTCACGCGGGCGCTCGCGCGGTATCCCGCCGGGCCGCTGTTGTTTCCGCGGCTGGCCGTCGACGCCGCCATTTTCCTGGACGACGCGGCGCGCAGCGACGAAACCGCCATCGTGCAGCGCTGGCAGCGGGAATTTGCGGCGTTGAAGCTGTCCTCGCGCGTGTGCGAGAAAGGTTGCGCGGTGCTGGTCAACGCTGCCTGACCAGCGCAGTTTCCACCGGATGCAACTGGTGATAGCGGTCGCGCGCGGCACGTTGCGCGGCCTGATGCGGCGCCAGCGTGGCGGGCGTCAGCTCGACGCCAAAGTCGCCATCGCCAAACAGGCGCGCCAGTATCATCTCGCCAACGCGCGTGCGGTAGTGCGAGGTTTCCCAATAATTCAGCATCTCGTGCTTGCCACTGACTTGCGGCGGCGGCTCGGTCGTCACGGCGTTAAAGCCGGAAAAGTCGAACACGCGTACATCGCAGCCCTGGCGACGCTGCCGGTCGGCCAGCGCTGCCAGCCGCGCCTGCCACGCCTCCAGCGCCGCCCATTTTCCGGCCCAGTACAGCGCATCGCTGGTCATCGCATGGGTGGGATTGACGTACAAGCGCAGGCGGACGCCAGCACGGCACACGCTGACCACGCGGATCGTCAACTCGCGCATCGCGTCCTCGGTGGGCCCGGCGCCGCGCGCAAAATCCCTGACGCGCGGCACGATGGCGGCGGCGGTGCCACCCAGGCTGTCGATGCGGTCTTGTACGCAGCGGCCATCGCGCTGGCCGTACAACGCCAGGCTGGACTGGCAAATATGGCCGAATGTGCCACGCAGCACGCGCATGGAATCCAGCGTCATGTCCACGCTGAGGGCGCGTTTCAGGTTGATCAGGCCGCGGCGGACCAGATAATAGCGGTCGGCCGCCACCAACGCGCGGTCAAAATCGGTATTGCCGATTTCCATGGAAAATGACGGCGCGTCGATGCCCCACACCACCGTGCGCAGCGGACTGACGGCGGCGGCGTGGCGCAACATCGCGGCCGCGTCGCCCAGCGAGGCGCCCGACAGCGCGGCATTGAACACACGCTGCGGTCCAAACACGGCCGTCCGCACCGGCAAGCCCAGCTCGGTGCGAGAATTGCCGATGTACAGCACCTGCGGCCGAAACCGCGCCAGCGCGTAGGTCTTGCCCCACGGGCTGAGCTTTTCGCGCCCGGGCAACAGGCGCAGCAGGTGCGCGGTATCCCACTGGTGTATCAGGTACGGGTCCACGTAATAATTCAGCGCCGCCACCGCGCCGGTCACGCTGAGGCCGATGCCGCAGAACACGAGGACATAGCGGCGCCATGCGGCTTGGGTGGCCATGATCAGAACTGGAAGTAAAGGAATTCGCTGACCTTGTTCATATTGAACAGGCAGCAAAGAAACACCGTGGCCGTGACCGCGCTGCGCCAGACCGCCGGCGTCCAGCGCATCGACAATCCGAACAGTTGCTGCGTATTCGGCGCGTAAAACGCTAGCACCATCGCCACCAGCAGCGTCGGCAGCGCCGGACCGCCGGCGTCGATCCAGCGGATGCCGTCAAATGCCGGATGCCAGCCCAGCGCTGCCAATTGCGGCGCCAGGCCAGACAGGCCGCGCGGCAACGACACGCCATTGGCGCCGGCCAGCCCCTGCAGCACTTCGCCGGCGGTCGCCAGATCCGGCGCGCGGAACACCACCCAGGCCACCATGACCGCCAGCAGCGTCAGCCAGCGTCCCCACCAGCGCGGCGCGGACGCACGCGTCAGCGCCTGCCAACCGTGCTGGATCACCAGGTAGGCGCCGTGCAGCGCGCCCCAGGCCACGAACGTCCAGCCGGCGCCATGCCACAGGCCGCCCAGCAGCATGGTCAGCATCAGGTTGCGGTAGCGGCACAGGGGGCCGTGGCGGTTGCCGCCGAGCGGCACGTACAGGTAGTCGCGCAGGAAACGCGACAAGCTCATGTGCCACCGCCGCCAGAAGTCGCTGATGTTGGCCGCCTTGTACGGTGAATCGAAATTCAGCGGCAGCCGCACACCAAACAGCCGCGACAGGCCGATTGCCATGTCCGAGTAGCCGGAAAAATCGAAATACAACTGGAAAGTGTAGCCCAACGTACCAATCCACGCCTCCAGCCACTGTGGCTGCGCGTGAGGCGTGAAAACCGGCCCCACCAGCACCGAGATGGGATCGGCCAGCAGCACCTTCTTGGCCAATCCGACGACAAAAATCGACAAGCCAATTGCCACGTCGGCCATGTCCAGGCGCGCCGGCCGGTCGAATTGCGGCATCATTTCCTTGTGATGCAGCACCGGGCCAGCAATCAGATGCGGAAAATAGCTGACAAACAGCGTGTAATGCACCAGCCGGTACTCGCCGTTGCCGCCACGATGGCAGTCGACCAGGTAAGCGATCTGCGTGAAGGTAAAAAACGAGATGCCAACCGGCAGGATGATGTCCCAGCCCGGCCCCGGCAGGAAGAAATTGGCGTATTTGTAGTAGGCCAGCAAAGCCAGATTGACCACCACGCCGAACACGAGCAAGCGCCGATGCCGCGCGCACCAATAGTTGAACAAAATCGAGCCGAGCAGCAGTGGCAGGTAGCGCGTATCCGCGTAGCCATAGAAAAACAGCGACGCCAGCGCCAGCCAGCCGGCGATCCACGCTGGGCGCCAGCGCAGCAGCACGAAGTACCCCGCCAGCACCACCGGCAGATAGAGAAACAGAAAGCTGAACGAGTTAAACAGCATCGGCCTGGCCTCGCTGCCTGCGCTCGTGCAACTGTTGATAGCAGTCGGCGATTTTCAGCGCCACGCGCCGCCAGGTGAACGCGCGCACCAGCGCGCTGACGGCGGCCCGGTCCGGCGGCAAGGCGATCAGCTGCTGAACCGCTTCGCACAGCGATGCCGTATCATTCCAGCGCAGCTGCCTGAGCGCGAAAGCGCTGTCCGGCAGGATGAGCGCGCTCTCCTCGGTCATGACGACCGGCGTGCCGGCAGCCAGCGCCTCCAGCACGCACAGTGGAAACACCTCGCCCTGGCTGGGCAAGGCAACGACCGACGCGGCCGCATACGCGCTGGCCAGCAAGGGGTCATGATGTTCCAGCTGCCCCAGCCACCGCACTTTGGGCGAGGCGAGCAGTTTTTGGAGATAGCCCTCGTGCTGCCGCTGCGCCCGGCCGATCAGCACCACCGGCAGCGCCTGCCGCGCCAGCGCTTGCACCAGGCCCAACTGGTTTTTATACGGCGAGATTGCGCCGACCATCAGCACGAATGGCCCATCAAGCCCGGTATGGCGCCGGAACAGCGCGCCGTCGGCGTGGAAGAAATGCGCTGCGATACCATTGGGCAGCAATTGTATGCGTCCCGTTTCGACCTTGAATCCCCCCACCAACGCCTGCTGCTCTGCCGGCCCCAGCGCCACGACGATCTGCGCCAGCTGGAGGGCACGCTTGATCTGCGCATAGCTGGTCTGCACATTCCATTGCGTCAGCCGCCCGGTCAGCCGTTCGGCAAGGCGCGCGCGCAAACCGAGGCGACGGTTCCATCCCGGCGACAGCAAGGCCGACAGCACCACCGGCACGCCGATCTCATGCGCCAGTTCCACCGCACGGTAGTTGCCATTGATGGCGGAAAAAACGTGGATGACATCGTAGCTATCGAGGCGCTGATGGTTGGTGTCCACCAGCTCCACTTGCAGCGACGGCAGGTTCAGCTCGCGCAGCGCGTCGATGGTGGCGCGCACTTGTACCTGCAGGCCGCCCTCGCGCTGAAACAACATCGGATACGATAAGATGCCAACACGCATGACCCACTCCTCATCGATGCCATAACGCCAGCGCCTTGCGCGCTGCCAGCGTGCACTCGTCCGCCAGCGCGTGGCGGACGTAATGGATGGCCGCCAGCCACGTCAGCAAGCACACCAGCGACGCCATCAGCAGTTGCGCCAGCGCGTGCCCGTCCGGCTGCCACAGCCGTACCATCGCCGCGCTGGACAGGCACAGCGCGGCCACCGCGCCGCTGCGCCGGCTCGCCGCCAGCAATGCTGTCCAGCGCAAGCCGACCAGGCGATATAGATACACATACGTCAGGCCGCTGCGGAACGCCGCGCCCACCACCACCGCCCAGCCCACCCAGGTCAGCCCGAACGGCGCCGCGACCAGCACGGCGAACACCCGCACCGGCACCGCCATCGCATCCAGCCGCGCCAGCGCCCTCACCTCGCCCATGGCCACAAATAAATAGCGCGCCATGCTGAACATGCTATACAGCGCCGAGGCGATGCAGATGACGCGGATCAAGGGCACGGCTGCATCCCACTGGCCGCCGTACAGCACCCGCACCAGCGCCGGCGCCATCAACGCGACGAAACCGAAGAACGGCCAGGCCAGCGCGGTCATGTAGCTGACAGTGGTCAGGTAGGCCAGGCGCAGGTCGCGCCCCTCGCGCGCCTGCAAGGAAAACAGCGGAAAGATCACCGGCGACACGGCCGCCGTCACCAGCTGATTGAAGACATTGATCACGCCCATGGCCTTGCTGTAGATGCCCACTTCGGCGAGGCCGGTCATTTTGCCGATGATGAGGTCTGGCGCGGCCACGCCGGCCTCGTCAATCAGCGTCCCTGCCGTGGACACCGAGCCGAACGACAGTATTCCGCGCAGGCCGTGCCGCCCCGGCAGCCATGGCAGATCGGGCGGACGGCAAGCCAGCGTCGCCAGCAAGGTGGCCAGCGCGCCGGCCACCGCGCCGCATGCCAGGCTCAGATAGCCCCAGCCCAGCATCGCCAGCGTGATCGAGCACAGCATTTGCGCCGCGCATTGGCTGGTATTGATGGCGAAAATCGCCGAAAACCGCATTTGTCGCCGCAAATACGGGAGCGCCACGGCGCTGAACGGGATCAGCAGAAAGTTGATCGACAACAGGTGCAAGGTGGTACGCAGCCGGGGCTCGTGATAGAACCAGGCGGCCGGCGCGCTGATGGCCAGTACCAGCGCCGCCAGCGTCCAGGCAATCAGCAGGCTGACGCTGAGCGCGGCGCGTAGCTGCTGGCGGTCCAGCGCCTTGGCGTGGATGATGTAGGCGCCCACGCCGAAGTCGCGCAGCACTTGCACCAGCCCGATCAGCACGGCGCCGACCGCGTAGACGCCCACGTCGTCCGGCGTCAACAGCCGCGCCAGCACCATCGCGGAGACGGTGTTCAGCACCAGCAATGTGTACTTCTCGGAAAACGAGAACAGGAAGGACAGGTGCGGCTTCATGGCAGTCCATCGTAGAAAGCTGCCACCTGTTTGCCGATGATGTCCGTGCTGTAGCGGCTGACCGCCTCTTGCCGGCCATACCGGCCCATTTCGGCGCGGCGCGCCGGATCGGCCAGCAGGTCGCCGACGGCCGTCGCCGCCGCGTCCAGATCCTGCGCGGGAATCAGCATGCCGCCGGCACAGCCGCGCAGGATGTCGGCGCTGCCAGGCACGTCCGTCGCCACCGCCGGCACGCCGCACGCCATCGCCTCGACGGTGGCGATGCCGAAGCCCTCGTTGCGGCTCATCAGCAAATGCAGGTCCAGCGCGGGCATCAACTCGTGCACGTCGTCGATGAAGCCGGTGAAAATGACCCATGGGGTAACCCCGAGCCGCTCGGCCTGCGCGCGCAGCGTGGCCTCCAGCGGCCCGCTGCCGGCCAGCACCAGATACAGGTCGGGAAACCGCCCGCGCAACCTGGCCAGCAGATCGATCGCCAGCTCGGGACGTTTCTGCGGAGAGAGCCGCGCCACCACGCCGATCAGCAACGCCTGCTGCGGCACCTGCAGCCGCTTGCGCGCCTGCAAGCGCAGCGCCAGCGACGGCCGGAACAAGCCGACATCCACCGGGTTGGGTATCACAGCCAGCCGCGCGGCCGGCGGGAGATAAGGCCGATAAATTGCGAGGAAATGCGCCAGCGCAGACCCGGACACCGCGTACACCCCGTGCACGCTCGCAAATGCCTGTCGCAGCAGCCGCTCGTGCCACGCGGTGAAACTGACGGCAGGAAAAGCGTTGTGGACGCTCACCACCGTCGGCAAACCGCAATGCCACGCCAGCCACAGCAGCGACGCGCCGTAGGTCGTCCAGCAAAACGCGACGTGCACGAGGTCGGCCTTGAAGGCGCGCAGCCTGCCGCTGGCCAGCCAGCGTGCCTGCCAGCGGCGCGCATGGCGCCAGCGCCAGGCGCCCTCAAAGAATAGGGGAGCATTGAACTCCGCCACCGTCACCTGCTCCCGCGCCAGCCGTTGCGTCCACGCGATGAGGCCGTCAAACCGCCGCAGCGCCAGCACAGCCGCGCGGCCGGCGGCTTGCAGATAGCGGACTTCCTGTGCCATGCGCAACTCCATCCCGCCCAGCTCGCCGGAATGGCTGGTTACCAGCACCGTCTTGCGGATCGGTGGCATGCCGCGCCACGCCTCGTAAAAGTAGCCGCGCAGGAAAGCCAGCTCCCAGCGGTGACTGAACTTGCGGGCGGCGTCACCAAGCATTGCAGCGCGCGCCCATGCGGCAGCTTCCTGCACGCAACGCAGCAGCATCCAGCGCGGCACGCCCCACAGCTCGGGAAACCGGCCGCGCACTTCCTGTCGGTATTTACCTCGCCCGAAGCGCCAGGCTTTTTGCAGGATGTAGCCGACTTCCACCTGATGACGCCGGATGTGGTGCGACACCCGCGCGCCGCTGTAAAAGCGCGCCCGATAGCCTGCCGCGCCCAGCCGGCGCGTCAGCTCGGTTTCGCTGCCCATGGCGTAATCGCCGCCGTTGGGGCCGACACCAACATCAAAGCGCTGCCCGGCCGCAAACGCCGCGCGCCGCACCGCCATGTTGGCGCCCCACACCAGGCCGGGAAACACCGGCCCGTCCGGCAGCGATGGCGAGGTCAGCCCGTAGGTCAGGCCGGTCGGAACCAGGGGCAGCAGCCAGGATGGCGGCGGCTCGGCCCAATCCGGCAGGATGGCGCCGCCAAACACGCTGTCCGACGGATAGGCACGCGCGCACACCTGCCACTGCAGCAGCCAGTCGGCCTGCGGCGTGGCGTCGTCGTCGGTGAAGATGTACAGGGCGTCGTCGGCCTCCGGCTCGGCCAGCGCCGCCTCCAGCGCCCGGTTCAGCGCGCGGTTCTTGCCGGCCACCGGCTCGCGCAAGCAGCGCAGCGGCAGCCGGCCGGCGTAGCTGGCGATCACCGCGTCGCTGCCGTCGGTGCTGCCATTGTCGACGATCAGCAGGCGCCAGCCGTCCGGCGGCGCGCTCAGCCGGCAATACGCGTCCAGCACCTGGGGCAATGTCGCAGCGCCATTGCGGGTTGCCATGAGTACGGTCAACAAGGCCTGGTCTCCCCTGTCCTATGATTGCCAGATCAAAAAGCCAGTGTACCGACAGGCTCAATCGCATTGTTGAGCCGTATCAATGACTGCCATGCGCGACATACTTGTCACCCTCATTGTGTTTGCCAGCCTGCCGCTGATCATCAAGCACCCGGTCAACGGTGTGCTGATGTGGATCTGGATCAGCGTCATGAATCCGCACACACAGGGCTGGGGCTTTGCCACCACGTTTCCGTTCGCACAGATCATCGCCGTGATCACCCTGTTCAGCCTGGCCACGTCGCGCGCGCCCAAAACGCTGCCGGCCAGCGGCATTACCTTTACCTTGCTGGCCATGGTGCTGTGGATGAACGTCACCACGCTGTTTGCGATCTTTCCGGCGGCGTCGCAGGTCCAGTTGGGCAAGGTGATGAAGATCATGTTGATGAGCCTGGTGACGATGGTGGTCATCCGCCGCCGCCAGGACGTGCACCGCATGATCTGGGTGCTGGTGATTTCGCTGGGTTACTACGGCGTCAAGGGCGGCATCTTCACCGTGCGCGAGGGGGGCAATTTTCGCGTCTGGGGGCCGATCGGCACTTTCATCGGCGGCAACAATGAAATCGCGCTGGCGCTGATCGTGGCGATACCGCTGATGCGCTATCTGCAATTAAGCGCGGGCAATCGCTGGGTCCGGCGTGGTTTGACCGCCACCATGCTGCTGTCCGGCATGGCCGCGCTCGGCTCGTACTCCCGTGGCGCGCTGCTGGCGATCGCCGCCATGCTCGTGCTGATGTGGCTGAAAAGCCAGCAGAAGCTGCTCGGCGCCTTCATCATGCTGCTGCTGGCGCCGCTGGCGCTGCTGTACATGCCCGAGCGCTGGACCGAGCGCATGGACAGCATTAGCGACTACCAGGCCGACAGCTCCGCCATGGGACGCATCAATGCCTGGCACATGGCCTACAACCTGGCCAAGGACCGCTTCTTCGGCGGCGGCTTCGAAATTGCCGAGCCGTCGGTGTTCTACCTGTATGCGCCTGATCCCGGCGCCGTGCATGCCGCGCACAGCATTTATTTCCAGGCGCTGGGCGAGCATGGCTTTGTCGGGCTGGCGCTGTACCTGCTGCTGGGTGTGCTCACGTGGCGCTCGGCCTCGTGGATCGTCCGCAACAGCCTTGGCGATGCGGAATGGCTGTGGGCCAGCAACCTGGCCAAGATGATCCAGTCCAGTCTGATTGGATTCGCGGTCGGCGGCGCTTTCCTCAGCCTGCTGTACTTCGACGTCCCTTATTACCTGATGGCCGCCATCGTTGCCCTGCGCGCATTGACCGAGCAGCGGCTGGCGGCCCGCAAGCTGGAGATGAAGCGATGAGCTCGCAGCGTCTGTCCATCCTGATGTATCACCGGGTGCTGGCGGCGCCGGACGCCCTGCTGCCCAGCCTGCCGGACATCCGCCGCTTCGACCGCCAGATGGCGCTGCTCAAGCGCTGCTTCCACGTGCTGCCGGTCACCCGCGCGCTGAGTTTGCTCCAGCAGCAGCGGCTGCCGCCGCGCGCCGCCTGCATCACCTTCGACGATGGCTACGCCGACAATGCCGAATACGCGCTGCCCATCCTGCACAAGCACGGCCTGAGCGCGGCCTTCTTCATCGCCAGCGGCTACCTCGATGGCGGCCAGATGTGGAACGATGACGTGATCGACCACGCCCGTCAGGCCGGAGTCGGCCCGCGCGCGCTCGATCGACTGCTGCTGGAACTCAAGTACCTGCCGTTTGAGCAACGCCAGCGCGCCGCGCGGGCCATGGCGCCACCACGCCGTCAGGAGCTGATGCTGTGCTCCCCCCAGGTACGCGCTTTGCACGCGGCCGGCATGGAAATCGGCGCCCACACGCACCGCCATCCAATCTTGAGCGCGATGCCGGACGGCGAGGCGTTGGCCGATATCCAGCAAGGCAAGACGGCGCTGGAATCCATCCTGCAAGCGCCGGTGACGCTGTTTGCCTATCCGAACGGCAAACCGGGCAGGGATTATCAGCAACGCCACATCGACATGGCGCGCGCGCTGGGCTTTGACGCAGCCTTCAGCACCGTCGCCGGCAGCGCTTACGATGGCAGCGACCTGATGCAACTGCCGCGCTTCACGCCATGGGAGCCGGACCGGCTGCGATTTCTGCTGCGTCTGTTGGCGCAGCGACGCGTGGCGGTGTAGTGTGCTGTTGCAGCCATTGTTCCAGCATCATCAACACCCACACCATGGTGCCGTGATAGGCCGGATGCTCGAGGACCAGCGTAGTCGTCAGGCGGTCGATGAAGTCGGCGCGCACGATACGGCGCGGCTTCAGCGACGCCAGGCTGTCGAACGCCAGTTCGCGCAGGCGGGCATCAGTCACCAGCCAGTGGCCAAACGGCATGCCGAAGCCATGCTTTTTCTTGCGCAGAATCGCCGGCGGCAGGTGCTCGCGCAGCGCGTGCTTGAAGAAGTAGCGCAAGCGCGTGCCATTGAGCTTATCGCGCGGCGGCAGGACGGCGGAAAACGCCAGCATCTCGTCGCTGAGGAAGGGAAATGCCGCTTCCACGCCGGCCAGTTCGCACGCCAGCGTAACTTTGCGCAGGTCGTTGTCCGCCAGCGTATAGCGGAGGTCCAGCGCTTGCATGCGATTGATCTGGCTGAGACCGTGCGACTCCCAGTAGCAGGCATGCAATTGGGCCAGTGGCGCGGCCTCGTCCACCGAGGCCAGAAACCCGGCATCCAGCACCTGCGCCGGGCCGTAGCGTTGCAGCAGATTGTAGGTTTCCAGCCGGGCCGGCATCGGCACCAGCGCCTGTTCGACGTAGCTGCGGGCCTTGCGCAGCAGCGGCGCCTGCCAGCGGCCCGCCAGGCCGAACAGGACAGGCTCCAGCAACACCTGCCGCAGCGCCGACGGCAACTGTTCGTACCGCGCGAATATCGCCTGGCGGGCGTATCGCTCGTTGCCGCCAAACAGCTCATCGCCGCCATCACCGCCCAGCAGGCGCGTGACGCCGTCCGCCCGCGCCATCTGCGCGCAGAAATACGCCGGCACCACGGACGCATTGCCGAACGGCTGCGCGCTGGCGGCGGCAATGCGGGGAATGGCGTCGGCCACGTCGCCGGCGGTAAGGTAGTACTCGTGGTGATCGGTCTGGAAATGTTGGGCGGCGATGCGGGCGTAGGCCATTTCGTCGTAGCCGTCGACATCAAAGCCGATCGAATAGGTAGGTGTCGGCCGTGCCAGCAAGCCGGCCAGCGTGGAACTGTCGGTGCCGCCGCTGAGGAAGGCGCCAACACGCTCCGTGCCGTCGGCGGCGAGCCGCACAGCCTCGCGCAGCGCGCCCAGGAATTGCCCCTTCATCGCCACGAACGGCGTGCTGCGCTCCTCGCGGAACCGCATGCGCCAGTAGACGCCACGCTCCATCCGGCCGTGACGGTACAGCAAATACTCCCCCGGCAACAGGCGGTGCTGATTGCGGTAGACGCTGCGCGGCGCCGGTATCATGTGGAAATACAGGTAGTTGAACAGGGATTGGGCGTCCAGCTCGCCGTGTGGCATGCCCTCCGCCGAAGTCGCAAATCGCAACCCGTGCGGATCGCTTTGATAATGCATGGCATGGACGCCGCTGCGGTCCACCGCCAGCATCACCGTGCCAGTGCTGGCATCGACGATGCAGACGGAAAAATGGCCTGACAACTCGGCGCAGGCCAGTGGGCCGCGGGTGCGCCATTTTTCCACCAGGCGGCGGGCCAGCGCATCGCCGCTACCATCCAGGCGCGCGCGGCCGAGGACGGCGGCCAGCAGCCCCGGCTCCTGGTGGACGCTGACGACGCCGGCGACGGCTGCCACGCCGAGCCCACACAGTTCACCCGTCAACAGGCGGACCGGGCTGGTATCAAGGCGCGCCAGCGCGTTACACCGCTTGGCCAGCGAAGTGCCGCCAGCCCGCGCGTGGCCGGCGGCCGCGTCGTCAGGCTGCGCGGCGCCGGCCAGGTTCAGATAGCCGCACAGGCCGCTCATACCAGCACCTCCAGCGGCGGTGGATGGCCGAGGAACGCCGTGGGGCTGGCCGTCAAGCCGTAGGCGCCGGACTGGAACACCACCACGTAATCACCGGGTTCGGCACGTGCCAGTTCCATGCTGTCGGCCAGCATGTCCAGCGGCGTGCACAAGGGGCCGACCACGGTGGCCACCTCGCGCGGCGCTGCGTGCATGCGGTTGCCGATCGCCACCGGGTAGTTCTTGCGTATCACCTGGCCAAAATGACCGGACGCGGCCAGATGGTGGTGCAGGCCGCCGTCGGTAATCAAAAATACCTGGCCGTGCGACAGCTTGCGCTCCAGCACGCGGCACACATAGATGCCGCTTTCCGCCACCAGATAGCGGCCCAGCTCCAGCACCAGCCGGGTCTGTGGCGAGGCGGCGGCCAGCGCCCGGGCGGTCGTCCCCAGCCCTTCGGCCACGGCGGCCAGGTTCAGCGGCTGCTCGCCCGGAAAATACGGCACGCCGAACCCGCCGCCGATATTCAGCAGCCGCATTGGCGTTGGCGCATGCTCGGCCAACCGCAGCCCGAGCTCAACACACAAGCGCTGCGCTTCGCAAATCGCGTGGGCCGACAAGTTCTGTGCGCCGCAAAACAGGTGAAATCCCTGGAAATCCAGGGCCAGGTGGCGCAGCTTGCGCAACATCGCCGGCACCCGCTCGGCATCGACGCCAAATTGCCGCGCGCCGCCCGCCATTTTCATGCCGGCATATTTCAGCTCGAATTCCGGATTGACGCGGATGGCCACGCGCGGCATCATGCCCAACAGTTCGCCGACGCGTGCGGCGCGCTCCATCTCCTCTTCCGATTCCAGATGCAGCACCACGCCGGACGCCACCGCGCTGCGCAGCTCGCTATTGCTCTTGCCCGGCCCGGCGAAACTGATGCGCGACGGCGGCATGCCGGCGTCCAGCGCCGTTTTCAATTCGCCGCCGGAGGCGACATCAAAGCCATCCACCAGCGTGGCCATCATCTGCACCAGCGCCGGCATCGGATTGGCCTTGATGGCGTAATGCACGTGCAGATCGGCCGGCAGCACACCGCGCAGCAGGGCAATCCGCGACTGGATATGATTGCGCTCGTAAGCATAGAACGGCGTGCGGCCGACGCGCTCGGCCAGCCGCGTCAGCGTGATGCCGCCCAGTTGCAGGCAGTCGTCCTGCACCGGAAACTGCCGCAGCGGCGCATGGGGGGCCGTCATCTGCGCATCTCCAGTTCCTGCGCCAGCAGGCGGCGGTCGATCTTGCCGTTGGGATTGCGCGGCAGCGGCTGGCTGCGCATCTCGATGCGCGACGGCACCATATACGCCGGCAGGTGCTGTTTGCAGGCGGCCAGCAGTGGCGCGCCGTTACGCTCCTCGCCCATCGCCACCAGAACGATGCTCTGGCCGAGCATCGCATGCGGTACGCCAAACGCCGCCGCCTCCGATATTAGACCGGTCGCGTACACCACCTCCTCCACCTCTGCCGGACTGACCCGGTAGCCGGAGGTCTTGATCATGTCGTCGCTGCGGCCGATGAAATACAGATAGCCCTCGTCGTCGGCGCGTACCGTGTCGCCCGACCAAACCGCCAGTTCGGGAATCGGCAGGCCGCCACTGCGGTCCGGCAGCGGCCGGAAACGTTCCGCCGTGCGCGCCGGGTCATTCCAGTAGCCCATGGCGACCAGCGCGCCGCGGTGCACCAGTTCCCCCGGCTCGTTGGGCGCGCATGGCGAACCGTCGCTGCGCAGCACCAGGATTTCCGCGTTCGGAATCGCCTTGCCGATGGAATCCGGGCGGAGATCCAGCTGCTCCGGCGCCAGATACGTCGAACGGAATGCCTCGGTCAGACCATACATCAGATAGATTTCCACGTGCGGCAGCGCCTTGCGCAGCGCCTTGATCGTGTGTTGCGGCATCACGCCGCCAGAATTGGTGATGTAACGCAGGCGCCTGGTGTGGTGCCAGCTTAGTTCCGCGAGCTGTATCCACAGCGGCGGCACGCCGGCCAGGCCGGTGATGCGGTCGCGGTCCACGGCGTCGATGACATCGCGCAGCAGCAAGTGGTTGAGCAGCACCGCGCAGGCGCCGACCGCAAAGGCGGTGGTCAGCTGGCTCAGGCCGTAATCGAAACTGAGCGGCAGCACGCAGAGGATGCGGTCCTCCGCCGTGTTGTGCAGGTAGCTGGCCACGCTGAGCGCCCCCGCCACCAGATTGCGGTGCGACAGCACCACCCCTTTCGGCTTGCCGGTACTGCCGGAGGTGTACAGGATGGCGGCCATATCGCTGTCGATGCACGGGTGGCACGGCTGTGGCGCGGCGGCGGCCATCACCTCGCGCCAGGAATGCAGCTGCACGCCGGATGGCGGCTGCAAAGCCTCCATCGCGCCGGTGATGATGACGGTCTGCAGATCCGGGCACGCGGCCAGCGCCTCCGCCAGTTGGCGGTACCGCTCGCGCGAAGTCACCAGGATGCGCACGTTGCAGTCGGCCAGAATATAGGCCACTTGCTCGGCCTTCAGCACCGGATTGACCGGCACGAACACCGCGCCCGCTGCCGCCGCGCCAAACATGGCCACCACCGTCTCCTCGCGCTTTTCCAGGTACACCGCCAGGCGCTCGCCGCGCCCCAGCCCCTGCTGCAACCACGCGTGCGCAGCCTGGCGCACCATCTGCGCCAGCGCGCCGTAGTTCAGGCCCGCCCCCTGGTAACACAGGGCATGGCGATCCGGCATCTGCTGCGCCGACTGGAAAATGACGTCGTGGATAAGCTGCGGCATGGCGGTCGGCCTTCACAATGGACAGTCTTCCATGATCGGGACAAATCGTCGTGCGGTTCTTGATGCGCGTCAAACGCCGCATGCGCTTGTGCTGGCGCAAACCGCGCGCTGCGCGCCCATAGTTTAATCAGAACCCCGCTCCTTATCGGATCCGCTGCCATGAGCAAACGCCTGCGTCTCACTCTCGCGCAACTGGGCTGGCTGAACACCGCCCTGTATCTGCTGGCGCGCGGACTGGAACGTGCCAGCGGCGGGCGCTGGGCGCTGTACCGCTATCTGTTCGTCGCCCAGCACGTGAGCGACGCGCCGCTATCGCCCATGCGCGGCGCCGACATCGACATCCGTTCGCCTGGCGCCGGCGCGCCGCTGCCGGAGGACTATCCGCGGCCGGCCAGCGTGGTGCGCGGCCGCTACGCGCAAGGCGCAAGAACGCTCACCGCATGGCGCGCCGGCCGTCTGGCCGGCTTTCTATGGATGATCCCCCGCGCCTACCAGGAGGATGAAGTGCGGGTGCGCTACCGGCTGGCGTCCGCGGGCGCCAGCTGGGACTTTGACGTGTGGGTGCGGCCGGAGGAACGTCTCGGCTGGGTCTTCCGCCGCCTATGGGAAGCGGCGCGCCAGCAGCTGCGGGCGCAGGGCGTGCGCTGGACCTGCAGCCGCATCTCCGCCTTCAATCCGGCATCGCTGCGCGCGCATGCACACATCGGCGTGGTGCGGCTCGGCCACGCCGTGTTCCTGCGCTGCGGCCGCTGGCAGTGGATGATGTGCAGCCTGCGTCCCTACGTCCATCTGTCGCGCCATCCCGCATCCTTTCCGCAACTGATATTCGACACCAGCCAGTTACAGGAGCCCCCATGCCCCAATTTTCGCAAGTCTGCCAAATCCTGAGGAGCACCCTGGCCCTGGGCCAGCTGCCGCTGACCGAAGACACGCCGCTGCTGGGCAGCCTGCCGGAGCTGGACTCGATGGCCGTGGCCAATCTGATCGTGGCGCTGGAGCAGCACTTTGGCTTCGAGGTGCGGGACGACGAAATCAGCGCCCGCCACTTCGCCACGGTGGGTACCCTGGCCAGCTTCGTCGCCAGCAAAATGGCACTGTCGTGAACACGCCCTCCTTCACCGCGCTGCCGTTCTTCCTGAATGCCGACGAAGGTGAGCGCTTTTGCCTGTACCACGAACCGGAGACCGGCGTGCCGCCGCGCGGCGCCATCCTGTACGTTCATCCGTTTGCGGAAGAACTGAACAAGAGCCGGCGCATGGTGGCGCTGCAGGCGCGCGCCTACGCGCAGGCAGGCTTCGGCGTGCTGCAAATCGACTTGTACGGCTGCGGCGACAGCAGCGGCGAACTGGCGCTGGCCCGCTGGGACACCTGGCTCGGCGACCTGGCGCGGGCGTGGCAATGGCTGCAAGCGCGCCACAGCGGTCCACGATACCTGTGGGGGCTGCGGCTCGGCGCCTTGCTGGCGCTCGATTTCGCCAGGCGCGCGCGGCCGGATGGCCTGATCCTGTGGCAGCCGGCGCTGAGTGGCCGCGCGCATTTGCACCAGTTCGCGCGCCTGCAAAGCGCGGCGCGGCTGTTCGCCAGCGGCCCGGCCGCCGAACAAGGCACGGAAATCGCCGGCTACCTGACACCGCCGGCACTCTCCGACGCCATTGCCGAACTGGATGCCGACGCGCTGACGCCACGCTGCCCGGTGCAATGGCTGGAACTCAGTCCGGCGCCACACGGTGCCGCCGCCGAGTATGCCAGCGCCGCCGGCCAGGGACAGGCGGCATTGCAGCCGGCATCCGCCTTGCTGATCGACCGCTGGCGTCAGGGCGGCGCCGATGTTCAAGCCTATCCCGTCGACGGCGAGGCCTTCTGGACCAGCAGCGAAATCGGCCTCGCCCCCGAACTGTTGGCCGCCACCGCCGCCGCCATGCCCAGGGAGCCGACGTGATGCCGCAGCAGCGCGCCCTCCACTTCACCTGCCAGGACTGCTGGCTGTTCGGCATACTGCACGTGCCGGACGAGCCGCTGACGCGCGGTGTGCTGATCGTCACCGGCGGCCCGCAATACCGCGTCGGCAGCCACCGCCAATTCGTCCTGCTGGCGCGCCACCTGGCCGAACATCGGGTGCCGGTGATGCGCTTCGACTATCGCGGCATGGGCGACAGCGAAGGCGAAATGCGCGATTTCGAATCGATACAAGACGACCTGGAGGCCGCGATCGGCGAATTTTTCAGCGCCATGCCATCACTGCGGGAGCTGGTGCTGTGGGGACTGTGCGACGGCGCCACCGCCGCCGCCTTCCACGCGCCGAACGATCCGCGCATCACCGGCCTGGTGATGCTCAATCCATGGGTGCGCACCACGCAAGGCGAAGCCCGCACCACGCTGCGCCACTACTACCTGCGCCGCGTGCGCGAGCCGGAGTTCTGGCGCAAGCTGGCGCGCGGGCGCTTCGGCCTGCGCAATGCGCTGTCGTCGTTCGGCCAGTTGGCCGCCGCTGCCCGCCAGCCGGCGGCGCAGGTGGAGTCGCTGCCGGAGCGGCTGTATCGCTCGCTGCGGCGCTTTCGTGGACAAATCCTCATCATCCTGAGCGGCGCGGACCTGGGCGCGCGCGAGTTCATGGCGCTGCCATGCCAGCATGCGCACTGGGCCGCCTTGCTGGCATCGCGTCACGTGCGGCAGACGGTCGTCGCCAACGCCAACCATACCTTCGCGCGCCAGACGTGGCGCGACGAGGTGGCCAACATCTGCACCGACTGGATACGGTCATGGTAAAGCGCGTGTTGATGATCGCCTACCACTATCCGCCGCTGCGCGGCGGTAGCGGTATCCATCGCACGCTGGCTTTTACGCGGTACCTGCCGCAACTGGGCTGGCAGCCGGTGGTGCTGTCGGTCAGCCCCAGCGCCTATCCGGCGTGCGGCCTTGCCGATGTCGCGCCGCAGGTGCCGGTACACCGCAGCTTTGCGCTGGACAGCGCGCGCCACCTGGCCATTGCCGGCCGCTACCCGTCGCTGCTGGCGCAGCCGGACCGCTGGATCTCATGGTGGTTGAGCGCAGTACCAGCGGGACTGCGGCTGATTCGCCGGCATCGGCCGCACTTCATCTGGTCCAGCTACCCAATCGCCACCGCGCACCTGATCGGCCTCACGCTGCACCGGCTGACCGGCGTTCCGTGGATTGCCGACCAGCGCGACCCGATGATCGACACCGGCTATCCGCCCGATCCATGCCGGCGCCGCATCCACGGCTGGATCGAGCGGCAGGCGATGCGGCGTGGCGCGGCGGTGGTCTGCACCACGCCGGGCGCGGTGCGCGACCTCAATCTGCGCTTCCCGCAGGCAGATACCCGCCGCATCGCCTTGATTGAAAATGGCTACGACGAAGCCAGTTTTCTCGGTGCCGAAGCCGCCGGCCTGCAAGCGGCGCCGCCAGCCGGGCCATTCCGGCTGCTGCACAGCGGCGTGATCTATCCCTCCGAGCGCGATCCGGCCGCGCTGTTCACCGCGCTGGCGCGCCTGCTGGCACAGGGCGAACTGCGGCCGTCAAGCTTCCGCCTGGTGCTGCGCGCCAGCGGGCATGATGCGCATCTGCGGCATCGCATCGCCCGGCACGCGGCTCTGGCGCACATCGTCGAACTGGCGCCGCCGCTGCCCTACCAGGAGGCGCTGGCCGAAATGCTGGCGGCTGACGGGCTGCTGCTGCTCCAGGCGGAAAACTGCAACGGCCAGATTCCTGCCAAACTGTACGAATACCTGCGTGCCGGCCGTCCGCTGCTGGCGCTGACCGATCCCGACGGCGACACCGCCGGCCTGCTGCGCCGCGCCGGCATCCACACCATGGCACGACTGGACAATGCAGACGACATTGTCAGCGCGTTGCGTGAGTTTCTGCGTCTGTGCCGGCAGCGGCAGGCGCCGACCGCGCCGCCATCGTTCATTGCCCGCCACTCCCGCGCGGCGCGCACGCACGAGCTGGCGGTGCTGCTGGACCGCCTCCACTCCGGAGAACTTGCATGAGACACCTGGCCACCATCCTGATCTTCACCTGCGCAAGCGCCACAGCCGCCGACAACTGTCCGGACTACGTCAAGCACAATCCCGGCGGCGACTACAACAACGCCGACGACCGCCAGGGCCTGACCGTGGTGGAAAACTACCACTTCACGCCCAACGTCGAGCGGCTGATACGCGGCGCCAGCGGCGCGCTCGGCGCCGACATCGGCTACACGCTGGAACACTTCCCCAACCACCACCGCGCACTGGCGGCGATGTCGCGCCTGGCGCTGCGTGACAAGACCAACAAGCCGCATGGCGCGCACTACACGGTGGAGTGCTATTTCGAACGCGCGCTACGCTTCCGTGCCGACGACGCCCGCGTGCAAGCGCTCTACGGCGCCTATCTGCTGGCCCTTGGCCAAATTGACGCCGCGCTGGAAAAACTGGAAGCGGCCGCGCGGCTGGAACCGGCGAATCCCACCGCCCACTACAATCTCGGGCTGCTCTACCTCAAGAAGAAGGACTATGACAAGGCCCGCGCCAGCGCGCAACAAGCTTACGGCATGGGTTTTCCGCTGCCCGGCCTGAAAAACAAACTGATCGCGGCCGGCGAATGGCGCGACTGACTACTTCAGACCATGATGGCTCATCAGGTCATACAGCGTCGGCCGGCTCACCCCCATCAGCTCCGCCGCCTTGACGATATTGCCGTCGGCGCGTGCCAGCGCCTTCACCATCACGTGATATTCCGCCGCCTCGCGCACCTGGCGCAGGTTAAGCGTCTCTTCCGCGCCATCCGGCAAGCCAAGATCGGCCGGCGTGATCTGCGGGCCGTCGGCCATGATGACAGCGCGGCGGATGCAGTTCTCTATCTCGCGTACATTGCCAGGCCACGCGTAGGTGTCGATCGCGGCCAGCGCATCGGCGCTGAACGTCAGCAGCGAGCGTGATTCGCCGGCGCAGAACTTGTTGCGGAAGTGATGCGCCAACAACGCGCGGTCGCCGGCGCGGTCACGCAACGGCGGAATCGCCAGCACGATCTCGCTGAGGCGATAATACAGGTCTTCGCGGAAGCCGCCCTCCATCGCCAACGTCTTCAGGTTGCGGTGCGTGGCACAGACCACGCGCACGTCGATGCTGATTTCGCTGCGGCCGCCAATCCGTTCAATCACCCGCTCCTGCAAAAAGCGCAGCAGCTTGGCCTGCAGGGCCGGCGCCATATCGCCGATTTCGTCGAAAAAGAACGTGCCGCCATGTGCCAGTTCCAGCTTGCCCGGCGTCTGCCGCTGCGCGCCGGTGAAGGCGCCTTTCTCGTAGCCGAATAACTCGCTCTCCAGCAGATGCTCCGGAATGGCGGCGCAATTGATGGCCACAAAACGCTTGTCGTGGCGCGCGCTGAGTTGATGCAGGCCGCGCGCGATCAGCTCCTTGCCGCTACCCGAATCCCCCAGCAGCATCACCGTGGCCGACGACGGCGCCACCTTTTCGACGCTGCGGCACAGCTTCAGCATCGCCGGATCACGGCTGATGATGCCGGCCAGCGGCGAGTCGGACTGGATCTGCAGCATGCGCCGGTTCTCCCGCTGCATGGCGTGCAGATAAAAAGCGCGCTCGATCACCAGCGACAGCGTGTCCGCGTCCGAGGGCTTTTGATGAAAGTCGTAAGCGCCCATGGCGACGGCCTTCAACGCATGCGCGCGTTCCTGGTTACCGGACAGGACGATGACCTTTGTATCGGGCGCCGACGCCAGTATCTGCGCCAGCAGCGCCAGGCCCTCGCTGGCGCCATCGGGATCCGGCGGCAGGCCAAGGTCCATTGTCACCACGGCCGGCTGATGCCGGCGCAGCTGCGCCAGCGCGGTTTCGCGGTCATCCGCCGTGACCACATCGTAAGCGTCGAGGCTCCAGCGCAGCTGCTTTTGCAGCCCCGCGTCGTCCTCAACCACCAGCAGCTTGTTCTTGCCCATGCGTGGACTCCTTGTATAGCGGCAGCGTGATGCGGAAGGTCGTTCCTTGGGATGGCGCGCTGGCCACCTGCAACTGGCCGCCGATTTCGCGCAGATATTCGCGGCTCTCGAACACGCCAATGCCCATGCCGGCCGCCTTGGTGGAGACAAAGGGCTGGAATAGCCGCTCGCGCATGAACTGCTCGCTCATGCCATGACCGGTGTCCGACAGTTCGATCACCGCTGCGCCGCCGGCCGCGTCCAGGCGCACCGCGACCTGGCCAGAGCGCGGCGTCGCCTCGACCGCGTTCTGTATCAGGTGACCGATGACGCGTTCCAGCCGCTGGCTGTGCGCCAGTACGGTCAGGCCGGCGGCGCGCAGGTCCAGCGAGGGCCGCGGCTCGCTGCTGGCGTGCAGCCGCACGGCGCGCACCAGCAATTGGTCGAGTTGCAGCGGCGCGACGGCATCGGGTGCGTCATCGCGGCGCAGCTTCAGCAGCAGATGCTTCATTTTGCCCAGCGAATGCGACAAGGTTTGCAGCATGTCTTCCTGGAAGGCGGGATTGGCCTTGTGCTTTTCCGCGTTCGCCAGCAACAGCGAGAGTTGTGACACGAGGTTTTTCAGGTCATGCACAATGAAGGTCGACATGCGGTTGAAGGATTCGAACTGCCGCGCGACCGACAGGCTATCGGCGGAGGCGCGATGCGCCAGATAGCTGGCGGCCTGGCTGCCGGCGATTTTCAGCACGTCGCGCACTTCCCAATTCAACTGAAAGGCCGTGCGCGGCGGCGCCAGGCAAATGAAACCGAACAGCCGCCGGTCCAGCATCAACGGCACCACCAGCCACACGCCCTCTGCCCAGGCGGGTGGCGGCAGATGGTCGTAGCGGGCCGGATGTCGCTGCCACTCCGGCAATTCGATCACCCAGCCTCGGTCGGACAGTAAATGGCACAGCGCGCCCTCCGGGCTTTCTTCGGCAGCCGGCAGCGGCATGTTCCAGCGCGTGACGGACCGGTATAGATCATCCTCGCGCCGCAGCCAGAGCATGCCGGCCGGGCTTTCCACCAATGCCGCCATGGCCTGAATGGCGCGCTCGGACAGTCCACCGGCATCGTCGGCAAGCGCGCGCGTGACGCGCTGCCACTCTTCGCGATAATCGTAGCGTCCCTGGTAGAAATGCTTGCCGATAAAGAGCTTGAGCCGGGCGCGCATGGCGCCGGAAAACAGCACCGCCACCAACAGCAGCGCCGCGCCGCACAGACAGGCCAGTTGCATCAGCGCGCCCCAGGCGCCGCCCACGTAGCGCAGATACCAGGCGCTGGCGGCCATCGTCATCAGGTACATGGCCGCGCCGAGCAGCGCGGCCGAATGGAACATGATCTGGCGCGACAGCCGTAGTGCCGGCGTCCAGGCGGGACCGCGCGCCATGGCGATCGCCAGCAGCGGTGCACTCAAGGCGTTGACGATGCCGCGCGCCGCCCAGATATCCGGATTCAGCCGGCGCAGCAGCATGGCGTCGCTGTACAGATAAAAATCGAAGGCGAACAAGGCGCCGATGGCAAGGCAGGCAAACTTGATGCCCCAACGCGTGTTTCGCGCCGCGCCGCGATACAGATGCTCGACCAGCAGCATCCCAAGCACCGACGACGCCAGCGGCAGGCCGGCCTGCCACAGCGGCGACAGGCCCTGGGTCGACGCGACCACCACCGCGCTCGCCGGCAGCAGCATGGCGCAGGCCAGCCAGCGCCGGTCAGCGCCGGCAAGCCGCAGCAGCACCGCCAGCCAGATGGCGGTGCGCAGCGCATCCGCCACGCCGGCAAGCATCGTTATTCCGTCGACCTCGCCGCTCGCCGTGGCGGCGGAGAGCACCGCGGCCCACACCGCGGTGACGGCGGCGGCATGGCCCATGAGCCGGGCGTGCGGGCGCTGACGCCATCCGCGCCGCAGCAGCCACGCCGCCAGCGCGGCAAACGCCAACGCCGCCACGCCATGGCTGACAGCCGCGACGGCCGGGGCGCCATCCCACGCCATCAGCGTCCGCCCTTGCCGAACAGGACCACCTGCACCGTGTCCACCAGTATCAGCAGGTCCAGAAACAAGCTGTTATTCTTCACATAATATAAATCGTATTGCAGCTTGCGCAGCGCGTCGTCCACCGAGGCGCCGTAGCGGTAGCGTACCTGCGCCAGACCGGTGATGCCGGGCTTGATCCCATGCCGCACATTGTAGTACGCGATCTGCTCGCACAACTGCTCGACAAAGTAGGCCCGCTCCGGACGCGGCCCGACAAAACTCATCTCGCCCTTGAACACATTCAGCATCTGCGGCAGCTCGTCGATGCGCAGCTTGCGGAGCCAGTGGCCGACCCTGGTCACGCGCGGATCGTCCTGCTCCGCCCATTGCGGGCGGCCATCGCGCTCCGCGTCCTGGCGCATGCTGCGGAACTTCAGCACCTGAAACAGCCGGTTATCGCGCCCCACCCGCTCCTGCCGATAGAACACCGGGCCCCCGTCCTCCATCTTGATGGCCAGCGCGGTCAGCACCATCACCGGCGCCGCCAGCAGGCCGATGGCGGCGCTGGCCACCAGATCGAACACCCGTTTGACGCAGGCGCGCAGCAGGCTCTGATCGAAGCCGCCGCCAAAAATCAGAAAACTGGGCTGCAGCGAATCGATACGGATCTGGCAGGCCTCGCGTTCAAAAAAAGTCGCCGCATCGATCACCGGCACCCCGCCCAGCGCGCACTCCAGCAGCTGGCGCACCGGGAAGGCGCCGTTGCGGCGGTCGCCCACCGTCACCACAATTTCGTCGGCGGCGTAGCGGCGCGCCAGCGTGAGCAACGGCAGATCGGCCGGCAACAGCATGGCAGGCGGCACGGCGCGCATCTCGCCCTGCACCGGCACGAAGCCCACCACGCGAAATGGATGAAAACCGGCGCTGCTGGCGGCCAGCTCCAGGCATTCACGCGCCAGCGGGCCGTCGCCGACGATGATCAGGCGCTGTTCCAGCATGCTGGACTGGGCGGAGGTGAATACCACCAGCCGCGCCAGCAGCACCGCGCCGCCGCCCAGCAGGAACACCATGCTGCCCGGCCGCCCCAGGTGCGCCTGCGGCAGCAGCGCGGCCAGCAGCTGCATCAGGCAGAAACCCAGCACCAGCGCCGGCATGATCCGCAACACGGTGCTTTTAACGTCCTCGCGCGACTGGTCATGCTGGTACATGCCCAGGGTGCCCATGCTGAACACCATTACCAGCGCGAATGTCAGCGCCGGCGCGTACAACTGGCCAGCGTCGGATAGCCAGAGCGGCGCGCTGGCGACGGCCGCCGCCAGCAATATCGACAGCTCCAGCAACAGCAGCATGAACGCTATCCTGGAGACATAATGATGAAAGATCCTGATCACGATAAGCTCCCCCGAAGGAGCTTTTATGATGGGAACACGCTGAAACGCCGTCTTGAGCGCCCACAATCCCGCGCCCAAAAAAGGCTTTTTATGACGGGACTATGACAAATAGTCTATAGTCATGGTTCATTTACCTTCACGTAACGACGTAATCATGAAATTTGATGTTGCAATTGTCGGCAGCGGATTGGCCGGCCTGTCGGTCGCCCTGCATCTCGCCGAGACGCGGACCGTAGCGATTATTTCCAAACGCGCGCTGAAGGATGGCGCCAGCAACTGGGCCCAGGGCGGCATCGCCGCCGTGCTGGACTCCGGCGACAGCCACGCGCAGCACATCGAAGACACCCTGATCGCCGGTGGCGGCCTGTGTGACGAAGGCGCCACCCGCTACATCGTGGAACACGGCCGCGAAGCGATCGAATGGCTGATCGAGCAAGGCGTGCCCTTTACCAGGGACGATTCGGCGGAACTGGGTTTTCACCTGACCCGCGAGGGTGGCCACAGCCAGCGCCGCATCATCCACGCCGCCGACGCCACCGGCAACGCGGTGCAGACCACGCTGGAAGAAAAAGTCCGCGCCCACCCGAACATCACGCTGTTCGAACACCACTGCGCGATTGACCTGATTACGTCGGACAAAGTCCACCCGGTAAAGAAGAACGCACAGCCGAAGTGCTACGGCCTGTACGTGCAGGACGAGCATACCGGCCAGGTGCACACCTTTGCGGCGGAACACACGGTGATGTGTACCGGTGGCGCCGGCAAAGTGTACCTGTACACCACCAATCCGGATACCGCCAGCGGCGACGGCATCGCCATGGCATGGCGCGCTGGCTGCCGGGTGTCAAACATGGAATTCATCCAGTTCCACCCGACCTGCCTGTACCACCCTTACGCCAAGTCCTTCCTGATCACCGAGGCGATCCGCGGCGAAGGCGGCTTGCTCAAGCTGCCGCCGGAAGCCGGCGCCGCCGCCGGCCAGCGCTTCATGCTGTCCCACGACGAGCGCGCCGAGCTGGCGCCGCGCGACGTGGTGGCGCGCGCCATCGACTTTGAGATCAAGAAGCGCGGCCTGGATTACGTTCACCTGGACATTAGCCACAAGCCGGCCGATTTCCTGATCGAGCACTTCCCCACCATCTACGCGCGCTGCATGGAGCTGGGCATCGACATCACCAAGGAGCCGATTCCGGTGGTGCCGGCGGCGCACTACACCTGCGGCGGCGTGGTCACCGACATGCACGGCCGCACCGACCTGCCCGGCCTGTACGCGGTGGGCGAAACCGCCTGCACCGGCCTGCACGGCGCCAACCGCCTGGCCAGCAACTCGCTGCTGGAATGCGTGGTGATCGGCCGCGCCTGCGCGCTGGACATCACCTCCAAAGAAAAAGGCGAAGTGCCCTATCTGCCGGACTGGGACGAAAGCCGCGTCACCGACGCCGACGAGGAAGTGGTCATCTCGCACAACTGGGATGAGCTGCGCCGCTTCATGTGGAACTACGTCGGCATCGTCCGCACCAGCAAGCGCCTGGAGCGCGCGCAGCACCGCATCGCGCTGCTGAAGGAAGAAATCGACGAGTACTACCAGAACTTCCGCGTCTCGCACGACCTGCTGGAACTGCGCAACCTGGTGGAGGTGGCCAACCTGATCGTCAACAGCGCGCTGCTGCGCCGGGAAAGCCGCGGCCTGCACTTCAGCCGCGATTATCCGGAGACGCTGGCCAAGGCGCTGCCGACCATCCTCACGCCGCCGCGCCGCAAATGATCTCGGTCCGCCACGCCACGCCGGCCGACATTCCGGCCATGGAAGCGCTGATCGCGCGTTCCGGCATCGCGCTTAGCGCGGGCTTTTACACGCCCGCGCAGGCGCAGGCCGTAACGCGTTACGTGTTTGGCGTGGATACGCAACTGGTGGCGGATCAGACCTATTTCGTCATTGAGAAGGATGGCCAGCTGGCCGCTTGCGGCGGCTGGAGCAAGCGCAGCACGCTGTTCGGCGCCGACCGCACCAAGAAAGGCGCCGATCCGCTGCTCGATCCGGCCACCGAGCCGGCCCGCATCCGCGCCTTCTTCGTCGATCCGTCGGCGGCGCGGCAGGGACTGGGGCGCATGCTGCTGCAGCACTGCGCCGACGCGGCGGCGGCCGGCGGTTTTCACACGCTGGAACTGGCGGCCACCATGCCGGGCGTGCCCTTGTACCAGGCGTGCGGCTTCGAGATCGTCGAACCGATCGAGATCTCGCTGCCGGGCGAGGTGCGGGTGCCGCTGGCAAAGATGCGCAAGTCGATCAGGGCAGCGTAACGCCGTAGCGGCGCGCCAGCTTTTGCAGCTCGCCGTTGCGTTTCATTTCCAGCAGCAGCTTGTCCATCTGCGCCGGCATCTCGCGATGGCGCGGCGTCAGTGGATAGGCAAAGTAAGCATTCTGCACGTCGATCAACGGCGCCAGCGCCAGCAACTTGTCCTGCAGGCCGAGCGCCGCGATGACGGGATCGGTATCGCGCCGATTGGTGGCAAACATCTCCACATGGCCGATGACCAGCATCTTCAAGCCGCTTTCCACCGAATTGGCAACGCTGATCGTCAACCCGGGTTGCGCCTCGGCGAAGGTGGGGCCGTAGCTCCAGCCATTGAGCGTGACGATGCGCCGCCCCTTCAACATGCCATAATCGCCTTCCCAGATCGGCATGCGGTCGGCGCGCACGTAAAACGCCACCTGGTCCTGGAAGAAGGCCTGGCCGCTGAAGCGCATGGTGCGTTGCCGCTCCGCCGATTTGTAGGGCCCGACCAGCACATCGGCCTTGCCGGTGTTGACCAGCTCCTGCGCACGCCGCCAGGGATAGATGTCGAAGCGCAGCTGGTAGCCGTAACGCTTTGCGAACAGGCGCAGAAGGTCCGCGCCCATGCCGGCAAATTCGCCGTCGCCGCGTTGTTCGTAGATACTTTCAAAACGGGTTCCCACCACCAGCAGCTCACGCGCGGCCTGAGGGCGGGCAAAAGATGATAGCGGCACGGCGCCCAGCGCCATGCCGCACAAGCCAGTCAAACAAAGCCGACGTGCTCTCCGCAAGCGGGTCTCCCCTGCCGGACCTCCGGCAACTTGCGGTTCATTCTACGCGGATTATCCCACGATGCGCAAAGAATAATCGGTGGCCCGGATATCCTTGGTCAGGCTGCCGATGGAAATACGGTTCACGCCGGTTTCGGCGATGGCACGCACGGTATCGAAATTGATGCCGCCGGACGCCTCCAGCAGCGCGCGGCCGGCGTTGATCACCACCGCCTCGCGCATCATGTCGGTGTTGAAGTTATCCAGCAGGATGGAGACGGCGCCCGCGTCCAGCGCTTCCCTCAACTCGTCCAACGATTCCACTTCCACCTGAATCGACACGCCCTTGTTCAGGGCCTTGGCCGCCAGCACCGCGTTGGTGATGCCGCCGGCCGCCGCGATGTGGTTTTCCTTGATGAGAATGCCGTCATACAGCGCCAGGCGCTGATTCTGGCCGCCGCCCACGCGCACCGCGTACTTCTGCGCCAGACGCAGGCCGGGCAAGGTCTTGCGCGTATCGAGGATCGCGGCGCGGGTGCCGGCGATGACGTCCACGTACTTGCGGGTGGCCGTGGCCACGCCGGACAGCAGCTGCATGAAATTCAGCGCGCCGCGTTCGGCGGTGAGAATCGCCCGCGCCGGGCCTTCGATGGTGCAGACCACGCTGTCGGCCTTCATCATGTCGCCTTCCGCGTACTGCCAGTCGATTTCGATCCCGGCCTGCATGCAGTTCATGATGCCTTCGAACCATGGCGCGCCGCACAGCACCGCGTCCTCGCGCACGATCACGCGCGCCTTGGCGCGGCCGCCTTCCGGCACCAGCAGGCCGGTCAGGTCGCCGCTGCCCACGTCTTCCAGCAGGGCCGCCAGCAGATTGGCTTCAAATGCCGACTTCAGCGCGTCGTCGAACGGCGCGAACTTATTGATCAGGGTACTCATCATGCAGGGCCGATCCCCGAAAACAGTTTGGCTTCCTGCGCCAGGTCCGGGCCAGGCTGCACCTTGGCCTTCCTGGCGGCGGCGAAGTCCAGCATGCGCGTGATCGAAGTCACGGCGCGCTTGCCGATGTCCGGATCGACGAAGATTTCGTTGGCGGCGCTGGCGGCCGGGTTGTCCATGTTCTCCAGCACGTCGGCCAGGTTCTGCAGGCCGTTCATCGCCATCCACGGGCAGTGCGCGCAGCTCTTGCAGGTGGCGCTGTTGCCGGCGGTGGGCGCTTCGATGAAGCGCTTGCCCGGCGCGGCGGCGCGCATCTTGTGCAGGATGCCGTTGTCGGTGGCGACGATGAAGGTGTCGCAGTCCGATTCCACGGCAGCGTTGATGATCTGCGTGGTCGAGCCGACCACGTCGGCCAGCGCCACCACGTTGGCCGGCGATTCCGGGTGCACCAGGATTTTCGCCTGCGGGTACTGGGCCTTCAGCAGTTCCAGCTCCACGCCCTTGAATTCATCGTGCACCAGGCAGGAGCCCTGCCACAGCAACATGTCGGCGCCGGTCTGCTTCTGGATGTAGGAGCCGAGATGCTTGTCCGGCGCCCACAGGATCTTCTTGCCCTGCTGGTGCAGGTGCTTGACGATATCCAGGCCTATCGACGACGTCACCATCCAGTCGGCGCGCGCCTTGACGGCGGCGCTGGTGTTGGCGTACACCACCACCGTGCGGTCGGGATGCTGGTCGCAGAAGGCGGCGAATTCGTCGGCCGGGCAGCCCAGGTCCAGCGAGCAGGTCGCGTCCAGGTCCGGCATCAGGATGCGTTTTTCCGGGCTCAGGATCTTGGCGGTCTCGCCCATGAAGCGCACGCCGGCCACCACCAGCGTCTTGGCCGGATGGTCGCGGCCGAAGCGCGCCATCTCCAGCGAATCGGAGACGCAGCCGCCGGTTTCCTCGGCCAGGTCCTGCAGGTCGGCGTCCACGTAGTAGTGGGACACCAGAACCGCCTGCTTTTCCTTCAGCAGGCGCTTGATGCGTTCCTTGAGCGCGACGCGCTCTTCGGGGCTGGGGGTGGCCGGCGTGCGCGCCCAGGCATGGGCGACGCAGCTGGCGCCGTCTTGGGGATGCTCGTACTCGACGGCTTTGATCTCGATGGCTTGCATAGTGGCTTAAGCGATACCCTGGCTGGTCAGATACTCTTCGTAGCCGCCGCGGAAATCGACGACTTCGTTTTCCTTAATCTCGATGATGCGGTTGGCCAGCGACGAGACGAATTCGCGGTCGTGCGACACGAAGATCAGCGTGCCGGCGTATTTATCCAGCGCGATGTTCAACGACTCGATCGATTCCATGTCCATGTGGTTGGTCGGTTCGTCCAGCAGCAGCACGTTGTGACGGCCCAGCATCAGCTTACCGTACATCATACGACCTTTCTCGCCGCCTGACAGGACACGCACCGATTTCTTCACCTCGTCGCCGCCGAACAGTAGGCGGCCGAGGATGGAGCGCACGGCCTGGTCGTCGTCGCCTTCCTTGGTCCACTTGCCCATCCAGTCGGTCAGGTTGATGTCGGTGGCGAAGTCCTCGGTCGGATCCTGCGGCATGTAGCCGACGTTGGCGTTTTCCGCCCACTTGACGGTGCCGTGGTCGGCATCCAGGCCGGTGACGTCGGCGCCGCCGATGCAGCGCAGCATGGTGGTCTTGCCGGCGCCGTTGGCACCGATGATGGCGATGCGTTCGCCCGCTTCCACCAGGATGCTGAAGTTGTTGAACAGTGTGCGGTCGTACTTCTTGCTGATGCCTTCCACTTCCACCGCCAGGCGGTGCAGCTTCTTCTCGCCTTCGAAGCGCACGAACGGATAGGCGCGCGAAGATGGCTTGATGTCTTCCACCTTGATCTTGTCGATCATCTTGGCGCGCGAAGTGGCCTGGCGGGCCTTGGACTTGTTGGCCGAGAAGCGGCGCACGAATTCCTGCAGCTCGGCGACCTTCTCTTTCGCCTTGGCGTTGTTGGCCAGCTGCTGGTTGCGCGCCTGGGTCGATGCCAGCATGTAGTCGTCGTAATTGCCCGGGTAGATCTTCAGCGTGCCGTAGTCCATGTCCGCCACGTGGGTGCACACCTGGTTCAGGAAGTGACGGTCGTGGGAGATGATGATCATGGTGGAGTTGCGCTCGTTGAGCACATCTTCCAACCAGCGGATGGTGTTGATGTCCAGGTTATTGGTTGGCTCGTCCAGCAGCAGGATGTCCGGGTTGGAGAACAGCGCCTGCGCCAGCAGCACGCGCAGCTTCCAGCCGGGCGACACGGCACTCATCGGGCCCTGGTGCAGATCGATGCTGATGCCGACGCCCAGCAGCAGCTCACCGGCGCGCGCTTCGGCGGTGTAGCCGTCGTATTCCGCGACCTTGCCTTCCAGCTCGGCGGCTTTCATGTAATCGTCGTCCGTGGCTTCCGGGTTGGCATAGATCGCGTCGCGTTCGGCCATCGCCGCCCACATCTCGGTGTGGCCCATCATCACCACGTCCAGCACGCGCATCTCTTCATACGCAAACTGGTCCTGACGCAGCTTGCCCAGACGCTCGTTCACATCCAGCATCACGTTACCCGCCGACGGCTCCAGGTCGCCGCCGAGGATTTTCATGAAGGTGGACTTGCCGCAGCCGTTGGCGCCGATCAGGCCATAACGGTTGCCATCGCCGAACTTGACGGAGATGTTTTCAAACAGCGGCTTGGCGCCGAATTGCATCGTGATGTTTGCTGTAGAGAGCATTGTGGGTTGAACTTTTCTGAATTAAATCATGCCATTAGGCGGAAGCACAGTATTATACAGCAGCGCTGTGAACCACTCTATCTCACTGCATTATTCGGTGTGTTCCGGTCCAAATCAGATGCGAAAAACAGAAAACCGCCACAAGGGCGGTTCGGCTTGGTGCTTTGCAAAACTAAACCTGCTAATTATTTTTTTCCTTCTCATACTTTTTTTGTAGTGACTCCTTTTCCTTCTCCTTCGCCGCTTTCTCTTTCTTTTCTTGCTCGTAACGCTCGTTCGCCTTTGAATGATCTACTCCGGGCGCGGCTCTAGTGTCCTTGTCTCGAAGCATATCTTTTTGGTAGCGCGGATCGTCTTTTACCCCTTTTAAGTTTGGGTCTTCAGACCTCTGGGCAATAGCAGCGCCACTCGTTACTAAGAGAGCCAGCACGATAAATCTTGCTATGGTCGTCATTTCGTTCCCCTTGATGTTGGAAGGTGCAGCGCGAAGATCGCCGCACATTCACCGTAACATATGAGAATTCAGACATTTTGATATAAATTAAACAACTATCGGTCTCTTGCCGCACTAAGCGACTACTTCGACGCATCGATGAGACAAGCCCTTAGTACACACGGCGAATTAATTACAGCGTTAAATAATCGCTGACCGTCAGCTCCAGGCCACGCGCGGTAGATCTCAGGCGCGCGGCGCCGCCGTACGGCAGCGTCGCACGTTCCTTGATGTGGCCGAACGGCAGACCGGTCAGCACCGGGATCGGCAGCGTGGCGCGCAGGTAGGCCAGCATGGCTTCGAAGTCGTAGCCGTTGTCGATGGGGCTGAGCTTGTAACCGGAGAAGTCGCCCAGCACCAGCGCCTGCTGGCCGTCCAGGGCGCCGGCGTAGAACAATTGCAGCACCATGCGCTCGACGCGGTAGGGGTGCTCGCTGATGTCTTCCAGGAAGCAGATGCCGCCCGCCGGCGCGTGGAAATACGGCGTGCCGAGCAGGCTGACGATCATCGCCAGATTCCCGCCCCACAGGGTGCCGCCGACGTCCACCACCGGGTTGTCCGACGCGCCGTCGGCCACCGCGCCGCGCACCGTGTGCGCCGGTCCGCGCAGGCAGCGCCAGAACTGCTCCATGGTGTAGGCCACCGGCGCGTCGCGGATAAAATCGTCGCAGATCATCGGGCCGCCGAAGCTGGTGCGGCCGGTCAGTTTGAACAGCGGCATCTGGAAGGCGGTGAAGTCGCTGTAGCCGACAAACAGCTTGCCGCTGGCGGCCATCTGCTGGAAATCGATGCGCGGCAGCAGGCGCGACATGCCGTACGAGCCGCGCAGCGCCATCACCACCTGCACCGCCGGATCGGCCGCGGCGGCGTTCAGCTGCGCCAGGCGCCATTCGTCGGTGCCGCCGAAGCGCTGGTATTGCCGGTCGTCGTCGTAGTAGTTGTGAACCAGGTAGCCTTGCTGCTCCAGCCGGCGCACGCCGCGCTGTACCGCTTCGTTGTCCAGGGCGCGGCCGCTCGGCGCGGCAATCGCGATGCCGATAGGGGATGTGCTCAAAATATCTCTGTCAGTGATGGGTGCCGCTGCCCGCACGATGCGGCGCCAGCGGAGGAAGTTCCGGCGCCATCTTACCGCGCAGGTGCTGGTCGAGCAAGGCAAGCAGGCGCTCGATCAACTGCGGCGGCAGGTCGTGGCCCATGCCCTCGATGATTTCCAGCCGCGCGCCCGGGATCGACTGCGCGGTGTCGGCGCCGCACGCCACCGGTATCAGCGGATCGGCGGCGCCATGGATCACCAGCGCCGGACAGCGTATCTTGCGCAGCAGCGCCGTGCGGTCGCCGGAGGCCACGATGGCCACCATCTGCCGCGCCAGGCCGTCGGGACTGACGCTGCGGTCCAGCGCCCGCTCGATGGCCGCGCGCATCAGGCGTTCCGGTGTCGGAAAGGCCGGACTGCCGATCAGGCGGAAGGTCTCCACGCTGCGGTCGACCACTTCCTTGCGGCCCGCGCCCGGCGGCAAGGGCCGCATCAGCGCGTTGCGCGCCGCCGGCGTCGGACCGGGCAGGCCGCGTCGGCCGCTGCTGGACATGATGGAGGTGAGACTGAGCGTGCGGCCGGGGAAGCGGCCGGCGACAATCTGCGCGATCATGCCGCCCATGGACAGGCCGATCACGTGTGCCTTGGCCACGCCCAGCGCGTCGAGCAGGCCAAGCGCGTCGTCGGCCATGTCGTTGAGGGTGTACGCGGCCGACTGCTTCCAGCCGACCAGCGATTTCAGATAGGCCCACAGCAGATTGGGGCGCTTGTGCTGGTGCAGTTTGGTGGACAGGCCGACATCGCGGTTGTCGAAGCGGATCACATAGTAGCCCTGCTCCACCAGGCCGTTGACCAGATCGTCCGGCCAGGCGATCAGCTGCATGCCCAGCCCCATGATCAAGAGCACCGGCGGGTCGAGCGGATTGCCGCTGGTTTCATAGGCAATCGTGATGCCGTTAGCATGTGCGGTAGCCAACACCTTCTCCCAGATCAAACCTGGGATTGAGCATACCATTTATTCCTGCGCGGCGCGCCTGGCGGCTGTCGCGGCGGCGCGACGGGCGGCAAAGAAGTTCTTCAGCAGGGCGCCGCACTCCTCGGCCAGCACGCCGCCCACCACCTCGGTGTGATGATTGAGCTGCTCCTGCTCGAACAGGTTGACCACCGAGCCGCAGGCGCCGGTCTTGGGATCGGCGGCGCCAAACACCACCCGGGCCAGCCGCGCGTGCATCATCGCGCCGGAGCACATCACGCACGGCTCCAGCGTCACATACAACTCGCAGCCAGGCAGGCGATAGTTGCCCAGCTTGTCGGCGGCCGCGCGCAGGGCGACGATTTCCGCGTGCGCGGTGGGATCGTGCCGGCCGATCGGCTGGTTGCAGCCGACCGCAATCACCTCGCCGTCCTTGACGACGACGGCGCCCACCGGCACCTCGCCGAGGTCCCACGCCTGCCGCGCCTGTTCCAGCGCCAGCCGCATGAAGGCCTCGTCAGTCACCATCGGTGATCTCGGCCCAGCAGTTCGGCGTTTCGTGCAGCACCAGCTTGTGCAGGTGCAGGCCGGTGCCGTAGCGGTCCTTGTAGGCCGCCTTGAGGATGCCGAACGCCACGTGCGCCAGGTTTTCCACGGTCGGAATGCGGTCGATCACCACCGTCTTGTGGTTCGGCAGCGTGCCCAGGAACTCGCGCACGGCCGTATCCTTCTCGTAGACGATGAAGGCGTGGTCCCAGACGTCGACCAGGTGTTCCTTGGCCAGCGCCTTGATGTCCGAGAAATCCATGATCATGCCGTTGTCGGAATTGCCTTCCACGTCGATGATGTTGCCGGTCAGCGTGATTTCCAGCGTGTAGCGGTGGCCGTGCAGGTTGCGGCACTGGCTCTTGTGGTCGGGAATGCGGTGGCCGGCATCGAATTCCAGCTTGCGGGTAATCGTTAACATTAAGGTATCTGTAAAAGTTTATGGGTTTGCAGGCTCAGTTTCCATTTCGGATTGCGCTTGCAGGTTTCGATCGCCAGTTTCGTGTTGAACTCGGCCAGCGGGCCGTCCATGGCCTGCACGTAGAAATTCTCGAAGTCCAGTTGCTCGTAGACCGACAGGTCCTGGTTCGCCTGCGGAATCACCACCTTGATTTCGCTGCCCTTCCTGACCACCAGCTCGGAACCCATCTTGGGGCTGACGCAGATCCAGTCCACGCCTTCCGGCACCGGCAGCGTGCCATTGGTTTCAATCGCGATGGTAAAGCCGGCGGCATGCATGGCGTCGATCAAGGGCTTATCCAGCTGCAACAGCGGTTCGCCGCCGGTGAACACCACGTATTTGCTGGCCGGGTAGCTGGCCGGCCACAGTGCGTTGATGGTTGCCGCCAGTGCCTCGGGCGACTTGAACTTGCCGCCGCCCTCGCCGTCGGTGCCAACGAAGTCGGTGTCGCAGAACTGGCAGATGGCGCTGGCGCGGTCGCTCTCGCGCCCGGTCCACAGGTTGCAGCCCGAGAAGCGGCAGAACACGGCCGGACGGCCGGCGTGGGCGCCCTCCCCCTGCAACGTGTAGAAAATCTCTTTGATGCTGTAAGTCACGATAGTTCCTGATAGGACAACCCTCAATTATATCCCACGCCACAACTTTCCGGGCGGCAGCGCCGCCAGGCGGCAAAACGTTGACATTTCGCAATGGTTCCCAGCGGCAAGCGCGCTAAGGTGGCGTGTGGGTCCACTCTGGGAAGATACACCATGAGACACGCGCCGCCCCTCCTGCTCGAAATCGACGTGGTCTGCGCCAGCATCTGCGTGCTGGCGTGCGCCGCCTGCCTGTGGCTGTGGTGGCGTCAGCGCGTGCAGACGCTGCGCGCGCTGGCCGACGCGCGCCGCCAGGTGACGCGGCTGTGCGCCAGCCAGCAATCGCTGCGCGACGCCGACCGCCGCCGCATCGCCCGCGACCTGCACGATGACCTCGGCCAGCACCTGCTGGCGCTGGGCTTGGACGCCGCCCGCCTGGCGCGGCAATACCCGGCGCTGCAACGCCAGTTGGGGACGCTGGAGCAGCGCACCCAGCAAGCCACGCGCGCCATGCGCGCCATCGTCCAGGACCTGGCGGCCGAAGCGCTGGACTGCGGCCTGCAAGGGGCGGTGCAGCAGCAGATCGACCAGTTCGCGCGCCTGAGCGGTATCCGCTGCCGGCTGGACGCGGCGCCGGACGCGTTTGCCGGCCAGCCGGGCGAGGCGGTCGGCACGGTGGTCTACCGGGTGTTGCAGGAATCGCTGAGCAACATCGTGCGCCATGCGCAGGCATCGGAGGTGTGCGTCGGCCTGTGCCGGCAGGAGCACAGCCTGAGCCTGACCGTGCGCGACAACGGCGTCGGCCTGCCGCAGCCGCCCGCGCCGGCGCTGCACAGCGCCGGGCGGCGCGGCCACGGCCTGCGCGGCATCGCCCAGCGCGTGGCCGAAGCCGGCGGCCGCCTGGACATCGCCAGCACGCCCGGCGCGGGCACGGCGCTGACCATGTCCTTCCCTCTTCCATAAAAAAACACCAAGGCGCGCCATGACCGGAACACACAACATCCAGCACGTAATGGAGTTCTCGCAGGCGGACCAGCAGCACGGCTTCGCCCTCAAGCTGATGGAGCTGCTGGTGATCCCCACCTTCGTCATCGACACCCACTGCAAGGTCATCATCTGGAACCGCGCCTGCGAGCGGCTGACCGGCACGGCGGCGTGGGAAGTGCTGGGCACCTCGGACCACTGGCGCAGTTTCTACGAGGAGCAACGGCCGACGCTGGCCGACCTGGTAATCCAGGGTCGCAGCGCCGACCTGCACCGGCTGTACCGCCAGCACGCGCGGCGCAACGACACCGACAACAATCTGTGCGCGGAAAACTGGTGCGACATGCCGCGCGTCGGCCGCCGGCGCTATCTGGCCGCCGACGCCAGCCCGATCTTCGATGCCGACGGCAAGCTGGTGGCGGTGGTGGAAACGCTGCGCGACGTCACCGACGAAAAGCGCGCGCAGGTGGCGCTGGAACAGCTGGCCACGCGCGACGGCCTGACCGGGCTGGCCAACCGCCGCTGTTTCGACGACACGCTGGGCGCCGAGTGGCAGCGCGCGCTGCGCAACCAGCAGCCGCTGTCGCTGCTGATGGTGGACGTGGACAACTTCAAGCAGTACAACGACGCTTACGGCCACCTGGGCGGCGACGAGTGCCTGCAGCGCATCGCCAGCGCGGTGTCGAGCGAGATGCGTGCCAACGACCTGGTGGCGCGCTACGGTGGCGAGGAGTTTGCGGTGATTTTGCCAAACCAGTCACTGAAGGGCGCGGCGATTGTGGCCGAGCGCATCCGCTGCCGGGTGGAACAGCTGCGCCTGCCCAACCTGGGCAGCAAGCAGCACGTGGTCACGGTGAGCATCGGCGCGGCAACCGCGCTGGCGTCGGCGGAGAACGATCCCAGCCAGCTGGTGGCCACAGCCGACTCGGCGCTGTACCGCGCCAAGCACATGGGCCGCAACCGCATCAGCCTGCCGGGTGCGGATCAGGCGGTGTGAGGCACGTAGGAAATCGCCACCGGCATGTTCTGGCCGATCAGGGTGATGCCTTCGGCCGATTCCGAAAAGCCGGTCAGCAACTGCGCGCGCGAGGCGCCGTGGGCCAGGAAGTCGACCCACAGTTGCAGGCCGGCGGCATCCGGCGCGCGATGCAGCACGTTGTTGTACAGCGCCGTCACAAACGTGGTGTCGGTGGCGTTGGCGCCGTAGATGCGTACGAACTCGTCGCTGTTGACAAAGTACGAGGCAATCCAGTTCAGATCGCGCCCGGCGTCCAGCAGGGAAAGCCACAGGCCCATGCCGGGATCGTCCGGCGCACGGTTGAACGCGGCCTCATACAGCCGGTAGATGCTGCCCGCATGGCCGCTGGTGTCCAGCGCCAGGGCGCCGTCGGCGAATGACAAGCGCTCGACACCGGTCAACAGATCGGTGCCGCCGTTGCCGCTCAAGTCGATTAGCGTGGTCGTCGAGCCGTTGGCGGACAAGCCATAGCTGCTGAGATTGCCGCTCAGACGCAGCGTATCGATGCCATCCCCGCCGGACACCAGCTGGTTGCCGGTTCCGGCGGTCAGCACATCGTTGCCGCTGGTGCCGGCCACCAGCGCGCTGTAATCGGACAACTGCAGCGTGGCATCGCTGAACTGCAGGCGGGCGATGCCGGTCAGCGTGTCGAAGCCGTCGCCGGTCACGCCCAGTGTGCCCAGTGTGCCGGTCAGCGCGTAAGATGCCAGCGTCTTGCCGAACACCACCGTATCGGTGCCGCCATTGCCGCTGATCTGATCGCTGCCCGCGCCCTCGTAAACCACGTCGTTGCCGGCGCCGCCAACGATCACGTTGCCGGCATTGTTGGCGTAGATGGTCGAGCCGCCGCTGCCGGCAATCGCGCGCTCGATCGTCACGTTGTAGGCGATCGAAATATTGTTGTAGCCTGGCGCCGTCGAACTGAACGTGCCGGCGTTGAGGTTGATGACCGTCGCGTCGCCGCAAGCCGAAAAGTCCAAGGTGTCGCTGCCGCCGGCATCCCAGATACACTGCATGGCCGCATTTTTGCTGAAGCTGTAGGTGTCGGCGCCCGTGTGGTAGTTCATGTTGGCGCCATACAGATACTGGATGGCCTGAATATCGTACAACATCGGCGTGATGCCGTACTTGCCATTGAGCTTGAACCCGGCGCTGACGTTATACGACATCTGCGAATAATCGATGTTGTCGGTCGCCGCCGGCAGGAACGGCCCATCGACGTCGCCGCCGGAGGAGTTGTAATTGCCCGGATGCTTGAGGCCAAGCGTATGCCCCAGTTCGTGAATCAGCACCGACAAGCCAAAACCGCCATTGTTAAAACTGAAGTTATAGCTGTCCTGATTATTGGTGTACAGCGTGGTCGAGCTGCTGCCGTCCGGCAGGTAGGCATAGCCGCTGCTCTGCTGGCCCTGGTTGTTGGTGCCGATCTGGATATTGCCGCCGGCGCCCACCTCGGTGAACGTGATATTGGCGACGGCCGCCCACGCCGCCAACGCCGTGCGCACGCCTTGCTGCTGGACCGCGTTCATCGGCGCAAAGCCGCTGGCATCCTCCGCCGTGGCGTCGGCCGGCACGCCGGTCAGAAAACTGTAGGTCAACGACGCGCGCTGGCCCGCCTGGGCATTCCAGCTGCTGTAGACCAGCGAATCGATCGCATTATTCCCAGTTGTCAGGCTCATCACACTATCTCATGCAGTTTACGATACTTGCAGAATAGCATCTTATTCGAACGGGTTGTTGACAATTGTGGCGACCGGCGGCGGCAGATGGTCGGGCAGCGACTGGGCTTCCAGATGGGCCACCACGGCGGCCAGCAGCTGGTGCAGCGCGCGGGCGTCCGCCAGGCCGGCCTGATCGGCCGTCAGGTCGATGTCGCCGGTGATGGTGACGCGGTCGACCCGGTTCTCGATGGTCAGGCCGCCGACGCGCAGCACGTCCGACTCGTTTTGGTAAGGTACGAAATTGCCCATCATTTGCTCCCTGTCTTGCGCTGACGCACCGCTGGCACGCGCAGCAGCACCGTCTTCTGCGCCGGCGTCAGCGATGGCAGCAGGTTGATGCCCACCTTGTCTTCCAGCTGCGCGATGCTCAGCACCTCATATTGCGCGTCGGCGCGGTTTTCGATGAAGAATGCGGCACCGGCATGCTGGCGCGGGCTGTATACCAGCTTGTACAGATGCGTCGGCACCAGCACATTGCCCACCTTTTGCACACTGCCGCCGATGAAGGCCGGACCGGTGATCACGTACAGATCGCCCTCCTTCCGCGCCATCTTGCGCACCACACCCTCGATGCCAGCCCAGATATGCCGGTTCACCTCGGCATCCTGCGGCACCATGTTGGCCAGCGTGAAGCTCTCGTGCTGGGTTTCGCGGTCCGGCATGTCGCCATTCGGCGCCATGTGGCCGCGGTCGTAGCCGCTGCGGGCGTAGTCGGACAGCTCGGCGCGCGCGCTGGCCGGCAGGCGCAGCTCGGGATGGAAGGAATTCTCGCGCGACAAATTGCGCGCCGCCTCCACATTTTCCGCCGTCAAATGCTCGGCCGACCACAGCGGCGTGCGCGTGATACCGGAATGCATCACGCCAAACACGCCGTAGCATAGCTCGGTCGTGGCGGCGGCCATTTTGGTGTTGCGGATTTCCGGCAGGCGGCCATCGACATAAAAGGCGGGACAGTCGCCGGCGGCGGCCAGACCGCCCGCCAGCAGGCCGCACGCCACGATGGCGACGGCCAGGGAACGCTGAAGCAGATGCATGTTTTCCTGGGTGTGAAGAAGTCGCCGCATTCTAGCGGAGCCCCCGGAAAACAAAAAGGGCCGGCGCTCTATCGAACACCGGCCCTTCCAAACATCCAGCCCTACCAAGGCAATGTTTTTTATTTCAAGTGCGGCAATACTGGTTGTCATTATACCTCGAATGGCCGAGCCGCCGCAAGCTGTTGCTTATCGCTAAAACATATGCTTTTTATTAAGAAATATTATCCCCTTAGTACCAGTCCCCGGCTACACTTTGCGTTCTCACTGGAAACTACTAAACAAGCAATCATGCACATCTCCAATCTGAAGATCGGTCATCGGCTGACCATCGCGTTTTCGCTCACCACGCTGCTGATGGCGGTGGTGCTGGTGGTCGGTTCGCTTGGCCTGCGCGCCACCAGCAACGACATCAGACTGACCATCGAGGACCGCTACGTGAAGATCGGCCTGCTTAGCGAGGTCAAGGATCACGTCTCGCAGCAGGCGCGCGGCCTGCGCGACCTGCTACTGCTCGACGCCAACGACGCCGGGGCCGAATACGCCGCCATCGCCCAGCGCAGCCGGCAGATCGGCGCCCTGCTCGACCAGTTGGGCGGCGTGCTGCACCAGCCACGCGCGCTGGTGTTGTTCAAGGAGCTGGGCGAGGCGCGCGCCGTCTACTCGCCGCTGCGCGACCAGATGGTCAGCGCGGTCAAGGCCGGCGACAAGCAGGCCGCCACCGCGCTGCTGCTGCAACAGGTGCGGCCGGCGCAGACCGCCTACATCGCCGCGCTGGACAAGCTGATCGATTTCCAGGTGCAGCTGATGCGCGATTCCGGCGCCAGCGCCGCGCAGACCGCCAGCCGCGCCAACCTGCTGATGATCGCGCTGGGCCTGATCAGCGCCGCGCTCGGCGTGTTCGCCGGCTGGTACGTCACGCGCAGCATCGTGCGTCCGATCAGCTACGCGGTGCGGGTGGCACGCACCGTGGCCGGCGGCGACCTCAGTTCCGACATCCAGATCCGCACCCGCGACGAGGTGGGCCAGCTGTCGGCCGCGCTGAAGGAGATGAACAGCAGCCTGATCGCCATCGTCTCCGAGGTACGCAAGGGCACGGATTCAATCGGCACCGCCTCGGCGGAAATCGCCGCCGGCAATCTGGACCTGTCGGAACGCACCGAGCGCCAGGCCGGCTCGCTGGAGGAAACCGCGTCGTCGATGGAGCAGCTGACGTCGACCGTCAAGCAGAACGCCAACAATGCCAGCCAGGCCAACCAGCTGGCGCTGTCGGCGTCCGACGTGGCCGGCAAAGGCGGCGCCGTGGTGGCGCAGGTGGTGGACACCATGGCCTCGATCAATGCCTCGGCGCGCAAGATCGTCGACATCATCGGCGTGATCGACGGCATCGCCTTCCAGACCAACATCCTGGCCTTGAACGCGGCGGTGGAAGCGGCGCGCGCCGGCGAGCAAGGACGCGGCTTTGCCGTGGTGGCCGCCGAGGTGCGCAATCTGGCGCAGCGCTCGGCCGCCGCCGCCAGGGAGATCAAGGAACTGATCGGCGACTCGGTCGACAAGGTTGATGCCGGCGCGCGCCTGGTCGACCAGGCTGGCGCCACGATGAAGGACATCGTCGCCAGCGTGCGCCGCGTGACCGACATCATGGGCGAGATCGCGCTGGCCACGCAGGAACAGCTGACCGGCATTGAACACATCAACGGCGCCATCACTGAAATGGACCAGACCACGCAGCAGAACGCCGCGCTGGTGGAGCAGGCCTCGGCGGCCGCCGTCACCATGCAGGAGCAGGCCTCCCACCTGGTGCAGGCGGTCAGCGTCTTCAAGCTGGATGGCCTGGACGGCGCCACGCCGCTCCGCGCCCGCAGGACGCTGCCGGCGCTGGCCGGCTGACGCTAGCGCACCAGGGCCAGCCCGCGCCGTTCGGCCTGGCGCCGCTCGCCGCGCCTTGGCGTGGCGGTGGTGGACTGCGTTGGCTGCCGCGCCAGCGACAGCGGCTGGCCCCAGCGCGCATACTGCTGCTCCCACGCCCACGCATGGCGGATGATGGTATCCAGGTCGGCATAGCGCGGCGTCCAGCCCAGTGTTTCGCGCGCCTGCGTCGGATCGGCCACCAGCCGCGCCGGATCGCCGGCCCGGCGCGGACCATCAACCACCGTGATCGGCCGCTCCGTCACGCGCCGCGCGGCCTCGATCACCTCGTTGATCGAGTAGCCGGCGCCGTTGCCGAGGTTGAAGCGCATGCTGCCGGCGCCGGACAACAGCGCCTCCAGCGCCAGCAGGTGGGCGTCGGCCAGGTCGTTGACGTGGATGTAGTCGCGGATGCAGGTGCCGTCCGGCGTATCGTAATCCCCGCCGAACACCGTGATCGACGTCCGCCGCCCCGCCGCCGCCTGCAGCACCAGCGGGATCAGGTGCGTCTCCGGCTCGTGGCATTCACCCAGATCGCCGTCCGGGTCGGCGCCGGCGGCATTGAAATACCGCAGGCAGCAGGAGCGCAGGCCGTAGGCCGCGTCGAAATCGCTGAGGATCTTCTCGACCATCAGCTTCGACTGGCCATACGGATTGATCGGCGCCTTCGGGTGCTGCTCGTCGATCGGCACGTAGTCGGGATTGCCGAAAATGGCGGCGGTCGAGGAGAAGATAAAGCGCGGCACCTGGTGGCGCACCATGGCCTGCAGCAGCGCCACCGTGTTGCTGACGTTGTTCTCGTAATACGTGGCCGGCTGCGCCACCGATTCGCCGACCTGGATGAAGCTGGCGAAATGCATCACCGCCGCGATCGGCCAGGCCTGAAAAATCACGTCCAGCACACTGCTGTCGCCCAGTTCACCGACGATCAGCTGCGCCGGGCCGACCGCGCCGCGCCGGCCCTGCGACAGGTTATCCAGCACGATGGGCGTATAGCCGGCGTCCTGCAGGCGCTTGACCATGTGCGAACCGATGTAGCCGGCGCCGCCCACCACCAGCACATACGGTTTGCCGCCGTCGCCGGGCTTCATGATTTCACTGCGGCAGTCGAGGTGGCGCTCGCCGTGCCGGCCTCGCCGGAACGGGCCGCGCGCACCTTGTCGGCGGCCTTGCGGCCGGCCAGGAAGGCGTGGTCCGAGTTGTAGTATTCCCACTCGCTGTAGCGGCCGGACAGGATGATGTCGTGCTGCTCCAGCCAAGCGCGCACCGTGGCCACGTTCCGGGCGCGCTCGTGGTCATACACCACATAGGCATACGGCATGTCGACCTGGTTGGCCACCAGCACCTTGTCGTCGGGCCGCATCATGCCGACCTTGATGCAGTCGTCGATGCAGCGCTGGATCAGTTCCTCGCCATCGAGCGGCAGCGGTTTCCACGGCGAGTAGGAGATTTCGCAGGTAAAGCCGAAGCCGCCGGGCGCGTTGCATTCGGGGCTGGCGTTGCCTTGCACGAAAATGCGGTGGAAGATACTGTCCTCCGGGTAGTAGATCCAGTGCTTGTCGGTGACGTCCGTGCGGGCGATGCCGATGTTCACGCAGCGGATCGAGATGTGCTTCAGGCCGCGCGCGGCCTCGCGCACCTCATCCGGCGCCTCGGCGCCGATCAGCTTCACCAGCTCCGGCAGCGGCATGGTGCTGATCAGCTGCTCGTAGCGGATGCGGCGGCCGTCGGCCAGCGCCACCGCGTGCTGCGACGGCAGCACCTGCACCACGTTGGCGTTCAGCTCGACCTGGCCCTTGATGTGCGGCAGGAAGCCGGACACCAGCGCCTGGAAGCCGCCGCGCAGCGGATAGCCGAAGCGCGCGTTCGGTCCCTGCGGCTTGGCCACCCGTTGCAGCGCGCCGTCGATGATCTCGCCCAGGTCCGGCAGCGGCACGCGGCCGCCCAGCCAAGAGGTTTCCATTTCGCTCAGCGGCACCGTCCACAGCTTCTTGTTGTACGGGATGGCAAAGTGCCTGGCGATGCCGGCGCCCCACACCTTGTAGATGAAGTCCTCGAAGCTCTGGGTCTTCTGCTGGCGCGCGCTGGCGCTGGCGTTGGCCGCGTCGGCGGTGCCGTCGGCGCAGCAGTCCTGCACCTCGCCCGCCGCGCAGGCCGGCGCCGCCGGCGCGCCATAGCGGGCGTCGATGGCGCCCATGATGCACTCGCGGATCACGTCCGGCGGCAGGCCGTACAGCGCGCCCTGGAATGGATAGCGGGTGAACACCTGCTTGCTGTAGACCCACGCCTCGCGCATCTGCCAGTGCTGGTTATCGCCCAGCAGGATGTCGTACAGCTTCAGCACGTAGGGGTCGTTGGAGAACATGATGTGGCCGGCGTAGTCGAAGGTGAAGCCGGCATCCTGGATCGAGCGGCACCAGCCGCCGACGCTGGCATTACGCTCCAGCAGCAAGGTGTCGGCATCGCTGTGATAGGCGGCCGACAGGCCGGTCGGACCGCCGCCGACGATCAGGCAGCCGACACTGCGCGCCGTCGCCGCCGGCAACGGGTTGACCTTGGCCGCCGCCGTCACGCCGGCCGCCGCCGGCGGGGTGGCGCGGCGCGACGGATCGCCCGGCGTCTGCGCGATCAGGGCGCGCATGTGTTCGGCCGTGGCGTCCCACGAGGTGGCGGCGATGATCTCGCGCATGCGTGCCGCCATGGCGGCGGTCTGTTCCGGCGTCTGCGCCAGCGCAGCCTCGCAATGGCGGATGAATTCAGCGTGGTCGTGGCCGATGGCGACGATGTCGCCGTATGGCTTCTCGACGTCAGTGATGGCGGTGCTGACGATCGGCAGCGCGGCCGCCATGTATTCCAGCACCTTGGTCGGGCTGATGAAACGGGTCGACTCGTTCAGCGCGAACGGCAGCAGGCACACGTCCCAGCCGGCCAGGAACTGCGGCAGCACCTGGTAAGGCTGCTGGCCCAGGTAATGGATATTCTGCCGCTGCGGCAGCGCGGCCGGGTCGATCTTGACCACCGGCCCCACCAGCACGATCTGCCATTCCGGATGGGCATCGGCCATGTCGGCGATCAGCCCGGTGTCGAAGCGCTCGTCGATCACGCCGTAGAAGCCGAGGCGCGGCCGGGCGATTTCCTGGTGCAGCGGGTGGCCGTTGCTGCGGTCCAGCGCTTGCTCGAAGTGCACCGCGTCCACGCTGCTGGGGAAGCAATGGGCGTTGTCGTGGCGGCTGCGCTTGGCCTCGTACAGGCTGGGGCCGCCGGTGAACACCAGGTCGGCGATGTTCAGCAGCGCCGACTCGCGCTGCAGCAGCTGCCGCGGCGGATTCTTGAACGCCGACAGCTCATCCATGCAGTCGTACACCACCAGCGACGGATGTTGCTGGGCCAGCAGCGGCAAGGCCATCGGCGTGTAGAACCAGACGATGGGATCCTCGCCGGCCGGCACCAGGTCGGCCAGCAGCGTTTGCAGCACCGGGATCTGGTCGTCGTGGAAGCCGGGCGCCTGCACCGGCGTGTGCGGCTGGATCACGGTCAGATTGGGCGCCGGACTGTAGCTGTGCAGATGGGCCGCACCGGCGTCGTACAGCGGTTCCTCGACAAACAGGACTTTGTAGTGCTCGGCAAGGCGAGTCAACAACTGCTGTGGACGCTGAAAGACGAAGTCCCAACGCAGATGGCAAAAGACGATGACGGTTTGCATAATACTCTCCTTGTTGTGCCCGAACGGGGCGTTAGTGATGCACAGGTTGTCGGTGAGCCGCTGCGCCTGGCGCAAGGCCATGGCGTACGGCTGCACCAGGTGGCGCGCCAGCGGATCGGGGCCCTCGCGGTCGAGGTCCCACAAGCCGCTGTGGTGCCAGTGGTGTTCATGGTCCCAGTCGGGACGGTCGATGGCCGGATACAGGCAGATGCCGCGCACGTCGGCGCCCTGCTCGCGCGCGCGCGCCACCTCGCTGGCCATTTCGCGGATCCAGATGCCGCGGCCGCTGCCGACGTGGCTGGTTTCGGCCAGCAGCAGCGGCCGCGCATAGCGCTGATGCAGTTCCAGCAGCACCTGGTGCAGCGGCTGGCGGCGCGGGTCCGCCAGGTGCCACCACAGGCGCAGGTTGGTGCCGCTCTCCCATTGGTTGGTGTGATAGAAATTGCCGCCGATCAGATCGAGGTAGCGCGGCGCGCCGCCCAGTTCCGGCTCGCGCCGGCCGCACAGCATGTCCCAGGCGTCGAACTGCGACTGCCGCCAGCCAGCCGCCTGCCCCACCCACTCCGGCTTGTCCGGCGGCGCGATCACGTGGATCAGCGGGTCGCACTGCAGCATGCGCGCGCCCGGCGTCACCGACCAGATGGCGTCACAGCCGGCGATGCTGGCGCGGATCAGCTGGCGCTTGCCCTCCTCGCCGGCGCGCGGGTCGTGCATGTTCTTGCAACGGAACATGTGCACCGACAGGCCCCAGCTGGTGAACGAGATTTCGTTGATCGGCGAATACACCGGGGCGTCGCCCGCGTACGGCGCCAGATACGCGGCGGCGGCGCGGCAAAAACGGGCGAAACGCGGCACGAAGTCGGGGCCATAGACGTCGACGTCGTCCGGCCAGCCGTAATGGCAGAAGGTCCAGCAGATTTGCAGATTGAATTCCCGCGCCGCGTGCAGGCGCGCGTCGAGGATGGAAAAATCGAAGCGGCCGTCGCGCTCCACCAGCCGCCAGCCGATCGACTCGCGCACCGTGCGGATGCCGAACTGCGCCAGCAGCGCGTAGTCGTCGCGGGCGCGCTGCTGGTGGCCGGTGACCAGGTTCATGTCCAGCGCGCGGCCGGCGTGGTTCACATGGTCGGCGCCTTCGTAACCGGCCTGCCAGAACGTGGCGAACGGGGGAGCGGAGCGGTGCTGGGGTGTCATTGCGGCCTTTCAGCGGGCGTTGCGGGTGGCGGCGCTGATCTGTTCCAGCGGGATCTTGGGCGTGCGGTCGGCGTTCAGCAGGCCGTTGGTTTCCTGGAAGGTGTCGGCGAACTGCGTGTAGCAGAAGCCGCTGAACATGGCGGTCTCGTTGACCACCCGCAGCAGGTCGCGGTACAGCTGGTGGAAGGCCTCGGCGGTGTTGGTGCGCGAGTAGCCCCAGGTATGGTGCGCCGGCGCCTTGGGGTCGTAGGCGACGCCGCCGAATTCGGTCAGCACGATCGGCTGGCCGCGGTGCGGGAAGCCGTCCAGCGTCAGGATGCGGCCGCCGGGGCGGCGGCGGTCGAACAGCGTCTGCGACTCGTTGCTTTCGTAGCGGGCGCGCAGCTTGTCGGGGTCGCCGTCGTAGTCGTGGATGCCGAGGATGTCGGTGGCCGAGGCTTCCCAGCCGTCGTTGCCGATCACCGGCCGGGTAGCGTCCAGCACGCGCGTCATGTGGTACAGCGCCTCGACCGCGTTGCGGTGCGCCTGCATCGCGGTCAGGTTGGGTACGCCCCACGATTCGTTGAACGGCACCCAGACGATGACGCTCGGGTGGCTGTAGTCGCGCTCGATGGCCTCGGTCCATTCGCGCACCAGGCGCGACACGGCGCGCGGGCTGAAGGCGTAGGCCGACGGCATCTCCTCCCACACCAGCAGGCCCAGCTTGTCGGCCCAGTAGAGATAGCGCGGGTCCTCGATTTTCTGGTGCTTGCGCACGCCGTTGAAGCCCATCGCCTTGGCCAGCTCGACGTCGCGGCGCAGCGCGTCGTCGGACGGCGCGGTCATCAGCGACTCGGTCCAGTAGCCCTGGTCCAGCACCAGCCGCAGCTGGTAGGGACGGCCGTTGAGCATGAAGCGGTCGCGGTTGACCGAGACCGAGCGCAGCGCGGTGTAGGAGCGCACGCGGTCCAGCACGCGGTCGCCGTCGCGCAGGGTCAGCTCGGCGTCGATCAGGGTCGGCTTTTCCGGGCTCCACAGCAGTTCGTTGCGCGAGTCGTCGATGCCGGGGTCGGACAGCGCGATCTTGCGGTTGGCTTCCTGGCCGACCAGCATGTAGATGTCGTCCGCCAGCAGCTTGTCGCCCAGCGACAGCCGCACTTCCACCGACAGGCCGGACTTTTGCTCGCCGGCCGCCAGCACTTCGCAGCCGATTTCAAAGCCGTCGAAGATCGGCGTCCAGCGCAGCTGCTTGAGGTAGGTGGCGCCGACCGGCTCCAGCCACACGGTCTGCCAGATGCCGGTGGTGCGCGGATACCAGATCGAGTGCGGCTCGCGCAGCCAGTCCTGCTTGCCGCGCGGCTTGTGCAGGTCGGCCGGGTCGTCCTCCGCGCGCACCACCAGCACCTGCGGGCCGCCGGGGATCAGCGCCTCGGTGATGTCGGCACTGAACGGCGTGTGGCCGCCCTCGTGCTGCGCCACCAGCAGGCCGTTGAGCCAGACCCGCGCCTGGTAGTCGACCGCGCCGAAATGCAGCAGCACGCGCTCGGCCGGCGGCGGCGTGTCAAAGCTCAGCCGATACCAGACGCAGGGGTGAAAGTCTTCGTCGCCCAGGCCGCTGGCGGGCGCTTCCGGCGCAAATGGCACCACGATGCGGCGGTCCCAGTCGATCTCGTCGTCGGGACCGCTGTAGCGCAGCGTGTCGTCGTAGCAGAACTCCCATTCGCCGTTGAGCGATGTCCAGGCGTCGCGGACCAATTGCGGCCGCGGATATTCAAACTGGCTCATGCATACCTCACTAATGGATTTGCAGGTTTAGATTGCTAAACACCCGATTTGAAGATTTGACATTCGATCCTAGTGACGGTTGCGTCGGTCCTATGTGAGCCCGCTAACAGAGCGAAACAATTGCTACCAAATGCTACAGAACGGGACGCCTCGCTCCAGTAGGCCTGCTCCTACGCGCAAACGAGATGTAACGACGCGGTCAGCGGACGGCAAATTGCGCTAGCATCGCCGCCAAATAGGAGGGGACATGCTGCAATATCTGATCCAGATTCACGCCACCACCGGAGCCGAGCACAGCATTAGCCTGTCGCACGAGGATTTGGGACTGATCCGCGCGGCGCCGCCGGGCCGGCCGATCAGCCTGGAGAATTACATCGCTTACCTGACGTCCGAGCAGACGCTGGCGCTGTCGCGCCGGCCGGCGCATGAGGAATCGGTGGTGGTGTGCTACCAGACCTTGTGTCGCAAGCTGGCCGAGGCGGAAATCGAAGCCGGCGAACGCGGCGGCGGCTAACGAGCGCTGCGGACGAGGCGGCGCGCAGCATCCGCACCCCGATCGGCGCCGGTTTGCGCACGCGACGAATCTGCCTGCGCGCGCGCCGCATCCGGGGCGCTGGCGGCGGCCAGAAGTGCTTTGCCCTGCTCCGGGCTCAAGTGCGGCAACTGCTGCAGAAAGGCGACCACGCTCCACAACTCCAAATCGCTCAACCGGAAAGCTCAAGCCGGCATCCCGGTCATCTTGCGGATTTCCGTCACGCGGCCCGGCAGCATGTCCTTTTTGCCGTGCAGGTTGGGCACCCACAGCGTATGAATCACATCGTCGCTGCGCAAGGTGATGATGGCGGCGCGGCCCACCGGCAGATGCAGCTCATTGGCGGTGGTGAAGCGCGCGCCGCTGAGCGGATCGTCGTACACCGCCTGCCACCACCACTGGCGGCCGGTCAGCTCGATGCGCAGCGCCTGCTCGGCCGGCAGCTGCGCCAGCGCGCGGCTGGTCTGCACGTCCGCCCACAGCAGCGCCGCCAGCCCGAGCGCGGACAGGCCGCTGGCCCGGACGATGGCGCGGCGCGGCCGGTCAATGTTCTCGCTGCCCTCCAGCGGCGCCAGGTCGGGCGCGCTGTGCACCCTGCCGCGCCGCGCGCGCCACAAGGCCAGCAGCACCGCGCCGGCCACCAGCACGACCACCAGCGCGCACAAGGCCAGCGTACCGTGCCATAGCCGCAGGATATGCTCGGCCTGCACTCCGGCCGGATGCAGCACATCCTGCATGGCGTCAGCCACCGGCCGCCGGCCCGGGGGTTGCCGCTTCCAGCCGGATGGCGATCGATTTGGCGGCCGGCACCTTGCTCTCCCTGGCGTGGTGCGCCAGCGGCAGCAAGGGATTGCACTCGGGGTAGTAGCCGCCCACGCAGCCGGCCGGCACATCGTAGGCCACCAGCCGCAGATTGCGCACCCGCCGCGCGACACCGTCGTCGGCCACGCCGACCGCGTCCACGCGCTGGCCCGCCTCCAGCCCCAGCCGGCGCAGATCGGCCGGATGCACCAGCAGCACGCGCCGCCCGCCGCTGATGCCACGGAATCGGTCGTCCTCGTTGTACAGCGTGGTGTTGAACTGGCCGTCGCTGCGCAACGTGAACAGGCGCAGCACCTGGCCCTCTGGCGCCGCCTGGTCGGGATCCGCCAGCAGGCCGTCCGGCACGATGAACTCGGCCTTGCCGCTTGGCGTCTTCCACTTGCGCTCGGCGGCCGCCACCGGCCGGCGGAAGCCGCCCGGCGTCCACATGCGCTGGTTGAAGTCGTGGAAGATCTCCGGGTAGGTCTGGGCAATGGCATCGCGCACCAGGCTGTAATCGTCCACCCAGGCCTGCCACGGCACCAGTGGATTCGGCGCCAGCGTGGCCTGGGCGATGCCGGCCACGATCGCCGGCTCCGAACGCAGCAGTGCACTGGCCGGCGCCATCATGCCGCGTGAGCCGTGCATGCAACCGGTGCTGTCCTCCACCGACAGCGCCTGCTCGCCGCTGGCCTGGCGGTCGATCTCGATGCGGCCCAGGCACGGCAGGATGTACGACACCTCGCCATGCACCAGGTGGCTGCGATTGAGCTTGGTCGACACCTGCACCGTCAGCCGTAGGCGCGACCAGGCTGCCTCGATGCGGTCGGTGTCCGGCACCGCCCGCACGAAATTGCCGCCCAGGCCGATGAAGGCGCGCACCGAGCCATCCAGCACGCCCTCGCAGGTTTCCACCGTGTTCAGCCCCTTGGCGCGCGGCGGCTCGAACTGGTATTGCGCCTGGAGCTGGTCCAGCGGCGCCAGCTCCGGCTTTTCCGTGATGCCGACAGTGCGCTGGCCCTGCACATTGGAGTGGCCGCGCACCGGGCAGATGCCGGCGCCGGGCTTGCCGATATTGCCGCGCAACAGCAGCAGGTTGGTCAGCATCTGGATATTTTCCACGCCGTTGCGGTGCTGCGTCAGCCCCATGCCGAACACGCCGATGACGCGCTCGGCGGCCGCGTAGGTCGCCGCCGCCTGCTCCAGCGCGGCGCGGGTCAGGCCCGACTCGCGCTCGATGCCGCTCCAGCTGGCGGCGCGTACCGCGTCCACAAACGGCGCCAGGCCGTGGGTGTGCTGGTCGATGAAGGCGGTGTCCAGCACGCGCGGCTGGCCGGCCGCCAGCGCCGCGTCGTCGGCCGCCAGCAACGCCTTGCACAGGCCGAGGATGGCGGCGATGTCGCCGCCGGCGCGCAGTTGCAGGTACTGCGTGCTGATGGTGGTATCGCCCGGCGACAGCATCTCCAGCGGCGACTGGGGATTGACGAAGTGCATCAGCCCCGGCTCGTGCAGCGGATTGAAAGTGATGATCGGCACGCCGCGCCGGCGCGCCTCCTGCAACTGGTGCAACATGCGCGGGCTGTTGGTGCCTACGTTCTGGCCGAAAAAGAAGAGGCAGTCGGTCTGCTCGAAGTCCTCCAGCGTCACGGTGCCGATCGGCACGCCGATGGTCTTGGGCAGCGCCACCGAGGTGCTCTCGTGGCACATGTTGGAACTGTCCGGCAGGTTGTTGTTGCCGTACAGGCGCGCCAGCAGCTGGTACATGTACGAGGTTTCCAGCGAGGCCCGGCCGGAGCTGTAGAACACCACGCCGGGCGGCGCCAGCGCGCGCAGCTCGCGGCCGATCTCGGCAAAGGCGCTGTCCCAGTCGACCGGCACATAGCGGTCGCTGGCGGCGTCCCAACGCAGCGGTGTGGTCAGCCGGCCCTGCTCTTCCAGCGCGAAGTCGCTCCAGTCCAGCAACTCGCGCACCGTGTAACGGGCGAAAAACGCCGGATCGCAGCGCTTGCCGGTCAGTTCCCAGGCAGTGGCCTTGGCGCCGCTTTCGCAGAATTCGAATGGCCGGGGATGCGCCGGCTTGGCCCAGGCACAGCTGACGCAGGCGAAGCCTTGCGGCTTGTTTTGCTTAAGCAACACTTGACCGCTTTTCAGCGGCGCCTGCTCCTGCAGCAGCGCGCTGCCCACTTCCTTCAACGATCCCCAGCCGCCGGCGGTGTGGCTGTGGGGTTCCGGTACGCCTGTTTTCATCGGTCTCCTCCTGTGGAGTGCCGATTTTGAAACGCCAGTTACCCCGTCTCCGTACGCCACCGTACCCAGTGCGGGAATTTCGTGTAATACTGATTTCAACCGAGACCAACCTCAGCAACATGGCCGTTTTTGCAACGCTACCGCGTAGCCTCAAGTTCCGCATGACCGTGGTGGTGGTCATGCTGGTGCTGGCGGCCACGCTGATCGTGACGCTGGTGGCGCTGCTGCTGGCGGAGCGCGACATGAAAAGCGTGATCGGCGACCAGCAATATGCGCTGCTGTCGTCCATTGCCGCGCAGGTGGACACGCAGATGACCGCGCGCAAAGTGCTGCTGGCCAGCCTGGCCGACACGCTGCCGCGCGAGGCCGGCGACAATCCGGCCGCCATGCAAGCCTTCGTGGCCCGGCACGCGGTGGCGCGCGGCGAATTTCTCGACCTGCACATCTTCAACCAGCAAGGCACGCTGCTGCACACCGAAGGCGATCACGCGGCGGCCACGCTGGCGCTCAAGCCGCGCGCCCGCGCCTTTCTCGACAACGCGCTGGCCGCCGGCAAGACGATCATCTCGCCGCCCTACCGGAGCGTGCAGACCGGCCTGCCGTCGATCATGATTTTGCAGCCGGTGCGCGATGTCCAGGGCCGCACCATCATGCTGCTGGGCGGCAGCATCGACCTGACCAACTCCGGCTTCCTGGAGCAGATCGCCGCGCAAAAGCCGGGCAAGAGCGGCTTTCTGTTCATCATGAGCCGGGACGGTATCCTGATCCATCACCCCAACCCGCGGCGGCTGCTGGAGCACATCAACGTCCGCCCCGGCTACAACCACGCGACCGACATGGCGCTGCGCGGATTCGAGGGCTGGACCGAGGCGGTCAACAAGGACGGCAGCCCGGGCATTTACTCGTACAAGCATCTGCAATCGACCGACTGGATCATCGGCGCCCGCTTCCCGGTCGACGAGGCCTTCGCGCCGATGATCACGATGCGCCGTCATGCCATGCTGGCCGCCGGCGGGTTTGCCGCCTTTGCCGGATTAATGGCCTGGCTGGCGATCCAGACGCTGTTCAAGCCGCTCGGCAGCCTGCATCGCAATATCAGCGACATCCGCAGCGGCGCGGCCGACATCGGCGTGCTGCAACGCGATGGCGGCGACGAAATCGGCGAACTGGGCGCCGCGTTTTACGAACTGGTGGCCGAGCGCGAACGCGCGCAGAAAGCCATCCGCGACAGCGAATCGCTGATCAGCAATATCCTGGAGCGGGCGCCGGACGCCTTTGTCAGCTGCGACAACAGCGGCATCGTCACCAAGTGGAACGCCGCCGCCGAACGCAGCTTCGGCTGGACGCGCGAGGAAGCCATCGGCCGCGACATCGCGGCGCTGATCGTGCCGCCGGCGCAGCGCGGCGGTCAGCGCAACGGCATGCTGTCGTTCACGCTGGGCGGCGGCGGCGCGATGGTCAACACCCGCATGCGCCTGACGGCGCTGCACAAGGACGGCCACGAGATCCCGGTCGAGGTGTCGGTGGGCTCGCTGCGCCACGACGGCGCCTGGCACGCCACCGCCTTCCTGCACGACATCACCGAGCGGGTACAGTACGAGCAGCAGATCGCCGCCAGCGAGAAGCGCCTGCGCATGGTGGCCGACAGCATCCCGGCCATCATCGCCTACATCGACCGCGACCTGCGCTACCGCTTCACCAACGCCCACTTCCGCAGCATGATGGGCTTCGACCCGCGCGCCATGCTGGGCAAGACCATCGCCGAAGTGGCCGGCCAGGCGTTCGCCGACAGCGTGGCCCATTTGAACGCGGCGGCGCTGCGCGGCCAGCGCGTGCACTACGAGCGCGAGGCGATCCACAAAGGCCTGCAGCGCCAGGTGATGGGCGACCTGATACCCGACGTGGGCACCGACGGCACGGTGGCCGGCTTTTACCTGATGGCGCTCGACATCACGGAGCGCAAGAACGCCGAACTACGCCAGGCCGCCAGCGAAAAGCGCCTCAAGCTGTTGACCGACAACCTGCCGGTGCTGATCGCCTACCTGGACCGCGAGCGCCGGTTCCAGTTCCTCAACGCCACCTTCCGGCACTGGTTCGGCATCGATCCGCAAACGCTGATCGGCCGCCACCTGGCCGAGGGCATCGGCGGCGAGCAATACCGCATCGCGCAGCCGCATCTGGACCAGGCCTACGGCGGCAAGGCCGCCAGCTACGAACTGCAAACGCAAATCGGTGGCCGCCGGCACACGCTGGAAACCACCTTCCTGCCGGAACTGTCGGCCGAGGGCGAGGTGCTGGGCATCTACGCGCTGACGCACGACACCACGCGCATGAAGGATATCGAGGAGCGCCTGAAGCAACTGGCGCGCATCGACACCCTGACCGGCATCGCCAATCGCCTGATGTTTGAAGAGGTGCTGCACGGCGCCATCCTGCGCGTGCGGCGCCACCGCCAGCCACTGGCGCTGGCCTATCTGGACATCGACTACTTCAAGGAGATCAACGACACGCTGGGCCACGGCGCCGGCGACCAGGTGCTGAAGGAATTCGCCGCGCGCCTGGTGGCCAGCGTGCGCGCCTCGGACACGGTGGCGCGCCTGGCTGGCGACGAATTCGTCATCGTGTTCGAGCAGGTGGCCAACGCCGGCGAAGCGGCGCGCCTGGCGGGCAAGATCGTCGACGCCATGCATGCGCCATTCACGCTGGACGGCGCGCCGCGCCACGTCAGCACCAGCATCGGCCTGGCGCTGCACGACGGCGACGATGAAACGCCGGCCGCGCTGGTGGCGCGCGCCGACAGCGCGCTGTACACGGCCAAGCGCAATGGCCGCGACGGTTACGCCATCGCCGACTAGGCCGGCACGCCGCTGGCCAGCGGATTCGGCAGCGGATCGGCCACGCGGTGCAGCAGGTTGCGGTCGGTGTGGTGGAACTCTTCCTCGCCGCGCAGCAGCATCACCGTGTCTTCCTCGTAGCCCCAGGTGCCGTCGTCATTGATGGTGACCTTGATGCGGTACTCGGTGGTCTTGAAGCCGTATTCGAGGAAGGGATTGGAGCGGATGCCGTAAGTGTCCGACTCCAGCCGCGCCACCAGCTCGAACTGCCTGGCGTCCGGCTCCACCACGGCCGAGGCCATGGCGATCTGGCCGCGCGGGATGCCCAGCGTCTGGATCACGGTCTTGGTCTTCGGCTCCCACAGCCAGTAGCCGACCTGCTCGTGGTAGGTCTTGACGTTGTCCGGCTTGTTGATGATGATCAGATAACGCAGGCCGTAGAACAGCTGCGGCCCATTGGTGACCGGGTCGATCGGATACAGCTCGATGCGCTCGACGTACGCCTGCTTGCGGGCGCCGTCCGCCTTCGGCTTGGTATCCAGGCCGCGCTCCCCTTTCCAGATGCCCGCCATCGGCGTCAGCGGGCCGAGGTTGTTGAGGGTGTTGACATCGATCGGATGCGGTTCGGTGTAGATATCGGTGGAAAACTCGGTCATGCGTGGTCCTGTGAAGAATAAGTGCCCCGCTATTGTAAGGGGCTTACAGCGCGATTTCCATGCCGTCGTAGGCCGACACGATCTCCAGCGGCGCCTCGCAGGTCACCTCGGCGTAATGACGCGTCTCGGCCAGCACGCGCGCGATGCGGGCGTCGTCGTACACCGGCTCATGATGGAACAGGCAAAGCTGGCGCACACCTGCCAACTGGCATAGCTCGACCCCCACCACATTGCTGGAATGGCCCCAGTCGGCCTTGACCGAGATCGACTCGGCCAGCGAGTACATGGCGTCGAAAATCACCAGGTCGGCGTCGCGGAAGAAGTCGACGAAGGCCGCGAGTTCGGCGGCGTTATCCAGCTTGTGTTCGGAATCGGTGCTGTACACCAGCGCCTTGCCGCCCTGCTCCAGCCGGTAGCCGTAGGAGTCGCCGGCGTGCAGCTGCAGCTTGGCCGTCACCGTCACGTCGCGCAGTTGCAGCGGCACGCCGGGCGTCATCTGCACGAAGGAGATGTCGGCCGCCAGCTGCTCGAAGCGCACCGGGAAGCTGACCGGGTCCTGCTGGCGGCGCAGCGCCTGCTCCAGCTCCTGGTGGCAGCCGTAGATGATGATGCGGTTGCCCGGGATGTAGGCCGGCGTGAAGAACGGGAAGCCCATGATGTGGTCCCAGTGCAGGTGCGACAGGAACACGTGGTAGGTCTGCGGCCGCCCGGCGCCATAGCGCGCCAGCTTGGCCCCGGCCAGCGGCCGCACGCCGGTGCCGAGGTCGAGGATGATGTGTTCGTGCACCGCGTCGCCGTCCCAGGCCTCGACTTCCACGCAGCTGGAATTGCCGCCGTAGGTGCCGCGCACGTCGAACGGCAACGCATGGTCGACATAGTCCGCCACCTTCGCGGGCGTGTCGAGATCGCGGCCGATCGCGCCTTCCAGCGCCGCCACCAGCTTGGCGCGGATTTGTTTGTGGTTCAGGGCCACCGGCAGCGAGCCGCGCGCGCCCCAGATGCGTGCCTTCATGCGGCGCCCATGCTAGAGTGTGTTAGACAACTAATTTTGCATTATCACATCTTTTTGTGTTTTTAGCACCTGCCGGGCAAGCGTGCCATCATGCTATTCTTCGCCCTCGATTCAAGCTACGGGAGTGCCTATGCCGACATTACAACAATTCTTCAAGCTCGCCGAGCATGGCACCAGTGTCCGTACCGAAGTCGTGGCCGGCGTCACCACCTTCCTGACGATGGCTTACATCATCTTCGTCAATCCGGCCATTCTGGGCGACGCCGGCGTGCCGAAGGACGCGGTGTTCGTGGCCACCTGCCTGGCGGCGGCGCTGGGCACCCTCATCATGGGCTTGTACGCCAATTACCCGATCGGCATGGCGCCCGGCATGGGCCTGAACGCCTACTTCGCCTACGCCGTGGTGCTGGGCATGGGCGTACCGTGGCAATCGGCGCTGGGCGCGGTGTTTATCTCGGGCTGCCTGTTCATCGTGGTCAGCCTGTTCAAGGTGCGCGAGCATATCGTCAACGGCATCCCGCATTCGCTGCGGGTGGCGATTACCGTCGGCCTGGGGCTGTTCCTGGCGCTGATCGCGATGAAGAGCGCGGGCCTGGTGGTGGCCAATCCGGAGACGCTGGTGCGCGTGGGCGACATGCACAATCCGCACACCATCATGGCCATCTTCGGCTTTCTGCTGATCGTCACGCTGGACCGGCTCAAGGTGCCGGGCGCGCTGCTGATCGGCATCGTGGCGGTGACGGTGCTGAGTTTCTTCTTTGGCGGGAACACCTTCCACGGCTTCATGTCGCTGCCGCCGTCGATCGCGCCGACGCTGTTCCACTTGGACCTGCAGGGCGCGCTGGGCCTCGGCCTGTTCAACGTGGTGCTGGTGTTCTTCCTGGTCGAACTGTTCGACGCCACCGGCACCCTGATGGGCGTGGCCTCGCGCGCCGGCCTGCTGGTCAACGGCCGCATGGAGCGCCTGAACAAGGCGCTGCTGGCCGACAGTAGCGCCATCGTTGCCGGCTCGCTGCTGGGCACCTCCAGCACCACCGCCTACCTGGAAAGCGCGGCCGGCGTGCAGGCAGGCGGCCGTACCGGCCTGACCGCGCTGGTGGTGGCCGTGCTGTTTTTGGCGGCGCTGTTCTTCGCGCCGATCGCCGGCGTGGTGCCGGCCTATGCCACCGCGCCGGCGCTGCTGTTCGTCGCCTGCCTGATGCTGCGCGACCTGATCGACGTCGACTGGAGCGACACCACCGAGAGCGTCCCCGCCGCCATTACCGCGCTGGTGATTCCGTTCACCTACTCCATCGCGCACGGCATCGCGTTTGGCTTCATCACCTACGCCGGCCTCAAACTGCTGACCGGCCAGGCGCGCCAGGTCAAACCGGTGGTGTGGATTATCGCCGTGGTATTCCTGATCAAGTACAGCTACGTCGCCGCCTGAGCCGCCTTCATCTCGCGGATCGGCAGGATGCCGATCAGGTTATGCAGCCGCATGCGGCACAACGTCAGAATATCCTCCTCCGGCGCCGCCAGCCGCATCTGCACCTCCATGCCGTGCGGCGTGGCGGTGGTGCGCAGTGCGCGCAGCTCAATCTCCAGCCGGCGCACCACCTGCAACGCCGACTCCAGCGTGGCGATGGGCGCATCCGGCTCGATGCAAAAACGGTAGCTCTTTTGTGTGATTTCCATGCTCACAGCATAGCCAGAAAAGCAGAAAATAGGCTCCCTGGATTTATGCCAAATCTTCGATTTATCAGCAGACTATTCTCCACGATATAAAATAGAGGGAATATTCATCTTCAATATCGGATTTTTCATGGAAATCGACGAACTGGATCGCCGCATCCTGCGCGCATTGCGCCTGGACGGCCGCCTGAGCAACACCAAGCTGGCCGAGAAAGTCGGCCTCTCCACCACGCCATGCTGGAACCGCGTGCGCGCGCTGGAGGAAGGCGGCATGATCGAAGGCTACACCGCGCTCCTGAGCCAGACGGCGCTCGGCTATCCGGACACCGTCATCATCGAGGTCACGCTGGACCGCCACGACGACGACATCTTTGAAAAATTCGGCCAGGCGCTGGCCGGGCTGCCGGAAGTGATGGAAGCCTACCTGCTGACCGGCGACTACGACTACCTGATCAAGGTGGCGGTGGCCGGCACCGCCGGCTACGAGGAATTCCTGCGCAAGAAGCTCTACAAGCTGCCCGGCCTGAAACACAGCCGCTCCACCTTCGTGCTGCGTTGCCTGAAGCGCGCGCACTCGGTGGAGCCGTGAGCACTATGTACGCTTGCGTACAGAACGGAACGCGCAAACCGGCGATCCTCAAGCCTCATCCAATCAGGAGAAGACAATGAACAAGACCATGAAGATCGCCGTGGCCGCCGCCGCACTGGGCCTGGCCTCGCAAGCCTTCGCACAAATCACTTTCTATGAGGGCGAAGGCTGGCGCGGCCGCGCCTACTCCGCCAACGGCCAGGTGCGCGACTTGTCGCGCAGCGGCTTCAATGACCGCGCCTCGTCGGTGGTGGTCGATCGCGGCCAGTGGGAAGTCTGCGAGGACGCCAACTTCCGCGGCCAGTGCATGGTGCTGCGCCAGGGCAGCTACGAGTCGCTGCGCGGCATGGGGCTGAACAACCGCATCTCGTCGGTGCGCCCGATCCGTCCGCGCGACCGCTATGAGAACGAGGCGCCGCCGCCGATCGCGCAACCGAGCTATGAATGGCGCCGCCGCCCGAGCGAGCGTATCGTCGACGTGCCGGTGCGCGACGTGCGCGCGGTGGTCGGCTCGCCGGAGCAGCGCTGCTGGGTTGAGCGCCAGCAGGTGCAGGAACCGTCGCGCCCCAATGCCGGCGGCGTGATCGCCGGCGCGCTGATCGGCGGCATTCTGGGCCACCAGGTCGGCGGCGGTACCGGCCGCGATGTGGCCACGGCCGGCGGCGCGATCGCCGGCGCGGCCATCGGCAACAACGTCGCCAATCAGAACAACACCTACACGCGCGACGTGCGCCGCTGCGAAAACGTCAGCAATCCGCGCCCGGAATATTGGGAAGTCACTTATGACTATCGCGGCGTGCAGCATCGCGTGCAGATGAGCACTCCACCGGGCAACACCATCGCCGTCAACGCGAAAACGGGCGAACCCCGGATGTAACCTGCCGCGCGCCGTCGTCCGCCGCCGCTGACGGTGGCAGGCAGCCCTGCCCTTGCAGCGTGCGGCGGACCGCGATATCCAGCGGCGTATGCGGTTCGCTGCCCAGCACCGACAGCAGGCGCGCGTTGGACATGCGCACCGGGTGGCGCCACAGATAGCGCATTTCGCGCAGCTCGCGGAACACCGTCACAAACGGCGCCGCCAACGTCGTCAGCCACCACGGGAAGGCGCCTGCCTTCAGATCCGGCTTGCCGGCCGCACGCGCGATGGCCGCCACCATCTGGGTGCCGTCGGCGTCCCAGTGTCCCTCCATGTGAAACACCGCAAACTGCGGCAGCGCGTCGGCGCGCTCCAGCAGGCGCGCCATGGTTTCCGCCACATCCGGCAGATAGGCCCATTGATGGCCAACGCCCGGCGACGCCGGATTGCTGATCGCCGTCACCGGCTTGCCCGGCTTGACCAGGCCTTGCGCGAACCAGTTGTTGCCGGCGTCCGGTCCGAAGAAATCGCCGGCCCGCACGATCAGTACCGGCAGGCCGGATGCCCGCAGGCGGCGCTCCATCTCCACGCGGATCGCGCCCTTGCGCGTCACTGGCTGCTGCGGCGCGTATTCGGTGATGTGCAGGTAGGCGTCCGGGCCGTAGTTGTACACGGTCCCTGGCAGCAGGATGCGGGCGCCGCTGGCGCGCGCCGCCGCCATCGTATTCTCCAGCATCGGCAGCACCAGCTGGCCCCAGTTGCGGTAGCCCGGCGGATTCACCGCGTGCACGATCAGGTCAACTCCCTGCGCGGCAGCGACCACGTCGTCGCGGTGCATCGCGTCGCCGGCCAGCCATTGCAAGCCATCGCCTTGTTTGGCCGCCCGCTCCGGCGCACGGTGCAGCGCCTTCACCCGCCAGCCGCGCGCCAGCAAGGTCCGCGCCACCTCGCCACCAATGCCGCCCGTTGCGCCCAGTACCAATGCCACTTTGTTCATGTTCTTCTCCCTGTTGTGAAAGTTGCGCCGTAACGACGTGTTGCACAGTGTGGCCGCATGCGGGCTAAAAGAAAATTACCGAAAGCTGCATAGCCGCTATACAATTTCGTATGACCATCGAGCCAAACTGGGATTTGTACCGCTCCTTCCTGTCCGTGCTGAAGGAAGGCTCGCTATCGGGTGCCGCGCGGGCGCTCGGTCTGACGCAGCCCACTGTCGGCCGCCATATCGACGCGCTGGAGCAAACGCTTGGCCTGTCGCTGTTCACCCGCTCGCAGGCCGGTTTTATCGCCACCGAGGCGGCGCACGCGTTGCAGCCCTACGCCGAAACCCTGGCCGCCGCCTCCTCTGCGCTACTGCGCGCCGCCTCCGGCCTGGGACGCGGCGCGGACGCCGCCATCCAGGGCATGGTGCGCGTCACCGCCAGCGAGGTGGTGAGCGTGGAAGTGCTGCCGCCGCTGCTGGCGCGTCTGCGCGAGAGCCATCCCGGCATCACCGTCCAGCTGGCGGTATCCAATCGCATTGAAAACCTGCTGCGGCGCGACGCCGACATCGCCGTGCGCATGCAGCGCCCGGAGCAGGATGTGCTGGTGGCGCGCCGGGTCGGCAACATCGAACTGGGATTCCATGCGCACCGGCGCTACCTGGAGCGCCACGGCATACCGCGCACGTGGGAAGAGATCGCGCGCCATGCGCTGATCGGCATCGAGACGGAAAACGCCTTCACGCGCAAGCTGCAACCGCTGCTGGGCAACCTGGCGGCGAACCAGTTTGCACTGCGCAGCGACAGCGATCTGGTTCACCTCGCGTCCATCCGCGCCGGCATCGGCATCGGCATCTGCCAGGTGCGGCTGGCCGCGCGCGATCCGGACCTGGTGCGCGTGGCGCCGGACCTGCTGACCATTCCGCTGGACACATGGCTGGCCATGCACGAGAACCTGCGCGGCAATCCGGCCTGCGCCGCCGTCTATACCGCGCTGGCGGCGGGACTGGAAGATTACATCAACGGGAACTGAGCAGGCGGCGCTGCTTGTGCAGCTCGTCCTGCATGGTGAGCGTCTGGCGCGCCGCCTGCAAGGTGGCGACGTCGGTGCTGACGGTCTTGCGCACCAGGGGGCGCGGCAGGTCGGCCCAGCGGCTGCGCGGCGCCGGCGCGGACGCCTCGGAGCTGGTCATGGCCGCCGCCACGTGCTCGGTGCTGTCTTCCACGCGGCTGCCCTGCGGGCATTCCGCGTCGGTCAGCAGCACGTGGCCTTCGGTGTCCACGCAGCGGTTGACAGTGGCGCCGGCCACGCCAGTCATCGCGGCCAGTGCCGCGCACAGGATGAGTTTCATGATCGATGCCCCTTTGACAAGAGCCTCCATCATCCGCCGGCGCGCTTTCACGGTCTGTACGGCCTCGCACATCCCATCTGGAATGCGGCAAGTTGGTTCCGTGTCGGTTACAATACCGCCTTCTTTCAGTATCACGACAGCGGCTGGCCGCCACGCGGCACCGCGTCTTCATGCCTATGAAATCTCTGCTGATTCTTTCCGCGCTGGCGCTGGCCCACGGCTGCGCCGCCGCCGATACGCTGGACCCAGTCAATGCCCACGGCTGGAACACCTCCGCCGAACTGGGCGCCATCTCCACCTCCGGCAACACGGTCGGTACCTCGGTGACCGGCAAGATCGACGCCAAGCAGGAACTGCACAACTGGAGCAACGAATACATCCTGTCCGGCTACTTCAAGGACGAAGAAGTCACCAACGCCGATGGCCAGGAGGTGCGCGAGCGCTCGGCGCAACGCTACGCCGCATCGGCCAAAGCCGGCTACAAGCTGCTGCACGACGACCATGGCAAACTGTACGCGCTGGTCACGCACGTCGACGATAAATTCGGCGCCTACACCCGCTACTCCACCATCGGCGTCGGTTACGGCACCCAGACCTACCAGTCGGATACGCACACGCTGGACGTGGAAGTCGGTCCTGGCTACTTCCGCGGCGTGCGCGCCGGCGGCGAAACCGAGAACGGCCCGACCATCCGCGGCGCCGCGCTGCTGAAATGGAAACTGAGCGACAGCGCGCAGTTCAGCCAGAACGTGGTGGTGGAACGCGGCACCGACAACATCCACTCGCTGGCGGAAACCGCGCTGCGCACCAAGATCAACAGCACCATGCAGATGAAGGCGGCGTTCAACATCCGCAACGACACCAACGTCCCCGCCGACAAGAAAAACACCGATACGCAAACCTCGGTGACCCTGGTTTATTCCTTCTGATTTGACGACCCGCCATGAAAACTCCCCGCACGCTCGGCACGCCGCTGTCGCCCACCGCCACCAAAGTCATGCTGCTCGGTTCTGGTGAACTGGGCAAGGAAGTCATCATCGCGCTGCAGCGCCTGGGCGTGGAAGTCATTGCCGTCGATCGCTACCCGAACGCGCCCGGCCACCAGGTGGCGCACCGCGCCCACGTCATCAACATGACCGATGGCGACGCGCTGGCGGCGCTGATCGAACAGGAGAAGCCGGACCTGGTGGTGCCGGAGATCGAGGCCATCGCCACCGACAAACTGGCGGAGCTGGAGCAGGCCGGCAAGATCACCTGCATTCCGACCGCGCGCGCCGCGCAGCTGACCATGAACCGCGAAGGCATCCGCCGCCTGGCCGCCGAAACGCTGGGCCTGGCCACCTCGCCCTACCGTTTCGCCAGCAGCCTGGAAGAACTGCGGGCCGGCGCCGATGCCGTGGGCTTCCCTTGCGTGGTCAAGCCGGTGATGTCGTCGTCGGGCAAGGGCCAGTCGAAGATCGACAGCGCCGACGAGGTGCAAGCCGCGTGGGACTACGCCGCCGCCGGCAGCCGCGTGGACTCGGGCCGCGTGATCGTCGAAGGCTTCATCGACTTCGATTACGAAATCACGCTGCTGACCGTGCGCTCGCTGGGCGAGGACGGCCAGGTGGTGACGCAGTTCTGCGATCCGATCGGCCACGTGCAGGTGCAAGGCGACTACGTGGAATCGTGGCAGCCATGCCGCATGCATCCGGCGGCGCTGGAACGCGCGCGCGACATCGCCGGCAAGGTGACGGCGGATCTGGGCGGCCTGGGTCTGTTCGGCGTCGAGCTGTTCGTCAAGGACGAGATGGTGTGGTTCTCGGAAGTGAGCCCGCGTCCGCACGATACCGGCATGGTGACCATGGCCACCCAGGTGCAGAGCGAATTCGAGCTGCATGCCAAGGCCATTCTCGGCCTGCCGGTGAATGTGGCGCTGAAGTCGCCGGGCGCGTCGGCGGTGATCTACGGCCAGCACGAGGCGGCCGGCATTGCCTTTGAAGGCGTGGCCGAGGCGCTGCGCGTGCCGCACAGCGACATCCGCCTGTTCGGCAAGCCGGAATCGTTCGCGCGCCGCCGCATGGGCGTGGCGCTGGCCACCGCCGACGACGTCGACACCGCGCGCATCAACGCCAAGCTGGCGGCGTCCAGGGTCAAGCCGGTGCTGGGCAGCTAAGCTTCACATCCCCCGGAACAGATCCACGTAGTTGCGGCTGACCACCAGCTGTTCCGGGCGGCCTTTCAGCTGCACCATCACGCGCCCGCGAAAGTCCTGGCGGGTGCCAGCCACGTGGCGCGCCGCCACAATCACGCTGCGGTGGATCTGCCAGAACTGCTGTTCGTCGAGCTGCTCGCGCAGCTTGCTGATCGGCGTGCGGATCAGGCTTTCGCCGTCCGCCACGAACACGCTGGTGTATTTGTCGTTGCTCTGGAAGTAGATCACGTCTTCGATTGGGATCAGGCGCGTTTCGTCGCCTTGCGAGGCGCGTATCCATTGCAGCGGCGCGGGCGCCGGCGTGGGCGTGGGCAGTGCCGCCGTCAGGCCACCCGCCGCCAGTTGCGCCAGCAAGGCTTGCAGCGCCGCCGCCGGCACCGCGCCCTCCACCGGCGACGCCGGCCGCAAGCGGGTCTTCAGCTTGGCGACCGTGCGCTCCAGCCGCTCGAGGTTCACTGGCTTCAGCAGGTAGTCCACCGCCGAATGCTCGAACGCCTCCACCGCATACTGGTCGTACGCGGTGACAAACACGATGTGCGGCGGCGTGCGGCTGTCTACCAGCCTGGCCGCCACATCCAGCCCGCTCAGGCCGGGCATGCGGATGTCGAGGAACACCACCTGCGGCGCCTCCTCGTCGATCATGCGCAGCGCTTCGATGCCGTTGGCGGCACGCGCCACCACGCGCAGCTCGGGCCAGACGGCCTTCAGCTGGCTTTCCAGGTAGTCGCGCAGATGGGCTTCGTCGTCTGCGATCAGGGCACGGATGGTATCGATGATGTCGGACTCACATTCAGGGGCAGCACGAGGCGGACCGTCATGCCGCAGGGTTGATTTTCCAGTAATTCTACCTTGGCGGCGCCACCGTACAAGCTGCGCAACCGCTCGCGCAGATTGCTCAGCCCCACGCCGCCGCCCGGCTTGCGTGGCGCCGTGTCGTCCAGGCCCACGCCGGTATCGCTGATGCGCACGCACAACTGTTCGCCCTCCACGCGCGCGCTGACCACGATCTCGCCGCCCTCCACCTTCGGCTCCAGGCCGTGGGCGATGGCGTTTTCCACCACCGGCTGCAGCAGCATGGGGGCGATGCGGACCTGGCGCAACTCATCCGGCAGCTCGATGCGGTAGCGCAGGCGCTCGCCCATGCGCACCGCCAGCACGTCGAGATAAGCGCCGATCAGCGCGGCCTCGGAGCCCAGCGTGGCCTCCTCGCTACGGCTGGCGGCCAGGCTGGCGCGCAGATAGTCGATGAAGCGCTCCAGCATGTGTTGCGCCTGCGCCGGCCGCGGGCCGATCAGGCCGACCACATTGGCCAGCGTGTTGTACAGGAAGTGCGGCTCGATCTGCGCCTGCAGCGCGCGCAGCCGCGCCTCGGCCAGCATGCGCGCGCTAGCCGCCTCAAATTCCTTCTGCCGCGCCGCCTCCATCGCCACCGCGTGACGGCGCTCGGCGGCGCTGCGCACGAGGTACATCAGCAAGGCTATACAGGCTGCGATGACCAGGCACTGGATCACCACCGCGCGGTTGGTCAACAGATGCAGCGAATTGCCGCGGTTCCAGATGGCGTTGCCCAGCACAACGCCCAGCAGCACGGCGACCGCCATCAGCGCCAGGTTGAACAGGAAACGCGGCAGCCCGCGGGCGCGGCGCGGCCAGCCGCGCAGCAGGCGATTGCCAGCCACCATGCCGCCGTGAACGATCAGGCCCACCAGGTTGGACATCAGCAGCAATGACCACCAGCGCTCCGCCAGGCTGGCATCGTCCTGCGACAGCAGGCGCACGCACGCGGTGAGCACCACACCGATCAGCGTACTCCAGATGACGGTGTACGCCAGGTCGCGGCGCGGCGATGGCCGCCAGCGGCGGAAGAACGGGATCAGCTCCAGCGGGTGCGCCCGCACCGGGGCTTGCTCTTGTTGGGTCATACTTGCCTTCATGTGATTCATGCCGCCAGAAAGTTACCATGAAAGCAAACCGGCGCGCGATATGGCAACCGCGCCAGCGCTACCGGACCGGCCTTGATGTTGTGCGCATCAAACACCGTCAGCACGCTCTGCGCGCGGCGCGTGTCCTGCGCCACGCCGACCACGTAACCGTCGGTTTCCGACCGCGCGCCGCGGCGCGGCACCAGCACGTGCTCTTCGACCTGCCATCCGGGACCGAAGGCATAGCCATCGGCCTTGCCGTTGTCCGTGTCGATCAGGTTGACGCTATCCAGTATCAGTTCGCGGCCGCTGGCGCCCAGCACCAGCAGCTTGCGGTGGCGCGCCGACACCACCTGCGGCATCACGCGCGGGAATTCGCTGACGCCGAACAACCGCGCCTCGCGCGCCTGTCCGCTGGCGTAATCCAGCGTGATCTGCACCGTGCTGCTTGGGTTGTCGGACACCATGCGCGACGCGCCGCGCATCGGCAGGCCCACCTTGCGCAGGGCGTCGCCTTCGTGCAGCACCACGTCGAACCGGGTGCTGGCGCCGTCTTCCCAGGCGTTCCCGAAATGGAAGACGGAGCGCGCCGGCAGCTCGAACACCTGGCGCAGGGCCAGCGTATCCTTGGAGATGACCAGCACCCGCAATGGTTCCTTGTCGCCGGCCCACGCCATGCGCTCGGCGAAGCTGGCCCCCGCCGTGTCGCGCAGGTCGTAAGGCGCCACCAGGAAAATCAGGTGGCGGCCGCTGACCACGAAGTCGTGCACCATGTTCAGCTTCGGCACCGCGATCATGGCGGTGCGGGCGACTTCACCGGCGGCGTTCAGACGATAGATCACCAACTGGTCGGCACCGGGCGAGGTGCCGAAGTTCCACAGCCCGCCGTCCGGATCCGGCTTGGGATGGGCCGAAAACGGCATGGCCTTCAGGTCCGGGCGCCAGGTCTTGATGCCGCGCGTGGCCAGCGTGTCCGGATCGACCTCGGTGGCGGAGCCGCCCTCCCACAAGGCGTACACGCGGCCGTTGAACGGCAGCAGATTGGTGTTGGCGACGTTGACGGTGTCGTTGTTTTTCATGGCCTTGCGGTCGATCCAGGTGCCGAAGGCCGGGAACAGGAAGCGCCCCGCCTTGCTCTCTTCCTCGAACTTTTGCGTCGACACGAAGCGGCCGATGTGACTGACCTTGCCGTCGCCGATCTGCCAGCGCTGGGCAAAGCCGTCGCCATCGAACCAGTGATGATAGCGTTCACCGCCGAGTTCAAAACGTCCCGGCCCGTTGCGGTAAAAGACGCCGTTCAGGTCCGCCGGCAGGCGTCCCAGCACGGTGGCGTCGCCGGCCACGTCGCCGGTGTGGTCGGCGTAGGCCAGCAGGCGCGCGTTGCCGTCCAGCGCGTGGTGGAAGGCCTGGTAGGTCAGGCTGTCCGCCAGCGCGGGGCGGGACGCGAGGCCCAGGGCGGCGAAGCTGAGGAAGTGGCGGCGATTGGTCATGGCGAACTCCGTTCAGCGCAGGTTGACGGTGGCGGTGGCGCCATCGGCCGGCAGCGCGATGCGCGCGTCCTCGAAGCGCGGCGCGCCGCGCTTGCCGGCGGCGTTGTTGCTGAAGGCGTAGTCCTCGGTCGGCATGCCGACCATGTTGCGGTCCATTTTGCCGTTGCCGTTGGCGTCGTGATAGACGGCGAAGGCGTAGTCGCCCGGCGCCAGGTCGGCCACTTTCACTTCCACCGTGCCCGCGTGGGCCGGCGCCTGCAGGCCGCGCACCGGCTTGCTGAGGAAGGAGTCGGCCGAGTTGTAGAGGGCGATCTTGATGTCGCCGTCGGCGCTGGCCACGCCGTCGATGCGGATGGTCAGATCGGCGCCAAAGACGGGCGCGGTGGAAGCAAACAACAAGGCAAGCAGCAATCGGTTCATGGCGGGCTCCGGTGGGCAGAAGTGGTTGAGGTGTGCTGCCACTTTATCCACGGCCCGAGGCCGGCGTGCCGGCTTGCGACGAAATGCGTTCAGCGGGCGCGAATCGCCTCCCAGTGGCGCGAAATGGTGTCCAGCATCTGCTCCACGTCGACCGGCTTGGCGATGAAATCGTCCATGCCGGCGTCGATGCACTGGTCTTTTTCGGATTGCATGACCCCCGCTGTCATTGCCAGCACCGGCAGCTTCAGGCCCAGCGTGTGGCGGATGTGGCGCGTGGCCTCGTAGCCGTCCATCACCGGCATTTGCACGTCCATCAGCACGATGTCGTAGTCGGCGGCGCGCTGGCGCAGGCAATCGACCGCCAACTGGCCGTTTTCCGCCACCTCCACGCTGGCGCCAGCGTGTTCCAGCATGCCGCGCGCCACCAGCTGGTTCAGCGGATGGTCCTCCACCAGCAGCAGCCGCAGGCCGGCCAGGCGCGGCGCGGCGTCCGCCACGGCTTCGGGCGGCGCCTCCTGCAAGGCCGGCGTAGCGGGCAGCATCCAGCCTTGCGCGGCGGCGGTTTGCAGCGCCGGATGCTCGATGGTGGCGTCGGCGTCGGCCACGCCGAACGGCAGCGTCACCACGAATTCGCTGCCGGTGCCGGGGGCGCTGCGCACGGTGATCTCGCCGCCCATCAGTTCCGCCAGACGGCGGCAGATGGCCAGTCCCAGGCCGGTGCCGCCGAAGCGGCGCGTGGTCGAGGCGTCGGCCTGGTTAAAGGCGGAGAACAGGCGGCTTTGCTGCTCCAGGTCCATGCCAATGCCGGTGTCGCGCACGGCGATGCGCAAGCGCAGGCTGTCGGCGGCGGCGCCGCCCTGTTCCAGCGTCACCCGCACCGAGACGCCGCCGCGCTCCGTAAACTTGACCGCATTGCCCACCAGGTTGATCAGGATCTGCTGCAGGCGCATGCCATCGCCCACCAGCACCGGCGGCACGTCGTCGCCGGCATCGATGGCCAGACTGATGCCGCGCGCATTGGCCGGCAGCGTCATGACGTTGGCCAGCGAATCGAGCACCTCGCGCAGCAGGAAGGGCTGCGGCGCCAGTTCCATGCGCCCGGCCTCGATCTTGGAAAAGTCCAGCACATCGTTCAGGATGCCCAGCAGGACCTGGCCGGACGAACGTATCATGCCGACGTACTCCTTCTGCTGGTGGCTCAGCGCGGTGTTCTCCAGCAGATAGGCCACGCCCAGCACCGCGTTCATCGGCGTGCGGATCTCGTGGCTCATATTGGCCACGAACTCGCTCTTGGCGCGGCTGGCCGCCTCGGCGCGCTGCTCGCTGTTCTTGCGGTCGGTGATGTTCATGGCGGTGAGGTAAAAGCCGGCCACGCGGCCGTCCGGCGCGCGGTCCGGCACCAGGTCGACCAAAAAATGCAGCACGCCGTCGGCGCCATGGAAGTCGCGTTCGTAATGCAAGCGACGTCCGGCCAGCGCCGCGTGCAAATCGCCCAGCCAAGGCTCGGCGGCCGGGCCGAAGACGTCACTGACGGTTTTCCCCAACATATCGCGCGGCTCCAGTCCCCACTGGGTGCGATAATGGGCATTGGCGAAGCGGTAGCGCAGGTCACGGTCCAGGTAGGCGATCAGCAATGGCAGCGTGTCGGCCAGCACGCGCGCGCGCCGTTCGCTTTCCTGGCTGCGGTGCAGGGCCGCGTCGAGCGCCGCCTTCTGGCGCGCATTGCGAACCAGCGACAGCAGGCCGACCAGCGCCGCAAACACCACCGACACAGCAACGATCATGGCATCGTTGGAAGGCAGGGACAAGGTTCACTCGCTATCAACTAGATGACAAAATATAACCCGCCACGGGTCCATATGCCAAACCATTATGACAATATTTACGCTATAGTGGCTCATCGTTGACAACCACCGAATCTCCCATGCGCGCGCTCGTGCTGCTCACGCTGTGCTACGCCCTGGTCGCCCGCGCCAGCCTGCTGCTGGCGTTCGCGCATACCAACGCCACGCCGGTGTGGCCGCCGTCCGGCATCGCCTTCGCGGCGCTGCTGATCATGGGCTACCGCGCCTGGCCAGCGATCTTTGTGGGCGCCCTGACGGCCAACCTGGCCGTGTTCCACGCCAACGGCCTGCCGCTGCACGGTGGCGTGCTGCTGGCCGCGTCGCTGATCGCCGGCGGCAATACGCTGGAGGCCTTGTCCGGCGTGTGGCTGGTGCGGCGCTACTTCGACATCAAGCAGCCCATGGGGCAGCAGCAGAACGTCTACAAATTCGCCGTGGTGGCAATGGCCATGAGCGCCGTCAGCGCCGGCATCGGCAGCAGCACGCTGGTGTACAGCGGCCTGGCGCCGGCCGCCGCCCACGGCGCCATCGCGCTCACCTGGTGGGTCGGCGACATGGCCGGCATTCTGCTGTTCGGCCCAGCCATCATCGTCTGGTGCGTGCGGCGGCTGCCGCGCTGGCACTGGCGCGCGGCGCTGGAAATAGCGCTATCGCTGGTGGTGCTGGCGGCGCTGTCGTACGCGGTGTTCGGCCGCCGCTACTCGTACGACGTTGGCATGGGATGGCTGCCCTACCTGTTTGTGCTGGCCATTGCCTGGTCGTCGCACCGCCACGGACTGCGCGGCGCCAGCGCCGTCTGCATGATCACCGCCGGCAGCGCGGTGGCCGGCACCATCCACGGCTACGGGCCGTTCGCGGTCGGCACGCTGAACGACGCCCTGATTGCGCTGGTCAGCTTCATCATGCTGTGCAGCCTGATCGCGCTGGTGCTGTGCGCCGACGCCAGCGAACGCCAGCGCGCCGGCAACGACAAGGCCAGCTACAGCGCCGCCCAGTGGGGCACGCTGCTGGTGGGCGTGGGCCTGACGGTGGCGGTGTGGCATCTGCTGTCGGCCAGCACCGAGCGCCGCGCGCAGGAGCAGTTCGAGGCCGAATGCGCCGACATCGCCAGGCGCATCGCGCGTCGCATGACGCTCTACGAATCGGGCCTGCGCGGCGCCCAGGCGCTGTTCAAGGCGCAGCCGGATCCCACCCGCGACCAGTGGCGCGACTTCGCCGAGGGCATGGACCTGGAGCACAACTTCCCCGGCGTGATGGGGCTGGGCTACGGCATGTACCTGCGCGCCGACCAGCGCGAGGCCACCGAAAAGGAAATCCGCTACCAGGGCTATGAGGACTTCCACATCTGGAACAACAACCACGGCCCCGATGTCGGCGCATCGGTAGTGGTGATGTACCTGGAGCCCTTCGCCGGGCGCAATCTGCGCGCCTTCGGCTACGACATGCTGTCCGAGTCGACCCGCCGCCAGGCCTTGCTGGATGCCGCGCGCAGCGGCTCGCCGGCGCTGACGGCCAAGGTGGCGCTGGTGCAGGAGCACGACAGCTCCGGCATGCCCGGCTTCCTGATGTACTTCCCGGTCTACCGCAAAGACGCGATGCTGGACCAGAACAGCACACCGGCCCAGCGCATGGCGGCGCTGCAGGGCTTTGCCTACAGCCCGATCCGCGCCGACGAGTTGATGCGGGATTTGCTCGGCACCGCCGACCAGACCGTGCGGCTGGAGATTTTCGACGGTGCCGGCACGCAGGCGGACGCGCTGCTGTATGCCAGCGAGCGCGCGCCGGCCGATCCGCAGCAGTATCCCAACCCCTACCTGCGCACCATGTCGCTGGACCTGTTGCACCACCAATGGACGCTGCGTTTCACCTCGCAACCGGCATTTGAAAATGCCATCGACCGCCAGAAGTCGCACATCGTGCTGCTGGCGGGCGTGATTATCAGCCTGCTGTTCTTCGGCGTGGTGCGCGCACTGACGGCGCGCCAGGCTTACGCCACCGCGCTGGCGCGGCAGATGACCGGGGCCCTGCGCCAGTCGGAAAGCTCGCTGATCGCCGCCCGCGACCAGGCGGAGGCCGCGAGCCGCGCCAAGAGCGAATTCGTCGCCAACATGAGCCACGAGATCCGCACCCCGCTCAACGCCGTGCTGGGCATGGCGCATTTGCTGGGCAATACCACGCTGTCGGCCGAGCAGCTGAAATACGTGGAGATGATACGCTCGTCCGGCCATTCCCTGCTCAGCATCCTCAACGACGTGCTGGATTTCTCCAAGATCGAGGCCGGCCGCATGGAACTGGAGCCGCTGCCGTTCCAGCTGTCCGCCATGCTGGAGGCCATCGCCACCATCATGACGGTCAACGCCGGCGAGAAGGACCTGGAGCTGGCCATCGGCGTCGAGCCGGGCGTGCCGCAGGCGCTGGTGGGCGACGGCCACCGGCTGCAGCAGGTGCTGGTCAACCTGGTCGGCAACGCCATCAAATTCACCGAAAAGGGATCGGTGTCGGTGCTGGTGGAACTGGCCGCGGCGCCGGCCGCGCTGCGCTTCACGGTGCGCGACACCGGCATCGGCATCCCCGCCGACCGCGTGGCGCAACTGTTCGCGCCCTTCTCCCAGGCCGACGCCTCGATGACGCGCCGCTTCGGCGGCTCCGGCCTGGGCCTGGCCATTTCGCGCCGCCTGGCCGCGCTGATGGGAGGCGCCATCGACGTGCGCAGCACGCCTGGCGTCGGCAGTGAATTCATCCTCACCGTGCCGCTGCAGGCCGGCGCCGAGGCGCCGCACGAACGCCTGGGCAGCGTGCAGCACCTGCTGGTGGTGGACGACGACGCCACCAGCGCCGACTACCTGTGCCGCAGCATCCGCGCGCGCGGCTGGACCTGCGACAGCGCCAGCACCGGCGAGCAGGCGCTGGATTACCTGCACAGTCAGGGCGCCCGCTACGACGGTGTACTGGTAGACTGGAACATGCCCGGCATGTCCGGCCTGGCCACCATGCAGGCCATTCGCAACGACCGCGCCATCGCCGGCATGCCGGTGATCCTGATGATCAGCGCCTTTGGCCAGGGCAAGCTGCTGCACACCGACGGCGCGCAGATGGCCGACGCGGTGCTGCTCAAGCCCGTGACCGGCGCGCGGCTGGCGGAGACCTTGCAGCAGGCGCAATCGAGCCTGCGCGACGCCGCGCCGGCGGCCGATGCCGACCTTGCCGGCCAGCGGCTGGACGGCGTGCGCATCCTGCTGGTGGAGGACAATCCGGTCAACCAGCTGGTGGCCAGCACCATGCTGTCCCACGCCGGCGCGCTGATCGACACCGCCGACAACGGCCGCCTGGCCGTCGAGCGCCTGCGCACCGACGCCCACCTGTACGACCTGGTGCTGATGGATGTGCAGATGCCGGAGATGGACGGCTTCGAGGCCACCGGCAAGATCCGCGATGAACTGAAGCTGCACCTGCCGGTGCTGGCGATGACGGCCGGCGTGATGGTGTCCGAGCGCGAGCAGTGCATCGCCTGCGGCATGAATGACTTCATCGCCAAGCCGATCGACGTGGAAGACATGTTGCGCGCGATCGTGCGCAACCTGCCGGCGGCGCGCAAGGCGGCGGCCGGCCGCTGACAGTCAGCTGACCGTCAGCCTTCGACCACGATGGCGGGGCGCAGCCGCTTGCGCGAGGTGCGCGCATGCGGCACCCAGGCGTGGGTCTGCCAGCGGCGCCACATGATCAGGCCGCGTATCCATTCGTCGGCGGCGTAGGCGATCCACACGCCCGGCAGGCCCCAGCCCAGCACCACGCCCAGCAGCCAACTGCCGCCGGCCAGCACGAACAGCATCGAGAAGGCGCCAGCCATCACCGGAAAACGGGCGTCGCCGGCCGCGCGCAGCGCGTTGATCACCACCAGGTTGAAGGTGCGGCCCGGCTCCAGCACCACCGTGATCCACAGCAGCGTGGCGCCGGCGGCGATGATGTCCTGGTCCTGCGTGAACCAGCCCAATAGCCAGCGGCCCAGCAGCGCGGCGCTGGCGGCGATCAGCACGCACACCACCAGCCCGCGCGCCAGCGAGCGCCGCACCACGCGGTGCGCCTCGCGCAGATGGCCGGCGCCGATCAGGTAACCGACGACGATTTCCACCGCCAGCCCGGTGGCGATACTGAACATCATCACGCCGCCCATCAGTTGCAGCACATACGCTTGCGTGGCCAGCGCCCTGGCACCCAGTTCGGCGGCGGTGGCCACGCTGACCATGAAGGCCAGGCGCCAGGCGATATTTTCGGCCGCGCCGGGCAGCCCGATATGCAGCACCGCCGACAGCTCGGGACGCGGCAAGCGCCACCAGTCCTCGCGCCGCACCGTGATGCCGAGGTGGACGCGCCACATCATCAGGTGCAGCGCCAGGCCGATCATGCGGCTGATGGCCAGGGCCAGCGCGTAGCCCGGCAGACCGAGCGCCGGCAGCGCCCCCCAGCCGTACATCAGCGGCAGCGCCATCAACAGGTGGCTGACGTGCATGATGATCAGCACCACCAGCGTGTCGCGGGTGCGCAGGTGGGCGCGCATCACGCCGGCCATGGAGGCGTTCCAGGCGTCGAACAGCATGGCCGGGCCGAGCGCCATCAGGAACGGCGCGGCGATCGGGAAGACTTCCGCGGGGGTGTTCAGCAGGTGCAGCAGGCCGTGCGCGCCGACGATGGCGATCAGGCCGGTGGTGGCGCCCAGCCAGGTGCTGGCGCCGACCACCGCGCAGGCGACCTTGTTGGCCGCCGCGCGCTGGCCGCCGCCGAGATTCTGCGTGACCACCACGCTGACGCCGGCGCCGATGATGCGGAACAGGATGAACAGCGCCGCCGACACCTGGCTGGCGATGGCAAACGCGCCGCCCGCCTCATCGGAAATGCGCGACGCCAGCGCGGTGCCGACCACGCTGGAGGCGATGGCCAGCCCCAGCTCGACCAACAGGGGCCACGCGAGGTTGAACATGGGTGGCGTACGGATCGGGGTGGGGGTGGCGGACATGGCCAGAATATACCATGTGGAAGCGCTTTCTAACGCTGGAAATAACACCACACGCCGAGCAGCGCGAGGATCCCGGACCAGGCTTTGAGGGGAATGAAGAACAGGTCGTGCCGGGGCTTGACGATGGTTTCCTCGCCGGTGATTTTGTCGACGTAGGCACGCGGCGACTGGCGCGCCTCGATCAGCCGGTGCAGGCCGTAGACAATGGCGGCCGCCAGCAGCAAGCCGGCCAGCTCCGAAGCCGCGCGGTAGGTGGCCGGCAGCGGCGCGCCCCAGATCTGCTCGGCGCCCAGCCTGCCCAGCGCGTAGCCCAGGGCGCCTATCGCCACGACCAGGATGCCATACCCGCGACAGACCATCATGTAGCCCTCGTCATCACTCGTTGTTCGGACGAGGCAACTATACAACCTTTATAAGCAGGCAATACTCACGCTTTGTCACCGCGCTTTTATCGTGAAGGCCAGCAGCCCTTCGTCGTCGCACGGCGCGGCGCTTTGGCGCGCCGCCTCAAACGCCGCGCACAGGCGATTGCCCTGCGGGTCTTCCAGTTGCGGGTGGATCCGCAGGCGGTAGTCGCCGGGACGCCAGTTGTGCGCGGGCGTGAAGCGCCATTCACGTTCGCCGTCCGCCAGGGCGGCGCTGCCGGCCACGCGTTGCCCGTCCGGCCCTTGCAGCGCAATGGCGCCGGCCGCCGCGCCATCCAGCGCGGCCGGCAGCGTCACGCGCAGCGCCTGGCGGCCGCCCTGCCGCACCGCTTGCACCATCCATTGCGCCGGATCGATGCGCTGGCGCAGCGGCGGCGTGACGCGCCACTGCCGTTGCAGCGGCCGTGCCAACTGCGGATCGTCGATGCGCAGCGTCACCGCCTGGCCGGCGCGCAGCGCGGGCCCGAGCGCGGTATTCGGGCCGACGCCGCGCTTGATGCGGCCCGGATGCAGCAGCAAGGTCACCGTCATGCCGTCGCGGTCGCGCAGCGGCAGGTCGAGCAAGGCGTCCGCGATCGGCTGGCCGTCGCCGTCCAGCAGCGCGACGCGCGACATGTCCAGCGGCGCGGCCAGCGGCCGGTCCAGATGCAGCTCGATGCGCAGCAGGTTTTGCGGCACTTCAGGGCCGGACGGCGTGATGCTGGCGCCGGCCGCCATCCCGGGCGCCGCTAGCGCCGCCAGCGCCAGCGCCGCCGCCGCGTCAGCGCGCCAGGTCCGCATAGCCTTCGAGCGTGCGCGCGTACTGGTGGAAGTCGCGGAATTTGTCGCCCTCCGGGTAGCGGTAGTCGGGGAAATCATATTCGTTGACGAAGTCGCTCAGCCGCAGGTAGCCGCCCTTGGGGATCGACACCAGCTGCATTTCGCCGCCGGCGTCGGCGCGGCGCAGGGCCAGCAGCAGTTGCGGATTCAGGTTATCGATGCGCATCACCGCCGACATCGGCGTCATGGTCGCCTTCACGCCCAGGTAGGGCTTGGCCGGCCAGTCGATCGGCGTGCTGACGCCCGGCTGCGCGGCGGCGCTGGCCAGGTCGGCGGCGCTCAGCAGGTCGGCCGAACGGCTGGAGTTGACCAGCAGCGCATATTCCGCCTCGCCCGCCTTGAAGCTCACCAGGCCATTGGGCGCGCTGCCCCATCCCAGTTCGCCCACGGTGCGCGCGGTGATGTGGGCGCCGTCCTGCAGGTCCTTGAGCGGGATGGTGACCAGCGGCGTGCAGGTGTATGCCGCCACCAGCGTCGGTTCGCCGCCGATGTTCATCACCGTCATGCTGCGGATCGGCGCGCGGGTTTCGATCTGGTTGTGCACCGGATGGTACATCTCGATGGTGGTGGCGCTGGCCTTGCCGTTGAACGGATAGTCGTACACGCGCAAGGTGGAGGCGAAGCTGCGGTTGGACAGGCCGGCCACGTACAGCTTGTTCTGGTAGTAACGCATGTCGGTCACGGTGAGCGTCTGCTGCGGCAGGTCGCGCCAGAAACGGGCGTCGGCGGCCGGCGCGTCGGTGATGGCGGCCGAAGCGGCGGCCTTGCTCAGGTCCAGCCGGCGCACCTTGCCGGCGGCGTCGACGCTGACGATGGCGGGCCGGCTCCGGCCCTTGGCGCCGCGTACGGTCAGGGCGATGTAGGCCAGTTCGCTGCCCGGCTGCACCGCCAGGTCTTCGAAGCGCAGCGCGGCCGGCGCCACGCCGAGGGCGTTGGCGATCGGCGCCTGCACGTCCTGCAAGTTGAACGGTTTGCCGGCCGGGCTGGCGGGCGCCGGCAGCGTCAGCGCGAAGATGCGCGCGCCCTGCCAGTCGGCGACGAACAGCGTGTCGGCGTCGCCAAAACTGAGCTTGCTGGCGGATTGCATGGACGGCTGCGCCGCCAGTGCGGAGCGGGCGGCAAGCAGTGCGCACAACAGCATGCTGAATCGGGTCTTCATCGCGTATCCTTCCTTCGGTTGATGGCAAAATGGCAGTATAGGCAGGCGACATTGCGCCGGTCGCTCCGCCTTTAGTTGGTGTGATCTTCCGCCCTTTCGTGTGTAAGGCGGGCGGCGCGGGCTGGATATCATCAGGCATCAATCAACCAAGGAGAGTCGACATGGAGTTACAACTCAATGGCAAGCTGGCATTGGTGAGCGGGAGCACGGCCGGCATCGGCTACGCCATCGCGGAGACGCTGGCGCGCGAAGGCGCCAGCGTGATTGTCAACGGCCGCACGCAGGAAGGCGTGGACGAGGCGGTCGCGCGCATCCGCGCCGAAACGCATGGCGCGGTGCATGGGTTTGCCGGGGATCTGAGCAAGGCCGATGCGGCCGAGGATGTGGTGCGGCGCTATCCGGGCATCGGTATTCTGGTCAACAACCTGGGCATCTTTGAGCCCAAGGCGTTCGAGGATATTCCGGATGAGGACTGGCTGCGCTTCTTCGATGTGAATGTGCTGAGCGGGGTGCGGCTGGCGCGGCTGGTGCTGCCTGAGATGCGGCGCGCGAACTGGGGGCGCATCATTTTTATTTCCAGCGAGAGCGCGGTGCAGATTCCGAGCGAGATGGTGCATTATGGGATGACCAAGACGGCGCAGCTGGCGGTGTCGCGCGGGTTGGCGGAGTCGGTGGCGGGGACCGGGATCACCGTCAATAGCGTGCTGCCGGGGCCGACCAAGTCGCGCGGCGTAAGGGATTTTGTGGAGGATATGGCGCGCGCGAATGACAAGACGTTTGAGCAGGTGGAGGCGGAGTTTTTCACCCATGTGCGCCCTACTTCGCTGATCAAGCGCTTTGGTACGCCGCAGGAGGTGGCGTCGATGGTGGCGTATGTGGCGAGTCCGCTGGCGTCGGCCACCACGGGGGCGGCGTTGCGGGTGGATGGGGGCGTGGTCAAGAGCGCGTTCTGAGCGCGCCAGACCCGCACGGCCTGGCGGGGTCTGACCCCGTTCGGGGTCAGACCCCTAAGTGGCAAGGCGGGCGTCGAGGCAAAAGGTGGCGGGGCTGGGGCGACGCATCGCGATGACTTCCTGGCCCTTGGCCAGATAGCTTGCCAGCCGCGCCGCCAGGAAGTCCGGCAGCGCGGCGCTGTCCACCATCGCAAATCCGGCCGTGCCGTAAAACGAGGCCAGGTGGGCATACGGCAGGCAGTATGCTTCGCGCTGATTGAGATGCGGTAGACATGCGGCCAGCAAGCGCGTGCCGATGCCTTGGCGCTGATGATCACGGCGTATCTGCATGCCGCGCAATACCGTGACGCCGTGTTCGGCGCATAGGCGTACAGCGCCGATTAGCTGGCCGTTTTCTTCGGCGATGATCACCATGTCGGCCGGATCGAGCGCCGCGCCGTAGCCCGCCTCGGCGTAGAAAGCAGCAATCGCGGCGTGGTCTGATGGCGTTGCGTGGGTGATCTTCATTTGCAGCGGGCGTACATGAAGGAGGCGCGCGGCGTGTCGCTCAGATTGGGAATGAGCGCGTGCCGCTCCAGCCGCCCTTCGCGGACGAAGCCGGCCTTTTCCAGCGTCCGCGCCGAGACGAGATTCTCCGTGTCGCAAGTGGCCTGAATGCGGAAGTACGCCGGCAGCGATAGCGCCAGCGCGCTGAACACCGCGACCGCCTCCGGCACCAGGCCCCTGCCCCAATGCCGTCGATGCAGCACGTAGCCGATGTCGATGGTGCGTGGCTGCAGTCGCGCCTCCAGCATGCCGATGGGGACATCGTGGTTGTCGTGCGGGACCAGCAGATAGGCGCGGCTGCGATTCTCCGCCCACTCCTCCATGCAGTAGGCGATGAAGCTTTCGGTCTGCGCCAGCCGGGTGTGCGGTCGCCACGTCATGTAGCGTGCGACTTCTGGGTCTTGCGTGTAGGCGGCGAACAGGTGTGCGGCGTCGCTGCGGCGTGGGGGCCGCAAGATCAGGCGCGGGGTGCGGATTTCGTCGGGAAGCATTACTGTGATTTACATCGTACACATGAAAATAAAGGGCGTGTTGACGACGCGGGTGTCCGCCACGGACAGCGGCCAGCCAACCGACGCACCGGCCGCCGCGAGGTCCTGCCGCAAGCTGACCGTGCCATTTTTCTCGAAGACGAAGTCGCCCACGTAAGTGCGCTTGCCCGCCGGCGCCTCGAACGCCAGCGTACCGCCGTTCAGCCACTTGGCGTTGAAGGGACTATACACATACTGGCCCGGGGGCACGTCAAAGGCAAAATACCGTACCTCCCCCGGCGTGCTGTCGACCGTGGCTTGGGTATGCGTACGCACCCAGCAATTACCGGTGATCTTGCCGGTGTTGGCGTCAAACTCTTCCAGCAGGAGCGAAAATCGGGGATAGCGCCACACACCCTCCAGCTTGACGCCATAGATCACCATGGCGCGATGGTTGCCGATCACCTCCGTGTAGGACACCGGCCGCGCATGGTTGATGCCGCAGCCGCTGAGCAGCCCGGCCAGCAGCAGTGGCAGCAACAGCCAGCGCATGCTTAGTGGGTGGACGCCGTCGCCGAGGCGGGGGCGGTCAGCGGGTCCTTGCGCGTTGGTTGCAGCACCAGGGTGCCGCGCCGGTCGCCCTGCTCGGGACGGTTCGGCAGCGGCATCACCTGGTATTGCTCGGCGCGCGAGTTGTAGAGGATGCGCTCGCCCATCACCTCGTCGGTCAGGGCGCCGTCGGCGGTGCGGCGCGCCTTGGCCTGGTCCATCAGGTCCACCACCTCGGTCCTTTCGTCGTACACGACTTGCTGCGCCTCGCCTTCCATCCACAGGTTCTGGCCGCCGTCGCGCTTCTGCCGGAAAAAGACGGGTTGCTCACCCGGCCTGGTGCTGAGGACGATGTGCTGGTAGCCCTGCGCGTCCTCGGTCAGCACCCCATGCTCGGCCTGGATCAGCAGCGTACCGCGCCGGATCTCGATCTTGCCGTTCAGCGTGGTCACTTTTCGCACCAGATCGCCAACGCTGTCACGCGCCCGGACCACCGTTTTTTGAAAGCTGTCCGCCCGCTCCGCGTGGGCGGCGGGCAGTCCGGTCAGCAGGCAGCAGATGAGCACTGTTGTGTTTTTCATACGTCCACTATACAACATTTGCAGGGTCGCAATACTCAAATTTTGTAACGCCGCTCAGGCCGCCCGGCGCAACGGTGCCGGTGCCGCCAGGGCGGCCAGCGCCGGCGCGGTGTCGATGCGCGCCGCTTGCGCGTCCAGCTTGAAGGCGCCCACCAGCCCAGCCAGTTCGCGCGCCTGCGCCTGCATTGCGGCCGCGGCGGCGGCGGCCTCCTCGACCAGTGCGGCATTCTGCTGCGTCACGTTGTCCATGTCGCCGAGGGCGGTGTTGACCTGCTGGATGCCGTGCTCCTGCTCGGCGCTGGCGGCGCTGATGTCGGCGATGATGGCGGTCACCTTGTGCACGCTGGCGACGAGGTCGCTCATGGTGGTGCCGGCGGTTTCGGCCAGCTGGCTGCCGCTGGCCACGCGCGCGGCCGAATCATTGATCAGCTTTTTGATTTCCTTGGCCGCCTCGGCCGAGCGCTGCGCCAGGCTGCGCACTTCGCCGGCCACCACCGCGAAGCCACGGCCCTGCTCGCCGGCGCGGGCCGCCTCCACCGCGGCGTTCAGCGCCAGGATGTTGGTCTGGAAGGCGATGCCGTCGATGACGCTGGTGATGTCGACAATCTTGTGCGCGTCGTCGTTGATGCTGGCCATGGTGCGCACCACGTCCGACACCACTGCCCCGCCCTTGCCCGCCACTGCCGACGCCGATTGCGCCAGCAGATTGGCCTGGCGCGCATTGCCGCTGTTCTGGCGCACCGCCGACGTCAGCGCCTCCATCGCCGACGCCGTCTCTTCCAGCGCGCCGGCCTGGTGCTCGGTGCGGCGCGACAGGTCCAGATTGCCATGGGCGATTTCGCGCGAGGCCGCGTCGATCGCCACCGCGCCGTCGCGCACGCGGCCGACGGTGTCGGCCAGCCGCGCCGTCATGTGGCTGAGGGCATCGAACAGCTGGCCGATTTCGTCGCTGCGGTCGTGCGCCAGCGCGGCGCGCAGTTCGCCGCCGGCCACCTGCTCGGCCAGCGCCACCGCCTGCGTCAGCGGCCGCACGATGCTGCGCGTCAGCAGCCAGGCCAGCAGCGCGCCCGCCGCCAGCGTCGCCAGGCCCAGCCCGATCAGCAGCGCGCGGCTGCCCTGGTACTGGCTGGCCGAGGCCTCCGCCAGCGCCCTGGCCTGCCGCGTCTGGTAGGCCAGCAGCTGCTCCAGCGCGCCGGTGTAGGCCTTGAAGACGCCCGGCCACTTGTTGTCCAGCAGGTCGCTGACGTCCTGGATGCGGCCGGTATCCTTGAACTTGAACAGCTCGCCGCGCAGCGCCAGGAAAGCCGCCTTGTTGCCGGCCACGGTGTGCCGCAGCGCGGCTTCCTCGCCAGCGGCCGGCATGGCCGCCAGCCGGCCTTCCATCTGCGCCGCCAGCTTGTCGCCGGTGGTCAGCTGGGCCTGGAAGATGTCGGCCACCTCCAGGCTGTCGCTGCGCGCGATCGACAGCGCGCGCAGACCGTTCAGTTCGGTTACGCCCAGCAGTTCCGAGGTCAGCTGCTGCCGCGCCAGCTTTTCATGCACCAGGTTGGAGGCGGTGTCGTTGGCCGCCTGCAGGCGCCACAACGACACCGCCGACATGCCAGCCATCACCAGCAGCAACAAGGCAAACGAGGCCACCACCCGCATGCCGGTATTCAGTTGAAAGAGTTTCATCGTGTATGGTCAGGAAAAAAGCGCCTTCCGCGCGAATTCTCACCAATGTACACAGCGAATATGACGTCGTTGTTACCGCGAAGCAATATCGACAACACTTTTTTCTTTTGATTAACATGTAATGAGGATGTAACAATTGCCCGTTAGCATGCAAGCCTCCGTGTTGATTAAAGGTTCCCGGCCGTGGAGTTCAATGCCTCTCGTTTGCACCTGCCCCGTTTTCGCCTGTCCGTCGCCGCCGACCTGTGCGTGGAGACCATCTCGGTGCTGTCCGACACCACCAATTTCGCCGTGCTGGAACTGTTCACCGAACGCCGTGACCTGATGAGCCTGCCCGTGATCGAGGCCGGCCGCCCGATCGGCCTGATCAGCCGCAACATCTTCATGTCGCAGATGTCCAAGCCGTTTTATCACGAGCTGTATGGCAAGAAGAGCTGCATCGCCTTCATGGACAAGGAACCGCTGATCGTCGACGCCAACATGACCATCGAGGCGCTGACCTTCCGCGCCGTGGAATCCGGCGAGAAGGCGCTGGCCGACGGCTTCATCGTCACCCGCGACGGCGCGCTGGCCGGCGTTGGCTTCGGCCTGCAGCTGATGAACGTGGTGGCCAATATGCAGGCCGAGAAAAACCGCCAGATCATGCACAGCATCGACTACGCCAGCGTGATCCAGCGCTCGCTGCTGCGCCCGTCCAACCTGGCGCTGTCCGACGCGCTGGACGACGCCCACCTCGAATGGCAGCCGCGCGACGTGGTCGGCGGCGACTTCTATCACTTCGCCCGCTACGACGACGGCTGGTTCGCCGCCATCGCCGACTGCACCGGCCACGGCGTGCCGGGCGCCTTCATGACACTGATTTCGTCGTCGACCTTGACCCAGGCCTTGCAGCAACTGGGCCCGCGCGACCCGTCGCGGCTGATCGCCGAGGTCAATCGCGGCGTCAAGGGCCTGCTCGGCCAGGTCGAGGGCCATGGCCAGGCCGAGTCCAACGACGGCATGGACGCCGCCTTCCTGTGGTTCGACAACGCCAGCCGCCAGCTGCGCTTCGCCGGCGCCAAGCTGCCGCTGTTCCAGCTCGATCCGGACCAGCAGGCGGTGCAGACGGTGGACGGCGACCGCATGGGCGTGGGCTACGTCGACACGCCGATGGACTACCAGTGGACCAACAAGGTCCTCGCCATCCCGGACGGCAGCCTGCTGTTCCTGACCACCGATGGCCTGATCGACCAGATCGGCGGCGCCAAGGACATCGCCTACGGCAAGCGCCGCATGCGCGACGTGCTGCTGGCCCAGCGCACCGAGTGCGCACGCCACGTGGCGCAGGCCATGCTGGACGATTACCAGGCGTGGCAAGGCGAACAGCCGCGCCGCGACGACCTCACCTTTTTCTGTTTCCGCCCTTAATACAGGCCATAGGAGCTTCACTTGTTGTACAAAGAATTCAGCGATTTCTATGAAGTGGCCCGCAAGCGCCACATCATCTTCTTCTACGTGGGCTATTTCTCGCAGCACGTGGTGGCGGCCATTTCGGAGACCATCAAGGCGCGCCTGGACACCGCCGGCGCCGCCGGGCCGACGCGCCGCCGCATTTTCTCGTCGTTTGTCGAGATGTCGCAGAACATCATGCACTACTCGTCCGACACGCTGACGCCGGACGACGCCGCCGAAAACCAGATGCGCCGCGGCTCGTTCTGCATCGGCATGAAGGGCGAGAGCTTCTTCCTGCTGTGCGCCAATCCGGTCAACAGCGTCAACGTGGAGCGCATCCGCAGCCGCCTGGAGCCGCTGCACACCATGACCATGGAAGAGATCAAGCTGGCCTACAAGAAGGCGCTGCGCGAAGAGACGCCGGCCGACAGCAAGGGCGCCGGCCTCGGTTTCCTGACCATGGCGCGCGACGCCAGCGAGCCGCTGGAATTCGAATTCGTGCAGGATGAGCACAATCCGGAGGCCACCGTCTTCTGCATCAAAGCGATTATCTGAACACACCGAGAACTACAACATGGACCCATTATTTATCGCCGCCTCGCCCACCTCGCCGGAAGTCGACTTCCGCTTCGACCAGCACACGCTGTCGATCAAGGGCGAATCCTACCCAGAGAACGCCGCCGCCTTCTACGGCCCGGTGATCGCGCGGGTGCAGGCCTACCTCGACCAGTGCCAGGACGCCGAGATCACCGTGCACGTGTCGCTGGCCTACTTCAACAGCTCCAGCACCAAGATGCTGTTCACCTTCTTCGAGGCGCTGAACAACGCCGCCATGGCCGGCAACCAGGTGCGCCTGAACTGGTATCACGACGAGGACGACGACACCATCCTGGAATTCGGCCAGGAGCTGCAGGACGATTTCGGCGCGCTCGACTTCCACGATCACGCAGTGAGCAACTGATGAAACCCATGGCCGACGCCGATCTGTTTGCGCTGGAGAGCGCCGCGCTGGCGAACGCCAAGGCGGCCCATGCCGACCCACGCGCCGACGCCCGCGCGGCGCTGGCCGAAATGATCGTCCACTACGAGCGCCTGATGCGCGAGAGCCGGCGCCTGATCCGCCGCAGCGACCGCGCGGAGCTGGACATGAACCAGATGAACCGCCAGCTGCACGAGCTGGCGCAGCAGCTGGAATACCGCGCCACCCACGATCCGCTCAGCGGTGCGCTGAACCGGGCGGCGGTCATCGAGCAGGCGTCGGCCTGCCTGGCCCAGGGCGACATGGCGCTGATCGTGCTGGACATCGACCACTTCAAGTGGATCAACGACGACTTCGGCCATCCGGCCGGCGACACCGTCATCAAGACCGTGGTGGCCTGCCTGAAGGCGCTGTTCGGGCCCGGCGTGGCGATCGGCCGCGTGGGCGGCGAGGAATTCTCGGTGGTGTGGCCCACCTCCTCGGCCGACGAGGCGCGCGAGGTGGCGGCGCGCATCTGCGACGCCATCGCCGACCAGGTGTTCGGCGCGCCGATCGACCGCCAGGTCACGGCCAGCGTGGGGGTCAGCTGGAACGCCATGCACACCAGCTTCGAGCTGGCCTACAGCCGCGCCGACGAGGCGCTGTACGCCGCCAAGCGCGCCGGCCGCAACTGCGTCAAGGTGTACTCGCAGCTGCCGCTGCCGGTGACGCCGCCGCCGGCGGCGGCGTCGGCGGACGCTTCAACCCCCTGCCATTAGCCTTATTTGACGGGGGTGAGCAGCGGCTGGCCGGCGAAATGGGCGCGCAGGTTGTCGACCACCAGCTGGCCCATGGCGTGGCGGGTCTCTACCGTCAGGCTGCCGACGTGCGGCGTCAGCACCACGTTGGGCAGCGCGCGCAGCGCGGCCGGCACGCGCGGCTCGTCGGCGAACACGTCCAGCGCCGCCATGCCCAGCATGCCGTCGCGCAGCGCGGCGATCAGCGCATCCTCGTCCACCAGCGCGCCGCGCGCGATGTTGACCAGCGTGCCTTGCGGGCCGAGCGCCGCCAGCACCTCGGCGTTGACCGTGTGGCGCGTGGCGGCGGTGGCCGGCGCCGCCACCACCAGGTAGTCGCTGGCCTCGGCCAGTGCCAGCAGCGATCCGGCGCGCGGCACCGCCGTGCCGTCGATGGCGCGCGGCTGGAAGTAGCGCAGTTCCATGCCGAAGGCCAGCGCGCGTTGGCCGATGGCCTGGCCGATGCGCCCGAAGCCGTAGATGCCGCACACCTTGCCGCGCAGGCCGCGCGCCGGCGTCAGGCGCTTGCCGGCCTCCCACGAGCCGTCGCGCACGAAGGCGTCCAGCGCCGGCAGGCGGCGCGCGGCGGCCAGCAGCAGCGTCAGCGCCAGGTCGGCCACGTCGTCGGTCAGCACGCCGGGCGTGTTGGTAACGGCAACGCCGCGCGCGCGGGTGGCCTCGAGGTCCACCGCGTCGGTGCCGATGCCGTTGACGGCGACGATTTCCACCTTCGGCAGCCGCGCCAGCAGGTCGCCCTGGATGCCGATGGCGCCCGTGGTCAGCACCCCGCGCACCCGCGGCGCCACCCCGGCCAGCCATTCCGCCTGCTGTTCGCGCGGCTGGCGCCACAGGTGATGGCAGACGAAATGCTGCTCCAGTTGCGCCATCACGTCGGCCGACGGACTGGCCTCCATCACTAATACTTCAGGTTTCATCACAATACCTACTCGGGTTAGCATTGTGGCGATTGTACAAGCGCAGCCGAATTCGCGTCGGGATCCGTAGACTTTCGGTCAGCATTTCCGTATCCTAGGTTCACAACCCTGAGGAGCGCGCCCTGATTTTGAACGATCACGCCCCCATCCCTCCCACTCCGGCGGCAGCCAGGCGATGGCTGCGCGCGGCCGCGTTCGCGCTGACCGCGTGGCTGGCGGTGTGCTGCGCCGCCGTCGCCAGCCCGGAGCGCTGGGGCGCGCTGGCCACGCCGCTGTTCGAGCACCTCGGGCTCGATCAGGGCCTGCCGCACGCGATCGGCATGACGCTGGCGCAGGACGGCGACGGCTATCTCTGGATCGGCACCCAGAGCGGCCTGGCGCGCTGGGACGGCTACCGCGTGCGCAGCTTCCGCCACGACGCCGCCCAGCCATCCAGCCTGCCCGGCGATTTTATCCAGATCCTGCACACCGACATCGCCGGCCGCCTGTGGGTCGGCACCGCCGCCGCCGGCCTGGCCATGTACGACAAGCGCAGCGAGAGCTTCATCCGCCCGGTGGAAGAACTGAGCCGCGGCCCGATCAGCGCCATCGCCAGCGACGGCCAGGGCAATCTGTGGATCGGCACCCCGGACGGCCTCAAATACTACGACACGGCGCGCCGCACCCTCCGCCGCTACAGCCAAGAGGACACGCCCGGCCTGCCGGACAACCAGATCCGCGCGCTGCTGCTGGACCGCGCCGGCAACCTGTGGATCGGCAGCGCCACCGGCCTGTCGCGCATGACGCCCGGCGGCGCCATCGCCGCCGTGCCGGTCAGCGGCGAAAGCGCCGGCGTTTGGCGCGACAGCGTGCTGTCGCTGGGCGAGAACCAGCGCGGCCAGATCGCCTTCGGCACGCTCAAAAGCGGCATCGGCATCGTCGACGCGGGCGCCGGCGCCGGCCGCCTGCTGCCGCTGCGCGGCGTCAAGGACGCCCAGGCCAACATGGTGCTGGCGGTGGTGGAGACGGTGCCCGGCATCTGGTGGGCCAGCACCTACGGCGGCGGCGTGATCGAATACCGCGCCGACGCCGACCGCGCCACCCGCATCCTGCACCAGCCGGCGGTGTCGTTCAGCCTCAGTCACGACCGCGCCGCCGCGCTGCTGCGCGACCGCAGCGGCATGATCTGGGTCACCACCGAGCGCGGCGTCGACGTCTACGATCCGCACAGCGAAGCGATCGACGCCGTGTTCGGCGCCGAGGGCGCGCTGGAAGCCGGCGTGTCGGCGCTGCTGAGCGACAGCCGCGGCGAGGTCTGGATCGGCCTGGCCGACCAGGGCATCGACATCGTCGCCGCCAACGGCGCGCGCCGCGCCGCGCTGCGCCCCGACCCGCACCAGCCCGACACCGCCCTGCCCAACCGCATGGTGCTGTCGCTGGCCGAGGCGGAGCCGGGCGAAGCATGGATCGGCACCCAGCTTGGCCTGTACCGCACCAGCCGCAACGGCGCCGCCGTCAGGCGGGTGCCGCTGCCGCAGGCGAACGCCCTGCCGCGCGTGGGCACCATCCTGACCCGCAAGGGCGAGCTGTGGCTCGGCACCTTCGAGGGCCTGCTGCGCTACAACCCGGTCACCGGCGAGCTGCGGCGCTACGTGCAGGGGCCGCAGGAAGGCGGCGGCCTGACCGACAACCGCATCCACGCCGTGCTGGCCGACGCCGACGGCGCGCTATGGGTGGCCACCCGCAATGGCCTGAACCGCCTGGATCCGGACAGCGGCAAGGTGGAACAGATCAAGGCCAACGCCGCCAAGCCGGACGCGCTGTCCGAGGCCGTCATCAGCTCGCTGGTGATCGACCGCCGCGGGCGGCTGTGGGTCGGCACCTATGGCGGCGGCATCTGCATCATGACCGGCCGCGATGCGCTCGGCGAGCCGGTGTTCGAGCGGCTCGGCACCGGCACCGGCCTGACCACCGGCACCATCATGGGCCTGCAGTCGGATCCGTCGGGCCGGGTATGGGCCGCCACCTCGGACAGCATCGCCGTGATCGACTCCGCCACCCTGCGGGCGCGCGCGCTGACGCGCGCCGACGGCCTGCCGTTCCGCACCTTCTTCATCGGCGCCAGCGCGGTGACGGCCGAGCGCGACCTGCTGTTCGGCGCCACCGCCGGCCTGGCGGTGGTGTACCCCGGCCGGCTGAACGACTGGGCCTACCGGCCGCCGCTGGTGATCAGCGCCGTGCGGCGCGACCAGCAGCCGCTGACGCCGGCCGAGCTGGCGCGCAAGGACGGCCCGGTGCTGGTGCTGCAGCCGGACAACCAGAGCTTCGAGGTCGAGCTGGCGGCGCTGGACTACTCGGCGCCGCAGCGCAACCGCTACTCCTATCTGCTGGAGGGCTTCGACCAGCGCTGGACCGAGGTGGACGCCAGCCGGCGCATCATCAGCTACAACCACCTGCCGCCGGGCGCCTACGTGCTGCGCATGCGCGGCAGCAACCGCGACGGCCTGTGGAACGCCGACGAGCTGTCGATGCCGGTGCTGGTGATGCCGGCCTGGCACCAGACCTGGTGGGCCTGGCTGGGCTACTGCGTGGCGGTGTGCGCGCTGGCCTGGGCCCTGGTGCGCTGGCGCGTGCGGCGCCTGCAGCGCAAGCAGGAAGCCTTGCAGGCGCTGGTCTACTCGCGCACCCAGCACCTGGAAAAACTGAACGCCATCGTCAAATCGATCAACGAGCAGATGGACTTCGACGCGCTACTGCACACCATCCTGCACGAGGCCACCATCATCAAGGGCGTCGACTCAGCGCTGGCGCTGGTGCGCGAGCACGGCACCGACGCCCTGAGCCTGCGCGCCGCGTGGGGCCGCATCGACGCCAGCGCCGACGCCTACAGCATCGACCTGCGCCAGGCCGAGCTGCGCTACGCGCCGGCCGACAGCATGATCGCGCCGGACATCTTCGAGGTTCACCATCCGCACTCGCTGCCGGGCGATGTCTGCGCGCTGCTGTCGGTGCGGGTGGTGATCGACGGCCAGGTCGAAGGCTATCTGATTTTCGAAAACTACCAGTACCAGGCCACCTTTGCGCCGAGCGACATCGACCTGCTGAAGGCGCTGAAGGAGCCGTTCACCTCCGCCTACCTGAAGGCGCGCGCCATGCGCATGATCGACAAGGCACGCGCCAACGCCGAAGCGGCCACGCGCGCCAAGAGCGAATTCCTGGCCAATATCAGCCACGAGATCCGCACGCCCATGAATGCCATCCTCGGTTTCGCCGGGCTGGGCACGCACCTCGACCTGCCGCCGCAGCCGCTGGACTACTTCCGCAAGATCAGCCGCGCCGGCCAGAGCCTGCTGCAGATCATCAACGACGTGCTGGACTTCTCCAAGATCGAGTCGGGCAAGCTGGAACTGGAGGCGCTGCCCTTCGACCTGCCCGACACGCTGAACCAGATCGCCGACCTGTTCGCGTGGCGCGCCGCCGAGCGCGGGCTGGAACTGGTGATCGGCGCCGCCCCGGACGTGCCCAACAACCTGCTGGGCGACCCGCTGCGGCTGGGACAAATCCTGGTCAACCTGGTGGGCAACGCGCTCAAGTTCACCGCCAGCGGCCATATCGAGCTGCGGGTGGAGGTGGACGCCAGCAGCCCGACCGTGATGGCCGGCGCGCCGCTGGTGCTGCGCTTCACCGTCGAGGACACGGGCCTGGGCATCAGCCAGGAGCAGCAGGCGCGCCTGTTCCAGGCCTTCGCCCAGGCCGACGCCAGCACCACGCGGCTGTACGGCGGCACCGGCCTGGGGCTGGCCATCTCGCAGCAGCTGGTGCGCAAGATGGGCGGCGAGATCAAGGTCGACAGCGAACCGGGCGTCGGCAGCAGCTTCAGTTTCACCGTGCACCTGCAGGCGGCCGCCGACCAGACGCCGCGCGTGCAGCCGGTGCCGCCGGCGGCGCAGGGCAAGCGCGTGCTGGTGGTGGACGACAGCGAATCGACGCGCCACATGCTGAAACTCCAGCTTGGCATGCTGGGGCTGAAGGCGCGCGCGGTCGGCTCGGGCACGGCGGCCGTGGCGGCGCTGCAGCTCGATCCCTACGACGTGCTGCTGATCGACGCCGACATGCCCGACCTGGACGGCATCGACATGCTGCGCCGCATCGCCGAGGATGCCGAGCTGGCGGCGGTGCCGGCGATACTGATGACGACCGCCTACGCGCGCGAGCATGACAAGGACGTCATCGAGCATACCCGCCACATGCCCTTCCTCGACAAGCCGGCCAGTCCGCAGCAGCTGCGCGGCGTGGTGCTGGCGGCGCTGGGGCTGGAGGCCAGCCCGCCGGCCAGCGCCATCGGCGCGCCGCCGTCGGTGGCGATCCAGCGCATTCGCGCCGCCCAGGTGCTGGTGGTGGACGACAACGCGATCAACCAGCAGGTGGCGGCCGAGATCCTGCAGCGCGCCGGCGTCCGCGTCGACCTGGCCGGCAGCGGCGAGGAAGCCGCGCGCATGACCGATGCCGGCGCGTACGACGCCGTGCTGATGGACATCCAGATGCCGGACATGGATGGCTACCAGGCCACGGCCCTGATCCGCCGCAACGAGCGCCACGCCGCCCTGCCGATCATCGCCATGACCGCGCACGCGGTGGCCGGCTACCGCGAGCGCTGCCTGGAGCGCGGCATGAACGACTACGTGACCAAGCCGATCGACCCGGACACGCTGTACGCGGTGCTGGCCACGTGGGTGCAGCCGGACCTGGGCCGCGCAGAGGCGGCCGACAGCGAGCGTCCGCTGCGGCCGGCGGCGCCGGTGACGCCGCGCGCCGGCATCGACATGGAGGCGGCAATGGAGCGCCTGGGTGGACATGGCGCGCTGCTGGTGCAGCTGCTTGGGCTGTTCGCGCATGATTTCGAGTCGTCGCTGCGGCAGATACACGACGCGGTGCACGCCGGCGAACTGGCGCGGGCGGCCGACCTGGTGCACCGGGTGCGGGGGGCGGCGGGGAATTTGTCGGCCACCGGGCTGTTTGCCTCGGCCGGCGCGCTGGAGGAAAGGCTGCGGGCGGAGCCGCAGTCGCTGGCCGAGCTGCTGCGCGCATTCGTGGACGACTTCAACCTGGTGATGAACAGCGCGCGCACGGCGGTGGAGGCGACGGAAGACGAAGCCGCCCCCGCCTCCTGACGGGCGTTTCCGTTTCCTTGCACCCCAAAACGAAAGGGTCTGACCCCGTACGGGGTCAGACCCTGGCCGCAGCGGTGTGCGGGTTCAAGCGGTGCCGTCAGCGATTACCCCTTGGCCTTGGTCACCGCAATCTGGTCAAGAATATGCTTGGGCACCTCGGCATAATTCTTGAACTCCATGGTGTAAGTCGCCCTACCCTGGGTCAGCGAGCGCAGGGTCGTCGAATAACCAAACATCTCCGCCAGCGGCACCGAAGCGCGGATGATCTTGCCGCCGCCGCCCGGAATCTCATCCATGCCCTGCACCATGCCGCGCCGCGCCGTCAGGTCGCCCATGGCGTTGCCCATGAACTCCTCCGGCGTTTCCACCTCGACCTGCATGATCGGTTCCAGCAGCACCGGCCCGGCGCGCCGCATGCCCTCCTTGAAGGCCATCGAACCCGCCATGCGGAAGGCGTTCTCGTTCGAGTCAACATCGTGGTAGGAACCAAACGTCAGCGTCGCCCGCACGTCCACCACCGGATAACCGGCCAGCACGCCGGTGCGCAGCGTCTCCTGGATGCCCTTGTCCACCGCCGGAATGAACTCGCGCGGCACCACGCCGCCCTTGATGGCGTCGACAAACTCGTAGCCCTTGCCGCCCGACTCCAGCGGCTCCAGCGTCAGCACCACGTGGCCATACTGGCCGCGGCCGCCCGACTGCTTGACGAACTTGCCCTCGACATCGGTGGCGGCCTTGGTGATGGTCTCGCGGTAAGCCACCTGCGGCTTGCCGACGGTCGCCTCCACGCCGAACTCGCGCTTCATGCGGTCCACCAGGATCTCCAGGTGCAGCTCGCCCATGCCGGACATGATGGTCTGGCCCGATTCCTCGTCGGTATGCACGCGGAACGACGGGTCTTCCTGCGCCAGGCGGTTCAGGGCGATGCCCATCTTCTCCTGGTCGGCCTTGGTCTTCGGTTCCACCGCCTGCGAGATCACCGGCTCGGGGAAGATCATCTTCTCCAGCACGATCACATGGTCCGGCGAGCTCAGGGTATCGCCGGTGGTCACGCCCTTCAGGCCGACGGCGGCGGCGATGTCGCCGGCGTAGACTTCCTTGATCTCCTTGCGCTCGTTGGCGTGCATCTGCAGGATGCGGCCCAGGCGCTCCTTCTGCGCCTTGGTCGGGTTGTACACGGTGTCGCCCGAGTTCACCACGCCGGAATACACGCGGAAGAAGGTCAGCTGGCCGACGAACGGGTCGGTCATGATCTTGAACGCCAGCGCCGAGAACGGATCGCTGTCGGTCGGATGGCGCTCGATCGGCTGGTCCTGTTCATCGGTGCCGGCAATGGCGGGCACGTCCACCGGCGACGGCAGGTACTCGATCACCGCGTCCAGCATGGCCTGCACGCCGCGGTTCTTGAAGGCGCTGCCGGCCAGCATCGGCACGATCTCGTTGCGGATGGTGCGCAGGCGCAGGCCGGACTTGATCTCGTCCTCGGTCAGCTCGCCGCCGTCCAGGTATTTTTCCAGCAGCTCGGGCGTGGCCTCGGCTGCCGCCTCGACCATTTTCTCGCGCCATTCGGCCGCCACGGCCTGCAGATCGGCCGGAATGTCCTCGTAGGTGAACTTGACGCCCAGCGTCTCGTCGTCCCAGTTAATCGCGCGCATCTTGACCAGGTCGATCACGCCGTGGAAGTTGTCCTCGGCGCCCAGCGGCACCTGGATCGGCACGGCCACGCCCTTCAGGCGGTTGGCGATCTGCTCGCGCACGCGGAAGAAGTCGGCGCCCACGCGGTCCATCTTGTTGATGAAGGCGATGCGCGGCACCTGGTATTTGTTGGCCTGGCGCCACACGGTTTCCGACTGCGGCTGCACGCCGCCGACGGCGTCATACACCATCACCGCGCCATCCAGCACGCGCATGGAGCGCTCCACCTCGATGGTGAAGTCGACGTGGCCCGGGGTGTCGATGATGTTGATGCGGTGTTCGGGGAAATTGCCGGCCATGCCCTTCCAGAAGGCGGTGGTGGCGGCGGAGGTGATGGTGATCCCGCGTTCCTGCTCCTGCTCCATCCAGTCCATCGTGGCGGCACCGTTATGTACCTCACCAATTTTATGGTTGACTCCGGTATAAAACAGGATGCGCTCCGTGGTCGTCGTTTTGCCAGCGTCAATGTGGGCGCTGATGCCGATGTTACGGTAACGCTCGATGGGGGTCTTGCGGGTCATTACGATCTCCTTGAATGTACAGCTTCGGATATCCCAAGTGCGGCACGCATGGCCGAATTCAAGGGGGCCGTTAGCGTGCGACATGATTAGTGGCAATTAATGTAATCTTTGAAGTAATCCGTTAGCTTACCTCTCACCTGGACAAACTGCATGCGTGTACCACCAAAAACCACTCTCTTCCTAACCTTAGGCATGGCCCCGGTTCTGGCTTTGGCCCAGGCGTCCGAGCTCGAACTGCGGCTCGAACGCTGTTCGGTGCTGGGTGATGCCAGCGCCCGCCTGGCCTGCTACGACGGCCTGGCCAAAACCGCGCCGACGGTGCAGAAGGCCGGCGACAACGCCATCGTCGCCCCGGCCGCCGACGCCAACGGCACCAGCGGCAAGGTGGCCGAGGCGGCCGCCGACGCGCCGGCGCGCACCCAGCCAGCAGCGCCGCCGCCGGAGCCAAAGGTGCCGCCCAAAGTGGCGGCGCTGACCACCATCCCGCCCGAGGACACGGTCTCGCGCATGGTGCAGGAATGGGAGCTGGACCGCTCGTCCAAGCGTGGCGTGTTCAACTTCCGGCCGCATCATGACACCTATTTATTGCTGGCCAATTACAGCACCAGCTCCAATGATGCGCCTTTTCGGGAATTTACGCCGGCCGGCATCAAATCCAAGCACGTGGAGCTGACTTACCAGATCAGTTTCAAGATGAAGCTGATCGAGCAGTTGCTGAGCACGCCGGTGGATTTGTGGTTCGGCTACACCCAGAACAGCTTCTGGCAGGCCTACAACCGCGCCGCGTCCAGCCCGTTCCGTGAAACCAACTACCAGCCGGAGCTGATGTTGACCACGCCGCTGGCGCTGGACTTGGGCGTGCTGGACGTGCGCTATCTGACGCTGGCGCTGAACCACCAGTCCAACGGCCAGACCTCGACGCTGTCGCGCAGCTGGAACCGGGTGTATGCGGAGGTGGGTGCGGAAAAAGGCAAGTTCGGCGTGTCGTTCCGCCTGTGGAAGCGGCTGGACAACGCGCGCTCGGACAACGACAACATCGACATCACCGACTTCCTGGGGCATGGCGACCTGCGGGCGACGTATCGCTTCGACGGCCACGAGCTGTCGCTGATGGCGCGGCGCAATTTCTCGACCAACCACGGCGCGCTGCAGGCCGGCTGGGCCTTCCCGGTGGCGGCCAATCTGAAGGGCTATGTGCAAGCCTTCACCGGCTATGGCCAGAGCCTGATCGACTACAACTACTCGCAGAAGTCGATCGGCGCCGGCTTCCTGGTCGATTTCTGACGCGTCTCCTTCCACCCCGACCAGAAGGGTCTGACCCCGCACGGGGTCAGACCCTGGCGCCGGCGGTGTGCGGGGTGCGCGGGTGCCGTCAACGCGGATTGCCGCCGAGGATGCGCGCCGGCAGCAGCACGATCGCGCGCAGCAGCTCGAACACGCCCTCCACCCCGATCCCGATCAGGCGGAACGGCAAGGTGATCAGCCACAGCAAGGGATAGAGCACCAGCGCCAGCAAGGCCAGCGGCCAGCACAGGAACAGCAACGCCAGCCACAAGATGAAACTCAGCATGAGAAACTCCCGATCACAGTGAATTGTTGTCTACAATGCCACTGTATGGGAGTCGCCCGCGGCCGGCAATCGCCGTGCGACCAACTGCGTAAAACGCCGATCAATCGCCGCTTTCAAGGGGCAAACGGCGCGCGCCGCTCAGGCGAAGGCCGGCGCCCGCTGCGGCTGCAGCGCCGCTTCATACAGCACTTCGGCCCTGAGCGAGGCCTGCAGCGACGGAATCGGGCCGCCGGCGCGGTACTGGAAGCTGACCTGCAGCACATCGCCCTCGCGCGCGCGCACCGGCGTCGCCAGCGGCAAGGTCATGTAGCCCATCAGCCAGTCGATCGTGCTGGAGCGCTCCTGCACCACCGACAGAATGTTTTTGGTAACGAAACGTAAGGCATTGATCTCGCCGTTGCGCTCGACCACGAACTTGCCCTGCCACGAATACACTAGTTCGTTCGGCTGGTTGAAGTCGATGATGCTGTAGACAGCCGGCTGCGCCATCTCCACCGTGCCCGGGTAGATCACGTTGATTTCCTGAAACTGCACGATGGGCGCGTGGAAGCCTTCGAAATCGTATTCCTGCTGCAGCGGCTGCACCGCCATGATGACCGCCTCCGGCAGAAACATCGGCAGCGGGCCGCCAAAGCGCTCCAGGTAGCGGCGCTTGAACGATTCGATCACTTCCACCTGCTTTTCGCGCAGCATGCCCACGTGCAGCATCTCGCAGATGACCACGTCCACCGGTTCCGGCGGCAGGTATTCGAAGGCGTCGGCGTGGATCACCTCGACCTTTTCGCCATTCGGGTTGAGCGCCAGGAACTTGCGCGCCTCGCGCACCATGTCAGGATTAAACTCCACGCAGTACACCTTGGAGGCCTGGGCCGCCGCGAACCACGACAGCACGCCGGTGCCGCCGCCCAGCTCCACCACCTTGGCGCCGGGCTTGACCGCATAGGCGATCGCCGATTTGAAGTTGTGCATGCGGTTCTGGTCCATCAGCATGTTGTGATGGTAGTGGAGAGGAATGAACTGCCCCAGGTAGCAGCTTTCGATTTCGCGTTCGTTGAGCATGGTGTTCCTTGGTGGATTGCGCTGGAGCCATTATCGTCAACCCGGCGGCGCTCCGATGCGGCGAACTGGACGGCAAATACCCGCCAATTCGGGCCACCTCCGGCGCTTAACCAAAAAGCATTATTGCGTTTATACTAGCGCCGACAAGTACGGAGAGATCATGTCCATTCAGTTTCGCAACAATGTACGCTGCCATGGCGACGGCCCGGCCACCATCATGTTCGTGCACGGCTATGGCTGCGACCAGCAGATGTGGCGTTTCATCTACCCATCGTTCCTGGGCCGCTACCGGGTGGTGCTGATGGACCTGACCGGCAGCGGCGGTTCCGACCTGAGCGCCTATGACCGCGACAAGTACAGCACCCTGCACGGCCATGCCGAGGATGTGCTGGATGTGATCGATCTGTACGCCAAGGCGCCGGTGGTGTTTGTCGGCCATTCGGTGAGCGCGATGATCGGCATGCTGGCGTCCATCATGTCGCCGGAGAAGTTCCGGGCGCAGATCATGGTGGGGCCGTCGGCCTCGTACATCAACGATGGCGACTATGTCGGCGGCTACAATCCGGAGGACATCGACGGCCTGCTGCAGTTGATGGAAATCGATTACGACAGCTGGGTCAAGCGCATGGCGCCGGTCATCATGGGCGCGCCGCGCCAGCCGCTGCTGCAACAGGAGCTGCTGACGCGCTTCGAGAAGAACGATCCGGAAATCACCCGCCACTTCGCGCGCGTCACCTTTACCGCCGACCATCGCGCGGACGTGCCGCAGTCGGTGGTGCCGGCGCTGATCCTGCAATGCAGCGACGACCTGATCGCGCCGCGCGAGGTGGGCGATTATCTGCACCGGCATCTGGCCAACAGCAAGCTGGCGGTGGTCGACAATATCGGCCATTGTCCGCACATGAGCGCGCCGTCGGCCAGTTCCGACATCATCAACGATTACCTGCTGGAAATCGGCGCCTAGGCGCACCCCGCGCACGTTACATCAGGTAACAGCTTCGCCGGCGAACGCCTGCTAACCTAGCCTCAACGTTTAGCGAGGAAGGGAGCCATCATGGCCGTTCAAGCAAAAAATGTGGTGACGTCGACGCTGCTGCTGAGCCTGCTGTCGCTGGCCGGCTGCGACAAGCCGGGCGACACGCCACCCAAGCCCAGCACCGCGGCCGCGCCGGCCGTGCCGCCTTACACGCCGCCGAGCGCCGATCAGTTGCAGCAGATGGTGGCGCCGATCGCGCTGTTCCCGGACAAGCTGGTGGGCCAGGTGCTGGCCGGCGCCACCTATCCGGCGCAGATCACGGCCGCCGATCAGTGGGTGGAGCAGAATCGGTCGCTCAAGGGCGATGCGCTGCAGGCGACCGAGGCCAATCAGCCGTGGGACGTGAGCGTCAAGTCCCTGACCGCCTTCCCGAGTGTGCTGGACCAGATGGCCGGCAACATCCAGTGGACCACGGCGCTGGGCGAGGCGTACGCCAACGATCCGAACGATGTGATGAATGCCATCCAGGTGATGCGCTCGCGCGCGCAGCAGGCCGGCACGTTGAAGAGTTCGCCGCAGTTGCGGGTGTCGACCACGGTGCGCGCGGCGCCGCCGGCCACTTATGTGGAGCCGGCGCCGTCGGAGACGGTGGTGTATGCGGGGCCGCCGGTGGTGGCGCCGCCGCCGCAGACCATCGTCATCGAGCCGGCCGAGCCGGATGTGGTCTATGTGCCGCAATACAATCCGACCGTGGTGTATGGCGCGCCGGTGCCGGTGTATCCGGGGTGGGCGTATCGGGAGCCGGCGTATGTCGGCAGCGATCTGGTGACGACCGGGGCGATCACGTTTGGCATCGGGGTGCTGGTTGGCGCGGCGGTCAGCCATCATCATGACTGGGGATGGCATGCCTGGGGCGTGAACTGGGGCGGACCGGGATATGGCGGCGGCTGGCATCGGCCGGCGGTGGTGTACAACAACAATACCTACGTGACCAAGTCGGTGACGGTGATCAACCGCGTCAACAACTACAACTTCCACGGCGCGCCGCCGCCCGGGCCGGGGGCATTCGCCAATCATGTGCCGCCGCAGCAGGGGCCGGGCGGGAGCGGTCCGCACGGCTGGCAGCCACGGCCAGGCCCGCAGATGGCGCAGGCCGGCGGTGCCCACGGGTTCGCGCCGCAGGCGGGACCGCAGATGGTGCAGGCCGGCGGCGCGCACGGTTTCGCGCCACACGCGGGAGCGCAGGTGGGGCCGGGTGCGGCCGGGCGGCCGATGTCGATGCCGCACTTTACGCAACGCGATGCGGTGCCGGGCACTCGCGGTCCGTCCGCAGCGGCGCCGGCGATGGCTCAGCATGACTTCCGCCAGCAGCCAAACGTGCCGGCGGCGACTGGGGCGCATGACGGCAAAGGTATGCCGGCGCAAGGTATCCATGACGGGCGGGACGCACGGCTGGCGCAGGGCGTGCATGACGGCCGGGGTGCGCCGCCCGCGCAAGCCATGCTGGATCGGCAACGCGCTGATGCGATGCGCCAGCAGGGAGAGCCGGGCCGGGATCGGCCCGCGATGACGCAGGACCACGGGGCGCCGCCGTTGCGCTGGACGCAGCAGCAGCAGCAGCAGCAGCAGCAGCAGCAACGCGCGCCGGAGCCGGATCGTCGTCTGCAAGCCCAGCAACAGCATGCGGACCAGCAGCGCCAAGCGCCAGGCCAGCCGTATCAACCGCCGCAACGCGGCGACGCCGGCATGCAACACGCGCAAGCACCACAGCGCGAACAGAATATGCCCGACCGCGGACAAGCCCACGCAATCCGCCAGGAAGTGCTAGCCATGCATCCGCGCCCCGCCGAGCGGCCACAGCCACAGCAGCACGCGCAGCAGCAGCCGCAAGCGCAACACGCGGAACGCCACGAGCAGGCCGCCCGTCACGACAACCATGACCGGCGCGACCAGCACGGCTAACGCGCCTTCTTGTCCGCCAGGAAGGTGTTGATGGTCTGGGCGATCCAGGGTTTGTCCGCCTTGAGGGCAAATTCGGCGGCTGTCAGATGGAAGCCGCCGTCTTTCAACGTGGCGTCCGCGCCCTGATCGAGCAACAGCCGGACCACGTCCTCCTGCCCCTCGCGGGCAGCGATCATCAGCGGCGTCATGCCGGACGGCGTCTCGGCGTCAATGTACGCGTATCGATCCAGCAAAATGGTGGCGATCTCCACGCTGCCGGCGGCGGCCGCGTAATGCAGCGCGGTCCAGCCTTTCTGGTTGACCTGCGCGCCGCGCTGCAACAGCGCCAGCACCGCCGTCTTGTTCTGACGGAAGGCAGCCATCATCAGCGCCGTGTTGCCATTTGGCGCCCTGGCCTCCAGATCGATGCCCTTCTGATCCATCAGCACCCGCCCGACCTTCAACGCCTCGTAACGCATCGCCACGATCAACCCGGTTTCGCCATTCGGATCGCGCGCGTTCGGGCTGACGCCGCGCGCCAGCATCTTCTTCACCCGCTCGGCAGCGTCCAGCTGCACCGCGCGGAAGAACTCCACCTCATCGTCGCTCTGCGTGTCCGCCAACGCAGGCGGCACCGGCAACACCGCCAGCGCCGTCAGGCCCAGCAACGCGCGACGCCGCCGCATCATGCCGGCACGTTGAAAAGTGTGCGGAAATTGGCCGTGGTCTGCTCGGCCACCTGCTCCACCGGCACGCCCTTCAGCTTGGCCAAAAACTCGGCCACGTGCGCCACAAAGCCCGGCTCATTGGTCTTGCCACGATACGGCACCGGCGCCAGGTACGGCGAATCGGTCTCGATCAGCATCCGCTCCAGCGGCAACTCCAGCGCCACCGCCTGCAACTCCCTGGCGCTCTTGAACGTCACGATGCCCGAAAACGAAATATAAAAGCCCATCTCGATGGCCGCGCGCGCCACCGCCAGCGACTCGGTAAAGCAGTGCATCACGCCGGCCACGCCGCCAGCGTCGGTGCCGGCGCCCTCCTCGCGCATGATGCGAATGGTATCTTCGCTGGCGCTACGGGTATGAATAATCAGCGGCTTGCGCGTGATGCGCGAGGCCTTGATGTGCGTGCGGAAGCGCTCGCGCTGCCACTCGAGGTCACCCTCCAGGCGGTAATAATCCAGCCCGGTTTCGCCGATGGCGATGATTTTCGGATCGTCCGCCAGCTGTACCAGCTGCTCCACCGACGGCTCCGGCGTGTCCTCGTAATCCGGATGCACGCCCACCGAGGCGTAGATATGCGGATACTGGTGCGCCAGCGCCAGCACCTGCGGGAAATCCGGCAGGTCCACCGACACGCACAGCGCATGGGTCACCTTGTTGTGCTCCATCTGCGCCAGGATGTCCGGCATGCGAGCGGCCAGCTCGGGGAAATTGATGTGGCAATGAGAGTCGATATACATGCCGCGATTGTACCCGATACCGCTTTCCCACCGCGTGTGTGGAAGCGATGCCACCCTCACCAAGAAAACGCTTTCATTTTTGCTATGACCAAGTTAGTATCGCTCAAAACGGTATGTAATTACGTTACACAACAAAAACCAAGGAGACCTATGAGTACTACCATGAGTACCAGTGAAATCTATCTGCTGGCGATGCTGTTGATCTTCGTCGTGCCCTTCCTGTTCTGGCGGCTGCTGAAGACCGACTACTTCGCGCCACTGGCCATCGTCCAGATCATCATGGGCGTCGTACTCGGCCCCGGCGTGGTCGGCGCCCTGTTCCCCGATTATCACAAGTTCATCTTCAACCCGGACGTGATCAAGACCCTGAGCGGCGTGGCCCAGTGGGGCGTGATGCTGTTCGTCATGCTGGCCGGGATTGAGCTGGACCTCAAGAAAGTCTGGCAATACCGCCGCGAAAGCATCACCACCGCCGGTCTGTCGCTCGGCATGCCGCTGCTGTTCGGCTGCGGCGCCGCCCTGCTGCTGATCAATTACCAGGGCTGGATCGGCGCCAAAGCCGCGCCCTGGCAATTCACGCTGGGCACCGGCATGGCCTGCGCCGTCACCGCGCTGCCGGTGCTGGTGCTGCTGATGGAAAAACTGGACATCCTGCGCCAGCCGATGGGCCAACGCATCCTGCGCTACGGCAGCCTGGACGACGTCGCCATCTGGGGCGTGCTGGCGCTGATCATGCTGGACTGGGACCGCGTCGGCCGCCAGGCCGGCTTCCTGGCCGCGTTCACGCTGCTGACCTTCGCCTACCGCCGCCTGATGGCCCGCCTGCAACCCGGCGACCGCTGGTATGTGGCGCTGATCTGGCTGATCGCCTGCGGCTTCGGCGCCGACTGGGCCGGCCTGCACTACATGGTGGGCGCCTTCCTCGCCGGCGTGGTCATGGATGCCGACTGGTTCGGCCGCGAACAGCTGGACGCGCTGTTCAAGAACGTGCTGCTGGTGCTGATGCCGGTGTTCTTCCTCAGCACCGGCCTGCGCACCAAATGGGACCTGGGCGGCTACTCGGTGTTCTTCGTGGCCGGGCTGCTGCTGCTGGCGTCGGTCGGCGGCAAGCTGGCCGGCGCCCACATCGCCGGCAGGCTGCTCAAATGGAAAAGCGGCGAGGCGTCGATCATCGGCTGGCTGCTGCAAACCAAGGGCCTGATCGAAATCATCTTCGCCAACATCCTGCTGGACAAGCAGATCATCACCAGCGAAACCTTCACCGCGCTGCTGCTGATGGCGGTGGGCAGCACCATGCTGACCATACCGGTGGTGCATCCGCGCCTGAACCGCGCGCAGCACCGCGACCTGGTCGGCCAGGCCAGCTCGTGAGGAGGCACCAATGGCACGCATCGGCTTAACCAAGTCGGAAGTCAAGGCCTGCCGCGACCAGTTGCTGGCCGAGGGCCGCTACCCGTCGGTGGACGCGGTGCGCGCCGCGCTGGGCACCGGCTCCAAGTCCACCATCCACCGCTACCTGAAGGAACTGGGCGATGAGGACAACCTGCCCGGCACCAAGCGCGAGGACACGGCGCGCAGCCTGCAAGGCATGATCGAACAGCTGGCCAACCAGCTGCACGAGGACGCCGAGCGCCGCTACCGCGCGCTGTACGCCGAGCACCAGCAGGCGATGCAGGAAAAGGAGCGCGAACTGGAAGCCCTGCGCCAGACGGTGGCGCGGCTGCAAGAACGGGTGGACGAGCTGGAGGTGGACGCCTACGCCAGCCAGCCGCACGACCACGGCTTTGGCGACTTCAGCCACCTGTATGCCAGCTCGCGCGGCGGCCTCAACGACAGCACGCCATTCAGCATGGTGCTGTCCGGCGGCCGCGCGTCGGTGTTCGACGTCGACAGCCGGCCAATCCGCTACAAGGTGTGAGTCGCGCGTGACGAGCGCAGCGCGGCGCCGAGGATTTCCTCGATCCGCAGGCGCGCGCGCTGGCCGCTCTCGTCATCGGGGAAATGCACGCCGATGCCCTGCGCCTTGTTGTTGTGCGCGCCGGGCGGCGTGATCCAGGCGACCTTGCCGGCGATCGGGTATTTGTTGGGATCGTCCATCAGCGCCAGGATCAGGTAAATCTCGTCGCCCAGCTTGTACGGCTTTTGCGTCGGCACGAACATGCCGCCGTTTTTCAGGAAAGGCATGTAGGCCGCGTACAGCGCGGCCTTTTCCTTGATGGCCAGCGATAGCACCGTCGGCCGTGGCGCCATCGGCACGGTGTTCGGGTCAAGTGGGCTGGCAGCGGACATTCCTTACCTTTCAGCTACAGCAGTTGGCGTACTCAAGCAGCATCTCTTCCAGGAACAGCTTGGGCGACAGCGGGTGATCGGCCGTGGCGCGGCGCTCGTTGGCGCCCTTGATCGCGGCCAGCAGGCGGCTGACGTGGATCTTGTCGGCCAGGCTGGCCAGCTCTTTCTGGTAACGCGGATAATACCGGATGTTACCCGCCAGTTTGTACGAAAACACATCGTAAAGCCAGCGCTGCAACCAGGACGACGGGCCGCCCAATGGCACTTTCTGCAACTTGTCGGCAACCTTGAGCGCGCCTTCGACGCTCGGGTGGGCCAGCAGTTGCAGCAGCGTTTCCAGATCCTCGCGGCTGCCGGACTCGGCCTGCTCCAGCGCCGCCAGCGGCGCGCCGCCCTGCTCGCGCAACCAGCTGTCGGCGTCGGCCACGCCCTGCGCCTTGAGCCAGGCCAGCGCTTCGGCATGGTTCGGCATCGGCAGGGCAAACTTGCGGCAGCGCGACAGGATGGTCGGCAGCAGGCGGTCCAGGCTGTTCGAGGCCAGCAGGAACACCGTGCCCGGCGGCGGCTCTTCCAGCGTTTTCAGCAGCGCGTTGGAGGCCGGCATGTTGAGCGCCTCGGCCGGGTACAGCACCACCACGCGCAAGCCCTGGCGGTGGGTCGAGATGTTCATGAAATCCGCCAGCGAGCGGATCTGTTCGATCTTGATTTCCTTGGACGGCGTCTTCGACTTGGCGGCCTTCTTGACTTCGCCCTCGCCCTCCTCGCCCTCGGCCGCCGGCTCGTCCTCCATGGCCTCGGGCCGGATGCGGCGGTAGTCCGGGTGGTTTTGCTGCGAGAACCAGCCGCAGGACGCGCACGCGCCGCAGGCATGGCCGTCCGGCCGCACGTCCTCGCATAGCAGGCCTTGGGCGAATTGCTCGATGAAATCGGCCTTGCCTATCCCGGCGGCGCCATGGAACAAGATGGCGTGCGGCATGCGCTGGCGCAGCGTTTGCAGCTGCTGCCACGACGATTCCTGCCACGGGTAGATGGAATTGCTCATTACTCAGTATTTTAAGTCAAAAGAACGCGTCGAGGATGGCGGCCAGCTGCTGCTGGATCGCGGCGATGCTTTGCGTCGAGTCGATCACGCGGAAGCGTTGCGGGAACTGGGCCGCGCGGCGCAGGTATTCGGCGCGGGTGGCGGCAAAGAAGTCGGCCTTTTCCTGCTCGAACTTGTCCAGCTCGCGGGTGGCGTCGAGCCGGGCGCGCGCCACGTCCAGCGGCACGTCGAACAGCAGCGTCAGGTCGGGCTGCAGCTGCGGGTGGACCCACTGCTCCAGCGCCTCCAGCCTGGCCAGGCTCATGCCGCGGCCGCCGCCCTGGTAGGCGAAGCTGGAATCGGTGAAGCGGTCGGAAATGACGCAGGCGCCGCGTGCCAGCGCCGGCTGGATCACTTGCGCAATGTGCTCGCGGCGGCTGGCGAACACCAGCAGCGCCTCGGTTTCGATGTGCATTTTTTCGTGCAGCACGAGTTGGCGCAACTGTTCGCCCAGCGGCGTGCCGCCCGGCTCGCGCGAGCTGACCAGCTCGATGCCGCGCTGGCGGATGTAGTCGGCGACGAAGGCGATGTGCGTCGACTTGCCGGCGCCATCGATGCCTTCGAAGGTGATGAATTTACCCATGTAGTGTTATCGTTGATACTGGTTGACTGCGCGATTATGGTCGTTCAGGTTGTCCGAGAACTGGCTGGTGCCGTTGCCCTTGGAGACGAAATACAGCGCGGCGGTCTTGGCCGGCGACAGCGCCGCCATCAGCGACTGCACGCCCGGCAGCGCGATCGGCGTCGGCGGCAGGCCGGCGCGCGTGTAGGTATTGTACGGGGTGTCGGTTTCCAGGTCCTTCTTGCGGATTTTGCCGTCGTACTTGCTGCCCATGCCGTAGATCACGGTCGGGTCGGTCTGCAGCAGCATGCCGAGCTTCAGGCGGTTGACGAACACGCCGGCGATCATGGCGCGCTCGGACTTTTGCCCGGTTTCCTTTTCGACGATGGAGGCCATGGTCAGCGCCTCGTACGGGGTGCGGTATGGCAGCGACGGATCGCGCTTGGCCCAGGCGTCGGCCAGGCGGGTCAGCATCATCGCATGCGCCTGCTTGTAGATCTGCAGGTCGCTGGAACCCTTGGCGAACAGATAGGTGTCCGGGAAGAACAGCCCTTCGGCGTCCTTGTAGTCGGACGCCAGCGCCTGCATCAGCTCGGCGTCGGACATGGCCACGGTGTCGTGCTTGAGCCCCTTGTGGGCGGCGATGGCGGCCCGCATCTGGCGGAAGGTCCAGCCCTCGATGATGGTCAGCTGCTCCTGCGCGAACTCGCCGCGCGCCAGCTGGTCGATCAGGCGCAGCGGCGTCGAGCCGGGCTTGAGCTCGTAGGAACCGGCTTTCAGCTTGCTGCTCTTGCCGGTCGCGCGCGCCAGCAGGTTGAACAGCAGCGGCTGGATCGGCACGCCGGCCTCGGCGATCTGCTGGCCGGCCGCGTGGGCGCCGCTGCCGGGCGTGATGGTGAAGTCGATGGCCTCGGCGTCGGCCGGGATGATCGGGTTCTGCGACCAGTACATGAAATAACCGCCGCCGGCGATGGCCAGCACGATGCACAGACTAATTATTTTTTTGATAAAAGCCATTATGAAAGCAGTCTTGTTGAGTCAAGTCGCACAGCTTGCCAGTTCCTGGCGCTGTCCGCCAGCGCGTTTTGCGTGGCATCTGACGCGTTCCGCGCGACATCACTATAATGAGCCCGTAATGATAATGCTTTCACCGTCAAAAGATTGAAAATTATGGCTTCCTGGAATGAACTTTTAACGCCGCCAGCGGTTCCGCTGAGCACGACGCAACTGGCGGTCGGTTTTGTCGCGCCGATCACCGACCTCGGCCTGATCGCGCTGGACGGCGAGGAATCGGCCAGCTTCCTGCATGCGCAGCTGACCAACGACGTCGAACACCTGGGCCAGAACGAGGCCCGCCTGGCCGGCTACTGCTCGCCGAAAGGCCGCCTGCTGGCTTCGTTCCTGATGTGGCGCAACGCCTCTACCATCTTCCTGCAAGTGGCGCGCGACATCCAGCCGGCCATCCAGAAACGCCTGTCGATGTTCGTGCTGCGCGCCAAGACCAAGCTCAGCGACGCCACCGAGCTGCCGGCCCACCAGGTGGTGCTGGGCCTGGGCGGCGGCCTGGCCGAAGCCACGCTGCAGACCTGGTTCGACGCCCTGCCCGCCAAGCCCTACGCCAAGCTGGATCACCCGCTGGGCACGCTGATCCGCGTGGCCGACGTGTTCGGCGCGCCGCGCTACCAGTGGCTGATGTCGGCCGAGACGGCCCAGAACGTGGCGCCGGAACTGGCCGCCAAGCTCAGCGTGGGCGGCAACGACGCCTGGCAGCTGTCCGAAATCCACGCCGGCGTGGCGCACATCGGCAAGGCCACGCAGGAGCAGTTCGTGCCGCAGATGGTCAATTACGAGCTGCTGGGCGGCGTCAACTTCAAGAAAGGCTGCTACCCGGGGCAGGAAATCGTCGCCCGCAGCCAGTATCTGGGCAAGCTCAAGCGCCGCACCACGCTGGTCAGCATACCCGACCCAGCGGTGGCGGCCGGACAGGAAGTGTTTGCCACGGCCGATCCCGAGCAGCCGTGCGGCATGATCGTCAACGCCGCGCCCAACGGCCAGGGCGGCGTCGACGCGCTGGTGGAAATGAAGCTGGCGGCCATCGAGTCGGCTTCTGTGCGGCTGGGCTCGGCGCAAGGTACGCCGCTGAGCTTCCTGGCCATGCCCTATGTGCTGGAAGCGCTCGATCTCTAGCATGGATCTCTACATCTACTACAAGGTCAAGGACAGCGACGCGGCGTCCTTGCTGGCGGCACTCGTCCCGATGCAGGCGGCGCTGGCGCAACGTCACGGCGTTGCGTGCCAATTGAAGCGCCGTCCGGACAGCAAGGATGGGGTGCAGACCTGGATGGAAGTCTATCCGGCGGTGTCCGACACCTTTGCGGCGGCATTGCGCGAGGCGGTGGCGGCGGCCGGCGTGGACCAGTACACCACCGGCCTGCGCCACACCGAAGTCTTTATGGACGTCGTCCCATGTGCCTGATCGTCTTTGCCTGGCAGGTGGTGCCGGCGGTGCCGCTGATCGCCGCCGCCAACCGCGATGAGTTCTATCAGCGCGCCACCGCGCCAGCCGCGCCGTGGCCCGAGCATCCGCAGGTCTACGCCGGCCGCGACCTGCAGGCTGGCGGCAGCTGGATGGGCATCACCCAGCCCGGCGCCGACGGCGGGCCGTCGCGCTTCGCCGCCATCACCAACATCCGCGCGCCGTCCGCGCACAAGGACGATGCGCCGTCACGCGGCCACCTGGTCGCCGACTACCTGGCCGGCAATATGACACCGCAGGAGTATGTGGCCACGATCCGCCCCACGGCCGGCCGCTACAACGGTTTCAACCTGATCCTGGGCGACCGCGACACGCTAATCTGGTACTCCAACAAGGGCGACGGCGACCCGCGCAACGGCCAGCCGCTGGAGCCCGGCATCTACGGGCTGTCGAACGCGCTGCTGGATGCGCCGTGGCCGAAAGTGCTGAAGACCAAAGCCCAGTTCGCCAGCCTGCTGTGCCTGGGGGCGCCGGAGGAAGCCTTCTTCGAGATGCTGTCCGACACCACGCAAGCGCCCGACCTGCGTCTGCCGGAAACCGGCGTGCCGCTGGAGCTGGAACGCGTGCTGTCCGCCGTCCGCATCGAAAGCCCCGGCTACGGCACCCGCACCTCCACCGTCGTCAAGCTCTACGCCAACGCCCCCGCCACCCTGCACGAGGTGCTGATACACTGATCGCCGCGGGCGTCATCGTCATGCACGTGTTTTCGTCCTCAACCCACTGACTTCGCCAGCAACTGGCGGAAGGCGGTGAACACCTTGCGCATGGCCGGAGCCTTGTAGGGGAACATGTCTTCCGGGTCCATCGCGTGGACGATCATGGCGTTGTCGGCTTCGAAGATCAGCAGGTCGCCGTTGGGCATTTCGCCGCAGTCGATGCCGAGGTATTCCATGCCCAGGCGCGCATAAATCGCCGCCAGCGCGGCCTGGTGGCGGACCGCGAAACCCTGCTCGAAACGCGCCATTTCCGCCGCCTCCTCGGCGCGCTTGTCGGCGCTTTCGGTCATGCCGGCGTTCAGGTAGTGGATCATCCAGTTCTGCGAAATCGCGTAGTGGCAGATATACGGCACGCCGTCGATCAGCGCCACGCGGTATTTGCGAAACATGCCGTCGGCGCTGCGGTAGTCGACAAAGCGCGAGATGTAGAACTGCGGCCCGGCCACCTTGTCCAGGTAGGCCCCGAGCGCGGCCGGCGTGTCGATCTTCTCCAGGTTGGTGCCGGCGTGCGAGCCGAGCGGACGCACGATGATCGGAAAGCCGCCGTCCGGCAGCAAGCTTTCGATCGGCTGCGTGCCGGCTGCCACCGCCTTCAGCGCGCCCAGCGTGGTGCGGACCGACAACGGCATTTCCACCTGCGGCAAGCCGCGCAGCGCAGCGCTGAGGCCGTCGCGCGAAGTCATGCGGATCTGCTGCGGCCGGTTCAGCACCGGACGCGGCCAGTTGGCGGTGTATTCGATCAGCCGCGCCAGCAGCGGCTGGTTGGCTTCCGACTCGGCCACGCCGACCAGCATCACGTCATGGTCCGGCACCTCCTCGGGAAAATCTTCATCGGCGCGCAGATACAGCAGTTCCAGCGTGACGTCGCTGTCTTCGACCAGGAATTCGACCGGCGTGTTGGCCATCAGGTCGCCCGGCCCCATCAGCACCAGCAGCGTGGGGCCGCCCGGCTTGGCGGCCGGGATGGTGTAGCGCGGCTGCAGCATGATGGCCTCGGACTGCACCGCCAGCGCGTCATCGCGGTTGCCGGTGAGCTGTAGCACGGTGGAAAAATCCATGTAGGCGTTGGCGTCGTTCGGATAGGTCTGGGCGCGCTGCAACAGCGCCTGGCCGATCGGCGACAGGTCTTCGCCGGCGAAGGCGCGGCGCATCAACGGCGCCACGCCGATGAGCGGCGCGTTGTGCTGGCCGATCGTGCTTGCATCAAAGGTCATGCGGACTCCAGGTGAGAGGCAGCCAGGCGCGCGGCGCCCAGCGTCAGCACTGCGTTCAGCAGCGCGTCGATATCTTGTTGGCCGGTGCGGTGGTTGACGATGGCCGTGCGGATCGTCAAGTGACCGCGTACCGTGGTAGCGGAGGGAGCGGCAATGCCGGACTCCTGCAGGTCGGCGATCAGCGCGGCATTGAAGGCATCGGCGTCGGCGTGGCCCGGCGCGCGGTGGCGGAAGCAGACGATGTTCAGCGCCACCGGCGCCAGCAGTTCCAGCTCCGGCTGCGCCTTGACCCGCTCCTCCAGGTAGCGCGCCAGCAGGCAGGTTTCATAAATCACCTGGCCGATGCGCTCGGCGCCGAATACCTGGAAGGTGAACCAGGTTTTCAGCGCGCGGAAGCCGCGCGACAGGTCGGGGCCGAAATCGCACGGCCACGGCGAATTGGCCGCCATGCCACGGGCGTCGCGGCGCAGGTAGGTGTCGCGGCTGGCAAAGGTTTCAAGGTGCAGACCGGCGTCGCGCACCAGGATGAAGCCGGCGTCATACGGCACCTGGCCCCATTTGTGAAAGTCGCAGGCGATGGAGTCGGCCAGCTCGATGCCTGCCAGCAGCGGGCGCAGTTCGGGCGACAGCGCCGCCAGCGCGCCATAGGCGCCATCGACGTGGAACCACAGGCCGTTGCGCTCGGCAATGGCGGCCAGTTGCGGCAGCGCGTCGATGGCGCCAACGTCGACCGTGCCGGCCGTCCCGGCCACGAAGAAGGGCTGCAGGCCGGCCTGGCGGTCGGCGGCGATGGCGCTTTCCAGCGCCGCGATATCCATCTGGAAGGCAGCGTTCATCGGGATCCTGCGCAGGTGGGCGCTGCCGAGGCCGGCCAGATCCATGGCCTGGGCGATGCAGCCGTGCGCGCCGGCCGAGGCGTAGGCCACCAGTTGCCGCTTGGGTGGAATGCCGTGGCTGCGCACTTCCCGGCCCAGCGCGCGGTAGCGGGCCACCAGCACGGCGATCATATTGGCCAGCGAACTGCCGGTGACAAACAGGCCGGAGGACGACGCCGGGAAACCGAACAGCTCGGCCATCCAGCGCGTGATCTGCCGCTCGACTTCCACCGGAATCTGGTCGCGCCCGCCGCAGTTGGCGTTGAGGCCGGCGGCCAGCATTTCGGCCAGCATGCCGACCGGCGTGCCGCCGCCCTGCACCCAGCCGAAGAAGCCGGGATGAATGTTGCCTATCGTATAAGGAAGTATATGTTCCATGAACTGTTGGTGGACCTCGGCCAGTTCGCTGCCCCGGGCCGGCAGCGGCGCGTGGAAGGCGGCGCGGGCCTCCTGCGGCACCGGCTGCCAGACCGGGCGCTGGCGCAGGTTCTGCAGATAATCGATCATGTCGTCCAGCATGCGATGGCCCTGGGCGCGGAAGGCCTGCCAATCGGCCGGATCCAGCGGTCCGGCGAAATTTTCTTGCGTTTTTTTTGCCATGTGACTCAATTTTTGTTCAGGCCTGCCGTTAATACCAGTAACGGCGTAGTTTGCCCAAGGAAAAACCACTTATGGATACGAGCAGCATTAACCGTCTGGATACGCTACCCACCTCCACCGCTGCGTGGGCGGTGTTGCCTGCGCCTGCCTTGGACCGAAGCGGGGGCGCGGATGCCGCACAGGCTATTGTCGCCGCTAAAGTTGATCCGGCGGCGGCGCTGCCGAGTAAATCTGAGTTAAAAAAGTCGGTTGACGCGATAAATCGTTTCCTCGAAAACAATAGTCAGGTAGAGTTCAGCATCGACGACAACAGCGGCCTGCCGGTGGTGAAGGTCATCGATACCCAGACCAAGCAGGTGTTGCGGCAGCTTCCATCGGAAGAGTCGCTGGAAATCGCCAAGAATCTCAACAGCATGAAGGGCCTGCTCATCGATAGCAAGGCATAGTACTCCAACTTGATCAACCACGCCGCCGATCTGCGCCAGCTGCCTCCCACCGCCGAGTTGCTGGTTGCCGGCGGCGATGACAGATTGACACTGGATGCGGCCAGCGGCCGCTCCCGCTACGGCTGCCAGCCAACACCGGAGCCCGATCTGGTGGCGCTGGGATCGGCCACCGCGTCGCCCATTTCCCCGTATGCCTATCACGCCGCCGACGCGCTGCGCGAGCGGTGCGCGCTGGCGCTGCGCTCGCAGCCGGCGCTGGTGGTGTACCGGCGCGCGCTGGCCGCCGTGCGACAACGTTTGTTGGCGTATTGCGGCTGCGCCGGCGACGACAGCCCGCTGCCGCTGCTGGCGCCATCCGGCACCGATCTGTTCACGCTGGCCGTCAATCTGCGCCAGCCGCAGTGCACCGTGATGATCGACGGCGCGGAAACCGGCAGCGGTGTGCCGCTGGCCCTGCTCGGCCCGCGTCAGGGCGCGCCGTACCAGGTGGCGGTGCGGCACGCGGACGGCAGCCTGCGCGACCCGGCCAAGGTCGATGCCGACTATGCCGCCATCGTCGACGCGGCCGCGGAGCGCGGACAGCGCGTGCTGCTGGTGCTCACCGATGTCAGCAAGACGGGCCTGATCGCGCCCTCCATCGCGTCGGTCCAGGCGCTGCGGGCGCGCTGGCCGGACCATCTGGACGTGATGGTGGATGCGTGCCAGTTCCGCATCGACCCGGGCACAGTGCGCGCCTACCTGGCACAGGGCTACATGCTGGCGCTGACCGGTTCCAAGTTCATGACCGGCCCCACCTTCAGCGGCGCCCTGCTGCTGCCGCGCGCGATGGCGGCCAGCGCGGTCGACGCCGCCACCAGCCACAGCAACTTTGGCCTGCTGTTGCGCTGGGAAGCGGCGTTGACCGAGATGGAGCGCTACGCGGCCGTGCCGCAGGCGGCGCGCCTGCGGTGGACGACGCGTTTTGCCGACGCGGTGGCAGATGGCCTGGCGCGGCATCCGGCGTTGGCGCCGCTGCCGGTGCCCGCCATCGACCGCTCGGCATTGGGGCCGGCGGGCTGGGATGGCATGCAAACCATCTTCCCGTTCACGCTGCGCGGCGCCGATGGCCGCGTGTTGGACAGCAGCGAGGCGCGCCGCGTCTATCTTGAGTTGCAGCGGCCGGCCAGCGATGGTGATAGCGCCGGCCGCTATCAGCTCGGCCAGCCGGTGGCGGGCGGCGCGCTGCGCCTGTGCCTCAGCGCCCGCATGATCGCCGACCTGCACGAGGGCCGGCTGCCCGACATCGACCTGGCCGCGCCGCTGGCCCGCCTGGCCCGGCTTATTTGAAGCTGCGCTGCATATTGATGTGGGCGATGCCTGCCTCGTAAAACTCCTCGCCCTCGATGGCAAAGCCGTGACGCTCGTAGAACGGCGCCGCGTGCGTCTGCGCGCTCAGCGCCACCAGCGCGTCGCCACGGGCGCGGGCCTGCGCCATCAGCGCCTGCAGCAGCTCGCCGCCGACGCCGCTGCCGCGCGCGATCTTGCGCACCGCCATGCGGCCGATGTGGCCGTCCGGCAGCAGGCGGCCGGTGCCGATCGGCGTGCCCTCGTCATCGTAGGCCACCGCGTGCAGGCACAGCGCGTCCATGTTGTCCATCTCCAGCTCGGCCGGAACGCCCTGCTCCTCGACAAAGACTTCGGTACGGATGGCCTTGGCGTCGGCGCTCAACGTGCCCCAGTCTCCCAGTTTGATTTGGAACTTGCTCATCGTATTTCCTTCTGACCAAAATACGATTGTCGCACGTCACCCCACCGGCTTGGAAGCACCCTGTATCTTGGCGCGCAACAGCTCGCGGATCTGCGGCGTGGCGGCGTACGGATCGGGCGGATTGGTGCCGGCCACCACGCTTTCCAGGTTGAGCCGCACGCCGGCCAGCGCGTCCGGATGCGAGTAAATGTAGAACTTGCCATCGGCGATGGCCTGGAACGTGATCTCCGCCACCTCGCCGGCCGACACCTTGCCGGACGACACCGCCTTGTCGGTCATGAACTGGGCCGCCATCTGGCTGGCGGTGGGCGCGGCGCTCATGCGCACGTCGTCCGGCCGGTTGCGGTGCGACTGGCTGATGCCGGTCGGCACAAAGTACGGGCACAGCACCGAGGCGCCGATCGGCGCGCCCACCAGTTGCAGGTCGTGGTACAGGGTTTCCGACAGCGACACCACCGCATGCTTGGAGACGTTGTAGACGCCCATCGCCGGCGCGTTTAGCAGCCCGGCCATCGAGGCGGTGTTGACGATGTGGCCTTCGAACGACGGGTCGCGCGCGGCGGCGTCCAGCATCAGCCTGGTGAAGATGCGCACGCCATGGATCACGCCCCAGACGTTGACGCCCATCACCCATTCCCAGTCGGCCTCGGTGTTTTCCCAGATCAGGCCGGCCGAGCCGACGCCGGCGTTGTTGAACACCAGATGCACCACGCCATATTCGGCCACGGCGGCATCGGCCAGCGCCTGCACCTGCTCGCCCTTGCGCACATCGCACAGCCGCGCGACCACGCTGGCGCCCTGTGCGCGCAGCTCGGTGGCGGCCTGCTCCAGCGCGTCGGCCTGCACGTCGGCCAGCACCAGCTTCATGCCCTCGCGCGCGGCGACGTTGGCGAATTGCCGCCCCAGCCCACTTGCGCCGCCGGTGATGACGGCCACTTTGTCACGGAATGTTTTCATATCAGCTTCACCAGTTGTTTGCCAAAATTACGCCCTTGCAGCAGGCCCATGAACGCTTCCGGCGCGGCGGCCAGGCCGTCCGCCACCGATTCGCGGTATTTGATTTGACGATTGGCGACCAGCACGGCCAGTTCCTGCAAGCCGTGCTGCCAGAATTCCATGTGCTCGGTGACGATGAAGCCGCGCACGGTCAGACGGTTCAGCAACAGCGCCCGCGCGTTCTTGATCGGCAGCTCGGCGCCGTTGTAGCCGGCGATCAGGCCGCACAGCGCGATGCGGGCGAAGGCGTTGGTGCGCGCCAGCGCCGCGTCCAGGCAGGCGCCGCCGACATTTTCGAAAATGGCGTCGATGCCGTCCGGCGTGGCGGCGGCCAGGTCGGCCTCCAGGTTGCCGGCCTTGTAGTCGACGCAGGCGTCGAAGCCCAGTTCATGGACCACGTAGGCGCACTTCTGCGGCCCGCCGGCGATGCCGACCACGCGGCAGCCGCGCAACCGCGCCAGCTGGCCGACCACGCTGCCGACCGCGCCGCTGGCGGCCGACACCACCACTGTCTCGCCGGCCGCCGCCTCCATGATCTGGTTGAAGCCGTACCATGCGGCCATGCCGGGCATGCCGACCACGCCAAGAAAGGCCGACAGCGGGATGCGCGTGGTATCGAGCTTGCGCAGCAGCACGCCGTCCGATACGCCCATCTCGGCCCAGCCCAGCATGCCGTTGACGTAGTCGCCGACCTGGAAGAAAGCGTTGCGCGAGGCCACCACCTGGCCGACGGTGCCGCCGATCATGGTCTCGTTGAGCGGCTGCGAACTGGCGTAGCTCTTGGCCGCGCTCATGCGGCCACGCATATACGGGTCCAGCGACAGGTAGTGGTTGCGAATCAGCACTTCGCCGTCGGCCAGTTGCGGCACGGCCACGGTCTCCAGGCGGAAGTTCTCCGGCTTGACCGGGCCGCGCGGCCGCTCGGCCAATACGATGCGCTGGTAAGTCTGGGGGATGCTCATACCGCCGACACGCCCCCGTCCACCGCCAGGATCTGGCCGGTGATGTGCTTGCCCGCGTCGGACGCGAACAGCACGGTGGCGCCCTTCAGGTCCTCGTCGTCGCCGAGGCGGTTCAGCGGGGCGTGGCCGGTCAGCTGGTCGCCCATGGCTGACAGCAGGCCCTTGGTCATCTTGGACGGGAAGAAGCCGGGCGCCAGCGCGTTGACGGTGATGCCGAAGCGGCCCCACTCGCCGGCCAACGTGCGGGTGAAGTTGACCAGCGCGCCTTTCGAGGTGTTGTAGGCGATGGTCTGCATGGTGCCCGGCGGGTTGCCGGCCAGGCCGGCGATCGAGGCGATGTTGATGATGCGGCCCGACTGGCGCGGGATCATCGAGCGCTTGCCCACCAGTTGCGACACCACGAAGATGCTACGGATGTTCAGGTCCATCACCTTGTCCCAGGCTTCGATCGGGTGGTCTTCGGCCGGCGCGCCCCAGCTGGCGCCGGCGTTGTTGATGAGGATGTCGATGTGGCCGAGGTGGCCGATGGCAGCGTCCACCAGCGCCTCGGCCTGCGCGTCCTGCGACAGGTCGGCGGCGACAGCGTGGGCGGTGATGCCGCGCTGGGTCAGGAAGCCGACCGCTTCATCCAGTTCGGCCTGCTTGCGGGCCGAGATCACGACCGTGGCGCCCTGCTCGCCCAGCGCCAGCGCCATCTGCAAGCCGAGGCCGCGCGAGCCGCCGGTGACCAGCGCGGTCTTGCCGGCCAGCGAAAACAGTTCTTGGGTAGTGCGCATCAAAGTCTCCTTTCTTGCCCAGCGTCGCCGGCGAAAGCCGGGGTCCGTGCTGAGCATCTGCTCTATGGGTTCCGGCCTGCGCCGGAACGACGGGGTTGACGTGGCGAACGCCGGGGCCCATGCTGAGCTTTAAAACCACGCGTCCTGCATATCAAGCGTGGTGGTGTCTATGCTGGCCAGCAAATCCAGCTGCGGCCCCACTTTCGGCAACTCCCACTGGAAGAAATACCGGCAGGCCTGCAGCTTGCCGCGGTAAAAATCGGTATCGCCGCCGGCCAGCGAGGCCGCCGCCAGCAAGCCCTGCTGCAGCCAGATCCAGGCGACCACCACATGGCCGACCGCTTCCAGATACAGGCTGGCGTTGGCCAGCGTCTTGTTCAAATCGCCGACAGCATACAGCTTCTGCGTCACTTGTTCCACGCCCTGCCACGCCTGCTCCAGCGCATCGGCATGCGCCAGCAGCGCGACGCTGATGGTGGCCAGGCCCGGACCAAACGCATCCGGCGCGCCGACGCTGCCGCGCACCTTGCGCACGGTCTTGCGCAACTCGCTGCCAAAGGCGCGGAACAACGCGCCGTCCTGCAGCGTGACCTTGCGGCCCAGCAGGTCCAGCCCGTGGATGCCGTGCGTGCCCTCGTGGATGGCGTTCAGCCGGTTGTCGCGATAAAACTGCTCGACATTGTACTCGCGCGTGTAGCCGTAGCCGCCGTGTACCTGGATGGCCAGGCTGTTGGCCTCCACGCACCACTGCGACGGCCACGACTTGGTGATCGGCGTCAGGAAATCCAGCAGCCGCGCCGCGTGTTCGCGCGCCTCCGGCGCCTCGGCCGTGTTCTGCTCGTCGACCAGGCGGGCGCTGTACAGCACCAGTCCCAGCCCGCCCTCCACGTACGCCTTCTGCGCCAGCAGCATGCGCTTGACGTCGGTGTGCTGGATGATCGGCAGTTGCGGCTGCGACGCGTCCTTCTGCGCCGGGTGACGGCCTTGCGGACGGTTGCGCGCATAGTCCAGCGCATGCAGGTAGCCGGTGTAGCCCAGCACCGCCGCGCCCAGGCCGACGCCGATGCGCGCCTCGTTCATCATGTGGAACATATTGGCCAGCCCGTGGTGCGGCTTGCCGACCAGGTAGCCGATGGCGCCGCCCTGCTCGCCAAAGTTGAGCAGGCAGTTGGTGGTGCCGCGATTGCCCATCTTGTGGTTGAGCCCGGCCAGCGTGACGTCGTTGCGCGCGCCCAGGCTGCCATCCGCGTTGACCAGGAACTTGGGCACGATGAACAGCGAAATGCCTTTGACGCCAGGGATCAGCTTGCCATCCTCGCCGGGAATCTTGGCCAGCACCAGGTGGATGATGTTTTCCGCCAGCTCGTGCTCGCCGGCGGAAATCCACATCTTGTTGCCGGTGAGGCGGTACTGGCCGTCGCCGTCCGGCACCGCGCGCGTGGTGATGTCCGACAGGCTGGAGCCGGCCTGCGGCTCGGACAGGCACATGGTGCCAAAGAAGCGTCCGGCCAGCATCGGGTTGACGAAGCGCTCGATCTGGTCCGGCGAGGCGCACTTGAGCAAGGTGTTGGCGTTGCTCATTGTCAGGAAGGTGTAGGCCGAGGTGCTGACGTTGGCGGCCGTGAAATAGGCCGCCAGCGCCTTCTCGACCACCACCGGCAGCTGCATGCCGCCACGGTCGTAGTCCTGCCCGGCGGCCATCAGGCCGGCCAGCGAGAACGCCTCCAGCGCCGCCTTGACCTCGGGGATGATGCGCACCTTGCCGTCCACCACCTGCGGCTCGTTGCTGTCGGCCTTCTTGTTGTGCGTGGCGAACAGGTCGGTGGCCAGCCGCTCGGCGGTGTCGAGCGCGGCGTCGAAGGTTTCGCGGTTGTGGTCCTCGAAGCGGGCACGGCGCGTCAACGCTTCCGCCTCCAGCCATTCGTACAACATGAAGGACAAGTCGCGGCGCGACAGAATGGTCGAGCGCATGGCGCTTACACCACTTCGAACAGGCCCGCCGCTCCCTGGCCGCCACCGATGCACATGGTGACCACCACGTATTTGACGCCGCGGCGCTTGCCCTCGATCAGCGCATGGCCGACCAGGCGCGCGCCCGACACGCCGTACGGGTGACCGACCGCGATGGCGCCGCCGTTGACGTTGAGGCGGTCCATCGGAATGCCCAGCTTGTCCGCGCAGTACAGCACCTGCACGGCAAACGCCTCGTTCAGTTCCCACAGGCCGATATCCTCGACCTTCAGGCCGGCCTTCTTCAGCAGCTTGGGCACGGCGAACACCGGGCCGATGCCCATCTCGTCCGGCTCGCAGCCGGCCACGGCAAAGCCGCGGAACACGCCCAGCGGCTGCAAGCCCTTGGCGGCGGCGGTCTGGGCGTTCATGACGATGGCCATCGAGGCGCCATCGGAGAACTGGCTGGCGTTGCCAGCGCTGATGACGCCGCCCGGCATCGCGGTGCGGATCTTGGACACGCCCTCGTAGGTGGTGTCGGCGCGGATGCCTTCGTCGGCGGAAATGGTTACTTCGCGCGACAGCAGTTGCCCGCTGGCCTTGTCGGCCACACCCATCACGGTGGTCATCGGGACGATTTCGGCGTCGAACAGGCCGGCGGCCTGGGCGGCGGCGGCGCGCTGCTGGCTCTGCACGCCGTATTCATCCTGGCGCTCGCGGCTGATGTCGTAGCGCTTGGCCACGGTTTCGGCGGTTTGCAGCATTGGCCAGTAGATTTCCGGCTTGTTTTTCGACAGCCAGACTTCCTTGTACATGTGCATATTCATTTCCTGCTGCACGCAGGAGATCGACTCGACGCCGCCGGCCGCGAAAATGTCGCCCTCGCCAGCGATGATGCGCTGCGCCGCCATGGCGATGGTCTGCAGGCCGGACGAGCAGAAGCGGTTGATGGTGACGCCGGCGGTGGTCACCGGGCAGCCGGCGCGGAGAGCGATCTGGCGCGCGATGTTGCCGCCGGTGGCGCCCTCCGGGTTGGCACAGCCGGCCAGCACGTCCTCCACCTCGCCGGACTCCAGCTGGGCGCGCTGGATGGCGGCTTGCAGGACGTGACCGCCCAGCGTGGCGCCGTGCGTCATGTTGAACGCGCCTTTCCAGGATTTCGCCAGACCCGTGCGGGCGGTAGAAACAATGACGGCATCGATCATGAGAGTCTCCTATAGTGTATGTGTTATGCAACCCAGAATAGCACAGTTTTAGTACGGTCGTTCGCAAATATTTTTGTAAGTTTGGCGTAAGTTTGGAGCAAGCATCGCGTAAGGTTAGGCGCCCACACTCGGATCAAGCTGACGAAGTACTAACTATCTCAGCCGGGGACAAAACATCCTAAAAATCAAAGGAGACACATCATGGCAAATACCGGGACTGCGGACAGCCGCAACCTACCCAAGCAAGCCACGCCGATCACGGCCGAAGAACGCAAGGTGATTTTTGCGTCCTCGCTCGGCACCGTGTTCGAGTGGTACGACTTTTACCTGTACGGCTCGCTGGCATCGATCATCGCCAAGCAGTTCTTCATCGGCGACCCGACCACCACCTTCATCTTCGCGCTGCTGGCGTTTGCGGCCGGCTTCATCGTGCGGCCGTTCGGCGCCGTCGTGTTCGGCCGGCTGGGCGACATGGTCGGCCGTAAATACACCTTCCTGATCACCATCCTGATCATGGGCGCGTCCACCTTTATCGTTGGCCTGCTGCCGGGCTACGCGGCGATCGGTATCGCGGCGCCGATCATCCTGGTGGCGCTGCGGATTCTGCAGGGTCTGGCGCTGGGCGGCGAATACGGCGGCGCGGCCACCTACGTGGCCGAACACGCGCCGGCGCACAAGCGCGGCGCCTTCACCGCCTGGATCCAGACCACCGCGACCATGGGCCTGTTCCTGTCGCTGATGGTGATCCTGGGCACCCGCACCGCAGTCGGCGAAGAGGCTTTCAACGCCTGGGGCTGGCGCGTGCCGTTCCTGGTGTCGGTGCTGCTGCTGGGGATCTCGGTGTGGATCCGCATGTCGATGAATGAATCGCCGGCCTTCGCCAAGATGAAATCCGAGGGCAAGACCTCGAAGGCGCCGCTGAGCGAAGCCTTCGGTCAATGGAAAAACCTGAAAGTGGTGATCCTGGCGCTGATTGGCCTGACCATGGGCCAGGCGGTGGTGTGGTACACCGGCCAGTTCTACGCGCTGTTCTTCATGACCGAGGTGCTGAAGATCGATCTGGCCAGCGCCAACGTGATGACCGCGCTGTCGCTGGCGCTGGCCACGCCGTTCTTCATCTTCTTCGGCATGCTGTCGGATAAGATCGGCCGCAAATGGATCATCCTGGGCGGCTGCATCCTGGCGGCGGCGACCTACTTCCCGCTGTTCGGCGCCCTGACCCACTACGGCAATCCGCAGCTGGAAACCGCGCTGAAAAATTCGCCGGTGGTGGTGGTGGCCGATCCGGCCACCTGCCACTTCCAGTTCAACCCGACCGGCCAGAAGAAATTCCCGTCGTCGTGCGACATCGCCACCAGCATGCTGTCGAAGGCCTCGGTCAACTACACCACGCAGGACGCGCCCGCTGGCAGCGTGGCCAAGATCAAGGTCGGCGACAAGGAAATCACCTCGTTCAACGCGGTCATGACGGCCGACGGCCTGAACTTCGACAAAGCCTCCAAGGACACCGAAGCGGCGCTGAAGAAGGAAGTTGGCGCCGCCGTCAAGGCCGCCGGCTACCCGGCCAAGGCGGACGAGTCGCAGATCAACAAGCCGATGATGGTGCTGATCCTGTTCATCCTGGTGCTGTACGTGACCATGGTGTACGGCCCGATCGCCGCCATGCTGGTGGAGATGTTCCCGACCCGCATCCGCTACACCTCGATGTCGCTGCCGTACCACATCGGCAACGGCTGGTTCGGCGGCCTGCTGCCGACCATCTCGTTCGCGCTGGTGGCGTTCAAGGGCGACATCTACTACGGCCTGTGGTACCCGATCGTGATTGCCCTGATCACCGTGGTGATCGGCGCGCTGTTCGTCGGCGAAACCAAGGACAACAACATCTACGCGTCGGACTGACGCCGGCCCGCGCCGCAAAAGCCGCCTACGGGCGGCTTTTTTTATGCAAGCGTCACAGCGCCGTCATAAATGTTTCCTATAGTGTCCGGCAGTTTATTTTTCATGGACCAAAACGACAATGAAACTGGGATTACATTTGAAGTGGGCGGGCCTGACCGCGCTGACCGCGCTGGCCGCCATCGTCGCCGCCTGCGGTGGCAGCAACGACAATCCGGACGTCGGCGCGCAACGCGTCAAGCACGTGTTCGTCATCACGCTGGAGAACAAGGACTATAACGACACCTTCGTCAATAGCACGCAGAACCCGTACCTGCAGAAAACCCTGCCGGGCATGGGCGCGCTGCTGACGCAGTACTACGGCACCGGCCACGCCAGCCTGACCAACTATGTCGCCATGATCAGCGGCCAACCGGTGACGCCGGCCACCGCCGGCGACTGCACCACGTACGCCGACTTCGTCCAGACCGGCACCAGCCCGGACGGCATGCCGATCGGCGACGGTTGCGTCTACCCGGCCTCGGTCAAGACGTTGCCGGACCAGCTGAAAACCGCCGGCCTGACCTGGCGCGGCTACATGGAAGACATGGGCAACGATCCGACCCGCGAAAGCGCCACCTGCGGCCATCCGGTCATCGGCACCACCGACCAGACCAACCACCAGTTGGCGCCGAGCGCTGCCGTGCCCAAGGGCGACCAGTATGCCGCCCGCCATAACCCCTTCGTCTACTTCCATTCGATCATCGATTCGCCGGATTGCAACGCTAACGTGGTGGCGCTGGACAAGCTGGACGCCGACCTGGCCAAGATCAGCACCACGCCGAACTTCGTGTTCATCACGCCCAACGTCTGCAACGACGGTCACGATGGCGACGGCACCGGCGCGGCCGGCAAGGGCTGCATCAACGGCCAGCCTGGCGGCCTGAAGTCAGCTGACGAGTTCCTCAAGGTATGGGTGCCGAAGATCCTGGCGTCCGAGGCGTACAAGCAGGACGGCCTGCTGATCATCAACTTCGACGAGGGCGGCGCGACGGCGGGGCAGACGGTGACGGTCGACTCGTCAGGCAAGCAGCACATCGTGGTCAACTACAACTCCAGCGAAGCCTGCTGCAATCAGCAGAGCGGACCGAACGTCAAGTACCCGCTGACGCTGACTTTCCCCGTGTCGGCCAGCATGCAGTACGACCTGAACTTCCCGGCACCGGGCGGCGGCCGCACCGGCGCCGTGCTGCTGTCGCCGTTCATCAAGCCGGGCACGGTGAGCAACGTCGGCTACAACCACTATGCGATGCTGAAGAGTATCGAGCAGATCTTCAAGATCAAGGAATACCTGGGCTACGCCAACCAGGCCGGCCTGGCGTCCTTCGGCGACGACGTCTTCACGAACTGACAGGCAGCGCATCAGGATGAGACTGTGAGCAAGCTGGTTGCCTTGATCGCTGCGCGCCGCGGCGCGATGCCGATTGCGCTGGTGCTGTCGCTGACGCTGGCGTTGGCGTTGTCCGCCTGCGGCCGCGCGCCTGCGCCAGCCACGGCCACGGTCCCTGCCCCGGCCTCTTCCCCGGCGCCGGCGTTGGCGCAAGCGCCGACAATGGCCAGCGCCGCATCGCCGGACCGCGCCGCCATGGCCGCGCTTGGCCGCAAGATCTTCTTTGACGCCACGCTGTCGGCCTCCGGCAAGCAATCCTGCGCCACCTGCCACAGTCCCGCTCACGCCTACGGGCCGCCGGATGGCCGCGCCGTGCAGCCGGGCGGCGCCAGCATGGACCGCGAAGGCCTGCGCGCCGTGCCGTCGTTGCGCTACGTGCTGCCGCGCACGCCGCGCTGGTTCAAGGAACACCAACGCGACCCGATCGAGCGCGAAATCGAAATCGACTCCGTGCCCACCGGTGGCTTCGCCCGCGACGGCCGCTTCGACACGCTGCACGAGCAGGCCCGCGCGCCGCTGTTCGATCCGGCCGAAATGGCCAACCGCGACGACGCCACGCTGGCCGCCAAGTTGCGCGCCACCGCCTATGCCGGTGAATTTGCGCGCGTCTTCGGGGCCACGACGCTGTCCGATGACCGCCAGGCAGTGGCGGCGCTCACGCTGGCGCTGGAGCGGTTCCAGCTGGACGACCCAAGCTTCGCGCCGTACAGCAGCAAGTTCGACCGCATTCTGCGGGGGCAGGCGCAACTGAGCGCGCAGGAACAGCGCGGGCTCGCCCTGTTCGCCGATCCCGCCAAGGGCAACTGTGCCTCCTGCCACACCGCCGCGCCCGGCGCGAACGGCGCGGCGCCGCTATTCACCGACTATTCGTTCGCCAATCTCGGCGTGCCGCGCAACCGCAAGCTCAAGGCCAACGCCGACCCGGCCTTCTTCGACCTTGGCCTGTGCGGCCCGCAACGCCAGATCCCGGCTGGCGTGGATGAAAAATACTGCGGCACCTTCAAAACGCCGAGCCTGCGCAATGTTGCCGCCCGCCGGGTCTTCATGCACAACGGCGTGTTCACCAACCTGGCCGACGCCGTCCGCTTTTATGTCGAGCGCGACCTCCGGCCGGCGCGCTGGTACGGCAAGGACCGCTACGACGACTTGCCTGTTGCCTACCGCAGGAACGTCGACCAATTGACCGCGCCGATGGACCGCCGTCCCGGCGACAGGCCGGCGCTGAGCGAGAAGGAAATCCAGGACATCGTCGCCTTCCTGCGCACGCTGACGGATGACGACGTGCGGAGCTAGCGCCCAAAGCGGCGCACTCGACGCTTGGTCGGCCAGCCAGGCACGGATCGCGTCGAGGTCGCGCTTGCCGGAGCACGAAGCTGAGGTGGGTGGCCTCGGTGGTCAACTGCTCGGCGACATGAAAAAAAAACCGCCCCGAAGGGCGGTGAACTCGCGGGTACGTACTCGGTTCAGGCTGATTTGCGGCGGCGGGCCACGGCGCCCATCAGCGCCAGGCCGCCCAGCAGCATGGCGTAGGTTTCCGGTTCCGGCACGGCGGCGGCGATGTTCGAGGCGCCAAACTCCACGCGCAGGCCAGTCGGATTGCCACCATTCTGCTGCCAGTTGGTGACCACGAAGTCCAGCTTGTTCACGCCGGAGACGAAACCGCTGTTGGCGCCAAAACTGGTCCAGTCGGTAAAGCCGGTGGCGCTGGAGATGACGCTGTTGTTCAGCTTGACCGTGACGGCGTTGTCGGCAGCCAGGCGGCCGGCGAAGGACGCGGTGGCGGCGTTGTAGCCGGTCAGGTCGAACGACAGCGTGTAGGTGTAGGTGCCGTTGCTCCAGGAATCAAAACTCTGGCCCTGGCTGGCGGTCGGCGTGATCCATTTCGACACGCCACTATTGGCCAGCCAAGGATTGATCGGCCAGGCGCTGTCGTTGGTAATGACGGGGACGGTGCCGACCGGCGTGTCGTTGCTGACGGCGGTCAACTTGTAGTTCGGATCGCTGCTGCCGCTGGCGCCGAGGCCGGTGTTCATCAGGCCGGAGATGGTGTCGGCATGCGCCGAAGCGATGGTTGCCACGGCAAGCGCGGCGGCGATGATGGTCTTTTTCATGAGTGCCTCTAAAAAATGGGGGTGAATTGGCCAGCATCGATGGGGATGCCAGTAATCATCGTCGAACCGTTTTTTAGGGCTTCGAAGGACATGAACTGCTGTTGTGAAAAATTATAACGTAGTTTTTTAGAAAATGCTCACATGCCACTTAAATTTCCTTGCGGCATGTGAAAGCACGTTCTTTCCGATGGCGGCTAACTATTAAAGTTCTTTCCCTCTGCCGCCAGTTTTTGCAACAACGGCGCCGGTTTCCATGCCTCGCCATGGTGGCCCCTGGCGTATTTCTGGATGGCGGACAGCACATTCGGCAGGCCGACGGTGTCGGCATAGAACATCGGTCCGCCGCGGTACAGCGGGAAACCGTAGCCGGTCAGGTAGACCATGTCGATGTCGGAGGCGCGCAAGGCGATGCCCTCTTCCAGGATCAGCGCGCCCTCGTTGACCAGCGCGTACACCAGGCGTTCGACGATTTCCTCGTCGCTGATCTTGCGGCGGGTAATGCCCAGGTCAGCCGAGTGCTGAACGATCATGGCGTTGACTTGCTCGTTCGGATAGGCCTTGCGGTCGCCGGCCTTGTAGTCGTACCAGCCGGCGCCGGTTTTCTGGCCGTAGCGGCCCATTTCGCACAGCAGGTCGGCGGTCTTGGAATAGCTGATTTCCGGTTTCTCCACGTAGCGGCGCTTGCGGATCGCCCAGCCGATGTCGTTGCCGGCCAGGTCGCCCATGCGGAATGGCCCCATGGCAAAGCCGAACTTCTCGGCGGCCTTGTCCACCTGCTCCGGCAGCGCGCCCTCCTCCAGCAGGAAGCCGGCCTGGCGGCTGTACTGCTCGATCATGCGGTTGCCGATGAAGCCGTCGCACACGCCCGACACCACGCCGGTTTTCTTCAGCTTCTTGGACAGCGCCAGCGCCGTGGCCAGCACGTCCTTGCCGGTTTGCTTGCCGCGCACAATCTCCAGCAGCTTCATGACGTTGGCCGGCGAGAAGAAGTGCGTGCCGATCACATCCTGCGGACGCCTGGTGAAACCGGCAATCTTGTCGACGTCCAGCGTCGAGGTGTTGGTGGCCAGGATGGCGCCCGGCTTCATCACCTCGTCCAGCTGGCGGAACACCGCTTCCTTGACGCCGATTTCCTCGAACACGGCTTCCACCACGATGTCTGCCTGGCCGATGTCATCATAGGACAGCGTGCCACGCAGCAGCCCCATGCGCTGATCCAGTTTCTCCTGGGTCAGCTTGCCCTTTTTCAGCGTGTTCTCGTAGTTCTTGCGGATGGTGGCGATGCCCTTGTCCAGCGCTTCCTGCCTGGTTTCCAGCAGCGTGACCGGAATGCCGGCGTTGAGGAAGTTCATGGCGATGCCGCCGCCCATGGTGCCGGCGCCGATGATGGCGGCCGACTTGATGGAGCGCACCGGCGTGTCCGCCGGCACATCCGGCACCTTGCTGGCCACCCGTTCGGCGAAGAAGGCGTGGCGCAGCGCTTTCGACTCGGTGGTCTGGATCAGGTGCAGGAAGCGCTCGCGCTCGAACTTCATGCCATCCTCGAATTTCATCGTGACCGAGGCGGCCACGGTTTCCACGCATTCCAGCGGCGCCGGGAACGGGCCGGCCATGGCCTTGACGGTGTTGCGCGAGAATTGCAGGAAGGCTTCGTGGTTCGGGTAATCGACCTTGCGGTCACGCACCTTGGGCAGCGGACGGGCGTCGGCGATTTTCTCGGCGAAGGCCACGGCCGACTGCAGCAGGTCGGCGTCGGCCGCGAAGATTTCGTCGAACAGCGCCGGCAGTTTTTCCGACGGCACCGGGTTGCCGGAAACGATCATGTTGAGCGCCGGCTCCAGGCCCAGCACGCGCGGCAGGCGCTGGGTACCGCCGGCGCCCGGCAACAGGCCCAGTTTCACTTCCGGCAGCGCGATCTGCGCGCCCGGCATCGCCACGCGGTAGTGGCAGCCGAGCGACAACTCCAGGCCGCCGCCCATGCAGACGGTATGGATGGCCGCCACCACCGGCTTGGTCGAGCTCTCGGCGGTGGCGATGAAGGTGTGCAGGCTGGGCTCGGCCAGCGCTTTGGGCGTGTTGAATTCCTTGATGTCGGCGCCGCCCGAGAAGGCCTTGCCGGCGCCGGTGATGACGATGGCCTTGACCGCGTCGTCGGCCAACGCGCGCTGGATGCCGTTGACGGCGGCGGTGCGCGTTTCCAGGCCCATGCCGTTGACCGGCGGGTTGTTCAGCGTAATGACGGCCACGGCGCCGTGCACTTGGTATTCAGCAGTCATGTGTCTCTTCCTTATGATTTTAGTGGGAGGCTACCCGTCCACTATACCGCATAAAAAGAACGACCGTATTATTATTTTTGCGGCCCCGCTTTTGCGTGCGTAGAGGAAACTTTGCAACGCGGAGAGCCGCTTGCATCCGCTGTTGCGACAAAGGGACAATTCGCCCGCATTATATGCTGCTCGGCTTGCTTCCATTTTAAATAGAAGAAATAATTAACCCGCAAACCATATTCCCCGCCCCCGAATATCAGATTAATTCTCACCGAATATCACACTTAATAATCAACCAAGATATTTGGTACTACATATTTGACAGGGAACTTTCCATGAACGCTCCGAGCCAGGTAATGAATATCCAGGATATCGAACTGCAAGCCATCCATGCGGCCCTGAATCGGGTGCAGGCGGTGATCGAGTTCGACCTGGAAGGCAAGATCCTGCACGCCAACGAGAACTTCCTGCGCGCGGTCGGCTACACGCTGGACGAGGTCCAGGGGCGCCATCACGCCATGTTCTGCGAGCCGGAATACGCCGCCAGCCCGGCATATAAACAGTTCTGGACCAACCTCGCCGCCGGCCAGTTCAACCAAGGCGAATTCAAGCGCCTGGCCAAGGGCGGCCGTGAAGTCTGGATCAACGCCTCCTACAATCCCATCATGGACGCGGACGGCAAGCCCTACAAGGTTATCAAGTTCGCTACCGACATCACCGACAGCCGCATGCGCAACGCCGAGTACGAAGGCAAGGTCAGCGCCATCGGCAAGGCCCAGGCCGTGATCGAGTTCGACATGGGCGGCCACGTGCTGACCGCCAATGAAAACTTCCTCGATGTCATGGGTTACTTCATGGATGATATTAAGGGCGAACACCATCGCATTTTTTGCGACGCCGATTATGCGGCAAGTGCAGAATATAAACGTTTCTGGCAAAAATTGAATCGTGGTGAATTCGACAGTGGCCGTTATAAACGCCTGGGGAATAATAAGAAAACGGTATGGATACAGGCCACTTATAATCCGATTCTGGATTTAAATGGCAAGCCATACAAAATAGTTAAATACGCAACGGATATTACCGCGCAAGTACAACTGGAGGAATCGGTGGCGGCCAAGGCCAAGTCCGATGGCGAGAAGATCGCCCGCCTGCTGGACTCGGTCGAGCACGCTGCCGCCGGCGACCTGACCAGCAAGGTGCTGATCGAGGGCGACGAGCCGCTGGATCAGCTGGCCGCCGGCATCAGCAAAATGATCGCCGACCTGCGCAAGGTCATCAGCGACGTGGTGATGTCCGCCAGCGGCCTGGCCGACGCCTCCACCACCATTTCCGAGCGCTCCAACGGCGTGGCCGTGGGCACGCAGGCGCTGGGCGCCACCGTGGAGGAAATGAACGCCTCCATTGACGGCCTGACCAGCTCGATCAACATCATCGCCGGCAACACCTCGGACGCCGACGCCATGGCCAAGTCCACCCAGCAAGAGGCGGAAATCGGCGCCAAGGCGGTGGCCAAGTCGATCGAGGCCATGGACCTGATCAACCGCTCGTCGGAGGACATCGGCGAGATCGTCAAGGTGATCAGCGACATCGCCAACCAGACCAATATGCTGGCCTTCAACGCCGCCATCGAGGCCGCGCGCGCCGGCGAGCACGGCCTGGGCTTCTCGGTGGTGGCGGACGAGGTGCGCAAGCTGGCCGAGCGCTCGTCGCAGGCCACCAAGGAGATTTCCAAGCTGATCAACGAGTCGGTCAAGCGGGTCTCGGCCGGCAGTGAGATTTCGCGCCAGGCCAGCGATGCCTTCGACAAGATCCTGGTCGGCGTGGTCAAGACCACCGAGGCGATTTCCGATATTTCCAAGGCCACCAACGAGCAGCTGCTGACGGCGCGCGAGGTCAGCACCGCGGTGCAGTACATCGCCGAGGAGGCCGAAAAGTCGGCCGCCGCCTGCGACAGCATCGCCCGCTCGACGGAAGGCCTGAACCAGCGCGCGGGCGATCTGAACAAAACGGTTTCCGGCTTCACGGTGTAAGCCATGGACGCCAGCGGCTTTACCCCGGCGACGCTGAACGCGCTGATTGCGCTGGTGCGCAAGCACACCGGCATCGCCATGACCGAACGCAAGAGCGTGCTGCTGGAGCGGCGCCTGCGCCCGCGCGTGCAGGCGCTCAAGTTGAGCAGCTACCAGGATTACCTGGACAAGGTCGAGCAGGACCGCGCCGAGGTGCCGCATTTCATCGACCTGGTGACCACCAACGACACGCTGTTCTTCCGCACGCCGCAGGTGTGGGAATATGTCGAGAAGGAATTTCTGCCGCAGTGGTGGGCCGCGCACCCGGGCCAGCGCCTGAAGGTGTGGTCGGCGGCGGCCTCCAGCGGCGAGGAGCTGTATTCGATGGCCGTGCTGTGCGAGGAATTCGCCGAGCGCCATCCAGGCTTCGGCTACCAAATCCACGCCACCGACATCTCGCGGCAGATCCTGGCGCTGGCGCGCGACGGCCAGTACGGCGGCCGCTCGGTCGAACGCCTCCAGTCCACGCATCCGGACTGGGTGAACAAGTATTTCCGTCCCAGCGCCAGCGGCCTGCGGGTGGTGGATGCATTGAAAAAAAACGTGGAGCTGGCCCAACATAACCTGCTGACTCCATTAAAGCCGTCCAGACAGTTTGACCTGGTGTTTCTGCGCAATGTGCTGATCTATTTCGATCAAGAACATCAGCAGACCATCCTCCAGCAGGCGCGTCTGAGCATGGCCCCGCACGCGATCATGATCGTGGGCGAATCCGAATCGATCACAGGCCTCAACACCGCCTACCAGTTCGACCGGCCGATGGTCTACAGAATGGAATAGGTGGTAAATATGCAAGCGCTCCTCAACCCGCCCGTCCAGCCGCCGCTGGCCGGCGCCGCCCTGCCCTGGCCCGCGCCGGACGACACCGTCCACAGCGGGCGGGCGCCGCTGCAGGTGACCATGGGCCAGCTCAAGCTGGGCGCCCGCACCGACCAGTTGCAGGCGCTGCTGGGCTCCTGTGTCGGCATCGCCCTGATCTGGAAAAAGCGCGGCGTCTGCGCGCTGGCCCACTGCCTGCTGCCGGAATGCCCGCAGATGGCCGATGAATTCGGCGCGCGCTACGTCAACCAGGCCGTGCCGTCGCTGCTGCGCCTGCTGGGCGCCAGCGAGGCCGACCACGCCGACATCGACGTGGTGGTGGCCGGCGGCGCGACCATGCTGAACGGCTGCTCCAGCCGCCTGCAGATCGGCCAGCAGAACGCCGAGGCGGCCCGCAAATACCTGCGCCAGCACAGCCTGAACGTGGTGTACTGCCGCGTTGGCGGCAAGTGCGGCCGCACCCTGACCATCGACTGTGCCACTTGCGCCTACGCGGTGCAGGAAATCGTCACCACCTGCTCCGGAGCCACGCATGCCTGACGCCTCGGCCACCTCCTGTACTGAATTGTTTGGTTCCTTTGTCCTGGGCGACGACGAGTTCGCGCTGCCGGCCAGTTGCTTCCGCGAGGTGGTCAACTACCCGGACAAGGTGTCGGCGCTGCCGCTGTCGCCCGCGTTCCTGGAGGGCGTGTTCACGCTGCGCGGCAGCGTGATCCCGGTGGTCAACCTCGGCCGCGTGTTCCATGCCGACGCGCGCGGCGCGCGGCCCACCGACAAGATCGCCATCCTCGACTACGAGGGCGTGCTGATCGGCATCCTGTTTGACGCCACCGGCGAAATCCTGCGCGTGCGGCCGGAACAGCGCAGCACGCTGGCCTATGCCGACGGCGAAAAGCGCGGCGTGGTGGCCGGCACCATCCTGCTCGACCGCGGCGCGCGCCTGATCCAGGTGCTTGACCCCGATGCCCTGATCCACATCGAAAACGTGCCGCAGGTGCGCGCCATCCAGTGCGCCGACCGCGAGACGCGCCGCCACCAGGGCGAACGCCGCCAGTGCGTCAGCTTCCGCGTCGGCGCCTCGACCTTTGCGTTCGAAATGGCGGCGATCCAGGAAATCATCCGCGTGCCGGAATTGCAGGCGTCGGTGCTGAACAGCGCGCTGTGCCTGGGCCGCATCAACTTCCGCGGCGCGCCGGTGGCGGTGGTGGATTTCGCCACGCTGCTCAACGCCGCGCCGCCGGCGGACGCACGGGTGGCCGGGCCGGAACAGCGCATCATCGTGGCGCGCATCGACGACGCCACCATCGGCTTCCTGGTCGATTCGGTCAACAACATCATCCATTTCTACAGCGAGGAAGTGATGCCGATTCCGCTGCTGAGCAAGGCGCGCGCCGGCATGTTTGGCGGGTGCCTGTCCAAGCCGCAGCTGGGCGACATCTTTTTCCTCGATCACAAGCAGATTTTCTCCAGCGCCGAAATCAGGGAGATGCGTACCGGCCACGCCAACCTGTATCCCAAGGACAGCGAGCTGATCGCCAAGAACGAACGGCGCGAGGCGCGCCGCAGCCAGCGCCAGGTCTACATCACCTTCGCGCTGGAAAACAGCTACGCGGTCGAGATCAAGCAGGTGCGCGAGATCATCGACCTGACCGTCGGCGACATCACGCGGCCGCCCGGCATGCCGGCCTTCATGCGCGGCATGCTCAACCTGCGCCAGCAGATGATCAGCGTGATCGACCTGCGCGGTCTGTACCAGATGGCGCCGCTGCAGGACGCCACGCTGTGCAAGATCCTGGTGGTGGAGCGCGGCGACGACTGCTACGGCCTGATGGTGGACGCGGTGGAAAACATCATGACCATCGAGGACAGCCGCCGCTTCGGCGCGCCGAAAATGATGCGCAACCCCAGCGCCCAGGGCGATCCGCGCAGCGAGATGGACGAGGTGATCGACATAGGCGAAGGCGACGCCCGCCGCACGCTGAGCGTATTCCAGTGCGACCGTCTGCTGGAACGGCTGACCAAAGAGATCCCGGCGCTGGCGGCGTAAGCGGCGCGGGAGTACAGTAACGCTTTACCAACCTTGAAAGCGTTACCGACCATGCCGACTGCCCGCCGCCCCCTCCTTCTGTTACTTCCGATGAGCCTGCTGGCCGCCAGCGCGTGGGCGCTGTCGCTGTCCGACCTCAGCAATCAGGACGCGTCCGGCGGGCTGAAGGCGGCGCTGGAGAGCGGGTCCAGGGCGGCGGTCAGCAAGCTGGGGACGGAGGGCGGCTTCCTCGACAACGACAAGGTGCGCATCCCGCTGCCGCGCATCCTGGAGCAGGCGCGGCCGATCCTGAAGATGACCGGCAAGGGCCAGCAGCTCGATGAGCTGGTGGTGCAGATGAACCGCGCGGCCGAGTCCGCCGTGCCGATGGCCAAGCCGCTGCTGATCGACGCCGTCAAGTCGATGACGATTACCGATGCCAAGAATATCCTGACCGGCGGCGATACGTCGGTCACCGACTTTTTCCGCGCCAAGACGCAGGACAAGCTGGCGGTGCAGTTTCTGCCGGTGGTGAAGAAGGTCACCGACCGCTCGGGCGTGGCCACCAAATACAATGCCGCGATGAGCCTGGCGCCCAAGCTGGGCGTGATCGCCAAGGACCAGGCCACGGTGGAGGGCTATGTCACGCAGCGCGCGCTGGATGGGTTGTACACCATGATCGCCGAGGAGGAAAAAGCCATCCGCGCCGATCCTCTGGGCTCTGGAAGCAAGCTGATCGGCAAAGTCTTCGGCGCACTGAAATAGAAGCCGACGACACCCGCGCAACCCGCAACACCGCCGCAGCCAGGGTCAGACCCCGTACGGGGTATGACCCTTCGGTCCGGGGTGCTGTATAATTAGATAGGTAGCCTACCTACTTATCTAGCCATGACCCCTGCCCAAGACGCCACCGCCCTTGCCGACGAACTGCGCACCGCCCTGCACCACGTCTTCCGCCGCCTGCGCCAGGAAAGCGACGACGATCCGTCCGGCCTGACGTTGCAGCAAAAAATGCTGCTGTCCACCATCAGCCTCAACCCCGGCATCGGCGTGGCCGAGCTGGCGCGCCAGGAAAAGCTGCGCGGCCCCACCATGAGCGGTCACATCAAGACACTCGAAGCCCTCAAGCTGGTCCAGCGCGACGCCCCCGACCCGGACGACCGCCGCCGCAGCGGCCTGTTGCTGACCGCACACGGTGTGGACACGCTCAACGACATCCGCACCCGCCGCCGCGACTGGCTGGCGCGCCGCCTGGCGCAACTGCCGCCGGAAGGCGCGGCCGCGCTGCGCAACGCCCTGGTCTACCTGAATGAAATCGGAGCATAAATGCAGCCATCGATCCGACACATCTACTTCGGCCTGGTCATCATGATTGGCCTGGCGGCGCTGGACCAGAGCATCGTCTCCACCGCGCTGCCGCGCATCGTGTCCGAACTCGGCGGCATGGCCCACCTGTCATGGGTGGTTGCCGCCTACGTGCTGGCGTCCACCGCCACCATGCCGCTGTATGGCAAGCTGAGCGACCAGTATGGCCGCAAGCCGCTGCTGTACACCGCCATCCTCACCTTTCTGGCCGGCTCGGCGCTGTGCGGGCTGGCGCAGAACATGACCGAGCTGATCGTCTTCCGCGCGATCCAGGGGCTGGGCGCGGGCGGCTTCATGCCGCTGGCGCAGATCGTCATCGGCGACCTGGTGCCGCCGGCCGAGCGCGGCAAGCGCCAGGGCAGCATCGCCGCCGTCTACGCACTGACCAGCGTGCTCGGGCCGGTGCTGGGCGGGCTGCTGACCGACTGGCTGTCATGGCACTGGATTTTCTACGTCAACCTGCCGGTGGGCGCGCTAGCGTTGTACGTCATCGCCAGGTCGCTGCCGCACGACAAGCCGCACAACGCGCACAAGATAGACTATCTGGGCTCGGCGCTGCTGACCGGCGCCATCACGGCGGCGCTGCTGGTGCTGGCGCTGGGCGGCACCGAGTGGCCGTGGGACGGCCCGCAGGTGCGCTGGCTGGCGGCGCTGGCGCTGGCCTTGGCCGCCCTGCTGCTGTGGCACGTGCGGCGGGTGCCGGAACCGGTGCTGCCGCCGGACTTGTTCGCCAACCGCGTGTTCAACGTGGCCAGCGTTGTTTTGGCGCTGACCTTCGTCGGCATGATGGGGTCGAGCGTGTTCTTTCCGCTGCTGTTTCAGCTGGTGATGGGCGCCTCGCCCGCCAGTTCGGGCCTGTTGACCATGCCGATGATGGTCGGGCTGGTGATCTCGTCGGCGCTGGGCGGCCGGGTGCTGAGCAAGTCCGGCCGCTACAAGCCGGCGCAGGTGGCGGGGCTGACGCTGGCCACGTTGTCGTTCGGCGCGCTGGCCTGGGGGATTGCCGGATCGGCCGGCTACATGGTGCTGGAGCCGGCGATTTTCGTGCTTGGCGCCGGCCTCGGGCTGGTGATGCCGAATATGACGATGGCGGTGCAGAATGCCCTGCCCGCCATGCGGCGCGGCGTCGGCACGGCGATGCTGGGGTTTTTCCGCTCGCTGGGCGGCTTGATCGGCGTGACCGGCTCGGGAGCGATCCTGGCGCAGCAGTTGCATGGGCAGGCGGCCAGCGCGGCCAATGCGGCGCTGTATCGCCACGCCATCGGCCAGATCTTCGGCGTGGGGACGGTGATGGTGGGCCTGGGCCTGGTGATGCTGGCGTTCTTGCCGGAGCTGCCGCTGGCCGGCCGGCGGCACCCGTGAAACCCGCACACCGTTGGCGCCAGGGTCAGACCCCGTACGGGGTCTGACCCTTCCAGTCGGGGTGCTATGCGCGCGCCAAGGCCAGGCGGCTGTGTCCGCCGCGGCGCTGGACGCCGGCGTCCAGCTTGAAGGTGCTGACCATTTCTTCCAGCTGCGCCGCCTGCTCCTGCATGGCGTTGGCGGCTGCGGCGGCTTCTTCCACCAGCGCCGCGTTCTGCTGCGTCACCTCGTCCATCGAGACAATGGCCTGGTTGATCTGATTGATGCCTTCGCTCTGCTCTTCGCCGGCGATCATGATCTCGGTCATGATGCTGGTGACGCGCTCAACGCTGCTGACGATCTCGCCCATCGTGGCGCCAGCCTTGTCCACCAGCTGGTTGCCGGCATCGACCTGCTGCACCGACTCGGTGATCAGTTCCTTGATTTCCTTGGCGGCGGCGGCCGAGCGCTGCGCCAGGTTGCGCACCTCGGTGGCCACCACGGCAAAGCCACGCCCCTGCTCGCCGGCGCGCGCCGCTTCCACCGCCGCGTTCAGCGCCAGGATATTGGTCTGGAAGGCGATGCCATCGATCACGCCGATGATGTCGGCGATCTTGCGCGACGAGGTGTTGATGTTGCCCATGGTATCCACCACCTGCGACACCAGCTGGCCGCCCTTGCCGGCCACGTCCTGCGCGCTCAGCGCCAGCTGGTTGGCCTGGCGGGCGTTGTCGGCGTTCTGGCGCACGGTCGAGGTCAGCTCTTCCAGCGACGACGCGGTTTCTTCCAGCGCGGCCGCCTGGTTCTCGGTGCGGCGCGACAGGTCGAGGTTGCCGGAAGCGATTTCGGCGCTGGCGGTGGCGATGGCGCTGCTGCCGGTGCGGATGCTGCTGACGGTGCCGGACATCTGGTCCTGCATCTTGATCAGCCCCTTCATCAGCTTGCCCATCTCGTCATCGCGCTCGACGTCGATGCGGTTGGCCAGGTTGCCGCTGGCGATCTGGTCGAAGTGGCCCAGCGCGTGCTGCAGCGGACGCAGGATGGCGCCCAGCAGGCGCACGGCCGAGAAGATGATCAGCGCCGCGCCCAGCACCAGCGCGATGGTGTAGCCCTTGGTGAAGGTCGAGAAGAAGGACTGGCTGTCGTTATAGTGTTCCTTGGCGGTGGTCAGCTGGTAGTCTTCCAGCTTGACCGAGGCGGCGTCGAAGATGCCGAACTGGGCCGACAAGGTCTTCATCGACATTTCTTCGATTTTGGCTTCGTCCTTGTTGCGCAGCGCGTTCATCAGGCCGACCAGCTCGGCGCGGTAGACGGTGCGCTTGGCGTCCAGGTCCTTGGCCAGCACTTTTTCGTCATCACCCAGCGGCAGCGCCAGATATTGTTTCCACGACTTGTCGGAGTCGTTGAGGAAGCCGTCCGCGCGCGACAGCGTTTTTTCCAGGTCCGGCGCTTCCGGGTGGAACACGCCGCGGTCAATCACGAAACGCGCGCGGTTGAGGAAGTTTTTGGCATTGCCCAGCGCGATGGTCGAGGCCATCTGGTTGGAATACACGTCTTTCAGCGCGTAGTTGACCGTGTTCATGCCGTACATGCTGAGGACGCCCAGCACCAGCATCAGGATGCCGATCACCGACATGGTGGCGATCAGGCGCGTGCGAATGGTTATGCTATTGAACATATCGTTTTCTCGTCTGTAGTAGTGACCGGGAGCGTGTCGAATAGATGAACCTATCGCCGGGATGGGATGTTGCCGGGGTGCGCGCCTGGGTGGCCGGAGTGGCCCATAAAGTGCCGTAGGGCAATAATGTAACGGCATGACTGTTAGTAGTCAAACTATTTATTCATAAAATAAAACTAGTTTCATGCTTTAGGGTAACAAAAACCCGGCGCGTGGCCGGGCTGACAACGTTGCACCGCCAGGGATCAGACGGTGGGCAAGCGGTAATCGCGGTATCGCTCGCGCAGCTTGTTCTTCTGGATCTTGCCGGTGCCGCCGACTGGCAAGGCGTCGGCGAACACCACGTCGTCCGGCAGCCACCATTTGGCGACCTTGCCGTCGAAATGCGCCAGCAGTTGTTCGCGGCTGAGTTCGTGGCCAGGCCGGCGCACCACCACCAGCAGCGGCCGCTCGTCCCATTTCGGATGGGGCACGCCGATGCAGGCGGCCTGCATCACCGCCGGGTGCGCCATGGCGATGTTCTCCAGGTCGATGGTGCCGATCCATTCGCCGCCGGACTTGATGACGTCCTTGGCGCGGTCGGTAATCTGCATGAAGCCGTCCGCGTCGACGGTGGCCACGTCGCCGGTCGGGAACCAGCCGTCTTCCAGCACATCGCCGCCCTCGTGTTTGAAGTAGCTGGCGATGATCCACGGGCCCTTCACCAGCAAGTGGCCGGCGCTGACGCCGTCCCACGGCAACTCCTCGCCCAGTTCGTCGACGATCTTCATGTCGACGCCGTAGATGGCGTGGCCCTGTTTCTGCAGGATCTTGCGCTGCTCGTCCTTCGGCAGCGCCATGTGGCGGGACAGCAGCCCGCCGGTGGTGCCCAGCGGCGACATCTCGGTCATGCCCCAGCCGTGGATGACTTCAACGCCAAAGTCGTCGATCAGCGTGTTCATCATGGCTGGCGGACATGCCGAGCCGCCAATCACCGTGCGGCGGAAGGTGGAGAACTTCAGCTGATGCTGCTGGCAGTAGTTGATCAGGCCCAGCCAGACCGTCGGCACACCGGCCGAGAACGTGACTCTTTCCCGCTCCATCAGTTCATAGACCGACTTGCCGTCCAGCGCCGGACCGGGAAACACCATCTTGGCGCCCGACAGCGGCACCGAATAGGGCAGGCCCCAGGCGTTGACGTGGAACATCGGCACCACCGGCATCACCGCGTCGCGCGACGACACGTTGAGCACGTTCGGCAAGGCCGAGGCGTAGGCGTGCAGCACCGTCGAGCGGTGCGAGTACAGCGCGCCCTTGGGGTTGCCGGTGGTGCCGGATGTGTAACAAAGTGTCGCGGCGGCGTTCTCGTCGAACACCGGCCAGCCGTAGTCACCGCGCTCGGCGTCCAGCAGATCCTCGTAGCACAGCAGATGGGGAATCTTGCTGTCGGCCGGCATGCGGTCGGCCGCGCCGAGCAGGATCCAGCCCTTGACGGTCTTGCAGTGCGGGGCAATGGCCTCGATCAGCGGCAGGAAGCAGAAGTCGAACAGCAGGTACTGGTCTTCCGCGTGGTTGCAGATGTAGGCCAGTTGCTCCGGATGCAGGCGCGGGTTGATGGTGTGCAGCACGGCGCCGCTGCCGGAGACGGCGTAGTAGGCTTCCAGGTGACGGTAGCCGTTCCACGCCAGCGTGGCCACCCGCTCGCCCATGCGCACGCCCAGCCGCTGCAAGGCTTGCGCCAGCTGTTTGGCGCGCTGCTGGCAATCGCGGAAGGTGTAGCGGTGCAGGTCGCCTTCCACGCGCTGCGAGACGATTTCGCTGCGCGCGTAGTGGCGGGCGGCAAAATCGAGGATGGTGGAAATCAGCAGCGGCTGGTCCATCATCTGGCCCATCAGGGGTACTTGAGATTCCATGCATGTCTCCTATCTTATGGGATGAGTGTCGTGCCCGGGCGCGAAGACCGTCAACGCTTTTCCATGCTGCAGTGCCGCATCCGCGCGCTGCGGTAAAATCCGAGCCTTAGATCAACTGGAGCACATCATCACTGCCGCTACTTTGCCGCTGGACAATTCCTTCGCGTCCCTGCCGCCCGCTTTTTACACCCGCCTGATGCCGACGCCGCTGCCGGCGCCCTACCTGGTCGGCGTCAGCGCGCCGGCCGCGCAGCTGATCGGACTGACGCCGGCCCAGGTCGCCGACAGCCTCGACATCCTGATCGGCAACGCCGTGCCGGAGCGCGCGCAGCCGCTGGCGGCCGTCTACTCCGGCCACCAGTTCGGCGTGTGGGCCGGCCAGCTCGGCGACGGCCGCGCCATCCTGCTGGGCGACGTCGCCACCGCCGAGGGGCCGATGGAGCTGCAATGGAAAGGCGCCGGTCTGACGCCCTACTCGCGCATGGGCGACGGCCGCGCCGTGCTGCGCTCGTCGATCCGCGAGTTCCTGTGCTCGGAAGCGATGCACGCGCTCGGCATTCCGACCTCGCGCGCGCTGGCGGTGGCCGGCTCGGACCAGGGCGTGGTGCGCGAAACCATCGAAACCTCGGCGGTCGTGGTGCGCATGGCGCCCAGCTTCGTGCGTTTCGGCTCGTTCGAACACTGGTACTACCGCAAGCAAACCGATGAACTGAAGGTGCTGGCTGACTACGTCATCGACCGCTTCTACCCGGCCCTGCGCGTAGCCAAAAATCCTTACGCCGCGCTGCTGGAGGAAGTCACGCGGCGCACCGCGCACATGATTGCGCACTGGCAGGCGGTCGGCTTCATGCATGGTGTGATGAACACCGACAATATGTCCATCCTCGGCCTGACGCTGGATTACGGCCCTTACGGCTTCATGGAAGCGTTCGACGCCGGCCACATCTGCAATCACACCGACCAGCAGGGCCGCTATTCCTACGCCAATCAGCCGCAGGTGGGCCACTGGAACTGCTACGCGCTGGCGCAGGCGCTGCTGCCACTGATCGGCGAGGTCGAGGACACCCAGGCCGCGCTCGACGTCTACCAGCCGGAATTCGCCGCCAAGGTCGATGAACTGCTGCACGCCAAGCTTGGCCTGTCGCCGCTGGACGAGCACTTCGACACCGACCGCGCGCTGCTGGACGAGCTGTTTGGCATCCTGCCGGGCGTCGACTTCACGCTGTTCTTCCGCCGCCTGAGCGGCGTGCGCGCGGCCGACGCCAGCGGCGACGAGCCGCTGCGCGACCTGTTCATCGACCGTGCCGCGTTTGACGCCTGGGCCGAGCGCTACCGCGCCCGCCTGCGCGCCGAGCACAGCGACGACGCCACCCGCGCGCTTGCGATGAATCAAGTCAACCCCAAATATGTGCTGCGCAATTACCTGGCCCAGGTGGCCATAGAAAAGGCGCAAAATAAGGACTTTTCCGAGGTGGAGCGCCTGCTGGCGGTGTTGCAGCGCCCCTACGACGAACAGCCCGAGCACGAGCAGTACGCCGCCTTGCCGCCGGACTGGGCAAGTCATCTGGAAGTTAGCTGTTCTTCTTAAGCGAGAAATAAGCCATGAGCAATAAAGTTGTCAAAACGGACGCCGAATGGCGTAACCAGCTGGACCCGATGGAATACCAGGTCACCCGCCATGCCGCCACCGAACGTGCATTTACCGGCAAGTTCTGGGATCATCATGAACATGGCACCTACACCTGCGTGTGCTGCAACACGCCGTTGTTCCGCTCCGACGCCAAGTTTGATTCCGGCTGCGGCTGGCCGAGCTACTTCGAACCCATCGATCCCGCCAACGTGATCGAGAAAGTCGACCGTTCGCATGGTATGCTGCGCACCGAAATCATTTGCGCCGTGTGCGACGCGCACCTCGGCCACGTGTTCCCGGATGGTCCGCCGCCAACCGGGCTGCGCTATTGCATCAACTCGGCGTCGTTGCGCTTCGATCCACAAGACTAATAAGACATCATGAAATTCCTGTTCGACCTGATCCCCGTCCTGCTGTTCTTCGGCTCCTACAAGCTGGCCGGCTGGAACGCCGAAGCGGCGCAGCACTTCATCAACACCCACCTGAGCGGCATGATTTCCGGCGGCTCGGTGACGGCCGAACAGTCGCCCATCGTGATCGCCACGCTGGTCGGCATCCTGGCCACGATGGCGCAGATCGGCTGGATCAAGTTGCGCGGGCGCAAGGTCGACGGAATTTTGTGGGTGTCGCTGGCCATGTTCGTCGTGTTTGGCGGCCTGACCATCTACCTGCACGACGAAGACTTCATCAAATGGAAGCTGAGCATTGTCTACTGGCTGTTCGCCGCCGCCCTGCTGGTCAGCGACCTGGTCTTCAAGAAGAACCTGATGCGCAAATCGATGGGCGAAATCATCGAATTGCCGGACCTGATCTGGACTCGTCTGAATCTGGCCTGGATCGCCTTCTTCACCTTTATGGGCGCGCTCAACTGGTATCTGGCGTTTGTGCTTTTCAAAGGCAATACCGATGCCTGGGTCAGTTTTAAAGCGTTTGGCGCCACTGCCATCATGTTTGTATTTATCGTTGCGCAGACCGTGTATTTGTCGCGTCACATCAAGGACCAGGCATGAATCAGATTCGAGATACCCGCGTGGCCCGCATCCGCGCGGCGCTGGAAACCAGGCTGGCGCCGGTCGAACTGGTGGTGGATGACGACTCGGCCGCGCATGCCGGCCACGCCGGCGCGGCCTCTGGCGGCGGGCACTACAACGTCAGAATTGTTTCGTTACAATTCGAAGGCCTTAAACTCGTCACAAGACATCGACTCGTGTATGATTCCGTGCACGATATGATGCATAAAGAAATTCATGCATTGGCCATTACCGCATTGGCGCCATCGGAAATTTGATGGTGCGCCGTGTCGGGCAGTGATTGCCGTCGGGCTTTTAAAATAACACTTTTTCCAAATACAGGAATTAATAATGACCTTCAAGCCAGCCAAGTTGCTGATTGCACTTCTCGTTATCGCTGTACCAGCTTTTGCGCAAAACGTTGCCGTCGTGAATGGCAAGGCGATCCCGACCTCGCGCGTGGACGCCGTCGTTAAGCAAGTCGTGGCCCAGGGCCAACAGCCAGATTCCCCCCAACTGCGTGAACTGATCAAGAAAGACCTGATCGGCCGCGAAGTGATGATGCAGGAAGCGGAAAAACAAGGTTACGGCAAGAAGGACGACGTCAAGGCAGCGATCGACAACGCCCGCCAGGCCATCATGATCAACGCCATGCTGGGCGACTACATCAAGAAAAACCCGGTGACTGACGCCGACATCAAGGCCGAGTACGACAAGTTTGTCGCCCAGGCTGGCGACAAGGAATACCACGTGCGCCACATCCTGCTGGCCACCGAAGCGGAAGCCAACGACGTGATCGCCAAGATCAAGGGCGGCGCCAAGTTTGAAGACCTGGCCAAACTGTCGAAAGACACCGGCTCGGCTGCCAACGGCGGCGATCTGGACTGGGCTTCGCCATCGTCGTTCCCGCCGGTGTTCTCGCAAGCCTTCGTGGCACTGCAAAAGGGCCAGGTCACCGAGAAGCCGGTGCAGACCCCGAACGGTTTCCACGTGATCAAAGTGGACGACATCCGTCCAGCCAAACTGCCGACCCTGGAAGAAGTGAAGCCGCAAATCGCGGAAGCGCTGGCCCAGAAGAAAGTGCAAGCGTATCAGGAAGAACTGGTAAAGAAAGCAAAAGTGCAGTAATGTTATGAAAGGCGGCGCCCTACGGGGCGCCGTTTTTGATTCTGCCTAGGTATGATGCACCTTCAGAGTGTAATTTTTTAAGGATTTAAATAATGATGTTGAAGCCAGCCCGTCTGATGTTAGCCCTGATCGCTGTCGCCGCCGCCCCGGCTTTCGCGCAAAATGCCGCGACCGTCAATGGCAAGGCGATTCCTGCCGCCCGCGTCGATCAAATGGTCAAGCAAGTGGTAGCCCAGGGCCAGCAGCCAGATTCGCCGCAACTGCGCGAGATGGTCAAGAAAGAACTGATCGGCCGCGAAGTGCTGCTGCAGGAGGCCGATAAACAGGGTTATGGCAAAAAGCCGGAAGTCACCGCTGCTATCGATAATGCCCGTCAAAGCATTATCATCAACGCGATGCTGGCGGATTACGTCAAGAAAAACCCGGTATCGGACGCGGAAATCAAAGCCGAATACGACAAATACAAAGCTGCCATGGGCGGCACCGAATATCACTCGCGTCATATTCTGGTCGCCACCGAACAGGAAGCCAAGGATATTATCGCCAAGCTGAAAGGCGGCGCCAAATTCGAGGAACTGGCCAAAGTATCGAAGGACGGTTCGGCCAATAATGGCGGCGATCTGGGCTGGATGACCCCAGGCAAACTGGTCAAGCCATTTGCCGACGCCATGGTGGCCCTGAAACCAGGCGAAATCACCCAGACTCCGGTAAAAACCGAATTCGGCTATCACGTGATCAAACTGGAAGAATCGCGTCCGGTCAAACTGCCGGCCCTGGAAGAAGTGAAGCCGCAGGTTGCGGAAGCGCTGCAACAGCGCAAGATCGTCGCCTACCGCGAAGAGCTGATCAAGAAAGCCAAGATCCAGTAAGCCGGATCGCTCAGCCAGAAGCGCCTGTCCGCAGGCGCTTTTTTTACGCCCATCGCAAGCCGGAAAATGGCGCGTTCGCGCCAACAACTAGCATGAATCCTGACTTCCTGACCAGCGTGAGCGCCGCCCTCGCCTCCGCTGCCGAACCCGGCCGTGCGCCGGCCATGCGCGCCTACCTGCGCGACCAGTTCCCGTTCCTGGGCGTGGGCACACCGCAGCGCCGCGCCGCCTGCAAGCCGCTGCTGAACAGCGTACGCGCCGATGCCCTGCTCGACCACGCGCACGCGCTATGGCAACTACCGGAACGGGAATATCAATATGTTGCGCTGGATTTACTCGCGCTGCACTGGAAACAGCTGCCGGCCACGGATATTCCCGCGCTGCTGGAATTAATCCAGCATAAACCATGGTGGGACACGGTGGACGCGATGGCCGGCATTATCGGCAAAGTATTACGCGGCCAGCACGATTACATGGACGCCGCGCTAAATGACGGCCATATGTGGATACGCCGCATCGCCTTAATACACCAATTAGGCTGGAAAGATAAAACCGACACGCAGCGTCTCTTTAATTATTGCCGCGCGCTGGCGCACGAAAAAGAATTCTTCATTCAAAAAGCCATCGGCTGGGCATTAAGAGATTATGCGCGCCACGATCCCGAGGCGATACGTCTATTCACCCAAAAAGAAAAAGAGCGGCTCGCGCCGCTCTCCTTCCGTGAGGCAAATAAACACCTCTAAAACTCCGGGGTCAGGTCCTCCATTTCTACACGGCCTCAACCGCGTCGCGGTTGAGGCCGTGTAGAAATGGAGGACCTGACCCCGGATTTGACCCCGGATTAATTAGCCCACGAATTTGCGGGCGTTACGGAACATGCGCATCCAGGGCGACTCCTCGCCCCACGCTGCCGGCGCCCACGAGTGCTGGACGGTGCGGAATACGCGCTCGGCGTGCGGCATCATCACGGTGAAGCGGCCGTCCGGCGTGGTCACCGACGTCAAGCCTTGCGGCGAGCCGTTCGGGTTGTACGGGTAGGCTTCGGTCGCGGCGCCGCGGTTGTCGACGAAGCGCATCGCGTGCACGGCTTCGGCAATGTTGCCGGTCTGCGAGAAGTCGGCGTAGCCTTCGCCGTGGGCGATGGCGATCGGCGTCTGCGTGCCGGCCATGCCGCTGAAGAAGATCGACGGCGAATCCAGCACTTCCACCATGGCGAAGCGGGCCTCGAATTTTTCCGATTTGTTGGTGGTGAACTTCGGCCACGCGTGCGCGCCCGGGATCAGCGGCTTCAGGTTGCTCATCATCTGGCAGCCATTGCAAACGCCCAGGCCGAAGGTGTCGGTGCGGGCGAAGAACTTGGCAAACTGATCAGACAGCGCGTTGTTGAACAGGATGGTCTTGGCCCAGCCTTCGCCGGCGCCCAGCACGTCGCCGTACGAGAAGCCGCCCACGGCGATGATGCCCTGGAAATCGTCCAGCTTGGCGCGGCCCGAGATCAGGTCGCTCATGTGGACGTCGATCGCGGCAAAACCGGCCTGGTGCATGACGTAGGCGGTTTCGATGTGCGAGTTGACGCCCTGCTCGCGCAGGATGGCCACGCGCGGCCGCACGCCGGCGGCCAGGAATGGCGCCGCCACGTTCTCGCTGAGGTCGAAGGTGATCTTCGGCGTGATGCCGGGATCCTGTTCATCCAGCAGGCGGTCGTATTCGGCGTCGGCGCAGGCTGGATTGTCGCGCAGGCGGGCGATACGCCAGCTGGTTTCGCTCCACAGGCGGTGCAGCTGGGCGCGCGGCTTGGTGTAGATGATCTTGGCGTCGCGGGTGAATTCGATCACGCCACGGTTGTTCGGCTTGCCGATGATGTGGCTGCAGGCGCCCAGGTTGAACGAGCGCAGCACGTCCATGACCAGTGATTTCTCGTCGGCGCGCACCTGGATCACCGCGCCCAGTTCTTCCGAGAACAGCGCGCGCAGCGTCTGTTCGTTGCGGCGCTCGGCAATTTGCGTCGCCCAGTTCTTGGCGTCACCCTGGTCGGCGCCGTGCCCCTCTTCCAGCGTCAGGATGTCGAGGTTGATCGACAGGCCGGCGCGGCCGGCGAAGGCCATTTCGGTCAGCGTGCCGTACAGGCCGCCGTCCGAACGGTCGTGGTAGGCCAGCAGCTTGCCGTCCGCGTTCAGTTGCTGGATGGCGGCGAACAGCGCTTTCACATCTTCCGGATGGTCCACATCCGGCACGGTGTTGCCCAGTTGGCCCATGACTTGCGCCAGCGCCGAGGCGCCCAGGCGGTTCTTGCCGCGGCCCAGGTCGATCAGGATGATGGCGGTGTCGCCGGCATCCATGCGGATTTGCGGCGTCAGCGCTTTGCGCACGTCGTACACCGGCGCGAACGACGACACGATCAGCGACACCGGCGACAGCACGGCCTTGGCCTCGTCGCCGTCTTTCCAGGTGGTGCGCATCGACAGCGAGTCCTTGCCGACCGGGATGGAAATGCCCAGCGCCGGGCACAGCTCCATGCCGACCGCCTTGACGGTGTCGTACAGCGCGGCGTCCTGGCCAGGCTGGCCGCAGGCCGCCATCCAGTTGGCCGACAGCTTGATGTCTTCGATCGAGCGGATCGGCGCGGCGGCGATGTTCAGCACGGCTTCGGCCACCGCCATGCGGCCCGACGCGGCGGCGTCGATCACGGCCACCGGCGTGCGTTCGCCCATGGCCATGGCTTCGCCCTGGTAGCCTGCAAAGCTCATCGCGGTCACGGCGCAGTCCGCCACCGGCACCTGCCATGGGCCGACCATCTGGTCGCGCACCGACATGCCGCCCACGGTGCGGTCGCCGATGGTGATCAGGAAGGATTTGTCGCCGACGGTCGGCAGCAGCAGCACGCGCTTGGCGGCTTCGTCCAGATCCATGCCGGTCAGGTCGATGGCCGGGAAGTTGTTGTGCACGTGGTGCACGTCGCGCTGCATCTTGGGCGGTTTGCCCAGCAGGACTTCCATCGGCATGTCGACCGGGTTGTTGCCCAGGTCCGGATCGACCAGCTTCAGCTGGCGTTCCTCGGTGGCCACGCCCACTACAGCGAACAGGCTGCGCTCGCGTTCGCAGATGGCCTGGAACACCGGCAGGTCGTCCGGCGCAATCGCCAGCACGTAGCGTTCCTGCGATTCGTTGGACCAGATTTCCTTTGGCGCCATGCCGCTTTCTTCCAGCGGAATCTTGCGCAGGTCGAAGATCGCGCCGCGCTTGGCGTCGTTGGTGATTTCCGGGAAGGCGTTCGACAGGCCACCGGCGCCGACGTCGTGGATCGAGATGATCGGGTTCTTCGGCCCCAGCTGCCAGCAGGCGTTGATCACTTCCTGCGCGCGGCGTTCCATTTCCGGGTTGCCGCGCTGGACCGAGTCGAAGTCCAGGTCGGCGGTGTTGGTGCCGGTCGCCATCGACGACGCGGCCGAGCCGCCCATGCCGATGCGCATGCCGGGGCCGCCCAGCTGCACCAGCAGGCTGCCGACCGGGATGTCGTTCTTGTGCGTGTGCTGCGACGAGATGTTGCCGATGCCGCCGGCAATCATGATCGGCTTGTGGTAGCCGTACACGGTGTCGTGCGCGCCGGCGAATTGCTTGCCGACGTTCTGTTCGTAGGTACGGAAGTAACCGCCCAGCACCGGACGGCCGAATTCGTTGCTGAAGGCGGCGCCGCCCAGCGGGCCGTCGATCATGATCTGCAGCGGCGAGGCGATGCGTTCCGGCTTGCCGTACGGCGTGCCGGTGTCGCGGTAGTCGCCGTCCTTGACCGGCGCGGTCACGACCGCGTCGCTCTCCCACGGACGCACGGCGCCCGGCAGCAGCAGGTTGGACACGGTGAAGCCGGTCAGGCCCGCCTTCGGCTTGGCGCCGCGGCCGGTCGCGCCCTCGTCGCGGATTTCACCGCCGGCGCCGGTCGAGGCGCCCGGGAACGGCGAAATCGCGGTCGGGTGGTTGTGGGTTTCCACCTTCATCAGCGTGTGGGTCAGTTCGGTGACCGGCGCGTATTCGTTGCTGCCGGCCTGCGGGAAGAAGCGCATCACTTCCGCGCCTTCCATGATCGACGAGTTGTCGCTGTAGGCCACCACCGTGCCCTTCGGCTGCAACTGGTGGGTGTTCTTGATCATGCCGAACAGCGATTTGGGCTGGGCGACGCCGTCGATGGTCCAGTCGGCGTTGAAGATCTTGTGACGGCAGTGCTCGGAGTTGGCCTGCGCGAACATCATCAGTTCGACGTCGGTCGGGTTGCGGCCGGCCTTGGTGAAGGCGGCGTCCAGGTATTCCACCTCATCTTCCGACATGGCCAGGCCGAGGTCGGTATTCGCCTTGTCCAGCGCGGCCTTGCCGCTGCCGATCACGTCCACGCTTTCCAGCGGACGCGCTTCCAGTTCGCGGAACAGGCCGGCCGCCTCGTCGGCCGAGCGCAGCACCGATTCCGTCATGCGGTCGTGCAGCAGCGCCACCACGGCCTGCAGCTCGTCGTCGCTGAGCTTTTTCGGCGCGCCGATCGAGCTGCCCAGGATGCCGGTCTTCAGGTTGATGCGATACGCCACGCCGCGCTCCACGCGCTTGATGTGCACCATGCCGCAATTGTGGACGATGTCGGTGGCCTTGGAGGCCCACGGCGAAATCGTGCCGAAACGCGGGATCACGAAGAATTCCTCGGCATGGCCCTCGGTGTTGTCGGCCTGCTTGGGCTCGCCGTAGGTCAGCAAGCCCTGCAGGTGCTGCGTGTCGTCGGCCGACAGCGGCGCGCCGGCGTCGACGAAGTGGACATAGTGCGCCTGGACGGCGGCGACGGAAGGCAGCACCGCTTGCAGTTGGTTCAACAGGCGTTGGCTACGGAATGCGGACAGGGCGTTAGAGCCCGGCAGAATCAGCATGGTTGGAAGATAGTTGATGCAGCTGGGCTGCGGTTTAAAGGGAGATGGGGCACTAGATACGGGTCTTGCGAGATTTTCCTTTGCCGACATTATACCCGCTATCAGCGTTGCCATATAGTGGCAGTGCCGTGCAAAAGCTGCCACGGAAGCAACATTTTGCGCCGAAAATCCGCTATTTTCATTTGCCTTGGAGTATGCTGAGCGAATCTTAGCGTGGATGTGGAAGAATGGCAGAATATAGCGACTTGTCAGTGCTGATCGTGGACCCCAATCCGGGGATGCGCGGCAACCTGCACAATATGCTCAGCCAGGCATCGATCAGCAAGATTGATTACGCGGTCAGTTCCGGCACGGCAATCCGCCAGTTGACCAAGAAACCGTTCGACATCATCTTGTGCGAGTACGACCTGGGCAACGGCAGCGGCGAGGCCAACGGACAGGATGGCCAGCAACTGCTGGAAGACCTGCGCCATCACAAGCTGATCACGCCGTGGACCATCTTCATCATGCTGACCTCGGAGGGCGAATACGGCAAGGTGATCGGCGCCGCCGAGCTGACGCCGACCGACTACGTGCTCAAGCCGTTCACGGTGGACGCCCTGCTGCAGCGCATCCAGCGCGCGGTGGACCGGCGCGCGCTGTTCTTGCCGATCTATCAACTGGTTGAGATGGGCAATATCCGCAAGGCCATCACCGAGGCCAAGGCGGCCGAGGAGAAGCATCCGCGCTACGCCATCGACTTCGCGCGCCTGCGGGCCGAGCTGCTGTCGTCCATCGACGATCTGGCCGAGGCGGAATCGGTCTACCTGTGGATCCTGATGACGCGCCCGATCGCCTGGGCGCACCTGGGCCTGGCGCGCTGCCGCCACGGGCTGGAAAAATATACCGAGGCACAGGAAACCCTGTCGGCGCTGCTGGAGCAGAATCCGCGTTACATGGCCGCCTACGACCTGCTGGCGCGCTGCCACGAGTCGCTGGGCCAGCAGGAGGCCGCCAAGAAAATCCTGGAGGACGCGGTGGCGATCTCGCCGCACATGGTGCGCCGCCTGCGCCACCTGGGCGAGGTGGCGTTTGAAACCGGCGACGTCAGCGCCGCCGAGAAGGCGTTCAAGCAGGTGGTCACCAAGGCCAAGTATTCCGAGTTCCGCGATCCCGAGGACCACGTCAAGCTGGTCAAGACGCTGGTGAAGAAAGGCGACGCCCACCAGGCCAGCGGCGTGCTGCGCGACATGGAGCGCTCGCTGCGCAGCGGCCCCAACGTGGACGTGTGCCGCGCCATCGCCGCCGGCATGGTGCAGCAGATGAACGGCAACCTGACCGCCGCCGCCGCCGAACTGACCAACGCCGTCAACGCCGTGGCCGGCAGCCGGGGGCTGTCGACCAGCCTCAAGGTCGGCCTGGTGCACAGCTGCCTGGACGTCAAGCTGGACCAGCAGGCGGCCGACCTCATGCTGAACCTGATGAACGACACCGACAGCGGCGTGTCGATGGACGACGCGGTGGCGGTATTCGAAAAAGCCGGCCGCCACGACCTGGCGCAAGGCATGGGCGAGCAGATCAAGATTCAGGTGGACGAGCTCATCGCCCACGCCAGCGAGCAGCGCTCGCACGGCGATTTGCGCGCGGCGGTCGACACGCTGAACGCCGGCCTGCGCAAGGCGCCGGGCAATATGGCGCTGCTGCCCGCAGCCGCCTCGGCCATTCTCAAGCAGCTGGACGATCTGGGCTGGGAGGCGCCGCTGGCCGAACAATGCGCCTTCCTGCTGGAGCGCATGCGCCGGCTGGACCCGACGCATCCGTCACTGGAGGCGCTGACGGCGCAGTATCACCACACCCAGCGCAAGTACGGTATTTCCGCCGTGGCATGAACCCTGCCGCTGTCAGTCAGGCGCTACCACATCGTAGCCCTTGGCTTTCAGCGCGGTCAGATAGCTGTCCGCGCCGATGATGTCGGACAGCCGCAGCATGGCAAAGCTGGTGTTGTTGGCGCTGAGCGCGTTTTCGGCCGACTTCAGCCACAACGCCTTCTTGCGCTCCTGGATGTTCTGCCAGCCCGGACGGTTCTTGATGAATTCCGCGTTGCGCATGGCGTCGCCGCAAGCGCTTTCCTGATCGGGATAGTGCAATTTCTGTATCGCCTCCAGGTCGCCCTTGGACCAGGCATTGGCGCGCACCCGCATCGCATCCAGATCGCTTTCCAGCCGCGCCAGCGTGCGGCTGAAGCATTCGGTGTCCGCCAGCTGCGACTTCTTGAAATCGCTGACGATGGCCGAGGCGTCATCCATCGGCAGCTCGATGCTGGTGGACGTGACCTTGATCTTGCGCTCCTTGACGATGGCGTCGATCTTCTTGCCCACTTCGTTCCCGCTGGACAGCCCCGACTGCTTGAGGCCGGCACTGAACAAGGCATCGGCCACAAAGATCGGCCGCTCGCGCTCGATGCCGCTATCCTGGCCGATGTACTTGGCCTTGAGCGGCTGCCAGCGGGCGTAGACATCGGCCGGCAGCACATCCTGCAAGCTGGCGCCGTCCGGATTCTTCTTCAGGCCGATCAGGCTGGGCAGCAGCGTCAGCCCGCGCCAGAAGCCGACGCCGGCATGGGCCATCGGCGGCGACAGGTATTCCTGCGACTGCGCCAGCACCGCTTCCACCTGCTGCGAACGCCACTCCATCTTCACCGGCAGCGGCGAATAGCTGCCGAACACCCACAACACATGGTCGCCCTTGCTGACTTTCCACAGGCCCGGGCCGGGGCGCTGACCGACCAGCAGCACGGTGTCCGGTTCAGGGGGCGGCGCCTCCTGCTGTTGCGCCTGCGCGGCGCTCAGTGGCAGAAGCAGGCAGAAGGTGGGCAGCAGGCGTTTGAGCATAGGATCCGATCAGAAGGCGATTAAACCATTGGCAAGGCAATGGCTGATGAAATACCACGAGACGAAATACAAACCGCACAGCAGGAAGGCGGACACGATGGCGGCACGCGGCGAGCTGCGCGACTGCAAAATCCTCCATAGTGTACGCATGATGGCCTCCTACCTGTCTAAAATTCAACTTTACGTTGCCAGGCAGGCGGCCGCCAAGCCCCGATTGGGAGGTGGCGCCATACGATGCCGGGGGTATCGTCTGATCGGCTGATCGGGTTAGCGCTGGCCGTAACCGCCACCGCCAGGCGTCTCGATGACGAACACGTCATCCGGCTGCATGTCGGTCTTGCCGATGTGGCCCAGCAGCTCGACGCGGCCGTCGGCGCGCAGCACGCTGTTGCGCCCCAGCGCGCCCGGCCCGCCGCCAGCCATGCCGAACGGCGCGTGGATGCGGTTGTTGGACAGGATGGCCGCCGTCATCGGCTCCAGGAAGCGCACCTTGCGCACACCGCCATCGCCGCCGCGCCAGCGCCCCGCCCCGCCGCTGCCGGCGCGGATCTCGTAGCTGTCCAGCCGCACCGGGAAGCGGAATTCCAGGATTTCGGGATCGGTCAGGCGCGAGTTGGTCATATTGGTCTGCACCACCGAGGTGCCATCGAAACCCTCGCCGGCGCCGGAGCCGCCGCTGATGGTTTCGTAATACTGGTATTTCGCGTTGCCGAAGGTGAAGTTGTTCATCGTGCCCTGCGCCGCCGCCATCACGCCCAGCGCGCCGTACAGCGCGTTGGTGATGCAGGTCGACGTTTCCACGTTGCCCGACACGACCGACGCCGGATAGTGCGGATTGAGCATCGAGCCGGGCGGGATGATCACCTTGAGCGGCTTGAGGCAGCCGGCGTTCAGCGGAATCTCGTCGTCCACCAGCGTGCGGAACACGTACAGCACCGCCGCCATGCACACCGCCGATGGCGCGTTGAAGTTGTTGTCCAGCTGCGGCGAGGTGCCGGCAAAGTCGATCTCCGCGCTGCGCGCGGCCTGGTCCACGCGCACCGACACCTGGATCTGCGCGCCGTTATCCAGCGGCAGGGTGAACGCGCCGTCCTTCAAGGCGCTGATCACGCGGCGCACCGCCTCCTCGGCGTTGTCCTGCACGTGGCCCATGTAGGCCTGGACCACGTCCAGCCCGAAATGTGCCACCATCTTGTGCAGCTCGTCCACGCCTTTCTGGTTGGCGGCGATCTGCGCGCGCAGGTCGGCCAGGTTCTGGTCCGGATTGCGCGCCGGGTAGCGGGCGCCGGCCAGCAAGGCGCGGGTTTCCGCTTCGCGCAGCTGGCCGCCGTCCACCAGCTTGAAGTTATTAATCAACACGCCCTCTTCCTCGATCACGCGCGAATCCGGCGGCATCGAGCCGGGCGTGGTGCCGCCGATGTCCGCGTGGTGGCCGCGCGAGCCGACGTAAAACAGGATGGTGGTGCCGGTGGCGTCAAACACCGGGCTGATCACGGTGACGTCCGGCAGGTGCGTGCCGCCGTTGTACGGATCGTTGAGCATGTAGACATCGCCCGCGCGCATGCGGCCGGCGTTCTCGCGCATCACGGTCTTGATGCTCTCGCCCATGGAGCCGAGGTGCACCGGCATGTGCGGCGCGTTGGCGATCAGGTTGCCGTCGGCGTCAAAGATGGCGCAGCTGAAGTCCAGCCGCTCCTTGATGTTGACCGAATACGCGGTATTCTGCAGCCGCAACCCCATTTGCTCAGCGATCGACATGAACAGGTTGTTGAAGATCTCCAGCATCACCGGATCGGCCGTGGTGCCGATGGCGCGCCGCTCGGGCAGCGCCGCCACCCGCTTCAGCACCAGGTGGTCGTGCAGCGTGACCTCCGCCTGCCAGCCCGCCTCCACGATGGTGGTGGCGTTGGCCTCGGCGATGATGGCAGGACCCTTGACGATATCGCCAATGCGCGTGGCCGAGCGCTGGAACAGATTGGTCTGGCGCCATTTGCCGCCGGTGTACATCGGCACCACCGCGTGCGGCATCAGGCCGGACACGCGGCGCGGCGCCGGCTCCACCGTCTCCTGCGGCGCGTCCGACTTGCCGATGGCCTCCACCGACACTGCCTCCACGATCAGCGCGCGCGCTTGCATCAGGAAGGAATAGCGCTTGCGGTAGGCGGCCTCGAACTGCTGACGCATCGAGGCCACCGTATCGAACAGCACGATCAGCGCGGTGTCCGTGCCCTCGTAGCGCAGATGCACGCGGCGGACCAGCGCGATGCGCGCATCGTCCACCTGCTGGTGATGCAGGTCGGCGCGCGCCTGGCGGCCCAGCGCATGCAGGCGCGCTTCCAGGTCGGCGTGCGCCTCCTCGGTCAGACGTGTTTCGACGGCGGCCTCGCGCATCGCCGTCTGGTCGGCCAGTCCCATGCCGTAGGCCGACATCACGCCGGCCAGCGAGTGGACGAAGACCGTCTTCATGCCCAGCGCGTCGGCCACCAGGCAGGCGTGCTGGCCGCCGGCGCCGCCGAAACTGGTCAGCGCGTATTCGGTCACGTCGTGGCCGCGCTGGACGGAAATCTGCTTGATGGCGTTGGCCATGTTGCCCACGGCGATATCGAGGAAGCCTTCGGCCACCTGCTCCGGCGTGGTGGCGCTGCCGGTGGCGGCGGCGATGTCCTTGGCCATGTCGCTGAAGCGCTCGCGCACCGTGGCCGCGTCCAGCGGCTGCTTGCCGTCCGCGCCGAACAGCTGCGGGAAGTGATGCGGCTGGATTTTGCCCAGCATGACGTTACAGTCGGTGACCGCCAGCGGGCCGCCGCGCCGGTAGCTGGCCGGGCCGGGATTGGCGCCGGCGCTGTCCGGGCCCACGCGATAACGGCTGCCGTCGAAATGCAGGATCGAGCCGCCGCCCGCCGCCACCGTGTGGATGCTCATCATCGGCGCGCGCATGCGCACACCGGCCACCTGGGTCTCGAACACGCGCTCGAATTCGCCCGAGTAGTGGGACACGTCGGTGGAGGTGCCGCCCATGTCGAAGCCGATCACCTTGTCGAAGCCCGCCAGCTTGGACGCGCGCACCATGCCGACGATGCCGCCGGCCGGGCCGCTCAGGATCGAGTCCTTGCCCTGGAAGGCGCGGGCGTCGGTCAGGCCGCCGTTGGACTGCATGAACTGCAGGTTCACGCCCGGCAGCTCGCCAGCCACCTGGTCGACGTAGCGGCGCAGGATGGGCGACAGATAGGCGTCCACCACCGTCGTGTCGCCGCGCGCCACCAGTTTCATCATCGGGCTGATCTCGTGCGACACCGATACCTGCGTGAAGCCCATTTCGCGCGCCATCTCTGCCACGCGCGTTTCATGCGCGTGGTAGCGGTAGCCGTGCATGAACACCACCGCCAGCGAGCGCAAGCCCTGCTCGTAGGCCTGCGCCAGGCCGGCGCGCGCAGCTTCCAGGTCCAGCTTGGTCACCGTGTCGCCATGGGCGCCGATGCGCTCATCGATTTCGATGACGTGGCTGTACAGGAGTTCCGGCAGCAGGATGCGGCGGTCGAACAGGCGCGGACGGTTCTGGTAGGCGATGCGCAGCGCGTCGCGGAAGCCGCGCGTGATGGCCAGCGCGGTCGGCTCGCCCTTGCGCTCCAGCAGCGCATTGGTGGCCACCGTGGTGCCCATCTTGACGGCGCCGATCTGCGCCACCGGAATCGGCTTGCCCTTGGCCACGCCCATCAGCTGGCGAATGCCGGCAATGGCGGCATCGGCATACTGCTCGGGATTCTCGGACAGCAGCTTGAGCGTACGCAGCCGGCCGTCGGGCGCGCGCGCCACGATGTCGGTGAACGTGCCGCCGCGGTCTATCCAGAATTGCCAATCCATGCCTGCCTCGCTAAGCTGTGAAGCACGTATTGTAGTGCCGCCGCCGCGCCCGCGCACACACAAAATATCGATGCTAAAATGACACGATGAATCCACTCTACACCGTCGCCGACATCCGCGCGATCGAACGCGCCGCCGCCGCCACGCTCCCGCCTGGCGCCCTGATGCAACGCGCCGGCCAGGCCGGCGCCAACGCCGCGCTCGACCTGCTGCCCTTGTCCACCGGCCAGGCCAGGGTGCTGGTGCTGGCCGGTCCCGGCGACAACGGCGGCGACGCGCTGGAAGCGGCGGCCCATCTGTCCTTCACCGGCGCGCAGGTCACGCTGATCCATTTCGCGCCGGAGGACGACAGCAAGTCCTCGCCCGAGCGCCAGGCCGCGCTGCGGCGCGCCAAGGCCAGCGACGCCCGCTTCCGCGCGCTGGAAGACGCGCAGCTCGGCGGCACGGAATGGCACCTGGTGGTGGACGGCCTGTTCGGCATCGGCCTGAAACGGCCGATCAGCGGCGCACTGCGCTCGCTGGTGGAGACGGTCAACCAGCTGCGCTGCAGCGTGCTGGCGCTGGACGTGCCCAGCGGGCTGGATGCCGACACCGGCGCCGTGGTCGGGCCGGACGGCGTGGCGGTGCGGGCCACGCACACCATCACCTTCATCGGCAACAAGCCCGGGCTGCACACCTGCGATGGCCGCGACTACGCCGGCCTGGTCGATGTGTCACGGCTGGAGATCGACGCCAGCCACTACGCGCCGGCGGCGCTGCACCTGAACGATGTCAAATTCTTCGCCCGCCATTTACGGGCGCGCCGGCACAACTCGCACAAGGGCAGCTACGGCAACGTGGCGGTGATCGGCGGCGCGCGCGGCATGAGCGGCGCGCCGGTCCTGGCCGCGCGCACGGCGCTCAACAGCGGCGCCGGCCGCGTCTACGCGCTGTTCGTGGAAGACCCGCTGCCGTGCGATCCCGGCCAGCCGGAACTGATGTGCCGCGCCGCCGATGGCTACGACATGGCGCAGGCCACGCTGGTGATCGGCCCCGGCCTGGGCGGCTCGGCCGCCGCGCACGCGCTGCTGTCGCGCGCCATCGCCAGCGCCAGCCCGCTGCTGGCCGACGCCGACGCCCTCAATCTGCTGGCCGGCGACCACGCACTGCAAGCCGCGTTGGCCGCGCGCGGCGCACCGACGGTGCTGACGCCGCATCCGCTGGAAGCCGCGCGCCTGCTCGACAGCGGCATCGCCGCCGTGCAGGCCGACCGGCTGACCGCCGCGCACACGCTGGCGCGCCGGCTGAACGCCATCGTGGTGCTGAAAGGCTCGGGCACGGTGATCGCCGCGCCGGACGGCCAGGCCGTGATCAACACCACCGGCAACCCGGCGCTGGCCACAGCCGGCACCGGCGACGTGCTGGCAGGCCTGTGCGGCGCGCTGCTGGCGCAAGGCTGGCCGCACTGGGAGGCGGCGCTGGCGGCGGTCTGGCTGCACGGCATGGCGGCCGACGTGCTGGTCACCGAGGGCTGCGGCCCGATCGGGCTGACCGCGGCCGAACTGATTCCCGCCATCCGCACCGCGCTGAACCGCATGGTTCAGCACCACGGCCGCTGACCCCGCGGCCGAAACCACCGTCATACCGGCGAAAGCCGGTATCCATAGTGCGCCTGTGCTGCCAACTCAGCATGGGTTCCGGCGTTCGCCGGAACGACGGGGGCAGCGCCGCCCTTACACCAGCCGCCCGGCGGCAATGGTGATGGTGCGGCCGCAGCGGGCGGCCATGGCCTGGTCGTGCGTGACCAGCACCAGCGTCGAACCGTGTTGGCGGTTCAGCTCGAACATCAGCTGAATCACCGCCTCGCCGGTGGCGGCGTCCAGGCTGCCGGTGGGCTCGTCGGCGAACAGCAGCGGCGGCTCGGTGACGAAGGCGCGCGCCAGCGCCACCCGCTGCTGCTCGCCGCCGGACAGGTACTTGGGATAATGCTTGAGCCGGCTCGACAGGCCGACCCGCGCCAGCATCGCCTCCGCCTTCTCGCGCGCGCCGGCCACGCCGGCCAGTTCCAGCGGCAGCATGACGTTTTCCAGCGCCGTCAGATGCGCCAGCAACTGGAACGACTGAAACACGAAACCCAGCTTTTCCTTGCGCAGCGCGGCGCGGCCATCCTCATCCAGCGCGTAAATGTCGATGCCGTCCAGCACCACTTTGCCGGCGCTGGGTGTGTCCAGGCCGGCCAGCAGACCGAGCAACGTGGACTTGCCGGAGCCCGAAGCGCCGACAATCGCCAACGTCTCGGCCTTTTGCACGGTAAAATCCACCTCGTGCAGGATCGTCAGTTCGCCAGCGGCGTCGGCGACCCGCTTGGCCAGGCCGCTGACGGCGATGGCTGGCTGCACGCCAGCCGCCGTTACCGGCACGCTGGCCAACGCCGGACCGTCCGGCATGAAATGAGTGGACGCTTTAGGAAAATCAGGCATGCTGAATATAATTAATCGTTTATCTGGGAAGGCGCTGGCCGCCCTGCTCCTGCTGTCGGCAGCGGCGAGCGCCTATTCTGCACCAAAAACCGTGCTTGTGCTCGGGGATAGTCTGTCTGCCGAGTACGGTTTGTCGCGCGGCACCGGCTGGGTCGCGCTGGCCGAGCAAAAACTTAAGCAGAACAATATCGACGCGGTGGTCGTCAACGCCAGCGTCAGCGGCGAAACCACCAGCGGCGGCCGCTCGCGCCTGCAGGCACTGCTGACCAAGTACAAGCCCGACCTGGTGGTCATCGAACTCGGCGCCAACGATGGCTTGCGCGGCCTGCCGGTGCCGGCCGCCGAGGCCAATCTGCGCGCCATGAGCGACGCCGCCGCCAAGGCTGACGCCAAGGTGATGTTGATCGGCATGCGCATGCCGCCCAACTACGGCCGCGACTACGCCGACAAGTTCTTCGCCATGTATGGCGCGCTGAGCAAGGACATCAAGGCGCCGCTGGTGCCGTTCATGCTCGACGGCGTGGCCGACAAGCCGCAGCTGTTCCAGCCGGACCGGCTGCACCCGCTGGCCGAGGCGCATCCGATTATCCTGGCCAATATCTGGCCCACATTACAAAAAACCATCAAGGCAAAATGAAGTATCCGGAAGTATTAAGCATCGATCAGGTGCTGGCCCAGCTCGACACCTACGACGCGATCATCGATGCCCGCAGCCCCTGCGAGTTCGCGCTCGACCACCTGCCCGGCGCCATCAACGCGCCGGTGCTGGACGACGAGCAGCGCATCCGCGTCGGCACCCTGTACAAGCAAGTGGGGGCGTTTGAAGCAAAGAAGCTCGGCGCCGCGCTGGTGGCGAAAAACATCGCGCGGCACATTGAGGAGTCATGGATGGAGCAGCCGCGCGAGTGGCGTCCGCTGGTGTACTGCTGGCGCGGCGGCAACCGCAGCGGCTCGATGGCGCACATCCTGGCCAAGATCGGCTGGCCGGTGGTGCAGCTGGAGGGCGGCTACAAGGCCTTCCGCCAGCAGGTGAACGCGGCGTTGGAGCAGGCGCCGGCGCTGCGCTTCAAGGTGGTGTGCGGCACCACCGGCAGCGGCAAGAGCCGCCTGCTGGAGGTGCTGCACGCGCAAGGCGCGCAGGTGCTGGACCTGGAACAACTGGCGCAGCATCGCGGCTCGGTGCTGGGCCACCTGCCCAGCCAGCCGCAGCCGAGCCAGAAGGCGTTCGAGACGCTGGTGTGGGACGCGCTGCGCCGCTTCGATCCGGCGCGGCCGGTGTTTGTGGAGGCGGAGAGCAAGAAGGTCGGCAATCTGCGCGTGCCGGCAGCGCTGATGGACACCATGCGCGCCTCCGATTGCATCGCCTTGACCCTGTCGCGCGCCAACCGCGTGCGCCTGCTGATGGAGGATTACCAGCATTTCACCGCCGATCCGGCCTCGCTCAACGCCCAACTGGAGCACCTGACGCAGCTGCACGGCCGCGACAAGATCGCCCGCTGGCACGCGATGTCCGACGCCGGCGAGATGCCGGCGCTGGTCGAGGAACTGCTGGCCGACCATTACGATCCGGCCTACCTGCGCTCCATCGACCGCAACTTTACGCGCTACGGCGAGGCGCTGCCGCTGGCGCTGGACGACATCAGCGAGGAAGCGTTTGCGGCGGCGGCGCGCCACCTGACCGCTACTTGCGTGTAGCCCACCAGCAGCATAGCGAGCCCGCCGTGACCATGGCGGCGCCCTGCCAGAACGCGGCGCTCAGCGTCGCGCGCAGCATGGCCGCGCTACAGGCGGCCGACAACACCGGCGACGCATACGAGATGGCAGCCAGCAAGGCCAGGTTGCCGTGGGCGAGCGCGCGGTTCCAGCTGGCATAGCCCAACGCCATCACGGCGGCGGCCGCGCCCAGCAGGCCGGCGGCGGCCCAGGCCGACGGCACCGAGGCGACGGTCGCGGTCAACGCCGCGCCGCCCAATGCATATTTCACCCACAGCGCGATGCTGGTCAGCACGAAGAACGGCACAATCGCATCCGTGCCCTGCGCCAGCGGCTTGGCCGCGCAGCAATAAACTGACCACAACAGCGCGCCGCCGGCGGCCAGTCCGTAACTCCAGGGGTTGCGCGCCGCGTTGGCCGCCATGTGCGCGAGCGACCAGCCATCGCCGCCGTTGAGTATCCACGCCACGCCCAGCAGCGACAGCAGCAGTCCCGGAGCCAGCCATGGCGTGGCGCGCTGGCGGCCACTCAGCACCATCAGCAGCACGGTCAGGCACGGCCACAGATAATTCAGCAGCGCCACTTCGATGGCCTGGGTGCGGTCGCGCGCGAGGCCGAGCGCCAGGGCCAGCGCCACCTCGTAGCCGGCAAACAGCGCGCCGCCGATCAGCAGATAACGGCGCGGATACTGGCGCAGCGGCGTCCAGCCGCGCAACGCCACCAGCATCACCGACGCCAGCGTGTAAATCAGCGCCGCCCCGGTCACCGCGCCGACCGCTTCGCTGCACAGGCGGATCAGCGACGGCGCCGCGCTCCACAAGCCGATGGCCGCCAGGCCGAACAAGGTTCCTCTGGTCTGCGTCATATGTGAAAAGGGCCGCTGGTCGCGGCCCTTGCTGGATTACTTGACTTCAGTCACGGTGGTTGTCGTGATCGGCTTCAGGATCTTGACCTTGGCCTTTTGCTTCAGCAGTTCGATGTAGCTCGCCATCTCCTGCTGCGCCACCACATTGCCGATCTGCTCGGCTTGTGCCTTGCGCTGCGCCTCATCCTGCTGCGCCGGCTGTTGCACCTTGCCGATGCGGTACAGGCCGTAGCCCATGCCCGGCACGTCCACACCCACGTAGGCTGGCAGCTTGGTGGTGTCGGCCTTCATGATGGCTTGCATGGCCAGGCCGTTGATGCCTTCCGGCTTGGAGCGCGACACCAGCTTGGCGGCGCCGAAACCGGTGGCATCGCCCGACTTCTTGAAGGCGGCCAGTTTCTCTTCGCCGGCCTTGGCGGCCAGTTTGGCGGCTTCTTCCATGGTCACGCGCTGACGGATCTGGGCGTCGACTTCCGCCAGCGGACGCTTGCTGGCCGGCTTGAATTCGACGATGCGGCCCGACACCAGCGTGTTCGGCGCGGTTTCCACCGCTTCGGTATTGCGCTTGGTGCTGATCGAGTCGTTGGAGAACAGCGCGGTCAGGAACTTGGCGTTGTTGTACGCGGCGGTGCCAGCGACCGGCGACGGCGTACGCGACACATTGCTTGCGGTTTCAATCTTCAGGCCCAGCTTGTCGGCCACCGGCTTCAGGCTGTCCGATTGCTCGTAGACGGTGTTGGTGAAGGCTTCCGCCATTTCCGAATACTTCTTGGCGGCCTTCTGCTTCTTCAGCAGCTCGGCAACGTCGTTCTTGACGGTGTCCAGCGGCTTGACCACGGCTGGCTTCAGTTCGGTCACGGTCAGGATGTGGAAGCCGAAGTCCGACTGCACCAGGTCGCTGATCTCGCCCTGCTTGAGCTTGGCGATAGCGTTTTCCACCGGCGCCACCAGCGTGCCTTTTTCGACCACGCCCAGGTCGCCGCCCTGCTCTGCCGAGCCCGGGTCTTCCGACTTGGCCTTGGCGACCTTGGCGAAATCGGCCGGGTTCTTGCGCACCTCGGCCAGGATGGCTTCCGCCTTGGCCTTGGCGGCGGCGGTGTCGGCGGCGCTGGCGCCCTTCTTGACGGCGATCAGGATGTGGCTGGCGCGGCGGGTTTCCGGCGTGGTGAACTGGGCCTGGTTCTTGGTGTAGTAGTCCGACACTTCGGCGTCGGTCACGCTGACCTGGGCGGCGACGGCGTCGTTGTTCAGCACCACGTATTCGATTTTGGCTTGCTCGGGCACTTCGAAGAACTTGCTGTTCTTGTCGTAGTAGGCTTTCACCATCTCGTCGGTGACTTTAACCTGCGGCACGAAGTCGGTTACCGGCAGCAGCAGCTCCTGCACTTCGCGCTCCTGGGCGGCGATGTCCGACAGCTGCCTGGACACGGTGCGCGGCGCGAAGCCGGTGCCTTCCACGGCCACAGCCAGCTGCTGCAACGCCATGTCCTGGCGCATGCGGGCGTCGTTCTGCTCGGGACGAATGCCTTGCGCGGCCAGGACGGCGATGTACTGCTCCTTGTTGAAGCCGGCTGGGCCGCCGAACATGTCCATGATGGCTTTCTGCAGCTGGTCGTCGCTGACGCTCAGGTGGCTGTGCGCCACTTCAGCAGCGATGGCGCGCTGGGCGATCAGCTGATCGAGTATGTTTTGCTTGAACTCGGGCGTGTCGAACATTTTCTGGTCGAACTGCGCGCCCAGGCGCTGGCGGTAATTGTCCAGCTGATTGCGCACGGCGTTGTCGAACTCTTGCTGGGTCAGCGGCTTGCCGTCGATTTTGGCGATGGTGTTGGCATCATCGCCAAAGCTCTTGTAGCTGCCGATGCCGACGAATGCAAACGATGGCACGATGATGATGGCCAGGAAGATTTGCATCAAACGCTGGTGGGTACGAATAAATTCAAACATGGTCTGCCGATTCGGATGGTGATTACTAGCACATACAAAAAAGGCGAACTCGCGTTCGCCAATTCTCTTTTTTATTCAATGACTTGCACTGCAAAGTGAAGCCGGAGTATGCCGAAAAATTCAGTATCGCACGATTCTACAGAAGCACAGTAGGCTTAGCAAGCATTCGCTTGCCACTTTGACAGCGCACGATTGCGCAAAGCTTTGTCAGGGCTGCAAACCGCAGAGTGGCGACTGCCCGTGCCTCCCCAGCGCTTTCAACCCGGCGCTGTCACTTTTTACATCGGCAGGAGCGGGTCGGCGACGGGCAGTACCAGAATAGCGGTAGCCGCCAGGCTGCGGCGGAGACGAAAGATAGACCAGTCGACAGCAGGAGTGGATCAATCCACGAAAACGCACTACGACTGGTGCTAGCAGGATAGCATCCGCCCCTGGCCCAGACCAATATAGTCTCTTTTCCAACTTGACCGAGGAGACCGGGGCCTCCGGGAAGTCAAACGGCCAATGTAAACCGCATAGCCCTGGCGCTCGGGATAGCCATAGCTACCGCCATTCACCAGTACGCCCCCTGCCGATCGCCTCCGTGGTCAGCTGTTGATCGGCGACACGATGAATATTTAAGCGCCCTCCACCTGTGTTGGTTGACACCAACAGAACGCTGCCAATTCGCAGGAGTGAAACGGCACGGGGTTGTCGCACCACCAAGCCATGTCCGTTCCGCGGGTCGGCCCAATAGCGGATCGACCAGGCGCACGATTCGTTTATTTAGGAAGAATTTAAATGTCAGCTTATTTTCAGCTTCGGAAAAAGAAAAACCCCGCAGCTTTATTTAAAAAGCTGCGGGGTATCTTGTCCTTGGCGGAGCGGACGGGGCTCGAACCCGCGACCCCCGGCGTGACAGGCCGGTATTCTAACCAACTGAACTACCGCTCCTAGTTGGGTACTACATGCTTAATATTAGTTGGCGGAGCGGACGGGGCTCGAACCCGCGACCCCCGGCGTGACAGGCCGGTATTCTAACCAACTGAACTACCGCTCCAGCTGAATATCAAGGTGCTACATACTACATTAAAACTTAATTTCTGGCAAATGTTTTTTGGTGGGCGGTGAGAGGCTCGAACTCCCGACCTAAGCCTTGTAAGGGCTCCGCTCTACCAACTGAGCTAACCGCCCATTTGCCCAATGAGCAGCTGTAATTACCACTGCTGCTCACCGAAGTCCGTTAGTTTACAGCATCTTTCAACGCTTTACCAGCTTTAAATTTAGGAACTTTCGCTGCGTCGATGGTGATCTCTTCTTTGGTGCGCGGGTTGCGGCCGGTGCGGGCGGCGCGCTCGCTCACCGAGAAGGTACCAAAGCCAACCAGGGTCACGCTGTCGTTCTTTTGCAGGCTGGTGGTCACGCCGTCGATCACAGCGTCCAGCGCGCGGGCAGCAGCCGCTTTCGAAATATCGGCGGTGGTGGCGATATGGTCGATCAATTCAGTCTTATTCAAAGCAATTCCCCGTCACAAAGGTTATATCCGTCGCCGCTTAAAATACGGCAACGCGAAAAAAATCAGGCCGTATTAAACAAGCCAGCCCCTTGTCGTGTCAAGGCTGCACAATAGAAAAATAAGTAAAAATAAAAAAACAGGCGCTATATAAGCGCCTGTTTTATTGGTATTACTGCCAGATCGTTAATGTTTTACCACGTCGCCCTGACCATCGGTCTTGGCGGCGGCGGCGGCCACAGCCTCCACCGGCGCGGTTTCCACCAGCGGCTCAGGCTGGCGTTCGAGCGCGATTTCCAGCACCTTGTCGATCCAACGCACCGGCACGATCTCCAGCTTGTTTTTGACGTTGTCCGGAATGTCGGCCAGGTCCTTCACGTTCTGCTCAGGGATCAGCACGGTCTTGATGCCGCCGCGCTGCGCCGCCAGCAGTTTCTCCTTCAGGCCGCCGATCGGCAGCACCTCGCCGCGCAGCGTGATCTCGCCGGTCATGGCGACGTCGGCACGGACCGGAATGCCCGTGAAGACCGACACCATGGCGGTGGTCATGGCGATACCGGCGGACGGACCGTCTTTCGGCGTCGCGCCTTCCGGCACGTGAATGTGGATGTCCGATTTCTCGAACACTTCATTCTTGATGCCGAGGCGCTGGGCGCGGCTGCGCACCACGGTGCGGGCGGCTTCGATCGATTCCTTCATCACGTCGCCCAGCGTGCCGGTGCGGATGACGTTGCCCTTGCCCGGCATGGTCACGGACTCGATGGTCAGCAGATCGCCGCCCACCTCGGTCCATGCCAGACCGACCACCTGGCCAACCTGGTTCTCTTTCTCGGCCACGCCGAAGTCGTAGCGGCGCACGCCCAGGAACTTGTCCAGGTTTTTCGGCGTGACGGCGACTTTCTTCTCCGACTTCTTCAGCAGCAGCATCTTCACAACCTTGCGGCAGATCTTCGACACTTCGCGTTCCAGCGAACGTACGCCGGCTTCACGGGTGTAGTAGCGCACGATGTCGCGGATGGCGGCGTCGCTGACCGAGATCTCGTCCTCTTTCAGGCCGTTGTTCTTGATCTGCTTCGGCAGCAGGTAGCGCTGCGCGATGCTGGCTTTTTCGTCCTCGGTGTAACCCGACAGGCGGATCACTTCCATCCGGTCCAGCAGCGCCGGCGGGATGTTGAACGAGTTCGAGGTGGCCACGAACATCACGTCCGACAGGTCGAAGTCGACCTCGATGTAGTGGTCCGAGAAGGTGTGGTTCTGCTCCGGATCCAGCACCTCCAGCAGCGCCGACGATGGATCGCCGCGGAAGTCCGCCCCCATCTTGTCGATCTCGTCCAGCAGGAACAGCGGATTGCGCACGCCGACCTTGGCCAGCGATTGCAGCACCTTGCCCGGCATCGAGCCGATGTAGGTACGGCGGTGACCGCGGATCTCGGCCTCGTCGCGCACACCGCCCAGCGCCATGCGCACGAACTTGCGGTTGGTCGCGCGGGCGATCGACTGGCCCAGCGAAGTTTTACCCACGCCTGGAGGACCAACGAAGCACAGGATCGGCGCCTTCAGCTTGTCCACGCGCTGTTGCACCGCGAGGTATTCCAGGATGCGTTCCTTGACCTTCTCCAGGCCATAGTGGTCGCCTTCCAGCACTTTTTCAGCGTTGGACAGGTCGTTGTTGACCTTGGACTTTTTCTTCCATGGCAGGCTGACCAGGGTGTCGATATAGTTGCGCACCACGGTGGCTTCGGCCGACATCGGGGACATCAGCTTCAGCTTCTTCAGCTCGGCGGTGGCCTTGTCCAGCGCCTCTTTCGGCATCTTGGCCAGCGCGACTTTCTTCTCCAGCTCGTCCAGATCGGCGCCGTCCTCGCCCTCGCCCAGTTCTTTCTGGATGGCTTTGACCTGCTCATTCAGGTAGTACTCGCGCTGCGATTTCTCCATCTGGCGCTTGACGCGGCCACGGATGCGTTTCTCGACTTGCAGGATATCCAGCTCGCCTTCCAGCTGACCCAGCAGATGCTCCAGGCGCTTGGCGACGCTGAAGATCTCCAGGATCACCTGCTTCTGCTCCAGCTTGAGCGGCAGATGGGCGGCCACGGTGTCGGCCAGGCGGCCGGCGTCGTCGATGCCCGACAGCGAGGCCAGGATCTCCGGTGGAATCTTTTTGTTCAGTTTGACGTACTGGTCGAATTGCTGAACGATGGCGCGGCGCATGGCTTCGATTTCCGAATCGTCGCCCAGCTCGGAATCGAGCGGCGTCAGGTCGGCCACGAAGTGCGTCGGCGTGTCGGTGATCTTGTTGATGCGGGCGCGCTGCGCGCCTTCGACCAGCACCTTGACGGTGCCGTCAGGCAGCTTCAGCATTTGCAGAATGTTTGCCACGCAGCCGATCTCGTAGATGTCGGAAGCAGAAGGTTCGTCCTTGGCTGCCGCTTTTTGGGCGGCAAGCATGATGCTCTTGCCTTGCTCCATCGCGGCTTCCAGCGCCTTGATCGATTTTGGGCGCCCTACGAACAGCGGTATCACCATATGCGGAAATACGACGACGTCCCGCAGCGGCAATAACGGCAGTTGAGTTTGCTCAGTTAATTTGGAAGTAGTCATGGCGTACCTTATGTGAAAGCGTGATTATGATGTGGCGTTGTTCCGCCCAATCACAAGACCGACCTGCAAGAAATATTCCTCATATAAAAGAATATTTTCTGCACTCTAAAAGAATTGGTAATAAAAAAAGCCACGCGCGACCAGCGTCACGAGTGGCTTTCCGACTGAAGCCTGATTCTTTTATTGGTTTTGATTGTACCGCCTTGCCCCACGGATGCGAAATGAATTTTGCTGTCGCGTGGGGCAAGTGTGCACTCGTTATTTAATTCTCACCAGAAGCCTTGGCCTGCTCCTGATAAATCAGCAAAGGTTTTGCGCCACTGGTAATCGTATTTTCATCGATAACCACTTTGGTCACATTGGTTTCATTCGGCAGTTCATACATGGTATCCAGCAGCGCGTGTTCCAGGATCGAACGCAGGCCGCGGGCACCGGTCTTGCGCGCCAACGCTTTCTTGGCGATGGCGTGCAGCGCGGCCGGACGGATCTCCAGTTCCGCGCCTTCCATCTCCAGCAGCTTGGAATACTGCTTGATCAGCGCGTTCTTCGGCTCGACCAGGATCTGGATCAGCGCCTCTTCGGTCAGCTCGGCCAGCGTGGCCACCACCGGCAGACGGCCCACCAGCTCGGGGATCAGGCCGAACTTGATCAGGTCTTCCGGTTCCGCCTCCATCAGCACCTCGCTGACGTTGCGCTCGGACTTGCTCTTGACCGAGGCGCCGAAGCCGATGCCGGACTTCTCCGAACGGTTTTCGATGACCTTGGCCAGGCCGTCGAACGCGCCGCCGCAGATGAACATGATGTTGGTGGTATCGATCTGCACGAAGTCCTGGTTCGGGTGCTTGCGGCCGCCTTGTGGCGGCACCGAGGCCATGGTGCCCTCGATCAGCTTCAGCAGCGCCTGCTGCACGCCCTCGCCCGACACGTCGCGCGTGATCGACGGGTTGTCCGACTTACGGGAGATCTTGTCGATTTCGTCGATGTAGACGATGCCGCGTTGCGCTTTGTCCACATCATAGTTGCAGCTCTGCAACAGTTTCTGGATGATGTTCTCGACGTCCTCGCCCACGTAGCCGGCTTCGGTCAGCGTGGTGGCGTCGGCGATCACGAACGGCACGTTCAGCATGCGCGCCAGCGTCTGCGCCAGCAGCGTCTTGCCGGAACCTGTCGGGCCGACCAGCAGGATGTTGGACTTGGCCAGCTCGACGTCGTCCTTCTTGCCGAGGTGCTTGAGGCGCTTGTAGTGGTTGTACACCGCCACCGACAGGATGCGCTTGGCCGTCTGCTGGCCAATCACGTACTGGTCCAGCAGGTCCTTGATTTCATGCGGCGTCGGCAGGTCCGACTTGGCGCCCGAGACCGACTCGATGGCCGAGGTCTCGTCGCGGATGATGTCATTGCACAGATCGATACACTCGTCGCAAATGAACACCGACGGGCCGGCGATCAGCTTCTTCACCTCGTGCTGGCTTTTGCCGCAGAACGAGCAGTACAGAAGTTTTTCGCCGCTGGAGGATTTTTTGTCTGACATGGGCAGTTATCTTTGGTTACAGAATGGCTTAGCCGTTACCGGGAAGCAAGTGATTCATAAATGCAGTCCGGAAAAATCCGCTTACATACACATGCTACCCGAAATAAAAACGAAACGCCCGAACGATTAATCGTCCGGGCGTCTTTTTAGCAATGCTGCGGGGGAAGCATTAAGCCCGGTTGGTCAACACTTTGTCGATCAGACCGTACTCTACCGCTTCTTCCGCCGACATGAAGCGATCGCGATCGGTATCTTTGGCCACCTGTTCGATCGTTTGGCCGGTGCGTTCGGCCATGATCGAGTTGAGGCGATGGCGCAGGTAGAGGATTTCCTTGGCCTGGATCTCGATATCGGACGCCATGCCCTGCGAGCCGCCGGACGGCTGGTGGATCATCACGCGCGAGTTGGGCAGCGAGAACCGCTTGCCCTTGGCGCCGGCCGCCAGCAGGAACGCGCCCATCGAGGCGGCGATGCCGGTGCACAGCGTCGAGACGTCAGGCTTGATGAACTGCATCGTGTCGAAGATCGCCAGGCCGGCCGAGACCGAACCGCCAGGAGAGTTGATGTACAGCGAGATGTCCTTGTCCGGATTTTCGCTTTCCAGGAACAGCAGCTGGGCGACCACCAGGTTGGCCATCTGGTCGTTGACCGGGCCGACCATGAAGATAATGCGTTCCTTGAGCAGGCGCGAGTAGATGTCGTACGAGCGCTCGCCGCGACCGCTTTGTTCCACCACCATCGGGACCAGACCCAACATTTGGGTGTCCAGTGCCGGATTACGGTTCATACCAGTCATTCTATTTCCTTGTGAAGCAGCCAGGTTCAGAAACTTTACCACCGCCGCCGCTCCGGTGAAAGCCGGACCAACGACGGTGACGCCGTCTTGATTCTAACCTAACTGAATTACGCTTGTGCGTTGCTTCCCATCAGCTCGTCAAAGGCGATGACCTTGGACGAGGTTTTCGACAGGCCCAGGACGTAGTTAACGACGTTTTCTTCCAATACAAGGGCTTCGACTTCCGCCAGGCGACGACGATCGCTGTAGTAGTACTTCAGCACTTCACGTGGGTCTTCGTAGCTCTGGGCGAAGTCTTCGATCTGGGCTTTCACCTGCTCAGGCTGGGCTTGCAGGTTGTTCTCGCCAACCAGCTGCGACAGGATCAGGCCCAGGCGCACGCGACGCTCGGCTTTTTCCGCGAACAGTTCGGCCGGGAACGGCACGTCCTTGACGTTCATGCCGCGCTGGGCCATGTCCTGGCGGGCCATTTCAGCCAGACGCTCGGTGTCCTGGGCGATCAGCGACTTTGGCACGTCCAGGGTGGCGGTCTTGACCAGGGTTTCCATCACGGTTTCCTTGTTGCGTGCTTTCACGCGGCCAGCGACTTCGCGCTCCAGGTTGACCTTGATGTCTTCGCGCATCTTGGCGACGTCGCCATCGGCCACGCCCAGCGACTTGGCGAACTCGGCGTCCACTTCCGGCAGGTGCGCCCATTCCAGCTTCTGCAGGGTGATGGTGAACGAGGCGGTCTTGCCGGCCACGTCCTTGCCATGGTAGTCCTCCGGGAAGGCCAGCGGGAAGGTCTTCGACTCGCCCACTTTCAGGCCGACGGTGGCGGCTTCGAATTCCGGCAGCATGCGGCCTTCGCCCAGCACGAAGGCGTAGCCTTCGGCCTTACCACCCGGGAATTCGACGCCGTCGATCGAGCCGACGAAGTCCACGGTCACGCGGTCGCCGTTGGCGGCAACGGCTTCGCCGCCGTCGCCGTGCTCGCCGGCTTCGCCCTTGGTGTGGAAGTGCACGCGCTGCTTGCGCAGGATGTCGATGGTCTTGTCGATTTCCGCGTCGGTCACTTCGGCCTTGACGGTTTCGATTTCCACCTTGGTCAGGTCGCCGATTTCGACTTCCGGATAGATTTCGAAGGTGGCGTCGAAGGTCAGCACGCCGGCTGGCGATTCGGCCTTCGGTTCAATGTTCGGGAAACCAGCAACGCGCAACTGGTTTTCGTTTGCGGCGTCGTTGAAAGCACGGCCAACTTTATCATTCAGCACTTCGGTTTCGATCTGATAACCGTACTGTGCTGCGACCATTTTCAGAGGAACTTTGCCCGGACGGAAGCCTGGTGCCTTAGCCGTTTTGGCTTGCACTTTCAGGCGCTTCTCAACTTCAGCGCGGACTTCGGTCAGCGGGAAGGAGATCGTGATACGACGTTCGAGTTTGCCCAAGGTTTCGACTGCAGTTGCCATGTAAAAATCGTCCAAAAAATAAGAAATACAGTTGGTGCGAGGAGGGGGACTCGAACCCCCACACCATTGCTGGCGTCAGGACCTAAACCTGGTGCGTCTACCAATTTCGCCATCCTCGCGGCTTGTTTGCACAAAAGCAAAGGGCGACCCGTAAGTGAAAACGGTCGCCCTATTCCTGCTCTTTTGCGCAGGAGCTTTCAACTTCAACGCGATATTCTAACGGGTTTTCAGAGAAATGGTGACGATTTTTAGTATGTCGCCAACATTCTCACAATAAACCCGCAAAGCGGCCGGTTTTGGGGTCTGACCCCGTACGGGGTCAGACCCCGCCTCACCGGGTTTTCTTTACGCGGAACCAGGCCGCATACAGCGCCGGCAGGAACAATAATGTCAGCGCGGTCGCAAGGATTAACCCGCCCATAATTGCCACCGCCATCGGCCCCCAGAATACTGAGCGCGACAAGGGAATCATCGCCAGCGCGGCGGCCGCGGCCGTCAGGATAATCGGCCGGCAGCGGCGCACCGCGGATTCGACGATGGCGGTCCAGGCGTCATGCCCGGCCCGGATGTCCTGCTCGATCTGGTCGACCAGGATCACCGAGTTGCGGATGATCATGCCGAACAGCGCGATGATGCCCAGGTTGGCCACAAAGCCCAGCGGCCGCCCCAGCACCAGCAGCGCCATCGCCGCGCCGGCCACGCCCAGCGGCCCGGTCAGGAACACCAGCAGTGCCCGCGAGAAGCTGTGCAGTTGCAGCATCAGCAACGTAAAGATCAGGAAGATCGCCAGCGGCAGGTTGGCCGCGATCGACGCTTCCGCCGCCCCGCTGTCCGAGGCCGCACCCTTGACGGTGATGGCGTAGCCGGCCGGCAGCGCGTCGCGCAACGCCTTCAGTTGTGGCTCGATCTGGCTGGAGACGGTCGGTCCCTGGATGTGGTCGCCCACGTCCGACTGCACGGTGATGGCCCAGTCGCGCCCTTCGCGCCACACCACGCCCGGTTCCCAGACGAAGTGCGCGCGCGCCAGTTGGCTGATCGGCACCGACTTGCCGCTGGCGGTCGGAATATTGGTGTCGTTCAGCACCGAAATGGTCGCGCGTTCATCCAGCGGCTGGCGGATCTGGATGTCGATCAGCTTGATGCCCTCGCGGAACTGGCCGATGCGCGTGCCGGACAGAATGGTGTTGGCCGCGCGCATCACCGTTTGCGAGGTCACACCCAGCGCGCGCATCTTGTCCTGGTCCAGATCCAGCCGCAGCACCTTGACCGACTCGTTCCAGTTGTCGTTGACGCCCACGGTGTTGGGATTGGCGCGCATGATGTCCTTGACCTGGTCGGCGATCGCGCGCACCTTGTCCACCTCGGTGCCAGTGACGCGGAACTGTACCGGGTACGGCACCGGCGGCCCGTTCGGCAGCAGCTTGACGCGGCCGCGCACTTCCGGGAAGTCGTGCTTGAAAACGTCGACGATCTTGTCGCGCAAGGCCGTGCGCGCCTTCAGGTCCTGCGGCAGCACGACGATTTGCGAGACGTTGGTCTGCGGGAAAATCTGGTCCAGCGGCAGGTAAAAGCGCGGCGAGCCGGTGCCGACGTAGCTGGTGACACTGACCACACCCTCCTGCTTGCGGATGAAGTCCTCGAACTTCTTCACCTGCGCCTCGTTGGCGGCGAAGGCCGTGCCTTCCGGCGTCCACAGCTCCACCATCAGCTCGGGACGGCTGGAGTCGGGGAAGAACTGCTTCTCGATGAACTTGAAGCCATACACGCCCAGCGCAAACACCGCCAGCGTGGCGCCGATGGTGATCCAGCGGTATTCCACGCACCAGTTGACCAGCGCGCGGAACTTGCGGAAGCCGGGCGTGTCAAACAACTCATGTTCGCCGCCGCCGTCCGCGTGCGGTTTCACTTTCAGCAGCACGTAGCCGAGATACGGCGTAAAGGTCACCGCCACCACCCATGAAATCACCAGCGCGAGGGCGTTCACCGAGAACAGCGAGAAGGTGTACTCGCCCGCTGCCGATTTGGCCAGGCCGATCGGCAGGAAGCCGGCGACCGTGATCAGCGTACCGGTCAGCATCGGAATCGCGGTGGACTTGTAGGCGAAGGTGGCGGCGTCGAAGCGCGACATGCCCTCCTCCATCTTGCGCACCATCATTTCGACCGCGATGATGGCGTCGTCCACGAGCAGGCCCAGCGCGATGATCAGCGCACCCAGCGAAATCTTGTGCAGGTCGATGTCCAGCATGCGCATGAACAGGAAGGTGACCGACAGCACCAGCGGTATGCTCAACGCCACCACCAGCCCTGGCCGTACGTCCAGCCGCAGCCTGGGCTTGCTGTGCAGACCCAACGCCACGAAGCTGACGCCCAGCACGATCAGCACCGCCTCGATCAGCGTGTGGACGAACTCGCCCACGGAGGCCTTGACCGCCTCCGGCTGGTCCGACACGCGCTCCAGCTCGATGCCGATCGGCAGCTTGGCCTTCAGTTCGCGCACGGTTTTCTCCATGTGCTTGCCGAGCTGGATGATGTTGCCGCCCTTCTCCATGGATACGCCGAGGCCGATCACTTCCTTGCCATTGAAGCGCATCTTGTTGCCCGGCGGGTCCTGGTACTCGCGCTTGATGGTGGCGAAGTCGCCGAGGCGGAAGGTGGTGCCGTTGGCGCGCAGCTCCAGCGCTTCCAGGTCCTTGACCGTCTTCAGCGCGCCGGTGACGCGCACTTGCAGGTTGTCGGTCGGCGTCACCAGCACGCCGGTGGATTCCACCGTGTTCTGCGTGGCGATCTGGTTGGCGATGGTTTCGATCGGTATGCCCAGTTGCGCAAACTTCTGGTGCGAAAACTCGATGTTGATCTTCTCGTCCTGCACCCCGAACAGCTCGACCTTGGATACCAGCGGCACCGCCAGCAACTGCTGGCGCACGAAGTCCGCGTAATCCTTCATCTCGGCATAGGTGAAGCCGTCGCCGGACAGCGCGAAGATAGAGCCATAGGTATCGCCGAACTCGTCGTTGAAGAACGGCCCCTGCACGCCCGACGGCAGCGTCAGTTGGATATCGCCGATCTTCTTGCGCACCTGGTACCAGGCGTCGGCCACGTTCTTGGGTGGCGTCGATTCGCGCAGCTTGAGGATGATGGTGGTTTCGCCCGGCTTGGAATAGCTGGAAATCTCGTCGATGCCGGGCGTTTCCTGCAGCTTTTTCTCCAGCTTGTCGGTGACTTGCTCGGCCATCTGCAGCGCGGTGGCGCCCGGCCAGTTGGCGCGCACCACCATCGCGCGGAAGGTGAACGGCGGATCTTCATCCTGGCCGAGATTGCTGTAACTGAGGAAACCGCCGATCAGCAGCACGGCGATCAGATAGCGCGTCAGCGGGATGTGTTCCAGCGCCCAGCGCGAGAGGTTGAATCCTTCCTTCATTTGCCGGCTCCGGCGACGGCTGGCGCGGGCGCGGCTGCGGGCAGGTCATTGCCCAGGATCTTGACTTTCTGGCCCGGCTTGAGCAGGTTGACGCCGGCCGTGACCACCGTCTGGCCCGGCTTGACGCCGCTGGCCAGCACGATGTCGTTGCCGGTCACGCCGCCGATGGTCACCGGCGTCAGCTTGACGGCGCCCTGCTCCACCAGCCACACCGAGGTGGCGTTTTTCTCATGGAACAGGGCAGTCAGCGGCACCTTGATTTGCGGCGCCGGCGTCCTGGAGGCGAACAGCACCACCGCCGTCATGCCGAGCTTGGCCTCGGCCGAGTCGGGGATGGACACCTTGACGGTGTAGGTGCGGGTCGACGGATCGGCCACCGGCGAGATTTCGCGGATCTTGCCCGGCACGGTGTGCCGGGGATCGGCCCACAGGCGCACCTGCACGTCCGGAATGCGGCGCAGCGCGTCGACCTTGTCTTCCGGCAGGCCGATGACGATTTCCTTCTCGCCGGCCTTGGCCACGCGCACCACCGGCGTACCGGCCGCCACCACCTGGCCAATTTCAGCATCGACCGAGGTGACGACGCCATCGACGTCCGACAGCAGCGCCGCATACGCCGCCTGGTTGGACTGGCCGCGATACGCCGCCTGCGCCGCGTCCACGCTGGCCTGCGCCGATTTATAGGTCGATTCCTTGGCGTCCAGCACCGACTGGCTGACGAAGCTCTTGCTGACCAGTTCCTGGTAGCGCTTCAGGTCCGCCTTGGCGAGGTCGCGGTTGGTCTCGGCGGCGCGCAGATTGGCCAGCGCCTGGGCCTGCGACAGTTGCAGGTCCTGCGGATCGAGCTGCATCAGCACCTGCCCTTTCTTCACCAGCGTACCGACGTCGACCTTGCGGCTGACGATCTTGCCGCCGACGCGGAAGCCCAGGCGCGACTCCACCCGCGCCCGCACCTCGCCGGAAAACTCGGCGTTCACATCCACGTCGCTGCTGGCGAGCTGGAGGGCACGCACCGGGCGGATGTCTTCGGTTTTGTCTGCCGGCCTGGCGCAGGCGCCAAGCGCGGCCGCCACCGAGGCGGCGACCAGCATGTTCTTGAGAGTGGACACAGCGGCTTCCTTTTTTAATGACTGACAGGTTATTTATAAATTATAAGCCGAATAACTTGCTTTGCAAATGACTGCCGCGTCATTAATTTGGCCTTGCTCTTATTTCATGATGGCACTACCATTACGCGCTGGAAACCCACCCCGGCACCTGCCGCTTTGCTCTGTTTTATGCCGGTCGATCACTACGAAAACTTCCCTGTTGCCTCGATTCTGCTGCCCAAGCGCTTGCGCCCGGCGGTGGAAGCCATCTATGCCTTTGCCCGCAGCGCGGACGATCTGGCCGATGAGGGCGATGCCGCGCCGGAGGAACGCCTGGCCGCGCTCAGGGCCTACGAGGACGCGCTGGCGCGCATCGAACAAGGCGCCACCGACCACCAACCGATGTTCGAACGGCTGGCGCAGGTGGTGCGGGAATATGACCTGCCGCTGAAGCCGCTCTACGATCTGCTGTCGGCGTTCAAGCAGGATGTGCTGGTGTCGCGCTACGCCACCTACGACGCGCTGCTGGACTATTGCGCGCGCTCGGCCAATCCGGTGGGCTTCATGATGCTGCACCTGTACGGCGCGGCGGACGAGGAGAATGTGCGCGACTCGGATGCGATCTGCACGGCGCTGCAACTGATCAATTTCCTGCAGGATGTGGCGATCGATCTGCACAAGGAGCGCATCTATATTCCGCTGGAGGATCTGAGCCGGTTTGCGATTTCGCCGGCGGCGCTGGACCATGCCAGCGCGCGGCCACGTTGGCGCTCGCTGATGCGCTTCGAAGTCGAGCGCGCCCGCCAGCTGATGCTGAGCGGCGCGCCGCTGGCCCTGCGGCTGCCGGGGCGTATCGGGTTTGAGTTGCGCATGGTGGTGCAAGGCGGCCTGCGGATTCTGGACGCCATCGAGGCGGTGGAGTATGACGTGTTCCTGCACCGTCCCAAGCTCAGCAAGCGCGACTGGATGGGCGTCTTCTGGGCCGCCGTGCGCATGAAGAAGCGCCTGATGCGGCTCCGTTGACGCCGCCGGCGGAACGCCCGAGCGTTAAACCGGCGCGTACGTCCGGGACGAGCTGATTTTCTGGTCGCTGCGCTCGCGCAGCGCCGGCACCGCGGATGACGGCGGTGGCGCAGAAACTTTGGGCGCCGCCACTGGCGCCGAGGACTTGCCCTGCTTGAGCACCAGCTCGCGCACCGACGCCGCCTCCGACACCGACAACGCCGTCTGGCAATTCACGCCCTCGTTGGAAATCTGCCATTCCTGGTAATCCCCAACACTCAAGGTACGCAGTTTCTGCTCGTCGAGCAGCTTGCAGCGCTGGGCCGTGTCACGCGCCTCCTGCAAATTCTGCATGTAATACGTGGCCGTTTTCATCGGCACCGTATCGTCCGCAGACGAGCCCTGGCATCCAGCAACGGCTGGAAGAATCATCAAGGCTGCGACAATCTGTAGATTCATACGTAAGAACTCCGACAAAGGTAACATATTGTATCCGCAAATCGCCATAAGTTGCAGACCACGCGCATCCCCCTTCCTATAGAATAGCGGCTTCGAACAGCCCATTGCTTTTTTATCCATGTCACCCGACGACTACTGCCAGCAAAAGACCGCTCAAAGCGGCTCCAGTTTTTACTACAGCTTCCTGTTCCTGCCGCCGGAGCGTCGCCGCGCCATCACCGCCCTGTACGCCTTCTGCCGCGAAGTCGACGACACCGTGGATGAGTGCACCGACGAGTCGATCGCCCGCATCAAGCTGGCCTGGTGGCGCAAGGAAATCAGCAGCATGTACGCCGGCACCCAGACCCATCCGGTGACGCAGGCGCTGGCGCCGCACCTGCAGCCGTACAACCTGAAGGAAGAGCACCTGCAGGCCATTATCGACGGCATGGAGATGGACCTGAACCAGACCCGCTATCTCGACTTTGCCGCCCTCAACAAATACTGCTGGCACGTGGCCAGCGTGGTCGGCATCCTGTCGGCCAGCATCTTTGGCGTGACCAATCCGCAAACGCTGCAATTCGCCGAAAAGCTCGGCCTGGCCTTCCAGCTGACCAACATCATCCGCGACGTCGGCGAGGACGCCCGCAAGGGCCGCATCTACCTGCCGATCAACGAACTGCAGCAGTTCAACGTGACCGCCGCCGACATCCTCAACGCCAGGCACACCGACAAGTTTGAACAACTGATGGCCTTCCAGATCGCCCGCGCGCAGACCGTCTACGACGAAGCCTTCGCGCTGCTGCCCAAGGAAGACCGCCGCGCCCAGCGTCCCGGCCTGATGATGGCCGCGATCTACCGCACCCTGCTGACCGAAGTCGAGGCCGACGGCTACCACGTGCTGCAACACCGCATCTCGCTGACGCCGATCCGCAAGCTGTGGCTGGCGTGGAAGACCTACGTCCGTGGCTGACCGCGATCTTGCCTCCCCGGGCGCGCCCACCGACAAACGCGGCCAGCCCGATCCCGGCCAGACGCGGCGCTCGGTGGCGGTGATCGGCGCCGGCTGGGCCGGCTGCGCGGCCGCCGTCGAGCTGGCCCAGGCCGGCTACAAGGTGACGCTGCTGGAGGCCGCCCGCACCTTCGGCGGCCGCGCCCGCCGCGTCGACACCGACCGCGCCCACCTCGACAACGGCCAGCACATCCTGCTGGGCGCCTACAGCGAAACACTGCGCCTGATGCAACTCACCGGCGTCGCGCGCGACCAGGCCGTGCTGACGCTGCCGCTGCAGATGCGCTATCCGCCCAACACCGGCGGCATGGACTTTGTGGCGCCATCGCTGCCGCTACCGGCGCCGCTGCACCTGCTGACCGCCCTGTTCAGAGCCCAGGGCCTGACCGGCGAAGACAAACTCAGCCTGGCCCGTTTCACCACCTCGGCGCGCTGGATGGACTGGCAGTTGCACAACGACTGCAGCGTCAGCGAACTGCTGGAGCGCTTCGACCAGACGCCACGCCTGATCGCGCTGATGTGGCGTCCGCTGTGCCTGGCGGCGCTGAACACGCCGCCGGAACGCGCCTCGGCGCAGATCTTCCTCAACGTGCTGCGCGATAGCCTGGGCGCGCGCCGCCGCGCCTCGGACATGCTGCTGCCGCGCACCGATCTGAGCAAACTGTTCCCGGAGGCGGCCGCCGCCTGGGTGGAAGCACGCGGCGGCTCGGCGCGCGGCGGCGCCAAGGTGCAGGCGATCCGTTCGATCGAGGGCCGGCTGTGGCAACTGGACATCAGCGGCTCGGCGGTCGGCGGCACCTGGAGCACGTATTTTGGCGGCGTGGTGCTGGCCACCGGCGCCAGCCAGGCCGCCACGCTGCTGCACGACATTCCCGGCCGCGACACCAGCGCCCTGTGCGCCCGGCTGACCGCCTTCGAGCCGGAGGCCATCACCACCGTCTACCTGCAGTACGACGCCGCGATCCGCCTGAAACTGCCGTTTTATGCGCTGCGCGACGATCCCGGCAACCACCACTACGGCCAGTTCGTGTTCGACCGCGGCCAGCTGGACGCCAGCCAGGCGGGCCTGCTGGCGGTAGTCATCAGCGCCTCCGGGCCGGCCGCCGCCCAGCCGCAGGAATTGCTGGCCGAGGCGGTGGCGGTGCAACTGGCGGTCGACTTCCAATGGCCGGAGCTGGGCCGGCCCGACTGGTTCAAGGTCATCACCGAAAAGCGCGCGACCTATGCTTGTGCGCCGGGCCTGCGCCGTCCCGCCAACGACACCGGCCTGCCCGGCCTGGTGCTAGCGGGCGACTACACGGCCGCCAGCGATGCCGCCAAGAACTATCCGGCGACGCTGGAGGCGGCGGTGCGCAGCGGCGTGGCCGCCGCCGCGCTGTTGAAGAGGAGCGCCGTCCAGTAGCCGGTTTTGGTCGCCTGTGCCGCCTTTTATGCAGCCTGTCACATGCCTGTGGCGCGTGGACGGGCGTGTGCGTACAGTCGCATCATCGGTTAAGCCGTATCGTGGGCTGAAACTCAAAGCAACATTGGAAAACTGACATCATGAACAAGCAGCAATACCTCGACGCGCTCAGGCAGGCGATGCAGGGTCTGCCGCCGGAAACGGTGGCCAAGACCCTGGCCTACTACGAGCAGCGCTTCATCGACGGCCTGGTGGCCGGCCGGAGCGAGGCCGAGGTGTACCAGGAACTGGACGAGCCGCGCAAGATCGCCATGACCTTGCGCGCCAACGCGCACCTGAGCGCCTTCGGCCAGAGCAAGACGCCGTTCAACCTGGCACGCGCCATGGTGTCCTTGGTCGGGCTGGCGATCTTCAACCTGTTCATGGTCATCCCGGCCATGGTCTATGCCAGCTTGCTGGGCGCGATCTATATCTCGGCGTTTGCCTTTTACATCGGCGGCGTGGCGCTGACGGCCAGCGGCCTGTCGGGCCAGAACGAGCTCGCGCTGGAGGGGCCGCTGCACCACCTGATGGAGTTCACCAACTCCCACTTCGACACCCGCGCCGAGGAAGAAGATGCGCAGGGCTGGCGCGTGTCGATCGACCGCATGGGGGTGCAGATCAACAAGGATGAAACGGACGGCGCGCCTTCGGACGAGGAAGGCCTGAGCCGCAGCGGACGGCTGCTGAACCGCGCCGAGTCGGTGGCCACCGGCGACGTCGTCATCACCACCGATTTCGACAGCGGCGCGCGCACCACGCAGTCGCTGATCGGCCTGGGGCTGATCCTGGGCGGCATCGGCCTGTGCCTGGTCAGCATCGTGCTGACCCGTTATACCGTGATCGGCCTGAAACGCTATGCGGCGATGAACGTGTCGCTGCTGCGCGGCCGTTGAGGATGGGAATATGCGAGCTTTAATGAAAATCGGCGCCAGCCTGCTGGTCCTGGCCTTTGTGCTGATCGGCGTGACCTACAGCATGCTGAAGGCCTACGGCAGCAATAACCCGACCAGCACCGTTGGCCGCTCGCTGGGCAGCGAGACGCGCAAGATCGACGCCATGGCCACTTCGGTGGAGCTGAGCGGGCCGATCGACCTGATACTGACGCAGGGCCAGGCCGCGTCGCTGCGGGTGCGCGGCGAACAGCGTTCGCTGGCCAACGTGGAAACCGTGCAGGATGGCCGCGACCTGCACATCGGCACCAAGGGCATGCTGCTGAATCCCCGTCACCGGCTGCAGGTGGAGCTGATACTGCCGTCGCTGGAGGAACTGGTGGTGAGCAGCAGCGGCGATACCAAGGCGTCCGGCTTCAACGGCGAGCGCATGGAACTGCAACTGCATGGCTCGGGCAATGTGAACTTCAGCGGCCGCTATCGCACGCTGACCGCCGGCGCGCATGGCAGCGGCAACCTGAATCTGAACGCCGGCAGCACCGAGAACGTGGAGCTGGAGATGATCGGCTCCGGCAAGATCACCGCGTCCGGCAGCTGCAAGACGCTGGAGGCGGAACTGACCGGCTCCGGCGACCTGGATGCGCGCCACCTGGCGGCGGAAAAAGTGACCGTGAATCTGAAAGGCTCGGGCACCAGCCACGTCTTCGCCAAGCAGTCGGCCGACCTGACGCTGCGCGGCAGCGGCGATATCCGCGTGCTGGGCAACCCGGACCAGCGCAACGTCAGCCGCACCGGCTCGGGCGACGTCAGCTGGGAATAAGCGCCGCCGGCGGCGCGGCACCGCGTCATCGACGCGGCCCGAAGGTTAGCGCGCCGCGGCCCAGGCCAGCGCATCGCGCGCCGCCGCCACGCCGCCGGCCAGGCAGGCGGTCAACAGATAGCCGCCGGTTGGCGCCTCCCAGTCGATCATCTCGCCGGCCACGAACACGCCCGGCACAGCCTTCAGCATCGTCCCTTGCAACGCCTCCCAGCGCACGCCGCCGGCGGTGCTGATCACCTCATCGATGGGGCGTGGCCGCAGCAGCGTCACCGGCAGCCGCTTGATGCCGGCCGCCAGCCGCGTCTCGTCGCCGAACTGCTCCTTGCTCAGGCACTCGCGCAACAGCCCCGCCTTCACCCCCTTGATGCCAAGCCGACTTTGCAAATGGCTGGCCATGGAGCGCGCACCGCGCGGCCGCGACAACTCGTCCAGCACCCGCTGCTCGCTCCAATCGGGCATCAGATCCAGCCAGATGGTCGTCTGGCCATCGGCTGCAATCTGGTCGCGCAGCGCGGCGGACAGCGCATAAATCAGGCTGCCCTCCACCCCGCCCCGCGTCACCACGAACTGTCCCTGACGGCGCATTTCCTGTCCCTGCCCGTCGCGCGCGATGACGGCCACCGTCATCAAGGGCTCGCCCGCGTGACGGCTGCTGAAATGCTCGCTCCAGGCGACATCGAAGCCGCAATTGGCCGGCGCCAGCGGCGCCACCGCCACGCCACGCGCCGCCAGCCAGGGCAGCCAGGCGCCGTCTGAACCCAGCCTCGCCCAGCTGCCGCCGCCCAGAGCCAGCACCACCGCGTCAGGCCGCACCAGCAGATCGCGCGTGGCCGCCGGACGGCCTTCGCCATCCTGAGCGCCACCGTCATCGCCAGGCGCTTCGAAGCACAGCGCCTCATCCCGCCAGCCCAGCCAGCGGTGGCGCATGTGAAAGCGGATGCCGCTCTCGCGCAGGCGATGCAGCCAGGCGCGCAGCAAGGGCGCCGCCTTCATATCGGTCGGGAACACGCGGCCGGAAGTGCCGACAAACGTCTCCAGCCCGAGGCCATGGACAAAATCGCGCACCGCGCCCGGGCCGAACGCATCCAGCATTGGCCGCAACGGCGCCGCGCTGGCGCCGTAACGCGTCACGAAATCCGCATACGGCTCGTCGTGCGTGATATTCATGCCGCTGCGCCCCGCCAGCAAAAACTTGCGTCCGACCGAGGCCATGGCATCATAGACGTCCACCTGCGCCCCGCCTTGCGCCAGCGTCTGCGCGGCCATCAGCCCGGCGGGGCCGCCGCCGATGACGGCGACGCGAAAAGATGTCAAACTAGACTGCATGCATTCGGTCCGATAAAAACGAGGGAGAAACCATGGGTGCGCTATTCTGGATAAAACGCTTCCTGCTGGCGGCCGTGCCGCTGTTTGGCATACTGGCGGCGGTGGAATGGTTCAAAGGATCCACCGCCAGGGAAGATTACCTCAGCGCCGCCGCCTGGTCGCTGATCGCGGCGGGCGTGTTCACCTACTCGGCGTGGCGCCGCTACCGCCACGCCAAGGCGTGCGGCATGTGCGACGACCTGGCCGCCGCGCGCAAGGCCAAAAAAACGACTTGAGCGGAACGGCTCAGCCGCCCGTCACCGGCGGGAAGAACGCCACTTCGGCGCCATCGGCGATGGCCGTGTCGGCGCCGCACATCACCTGGTTGTACGCCATGCGCAGCGCCGGATGGCTCAAGGCCTGCTGCCACTGCTCGCCGCGCGCCGCCAGATGCTCGCACAGCGCGCCCACCGTGCCCACGCCGGCCGGCAGCGCCATCGATTCCGACGACGTGCCCACAGCCTCGCGCACACTGGCAAAGAATTTTACGGTAATCACCATCAGTACAATAACTCGCTAAACGGTATAAATCGAACCACGTCGCCGGCGGCGATGGCCTGGCCCGGAGGATTGTCAACCACGCCATCGCCCCACACGGTCGACGTCAGCACGCCGGAACTCTGGTTGCGGAACAGCTCCACGCCGCCGGCGTCGTTGATGCGGACGCGCAGGAACTCGTTGCGCTTGTCGGCCTTGGGCCAGTCGAAATCGGCGCGCATCGGGAACGCGCGCGGCGCGATCGCGCCCTCCACGCCCTGCAGCCGCAGCACGAACGGCCGCACGAACAGCAAAAAGGTCACAAAGCTGGACACCGGATTGCCCGGCAGGCCGATGAAGAACGCCTGCCGCACTTCGCCAAACGCCAGCGGCTTGCCCGGCTTGACCGCGATCTGCCACATATTCAGCTTGCCCTCGGCTTCCACCGCCGGCTTGATGTGATCCTCCTCGCCGACCGATACGCCGCCGGACGTCACGATCAGGTCATGGCCTTGCGCCGCCTCGCGCAGCACCACGCGCGTGGCGTCCAGCGAATCCGGCACGATGCCGAAATCGGTGATCTCGCAGCCCAGGTTCTCCAGCAGCGCGCGCAGCGTGAAACGGTTGGAATTGTAGATCGCGCCCGGCGCCAGCGGCTCGCCCGGCATGGTCAGCTCGTCGCCGGTGAAGAACACCGCCACGCGCAGCTTGCGCCTGACCGGCAGTTGCGCCAGGCCGACCGACGCCGCCAGGCCCAGCTCCTGGCTGCGCAGGCGGGTGCCAGCCGGCAGCACCACGCTGCCGCTGGTGATGTCCTCGCCGGCGCGGCGTATCCATTCGCCCGCCTTGGGTGCATGGCGGATGGTGACCACATCGCCAACCAGCTCGCACTGCTCCTGCATGACGACGGCGTCCGCACCTTCCGGAATCATGGCGCCGGTGAAGATGCGCGCCGCCGTCCCCGGCAACAACGGCTGGCCCACGTGACCGGCCGGAATGCGCTGCGACACCGTCAGCGACGCCTGGCCGCTGGCGCAATCGGCGGCGCGCACCGCGTAGCCGTCCATCTGGGTATTGTCGGCGCCCGGCACGTTGATGCCCGACACCTGCGCCGTCGCCAGCACGCGGCCGTTGGCCTCCAGCGTCGGGATGACTTCCACCTCCGCCACCGGGCGCACGGCGGCCTGCATCTGCGCCAGCGCTTCGCTGACGGACAGCATCGGCTTACGCGGCTCGCTCATCACAGACCCGTATTGGCTGCGATGTAGGCCTTCATGGCCGCGACATCTGGCTTCATGACCACAAACTTCTGCGGCAGGTCTTCGATGTTCTCGAAGCCGTCCGGGCGTTCGGCATCCTCGCCCAGCGCTTCCAGGATGGTTTCGTTGAACTTGGCCGCCAGCGCCGTTTCCAGCACGATCATCGTCACGCCCGGCTCCATGTGCTCCTTGGCGACCTTGATGCCGTCGGCGGTGTGGGTGTCGATCACGATGCCGTAGTCGTCCGCCACGTCGCGGATGGTGTTGACGCGGTCGGCGTGGGTGGATTTGCCGGACTTGAAGCCGTACTTCGACACCAGCTTGAATTCGTCGCCGTCGCTGCCTGGCTTGCCGGACAGGTCGAAGCCGCCGTGGGTCTCCACTTTCTGGAACAGCGCGCGGGTGCGATCGCTGTCGCGGCCCACCAGTTCATAGACGAAGCGCTCGAAGTTGGACGCCTTGGAGATGTCCATCGACGGGCTGCTGGTGTGATAGGTTTCGGCCGACTTGCGCACGCGGTAGACGCCGGTGCGGAAGAATTCGTCCAGCACGTCGTTTTCGTTGGTGGCGGCCACCAGCTTGTCGATCGGCAGCCCCATCATACGGGCGATATGGCCGGCGCAGATATTGCCGAAGTTCCCCGACGGCACGGTGAACGACACCTTCTGCTCGTTGGAAGTGGTCGCCGCCAGGTAGCCGCGGAAGTAGTACACCACCTGCGCCACCACGCGCGCCCAGTTGATCGAGTTGACGGTGCCGATCTTGTATTTGGCCTTGAATGCCAGGTCGTTGGACACGGCCTTGACCATGTCCTGCGCGTCATCGAACACGCCTTCGATGGCGATGTTGAAGATGTTCGGATCCTGCAGCGAGAACATCTGCGCGGTCTGGAAGGCGCTCATCTTCTTGTGCGGCGACAGCATGAAGACACGGATGCCCTTCTTGCCGCGCATTGCGTATTCGGCGGCGCTGCCGGTGTCGCCCGAGGTGGCGCCGAAAATATTCAGTTCCGCGTTCTGCCGCGCCAGCGCATATTCGAACAGGTTGCCCAGCAGCTGCATCGCCATGTCCTTGAAGGCCAGCGTCGGGCCATTGGACAGTGCCTGCAACACCAGCCTGGTGCCGTTCTCGCCCTCTTCCAGCACCCGCAGCGGCGTGATGTCGGCGGCGCTTTCGTCCTTGCGGGCGTTCTTGTACACCTCTTGGGTATAGGTCTTGGCGGTCAACGCGCGCAGGTCGGCTTCCGGAATATCGGTCGCGAACTTCTTCAGGATCTCGAACGCCAGCTCCGCGTACGACAGCTTGCGCCACGCATCCAGCTCGGCGCCGGTCACTTGCGGGTACGTCGCGGGCAGGAACAAGCCGCCATCGCTGGCCAGGCCGCCCAGCAGAATGTCGGAAAATTGGTGGGGAGACGAAGCGGCGGCCGACTGGGCGGCGCGGGTAGACACGTATTGCATAAATAAGAAGAAGATTCCAGTTGAGCTGCAGGACGGTACAAAGCGAGGGACTATTATAGTGCGCCTTGCGCCGTCCCGTGAAATTCACGTTGTTTTATGGTCATGACCTTGACCTGCGGTGCTGGCTGGTGACGTGGTCAGGCCATATACTGTTGACCTTCCGTCCACCTGTGCAGAATCGATGAAGTCCCACGCCCGTCCGCCGCAACCGCAATTCGTCAGCTACCTGTGGGCCTGCTCCGGCACGCTGCTGCTGGTGGCGGTGGCATTCATGTTCTATGTGTGGACCGAAAAACGCATCGACCAGGCCAACGACGTGCGCTATGCCTCGCACAACCTGGTGGAGGAGCTGCGCCAGTCTTCCGACGACCTGACGCGCATGGCCCGCACCTACGTGGCCACCGGCGAGCCGCAGTATCGCAAGAATTACAACGACATCGTCGACATCCGCGAAGGCCGCGCGCCGCGCCCGCGCAATTACGAAAACGTCTACTGGGACCTGGTGCAGCCCAACGGTGTGCGGCCGCGCGCCAGCGACGCGCCGGCACCATTGATGCAACTGATGCGCGAGGCGCACTTCTCGCCGGAAGAGCTGGCGCTGCTGGCCACCGCCAAGAACGAGTCGGACAAGCTGATTAACCTCGAAGTGGCCGCCATGGACCTGCGCGCCAACGGCGGCAGCGTCGAACAGGCCACCGCCATGCTGCACGACGCCGCCTATCACCGCACCAAGGCCGACATCATGCGCCCCATCGGCGCCGTCAACGACAGCGTCGACCGCCGCACCCGCGCCCTGGTCGAGGAGACGGCGCTGGACGCCAACCTGGCGCGCAGCGCCTTCATGTTCAGTGCCCTGATGCTGGTACTGCTGGTGTGGCGCGCCAAGCGGCGGCTGGACGCGGCGCTCGGCTGTTCGGTCGACCAACTGCAGGCCGGCATGGAAAAGCTGGGGCGCGGTGACTTCTCCGATCCGCTGACCGTCAACGACAACGCGCGCGACAGCGTGTGGGGCTGGCTGGCGCACACCCAGCAAGGGCTGGCGCGGCTGGACCGGGAGCGCAACGAGGCACTGGAGCGCATCCAGCGCATCAGCCGCCTGTATTCGGCACTCAGCCAGTGCAACCAGGCCATCGTGCGCAGCCACAGCGAGGCCGAGCTGTTCGAACGCATCTGCCGCGACGTGGTCAACTACGGCGGCATGGCGATGGCCTGGATCGGCATCATCGACAAGGAGCATGGCCGGATCAACGTGGCCGCCTCCTTCGGCGGCGGCGTCGAATACCTGGACCAGCTGGAAGTGTCGCTCGATCCCAACACGCCGGAAGGCCGCGGGCCGATCGGCCTGTCCTACCACAGCGGCCAGCCCTACTGGTGCCAGGATTACCAGCACGCGCCCGAGACGGCCTACTGGCACGCGCACGGCGCGCGCTATGGCTGGGCCTCGTCGGCGGCGGTGCCCTTACGCCGCGACGGCGAGATCATCGGCTTCTTCGCGCCCTACTCCAGCGATGTGAATGCCTTCGATCCGGAGGTACGCGAGCTGCTGCTGGAGATGACGCTGGACATCGAGTTCGCGCTGAAAAACTTCGACCGCGAAGCGGTGCGGCAGCAGGCGGACCAGCGGGTGCAATACCTGGCGCACTACGACCTGCTGACCGGCTTACCGAACCGCTCGCAACTGCACGAGCGCGCCCGCCATCTGCTGGAACAGGCGCGCATCCACCGCACCCCGATGGCGCTGCTGATGATGGACCTGGACCACTTCAAGGACATCAACGATACGCTCGGCCACACGGTGGGCGACGCCCTGCTGTCCGAACTGGCGCTGCGCCTGACCGGCTGCCTGCGCGAGACCGACCTGGTGGCGCGCCTGGGCGGCGACGAATTCATCTTCGTGCTGCCGAATGCCGGCGGCAGCGAAGCCAGCGACGTCGCCCGCAAGCTGCTGAACGTCACCGGCCAGGCCCACACGGTCGGCGCGCACGACCTGAAGGTATCGGCCTCGATCGGCATCGCCATGTATCCGGACGATGGCTGGGACGTGGAAACCCTGCTGCAACGCGCGGACGCCGCCATGTACCAGGTCAAGCGCGCCGGCCGCCACGACTTCCGCTTCTTCACCGCCGCCATGCAGCAGCGCGCCGCGCGCCATCTGCAGCTGGTGAACGCGCTGCGCTATGCGCTGGAGCGCGAACAACTGCACGTGGTGTACCAGCCGCAGGTATCGCTGAAGACCGGCCAGATCGTCGGCGCCGAGGCGCTGCTGCGCTGGAACACGCCGGAGCTGGGGGCGGTGTCGCCGGCCGAATTCATCCCGGCCGCCGAGGACAGCGGCCTGATTGTGGCCATCGGCGACTGGGTGCTGCGCCAGGCCGTGCGCCAGGCGCGCGCGTGGCTGGACGATGGCCTGCCGCCGCTGGTGATGGCGGTGAACCTGTCCGCCATCCAGTTCCGCACCGCCGACCTGCCGTCGCACGTGGCCCAGGTGCTGTACGAGGAAGGCCTGCCGCCGGAATACCTGGAGCTGGAGCTGACCGAGGGCGTGGCGGTGCAGGATCCGCAAGGCGCCATCGCCACCATGAACCAGCTGCACGATCGCGGCATCCGCATGTCGATCGACGATTTCGGCACCGGCTTCTCGTCGCTGAGCCACCTGAAGAAGTTCAAGGTCTACAAGCTGAAGATCGACCAGTCCTTCGTGCGCGACATCAGCACCGACAGCGAGGACAAGGCCATCGTCAGCGCCATCATCAACATGGCCCGCAGCCTGGGGCTGACCACCATCGCCGAGGGCGTGGAGACGGTGGAGCAGCTGGAGTTCCTGCGCGAGCAGGATTGCGACGAGATGCAGGGCTACCACTTCAGCAAGCCGCTCGCCGCGGACGCGTTCCGCAAGCTCCTTCAACACGAAAAACGTTGACGCAATCGATTACGCGTGTAATCATCACCATCGTTTACATGCGTAATCGATCTTATGAAACCAGTTCAAATCAGTGAAGCCGAGTCGCAGGTGATGGAAGTGCTGTGGACCGGCAGCCCGCGCACGGCGGAAGACGTGGTCGCCGCGCTCAGCGACCAACAGCCATGGCAGGAAGCCACCATCAAGACGCTGCTCAACCGCCTGCTCAAGAAAGGCGCGCTGCGCGCCGACAGGGACGGCCGGCGTTTCCTCTATGCCCCGCTGCTGACGCGCGACCAGTGGGTGGTGGCCGAGAGCAGCAGCATGGTCGAGCGCCTGTTCGGCGGTCGCATCGCGCCGTTGGTGGCGCACTTCGGCCAGCACGGCAAGCTGAGTGCCAGCGATCTCGATGAATTGAAGCGCCTCGTTCAGAAACTAAGCGATGGCAAATGACATCCTGCGCGCGCTGCTGGCGGCCAGCCTGGTTGCCGGCGCGGTGATCCTGCTGTTGTGCGCGATCCGGCTGCCGCTACGAAGGGCTTTCGGCGCGCAGTTGGCCTACCTGGCCTGGGCCGCCGTACCGGCAGCGATGCTGGCGATGGCCGCCGCCTCGCTGTCCGCATGGCGCATGCCGGCAGCGGTCCAGCAGGCCGTCGCGCCGCTACGGCAGTTCGCCAGCGCCGCCCTGCCCGCGGCCTTCGCGGCCGCCGGCGTCCAGCCATGGCAGCCGTGGGAGTCGTGGCTGCCATGGCTGGTGGCCGCCTGGTTAGCGGTCGCCGTGGCGATGTTGGCGTGGCATGCTGTGGTCCATCGCCGCTACCGCCGGCAACTCGGGCCGCTGCGCCACGATGGCGGCATCCATCACAGCACACGCACCGATGAAGGTCCGACAGTGGTCGGCTTGTGGCGCCCCATCATCGTCGTGCCGGCCGACTTTGCGGCGCGCTACACGCCGCATGAGCGGCAGCTCATTCTGGCCCACGAAGCCGTCCATATGCGCCGCCGCGACCCGCTGATGAACGCCCTCTGCGCGCTGACGCAATGCGCGCTGTGGTTCCATCCGCTGGTTCATCTGGCCGCGCGCCGCTTCCGGCTGGACCAGGAACTGGCCTGTGACGCCGCCGTCGTGCGCGAGCACCCAACGCTGAAACGCAGTTACGCCGACGCTATGCTGAAAACGCAGATGCCCACCCAGGCAGCATTGATCCACTGCCACTGGCAGTCCATCCACCCACTGAAGGAGCGCATCATGCAGTTGCAGCACACCCCACCCAGCAAGTTCCGGCGCGCCGCGGGCCGTCTCGCCATCGCCGCCCTCGTCGCCGCATGCGGCTATGGCGGCATGGCCGTCAACGCGGCAAGCGCCGCAAACGCCGCTGCGCAGGGCACGGACAAATACATGGTCAAGATGAAGTTGAATGCCGGCGGCGAGACATCCGCCCCGGCGCTGCTGGTACAGGAAGGCGTGCCGGCGGCGGTGGCCAGTGGCGCCTGGCGCACGGAGCTGCTGCTGACCAAAGCCGGCGGCAACTCGGTATTCGTGAAAACCGTCATCAAGCATGACGGCCAGGTGGTCAGCAGCCCGGCATTGCTGGTGCCGGTCGGCGAAGCGGCGACCGTGGCCGTCGACGATCAGTTCAAGCTGCGGCTGGCCGTCAGCAAGCCGCGTGATTGACGGTGATGACGTGAATCGCCAGGCCGCCCAGTGAAGTCTCCTTGTACTTCGCCTGCATGTCGGCGCCGGTCTGGCGCATCGTCTCGATCACCTCATCCAGGCTGACAAAGTGGGTGCCGTCGCCCTTCAGAGCAAGCGAGGCGGCCGTAATCGCCTTGACGGCGCCCATGCCGTTACGCTCGATGCACGGAATCTGCACCAGCCCTCCGATCGGATCGCAGGTCATGCCCAGATGGTGCTCGATGCCGATTTCGGCGGCGTTCTCGATCTGGCCATTGCTGCCGCCCAGCGCCGCCACCAGGCCGGCCGCCGCCATCGCGCAGGCCACGCCCACTTCGCCCTGGCAGCCGATTTCCGCGCCGGAGATCGACGCGTTACGCTTGCACAGCATGCCGATGGCCGCCGCCGTCAGCAGGAAGTTGCGCACGCCGGTGACCGGGTCGCTCGGCTTGCAGTCTTCCGCGTAGTAACGCAACACGGCGGGGATGATGCCGGCCGCGCCGTTGGTCGGCGCCGTCACCACGCGGCCGCCGGCGGCATTCTCCTCGTTGACCGCCATCGCGTACAGGCTGACCTGATGCATCGCGTCGTGCGGCAGGCTGTTGGGACTGCCGGCGCTGTCCTGCGCCTGCTTCCACAGGCTGGCGGCGCGGCGCTTGACGTTCAAGCCGCCAGGCAGCTGGCCCGGCGTGTCCAGGCCATGGGCGATACAGTCGCGCATCACGTGCCAGATTTTATCCAGGCCGGCGTTGAGCACATCGTCGCTGATGCGGACGCACTCGTTGGCGCGCAGCATCTGCGGGATGGTCAGGCCGCTGCGCACGCCGTGCGCCAGCAGTTCGTCCATGGTGCCGAAGGGATAAGGCACAACCACCGACGCCACCGCCACCGCTTCCTCGCCCTCTTCGCGGATAAAGCCGCCGCCGACCGAGTAGTACACTTTGCTGACGCTGGCGCCGTCCTTGCGGGTCAGCGTGAAGCGCATGCCGTTCGGGTGCTCCGGCAGCGATTCGGCCATGTGGAATACCAGGTGCGTGCCGCGCTTGAACGGCACCACGTGCTGGCCGAGCAGCGCGAGCTGGCCGGCCGCTTCGGCTTCCGCCAGTTGCGCGTCCACGCGCGTGGGCACCACATCCTGCGGTGTTTCGCCGATCAGGCCAAGCAGCACGGCCTTGTCGGTGGCGTGGCCGATGCCGGTCAGGGCCAGCGAGCCATACAGTTCGGCCTTGACTTCGGCCACGTCATCCAACGGAGCGTTGTCCAGCAAGAACCGGCGCGCGGCGACCATCGGGCCCACGGTATGTGAGCTCGATGGGCCGACGCCGATTTTGAATAAATCAAAAACGCTCATGTCCATCTCATGTCTCTCTCTTTCTCGTTGCCGTTGCGGCGGGCGGCGCGCTCTCAGGCGGCCTTGCCCAGGCTGACGTCGATATTCGCCAGCATGCTGTCGACCATTTCATCCACGCCGATGCGCGCTTTCCAGCCCCAGTCGGCGCTGGCGGCGCTGTCGTCCAGGCTTTGCGGCCAGGAGTCGGCGATGGCCTGGCGGCTGTCCGGCTTGTAGGCGATTTTAAAGTCCGGCACCTTGCGGGCGATGGCTTCCGCCAGTTCTTCCGGATTGAACGACACGCCGGCCACGTTGTAGGAGGAACGCACTTTCACCAGCTCCGCCGGCGCGTCCATCAACTCGATGGTGGCGCGGATTGCATCCGGCATGTAGATCATCGGCAGCGTGGTTTTGGGGCCGAGGAAGCATTCATAGCGTTCGCCGCGCAGCGCCGAGTGGAAGATCGCGATGGCGTAATCGGTGGTGCCGCCGCCTGGCGGCGACTTGAAGCTGATGATGCCCGGGTAGCGGATCGAACGCACGTCCACGCCGTACTTCAGGAAGTAGTATTCGCACAAGCGCTCGCCGGCCAGCTTGCTGATGCCGTAGATGGTGGTCGGGTCCATCACGGTCAACTGCGGCGTGGCGGCTTGCGGTGTATTCGGGCCGAAGGCGGCGATAGACGATGGCCAGAACACCTTGAGCGGCTTGCCGATGGCGCCGCGCTCGCGCGCCACTTCGAGGATGTTCAGCAGGCCGTCCATGTTCAGGGTCCAGGCCTTGAGCGGCGCCGCTTCGCCGGTGGCCGACAGCATGGCCGCCAGCTGGTACACCTGGGTGATGCCCTCTTCCGTGACCAGCGCGGCCAGCGCCTGCTTGTCCAGCACATTCAGCGTGGTGTAGCGCGCCGCGTTATACAGGTTGGTGGGCGAGACATCGCTGGCGATGACGTTCTGCGCGCCGTGCTGCGCCGCCAGTGCTTCCACCAGTTCGCTGCCGATCTGGCCATTGGCGCCGATGACGAGGATTTTTTGTTGTTCCATTTCTTGGTTCCTGACGAGGTCCGTCTTAGTTCTTCAGCAGGCCCAGTTCGCGGCCGGCCTGTTCAAATGCCTTGAGCACGGTGTCCAGCTGTGCGCGGGTGTGCGCGGCGGAGAGCTGGACGCGCACGCGCGCCTGGCCCATCGGCACCACCGGGTAGAAGAAGCCGCTCAGCAGCACGCCCAGTTCATACATGCGCGCGGCGAATTTCTGCGCCACCGGCGCGTCGAACAGCATCACCGGCACCACCGGGTGCGTGCCCGGCTTGATGGTAAAGCCGATACGCTCGATCTCCTGGCGGAAGTAAGCGGTGTTTTCATGCAGGCGGTCGCGCAGCTCGGTCGACGACGACAGGCGCTCCAGCACCGCCAGCGAGGCGCCGGCGATGGACGGTGCCAGCGTGTTGGAGAACAGGTAGGGACGCGATTTCTGGCGCAGCATCTCGATCACTTCCTTGCGGCCGGAGGTGAAGCCGCCCATGGCGCCGCCCAGGGCCTTGCCCAGCGTGCCGGTGATGATGTCGATCTTGCCGATGACGTTGTGGTGCTCGTGCGTGCCGCGGCCGGTCTTGCCCATGAAGCCGGAGGCGTGGCATTCGTCGATCATCACCAGCGCGCCGTATTTCTCCGCCAGTTCGACGATCTTGTCCAGCTGCGCGATGGTGCCGTCCATCGAGAACACGCCGTCGGTGACGATGATCTTGTGGCGCTTGTCGGCCGCGGCCTGCAGCTGCCTTTCCAGGTCGGCCATGTCGTTGTGGGCGTAGCGGAAGCGCGCGGCCTTGCACAGGCGGATGCCGTCGATGATGGAGGCGTGGTTCAGCGCATCGGAGATGATGGCGTCGTTCTCGTCGAACAGCGGCTCGAACACGCCGCCGTTGGCGTCGAAGGCGGCTGCGTACAGAATCGTGTCCTCGGTGCCGAGGAACTTCGAGATGGCCTGCTCCAGTTGCTTGTGCACCGTCTGGGTGCCGCAGATGAAGCGCACCGAGGACAGACCGTAGCCGTACTTTTCGGTGGCGTCGATGGAGGCCTGCGCCACCCACTCCTGGCCCGACAGGCCGAGATAGTTATTGGCGCACATATTGATCAGCGTACGACCATCCTCGCTCATCACTTCCGCGCCCTGGCGGGAGGCCAGCACGCGTTCCGGCTTGTACAGGCCCTGGTCGCGCAGTTGATCCAGGGTTTGCTGGAGGCCGCTGTAGAAGGTGTCTTGTGGATTGCTCATGATGGTCCTTGTGTGTGATACGATTCCGCTATCTTATGCAAAATTCGCTATTTCGAATTCAAATTCGATATATTGAATTTTATAGAGTGCCAGTGAACTCCGCAACCACTATAATGAACACAATTGTTTCGTCCAATACCCCTCCTGAAGTAGGCGCCGCCCTGCAGCGCCTGCGCCTGGCGCGCGGCCTGACGCTGGAAGACCTGTCACGCATTGCCGGCGTCTCCAAGTCAATGTTGTCACAAATAGAACGCGAGAAGGCGAATCCGACCATCGCCATCACCTGGCGGCTGGCCAATGCGCTGGGTGTGCAGATCGGCGAACTGCTGGCCACCGCCGAGCGTGAGACGGAAACCATCCGCGTGATCGATGCCCACGAAACGCCCACCCTGCCCGGCCACCACGCCGGCTACGTGCTGCGCATCCTCGGGCCGCTGGAACTGGCCAGCAAATACGAGTGGTATGAATTGACGCTGGCGCCGGGCGGTGAGCTGGCCTCGCAAGGCCACGATCCCGGCGCGCAGGAGCACCTGACGCTGTTACACGGCTCGGTGGAGGTGGAAGTCGGCAACGACAAGAAGAAGGTCAAACTGGGCAGCACCGCGCGCTACCCGGGCGACCAGCAACACATCATCCGCAATCACGGCAAGACCGAGGCGAAGGCGCTGCTGGTGGTCATCCACCGTTGACCACCGGTGCTCGCCGCGCCGGGAAAGAAACGTCAGCGCTGTGACGCTGCCGAAGCGCCGGCGCCGGCGGCATTGCTGCCGGCCGCCTGGACTTCGCCGCCCTCCATGTGCAGCGCACGGGCCAGGAAGCCCCAGCGGTCCGCCACTTCCTCGATCTGCTTGGTGGTCGGCTTGCCGGCGCCGTGGCCGGCCTTGCTCTCGATGCGGATCAGGATCGGCGCGCCGCCCGGTGCCTGGTCGGCTTGCGCGGTGGCGGCGAACTTGAAGCTGTGGGCCGGCACGACGCGGTCGTCATGGTCGGCAGTGGTGATCATGGTGGCCGGGTAGCAAGCGCCCTTCTTCAGGTTGTGCAGCGGCGAATACTTGAGCAGCGCCTTGAACTCGTCCGGATTGTCGGACGAGCCGTAGTCCGAGGTCCATGCCCAGCCGATGGTGAATTTGTGGAAGCGCAGCATGTCCAGTACACCCACTTGCGGTAGCGCCGCCGCGAACAGGTCGGGACGCTGGGTCATCGTCGCGCCCACCAGCAGGCCGCCGTTGCTGCCGCCGCCGATCGACAGCTTGGCCGGCGACGTCACCTTGTGCTGTATCAGCCATTCGGCGGCGCCGATAAAGTCGTCGAAGACGTTTTGCTTCTGCAGCTTGGTGCCGGCCGCGTGCCACGATTCGCCGTACTCGCCGCCGCCGCGCAGGTTGGCCACCACGTAGACGCCGCCCATTTCCAGCCAGGCCAGGTTGGCCACCGAGAACGCCGGCGTCAGCGAGATATTGAAGCCGCCGTAGCCATACAAATAGGTCGGATTGCTGCCGTCCAGCTTCAGGCCCTTCTTCGAGACGATGAACATCGGCACCTTGGTGCCGTCGCGCGAGGTGTAGAACTCCTGGCGGGTTTCAAACGCGGTCGGGTCGAAGTCCACTTTCGGCTGCCGGTACACGCTGCTCTTGTTGGTCTTCAAATCGTAGCGGTAGATGGTGCTGGGCGTGGTGAAGCTGGTGTAGGAGTAGAAGGTTTCGGTGTCGCCGCGCTTGCCGCTGAAGCCACCGGCGGTGCCCAGGCCCGGCAGCTCGACGTCGTGCAGCGCCTTGCCTTTCAGGTCGTAGACCTTGACCAGGCTATGGGCGTCGCTCAAATAATCCACCAGCAGCTGGTTGTTGACCAGCGAAGCCGACACCATGGTGTTGCTGCTTTCCGGGACGATCTGCTTCCAGTTCAACACGCCCGGCTTGCGGGTGTCGATGCTGACGATGCGGCCGCGCGGCGCATTGCGCTCGGTGCGGAACAGGAATACCGGGCCGTCGTTGCCGATGAAGTCATAAGCCGCGTCAAACTCCTCCAGCAGGCCGACTACCTTGCTGTCCTTCTTGCTCAGATCCTTGTAGAACACGCGGTTCTTGTTCTCGGTGCCCTGCGAGGCGTTGATGATCAGGTAGCGACCATCTTCGGTCACCTCGCCGCCAAAGCCCCAGTCCTTGTGGTCGGGACGATCGTACACCAGCACGTCCGCGCTTTGCGGCGTGCCCAGTTTGTGGAAGTACAGCTTCTGGAAGTAGTTGACGTCGGCCAGCTTGGTGGCTTCCTTCGGCTCGTCGTAGCGGCTGTAGAAGAAGCCGGAGCCGTCGCTCAGCCAGGCGGTGCGCGAGAACTTGACCCACTTGATGTGATCTTCCACGTCCTTGCCGCTGTCGATGTCGCGCACCTTGATCTCGTTCCAGTCGGAGCCGGAGGCGGCGGTGCTGTAAGCGAGGTATTTGCCGTCCGGGCTCACGGCCAGGCCGGCCAGCGCCACGGTGCCGTCGGCGGCCAAGGTGTTCGGATCGAGCAGCAGGCGCGGCACGTCGGCCAGCGTCTTCATGGTGTACAGCACTGACTGATTCTGCAGGCCGTCGTTACGGCTGTAGAAATAGCGGCCGCCTTCCTTGAACGGCACGCTGAAGCGCTCGAAGTTCCACAGCCTGGTCAGACGCTCCTTGATCGCTTCGCGGGCGGGAATCTGCGACAGGTAGCTTTGCGTCAGCTTGTTCTGCGCCACCACCCAGTCCCGGGTTTGCGCGCTGTTGGCGTCTTCCAGCCAGCGGTATGGATCGGCGATGACGGTGCCATGGTAATTGTCCTGCTGGTCCACGGTAGCGGTGACCGGGTACGCCAGGCCGCCACCGGCGACATTGCAGGTCTGCGCCATGGCGCCTTGCGCGACCAGGACTGCGGCGGCAACGGCCGCTTTCTTCAATTGATTCATTCGTGGGTCCATGTAGTCAAAGAATGTGCTATCGATCATAGCGGGTTTATTGGGCCCGTAGAAGCGCCTCGGTGTTGACGATGCTGACGTCGTGCATCTGGTTCAGATAGGCGTCCAGATAACCTTTGTGGGACGCGCCGACGATGACCAGCGTGCGCATACCCGGCTGCGCCGCCATCACCTCGCGGATGTTGGACGCCATGCGCAGGTTGCGCGTCTCCCACGAGTCGACGTAGTTGCGGCCGAAGCGCTGCGGCGACGGTTCCTCCAGCGCGGCGCCGAAGTCGCTGCGGTAGACCAGCTCGCCCTGCCCGCGCGCATTGTAGGCGCGGTACATGGCCAGCACGCCGGCCGGCGTGTCCAGCCGGGCCTCCAGCGCGGCGGAAACCTGTTTGCGTTCGGCGGTGTAGCGGTTGTCCCAGGCCTTCATGACGGCTTCGCCGTAGGCTTTTTCATCGGCCGCCGGCAAGGGCGCGTCGGAGGTGTGGTCGTCCATCGAGTAAACGCGTTCCAGGCCGCCGCGCACCGCCACCGGCACGGCGATCAGGTAGTCTTCGTTGCGCTTCTGGCGCAGGTCTTCCAGCAGCGCCGCCAGGCGATCATCGATGCCATCGCCGGCACGGCGCTCTTCGGCCGGCAGCCGTAGCCACTGCACCACGGCCGACGCGGGTTCGCCGCCCGCCAGGAACAGCGATGCCAGCTTGCGGCGCTGGGCCGGCGTTGGCGCGGCCGGCCACGTGGCCAGCATGCGCTCGGTCTGGTCGGTGGCGGCCGGCACATCCAGCCCGGTGGCGGCGCGGGCCGGCGCGACGTCGAAGCAATAGGTCTTGATGGTGTCGTCGTAGCGCCCGGGATAACGGCGCATGTAGTCGCACTGGGGGCCGGACAGCGCTTCGATGGCGATGGCTTTCGGCTGCCAGTTGGCCAGCAGGTCGAGCAAGGCGCCCAGATTGGCGGGGTCGAACGATTTGGGCAGCTGCGACAGATGGGCGGTGCCGAGCACCAGCAACTGGCTGGGCTGGCCGTTCTGCAGCTTGAAACTGGCGGGGGAGAAATCAGCGGCGGCGGCGTGTCCGCACAAGGCGGCGATCAAGACGGCAAACAAACGGTTCATGCATGCTCCCGGAACGATTGCGATCTGGCCAGCTTAACGCCGCGGCGCGCGCCGCCGCGAAATAATGCGACGTACTGCAGTTTTAGAGGAATGAAATGCAAATCAGCTATCGACAGCCGCCTCGCTATCCTCCGGCGCGGCGATGGCGATCGGCGCGCGCCACTTCTCCAGCCAGGCGATCATCTGGTCGCCGGGGATGGGGCGGCTCATGAAATAGCCCTGGCCCTGGTCGCAGCCCAGCGCCGCCAGCAGGCGCCACACCGCCTCGCTCTCGATGCCCTCGGCCACCACGCGCAGCCCCATGTTGTGACCCAGGTCGATGGTGGAGCGCACGATCTTGGTATCGCCTTCGTCCTTCTCCATGTTCAGCACGAAGGATTTGTCGATCTTCAGTTCATTCACCGGCAGCCGCTTGAGGTAGGCCAGCGAGGAATAACCGGTGCCGAAATCGTCGATCGACAGGTCCAGGCCCATGGCGCTCAGGCGCTCCAGCGTGTTCTGCGCACGCACCGGGTCGTCCATGATGGCGCTCTCGGTGATCTCCAGGCAGAACGAGCCAGGCGTCAGCTTGTGGCGCGCCAGCAGGTCGGCAAACTTGGCCGGCAGGTCCTGGTCCAGCAGGTCGCGCGTGGACAGGTTGACCGATACCTTCAGGTGATGGCCCTTGAGCGACAGCTCGCGGCACAGCTCCGCCGAACGCTCCATCACCCAGCGCGTCAGCACGCGGATAAAGCCGGTCTGTTCGGCGAACGGAATGAACTCGTCGGGGAAGACGTTGCCGCGCTCCGGATGCACCCAGCGCACCAGCGCCTCCATGCCCACCACCTTGCCGCTTTCCAGCGAGATCTTCGGCTGCACGTGCAGGCGGAACTCGTTGCGCTCGACCGCGTTGCGCAGCTCCGTCAGCAGCGACAGGCTCTTGGCGCTGGACTTGTCCATCGCCGCGTCGTACAGCACGGCGCCGTCGTTGCGCTGCTTGGCGGTGTACATCGCCACTTCGGCCATGCTCAGCAACGTCTCGCCGTCGTCCGCATGCTCCGGATAGGCGGCGATGCCCAGGCCCGCCCCAATGTCGACCATCTGGTCCTCCAGCGACAGCGGCGTTTCCAGCGCCTGCAGGATTTCGGCCGCCATCATCTGCGCGGCGTCGGTGTTCGCGGCCGGCAGCAGCACGGCGAATTCGTCGCCGCCCAGGCGCGCCACCTGCGCCGACGACTGGCGCCGGTTGGCCAGCAGCAGTTGCAGGCGGCCGGCCACCTGGCGCAGCAGCGCGTCGCCAAAGCTGTGGCCCATGACGTCGTTGACGTGCTTGAAGCGGTCCAGGTCCATCATCAGCACGAACAGGCATTCCTCGCGGCGGCGCGCCTCCAGCAGGGCGTCGTTCAGCAGCAGCACGAACTGCGCGCGGTTCGGCAGGTTGGTGAGCGTGTCCCAGTACGCCAGACGGCGGATTTCCTGTTCGCGCTTGGCGATCCCCTCGCGCATGGCGTCGAAGGCGTGCGCCAGCTGGCCGATTTCGTCCTCGCGCGTGCTGTCGATGGACACCTTGTAGTCGCCCTCCTCCAGCCGCTTGGCGGTGGTGACCAGCTGGCCGATGGGCTGCGTGATGCGCTTGGCGGTGAATATGATGGCCAGCATCGAGACCACGATGCCGGCCAGCGTCAGGCCGATCAGCCAGCGCTCCAGCCGGCGGTATTCGGCGGTGGCCTCGTCGATCGAGCGCGCCAGCAGCACGCTGGCGGAATGGCCGTTGTCGTCGCCGATGGAGATCAGGCGCGCGCTGTACTGCGAGGTTTCCACCGTCAGGTCGAATGGGCCGGCGGGCGCCTTGGCGCCCATGGCCTGCAACTGCTCCACCACGTCCTGCGCCGACGGCCCCACAAAGGTGGAGCCGGCCGACAGCCATTTGCCCTGCGTGTCGCGGGTCAGCACCGTGGTGTGCAGCGAGCTGACCTCGCGCATGTCGGTGGCCAGCTGGCGGTCGATCGGGAAGGTCATTACAATCCAGCCGATCGTGATCGGCGCCTTGACCGGCACGGCGACGATCTGGAACGGCCGGCGGTCGACGATGCCGATGCCGCTGGCGCCGCCCGCCGATTCCGCCGCGTCCAGCATCGACAGGGCGATCTTCTCCAGCCCCGCCGCCTGCGCCGGATTGGTGGCGGCGCTGATCTTGCGGTCATCGCCGATCAGCATGGTCAGCGAGGCCTTGATGCGACGGCCATGGTTGACCAGCGCCGACTCGATGGTGGCGCGGTCGCTTTCGTCGTTGTTGCCGATGGCGGCGACGAAGGCGGTGTCGCGCGCCAGCAGCCGCGCGCCGGCCAGCAGGCTTTGCGCGTTCTGCTCCAGCAGGCGGTGGAACACCTTGGCGCCGTTACCCAGTTCGCTGGCGATGGCCAGGCGCGCGTTGTTGTCGATGCCGCGCTGGATCACCAGCAGGCCCACCACTTGCACCGCGACGATCAGCACCAGGAACAGGGTGACGATACGGCTTTCGAGGCTGCGGAAACGCAAGTGCATGCTCAGGCCATCCTTTTAAAGCGCGGCGTCTTCGGCCACGATGGGTTTCATCGGCAGCTTGAACACGGTGGTGGCCAGGTCGCCGGCTTTCACCGTCAGCGTCTGCTCGGGCGTGGCGCCGCCCACGGTGTTGTAGTGCCAGGCCTTGACCACGTACTTGCCGCCGGCCGGCAGCTCGATGCGGGCGGCGCCGGCGCCGTCGGTCTTGGCGAAATACGGCGTGTCGACCACCTTGACGTAGGCGATCATCTTGTCATGGATGTTGCAGCCCAGGACCACGGTGCCGGCCTTGTCGAACACCTGCGGCGAGGCGGCCTGGCCGGAATACAGCTTCTGGTCGAACTTGTGCGCCGGCGAGAACGAGTAGATATGGTGACGGACCTTGTCGTTGTTGGGGAAATTGATGGTGGCGCCGGTCTGCACCACGGTCACCAGCGGCAGGAACTTCAGGCCCTTCTGTTCGATCACCGCCGAAGCCGGCCGGGCGGGCGCCGCGCCGCTCTCTGGCTCGATATAGATCACGGTATCGGGTAGCGCCTTGCCAGTGGCATCCTGCACCTGGACCGCGACCCCGGTGGCGCCGGCATGCGTGGCGCCCATCAAACTCAGGCAAAAAACGATGTGACGATACTGCATAAAGACCCTGCTCCCCTTGGCGATTGCCCCAGTTTACCGTATGTGCCGCAAAATTTGTTTCCAAAATTCATCTTCCGGTCACAAATGCCCTTTAAGATCGTACAGTTAAACCGATATTTGGCACCCGATTCATCGTGAATTCCGCCCTCCCAGCCAGCGTCACCTACCTGAAGCCCCGCGACGACGACAACGAGGCGGCCGTGCTGCGCGCGCATTTGCACGACATCCTGGCGCGCAAGCAGCTCAGTGCGCTGTTCCAACCGATTGTACACATGCCGACCGGCGAAATCATCGCCTATGAGGGTTTGATACGCGGTCCGTCCGATTCACCGTTGCATTCGCCGATCAATCTGTTCCAGGCGGCGCGCGCCAACGGCCTCACGGTGCAGGTCGAGCACCTGTGCCGCAAGGTGGTGCTGGAGCGCTTTGCCGAGTTGCAGCTGCCCGGCAAGCTGTTCCTCAACGTCAGCCCGGAATGCCTGTTGCAGCGCGACGCCCGCCATGGCGAGACGCTGGAAGTGATCCACCAGATCGGCATCAACCCGGAGCGCGTCATCATCGAGCTGACCGAAAACCAGCCGACCTATGACTACGACCTGATGCGCGAAGCGGTGCTGCACTACCGCACCATGGGCTTCCAGATCGCTATCGACGACCTCGGCGAGGGCTTTTCCAGCCTGCGCCTGTGGTCAGAGCTGCGGCCGGAGTACGTCAAGATCGACATGCACTTCATCCAGGGCATCAATCATGACCCGGTGAAGCTGCAGTTCGTGCGCTCGATCCAGGAGATCGCCGAAAAATCCAACACCCGGGTCATCGCCGAGGGCATCGAGACCCAGGCCGAGCTGCTGGTGCTGCGCGACGTCGGCGTCGCCTGCGGCCAGGGCTATCACCTGGGCCGGCCGCACCCGGTACCGGCGCGCGCCGCGCCAGCCGAGGTGGTCAAGGCGCTGTCGCGCAACGGCGTGGCGGTCTACCCGCAGCGCCGCCAGGACCAGCACAACGCCAGCATCCACAAGCTGCTGCAGGCGGTGCCGGCGGTGCCGTCCAGCATGAACAACAACGATGTATATGAAATTTTCCAGCAAAATCCCAAGCTGATGATCATCCCGGTGGTGGACGACGGCCAGCCGCAGGGCCTGATCAACCGCTTCGACATGATCGAGCACTTCGCCCGCCCCTACGAGCGCGAGCTGTACGGTAAAAAATCGTGCAGGCAGTTCATGGACCGCAAGCCGCTGATCGCCGACCGCAACACCAGCTTGCAGGAACTCAGCCGCCGCATGGCCGAGGCCGACGCGCACCACCTGTTCAACGGCTTCATGATCACCGAGCACGGCCGCTACCTCGGCATGGGCACCGGCCACGACCTGATGCGCGAGATCACGCAGATGCAGATCCACGCGGCGCGCTACGCCAATCCGCTGACGCAGCTGCCCGGCAACGTGCCGATCACCGAGCACATCGACCGCCTGCTGGAAAGCGGCACGCGGTTCTGGGTCTGCTACTTCGACCTCGACCATTTCAAACCGTTCAACGATGTCTACGGCTACCGCCGGGGCGACGACGTCATCCAGCTGACCGGCAACATCCTGACCGCGTACTGCGACCCCGACCGCGATTTCGTCGGCCACATCGGCGGCGACGATTTCATGGTGCTGTTCCAGAGCGAGGATTGGGAGCGGCGCTGCCAGGCGGTGCTGGACGAGTTCGCGCATCACGTGCTGAATTTCTACAGCAACGAGGACCGCGAACGGGGCGGCTATATCAGCGAAGACCGCCAGGGCAAGAAAGTGTTTTATTCGTTGATGAGCCTGTCGATCGGGGCGATCCGCGTCGAGCCGCGCCAGTACTACACCCACCACCAGATCGCCACCGCCGCCGCCGATTCGAAGAAACAGGCCAAGAAGATCCACGGCAACAGCCTGTTCCTCGACCGCCGCGCGCCGGCCGCCGCTGCCGCCTCGGCGCCGGCCGCCGGCTGAGGCTACTCGACCGCCCGCTTGCGCGGCGCGCGGCACGGCGCGGGACGGGCGTCGCGCCACTTGCGCACCAGCTCCCGCGCCGCCTCGATGGTCTGCGGCGACATCGCCAGCGACATGCGGCGGCGGTTGCTGACGGCCGCCACATCGCCGGCCTGCGCCGCCAAGGTCAGCCACATGAAGGACTGCGCCGGATCGCGCTCGACGCCGCGCCCGCTGCCGTACATGCCGCCCAGGTTGAACTGCGCCAGCGCGTGGCCCTGCTCGGCGGCGCGGCCGTACCAGTCGACCGCCTGGACGTCGTCGCGATCAACACCGAGGCCGTTGGCGTACATGACGCCGAGGTTGTTCTGGGCGCTGGCGTCGCCCTGCTCGGCCGCGCTGCGGTACCAGGCGGCGGCCAGCACGTCGTCCTTGGCCACGCCGTGGCCGTTGGCGTACATGACGGCGACATTGAACTGCGCGTGCGGCGTGCCCTGCTCGGCCGCGCGGCGATACCATTCCAGCGCCATCTTTTCGTCGCGGCCGACGCCGCGCCCGCGCGCATACAGGCCGCCGAGGTTGTACTGCGCCAGCGCGTGGCCGGCCTTGGCGGCGCGGTGGTACCAGGTAAAGGCGGTTTCATCGTCGCGCTCAACGCCGCGGCCGTTGGCCAGCATTACGCCCAGGTTGAACTGGGCGTCGGCGTCCTCCTGCTCGGCCGCGCGCAGCAGCCAGGCGAACGCGCGGCGCGGATCGCGCGCCACGCCCAGCCCCTCGGCGTAGGCCACGCCCACCAGCCGCTGGGCCACCGGGTCTTCCTGCGCGGCGGCCTGGCGGAACCAGGCCACCGCCTGCGCCTCGCTGCGCGCGACGCCGCGCGCGTGCTTGTACATCAGGCCCAGGTGCAGCTGGGCGTTGGCGTCGTTCTGCAGCGCGGCCTTGCGAAACCAGGCCAGCGCCATCGGATAGTTGCGCGCCACGCCCCAGCCGTGGCAATAGGCCTCGCCCACCAGCGTCTGCGCGCTGGCCAGGCCCTGCTCGGCGGCGCGGCAAAAACAGGCCAGCGCGATGTCGTCGCTGTGCGGCACGCCGCGCCCCTTGCGGTACATCTGCCCCAGGTTCTGCTGGGCGGAAGCGTCGCCCTGGCGGGCGGCGCGGCGGAACCAGTGGACCGCCTGCTCATCGTCTTGCTCGACGCCGCGGCCGTAGTAGTACATGGCGCCCAGCTGGTTCTGGGCGTAGGCCAGCCCCTGGGCGGCGGCCTTGCTCATCCATTCGAACGCCTTGGCCTCGTCGCGCGCGACGCCGTCGCCGGCCTTGTAGATGCGGCCGAGGTTGAATTGTGCATAGGCGTTGCCGCGCTCGGCGGCGTCCAGGAACCACCGGAAAACGTCGTACCCCTCCTTGGCCGTGCACTGTTTTTTCACGATACACCTCTGACCAACATGACAACATTGTTGATTAAAGTGTAAAACGCGTCCCCGGCGAGGGTTTGACGACGGTCAAACGGGCTGGCCGCGTTTTTGCAGGAATTGTGGTACTTTGGCCGCCGCCAGCTTGTTGACGGCGACGAACAGATCCGGGTCGATCTGGCGGATGCCGTAGGCGGCGCGCAAGTGGCTGCCGATATGGATCAGCACCTGCGCCGCCACCTCGGCGTCGGCCTCGGCCCGGTGGGCGGCGCTGCGGAAGCGGATGCCGAGCGCGCCGGACAGCTGGCCCAGCTTGTAGCTGCCCAACGCCGGAAACACGCGGCGCGACAGCTTGAGCGAGCACACCAGCGACGCGTGGCGCGGCGCCAGCGCCAGCCGTTCGGCCTCGGCGCGCAGGAATTTTTCGTCGAAGCTGGCGTTGTGGGCGGACAGCGCGTCGGCGCCGATGAAGTCCAGCAGGCGCGGCACCACTTCGTCGGCCGGCGGCGCGCTGTCCACCATGGCCTGGGTGATGCCGGTGAGGCCGGTGATGAAGGACGGAATGCGCACACCGCAATTGACCAGCGACACGTAACGCTCCACCACCTCGCCGCCGACAATGCGCAGCGCCGCCACCTCGGTGATGCGGTCGCCCATCGCCGGCGACAGCCCGGTGGTTTCAAAGTCCAGCATGACGATTGGTTGGTCGAGCATGGCTTACGCGCCGAACTTGCGGACCGCGTCCAGCGCCAGGCCGGCGCCGATGCTGCCGAACAGGTCGCCTTCGACCTTGCGCGCCGACGGCACCACCGCGCCGATGCGCTCGCGCAGCTTGCGCACGCCGCTGGAGCCGCCGGTGAAGAACACCGTGTCCACCTGCGCCGGCGTGACGCCGGCGTCGCGCAGCAACTGCTGCACCGTGGTTTCGACCGAGCCCACCAGTTGCTCGATGGCGCCGTCGAACTGCTCGCGGCGCAGGTCCAGCAGCACCGGCGGCGCCAGCCGGTCCAGGTCCAGCCGCACCTGCTCGGCGGAAGACAGCGCGATCTTGCCCTCTTCCGCTTTCATCGCCAGCCAGTGGCCGGCGCGCTCGTCGATCAGGCGCTGCAGCCGCTGCAGCTTTTCCTGCTCGGCGGCGTCGCGGATCAGGTCGGCCAGCTGGGTCCACATCTTCTTGGTGTAGACCTGGTTGATGGTGTGCCAGGTGGCCAGGTTGAAGAAGTAGCTGGACGGTACCTCGCTGTTGTTGCGCAGGCGGCTGCCATAACCGAGCAGCGGCATGATAGCCGACAAGCTCAGGTATTTATCGAAGTCGGTGCCGCCGATGTGCACGCCGCCATTGGCCAGGATGTCGTCGCGCCGCTCGGCCTGTTTGGCGCGCTCGGGCGACAGGCGCACCAGCGAAAAGTCCGAGGTGCCGCCGCCGATGTCGGCGATCAGCACCAGTTCCTCGCGCTCGATCTGCGACTCATAGTCGAACGCGGCGGCAATCGGCTCGAACTGGAAGGCGATGTCCTTGAAGCCGACCGAACGGGCGACCTCGGCCAGCGTGTCCTCGGCCAGCTGGTCGTTCTCGCGGCTGTCGTCGATAAAGTGGACCGGGCGGCCGAACACGGCCGACGTGAACTCGCGGCCGGCGGCGCGCTCGGCGCGCTTTTTCAGCTCGCCGATGAACTGCGCCAGCAGCATGCGGAACGGCAGCGCCCGCCCGCCGACCTCGGTCTGGCCGTCGATCAGGCTGGTGCCGAGCAGGCTCTTCATCGAGCGCATCAGGCGTCCCTCGTAGCCGGCCAGGTAGTCGGCCAGCGCCGCGCGCCCGTACCTGACCTCGTCGTCGTCCGCGTTGAAGAAGACCACCGACGGCAAGGTGGCTTTGCCATCCTCCAGTCCCAGCATCACCGGATGGCCGGGACGCACCCAGCCCACCGTCGAATTGGACGTGCCGAAGTCAACACCGCAAGCAATGGCCATCTTGCCCTTTCCGTTCAGGTAAAGGGGCGGGATTTTATCAGATAAAGCCGGGGCGCGGCAAACATTGCACCCTAGCCACAAGTGAGAAGATATTTCTTTGCAGAAATGCGATATTTATTGCCAGTCGGTAATTTTTTAATTATGCTCGTTTAACTAATAAAAAACCAACAAAAGAACAATCCACCGCTTTTCACGATGAGCAAATCGAAGCTGACAGTTGAGGATGAGGCCGGCGCGCTGAAGGCCGCGATCGCCGCCGAGAACCGCCGCGTGACGTCCTATGATGTGGCGCAACTGGCCGGGGTATCGCAATCGGCCGTATCGCGTTGCTTCAAGCCGGGCGCCAGTGTGTCGCGCGGCACCTACGCGCTGGTGATGAAGGCGGCCGCGCTGCTGGATTACATTCCCAACGCCGCCGCGCGCAGCCTGATCACCCGCCGTTCGCACATGGTGGCGCTGATCATCACCAGTCAGGCCAATCTGTATTACCCGGAGCTGCTAGCCGAGGTCAGCCAGCAGATGACCGCGCGCGGCAAGCGCGTGCTGCTGTTCACGCTGCAGCGCGAGGCCGACGTCGACCGCGTGCTGGCCGACATCTGGCAATACCAGGTGGACGGCGTGATTGCCGCCGCCCGCCTGTCGCCAAGCCACATCGCCGAATTCGACCGCCGCCGCATGCCGGTGGTGCTGTTCAACCGCCAGTTGCGCGACCATACGGTCAACACCGTCACCTGCGACCACCTGGAGTCGGGCCGCATGCTGGCCTCGCGCCTGGCCGCCGCCGGCCACCGCCAGTTCGGCATCATCGCCGGCAACGACGACTACAGCGTGGCCAGCGAACGCCAGCGCGGCGCCTGCGAGCGCATCGCCGAGCTGGGCCTGCCGGCGCCGGTGGTGGTGCCGGGCGCCTATGATTACCGCAGCGGCGCGCTCGGCCTGAAGGCCATCATCGCCCAGCTGGGCAGCGTGCCGGACGCCATCATCTGCGGCAGCGACGTCATGGCCATCGGCTGCCTCGACTACGCGCGCCACGAACTGGGACTGGACGTGCCGGGCCAGCTGTCGGTGGCCGGCTTCGACGCGGTCGAGCCGTCCAACTGGATCAGCTACAACCTGACCACGCTGCGCCAGCCGCTGCCCAAAATGGCGGCGGCGGCGGCCGAGCTGCTGTGCGCGCGCATCGACCAGCACGATACCGGCACCGAGCGGCGCGTGTTCAGCGCCCAGTTCATCGAGGGCGCCACCGCGCGCCTGACGCCGGCCGGCGCGCCGGCCGCCATCGGCGCCCCCAGCTTGCGGCTGCCGGTCGCTATAATGTAGGGGATGAACCCGACCAATCCACCCCGCTTCACGCCGCAAGGCCTGATCCCCACCGCTGAACAGACCGCCATCCAGCTGGCGCAGAACAAGGTGGTGCTGGTGGACGCCAACGCCGGCGCCGCCAAGACCACCACGCTGGCGCTGCGCATCGGCGAGGCGCTGGCGCGCAAGCTGGCGCCGGAACAGATCCTGGCGCTGACCTTCACCCCGGAAGCGCGCGAGGTGCTGCGCCGCCGCCTGCTGGAGGTGGGCGTGCCGCAGACGCTGGCCGAGCGCGTGGCGGTGCTGACCTTCGAGGACTTCGCGGCCTGGATGATGGACCTGGCCGACAACGACGACGTGCGCCAGTGCCGCGACCTGCGCGCACTGAAAGACCACGCGCTGCACGCCATCGACCGCACCGGCGAGCGCTACGCCGGCCGCGTCGACGGCCTGGAGCTGCACACCCACAGCCTGGCGCTGAGCCAGTTCCTGGAGGTGCAGCAGAACCTCAAGGCCACGATGGCGCTGGACGCCGACGTCGAATTCCTCGGCCACGAGGAGGCCGCCGAGCTGCTGGGCGTGCCGCTGACCGACTACCTGATCACGCTGGAATACGAGGCCATGCGGCTGGACGGCGGCGCCGGCGCGGTGTTCCGCGGCCCGTTCGACGCCAGCTACGACCTGGCCTGCAATCTGCACGGCGGCGCCCGCCTGGCCGAACAGTTCCACGACTACCGGCTGGTGCTGTGCGACGAGCTGCACGACCTCAACGAGGCCTCATTCCGCATCCTGGAGGCGCTGATCGACCGCCCGCAATGCTTCTTCGTCGGCGCCGGCGACAAGGACCAGGTGATCTTCGCCAAGCTGGGCGCCAGCGACGAGTTCCTCAACCGCCGCTTCGCCGAGCGCTTCCCCAAGCTGGCGCGCTATCCGCTGACGCAGACCTGGCGCCACGGCCCGCACCTGGCCTATGCCATGGCCGAGTTCAAGCAAAAACGCGTGGAATCGGCGCTGCCGCTGCGCACCGAGCTGCAGCACGCCCACTACGCTGACGCCGCCGACTGCGCCCAGCGCGTGGTGGCCGCCGTGCGCCAGTGGAAGGCGGACGGCCACAGCTACGACGGCTGCGCCATCCTGCTGCGCGACCGCCACCAGTCGATGGCCATCGAGAACGCGCTGATCGAGGCCGACATCGACTACCGCACGCCGCCCATGGCCGGCTATCTGCAGCGCGACGAGATCCTGTTCCTGCGCGGCCTGCTGGCCATTGCCCTGCGCGATTTCGCCACCGTCAAGTCCGAGCAGGTGCGCGTGGCCATCGTCGACGCGCTGGTGGCCTTCAGCGAAATGCGGTTCTCCGCCCGCAGCATGGACAACTTCAAGCAGCAGATCCTCAAAAGCCCGGACCTGCTGGGCGAGCTGTTCCTGATCGAGGACGAGCGCCGCGACGGCGTCGAACCGGGCTACCGCGACGTTGCCAGCGCCGCCACCAAGCGCGCCGTGATCGACGCGCTGGCCTGGCTGGCGACGGTCGACACCGGCGCGCCGGCCGCCGCCGTGCTGACCGAATTGTGCGAGCGGGTGCAACTGGCCGCCACCGCGCGCCGCATCTTCGTGCGCGCCTACGACGCCGGCGTCATCAACAAGTCGATCGCCAGCCTGCTGGCTGCGGCGGCCGCGTCCGGGCAAAGCCTGCGCGAGTTCTGGAACGCGGTCAACGCGCGCGAAGCCTTCATCCGCCGCAAGCGCGACCGCAAGTCGGTGCTGATCGAATGCGCCGGCAACGCCAAGGGCAAGGAATTTGAACACGTCATCCTGCCCTTCCTGGAGGAAGGGGAATTCCCCCACCCTTCGCAGCCGCGGCGCGAAGAGGAAAATCTGTTCTATGTGGCGGCGACCCGCGCCCGCGCGCGGCTGACGCTGGTGTCGCCGGCCGACGCGGCGGCCCGCAGCAGCTTCCTGGCGCAGATGCGACTGCCCAAATCTTCAGCAGCGGCCGAGGCTGCCTTGGAACGCAATGCGCGCAACGAGCGAGCCTCGGTGGCCGCGCCGGTCACGCGTCATTACCTGACCGCCGGTTTCCAGGACAAGGATCAGGTCAAGGCGCTGGGCGCCAAGTTCGATATCGCGCGCCGCGCCTGGTATATCGAAAGCAATATGGATATCACGCCATTTTTAGCTTGGATGAAAAAATAATGCAAGAGACCAATATTTCCAAGGGAAACCCTTATATAATACTGGTCGCGGGCTGCGGAACAGCCTCACACACCATGTCCCTCCAACAAAACTAAATCGGGAGTATTTCGATGAAAGCTAAAACCAATATCCTGCTGGCAGCCTGCACCATCGCTCTGCTGAGCGCTTGCTCGACCCCAGCACCAGCCCCTGCGCCAGCACCGGCGCCAGCCCCTGCTCCGGCACCAGCGCCGGCGCCAGTGGCCGCCCCAGCACCGGCGCCTGCACCAGCACCGCTGCCAGCCTACCTGGACCCAAACAGCTCGATCTACAAAAACCGTAGCGTCTACTTCGACTTCGACAAGTACACCGTCAAGCCGGAATTCGACGCCCTGGTTGCCGACCACGCCAAGTTCCTGGCCGCCAACCCGAACGTCTCGATCAAAGTCGAAGGCAACACCGACGACCGCGGCGGCGCCGAGTACAACCTGGCCCTGGGCCAGAAGCGCGCTCAAGCCCTGATCACCGCCCTGAAAGTACAAGGCGTGAAAGACAGCCAGATGGAAGCCATCAGCTACGGCAAGGAAAAAACCACCGGCACCGACGACGCGGCCCGCGCGCACGACCGTCGTGACGACATCGTCTACCCAAGCAAATAATCGCTTAAGTAAACTGATGTAAGATACAACGCCCGGCCCCCACAGCCGGGCGTTTTTCATTTTCCGACCAGCCCATGAAGCCTGCGCACGACATCCGCAACACCTTCCGCAAAGAATTCAGCGACTGGCGCGTGTGGCGCGCGCGGGTGCTGGTGGTGGCCTTTGCCGCGCTGGCCGGGCTGGCCGTGGTTGGCTTCAGCGCGGTATCGGAATACGCGTTTGCGCGGTTCTTCAGCATGTACCAGGCGGTCTGGTGGTCGCCGCTGCTGTGGACGCCGCTGTGCACCGCCGCCATCGTCTGGATGACGCGGCGTTACGCGGCCGGCGCCGGCGGCTCCGGCATTCCGCAAGTGATGGCGGCGCTGGAACCGGTCACCGCGCCGGACAAGCAAGGCTTGTTCGTGTCGCTCAGGCTCAGCATCGCCAAGGTGCTGCTGACCACCTGGGGTCTGCTGGCCGGGCTGTCGCTGGGGCGCGAAGGCCCGTCGGTGCAGGTGGCGGCCGGCGTCATGCTGACGGCGCGCCGCTGGCTGCCGGAGCGCAGCGGCGTCAGCGCGCACGGCCTGCTGGTGGCCGGCGGCGCGGCCGGCATCGCCGCCGCCTTCAACACGCCGCTGGGCGGCATCATGTTCGCCATCGAGGAGCTGTCGCGCACGCCGGAGCAGCGCCGCAGCGGCCTGCTGATGGCGGCCATCGTGCTGGCCGGGCTGATGGGCGTATCGATCAACGGCAACGGCACGTACTTCGGCCTGATTCACGCCACCGGCATCGACACCGCGCTGATCGTGCCGGGCCTGATCGTGGCGCTGGCCAGCGGCCTGGCCGGCGGCCTGTTCTCGCGCCTGCTGCTGGCGTCGCTGAGCGGCCCGCCGCGCGACTGGTTCAGCCGCGCGCGGCTGCGCAAGCCGGTGCTGTTTGCCGCCGGCTGCGGGCTGGCGGTGGCGGCCATCGGCCTGTATTCGGGCGGCGCCGTGTTCGGCAGCAGCTCCGACCACACGCGCGAGATGCTGGCCGGCGCCGAGCATGAGCCGGGCATTTTCTTCTTCCTCAAATTCATCGCCACCTGGCTGACCGCGTGGTCCGGCGTGCCGGCCGGGATCTTCGCGCCGTCGCTGGCGATCGGCGCCGCGCTCGGCAACGATATCGCGCTGCTGCTGCACTATCCGCACGCCGCCGCGCTGATCGCGCTGGGCATGGTGGGCTTCCTGGCGGCGGCGACGCAGGCGCCGCTGACCTCCTTCATCATCGTCATGGAAATGGTCGACGGCCACGCCATGGTGCTGAGCCTGATGGCGTGCGCGATGGTGGCGCGCACCGTGTCGCACGTGCTCAGTCCCCCGCTGTATCCGAATCTGGCGCAGGCGCAGTTGCTGCGTTTGCCCCAGGCGTCCTCTCCCTAAAGAGAGCGGCGCAAACAAGCTGTAGTCGTTATGCTGGAAGTTTCCATTCATCCCATTCAGGCGAAGGAAGTTTCAATGAAAAATCTCACTACCGCTGCCGGCGCCCCCGTCGTCGACAATCAAAACACCCAGACCGCCGGCCCGCGCGGCCCGGTTCTGCTGCAGGATGTATGGCACCTGGAAAAGCTGGCGCACTTTGCACGCGAAGTGATACCGGAGCGCCGCATGCACGCCAAGGGCTCCGGCGCCCACGGCACCTTCACCGTCACGCACGACATCAGCAAGTATACGCGCGCCGCGCTGTTCTCGGAAGTCGGCAAGCAAACCGACATCTTCATGCGCTTCTCCACCGTGGCCGGTGAACGCGGCGCGGCCGACGCCGAGCGCGACATCCGCGGCTTCGCAGTCAAGTTCTACACCGAGCAAGGCAACTGGGACGTGGTCGGCAACAACACGCCGGTGTTCTTCTTCCGCGACCCGCTCAAGTTCCCCGACCTGAACCACGTGGTCAAGCGCGACCCGAAGACCAACCTGCGCAGCGCCGAAAACAACTGGGACTTCTGGACCCTGCTGCCGGAAGCGCTGCACCAGGTCACCATCGTCATGAGCGACCGCGGCATTCCGAAGGGCTACCGCCACATGCACGGTTTCGGCAGCCACACCTACTCGTTCATCAACGCCGCCAATGAGCGCTTCTGGGTCAAGTTCCACTTCGTCTCGCAGCAAGGCATCGAGAACCTGAGCGACGCCGAGGCGGCCGCGCTGGTGGGCGTCGACCGCGAAAGCTCGCAGCGCGACCTGTTCGACGCCATCGAGCGCAAGGAATTCCCGCGCTGGAAACTGGCGGTGCAGATCATGCCGGAAGCCGACGCCTCCAAAGTGCCGTACCACCCGTTCGACCTGACCAAGGTGTGGCCGAAGGGCGACTACCCGCTGATCGACGTCGGCATCCTGGAGCTGAACCGCAATCCGGAAAACTACTTCGCTGAAGTCGAGCAGTCGGCCTTCTCGCCGGCCAATGTGGTGCCGGGCGTGGGCTTCTCGCCGGACAAGATGCTGCAATCGCGCCTGTTCTCGTACGGCGACGCGGCCCGCTACCGCCTGGGCGTGAACCACCACCAGATTCCGGTCAACGCGCCGAAGTGCCCGTTCCACAGCTACCACCGCGACGGCGCCATGCGCATCACGCCGAACGGCGGCGGCCAGACGCCGTATGAGCCGAACAGCCGCGGCGAATGGCAGGAAAGCCCGCAGTTCAAGGAACCGCCGCTGTCGCTGGAAGGCGCCGCCGACCACTGGAACCACCGGGTGGACACCGACTACTACTCGCAGCCGGGCAATCTGTTCCGCCTGCTGACCGACGAGAAGAAGAAGCTGCTGTTTGAAAACACCGCGCGCGCGATCCATGGCGTGTCGAAGCCGGTGCAGGAACGTCACATCTACAACTGCACCCAGGCCGATCCGGCCTATGGCGCCGGCGTCGCCGCCGCCATCGCCGCGCTGGAAGGCAAGTAACACCGGCCCGACGAGGCGGACTTTTGCAGCCGCCTCGTCACACCATCGCCATCACGCCCGAGCGCCGCAGCAGCGTTTCGCAGCGTTGCGACAGGTGCAGCACCCGCAACGTCTTGCCGGCCTTGGCATAGCGCTCGCTCAGGGCGGCCACCGCCACCAGCGCCGAGTGATCGGCCAGCCGCAGGTGACGGCAATCCAGCGTCACCGATGATGGATCCCCCTGCGCATCGAACAGCGCGTGGAACTGCGTAATCGACGCAAAGAACAGCGTGCCATGCGGCGTATAGGTTTTGACGCCATCGCCCTGCGCCACGTTGGCGCGGATGTCACGCGCATGGCGCCAGGCGAAACTCAAGGCCGCGATCACAATCCCGCACAGCACCGCCGTCGCCAGATCGGTGGCCACGGTGATCGCCGTCACCGCCACGATCAGCAGCGCGTCATGACGCGGCACCTTGCCCAGCACCTGCAGGGAACTCCAGGCGAAAGTCTGCTGCGCCACCACGAACATCACGCCCACCAACGCCGCCAGCGGAATGCGCTCGATCAGCGGCGACAAGAACAGGATGAACAGCAAAATCATGATGCCCGCGACCGCGCCCGACACCCGCGTACGGCCGCCGGAACTCAGATTGATCATGGTCTGGCCGATCATCGCGCACCCGCCCATGCCGCCGAACAGGCCGGACGCCACGTTGGCCGCGCCCAGCGCCACGCATTCACGATTCGGCAAACCGCGCGTTTCGGTGATGTCATCGGTGAGGTTAAAGGTCAGCAGCGTTTCCAGCAGGCCCACCACCGCCATCAGCAGCGCGTAAGGACATACGATGCGTACGGTCTCCAGCGTCATCGGCACGTCCGGCAGCGCGAACGCCGGCAGCCCGCCGGCGATATGCGCCATATCGCCGAGTGTGCGCACCGGCAAGCCCAGCGTCGCCGACAGCACGCCGACTCCCGCGATGGCCACCAGTGCCGGCGGCAGGGCCCTGGTCAGGCGCGGCAACAGGTAAACGACCACCATCGTCAGCCCCACCAGCGCGCCCATCCACGCCAGCGTCGCGCCGCGCAGCCACGCGCCATCAACCTTAAAGTGCTGCAATTGCGACCAGGCGATGACGATCGCCAGGCCATTGACGAAGCCGAGCATCACCGGATGCGGCACCATCGTCACCAGCTTGCCCATGCGCAGCACGCCGAACAGCAGCATGATTGCGCCGCTCAATATCACTGTGGCAAGAAAATACTGCAGCCCATGCTGGGCCACCAGGGCCACGATGACCACCGCCATCGAGCCGGCGGCACCGGAAATCATGCCCGGACGGCCGCCAAACAGCGCCGTGACGGTGCAAATAAAGAAAGCGCCGTACAGGCCGGTGAGTGGATTGAGATGCGCAACCAGCGCAAAAGCGATGCATTCAGGAACCAACGCGAACGACGTGGTCAGCCCCGCCAAGGCATTTTTGGAGAAATTCATCAGGGAAAGTAAGCCGGAAGACGGCGATGCGAAAAAGCAACAGGCGTGTATTTTACACGCCTGGGAGATTACTCATCGTTATGGGTGAAGTGGCGCACATTCAAAACCGGGCGGGCGCAGGCACAATGGCAATGCATTTCCGATCAACCCAAGCCAGTCACACTACGCCATGACTACTTTGCTCTCCGCCAGCTACGCCCTGCAACGTCAAAAAATTGCTGTGGAACGAACGCTGTATGCCCGTTCGGCCGAAGAATCCCAGCTGGCGGCCCGTTGGGCCAGCGCCTGGCACAAGCTGGTGCAGCGCAAGCTGGATCAGGATCTGGCGGCAAGGATGCCGGCGCGGGCGGATTTCGGCGGCTTCCTGATCAACCCGCCGTCCCGCGTCCTCCACTAATTCCCTCTCAAGCCGCGTAACGCTGCGCCGCCGTTGCCGAGTTGCCGACGCGGCCCTGGTAGCAGCTGCCGGCGCGGCGTTCCATGCCATCCCGATCCAGCACGGTCACCAGGCCGCGGCGGTAAGTAATCAAGCCTTCCTGGGCCAGCTTGCCAGCCGCGCCGGTGATGCTCTCGCGGCGCACGCCCAGCATGTTGGCGATCATCTCCTGCGTCACCTTCAGCTCGTTGGAGAGCGAACGGTCCAGGCGTTCCAGCAGCCAGCGGCACAGTTTCTGCTCGATGCTGGTGTGACGGCTGCCGGCCACGCTTTGCGCCAGCTGGGCGAACATGGCGCTGGTGTAGCGCATCAGTTGCTGGGCCAGCGGGCCGCCGGTGTAGAACACTTCGCGCAGCACCGAGGTTTTCAGGCGATAGCCATAGCCGGCGGTCTGCACGACGGCGGCATAGCTGGCGCGCTCGGTCGGATGCAGCGCCACGCCGACCACACCTTCACGCCCCACCACGGCGATCTCGGTGGTGGCGCCGTCCTCCATCACATATTGCAGCGAGACGATGGCGTTGGTTGGGAAATAGGTGTACTCGACGGCGTCGCCGAAGTCGAACAGATGCTTACCTTCCGGCAACGTCACCAGTTCCAGATCGCCGAACAGCGCGAGCAGATCCTCGCGCGACAGGGCGCGGAGCAAGTCGTTCTGCTGAGCGCCGATCAGGCTGATTTGCGGTGCGGCGGCTGGGGTGGTGTGCAGTGCGTTCATAGTAAGCCTCGTGATAATGTGTCTGTCGTTGATGTAGACACTATATCCAGCGGCCTAATCCGACGGTATAGGAGCACCTTGTAGTCCTATGTAGGCTGCGAACATTGCAAAATGTCATCTTAGTCCTACGCCAACTCCGGGGTCAGGTCCTCCATTTCTACACGAGCTGATCTGGGACAAACTGTAATTGGACTGATGCGCTACGCTCGGTGAATGACTCGTCCACTCAGACTGGAATTTCCCGGCGCGCTCTATCACGTCACCAGCCGCGGTGACCGGAAAGCGCTTATCTATTACGATGACACCGACCGCGCCGTATGGCTGCAAACTTTGAAACAGGTGTGTGAGCGATTCCACTTCGCGATCTATGCGTTTTGCCAGATGGGCAATCACTACCACATCCTGGTGGAAACACTGGACGGTCATCTGGCGCAGGGGATGCGACAACTCAACGGCATCTATTCTCAATACTTCAACCGCCGTCACGGCCTGGTCGGCCACGTTTTTCAAGGCCGCTACAAGGCGATTCTGGTCGACAAGGAAAGCTACCTGCTTGAACTGACCAGATATATCGTCCTCAACCCAGTCCGGGCCCGCTTGGTAAAGCTACCGGAAGACTGGCGCTGGAGCAGTTACCACCTCACCTTGAGCGACACGCCGCCTCCAGATTGGCTGGCAATCACGCCGTTGCTCACACGCTTCCATCCGTCAATGCCGAACGCCAAAGAGGCCTTCCGCCAGTTCGTTCACGCGCGGATTGATTGCCCATCGCCGCTGATCAACACCGTCCATCAACTGATTCTCGGGGATGAGGCATTCCAGCAGCAGTTTCAACGCCCGACCACCCAACCTCAGGCCGGCATACCCAAATCACAACGCAGCGCCCTCGCCCCGCCGCTGAGTGCGTACAGTCACACTCACGCCAGCCGGGACGACGCGATCGCGGCAGCCTACGGCACCCACGCCTACACGCTCAGCGAAATTGCCCGCCACTTCGGCGTGTCCCTCACAACGGCCAGCCGCGCGGTGAAAAAAGCGGCTAAACCGTAGAGCTCGTGTAGAAATGGAGGACCTGACCCCGGAGTTTAGTAGGTGAGGCGGAGCTGGAGGTAGCCGGTGCGCGGGGCGCCGGCCATGCGGCCGGCGTTGCCGTCGACGTTGCGGGTGTAGTAGCGCTTGTCGGCGATGTTGTTGACGCCGGCCGCCACTTCGTAGCCGCGCCCTTTCCATGACAGGTTGGCGTTCCACAGGCGGAAGCCGGGGATCTGGCCGACGCCGCCGTTGGCCGCTTCCGCCACCGTGTTGGCGGTGTCGGAGTATTGCCTGGTCTGGTGCGTGGTCGACAGGTTGGCCGTCCAGGCGCCCACCCGGTAGCGCGCGCCCAGCGTGTCGGTGGTGCGCGAGTAGAACGGCACGTCCAACCCCGCCGTCGCGCCCGATTCCTGGATGGCCTTGGTGTAGGTGTAGTTGGCGTAGACGTTCAGCCCGGCCAGCGGGCCGGCTTCGTCAAACGTGTAGTCGGCGGCGGTTTCGATGCCATCGTGGTTGGTGGCGCCGATGTTCTGGAACGTCGCCGGCGTGATGCCGGGCACTTGCACGATCTGGTTGTCGAATTTGAGCTTGAACACGGTGGCCTCGGCGCTCACCGCACCGCTCTTCCAGCGCGCGCCCAACTCGGCCGTTTTGGCCAGCTCCGGTTTTAGCGGATTGGCAGGTGTTTGCGAATTCAACTGCGTGTTCTGCACCGGACCAAACGAGGTGGTGTAGTTGGCGAACACCGTCAGCGCCGGATGCAGCAGGTAGGCCACGTTGAGCGACGGCAGCGCCTTGGTGTTGTCGGTGTCGAAGCTCGCCTTGGCGGCCAGGTCGTTGCGGGTCGACGAGATCTGCTCGTAACGCACGCCCGGCGTGATGCGCCACTGGCCCAGCGCGATGCGGTCGTCGATGTAGGCCGCGTGCGCGTCGGTGCTGTTGACGAAGGTGCTGGTGGCGCCGTTCAGGCCGGTCGCCACCGTCTGCAGGTAGTTGTTGTCGTCGCCGCGCTCGCGCAGAAAGCGGTAGCCGACCGTGACGTCGTGCGTCATGCCGCCGGCGTTGAAGCGCTGCGTGTAGCGCGGTTCGATGCCCAGCACCTGGTAGTTGCGCGGCTGCCAGGTGATCTGCGTTTTGGCGTTGTTGATCAGCGCGCTCTGGCGGAAGCTTTCGTTGTAGTAGGCCTTGATCTCGACTTCCTGCGTGGCCGAGAGGGTGTTCAGGTAGCCGACGTCGACGCCATGGCGGTCGCCGCTCCAGAAGTCGGTCGGGCGCGTGTTCTGGAACGGGTCGGCCTTGTATTGCGCCACCGTCAGGCCGCCCGGCGTGCGCGACAGCACGTCGTAGTAGGACACCTTGCCGTACAGCTCGCTGTGGTTGTTCAGCGGGTAGCGGAACTTCAGCGCGACGTCGTTGACGCGCTCGTCGCTGCCCTGGCGCCATTCCGAGCCTTCCATGCCCGAGTACAGCAGCGCGACGCCAAGACCGTTGCTGGCGGTGCCGCCGACGAAGGCGCTGTACTGGCGGTTGCTGCGGCCCTCGCCGAAGCTGTTGTAACGGACGTTGGCGTCGCCATGGATGCCGTCGCCGTCGGGGATGGCGCGGCTGCGGAAGTTGATGATGCCGCCGACGTTCTGCGGGCCGTAGCGCACCGCGCCGCCGCCGCGCACCACGTCGATCGATTCAATATTGTTGAGGCTGACCGGGGCGAACGACAGCTGCGGCTGGCCGTACGGCGCCACCGCCAGCGGAATGCCGTCCAGCAGCACGGTCGACCGCGGCGAGTAACGCCCGGTCAGTCCCCGGATGCCGATGTTGAGCGAGATGGCGCTGCCGGCCGTGCCCGAGTTGTCGGTCGACTGGACGCCGGGGATGCGGCGCAGCACGTCGCCGATGTTGGCAGCGCCGGTGTCGTCGATGTCTTCCTTGCTGACCACGGTCCGCGCGCCGGCGAAATTCTTCACACTGTTCTGCAGGCCGGAGCCGAGCCAGCTGCCCGACACCTGGATGGTTTCCATCGGCGCGTCGTCGGTTTGCTGGGCGTGCAGCGCGAGCGGCGCCGTCAGCAGGGATACCGCGGCGGCCAACGCGGTCAGTTTGAATGGCGCTACGTGCAGGGACAATTGAGGCATGGGAGCAATATTGACGAATCTAAAACGAGCGGAATGATAACAGTTCTCATTCACAATAGCCAGATTTTCGCGTGCTGGTTTATAATTGCCGGATGTTCAAGTCCGCCAAACGCCAAGTGCTGCACATCTGGATCGCCATGCTGGCCGTCCTGTTTGCCGCGCTGGCGCCGACCGTGTCACATGCGCTGGCGGCCACCACCAGCGCCGCGCTGGCGGAAATGTGTACCGTCGATAGCGGCGCCAAGAAGGCGCCGACCAACGTCATGCACGGCATGGAGCATTGCGCCTATTGCGCGCTGCAGGCGTCCACGCCGGCTTTGCCGCCTTCTCCCGTGCATGGTTTCGCCGTCATCGGCGGCCATGACCTGTATCCCCCGCTGTTCTACACCGCGCCGCAGCCGCTGCATCCATGGCGCGCCGCCAGCCCACGCGGGCCGCCCGCCCTTTCCTGATCGTTAGTCCGTCATTTCCGCCATTCCCGCTCGCGAGGATGGCGGCCATCATTACGCATCATCAGGAATAGCATGAACACCACCATGTCTCCCCTGGCAGTGGCGCTGCTTGCCGCCTTTGCCGCTCAGGTCCACGCCGAAGACGGCGTGCCGCTGCATCAACTGGGCACCGTGACCATCACCGGCAACCGCCCTACTTCGCTGCCAACGCAAATTCCCACCACCATTGAGGGCATCACCAAAGAGGACATCGAGCGCGATATCAACGCCACCGATGCCGAGGACGCGCTCAAATACCTGCCCAGTCTCCTGGTGCGCAAGCGCTACATCGGCGACTACAACCACGCCGTGCTGTCCACGCGCGCTTCCGGCACCGGCAACAGCGCGCGCTCGATGGTGTATGCGGACGGTATCTTGCTGTCCAATTATCTCGGCAACGGCGCCACGTTTGCGCCGCGCTGGGGCATGGTCAGCCCCGAGGAAATCGAACGCGTCGATGTGCTGTATGGGCCTTTCTCGGCGGCGTACGGCGGCAACTCGGTCGGCGCCGTGGTCGATTACGTCACGCGCATGCCGACCCGCTTCGAAGCCCACGCCAAGCTGACGCTGACGCACCAGCCCTTCAAACTGTACGGCACCAATGACCGCTACGACGGCAAGCAAGGCAGTTTTTCGCTGGGCGACCGCCAGGGCGCGTGGTCGTGGTGGCTGGCGTTGAACCGCACCGACAGCGAAGGACAGCCGCTGACCTTCCCCACGCGCGCGGCCGGCGCGTCGTCACTGAGCAGCGCCGGCACGCCGGTGAGCGGCGCGGTGGCGGGCCTGGACCGCACCAACAGTCCCTGGTATCTGCTGGGCGCGGCCACGCAATATCACACCGTGCAGGATCAGTTGAAGGCCAAGCTGGCGGTCGATTTTTCGCCGACCATGCGCGCCACCTACACCTTCGGCTTGTGGCGCAATGCGTCGGAGGGCCGCCCGACCAGCTATCTGCGCGATGCGGCCGGCCAGCCGGTGTACAGCGGCACCGTCAACGTCAGCGGGCACGCGTACACGCTGACGCCAACCGATTTCAACGTCTCCAACGAAGACCTGCGGCATGTCATGCATGGCCTCACGCTAAAGACCAACACCAGGGGCGTGTTCGACTGGGAAATCGCCGCCAGTCTGTATGACTACGACAAGGACCGACTGCGCGCTGCGACCACCGTGACGATGCCGGCATCGCTGAACGGCGGCGCCGGACGCCTGGTCAATCAGGGCGGCACCGGCTGGAATACCCTGGCGGCCAAGGGCGTGTGGCGCCCGGATGCGGCGCATATCGCGGAATTCGGCTACCAGCGCGAGGCTTACAAGTTAAGCAGCACCGAGTCGCCTGTCGCGGATTGGATCAGCGGTACGCCGGTCAGCGCGCCAACTTCGCGCTTTGCCGGCAAGACGGAGATCAACAGCCTGTATGCGCAGGACACCTGGAAGTTCGCGCCGCAATGGAAGACCGTTCTGGGCGCGCGCTTCGAGCACTGGCATGCGCACGACGGCGTGACCGCCAACGCGCTGAATGCGGCGGCGCACGCGGAACGCACGGAGCATTATGTCTCGCCGAAAGCGGCGCTGGCGTACCAGGCCAGCGAAGACTGGGTGTTGAAGGCGTCGCTGGGCCGCGCGGTGCGCATGCCGACGGTGTCGGAGCTGTATCAGGGCGGCCTGAATGCCGCCGGCCAGCTGACCAACAACGATCCTAAGCTCAAGCCGGAAAAGTCGTGGACCACGGAGCTCAGCGGCGAGCGCAAGCTGGATGGCGGCTACCTGCGCCTGACCGCCTTCGGCGAACGTACCGCCGACGCGCTGTATTCGCAGACCAATGTGCTGGTGCTCCCGCTGGTGACGAATATCCAGAACGTGGACCTGATCCGCACCAAGGGGCTGGAGGTTTCGTATGGCGCCAGCGACGTGCTGCTGCGCGGCCTGGAGCTGAGTTCCAGCCTGACGTGGACCGATTCGAAGATCATCCGCAACGACAAGGCGCCCAGCAGCGTGGGCAAGTGGCAGCCGCGCATTCCCGCGTGGCGCGCCACCGGCGTGGCCACGTACGCGGTCAATGACAAGCTGTCGATGACGCTGGCGGCGCGCTACAGCGGCAAGCAGTATTCAACGCTGGATAATTCGGACGTCAACGGCTTTGCCTATCAGGGGGCCAGCAAGTACTTCACCGCCGATGCGCGCCTGCGCTATCGCTTTAACGCGCAGTGGAGCATGGCGCTGGGTGTGGACAATCTGAATAACTACCAGTACTGGAACTTCCACCCTTATCCGCAACGCACCTACGTCGCTGAACTGAAGTTCGATCTCTAAACCTTGAACCGCGGCGCCGCCGGATTTTTCCGGTGGCGCCTGCTGCGCATTTAAACATTCATATGATATACTTGTTTACGTCATCAATTCCCTACGACAGAGATCATCATGCTTAGCACCGAACACAAAGCCATCATCAGCGCAACCGTTCCGATTCTGGAAGAAGGCGGCGAAGCCCTGACCCGCCACTTCTACCAGTCGATGTTCCGCGATTATCCGCACGTGAAGCCGCTGTTCAATCAAGCCAACCAGCATGACGGCCATCAGCAGCGCGCGCTGGCCAATGCGGTGCTCATGTATGCGAAGAATATCGAGAAGCTGGAGAATCTGGGTCCGCTGGTGGCGACGATCGTGCACAAGCACGTGTCCTTGCAGATCCTGCCGGAGCATTATCCCGTCGTTGGCGCGTCGCTGCTGAAGGCGATCCGCGAGGTGCTGGGCGAACAGGTGGCCACCGACGCGGTGATTGCAGCCTGGGGCGCGGCCTATGGCCAACTGGCCGATATCCTGATGGGCGCCGAGGAAAGCGTCTATCAGCAAAACGAGCGGGCCGAGGGCGGCTGGCGTGGCGCGCGTGCCTTCAAGGTCCGCGCCCGGACGGTGGAAAGCGATGAGATCACCTCCTTCGTGCTGGTGCCCGCCGATGGCGGCAAGGTGGTGGCACACCAGCCGGGCCAGTACATCGGTATTCAGGTCGATGTGAACGGCGAGCCGCATCGCCGCCAGTATTCGCTGTCCGAGACGGCGAATGGCGTCAGCTACCGCATCAGCGTGAAGCGCGAGCCGGGTGGCCTGGTGTCCAACTTCCTGCACGATCAGCTGCAGGTGGGCGACAGCGTCGATCTGTTCCCGCCATCCGGCGACTTTGTGCTGACCGATAGCGACAAGCCGCTGGTGCTGATCAGCGGTGGCGTCGGCATCACCCCCACGCTGGCCATGCTGACGGCGGCGCTGGCGACCGGGCGTGCGATCCACTTCATTCACGCGGCGCGTCACGCCGGTGTGCACGCCTTCCGCGAGCATATCGATGCGCTGGCGGCCAGTCATCCGCAACTGCGGCGCTACTACTGCTACGAGTCGGCAGATGCCCATGGACCGCAGCCGCATGCCACCGGTTACCTGAATCCGCGGCAGCTGTCCGCATGGCTGCCGCAGACGCGCGATGTGGACGCCTACTTCCTCGGCCCCACCCCGTTCATGAAGGCGATCAAGTCGCACCTGGCGGAACTGGGCGTGCCGCCGTCGCAAACGCACTATGAGTTCTTCGGCCCTGCCGAAGCCCTGGCGCTGGATACGCAACGCGGGCCACAATAGGGCGCTGGTGATCGCAACGCCGGGCAGCAGCGTCAAGGCGCAGATCGGCGCCAACTACGCGGCAAGGCTGGCCAACCTGGGCTTCGTGACGCTGGCCTTTGACCCTTCCTACCAGGGACAAAGCGAGGGCGAGCCGCGCGATCAGGAAAATCCTGCGGCGCGCGTCGAGGACATTCGCTGCGCGGCGCATTTTCTGATGACGCTGCCGTTCGTGGCGGAAGATAGCCTGGGCTTAGTGGGCGTCTGCGCGGGCGGCGGCTACGCGGCCAGCGCCGCGTCGACCGACCATCGGTTCAAGGCGCTTGGCACGGCACAAGCGATGGGCGTGGCCGACCGCGACCTGCTCGACGCGATCGACTACTACCGCACGCCACGCGGGTACAACGCACATTCCACCAATCGGCGCTATTTCACCAGTCTCGGCCCGATGCTGGGGTTTGATGCATTCCAACTGGCCAGTTTCCGGGCCCATTTGAGCTAGTGGCGCACCGGATATCCGCCATCAGAACTTGGCGCGCACACCGAATACCACGTTACGGCCTGGCAGCGGCGCGATGTCCTTCAGCACCGAGGTCGAGACGCGGATTTCTTCGTTGGTCAGGTTTTTCGCCAGCAGGAACCAGGTCAGGTCATAGCCGTCCACCTTCTGCGTATAAGACACATTGGCGTTCAGCTGGTTGTAAGCTGGGGTGTCGGTGGTTTCGAACGACGCCAGACGGTCCTGCGACTGCGCGTGCACCAGCGACAGGCCGGCACGCCACGCGCCCATCTTGTATGCGGTGCTGACGCCGATGCGGTTGGCCGGCTGCAGCGGCAGGCTGCCGCCGCGATCGAGCTTGCCGCGCGAGGTGTCCGCGAACACGCGGCCGGACCAGCCGGCGCCGGTCGGGTTGTATTCCAGCTCTGCCTCGGCGCCCTGGATGGTGGCGTCGGCCTGCTCGAAAATGCGTTCGCGCAGCTCGTCGCCCGGGTTGCCCTCCTCGTCCAGCAGGTTGCCGGTGATGTGGCCATAGATGAAGTCACTGACCTTGTTGCGGAAGACGTTGGCCTTCCAGCGCATCAGGCCCGTGGTCTTCTGCACATTCAGCTCGATATTGCGCGAGGTCTCCTTCTTGAAGTCGGCGTTGCCGATGTCGAAGGTGGCGGTGGCGTCGTGCGGGCCGCTGGAGTAAAGTTCCTCGGTCGATGGCGCGCGCTGCGCGTAGGACAGCGTGGCACCGATCGCGTAGCCCGGCACGAACGGCCACAGCCCCCCCACCGATGCCGATTGCAGATTGAACGAGCGCTTCACGCCCGTCACCGGCTCGCGCTTGACGCGCTCTACGCGGCCGCCGGCGTTGAACCTGACCGGGCCGAAGTCGGTTTCCTCGACCAGGAAGGCGGCATTCGAGGTCGAATGCGTGACCGGCACGGTATCCGGGCCGCCTTCCGCGCTCAGGGCGGAGAAGTTGGTGTTCTCGGTCTGCACGCCGAAGGTGCCATGCCAGCCGGCCACCGGCTTGTGCGTCAGTTCGAAACGCGTCTCGGTCGCGTGGTTCTTGAACAGCACTTCCGGCGCGCCATCCTCGCCGATTTCGGCATGCTTGTAATCGGTGTAGCCGGCCTTGAACTTGAAGGTTTCAAAGCCCGCGAACGGTGCCTTGACCAGGCTGTCGATGTCGTAGCGGGTCTGCTTCTGGTCGATCTTTGAGCCTTCGTCGCTCGGGATGCCGTAGACGTTGGACAGGCGCGACACCGAGGCGCCGATGAAGCCCCAGCTATCCACCCACGACCCGCCAATGCCGCCGGTGCGCTCGCGCGTGTCCGAGTGCGGCAGCCGGCCGCTGGCCGAATCGGGGTCACCCAGCACGCGGTTGCCGGGGATTTTGTAGTCGTCCGCGTTGCGGAAATTGCCGTCGATGTGCCAGGCCATCTTGTCGACCGAGCCGTCGATGGTGCCGGACAGATTGCGGCCGCTGTCCACCGAGCTGGCGCGCGCCTCCACTTGGCCGGTCAGCTTCGGCTCCAGCGCGGTGGGAATGCGCTCGTTGACGACGTTGACCAGGCCGCCGATGGCGCCGGAGCCATACAGCAGCGCCGCCGGCCCGCGCAGGATTTCGATCTGCTGTGCCACCGCGCCCTCCGCCGCCACCGCGTGGTCATTGGACAGGCCGGAGACGTCGGAAACGGCCATGCCGTTTTCCAGCATCTTAACGCGCGCGCCTTCCAGGCCGCGGATGATGGGGCGCGAGGCGCCGGCGCCAAATGCCGATGCCGACACGCCCAGTTCCTGCGACAGCGTCTCGCCCAGCGAGCTGCCGGTCTTGTCGCGCAGCTCGTCGCCGGCCAGCACCTTGGCCGGGGTCAGGATCTGGTCATTCGCGCTGTTGCCGAATGGCGTGGCGGTGACCACCACCTGTTGAACCGCGGCCTGGCCGAAGGCCAGCGTGGAATAGGCGGACAGGATCGCGCTGGCCAGCAGCGTGCGTTGAATCTTCATGTAAAACCTCTAGCAATGTAAGTGACGGCCGCACGGACGCGTGACGAAGCCTTGCGCCCCGCTGCGGCAAAAAATCGGACGGATTTCGGGTGTCAGGCCAGAGGTGGAGCGCGGGAATGGAAGACGCAGGTGGTGCGTTCGCAGGCGGGCAGCGTGGCCGGCACCGTGACCGGGCCGGTGCTGAGGGTGGAGATGGCCAGCGTCAGCGGCGAACTGGTGATGGCGGCAGCCATCTGCGCCACCGACACGCATTCCGCGCACACTTTGTGGACGGCGAGGCGCTTGCGGTGTTCCGCCTGGCCTTCTTCGGTCAGTTGAAGCTCTTGCTGCTCGGCGCCGATCCAGTGCGTATAGATGTGCGCCACCCCGACCTGCTGCGTCAGGAGCAGCAGGAGCGCAAGGAACACGTGCACGAAGGGGCGGCTGTACTTCATGGCCGACATTCTAACCGCATTCGGCACCGTGTTACCATAGCGGGATGCAAACAGATACCGCCGAATCACAAATCCGCGCCACCGGCGCCCGCGTCACCCGCCAGCGCGTGCTGGTGCTGGACTTTTTGCTGGGCCAGAAAAAATCGCTGACCCACCACGAGATCCAGGCCCACCTGGCCAGGACGGCGCACGAGGAACTGGATCCGGTCACGCTGTACCGCGTGCTGGAATGGCTGACCGAGAATGAACTGATCCACCGCATCGCCGGGGCCGACCAGGTATGGCGCTTCAGCGCCGGCGCCGGCCATCACGCGCACGAACATGCGCACTTCCAGTGCACCCGGTGCGAGCAGGTCACCTGCTTTACCGATGTGGCGCTGCCGCGCAAGATCAAGCTGCCGGACGGTTTCCAGACCCAGGAAATCGACTTCCTCATCAAGGGCACCTGCGCCAGCTGCAACCGCAAGCGGTCATAAGCCGACCAATTGACTAACGCAACTTTGTTGCATTTACTGCCGAATCCGCTTAATATGCAACTCGATTGCATTAATGAAGCGAGATTCGTCATGTCCATTCCAGATACCCGCCTGCCCGTCACCGTCCTTTCCGGCTTTCTTGGCGCCGGCAAAACCACCCTGCTCAACCACGTCCTCGCCAACCGCGAAGGCCTGCGGGTGGCAGTCATCGTCAACGACATGAGCGAGGTGAATATCGACGCCAGCCTGCTACGCGACGGCAGCAGCAACGCCGGCGCGGCCCTTTCGCGCACCGAGGAGAAAATGGTCGAAATGAGCAATGGCTGCATCTGCTGCACCTTGCGCGAAGACCTGCTGCTGGAGGTGCGCCAGCTGGCCGCCGAGGGCCGCTTCGACTATCTGCTGATCGAGTCGACCGGCGTGGGCGAGCCGATGCCGGTGGCCGCCACCTTCGATTTCGAGGACGAGCATGGCCGCTCGCTCAACCAGGTGGCGCGCATCGACACGATGGTGACGGTGGTCGACGCCCTCAATCTGCTGGCCGACTACAACAGCACCGACTTCCTGGCGCAGCGTGGCGAAACCGCCGGCGAGGATGACGACCGTTCGCTGGCCGGCCTGCTGTCCGAGCAGATCGAATTTGCCGACGTGGTGGTGATCAGCAAAACCGATCTGGTGTCGCTGACGCAGTTGGGCGAGGTGCGCGCGGTGATCAAGGCGCTCAATCCGGGCGCCGCCATCGTGTCTGCGGAACGCGGCAATGTGCCGTTGCATCAGATACTCGGCACCGGCAAGTTCGATCTGGGGAAGGCCAGCGAAATGGCCGGCTGGGCGCGCGAGCTGGCCGGCGAGCACGCGCCGGAAACCGACGAATACGGCATTGCCAGCTTTGTGCTGCGCGAGCCGCGCGCCCTGCATCCGCAGCGCTTCAGCCGCTTCCTCGATCACGCCTTCCCCGGCCTGCTGCGCGCCAAGGGCTATCTGTGGCTGGCCACGCGGCCGGAGTGGGCGGTGGTGTATTCACGGGCCGGCAGGATCGCCTCGGTGGAGCCGGTCGGCCGCTGGGCCGAGCCCTACGACGAGCGCTTCAACGAAGTGGTGTTCATCGGCCAGAACCTCGACCGCGCCGCGATTGAGGAGGCATTCGCTTACTGCGTGCTGACCGACGCCGAACACGCCGCCGGCGAAGCGGCATGGCGGAATTACGCCGATCCCTTCCCGCAATGGTACGTGGAGTGATGATATGATGCGCGTCCATGAAAAAGACCCTCCTCACCCTCGCCTGCGCGCTGTCGCTGGGCGGCTGCGCGCAACTGCACGTCCGCCAGCCTGACACCATCTCCAGCCTGCGTTTCATCGGCGAGCAACGCCTGCCCTACCGCATGCAGTACGCCGGCACCATGGTTGGCGGCCTGTCCGGCATCGATTACGATGCCACCCGCGACGAATGGGTGATGATCAGCGACGACCGTTCGCAACACAATCCGGCGCGCTACTACCGCGCCAGGCTGGCGTTCGACCAGCACACCTTCCAATCGGTGCAGCTGACCGGCGTAAGCCTGCTGCAGCAGCCGGATGGCAGCGTCTATCCGTCGAAGGAGGCGTACAGGGAAGGCCACGGCGTGGTGCCGGACCTGGAAACCCTGCGCGTCGATCCGCGCGACGGCAGCATCTGGTACGCCAGCGAGGGCGACGTCAAACTGGGCCTCGATCCCTTTGTACGCCACGCACGACGCGACGGCGGCTTCCTGTCCGAACTGCCGCTGCCGCCGCTGTTCACGGTATCGAAGGAGCGCCTGTCCGGCCCGCGCGACAACCAGGCGTTTGAAGGACTGAGTTTCGCGCCGGACGGCCGCACGCTGTGGGTCTCGCTGGAAGGCCCGATGTACCAGGATGGCCCGGAGCCGGATCCGACGCACGGCGCGGTCAACCGCATCACCCATTTCGGCCGCGACGGCGAGGTGCTGGGGCAGTACGCCTATCCGCTGGACGCCATCCCCGCCAGGCCGGGCAAGGGCAAGGCCGCCGACAACGGCATCTCGGAGATGCTGGCGCTGAGCGATACCCGCATGCTGACGCTGGAACGCGCCGCCGTGCAGGCTGACGATGGCAGCTACAAGACGTATGTGCGCATTTACGAGGTGGATGCCGCCGGCGCCACCGACGTGCAGCACCTGCCGACGCTGAAAGGCGCGCGCTTCACGCCGATGACAAAGCGGCTGGTGCTGGACCTGAGCAGCGTCGGCCTGCCCATCATCGATAACCTGGAAGGGATCGCGTTCGGCCCGCGCCTAGCCAACGGCCACGCCAGCCTGGTGCTGGTCTCGGACGACAACTTCAGCAAGTCCCAGGTGACCCAGTTCCTGCTGTTCGAGGTGCTCCCCTGATATCGCCGGCGGCGACAGGCAGTTATCGCAACGGCAGCACTTCTCAAAACCGGGCACCGGATCGCCGAAATAGTCCAGCAGCAGCTTCCAGCGGCAAAAGCCGCTCTGCGCGTAGGAAATCATGCGCTCCAGCTTTTCGCGGTCGAGTTCATGCTTCTCGTCCGGCGCCTTGCTCTTCATGAGGAAGAACTTTTGCAGGCGCGTGTCGTCGTGGTAGTACAGCAGCGTGCATTCGGCGTCCTCGCCATCGCGGCCGGCGCGGCCGGACTCCTGGTAGTAGGCTTCCAGATTGCCGGGCACCTGCAGGTGAATGACAAAGCGCGTGTCGGTTTTGTCGATGCCCATGCCGAAGGCGTTGGTGGCCACCATGACGCGGCGCTCGCCGTTCATGAACAGGTTCTGGTTCTCGCTGCGCTCGGCCGCCTTTAAGCGGCCGTGATAGATGGTGACGCTTTCGCCGGCCTCGCGCAGCAGCTGATACGCCTCGTTGACCGCCTTGACGGTGGCGGCGTAGACAATGCCGACGCCCGGCGTGTCGCGTACCAGGTCCAGCAAGGTGGTGGTTTTCTCTTCGGGATTGGTGACCTGCCGCACCCGGTACTGCAGATTGGGGCGGTAAATCCCGGTGTTCACCACGCGCATGCGCGGACGCCCAAGCTGGGCGCGGATATCGGCGATGACGTCGTCGGTAGCGGTTGCGGTCAAGGCCAGCACCTGTGGCTTGCCGAGCTTTTCCAGCACGGCGCCAATCTCCAGATAGGCCGGCCGGAAGTCGTGCCCCCACTGGGAGATGCAGTGCGCCTCGTCGATGACCACCAGCGCGATGGCCGCCTGCCGCAGCAGTTCCTGGAATTCAGGCGTGGCGAGGCGCTCGGGGGTGCAGAACACCACGTCCTTGCCGGCTTTTTCGATCGATTCCAGCGCTTCCAGCTCCTCGGCGCGCGACAAGCTGCTGTTGACTTGCGTCGCGCTGGCGATGCCCGCCTCCTCCAGCCGCTCCGCCTGGTCCTTCATCAGGGAGATCAGCGGCGAAACCACCACCGTCATGCCGTCGAGCAGACGCGCGGGCAGTTGGTAGCACAGCGATTTGCCGCTGCCGGTGGGCATGACGGCCAGGGTGTCGCGGCCAGCCAGCACGCTGTCGATCACGCGGCGTTGGCCGTCGCGCAGGGATTCAATGCCGAACACCTTGCGCAGCAGCTTCGTTATCTGTTTGTCGGGCGATGTAGTCATTCTTTCAGGGTAGAGAAAAACATATCGCCGGTATGTGCGCGGTCGCACTATACTATCGCTTTTCGCGGCTATCCCAAACAACGATGGACCCCAGAAGAGAGCATGTACGGCGCCTGTTGCAAGTGGACGCCTATCTCACCGACATACACGGACAGCATACCCAACCGGCGCAGATCATCGATATTTCGCGCATGGGCGTGGCGTTCGTGAGCGACCAGGCCATGCCGGCCGATGAACAATTTGTACTGAATTTCTGCTTCCCCGGCAGCGCGATCCGCAACGAGATCACGCTGACGGTGGTCCATAGCCATCCGGTTGGCACCCATGGCCGCTACCGCAGCGGCGCGCGCTTCATGGCCATCTCCGAAGCCTGCGCCGACCGCATAGTCGATTACGTCACCACCGCCCCCGCCTGACCCCTGCCAAACGGAAGTTGTCGCCGCGCCGGTTCGAGCGCATTGTAGCGTCCATAGCATTTTCCATATGTGGGCATACAGTTATGTGGATCGTACAAATCGCCTTGCGGCGGCCCTACACCTTCATTGTGATGGCGCTGCTCATCCTGTTGTCGACACCCTTGGTGCTGTCCAAGATGGCGACCGACATCCTGCCGGAAATTGACATTCCCGTCATCAGCGTCATCTGGCAGTACAACGGCCTGTCCGCCGAGGAGATGGGGCACCGCATCGCCTCCACCACGGAGCGCAGCCTGACCACCACCGTCAACGACATCGCGCACATCGAGTCGCAGTCGCTGGCCGGTTCCACCATCGTCAAGATTTTCTTCCAGCCGAACGCCAATATCCAGACCGCGCTGGCGCAGGTGGTGGCGGTGGAACAGGCGCAGCTCAAGCAGCTGCCGCCGGGCGTGCAGCCGCCGCTAATCATCAAGTACTCGGCGTCCAGCATCCCGGTGATCCAGCTTGGCCTGTCCAGCAGCAGCATGACCGAGCAGTCGATGTTCGACACGGCGGTCAACTTCCTGCGGCCGCAGCTGATCACCATCCCGGGCGCCTCGGTGCCCTACCCTTACGGCGGCAAATCGCGCCTGGTGTCGGTGGACCTGGACACGCGCGCGCTGGCCGCCAAGGGCCTGACGCCGACCGACGTCACCAACGCCATCAGCGTGCAGAACCTGACGCTGCCGTCCGGCACCGCCAAGCTGGGCGCCACCGAGTACAACGTCAGCCTGAATGGCTCGCCGGACACCATCGCCGGCCTGAATCAGATTCCGGTGCTGAACAAGAATGGCGCGGTCACCTACCTGTCCGAAGTGGCGCACGTGCGCGACGGCTTCTCGCCGCAGACCAATATCGTGCGCCAGAACGGCGAACGCGGGGTGCTGTTGTCGGTACTGAGCAACGGCGGCGCCTCGACGCTGGACATCGTCAACTCGCTCAAGGCGCTGCTGCCACAAGCCATGCAGACCTTGCCCAAGGAGCTGAAGATCACGCCGCTGTTCGACCAGTCGCTGTTCGTCAAGGCCGCCGTCTCCGGCGTGATCCGCGAGGCGCTGATCGCCGCACTGCTGACTGCCGCCATGATCCTGATCTTCCTCGGCAACTGGCGCAGCACCCTGATCATCGCGGTGTCCATCCCGCTGTCCATCCTGTCGTCGATCATGATGCTGTTCGCGCTGGGCGAAACCATCAACATCATGACGCTGGGCGGGCTGGCGCTGGCGGTCGGCATCCTGGTGGACGACGCCACCGTCACCATCGAAAACATCGAGCGCCATATGCACCAGGGCTCGGACCTGTACACCGCCATCTCGGAGGGCGCCGGCGAAATCGCGGTGCCGGCGCTGGTGTCCACGCTGTGCATCTGCATCGTGTTCGTGCCGATGTTCTTCCTGACCGGCGTGGCGCGCTACCTGTTCGTGCCGCTGGCGCAGGCGGTGGTGTTTGCGATGATCGCTTCCTACATCCTGTCGCGCACCCTGGTGCCGACGCTGGTCATGCTGATGATGGGCCACGCCCACCAGGCCGCCGGCGGCAAGCCCAATCTGCTGCAGCGCGCCTACGAGCGCTTCAACGCCGGCTTCGAGCGCTTCCGCGGCGCCTACGTGGTGGTGCTGTCGTCGCTGCTGACGCACCGCCGCCGTTTCGGGCTGTCGTTCATCCTGTTCTGCGTGCTGTCGCTTGGGCTGGTGTTCACGCTGGGCCGCGACTTCTTCCCGTCGGTGGACGCGGGCCAGATCCGGCTGCACATGCGCATGCCGACCGGCACCCGCATCGAGGAAACCGCGCGCACCGTGGACGAGGTGGAAAAAGTCATCCGCACCGTGATTCCGCAGCGCGACCTGCAGACCATCCTCGACAACTTGGGCACGCCCTACTCGGCCATCAATCTCTCGTACAGCAACGCCGGCACCATCGGCACGCTGGACGCCGAGATCCTGCTGTCGCTGAACGCCGACCACGCGCCGTCGCAGGGCTATATCGACCAGTTGCGGCGCGCGCTGCCCAAGCAGTTCCCCGGCGTGGAGTTCTTCTTCCAGCCGGCCGATATCGTCACGCAGATCCTCAATTTCGGCCAGCCGGCGGCGGTGGACATCCAGATCGCCGGCAAGGATGTGGCCAGCAATTACCAGATCGCCTCGGAGCTGATGAAGAAGGTCAAGCAGGTGCCGGGCACGGTCGACGTGCATATCCAGCAACGCATGGACCTGCCGACGCTGGGCCTGAAAATGGACCGCACGCAGATCAAGCAACTGGGCCTGAATCCGACCGACCTGGCGCAGAACCTGCTGATCACGCTGTCCGGCAGCTCGCAGACGCAGCCGGCGTTCTGGCTCAATCCGGCCAACGGCGTGGTGTACAACCTGGCGGTGCAGGCGCCCCAGTATCATATCGACGACCTGGACGCGCTGCTGCGCACCCCGGTGCGCGCGGCCGGCACGCCGGGCGGCGCCGGCAACGGCGAGGACGCCAGCCAGCAGCTCAGCAGCCTGGTACAGGTGGTGCCGGCGGTGCAGCAGGCCAACGTCTCGCACTACAACCTGACGCCGGTGATCGACATCTACGTCAGCGTCGAAGGCCGCGACCTCGGCTCCACCGCCGCCGACATCAACACGCTGGTGAAAGATGCGCGCGCCCATCTGCCGCGCGGCAGCAAGATCGACGTGCGCGGCCAGGTGGAGACCATGCAGTCGTCGTTCACCGGCCTGGGCATCGGCCTGGCGATGGCGATCGTGCTGGTGTACCTGCTGATCGTGGTGAACTTCCAGTCGTGGGTGGACGCCTTCATCATCATCACCGCCCTGCCGGCGGCGCTGGCGGGCATCGTCTGGATGCTGTTCCTGACGCGCACCACGCTGAGCGTGCCGGCGCTGACCGGGGCCATCATGACGATGGGCGTGGCCACCTCCAACTCGATCCTGATGGTGTCGTTCGCGCGCCAGCAGCTCGATGCCGGCGTGTCGGCGCTGTCGGCGGCGCTGGAGGCCGGCACCACGCGCATCCGGCCGGTGCTGATGACGGCGCTGGCCATGATCATCGGCATGGTGCCGATGGCCATCGGCTTCGGCGAAGGCGCCGAGCAGAACGCGCCGCTGGGCCGCGCCGTGATCGGCGGCCTGCTGTTCGCCACCGTTTCGACGCTGTTGTTTGTGCCGGTGGTATTCGCCACCGTGCACCGTTATTTTGAACAGCGTGCCGGCCGCGCCGCGCACGCCATGCCTGCTGTCGCTGAAGGGAACACTTGATATGTCCGAACATCGTCACGCCGCACTCGGCATCCATAGCTCCTCGGGAGAAGGCCACGCGTATCCGCATCGCGCGGCGGTATTCAAGCGCGCCAGGCTGGCCGGCGCCATCGTCGTCGCGCTGCTGCTGGTGGGCGGCGGCCTGACGCTGGCGCAGCGTTCCGTCCACGCGGACGGGCTGCATCAGGCCAGCGTGGCGCTGAACCAGCAGTATGTGGTGACCACCAGCGCCAAGGCCGCCAAGAGCGGCGAAGGCTTGACGCTGCCCGGCACCTTGCAGGGCCTGATCGAGTCGCCGATCTATGCGCGCGCCAGCGGCTATGTGCTGCGCTGGACCAAGGATATCGGCGCCCACGTCAACAAGGGCGATCTGCTGGCGGAGATCGACACGCCGGAAGTCGACCAGCAATTGTCGCAGGCGGTGGCGGCGCGCGAGCAGGCGGCGTCCAGCCTGGCGCTGGCCAAGACCTCGGCGGAGCGCTGGGAGGCGCTGAGCAAGCGCGACGCCGTGACCCAGCAGGAGCTCAACGAGCGTACCAGCGCCTACACCCAGGCGCAGGCCAACCTGGCGGCGGCCGAGGCCAATGTGCGGCGGCTGCAGCGCACCGAGGCGTTCAAGCGCGTGCTGGCGCCGTTCGCCGGCGTGGTGACGGCGCGCTCGGTCGAGGTCGGGGATCTGATCAACGGCGGCAACGGCGGCGCCGGCAACGCGCTGTTCCGGCTGGCGCAGGTGGACACCTTGCGGGTGTATGTCTACGTGCCGCAGTCGTACGCGCAGCGCATCAAGGTCGGCGACAAGGTGACGATCACGCAGGCGGAATTGCCGGGCAAGGTGTTCGAGGGGGCGGTGGCGCGCACGGCCGGCGCCATCGACGCGGCCACCCGCACGCTGCAGCTGGAGATCAATCTGCCGAACAAGGATAACGCGCTGCTGGCCGGGTCGTATGTGCAGGTGTCATTGCCGCTGGACGGCAGCTCCGGCGCGCTGCTGGCGCCGTCCAACGTACTGCTGTTCCGCCCCGAGGGGCCGCGCGTGGCGGTGGTGGGCGACGGCGGCAAGGTCAGGCTGCAGCCGGTGACGCTGGGGCATGACCTGGGCACCAATATCGAACTGCTGAGCGGCGTGACCACCGCCGACAAGCTGGTGGTCAACCCGCCCGACTCGCTGGCCGATGGCGACGTGGTGCAGGTGCGCACCGTCGCCGCCGGGGCCAGCGCGGGCGCCAGCGCCGGGGCGGGCGCCAGCGGCGCGAAGGCGGCGCCATGAAGCCGTTGCTGCGCAAGGGAGCCTTGGCGCCGCTGGTGGCCGCCCTGCTGCTGGCCGGCTGTGCCAGCGCGCCGGTCTATCACCAGCCGGCCGTCGACGTGCCGGCGGCTTGGCAATCGCCAGTACCGTTCCAGGCCGCAAAGCCAGACGACGCCGCGCTGAAAGGCAACTGGTGGGAAATCTTCGGCGACGCCCAACTGAACCAATTGGTACAGCAAGCGCTGGCGCGCAACCAGAACCTGGCCGCCGCCGCCGCCCGGCTCGACCAGGCGCGCTCGCAGGTCACCGTCAGCTCGGCCGGCCTGTTCCCGCAGGCCAGCCTGCAGGCCGGCGCGGCACGCCAGAAGACCTCGGCCAACCGCCCGCTGAACGCCTACAACGTCACCAACCAGTCCACGGTGCAAAACAACTACCAGTTGGGCTTTGCCGTCAACTACGAAGCCGACCTGTTCGGCCGCGTGCGCAGCACGGTGAGCGGCGCACAAGCCTCCGCCCAACAGGCCGCCGCCGACTTTGAAAACGCCCGCCTGGTGCTGGTGGCCGAGCTGGCCGCCGACTACTTCAACCTGCGCGAGCTGGACGCCGAAATCGGCGTGCTCAACGAAAGCCTGGCGCTGCAACGCAAGGCCTACGACTTCATCCAGGCACGCCACGAACTCGGCGCCGCCACCGGCCTCGACCTGGCCCAACAGCAATCACTGCTGGACGCCAGCCAAACGCAGCTGGAATTGCTGAACCAGCAGCGCGCCCAGTACCAGCACGCGCTGGCCACGCTGACGGGCACGCCGGCCCCATCGTTCCAGCTGGCGCCGGCCACCAGCACGCTGACGCCGCCCACACTGCCGGTCGCACTGCCGGCCACGGTGCTGCAGCGCCGGCCCGACATCGCCGCCGCCGAGCGCGCGGTGGCGGCCGCCAACGCCAACATCGGCGTCGCCCGCGCCGCCTATTTCCCCAGCATCAACCTGCAGGCCGGCGGCGGCTGGGACAGCAGCCAGATGAGCAAGCTGATCGAAGCCCCCAGCCTGCTGTGGTCGCTGGGCGCCGCGCTGACGCAAACGCTGTTCGACGCCGGCAAGACCGACGCCAACGTCGCCATCGCCCAGGCCGGCTACACCGGCGCCGTGGCCGGCTACCGGCAAAGCGTGCTGACCGCGATGCAGGAAGTCGAGGACGGCATGAGCGGCGCCGCCACGCTGCAACGCGCCCACCAGTCGGCCGAGGCCAGCGTGGCCGCCTCGCGCCGCGTGCTGGACCTGGCCAACGACCGCTACACCGGCGGCGTTGAAACCTACTTCGACGTCATCACCGCCCAGCAGACGCTGCTGACCAACCAGCGCACCGCCGTCCAGTTGCGCGGCAAGCAGATGGTCAACGCCGTCTACCTGATCAAGGCGCTGGGTGGCGGCTGGCACTAACGCCGTTCGGCCAACGGTGTCGTTCCGGCGCAGGCCGGGGGCCCATGGAACGTTTGCCCGCCACGACGCATGCGGGGTATGGATGCCGGCCTGCGCCGACATGACGCGTCAAGCGCTAACGACCGCCACCGATCACCAGCCAATATCCTTCAGCAGCGGATAAGTCAGGTCGAACGGCGGCTTCACCTCGTGCGTCAAATCGGCGTTGATGGCCGGCTCCATCAACTGGTTGGGCGTGGCGCTGGTATCGTAATGCGACACCGACGACCCCGGCTGATTGGGGCGCGGCGCATACATCAGCACGCGGCCCAGCGGGTCGGTGCCGGCGCGCACCGCCAGGTTGACGCCCAGGTTGGCAAACAGCCCGGAATGGCTGCGCGAACGGCGCGCGATCACCCGCTTCAGCGCCTGCCCGTCCTCCAGCGTGATGCGCACCACCGGAATGTGGATGCCCGGATCGCTGCCGCCGATGCCGGACGGCGGCGCGCCGGCCACATTGTCGGCCACGATCAGGCCGATGGCGCCGGCATCCTGCACATTGCGCGACTTGACCACGAAGGTGCAGGCGCCGCGGTCGACCAGCGCGATCTTGCCGCGTACCGCCAGCGCGTTGACGGCCGACAGCGGCGCGCAAGCCAGCCCCAGGTCGGGCGGCGTGTCGACCACCGGCATCACCTCGCCGGTCAGGCCCGGGCTGCCAAGCGGCGGCCCGAACGCCGCCGTGCCCACCTGGTAGACACCCGCCACCGACGCCGGCGTCAGCACCGTCAGGATCGGCGTGCCGGGCTGCAGCACGATCTGCGCGGCGTTGGTGACCTGCACGCCATTCCACACCAGCTTGCCCGACTTGATGGCCGAGGCGGCCCGTTCGGCATCGCTCATGTCCTTCCACACCTTGCCGGTGGTGGTGTCCAGCAGGAAGTAGTCCCAGATGCTGGGCACGCCGGCCAGCAGTTCGCCGGTCTCGTCGTCGGTATAGGTCTGGAAGCCCAGGCCATGGGCAAACTCGTGCAGCAGCACGGTCACCAGGTCGGTGTGCGGGCCGTGGTTGTTGTCCAGCCCGAGATAGAACGGCGAGCCGGTGAAGCAGCCTGGCTGGCCGAGGTTAACGTTGAAGCGGGCGCGGATATCGGGCACCTCGGGGTCGGCGTCAACGCCGATCAGCTTGTTGGTTTCCGCTTTGCCGAACCAGGCATTGGCCTGCGGCGCGCCGGGAAAATCGGCGAACACCTCCAGCGCACCGGCGCTGCCCAGCACGGCGGCGGTGTCGCTGCACGGCAGCGCGTCCCAGGTCGCCAGTACACGGATGGGGACACTGCTGTCCAGCGTTGCGCCCCATTTGCTGGCGGCGGCCTGGAAGGCGTTCAGCCGTTGCGCGCCGAGCGTAGTGCCGGCGTTGCCGCCGACCGGCGCCACTGGCGCGGGATCGTTGAAACCAACGCCTGGCGGGTCGCCGTTGACGATGGTGATGGTGGCGGCCGCCCAACTGGTGGAACACAGCAGCAGCGCCAGGCATGCGGTCAGCAGCTTGTTCATGGCTGGTCTCCCGGCGCAGGCTCGCAGGTGGTGCTGACGCTGCCGTCGGTCTGCTTGTGCGCCATGGCGTAACGCGCATGGCGTTCGTCGAGCCGCAGGCGCACACCGCCATGCGCGGCGCGCGTCACCTGCGGCGACGCCTGGCGCGCCAGCGGCGCCGCGCCGCGCGGCTTGGCTGTCAGCAAGGCCGACTGCTCCGCCGTCGGTCCGGTCAGCTGGCCGGTGACCGGATCCTTGTAAGCCATGAGGCCGTCCGGCGCGAGCGGCGCCGGCGCAGTCGCCGGCTGAGCCACGACTTGCACGTGCGGAAACCGCATCACGCCTTGGTCGTCCGCGGTCGCCGCGTGCGCCGCGTGGGCCGCCAGCGCGACGCCGGCCAGGCCGCCGGCCGCCAGCCAGCGGCGGCGCAGGCGGCGACTCCCCAGCGCAATGGCGCCCAGGCAGACCAGCGCCACGGTGGACGGTTCAGGAATGGCGTTGATGCTGACGCTGTCCAGGCCGACGTAGTTGCCGTTGAGACTGGTGTCGTCGACCACATAGCGAAAGCCGAAGCGGCCACTGGCCGGCGCCGCCAGTCCGTTGACCAGCACGGTGCGCTCTTGCCAGCCGGTGTCCGCGTCCGCCTCGAACGCGCCGAGCAGCGCGAAGCCGGCGCCGACGTCGGTACTGGCGCCGTGCGGGCTGAAGTAAACCTCGACCCGATCCAGCAGCCCCTCGCCCAGCAGGCGCAGCGAGAAGTTCAGCGACTCGCCGTTGACCAGCGCCACTTCCGGCGTCAGCAGCCAGTTGCTGACGGCGCCGCCATAGGCCGCGTTGTTGAAGTTGGCGGCAAGGTAGGCATCGGCCGGGCCGGCGGCGGCCGGGAATATGGCGGGATCACCCTGGAACCACCCGGTCGTGCCAGGCGGCGCGCTGTTGTTGATCAATACCCAGCCGCTGGCCGGCAGGGTGCGGACATCGTCAAAACCCTCGACCAACAAGGGGACGGCGACGGCAGAGCAACAGGCGGCGGCCACTAGCAGCCCCGCCAGACCGTGGATCAGCTTCATATCATCTCCCGGGAACGGTTATACAGCTCAACTTGCCATGGTTAGACCAACAGCCCAGTCAACAGGTTCCCGAAAAAGATCAAAAGCGTCACAAAACGAAGTTCAACGCGCTGCGGCGCCAGCCCGCGCGGGTTGCGGTCGCGCGCCGCGGTACAGGTGTGTCAAGCCAGCGTGGTGTCGATGCGCATGCCGGCCTTGAGTGTCAGCGTGACCGGCGTTTTTTCGGCGATCTCCGCCATGCGCGCTTGCTGCGCGGCGTCCACCTGGCCGCTGATGCTCAGCGTGCGGCGCACCAGCAGCGCGCCGTCCTCGGCATGGGTCAGGTGCAGCTCGACCGCCACCGCCGACACCGGCCACTGCTTGCGGTCGGCATACATGCGCAGTGTGATGGCGGTGCAGGCGCCCAGCCCGGCCAGCAGGTAGTCGTAGGGCGCCGGACCGGCGCCGTGGCCGCCGTTGCGCGCCGGCTCGTCGGCTGTCAGCGCGTGGCCGCCAACCTCGATGCGGGTGGTGTAACTGTCCTTGCCGATGACGGCGCTGCCGCGTGCCATATTTCCTCTTTTCTCGCTATGTAAATGCCACGTAAAGACGTGTAAATGCCGCCAGTTCCCGAATATGCAACTGGTATAATGGCAACTCACCCCTTAGAGACGTCATGCCGTCCAGATTATGCAAAAGATTCTGCTTACCTGCTGCCTGACCGGCAGCGCTATTCTGCCAGCTTACGCCCAAACCGCCACTCCCGAAAAGCCAGCCGCCAAGCCAGCCACTCCCACCACCGCCGCGCCCGCCAAGGCCAAGGACGTGGTGCCGGAAGTGACGGTCTCGGCCGAGCGCCCCACCAACCGCATCGACCGCCAGGTGTACGACGTCAAGTCCGACATCTCCAGCACCAACGGCACCGCCGCCGATGCGCTGAACAACGTGCCATCGGTCAACGTCGATCCGGACGGCACCGTCACGCTGCGCGGTAGCACCAATGTGCAGATCATGGTGGACGGCAAGCCGTCGGCCATGCTGCAGGGCGACAACCGCGGCCCGGCGCTGCAGGCCATGGCGGCCGACGATATCGAATCGGTCGAGGTGATCAACAATCCCGGCGCCCAGTTCGGCAACGAGGCCGGCGGCGGCCCGATCCTGAACCTGGTGATGCGCCGCAACCGCAAGCCCGGCGGCATGGCCACCGTCAACGGCAACGCCGGCACGGCCGGGCGCTACAACAGCGCCGTCAACGGCAGTTACAACCAGGGCGCCTGGGGCTTCCAGGGCAGCGCCAACGTGCGCCACGACGGCCGCAACTCCACCGCCGAGGTGACCCGCGACACGCTCGATCCGCGCACCGGCCAGTTCGTCCACAACAGCCAGGAATCGGTGGGCCGCGGCCTCAACGACATGGCTGGCCTGAACGGCACCGTCAGCTACAACCTCAACCAGAACGACACGCTGACCGGCAGCGCCTCGTACAACAGCCGCACCAACGACCAGCGCGGCAGCGACCACTACATCAACGGCGCCACCAGCCTGATCCCGGCGGCCGACTACGTGCGCAGCACCACCCGCACCGGCGACAGCGACAACTTCAGCTGGGGCGCGCGCTACGACCACAAGGGCGCGCTGCCGGGCGAGACGCTGAAGATCGACCTGCGCGTCTCGGCCTCGGAAAACGACAGCGTCAACAACTACGCCAACGATTACGCCACGCCGGGCTGGGTCGACACCAAGGCCAACCAGCGCAACCACAACGACGTGCGCATCGTCGACTTCACCGGCGACTACGAGCGCCCGCTGTGGGGCGGCACTGCCAAGGCCGGCTACAAGGTCGCCACCAATGACAACAACGTCAGCACGCTGTACACCGACATCGACCCGGTCAGCGGCGCGGCGGTGATCAACAACGGCCGCACCAACGCCTACGAGCTGGACGAAACCGTGTACGCGCTGTACGGCACCTACCAGATGCGCCTGAGCGAGCGCTGGGGCGCGCTGGCCGGCCTGCGCGCCGAGTACACCGACATGGACATCAACCAAATCACCGGCAATGTCGAGGCGAAGAACCACTACATCAATTACATCCCGAGCGCCTACGCGACCTACAAGGTGAGCGACAACGCCAACCTGCGCTTTGCCTACGCGCGCCGGATTCGCCGCCCCAACGCCAACGACCTGAATCCGTACGTGACCTACCGCGACGAATTCAACGTCTTCTCGGGCAACCCCAACCTGAAGCCGACCAAGACCGATTCGTTCGAGGTCGGCTACGAAACCAGGATCGCCGGCCTGGAAACCAATCTGCGCGGCTACTACCGCAAGGACACCGACGCCATCGTCGACTACCGCTACTTCGTCGCGCCCAATGTGCTGCTGACCACCCGCGCCAATGGCGAAGGCAGTCATTCGAGCGGACTGGAATTCACCGTCAGCGGCAAGCTGACGCCATCGCTGACGCTGAACACCAGCGGCAACCTGGCGCGCGCGCAGCAAAGCTTCTACGACGACAGCGGCAACCTGGTGACGCGCACCGCCAACTCGCTGAGCGGGCGCGCGCGGCTGAACTATTCGTATGACGCGGCCAACCAGATCCAGATGGCGCTGCAGGTGATGGGCAAGACGCTGTCCGGCCAGGGCTACCGTTCGGCCAACCACACCTTCAACATGAGCTGGCGCCACACGGTGACGCCGCAACTGACGCTGGTGGCCAACGTGACGGACCTGTTCAACACCAACAAGATGCAGACCATCATCGACAGCGACACGCTGCGCGAAACCAGCACCCGCCGGTTTGACGGCCGCGTGTTCTACGTGGGGTTGTCATACCGCTTCGGTGGCGCGGGCGCCAACAACAACGAGCACCGCGAGGAAGGCTGGGGGCCCCGCCCCGGCCCGGGCGGCCCACCGCCCGGCGCCTGATCCTTACCCCAAAGCCGAAGGGGTCTGACCCCATGCGGGGTCAGACCCCGGCCGCAGCGGTGTGCGGGGTCCGGGGCTTACTTGACCACCGCCAGCTTCTGCCGGTGGCCATCCTTGAAGCTATAAATGGTCACCAGACCATTCTGCACATCGCCATTGGCATCAAACGCCACATTCCCCAGCAACCCCTTGTGCTGGATCTTGGCCAGCACCGGCAGATACTTGGCCGGATCCGGCGAGCCCGCCTTCTGCATCGCCTCCACCAACGTCATCACCGCGTCATACGCATAACCGGCATAGGTCTGCACCTCGACGCCAAAGCGCTTCTTGTACGCGACGCGGAAGTCTTCCATGCCCTTCTCCTGCGCCTTCTCGACGCCGCCGGCCTCCGCGCAGACCACCTGGCCATCGCTCATGCCATCGCCGGCCAGGCGCGGCACCGAATCCGAACACATGCCGTCGCCGCCCATGAACTTGATGGGGAAGCCCAGCTGTTTCATCTGGCGCAGCATCGGCGCCGCCACCGCGTCCATGCCGCCGAAGAACACCATATCCGGCTTGGTGGCCTTGATGGCGGTCAGGATCGCCATCAGGTCGGTGGCCTTGTCGTTGGTGTACTGGGTCGAGACGATGGTGGTGCCGGTGGCGGCGCCAGTGCGCTTGACGGTCTTGGTGAATTCATCCGCCAGCCCCTTGCCGTAGGCGGTGCGGTCGTCCACCACGGCGATGCGCTTGACCTGCATGGTCTGCATCGCATAGCGCGCCAGCGCCGGGCCCAGTTGCTCATCGTTGGCGATGTTGCGGAAGGTGGTGTTGTAGCGCTGGTGCGTGTACTGCGGCGAGCTGGCCGAGGGCGTAATCTGCGGAATCCCGGCGCCGTAATAGATGCGCGAGGCCGGAATCGTGGTGCCGGACGTCTGGTGGCCGACCACCCCCTGCACCTTGGCATCCACCAGCTTCTGCGCCACCGTGGTGGCCTGCTTCGGATCGCCGGCGTCGTCCTCCGCCAGCAGCGCGATCTTGTACTTTTTACCAGCAATGACCACGCCCTTGGCGTTCAGCTCATCGACCGCCATGCGCGCGCCGTTTTCGGTGTCCTTGCCCAGGTGGGCCACCGGACCGGAAGTGGCGGCCACGTGGCCGATCTTGATGATGTCTTCCGCCTGCGCGGTGGCGGCGCCGGCCACGCCGATAAAGGCCAGCGCCAGTGCGCGGCAAATTGTTTTTGTTGTGAACTGCATAAATTCCTCATTAGTTAACCACGTAAGGATACCAGACCTGCGCGCACGATTGCCAACTGCCCCTTGCGCAAAGCGCGGATTAACGTAAGAATAATTCTTTCCCGAGGAGAATCAATTTGGACCTGTCGCGCCGCATTGCCCGCTCCCGTCCCCTGGCCACCACCGCCATGCACGGGCGGGTGGACGCCATGAAAGCCCGCGGCGAGGACGTGATTGATTTTTCCATCGCCATCTCGCATTTCCAGGCCCCTGACCCCGTGCTGGCGGCGGTGCGCGACGGCCTGCAACTGCCTTCCCTGCCCTACACCGCCGTCGCCGGCGACGCCGCGGTGCGCGCGCGCCTGGCCGCCAAGGTGGCCGGCGAAAACCGCATTCCCGCCACGGCAGCCGAGATCCTGGTCACCAGCGGCTGCAAGCAGGCCCTGTACCAGGCGCTGTATGTGATGGCCGATCCGGGCGACGCCGTCATCATCTTCAAGCCCCACTGGCCGGCCTACGTGGCCACCTGCAAACTGCTGGAACTGCAGCCGGTGCTGGTCGACCTGCCGGACGAGATCACCGACGCGCTGCTGGACGCGCTGCCGCCGGCGCGCATCCTCATCATCAACAATCCGCACAATCCCACCGGCGCGGTGCTGAGCGCGGCGGAAATCGGCCGCATCGCCGCCTGGATGCGGCGCACCGGCACCCGCGCCATCGTCGACGAGAGCTACGAAAAGCTGATCTTCGACGGCGTCCACACCAGCCTGGCCGCGCGGGCGGACTGGCCCGAACTGGGCATCGTCACGCTGTTCTCGGCCTCGCAAAGCTACGCCATGATGGGTTGGCGCGCCGGCTTCGCGGTGGCGCCCGCGCACGTGGTGACGGCGATGGAAACGCTGCAAGGCCCGATCACCGCCGCCGCGCCGATGCTGACGCAACTGGCCATGGCCGCCGCCTTCGAGTCCGGCGAGCCGACCGCCATGCTGGCCGACTACCGCCAGCGCCGCGACCTGGTGCTGGACCTGGTGCACGGCCTGCCGTGGCTGACCATGCGCCGTCCCGCCTCCGGCCCCTACCTGTGGGCCGACATCTCGCGCCTGACCACCGATACGCCGGCCTTCAGCGAACAGCTGCTGGCCGAGAGCGCGGTGGCGGTGATGCCGGGCGACGCGCTCGGCGCGCCGGGCTACATCCGCATCGGCTACATCTCGGATGACGTGGCCACGCTGCGGCGCGGCGTCCAGGCCATCATCAGCTTCGGCAACGCGCGTCATGGCGCGCGCCAGTCACCCGGCTGATCTCGCGCATGGCCTTCCTGCTTTTCCAGCTGAATAGCCTGCGCAGCCGGCTGATATTGCTGGTCATGCTATCGATCGCGCCCAGCGCCGTCATGACCGTGATTAACGGCGCCCGCGAGCGCGCCCACGCGGTGGAGGTGGCCGAGGAAAACCTGCAGCGCCTGACCAATCTGGCCGCCGCCAACGAGGCGCAATCGATCGCCGGCGCGCGCCAGATCCTGCGCGACCTGGCCAGCATTCCGGATTTGGCCGGCGACCAGGCGCAGTGCAGCCGCCTGCTGGCCAACATCCAGCGCCAGAATCCCGACTACGTCAACTTCGGCCTGATACAGCTGAACGGCGACGTCACCTGCAGCGCCGTGCCGTCCAAGACGCCGGTCAACCTGCGCGACCGCACGCACTTCCGCCGCGCCGTGCATTTGAAGCGCTTCGTCGCCGGCGGCTATGTATTCGGCCGCGTGATCCAGAAGCACACCGTCAACCTGACCTACCCGGTGCTGGACGAGAATGAGCAGGTCAAGGCCGTGGTGTTCGCCGCGCTCGACCTGACCAAGCTGGATCGCTTCGTCGCCGACATCCAGCTGCCACCGGGTTCGCTGCTGCTGACCGCCGACTCCGAGGGCAGGATCATCTCGCGCAAGCCCGATCCGGAGGTCTGGTTCGGCAAGCAGGTGTCGCCGGACATGCGCACCGCCATGGCGGCCGACCCGGGCAAGCCGGTGCTGCTGGCCGGGCCGGATGGCGTCGAGCGGCTGCATCGCTTCGCGCGCGTGGGCAGCAACGGCCTGTCCGACTACACCGTCACCATAGGCATTCCATCCGATGCCATCACCGCCAACGCCCGCCACGACCAGGTGCTGGACTTCCTGGCGCTGGCCGCCACCATCGCGCTGGCGCTGCTGTCGGCGTGGTTCGTTGGCGACGTGCTGGTGCTGCGCCGCGTGAAGCGGCTGGCCACCACCGCCAACAGCATCGCCTCCGGCACGCTGGAGGCGCGCAGCGGCATCCGCTACGGCAAGGAGGAAATCAGCGAACTGGCGCGGGCGCTGGACGCCATGGCCGAAGCGTTGCAGGAGAAGGAACTGCAGCACCTGAAGGCGGAAAGCCAGCTGCGCGAGGCGGATCGCCGCAAGGACGAATTCCTGGCCATGCTGGCGCACGAGCTGCGCAACCCGCTGGCGCCGATCAGCGCCGGCGCCCAACTGCTGCAAAGCGGCCACGCCACCGACGCCGCCGTGCAGCGCACCGCCGGCATCATCGTGCGCCAGGTGCACCACATGACGCGGCTGGTGGACGACCTGCTGGACGTGTCGCGCGTCACGCGCGGACTGGTGACGCTGACGCGCATGCCGCTGGAAGTGGCGAAGATCGTCGCCGACGCGGTGGAACAGGCCGAGCCCCTGCTCAAGTCGCGCCAGCACCGCTTTGACGTCGAATTGCCGCCGGCGCCGCTGGTGGTGATGGGCGACCATAAGCGGCTGGTGCAGGTGCTGGTCAATGTGCTCAACAACGCCGCCAAGTACACGCCGCCGGGCGGCGCCATCAAGCTGACGGTGCGGGCCGACGGCGGCAACGTCAAACTGACCATCAGCGACAACGGCATCGGCATGTCGCCGGAACTGCGCAGCCGCGTGTTCGAACTGTTCGCCCAGGCCGACCGCAACTCCGACCGCTCGCAGGGCGGCCTGGGGCTGGGCCTGGCGCTGGTCAAGTCGCTGGTGGAGTTGCACGGCGGGTCGGTCGCGGTGGACAGCGAGGGCGAACAAAAAGGCAGCACCTTCACCATCATCCTGCCCGGCGCCGACCGCCAGCCGGCCGCGCCGCAACCCGGCCCCAAGGCCGCGCCGGCGCGCAAGCTGCGGGTGCTGGTGGTGGACGATAACATCGACGCCGCGCAAACGCTGCAACTGCTGCTGGCGGCGGCCGGCCACCAGGTCAGCGTGGCCCACACCGCGCTGGCGGCGCTGGAAGCGGCGCAGGCGACGTCGCCGGAACTGTGCCTGCTGGATATCGGCCTGCCCGACATCAGTGGCTACGACCTGGCGCGCGGCCTGCGCGCGCTGCCGCACACCACCGGTGCCACGCTGGTGGCGGTAACCGGCTACGGCCGCCGCGAAGACCGCGAACAAGCCACCGCCGCCGGCTTCGATCACTATTTTGTCAAACCGGTGGACGTGGAAGCGCTGCTGGCGCTGATCGCCCGCCTTCCCTGATGGAGTTTCATGAAACAGCTGCTACTTGGCCTGGCCATCGCCGCCATCCTGCCGGCGCAGGCGCAGGAACCAACGCTGGCGCGCATCGCCGCGCAGCCGGCGGTGCGACAGGCCCTGGCCTACATCGAGAAAAATGAGCCGGTCACGCAGGCCACCATGTTGGCGATTAACGCCATTCCCGCCCCCACCTTCGCCGAAGCGGCGCGCGCCCGCGACTACGCGCAGCGCATGCAGGCCGCCGGCCTGGCCGATGTGCGCATCGACGACGCCGGCAATGTCACCGGCACCTGGCGTGGCAGCGGCAAGGGCCCGGTGATCGCGCTGGCTGCGCACCTGGACACCGTCTATCCCGCCGCCACCGACCTCACCGTGCACGACAAGGATGGCCGCCTGTACGCGCCCGGCATCGCCGACAACGGCCGCTCATTAGCGGCCATGCTGACCATCGCCCACGCCATGCGCGATGCCAACGTACGGACCGAGGGCGACGTGCTGTTTGTCGCCAACGTCGGCGAGGAAGGCCTGGGCGACCTTAAAGGCGTGAAGTACCTGTTCAGCCAGCGCAAGGACATCAAGGCCTTCGTCGGCCTGGAGCCGGCGCTGGGCACCGACGGCGATCCTGTCACCCACATCGGCACCGGCAGCCGCCGTTTCAAGGTCACCTTCCACGGGCCGGGAGGTCACAGCTATGAAGGCTTCGGCTTGCCGTCCGCCGTCCATGCGGCCGGGCGCGCGATTGCGCGCATCGACGCCATCCACGTGCCGGCGCAGCCCAAGGTGACGTTCAATGTCGGCGTGGTCGAAGGCGGGCAGTCGGTCAACAGCATCGCGGCCGAGGCCTCGCTGCTGATCGACATCCGCTCGGCCGATGCGCCGCTGCTGGCCAAAGTCGAGCAGCAGATCAAGGCCGCCATCCAGCAGGGCGTGGACGACACCAACCAGCGCTGGAACAGCAAGGCCATCACCGCCGGCGTGGCGTTGATCGGCGACCGGCCGGCGGGACGCGTGGCCGCCGACGCGCTGATTGTCCGCACCGCGCTGGCGGCGGCCAAGGTGCAGGGCCGCCCCGCGCTGCTGGACGGCGCACATTCGACGGACGCCAACCTGCCGATGAGTCTCGGCATTCCGGCCATCACCATGTCCGGCGGCGGCAGCTCGGGCGGCTACCACTCGGAAAAGCTGGAATGGTGGTCGGCGCGGAATGCCCACACCGGCCCGCAGAACGTCATGCTGACCATCCTTGGACTGGCCGGCGTACAGGGCGTGGCCGAGCCCCTGATCAGGTAAGCGGCAACGCCGCCGGGTGCCGGTCCGCCGCGCGCTGGCTGAGGATGCGGGCCGCCAGCGCCCGGCCGCTCAGCCACGCGTCGCCTTCGTTCCCACCGCACAGCCAGTCGCCGCAGACGCCCACCTGCACGGCGGGCAGCCACATACACTGTTCCGCCGACGGCGCCATGGCCGCCACCTGCATCGCCGTCGCCGGCAGCAGCGGCACCAGCAGCGCCGAGGCCTGCTTGGCCGGCAGCGCCAGCACCAGCGCGTCGAAATCCTCGTCGTGGGCGCCCGTCTCCAGCGAGGCCACGCGCCAGCCATCCTCGTGCCAGATGTCGCAGATGGTCATGCGCTGGTGGATAGTCAGCCCGGCACCGCCGGGACTGACCCGGGACGCGTCAAACAGCGTCACCCTGCAAGCATCGCTTTGCAGATGGCGCGCACACGACATGCCGGCCAGGCCGGCCCCTATGATCGCTAGCTTAAATTGAGTCTCCATCATGCGGCGAGTATATCGGCGCAACCGGACGAATAGTGCGTCAAGCCCGGGTCAATATCGGTTCATGCTAGCATTCGGGCAGGGAGGGTCGTTAGAATGAACCGCATGCAAATCAAGGGATATCGCAGCGGCGTCGCCGCACGGCTGGCCGGACTGCCGGTGGAAACGCTGCGTGTATGGGAGCGGCGCTATGGCGTGTCCGATGCCAACCGTTCGCCGCAGGGACAACGCTTGTACTCGGCCGAGCAGGTACACCGGCTGGGCCTGCTCAAGCGCGTGGTCGATCTCGGCCACGCCATCGGCACCGTCGCCCGGCTGGAGGCCGCCGACCTGGCGGAACTGGCCGGCGCCCTGCCCGCGGCGACCGGCGCGCACGCGCTCACGCTGGCGGTGGTGGGCACCGCACTGGCTCAGCGCCTTGGCGCCACGCGCACCGCGCCGGTGCTGGACATCGTCGCCGCCAGCGCGCAACTGGACGACGCGGCCGGGGAACTGGCCGGCACCCGCGCCGATGTGCTGCTGATCGAAGCGCCGGAGATGACGGCGGACGCGGTGCCGCAAATCCGCGCGCTGCGGCGCGCCCTCGCCGTCAGGACGGTCGTGGTGCTGTACCGCTTCTGCGACAGCGCCACCGTGCGGCGGCTGCGCGAACAGGGCTGCCTGGTGGCGCGCGCCCCGTCGGACGCATCGGAAATCGCGGTATTGTGCAGCACCGCCCTCACCGGCGCATCGCTGCCGCCGCCCGGGCCGTCCAAGCCCGCCGCGCCGCGCCGGCTGAACGACGAGGAACTGGCGGCGCTGGCCTCCGCCTCGACCAGCATCAACTGCGAATGCCCGCGCCACCTGGCCGACATCCTGATGATGCTGGCCAGCTTTGAACGCTACAGCAAGCAGTGCGCGCACCGCAACGCGGCCGACGCCGCCCTGCACGAGGACCTGGCGCGCAGCGCCGGCCACGCCCGCATGCTGATGGAAGACGCACTAGAACGCCTGGCCTACGCGGAAGGACTACCCATGCCGGCCAGATAACACGGGACACGATGAAACTCAAACTGATACTCGGCGACCAGCTCAATCATCAACACAGCTGGTTCGACCACCCGCGCGACGACCAGGTTTTCGTCATGATGGAGGTGCGGCAGGAAACCGACTACGTGCTGCACCACGCGCAAAAAATCATCGCCATCTTCGCCGCCATGCGCGATTTTGCGCGCCGCCTGCGCGCCGACGGCCACCGCGTGCATTATCTCGCCATCGACGACGCCGACAACCGCCAGTCCGTCCCCGCCAACCTGGACTATCTGCTGGCCCACCACCGCGCCACCGAATTCCGCTGGCAGGCGCCGGACGAATGGCGCCTGGACCGGCAACTGGCCGACTACGCCGCCGCGCTATCCATCCCCGCCGCGATGGACGACACCGAGCATTTCTACACCACGCGCGACGAGGCGGCGCACATCTTCGAAGGCCGCAACAGCTGGCTGATGGAATATTTCTACCGCCGCATGCGCGCCAAGCACGGCGTGCTGATGTCCGCCACTGGCAAGCCGGCGGGCGGCCAATGGAACTTCGACCACGACAACCGCGAAGCGTGGAAAGGCCTGCCATGGGAGCCGTCCGACTGGCGCGGCCGCCACGATCACAGCGCGCTTTGGCAGACCATCCAGGCCGCCGGCGCCAACAGCTTCGGCCAGCCCAATGCGGACAATTTCGCCTGGCCGCTGAATCACGAGGAGGCCATGGAGCATCTGGACAGCTTCATTGAACAGGCTTTGCCCCACTTTGGGCGGTTCCAGGACGCGATGAGCGTCAAGGCCTGGCGGCTGTTCCACTCGCTGCTGTCGTTCGCCATGAACGTCAAGCTGCTGTCGCCGCGCACCGTGATCGAGCGCGTGGAAGCGGCGTGGCGCGACGGCGCGGTGCCGGTGGCATCGGCCGAGGGCTACATCCGCCAGATCCTCGGCTGGCGCGAATACGTGCGCGGCGTCTACTGGCACCGCATGCCGGGCTACGATCAGCTCAACGCCTTCGGCCACAGCACGCCGCTGCCATGGTGGTTCTGGGACGGCAAAACGCGCATGCGCTGCGTGGCGGCGGCCATCGGCCAGTCGCTGGAGCATGCGCACAGCCACCACATCAACCGCCTGATGGTGATCGGGAATTTCGCGCTGCTGGCCGGACTGTCGCCGCAAGCGCTGCACCAATGGTATCTGGGGATTTACATCGACGCCTTCGAGTGGGTCGAGCTGCCCAATACGCTGGGCATGAGCCAGTTCGCCGACGGCGGCCTGCTGGCCACCAAGCCCTATGTCTCCAGCGCCGCCTATATCGACCGCATGAGCGATTATTGCAAGGGCTGCCACTACGACAAGAAGGCCCGTACCGGCGAGCGCGCCTGTCCCTACAACGCCTTGTACTGGGATTTCTTCGACAGGAACCGGGACAAGCTGGCCAACAACCAGCGCCTCGGCATGGTCTACCAGCAGCTACGCCGCATGGACGACGGCGCCCTGACGGCGCTGCGTGAACGCGCGGCCGACCTGCGCGCGCGGGTGGCGGAACTTTAGGTGCTGCCGCGCTGGATCAGCTCAAAGCCGGTGTTGATCACGCGCTCGCCCTCCCCCTCGGCGGCATGCGCGCCGGCGGCCAGGCGGTCCAGCAAGGCCTGCGCCGACAGCGCGCCGATCCGTGCGCCATCCACTCTCACCGTCGATAGCGGCGGGTTGGTGTACTCGGAAAAATTCAGGTCGCCGAAGCCCATGATGGCCAGGTCCTGCGGCACCCGCAAGCCGCGGCTTTGTGCCTCGATCAGCACACCGTGGGCCAGCGTGTCGGAGCTGCAGAAAATCGCGTCCAGGTCGGGATGCTCGTCCAGCAGCCTGACCGCGCCCAGACGGCCATGCGGCAAGGCGCCCGGCGCCTGCACCACGTGCGAGGCGACCACGCTGGCGCCGTGCCGGGCCACCGCCACCTGGAAACCCTGCGTGCGCTGGCCGGCGCGCGGATCATTGGCGATCAGGATGCCGAAGCGGCGATAGCCCTGTTTCAGCAGATGCTGTGCGCAGGCATGGCCCACTTCCTCGTGCGAGAAGCCGATCGCCATGTCGATGGGATGCGAGGTCAGGTCCCAAGCCTCGACCACCGGCGTGCCGATTTGCAGCAGGCGTTGACGGGTGCTGTCGGTGTGCAGAGAGCCGGTCAGGATCACGCCGTCCGGACGGCGGCTCAGAATCGTCTCGACCAGAATCTCCTCGCGCCAGGTTTCGTAGCCGACGATACCCAGCAACAGCTGGTAGCCGGCCGCGGTCAGGCGGTCAGTGGCGCCTTGCACCAAGTCGGCGAAGGTCTGGGTGGAGATGGTGGGCAGCACCAGCGCCACCAGCTTGCTGCGGCTGGAGGCCAGGCCACCGGCCAGCATATTCTTCACGTAACCGGTCTGCTTGACCGCCTGCTGCACCTTGGCCAGCGTGGCCGGCCGCACCAGGTGCGGCTCGTTCAATGCGCGCGATACCGTAATCGGGGAGACGCCCGCCGCCTTGGCGACATCAATCAGGGTGACGGGGGTGGCAGGCATTGTGTCTTTCGTGATGTTGATAGCGTGACCATTCTATCCAATTGACATCCGGCTCACAACTCCCTACACTGAAAAATGATTGCGCTACCATTACATAAAACAAGGAGACTTTTTTGAGACCGCATCGCTACCTCGGAGTGACGCTGGCGGCGCTGTTGCCGCTCGCCGCGCAAGCCGCTGAACGCCACTCCATCAATGACGGCTGGCGCTTCCAGCGCGGCGACCCGCAAGGCTACGGCGCCTCGCTGCAATACGATGTGCGCCCCGATATCCGCCAGAGCGCGGACGGCAAGGTGGCCGATGCCCGCCCGGACGAAGCGGAAAAAGTCCAGCGCCCGGCCGAGGGCCTGCTCAAGCCATGGATACTCCCGAGCGGCAATGCCTTCGTGGCCGATCCGGCGCGGCGCGCGCAGCGGCCCGCCGCCGAGCCGTCGGCCCTCGCCGCCGCCGCCGCCCCGCCGCTGCTGGCCGCGAACTTCGACGACCGCGCCTGGCGCGCGGTGACGCTGCCGCACGACTGGGCCATCGAGGGCCCGTTCCTGGCCACCGGCCCCTATGGCGGCATGGGCCGCCTGCAAACCTGGGGCCCGGCCTGGTATCGCAAGAAGCTCGAGATCCCGGCGCGTGATCAGGGCAAATCGATCTTCCTCGACATCGACGGCGCCATGTCCTATGCCACCGTGTGGCTCAATGGTCGGCTGGTGGGCGGCTGGCCGTATGGCTACAACTCGTTCCGCCTCGACCTGACGCCGTACGTCACACCCGGCGGCGTGAACCAGTTGGCGATCCGCCTCGACAACCCGGCCGAGTCGGCGCGCTGGTATCCGGGCGCGGGCCTGTACCGCAATGTGTGGCTGACGGTGGCCGATCCGGTGCACGTGGCGCATTGGGGCACGGTGGTGCGCACGCCGCAGGTGTCGCGCGAGGCGGCGCAGATCGATGTCGCCGCCACCATCGACAACGACGGCAAGGATGCCGCCGCGCTGGAGGTCGGCATCGCGCTGTACCCGCTGGACGACAGCGGCAAGCGCGCCGGCAACGCGGTCGCCACGCTGCCGCCGCAGCGGCTCAATCTCGGCGCCGGCCAGCGCGGCACCGTCAACGCCAGCGCACGCCTGGCGCAACCGCGCCTGTGGGGGCCGCTGCCGCAACAGCGCCCTAATCGCTACGTCGCCGTGACCACCGTCCGCCGCAATGGCAAGGTGGTGGACACGCAGGACACGCCGTTCGGCATCCGCTCGCTGCGCTTCGACGCCAACCAGGGCCTGTTCGTCAACGGCGAAAAGATCATGATCAATGGCGTCAACAACCACCACGACCTTGGCGCGCTGGGCGCGGCCTTCAATGTGCGCGCCGCCGAACGGCAGTTGCAGATGCTGCAGGAGATGGGCGCCAACGCCGTGCGCATGAGCCACAATCCGCCGGCACCCGAGCTGCTGGAGCTGACCGACCGCATGGGCATCCTGGTCATGGACGAGGTGTTCGATTCGTGGGAGCGCAAGAAAACCCCGCTCGACTTCCACCTGATCTTCCCCGATTGGCGCGAGCAGGACCTGCGTGCCATGCTGCGCCGCGACCGCAACCACCCGTCCATCATCATGTGGAGCGTGGGGAACGAGGTCGGCGAGCAGTACACCGGCGATGCCGGCGCGGCCATCGGCAAGCAGCTGGTCGACATCGCGCACGAAGAAGATCCGACGCGGCCGGCCACCGGCGCCATGAACTACGCCAAGTCCGACATGCCGCTGCCGGCCACGGTGGACGTCATCAGCCTGAATTACCAGGGCGCCGGCATCCGCAGCCTGCCCGGCCAGTTCCCCAGCTTCCACCAGCGCTTCCCGGACAAGATGATCCTGTCCAGCGAGAGCGCGTCGGCGCTGAGCAGCCGTGGCGAGTACCAGTTTCCGGTGCCGGGCGTGAACAGCGCGCCGGTGCGGCCGGGCGTGGGCGGCGATCCGAAACGCCAGCAGGTCAGCGCCTACGAACTGTTTGCCGCCGATTTCGGCAGCTCGGCCGACCGCTCGTGGGCGGCGCAGGATCAGAATCCCTACGTGGCCGGCGAGTTCGTCTGGACCGGTTTCGATTATCTCGGCGAGCCGACGCCCTACTACGGCGCGCGCAGCTCGTATTCCGGCATCATCGACCTGGCCGGCTTCCCGAAAGACCGCTACTACCTGTACCAGTCGCGCTGGCGGCCGGACCTGCCGCTGGCGCACCTGCTGCCGCATTGGACCTGGCCTGAGCGCGTGGGCGAAGTGACGCCGGTGCACCTGTTCACCTCCGGCGACGAGGCGGAGCTGTTCGTCAACGGCAAATCGCAGGGTCGCAAGAAGAAGGCGCCCTATGAATACCGGCTGCGCTGGGACTACGTGGTCTACGAGCCCGGCGAAATCAGCGTGGTCGCGTACAAGGACGGCAAGGAGTGGGCGCGTGACACGGTGAAGACCGCGCAGGCACCAGCCACGCTGGCGATCAAGGCGGACCGCGCCACCATCGCTGCCGATGGCCAGGATCTGTCCTTCATCACCGTGCGCGTGACCGACGCCAACGGCACCACCGCGCCGCGCGCCGAGCAGCGCATCCGCTTCACGGTGGAGGGCACGGGCGAACTGGTGGCCACCGATAACGGCGACCCGACCAACCTGGAGTCGTTCAAGTCGTCGGAGCGCGCGGCCTTCAACGGTCTGGCGCTGGCCATCGTGCGCGCAAAGCCGGGGCAGCACGGCACCATCACGGTCCGCGCCAGCGCGCCGGGCCTGCGCGGCGCAGAGGTAGAATTACATAGCAAATAATCAAAAGGGGGACCGATGAAGAAAGCCATGTTCGCAGCGCTGCTGGTGGCCGCGCTGTCGCTACCCGCGCACGCGCAACCGGGGCCGCGCACCTGGACGCCGGACAACGGCAACGGCACCTTCACCAATCCCCTGTTTTACGACGAGTTCTCCGATCCGGACATCATCCGGGTCAACGACTGGTTCTACCTCACCGGCACCACCATGCACGCCATGCCCGGCCTGCCGGTGTTTCGTTCGAAAGACCTGGTCAACTGGGAATTCCTCAGCTATGCGGCCGACCGCCTGGATTTCGGCCCGGCTTACCGGCTCGAAGACGGTCAGAACATCTATGGCCAGGGCATCTGGGCGCCCAGCCTGCGCTACCGCAACGGCGTGTTCTACATCTTCAGCAATGTCAATAAACGCGGCACGCAGATCTACTCCGCCATCAACCCGCGCGGACCGTGGACGCACTGGGAGATGAAACGCAGCCTGCACGACCTGTCGGTGCTGTTCGACGATGATGGCAAGGCGTACGCCGTCTGGGGCCACCAGGACATGCACATCGCGCAGCTCACCGATGACCTGCTGGACATCGTGCCGGACACCGAGCAGGTGCTGTTCTCGAAAACCGACGGCATGGGGGAAGGCGCGCATTTCTACAAGATCGGCGGCCGCTATTACATCCTCAGCTCCAACTATGCCGGTGGTTTCCGCATGCCGGCGGCGCGCGCGAACAGCGTGTTCGGGCCGTACGAGGTCAATCAGGCGATCAGCAAGGATGAAGGCTTCGGCATGGTGCGCGGCTATCGGCTGAACAACAAGCAGTATCCGTTCGACGTCTCGCCGCCTAATCCCGCGTCGCGTGACGCCACCGCCATGCACCAGGGCGGCATCGTCCAGACCGAGGCCGGCGAATGGTGGGGCTTCTCGATGATGGACTATAACTCGGTCGGCCGCCTGACCAGCCTGGCACCGGTGACGTGGCAGGACGGCTGGCCGTATTTCGGCCTGCCCAACAACCTGGGACGCAATCCGCGCACCTGGGTCAAGCCGCGCGTGGCCGAGCCGCAGCCGGTCAAGACGCCGTTTACGCGCAGCGACGACTTTGCCGAGCCGGCGCTCAAGCCGATCTGGCAGTGGAATCACGCGCCGGTGGACGACAAGTGGTCGCTGACCGAGCGGCCGGGCTTCCTGCGGCTACACACGCTGTCCGCGCCGTCGTTCTGGGAAGCGCGCAACACGCTGACGCAGCGCGCCATCGGCCCCTTTTCCACCCCCACCGTAGCGCTGGATGCGGCGCGGTTGCTGGAGAACGATGTGGCGGGCCTGGGGCTGCTCAACCTGCCCTACGCCACGCTGGGCGTGGAGAAGAAAGGCGGCAAGCTGGCGCTGGTGCTGTTTGATCAGGCGCGCAACCAGCGCACCCGCGTGGACCTCAATGCCGCCAAGGTCTGGCTGCGCGCCGACTGCGACTTCCTCAACGAAAAGGCGCGCTTCAGCTATTCGCTCGATGGCGACAACTACCAGCCGATCGGCGAGGAGTTCACCATGATCTTCCAGCTGACCACCTTCCAGGGCGTGCGCTACGCCCTCTTCGCCTACAACACCGGCGACCAGAACGGCGGCATGGCGGATTTTGCCAGCATCGACATCGCCCAACCGAATCCGCGTGGGCTGATGCGGCCCATTCCGTACGGCCAGCAGATCCGGCTTGGCGCCGGCGGGGGGCTGCAAACGCCGCTTACGGTGGTGGACATGGGCCTGGGCCGCGCCGCGCTGCAATCCGGCCCAAGCTTTGTGACGGTGGCGGCGGATGGCAGCGTGTCGTTCCAGCAGGTGCGCCCCGGCGCGGGCCAGAGCTTCCAGTGGATGGAAACGCCTACCGGCGAACTGACGCTGATGTCGCTGGCCACCAACCGCTTCCTGCGCATCGATCCGCAAACCGGCGCGGTCAGGGCCGACAGCCCCGGCCCGGCGCCGGACGGCAAGGACGGCGTGCGCTTCAACTGGACGCTGGCCCGGTAGCCAACGTTGCCTTGATACGCGCGCAAAATGCTTTCTTTTAGGAATTATCTATGTAATACTTTTGGTTGGTAAAACACTATTCATCCTGGTCACATCCAAGGAGCCAACCGACTTGAACTTGCCGTTTTTCACCGCCCGCGACCCGGAGCTGCTACGCTCGGACACCGGCCGCGATCCCCTCGGCCTGCTCCCCGTGTGGAGCGAATTTGGCCGCCAGCTTGTGCCCATCATCGCCGGCCCGGTCGGCAAACTGGACGGCGTCAAGGCCGTCCTGTTGATCCATTACACATACGCCGCCCTGTTCGACGACGCGCACGAGAAAATCGGCTTCCGCGGCCATTTCCGCTTGGTGGAGGGTTTGCTGGAATCCTATTTGCATGCCAGGGACCAGCGCCATTGTTTTGGCGAACGCAGCTTCGCCTCGCGGGGCGAATTCAGCGTCGGGAACAAGGACGCCAGCACCGCCGTTAACGGCTTGTATCAGTATTATCGCGGCACTTGCAACCGCGCGGGTCTGTTGCAGGATGGTGTGCTGGCGGCGGAAGCGCATGCCATCATCGCGGCCAACTGGAACGCGACCGCCAATGCGCCGCTGGCCGACGAACTGCGCGCCTGCATGGTCAAAAATAGCCAGCGTCGCTTGCATCCGCAGGCGCTGCTGGCCAGCGTTCCGGCGCTGCGCCAGTCGCTCGATCAATGCATCGACTCGCCGGCGTTGAATCAACTGTTGTTCGAGCGCCTGTTCGGCAAGCCCAGCCAGAGTGCCCTGGCACGCCATTGCGCGCAACTGCGTGGCGGCGGCGTACGCTCACTGGTACATCGCCTGCGCGCCAGGCTGGCGCAGGACAGCGAAGATCCCGCCGCGGAACTGGGCAGGCAACTGGAGCAGGTCGAATTATGCGAGCCCTTCCTGGTCACCGTCCAGGACGCCTTCGACTATCTGCGCCGCAGCAGCGAACTGACACTCGACGCGGTCGCCGACCAGCTGGCCGCGTACGCCCCGGTGATCGCGGCGCGCGCCCGCGCCTTTCTCAAGCTGAAGGATGTCGCCAAAAACCCGCGCAGCCAGCAAATGCTGGCCGTGGCGGATGCCGCCTGCGGTGGCGTCCGCGCCTTTCTGCAGGCAGTGCTGTCACACCACACGGTGGTCGCATCGGAACGCGGCCGCGATCCGATGGTGCGCAGCGAAAGCGCCGTCATCCTCTCATTGTCCGGCCCCGAGCGCGAGCGCGACGCCATTCTGAAGCGCCTGGCCGACGGCTATCCATGGGAAAACGGCTATTACCTGGCCACCGCCGGCAACCTGTACCAACAAGCGGAGGAATCCCCCCGTGTCTGAACAACCTTGGATGCGCACCGCGCTCAGCGGCATGCTGGAGCAGTTTGCCGACGGCAAGCCGAGCCAAGTGCTGTTCACCAGCTTTAACTATTCCGCTGCCTTTTTTGAGAACAATGTGCTGCCGCTGCTGTGCGGCACGGCGCTCGACACCATCAAGGAGTCGCCGCCGTCGCGCGCGTTCCTCAACGAGCAGCTCGCCGACATGCAGGTCGTGGTGGCCTGCGACCACTCGGCGCATCCCGAGCCGAAAAGCAATCTGCGCTACGGCCTGATGAGCGTGGCGCTGCGCGGCGGCCGCTTCCATCCCAAGCTGATCCTCATGCACGGGAGGCTAAAAAGCGGCCGGCCCGGACTCTGGCTGTGCGTCACCAGCGCCAATCTGAGTTACAGCGGCTGGGGCGTCAACCGCGAAGTGTTCGGCACCACCCCGGTCAGCGCGCAGCATGCGGCGCAACTGGCGCCCCTGCTGGAGTGGCTGCGCCAGCAGGCCCAGGCCAGGGCGGCGGGCCTGGAGGCCCGAGAGGAAGGCGAAACCCGCCAGGTGCTGTTGTCCCTGCTGAACGCGCTGCGCGAGTACAGTCTGCCGGACGCCGCCGCCGCCGGCCTGCCGTCGCTGCACCTGGCGCTGCCGGCGCCGGTGCGCGAGGCGCACCCGCCGCTGTTGGCGGCGCTGCTGGGTGGACAGTCCTGGCAAAGCGCCAGCGTGATTTCGCCGTTCTGGAGCGGCGTCCGCAAGCTGCTGGACACGATCAGGGATGAGCGCGGCGGGCATGCCGCGTTCGAGCTGGTGCCGGCCATGCAAACGGCGGACGGCTACAGCTTCCCGGCAATCCAGCCACAGTTGCCGGCCGACTATGCCCGCTTTGTGGAGGAACCGGAACGCTACACCCACGCCAAGGCAATGCTGTTGAGCGCGCCGGGACGCAAGGTGTTATGCATCGGCTCGGCCAATTTCACGGCGGCGGCCTTACAGCACGGCCAAGGCTATCTGTCCAACGTGGAAGCCATGCTGCGCTACCAGGTCGGCCCGGACTACAACTGGTCCGGCATGCTCACCGCGCTCGACCAGGAGGCCGGCCGCGCGCGCGACGACGCCGACGAAGGCGCCCCGCCGCTGCCACCGTTCCAGGCGGAGGTGGCCTATGACTGGCACAGCCGGCAGTTCCATTGCAGCGTGACGCCGGACCCGGCAGCGCGGCTCGGCGCGCTGACGCTGGAAGTGGGCCCGCTGCAGCACGTGTTCCGCTGTGACGATGCGGCCACGCAGCATGCGCGGCTGCCGCTCACACTGCGCCAGCCGGTGCGCAGCTACCAGCTACATTATGCGCGCAACGGCGTCGACGCCATCCACGTTGGCCTGGTCACACAATTGAACGCCGACGACGACCAGCTCGACTACCTGCCGAAGCCGCGCCTCGACCAATTGCTGTTGCTGCTGCTCGGACTGGTGCCCGGCAAGACCCACCCCCGCCTGCGCGCCGGCGGTGGCGGGGATGGCGAGGACAGCGATCCGGATGGCCTCGACCACGCCGATCCGGTGTTCGACTTCTTCAGCTTTTTCCTGGCAACGGACAAGCTGCGGCGCTACTACGCCGTCCCCGGCCAGCAGGCCGGCAATCCGCTCGGCACCGGCACGGCCACCGTGTTCGCGCTGTACCGCGCCGTCACGGTCCAGGCCGCCGCCACGCCGAGCGATCAGATCGGCCGCTATGTGCAACTGGCCGAGCTGCGCGAAACGCTGGCGTGGCTCCAGGCACGCTACCCGGACCAGGCGCCCCACCCCGCGCCCGCCCTGCTCGACAGCGAACTGCGCCAACTGGAGGCCTCACTGGCGCCGCTGCTCAGCGCATCGCCGCACTGGCAAGCCATGTTTGGCCCGCGCCCGCCCGACGCCCGCACCTTCCTGAACTGGTTCCGCGAGGAGCTCAAACATAAGGCCGACACGCCATGACCAACCGCCACGACCTCCTGCCGGCGCCGCTGAACGCCGCCGCCGTGCGCTCGTACATCAATTTTGACGGCGCCGACCACATCGACCTCGACGGATCGACCCAGGCCAGGCTGCAGAGCAAGGGCGTGGCCGCGATCTGGCACCTGCTGCAAACCCGCGGCTACGCTTATCTGGCCGACGAGGTCGGCATGGGCAAGACGCGCCAGGCGCTGGGCGTCATCGCCACCCAGTTCCTCAGCGAGCCGGACTCCCACGTGGTCATCGTTTGTCCGGGCAAGACCCTGCAGCAGCAATGGGCGCGCGAGTGGGAGACCTTTATCCGCACCTGCTACAAGAGCAAGGACGACCGCCTGGTCAGCACAGTGGACGGCCGGCCCCTGCACCGTCCGCAGCGCTACGAGCGGCTCAGCGACTTCGCCAAGTCGCTGCTGCTCAACGAGCGCCGCATCCACCTGCTGCGTTATTCCTCGTTCCGGCGCCCGATCTGGTTTGGCGGCAAAAGCAAGGACGACACGCCCGACCACATCCGCGCGCAGTATGAGCAAAGCCTGCACGAAATCGGCATCGATACCATGGACGACCACGAGCGGCGCATCGTCCACGACGCCGGCCGGCAGCCGCGCCCGCAAGACTGGCGCGAAGCGCTCACCGCCGCGCTGAACGAAGCCTACGCGCAGCGCATCGGCAAGCTGCTGAAACACCGCAACATCAACCTCGTGACGCTGGACGAGGCCCAGTACCTGCGCCACACCGACAATCGGCAGAACACCAACCTGGCGCACGTGCTGCGCGGCCACGTGCAGAAATGGCACTTCCTCAGCGCCACGCCGCTGCACAGCGGCAGCGGCGACATCAAGAGCCTGGACACCTACTTGTGCCGCCTGCCGGATGGCCACAACCACGCGCAAGCCTGCGGCAACTGCCCGCACGCGACGGCCGGCAGTTGCACGCAGGCCACCTACCGCATGCGCGACACCGACGGCCGCCGGCGCGCCGACGTGGTCACCCTGCTCAAGGAATTCATGGTGCGGCGCCCGCGCGCCTTCATCGATGGCGACGACAAGGCGCACGGCAAGGTGCATTACCGCAGCTACCGCCGGGTCACCACCTCGGCCGCCGGCGATCCCTTCCTGGCGCTGACCATGGCGCTGGTGCAAAAGCACCTGGTGCACATCCTCGACGGCCAGAGCAACCGTTTCCGCCAGGGCGAATGCTCGTCCTTCGAATCGCTGTCGGCTTCGGTCAAGCGCCTGCATGTCGACAAGGACGGCAACGAGCAGCTACAGCGCGAGTTCGACCACCAGGACAGCACCGGCGGCAAGCCGCCGGAGGAGACCCCGGACCGCGGCCTGATCAACAACCTCAACGCCAGCTTCTTCAACGCCATGCTGCCCGGCGTCAAGCGCAGCGACCCGCCTGATCCGCAATACAACCTGCCGCACGCGAAACTCAGCCAGGTCTGCGAGGCGCTGGCGGCCGACAGCCTGCGTGACGGCACACTGCACAAGACCCTGGTGTTCGTGCGCCGCATCGACACCGTCAACGAAATGGTGCTGGACCTGATGTCGCGCTTCCAGCGGCAACTGGACGAGCGCCTGGCCGTGTGGCGCGCCCTGCTGGCGGCCCAAGGCAGCACCCAGGTGTGGCACCCGGGCGAATTCTGGACCCGGCCGGTGCGCAGCGGTCCGCCGCCGCAGGAGATCGATTACGGCGCCGCGGCCGACGCCGGACGCGACGATGACGAGTCCGAACTGAACGATCGCGCCCAGGGCTTGCCGTATTTCGCCGCGCTGCGCCGGAAAAAGGTGGGCGCGGCCGGCCTGCCGGTCAAGCTGCACTCTTTCCAGGCCGGTCTGCTGGCGGCACCGAACCGTTCCACGCCGCTGGACGGATTCCTGCAAGACCGCATCGCCCATCCTGAGGCCGGCATCGCGCCCGCCGTGTGGGAACGCGCCGACGCCCAGTGGCGGCAACTGCTGGCCGTGCTGACGCTGGACGAGCCGCTGCCGGACTGGCTGACCACGGCGGCGGCGACCGACGAGGCGCGCTGGCGCAGCGCCACGCTCAAGCGCTGCCTGCTGCAGTCGCTGCGCTACAGCGATTTCCTGGTGGACCTGTACATCCTGCACAACTACCGGGGCAGCGTGCCGGGCGCCCCGGACGACGCGGCGCTGGCCGACAAGCTGCTGGCGCTGCTGCGGCTGGCTGACGGCGAGCGCCTGCCGCCGCCGCTGCGCATCTATCTGCACAACTGGAAGCTGCGGCTGCGCCGCTGGATCGACCACTTCGACCTGATCGTCGACAAATGCCTGCGCAAGGACGCCGCCAACTGGCAAGCCATCTACCACAACGTCGATCCGGAGTTCCGTCGCATGGCGCCGGTAGTCGGCCGCTCCGGCATGCTGCCCAACCAGAACGCGGTCACCCAGTTCAATTTTCCCACCTATCCCAACATCCTGGTCTGCACCGATGTGCTGAAAGAAGGCGTGGACATGCATTTGTTCTGCGACGACATCGTGCATTATGGCGTGGCCTGGACCTCGGGGGACCTGGAGCAGCGCATCGGCCGCGTCGACCGCTTCGGCAGCCAGATCAGCCGTCGGCTGGCGCGCCACACGGCGGCGTCGGCCGCGCCGATGCCGCGATTGTCGGTCGAGTTTCCCTATCTGGAGGGCACGCTGGACCGCTATCAGGTTGAGCGCGTCATGATCGCCAAGGTCAAGAGCGACTTGCGCATGGACCTGGGCAAGCAGGAAAGCGAGATCGGCCACATCACCATCGGCAACCTGGACGATCCCCGCGAGGCCGACGGCGACGCCACCGAGCAGGCGCGGGAGCAGTACCCCGCCAGCATCGCGCCGCTGCTGGATGGTGCCATCGGCCAACACGGCGCTTTCGACACCGGCGCCAGGACCGCCATCGACGGCCAGGTGCACGCCCCCGAACTGGACGCCATGATCATCAGCCGCCAGCAGCAAGGCCCCCATCCGCTGCTGCGCAAGTCCACCGGCAAACGTGCGCGGGACACGCTGATCCACCTGGAATACCTGCTGCCATGCGAGGCGCCGGCCAAGCCGGCACCGGCTGATTTGCAGCAGGACATGGCGTTTGCCGTCAGTACCTTCCCGGAGCCGACCCGCTTCCGCTACCAGCCGCGCTGGAACACCCTGGCGCAGGACATCAGCATCAGCAATCCCTTCCTCCACCACATCGAGCGCAATCAGACCGTGTTGCTGGAGCGGCTGCAGGACTACTACCTGCTGCGCACGCCGATCGCGCGTCTCGGCGACGATGGCAGCGCGGCGCGCTGGCACGACATCATCGCCGAGGAAAACCGGCGCCGCCGCTGGGGCTACCTGGTGGTCGAGCATGACATCGTCTGGTTTGTTTGCCTGACGCTGTCCGCAGGCGGCGCCTGGCTCGACCGGCTGGGCGCCCGGCTGGCCAAAATCGGCGACCGCCTGCAGCATTTGTACACCAGGGGCGCCGACCGCAACGACTGGCCATACCGCGCGACGACCAGCATCACCGACATCGCCGCCGCCCACACGTTTTTCTTTCAAGGCAGGACTGATCAATTCATGAGCAATAACTTCACCGATCTGCAGGCCCACGGCCGCCTGCTGGCAGGCGTGCAACAATGGCTGGGTGATGCGTTCGACAGCGTGATGTCGGCCCTCTACGGCGGCGACGTGCCAGCCGAGGCGCGCGATCTGTCGACGCTGCCGATCCGCATGCTGCCGGACGGCGTGCTGCACATCGGCACCGCCGGCGCCGAGCGCTTCGACATCGAAGTCTATCTGCAGCTTCATGCCGCGCAGGACGACAACGGCACCGTCAGCGGGCCGCGCATGCTGTGGCAACTGGTGACCAGCCTGGCCACCAAGGGGCCGAAACCGGACCTGCAAGGCTACGACTGGGAAGACTTGCCGTACGAAGGCGAGCGAGTCTGGCATTCCGGCCCGGAGCGCGAGGCTGCGGTCTGCTTCACGGAATATGATGGTCGCCGCTACGCCACTTTCTATCACCATCCAGCCAAATGGGACAGTGAGCGCAAGCGGCTGCAGTCCTTCTGGTGCGACGTGCTGGAACGGATGCGCACCACCAACTTCCAGCAAAAGTACATCAGCGACAGTTTCTTCGCCGCGCTAGGCCACACGAAGTAGACGGCTACAACGGCGCCGTGGCGCGCTGCAGGTCGGCCAGCGCGGCCGGCTTGGTCAGGTGCAGGTCGAAGTTGGCTTGGTACGCGCGTTCCACGTCTTCCTTCTGGCCGTAGCCAGTCAGTGCCACCAGCCGCAGCGGCGCGCCGGCGGCCTGCTCGCGCATCGCCCGCGCCAGCGCGTAGCCGTCCATGTCCGGCAGGCCGATGTCGAGGATGGCCACGTCCGGCAACTGCTGGCGCAAGGCGTCCAGCGCGCCGGTGCCGGTGTGGGCCACGCGTACCTCGTGGCCCATCAGTTCCAGCAGCGCGGCGCCGGTGGCGGCGGCGTCAATGTTGTCGTCCACCAGCAGCACCCGCAGGCCGCCGGCGCCCGGCCGCGGCGCGTCTGCCGTTGCCACCTCCGGCGGCGCCACCAGCGGCAGCGTCACCTCGAAGCGGCTGCCCTGGCCGGCGCCGGCGCTGCTGGCCGTCACCTGGCCGCCGTGCAGCTCGACGATCTTGCGGACGATGGCCAGCCCCAGCCCCAGGCCGCCGGTGCGCCGCGCCAGCGATTGCGGCGCCTGCTGGAACGGCTCGAACACCCGCGCCAACAACTCCTGGCTCATGCCGATACCGTTGTCGCTGACCACCAGCCGGGTATGCGTGTCGTCGCGCGACAGCGTGACGTCGGTGATGCTGCTGCCGAAGCGGGCGGCGTTGGACAACAGATTGTTCAGCACCTGCGTCAGGCGGCTGTCGTCGCCCTGCACCCACACCGACTCCGGCGCCGACAGCGTCACCTGCTGCCCCGGCGCCGCCGCCACCGCGTGCCGCACCACCTCGGCCAGGTTGACCGGCTGGGCGTCGATCTGGAACTTGCCGGTGGTGATGCGCGACACGTCCAACAGGTCGTCGACCAGCCGCCGCAAGTGGATGACCTGGCGCCGCATCACCGCCCGCTCCTTGCGGCTGGCCGGGTCGTCGCGCCGGTCCAGCAGGTCGAGCGAGGTGACGATGGGACTGAGCGGGTTGCGCAACTCGTGGCCCAACACGGCCAGGAATTCGTCCTTGGCGCGGCCGGCGCGGCGCGCCTCGTCCAGCGTCTGGTTGAGGGTATCGAGCAGTTGCTTGCGTTCGCGCTCGCGCGCGCCGCGCTGAAGATCGGCCTGCTCCAGCCCCTGGCCGATGGCGGCGATTTCGGCGATCGACGAGGGCGCCACCACCAGCGGCGCGCCCGAGCCCAGCGCCGCCGCGCCCTGCTGCAGCGCGTGGATGGCGGCGACCAGGCGGCGCGACAGCAGCGAGGCCAGACCGATGCACAGCAGCAGCGACGCCACGATGCCGGCGCCGTAGGTGCCCAGGCTCTGGAACGCGCCGGCGTGGCGCTGTTCCGCCGGCCGCGCCACCACCGTCGCCCAGCCGTAATGTGACATCGTGGTGTAGGCGGCCGTCATCTCCTGTCCTTCGCTGGTGACGGCCTGGCCCACGCCTTCGGCGCCGTTGTCGCGCATCAGCCGCACCAGCGACGGACTGGGGGTCTTGCCGACCGCGCTGTCCTGGTTCTGCGAGCGCGCCACCACCGACAGCGCGCCGTCGCGGATGGCGGTGACCGCGCCGCCGGGCGCCTGCTGGCGCTCGATCAGCCGCACCATGCGGTCCGGCAGGATCACTGCCGTCAGCGTGTAACGCTTGCCATCGGCCGCGGTCAGCGGCACCCGCACCGGGAAGGCGGCACGCCCGCGCGGGCCGCGGGCGACATGGCCGGCCACCGGCCGGCGCGTGGTCAGCACCTGGCGCAGGCTGGCCGGATCGACCACCGGCGTCGATGGCGCGGCGCCAAAATCGTCCATGGTGCGCAACAGCACCTTGCCGCTGTCGTCGGTCAGGATGATCCCCAGCCATTCCGGCTGGCCCTTGGCCACCGTGCTGGCGACGTCGTAAAAGCCGCGCAGGTCGCCGCTGTGCAGCGCCGGCGCGTGCCCCAGGCTGGTCAGCGTCGACACCACGCCATCCAGTTCGGCGTCAACCGCGGTGGCGACGGCGCGCGCCAGGTCCAGCAGCAGCCGCTCCTGGTCGCGCTGCTGATAGTCGCTGACGGTGTGGATGCTCCACGCCCCCAGCAACGCCAGCGGCAGCAGCCCGATCGCGGTGAGCATGATCAACAGGTACCGCAGAGGAAACAAAAACCGGGGCCGAGCGGGCATAGAATAATGTAGTAACGTTACAAACCTCTGATTATATTGGCATTACTGCTCAGCGCAGCGCAATTTTGCGCAGTTTTGTCAATTCGTCCCCGGTCCGTGCAGCAGCGACACGCTGGCGATGCCGGCCACCGTCATCACCAGCGAACCGGCGACATGCAGCAACAGCAGCAGGGACGACCAGCCCAGCCGCCGTTCGCGCAGCCGCGCCAGCAGCTCGGCGGAAAAGGTCGAAAACGCCGACAGCACGGCCGACAGCACGGCGATGAACAGCAGTTTCCACGGCGGCGGCAGGTTCAGCACGTCAAACACGCCGGCGGCAGCGCCGACGAAATAGGCGGCCACCAGGTTGACCAGCAGCGCGTTGACGGCGATCTGCGCCACATCGCGGCTCTGCGGCAGGCTCAAGCCGTAGCGCAACGGCGGGCCGAGCATGGCGCCGGCGCCGGCCGCGAGGATGGCATAGGCGGCATCGTTCATGGGGAAGAATTCCAAAAATGGACAGGGCTGTAGTCTAGGGGCAGGCCGCCGCCCGCCTCCACCGCCAGATGGCCTATCCCAATGGCATGGGCACGCCTCCCCCGACTCCGGGGAGGGCCACACGCACCAAAGGTCAGAGCAGCAAGCCTACCGTATGCGAATTTCGCAGCGCATCATACCTCACTATGATGGAGGTTGATCGTGCGGCAGGGCGTAACGGACGCCCGCCGCCCGCCCTCCATCATCGGGAGAATATACATGCTCGGTTTCACCGCCCTGGATCTGGCCCGCGTGCAGTTCGGCTTTACGGTGTCCTTCCACATCATCTTTCCGGCCCTGTCGATCGGCCTGGCCAGCTACCTGACGGTGCTGGAACTGTGCTGGCTGCGCACCAAACGCGAGGTCTACCGCGACCTGTACCACTTCTGGCTGAAGATCTTTGCCGTCAACTTCGGCATCGGCGTGGTGTCCGGCATCGTGCTGGCCTACCAGTTCGGTACCAACTGGAGCTTTTTCTCGCAGTTCGCCGGCGGCATCACCGGCCCGCTGCTGACCTACGAGGTGCTGACCGCCTTCTTCCTTGAAGCCGGCTTCCTTGGCGTGATGCTGTTCGGCTGGAACCGCGTCGGCCCCGGCCTGCACGCCTTCGCCAGCGCCATGGTGGCGATCGGCACGCTGATCTCCACCACCTGGATCCTCGCCTCCAACAGCTTCATGCAGACGCCGCAAGGTTACCAGATCGTCAACGGCGTGCTGGTGCCGGGCGACTGGCTGCAGATCATCTTCAATCCCTCGTTCCCGTTCCGCCTGCTGCACATGAGCGTGGGCGCCTTCCTGGCCACCGCCATGGTGGTGGCGGCCTGCGGCGCCTGGCACCTGCTGCGCAAGAACGACACGCCGGCGGTGCGCACCATGTTCTCGATGGCGATGTGGATGCTGCTGGTAACCGCGCCGCTGCAGGCGCTGATCGGCGACGCCCACGGCATCAACACGCTGGCGCACCAGCCGGCCAAGATCGCCGGCGTCGAGGGCCACTGGCAGAACGAGGGCGACGAGCCGCTGCCGCTGATCCTGTTCGCCATTCCCGACATGGAGCAGGAGCGCAACCACTTCCAGATCGCCATCCCGCGCGTCGGCAGCTGGATCCTGACCCACACCTGGGGCGGCCAGATCAAGGGCCTGAAGGACTTCCCGAAAGAGGACCGGCCCAACGCCACCATCATCTTCTACACCTTCCGCGTGATGGTGGGGCTGGGCATGGCCATGATCCTGCTGGCGCTGTGCGGCCTGTGGCAGCGCCGCGGCGGCGCCCTGTACCGCGCGCCGTGGTTGCTGCGCGCCACCACGCTGATGGGGCCGGCCGGCCTGGTCGCCATCCTGGCCGGCTGGTACACCACCGAGATCGGCCGCCAGCCGTGGGTGGTGTACGGCCTGCTGCGCACCCGCGACGCGGTGTCGGCGCACTCGGTCGACACGCTGGCGCTGTCGCTGCTGCTGTTCGTGCTGGTGTACGCCTTCGTGTTCGGCGTCGCCATCGTCTACATCTTCCGCCTGATGCGCGGCGGGCCGGTGCCGTTCGACGACCGGCACGCGCCGGCCGGCGGTCCCGGCCAGGCGCACACGCCGAGCCGGCCGCTGTCGGCCGCGCCGGACCAGATTTCCACCAACGGGAGTGCACAATAATGGGTATCGATCTTTCCAGCCTGTGGGCCGTCATCATCTTCGTCGGCGTGTTCATGTACGTGGTGATGGATGGCTTTGACCTCGGCATCGGCATGCTCTACCCCTTCGTGCCGGACCGCCACGAGCGCGACGTCATGATGAACACCGTGGCGCCGGTCTGGGACGGCAACGAAACCTGGCTGGTGCTGGGCGGCGCGGCGCTGTTCGCGGCTTTCCCGCGCGCCTACGCCATCGTGCTCAGCGCGCTGTACCTGCCGCTGATCTTCATGCTGCTGGGCCTGATCTTCCGCGGCATCGCCTTCGAATTCCGCTTCAAGGCGCTGGACCACGAGCGGCACATCTGGGACAAGGCCTTCATCGGCGGTTCGCTGACGGCGGCGTTCTTCCAGGGCGTGGCGCTGGGCGCCTACGTGGACGGCATCGCCATCGCCAACACCCCGGCCGGGCCGGAGTTCGCCGGCCGCGCGCTGGACTGGCTGCGGCCCTTCCCCGTCATGTGCGGGCTGGGCGTGATGGTGGCCTACTCGCTGCTGGGCTGCACCTGGCTGATCTTCCGCACCGAGGGCGCGCTGCAAAAGCGCATGCTGACCACCGCGCGGCCGCTGGCGCTGCTGCTGGTGTGCGCCATTGTCGCGGTCAGCATCTGGACCCCGCTGGCCGATCCGGCCGTGGCCGCGCGCTGGTTCAGCTGGCCCGGCATGCTGTGGTTCGCGCCGGTGCCGGTGCTGGTGGTGGTCGGCGTGGCGCTGCTGCTGCGCTCCCTGGCCGGCGAGGCGCCGCACCACGGGCCGTTCCTGGCCTCGCTGGGGCTGATCTTCCTTGGCTACACCGGCCTGGCCATCAGCATCTGGCCCAACATCGTGCCGCCCACGCTGTCGATCTGGGCCGCCGCGTCAGCGCCGGCCAGCCAGGGCTTCGCACTGGTCGGCACGCTGTTCATCCTGCCGTTTGTGCTGGGCTACTCGTGCTTCTCGTACTACGTGTTCCGCGGCAAGGTCAAGCTCGGCGAGGGATACCACTGATGGGCACGCGACTCTGGCTGGGCCGGCTGGGCTGGATGGCCCTGATCTGGACCCTCAGCGTGGCGGCCCTGGGCGTGGTGGCCACGCTGCTGCACTGGCTGATGCGTGCCGCCGGCATGCACTAATTTCTGACCCTCGGAGCAATCATGGCTACATCGATCGACATCGATATCACCTCGGATTTCATCTGTCCGTGGTGCTGGATCGGGCACCAGCACCTGAAGACCGCGCTGGCGCGCGACCACGTCCGCGCCAATATCCGCTACCTGCCGTTTGAACTCAATCCCGGCATGCCGGCCGAGGGCATGAGCCGGCACGCCTACCGCAGCGCCAAGTTCGGCAACTGGGCGCGCTCGCAAAGCATGGACGAGGATGTGACGCTGGCCGGCCGGCTGGTGGACCTGGCGTTTCACTACGAGCGCATCGGGCTCACGCCCAACACGCGGCTGGCGCACAAGCTGATGGCCTACGCCCAGCAGCAAGGCGACGGCGCCAGAAGCGCGCGGCTGTTCGACGCCATCTTCGCCGCCTATTTTGAGCACGGCGTCAACATCGGTGACGCCAAGGCGCTGGCCTACCTGGCCGCCGCCCAGGGCTTCGACGCCGAGGCGGCGCTGGCCTATATGCACGGCGCGGCGGCCGAAACGCTGGTCGCCGCCGCGCTGCGCGAGGCGCGCGAGCGCGACGTCAACAGCGTGCCGCAACTGTTGATCGAGGGCCGCCGCATCGCCGGCGCCCAGACGGCCGAATCGCTGGGCCGCATGCTGCGCGAACTGGACTACCATGAATGACGTCGGACGCCAGTTCACGCCGCGCCACGCCATCATCATCGGCGGCTCGCTCGGCGGCCTGTTCACGGCGGTGACGCTGCGCGCCATCGGCTGGACCTTCGAAATCATCGAGCGTTCGCCGCACGAACTCGATAGCCGCGGCGGCGGCCTGGTGCTGCAGCCGGACGTGCTGGCGGCGCTGCGCTTCGCCGGCATCCGCGTCACCGACGCCATCGGCGTGCCGTCGGCCGACCGCATCTACCTGGACCGCGACGACGCCGTGGTCTACCGCAATTTCATGCCGCAGACGCAAACCTCATGGGGCACGCTGTACAGCATGATGCGCGCCACCATCCCCGCCGACCAGATCCACAGCGGCGAGGAGTTCGTCGGCTTCGAGCCGGGCCACGGCAAGGTGCGCGCCCTCTTCGCCAGCGGCCGCAGCGCGGTGGGCGACCTGCTGGTGGGCGCCGACGGCCCGCACTCGACGCTGCGCGCACTGCTGCGGCCCGGCAGCCTGCCGCGCTACGCCGGCTACGTCGCCTGGCGCGGGCTGGCGCCGGAGCGGCGCGTGTCCGAGCGCGCGCGCTCCCTGCTGGAAGGCACGTTCGCCTTCCAGCAGGGACCGGGCCACATGCTGCTGGAATACATGGTGCCCGGCGAGGATGGCTCGGTGCGGCCGGGCGAACGGCGCTGGAACTGGGTCTGGTATCGCAAGGTCGACGCCGCCGCGCTGCCGGCGCTGCTGCTCGACCGCGCCGGCCGCCAGCACAGCTACTCGCTGCCGCCGGGCACCGCCAAGCAGGCCGACACCGAGGCCCTGCGCGCCGACGGCCGCGCCATGCTGGCGCCGGCCTTCCAGGAGCTGATGGCGGCCACCGACGACATCTTCCTGCAAACCATCCAGGACCTGCAGATGGACCAGATGGTGTTTGGCCGCGCCATCCTGCTGGGCGACGCCGCCTTCATCCCGCGACCGCACACCGCCGGCGGCTCGGCCAAGGCCGCCGCCAACGCGCTGGCGCTGGCCCTGGCGCTGCGCAACGACCACGCCGGCATCGACGCCAGCCTGCGCGAATGGCAGCACCAGCAGCGCGAAGCCGGCTACCGCATGACCGACTCCGGCATCGCCATGGGCCAACAGATCATGAGCCTGTAAGAGAGAGGGCGCGAGCTGGACGGTCGGCTACAATGGGCTCATCGTCAACGCCTCCGCTCATCTCATGGAACATGGTTTTCTGCTGCATACCACCTTTTACCTGGTTGCCGCCGTGCTGCTGGTGCCGCTGGCCAAGCGCGTCGGCATGGGCGCGGTGCTGGGCTACCTGATCGCCGGCGCCATCATCGGCCCATGGGGCCTGAAGCTGATCGGCAATGTCGAGGATGTGCTGAGCATCTCGGAATTCGGCGTGGTGCTGATGCTGTTCCTGATCGGGCTGGAGCTGGAGCCGAAAAAACTGTGGGCGCTGCGGCGGCCGATCTTTGGCTGGGGCGGCGCGCAGGTGCTGGTGGTCAGCGCCGTGCTGGCCGGCATCGGCGTGGCGTGTGGCGTCGACTGGAAAATCGCGCTGGTGGCCGGCCTGGGGCTGTCGCTCTCGTCCACCGCCATCGTGCTGGCCACGCTGGGCGAGCGCAAGCTGCTGTCCAGTCCCGCCGGCTCGGCCAGCTTCTCGATCCTGCTGCTGCAGGACATCGCCGCCATCCCGATGATCGCACTGGTGCCGCTGCTGGCCGGCGTGGCCGCCGAACATGGCGGCGGCGGCTGGCTGCGCGTGGTCAAAATCGGCGCCGTGTTCATGACGCTGATGGCCTTTGGCCGCTGCCTGGTCAACCCCATCATGCGGCTGCTCGCGCGCACCGGGCTGCGCGAACTGTTCACCGCCTTTGCGCTGTTGCTGATCATCGGCATCTGCCTGCTGATGGAATGGGTCGGCCTGTCGCTGGCGCTGGGCACCTTTGCCGCCGGCGTGCTGCTGGCGGACTCGGAATACCGGCACCAGCTGGTGAGCGACCTGGAACCGTTCAAGGGCCTGCTGCTCGGCCTGTTCTTCATGGCGGTCGGCATGTCGGCCGACTTCGGCATCCTGCGCGCCCAGCCGCTGCTGATCGTCGGCCTGACCTGCGGCCTGCTGCTGGTCAAGGGCGCGCTGCTGTATGGCATGGCCTACTGGTTCGAGATCCCGCGCAGCCAGCGGCTGTTCTTCGCGCTGCTGATGTCGCAGGGCGGCGAGTTCGCCTTCGTGGTGTTCGGCACCGCAGTCGACACCAAGGTGCTGGCGCCGGAAACCTCGGCCATGCTGGTGATGGTGGTGACTTTGTCGATGGTGGCCACGCCGCTGCTGCTGTTGCTGCACGACCGGCTGGTGGCGCCGCATCTGCGCGCCGCGAAGAAACAGCGCCAGGCCGACAAGATCGAGGTCGAGAACCCGGTCATCATCGCCGGCTTCGGCCGCTTCGGCCAGATCATCGGCCGTCTGCTGAGCGCCAACCGCATCGGCGTGACCGTGCTCGACCACGATCCCGACCAGATCGAGCTGCTGCGCCGGTTCGGCCTGGAAGTATTCTACGGCGACGCCACCCGCATCGACCTGCTGGAAGCAGCCGGCATCGGCAAGGCGCGGGCGCTGGTGATTGCCATCGACGACGTGGCCGACAGCCTGGCGCTGGTGGACGCGGTGCGCGAGCGCTACCCGTCGCTGACGCTGCTGGCGCGGGCGCGCAACGTCAACCATTACTACGAGCTGTTGAACCGCGGCGTCACGCTGATCGAGCGCGAGACGTTTGAAGCGGCGCTGCAGCTGGGCGGCAAGGTGCTGGAACAGCTGGGCGTGAGCGCCGAGCGCGCGGCGCAGGCCACCAACCTGTTCCGCACCCACAACCTGAAAACGCTGATGGAAGTCTATCCGCACCAGCAGGATCAGGAAAAGATGGCCTCGCTGGCGCGCAAGGGCCGCCTGGAGCTGGAGGAAATGATGGCCGGCGACGCCGAAGCCTTCAAGGATGTGGAAGTGCTGGCCGGCGACAACCGCGCCGACCAGCCAGCGATTACGCCGCGGCAGTCGCCTTAGGCTTGCGCGGAGCGCGCGGCTTTTTCGGCTTTTCCACCGCCTCGGCGGCCTGGCCCTTGCCCTTGACCGCCTCGATCAGCGCGGCAACATAGGTGTTGCGGGCGGTCTGGGCGATCGCCACCTGCTGCTGCAGACGGGCCAGTTCGGCGTCGACCACCTGCACGTTCAGGGCTTGCATCTTGGCGGCTTCGTTCAGGTTCTCCGAGGCGTACGAGGTTCCGTTGATCGTGATGTATTGCGGCAAACTCATTATGTTCCTTTTGTAAATACAATTTTCAGCGCAGCATTATGGCTTTCATGCCCGGCACTGTCAACGCAGGCCGGGCGCCGCGCTTACTCGCCCTTGGCCATCTGGCCGAACACCTCATCGCGCCGCACCCAGGCGTGATACAGGGCCGCGCCCAAGTGCGCCAGCACCGTCAGGAACAGCACATAGGCCAGCAGGCCGTGCAGCGGCCGCAGCCAGCCATACACCGCCGGGTTGTGCGGCAGGATGGCCGGCAGGTGCACGCCGCCGAACATCGGGATCGGGTAGCCACCGGCCGACAGCATGGCCCAGCCGATCAGCGGCATGGTCAGCATCAGGCCGTACAGCAGCCAGTGCGACGCGTGCGCGGCGAATTGCTGGATCAGCGGCAGATCGGCCGGCAGCGGCGGCGTCGGCCGGGTGATCCGGTTAATCAGGCGCACGATGGCCAGCAGCAGAATGGCGATGCCGAGCGGCCGGTGCAGCGCCAGCAATTCATCGCGGTGGCGCAGCGACACCACCATGGCGGCGCCAATGAACAGCATGGCGAGAATGGCGAGCGCCATCGTCCAGTGCAGCAGGCGCGCGAGCAGGTTGAAGTGACGTGGACGATTCATCGGGCGCTCCCGTTCTGGCTGGTCGGATAGGCGGATTTGCCTTGGCTGATTTCGTGTTCGCGGCGGTTGAACGACACCGAATAGGCCGCCGAGCGCGCGTGCAGGATAGGATCGTCGCTGGCGGCGATGCCGGTCGGCAGGATCAGCGGGTCGAAATTGAGGTCGCGGCACGGGCCGTCGGCCTGCGCTTCGGCGCGCTGGATGCTGAGGGTGGCGATGGTCACTTCCTGGCGCGTGTCCGGCCAGGCCTTCGACGGATCGGTGATCGGATCGCCGGGCGCGGCGATTTGCACCACCATGTCCCACAGCAGCGGGCCGGCGGCCAGGCGGATGTTGAGGTCCTGCGACAGGAAGTTGGGATCGGCGGCCTGCTCGGCGGTCATCGCCGCGAACGGCGTGCGCGGCCGCATCGACCAGCGCACCATGCGCTGGCCGCCCTGCGCGTCGGTCAGGCGGAAGGCGTTGACGCCGTTGAAGCGCGTGTTGCCCAGGCTATCCGAGCGGGGCGCGCTCTTGGCCCAGGCCAGGAAGGTGGCGATCTCCGGATGCGCGGCCAGCACCGCCTTCATCTTGCTCGGATCCGGCTTGCCGGTGGCAGGATCGGGCAAGCCGGCCTCGTTCAGCGCCTGGAATCCCTGCGGCGTGGACGAGGCAAAGAACGGAAAACTGTTCATGGCGACGCGCCACTCCTGGCCATCATCCGTCTTGATCTGCACCGCCATGCCACGCACCGGCGACGCGCCGTCCGGCGCATAGGGATTGTTGGACGAGGCCGAAAAGCGGCCGATGACCGCGATCGACGGCTGCGAAAACGCCCGCGCGGTCGACAACTTCGCCGCCTCGGCGGTCGGCGCAAACGTGCCGGCAAAGCAGATGCCCTTGCTGTGCGCGCGCCGGAAGCCCGGCTGCTGCTTGCCGGACGCCTCGGCGGTGTCCATCATGTTCTGCGGCGTGAGGCCGTGGCCGCCAAGCCAGCCGCCCACCCACGCGAACAGCGCGGCGGCCACGGCCAAAATCAAAGCAATAGGTAACAGCAGCAGCATGGAGCCGCGCGGTGTCGATGAGGGCATGTTCGCCTGCCTTTCAGTGGGTTAAGTAGCCAGCAACAACGATTGTCGCGTGGATAACTCCACATCTTAAGCCAAAGTCGAACTCATCGGTGTACGTTAGTGGATTGCCAAGGTGATCAGCTTGAGTGCGCTGGAAAGATTCAGGGACGCAGTCCGTGAACGGATTTCAGCTCGATAAAAAGTGAGTCGCACGTTCGAAGATCAATGGAACGCTATTTGCGAATGATGAGGCCGCACATATCCGACGCGCAGCCAGCAGAACTCGGGATGGCTCCTTGCGCGGATGCCCTACTCAAACTCAATCTTTTCTAGACCTTAATGTTGTTTTTATGAGCATTGTTACTTTTTGTGAATTTAAGCGGTCGGTAAATGGCTAGTCTTAGATAAGGGGGGTTCGTAGACATGCGATCATTTAAGCCGGTTCTCTATTTTTTCGTGAAACTGGTCATACGCTCCATTGCAACATATCAGCTATATGTGGCATTGAGACAATCTGAGGTCGGGGTTGATCCGAGCGTTTTATTTCATCTTGGCTGCGCCTTGCTAATTTTCATGTTGTCTACGAATGAATTCCTAAAATCAACTGCGAAGTGGGGAAAGCCTGTCTCTCAATCGCTCACTGCACCACCTGTTTGGTTCGCATTGCTAACCGCCACTTGCTACTGTTTGTTCGGTATCGCGGCTGTCTGGAATTTCTTTTACTTCCCTTAGAAGCTGAATTGAACTCGATTTCAGTCGATAATGATGAGCAGTATATAAATAACGAGGAATCCTCCTCAAGCCAGCAGCAGTTGCGCCGACATGCAGTGACTTTGCATACAGTGTAGTCGGCATGGCGCCGCGTGCGGGTGAAGACTGGCATCTCCGCTGCGAACTTCCACGACCTGCGCCACTCGTGTGCGAGTATCACGCTCAGCCTGTGGGGGGGCTCTACACCATCAGCAAAATCCTGGGCCACGCGAACGTGCAAACGACGCAGCGAGAGGCGCTGGACAAGCTTTCGCAGCTGGTGGGGAAAAAGTAAATTACACTGAAAAATTACACTCAACAAAAAAGCCGATCTGTTTAAAGATCGGCTTTCTATGTAAGTGATTGATTTCACTTTGAATTCTTGGTGGGAAGTGCAAGTTTCGAACTTGCGACCCCTGCAGTGTGAATGCAGTGCTCTACCCCTGAGCTAACCTCCCGTCGAGTGCGAGCATTATAGACCTTGCCCGCAAGAAGCGCAAGAGCTGTTTTATGCCGCCACTTGCGGCGTCATCGAGGCGGTCCAGATGCACTGGCCTTTGACTGCCTTGTCCAGCCCGGCGAGCGTGTCGGCGTGGGCGGCCAGCTCCTCTTGCGACGCCGGCAGGAAGATGATCTCGGCCATGGCCACCGGTTCCAGCGCCGCGCTGAGGTCCACCACCTCTTCTTCCACGTCCATGCCCAGGCTGTTCTGGCCGCGGGTCATGGCCAGGTAGACGTCGGCCAGCAGCTCGGCGTCCAGCAGTGCGCCGTGCAGTTTGCGGTGGGCGTTGGAGATGCCGTAACGGTCGCACAGCGCGTCCAGCGAGTTGCGCTTGCCAGGATGGAGCTCCTTGGCCTGCACCAGCGTGTCGATCACGCCGCCGATGTGGTCGGTGAAGTCCGGCAGGTTGAGCAGCTTGAACTCGTGGTTCAGGAAGCCGAGGTCGAACGGCGCGTTGTGGATAATGACTTCGGCGCCCTGGATGTACGCGCGCAGCTGGTCGATGATCTCGTGGAACTTCGGCTTGTCGCTCAGGAACTCGGTGGTCAGGCCGTGGACGTTCAGCGCGCCCTCTTCCGATTCGCGCTCCGGATTGATGTAGAAGTGCAGGTTGTTGCCCGTCAGCTTGCGGTCGAGCAGCTCGACGCAGCCGATTTCCAGGATGCGGTTGCCCAGCTTGGGGTTGATACCGGTGGTTTCCGTATCGAGTACGATTTGGCGCATAGTAGTCCGAAATTAATTGCAGAGCGCAGTATATCAGCGCCCGCGCGCCACTTCCACGCCGCGATTGGCCAGCAGGTCGGCCCGCTCGTTGCCCGGGTGGCCATTGTGGCCGCGCACCCAGCGCCACTCGACGGTGTGCATTTGCTGCGCCGCGTCGAGCGCCTTCCACAGGTCGTCGTTCTTGACCGGTTCCTTGGTCGAGGTTTTCCAGCCGCGCGCCTTCCAGCCGTGGATCCACTCGCTGATGCCCTTCTGCACGTACTGGCTGTCGGTGTGCAGCACCACCGTGCACGGCCGCTTGAGCGCGCTCAGCGCTTCGATCACCGCCTGCAGCTCCATGCGGTTGTTGGTGGTGTCACGCGCGCCGCCGAAGATTTCCTTCTCGGCGTTGCCGGCCACCAGCAGCGCGCCCCAGCCGCCCAGGCCAGGGTTGCCCTTGCATGCGCCGTCGGTAAAAATTTCAACCTTATCATCCATCCTGCTGTTCCCGTTGTTTGTTTGTGACCGGCACCACCGCCGGGGCGGTTGCCGTTTTTCTGGTCCATGCCGGACCGATCAAGCGCATGCCCTTGACGCGCTTGACTGCTTGTATGATGTAGACGCCGCCGAGGTACGGCCACCAGCGCGAGCCGGCATTATCCATGAAGGCGTAGCGGTTGAGCCATTTTTCTGTGCGGCAGGCCGGCGCATAGCAGCCGAAGTGGCTCTGGCTGGCGCTCATATTCAGCAATTTTAACCAGTCTTTCATGCGCGGCATAGAGATCAGCTCCTCGGTGCGCGGCAGGAAGGAGGTGCCGCCGACGCGCCGCAGCACATGGCGCGCGCCCCACAGGCTGGCCGGATTGAAGCCGCAGATGATCACCTGCCCTTCCGGGATCAGCACCCGCTCGACCTCGCGCAGCACCTGGTGCGGGTCGGTGGAGAACTCCAGCACGTGCGGCAGCACGACCAGGTCCAGGCTTTGCGAGGCGAACGGCAGTTCGGTGTAGTCGAGCGTGAGGTCGACCGCGCGCAGCGGCGGTTGCGCGGCGCGCGGCTTGCGGTCGGCCAGCAGTTTGTAGGGCATGCGGCTGGCGGCCAGGGCGTCGATTTGCGGCATGCCGATCTGCACCGCGTTGTAGCCGAAGATATCCGCTGTTAAATTATCGAGACAGCTTTGTTCCCACGCACGCATGTACACACCTGCGGGCGTTTGCAGCCAGCCTTCCAGCGCTATAATGGATTTCTCCGACCCCGCCTTATCCATGCTTAGCCTTTAGCAATCCAATGACCATATCTTCTACTCAAGCTCTCAGTGTTCTAACGGTTCCCGCATTCCGCGACAATTATCTGTGGTTGATACATGATGGCACACATGCCGCGGTAGTCGACCCCGGCGACGCCAAACCGATCCTGGCGGCGCTCAAGGCTCACGGGCTCAAGCTCACCGCCATTCTACTCACCCATCACCATGCTGACCATATTGGCGGCGTTCCTGAATTATTACAGCATTATCAGGTTCCCGTTTTCGGTCCGCGCAACGAGACCATCGCCGCCGTCACCTTGCCGGTGGGCGAAGGCAAGATCATCGATGTGCCGGGCCTGGCGCTCAAACTGTCGGTGCTGGATGTGCCCGGCCACACGATGGGCCATATCGCCTACGTGCGCGAGGCGGCCGACGATGCGCCAACCTGGCTGTTCTGCGGCGATACGCTGTTTGCCGGCGGCTGCGGCCGGCTGTTCGAAGGGACGCCGGCGCAGATGATCAGTTCGCTGGGCAAGCTGGCGGCGCTGCCGGATGCCACGCTGGTGTATTGCGCGCACGAGTACACGCTGTCCAACCTGCGCTTCGCGCGCGTGGTGGAGCCGGACAATGTGGCGCTGCAGGAGCGCGTCAAGGTGGAAACCGACAAGCGCGAGCACGATGTGCCGACCGTGCCCAGCACCATCGGCATCGAAAAGGCCACCAACCCGTTCCTGCGTTATCGCGAGCCGGCGATAGCCGAGCAACTGGTGAAGGCCGGGCGTCTCGATCGCATCGATACGCCGCTGGCGACCTTCACCGCGCTGCGCTTGTGGAAGAACGACTTCTAAGGCTTAGATTTCTTCGTACAGCGGCAGCGTGAGGAATTCCTCAAACGCCGCCGAGGTCGACATCTGCTCGAAGATTTGCGCCGCCCGTGGGTAGGTCGGGCCGTCGCCGCCGGGCGCGGCGGCCTGCACCTTAGCCAGCTCCTCCGGAATCATCGCGCGCACCATGTCGGCGGTGACCTTGCGGCCATCGTCCAGCACGCCCTTGTCCGAGCGGATCCACTGCCACACTTGCGAGCGGCTGATTTCCGCCGTGGCCGCGTCTTCCATCAGATTGTGGATCGGCACACAGCCGTTGCCGGTCAGCCAGGCGCCCAGGTAGTGGATGCCGACGTTGATGTTGTAGCGCAGGCCGGCCTCGGTGATCGGCGTTTCCGGCTTGAAGTCCAGCAGCTGCGCGGCGCTCACGTCCACGTCGGGCCGCTGCTTGTCGATCTGGTTCGGCTTATCGCCCAGCACCTTCTTGAATTCGGCCATCGCCAGGTCGACCAGGCCCGGGTGCGCGACCCAGCCGCCGTCGTAGCCGTCGGTGGCGTCGCGCGCCTTGTCGTTGCGCACGCCGCCCATGGCAATCTCGTTTTTCTCCGGATCGTTCTTGATCGGGATCAGCGCGGCCATGCCGCCGATGGCCGGCGCGTTGCGCTTGTGGCAGGTCTTCAGCAGCAGCAAGGCGTAGGCACGCATGAACGGTGCGGTCATCGTCACCTTGGCGCGGTCGGCCAGGCAGAAGTCCTTGTCCAGCTTGAACTTTTTGATGCACGAGAAAATGTAATCCCAGCGGCCCGCGTTCAGGCCCGCGCTGTGCTCGCGCAGCTCGTACAGGATTTCGTCCATCTCGAACGCGGCCAGGATGGTTTCGATCAGCACGGTGGCCTTGATGGTGCCTTGCGGCAGGCCCAGTTCCTGCTGCGTCATCACGAAGATGTCGTTCCACAGGCGCGCTTCCAGGTGCGATTCCATTTTCGGCAGGTAGAAGTACGGGCCGGCGCCGCGCGCCAGTTGTTCCTTGGCGTTGTGGAACATGAACAGGGCAAAGTCGAAGATGCCGCCCGAGATGCGCTTGCCGTCCACCAGCACGTGTTTCTCATCCAGGTGCCAGCCGCGCGGACGCACCACCAGCGTGGCGACCTTGTCGTTCAGCTTGTAGGACTTGCCGTTCTGTTCCAGCGCGATAGTGCCGCGCACGGCGTCCTTCATGTTGATCTGGCCGGTGATCTGGTTGTCCCAGTTGGGCGTGTTGGAGTCCTCGAAGTCGGTCATGTAGCTGTCCGCGCCCGAGTTCAGGGCGTTGATCACCATCTTGCGCTCGACCGGACCGGTGATTTCCACGCGGCGGCATTCCAGCGCCTTGGGAATCGGCGCGATCTTCCAGTCGCCGCTGCGGATGTGCGCGGTTTCGGGCAGGAAGTCGGGGCGCTCGCCGGCGTCCAGCTTTTTGGCGCGCTCGACACGGACGGCCAGCAATTGCTGGCGGCGCGCCTCAAATTCGCGGCTCAGTTTGGCCACCAGCGCCAGGGCGTCCGGCGTGAGTATGGTTTCGTAGCCCGGTTTGATGTCGCCGGTGATGTGCATGCCTGCTGGCAGGGGGATGGTGGTCATACGCTGGTCTCCGTAAAAAAATATTAACGAATCGATGTCATTATAAGCTTGTTGCAATGCGGTGTTTTTATAAAGTATATTCACTCGATAGTTATGCAAACAAGACTAAAAATCACTTCATCTATGCGTTTTTGTAAAAAGTGACGGAGACAAAAATTTATGGGGCAGTTCAGGCAGATTTCCACCTTTGTCGAGGTGGTCGCACGAGGCAGCTTGTCGGCGGCAGCGCGCGCCGAGGGCATCGCGCCGGCCATGATCGGACGCCGGCTGGATGCGCTGGAGGCGCGGCTGGGCGTCAAGCTGCTGCAACGCACCACGCGCAAGCTGGCGCTGACTGACGAGGGCGCCGCCTTCCTCGAAGATTGCCAGCGCATCCTGGCCGAGCTGGAGCAGGCGGAGTCGGCCGTGGCGGAGCGCAGTGCGCACGCCACCGGCCACCTGATGATCTCGGCGCCGGCCGGCTTCGGCCGCCAGCACGTGGCGCCGCTGCTGCCCTCCTTCCTGGCCGAGCACCGCGACGTCACGGTCACGCTGAACATGAGCGACCGCGTGGTCGACATCGTTGGCGAAGGCATCGATGTGGCGATCCGCATCGCCAGCCTGTCGGATTCCAACCTGGTCAGCGTCAAGCTGGCCGACAACGAGCGCGTGGTGGTGGGCGCGCCCGCCTACCTCAAGCGCCACGGCGAACCGAAAACGCTGGCCGACCTGGCCAAACACAACTGCCTGGCCATCAGCAGCGAGGGCAGCCAGCGCGGCTGGACCTTCCGCGAAGGCGACAAGAACGTGGTGCTGAAGGTGAACGGCAACATGGCCTGCAACGACGGCCAGGTGCTGCACGAATGGGCGCTGGCCGGCAAAGGCCTGGCGTGGCGTTCGATGTGGGAAGTGGGCAGCGCGATTGAAGCCGGCAAGCTGCAGACGGTGCTCGACGGCTACGCCGCGCCGGGCAACGATATTTACGCGGTGTTTGCGCAGCGCCGCCATTTGCCGCTACGGATCCGCGCGTTTGTGGATTTCCTGCGCCACACCTACGCCCAGCCGGACTACTGGCGCAAAGTGAACAGATAAAAAAAAATCCTCGGGTACCGAGGATTTCTTGATCGTTAGATCCAGCGTATTACAGCGGCTGAATGTTCGAAGCTTGCTTGCCTTTAGGGCCGGCAGTTACTTCGAAAGAAACGCGTTGGTTCTCTTGCAGCGACTTGAAGCCAGCCGACTGAATCGCCGAGAAGTGAGCGAACAGATCTTCGCCGCCTTCGTCAGGGGTGATAAAGCCGAAACCCTTCGAGTCATTGAACCATTTTACGATACCAGTTGCCATTACAATTCCTATTTCAGTTAATTTGGGCTTGCGCCCGTGATATCGTTTTTGAGGCAAGAAATACAAACCGTACTACTCTTGAATCTAAACGATGTCGCATTATACCCATTTACGAGAGAAAAGCACGTTTTCACGAAAATAAATGCATTGCGCCGCATTTTTTGGTAGAAAACCCTCGCGTGGGCCCGTAAATGTCACTATAGACAACTAAATCGTATAGGTTTTGAGGTAGATCAAGCGCACGTTTCAATCGAAGGTAGCGGCCTTGGCGTCGCGCAACGCCCAGGCCAGCAATTTCTCCACTTCCGGCACCACCGGCGGCCAGGCGGCACTGCCGGCCAGCACCGCGCGCACCATCTGCTCGACGCGGCGCGACTCCTGTCCAAACACGGCGTAGCCAAAGGTGCCGGCCGATCCCGCCACGCCGTGCAGCACCTCGTGCAACTGGTGCAGCGCGGCCTGCGCGGGCTGGTCGCTGTCGGCCAGGCATGCGTCCAGCGCGGCGCGGATCTTGGCCAGCGTGCCGGGCACGGTGGCGGCAAATTTTTCGTTCAGCGCGGCCAGGCGGGCGCGGAAATCGGGATCGACCGGCGTCGCCATCTTATTTGGTCCCGAAGATGCGGTCGCCGGCGTCGCCCAGGCCCGGCACGATGTAAGCGTGGTCGTTCAGGTGGGAGTCCAGCGAGGCGCAGTAGATCTTCACGTTCGGGTGCGATTTCTGGAACACCTCGATGCCTTCCGGCGCCGCCACCAGCGCCAGGAAGATGATCTGGTCGTCGCCGACGCCGCGTTTTTTCAGCACGTCCACCGCGTGCACGGCCGAATTGCCGGTCGCCACCATCGGGTCGCACAGGATGAAGGTGCGCTCGGCGGTGTCCGGCAGGCGCACCAGGTATTCCACCGGCTGGTGGGTTTCCGGGTCGCGGAACACGCCGATGTGGCCAACGCGGGCCGACGGCACCAGGTCCAGCAGGCCGTCGCTCATACCGATGCCGGCGCGCAGGATGGGCACCACCGCCAGCTTGCGGCCGGCGATCACCGGGGCGTCGATGGTGGTCAGCGGGGTTTCGATGGTGCGCGTGGTCAGCGGCAGGTCGCGCGTGATTTCGTAACCCATCAGCAGCGTGATTTCCTTGAGCAGGTCGCGGAAGGTGCGGGTCGACGTATCCTTCGAGCGCATGTGGCTCAGTTTGTGCTGGATCAGCGGATGGTCGGTAATGAACAGGTTAGGAAAACGCGGATCTTGTTTCATCGGGTAGCTCTGGTTCAGATAGTTATAGCCGAATTATACAAGCCCGGCCGCCTATTCCACCAATGCCCGCGCCAGGATCGCCGCGCAGTCCACGCCCGACGGCAGCCGTCCGTAGGCGCCGCCCGGCTCGCGTTTCAGGCGCGAGGCGATGAAGGCCGACGACACGTATGCCGGCGCGTGGCGCAGCAGCAGCGCCGCCTGCACCGCCAGCACCACCCGCTCGGCGCGCACGCGGGCGCCGAACTCGTCCGGCTGCTGCTGTTGCGCCAGGTCGGCCAGCAAGGTGCTGCGGTAGGCGACGAAGAAGGTATCGCTGTTGCCGGCCTTGGCCAGCTCGGCCGCCAGCGCCTCCAGCGCTTCCGGGGACTTGCTCAACGCGCGCAGCAGGTCCAGGCACATCACGTTGCCCGAGCCCTCCCAGATCGAATTCACCGGCAGTTCGCGGTACAGGCGCGCCAGCGGACCGTCCTCGACATAGCCGCTGCCGCCGATCACCTCCATCGCCTCGGCGCCGAAGGCCGGGCCGCGCTTGCAGATCCAGTATTTGCCGGCCGGCGTCAGCACCCGCGCCAGCATGGCCTGCGCCGGGTCGGCGGACTCGTCGAAGCAGCGCGCCAGCCGCATGGCGAACACGGTGGCGGCCTCGGATTCCAGCGCCAGGTCGGCCAACACGTTTTGCATCAGCGGCTGCTCGGCCAGCGGGCGGCCGAACGCCACGCGGCGACGCGCGTGGTGCAGCGCATGGGTCAGCGCCGCCCGCATCGCGCCGGCACTACCGAGCACGCAATCGAGCCGGGTGTGGCTGCCCATTTCCAGGATGGTCGGGATGCCGCGCCCGGCCTTGCCGATCAGCCAGCCGTAGGCGCCGGTGAACTCCACTTCCGACGACGCGTTCGAGCGGTTGCCGACCTTGTCCTTGAGGCGCTGCACGCGGATGGCGTTGCGCTCGCCATTGGGCAGGTAGCGCGGCAGGAAGAAGCACGACAGGCCGGCGCTGCCTTCGCTGTCAGTCTGCGCCAGGATCAGGTGGGCATCGCTTTGCGGCGCCGAGAAAAACCACTTGTGGCCGACGATGCGGAACACCTCCTCGCCCTCCTCGCCGAACAGCGCGCGCGCCTCCGACGGCGGCACCGGCGCGGCGCGGGTGGTATTGGTGCGCACGTCCGACCCGCCCTGCTTCTCGGTCATGCCCATGCCGATCAGCGCGCCGTGCTTCTGCTCGATCGGCAGCGAGCGCGGATCGTATGCGTTGGAGAGGATTTTCGGCAGCCATTTCAGCGCGATGCGCGGCGCTTGCCTGAGCGCCGGCACCGAGGCATACGTCATGGTCACCGGGCACTGCGAACCGTTTTCCACCTGGCCGAACAGCAGGTAGCGGGCCGCGCGCGCCACCTGGGCACCGGCGCCGCCCTGCCATGGCGACGCGTGCGCGCCGTGGCTGATCAGCAGTTCCATCAGCCGGTGCCAGGCCGGATGGAATTCCACCTCGTCAATGCGGCGTCCTGCGCGGTCGAAATTATGCAGGCTGGGGCCGTAGAGGTTGGCCAGCCGCGCCAGGTCCAGCGTGTCCGCCCGGCCCAACTCGGCGCCCAGCGCCTGCAGCGAGGCGACCGCGTCCGCGCCGCCCTCGCGCACCAGCGCTTCCTGCAGCGCCGGATCGGCCGCGAACAGGTTGATGTTCTCAAACGGCGCAACAGTATTGCGCACTTCGTGGGTCTCGAAAGGCTGCATTTTGTCTCCGTTCAAATCGTTGTTGGAAGTTTTCTTGAACAATGCTCAGACTAGCATACTCAAAAGGAGTTTCCATGAGCGAGGCCTATCTTTACGAGGCGTTGCGAACGCCCTGCGGACGCGGCACGCCGGAGGGCAGCCTGCACAGCGTCAAGCCGATCGCGCTGGTCACCGGGCTGATGCGCGAGCTGCGCGAGCGCCACCAGCTCGATACCGCGCTCGTCGACGACGTGCTGCTCGGCTGCGCCACCCCGGTGGGCGACCAGGGCGCCGACCTGGCGCGCATCGCCGCGCTGGCCGCCGGCTGGGACTGGAAAGCGGCCGGCGTCCAGCTGCACCGCTTCGGCGGCGGCGGGCTGGACGCGATCAACCTGGCCGCGCAGAAAGTCCGCTCCGGCTGGGAAGACCTGGTGGTGGCCGGCGGCGTCGAATCGATGTCGCGCGTGGCGCCGGGCGCGGACGGCGGCGCCTGGTCGCTGGACCCGGCCACCAGTTTGCGCACCGGCTATGTGCCGGCCGGCGTCAGCGCCGATCTGCTGGCCACGCTTGATGGCTACCCGCGCGAGCAGTTGGACGGCTGGGCGCTGCGCTCGCAGCAACTGGCGGCCGCTGCCAGCTGTGCCGCCCTGGTGCCGGTGCGCGACCAGAACGGCGTGCTGATCCTGGACCACGACGAATGCCTGAAGCCCGCCACCAGCATCGCGGCGCTGGCCGGCCTGCGGCCCGCCTTCGACACGCCGGAATCGGCCGGCTTCGACAGCGTGGCGTTGGCCCGCCACCCGCAACTGCGGCAGATCCGCCATCTGCACACGAGCGGCAACACCGCCTGCGCCGCCGATGGCGCCGCGCTGGCCCTGATCGGCAACGCGGCGGCCGGGGCGCGGCTGGGCATCGCGCCGCGCGCCCGCATCGTCGCGGCGGCCGTGACCGGCAGCGATCCGACACTGATGCTGGCCGGCGCCGCAGCGGCCGCGCGCAAGGCGCTGCGCCACGCCGGGCTGTCGGTCCACCAGATCGACCTGTTTGAAATCGGCGAAACCTGCGCCGCCGCCGTGCTGCGCTGCGTGCGCGAACTGGAGATCGCGGCCGACAAGGTCAACCTCCACGGCGGCGCCATCGCGCTGGGCGATCCGCTGGGCGCCGGCGGCGCCATGCTGCTGGCGACGCTGCTTGACGCGCTCGACCACCGGCGCCTGCGGCGCGGCCTGGCGGCGCTGTGCACCGGCGCCGGCATGGGCGTGGCCACCATCATCGAACGGGTGTGAGCATGATCACCACCCGCCACAACGGCACCGTCGTCAGCGTGGTGCTGGCCGCGCGCGCCATCAATCCGCTGAGCCGGCTGTTCCAGCGCGAACTGGCAGCGCTGCTGGAACAGCTGGCGGCCCGGCGCGGCCAGCTGTCGGCGGTCATCCTCGGCTTTGATGCCGAAGCCGGCGCCACCAGCCACGAGCTGGAACACCTGATGGCGCTGACGCCCGCCCAGGCCGGCGACTGCATGCACATGCTGGACGCCTACAACGCGCTGCTGCAGCGGCTGGAAACGCTTGGCCTGCCCGTCATCGCCACCCTGGCGGGAGAGGTCAGCGGCCATGCGCTGGGGCTGGCGCTGGCCTGCCACCGCCGCATCGGCCAGCGCGACGTGCGCCTCAGCCTGCCGCAAGTGCGGCAGGGATTGGCGCCGGTGGGCGGCGAAATCGCCCGCGCCGTGCGCCTGGCCGGCTTGCGCGCGGCCATGCCGCTGCTGCTGGAAGGCGCCGTGCTGGATGCCGGCATGGCACAACAGGCGGGGCTGCTGCACGCCGTCGCCGCCGACGAGGCGGAACTGGCGCGGCTGGCCGCCGCCGTCCAGGGCGGCGCCGCGCGCCAGCCGTGGCGGACGCGCCAGTACCGGCTGCCCGGCGGCGAACTCGACTCCGCGCCGCTGCGGGCCCTGCTGCAGACCGCGCCGGCCCAGCTGCGCCAGCGCGCCGGCGGTCCCCATCCGGCGGCGGAAGCCATCCTGTGCGCGATGGTCGAGGGACTGCGGGTGGACTTCGACAACGCGCTGCGCATCGAGAGCCGCTACTTTTGTCAAACAGCCATCAATCGGGCGCTGCGTTAAGGCGGTTTTTCACTCTGGACAGCGGTTTTGGGGACGAACTCAACAGATTTCTTCAAAAGTCGCATGAATGTTGTCTTTTTTCATGTAATTTCACGGGCATCGGTGATACATTGCGTTCTGGTTTTGCAAGATTTGCGCCACCAAACAGTTACATGCATAAATTGAAAGAATAGATCTTCGCGATGCCAACCAGTGTTCTGCCCCAGCCGCGTCATGAATTGGATGACCTCTTGCAAGAGGCTGGTGATGTTGTGTTCCGCTTGAACCCGCTCGGCCAGCTGCTGTTTGCCAGCCAGCGCGCGCATGCCCGCATCGGCAACGCCGCGCCGCTGGAGGGCATGGCGCTGGTCAGGCTGCTGGCCGACGCCGACCAGCCGCTGCTGGCGCCGGTGCTGGCGGCCGTGCTGGAGACACGCGCCCCGCGCCTGCTGGAAGCGCGCATCAAGACCGCCGACATCGAAATCTGGCACGAACTGCGCGTCTCCCGCTACACCGGCGCCAACGGCGAGCCGGAGCTGCTGGTGGTCGGCCGCGACATGACGGTGCAGCACGCCACCGAAGAACGCCTGCGCCACATGGCCACGCACGACGCGCTGACCGAGCTGCCCAACCGCCTGCTGCTGTCCGACCGCATGCGCATGGTGATCGCCCACGCGCGCCGCTCGGGCCAGGGCTTTGCCGTCGCCTCCATCGGCCTGGACGGCTTCAAGAAGGTCAACGACGGCCTCGGCCACCCGATCGGCGACGCCCTGCTGCGCCTGGCCGCGCAGCGCCTGCGCAAGACTCTGCGCGACAGCGACACGCTGGCGCGCGTGGGCGGCGACGAGTTCGTCGCCATCCTGCCCGGCACCGCCACCGAAGCGCAGATCAAGCTGGTGACCGGCCGCCTGATCGCCACGCTGCAGTCGCCGTTTGAAATCGACTCCCACACCATCTACATCGGCGCCTCGGTCGGCGTGTCGGTCTATCCGCAGCACGGCGAGGACGAGATCCGCCTGCTGGCGCTGGCCGACGCCGCCATGTCGCGCGCCAAGGAAACCGGCAAGGCGCGCGCGGTGGTCTACAGCCAGGAACTGGCCGGGCCGCCGCAGCACGACATCTCGCTGGAAGCGGCCATGTTCCAGGCGGTGCGCGAAGGCGAATTCCTGCTGTACTACCAGCCCATCGTCGACGCCCACACGCGCGAGATCCAGGGCTTCGAGACGCTGATGCGCTGGAAGCATCCGACGCTGGGCATGGTGCCGCCGGCGCGCTTCATCCCGATTGCCGAGACCAATGGCCTGATCAACCTGCTGGGGGCGTGGGCGCTGAAGGCCGCCTGCGTGCAGCTGAAGCAGTTCGAGGAGGTGGCCAAGCGCAGTTTGTACATCTCTGTTAATATCAGTCCCCGACAATTCCGCAACGATAAATTCTTGGATGTGCTGGATGACGCGATCGCTTTCTCCGGCCTGCTTGGTGAGCAATTGGTGTTAGAAATCACAGAAGGCACACTGATGATCGACCCGGTGCATGCCGAGTCCATCCTGTCCAAAATGGCTGAACGCAAGGCGCGCATCGCGATTGACGATTTCGGCACCGGCTATTCCTCTCTCGCCTACCTGAAGCGCTTCCCGATCTCGGTGCTGAAGATCGACCGCACCTTCATCCGCGACCTGCCCGGCTCGCAGAAGGATGGCGCCATCTGCAACGCCGTGCTGGACCTGGCCAAGCACCTCGACCTGTCGGTAGTGGCGGAAGGCGTGGAAACCGAGGAGCAGTTGCAGTACCTGGAGCAGCGCGGCTGCCAGTACATCCAAGGCTACCTGACCGGCAAGCCGATGGCCGCCAACGTGGCGTTGGCGGCGCTGAAGGAAAGCATCCACGCCAAGGTGGTGCCGGCCGAACTGCGGCAGGTGCATCCATGAACAACAGCTACAAGGCCAGTACGGCGCTCGGCAACAAGACGCTGTCCGAGCTGGGCGATTGCACCCGCCGGCGCGGCGACATGCCCGGCTTCGCCAAGGCCATCACCGCCATCCTCGGCGCCATGCGCGGCGAGGACGAGCAGGAATTCAACATGACCCGCACCGTGCTGTCCGACCCGGTGCTGACGCAGAAGGTGCTGCGGCTGGCCAACAGCGGCATGTACTCGGCGTTTGGCCAGCATGTGAACACGGTGTCGAAGGCGGTGCTGGTGCTGGGCACGGAAGCCATCGGCCATCTGGCGCTGGGGCTGAAACTGATTGAAGAACTGGCGGCCGGTTCCACCGACACCACCATCGCCCACATCGAGATGGAAAAAGCGGTGCTGGCCGGGCTGGTGGCGCAGCAGATCGCCTACAGCGCCGAGAGCCGCCATGGCGAGGAAGCCGTGGTGTGTTCGATGCTGCACACGCTGGGCCGCATGATGCTGACCTTCTACATGCCGGAGCGCTGGAACGAGCTGCAGCGGCTGGCCGACCAGTCGGCGCGCTCGGTGGAGGCGGTGGCGCCGGAGTTGCTGGGCCTGAGCCTGGAGGAAGTCGGGCACGCGGCAGCTGTGCACTGGGGGTTGCCGAAGTCGCTATTGAACGGCATGCGCACGCTGGCGCCGCTGGCGCCGGGCGAAGAGATTTCGCCGTCCGACTGGATCGCCGGCCTGTCGACCATGGCCGCGCGCTGCGCCGAATCGCTGTGGCACGACGATGCGGAGGGCGCCGAGCAGGTGCGCCAGCTGACCGAGAGCTACGCCGGCATGCTGGGCGTGGAAGCGGCGAATCTGCAGCACGCCATCGAGCAGGCCAAGGTGATCGCGGCGAACGACCTGACCATCGCGCCGCTGTCGCGCCCGGCCGAGCGCCGCGCCAAGGCGCTGGCCAAGACGCGTCAGCGCGCGGCCGGCAACAAGATCCTGCTGAGCGGCTTGTCCGACATGCGCGATGTGCTGGACACCGCCAGCCCCGGCCAGATGGTGCAGATCGCGCTGGAGACGGTCTACAAGGGCCTGGACTTCTCGCGCGCGGTGGCGTTTGTACGCAACCGCAAGGAAAACAAGTACGCGGCCAAGATCAGCTTCGGCGAGGGCACGAAGGAGCTGCTGCCGTCGATGGTGTTCGACGATACCTATGAGCCGAACGTATTCCATGCGGCGCTGAACAGCGACCGCGTGATCTTCATCGAGAACGCGCATGACGCCAAGTTCTCGGCCAAGCTGCCGCTGTGGTGGCGCAGTTCGCTGGCGGAGGCGCGCAGTTTCGTGATCCTGCCGCTGTCGGCCAATGGCCAGCCGGCCGGCTTCCTGTACGGCGACTGGGACGAATCCTTCCCGCCGATCCAGCTGAGCCAGACCGAGTTCTCGCTGCTGAACGACATGCGCGCCATGGTGGTCCGCGCCGTCGAACGCCGGCATGGCGTGGCGCCGGAAGCGGTGACGCGCTGAGGGTTCGTCCTTAGCCAAACACCTGCTTGAGCGTTTGCGCCTGCGGCAGCGCGTCGCTCCAGGCCGCAAGCTGCTCGACACTCGCGCGCGCCAGCTTTTTGCGAGTAGTCTGCGACAAGGGGCCAAAACGCTGCGCGAACTGCCGCTCCAGCACCAAAGCCGCGCCTTCCTTACGGCCCTTTTCCAGCCCTTGCTCCAGCCCTTGCTCCAAGCCTTGCTTCAGGCCTATCTCTCGCCCTTTGTCGATAAAGGACTGTTCCAGCGGACTGATCCATTCCATTTTGCGCTCCTTCTCCATCTGAAGAACAGCTTGCCAGTAGCGCTCCTGATACGGCTGAGGCAAAACCATCATCCAGTTCATCACCTTGAACAGCACAATTATGCGCTCCTTGCGCCAGCCATGTTGATACAGTAGCTTGGTCAGTTGCCACTTGGCGGCGTACATCGCGTCCGGATCGCGCCGCGCTTGCTGCGTACGCACATGCGCCAGCGTGATCCAGGCGAACGGATTGTGCGAAGCCAGCAACTCATCCTGTTGTCCAGCATAATCCAGCAGTTTCGCAGTCGCAAACGAGATGCCCATCACGGTGCCCAGCACCCGATTGTGGAAAGCCTCAGGCCGCCATTGGGGATCATCGTCGGCCAGCAACACCAGGCTGGCCACAGGCTGCCGATACTCGGTGAAAATCCGGTAGTTGTAGTCGAGTACACGCCGCGCGAACAACGCGTCACGCTGCGCCTGCACTTCAATGTGGATCAGCACCCATTGCACGCCGCCATCCAGCAGGAACACTTCCACCAACTTATCGACGATCAGTCCGCCGGGCCCTGTGCCGAAGCCGATGCCCGCCAGCTCCTTGTCGCGGGAGCGCGGACGTCTTGACCAATCGATCTGCGCGCAAAGATCGGCGAAGAAAAAAGCCATGAAGGCGCGGAAAGCATGCGCCAGCGCGGTTTTCCAGGGCGAGTCATAGTGAGCGGTCGGATGAGACATCCGCCCAGTCTACGTCCGCCCCTGCCAGGCCGCATTGAGGTGCTGCAAAGCCTCGCTGGATTAATGGCGGTCGATGCGCTGCCAACGGAAGGAGAGCGTTGCCGCCACCGCGGACAGCGCCACCAGCACCGCCGCCACGTAATAGACCGATTCCGCCCCCGCGCGCTCCCACCACTGCGCCAGGAACAGGCCGCCCAGCGAGCCGCCGATGCCGTAGGAGATGCTCATGTACAGCGCCTGGCCGCGCGCCTGCAACGGCCCGGCAAACCAGCGCTGCAAGGACATCACCGACGACGAGTGATGCAGCGCGAACGTGGCCGCGTGCATCAGCTGCGCCACCACCAGCAGCCACACCTCGCGCGAGCCGGCGCCGATCATCACGAAGCGCACCACGCCGATGCCCAGCGCCAGATACATCATCCGCATCGCGCCCCAGCGCCGGAACAGCGACGCCTGAAAATAGAACAAGCTCACCTCGGCCAGCACGCCCAGCGACCACATGGCGCCGATCAGCGTCTTGCTGTAGCCGTGGCGCTCCAGGTACAGCGAATAGAAGGTGTACAGCGAGGTATGCGCCGCCACCATCAGCGCGGTGGAGGCAAAGAAGGCGATCACCTCGCGCCGCCGCAGCAGCGGCAGCAACGGCGGCGGCGCCTCCCGGTGCGCGCGGCGCGGCACGTCGCGCAGGCGGAACGCGGCGGCGATGGTGGCCACCAGCAGCCCGGCCGCGATCCACGGCAGCGTGACGATGCCGTAATGCTCCAGCGCGACCGAGGCCAGCGTCACCGACACGATAAAGCCGATCGAGCCCCACATGCGGATGCGGCCATAGTAACTGAGGTCGCCCTTCATCTCGGACAGCATCAGCGCCTCGCAGATCGGCGCCTGCCCGCTGGTGAACAGATTGAGGACGATCATGGCCAGCATGAAGTGGCCAAAGCTAGCGCCGAAGAAAAAGCCTGAGAAGCCCGCCAGCGCCGCAAAGCCGGCCATGCGCAGCACCAGCACGCGGCGGTCGTAATGATCGGCCACATAGCCCCACACATTGGGACCGACGATGCGCAGCACCTGGATCATCGACATCAGCACGCCGATCTGCGCAACCGTCATGCCCTTGTCGGCAAAGAACAGCGTCGCGTAGGTCGACCAGGTGCCCGCGTGGGCGTAATAGCAGAAGAGGAAGACAGCGAAACCGGGCGCTTGTGGGGGAACCAATTACAGCGCGATGTTTGGCGTCGACACTTTCACGTCGCCGCACTGGGCGCGGTGCATCAGCGCGTGATCGATCAGCACCAGCGCCAGCATCGCCTCGGCGATCGGCGTGGCGCGGATGCCCACGCACGGGTCGTGGCGGCCGAACGTCTCCACCATCACCGGATTGCCGGCCTTGTCGATCGACGGCCGCGGCGTGCGGATCGACGACGTCGGCTTGATGGCGATCGACACCGTGATGTCCTGGCCGGTCGACAGGCCGCCCAGCACGCCGCCGGCGTTATTGCCGACGAAGCCCTGCGGCGTCAGCGGGTCGCCATGCTCGGTGCCCTTCTGCGCCACCGACCGGAAGCCGGCGCCGATCTCCACGCCCTTGACGGCGTTAATGCCCATCATGGCATAAGCGATGTCGGCGTCCAGCTTGTCGTAGATCGGCTGGCCGAGGCCGACCGGGATGTTTTGCGCCACCACGTCGATGCGCGCGCCGATCGAATCGCCGGCCTTGCGCAGCTCGTCCATGTAGGCCTCCATGCGCGCGATGACGGCGGCGTCGCCGGTGGCGGCGAAGAACGGGTTGTCCGGCACGTGCTGGAAGTCCTGGAACGGCACCGCGATCTCGCCCAGCTGGCTCATGCAGCCCCTGAACACCGTGCCGTACTGCTGGTGCAGCCACTTCTTGGCGATCGCCGCCGCGCCGACGACGGGCGCGGTCAGGCGCGCCGACGAGCGGCCGCCGCCGCGCGGATCGCGCACGCCGTATTTGTGCCAGTAGGTGTAATCGGCGTGGCCGGGACGGAAAGTGTCGGCGATGTTGCCATAGTCCTTGCTGCGCTGGTCCTCGTTGCGGATCAGCAGCGCGATCGGCGTGCCGGTGGTCACGCCCTCGTACACGCCCGACAGAATCTCCACCGTGTCCGACTCCTGGCGCTGGGTGACGTGGCGCGAGGTGCCGGGCTTGCGGCGGTCCAGTTCCGGCTGAATGTCGGCTTCCGACAACGGCAACCCGGGCGGACAGCCATCGATCACACAACCAATCGCAGGACCGTGGGACTCGCCAAAAGTGGTTACAGAGAACAATTTGCCAAAAGTATTGCCGGACATAGGAAAAGAATCTTCGGAAAAAGGGGGAAAGTTCCTTATTCTACCAGCCAGCGCCCCGTGGCGGGCCGCCTCAATAATAATTTCCACAAAGCAATTTTAGCTTGGTAAAATATCATTCTTTTGATACAAGTATGCTGTAAGTTGTACACGGCCTGGACGCCGGCGCACGCGCCATCGCCGAAAGCGCCGGAAAACTGCATTCTTTTTGACAATCCGCTATATACTTGAACGCAAAGAACACCGAGTAATCTTGGAGAAGCTACACATGCCCGCACCGGTCACCCCCCTTGAGCAGTCCAAGGATGATCAAGACGATTTGGTATTCTTAGAAGAACATCCGGCTGCCCCCGCGACCCCGGGCGCGCGCAACGTGTGGCGCGTGATGATCATCGATGATGACGAAGACGTCCATTCGACCACCACCTTTGCGCTCGGCAACCTGGACATGCAGCACCGTCCGCTGGAGTTCGTCCACGCCTATTCCGCCGGCCAGGCGCGCGAGATGCTCAAGCACGAGCAGGAAATCGCCGTCATCCTGCTGGACGTGGTGATGGAACAGGACGACGCCGGCCTGCATCTGGTGCGTTACATCCGCGAAACGCTGAAGCTGCACGACGTGCGCATCATCCTGCGCACCGGCCAGCCCGGCTACGCGCCGGAAATCGACGCCATCCGCGATTTCGACATCAACGATTACAAGACCAAGTCCGAGCTGACCCGCATCAAGCTGTTCACCACGGTCACGGCGGCCATCCGCTCCTACGAGCAGATCCGCAAGATCAACGACAGCCGCCGCGGCCTGAACCAGATCGTCCAGGCCAGCACCGAGCTGATGACGCTGCACGGCGTGCAGAACTTCGCCGCCGGCGTGCTGACGCAGATCGGCGACCTGCTCGGCTGCGAGGCCAACGGTGTGCTGTGCGTGCAGGAATGCCCCGACGACGGCTGCCACGAGCTGATGGTGATGGCCACCGCCGGCACCTTCCGCCACCTCGACAACATCACGCTGACAGTGCGCGAGGACCCGCGCATCCACGCCGCGCTGGAGCGGGCGCTGGCCCAGCGGCGCAACGTCTACGGCCCGGATTACGTGGTGCTGTACTTTGCCGGCAAGGCCAGCCGCGACTTCGTCGCCTTCCTGGAAGTCAAACGGGCGCCGAGCGAGATCGACGAGCGCCTGCTGGAAGTGTTCTGCAGCAACGTCGCGGTCGGCCTGGACAACGTGGAACTGGTGACGCACCTGCACAACGCCGCCTTCTACGACCAGCTGTCCAAGCTGCCCAACCGCACGCGGCTGGTGGAAATCCTCGACGCCACGCTGGCCGGCCCGGCGCGCGACGAGGCCACGCTGTCGCTGGTCGACCTCGACCACTTCGCCGAAACCAACGACGCCCTTGGCCACCAGTTCGGCGACCTGCTGCTGGTGGCGGTGGCCGGCCGGCTGCAGACCGAGCTGGGCGAAAACGTCACCGTGGCCCGCATCGGCGGCGACATTTTCTGCGTGCTGGGCGATTCGGCCCAGGTCAATCCGGCGCGCATACTGTCGCTGTTCCAGCGCGGCTTCCACATCGACGGCCAGGAGGTGCAGCTGTCCGCCACGCTGGGCCTGGTGCGCCTGAATGAGCACGAGGGCAGCGGCGCCGACGCGCTGAAGGACGCCGACATCGCGCTGAAGCGCGCCAAATCGCAACAGCGCGCCGGCCACTTCTATTTCTCGCGCTCGATGGGGGTGGAAATCCGCGAACGGGTGCGCATGATGCACGCGCTGCGCACGGCGTTTGGCCAGAACCAGCTGTTCGTGGTCTACCAGCCGCAGATCGACCTGGCCACGCGCCGGCCGGTGGGCGCCGAGGCGCTGCTGCGCTGGCAGACGCCGGACGGCAAGTTCATCTCGCCCGACCGCTTCATCCCGATTGCCGAGTATTCCGGCCTGATCATCGACCTCGGCGAATGGGTGATGCGCACCGCCTGCCGCGAGCTGGTCGACCTGCGCAAGGCCGGCCACCACGATTTCATGATGTCGATCAACGTCTCGCAGGTGCAGTTCCGCCACCCGCTGTTCCTCGACATGCTGAAGCGCGCGCTGGAAGACACCGGCGCGCCGCCGCAGAACATCGAGCTGGAAATCACCGAATCGATGGCCATGGAAGAGCCGGATTTGCTGATCAAGATGCTGGGGCAGATCAAGCAGACCGGCGTCAGCATCGCGATTGACGACTTTGGCACCGGCTTCTCGTCGCTGTCCTACCTGCAACGGCTGCAGATCGACCGCCTGAAGATCGACCGCGCCTTCGTCACCGAAATCACTGGCTCGGCGCGCGGCAGCAGCATTGCGGAAATGGTGATCCAGCTGGGCCGCAACCTGGGCCTGGCGGTGATCGCGGAAGGGGTGGAAGACGAACGCCAGGCGCAAATCCTGCAAACGCTCGGCTGCCCGCTGGCCCAGGGCTTCCTGTTCGCCCGGCCCATGACCGCCAGCGCGCTGGACAGCTGGCTCAGCAACGACGCCTTGGAGGGCGCCGCCTGATAAACACCGGGGTCAGTGCCGACATTCGGACATTCGCTCGCGTGCGAGCGAATGTCCGAATGTCGGCACTGACCCCGGTTTGGGTTTAATCGGCGGCTTGCTCTGCTTCGGCCGGCCAGTCGCGGATGTAGGCTTTCAGCATGCGGTTCTCGAAGCTCTGCGCTTCCAGCACCGCGCGGGCCACGTCGTAGAACGAGATCACGCCCAGTATGGTCTTGGCATTCATCACCGGCAGGTAGCGCGCGTGTTTTTCCAGCATGATGCGGCGCACTTCGTTGACCTCGGTGTCCGGGGTCACGGTGATCGGCGCGTCGTCCATGTGCTTGCGTACCGTGCCGCCGCCCACCGAGCCTTGATTGTCGTGCAACGCGCGCAGCACTTCGCGGAAGGTCAGCATGCCCACCAGATCGCCAAATTCCATGACGACCAGCGAACCGATATCCTTCTCGGCCATGGTGTTGGCGGCGTCCGCCAGGGGTTGATCGGGGGAGATGGTGTAAAGGATGGAGCCTTTTACCTGGAGAATTTCGGAGACTTTCATGTTGGGCCGTCCTGTTCGCTGATGTGCGCTCTGTGAATGGGAGTTCTAATTGTTCTGAGCCTTGTTGCGAATGTAGCCTATGCCCGGCAAAAAAGCCAGCGCTTCGGATAAGCAAAACACAACATGCCACCGTTGCCGGGGAATACTGTAGGATAGCCGCAAAAACCGGAGACCGACAATGCCGCAGCCTGCAATCGTTCTTGTCCACGGCGCGCTCAACGACCATACCGTGTGGGCCGCACAACGCCGCCATTTGGCCCACCTGGACCATGCCGTCCACGCCATCGACCTGCCGGGACACGGCACCACGCCTGGCCCGGCGCTGACCAGCATCGGCGCGATGGCCGACTGGCTGCTGGCAAAACTGGACGCCGACGGCGTGCGGCACGCCGCGCTGGCGGGCCACAGCATGGGCGCCCTGATCGCGCTGGAAGCCGCCGCCAGGGCGCCGCAGCGCGTCACGCACCTGGCGCTGCTGGGGGCTGCCTTCCCGATGAAAGTCGCGGACACACTGCTGGACACCGCCCGCAACGACGAATCGCGCGCCATCGACATGGTCACCAAGTGGTCGCACGCGCCCGGCCATGCGGACACCGAGCCGCTGCGCCAGCTGATGCGCCGCCTGGCGGCCGCCCATCCCGCGCAACTGCTGCACACCGACCTCGCCGCCTGCAACGCCTACGACCATGGCGAAGCCGCCGCCCGCGCGGTGCGCTGCCCCACCCTGTTCCTGTTCGGCGCCAGCGACGTGATGACGCCGCCCAAAGCCGCGCGCCGTCTGACGGAGGCCATGCCGCACGCCCAAACCGTCACGCTGGACGCCGGCCACGCGATGATGGCCGAACAGCCGGACGCCGTCAGCGACGCCCTCGCCGCTTTCATAGGCAGTCGATAGGGCCGAAGTGCGCGGCCAGGGTCTTGCCCAGGCCCGCCTCCACGGCGGTTTCCACCTCGCGCGCCAGCAGGGCCGCTTCGCGCGCGGCCTGCTGGTCGCGCTCATCGTCGCCGTCCGCCACCACGCCGGCGTTGACCGGCATGCCGGCAAACACGAACAGGCGGTAGACGTCGGCCAGCAGCAGCTTCTCGGTGTTGGCCAGGATGACCCAGTTGTCGCCGTCGCTGACCCGCTTGCCCCACTGCACGCGCGGCGGCGTGGCCACCGGCACCCGGCCGACCCAGCCCTCGGCCATCATGCGCTCCAGCAGATTGTCCATTTCGTCGAAGCCGAGGCGCGTGCGTTCGCGCATCTGGCCCGCGCTGACCAGCGCCGTATCGCCGCATTTCGAGGCCACGTACAGGACCCGCAGCACCGCCATGGCGTCGACAAACTCGCCGCCCGGCTGGGCCTCGTGCCACCAGCGCTCGTATTTCACCACCGGCAGCGCGGCCGTCAGCAAGGCGCCGAACAGGGTGATCATCCACGACACGTACACCCACAGCAGGAACAGCGGCATGGCCGCCAGCGCGCCGTAAATCTTGGAATAGGTCGGAAATTGCGTGATGAAGATGGCGAAGCCGCGCTTGGCGATTTCAAACGCCAGGCCGGCCACCAGCCCGCCCCAGGCCGCGTCGTGCCAGTCAACGTCGCGGTTGGGCACCGCCACGTACAGCAGCGTGAAGGTGGCCATGGTCAGCGCGAACGACAGCACCGTATAAATCAGCGCGCCAAGGAACGGCACATGGCCGACCAGATCGCTGGTGGCCATGAACACCTGCGACGACATCGTCAGCGACACGCCGATGAACAAAGGGCCCAGCGTGACCAGCGCCCAATACACGAGTATCCGCTTGGTCCACGAGCGCTGGCCGCGCACGCGCCAGATGCGGTTGAACACCCGCTCGATCAGGTTCATCATCGCGATCGAGGTGAAGATCAGCGCTACCGCGCCCACCGCCGACAGCCGCGTGGCCTTGGAGGCGAACAGCGTCAGGTAATTGAGGATGGTGCTGGAGATTGTCTTCGGCATCACGCTCTGCACGAAGTAGGCTTCGAGCGAGCTGCGGAAGGTGTTAAACATCGGGAAGGTGGTGAAAATCGCCAGCGCGATGGTCAGCAGCGGCACCAGCGCGAACACGGTGGTGAAGGTCAGGCTGCCGGCCACCTGCGGCAGGCTCTCTTCCTGCAGGCGCCGGCGCGCGAACAGGAACAGGTCGCGCACCTCGGGCCAGGACAGCGACCGGACGGTCTGGATGCCGCTGCGGCAGCTGCGGAAGAGGTATAAGAAAACGGGGCGGAGATATTTTTCGTACATGGGCGCTATCGTATTACAACAGTGGCAATGATGCCATCCGCTAAAGCGCCCTATAATAACGCCGATGAACCATCCTAATCTGACTATTCTTGTTCTCTACTATTCCCGCCACGGCGCCACCCGCAAGCTGGCGGAGCTGATTGCCCAGGGCATCGAGAGCGTGCCGGGCTGCGATGCGCGCCTGCGCACGGTGCCAGCGGTGTCCACCGTGACCGAGGCCACCGAGCCGGACGTACCGGCCGACGGCGCCCCCTATGTCGAGCCGGAAGACCTGGCGGAATGCGCCGGCATCGCGGTCGGCTCGCCCACCCGCTTCGGCAACATGGCAGCGGCGATGAAGTATTTCTGGGACGGCACCGCCAGTCAGTGGCTGTCCGGCGCGCTGGCGGGCAAGCCGGCCTGCGTGTTCACCTCCACCGGCAGCCTGCACGGCGGCCAGGAGTCGACGCTGCTGTCGATGATGATCCCGCTGTTCCACCATGGCCTGATGGTGCTCGGCCTGCCCTACACGCATCCCGAACTGATGACCACCGCCAGCGGCGGCACGCCGTACGGCGCCAGCCACTGGGCCGGCCTCGATGGCAAAAAGGCCATCACCGAGGACGAGAAACGGTTGGCCATCGCGCTGGGCAAACGGCTGGCCGACACGGCCGTCAAACTGAACGGATAAACGCCATGGAAACCACACTGCAGAGGTATTTTCACCGCGGCGCCATCGGCAGCCTGGTGGCGTTGATCATCTTGTGCGTATTGTGGGAGATGGTGCTGGCGCCGCTGAAGCCGGGTGGCTCGTGGCTGGTGCTGAAGGCCGTGCCGCTGCTGCTGCCGCTGTACGGCGTCTGGAAGCGCGACATCTACACGCTGCAGTGGACCTCGATGATGATCCTGCTGTACTTCGCCGAGGGCGTGGTGCGCGGCTGGAGCGACACTGAAAACGTCTCGTCGTGGCTGGGCTGGGGCGAGGCGGCGGTGGTGTGCGTGTACTTTGTCTGCGCGGTGCTGTACCTGCGCCCCTACAAGCGCGCCGCCAAAAAGCTGGCGCGCGAGCTGCTGGACAAGGTCAAGATCAACACGGTCAAATGATGGCATTCCTCACGCAATGTCGTGCCATCGTAGGCGATGAGTACGTGCTCGACGCGCCATGCGACACGGCGCCCTTCCTCACCGACTGGCGCGGACGCTTTACCGGCAAAGCGCTGGCGGTGCTGCGTCCCGGCGCGGTGGAGCAGGTGGCGGCGCTGGTGCGGGCTTGCGCGGCGCATCGCGTGGCGCTGGTGCCGCAGGGCGGCAACACCGGTCTGGTGCTGGGCAGCGTGCCCGATGCCAGCGGCGCGCAGGTGGTGCTGTCGCTGACGCGGCTCAACCGCATCCGCCACGTCGATCCGGTCAACCGCACGATGACGGTGGACGCGGGCTGCATCCTACAGCAGATCCAGGAAGCCGCCGCCGCCGAGGGCTGTCTATTTCCGCTGTCGCTGGCGGCGGAAGGCAGTTGTACCATCGGCGGCAATCTCTCCACCAACGCCGGCGGCACGGCGGTGCTGCGCTACGGGAATACGCGCGAGTTGTGCCTGGGCCTGGAGGTCGTCACGCCGCAGGGCGACATCTGGAGCGGCTTGCGCGGCCTGCGCAAGGACAATACCGGCTATGATTTGCGCGATCTGTTCATCGGCGCCGAGGGTACGCTGGGCATCATCACCGGCGCGGTGCTCAAGCTGTATCCGCAGCCGAAGGCCAGCATCACCGCGCTGGCGGCATTACCCTCGCCGGCCGCCGCGCTGCAATTGCTGGTGCTGATGCAGGACCATTGCGGCGCCAGCCTGACCGGCTTCGAGCTGATGTCGCGCTACTGTCTTGATCTGGTGGCACAGCAGTTCCCGCAGTTGCCCAAGCCCTTCGCCGCGCCGCATGCGCAGTATGTGCTGCTGGAGTTGAGCAGCAGCGAATCCGAGCGGCATGCGGTCGGGCTGCTGGAGCAGGCGATCGGCGCGGCGCTGGAGCGTGGCGTCGTTGAGGATGCGGTGGTGGCTTCGTCGGTGGCGCAGTCGGCCGGGCTGTGGCAGCTGCGCGAGCATATCCCGCTGGCGCAGGCCAAGGCCGGCAAGAACATCAAGCATGACATTTCGCTGCCGGTGTCGCGCATCGCCGACTTTATCGCCGCCACCGGGCCGCAACTGGAGGCGGCGTTTCCGGGCTGTCAGCTGGTGTGCTTCGGCCATCTGGGCGACGGCAACCTGCATTACAACGTGGCGCCGCCGGCCGGCATTTCCAACCACGCGTTCCTCGCCAATCAGGAGCAGGTCAACCGCGTGGTGCATGACAGCGTGATGTCGTTCGGCGGTTCGATTTCGGCCGAACATGGCATCGGGGCGCTGAAACGCGATGAGCTGGCGCGCTACAAGTCGCCGGTGGAACTGACTATGATGCGAGCCATCAAAGCGGCATTGGACCCGCTGGGTATCATGAATCCCGGGAAAATCCTTTGACCGAGGCTGACATGAAACTGCTGATTGTTGTTGTGCTGTGGGCCGCCACGGTGGTGGCGTACGCGCAAACCGTCCACAAATGCACGTTGGATGGCAAGACCAGTTACGGCGATACGCCCTGCCCGGCCGGCGCGCAGGCCGCGACGCTGGAGACGCCAACCGCGCCACCGCGCGATGCCGCCGCGGCGGGAACGTTGCGCCGCCAGCAGAAGCAGGCGGATGCGCTGGAAAAGGCACGGCTCAAGCGCGAGGAGCGGGACGAACGCGATGCGGCGCGGGCGTCGCAGGCGGCCGCCGTCCAGCGCAAGAAGTGCGACAAGCTCAAACTCAACAAACGCTGGGCCGACGAAGACGCCCGCCGCGCCACCGGCCAGGCTACCGAAGCCGCCCGCCTGCGCGCCCATCGTGCCGGCGAAGCGATGGCACTGGAGTGTCCCCGCTGATGACCCACCACCCGCCCGATCCCGCAACCGGCCAACCGTCCGGTCCCGCCGCCGCGCCGGCCGCCGCCCCTCCGTCGGCCGCATCGATGCGGCGGCTGTCGCGCTGGCTGCTGCTGGGCGAATGGCGCGCGCATCCGGTGCGGGCGCTGGTGGCGATTGCGGCGATCGCCGTCGGCATCTCGCTCGGCTTCGCCATCCACCTGATCAACGCCGCCGCCTTCAATGAATTCTCCGCCGCCGTCAAAAGCCTGTCCGGCATGGCCGACATCCAGGTGCGCGGCACCGAGCCGTTCTTCGACGAAGCCATCTACCCCGTCCTGGCGCAACAGGACGGCGTGACTGTCGCCTCGCCGGTGCTGGAATTCGACGCTTCCGTCCCCGGCCAGCGCACCGCGCTGAAAATCATCGGCACCGACGCCTTCCGCGCCAGCTTCATCTCGCCGGACCTGGTCGGCACGCCCGACCAGGGCAATATCAACGACACCCTCGCCGACGACGCCCTGTTCCTGTCCGCCGCCGCCCGGCAATGGCTGCAAGCGCAGGCCGGCACGGTTACGCTGCAAGTCGGCACTGGCCAGGTGAAACTGCGCGTCGCCGGCTCCCTGCCGGCCGCCCGCGCCGGCCAGCGCATCGCCGTGATGGACATCGGCGCCGCCCAATGGCGCTTTGAAAAACTCGGCCAACTCTCGCGCATCGACCTCAAACTGCGCGATGGCGTCAACCGCGACGCCTTCAAAGCCCGGCTGGAACAGCAGTTGCAAGCCAAATACCCCGGCCGCTTCCGCGTCAACCAGCCGAATGACGAAGAACAGAACAGCCGCAACGAAGGCATGAGCCGCGCCTACCGCGTCAACCTCACCGTGCTGGCGCTGGTGGCGCTGTTCACCGGCGCCTTCCTGGTCTTTTCCACGCAGGCGCTGTCCGTGATCCGCCGCCGCAGCCAGTTCGCGTTGCTGCGCGTATTGGGACTCGACCGCAAACACCTGCTGCGCCAGATCCTGGTCGAAGGACTGTGCCTCGGCATCGCCGGATCGGCTATCGGCATCGCCGCCGGCTACGGCATGGCCGCCGCCGCGCTGCACTTCATGGGCGCCGACCTTGGCGCCGGCTTCTTCTCCGGCGTGCGCCCGCAAGTGCAATTCACGCCGGTCGCCGCCGCCATCTACTTCGTGCTCGGCGTGGCTGTCGCCCTGCTGGGCTGCGCCGCGCCGGCGCTGGACGCCGCCCGCGCCAAGCCGGCCATCGCCCTCAAATCCGGCACCGAGGAAGCAGCGATGGCCCGCCTGTCGCGCGCATGGCCGTCGCTGGCCTGCATGGCACTGGCCGCGCTGCTGTCGCAAGCGCCACCGGTATTCGAGCTGCCGCTGTTCGGCTACCTGTCCATCGCCCTGCTGCTGATCGGCGCCATAGGGCTGATGCCGCGGCTCGCCGCCATCGTGTTCCGCTTCGCGCACCACCGCTGGAGCGCCGCCACCGCCAACAAACCGCGCGCCTCGGCCGTCCTGACGCTCACGCTGTCGCGCCTCGCCAACGCCTCCGGCCAGGCCGGCATCGCGCTGGGTGGCGTGCTGTCCAGTTTCAGCCTGATGGTCGCCATGGCCATCATGGTGGCCAGCTTCCGCGTCTCGCTGGACGACTGGCTGCTGCACGTCCTGCCGGCCGATATCTACATTAGCACCGCCAGCGGCGGCGCCACCGCCGGCCTGAAGCCGCAGGAACAAGCCGCCATCGCCGCCCTGCCCGGCGTCGAGCACGCCGACTTCCTCGCCACGCGTTCGATCGCGCTGGCACCCGGCCGGCCGCCCGTGACGTTGATGGCGCGCACCGTGGATGCCGCCAATCCCGGCCGCACGCTGGCCATCGTCGGCGACACGCAAACGCCGGCGCCGGGCGGGCCGCCGCCGGTCTGGGTGTCCGAAGCCATGGTCGACCTGTACGGCATGAAGGTCGGCCAGCGCATCGAACTGCCCCTGGCCGGCGCGCCGCATGCCTTCACAGTGGCCGGCGTGTGGCGCGACTACGCCCGCCCCACTGGCACCATCCAGATGCGCCTGAGTGACTACCGCGCCATCACCGGCGAACAGGAAGCCAGCGGCGTGTCGCTGACGCTCAAGCCAGGCAGCCGCGCCGAGGACACGCTGCAGGCACTGAAACAGCTGCCCTTCGCCGCCGCGCTGGACGCCAGCGAGCCATCCCAGATCCGCGCCATGAGCATGAAGATATTTGACCGCAGCTTCGCCATCACCTATCTGCTGGAAGCCATCGCCATCGTCATCGGCCTGTTTGGCGTGGCCGCCACCTTCTCCGCGCAAACGCTGGCGCGCGCCAAGGAATTCGGCATGCTGCGCCACGTCGGCGTCACGCGCCGGCAAGTGCTGGCCATCCTCGCCATCGAAGGCGGTTCGCTGACGGCGCTCGGCATCGCCACCGGCTTTGTACTGGGCTGGGTGATCAGCCTGATATTGGTTTTTGTCGTCAATCCGCAGTCCTTCCACTGGACCATGCAGCTGCACATGCCCTGGCCGCTGCTGACCACCGTGGCCGGGCTGCTGCTGGGCGCGGCCGCGCTCACCGCGCTGCTGGCCGGTCGCCAGGCGCTGTCCGGCGGGCCGATACGCGCCGTCAGGGAGGACTGGTAATGTTGATGCACCTGCTACGCCGCGCCGCCGCGCGCCTGGCCATCGCCGCCTGCGCCCTGGCGCTGCCGGCGTATGCCGCCGCCCCGCAGTTCGCCACCGTCACGCCGTTGCCGCCGGGCGGCTCGCTGAGCTTCCCCAACGACTACGGTGCCCATCCCGACTTCAAGACCGAGTGGTGGTACGTCACCGGCTGGCTGAATACGCCGGACGGCAAGCCGGTCGGCTTCCAGGTCACGTTCTTCCGCAGCGCCACCGCGCACGACCGCGACAACCCGAGCCAGTTCGCGCCCCGGCAGCTGATCATCGGCCACGCCGCGCTGTCCGATCCGGCCAACGGCAAGCTGCTGCACGACCAGCGCTCGGCGCGCGAGGGCTTCGGCCTGTCCTACGCCAAGACCGGCGACACCGACGTCAAACTGGAAGACTGGCACATGCTGCGCACCGCCGACGGCAGCTACGCCGTGCACGTCGACGCCGCCCAGTTCAAATTTGACATCAGACTGCGCCCGACCCAAGCGGTCATGCCGGAAGACCAACGCGGCTTCTCGCGCAAAGGTCCGCGCCCCGGCCAGGCCAGCTATTACTACAGCGAGCCGCACCTGCAAGTTAGCGGAAATATCACCCGCAACGGCAAGCCGACCGCGATCACCGGCGCCGCATGGCTGGACCACGAGTGGTTCAGCGAGTACGTCGATCCGGAGGGCGATGGGTGGGACTGGATCGGCGCCAATCTGGACGACGGCGGCGCCCTGATGGCATTCCAGATCCGAAGCAAGACAGGTGCTAAACTATGGGCGCACGCGACATGGCGCGATGCATCCGGTAAGATCACGCAGTTTGAGCGCGACCAGGTCCAGTTCACGCCACAGCGGAAGTGGCGCTCGCCGCGCACCAACGCCGAGTACCCGGTCGCCACCCGCCTGAGCACCGGCGGCACGGTGTGGGACGTGGTGCCGCTGCAGGACGATCAGGAACTCGATTCGCGCCGCTCGGTGGGCGCGGTGTACTGGGAAGGCGCGGTCACGCTAAACCGTGACGGCAAGCGGGCCGGCCGCGCCTATCTTGAATTGACCGGCTATGTCAGCGCCATGAAACTGTAAGCACAATAAACAGCAGCACCAACCGTCACCACAAGCATATTCACGTAACAGCAGCCACACAATGACCAACAGCACCACCGCCAGCACGCCAACCGCCGCTGCACCCAACGCTCCCCGGGAACTCAAAAAAGGCAGTCTCGCCACCCTGCGCGGGCTGGTGCCTTTCCTGGCGCCGTACAAGCGCCAGTTCGTCATGGCCGGTATTGCGCTGGTGGTGGCCGCCGCCTCCACGCTGGCGATTCCCGCCGCCTTCAAGCAAATGATCGACCTCGGATTCGGCGGCGCCGGCGCGCGCAGCATCCAGCACGTGGACCTGGTGTTCCTGGCGCTGTTTGGCCTTGCCACCATCCTGGCGCTGGCGACGGCGGCGCGCTTCTATACCGTTTCCTGGCTCGGCGAACGCGTCACCGCCGACATCCGCAGCGCCGTGTACAAACACGTGGTCACGCAAAGCCCGGAATTCTTCGAAACCACGCAGACCGGCGAAGTCCTGTCACGGATCACCACCGACACCACGCTGATCCAGTCGGTGGTCGGCACCAGCATCTCCATGGCGCTGCGGAATATGCTGCTGTTCATCGGCGGCCTGGTGATGCTGTTCGTGACCAGCCCCAAACTGTCGTCCATCATCATCGGCCTGCTGATCCTGACCGTGCTGCCGATCGTGATGTACGGCCGCCGCGTGCGCAAGCTGTCGCGCGACTCGCAGGACCGCGTGGCTGATGCTTCCGCCATGGCTGGCGAAATCCTCAACGCCATGCCCACCGTGCAAGCCTTCACGCACGAGAAGATCGAGGCCCAGCGCTTTGGCGGCTCGGTGGAAGGCGCCTTCCAGACCGCCATGCGCCGCATCCGCGCGCGCGCCGTGCTGACCATGCTGGCGATTGTGCTGGTGTTTGGCGCCATCGTGTTCGTGCTGTGGCTGGGCGCGCACGCCGTGCTGTCGGGCGAGATGACCGGCGGTGATCTGGGCCAGTTCATCCTGTACGCCTCCATCGTGGCCGGCGCGATTGGCGCGCTGTCCGAGGTGATGGGCGAAGCGCAGCGCGCCGCCGGCGCCACCGAGCGCCTGCTGGAGCTGATGTCGGTCAAGTCGAAGATCCAGTCGCCGGCCACGCCGCTGGCGCTGCCGCCGCGCGCGGCCAACGGCGCGGCGTTGACGCTGAACGACGTCAGCTTCTCGTATCCATCGCGTCCGGAGACCAACTCGCTCGACCACGTCTCGCTGGATATCAAGCCGGGTGAAACGGTGGCGGTGGTCGGTCCTTCGGGCGCCGGCAAGACCACGCTGTTCCAGCTGTTCCTGCGCTTCTACGATCCTCAGCGCGGCAGCATCAAGCTGGATGGCGTCGATATCACGCAGCTGGATTTGCATACGCTGCGCGACGCCATCGGCATCGTGCCGCAGGATACGGTGATCTTCTCGGCCAACGCGATGGAAAACATCCGCTACGGCCGCGCCGACGCCACCGATGAGGAGGTGGTCGCCGCCGCCAGGTTGGCCGCCGCCCACGAATTCATCGAACGTCTGCCGCAGGGCTACCAATCCTTCCTGGGCGAGCGCGGCGTGCGCCTGTCCGGCGGACAGCGCCAACGCATCGCGATCGCGCGCGCGCTGCTGAAAAATCCGCCCCTGTTGCTGCTGGACGAAGCCACCAGCGCGCTGGACGCGGAATCCGAGCGCCTGGTGCAAAGCGCGCTGGAAGCGGCGATGGTCGGCCGCACCACCGTCATCATCGCCCACCGCCTGGCGACCGTGCAGCGCGCCGACCGCATCATCGTCATGGAAGACGGCAAGATCGTCGAAACCGGCACCCACGCATCGCTGGTGGCGCTGGGCGGCATCTACGCCAACCTGGCCGCGCTGCAGTTCCACCACGCGCACGGCGTCAATTAATCATTTTATAAGCAAAGGCGGTGCAAGCCGACCTTATGATGGCGTCTCCCAATCCGCGGAGACGCCATGCTGTCCCGAATCCTCTACAGCCTTCAGCAAACCATCGTCTACTACCTGGTGATCGCCGGCTTGTTCTCCGCGCTCTGGCTGTGGTGGCGCAAACGCCCCGGCCGCCGCAAACCGTTGCAAGCAACGCCGGTGCCGGCCTCGCAGATCCGCCGAGAATTGGTCACCTCCATCGGCAGCATCATCGTTTTCTCCAGCTTCCTGCCCATCCTTTTCCTGCTCGGCTTTGGCCAATACACGCACTACTATCCCCGCATCGATAATCACGGCTGGCCGTACTTCTTCCTCAGCATCCTGCTGGCGATGATCGTTCAGGACACTTACTTCTACTGGACGCACCGGCTGATGCACCAGCGCCGCCTGTTCCGCTGGTTCCACCGCACGCATCACCGCTCGACCAACACCAATCCGTGGACGACCTACTCGGTCAACCCGCTGGAAGCGATCGTCGATAGCGGGGCGGGCGTAGTGATATTGCTGCTCGTACCGATGACCGGCTGGGCGATTTTTGCCTTTTCGATCATCAACACGGTGTACGCGGTTTATACGCATCTGGGCTACGAGCTATATCCGCGCGGGCTGTCGCGCCACTGGCTGGGGCGTTGGATGAACACCTCGGTGGCGCACAACATCCACCACGCCGGGGCGCGCTACAACTTCAGTTGGTACTTCCTGTTCTGGGACCGCATGATGGGCACCCTGTCGCCGGACTACGACGAACAATACAGGGCGAAGTGGTAACATGCTGCCTTTCAGGAGAACGCCGTGACCGACGCCGAATTAAAACTCAGCTGCCGCACCCACCTGCCCGGCCACCGCGCCCCCTCGCCGGCCGAGCAGTTTGCCGCGATGGGCGAATGGTGCGAGGCGCGCGGCGTCACGCATGACGTCTACGGCAGCGGCGCCCTGATCCAGGAGTTCGAGCAGAAAGTCGCGCGCCTGCTGGGCTTTGAAGCGGCGGTATTCTGCATCACCGGCACCATGACGCAGGCCACCGCGCTGCGCATCGCCTGCGCGGAGCGTGGCAGCAAGGTGGTGGCGCTGCATCCCACCTCGCACATCCTGAAGCATGAACGCGGCAACCACCAGCTGTTCGATCATTTCCAGGCGCTGCAGATCGGCGACCCGCACCGTCCCTGGACGCTGGATGAGTTGAAAGCCATCCCCGACCAACTGGGCGCCGCCAAGCTTGAACTGCCGGCGCGGGAAATTGGCGGCCAATGCCCGGAGTGGGACGAACTGGCGGCCATCAAGGCCTACTGCCGCGAGCAAGGCATCCACCTGCACATGGACGGCGCGCGGCTGTGGGAGACGGCGGCGGCGTACGGCCGCCCTGTGAACGAGATCGCGGCGGGCTTTGACAGCGTGTACGTCTCGCTCTACAAAGGGATCGGCGGTATGGGCGGCGCTATGCTGGCCGGCAGCGCCGCCTTCGTCGCCAAGGCGCAGGAGTGGTATCGCCGCCAGGGCGGCAACGTCTACCAGCGCACGCCATACGTGGTGGCCGCCGCCATGCAGTTCGATGCGCGGCTGGCGGCCATGCCGGACTACTTCCGTCGCACAAAGTGGCTGTACGAGGCGCTGCGCGACTACCCGCTGCTGACGCCCAATCCCGCCGCCCCGCAGGCCAACATGCTGCACGTACATATGCCGGTGAGCCGCGAACGCGCGCTGGAGATCCGCAGCCACATCGCGCATGAACATGGCGTGTGGCTGTTCAACGGCGCCAATCATGCGCCCTTGCCCGGCCGCAGCTACGCGGAACTGTACATCGGCGACAACTTGCTGAACCTGTCGGACCAGCGCGTGCGCGACATTCTGGCATTGTGGTCGGACGCGCTGGCGACCGCATAGGCTATACTGCGCCCCTTTTGTTTGACTGACTTCGCCATGACCTTCCCCTCCCTCGGCCTGATCGATCCATTACTGCGTACGCTGGACGCACTGGGCTACAAGCAGCCCACGCCGGTGCAGAAGCAAGCCATCCCCGCCGTGCTGGCGGGCCGTGATGTGATGGCCGCCGCGCAGACCGGCACCGGCAAGACCGCCGGCTTCGCCCTGCCGATCCTGCACCGCCTGACGATGGAGGGCGTGACCGCGCCGCTGTGCGTGCGCGCACTGGTGCTGGTGCCGACGCGCGAGCTGGCGGAACAGGTCTATGAAAGCTTCCGCAGCTATGGCGGCAACCTGCCGCTGCGCAGCGCCGTCGCGTATGGCGGCGTGGCGATCGAGCCGCAGGTGGCCAAGCTGCGCAAGGGTCTGGACGTGCTGGTGGCGACGCCGGGCCGCCTGATCGATCTGCACGACCAGGGCGCGATCAGTTTCGAGCTGCTGCAAACCCTGGTGCTGGACGAGGCGGATCGCATGCTGGACCTGGGCTTTGAGCGCGATCTGGATATTCTGCTGGAGGCCCTGCCGAAGCAGCGTCAGACCTTGCTGTTCTCGGCCACGTTCTCGGATGAGATCCGCAAGCTGGCCAATGGCATGCTGCGCGATCCGGTGTCGATCCAGGTGGCGGCGGCCAATACGGCGGTGAAGTCGGTCAGGCAGTGGCTGGTCACCACGGACAAGCGCCGCAAGCCCGCGCTGTTCCTGCACCTGCTGAACAAGCTGGGTTGGTCGCAGGCGCTGGTGTTCGTCAAGACACGCAAGGGCGCGGAGGCGCTGGTCAACGTCCTGCTGGAGCATGGCCTGGCAGCGGATGCAATTCACGGCGACAAGACGCAGCCGGCCCGCTTGCGGGCGCTGGAGCGGTTCAAGCGCAAGGAAGTGTCGCTGCTGATTGCCACCGACGTGGCGGCGCGTGGACTGGATATCGAGGCGCTGCCGCTGGTGGTGAACTTCGATCTGCCGACCGTGGCCGAGGATTATATCCACCGTATCGGCCGGACCGGCCGGGCCGGCATGGACGGCGAGGCGGTGTCGCTGGTGTGCGCGGATGAAGTGGATATGCTGAAGGCGATCGAGACCTTGACGCGCCAGGCGGTGCCGCGTTTCGAGGAGCCGGGGTTTGAGGCGGATCACCGTGTGCCGGAGACGTCGGCCAAAGGCGCCGCTGTGCCGGCACGTAAAGGTCCGGCGCCCAACGCCGACAAACGGCCTGCCGGCGCCGCGCCGCTGGTCAAGAAGCCGATCGCCGACAAGACAGTCGCGCGGCCGGCGGGCGGCAGCGAGTCGTTGGGCATCTGGACGCCGCCGGAGAAAGCCGCCAAGCCAGGCGGGCGTGATCGCGGTCCGGGCGAAGGCATGGGCAGCCATGGCGGCAAAGCCGGCGTCCGTGCGCCCGGCACCGGCGGATCGTCGCATGGCCGCCCGGCCGGGCCGCGAGGCGGCTCTGCCGGGCCACGCGACGGCGGCGGATCGGGCGGCGGCGGCTACGGCGCGCCGAAAGGCGCCGTGGTGGTCGCTGGTGGACGCGGCGTCAAGTCGCAGGCGCGCGCCGAGGGACGCGCTGCCGCCAAGCCGGCCGGCCGCAAGGGCAAGCCTGGCGCTCGCTAAACCAGGGCCGCCAGCCCTGCTAAAATAACCGAACCCCGTCGACACCCCAAGTTGGAGAACTGAATGCAGCAATACCTGGACCTGATCCAAACCGTCATCGACACCGGCAGTTGGCAGGACAACCGCACCGGCATCCGCACGCTGAGCGTGCCGGGCGCGATGATGCGCTATGACCTGACCAAGGGTTTTCCGGCAGTGACAACCAAGAAGCTGGCATTCAAGTCCGTGATCGGTGAACTGTGCGCCTTCCTGCGCGCCTCGCGCAACGCCGCCGAATTCCGCGCGCTGGGCTGCAAGGTCTGGGACCAGAACGCCAACGAAAACCAGCAATGGCTGGACAACCCGTACCGCCTCGGCACCGACGACCTGGGCCCGGTCTACGGCGTGCAATGGCGCCAGTGGCCCGGCTACAAAGTGATCGACGCCGATCAGGAAGCCCAACTGGCCAACGCCCGGAAAAACGGCTTCACCATCGTCGCGCCGATCGAAGAAAACGGCGTGAAGAAAGTCCTGCTGTACAAGGCCATTGACCAGTTGCGCGAGTGCCTGGACACCATCATCAACAACCCAAGCAGCCGCCGCATCCTGTTCCACGGCTGGAATCCGGCCGTGCTGGACGCGGTCGCCCTGCCGGCCTGCCACCTGCTCTACCAATTCATCCCGAATCCGACCACCAGGGAACTGTCGATGTGCCTCTACGTGCGCTCCAACGACCTGGGTCTGGGCACGCCGTTCAATCTGGCCGAAGGCGCGGCGCTGATGCACCTGGTCGGCCGCCTGACCGGCTACACGCCACGCTGGTTCACCTACTTCATCGGCGACGCCCACATCTACGAAAACCACATGGAGATGGTGCAGGAGCAGCTCAAGCGCGAGCCCTTCCCGCTGCCGCAGCTGATCATTTCCGACCGCGTGCCGTCGTACGCGCAGACCGGCAACTATGCGCCGGAGTGGCTGGAAAAAATCGAGCCGTCCGACTTCGCGCTGGAAGGTTATCAGCATCACGCCCCCATCACCGCGCCCATGGCCGTATGACGCAACTGGATTTCGTCCCCGGCACGCTGTGCGATGACCGCATGTGGGCCCGGCTGCTGCCGCTGCTGGGCGATGGCTTTGCGTTCAACCACATCCCGCTGTACAAGGCGCACACGCGCGAGCAGATGCTGGAACTGATCGGCGCCCATAGCGCGACCAAGGCCAACCTGGTCGGCTTTTCGCTGGGCGCCTACCTGGCGATGGAATACGCGCTGGCCCATCCCGAGCGCGTGGCGTCGCTGGTCATCATCGGCAGTGCCGGCAAAAAGCTGCTCGACAAGGAAAAGGCCACCCGCCTGCGCATCATTCCGCAACTGGAGAAGAACCATTACACCGGCATGACCCAGATGCGGCTGCGTGAAATCGTCGCGCCGCAGCACCTCGACGATCCCGCCATCGTCGGCGTGATCCAGCAAATGGCGGTGGATCTGGGCAAGGACGTGCTGCTGGCGCAGTTCCGCAGCACCATCGAGCGTCCCGACCTGATGGACCGCGTGCATGCGCTGCGGTGCCCGGCCATGATCATCGGCGCGGAGCACGACAACCTGGCGCCAGCGGACGACGTCCGCGCCCTCGCCGCCAACTGGCCGTCCGCGCAACTGCACATGCTGGCGCAAGGCAGCGGCCACATGATGCCGCTGGAAGCGCCGCAAACGCTGGCGGACTTGCTGCTGGCCTTCCACCGCGCCGCATGAAACTCCTGGCCCTGGCAGCCATCTCGTTCTACCAGCGCTACCTGTCGCCCTACAAGGGCTTTGTCTGCGCCTTCCGCCGCCACACCGGGCGCGATAGCTGCTCGGCTCACGGCAAGCGCGTGATCGCACGCTATGGCCTGTGGCAAGGACTGACGCTGCTGAGGCGCCGCCTGGACGCGTGCGGCGAGGTCCACCGCCACCACCAGGCGCCGCAACGGACCAGCATGCGCCACCGCGCGCAAGCCGGCCATTGCGACGCGAGTTGCGACCTCCCGCACCTCCATTGCGGCGCCGATGAGGCCTGCCAGGCGCTGGACTGCGTCAGCAGCGGCTGCGATGTCTCCAGCTGCCGGGACTGGGGCAGGAGACGGCGGCGCGATGACGAGATGTATGTCCGCATGCCACCTCCCCCTGGCCTGTAATTTCAACGATAATGACGCCTCTTTAGCGTACACCGAATCATGAGCAAACTGACCATCATCGTCGCCACCGACGCCCAGCGCGGCATCGGCATCAACAACACGCTGCCGTGGAAGCTGCCGGAGGACCTGGCGCACTTCAAGCGCACCACCACCGGCCACCCGATCATCATGGGCCGCAAGACCTTCGACTCGATCGGCCGCCCGCTGCCGAACCGCCGCAACATTATCGTTACGCGTAACGACAAATGGTCGCACGACGGCGTGGAAGCCGTCGGCTCGCTCGACGCCGCCATCGCGCTGCTGGACGGCGCCGAAGGCTACGTCATCGGCGGCGCCGAGATCTACCGGCAGTCACTGCCGCTGGCCGACCAGTTGATTATCACGCAAATCGACCATACCTTCGACTGCGATGCCTTCTTCCCCGAGATCGACGCCGCCGCGTGGCAGGAAACCGCGCGCGAGGCCCACGTCTCCGAGGCATCCGGTCTGCACTACGCTTTTGTCACCCTGCGCCGCAAGGCATAAACAAGTAAGAGGAAATCCATGTCTAGCGAAGGCTTCCACGTCCACGGCCCACACGACCACGCGGTCGAACACGCTGCACACGGCAGCGACGGCTTTTCCAACAACATCGCCGTGATGACGGCCATCCTCGCCACCGTTGGCGCGGCGTTCGGCTATCTCGGCGGCGCCACCCAGAACGACGCGGCCCTGTTCAAGAACAACGCCGCCATCGACAAAACCGAGGCGGCCAACCGCTGGAACTACTACCAGGCCAAGTCGGCCCGCCAGAACCTGGCCGAGCTGGCGATGACGCTGCCCGGCGTCGATCCCAAGCGCTACGAGGCGGACGCCGCGCGCTACAAGCACGACAAGGAAGAAATCAAGAAGGACGCCGAGAAGTTCGAGGAATCGTCCAAGGAATGGAACCACAAGTCGGACGAGGCCATGCACCAGCACCACCAGTGGGCACTGGCCACCACCGCCGAGCAGATCGCCATCTCGCTGGCCGCCATCACCCTGCTGACCCGCAAGAAGTGGATGATGGGCCTGGCCTACGGCGTGGCTGGCGTCGGCATCGTGCTGGGCCTGCTGGCCTGGTTCGGTGGTCACTAAGCAACATTAACTGAATGGCATGACGTGTAATACGCGCGTCATGCTGCTCATGCATTCTGTTACGATAATTTTTTTCCCGCAGCGGCGCTATTTCTGCGAGAATCCCGTTCTTATTTTTTTGCGGCCCGTCACCTGAAGGGGCGCGCCCTTGCCCGCCCCTCCACACACGTCAGGGGCGGCTTGCTTTTTTGGAGACATGCATGAAATTTCGTTTCCCCATCGTCATCATTGACGAGGATTTCCGTTCCGAGAACACGTCCGGCCTGGGCATTCGCGCCCTGGCCGATGCGATGGAAAAAGAAGGCATGGAAGTAGTGGGCGTGACCAGCTACGGCGACCTGGCCCAGTTCGCACAGCAGCAATCGCGCGCGTCGGCCTTCGTGCTGTCGATCGACGATGAAGAATTCGGCACCGGCTCGGTGGAGGACACCGATACCGCGCTGAAGTCGCTGCGCGCCTTCGTCGAGGAAATCCGCTACAAGAACGCCGACATCCCGATCTACCTGTACGGCGAAACCCGCACCTCGCGCCACATCCCCAACGACATCCTGCGCGAGCTGCACGGCTTCATCCACATGTTCGAGGACACGCCGGAATTCGTCGCCCGCCACATCATCCGCGAGGCCAAGTCCTACCTGGACGGCCTGGCGCCGCCGTTCTTCCGCGCGCTGGTGGAATACGCCAACGACGGTTCCTACTCGTGGCACTGCCCGGGCCACTCGGGCGGCGTGGCCTTCCTGAAGTCGCCGATCGGCCAGATGTTCCACCAGTTCTTCGGCGAGAACATGCTGCGCGCCGACGTCTGCAACGCCGTCGAGGAGCTGGGCCAGCTGCTGGACCACACCGGTCCGGTCGCCAAGTCCGAGCGCAACGCCGCGCGCATCTTCAACGCCGACCACTGCTACTTCGTCACCAACGGCACCTCGACCTCCAACAAGATGGTGTGGCACTCGACCGTGGCACCGGGCGACATCGTCGTCGTCGACCGTAACTGCCACAAGTCGATCCTGCACTCGATCATCATGTGCGGCGCAATTCCGGTGTTCCTGATGCCGACCCGTAACCACCTCGGCATCATCGGCCCGATCCCGCTGGAAGAGTTCTCGATGGAGAGCATCATGCGCAAGATCGAAGCCAACCCGTTCGCGCGCGAGGCCGTGAACAAGAAGCCGCGCATCCTGACCATCACCCAGTCGACCTACGACGGCGTGGTCTACAACGTGGAGACGCTGCGCGAACTGCTGGACGGCCAGATCGACACCCTGCACTTCGACGAAGCCTGGCTGCCGCACGCCACCTTCCACGACTTCTACAAGAACATGCACGCGATCGGCAAGGACCGTCCACGCGCCAAGGAGTCGATGATCTTCTCGACCCAGTCGACCCACAAGCTGCTGGCCGGCCTGTCGCAGGCCTCGCAGGTGCTGGTGCGCGAATCGGAAACCGTCAAGCTGGACCAGGACGCCTTCAACGAGGCCTACCTGATGCACACCTCGACCTCGCCGCAGTACTCGATCATCGCCTCGTGCGACGTCGCCGCCGCCATGATGGAAGCGCCGGGCGGCACCGCGCTGGTGGAGGAATCGATCCTGGAAGCGCTGGACTTCCGCCGCGCCATGAAGAAGATCGACCAGGAATGGGGCAAAGACTGGTGGTTCAAGGTCTGGGGCCCGGACGACTTCGCCGAGGAAGGCATCGGCTCGCAGCAGGACTGGATCATCAAGGCGGAAGACAACTGGCACGGCTTCGGCAAGCTGGCGCCGGGCTTCAACATGCTGGACCCGATCAAGGCCACCATCGTCAACCCGGGCCTGTCGCTGGACGGCCAGTTCGACGAGACCGGCATTCCGGCGTCGATCGTCACCAAGTACCTGGCCGAGCACGGCGTGATCATTGAAAAGTGCGGCCTGTACTCGTTCTTCATCATGTTCACCATCGGCATCACCAAGGGCCGCTGGAACACACTGCTGACCGCGCTGCAGCAGTTCAAGGACGACTACGACAAGAACCAGCCGATGTGGCGCATCCTGCCGGAATTCGCGGCCGCCAACCCGGTCTACGAAAAAGTCGGCCTGCGCGACCTGTGCCAGCAGATCCACGACTTCTACAAGGCCTACGACGTGGCGCGCCTGACCACCGAGATGTACCTGTCGGACATGGTGCCGGCGATGAAGCCATCGGAAGCGTTCGCCAAGATGGCGCACCGCGAAATCGAGCGCGTGGCGATCGACGAGCTGGAAGGCCGCATCACGTCGATCCTGCTGACGCCCTATCCACCGGGCATTCCGCTGCTGATTCCGGGCGAGCGCTTCAACAAGACCATCGTCGACTACCTGCGCTTCGCGCGCGACTTCAACGAGCGCTTCCCCGGCTTCGAGACCGACGTGCACGGCCTGGTCAAGCGCGAGGTGGACGGCAAGCGCGGCTACTTCGTCGATTGCGTGAAACAATAAATGTTAAAAAGGCAGCTCCGGCTGTAATGCCGTTCAATTAAGCCTGTCGTTCCGGCGAAAGCCGGAACCCATGGAACGCCTGGGCTGTGGTAACTCTGGCCTTCTATGGATTCCGGCGTTCGCCGGAATGACAGTTCAAGCCCTAACTGAACAGCATTACAGCTCCGGCTGCCTTTTTTTACGACTGCGGGCATCCTTTCCGCCGCTCGCAGCACCCCAAACGAAAGGGTCTGACCCCGTACGGGGTCAGACCCTGGCTGCGGCGGTATGCGGGTTGGGTTGGTGCCGCATGCGCAACCGGAGGAAAAGCGACAGCCACCCAGCCCCTTGCCCCCGCGCTTGTGCCCGATCAAGGCGCGCTGGGGCCGGTGGAATTTATAGTGTGCTCCTTGTCCGCGTCGGCGGACGCTACCGGCGGGGAGCCCATGACACTCGCAGTACGCCTGCACATCGCGGACGACGTCAGCGGCAATGACGGCGCGGCGCTGCAAGAAGCGCTGTTGGCGCACGGCCTGCAGCCGCAGCCTTGGCAGGCACCGGGCCTGGCGCTGCCGCCGGACGATTTTGGCTTGCTGCTGTTTTCCCGCTGGCAGCCAGCGCTGGCCGCGCTGCTGCGCGACGCCGCCGGCGCCACGCTGGCGATCTGCCGCGCGCAGCCGGCGCCGGACGCGGCCGCGATGTGGGCGGTGCTCGACGCCGGCGTGGCCGACCTGCTGCTGTGGCCACCGGGCGGCGATCCGGGCGCGCAGATCGCCGCCCGGCTGCAGCGCTGGCGTGCGGTGCAACAGTTGATGGCCTCCCCCGCCGTGCAAGGCTGCCTGGTCGGCGACAGCCCGGTCTGGCGCGCGCTGCTGCGCGAGGTGGTGGAGGTAGCGGCCTTCACCACCTCGCCGGTGTTGATCACCGGTGAAACCGGCACCGGCAAGGACCTGATCGCGCAGAGCATCCACCGGCTCAGCCGGACCGACGGCGACCTGACCGTGCTGGACTGCACCACGCTGTCGCCCGACCTGGCTGGCAGCGAATTGTTTGGCCACGAACGCGGCGCCTTCACCGGCGCGGTCAACGCGCGCGATGGCGCTTTCGCCGCGGCCAATGGCGGGGTGCTATTTCTCGACGAGGTCGGCGAGCTGCCGCTGCCCTTGCAGGCGCAGTTGCTGCGCGTGATCCAGGAGCAGCATTATCGCCGCGTCGGCAGCAACGCCTGGCATCCGACCAAGTTCCGCCTGGTGTGCGCCACCAACCGCGAGCTGGAGGCCGAGGTGGCGCGCGGCGCCTTCCGTGCCGACCTGTACTACCGCATCGCTGCCTGGCGCTGCCGCACACCACCGCTGCGCGAACGGCCGGGCGATATTCTGCCGCTGGTGATGCATTTCCTGCGCCAGTTGTCCGGCCGCGACTGCGCGCTGGATCCGGCAGTGCGCCACCATCTGCTGACGCGCGCCTACCCCGGCAATGTGCGCGACCTGCGCCAGGCCGTCACCCGCATCTGGCACCGCCATGCCGGTCCGGGCCCGCTGACCATCGGCGATATTCCGCCGGACGAGCGCCGCGCCGGACCGGCAACGTGGCCGGACCACGGCTTCACCGAGACCATCCGCCACGCGCTGGCGATGGGCGTCAGCCTGCCGCAACTGGCGCACACGGCGGCCGACGTGGCGATCCAGCTGGTGCTGGAGCAGGAAGACCACAACAACCAGCGCGCGGCGGCGCGGCTGGGCGTGACCGACCGCGCGCTGCAGATGCGACGCAAGGGGCGCGCGGGGCTAGCCGGCTAGCCGTCCAGCTCCAGCTCCAGCTCCAGCCGCTGGTTGGTCAGCACGTTGCGCGCCTTGTCGCGCATCAGCAGGTGCAGCGCTTTTTCCTTGTCGCGCCACGCCACGTTGGCGGGGCCGGTCGCCACGTAGACCTCGATCTTGTTCACATTGATGCCCATGACCCTGGCGCACAGCCGGTGCGCCATCAGCCGCCGCGTCAGATTGGTGGACATGCCGCTGTAGCCGCGCCGCTCGCCGTCGATGGTGAATTCCAGCAGGTACAGGCCCTGGTTGGGCATCAGCTGATCAACCCGGTCCAGCTGGCCGATGTGGCGATACTCCGGCAATACGGCGGGATCGAGCGCGGCCAGCAGCGGCGGCACAAACTTGGTCGCCCGCGCGCCCAACCCCGGATGGCCGCGCGCGGACCGCAACGGCGGCGGGGGACGCGACGTGGATCGAGTCGAGGAACCCGGCGAGGGCCGCGCGAGGCGCGAACGCAGCCTCGGCAGCATAAACTCCAGCACCTCGAACTCCTGCGTTTCAAATGCCTGGCACATGATCGCGCTCCCCCTGGCTCAGGCGCGGCGCTGCTGCGCTTCCAGCCGCTGACGCAGCAACACCGACGGCAACGTCGACTCCAGCTGCGGATTGGCCAGCTCGGCCGACAGATCGACGCCGGTGACGGCGCGGTAGGCGTGGATGTAGCCCTGCGCCTGCGGCCGCCAGAAGCGGGCCCAGTTGTGCGCCTGCACCGGCTCGTAGACATCGCTCCAGTGGCCGTAGCGGATCGACAGCAGCAACTGCTCGCCGAACATGGCCAGGTCGCGGAAATGCGCGACGCTGGTGTCGGTCCAGCCTTGCAGCTTCTTCATCGCGTCCACCCGGTCCATCCATGGTTCCGGATAGGCCACCATCACCCGCGTCGGCAGGAACTCGCGGAACTCCGGCCGCGCCAGCAGCCACTGCTGCATCATCATTTCGATGCGGGCCGTGGCCGGCAAGTCGCCGTACTGGTTGTGCGCGCCCTGCGACAGGATCAGGTGCACCTCCTTCAGCGCGTTCAGCACCGGGAAGGCGTCGGCCTTGACGGTGGTGTCGTCATCCTGGCGGAAGAACGGCGTCAACTGGCGCAGCAGGTTGTGGAAGGCCTCGATGAACTTGGAGCGGCTGTCGGCCGGCCGGAAATCGCGCACCGCGCGGCCGTCCAGGTGCAAACCGTACTGGTGGTCGTACTCGTAATTGCGGCGCACCACGCTGAGCCGGTGCTGCTCGTCCTGCACATAGCCCCACAGCAGCGCGTTGGCCGGCCGCAGCGCATCGATTTCGGTGTTGGCCAGCGGATCAATGCCGGTCGCGTGCGCCGACGAGCGCAGGTTCTGGAAGCGCCGCGTGATGGCGTTGGTCGATTGCACCAGCATGCCCTCCTCGTGCCAATACGACCAGATCAACTCCATCAGGCAGGGATGGGCCAGGCGCTGGCGGATCAGGCCGACGCACAGGTTGGCTTCGTCCGGCTGGTGCGCCGGCAGCTGGATTTCCACGTCCGGCAGCTTGCTGCGGATGAGCGCCAGGTAAGGCAGCGTCTTCAGGTGCGGCTCGACCGCCGTCAGGTAGCGCCTGAGCAGCTTTTCCATCGACTGCTCGTTGGGCAGATCGCGCCGGTCGAGGTAGCCGGCGTCGTCGTCGCCAAAGGCCAGCGGCTTGGTCAGCACGCCGCAATTGACCATCACGAAGGCCTCGGTGGCGGCCTTCAGCACGCGGTACGATTCGGCATCGGTGAACGGCAGCGCGCGCCGCTTCTCCAGCCGCTTGAAGGTGTGCTCGAAGGCCGGGAAGCGCTGCTGCTCGTAGTCCGGCACGGCGCCGGCGCCCGGCGCGCAGAACAGCTGGCCGAGGAAGGCGGCGTAATTATTGAACGACAGCGCCTCGGTGCTGTTGCGGATCAGCGTCCACAGCGACAGGTCCGGCGTGCTCTCGGTTTCGGTGCGCGAGGCGGTGGTGGTGATCTTGCCGGACACCGGCAGCGGCGTCATCTCATCGGCCACGAAGCTGCCGGTCAGGTGATAGTGGGCAAAGCGCTGGCGGTCGCCGACGCCGCCCTGCCGCCCCAACTGCGCCATGCGGATATTCGCGCCCACGCTTTGCTTGCCGGTGCGCTCGATGCGCATACGGAACTCGTTGCTGGCGCTGCGCCGGGGGCGCAGCGGCCGGTCGGGGTCGGCCGCCGTGCCGGCTTGCAGCGGGTACTGCTGGTTGTTGACGTTGTACAGCGCGCTGACCGTCAGCGTATCGCCGACCACGCCGTGCGGCGTGCTGCGCGCCGCGCCGTTGTTGTACACCACGGTGTCCAGTGAAATATGCGGCGTCAGCGCAAACACCCGCGCCAGCGCCCCACCCGGCGTGATCTCCAGCGCGTAATAATAGACATTGCCGCTATCGAACGGCGTGACGTGGTTGTACATGACGATGTAGGGGCCTTCACCGATCTTGTCGAACACCGCGCGGCCATCGCCGCCGGTGAGGGCCTCGACCGCCGTGCGGCTGCCAATAAAGTTGGCCCATGCCGCCGGGGCGGCCTTGTACATGCCATCGCTCTCCCACGGCGCCGCGTCCGGCAGGCCGCCAGTGGGATTGGGATACAGCAGGATGCTGGCGTCCACCACCGGCAGTCCGGGCCCGGCGCTTACCGTCACGGCGAGCGAGCCGGTGCCCGCCGCAGCTTGCTTCAAGTTGTCCATGTCACTCTCCTCATCAATCGGTCAGGGTGTTGCGCAGCGCCCAGTGCGACAGCAGGCGCCCCAGCAGGATGCTTTCGTCTTCCGGCGTCAGGCGGCCGCTGGCGCGCGCCTGGCCCAGCACGGCAAGCACCAGCGCCGGCGGCGCCTGGTACAGCTGTTGCGGCGCGCGGCTCCACCATCGGAACAGCAGCGCCAGATAGGCCGGCTGGCGCCGCGCCACGCCCAGCGCCTCGGCCAGCGTCCGCCCGCGCAGCAGACGCGGCCGGTGTTGCGCCAGCAGCCCGGCCAGCGCCGGCAGGCTGGCCTGCAACTGCTCCAGCAAGGCCCGCTGCGGCACGTCGTGCAGCGGGTAGTAGTCGTCCCACAGCGCCGCCAGCCGGCGCCATTGCGGATGCGGGTACAGCAGCTGCCCCATGGCGCAACTGAGCTTGACGCGGATCCACGGCGACGGATGCGGATCGTCCATGTCGAGCCGGAACACGAACGGCCGCGGCAGGCTGACCACGCCCATCAGCCCCAGCGTGGCAGCCACGCCGACCCGCGCCAGCGACCAGAAGTCCGCCACCACTTCCGAAATCCAGCGCTCCCACAAGCGCCACACCGGCGCCGGCCCGCCACCGGCCTGCAAGGCCTGCAGCACCGGCCGCACCGAGCCGACCAGTTCCAGCAGCGCGGCGCCCTGGTGGCCCACCTCGTGAAACAGCGACGAGGCGATGGCGGCGCCGATCATGCGTTCGCGCGGGACGCGGATCACGGCCACCGGATTGTCGCCGCCGCCCGGCAGGCGGGTACGGGCGCGACGGATGGCCGCGCCCGGTCCGCGCTCCAGGTAGCAGGCCAGCGGCGGCGCCGCGTAGTAGCCGCCGTGCAGCGCCAGGGCGTCGGCCGCCGCCACGTCCAGGCCGGCCAGCCAGACGCCGTTGCGGTGCTCGCTGCGCTGGGTGACGACGTCGCTGAACAGGTCGAACTGCGCCAGCGCGGCGTTGAACTTCAGGCGCAGAAAGGTGAAGCGGCGCTGTCCCTCGGCGGCGCTGGCCACCGGCCCGGCCTGGCGTAGCCAGCCGAGGTAGCCGCGCACCATCTGGCGCAGCTCGCGCCGTCCCAGCGCCAGTTGCCGCTCGATGGCCCGCTGCGCCGCTGGCGACAGCGCGGCGGCCGGCACCATGGTCTCGATCAGCGCGAACGGCTGCAGCCGCGCCAGCCGGGCCAGCAGCGCGCGTGCCTCCTGCGCCAGCATCCAGGCAGCGAACGGGCTCATGGCCGTCAGGCGCCGTACAGCACGATCTTGCGGCCCTGGCGCACCCAGCGTCCGCTGCCACCGCGCGCCGTGGCACCCTGCCCCATGCCCGCCCCCTGCCCGGCGCCGCTGCGGCCGCGCGCGCCGCCACCCTGCTGCGTCAACAAGCCGGGCGCGTAGCGGCGCGCCGCGGCGGTGGCGGCCTGCATCGCCGCCTGGCGCGGATCGCCGCCCGGCGACTGGGCCACGCGGTTGATGGTGTCGGTGGCCAGCTTGACGAAGGTGCGCGCGCCTTCGAACTCGCGGTCCTCGCTGTTCATTTCGTATTCGGCTTCCAGGCCCAGCGCGCTGCCGGCGGCCGACGCCAGGCCGCTGCCGATCTTGGCGCCCAGCGGGCCGCCGATGACGCCGCCCAGCGCGCCGCCAGCCAGCGGCAGCGCCTTCTTCGCCACGCCTTTCAGCAGGCCGCCGAGCATCTTGCCGGCCGGGGATTTGATCAGGCTGGACGCGCCCGACGCCACCTTGCGGATCAGGCCGCCGAGGAATTGTTCCAGTTCCTCCTCGTTGTTGACGGCCAGCAGTTCGCTGGCCAGTTCCATTTCCTCGGCTTCGCTAAGGGTGGCGCCGGCCTCCCATTCGCCCTGGCCGAATTCGAATTCTGCTTCGTAGCCGGATTCGTTGTTGAATTCCAGCGTGGTGCGGTCGATGTCATGCATGGTCAGCTCCCTTTTCAAGTCAGACAACAAATGGCGGGACGGCGGCGCCGCCCGTAACGAATCGGTGACGGCCACCAGGCCGGGCGCGTGGCGGCGCGCAGCCAGGGCCAGCGCCAGCCGGGCGCGCTGGCGCGGATCGCCGCGCTGCAGCTGGCGCGCGCGGCGCAGGGCGTGGCTGCTGAAGCGCAGGAAGTGGCGCGCCAGTTCGAACTCCTTGTCTTCCGCGCTCAAGCCTTCGAGTTCCATGCCGAAGACCCGCGCCGGCACCTTGGGCTGCGCCAGCGCGGCCGGCGCCAGCAGCCGCTGTGCCAACTGGCGCAAGGCGTCGAGCAAGATCGATGACATCGGTCCCGGCAGCGCTGCCTGGCGCACCAGTTGGCGCAGGAAGGCTGGCAGGCGGCCGGCCTGCAGTGCTTCCAGCAGCGCGGCGGCTTGCGTCATTTCCTGTTCGGCCTGGCGCCATGCGGCGGCGTCGGCGGCGGAAGACGATTCCAGTTCAGGCCGGTAGTCGATCAGCAGGCGGTCCATGTCGCGCTCCGTGGCAGGCTTTGCCCTGGTTGTGCAAAGGCTGTGCCAGCCGGCGCCACGCGGCCTCAGAGGGCGTAAAAAAAGCCCGGCGAAGCGGGCTTCGGCGGGCCTGGTCAAGGCCGGCGAACCGGCGAAAGTCTGTTCGGCTCAGGCGGCCACCGCCACCGTCAACGTGGCCACGTAGCCATCGCTGGCGTTGCCGGTGATGGTGGCCATCTGCAGCGTGTAGCCGTCACTGAACACGTTATCGGTGGCAAAGCTGATGGCGGCCAGGTTCCTGACGCTGGCGCTGTAGCCGGTGGTGGCGTAAACCTCGTTGCTGGTGGCCACCGGGAAGGTGAACTGCGAGGTCTTGATGCGGCTGCTCGCGCTGGTGGCTTTGGCCAGCGACGGGTAGACCTCGAAGTGGACGTGCGGTACGCGGCCGGTGTAGCAGCCGGGGTAGATGGTGGTGAAGCTGATGTTGCCGCCGCTGTCGGTTTCCTGCACGCCGCGCAGGTAGTTCTGGTTGGTGACGCCGCTGGAATACAGCGAGTAGTTGCCGTCGCGGTCGCAATGCCACAGATAGACGGCGGCGCCGGCCAGCGCGGCGCAATTGTTGTTGGCGTTGACGATCTGCAGTTTGATGGTCAGCGGAACGCCGGCCGCTGTGCCGCTGGCGCCGCCGAAGCTGCTGCGAATGTCGCTGCGCACCACGCCGGGTTGCGTCAGCACGTTGACCACGCCGCCGCTGTTGCTGTTGGTGCCGTCGGCCGGATATGGGCCGCCCGTTTCTTCCGGGATGACCGTGCAGGAGCCGACGGTGGGCGTGGTGGTCGTGGTCGTTGTGGTGGTGGCGGCCGAGGTGGTGCTGGTGGTTCCGCTGGTGCTGTCGGAACCACCGCCGCATCCGAGCACCGGCAGCGTCGAGGCGCCAGCCAGCAGCCAGCGCAGCGTCTGCCGACGGTCGCCGTTGAGGTTGAGCATGGCGGCCAGATCGTCCGCCAGGCTGTGTTCGTGTTTTTCGTCGTGAGTTTCCATCTGATTCCTGAGTGGCTGAACAAGCCGCCGCAGTGGGCGGCGCGGCGTTACACCGCGGTGTCGACCAGGTTGCCGCTGCTGCCGTGGTTGCCGACCTGTGCCGACAGTGCTTGCAGGAAGGCGGACAGCTTGGTGAGGGCGTCGCTCGTGCTGGTGCTGCCGGTGCCGGCGCTGGCCGTGCTGTCGCTGTCGCTGGTGCTGGTGCTGGTGCCCAACTTGTCCAGCAGGTTGGCGAAGGTGCTTTGCAAATCGTCGACCGCGTCGCCGCTGTCGCTGTTGCCCTCGACCGTGTTGGCGCCCAGCTTGGCGATCAGGCTTTGCAGGTCAGACTCCAGCCGGCCCGGACCGCCCTGGCCGCCAGCCTGCTGCTCGCTGTAGGGCGGCGGCGCTTCGCCAGCGCTGTGTTGCGCGTGCAGTGCGCCCATCAGGCTTTGCAGGAAGCTGCCCAGCGCGGCCGACACCTCGGTGGCATCGGTGGTGCTGGTGCTGGTCGTGCTGTCGCTGCTGGCCGAGGTGGCCGAGGTGTCGGTGTCCGAGCCGCTGGACGAGGTATCGGTAATGCCGATCGATTGCAGCGCTGCGGCGATGGCGTCGGCGAAGCCGCCACCGTCTGGCGGCGGCGGGCGGACGCCTTGGCTGCTGTCGAGGCTGTTGCTATTGTTGCTCATGCTGCTGATGCTGTTGTTGCTGCTCAGGCGGCTCAGGAAACTGAGCGCGCTGGCGGCGCTGGTGGAACTCAAGGCGCTGATGGACATGCTGTTCTCCGCTTATCAGGTTGAAGATGGGTGCTTAATCGCGCTGCGGGTGGCGCGGGTGATGAGCCGCTTGCTGTTTGCGCTGTTCGGGCGTCAGTACGGCCAGCAATTTCTGTTGGGTGCGTACGTGCTGCAGGGCGAGATTGGCTTCGGCGGTGGCGGCTTCCCTGGCCAGCGCGGCGGCCTTGGCGTCGTCGTACTGGTCGGCGGTGGCCAGGGCGCGCAGTGCTTCGTGGGCTTTGGCGGCTGCCTTGCCCTGCTCACGCAGATACGGCATTTCGGCATGCAGGATGGCGAAGACCTTGTCTTGCTGCGCCTCGCTCAGCGTGACGCCGGGGAAAATGGGCGGACGGCCACGACCAAAGCCGAACGCTGGACCGAGGCCGGAAGCGGAGTCGAAGCCATGGGGCTGGCCGAAGCCGGGGCCAGGGCCAACGCCTTGGCCAGGACCGAAACCTGGGCCGGGACCGAAACCTGGGCCGGGACCGAAGCCGGGTGGCGGACCAAAGCCGGGGGCGGGGCCCAGGCCAGAGCCGGGGCTCAAGCCGGGACCGTGATCCGCCCCGCCCGCCGCACTTCCTTGGCCTGGCGCGCCGTCGGGACCGCCGGGGCCTTGATCGCCCTTTGCCGGTGGCGGCTGGTCGGCGCGGGCGGCGACAGACTGCGCCAGCAGCGGCATCGCCACGGCGGCGGCCAGCAGGATTTTGCGTGCGGTAGGTGTGGATGTATTCATGCAGGAATCCTCAAGTGGTGGTGAAGCACCATTCTCGGAGCGGCCGCCGTTAAGTGACGTTAGCACAAGGTAAATCTGCGTAAAGATGCATTTATGACATCCACTTAACGACTGGCAAGCCGTTGTAAATCGGGGTAAAACCCCGCCGGCAGGCCGCAGGCGGCTGTTATGATGAGCGATCTGTATCTGAAAAAACCGCAATGAAGAGCAAAGTACTGTTGATCGACGACGATGTCGAACTGGTGAGCATGTTCAAGGAATACCTTGAACAGGAAGGATTCGAGGTCAAGGCCGTGCACGACGGCGAGGCCGGCACCGCCCAGGCCTTCACCGGCCTGTATGCCATCGCCATCCTCGACGTGATGATGCCGCGCATGAACGGCCTGGAAACCCTGCGCCGCATCCGCACCAACAGCCAGTTGCCCATCCTCATGCTGACCGGCCGCGGCGACGACACCGACCGCATCGTCGGCCTGGAACTGGGCGCCGACGACTACGTCGCCAAGCCCTGCACGCCGCGCGAGCTGACCGCGCGCATCCGCGCCATCCTGCGCCGCGCGCAAGGCGCCCCGGCCGACCACAGCCAGCCAAGCGCCCTCACCGTCGGCCAGCTGACCATGTGGCCGGAGCAGCGCCGCGCCACCTGGGCCGGCAACAAGCTGGAACTGACCAGCACCGAATTCAACCTGCTGGAAGTGCTGGCCCGCAATGCCGGCCGCCCGGTCAGCAAGAACACGCTGTCGGAACAAGGCCTGGGCCGGCCGCTGGCGCGCTTCGACCGCAACATCGACGTTCACCTGAGCTCGCTGCGCCACAAGCTCGGCACCATCGCCGACGGCCGCTCCTGCCTGCAGACCGTGTACCGCCTCGGCTACCAGCTGATCAAGGAGTAAGCCTTGGGGCGTCTGTTCTGGAAGTTTTTCCTGTGCATCTTGCTGGCGCAGTTTGCCGCCACCGTCGGCATCGGCGGCGCCATATGGCTGAAGAACCGCAATCAGCAGCCCCTGCCGCTGATGAACCTGGACACCAGCCCGCCAGCCGAGATGGCCATCAACGCGGCCGCCGCCACGCTGGAGTTTGGCGGCGTCAAGGCGCTGCGGCGGATGCTGGAGAACATGGACCGCCATCGCGTCTACGCGGTGGACGAGCAGGAGCATGAACTGCTGGGCCGCATCGTCAATCCCAAGACGCTGCAGGAAAGCCGCGTGCGCTTGAAGGAAGACGGCCGCCGCCGCGTGGTGCGCCAGGTGACCGCCGACGACGGCAAGCGCTACATGCTGTTCCTGCCCTTCGGCGAACACCTGCGCGGCATGGATGGCGACAACCGGCCGGTGCTGGGCAACCTCGGCGGCGGCGCGCAGATGGCGATCAAGGCGGCCTCGGTGCTGGAGGGCGATGGCGACCGCCATGGCCCGCCCCGCTCGATGCCAGGCAACCGTCCGCAAGGCTACGCCGGCGCCGCTCCTGGTTCTGGTCCCGGCGCCGGCCCCGGTATGCCGGGCGACATCGGCGGCGACCGCCCGTGGGGCCCGCGCTTCCAGCCGCTCGGCCCGTGGGTGCCAATCGCCGCCGCCGTGCTGGCCAGCCTGCTGTTCTCGGTGCTGCTGGCGTGGTACTTCTCGCGGCCGATCCGCGCGCTGCGCGAAGCCTTCCACGCCGCCGCCCATGGCGACCTGGCGCCGCGCTTCGCCAACGCCAGCGGCAAGAGCGGCACCGAACTCAACGATCTGGGCCGCGACTTCGACATCATGACCGCCCGCCTGCGCAGCCTGATCGATGGCCAGACGCGGCTGCTGCACGACGTCTCGCACGAACTGCGCTCGCCGCTGGCGCGGCTGCAGGCGGCGATCGGCCTGGCGCACCAGCAGCCGGAAAAATGGAGCGCGTCGATGGAGCGCATCGAGCGCGAGAGCGTGCGCATGGACAAGCTGGTTGGCGAACTGCTGACGCTGGCGCGTCTGGAAGCCGGCGCCATCAAGGCCACGCAGGAGGAAATCAGCATGGCCGACCTGCTCGACCAGATCGCCGACGACGCCCGCTACGAGGCGGCCAGCCAGCAGCGCAGCGTGGTGCAGGAAGGCGACGCCGACGTGCGGGTGATCGGCCAGCCGGACCTGCTGGGGCGCGCCATCGAAAACGTGGTGCGCAACGCCATCAAGCACAGCCCCGACGGCGGCGAGGTGGTGTTGCAGACGCGGATTCTGCCGGACACGCGGCAGCTGTCGATCAAGGTGCTGGACAGCGGACCGGGCGTGGCGCCGGCCGACCTGGCCACCATCTTCCAGCCCTTCTTCCGCTCCGCCAACGCCAGCGCCGAGGGCCATGGCCTGGGGCTGGCCATCGCCCAGCACGTGATCGAGGGCCACGGCGGCAGCATCCAGGCCAGCAACCGCGCTGGCGGCGGCCTGTGCGTCGAGATGCTTTTGCCGGTGAAGAAATAAAAACGCGGGCCGGAGCCCGCGTTGTTTTTATGCTTTTGGCAGGGTCACGCCGTGCTGGCCCTGGTACTTGCCGTTGCGGTCCTTGTACGACACATCGCACACCTCGTCGCTTTCGAAGAATAGCACCTGGGCGCAACCCTCGCCGGCGTAGATCTTGGCCGGCAGCGGCGTGGTGTTGGAGAATTCCAGCGTCACATAACCTTCCCATTCCGGCTCGAACGGCGTGACGTTGACGATGATGCCGCAACGGGCATAGGTCGACTTGCCCAGGCAAACCGTCAGCACGCTGCGCGGAATGCGGAAGTATTCCATGGTGCGGGCCAGCGCGAACGAGTTCGGCGGGATAATGCAGACGTCGCTTTTCACGTCCACGAAAGAGTTGGAGTCGAAGTTCTTCGGATCAACGATGGTGCTGTTGATGTTGGTGAAGACCTTGAACTCATCGGCGCAGCGGATGTCGTAGCCGTACGACGAGGTGCCATAGGAAATCACCTTGCGGCCGTCTTCCTGGCGTATCTGGTCCGGGAAGAAAGGCTCGATCATCCCATGCTCTTCCGCCATCCGGCGTATCCATTTATCGCTTTTAATCGTCATTGCAAGGCCATCCTCAAGTTTTACACTGCCCGGGATTTTACGCTACCGCCGCGCTTTTAAGAACTTTTTTGCCAGATTGCTCTTCCAGCAGGTCGTTGATCATTTGCCGGGTGGCTTCGGCTGCCGCCACCGGATTCTCCATCGGGAACAGATGGCCGCCAGGCAGGATGCGGAAATGACGGCCCACCAGCGCCTTGGTGTGCTGATGGCCGGACTGGCTGGTTTCCCAGGAGTTGTCGCCGCCGATGAAGCCGATCGGCACCGGGTAGCCCTTGCGCAGCAGCTTCGGCAGGTGGTGCGGCAGCGTGGCGTACACTGCCGTCTCGTTCTCGCGCGTGTAGCGCAGCTGGACGCCCTGCGCGTGCGGCTTGAGGCCGCTGTCCATGTAGTCGGCCAGCACGCCGGGCGCCCACGCAGCAAACAGGTCCTTGGCGGCAAAGTGCTGGTAGGCGGCGCCGACGTCGGGCCAGACATTGCGGCGGCGGATGGAGAACTTGGCCGGCGGCACGCTGTAGGCGCGGCCCAGCCGCTTGATCAGGTGCCAGGCGAAGGCGCGCCAGCCGCCGACCACCGGCGCGTCCAGCATCACCACGCAGCGCACCAGGTCCGGCCGCTTGTGGCCCACCATCAGGCTCAGCATGCCGCCCAGCGAGTGGCCGACCAGAATCACCGGCTCGCCGTGGTAACGCCTGGTCAGCTCGTCGATGTATTCGTCCACCAGATGCGGCCAGCAGTCGGTGACCGGGTAGCGCGGATTATGGGCGTGCATGTCGAGCGACTGGAGGTCGAAATGCGCGGACAGCGGCGCGAAGAACTGGCGGTACACGCCCGCCGGATAGCTGTTGGCGTGGGCGAAATGTAGCTTGGGCTTACTCACAAGCGGTCTCCGTGTGGTTGTTTTTGCTTCATTGTAATGTGGGTGATGGCCGGAGACTGGTGGAAACGCTCTAATTTGCCACAAGCCGACATTCTGTTGATATCATTTCAAGATGATAAAAATGCACCTCACCCTGGCATTGCTGGCCGCGCTGGACATGGAGGCGGTCAGAAAATCCCTGCCCGAGATCGACAAGGAGATCCGTGGCAAGACCGCGTCCGTGCCGGAGGTGAGGCCGGACAATCGCTACACCCAGCTGTCGAAAGCCATGGAGCGGGGCTACGTCGGCTCCAACCCCAACGACGCCCGCGGCCACTACGAAAGTCCGGATGGCATCGCCTATTACACCGAAACGCTGCACGGCGAAACCAAATGTTGGATGCAAGGGCCGGTGAATTCGCCGGCTGGCCACAGCAAAGGCGCATTACAAATCAGCTGCCCGGCTAACATCTCCTGGAAAAAATACTAGCGCCAGTAGCGGGCGGCTGCTTCCCGGTAGGCTGACGGGGTGACGTCGTCGCCAAATTCCAGCGTGATGGCGCCTGACTGGTCGGTGCGCAGGCAGGTGATGCCCAGTTGCCGGTAGCGCTCCACCACTTCCTGCTTTGGATGCCGGTAGCGGTTGCGGTGGCCGACCAGAAACAGCGCCAGCCGCGGCTTGACGGCCTGCAGAAACGCGTAGGTCGATGACGTGCCGCTGCCGTGGTGCGGCGCGATCAGCACATCAGCCGGCAGGCGGTCGGCGGCGCGTTCCAGCAACTGCGCCTCCTGCTCCGCTTCGATATCCCCCGCCAGCAGCAGCGATTTGCCGGCCGCCGTGATCTTCAGCGTGCAGCTGCGCGCGTTGGCTTTTAGCGCATGGCTGGCGTAGCTGTCCGGCTGCGGATGCATGACTTCGAATTCGACACCATCCCACCGCCAGCGCTGGCCGGCCGCGCACTGCACGTGCCGGCGCGCGGCGCGCGCGATGGCGTGATGCGGCGACAGCGACGACAGCACCCAGCCCGTCGGCACGCCCTCCAGCACCGACAGCGCGCCGCCCGAATGATCGGCATCGCTGTGCGAAACGATGACGCCATCCAGCGCGTGGATGCCGCGTGCCCGCAGATACGGCAGCAACACGCGGTTGCCGGCGTTGGATTCGGGACTGTAGGCCGGGCCGGTGTCGTACAGCAGCCGATGGCCGCTGGTCTCGATCAGCAACGCCATGCCCTGCCCCACGTCGAACGCCGTCACCGTCATGCGGCCCGGCGCGGGATGCGTGGGTTCGGCGGCCAGCAGCGGTATCCACGTCGCCAGGCCGAGCCAGCGTACCGGCCAGCCACGCGGCGCCAGTAGCCAGAGGGTGCCCAGCGTCGCCCAGCAAAACAGCCAGAACGGCGGCTGCGGCGCGCTCCACACGGCGTAGCGCATGGCGCTGAACCATTGCAGGCACTGCGCCAGCAACGCCACCAGCCAGTGCGCGCAGACCAGCAGCGGCCCGGCCAGCACGGCCGGCAGCATGCTGCCGATCAGCGCGAGCGGCGTGACCACCAGGCTGATGAGCGGAATCGCCACCGCGTTGGCCAGCGGACTGACCACCGACACCTGGCCGAACAGCAGCATCGTCAGCGGCACCAGCCCGAGCGTGACCGCATATTGCGTGTGCGCGCCGACGCGCAGCGTCAGCCAGAGGCGCTCGCGATACGTCAGCGGCGCCGGCGCGTGCGCGACGCCGCCTTGCGCGCGCGGCGCGGCGGCGCGCGGCGGCGTGGTGCGGCCCACCGTCGCGTACATGATCACGGCGACAGCGCTGAACGACAGCCAGAACCCCGGCCACAACACCGCCCACGGATCGATCACCAGCACCACGCCCAGCGCGGTGCACAATACGTGCGAGATGCTGGTCAGGCGGTTGAGCCACAGGGCGGCGGCCACCACCATCAGCATGTACAGCGTGCGCTGCGCCGGCACGCCAAACCCGGCCAGCAGCACATACAACAACGCCACCGCCGCGCCGACCAGCGCCGCGACCTTTTGCGCCGGCAGCAGCAGCGGCAGTTGCGCGCGCGTGAAGAACGAGCGCCGCCACAACGTGAACGTCGCCAGCGCGAACAGTCCCGCCACCATGGTGATGTGCAGGCCCGAAATCGAAATCAGATGGCCGATGCCGGTGCGGTTGAATACCTGCCAGTCCGATTGATCGATGCCGCGCTGGTCGCCCACCACCAGTGCGACGATGACGCCGGCATACGGCTTGCCGGGCAGCGCGTCGAGGATGCGCTGGCGCAGCACGGCGCGGCTGTGCTCAATCAGATTGCCGGCGCTGAGGACGAAGCCGTCCACAAGCCGGTTGTCGCGCGCCACGCGCACGTAGCCGGTGGCGCGCACGCCCTGCTCCAGCAGCCACGCTTCGTAATCGAAGGTGTAGGGATTGGCGTTGCCGTGCGGACGTTGCAGGCGCACGGTCAGTTGCCAGCGCTCGCCGGGCCGCACGTCCGGCACCTCGGCGCGCTGATCACGATAGCCGGCGTACCACGACAGCGCGATCTTCGGCGGCACGCGGCCGGCGGGCCGCTCCACCGCGAAATTGAAGCGCACGCCTTGCGCGAAGCGATACGGCAGGTTATCGATGGTGCCGGTCACCTGAATGTCCTGCCCTTCGTCGGCCCATGCCAGCTGCGGCGCCAGCGCGCCATGCGCCAGCCAGGCGGCCCAGCAGAAGCCGGCCAGCGCGCCGGCCAGCATGGCAACGCCGCCTCGCCACGCGGCACGCAAGCGGCGCCGCGCCGTCCACCACATCAGCGGAACAACGACCACGGCCGCCAGCAGCCACGCGAGCGGCGGCAGCGTCCCGCGCGTCTGCAGCCAGGCCGCGCCGATGGCAAAACCGATAATCGCCAGCCGCATCGCATCACCTCCCCGCCGGTGATACCACGCAAACGGCCCAGCGGCGCTTGATGCACGTCAGACAGCGCGTAATCAGCCGTTGTCAAGCGATATCCATAACGATATCGCAACGCTTCAAGATGTCATTAGCAGGAAAACAATGTACCCACTATCCTCGAAAAGCGCTTAAAAGTCGCAATTAAAAATAACAGGAGACACAGACACATGAAACCATTTCAGCGAAAACTGATCAGCATTGCCGTGGCCAGCACCTTCTGCGCACTGTCCGTACCCGGCCATGCGCAGGAGGCCCAGCAGACCAAGGCGGAGCCGCCACCCGCCACCGATGATGGCGCCAACGCGCCCGCCAGCGACATGAAGGTGGTGACGGTATCCGGTTCGCGCATCTCCACGCGCGGCTTCACGCAGCCGACGCCGACCACCACCCTGAGCGCGGACGACCTGGCCAAAAGCGCCGAGCCCAACGTGTTCAACACGCTGGTCGAGCTGCCCGCCCTGCAAGGCAGCACCGGCCGCACCACCTTCACCTACAGCACCAGCAGCGGCGTGCAGGGCCTGAGCTCGCTGAGCCTGCGTGGCCTGGGCCCGATCCGCACGCTGACGCTGCTTGATGGCCAGCGCGTGATCGGCGCCAACGTCACCGGCGTGACCGACATCAGCCAGTTCCCGCAACTGCTGATCAAGCGCGTGGACGTGGTGACCGGCGGCGCCTCGGCATCTTACGGCTCGGACGCCATTGGCGGCGTGGTCAACTTCATCACCGACAAGAAGTTTGTGGGATTCAAGAGCAACCTGGAAGGCGGCCAGACCACCTACAGCGACGACAAGAACGCCACCTTGCAGGCCGCGTGGGGCAAGGCATTCCTGGATGACCGCCTGCACGTCGTGGCCAGCGGCGAATTCGGCCGCGAGCGCGGCATCGATTCCGCCGGCTTTGGCGAAATCGGCGTCGGCGGGCGCGACTGGTTCACCAATCCCGATCTGCAAACGCGCTCGCTCGCAGAAACCACCGACGGCAAGCCGCAAATCCGCTTCGTCCACCGTTCGCAGCCGTATCAATACGCGCGCTACGGCCTCATCACCAATGGCCCGCTGCAAGGCACGGCGTTCAGCGCCGCCGGCGTGCCGTACCCGTACTTCTACGGCTCCAACGGCGTGCCGACCGGCACTGGCGCCGTGACCAACTGCATCAATCCCGCCTGCGTCGGCGGCGACCGCAGCGGCACCATCCAGGGCGGCTCGAATCTGGCCATGGACCTGACGCGCAAGGTCGGCTACCTGCGCGCCGGCTTCAACATCAACAACGACCACGAGCTGTATTTCACGGCCAACCTGGCCAAGGTCACGTCGGCGTTTTCGCCGGTGCCGGGCGCCATCAAGAACGCCAACCTGACCATCCAGTGCGACAATCCTTACTTGCCGGCGTCCATCGTCGCCGGCTGCGCGGCCAACAACATCACCAGTTTCCAGTACGGCACCGGCAACGGCCAGTTCCCGCGCAGCATCAACGTCCATCCAGAGCGTACCCAGCAGCGCTTTGTCATCGGCGCCAACGGCAAATTCCCGCTGTTTGGCGTCGACTGGTCGTACGACACCTATGCTGAATATGGCCGCAACCAGACCGATATCGCCGTGCGCGATTTGTCGCTGAATGCGCATTACAACGCCGCCATCGACGCCATCCGCGGGCCGGACGGCACGATCATTTGCCGTAATCCGGTCGCGGTGGCGTCCGGCTGCAAGCCGATGAATATCTTCGGCAACTTCGCGCCCAGCGCCGAGGCGCTCAACTACGTGCTGCCGCCGGCCGGCGCCTTCCAGCACTCGGTGCAGCGGCAAAACGTGGTGAGCGCTAACATGAGTGGCGAACTATTCCCTACCTGGGCCGGGCCGCTGTCGCTGGCCACCGGCGCCGAATACCGGCGCGAAAGCTATCGCGTGGTCGGTGACCCATACGGCGCCGGCGTCACCGCCGAGACGCCGAATAACGCCACCTATCCGGCCGATCCGCTGCTCAACGCGACCATCGGCAACAACTGGTTTTCCGGGAACTACCACAACGCCAACGGCGCCTACAACGTCAAGGAAGCGTACGTGGAGCTGAATGTGCCGGTGCTGAAGTCCGCCACCTGGGGCGAAGGCAATATCAACCTGGCCGACCGCCGCACCCGCTACAGCACCTCGGGCATGGTGGGCAGCTGGAAGCTGGGCGCCACCTGGACCGGGCTGGATGGCCTGCGTCTGCGCGCGGTGACCTCGCGCGACGTGCGCGCGCCCAATCTGAGCGAGCTGTTTGCGGCGCCGGTGGTCATCAACGGCACCAATCTGTATCAGGGCAACACACTGACGGTGCAGCAGCGGACGGTGGGCAACACCAAGCTGCGGCCGGAGATCGCGCGCAATTCCATCTTTGGCGTGGTGCTCAACCAGCCGAGCTGGGCGCCTGGCTTCAGCGCGTCGGTGGACTACTTCGACATCAAGATCAATGGCGTGATTTCGACGCTGTCGTCGCAGCAGTTGGTGGACTTGTGCGTGGCGGGCAACCAGGAAATCTGCTCGACCATGCTGCTGAACAGCCCGGTCCCCAACACCAATTACGTGACGCTGCAGGCATTCAACCTGGCGTCGCAATACGTGAAGGGCTACGACATCGAAATGGCCTACCGCGCCAACCTGGCGTCGCTGAACCTGCCCGGCAAGCTGACCTTCCGCGTGCTGGCCACCCACACCATCAGCTTCCTGGTGGATTCGGGCGTGGTCGGCACCATCCCCACCGAAAACGCCGGCGCCAACCGTGGCAGCACGCCGCGCTGGAAAGGCATGGCCTCGCAGTCGTGGGACACCGACTGGGGCGGCCTGACGCTGACCGAGCGCTGGGTCAGCAGCGGCGTGGTCAGCAACGAGTTCATCGAGTGCCAGACCAACTGCCCGGTGTCGACCAACAACCACCAGACCATCGACAACAACCACATGGCTGGCGCGTTCTACGTCGACCTGGGCGGCAGTCTCAAGCTGTCGAAAAAGCTGACCGCCTACTTCAAGATCAACAACGTGGGCAATGTGTCGCCGCCTGCCGCGCCGGGCATTCCGCTGGGCGCCAATCCGGCGCTGTATGACCTGATCGGACGGGAGTACCGGGTCGGCCTGCGCTACAACTACTGAGGCGGCCTTACTTCAGTGGCATGCGCGGCAGCGCGGCGCGGGCGTTGGCGGTGGTTGCTTCCGCCACCTGCTCCGGCGTGATGCCGCGCAGTTCGGCCAGCACGGCGCCGATGCGGGGGATCTGGTCCGGGCTGTTGCGGCCGGGATGGACCCAGGCCGGCGAGATGTCTGGCGCGTCGGTTTCCAGCACGATGGCGTCCAGCGGCAGCTCGGCCGCCAGGCGACGGATCTGCAGCGCGCGGGTGAAGGTCATGGCGCCGCCGAAGCCGAGCTTGAAGCCGAGGTCGATGTAGGTGTTGGCCTGCTGCGCACTGCCGTTGAAGGCGTGGGCGATGCCGCCTGCCGGCGGGATCTGGCGCACGTGCTTGAGGATCACGTCCTGCGAGCGGCGCACGTGCATCAGCACCGGCAGGCCAAATTCGCGGGCGATCTTCAGCTGCTCGCGGAAGAAGAACACCTGCTTCTCGCGCATCGCCGGCTCGGTCAGCATGGGGATGAAGAAATCCAGGCCGATCTCGCCCAGCGCCACGAAGCGCGGATCTTCCATCGCCGCGGCCACCTGCTCGCGCAGCACGCGCAGGTCGTCCTCCTTGGCGTGCGGCACGTAGATCGGGTGGATGCCCAGCGCGTAGCAGGCGTTGTCCACGCTGGCCGCCAGCTTGGCGACAACCGGAAAGTTGGCCGTTTCCACGGCCGGGATCACGATCATGCCGACACCCTGCGCCCTGGCCAGCGCGGCCTGCGCGGCCGATTCGTCGCCGAATTCGTGCGCGTCCAGATGGCAGTGGGTGTCGATCCACATGGTGTTATGCCTGGTCCGGCTGCAGGCCCTGGTCGGTCATGCGCAGCACGCGGTCGCAACGGCGCGCCAGTTCGATGTCGTGGGTGACGATGACGAAGGCCGTGCCGAGGGTACGCGACAGTTCCAGCATCAGGTCGAAAATCTGCTGCGCGGTGGCGTGATCGAGGTTGCCGGTCGGTTCATCGGCCAGCACGCAGGCCGGCTGCGTGACCAGCGCGCGCGCCAGCGCCACGCGCTGCCGTTCGCCGCCCGACAGCTCGCCCGGCACGTGCGTCACGCGTTTGCCCAGGTTGACGCGCTGCAGGACCTGCTGCGCGGCCGACTGAGCCTCGTCGCGCCTGGCGCGGCGTATCATCAGCGGCATGGCCACGTTGTCCAGCGCGCTGAATTCCGGCAGCAGGTGGTGGAACTGGTAGACGAAGCCCAGCGAGGTGTTGCGCAGGTCGCCGCGCGCGGTTTCGCTCAGGCTGGCGAAGTCCTTGCCTTGCAGGGTCACGCTGCCCTGGGTCGGCGTATCGAGGCCGCCCAGCAGGTGCAGCAGCGTCGATTTGCCGGAGCCGGAGGCGCCGACGATGGCCACGCGCTCGCCGCGCCGCACGTCGAGGTCGATGCCGGCCAGCACCTGCACCGAGTACGAGCCCTGGGTAAAGGTCTTGCCGAGGTTGCGGCAGGACAGGACGACGGGTTCACTCATAGCGCAGCGCCTCCGCAGGTTTGACGCGGGCCGCCCACCAGCTCGGGTACAGGGTGGCGACAAACGCCAGGACCACGGCCACGCCGCCGATCTTGAAGACGTCCGGCCAGCGCAGGTCCGACGGCACGGTGCTGATGTAGTAGATATCCTTGGACAAGAACTGCACTCCCAATAAATGTTCAATAAACGGTACGATCACGTCGATGTTCAGCGCCACCAGCACGCCCAGGCCGACGCCGATGATGGTGCCGAGGATGCCCACCAGCGCACCCTGGATCATGAAGATCTTCATGATCGACGGCGGCGAGGCGCCCAGCGTGCGCAGGATGGCGATGTCGGCCTGCTTGTCGGTCACGGTCATCACCAGCGTCGACACCAGGTTGAACGCCGCCACCGCGATGATCAGCGTCAGGATGATGAACATCATGCGCTTCTCGGTCTGCACGGCGGCGAACCAGTTGGCGTTGAGCTTGGACCAGTCGCGCACGAACAGGTCGCCCGGCATCGATTTTTTCAGCTCCTGCGCCACTTCCGGCGCGCGGTGCATGTCCTTCAGGCGCAGGCGCAGGCCGGCCGGGGCGTCGATGCGCAGCAGCTTTTCGGCGTCGGTCAGGTGCACGAAGGCCAGCGACGAGTCGAACTCGGCGTGGCCGGCCTCGAAGATGCCGACCACGGTGAACGAGCGCAGACGCGGCAGCACGCCGGCCGGCGTCGGCTGGCCCTGGGCCAGCGCCAGCGTCACCTTGTCGCCGAGGTTGACGCGCAACGCGCGCGCCAGCTCGATGCCCAGCACGATATTGTACGCGCCCGGCTGCAGCGCGTTGAAGCTGCCGCGCTTGGTCTGCCTGGCAACGTCCGACACTTGCGGCTCTTCCGCCGGCAGCACGCCGCGCACGATGGCCGGGCGCAGCACGTCGTCGCGCACCAGCATGCCCTGGGTTTCGGCGAACGGCGCGGTGCCGATCACTTCCGGGTTCTTGCGGGCGTCGGCGGCTTCCTGGCGCCAGTCCGGCATGGCGCCGCGGTTGTCGAAGATCTCCACGTGGGCCAGCACCGACAGCATGCGGTCCGTCACTTCCTTCTGAAAGCCGTTCATCACCGACAGCACCACGATCAGCGCGGCGACGCCGAGGCCGATGCCGGCCATGGAGATCAGCGAGATGAACGAGATAAAACTATTGCGGCCGCTGCGCTTGCCGGCGCGCGTGTAGCGCAGGCCAACCAGCCATTCAAACGGCAGATTCTTGACTATACTCATAGGCTCCGGGTGGGATCAAACCGAATAAGCCCGCAGTGTGCCATACAAACGCACTTTCATGGGTGAAACACCGAACTTTCCGCCCATAAAAAAGCCGCGCCGGCAGCGGAGGCTGCGGGCGCGGCGGACGATCTTAAGATCTTCTTAAGCGGCGAATGGTTCGCTCTTTTTCGATTTGCGGCGGCCTACAACACCCACCAGGCCCAGGCCGGCGGCCAGCATGGCCCAGGTTTCCACTTCCGGCACGGCCGTTACGGCCAGCACGGTCTGCGAGCTGTGGTCCAGGCTCTTGTATTCCGTGTAGGCGTAGTGGGCCACGCCATTGAACTGATAATTGTTAGCGTCTTGCACCCAGGCGTTGGCGTCATGGGAAATGGCGTCGTTACCGTCGAATACGCCGCCGGTCTCGGCCAGCACAATGCTGTTGGCCGGATTGGTCATGCTCCACAGCGCCAGCTGGAATGCCGCCGCCTTGTACTCATCGTAGACACCGTTCACGTAGATCTTGCTGTACGAGCTCTCGTACAGATTGCGCACCGCATTGCTGGGCGCGTAGGCGCCGGCCTGGTAGTTCTTCACCGATGGGATACCCCAGGTGAATGGGTCGATGCAGAACGCCAGAATACTGCTGCTGCCATTCACCACATTCCAAGGTTCGATCGTGGTGGCCGTCATGCCAAAAATGCTGGAGCCCTGGTTCTGGTAGATGGTGGCCGACTGGGATTCGATGTTGATCGCGTGGCTGGCCTGGCTGAACGCCAGGGTAGCGGCAACGACGGCGGCTTTCAGTGCGAATTGGATGTTCATATTTTCTCTCTCTGTCAGTAATAAGGTGAATCAGGCGTGGACGGCCGGGCATTGGCCGACCAGCTGGACTTGCTGGGTTGCCGGCGCGCTGTCTTGCATCAGGTCGGCGATGGTCGGGGCCTGGATGCCGGCGGCGGCCGCGTCGCTGGCGGCGACGTTGAAGTAGACGTCGGTCATGTCAGCGGTCTTGCCGTTGCTCAGCGTGACGCTGCTGCGCTCCAGGTGCAGGTTGTTGTTGGCGTCCAGGAACGGCAGCTCGGTGTGCGCCACCGTCAGGCTGACGATGCCGGCCTGGCCCAGGCTGATCAGTTCGCCGGCATCGGTCTTGCCGTTGCTGTTGGCGTCCTGCCAGATCAGCAGGCTGGCGAACTGCGCGTCCTTGGCGTTGACCACGCCGTCGCCATTGCTGTCGTAGCTGGCCAGCTTGGCGAAGCCGGACCCCTTGCTGGCGCCGCCGAACAGTTCGCCGATGTCGTCGATCTGGCCGTTGCCGTTCTTGTCGATGGCCAGGAAGCCGTCGTTCTTCGACAGCCAGCCCGACTGGATCGCCTTGCCGGTGCCCAGCAGGTCGAAGCTGCCGGTCATGTCCTGGCGGGCGATGGTGTGGATGCCGTCGCCGTTGAGGTCAATGGCGATCGGCGTGATGCTGGCATCCCAGCTCATGTCGTTCTTGCCCGAGGTCAGCGTGATGGTGTCGGTCTTGGTGGTGTTGACCAGGTTCTTGGCGTCGCCGATCACGTCCGAGTCGATCGCATCATTGCTGCCGACGTTCTTCAGGCCCCACTTCCAGGTGCTCATGTTGTAGGTAGCCTTGTCCGAGGCGAAGTAGACCTTGACGTCGGTCTTGTCCAACGCCAGGTAGTAATTGCCCGGATTCAGGTCGCTGAACTTGTAGTTGCCGTTGGCATCGGTCTTGATGGTCGAGCCGATCTGCTTGCCGGTCACGGCGTCGAACAGCGACACGCTGATGCCGCCAATGCCCTCCTCGCCGCTGTCCTGGATGCCGTTGTGGTTGGCGTCGCGCCACACCTTGTCGCCGATGCTGGCCTTGCGGTAGATGCCGGCGTCCTCGGTGGTGAGGTGTTGGCCGGTGGCCAGCGTGATCGCGTCGGTCTTGCCGCTGCTGCCGGAAATGCTGGTGATGTCGGAATCGCTGGCGTCGTTGCCCTGGCCGCCCTTGGTGAAGTACCAGCCGCTGCCGTTGACCACTTCCACCTTGTAGCTGCCGGCCTGCAGGTCGTCGAACAGGTACTGGCCGCCGTCATGGGTGACGGTGGTGCCCTTGAGCGCGCCGCTGACGGCGTCGTACAGCTTGACGGTGACGCCATCGACGCCCTTCTCGCCGCTGTCCTGCACGCCGTTGTAGTTGCTGTCCTCCCACACGCGGTCGCCGATGCTGGCCGATTTGACCAGGCCGGCGTCGCGGGTCTTGTCGACCTGGCCGGAGCTGAGCGTGAACTGGCTGGTCACGCCGTTGCCGTCGGCGTCCGAATCGGCGCTGTCGTTGCTGCCCTGATTTTGCTTGGTGAACACATAGCCGTCCGGCGCGCTGAACTTGACCGAGTACTTGCCCGGCATCAGGTCGCTGAACGAGTACAGGCCATTGGCGTCGGTGGTGGCGGTGGCCACGGCGGCGCCCTTCTCGTTCAGCAGCGTGACGGTGACGCCGCGGGCGGCGGCCTCGCCGCTTTGCTGGATGCCGTCGCCATTGGTGTCGTACCAGACCTTGTCGCCCACTTCGGCCTTCTGATACAGGCCGGCGTCCAGGCTGGTGACGTTCTGGCCGGCGGTCACGGTGACCGCGCCGAGGTTGCCGCTGGCGTCGGCGTCGCTGTCGGTGGCGCCGCTGCTGCCCTGGTCCTTGGCGGTGATCAGGAAGCCGCTCGGCGCCTTGATGCCGACCGAATAGGTGCCGGCTTCCACCGAGAACTTGTAGTTGCCGTTGCTGTCGGTGGTGGTGGTCTTGACCACGTTGCCGGTGCTGTCGCGCAGTTCGACGGTGACGCCGGACTTGCCGCTTTCGCCGTCATCCTGGATGCCGTTGGCGTTCTTGTCGATCCACACGCGGTCGCCGATGGTGGCGGCGGCCAGCACGCCGGCGTCCACCGTCTTGTCGGTCTGGCCCGAGGTCAGCTTGACCACGTGCGACACGCCGGCCGCGCTGACGTCGGAGTCGATGGCGTCGTTGCTGCCGACGTTGGCGCTGGTGAAGGCCATGCCTTCCGGCAGCGAGGCCTTGTCGAACACCACGGTGTAGTTGCCCGGCTTGAGGTTGCTGAACTGGTAGTTGCCGTTGGCGTCGGTGGTGACGGTGGCGCCGACCTGTTTGCCGTCGGCATCCAGCAGCATCACCTTGACGCCGCAGACACCGGTTTCGCCGCTGTCCTGCAGGCCGTTCTTGTTGGCGTCCAGCCAGACGCGGTCGCCGATGCTGCCCAGCTTGTACAGGCCGGCGTCGACGCTGGTGTTGATCTCGCCCGCCTTGAGGGTGATGGCGCTGCTCTGGCCGTTGCTGCCGAAGTCGCTGTCGACGCTGTCGTCGCCGCCGACGTCCTTGCCGGTGAAGCTGTAGCCGGACGGCGCCGTGACCGACACCGTGTAGCTGCCCGGATCGGCGGTGAAGCTGTACTTGCCGTCGGTGCCGGTGGTGGTGGTCTGCACCACCTTGCCGGTGCTGTCCTTCAGCTGCACGGTGACGCCGCCGATGCCGGCTTCGCCGGCGTCCTGCACGCCGTTGCCGTTCTTGTCCTCAAACACCAGGTCGCCCAGCTTGGCCGGGACAGCGGCGATGCCGGCGTCCAGGTCGGTGTAGACCTGGCCGGAGGTCAGCGTCACCTGCGCGGTCTTGCCGGTGCTGACGTTGGCGTCCGAATCCTTGGCGTCGTTGCCGCCCAGGTCGGCGCCGGTGAAGACGTAGTTGGCCGGCAGCGTGGCCTTGTCGAACTGCACGCTGTAGGCGCCCGGCTTGAGGTTGGTGAAGCTGTAGTTGCCGTTGGCGTCGGTGGTGGCGGTGGCGCCGGTCGGGTTGCCGGCGGCGTCCAGCAGAATCACCTTGACGTCGGCCACGCCGGTTTCGCCGGCGTCCTGCACGCCGTTCTTGTTGGCGTCCATCCACACCTTGTCGCCCAGCGTCGCGCCCTTGTAGAAGCCGGCGTCGACGTTGTTGTTGGTCTGGCCGGCGCCCAGGGTGATCTGGTCGCTCTGGCCGTTGGCGTCGACATCGCTGTCCACGCCGTCCGCGCCCTTGTGCTGGCCGGTCGCGGTCATGCCGGCCGGGGCGGTCACCGACACGGTGTACTTGCCCGGATCGACGGTGAAGCTGTACTTGCCGTCGGCGCCGGTGGTGGTGGTCTTGACGATGTTGCCGCTGGCGTCCTTGAGGTCGACCTTGACGCCGACGATGCCGGCTTCGCCGCTGTCCTGCACGCCGTTGCCGTTGCTGTCTTCCCACACGCGGTCGCCCACGGTGGCTTGCTGGATCACCAGGCCGGCGCGCAGCGTCAGGTCCTGGCCGGAAGCCAGCGTGACTTGCGCGGTCTTGCCGGTGCCGGTGTCGGCATCGGAGCCAGCGCCGCCCGGACCGCCTTGCGCGGCCGAGGTGAAATCGTAGCCGGCGGGCAGGCTGCTCTTGTCAAACTGCACGCTGTACTTGCCCGGCGCCAGATTGGTGAACTGGTAGTGGCCATCGGCGTCGGTGGTGGCGACCGCGCCTGGCACGGCCACGCCGTTGGCGTCCAGCAGGATGACCTTGACGCCGGCGGCGCCGGTTTCGCCGTTGTCCAGGCGGCCGTCACGGTCGGCATCGAACCACACGACCTGGCTCAGCGAGGCCGGACGGTAGACGCCGGCATCGATGTCGTTGTTGACGTCGCCCGGCGCCAGCGTGACCTTGGCGCTGCCGCTGGCGTTGACGTCGCTGTCCAGCGCGCCATTGCCGCCCTTGCCGGCGCCGGTGAACACATAGCCCGACGGCGGCGCCACCGACACGGTGTAAGTGCCGGGATCGACGGTAAAGCTGTACTGGCCGCCATCGTGGGTCACCACGGTGCCGACCACGTTGCCGCCGGCGTCCTTCAGCGACACGGTGGCGCCATCGACGCCCTGCTCGCCGGCGTCCTGCACGCCGTTGCCGTTGCTGTCTTCCCACACGCGGTTGCCCACGGTGGCTTGCTTGATGACGATGCCGGCGTCGATGTCATGGTTGTTCTCGCCGGCGCCCAGCGTGACCTGGCCGCTCTTGCCGGTGACCACATCGGCATCCGAGCCGGTATCGGCCGCGCCCTGGCCGGCGGTGGTGAACACGTAGTTGGCCGGCAGGCTGGCCTTGTCGAACTGCACGCTGTAGGTGCCAGGCTTGAGGTTGCTGAAGTTGTAGTTGCCGTTGGCGTCGGTGGTGGCGGTGGCGCCGGTCGGGTTGCCGCTGGCGTCCAGCAGGATGACCTTGACGCCGGCCACGCCGGTTTCGCCAGCGTCCTGCACGCCGTTGCGGTTGGCGTCCAGCCACACCTTGTCGCCCAGCGAGGCCGGGGCGGCGACGATGCCGGCGTCCAGGTCGGTGTAGACCTGGCCCGAGGTCAGCGTCACCTGGCCGGTCTTGCCGGTGCTGACGTTGGCGTCCGAATCCTTGGCGTCGTTGCCGCCCAGGTCGGCGCCGGTGAACAGGTAGTTGGCCGGCAGCGTGGTCTTGTCGAACTGCACGCTGTAGGTGCCCGGCTTGAGGTTGGTGAAGCTGTAGTTGCCGTTGGCGTCGGTGGTGGCGGTGGCGCCGGTCGGGTTGCCGGCGGCGTCCAGCAGGATCACACCGACGCCGGCCACGCCGGTTTCGCCGGCGTCCTGCACGCCATTCTGGTTGGCGTCCAGCCACACCTTGTCGCCCAGCGTCGCGCCCTTGTAGAAGCCGGCGTCGACGTTGTTGTTGACTTGCGCCGCGGTCAGCGTGATGACGCCGCTCTGGCCGCTGGCGTCGATGTCGCTGTCGACCGCGTCGGCGCCCTTGTGCTGATCGGTGGCGCTCATGCCAGCCGGCGCGGTCACCGACACGGTGTACTTGCCCGGATCGACGGTAAAGCTGTACTTGCCGTCGGCGCCGGTGGTGGTGGTCTTGACGATGTTGCCGTTCTCGTCCTTCAGATCGACCTTGACGCCAACGATGCCGGCTTCGCCCGCATCCTGCACGCCGTTGCCGTTGCTGTCTTCCCACACGCGGTCGCCCACGGTGGCTTGCTGCACCACCAGGCCGGCGCGCAGCGTCAGGTCCTGGCCCGAGGCCAGCGTGACTTGCGCGGTCTTGCCGGTGCCGGTATCGGCGTCCGAGCCGGCGCCGCCCGGACCGCCCTGGGCGGCCGAGGTGAAATCATAGCCATCCGGCAGGCTGCTCTTGTCGAACTGCACGCTGTACTTGCCCGGCGCCAGATTGGTGAACTGGTAGTGGCCATCGGCGTCGGTGGTGGCGACCGCGCCCGGCACGGCCACGCCGTTGGCGTCCAGCAGGATGACCTTGACGCCGGCGGCGCCGGTTTCGCCGTTGTTCAGGCGGCCGTCGCGGTTGGCGTCGAACCACACGACCTGGCTCAGCGAGGCCGGGCGGTAGACGCCGGCGTCGATGTCGTTGTTGACGTCGCCCGAGGCCAGCGTCACCTTGGCGTCGCCGGTGGCGCTGACGTCGCTGTCCAGCGCGCCGTTGCCGCCCTTGCCGGCGCCGGTGAACACATAGCCCGATGGCGGCGCCACCGACACGGTGTAGGCGCCCGGATCCACGGTAAAGCTGTACTGGCCGCCGTCATGGGTGACCGTGGTGCCGACCACGTTGCCGCCGGCGTCCTTCAGCGACACGGTGGCGCCATCGACGCCCTGCTCGCCGGCGTCCTGCACGCCGTTGCCGTTGGCGTCCTCCCACACGCGGTTGCCCACGGTGGCCTGGACCACCACGATGCCGGCGTCGACGTCATGGTTGTTGTCGCCCGAGTTCAGCGTCACCGGCGCGCTCTTGCCGGTGTTGACGTCGGCGTCCGAGCCGGTGTCGGCCGCGCCCTGGCTGGCGGTGGTGAACACGTAGTTGGCCGGCAGCGTGGCCTTGTCGAACTGCACGCTGTAGGTGCCCGGCTTGAGGTTGTTGAAGCTGTAGTTGCCGCTGGCGTCAGTGGTGGCAGTGATGCCGGTCGGATTGCCGCTGGCATCCAGCAGCACCACCTTGACGCCGGCCACGCCGGCTTCGCCCGCGTCCTGCACGCCGTTGCGGTTGGCATCCAGCCACACCTTGTCGCCCAGCGAGGCCGGACGGTAGAAGCCGGCGTCGATGTCGCTCTTGACCTGGCCCGGGGCCAGCGTGATGGCGCCGGTGTTGCCGCCGGCGTCGATGTCGCTGTCGGCAGCGCTGTCGCCGCCCTGCGTGGCGCCGGTGGCCACGTAGCCGTTGGGCGCCGTGACCGATACCGAGTAAGTGCCCGGATCGACGGTAAAGCTGTACTGGCCGCCGTCATGCGTGGTGACCGTGCTGACCACCTTGCCGCTGCCGTCCTTCAGCGCCACCTGCACGCCGTCGATGCCCTGCTCGCCGGCGTCCTGCACGCCGTTGCCGTTGCTGTCTTCCCACACGCGGTCGCCCACGGTGGCTTGCTTGATGACGATGCCGGCGTCCAAATGCTGGGTGCTGTCGCCCGAATTCAGCGTCACCTGCGCGGTCTTGCCGGTGCTGACGTCGGCGTCGGAATCCTTGGCGGCGTTGCCGCCCTGGCCCTGCGCGGTGAACAGGTAGTTGGCCGGCAGCGTGGTCTGGTCGAACTGCACGCTGTAGCTGCCCGGCTTTAGATTGCTGAACTGGTAGTGGCCGCTGGCGTCGGTGGTGGCGGTGGCGCCGGCCACCGGATTGCCGCTGGCGTCCAGCAGCGTGACCTTGACGCCGGCCACGCCGGCTTCGCCGCTGTCCTGCACGCCGTTGCGGTTGCTGTCGTACCAGACGGTGTCGCCCAGCGAGACCGGGCGGTACAGGCCGGCGTCGGCCTTGTTGTTGGTTTCGCCCGGCGCCAGCGCGATCGGCGCGGTGCTGCCGCTGGCGTTGATGTCGCTGTCGGCGGCGCTGTTGCCGCCCTGGCCCTGCTGGGTGGCCACGTAGCCGGCCGGGGCCTGCACGGTGACCGAGTAGGTGCCGGCGTTGACGTCGAAGTGGTAGGCGCCGGCGGCGTCGGTGGTGGTGCTGGCCACCACCTGGCCGCCAGCGTCCTTCAGCTGCACGGTAACGCCGGCGATGCCCGCCTCGCCGCTGTCCTGCACGCCGTTGCCGTTGAGGTCTTCCCACACGAAATCGCCCAGGTGCGCCTGCGGCACCTTGAAGGTCAGGTAGTTTGGCGTGGCGCTGGTGTCGGCCGCGCCGCAGCCGACCAGGCCACCGGCGTCGCGCACCTTGAAGCCGATGTCGAAGCTGCCCGAGGTGGTCTGGCTCGGCTCGAAGGCCAGCTTGCCGGCGGCGATGTCGTCGGCCGACACTTCCGCGCCCACGGCCAGCGCCACGCCGTTCAGCGTCAGCTTGCCGGCGGTCGGCAGCGAGGTGATGATGACCGACTTGAAGGCGTCGTGCTCGACCTTGTCGACGAAGCCGAAGTCGCCTTGCGCCAGCACCATGGCGTTGCCGTTGCTCAGATTGAAGGTCTTGTCGGCGCCGGTGGGCGCGTCGTTGACCGGGTCCACCACCACCTGCAGGCTGAGGGTGATGTTGTTGGAAACGCCGGGGCCCTGGTCCAGCACGAACTCGAAGGTGGCGAACTTGCCGTTGTAGTTTTCCGCCCACTGGCCGGGACGCACGTAGATGGTGTCGGCGTCGACCTTGCCGAACAGCGGCGTGTCCTTGGTGGCGATAGTACCGTCCGGCATCACGACCGACATGGCGTTGATGCGCAGCGTGGTGCTGGCGGTGTAGCCGGCGCTGGCCAGCAGGTCGCGCACATCGAAAGTACCGTTGGTATCTTCGCAAATGTGAATGGTGGTAGCAAGACTGATCGAGCTCATTCTGGGCCTTGAATAATAATTTTTTGAATTGATAATCGGGCCGGCGCGGCTGCTACGCGGGTTGGGTAGGCAGTGGCAGGAGGTACTAAATCGGGCATCACGGTGTTGGAGTGATTGCCAAGCGGACATCTAAGTTGTCGCAATTATAGCTAACATTTACTTACGATAATTAAGTTTTTTCTCATCGTTGTGGTTTTTTCGTAATTTAAGTTTCTATAAAGAATTAATTCATGCGAAGCCCGGATGCCCTACAATCTCGGGATGACTGAGATTACCCTTGCCCTGCCCTTTGGCCTGCCGCCGGCGGAGTTGGCCAACGACCTGCTGCGCGCCCTGGAAACGCCGGCGCTGGCCACCCTGCTGGGCCGCCACAGCGATTTGCAATACCAGGTGTTCAACCACGACAGCCGGGTGCTGCCGCACGAGGCCTGGCTCGGCGACACGCTCGGCCTGGGCGCCGACGGTGCCTTTGCCACCGCCTGCATGCGCGGCTGCGGACTGGCGGCCGAAGCCAGCCAGGGCCACTGGTTCCTGCTGCAGCCGGCCTATGTGCAAATCTCGCGCACCCATTTCCTGCTGACCGACCTGCGCGGTCTGCAACTGGGCGAGGCCGATTCGCGCGGGCTGTACGACATCGCCCGGCCGTATTTCGACGATATCGGCAAGCCGCTGCTGCACGGCGCGCCCGGCCTGTGGTTCCTGCGCGCCGACGACTGGGCCGGCCTGAGCACCGCCTCGCCGGACGCCGCCACCACCCAGAGCATGGGCGACTGGCTGCCCGAGGGCGAGCACGCGCGCGCCTTCCGCAAGCTGCAGAACGAGGTGCAGATGCTGTGGCATGAACACCCGATCAACGAGGCGCGCCAGGCGCGCGGCTTGCAGCCGGTGAATTCCTGCTGGCTGTGGGGCGGCGCCGGTCCGGCCGCGCCGGCTGGCCGCGTGGCCGTGGCGGGCGGCACCGCGTGGATGGACGCGCTGGCGGCGCCGGATTCGCGCCAGGCTAGCGCCGCGCAACTGATCGCCCAGCCCGGCGCGGCGCTGCTGGCGGACCTGATCGCGCCGGCGCAGGTCGGCGACTGGGCCGACTGGCTGGCGCGCGTGCAACGCCTGGAGCAGGAGTGGTTCGCGCCGCTGCTGGCCGCGCTGCAGGACGGCCGCATCGGCGGCGTGCGGCTGGTGCTGAGCCACCGCTTTGGCACCAGCACCGTCAGCACCAGCAGACTGGCGCTGCGCAAATTCTGGCGCAAGCCGACCCTGACTCCCCTGTTGAAGCAATCATGACACGCATTAGTACCCGTTCCGTCCCGTTCCGCGAATCCGAAATGCTGCGCCAGAACGGCGTCCACCCCGTGCTGGCGCGCCTGTACGCGGCGCGCGGCCTGCGCGATCCGAAGGAGCTGTCCAGCGAACTGGCGGCGATGATTCCCCCCTCGGGCCTGCTGCACATCGACGCCGCCGCCGTGTTCCTGGCCGACGCCATCGCCGCGCGCAAGCGCATGGTGATCGTGGCCGACTACGACTGCGACGGCGCCACCGCCTGCGCGGTGGCGCTGCGCGGCCTGCGCGCCATGGGCGCCCAGATCGATTTCATCGTGCCCAACCGCTTCGAGTACGGCTATGGCCTGACGCCGGAAATCGTTGCGCTGACGGCGCGCGAGAAGCAGCCGGACATCATCATCACCGTCGACAACGGCATCGCCAGCATCGATGGCGTGGCCGAGGCCAACCGGCGCGGCATCGAGGTAGTGGTGACCGACCACCACCTGCCAGCCGACACCTTGCCGGCCGCGCGCGTGATCGTCAATCCCAACCAGCCCGAGTGCGGCTTCCCCAGCAAGCATATCGCCGGCGTCGGCGTGATGTTCTACGTGCTGCTGGCGCTGCGCGCGGAACTGCGCCAGCGCGGCGTGTTCGACGCCCAGACCCAGCCCAAGCTGGACAACCTGCTCGACCTGGTGGCGCTGGGCACGGTGGCCGACGTGGTCAAGCTGGACGCCAACAACCGCATCCTGGTGGCGCAGGGCCTGAAGCGCATGCGCGCCGGCCGCATGCACGCCGGCGTGGCGGCGCTGTTCCGCGTGGCCGGGCGCGAGCCGCGCAACGCCAATCCCTTCGATCTCGGTTTCGCCCTCGGCCCGCGCCTGAACGCGGCAGGCCGGCTGGAGGACATGTCGCTGGGGATCGAGTGCCTGATCACCGACGACGAGGGCCGCGCCTGGCAACTGGCGCAGCAGCTCAACGAGATCAACCTGAAACGGCGCGAGATCGAGGCCGACATGCAGGACACCGCCCTGCTGCACCTGGACGCGTTTGAGCCGGCCGAGCGCAGCACCATCTGCGTGTTCGACGACGCCTGGCACCAGGGCGTGATCGGCATCGTCGCCTCGCGCCTGAAGGAAAAGTTCTACCGCCCGACCATCACCTTCGCGCCCGGCGCCGACGGCTGGATCAAGGGTTCCGGGCGCTCCATCCCCGGCTTCCACCTGCGCGATGCGCTCGACCTGGTGTACAAGAAGGCGCCGTCGCTGATCGACAAGTTCGGCGGCCACGCCATGGCGGCCGGCCTGACGCTGCGCGCCGACGCCTTCGACGCATTCGCCCAGGCCTTCGAGGAAGTCGGCCGCGCGTGGCTGAGCAAGCCGCAGCTGGAACGCGTGATCGAAACCGACGGCCCGCTGGAGGACGCCTACTACACCACCACCTTCATCGAGCTGATGGACGGCCAGGTGTGGGGCCAGGGCTTTGCGCCGCCGGTGTTCTGCGACGAGTTCCGCGTGGTCAGCCAGCGCATCCTGAAGGAGCGCCACCTCAAGCTGCTGCTGGAGAAAAACGGCGCCCGCTACGACGCCATCTGGTTCGGCCATACCGACGCGCTGGGCGAGCGCGCCCGCGTCGCCTTCCGGCTGGACGCCAACGAATACAACGGCGTTACAAAAGTACAACTCCTGGTCGAGCACGCCGAGGCGGCGTAAGTGAAATCGGATTGCATTTTATCCGAAAACGGAGTATAACAACTCCATCACCGGAGGATTTATGCTCAACTATGCTTACCCTCGCAGCCGCTTCGAACCGACCGTACTGGTGGATCTGAACGCCAAGGCCGAGCGCGAGCGGCTGTCCAAGTCCGCCCTGAAGGGCTTTTTCAAGCTGGTCGCCACTTGGAAGGTGCGCGATGAGGACGCGCGCCAACTGCTCGGCGGCCTGTCCAACAGCGCCTATTACGACTGGAAAAAGAATCCCGAGCGCACGCTGGAAGTCGATTGCATCACGCGCATTTCCTACCTGCTGGGCATCTACAAGGCGCTGCACATCATCTACGGCGACAAGCTGGCCGATGAATGGGTCAGCCTGCCCAACAACAACCAGATTTTCGAGGGCCGCACGCCGCTGGCCTACATGCTGGGCGGCGGCCTGATCGCCATGCAAACCGTGCGTCAGCTGCTGGACGCCCGTCGCGGAGGGCTGTAAGTGCCGGTCAGCCTCGTTCCGCCCTTAACCACGCTGCGCCAGTTCGACACCTGCCGTCTGCTGCCCTCCCGCTTCGCGGACGTGGAGGATTCCGTGCTGGCGCCGCTGGCCGACAGCGACGCCCACCTGCGCGACCTGTTCGACCTCGATAACGCCACCAACGCCCGCCTGCGCACCCAGAACGGCGGCGCGGCCGGCATCAATGTCGACGAACTGGTGTTCGGCGTGCCCAATTTCCGCATCGTCAACGCCGCCTTCACCTACGCGCATCCGCAGGGCAGCCGCTTCAACGATGGCCGGCGCGGCGCCTGGTACTGCGCCTTCGACGCTGAGACGGCGCTGGCGGAAGTCAGCTTCCACAAGGCGGTGGAGTACGCGGAGATCAACCGCTTCGACGACAGCGTGCAGTATCAATGCATGCTGGCCGACTTTACCGCCACCTTCCACGACATCCGCAACCAGCCGCGCTACGAGGACTGCCTGGCGCCGGACAGCTACATCGCATCGCAGACGCTGGCCGAGCGCCTGCTGGAGGGCGGCGCGCTGGGCGTGATCTACCCCAGCGTGCGGCGCCCCGGCGGCACCAACCTGGCCTGCTTCCGCCCGGCGCTGGTGGGCAATGTTCGCAAAGGCGCGGTCTATCGGTTAACATGGCAAGGTAGTCCCGTGCCGAAGATAGAAGTGATTTAACATGCAAACCAAACCAGAAAAAGACCTCGAACTGCGCAACAAAGTCAACCGCGAAACGGCACGCCTGCCGTGGACCGAGCTGCTCAAGCATTTCGCGCAGGGGAACGTGGTGTGGGTCGCCAATTCGCTGGACCTGGTCGACGTGGCCGTGCGCATCTCGCACGACGACAAGGCCAACATCAGCCAGTGGATGAGCTCCGGCCTGATCGCCAAGGTCAGCGACCAGCAGGCCCAGGGCTGGCTGGAGGCCAACGCCGAACTGTGGGCCTGCGTGGTCAGCCCGTTTATCCTGGTACAGGAACAGAAGGCCCTGAACTAGGGAACAGATAGCCGCAGCCCGGGTCCGCCGGGTCGCGCGCCATGATGCGGTCGTACAGGCCGACATTTTCACGCATCGTCCGCTCCACATCCTCCGGCAGCAGCAGGCCGGCGGCAACCTGCCGCGCGGCGGCGGCGCGCACGGCCTCCACGTAGGCGTCGCGCGTGGCGTAGCGCGCCGCCAGGCTGGGGCGCGGATCACCGGCCGCCGCGCGTTCCGCCTCGGTGCGGGCGAACGGCACAAAGCTGCCGTCGAAGCGCGAGGTGGCCCAGGCAAAGCCGGTGTCCGGCGCGCGCAGGTTCCAGCCGGTGTGGGTGCCGAGCGGCGCCTGCAATTCCACCAGCCGCACGCCGCCCCTGTCGTTGCCATCGGCGTCCGGCGTCGGCACCAGTGTTTCGTAATCGTCGCCATGCCGGGGCGGGACGATGTCGGCGATGCCCTGCGCGGCAAAGCGGCGGCCGAAGTCCAGGCGCGGCTCGCGCAGGTTTTGCGCCGGCGGCGTCAGGCCGACGGCGTTGGGGAAGATGGCGCGGTAATCGGCCACCGTGGTCAGCGTGCCGTCGGCCAGGCCCGGATAAGCGCTGGGCGGCGGCGGCTTGCCGCTGACGCTCCACTCGTCCAGCGCCACGATCAGCGCGCGCATCGGCAGGTAATGGTCGCTGGTCGAGACGCAGGCGGTGAACGGCGCCCGCTTGCCGGAGCGGCCGACGTAGTGCTGCGCCCCCATGAAACCGTACAGGCGCACGTTGTCGGCCGGCGCCACGTCGCGCGCGCCGTCCGGCGTGGTGGCGATCAGCGAGGCGCCGCGGTTCCAGAATTCGGTGGAGGTATTCGCGTAAATTAGCTTGGGCAGCTGCCCCTGCCGGTCGCGCGCCTTGTCCAGCGTGGACGCGGTCCGGCCGCTGGCCGGGTCGCGCGACGGCGCGCTGGTGAACGGGAAGGCGTCGGCCGGATAGTCGTGCTCCTCGAGCATGGACGGATGGCGCGTCGGCTGCGCGAAGCGGCTGTTGAAGCCGGCCGAGCCGCCGGCGCCCGGCACCTGCAGGTAGGCGCCGTTGAAGGCCAGCCGGCCGCCCTCGTCAACGTTGAGGCCATCGTGCAGCATGCGGCCGATGACGCGGCCGGACTGGCTGATGCCGAACATGAGCACATTGCGCGGCGCCGGCGCGCCCTCAAACGGGTGGTCGCGCAGGTAGGACAGCAGGTCGCGGATACCGGCCAGGCCGGCGCCGGTGACATACGGGTCTTTCGCCACATAGCTCAGTTCATAGAGCGTGTCGGGCTGGAAGCCGCCGTCCAGCTGCACCCGGCCGGCGCCGCCCGGCTGCTCGGGCGCGACAAAGCGCCAGGCGCTGCGCGGGATCTCGCGGCGCGCGTCGTCGGGACGGGCGCGCCGGGTCAGCTGCGCATGCGGATCATTGGGCGTGGCCGGTTCGTAGGTCAGGCCGCGCATGCCGGCGTAGGTGGCGATATCAGCGGGCGCGTTGACGGTGAATTCGTTCTGCACCCTGCCCTTGACGCCCCTGACCACCGGCGGCGCGAACACCAGCGGCCGGGCGCCGGCCGGCTGCGGCGCCACGTCCCAGGTCCAGGCGGAAAACAGCAGCGAGAAACCGTGCCGCATCAGGAAGCCGTCACCGGCGTCGGCGGCGGTGGCGGGATCGTTGTGGGCCGGGCTGCGGCCGTTGACCTGACCGAGAATGGCGATGTTGCCGCGGTTGTTCACATCGTAGAGCAAGGTGGTCGGCTGCGCGACCGTGGGCCGCAGCAGCACGAACTCGCTGGAGAACAGCACCCGCCCGCGCCGGTCGCGCGGCGCGCGGCGCAGGTCGACGATGGCGGCGTTGGCGGGCGCCTTCGGGTCCAGCGCGTAGTAGGCGACGCCGCGGATCTTTTCATACGCGCCGTAATCGCCAAAGCTGACGCCCGGCGCGAACGGCACCCGTTCGACGACCTCGATGCGCTCGACGGCGGCGTGCGCGACGACGGCCAGCGTCAGGCCGGCCCACGCCAGCATGGCGCGGACCGCCGGCCGTGGCCTGCGTGGAACGGGGGGAAGCGGCGGAAGGCGCACGGCGGATTCTCCTGGTCAGGTGGGGGTGTCGACGTCGTCCCAGTCGCGGTCTTCGAAGCGCACCAGCCAGTTGAGCGCATGGTGGCGCTCCTGCAGCACGCCGTCGTTGAGGCCCGCCGGCACCGGCGTTTTCTTCAGGATGGCCTGGCGGCTGACCCAGTGCAGGCGATAGTGCAGGTCCAGCGCGTCGAGAATCTCGCCGGCCGCGCGCGCCACCGGCTGCTTGCGCAGGCCTTCGGTGCCACGCTCGATGACGGTGCTGGAGATCGACGCCACGTCGCAGATCGCGTCCGGGAACGGCAGCGACTCCTGCAGGCCGAGCGCCCATTGCAGCACCAGGATGGCCTCGTAACGCCACAGGAAGCGCGTCACGTCCTGCCCGGCCGGCGCGTCCTGGTCGAGGAAGGCGCGTTCGGCATCGCTCAGCGCGGCAAAGGCCGGCGGGAAACGCTGCCGCAGGTCGGCCACGGTAATCGGCGTCTTGCTGTTCAGCGACTCGGCGCGGATGGCAACCACGAACAGCGCCAGCATGCGGCGCAGGATGTCCTCCGGCGCGCGCAGGCGCAGCTCCGGCTCGGACACCAGCGGCGGCAGGTCGGCCGGCACGCTGATCTGGCGCGCGGCCAGTTGCGCCTCGCTGCGCGCCTTGCGCTGCCAGGCCTGCGGCGGATACGGGATCGCGGCGCCGCCCGCGCCCACCAGGCCATCGGTGCCGTCGGCGGCCAGCAGCACCCGCCCCTGCGGATCGCGCACCGTGCCGTCCTGCATGAACAACAGCGCGTTGGCCGTCTCCGCCCAGGCGTGGAACTGCGCCATGTCGGCCGGATCGACGGCAAAACTCAGGTGCTGCTGCACGCGCTGCAGGTGGCGGATGACGTGGTAGCGGGTGCGCGTCATCTGGCCGCCGTTCTGCTCGGCCAGATAGTGCATGAAGCCGTTCAGGTGCGGCGCCAGTTCGGGGTCCTTGAGGTCGCGGCGGCCGTTCAGCACGTGCGGGAACGCCGGCCGGGGCGCGTCGCCCACGGTGCAGTAGGCGTTGAGCAGAATGTGGTTGCTGATGTCCTTCGGGGAGAACAGCTGCTTCAGTCGGTTGAGCATAGTTAGTTATCTGTTAACGCATATCCAGCGCGCGCCTGCGGCGCGGTGGCGGAAATGCCTGGTCCAGTGCGGCCAGATCATCGGCGGAAAGCGCGATGTCGGCCGCGGCGCGGTTGGCGCGCAAGTGTACAGGATCGACGGCCTTGGGGATAGCGATCACGCCATCCTGGTGCAGCACCCAGGCCAGCGCGATCTGCGCCGGCGTGACGCCATGGGCGGCGGCCACCGCCTTCAGGCCGGGATGGCCGAGCAGCGCGGCCTGTTCACGGCCCTGGGTTTCCAGCGGCGAGTAGGCCATGACCGGCATGCCGCGCTGGCGCGCCCACGGCAGCAGGTCGAACTCGATGCCGCGCTTCATCAGGTTGTACAGCACCTGGTTGGTGGCCGGCGCGCCATAGGTCAGCGCCTCCTCCATGTTCTCCAGGTCGAAATTGCTGACGCCCCAGGCCTTGATCTTGCCGGCCTGCTTCAACGCTTCAAAGCCGTCGAAGGTTTCGGCCAGCGGGTGGTGGCCCTGCCAGTGCAGCAGGTACAGGTCGATGCTGTCGATGTTGAGCCGGCGCAGGCTGCGTTCGCAGGCCTCGCGCACGCCGTCGTAGCTGGCGTTGTGCGGGTAGACCTTGCTGACGATGTAGGCGTCGTCGCGGCGGCCGGCGATGGCGGCGCCCACCACTTCTTCGGCGCCGCCCTCGCCGTACATTTCGGCGGTGTCGATCAGCGTCAGGCCGAGGTCCAGCCCGAGTTGCAGCGCGCGCACCTCGTCCCGCCTGTGGGCCGCGCGTTCGCCCATGTTCCATGTGCCCTGCCCCAGCGCCGGCACCTCGCCGGCGCCCATCCGTAAAGTTTTCATCCCGGCCTCCCGTCTCGTCCAACCGACAGTATAAAAAAAACCGGCGCCACTGGGGCGCCGGTCGCTTCAGCGGGACGGCCGCGCGCTCACGGCAGCTTGTTCAGCGTGGCGGTGGCGTCGATCAGGCCAAAGCCGTCATACAGGCTCCAGGTCCTGGTGGCGGCGGTGCCGGCCGGCGAATACGGCGGCACGCGCGCCGGCGCCGACGTCTGCAGCAGGCTCTTGACCTGTTTCGGCGTCAGCTTGCCCGGACCGCCGGCCTTTTGCAGCAGCAGCGCGGCAACGCCGGCGGCGTGCGGCGCGGCCGCGCTGGTGCCGAAGAAGTTCGGCCGGCCGTTGCCCTCGAAATCCTGGCCCGGATAGAAGAAGGTGGTGTCGCCGCCATCCGGCGCCGCCATGTCCGGCTTCTTGCGCTGCTCGGCCACCGGCAGCCGGTTGCCGTCGGCGTCCAGCGCGATCACCACCGGGCCCGGGCTGCTGAACGGCTCCAGCACCGGCTTGTACGGCGCCACCTGGGTGACCGGGTTGGTGTAGCGGTAGGCCGCCACGCTGTTGGCGCTGACGGCGGCGCTGTGGCCGAAGGTGACCGGGCTGGTGCGTACGTCGAACGGGCCGCCGTCAAAGCCGTCGAAGTTGACCAAGCGCACCCGGCTGGCGGTATGCGCGCCGGCGCTGGTGCGGCCGACCATGATGCGCAGCGAGCTCAGACCGGCGCCGCCGCTCAGGCTGATGTACTCCATGCCGTTGTCGGTGGCCAGGTTGTTGCTGGCAAAGGTGAACACGCAGGTGCCGCTGTCGTTGAAGAAGTACAGGTTGAGGTCGGTGCTGACGGCGCCGGCGTAGAACGGGTCGTCCCACTGCATCACCATGCGCGAACCGGTCGGCGTGTAGTTCACGCGGGTGACATAGGTGCCGCCGCCGAAGTCGAGCCAGCCGCCGCCGACGTTGGCCTTGGTCGAGCCGCTCACCGGCGAGCTGCTGCAGGTGCTCACCGACGCCAGGTTGATGTTGCCGAGGTTGGCCGGCGTGGTCGAGAAGGTGGCGTTGGGCACGTCGATGGCGCCGCCGCCGCCGGCCGCGCCCTGGTTGCCGGCCGACGAGAAGTAGCTGACCGGCTTGCCGGCCAGCGTGGTGCTGGTGACCACGTCGTTGACCGCCTGCGCCACCTGGCCGTCCGAGAAGAACGGCTCGTCGTAGTAGAACACGTCGTCGACGATGACGTCAGCGCGGCAGCTCGGGTGGGTGCGCAGCGTGCGGATATTGTCGGCGAAGGCGGCCTCGCCGGCGAAGGCGGTGGCGAAGCACAGGTCGGCGCCGGGAGCGACGTCCTGCACGATCTGCATCATGGCGCGGCCCTCGTCGGTGTTGCCGCGGTCGACCAGGTCAATCACGAACTTGGGCGTGCGCAGGTCGCCGCTGGCGATGTCGTTGGCGGCGCGGATGGTGGTGAAGCTGGCCGGCGAGCCGTCGTAGGAATCGGACAGCACGCCGACGGTGATGCCGGTGCCGGTGATGCCGGCGGCGTTGGCCGCGTCCGAGTGCAGCACCTTGGTGCCCTGCGAGGTGGTGACGCCGACGTTGCGTTGCGGGCGCAGCGACAGCTTCATCACGCGCAGGCCGGCGGTGGCGGCCAGGCCCTCGATCTGGTTGGGCGGCACGTAGGCCGACACGGCGCCGCGGCGGAAGGCGGCGTTGACGCCGGTGACCTGGGCGCCGGCGGCCTGCAGGCTGGCGACCACGGCGTCCAGCGGGCGCTGGCCGTCGAGATACAGGTCGACCAGCACGCGGCCGTTGCTGTCGGTCAGGCCTTCATGCGTGGCTTGCGGGCCGGCGACCACCGCCTGGCGGGCTACGGCCGGGGTTTTCAGTTGGTCGACCAGGTCGGACAGGCCGGCGTCGAGCTTGGCGTGCTGGGCCTGGGCCAGGCCGGTGGCGCCGGCCAGCAGCAGCGCCAGCAAAGGAGTGAGGTGTGTGGTTTTCATGATGTCATCTTCCGGTTGCGTCAATCAGACTTGCGCGCGGCGACGGCGCGCCGCCACGCCCACCAGGCCCAGGCCGGCCATCAGCAGCGACATGCTGGCCGGTTCCGGCACCGGCGCCGCGTTGGCGTAGGCGCCCTGCAGCACGATCTCGTAGCTGTCGCCTTGGCCGCTGATGCTTTGCCAGCCGCTCAGCGCGCCGCCGCCGCCGGGGCCGACCGCCGCCACCTGGTCCTGGCCCAGCAGGCTGCCGAAGATCGCGCCGCCGGCGCTGACCGGGGTGTAGCCGGCGCCGGCGATGGCCAGGTAGTAGTAGCCGCTGGCGCCGACGGTCTGGGTGATGGTGATGGTGGACTGCGCGCCGACGTTGGGGTCGTCGTCATTGGCCACCACGCCGTGGCCATGGCTGTCGAACAGGAACAGCGCGGTGTCGAAGTTGTTGGTGTAGATGCTGGACGCGGTGGTGGTGGCGCTGAAGGTGCTGCCGGCGTACAGGTACACGCGGAACAGGTCGGCGTAGTCGCTGGCGGAGCTGGTCAGCAGCGAGCCGCTGATGGCGGAGATGGCGCCGCTGCCGCTGAACTGCTGGGCCGAAGCGGTCAGCTGGCCGGCGTCGCCGCTCTCGCTGACGGCACCGGCGTGGGCGGCGCCGGCGGCCAGCGTCATCAGGGCGGCGCCCGCGAGCGCGCGCAAGGTTTGCTTGAAGTGGCACTGTTTGATCATCGTCGGGTCCTAGGGGAAGTTACACTGCAATGGAAAAATCGTGACATATTTACATGTTTTCTATGCAATCAATTCTATCCTGAACCATTCCGAAAAATTGAAAATTATTCAAGAAAATTTATTTTGTCGCAAAAATCCCGACACCCTGGATTGCATATTGACAGGCGCAACGATTTATGAACCCCCGACCGGGGTCAGTGCCGACATTCGGACACGAGCTGGTCCTTAATAAATCCAGGCGGTTTGCGCCAGCGCACGGCTTGCGGCGTCAAGCAATCTAGACTGGCGGGATGAGCCGACCTCTCCGACTACAGCTTCCGGGCGCGCTGTACCACGTCACCTCCCGCGGCGATCGCAAGATGCCGGTGTACGTCGATGACCGCGACCGTGTCATGTGGCTGGCCATTCTGGCCGAGGTCTGTGCACGGCACAATTTTGTCATTCACGGCTTTTGCCAGATGACCAATCATTACCATATCGTCGTGGAGACGGTGGACGGCAATCTGGCGCGCGGGATGCAACAACTCAACGGCGTCTACTCGCAGTACTTCAACCGCCGCCACGGACTGGTCGGCCACGTTTTTCAGGGACGCTACAAGGCCATCCTGGTTCAGCAAGACGTCTACCTGATGGCAGTGGCGCGCTATGTGATCCTCAATCCTGTGCGCGCCGGCCTGGTGCGGTCGCCGGACGAGTGGCCGTGGAGCAGTTATCGCTATTGCGTCGGCGCCTCTACCGCCCCGACGTGGCTGGATGTCGCCACCACCCTGCTGGCGTTTTCTCCAGAAACGGCGGCGGCCATCGATGCCTATCGCCGCTTCGTGTTGGCCGGGATTGATGCCCCGAGCCCGCTGCTCCAGACCAGGCACCAGCTGATTCTCGGCGAGCAGCCGCTGCCCGCGGCTGCCCCGCCGCGGCAACCACTATCGCTGCGTGCCGTCGCCAAGTCACAGCGCCGGGCGGTGGCGATGTCGCTGGCGGAATACCAACAACAGGCCACCAGCCGCGATCAGGCAATGAGCGATGCCTATCACTCCACCGCCTACACCATGGAGCAGATCAGCGCGCATTTTGGCGTCTCCGCCAAAACCGTCAGCCGCGCCATCAAAAAACATCGCGCGCGATGAAATGTCCGAATGTCGGCACTGACCCCGGTGTTAGTGGGCGCCGCCGAGGTAGGCGGCGATGACTTTGGGGTCGGTTTTGAGGCTGGCGGCGGGGCCGTGCACGGCGATGCGGCCGTTTTCCAGCACGTAGCCGTAGTCGGCCACGTTCAGCGCGGCGGCGGCGAATTGTTCCACCAGCAGCATCGTCACGCCGTCCGCCTTCAGCCGCTGGATGATGCGGAATACTTCTTCCACCAGGATCGGCGCCAACCCCATCGACGGTTCGTCCAGCAACACCACGTCGGGATTGAGCATGATGGCGCGCGCCATCGCCAGCATCTGCTGCTCGCCGCCCGACAGCGTGCCGGCCAGCTGCTGCCGCCGCTCCTTGAGACGCGGGAACAGCGCCAGCGCTCGGTCGAGGTCGCGCTGGATGTCGCCTTTCGGCCGCGCGCGGGTGAAGCGCGGGAACGCGCCCAGCAGCAGGTTGTCGGTCACGCTCATCGCGGCAAACACGCGCCGCCCTTCCGGCGAGTGCGCCAGCCCGGCGCGCGCGATGCGGTGCGCGGCGCTGCCGGTGATGTCCTTGCCGCCCAGGGTGACGCGGCCGCTGCGCGGCTTGAGCATGCCGGAGATGGCGCGCATGGTGGTGGTCTTGCCGGCGCCGTTGGAGCCGATCAGCGTCACCAGCTGGCCCTGGGGGACGTCCAGCGAGATGCCGTGCAGGACTTCGACTTTGCCGTAGCCGGCGTGCAGGTTGGAGATGGTCAGCATGGCATGTCCTTGTCAGTGGGGGGCCGGCGCCGTCGCGCCGCCGTGCTCGGCGCCGCTGCCGCCCAGGTACGCTTCGATCACCTTGGGGTCGCTTTGCACGGCGGCCGGCTGGCCTTCGGCGATCTTTTGGCCGAAGTCGAGCACCGTGACGGTGTCGGACAGGGCCATCACCACGTCCATGTGGTGTTCGATCAGGATGATGGTGATGCCGTGCTCGCGGATTTTGCGGATGATGGCCATCAGTTCCTTGATGTCGGGCGCGGTCAGGCCGGCGGCCGGTTCGTCCAGCAGCAGCAGGCGCGGGTTGAGGCCGAGCGCGCGGCCGATTTCCAGCAGCCGCTGTTTGCCGTACGGCAGGTTGCGGGCCTCCTCGTCGGCCAGGTCGGCCAGGCCGACGAAGGCCAGGATGCTGGCGGCGCGCTCACGCGCGGCCTGTTCCTCGCGCCGCTGGCGCGGCGTGCGCAGCATCACGTCCAGCACGCTGGCGCGGAAGCTGTGGTGCAGGCCGACCAGCACGTTTTCGGTGGCGCTCATTTCGCCAAACAGCTGGACGTTCTGGAAGGTGCGGGCCACGCCGCCCAGCGCGATCTGCGCCGGCGTGCGGCCGGAGATGACGGCGCCGTCAAAGGTGACCCGCCCGGCGGTGGGCGTGTAGATGCCGGTCAGCACGTTCATCATGGTGCTTTTGCCGGAGCCGTTGGGACCGATCAGGCCATGCACCGCGCCCTGGCGCACGCGCAGGTCGACCTGGTTGAGCGCTTTCAGGCCGCCGAACTGCATCAGGATCTGGCCGGCGTCGAGCAGCGGCGCGCCGGCCTGGCCGGCGGCGACGCGCGGGAACGGTGCGGTGGCGCCGGCCGCCGCCAGCGCCGGCGCCGGGCGGCGCGCCCGGCCCAGCAGCCCCTGCAGGTAGCCGACGATGCCATCCTGCAGGTAGTAGACGACAAACAGCGTCATCAGGCCGAAGATGGTCAGCCGCCAGTCGACGATGTTTTCCAGCTTGAACGAGAAGGCGGCCATGCCGAGCGTGGCCAGCAGCGGCACGGCGACGCCGCGCGGCGTGGCGCGCCGGCGGGCGATGGCCAGCGCGGCGCCCAGCACGCCCAGCGCGGCGGCGCCAACGGCGATCTGGCGGAACAGCGCGATGTCGGCCAGCAGGCTGGGCAGCATGACCACGATCAGCGCGCCGATCAGCGCGCCCGAGCGGGTCTTGCGCCCGCCCATGATGACCGCCAGCAGGAACAAGATGGTCAGCTCGAAGCTGTAGCTGCTGGGGTTGATGTATTCCTCGGAGTAGGCGTACAGGCTGCCGGCCAGGCCGGCGAAGCCGGCGCTGAGGATGAAGGCGTACACCTTGTAGCGGTAGACCGACACGCCCATGCAGTCGGAGGCGATCGGGCTGTCGCGCAGCGCCTCGAAGGCGCGCCCCAGGTGGGACTTGAGGATGCGGTGCACCACCAGCAGCGACAGCACCAGCAGCGCCGCCACCAGGTAGTAGTACTGCACCTCGCTCAGCCTGGCGCCGGCCACGACCGGCTTGGCGATCTTGAGGCCCATCGGCCCTTCGGTGAGGAAGGTCATTTCGTTGATCAGGATCTGGATGATGGTGCCGAAGGCCAGCGTGACCATCGCCAGGTAGGGGCCGGTGACGCGCAGCGCCGGCAGCGCCAGCAGCGCGCCGAACAGCGCGGCGGCCGCCACGCTGGCGGGCAGGGCCAGCCAGAACGGCGCGCCCAGCTTGGCCACCAGCACGCCGGTGGCGTAGGAGCCGATGCCGAACAGGCCGGCGTGGCCGAGCGACACCTGGCCGGTGTAGCCGACCACGATGTCGAGGCCGAACAGCAGGATGGCGTAGATCAGGATGGTTTCCAGCAGGTGGATGTAGTACGGGTTGGGCAGCAGCACCGGGTACAGCGCCAGCAGCGCCAGCCCGGCCACGCTGGCCGCGACAATCGTCTTGTTCATGGGTCAGACCTTTTTGATGGCGGCTTTGCCGAACAGGCCGGAGGGCTTGACGGCCAGCACCAGCAGCAATAGCAGCAGGCCCGGCACGTCCTTGTAGCCGGTCGAGATGTAGTAGCCGGCGGTGGTTTCGGCGATGCCCAGGATCAGGCCGCCGACGATGGCGCCGACGCCCGAGGTCAGGCCGCCGATGATGGCCACGGCGAAGGCCTTGAGGCCGAGCGAGGCGCCCATGGTGGCGCCGGTCAGCGTCAGCGGCGCCACCAGCACGCCGGCGAACGCGGCCACGGCGGACGACAGCGCGTACGAGAAGGTGATCACGGCGCCGGTGTTGATGCCCATCAGGCCGGCGGCGTCGCGGTCGTTGGCGGTGGCCACCACTGCCTTGCCGTAGATCGACTTGCGGTTGAACAGTTCCACCGCGGCCATGATGGCCAGCGCGCCCAGCACCACCGCCACCTGCATCGGCTGGACGTTGGCGCCGAACAGCTCGATCGGCGCCGACGACAGCGGCGACGGGAAGGTCAGGTCGTCCTTGCCCCAGATGTTTTCGGCGACGTTCTTGAAGATGATGGCCAGCGCGATGGTCGACATGATCCAGCCGAATTCGGACTTGATCTTGATCGCCGGGCGCACGCCGATCCATTCGACCAGCATGCCTTGCAGCGCGCCGAACACCATCACCAGCGGGATCATCAGCAGGTAGCCCAGGTAGGGGCCGCCGTGGATGGTGCCGACCAGGCTGAGGCCGACCAGCGCGCCCAGCATCAGCGATTCGCCCTGGCCGAAATTCAGCGTGCCGGAGGTGGCGAAGGTGAGCTGGTAGCCAAAGGCGATCACCGCGTAGATCATGCCCAGCGCGATGCCGCTGAACACCAGTTGCAACAGGATTTCCATGCGTGGTCCCTTTGCGACAGACGACGAGAAAGCGAACAAGACAGCCGTGGCCGCCGCGCGGCCGGCCACGGGCGACCGGCGGCGGGCGACCGGCGGCGGGCAGCGGCAGCGGGCGGCCGGCGGCAGCGCGGCGCGCCTTATTTGGCCAGCACCACCTTGCCGTCGCGCACTTCGCCAAAGACGGTGGTCTGGGCGTTGATGGCCTCGTGGTCGTCCTTGCTGTAGGGCTTGTCGTAGGTGGTGACCACGCCGTCCACCTTCTCGCTCAGGTTTTCCAGCGCGGCCTTGATTTTCGGGCCGTCGGTGCTGCCGGCCTGGCGGATGGCGGCGGCCAGCAGGTAGACCGAGTCGTAGCCCTGCGCGGCCGACACCGGCGACGGCATCCGCCCCTGCGGCGGGTTGTAGGCCTTGAGGTAGGCGTCGATGAAGGCCTTGCGCTTGGGCGTGTCGGGCGCCTGGATGAAGGTCTGCGGCATGCGGGTACCGTTGCCGTTCTTGCCGGCGTTGTCGATGAAGTTGGCCATCGACAGGGTCCAGCTGCCGATCAGCGGCACTTTCCAGTTGAGTTTTTCCATGCCGTTGGCGATCTGCGCCAGCTCGGGGCCGATGCCGTAGGTCAGCACCACCTCGGCGCCGGCCTGCTTGGCCTTGAGCAGCTGGGCGGTCATGTCGACGTCCTTGATGTTGTATTTTTCAACCGCCACCGCCTTCATGCCGCGCGATGCCAGCACTTTTTCCAGGTCCTCGCGGCCCAGCTGGCCGTAATTGGTGGAGTCGGCCAGGATGGCCAGCTTCTTGAACTTGCGGTGGTCGACCGCCTCCTTGATGATCATCTGCGACTGGATCTGGTCGTTGGCGGAGTTGCGGAAGATGTAGTTCTCCGGCTGGTCGGCGAACTGCCGGGTGATGATGGAGCCGGTGGCCACGTTGTTCATCACCGGGATCTTGGCGTCCTGGTAGAAGCGCTGCGAGGCCAGCGCCACGCCGGTGTTGATGTAGCCGACCGTGGCCACCACCTTTTCCTTGTTGATCAGTTCCTGGGCGATCTGCACGCCGCGCTCGGGCTTGGCCTCGTCGTCGCGCTCGATCAGCTGGATCGGGCGGCCGAGGATGCCGCCCTTGGCGTTGATGTCGGCCACCGCCAGCTTGACGCCGTCGCGCATCGACACGCCCATCGGCGCCGAGCCGCCGGTGAACGGGCCGGCCACGCCGATCTTGATGGGGTCCGCCGCCAGCGCGGATGCCGAGAAACCGAGTGCCACGCCCGCCATCAGCAGGTTCAACTTGAAGTTCATGTCGCATCTCCTGTTATACAACGTTTTTTATCGTAGTCGTACGCTGGAAAATCGCCCCATCGGGAACCGATTGTAGGGGAGGACTTCAACAGGGGCAACAGATAGATGTGCGGCGTCGCAACAAGCGCGGCGCCGGCCTACATGCCGGGCGTGGCTTGCTTGAGGGCGCGCTGGGCGAAGCGCAGCTGGGTTTCGGCCAGCGCCTCGTTGCGCTCGAAGCCCATGGAGCCGTCGCGCAGGCCGATGGCCATGGTCATCACTGCTTCCGGGTAGTCGAGGTCGGCGGCTTTTTCGATCCAGCGGCGCGCGGCCTGCTCGTCGCGCGGCACGCCCTCGCCGGCCAGGTAGAGCTTGGCCAGCGCGTACATCGCGGCCGGGTTCTGGCGGCTGGCGGCAAACCGCAGCCAGTGGGCGGCGGCTTGCATGTCGCGCGCGACCGCCATGCCGCTCTGGTACATCATGCCGAGGTAGTAGGCGGCCTGCGGATCGCCGCGCTGGGCGGCACCGCGGAACAGCTGGAGGGCGCGCGCCGGGTCGGCCGCCACCCGCTCGCTGCCGCGCAGGTACAGCCGCCCCTCCTCCACCGGCCCGGCCGCCGCGTGGCCGGACGCGATGGCGCCGGCCAGCGCCAGGCAGGCGGCGAGGCTGACGGCGAGATTCGCGCTGGCGTGACGGGCGGCAGCGCGGGCGTGACCGACGGCGGCGCGGGCGTGGCGGACGGCGCTCATTGGCTGAGGTCGATGGCGTAGAGGGCGTAGCCCTTGCCGCCGCCGTCGTCGGCCTGCAGCTGGCGGATGTTGGTCAGACCGGCGGCGTGCGCCAGCGCCAGCATGTTGGGCGCGGTGTGGAACACCACCGGGCCGCGCACCGTGACCGGGGCGAAGCGCCAGCTGCGCGCGGCGCCGTTGCGGGCGCGCGTCAGCTGGCCGGTCTGTTTGATGTAGGCGATCAGCACGTCGCGGCTGGCGTCCGGCGCGGCGATCACGGTGCGGCTGCCATCGAGGCCGGGGAAGCCGCCGCCGCCGCTGGCGCGGTAGTTGTTGGTGGCGACCAGGAATTCCTGCGTCGGCGCCAGCGGCGCGCCGCGGTATTGCAGGTTGACGATGCGCTGGCCGACCGGCCGGGTGACGTCGATCTGGTAGCGCACGTCGGCGCTGGTCAGCATGTCGAAGTTGAAGCCGGCAAAGGCGGTGTTGATCAGTTCCTGCGGCGCGCTGGTGGCGGGGTCGATGCGGCGGAAGCGTTCGGCCGATTTTTCCAGCCAGGCCTTGAGCTGGGCGCCGTTGAGTTTGACGGCGTGCAGCGCGTTCGGGTACAGGTACAGGTCGGCGGCGTTGTTGAGCGCCACCGCGCCGGGCGCGACGTCGGTGTAGTCGGCCACGCCGGCGGCGCCGGTCTTGAACGGCGAGGCCATCGACAGCACCGGCAGCGCCGCGTACTGCGGCAGGTTGGCGCGCACGTAGTCGCGCACGTAGGCGGTCTGGGCCTGGTTGACCAGTTCGATGGCGCTGATGTCGCCGACGTCGGCGAAGTAGCTGCTCATGCGAAAGTCGCTGCTGCCGAGCGGCGTGCGCACGTAGCGCAGAGTGGCGGCGTGCTCGCTGGCCACCAGCGCGGCGATGGCCGGGTCGGCGGCCACGTAGCTGCCGTCGGCCTGCCTGGTGGGGCGCGCCTCGACCGTGGTGCGGCTGCGGTCGACCGTCCAGCGCCGGCCGTCGTAGGTCAGGTGCAGGCCGATGACGCCGAGGTGCTTGCCCCACAGGTTGGCCATCACGGCCGGCACGCCGTGGATCGTGCCGCGGGTCTTGTCGACGCCGGGCAGGTTGAAGCCGGGGCGCTGGCTGGCGGCGTCGGGGAATGGCAGGTGTTCGTGGCCGATCAGCAGCGCGTCGATGCCGGGCACCTGCGCCAGGTAGTAGTTGGCATTTTCCATCTGCGGCGTGTACGGGGCGCCGTCGATGCCGCCGTGCGCGACGGCGACGATCAGGTCGGCGCCCTCGGCGCGCATGCGCGGCAGGTATTTTTCGGCCGTTTCGCGCACGCCCTCGGCGTAGACCTTGCCGGCCAGCCAGTGCTTGTCCCAGGCCAGCACGCCGGGCGGCGTGAAGCCGATGACGCCGATTTTCAGCGTGGCGCGCAGCGCTTTGCCGTCCGGGCCGCTGGCGAGGATCTGACGCGTCAGGATGCGGTAGGGGGCGAACAGCGGCTGGCGCGTGCGGGCGCTGTAGAGGTTGGCCAGCACGATGGGGAAGTCGGGGCCGGCGCAGCGCGGGGCGTCGGCGGGCACGCCGTCGACGTCGAAGTGGCTGGCGGTGACCTGGTTCAGGTAGGCCAGGCCGTAGTTGAATTCGTGGTTGCCGACGCCGGCGATGTCGACCTTCAGCTGGTTCATGGCCTTGTAGATGGCCAGCGTGTCGGCGCAGGCCAGCGGCTGCACCAGCGCCTGGTAGTCGGCCAGGGCGGTGCCTTGCAGGGCGTCGCCGTTGTCGATCAGCAGGTTGTTGGGGTACTCGGCGCGCGCCTGCTTGATCAGGGTGGCGGTGCGTTCGAGGCCGAGCGCGGGATCGGGCTGCAGCTTGTAGTAGTCGTAGCTGAGGACGTTGGCGTGCAGGTCGGTGGTTTCCAGCAGCGCCAGCGTGGCTTGCGTGCCGGGGCGTGGGCCGTCGCCGTCGCCAGCGACGTGCGGGAGGCCGGCGCAGGCGGTCAGCAGCAGGGGCACGGCGAGGTGGGCAAGGCGCATGGTCGGCATCGGGTAGTCACGGGCAGCGGCTATTCTAGCCGGTTTCGGCCGCTTTTTGTGGCCAAAATGGCAGTATTGCCGCGCGGCGGCGGACGCGGTGTGGGCGCGGCGGGGGCGCGGCGGGGGCGCGGCGGGGGCGCGACGGGGACGCGGCGGGGACGGCTGCGCGATGGGGCGGGCGGCGGCCGCGCGCGTCGCGCTGGGAGAGCGCGGCGGCGTAGGGTATAATTCAGGGTTTGATTTCAGCCTGAGAGAAGAAGAAAACCATGGAAGCCGAACGCATCAACGCCCTCACCGCCCTGCTCGCCGATCTGACCACGCGCGAAGCCGAACTTCGGAGGTATCTTTGACTTCGATCAGAAGTCGGAGAAACTCGAACAGGTCAACGGCGAGCTGGAAGATCCAGACGTCTGGAACGACCCGAAAAAAGCCCAGGACCTGGGCAAGGAAAAGAAATCCCTGGAAGCGGTGGTCAGCGCCCTGACCAAGGCCAACGCCGACCTCAAGGACATGGCCGACCTGATCGACATGGCCAGGGCGGAAGGCGACGACGACACGCTGGAGGCGCTGATCGTCGACGCCGAGGCGGTGCGCAAGGTCATCGAGGGCATGGAGTTCCGCCGCATGTTCAACAACCCGATGGACCCGAACAACTGCTTCATCGACATCCAGGCCGGCGCCGGCGGCACCGAGGCCCAGGACTGGGCGTCGATGCTGCTGCGCCAGTACCTGCGCTATTGCGAGCGCAAGGGCTTCAAGGTCGAGGTCATGGAGGAGTCCGAGGGCGAGGTGGCCGGCATCAAGACCGCCACCCTGAAGGTCGAGGGCGAGTACGCCTACGGCTTCCTGCGCACCGAGACCGGCGTGCACCGGCTGGTGCGCAAGTCGCCGTTCGACTCGGCCGGCGGCCGCCACACCTCGTTCGTGTCGCTGTTCGTCTACCCGGAGGTGGATGACTCGATCGACATCGAGATCAACCCGGCCGACCTGCGCATCGACACCTACCGCGCGTCCGGCGCCGGCGGCCAGCACATTAATAAAACCGATTCGGCGGTGCGCCTGACCCACGGCCCGACCGGCATCGTGGTGCAGTGCCAGAACGACCGCTCGCAGCACCGCAACAAGGCCGAGGCGATGGAGATGCTGAAGGCCAAGCTGTACGAGCTGGAACTGCGCAAGCGCATGAGCGAGCAGCAGAAGCTGGAGGATTCCAAGACCGACGTCGGCTGGGGCCACCAGATCCGCTCGTACGTGCTGGACCAGTCGCGCATCAAGGACCTGCGCACCAACGTCGAGACCGGCAACACCAAGGGCGTGCTGGACGGCGACCTCGACGACTTCATCTCGGCTTCGCTCAAACAAGGCGTGTAATGACCCAGCGTGCATTCATCTTCGACATGGACGGCACCATCGTCGACAACATGGCCTACCACGTCAAGTCGTGGCTGGCGTTCTTCGCGCGCCGCGGCCACACGCTGGACGCGGACGACTTTTTCCGCAACACGGCCGGCCGCCAGGGCCATGAAATCATGCGCACCTACTTCGGCAACGCGCTCAGCAAGGAAGAAAGCGCGGCGCTGGACTGCGAGAAGGAGGCGCTGTACCGCGAGCTGTACGCGCCGCACCTGGCGCCGACCGCCGGCTTCGTCGACTTCATCGGGCGCGCCCGCGCGGCCGGCGTCAGGCTGGCCGTGGCCACCGCCGCGCCGCCGGAGAACATCGACTTCACGCTGGACGGGCTGGCGCTGCGCCAGCAATTCGACGCCATCGCCGGCGCTGCCGACGTGGCGCGCGGCAAGCCGCACCCGGACGTGTTCCTGCTGGCCGCCGAGCGCGCCGGCGCGCGGCCGGCCGACAGCATCGTGTTCGAGGACGCGCCGCTGGGCGTGGAGGCGGCGCGCCGCGCCGGCATGCGCGCGGTGGTGCTGACCACCACCCTGCCGGCCGCGGCGTTCCAGGAATTCGACAACGTCATCGCCGTCGCGCGCGACTTCAGCGAGCTGGATGTGGACGCGCTGTTCGCCTCCGCCCCCCTTTAAATCATCACCTCACCATAAGTACAGACCATGACTACGGATCTTCAAGACCAAGCAGGCAACGCGGCAGCGCCGGACGACAATAAAATCATCGCGGAGCGCCGCGCCAAGCTGGCCGCCATCCGCGCCCAGGGCGTGGCCTTCCCCAACGATTTCAAGCCGGCGCACAAGGCGGCCGAGCTGCACGCGCAGTACGGCGGCAAATCGCGCGAGGAGCTGGAAGCCCACCCGGTCACCGTCACGCTGGCCGGCCGCATGATGCTCAAGCGCGAGGCCGGCAAGAAGGCCGCCTTCGCCACGCTGCAGGATGCGTCGGGCCCGCAGGCCGATGGCCGCATCCAGATCTACGCCACGCTGGACCTGACCGGCGAGGCCGCCATGGCCGCGCTGCACCACTATGACCTGGGCGACATCCTGGGCGTGGTCGGCACGCTGTTCAAGACCAAGACCGACGAGCTGACCATCAAGGTCAGCGAACTGCGCCTGATCACCAAGTCGCTGCGGCCGCTGCCGGACAAGTTCCACGGCCTGGCCGACCAGGAGACCAAGTACCGCCAGCGCTACGTCGACCTGATCATGAACGAGGAAACGCGCCGCACCTTCAAGGCGCGCACCGCCGCCATGTCGTCGATCCGCCGCTTCATGGAAAAGCACGACTTCATGGAAGTGGAAACGCCGATGCTGCACCCGATTCCGGGCGGCGCGGCGGCCAAGCCGTTCATCACCCACCACAACGCGCTGGACATGCAGATGTTCCTGCGCATCGCGCCGGAGCTGTACCTGAAGCGCCTGGTGGTGGGCGGCTTCGACCGCGTGTTCGAGATCAACCGCAACTTCCGCAACGAGGGCGTGTCGGTCCGCCACAATCCGGAATTCACCATGATGGAGTTCTACGCGGCCTACACCGATTACGAGTGGATCATGAACTTCACCGAGCAGGTGATCCGCCAGGCGGCAATCGACGCCAAGGGCACGGCGGTGCTGACCTACGGCGGCCGCGAGCTGGACCTGTCGAAGCCGTTCCAGCGCCTGACCATCGTCGGCGCCATCAACAAGTACGCGCCGGGCTACACCGAGGCGCAGCTGAACGACATGGACTTCATCAAGGCCGAGCTGCTGAAGTTCGGCGTCAAGCCGCACGCGCACTCGGGCCTGGGCGCGCTGCAACTGGCGCTGTTCGAGGAAACCGCCGAGGCGCAGCTGTGGGAGCCGACCTTCATCATCGATTATCCGGTGGAAGTGTCGCCGCTGGCGCGCGCCTCCGATACGCGCGAGGGCATTACCGAGCGCTTCGAGCTGTTCATGGTGGGCCGCGAGATCGCCAACGGCTTCTCGGAGCTGAACGATGCGGAAGACCAGTCGGCACGCTTCCTGGCGCAGGTGGAGGCCAAGGATGCGGGCGATGAGGAGGCGATGTTCTACGACGCCGACTACATCCGCGCGCTGGAATACGGCATGCCGCCGGCCGGCGGTTGCGGCATCGGCATCGACCGCCTGATGATGCTGCTGACCGATTCGCCAAACATCCGCGACGTGCTGCTGTTCCCGCACCTGCGCCGCGAAGAGTAATCTGCTGCCGCGCTGTCGCACAAAGCCGCCCGCCTGGGCGGCTTTTTTTTAGTCGAAGGCGATGTCTTCAAGGCGAATGCGCCACTTGCGGCGCTCGGGCAGCGTCCAGTCTTCGCGCGGTTTGGTGTCGCGCGGCGCGGGCGGTTGCGGTGGCTCGGCTGCGAGCGGCTGCGGCGTTGTCGGCATCGGCGGTATTGGCGACGCTGCGGCATAGGCTGGGCTTAGCAGCGCGGCGGCAGGTGTCGACGATGGCCCGGCGTTCGGCGGGGCAGGCTCGCGGCCTGGGCCGGCAGCGCCGGCTTTGGCCTTGCGCGCTTCTTCCTGCTCGCGCAGGATTTCCTGGCGCAGTATGCTGGCCTGCTTGAAGTGCTTGTCGCCAGGACGGCGAATTTTGAGGTCTATCCAGGCGTTGCGGTTGCTGCGGGCGAAGGCGCGGGCGAATTCGTTGGGTGACACGGATTTGCCACGATGGATGATTTCATTACCTTTTACGCAGGCGTCATTGTGGTCGCCGTAGCTCCACGAACGCAGCACCGTGCCTTCCGGCAGGAACAGGCATTTCCACTGGTAGCCGCGCAGGCCGTTCGGATCGGCTGTTTTGGGAAACTGCTTTTGGTCGGCCAGCCAGAATTCGACCGCCGTTGTTATGGCCTCGGACAGGTCTTGCGTGCCGCCGCGGCGTTTTAGCTGCTCAAGGAGGTCGAGCAGGGTATCGGTAGGCAGGTGGGCAGCCACTGTGGTAAACATTCTCTTTTCTCCTCTCTTTTCTTCTCTTTTCTTCTCTTTCCTTCTTTTTTAGATCTCCTGGTGGAGAAAAAGTTCAAAAGAGAGAAAAAGAGAAGAAAAGAGAAGAAAAGAGAACGCGAAAAAGAGGGTTTACCACACGGGGAGAGAACATACTCCCCTCCCCCATACTCCCGGCGCGCCGCTTACTGGATGACGCGGTAGCACGGCGTGTACGGCTTGCCGGCCAGCTTCATGCGCGACTGGGCGACAAAGGACGCCAGCAGCGCGTCCATCGGCCCCATGATCTCCTTGTCGCCGTGGATCTCGAAGTGGCCATACTTCTCGATGGCGCGCATGCCCTCCTCCTTCACATTGCCCGCCACCACGCCGGAAAACGCGCGGCGCAGGTTGGCGGCCAGCAGGTGCACCGGCTGGTTCTTGTGCAGGCGCAGATTGCGCATGTTCTCGTGCGTGGGCGGGAACGGGCGCTGGAACTCGGCGTCGATCTTCAGGCTCCAGTTGTAGTAGTAGGCATCGCTGCGCGCCTTGCGGAACTCGCGCACCGCCTTGATGCCGGCCTGCATTTCGCGCGCCACCGCCTCCGGATCGTCGATGATGATCTGGTAGCGCTGCTGCGCCTCGGGGCCCAGCGTGTCGGCGATGAACTGGTTGATCTGCACGAAGTAGTCGCGCGAGGTTTCCGGGCCGGTGAACACCAGCGGGAACGGAATGTCGGCGTTATCCGGGTGCAGCAGGATGCCGAGGATGTAGAGGATTTCCTCGGCGGTGCCGGCGCCGCCGGGGAACACGACGATGCCGTGGCCGGTGCGCACAAAGGCCTCCAGGCGCTTTTCGATGTCCGGCATGATGACCAGTTCATTGACGATCGGATTGGGCGACTCGGCGGCGATGATGCCCGGCTCGGTGATGCCCAGGTAGCGGCCGCGGTGCAGGCGCTGCTTGGCGTGGCCGATGGTGGCGCCCTTCATCGGGCCCTTCATGGCGCCGGGGCCGCAGCCGGTGCAGATGTCGAGGTCGCGCAGGCCCATGGCGTAACCGACCTCCTTCGAGTAGTTGTACTCGGCGCGGTTGATCGAGTGGCCCCCCCAGCACACCACCAGGTTGGGGTTGAGCATGGGCTTGAGCACGCCGGCGTTGCGCAGGATGTGGAACACGGCGTCGGTGATGCCCTCGGTCTTGTTGAGGTCAAATTTGGGGTTGTCGGTCACCTCGTTGCTGACAAAGACGATATCGCGCAGCACCGAGAACAGGTGCTCGTGGATGCCCTTGATCATTTTGCCGTCGACGAAGGCGATCGCCGGCGCGCCCTTGATGTCCAGCTTGATGCCGCGCTCGCGCTGGACGATGCTGATGTCAAACGATTTATACCGTTCCAGCAGCTCCTTGCCATCGTCGATGGTGCTGCCGCTGTTGAGGACCGCCAGCGCGCATTTGCGGAAGACGTTATACAAGCCACCCTGGCTGGTATCGAGCAGTTTATTCACTTCCGCCTTGGACAGAATCTCCAGGTGGCCTTCGGGGGAAATCTGGGTATCGACAACGTCATAATCCATGGTGCGTAAATCCTATTCAGTGTCTATGGGTGTTGCGCCACCAATATACGACAAACCAGCCGTGCGTGGGCTGGCAAATTATTAACACAAATGACACAAGTTTGCTGGCGCAGCATCAAAAAGTGCATCGCCAGCCGGTTTGTGGATTAAAATGGCGCCCAATTTGGCCGGCCCACAAGGCCGGCCCGTCCTTTAGACCATAATGATTAGGAGGAGCCGCATGAGCGGTGCGACCACCCCCACCACGGAAGCCGCAATTCCGGAGTTCAAGCAGATCATGGGCCACCCGGCCCCGCTGTGGATGTTGTTCATGACCGAGTTCTGGGAGCGCTTCGCGTTCTACGGCATCCGCTGGGCGCTGGTGCTGTACGTGGTGGCGCAGTTCTACAACGGCGACCCGGCCGGCGAATCGTCGGCCAACCTGGTGTACGGCTCCTACCTGGCGCTGGTGTACGCGGCCGCGCTGTTCGGCGGCTATGTGGCCGACCGCGTGCTGGGCTACCAGCGCTCGATCCTGGTCGGCGCCGCGTTCATGGCGGCCGGCCTGTTCATGATCGCCATCCCCAACGAAACGGTGTTCCAGTTCGGGCTGGCCACCATCATCGTCGGCAACGGCATGTTCAAGCCCAACATCTCGACCATGGTCGGCAAGCTGTACGCGACCGGCGACACGCGGCGCGACTCCGGCTTCACGGTGTTCTACATGGGCATCAACTCGGGCGCGCTGGTGGCGCCGGTGCTGACCGAGTGGCTGGCCACGGCGATCTTCGGCAGCGGCGGCATGCCGGCCTACAAGGTGGTGTTCATCGCGGCCGGCGTCGGCATGCTGATCAGCCTGGTGTGGTTCTTCATCGGCCGCGCCCAGCTCAAGGGCATCGGCGCGCCGGACGCGCGCAACGCCGATCCCAAGCGCCTGCTGTACGTGGTGATCGGCTCGGTGTGCGTGATCCCGGTGGTGTACTCGCTGTTGGCCACCGGCGCCAAGAACCTGCAGGCGGTGCTGAGCGTGCTGTTCATCCTGCTGTCGGTGATGCTGCTGGTCGAAGGCATCCGCAACGGCAAGGTGGCGCGCGACAAGGTCATCGCCATGCTGGTGATCTTCTTCTTCAACATCATGTTCTGGTGCTTCTTCGAGCAGGCCGGCAGCTCGTTCACCTTCCTGGCCGAGAAGATCGTCGACCGCGAGATGTTCAACTGGACCTTCCCGGTGGCCTGGTTCCAGACCGTCAACTCGCTGGCCATCATCGCCTTCGCGCCGCTGGTGGCCTTCATCTGGGTGGCCATGGGCCGCGCCAACCCGTCGATCCCGCGCAAGTTCGGCCTCGGCCTGATCTTCAACGGCAGCGCCTTCCTGCTGCTGATGTACGCGCTGTCGAGCCTGGTGGACGTGCACAACAAGATCCCGTTCTGGACCCTGTTCATGGTGTACGTGCTGCAATCGATCGGCGAGCTGTGCCTGTCGCCGATCGGCCTGTCGATGGTGACCAAGCTGGCGCCGACGCGCCTGGTCGGCCTGGGCATGGGCGGCTGGTTCCTGTCGACCGGCATCGGCAACAACCTGTCGGGCATTTTCGCCTCGGCGGTGTCGGGCGAGGGCGGCATGTCGGTGCCGTCGGCGCTGCACGGCTACACCTTCGGCTTCTGGTCGCTGATGGCCGGCGGCGTGCTGCTGTTCCTGGTGGCGCCGCTGATCCAGAAACTGATGCACGGCGTGAAATAAGGCCAACGGCGCCCGCGGGCGCCGTTGTTACGTGGCGGCGACGACTGCCGCGCAGTCATTCCGGCGCCGGCCGGCATCCATCGACGGCACGCGTCATGGCACGCCAACCTTCCATGGGTTCCGGCCTGCGCCGGAACGACGTGGGGCTCTCAGCGCACCAGCGGATGGGCGTCCAGCCACGCCTGCAACTGGCCGGCGGCGTCGGCCGGCAGGTGCAGGCCAAGCTTGGTGCGGCGCCACAGGATGTCGGCCGCCGCGCGCGCCCACTCGTAGCGGCGCAGATAATCCACCTCGGCGGCATACAGGCCGGGCACAATCTCCTCGCCCAGGTCGGCCAGCGCCGCGCGCCCGGCCAGCAGCGTGTGCACGCGGGTGCCGTAGGCGCGGCAATAGCGCGCCAGCAGCGCCGGCGGCAGCCACGGATAGCGCGCCTGCTGGGCGTCCCGCCAGCGCTCGTATTCCAGCACCGCCCGGTCACTGGGCGCCGCGCCAAACAGGTCGCCGCCGGGCAGGCAGGCGTCGCGCGTCCACGGCCCGTGGCGGTTGTCCAGCGCGCGGGCGATGTGGTCGACCGCCTCCTCGGCCAGCTTGCGGAAGGTGGTGATCTTGCCGCCGAACACGCTCAGGATCGGCGGCCCGTGGCGGTCGATCTGCAGCCGGTAATCGCGCGTGACCGCCTTGGCGTCGGCGCCATCGTCGACCAGCGGGCGCACGCCGGCATAGCTCCACACCACCTCGGCCGGCGTCACCGGCCGCACGAAATACGCGCTGGCCAGCGCGCACAGATAGGCGATCTCGTCCTCCTCGATGGCGACCTGGCCGGCGTCGCCGTGGTAATCGCGGTCGGTGGTGCCGATCAGCGTGAAGTCGCCCTCATACGGCAGGGCAAACACGATGCGCCCGTCCGCGTGCTGGAAGATGTAGGCGTGGTCATGCGCGAACAGGCGGCGCACCACGATGTGGCTGCCCTTGATCAGCCGCAGCTGGCCGCCGCCCGCGCGCGGCAGCGCCGCCTGCAGCAGCGCGGCGGTCCACGGCCCGGCGGCGTTGACCACGTAACGGGCGTTGACCTGGATCGGCCCGCAGCCGGGCTTGACCAGCGTGGCCTGCCAGTCGGCCGCCTGGCGCCGCAGCCCGGTGCACGCCGCCTGGGTCAGGATGGTGGCGCCCTTCTCGGCAGCGTCGATGGCGTTCAGCACCACCAGCCGGGCGTCGTCGACCCAGCCGTCGGCATAGACGAAGCCGCGCGCGAAGCGCGGCTGCAGCGGCTGGCCGAGCGGGTGGCCGCGCAGCCGCACGCCGGCCGAGGCCGGCAGCAACGCGCGCCGCGCCAGCCGGTCGTACAGGAACAGCCCGGCGCGGATCAGCCACGCCGGCCGCTGGCCCGGCGCGTGCGGCAGCACGAAGCGCAGCGGCCAGATGATGTGCGGCGCCGCCCGCAGCAGCACCTCGCGCTCGGCCAGCGCCTTGCGCACCAGCGCGAACTCGCGGTATTCCAGGTAGCGCAGGCCGCCGTGGATCAGCTTGGTCGAGGCGGACGAGGTGTGGGCGGCCAGGTCGTGCTGCTCGCACAGCACCACCGACAGCCCGCGGCCGGCGGCGTCGCGGGCGATGCCGGCGCCATTGATGCCGCCGCCGATGACCAGGACATCGCAATCGAGTATATGCTGGGGTGGCGCCATGTGGTCCCTTCGGAGCTGTATACCTGTACGTTACGTCAAGTGCGGCCAAGCCACAATAGCCATGTTCTATAATCGCGCATCGTTCCGCAACCGAGAGATAGTGCTTTGACAACCTCGCCTCCCCTGCCCGCCTGGCTCACCCGCCGCAACCTGCTGCGCGCCGCGCTGGGCGCCGGCCTGGCCGCCCTGGTCGGCGGCGGCCTGCTGCTGGCCTACCTGCTGCTGTACGTGGCGCCCAACCTGCCGTCGCTGGACGCCATCACCGACTACCGGCCCAAGATCCCGCTGCGCGTGTACACCGCCGACAACGCCCTGATCGGCGAATTCGGCGAGGAACACCGCGACTTCATCCCGATCAAGGACATGCCCGAGCTGATGAAGAAATCGCTGCTGGCGATCGAGGACAAGCGCTTTTACGAGCACCACGGCATCGACTGGCTGCGCGCGCTGGGCGCGGCCAAGGCCAACCTGGGCGGTGCGCTGCGCCAGGGCGGCTCGACCATCACGATGCAGGTGGCGCGCAACTTCTTCCTGACGCGCGACAAGTTCTACAGCCGCAAGCTGACCGAGGTGATGCTGGCGCTGAAGATCGAGGCCGCGCTCGACAAGGACCAGATCCTCGAGCTGTACATGAACCAGATCTACCTCGGCCAGCGCTCGTTCGGCTTCGGCGCCGCCGCCCAGACCTACTTCGGCAAGCCGCTGAAAGAGCTGGACGTGGCCGAGACGGCGATGCTGGCCGGCCTGCCGCAAAACCCGGCGCGCCACAACCCGGCGGTCAACCCCAAGCGCGCCAAGCAACGCCAGCAACTGGTGCTGCGCGCCATGCGCGACGCCGACTTCATCACCGAGCCGCAGTACCAGAAGGCGCTGCACGAGACGCTGCACATCAACCGCAAGGGCCAGGACTTCGAGGTCCACGCCGAGTACGTGGCCGAGCTGGCGCGCCAGACCGTCTACGCCCAGTTCAAGGACGAGGCCTACACGCGCGGCATCAGCGTCTACACGACCATCCTCAAGGCCGACCAGAAGGCCGCCTACGAGTCGATGCGCCGCAACGTGCTGAACTACGACCAGCGGCACGGCTACCGCGGCCCGGAAGCGTTCATCCCGCTGCCGGCCGGCGAGGACGAGCGCGACGACGCCATCGAGGACGCGCTGCAAAAGCGCCCCGCCAGCGACGGCCTGATCCCGGCGGTGGTGCTGACGGTGGGCGCCACGGCCATCACCGTGCAGAACCCGGCCGGCGAGGAGCTCACCATCAGCGGCGACGGCCTGCGGCTGGTGGCCGGCGCGCTGTCCGACAAGGCCAGGGACACGCTGCGGCTGCGCCCCGGCGCGGTGATCCGCATCATGCAGGGCGACAAGGGCGGCTGGGCGGTCACGCAGGTGCCGCAGGTGTCGGCCGCGTTCGTGTCGCTGGACGCCGTCAGCGGCGGCTACCACGCGCTGGTCGGCGGCTTCGACTTCAACCTGCAAAAGTTCAACCACGTGACCCAGGCCTGGCGCCAGCCGGGCTCCTCGATCAAGCCCTTCGTCTACTCGGCGGCGCTGGAAAAAGGCTTCTCGCCGGCCACCGTCATCAACGACGCCCCGCTCAACCTGACCGGCGCCGAGACCGGCAACGAAGCGTGGTCGCCGAAGAACGACGACGGCAAGTTCGACGGCCCGATCAGCATGCGCACGGCGCTGTCGGAATCGAAGAACGTGGTGTCGGTGCGGATCTTGCGCGCGATCGGCGTGCCGTACGCCCACGGCTACCTGGGCAAGTTCGGCTTCGACCTGGCGCGCCACCCGAAAAACCTGACGCTGGCGCTGGGCACCGGCGCGGTGACGCCGACCCAGCTGGCCGGCGCCTACGCGGTGTTCGCCAACGGCGGCTACGCGGTCGAGCCTTACCTGATCGCCCGCATCGTCGACGGCGACGGCAAGGTCATCGCCGAGGCCAAGCCGCGCGCCACGCTGCCGGACGAGGCGCGCGTGATCGACCCGCGCAACGCGTTTGTCACCGACTCGATGCTGCGCCAGGTGACGCGCACCGGCACCGGCGGCGCCGTCGCCCGCCTCGGCCGGCCCGACCTGGCCGGCAAGACCGGCACCTCGAGCGACGCGGTGGACGGCTGGTTCGCCGGCTACGGCGGCGGCATCGTGGCCGTCTCGTGGATGGGCTACGACGACTCGCGCTCGCTGGGCGGCAAGGAATTCGGCGCCACGGTGGCGCTGCCGATCTGGATCGACTACATGAAGGTGGCCATGGCCAGCCGGCCGCCGCAGGAACGGCCGGTGCCGGCCGGGCTGACCCAGGTCGACGGCGAATGGCTGTACGACGAATTCACCGGCGACGCCGCGCGCCGCACGCTGGACATGGACGACGTGCCGGCCGGCGCCGAGAACGTGGCGCCCGGCGAGGTGATGGTGCCGGCCGCGCCGGCCGGCACGCCGGGCGCCGGCGCGCCGGCGGCCACGCCGAACGCCGAAAACATCAAGCCGGTGCCGACCGGCCCGGGGCGCTGAGCGCGTCCCCGCCCGCCGCGCACGGGGTGGACCACGCCGCCAGGCTGGCGCGCATCATGCCCACCGCGCTGTCGGCAAAGCGGTCCGGGCCGATATCCGCCGCGCGGTACTTCCAGCGCTTGACATACCAGTCCTGGAAGGTGGCCAGCAGATGCGCGGCCAACAGCTGCGGATCGGCGCGCAGCCCCGGCACCTGCGCCACCACCCCGGCGAACAGCGCCTGCACATGCAGCTCCGACTGCCGCGCGGTGGCGCGCTGCGCGGCCGGCAGCACGCGCGAATCCATGAACACGAAATAAAACCACGGCTGCAGGATCTCCGACACATAAATCGAGGCCCGAATCAGCGCCTCCAGCCGGTCGCGCGGATCGGCCACGGCGGCGAACATGCGCGGCACCTCGTGGGTGGCGTGGCGCACCACGTCCTCGATCATCTCCGCCAGCTGATCCTTGCTGCCGATGTAGCCATACAGCCCGCCCATCGACAGCCCGGTCTCGCCGCACAGGTCGCGCAGATTCATGGCGCGGAAGCCGACCTCGTTGGCCAGCTTGAAGGTGGCGGTGAATATCCGCGCCAGGTTGTGCAGCGCCGGCTGGCGGCGCTTGACCGTGATGCGGTCGGCGTAGCGGTCGAACAAATACGCCCAGACCGTGGTGCCGTCGAGCGGCGTCATGGCCTGAAACTGGTGGAAATCGAATGGCGCCGACAAAGCTCGTCCCCGTGGTGTGTTTTTTGCCGGATTATAGCGCAGGCGCGCCGCCTCAGCCGGCGGCCACCTGGTTGCGGCCGGCGCGCTTGGCGGCGTACATGGCGGCGTCGCCGGCCGCCATCAGCCGGAACAGATCGTAGCTGTGCTGGTCCGAGCACACCACGCCCAGGCTGGCCGTGTAGCGCACCGCCACGCCGGCGTCCTCCACCACCTCGCCGGCGATGCGCGCGCGCACCCGCTCGGCGATGCCCAGCGCCGTCGCCAGGTCGACCCCGTCCAGCACCAGCACGAACTCCTCGCCGCCGAAGCGCGCCAGCAGATCCTGCGGCCGCAGCTCGAGCCGCAGCAGCAGCGCCAGATGGCGCAGCACGGCGTCGCCGACCGGGTGGCCATGGGTGTCGTTGATGCGCTTGAAGTAATCGGCGTCGATCATGATCACCGCCAGCGGCCGGGCGGCGCGCAGCGCGCGCAGGGCGACGCGCTTGCCCTGCAGCTCCAGGCCGGCGCGGTTCAGCGCCCCGGTCAGCGGATCCAGCGTCGACAGCCGGCGCAGGCGCTCGGCGTAGCGCCACATGACCATCTGGATCAGGCCGAAGGCGATGCAGATCTGCGCCAGCGGTATCGCCAGCGTGCTCAGGCCCATCACCAGCGCGCCGCCGCGGTCGGCCGGATCGCCGTGCAGCAGCATGTGCACGCCGCGCAACACCAGCGCCAGCCCCAGCAGCACAAAGCCGCCCAGGCTGACGATGCCGACGCGCCACACGCCCTGGCGCGCCACCACCGCCGCGCACAGCCAGTTGAGCAGGCCGAAATACAGGCCGCTGAAGCACAGCCGCGCGCGCAGGCTGGGCGCGCCCAGCGTGAACCAGGCCGGCACCAGCAGCGCCACGCCGACGATGGCCGCCACCGCCGTCCAGGACAAGTCGGCCGCCGTGTGCACGCGCAGGCCGCGCAACACCAGCGCCAGGCCGAGCGCGACCACGCCGTAGCCGAGCACCCCGTGCAGCAGCAGCGGCAGCGCCGTGGCGTTGCTCAGCGCCAGCCCGACGCAGGCCAGCACATTGCCGCCGGCCCACCAGCGCTGCTCCGGCGGGCTCTCGGTGTAGCAGGCCGCCACCACCAGCAGCGCGGTGGTCAGCAGCGTCACGCAGACCTGCACCAGCAACAGAGTATCGAGATTGAGCACGCGCGTCCCCGCAAAAGAGCTGCCAATGTAGCGCAGCGCCCGCCGCCAGGCAATGATTAAATTGCGGAAAAGAAATCATGCAGCAACGCCGGATGCGGTACAGTAACGCTCTGTCCACTACAGCGCCCATCATGCCCTATCCTATCGAGCACAAGCTGGTGATCGGCATCGCCTCCAGCGCCCTGTTTGACCTCAGCGCCTCGCACCAGGTGTACCTGGAGCACGGCCCGGAAGCCTACCGCAGCTACCAGGAGGCGCACCTGAACAGCGTGCTCGACAAGGGGGTCGCCTTCCCCTTCATCCGCCGCTTCCTCAGCATCAACCAGGCCCACCCGCAGGCGGCGCCGGTCGAGGTGGTGCTGTTTTCGCGCAACTCGCCGGAAACCGGGTTGCGCGTGATGAACTCGATCGCCCACTACGGCCTCGACATCGCGCGCGCCTGCTTCCTGACCGGCGAGTCGCCGTACCGCTACCTGCCGGCCTTCAACACCTCGCTGTTCCTGTCGGCCAACGAGGACGACGTGCGGCGCGCGCTGGCGGCCGACTACCCGGCCGGGCTGGTGCTGCCGTCGCGCCCCGAGGACGACGCTGCCGACGGCGAGCTGCGCATCGCCTTCGACTTCGACGGCGTGATCGCCGACGACGAATCGGAAACCATCTTCAAGCGCAACCACGACGTTGCCGAGTTCCACGCCCACGAGACCGCGCGCGCGGCGATTCCGCACCAGCCCGGCCCGCTGGCCGACCTGTTCCGCAAGCTGTCCGTGATGCAGCGGCTGGAGGAAGAGGCGCAGCGGGCCGACCCGGCCTACCAGAAAATCCTGCGCATCGCCATCATCACCGCGCGCAGCGCGCCGGCGCACGCGCGGGTGGTGACCACGCTGAAGAGCTGGGGGGTATCGGCCAACGAAACCTTCTTCCTGGGCGGCATGGAAAAAGCCCGCGTGCTCAGCGTGTTCCGGCCGCACATGTTCTTTGACGACCAGCTCAGCCACCTGCACTCGCCGGCCGGCGACATCCCGATGGTGCACATCCCGTTCGGCGTGGCCAACCGCTAACTCCGGGGTCAGGTCCTCCATTTCTACACGACCTCTGCCGTACGCGCGCGTACGGCAGAGGTCGTGTAGAAATGGAGGACCTGACCCCGGAGTGGGGTTCGTCTATAATGGCGGCAGCGGCGTTGCCACCCGGGCGGCGCCCGGATAACCGTTGAATGTGTGTTGTGTCCTCAGCCTTAACTAAATCCATCCCCAAACCCGGCCACCGCTATGCCCTGCCCGCGCTACACGGCTCGGCGGACGCCTACGCGCTGGCGCAGATCGCGCTGGCCCTGAAGGCGCGCGGCCAGATGCTGGCGGTGGTGGTCGCCAGCGCCAGCGACGCCCAGCGCCTGCGCGACGAACTGCCCTGGTTCGGCGGCGCCGCGCTGCGCTGCCACCTGCTGCCCGACTGGGAAACCCTGCCCTACGACGCCTTCTCGCCGCACCAGGACCTGGTGTCCGAGCGCCTGGCCACGCTGCACGAAATCGCCAGCGGCCAGTGCGACGTCATGCTGGTGCCGGCCACCACCGCGCTGGTGCGCATGGCGCCGCCGTCGTTCCTGGCCGCCTACACCTTCTTCTTCCAGCAGGGCGAGTCGCTCGACGAGGCGGCGCTGAAGTCGCAGCTGACGCTGGCCGGCTACACCCACGTGACGCAGGTGATGTCGCCCGGCGAATACTCGGTGCGCGGCGGCCTGATCGACCTGTTCCCGATGGGCTCGGCGCTGCCGTACCGGCTCGACCTGTTCGGCGACACCATCGAGACCATCCGCACCTTCGACGCCGACAGCCAGCGCTCGCTGTACCCGGTCAAGCAGGTGCGCCTGCTGCCGGGGCGCGAGTTCCCGATGGACGAGGCGGCGCGCAGCGCCTTCCGCAGCCGCTGGCGCGAGCACTTCGAGGGCGACCCGTCGCGCGCCGTGGTGTACAAGGACATCGGCGCCGGCATCGCCTCGGCCGGCATCGAATACTACCTGCCGCTGTTCTTCGAGCAGACCGCGACGCTGTTCGACTACCTGCCGCCGGGCACGGTGGTGGCCACGGTGGGCGACATCGAGGCCGCCATCCAGCGCTTCTGGAGCGACACCCACGCGCGCTACCGCTTCCTCAAGGCCGACCGCGAGCGGCCGATCCTGGCGCCGGAGGCGCTGTTCCTGTCGGACCAGCAGTTCTTCGTGCTGGCCAAGCCGTCGCCGCAGATCGCCCTCCGCCAGCACGCCGACGCCGGCGCCTCCGAGCTGTCGGCGCCGCTGCCCGAGATCGCCGTCAACCGCCACCTGGACGACCCGCTGACCAACCTGCGCGCCTACCTGCTGCGCACCGACCGCCGGGTGATGATCTGCGCCGACTCCAACGGCCGGCGCGAAACGCTGCAGCAGTACTTCAGCGAATACGGCCTCGATCCGGCCCCGGTCGAAGGCTACGACGGCTTCGCCGCGTCCGACGCCCGGCTGGCGCTGGGCGTGGCGCCGCTGCACGCCGGCTTCGAACTGAACGCCGACGGCCTGCAACTGGCCTTCATCACCGAGACCGAGCTGTACGCCGGCTCCGGCCGCCGCGCCGGCAGGAAGAAGCAGGAAGCGGTCACCCAGGTCGAGTCGATGGTGCGCGACCTGTCGGAACTGAAGATCGGCGACCCGGTGGTGCACATCAACCACGGCATCGGCCGCTACATGGGCCTGACCAGCATGGACCTGGGCGAAGGCGAGGCGGAATTCCTGCACCTCGAATACGCCAAGGAGACCAAGCTGTACGTGCCGGTGTCGCAGCTGCACGTGATCTCGCGCTACTCCGGCGCCGCGCCGGACGACGCGCCGCTGCACACGCTGGGCTCGGGCCAGTGGGAAAAAGCCAAGCGCAAGGCCGCCGAGCAGGTGCGCGACACCGCCGCCGAGCTGCTCAACCTGTACGCCCGGCGCGCGCTGCGCCAGGGCCACGCGTTCGAGTACTCGGCGCACGACTACGAGCGCTTCGCCGACAGCTTCGGCTTCGACGAAACGCCGGACCAGCAGGAAGCCATCAACAACGTGGTGCGCGACATGACCTCGGGCAAACCGATGGACCGCCTGGTGTGCGGTGACGTCGGCTTCGGCAAGACCGAGGTGGCGCTGCGCGCCGCCTTCATCGCCGTCATGGGCGGCAAGCAGGTCGCCATCCTGGCGCCCACCACGCTGCTGGCCGAGCAGCACGCGCAAACCTTCGCCGACCGCTTTGCCGACTGGCCGGTCAAGATCGCCGAGATGTCGCGCTTCCGCACCGGCAAGGAGATCGCCCAGGCCATCAAGGGCATGGCCGACGGCACGCTGGACATCATCATCGGCACCCACAAGCTGCTGTCGGAGGACGTCAAGTTCACCCGCCTCGGCCTGGTCATCATCGACGAGGAGCACCGCTTCGGCGTGCGCCAGAAGGAGGCGCTCAAGTCGCTGCGCGCCGAGGTCGACGTGCTGACGCTGACCGCCACGCCGATCCCGCGCACGCTGGGCATGGCGCTGGAAGGCCTGCGCGACTTCTCGGTGATCGCCACCGCGCCGCAAAAACGGCTGGCGATCAAGACCTTCGTGCGCAGCGAGAGCGAATCGATCATCCGCGAGGCCTGCCTGCGTGAGCTCAAGCGCGGCGGCCAGGTGTACTTCCTGCACAACGAGGTCGAGACCATCCAGAACCGGCTGGCGATGCTGACCGCGCTGCTGCCGGAGGCGCGCATCGCCGTCGCCCATGGCCAGATGCACGAGCGCGACCTGGAAAAGGTGATGCGCGACTTCGTCGCCCAGCGCTACAACATCCTGCTGTGCACCACCATCATCGAGACCGGCATCGACGTGCCGACCGCCAACACCATCATCATGCACCGCGCCGACAAGTTCGGCCTGGCGCAGCTGCACCAGCTGCGCGGGCGCGTCGGCCGCTCGCACCACCAGGCCTATGCCTACCTGCTGGTGCACGACGTGCAGTCGCTGACCAAGCAGGCGCAGCGCCGCCTGGACGCGATCCAGCAGATGGAGGAACTGGGCAGCGGCTTCTACCTGGCCATGCACGACCTGGAGATCCGCGGCGCCGGCGAGGTGCTCGGCGACAACCAGTCGGGCGAGATGACCGAGATCGGCTTCCAGCTGTACTCGGACATGCTGAACGAGGCGGTGCGCGCGCTCAAGGCCGGCAAGGAGCCGGACCTGGCGGCGCCGCTGTCGTCCACCACCGAGATCAACCTGCACGTGCCGGCGCTGCTGCCGGCCGACTTCTGCGGCGACGTCCACGAGCGGCTGTCGATCTACAAGCGCCTGGCCAACTGCACGACGCCAGGCCAGATCGACGACATGCAGGAAGAGCTGATCGACCGCTTCGGCAAGCTGCCGGACGCCGTCAAGGCGCTGATCGAAACGCACCGCCTGCGGATCGCCGCCAAGACGGTCGGCATCGTCAAGATCGACGCCCACACCGAGGCCGCCAACCTGCAGTTCATGCCCCAGCCGCCGATCGACCCGATGCGCATCATTCAACTGATCCAGAAGAACCGCCAGATCAAGCTGAATGGCCAGGACAAGCTGAAGATCACCGCCGCCATGCCGGACCTGGCCGCGCGCGTCACGCAGATCAAGGCCGCCATCAAGCAGCTGACCGCCTAAACGCCCCTTAACTACCTCTTACGCACATGACTAACGCAAACACCGCCATGAACCTCGTACTGCAGGGCGTGGGCGATTGCAAGGCGCGGCTGGAGCGCATCGCCGCGCTGACCGCCTCGGACCACCTGACCTGGCTGGGCGACAACGCGGTGCGCTGCGAAGGCTTCGCCTTCTCGACGGCGCTGTGCCAGACCATCGAGGTGGCCGCCCAGGCCGCGCAGCTGGACACCACCTACTCGATCGGCCTGCACAAGATGAGCGACTACAAGCTGCTGGCCATGGACATGGACTCGACGCTGATCACCATCGAGTGCATCGACGAAATCGCCGACATGCAGGGCCTGAAGGCCGAAGTGGCGGCGATCACCGAGGCCGCCATGCGCGGCGAGCTGGATTTTGCCGCGAGCCTGACGCGCCGCGTGGCGTTGCTGGCAGGGCTGGACGCGTCGGCGCTGGCGCGCGTCTACGAGGAGCGCCTGCGGCTGTCACCCGGCGCCGAGCGCATGCTGAAGGCGGTGCGCAAGGCCGGCCTCAAGACGCTGCTGGTGTCGGGCGGCTTCACCTACTTCACCGAGCGCCTGCAGCAGCGCCTGGGCCTGGACTACACCCACGCCAACCAGCTGGAAATCGTCGACGGCAAGCTGACCGGCAAGGTGGTCGGCGGCATCGTCGACGCCGAGGAGAAGAAGCGCACGGTGGAACGGGTGTGCGCGGAGCTGGGCATCGCGCCGTCGCAGGCGATCGTCATGGGCGACGGCGCCAACGACCTGAAGATGATGGGCGTCTCCGGCATGTCGGTGGCGTTCCGCGCCAAGCCGGTGGTGCGCGACCAGGCCAACGTGGCGCTCAACTTCGTCGGCCTGGATGGCATCCTGCCGCTGCTGACCTGATGCCGGATGCCGGATGCCGGCGACCTAATGCCGGCGCTTCCTGGCCGCCTTGATGGCGTACATCTCGGCGTCGCCGGCAGCCAGCAGCGCCTCCACCGAGCGCGGCGCGGCCGGGTCGAACTCCACCACGCCGGCGGAAAACTGCAGGTCGTAGCCGCGCCGCGCGCGGGCGTTGTACTCGCCCAGCAGCGCGCCGAACTTGTCCAGCACCCGCTCGGCGTCATCCTTGCCGGCGCCGGTCAGCAGTACCACGAATTCATCGCCGCCCAGCCGCGCGAACAAATCGGTGCTGCGGAAGCTGGCCTGCATCACCTCGGCAAACGCCACCAGCGCGAGGTCGCCCTCCGCGTGCCCGAACTGGTCGTTGATCGGCTTGAAGCGATCGAGGTCGATGAAAGCCAGCGCCGCCGGCTGGCGGTTGCGCACGCACACATTCAGGCCATAGTCGGCCAGTTGCAGGAAGCCGCGGCGGTTGGAGATTTGCGTCAGGTCGTCGGTGGTGGAGGTCTGGAACGCCGCCAGCTCATCCTGCACCATCGACGCCAGGTCGAGCAGCGCCAGCGCGTCCTCCTCGTCGAACACGCGCGGCACGGTGTCGATGATGCACAGCGTGCCAACCTTGGCGCCGTCCGGCGCGCGCAGCGGGCAGCCGACGTAAAAGCGGATGTGCGGCGCCCCGGTCACCAGCGGATTGTCGGCAAAGCGCGGGTCGGCCAGCGCGTCGGGAATCAGAAAAATGCCGTCGCCGAGGATGGCGTGGCCGCAGAACGAGACATTGCGCGGCGTCTCGCCCACGTCCAGCCCCTGCGCCGACTTGAACCACTGGCGGTTGGCGTCGACCAGGCTGACCAGCGCGATCGGCACGCGGAACATGCGCTTGGCCATGCGGGTGACGCGGTCAAAGCGCTCCTCGGCCGGGGTGTCCAGCACATTCAGCGACTTGAGACTGGCAAGCCGGGAGGATTCGTTGTGGGGAATGCCTGGCTGTTCCAAGGGATCTCCTATGCTTGTAAGGGCGTAGTCGGCCCCATCATACCCCAAACCGCGGCGGCTTACTTCTTATTCAAAGTTGCGAGCAGGCCGTCGGCGGCGTCCTCCAAGTAGTCGAGCACCAGGTCGAAACCCTGGCTGCCGCCGTAGTACGGATCGGGCACCACGTCCGCCGCGCTGCGGGTGGCGTGCGCCATCATCAGGCCCAGCTTGTGCCGGTGCTGCGGCGGACAGGCGGCCCGCAGCAGCGCCAGGTTGTCGTGGTCCATCGCCAGCAGATGGTCGAAGTCCTCGAAATCGAGCGCCGTCACCTTGCGCGAGCGCTGCGCCGACAGATCGTAGCCGCGCCGCGACGCGTATTCCATCGATCGCTGGTCCGGCGGCTCGCCGACGTGATAGCCATGCGTGCCGGCCGAATCGATGACAAAGCGCCCGCTCAGCCCCGCCGCCGCCACGCGCCGCCGGAACACGCCCTCCGCCGTCGGCGAGCGGCAGATATTGCCCATGCAGACAAACAGCACCGAAACAGGTTTCGCCATTGCCGCCAGCTCCTTATATAATCAGCATCGTTGCATTTTATGCGAAAAAGGACCGGGCATGAAACTGAGTTGCGGTTGCCGCGTGCGCAATGTGCGCGACGTGGTGCAGGACGCGGACATTCCGCTGGCGGTGCTCTACCCGGCGCACGGCGCCGAACACACCGCGCATTTCGGCCCGTATTCGCTGGACGTGGTCAGCGACGCCGCGCCGGCGGACGGCGTGTATCCGCTGGTGGTGATCTCGCACGGCCACTCCGGCACGCCGTGGGCTTACCGCGAACTGGCCAAACACCTGGCGCTGTCCGGCTTCGTGGTGGCCCTGCCCGCCCACACCGGCAACACGCGCGACGACAACACGCTGGCCGGCACCGCCGCCAACCTGGCCAACCGGCCGCGCCACATCACGCTGAGCATCGACGCGGTGCTGGCCGACGCCACGCTGGCGCCGCACGTGCGGCGCGACGGCGTGGCCGTCATCGGCCACTCGATCGGCGGCTACACGGCGCTGGCGGCGGCCGGCGGCCTGCCATGGAGCGGCCCCTACGACCGCAAGGACACCGACACGCCGCCAGCGCCGGTGCCGGTGACGCCGGACCCGCGCATCCGCGCGCTGGTGCTGCTCAATCCCGCCACCTTCTGGTTCATCGCCGGCTCGCTGCGGCCGGTGCGTGTGCCGATCCTGATCCGCACCGGCGAAAAGGACGAGATCACGCCGATCGAACACGCGCACAAGATCATCGAGGGCGTGGCCGAGCCGGCGCTGGTGGAGCACCAGGACATCCCCGGCGCCGGCCACTTTGCCTTCATGAGCAAGTTCCCGCCGGAGCTGACGCGGCCCAACTTCAAGCCGTCGCAGGACCCGGAAGGCTTCGACCGCGAGCGCATCCAGCCCGCCTTCTTCGCCGACGTGACCGCCTTCCTGCGGCGGACACTGTGCGACACGCCGGCCGCCGCCTAGCTATACTCGGACAAAAATACACCAAGGAGAAATCATGTCCCAACAACTGGTACTGGACGGCCGCCTCGAATCGGCCAAGACCACCGCGTGGTGGCTGTACGTCATCCACGCGGTCAGCTTCGTCTTTTCGCTGGGCGCGTTCTCCATCATCCCACTGATCCTCAATTATCTGCAGCGGCCCAGCACCGAGGGCACCTTCGTGCACAGCCACCACACCTGGATGATCCGTTCGTTCTGGTGGTACGTGGTGTGGGTGGTGGTGGGCGCCGCCTTCTTCATGACCTTCATCGGCATCCCGGTGGCATGGCTGATCTGGATCGGCGCCTGGCTATGGAAGGCCTACCGCCTGATCGTCGGCATCAGCCGCATCAACCGGAACGAGCCGGCGCCAATCTAAGCGCCTGCCGCAGGCCGGCGACGATGACGTCGTAGGCCTGCTTGCGGCTTTCCTCATCGCGCGCGCGCAGCACAAACGACGGGTGGTAGACCGCCACCACCCAGCGTCCCTCGTGCTGGAACGGCGCCTCCATCACGGCGCTCATGGTGGCGCCGCCGTCGCGCAGCACCGACTTCAGCGCGGTCGCCCCCAGCGCCACCACCACCTCCGGCCTGACCTGCTGCAGCTCCTCCTCCAGCCACACGTGACAGGCCGCCACCTCGCGCTGGGCCGGCGTCTTGTGCAGGCGGCGCTTGCCGCGCAGCTCCCACTTGAAATGCTTGACGGCGTTGGTCAGGTAGACCGCGTCGCGCGCCACGCCGGCTTCGGCCAGCGCCCGGTCCAGCACCGCGCCGGCCGGGCCGACAAACGGCAGGCCTTGCAGATCCTCCTGGTCGCCCGGCTGTTCGCCCACCAGCATGATGCGCGCCTGGCGCGGGCCGACGCCCGGCACGGCCTGGGTGGCGTTGCGCCACAGCTCGCAGCGGCGGCACTGGTCGAGCGTGTCCGGCGCGTCGCGCCGCGGCTGCGCGCGTTCCGGCGTCACCGCGATGGTGGTGGCGCCGCCGCGCCGGCCCACGGTGCCGGTCTGGCCGGTACGGCGTTCGCCGGTGGCGGCGCCACTGATCATGGCCGGCACGATCGCCCCCTCCGGCAGATTTTTCCAGAAGCGCGAAGGAATATGGCTGCGCAGCAGATCGGCGTTCAGGCGCGCCGGATTGAAGATGCTGCGGTAGTAGGTGAGCCACAACGATTCGCCGGCGTCGTCGATGTCGGCCGCGCCGCGCATCAGGGCCGGCGCGTTGTGCAGGTGTTCACCGTCCCACAGCACGGTGGCGGTGGGCGTGGCGATCATCCAGGTGGCGTTACCCATGCGGCGGGCGAAATGGCGCGCCACCTGCGGCAGCACCTCATGCGTTGGCTCGAACCAGGCGACGAAGCGTGGCGCGCCGTCTTCCTCCTTGCGTTCGCGGAATCGTACATAGGCATGCATGTCGTGCTCCTCGCGGCGGACCGCTTTGACCATCGCGTACAGGCGCGCGCCATCGACGTCCGCCGCCGACATCACATCGCGCTCGCCGCGCTGCCAGCGCCACAGCACCTTGTACAGAAAGGCCCAGCGGTCGGCGGCGCTGAAGCACGCCGCGCTGGCCAGCATCTCCATCAACTCGCGCGGCACGCGCAGCGCCGACCCGGCCGCGGCCTCGGCCCCGTGCCCGTGCCAGTGCCCGGCTGCGCCGTCGGCGCCGAACGAAAACAGATCGCCATCCGCCTCGCTGGCCGCCCACTCAACGGACGCCGGCGGCACCGCGCGCGCGACCAGATCCCGCGCCGCCGCCCGCCACTCATCAAACGACCGCGCCACCTTGCGTATCATGCCGCCTGCAACTCCGGCCATAAATTCATCTGTTGCGGCGCATCCGCCATCGCCCGCCGCAGATGCTCGGACGGGCTGGTATCGCGCGCCGGAAAATAATCCGCCGTAATGATGAACGGCGCGATCTTCTTCATACTGCAGCGCAAACGCGACAGGTCGGCATACCGCACCTGCCGCAAGCGGCGCAACTCGACGATGCGCTGCGCATTGCGCAATCCTATGCCAGGCACGCGCGCAATCATGTGCGGTTCCGCACGATTCAGGTCCAAAGGAAAATGCTCGCGGTGCGCCAGCGCCCACGCCAGCTTGGGATCGATATCCAGCGCCAGGTTGCCACCACTGGACGGCAACAGCTCCTGCGCCTGAAAGCCATAGCCACGCATCAGGAAATCCGCCTGGTACAACCGGTGCTCGCGCAGCATCGGCGGCGGCGCCAGCGGCACGCTCTTGGGGCTTTGCGGAATCGGGCTAAAGGCCGAATAGTAGACACGCTTGAGCTTATAGCTGCCGTACAGCGTCTGCGCGGTGGACAGGATCTGCTGATCGTCGCTGCCGTCGGCGCCAACGATCATCTGCGTGCTTTGCCCGGCCGGCGCGAAGCCTGGCGCCTTCGGCTCCTCCGCCTTCTCATCCAGCTTGCGGCGGATCGCCCCCATGGCCAGCTTGATGGTGTGAACGCTCTTCTCCGGCGCCAGTTTCTGCACGCTGTCCTGCGTTGGCAGCTCGATATTGACGCTCAGCCGGTCCGCATAACGCCCCGCCGCCGCGATCAGCGCCGGATCGGCATCGGGGATCGTCTTCAGATGGATATAGCCGCGGAACTGGTGCACCTCGCGCAGCTCGCGCGCCACCTGCACCAGCTGCTCCATGGTGTAATCCGCCGACTGGATGATGCCCGAACTGAGAAACAGCCCGTCGATGTAATTGCGGAGATAAAAATCGGTTGTCAGCCGCACCACCTCCGCCACCGCAAAGCGCGCGCGCGGCACGTTCGACGAGCGTCGGTTGACGCAATACTGGCAATCGTACAGGCAGTAATTGGTCAGCAGGACCTTCAGCAGCGAGACGCAGCGGCCATCCGGCGTGTAGCTGTGGCAGATGCCCATGCCGGTGGTGGCGCCAAAACCGTCCTTGCCGATCGAATTGCGCTTCGGCGCACCGCTGCTGGCGCACGAGGCGTCGTATTTGGCCGCATCGGCCAGGATTTCCAGCTTGTCCCTGATCTCCATCGCATTTTCCGATACACTGTGTTTATATACAGTATATCAGCAAATGCGCGGCGGCAGCCTATTTTGTCATGGACAACTGCCGTCGCTGTTGCGCGGGCGCCGTCAGCCTGCGCAACGCGCCCTCCTCGTGCTGGTTCAACTGGAACACGCTGACCAGCTGCGCCAGCGACGTCGCCTGCTCCTGCATGCTCTGCGCCGCCGTCGCCGCCTGCCCCACCAGCTCCGCGTTCTGCTGCGTCACCGTGTCCATTTGCGCGATGGCCTGGTTGACCTGCTCGATGCCCAGGCTTTGCTCGCGCCCGGCGTTGGTGATCTCGGAAATCAGATCGGTCACGCGCTGCACGCTGGCCACCACGCGCTCCATCGTGCTGCCGGCTTCCGCCACCAGCTTGCTGCCCTCCTCCACCTGGCTGACCGAATTGCCGATCAACTCCTTGATCTCGCGCGCCGCGCCGGCCGAACGCTGCGCCAGATTGCGCACCTCGGACGCCACCACCGCGAAGCCGCGTCCCTGCTCGCCGGCGCGCGCCGCCTCCACCGCCGCGTTCAGCGCCAGGATATTGGTCTGGAACGCGATACCGTCGATGACGGCGATGATGTCGCCGATCTTTCGCGACGAGGCATTGATCGACTCCATCGTGTGCACCACCCGGCCCACCACTTCGCTGCCCGCCTGCGCCACGTCGGAGGCCGAACCGGCCAGCTGGTTGGCCTGCGCCGCCGCCTCGGAATTCTGCCGCACCGTGGACGTCAGCTCCTCCATCGACGCCGCCGTCTCCTCCAGCGAACTGGCTTGCTGCTCGGTGCGCGACGACAGATCCAGGTTGCCGGCCGCGATCTGCCCCGAGGCCGAGGCGATCACGTGGGTCGAGCCACGGACGTCGGTGACGATCTTGGCCAGATTGTCGCGCATGGTCTTCATCGCAAACAGCAGGCTGTGGCTGTCGCCGGCGCGGGTTTCCACCTGCGCCGACAGGTCGCCGGCCGCGATGCGGTTGACGATGTCCACCGCGTAGGCCGGCTCGCCGCCCAGACTGCGCATCAGCCGGCGCGTGATGATGAACGCGGCGGCCGCGCCCAGCGCCACGCTGACCAGCATCAGCGTGATGATCAGCGTGCGCGATGACGCGTAGCGCTTCACGCCCTCGGCCGCCGCCGCCTTGCCGCCATCGCTGTAGAAGGTGACCAGCTTGTCGACCTGGGCGCGCATGGAGACGATCAGCTTGTTGGATTCGCCGCGGATCAGCTTCTTGGCGTTGTCGGCGTCGCCAGCGCGCACGGCGGCGCGGATCTTCGCGTCCTCCTCCATGTAGCGTGCCCATTGCTCGGTGAATTGCGCATACATGGCTTTTTCCTCCACCGTTTCCAGTAACACCTGGTATTCATCCTGCATCTTTTTCAGGTCGTCCAGGTCGGTCGCGATGACTTTATCGTATTTATCCAGCTCGGTGGGCTCGCTGGAAATAATATATTGCAATTCCCGTGTGCGAATTCGCGCTATTTGGGATTTAATATCCTCAATAATTCTCACACTTGGTAACCAACGCGATGATAAGCGTGTCGATATTTCATTTACTTGCGATAATTCCATTATTGAGAATATGCCCACAATCGCTGTCATGGACAAAACCGCGCAGAATGCGGCCGCCAGCTTGGTTGCAAGAGGCAATTCAGTTAATCGCATAATGATATTCCCCGGTTAAAAAGACGTTTATCCCTTCTTGAAATTCATCATAACGTAAGCCGGCGGCGTTTTATCGCCACTGTCAGAATTAAACTACAAACCGATTATTAAAAATCCCCTAGAATATTTTTAATCACACAGGGAGGTAATCATGCTGTCATCCGTCGAATACCAGGGCAAGATCGCGAAGGTGAATATTGATTTTTCATGGAATAATGATTTCAATATTATCTTTGACATATTAAGCCAACGGTTTAATGGTTTTAATGACAATGGCTTTTATCCGCATCCGGATGAAGTGGTCTTGCGACAGGAGCTGAAAGAGGTGTCCACGTTGCGCCGGCTGGCGGAACGCATCGGCGCGCTGAACGTCAACGGGCTGGTGCTGCACAATCTGGGGCTGCGCGACCTGCCGGAAGAGCGCCGCAACGCCGTGCTGTATGCGCTGACGCTGATGCTGGGGTATCCCACCTCCACCGACCAGCGCACCGGCCGCGTGGCCTGGGACGTCAAGGCGCGGCCGGCCAGCGATAGCGATGGCCGCTTCGTCACCTTCTCCGAGCGGGTGGGCAGCGCCGATATGCATACCGATTCGTCGTTCTACCCGATGCCGGAGGAGCAGTTCATCCTGTACGTGGTGAACGCCGCGCAATGCGACGGCGGCCACTCGATCCTGATCGACGCGGACGACGTCTACGCCGCGCTGCAACGCACGCCGGAAGGCGCGGCCGCGTTTGAACTGCTGCGCACAACGCCGGTGCCGTTCCGCGTGCCGGCGGTGTACGCGGCGGGGGATGACAATCTGGAGATCCACGTGGCGCCGGTGTTCGGGCCGCCGGTGCGCGCGGGCGACCGCTTCACCATGCGCTGGCGCTACGACGCGATCAAAAAAGGCCTGGCGGCGCGGCCGGACATGGGCAGTCCGGCGCTGGAGGACGCGGTGGAGATCATGCACCGCGTTGCCGAGCGGGAAGCGACGCGCTTCATGGAGCAGCTGCCGACCGACACGCTGATGCTGGCCGATAACCACCGCATGCTGCACGGCCGCACCACCTACACCGACGAGCGGCGCCACCTGATCCGCATCCGCATGTCGGAAGTGCCGAACGCCCAGCGCATCGGCCCTTCCGGCGTGGTGCGCGATTGAGCACGCCAGCGCCTTCCGCCGCCACCGAAGCGGCACGCGATCGGTCCTGCCCACCTGCAGCGGCGGACGTAACGGCGGACATGCCGGCGGGCGTAACGCGGGCGGCCGGTGTGGCGCGGGACGGGCTGGCCGAGCGGCCGCGCGCGCTGGCCATGCTGGCGGTGATGACGGCGGTGGCGATGGCGTCGCTCGACACGGCCATCGCCAACACCGCCTTGCCGGCCATCGCCGCGCAGTTGCGCGCCACACCGGCGGACGCGGTCTGGATCATCAACATCTACCAGCTGGCGATGGTGTCCACGCTGCTGCCCTTCGCCGCGCTGGGCGACATCGCCGGCTACCGGCGCGTGTTCATCGCCGGCCTGCTGGTGTTCAGCGTCGCCTCGCTGGGCTGCGCGCTGGCATGGTCGCTGCCCTCGCTGGTGGTGGCGCGCCTGCTGCAAGGCGTGGGCGCCAGCGCGGTCATGGCCGTGACCACCGCCCTGATGCGCACCATCTACCCGGCCGCACTGCAAGGCCGCGGCTTCGGCACCAACGCGCTGGTGGTGGCCATCGCCTTTGCCGTCGGCCCCACCGTCAGCTCGCTGATCCTCGCGGTGGCCGCGTGGCCGTGGCTATTCGCCATCAACGTCCCGTTCGGCCTTACCGCCTGGCTCATCGCCCGCAAGACGGTGCCGGACAGCGCCCGCGCCACGCACCGCTTCGACTACCTCGCCGCCGGCTACAACGTCGCCGCCTTCGGCTGCCTGGTGCTGCTGGTGGGCGAAGGCGCGCACGGCGCGGCGCCGGAGCACTGGCTGGCGGAACTGGGAATCGCCATCCTGTGTTTCGCCCTGCTGCTGCGCCGCCAGCGCAGCCACACCGCGCCGCTGCTGCCAGTGGACCTGTTCCGCAACCCGATGTTCTCGCTCTCCGCCCTCACCGCCGTCTGCACCTTCGCCGTCCAGGGCGCGGCCTTCGTCGCCCTGCCCTTTTATTTCGAGGCGCTGGGACGATCGCACATCGCCACCGGCTTCCTGATCACGCCCTGGCCGGTGCTGGTGGCCGTCACCGCGCCCCTCGCCGGACGCCTGAGCGAACGCCACGCCGCCGGCGCGCTGTGCGGCACCGGCCTGCTGATCTTGTGCGGGGGCGTGGTCGCGCTGATCGCGCTGCCGGCGGCGGCGGACGATATCGCCATCGCCTGGCGCATGGCCTTGTGCGGCATCGGCTTTGGCCTGTTCCAGGCGCCGAACATGAAAGCCATCATGGGCAGCGCGCCCGCCATGCGCGCCGGCAGCGCCAGCGGCATCGTCGCCACCGCGCGGCTGACGGGGCAAGCCATCGGCGCCGCCACCGTCGCCGGCTGCTTCATGCTGGCCGGCGCCCAGGGACCACGCGACGCGCTGGTCGCGGCGGCGGCATTCGCCGCGGTGGGCGCCTGCGCCAGCTTCGCGCGGCTGCGCGTCAGGCCAGGATTTGCCTGAGCGCGTCCACCAGCTTGGCGCATTCCTCGTCGGTGCCGATGGTAATGCGCAGGAACTGGTCGATGCGCGCCGCCTTGAAGTGGCGCACGAGAATCGCGCGCTCGCGCAACGCCGCCGCCAGCTGCGCGCCGTCCCGCCGGGGGTGGCGGGCAAAAATGAAATTCGCCTGCGACGGCAGCACCTCAAAGCCCAGCGCCTGCATCTGCGCCGTCAGCCACGCGCGGCTGGCGATGATGGCCTGCGCTGTCTGCTCCATGTAAGCCACATCGTCCAGCGCCGCCACCGCGCCGGCCTGCTGCACCTGCCCCAACGGATAGCAATTGAAACTGTTCTTCACCCGCTCCAGCCCCGCGATCAGGTCCGAGTGGCCAAGCGCGAAGCCGACGCGCAGGCCCGCCAGCGAACGCGATTTGGACAGCGTCTGGATCACCAGCAGATTGTCATGGTGTCCCAGCAGCGCGGCGGCGCTTTGCGCGCCGAAGTCCACATAGGCCTCGTCAATCACCACCACCTGGTCTGGATGCATCGCCAGCAGCGACTCGATCTGCGCCAGCGACAGCGCAATGCCGGTCGGCGCGTTCGGGTTGGCCAGAATGATGGCGCCGCACGGCTGCCGATAGTCCGCCACATCGATCTCGAAGCGCTGGTTCAGTGGCACGTACACCGCATCGATGCCATACAGGCTGCAATAGGTCGGATAGAAGCTGTAGCTGATATCGGGCGTCAGCAGCGGCAAATCGTGCTTGAGCAAGGCGTGGAAGGTATGCGCCAGCACCTCGTCCGAGCTGTTGCCGACGAAGACCTGCTCGCGCGTCAGGCCGAAACGGCGCGCCACCGCGTCCTTCACCACAGCATTGGACGGATCGGAATACTTGCGCAAGCCCTCGCCGGCCGCCGCCTGCATCGCGGCGATCGCCTTTGGCGACGGGCCATACGGGTTCTCGTTGGTATTCAGCTTGACCAGGCCGGGCATCTGCACCTGCTCGCCCGGCGTGTACGGCGTCAGGCCGTGGACGACTTTGCTCCAGAACTTGCTCATGCCATTTCCTTGAATGCCTGCTCGATATCGGCGATCAGATCCTGCACGTCCTCCAGGCCGACGTTAAAGCGGATCAGCACCCCCTTGTCGTTCCAGTTGTCGCGCATGTGCTGTATGCGGTAAGGCATGACCAGGCTGTTCGCGCCGCCCCAGCTATAGCCGATCTTGAACAGCTTGAGCGCGTCGACGAAGCGGTCGGTCTGGGCCTCGGTATAGCGCTCATCGAAGATTACCGAAAACAGGCCGCCGGCGCCGGAAAAGTCGCGCTTCCAGACCTCGTGGCCGGGACAATCGGGGAAGGCCGGATGCAGCACCTTGGTCACCTCCGGCCGCGCCTTCAGCCATGCCGCCAGCGTGCGCGCCGCCGCGTCGTGCGCGTCGAAACGCAGGCGCATGGTCGGCAGGCCGCGCTGCACCAGGTAGGCGTCGTCCGCGCCCACGCCCAGGCCGAGGCGCATGTGCGCGAGGCTGATGCGGTCGTACAACGCGCGGTCGCGGGTGATGACGGCGCCCATCAGCACATCCGAGCCGCCGGACTGGTACTTGGTCAGCGCCTGCATGATGATGTCCACGCCCAGATCGAAGCCGCGCAGCGCCAGGCCGGCGGCCCAGGTGTTATCCAGCGCCACCAGCACGCCGCGCGCGTGCGCCGCCTTGCAGATGGCCGGCAGGTCCGGCACCTCCATCGACACCGATCCCGGCGCCTCGGTCCAGATCAGCTTTGTATTCGGCTGGATCAGCGCCGCGATGCCCGCGCCAATCAGCGGATCGTAATAGCGCGCGGTGACGCCGAAATCGGCCGACAGCCAGCGTCCCAGCTCGCGGTTAGGATTGTAGACATTGTCCGGCAACAGCACATCGTCGCCCGACTTGAGCAGCGCCAGGTCGACCATCGAAATGGCCGACAGGCCGCTCGGCGCCAGCAGGCAGTAGTTACCACCCTCGATTTCGGCCAGGCGCGCCTCCAGCGTGAAGGTGGTTGGCGTGCCGTGCAGCCCGTAGGTATAGGCGTTCTTCTCTTTCCAGTCGCCCGAGCGCATGGCCGCCACGTTCTTGAACAGCACCGTGGAGGCGTGATGGATGCCGACCGGGAAAGCCTCGAACCCTTGTGGCGCCTTGTAGTCCGTATGGATCAGCGCCGTCTGCGGAGATTTTTTCACGCTCATGATCAGCGCATATTGCCGGTGTGGCCCAGCGAGTAGCGGCCCGGTTGCGGCCACACGGTCAGGCCGTGCGGCTCCTGGCCGACCTTGACCTGCTTGACGTCGCCGTTGCTGGTGTCGATGCGGTAGACCACATCGTCAAAGCGGCCGGAGAGCCACAGCCACTTGCCGTCGGCGCTGACGTTGCCCATGTCCGGACTGCCGCCGCCGGGAATCGGCCAGTTGGCCACCACCTTCTCGGTGGCGAAATCGATCACCGTCACGCGGCCCTTGCCCTTGCGCTTGCCGTGGATGTTGTGGGTGCCGCGGTTGGCCACGTACAGCTTGGTGCCGTCGCGGCTAGGATACAGGCCGTGTGCGCCGACGCCGGTCGGGATGAAGCCAACCTTGGTAAAGGTGGCCGCGTCGACAATGTGCACGCCGTCGGCGTCCATGTCGGCGATGTAGTAGCGCTTGCCGTCCGGCGAGACGCGGATGTCCTGCGGCATGCCCTTCTTCTTGCTGCATACTTCGCTGGCCAGCAGTTGGTCGATCGGATCCTTTTCCGAGAAGCGCGTGGTTGGCATGGTCAGCTTCAGATAACCGTCCACCTTGCGCTCCTTCAGGTCGATGCGCGCCACGGCGCCGTCGAATTCGCAGGTGAACATGGCGTAGCGGCCGTCCGGCGAAAAATCGGCGTGGTTGATGCCGCCGCATTGCGGCACGTCGATCGCATACTGCACCGCCATCGTCTTCGGATCGCGGAAGTCCAGGCGGTGCAAGGCCTCCGCCACCACGATGGCGGATTTGCCGTCCGGCGAGAAGTACATATTGTATGGATCGTCCACCGGCACCTGCGGGCCTGGCTTGCCGGTGCGCGGATCGATCGGCGTCAGGCTGCCTTTGTTGGTGCGCTCGGCATTGTTGGCCACCCACAGCGTTTGCAGATCAAACGCCGGCACCACGTGCTGCGGGCCGACGCCCACCTTGAACTTGTCCACCACCTTCAGGGTTTCAGGATCGATCACATACACGTCGTTGGAACGCAGGTTGGGCACGTAGACGCGCTGCAGGTGATCCTTGACCGACGGGCTCATATTCGCCAGGCCGATGCCGGCGTAGACGTTGACCGGGGTCGCCGGCGCGGCGGCTGGCGCGGCCTGCGCGGCTTGGGTGTTGGCGACAGCCAGCAGGCCGCCGGCGCCGATCAAACCAGAGACGGCCAGCGCCGCCAAGACGAGTCGATTAGTTTTCATTTGGATGCTTTACTAGAAGTAGGCGGCGCGCCATGCGCCGCAAAATCGGAAATCGCCGTCACCGAGGCATCGACGATGCGCTGCACGCCAAGCTTGCCCAGTTCGGCGGTGGCGCGGCGCGCATCGCCGCGCACGCCTTGCGCCACGGTCGGCGACGGGCCATGCGCCAGCGCCTCGGTGCGCACCAGGGATTTGTCGGTGGCCAGCATCAGCGCGGCGTCGGCCAGGCCGGCGTGCAGGCCGATTTCGGCCTTACTGTAGCCGCGCTTTTCAAGATCGGCGATGAACGGCTCCTGCGTCACGTCGTAATACGCCAGCAGCGCCAGCGCGGCGGCATTGCCGTCCTTGGCCCAGGCCTTGTTCAGCTTCTGCGCCACGCGCGTTTCGCTTTTCTGGTAGCCGCCATGGTCGCCGATGAAGACGATGTGGCGGAAGCCATGCTGGCGCAGGCTTTGCCCGGTCGCGTACAGCAGGTCTTCAAACGTGGATTCGGGAATCGACAAGGTGCCGGCAAACTTCATGTGGCCCACCGGCGGATTGATGCTGCCCTCGGGGACATACGCCACCACCGGCGCCACGACGGCGTTGCCCAGTTTTTGCGCGATCATCCGCGCCAGCACGGTGGCGCGCACATTGTGCTTGCCCAGCGCGATATAGGGGCCGCTTTGTTCGGTGCCGCCGATGGGAATGATGGCGGTGGTGGCGCCGGCATCGATGCGGGCGCGCAGTTCGGTGCTGGTCATTTCTTCCAGCATGACCGGCGCATCGGGAGACGCGGCGGCCATTACGGGCCCTGCCAGCACGGCGGCCAGCAGGCAGGCGGCCAGCGCCGCCGGGAATCTCAAATCACGCATAAGCACCATAAACTAAAAAAGGCGGACCGCGATAACGCCGGTCCGCCTTTATTATAGTGGATGTGCCGTGAAAAACGACGTTAAAGCGCGGCGCCCCACAGATCGTGCGCATCGGACGCCGTGATCTGAACGTCAACAAACTGGCCCACCACCAGCTTCTTGTGCGGTTCAAACGGCGGCTTGACGTACACCACGCCGTCGATTTCCGGCGCGTCGGCGGCCGAGCGGCCCACGCCGCCGGTGCGGTTGACTTCATCGATCAGCACGCGCACGGTTTTACCGACTTTCGCTTTCAGGCGGTTCTTGGAGATTTCCTCCTGCAGCAGCATGACGCGGCCGCGGCGCTCCTCGCGCACCTCTTCCGGCACCGGATTGGCCAGTTCGTTGGCGGTGGCGCCTTCCACCGGCGAGTAAGCGAAGCAGCCCAGGCGGTCGATCTGCGCTTCCTTCAGGAAGTCCAGCAGGTACTCGAATTCCGCCTCGGTCTCGCCCGGGAAGCCGGCGATGAAGGTCGAACGGATGGTCAGGTCCGGGTTCATCGCGCGCCACGCCAGGATGCGGTCCAGGTTCTTCTCGCCGCTAGCCGGACGCTTCATGCGCTTCAGCACATCCGGATGCGCGTGCTGCAGCGGGATGTCCAGGTACGGCAGCACGTGCTCGCCCATCAGCGGGATCACCTGGTCGACGTGCGGGTACGGATAAACATAGTGCATGCGCACCCAGGCGCCGTAGGACTTGGCCAGCTCGCCCAGCGCTTCCATCAGCTGCGTCATGTGGGTCTTGATCGGACGGCCGTTCCAGAAGCCGGTGCGGAACTTGACGTCCACGCCGTAGGCCGAGGTGTCCTGCGAGATCACCAGCAGTTCCTTGACGCCCGACTTGAACAGGTTCTCCGCCTCCAGCAGCAGCTCGCCGATGGGACGCGACACCAGGTCGCCGCGCATCGACGGGATGATGCAGAACGAGCAGCGGTGGTTGCAGCCTTCCGAAATCTTCAGGTAGGCGTAGTGCTTGGGCGTCAGCTTGATGCCCTGCGCCGGAATCAGGTCGATGAACGGCTCGTGCGGTTTCGGCAGGTGCTGGTGCACCGAGTCCATCACCTCGCCCAGCGCGTGCGGGCCGGTCACGGCCAGCACCTTCGGGTGCACCTTGGTGATCAGGTCCGTGCCGTCGCTGTCCTTCTTGGCGCCCAGGCAGCCGGTCACGATCACCTTGCCGTTTTCGGCCAGCGCTTCGCCGATGGCGTCCAGCGATTCCTGCACGGCGGCGTCGATGAAGCCGCAGGTGTTGACGATCACCAGATCGGCGCCGTCGTAGGACTTGGCGGTCTCGTAGCCCTCGGCGCGCAGTTGCGTCAGGATCTGTTCGGAGTCCACCAGCGCCTTGGGGCAGCCGAGCGAAACGAAGCCCACTTTCGGTGCTGGCGCGCCGGCGGCTGGCTTGGGAAGACGGGAGAGTGGTTGCGATTGCATAGTGGTTGCTTAAAACGTCACAAGAATTACGAGCAATCGACGATTATACCATGTTACGATAGCGCCTTACCGCCCTTTGTTTTATAGGAGTTTGCGTGGCAACACTGAAAGACGTCGCAATGCTTGCCGGCGTAGGCATGTCGACAGCATCGCGCGCCATCTCCGGCGCCGGCCCGGTATCGGCCGAGGCGATGAAAAAAGTCCAGGCCGCGATCGAACAGCTCAATTTCCGCCCGTCGTCCATCGGCCGCTCGCTGTCGGCGCAGTCGCTGGGCATGATCGGCATCTTCTGCCCGTCCTTCTTCGGCGCCTACTACGGCACCATCCTCAAGCAGACCGACATCGAGCTGCGCGCGCTGCGCCGCCACGTGGTGGTGGCCACCGGCTGCGGCGACGGCACGCCGCGCGAGGAAGCCATCGAGGCGGTCAAGTTCCTGATCGGCCGCGATTGCGACGGCATCGTCGTGCTCGGCCACGACCTGCTGGACGAGGACATGCACATGCTGCACAAGATGCATCCCAAGATGGCCTTCCTCAACCGTCGCAGCGCGGGACTGGAAAGCTCGTCGTTCTGCCCCGACCACTACCACGGCGGCGAACTGGCCGCGCGCACGCTGCTGGACGCCGGCCACCGCCAGCTGGCGGTCATCGCCGGTCCCACCGGCACCTCCGACAATGAGGAACGCCTGCACGGCTTCTTCGACGAACTGGCGCGGCACGGCATCGCCCGCGACGACGTGCGCCTGATCCCCTCCGACTTCTCGCGCGAAGGCGGCTTTGCCGCCACCCAGCAGTTGATCAACGAAGGCCGTAACTTCACTGGCCTGTTTTGCGCCAATGACGAGATGGCGGTCGGCGCGATGTCCTGCTTCCACCGCGCCGGCGTGCGCGTGCCGGACGATGTATCGATAGTCGGTTACGACGACGATTACTCGGCCGAGTTCTCGTCGCCGGGGCTGACCTCGGTCCACATCCCGATGCAGCGGCTGACGCAGAACGCGGTGCGCTGGCTGCTCAATATCTGCTACGGCACGCAGCACGAGATTTCGCGCGAGTTTCCGGTGACGGTGACCCGGCGCGGCTCCGTCGCCTCGCGGCCGCGCACCCCGCAGGGCCACGCAGGGGTCTGACCCCGTACGGGGTCAGACCCCGACCTGTGCGCACCGCTTGGGGGTGAACGCACGCAAAAAAGGGCTGGCGCAAGCCGCCAGCCCAAGGACACAACTCCCCCTTAACCGCCCTTAAAACTTCATCGACACGCGCGCGCCAAAAGTACGCGGGTTGTTGTAGTACGCCGCCCAGATCTGCTGCGTCGGCTGGCATGGCGCGCCGACCTGGGTGCAGACCTCGATCGCGTCGTACTTCACCTCCTTGTCGGTGGCGTTGTTGACGAACAGCTCCGCCGTGTAGGCTTTGCCGCGCGGCTCGTAGCGCACGCTCAGGTCCAGCGTGGTGTACGCGGCCTGCATCTTCACGCCCGGATGGCCCGGCACGTCGTTGGCGAAGGCGCCCGAGCCGACGAACGACTCGGTCTCGTGGTGCGCCGAGATGCGCGGCGTGATGCGGCCCTTGCTGGTGTCGAAATCACGCTCGTACATCAGCGTGGTGGCGAAGGTCGGCGCGTGTTTCAGCACACTGCCACCAACGTTGACGGTCGGCGCGGTGGTGCCGCACACCTGGCCGTTGGCGCGCGCGGCGTCGACGTCGCACGACAGGAAGTCGTCGTAGCGCGCCTTCAGCCAGGTGGCGTTGCCGCTGAAGCGGTCCACGCTGGTCGGGCGCCATGCCCATTCCGCTTCCACACCCTTGACGGTGGCGCCGGCGGCGTTGAAGTTTTGCAGCGTGTTGTTGACCACCTGCGATTCCAGCTTGTCCTTGTACTTCATCCAGAAGGCGTCGATGTTGAGCGACAGCTTGCGGTCCAGCAGGTCGGACTTGAAGCCGAGTTCATAGCTGGTCAGCTTTTCCGGCTTGGTGGTGGCGCCGCCGTCGCCGATGGCCGGCGAGTGGAAACCGGTGGTGACCGAGGCGAAGGTCAGGATATCCTTCGACACCTTGTACTCCACCCGCCCCAGCCAGGTGGCCTGGCCGTAGGCCAGATCGGCGGTGTTGTCGCCGTAGGTGTTGCCGCAAGTGGCCTGGTTGACCACGCCGCCCGGACCGATGTTGTGGGTGTGGATGGTGCCCACGCCCGGCGTCACCAGTTGCGCGATCTGGTTCGGCGTCAGCGTGGCGCCGCGCGGGGCGTTGTCCGGCCAGTTCGGGCAGGCCCAGTTCTGCCCGCCGATGTCGTACTTGTGGTCCTTGGTATAGCGCGCGCCGGCGGTCAGCTTCCACATCGGATCCAGCTCATAGCTGGCCTGCGCGAAGGCGGCCTTGGAATGCAGTTGGCGGTCGCCCTGGATGAAGGACATGGCCGACGCATACTGGCCCACGGTCGGCTGCACGAAGATCACGCTGCCGCTGGCGATGTCCTGCGCCAGCATCTCCTCGGAAATCTGGCTGCGGTCAATGTCGAAGCGGATCTTGTTCTTCTCGCGGAAGAAGAACAGGCCACCGACCCATTGCAGCGGCGCGTCGGTATCGGAGCGCAGCTGCAGCTCGTTGGACACGCTGTCGAACTGGCCCCACTCGGTGCGGTTCTCGGCCTTGAAGCCGGGATAGAAGCCGGCGTCCGCGTCGCTGGCGTTGCTGCGTTTCAGGCGGCTCCAAGCCCCCAGGTACTGGGCCTCGATGCCCTCCACCGGACGGTATTGCACCTTGGTCTTGGCGGTGATGATGGATTGATCGAGCGTGCCCGGCGTGTCGATCAGCGCCGCGCGCAGATTCTGGCCCGGCTTCGGCTCGGCCGACAGGTAGATGTTGCCGGCGCCGGTGTCGCTGTAGTAGTCGGCGATGAAGGTGGCCTTCAGCTCCGGCGTAAACTTCCACAGCAGCGAGGCGCGCGCGCCCGACTGGTTGCCGGCGCCGTACTTCTGCGCGCCGGACGGCACGTTGGAGCCCTTGAGGAAATCGACATAACCGTCATGCTGGTCCTTAATGGCAGCGATGCGCAGCGCGATATCGTCGCTGAGCGGGATGTTGATCATGGCCTGCGTCTGGATGCGGTGATAGTCGCCCAGCACCACGCTGGCCGAGCCGAACACCTTGCTGGTGCTGGGCGCGCCGGACACCAGGTTGACCGCGCCGGCGGTCGAGTTACGGCCATTCAGCGTGCCCTGCGGGCCGCGCGCCACCTCGACGTGGTTCAGGTCATACATCAGCGCCGTGGCGCCCTGCGGCCGCGGCACATAGATGCCATCGACATAGAACGCCACCGCCGGGTCGCCCAGCTCGGTGTGATTGGCCGAGCCGACGCCGCGCATGTAGACGTGCACGCCGCCCGAGTCGCTGTGCGGCTCCACCACCAGGCTGGGCACCATGGCGGTCATGGTGGCCAGGTCCTTGACCTGGTTGTTGGCCAGCGTGTCCTGCGTGTAGGCGGTGATGGCCAGCGGCGTGTCCTGCACCAGCGTGTCGCGGCGGGTGGCGGTGACGATGATCTTCTCCATGTTGTCGCCGGCGGCCGGGGTGTCGGCCGCCGCCTGCTGCTGCGCGTACGCTGCGCCGCCGCTCCACATCATCTGCGCGATGCTCAAGGCTAAAACGGTTTTTTTCATTTGATGTCTCCTCGCTTTTTCCAGGTGGAACCGGTTCCACCACAAGACGCATGTAGGCGTCGGGCCCTACCGTGGCAGACCCGGTGATTTACGCTTCGGGAAATCCGGGGTCAGGTCCTCCATTTCTACACGGCCTCAACCGCGCGGCGGTTGAGGCCGTGTAGAAATGGAGGACCTGACCCCGGAGTTTAGAGCCGCTGTTCGCTGGCTCCGTCAAACAGGGAAATACGATTGGTGCGGATCGAGAAGCTGATGTCCTTCTCGGTTTCGATTTGCAGCTGGTCCTGCACGATGCCCGCGACTTGCGTGCCGTGGAAGTCCAGCCACACGACACGGTGCGCGCCCATGGCCTCGATCAGCGAGACCGAGGCGCGCACCGCCTGACCGACGCCGTCGCCATGCCCAACGTCGATGTCTTCCGGCCGCACACCGAGCACGCATTCGTGCTTGCCGGTCAGCTGCGCCTTGAATGGATAGCCGGTCACGTCGACCGACAGATGCTGGTTGCTGAAGATGACGCGACCGCCCTGCTGCTCCAGCGTCCCCTTGAACAGGTTCATGCCCGGCGAACCGAGGAAGGTGGCCACGAACAGGTTGGCCGGCGTGTTGTAGATGACGTCCGGCGTGTCGAACTGCTGCACCACGCCGCCCTTCATCACCGCCATGCGCTGCGCCAGCGTCATCGCCTCGACCTGGTCGTGGGTGACGTAGATCATGGTGGCGCCGAGCTGCTTGTGCAGCTGTTTCAATTCGCGCCGCAGCTCGGTGCGCAGCTTGGCGTCGAGATTGGACAGCGGCTCGTCGAACAGCATCACGTCCGCCTCGCGCACGATGGCGCGGCCGATCGCCACCCGCTGCCGCTGGCCGCCCGACAGGTTGGCCGGCTTGCGCTTCAGCAGCGCGCCAAGCTGCAGCATGTCCGACGCGCGCGACACGCGGCGGGCGATTTCCGCCTTCGGCGTGCCGTTGATGCGCAGGCCGAAGGACATATTCGCTTCCACGTTCATGGTCGGGTAGAGCGCGTAGGACTGGAACACCAGCGCGATGCCGCGATCCTTGGGATCGGCCCAGGTCATGTCGCGCCCGCCGATCTCGATCTGGCCGGCGCTAGTGTCGATCAGGCCGGCGATACTGTGCAGCAGCGTCGACTTGCCGCAGCCCGAGGGCCCGAGCAGCACCACGAATTCCCCCGCCTTCACATCGAGGTTGAGCGATTCAATCACCTTGTTGCCACCCAACTGGATCTGCAAATTACGAATAGCTACGTTAGACATGATTTAACCCTTCACAGCGCCGGAGGCGATGCCGCGCACGAACCAGCGGCCAGAAATAAAGTAGAGCGCCAGTGGCACGATCGACGTCAGGATCGTGGCCGCCATGTTGACGTTGTACAGGCGCTCGCCGGTGGTGGTGTTGATGATGTTGTTCAGCTGGACCGTCATCGGCAAATGCTCGGAGCCGGCGAACACCAGGCCAAGCAGGAAGTCGTTCCAGATGCCGGTGACCTGCATGATCACGGCCACCACGATCACCGGCGTCGACATCGGCAGCATCAGCTGCAGGAAGATGCGCCAGAAACCGCCGCCGTCGATGCGCGCCGCCTTGAACAACTCCATCGGCAGCGCCGCGTAGTAGTTGCGGAACAGGAGCGTCATCACCGGCATGCCGAAGATGGTGTGGATGATGATGATCCCCGGCAGAGAGCTGAACAGGTTGACCGACGCCAGCACCCGCACCAGCGGGTAAATCATCACCTGCACCGGAATGAAGGCGCCCATCATCAGGATGGCGAACAGCACGCCGGCGCCGCGCGGACGCCAGAACGACAGCGCGTAACCATTCACCGCGCCGATGGCGATCGACAGGATGGTGCTCGGCACCACGATGGCGACCGAGTTCCAGAAGCCCCCGCGTATGCCGTTGCATTCGAGCCCGGTGCAGGCCGACGACCAGGCCTGCGTCCACGGCTCCAGCGTGAAGTGTTGCGGCAGCGCGAACAGCGTGCCGAGGCGGATCTCTTCCATCGGTTTCACCGACGTCACCAGCATCACGTACAGCGGCAGCAGGAAGAACAGCGCGGCCACGATCAGGAAGCCGTAGACGCCGATGCGGGCCGGCGTCGACGCCAGGCTGCGGCGCGGGCGCGGCAGCGGGATGCTGGCGTCGTTGGCAGCGCCGGCTTCGGCGCCGGGCGCCATGCCGGCGGCGCGCGCCGCGGCGGTTTTATCGAGTTTCACAACTTGTCCCATCATGCCCCCAGAGCGGCGCGGCGGTTGCGCACGTAGTACAGCGGCGCGACGATGGCCAGCACCGTCAGCAGCAGCACGATCGATGCGGCGGAAGCCAGGCCGATATTGGCGCGGCCAAACAGATAATCCATGATGAACTTGGCCGGCACCTCGCTGGCCGTGCCAGGACCGCCCTGGGTCATGGCCACCACCGCGTCGAACACCTTCACCACCATCACGAACAGCAGCACGAACGCGGTGGACACCGATGGCCCCAGCATCGGCAGCACGATGCTGATGTAGACGCGCCAGCGCGGGATGCCGTCGATGCGCGCGGCCTTCCAGATTTCCTCGTCCACGCCGCGCAGGCCGGACAGCATCAGCGCCATCACCAGGCCGGAGGCTTGCCACACGGTGGCGATGACGATGGTGTAGATCGCCATGTCCTGATCGACGATCCAGTCGAATTGCGCGCTGGTCCATCCGAGCTTGTGCAGCACTTCCTGGATGCCCAGTTCCGGGTTCAGTATCCACTGCCAGATCAGGCCCGTGGCCACGAACGACATCGCATACGGGTACAGGAACACGGTGCGCAGCGCGCCTTCCGCCATCACCTTCTGGTCGATGAACACCGCCAGCAGAAAGCCGATGACCAGGCAGGCCGCGATAAACAACACGCCGTACACCGCCACATTTTGCAGCGACAGCAGCCAGCGCTCGTTGTTAAACAGGCGGATGTACTGCGACGCGCCAATAAAGTCGCTGGCCGGGAAAGTGCGCGAGCTGCTGACCGACACGCGCGCGGTCCACAGCATGGTGCCCAGGTAGGCCAGCAGCACGGTCAGCGCCATCGGCAGCATGGCGACGTAGGCCGCGAGCGAAACGCTGTGACGTTTCTGTGCCATGGCTTACTCGCCCTTGAGCGCGCGGGCGAACGCTTTTTGCGCTTCTTCCGGCGACTGGTTCTTGTTCCAGTAGCTGGTCAGCACATCCTGCAGCGCGCCGGTGGTGTCCGGCGAGGCCAGCATCTCGGTGTTGGGCAGCTGGCGCGACTTGTCCCTCATGATCGCCAGGCCCTGGCGGGCGCAGATGTCCAGCTGCGATTCATCGACGTCGCCGCGAATCGGGATCGCACCCTTGCGCGAAGCGAAGGCCACTTGCGCCGTTGGAGACGTTACCACATTGGCTAAAAGTTTTTGCGCCTTGACGGCGTTGGCGTCGTTCGTCTTGGGGAAAACGAAGGCGTCGCCGGCCACGATGTACGGCGCTTTCGGTCCGAAGCCGGGGAAGCAGCCATAGTCCTTGCCGGCCACCTGCCTGGCGGAGGCGAATTCGCCCTTGGCCCAGTCGCCCATGATCTGCACGCCGGCCTTGCCCTGCACCACCAGCGCGGTGGCGTCGTTCCAGTTGCGGCCCGGCGAGCCGGCGTCCACGAAGCCTTTCAGCTTTTTGAATTCGACCAGCACCTGCTTGAAGGCCGGCGACATCACTGCCTTCTGGTCGCGGTCGCGGTATACCTTCAGATACAGGTCGGCGCCGCCGACCATGGCGAAGATGGCGTCGAACGTCACCTTCTCCTGCCACACCTGGCCGCCGAAGGCCAGCGGCACCAGGCCGGCCGCCTTCAGCTTGGCCAACTGCGCGAGAAACTCTTCCCACGTCTGCGGCTCGTTGGTGATGCCGGCTTTTTTATACGCGGCCTTGGAGTAGAAGAACCATGCCGGCATGTGAATGTCCACCGGCGCGGCGTAGAAGTGGCCGTTGATCTTGATCGCCTGCAGAATCGACGGCGGCATGATCTGATCCCACTTGCCGGCAATGGCCACGTCGTCCACATTGTTCAGCAAGCCCTGGTCGACGAAATCGCGGAACTGCTTGGAGGTGTTGAACTGCGCGGCGGTCGGCGCGTTGCCGCCGACGATGCGGTTGATGGTGGTGGCGCGCGACTGGTCGGCGCCGGCCACCGCCTGGTCGATCCACTGCCCGCCCGCCTTGTTGTAGGCATCCGCGAACTGCTTGACCGCGGCGGACTCGCCCCCCGATGTCCACCAATGAATCACGGTTGCTTTCAACGGCGCTGGTGCTTGACCGTGCGCGCCGCTCACTGCGAAGGCGAGCGCGATGGCGCTGCCCACTTTTGTGGCTTTGTACATTCTGTCTCCCGAGGGCGTTGAGCGCCCATTTTATTCTGATAGCTTAACTTTTGGTCGCCCGCGTCGCCAAAAATTGTGTAACCAACTTGGCGCTGCGTTTCAGCGTACGCTTCTGCGTGGCGTAATCGACGTGGATGATACCGAAACGGCGCTCATAACCAAAGGCCCACTCGAAATTGTCCATCAGCGACCAGATAAAGTAGCCGCGCACGTCGACGCCCTGCTTCACCGCCGCGTCCACGGCGGCCAGGTGGCGGCGCAGGAAGGAGATGCGCTGCTGGTCATTCACCTCGCCGTCGATGACCTGATCGTCGGTGGCCATGCCGTTCTCGGTGATGTAAATCGGCGGCAGGTTCGGGTAGTCGCGGTGGAAGCCGACCAGCAGGTGGCGCAGGCCTTCGGGGTACACTTCCCAGCCCATCTGCGTGCGCTCCACGCCGTCCAGATCCACCTCCGTGTAGCCATGCTTGCCGTCGCTGACCACGTTGGTGCGGAAGTAGTAATTGATGCCCAGGAAGTCCAGCGGCGCGCCGATGATGTCCATGTCGCCGTGCAGGATGGTCGGCTCGGCGCCCGGCCACAGCTCCCACAGCGCCGATGGGTAGGCCTTCTTCAGCAGCGGATCGAGGATCCAGTTATTGTGCTGCAGCTCGAACAGCCAGGCGGCGCGCTGGCCGGCGTCGCTGCTGTCGGTGCTGGTGCCGCGTCCGACGTTGGCGACGATGCCCACCTGCGCTTGCGGATCGTTGGCGCGCAGGCGTTGCACCGCCAAGCCGTGACCCAGCAGCAGGTGGTGCATGGCCTGGGTGGCGAACACCACGTCCTGCTTGCCCGGCGCGTGGTGGCCGGTGCCGTAGCCGTGCATGGCCGAGCACCATGGCTCGTTCAACGTGGCCCAGGCGTCGACCAGGCCGGCCAGCGCCTTGCTGATCATATCGGCGTAGTCGGCAAACTTGTAGGCGGTGTCGCGGTTGACCCAGCCGCCCTTGTCTTCCAGGTGCTGCGGCAGGTCCCAGTGGTACAGCGTGACGTAGGTCTTCAGGCCCTTGGCGCGCAGCGCCTTCAGCAGATCGCGGTAGAAGGCGATGCCCTTCTCGTTCGGCTGGCCGTCCTGCGTCATCACGCGCGGCCAGGCGATCGACAGCCGGTAGGCGCCCACGTTCAGGCTGGCCAGCAGCTCGACGTCGCCCTGCCAGCGGTGGTAGTGGTCGCAGGCCACTTCGCCGGTATCGCCGGCCAGCACCTTGCCCGGCGTGGCCGAGAAGGTGTCCCAGATCGACGGGATGCGGCCGTCCTCGTGGACTGCGCCCTCGATCTGATACGCCGCGGTGGCCGCGCCGATCAGGAAATCCTTGTTCCACAAGACCGAGTCGGCCGGCGGATCGAACATCTCTTCACCCACAAAAACTCCTTCACTGACACAGGGAGTGGAAGCGCTTCCACATAATGTTGTCAATAGTAATACTGAAGAAATTCAGGTGTCAACGGAATTGTGGGAAATTTGTAATCCAGTTACGAAAACGGCACAGCGCCGAGCGGAGCTGTGCCGTCTGTCGACCAGTTGGCGACGTAGCGGAATTACTTTTTGTCGGTTGGCGGCACCGGCGCGAACGGGAAGCTGCCGAACAGGTTCTTGCTCTGGTTCTGCATCTGCTCCTGCATCTGCACGAACAGGCTCTTGCTCTGGTCGATGTAGTTGTTCATCATGCCCTGCATCATCGGACCCTGCACATTCATGAACTGGGTCCACATTTCCGGGCTGAACGGCTGGCCGCCCACCGCCGTGCTGGTGAACTTGCGCTGGATGTCGGTGAAGGCCTGGACGTTCTTTTCCAGGTAGGAGCCCATCATGCCCTGCATGGCGTGGCCGTAGAAGCGGATGATCTGCGCCAGCACGTCGCTGGAGAACATCGGCGCGCCGCTGGCCTCTTCCTCCAGGATGATCTGCAGCAAGATGCTGCGGCTCAGGTCTTCATTGGTCTTGGCATCGACAACGGTGAACTCCTCGTTGTCCAGCACCAGCTGTTTCACGTCGGTCAACGTGATGTAGGAGCTGGTCTGCGTGTCGTACAGACGACGATTCGGATATTTTTTGATCAGGCGGTCAGCATTTTTTTTCGCACTACTCATCACAAGTCCGTTTATTGCGCCGCAGCGCATGTCTCTTAAAAATCGGAAAGAAAGTGGACGGGTTGTCCAATTCCCGCGTGCCTACTTTCCTTATTATAGGGGTGAAAAGGAATAACTTGCACAATCTGATATAAGTTTTGCCCTTTTATTGCAACGCAGCTAATTGTTGCGTGTTCGGATGGCACCGGCGCCACCCGCACAGCGCAGCAGCCAGGGTCGGACCCCGTACGGGGTCCGCCCCTTCCGTCCGGGGTGCTAATCAGCTTTGACTTTGACGTAACGTCCCGGCGCGGCTTCGATCGGCTTGTATTTGGCGTTGCCCGGTTTCGACTTCGGCTTGACTTTTTTACCCCCGTTTTCATTCAGGAAGGCGGCCCACTCCGGCCACCAGCTGCCCGGGTGCTCGGCGGCGCCGGCAAACCAGGCGTCGGCCGTGTTCGCCTTGCCGCTGTCGTTGGTCCAGTAGCTGCGCTTGTTCTTGGCCGGCGAGTTGATCACGCCGGCGATGTGGCCGGAGGCGCCCAGCACGAAACGCGTCGGGCCGCTCAAAATCGCCAGCGAATCGAAGGCCGACGGCCACGGCACAATGTGGTCCTCGCGCGAGCCGTAGACGAAGGCCGGGGCGTCGATGGCGCGCAGGTCGACCGTCTCGCCGGCCACCTTCAGCTTGCCGTCCTTGAGCTTGTTCTCCAGGTAGGTGTTGCGCAGATACCAGCAGAACATCGGCCCCGGCAGATTGGTGCTGTCCGAATTCCAGTACAACAGGTCGAAGGCGGCCGGGTCGTTGCCCTTCAGGTAGTTGGACTGCACGTAGTTCCACACCAGATCGTTCGGACGCAGGCTGGAGAAGGTGGTGGCCAGGTCGCGCCCCGGCATCAGGCCGCCGCCCTTGAGTTGCTGCTCGCGCAGCGATACCTGGGTTTCGTCGACAAACACATCCAGCACGCCCGTGTCGCGGAAGTCGAGGAAGGTGGTCAGCAGCGTCAGGCTGTTGGCGACCTGCTCGCCGCGCGCGGCCAGCACCGCCAGCGCGGTGGCCACGATGGTGCCGCCGACGCAAAAGCCGAACATGTTGAGTTGCTGTTCACCGCTGATCTCCTGCACCACGCGGATGGCCTGGATCACGCCTTTGTCGACGTAATCGTCCCACGTCGTCTGCGCCAGCGACTGGTCGGGATTGGCCCACGACACCAGGAACACCGTATTGCCCTGCTCCACCGCGTACTTGACCAGCGAATTTTCCGGCTGCAAGTCGAGGATGTAGAACTTGTTGATGCAAGGCGGCACCATCAGCAGCGGCGTCTGGTTGACGGTGGCGGTCTTCGGCGTGTACTGGATCAGCTGGAACAGCGGATTTTCGTACACCACCGTGCCCTCGCTGATCGCCAGGTTGCGGCCGACCTCAAACGCCGACTCGTCCGACAGCGAAATGTGGCCCTTGTGCAGGTCGCCCAGCATATTGGCGAGGCCGCGCGTCAGGCTCTCGCCCTTGGTTTCGATCAGCTTTTGCTGCGCTTCCGGGTTAGTGGCCAGAAAGTTGGCCGGCGACATGGCGTCGACAAGCTGCTGCACGGCGAAGCGGATCTTCTGTTTTTGCTGCGGCGTGGCCTCGACCGTGTCCACCATCGCGGTGAGAAACTTCGCGTTCAGCAGATAGGCGGCGGCGTTGAACGCCGACATCGGGTTGCCCTGCCATGCGGCCGAGCTGAAGCGGCGGTCGCTGACGGCCGGCGTCTTCCCGGCCAACAAGTCTTGCCACAATGCGCCGAAATCCCTCAGGTAAGCATTCTTCAGTTCCTCCATTGCCTCCGGCTTGATGTGGGCGCCGACATCCTGCATCATGGCGGCCATGGGATTGGACTGCATCCAGGCGGTGGCAAAAGCTTGAGGATCGGGCAAATTCATCTGTGGTTCCCTAAAGTGAGTTAAACACCATGCTGATTGTCGCTATTGCTTGGATCTACGTGGTCGGCCTGATGGCGCTGACCGAGCCTTCCATCGTTGCGGGAATTGTAACGTTTTTGTTCTACTGTGTGCTGCCGCTGAGCACCGTGATGTACATCGCCGGCAGCGGCCGACGCAAGGCGCGCCGCCGCGCCGCGGAAGCGCAGATGCGGGACGCCGCTCGACAAGATCAAGCCCTCCCGCGCTAAGTTCATTTGAGCCAGATCAAGGTGGCCTGGCGGCCGGTGACGCCGTCCCGGCGGTAGGAATAGAAGCGGCCGGAATTGGAGACAGTGCAGAACTCGCCGCCATGCACCTCGGCCACGCCGGCCCGGTGCAGCAGATAACGCGCCAGGGCGTAGATGTCGGCCAGGTACTTGCCCGGCTTGTCCTCGACGACGCTGAACGCGGCTTCCACGTGGCGCGTGCCGGAGGCGTCGCGCGCGCCTTGCAGGAAAGCCTGCCGGACGTCCGGCCCGACCTCGAAGCGGTACTGGCCGATGGCCGGCCCCATCCACGCGGTCAGTTCGCCGGCGCCGGCCGCGCGCATCGCTTCCACGGTATTTTCCAGCACACCGGCGGCCAGCCCGCGCCAGCCGGCATGGGCGGCGGCCACGGTCTTGCCCTGTTTGTCGGCAAACAACACCGGCAGGCAGTCGGCGGTCATGATCACGCACACCTTGCCGGGCGTGGTGGACAGGCTGGCGTCCGCCTCCGGCACCTGTTGCGGGCCGACCTCGGCCACGTCAACCACCGTGGTGCCGTGCACCTGCGACAGCCACACCGGCTCGTCCGGCAGCATGGCGCGCAGGATGGCGCGGTTGCGGGCGACGTTGTGCGGCAGGTCGCCGACGTGGGTGCCAAGGTTGAGGCCGCCGGCGCCCATGCCGTCGTCATACGGCGCCGGACTGACGCCTCCGCGCCGCGTGGTCGACAGCGCGCCCACGTTGTCTGGCAAGCCCGGCCAGTGCGGGAACAACCACTGCTGCTGTATAGACATCAAATCTGTTCCGGTTCCTCGATGCCGGCCCGTGCCAGCAATTCGGCAAAGTCTTCGGCCAACGGCACCAGCCACTCGCAGGCCTCGCCGGTGGCCGGATGGGTCAGGCCCAGGCGGCGTGCCTGCAGCGCCTGGCGCGGGAAATAGTCGGCCAGGTGCTGCTTGCCGTACACCGTGTCGCCCACCAGCGGGAAGCCGATCGACATCATGTGCACGCGGATCTGGTGGGTGCGGCCGGTTTCCAGGCGGCACTGCACCAGGCTGACGGGACGGCCCTCGCCCAGCTTGCCGCTGGCGAGCAGCTGGTAGTGGGTGATGGCCGGCTTGGAGCCCATGCCGGTCGACACCGCCATCTTGATGCGGTCGCGCGGGTGACGGCCCATCGCCGCATCAATAGTACCGCTAATCCGCGGCGTGCCCCACACCAAAGCGAAATACTCGCGCTTGACGGTGCGCGCGGCCAGCTGGCGCACCAGGTCGGTCTGCGCGGCCAGCGTCTTGCCGACCACCATCAGGCCGCTGGTGTCCTTGTCCAGGCGGTGGACGATGCCGGCGCGCGGCACGCCGGCCAGTTGCGGGCAATGGTGCAGCAGGCCGTTGAGCAGCGTGCCGGACCAGTTGCCGGCGCCCGGATGCACCACCAGGCCGGCCGGTTTGTTGATGACGATCAGGTGGTCATCTTCAAAAACTATGTTAAGGTCGATCGGTTCCGGCTTAAAAGCCTCGTCTTCCGGCTCCGGTTGGGGCAGAATGATGACCTTCTCGTCGCCGTAGACGGTGTCCTTGGTACTTTTGGCCGGCTTGCCGTCCACCGTCACGAAACCGTCGGTGATCCAGGTCTGCAGGCGGCCGCGGGAGAATTGCGGCACCAGGCCGGAGATGACCTTGTCCAGCCGCTGGCCGCAGTGTTCGGGGGCCAGTTGCAGTTCGATCGGCGCCAGGCCGTCGTCCTCGTCGCCGAAATCGGCGTCGTTGGCCAGCAACTCGGCGTCGGCATCGTGTTCGGAGGAAGATTCGGCCAAATTCGGCTTTGCGTTTAATATCACGGTAATCCTATCGGCTATAATTAGCCTCGTAAAACTTTGGTTAAACAGTTTCTTGCAAAAGATATGCAAAAAAAATTATCGGTAGTTGCGGCAACGGTTGTTCTGCTTGGTTTGTCCGGTTGCGGCCTTTTCTCTGAAAAGATCGACGAAACAAAAGGTTGGAGCGCATCGAAATTATACTCGGAGGCGAACGAAGAACTGGAAGGCCAGCACTACGAGCGCGCAATTCAGTTGTTTGAGAAGCTGGAATCGAGCTATCCGTTCGGCACCTACGCCCAGCAGGCGCAGATGAATATCGCCTACGCCTACTACAAATCGCAGGACCAGGCGCAGGCGCTGGCGGCGGTCGAGCGCTTTATCAAGCTGCACCCGAACCACGCCAACGTCGATTATATGTACTACCTGCGCGGCCTGATCAACTTCAACGACCAGGTCAGCTTCCTGAACTTTATCTACGAGCAGGACGCCACCGAGCGCGACCCGAAAGCCACGCGCGAAGCGTACGCGGCTTTCAAGGAGCTGGTGACCAAGTTCCCGAATAGCAAGTATACGCCGGATTCGCTGGACCGCATGCGCTATCTGCTGAACGCGATGGCGTCGTACGAGATTCACGTGGCACGCTACTACTACCGTCGCGGCGCCTACCTGGCCGCCGCCAACCGCGCGATGGGCATCATGAGCGACTTCCGCGACACGCCGGCGATCGAGGAAGCGCTGTTCATCATGATCCGCAGCTACGACAAGCTGGGCATGACCGAGCTGAAGAACGACACCGAGCGCGTGTTCAAGCTCAACTACCCGAACTCCAAGTTCCTGGACGAAGGCAAGAAAGCCGAGCGCCACTGGTGGAGGTTCTGGAGCTCCAACGCCTCGATGTAACCCCACCCCGCAGTCATTCCGGCGCAGGCCGGAATCCATAGAACGCGTCACAACACGCTCAGCATGGATTCCGGCTTGCGCCGGAATGACGCGTTCAGGCCTCCAGCTTGCGGCGGAAAATCCAGGTCTTCTCGTCAGACGCGTCCGGCACAAAGCGATAGCCATCGACGTCGAACTTTTTCAACTTCTGCGGATCGGTGATGCCCTTGACGGCCGCGTAGCGCGCCATCAGGCCACGCGCGCGCTTGGCGTAGAACGAGATGATCTTGTACTTGCCGTTCTTGAAGTCCTCGAACAGCGGCGTCAGCACCGGCAGCCCCAGCGCCTTCGGCTTCACCGATTTAAAGTACTCCTCGGACGCCAGGTTAACCAGCGTCTCCGCCCCCTGCTCGCGCGCCGTCTGGTTCAGCGCGTTGGCGATGGTGTCGCCCCAGAAATCGTACAGGCTCTTGCCGCGCGCCGTGGTCAGGCGCGTGCCCATCTCCAGCCGGTGCGGATGGATCAGGTCCAGCGGCCGCAGCATGCCGTACAGGCCGGAAAGAATGCGGATGCGCGCTTGCGCGTAATCCAGTTGCTTGGGCGCCAGCGTGCGCGCGTCCAGCCCGTCGTAGACATCGCCGTTGAAGGTCATCACCGCCTGGCGGGCGTCGCGGGTATCCTTGGTCCAGCTCGCATAGCGGGCGACGTTCAGCGCGGACAGGTTATCGGACAGGTCCATCAGCTCACCCAGCTCGGCCGGCGAAAATTCGCGCAGGCGGTGGATCAGTTGTTCGGAGTGATCGAGAAACGACGGTTCGGTGTGCAGCGTGGTGGTCGGTGGCGTCTCCAGGTCGAGACTTTTTGCCGGGGAAAGCACTATCAGCATAAGATTCCAAAATACATTGTTACGTAACTAGCCTACATGATACCTGTTCCAAAGAAAGTCGTTATCGACACCAACGTTTGCCTCGACCTGTTCGTGTTCAACGACCCGCGCTGGGCCAAGCTGGTGGACGCCATCGAACGCGGCGAGATCGAAGCCGTGACCCGCGCCGATTGCCGCGACGAATACCACATCGTGCTGCACTACAAGCACCTGCCGCTGGACGACGACAGCCGCCCGCTGGCCGCCGCCCGCTTTGACGCCATGATCAAGGTGGTGGCGCCGCCCGACAACGGCATCAAGCTGCCGGTGTGCAGCGACAAGGCCGATCAGAAATTCCTCGAAATCGCCCGCGACGCCGGCGCCGAGGTGCTGATTACCAAGGACAAGGCGCTGCTGAAACTGGCCCGCCGCCTGGCCCGCGAAGGCATGTTCAAGGTGATGCAACCGGAAAAGTGGATTGCGCTAGAATAGGTCATCCATCACCTCTTCCGCCGCCCATGAACAGCCGTAATGATCCGCCGATGACGCCGTCCCTGACCACCCGCCTGCCGGCGGTGGGCACCACCGTTTTCACCCGCATGTCGCAACTGGCGGCGCAGGCCGGCGCGGTCAACCTTGGCCAGGGCTTCCCGGATTTTGGCTGCGACCGCGGCCTGATCACCGCCGTCAACGACGCCATGCAGGCGGACTTCAACCAGTACCCGATGATGAGCGGCGCGCCGGTGCTGCGCCAGGCCATCGTCGCCAAGATCGCCGCGCTGTACGGGCATGAATACCACGTCGACAGCGAAATCACCGTCACCGCCGGCGCCACCCAGGCGCTGACCACGGCGATTTTCTGCTGCGTCCACCCAGGCGACGAGGTCATCGTCATCGAGCCGGTGTACGACAGCTATGTACCGGCGATTACGCTGGCCGGCGGCGTGGCGGTGCCGGTGGAAATGGAAGTCGGCGCCGCCGGCTACACCGTACCGTGGGACAAGGTAGCCGCCGCCGTCAGCGGCAAAACGCGCCTGATCATCATCAACACGCCGCACAATCCCACCAGCACCGTGCTGCGCGCAGCCGACCTGCAAGCGCTGGCCGACATCGTGCGCGGCACCGACGTGCTGATCCTGTCGGACGAGGTGTACGAACACATGGTCTACGACGGCCACCCGCACGAATCGGTCAGCCGCTACCCGGAACTGGCGGCGCGCGCCTTCGTGGTGTCCAGCTTCGGCAAGACCTACCACGTCACCGGCTGGAAGATCGGCTACGTGGCCGCGCCGGCCGCGCTGATGGCCGAATTCCGCAAGGTGCACCAGTACAACGTCTTCAGCGTCAACACGCCGATGCAGCATGGCATCGCCAGCTACATGACCGATCCCCGGCCATACACGGAACTGCCGGCGTTTTACCAGCGCAAGCGCGACCTGTTCCGCGACGGCCTGAAAAATTCGCGTTTTGAGTTGCTGCCAGCCGACGGTACCTACTTCCAGTGCGTGCGCTACGATAAAATCTCCACACTGACGGAAGCCGCGTTCGCCGAGTGGCTGACCACCGAGATCAAGGTGGCGGCCATTCCCGTGTCGGCGTTTTACCAGCAGGGCAAGGAATCGGGCATCGTGCGCTTCTGCTTTGCCAAACAAGATGAGACGCTGGCGCTCGCCCTGGAGCGGCTGGCCACAGTTTAAGATCGGATCGACCATGACCGGGATGACTCACCTGGAACCGCCGCTGCTGGCGGAAGCGACGCCGTCGGTGCTGCACCAGCTCAATCTGTGCAACCGCCGGCTGGAGCGCCTGCTGCACAACCTGCGCAACGAGCACAACGCGGAGGCCGAGGTGCGCGACATCGCGCGCGACGTCATCCGCGCGGTCGACATCAACCCGGACGTGGCGCTGGCCTGCATCTTCCTCAGCCAGATCAACGGCATGTACGCGGTGCGCCACTGCATCGAAACCGCCGTGGTGACGGTGGTGATCGCCCGCAGCATGGGCATGGGCACCGGCCACACGCTGACCGTGACCGCCGCCGCGCTGACCATGAACGTCGGCATGCTGCGCCATCACGAGGGCTTCCAGAACAAGAACGCGCCGCTCAGCAAGGAAGAGATGGCCATCGTGCGCCGCCATCCGGAGGAAAGCGCCGACATGCTGCGCTGCGTCGGCGTCGATGACGATGACTGGATTTCGTGCGTGCTGATGCATCACGAGAACGACGAGGGCAGCGGCTATCCGGCCGGCCTGGCCAGCCCGGAGGTGACGCTCAACGCCAAGCTGCTGAGTTTTGCCGACCGCTACTGCGCGCAGGTGTCGGCCCGCAACTACCGCAAGTCCATCCTGCCCAGCCTGGCGCTGCGCAACCTGATCGAGGACAGGGAGGCGCCGGTCGACGCGCAACTGGCCGCTTGCTTCCAGCGCGAGCTGGGCGACTTTCCGCCGGGCTGCCTGGTGCGGCTGGAGGGCGGCGAGATCGGCGTGGTCAGCCGCCGCCAGGGCTGCAGCAGCGGCCTGCAGATCCATTACCTGCGCGACGCCAGCGGCGCGCTGCTGTCGCCGGCGCAACCGCGCTGCCTCGGCGACGGCCCGCTGCCCATCGCCGAGGGCCTGAGCGAGGACCAGGCCTCGACCCGCTTCAGCATGAAGCAGATCTGGGGCGCCCAGGCCAGCCTGTGACCGGCGTTGCCGGCGCCCTCCCGCCGCGACTTAGCGCGACAGTTGCTCGATCTTTTTGTCGACGAAGGCCTTCAGTTCGGGCGTGAGGCCGGCGCTGCCGCGCGCGCGGGTGTAGGCTTCGCGCGCTTCCGGCAGGTGCTGGTCGGCTTGCAGCGAGATGCCCAGTCCCATCCACCAGATGCCGTTGGAGGGCGCGATGGCCAGCGCGTCGCGGTAGTGCTGGGCGGCTTCGGCGTGGCGCTGTTCGCGTTGCAGCACGCCGGCCAGGAAAGCCTGGTAGTCGGCGTTGCCGGTGGCGTATGGCAGGGTTTTCAGCAGCGTGTCCAGCGCCGGGCCGCCTTTTTCCAGTTGCAGGCGGGCCAGCACCATGGCCAGGCCGGGCTGGCGTGGTTCGATGCCCAGCGCCAGCCGCAGTTGGCGGATGGCGTCGTCGGTGCGGCGGTTTTCCAACAGCAGGCTGACGTAGGTTTGGCGCGCGGCGTCGTTGCGCGGGTCGACTTCGACCGCTTTGTCGAGATCGGCCAGGGCGGCGCTGACGCGGCCTTCCTGCAGCGCCACCAGGGCGCGGCGGTAGCTATTTTCCGACATCTGCTTGGGCGTCAGTTCGCGCACGACTACACCGTCTGCAGGAGAAGCGCCAGTGGCTGCGGTGCCGCGCGCGGCTTTGCGCGCCGGTTTGACGACTGGTGCGGCTGCGGTCGTTTCCGCCGGCGCCTCGCCAGCATCAGCTGCGGCGGAACGCATGTCAGCACGCGTCCGCCTGGCGTTCGCAGCGACCGGCGCACCGGCGGAGAGCGCATCCGAGACTGGCGCCGCACCATGCATGGCAGCCTGCCCGTCGTCGTGCGGCATTCCTGCTTTGGCGGCGGATAGCGCATCGGCGCGCGGCGCTCCGTCCTTCGCTGCGGGCGACGCGTCGGTGTGCGGCGCAGCGGGCTTGGCGGCGGCCAACGCTGCGACCTCGCCCTGCGCGCCCGCCTGAGCGACCGGGGCGGCGGCGGACGATAGCGCGGCGGCCGATGCCGGCGGTTCCTGGAAGCGCGGTTTATCCGGAATCCGGTTATCCTGCACAATCGGCACCGGCCCGGCCGGCGCGCGATGGGCCTGCCAGTAGCGCCAGCCGAACCATCCACCGGCCGCCACCACCAGCACCCCCGCCACCGCGCCGCCGATCACCAGCGGCCGGCGATCGCGCTCGCCGGACGGCACCGATTTCACCTCCGGCTGCTGCACAGCCGATGCCGCGCCGCCGCCGCGCGCGTCCAGGTCCTGCAACATTTTATTAATCAGGCTCATTTGGTCAGCGCCCAGGTCAGGCCGCAAGCGGCGATCAGCAAGCTTACACCAGCCGCCATCCAGGGCCAGCGCAATCGGCCGCCCGACGACACCGTATCGCTGGCCGCCAGGCTGACATGACGCCGCGTCACCTGCTGCTTGCCCTCGCCAAAGCACAGCATCAGCGACTTGTTCGCCATGATGTTGACCAGCCGCGGAATGCCGCCGCTGGCCTTGTACAGCCGCGAAATCGCCGCCCGGTTGAACAGCCGTCCGCCGGTATAGCCGGCCACGCGCAACCGGTGCGCGATGTAATACTCGATATCATCCCGCGACAGCGGCCCCAGGTGATAGTGGAAGGTGATGCGCTGCGCCAGCTGGCGTATCGACGTCGCCTGCAGATGCTGATTCAGCTCCGGCTGTCCGAACAGAATGATCTGCAACAGCTTGCGCTTCTCGGTTTCCAGATTGGTCAGCAGCCGCAGCGCCTCCAGGCTCTCGGTCGGAATCGCCTGCGCCTCGTCCAGCAACAGCAGCACCTGCTTGCCCTCGCGCGCCAGATCCATCAACCGCTGCGTGATCGACTTCAGCAGCTGGTGCTGATCGACATCCTTCTCCAGCGCCACCTCCAGCTCATCGGCCAGCGCCAGCATCAGCGTGCGCGGCTCCAGGTACGGATTGGGAATATACGCCGTCACGAACTCCGGCCCCACCGTGGCGATGAACTTGCGGCACAGCAGCGTCTTGCCGGTGCCCACCTCGCCGGTGATCTTGATGAAGCCCTCACCGCTCTTGGCCGCCACCAGCAAGGTATTCAGCGCCTCCTGCGAATGCGGGCTGGTGAAGAAATAGCTGGTGTCCGGCGTGATGCTGAACGGCGCCTCGCGCAGGCCGAAGTGTTTGCTGTACATGATTAACGTCCCCTGCCCCGGCCCGGATCCAGTTCTTTCAGGCGGCGGCCGCTGTCCAGCAGATCCTGATTCCAGTCGGACGAGGTCTCGACGATGGTCGGCTTGATCAACACCACCAGCTCGCGCTTCTGCAGCACCTCGCTCTTGCTGCCGAACAGCGCGCCCAGCACCGGCACCTTGTTGGCGCCCGGCACGCCGGAATTATCGGTGGTCGTGGCCTGACGCATCAGGCCGCCGATGGCCACCACCTGGCCGTTCTGGCCGCGCACCATGCTATCCATCTCCGACGTCGACGACGACGCCAGCGGCAACGTGAAGTTGCCCAGCGAACCGAGGTTCAGGCCCTTGTTGACGGTCGACACCTGGCTGACCGACGGGTGCACGTGCAGGATGATGTTGCCATCCTCATCGATCTGCGGCGTCACATCCAGCACCACGCCGGAGAAGAACGGTTGCAGCGTCAGGCTCGGCGTGGTGACGCCGGTGCCGGTGCCGCTGGTGGTCGTGGTGGTGCTGACGCCGGTGACAAAGAACTCGTCCGTGCCGATCTTCAGCAGCGCTTTCTGGTTGTTCAGCGTGGCGATACGCGGGCTGGACAGCACATGCACCGTGCCCTGTCCCTCCAGGAAGGAAATCAGCGCGGCGAAATTACTGGTCTGGAACGCCAAGCCGAACAGCGAGCCGACCGCGTCGCCGGCGGCGCCAATGCTGCTGCCCGGCGACGCGGTGATGCCGCCCGAGCCGCTGCTCAACGGCGTGCCCAGCGGCCCGAGCGTGGTGCCCGGCTGCAGGGTGCCGGCCGAGAAGCGGTTGTTGCCACCCGCCGCGAACTTGCCGAACGCCGCCCAGTTGACGCCGCTCTGGTAATTGCTGTTCAGCTCCACTTCCAGAATCTTGGCCTCCAAAATCACCTGGCGGTCGACCGAAATCTGCGTCGCCTTCAGGTACATGTCGACGTTGCGCAGCTCGTCCGGCATGGCGCGGATCACGATCACACCGGACTGCGGGCTGATGGTCACGCTGCGGCCCTCCTTGGCGGTGTCGACCAGCGCCTCCAGCGCCGTCTTCAGCTCCAGCCAGAAATCGCTTTCCGACGTGGTGGACACATTGGCCGAGTCGCGCTGCTGCTGCGTGCCGCCGTTGGGATTGTTCGGATCGCTGCCGCCGTTATTGCCGCCGTTGTTGTTATTGTTGTTGCCGTTGTTGTTCTGGCCGCCGCTATTGCTGGTGCCGGCACTGGCGACCGAGGTCGACGACACGCGCAGGCTGGACTGCCCCTTGCGCTTGGCCGTCAGATAGTTGATCTTGAACATCTTGGTCTGCATGGTCAGCGGACGGATGTAGATGCGCGTGCCCTCCACCTTGTAATCGTAGCCGTACAGCTCGCGGATCGCATCCAGCGCCTCGAACAGCGTCACATCCTTGAGGTTGGCGGTGACGGTGCCGGTCACTTCCGGATTGATCAGCATGTTGTAGCGGGTGCCGGCCACGATGGAATTGTAGAACTGCTGCACCGGCACATTGTTGAACGACACATTGAAGCGCTCCTCCAGCACCGCGCGCGCCTTCGGCAGCTGGTCGGCCATCTGCGACACCGGCGGCAGCAAGGCGCTGGCCACCGCATCGGTCTGGCCCACAACGGCCGGCTTGGCGGCGGCCGCGTTGACCTCGTTGCTGATCTTGTCGTAGGTGTCGCGCGTGGACGGCGTCTGGCAGCCGCTGAGCAGCAGCGCGGTCACGACAGCGAGGGTGAGGATTTTTTGCATATGCGTTCTTCGCGTTTAATGAGCGGGCTTCTTGCCCTCGTCCGGGAACAAGGTCAGCACTTGCTTGTTGCGGCCGTTTTGCAGCACCACGGAATTCTTGTTGACCTGCACCAGCGTGGCGCCCTTGAACTTCTCGCCCCTGCGGATGGTCTGGCCGTCGATCACCGCCACCTGCCGGCCGTGCGAGCCGATCAGCACCGACTGCAGTTGCGGGCCGGTATAGACCGGGACATCGCTGACGCTGGCTGGCAGCAGGCGCGACTCCGGCGGCGGCTGGGTCGGATCGGTCAGCGTCTGCGCGCCGGCGGCAAACAGCAGCAGCGACAACGCGACGCCGGCGCCCAGCTTCATCAGGCGGTTCATAGTTTCATCCATTTCTGATCCAGGCTCAGCGTGTACAGGGTCAGCGTCAGGCGCGAATTCGGATACTGCTGCGCGTCCAGGCTGGCCTTGCCCCAGAACAGCTGTACCGGCAGCGCCTCCAGCGCGGCCATGTAATTGACCATGTCCACATAACCACCTTGCACGACGATTTCCACGCCATGGCGGTACAGCAACTCGTGCGGCTTGGCCGCCGCTGGCTGGCCGGCCGGCGCCGCAGCGGCAGCCGCTGCCGGCGCTGGCGTCTGGGCCGGCGCAGCCGCCGCTGGCTTGGCCGCCTCGTTCAGGCCGGTCACCGGCAGCGTCTTCATCGAAATCAGTTTCAGCTTGCCGTTGCCGCGCAACAGATGCTCCAGCAGCGGCGCGATCTTGTCCGGCGCCACCAGGCCTTTTTGCACCGCCATCAGGCTGGTGCTGGTGGCGTCGATCTGGTTACGCACCTTGGCCAGCTGCTCGCGGATCCCCGCATCCGGATCCACCTTGAAGCCCTGCGCCTTGGCGACGATTTCCATATCGATGCCAGCGATCTGGTTCTGCTGCTGCTTGATCTGCAGGCGCAGCGCCTTCTGCTTGTTCAGCAACGGCTCGGCCGACACCGTGTAGATCAGGAACAGGATGGCGGCCACCACCGCCGAGAACACCATGGAGCGTTCGCGCAGCGTCATCGCATCCAGCCTGGTGCTCAGCTTAATCCATTGTTGCAACAGTTGCTGCTTCATTTGGCCGTCTCCTGCGCCGGAGTCGATTGCAGGCTGAACTCCACGAACGGCGCGGACGATGGCGCCGCTGACGCCACCGTCGCCGCTGCCGGCGCGGCGCTCGCGGTGGTGCTCGCAGCCGGCGCCGCATCCGGCCGGCCGATATCCAGGCTGGCGAAACTCTTGCCGTGCATGACGCGCTCGCCGGTCAGGCGCGCGATGTAATTCGGGATCAGCGTCGCCTGCATGGCCCTGCCCTGCACGCCGATATCATTGCCGGCGCCATTGATGGTCACGCCGGTCAGCCACAAACCGCTGACGTTCTGGCGCGACAACGCGCGGAAGTACTCGGCATAGCCATTCGTGTTGCCCAGCGCGCCGCCCTGCAACACCGCCGACACATCATTCAGCGCCTTCAGCTCGGCCTGCGCGTCCGCCAGTTCGGCCGCCAGGCGCGGATCGCTGGCGCGCGGCGCGAACTGCTGGCCGGCCTTGACCAGACGCTGCTCGCGCACCGCCAGCATGGCCTTGCCCTCGTCCGCCTCGCGCTGCAGCTCGGCTACCTGGCGCGACGCGTACCAGTCCAGCAGCAAGGCGCCGGCCACGATGACGCCCAGCGCCTCGGCCATCGGCAAGGCGGTGAAAATCTTCTTCTGCTTGAGGAAGATGGGATTGAACAGATTGATCTGCTGGCTCACAGCCGCACCTCCTCGTGCCGCAGGGCCGCGCCCAGCGGCAGGAAGAAACGCCGCTGCTGTTCTACGTCCTGCAATGCCGGCACCTTGCCGAGGTCGAACACGTCCTCCAGCCCCATCGCCTCCACCGGCATGTACAGGTTGCCGGTGAGGTGCTCGTGCAAGCCTTCGGCGCCGGTCGGCGCCAGCAACAGCTTCAGCACGTTCACAAACGAGAACTGGCGGTCGAAGTGATCCAGCGAGCGCTGCAGCTCCAGCGTGATCTTGTCGAAGTGGCTTTGCTGGCGGATCGAATCGCGCTCCAGCAACTGCTCCAGCGTCACATCAATGCGGCGCGACAGGTACAGCTCGGCCTTGTAGGTAATGGTCAGCAAGCCGCCGTCGGCGTCGAAGGACAGCATGGCCAGGCCGCGGCCCTCGGTCTCCAGCAGCGCCGAGATGTTCCGTTGTGCCATCTCCGGGATATCGATCACGGTCAGGTCCAGCGCGGCTTCGCTGAACAGCGTCTGGCGCGACTGGATCAGCGCGTTGCGCGCGGCGATGGCAAACATCGAATGGCCGCGCGCAGCGGCATTGCTGTCGACCGGAATGTCCAGCACATCGATGGTGGCGTCGTCGATGTGGAAGTCGAGCATATCCTTCAAGCGCCAGCGCACGGCGGTTTTCAACTCGTCCTGCGGCACGTTGGGGGCGTCCACCATCAGCAACTGATACTCGCCGCCGCTGAGCATGGTGCCGCTGTAGTAGCTGCCGGCCTTCAGATCCTTGTTCAGGCGCTCCAGCGCCTCGGGCGAAAAGCTGCTGTCGGCCGGATAGAAGGCCGCCACCTCGACAATAGCCTTGGCGTCGCGCACACGCTGCACGCGCGCGGCGCAAATGCCGTCCTTTTGGAACGTGACGGTCAGCCAGCCATCGGTCTTTTTCGCTCTTTTAAAGAAACCCATATCTCAATACACGAGGTTTACGCGCTAGATGCTTGATTATATTCAACTTACCAGACAATTCATGCCCAAATTGACAACACTTCTGTAAAAACAGCCACATTTCCCCACAGATGCGACACTAAAGCTGCGCCGTGACCCGGCGCTGCACATAATCCGGCCCCGGCGCGGCATTGGGGCAGAACCCGTCCGCTCCCGGCTGGCTGCACGCGGTGGACTCGATGAAGACGTGAAACGCAGTTGCATCATTCGGCCCGCCACCGGCGATGCCGCTTACCCCTTGGTCACAAGTCACGCGCACCGTCACCCGGAACGCCGACAGCGTCGCACCCGGGACGGTAATGTTGACGGGCGGCGGACTAGTCGGATTACATCCCAGCGCCGTCGAAGGCTGCGGGGGCTGCTGTGTCTGCAGCGCCTGGTATAACGCCCACTCGATCCCGGAACGCGCGGCCAGGTAGGCGCGCGTGCCTTGCAAGTCCTTGGCTGACGCATCCTGTTGCGTGGTCGTCAGCGAGACGATGGCCACCACCAGTCCGGCCACCACCACCAGCAGAAAGATCGCCGTCACGATGGCGATACCGGCCGATTGGCCGCGCCTGAATATCGATGGCTTCATGGTGTGTTATCCACGTGAATTTGCTGGGCCAATGTGACCGTCTCCAGATCGGTGGCGGCCGCGCCCGGCTTGGGCCGCGCCAGCGCAATGCCCAGACCGACCAGCGCTGCCTGGCGGTTGGCCAGGGCGGTAACGGAAAAGTTGCAGCCCACAACGTTATCAGCCATCAGCGTCATCTTGACTTGCTGTGCCGGCAGCAAATTGAGGCTGCCCGGATCGACCTGGTTGGCCCGAAGACCGTAGTTCGAATAGCGCATTAACCGTCCGCGGCCAGTCGACGGGTCGTTCACGCAGGCGAAAGTGACTGGCTGGTTTGCCACAATAAAGCGCTTGCTGGCGGGCGGATTGACGACGCCGGGAAAGGGGTTGCTCACCAGTGTCACAACCTTGCCGTCAAACGCACTGACGACGGCGACATTTCTAGCGAGGTTGCCGCTCCCATCGGTTGCGTAGGCGTCGCCGTTGACGTTGAGGAAGCCCGTGCCGAAATTGCTGAGGATGATGTAATCGCCTGGCGCGATGGCGGATTGCGGCTGCGCCGACGCAATCGGACCGACTACTTCAAACTGGTTAGAAGTGATGCTGGGGTCAAAGTTCAGCGATTGATGCGGCGGTGACGCGGGCGCCGCCCCATCGTCCTGGGCGAGGTAGCGGCCGCCAGCGTGGCTCGGGATGAATTCCAGGAAAGAAGTGTTGCCGGACGCCGTAAAGCGGATGCTGTTGGGCACCGCGGTACGAATTTCGCGCGCCATGCGTCGCAGGGCAATGTCGGCCACATCGGTCAACTCGGCGCGGGCGGCGGTGTCGACATAGCTGCTCACCGGATTGCGGATGAACACCACCATGATGCCGGCCAAAATGCCGGTGAGCACCATGACGACAATCGCCTCGACCAGCGTAAAGCCGCGCGCGCGCGTGACGGTAGGCGCCATCATCGCGCCCCCGGCGCATAGCGCGTACGATAGCTTTCCAGCACGATTGACTGGCCAGGCGCGTACGTGGTGGTGATGGTGATGTGCAGTATGCGCACGTTGTCGTAGTTGTTGTTGGCGTAGCTGGAACTCAAATTGCCCAGCGTGGCCACCGGGTCCAGCGTCAGTGTGGTGACGATGCCCTCCAGCCCGCTCTTGCCTAGCGTACCGCCAACCGCACTGGCGCCCAGCGGGTTGCCGGCAACATCGACATCGACCGCATTGCCGCCAATCGTCGCCTGGAAAGCACGGTAAGGCGTCCCCACCTGGTTAGGGTTAGGGATGTAATCGTTGATGTTATCAAACGGACGATTGAGGTTGCCGGTCTCCGGGCCGAAGTCTTCCGGTACATTCGCGCAGTCGGCTTTAACGGTGGCGTTGGCGGCATTGGAATCACCAGGATCGCAGGCTGTAAACTGCGCCTGCATCACCTCTTCCATGTAGGCCTCGGCAATCAGCATCGCCTGCTTGCGGCGTACCGGGTCGACGCTGTTGCGGCTGGCCAGATTCAGCACCTGCACCAGCGCGGCGGCGGCGATGCCGACGATGACGATGAAAATCACCAGCTCGATGATAGTCAGGCCACGCTGGCGGCGGGCGTCACGGCGCATTTTGCACATATCCGGTTTCCGGCCAGATGCTCAGGCGGGCGGTGTTGGTGCCGCTGCTGAAGGTCAACGTCATGGCCGGCAGGTTCGCCATCGGCACACCGGCCTGTTGGTCATTCGTTGATGTCATTGGCGTGCCATTGCGATTGTATGGGCGCCCCAGGCCATCGAAGGAAAAGAAACCGCCATTGCCCAGTTCCGGACGCGTCGCCTCGGCGGCCACGGCCACGTTGGCCGGACGGCCGATGCACATCCATTGCGCGGCGTAGGCATTGCCCTGCTGGCAGTATTGTTTGGTGGCGGTGCTGCCGTTGTTGCTGCCGCCCGGTGCGACGATCATGCCGTTGACGTCGCAGGCGGCATTGGAGCACACGGCAAAGCTGTTACCGTCCGAACGGACGAAGATTGAGCGGTTCTGCGCGATGGCCATTTTTTGCGCGTAGCGGAGCAAGCTGCGGACCTGATCGGCATACGCGCGGTTCTCGAACGCCGTGTTGTCAAAGAACCGGGCGGCGCCGATGGCGCCCAGGATGCCGACCACCACAATCACCGTGACCAGCTCCACAATCGTGAAGCCGTCCGCCCGCTGGCGGCTGGCTACGCCGCCCGATCGCATCAGTTGTTGCAGTTGATAGCGTTCGGCAGCGCCACAGTCGGTGGCGTCACCACATTATTGGCCGAGGTCGCAGCGGTGTACAGCACGTAACAGGTCAGGCCTGCGGCATTGGCTGACACACTTTGCGGCTGCACAAGCAGACTGCCGGCGGGAACGCCCGGACGGTTCGCGGTCGCTGCGGCATTCGCTGCCGAACCTACAGTAACGAAATAGTCAGGTGCATTAATCCCGGCTGCGGCTGTCGTGTTCGCGTCTGCGCCAGGATAGCCATTGGTATTCGTAATGGTCACGCCTTCGTTGACAAACGGACCATTCGGGTTAATCAGAAACTGACCATGCATCATCGACACCGTGGTATTCAAAGCGCCACGGGCAGCGTTCAGCGACGCCGCGCGTGCGTCCCCCCCCATATTGGCAAACCTGGGCAACGCAGTCGCGGCCAGAATACCCAGAATAACGATCACCACTATCAGTTCGATCAGGGTGAAACCGCCTTGGGCGCGTTGACGGGATGCGATGCTCGCTTGCTTGTTCATTACACTCTCCAAATCGTCGAAAAATTTGCGCGGATTGCGCTAGTCCTTCACTTGCTCAAAGGCCACACCTGCGGATTCGGGTGCGCCTGACGGCTTGGCGGGGCTATGGGGCAACCGGAGCAATTTTACCTTGAATTTCAAACGTTTCGTTTGGGCATCTTCAAAAGATTTTCCGAAATTTAACAAATAAATCAGACTTTTATCGGTGCGATCAAAGCACCAATTCCCCTCGCCGATGTCGTCGTCGCTTGGACTGAAAAACTCCCCTGCATAATTGACAGGTTTATTTTTTAACAAATTCAGCGGATTTTCTTCGGTCAACAACGTTAAATCATTGCTGCGTCCCAGCAATTTTGATTGCGTAGCCTTAATTTCTAAGGCGGCACGTACATTGGCCACTGTCATTTGCACCGCCACGCGCTCGGCCTCGCCCTGATAGAACCACAGCCGTTGCAACAGCAATCCCATCAAAATCCCTACCACAAGGATAGCCACCGCGAACTCCAATAAACTTGCGCCGCGTTGTTTTCCAGTCACAAGCATTGTCAAAAAAGCCATGATTTCACAATCAATGATGCAAGGCAGCCTTGCCCAGGTCCCAGATCGGCAAGAAGATGCCCAGCGCCAGAATCAGCACCATAACTCCCAGGAATACAATCAAAATAGGCTCGATCTGCGAGGACAATGTTTTTAATTCGTAGTCCACCTCGCGCTCGTACATCTGGGCGATTTCGTCCATGAGTTCGTCGATGGAGCCGCTCTCCTCGCCCACCGCGATCATTTGCAACACGATCGGCGTGAACACGTTGGTGGCGGTGGCCGTGCGCAGAATGCTTTCGCCACGCTCCACGCCGTCGCGCATCTGTTCCACGCGCGCCGTCAGGTAGGCGTTATCAACCGTCTGCGCCACCACCGACAGTGCCTGCACAATCGGCACCCCGCTGCGGCTGGATAAAGAAAAGCTGCGGGCAAACCGCGCCAGCGTGGCCTTCAGAATGATCTTGCCGGCCACCGGAATCTTCAGCTTGATCTTGTCCCACTGATAGAGTCCCTTGGCCGTACCCACCCACATGCGGAAACCCCACACGGATGCCGCCACCGCCACCGCCAGCACCGGCCAGTAGCGTACCGAGAAGTTGGACGTGGCAATCAAAATCCGCGTCATCAGCGGCAGCTCGGCGTTAAATTTGGAGAACACGCCCACGAACGCGGGAATCACGAAGATATTGACCACCACCATCGCGGCAATCATGGCAAACACCACGAAGCTCGGATAGCGCATCGCCGTCTTGACGCGCTCGCGCATGTCGCGGTCGAACTCCAGGTGGTCGAACAGGCGCAGGAACACTTCCTCCAGACGGCCGGTCATCTCCCCCACCCGCACCATCGACAGGTAAAACGGCGTGAACACGTCCGGATGACGGCGCATGGCGGATGACAACTCGCGGCCCGAGTCCAGCGACTCGCGCAAATCCTTGATCACCTTGCCAAACGATTTGCTGACCGCCGACTCCTGCAAGCCGGCCAGCCCGCGCATGATCGGCACCCCCGACTTGAGCAACGTATACATCTGCCGGCTGAACAGCTGCACGTCCATCGACGTGACCTTTTTCTCCAGCAGCTTGGCCCACCAGGTTTCGCCATCGGCGGTCTTGCGGGTAGTGACGTTGATCTCGATCGGCGTCACGCCCGTATTAAAGAGCTGGTCGGCCACGGCGCCGCTGTCGGCCGCCTCCAGCACGCCTTGCATCAGCTCGCCGCGCGCGTTGCGGCCCTTGTAGGCAAAGAATGGCACGGCTTAGTCCTCGACCTGGTTGCTGATGCGCATGGCTTCCGAAATCGTGGTCCGTCCCTGAACGACCAGCTGGACGGCGTGGCGGCGCAGCGTTTCGCCAGCCATCTGCTGCTGCGCGACCTTGAGGAAGTTGGACGGGTCGGGATCGTTGGCGGCGTCCACCACCGAGCGCGTCATTTCCAGCAGTTCGTAGACGCCGGTGCGGCCGCGATAGCCCATGCCGTTGCAGTGCGAGCAGCCTTTGCCGTGGAAGTAGCGCGCCTTGTCGACCTTGTCGTTCAGTTCCAGGCTCAGCCATTCACGCTCGGTCGGCGTCGGCTCGTACGGCGTGGTGCAGCTTTCGCAAATCACCCGCACCAGGCGCTGCGCCAGCACTGCCTGCAACGACGAGCCGACCATGTAGCGCGGCACGCCCATGTCCATCAGGCGCAGCGGCGTGCTGACGGCGTCGTTGGTGTGCAGCGTCGACAGCACCAGGTGGCCGGTCATGGCGGCGCGCAGGCCGATGGCGGCGGTTTCCTGGTCGCGCATCTCGCCGACCAGCACGATGTCCGGGTCTTGCCGCAGCGCCGAGCGCAGCACGCGGGCGAAGTTGAGGTCGATCTTGTCGTTGACCTGCACCTGGTTGATGCCGGCCAGCCGGTATTCCACCGGGTCTTCAACCGTGATCAGCTTTTTCTCGACCGAGTTCAGCTCCGACAGCGCGCAATACAAGGTGGTGGTCTTGCCGGAACCGGTCGGCCCGGTCACCAGCACCAGCCCATTCGGGCGCTGGACGATGGCGCGGAACTTTTCCAGCAGGCCGCGCGGCATGCCGATGGCGTCCAGCTTCAGCTGGGTGCCGCCCTGGTTCAGCAGACGCATCACCACCGATTCGCCGTACTGGGTCGGCATGGTGGAGATACGCACGTCGATGCGCTGGTTTTTCACGCGCACGGCGAAGCGGCCGTCCTGCGGCAGGCGTTTTTCCGAAATGTCGAGGTCGGACATCAGCTTCAGGCGCAGCGCCAGCGACGGCGCGATCTTGATGTCGGCCTCGGTTTGCAGGTGCAGCACGCCGTCGATGCGGAAGCGGATCTGCAGCCGGCCTTCCTGCGGTTCGATGTGGATGTCGGACGCGCGCACCTGCGCCGCGTCCTCGAACACCGATTGCAGCAGCTTGACCACCGGCGCTTCTTCAACGTTGGGATTGGCCGCGGCCAGCGCGCCAAAGTCCACCGAGACGTCGCCGACGTCCTGCTCCAGCTCGCGCGCCAGGTCGGAAATGTCCTCGGTGCGGCGGTAGATGCGGTCGATGGCCGCCATCACCTCGGTTTCGTTGACCACCGCCAGCGAGATATCCTGGCGCACGATGCGGGCGATTTCGTCGTAGGCGAACAGGTCGGTCGGGTCGGACATGCCGACCAGCAGCGAGCCATGGCGGTCTTCCAGCACCAGCGCGCGGAAGCGCCGCGCCTGGGTTTCCGGCAGCAGCCGGACAATCTCCGGATTGATGTTGAAGAATTTCAGGTTCAGGTACGGGATGTTGAGCTGCCGCGCCAGCGCGCCGGCGATCTGTTCCTCAGTAACATAGCCGTTCTCGACGAAGACGCGGCCCAGCTTGCGTCCGCTGCGCTTCTGATCGGCCAGCGCCAGGCCCAGCTGCTCCTCGGAGAGCAGTTTCTGCTGCACCAGAATTTCACCCAACCGTACTTTTTCTGGCCTGGACATGCCCGCTCCTTGTCAATTGTCACCAAAACTTGCGGCCATTCTATGACAGATGGGCTGGCAGAGCGAGTGAGGTGTCGCTTTCTTTGGACGGATGCGCTACAGTGTTGCTCGTTTCTTTCGTCGCCACGATCCATGACCGTCCCCGCCCTGCGCTTTCAGCACGTCGTCAAACGCTACGGCACGGCCACGGTGCTGCATGGCGTCGATCTGGAACTGCGCGCCGGCGAGTGTTTTGGCCTGGTTGGCGTCAACGGCGCCGGCAAGACTAGTCTGATCAAGTGCTTGCTGGATTTTTGTGCATTGGACGGCGGCGGCATCGACATTTTCGGTCAGCCGCACCACCGGCCGGCCGCGCGCCAGCCGCTGGGCTTTCTGCCCGAACGCTTCACGCCGCCGTACTACCTGACCGGCGCCGACTTCATCCGCTATCTGCTGACCTTGCAGGGCCTGCCCTACCAGCCGGACGCGGTGGCCGCCATGCTGGCCGCGCTCGACCTGGACCAGGACGCCCTCAAAAAGACCGTGCGCAGCTATTCCAAGGGCATGACCCAGAAGCTGGGCCTGGCCGCCTGCCTGCTGGCGCGCAAGCCGCTGTACGTGCTGGACGAGCCGATGAGCGGCCTCGACCCCAAGGCGCGCGCGCTGCTGAAGGCGCAACTGCGCGCGCTGCACCGTGCCGGCAGCACGCTGTTCCTGACCTCGCACGCGCTGGCCGACGTGGACGAGCTGTGCGACCGCATGGCCATCCTGCACGATGGCCGCATCCGCTTTGCCGGCACCCCGGCCGAGTGCCGCGCCCGCTACAGCGCCGACACCCTCGAACAAGCCTTCCTGGCTTGCATTGCGTGAGCCAGACCCAGACCCAGACCATGTACCAGTCCCATTTCGGCCTGCGCGAGTCGCCCTTCAACATCACGCCCAATCCGGCCTTCTTCTATGCCGGCAGCGAGCGCGGCGATATTCTCGACGCCATGTTGTACGCGGTCGGCCATGGCGAGGGCATCATCAAGGTGACCGGCGAGGTCGGCACCGGCAAGACCATGCTGTGCCGCATGCTGGAAAGCCGCATGCCGCCGCACATCGACGTGATTTACCTGGTCAATCCCAACCTCGATCCGCAGGAGGTGCAGTACGCCATCGCCGCCGAGCTGGGCCTGCCGACGCACGGCCTGCGCACCGACGAGGTGCAGCGCAGCCTGCATGCCGAGCTGATCGCGCGCCACAGCGCCGGCCGCCAGGTGGTGCTGCTGGTCGAGGAAGCGCAGGCCATGCCGCTCGACACGCTGGAGGCCATCCGCCTGCTGACCAACCTGGAAACCGCGCGCAGCAAGCTGCTGCAGATCGTGCTGTTCGGCCAGCCCGAGCTGGACCAGCACCTCGGCCTGGCCAGCATGCGCCAGCTGAAGGAGCGCATCACCCACAGCTTCCACGTGGCGCCGCTGCCGCCGGCGCTGACCGGCGAATTCCTGGCCCACCGGCTGCGGGCAGCCGGCCATGCCGAGGGCGGCGCGCTGTTCAGCCCGGCCGCGGCGCGGCTGATCGCCGAGGCGTCGGAAGGCATCGTCCGCCGCATCAATATCTTGGCCGACAAGGCGCTGCTAGCGGCCTTCGCCGCCGACGCCACCGTGGTCGAGGCGCGCCACGTGCGCCAGGCCATTGCCGAGTCGCCGTTTGGGCGCCGCCGCCGCGGCTTGCAACCCAGAGCTGTTGCGCTAACGGGTTTGCTGCTTCTGATAATTGGGGGAATTTGCTGGACCATCCTTGCGGCAACGCGAAATTTGTAAGATCATGTTATTCACAATTGCAAAAGCACAACAAAAACAACCACTTCCAGCATCATCCCGGGCCGGAAAGACACGATGAAAAAATTCAGCTCCCCTCTCGCCCCTGTGGTTTGCAGTGTCTTGCTGAGCGCTTGCGCCAGCCATAGCATTCCCAACTCGCCGTTGCACATCACCGAAGCGCCGCAGCCGGCCGGGGCCATTCCCGAACCGGTGCAGCAAAGCGTGGCGCTGCCGCCGCCCAAGCCGGCCGCCAAGGTCGAGACGTTCAGCGTGACGGTGCACAAGGTGCCGGTGCAGTCGCTGCTGTTTGCGCTGGCGCGCGACGCCGGCATGAACGTCGACGTGCACCCGGGCGTCGAGGGCACGGTGACGCTGAACGCGCTCGACCAGACGCTGCCGCAACTGCTGAGCCGCATCCAGCGCCAGGTCGACATGCGCTATGAAATCAACGGTAGCACGCTGACGGTGCTGCCGGATACGCCGGAGTGGCGCAATTACAAGGTCGACTACGTCAACATCGCGCGCACCACCACCAGCAGCGTCAACATCGCCACCCAGATTTCCACCACCGGTGGCGGCACGGACAGCAGCGCGCAGTCCCCGGTCCAGCAGGCGGTGGCGCCTGCGCAGCCACAGGGATTGGGAACGGCCGGCGCCGCGCAACAGTCGCAGCAGCAGTACAGCAACGCGCCGCAGGGCAACGGCAGCAATAACTCGACCACTTCGGTCAGCAACCGTTCGGACAACAATTTCTGGTATCACCTGGAAAAGAACATCCGTGACATGCTGCGCGCCTCCAACCTGGCCGACAACCCGGTCGATCCGTTGGGATCGCAGCAGCAACAACCGGGCGGCGGCGGCGCTTTCGCGCCCCAGGTAACGACCGCCGACCCGGCCAGCGCCAGGCTGCGCAATTCGGTCATCGTCAATCCGGAAGGCGGCCTGATCGCGGTGCGCGCCACCTCGCGCCAGCACGAGAAGATCCAGCAATTCCTGGACGTGGTGGTGGGCGCGGCCAAGCGCCAGGTGCTGATCGAGGCGACCATTATTGAAGTCAAGCTGAGCGATAACTACCAGCAGGGCATCGACTGGAAATCGGTCGGTAAAGGCGGCCTGCGGCTGACCCAGCAGCAGGTCAGCAATGTGCCGCTGCCGAGCGGCGTTCAGCCCGGCAGCAGCGCCGGCGTATTTGTGCTGAACTATGCCAATCCGACCAGCCGGCTGGGCGACATCGCCACCACCATCCAGCTGCTGGAGTCGTTCGGCAAGGTCAAGGTGCTGTCCAGCCCGAAAATCAGCGTGCTGAACAATCAGACCGCGCTGCTGAAGGTGGTCGACAATAATGTGTTTTTCTCGATCAAGGTGACGCCGGCGGTACTCAACTCCAGTGGCGGCGTCAGCACGCCGGCCACGTATGAGTCGACGCTGCAGACGGTGCCGGTGGGCTTCGTCATGAGCGTGACGCCACAGATTTCCGACAACGACGAGGTGACGCTGAACGTGCGCCCGACCATCACCCGCGTGGTCAACTACGTCAAGGACCCGAATCCGGCGTTGGCCAATGTGCCCAGCCAGATCCCGGTGATTCAGGCGCGCGAGCTGGAATCGATCATGCGCGTCAGCAGCGGCCAGGTGGCCGTCATGGGCGGGCTGATGCAGGATTCGGTCGACAACGCCAAGGACGGCATTCCGCTGTTGAGCAGCATCCCGGTGGTGGGCAATCTGTTCGCCTACCGCAATGAGAGCAGCACCAAGACCGAGCTGGTGATCTTCATGCGGCCGGTGGTGGTCAAGGATGCCAGCATCAACGGCGATTACAAGGACTACCGCTACATGTTGCCGGGCCAGAAGCCGGACAATGAACCGTATCCCGTGCCAAAGGCGAATGGATCATGAGCCTATTAATGCAGGCGCTCAAGAAAGCCGAGCGCGCCAAACAGAATGCGCTGCCCGACGAGGAGCTGGACAAGCCATCGCAAGCGTTTGACGAGATCCTGGCGCTGACGCCGGAGCCGGCGCCGCGCGCCGCGGCCGCGCCGTCCACGCCCGCCGCCTCGCCGGTCGAGTTCAGCCTGGAGCCGATGGATGGCCTGAGCCTGGAACCGATGGCGCCGCCGGTGTCGGCCTCGGTCGCCAGCGAGCCGCGTCCCTCGCCCAGCCCGCTGCCGGCCGTCAGCGACCACAAGGAGCCGGGCCTGACCATGGATCTGGCGCTCGACCCGATCGCCGCGCCGCCGACCGTGGCCGCACCGATGCCGGCGCTTGCGCCGGGGCCAGAGCTGACAGCGTCCACCACGCCCGCGCCCGCCACCGCAAGCGCAGGCAGCGCAGCGGCGGCGCGTGGTGCGGGTAGCACGCCCACTGCTTCGTCCGCCGCCGAATCGGCCGTCACCTACGCCGAGCCGGCCGGCACGTCCGCCGCGCGGACAGCGGCCGCTAGCGCCGCCGCGATCGGCGGCGCGCTTGCCGGCACCGTCGCAGCCGCCGGCGCCGCATCGCCGGCCGCGTCGCGGCCGGCGCCCGCTGCCAGCGCGGCAAGCGCAGCCAGCCCTGGCCCAACCGCGGCATCCGCGCCGCGCGGCGCCGCGCCCGCCGGAGCGCCTGGCGCCGCCGGCAACGGCGGCAATGGCGGCAATGGCGGCAGCGGCGGCAAAAGGAGCGATGGCGCCACCCGCGCCCGCGCGCGCACCGCCGCCGCCGCCGAACCAAGCAGCTTCGATCCCGAACGCCTGCGCCTGTTCGGCCTGATCGCCCTGCTGGTCATCGTCGTTGGCGGCCTGGGCGGCTACTACTGGATCGCCCTGACCGGCCCCGGCGCTGGCGCCGGCCTGCCGCCGGTGCCGATGCCGCCAGCCGGCGCCACCGGCGCCACCACCGGCGCCGGCCAGATCATCGCCGCCAACAGCGGCCCCGGCAGCGCCAGCGACATCCCCGGCGCCGGCCCCGGCGGCCCAGGCACTGACGCCGACGATCCGCTGCTGGCCCCCACCGGCATCAGCCGCGCCAGCCAGCAAGACCTGGAACGCCGCCTGGCCCGCACCGAACAGGAACTGGCCGCCGCCCAGCAAGCCATCCAGGCCGCCGCCGCGCCGCGCGCCGAGCAGATGCCGGTGCTGGCCGCGCCGAAAAACGACGACATCCGCATCACCCGCCTGGTGCAGCCCGCCCCGGTCTCGCCGACGCTGGACAGCGCCTACCAGGCCTTCAACAGCGGCGACACCGCCGGCGCCCAGCAGCAATACGAGGCCGCGCTGGCCCAGGACGCCAACAACCGCGACGCCCTGCTCGGCGCCGCCCACGTGGCCGCGCGCCAGAACCTGAAAGACAAGGCCGCCGGCTACTACCTGCGGCTGCTGGAACTGTCGCCCAACGACGCCGACGCCACCGCCGGCCTGATCGGCCTGCGCCAGGGCGACATCAGCCAGAGCGAAGCGCGCCTGAAAGCCATCCTGGCCAACACCCCGGACGCCGGCCCGGTGCTGTTCGCGCTCGGCAACCTGTACGCGCAACAAGGCCGCTGGCCGGACGCGCAGCAAGCCTACTTCCGCGCCGTCGGCGCCGCGCCGGACAACCCGGACTACGCCTACAACCTGGCCATCGGCCTGGACCGCCTGAACCAGGGCAAACTGGCGCTGGGCTACTACCAGCGCGCGCTGGCGCTGGCGCAGGACAAGGCCGTCGGCTTCGACCGCAACGCGCTGCGCAAACGCATGCATGAACTGAGCACCGTCACGCACTAACCCATGGCAGAACAACCCAAACTCCCGCTCGGCAAACTGCTGATACAGAAGGGCATCATCAGCGAAGACCAGTTGCGCATCGCGCTGATCGAGCAGAAAAGCAGCAATGAACCACTGGGAAAACTGCTGATCACACTGGGCTTCGTCACCGAGGCCACGGTGCGCGAGGCGCTGTCGGAAAACCTCAACACCCAGAGCGCGGACCTCAACAGCCTGGTGGTGGACGCCATCGCCCTCAAGCTGATTCCCAAGGAGGTGGCCAAGCGCTACCGCGTGTTCCCGATCGTCTACGAACGCGCCGCCGACAACCTGATCCTGGCCATGTCCGACACCAGCAACATCGTCGCGCTGGACCAGATCAGCGCCATGCTGGTCAAGGGCATCACCATCACGCCGCTGCTGGTGAACGAATCGGACATCCAGCGCGCCATCGACCAGTACTACGGCTTCGAGCTGTCGATCGACGGCATCCTGCACGAAATCGAAACCGGCGAGGTCAATTACGCCAGCCTGGGCACCACCTCCGACGAATACAGCCAGCCGATGGTGCGCCTGATCGACGCCATCCTGGCCGACGCGGTGCAAAACGGCGCCTCCGACCTGCACTTCGAGCCGGAACAATCGTTCCTGCGCATCCGCTACCGCATCGACGGCATCCTGCGCCAGATCCGCAGCCTGCACAAATCGTACTGGCCGGCGATGGCGGTGCGCCTGAAGGTGATGTCCAACATGAACATCGCCGAGACGCGCGCGCCGCAGGACGGCCGCATCTCGATCAAGTTCAGCGGCCGCCAGATCGACTTCCGCGCCTCGGCGCAGCCGACCACGCACGGCGAAAACTTCGTGCTGCGCGTGCTCGATCGGCAGAAAGGCATCGTGCCGCTGGATGGCCTGGGCCTGGGCGAGAACGAACTGAATCTGCTCAAGCTGATGATCGCCCGCCCGGACGGCGTGATCCTGGTGACCGGGCCGACCGGCTCCGGCAAGACCACCACGCTGTATTCGATCCTCAACCACATCAACACCGAGAGCGTCAACATCATGACGCTGGAAGACCCGGTCGAATACCCGATGAACATGATCCGCCAGACCTCGGTCAACGAATCGGCCAAGATGGGCTTCGCAGAAGGCATCCGCTCGATGATGCGGCAGGATCCGGACGTGATCCTGGTCGGCGAAATCCGCGACAAGGAGACCGCCGAAATGGCCTTCTCCGCCGCCATGACCGGCCACCAGGTGTATTCCACGCTGCACACCAACTCCGCCATCGGCGCCATCCCGCGCCTGCTGGACATTGGCGTGCTGGCCGACATCATGGCCGGCAACATCATCGGCATCATCGCCCAGCGCCTGGTGCGCAAGCTGTGCACCGCCTGCCGCGAAGCCCACGTGGCGGACGACATCGAACGCCAGCTGCTCGGCATTCCGGAAGACGCCGGCCCGCAGACGCTGTACCACCCGGTGGGCTGCGACAAGTGCGCGCACCAGGGCTACAAGGGCCGCATCGCCATCATCGAGCTGCTGAAGATGACGCCGGCGCTGGATGAACTGGTGGCGCGCCGCGTCTCCACCCGCGAGCTGAAAACCGCGGCTGCCGCCGGCGGCTTCCACAGCCTGATCGACGACGGCCTGCGCCGCGTGCGCGAAGGCGTGACCACGCTGGAGGAAGTCGGCCGCGTGGTGGACCTCACCGAAAGGCTGGGCTGATGCCGCAATATCTCTACCGCGCGATGGACGCCAGCGGCCGCATCGAGCCGGGCAACATGGACGCCGCCAACGAGCCGGACCTGGAGCTGCGCCTGCACCGCATGGGGCTGGACCTGATCGACTGCCGCGTCTCGCGCACCAAGGTCATCGCCATCAAGCGCGTCATCACCCGCAAGGACCTGATCAACTTCTGCTTCCACATGGAGCAGATGACCGGCGCCGGCGTGCCGATCCTGGAAGGCTTGAACGATCTGCGCGACAGCATCGACCACCCGCGCTTCCGCGAGATGATCACCGGCCTGATTGAAAATATCGAGGGCGGCAAGCAGCTGTCCGCCGCCATGGCGGCCTATCCGGAGGTGTTCGACCTGACCTTTACCAGCCTGATTGCCGCCGGCGAGCAAAGCGGCAAGCTGGCGGAGGTGTTCCGCAACCTGTCGGAAACGCTGAAGTGGCAGGACGAACTGGCGTCGCAGACCCGGAAGATCATCATGTACCCGGCCGCCGTCGGCCTGTTCGTCACCGGCGTGATGTTTTTCCTGATGATCTACCTGGTGCCGCAGCTGACCGCCTTCGTCAAAAACATGGGCAACACGCTGCCGCTGCACACCAAGGCGCTGATCTTCGTGTCGAACATCTTCATCGATTACTGGTACGTGATGATCGCCGTGCCGGTGATCGGCTTCTTCGCCGGGCGCGCGTGGCTGGCGCGCAGCGAACAGGCGCGCTATGCGGCGGACGGCTTCAAGCTGCGTATATGGATGATCGGCCCGGTGCTGCACAAGATCATCCTGGCGCGCTTCGCCACCTTCTTCGCCATGATGTACGCCTCCGGCATCACCATCCTCGAATGCATCCGCCTGTCGGAAGGCATCGTCGGCAACCGCGTGGTGGCGGCCGGCCTGCGGCGCGCGGCGCAACAGATCTCCGAGGGCCAGGGCATCACCCAGGCGTTCCAGAATACCGGCATCTTCCCGCCGCTGGTGATCCGCATGCTCAAGGTCGGCGAATCGACCGGCGCGCTGGATGGCGCGCTGCATAACGTCAGCTACTTCTACAACCGCGAAGTGAAGGAGATGATCGAGAAGGTGCAGTCGATGATCGAGCCGGCCATCACCGTGGTGCTGGGCGTGATGGTGGGCTGGATCATGCTGTCGGTGATGGGACCGATCTACGACACGATCAGCAAGATCAGGACCTGAGGCCATCGTGTTCACCAAACATCTCTTCTATCTGACCAGCGAACAGCTGTGCGCCTACGAGTGGCACAACGGCCGCGTCACCGGCGGCGTATGCTTCGTCAACAACCGTGGCGGCATCGATGACTTCATGGACTACATCGACAGCCACCACCGCTTCTCGCCGGCCTACATCCTGGCCGATCTGATCGAGGAAGACTTCCAGCGCGTGACGCTGCCGCACGTTAGCGGCCGCGCCGCGCGCCAGCTGCTGCAGCGGCGCTTGACGCAGCAGTATCGTGAAACGCCGTTCCGCCACCACGAGGTGCAGGGCCGCGAAACCGGCGCCCGGCGCGACGACATCGTGCTGCTGTCGGCGCTGACCAATCCGTCGTCGGTGCAGCCGTGGGTGGAAGCGCTGGAACAGCTGCAAATGCCGCTGGCCGGCCTGTATTCGACCACGCTGCTGTGCGAGGACCTGGTGCGCCAGCTGCGCCTGAACGACGAGCACCTGCTGCTGGTCACGCAGCAGTCGGCCGGCTGGCGCCAGAGCTACTTCCAGAACGGCATGCTGAAGTTCTCGCGCCTGACGCCGGCCATCGACCGCGACGGCAACCCGATCAACATCGGCGCGGAGACCGCCAAGACCCAGCAGTTCCTTACCAGCCAGCGCCTGATGGCGCGCGGGAACGTGCTGCAGGCGGTGGTGGTGACGCCGGCCGCCGACACCGACGCGCTGGACGCGCAGTGCGAGGACGGCGCCGAAACCGTGTTCCGCCTGCTGTCGCTGGCGTCGGTGGCGGCCAGCGCCGGCCTGAAGTCGGGCAGCGCCGAGGTGGACGAACTGGCCGGCCGCATGGCCGAACCGCTGCTGCTGGCATTGCTGGCGCGGCGCGCGCCGCCCAGCCATTACACGCTGGGCCTGTGGCAGCGCTACTTCAAGCTGTGGCGCGCGCGCGTGGGCCTGTACGCGGCCAGCGCCGTCATCGCGGCCAGTTGCGCGGTGTGGACCGGCGCCAACCTGTGGCAGGAGCACGTGGACCACAGCGACAGCAAGCGCCTGGCGGCCGAAGCGGCCAGCTTCGATCAGCGCTACCGCGCCACCATGGCCGAGATTCCGCCGCGCGTGACCAGCACCGCCAACATGCGGGCGGCGGTCAACGTCGAGCGCATGCTGGCCACGCAATCGGGCACGCCGCTGGGCATGGCCACGGTGGTCAGCGAGGCGCTGGAAAGCACGCCGCAAATCCGCCTGCTGCAACTGGACTGGAAAGTCAACGTCCCCGCGGCCAACGCGCCGGCGCCGGGACAGGACGCCACCCAGGCCACGCCGATATCGTCGCTGGTGGCCGGCATTCCCGAACGGGCGCCGCAGGTCCTGGTGCTGGAGGCCGAGATCCTCAGCGACCAGGATGACTACCGCAATGCGGTCGACAGCATGACGCAGTTTGCCCAGGCGCTGGCGCGCCACCCGCGCCTGACGGTGGAGGTGGAAAAGCCGCCGGTCGATACCCGCTCGTCGGTCAAGCTGGCCGGCAAGGCCGGCACCCAGCTGGCCGCGCCCGGCCACGCGCGCTTTACCCTGAACCTGGTGTGGAAACCATGAGCACGAATCCTGTCACCGGCAAGAAAAAAACGGCGCCGGCCATCGCGCTGCCCTACTGGATCACCGAGTTTGCGCTGATCCGCACGGCCTTCCTGACGCTGGTGGCGGCGATCACCATCTCGCTGACCGGCGTGCTGTTGAGCGAACTGAAAAAGCAGGACGCCAGCGAAACGCTGGAAACCACCCAGCGCGCGCGCGACGCGGCGGCCTCGCGCTACGCCCAGGTGGACAGCGAGAAGCGCGACATCCGCAACTTCCAGCAGCGCTTTGTCGCGCTGCGCCAGCGCGGCCTGGTGGGCGACGAGCGGCGGCTGGAGTGGCTGGACGCGATCCGCCAGACGCAGGAGCAGCTCAAGCTGGCACCGCTGAGTTACGAGATCGAGCCGCAGCAGACGGTGCGGCTCGAATCGCCGCTGGACCTGGGCGACTTCGAGCTGCGCGGCAGCCGCATGCGCCTGCACATGGAACTGCTGCATGAACTGGACCTGTTCAACTTCTTCCAGACGCTGCGCCAGCGGAGCTACTTCGCGGTGCAGGACTGCTCGATCAAGCGGCTGGGCGTGGTGGCCGGCGCGGCGGGCGCCCCGACGCTGGGCGCCGACTGCACGCTGAACTGGATCACGCTGAACACCGCGCCCAAGGCGCCGCGACTGGCCGCGCTCAAGCCGCAGAAAGGCCGCTCATGATGCGCCATTCCGCCCTCGCCGCCGGCCTGTCGCTGGCCGTCGCGCTGCTGGCCTTGGCGCCAGCGCAGTCGCAGGCCCAGGTGACCATGGGCCGGCTATTTTCCACGCCAGCCGAACGCGCGACGATGGAAGCCAGCCGGGGCGCCGCGGCCGCCCTCGCGCCCAACTCGCCAGGCCAACAACCGGCGCCCGGCATCCCGGGCGGCCCGGCCCCGGATGCCAATTACGTCCCCGGCCCTGGTCAGCCGCAAAATCCCGGCCCGCAAGGCCCCGAGGGCGCGCCCCCTGGTATGCCGGGTGGCACGGCCGCCAGCGCAGCGCCGCCACCACCGCCACCGCCGCCGCCCGCACTGGTGATGAGCGGCGTGCTGCGACGTAGCGACAACCGCACCACCGTTTGGCTCAATAACCAGCCGCAGTACAGTGCACAGCGCAGCACCTCGCAAAGCAAGGGTGCCGCCACGCCAAGCGTGACGGTTACCCTGCCGTCGGGGAAGAAGGTCACGCTCAAAGCCGGCCAGCGCTACGATCTGAATGAAGGCCGGATCAAGGACATCAATGAACCATAGGACCACGCGCCGCCGCCAGTCCGGCTTCACGCTGGTGGAAATCGCCATTGTGCTATTGATCGTTGGCCTGATGATCGGCGGCCTGATGGCGCCCTTGTCGTCGCAAATCGAACAGCGTCACGTCACCGACACCAAGCGCGCGATGGAGGAGGCACGTGAGGCGCTGTTTGGCTTCGCGCTGCGCAACGGCTACCTGCCCTGCCCGGCCATCTCGTCCACCAACGGGCTGGAAGACCGCGTCGGCAATCTATGCAACAAGCGCTACGGCTATCTGCCCTGGGCCACGCTGGGCGTTGGCCGGCTCGATGGCTGGGGGCGTTTGATGGGCTATAGCGTCACACCGGCCTTCACCGATTCAGCCAACCTGTTCTCGTTGCAAACGCCACGTGACATCACCATCGGCACCCGCAATCAAAGCGGCCAATTGGTGGCGGCAACCGCTATCGCCGATATTCCGGCGGCGATCATCTCGTTCGGACGCAATGGCTACGGTGCCACCAGTGATCAGAACACTACCATCGCTGACGTCGGCGCTGGCAACGTTGACGAAAAAACCAATCTGCAAAACGACGGCACCACGCTGATCATGCGCGACCCGAGCGAGGACGCGCGCGCGCCCGGCGGCGCCTTCGACGACATGGTGTTGTGGATCTCGCCGAACATCCTCTACAACCGCATGGTGGCGGCCCAGCGCCTGCCATGATGCGGCCCGCGCTCACCGTCGCCCGCTACACCCTGCTGGAAGCCTTGCGCAACCGGCTGCTATGGCTGGTGTTGATCCTGATGGCCGGCGCGGTAGCCGTCAGCGGCTTTCTCAACGAACTGGCGCTGACCGAAAGCCGCCAGTTGCAGGCGGCGCTGCTGGGCGCGGTGCTGCGGCTGGCGGCAGTGTTTCTGGTGGCGACCTTCGTGGTCACCAGCATGGCGCGCGAGGCCAGTGACAAAGGCCTGGAACTGTTGATGGCGCTGCCCCTGCCGCGCGCGGTCTACCTGGCCGGCAAGCTGGCCGGCTTCGGCGCGCTGGCGCTGCTGCCCGCGCTCCTGTTCGGTGTCCTCGGCCTGTTCTTCGCGCCGCCGGCGCAGGCGGCGCTATGGGCTTGCTCGCTGCTGTGCGAATGCTGGATCGTGGCCGCCTTCAGCGTGTTGTGCATGCTGACCTTGCACCAGGTGCTGCCGGCGCTGGCGGCGGCGTTTGCGTTCTACCTGCTGGCGCGCGTGATCGGCACGCTGCAACTGCTCGGCCATGGCGCCAGCACCGTGCAAAGCGCAAGCCAGCACGCGCTGAACGCCGGCATCGACGGCCTGGCGCTGCTGCTGCCGCATCTGGACCAGTTCACGCGCAGCGACTGGCTGGTGTACCACAGCGGCAGCGCCGCCGACTTGGCCGCCATCGCCACGCAGACCGCGCTCTACGTCGCACTGCTGGCCGCCGCCGCGCTGTTCGACCTGCACCGCAAGGCCATCTGAGGCTCACATGCCAACGCCGCCGCCCAACGCGCCGCCGCCATCCCCGCTTTCGCCGCCGCGCCCGCAACCGCCGACGCCGATGCAACCGACGCCGACCCAGACCCCGCCGTACCCGCGCGCCAGGCAACGGGCCGCGCCGCGCCAGGTCGTGCTGGCCGTGCTGCTGGCGCTCTCACTGAATATCCTCTGGCAAGCCAGCCGCCCGCCGGCCCGCGCGCGCGCGCAGGAGCTGCCCCCGGCGCCTTCGACCATCACGCTGCAACTGGCCGCGCTGGGTGACCCGGTGGCGCTGTCCAAAGCCACCATGCTGTACGTGCAGGGCTTCGACGACCAAGCCGGCATCAGCATCGCCTGGCGCAATCTCGACTACGCCCGGGTGGTGCAATGGCTGCAGCGCGTGCTCGACCTCGACCCGCGCAGCCAATACCCGCTGCTGGCCGCCAGCGAAGTCTACGGCTCGGTCAGCGACCCGGCGCGCGCGCGGCAGATGCTGGACTTCGTCTACGCCCGCTTCACCGAAGACCCCAACCGCCGCTGGCCATGGCTGGCCCACGCCACGCTGGTGGCCAGGCACCGCCTGCACGACCTGCCGCTGGCGCGCCGTTACGCGGCGGCGATCCGCATGCAAGCCACCGCCGCCAGCGTTCCCGCCTGGGCCAGGGAGATGGAAGTCTTCATCGCCGAAGACATGAACGAACCGGACGCCGCGCGCGCCCTCATCGGCGGCCTGCTGCAAAGCGGCCAGATCACCGATGCCAACGAACTGAAATTCCTGGCCGGACGGCTGGACCAGCTTAACCAAAAACACTAGCGCTTGCTATACTACGCACCATCATCAGAAAGGACATGCCATGCGCCCACATCACGCACGCCAACGCGGCTTCACCCTGGTGGAGATCGCCATCGTACTGGTCATCATCGGCCTGCTGCTGGGCGGCGTGCTCAAGGGCCAGGGCCTGATCGACAGCGCCCGCGTCAAGAACATCATCCAGCAATCGACCTCGCTGACCGCCGCCGTCAATGCCTACCAGGATAAATTCCGCGCCCTGCCCGGCGACGACGTGCAAGGCACGGTCCACGCGCCGGGCGCCACCGGCAACGGCAACGGCGACGGCCAGATCACCGAGTACCTGCTGGCGCCGCAGCACCTGGCGCTGGCCGGCTTCATCACCGGCGCCTACAACGGCACCAGCGACTTCATGACCAGCGCCCAGGGCGGCGCCGTCTACATCTACAACGACGTGGTCGGCGGCCGCGGCGGCAACGGCATCCGCCTCGACAACCTGCCCGACTCGTTCGCCGAACAACTCGACAGCAAGCTGGACGACGGCAAATACAACACCGGCTCGGTGCGCGCCACCGGCGCCTACACCAACAACGGCAGCGTGATACAGCGCACCGCCGTGTTCTTCTGAAATTAAAAGCACAACCGTACTTTTTTAATCTAGAATGGCTGTCACCATAAAAAAGCGGGAGACAGCATGTTTGAAGAATTCATCGGCACCAAGGCGGTGTCGGCGCGCCACCAGTTCGACACCGCCGCCCTCAACGCCTGGCTGCGCCAGCACGTGGCAGGCTACCCCGACGGCGAACTCAGCGCCGAGCAGTTCAAGGGCGGCCAGTCCAACCCCACCTTCAAGCTGACCGTCGGCGGCCAGCACTACGTGTTGCGCACCAAGCCGGCACCGGCGGCCAAGCTGCTGCCGTCAGCCCACGCCATCGAGCGCGAATACCGCGTCATGGACGCGCTGCAGAAACACGGCTTCCCGGCGCCGCGCCAGTACGCGCTGTGCACCGACGAAGCGGTGATCGGCCGCGCTTTCTATGTGATGGAATGCGTCGAGGGGCGGGTGCTGTGGGACCAGTCGCTGCCCGGCATGACGCCGCCCGAGCGGGCCGCCATCTATGACGAACTGAACCGTGTGATCGCCCAGTTGCACACGGTCGACTATGCCGCCATCGGCTTGCAGGACTACGGCAAGCCCGGCAACTACTTCGCGCGCCAGATCGAGCGCTGGACCAGGCAATACCTGGCCTCGCAGACCGAGACCATCGCGGCCATGGACCAGCTGATCGCCTGGCTGCCGGCCCACATCCCGCCCGGCGACGACACCGCCATCGTGCACGGCGACTTCCGCCTCGATAACATGCTGTTCCACCCGACCGAGCCGCGCATCCTGGCCGTGCTGGACTGGGAACTGTCGACGCTGGGCCACCCGTTCGCCGACTTTTCCTACCACTGCATGAGCTGGCACATCCCGCCCGGCCAGTTCCGCGGCATCGCCGGGCTGGACCTGGCAGCGCTGGGCATCCCGTCGCAGCAGGAGTACATCGCCCGCTACGCCGAGCGCACCGGCAAGACCATCCAGCTGAGCGACTTCAACTTTTACCTGGCGTTCAACATGTTCCGCCTGGCCAGCATCATGCAAGGCATCATGAAACGTTATGTGGACGGCACCGCCGCCAGCGCGCAGGCGCTGGAATCGGGCCAGATGGCGCGGCCGATGGCCGAACTGGGCTGGGCCTACGCCTGCGGCAAGCCGATCTGAGCCGTGCGGGTGTGGCGGCCCGGCGCCGCCCCTGACAAAAGCCCTTTCTGAAAAGCCCGGCCTCGGCTACTATCGTGCTGCCAGCACCAGACCGAGGCCAAGCGCGTGCCACAGACACAACGCAAACCACTGCCATCCATCCGCTCGCAGATCGCGCTGCTGGTGCTGGCATGCGCGCTGCCTACCGTGATCGGCTTCGGCGCCCTGGTCGGCCAGTTCTACAGCCGCGAACGGGACACCCTCAAGAACGACACCCAGCAGGCCGCGCGCGCGGTCGCTGCCGCCATCGACCGCGACCTGGTGCAGAGCGAAGGCGCGGCCAGCGCGCTGGCCTCGTCGCCCAGCCTGCGCAACGGCGACCTGGACGCGCTGCGGCTGCAGGCCGGCGCCCTGCTCAGTCCGCAATTTCCCGCATCGCAATTCATCTTGAGCAACAGCGGCGGCGACGTGGCGCTGAACGTCGGCGCGGCGCTGCCGGACACGCTCAACGCGGTCAACAACGCCCGCCGGCTGGCGCCGCTGTTCGGCCACGGCCGGCCGCAGATGTCGGTGGTGGTGGTGGCCGGCAGCGCCCTGCTGGCGCTCGACGTGCCGGTGTTCATCGACAGCCACGTCGCCTACGCCATGACCGCGCTGCTCAAGCCGGACCGGCTGGCGCGCACCCTCAAGGACGAACACATCGGCGCCGACCAGGCCATGACCTTGTACGACGCCGACGGCAACGTCATGGCCCAGGCCGGCGGGCCGCGCCTGCTGCTCGGCCACGCGGCCGCGCCCACGCTGCGCGAGCACCTGCGGCGCGCGCCGGAAGCGCTGCTGGACACCGAGGACGCCGAGGCCACGCCGGTGTACCTGGGCCTGAGCCGGGCCCCGGTCAGCGGCGCCGTGGTCGGCATTGCCACGCCGCAGGCGCGCGCCTACCACGAACTGCTGCGCGCGGTGGCGCCGATCGCCGCCACCATGATCGTGGTGCTGGCGGCCGGCTTTTCGCTGGCGTGGGCGGTCGGCGGCCGCATCGCCCGCTCGGTGCGCCAGTTGGTGGCGCCGGCGCAGGCGCTGGCCGGCGGCCAGCCCTACGTCATGCCGGCCACCACCTTCCGCGAGGCCGACATGGTGGCGCAGGCGCTGCTCGCGCTGGAGGGCGACCTGCGGCGCCACCACCACCAGCTGGAAAGCCTGGTGGCCGAGCGCACCAGCCAGCTCGAACGCAACCGCGCCCAGCTGGAAACACTGTACGCCACCGCCCCGGTCGGCCTGAGCTATGTGGACAGCGAACTGCGCATCGTCCGCATCAACGAGTACCTGGCCGCGCTCAACGAGGAAAAAGTGGTGGCGCACCTGGGCCGCCACATCGGCGACGTGATCCGCGACGACGCGATGCGCGCGGCGGTGCTGGCCGACTACCGCGCCGTGCTGGAAAGCGGCAAGCCGCTGACCGGCCTCCGCCGCGCCGGCTACGCGGTGGCGGCGCCGGCGCAGTTGCGCCACTGGGTGCTGAGCTACTACCCGCAATTCGGCAGCGACGGCAAAATCATCGGCATCACCGCGCTGGTGCTGGACGAAACCGATTACAAGCGGGTGGAGAGCGAGCTGCAACGCTCGCGCCAACTGCTCAGTTCGGTGGTCGAGCACATGCCGGCGATGATCTTCCTCAAGCGCGCCGGCGACCTCAGCTACGCCATGTTCAACCGCCACGGCGCCCAGCTCATGGGCACCAGCAGCGACCTGATCATCGGCAAGAACGACTACGACCTGGTGCCGGCCGCGCAGGCCGCCGAATTCCAGGCCGCCGACCGCCACGTGCTGGCCAGCGCGCCCGGCGAGGTGACCGTGATCGCCGAGGAGCCGATCGCCACGCCGGACGGCAGCCGCTACCTGACCACGCGCAAGGTGGCGCTGCGCGACGCGCACGGCGTCGCCACCCACGTGCTCGGCATCTCGCTCGACATCACCGACCGCAAGGAAGCCAAGGAGGTGCTGCGCGCCACCGCCGAGCGGCTGGCCGCCAGCGAGCACTTCGTGCGCGCCGTCACCGACAACCTGCCCGGCATGGTGGCCTACTGGGACGCCACGCTGCGCTGCCGCTTCGCCAACCGCTTCTTCCGGGAGTGGCACGGCCGCGCCAACGAGGAGATGATGGGGGCCTACATGCCGGACGTGGTGGGCGCCGACGAATACGCCGAGGGCGAGGCCTATGTGCGGGCGGCGCTGGCCGGCGAGCCGCAGGGTTTCGCCGGCAAACTGCGCTGGCCGTCCGGCGACACCAGCCATACCTGGATCAATTACATCCCCGATATGGACGAGGCTGGCGCAGTAAAGGGTTTCTTTGTGCTAGTCTCCGATGTCACCGAGTTAAAGGAAACGGAATTGCACCTGCAGGAAGTCAACGAAGAGCTGATCGTGGCGCGCGACCGCGCCGAGGCGGCCAGCCGCGCCAAGAGCGAGTTCCTGGCCAATATGAGCCACGAAATCCGCACCCCGATGAACGCCATCATCGGCCTGGCGCGGCTGCTGGAGGAGGCGCCGCTGGCGCCGCGCGAGCGCGGCTACCTGCATAAAATCCAGTTCGCCACGCAGTCGCTGCTGAGTCTGGTTAACGACGTGCTGGACTTCTCGCGGGTCGAGGCCGGCCAGCTGGTGCTGGAGCACGCGCATTTCCACCTGCAGCACATCCTCGACAGCATCAGCGTCATGCTCAGCGGCAGCGCCAGCGACAAGGGCATCGAGCTGGTGTACGACATCGATCCGGCCATGCCGACCGAGCTGGGCGGCGATCCGATGCGGCTGCAGCAGGTGCTGCTCAACCTGGTCAGCAACGCCATCAAGTTCACCGCCCACGGCGAGGTGGTGCTGTCGGTGCGGCCGGCGCCGGGCGCGGCGCGGCCGGGCGACCACGCGCTGCTGGTGGAATTCCGCGTGCGCGACACCGGCATCGGCATCCCGGCGGACAAGCAGGTCCACATTTTCGACGCCTTCTCGCAGGCCGACAGCAGCACCAGCCGCAAGTTCGGCGGCGCCGGCCTGGGCCTGGCGATCTGCCGCCAGCTGGCCGACATGATGGGCGGCGCCATCAGCGTCACCAGTACGCCGGGCCAGGGCGCCGAATTCCTGTTCGCCTGCCCGCTGGAATCGACCCGGCCGCTGGGCGCGACCACGCCGCCGCCGGCCACCGCCACGCTGTCGGTGCTGATCGTCGACGACAACGCCAGCGTGCGCAAGGCGCTGCAGGATGCCGGCCGCAGCTTCGGCTGGCATACTGCCTGCGCCAGCGGTGCCGAGCAGGCCCGCACACTGCTGGTGGAGCGCGCGCGCGCCGGCCGCCCCTACGACCTGCTGCTGCTGGACCACGAGATGCCCGGCACCGACGGTCCGGCGCTGCTGCAACAATTGCCGGACGGGCTGGAACTGCCGCCGGTGCTGATGATGACTTCGGAACACCGGGCCGCCGCGCTGGCCCAGCAGACCACCACGCTGGGCCTGGCCGGGGTGCTGGCCAAGCCGGTCAGCCCGGCGCGGCTGCTGGAACGGGTCAGCGCGCTGCTGGCCGGCGACCAGGCCACGGCCGGCATCCTGTCGCAACTGGAACACACGCCGCTGCACGACCGCCTCAGTGGCATGCGCATCCTGCTGGTGGAGGACAACGAAATCAACCAGGAGGTGGCGGAATACATGCTGCTGCACGCCGGCGCCTCGGTCGAGGTGGCGTCCAACGGCCAGTTGGCTGTCGAACGGCTGGCCGCCGCGCCCGAGCGCTACGACGTGGTGCTGATGGACATCCAGATGCCGGTGCTGAACGGCTACGACGCCACCCGCGAAATCCGCCGCCAGGGCCTGCTGACCTTGCCGGTGATCGCCATGACCGCCAACGTGCTGGAGGACGACCGCCGCCGCGCCGCCGAAGCCGGCATGAACGCCCACGTGGCCAAGCCGATCGACGTCGAGGAGCTGATCGCGGTGCTGACGCGGCTGGTGACCATCCGCGACGCCTCGCGCGACATGGTGGCGCCGCCGCCGGCCGCGGTGCCGGCCGCCGCGCTGATGCCGCCGCTGTCGCCGCTGCCCGGCATCGACGTCGATGCCGCGCTGGGCCGGCTGGGCGGCAACCAGGCGGCGCTGACCGGCCTGCTCAAGCGCTTCGAGCAGTCGCAAGGCGGCGCCGTCGGCGAAGTGCGCCAACTGCTGGCTGCCGGCCAGCGCCAGCCGGCGGCGCAGGTGCTGCACCGGCTGCGCGGCGTGGCCGCCAACCTCGGCGCCAGCGACGTTGCCCGCCTCAGCGCCGCCGCCGAGGCCGCGCTGCTCGACGCCGCCGCCGACACGCTGGCCGTGCCGGCCGCGCTCAACCGCCTCGAACAGGCCCTGGCGCTGGTCGCCCGCACCGCCCGCACGCTGGCCGCGCCGGCCCCCGATGTCGCGCCTAGCCACACGCCGCCGCCCGACCTGGCGCAAAAACTGGCGGAGTTGCAAGAATTGCTTCAGAATAACAATCTGAAAGCACTTGAACACTTCCGGGCCTTGCGTCCCGCGCTGGCCCCGGCCGGCGCCGCGCAAGCCCTGGGTGAAGCAGTGGAAACCCTCAACTTCAAGGCGGCGCGCCAGATGGTGGAAGAGATGTTGCAGCGAAAGGAAAGTGCATGAGTTGGACCGACCTGGCCCGGAATGGCCGCATCCTCGTGGTCGACGACGCCATGGAAAACATCCAGATCCTGCACCACGCGCTGCGCGAGGACCACGAAGTGCTGTTCGCGCTGGACGGCGAGCAGGCGCTGCAGATCGCGCGCGACCAGCAGCCGGACCTGATCCTGCTGGACGCGGTGATGCCCGGCATGGACGGCTATGCGATGGTGGCGGCGCTGCGCGCCTCGCCGCGCTTGCAGGACATTCCGGTGATCTTTGTGACCGCGCTGAGCCAGCCGGAAGACGAGACGCGCGCGCTGGAGGCCGGCGCGGTCGACTTCATCAGCAAGCCGTTCAACGTGGCGGTCGTGCGGGCGCGGGTGCGCAGCCAGCTGACCATCAAGCGCCAGGCCGACGCCATGCGCGAGCTGAGCATGACCGACGGCCTGACCGGCGTCGCCAACCGCCGCAACTTCAACGACACCGTCGACGCCGAATGGCGCCGCTGCGCGCGCGCCGGCCTGCCGCTGTCGGTGATCATGATCGACATCGACCATTTCAAGCTGTACAACGACCACTACGGCCACCAGGCCGGCGACGCCTGCCTGCAGCAGGTCAGCACCGCGATGAAACGCTGCGCCACCCGGCCGCAGGATCTGCTGGCGCGCTACGGCGGCGAAGAATTCATCCTGCTGCTGCCGCAGGAGGCGGCCGACGGCGCCGAGGTGGTGGCGCAGCGCATCCTGGACGAGGTTGCCAAGCTGGCGATTCCCCACGCCGCCTCGCCGACCGCGCCCATCGTCAGCCTCAGCCTGGGCCTGGCCACCGCCCTGCCGCCGCTGGAAGGCCACGACCCCAGCCCCCTGATCCGCGTGGCCGACCACAACCTCTACCGCGCCAAGCAAACCGGCCGCAACCGCTACTGCATCAGCCTGGACAGCTAAGCAGGCGGCAACCGCACAACCCGCACGGCGGCGAACGGGGGTCGGACCCCGCACGGGGTCCGACCCCGACCTTTTCGGGGTAGGCCAACGCTCAATCCACCGCCGCGGCTCCGGTTCAGGAGTGCTGCTGGAAGCCGCGCTGGGCGGCGAAACGCTCCAGGTGGTGATCAACATCGCCCAGGGTCAGCTCAATCATGCTCAGGCGCTTGAAGTGGTGGGCGGCCGGCAGTTCGTCGGTCACGCCCATGCCGCCGTGCAGCTGCACCGCCTGCTGACCGATGAACCTGGCCGCCTGGCCGATGCGCGCCTTGGCCGCCGAGGCCACGCGCCGGCGCTCCTCGGCATCACACACCATGCGCGCCGCCACCAGCAGCGCCATCGAGCGCGCCTGCTCCAGGTGGATGTACATGTCAGCCATGCGGTGCTGCAGCGCCTGGAAACCACCGATGGCGGTGCCGAACTGCTTGCGCGTTTTCAGGTACTCCAGCGTGGCGTTGAACAGCGCCTCCATCGCCCCCACCGCTTCCGCGCACAGCAGGCTGACGCCGTAGTCGGCCGCCTCTTCCAGCAGGTCCCAGCCGCCGCCAAGCTTGCTCAGCAGCGCCGAGGCCGGCACCGCCACATGGTTGAATTGCACCGTGGCCGCGCGCTGGCCGTCGATGGTGCGGTAGTCGCGCACCACCACGCCCGGCGTTTCGGTCGGCACCACGAACAGGCTGATGCCGTTGGTGTCGCGCTGGGTGCCGGCGCTGCGGGCCGAGACGATCAGCGCGTCAGCCTGGCCGCCGTGGATCACCACGGTCTTGGTGCCGTCGATGCGGTAGCCTTCGCCGTTGATGCTGGCGATGGTCTTGATGTCGGCCAGGTCATGGCGCGCGTGCTTTTCGCCCAGCGCGCAGGCCAGCTTCAGTTTGCCCGCGGCCACGTCCTCCAGCCGGTGGTGCTGGTTGCCGGCCAGTTGCAGGAATTTGGCGCCCCACACGGTGGCGAAGTACGGCTCGACCACCAGGCCGCGCCCGAGTTCCTGCATCACCACCAGCATGTCGACCGCGCTGCCGCTGAAGCCGCCCTGCTCTTCCGGCACCGGCAAGGCGGTCATGCCCAGCTCGACCAGCGTGTTCCATGCCACGTCCGACACCCCGCTGGCCGAATGCACGATGCGCTTGCGGGTGTCGAAGGTGTAGTCCTTGTCCACCCAGCGGCGCAGCGCGTCCGCGAACTGCTGCTGTTCTTCCTTGAAAGTGAAATCCATCGCCGCTCCTTACAGGCCCAGAATCATCTGGGTGATGATATTTTTCTGAATCTCGTTCGACCCGCCGTAGATGGAGGTCTTGCGGTAGTTGAAGTAGTAGGCGGCCAGCGGTGCGGCGGCATCGTCGCCGGTGACCGCGTGGTCGGCCTTGCCCTCGAGGTAGTCGGTATCGAACGGCAGCGCGTCCGGCCCCAGCGCTTCCACCATCAGCTCGGTCAGTTGCTGCTGGAGTTCGGAGCCCTTCACCTTGAGCATCGATGCTTCCGGCCCCGGCGCGTGGGACTCGCGCGTGATGACGCGCAGCACCGTGGTTTCCAGCGCCATCAAATCGATCTCCAGGTTGGCGATCCTGGCGGCAAACACCGGGTCCTGCATCAGCGGCTTGCCGTGCTTGTAGTGTTCGGCGGCGATCTTTTTCAGGAACAGCAACTCGCGCTTGGAGCGGCCGACGGCGGTGATGCCGGTGCGCTCATGGCCCAGCAGGTACTTGGCGTAGGTCCAGCCCTTGTTTTCCTGGCCGATCAGGTTTTGCACCGGCACCTTGACGTTGTCGAAGAAGACTTCGTTCACCTCGTGGTCTTCGTCCAGCATGATGATCGGGCGCACCGTGACGCCGGGCGTTTTCATGTCGATCAGCAGGAAGGAAATGCCCTCCTGCTTGCGCACCGTGGTGTCGGTGCGCACCAGGCAAAAGATCATGTCGGCGTGCTGGGCCAGCGTGGTCCAGGTTTTCTGGCCGTTGACGATGTAGTGGTCGCCGGCGCGCTCGGCGGTGGTTTTCAGCGAGGCCAGGTCGGAACCCGCGCCCGGCTCGGAATAGCCCTGGCACCACCAGTCGTCGCAATTGAGGATGCGCGGCAGGTAGTGCGCCTTCTGCGCCTCGTTGCCGAAGGCCATGATGACCGGCGCCACCATGTTGACGCCGAACGGCAGGATCGGCGGCGTGCCGGCGCGGGCGCATTCTTCTTCCCAGATGTGGCGCTGGGTCGGCGTCCAGCCCGGGCCGCCGTACTCGACCGGCCAGGCCGGCGCCGCCCAGCCCTGGCGGGCGACGATCTGGTGCCAGCGCACGTAGTCCTGCCGGCTCAGGCGCAGATGGTTGCGCACTTTCTTTTGCAGGTCGCTGGGCAGGTTGGCGTCGAGAAAGGCGCGCACCATGTCACGAAACGCCAGATCCGCCGCCGTGTAAGTCAAATCCATGCTGTCTCCTTGTTGTCGGCGCACGAAAAAGCACGACCGTTCCAAATGATTGTACTCCCATGTCCTGGAAAAAGGGCGACCGTTTGGGCTGGCGGCGTTAAGTCAGCGTTGTCATTCCGCTGCGGGCCGGAATCCATACCCAGGCGAGCGTTCTATGGGTTTCGGCCTTCGCCGGAACGACGCGGGACGCGAAGTGGCCTGTCCGGATTGCAAAAGTGGCCGGACCAATCTAGAATGGTCTGACCAAATTAAAATAAAGAGACAACCCTGTGACCTCCCCATCCGCCCTGATTGCGGCTGTTGCCGCCGCTTTGCTCGCCCTGCCCGCCCACGCCGACGGCCCCTACCGCAACCCCGACAACAAAAGCGTCTACGACGCCGGCGAAGGCACGTATCCGGTGCCATACAAGAAACCGACGGTGGCCGAGATCACCGCCTCGCTGGACCGCATCCGTGGCTACATGGAAGCCACCACGCCAACGCGCGTGATCCACAAGGACAGCGGCATCCAGATCACCGACTTCAGCCAGCCGGTGGCCGACGCCATCGTCGAACCCAGCAGCGCCGACTGGGGCATCCAGGTGTACGAGATGGGCGTGGTGCATGCCGGACTGCTGAAAATGGCCGCCGTCACCGGCGACCGCAAGTACACCGCCATGACCGCGCGCCACTTCCAGTTCATGGCCGACAAGCTGCCCTACTTCGCCGCGCAGGAGCGGCAATTCCACCTGGGGCGCGCCAACAGCTTCGCCCGCGTGATCGAGCCGCGTTCGCTGGACGACGCCGGCTCCATGTGCGCCGCCATGATCCGCGCCCAATTCGCCAAGGTGGGGCCGGACATGCGCCAGTTCATCGACACCTGCGGCAACTGGGTGTCCAAGCAGCAGTTCCGCCTGAAGGACGGCACGCTGGCGCGCCAGCGGCCGCAAGCGGTGTCGCTGTGGGCCGACGATATGTACATGGGCGTGCCGGCGCTGGCCGAACTGGGCCACCTGACCGGCCAGCGCGCCTACTTTGACGACGCCGTCCGCAACGTGCTGCAGATGACGCATTACCTATTCAATCCGCAACTGGGCCTGTACACCCACGGCTGGAACGCCAACAACCCGGACGCGCCGCGCTTCTACTGGGCGCGCGCCAACGGCTGGGCGGTGCTGACCATGAGCGACCTGCTGGATGTGTTGCCCAAGGACCATCCCGGCTATCCGAAAGTACTGGCGCAGCTGCGCACCACGCTGCGCGGCATCGCCGAACAGCAATCCGGCGCAGGCCTGTGGCACCAGATGCTGGAGCGCCACGATTCATACCTGGAAACCTCGGCCAGCGCCATGTTCACCTACGTCATCGCCCACGCCATCAATGAAGGCTGGATCAGCCCGGCGACCTATGGCTCGATCGCCCAGGCCGGCTGGGTGGGCCTGTCGACCCGCATCAACGGGCGCGGCCAGGTGGAAGGCACTTGCGTCGGCACCACCTTCGCGAGCGACCACATCTACTACTACAACCGCCCGACCAGCGTCGACGCCCTGCACGGCTACGGGCCGACGCTGCTGGCCGGCGCCGAGATGATCCGGCTGCTCACCAATCCGAACATCGACATCCAGGTCAAGCTGCGCACCTACCACTACGTGCCGAAAGACGCCGGCGCCACCAACTACAGCCATGAATAAGGAGACCACCGTCATGCGTACCAGTTTCTTGCCGCTCGCCGCCGCGTTGCTGGCGGCCGGCGCCGCCCATGCCGCCGAGGTGGCCAGGATCACCGTCACCAACGACCTCGACATGGCGCGGCCGGCGGAAACCATCGCCATTCCGTGGAGCGAGATCAATCGCGCGCTGCCGGGCGCGTTGATCCAGAAAATCGCGGTCAAGGACAGCCAGGGCAACGTACTGCCCTACCAGGTGAGCAATGTGGCGCCGCAGGCCAAGGACCCGAAAGGCATCGGCGTCGCGTATGGCGAGCTGTACTTCCAGCACAGCTTTGCGGCAGGCGAGAAGCAGGCCAGCTTCACGGTTGAGAAAACCGACAGCGTGACGCCGCCGTTCGCCGCCAAAACCTTCGCGCGTTACGTGCCCGAGCGGCTGGACGACTTCGCGTGGGAAAACGACCATGTCGGCCACCGCACCTACGGCCCGGCGCTGGCCGCGCCGGACACCGCGGGCGTGGGCAAGGAAGTGCTGGTCACAAGCGGGCTGGACATCTGGTTCAAGCGCGTTGGCTATCCGATCGTCGACCGCTGGTACAACAAAGGGCACGACCACTACCACCACGACGAGGGCGAAGGCATGGACATGTACAACGTCGGCAAATCGCGCGGCGCCGGCGGCACCGGCGTGTGGGACGGCCAGCAACTGTACGTGGGCCGCAACTACGCCTCGTGGAAAGTGCTGGCCAACGGCCCGATCCGCAGCGTCTTCGAGCTGACGTATGACGGCTGGGACGCGGCCGGCACCAGGGTGAGCGAGGTCAAGCGCTTCACCGTTGACGCCGGGCAGGACTTCGACACCATGGACAGCACCTTCACCTTCAGCGGCCCGCAACAGCTGACGGTGGCGGTCGGCCTGAACAAGAAGCCGGCCGACAAGAACCAGAACGAGCAGATCACCGTCGGCCGGGACGGCATGGCGCTGACGCAGTGGGTAACGCAAGCCACCAAGGGCGCGTTTGGCACGGCCATCGTGCTGCCGGGCGCCAGCGGCATCGCCGAAGACAAGCTGAACGAGCTGATCCTGGCGCCGGTGGAATCCGGCAAGCCGCTGCGCTACTACATCGGCGCCGCCTGGGACCGCGCCGGCCACGTCAGGACGGCCGCCGAGTGGCAAGACAAAGTCAAACTCATGACCGCCCGCGCCACCCACCCGCTAAAAGCCACCGTCGCCCCATAACCCGGGGTCAGGTCCTCCATTTCTACACGGCCTCTGCCGTACGCGCGCGTACGGCAGAGGCCGTGTAGAAATGGAGGACCTGACCCCGGAGTGTTATTGCATGGTGAAGGTTTGCTGGGCGGTGTCGACGGCGTAGTTCTTGGCGCTGTCCCAGTAGGTGAAGTTGTAGCGGACTACGTCGCCTGACTTCAGGCCGCTGGCGGTGTAGCTGTTGGTGCCGCTGCTTTGCGTCATCCGCACGTTCAACTGGCCGCCGTTGTTGACCGTGTAGTGCACGTCCGCCCAGCTTGAGCTGGCCAGCGAGAACTTCAGCATCGTGGCGCTGGTTTGCACCGCGGCCGGCGTTGGCGTGGGTGTCGGCGTTGGCGTGGGTGTCGGCGTTGGCGTTGGCGTTGGCGTGGGTGTGGGTGTCGGGGTGGGCGCCGGCACGCCGCTGTCCCAGATGATGTCGTCCACCGACATCTGGAACGCCGCCTGCGGCAAGGCCGCGCCGTCGCTGGCGATCTGGAACAGGTCCAGCATCGATTGCAACGCGATCTTCGGCCCGGCCAGATCGGCAATCGGGATGGTCGCCGTGCCCCACTCACCATTGCGCACCAGCCCGTAGGTGGTGGCATTCGCCGGGAACTTCACCGCGTTCTGGTTGGTGTAGGTGTCCTGGATCCCCACCGTGAACGCCACGTTGGCCGGTATCTTGATCTTCAACTTCAGATTGCCGTTGCGGAAGCCGCTCATGTCGCGCACCTGCCGCGATTGCACGCTGCCGCCAAACCACGAGCCCGGCTGGTTGAAACTCCACGACAGCGCGTTGGCCCCTTCATACGGCGGAATCGTGCCGGCCGAGGTGGATGCGTTGTTCCACACAAAAATATCCGACGTCGTGCCGGCTTGCAGCTTGTTGTTGACCACGGTGTTGTCGGTGAACACGCCGAATTTGCCCACCTCCGCCGGCGTCTGGTTGCCGAGCTTGACCGAGCCCTTGCCGTCCAGCTGGTACACCCGCACGTAGTCGACGTACATCGTGCCCGGCAGCGGCGCCGTCACCTGGGCCGGCGTGGCGGCGTCGGTAAAGTTGCCGCCCACGGCCAGGTTGAACAGCAGGTAGAACGGCGCCTGCAGCGCGGTCGAGTTGACCGGCAGCGGACTGTTGTACATGTCGTACTCCAGGCCGTTGTCCACCACGGTGAAGCGCATCTGCGATTCGGTCCAGTACAGCCGGTAGATGACGAAGCGGTTGGCCAGCGATTGCGCCGGCGCGTACCAGTTCTTGGTCTGCCACGCGGTCGAGGCGGCGCAGCTTTCGTTGCCCGGCACGCAGGCTGCCTGCTGCCAGGTGATGACGTTGGCGCCGGTGAAATTGTCGATGGCTGGCGCCGGGCTGCCGGCCGCCGCCCGGCTGCTGGCCTTGTGGCCCATTTCCATGATGTCGATCTCGCCCTTGCGCGGCCACGCCTGCGGACTGACGCCCAGCATCCACGCGGCTGGCCACAGGCCGGTGCCCAGCGACGGCGTCGCCAGCCGGATCTCGATCATGCCGTACTGGATCTGCACCTTGTTGAAGGAATCGATCTTGCCGGAGGTGAAGACATTGCTGCCCACCGTCTGGCTGCGCGCCTGGATCGCCAGCGCCCGCGTGGCCGGCTCGAACGGCACGTTGACGATGGCCAGGTTGTTGGGGCTGTAGTATTCCAGCTCCTGGTTGCCGTAGCCGCACAGATTGATCTGGCAGCCGTTGCCATCGTAGGTGTTCCACAAACTGGTGTTGAGGGTGCTATTGTTGAACTCTTCCGACCACAGCAAGGTGCCGATGACGGGACTGGTGACGCTGGCCATCGCCGGTGCGGCGTACGCCAGCGCGACGCTGGCGGCAATGGCGGACAAAACGAATTTCTGGTGGTTCATTATGTCTCCTTGTGATCACGCTCCACGCGATTTGGAAACGATTCCAATCGCTACGGAAAAATATAGGCCGATTAATATTGCCTGTCAACCGCCCCGCGCAAACGGAACGCGCTGCTGTAATAAATAGACAACTGCGCGACAATTCCGTATGCTAGGCTATGCAATACCCATTGCTAACAGGCATGGGAAACATGAAACGATTACTCGTGCGCGATTTCTTTTTCTTCTTAGCTGGCAGGGCCGGTGTGGCGATGCTGTTGTCACTGGCCACGCTGGGCGCCGCCGCCGCGCCATCGCCCGCCCCGTCGCCGTGGCAACAGCTGGCGCCGACCATGTTCGAACACCTGGTGCCGGCCGAGCGCGGCTTCCCCAGCCCGGTCACCATGAGCATCGCGCAGGATGGCGACGGCTTCCTGTGGTTCGGCACCCAGGGCGGCCTGGGCCGCTGGGACGGCTACCGCATGCGCAATTTCTTCCACCACCCCGACGATCCGCATTCGCTGCCGGGCGACTTCGTGCAGACCATGCACGTCGACGCGCGCGGCCGGCTGTGGGTGGGCACCTCGACCAACGGCGTGGCCATGTATGACAAGCGCAGCGAAAGCTTTGTGCGCTACCCGGCCGGCCCAGACGGCCTGAGCAGCCCGGCGGTGACCGCGCTGGCCAGCGATGCGCGCGGCGGCATCTGGGTCGGCACCGCCGCCGGCCTGGACTACATCGACTTGCCTGGCGGCGGCGCCATCCGCCGCTTCCCGCGCGCCGACACGGCCGCCGGCGGCGCGCGCGCCAACCAGATCCGCGCGCTGCTGGCCGACGCCGACGGCAGCCTGTGGATCGGTTCCAACGCCGGCCTGGCGCGGCGCGACACCAGCGGCAACGTCGCCGACCTGCCCATCGCCGGCGTCGACGACGCCGTGCTGTCGCTGGCGCCGCACCGCGCCGGCCAGGTGCTGTTCGGCACCCTCAAGAGCGGCATCGGCGTGGCCGGCGCCAGCGGCGCGCGCCTGCTGGCGCTGGACCCGGTGCGCGACACCGCCAGCGCCATGGTGTTGTCCATCGTCCAGACCCGGCCCGGCCTGTGGTGGGCGGCGACCTACGGCGGCGGGTTGATCGAATTCAATCTGGACGGCCACAGCCGCCGCATCCAGCACCGCCCGGCCGTCTCCATCAGCCTGGCGCACGACCGCACCGCCGCCATCCTGCGCGACCGCAGCGGCCTGGTGTGGGTGGCCAACGAGCGCGGCATCGACATCCACAACCCCGCCAACCGCAGCGTCGACACCATCCTCGACGGCGCCGGCCTGGCCGAGATTTCCGCCTTCGCCTTCATGACCGACAGCGGCGGCCGGCTGTGGGTGGCGCTGGGCGACCAGGGCATCGACCTGATCGACGCCGACGGCGCGCGTCACGCCGGCCTGCGTCCGGACCCCGGCCGCCCCGACAGCGCCCTGCCCAACCGCCTGGTGCTGGGCATGGCCGAGGCCGAACCTCAGGAGGCGTGGATCGCCACCGCGCTCGGCCTGTACCACACCAGCAACCGCGGCACCCAGGTGCGGCGCGTGCCCTTGCCGCTGGGCGATCCCCACCCGCGCATCGGCAGCGTGGTGCGCCAGGGCGAGGTGCTGTGGCTGGCCCTGCAAACCGGCCTGATGCGCTACGACCCGCGCAGCCACAGCGCCCAGCTGTACACCCAGGGCCCGCCCGGCAGCGGCGCCCTCAGCGACAACCGCGTCACCGCGCTGCGCGCCGGTCCGGACGGCGCGTTGTGGGTCGGCACGCGGCGCGGCCTCAACCGCTTCGAGCCGGCCACCGGCCAGGCCGAGCAGATTCTCAGCGGCGGCGACCCGGCCACCACACTGCCGCCCAGCATCATCACCGCGCTGGCCTTCGACCGCCAGGGCCGGCTGTGGGTGGCCAGCAGCAGCGACGGCATCGCCATCCTGGACGGCGTACGCGCCGACGGCACCCGCCGTTTCCGCCGCCTCGACACCCGCGCCGGCCTGCCCTCGAACAACACCGCCGCGCTGCAGGCCGACCGCGACGGCCACATCTGGGCCTCCAGCTCGGACGGCATCGCCGCCATTGATAGCGCTACATTGCAGGTCCAGGTGCTGGACCGGGCGGCCGGCCTGGTGTTCCAGCCCTACATCACCAACGCCGCCGGCCAGACCGCCGCCGGCGACGTGGTGTTCGGCACATCGGGCGGTTATGTGGTGGTGCAGCCGGGGCCGACGCAAGCGTGGCGCTACCAGCCGCCCCTGGTGGTCAGCTCGGTGCGGCTGGACCGCGAGATGGTGCCGCCGGGCCGGCTGCTGGGTGACGGCGGCGCGGCGCTGGAGATTCCGCCGGGCACCCGCAAGGTCGAGGTGGAAATCGCCGCGCTGGATTATTCCGCCAGCCAGCGCAACCGTTACGCCTTCCGTCTCGACGGCTACGACAAGGACTGGGTCGAGGCCGACGCCAGCCACCGCGCCGCCACCTACGCCAATGTGCCGCCCGGCCGCTACCGCCTGCACATGCGCGGCAGCAACCGCGTCGGCGCCTGGAGCCCGCACGAACTGAGCATGGAACTGCATTTCCTGCCGGCCTGGTATCAGACCTGGTGGGCGCGGCTGGGCGCGGTGCTGGCGGTGCTGGCCAGCGCCTGGGGCATGTACCGCTGGCGGGTGCGCAACCTGCAGCAGCAGGTGTACTCGCGCACGCTGCACCTGGAGCGGGTGCACGCCATCGTCAAGTCGATCAACGAGGAGCTGGACTTCGACGCGCTGCTGCACACCATCCTGCGCGAGTCGTCGGCCATTGGCGAGGTCAGCGTGGCGTACGCGCTGATTCCGCAGACGCCGGGCGGGCCGCTGGCGATCCGCGCCAGTTGGGGCCACGACGCGCTGCCGTCGGCGCGCGACGGCGTCGCCCCGCGCGCGGCCCAGCACCAGTACATCGACGCCGCGGTGGTCATCGCGCCGGACATGTTCCTCAAGCAGCGCACCATGCTGGCGGTGCGCATCCGCGTCGACCAGCAGGTGCAGGGCTACCTGGTGTTCAAGCAGAGCACGCCGTTTGCGCGCAAGGACCTGGAAATGTTCAAGGCGCTGAAGGAGCCGTTTGTGTCGGCCTTCCAGAAGGCCAGCGCGATCAGCGCCATCCAGCAGGCGCGCGCCGACGCCGAGGCCTCGACCCGCGCCAAGAGCGAATTCCTGGCCAATATCAGCCACGAGATCCGCACGCCGATGAACGCGATTCTCGGCTTTGCCGGCCTGGGCCAGCATCTGGACCTGCCGGCCAAGCCGCGCGATTATTTCACCAAGATTGGCCGCGCCGGCCAGAATCTGCTGAGCATCATCGACGACGTGCTGGACTTCGCCAAGATCGAGTCCGGCAAGCTGGAATTGGAGATGGTGCCGTTCGACCTCGGCGAGACGCTGGCGCAGATCGCCGATCTGTTCTCGTGGCGCGCGGCGGAGAAAGGCCTGGAGCTGCTGGCCTGGGCCACGCCGGCGGTGCCGCTGCGGCTGGTCGGCGATCCGCTGCGGCTGAATCAGGTGCTGGTCAATCTGGTTGGCAACGCGCTGAAGTTCACCGCCAGCGGTTACATCGGCCTGCGCGTGGAACTGGTGGGCGCCGCGACGGACGCACAAGACAGGCGGGACGTGGCGGGCGTGCCGGTGCGGCTGCGTTTCAGCGTCGAGGACAGCGGCGTCGGCATCAGCGCCGAGCAGCAGGCGCGCCTGTTCCGCGCGTTCTCGCAGGCCGACACCAGCACCACCCGGCTCTACGGCGGCACCGGCCTCGGCCTGGCGATTTCGCAGCAGCTGGTGCATGCCATGGGCGGCGAGATCGGCGTTGACAGCACGCCCGGCCAAGGCAGCCGCTTCCACTTTGAACTGCAACTGCAGCGCCAGGCCGGTGCGCTGCCGGCGCCGGCGCCGCTGCCGGCTGCCGCCGCCAGCAAGCGCATCCTGGTGGTCGATGACAGCGCCATGTTGCGCGAGATGCTGGTCTGCCAGTTGCGCGCAGACGGCTTTGTGGTGGAGGCGGTGGCCAGCGGCGCCGCAGCGCTCGACTACCTGGCCACGCAGGCGGCCGATCTGGTGCTGCTCGACTGGGATTTGCCCGACCTCGCCGGCGATGAGGCGGTGCGCCGCATCCACGCGCTGGCGCCAGACGCGCGGTTGCCGCTGGTACTGATGACGACCGAGTTCGCGCGCGAGCCGGCGACGCAGGCCGATATCGCCGCCGTGCTGGGCAAGCCGGTCAACCCGGCGCAACTGCTGGACGCGGTGTTGGTCGGCCTGGGCCTGGCGGCGCCGGCGCGGCCAGCGCCAACGGCATCGGCCGCGCTGTCGGAGGCGGCGCAGCGCATCGCCGGCACCCATGTGCTGGTGGTGGACGACAATGTCATCAACCAGCAGGTGGCGCGCGAGGTACTGCTGCGCGCCGGCGTCAATGTCGAACTGGCCGGCAGCGGTGCCGAGGCCTTGCAGCTGGTCGACCTGGCCCCGTTCGACGCGGTGCTGATGGACATCCAGATGCCCGGCATGGACGGCTACGAAACCACCGCCCGCATCCGCGCCCAGCCGCGCCACGCGCAGCTGCCGCTGATCGCCATGACCGCACACGCCGTGCACGGCTTCCGCGAAAGCAGCCTGGGCATGGGCATGAACGACTACGTCACCAAGCCGATCGATCCGGAGCGCTTGTTCAAGGTGCTGGCTGGCCAGATCCGCCGCGCGCCCGAGCGCCCCGCAGCACACGCGCCCGCAGGAACGGCGCCGCCGCCCCTCGGCCCGCAGTCCTTCGCCGAGCCAGGCTTGGCCGCGTCGCTCCACACCGCAGCCCCCGCTATGGCGGCCTCGGCCATGGCGGGGGAGGCGGAGGGCGCGGCGCGCGGCGGCATCCCCGCCCTGCCCGGCATCGACATGGCAGCAGCGCTGGACCGGCTGGGCGGCAACAGCCAACTGCTACTGACGCTGCTACAACGCTTTGCCGACGACTTCACGCCAGCGCCGCAGCGGCTGCTGGCCGCGATCGAACACGGCGCCGACGAACAGGCCGCGCTGCTGGTGCACAAGGTGCGCGGCGCCGCCGGCAATCTGTCGATGCCGGAGCTGCACCGCGCGGCGGGCGAACTGGAAGCAGCGCTGAACGCGCCACAACACGACCACCACGACCAACGCGACGCCGCCCTGGCCGCCTTCGGTGCCGCGCTGGAACGGGTGCTGGACGGCATCCAGTCACAGCGCGGAAACGCGGATCGGAATCAGGCGGCGCCAGTATCGCCGTAGCGCAGTTCCACCATCTCGCGCCGGCTGTCGTCGGCCTTGCCGCAGCCGCACATGGCCAGTACCGCGTAACGCAAGTGGTCCAGGCCCAGCTTCTTCTCGATGTCCGCGTCGTTGATGGCGGCGGTGATGAAGGCCGGCATGCCGGCCTCGGTGGCCAGCAGATAGAAGGTCTGCGACAGGTGGCCGGCATCCAGCACCACGGCGCGGTAAGCCTTCTGGTGATTGCGGTACTTCCAGTGCATGCGCTCCATGCGCGCCACCAGCACCACCTGCAGCGGCGCCTCCGACAGCCACTGCTGATCGGCCAGCATGTAGCGCGCCAGCGCGCCAGCCTGTTCGCGGTCCATGGTTTCCACCGGCCGCAATTCATGCGCCACCGGATGATAGTGATACAGCCCCGGCGCCACGCCATCGACGCGCTGCGCCAGCACGAAGGCCTCGACCGGATGCAGCGCGCCGCCGGACGGGCTGGTCTTCTTGAGCACGTTGGCATGCGGACCGACCTGGCGCACTTCCTGCGCGCCGAAGGTGCGGTGCAGCAGCCGCGCCACCACGTCCAACGGCACGCTGGCGCTGAGATCGTAGTTGCGGCCGGTGTAGCGGTTCAGCAGGTGCGGATCGAGCGCGCCCTCGGCCACGGCCGGCAGCTTCAGGGCCTGCGCCGGATTCAGGTCCAGCGTCGGTGGCGGCGGTTCGCCGAATTTGTCCAGCAGCGCCTGGAAAGTCGGCGCCTCCATGCCGGCCTGCTCGGTCACGCCGCGCCAGCGGCCAAAGGTGTGCGCCAGCGCCGACAGCGGCCGCCAGTAGTTGGCCCGCAGCGTCTCGTCGCGCTCGTGCTGCGCGGCGTACTGCGGCGTGTCGCCGATCAGCAGGCCCAGCGCCAGCAGGCCGGCGATGCAATCCTCGCCATACTGCTGCTCGGCGGCCGCGCGCTCGCGCCAGACGGTGTAGCTGATGCCGCCCAGCGCGGCCAGCTGGGCGGCGTCGATGGGAATTTCCTGATCCAGATGGGGCGCCAGCGCCACCCAGTGACTGCGGGCCTCCAGTGCCTTGCCTCCTGCAAGTACGGTCGGCCAGTCGATCGTCAGTGCTTCGCGAGGTTCAATATACAACACAGCACAACGGCGTAGTTTCATTGGGCGCTCCTCTGGTTGGGGGTGTTTCCCAGTCTAGCGCACGGTTGTTGATCTTGCAATAAAACTTGGCAAGGCCAGCGCTTTGTCGTAGCATGAAGTGGAGGCCACATCCGTGGTTTCGCCATCCTTTTTTCTACAGAAGGGCTCAATCACCATGCATATCTCGAACGAACTCCGCTCCATCCTCGACAAACTGGCCAGTGATGACAAGTTCCGTGCGCACCTGCAAACTGATCCTGTCAGCACCCTGTCCAAACTCGGCATCCAGCTGGACGCCAGCCAGGTGCCGGCCCAGGTCAGCCTGCCTTCCAAGGCACAAGTCGCTGTCGAGCAGCAGGAACTGCAGCGCGAACTGGAAACCACCACGGCCATGATCCCGTTCCTGCTGTCGGGCGCGCTCAAAGCCTGATTGCCCTCCTCCGCTAGTCGATCGTGACCGCCAACTCGCGGTTGCGGTTGGCAGCATTCCCGGCATAATCTTCGGCGTCGATGCGCAGCAGGTAATTGCCGGGGCCCAGCTCCCCCACCTTCCAGCCGCCCGGCGTCAGTTTCCCGTTGATCAGCTTGTTGTTGATGGCGTACACGAAGCGCGTCTCGCTGGCGCCGTGCACGGTGATGCCGCTGTTGGCCGCATATGCCAGCTTGACGGCGTCGCGGTTGCGCGGCAGGCGATCGTATTGCTGCGTCACCACCGGCACGCTGACGCCCGGAATGGTGTCGCCTTCCTGGTTCAGCACCTGGTAGCCCAGCTTGTACAGGCCGAGCCGGCGGCGCGCCTGGTTGCCGTTGATCTGGTCGCTGGCGTCGACCACGATCTGCACCTCGCCCAGGCTGCGCGGAATCAGCAGGCGGCCGTCGCGCTTGTCCGTCAGCGGCTTGCCTTTGGCGTCCACCACGCTGATGCTGTGGATGGTCGGCGCAATGCTGTCCTCCAGGTCGAAGAACGGCAGTTGCAGCGGATTGAGCGCGCCGCCATTCGGCTTGTAGTCCAGATGCACGTGGGCCATGCGGTTGACCGTGCCCAGCGTCTCGCCGGCCACGAAGCGCGTACCGCGCCGCACGCGCACCTGCTCGGGCACGCCCTTGTCGTTTTTCGACAGCAGGAAGCGCGCATCGTTCAACAGCTTGTCCTTGCCATCACGCCCCACGCGCAGGTGCACGTACTGCAGGCCGCCAAACGCCAGCCCTTCGGACAGCTCGCCATAGCCCCAGCTGGCGCGCGGGTCGCTGACCTTGCCGGCCATGACGGTCAGCACTGGCGTGCCGACCGCCGCCTGCACGTCCATGCCCGCGTGGAAATGGTCGCGCGCCTCGCCCTGGAAGTCGCCGCGCACCTCGCCCATCAGGCCAACCACCTCGTGCGCCTTGTTTTGCGGCGCCACCGGCCACGGCATGGTGGCGCTGTGCGACGGCGCGCCCGGCGGCGGCTCGTCGGCCAGCGGCTCGGCGTCGGCGGCCGCCATGCCGATGTGATGCAGGCGGAAGGTGGCGCCGTCGGTCACGAACAGCGAGCCATCCTTGTAGACGGCGATGCCGCGCGGCGCGTACAGGCGCACAGTGCCGTCGGCGCCGCCCGGCTGGGCCGGATGGTCGACATCGCGCAACGCCGCCACCTCGCCCTTGGGCGTGATCTGCGCCACGCGGCCATGGCTGCCGCTGGCGATGTACAGGAAGCCGTCCCGCGTGGCGGCGATGCCGACGGGCGAACGCAGCAGCGAATCGCGCTCGTCGTCGCTGGCGGCGGCGATGGTGCTGACGGTGCCGTCCTTGCCCAGCTTGCGGATGGCGTGGTTGGCGGTGTCGGCGATGTACAGCTCGCCGGAGGCGCCGAGCGCGATGCCGGTCGGCGTGTTGAACAGCGCTTGCGCGCCTGCGCCGTCGGCCATGCCGCCGCGCCGGCCGCCGGCGATGGTGGTGACGCTGCCGTCCGGCGCGATGCGGCGGATGCGGTCGTTGTAGGTGTCGCTCACGTAGACCACGCCGGCGGCGTCCACCGCCACGCCGACCGGGCCGTTGAACTGGGCGCCGGCGCCCTTGCCGTCCTTGTCGCCCGCCAGGCCGTCGCCGGCCAGCGTCGACACGGTGCCGTCCGGCTTGATCTTGCGGATGGCGTTGTTGCCGGTGTCGGCCACGTACAGGTTGCCGGCGGCATCGATGGCCAGGCCGGACGGGGTGTTGAACGCGGCCGCTGTCGGCGCGCCCTCGGCATAGCCTTCGGTGCCACCGGCCAGCGTGGTGCTGACGCCGTTCAGGTCGATCTTGCGGATGCTGTTGTTGTCGCCGCCGTCGGCCACGTAGAGATTGCCCTGCGGGTCCAGCACCACGCCGAACGGGTCGGCAAAGCGCGTGCGCTTGCCGCTGCCGTTGGCGCTGCCCGGCAGGCCGTCGCCGGCCATGGTGGTGACGCGCGCATGCCAGCCGACCGACGTGCCCTGCGCGGCGGCCGCCTGCACGGTGCCGGCCGCGGCGGCGTGCCTGGACTTGTGCACCAGCAGATACGCCACGCCGCCGCCCACGGCGGCCCCGCCCAGCATCAGGCCCACCAATAAAAGTTTGAATTGAGTTGGAGACACTTGTCCGAACCTAAACGTTGACTTACAGAAAGTCTAACCGAAGTGCGGCGGGTCCAGGCGAAAAAAAAGCCCGCTACCAGGGAGCGGGCTGAAGTCTATTTCCTTGGAGGAGATAGAGGAGACAGGTGTAATGATGCTGCACAGCGGAATATAAAGTAAATTTATCTTGGCAATAGCCAGCATTCATCTTGAACATAACTCCGCCATCCGGGGCGGGCGCTGCGGATGTTGACCTCCTTCTCCACCAAATGGCCGAGGCGGCTGCGCAACAAGCTGCCCGCCGCCTTGGGCGCATGAACAAAAAAAAAGCCCGCTCAAAGAGCGGGCTGAAGTCTATTTCCTTGGAGGAGAATAGAGGAGACAAGTGAATGATGCTGCAATGCGATATATAAATCCAATTGAGATTTCCAATAGCAGAGATTCACTTGATTTATAACACTACAGCATCACGCCGCCCGACGCCTCGATGCGCTGGCCATTGAACCAGGCGGTGTCGTCCGACAGCAACGCTGCCACGGCACTGCCGATGTCGTCCGGCAGTCCGACACGGCCCAGCGCCGTATTAGCGGCCACGTGGGCGTTGACCTGCGGATTGTCGCGCACCACGCCGCCGCTGAAGTCGGTGGCAATCGCGCCCGGCGCCAGCGTGTTGACGCGGATGCGGCGCTCGCCCAACTCCTTGGCCAGATAACGCGTCAGCACCTCGACGCCACCCTTCATGACCGCGTACGCCGCCTTGCCCGGGAAGGAGAAGCGCGCCAGACCGCTCGATATGTTGAGGATGCTGCCGCCGTCGGCCAGCAGCGGCAGCAGCGCCTGGGTCAGGAAAAACACGCCTTTCAGGTGCACATTCATCAATTCGTCGAACTGCTGCTCGGTGGTCTCGGCAAACGAGGCGTTGGCGCTGCCGCCGGCATTGTTGATCAGCGCGTCGAACGACTGGCGGCCGAATTCGCTTTCCAGCACTGCAGCGAAAGCGTCCTTGAATGCCGAAAAGCCGGCGGTCGCACCGGTGTCCAGTTGCAGCGCCACGGCCTTGCGGCCCAGTGCCCGCACCTCGGCCACGGTATCGTTGGCGGCGTCGGCGCGGGCCTGGTAGGTGATGACCACGTCCCAGCCGGCGCGCGCCAGGTGCTGCGCGGCGGATTTGCCCAGGCCACGGCTGCCGCCGGTAATCAATGCAATACGGTTACCCATCATATTCTCCCTTTCTGGACGGTGGCCACCCAGCGGACCACCTTGGAATAGAGTGTAGAGCCGTATAATCGATAGATAAACGGCGTACGCTCAACATCACTGATCCAAAAATGAAGACAATCATCTCGACCGAAGACCTGCGCATTTTCCTGTGGGTGGCGCGGCTGTCCAGCTTCACACGGGCCGCCGAACAGTTGCAGCTGCCGCGCACCTCGATTTCCAACGCCATCCAGCGGCTGGAGGAACGGCTGGGCGCGCGCCTGCTCCAGCGCACCACGCGCCGGGTGCAGATCACCCGCGAAGGCGAGGAGTTGCTGGAGCGCTGCGAGCGCCTGCTGGACGACCTCGACGACATCGGCGCCCTGTTCCAGCACGGCAGCCAGCTGCAGGGCCGCATCCGCGCCGACATGCCGCTCGGCCTGGCCACCGGCCTGGTGCTGCCGCGCCTGCCGGAATTCCTGCAGCGGCACCCGGCGCTGCAGATCGACATCTTCAGCACCGACCGCCGCGTCGACCTGCTGGCCGAAGGCTTCGACCTGGTGGTGCGCGCCGGCGCCGTGGTCGATGAATCGCTGGTGTCGCGGCCGTTGCTGATGCTGGAACTGCTGAATGTCGCCAGCCCGGCCTACATCGCCCAGCACGGCCTGCCGGCCACGCTGGACGATCTGCCGCGCCACTGGCTGGTCAACTACCAGCCCAATCCGGCCAGCCAGCCGGCCTCGTTTGAATATGTCGACGCCGCCAGCGGCACCAGCGTCTACCTGCCGATGCGCCACAAGGTCACGGTCAACAACAGCGTGGCCTACAACGCCGCCGCGCACGCCGGACTGGGCATTGCCCAGATCCCGGCCGCGCGGGCCCGCGCCGACATCGCCGCCGGCCTGCTGGTGCAAGTGCTGCCGCAGCATCCGCCGCTGCCGATGGCCACCCGCATCCTGTTCCCGCACCGCCGCAACATCCCGCAGCGGGTGCGCGCCTTTGCCGACTGGATCGCCGACATCGCCGGCGACGGCGCATAAAAAAAGCCGGGCCCCGCAACGCGGGACCCGGCATTCGGGGAGCGATGACGCCGGCGCTTACTTGCCGTCGGCCGCGTACGGCAGCACGCGCGAGGCCATGCGGGTATCGGTCTTCAGCAGGCCAACCTCGTCGGACATGATGTGCACCGCCTCGTTCAGCAGCACGTCCTTGGCGGCCTTGGCCTGGCGCTCGGCTTCCAGCTCGGCGGCCAGCGACCGCTCGGCGCCCTGCAGGCCGTCGTCGGCGCGCAGCGCGCCCTTGACGCCCGCCACCGCCTTGGGCGACGGTGCCGGCTTGCCGTTGGCGGTCTTGGCCGAGGCCGAGATCGCCTTGTTCAGCGCTTCTTTCGGATCCGGCACCAGGATAGGATCGTCGGCGCCCGGGGTCGGCGACAGCAGGCGCGCCTCGCGCAGCTTGGCGCGCGCTTCCTGCTGGTCGCGCTCCTTGCGGCGCACCGCCTCGTTCAGCGACACCGAGTTTTCCTTGCGCTGTTTTTTCACCAGCGCGATGTCCTCGGCCAGGTACTGGAAGTCCTTGTCCTTGGCCACCCGCGCCTCGTGCTTCTTATCCAGCAGCGGCACGATTTCCTTGACGTCGCCGGTCGGGATGTAGACCGCCGGCTTGATCTGCGTCCACGGCAAGGCGTTCTCGTAGCTCGACTCGCCAAAGCTGTCGGAATCGCCCATGGTCGGCAGCTTGATGTCCGGCGTCACGCCGCGCAGCTGGGTGGTGCCGCCGTTGATGCGGAAGAACTGCGCGATCGTGAACTTCAGCTCGCCGTAATGGACCTTGTCGCTCTGCGCGAAGCGGTCCAGGCCGAACAAGGTCTGCACCGTGCCCTTGCCGAAGCTCGGCTCGCCGATGATGACGCCGCGGCCGTAGTCCTGGATCGCGGCCGCGAAAATCTCCGACGCCGACGCCGAGCCGCGATTGATCAGCACGCCCAGCGGGCCGTCCCAGGCCATGCCCGGATCGGTGTCGCTCTCGACTTCGACCTTGTTGTCGCCGTTGCGCTGCATCACCACCGGCCCCTTGTCGATGAACAGGCCGGTCAGCTCCACCGCCTCGGTCAGCGAACCGCCGCCGTTGTTGCGCAGGTCGATCAGCACGTTGTCGACCTTGTCCTTCTTCAGCTCGCCCAGCAGGCGCTTGACGTCGCGGGTGGCGCTCTTGAAGTCCTTGTCGCCCTTGCGGCGCGCCTCGAAGTCCATGTAGAAGGTCGGCAGCGAGATCACGCCGACGCGGCGCTTGACGTTGCCGTCCTTGACCTCGTACACCGATTTCTTGGCCGCCTGCTCTTCCATGCTGATCTTCTGGCGCACCAGCGTGACGATCTGGTGCTTGGCGTCGGCGCCGCCGTCGGCCGGGATGATTTCCAGCTTGACGGTGGAATCCTTCGGTCCGCGGATCAGCGCCACCACGTCGTCCAGGCGCCAGCCCATGACTTCGGTCATGGGCGTTTTCTCGTCCTTGGCCACGCCCACGATCTTGTCGCCGACCTTGATCTTGCCGGACAAGCCGGCCGGGCTGCCGGTCACCACCTCGCGCACCACGGTGTAATCGTCGCGGCTTTGCAGCACGCAGCCGATGCCCTCCAGCGACAGGCGCATGGCGATGTCAAACGACTCGGCCGCGCGCGGGCCCAGGTAGTTGGTGTGCGGCTCGATCGACATGGCATAGGCGTTCATGAAGATCTGGAACACGTCCTCGGCGGTCAGCTTGCGCGACGGGCTCAGGTAGCCCTCGTAGCGCTTGTCCAGCGTTTCGCGGATCGACTTGTCGTCCTTGCCGGCCAGTTTCAGGCGCAGCCACTCGTTCTTGACGCGCTTGCGCCACAAATCCTTGACCTCGGCGTCGCTCTTGGCCCAGTCGACCTTCTCGCGGTCGTACTGGTAGGTTTCGTCGGAGGTGAAATCGAACTTGCCCTGCTTGACCAGTTCGCGTGCATAGGCGATGCGCTCGTTGAAGCGCTGCTGGTACAGATTGAAGATGGCAAACGGCACGCTGAGGTTCTGGCCGGTGATGGCGTCGTCCAGGCGGGTGCGCACGATGGCGTACTGATCCAGATCGGCCTGGGTGAAGAACATTTTTTCCGCGTCCAGCGACTTGAAGTAGCGGTCGAAGATTTTCTCCGACATGGCGTCGTCGAGCGGGACCGGTTTGTAATGCAGCTTGGTCAGCACGCGCGCGGCCCACAGGGCGGCGTCGGTCTGGCCGGGCAATGGTTTGAGGGGGGTGTCCGCCGCTTTCTCTGGCACGGCGGCGCCGGCCTGCACTGACAGGGCCGCCAACACGGCCACCAACAGCATTTGCTTCTTCATCGGCATATACTCCGGATCATAGGAATTAAGTGTGCCCCATTCTACAGGCTAGAGCGCGCACACGGGGCTGGTATTTCAGAGTTTCTCTGGTTAAGCTTAAGGGTGACTGAAAGGTCACGGCTGGCGCCCTGCCGGCTAAGTAGATTCACGTATAGTTGTGCAGGTTTACCGTGCAAGTCATTGTTTTATAAATAGAAATCTTTCGCTCACACGATTCGTTTTTATTGCTCAATGGCAAAAATATGCTATCATTGTGGTCTTAGATTCATGTTGACGGCCCGCCAGGCAGCACTTCGGCAGTGCCATCGCCTTACGCAACGCTCCCTCGCCCCTGGAGCAGGCTCGATTCCGAGCGACCTCAAACCGCAGCACCTTTTCTCTGAAGAGATCAATGAAAACAATAATGATGAATGCCCGCAATTGGGGCGTCGGTACCAAGATTACCGTGTTTACGTTTGCGCTGATCAGCGTGATCCTGGCCCTGTTGCTGACCATGATCAACATCAACACCTCGGCCATGCTGAAGGAGCGCGCGCGCGCCAACGTCGCGTACAACCTCAGCGGCATCAGCAACACCGTCGAGGTGTTCAATACTGCCATGATGAACGAGGCATCGGCCTTCGCCCGCCTGTTCGCGGCGGAATTCAGCGATGGCCAGTTCACGCTCGATCCGTCCGCCACGGTGGACATCGGCGGCAAGGCGACGCCGACGCTGAAGCACGGCGGCAAACCGCTCAACCTGGACTTCACGATCCCGGACAAGTTCACCAATGACACCGGCGTCATCGCCACCATCTTTGCCGCCACCGGCGACGACTTCGTGCGCATCAGTACCACCGTCAAGAAAGAGAACGGCGAGCGCGCCGTCGGCACCCAGCTCGATCGCAGCCACCCAAGCTACCCGGTGCTGCGCGCCGGGAACAGCTACATCGGCCTGGCCACGCTGTTCGGCAAGCCTTTCATCACGCAATACGACCCGATCAAGGACAGCAGCGGCAAGACCATCGGCGTGCTGTTCATCGGCCTCGACATCGCCAAGAACATGGCGATGCTGAAGGAAAAGATCAAGGCCATCAAGATCGGCGAAACCGGCTACATCTACGTGATCAATGCCGCCGAGGGCAAGAACCAGGGCGTGGCCGTGGTCCATCCGTCCAAGGAAGGCGACAACCTGCTGGAGCTCAAGAGCAGCGACGGCCGCGCCTTCATCAAGGACATGCTGGCGCAGAAAGACGGCGGCATGAGCTATGACTGGGTGGAGAAGGACGGCGCCGCGCCGCGCGAGAAAATGGTCGAGTTCAATACCTTCAAGCCGTGGAACTGGCTGATCGTCGGTGGCACCTACACCGAGGAAATCACGCGCGAGGCGGCGCAGCTGCGCAACCGCTACGCGCTGCTGGGCCTGATCGCGCTGGTGGTGTTCGCGGTGGCGCTGTTCCTGCTGGTGCGCGCCGTGGTGTCGCGGCCGCTGGCGCGCGCCGAGGAAGCGGCCGAGCGCATCGCCGCCGGCGACCTCGACGTGCATCTGGCGGTCGATAACGAAGATGAGATCGGCCTGGTGCTGCGCTCGCTGAACAACATCAGCGACAACCTGTCCGGCGTGGTCGGCCAGGTGCGCCGCGGCGCCGAGCAGATCACCACCGCCTCCAGCGAGATCGCCCACGGCAACCTGGATTTGTCGCAGCGCACCGAGGAGCAGGCCTCCAGCCTGGAGGAAACGGCGGCGTCGATGGAGCAATTGAGCAGCGCCGTCACGCAAAACGCCGAGAATGCCTCGCAGGCCAACCAGATGGCGCTGGCCGCGTCCGGCATCGCCGCCAAGGGTGGCGAGGTGGTGGCGCAGGTGGTGGAAACCATGGGCTCGATTACCGACTCGTCGCGCAAGATCGCCGACATTATTTCAGTAATCGACGGCATCGCTTTCCAGACCAATATCTTGGCGCTGAACGCGGCGGTGGAAGCCGCGCGCGCCGGCGAACAGGGCCGCGGCTTCGCGGTGGTGGCGTCGGAAGTGCGCAACCTGGCGCAGCGCTCGGCCACCGCCGCCAAGGAGATCAAGGAACTGATCGACGATTCGGTGGCCAAGGTCGAGACCGGCAGCAAGCAGGTGGAAACGGCCGGCACCACCATGCGCGAAGTGGTGGACAGCGTGCGCCGCGTGACCGACATCATGGCCGAAATCAGCCACGCCAGCGAAGAGCAACGCGCCGGCATCAGCCAGGTGCACGAGGCGGTGACGCAGATGGACCAGGTGACGCAGCAGAACGCGGCGCTGGTGGAGCAGGCGGCGGCGGCGGCGCAGGCGTTGCAGGATCAGGCGCACGAGCTGGAGGAAGTGGTCAGGATCTTCAAGCTGGGCAGCCATGAAGGGCAGCCGGCGTTGCGCCAGGACCGCTACCTGGCGCTGAAATAACCACCCCAACCGAAGGGGTCTGACCCCGTACGGGGTCAGACCCCGGCCGCAGCGGTGGGCGGGGTGCGCGGGTGCCATCCGCCGCCAGATCAACAGCCGCCCCGCCGCCCCGTGAAAACGCCGGCGGCTTTTTTCTTTTATAATTGCCGGATGCTTACTTTCCTCCAGCACCGGCGCCTGACCAGCCTGATCGTCTCCCTGGCGATCCTGCTGAACCTGTCCGCGCCGGCGATCAGCCACGCGATGACCGCGCTGTCGGCCAATCCGCTGGCCCTGGACATCTGCAGCGCCACTACCAAGCCGGCGCCCGCCGGCCTGCCGTCGCACGCCTTCAAGCACTGCATGCTGTGCGCCGTCCACAGCGGCGGCGAGGCGCCACCGCCCGCCGCCACCGGCCTGCTGGCCGTGCTGGAAGGCCATGACCTGTATCCGGCAGCGAGTCCCGCCGCCGCGCCGCAGGCGCCGCGCTGGCCGCGCGCCCAGCCGCGCGCACCGCCCGCCGCCGCCTGACTCCGTTCGCCGCAGCGCCGCGCCGCCGTCCGGCCGCGCGCGCCGCCCCCGCAACATCCATCACAGGATAGACCATGCAACGCCGTCACTTTATTTCGTCGTTGGCCGCCCTGCCCCTCGTGGCCGGCAGCGCCCACGCCGCCGCGCGCTTCACCGCCGTCGACATCACCGGCAGCGCCATCGGCCCCGACTACCAGCTGTTCTACACCAACGGCAAACCCGCCGCGCTGCGCGACTTCAAGGGCAAGATCGTGCTGCTGTTCTTCGGCTTCACCCAATGCCCGGATGTCTGCCCGACCGCGCTCGCCCGCGCCGTCGAGATCAAGCGCCTGCTGGGCGCCGAGGGCGACAAGTTGCAGGTGGTGTTCGTCACCGTCGACCCGGAGCGCGACACCGCGCCGCTGCTGACCGACTACATGAAGGCCTTCGATCCGACCTTCGTCGCCGTGCGCGGCAACCTGGAGCAGACCGCCAAGGCCGCCAAGGACTTCAAGATTTTCTACCGCAAGGTGCCGAGCGGCAGTTCCTACACGATGGACCACACCGCCATCACCTACGCCTTCGACACCAGCGGCAAGATCCGCCTGGCCATGAAACACGATGAAACCGCCCAGCAGTGCGCCGACGATATCCGTCAACTGCTCAACCCGAAGAAAGAAACCGGATTCCTGAAAGGACTGTTCAAATGAAAAAACTGCTCTCCCTGCTGCTGATGGCCGCGCTGCCCGCGCTGGCGCAAGTCACCGTCGGCGAACCGTGGGTGCGCGCCACCGTGGCCGCGCAAAAGGCCACCGGCGCCTTCATGACGCTGACCGCGACCCAGCCCAGCAAACTGGTGGCCGTCAGCTCGCCGCTGGCCGGCGCGGTTGAAGTGCACGAAATGAAAATGGTCGACGACATGATGAAGATGCGCCAGATGCAGGCGCTGGACCTGCCGGCCGGCCAGCCGGTCAAGCTGGCGCCCGGCGGCTATCACCTGATGCTGCTGCAGCTCAAGCAGCCGCTCAAGGATGGCGACAAGGTGCCGCTGACGCTGGAGTTCGAGGACGCCAACAAGGTGCGCAGCAAGGTGGTGGTGGACGCGCCGGTCAAGCCATTGACCGCAACGCACTGACCAGCCACCACGCCAAGCCGGCAATCAGCAAATACGGCCACGACTGCAGCGAGATTTTCCAGTCCGTGGTCGATGGCCAACAGGCCAGAAACTGTGGCGCCACGGCGAACGCCAGCGCCACATCAAGCCACTGAAACTGCAGGCCGCTGCGGGTGCGCCACCAGGCCACCAGGAACGGCAGTACCACCACTGCGAACGGCGCCAGCGCCGACGGCGCCGCGTTATACCAGCGCACATGCGTCAGCCGCACCGATCCCAGCTCCCAGCCGCGCACGATGCGGCGCGGTATCACGGTAAAACTCGCCGGCCGCGCCCCGGTCAGCTTGCCGGCGACAAAATGCGCCAGCTCGTGGCAGATCGTGCCGGCCAGCGTGAACAGGAAAAAGAAGGGATGGCGCGCCGACAGGGCGCGGATCAGCAGCGCCAGCAGGAAGGACGGCGCCAGGTAAATCAGGATGTCGCGATGGTCGCAGAACCACGAAGGCGCCAGCGCGCTGCATTCGAACAGGCTGCTCATGCGGCATCCTCGCACGGCGCCGGGACGGCGTCAATTTTCTGCCCCCTATGAGAGAGAAGCGGCCGCTCAGTTCAAGGGATTTCGCTGTGGCGGCGCCTGCCTACAATCTGCGATCCTCCCCTTTTTGCGAGAACTTCTTATGCCAGACTTATTGACTCCCCAGAATGCCGCCCTGGTGCTGCTCGACCAGCAGGCCGGCCTGCAATTCGCCGTGCAATCGATGGAGCGGCAGACGCTGCTGAACAACTCGGTGGCGCTGCTGGAAACCGCGCAGGCGTTCGCGCTGCCGACCGTCATCAGCACCTCGGCCAGCAAGGTGTACAGCGGCCCGCTGCTGCCCGATTTGCACGCGCTGGTGCCGGAGCATCCGGTGCTGGAGCGGCGCAACATGAACGCGTGGGAAGACGACACCGTGCGCGCGGCGATCGAGGCCATGGGCCGCAAGAAGCTGATCTTCTCCGGCATGCTGACCGAGGCGTGCATCAGTTTCGCGGTGCTGAGCGCGCTGGAGGCGGGCTATGAGTGCTACGTGGTGGGCGACGCCTGCGGCGGCCTGACGGTGGCCGGCCATGATCTGGCGCTGCAGCGCATGGCGGGCAAAGGCGCGCAGATGACCAGCTGGCTGCAGGTGCTGCTGGAGCTGCAACGCGACTGGACCCGGCACGACACCTACGACGCCGCGCGCGCGGTGATCGAGAAGAATGGCGGGGGTTACGGGGTGGGACTGCGCTACGCCCGGCAGATGCTGACGCCAACGTAAGCAGCACCCCAAACAAAAGGGTCCGACCCCGTACGGGGTCGGACCCTGCGCCGCAGCGGTGTGCGGGTTACACGGGTGCCGCCTACTTCTACTGCATGTACGCGGCTGCGCTCGGCATTTACCCCGTCTTACAGCGATTCAATCGCCGCGTTGAAGGTGGCGCTTGGACGCATCACCGCCTCGGTCTTGACCGGATCCGGCTGGTAGTAGCCGCCGATGTCCATGGCCTTGCCCTGCACGCTGTTCAGCTCTTCCACGATCTTGGTCTCGTTTTCCGACAGCTGCTTGGCCAGCGGCGCGAACTTGGCCGCCAGTTCCGCATCTTCGGTCTGCGACGCCAGCGCCTGCGCCCAGTACAGCGACAGGTAGAAGTGGCTGCCACGGTTATCCAGCTCGCCGGTGCGCGACGATGGCGACTTGCTGTTGTCCAGCAGCTTGCCGGTGGCCTCGTCCAGCGTCTTGGCCAGGATCTTGGCCTTGGCGTTGCCTTCCTTGATGCCCAGCTCTTCCAGCGACACCGCAAGCGCCAGGAACTCGCCCAGGGAATCCCAGCGCAGGTGGTTCTCTTCCACCAGCTGCTTGACGTGCTTCGGTGCCGAACCGCCGGCGCCGGTCTCGTACATGCCGCCACCGGCCATCAGCGGCACGATCGACAGCATCTTGGCCGAGGTGCCCAGTTCCAGGATCGGGAACAGGTCGGTCAGGTAGTCGCGCAGGATGTTGCCGGTCACCGAGATGGTGTCCAGGCCGCGCGACACGCGCTCCAGCGTGTAGCGCATGGCGCGCACTTGCGACATGATCTGGATGTCCAGGCCCTTGGTGTCGTGGTCCTTCAGGTACACCTGGACCTTCTTGATCACTTCGTTTTCGTGCGGACGGTATGGGTCCAGCCAGAACACGGCCGGCATGCCGGAGTTGCGGGCGCGGGTCACGGCCAGCTTGACCCAGTCGCGGATCGGCGCGTCCTTGACCTGGCACATGCGCCAGATGTCGCCTTCTTCCACGGTCTGGGTCAGCAGCACTTCGCCGGTGGCCAGGTCGGTGATGTTGGCGATGCCGCCTTCCGGCACTTCAAAGGTCTTGTCGTGCGAGCCGTATTCTTCGGCTTGCTGCGCCATCAGGCCGACGTTCGGCACCGTGCCCATGGTGGTCGGGTCGAAGTTGCCGTGCCATTTGCAGAAGTTGATCATCTCCTGGTAGATGCGGGCGAAGGTCGATTCCGGCATCACGGCCTTGACGTCGGCGGTGCGGCCATCGGCGCCCCACATCTTGCCGCCGATGCGGATCATGGCCGGCATCGAGGCGTCAACGATCACGTCGTTCGGCGAGTGGAAGTTGGTGATGCCCTTGGCCGAATCGACCATGGCCAGCTTCGGACGGTGCTCGTGGCAGGCGTGCAGGTCTTTCAGGATCTCGTCCTTCTGCGAGGCTGGCAGCTTTTCGATCTTCTCGTACAGGTTGACCATGCCGTTGTTGACGTTCACGCCCAGTTCCTCGAACAGCTTGGCGTGTTTCTCGAACGCGTCCTTGTAGAAGATGCGCACGCAGTGGCCAAACACGATCGGGTGCGACACCTTCATCATGGTGGCCTTGACGTGCAGCGAGAACATCACGCCGGTCTTGTAGGCGTCGTCGATTTCCTTCTCGTAGAACGCCAGCAGCGCCTTTTTGCTCATGAACATGGAGTCGATGATTTCGCCGGCTTGCAGCGAGACCTTAGGTTTCAGCACGATGGTTTTGCCGGAGGCGGTGATCAGCTCCATCTTGACGTCGCGCGGCTTGTCCAGCGTCATCGACTTTTCGCCGTGGTAGAAGTCGCCGGCGTGCATGTGCGACACGTGGGTGCGCGAGGCCTGGCTCCATTCGCCCATCGAGTGCGGGTGCTTGCGGGCGTATTCTTTCACCGCTTTTGGCGCGCGGCGGTCCGAGTTACCTTCGCGCAGCACCGGGTTCACGGCCGAACCGATGCACTTGCTGAAGCGGGCCTTCAGCGCTTTTTCTTCGTCGGTCTTGGCGTCTTCCGGGTAGTCGGGGATCTTGTAGCCCTTGCCCTGCAGTTCGCGGATGGCCGCCTGCAACTGGGCCACCGAGGCCGAGATGTTCGGCAGCTTGATGATGTTGGCTTCTGGCTTGAGCGTCAGCGCGCCCAGTTCAGCCAGGTTGTTCGGGACTTTTTGCTCGTCGGTCAGGAACTCAGGGAACTCGGCCAACACGCGCGCGGCGACAGAGATGTCGCTCGAAACCACGTCGACGCCAGCCGGTGCAGTGAACTTCTTAATAATTGGCAGCAGGGAATACGTTGCCAGCAGTGGGGCTTCGTCAGTCAGCGTGTAGATGATTTTTGGATTGTGTGTTGCCATGTTCATTCCCTCGTAAACGATCGGTGCTATGGAGTTAATTCCGCCCGTTATTTTAAACCCTCGCGCGCCTGTTTGTGCAAACGATGCCAGAGTATTCATAAGAAGGCTTGTCATCATACAACCCTAGCTCCCCCGCCAGCCAAGCATGTGCATATAAATCAACAAGTTAAACGTTTACTAGCAACGCGCAAGCCGATATGTAGTTGTATGATGTCTGATATGTCGATATGATCGTCGCATCAAAAGTAAGGAGACCGCATGACCTCGCAACAACCGCAAGCCAGCCGCGTCCGCTGGTTGATTCTGGCTATCCTGTTCGCTGTAACCACCATTAATTATGCCGACCGCGCCACCATCGCGATCGCCGGGCCCGAGCTGAAGAAGCTGCTGGGCCTGTCCCCGGTGCAAATGGGCTTCGTGTTTTCCGCGTTTGCCTGGTCGTACGTGCTGGCGCAGCTGCCGGGCGGCTGGCTGCTGGACCGCTTCGGCTCCAAGATCACCTACTTCTTCAGCATTTTCCTGTGGTCGCTGTTCACCATGCTGATGGGCGGGGTCGGCTTCTTCACCGGCGCCGCCGCCGTCACCGTGCTGTTCACGCTGCGCCTGCTGATCGGCGCCGCCGAAGCGCCCTCCTTCCCCGGCAACTCGCGCATCGCCTCGGCCTGGTTCCCGACCAACGAGCGCGGCACCGCCGCCGCCATCTTCAACTCGGCGCAGTACTTCGCCACCGTGCTGTTCGCGCCCATCATGGGCTGGCTGGTGCATTCGTTCGGCTGGCAAAGCGTGTTCTTTGTCATGGGCGGACTGGGCATTGTGATGGCGCTGATCTGGCTGAAAACCGTGTACGGCCCGAAAGACCATCCGCGCGCCAACGCGGCGGAAATCGCCTACATCGCGGCCGGCGGCGCGCTGGTTGATCTGGAAAGCAAGAACAAGGCGGCCGCCACCACCAAGCTGGACACCTGGGCCTGCATCCGCCAACTGCTCGGCAACCGCATGCTGCTGGGCGTGTACATCGGCCAGTACTGCATCAATACGCTGACCTACTTCTTCCTGACCTGGTTCCCGGTGTACCTGGTGCAGGAGCGTCACATGACCATCCTGAAGGCCGGCTTCGTGGCCGCGCTGCCGGCGGTGGCGGGCTTCCTCGGCGGCGTGCTGGGCGGCGTCATCTCGGACCGCCTGATCAAATCGGGCAAATCCCTGTCGACCGCGCGCAAGACGCCGATCGTGTGCGGCATGCTGCTGTCGACCACCATGATCGTCTGCAATTATGTCGATGCCGACTGGCTGGTGATCACCGTGATGTCGCTGGCCTTCTTCGGCAAGGGCATCGGCGCGTTGGGCTGGGCGGTGGTGGCGGACACCTCGCCGAAGGAAGCGGGCGGCATGAGCGGCGCGCTGTTCAACACCTTCGGCAACACCGCCGGCATTACCACGCCGATCGTGATCGGCTATATCCTCGAGCAGACCGGCTCGTTCGCCGGCGCGCTGGTGTTCGTCGGCGCCAACGCCGTGGTCACCATCCTGTGCTACCTTTTGATGGTGGGCGAGATCAAGCGTTTTGAATTCAAGACGCCGGTGATGCGCAAGATTTAATCTGCACCGTCCCGCGCCACGGCCCGCAGGCTGATGGCGCGCGAAAAGCCGTGCTGCTGGAGGATGTCCACCAACTCCTCGGGCACGGCGCCCAGCCGCAGGTTTTCGGCGATCCAGTCCTGCCAGTCCGGCGTCAGTTCGCGCGCTTCTTCTTCCAGCGTGATGCCGGCGATGATTTTCGCCAGCAAGGCGTTGATGCGCTTGGTGTCGATCAGATGCTGCACCACCAGGTGGCCGGAATATGGGAACGGGTATAGCGTGCAGTGTCCCAGTGCCGCCAGGCGGTGCGCGTGCATGGCGTCCAGGTTGACCGATTCGGTGCCGCCTTCCAGGTCCGGCTTGGTGCCGAACAGGATGTGCATCTCCGGCAGCCTGGCGCGCGTGCGGCCCAGCGCCAGCAGATCGTCGTAGCGCGACGGCGGCGGACTGGTGGCGAGGTCGCGCATCACCGTCAGCCAGCGGCGCTCGTGGTACAGCAGCGCCTGCGCCGGATCGAGGAAGGACAGCGGGCCGAAGGCGATGACCTGCTGCGCGTCCAGCAGCATGCCGTACATCAGCGCCGCATATGCGCCCATCGATTGCCCAATCGTGACGACCTTGCGGGGGCGGATCTCGCGCATCAGCGCGCGCAGGCTCTCGGCCGTTTCGTCCGGATGCGTGCCCAGGCCGCCGATTGTCCGGTGATACCAGCTGTTGCCGGAATCGCGTACCAGGATCTTGTTGACGTGACGGCCGCTGAACTGTTCCAGCTTTTTCAGCCGGCCGTAAAAATCGAAGTCCGGCCGCTTGTCCCACGACACGAAGCCAAAGGAAATCACCAGCAGTTCGCCGGGAACAACGCGGTCCACCAGCACATCGTCGGTGCTGGTTTTGACGTGCCGGTTGTCCAGCGCGGGCAAGTCGTTGAGAGGTATCGCCATACCGCAGAGTGTACCAGCTTGGCCGCGCTGGTTTGTAGTATGCTGGTGGCAACGCTAATGACCGTTGAAAAAGATGAGCAAACGTAACAAAGAATTGCTGCGCCTGGCGCTGGCGTTTCTGGCCGGCGCTTTTGTCGCGCGCACGCTGCTGGCCATGGTGCACATCGCGGATCCTTCGGTGCAGCGGCTGGTGCACATGATCGTGGTGCCGGGCGCGCTGGTGGGCGCCTTCTACCTGTCGGGATTTCTGCCCTGCCTCAAGGCTGACGAATAAGGTCCACCGTATCGCCATCGACATCGCTGTGCATCACGCGCACCCGCACGCCTGCCGCCTGGATCGACTGCCCGGCCTGCAATAGGGACTGCCAGTGATGCTCGTCCGTGTCGTCGACGGGCTGCACACGGACCGGACCTTGGTGCGAGGTCAGCGCGGTGTCCACCGTGTAGACCAGCACGCCGTTGCGCGGCATGGCGCCATCCTCCGCCTCGGCGCGGCGGCTTTCCGCCACCACCGCCGTGTGCGGCCCGGTCGGCATCAGCGCCAGCTTGACGCCGCCGGCGCGTTCGATCGGCGTCAACCGCACCGTGCTGCGCGGCTCGGTGCCGCACGCGATCTGCGCGTCGTCCAGCCAGCCCAGTTGCCAGCGTTCCCAGCCGAGATAGCCGGGCGCCCTTCCTTCCGGCTCGCCCATCACGCTGAACTGGCCGACGTAGGTGTGCCATCGCTGATTGGACGGTAGCGGTCCGGCCAGATCCACCAACGACAGGGCATGGCCAATCTCATGCACAAACCAGCCGCCGCGCAGGATGGTCAGATCACTGCCGGAGGTCGCGCCGTTGAGAAACTCGCGCCCGCCGGCGACCACGCCAAAGCCAGGCGACGCGGTGAACGCCGGCCCCCAGTCAATGGCCTTGGCCTCGGGATTGGCGATCACCAGGATGGCGTCGCTGTCGGAATAATCGATGCCGGGACCGGCGAGGTTGATGGCTTCTTGCAGATAAGCCCGGTGAGCGTCGAACGTCGCACCGCGCTGGAAATGATAGTCTGCCACCGGCTTGCGCATGCGTATCCATTGCGGGCTCACCTGGAACGTCAGCCTGAGACGGCCATACGATACCGCACTGAAGAACTGCTCCGCGCGCGGCGAGACCAGCTCCAGCACCTTCTGCGGCGGCATGGTGGCCGGCGCGTCGACAAAGTCCACAAACAGGACGCGGAAACGCAGTGCTCCCACGGTTTTCAGCCGGGAGGGATTGCGCGGGAAGCCCAGGCCGACGTCGCCGCGCAATCCCAGTTCCGGCAGGCGGCAGGCCGCCAGCGCGTCTGCGGCGCGGGCCGGCGACAGGCCGCTCAGCGCGGCGCACACCGTCGCCAGCGCCGCCGCCTTGACGCGCAGGCCGGCCATGCTCAGTGGGTTTCGCTGTAGAAGCAGCGGCCGCAGGCCTGGCGGTAGCTTTCGTTGCCGCCGATGCTGATTTGCTCGCCTTCCTTGATGCGCTTGCCGTGTTCGTCAACGCGGATATTCATCGTCGCCTTCTTGCCGCAGGTGCAGATGTTCTTGATTTCCTCGATGTCGTCGGCCAGCGCCAGCAGGTAGGCCGAGCCGGGGAACGGCTCGCCGCGAAAGTCCGAGCGCAGGCCGTAGGTGATCACCGGAATGCCGCGCACCTGCGCCAGCTGGTGCAGCTGCTTGACCTGCTCCTTGCCCAGAAACTGCGCCTCGTCGATCAGCAGGCAGGCGATTTTCTGGTCGATGATGGCCAGGAAGTCGGTGTTGGCGTCGAACACCTCCGTTTCGCGCTGCGGCCCCAGCCGCGACGTCACCTTGCCGACGCCATAGCGGTCGTCGATCGCGGCGGTGAACAGCCGCACCTGCTGGCCCTGCTCCTCGTAGTTATGCGCCACCTGCAGCATGGCGGTGGATTTGCCCGCGTTCATCGCAGAGTATCGGAAATAGAGTTTTGCCACTTCAGCCTTCTATTGGGATGTGCTTTTGAAGCCGGCGATTATACCTGTTGGCCACCGCCCTATCCATTCGGAAGTGTCGGACGGCAGCCGCCGCGCGCATAATCGCCTCATGCATCGCACGCGCTTAAATAGCGCAAACTTAAAAACAGCTTAAGAAGGAGCTTTATCATGAAAAACATTGCCATCGCCCTGTCCCTGACCGCCCTGTTCGCCACCGCCGCTGGCGCCGCCTCCGCCGACGAATATTCCGGCTACACCGGCTTCGTCTCGACCAAGACCCGCGCCCAGGTGCAGGCCGAAACCCGGGAAGCCATCAAGCTGGGCGAAATCCGCACCGGCGAACAATATCCGGACACCTCGGTGGAACAAACCGCCGTGGCGTCGAAAACCCGCGCCCAGGTGAAAGCCGAACTGGCCGCCTACCGCAAAGCCCATCCGAACTCGGCCACTGAATCGGCCGACCTGCTGGGCTGAGCCGCCCTTCTGAGAGACAGCAGCGTTGCCGGAAATGGCGCATACTTGGCAATCATGCCAAAGGAGAACGTATGCGCCAACCTGCACTGTTCAGCCTGATTGGCAAGACGCCGCTCGCCGAGGTCACCCGCCTCGATACCGGTCCTTGCCAATTATTCCTCAAACTGGAATCGCAAAACCCCGGCGGTTCGATCAAGGACCGTATCGGTCTGGCCATGATCGAAGCGGCCGAAGCCGAGGGCCTGCTCCAGCCCGGCGGCACCATCATCGAAGCCACGGCCGGCAACACCGGCCTCGGACTGGCGCTGGTCGGACGGCTGAAAGGCTACCGCGTGCTGCTGGTCGTCCCCGACAAGATGTCCACTGAAAAAGTGCTGCACCTGAAGGCGCTGGGCGCCGAAGTGCGCACCACCCGTTCCGACGTCGGCAAGGGCCACCCCGAGTATTACCAGGATTACGCCGCCCGCCTGGCCGCCGAAATGCCGGGCGCCTGGTTCGCGGACCAGTTCAACAATCCCGCCAATCCGCTCGCGCACGAAACCACCACCGGCCCGGAAATCTGGGAGCAGATGGGCCGCGATGTCGACGCCATCGTGGTCGGCGTCGGCTCGTCCGGCACGCTGACCGGCCTGACGCGCTACTTCCGCAAAGTGGCGCCGCACGTCGACTTCATCCTGGCCGATCCGGCCGGCTCCATCCTGGCCGAGTACATCGCCACCGGCAAAGTCGCCGAAACCAGCGGCTCGTGGGCGGTGGAAGGCATCGGCGAGGACTTCATCCCCGCCATCGCCGACATGAGCGGCGTGAAAAAAGCCTACACCATTCCCGACGTGGAGAGCTTCGCCACCGCGCGCGCCCTGCTGAAGGAGGAAGGCATTCCGGGCGGCTCGTCCACCGGCACCCTTCTGGCCGCCGCGCTGCGCTATTGCCGTGAACAGACCACGCCCAAGCGCGTGGTCACGCTGGTGTGCGACACCGGCACCCGCTACCTGTCCAAGGTCTACAACGATGGCTGGATGCGCGACCAGGGCCTGCTGGAGCGCCCGCGCCACAACGACCTGCGCGACCTGATCGGCCGCCGCTTCGACGCCGGAGAAGTCATCAGCGTCACGCCGGCGGACACGCTGATGATCGCCTTCAACCGCATGCGCGCCGCCGACGTGGCGCAGCTGCCGGTGCTGGAACGCGGCCACCTGGCCGGCATCATCGACGAATCCGACCTGCTGCTGACCGTTGGCACGGAGCCGGAGCGCTTCAACCAGCAGGTCGGCAGCACCATGACCAAACGGCTGGAACTCCTCAAGCCCTCGGCCGATCTGCACGCGCTGCGTGACATCCTCGACCGCGGCCTGACCGCCGTGGTGGCCGACGGCGACACCTTCTACGGCCTGATTACCCGTTACGACCTGCTTAACCATCTGCGAAGGACTTTATCTTGAGCGACCACAAAGCTGCCCTGGCCACGCGCGTGATCCACGCCGGCCAATCGCCCGATCCATCGACCGGCGCCATCATGCCGCCGATTTACGCCACCTCCACCTTCGTGCAGGACAGTCCGGGCGTGCACAAGGGCCTGGACTACGGCCGCTCGCACAATCCCACCCGCTGGGCGCTGGAGCGCTGCGTGGCCGACCTGGAAAGCGGCGCGCAAGGCTTTGCCTTCGCCTCCGGCCTGGCGGCGATATCGACGGTGCTGGAGCTGGCCGACGCCGGCTCGCACATCATCGCCGGCGACGACATGTACGGCGGCACCTACCGCCTGTTCGAACGGGTGCGCCGCCGCAGCGCCGGCCACGATTTCACCTACGTCGACCTGACCAAGCCCGAGAACCTGCTGGCCGCCCTCAGGCCGGAGACGAAAATGGTGTGGGTCGAGACGCCGACCAATCCGATGCTCAAGCTGGCCGACCTGCAGGCCATCGCGCAGATCTGCCGCGAACGCGGCATCATCGCGGTGGCCGACAACACCTTCGCCAGCCCCATCGTCCAGCGTCCGCTGGAACATGGTTTCGACATCGTGGTGCACTCGGCCACCAAGTACCTGAACGGCCACTCGGACATTATCGGCGGCATCGCCGTGGTGGGCGGCGAGGAGCGGCAGCAGGCATGGCGCGAGCAGCTGGCCTTCCTGCAGAATTCCGTCGGCGCCATCGCCGGTCCATTCGACAGCTTCCTGGCGCTGCGCGGCGTGAAGACGCTGGCCATCCGCATGGAGCGCCACTGCGCCAGCGCGCTGGCACTGGCGCAGTGGCTGGAGCAGCAGAAGGAAGTGCGCAAGGTGTTCTATCCGGGGCTGGCATCGCATCCGCAGCACGCGCTGGCCACACGCCAGATGCAGGGTTTCGGCGGCATCATCTCGATCGACCTGGATACCGACCTGCCGGGCGCGCGCCGCTTCCTCGAAAGCTGCCAGGTGTTCGCGCTGGCCGAGAGCCTGGGTGGCGTCGAGAGCCTGATCGAACACCCGGCGCTGATGACGCACGCCTCCATCCCGGCGGCGCAGCGGGCGGCGCTGGGCATCGGCGATGGCCTGATCCGGCTGTCGGTGGGAATTGAAGATTTAGGGGATTTAAAGGCCGATATTCGCCGTTCGCTTGACGCGATTTAACTGCTAAGATTCGGCGCATGACTTATCTCATCCTTATCATCATCGCCGTGCTGGCCCTGGGCTTCGCGTATTCGATACTGGTGGCCGACGCCAAACCGGTGGTCGGCAGCGACTATTACAAGGTCTCGAAGGACGGCCGGGTGCTGCTGGCGGCCGGCGCCAAGGTCACCGCCATCAAGCCGACGCTGTATCCGGAAGGGTTGAAAGTGAAGCTGCGCGGCGGCACGCGCACCGGGGAGTTTTACGTGCACGATCTGGTGGCGGAGGTGTTCCTGCCGAATCCGAACAAGCTGCCGGCGGTGCGTCACCGCGACGGCAATGTGCGCAACAACAAGGTGGAGAATTTGCAGTGGGTCAGGGTGTCGGAGGTGGAGCATCCGGAGCCGGTGGTATACCCCCAGCCTTGACGGCACCGGCGAACCCCGCACACCGCCGCGCCGGGGTCTGACCCCGTACGGGGTCAGACCCCTTCCGTTTGGGGTGAAAGCCTACTCGCCAGGATGGTATTTGCGTTCGAGGTTTTTTTCCACGTCACCCCGATAGAACAACACCTCCTTGAACTCCCCGCGCGCATACATCGCCGCCTGGTCGTTGAAGTGCGGCGACGCCGGATTGCCGCTCTCCCCGCCCGCCAGTATGCTGCGCGCCTTGATGCGCGGCCCGAACTCCACCGCCGCCACAAAGCTGTTGCCACGCTCGCCGTAGATGCGCCTGGTCTTCTGCTTCGACGTCATGCCATACGCCGCCAGCGATCCCCAGTTGGCCGAGGCGAATGGCACCGGCAGACTCGGTTTGCTGTCGTCGAATGGCTGCACGATATCCCCGGTCAGGCGCTGGAAGCGATTGATCTCGCCCCACGGCGTCTGCCAGCTGCCGAAATCCGCCGTCAACTTCGCGGTCGCGCGCTCCAGCGCCTCCAGCCGCTGCTGCGGCGTGATCGCGGCGTGAATATAGTCCAGCACCTGCACTTCTTTCGCCTTGGCGGCCGGCTGATACGTGGTCCACAAATCCTGCGCCCAGTAGATCGCCAGCGAAGTGGCCGTCGACGCCAGTGTGTAGCGCATGTCCCAGCCGCGCAGCGCCTGGATCTGCGGCGCCAGCGCGGCCTTGCGCGGATCGTCCGCCGGCAGCGCGTCGTACGCGGCAAACAGTTGCGGCAGCAAGGGTTCAAAGGCCGGCAGCTGATTGTCGTACGCGGCGGCGATCAGGCTGTCGATCGTGAAGTCCTTCTTGTTTTCCAGTACGCGCACGGCGTGGATGCCACGCGGGTTCTCGGGATTCATCGACATATACGCCGGATAATCCTTGACCTTCGGGCTGTAGGCGCCGGCCGCCGTGAACGGCCAGTTGTTGGTGTTCTGGATCCAGCCGTTCTTTGGATTGAACAGCGTGATGGTTTCCTTCACCTCGTGCAGCCCTTGCCACTCGGTGGCCGGGTCGCTGCCGTCCACCGGATGCTTCCAGTCGAACCGGGGATCGCGGCGCGGGATGAAGTTCCCGTGGAAGTAAGCGATATTGCCGTCGGCGTCCGCGTACACGGTGTTATTGGACGAATTGGTGCGCAGCGCCATCGACTTGTAGAACGCCTTGTAATTGCGTGCCTTGGTGCGGGTGAAGGACTGCGTCAGCGCCTTCAACGGCTCGTTCATCAGGCGCACCGCGACCCACTTGTCGTCCTTGGCGCGCACGATCGGGCCGTGGTGGCTGTAGTAGACGCGCACCGTCTTGCTGGCCATGCCGTCCCTGATCTTGTACGGCAGCGTGATATCGACCGCCTTCAGCGGGCGCTGTTCGTTGCCGTACTGGTAGAAGAACTGGCCGTCCTTTTCCGTGATGGTTTCCAGGTACTCGTCGATCACGTCGCCGCCGCCGGACGTATGCATCCAGCCGATACGGTCGTTAAAACCCTGGTAGACGAAGAACTGGCCCCAGGTCACGGCCCCGTACGCGTTCAGGCCCTCCTCGCTGTGCACCGCCACTTCGGGACGGAAGTAGAACGAGGTGTGCGGGTTGATCATCAACAGCGCGTGCTTGTTCTTCGTCAGCGCCGGCGCGATGGCGAAGCCGTTCGAGCCGCCCGGTTCCTTGTCGGGATCGATGCCGTCGCCGGCCGACATCAGCACCGGCGGCATCAGCGGCAATTTGGCGCCATCCGCGTACAGCGCCTGCAACTGCTTGATGTCGATGGTTTCGATATCGCCGCCGATGCTGCCCTCGCTGAAGCTGAGCGCCATCCACGGCTCGAAGTGCGTCAGCAGCGCCGGCTTCACGTCCGGGTGCGTTTGCAGGTAGTAGTTCAGGCCATCGGCCCAGGCGTTCATCAGCTTCTGTAGCCACGCCGGCGCCTGTACATACTGGCGCTTCAGGTCCTCCGGGTTGATGAAGAGCTTCATGCGCAGGTCTTTATACAGCTCCGCCTCGCCCTCCACCTCGGCCAGCCGGCCCATGGCGTTGATGAAGTTCAGCTCCACGCGCGGGAAGTCATCCTCGGCCTGCGCGTAGACCAGGCCAAACACCGCGTCGGCGTCGGTCTTGCCGTAGACGTGCGGGATGCCCCACTTGTCGCGCAAAATGGTCACGCGCTGGGCGGCGGCCTTCAGGCGCGCGGTCTCGGTTGCTGGAACGGCGGCCGGCGCCGCCACCGCCGCGCTCACCGACGCGGCACACAGGAAAGCCAACGGAGCGCGGGTCATCATCAGGCGCTGACCAGTTCCGAAATGCGGCGCTGCAGGACCGTGATCTCCTCCAGCAGCGCGGCGTTCTTCTCGCGCAGCGCGATGTTCTCGGCGCGCAGCTCGGCGACGTCGGTGGGCACATCGCCGTAGTCGATCGCCGGCCTGGTCTCTTTCGACTCCTTGGCCGGCCGCGAGGCGGCGCGCAGCTCGCGCACTTCCTTGGCCGCCTTCTGCAACTCCTTCTTGCCGCCAGCCACCGCCGCCAGTTGCTGCTCTTCCGGCAGCGACGCCACCGTGGCCGCGGCGTTGATCGAGATGGTGCCGGCGCGCACCGCCTCTACCAGCTCCGGCGTGGCGGTCTTCTGGATCTTTTCGATCTGGCCGATGGTGGCGGTACTCAGGCGCGCGGCGCGGGCGATTTCCTCGCGCGACACCAGCGGCATGGCAGCCGGCTTTTTCGGCGCGTCCTCGCCTTCCGGCGGCGCGATCTTGGCGTCTTCGGCGGCCGCCTCGGCGGCCATCTCCAGCGCGCGCGCGGTCATGATTTCCTTCTTGCGCAGCGCCAGCACGCCGCGCTGGTAATCGGAGATACTGCGGCGGCCCAGGTTGTTATCGATCATCCACAGCTTCACGTCCTCGATGTTGCGGAAGCTGGTGTTCTCCGTCACCTTGAACGGAATGCCGTGCTGCTGGCAGATCTGATAGCGGTTGTGGCCGTCCACCAGCACGTCTTCCCACAGCACCAGCGCGTCGCGGCAGCCTTCGGTCAGGATGCTGCGCTCCAGCGCTTGATATTCACTTTCAGTCAGCGGCTCGATGTACGAGCGCAGCACGTCATTAATTTTGATTTGCATATCTATCCTTGAAGTACCGGCGCCGGGACCCGCCCAAACGCCGTCCAGCATGCTACACCATCCTGCCTTCGGCCAACAGCATCAACTTGCAACATGGCGACTAAGGCAATTTTAAGAAAGCCATATTAAGATGCTCGCCAGTCAAACGTGCTTTCTCCGCCAATTGACCCAAAGCCCCGACAGGTTCCGTCTGCTCGGGGCTTTTCTTTTGCAGATTTACAACGGGAATTTCAATTTAGAAATGACATTAATCTGCATTCATGTTACCTTTGATGCATAGAAGTAAATATTAATTCTTTGGAGAAATAACATGATTGCAAAAATGTCTCTCAAACTGGCCACCGCTGGCGTGCTCGCCGCGTTCAGCCACCTTGCCGGCGCCACCGTCACCGACCTGACCGGCCAATACACCCTGCAATCATCGGCCACCGCCGTGGCGGGCCAAACCAACCAGTATGTGTTCAACTACGCGGTCACCAACGTCGGCCAGGGCTACGTCGGCACGCAGACCGGTCTCGACGGCTTCACCGTCTACATTCCGAACGGCGCCACCATCCTGAGCGCGACCGCGCCCACGCCGTACGTCGGCAGCCCGGGCTACTGGAGCACCGGCGCCGCGCCGAGCCTGGATCTGCGCGGCAACGGCAGCCAGAACATGACCGCCCCGGCCGGCTATTACACCTATACTTTCTGGGGTCAGTACACCGAGTCGGTCTACCAGCAAGGCAGCACCGCCCACTTCAGTCTGACGCTGGGCAATGTTTCGCTGGGCACGAACACGGTCGGCATCTCCAGCTACTACGGCTACTCGACCCCGCCGGCGGGACAGCAGTACACCACCAACGAATATGGCAACTACACCACCTTCACGACGCACGCGGTGTCCGCAGTGACCGCCGTGCCGGAACCGGAAACCTACGCCATGATGCTGGCCGGCCTGGGTGCGGTCGGCATGCTGGCGCGCCGCCGGCGCCGTCAGGGCTAAGGTCAGGGCTGAGCATGGAAAACGCGCTACGGCGCGTTTTTTTATGCCATGATGCGGGATCGATAACAGGGAATTAACATGGTCAACTACATCATCCGCGTATCCTACGCCGCCGCCCACGGCGACACCCACGAGCGCCTGCGGGCCGAACTAGCGAAGTACAACATCGCCGGCGCCATCAAGGCGGACGATGGCCAGGGCTACTACCTGCCGGAGGGGGAGTTCTGCTACAGCGGCAACGAAACCATCAACGAAGTGCGCGACGCCGTCTACCGCCTGGCCGGTACCATTCAGGAGGGGCCGGCGGTGCTGGTCATGGAAATCACCACGCTGTCGTGGGCCGGATTCAGATTGGTGGAAAACGCCTAGCGCGCGTTCTGCGCCTTGGCGGCGGCTTTGGCGGCCGCCTTGATATCGCCGCAGGACATCGGCTTGCCGTTGCGCGCAGCCTCCGCCTCCAGTTGCTGGCAGCCCTGGTAGTTATGCCAGAACACCACCACGTAGCCAGCCACGCCCAACACGACGGCGACCATCGCCGCCACCAATCCCAGCTTTACCACTTTTTCAGACGCCATGTGTTAACCCGCTATCAAGAATATGCAATGGTAGCATGCCGGCCGCACGGTCAAAGGACCGCTCCGGATGGCGGGGTGGCATGATGGTGCTCCGAGCCGGAATCGAACCGGCACGCCTTGCGGCGGCAGATTTTAAGTCTGCAGTGTCTACCAATTTCACCATCGGAGCCCAAACAGCCCGATATTATGACATGAACTCTGCATAACTGCCAGACAACATTAACGTGGCGACCGCCCCTGCCGGATGTGGCTATAGTCGGCGCATGGGCAAAATCTACATCGGCATCTCCGGCTGGCGTTACCGGCCTTGGCGCGGCGTGTTTTATCCGCCGGACCTGGCGCAGGCGCGCGAGCTGGAATTCGCTGCGCGCGCGCTGCCGACCATTGAGCTCAACGGGTCGTTCTACTCGCTGCAGCGGCCGTCGAGCTACACGGCCTGGTACGAGGCCACGCCGCCGGGCTTTGTGTTCAGCCACAAAGGCAACCGCTATCTGACCCACATCCTGCGGCTGGGCGAAGGCATCGAGCCCGCGCTGGCCAACGTGATGGCGTCCGGCGTCTTCAATCTGCGCGAAAAGCTTGGCCCGTTTCTCTGGCAACTGCCGCCCAATTTCCGCTTCGACGCCGAGCGGCTGGAACACTTCTTCCAGCTGCTGCCGCGCGATCTGCGCGCGGCGCAAACGCTGGCGCGCCGGCACGAACCGCGCATGAACGGCCGCGTGGCGCTCGACATCGACGCCAATCACAAGCTGCGCCACGCGCTGGAAATCCGCCACGAGAGTTTCAACGATCCGGCATTCGTCGCGTTGCTGCGCAAGTACAAGGTGGCGCTAGTGGTGGCCGACACCGCCGGCAAATGGCCGGACTACGAGGACGTGACGGCGGACTTCATGTATCTGCGCCTGCACGGCGCGGAAGAGCTCTACGCCAGCGGCTACGACGATGCCGCGCTGGACGGCTGGGCGGCACGCATCCGCGCCTGGTCCGCCGGCGGCCAGCCGGCGGACGCGAAACGCGTCAGCGACCAAGAGCCGCCGCGCCGCGCCAGCCGCGACATCTACTGCTACTTCGATAACGACATCAAGGTGCGCGCGCCCTTCGATGCACAGAATCTGATCGCCCGCCTACGATAACGGCGGCTGCCGGTCGCGCGCCACCGGCGGCAAGCGGTGCTTGCGCAGCCCGACGCGCTGCGAGCGGTAGATGCCGCAATGGCCGGAAAACAGGTACGCCGCCACGCAGGCCAGCGCCGCGTAGGGCCCGATCTGCGGGCCGAATAATTCGATCGCCATGATGGTGGACGCCAGCGGCGTGTTGGCGGCGCCGGCAAACACCGCCACGAAGCCCAGTCCCGCCAGCAGCGCGAACGGCAGGTGCAGCAACGGCGCCAGCGCATTGCCCAGCGTGGCGCCGATGTAGAACAGTGGCGTGACCTCGCCGCCTTTGAAACCACTGCCCAGCGACGCCACCGTGAACACATATTTGCCCAGGAAATCCCAGGGCGCCACCGGCTGCTGGAACGCTTCCACGATGACCGGAATGCCGAGGCCTATGTAGCGCGTACCCAGCCACCACACCGCCAGCGCTATCACCGCGCCGCCGATCATCGGCCGCAGCGGCGCGTAGCCGATACGACGCTTCATGAAGGCCGATGCGGCATGCGTGGTTTTGGCGAAGGCCATGCCGACCAGGCCAAACACAACGCCCGCCACCAGCACCGCCAGCACGCTCCAGAAAGTCATCGGCGCCATGGCGTCCATCGGGTAATGCGTGTGATGCACTCCCCACGCCATGCCCACCTGGTCGGCGGCGATGGCGGCCACCATGCAGGGAAAGATGGCGTCGTAGCGCAGGCGGCCAATGGCCAGCACCTCCAGTCCGAAGATGGCGCCGGCCAGCGGCGTGCCGAAGACCGACGCGAAACCGGCGCTGATGCCGGCCATCAGCACAATGCGCCGCTCGCTGTGACGCAGGCGGAACACGTGCGTCAACTGGTCGGCCAGCGTACCGCCCATCTGCACCGCCGTGCCCTCCCGCCCCACCGAAGCACCGAACCAGTGCGACACCACGGTGCCGAACAACACCAGCGGCGCCATGCGCAGCGGCACGACCTTTTGCGGATCATGGATTTCATCGAGCAGCAGGTTGTTGCCCGCTTCGACACTGCTGCCCACCTTCAGGTAAATCCAGCCGACCGCGAAGCCGGCCAGCGGCAGCAGCCAGATGATCCACGCATGCGTTTCGCGCCAGTGCGTCGCGGAGTCCAGCGCAAACAGAAAAAACGCCGACGCCGTGCCGCTCAGCACCGCAATCAGCCCGGCGAGCACAGTCCACTTGCCGACATAGGGCAGGAGCAGGATTTGTTCAGGGTAGCGGGGTGGCTTCATAGATCTTGCGATACTAGCAAATCCACCGCGATGGATCAAATCCCGGGCTCGGACATTGGCGTGCGACGAAAACGCGCGACCATTCAGTGATGGTGGTGCATATCACCGTCCCGCTTCACGTCCATCGCCTCTGATGGCCTGGACGGCGGCGCACCCGGCGCGCGGGGCGCTTCCGGCACGTCGCCAGTCCACTCACGCGCCACGGTGCCGGACGGATGCTTGTACCAGCCCGGATCCTTGTAATCGTTCCGCGCCAGCCCTTCCCTCACCTTCAGCACCGTGAACATGCCGCCCATATCCAATCCGCCAAACGGCCCCTCCCCCGCCATCATCGGCAGCGTATTCTCCGGCAGCGGCATCTGCATGCCCCCCATCGACCCGCCCTTGTCGCCCATGACCATATAGCCCGGCACCAGGTTGTTGATCTTCTCCGCCACGCCACTGTGATCGACGCCGATCATGGTCGGCACCGAATGCCCCATCGCGTTCATCGTGTGATGCGACTTGTGGCAGTGGAAGGCCCAATCCCCCGGCGCATCGGCGACAAACTCGATCGCCCGCATCTGCCCCACCGCGATATCGGTGGTCACCTCCGGCCAGCGCGCCGACGGCCGCACCCAGCCGCCATCCGTCCCCGCCACCTCGAACGTATGGCCATGCAGATGCACCGGATGATTGGTCATGGTCAGATTGCCGACGCGGATGCGTACCCGGTCATCCTTGCGCGCCACCATCGGATCGATGCCGGGGAAGGCGCGGCTGTTGAAGGTCCACAGATTAAAGTCCGTCATCGTGTTGACCCTGGGCGTGTAGCTGCCCGGATCGATATCGTAGGCATTCAGCAGGAACACGAAATCGCGGTCCACCGCATGCAGCTTGGGATCGCGCGGATGCGTGACCCAGAAACCCATCATGCCCATCGCCATCTGCGCCATCTCATCCGCATGCGGGTGGTACATGAAGGTGCCCGCATGCCTGGCCACAAACTCGTACACAAACGTCTTCCCCGGCGGGATGCCAGGCTGCGTCAGGCCCGTCACGCCATCCATGCCGTTGGGCAGACGCTGGCCGTGCCAATGCACGCTGGTATGCTCCGGCAGCTTGTTGGTGACGAAGATGCGCACCCGGTCGCCCTCCACCACCTCGATGGTCGGGCCGGGACTCTGGCCGTTATAGCCCCACAGGTTGGCGCTCATGCCGGGCGCGATCTCGCGCACCACCGGTTCGGCCACCAGATGAAACTCCTTGACGCCCTCCTTCATCCGCCATGGCAGCGTCCAGCCATTCAGCGTGACGACCGGGTTGTAAGGGCGGCCATTCGGCGGCGCCAGCGGCGCCTGCGTGGCGGCCGACGATTGCACCGGCGCTTCCGGCAACGAGGCCGCGCCGGCCTTGCTCACCATGCCGGCGCCCAGCAGTGTGGCCGCGCCGGTCAAAAAGGATCTGCGGTCGGTCATGGTTGTACTCCTTTGTTCGTGGACAGACGGCCGCCCAGCGCGGCCTCCAGCGTGGCGTCGGCGGCCCAGTAATCACGCAGCGCGCCGATGTAGCCGCTGACTGCCGTGGCTTGTTCGCGCGCATCGGCCAGCAACTCAAAGACGCTCATCAGCATGCCGTTGTAGCGCAACAGCGTTTCGTCGGCGATCTGCTTGCGCAGCGGCAGCACCTGATCGCGGTAGTGGCGCGCCAGTTCATACGACGCGCGGTAGTCCGCATAACTCTCGCGCGCCTCGCTGCGCGCATGCACCGCCGCCTGCGCCAGTTGGTTCACCGATTGCATATACGTGGCCTCCGCGCGCGCAACCCGCGCCGAGCCCCAGTCGAACAGCGGAATTTCCAGCGTCAGCTCGTAGCCGCGCGTGGCGGCCGGGCCCTCGGTGTTGCGCACCGCGCCCAGGTCCAGCACATTGATGAACCGCGTGGTGCGCGTCAGGCCCAGCGTGGACGCGGTCTGCTCGGTATCCAGCCTTGCTGCCTGAATGTCCAGCCGCTCGTTGACGGCGGTCTGTTCGACGTCCGCCAGTTCGCGCGGCGCCGCGGGCAAATCGGGCAGATGATCCGGCAAGCGGTAGGACGCCGCCTGTTCGCCGCTCAGGCCCAGCAGGCGGGTCAGCTTTTCGCGCGCGGCCACGGCGGCCTTTTGCGTGTGCGTGACATCGGCCAGCGTCTGCGCGTGGTAGGCCTGTTCGCGCGCCATATCCAGCGCGCTCCAGTTGCCGGCCTTGCGCATGCGCTCCGCCAGTTCTGCGCTGGCCTGCGCCGACTCTTCCACCTGCCTGGCGTAGTCGGCGATCTGGGTCGATGCCACCGCCTCCACCCACGCGCGGCGCGTGTCGGCGGCCACCTTCAGCGCTTCGTTGGCCACCAGCAGCCTGGTTTGCGCAAAGCGCCGGCCTTCGATGCGGCTGGCCATCGGTGCGGTCATCAGGCCGACCAGATTGAAGGTCAGCGTGCGTTCGATGCCAACCTCGCCGCCGCCGTGGCTGCGCTTGAAGTCCAGCACCGGATTTTGCAGGCGTCCGGCCTGCACCAGGTCCGCTTCGGCCACGCCCAGCGTCCAGTAGGTCGCCTGCAGGCCACGGTTATTCAGCAGCGCAATCTGCACCGCGTCGTCGGCGGCCAAAGGCTGTTCGAGTTTTTTGCCGACGACCGCGGCCAGCGCGCGCGCGTCGTCCTCATTGCGCGGCAGATGGCCGGCCACGCTGGCGGGCGCGCCGGTGCGCTGTTCGCTCACGGCCGCCGCCGCGCCAAAGCCGGCATCGCCGGACAGCGACGCGCAACCACCCAGCAGCACCAGCAAACTGGCGCCACCGGCGAGTTTGTACAGGGAAGTCATGTCCTCTTACCTCAAGAATCGTTGTGAAATACCCAGCCCGCGCGGGCAACGCGCGGCGCTGTCGTGTGATCAGGCGTTGCGGCCTTGAGGGGGACGTTCGGGGTGGGCCAGGTCGACCGCGGGGAGGAAATCGGAGTAGAAGGCAATCGCGCGAGCAGGCAATGGCGTGGCCGCAGCCACGTCCAGCGCCAGCGCCGGCGCCACGGCCGCGCAACATGCGGAGCCGTTGCACTTCATGCTGGTGTGGGTGGAGGCGCCGTCATGCGCATCATGACCAGCCTTGGCTTGCGCGGCCATCATGGCCGCGTGATCGTGCGGGCCGGCCGGCATGACCATGTTCGCGGCATCCGCCGCGCTGCTGGCCGCGGGCGCGACGCACAGCATCATCTGTGCCGCTGCGTATCCCTGGTACGGGAGCGCCAGCAGCATCAGCCAAACGACGAATGATCTTAACAGGACGGTCATGTGGCTATGGTATCACAAGCCGCCAGCGCGCGGCATCAGGCCATCCGCACCAGCGGGTTGGCGATGATATTGTCGATCTGGACTATCGCCTCGTCGCAGGCGGCGGTGATGGCGTCTTCCTTCTGGTCGCGCACAAACTGCATGGTGGCGCCTTCGAACACCTGTTCGCCGTTGCCATCCACGCGCGCCAGGTCGCAACTGGCCGTCCATTTGTGGTCCGGGGTGGGCAGCGCAGTGGGTATGATGTCCCACCCCTTGTAGTGTAGCTTGTCCATGATGGCCTCCTTGTTGAACACAAGGCTATCATGGCCGGGCCAGGCCCGGCGCACGTCTTACTCCGGCTTGGCGACGCGGCCGATGTTCTCATCCATATTGGCCAGGAACCAGCTTAGCGAGGTCATGGCCGCGACGTGGCGCTTCAGCTCCAGCGGGCTGACCTTGTCCAGCGTGTCGGCCGGCGTGTGGTGGTAGCTGAAGTAGAAGCTGGCGTCCACCAGCGGCTGGAACGATGGCACGCCGCCGCGCTCCAGCGGGCCGATGTCAGCGCCGGCCGCCTGGTCGCGGCGCTGGAAGATGCCGGCGCCGATCGGCTCCAGCGCGGTTTTGAGCGGCGCGAAATACTTCACCATCGGCGGCGTCACGCTGGCGATGAAGCCGAACGGACGGCCGCCGCCCTCGTCGGATTCAATCGCGGCGAAGTGCTTGTCCAGTTTGTCCTTGTTGGCCTCGAAGTAGGCGCGGCCGCCACGGGTGCCGTTTTCCTCGTTCATCCAGGCGATGACGCGGATGGTGCGGCGCGGATGCAGGTCCAGTTTCTTCAGCGTTTCGATCACGCCCATGGCGCCGGCCACGCCGGTGCCGTCATCGTGGGCGCCAGTGGCCAGGTCCCACGAATCCAGGTGGCCGGAGACGATCACCACTTCGTCGGCCTTGTCGGTGCCCGGCCAGTCGGCGATGACGTTGAAGCTGTCGGCGTCCGGCAGCGTTTGCGGCGTCAGCGTCAGGTGCAGTTTTACCGGACCGCGCGCCGACAGGCGGCTGATCAGCATCGCGTCTTCCGCCGTCACGGCGGCGGCGGGAATGCGCGCGCCGTCCACCAGGCCGGTGGCGCCGGTGTGCGGAATGCGGTAGTTGGCACCGCCAACCGAGCGCACCAGCGCCGCCGCGGCGCCCATCTCCGCCGCCAGACGCGGCCCCTGGGTACGGATGCGCGAACCGGCGCCGTACGCCGCGCCGGCCTCGCCGCGGTCCGCCATCTCCTGGTCGAAGGCGACGTCGAACAACACGATGCTGCCCTTGACCTGCGCGCCCTTGGCCTTCAGCTCATCAAAGCTGCGCACCACGATCACCGGCGCGGTGAGGCCGGCGGCCGGCGTGGCGCCCGAGCCGCCCAGCGCGGTCAGCACCACCTTCTGCGTCACGCCATTGGGACGGCCAGTGTATTCCACCACTTCCGCCTTCTCCTCGCCGCGCACCCAGTGCGGCACCTTGACCGGCTGCAGCGTGACCTTGGCGCCCAGCTTGCGCATGGCGGCGGCCACCTGCTCCACCGCCGCCGCCGCGCCCACGGAGCCGGACAGGCGCGGGCCCACCAGGTCGGTCAGGTCGGCCAGGCGCTCGTAGGCCCAGTCGCTGTTCATCGCGCTGTCACGGATCTGCGCCAGCGTGGCCGGATCGTTGGCGGGTGCGGCGCCGGCGCCAAGGCTCAACAGGCTGCTGGCCAGGACGGTCAGCGACAGGGACTTCTGGAAGACGGATTTCATGCGATTCCTGTGTTGGTAAAGGTTGGGTGGCAAGACAATCTTTAACGATAACGCATCATGACGTTCTTGTCATCCATGTTGATTTGCTATCGCGCTTGCTCTACCATGTGCCTTCAACTGCATGAAGAAAGCGTCTATGCTCAAGGGTTCACTTTGCACCATACGCCATCTGGTCACGGCCGACCTGAACACCTTCATCGCGCTGGTCAACGACCTGCCCTCGCGCGGCGACTATTTTTCTACCCATTTCAAGTCACCGGAAACCATGCGCAAGGAGTTCATGCAGAACAGCTTCGTCACCGAGGACAGTGAACTGTTTGTCATCGAGGACGCGCTGCACCACATCGTTGGCGTCATCACCCACTTCAAGAGCCGCACGCCCACCACGCGCGAAATCGGCTACCGGCTGTTCGATCCCAAGCTGGCGGGACGCGGCTATGTGACCGAGGCGTGCCGGTTGCTGGTCGATTACCTGTTCAACGTCTACCAGTACCAGCGGCTGGAACTGCTGTCGGCGCCGGAGAACGTGGCCTCGGTGCGGGTCGCGCAAAAATGCGGCTTCCAGGCCGAGGGGACGCTGCGCCAGGCCTTCTTCATCCAGGGCCGCTACCAGGACGTGGTGGTATTCAGCTTGCTCCGCCCCGAATGGGAGGCGCGTCATTACACAATTTCGGTCTAATTGTTACAAGCCATTACCGGAACGGCCGGTTTGTAAGCATCTGTATAAGACGTGGAAATTACATTTTGGAGAGGTATAGTGGAGTCACTGGCTAACGAATCATTCCGATCCGAGCCGCAGCAAGGGGATTACCATGTTGAGCAAAAAAATGATGGGTGTAGCGTTACTGGCCACTGCAGCAGTATCGTCGACGGCCTTCGCAGGCGACCGTGATTTCAACACGGTGGCCGGTGCTGTGGTCGGCGCCGCCATCGGCAATAGCGCCGGCGGCCGCGATGGCGCCATCGTCGGCGGCCTGGTTGGCGCGGCGGTGGGCAACAGCATCCGCACCGGCGATGACCGCTATTATCGCGGCGGCCGTGGCTATGTTGAAACCCGCGTGTACAGCCAACCGGCACCGGTGTATTACGAGCGTCCGGCACCGGTCTACTACGAGCGTCCAGCACCGGTGTACTACGCGCCGCCTCCACGCTACTATGCGCCGCCGCCACGCGTGGTGTACGTTGAACCGGCCCGCCCGTACTACCGCGAGCACTGGGAACACCGCCACGGCCGCTGGTAATATTCAGTCAACAAAGCCCCGATACGTCGGGGCTTTTTTTTATTCCCCCCGCTAGGTTTCCGCGACGGGGGGAACCATGACGACAGCAGACGCAATCATCGCTTTGGAACTGGGCCACTACCGGCTGCGCGAGCAGATCGGCGGGTCGGCCTATGGCATTATCTGGCGCGCCAGCGGGCCGCAAGCCACGCGCGATGTGGCCATCAAGTTAATCAATCACGAGCAGATGGCGCGCGCCCTGCCCGCCCAGCGCGCGCGCTGGACCACCAGCGCCAGCAACGAAATCGCCTTCCTGCAGTCGCTGGAGCCGTGGGACGAGCGACACATCGTGCGCCTGCTGGACAGCGGCTGGCACGACGGGCTGCCGGTGCTGGCGCTGGAACTGATGGGTTCCGACCTGGGCAAGCACGTGGTCGCGCTCAAGGGGCGCGGCGAGAGCGTGCCGCTGGCGCAGGCGCTGGGCTGGATCGCGCAGATCAACCAGGCGCTGGCCAAGGTCCATCAATACGGCTGGCGTTATCTGGATCTGAAGCCGGCCAACGTGCTGCTCGATCCGCATCTGCACACCGTCAAGCTGGCGGATTTCGGCACCAATCGCGAGTTGGGCAGCCTGCAGGCGCACTCCTACGCCGGCACCGCCAACTGGCAGGCACCGGAACAGTTTTTCCAGGCCGACGGCGGAGGGTACGCAACCGGCGCGCGCAGCGATTATTTTTCGCTGGGCGCGATGCTGTATTTCCTGGTCACCGGCGGTATGCCACTGCGGTTTTGCAGCGATTGTGGCCAGGCGTATCGCGAGCACCATGTGGCGGGCGCGGACGTGCTGCGCGGTCTGCACGGCGGCGAGATTCCGGCCGCGCTGCATGCGGCGGAAGAGGAACGCTTCGCCGCCGCCATCCCGTCCGACAAGCGCGACGCGGCGCTGGAGTTGCTGCGCGCCCTGTTGCAGATCGATCCGGCCAAACGTCCGCGCCACGCGATTCAGATCAGCCGCATGCTGAACGCGATTCAGGGGATCAAGCCCGTGCGCGGGGCGTTTGACGCGGTCGATCCGGTGCTGGCGATGCGCAGGCCAACCGCCGTCAATGGCTGGCAAGACTTGCAGGTGGCATGATGGCGATATTTTTCTCCCGCGCGGCGAGCGCGCCCGCCATGAGTCGCTGCGCCACGAATCGCGGCGCCACAATCGTCGCGGTGGCACGGGCAGCGCGGCCTACGGCCCGCTTGTGGTCCTTCTTCGGCGCGCTGTGGCGCGCCGCCGCCAGTAATGTCGCTCTCGCGGTGACGCTGACACTGCTGGCGGGCCTGTGCGCGCTGCAGGCGCTTGCGTTATTGCGCGCCCCGGCCGCCTGGCTGCCGTCCGCCATTACCGTCACGCTGCCGCCCGGCGACAGCATCATACTCGGCCAGCGCGAACTGGCCGCGCCGCAGACCGATCGCAATCACCTGTCGCTGCGCCGCGATACGGCGGGCGCGTGGATGCTACGTAACCTCAGCGCCAGCAATCACGTCGTGCTGCTGCGCGACGGCGCCGAGCAGCGCATGGGCAGCGTGGCGATGCAGGACATACAGCGCTTCCAGATCGATGGCGCGGTGTTCGAGATCAAGTCCGCCAACACGCGCGACGTCACCTTTATCCGTGACGGCCACGAATGGCGTTACGACGGCGCCACGTTGTACCGCGACGGACGGCGGCAAGCCGACTGCCCTGAGTCCCGGCTGGCGTCCAGGGCGCTGGCGGCGTGGAATGGGCTAATGCCGCTGACCATCGCACGTCCGCTCACTTTTGGCGGCAACGTGTATTGCGACAATCGCTTCGGCCTGGAGCAGGTGACGCCCGGCGCAGCGCAGATCGCCCGCGTCAACGGCCGCCTGCAGCTTTCGGCTGGCAATCCGGATGGCGACCGGGCTGCGGTGCTGGTGACCGCCGCCGGTAGGCAGACAGACTTGCGCAAGCAGGAGGCCGCGCTCGCTGGCGTCAACGCCATCATGGTCGGCCATACGCGCTTGCAAATTGCCGCCAACGGCGACCAGATCACGCTCGCGCCAAGCCGCCACGTCAAACTGTTCGCCGATCCGGAAGTCAAACTGCCGCAGCAAGTCAGCTGGCAGTGGCAGCAGCGCGCACTGTGGCGCGGCGATCGCGCCAACGGCCTGTGGATCGGCATCGCACTGTGCCTGGCGTTCCTCGCAACCAGCGCCGCCGCCCGCGCCGTTACAATCGCTTCCGCGCCGGCGCGCACCGCGCGAGCGGCTGGTGTGCGGGCCAGTGGTGCCGTAGACGCGGTGTGGGTCGCGCGGCCATCGTGGCTAGGGCGCTTGGCGACAGTCAGCGGTTTGCTGGCGGCGTGCGGGATGCTGGCCATCGGCCTCGTCACGCTGATTGCCCAGCGGGCCGGTTACGCTCCCAGCGCCGCCTTCTCGCTGCTGCTCGGCGCGAGCGCACTGCTGCTGTGGCTCGCCCTGCCCGGCCGCCTGACGCTGGCCACCGCCGCAGGCGCCATCCTGCTGGCCGCCGGCCTACTGGCACAACTGGAACTGGGCCTGGGCGCGCCCGAATCCTCGTGGCTGCGCTATTACCAGAAAAGCGCCGCCATGCTGGCCATCGGCGCCGGTCTGGGCGGCCTGCTGCGCCTGTGGGCACGGCACCACGCCACGCGCGGCATCCACCTGCGGCAGCGCAGCATCGAATGGATACTCGCCCTCTTCGCCGCCATCGCACTGGCCGCACTGGCAGCCCAGGTGCTGTGGGGCGACGAAACCGGCGTCTTCGACCTGCAACCGGTGGAACTGGCCAAACTCGCCCTGACCGCCCTCACCGCCCACTGTCTCGCGCTGCGCTTCCACTGGCACAGCGGCCCGCAACGGCTGGCCGACCACGGCGCCCGCTGGCTGCAACTGATCGCCCCCGCACTGCTGTTCCTCGCCCTGCTCGGCCTCGCACTGGTGCAGGTGGACGACTTCTCGCCCCTGATCCTGCTGCTGGTCTGGAGCACCGGCATGGGCCTGGCCTACGCCATCGCCGCCGGCAACCGCGCGCTGGCCGCAATCCTGATCGCTGCCGCGCTAATGGCCGTTGGCGGCGTCATCTACCTGCGCGTGGTCGGCACCGATGACCTGATCCGCTGGGGCTTTTACGCCGATCGCTTCCTGGTCTGGCTCAATCCCGCCGAGCATCCGCACACCGGCCAGCAACTGCTGCTGGGCGCGCGCGCCATCGGCGACGGTGGCTGGCTGGGCGCCGATCACTGGTTCGGACTGCGCGCGCTGGGCCAGAACGCCGGCAGCGTGGTGCAGATTCCCGCCGTGCAGGACGACTTCGCCGCCTCGTTCTTCCTCAACCGCCATGGCCTGCTGGGCGGCCTGCTGCTATGGGCCGTGCAAGCCGCCTTCCTCACCGGGCTGGTGCTGGCCGCGCTGCACGCCTACCGCCACGGCGCCGCCGCCCGCCACTTCCGCCACGCCTGGCTGGGGCGCTTCCGCTACTTTGCCCTGTGCGGCGGCGCGGCCTTCGTGTTTGCACACTTCCTGCTGTCGTGGGGGACCAACCTGGCGATCTTCCCGATCATGGGGCAGCCGATGAGTTTTCTCTCGGCCGGCGGCAGCCACCTGCTGTTTTTCCTCTGCCCCCTGCTTACCTTCGTTGCGATATCTACTGAAGGAGTCTGAATCATGCCGACCTATGTTCAAAACGCCGTCCTCGGACGCATTCCGGACGTATTCAACGCCGAGGCGATCTGGCAGACGCCCGGCCTGGCCCTGTTCGCGCGCCGCCCGCTGCTGCGCGACCTGCTGGAGCGCAGTCCGCGCGAACACAAGGGCCGCGCCGCAACGCGCTGCTTTTCGCACGTGACGCTGATGCTGCCGCAGGAGGATGTCGACGACGACTACCATCTGACCCGGGGCGCACGCGCGCGCGACCTGGCCGAGACGCTGACGGCGCTGCATCAAAAGGATTTCGGCGATTTGCTGGGCAGCGATCAGGTGCGCTACGACGTGGTCGGGGCAGCCTCGCTGGCGCCGGGCGAGATTGAGGTTAAATTCGGCCACGCGGTCTATCTGCCGGCGGCCGAAGAGAAGATTCTGTACAACGTCAGCGTGTCGCGTGACAGCGCGATCTGGCATCCGGTATGCCCGCTGTATCCGAACCAGCGCCTGGCGTTGATCGGCGGCGAAGGCGCGGAAGCCAGCGCCGTGGCCCAAGGCTGGCCGTTCGGTCCGGACGCGGCGCTGCTGATTCTCAACGACGGCCCCGACATGCCGCCGGTGCTGCAGATGCGCCCCAAGGATGCTTTCGATTGCCGCTATGATCCGCGCAGCGGCTACTACACCATCAAATCGCTGCGCGAACCGCAGGGCAGCCGGCTACTGGTCAAAGTGGCCCGCACCTCGGCGTTCCCGATGCGGCAGGGCAGCGCGGCGCCGGTCGCCAGCCCGGCGGTGTGGCAAAGCCGGCCTGGCATGGATGCCCACGCGGCCACACGCAGCGCCGCCAGCACCGCCAAGCGCGGTGACGGCGCAATTTCCGCACATGCGCCCGCACGGACCCAAAGCGCCGGCATGGGCATGGGTGCTGGCGCTGGCGTTGGCGTGGATGTGGGCGTTGGCGTGGATGTGGGCGTTGGCGTGGACGTGAGTGCTGGCAGCACCGTCGCCCGCCACGGCGCTGGCTTCATCGACCTGACCGCCGTCCCGCTGGCCGCCAGCCACAAGCCGGCCAACCGCGCCGGCGAAAGCGACGCCACCTACGCGCCAGTATCGCAGCAGCGCGTCAGCCTGGTGGCGCTGGCCCTGCCGCGCCTAAGCCGCTACCGTGACACCGGCGCGCAAGCGCTGGAACTCCCATTCAACCAAGCACTGGCCCTATCAGCCGATGCGCAACCATCGATCACCTTGAGCGTCGATGCCGCCGACGACCTGTACGCCTGCACCGCCGAAGGCCGCCAGCGCATCGAAGCTCCCGCCACCTTCTCCCCGGCAGACACACGCGCAATCCGCCTGCTGGCCGCAGCCCCCGAGATGGCGGACCGCTACCGCGCCATCGTCTGCCTCGCCCAACCGGTCAGCGCCGGGGTGGCCAGCGGCGCGCGCTTCACCTTTGGCCGCAACTCCCCCATGCTGGCCTCCCTGCGCCTGCTGGACTCACCACGCTTCCTCAAACGCGCGGACGGCGCAGGCAGCGCCAGCGCCGACCGCATCGGCTTGTCGCGCAGCGCCTTCACTTTTGAGGCCAACGCCAAAGGCTACGCCATCGGCCGCCAGAGCGCCACGCAAGCGCTTTACCATCTGGACGACAAACTGCAATTCGTCGCCAGCATCGGCGATACGCCCTACCTGCTGCCACACGGCCATCACCTCGTGGCCGGGCACTACGTGCTGCGCTTTGACGCCTGAGCCATCATGGACGCCACCAAACTCCACGCCGTCGCCGCTTTCGCCGCGGGCCTGGTCATCACGCTGTTCCTGGCCGCCTACCTGACGCCGCGCGCGTGGTGGCGCCGGCCGAACGCCCGCGCACTGTTCATCATGGTGGCCGGTGCCTGGGGCTTCGGCAGCCTGATCTTGTACGCCATCGGCAGCCAGGCCGCTGCCCCGCTGACGCGCGCGGCCACACGCACCGCCTACGTGGCAAAGGACGAGCAGCAGGCGCCATCCGGCCCCGCAGGCTGGCGCAACGCCGTCGCCGGCCGTCCGTTTCACGTCCACCGCGACCTGAACCTGCGCGCCGCGCCCGGCGTGCATGCGGCCCGCATCGCCATCGTGCCGGCCGGCGCCGACGCCACTCCCACCGGTGTCCGCGATGGCGACTGGTGGCAGATCACCGCCATCATCGGCGGCCGCGAAACCACCGGCTGGGCCAGCAGCCTGTGGCTGCGCCGGAGCGGCGAATGAGCCACCGGCCAGCCACCGCCGCCGTCCCGTTTTCGGCTAAGCTGTGGCCTTTCGCATCCCGCGCCACGGCGCCCGCACCGATGACACGCATCACCGACCATCTCCACTTCGGCCCGCACCTGGACGTCGCCGCCCGCAGCGCCGCCAGCATCAGCAAGCTGCAAGTGCCGGAAAACCAGGACAACCTGCTGATCATCGACGCCGACGGCCGCGCCGTCCTGCTGCGCGACCAGCAGCCGCAAACCACGCAACTCCCCGACTGGCCGCAAGGCCACGTGCGCCTCGCGGTCCTCGACGGCATGGGCGGCCACGGACACGGACGCCAGGCCGCCGAAGCCGTCGCCACCGGCCTGCTGCGCATCCCCGCCTGCGCCACGCTGGAAGAACTCGGCGCGCGGCTCGACCAGCTGCACCGCACGCTGCAAGCGCACTTCAGCCATCCGGAAGACCGCGACACCTTCCGCCGCCCCGGCACCACGCTCACGCTGCTGGAAATACCGCCCGGCCGCGAGCCGATGCTGTTCCACGCCGGCGACTCGCGCCTGTACGAAATCACGCCGCAAGGCGCGCGTCCGCTGACGGTGGACCACGTTCCCGCCACCGCCTTTGCCATGCACGGCCTGCTGGGCGAAGACGAATGGTGGCAGCAGGTACACGGCGAACACCGCGCCCAGATCTCCCAGGCCTACATCCTTGGCAATGCCTTCGCCAACCCGCAGCTGCTGGACGACGGCCTGCTGCCGCTGGACGCATCCAACCTGCCGCCCTTCCTGCGCCAACTGGCCGACCGGCGCGCCGTCACCGTCCGTCCGGATGCCACCTACCTGCTGGCCACCGACGGCTTCTGGTCGTGCGCCCGCCCGCAGCCATGGATCGCGCGCTGGCCGACGCTGATGGCGCAAGCGGCCGCCGGCCCGGCGCTGGACGCGCTGTTCGCCGACTATGCCGCCAATCCGCCGCCGCAACTCCACATCGACAACCTGAGCGCCATCGCCGTGCGCTTTTCACGCCCCCCAAACAGCGGCAATGTTGACGAAACAGCACTGCCGACAGCACCAATTCCGTCGCATTTTTGATACCCGCACAGTCCACGTCAAAAATCGGTTGCAAAGTTTGCCAAACAGAGCGAAAACCGCATAAACTTGCGGGTATCCCATCGGTCGGTTTGTCATGAAAAAATGCAGTAATGCCCAGCACCCGCATTGCACCTTCTGGGTCATGCCAGGAACGCAAACTTGTGAAGGCGGCCACGCCCAAACGGAAGCGTCCAGCTACGACCTGCTGACTGCCCTGCGCTCCAACCGTGCCGCCTCGCCGGCCACGGTGCTGGATGCCGTCCCTTCGTCGCCACAAGCCCAGGCCGCCGAACCATCGCACAACTACGCACGTCCGCACCAACGCGCGCAAGCGCCACGCCCGCAGTTGCACATCAGCGGTTTCGACCCGCGCGCGGCCGGCGGCCGCCAGACGCTGAAGATGGAACTGCGCGGCATGCCGGACGCCTGCGCGCCGCAACTCACGCTGCAACTGCAGTCGGACCTGATCCCCAACGGCGCCGCGCGTCAGCACTTCGTGCGCGCGGTCAGCGGCGAATGGCGCCCCGTGTTTGTCGAGTTTTCGTCGCGCGGCAAGGAACATGGCCAGTACCAGATCAGCATCGAGCTGCTGAGCCAGCATCCTGGCATGGCGGCGCGCAAATGGGTGTGTACCTTCGTCATCCTGGTGCCGCGCCTGGACGCCACGCTGACCGAAATCCACCGCATCTTCCTCAGCACCCACAAGAACGTGCGCGTGATGGCGGACGACGCCTCCATCGCCCGCGTCAGCGCGCAGGGCGGCGACAGCCTGGATATCGACGTCACCGCCCGCAACGCCGGCATCGCCCACCTGGACCTGAACGCGCCGGCCGGCAAGGTGGACCTGGGCTTTTCCACCATCGCGTGGGACGAAGACCTGATCGAGATCGACATGCCGCAAGCGGCCGCCGTGCATCCGCACACCACGCGCGCGGCGTCGCTGGTCAACGCCGCGCCGGAAGCCGGCGCGCAGCGCCAGATCCGCCTGTTCGCAATGGAAGAATGCGTGATCGGCCGCTTTGAGCTGGTCGATCCCGAGTCGGACCTGATGCTCACCCACTACACGGAAAACGGTCAGGAAACCAACGGCCTCACGCGCCGCCTGTCCGGCCGCCACGCCATCATCCGCCGCTCCGGCCTGGGGTTTGAAATTGAAGATGTGTCGCGCTACGGCATCCTGCTGGATGGCGTCTGGCCGGGCAAGCACAAGCCGACCGCGCTGCGCCTTGGCATGCGGATTGAATTCAGCGCCAGCATCAAGGGCATCGTCACGCTGTCGGTTTCGGCCATCATGCCGCATGGCGTGATCCTGCACCGCGTGGACCACGGCGCCAACGCCGAATGCTTCTACCTGCTGGCGCCGGACACGCATCCTGGCTATCCGGTCAAATCCTTCCCGGCCGCGCCGCATGCGGCCGCGCTGCCGCTGCTGCTGCACCGGGATGGCGGTTTCTGGCACCTGGACCAGTTGACCGGCAAGGAAACCGCGCTGGCGCCGGCCGTCTCGCTGGATAAACTGAGCCGCGTGCCACGTCACACCCGCTTTGCCAGCGATCCGTATCCGGAACACTGGATCATCCGCACCGGCGCGGATGACATGTACAGCACGGTGGCGGCGAACGCCATGTCCACCGCCTGATTCTCCTTACGCCGCCGGCTTCTTCGCCGGCAGCGGAATCCAGTCCGTCTCTCCGGGCACCGGCGTAAAGCGCTGCGCTTCCCAGTCATCGGCCGCTTGCGAAATGCGTTCCTTGCGCGACGAAACGAAGTTCCAGTACATGAAGCGGTGGCCGTCCAGCGGCTCGCCGCCGATCACCACGAAGCGCGCATCCGCATTGGCCTTCACGCGCTGGGCGCCGGTGGTGTTCAGCAGCGCCATGGTGTGCAGCTCCAGCGGGGCGCCGTCGATTTCCAGCGCGCCGCCGATCGGGTAGATCGCCGCTTCCGCCGGCAGGCTGTTGAGCACCAGTTCATTTTCCGCCGGCAGCGCCACGTCCAGATACAGCGTCTGGCTGAAGGTCTGCACCGGCGAGGTCTGGCCGAAGGCCGATCCAATCAGCACGCGCACCTTGGCGCCGGCCACGTGCAGCTCGGGAATGGCGCTGGCTGGCGTATGGCAGAAGCCAGGCTCCGTCTCTTCGTGGGCCACCGGCAGCGCGGCCCACAGCTGCAGGCCGTGGGTGCGGTGCGGCTTGCCGACCAGGTCTTTCGGCGTGCGCTCGGAGTGCACGATGCCGCTGCCGGCGGTCATCCAGTTGACGGCGCCCGGCTCGATGCGCTGGACCGTGCCCAGGCTGTCGCGGTGGTCCATCGCGCCTTCAAACAGGTAGGTCACGGTGGCCAGGCCGATGTGCGGGTGCGGACGCACGTCGTGGTCGGCGTCCAGCGGCACGTCGACCGGGCCGAAATGGTCGAAGAAAATGAACGGGCCGACCGCCTGCTTGGCAGCAGATGGCAGGAAGCGGCGCACCATCAGGCCACCGCCCAGGTCTTTCTCGTGGCCCTTCAGCAGATTCGTCACGCTCATGGTGTTATCCCAGTTTGGTGGTCACTTCGGTGGTTACGGCGGTCATCAGCTTGTGGACCGGGCATTTTTCGGCGACGGAGAGGAGTTCCGCGCGCTGGGCGTCGGTCAGTTCGCCGGTCAGGTGCAGCGTGGCGTTGAGGCGGTAGACGCCATGGCGTTCCTCCTTGTCGTCACGCTCCATCGTCACTTGTACGTCTTCCACCGGGATGTTCTTGCGCTTGGCATACCAGACCACGGTCAGCGCCTTGCAGGCGCTCAGCGCAGCATCATACAGATCGTGCGGCGACGGGCCGGCGTCGCTGCCACCTTCTTCCGTCGACACGTCGGCGGAAATGATGTGGTTGCGCACGTGAACGATGTGGCGCATCGGCAGGGATTGATCACGCAGGGCTTTGATAGTCATTCTGTGTTCCTTGTGGCGTTGAATCAGAACCGACAATGTACACCGAATGAAGGAGTTGTGCTTCTACTAAAAGACGGTAACTCGCGGCCACCGCTCAGCATAGCGCTTCTGCGCCACGCGCTGGCGGTAAGCCTCCATGCTGACGCGTGCCGGATTGCGGCGCACGACGCAGTTGAACAGGTCATCCAGGCCATGCGGCGCGATCACCTCGATCATGTCGTCCGCGCGAAGGCAAAGTCCAACTGATGTGGCGTATTCCGGCCAGGATGCCACGGCGGCATGCAGGGACGGCAACGGCTCCACGGCGTGGCCGAAGTACGCTTCAAACCAGTGGTGCACCGCAGCCTGGTTTGTCACTTCCCAAGGCACCTGCGGCAAGGCCGCTTGCAGTCGGCGCTGCAGTTCGGCGTCGCGCTCAGGTCGCAGGTTGGCGGCGTCAAAATAGGCGACATCGATGTCCGGCAGGTGCGATGGCGTCGGGTAGCCGTGCAGATTGTCCCACACCAGGTTGCGGACCGCGCCCGCGCCAATGCACCACGACGGCAGCGCCAGATCGCGCACCGCGCGCAACGCCTGCATCAGCCATTCCGCCTCGCGCGCCATGTGGCGCAGCAGCTCCCGCATTGCCTGCTCGTTCATGCCGAAAGAAGAATGTCCAGCATGCGCTGGGGATTGAGCACGAAATCGTGCATGATCTGGAAGTGCTCGGTGTCTTCGTAGTGTACGCGCTTGAGGCCCGCTTCCGAGCAGTGAAACACGTCCGCGTCAGGGTAAGCCATCAGGATTGGCGAGTGCGTTGCGATGACAAACTGCGAATGATCGTTGGCCAGTTGGTGGATGCGGCTCAGCAGCGCGAGCTGGCGTTGCGGGGACAGCGCTGCTTCCGGTTCGTCCAGGATGTAAAAGCCATTGCCGCCAAAGCGGTGCATGACCAGCGACCAGAACGACTCGCCATGCGATTGCTCGTGCAGCGACTTGCCGCCGTACGAGTTAATCACCGGGGGCCCGCCCGGCCCCTTGTCCAGCTCTTCGATTGCCGTCGCCAGATTGAAGAAGCTTTCTGCCCGCAGGAAAAACCCGTCGCGCGCTTGCTGGATGCCCTTCACCAGACGCAGATACTGATGCAGCTCCGAATGCGAAGCCCGGGTCTGGAATCCGAAATTCTTGGTGCCGCCTTCCGGATTAAAGCCGAAAGCGACAGCGATCGCCTCCAGCAAGGTCGATTTGCCCGAGCCGTTCTCGCCAACCAAAAACGTGACCTTGGGATGCAACGGCAGCGTGTTCAGGTGGCGAACAGCCGGCAAGGAAAAGGGGTAGCGCTCAAAGTCCGCCACCGCCTCCACCTTCAACCGCACCTGCTGCACGTACTGAGTAGAGATCATACCGCTTCCAGTTTTATAATCAGCCAAGGATAACATCAAGCGTGAGGAATGATGAGCAATGTCGACCCGCAGTTGCTGGCCAGCTGGCTGGCCGCCCGTTCGATCGCGCGCGGCCTGCCGGCGCCGGTGCCGGACCGTGGTGGCCTGCGGGTGGAGACTGGCCAGCCGGAAGAGCTGCGGCGCTATGTCTTCGCCGGCCCCAACGCGGGGATCAGCGAACTGGCGATGGAAATCAGCGAACCGCGCGTGTTCATCAAGATGTGCGGCCGCCAGGAGCAGTTGCTGGCGCGCGTCAACCCGCGCTGGACGCCGCAGCCGGACGCCTACCTGATGACCAAGGAGCCGGGCCGCAATCCGGTGCCGTCACTGCCGACCGGCTACTGGATGCAGGTCGCCACCGAAGGCCGCACCACCATCGCCCGCATCTACGCGGAAGACGACACGCCGGCCGCCAGCGGCTACGCGGTCGAGCATGACGGCGTGTTCGTCTTCGACCGCATCGCCACCGACGCCCGGCACCAGCGGCAAGGTCTGGGCGCCGCGCTGATGGCGGCCTTGGGCACGGCGCAGCAATCGCAAGCCGCGCAGCGCGTGCTGGTGGCCACCGAACAGGGACGCGCGCTGTACGCCACGCTGGGCTGGCGCGTGCTGTCGCCCTACGCCACCGTCGCGCTTATCCCAGCAGACGGGTAATCTCGTGCAGGCTGCTGGCCTCGTAGGTCGGCACAGCCTCGGATTGATTGGCCAGGCGGCCCGGATTGAACCAGCAACTATCGATGCCGTAACGGTTTGCGCCGAGGATGTCCGCATCCAGCCGGTCGCCGATGATGATGGCTTCGTGCTTGGCAAAGGGCCGCGCCATCTTCGACGCGTATTCAAAAAAGCGCACATCCGGCTTGGCATAGCCCGACGCCTCGGAGGTCGAGACGAACGAGATATGCTGGCGCAGGCCGGACTTGACCAGCCGCTGGTTCTGGATCGCTTCCACGCCGTTGGTGATGATGCCCACCTCGCCGAAACCGGCCAGCGTTTCGCACAGCTGCAAGGCGCCGTCGATCAGCACCACCGTATCCGACAGCGATTCCAGATACAGGCGGCTGGCCGCTTCGGGATCCAGCGCCAGGCTGTGTTCCGCAAACGTCTTGCGGAAACGCTCGACCTTGAGGAAGTCCTTGGTTACGGCGCCGGTTTCAAAGCTGCGCCACAGCGCGAGATTGATCTCCTGGTAGCGCGGGAATAGCGCAGTCAGGTCGGCGGCTACGCCCAGCGCCTGCACGGTGCGCTCGAAAGACAGCTGTTCGGACGCCTTGAAGTCCAGCAGCGTGTCATCCAGATCAAACAGAAAGAGCTTGTGCTTCATACGACTTTCTTCACGAATTCCGTCTTCAGGCTCATCGCGCCAAAGCCGTCGATCTTGCAATCGATATCGTGGTCGGCATCGACCAGGCGGATATTCTTGACCTTGGTCCCAACCTTGACAGTGCCGCCGCCGCCCTTCAGCTTCAGGTCCTTGATCACGGTGACGGTGTCGCCGTCCTGCAGGATATTGCCGACCGAATCGCGGTAGATGCGCGCACCCTCCTCGGCTTCCGCCGCGGCGCCGGCGCTCCACTCATGCGCACATTCTGGGCAAACCAGACTGGCGCCGTCTTCATACGTGTATTCGGACCCGCATTGTGGGCATGGTGGCAAGGCGCTCATGGATAATCCTGACTTTCAAAAGCCAGGGAGTATACCTCATGCGAGCTTGCGGGCGACGCGGAAGCCAACGATGTCGTTGGCCAGCACCGCCGAAAAGCCGTTGCGCACGGCGGAGCGCAGATAGCGCGGGTTGTACAGCCACGAACCGCCGCGCAGCACGCGCCGCGCCGGATCGCCGCCCTCTTCCCACGCGCTGCCGTCCGCCGGCGCCCCCACGTAGTTATCGTGCACCACGTCCTGGGTCCATTCCCACACGTTGCCGTGCATGTCGAACAGGCCCCACGGATTGGGCTGGAAGGCGCCGACCTTGTTGGTCCCCTGCAGATAGGTGCCGCGCTGGCCGCCGTTGTAGGTGTAATGGCCGTCGTAGTTGGCCTGCTCGGTGCTAATGGTGTCGCCGAAGCTGAACGCTGTCTTGGTGCCGGCGCGGCAGGCGTACTCCCACTCCGACTCGCTGGGCAGACGATACGCGTGGCCGGTCTTCTCCGTCAGCCAGCGCAGGAACAGCTGCGCGTCGTTCCAGCTCACGCCCACCACCGGATGCTCGTCGCTCTGCTTGAAACCCGGATCGCGCCAATCGGTGTCCGACTGCGATTCCCAGCCGGTGTCCTTGACGAAGCGCTTCCACTGGCCCACCGTCACCGGGAAACGTCCCAAAGCAAACGAATAGTCGATACCGACCCAGTGCGCCGGCTGTTCGCGGTCCAGCCAATTCTTCTGCGCGCCGGCCTTGACCGCCAGCGCCTGCTCGTGTTCCTGTGAGCCCATCTGGAAACGGCCGGTGGGGATCAACACCAGATCCGGCCCGGCGCCCGAGCCATCGACAAAGCGGTCGCGCAACACGCCGTTGGCATCGGCCACCGGCGCGCTGGCCGTCATCGCCGCCAGTTCGGCCGCGTGGCGCTCGGCCTGCTGCTTGCGATGACGCTCCTGCTCCTGGCGGTAGGCCACTTCCGCCTTCAGCTGCGCGGCCTTGCGCTGCTGCTCCTCGCGCTCCTCGCGGGCTTTTTTTGCATCGGCCTCGCGGCGCGCCTGCAACTGCTCGCGCAGCACCTGCTTGCGCGCCTGCGCGGCGGCCTCCGCCTCGGCGCGCTGTTTGGCCTCGAGCGCGCGGCGCTGCTGTTCCTGCCGCTGCTTGTCCACCGCAGCGGCTTCCAGCTCCGCCTTGCGGCGCGCGGCCAGTTCGGCCACCATCGCCTTGCGCTTTTCTTCGGCCTGGCGCACCTTTTCGGCTTGCGCGGCCGCTTCCTTCTGGCGCAGTTGTTCGCGTGCCGCCTGCTCGCGCGCGGCATGCTCGGCCTGCACCGCCAGTTCTGCCTCGCTCGGCCCGGCGGCGCGGCGCAGCTCCGCCAGCAATTCATTCACCGATGCCGGACGGCGCTCCTGCAGATACGCAAAGCCGTCCTGCAGCACTTTCCATTGACGCTCGTTCAAGCCGCGCGGCGGCGAGGGATGAAAATCCGCTGGCCGCATATCGTCGAATGGCATGCGGCCTTCCAGCAGCTGGTAGATCATCACCGCCACCGCGTACACGTCCAGCTTCGGCGCCGGCTGGCGTTGATGCGTGCCGGCTTCCGGCGCGCGGTAGCCGGCGGTGCCGGCATTCGGCGTCTGCAAACCGAGGCTGCTGCCGGCGCTGCGCGCGCGCGAGGCGATGCCGAAGTCCAGCAGTTTGATTTCGCCGCGCGGGGTCAGAAACACATTACCCGGCTTGATGTCGCGGTGAACCAGCTTGTGCTTGTCCCATGCGTACTGCAACGCATCGCCGATCGGCGCCAGCAGCTTGTAGACCGATTCCAGCGGCAGCGGCCCCTGCTCGGCCAGATACGCATCCAGATCCTGCCCTTCCAGGTACTCCATGATGATGAAGTAGCTGGAGGTGGCCGGGTCCTGCGCCCACTCGTACACGCGGACGATGTTTTCATGCGCCAGCTTGCGCGCCTGCGTGGCTTCCTCGATCAGCAGCTTGGCGTGGGTGGCGCTTTGGGTCAGCTGCGGCGGCAGGATTTTCAGCGCCACCTGGTCGCTGTGCCCCAGCTCCGCGTGCGTGGCGAGGTCGGTCGCCAGCCACACCTGCCCCATGCCGCCCATGCCGATCAGGCGTTCCAGCCGGTAGCGGCGATTTTGCGGTCCGATCTCCTGGCCGGTCATCAGGCCCAGTTCCGTGCCCTGGCGCTGCGGACGCGCCGCCTCGGCGGGCGTGCCCTGGCCTCCCGGCGGCGCGTACTCCGCATCCAGGATGGCGTTCTTGCGACGGTCGAACTCTTGGAGACTTAACAGACCGTCATCATGTAAGGCCCGCAATTCGCGGATCTTGTCTCTTGCTGTTTGCATCATTACCCGAACTATACGCGTTCCTTACGAAACGATGGGGGCGCCGCATTCGGCGCAGAATTTGTCACGCTCGCGACCCGGCGGCACCACGTGGCCGTTGGCGCAGCGGTGCACCGCCGGCATAACGGCCACCGGCGCACCGGCGCGCGCCACGCCGATGCCCAACTGGCTCTGCGTGGTCAGCGCGCTGGCGCTGGCGGCGTTCTGGATATGCAGCAGATCGACCTGATGGCGGCGATCCTTGTCCAGCTCCGCGTCGCGGTGCGCGCGCTCTTCCAGCACGCGTTCATACGCCATGCGCGCCGCCTCCACCGGCGTGACGCCCTGCTCGGCCGCCACCACCTGCGACAAGGCCTGGATCTGCTCCGCCGTCATGCCACCCTGGATTTGCAGTTTCATGATCTGCGCCACCGCCTCGGCGTTGGACGGCGCGGCCACGGCGGCCAGCGCCATGTCGCTCAGGCGGCCCATGGTTTCCATGCGGCGGATTTCGTGATCCTGCTGCGATTCCTGTACCGTGAGCGCGGCCGCGCGCTCCTGCTCGAACTTCTTCAACTCGCGCTGCCACGCCGCTTCCTGCTCACGCTGCTTGATGATCTGGCGCTGCTCCTCCACCGCCAGCTCGTCCAACATCGCCTGTTTGGCGCTGGCCTGATTCTGGCGCGCGTGGATGCCGTCCGCCTCGATGGTGCGCAGCAGCTTTTCGTACTGCGCGATGGCGTCCGCCTGGGCGCCGGCGCGCTTGAGGTCTTCGATCTTCTGGTTGATTTCCGCCACCTGCACAGTGTTGGCGGCATCCTTGACCGCTTCGCCGCGCAGCAGCTCGCGCTGGCGCGTCAACGCCAGTTGGTCTTCCCACTCCTGCACGCGCTCGGCCTCGCGGCGGCGCGCGGCGTGGGCGAGGGTCATGCCCTGAATGCGGGCGGCGTGGGCTTCCGCTTCGATTTGCAGCTCGCGTGCTTTTTCGTCCTTCTCGCGCTGGCGCAGCGCGGCCAGTTCGCTGCGTTTGTGCGACTCGTCCTCGATCAGCAAGGCTTGCGCGATCTGGTTTTCAATCGCCTGCTGTTTCAGTTGATGCGACAGCCGCTGCTGCGCCAACTGGCGCTGTTCGACGGCGGTCTGCTGCAACACTTCCAGTTCGGTGCGCATGCGGATCTGCGCCAGCTGGCGCACGTGATCCCAGTCGGCCTGCTCGCCCTGGCGGTGCGCCTTGTTTTTCGCCAGTTCGTGCTCCAGGTCCGCCAGTACGGTGCCCGCGCCTTTGTCGATGGCGACCTTGCGCGTCTTGGAGTCCATCACGCGGCTGTAGAGTTCCACCTCGCGGGCGCGTAGCGCTTGTACGCGTTCGGCTTCCTTCAGCGTCAGCTCGGCCTTGTTGACGCTGGCGTCCTGGCGCAGCTCGGCCCGGCGGAACTCGGTCTGCATCTTCTGCTCTTCGCGCCAGATGGTCTGCCACTCTTCCTCGGTGTAGATCTGGTCCAGCTGTTTGACGTGCGCCAGTTGCACGTGGCGCTCGTCCGCCACCAGCCACAGGGTGCCGATGCGCTCGCGGTTATGGTCGAATTTGTCGTGGCGCAGCGCGGCGGTTTCCACGCCGTCCACCGCCATGCCATAGGTGGCAAGGCGCTGTTTGAGCGCGGCTTGCAGGCGTTCGTTCAGTTGCAGGCGCAGGTCGGCGTTGCCGGCCATTTCGCGGATCGAACGGCTGCCGACAAATTCCGCCGCCAGTTGGCGCACCGAGGGTTCCAGCAGCTCGTGCAGGTGCTGGGTATTGACCACGCCCGGCACGGTCATGAAGTGCTGTGCGAACGCCGGCACGTTTTCGATGCGGATGGCGATGCTGAAGCGGGCCGAAATTTTCAGGTGCTCGGCCGTGTGCAGGTCGCTGAACGAGAATTCGACCGGCAGCGGCAAGGTGCGGGTGATGAGGATTTCGGCGTTCTGGTTGCGCAGCAGGTGGTTCAGGCGCGTGAAGAAGCCTTCGATCTCGTATTCGCCTTGCGGCACTTCGGTGGCTTTGTCGGCTTGCAGGATGTAGGCGCGGGTCGTGGCCGGCACGCGCAGGGTCTTGGTAAAGATGCCGGACAGCGTGCTGACGCCAAAGTAGACGGCCAGTTCGTTATCGCCGGGGATCCAGCGGTTGTCGCGCAGGACCGGTTCATTGCGCGGCGCGCCGAGGGTCAGGCCGCAGTGCTTGCAGTAGCCCGACTGGTCGCCGTTTTTGTGCTCGCACCGCGGGCATTTGACGCCGCCAAAACCAAACATTTGGAACATGCCAGACTCCTTCTACGATTCATCTTCCAGGCTTGCCTGCGATCTGCCGATTTTAGCAGGGCGAGCGTGGTTTGCTTCTTGCGCACGGTTTAAATCATGCCTATCTTGTCAATGCAGGCCAGGCTGGCGCCTTTTTGGCGCAGCCCGGCCGCAAATCCGGGCGGTAAATGGTCTTGCCAGTCCTTGGGCAGCAGGACGCGGTCGCCGGTGTTTACTTGATTGAATATCAATTCCAGCTTGGGTGTGCGGCCGTCCACGGTGTCGACGCGGCCGGCGTGCCAGGCGCTGGAGCAGCCGCTGGCGATGATGCGGCCGCGCGGCACAAATTCTCTTCCCCGCGCCAGCCGGTCGGCCATCACCAGTGCCAGCTGGTAGGAGCCGCCCTGGAAGCGCGGCTGGTCAAAGCGGACCACGGTGCGCCAGCGGTTCAGGCCTTTGCCGTCGTAGTGGCGGGCGGCGGTGAGGGTTTGTTTGACTTCCTGCTGGGCGGTCAGGTCCAGGCCGGGGGCGGCGATGGTGTCTTCTTCGGCGCTGGCGGGGGCTTCGAGCGGGAAGACGCTGACGTCGACCCAGCCGAGGGTGTCGTGGATGCCGCCGCTGTGTAGCGGGAACCAGGCGCGCACGGTGGAGACGGCGGCCGATGGGTCGGCGTGGCCGGTCAGCGCGGCCAGGTGGGTGATGCGAAGCGTATTGGCGGCGGTGGCGCCGACGCTGGGCGCGGCCGCAACGCTGGCGGTGGTCGCGGCGCTGGTGACGGTGGCGTCGCCAGTGTCGCTGGCGGCGTTGGTCGCGTGGGCTGGTGTCTTGACTTGGGCGGCTTGGTGGACGATGCCGGTGACGCGGCCGGTGTGCCAGGCGTCCGAGTGGCCTTGGGCGATGGTGACTGTATCGGGCTTTGTCGGATGCAGGCCGCGTACCATGCGGTCGGCGAGAACGGCGGCCAGTTCCCAGTCGCGTTCCGTGGCGGTGGGCGTAATGTCCATGCTGATCACCACTTGGTCACGGCTGTCGAGCCGCGCTTCGGTGTGGCGCGCGAGGCGCACGATTTGCTGCATGCGTTCCGCGATGGCCGGGGCGTTGGGGACGGTGCATTTGACGTCGGCGCGATTGGCGCGGGGGCGGCGGCTGGCGGTGATGGCCAGGGTGCGTCCGTCGGCCAGCACGGTGCGGCATTCGGCGTTGGTGGGGACGGCGCTGATGGAGATAGTGCTCATAGCGAGGGTTCCGTGCGTTCGATGTGGGGTGTGCGGCGCAGGGACAGGCCGGTTTCCAGGTTGGTGCAGATGCGGTCTGCTTCGTCCATCAGCGATGGCCATTGCTGCGGGGCGGCCAGTTGAAGACGGGCTAGCAGGGACCAGGCTTCGTCCAGCGCTGTCTGGGCGATCATGGTTTGGGCGGCACGGCCGGTCTGGTCGGCGGCAGGCAGTGGTTGGTCGGGGGCGGCCCAGGCTAGCGATGGCATGGTGTTGACGTTGAGTGCAGCCATGTGCAGGCGCAGCAGCATCGTTTGGTGCTGCTGGAAGAGTGGCAGGCCTTCGGGAAGGTTCAGGATACGTAGTTCGCCGCTCAGGGCGGGCAGTTCAAGGAACAGGCGTCGCAGGGCGCGGGCGTCGGCAGCGCGGGCGCCTGTGGCGGCGCGCGTGTGGGCGTTGGCAGCGCGGTCGTCTGTCGCGGCGCGCGTGTGGGCGTCGGCAGCATGGGCGTGGACGGCGGCGATGGCTGCGGCATCGGCGGCATCAGCGGTTGCAGCGTCGGCGGGCGGCGGCGTGGCGGATTCGGGGACCGGCAAGGCGGCCGCAGATGGGGGCGCGGACGAGGCGAACGCGGTGGTGGTGGCCTCGTGGCGCTGGGTGTTTGTTGCGACGCTTGTTTCGGCATTGCTGGCTCGGGGTGGCATCGTGGCGGCTTGATCTGGCGGGGCGGCTTCGGCGGCGAGGCGGGCGCGTTCCGCTACGGCGGCTTCCCGCGCGCGATGCTGAAGTATGGTGGCGTAATCGATCTGGTCGCCCAGATCAACCGGCACGCAATCGTCCACGGTGACGCCGTAGCGCGTGTACATCAGCTGATTCAGGCCGGCGCGGAAGGCGTGCCACTCTTCCAGCGTCGTGCAGGGCGGCAGTTCCAGCGCGCCTTGCGCCAACTCGGCCTGCAACGCCATCTCGGCCGCCGAAGCAAAGCCGGCCAGCTCCAGCCGCCCTGCCGTCTCGCTGTACAAATACAAGTCAAAACGCTGCCGCGATACACGCGGGTTGGCCGTATCCACCACAAACCGCAACCGCAAGCCCCACTCCGGCGCCGACGCAAACGGCAGCACATCCACCGTGTACGGCCCCGGATGAAAGCAGAACGCCATCTCGCCCTGCTCGCACGTCACCTTGCCCGCAGCCAGGCGACGCGCATGACCGGCGGCGTTGAAGACCACCACGGTGCTGTGGACCGGCGCGACATCGCCATCGTCGAGACGCAGTGCGATCAACGTTTCTCCCAGACCGCCCGTATCGGCGGCCGGCTTGCGGCGGCGGCTGAATAATCCCATCATCTACGGCGCGACCGGTTCAACGGCAAAGCCGGCTCCATACAGTTGAAAATGCGACGCCGGCGCGGTGGCAAACGGCCAGGCGCGCTCACATTCGCCATCCGCATCCAGGCGCCCCTGCAGCACGATGGCGCCGCCGCCGTCGATGACGCGCAACTGCGGCTGTTCGCGCAGCAGGTGCGCGGCAAACGGCGCTTCCGCCGACAGGCTCAATATCACCTGCCAGCCGCCGTCCTGCGGCAGGAAATGCAAGGTCCAGTGGCCATCGTCGGTGACCAGCGTGTCCAGCGCCGTGGCGGTTGACGCCGCGCGCAGCATGCCCTGGCTGCCGATCCATACCGGATCGTTGGCGGCTTGCGGCGGCTGCGCGGCCAGCACGGCATAACGCTCCAGCGACAACTGGCGGAAGCGGCGCAGCGTCAGCGGCGACGAGGACAGGGCCTGGCGCTCATTCGGCGTCAGCGCGCGGCTGCCGTCCAGCGCGGCCCGCAGCGTGGCGTCGGCCAGCATCAGGCGGTCGCCCGGCACGGCGCGCGACAGCAATAGCCGCTCGCGCAAGCGCGCATCCAGATCATCTTGTGCTGAGTTCAAATCGTTCTCCTTCATCGTGCCCCCGCTGCTTGCAGCCTGGCGATTGCTTCATTGCGGCGCTTGCGCAGCGTCGGCATCGAAATCTGGTCCAGCGTCGCCAACTGCTGCAACGTGGGCAGCTCGCCGGTGGCCGGGTCCAGCCAGGCGTCGGGATAGGTGTCATCCGCAGCGCCCAGCAGCTTGTGGTACACGGCCAAGCGGACCGGCAGCGACTCGTCGCGCAACATGCGCACCGTCCAGCTGCCGGATTCCTGCGCGGCCCGCGCCATTTCCAGATAGCGGAGGGGCAGGGAAAGACCGGCGGCGCGGGTCTGCTCGGCGAGCAACTCGGCGTCGGTTGGCGCCGGGTAGTCGCCGTCCGGGGCGGCTGCGGCGGCGGAAGCGGAAGCGGCATCGGCAGCGGCATCGGCGTCCACGTCATCGCCGGCATCCGGCGCGGCGAGGATGCGGTCCTCGTCGTGCGGCTGGCCGCTGGCCTCCGCCCGCTCGGACTCGCCGATCACGCGCCAGTAGTCTTCCAGCCACAGCGCGGCCTCGCCGGCATCTCCCTGCCACTCCTCCGCACTGTCCATATTGGCGGACAATTCCTCATAATCGCCGATCTCCGTCAACAGCGACGCAATCTTGTCAGGACTGTTTTTCAGGCTGGCGAAGCGCTTGGACCTGGTGTGCAAGGGCCCCGGCGCGCCGCCGAACCGCTCCAGCGTCTCGCTCCAGCGAATAATCCATTCGGCCTTGCAGCCGCCGATGGTCTTCATCTGCCGCACCTCGATCGGCGTGCCGGCCAGCGGACGGCCAAGTATCGCGCCAACCTGCGCCGCGTGCTGCTCCCATGCCATAAACAGGCTGGAAATCTCGCGATACGCAGTATCCAGCATCCGGTAGGTGTAAATTTTGTTGGGTGAACAATCCCGTCCAGTGGCGACGATGTAGTTGTCCGCATCGACCTTGTCGCGCAAGGTGGCGTACATGTCGTTGACCTTCTTGCGCAGCACACCCTCGGCAGCCGCATCGAGCCAGAAGGCGCCGCTGCGCGCATGTTCGCTGGCCATGGCGGTGGCGAACGCGTTCCAATACGCAGGTTGCGCCTGCAGTTCGTACAACAGGCCAAGCGACAACTCGCACACGCTCTCGCCGTAGCTATTGCCCTCCGCCTCGCCACGCGCGGTGCGTGACTGCGCGCGCAGGCACGCCGCTACCGCGTCGGTATAAGCGTCGAGCAGCAGCGCGTACCGCTCGGGGTCGAGCACCTGGCGCATCTCAATCTGCCGGAAGGCCTGCAACGAGCAAAGTCCCAGCAGCTTGCGCACTTGTTCCCAGCCGTGCTCCTGGTACCGGGTTCCTGGCAAGCGCATAAATTCCTGTAAGTGAGGGTAAATCAAAAGGCTTTTCAAGAATGCCATAAAAAGGCGGTTTGCATTATCCCGTTTACAAGGCTATTTCCCCTTCTGTTCACCGTTCTGCGCGGCCAGCGTGGACAGGATGGCGGCGATGACCGGCGCCGCATGTTCGCCGCCGGTGGCGTCGGAATGGCTGACGAAGGCAGCCATGGCGAGGCGGTGACGCTGGCCGGGCAGGCTGCCCGCCTCCAGCCAGCCGGTGAACCAGACGGTGGCCGTGTCGTCGCCGGTGGGCGCGGTGCCGGTCTTGCCATACAGGCCGGGACGCACAGCGGCCAGCGCGGCGCCGCGGAAGGCGCCGGCGCCGGTGCCGACATCGACCACGCCTTTCATGCCGGCCTTGATGCGGTCCAGGCGGATGCCAAGCGGCGCGGCGGTCGGCGTGGCGGCGTCGCGGCCATCCAGCGACAGCAGCATGCGCGGCGTAACCACCCTGCCCTGTCCCACCGTCGCCGAGGCCAGCGCCATTTGCAGCGGTGTGACCTGCATGCGCAGGCCGATGGACATCTGGCGCAGCTCGTGGCGGGTATGAATCGGGTCCATGTGGGCGGGCGTCGATTGCAGCGCGTCCCAGGTGCGCCAGGTGTAATCGGCTGGCAGCAGGCCGCCGTCGAGGCGCTGCGCCTGCTCGAAGCCCAGCCGGTGGGCGGCGGCCACGATGGGCCGCACCGAGTCCAGCGCATCGGCGTCGAGCGCCTGCAGGTCGGGCGCGCCGCCGTCCGGGCGGCCGAACAGGCTGCGGTCACTCAGTTCGCCGGACCAGGCAAACCAGGTATTCAGGCTGTAGGTCAAGGCTTGCGCCAGTCCGAGGCGGCCTTCCTGCGCGCGGCGGTCCAGGCTTTGTTCGCGGTAGTTGGTGATGTGGGCGAGGCGCGGGTTGAGGGGATAGCTGGCGGCGTCGGTCTGGAAGCCGTAGCCGCGTTGCGCGGCCAGGCGGTTGATGGCTTGCAGCGGCATGCCGCCGAGCAGCGCGTCGATTTGCGGATCGCTTTGGGCGGCCAGTTCCAGGCCGAGCGCGCTGACCACCTTGAAGGTGGAGCCGGGGCTCTGGTGGGCGCCGCCGTCGTGCTGCAGGGCCGGCAGGCGCAATGGGCTGCGCGCGGGGCTGGTGCGGTCGAAGTCGCGCACTTCGGCCCAGTTGGCGGGGCTGACGTCGCCCGCGCCGGCGCCTGCGGCGGCGAGGATGTCGCCGGTTTCGGTGTCAAGGATAACCAAGCCCGCGTGGCGGCCTTCGGGCGCAGGCTGGCTGCCGGCGCAGCGGCCGGCTTCCCAGCGGCCGCGGTGCATGGCGACGCAGTCCAGCACGCGCTGGCTGAGGGCTTGTAGCGGCAGGTCGAGCGTCAGCGTCGCGTTGATGGGGCCTTGGGGCGCGGGCAGGCGGGCGAGCATGCCCGCGATGCTGTTGACGTGCTCGGTGCTGACGCCGAGCAGCGGCGCCAGGCCCGCTTCCACTGCCGATTCGCTTGGTGTGCCGTCGGCCCAGAGCGCGGTGCCGTTACGGTCTTGCAGCTGGACCGGTGATGGCGCGCTGGCGCGGTTGGCGGTGTTGTCGCTCTGGGTCAGCGCTTGCCAGATCAGGCGGCCGTTTGCCACGCGCAGGTGGCGGTATTTTTGATCTTCCGGTGTGTTGAAGTCGAGTGGCTGCACGTCGAGCTGGATGGTGCGGGCGCCGGCTTGCAGCGTCAGGGCGATTTGTTGGACGTCGTTGCTATTGGCGCAGGAGCGGCCGGTGCACGCTGGCGAGAATTGGGCGCTGGCGCCGCTGATGCCGCTGCCGACGCGGCCGGCGATCAGCAGGTGCAGGACTTCGCCGCCGCTGGCGGTGCGCGGCAGGGTGAGTGTGAGGTGGACGACCGGGCCGTTCTGGCCTGGTGCCTGGGCGTCAGCGGCTTGCGGCCAGCGGGCGACGCGCGTCCAGGGCTGCCAGCCTTGTGGCAGTGTGGCGAACAGGCGGGATGCGGCGACTGGCATCTGGGTGGTGGTGGCGATCATCATCGGCGCGTTGTTGGCGGCGTTGGATGCGCCGCCGGTGCTGGCGTTCCAGTCCGGCGTGAGGTTGTCCGGGGCTTTGATGCGCCAGGCCAGCAGGCGACGTTCGCTGTTGTAGATGTCGATTTGCTGGCGGACGTAGGCGCCGTCGGCCTGGTAGTACAGGCGTTTGAAGAGTTTTTTGGTGGCGGCGCCGGGGGCGACCTGCTTCCAGTTGCTGAGTTCTGCGGCGCGGTCGGCGGATGGCGCGGCTTGCCATTGCGGCAGGTCGCGCGGGGCGATCTCGATGGCGCCATTGGCGGTGAGGCGGATCAGGCCTTGGGCTTGCAGGGCTTCGAACAGCGATTGGTCTTCCAGCGGGGCGGGGGCGGCGTTGGGGACTTGGTACTGGCCGGGAGCCAGGTAGGCGGTGACGGCGCGGTCGTGCGCGGGAAAGGCGGCCACCAAGGCGGGCGTGGCGGCGCCAGGCAGCACGGCGCTAATCGGCGATGAGGCGGTGGCGAGCGGCGATGTGATGCCGGCGGGCGATGGAGTGGCGGGACGGTACATTTGCACCAGCAGTTCGCCGGCCTGTGGGCACATGGCGTTGGCGCGGCGTTCGATGCGCAAGGCGGAGTTGGCGCCCCATAATAGCCATCCTTGCTGGCGCAGCGCGACCTGGCCGGTGGCGCCCTGCTCGATCTGGCCGAAGCTGGCGTCGCTGAGCCAGCGGGCGTCGCCCTGCCGCGCGCGCCAGCTGAGTTTCAGCGGTTCGCTGGACGGATCGGTGAAGTCGGCGCGGGCCGTGCCTTCGATGTCGATTTCGGGCATGGCGTCGCTGGCGGCGGTGCGGTCTGCTACCAGCAGGACGTTGCGCAGCGAGATCTGGACGCTGGCGTCCTGGTTACGCGCGACCCAGCGTGCGACGTCGTCGAAGCGGTAGCCGAGGCGCAGCGGCAGCAGGCGTGGGTCGCCGGGTCCGCGCATCTGGCTGCACAGGTCCACGCGCACTGGCGGCGCGGCCCGCAGGCCGGAGACGATCAGCAGCGAACCGCCCGGGTGCAGGCTGGCACTGACGCCCGGCTGCCCGGGCACCTCGAAGCGGATGCCCGGCAGGACGTTCTGGTAGGCGTTGGCGGCACGCACGTTGGCGGCGGATTGCGGCGTGCTGGCGGTGGACGCGGCCAGATGGCGCGCATGGCCGGCAATCAGGGCGCCGCCGCCTAGCGTCGCTACCACCCCTGCAATCGCTATCCAGACCACACGCGCGGGGAGCACGCGGCGACCGTGGGTCGGCACGGTGCGGCTGGCGTATGGTGGCGCAGCGCCTGCGGCGTGTGACGCTATGCCAGCGGCATGTGGGGGCGAACCCGACGCGGACGATGACGGCGATGCCGGTGCCGGTGCCGATGGCGATGGCGATGGCGATGGCGATGGCGATGGCGATGATGGTGCATGATCGGCGCGCGGCGCGTGGTAAGACGACACCAGCGTCATGGCCGGACGTCCGTGCTGTCCTGCGCGTTGTCCGGCGCGCAGGTTGGCGCTGCGGCGGCGGTCGCGGCGGCGCGCGTGCCAGGCTTGCAGAATGGTGCTGAAGAATCGCGGCATAAGCCCCTCACGCTGGTGGACGGTATCTGCCAGCCTTAGCCGAGGGGCAAGGAAAAGCGGCCATCGCGCCAAAATGCATTTCGGGCCGCAAAAGCTGCGGCTCGTCGCAATCCCGGTGCGCCTTGCGGGGGCTTTGGATACAGTGACTACATCGAAACTCAATTCAACCACCGCAAGGAGAGACAACATGAACGTCCTGAAAAACTTTGAAGCCATCTTCGTCGTCACCGTCGCCCTGGCTTGCGCCGCTGTGTACTCGGTCGAAACCGCACCTGTCGCCACCGCCGCTTCGGCCTCCGGCATGCAAGTCGTGGTGGTCAGCGCCAAGCGCATGACGCAAGAGCAAAAGCTGCAGTCGCTGCTGGAAGAACGCGCCACCACCATGGCCGCCGACAGCACCGTCAAAGCGAGCAAAATTTGAGCGCCCGCATCCCCTTCGCCTGGACGCCCGGCCACGCCGTCGCGTAACAGGCGAAGCTTCCCCGCCGGCGCCACTCTGTTCGCCACCGCACACAGCCTCCACGCAGCTTTGTGTCATATGTAAAAAGTTGCATCATCCGGCACGCACCGTTGCCGCACTTGATATAGTTCATTCCAAGCGCAACAGACAGCGCAGATAACAACGGAGGACTACATCATGATCAAGCCTATTTTTGCCACCGCCATGCTTGCGCTGAGCGCTGCGGCTTTCGCCCCATCCATCGCCTCCGCACAAGTCGGCGTCAGCGTCGTGATCGGCAATGCGCCGCCTCCCGCGCGCTATGAAGTCGTGCCCGCGCCGCGCCGCGGCTATGTCTGGGCGCCTGGTTATTGGAACTGGGACGGCCACCGCCACGTATGGTACGGCGGCCACTGGGAACGTGAACGCATCGGCAGCACCTGGCGTCCCGCGAACTGGGTGCGCGACGGCGGCGGCTGGCGTTTCGACCCCGGCGGCTGGTACGTCGTCGACGGCCCGTCCCGCGTGGACTACATCACCGTCGCGCCGCCACCGCCGCGCTATGAGGTGGTGCCAGCACCGCGCCCAGGCTACATCTGGTCGCCCGGCTACTGGGACTGGCGCGATAACCGCCATGTCTGGATCGGCGGTAACTGGATCGTCTCGCGCCCTGGCTACGTCTACACGCAACCACGCTGGTCGCAGCGCGACGGCCACTGGTATCGCGAAGAGGCGCGCTGGGAGCGCGGCCCGAACGGTGACCGTGACCACGACGGCATCCCCAACCGCTACGACCATCGCGACAACCGCTTCGACAACCGTGGCCGCGGTGACCGCGATCACGACGGCATCCCGAACCGCTATGACCGCGACCGCGATGGCGACGGCGTCCCCAACCGCTACGACCATCACCCCGACAACCGTCGCCGCGATTGATGGACCATCCCGCGTTTGACACGCTGGCCACGGCCGCCTACAAGGGCGAGCGCGTGGCCGCGCGCCGTCTGGCCGCGCGCATGCAGTTGAGCGAGGCGCAGGCCTTGCTGCAGGTGCTGACACTGGCCGCCGGCGCGCCGGGCCTCGCGCATCTGCTGGCCGAACGGGAGTCGCTGCGCCAGCGCGACGTCGCGCGGCGCCAGGCCAGACAGGCGGCCGGCGCGCACAAGCTGGCACTGCGCAAGGCCGGCTTGCAGCCGTCCGACGCCGCGTGGCGCGGCTGGTTCGATGGCTCGGCGCATCCGAATCCGGGCCAGATCGGCATCGGCGCCCTGCTCTGCGGGCCGGACGGGCAACGCGTCGAAATCAGCCGCCGCGCCGGCCATGGCAGCAGCAGCGACGCCGAGTATCTGGCGCTGACGGCGCTGCTGGAAGCGGCGCGCGCGCATGGCGCGCATGACCTGGTGGTGTACGGCGACAGCCAGGTGGTGGTCAACGACGTCAATCTCGGCGCGGCGCGCGGCGCCAAGGGCATGGATGCGCATCGCGCGCGCGTGGTGTCGCTGATGGCGGCGCTGGGCGGCGTGCAACTGCGCTGGGTGCCGCGTCACCGCAACGGCGACGCCGACCGGCTGTCGCAACAGGCCGCGGCCGCGCCAGCCTGAGTCAGCGCATCAAAAACGCCAGCAGTGCGGCGAGGTCGCGTTCCAGCGCGTCCGGCGCGGCCTCGGTCAGCGCCGGCAGCTCGACGATCTGCCGCATCAGCTGGACGCCGGCAATCAGCGCCAGCACCATGCCGGCGGTCTGGCCGGCATCGCGCGCCGGCAGCAGTTGCATCAACGGCGGCAAAAAATGCTGCTCGATTTTTTTGCGCAGGATGGCCGCCGCCTGCGAGTCGTTGGCGGAGCGCAGCATGATGAGGAAGCCGTCCATTGGCGTGGCATGCGGCGTGGTCTTGCCAACCAGTGCCACGGCGAGCGCGTGGCACAACGCCTGCCGGTCGCGCGCCGACGCCAGCGTCTCCGGTCGCAAGATGCCCGGCGCAGAAAACGCGGCATCCACCACCTCTTCAAACAATCCCTCTTTCGAGCCGAAATAGCGATTGATCAGCATGGCCGTCACGCCGGCCTGCTCGGCGATCTCGCGCACACCGGCCGCGTAGCCGGACTGGGTGAACGCATCGCGCGCCGCCGCCAGAATGGCTTGCCGTGTCGCCGCCCCTTTTTTCCCCAAAGCTTTCATTTGCAAACACCTGTATACATTTTCAGGACGAGAGTCTATAGTATCCAAAAATTCTACATGTGTAGAATTTTAAATCTGGGGAAAATGAATGGACTTGCAACTCAATCAAAAACGGGCACTGGTGACGGGTTCGACCACCGGCTTGGGCGAGGCGATCGCCCGGCAGCTGGCGGCAGAAGGCGTGTCAGTGGTGATCCATGGCCGTGACGCGGGCCGCGCGCAAACGGTGGCCGACAGCATCCGCCAGGCCGGCGGCCGTGCCGACATCGCCCTCGGCGACCTGGCCAGCGACGCCGGCGCGGACGCCGTGGTCGCGCAGGCACTGGCGGGCGGCACGATCGACATCCTGGTCAACAACGCCGGCTACTACCATCACCTGAACTGGACCACCGCCCTGCCCGACACCTGGATCGACACCTACCAGGTCAATGTGCTGTCCGCGGTGCGGATGATTCAACGGCTGGTGCCGGCGATGCGCGAACGGGGCTGGGGACGCGTGATCCAGATCGGCGGCGGCCTGGCCAGCCAGCCGATCCCGATGCAGCCGGACTACAATGCCTCGCTGGCGGCGCGCCACAACCTGGCGGTGTCGCTGGCGCGTGACCTGAAGAACACCGGCGTCACCTCCAACACCGTGGCGCCGGGCGCGATCCTGGTGCCGGCGGTGAAGCAGCTGCTGGAGAAGATGGCGCCGCAACGGGGCTGGGGCAGCACGTGGGAGGAGATCGAGCGAGGCTGCGTGCGCGACCTGGTGCCGAATGACGTGGGCCGCCTTGGCCGGCCGGAGGAAATCGCCGCCGCCGTCGCCTACCTCGCCAGCCCGCTGGCGGCCTACGTCAGCGGCGCCACCTTGCGCGTGGACGGCGGCACGATCCGCTCGGTGTAACAGCGGCGGCAATGCGCTGGCTCATTGCAACGCCTTCAGGCGCTCGACCGCGTGGTGGTTTTTCGCATCGAGCGCCAGCGACTGCTGGTAGCTGGCGATGGCGGCAGGCTGGTTGCCGACCGCCTCGTAGCCTTCGGCCAGACTGTCATGCAGGTTGCTGTCTTTCGGGTACAGCGATACGCCCAGCTTGAATATCTCGACGCCGGCCGGCGCGCGGCCGGAGCGCAGCAGTTCGTAGCCCCAGCCGTTGAGGTCCGACTCGGACAGCACGAACGCGTCGTCCTCGCCGTGCAGCCGCGTGTAGATGGCCACCGCGTGCTCAAAGCCGCGCCGGGACAGCTCGGCCGCAAAGCCGGCGCGCGTGGCGACCGGGCCGGTGTCGGCGGCGCGCGGCTCGTACAGCGTCATGTGGCGCGGCGCGCCGTTCTGCGTTGGCGAACGCTGGATGAAGGCCTGGCCGGCGGCGTCGTTCTTGAGGTAAGCGTCGACAAAGGCCAGCATGTAGCGCGCGGTCCAGTAGTAGGCCTGCTCGACTTCTTCTCGCGTGTAGTCCTCGAAATGCGACGGCGGCATGAAGCGCAGCGCGACCGGTGAAAAGTCGACGTGCACCATCGGCTGCATGACGATCTGGTACAGCTGCATGTGCCGCGCCGCGTTCAGCAGGCTGAAGGAAGTCTCGATGCCGCGCTGGTTGAGTTCCGAAATGGTGGCCAGCTTGCGCGAGATGTACAGCCACGGCACGGTCAGGCGCGACAGCGGCAGTTGTTTGGTCAGCGCCGGCTCGCGCGTGCCATCCAGGCTGATGACGGCGGAGATGCGGTTGTCGGCCGCCGCTGCGAACAGGCTGGTCATGCCGCCCCAGCTCCAGCCGGCAGCTGCAATGTGCGCGGTGTCGGCAAACGGCAGCGTGTGCGCGTAGGAGACGAGGAAGCTGATGTCGCGCGCCTGCGTGTCGGCGCCCTCGCGGTCCGCCGTCATCAGGAAGCTGCGCGTGCCAAGGTTGCGGCTGACGATGACCACATAGCCATGGCTGGCGAGGTATTCGCCGATGTCCGCCGCCTCGTTGGCGGCGCTGCCACCGCCCGGCGCGTACACCACCACCGGGTATTTGCCCGCCAGCGGCGCCGCGTCGCGCACGGCCCACATGCGCTGCGCGAATTTGGCCTTGGCCTGCGCTTCGCCTATGGCGGCGCTGGCGGATGCCAGGCGGGCCGCGACAAAGGCATCCACCTCGGCTTTGCCTAGGCCGTAGTTATCCTCGGTCGCCTCGGTGCGGATGTAATCGGAATAAGGGATGCGGGTGCCGGATGAAGAGGCGGCGGGATACCAGATCAGCGTCTGCACCGGACGGGCGCGTTCGCCAGTGAACGGCTGGCCGCTCACCACATCGTACTGCTCGCGGTAGCTGCGCGAATAATCGTACTGCTGAACGAGGCGGAAACCGACGCCGTGCGGGCCTTGCTCAAGATGGGCAAATCCGGTTTCGGCCCGGACCAGCGGCGCCAGGGCCGCCAGTAACACCAGCAGTACATATCGCATTCACACTCCCACGTAACGTAGCCTAAAAGGCAATGTTACGTGAAAAGCTCAGACACTGCGAGCAATTTGCAACTGCGGGCGGGAAGCGCGCGCGTGCGACAGGCGCGGCGTGCCGTCCACCTTGAACACGCTGACCGCCTGCGCCAGCGCGGCGGCCTGCTGCTGCATCGATTCCGCCGCCGCCGCGGCCTGCTCCACCAGCGCGGCGTTCTGCTGGGTCACCGCGTCCATCGAGCCGATGGCCTGATTGACTTCGTTGATGCCGGCGCTTTGCTCGCTGCTGGCGGCGGTGATCTCCGAGATCATGTCGCTGACCTTGTGCACGCTGGCGACGATCTCGTCCATCGTGGTGCCGGCATCGGCCACCAGCTTGCTGCCCTGGTTGACCTTCTCCACCGAGTCGCCGATCAGCGCCTTGATTTCCTTGGCGGCAGACGCCGAGCGCTGCGCCAGATTGCGCACTTCCGACGCCACCACCGCGAAGCCGCGCCCCTGCTCACCGGCGCGTGCCGCTTCCACCGCCGCATTCAGCGCCAGGATGTTGGTCTGGAAGGCGATACCATCGATCACCGCGATGATGTCGACGATCTTGCTGGACGACTGGTTGATCGAATCCATGGTGCCCACCACCTGCGCCACCACTTCGCCACCCTTCACCGCCACCTGCGCGGCCGACGCGGCCAGCTGGTTGGCCTGGCGGGCGTTGTCGGCGTTGTGGCGCACGGTGGAGGTCAGTTCTTCCATCGACGACGCGGTTTCCTCCAGCGCGCCGGCCTGCTGCTCGGTGCGGCGCGACAGGTCCTGGTTGCCCTGGGCGATTTCGCTCGACGACGTGGTGATGTGATCGGTGCCGGTGCGCACCTCGGTGACGATGGTGAGCAGGCTGGCGTTCATGTCCTTCAGCGCCGACAGCAACTGACCGGTTTCGTCGCGCGCGCTGTCGTCGATGTGGCCGGTGAGGTCGCCATTGGCCACGCGGCGCGCCGCTTCCACCGCTTCCTGCAGCGGCCGGACGATGCCGGTGGTCAGCAGCCAGGCGCAGGCGGCGCCCAGCGCCAGCACCAGCGTGGCCAGCACGAACAGCAGCCGGCGGCTGCTGTTGGCGATGTCTTCGATGTGGGCAGCGGCGGCGTCAATCTTGGCGCGCTGCATTTTCAGCAGCTCGACGATCAATTCCTGGTACTTGGCGGTGCCGGGCTTAAAGACGTTTTCAAAGACCTTGGTCGCTTCATCCAGTTCGCCGGCGGTCTTCAGCTTGTTGATCTGGTCGCGCGACGACAGGTAGACCTTGCGCTGCTCGCCGATGCGGGCGAACAGGTCTTTCTCATCGTCGTCCGAGATCAGCGTTTCGATTTTCTTTTGCAGTTCGCTGGAGGCGGCCGACGAGGCCTTGGACTCCTCGGCGAAGTAGGCGCCCAGCGACGGGTCGCTGCTGCGGGCGATCGCGGTGGTGCGGCGGATGCCGCTGTCGATCTTGCCGGACCAGTCGGAGATCATGCGCTCCTTGGCCAGCGGCACCTGCATCATTTCGCTGGTGGCCGAGGCCACGCCCTGCAGGCGCCAGACGCTGATGCCGGTGATCAGCACCGCAAACGCCAGGATGATCGTAAAGCCCAGCGCCAGGCGTTTGCCGATGCTGATATTCGCCAACACATTCATTCTTGCACCTACCTCTCAAAGTAAATCAAAAACAAAACTAACGGTATCAGCCTCGGGACCTGCCCGGCGCAATCGGCGCCGGCTTAGGCCGCCAGCGCGGTGTTTTCGATCAGGCCCATGTCGGCGCTGGACATCAGCTTGTCGATATCGACCAGGATCAGCATGCGTTCCTCGATGGTGCCGAGGCCGACGATGTGGTCGGTGTTCATGGCCGCGCCCACTTCCGGCGCCGGCTTGATCTGTTCCTGGGTCAGCGTGGTGACGTCCGACACGCGGTCCACCACCATGCCCACCACGCGGTGGCCGATGTTGAGGATGATGACCACGGTGAACTGGTCGTAGGTCGGGGTGCCCAGGTTGAACTTGATGCGCATGTCGACGATCGGCACGATGATGCCGCGCAGATTGATCACGCCCTTGACGAATTGCGGCGCGTTGGCAATGCGGGTCGGTGCTTCGTAGCTGCGGATCTCGCTGACTTTCTGGATATCGATGCCGTATTCTTCCTGGCCCAGCGTGAAGGCCAGATATTCGCCGGCGACCGACGAGGTCGCGTGCAGTTCGCTTACGTTAGACATGGTTTTTCCTTCAATGCGATAAGTAATTGAGCGTAATGTTACCGCAAGTCAAGATCAATAGCACCAAATAAATGCGGCACGGCAACAAAATAGGCTTATTGAAATTACCAGATTGATAATGCGATCACGGTTTTACTCCTGCACAAGCCGCTGCAAGCCTGTATGATTTGCATCAAACCGACAATGATCCGGGAGACTGATGAATAGCTTGCTCACCCTCTGGCACCCGCGCCTGGTAAGCCTGGCCACCGCGGCGCAAGGCATGGATGGCGCCCACGACACCAACCACCTGCACCGCGTGTGGCGCAACGCCAGCCTGCTGCTGGACGACTACCCGGAGGCCGACGCGCTGGTGGTGTTGGCCGGCTGCTACCTGCACGACCTGGTCAACCTGCCCAAGAACGATCCCGAACGCCACCTGGCCTCGCGCAAGGCGGCGCTGCTGGCCAGCCGCCAGCTGGCCGAGCTGGATTTTCCGCCCAACAAGCTGGCAGCGGTGGCGCACGCCATCGAGAGCCACAGTTTTTCCGCCGGCATCCGCCCGGAAACCATCGAGGCGCGCATCGTGCAGGACGCCGACCGGCTGGACGCGCTGGGCGCGGTCGGCCTGGCGCGCCTGTTCTACACCGCCGGCCGCATGGACTCGGCACTGGCCCACCCGGACGATCCGATGGCGCTGCACCGCGACCTGAACGACAAGGCCTACGCGCTCGATCACATCGACACCAAGCTGGCCACCCTGCCCGGCAAGATGCAGACCGCCGCCGGCCGCCGGCTGGCCGAGGCCCGCATGCAGGAACTGATCGCCTTCCGCGACAACTTCATCGCCGAATGGGCCGCCAGCCCGGCCGCGCCCTAACCCATCGTCCCCCATGAGCACAAGCGAGACCACCACGGCGGCGGCGCCGGCCGCGCCGGGCAACCTGAATTTTGTCCTGATCTGCGTCTTCATCGACATGCTGGGCATCGGCCTGATCGTGCCGGTGCTGCCGGTGCTGGTGGGCGAATTCACCGGCAGCCGCGAAAACCAGGCCTACTGGTACGGCATCATGAGCACCGTGTTCGGGCTGATGCAGTTCCTGTTCATGCCGATGCTGGGCGCCATCAGCGACCGCGTCGGCCGCCGCCCGGTGCTGCTGTACTCGATGGCCGGCATGAGCATCAATTTCCTGACCACGGCGCTGGCGCCCAACCTGGCCTGCCTGTTCATCGGCCGCGTGATCGGCGGCATGTCGTCGGCCAGCATGTCGGTGGCGTCGGCCTACGCGTCGGACATCTCGACGCCGGACAACCGCGCCAAGAGCTTCGGCAAGATCGGCGCGGCGTTCGGCCTGGGCTTCATCTGCGGCCCGATGGTGGGCGGCCTGCTGGGCGGCTACGACCTGCACCTGCCGTTCTACGTGGCCGGCGCGCTGTCGGCCGCCAACTGCGTGTATGGCTACTTCATGGTGCCGGAGTCGCTGCCGGCGGCGCGCCGCGCGCCGTTCACGCTGTCCAAGATCAACCCGCTGACGGCGCTGGTCAAGCTGGCGCGCCGCGCCGAGATCCGCGGCCTGGTGGTGACCTACACGCTGGTGACGCTGGCGGCCATGATGCTGCAGACCACCTGGGTGCTGTACACCACCTTCCGCTTCAACTGGACGCCGGGCCAGAACGGCGCCGCGCTGTTCTGCGTCGGCCTGACGGCGGCGGTGGTGCAGGCCGGCCTGCTGGGCCTGCTGATCAAGCGCTTTGGCGAGGTGCGGCTGGCGCAGCTGGGCATGGTCTCGGGCAGCATCACCTACCTGCTATACGGCCTGGCCACGCAGGGCTGGATGATGTATGCGCTGATCGTCTGCAATGTGCTGTCGTTCGCCATCGGCCCGGCCCTGCAAAGCATTGTGTCCAGGCACACGCCGGCCGGGGAGCAAGGCGAGTTGATGGGGTCGCTGCAATCGATCAGCAGCGTGGGCGTGATCATCATGCCGCTGCTGGGGTCGGCGATCCTCGGCGAGGTCAGCCACCTGCCGGCCGGCGACTGGCGCGTGGGCAGCACTTTCTACCTGTGCGCGGCCATGCAGGCGGCGGCCATCTTCGTCGCCCAGCGCTACTTCAGACAGCACGAGCCGGAGGCGGCATGAGATGGCGGCTGATGCTGGCGGCATGCGCGGCCAGCCTGGCGGCCCATGCCGGCGCCACCGGCTGCTCGCGCGACATCGCCGTGCCGGTCTCGGCCAGCGGCGCCAGCGTGATTGTCGACGGCGCGCAGGTGAAAGGGATTTATCCGGATCTGCTGCGCGACATCGGCGCCCGCACCGGCTGCCATTTCGTGTTCAGCGTGGTGCCGCGCGCGCGCCAGGTGGCGATGTTCCAGACCGGCGGCGCGGACATCCTGGCGCCCGCCACGCGCACCCCGGCGCGCGACAGGATCGGCACCTTCATCCCGATGATCAATCACCGCGCCATGCTGATTTCCGTGAGCAGCGGCCGCGCGCCGATCGGCAGCCTGCGGGATCTGCTGACGCGGCGCGAGCTGCGCGTGGCGGTGGTGCGCGGCTTCGATTATGGCGAGCGGTATACTGCGCTGCTGGCCGAATTGCAGAAACAGGGCCGCTTGTTCACCGAGGTGGACGTGGTGGCGGTGGCGCGCTTGCTGCATGCCGGTTCGGCCGACGTCACCATCATGGGGCCGACGCTGATGGCCGGCGCCATCCGCCGCGAGCAGCGCGTGCACGGACTGCAGGACAAGCTGAAGGCCGAGCCGGTGCCGGAGCTGCCGTGGCGCCAGAGCGGCGCCTACCTGTCGCACGCGCTGAAGCCGGAAGACCAGGCGCTGCTGCGCGAGGCGCTGGACAAGGCCGGCAAGTCCAACCATGTAATGGAAGGCTACTTGCACTACTTCCGCCCCGAACTGTTGACCGACAGCGTGCGGCCGCGCTAATGCAGGAGCTTGAACAACGCTGCCGTCACGCCGGACTGCAGCACCAACAACGTGAACATATAGCTGACCATTTTTAGCTCAAACCTGGCGAAGGCCAATTCGAGATCGTGCTTGGTCACCAGTTGGCTCTCGATCAGTTGGTACAGGGCCGAAGCCAGCGATTTGACTTGTCGTTCAGAAAAGCCGCCATCGACCAGATTATCCATCAAAGCTACCGTGTCGAAATTGCTGGACATGTCGTTCTCCTTTTCCAGCTTAGACCGCCTCGCGCGCAAAACAGTTCCCGAACTTGACAGACCGCGACCAAACTGCAACCATACGGCCATGATTTTTTATGCCCCACCTCACGCCCGCACGTATTGGCGCCGCTCTTAGCGAGCGCGGCCACTGTACAACCATAGTGATGTGATACTTTTATCAACGCCGCCCTGCTCTGGTGGCGTTTTTTACATCCGCGCGCCAGACCGGGGCACCGTAAAGGAACCCTGATGAGTCTGCCCGAACAGCCACAAACCGCCGAAGCCGTCGCCGTCGCGCCGAAAGGTCCGCAAATCATCCTGACCGGCGACCGTCCGACCGGCCCGCTGCACCTCGGCCACTACGTCGGCAGCCTGCGCAACCGCGTCGACTACCAGCACCAGTTCAAGCAGTTCATCATGCTGGCCGACTCGCAGGCGCTGACCGACAACATGGACGACACCAACAAGGTGCACCGCAACGTGGTCGAAGTGGCGCTGGACTACCTGGCCGTCGGCATCGACCCGGCCAAGTCGACCATCCTGATCCAGTCGCAGATTCCGGAACTGGCCGAACTGACCTTCTATTACCTGAACATGGTTACCGTGGCCCGCCTGGAGCGCAACCCGACCGTCAAGACCGAAATCGCCCTGCGCGGCTTCGAGCGCGACATCCCGGCCGGCTTCCTGACCTACCCGGCCTCGCAGGCGGCCGACATCTCGGCCTTCAAGGCCACGCTGGTACCGGTCGGCGAAGACCAGATTCCGATGATCGAGCAGACCAACGAAATCGTGCGCCGCTTCAACCGCATCGCCAACAAGGACATCCTGGTCGAATGCAAGGCGCTGGTGCCGGACATCGGCCGCCTGCCGGGCATCGACGGCAAGGCCAAGATGAGCAAATCGCTGGGCAACACCATCAACCTGGGCGCCAGCGCGGCCGAGATCACCGCCGCCGTCAAGAAGGTCTACACCGACCCGCTGCACCTGCGCGTGGAAGACCCCGGCCACCTGGAAGGCAACGTCGCCTTCATCTACCTGGACGCCTTCGATCCGGAAAAGGACAAGCTGGAAGAAATGAAGGCCCACTACGTGCGCGGCGGCCTGGGCGATTCGATCGTCAAGAAGCGCCTGGAACTGGTGCTGCAAGAACTGCTGGCGCCGATCCGCGCGCGCCGCGAGGAGCTGGAAAAAGACAAGGGCTACATCATGCAATTGCTGAAGGAAGGCACCATGCACGCCCGCGAGGTGGCGGCCCGAACCGCCGACGAAGTCAAGGCCGCGCTCGGCCTGAGCTACTTCTGACCGCGTCCGCGCCGGCGCTAGGCTGGCTGTGGCTGGCGTCGCTGTACGGCGCCGCCAGCGCGGCCTGCTTCATCGCCTATGCGATCGACAAGGCGGCGGCCATCCACCAGCGCCGCCGCACTGCCGAATTCACCCTGCTGATGCTCGGCCTGTGCTGCGGCTGGCCGGGCGGCCTGCTGGCGCAGCGCCTGTTGCGCCACAAGTGCCGCAAGACCAGCTTCCTGATCCGCTTCTGGCTGACGGTGCTGCTGAATCTGGCCGCCGCCGCGCTGCTGCTCGCTACAATCCCGACGGATAAGTCTCCGGCAAGTCCCCCGCTGTCCAGTGCGACGACACCTTCAGCGGCTTGCGCGCTCAGCTCGACCAGCTAGCGCACCGCCCCGACCTCGCGGTCGGGCCGCAGGCCGAGGCTGGTGAGGTAGCCGTAACGCTGCGGATCCATGGCGACGTGATCGAAACAGCTGCAACGTCCGCGCGCGCGGCCGGCCGCCTCGGGATCGGCCTGGTCGAGATAAGGAACCACGGCCTGCATCGACTTGTGCAGGCTGTACAGGTCGATGCCGTAGAAGCCCACGCGCCGCGCCGGGTCTGGCGCCTGCTGGTTGTTGACCTGCAAGGCGTCCAGCCAGTCGGCCTCGACCGCGATGGCGTCGAAGCCGCGTTCGACGATCAATCGCTTGCTGAGTTCAGCGCGCAGCCGGTAGAACTCGCGCGTGCCTCCCAGCGAACTGCACGCGGATATGCGACACTCTATGGTTTATTTTGTTTTTGTGCTTTGGAAAGAGTGTGCGATGTGGAATGGCGTGTTGTGCGGTTTGCTGGCGGGAGCCATGTGGGGCATGGTGTTCATCGCGCCCGAGTTTCTGCGCGCCTTCACGCCGCTGGAGATGGCCTGTGGCCGCTATATCTGCTACGGCCTGATCGCCGCTGCAGCGATGTCCACCCGCCTGCCGCCGCTGTTGCGCCGGCTGGACCGCGGCGACATCGTCGCCATGATCAAGCATGCGCTGGCCGGCAACATCGTCTACTACATGCTGCTGGCGCTGGGCGTGAAGCTGGCCGGGGTGGCGGCGACGTCGCTGATCATCGGCGTGCTGCCGATATCGGTGACGCTGGTCGGCCACAAGGACCAGGGCGCGGTGCCGCTGCGGCAGCTGATCTGGCCGCTGCTGCTGGTGGCAGCCGGCATCGCCTGCATCAATCTGGACGTCTTTACGCATGATGCCGGCAATGGCCTGCCGCTGGCCAGCAAGCTGGCGGGCGTGCTGTGCGCCACCTGCGCGCTGGCCTGCTGGACCTGGTATTCGGTCGACAACGCCCGCTACCTGAAGCGCAATCCGCACTTCAGCAGCGGCGAGTGGTCGGCGCTGTATGGCGTCTCCAGCGGCCTAATCGCGCTGGCAATCGCGCTGGTCGCCCTCGCCTTATTCCATGACCAGGTGACCGGCGCGGCGGGCGCCGCGAGCGGGCGCGACTGGGGCCTGTTCTGGCTGGTCAACGCGGTGATCGCGCTGGGCGCGTCGGCGATCGGCAACCATCTGTGGAACGTGGCCAGCCGCAAGGTGCCGCTGACCTTGTCCGGCCAGCTGATCCTGTTTGAAACGCTGTTCGCGCTGCTGTACGGCTTTATCTACAAGCAGCAGTGGCCGCGCGGGCTGGAAATGGCGGCCATGGTGCTGCTGGTGGCCGGCGTGATGTGGTCGGTGCGCGTGCACGCGCTGGAGGACACCAGCGAGGCGCACGCCGGCGATTGATGAATTTAATCGAGCAGGCCGTTTTCGCTCAGCACGTCCTGCACCAGTTCCAGCCGCAGCACCGGATTTTCCTGCAGCAGCAGGCGCTGCTTTTCTTCGAGGTCGAGCCGCAGCAGCTCGCACCAGCGGTTGGCCACCCAGCCGGCTTCGTCCAGCCGGTATGGCGGCGCCAGCGACATATTGGCGGTGGAAATCTGTTTTTTCTGTAGCGAGCGGATCAGCGCGCCCAGGGCATTGGCCACATCCTGCTGTTCGCTGGGGATGGGCACCACCATGTCCTCGGCCACCTCCTCCACCTCGGCCATCCACAAGCCGTGTTTCAGCTGCTCGGCGGACTTGATCTGGAAGCGCGTGGTGCCGATGCACGAGATTTGCAGCAGCCCCGGCAACGGCGCGGTCCAGTCGATGATGCGCGCCATGGTGCCGCAGGCGGACAGCGTTTCATGCTGATCCGGCACCCGCACCTCGCTGCCGTCCAACAAGGACACCACACCGAACTCCTCGCCCTTGGCGATGCAGCGCTTGACCAGGTCCAGATAACGCACTTCAAACACCTGCAAGGGCAAATGCCCGTCAGGGAACAGGATGGTTTTCAGCGGAAATAAAGGGATGGATGGCATTTCGCTATCATCGCACGAAATAGCCCAGCCTGTGTCATGGCCGACGGAAAATCGTGCCGCCCTTGACCACCAGGCGCACCTGGCGCAGCGCGCCGATGTCCCGCGTGGGATCGCCCTGCACCGCCACCACGTCGGCCAGGTAACCGGCGCCGATCCGTCCCAGCGTGGCGGACTGGTCCAGCACCGCCGCGTTGACCACGGTGGCGGCGCGCAAGGCTTCCAGCGGCGTCATGCCAAGCCGGACCATCCATTCCAGCTCGCGGGCGTTGTCGCCGTGGGCAAACACGCCCACATCGCTGCCGTTACCGATGGTGACGCCCAGCTTGCGCGCCAACTGGAAGGCGCGCGCGGCGGCCTGCATCGATGGCGTGGGCGCGCCGCCGCGCTGGTATTTCTGGAAGTATTCGCTGGTGGCCTCGGGCGCCGTCAAGGTCGGGAAATAAGCGACGTGGCGCTCGGCCATCAGCTTGAAGGTGGCCTCGCTGCCGGCATAGCCATGCTCGATGGTGTCGACGCCGGCCAGCGTGGCGCGGCGCATGCCCTCGTCGGTGCTGGCGTGGGCCGCCACCTTGCGGCCGGATTCATGCGCGGTCTGCACCAGCGCGTTCAGCTCGGCCTGGGTAAAGGTGGCGCGCGAACTGCCGTCGACGCCGGTGCGGTAGTCGGCATACACTTTGATCCAGTCGGCACCGCGCGCGCCCTGCTCGCGCACCGCCTTGACAACTTCGTCAACGCCACTGGCTTCCTGTGCGCCCTTGGGCAGATCGACATCGTCGCGGTAACTGCGCGGCGATGGGCCGTAGCTGCCGCTGGCGACGATCGCCCGGGTGGCGATAAACAGGCGCGGGCCGGGAATCACGCCGTCATTAATCGCCTTTTTAATCGCCACGTCGGCATACAGCGCGCCTTCGGTGCCCAGATCGCGCAGGGTGGTAAATCCGGCTTGTAATGTGGCGGCGGCGTGGCGGCTGGCCAACAGCGTCCGGTATTCCACCGATTCCTTTAAGACCTGGTCATCCCACGAGGTTTCATTATAGGGATGCAGCAGCACATGCGAGTGCAAATCCATTAACCCCGGAATCAGCGTGGCGCCTGGCAGGTTGATACGTTCGGCGTCGGCCGGGATATTCAGTTGTTCCACCGGCCCGACCGCCGCGATCTTGCTGCCGCTGATAAGCACGGCCCAATTGGCATGCGGCTGGCCTTCGCCGGTCCACACCTGATCGGGCGTTAACAACGTATCGGCCGCCACCGCGGCGGACGAAAACAGGCCAATAACAAGGGAGAATAAGACGGTGAGACGGTTACGCTTCATGGAGTGCGCCCGAAAATGAAAAAAGCTGGTATCGGGTTTATGCGATATAAACCCTTGCACCAGCTTTTACTGAAGAATTACTTAATCAGATAATCGTCTTTGTTCTTGCCTTCCAGCCATTTCGGTGCGCGGCCACGGCCGGTCCAGGTCTGGCCGGTGGCGTCGTCGCGGTATTTGGTTGGCACCGGTGCGCGTGGCTTGGCGGTCTTGGGCTTGGCGGCATTGCTCAGGTCGGCAAGGGTCAGGCCATAATCGCGCATGATGGTAGCGATTTGCTCTTTTGCCTTGGCAATTTCGTCCTTGCGGGCGTTTTCGGCCAGATTTTCCAGTTCAGCGATCTTGGCTTTGTATTCCTGGTAAGTCGTCATCTTATATCCTTGTTATCAGTGGGGGCAGATTTAAAAAACCACAAGTGACAATGTGTGAGATTTGATAGCCGCAATTTACCATAACTTTGCTGAGATATTCCAGATATATCCGAACAAATACCAATATAGCTATAAAAATGAATATTTTCCACAACTGTTTGGGGAATATATCATTCACATAGCGGACGCGGTTGCGCACCCTCCGCCACCACTTTACGGATTAAATTGGCCAGCCGGCAGGTGCCGGGTCCGGCTAATTCCGGATTGGCCACCACCAGCGATAAGGACAATTTACGGCGCTGGCCCACCCGCAATGGCAAAGGCTTGAGCAAGCCCTGCTCCAGTTGTTTTCTCATCTTATGTTCGGCTAGCCAGCCAAAGCCGATGCCATTACAAATCATTTCCATGCGCGTGTGCGGACTGGTGACGCTCCAGCGCTGATTGTTATTCAGCCAGCCGTGATCGCGCGGATTCAGGGTGCCGGAATCGCGCACCACGATTTGCAGGTTGCGGCTGAGATCGTCGAGCTCCAGCTCGCGTCCCAGCGCATGCAGCGGATGACAGGGGTGGGCCACCGCGACAAATTCGATGTCCATCAGCGCATCACCCAGAAAGCCGGACGGCACGCGGCTGACGATGGCCAGATCGACCCGCTGTTCCAGCAGCGCGTCCTCCGAGCCGGACAGCACCGTCTCTTCCAGATTGACGCGCGTGTGGCGCGCCCACGGCTCGAATTCGCGCAGCACCTGCACCAGCAATTCGACCGGAAACAGGCTATCGACCGCGATGCCGACCTGCGGCTCCCAGCCATCGGCCAGGCTGCCGGCCAGTTGCTCCAGCTGGAAGGCGTCGCCCAGCAGTTCGCGGGCCTTGTTGAGCAGGGCTTCCCCGGTGCGCGTCAGGCGCGCGCGGCGGCCATCGATTTCCAGCAGCTCCACGCCCAGCTGCTCCTGCAGCTTGGCCACCATGTAGCTGACCGACGATTGGCTGCGGTGCAGCGCCTCGGCCGCCTGCGAGTAGCCGCCGCATTCCACGATGGCCTGCAGCACCTGCCACTGCTCAAGCGTACTCTTGGGTATCTTCATGAGCGCCCCGAATAGATTCACCCGGAAATCATATCACCGTCAAAAGCAAATACCGCCAAGTCAAGCACGTCGTTCCGGCGCAGGCCGGAACCCATAGAACGTTTGCAGAGCAAGACGCATGCAACGCATGGATTCCGGCCTCCGCCGGAATGACAAATCAAACGCCAACTTAGCGGCATACCGTCAGAAGCGCGTCTCCACGGTCACGCGGAACTGGGTTTCGCCGTTGGCCACGGTGGTGCGGTTGAGGGTGCCGTTGCTGTCGCTGTACAGGCTCTCGGTGGTGTAGTCCTGCGCCAGCAGATTGGAGACGGCGATGCGCAGGTTGTTCTGCGCATCCAGCTTCCACAGCGCGTAGACGTCGAGGTCGCGCCGCACCGAGGTGTAGCCGCCCTGGGTGCCGCTCAGGCGCGCCAGGCCGCCGTTGCGGAAGCTGAAACTGCTGCCGGTGCTCAATTGGCCATCCGGCGTCTTGTAGTCGACGCCCAGCGTGGCGCTCAGCGGCACCTGCTGGTCCAGGCGGTTGTCCGGGCCGGGCACCGCCTCGACGCGCGACCAGTTGCGGCTGACGCTGGCGCGCAGGTCGAGCTTGGGCGCGTGCTCCATCAGCGCGCTGGCCGGGAACTTGGCCTCCAGTTCGACGCCGCGCGTTTCGGCGCGACCGTCGTTGATGGCGGACGACACCCAGCGCTGGTCCTCGTAGAACAAGCCCTGGTGGGTGTAATTCTGGATGCGGCGCACCGAGGCGCTGGCGCTCAGCAGGCCGCCTTCGCCCCAGTAATGCTCGAACGACGCGTCCAGCCCCAGCGCCAGCTCCGGCTTCAGATGGGGATTGCCACGACGGTCCGGCTCGGTCGGACTGTTGTTGGTGGAGGTGAACTTGCGCGGAATCAGCGCGGCGGTGCCGGGCGCCTTGTAGGTGCGGGTCAGCGCCACGCGCACCTGATCCTTCTTGTTGGGCAGCTTGATCAGCGTTTGCATCAGCGGGCTCAGCACGCTGGACCGGTTTTGCACGGCGTCGATGCTGCCGCCGTCGGCGCGGGTATCCAGCCCCTCCCAGCGCACGCCGGTATAGACCGACCACAAGGGCGTGATGCTCCACTCATCCTGGCCATACAGCGCCAGCCGCGCGACCTTGGCGGTGAAGCCCTCGTCGCTGTTGATCGGCACGGCGCCCGGCAGATCGGCGTCGCGCTGGACGCGGGTGTCGTCGCGCTGCGTGAAGCCGGCGTCCCAGCCCAGCGACAGCGCGTGCTCGACGGCGTCCGCACCGTCCGCGCCAGCTTTGCTGAACACAAACGGCGTGGAATACTTGCCCTGGGTGCTAAAGCCCTGCTCCGCACTCTCGCCGTGCACCGTGCGCACCAACGTGGCCGGGCCGCCGTTGTTGCCGCCGATTTGCAGCGAGTCCGAGGTATTGCGGGCATCGCTGATGGCCGCCTTCACATCCAGCTTGGCGCCCTGCTCCAGCTTGTGCACCCAGTTCAGGTCAGTGCGGCCGAAGGCGTTGTGGTTGCTGTAAGTGCTGTCGACGCGGTCGTAATCGGGCCGCAGGCCGAAGGCGATGTCGGTGCGGTTGCGGCTGCCGCCGGCGAAGCGGTTCCAGTTGAGGAAGGATTGCGAGGTCAGCGTATCGCCGCCGTCCAGCGTCCAGTTAATGCGCGGCGACAGATTGAAGCCGTCGCCCCGGCCGGCGTCGCGCGAAGTGATGGCGCGCGCCACATTGGCGACGCCGTCGGCATCGGCGCCATCCTCCCAGGTCGGCGTGGTGCGGTCATACATGAAGCGCCAGGCGTTGCCGCCGAACGAATACGACATCCCCTCCTTCTTGTCCGACATCTGCACGCTGACCGCCGGCGAGCTGGAGTGGCTGCTCTTGGCCTGGGTAAACTTGACCTCGTGCTGGGCCGGCTTGAGCGCCTTCTTCAGCACGATATTGATAGTGCCCGCGATCGACTGGGTGCTGAACTCGGCGCTGGCGGCGCGCAGCACCTCGATGCGCTCGATCACATCGGGCGCCAGGCTATCGATGGAAAACCCGGCCGGCGCGCGCTCGCCGTTGATCAGAATCTGCGTATAGCCGGCGCCGAGGCCGCGCATGCGGATCTCGCCGCCGCTGCGGCCGGCCGCGCCGGTGACGGTAATGCCCGGCACCCGCTTCAGCACATCGTTGATGGAAGTGTCGCCATACTTCTGGATCTCCTCGGCGCTGACGACGGTCTTGCTGGCCGTATCATCGCGACGCGGATCATACTTGGCGGCGGAACCCTTGATCTCCACCTTTTGCATCTCCTCCTGCTTGGGCGGCGCGTCCTCGGCGCGGGCGACGCTTGCGCAGCACAGCAGGACAGCGGCGGCAATCTGGGTCAGACGAATAGGCATGATACGAACCGGGCAAGTTTCAGTTGCCGAAATTATGCCTTGGTTTAGCCAGGATGTTCAGTATTTAGCAACAGAATCTCCTGTTTAGCCACATTTCATAAACAGCCACTCCGGGGTCAGGTCCGCCATTTCAACACGGCCTCAACCGCGTTGCGGTTGAGGCCGTGTTGAAATGGCGGACCTGACCCCGGAGTGGGCGCTATAATGCGCGATCGTTAATTTGTATGGATCTGCCACCGTGTCCGACCGCCTAGCCGTTTTGCCGCAATACCTGCTCCCCAAGGGAGCGCTGACCAATTTCGCCGGCCGCGTGGCCGGGGCGAAGGGCGGCGCTTACACGACGCGCCTGATCCGCTGGTTCGTCGGCAAGTATGACGTCAACATGAGCGAGGCGGCCAATCCGGACATCGCCAGCTACAAGACCTTCAACGAGTTCTTCACCCGCGCCCTGCGCCCGGACGCCCGTCCGCTGGCCAGCGCTGCCTACGTGTGCCCGGTCGACGGCCGCATCAGCCAGTTCGGTGCCATCGAAGACGATCAGATCTTCCAGGCCAAGGGCCACAAGTTCAGCACCACCGCCCTGGTCGGCGGCGACGCGCAACTGGCCGCGCAGTTCCAGCACGGCAGCTTCGCCAACCTGTACCTGAGCCCGCGCGACTATCACCGCATCCACATGCCCATCGACGGCAAGCTGACCCGCATGATTTACGTGCCGGGCGAGCTGTTTTCGGTCAATCCGACCACCGCGCGCGGCATCCCCGGCCTGTTCGCCCGCAACGAGCGCGTGGTGTGCGTGTTCGACACCGCCCAAGGCCCGTTCGTGATGACACTGGTGGGCGCCACCATCGTCGGCAGCATGGCCACCGTCTGGCATGGCGTGGTCAACCCGCCGCGCCTGCCGCAGGTGACCGAGTGGACCTATGACGACCAGAACATCGTGCTCAAGCAAGGCGAGGAACTGGGCCGCTTCCTGCTCGGCTCGACCGTCGTCATGCTGTTCCAGAAGGATGTGCTGAAGTTCAATCCCGCCTGGCAACCGGCCGCGCCGGTCAAGCTGGGCGAGGAAATGGCGCAGCTCACATAATCACACGCCGCCGGGGATGGCCTGGTCGAACGCCGCCTCCAGCATGTCGATGAAGACCCGGGTTTTGGCCGGCATCAGCCGCCGCCCGGGGAACACCGCCCAGCCCGTCACCTGCGGGAACGACCACTCCGGCAGCACCCGCACCAGCTCGCCCCTTTGCAGATACGGCTGCGCCACCGCTTCGGTCGACGCGCCGATGCCGGTGCCGGCGGCAGCCATGCGCACCAGCAGCTCCGGCGAATTGGCCAGCAGGCGCACCGGCAGGTCGCGCGTCCACTCGGTTTTGTTGCGTGTCAGGGTCCAACGTATCAGCCCGTTCATTCTTGGCGGCAGACTCAGCAGATCGTGCTTGAACAGATCGTCCGGATGCTCCGGCAGCCCGCGCAGATTGGTGTAACGCGGCGACGCGTACAGCGCCCACGAACTGAACGTGATGCGCCGCGCCGCCAGCGTGGCATCGTCCGGTAGCGTGCCCATGCGCACTGCCAGGTCGAAACCTTCCGCCACCAGATCCACCCGTCGCGGCGACAAGTCCAGCTCCAGCGAAATGGCCGGATAGCGCTCCATGAAGCGCGCCAGCATCACTCCCACCGCACCGGTGGCGAAGTCGGCTGGCATCGATACGCGCAACAAACCACTCGGCGCCACCTGCCGGTGCTGCACCAGCGCGCCGGCCGCCTCGGTTTCGTCCGCCACCTTTTGCGCATGCTCCAGCAGGCTGGCGCCAAATTCCGTCAACACCAGCTTGCGCGTGGTGCGCTGGAGCAGGCGCTCGCCCAGTTTCCCTTCCAACAGCGTGATGCGGCGAGAGACGGTCGACTTGGGCAACTGCACGCGCTCCGCCGCCAGGCTAAAGCTGCCGCATTCCACAATGCGGGCAAACAGCAACAGGTCGCCAGGATCGATTTCCATCATATTGTTCCATCAGTGGATTAATGTTATCCATTTTAACGGCTTCCGAACGGGATTTGAAACGATTAAAGTAACTCCATCGACGCAGTACTCAACCAAATACAAGGAGCACCACCATGAACATCCTGCAAATCAACTCCAGCGCCCGCAGCACCGGTTCCGAATCCACCCGCCTGGCGGACGCGCTGGTCGCCAAAATCAGCGCCGCCAACCCTGGCGCCACCGTTACCCGTCGCGACCTGGCCGCCCAACCGCACCCGGTCCTGGACGAAGCCGCGCTGCAGGCCCTGTTCACCCCGGCCGATCAACGTACCGCCGCCCAAGCCGCCCGCGTAGCGCTGGACGATGCCCTGATCGCCCAGGCGCAAGCAGCCGACGTCATCGTGATCGGCGCGCCGACCTACAACTTCGGCATCACCGCCCAACTGAAAACCTGGTTCGACGCGATTGCCCGCGCCGGCGTGACCTTCAAATACGGCCCGACCGGCCCAGTAGGCCTGCTGACCGGCAAGAAAGTCTACGTCGCCCTGTCGCGTGGCGGCATCCACCGTGACGCGCCGACCGACACCCAACTGGCACACCTGAAGATGTTCCTGAGCTTCGTGGGCCTGACCGACGTGCAATACGTGTTCGCCGAAGGCCTGGGCATGGGTCCGGAAGCCGTCGCCAAGGCACAAGCGCAAGCCCAGGCGGAAATCGACGCCATTCTGGTATAAGCAATATCAACCAAGGAGAAAGCCATGACTGATCAAGTAACGACCCCACGCAGCATCGAACGCATCATCCAGGGCCAGGCCGTAATGGACGGCGCGGGCGTCAAGATCAACCGTGTGCTGACTCAAACCCTGCAACGCCGCCTAGACCCGTTCCTGATGCTGGACAACTTTGGCAGCGACCAGGCCAACGATTACATCGCCGGTTTCCCGAGCCACCCGCACCGCGGCTTCGAAACCGTCACCTACATGATCGAAGGCCGCATGCGCCACAAAGACAGCGCCGGCAACGAAGGTCTGCTGACCAACGGCGGCGTGCAGTGGATGACTGCCGGCCGCGGCGTGATCCACTCCGAGATGCCGGAACAGGAAGACGGCGTGATGGAAGGCTTCCAACTATGGCTGAACCTGCCCGCCAAGGACAAGATGCGCGCGCCGTGGTACCGCGACTTCAACGGCGCCGACGTGCCCGCTTTTGAAACGCCGGCAGGCGCCAAGGTCAAGGTGATTGCCGGCCGCAGCCACGGCGTCGACGGCGCGGTGCAACGCGAGGTGACTGAACCGCTGTACCTCGACGTGCATCTGCCGAAGGGCGCCACTTTCAGCCAGACGCTGCCGGAAGGCCACAACGCCTTCACCTTCACCTACCGCGGATCGGTAACGATCGACGGCAAGGCGGTGGCGACCGGCCGCATGGCGATCTTGGCCAACACCAAGGGCACCGACGGCGTGGTCATCAAGGCCGATGAAGACAGCCGCTTCATCCTGATCGCCGGCCAGCCGCTGAACGAGCCGATCGCACAGTACGGCCCGTTCGTGATGAACACGCAAGCCGAGCTGCACGCCGCCGTGGACGATTTCCGCGCCGGTCGCCTGGGCGAGGAAGCCCAAGTTTAAAAGTTACAACAGTCACCAGACGCGGTCACTCCGCGCCTGGGACTGCCGAATACAAGCTCCCTATTTCGGCCGGACCTGTTCCGGCTGTTTTTTTATCGGATAGCGTTCCGAAGAGACACGCAGTATGACGATCGGCTGCTACCGCCCCTTTGCGGACGGTCGACCTTATTATCGAATTCGCGCCAAAGCGGCCCGTCAACTATTTAAGTTGGTAAATAATCGCCTTGCCTTTCGATGGAGCTAAAAGACCTAATAAGCGACTAAAGTTCCCAAGACCAAACGCTTCGCCGCCCAAAGCTAAGTAATGCCCATCTCGAGATACCGCAATTGAGGCAGGTTCAGCTAAAATCTCTTGCAATAACTTTGTGTGCTCTCCATCCCAAATTTTGACGCTTTTCGAAATGCCCGCAACAATCAGATATTTGCCGTCTGGTGTAAATCGGACCCCTCTAACTGCTGTACCTTTCGGCCCAGGCTCTCGGCTTAGCATCTCACCTGTAGCGCCGTCCAAAATCTGAATTGCGTCTGAGCCATCATGCGGGATGCCGCGAAATCCGACGGCAAGAGACTTTCCGTCTGCTGACCACGCCAACGCCGCGATTTCGCCGCAAGGCAAGCTCATTTCGTTGGGACACGTTGGGAAGTCCCGTATTTGGCGTCTATTCAGTAAATCGATTACGCGTAAACGTTGCGTCGAAATCAAGCCTCCATGACTATCTTTCTCCCCCGAATAAAAACGGCCAGCGATAGCCGCAATATTTCCATCAAAACTTAGAGAAAATGCAGACGGGAAAAAATCCGGACTCTCCAACTTCCAAATTAGTTGCCATGTTGTTGTGTCGTAGGCTGCTAATGTATGCATGCGACGTGCATACGATATTTGCGACATCCAAACAGTGTCGCCGTTAGGCGCATACACTGCTGCGGAACAGACATTCTCTCCACGCTTCTCCGTCTGCCGATATTTCTCAACGCCATCGGTAACATTCCAAATCGCTACGACGTTTCCGCACCACATAGCTTTTGCACCATCGGCAGAAAAGTGGAGCGCATTGGCATTAAGTGTACTAAGATTGTCGTGCTTAAATTCCGGACCCACTCGTCGTGACTGGCTCCAGTTCCAGACCTGCGCAGAATGTGAATAGTAATACTTTGCAGCCACCAATAGACTTCCGTCAGGGCTAAAATCTAGCGAGTCGATACCATTTGTTTCATGAATAGATGCGACCTCGCTGGCGACACTATTTTTTGAGTCGAAAATACCCGCGTGGGTAGCCGCATGTATTGCCGTGAACGCGACAAGAGTGAATACAAGTCTTGGATATTTATTCTTCATGAATATCAACGTTTACGTGACGCATATCCGCTTGGCGAACGACCGCTGCTGGCCGTTTTCCGACATGAATTTTGCTGAAATAATGTACTTTCTTGGCCCAAATTTACGGTACGTCGCGCCAGCCATTCATCCCGATAACAGCCTCGCAACGTTTATCAGTCTATTTCTCGCGCCTACCCTCGTATTTTTTATAGATGATGTAACAAAATATTGGCACTGCAGATACAGCAACGGCTGACAGCCAAAAGTTGTGCATTCGAAAAATAGCAGGTAGAGCAGCCAATAAAACAGTAAAACACAACGTGCAAATCCACCCCTCCCAGCTCACAGGAGAGATGCCAACGCCAATTCGCTTGGGACCAAACCACGGCTTTTTCATACGGTCTTCCATCAGTAATGCGGCTCGGTGCGGTTGAAGGCACACAGGGTGGCAAAGCCGCCAGCAGCGAGTGGTTTGACCAGCGCGGCGGTTGGGCGACTCTTTTCGTTCGTTGGGTAGGCAAAGACATACAGCGCCCCATCTATCCGTTGTGGCACCAAGTGCACATAGCGCGGCGAGATATCAGGATAGAGCTGTTTCTGTCCACCCGAAATCAAGGTGACCTTGGGAACCACGCGCTGATGCCAGCCTTCGATCTCATCGATCGGATATGCTGCGACGACTTGCTGCATCGTCATGGTGGCCGGTGCTAAGGCGATCACTGTTCCGTCAAAATAATGATTGTCCGCGTCCCAGATCGTTAGACGCCGGGTGACACCAGGCGATAGTTCGACCAAGCCAGAATTAGTGCGGGCATTCACAATGTTCGCCTCATCATGGAACGCCGTAAGGTCGATATCAAGCGGAGTGTGCCGACCAAAATGCGCGTGGTCGAATTCCGGGTCAACCAAGCGGAGATAGGCTTCGCAGAAGCGTTGATTCGCTGCGCCCTTGGCTATCACGGAAATATGCCCAGGTAAGGTCTTGTTTGTAGTCGGGCTATATTCAACGCTGTCGATTGGCCTACTCACCAGATTGAGCGGCTCGCTGTTGCATTGCTGTGGCTTCCCTTGGGCAGTTGCGCAAATGATGATATGCGTTGCAGTGATCACCGCACCGTCATAGATGGGAGAAGCGTTGAACGTGTCCTCGTAGCCAGGCATCCATATCCTTCGCGATATTACCTTGCGCTTATTGATCCACAGGCTGAAGAAAGCAGGAGGATTACCACCGCCTGCTCCGTAGGAAAAGGCCTGCTCTCTACCGCCGCGTACCCGGATCGTGGTGCCATTGGCAAGGACGCATTCAGTGCGGCCAGCCCCGCTGCTTGCCGAGAGGCCAAGATCAAGCGCTTGTGGCACGCGCGGATAGGTAGGCTTTGCACCATCGCTGATTGAAAAACGAACCAATGCCAAGTTTTTCGTCGCATCGCAGACGAGATCGATGTCTTTGCTTGCTTGATCCGCCCGCGCATTGTTAGAAATGATCAGCATCAGTATCGGTGCAAAGTAGCGCAAAGCACGAAGTGGTATTGCCATCTCACTCATATGTCTTGTAAGCCCCAAACAAAAGGTCTGCAAATGGCTGAGCGCTTGAGTCACTGCGGTGATCCTATCCATCCTCGAAGGTTCATTTGCTCGCTCACAAATCTGACAGACGCTATGGGCGGACGCGCTCACTTAGCCACAGCCTTATCCAACAGGTAGTATGCAGTGATGCGCTCTTTCGCTTGGCTCCAGGCGGCGTCCCATTTTGCGCGGTCCAGCTCTGACGCAGGCTTGCACTTGCTGTGGTCTTGCAGGCAAGCGAGCCGTTCCAGGCCATAGTATGCCGGCCAATGGCGGTCATAGTTCTGCGTTTCTCGCCACGAGTCTGCCATCGCGAAACCGCGAGCAAGCATCTCTCGTGCTTGAGCAGGACGTTCGCTGAAATATTTGGCAGCCTGCGCGCTAATCCGGGGACCGCCAATCGCAATGGGTAGCTTGAAAAAGCCTTCGTTGTTGACGATTTCCGCGCGTCCTGATTCTGACGCAAAGCGCAGAACGTCATACCAGCCCATCACCTGCTCCGCCACGATCACTTGAAATGCTTTCTCCATACCTTCCCGAGGCAAATAGTAGAAACCAATAATCTCCAATGATTCCAAAGGGGTGTAGCGGAATGCCACGCTTTCGTAATCGGTCAATATCTTGTCCAGCGCAGCCTCTGCGGATGGGTCGTTCCGCATGACGCCTTGGGCGACCACGTTGAATATCCGCCGCCGCACTTGAAATTGCGGCGGTGCTGTGGTGGACAATGCTATTGACTGAGGCGCAGCCCCCGGCGGCGTTGGGATGATTTGAGGCATAGGAGTTTGCGCTTGCGCCGCCCAAGCTCCCATGATGAACAGCATGCCGAGGATCTTCTTCATAAACTTGGTCTTCAGACCTCCATGTCAGCGGGATTCTCCACATCGGTCTTGGCCGAGTGCACCCATAACTTGGTCAGGATAACATCTTGCCGATGTGCAAAGTTCACTGTTTGTCACGATATTGCAGAAAGTGCTGCGCGCGACCGAAGATGTCGGTTGGCGGCTCGCGGTCGCATACGAAGGTAAACCTTCTCCCCTGCTAAAATGCCGCCATGATTCCGATCCTCATCAAATGGCTGCGCCGCCTGAGCCACCTGCTCGGCTTCGAAACGGCCGACTCCTTCCCACCTGGCCACCCGTACGAGCGCACGCGCTGGAACGGCGCGTATTTCGACATCGCCTCCGACGTCAAGCCGGACGAAATCGAAAACCGGCTTTGCGACGCCATCAGCAACACGCCGCTGGTGTTCGGCTACATCAGCAATCCCACGCCGCGCATGCAGCGCGCGCTGCTGGCGGTGCTGGAGGAACGCATGCGCATCAACCGTGGCCGCGCCAGCGAGCTGGCCGTGCTGCTGGTCACCGCCTACGACGAATATTCGCTGATGACCGAAGTCATTCCGGGCCTGCGCGACGCCATCGCCGCCACCCGCCACGAGGAAATGGGCGCCCGCGCCCGCGCCGTCATGGCCTTCCTGAGCTCGACCCAGTCGCCGTTTGACGTGATCGACCTGCACTAGGCGGAAATGGCCATGGTCAGCACGCCGTTGGACAGCGTCAGCACCGCCGTGCAGTCCCCCGGGATGGCGACGTTCTGGCTGTGGCAGGAATAATAGTCGGTCATGCCCAGCCGGATGTGGTCGATGGCCGCGCTGACGCCGTTGCTGATGGTGTACGCCCCCAGCACCAGGTCTGGCGCGGTGACGAATTTCAGCGTCGCATCTTGCCCAGTGTTGTTCAGAAAAATCGTCTTCGATGGTTTGACCGTCTTGCGCGATGGTGTCTCCGTAAAACAGATATTCATCACAGCACCCGGAACAGGCCGGCCGGACGATCCGGGCTGTTGCAGGCCATGCCGACGCTGATGCGCTGGCCGTCGTCCACCGGCAGCACGGCGCCGCCCAGTTGCTTGAGGCTGTAGCCGGTGTATTCCGCCGCGTCGTCCGCCACCCAGCTGACCGTGGCCAGCCCGCGCGCCATCATCGCCGCGCAGCAGCGCGCCGAGCTGTAGACCCCAACCTGATATGTGCGCTCTGCCGCCGAGGCGGCATGGAAAGCCTGGTTGACCCCTTCGAAATAACGCGCCACCGGACCGGCGATCTCAGCCTCGTTGGGATCGAAATCGGCCGCGAAGTACACCGCCGAACCGGACGGCTGGGCAATCACCGACTGCGCCATCAGATACGCCGCCGCGCCGTCGGCGCAGCCCTGCGCCCGGCTGAAATAGCTCAGATGGGCATCCGGCGTTTCCCACACCACGCCGATCTGGATGCCGGCGTCGGTCAGCGCGCGCGCCTCGGCCAGGGACAGACTCTTGCCCGCCTGGTGCGTGTAATGCCGGATGGCGAAATCGATGCCTTGTTGCTTGATTGCTATTGCGTACTGCGTCAGTTCAAACGGTGCTTTCACGCCGGTCAGAACAGTCATGGGGACTCCGTAATGTTTATAAAATTTCTGTAACTCTTTCCTTCGGGATAATGTTAATATCCCGATGTGATGACTTTAAGCAACTTGCCAACAGTTGGCCTTCAGAAAACCTTCTGGCAGCTAAGTCATTGATTAGAAAGCGTTGTTCGAGAGCGGAAAAGGTTGGATGGTGAACCACAAGAGTTTTCGTTTTGGCCAGTGGCGGGTCGATCCGGCCACCAATACCCTCAGTTGCGGCGTGCTGAACCGGCAACTGGAACCGCGCGCCATGGACGTGCTGTTGTACCTGTGCCGTCATCCGCATGTGGTGGTGTCGGCCGAGACGCTGCTCGACGCCTGCTGGGGCGACGTCTCGCCCAGCGACAACGCCATCCACAAAATCATCACCCAGTTGCGCCGCGCGCTGGACGACTCGGCCACCGAACCACGCTATATTGAAACCATCCGCAAGCGCGGCTACCGCCTGCTGGCCGAGCTCAGCTACGACGACGAAGTCAGTCAGGGCAGCTGGCTGCACGCCTCGCCATTCCGCGGCCTGGAAGCGTTTGAAGAACAGCACGCCGCCATCTTCTTTGGCCGCAAACTGAGTGTCGATCAGCTGGTGCAGGTGGTGGTGGCGCAAGCCCAGGCCGCTTGCGCGATGGTGCTGGTGCTGGGCCCATCCGGCGCCGGCAAGACCTCGCTGGTGCAAGCCGGCCTGATACCGGCGCTGAAGGCTGGTGCCGCGCCGGCCGACTCCGGCATCGCCATCAGTGCCCACGTCCAGCTCGATTGCGCGGACATGGGCCAGTCCGGCCTGCTGGAGACGCTGGCCAGCGTGCTGCTGGACGCGGAAATCGACGACCGGCTGCTGTTTGAAAACACCAGCGCCGCCGCCCTCGCCCAGCGCCTGGCCAACGACTTGCCGATGCTGATCGAGCAGCTGCAAAAACGGCTGCCGACCATCCAGCTGTTGCTGTTTATCGACCGTTTCGAGGCCGTGTTCCGGCTGCCGCACGTCAGTGACGTCGAGCGCGCCGTCTTCATCAACGTGCTGGACCAGCTGGCGCGTTCCGGCACCATGCAGCTGGTACTCGCCTGCCGCAACGACTTTTACCCGCACCTGGCGTCCTATCCGGCGCTGATGAACCTGAAACTGAGCGGCGGCCATTACGACCTGACGCCGCCCGGCAGCGCCGACATCGCCCAGATCGTCCGCCATCCGGCGCAGGTAGCGCAACTGCGCTACACCGTCGACGACAAGGGCGAAGGCCTGGACGACGTGCTATGCCACGCCGCCCGCTCCGGCCCCGACAGCCTGCCGCTGCTGCAATACTGTTTGCAAGAGTTGTACCGTCAGCGCACGGCCGATGGCGAGCTGACGCATGCGGCTTTCCACGCCATGGGCGGGCTCGAAGGCGCGATCGGCGCGCGGGCCGAGCAAGTGATTTCCGCACTCGGCAGCGCACAGATCGCCGCCCTGCCCCATGTGCTGTCGCAACTGGTACTGGTGGCGGAGGATGAATCGACGGTCAGCTCGCGCCGCGTGCCCTGGTCCGCCCTGCGCAACGACGCCGAGAACAAGCTGGTGCAGGCGTTGGTTGACGCCCATCTGTTCGTCAGCGACCTTCAAGGCGGCGCACCGACCTTCGGCATCGCCCACGAAGCCCTGCTGCGCCGCTGGCCGCGCGTAGTCGAATGGATCGAAGAACACCGCCAGGCACTGCAAATCCGCAGCCGCATCAGCGCCCAAGCCAAGCGCTGGCAGGAAAGTGGCCGCAAGCGCGACATGCTGTTGCCGTTCGGCACGCAGACCAATCAAGCGCGCGAAGTTTTGCATGCCGGGAGCCTTAGCTTCGCGCCACAGGAGCAAGATTTCATTCAAGCGTCACTGCACAGCGAGCGCCGCGCGGAGCGCTTGCGAATGGTGGTCATGATCGTCGTTGCCAGCTTGGCTTTGCTAGCTGGCGGTCTCGGCATCTCCGCTTACTCGTCGCAAATCCTGGCGGAACAGCGGCGCACTGAGGCCGAGGACATCATGGGGTATATGCTGGGTGAATTCGTCGATAAACTCCGTCCGCTGGGTAAACTCGATTTGCTGGATAGTGTGAGTAATCGCGCCTTGGCATACTTATCTACTAAGGACAATGCAACAGGCAGCGAGTTGGCTCTACTTCAGCGTGCGAAGTCATTGCAGGTACTTGCCGAAGTAAAAATTGCACGCGCGAGCCCCGACGACGCCAATACTGCGCTTCTCGCGGGTAGAGATATTCTGATGAAGCTCCTCCAAGGGAAGCCGAACGACACCGGGCTGCTGAAAAGTGCCGGCGAAAATGCTTTTTGGCTGGGGCAGATCCACTTGGATCGTACTGAATGGGACCAGGCTCGCTACTACTATAAACAATATCAAACCTTCAGCGATAGGTTCGCATCCATTGAACCCGACAATGTAGAAGGGTGGATAGAGCAATCATATGCTCACAACAACCTCGGAACATTGGCGTTGATGAGTAATGCTGATGCAACGCTTGCAGCGCAGGAATTTACTCTGTCATCAGAGTTGAAGAGCCGGGCACATTTGCGGGACCCGAAAAACAAACGTCTCACCGCCGATTTGGCGGACACTCTATCATGGCTTGCATCTGCGCAAATGCAACAAGGAATGCTGGAAAAAGCAAAAACCGAATTTGAACGTGAGACCACAACCTTAGAAAATCTCCACAACGATAATCCACAGGAGCTTCTTTGGTTTCAACGTTTGTCCTCAGCTTGGCAACGCTTGTCCAGCGTGGAGCAGGCGCTTGGCAATACTGCGGGAGCGGCAGCCAGTCTGGAGAAATCGCGAGCACTTATCGAACAGGCCATCAAACAAGAGCCCGGCAATCGTGTTTGGCAGCAGCAGCTGTATGTAGTGGACCTCAAAAGCTTAGATTTACAGAATCAGGGCACTAGCAATCGAGAAGCAATTGCGCGATTGGGTCGGATAAATGCCAACCTGTCAGACCTAAGCAAATTAGAACCAAAAAAGCTTTCACTGCAAATGCAGGTAGGCTATAGCGCGCAACGTAAAGCGGCACTGGAGTTCACCGAAAACGAGATCGATAAGGCAACGCTAACCCTTGGACCAGCGCTAGAGAAATTAAAAACAGTGCATCAAACTGCTCCCGGCGAGAAAACGTTCCGGATCGGCTATCTGGATGCGCTTTTACTCGATGCTGAGATCAAGCACGCCAAACGGGATCTTGTTGGAGCTCAACAGAGTTGCTCAGCGGCGAAGGAAATATTGCAGCCATTGGCGAACAATAGTACTGACTTTGCAGTGTTGGTTCCTTGGCTTAAGACACTGGTTTGTCTGAAGCAGCATCCAGAGGCCCATGTGGTGGCCAATCGCCTGAAAAACATTCACTACCGCGATCCAGCGTATTTACGATATATTTCCTCCAACCTTCTTTAATAGAAAGCCGCATATGACTCAGCTCGTTCCGCCAGTCTCCTTCCAAAATGTCTTGGTCTGGGTTAGCCCGAATGAAGAGCAACCTGGTAAATACACCGTTGTTACCGAACCTGAAATTCCGGTCATCGTTAACGAAGACACCATCATCAATTATCAGATTGTCGATACCGCTGGCTATCCAATTGTATTCACCGGTATGTCCGTCAAACCGAAGGATAACGGCCAGTTGAGCCACGCCAGCGTCAGTGTCGATGGCCGCCTTCTTACTTTCAGCGATCTCAATACCGTCAAGATGATGCTAAATATTACGCTGCACTTCAAAGACAAGGATAACGTCGAGTTTTCGCATGATCCTCAGGTATCGAATGACCCTCGTCTCAACCTGCCTGGCACTGCGAAGTAAGCAAGCCTGGGGCGTCAACGCTTCGTTAAGCGCTGACGCTAGATCGTGAGCAAACATGAGCCATGCTGACAAATTGCAGTTTTCTTCTGAAAACTATAGCGGCCAGCGTTCGGGCACCAGCTTAATTGTTACGGGCGCGGTGCATGGCAATGAAACTTGTGGCACCCGTGCCATTTTGCGCGTAACGCGTGAGTTGGCTGCTGGCACACTCACGATATCGCGGGGTTCTGTGACATTCGTACCAGTTGCAAATCCGCTGGCCTTTACCAAGGGGGAACGTGCTGGCGATCGCAATCTCAATCGCAATCTTTTCCCCAATCCGCATCCGCACGACTTCGAGGACCGCGTGGCCAACTGGCTGTGTCCTCTGCTGGCCCAGCATGATGTGCTGTTGGACCTGCATTCCTTCAGCGCGGCCAGTGAGCCGTTCGTGCTGGTCGGGCCGCGTAATAATGATGGACCGCTGGAACCGTTCAAGCACGAGCAGCAGGAGCGCGCGCTGGCACGGCGGCTTGGCGTGCGGCGCTTTGTCGACGGCTGGCTGCGGACGTATGGCGCCGGCGTACAGCGGCGCCTCAGCGGCAGCAGCGAATTACAGACCGTGCTGCGTTACGGCATGGGCACTACCGAGTACATGCGCTCGGTCGGCGGCTATGGGCTGACGCTGGAGTGCGGCCAGCATCACGATCCGCAAGCGCCCGAGGTGGCGTATCGCGCGATTCTGAATACGCTGGCGTTCCTGGGGATGATCGATGCGCCTGAGCCGGCGCCGGTTGCGCCGGAGCAGATGGAGGCGCTGAGCATGGCCGCCGTGTACGACAAGCTGCATGCCGACGACACCTTCAGCCGCAACTGGACCAGCTTCGATCCGGTCAGACAAGGCGAGCAGATCGGCCTGCGGGCGGATGGCACGCCGGTGCTGGCCGACTTCGACGGCCGCATCCTGTTCCCGGACGCGGCGGCGGAGGCCAACAGCGAGTGGTATTACCTCGCCCGCCCCAATTTGTCGTTTTAAACCGCTGGCGACGACCGCCATGCTCAGGTCATAATCATCTACCGATAATAACAAGGAGGCTTCATGCTGTTGGCAGCCCAGATCGTCACCGCGCTGGTGGCGCTGATTCATGTGTACATCGTCTTGCTGGAAACCGTGCTGTTCGATTCGCGCGGCCGCCGTGTGTTCGGCCTCAGCAAGGAGAAGGCGGAGATCGTGCGGCCGGCGATGTCCAACCAAGGCTGCTATAACGGCTTTCTGGTGGCCGCGCTGGTGGTGGGATTTGCCCATCCGGACGCGGCGGTCGCTTCGGCCTTTACCGTGTTTGGCCTGAGCTGCGTGGCGGTAGCCGGCATCTGGGGCGGTGTCACGGTCAAGCGGTCGATTCTGCTGATACAGACCCTGCCGGCCGTCATCGGTCTGGCCCTGCACTTCGCGGGCTGAACATGCAGATGAAATTGAATGCGGTCCTGCTGGCCGTTGCCGCTGTCGCGCTGGTGTTCACCGGCTATAAAGAGTTGAACCGCAAGCCGCAGCCCCATCCCGTCAACGACGGCGCCTGCACGCAGGAAGCGATCAAGAACATCGACAACATCACCGAGCGGGCGATCCAGTCGTCCCGCTGTGCCCAGCGCGACAAGTAGACTTACTTGCGCAGGCTCGGCAGCGTGACGATGGTGGTCGGCGCGGTCGTCGTCTCGGCTGCCGGCTTGGCGCCGGTGCCGCGCAGCGCCAGCAGCCAGCCGATGCCCTCAAACCAGAACGGCGCGCCCAGCGAGGCGGCGAAGGCGGTGGCGATCCAGCCGATCAGCGCGAACAGCAGCGCTTTCACGAACGGGCCGGCGTCCTTCACGCCTTCGAAGCGCGAGGATGGCCAGCCGATCGGCAACTTTTGCAGATCCTGTGCCTGCGCTTGGGCTTGCCTGGCCTGCGCCACGCCGGACGCGGCGTCGGCGGGAACGGTCGGCGGCGCTGGCAGTTTGGCGTCTTCGGCTTTCCGCACCAGTTGCGCCGTCAGCGTGGCGTCGTCCCACAGTCGCTGCGACAGGTTCAGCGCATCGATGTTCATCACCACCGCGTACGTCAGCCCCACCAGGAACAGCACGCACTGCGAGCGCCGCTTGTACCAGCCGCTGATGCGGTCCATCACCGTGTCGTACCAGATGCGTACGGCGTTCTCCAGCGCGGCGACGTCGTCCGGTCCCTCGCCCATGATGGCCAGCAGCGTCTTGGTCAGTCCTTCGTTGCCAATGTGGTTCAGCAGCGCGACCGCTGTCTGGCCCTTGCCGTACCTGGCGGTCAGCGTGGCGACGAAGGCGCGCGCGAAAATCGCCGACGGAATGTAGGAAGGCATGCGCCCTTCCTGCGCCATGCCGGTGATCAGCGGGTGCCGCATCACCTCGGCCGTCAGCGATTGCGCACCCAGCTTCTCCAGGCCGAAGCCGCCGCGCAGGCGCAGCAGCCGCAGGATCGATGGCCAGATGCCGCGCAGGCGCGGCTTGGCGGCCGATTCATGCAGCAGGGTCAGCACGCCGTCCAGCAGCACCTTGGCGCGTGTCTGGAACAGCGAGGCGATCGCCTCGCGCGTGGCGCTGCACAGCAACGCCACCGCCATAAAGGTGTAGGACAGCCCCACCGCCACATCCAGATACTGACTCGTCATAGCCCAACGATAAATTTTGAACAATATTCCATACCATAAAGGATTTTGCGCGCGTCAGCACGTTTTTCTTTTATATCGTAAGATGGCGATATTGAAATCGGAAAAACACGATACATATAGGTCACATGGACATCGACGCTATCCACAAAGCCCTCGCCAACCCGACGCGGCGCCAGATCCTGGCGTGGCTGAAGGAGCCCGAGGTGTTCTTCGCCGAGCAGCAGCACCCGCTGAGTCTGGGCGTGTGTGCCGGCATGATCGACCGTCGTGCCGGGCTGTCGCAGTCGACCATGTCGGCCCACCTGGCGGTGCTGGTCAAGGCCGGGCTGGTGACGTCGACGCGCGTGGGCCAGTGGAATTATTTCAAACGCGATGAGGCGCTGATCCAGGCCTTCATCGATCAAATGCAACTATAAGGAAACTCATCATGCCAACTCTGTTCGACCCGATCACCATCGGCGATATCACGCTGAAAAACCGCGTCATCATGGCGCCTCTGACCCGTTCGCGCGCTTCCGAAGGCCGTGTGCCAAATGCGCTGATGGCGCAGTACTACGAGCAACGCGCCACCGCCGGCCTGATCCTGAGCGAGGCCACTGCCGTGATGCCGCATGGCGTTGGCTATGCCGACACGCCGGGTCTGTGGTCGGATGAACAGGTGGAAGGCTGGAAGCAGATCACCGCCGCGGTGCACGCCAAGGGCGGCGTGATTTTCGCCCAACTGTGGCACGTGGGCCGCATTTCCGACCCGAGCTTCCTGAACGGCGAACCGCCGGTGGCGCCAAGCGCGATCCAGGCGGCCGGCCACGTCAGCCTGCTGCGTCCGCAGCGTCCGTACCCGGTGCCGCGCGCGCTGGAAACCGAAGAGATCGCCGGCATCGTGGCGGCCTACAAGAAAGCGGCCGAGAACGCCAAGAAGGCGGGCTTTGACGGCGTGGAAATCCACGGCGCCAACGGCTACCTGCTGGACCAGTTCCTGCAAAGCAAAACCAACCAGCGTACCGACAGCTACGGCGGCCCGGTCGAGAACCGCGCGCGCCTGATGCTGGAAGTGGCCGATGCCGCCATTTCCGTGTGGGGTCCGGGCCGCGTCGGCATGCACCTGGCGCCGCGTCGCGATTCGCACGATATGGGTGACGACAATCCGGCCGAAACCTTCGGCTACGTGGCGCGCGAGCTGGGCAAGCGCAAGATTGCCTTCATCTTCACCCGCGAGGCGCTGGGCGAGGACAGCCTGTCGCCGCTGATCAAGCAGGAATTCGGCGGCGTGTTTATCGCCAATGAGAAGATGGACAAGGTAGTGGCGCAGCAGCTGCTGGACAGCGGCAAGGCCGACGCGGTGGCGTTTGGCAAGGATTACATCGCCAATCCTGACCTGGTGGAGCGCCTGAAGGCCGACGCGCCGCTGAACAAGTGGAATGCGGATACGTTCTACGCGGTCGGCGCCACCGGTTACACCGACTACCCTGCCCTGGCGTAATTTGCAGCACCCCGCCCCCCGGTGCCGCCGGGGTCTGACCCCATGCGGGGTCAGACCCCAGCCTCTGCCTGGGGGTGGCGGCGCGCTATCCTAGCGCGGTTGGGTGTAGTTGACCGGTACGAACACGTAGCCGCCCTTGCCATTCCCCCGCACGTGCCCCAGCGCCGGGAACGACAAGTGCGCCGCGCCGATCAGGTAGCCTTCCTTCGCGGCCACGGCAAACGCTTCCTTGCGCTCCGCCGTGGCCACCTTGCTGTCGCTGTCGAACGCGATGCCGACGTTCGGATTCTCAAACTGCACTGACTGCACGTGCAGCAAATCCCCCAGCAATACCAGTTTCTGTCCCTTGCTTTCCACCACGTAGGTGATGTGGCCGGGCGTGTGTCCGCCGTTGAAATACGACTTAATCCCCGGCACCAGCTCGCTGTTGGCCACGATCGGCTGGAACTTGCCGGCCTTGACGTACGGGTTGATCGACACCATCGGTCCCTGGAAATCATCCTTGGCCTGCCCGGTCGCCTTATCCAGATTGGCCTGGTTCAGATAATAGTCCGCGTCCAGCTTGCCGGCGCGGACGATCGCGTTGGGAAACACGCGCTGCTCGTTGGACGCCAGCCCGCCCACATGGTCGCCATGCATGTGGGTGATGTAAATCTCGTCCACTTGCTCCGGTTTGTAGCCGGACATCTTCAGATTGCTCACCAGTTGCCCGAGCGTCGGCCCGAACAGGCTGGCGGCGCCGGTGTCGATCAGCACCAGCTTGCTGCCGGTATTGATCAGGAAGCCATTGACCGAGGTTTGCACCGGGCTTTTCAGGAACGCTTTGGCCAGCGCGGCGTTGGTCTTGTCCGGCGGCTGCTTGAGTTCCTTCTCGACCGGAATATCCAGCGTGCCGTCGTTGAGCACGGTGATCTCGAAGTCACCCAACGTGGTGCGGTAAAAACCCGGCGCCTGGAAGCGCGCCATCGGCGCGCCGGCCTGCGCGGCGGCGGTGATCAGCAGCGCCGCGATCACGGCCGAAGGTTTCAGTATGCGCTTGGACATGGCTCCTCTTATACTTGAATTTAGCAGGAGCCCTACGATACATCAATTTATGCAGAGCACGATTAGAAAGTGACCGGCAGCCGCAGCGACAGTTGCACATCCGGCGTATCACGCGTCAACCCGGCGCCGACGGCCACGTTGACGGTGCGCTTGTCGTTGATGCGGTACGAGAAGCCCATCAGCAGCGTGCCCAGTTGGGTGCGCACCGAGCCGGCCACCGGCACGCCGTTCTGCCGGGTGCGGGCGATGGCGCTGTGGTCATAGCCGAAGCTGATCAGCGCCCGCTCGTTCAGCGCCAGGCCAAGGCCGAAGTTAAAGCCGATCACGCCGCCGGGCGCGATCCTGCCCAGCGGCTCAACCTCGCCGCCCAGCACGCGCCGGCTGACGTTGCTCCGCTTGAAGTTGTGCAAATAGCTGACGCTGCCGAACAGGATGGCCGGGTCGCTGGAATACAGCCACGTCACGCTCGGCTGCAGCGCGTAGAAACCCGATCCGGTCGGCAGATCGAGCGGCAGGCCGGTGCCCGTGGCATTGGGGCCGACGCAGCGCCGCGTGCAATCGGTCACCACCTCGAACGGATCGGTACCGGTGCGCGACTTGAAGCGCAGCCCGGCCACGTAGTAGGGCCGCTCCGCGCCGCCGTCGTTGAGCTGGTAGCGCAGCGCCAGTTCCGCATCGCCGACGCCGCGCCCGCTGGTGTCGAACACGCGGTCGACGCCGGTGCCGGTGAAAATCTCGCGGCTGACGGTGGAATCGGAACGGTAGACATACGGCACCTTCAGCTCCAGCTCGGCGCGGTTGCTCAGGCCATAGCGGCCGGTCAGCGCGGCGGTGGTAGTATTGCGCTTGACCTCGCGCACATCCACCAACCCGATCAGCAGCGCCGGGATGATGGTGTAACCGACCAGCACCACGCGGTTGCTGGACGAGTAGCCGAACTGCAATGACGGTTCCAGCACCAGCTTGCCGCGCGGCGTCAGCACGCCCGGCTGTTCAAACAGCGGCGCCACGGCCGGCGGCCGGCCATCCTGCGGCGGCGCAGTGCCGACCGCATCCGGCGCCTCGGCCGCCACCGCGCCGCCGGCCAGCAACGCGGCCGCCAGCCATCCTGTCCTTGTGTGCATCGCTCCCCCTTATTTGCCGACGGCGCCGTGCAGGGCGTCCCGCAGGCTGCTTTCAAAGTTAACCGCCTTCAGCAGCGCCAAATTGGCGACCGTGGTGTTGATCGTGGTCTGGCTGCGGATGGACTGGTCGTTGAGACTGTTCTGCACCAGCACTCCACCCAGCGCATCGCTGGCCAGTTGTGCCTCCGTAGCGCTCAACTGTGTCATATCAGGGAAGGAAAAATGGGTATTTGCTACAACAGTGCCATTGATCGAAACCAAACGTTCGACACCTAATGACACCAGCAGGCCGTTGCCGGGGTCAAAACCGCCGCGCGCCCGCTCCAGCTGGCTGTCCTCGACGGCGGTCCAGTCGTCGGCGGTGCCGGCGTGGGCGGCCGCGCCGCAGGCCAGCAGCACGGTCCATAACAACTTGCGCATGACAGCGCCTCCTTCAGAAGTTGCCGCTGCCATTCTTGGGCAAGGTGATGTCGGTCAGGCTGGAGCGGTTGATGGCCTCGCCCAGCGGCGCGCGCGGCGCGACGCTCCAGTCGGCCTGTAGATTGAAGTGCGGCTGGCCTGGCCATTGGTAGATCACAAACAGCAGCTTGTCCGGCCAGGCCGCCTCGAAGGCGTCGCGGCGCATGGCGCGGGTGCCGCCGGCCGGGTCGCCAATCAGTACCCGCTCCGGAGCCACGCCCTTGATGACGACAAAGTGCAGGTAGCCGTTTTCCGTGATGCGCACAATGGCGGGCAACCGCGCTTCGGCCAGCTTGTCCAGCGGTTGCAAAAAGCCGTCGGCGGTCAGGCCCTGCCGCGCCAGATAGCGCTTCATGTCCAGCAGCGAAAAACCTTCGCGCTGGATCGTCTGCTGGTCGCCGCCCGCGTACATGGCGTTGAACACCTGTTCTTCGGTCACCGGACGGTCGTAGTGATAGCGCAGCAGCGTCGCCAGCGCCGCCGAGCCGCAACTAAAATCGAACTGCTGCCGCACGGTGGCGCGGAAGCGTGCCTCCTTCAGGCTGGTGACGTGCAGCGCATAGCTGCCGCCGCCATTGGGGGCCGGCAGGTCGGCGGCGGCAGCGGCGCCCGCCAGTAACAAGAGTGGCATCAGCTTCATTGCATGCGGATGTTGATGATGGTGGCGTTCTGGATCAGCACATTGGAGCCGGAATTCTGTATCGCCACCGGCAGGCCGGAGGCGTTGCTGAACGCGCCGCTGCTGATGGTGTTGGTGCCGCTGACAACATGCGAGGTGGTGTTGCCGCTGACCGTGCCGCTGACGCGCATGTCGTTGCTGACGGTGTCGGTGCCGGCATGCAGCGCGGCCAGCCGTTCATCCGCCACCGGCTTGCCGTCGAAACCCTCGTCTTGCGCGGCGGCCGTGCCGCCGCCGCAGGTGGCCAGCAGCAAGGCCGCCGCATAACTGAAGAATACGTGCATAGTGATCTCCCTGGTGAACAGGCGGAGCGCATGGACTCCGCCCTGCTGCTTAGCGGCCCAGGGCCAGGTTGGACTGCACGTTGACGCTTTGCTGGATCAGCGCCGAAATGCCGCTGTTCTGCGCCGCCGTCATGATGCCGGCCGCCGATTGGCCGACGCCGCTCATGGTGTTGGACAGATCGAACACGCCCGCGCTCACGGTGGAGGTGCCGCCGGCGCCGCCGCTGCCCACGCCCCCCACGCCGCCGGTCGCGGCGCCGGCGGTATTGGCGCCGCCATCACCGCCCGCCCCGCCGGTGCTGCCGCTGCCGCCCGCGCCGCCCACGCCACCGGCCCCGGCCGTCGCGCTGCCATTGGTCGGGTCGCCGTTGGTGGAGGTGCCGCCGGTGCCCGCGCCGCCGGCGGCACCCGCGCCGCCGCCCGTCGCGCCGCCGCCTTCATCAGGCGTGCCGCTGCCGCCCGCGCCGCCGGCGCCACCGAGGCCGCCGGTGCTGGCGCCGACATACGGCGAGCCGTTGCTGGCGCTACCGTTGGTGCCGGCGCCACCGGTGCCGCCGGCCGCCCCGGCACCACCCACCGCCACGCCGCCCACGCCGCCGCTGCCGTTGGCACGGCCGCCACTGGCCGTGCCGCCCGCACCGCCAGTGCCTGCGCCGCCGGTGCTGTTGCCGTTATAGATGGCGGTGTTGCCGATGTAGTCCACCCAGTTGTCGGAGACGGTGCCGTTCAGCGTGCTGATGGCGGTGGCGGTCGAGGTGTTGAAGGCATTGGTAAAGGTCGATGTGGCCGTGCCGCCGTTATTGGCCGCTACGCCTGCCAGCGCGGCAGCGTGCGCCGCACCGCTGCTGTTGTTGTTGCCGTTGTTGTTATTGTTTTTACTGCTGCTGTCCTGCATTGCGCTGGAATTGTCGCTGGCGCTGGCACCCGCGCCGGACTGGGTGACTGCCGTTTGCGCATACGCCTGTGCGCAGAAAGCCAACGCGAATGCCGCACCGATCAAAGTTTTTTTCATAGCTTCTCCTGCTTTGCGAAAATGTGAATGTGACCGGGGACCGATCCCCCGGTCTGACTTCCTCCGCAAGCTTGGTGCCAGTGGCGCCAAGTCCTTGTTCCGGAACGGTTATCGGCCGGCGCCATGGCCGCCGCCGGGGTTTCTGTGCGGTGTAACGTCACACGGCTGTGACAACGCGGCCGGTCATTCACTCTGCGCGCGGGTGTCACTCGCGCGAGACGGCGCCGTGATGCCGTGCTTGGCCAGCAGGCGGTAGAGCGTCATGCGCGATACGCCGAGGTCGCGCGCGGCCAGCGTGATGTTGCTGCCGGCGCGCAGCAGGCTGGCGTCGATGGCGTCGCGCTCGGCGCGGATGCGGGCGTCGTCCAGTTGCAGCGGCGCGCTGGCGGTCGGTGGCGCCTCCAGGCCCAGATCGCGCGGCTGGATCAGGCTGCCCTCGGCCATCACCATGGCGCGCCGTACGCGGTTAATCAGCTCGCGCACGTTGCCGGGCCAGTCGTGCTCGCGGATGGCCTGGGCGGCGCGGCTGCTGAAGCCCTTGACGCGCGGCGCGCGTTCGCTGCCAAAGGTGTGGAAAAAATGTTCGGCCAGCGGCAGCAGGTCGTCCTTGCGCTCGCGCAGTGGCGGCACATCCAGCGCCAGCACGTTGAGGCGGTAGTACAGGTCTTCGCGGAAGGCGCCGCGCCGCACCGCTTGCGCCAGGTTGACGTGCGAGGCGGCGATGACGCGCGCATCGACCGCGATGCTGCGCGTACCTCCCACGCGGTAAATGGTTTTTTCCTGCAAAAAACGCAGCAGGTTGGCCTGCAGCTCCATCGGCAAATCGCCGATTTCGTCGAGGAAGATGGAACCACCCTGCGCGCTTTCGATCAGGCCGCGCTTGTCGCGCGCCGCGCCGGTGAAGGCGCCGCGCTCGTGGCCGAACAGTTCGGACTGGATCAGCTGCGCCGGTATCGCGCCGCAGTTGATCGGCACGAACGGCCCCTTGCGGCGCGGCGAATGGGCGTGCACGTCCTGCGCCGCCAGCTCCTTGCCGCTGCCGCTCTCGCCCCAGATCAGCACCGGCGCGCTGGCTGCCGCCACCTTGACGATCTGCCGCCGCAGCCGGGTGATGGCGTCGCTTTGTCCGGTCAGCGTGGCGTTGCCGGCGCCGCGTACAGGTGCCAGCGCCAGACCCAGGCCGTCCCGCAACGCGGCCATGCCCAGCGCATGGCCGAGCGCGTGCCGCAGGCGCTGATGATCGAGCGGCCAGGTATGGTAGTCCGCGCAATGGTCGGCCAGCAGCCGGCGCCACGCCGGCTGTGCCGCCAGCGATGGCGGCAGCACGGCGACCCAGTGCGGCGCGTAATGCTCATGCAGAAACGCGTTGAAGTCGGCGCAGTCGTCCGTCTCCCGCACCAGCAGCAGGCCAACCGCGCACGGGCGCGCCTGGAGATGACGGCGCCCCTCGGCCAGCGTGCCCGCGCGGATCACCTCCCAGTCCGCCGGCAGGCCATGTTCGCCCGTGCCCACGCAGAGTATCGATTTGGTCGTCATATCCCGTTGGACGGGAAATGATATGAAAAGTTCAAGGCTTGCCCGACCGGCAAGGCCAATATAGAATGCGCGCTGCTTTTTGAGCAGACCGATAACGGCCTGTCAATAGTGCAAAAAGCCTAAAACAATAACTGGGTGGTGTGAGATGAACGAATTTGAAATGAAGCCGGCTGCGTTGCCGTCCTGGTCGCAGCGCGCGTCGCTACGTGTGCTGAACTTGTTCGGCTGGCGCATGCTGTACCGCCCCCTGCCCGGCCCGCGCGGCATCGCCGTGGTCTATCCGCACACCTCCAACTGGGATTTCATCATCGGCCTGCTCGGCAAGTGGGTGGTCAACCTGCCGTTCCGCTGGCTGGCCAAGGACTCGCTGTTCAAGTCGCCGCTGGGCGGCTGGTTCCGTTCGCTGGGCGGCGAGCCGGTGGACCGCAGCGCGCCGCAAGGCATGATCCGCTCGCAGGCCGAGCGCATGAACGCGGCCGACTGGTACTGGCTGGCCATCACACCGGAAGCCACGCGCGGCTACCGCCCCAACTGGAAGAGCGGCTTCTACCATCTGGCGGTGGAGGCCAAGGTGCCGCTCTGCCTGGTGTACATCGACTATACGAACAAGACGCTGGGCGTGGTCGACCACCTGCATCTGACCGGCGACCAGGACGCCGATCTGGCCGCGATCCGCGCCATCTACGCCGGCCACCACGGCCTGTATCCGAAGAACGAAGCGCCCATCGTGCTGCAGGAACGCCGCGCCGAAGAACGCAAGTAAGCCTTACGCCGTTGCCGCCAGCAGCACGCCGGTGGCGGCGATCGCCGCGCCCGATGCCTTGAGCGCCAGCGCCGGGCTGACGCGGCCCAGCACACGCCCGCCATACACCAGCAGCAGGCTGGCCGCCAGCAGGCCGGCGGCGCTGACCGCCTGCGGCAGCTCGTGGCCGTGGGCGTTACCGTGCAGGATGGCGAACACGCCCACCATCACCGCGCCGGCCGTCGCCGGCAGGCGCACCGCCGCCACCAGCAGCACGCCCATCAGCGCCACCGTCAGCGCGATGCCCGTCTCCAGCGCGGGGATGCTCAGCCCCAGCGCGCCGCTCGCCATGCCGATCAACAGCATGCCGATGAAGGTGGCCGGCAGCCATTGGGCATTCGGTTGGCGTACGCTCCACGCGCCCACCGCCAGCATCGCCAGCAGGTGATCGAGGCCGGTGAACGGATGCGCGAAACCGGCCAGGAAGCCATGCGTATGCGCGCCCGCGCCGGTATGGGCCAGGGCGGCGCCGCTGGCGGCGGCCAATGCGAATGCGGTCAGGGTCTTTTTCATGTGCTCTCCTTTATTGGTCCAGCAAGCCTTGCTGGCGGATGTAGTCGATGACCGCGCTCACGCCCTCGCCGCTGCGCAGATTGGTGAAGATGAACGGGCGGTTGCCGCGCTGCTGTTTGGCGTCGCGCGCCATGATGTCCAGGTTGGCGCCGACGTGCGGCGCCAGGTCGGTCTTGTTGATGATCAGCAGATCGGAGCGCGTGATGCCGGGACCGCCCTTGCGCGGAATCTTCTCGCCGCCGGCGACGTCGATCACGTAGATGGTCAGGTCGGACAGTTCGGGGCTGAAGGTGGCGGCCAGGTTGTCGCCGCCCGACTCCACCAGGATCAGGTCCAGGTTGGGAAAGTCGGCCTGCATGCGGGCGATGGCTTCCAGGTTGATCGAGGCGTCCTCGCGGATCGCGGTGTGCGGGCAGCCGCCGGTTTCCACGCCCATCAGTCGCTCGGCCGGTAAGGCGTCGGCGCGCAGCAGGATCTCCATGTCCTCCTTGGTATAGATGTCGTTGGTGATGACGGCCATGTCGTAGTGGTCGCGCATGCCCTTGCACAGCATTTCGCACAAGGCGGTCTTGCCCGAGCCGACGGGGCCGCCGATGCCGACGCGGAGTGGATTGGAGGTATTCATTTTTATGTGCTCTTTCAGGATCTGTATAAACGGCTGTATTGAACTTCGTGCTGCATCGACAGCAGCGACAGGCCCGGCGCCCAGTTGCACATGTCGTCATCGCTGACGGTTTGCGCGTGACGGGCGGCGGCTTCGATCTCGTCGCGCAGCGACAGCAGCATGCGCTGGCCGGCCACCTGCCCTAGCGGCACCGACTTCACGCACACCAGCACCTGGTTTTCCGCCCAGGCGAACAGCATGGCCAGCAATGCGGCGTCGTGCGGGATGTTCAGCGCGGCCACGGCGCAGCTGTAGGCGGTGGGCAGCGCCACTTCCTGCTCGCTTTGCAGGTGGGCCAGCGTGTCGGCATCGGCAATGCCCAGCTCCGCCACCAGCTTAACGAGCGAGTAGCCCATCTGGATGGTCTCGGCGCGGAATTCGCCGCTGTCGCGCGAGGCGATGAATTTTTCGCTCCAGTCGCTGACGGTGCGCCAGTCCCGCTTTGTCCACGCCTGCATCAGGCGCCAGGCGATGGGGGCTTCCCACTGCGCCACCACTTCGTACAGGTGACGGACGATCCACGCGCGGGCGGTGTCGGCGTTGTGGACAGTGCCGCTTTCCAGCGCCGCTTCCAGCCCTTGCGAATAGCTGTAAGCGCCGATCGGCAGCGCCGGACTGGCGAATTGCAGCAGGTGCAGCAGCGCGGCCGCCTGCATCACCACCCCGCTGCCCCGGCGCGGGCCGGGATGCTCGGCATGGGTCCCGGCGTCCGCCGGGACGACGCGGGGCGGGTCATTGCGGGTCGCCCGGACGGTGGATCTTCTGGCGCAGCGGGATTGGCGCCAGCGGACCATGGCCGTGGTCATGGTGATGCCCGTGGCCGCCGCCGTAGGCGCCGGACTCAGGCTCGAATGCCGCCATCTCTTCCACCACCGTCGCGCCCAGCCCGGCCAGCATCTCCTTCAGCACCGCGTCTGCGCGGATGCGCAGGAAGCCGTCGCCGACCTGCGCCTGCGTGTGGCGATTACCGAGGTGGAAAGCGCAGCGCAGCAGCGCATGCGCGTCCGCGCACGTCACCTTGTAAGTCGGCTCCGGCGCGGCCACCACGCGCACCACACGCTTGTCCTCGCCGGTCAGCAGGTCGCCGTCGCGCAGCACGGTGCCGCGCACGGTGAACACCGCCACTTCCTCGCCGCTGTCCAGCGTGGCGCGCAGGCGGCACTTCTCGCGCAGTTCGTACGGCAGCACCAGTTGCGCGGCAATCGCATCAGCGTGCGGAATCTTGGTATGTAAAGTCAGCATCTTCAGAACAGGAAATAGCGCTGCGCCATCGGCAGCACGGCGGCCGGTTCGCACACCAGCAGCTCGCCGTCGGCGCGCACTTCATAGGTTTCGGGATTGACGTCCATGCGCGGCGCCAGGCCGTTGTGGATCATGTCCGACTTGCGCAGCGCGCGCATGCCCTTGGCCACGATCAGCGTCTTGTTCAACTTGAGCGCCTCGCCGATGCCGGCGTCGTACGCGGCCTGCGACACGAAGGTGAACGACTTTTTCAAGCCGCCGCCGTAGGCGCCGAACATGGGCCGGTAGTGCACCGGCTGCGGCGTGGGAATCGAGGCGTTCGGGTCACCCATCTGCGCCGCCGCGATCATGCCGCCCTTCAGTATCGTCGACGGCTTGACGCCGAAGAAGGCCGGCTTCCACAGCACCAGGTCGGCGATCTTGCCCACTTCCACCGAACCCACCGCATGCGCGATGCCGTGCGTGATGGCCGGATTAACGGTGTACTTGGCCACGTAGCGCTTGACGCGGAAGTTGTCGTTGCGCGCAGAATCCTGCGGCAGTGGCCCGCGCTGCACCTTCATCTTGTGCGCGGTCTGCCAGGTGCGCATGATCACCTCGCCCACGCGGCCCATGGCCTGCGAGTCGGACGACATCATCGAAATGGCGCCGATGTCGTGCAGGATGTCCTCGGCGGCGATGGTCTCGCGGCGGATGCGCGATTCGGCAAACGCCACGTCCTCGGTAATGGCCGCGTCGAGGTGATGGCAGACCATCAGCATGTCGAGGTGCTCGTCCAGCGTATTGACCGTGTACGGGCGGGTCGGGTTGGTGGACGACGGCAGCACGTTGCCCTCGCCCACCGCCGCGATGATGTCCGGCGCATGGCCGCCGCCCGCGCCCTCGGTGTGGAAGGTGTGGATGGTGCGGTCCTTGAATGCGGCCAGCGTGTCGGCCAGGTAGCCGCCTTCGTTCAGCGTGTCGGTGTGGATGGCAACCTGGATGTCCATCCGGTCGGCCACCGACAGGCAGTTGTCGATGGCGGCCGGGGTGCTGCCCCAGTCCTCGTGCAGCTTGAGGCCAATCGCGCCGGCGTGGATCTGCTCCTCCAGCGGCGCCGGCAGGCTGACATTGCCCTTGCCGAGAAAGCCGAGGTTCATCGGAAAGGCGTCGGCCGCCTGCAGCATCGCGTGCAGGTGCCATGGCCCCGGCGTGCAGGTGGTGGCCGAGGTGCCGGCCGACGGCCCGGTGCCGCCGCCGATCATGGTGGTCACGCCGCTCATCAGCGCTTCCTCGATCTGCTGCGGGCAGATGAAGTGGATGTGCGTGTCGACGCCGCCGGCGGTGACGATCATGCCCTCGCCCGCGATAATCTCGGTCGCGCCGCCTATCGCCATCGTCACATTCGGCTGGATGTCCGGGTTGCCGGCCTTGCCGATGCCGGCGATGACGCCGTTCTTCAAGCCGATATCCGCCTTGACGATGCCCCAGTGGTCGATGATCACCGCGTTGGTGATCACCGTGTCCATCACCTCGGCCGCCACGCGCTGCGACTGGCCCATGCCGTCGCGGATCACCTTGCCGCCGCCGAACTTCACTTCCTCGCCGTAGGTGGCGTAATCCTTTTCGATTTCGATAAACAGTTCAGTGTCCGCCAGCCGGATGCGGTCCCCGGTGGTGGGACCGAACATCTCGGCGTAAGCGCGGCGCGAGATGGTCGCCATCAGCTCAGCTTCCCCATCACCTTGCCGTTGAAGCCATACACCTCCTTGTCGCCCTCCAGTGTCACCAGTTCCACGGTGCGCTGCTGGCCCGGCTCGAACCGCACGGCGGTACCGGCGGCGATGTTCAGGCGCTTGCCGTAAGCCTTCCAGCGCTCCAGCTTGAGCACCGAGTTGACTTCAAAGAAGTGGAAGTGCGACCCAATCTGCACCGGCCGGTCACCCTGATTGGTGACCACCACGGTGGTGGTTTCGCGGCCCGTGTTCAGGCCGATCTCGCCTTCTTCAAGCTTGTATTCACCTGGGATCATGATGAACTCCTTTAAGGGATGGGGTTGTGGACAGTCACAAGCTTGCTCCCATCGGGGAACGTCGCTTCGACCTGGATGTCAGGGATCATTTCGGGGATACCCTCCATGACGTCGGCGCGCGTGAGTATCCGCGTACCGTCGGACATCAGTTGGGCGACAGTTTTGCCGTCGCGGGCACCTTCCATGATGGCGCAGGTAATCAGCGCCACCGCTTCCGGGTAATTCAACTTCAGGCCGCGGGCAAGGCGGCGTTCCGCCACCAGGCCCGCGGTAAAAATCAACAGCTTGTCTTTTTCGCGTGGAGTCAAGTCCATGTCGTGTTCTCTTTCGGCTCTTTCAGGTTTGCCAGATGCGCGGCGTGACGGCCTCGCGCTCCAGCAGATGCGGGCGCACGCGGCGCCATACATTCAGCATCAGGCGGCGCGCGGTTTCGCTGTCGTCGCCCAGATGACGTGCCACCAGCACGCCCTTGGTCTGCGTGACGCCGAAGACGTGATCGCCGTCGGCGGCGATGTCGGCGCGGATGTCATTCAATACGGCGGCCGGCAGCGGCTTGCCGGCGGCGATCAGCGTGGCGCAGACGGTGCGGCCGTTCAGCGCCAGCGGGCTGTCCAGGTGGCCGCCGACCATGTCGCCCTGCTCCCACCAGATCAGCCGCCCGTCGCGGCGGATGCTGCTGCGCTGGCGGATGCGGCCGGTGTTGAACACCTCGCCCGAACCACGCCGGCCCATGCACAGGATCTCGCAGCCGATGAAGGTGGCGCCGGCCGCCAGTTCCACGTGCTGGTCCAGCACCACGCTGGCGGTGTCGAAGAAGATGGTTTCCTGCGGCAGCCACTCCAGCGCCGCGTTGCGGTTGACGTGCAGGTGCACGGCCTGGCGCGACACCTTGCCATTGGCCTTGTACCACTTGGCCGCGCCGGGCGTGGTGATGAAGGCGTGGGCGTGGTCGCCGACGCCGATGTCGATTTCCAGCTGGTCGCCGCCCACCACGCCGCCCGGCGGATGGACCACGATGGCGTGGCAGACCTTGCCGTCTTCGGGATACAGCGCCTTCTGCACCCGCAGCGGGCCGGAGTGGATTTTGTCCAGCAGCCGCGTGGTGCCGCCGTCATCCGCAAAACCGAGCGTGAGGCTGGCCTGCCAGGCGGCGCTGCTGGCGGCAAGGTCACGCGATGCGGTGCAATCGGGCATAAAACTGGACAAAAGAAATAATGTACTGTCCCATGCAATCCGCGTGCCAGCCTAAACCCGCCCCCGCGCCGTTGCCGCGCACCGTCACACAGCACGGCGCACCAAAGTGGTGCGACCGCTGGCAAAACCTTTTTCGCCGTCCGCAGAGTCCCCGCTGTTGTAAAAAAGTGCCGCACAGAAAATAATTTTTGGATTTTCTACGCCAGCAAAAGCACTGCCGCGTACAGCAAAAGCAGCTTTTTTACTGATCAGGAATAATGGATTTCATTGAGGCGCGGAAATAAAAGTTGTCGTCACAGCGCCGCCAACTACATCGAATGGAGAACTCATCATGCTCAGCAAGTCCGTATCCCGCATCGCCCTGCTGGCCGCCGCCGGCGCCGCGCTGTTGCCGCTCCTGAGCGGCGCCGCCGTGTACAGCAACGGCAACAAGACCGCCAACTTCGACGTCACGCTGAAAATCATCGCCGACTGCACCATCGCCGCCACGCCGCTGGACTTCGGCCAGTCGCAGGGCGTGCTGGCCACCTCGGTCAGCGTCAACACCAATCTGAGCGTCACCTGCACCAACACCACGCCCTACAACATCGGCCTGAACGCCGGCAATGTGGCCGGCTCCACCACCTCCGCGCGCCTGATGGGCGGCACCGGCGGCAACACCAGCACCGTGGCCTTCAACCTGTACCAGGCCGCCGGCGCCACCAACTGGGGCAATGTGCAGGGCACCGACACCAAGTCCGGCACCGGCACCGGCAGCGCGCAAACCCACACCGTGTACGGCGTGGTGCCAGCGCAGAACACGCCGCAACCGGACACCTACAAGTCGACGATCACCGCCACCGTCTACTTCTAAGCAGCCCATTCCCCTCCGCCGCCAGCCCCACCACAGCTGACGACGCGACACAGCATCTCCCCGGCGCCCAATCCCGCGCTACCGTTTCCCCTGTTTTCACCGACACCGCCCCAGCGTAGCGGCAACGATTATTTTTGCAGCCACTCACTGGAGAACCACCATGCCACGCACCGTCACGCCCCGCCTCGCCGCCGCCGCAACCCTGATCGCCATGCTGGCCCCGATGGTGGGCGGCGCCGCCGTCTACAGCAACGGCAGCAACACCAGCAACTTCGACGTCACGCTGAAGATTGTGGCCGACTGCACCATCGCTGCCACGCCGCTGGACTTCGGCCAGTCGCAGGGCGTGCTGGCCACCACCGTGTCGGTCAACACCTCGCTGCAAGTGACCTGCACCAACACCACGCCCTACAACGTCGGCCTCAACGCCGGCTCGGTGGCTGGCTCCACCACCGCCGCGCGCCTGCTGGGCGGCACCGGCGCCAACACCAGCACCGTCGCATTCAACCTGGCCATGACCGCTGGCGGCGGCAACTGGGGCAATACCCAGGGCACCGACACCAAGTCCGGCACCGGCACCGGCGCGGCCCAGACCCTGACCGTGTATGGCGCGATTCCCGCACAGTCCACGCCGCAGCCAGACACCTACAAATCGACCGTCACCGCCACCGTGTATTTCTGATTATTGAAGCCGGCGCAAGGGAGCTTTGATCCGCGAGCGCTTGGCGCGCACCGGCGCCGTCCCCATACTGTCTGCTTCTTGATTGATATCTGGAGCGGCACATGAAAGTATTCGTTACCGGCGCGGCCGGTTTTATCGGTAGTTCGATCGCGGCGGGCCTGGTGCGCGCCGGCCACGAGGTGGTGGGCCTGGTGCGCAAGCCCGAACAGCTGGAAGAAGTGAAAAAGATCGGCGTGACCGGCGTGCTCGGCACCCTCAACGACCGCGACCTGCTGATCGCCCAGGCACAGGCGGCGGACGCCGTCATCAACGCCGCCAGCAGCGACAACCGCGCGGCGGTGGAAGCCTTGGTCGACGCGCTGGCCAATACCGGCAAGGTGTTGCTGCACACCAGCGGCTCCAGCATCGTCGGCGACGCCTCGGGCGGCGAAGGCACCGACAAGATCTACCACGAAGACCATCTGCCCGCCCCCACCGCCGACAAGGCCGCGCGCGTGGCCATCGACCAGCTGGTGCTGGACGCGGCCAGCAAGGGCGTGCGTTCTGCGGTGCTGTGCAATACGCTGATCTACGGCCACGGCGCGCTGCCGCGCGACTCGGTGCAACTGCCGCGCCTCCTCAAGCAGGCGCGCAAGAGCGGCGTGGTGCGCCACGTCGGCCCCGGCCGCAACATCTGGTCGAATGTGCACATCGACGACGTGGTCGACCTGTACCTGCTGGCGCTGGACAAGACCGAGCCCGGCGCGTTCTACTTTGTGGAAAGCGGCGAGGCGGCGTTCCGCGACATGAGCGCGGCCATCGCCAAGGCGCTCAACCTGGGCCAGCCGCAGGACTGGCCGCTGGAGCAGGCCCAGGCGGAATGGGGCTACGAGATGGCCTCCTACGGCCTGGGCTCGAACAGCCGCGTGCGCGGCGAGCGCGCCCGCAAGCAGTTGGGCTGGCAGCCGCACCGTCCGCCGGTGCTGGACTGGATCGCCCGCGACATGCTGCGCGCCTAAAGCAGGCCTGTTTTACTGCAGATCGGGATACGGGCTCTTGCCGCCTTCGGCGATGAACTGATCGATGCGCGCCTCCAGCACCGGCAGCGGCACCGAGCCCAGTTGCAGCACGGTGTCGTGGAAGGCGCGGATGTCGAACTTCTCACCCAGGGCTTTCTCGGCCTTCCGGCGGGCGTTGATGATGCTCATCTCGCCCAGGTAGTAGGACAGCGCCTGGCCCGGCCACGAGATGTAGCGGTCCACTTCCGTTTCGATTTCATGGTCGGACAACGCGGTATTGGCGTGCAGGTAGTCCTGCGCCTGTTTGCGCGTCCAGCCCTTGCTGTGGATGCCGGTGTCGACCACCAGGCGCGATGCGCGCCAGGCCTGGTAACTCAGCATGCCGAAGGTTTCGTACGGCGTTTCATACATCCCCATCTCGGCGCCCAGGCGCTCCGTGTACAGCGCCCAGCCTTCGCCATACGCCGAGATGTAGGCGTTGCGGAAGGCCGGACGGCCCTTCTGCTCCATCGCCACCGGCATCTGGAAGGCGTGGCCCGGCGCCGATTCGTGCAGCGTCAGCGCCGGCATGCTGTACAGCGCGCGCGACGGCAGGTTGTAGGTGTTGACCAGGTAGACGCCCGGCCCGCCGCGGCCCGAGGTGTAGAACGGCGCCTGGTCGTCCGGCACCGGAATGATGGCGAAACGTCGGCGCGGCAGGTAGCCGAAGTACTGCGACACCTTGCCGTCGAACTTCTTGGCCACCCAGGCGGAGCGCATCAGCAGCTCTTCCGGCGTTTTGGCGTAGAACTGCGGGTCGGTGCGCAGGAACTGCAGGAAGGCCGGCAGGTCGCCCTTGAAGCCGACCTGCTTCATCACGTCCTGCATCTCGTTGCGGATCTTGGCCATTTCATCGAGTCCGATCTGGTGGATCTGGTCCGCGCTCATCGAGGTAGTGGTGAATTCGACGATCTTCGATTGGTAGTAGGCTTTACCATCCGGCAGGCTCTCGGCCGCCAGTTCCTCGCGCGCCTTGGGCACATACTCTTCGCGCATGAACTTCAACAGCGCCTGGTGCGCCGGAATGACGTCGGTGGCGATGACCTTGACCGCCTGCGCCCGCAACGCCTCCTGCTTGTCGGCCGGGATCGCGGCCGGCATGGTCTTGAACGGCAGGTAGAACACCGTGTCCTGGGGCGTTTTCGCCTCGGTCACAGAGGTGATGGAGCCATCGCGGCCGACCAGCGTCACTTTCGGCGGCGTAAAGCCGCGCGCCAGACCCGCGCGCATGTTGACGATTTCGTCGTTGAAGTAGCGCGGCACGTCGGCCAACTGCTTCAGGTAGTCGCGGTACTCGGCCTCCCTGGTCATCGGGCGGCGAGCGGTGCCGGCCATGTTGGACCAGAAGGCGGTATCGGCGTTCAGCGGCTTTTCATATTCCCTGAACTGCTGGGCGGCGATCAGGGCGGCGATTTGCGCCTTGTACACCTGGTAGTTGATGCGCTCCGCCGGCGACAGGCGCGCTTCCTTGATGCCGTCCAGCTTTTTCATCACGTCCTGCCAGTAGGCCAGGCGCTTGTTCTGCGTGGCGACATCGATGCGCGGCAGCGAGACCGAGACGCCGCTGTCGTCGTCATCCTCGCCGTCTTCCATTTTCTGGCTCAGGCGCCATTTCCATTCCTGGGTATAGATCGCTTTCAGCTGCGCGTCCGCGGGTCCGGGCTTGACGGCCGGCGCGGTGGCGGCGCTGGCGCCAAGGCACAACAACATGCAGGCACCGGCGATGGCGGTGCGGAACTTCTTATCCATAAGACTCCGGGAGAGGGTTAATTACATGGTCAACAGATTGCGCCGCTCGCGCAGCAGCGCGGTGAACGCCTCGGCGTTCACGGGACGGCTGAAATAATAGCCCTGCATCTCGTCGCATCCGCGTTCGGTCAGGAACCGGACCTGCTCGCGCGTCTCGACGCCTTCGGCGATCACGCGCATGTTCAGGTTGTGCGCCAGCGAGATGACCGACAGCGCGATGGCCGCGTCGGCGCTGTTGGTGGTGACGTCGTCGACGAACGATTTGTCGATCTTCAGCACGTCGATCGGGAAGCGCTTCAGGTAACTCAGGCTGGAATAGCCGGTGCCAAAGTCGTCCAGCGAGATGCTGACGCCGATGTCCTTCAGGCGGCGCAGCGCCGCCACGGCCTTGTTCGGATCGCCCATCACCGTGCCCTCGGTGATTTCCAGGCCGAGGTAGGCCGGCGCCACGCCGAACTTGCGCAGCGTGCTTTCCACGTACGGCACGGTGGCGTCGTTGGCGAACTGGCCGGCGGCCAGGTTGACCGCCACCTTGATCTGGCCCAGGCCCTGATCCTGCCACACCTTCATCTGCGCGCACACGCTCTCCAGCACCCATTCGCCAATCGAGTTGACCAGGCCATATTCCTCGGCCAGCGGAATGAAGCGGTTGGGCGGCACCTTGCCCAGCACCGCGTTTTCCCAGCGCAGCAGCGCCTCGGCGCCGACCATGGCGCCGGTCTTCAGGCATACCTGCGGCTGATAATGGACCTCGAACTCGTCGCGCGCGATGGCGCCGCGCAACTGGCTCTGGATCGCCAGCTTGTCGCGGATTTCCGCGTCCATGCGCTCGGTGAAGAAGGCGTAGTTGTCGCGGCCGATCTCCTTGGCGCGGAACAGCGCGGTGTCGGCGTTGCGCACCAGTTCATCGAAGCTGTCGCCGTCGGTCAGGCTGACGGCGATGCCGATGCTGGAAGTGACGGTGATCTGCTGGCCCTCGATCACCAGTTCCTTGCGCAGGCCGGCCAGGATCTGCTGCGCCAGCGCCATGGTGGCGCCCAGTTGCGGATCGTCGGCCACGATGATCTGGAATTCGTCGCCGCCCTGGCGGGTCACGGTGTCGCCCTCGCGCACGGTTTCGGTCAGGTACTGCGACACCACCTGCAGCGCCTTGTCGCCCATGTCATGGCCGTAGGAGTCGTTGATGCTCTTGAAGCGGTCCAGGTCCAGGCACATGACGGCCACGCAGCGGCCTTCGCGCCGCGCCGCGTTCAGCGTCTGGGCAAAGCGCTGGCGCGCCAGCAGGCGGTTCGGCAGCCCGGTCAGCGCGTCGTGGTTGGACAGGAAATCGATCAGATGCTGCTCGGCCTTGCGCTCGGTGATGTCCATGAACACCGCCACGTGGTTGATCACGTGGCCGTCGGCGTCGCGCACCACCGAGGCGCTCAGCAGGCCCGGATAGGTCTCGCCGTTCTTGCGGCGGGCGAGGATCTCGCCCGACCAGTGGCCGGTCTTGGCGAGCGACTGCACCAGCGCCTCGAACGACTCCTGGTCCGGTTCGCCGGCGTGCAGCAGGCCGACACTCTGGCCCATCACTTCCCTCGCGGTGTAACCGGAAATCTGCGTGAACGCGGGATTGGTGGCGACGATGCGCGCTTCGCGGTCGGTCACCACGATGGCGTCCTGGGTCGCCTCGAACACCTGGCTGGCCAGGCGCAGGAATTCCTCGTTGGCGCGGCGCTGCTCGACTTCCTTCGCCAGTTCGGCCGTGCGCTCGGCCACGCGCTCCTCCAGCAGCGCGCGTTCGGCCGCCAGCGCCTTCTGCGCCCGGCCCAGGCGCACGTGGGCGTCGGTACGCGCCAGGATCTCCTCGGCCTGGAACGGCTTGGCGATGAAGTCGACCGCGCCCAGCGCGAAGCCGCGCACCTTGTCGTCGGTGTCATGCTGGGCCGACAGGAAGATCACCGGCACCTGGCGCAGTTCGGGATGTTCCTTGAGCCGGCGGCAGACTTCAAACCCGTCGATGCCAGGCATGCGCACGTCCAGCAGGATCAGCTCCGGCGGCCGCGATTGCGCGGTCCACAATGCCAGCTCGCCGTTGGGGGCCTGGCGCACGTAGTAACCGGCTTCGGTCAGCAGGTCGCTCAGCAGCTTGAGCGAGGCCGGCGTGTCCTCCACGATCAGCACTTCGCCCTTGGTGTGTTGTTCCGACAAATCCCGGTGCATGTAAAAGTCTTTCGCCAATTAGCTTATACGTCCGCCACTATAATATACCGGTCAGGCCATGGACTCCAATTCACTGCCCGCATCGTCCAGCAGCGCGCACAGCTGCGGATACTGGTGCAGCTGCACCATGCGCTCGATGCGCGCCACCACGTCGGCCAGCGCCGCCGGCAAGGGCTCGAGCAGCGCGGCCACGCGCGCCAGGTTCAGCTCCTGCAGCGCGGTCTTCAACTCGGCGCGCAGCGCCGCGTCCAGGCGCTGCAGGTCGGCGCGATCCAGCGGTGCCGGCGCCGGGCGCGCGCCGGCGCGGTGGCGACGCACGAACTGCAGATTGAGCTGCTGCTCCAGCACCGCGTACAACTGCTCCTGCTCCACCGGCTTGCGCAGGAATTCATCGGCGCCGGCGGCCAGCGCCGCCTCGCGCTCCTCGGCGAACGCGGACGCGGTCAGCATCACGATGGCCGGCTGCGGCCCCTCCTGGTTGGCGCGGATCTGGCGCGTGGCGCTGATGCCGTCCAGCGCCGGCATGCGCCAGTCCATGAACACCAGGTCCGGCTGCCACACATCCACCATGGCCAGCGCCTGCGCGCCGTCGCCCACCACCGCCACCTCGAAGCCCAGGGGCGTGAGCAGGCTTTCCATCAGCGCGCAGCCGTCGGCGTTGTCGTCCGCCACCAGGATGCGGCGGCGCTGCTGCGGCGCCAGCGCGGTGACCTGGTGCACGCGATGGGCCGGCGCCTCGTCCGCCACCTGCACGATGACGCTGAAATGGAAAGTCGCGCCCTGCCCCGGCGCCGACTGCAGCGCCAGCGTGCCGCCCATCAGCTGCACGAATTCGCGCGAGATGGTCAGCCCCAGGCCGGTGCCCTCCCTGGCGCCCGGTCCGTCGGCCTGGATGAAGGGCTCGAAGATGCGCTGCTGGTCTTCCTCGGCGATGCCGGGACCGTCGTCGATGACGGCAAACGCCAGCTCGCAATGGCCGTTGCGCGAGACGCCGCGCACCTTGAGCGTGACCTTGCCCTGCGCGGTGAACTTGACCGCGTTGGACATCAGGTTCAACAGCACCTGGCGCAGCTTGGTGCCGTCCACGCGCGCGCTGGCCGGCAGGCCGGCGCTGTCCAGCACCAGCTCGACGCCGGTCTGCACCGCGCGCATGCTGACCATGTCCATGACTTCCTGCAGCATGCCGTGCAGGTTGACCACTTCCGTTTGCAGCACGGCGCGGCCGGCCTCGATCTTCGACAGTTCCAGGATATCGTTGATCAGGGTAAGCAGGTGCTGGCCGGAGTGGTGGATGATGGCCAGGTTGCGCTTCTCCTCCGGCAGCATGTTCTTGGAATCTGCCATCAGGCGCGAGAAGCCGATCACGGAATTGAGCGGCGTGCGCAGCTCGTGGCTCATATTGGCCAGGAAGGTGCTCTTGGCGCGGTTGGCCGCCTGCGCCTGGCGCACCGCCACCGACAGCGCGTTGGTGCGTTCGGCCACCAGGTCTTCCAGGTGATTGCGGTGGCGGCGTAGCTCCTGCTCCGCCACCCGGCTGTCGGTGACGTCGTAGTTCACGCCCACCATGCGCATGGCGTGGCCCTCGCTGTCGCGGAAGGTCATGGCGTCCGCCTTCATGTAATGCACCGTGCCGTCCGGCCAGATCAGGCGGTACTCGATATCGAATTCCGCCGTGCCGTTGAGCGCCTGCTGCAGCAGCAGTTCGGTCGGCACCGCGTCGTCCGGGTGCACCATCTTGCGCCAGGCGTCGAACGGGTTATCCAGCTTGCGGCCTTCCATGCCGTGCAGGCGGTACATCTGTTCGTCCCACACCATCTGGCCGGTGACGATGTTCCAGTCCCAGATGCCGATGGCGGCGGCGCTGGAGGCGATCTGCAGGCGCTCCTCGCTGGCGTGCATGGCCACGTAGCGGCTTTCCATCAGCCGCACCATGTCGCGGATCGAGGCGTTGAGGGTTTTCAGCTCGCCGGTGTACCAGTCGCGCGGCGGCGACGCGCCGGGATTCTGGCCGGCCTTGACGCTGGCGGCGTAGCGCTCGATATTGGTCAGCGGCTTGAGGATCAGTTGCCACAGCAGCAGGTAGAGGCTGAGCACCAGCGTCACGTCCAGCACGAAAATCAGGCCGGCGATGGTGTACAGGCGCTGGCGCAGCTGCACGATCAGTTGCGCCGGCGAGGCGTACACGGTGATGGTGCCGATGTTCTGCCCGCCCGCCACGATCGGCCGCTGCTCGGACAGCAACTCGGGATCGGACGGCAGCCGCTCGGCCGGCACCAGCTGCGCCTGCGCGTTGCGGGTCAGGATGAAGGCGCGGGTGCTGGCCACCGGCGCCACCGCGCTGGCGTACAGGTCGCGGTTGCTCAAGCCGCTCTTCATGATGGTGACGATCTGCGTCTCGTCGAAATTCCAGGCCGGCAGCGCCACGGCGGCGGCCAGTTCGTCGGCGCTGTTGGCCAGCGTCTTGCGCAATTGCTCCCAGCGCTGCGCGCGTTCCACCTGGTAGAAGTACAGCGCGAAGGTGGTCAGCACCAGCGTCACCACGGCGGTCAGCGTGACGCTGACAAAGACAGCGATGGATACTTTTCCGGCACGGCGGGCAAGTCGGACCAACATCGGCAAACCATTCTTCTGGGGTTAATCTTGATAGGAACGCCTTAGATCATAGGTTCAATCCCGCCCGAAGTCCATGCATATTTGCGCCTAAGCAACATCCTTGGCGAGATGTAACTGGTCAAAGGCGTTGGCGGTGCTGAGGAACAGCTTGCCGTTCAGCTGCTGCAGCAAGGTGCTGTGGCGCAGGCGGTCCATCACCGGCCCCTTGACCTCGGCCAGATGCAGGCCGATGCCGCGCCGCTTCAGGCTCTGGTTCAGCTCCGCCAGCGCCATCAGCGCGGTGGTGTCGATCGAGCTGACGGCCGACATCACCAGCACCAGGTGGCGCGCGCTCTGGTGCGTGGCCAGTTCGCACTCGATGCGCTCGCTCACCGCCTCGACATTGCCGAAGAACAGATTGGCGTCGATGCGCAGCACCAGCAGTTCCGGCTGCGTTTCGGCCGGATAGCGGTCGATATTGCGGAAATGCTCGGTGCCGGCGATGCGCCCCAGCACCGCGATGTGCGGCCGGCTGGCGCGCCAGATCAGGGTCCCCATCGACAGCGCCACGCCGACAATCACGCCGGCCTCCACCCCCATCACCAGCACGCCGAGGCAGGTCGCGCCCCAGGCCAGGGCGTCGCCGCGGTCGTACTCCCAGGCGGTGCGCAGGATGCCCAGCTCCAGCATGCCCAGCACGGCGACGATGATGGTGGCCGCCAGCACCGGCATCGGCAGCAGCGCCAGCCAGCCGGTGGGCGCCAGCAGCGCGCCGGCCAGCAGCGCGGCGGTGATCAGGCTGGCCAGCGGCGTGTGGGCGCCGGCCGCGAAGTTGACGGCGGAACGCGACAGGCTGCCGGTCACCGGAAAACCGCCGGACAAGGCGCTGGCCACATTGGCCGCGCCCAGGCCGATCAGCTCGCGGTTGCTGTGCAGCTTCTCGTTGCGCTTGAGCGCCAGCGCCTGCGCGCCGGACATCGACATCAGGAACACGATGAAGCCGATCAGCAGTCCCGGTTGCAGCAGCGCGCGCCAGTGCTGGCTGGACGAGGCCAGGTTCAGGCGCGGCAGGCCGGCCGGGATGGCGCCGGTGGTGCGCACGCCCTGCGCCGCCAGGTCGGTGCAGGCCATCAGCGCGATGCCGCCCAGGACCACCAGCATCGGCGCCAGCTTGGCGCCGATGTCGGCCGCCGCCGGCGGCAGGCCGCAGCGCTTCAGCAGGCCGGCCAGGTACTGGCGCGCCAGCACCAGCAGCACCAGCGCGCCCACGCCCAGCGCGGCGCTGGGGGCGTGGACATGCGACAGGCCGCCGCCCAGCAGCGTGTGCAGCTGGTCGAAGGCGATCACGATGGCGGAACCGACGGTGAAGCCGCTCATCACCGGGCGCGAAAAGAAGTTGGCCAGGAAGCCCATGCGCAGCAGGCCGCACAGCAGCAGCACCGCGCCGGACACCAGCGCCAGCTGCGCCGCCAGCACGCCGGCCAGCGCCGAACCGGCCGGCGCCAGCGGCGCGATGACGGCGGCCGTCATCAGCGAAATGATGGCCATCGGGCCGACCGACTGCGTCATGCTGCTGCCGAACAGCGCGTAGACGATGGGCGGCAGGATGCTGGCGTACAGGCCCACCACCGGCGACAGTCCCGCCACCACGGCGTAGGCCATGCCTTGGGGGATCATCATCATCGTCACCACCAGGCCGGCGCTGATGTCGCCCGGCAGGTGGTCGCGGCGGTAGTGCTTCAGCCAGTGCAGCATTGTTGTTCCACAGTACACAAAGCCGGTAGTTTAGCGCAAATGCGCGCGGCAAATTAGCAAATGCGGAAAACGTATATTGCGATCCAGCGGCTGCGCTAAGATAATGCGCTGACAGCACCCGCGCACCCCGCACACCGCTGCGGCCAGGGTCTGACCCCGTACGGGGTCAGATCCTTTCGTTCGGAGTACTGCATCCATCAACCCAGGAGGCTCATCATCATGAAACGCGTTACCGGCATTGGCGGCATCTTCTTCAAGGCGAAAGACCCGGCGGCGCTGCGCGCCTGGTATCAAAAGCATTTGGGCATCGACGTGCAGGCCTGGGGCGGCGCGGCGTTCACCTGGCAAGGCGCGGAGACCACCATCTGGTCCGTGAGCGGCGCCGACGAAAACCACTTCGGCAACGCCCCCTTCATGATCAACTACCGCGTCCACGACCTGCCCGCGCTGCTGCAGGCGCTGCGCGACGAAGGCTGCCAGGTGCTCGACAAGACCGATGATTCCGAATACGGCAAATTCGGCTGGGTCATCGATCCGGAAGGGAACAAGGTCGAACTGTGGCAGCCGCCGGCCGGCCAATAACTCAGCCCCGCAACGTCGCGCTGCCCTTGCCGTCCAGCTTCATCCCGGTCAGGCGTTCGCCGTAGCGGACCTTGACGACTTGCCCCGGCTTGCCGCGCAACTGCAGCAGCTTCAGCTGGCCGTCGGCCCAGTCCAGATCCAGCTCCACGCCGCCGCGCGCGCGCACGCCGCGCAGCGCGCCCTCCGGCCACGCCTTGGGCAAGGCCGCCAGCACCCGGACTTCGCCGCCCCACGATTGCACCAGCATTTCCAGGATCGCCGCCGTGCCGCCGAAATTGCCGTCGATCTGGAACGGCGGGTGGGCGTCGAACATGTTCGGGTAGGTGCGCTCGGGGCCGAGCAGCCCTTGCAGGATGCCGTAGGCGCGCTCGCCCTCGCCCATGCGGGTCCACAGTGCCAGCCGCCAGGCGGTGGCCCAGCCGGTCGACTTGTCGCCGCGCGTGTTGAGCGTGACCTTGGCGGCGGCGATCAGCGCCGGCGTGTCGCGCACGTTGATTTGCTCGCTCGGATAGACGCCATACAGGTGCGAGACGTGGCGGTGCTGCTGCTCGGGCGCGCCGGCGTCCCAGTCCTCCAGCCACTCCTGCAACTGGCCCTGCGCGCCCACGCGGTCCGCCGCCAGCCGCGCGCGTTTGGCGGCCAGTTCGGCAGCAAAGGCGGCGTCGCTGTCGTTCAGCAGCGCATGCGCCGTCAGCGTCCAGCCGAACAGATCGCGGATGATCTGGCGGTCCATGGCCGGCCCGGCGCAGGTGGCCACGCCCTTGTGATGCTCGTTCTCCGGCGAGATGGACGGCGACGTCACCAGTCCCCTGCCCTGCGGGTCCTCCACCAGCGTATCGACAAAGAACAGCGACGCGCCTTTCAGCAGCGGATAGATGCGGCGCAGGTAGACCGGGTCCGGGTGGTAGTCGTAGTGGTCCCACAAGGCCTGGCACAGCCACGCCCCGCCGCAAGGCCACATGCCCCACAGCGGCCCGTCGATCGGTGCGGTGGCGCGCCACAAGTCGGTATTGTGATGCGCCATCCAGCCGCGCGCGCCGTAGCCCTTGCTGGCGGTGACGGCGCCGGTCACGCTCAGGTCTTCCACCATGCGCAGCAGCGGCTCCACGCATTCGGCGATGTTGGCCGATTGCGCCGGCCAGTAGTTCATCTGCGTGTTGATGTTGATGGTGTACTTGCCGCCCCACGGCGGATTGGTGCCCTCGTTCCACAGCCCTTGCAGATTGGCCGGCTGCCCGCCCGGCCGTGATGAGGACAGCAGCAGATAACGCCCATACTGCACGTACAACGCGGCCAGGCCGGGATCCGGTTGTTGCTCGGCCAGCGCGATGCGCCGGTTGGTCGGACGCGGATCGGCGGCGCCGGCGCCTATCCGCAGCGACAAGCGGCGGAACAGCGCCTGGTGCGCATGCACATGGCCGCTGCGCAGCCGCGCATACGGCTTGGCGGCAGCGGCGGCGGTCTGCGCGCGCACCATTCCGACCGGATCGCCGCCGACGTCTGCGTAGTTGATGTAGCTGGTGGCGGCGGCCACCAGCAGCGTGACCGTGGTGGCGTCGCGCACCTCGATGCGGTCGCCACGCGGGGTAATGGCGCCATCGCCCAGCGCCTGCACCCGCACCGCGTAGCGCAAGGCGGACGGAATGCCGGCGGCGGCCACGTTGCGGCCCTCGATCAGCAGCGCGTCGGCGCCATCGGCGCGCAGCGACAGGCTGGATGGCCGCTCGTCCGCGCGCAACGGCTCGCGGTAGTCCCACGGCATCGGCGGCGCGGCCGTTTCCACCTTGGCGCCGGTGTAATCGGTGCTGCCATAGCTGGTTTCGCGCGGATGGCGGTAGCCCAGGTCGAAGTTCATGACGCCGCCGGTGGCAACCAGACGGATGACGATCACCTGGTCCGGCGCGCTGGCAAACACCTCGCGCTTGTACTGCACCTTGCCGTCGCTGAAGCGGGTGGAAGCGATGGCGGTGTCCAGGTCCAGCCAGCGCCGGTAGGCCGCGGCTTCGGTGGCGCCCTGGAAGTCCAGCAGCAGGTCGCCCGCCGCGCCGTACGGCATCTGTGTCTTGGGGAGGCCCATCATCGACGACGAGATCAGGTCCGCCGCCTCGGCGAACCTGCCGTCATCGATCAGCGCCCGCACCCGCGGCAGCGCGGCCAGCGAACGGGGATTGTTGGGATCATACGGACCGCCGGCGAACAGCGTGTCCTCATTGAGCTGGATGCGCTCCTGCGCGACGCGGCCGAAGCACATGGCGCCGAGGCGGCCGTTCCCGACCGGCAGCGCCTCCACCCACGGCCCGGCGGCCTGCTCATACCACAGCGACAGGCTTTCCTGCGCGCCGCGCGTGGTGGCTTGTACGGCCGCCCGGGCCAAACCGGGAAAGGCCATGGCCAGTCCCGCCGTGATCATGAAATTGCGTCTTGTTGTCGTCTCCATGCAGCGTATTCTGCACGGGAAGGCATCACGCCACAATAATGAAATTCACCATCCCGCGCTACGATTTTGACGACGAGCCGGGCAGCGTGTACTTCACCGCTTCCAGCACCTCCCGCGACAGCGCCTCGTCATCCACCGCGCGCGCCAGCACAATCGCGCCGACCATGGCGGCGTAGTTGGCCAGGGCCTGCTTGCGCTGCCGCTCGGCGTCCTCGCCGGGCATCAACTGCTCCAGGATCGCCATCTGGCTGCGCGCGCCGGCCGTCAGCGCATGCCGCGCCTTGGGGCCGAGCCGCGCCACGTCCGGGCCCAGCGCGGTCACCGCGCAACCCAGTTCCGGGTGGTCGCGGTGCTGCTCGTTCAGATAGCCGTTGTAGATCTTCTCCAGCGCCGTGTCGCGCCCCTCGGCCAGATAGCCGTCCCAGCGGTCCACCGATTTTTTCAGCGCGTGGGCGGCCGCCTCGGCCAGCAAGTCTTCCTTCGATTCGAAATGACCGTAAAAGCCGCCGTGCGTCAGCCCGGCGCTCTTCATCAGATCGGCCACGCCGATGCCGTCGTAGCCCTTCTCGCGGAACAACCGGGCGGCGGTTTCCACGATGCGCTCGCGGTTGAGCGCCACTTGTTCCCTGCTGACTTTCATTTTCGACTCCTACTTCTAATCCATTGACATTATACATGACAGGCATAATATATCAATCATTACGACCATCATTAAAGGAAACCCATCATGAAAGCCGTTATCAGCGCCTATGCCCGTTCACCCTTTCATTTCGCCCGCAAGGGCAAGCTGGCCGAGGTCCGCCCGGACGACCTCGGCGCGCAAGTGGTCAAGGGCTTGATCGCGCGCACCGGCATTGATCCCACATTGCTGGACGACGTCATCCTCGGCTGCGCCTATCCGGAATCCTCGCAGGGCAACAACCTGGCGCGCATCGTCTCGCTGCTGGCCGGCTTCCCGCACGAGGTCAGCGCCATGACCATCAACCGCTTCTGCGGCTCGTCCATGTCCGCCATCCACATCGCTGCCGCCAACATCGAGGCCGGCCTGGGCGAGGCCTACCTGTGCGTGGGCGTGGAGTCGATGACCATGGTGCCGCAGGGCGGCTTCAACTTCTCGCCCAATCCGCAACTGCTGGCCGAGACCGACGCCTACATCAGCATGGGCGACACCGCCGAAAACGTCGCCCGCAAATACGAGGTGGCGCGCGCCGACCAGGAGGTGCTGGCCCTGCAGTCGCACCAGAAAGCTGCCGCCGCCCGCGCCGCCGGTTTGCTGAAGGACGAAATCGTCCCCATCGCCACCGCCAGCGGCGAGGTGATCGCGGAAGACGGCTGCATCCGCCCCGGCACCACGTTGGAGGCGCTGGCGTCGCTGAAGCCGGTGTTCGATCCGGAGCATGGCGTGGTCACCGCCGGCACCTCGTCGCCGCTGACCGACGGCGCCTCGGCGGTGCTGGTCACCAGCGAGGACTTCGCCCGCCGCCACGGCCTGGCGCCGAGCGCGCGCATCGTCTCGATGGCGGCGGTGGGCTGCGACCCGGCGCTGATGGGCATCGGTCCGATTCCGGCCACGCAAAAGGCATTAAAGCTGGCCGGCCTGACGGCGGCGGACATCGACGTGGCCGAGATCAACGAGGCCTTCGCCTCGCAGGCGCTGGCCTGCGTGCGGGAGCTGGGCATCAAGCCGGAGGTGCTGAACATCGACGGCGGCGGCATGGCCATCGGCCACCCGCTGGGCGCCACCGGCGCGCGCATCACCGGCAAGGCGGCGGCGCTGCTGAAACGCACCGGCGGCCGCTACGCGCTGGCCGCGCAGTGCATCGGCGGCGGCCAGGGCATCGCCACCATCCTGGAAAAAATCTAGGCGGCCAGCTCGATGCTGTTGCGGCCGGCCCGCTTGGCGCGCTGCAGCGCGATGTCGAGCCGGTCGAGCAGCGCGCCGCTGCCCTCCTCCGGGCCCACTTCGGTCACGCTCAGCGCCACGCTGACGCTGCCGCCATAGCCGGCGACTGGCAGGTCGGCGTCGGCCAGCGCGGCGCGCAGCTTTTCTGCCAGCCGCATGGCGTCGGCCGCGCTGGTGTGGGTGGCGACGATGAGGAATTCCTCGCCGCGCATGCGCGCCAGCGTGTCCGAGGCGCGCAGCCGGCCCTGCACCGTTTCGGCCACCTTGCGCAGCGCCGCCTCGCCCACCGGCGAACCGTATAAATCATTCGACGACCGGAAACTGCCGACGTCGAACGACAGCACCGCCAGCGGCAGGCCATAACGGCGCGCGCGGCGGATTTCGTTGTCCAGCGCATCCTCGCCGGCGCGGCGGTTGGCCGCGCCGGTGACCGCGTCCACGGTGCTCATCTGCGACAACTGGCCAGACAAGGCATCGTTGCGGTGCTTCAGTTCACTCATGCCCAGGCCATAGCTGACGAATTGCGCCAGGCTGGAGAAGCACGCGAACTGCTCGCGCGAGAAGCTGATGTGGCGGTCGAACATCAGGCAGATGGCGCCCATCTCGGGGCCGCCCGGCTCGGCGCGCAGCGGCAGCGCCAGCACCATGCGCACGTTGCGGTCGTGCAGCGCCATCGCCAGTTCCGGGTCGCCGGCTTTTTCCGGCGCGTCCAGCAGCACCATCTCGCCGCGCGCCACCGCCATCAGCGGCGGGAAGCTGTCGCGCAGCGGCGATTGCAGCAGATGGTCGCGCCGCTGCAGCAGGCGGCCGAGGTCGAGGTGGTTGCGCGCTTCCTGCGCCACCAGCTGCAGGTCGCCGCGTTCCTTCATGTGCAGCACGGCGGTGTGGCGCACGCCGGGGAAATTGCACAACGCCAGGCAGATTTGCGAGGCCATGATGTTGATGCTGTCGATGCCGCCCAGCGCGCGCTGCAGGCTGCGCTGCACGCTCAGCAGGTCGCGCAGTTCCTTTTCCTTGTCGAGCAGCGCCTGCTGCATGGCAGCGGCGGGGTCGGCCGGCACTGCCAGCGCCTGGCGCACGGCCTCCTGGAGCGCGTCGTTGAGCACGGGGCAGATGCGGTAGTCGAAGGTGCCGTAGGCCATCAGCTCCGGCAGCCAGGCGCTGTGCTCGTAGGCGCACAGCAGCAGGATGGGAGCGCCGGCGCGGCCGCGGATCAGCGCGCCGATGCCGGCCAACTGGTTCAGGTGCTCGAAGCCGTTCAGGTCGAGGATCAGCAGGTCGGCCTCGCGCTTGGCCAGCGCGGCGCTGGTGGCGTCCACCTGGTCGCAGGAGACGAGTTGCGAGAACATTTCCCCGCAGCACGACTGGAATTCCGCGCGGCGATCGGGACTCGGATTGAAGAAGACGCCCGTGCTGTTCGAGCGGCTGTAGATTTGCGGCATGGTGTGCTCCCCTAGTTTCTTTTTAGTTTTTTCCTCGAACGATAGTGTGCCATAACGTTCAAAATTATCAATCTTTTTGTGCCTACCCCGCACGGCCTGGCGGGGTCTGACCCCGTGCGGGGTCAGACCCCTAAGTGGTGAGGCTGGCGTCGAGGCAAAAGCGTGCGGGGTTTGTGTGAAGGAGCGCACCGTCTTGCAAGCGACCCAGGCCAATACTGTGTGCTCAGTCTCCGGGAGAACACCATGTCACAATCCGAAAACAAGGCCGATCAGGGCACCGCCAGCCTGCAACGCGAAGTCCAGCAACGCCAGGACCAGCTGGACCGCCAGGGTCCGCGCGCCAGCGACAGCGGCAACAGCAAGGAGGCGGTGCAGACCACTGACCACACTTATCCGGGCACGCCGATGCCGTCCCAGCACCTGGAAAAACCAGGGCTGGAGGCGGACATGGAGCAAAAACCGGAATTCCTCGCGCCCGACTACTGCGGCAGCGGCAAGCTGGCCGGCATGGCGGCGCTGATCACCGGCGGCGATTCCGGCATCGGCCGCGCGGTGGCGGTGCTGTACGCGCGCGAGGGCGCGGACGTGGCCATCGTCTATCTGGAAGAGGACCAGGACGCGCAGGACACCAAGCGCTACGTCGAGGCCGAGGGCCAGAGCTGCCTGCTGCTGCGCGGCGATGTGCGCGATCCGGCCTTCTGCCGCGACGCCGCGCACCAGGCGCACGAACGCTTCGGCCGGCTGGACATCCTGGTCAACAACGCCGCCTTCCAGGAGCACGCGGAAAAGCTGACCGACCTGACCGAGGACCGCTTCGACCTGACCATGAAGACCAACGTCTACGGCTACTTCCACATGGCCAAGGCGGTGCTGCCGTATCTGAAGCGCGGCGCGTCCATCATCAACACCGGCTCGGTGACCGGCCTGCAGGGCGCCGAGCATCTGCTGGACTACTCCACCACCAAGGGCGCGATCCACGCGTTCACCAAATCGCTGGCGTCCAACCTGCTGGACCAGGGCATCCGCGTCAACGCCGTGGCGCCGGGGCCGGTGTGGACGCCGCTGAATCCGGCCGACCAGTCGCCGGACGAGATCGCCAAGTTTGGCGCCGATACCGACATGAAGCGTCCGGCGCAACCGCAGGAGCTGTCGCCGTCCTACGTGTTCCTGGCGGCGCCCAGCTGCTCCAGCTACATTACCGGGATTGTGCTGCCGGTGACCGGGTCGGTGGGCGGTTAAGCCATGGCCGCGCGCGCGTTGTGGAAAGGGGCGATCAGCTTTGGGCTGGTCTACATTCCGGTCGAGATGTACACGGCGGTGCAGGAGCATGACCTGGACCTGACCATGCTCGACCGGCGCGACTTTTCGCCGGTCGGCTACAAGCGCTATAACAAAAAGACCGGCAAGGAAGTCACGTGGGACGACATCGTCAAGGGCTATGAGTACGAGGACAACGAGTACGTGGTGCTGTCGGATGAAGACCTGAAACGCGCCAACGTGGAGGCCACGCAGACCATCGACATCGTGGCCTTCGTGGAGGCGGCCGATGTGCCGCTGACCTATTACGAAACGCCCTACTACCTCGCGCCGTCACGCGGCGGCGCCAAGGTGTATGCGCTGCTGCGCGAAACGCTGCGCAAGGCCGGCAAGATCGGCATCGCCACGGTGGTGATGCGCACCAAGCAGCATCTGTGCGCGCTGGTGTGCGTGGAGGACAAGATCGTCCTCAACACGCTGCGCTACGCGACCGAGATCCGCAGCGCGGAAGAACTGAAACTGCCGCCGGCCACCCTGAAAGCGGCCGGCATCAGCGACAAGGAGCTGCAAATGGCGCTGTCGCTGGTGGACGGCATGAGCGAGGAATGGAAGCCGGAGCAGTATCACGACACCTACAAGGAAGACGTGATGGCCATGGTCAAGAAGAAGATCAAGGCCGGCCAGACCAAGACGATTACCGAGCCCGAAGCCGAGCCAAGCGCGCCGAAGGCATCCAACGTGGTCGACCTGGTGGCGCTGCTGCAGGACAGCCTGGGCAAGCGCGGCGGCACCAAGGCCGCCAAGCCGAAAGCGCGCGCCGCGACTGAGGAGGAAGATGACGACGAAGGCGCGGCCAAGCCCAAGTCGCGTGCCGGGACCTCGACGACAAGCGGCAAGCCGGCCCGCAGCCGCGGCACGGCGACCACCGCTACCACCCGCGCCAAGTCCACATCGACCGCCACTGCGGCCAAGCGCAAGCCGGCAGCGAGCCGCAAGGCCGCATGATCAACGCGGCGCCGCGCGCATACATGCGGCCGCGCGTGCGTTGAAGTGCGGCGCGCGGTGGGCGGCCTGCTGCCGCCCGCTCAGGCGAGCAAGCCGCCGTCCACCGTCATGATGGTGCCGGTGATGTGCCGCGCGGCGGGACTGGCCAGGAAAGTGACGGCGGCGGCAATGTCCGACGGCTCGGCGAAACGCCCCAGCGGCATCAGGCCGCGCTGGAAATCCGCGCTCTCGCCATTGGCCGGATTCATGTCGGTGTCGGTCGATCCCGGCTGCACCAGATTGGACGTGATATCCCGTCCGCCCAGCTCCTGCGCCAGCCCGCGCGTGAACGACTGCAGGGCCGACTTGGTCATGTAGTACACCGTACCCGGCGTGCCGACGATGCGGTCCGCCCCTGCCGAGCCGATCGTAATCACGCGGCCGCCCGCCTTGAGGTGCGGAATGGCAGCCTGCGTCGCCAGCACCGTGCCGCGCACGTTGACGTCAAACAGCGCGTCAATATCCTCCACGCTGAAATCGGCAATCAGGTTATAGCGCGCGATGCCGGCGTTGTTGACCAGGATATCCAGCCCGCCAAGTCCCGCCACCGCCTCCTCCACGGAACGCCTGATGGCGGCCGGATCGGCGCTGTCCGCCTGGATCGCCATCCCCTTCCGGCCCGATTCTTCGATCGACGCCACCACCGCCTGGGCGCGCTCCGCCGCGCTCTGATAAGTCAGCGCAACGTCCGCGCCGTTTTCCGCCAGTGCGCGCGCAATGGCGGCGCCGATGCCACGCGATCCGCCCGTCACAAGGGCACGTTTTCCAGCAAGCGTTTTCATTCCCATCCTTTATGTAGTGATTACTGCATAAATCATATGGTAGCATCGCAGCCTGGTCAAGGAATTTTGTAATGAGCGATGCAAAAAATATGAATCCTGAATCGGCGGCGCCCCAACCCGGCCGGCGCGGGCGGCCGCGCGTGTTCGATCGCAACGCCGCGCTGGACACGGCGATGAAGCTGTTTTGGGTCAAGGGCTACGAGGCAACGTCGATCGCCGATCTGACGTCGGCGCTGGGCATCGGCCCCACCAGCCTGTATGCCGCCTTCGGCTCCAAGGAGCAGCTCTACGCCGAGGCACTCAACCTGTACTCGACCACCTACGAGCACCTGGTGCTGGGCGGGTTCCGGTCCGCGGCCACCGCGCGCGAGGCAGTGGCGGCCTACTTGTGGGACTCGGCGGCGGCCATGACCGGCTCCGATTGCGGCCTGCCCCACGGGTGCCTGGTCACACTCGGCGCCGTGGGCGGGGACGAACACGCGGCACTTGGCGACTTGATGCGGACCACCCGTGGCGGCGCCTATGACATCCTGCTTGCCCGCCTGGAGCGGGCGGTACAGGAAGGAGAATTGCCGCCATCGCTCGACATCGCCTTCCTGGCGCGCTATCTGCAGACGGTTCAGAGCGGAATGGCGATCAGGGCGCGCGATGGCGCAAGCCGGGAGGAACTGCAGGCGGTGGCAAAGATCGCGATGACCTCGTGGGACGGCATGGTGCAGGCATCGCTGCCAGGCTAGGCCCCCAGTCGAGCGCCCCGCCCCAAACGACAGTATAATGACCGATCATTAACGTATGCGAAGGCGGTTTTGGGGGTATGAAATTATGAAGTATGTCGCCGTGGGCTTTTTGTTTTTCTGCGTTCTGTACGTCCATTTTCGCGGCAAGGTGCGTCTGCCTTTCATGCGTCAGCTGTTCGACCATTCGTCGTTCATGGCGCCGATCAACCTATTCATGCACACGTTCTCGCGCGTGCCCTCGCAACCGTTCCTGGCGGTGGAGCCATGGAAGGATCTGGCGCCGCTGCAGCAGAACTGGGAAGTGATCCGGGCCGAGGCGCTGAACCTGCTGGCGCTGCAAAAGATCAAGGCGTCCGAGCAGAACAACGATGCCGGTTTCAATTCCTTCTTTAAAACCGGCTGGAAGCGGTTTTACCTGAAGTGGTACGCGGCCGGCCATCCGTCCGCCGAGCGCCTGTGCCCGCAGACGGTGGCGCTGCTGCGCGGCATACCGTCGGTCAAGGCGGCGATGTTTGCCGAACTGCCGCCGGGCGCCAAGCTTAACCCGCACCGCGATCCGTATGCCGGTTCACTGCGCTATCACCTGGGCCTGTCGACACCGAACGATGACCGCTGCTTCATCGAGGTCGATGGCGAGCGCCATAGCTGGCGCGATGGCCAGGGTGTGATCTTTGACGAAACATATATTCACTGGGCGGTGAACGGCACCGAGACCGATCGCGTGATCCTGTTCTGCGACATCGAGCGGCCGATGCGCTTCCGCTGGGCGCAGGCGATCAACCGCTGGTTGGGCCGCACGATGATGACCGCCGCCGCCTCGCCCAACGAAACCGGTGACCAGACGGGCGCGATCAGCAAGCTGTTTACGATCTCGTATGTGATGGGGCGGTATCGCCGCCGCTACAAGGCTTGGAACAAGACCGCTTATAACATCACCAAGGCTGGCTTGATTATCGGTCTGGCGGGCCTGATTATCTGGCTGTGAGATTGCGTGTTCGCTTACCCCGAAAAGGTCGGGGTCTGACCCCGTACGGGGTCAGACCCCAGTTCGCCGCGGTGCGGGGTGAGCGGTTCCCGCGAGCTCAGTTGTGCCCTGGTTTGAACTGCATCAGTTTCATGGCGGCCGCCAACCCTTTGGCGGATTTCGCGTAATCGTCCCACGGCGCGTTGCCCTCATCCAGCCGGGTGTGGGCGTTGGTGACGTTCCAGTGGTCGGCGCTTTGCAGGCCGTCCAGTTCTTCCCACCTGATCGGGACCGATATGCCGAGGCCCGGCCGGGTGCGGGCGGACCAGGCGCACACCGTGGTCGCGCCGCGCCCATTGCGCAGGTAGTCAATGAAGATTTTTCCCACGCGGTTGCTTGGCCCGCTCTTCAGCACGAAGCGGTCGGGAATCGTCTCGGCCATGTGGGCGACGATGGCTTGCGAGAATCCCTTGACGTCGTCCCAGCCATACCCCGGTTTGACCGGCACCACCACGTGCAGCCCCTTGCCGCCACTGGTTTTCAGGAACGTCGCCAGGCCAAGTTCCTCCAGGAAGGCGCGCATCAGCTGCGCGCCCTCTTTCACCTGATCCCACGTCACGTTCTTGCCCGGATCAAGGTCGAAGATCATACGGTTGGGCTTCTCGTAGCTGCCGCCGCTGGCATTTTGCGTGTGCAGTTCGACCACGTTCATCTGCGCCGCCGACAGCAGTCCCTCTTCCGTCGGCACTTCCAGCATTGGCGGATGCTCCGGGTCGAGCGATTGCTTGAACTGCTTCACGCCCGGCATGCGCGAGACTTCGGCGTGCTTCTGGAAGAATAATTCGCCGCCCACGCCCTCCGGCGCGCGCACCAGCGATACCGGTCGGCCTTTCAGGTGCGGCAGCATCAGCGGCGCCACCAGCGCGTAGTAGCGCACCAGCTGGATTTTGGTGGCGCCGCTTTGCTTGTCGATCACGCGGTCGGGATTGGTGATCTTCAACGACGCTGGTAGCTTGCCTTCCACGGTTGCCTCCTCCTTGATGTGCGCGGGCTCCTCGCGCACGATGACGCCGGCCTTCTTGTCCTTGCGCAGGCCTTTGAACACGCCATGGCGGATCGAGCCCGAATGCGTCCACTCGCTGAATGCCACCTCCGCCACCAGCGCGGGCTTGAGCCAGTGCGCTTTTTTGGCGATGTCGCGGCTGGGCGCGAACGGGCTTTTGTCGGCGGCATGCTTGTCCATCTGCGTCTTGAGTTCGGCCAGCGAGGCGGCGTTGAAGCCGCTGCCGACGTTGCCGGCGTATTGCAGCTTGCCGTCCTTGTCGTACGTACCGAGCAGCAGCGAGCCGAAGCCGCTGCGCGAGCCTTGCGGATCGGTGTAGCCGCCGATGACGAATTCCTGCCGCTGGCCGCATTTGAGCTTGATCCAGGTGCCGCTGCGGCGCGCGGTGTAGCGCGAGTCGCGGCGCTTGCCGATGATGCCTTCCAGGCCCATCTGGCAGGCGGCGGCGATCATGTCCTGCGGTGGCGCCGACAGCGCGGCGCTGTAGCGCACCGTGTCGTTGGCGCGTTTGCCCAGGATTTCCTCCAGAATGGCGCGACGCTGCTCCAGCGGCAGCTCGCGCAGGTCGCGGCCGTTGTGGAAGGGGATGTCGAAGATGAAGTAGACAATGTCGCCGGGATGGTCTTCGTCGAAGGCGTTTTGCAGCAGGCCGAAGTCGGGGCGGCCGTGGTCGTCGTGGACGACGATTTCGCCGTCGTACCAGCCCTTGGGCAGTTTCATTTTCGCGAGCGCGGCGTGCAGCGGCTGCAGCTTGTGCGTCCAGTCGTTGCCGTTGCGGGTGATGAGGCGGATGTCCTTGCCATCCACGCGGGCGAGGATGCGGTAGCCGTCAAATTTGACCTCGAACAGCCACTCGTCCGCCGCCGCCGGCGGGCCGTCGACCAGCGTGGCCAGTTGCGGCGACAGCGTCTCCGGCAGCTCGGCTTTGGGCGCGTCCGCGGCCGCACCAACACCGCGCGCGGCGGCGCGGGACGGCCTGGCGCCGGCTCTGGCGCTGGCGTCGCGGGCGGTTGTGGCGGACGGCCGTCCGGCATCGGCGGGCATGGGCAGCGCCTTGACGCTGTCGGGCATCTCGTCGACCACGCTGAATTCGTCGGCCGGCCGCGCGTACTCGTCGTGCTCCTTGATGAGCAGCCACGGCTCCTGTTTTTCGCCCTTGCCCTTCATGCGCACCAGCACCCAGCGGCCGTGCATCTTGTGGCCGTGGATGTCAAATTTGAGGTTGCCAGCCTTGAGCGCCTTGTGCGGATCATCCAGCGGATGCCAGGTGCCCTTGTCCCAGATGATCACTTTGCCGGCGCCATACTGCTTGGGCGGGATCGTGCCTTCGAAGTCGTTATACGAGATCGGGTGATCCTCGACGTGCACCGCCATGCGCTTGTCGTGCGTGTCGTAGCTGGGGCCCTTGGGCACGGCCCAGCTGATCATCACGCCGTCCAGCTCCAGCCGGAAGTCGTAATGCAGCCGCGTGGCCCAGTGCTTCTGGATGACAAACGTCAGCGCCTCTTTGCCCGCCTTGCCGCCTTCGGCGGGTTCGGGGGTGATGGCGAAGTTGCGTTTGGCCTTGTAGGTCTTGAGCGAGTCTTTCATGGCTTTAGCCTATGCTGGTCCGCCCGCACGCTCCGTGCGTTGGCGAACATGTAAGCGATTGTAAAGACCGTCAACGCAACGTTTTGGGGCAGCGTTTTTTGCTCAGAGACGCGGGAATTGTCCCGGGCCCGAAAACCTGAATAAAGGATTGAATCATGACCAAAGTAATCGCTACCCTGATCGCCGGCCTGTTCGCAACCGCTGCATTTGCGCAGACTCCCGCTCCTGCCACCACCAAGGCCGAGGCCAAGGAAGCCAAGACCGCTGCCAAGGCTGAAGCCAAGGAAACCAAGGCTGAGATCAAGGCAGAGGCCAAGACCGCCAAGGTGGAAGCGGACGCCAAGAAGGATGTCGCCGTTGCCAAGGCCGAGGAAAAGGCCGACAAGGCTGACGCGCACGCGAAGGCCAGCAAGACCAAGGCCAAGGCACACGCCAAGGCTGAGAAAACCGAGGCCGCTGCTGCTCCGGCGCCTGTCGCCGCCAAATAATTAACCCCGGTGGTGGGGTCTGACCCCGTACGGGGTCAGACCCCTGCGTGCGGTGTGCGGGGTGACAGCATGCTGTGACACGGGGCGCCGAGCTTGGGGCCTCTTGCCATCGCATGCTTTACCCCGAAAAAAAAAGGCGAACCTTTTGGGGTTCGCCTTTTCGTTTTTACTTCTGCGCCAACGTCGTCGGCGCCGGCGGGGTATCTCCCCAGCCACCGCCCAGCGCGCGGATCAGCGCCACCGTGGTCACGGCGCGATTGCCGCGCAGTTGCACCGCGTTGCGCTCCACCGTCGCCAGGTTGCGCTGCGCGTCCAGCAGGTCGAGGTAGCTCGAACGGCCGGCCGTGTACAGCTTCTGTGCCAGATCGGCCGAGCGCCGCGCCGACACCACGGCGTCCTCGATCTGCGCCGTCTGGCCAGCCAGGATGCGCAGGCCCGCCAGGTTGTCTTCCACTTCCGCGAACGCCGTCAACACACTCTGACGATACGTGCCGACCGATTCCTCCAGCGCCGCTTCGCTGCGCGTGATGTTGGCCTTGTTGCGGCCACCATCGATCAGCGGCATCGACAGCGCCGCGCCCAGCAGCCACGAACGGCTGCTCCACTTGAACACGTCGGCCACGGTGTTACCCGACACGCCGCCCGCATTCGCGTTCAGCATCAGCGACGGGAACATCGCCGAGCGCGCCACGCCGATGCGGGCGTTGGCCGCTTCCATCGCGCGCTGGGCGGCGGTGATGTCGGGACGGCGCTCCAGCAGCGTCGATGGCAGGCCGGCCGGGATCACCGGCAGCAGCGTGCCGTCCAGCAGCGGGCTGTTGCCGGCCGTGTAGCTGGCCGCCGGTTTGCCCAGCAGGACCGCCAGCGCATGCTCGGTGGTCACGCGCTGACGCTGCAGGCCGATGGCTTCGGCGCGCGCCGTCGCCAACTCGGTCTTGGCGCGCGACAGGTCGAATTCGCCGATATCGCCCAGGTCGAAACGACGCTGGTTGACCTTGACGTTTTCTTCGCGGGTCTGCACCGTGCGGTTCAGCGTTTCCAGCTCGGCGTCGGTGGAGCGCAGACGGAAATAGGTCTGCGCCACGTCCGCCTGCACCGACAGCAGCACCGAACGGTAGGTCGCCTCGACCTGCGCCGCGTCGCCACGGGCGGCGGCGACGTTGGACGAGACGCGGCCGAACAGGTCGACCTCGTAGCTGGCCGTCAGGTTGGCGCTGAACACCTTGGACGGCGCCACCGGGGTGCCGGCCGGCAGGCCCAGTTCCACGTCCGACTGGCGCACGCGCTGGGCGCCGACGCCGACGCCCACTTGCGGAATGCGGTCCGCTTCGGCGATGCCGGCAATGGCGCGCGCCTGCTTGACGCGGGCCGCGGCCACCGCCAGGTTGGCGTTGGCGCGGGTGGCTTCGTTGATCAGCTCATTCAGCGCCGGATCGTTGAAGGCCAGCCACCACTCGCCGCGCGGCTGCGCTTCGGCGGGTTGCGCCTGTTTCCAGGTGCTTCCGTCGGCGGCGGTTTTTACTGGTACGGCATCGCGGGCAGCGGCGTCGGGCTGCTGCGATTCCTTGAACGCGGTCGGTACCTCGATCGCGGGTTGTTTGAACTCCGGTGCTGCGCACGCGGTCATCAGCAGCGCCGCCAGCATGGGGGCCACGCCCTTGGCGATCATATGCAGCTTGTTCATGTTAGTGAGTCCCTTCCAGTTTTACCGCGGCGGCGTCGCCGGCCACGGCAGGTTTTTTCTTCTCCAGTTTGACCGCCAGGGTACGCAGCAGCACGTAGAACACCGGCGTCAGGAACAGGCCGAAGAAGGTCACGCCCAGCATGCCGGCAAACACCGCCACACCCATCGCATGACGCATTTCCGAACCCGCGCCGTGCGAGAACACCAGCGGCAGCACGCCCATGATGAATGCGATCGACGTCATCAGGATCGGACGCAGACGCAGGCGGCAGGCTTCCAGCGCGGCTTCGACGATCGAGCGGCCATGGTGCTCCAGCTCCCGCGCAAACTCCACGATCAGAATCGCGTTCTTCGACGCCAGGCCCACCAGCACGAACAGTGCGATCTGGGTGAAGACGTTGTTGTCGCCGTGGGTCAGTTTGACGCCAATCAGCGCGCACAGGATCGACATCGGCACGATCAGGATCACCGCCAGCGGCAGGGTCCAGCTTTCGTACTGCGCGGCCAGCACCAGGAACACCAGCAGCACGCACAGCGGGAACACGTAGATCATCGTGTTACCGGACAGGATGTCCTGGTACACCAGTTCCGTCCATTCGTAGCTAATACCCTTCGGCAGCACTTCGTTGACGATCTTGGTCATCTCGGCCTGCGCCTCGCCCGACGACACGCCTGGCGCCGGTGCGCCGTTGATCTCGGCGGCCACGTAGGCGTTGTAGCGCTGTACCCGGTCCGGGCCATAACTGTCCTTGACGCGCATCAGCGACGACAGCGGAATCATCTCGCCCTTGTCGTTGCGCACCTTCAGCTGGGCGATGTCCTCGGCGTGCGAACGGAACTGCTGGTCAGCCTGCACACGCACCTGGTAGGTACGGCCGAACTGATTGAAGTCGTTCACATACAGCGAGCCCAGATTGATCTGCAAGGTCTGGTAGATGGTGTTCAGCGGCACGCCCAGTTGCTTGGCCTTCTGGCGGTCGATGTCGGCGAACAGTTGTGGCACGTTGATCTGGTAGCTGGAGAACACGCCGGCCAGCTTCGGATTCTGCCAGGCCTTCATCTGCACCGCCTGCACGGCTTTGTACAGCGCGTCGTAACCGAGGTTGTCGCGGTCTTCGACCATCAGCTTGAAGCCGCCGGTGGTGCCCAGGCCATTGACTGGCGGTGGTGGCAGCACCAGCACGAACGCACCTTCGATGGCGCCCATGCGCTTGTTCATTTCAGCGGCAATCGCCTCGGCCGAGGTTTCCTTGCTGTTGCGCTTCTCGAACGGCGCCAGGCCGAGGAACACGATACCGGCGTTAGGCGCGTTGGTGAAGCCGTTGATCGACAGGCCAGGGAACGAGATCGAGTTGTCCACGCCAGGGATGTCCTTGGCGATGTCCGACATCTTGCGGATCACGGCGTCGGTACGGTCCAGCGAGGCGGCGTCCGGCAACTGGGCGAAGCCGATCAGGTACTGCTTGTCCTGCGCTGGCACGAAGCCCGGTGGCACCACCTTGAACATGAAGGCGGCGGCCACGCCGAGGATGGCGTACACGATCAGCGACGATCCTTTGCGTTTCAGCACGCCGGTCACGCCGGTTTCGTAGCTGTGCGAGGCGCGGTTGAAGAAGCGGTTGAACCAGTTGAAGAAACGGCCAAACACTTTTTCCATGCCGCGGGTCAGCGCGTCTTTCGGCGCGTCGTGCGATTTCAGCAGGGCTGCCGACAGCGCCGGGGCCAGGGTCAGCGAGCTGAATGCCGAGATCACGGTCGAAATCGCGATGGTCAGCGCGAACTGCTTGTAGAACTGACCAGACAGGCCGGACACGAAGGCGATCGGCACGAACACGGCGCACAGCACCAGCGCAATCGCGATGATCGGGCCGCTCACCTCTTTCATCGCCTGGATGGTGGCGTCGCGCGGATTCAGGCCGTCGTGGATATTACGCTCGACGTTTTCCACCACCACGATCGCATCGTCGACCACGATACCGATGGCCAGCACCAGGCCAAACAGCGACAGCGTGTTGATCGAGAAGCCAAAGGCCAGCATGACGGCGAAGGTACCCACCACCGACACGGGAACGGCCAGCAGCGGAATCACCGATGCGCGCCAGGTTTGCAGGAACACGATCACCACCAGTGCCACCAGAATGATCGCTTCGACCAGCGTGTGGATCACGGCGCGGATCGATTCGCGCACGAATTGGGTCGGGTCGTATACAACGCTGTATTCGACGCCTTCCGGGAAATCTTTCGACAGGCGGGCCATGGTGGCGCGCACGTCGGCCGACAGTTGCAGCGCGTTGGCGTTCGGCGCTTCAAAGATCGGGATTGCCACCGCCGACTTGTTGTTCAGCAGCGAACGCAGGGCGTAGGAGTTCGAGCCCATCTCCAGGCGTGCCACGTCCTTCAGCAGCGTGACCGCGCCGTCGGCGTTGGTCTTCAGGATGATGTTGCCGAATTCTTCTTCCGACTGCAGGCGGCCTTGCGTGTTGACGGTCAGCTGGAAGTCGGCGTTCTTGGCCGGGCCCTGGCCCACCACGCCGGCCGCCACCTGCACGTTCTGCTCGCGGATCGCGTCGACCACGTCGCCGGCGGTCATGCCGCGCTGCGCCACCTTCTGCGGATCGAGCCAGACGCGCATGGCGTAGTCGCCGGAACCGAACAGCTGCACCTCGCCCATGCCGGGCAGGCGCGCCAGCTGGTCCTTGATGTTCAGCACCGCGTAATTGCGCAGATACAGGTCGTCGTAACGGCCGTTCGGCGAATTCAGGTGGACCACCATGGTCAGGTTGGGCGACGACTTGACGGTCGTCACGCCGATCTGGCGCACTTCTTCCGGCAGCCGTGGCAGCGCGCGCTGGACGCGGTTCTGCACCTGGGTTTCAGCCTGCTCGACGTTGGTGCCGATCTTGAAGGTCACGGTCAGCGCCAGCGCGCCGTCCGAGGTGTTTTGCGAGGACATGTACAGCATGTTCTCGACGCCGTTGATCTGCTCCTCCAGCGGCGCGGCCACGGTTTCGGCGATGATCTTCGGGTTGGCGCCCGGATACTGCGCGCGCACCACCACCGATGGCGGCACCACGTCCGGGTACTCCGAGATCGGCAGCTTGAAGATGGATATCAAGCCGGCGACGAAGATGATGATCGACAGAACCGCCGCGAAAATCGGCTTGTCGACAAAGAATCGAGAGATATTCATTTTTAATTATTCCTTGGTGGTGCCGGCTTTCTTGCCATCAGCAGCGGCGACTTTCTGTTCTTTTTTGGCGGCCAGTTCCGCGGCCAGCGGGTCGGCGTCCATCGGCACGATGTTCGGCGTGATCGGCGCGCCCGGTTTCACGCGCTGCAGGCCGTTGACGACGATCTTCTCGCCCGGCTTCAGGCCGTCGCGCACGATGCGCAGGCCATCGATCTGCTGACCCAGCGTGATCGGACGGTATTCGGCCTTGTTGTCCTTGTCGACCACGAACACGAACTTGCGGTTCTGGTCGGTGTTGACGGCACGTTCGTTGATCAGCAGGGCCGACTTGGCGCCGGTGCTGCCGGCCAGCTGCACGCGGGCGAACAGGCCGGGCACCAGGGCGCCGTCGGCGTTGGCCAGGATGGCGCGCATGCGCACCGAGCCGCTGCGCACGTCCAGCTGGTTGTCGACGAATTCCAGCTTGCCTTCGTGCGGGAAGCCGGTTTCGTTGGCCAGGCCGATCTTGACGGTGGCCGGCTTGCCCTGGTGGGCGGCGGCGCCGACGCGCAGGTAGGTGTCTTCGTCACCGTCGAACGAGGCGTAGATCTGGTCCAGCGATACCACCGAGGTCAGCACGGCCGACTGGTCGACCAGGTTGCCCAGCGTGATTTCCGCTTTCGACACGCGGCCGTTGATCGGCGAGGTGACCTGGGTGTAGCTCAGGTTCAGCTTGGCGGTTTCATACTGCGCCTGGGCGGCCTTGGCGTCGGCGTCGAGCTGCTTGTAGCTGGATGCCGAGGCGTCGTATTCGCGCTGGGCGATGGCCTTGTCGGCCAGCAGTTTTTCCGCACGCACCAGTTCCACCTTGGCCAGGTCGGCCTTGGCGCGCGCCGAATTGGCGGCGGCTTCGGCGCGGGCGGCTTCGGCCTGGAACGGGCGCTGGTCGATCACGAACAGCACGTCGCCCTTCTTGACCTGCGAGCCCGGCTTGAAGTTGATGGCGGTGATGTAGCCGCTGACGCGCGGACGGATCTGCACCTGGTCGATGGCTTCCAGGCGGCCCGAGAACTCCTGGGTTTCGGTGATGGTTTTCTCGACCACGGCAGCGGCCGATACCGGCGGACCGCCGGCGCCCGCAGGCGCTTCGGCGGCTTTGCTGTTGGCATCGCCGCAGCCGGAAAGAGAGATTGCGGCCAGGCCCGCCAGTGCCATCGCGGCGGCCAGCGGCCGGGCAACAGCAGTCATTGATTTAATGGTTTTCATCTTTATTCCTTTTTGTATGAAAATAATTAATTGAAAAGGCGGCACCGGGCGATCTCAGCGAAAATCGAGAAAACACGGTACTAGCGCCCCGCCGGCAAGCCAGTGGGGACGTGACTCAGTTACTGCTTAATGGGTGGGGAATCCTATGCGGCTGGCGGCGTCTCGGACCGTTCCAGGCCAGCGACAAAGCTGGCGATTTCTCCCAATGCCTGACAACGGCAGGCACATTCGTTGCGTGCCCCTGCATCCTTCAGGGGCGCCGGCTGCATGCGCCGGACCGTGGTTTTGACGCCGCAGCCGATCAGTTTGGCACCATACTGTTCGGCCTCATCGCGCAGCGGATCGTCCTCGGTGGACAGGATCAGCGCCGGCGGCAGGTTCTTCAGGCGGCTCGATTGCAGCGGCGAGGCGTACGGGTGGGTGCGGTCGGCGGCGTTGGGCAGGTAGCCGCGGTAGGCCTTGGCGCAGGCGTCGGCCACGTCCAGCAGCTCCGGTTCGGCCTGGATCTCGCGCATCGAGCAGGTGCTCAGGCCCGGATCGAGCATCGGCATCACCAGCACCTGGCCGGCCAGCGCCGGACCGCCGCGGTCGCGCGACATCAACGCGCAGACGGCGGCCAGGTTGGCGCCCGCCTCGATCCCCGCCACCAGCAGTTGCTTGCCGGTCCAGCCCAGCTTGGTCTTGTTCTTCTTGGCCCACAGCAGCACCGCGTGCGCGTCTTCCACCGCTGCCGGGAACGGCTTTTCGGTGGCCAGCGTATAGGCCGATGCTAGCACCGCCATGTGCGGGCTGTCGTCTGCCAAATGACGCAGGAACATGTCCGCGTCTTCCAGATCACCGCCGACAAAGCCGCCGGCGTGGAAGAAGACCAGCAGCATGTCGCGCTTGGCGCCGGCATCGCCGCTGGTGTAGAGTCGCGCCGCCAGCGGACCCTCGGCGCCCTTCACTTCCAGGCCGCGGATCTTCAGTTGGTCCGACAGGGTCGGCAGCTTCTCTACTGGATTGTTCATTGTTGCACCGTACCCGATTCGTTGGAGGACAACATGTTAGCAGGGTCGCAGGCGGTCTCGCCGCTCGCCACCAGCGTCAGGGCGCGCACGCCGCGAACTTCCGCCTTGGCGGTATGAGAGTAAGCGTCGGTATATACCACGCCTGCCAGTGCCACCGACGTCAGCGCCAGTGCGATCGTTGCAAAAATTGCATCCCGATATTTCATGATAAGTCCTCCTTTCTTCGTCTTTTACTTTGTGCAGTACAGCAATCTTAAACTTGATCTACAATCCGATAAATACGGCAAAGTCGAATTGATTGTTCAGAATCACGAACAATAGGACCAGAAATGAATAAACTTCAAGCGATGGAAGTGTTTGTGCAGGTGGTGGACGCTGGCGGCTTCACGCGCGCGGCCGATACCATGCAACTGCCCAAGGCCACCGTCTCCACCCTCATCCAGCAGCTGGAAACCACGCTGGCGGTCAAGCTGCTGCACCGGACCACGCGCCACGTCAGCGTCACCGCCGACGGCGCGGCCTACTATGAGCGCTGCCTGCGCATCCTGTCCGACGTGCGCGAGGCCGAGGAATCACTGTCGCGCACCCGGCTCAGCCCCTCCGGGCGGCTGCGGGTGGACGCCCCCACCGGCCTGGCCAGCGACGTCATCGTGCCGGCGCTGCCGCAGTTCTTTGCGTTGTACCCGGACATACAGCTGGAACTGGGCTGCAGCGACCGCCCAGTGGACCTGGTCGAGGAAGGCGTGGACTGCGCGGTGCGCGGCGGCGCGCTGGGCGACTCCAGCCTGATCGCGCGCCGGGTCGGCATCCTGCACTTCGTCACCTGCGCCTCGCCGGCCTACCTGGCGCGCTATGGCCGCCCGGCGCATCCCAACGACCTGCTGCGCCACCGCTGCGTGAATTACTTCTCCGCCCGCACCGGCAAGATCTACGACTGGGACTTTACGCGCGACGGCGAACGGGTGCAGGTCGCCCTGCCCGGCTCGATCGCGCTGAACGACAGCAACGCCTACATTGCCGCCGGCGTGGCCGGGCTGGGCATCGTCCAGATGCCCAACTTCATGATGGAGCCGATGGTCAAGGACGGCCGCTTTGAACTGATCCTGGAAGACTGGATCAGCGACCCGCTGCCGATCCACGTGGTGTATCCGCAGAACCGCCACCTGTCGGCCAAGGTGCGCGTGTTTGTCGAATGGGTCGCCGAACTGTTTTCCAATCACCCCGGCATGCGCCTGCCGAAGATCGCCGCGCGCGCCACACCGTTAGAGGTAGCCATATGACTGAACCCCACCGCATCGTCTTCCTGGACCGCGACAGCGTGATCGCCAACGTGCGCAAGCCGGCGTTTGCGCACCAATGGACCGAGTATCCGGCCACGCGCGCCGGCGAGGCCCTCCAGCGCCTGCGCGACGCCCGCGCCACCATCGCCATCACCAACAAGGTGCCGCTCACTGCCGACGACCTGGCCCAGTTGCCGGACCTGAAGCTGATCGCGGTGGCGGCCACGGGCACCAACATCGTCGACCTGGCGGCGGCCACGGAACGCGGCATCGTCGTCACCAACATCCGCAACTACGCGGTGCACACGCTGCCCGAGCACACTTTCGCGTTGATCCTGGCGCTGCGCCGGCAGCTGATCGCCTACCGCGCCGATATCGAGGCGGGGCTGTGGGAAAAATCGGAGCGTTTCTGCCTGTTTGGCCATCCGGTTTCGGACCTGGCCGGCAGCCGCCTGGGCCTGTTCGGCTACGGCGCGCTGGGCAAGGCCACCGCGCGGATCGCGCGCGCCTTCGGCATGGAAGTCATCGTCCACAACCGCTCGCCGCTGCCGGACGCCGACGCCGACGGCGTGCGCGAAGCCAGCTTCGATGAGGTGCTGGAGACCTCGGACGTGATCAGCCTGCACCTGCCGCTGACCGACCAGACCCGCAACATGATCAGCGCCAAGGAACTGATACGCATGAAGCGCAACGCCCTGCTGATCAACACCGCGCGCGGCGGCCTGGTGGACGAGGTGGCGCTGGCCGACGCCCTGCGCAGCGGCCTGATCGCCGGCGCCGGCTTCGACGTGCTGGTGACGGAGCCGCCGCCGGCCGACAACGCGCTGCTCAAGCTGCGCCTGCCCAACTTCATCCTGACGCCGCATTCGGCCTGGGCCAGCGCGCAGGCGATGCAGACGCTGGTCGATCAGCTGATCGACAACATCGAGGCATGGGCGGCCGGCGCGCCGCGCAACGTGGTTATTTAACGTCCAGCAGTTCGACGTCGAAGATCAGCGTGGCGTTGGGCGGAATCGGACCGGCGCCGCTTTCGCCATAGCCCATGTTGGCTGGCACGATCAGCGTGCGCTTGCCGCCCACCTTCATGCCCTGCACGCCCTCGTCCCAGCCCGGGATGACCTGGCCGGCGCCGAGGCGGAAGCTGAACGGCTCGCGGCCGATCGACGAATCGAACTGCGCGCCGTGCTGTTGCGGCGCGTCCGGCACGTACAGCCAGCCGGTGTAATTGACCACGGCGGTGGTGCCGGCGGTGGCTTCCTTGCCGGTGCCCGTCACGGCGTCGTTCTTTTGCAGCGCCGCGACCGTGCCGGTGGCGGCTGGCGCCGGGGCCGCAGCCGCCGCGGATGCCGATGCGGCTTCAGGCGCCTTGGCGCGTTCGCAGCCGGCCAGGGTAAAGGCCAGCGACAGGCCGATCGCGCAGGAGGAAATCAGGTGTTTCATGGTGTCTTTCGTGTTGATGAGGGCCGCAGCTTACACGATATTCACGTGGTCCACGCGCAAATGATGCTGCTGGTCGAACGACCACACGGTTTCGTAATCGACTTCAAACAGATGACCATCCGGATCCTTGAAGTAGCCGGCCACGCCCCAGTGGGTGCGGGTGGCCGGCTTGACGATCTCCCCGCCCGCCTCCGCCGCCCTGGCCAGAATGCGCGGCACGTCTGCCGCGCTGCGCGCCAGGTGAATCAGCGCCACGCCGGAGAAACCCGGCTTGCCGGTATCCGCCGCCTGCGCGTCGCGCGCGAAATCGTCGCGGTTGATCAGGCAGATCGCGTAACCGCCCATGTTGAACTTGACGAAGCCGTCGTTGCTGGTCGGCGAACGGCTCCAGCCCAGCGCCGTATAAAAGCGCGCCGACCGTGCCACGTCCGCCACGCCCAGCAGCACCAGGTGGATGCGCTGGCTCGGCGCCACCGATGCCGTCGCCTTGAAGATATGCCCGACTGGCTGCTCCAGCATTCAGAAACTCCCCGGTAAAAGAATGTTCTTGTCGACCTGGCGCACGTCGCGCAGACCGCAGAAAGCCATGGTCAGATCCAGCTCGTTGCGGATGATGTCCAGGCATTTGCTCACGCCCTGTTCGCCCATCGCCCCCAGCCCGTACAGGAAGGGCCGGCCGATGTACACGCCCTGCGCGCCCAGCGCCAGCGCCTTGATCACATCCTGGCCGGAGCGGATGCCGCCGTCCATGTGCACCTCGATCTGCTTGCCGACCGCGTCCACGATGCGCGGCAGCGCGGCGATCGACGACTCGGCGCCATCGAGCTGGCGGCCGCCGTGGTTGGAGACGATCAGCGCATCGGCGCCGCTGTCCACGCACAGGCGCGCGTCCTCCGCGTCCATGATGCCCTTGATAATCAGCTTGCCGCCCCAGCGCTGCTTGATCCACTCCACGTCCTTCCACGACAGGCTCAAGTCGAACTGCTGCGACGTCCACGACGACAGCGACGACATATCCGACACCGACGTCGCATGGCCGACGATATTGCCGAAGCTGCGGCGTTGCGTGCCCAGCATGCCCAGGCACCAGCGCGGCTTGGTGGCCAGGTTGATGAGGTTGGGAATGGTCAGCTTGGGCGGCGCCGACAGGCCGTTGCGGAGATCCTTGTGGCGCTGGCCCAGCACCTGCAGGTCCAGCGTCAGCACCAGCGCCGCGCAGCGCGCCGCCTTGGCGCGGTCGATCAGGCGGTTGATGAAATCGCGGTCCTTCATCACGTACAGCTGGAACCAGAATGGCTTGCTGGTGTGGGCCGCGATGTCCTCGATCGAACAGATGCTCATGGTCGACAGCGTGAATGGCACGCCGAATTTTTCCGCCGCCCTGGCGGCGAGGATTTCGCCATCGGCATGCTGCATGCCGGTCAGGCCGGTGGGCGCCAACGCCACCGGCATTGCCACCGGCTGGCCGACCATCGTGCTGGCCAGCGAACGGTTTTCCAGGTTGACGGCCACGCGCTGGCGGAATTTGATCTTCCCGAAGTCTTCGGTATTGGCACGGTAGGTGGATTCGGTCCACGAACCAGCATCGGCGTAATCGTAAAACATGCGCGGCACGCGTTTTTTCGCCAGCACGCGCAGGTCTTCAATAGTGGTGATGATGGCCATCCGTCTCCCCCGTTCTTATGATCAACAGATCATCGGGGATTTCGCGGCAAAAGCCAAGTTCCCGGACCCGTTCGCACATAGTCCAACCGCAAAAATCGTCGCCGTTATAATTGACTAGATTTCCAAATGGCAATCAATCATATAATTTGACAACTACCGCTATGCGTGCCGGACTGAAGGACGTCAATGTTGTGCACTATTCTTTTTTCACTGCTCCCCCCCCCCCCCACTTGCCAGAAGAAGGATGTGCCAGACGAAGCCAATGGCAAAGCTCCTCCCGTCCGCCATTAGCTCTAGCATTGGCACTGCCTCATCCGATTTCCCTAACCGCGTTCGCACATGAATGAATTCACCGAACACTATATCGCTACAGGATATTCAGGGCCTTTTTTAAAACCCACGTTAGAAAAGCTGGCAGAAATCTGGTTTGACATAACAGATGACATATCCCGCTCCCTGGAGAAATGGGAAAAGTTGGGCTTCATTAAGCTCGAACCGCCAGGCGACCATATTGTGGACCTAGCTGCCGAGCGGAGCGACCTGCCAAGGTCCGCCGCAGCGATAGGTGCTTCGCTGGTTATCTATAAACCATGGCCGTCGCCTCCTGAGCCAGTTTATCTCGCGCCAAAATCTCTCTCTGCGCGTACGCTGGCCTGGTTTGAACCAAGAACCGGAAGCGTCAAGCTTGTACTGCCAGACTTATCCGGCCTGCCGTCCACACAGATAGGACCGATAACGCATCACGCTGCGCGATTGCAACAGGCAGCGACACACGACCTTACAACTTCAGTCTCCCACTGGCAGGAAAACGGTTTTGTGCTGCTCGGAACTTCGGACGTCGTCGGGAAAAATGATGACATGAGCCTCTTTGATCGATTACACATGTCGGCGCTGTCCGCCGGTGCCTCACTCGTGTTTGTCCAGATCACGCCTGCGAAGGTGCGCAGTATCAAACGTCATGCCAGCGGTCGCATTGACATGGATGCGGTGCTAGCGGACATGCCATCCAAAGCATACCCGAAGGGAAATTCCATCATACAGGTCGCATTTCTTGCCCCTGTGTCGTTCCGAGCACAAGCATCCGCGGAATTGAAGGAATACACAACCGTCATATACGTCTATCCGGATACTGAGATCCCATAGACCGTTTGGCGCGCATCCGATATGCCGCGAAATAAAAAAAGGCCTGGAAGCAGATGCTTCCAGGCCTTTTTCTTATTACTGGTGCGGCTGGCAGGAATCGAACCCACGACCCCTTGGTTCGTAGCCAAGTACTCTATCCAGCTGAGCTACAGCCGCTTAACTTTTACAACTTCTACTACCATCAAGCAAACTCGACAGCTTGCTTGACTTACCAAAATCTGGTGCGGCTGGCAGGAATCGAACCCACGACCCCTTGGTTCGTAGCCAAGTACTCTATCCAGCTGAGCTACAGCCGCGCAAAACAAGATTATAACAGCACTTTCTTGTTTGAAAACAGAAGAATCTTCCAACTCTTCCGGTGAAACTGATGGTGCGGCTGGCAGGAATCGAACCCACGACCCCTTGGTTCGTAGCCAAGTACTCTATCCAGCTGAGCTACAGCCGCACTGTGCAAGCATTATAAAGCATTAATTTCCTTTTGCAAAGTTTGATAATTTCTACCATTTAATCGGTCCGGCGCACGAAACACCGAATCAATCGCTTTGCAAAACGGCTTTACAGCAAGCCTTTCAAACAGCGTGCCGTTCGAAAGAAGCAGCATTATAGGGACACTCCCCTGGCTTGTCCAGCACTCTGTCATCAGGTGCCGAACTCGGCCGCCGCCTTGGCCGACCATAGCGCCTCGTTGTAAGACGGATACGGATCACCATAGCAATCGACGTGGCCATCGGCGCCGACGAACTTGATCCACCAGCCAGCGCTGTCCGACAACAACGCGATATCGCCCTCGCGGCAGTGTCCGCCGATCTCCTCGCCGGCGGCCAGGACCACGATCTTCACCTTGCGGTGCTTGATGACTTCAGCCATGTTTTCCTCGCTTCATTCATGCCAGTGATTGCGCACATTACCAATCTAAATTTGCATTCGTTTGCGCATTGCAGCATCATTCAACTGTCTCCTCTATTCTCCTCCAAGGAAATAGATTTAGCCCGCTCCTGTAGCGGGCTTTTTTTTTACCGTGTAGGATGCACTCAGCTTTGCCTTTTCACAAGACAGATCAGAACCACAGAGAGCGCCCGCACCGAATGAATCACCCTGCCGCCGTCCCGCCGCCCACGCCCGACTGGTCCCGCACCGACCTCGGCGACCACGCCCACTGGCCCGCCAGCCTGCGCCTGACCATCGACATCCTGCTCAATTCGCCACAAGCGATGCTGCTGGTGTGGGGGCCGCAGCAAATCACCGTCTACAACGACGCTTATGCCGCCCTGATCGGCCTGCCCAGCCTGCGCGCGCCCGGCGGCAACGTGCCGGCCATGCAGCCGGCCGCCTTCAGCTGGAGCAGCGCCGCGCTGGCGCCGGCGCGCGAGGGCCGCGGCGTCAGCTACCGCGGCTGCACGCTGCCGCTGTGGCGCGATGGCCGCATGGAGCAGCAGGCGCTCGATCTTTACTACACGCCGGTGCGCGGCGAGGACGGCGTGGCCGGCATCCTGTGCACGCTGGCGCTGGCGCGGCCGGCGGCGGCCGGCGGCGACGCGCCGCTGCGCCTGCTGGTGGTGGAGGACAACGCCGACGCCCGCTACCTGGTGTGCGAAACCCTGCGCGCACTGGGCCATGAGGTGGAGGCCGTGGCCAGCGGCGAGGAGGCGCTGCCGCTGCTGAGCCGGCAGGTGTTCGACGTGCTGTTCACCGACGTCAGCCTGCCCGGCATGTCCGGCGTCGACCTGGCGCGGCTGGCCCTGCAACAACGGCCGCGCCTGGCGCTGTTGTTCGCCTCCGGTTATGGCGACGAGCTGACCCGCCGGCTGGAGTTTCCCGCCCAATCGTTGCAAAAACCCTACGACATCGAACAGCTGCAACAGGCGCTGGAACAGCTCGCCGCCAGCCTGCGGGCGAACTGATCAGCACCCGCCGGCGCGCGCTGCCAACCGTGCGGAGGCGGCGCAAAGGTTGGCGCTAAAATGGGTTCATGACAGTTCAGAACGATCCCATCGCCATTCCGACTCTCGCGCCGGACGCGCAAGAAGAGCTGCTGCGCGCCCGGGAAGCGTTGCGCCAGAGTCAGCTGGAGTTGCGCGCGCTCGCCAATTCCATGCCGCAGCTGGCCTGGATCGCTGAACAGGACGGCACCATGGTCTGGTACAACCAGCGCTGGTACGACTACACCGGCTCCACGCCGGAGCAGATGGCCGGCGACGGCTGGCAGCGCTTCTACGCGCCCGATTGCCTGCCGGCGATGATCGCCCACTGGGAACAATCGCGCCGCGACGGCACGCCATTCGAGCTGGAGGTGCCGATCCGCGGCGCCAATGGCGAGTTCCGCTGGTTCCTGACCCGCGCCAATCCGTTTCACAGCCCCGACGGCCGCATCCTGCGCTGGTTCGGCACCAGCACCGACGTCGACCAGGTCAAGCGCGCGCAAGAGGCGCTGCGCGACGAAACCGCCGTGCTCGAACTGCTGAACCGCACCGGCGCCGCGCTGGCCTCGCAGCGCGACCTCGGCCCGCTGCTGCAGGATGTCACCGACGCCGCCACCAGCATCAGCGGCGCCCGCTTTGGCGCGCTGTTCTACCACACCACCAACAGCGCCGGCCACGCCACGCTGCTGCACACGCTGTCGACCGGCGCGGCGGCCGCCTTCACCCGCTTTGCCGAGCCGCTGGCCAAGGCGCTGTTCGCGCCCGGCATGGCCGGCGCCGGCGCGGTGCGCTGCAACGACGTGCTGGCCGATCCGCGCCACGCCGGCGCCGCCGGCCCGCCGCCGGTGCGCAGCTACCTGGCAGTGCCGGTGGCGCTGCGCAACGGCGAAGTGATCGGCTGCCTGATGTTCGGCCACTCGCAGCCGGGCATGTTCAGCGAGCGCACCGAGCGCATCATCGGCGGCATCGCCGCCCAGGCCGCCGTGGCGATCGACAACGCCCGCCTGTATGAATCGGAGCGCCAGGCGCGCGCCGAGGCCGAGCGCACCAGCCAGATGAAGGATGAATTCCTGGCCACGCTGTCGCACGAGCTGCGCACGCCGCTGACCGCCATCCTCGGCTGGGCCCAGGTGCTGCGGCGCGGCAGCCGCGGCGAGGCCGACCTGCACCGCGGCCTGCAAACCATCGAGCGCAACGCCCGCTTGCAGGCGCAGCTGATCGAGGACCTGCTGGACATGAGCAGCATCGCCTCCGGCCGCGTCAAGCTGGAAATGCAGCCGCTGGCGCCGGCCGCGCTGGCCGCCACCGCCATCGAGTCGGTGCGGCCGGCCGCCGAGGCCAAGCAGATCCGCATCGACACCGACTTCACCGCCATGCCCGACGTGGTGGCCGGCGACGCCAACCGCCTGCAGCAGGTGCTGTGGAACCTGCTGAGCAACGCGCTCAAGTTCACGCCGCGCGGCGGCACCGTCAGCGTCGGCGTGCGGCGCGAGGACGAACAGATCGCCATCAGCGTGCGCGACAGCGGCATCGGCATCAGCCCGGCCTTCCTCGGCCACGTGTTCGAGCGCTTCCGCCAGGCCGACGCCACCACCACGCGCGAGCATGGCGGCCTGGGCCTGGGGCTGGCCATCGCCAAGCACCTGGTGGAGCAGCACGGCGGCACCATCAGCGCCGCCAGCGAGGGCGAAGGCCGCGGCGCCTGCTTCACGGTGCGGCTGCCGCGCCGCCCGGCCGCCGCGCCGCTGGCCGCCACCCCGGCCGCCGCCGACGACGCGGCGCCGGGCGAACATGGTGCGGCGCATGATTTGTCCGGCCTGCAGGTGCTGGTGGTCGACGACGAGGCCGACGCGCGCGAACTGATCAAGCGCATCCTGGCCGACTGCAACGCCGAGGTGCTGACCGCCGCCACCGCCACCGAGGCGCTGCAACTGCTGCAGCACGAGCGGCCCGATTTGCTGGTCAGCGACCTCGGCATGCCGGAGGTCGACGGCTACGGCCTGCTGGACCGCATCCGCGCGCTCGGACCGGCGCGCGGCGGCAACCTGCCGGCCATCGCGCTGACCGCGTTTGCGCGCTCGGAGGACCGCCTCAAGGCGCTGTCCAGCGGCTTCCTGGCGCACATCGCCAAGCCGGTCGAGCCCAATGAACTGATCGCCAAAGTGGCCGCCATGGGCGCCGCCCACCGGCACGCGTAACACCGATATCAGCTTGCTCACAGTCGTGGTGAAATTTCCATGAGGCAATTTTTCCACTCCTACTTCACGACGCGGCAATGTCCTACAAGCAATTTGAGAAACTCTTGATACACTACAAAACTGTTGAACAACGCTTGTGTGCGCCGCACCAGCGCCAGATTGCGTTATTATCGAATTACTAAAGATTTAAAGGGACCGAGAGCCATCATGCCGAGCCGAGACGAAATCCTGAACGCCAAAATTTTGGTGGTGGATGACAGCGCAGACAACGTCGAACTGATGTTGGAGATCCTGCGCGAGGCCGGCTATACCGATGTGTCATCAACCATGCTGCCAGAACAGGTTTGCCCGCTGCACCGCCAGCACTGCTACGACCTGATCCTGCTGGACCTGCAGATGCCCGGCCTGAACGGTTTCCAGGTCATGAAGGGCCTGAAGGAAATCGAGCAAGGCGGCTACCTGCCGGTACTGGCGCTGACCGCCCAGCCCAGCTTCAAGATCGCCGCGCTGGAGGCCGGCGCGCGCGACTTCATCAGCAAACCCTTCGATCTGCTGGAAGTGCACAAGCGCATCCACAACATGCTGGAAGTGCGCCTGCTGTACAAGGAGCTGGCGCAGTACAGCCGCCAGCAGCAGGAACTGGCGCTGCACGACCCGCTGACCTCGCTGCCCAACCGCCGGCTGCTGGAAGACCGCATCGCCACCGTGCTGCAACACGCGGCGCGCCAGCAGAACAAGGCCGCCGTCATGTACCTGGACCTGGACGGCTTCAAGGCCATCAACGACACCCACGGCCACGCCTATGGCGACGACATCCTCAAGCAGGTGGCGCAGCGCCTGGTCGGCTGCTCGCGCAAGGAAGACACCGTGGCGCGCGTGGGCGGCGACGAGTTCGTCATCGTCATGGGCGACATCGCCACCGTGGCCGACACCCAGGAACCGGCCAACAAGCTGATCGAGGCGGTGTCCCAGCCCTACCAGGTCAACGGCCTGACGCTGCGGCTGTCGACCAGCATCGGCGTGGCCCTGTTCCCGGACGACGCGGCCGAGGTGGCGGCGCTGATCGCCGCGGCCGACGGCGCCCTCTACGAAGCCAAGCGCTCGGGCAAGAACCGTTGCTGCACCGCGCAGTCGATGCGCAGCGAGCCCCCCCAGCAACACACCATGTCGGCCACGCTGGCCTGAAAAAAAAGCGGGCCGCGGCCCGCTTGGCTGGCATAACGGCGCTGCGCCTTAGTGCGTGGTGGCCTCTTCCTTGAGACCCACCTCGGTGCTCGCGTCCACTTTGGCCGCATGCTGATGGTCATCATGCGCATTCACTACTTCCGGAGGCACTTCAATGCGGGTAATGCCGGCATCAACCGACACCGGGTCGCTGGCCGGGAACGTCATTTCCACGGCGCTGTCCAGCAGGGTTTCCTTGGCCTGCTCGGCCGGGGTTTCCTGCTCCAGGTCGGCCAGCGTGGTGATCGCCACCGCCCATTTGACAAACTCCAGCTGCGCCAGGTCGCGCACCGTGACCACGTTGAAGGCCTGGGCCAGCGCCTTGGCGTCCTTGGCGCTCAGGCCGCGCAGCGCGCTGGTCGGCGCGTCGGCCAGCGCGCGGAAACTATGGCCCACATATTCTTTGTCCACGACAGTATCGATGTTCATGATGGATTCCTTTCAGTTGAACTCACGCTGTACTGTGCCAGTGGCGCCGCGCCGGGTCTGTGCGCAGGCGAACGCTGCTCCACGCACACCGGCATTTTTGACATTCACTTACCCCCTTGTTATGATCAATTGTGCATCTCGCCGCGTGCAGAAACCCCGTGCCTAAAATCGACAAACCCAAGATCCTGGTCGTCAATGACGACGCCAACAGCCTGTTCGCGCTGACCAGTCTGCTCGCCCAGTGGGCCGAGCAGGAATGCTATGAGGTGCTGGCCGCGCGCTCCGGCCAGGACGCGCTGCGCCAGGTGCTGATGCACGACTTCGCGGTGATCCTGCTGGACGTGAACATGCCGGGCATGGACGGCTTCGAAACCGCCGAGGCCATCCACGCCCGCGCGCGCTCGGCCGACATTCCCATCATCTTCATCACCGCCTTCCTCGCGGACGAACTGGACCGGCTGAAGGCTTACCAGCACGGCGCCGTCGACTTCCTGTTCACGCCGGTGATCCCGCAGGTGCTGTACGCCAAGATCGCCGTGTTCGTGGCGCTGGCGATGAAGAACGAGGAACTGAAAAAGCAGGCGCGCCAGCTGAGCCAGCGCACCACCGAGCTGACCGCCACCAACCAGCGGCTGACGCGCGAGATCGAGGAGCGCAAGTCGATGGAGCGGCAGAACCACGCCAAGGACGAGTTCCTGGCCATGCTGGGCCACGAGCTGCGCAATCCGCTCAGCGCCATCAGCAGCGCGGCGTCGCTGATCGGCCTGCCCGGGGTGTCGGCCGAGGGCGTGCAGCGCGCCAAGAAGATCATCCAGCGCCAGAGCCAGCACCTGGGCCGCATCGTCGACGATCTGCTCGACCTGTCGCGCGCCATGTCCGGCAAGATCCTGCTGAACCGGGTGCCGCTGGACGTGGCCAAGCTGGTGGCCACCACGCTGGAAACCTGCCGCGCCACCGGCCGCTGCACCGACTACGACCTGGTGCAGGACCTCGACGCCGGCTGGATCGACGGCGACCCGACCCGGCTCGAACAAATCACCAGCAACCTGCTCGACAACGCCCTCAAGTACACGCCGCCCGGCGGCCGCATCGAGGTGCGCACCTGGACCGAGAACGACGACGTGGTGCTGAGCGTGCGCGACACCGGCGTCGGCATCGCCGCCGAGCTGCTGCCGCACGTGTTCGACGTGTTCGTGCAGGGCAGCAGCACGCTGGACCGCTCGCAGGGCGGGCTGGGCATCGGCCTGTCGCTGGTGCGGCGGCTGGCCGAGCTGCACGGCGGCAGCGTGGCGGCGGAAAGCGCCGGCGAGAACCGCGGCAGCACCTTCACGCTGCGCCTGCCGCGCATCGAGCACCAGACGGCGCCGGCCCCGGCGGCGGTGCGCCGCAGCGAGCACGGCAAGCCGCGCGTGCTGCTGATCGAGGACAACGACGACGGCCGCGAGATGATGACCATGATGCTGGGCGGTTACGGCTACGAGGTCGCCTCGGCCGCCGACGGCCTGCTGGGCCTGCAGGCGGCGCAAGCGCACCAGCCGGACCTGGCGCTGGTGGACATCGGCCTGCCCGGCATCGACGGCTACGAGGTGGCGCGCCGCCTGCGCGCCGATCCGGCCACGCGCGACATCAAGCTGATCGCCCTCACCGGCTACGGCCTGGCGGAAGACCTGCGGCGCGTGATGGAGGCCGGCTTCGACCGCCACCTGGTCAAGCCGGTCGACATCGAGCAGCTGATGGAGGCGATCGATACCTGCGCCCGGGTGCCGGTCAAGGGCTAGGAGTGGCCGCACGCTTGACGCGGCGTGCGCCACAATGGGCAAAGCTCGGGTATGATCGGGTCACACCGTCGTCCGTCCGACTTTACAGAGAAAACCCATGTCCGTACCGGCATCGCAAGAACACCCCACTCCACCGGCAGAGGCGCTGCGCAGCGCCGACCTGAGCGAGCTGCTCGGCCACGTCCACACCTGCTGGGACAACGAGCGCCGGTCGCTGTCGCGCCAGCTGCACGACAGCCTGGGCTCGTCGCTGACGGCGCTGACCATGCACCTCGGCCTGCTGATGCAAAAGCTGCCGCCCGACCAGGCGCTGCAGGACCGCGCGGCCACCATGAAGAAGCTGCTGGGCCAGATCGTCGAAACCAACCGCCAGATGCAGCTCAAGCTGTGGAACGACAAGCTGGAATTCCTCGGCGTGCGCGTGGCGCTGGACGAACTGGTCACGCAGTTCGGCCAGCAGCACGGCATCACCGCCCGCTGCAGCCTGCCGGAGGATGAACTGGATTGCCCGCGCAGCCACGGCATCGTGCTGCTGCACACGCTGGAGGAGGCGCTGCGCAACATCGTCGCCCATGCGCAGGCCAGCGAGGTCGACGTCATCGTCGACGACAATGAAGACGAGGTGATGCTGACCGTGAAGGACAACGGCGTCGGCCTCAGCGGCCCGGTGCCGGCGGCGCCGCACCAGCCGGCCGGCAAGTTCGGCCTGCGCATGGCGCGCGAACGGGCCGCCTACCTGGGCGGCACGCTGACCTTGTCGGCCGGCCCCGAGCGCGGCGTCATCCTGACGATGATCCTGCCCAAGCCGGCCAAGGCCGACTTAATGTAGTTTGACCAGCGGCGTGGTGCGCTTGATCAGGAAGCGCGCCACCGCCAGCACGCCGGTGCGCACCGTGCCCAGCACCGCCTTGTGGTGCAACAGGTGCAGGCTGACGTACATCATGCGCGCCACAAAGCCATCCACGAACCAGCTCAGGCCCTTGAGCGATCCCATCAGGCTGCCGACCGACGTGGTCTGGCCGAACGACACCAGCGAACCATAATCGCGGTACACATACGGCTTGTCCTGCGGCGGCTGGCCCTTGTGCTGGCGCATGAAGGTTTCGACCAGGTAATCGGCCATCTGGTGCGCGGCCTGGGCGCGCGGCGGCACCAGCTTGCCGTCCGGGCCGACGCAGGCGGCGCAGTCGCCCAGCGCGTAGATGCCGTCGACGCCCTTGACGGCCAGCGTGCCGTCGACGTCCAGCTGACCGGACTTGACGGTCGGCAGGCCCAGCGTCTTCAGGAAGTCCGGCGCCTTGATGCCGGCCGCCCAGACGACGATCTGCGCCGGGTAGACGGTGTCGCCGGCGGTGACGCCGGTGGCATCGATGGCGGTCACGCGGGTGTCGGTCACCACCTTGACGGCGCGCTCGCGCAACAGTGCCAGCGCCGCGCTGGAGACTTTTTCCGGCAGCGGCGCCAGGATGCGCGGCGCCCCTTCCAGCAGCGTGATGCGCACGTCGCGCTCGGCCTGCAATTGGCGGAAGCCATAGGTGGCGTAGACGTCGCTGGCCTCGCGCAGCTCGGCGGCCAGCTCGACGCCGGTGGCGCCGCCGCCAATGATCACCACGTCCACGCCGGCATCGGCGGCCACGCTCTTTTTGAGCTCGGCCAGCGTCAGCAGCTTGAGCAGCGTCAGGCGGAAGCGCTCGGCGTCCTCGGTGGCATTGAGCGAGATGGTGTGCTCGGCCGCGCCGGGCACACCGAAATAATTCGAGGTGCTGCCGACCGCGATCACCAGCTTTTCAAAGCCGATCTGACGCTCCGGCAGGATTTCCTCGCCATGGTCGTCGCCGGCGCTGATGGCGCCCACGGTCAGCACGCGCCGGCTGGCGTCCAGCGCCAGCATGGGCCCGTAGACAAAGGTGAAGTGGTTGTCGTGCGCCAGCATCTGGTACGACAGGCCCTCCTGGTGCACGTCCAGCGTGCCGGCCGCCACCTCGTGCAGTGACGGTTTCCAGATATGGAACAGGCGGCTGTCCACCAGCATCACGGCCTGCGGCCCCAGTTTGCGACCCAGTTTGCAAGCGAGCTCCAGCCCGCCTGCCCCGCCGCCAACAATCACGATTTTACTCTGCAAAACTTTCTCCTGTGGCGGCGTTTGCCGCCGGTTTAACGGTCGTGGCCGTGTCCGTGGCCATGGCCGCGATCATGGCCGGGGCCGCGGCCCGGGCCGTGGTCGTCGCGGCGATCGTCTCGCCGGTCGTCACGGAAATCGGGACGGCCAGGACCAGGACCGCCATGGCCGTGACGCTCACGGTAACGCGGCACGTATTCATTGTTGTACCACCGATCCTGCACAAAATACACTCTCTGATTGCAGGCATGGTAAGCATGGCAATGTTTCGCCCAGTGCTTGGCATGGCCCGGCGGCACGCGCAGGTAGATCGGCGCGCTCTCGACGTAATGGACCGGCCGTTCGATGATCACCGGCTGGCGGTAGACCACGGCCGGCGGCGGATAATCGCCGATGTCGAGGCGGCCATAAAAACCGGGCTGGCCGACGCTGATGGAGACACCGACATCGGACGCAAACGCGGAGGCGGACAGCGCCAGCAGGCTGGCAGCGAGGATCTTGGCTTTCATGATGAGTCTCTATTCTTGATACGAGCGAACTTGCTCACCAGTTAGCATAATAAATCCTCCGGCAATTCTCTGTGCGCTGACGAACATAGGCGGCTTGTGCTACACTAATCGTTCGATACCTAACGATTAGTCCTGAAATCATATGTCTTCTATAGAAGAACGCTTCTCGGCCGCGCTGCACGGCTCCGCCCGGGCCTGGCGGCTGGCCATCGACCGCCGCCTCAAGCACCTGAACCTGAGCCAGGCCAGCTGGATGGCGATCTGCCTGGTGGCCAAGGAAGGCGAACCGCCCTCGCAGACGCGGCTGGCCGCGCGCGCCGGCGTCGAGGATCCGACCATGGTGTCCACCGTCGACCGCCTGGTGAAGGCCGGCTACATGGTGCGCACGCCCTCCGCCACCGACCGCCGCGTCAAGCTGATCAGCCTGACGCCGGACGGCCAACACGTCTACGACACGGTCTGGAAGGAGGCCGATGTGGTCCGCCGCGAGCTGCTCGGCAACGTCGACGCCGCCACGCTGCGCACCGTGACCGAATTCCTGGAAGCGTTGCAAACCAACATCGAGTCGCTGCCATGAGCGTTGCAGACGCCACCGCCGGCGACGGCCTGAACCGCCGCATGATCACCATCTCGATCATGCTGGCCACCATCATCCAGGCGCTGGACGGCACCATCGCCAACGTCGCCCTGCCGCACATGCAGGGCAGCCTGTCGGCCTCGCAGGACCAGATCACCTGGGTGCTGACCTCCTTCATCGTGGCCGCCGCCATCGCCACGCCGCTGACCGGCTGGCTGTGCGACCGCTACGGCCAGAAGAACATCTTCCTGACCTCGGTAGCCGGCTTCACCATCGCCTCGGTGCTGTGCGGGCTGTCCGCCACGCTGACCGAAATCGTCATCGCCCGCCTGCTGCAGGGGGTGTTTGGCGCCGCGCTGGTGCCGCTGTCGCAGGCCACGCTGCTGGACATCAATCCGCGCGAGAAGCACGGCTCGGCCATGGCGGTGTGGGGCATGGGCGTGATGATCGGCCCGATCCTGGGGCCGACGCTGGGCGGCTGGCTGACCGACAGCTATGACTGGCGCTGGGTGTTCTTCATCAACGTGCCGGTCGGCGCCATGGCCTTCTACGGCATCTGGCGCTACATCCGCAAGACCGCCGCGCCGCGCAAGATGCGCTTCGACGCCTTCGGCTTCGCCACCCTCAGCCTGGCCATCGGTGCGCTGCAGATGCTGCTCGACCGCGGCGAACAGAATGACTGGTTCAGCGCCACCGAAACCTGGGTCGAGGCCATCATCCTGGCGCTGAGCTTTGCGTACTTTGTCGCCCACACCGCCACGCGGCCGGCCGGCCAATCGTTCTTCGACTACCGGCTGCTGAAGAACGCCAACTACGTCAGCGGCCTGCTGTTCATCTTCATCGTCGGCCTGGTATTGTTCGCCACGCGCGCGCTGACGCCGTCGATGCTGCAAAGCCTGATGGGCTACCCGGCCAAGATCGCCGGCCTGGTGACGGCGCCCAGCGGCATCGGCACCATGATCGCGATGATGGTGGTCGGCCGGCTGGTGGGCAAGATCGACCTGCGCCTGCTGCTGGGCGGCGGCTTCCTGATCACCGCCTTCTCGCTGTGGCAGATGACGCGCTACACGCTGGTGCTGTCGCAAAGCGACATCGTCTGGCCGGGCGTTATCCAGGGCCTGGGCCTGGGCCTGGTGTTCGTGCCGCTGAGCGCCGCCACCTTCGCCACGCTGTCGCCGGAGATGCGCGCCGAGGGCACGGCCATCTACAGCCTGATCCGCAATATCGGCAGCTCGATCGGCATCGCGCTGGTGCAGACGCTATTGGTGCGCAATACGCAGACGGTGCACGCCTCGCTGACCGAACACATCACCACCGCCAACCCGGCGCTGCTGGACAACCTGGCCACGCCGGAAGCGGCGGCCGCGCTGAATAACGAGATCACGCGCCAGGCGTCGATGATCGCCTACGTGGACGACTTCTGGCTGATGTTTATTTTGACGCTGTGCGTGATACCGCTGCTGATGCTGGTCCGGCCGCCGAAACGCAACGCGCCGGCGGCGGTCGACCACGCCGCCATGGATTGAGGAGAACCACATGACACAACGATTACCACCCGCCCCGCTGGCCAGGGCCGTCGCCATGGCCCTGACCGTGGCGCTGGCCGGCTGCGCGGCCATCGCGCCGGACACGCACCCGCTGGCCCGGCGCGACATCGCCAGCGCCGCGCTGTCGTCCACCATCAAGCTGGCGCACGAAGGCTGGCCGCAGGCCCAGTGGTGGACCGCCTACCACGACGACCAGCTGAACGCCATCATCAAGCAGGCGCTGGCCAGCGGGCCGTCGCTGGAAGTGGCCGGCGCCAGGATCGGCAGCGCGCGCTCGTCGCTGTCGCGCAGCCTGGCGGACCTCGGCCTGGAATCCTCGCTGTACGCCAACGCCAACCGCCAGCGCTACTCCGCCACCGGCCTGTTCCCGGCGCCGATCGGCGGCGCCTGGTACAGCGAAGAGACGCTGCGCCTGGACCTGCACTACAACTTCGACTGGTGGGGCAAGAACCGCGCGCAGGTGGCGGCCGCCGTCGGCGAGCTGAATGCCGGCCGCGCCGCCTACGCGGAAGCGGAGCAGGCGCTGGCCGCGTCCATCGCCCAGAGCTACTTCCGCCTGCAGGGCGCGTGGGCGCGCCTGGCCAACACCGAACAACTGGCCGCCACGCAAACCGCGCTGGTGCAGGACAAGGCCAGGCGCATCGCCCGCGGCCTGGCCAACGCCGACGCGCAGCGCGCCGCCGAAGCGGAACTGAGCCTGATCCGCAAGCAGCAGATGCAGCTCAAGGCCGACATCGAACACGAACGCGAAGCGCTGCGCGCGCTGGCCGGCGCCGACAACACCGCGCTGGCCGACCTCAAGCCGGTGGCGCTGTCGCCCACCCCGCACGCCCTGCCCGCGCGCCTCGGCCTCGAACTGCTGGCGCGCCGGCCGGACCTGCAGGCGGCGCGCTGGAAGGTGGAAGCGTCGCTCAGCCGCATCGACGCCGCCAAGGCCGCGTTCTACCCGGACGTCAACCTGACCGGCTCGATCGGCCTCGACACGGTCAAGATGGAAAACCTGCTGCAGGCGGCCAGCCGCACCGCCTACATCGGCCCGACAGTGTCGCTGCCGCTGTTCGACAGCAAGCGCCTGGACGCGCAACTGGACGGCGCGCGCACCAACCGCAACGAGCGCATCGCCGAATATAACCAGACCATCATCGACGCCGTGCGCGACGTCGCCCAAAGCGGCGCGCAGTTGCAAGGCATCGAGCAGCAGATCACGCACCAGGCGCAAGCCACGGCATCGGCGCGCGCGCAACTGGCGTCAGCGCAGGCGCGCATGGAGCACGGCCTGGCCGACAACAGCAACGTGCTGAATGCGCGCGCGGCCCTGCTGCGGCAGCAGGATGCCGACCTGTATATGCAACAGGTACAACTGCTGGCCGAAGTGGCGCTGACCAACGCGCTGGGCGGCGGCTACCACGAAGAAGCGCCGCTGGCGACGGCCTCCAAATAATTCAACGGACATCAACATGAGCACTGACACCACCCAACCGAAGAACGAGAAAAAACGCAAGGCCATGCTGGCCGGGATCACGCTGGCCTTCATCGCGGCCGGCATCGCCTACGCCGCGTATTACGAAATCGTGCTGTCCAAGGTGCAGGAGACGGACAACGCCTACGTCGGCGGCAACCTGGTCAACCTGTCGTCGCAGGTGACCGGCAACGTCACCGAGATCCGCGCCGACGAAACGCAGATGGTGCAGGCCGGCGCGCCGCTGATCCAGCTCGACCCGGCCGACGCCGACATCGCCCTGCAGCAGGCCGACGCCAAACTGGGCGCCGCCGTGCGCCAGCAGCGCCAGCGCTATGCCGACGTGGCGCAGTACGACGCCACCGTCGCCCTGCGCAAGCTGCAGCTGAAGAACGCCGAAGACGACCTGGCGCGCCGCAAGCCGCTGGCGGCGGACCACACGGTGTCCGGCGAGGAAGTCGAACACGCGCGCCAGGCGGTGGAGGATGCGCGCGCGGCGATCGCGGTCGCGCTGAAGCAGGAGGAAGCGGCCAAGGCCGGCGTCAGCGGTGTGGCGGTGGCGCAGCACCCGGCGGTGCAGGCGGCCAAGGCGGACTACGTGCAGGCCTGGCTGGCGGCGCGCCGCAATACCATCCTGGCGCCGGTGTCGGGCTATGTGGCCAAGCGCAGCGTGCAGATCGGCGCGCGCGCCACGCCGGGCACCTCGCTGATGGCGATCGTGCCGCTGGATCAGTTGTGGGTGGACGCCAACTTCAAGGAATCGGAACTGAAGAACATCCGTGTCGGCCAGCCGGCCAGGGTGGAGGCGGATATGTATGGCGGCAAGGTGGAATTCCACGGCCGCGTGGTGGGGCTATCGGCCGGCACCGGCAGCGCCTTCTCGCTGCTGCCGGCGCAGAATGCCAGCGGCAACTGGATCAAGGTGGTGCAGCGCCTGCCGGTGCGGATTGCGCTGGACCCGAAGGAGTTGAAGGCGCATCCGCTGCGCATCGGGCTGTCGACCACGGTGTCGGTGGATATCAGCAAGACCGATGGGCCGGTGCTGGGGGCGGCCATGCCGCAGACGCCGGTGTACACCACCAGCGCGCTGAATCAGCCCTTGCAGCAGGCTGCGGCTGCGGCGGACGCCATCATCGCGCGCAACCTGTAACCCGGTACGGCGGGGTCAGACCCCGTACGGGGTCTGACCCCAACACCAACCGCCTTGCGGGGTGGCGGCCCATCCTGCCGCTACCCCTTGAGCAGCTCCGCGTCCAGTTGACGCATCGCCGTCTGCGCCTGGGTGATGACCCGGTCGGCGATGCGCTGGCGCATGCCCGGCACGCGGCCCGCCGCCTCGGCCTCCAGCAGGATCGGCGTCAACACCTGCAGCGCCGAATCGCGGAAGCCTTCCGCCACCTGGTCCAGCTGCGCGTTGAACGACTGCTCCGCCGCCAGCAACTGCTTGCGCAATTCCTCCTCGAACGCCGCGCGCTTGTCGCGGATCTCGGTGCGTTTGCGCTTGCCGCCGTCGGTGAACCACTTGAACGCCCCCGCCAGCAGCACCGCGCCGCCGACAAACGGCGCCACCGGCGCCACCACCGGCAGCACCACCGCCGCGCCGATCAGATACGCCGCCGTGCCGGTGCTGGCCGCCACCGCCGCGCCGCTGACCAGCGTCACATTGGCCGCCGTATCCAGCGTGTTGACGATGCGCGTGCCCACCCGCAGCCGCGGCATCAGCCGCGCCAGCGCCGCATGGTGCTGACGCTCGAACACCGAGGCCTGTCCCAGCTTCATCCCCGACTGGAACAGCCGCAGATCTTCCTGCAGCAACTGCAGGGCCTGCTCCTTGCGCCGCACGATGCGGTCCAGCCGCCGTTCCATCTCCTGGCCGAACTGGTTGCGGCCGATGCTGGCCCACACATCCTCGTCCTTCCACTTGTCGGTGTTCAGGCGGTCGCTCATCGCCAGTTCGATGGCGTTGCCGGCGTCGTGCACGGCATCGTCGATTTCCTCGGTCATCAGGCGGCGCTCGTAGGCGATGCGCTGCTCGACCAGCACCAGCCGCTGCTGCACCTGGCTTTTCATCTCATTGGCCGCCGTCACCAGCGACGCGGCGGCCGCCTCGCCGGCCGCCAGCAGGCGCGCCTGCTCCAGGTAGGTGTTGATGTCCTGCGTGATCGCGGCCGTGGTGCCGCCCACCAGGTCGCGCAGCTGCGCGTGGTCGATCTCGCCGGACTGGAAGTGGCGCGCGTGGTCGATCAGCGCCGGCTGGCCGGCGCTGCGGCCGAAATCCGCCACGGCGTCCGCCACCGAGCGGCCGCGCACCAGGCGGCGCGCCTGCTCGCCCAGGTGGGCCAGCAGGCCGCGCTCCTCGGCCGGCGGCAGGCGGCCCAGGTCCTCCGGCGCCAGCTTGACCGACAGCGCCCTGGCCAGCCGCTGCGCCAGCGCGCGGGCGTCGGCGCCGTGCAGCGCCAGCAGCGGGATCACCATGTGCAGCGCCTGTTCACGGGCCGCCGGGTCGATGCCGGCGCAACTGCGGCTGAGCGCATTCAGCGCCCAGTCGACCTCCACGCCCGATTCGATCGCGTTCAGCACCAGCGCGGTGAAGACGGCGGACGACTGGCCGTCGCCGGCGATCTCGGTGACGGCGGCGAATTGCGCCAGCGTGAGGCTGCCCTCGTTGCCGGCGAGCGCTCCCACGGCACGCGCGTAGGCGGAGCTGAAACTCTGGTCGGAAGATAAGTGCTCGTCCAGCGAGCGCACGACGAGCTGCGATGACGACGGACTATGCACGCCTGCTCCAGTTGGTTGTGATGCCATCATGGCATTGTAACTGAAGCGGGCCTAGTGAGGCAGGTAGCGAATCAGGGCGATGACGGCGCCGAGGGTCACGCCAGTCTGAGCGATAAACATCGTGAACATCCACTTCAGCAAGTCAATCTTAAGCTCCTGTAACTGTTGGCTGATTTCGGCCCGAACCCAGTCCTTGGTGGCCAAAGCGTCCTTAAGATTCTCCAACACCTCGCCCAGCGCGTCGGCGTGCGCCAGCGCCTGCTGAGGCGGCACGCCACCATCTTCGAGGCACTTGCGGTATTTGGTAGATTCGGTCGAATGCATGATGCGCTCAGTATGCGCCGCTCGCCGCCGAATGCAAGCGACGCGCCTTGATCCGCCTCAACCGGTGACCACCTCGGTCGACAGCGTCAGCGTCTCCTTGATTTCCTCCATGACGACATAGCTTTTCGACTGCGCCGCCCCAGGCAAACTGAGCAGCATATCGCCCAGCAGATTGCGGTACTCGGCCATCTCGTGGATGCGCGCCTTGATCAGGTAGTCGAAATCGCCCGACACCAGGTGGCACTCCTGCACCTCCGGAATCCGCAGCACCTCGCGCCGGAATTGCTCAAACGCCGGTCCCGACTTCTGGTTCAGCGTGATCTCCACGAACACCAGCAGCTTGGCCCCCAGCGACGGCGGGTCGATGCGCGCGTGGTAGCCGGTGATCACGCCATCGCGCTCCATGCGCTTGACCCGCTCGATGGTCGGCGTGGTCGACAAGCCCACCTGCTCGCCCAGGTCCTTCATCGAGATCCGCCCATCCTCCTGCAGGATCTTCAATATCTTTCTGTCCAGTTTGTCCAGACTCCGGACCGATTCTTTCTGTATGCGCATGAAAATCCACTGTTTTTAAGAAGATATACAGTAACAACCACTACCATAACGAGAATACCATAGCAGAATCCAACAAAGGTAAATAATCGGGGGCAATATGCGCGTAGTTATCCTTGGCAGCGGCGTGATCGGCGTCACCAGCGCCTACTATCTGGCCAAAGCCGGCCACGACGTCACCGTGCTGGACCGTCAACCCGGCCCCGCCCTCGAAACCAGTTTCGCCAACGCCGGCCAGATCTCGCCCGGCTACGCCTCCCCCTGGGCCGCGCCCGGGATCCCGCTGAAAGCGATGAAATGGATGCTGCAACGCCACGCCCCGCTGTCGATCACGCCGGACGGCACGCTGTTCCAATTGCAGTGGATGTGGCAAATGCTGCAGAACTGCAATGCCGAACGCTACGCCATTAACAAGGAACGCATGGTGCGCCTGGCCGAGTACAGCCGCGACTGCTTCAAGGCCTTGCGCGCCTCGACCGGCATCGAATACGAAGGCCGCCAGCAAGGCACGACCCAGCTGTTCCGCACCCAGGAGCAGATGGACGCCGCCGCCAAGGACATCAGCGTGCTGGAAGAAACCGGCGTGCCGTACGAACTGCTGAGCCGCGAACAACTGGTCGGCGCCGAACCCGGCCTGGCGCGCAACAAGCTGGTCGGCGGCCTGCGCCTGCCCAACGATGAAACCGGCGACTGCCAGCTGTTCACCACGCGCCTGACCGCGATGGCCGAGCAACTGGGCGTGAAATTCCGCTATGGCATCGACATCACCGGCCTGGTCACCGAGGGCGACGCCATCAAGGGCGTTCAGTGCGGCGACGAACTGGTGACCGCCGAATCCTACGTGGTGGCCATGGGCTCCTATTCCACCGCGCTGCTGAAAGACCTGGTCAAGATTCCGGTCTACCCGCTGAAGGGCTATTCGATCACCGTACCGATCGTCAACGCCGACGCCGCGCCGGTGTCGACCATCCTGGACGAAACCTACAAGATCGCCGTCACCCGCTTCGACGACCGCATCCGCGTCGGCGGCATGGCCGAAATCGCCGGCTTCAACACCGCGCTCAACCCGCGCCGCCGCGAGACGCTGGAAATGGTGGTCAACGACCTGTTCCCTGGCGCCGGCGACACCGCCGCCGCCAGCTTCTGGACCGGCCTGCGGCCGATGACGCCGGACGGCACGCCGATCGTCGGCCGCACCGGCCTGCGCAACCTGTACATCAACACCGGCCACGGCACGCTGGGCTGGACCATGTCGTGCGGCTCGGCGCAACTGCTGTCGGACATCCTCTCGGCGCGCCGCCCGGCGATCCGCGCCGACGACCTGTCCGTCAGCCGCTACAGCCGCACCGGCAACATGCGCCAGCCGCAACTGGCCAGCGCCTGACCCGCACCGCTTCACCACGGACGCCGGCGCCGCACCGCCGCGCCGCGTCCGTCCTCCCTCCCCGCGCCCATCCGCCCGCGCGTCATCATCTGTCGCATCGCCGCCGCTATCTGCCGCCGAACCCGCAAAACGCCCCCTGGAGCGTTGAGATTGGGGCCAAGCCTGCGTATAATTTTGACCATGAATAAACTTGAAGCTTTTGGCCATATTGCGGCCTTGGCCATCCGTGGCGAACTCGTATTCCCGACCAGCGTCAACGCCGCGCTGCGCGTGCAACTGGCATTGGATGATCCCGACTGCCCGATCGACACCGCCATCAGCCTGGTGCTGGCGGAGCCGCTGCTGGCCGCCAAGACCGTGGCCATCTCCAACTCGGCCATGTTCAACCGCGCCGGCGCGCCGGTGGTGACCAATGTGCGCGGCGCCATCATGCGCATCGGCTACCAGAACCTGTTCGCGCTGGCGGCCGCCATGGTGGTGCGCCAGTTCGGCAGCAAGATCACCGACCCGGCGCTGCGCAACAAGGCGGAAAAGCTGTGGGACCACACCATCGCCGTGGCCACGCTGGGGCGTTTGATCGCGCGCCACGTCACCGGCGTCAATCCGGACACCGCGCTGTTCGCCGGCATCGTGCACGAGGTGGGCGGCTTCTACCTGCTGTCGCGCGCCGACGAGTTCCCCGGCCTGCTGGAAGAGGACACCGAAAACTGGCACTCCGCCAGCGAGGAAATCATCACCCGCGAGGTGATGCGCAAGCTGTGCATCCCCGAGCCGGTGGCGGACGCCATCGAGGGCCTGCGCGACAGTTTCATGTCGATCCCGCCGGACACGCTGCTCGACACCCTGCTGCTGGCCAACCACCTGACCCCGGTCAAGTCGCCGCTGCAGGAGCCGCAGCGCGAGCTGCCGCCGCATTCCGACTCGGCCATCGACCTCTTCATCGACGAGCAAAAGCTGGCCGCCATGCTGGAGGAAGCCAAGCGCGACGCCGCCGAGATGAGCGCCGCCTTGCTGGTCTAACCCCATCCCCGGCCGCCCGGCGCAGGCGGCCCCTGTTTCTTCCTGGAGAATTTGATGCAGACTGCGCCCTTGTCCTACGGCTCCGATCAATCCGGCCTGGTGTGCGGTTACCTGTTCGGCCGCGCCGACGGGGGCAAGGCGGTGCCGCTGGACTCCGACGCTGCCTGCCAATGGCTCAAGGAACGCGAACAGCATCCGCGCGAATTCATCTGGCTGCACTACAACCTGGCCAACACCGCCAGCGAAAAGTGGCTGCACGAGCACACCGCGCTGCCGGAGGAGTTCTACGACAGCCTGCACGAGGGCCCGCGCTCGACCCGCATCGAGCTGGCCGACAACACGCTGGTGGCGGTGGTCAACGACGTGGTGCACGACTTCACCTTCGAGCCATCCGACATTTCCACCCTGTGGCTGAGCGTGGACAAGCAGATCGTCATCAGCGCCCGCCGCAAGCCGCTGCGGGCGGTGGACAGCCTGCGCAACGCCGTGCGCAACGGCGAGCCGATCCGCTCGTCGGTGGAATTGCTGATCCACCTGCTGCGCGACCAGGCCGACGCGCTGATCAAGATCGTGCGCGACGCCATCAGCACCGTCGACGGCATCGAGGATAACCTGCTGGCCGGCAAGCTGACTACCAAGCGCGCCAGCCTGGGCGCGCTGCGGCGGGTGCTGGTGCGGCTGCAGCGCCTGCTGGCGCCGGAGCCGGCGGCGCTGTTCCGCCTGCTGCAAAAGCCGCCGGCCTGGGTGGCGGAGATCGACGCCCAGGAGCTGCGCCAGTCGACCGAGGAATTCTCGATGGTGCTGGCGGACATGGCCTCGCTGCAGGAGCGCATCAAGCTGATCCAGGAAGAGATCGCGGCGCTGGCCAGCGAGGCCAACAATCACAGCCTGTTCGTGCTGACGGTGGTGACGGTGTTGGCGCTGCCGATCAACATCATCGCCGGCCTGCTGGGCATGAACGTGGGCGGCATCCCGCTGGCGCAGTCGGCGCACGGCTTCCTGATCGTGGTAATCATCGTGGCCAGCTTCACCGTGATCGCCGGCTGGCTGGCCTTCCGCCGCCAGCGCGACGTGGGCGCGGATTAGCGCGCTCCATCCATACCCGCCAGGCGCCGGCGACAGCGGCGACGATGCCCATCACCAGCGCAAACAGGTTGTCGCGGCGCCAGGCGGCGCGCACCGCGTCCAGCGTGGCGACCTCCTTGCCGCCGACCGCCACCACGTAGGCCGTGTAGAAGTCGCCCGGGGCGTAGCCGATGTGGGTCTTCTGCTGGCGCAGGAACTGCACCGCGACCGGATACAGCGCCGCGTCGCGCAGCGTCTGGCGCTGGCGGCCGTCGGCGTCGCCCTTGGCGTACAACACCAGCTGCTGGTCGTCGGCCAGCCGGAAATACAGGGCCCCGCGCGTCTCCTGCTGCCACACCACGCGGCCGCGCGCCGTCTCCAACTGCGCCGCCTGCGGAAAGCGATACTCCAGCACGCCAAACAGCGCGATCAGGCCGATGCCGAGCAACAAGAAAAAATACGCCCCGCGCTCGCCGGCAAACCAGTCTTTCATAATTTGATGATGTCGATATCCATGCCGGCATCATACATGCAGCAGCTACACCCACGCGCGTTCCCGATGCCCGGTGCCCGGCAAGCATAAATAAAGTTTTTTGTTTACTTATTGATGAGCCAGCGCTACAGTGGCGGACATGAAAACCTCCCTGCTCATCTTTTCGGCCTGCCTGCTGGCCATGCTGTCGACGATAGGCGCGGCGCTGCCCTATCCCATCCTGCCGCCGCTGTTTGCCGCCGGCGCCACCAACGGCCTGAACACCTTCCTCGGCCTGCCGCCCAAGCTGCTGTTCGGCCTGGCGCTGACCATCAACCCGCTCGGCCTGCTGATCGGCTCCGCCCTGCTCGGCCCGATGTCCGACCGCTACGGCCGCCGCCCGGTGCTGCTGATCACCGCCGTTGGCGCCGCCATCGGCCATGCCGTCACCGCCGTCGCGCTGCTGATCGAGCACTACCCGCTGTTCATCATCGCCCGCTTCGTCACCGGCCTGCTGGAAGGCAGCGGCTCGGTCGCCCGCGCGCTGCTGGCCGACCGTCTCGAAGGCGAACTGCGCCGCAAAGCGCTGTCGTGGCTGAACGGCGCCTTCTACATGGGCTGGCTGGCCGGCCCGCTGCTGGCCGGCGCCACGCTGCAATTCGGCCAGACCACGCCGTTCTGGGTCGCCGTCGCCGCGCTGCTGCTGGTGGCCGCGCTGGTGGCCGCCACACTGCCCAAGGAAGCGCCCACCGGCGCCAGCACCTCCTGGTGGCAGGTGGCGCGCGACCGCCACGCGCTCAACCTGCTGCGCGAACCGGACCTGCGCAGCCTGTTCATCATCACGCTGGCCTACACCTGCGGCGTCACCGGCTTCTACGAGTTCTACCCGCTGTGGCTGGTGGAAGTGCCCGGCTACGGCGCCCAGGGCATCGCCTGGACCACCGCCGCCATGTGCGCGGTGATGACCGCCACCACCATCGTCGCGGGCCGCCCGTTCCGGGGCGAACCGCTGCTGCGCGCCCGCCTGTACGCCTTTGCCGTGGCCGCCATCATCGCCACGCTGGCGGCCAGCAACGCCGCCATCGGCATCCTGTGCATCATCCTGTACGGCATTCCGCACGCTTTCTACAACGCCATCGTGCCGAATTATTGCGCCGAGCGCTTCGGCGCCGCCCACGGCCAGGGCGCGGTGATGGGCCTGATTTCCACCACCTTCTGCCTGGCCAACATCATCATGGCGCTGGCCGGCGCCGTGCTGACCCTGATCGACACCCGGCTGATCCTGTTGCTGGGCGCGGCGTTGACCGCGTGGTCGGCCTGGCGCATGCAAAGCTGGCACCGCAGCATGCAGGCGGAGGCCGCGGCATGAACACCGCCGAACAGACGCTGTTCCTGATCAAGACGCGCGGCCCGCAAACCGCCCAGCAACTGGCCGCGCTGCTCAACCTGACCTCGATGGGCGCGCGCAAGCAGCTGGAGGCATGGCAGGAAAAAGGCATGCTGACCTACGAGGACGTGGCCGACAAGCCGGGCCGGCCGTCGCGCCGCTGGCTGCTGACCGAAGCCGGCCACGCCCGCTTCCCCGACCGCCATGCCGAACTGACGGTGCAACTGATCGACCAGGTGCGCAGCCTGTTCGGCGACGCCGGCCTCGACAAGCTGATCGGTTCGCGCGAACAGCAAAGCGAACGCGACTACCGCCAGCACCTGGCCGCCGCCCGCGACCTGCCGGAACGGGTCCAGGCGCTGGCGCGCGCGCGCAGCGCCGAGGGCTACATGGCCGAGCTCGAACCACAGGACGACGGCAGCCTGCTGCTGGTGGAAAACCACTGCCCGATCTGCGCCGCCGCCCGGCAATGCCAGCAATTCTGCCGCTCCGAGCTGGAGCTGTTCCAGCGCGTGCTGGGGCCGGACTGCGCGGTCGGCCGGGTCGAACACATGCTGGCCGGCGCGCGCCGTTGCGTGTATGTCATCAAACAACTATAATAAGAATCATTCTCACTTCGATTCTTATTAAAGGAGTTGTACATGCCCCGTCACCTGCCCCTGCGCCCGATGTTGCTGGCGCTGTCGATGATGTACGCCGGCCATGCGGCCGCCGCCGACGATGTGCCCGCCGACCAGCCCGAAGCCCAGATGCAGACCATCACCGTGACCGGCGCCGCCGACCACGACTCCTACACCGCCCGCGCCACCAAGTCGGCCGGCAAGCTGGAATTGTCGCTGCGCGAGACGCCGCAGTCGATTTCCGTGGTCAGCCGCGCGCTGATGGACGACTTCAAGCTGGACAACATCAACCAGGTGCTGTCCACCACCACCGGCGTCACCGTCGAAAAGGTCGAAACCAGCCGCACCTACTACACCGCGCGCGGCTTCGACATCGTCAACTTCCAGTATGACGGCGTCGGCATGCCGGTGGTGTTCGGCAACGTCCAGGGCGACCTCGACACCGCGCTGTACGAGCGCATCGACGTGGTGCGCGGCGCCAACGGCCTGATGGCCTCGACCGGCAACCCGTCGGCCACCATCAACTTCATCCGCAAGCGCCCGACCGCCAGCACCCAGGCCAGCGCCAGCCTGACGCTGGGCTCGTGGAACCAGCGCCGCGTCGAGGGCGACGTCAGCACCAAGCTCAACGACAGCGGCACGGTGGCCGGCCGCGCCGTGCTGGTGCACCAGCAAGGCGACTCCTACCTCGACCGCTACCAGCCGAAAAAAGACGTGGCCTACGCCGTGGTCGACGCCCACCTGAACAACGACACCGTGCTGACCGTCGGCCACAGCTACGAAACCAACCGCAACAAGGGTCCGATGTGGGGCGCGCTGCCGCTGTACTACACCGACGGCACGCCGACCGACTACCCGGTCGGCACCAGCACCTCGGCCAACTGGTCGCGCTGGGACACCACCAACCACACCACCTTCGCCGAACTGAATCACGACCTGGGCCAGGGCTGGCATGTGCAGGGCACGCTCAACTACATCACCGACAAGTCCGACTCCGACCTGCTGTACGTCTACGGCACGCCGGTCAAGGGCGTGGGCGGCGGCCTGTATGCCTACCCGTCGCAATACGCCGCCGACCAGAAGCAGACGCTGGCCGACATCGCGGTCGACGGCAAGTTCACGCTGGGCGGCCGCCAGCACGACCTGGCCTTCGGCTACAGCTGGTCGCGCTCCAGGCTGGACGACATCTCCCGCTACGGCCAGGGCATCGGCACCGAGCTGCCGGGCCAGACCGCGTTTGACGGCAGCTATCCCAAGCCGAGCTTCGATGCCTCCACCGACGGCAGCCACTACGAGGATCGCCGCAACACCGTCTACCTGGCCGCGCGCTTCAACCCGGCCGACGACTGGAAGGTGCTGGCGGGCCTGAACAGCACCCGCGCGCGCAGCAGCGGCATGTCGTACGGCACCAGCAAGTACAAGTCGGCCAGCAAGACCACGCCGTACGTGGGCGTGGTGTACGACATCAGCCGCGAGCTGTCGGCTTACGCCAGCCACACGCAGATCTTCAACCCGCAAAGCGAAACCGACGCCAGCGGCATGCCGCTCGATCCGGTCGAGGGCAAGACCACCGAGGCCGGCCTGAAGGCGGCGCTGTTCAACAACAAGCTGAATGTGTCGGGCGCGGTGTTCAAGACGCGGCAGAACAACACCGCCGAGCAGGCCGGCGTGATCGGCGCCAAGGCTTATTATCGCGGCGTCAATGCGCAGTCGGAAGGGTTTGAATTCGACAGCTCGGGCGAGCTGGCCAAGGGCTGGGAAGCCAGCGCCGGCCTGACGCGACTGACCTCGCTGAAGGGCGACAACGGCCAGGCGGTGCGCACCTACGTGCCGCGCACCACGCTGCGCGTCAACACCACCTACCGCCTGCCGGCCCTGCCGCAACTGAAGGTGGGCGGCACGCTGGCGTGGCAGAACGCAATCTGGATCGACCAGGGCGGCGGCATCCGCACCACGCAGGCATCGTACGCCACGCTGGGCCTGATGGCGCGCTACGAGATCGACAAGCACCTGTCGCTGTCGGTCAACCTGAACAACGTCACCGACAAGAAGTACCTCACCAGCTTGTACTGGACCCAGTCGCTGTACGCGGCGCCGCGCAACGGCAGCGCCACGCTGACCTGGACCTACTAAGCGACCCTGACCACCGGCGCGGCCAGCAGCTGCGCCAGTTTTTCCGGCGCCAGCGGGCGGCTGAACAGATAGCCCTGCATCTCGTCGCAGCCGTTCTCGCGCAGGAAGCTGCGCTGCTGTTCGGTTTCCACGCCTTCCGCGATCACCCGCAGCTTGAGGCGGTGCGCCAGCCCGATGATGGAGCTGGCGATCGCCTCATCGCCGCTGCTGCGTCCCAGGTCGCGCACGAAGGACTTGTCGATCTTCAGCGTCGAGATCGGGAACGACTTCAGCGCCGACAGGCTGGAATAGCCGGTGCCGAAATCGTCGATCGACAGCGACACGCCCATCGCCTTCACCGCCGTCATCTTGGCCACCGCCTGCTGCAGGTCGCGCATGATGACGCCCTCGGTCACCTCCAGCTCCAGCCACTGCGGCGCCAGGCCGGCATCGGCCAGCGCGCGCCGCACCCGCTCCACCAACTGCGGATCCTCGAACTGGCGCGGCGACACGTTAACCGAGATGCGCAGCGGCGGCAGGCCGGCGTCCTGCCAGGCGCGGTTCTGCGCGCAGGCGCTGCGCAGCACCCAGTCGCCCAGCGCCACGATCATGCCGCTCTCCTCGGCCAGCGGTATGAAGCGGTCCGGCCCAATCACGCCGTGCTCCGGATGCTCCCAGCGCACCAGCGCCTCGACGCCGAACACGCGGCCGTTGTGCAGGTCGACCTTGGGCTGGTAGACCAGGCGCAACTGGCCGTCGTCCAGCGCGCCGCGCAGGCCTTCCAGCAGCACCAGCTTTTCCTCGATGCTGGCGTTCATCTCGCGGGTGTAGAACTGGATGTTGTTCTTGCCCAGTTCCTTGGCGCGGTACATGGCGGCGTCGGCGTTCATCAGCAGCGTGCCGGCGTCGCCGCCGTCGTTGGGATAGACCGCCACGCCGATGCTGCAGCTGACCTGCACCTCCTGGCCGCTGACGCTGATCGACTGCAGCACCGCCTCGCGCACCCGCTCCAGCACCGGCGCCGCGTCCACCACCGAGCCCGGCTCGTCGAGCAGCAGCACGAATTCGTCGCCGCCGAAACGGCCGACGGTGTCGCTGGCGCGCAGGCAGCCGGACATGCGCTCGGCCACCACCTTGAGCAGCTCGTCGCCGGCGTTGTGGCCCAGGCCATCGTTGACCAGCTTGAAGCCATCGAGGTCGATGAAGGCCACCAGCACCGCGCCGCCATTGCGGCGCGCGTGCGAGATGGTGTGATCGAGACGGTCGGCGATCAGGCTGCGGTTCGGCAGGCCGGTCAGGGTGTCGTGGTGCGCCAGGTGCAGCATGCGCTCCTCGGCCAGCTTGCGCTCCGAGATGTCGCGCACGATGGCGACGATGCCGCCCTCCACCGCCACCACCTGCTGGTGCAGCCAGCGCGCGCGCAGCTGCGGCACGGTGTTCTGCCATTCCTGTTCGTGCATGCCGCCGGCCTCGATCACCTGGATCAGGTGGCGCAGCATGCCGTTGTGGCGGGCGTCCGGAATCAGCTGGCACAAGGTGGTGTGGCACAGCGCCTGCTTGCTGGTGCCGGTCATCTGTTCGGCGCGCGGATTGGCGTCGACGATGCGGAAATCGGTGATGGCGCCGGCGCCGTCGCGCACCTCGCGCATGACGAAGAAAGCGTCCAGGCTGGCGGCCGACGCCGCCGCGTAGGTTTCCTGCGCGCGCCGCATGCGCGCGCGGGTGCGCGCGCCCTGCCACGACCACAGCCAGGCCAGCGCGGTGATGAACACCAGGCCGGCGCTGAGCACCGCGCCCTCCCACAGCCGGTCGCGCCGCTGGCGCTCGAAGCCGGCCATCAGTTCGCGCTCGTCCAGCCCCACCAGCACGTTGAGGGCGATGCCGTGCAGCTCGCGCAGGCCGCTGTAACGGCCGCCGATCTGGTTGTCGATCTCGCCCTCGGCGGTGCCAAGGCGCTGGCCGAAGGAGATCTTGTCGCCGGTGCGCAGCGCGCGCACCACGCCGTCGGTGCCCACCAGGCCCAGCATGCCGCGCTCGCCCAGGCGGCTGCGCTCATAGCTGCTGGTGAAATAGGCCGGATCGGTTTCGACGATGACGATGCCGGCGAAATTGCCGTCGGCGTCGTCCAGCCGGCGCGTGAAGTGCAGGTGCCAGTCGCTGTTGGCGGCGTCGCGCAGCGCCGGGCTGACGAAGGTGGCGCCGCTGTCATGCTCCTGGTGGAACCGGAAGTAGGCCTGGTCGGCCACCGAAATCGACAGCGCGCGCGGGTGGCTGGCCACCGTCATGCCCTGCTGGTCGACGATGCTGACCACGAACACCACGCCCGGCGGCAGCAGCCCCTGGCGGCCCAGCTCCGGCAAGGCGCCCAGCGCGCCCTTGCGCTCGACCGCGTACTTCAGCATGCGCAGCGTCTGGTCGATGCCGTCGATGCTGCGCGCCACCTGCGCCTCGTAGGTGCCCAGCATCTCCTGCAGCGAGTCGGCGGCGGTTTGCTGCGCGTGTTCGCGCTCGGTGTCGATTTCGTGGAAGGTCACCAGCCAGATCGCCACCAGCAGCAGCAGCGCGAACAGCGGCAGCGACACGTGCGTGTCGAGCCCGCGCCGCAGCCAGCGCGTGGGCAGGGTTTCCCGGGCCGGGGTCATGGCGTCACCTGTATGGCTTTGACGCTGGCATCCAGCGCCGACTTGTCGATGTAGGCGATCATGGCCGGATTGTCGGCCACCAGCTTGCGCGCGGCGGCGCTGCTGGCCAGCTCGCGCGGCGGGTGGCCGCGGCCGGTGAACACCATCTTGGTCCAGTAAGCTTTCATCAGCGCCGGCGTGCGCGCCGCCACCGTGGTGTAGAAGTCGTCGCGCAGCGCGCTGCCGACCGGCAGGTCGAGCGCCACCGCCTCCGCGCCGCCGGGGAAGCGGCCGCTCTGGCCAAGGAAGATCGCCGCCACCTGGTCTGCGCGCAGGCTGCTGACCGGGTTCCTGGCCGAAACGACAACCACGAACTCGGCGGCATCGGCGGCGCCGCCCCAAAGCAGGCACTGCAGGCACAACGCGAGACACCAGCAAAGGCGGACAAGTGGCTTCATCATGATCAGAACACGAAGTCCAGCGCGGCGCTGACGACGCCCACCGGCTGGCCGGCGCGGAAGCCCGGTTGCACGTTGATGAAGGTGCCGGTCGAGCCTTGCAGCGGCAGGATGCGGTCGTACTGCAGCTTGAGCGCGTAACCGGAATGGAAGTCCCAGCGCACGCCGGCGCTGATGGAGTTCTGGCGCGGGATCGCCGCCAGCAGCTGATTCAGGCCGCCGTTCAGCTGGGCGCCGGCCGCCGCGCGCTGCGCGCTCTGGCCGTCCAGGTCCAGGCCCGCCACGCGGTTCGGCACATTCGGGCGCGACACCGCGTAGGTCAGGTAGGGCGTCAGGTCGCCGTGACGGTAGCCGCTGCTGACGTAGGCCACGGTCTTGTCGCCCAGGAAGGAGTGGGCATTCAGGCGCGCGATCTCGCCCATGGCGAACCAGCGGCCCGGATCGTAGTTGAAGCCCAGCGTGGCGACCCAGGCATGCTTGGGGTCCAGCTCATATTCGTCGGCCAGCGCCTGGCCTTGCGCGCCGAAGCCGCGCAGGCCGTCGAACAGCGGCCGGGGGAAGTCCACGCTCAGGTGCGCGCGCAGCACGCTGGCGCGCAGCGTCAGCGCGCCGGTGGTGGCGGTGTGCGAGACGCCGCTCAGGCCATGCGCCTGCGCGCGCGTGCCCGGCGTGGCCGGCACGTCGGCGCGGCCGTAGAACAATTGAGTGACGTTATTGGTCCTGCCGACCTGCCAGCGGTAGCTGACATCGACGCCATCGCTGCTTGACAGCGGAATCGCGCCATACACCTCCACCGGCGGCCGCACCCACGGCAGTGCGTAGCCGGCCTTGCGGTAGTCGCCGGTCAGGAACAGCGGCAGCGTGATGCGGCCGGCGCGCAGCGACAGGTCCGGCGTCGCCCGGTACTGCAAATAGGCCCATTCCACCGATGGCGTGTAATGGTTGCGCAGTGTGCGCTCCGAGACCAGTTGCACCACCGCCGACCAGGCGCTGTTCAGGTCCACGCCGGCCTGCACGCCGACGCGGCTATCCACCGTCGGGCTCCAGCGGCGGCTGTAGCCCACCGCGCCGGGACTGAGGTCGTTGGCGGTGAAGTCGGCCTGATCGGCATTGCTGCGCGCCACGCCCAGCGTGCCGAAGCCGCCGAAGGTCCAGCGCGGCCCGGTGTCCGCCTCCGCCGCGTCCGCAGGCTCGCCTGCCAGGGCTGCACAGCAGCTCAGCATCATGACGGTGGCCAGCGAGGCCCGGTGTGTCGGCGCGAAGGTGTTGGTCATACGATTCCTGTTATCTGCATCGGCAACCCCACTACCGGACGGCACGCGGCCGCGCACGCTGGCTGCACGCGGCGGCGTCTGGTCTTGAGACGTGGTGGGAAGAGTGTTCGGCCTCAGGCCGGCTAAGGGAGCCGCTGGAGGCGCGCGAGGGCACAAGGCTGGGGTGCCGGTCCGAAGAACTGATCGGACAACAGCACTTTATACTGCATTAAAGCAACTGTCGATACTTTAGAGCAATGTACCAACAATTCTCTCCAAAAATCACACTTTTGATACAGGTGTGATAACGGTTATGTTATTTTTTGCATCATCTTACTGGGGCGCCAATGCCTGCATCAGCTTGTCGATGCTATAAGGTTTCAATAAAACCTGCGCCCCTTCCAGCGGCGCGCCGGGGTACTGGCCGCTGGCGTAAATGATGCGCAGCGCCGGATGCAGGGCGCGCGCCCGCGCCGCCAGCAGTTCGCCGGACATGTCGGGCAGCGAGATATCGGTCAGCAGGATGTCGAGCGGGTGGGCGGCCAGCAGCGCCAGCGCGCCGGCGGCGTCGCCGGCCGCGTGGACCTGGTGGCCCAGCAATTGCAGCAGCTCGGCGGTGGTGTCGCGCAGTTCCGGCTCGTCCTCCACCAGCAGGATGCGCGCCGCGCCCGGCGCCGGCGCGGCGGCGGCGGCGGCGGCCGTGACCGGCAAGGCGGCCGGTGCCAATGCCGCTGCCGCTGCCGCCGCTGCAGCTGCCGGCGCCGCCAGCTGCGCATGCTGCTGGCGGTTGGCCAGCACGTGGCGAATCTTGCGCGCCAGCGCCTCGCGCGTGTACGGCTTGCCCAACAGGTCGACGCCGGCGTCCAGCCGGCCGCCGTGGACGATGGCGTTCTCGGTGTAGCCGGAGGTGAACAGCACCGCGATGCCGGGTTGGCGCTCGCGCGCCTTGCGCGCCAGGTCGGGACTGCGCAACGGCCCGGGCATCACCACGTCGGTGAACAGCAGGTCGATGTGGATGCCGCTGTCGATGATGTTCAGGGCGCCGGCGGCGTCGCTGGCCTTCAGCACCTGGTAACCCAGTTCGCTCAGCAGCTCGACCACGGTGGCGCGCACGCCCTCGTCGTCCTCGGCCACCAGGATGGTCTCCCTGCCGCCGATGACGGCGCGCGCCTCGGGCGGCAGCGCCGCGTCCTCGGCCTCCATCGAGCGCGGCAGGTACAGCTTGACGGTGGTGCCGCTGCCAGGCTCGCTGTAAATCTTGACGTGGCCGCCCGACTGGCGCGCGAAGCCATACACCATCGACAGTCCCAGGCCGCTGCCCTTGCCTTCCGGCTTGGTGGAGAAGAACGGGTCGAAGGCCTGCTCCAGCACCTCCGGCGTCATGCCGCTGCCGGTGTCGCTGACGGCGATCATCACGTACTGGCCGGGCTGCAGTTCGGGATGGGCGGCGGCGTAGGCGTCGTCCAGGTGGGCGTTGCCGACCTCGATGGTCAGCTTGCCGGCGCCGTCCATCGCGTCGCGCGCGTTGATGCACAGGTTGAGCACCGCGTTCTCCACCTGCGTGGTGTCCACCAGCGTGTTCCACAGGCCGCCGGAGATCACCATCTCCACCTCGATCTCCTCGCCCAGGCTGCGGCGCAGCATGTCCTCCATGCCGGCGATGAAGCGGCCGATCTTGACCACGCGCGGATCCAGCGCCTGGCGGCGGCCGAAGGCCAGCAGGTAGCTGGCCAGGCGCGCGCCGCGCGTGACGCCGGCCAGCGCGTTGTCCAGCCGCCGCTCGGCGCGCGGATTGCCGGCCACGTCGCCGGCCAGCAGCTGCAGGTTGCCGGAGATGACCTGCAGCAGATTGTTGAAGTCATGCGCCACGCCGCCGGTCAGCTTGCCGATCGCCTCCATCTTCTGCGACTGCTGCAGCGCCGCCGCCGTGCGCTTGACCTCCTCCGCCGCCGCGCGTTCGGCCGTCATGTCGCGGCCGACGGCGTGCACATAGCGCGCGTCCGGCGCCGCCGTCCACGACAGGATGGCGTAGCCGCCGCCCTTGCGCGCGGTGCGGTTCTCGAAGCGGAAGGTGGTGGCGCCGCTGGCCAGCGAGTCCATCTCCGCCATCGACGCCGGCAGATCGTCCGGATGCACCAGCGTGTACACCGAGGTGCCCAGCACCTCGGCCGCCTCCCAGCCCAGCAGGCGGGTGAAGGCCGGGTTGACCGACTTGATCCAGCCCTGCAGGTCGGTCACCATCATGACGTCGGTCGAGTACTGCCACATGCGGTCACGCTCGGCGGTGCGCTCGGCCACCTGCCGCTGCAGCATGGCGGCGGTGGACTTCTGGTCCTGGATGTCGGTGTTGGTGCCGACCCAGCCGCGCACCGTGCCGTGTTCATCGACGATCGGCAGCGCGCGCACCAGGTGCCAGCGCCAGGCGCCGTCGGCGCGGCGGATGCGGAACTCGTGTTCGTAGGTGCGGCCGGCGGCGATGGCGTCCCACCACTGGGCGGCGGCGGCGTCGCGGTCCTCCGTGTGCAACATCTGGCGCCAGCGTTCGCGGTCCAGCGCTCCCGGCGGTGTGCCGCTGTAGCGGTACACCTGGTCGTTGAACCAGTCGACGATGCCGTCGGCGCCCGAGGTCCAGACCTGGATCGGCATCGACTGCGCCAGCGTGCGGAAGGTGGTTTCGCTGGCGCGCAGGCGTTCGCTCTCCTCGCGCAGCGCCTGTTCAGCCTTGACCTTGGCGGTGGTTTCGATCACCACCACCATCACGCCCACCGGCGTGCCGTCCTCGTCGACGATCGGCGAGTAGTCGAGATTCATCCACACCTGCTCCGGCCGGCCGGAGCGGTGCAGCGTCAGCTCCTGGTCGACATAGGCCAGCGTCTCGCCGGCCAGGCCGACCTTGATCACGTGGTCGTTGAACTCGGCCACCTCCGGCCAGGCCTCGCGCACATTGGCGCCCAGCGACGCCGGATGGCGGCTGGCGGCAAACACCGCGTAGGCGTCGTTGTAGATCATCACGCCCTCGTGGCCCCACAGCGTGACCAGCGGTACGGGCGAGCGCAGGATCAGCGCGATGGTGGTTTTCAGCGACTGCGGCCAGCGCGCCATCGGCCCCAGCGGGGTCTTGCTCCAGTCGTGGGCAGCGATGATGTGCGCGAGTTGGCCGCCGCCTTGCAGGAATGGAGGAATCACAGCCGAACGTCACAAATTGAAGGTGGCTGGATTATAGCTTTGTCTAGCACAAAAAATCGCGCGACTGAACAATCGTGCATTGCCGATGATACAAATATCCGCTAACATGTGAGAATAGGAATCATTATCATTCTGGAGTCGCATGGATATCCCGCAAGAACTGCGCAAGCTCGGCCTGAAGGCCACCCTGCCCCGCCTCCGCATCCTGCAATTGTTCCAGGAGTCGAAGAGCAAGCACCTGAGCGCGGACGACGTCTACCGCCTGCTGCACGACGAGCACATCGACATGGGCCTGGCCACCGTCTACCGCGTGCTGATGCAGTTCGCCGACGCCGGCATCCTGATCCGCCGCCAGTTCGAGGCGGTGGCCTCGGTGTTCGAGCTGAACGAAGGCGGCCACCACGACCACCTGATCTGCACCAACTGCGGCAAAATGGAGGAGTTCTTCGACCACGCGATCGAGCAGCGCCAGGAGGCGGTGGCGGCCGAGCGCAATTTCGTGCTGCACCAGCACTCGCTGTCGCTGTACGGCTTGTGCGGCGACTGCGCGGCCAGCATCAAGCCGATGGCCGCGAAGAAGCCGCGGCGTCTCTGAACAGCGCCTCGACAAAGTCGACAAACACCTTGATGCGCGCGGCGCGCTGGTGGCGCTGCGGGTACAGCACCGCCAGGTCCGGGCCGTCCGCCTGCCACGGCTCCAGCAGCGGCACCAGCGCGCCGCTGCGCAGCGGCGCCGCCAGCGACAGCGTCAGATGCTGGACGATGCCGCCGCCGCGCACCGCCATTTCAATCAGCGACTCCACGTGGTCCATCGCCACCGCGCCGCGCGGCGTGGAGGTGAACGGCTGGCCGTCCTGCTGGAAGGCCCAGGGCCGGATCTGGCGCGCGCGCGGGTAGACGAAATTCAGGCACGGCAGCCGGTCCAGCTCATCCGGGTGCTGCGGGCGGCCGTGGCGGGCGATGAAGTCGGGCGCCGCGCAGCAGATGTAGCGGTTGCGGAAAATGCCGCGGCCCACCAGCGAGGAATCGGCCAGCTCGCCAATGCGCAGCATCACGTCCACGCCCTCGTCCACCATGTCGATCAGGCGGTCGTTGGCGCTCAGGCGCACGCTCAGTTCCGGGTGGGCGGCCAGGAAGCGCGGCAGCGCCGGCGCCACGTACTCGCGCGCCACGATGGCCGGCATGTCGACCCGCAGGCTGCCGCGCGGCGCGCTCAGCGCGTCGCTCAGGCTCGATTCCAGTGCGTCCATCTCGTCCAGCAGCCGGCGCGCCTGCTCCAGGCAGCGCCGGCCCTCCTCGGTCAGCGACATGCTGCGCGTGGTGCGGGCCAGCAGCCTGACGCCGAAGTGCGCCTCCAGCAGGCCGACCTGGTGCGTCACCGACGAGGTCGAGATGCCCAGCCTGGCGGCGGCGCGGCTGAAGCCGCCGGCATCGACCACCGCGCAAAACACCTTCAATGCATCCAGCCTGTCCATCCGCCGCCTCCCGATTATTCACGCTTGCAGGATACTGCATCCCGGCTTGCCCCGTTTTTCCCGGCGCCGCGCCACGCCACAATGGCGCCATCATTCAATCACGGGAGTCATCATGCAAGCCATCGTTTTAAGCGCCTTCGGCGCCCCGCTCACCCTGCAGGATATCGCACGTCCGGCCGCCGGGCCAGGCCAAGTGCTGGTGCGCGTTCACGCCAGCGGCGTCAATCCGCTGGACACCAAGATCGCCGCCGGCCAGGCCGGCCACGCGCAGGCGGTGCTGCCGGCGGTGCCGGGCATCGACCTGGCCGGCGTGGTCGACAGCGTCGGCGCCGGCGTGCAGGGCTACGCGCCGGGCGACCGCGTCTACGGCATGACCGGCGGCGTCGGCGGCGTGGCCGGTTCGCTGTCCGACTACGTGGCGGTGGACGCGCGCCTGCTGGCGCCCATGCCGGCGCGGCTGACCATGCGCGAGGCGGCGGCGCTGCCGCTGATCTTCATCACCGCCTGGGAAGGCCTGGTGGACCGCGCCCGCGTGGCGCCCGGCATGACGGTGCTGGTGCACGGCGGCGCCGGCGGCGTCGGCCACATGGCGGTGCAACTGGCGCTGGCGCGCGGCGCGCGCGTGTCGGCCACCGGCAGCGCCGCCCAGCGCGCCACCATCGAAAGCCTGGGCGCCACCTTCATCGACCGCGACACGCCGGTCGAGGACTATGCCGGCGACGGTTACGACATCGTCTACGACACCGTTGGCGGCGCGGTGCTGGACGCCTCGTTCCGCGCCGCGCGCCGCTACACCGGCCACGTGGTCAGCTGCCTGGGCTGGGGCACGCACGCGCTGGCGCCGCTGTCGTTCCGCGCCGCCACCTATTCCGGCGTGTTCACGCTGCTGCCGCTGCTGACCGGCGAGGGCCGCGCCCACCACGGCGAGATCCTGCGCCAGGCCAGCGCGCTGGCCGCCGCCGGCCAGCTGCGGGTGCTGCTGGACCCGGTGCGCTACACGCTGACGGCGGACAGCGTCAGCGCCGCCCACCGCGCCCTCAGCGCGCGCAGCGCCAGCGGCAAGGTGGTGGTGGAGGTGGCCCCTACGGCGTGAGCGTGTCGGCCTCGCCGAACGACGCCGGCGGGGCAAAGCGCAGGCCCGGATTGGCGAACATCTTGACCGGCCTGGATTGGGCGTCGCGGATGTAGCCGAACTGCCCCGGGTCGTAGCGGAACTCGCCGGCGCCGTTGACGATGGACAGGCCGCCGGCGCTCACGTGCACGTGCAGGCCGGGCGCCAGGCCGTCGGCCGCCGCCGTCAGGTACTCCAGGAAGAAGGTGGTGCCGCGGATGCCGATGGTGGCGCTGGGCGTGCGGATGGCGAACTTTTCCTTGCTGCGCTTGCCCAGCAGGCCGCTCACCGAGCGCAGCCCGCCCTTGACCAGCGTGAAGGCGGCGCGGTCGGCGGCCGGCTGCGCGCCGTCAAAGGCAAACTGCTCGATGGTCAGCGTGGTCGACGGCTTGAGCGCCAGTTCGCTGTTGTCGATGAAGCGCACCAGCGCATAGGTATCGGCGGCGGTGATCAGCGTGTCGCCGCTTTCCACCTCGGACAGCGCCCGCAGCGGCTTGACCGCGCCGGACGGCGAACGCGCGCTGAGCGGGCCGCTGGCCTGCACCACGGTGCCGGCCACCTGGGCGGCGTGGGCGCCCTGCGCGGCCGCCGCGCCCAGCATCCATACGAGAAGAAGAAAGAGACGCCGCATGGCTGTATGCTCCGACTGGAAAAGCCGCCAGCATACAGCAAACCCGGCCAGTCGCGTCAGACCAGCCCGGCGACGTAGTTCATGCCGCCGCGCGCCGCCGCCGGCCGCTGGCGCGGCTTCATGGTCACCACCACCGGCACGTCGATCACCTTGGCCTCCTGGCGCTGGTCGGCGGCCAGCTTGAACACGCTGGCGCTGCGCGCCAGGCGCTCGGCCTGTTCCTGCAGCGAGACGATGGCGGCCAGCGATTCCTCCACCAGCGCGGCGTTCTGCTGGGTCACGCTGTCCATCGCGGCCAGCGTGCGGTTGACCAGTTGCAGGCCGATGCTCTGCTCGCGGGTGCCGGCGCTGATGTCAGCCATCAGCGTGGCGCCGCGCAGCACGCCGCCCACCACGTCGTCGATGGTGGCGCTGGCGTCCTTGACGGTCTGGCCGCCGCCGCGCACCTCGGCCAGCGACTGCGTGATCAGTTCCTTGATTTCCCTGGCCGACTGCGCGCTGCGCTGGGCCAGCGCGCGCACCTCGCCGGCCACCACGGCAAAGCCGCGGCCATGTTCACCGGCGCGCGCCGCCTCCACCGCCGCGTTCAGCGCCAGCAGATTGGTCTGGAAGGCGATGCCGTCCATCAGGCCGATGATGTCGCCGATGCGGCGCGACGAGGCGCTGATGCGTTCCATGGTGGCGGTCACCGCCGATACCGCGCCCTCGGCCTCGCGCGCCACCATGGCGGTCTGCGCCATCAGCTTGTGGGCCTGCTCGGCCTTGTCGGCGTTGTGGGCGACGGTGGTGCTGAGTTGCTCGACGGTGGCGGCGGTTTCCTCCAGCGTCGCCGCCTGGCCCTCGGTGCGCTGGGCCAGGTCGCCGGTGCCGGCCGCCATCTGCGACGCCGCGCTGGCGATGGTGTCGGTGCCGCCGCGCACCTGGGTCACCATGCGCTGCAGGTTGACGCTCATCTGCTGCATGGCGCGCAGCAGCTCGGCGGTCTCATCGCGGCCGGCGCCGGCCGCGTCCACCCGCAGGTCGCCGTCGGCGACGCGGCGCGCCACCTCGACCGCGCGCGCCAGCGGCACCGAGATCAGGCGCGCCACGCGGCCGGCCAGCAGCAGGCCCAGCACCAGCGCGCCGGCCATGCAGCCGAAGATCAGGTGGCGCGCGTGGCGGTAGGTCTGGTCGGCCGACTGCGCCGCCTGGGCGCTGCCGGTCTCGTTGATCGACACCAGCTTGTCGATCAGCGCCATCGCCTCGAAGTCGTACTTGCGCGATTCGCCGCGCACCACCGCCAGCGCCGCCACGTCGTCGCCGCGGCGCGACAGCGCCACCACCTGGCGCACCGCGCCGCGGTAGGCGTTCAGCGACGCCTGCAGTTGGGCGACGATGGCCATCTCGGCGTCGCTGCGCGGCTGCGCCGCGTAGGCGGCCAGCGCGGCTTGCACCTGTTGCATCTGGCTTTCCATGTCCTGCTCGTACTTGCGCAGGATGTCCGGCTCGGTCGAGACCACGTGGAACAGCTCGAAGGTGCGGAAGCGGGTCAGGCCGTACTTGATGTCCAGCGCGTTGCGCACGCCCGGCGCCCAGCGGTGGTCGATCTGGTTGGTCACGCGGTCCAGCTCATACAGCTGGAACACCGAGAACACGCCCAGCGCCATCATCATGGCCAGCACGGCGGCCACCACCACTTGCAGTTTTTTCGCGATCTTCAGGTTGCGGAACCAGTTCATGGCCATCTCCTAAGCTAGTGCTGTTTTTATGCGGCCTGCAGCTGCAGGCTCCCTTCGAGAAAATTCAGCGCCGACGCCGCCGGCAGCGGACGGCTGTAGTAATACCCCTGGATCTCGTCGCAGCGCCAGCCGCTCAGCATGGCGCGCTGGGTTTCCGACTCCACGCCCTCGGCGATCACGGTCAGGCCGAGCGCGTGGCCCAGGCTGATGGTGGCCTGGACGATGGCGCTCTGCTGGCTGACGTGCATATTGCGCACGAACGACTGGTCGATCTTCAGCTTGTCGATCGGGAAGCGCGACAGGTAGGCCAGGCTGGAATAGCCGGTACCGAAATCGTCGATGGCCAGCTTCAGGCCCAGCGCGCGCAGCCGGTGCAGCAGCGCGATCGCGCTCTCGGCGTCTTCCACCATCACGCTCTCGGTGATCTCCAGCTCCAGGCAGGAGGGGTCGACGTGGGTGCTGGCCAGCAGGTTTTCCAGGTGCGCCAGGAAGCCCGGCGCGGCGAACTGGCGCGGCGAGATGTTGACCGCCACCGACACCCGCTGGCCGGTTTCGGCCTGCCACACGCTGATCTGGCGGCAGGCCTCCTCCAGCACCCAGCTGCCGATGCCGACGATCAGGCCCGACTCCTCGGCCAGCGGGATGAACTCGGCCGGCGAGATCAGCTTGCCCAGGCGGCGCCAGCGCAGCAGCGCCTCGAAGCCGATCAGGCCGCCGTCGGTCAGCGCCTGCTGCGGCTGGTAATGCAGCTCCAGCTCGTCGCGCTCGACCGCGTGGCGCAGCAGCGCCTCCATGTCCAGCCGTTCGCCGGCTTCGGCGTTGAGCTGCTGCGAATAGATTTCCAGGCGGTCGCCGCCGGCCTTGCGCGCCGCCTGCAGCGCGGCGTCGGCGTTGCGCAGCAGCGCGTCCGGGTTGGCGCCGTGCTGCGGATAGGCCACCGCGCCCAGGCTCAGCGTGGTGTAGATCTCGTGGCCCTCGCAGTCGTACGGGTTGCGCACCTCGTCGCGCAGCACCGACAGCGCGTCGGCCAGCGCCAGGTCGCTGCACTCCATCTGGTACAGGATGGCGAAGTTGGCGCCGTCCAGGCGGAACACCTCGCCGCCGTTGCGCTCGGCGGCGCCGCGGATGCGCTCGGCCAGGCCGATCATCACGCGGTCGCCGAAGGCGTGGCCAAAGCCGCCGATGATGCGCGAGAAGCGGTCGATCGTGCCCAGCACCACCACGTGCGGCGCCGGCGGCAGCGTGGCCAGGCGCGCCTCGAAGCTGCGGCGGTGCGCCAGGCCGGTGAGCGGGTCGTGGCGCGCCTGGTGGCTCAGTTCGTCCTCCACCCGCACCCGGGCCCGCACGTGGTACAGCATGAACAGGCAGGTGACCAGCGCCAGCACGTCGAACACGTGCACCAGGCCGGTGATCCAGCCGATCGCGCGGTTGGCCATGGTGCCGTTGTCGTAGATCGCGTCCTCGACGCTTTGCTGCAGGCCGTCGAGACGCAGGCGCAACTGCTTGACCTCGTCGTTCATGCGGATCAGCACGGCGCGCGCGGCGGCCGGGTCGCGGTCGACCTGGCGCTCGAATTCCGGCGTCAGCGCGATGATGCGCTGGTAGCCGTCGCGCAGTGCACCCAGCTCCGGGCCATCGCCCAGGCTGGGACGCAGTTGCGCAAGGGTGGCATCGAGCTCGCCGCGGCCCATCGCCTCCAGGAACTGGAAGCGGCCCGGCGTGATCGAATTGGTGAAGCGTTTGTCCAGCGCCAGCTGGTAGCGCAGCAGCGCGCTCTCGAAATCGCCCAGGTAGCGCATCTGCGGGATGGTGCGGTTCAGCAGCGGGGTTTCGTTGCGGCGGATGTTGTGCGCGGTGCGCTCCATCACCAGCGAGAGCGTGACGCTGGCCACGATCACCAGCAGCAGCAACACATAGATGAGACGACGCGACTTGCTACTGCTGGCGATAGGTTTCATGGATTACTCCTCGGCGTGGGTCGGGAAGCTGCCGCTGGCCTGGTTCAGGCACCGCAGCAATTCGTTGGCCTCGAAAGGCTTGCTCAAAAAGCAAGATGCGCCATTTTGCAAGGCGCGCTTGCACAGGTTGGCCTCGGGGAAGGCCGTCATCAGGATCAGCGGCAGGCGGTTGCCGTCGCGGCGCAGCTGCTCCAGCAGCTCGATGCCGCTCATGCCCGGCATCTGCAGGTCGGTGACGATGCAGTGGTAATCGCCGAGCGCGCCGGAGGCCAGCAGGGCCAGCGCCGAATCGTAGGCGTGGGCTTCGTAGCCGTAGGAGCGCAGCAGGCTGCGCAGCCCCACGCGCACGGACTCATCGTCGTCGACGATGGCGATATTGGAAAAATGTGGATCCGGATCTGACACTGGTGACTCCCTGGTTCGGACGGCAGCTCGCGGCCGTCCAGCGCATGGGAGAACAATACCGTTCAGCGCGGGTTGAGAAAATTATACAAGGGTATAGGTGGGCTAACCCCGGCCCTCGACGGCCAGCCCGAGGGCCTCGGCCATGCGCACCAGGTCGGCGAAGGTCTTGGCCTGCATCTTGCGCATGGCGTTGCCGCGGTGGATCTTGACGGTGATTTCGCTGGTGCCGACCTCGCCGGCGATCTGCTTGTTCATCAGCCCGCGCGCGGCCAGCGCCATGATTTCGCGCTCGCGCGGCGTCAGCGTGGCGTAGCGCGCGGTCAGGCCGTTGAGCGCCTGGTCGCGCTGGCGCCGCTCCTGGTCGGCCGCCAGCGCCGCGTGGATGGCGTCCAGCAGGTCCTGGTCGCGGAACGGCTTGGCCAGGAAATCGACCGCGCCGGCCTTCATCGCCCGCACCGACATCGGGATGTCGCCGTGGCCGGTCATGAAGATGATCGGCAGCGCCACGCCGTCACGGTTGAGTTCGGCCTGGAAATCCAGCCCGCTGACGCCCTGCAGCCGCACGTCCAGCAGCAGGCAGCTGGTCAGCTCGCGGCGCGGCGCGGCCATGAAGGCGGCCACCGAGGGGAAGCTTTCCACCTGCATGCCGACCGAGCGCAGCAGGCTGGAGATGGCGTCGCGCAGCGGCGCCTCGTCGTCGACGATGTAGACCAGGGCGTCGGAATAATCAATCTGGTTCATGGACAGGCAGCGTGAAAAGAATGGTGGCGCCGGCGACCGGGCTGTCCGGGGCGGGTTGCTTGACCCAGATGCGGCCGCCGTGGGTTTCAATGATCGAGCGGCAGATCGGCAGGCCCATGCCCATGCCGTCCTCCTTGGTGCTGTAAAACGCCTCGAACAGGCGCGGCACGGCGCTGGCCGGGATGCCGGGACCGGAATCGCTGACGCTGACCTGGACCGCGCCGTCGCCGTCGGCGCTGCGCTGGGTCTGCACCGTCAGCACCGCCTGGCCGGGGCGGCACGCCGCCATCGCCTGGATCGCGTTCATCAGCAGGTTGATGAACACCTGCTGCAGCTGCACGCGGTCGCCGTTGACCGGCGGCAGGTCCGGGGCCAGGCCCAGCATCAGCGCCACGTGGTGGTTGTTGAGCTCGCGCCGCACCATGTCGACGCTCTCCTCCACCACCGCGCGCAGGTCGAGCGGGGTGTAGGTCGGGTCGCTGCGCCGCGCCAGCGCGCGGATGCGCTTGATGACGCCGGTGGCGCGGGCGCTGGCGTCGAGGATGCTCTTGACGGTGGCGCGGGCCTCGTCCAGCTCCGGCTGCGGGCGGTTGAGCCAGCGCAGGCAGGCCTCGCCGTTGGTGGAAATGGCCGCCAGCGGCTGGTTGACCTCGTGCGCGATCGACGCCGCCAGCTCGCCCAGCATGGTGACGCGGGTGGCGTGCGCCAGCTGCACCTGCGAGCGGTGCAGCGCCTGCTCGGCCAGCACCGCCGCCGTGACGTCGGTCAGCGCGCCCAGGTATTCGCAGTCGCCGTCCTTGTTGTGCCGCGGGCGCGACAGCACGTGCACGTATTTGAGCTCGCCGTCCGGCATCAGCAGCCGGTGGCGGATGTCGATGTCGCCCTCGCAGCGCAGCGACTGGTCGATCGCCGCCTGCACGATGTGCCGGTCCTCCGGCGCCGTGTGGGCCAGGATGCGCTCCAGCGTCGGCTCCACGTCCAGCGGATAGCCGTAGATGCGGGCCGCCTCGTCCGACCAGTGCATGGCGCCGCCGGGGGTCTTGAAGCTGAAGCTGCCGGTCTTGCTGATGCGCTGGGTGCCGGCCAGGAAGGCCTCGCTGCGGCGCAGCGCGTCCTCGCGCGCCAGCAACTCATTGGTGGCGGCCTGGCCGCGCAGCACCAGCGCGGTGGTGACCACGATGGCCAGCAGGCCGACCAGCAGGCGGCCGGAGGCGGCGGCGGAAAACGCCGCCGTGTGGGTCAGCGTGTAGGACAGCACCGTCAGCCCCAGGCAGGCGGCGCTGGCCAGCAGCACGCCGCGGCGCGCCCACATGCTGGCCGACAGCAGCACCACCACCACGTACATGACGGCAATCGCCATGTCCAGCGGCGACAGCGTGTCGATCGCGAAGATCAACAGCATCAGGAAAATCAGCAGCGCGGACATATAGGGACTGCGGGGAACCCGGAACATGCCTATCCTTTGTGGTTATTTTGCTTATTAAATATTGGCAACTTTTCAGATTATAGTCCGCCTTTGTTCCTATTGCACCTATACCCCTGTATGGTGGCAGTGCGGCCTCCCTAAACCGAGGTATAGTGTCCCGCAGGCCACGATTCCGGTACGCTTGTCACATTACTATGCGGGAGAGCAACCGTGAAATTGTATGAGACGCTGGCCGCCGATATCGCCAGCCAGATCGCGCAGGGGGTGATCCGCGAGGGCGAGAAGATTCCCTCGGTGCGCCAGACCAGCCAGCACCACAATTTGAGCGTCTCGACCGTCATCCGCGCCTTCCTGCTGCTGGAAAGCCAGGGCGTGATCGAGAGCCGGCCGCAGTCCGGCTATTTCGTGCGGCGCAAGCCGGCGGTGCAGGCCTGCGCCGGTGATGCGGCCGCCGCGCCGCCGTGCGCGGTCGACCTGGCGCGCGGCGCGACGCTGGACGCCAGCCAGTTCGTGCTGACCACGCTGCGCTCGATCAACCAGGGCAGCGTGCCGCTGGGCTCGCCCTACCCGGATCCGGCCAGCTTCCCGTGGACCCGCCTCAACCAGTACGCCAACAGCATGGCGCGCCGCGCCGGCCAGCTCGGCATGACCGCCGACCTGCCCCCCGGCAATCCCGAGCTGATCCGCCAGATTGCCCGCCGCCACCTGGAAAACGGCCTGGCGGTGGACGCCGGCGAAATCATCGTCACCACCGGCGCCACCGAGGCGCTCAACCTGTGCCTGCAGGCGGTGGCGCCGCCCGGCAGCGCCATCGCGGTCGAGACCCCGACCTATTACGCGCTGCTGCAGGCGATCGAGCGCATGCGCATGCGGGTGGTGGAGATCGACACCGATCCGGTGCACGGCATCAACCTGGAGGCGCTGGAGCGCGCCATCGTCGAGCAGGGGGTGGCGGCGTGCATGGTCATGCCCAACTTCCAGAACCCGCTGGGCTTCCAGATGAGCGACGAGCGCAAGCGCGCCATGGTCGACCTGCTGGCGCGCCACGCCGTGCCGGTGATCGAGAACGACGTCTACCACGAGCTGTACTACGGCGACGTCCACCCGACCGCGCTGAAGAACTACGACACGCGCGGCCTGGTCCTGCACTGCAACTCCTTCTCCAAGACGCTGAGCCCGGCCAACCGCATCGGCTGGGCGCTGCCGGGGCGCTACCGCGCGCAGGTCGAGAAGCTGAAGTTCCTCAACACGCTCAACACCCCGGCGCTGCCGCAGCTGGCGATCGCCGAGTACCTGAAGAATGACGGCTACGATTATCATTTGCGCAAGCTGCGCAAGGCTTACGCGCAGAACGCCAGCATCATGGCGGCGGCGGTGCGCCGCTTCTTCCCCGGCGGCACCCAGGTGACCACGCCGATGGGCGGCTACCTGCTGTGGGTCAGCCTGCCGCGCGGGGTGCAGGCGCTGGAGCTGTACGCGCGGGCCCAGGAGCGCGGCATCAGCGTCGGCGCCGGCAACATCTTCGCCACCGACGACGCTTATCAGCATTGCATCCGTCTCAACTACAGCTACCCGTGGAGCGCCGAGGTGGAGGCGGCGGTGCGCACGCTGGGCCTGCTGGCCGGCGAGCTGCTGGCCAACTGTGCTCCCCGCCAAAAGGCCCATCTGTAGCCATTGTGCTGGCGCCAACGCGCTTATCCTGACAGCCTGCCAACCTACCGGGTCACACTGTCATGAAAACCGCTCGCCTCAAGGTCGCCAGCCTGCTGATGGCAGGCTTTGGCCTGATCTGCCTGTTCCTTGCCGCCGTCATCGTGCTGGGGCTGACCGAACAGGCCAAGCTGAACACCGCCACCGCCGCCATGGCCGACGACCGCTGGCCCAAGATCGAGCTGGCCACCGACGTGCGCCTGCGCGTGACCGACATCGCCGTCTCGCTGCGCAACCTGATGCTCAGCACCGATCCGGCCGTGCGCGCCCAGCAAATCAGCAATATCGACGGCTACCGGCGCGACGCCGAGGCCAAGATCGCCGAACTGGACCGGCGCGTCACCACGCCGGCCGGGCGCGCCGCGCTGGACAAGGTGCGCGCCGCCTACCAGGACTACCGCGGCGGCCAGCAGCAGCTGATCGCGCTGGTGCAGGCCGGCCGCGACGACGCCGCGCGCGACTACCTCAACACCCACGTCAAGCCGATGCTGCAGGCCTGCCGCGAGACGCTGGCGGCGCAGATCGGCAACGAGGTGACGCTGATGCGCGAGGCGCGCGAGCAGGCGGCCGACGCCTACACCGACACCCGCCTGAAGATGCTGGCGCTGGGCGCGGCGGCGCTGCTGATTTCGGCCGGCGTGGCGGCCGCCATCATCGGCCGCCTGCGGCGCGATCTGGGCGGCGAGCCGGACCAGGCCGCGCGCACCGCCGCCTGCATCGCCGACGGCGACCTGACGCGCGCCATCGCGCTGCGCGCCGGCGACCGCACCAGCATGCTGTACGAAATGGAGCACATGCGCGACAATCTGAGCCAGCTGGTGGCGCGGGTGCGCGCCGATACCGAACTGATCGCCTCGGCCTCGAGCCAGATCGCCAGCGGCAACCTGGACCTGTCGGCGCGCACCGAGCAGCAGGCCTCCAGCCTGCAGGAGACGGCGGCAGCGATGGAAGAGCTGACCACCACGGTGCAGCAGAACGCCGATCACGCGGCGCGCGCCAACGCGCTGGCGGCGCAGGCCTCGACGCTGGCCGACAAGGGCGGCCAGGCGGTGGCCGCCGTCACCGCGCGCATGGCGGCGATCCGCGGCTCAGCGGCGCAGATGGCCGACATCATCAGCCTGATCGATGGCATCGCCTTCCAGACCAACATCCTGGCATTGAACGCCGCCGTCGAGGCGGCGCGCGCCGGCGACGCCGGCCGCGGCTTCGCGGTGGTGGCTGGCGAGGTGCGCCAGCTGGCGCACCGCTCGGCCCAGGCGGCGCGCGACATCGGCGCGCTGATCCAGGCGGCGGTGCAGCAGGCCGGCGCCGGCGACCAGCAGGTGCGCGAGGCGGCATCGGCGATGCAGGCCATCGTCGACAGCGTCGCCAGCGTCGAGCAGATCATGGCGCAAATCAAGCACGCCAGCGCCGAGCAGCATGCCGGCATCCTGGCCTGCAGCCAGGCGGTGGTGCAGATGGACCACGGCACCCAGCAGAACGCCGCGCTGGTCGAGCAGGTGGCCGCCGCCGCCCACGCGCTGCGCGAGCAGTCCGGCCAGCTGGAACAGGCGGTGGCGCGCTTCAAGATCGCCCCGGCCGGCGGCCCGGCGCCGCGCGCCCTGCCGCGCGCGGTGCTGGCATGAGCTACGACCAGCACCACGACCGCGCCGTCCGCGACGGCGACGATGGCCACGATGGCGGGCTGGCGCTGCGCGCGGTCGTCATCGACGGCAACGCCGGCGACCTGCAAGCCAGCATGCGCCAGTGCCGCGCGGCCGGCATCGTCGTCAACGGCTGGGCCGACTGCGGCGCCGACGCGCTGGAACTGATCGAGTCGCTGCCGGCGCCGCCCGACCTGGTGGTCATGGAACTCGACCTGCCGGACATGGACGGCGCCGACCTGCTGCAGGCGCTGTCGATGCTGGAGCCCGGCCTGCCGGTACTGATCGCCAGCCGCCACAGCGCGCGCCTGCACGACGCCGCGCTGACGCTGGCCGCCGCGCTCGGACTGGAGGCGCTGACGGCGCTGCCCAAGCCGCTGGACGCGCAGGCGCTGCGCGACGCCGTCCACGCCTGCGCACCGGCCGCGCGGCGCGCCGAAGCCGCGCTGGCCGCGCGCGCGCGCTGCGACACCGACGCCCCGCGCCCGGATGTCGGCGAGGTGCTGCACGCGGTGCAGCGCCACCAGTTCGAACTGTATTACCAGCCCAAGACCGCGCTGCACGACGGCGCGCTGCGCGGCGCCGAGGCACTGCTGCGCTGGCGTCATCCGCGCCACGGCCTGCTGTCGCCGGCCTGCTTCCTGCCGCAGGCGGAAGCCGCCGGCCTGGTCGACGTGCTCACCGTCGAGGTGCTGCGGATGGCGCTCGACGACTGGCGCCACTGGCGCGCCGACGGCCTGTCGCTGCCGATTTCGATCAACCTGTCGCCGCTGTCGCTGGCCGACCCGCACCTGGCCGAGCAACTGATCCAGACCGTCAACGACGCCGGCGTACCGACGCGCGCGATCACCTTCGAGATCATCGAGCACGAGGAGATCGCCGACCTGGCCACGGCGCTGCGGATTGTCATCAAGCTGCGCATGCATGGCTTTGGCCTGGCGCTGGACGACTACGGCGCCGGCCATGCCTCGCTGCTGCAACTGTCGCGCTTCCCCTTCACCGAGCTGAAACTGGACCGCCGCCTGATTCATGAAGCCAGCAAGCGCGCGCACATGGAAACCCTGCTGCGCCACGCCATCGCCAGCGCCCGCGAGATGGGCGTGACCACGGTGGCCGAGGGCATCGAGCGCGAACAGGATCGCCTGCTGTTGCGCGCACTCGGGTGCGAACTGGCGCAGGGCTACCTGATCGCCCGGCCGATGCCGGCGGCGGCGCTGCCGCTGTGGAGCGAAAAGTCAGCCGCGGCAGGCAAAATTGCAGGGACGGGTGCTGTGATCCAGCTGCGGCCGTAGGATCTGGTTCCACGCCAGCGCGCAGGCGCCGGGGGAACCGGGCAGGCAGAAAACCAGCGTATCGTTGGCAATGCCGGCCACGCAGCGCGACTGGATCGCCGCCGCGCCGATCTCATTGAACGACAGCTGGCGAAACAACTCGCCGAAGCCGGGCACCGGCTGGTCGAACAGCACCTCCACCGCCTCCGGCACCGCGTTGTGGCGCGCGAACCCGGTGCCGCCGCTGCTGATCACCACGTCGATCTGCGGATCGGCGATGCATTCGCTGAAGGCGCGGCGCAGTTGGTAGCGATTGTCAAACACGATCTCGCGCCGCAACACGCGGTGGCCGGCCTCTTGCAGGCAGGTGGCCAGCAGATCGCCGGCGTCGTCATCGGCGGCGGTGCGGGTGTTGCTGACGGTGATCACGGCACAGGTAAGCATGCGCTTCATTCCTTTATGAGATGTTATAGCGGTCGCACGGTTGCAGCGCGTCCGGCACGGGGTCGCCGCACTGCTCGCGCAGCGAACGTTCGATATTGCGGGTCATGGCGTTGAGCGCCAGGCAATTGGGATCGGTGCCGAACGGCTCGGCGATCTCCTGCGCGATGGCCTCCAGCGCCAGCAGCGTGTAGGCGACGAATACGCACACCAGCGGCGTGGCCGCGCCCAGGTCGGCCACCAGGCCAAACGGCAGCAGGAAGCAGTACAGGTAGACGGTACGGTGCAGCAGCACGCCATACGCGAATGGAATCGGCGTGCCGGAGATGCGCTCGCAGCCGCCGACGGCCGCCGCCAGTTCGCTGACCTGGGCGTCCAGTAGCCAAAGCAGCGGTTCGCCGTCGCCGCGCTTGCGGCCGGCGCGCGCCAGCATCAGGCGCAGGCGGTCCAGCAGCGCCACCGGGATATAGTGCATGCCACTGAGCTCGCGCGCCTCCTCCGGCGGCAGGTAGCGCGCCAGGTCGGCGGCCGGATCGGTCTTGCGCAACTGGTGCGTCAGCGCGTAGACGAAGGCGATCAGGCGCTGTACGAACAGCTTGCGCTCGAAACCGTCGCCGTCCTGCGGCAGGTAGTTGACGACCTGCGAGGTCAGCGCGCGCGCGGCGATCAGGATGCGGCCCCAGATCTGCCGCGCCTCGACGTAGCGGGCGTAGGCGGCGTTGTTGCGGAAGGCGAGGAAGATGGCCAGGCTGACCCCCATCAGCGGGAACGGCACCGTGTCCAGCGGCACCCGGGCACCGAAGATATGGCCCCGGGTGACGACCGCCACCACGCTGATCACCAGGATGACCAGCAGCTGCGGCACAATGGTTTTCAGAACGGAGCCGTTCCAGACGAACAGCATCCGCAACCAGTTGGTATGCGGACGGATGATCATGATGCCTTTGCCTCCTTAGACCGATGCGTCGAGGATAGCGTCCGCCTCCAGCAGGGAAGGAGCACAGAACGTGCTCGCCACGGGGAGTACAGCCAGCTCGCCCACCGGCACGGCGTGGCCGAACAGGTAGCCCTGGAAGGCGTTGCAGCCGAACGCCTCCAGCTCCGACCACTGTTCGCGCGTTTCCACGCCTTCCGCCACCACCGCCAGGTCCATGCTGTAGGCCAGCGTGATGATGGCGCGCACGATGCTGGAGGCGTGGCGCGTGTGCAGCATGTCGTGCACGAAGGAGCGGTCGATTTTCAGCTGGTCGATCGGCAGCAGCTTCAGGTAGCTGAGCGACGAATAGCCGGTGCCGAAATCGTCCAGCGCAAAGCCGACGCCGTGGGCTTTCAAGGTGGTCATCTTGGCGATCACGTCGTCCATGTCGGTGGCCAGCATGCTCTCGGTCAGTTCCAGCTTGAGCAGGCGCGGATCGGCGCCGGTGCGGTCCAGCACCGCCAGCACCTGGTCGACGAAGGCCGGCTGGCGGAACTGGCGGGCGCTGACGTTGACCGCCATGGTCAGGTGCGCGCTGTCCGCCACCCCCGCCCAGCTGACCAGCTGGCGGCAGGCCGCTTCCAGCACCCAGTCGCCCAGCTCCACGATCAGGCCCGACTTCTCGGCCTGCGGAATGAACTCGCCGGGGCCGATCAGGCCGCGCTGCGGATGCTGCCAGCGCAGCAGCGCCTCGACGCCGGTGACGCGGCCGCCGTTGTCCACCACCGGCTGGTAGTACAGCCGCAGCTCGCCGCGCTGCAGCGCATGGCGCAGGTCGGCCTCCAGCGTGGCCGAGGCGTCCAGCGCCACCTGCATGTGCGGATCGAAGAAGCGGAAGGTGGCGCGGCCGGCCGCCTTGGCCTCGTACATCGCCATGTCGGCCTGGCGCAGCAGATCGTTGATGGTGTGGTGCTCGGCGCCGAACAGCACCACGCCGATGCTCGGGGTGCTGCGCAGTTCATGGCCGTCCAGCGTGTACGAGCGGCTGAGCGAATCGAGCACCTTGCCGGCGACGGCGGCGGCGTTGCCCATGGCCTGCTGCTGCTCCTGGCCCAGGTCTTCCAGCAGGATGACGAATTCGTCGCCGCCCAGGCGCGCCACGGTGTCGGTTTCGCGCGTCACTTCGCTGAGGCGGAACGCCACCATCTCCAGCAGGCGGTCGCCCATGTCATGGCCCATGGTGTCGTTCAGCGACTTGAAGTTGTCCAGATCGACGAACAGCACCGCGCCGTACTGGTTGCCGCGCGCCGCCTTGGCGATGGCGTGGTGCAGGCGGTCCAGCAGCAGGCGGCGGTTGGGCAGGTTGGTCAGGCCGTCATAGAAGGCCAGGTGGGCGATTTCCGCCTCCGCCAGCTTGCGCGCGCTGATGTCCATGCGCGTGCCCAGCATGCGCAGCGGCTGGCCGTCCGGCGCCCGCTCCACCACCCTGCCCCGGCTCTGCACCCACACCCAGTGGCCGGCGCGGTGACGCATGCGGTACTCGGCCTCGAACGAGCGCGAACTGTCGGCCAGGTGCGCGGCCAGCGCCGCCTCCATGCCAGGCATGTCGTCGGCCTTGACCATGCCGCGCCAGTCGATCACGCCGGTGTTCAGCTCATCGAGCGTGTAGCCCAGCATGGCGGCGGCGCGGCCGTCCACGGTGCGCTGGTCGCTCACCATATTCCATTCCCACAAACCGAGATTGGCGCCGTTGAGCGCCAGTTCGACTTTTTCGGCGGCGGCGGCCTGCTCCTCCTCGCGCGCCGCGGCCAGGTCATCCAGCACCTGGCGGCGCCGCTGCACCAGTATCAGGCCGCCGCTGGCGGTCAGGCCGAACACCAGCCAGGCCACGCCGCAGGTCCAGGCCATGCTGTGCCAGCCGGCGGCGATCAGCGCCTGGTTGCGTCCCAGGCTGACCACCAGCGTCTTGTCCAGCCCCAGGCCGCGCAGCGACATGGTGCGCTGTACCACCAGCCGCTGTTCGCCGCTGGGCGCCGCGCCATCCAGCACGGTTTCGGTGCGGTGGCTGCTCTGGTGGCGCACGAAGAACGGATCGGGGGTCGCGCTGGGGTTGCGCATGGCGGCCGGATCGGCCGGCACAAACAGGATGCGGCGGCCGCTGTCCTCGGTGATGGCGCTGTTCATGTCCGGCGCATACAGGGCCGAGCGCATGACGGCGTCGAAGTACTCGGGATTGAGGATGGCGCTGACGGCGCCGTTGTTCTTGCCGTCCGGGCCCACCAGGCCAAGCGACAGCTTGATGTTGAACACGCCGGGGGTGTTCTCGTAGGGCTGCGACAGGTACAGGGTGTCCGGGTCGCGCATGTGCTCGACGCGGCGGGTGTAGTTGCTGTCGTCCAGGCGGCGGTCGCGCAGGTCGTCGTCGGACATGACGATGTCGCCCTTGCGGTCCAGCACCAACAGCGCGCGCACGCCCGGCATGGCGCGCTTGAGCGACTGCAGCAGCGTGCGGCGGCAGTCGGTGGTGCAGCTGCTGCCGCCGCGCAGCGCGTCGCGCACGCTGTCCAGCGCACTGCGCACGCCCTCCAGCTGGTGGCTCAGGTTTTCGTCGATGATCAGCGTCTGCAACCGCATGCGCTCGATATTGGAGGTGAGCAGCAGGCCCCGTTCATTCCAGACAAAGTAGGCGATCAGCAGGCCGCTGAGCACCACCACAAACGCCAGCATCATCCACTCGACCGCGCCGGTACGAAAACCGGACAGCTTCCTGTAACGTTGGACGAACATATCTCCTCCTGTATTGAGCATGACTCAATATAATTTCGGGGGAGATTTATTGAAATTGCACCTTCGTATGCAAACTCATACCAAGGTTTAGGTTGCCTTTCGCAAGTTTCTGAGCGTCCCCGGCGCGCTGGCCAGGAACACGTCCAGCTTCTGCGCCACCAGGCGGTCCAGGTCCTCCGGCACCGGCAGCCCGTAGACCCATTTGCGCACGCCGACGTAGAAAATGGCGGCGTGCAGGCCCCAGATGAATTCGATTTCATCCTCGTACTGTTGCGGCGTTGGATCGGCCACGCCGTGCGCGAAGCGCAGCTCGGCCAGCACCACGTCGAACACCCGCGCGCGCAGGTCGGCCAGGTAGCGATCATTGATGCCCTGGCGCGTCAACCCGGCAAAAATGAAGATGCGGATCCAGTCGCTTTGCAGGATCATGTTGGCATACTGCCTGTAAAACAGGTGCAGCCGCCGGGCCAGCGGCCGGCCGCGATCGCGCAGCAGGGCGTCCCACTCCGGATTCCAGCGCGACAGGTAGATCACCTGGAACACGCGGTCCACCAGCGCGTCCTTGCTGGGAAAATAACGGTATAACAGTGGCTGCGTGATGCCGAGCTCGCGGGCCAGTTCGCGGGTGCCGCCGGAAAAGCCGTGCGTGGCAAAATAGCCAATGGCCTTGGCGACGATCTGCTGCTCGCGCTCCTCCGGCGACAGGCGCCGGACCAGCGGTTTCTTGGGTGCTTTGGAAATCATACGGCGAGTATAGTCGCTTTTAATTTATCGGTCGATCACCTATACTGAATGCTCATCCCCGGGGACCGCCATGAACCGCAACCGCCGTCATCTTCTCCGCGCCGCGCTGCTGGCCGGCCTGCCCGTCCTCCCCAGCGCCGCGCATGACGCTCCGTTGACGCTGGTGGTGATCGACCAGATGCCGTGGGCCGGCCACGACGCCGCCGGCCGCCTGCGCGGCGTGGCCATCGATCTGGCGCGCCAGCTGTCGTCGCTGACCGGGCGGCCCATCGTGCCGCGGGCCGTGCCCTATGCGCGCGCGGTCGCCATGCTGACCAGCGGCGGCGCCGACCTGATGATGGCCATCGACGCCAGCACCCGGCACGACCTGCCGCCGCCCCTCGCCTCGCTGGGGACCGAGGACATCATCCTGCTTGGCCGGCCCGGCGCGGGCTACGCCCGGCTGGACGATCTGTGCGGTCGCAAGGTGGGCCTGCTGCGCAGCGCCAGCTTTTCCTCCGCGCTGCGCGTGCTCTCCTGCCTGCAGCGCTACGAAATCAACAGCTACGAACAAGGCCTGCGCATGCTGCGCCAGGGACGGCTGGACGCGATCGCCGGTGTGCGCGCCACCACGGACTTCGCCATCCGCCATCTCGCGCTGCGGCAGGACGACTTTGGTCCGTTGCTGGTGGCCGGCCAGGCCGACATCGTGCTGTACCTGGCGCCGCATGCCGCCACGCCGACACTGGCGGCCAGCCTGCGCCAGGCCTGTGCGCAACTGCTGCGCGAAAAGCAAATACCGGCATTGCTTGCGCAATACCGGCATCTGCCCGACTAGGCCCGTACTCAGCTCAGCAGCAACGGCCGCCGGCGCGGCGCGCCGGCCGGCGCCAGGTGGAACAGGTCCACGCACTGGGTCAGGTGACTGGCCTGGTCCTGCATGCTGCCGGCCGCCGCCGCGGCCTGCTCCACCAGCGCGGCGTTCTGCTGCGTGACGGCGTCCATCTCGGTAATGGCCTGGTTGACGTGGCCGATGCCGGTGCTTTGCTCGCGCGAGGCGTCGCTGATGGCGGCCATGATGTGCGTCACGCGTGACACGCTGTCCACCACCTGGTCCATGGTGCTGCCGGCCTGCGCCACCAGCGACTGGCCGGCGGCGATGCTGGCCACCGAGTGGTCGATCAACTGCTTGACCTCGCGCGCGGCGCTGGCGCTGCGCTGCGCCAGATTGCGCACCTCGCCGGCCACCACGGCAAAGCCGCGTCCCTGATCGCCGGCGCGCGCCGCCTCCACCGCCGCGTTCAGCGCCAGGATGTTGGTCTGGAAGGCGATGCCGTCGATGACGCCGATGATGTCCGCCACGCGGCCGGAAGCGCTGTTGATGTCATCCATGGTGCGGATCACGCGGCCGATCACCTCCCCGCCCTGCTGCGCCACCTGCGCCGTGGCCTGCACCAGCTGATTGGCCTGCTGCGCGCTCTCGGCGTTGTGGCGCACGGCGACGGTCAGTTGCTCCATCGACGCCGCCGTCTCCTCCAGCGAACTGGCCTGCGTTTCGGTGCGCGCAGACAGATCCAGGTTGCCGCTGGCGATCTGGGTCGAGGCGGTGGCGATGGTCTGCGCGCTGCCGCGTATCTCGCCGATGGTATCCGCCAGATTACGCTGCATGGTGTCCATGGCGTGCAGCAGGCTGCTGTCGTCGCCGGCCCGCAACGCCACCGGCGCGCTAAGGTCATTGGCGGCGATGCGGTTGGCCACCGCCACCGCGTATTCCGGCGCGCCGCCCAACACGCGGCTCAGACTGCGGTTGATGGCGCCCGACACCAGCAGCAGCACCGTTCCCGCCGCCAGCAATCCCAGCGCGGAAGTCAGCAGCGAACGGTGGAAGTCGGCCTCGATGTCGTCGGTGTAGACGCCGGTCAGAAACACCCAGCCCCATGGCTGGTAGGTGCTGATGCGCGCCAGCTTGGGCGTGGCGTCCCGCTGGCCGGGCCGCTGCCACAGGAAGTGCACGAAGCCGCTACCCTGCGCGGTGCCGGCGATGCGCGCGAACTCGCGGAAGATGTAAACGCCGTCGGCATCGCGGAAGTCCAGCATGTTCTTGCCGTTGGCGGCGGGATTGCCGGGATTTTGCAGCACCGTGCCATCGGTGCCGATCAGCGACACATAGCTGTCGCCGGCGTAACGCATGCTGTCCAGCGTGACCATGGCGCGCCGCTGGGCGTCGGCCAGGGTGGTCTTGCCGCTGCCGGCTTCCGCCGCATAGCGCCGCACCACGTTCAGCGCCGCGTCGTTCATGTCGGTCAGCGCCTGCTGCCGTTCTTCGAAGCGGATGGTGCGCAACTGCAGGGCGTCTGCCACCGCCACGCCGGTCAGGCATAACAGGCTGCAGATGACCGGCAGCCACAGTTTCTGTCTAAAAGTCAGCTTGCGCATGAGGGTCTCCGTTGGCGAATTCAGGCAACCAACTTTAATTGATCGACCGATTATTTACAATCATTATGGCCATGCCATATCGGAATATAGGGCATGCCATTTGGTGGGTTACCAAGCGCCGGCGGCGATGGCAAAGTGATTGCACAAGCCAAAAGGAGCACGCATGAAAACAAAATACTGGGTCTGGATTGCCGGTGTGCTGGTAGCAGGCGCGGCGGCCGCCGCCGCGTGGGTCATCCAGCCGGCCATCGCCCCCATTCAGCCGCCGGCGCCGAATGACTTCGACAGCGCCAGCGTGGCGCGCGGCGCGCGGGTGGTGGCGCAGGGCGACTGCATGGTGTGCCACACCGCCGCCGGCGGCGCGCCTTACGCCGGCGGGCTGCCGCTGCGTACGCCATTCGGCACCATCTACACCACCAACATCACGCCGGATGCGGCGACCGGCATCGGCAACTGGTCGCTGGCCGCATTCACGCGCGCGCTGCGGCATGGCGTGTCGCGCGACGGCCACCTGCTCTATCCGGCCTTCCCCTACATTCACTACACGCGCATGTCCAGCGCCGACATCACGGACGCCTACGCCTACCTGATGACGCGCACCCCGGTGGTGGCGCGCGCGCCGGACAACGACCTGCTGCTGCCGCTGCGCTTCCGTCCCCTGCTGGCCGGCTGGAACCTGCTGTACCTGCATCCTGGCCCGGTGGCGGACGACCCGCGCCAGAGCGCCGAATGGAACCGCGGCCGCTACCTGGTGGACGGCGCCGGCCACTGCGCCTCCTGCCACAGCACGCTGGATCCGATCGGCGGCGAACGCAGCCCGGCCTTCAGCGGCGGCAACATCGACGGCTGGGACGCGCCGGCGCTGACCGCGCTGCTGCAAACGCCGAAACCATGGAACCGCGAGCAGTTGGCGCTCTACCTGCGCCATGGCTGGTCGCCGGAACACGGCGCCGCCGCCGGGCCGATGGGCCCCGTGGCGCACAGCCTGTCGCAAGTGCCGGAGGCGGACACCAACGCCATCGCCACCTACATCATGTCGCTGCAAAAGCCGGCCGCACCTGCAACGGCAACGGTAACGACATCCGCACCGGCACCGGCGCCGGCCAGCGCCATGGTGCAGCAAGGCGCCGCCCTGTTCGCGGGCGCTTGCGCCGGCTGCCACAGCGCCGAGGCGCCGATGATGAGCACCCGTGGCCGTCCCTCGCTGGCCCTGAGCAGCGCCGTCACCGGCGAGCGCCCGGACAACCTGATCCAGGTGGTCCTGAACGGCATCCCCTGGAGCCACACCGGCCAGAGCACCTTCATGCCGCCCTTCGCCGCAGCGCTGACCGACCAGCAGATCGCCAGCATCGCCGCCTACGTGCGCGCCGACATCGGCAAACGGCCAGCCTGGCCGGAAGTCGAACGGCGCGTCAACAAAATCCGCAAGGAGAACCAACAATGAGTACCCTGATCGTCAACGGTGTCCGCCACACGCTGAACATCGATCCCGCCACGCCGCTGCTGTACGCGCTGCGCAACCAGCTGGAACTGAGCGGCGCCAAGTTCGGCTGTGGCATGGGCCAGTGCGGCGCCTGCACCGTGCTGCTGGACGGCCAGCCGGTGTTCGGCTGCATCACGCCGGTGTCCGCCTGCGAGGGCCGGCAGGTGCGCACCATCGAGGGCCTGGGCAGCGCCGACAAGCCGGGCAAGCTGCAAGCCTCGTTCATCAAGCACCAGGCGGCGCAATGCGGCTATTGCATCGCCGGCATGGTGATGCGCGCGCAGTCGCTGCTGGAGCAGCATCCGCGCCCCACCGAAGCGCAGATCCGCCAGCACATGGAGCCCAACCTTTGCCGTTGCGGCACCCACATGCGTATCATTGCCGCCATCAAGGAAGTGGCGGAAGGAGCCAAGGCATGAGCAAGGACATCACCCAAGCGCCCATCGACAGCCGCCGCCGCGCCATGCTCAGCGCCGGCGCGCTGGTGCTGGGCTTTACGCTGCTGCCGCGCCGCGCGCTGGCGGAATTCAACGGCATGGGCGTGCCGCCCATCGCCAACAAGGACCTGGCCGGCAGCCTGCAGCGCACGCCGATGCTGGACGCCTGGATCCGGATCGCGGCGGACGGCAAGGTCACGGTTTGCACCGGCAAGGTGGAACTGGGCACCGGCGTGCGCACCGCGCTGCTGCAGGTGGCCGCCGAACAGCTGGACGTGGCGCCCGCCGCCGTCCACTTCATCACCGGCGACACCAGCCTGACGCCGAACGAAGGCTTCACCGCCGGCAGTCACACCATGGCCGACAGCGGCACCGCCCTGCTCAACGCCGCCGCCCAGGTGCGCGCGCTGCTGGTGCAGGGCGCCGCCGCGCAATGGAAGCTTGATGCCGCCACCCTCAAGACGGCCGACGGCAAGGTCACCGCGCCGGACGGCCGCGCCATGCATTACGGCGAGGCGGTGCGCGGCGTCGACCTGCACCGCGCCGCGCAGGTCAAGTCGCCGCTCAAGAACGTCAACGACTACACGCTGATCGGGCATTCGCTGCCGCGCGTGGACATACCCGCCAAGCTGACCGGCGGCGCCGCCTACGTGCAGGACATGCGCATGCCCGGCATGGTGCACGCGCGCGTGGTCCGTCCGCCTGCCTACGGCGCGCGCCTGCTGTCGGCGGACACCGCCGGCGTGGCGCGCATGCCCGGCGTGCTGAAAGTCCACGTGGACGGCAACTACCTGGCCGTCATCGCCGGCGACGAATGGCAGGCGGTGCAAGCCATGCGCGCGCTGTACGCCAGCGCCAGATGGCAGCATGGCCCGGCGCTGCCGGCGCCGGCCAACATCCACGCCACGCTGCGCGCCCTGCCGTCGCAGGACATCGTCATCGACGACCGCCGCGGTCCGGCGCCGGCCGCCGCGCTGACGCTCAAGCGCCGCTACACCAAGCAGTACGTGCTGCATGGCTCGATCGGCCCTTCATGCTCGGTGGCCTTGCTGGAGCAAGGGAAGATGACGGTGTGGACCCACACGCAAGGGGTCTACCCGCTGCGCGCCGCGCTGGCGGAAATGCTGTCGATGAAACTGGACGAGGTGCGCTGCGTGCACACGGAAAGCGCCGGCTGCTATGGCCAGAACGGCGCCGACGACGTGGCGGCCGACGCCGCCCTGCTGGCGCGCGCCATGCCGGGCCGTCCGGTGCGGGTGCAACTGATGCGCGACCAGGAAAACCAGTGGGAACCCTACGCGCCGGCGATGAGCACCCAGCTGGCGGCATCGCTCGACGCCGACGGCAAAATCTGCGACTGGCAGTATGAATTGTGGAGCGGCTCGCACAACGAACGTCCCGGCAACGCCGGCAAGCTGATACCGGCACAACTGCTGGCCAAGCCATTCATTCCCAGCCCGTCGCAGCCGATGCCGATGCCGGAGGGCGGCGGCGACCGCAACGCCATCCCGCTGTACACGCTGCCCAAGGCGAAAGTCGTCAACCACTTCCTGCCGGTGACGCCGCTGCGCACATCGGCCATGCGTTCGCTGGGCGCGCACATCAACCTGTTCGCCATCGAAGGCATGATGGACGAACTGGCGGCGGCCGCGCAGGTGGACCCGGTGGCGTTCCGCCTGCGGCACCTGGACGATCCGCGCGGGCGCGAGGTGATCGAACGCGCCGCCAGCCAGTTCGGCTGGAGCCAGCGCAAGCGCCGCCGCGACCACGGCTTCGGCTTCGCCTTCGGCCAGTACAAGAACATCATGGCCTACGTGGCGCTGGCGGTGGAGATCCGCGTCGAGCGCAGCACCGGCGCGGTGCATATCGTGCGCGTGACGGCGGCGGTGGATTGCGGCCAGGGCGTCAGCCCGGACGGCATCCGCAACCAGATCGAAGGCGGCATCCTGCAGTCATCCAGCTGGACGCTGTACGAACAGCTGCAGTTCACGCCGGACGGCATCACCAGCGTGGACTGGGCCAGCTATCCGATCATGCGCTATTCGAACGTGCCGCAAAAGGTGGACGTGATCCTGATTGATCGCCCCGGCGCGCCCTTCCTCGGTGTGGCCGAGGCGGCGCAGGGGCCGATGGCCGGCGCATTGGGCAACGCGCTGGCCGACGCCACCGGCAAGCGCTGGTTCGACCTGCCGCTGGCCGGACCGCAATTAATGCGCTAGCAGGCCTTCGACAAAGGCCGCAAACGCCCGCGCCTTGGCGCTGGCCTTGCGGCCGGAAGGGAATACGGCCCACAGGTCCATCGCCGGCAGCGTCCACCCGGGCAGCACGCGCTGCACCTCGCCGCTGGCCAGCTCGGGACCGAACATCCATTCCGAGGCGACCGCGATGCCCATGTGCGCCAGCACCGCCGAGCGCACGCCCTCGGCCGCCGACACCCGCAGGCGGCCATTGAGCGCCACCTCTTCCTGCATCTCGCCGCACTGGAACAGGCAGGCGGTGCCGCTGCCGGCGCGGTTGTAGACGATCGCCCGGTGCCGCCCCAGGTCGGACGGATGCGCTGGCGTGCCGTGGCGCTGCAGATAGGCGGGCGTGGCCAGCACCGCGCGCGGACTGCGGCCGATGCGGCGCGCGGTCATGGCGGAGTCGCTCAACGCCCCCAGGCGCAGCGCCACATCGACGCCGCCTTCCAGCAAGTCGATGTTGCGGTCGTCCAGCACCACGTCCAGCGACAGTTGCGGATGCTGGTCGAGAAAGCGCTGCAGATGCGGCATCACGTGCAGCCGGGCGAAGGTCACCGGCGCCGACACCACCAGCTTGCCGTCCATGCCGGCGCTGGCGCCGCGCGCGCTGTTGTCCGCCTCGGCGGCGGCATCCAGCGCGCGCCGCGCGCCGCGGTAATAGGCCAACCCCGACTCGGTCGGCGTCAGCCCGCGATTGGAGCGCAGCAGCAGCTGCACGCCCAGATCGGCCTCCAGCTGGGCCACCACCTTGGACACGCTGGGCTGGCCGACGTTGAGCAGGCGGGCCGCGCCCGAGAACGAGCCTGCCTCCACCACGCTGACCAGCGTTTCCATCGCCTGCCACCGGTTCATGGCATCAGCCCAGCGCCGGATAGTCGGTGTAGCCGCGCTCCGTGCCGCCGTAGAAGGAGAACGGGTCCGGCTGCGCGTACGGGCCGCCGGCGGCGATGCGCGCCACCAGGTCGGGATTGGACACATACTGGCGGCCAAACGCCACCATGTCGGCCCGGCCCTGCTGCACCAGCTGGCGCGCGTCTTCCGGCGTCAGGCCGGCGTTGGCGATCAACACGCCGTGGTAGTTGGTGCGGACCAGGTCCAGGATCTTCGGCATGTCCGGCACGCCGCCCCAGGCGTTGGTGTCGGCGCCGTGGATATAACCGATGCCGTAGCCATCCAGCATGCGCGCCACGTAGCTGTACGTTGCCGCGACGTCGGGATCGGTGGCGTTGTTATACGCCGCGTACGGCGAAATGCGCACGCCGATCCGCTCTTTCGGGAACACCGTCAGCACCGCCTCGATCACCAGCCGCAGGAAGCGCGCGCGGTTCTCCACGCTGCCGCCGAATTCGTCGTCGCGGCGATTGACCACCGGCGACAGGAACTGTTGTGGCAGATAGCCGTTGGCCGCGTGGATCTCCACCCCATCCAGGCCCGCGCGCTTCGCGTTTTCCGCGCCGACGCGAAACTCCTCGATGGCGGCGTACACTTCCGCGTTGCTCATGGCGCGCGACGGCGACGCGTAGATGCGGGTGTAGTAGCCGTTGCGCAGCGCGCCGTACACCTGCAGCAGGCCCAGATCGTCGTTATAGCCCGATGGCGACAGCGGCTCGGCGCCCTTCAGCAGCGCATACGAGCTGACGCGGCCACTGTGCCACAGCTGCATGAACATCTTGCCGCCGGCGGCATGCACCTGTTCCGTCACGCGGCGCCAACCGGCCACCTGGGCGTCGTTGTAGATGGCCGGCGCCAGTTCGAAGGCGGCGGAATGGGGCGAGACGTTGGTGGCCTCGGTGATGATCAGGCCCGCCGTGGCGCGCTGCGCGTAGTATTCGGCGTTGAGCGCGACCGGCACGCCGTCCGCGCCGGCGCGGGCGCGCGTGATCGGCGCCATGGCGATGCGGTTGGTGAAGGTCAGGTCGCCGATCTGGATGGGTTGCAGCAGCTGGTTCATTTTAGTGACTCCGGTGAGTGGTAGATGACGCCACTGTATCGCCGCCGCCGGCCGGCGATAAGACGACGCGGCTCATCAACACTTTTGCGTCCTGCGCAAAGACCGGGCGAAGGCCGGATTTGGTGCTACATTGGCAGGATTCGATCCTTCAGACCGATTTATGCCGCCGCCAGGGGCGCCTAAAATCGTCTCATCGATCACTTACCGCCACTATCATGAAAACCAGACTGCTCCCCGCCTCCTTTTTCGCCCTGACCCTGGGGCTGGCCGAAACCGGCAACGCCTGGCGCTTCGCCCACCACCTGTGGGCGCTGCCGCCGCTGGCCGGCGAAGCGCTGCAAGCGCTGGCCGTGCTGTCCTTCCTGCTGTTTGGCGCGCTGTACGCGCACAAATGGCTGGCGCACCGCGCCGCCGCCGTCTCCGAAGTACGCGACCCGGTGCAGTCGTCGTTCCTGGCGCTGATACCGGAATCGCTGATCCTGGTGGCGCTGGCGCTGCAGCCGTACGCGGCGGACAGCGCCAGGCCGCTGTTCTGGATCGGCTCCGCCGCCAACCTGGCCTATGGCGCCTGGCGCCTGGCGGCGCACTGGAGCCGCCAGCGCGAGGCCGCGCAGATCGTGCCGCCGCTGTACCTGCCCTACACTGCCAGCGTGCTGGTGAACGCCCTCGCCGCCGGCATCTTCGGCTATACCGATTATGGCTGGATGCTGTTCGGCGCCGGCGGCATCTCGTGGCTGATACTCGATTCCGCCATCACCCACCAGCTGATGACCGGCGGCCTGGCCGACAAGACGCGCAACTTCATGGGCATCTACAGCGCGCCGCCGGTGGTTGCGCTGGTGGCCTACCAGGTGCTGGCCGGCGCCGGCGTCAACGCCGCCATCGCCTGCATCCTGGCCGGCTACGCGCTGTTCGTGTTCGCCGGCCTGGCGCTGGCCATGCCGTGGCTCGGACAACAGGATTTCGCACCGGGCTACTGGGCCTACACCTTCGGCCTCGCCACGCTGGGCCAGGGCCTGATGCTGATGGCCGGGCACCATGACAGCGCGCTGCTGGAAAGCCTGGCCGCCGCGGTGTTCGCCGCCACCCTGCTGCTGGTGCTGTACGTGGCGTGGGGCTCGCTGCGCCTGCTGGCGCGCGGCAGCTACTTCCCGGCCGCGCCGGTGGTGGGGCGTCCATCGTGAAAACGCTGGCGCTGGTGCTGTTCCCCGGCGTGCAGTCGCTGGACGTCTCGGGGCCGATGGATGTTTTCGCCGAGGCCAACGCCTTCCTGCCGCCGCAGCTGCACTATCAGCTGGTCACCATCGGCACCAGCGCCGCGCCGATCCGCGCCTCCAACGGCCAGCTGCTCGGCGCCGACCTGGCGCTCGACGCCGCCGGCACCGGCTACGACATCGTGCTGGTGGCCGGCGGGCCGCAGCTGTGGCGGCAGCAGGACGACGCCAGGCTGTCCGCGTGGCTGCGCGCGGTGGCGCAGAGCGTGCCGCGCTACGGCTCGATCTGCACCGGCGCCTACCTGCTGGGGCGCGCCGGCCTGCTGGACGGCAGGCGCGCCACCACGCACTGGAGCGACGCCGCCCGCCTGGCGGCGGAGTTCCCGCTGGCGCGGGTCGAGCGTGACCGCATCCACGTGCGCGACGGCGGGCTGGTCACCTCGGCCGGCGTCACCGCCGGCATCGACCTGGCGCTGGCGCTGGTGGCGGAAGACCATGGCCAGGCGGTCGCGCTGGCGGTGGCCAAGCGGCTGCTGGTGCTGGCGCAGCGCCAGGGCGGCCAGTCGCAATTCAGTCCCTATTTGTCGGAGGCGGCGGCGCCGGACACCCTGGCCACCGTGATCCAGCGCCACGTGATGGACCACCTGGCGCAGCCGCTGTCGGTCGACCAGCTGGCCGGCGTGGCCGGCATGAGCACGCGCAGCTTTGCGCGCCAGTTCGTCAGGGAGATGGGCGTGACGCCGGCGGAATTCGTCCAGCGCGCCCGCGTGGACGCGGCGCGCAATCTGCTGGAGGGCAGCGAACTGGCGCTGAAGACCATCGCCTACCGCTGCGGCTTCGGCAGCCCGGCGCGCATGCGGCTGGTGTTTGCCCAGCGCTTCGGCGTGACGCCCAACCAGTACCGCGACAGCTTCCGCGTCGGCGGCTAGGCCACGCGCGCGCCCTGCAGCAGCTCATCCAGGCGGGCCAGGTCCAGCGGCTTGGTCAGATGGCGCTCGAAACCGGCATCATGGGCCTTCTGCCGGTCCGCGTCCTGGCCATAGCCGGTGACGGCGAACAGCCGCAGCGCGCCGGCGCCGGGCTGCTCGCGCAGGCGCAGCGCCAGCTCATAGCCGTCCATGCCGGGCAAGCCGATGTCCAGCAGGCCGACCTGCGGACGGAAGCGCGGCGCCTCCGCCAGCGCCGCCGGCGCGCTGTACACCACCTTGACGGTGTGGCCCAGCAGCTCCAGGCCCTCGCCCAGCGCCCGCGCCGCGTCCTCGTTGTCGTCCACCACCAGTATCGCCAGCCCGCCCGGCGGCACGGCCACGGCGGCAGCCGCCGCGCCGGCGGGCACGCCAGCCAGCTCCTGTCCCTGCCAGGCCGGCATGCGCACCGTGAACGTGCTGCCGCATCCCGGACCGTCGCTGGCCGCCGCCACGCTGCCGCCGTGCAGCGCCATCATGCTGCGCGCGATCGCCAGCCCCAGTCCCAGCCCGCCCTGCGAGCGGCTCAGCGCCTGGCGCGCCTGCGTGAAGCGGTCGAACACCACGCCGATCATCTCCGGCGCGATGCCGATGCCATTGTCGCGCACCTCCACCACCACCTCGCCGCCGTCGCGCCGCGCCGTCACCGACAGGCGGCCGCCCGCCTCCGTGTACTTGGCGGCGTTGGTCAGCAGGTTGGCCAGCACCTGGGCGCAGCGCACCGGGTCGGCCTGCACCGCCAGCCCGGAGGACGGCACCTCCAGCGTCAGCACATGGCGCTTTTGCTCGATCAGCGGACTGGCGGTTTCGATGGCGCGCGCGATCACGTCCGCCATCTCCAGCACCTGGCGGCTGAGCTGTATCTTCCCTTCGGCCACGCGCGACACGTCCAGCAGGTCATCCACCAGCGCCACCAAATGGTTGGTCTGGCGCTCGATGACGGCGCGCTCCTTGACGGCGAAGTCGCCGCCGCGCATGCGCATCAGCTGCAGCGCGGTGACGATGGGCGCCAGCGGATTGCGCAGCTCGTGGCCCAGCATGGCGAGGAATTCGTCCTTGGCGCGGTTGGCCGCCTCCGCCGCGCGCTTGGCGCTGGCCAGTTCGGTCACCTCGAACGCCACCACCGCCACGCCGTACGGCCTGTCGTCATCGTCCAGCAGCGGCTGATAGACGAAATCGAACCAGCACTCGCTCGGTTCCTGGTCCGGCGCGCGCCGCAGGGATATTTGCAGCGAGCGCCCGACGTACGGCTGGCCGCTGTGCAGCACGCCGTCCAGCAGCTCGTAGATGCCCTGCGACGCCAACTCCGGGAAGGCCTGGCGTATCGTCAGCCCGATCAGCGGGCGCGGGCCGACCATCCGCTGGTAATAGTCGTTGGCCTGCTCGAACACGTGTTCCGGCCCGCTGAGGATGCAGATCGCCACCGGCGCCTGACTGAACACGCTTTGCAGGCGGCGCGTGGTCGCCGCCTCTACCAGGCGCACGCGCTGGCGCAGCCGCAGCACCTCGATGCGGGCCGCCAGCTCGCGCGCGGAAAACGGCTTGACCAGGTAGTCGTCGGCGCCGGCCTGCAGGCCTTCCAGCCGCGCCTCTTCGCCGGCGCGGGCCGACAGCAGCATGAAGGGGATGTCGCGCGTGGCCGGTTGCGCGCGCAACGCGGCCAGCAGGCCAAAGCCGTCCAGCTGCGGCATCATCACGTCGGACAGGATCAGGTCCGGCGCATGGCGCGCGACAGCGGCCAGCGCCTCGACGCCGTTGTTGCAGACCTCCACCTGCCACTGCCCGCGCAACAGCCGTTGCAGATAGTCGCGCATGTCGGCGTTGTCGTCCACCACCAGCAGGCGGCCATGGCTGGCCTGGTCGGGCGCCGGCGCCGGCTGCTGCTGCACCCAGCCTTCCGCCTCGCTCACGTAGGCCTCGGCGGCGGCGGACAGCGGCGGCGCAGCCGCTGGCGCCGCATCCACCTGCGCCGCCGGCAGGTGGGCGCAGCCCAGCGGCACGGTCACGCGGAACAGGCTGCCGCGTCCCGGCTCGCTCTCGACGCCGATCTGGCCGCCATGCAGCGCCACCAGGTCGTGCACCAGCGCCAGGCCGATGCCGGAACCCTCGTGGGTGCGCGAGCGCGCGCCCTCGACGCGATGGAAGCGGTCGAACAGATGCGCCAGCTGATCCCGCGCGATGCCGGTGCCGGTGTCGGCCACCTCCAGCCGCAGCTTGTCGCCGGCGATGTACTGGCGCACGCGGATCTCGCCTTCAAACGTGAACTTGAAGGCGTTGGACAGCAGGTTGAGGACGATCTTCTCCCACATGGCCGGATCGACGTAGACCTGCGCCACCAGCGGCCGGCAGTCGACCTCCAGCCGCATGCCGGCGCCTTCGATGGCGGAGCGGAAGCTGCTGGCCAGATCGCTGGTCAGCGTCACCAGGTCCGCCGCCACAAAGCGGGCCTGCGCGCGGCCGGCCTGCACGCGCGAGAACTCCAGCAGCGTGTTGACCAGCTTTTGCAGCCGCAGCGCGTTGCGCTGCATGAGTAGCAGGCGCTCGCGCTGCGCCGGCGGCAGCGGCGCAGCGTCGTCCTCCAGCGCGTCGCGCACGGGGCCCAGCAACAGCGTCAGCGGCGTGCGGAACTCGTGACTGACGTTGCTGAAGAACTGCGTCTTGGCCTGATCCAGCGCCGCCAGCTTGTCGGCGCGCAGGCGCTCGTCCTCGGCCGCCCGCGCCTGGCGGATGGCGTTGCCGGCCTGGGTGGCGATCAGTTCCAGGAAGCTGCGGTAGTCGGCGTCCAGCTTGCGCGCCGAACTCACGCCCAGCACCAGGGCGCCCACCGCGCCGGCCGCGCCGCTGCCCTGCAGCGGCAGCACCAGCGCCTCGCGCAACGGTTGCTGCGCCAGCCCGACCGGCAGCCCGGCGGGCGCGCCGGTGGCCAGCGCCACCGTCCGCGGCGCGCCGCCGGCGATGACCGCGTCGACCGCGAACAACGCGCCGGCATCGTCGATATCGCCATGGGTGGCGTGCAGCAGCTGCGCCGGGCCAGTGTCGCCGGCCAGGTAGAGCTGCGCGAACGGCACGTCGTCCGGGTTGTCGGCGATGGTGGCCAGCGCGATGGCGCAGGCGCCCTGCACGGTTTTTTCCTGCAACGTGCGCGCGCTCAGGTCGGACAGCGTGCGCATGCGGCGCGCGTTCAGATAGCGGGTGGTCACGTCCAGATTGGCGCAGAACAGGCCCGCCACCGCGCCCGATTCGTCGCGCACCGGGCTATACGAAAAGGCGTAGAACGTCTCTTCCAGAAAATCGCCGCGCCGCATGAACAGCCGCACGTTGTCGGCCATGGTCGACTCGCCCTGGGTGAACACGCGGTCGGCCAGCGGCCCGCAGATGTCCCAGATCTCGGCCCACACCTCGGCCGCCGGCCGCCCCAGCGCCCACGGATGCTTGGCCATGCTGAGCACATCGATGTAGGCGTCGTTGTATAAAAACGTCACCTGCTCGCCCCAGCCCATCCACATCGGCTGCGGCGAATTGAGCATCAGGTTGATCACCGTCTTCAGGCTATGCGGCCAGCCGGCGATGGGGCCGAGCGGCGTGCGCTCCCACTCGTGCGCCCAGATGCGCGCGCCCAGCTCTCCGGGAGCACTCAGAAACAGGGGAATGCCTGCGGTCGGCGGCGTGGACATGGGGGGCATCGGGCATTCATGATTTACAATGTTTGCGAGCTTATCATGCCGCGGGCGCGGCCAGCGCGTGGTTGACTTTGGCGCGCCCGCCCCCATCATCGTGCTTATGACCGACGCCCTGCAAGCCGCCCACGTGTACCACTTCCATCCCGCCGTGTCGGCGTGGTTCGAGGGGGCGTTTGCGCGCGCCACCGAGGCGCAGCGCCAGGCCTGGCCGCACATCCAGGCCGGCCGCGCCACGCTGATTGCCGCCCCCACCGGCTCCGGCAAGACGCTGACCGCCTTCCTGGCCGCGATCGACGCGCTGGTGCGCGAGAGCCGCGGCGGGCCGCTGCCCGATGAGACGCGGGTGCTGTACGTGTCGCCGCTCAAGGCGCTGTCCAACGACATCCGCGTCAACCTGCTGGCGCCACTGGAGGGCATCGGCCGCGCGCTGGCGGCGCTCGGCCTGCCGCCGCACGGCATCCGCACCGCCGTGCGCACCGGCGACACCACCCAGGCCGAGCGCAACGCCATGCGCCGGCGCGCGCCGCACATCCTGGTGTCGACGCCGGAGTCGCTGTACGTGATGCTGGGGTCGGACAGCGGCCGCGCCATGCTGGCCGGCGTGCGCACGGTGATCGTCGACGAGATCCACGCGGTGGCCGGCAGCAAGCGTGGCAGCCACCTGGCCCTGAGCCTGGAGCGGCTGGCGGCGCTGTGCGCGCGGCCACCGGTGCGGGTCGGCCTGTCGGCCACGCAGAAGCCGATCGCGGCGGTGGCGCGCTTCCTGGCCGGCGCCGGCCGCCCGTGCGCGGTGGTGGACGTGGGCCACGTGCGCGCGCGCGACCTCAACCTGGAGCTGCCGCCGGTGCCGCTGGAGGCGGTGATGGCCAATGACGTGTGGGAGCGCGTCTACGACCGCCTGGCCGAGCTGACCGTCATGCACCGCACCACGCTGATCTTCGTCAACACGCGGCGCATGGCCGAGCGCATGGCGCGCCACCTGGCCGACCGTCTCGGCGGCGAGCACGTGGCGGCGCACCACGGCAGCCTGTCGAAGGAATCGCGGCAGGACGCCGAGCAGCGCCTCAAGCGCGGCGAACTGCGGGTGCTGATCGCCACCGCGTCGCTGGAACTGGGCATCGACATCGGCGATGTAGACCTGGTGTGCCAGATCGGTTCGCCGCGCAGCATCGCCGCCTTCTTGCAGCGCGTGGGCCGCTCCGGCCACCACGTCGGCGGCCTGCCCAAGGGGCGGCTATTCCCCACCTCGCGCGACGATCTGATCGAATGCGCGGCGCTGCTGGACTGCGTGCGCCGCAACGAGCTCGATGCGCTGCGCGTGCCGCCGGCGCCGCTGGACGTGCTGGCGCAGCAGATCGTGGCGGAGGTGTCGTGCCGCGAATGGGGCGAGGACGCGCTGTTCGCGCTGCTGCGGCAGGCCTCGCCCTACGCGCAACTGGAGCGCCAGCGCTATGACGACGTGCTGCGCATGCTCACCGACGGCTACACCGGCCGCCAGGGCGTGCGCGGCGCCTATCTGCACCGCGACACGGTCAGCGGCACGCTGCGCGGCCGGCGCGGCGGCAAGATGACGGCGGTGATGTCCGGCGGGACGATACCGGACAACGCCGACTACACGGTGGTGCTGGAGCCGCAGGGCCAGAACATCGGTACCGTGCACGAGGACTTCGCGGTGGAGAGCCTGGCCGGTGACGTTTTCCAGCTCGGGAATACCTCGTACCGCATCCAGCGCATCGACGCCGGCAAGGTGCGGGTGGAGGACGCGCATGGCGCGGCGCCCAATATTCCATTCTGGCTGGGCGAAGCGCCCGGCCGCACGGATGAACTGTCGATCGGCGTGGCGCGCCTGCGCGGCGAGATCGACCGCCTGCTGGCCGGCGACGCAAGCGGCGTCGATGACGGCGCTGGCAGCGGCGAGGCCGCCATCGAGCGCGTGGTCGACTGGCTGGCCGCGCACCTCGGGCTGCGCGACGACGCCGCGCGCCAGATCGCCGAGTACATGGCGCGCTCGCGCGCCACACTGGGCGCCCTGCCCACCCGCGACACGCTGGTGATGGAGCGCTTCTTCGACGAATCGGGCGGCATGCAGCTGGTGATCCACGCGCCCTACGGCAGCCGCGTCAACCGCGCCTGGGGGCTGGCGCTGCGCAAGCGGTTCTGCCGCACCTTCAATTTCGAGCTGCAGGCGGCGGCCACCGAGGATGCGATCGTGCTGTCGCTGTCCGAAAGCCACAGTTTTCCGCTGGACGAGGTGTGGCGCTACCTGCGCGCCAGCAGCGCCGAGCATATCCTGATCCAGGCCCTGCTGGACGCGCCGCTGTTCAACGTGCGGTGGCGCTGGAACGCCACCACTTCGCTGGCCCTGCCGCGCTTCAGCGGCGGGCGCAAGGTGGCGCCGCAGCTGATGCGCATGAAGAGCGACGATTTGCTGGCGTCGGTGTTCCCCGACCAGGCGGCGTGCCTGGAGAACATCGTCGGCGAGCGCGAACTGCCCAGCCATCCGCTGGTGGATCAGACGCTGGACGACTGCCTGCACGAGGCCATGGACAGCGCGGGCTGGCTGGCGCTGTTGCGGCGCATGGAGGCGGGCGAGGTGCGGCTGCTGGCGCGCGACTTGCCGGCGCCGTCGCCGCTGGCGATGGAGATCCTGAACGCGCGGCCATATGCCTTCCTGGACGATGCGCCGCTGGAGGAGCGGCGCACCCAGGCGGTGCTCAACCGCCGCTGGACCGACCCGGCGTCCACCGACGATCTGGGCGCGCTGGATGCCGGCGCGATTGCCGCCGTGGCGGAGGAAGCCTGGCCATCGGTGCGCAACAGCGATGAGATGCAGGAAGCGCTGATGTCGCTGGCGTGCGTGTCGCATGACGAGGCGGCACGGGCGGAAGGCTGGCCGGCATGGCTGGCCAGCCTGGCCGACGGCGGCCGCGCCACGCGCCTGCGTGATGCCGATAGCGGCGCCGACCTGTGGGTGGCGCTGGAGCGGCTGCCCTGCGTGCACGCGGCGTATCCGGCCGCCGTCGCCACGCCCCCGCTGGCCGTGGATGCGGCGGCGCGCGGCACGCATGAGGAGTGGACGCGCGATGCGGCGCTGGTCGAGATCCTGCGCGCGCGCCTGAGCGGCGTGGGGCCGCAGACAGTGGCGTCGATTGCCGCGCCGCTGGGCCTGACCGCATCCACCACCACCATCGCGCTGACGCAACTGGAGAGCGAAGGCTACGTGATGCGCGGCCGCTTTACGCCCGGCGCCAGCGCCGAGGAATGGTGCGAGCGCCATCTGCTGGCGCGCATCCATCGCTACACCATCAAGCGCCTGCGGCGCGAGATCGAGCCGGTGGAGCGCCAGGACTTCATGCGCTTCCTGTTCGAGTGGCAGCACCTGGCGCCGGACGCGCAGCTGCAAGGCGCGGACGCGCTGCCGCAGGCGCTGGCGCAGCTGGAAGGCTACGAGGCGGCCGCCGGCGCGTGGGAGAGCGAGCTGCTGGCCGCGCGCGTACAGGACTATTCGTCGCTGTGGCTGGACGACTTATGCCGCGCCGGCAAAATCGTCTGGACGCGGGTGGGCGCGCCGGCCAGCGCCGCCGGCGGTCCGGTGCGCAGCACGCCGCTGGTGCTGCTGCCGCGCCGCCAGTTGGCGCTGTGGCACGCGTTGCCGGCCGTGGCGGACGACATCGAGGTGTCGCCGCGCGCCGCGCGCGTGCTGGAAGCGCTGCGGCGTGAAGGCGCGATGTTCTTCGACGAGCTGTCGCACGACGCCCGCCTGCTGCCGGTGGAGCTGGAGAACACGCTGGGCGAGCTGGTGGCGACAGGCCTGGTCAACGCCGACAGCTACGCCGGCCTGCGCGCCATGCTGGTGCCGGCCAACAAGCGCGCCAGCAACGACAAGCGCCGCCGCCGCGGCGCCGGGCCGACCATGGAGGAAGCCGGCCGCTGGGCGCTGGTGCGGCGCGGCGACCACGTCAACATCACCGTGCGCCCGGTCGAAACCGCCACCCCGGGCGTCGCGCCCACGCCGGCCACATCCTCCGCTGGCGCTGCAGCGTCCAACGCCTTGGCGCCGCCCGCGTCTTCCGCGCCGCCCGCCGCTGCCGCACGGCCGGCGCCACCGGCCCGCAAGCCGCGCACCGATCCGGACACGCTGGAGCACATCGCCATGACGCTGCTGCGCCGCTATGGCGTCATGTTCTGGCGCCTGCTGGAGCGCGAGGCGAGCTGGATGCCGACCTGGCGCGAACTGCTGCCGGTCTACCACCGCCTGGAAGCGCGCGGCGAGATCCGCGGCGGCCGCTTCGTGGCCGGCCTGTCGGGCGAACAGTTCGCCCTGCCGGAAGCCATTCCGCTGCTGCGCGAGATGCGCCGCCGGCCGCACGACGGCAGCTACGTCTGCCTGTCCGGCGTCGATCCGCTCAACCTGTGCGGCACCCTGCTCCCCGGCGACAAGGTGCCGGCGCTGGCCGGCAACCGCCTGCTGTTCCGCGACGGCCTGCCGGTCGCCACCCAGGTGGCCGGCAAATTCCACTACGCGCCGGACGAGAAGGACCGCGAGCTGCTGCACGGCTGGCTGGTCGGCAGACAAGCCAGTTTTTAGCCTACGGTGGCGTACCGCACATAAGCCCGGACGCGCGCGGCGTAGCATGGGGCGCATGAAAAAATCGCGCCCACTCAAAATTTTCGTCGGCCTGTTGGCCACGCTGCTGCTGATCCTGGCGGCGATCGTCATCTTCGTGCTGACCTTCGACTGGAACCGCGCACGCCCCTGGATCAACCACCGCGTCTCCGACAGCATCGGCCGCGAGTTCGCCATCAACGGCGACCTGCGCGTGCGCTGGGAACAAGGCGACGCCACCGAATCCGGCTGGCGGCGCTACGTGCCGCGCCCGCGCATCAGCGCCAATGACGTCTACATCGCCAACCCGGAATGGACCAGCACCGGTCCCAAGCTGGCCAGCGCCGGCAGCATCGTGGTGGCCATCCACCCGCTGCCGCTGCTGCACAAGGAGGTGGCCATCGCGGACCTGGCGGTCGACAACATCACCGTGGCCGCGCAGCGCCGCGCCGACGGCAGTAACACCTGGACCTTCAAGGACAACGGCCCGTCCGAATGGGAGGTCGACATCCGCCGCCTGACGCTGGGCAGCGGCGACCTGCGCTACCTCGACGACGGCATCAAGCTCGATCTGCGCGCCAAGGCCAGCGGCATCAACGAGGGCGCCGACGCGCAAAAATACGGCATCCAGTTTGACCTGAGCGGCAGCTACCGCAACGCGCCGATCACCGGCGGCGGCAAGGTCGGCAAGGTGCTGGCGCTCACCGACGAACACACCAACTTCCCGGTGCAGGCCGCCGCCAGCGCCGGCAAGAACAAGATCGCCGTCGAGGGCATGCTGACCGACCCGCGTTCGCCGGCCGGCCTCGATCTGAAGCTGACGCTGGGCGGCGCCAGCATGGCCGACCTGTATCCGCTGACCGGCGTGTTGCTGCCGGAGACGCCGCCGTTTGCCACCACCGGCCGCCTGATCGGCAAAAAGGCCGGCGCCGACTGGAACTGGACCTACAAGAACTTCACCGGCACCGTCGGCGGCAGCGACCTGGAAGGCACACTGGCCTACACGCCGCGCAAACCGCGTCCGCTGCTGACCGGCACCGTGACCTCGCGCCAGCTGCGGCTGGAGGACCTGGGCCCGACCATCGGCGCCGAGAGCAACGAGAGCAAGGCCCATCGCGGCAAGCCGAAAAACCAGCCGGACGACAAGGCGCTGCCGGTGGAGCAGTTCAACACCGCCAAGTGGGACGCGCTGGACGCCGACGTGCAGTTCACCGGCAAAAAGCTGATCCGCACGCACGACATCCCGCTGAATGACATCAAGGCCCACATCAAGATGAACAACAAGGTGCTGACGCTGACGCCGCTGAACTTCGGCATGGCGGGCGGCGACATCGCCTCCAACATCAAGCTGGATGGACGCCAGAAAGTGATCGACGCCGAAGTCCGTGCCACCGCGCGCCACCTGAAGATCAACCAGCTGTTCCCCAAGCTGGAATCGATGCAGGCCAGCGTGGGTGAAGTCAGTGCGGACGCCGCGCTGGCCGGCAAGGGCAACTCCGTGTCCGCCATGCTGGCGTCGTCCAGCGGCGAGGCCGGCGCCACCGTCAGCGAGGGCTCGGTCAGCAAATTCATCCTGGAAGCGGCCGGCCTGAACATCGCCAACCTGGTGTTCGTCAAGCTGTTCGGCGACAAGCAGATCGAGTTGAACTGCCTGGCCGGCGACTTCGTGGTCGAACATGGCAAGGCCGAGGCGCGCCGCTTCGTGGTCGACACCCGGGAAGCCGTCATCAACGTCAGCGGCAACGTCGATCTGGCGAAGGAGACGCTGGACCTGGACGTGCGTCCGCAAACCAAGGGCGTGCGCATCATCTCGCTGCGCACGCCGCTGTACGCCAAGGGCACCTTCACCAATCCGGACGTGGGGCCGTACAAAGGCCCGCTGATCGCCAAGGGCGGCGCCGCGCTGGCGCTGGCCACCGTGGTCAATCCGCTGGCGGCGGTGGTCCCGCTGATCAATCCGGGCAAGGTGGAGCCGGTGGACTGCAGGGCCCTGCTGGCGGAAGCCAACAAGACCCGCGCCGTGGCGCAAACGCAGCCAATCAGGAAGAAGTAAGCGCGCCGCGCACGCCCTGCGTGAACAGGCGCACACCAAATACCGGACCGGCCGTGTGGCCCGGCTGCGGATCGAAGCGCACCACCACGCTGGCCTTGCCGCTGGTGAGCCGCTCCGGCACCGGATACGCCTCGTCGATGAAGACGCCGGGATGGCTGCCGTCCAGCCGCACCCGCGCGATACGCTCGCCGTCGATACTGATGTGGAAATCGCGGTTGCGCTCTTCGCCCCAGTAGCTGGCCTGCAGCACCAGCGGTCCGCTGGTGCACTTCATGCGGAAGCTGAAATAGCCGCCGGTGCGCGCATCGCGGCCGTTGCGGCCACGGTAGGACACCGGGTATGAAATGTCCGATTGCAGGTCATGATCGCGTTCCGGCTGCATTTCGCCGAGATGCATCACGTCCACCGAGCGGTCGGCCAGTTCCTTGAGGCGGGCCTCCTCCTTGCGGAACGCGACCTCCGACGCCGCCCATTCCGCTTCCGTGTAGGCGTTGAAGTAGACCGCCGCGCGCCGCTCGTACTGCGAGAAGAACGGCGCAAACTTCATGTCGCCCGGCCGGCCGCTGCCCACGCTGCGGTAGATCGCCCTGCCCTTGTCCTGCTCCGCGAACGCGCCGAGGATGTTGGCGCCGACCAGCGCCGGCGCCAGGCCGCTGAACGGCTTGTCGGCCGCGCCCAGGTCGGCCGCCAGCACCATCGGGCCGCGCAGCAGCGCCACCACGTGGTCGTTGCCGGCGGCGCTTTCGAGCCGCAGCGCCAGCGGCAGCGACAGGCGCACCGTGTCGCCCGCGCGCCAGCGGCGGCGGATCAGCGCATAGCCCTTGTCCAGCCGCGCCGCCTGCGGTTTGCCGTTGACCAGCAGCGTGTGCGCGCCGGCCCAGGCCGGGATGCGCAGCGCCAGCGTGAACGGGCGCGAGCCGGGCAGCCGGCGCACCTTGATGTCGATGTCGCCCTCGAACGGATAGCCCGTGTTGAGTTCCAGCGCGGCGCCGGCGCGCCACTGCACCGTGGACGGGATGTAAAGGTTGACGAACAGCGTGTCGCCATTCTCCCAGTAGATCGAGTCGCCATGCTTGGCGTGGCTCTCCATGCCGGACAACACGCAGCACCAGAAGTCATTCTCCTCGCTGGAAAACTCGCGCGCCACGCCGGACATCAGCGGCGTCATATAGGTGAACATGCCGGTGCGCGGGTTCTGGTGCGCCAGGATGTGATTGAGGTGGGTGCGCTCGTAGTAGTCGAAGTAGGCGGCGTCCGGCGCCCAGCTGTACAGGTGGCGCGTCATCTTCAGCATGTTGTAGCTGCAGCAGGCTTCGCAGGTCTGCTCGGTGATGTGGGCGGCGATGGTGTCCGGCGCCGAGAAGTACTCGCGGTCGCCGTTGCCGCCGATGACGTAGCTGTGGTGTTGCGTCACGCGTTGCCAGAAGAAGTCCACGGCGCGGGCGTCGCTTTGGCGGCCGGTCAGCTCGTGCAGGCGCGCGAGGCCGATCAGCTTGGGGATCTGGGTGTTGGAGTGCAGGTTGGCCAGTTCGTCGCGTTGCTGCGCCAGCGGCGCCAGCACCTTGGTGTGGTACAGCCGTTGCGCCAGCGCCAGCCAGCGCGGGTCGCGCGTGCGCGCGTACAGTTCGGCGAAGCTTTCGTTGATGCCGCCATGTTCGCAGGCCAGCACCTGCTGCACCTGCTCGTCGCTGAGCGCGGCGAAGACCTGGTCGATGTAGCCGGCCAGGCCCAGCGCCACTTGCAGCGCCTGGTCGTTGCCGGCGTAGGTCTGGGCGTCGAACAGGCCGGCGAATACCTTGTGCCAGTTATACAGCGGCACCCAGCAGCCATTCAGGTCGAAGCCCGCCGAGCGGATCTCGCCGCGCATGATTTCGGGGAAGATCTCCTTGCCATCGACCACCGTGCCATCTTTGCGCTTGCGCATGAAGCCGGCCACGTAGCCATCGCCGTGCGCCTGCTGCACGCGCGCCAGTTCGGCCACGATGTAGTCGATGCGCGGCTTCAGCGCCGGTGTGCCGGTTTGCGCATACATCAGCGACAGCGCGGACAGGTAGTGGCCCAGGCCTTCGCCGGCGATGGTGTCGGATTCCCAGCCGCCGTAGATGGCGCCCTTGGTCGGCAGCCCGGCGAAGCGGTGGTAATTGTGCAGGAAGCGGTCGGCGCTCAGGCGCAGCAAATAGGCCTGGTTGGCCTGCACCGCATCCAGATAGACGGAGGGCAGCAGGCGCACCGACGATAGCGGCAGCGCGCGGGCGCTGGCGGGGACGCTGGCGCCGGGCGCGGTGTCGCTGGCGGTCGCGCCGGCCGTGGCGGTGGCATGGGCGTTGGCGGCGCTCCAGCGGGATACCAGTCCCAGGCTGGCGGCGCCCTGCAATATCTGTCGGCGGTGCATACGTACCCTCGTGGTCTATGTAACCAGTAATGTACGTCCGGCCGCTGCCGCCGTCTTGCTTCAGCGCCGCGAAAAGCGTGACGAAATCAGCACAATCCTAAATCGGATCGAACATCTCGCGGTCGACATAGCACCAGCCCCAGGTTTCGCCGCGCTCGCCGGAGCGCATCATGGCGTGGCCGGTGTCGTGGAAATGCTTGGTGGCGTGGCGGTTCTTCGACTGGTCGCAGCAGCCGACGTGGCCGCAGCTCAGGCAGACGCGCAGGTGCACCCAGCGGTCGCCCATTTTCAGGCATTCCTCGCAGCCGTTGGTGTTGGCGTGGTGCGTGTGAATCTGGTTGAAGTGTTCGCACTGCTCGGTCATGGCGGCCTCCGCTCTTGTAAAGCTTGTAGTCTACCGCGCCACGCGCGGCTGTGCTTCTACCCTTGGATCAGTTGAACGCTCCACTCGCACCAGCCGCCGTCGTAGACGCTGATGCGCGGCCATCCCATCTCGTAGGCGTACAGGAAGGCCATCGCGGCGCGCCAGCCGGTGCCGCAGTAGAAGGCGACCTGCCGCTCCGGCGTGATGCCGGCGGCGCGCCAGCGCCGGGCGATGTCGCGCAGCGGGCGGGTGGTGCCGTCGGCCAGCTGGTAGCTGCTCATGCTGTTGACGTCTCCATTGTCGCCGGCGCCGGCCCAGCGCGCACCGGGGATGTCGCCGCGCGCGGTGATGTAGCTGTAGCCGGAGATGTGGCCGAGATGTTCGGCCTCGGTGCGGATGCTGGCCAGCACGCCGTCCGGCGCCGCCAGCAAGGCGCGCGCGCCGGCGGTGTCGATCAGGTACTCCGGGTGCGCGGGGAAGGCGCGGCCGAATGCGGCGACGGCGGCGGCGCTTGCAAGCTCGGCTCCGCCGGTGCCGGCAACGGCGGTGGCGATGACATCGGCCCTGGCGGCCGGGATGGCGGGCGGCGGACCCGATGCGCAGGGGTAGCCGGCGGCCAGCCAGGCGCCGAAGCCGCCGTCCAGCAGGCGCACGTCGGTCACGCCGGCGTACAGCATCAGGTGCGCGGCGCGCGCGGCGGCCAGGTTGTTGCGGCCGTAGAGGATGACGATGGTGTCGTGGCGGATGCCTTGCGCCAGCAGCACGGACAGCAGTTCGTCGTCCGGCGCCCGCAGCCAGCGCGGCGCGTGCTCGATGTCTTCGGTGTCGAGATAGCCGGCACCCGGGATGTGCGCCTGCGCGAACGCGGCGCGGGCGCCATAGCCGGCTTCCAGCAGCCGGGTGGCGGACGGCAACGCCGATGGCGATTGCGGCGCGGCGGCAAGCAGCGCCGCCAGTTCGCGGGCGGTGATCAGCAGGCGTGGGCGCGACACTACCAGCCCATCTTCTGGCGAATGAACGCCGTCAGCTGCGCGGCATTGGCCTGATGCTGCCTGACGCGCGGATGGCCGCCAAAGCCGGTCCACGGAAACACGATGGTGTCGATGCGCTGGTCGCCCTGCGCCTGCAGCTGGTCGACCGCCGTGCGCACGTAGCCGGGCCAGCGGGAGCCCTCCCGCACCGCGTCCATACTGCCGAGCGCGCAGACGATGTAAGCGTCCGGGTACAGCGCGCGGATGCGCTGGACAAAGGTGCGATACGCCGCGATGCGCTGGGCGCCGTCCGGCGCGGGCGTCAGGCGCCGTTCGCGGTCGATCAGCCAGCTGTCGTTCTGCAGCAGGTTGATCACCACCACATCCGGCGTCCACGATGTGAAGTCCCAGTGCGTGTCGTTGTCGCCGACGGCGCTCAGCTGGTCGTAAAAGTCCGGCATGGTGAACGGGAACCAGCTGATCATGATGCCGATGCCGCTCTGCGACGTGATGTGGGCTTCCGCGTCCAGCGCGCGCGCCGTGATCGAGGCGTAGGAGAGGAAGTTGTTCTTGTCGCGCGGGCGGTCGTCCGGGCCGTCGTCGGGCGATTCGTTGCCCATGCCGGAGGTGATGGAGTCGCCGAAGAATTCAATCCGCCGCTGCTTGCGCGCCGGCGGCGGCAGCAGCGTGCCGCCGTCGGCCAGTTCCAGCCCCTGGAACACGGTGCCGCCCTCCTCGCCCTCGGTGCGCTTGGTGAGCAGGAAGCTGTGCGCGCCGGGCGCCAGGCCGCTGGCGACCGGATAGGTGTGGCCGCCGCGCGCGGCCGCGATCACCACCGGCCGGGCCAGGTCGCCGTCGATGAAGACGTTGAAGAAGTTCTTGCCCTGCTGGTCGTCCAGCCTGACGGCCAGGCTGGTGCCGCTGAAGTTGCCCTCGATGCTGGTGCCGGGCCAGGACAGCATGGGCCGCGCGCGGTCGGCGAAGTCGATGCGGCCGGTGTAGCGCAGCCGCGCGTCGTCCGGCCGAACGGCCACACCGGCCATGCCGGTCTCGCCGGCCTCGGCCTGCCCGGCCAACGCGGCCAACGCGGCCAACGCCAAGGTTAACGCCAGCGCCAGCGTCTTGCATCCCCTGTAGAGCCTCATACCTCTCCTGATTGTTGGTGGAAGCGCGCCGCGTGGCCGGCGGCGCGGAAGCCGGCGATGACGTGGTCGACGAACACCCGCACCTTGGCCGGCACCAGCTTGCGGCTGGAATAATATATCGCCAGCGGATGGATGTCGGCATACCAGTCGGGCAGCACCCGCACCAGCGCGCCGCTGTCGAGCAGCGGCAAGGCGTGCGGCAGCGGCAGCATGGCGATGCCCATGCCGTCGGCGGCGGCGCGGGCGATGGCCTCCGGGTCGTCCATCACCGCCACCGGGCGGATGCTGGCCACCACCTCCTGGCCGTCGGCGTGGCGCAGCGTCCAGGCGCCGAGGCGGCCGGTGCGCAGCGAGCGGCGCAGCAGGCCGCGATGGCGCGCCAGTTCCTGCGGCTGCGTGGGCGCCGCGTGCGCCTCCAGGTAGGACGGCGCCGCCACCAGCACGAGGCTGACCCGCGCCAGTTCGCGCGCCACCAGCGCGTCGGTCAGTTCGATGCCGCCGCCGATGGCGACGTCGAAGCCCTCGGCGATCAGGTCGACCTGGCGGTTATCGAAGTGCAGGTCCGGCACCACGTCCGGATGGCGGCGCGTGAACTCCGCCAGCAGCGGCACGATGTACAGCCGCCCCACCGTGTGCGCCAGCGACACCTTGAGCGTGCCGGCCGGCTTGTCGGCGCCCTGACTGAGGTCGGTGAGCGCGTCGCCGATCTCGTTCCACGGCAGCCGCACCTGCCCGTACAGCCGTTCGCCGTCGGTGGTCAGCGCCAGGCTGCGGGTGCTGCGCTGGAACAGCCGCACGCCGAGCCGCAGCTCCAGCCGGTTGACGCTTTTGCTGACGGCGGCCGGCGTCAGCCCCAGGCGGCGCGCGGCGGCGGAGAAGCTGCCCTCGTCGGCGGCGGCGATGAAGGCGTCCAGGTAGCTGCTTAATTCAGTGAACATGGCGCCATCTTATACCAATAGTTGAAACTGTAGGCGATATTTCATGACTACCGCGATCAGGTGGCGAGGACCATACTGTGTTCATCAACCAACCCGAAAGGAACCAAATCATGAACTCGAAACTGAACGGTCAAGTCGCTTTTATCAACGGTGGTTCGCGCGGCATCGGCGCCGCCGCCGCCCGTCGCCTGGCCGCTGAAGGCGCCAGGGTCGCCATCGGCTACGCCGCCTCGGCCATCGCCGCCGAGGCGGTGGTGGAACAGATCAAGGCCGCCGGCGGCGAGGCCTTCGCCATCCAGGCCGACGCCAGCGACGCCGCTTCGCTGACCAGCGCCATCGACGCCACCGCCGCGCGCTATGGCCGCCTGGACATCCTGGTCAACAGCGCCGGCGTGCTGCTGCTGGGCCCCACCGAGCAGTTCTCGCTGGCCGATTTCGACCGCACGCTGGCGGTCAACGTGCGCGGCGTGTTCGTGGCCTCGCAGGCCGCCGCCCGGCACATGCAGGATGGCGGCCGCATCATCAACATCGGCAGCACCAACGCGCAGCGCATGCCGTTCGAGGGCGGCGCCGCCTACGCGATGAGCAAGTCGGCGCTGGTCGGCCTGGTCAAGGGCATGGCGCGTGATCTGGGCGCGCGCAACATCACCGTCAACAACATCGCGCCCGGCCCGATCGACACCGACATGAACCCGGCCGAAAGCGATTTCGCCCTGGGCTTGCATGGCCTGATGGCGCTCAAGCGCCACGGCACCGCTGACGAGGTGGCGGCCATGGTGGCCTACCTGGCCAGCCCGGAAGCGGCCTTCGTCACCGGCGCCGACCTGCTGATCGACGGCGGCTTCGCGGCCTGAGTCTGGGCATGACCGGCGGCTAGTGGTTGCTGCCGGCCGCCTCGACGTAGACCTCGTCGGCGCAGCCCACCGCGCGGCTGGCGGCCGGCCGGGCGTTGGCCACCAGTTGCGGCAGTTCGCGGTCGGTGACGAAGTCCAGCGCCAGCGACACGCGGATCTCCTGCAGGTATTTGCGCTGCGTGCACACCAGCGTGATGGTGCCGGCCACCTGCTCGCCGTAGCGCGCCTTGACGCGCTCGAAGAAGTCGCTGACGCGGAAGCTCTTGCCAGTGTTGCCCAGCACGATCTTGCCGACTTCCGATTCGTTCACCACGCGCACCGCCGATACGGCCTTGATGAAGTAGGCGTCCGGCGGCAGCGACTGGCACTTGCCATGCTTGTTCCACTCGTAGGCGCCAAAGGTGCGCTCGTAGAAGAAGTTCGGCATCCACGGGGCGATCTTTTCGATGGTGTCCTTGCTCAGCGCGAACGGTGGGCCGCTGCAGCTGCCGTACTGCGTGCCGCACTCCTGCTTGTTGGGCCACAGGCCGTGCAGGCTCAGGGTCTTGGCCTCCAGCGTGCCGCTGTTCATGGCGTCGCATTCGGGCTTCTTGCCGTGGTACTTGGCGTGCTCGCAAAAGCCGGGCTGCCAGGTGATGGCCAGCACGTAGCTGTCCTGCTGGTTGGGCGCCGAGCACACGGCGCCGCTGGCGCCTTCCGCCGCATGGCCGGCCGGCCGCTCGTCCAGCTCCGGCTTGCCGCAGTCGCGCCGCACCCAGCGCAGAGCGGGCCGCGCGCCGGGGACGTCGATGCGCACCCAGTCGTAGTCGGTCTTGTTGATTTCGCGCACCGTGTAGGCGGTGCCGGCGCTGATGCTGACGTCGCCGGGATTGCTGCGTTTGGCGAACGAGGAAAACGCCTCGCAGCGCTGGGTGGCGGTGAAGCTGCCGCTGGCCGATTCGCTGGCGGCGCAGGGGATGGAGGTCAGGGCCAGCAGCGCGGCGACGAGGTAGAAACGCATGGGGTTCCCCGGTGTTTGATCGAAATGCCAATATTCTACCGGAACGGCGGCGGACGCAGACGGGCAATTGTCCTACAAGCGCGATGCAATCACGCCGATAGGGCGCGGGCTCGGGAGTGACTAAGATGGCAATCAACCCATCCAACAGGAGGAGTCCACCATGAAACAGTTCCATCTCACCGGTAAATTTGCTTGTGCAGTGCTGGCCACGGCCGCCGTTCTGGCCGGCTGCCAGAAAAAAGACGCGGACGTGCCGCCGCCCGCGCCTGAAGCCACCCCGGCCCCGGCCGCCACTCCGGCGCCTACCACGCCACCGGTGACCAATACGCCGACCACCGAGGGCGGCACGGCGACCCAGCCCGACCCGAACGCGCCGCCGCCAACCACCACCCCGCCGGCCACCACCGAGCCGCCGCCGGCCAACCGCTAAGTTGTTAGCACCCCCAAACGAAAGGGTCTGACCCCGTGCGGGGTCAGACCCTGGCCGCAGCGCTGTGCGGGTTGGGCGGGTGCCGTCAGCTGAACGTCGCCGCGAAGGCATCGCGCGCGGCGTGCTGCGCAATGTCGCGCCGCCAGATCAGCATGGTCTGCACCCGCGCCACCGCTTCCGCCAGCGCGTGCACGCGCACCGATTTCGCCAGCTCCCGCTGCATCAACACTTCTTTCGGCATCATCGCCACGCCCATGCCGGCCGCCACGCACCCGATAATCGCCTCGAACGTCCCGAATTCCGCAATCCGCGCCGGCGCCACGCCGCCCTCGGCAAACCAGCGCTCCAGCCGCCGCCGGTAGGAGCAGCCGCTGCGAAACCCCAGCAAGGTGCGCCGCGCCACGTCCGATGGCGTGCTGACCGGGCCGTGCAGGCTGTCGGTCAGCAACACCAGTTCTTCCTCGAATACCGGCAACTGTAGCAGCTCGGGGCGCTCGACCGGCGCCGCCACCAGCGCCACGTCGACCCGGTGGTTGAGCACCGCCTGCACCAGGTAGTCGGTCGGGCCGGTGTCCAGCACCAGGTCGACCTGCGGGTATTGGCGGTGGAACTGCCCCAGCACCTGCGGCAGGCGCGCGGCGGCGGTGGTTTCCATCGAGCCGATCCGCAACTGGCCGGCCGGCTGGTGGTCGCCGCGCACTGCGGCCTGCGCCTCGTCGGCCAGTTGCAGCAGCCGCTCGGCGTAGGCCAGCAGCCGCGCGCCCTCCTCGGTGAGCAGCATGCGGCGTCCGGAACGGTGAAACAGGCTGACGCCGAGCGAGTCCTCCAACTGCGTCAGGCGCGCGGAGACGTTGGATTGCACCCGATTGAGCCGCGCGGCAGCCGGCGTCACGCCGCCCTCCTCGGCCACGGTTTTGAAGATGCGCAAGGATGAGAGTTCCATACCGTTCTCATTTAAAGAATTATCTCTTCAGTATAATTCATTTTTAATGATGCGCAATCGGGATTATAGTGGCGTCATGAACACCTCTCCGTCACCGGCCATCCTGCTGGCCTGCAGCTTTGCCTTCATCATCGTCCAGCTGGACGTGACCATCGTCAACGTCGCCCTGCCGGCCATCGGCCGCGAGCTGCATGCCGGCGTCAGCCAGCTGCAGTGGGTGGTGGACGCCTACACGCTGGGTTTTGCGGTGTTCCTGCTGTCGGCCGGCGCCATGGGCGACCGCTTCGGCTCGCGCACCGTGTTCCTCGGCGGCTTCGCGCTGTTTGCCGCCGCCTCGCTGGCCTGCGCCATGGCGCCCGGTGCGCTGGCGCTGAATATTGCGCGCGCCGCGCAGGGCATCGGCGCCGCGCTGCTGGTGCCGAGTTCGCTGGCCATCCTCAACGCCGTCTACGCGCATGAGCGCACGCGGCTGGCCCAGGCCATCGCCTGGTGGACGGCGGCTGGCGGCGTGTCGATTGCGGCCGGGCCGGTGCTGGGCGGCGTGCTGATGGCGGCGTTCGGCTGGCGCAGTATTTTCTGGGTGAATATTCCGGTCTGCCTCGTCGGCTTCTGGCTGACCTTGCGCGTGGTGCCGGCCATCCGTCACAGCGGTCCGGCGCGCCACTTCGATCTGCCCGGCCAGGTGCTGGCGCTGGTCGCGCTGACTGCCTTGATTGGCGCGGTGATCGAGGTGCATGCGCTGGGCCTGGCGCATGCGGCGGTGCTGGGCGCGTTGGCCGTGGCGCTGGCGGCCGGCGCGCTGTTCCTGCGGGTGGAGGCGCGCAGCGCCGCGCCGATGCTGCCGCTGCGCTTGTTCACGCTGCGCGGCTTCACGCCAGCCGTGCTGTTCGGCGTGTGCGTCAACTTTGCCTATTACGGCATCATCTTTGTGCTGAGTTTTTATCTGCAAACCGTGCGCGGCTTTTCGGTGCTGCATGCCGGCCTGGTGTTCCTGCCGCTGACCGGCACGTTTTTGTTCGCCAACATCGCCAGCGGCTGGGCGCAGGCGCGCGTGGGCGCGCGGCTGCCTATGATCATCGGCGGCGTCATCGGCGCCGCCGGCTATGCGCTGCTGGCGGTGTTCGGCATTTCCACCAGCGCCAGTTTCTGGGCCATGTTGCCGGGCCTGGCGCTGATTCCGGCCGGCATGGGGCTGGCGGTGCCGGCCATGACCACCGCCATCCTCGCTGCGGTGGACAAGCGCCAGGCCGGCACGGCGTCGGCGGTGCTGAACACCGCGCGCCAGGTCGGCGGCGCGATGGGGGTGGCGGTGTATGGCGCGCTGGTGGCGGCCCCGGCCACTGCTGCTATCCTGTCGGGGATGGAGATCGCGCTCGGCGTCTCGACCGCGCTGCTGCTGGCCGGTGCGCTGCTGGCGCGGTCCGTCCATGTTAACCAAGGAGAAAAGCTATGCCATTCGTAAATATCCGCATCACCAATGAAGGCGCCACCGCCGAGCAGAAGCAGGAACTGATTCAGGGCGTGACCGACTTGCTGCACAAGGTGCTGAACAAGAATCCGGCCACCACCTTTGTCATCATCGACGAGGTGGCCACCGATAACTGGGGTGTCGGCGGCACTGCCGTCACCACGCTGCGCCAGCGCGCCAGGCAGGCGGCCCAGTCGTAAGCCCCCCCCTTCCGCCGCCCGGCGTGGCGCGGGGCGCTGCCGGCCATTGCAGCCGATGGACGGCCGCTCAGGACTGCGGCGCCGGCACCAGCGGCCGGCAGTCGAGCGGGATGTCGAGGATGAAGGTGGTGCCGCGGCCGGGCGCGCTGTCCACCGACACGCTGCCGCCGTGCCCTTCCGCCACGCTGCGCACGAACGGCAGGCCGAGGCCCCAGCCGGCGCCGGCCTTGCCTTCGCCTTCGCGCCGCAGGTAGGCGAAAATCCGCTCGCGCTGGTCGGCGGCGATCGGCGCGCCGTCGTTGTGCACGCTCAGCATCAGGCGGCCGCGGATGGTGTCGGCCTTGATCCGCACCTGCTGGCCGTCACCGTATTTGATGGCGTTGGTGAGCAGGTTTTCCACCGCGCGATGCAGCGAATTGCGGCACCAGTGGCCGACGATCGGCGCCGCCTGGATGGCTACCGCCGGCTGGCTGTCGCGATGGAAATCCTGCGCCACCGTGTGCAGCAGGGCCTGGATGTCAAACTCGCTCAGCACCAGCGGCAGCTGGTCGACCCGTTCGAAGGTCAGCGTGTCCACCAGTTGCGTCACCATCTGGTCCAGGCGGCGCGCGCCGGCTTCGATTTTGGCGGCCGCGCGGTGCGCCGTGCGCAGCTCCTGGCAGGCGCCGATCAGCTGGCTGCCGCCCAGGATCAGCGACAGCGGGTTGCGCATGTCGTGCGACAGCGTGGCCGCCAGCCGCTCGCGGATGCGCTCGTGGATCAGCGAAAATTCGCGGATGGCGTCGCGCAGCGCGACGTCCACCGACAGTTCGATCACGCGCCATTCGGCGGCGGTCAAGCGCAGCTGGCGCCGGCGGGCGGTGTCGGCGATGGCGTCGCGGAACAGCTGGTATTCCAGCACCACCTGGTCGGCGCGGAACGGCGTCACGCGGGCGCGCTCGCCGCCGTGGGCCGACATCGCGGTGCTGCCGCTGGCGCCGTCGGCGCGCGGGTAGGATGGCGTCACCGCTTCGGCGATGTTGTCGTAGAAGGCAGGCAGGGTGTTGGTCAGCAACGGGCCGGAGACGCCGACCGCTTCGTCGATGTTGGCGCGGACGCTGGCTTCCCACACGTCGAACACCTCGCTGCGCATGGCCAGCATGGCCTGGGAGGTGGAGGACAGGCTGCGCTCCTCCGTATTTTGCTCTGTGGCCAGGGTCATTGCGCGCTCCGCCGATCGGTGATTTTGCTCAGCGTAGCAGAGAACGCGGGCAGGGTTGGTGGTTTACTTAACCCCCGAGGCGGTTGGGGTCTGTCCCGCGCGCGGGACAGACCCCTTTCGTGGCTAAGGTCAGGCTGCGATGGCCTGGTGCAGCCGCTGGCTTAGCTGTTGCACGGGGGCGTAGCCGCCGCTGACTTCGATGAGGTCGACCCCGTTGTCCAGCAGGAGGGCCGGGAAGCTGCGGACACCCAATGCACGGGCGCGGGCGAAGTCGGCGCGGGTGGCGGCGATGGTGTCGCTATCCTGCCACGTGCGCAGGACCACGGCGACGTCCAGTTGCAGCTGTTGCGCGACCACCGCTGACAGTCTCTTGCCATCGGTGGTGTCGCGGCCGTCGACGTAGAACGCGTGCTGCAGTGCGCGGAAGACCGCCAGCAGATCGGCCGACGCCGCCAGCTTGCGCGCCGCCACCACCGCGCGGCAGACCGGCTCGGTGTCGTAGACGAAGTGCTCGCGCGCCATCAGCGCGGCGCGGTTGAACGGCAGGCCGCTTTGCGCTGCGACCCGGTCCCAGTGCCCCAGGCGGAATGCCTTGCCCGCCTGGTCCAGCACGTCGGTGGCGCCGGCGCGCACGCCACCGACAATGATGTCCAGTGCCAGGCCGGGGTGCATGGCCATCAGCGCGGTCATTTCCTTGCCGAAGCCGTAGCACCACGAGCACATGGGATCGCCCACATACAGCAGCTTCATTTGGCGGCTTGCTCGCGTTGGCGGCGCGCGGTGATCTGCTCACGGTCGACGCCCCAGTTGTCGGTCGCCACTTCGTCGATGATGACGACGGTGGTGGCCGGGTCCTTGTGCAGCACGCGCTGCAGCAGGTCGGTCGCGCCTGCGATCAGCTGCTGTTTCTGTGCGGCCGTCACGCCTTCATCGGTGACGCGGATATTTATGTAGGGCATGGTGGTTCTCCTTGGCTTACCAGGTGCCGGCGCTGGCGCCGCCGTCGACCGGCAGGATGGTGCCGCTGGTGAAGTTGGATTCGGTCAGGTACAGCACGGCGTTGACGACGTCGTCGGTCACGCCGGTGGCGCCGGTCGGCGCCAGCGTGCGGTAGAACGCCTGGGTGGCGTCGTCCTGGCTGTGCATCGGCGTGGCGATGATGCCGGGCGCCACCGCGTTGACCTTGACGTTGGACGCCGCCAGCTCGAGCGCCAGCGCGCGGGTAGCCTGGTTCAGGCCGCCCTTGATCAGCACCGGCAGCAGCGCCGGCACTTTGACGTTCGGCTGCAGGGCGATGCTGGCGGTGATGTTGACGATGTGGCCGGACTGGTTGGCGCGCATGTGCGCGGCGGCCTGCTGCGACGGGAAGAACACGCCCTTCAGGTTGGTGTTCAGCAGCTCGTCCAGCTCTTGCTCGGTGTAGTCGGTGGTCGGCTTGGCGATGAAGATGCCGGCGTTGTTGACCAGGATGTCGACCTTGCCAAACGCTGCCACCGCGCGCTCGAACAGCGCCTTGGCGGTGGCCGGCTGGGCGATGTCGCCCGGCACCAGCAGGAAGTTGGCCGGGTTGCCCAGCTGGTCGGCGGCGGCCTGCAGGCGCTCCAGGGTGCGGGCGTTGCCCACGACGTTGTAGCCGCGTTGCAGGTAGGCCTGGGCGACCGCGTAGCCGATACCGCTCGAGGCGCCGGTCACAATAACAGTCTTGTTCATACGATGTCCTTTCAGTGAGGGTGGGTGTGCATGCACTATACTTTTGCGCCAACCCTTGATAAAGACATGGAAACACAAGACAATAGATACATCATGTAATCAATAGACCGCGATGAAACGCCAATTTGACGATGTGCTGCTGGGCAGCATCGAGCTGTTCTGCCTGGCCGCCGAGCTGTCCAGCTTTACCGCCGCCGCCACCGCCGCCGGGGTCACGCCGGCCGCCGTCAGCCGCTCGGTGTCGCGGCTGGAGGAGCGGCTGGGCGCGCGCCTGTTCGTGCGCACCACGCGCCAGATCCGCCTGACCGACGGCGGCCGCGTGTATTTCGAGCAATGCCGGCAGGCGCTGGCGCAGCTGGGCGAGGCCGAGCGCCAGATCAGCGGCGCCCAGGTGCAGCCGTCCGGCCCGCTGCGCATCAGCGCACCGACGCCGTACGCGCACCACCGGCTGTTGCCGCTGCTGGGCGCGTTCCGCCGCAGCTACCCCGCGGTGACCATCGACGTCCATGTCAGCAACCGCAACATCGATTTTGCCGACGAGGGCTATGACCTGGCCATCCGCGGCCGCGCGCCGGCCGACTCCAGCCTGATCGCCCGCAAGCTGGAGGACGCGGAACTGGTGCTGGTGGCGGCGCCGTCCTATCTGCGCCGGGCCGGCACGCCAGCCACGCTGGCCGACCTGGCGCGGCACGAGTGCATCCAGTTCGACCTGCCGAGCACCGGCAAGCGCATTCCGTGGCCGTTCCTGCAAGACGGCGCGGTGGTCGAGCTGGCCACCGAGGGCGGCCTGTGCTGCTCGGAGGATGTGCTGGGCATCGTGACGCTGGCGCGCAGCGGCGCCGGCGTGGTGCAGACTTACCGGTTTATTGTCGAACCGGACCTGGCCAGCGGCGCGCTGGTCGAGCTGCTGCCCCAGCATGGCGGCACCGCCCGCCCCTTCTTCCTGCTGTATCCGCACGCGCGCCACCTGTCGCTGCGGGTCAGGACGTTTGTGGATTTTCTCGTGAGCAAGTTAAGCTGAGCCGGTATATCCAAATGTTATTGCTAATGATTTTTTTGGCATTGGAGATCATACGGCCGCTGCGCTAGCATTACAAGCTAACAAAACTACCAGAGACAGTCCCCCATGCCCGCACCCCTCGCCACCGCCGCCCACGCCGCCGCGCCGCAGTCCGCCGTCACCAGTCCGCGCGCCGTGCTGTCGCTGCTGACCAGCCTGTTTTTCACCTGGGGCTTCATCACCGTCATCAACAACACGCTGCTGCCGCACCTGCGCAGCGTGTTCGACCTGAATTACACGCAGACGACGCTGATCGAGTCGGTGTGGTTCATCGCCTACTTCTTCGCCTCGATTCCGTCGGCGCGGCTGATCGAGCGGGTCGGCTACCAGACATCCATGGTCATCGGGCTGGGCATGATGGCCGCCGGCGCGCTGCTGATGATCCCGGCCGCGCGCCTGCCGTCGTATGGCGTGACGCTGTGCGCGCTGTTCGTCATCGCCTGCGGCATCACCTTGCTGCAGGTGTCGGCCAATCCCTACGTGGCGGTGCTGGGCTCGCCGGAGACGGCGTCTTCGCGGCTGAACCTGGTGCAGGCGTTCAATTCGCTGGGCGCGACGCTGGCGCCGCTGTTCGGCGCCTACCTGATCCTGGGCCGCTCTGCCTCCGGGACGGCCGAGGCCGGCCATGTGCTGACGCAGGCGGAAAAGCTGGCCGACGCCCAGGCCGTGCAACTGCCTTACCTGATCGTGGCCGGCGTGCTGGTGGTGCTGGCGCTGGTGATGGCCCGTTTCCCGATGCCGACCATGCACCATGGCGCCACCAGCCGCGTGTCGGACGCCGAGCGTGAGAAGATGTCGCTGTGGAAGCACCGCAACCTGGTGTTCGGCATTCCGGCCATCTTCATCTACCTGATCGCCGAGATCGGCGTGGCCAATCTGTTCATCAACTTCACCGGCCAGCCGGAGATCGGCGGCCTGTCGCACGAGCAAGGCGCGCACTATCTGTTCCTGCTGTGGGGCGGCATGCTGGTCGGCCGTTTCGTCGGCGCCTGGGCGATGAACAAGACCAGCGCCGAGCGCGTGCTGGCGTGCTGCGCGATCGGGGCGTTTATCGTCATGCTGGTGGCGGCGCTGGGCACCGGCAGCGTGGCCATGTGGGCGCTGATCTCGGTTGGCCTGTTCCACTCGGTGATGTTCCCGACCATCTTCACGCTGGGCATCAAGGGCCTGGGCCCGCTGACCGAGGAAGGCGCCGGCCTGCTGATCATGGCCATCGCCGGCGGCGCGCTGGTGGTGGTGCAAGGCTGGCTGGCCGACACCGTCGGCCTGCAACGGTCCTTCCTGCTGACCGCGGCGTGCGAGCTGTACGTGCTGTTCTACGCGCTCTGGGGTTCTAAGGCCACCAACGCCTTCCCGCAGCAGAAGGCCTGAGGCCCGTGCGCCTTTAATGGATGTCTTCCAGCAGATCGTACTCGCGGCGGTTCTTCGGCAGGCGCCGCTCCATCACCGTGGTCGACTGGTGATCCACGTGATCGATTAACACCACGGCGGCGTGCAGCGCCTGGCTCATGGCTTTGGCGGCCGATGTGAGCGCGTCGGCCGGCGAGGCGGGGAGCTTGTCGAGCTGTTGATTCTGCTGCGCGCGCAGGCGCGCGGCGTTGATCCAGTAGCGTTCGTCCGGCAGCAATAGCCACAGGTCGCGCCAGGCGTTGCGGCCGTCGCCGGCGATGGCCAGCGTCATGCCGCGCGGGGACGTGGGGCGCTGGCGGAAAATCAGCTTGTCCCCGATGACTTTGGCGTAGTGCGTTTTGCCGTCGCAAATCATGCGCACGTCGGTGCCCTCCGGCAGGAACAGCTGCTTCCACTGGTAGCCGCGTATCGAGGCCCCGGCCGCGCGCTGGCGCGCGATCCATTCCGTGACCGCGCCGGCGATGGCTTCCTGCGGCGACCAGGTGCTGCCGCTGCGGTATAGGAAATCGCGCAGCTGCTGCAGGGTATGGGGAGGTATAAAATCGTCTCGTGTGGCATTCATGCTCGTTCTCCTGTCTCGTTTTGTCGCGTTTTGGCGCGTCCTGCCTCTGTTAGACCAGCGGCGCTAAACGAGGTTCAATGCGCACAAACGAGACAAAACGAGACAGTCAAACGAGACGAAACGCCACACGGCAGCGCGCAGGGCAGGCATACCATGTATAGCGCAGGAAACATGGCTGCGCGCCCACGGGCGCGGCCTCAGGCCGATACCTGGTCCGGCTTGTCCTGCGGCGCGGGCGCCGGGCCGGCGTCGTAAGCCAGTTGCGGCGGCACGCGCAGCCGCCAGGCGGCGCCGCCGCCGGTCGTCTCCAGCGCCAGCGTGGCGCCCATCTGCGCCGCGCGCTCGCGCATGCCGGCGATGCCCCAGTGGCCCTCCGGCGCCAGACCATCGGCCTGCATGCCGCGCCCATCGTCCCCCACCATCAGCTCGAAATAGCGTTCGCCAAACGTCAGCGTGACATCGATACGGCTGGCTTGCGCGTGCAGGAAGGCGTTGTTGATGGCCTCGCGGCCAATGGCAAACGCCTCCTCCCGCACCGCCTCCCGCAGCGGCCGCATTTGCCCCTGTACCTGCAGCGCAAAGCCGGCGCTTTCATGCTCGCCGCGCTGGCGGCCGTGCACCGCCAGCGCCTCCGCCAGGTTGCGGCCGGCGCCGGCCTGGCGCAGGTCGCCGACCTTGTCGCGCCCTTCCACCATCACCTCCTCCGCCAGCGACAAGGCGCGCTCCATCACCGGCCGGTTCGGCTCGCCGGCCGGCATGCGCCCGGCGATGCCGCGAAACACCAGGATCAGGCCCTGCACCGATTGCAGCAAGGTGTCGTGCAGATCGCGGGCGATGCGCTCGCGCTCGGCCACGCGCACGTCGAAGCTGCGCTGCAGGCGGCGCAAGGCCCGGCGCAAGCGCAGCCGGTGGATGCCCCAGGCCAGCAGCGCCAGCGCCGCCAGGCACAGCAGCTTGAACCACACGGTCTGCAGCAGCGTCGGCGGCACCACCAGCGTGAGGCTGGCGCCGTCGGTATTCCACACGCCGTCCTCATTGGCGGCCATCACGCGGAAGCGGTAGCTGCCCGGCGCCAGCGTGGTGTAGTACGCGGCGCGGCGGTTGCCGGCCTCCTGCCACTGGGTGTCGACGCCGTCCAGCAGGTAGCGGAATTGCACGCGCTGCGGCAACGTCAGGCTCAGCGCCGTATAGTCGATGCGCAGGTTGCGCGGCGCGGCCGGCAGCCGCACCTGCGCCCGCGCCGCCTGCGCCGCATTGTCGGCCGAGACGCCGGTGATATACACCGGCGGTGGCATCGGGTTAGTGCGATAGCGCGCCGGATCGAGCCGGTAGACGCCGGTGGCAGTGGAAAACAGCAGTTCGCCCGTGCTCAGTTGCGCCAGCCGCGGCGACGAGGCGTTGCGCGCGACCACGCCGCTCAGCCCGTCATAGAAGTTAAACTGCCGCACCTGCAGCGGCTGGCCCGGCTGCCGCGTCGCCCGCACCAGCGCGGCCGCGTCGATGCCCTGCAAGCCCAGCGCCGAGTTGATCCACAGCGCGCCGTCGGCCGCAAGCAGCAGCCCGCGTATGCCGGACAGGCGGACGTCGGCGGCGCCGCTGAGCGGGTGGAACCGTTTGCCGTCGAACCAGGCCAGGCCGGGCTGCCCGCCGACCAGCAGGCCGCCGGCGTACGGCGCCAGCGCCTCGACCGCGCCGATCGTCAGTCCCTGCTGGCTGCCCAGCGCCAGCGCCTGGCCGTGCTCCAGCCGGAACACGGTGTTGTCGAGGGTACCGAACCACAAGCGGCCGGCGCCGTCGGCCGCCATGGTCAGCACCACCGCCTTGTCCAGCGCGGCGATGCCGCCGGCCCGGGTCCAGACGCCGTCCTGCCAGCGGAACACGCCGTTGCCGGCGAACGACACCCACAGCCCGCCCTGCGGGTCCATCACCATCGCCAGGATCACCAGCAGCCGGTGGCCGGCCAACGGCGGCGGCGGCGCGATGCGCACGCGCTGCCGGCCGTGGACCTGCCACAGGCCGTCGCGCGCCCCGCTCCACAGCTGGCCGGCCGGATCGCGGTACAGCACCGACACCAGCGTGGCATCGGTGGAACCGGGACCGTACGGCAGCGGCGCCGCCCCCAACGCCGGATAATAAAACTGATCGATCCACACATCGCCGGCCGGCCCGGCCAGCAGCGGCGCGCCAAAGGTCGTGATGCGCGGCAGCGCCACCGCCTGCAGGCGGCGCGGGCGGAACTGGTCGAGGCCACTTTCGCTGGCGACCCAGATGTTGCCCTCGCGGTCCTGGTGGAAAGCGGTCGCGTAGGCGCCGGTCATGCCCTGCTGCGAGGTCAGTTCGCGCAGCTCGGTGCGGCCGCCCGCCACCACCAGTTGGCGCACGCCGTCCGGCCCGGGCAACCACAGGTTGCCGTCGCGGTCGAACAGGTAGGTGCCGCTGTTGGCGGCCGACAGATCGGGCACCGGCGCGGTCAGCCCCGGCGGCGAGAACAGCAACTGCAGGCCGCGCCGGTCCATCTCCGACGCCCAGACGCGGCCGTCCGGGGTCTCGGCCAACTGGCCGGCGCCATGGCGCTCGGCCCGCTGGCGGAAGGTGGCGGCGCCGGCCGGGCGCGTAAACAGGCCGGCGGTGCTCAGCAGCCAGAAGGTGCCGCGCCGGTCCTGCAGCAGGTCGAACACCAGCAGGCGCGGCGGCAGCCCCAGTGCGGCATTGGCCAATTGCCAGCGGCGGGCGCCCGGCGCCAGCACGTGCAGACCGACCGACGACGCCGCCCACCAGCGTCCGTCGGCGTCCACCACCAGCTTGTAGATCGCCGAACGCGGCAGGCCGTCGGCCTCGGTATACGTGAGCAGCGTGTCGCGGTCGAGGACTTGCACGCCCGCGCCCGGCGGCGTGATCCACAGCCGGCCGTCCGCCAGCCGCCCCATGCGCAGCACGCCGCCGACCAGAAAGCGGCCGGCAGCCGGCTGGTACAGCTCGAACCTGGCGCCGTCGAAACGGTACAAGCCATTGTCGGTGGCCAGCCACAGCCAGCCATCGGCCGTCTGTTCGATGTGGGTGATGTTGGGCGGCACGCCGTCGCGCGCCGTCCACGTGGAATGCTGCAGGGCGATCGGCGCCGGCGCGGCGCGCGCGGCCGCCGGCGCGCACGACAGCCAGACCGACAGCGCCAGGGCCAGGATGGTTTTCATCGGCATCGTCAAAGTGGGTATGCTGCCTCGCATTATGCCGATTTCGCGCGCCGCCGGCGAGGCCGTGTTGCGCCTACGGCAAATGCAGCGTAAAGCGGGCGCCGCCGGTGGGGAGATTGGCGGCCTCGATGCGGCCGCCGCAGGCCTGCATGATGGCTTGCGACAGGGCCAGCCCGAGGCCGACGCCGTCGACCTCGCCGGCGCGCGCGCTGCTGCCCCGGAAGAAACGCTCGAACAGGAACGGCAGGTCTTGTTCGGCGATGCCCATGCCCTGATCCTCCACCGACAACATCACGCCGTGCGCGCCACGTTGCAGGCGCACGGTGATGTGGCCGTCTGCCGGCGAGAACTTCAGCGCGTTTTCCAGCAGGTTGCGCAGCACCAGGCCAACCGGCGCGCGGTCGACCTGCACCGCATCGGCCAGCGCGTCGTGCAGGATGATCTCGATGCGGCGCTCGGCGGCTGGCGCGCGCAGGCGGCTGATGGTTTCCTGCGCCAGCGCCGACAGCGGCGCCAGTTCGACCTGTGCCAGTTGCTGGCCGGCGTCCAGCCGCGCCAGCATCAGCAGTTCTTCGACCAGCAGCGTCAGCCCGCCGACCTCGGCCAGGCAGGAGCGCAAGGTGGTGACGTATTCCGCGTCCGTGCGCGGGCGGCGCAGCGTGATTTCGATCTCGGCGCGCAGCCGCGACAGCGGCGAGCGCAGCTCGTGCGAGGCGTCGGCGGTGAAACGGCGCTGCGCCTCGAAGGCCTGCTCGATGCGGTCCAGCATGGCGTTCAGCGTGTCGGCCAGGTGGCCGATCTCGTCGTCGTGGCCGGGGTGCGGCAGGCGCTGGTCGAGGCTGGAATCGCCGATCGTGCGCGCCTGGTCGACGATGTTTTCCATCGCCACGAAGGTCTGGCGCGACAGCCGCGCGCCGGCCCAGCCGACCAGCGCCAGCAGCGCGGTCGCCATGGCGGCAAACAGCAGCGCCGCCGATTGCAGGATGTGGTCAGCGTCGTCCAGCGAGCCGGCCACCTGCACCGCGTAGCGGCGGCCATCGACCACGGCCGGCACCGACACCATGCGCAGCGGCTCCTCGCGCGTGTCGGGCAAGGTGTCGAAGCTGGTGTCGCCGGCCGCCAGCCGCGCCAGCAGGAGCGGCGGCACCGGCAGCCGGTCGCCGCCCAGGTTGGCGCTGCGCGCCAGCACCCGGCCATCGCCGTCGATGATCTGCACCAGCCGGTCCAGCCGCGTCAGCGACAGCGGCGCGCTGCCGGCCGGCGCCTCGTGCACGCGCACCGCCGTGCCGTGGGCGTCGGACAGCATGCCGACCTCGGTGTCAGCCAGCGCCAGCAGCGCCGCGTCGAGCTGCCCGCGCACCGAGCGCGACAGCTGCCACCAGCCGGCCGCCGCCGTCACGCCGACCGTGGCCACGGTGGCCGCCAGGTGGATCAGCACCAGCCGCCGGCGCAGGCTAAGCATCGGCATCCCCCGGCGCCGCCAGGCGGAAGCCGCGCCCGCGCACGGTGGCGATCAGCGGCGCGCGGCCGGCCGGGTCGACCTTGCGGCGCAGGTTTTTCATGTGCACGTCGATCAGGTTGTCGATGGCGATCAGGTCGGCGTGCCACACCTGCTCGGCCAGTTGCAGGCGGCTGACCACCTGGCCGGCGTGCCGCACCAGCAACTCCAGGACCGCGTATTCCTTCGGCGTCAGGTCCAGGCCGACGCCGCCGCGCGCCACCGCATGGGTGTGCGGATCGATGCTCAGGTCGGCCACCTGCACCAGCGCCGGCGCCGTGCGCACCGCGCGCCGCAGCAGCGCGCGCACGCGCGCCAGCAGCTCGTCGAACGCGAACGGCTTGGTCAGGTAATCGTCGGCGCCGGTGTTGAGGCCGGCGATGCGGTCGGCCAGCGCGTCGCGCGCGGTCAGCATCAGCACCGGCAGCGGCAGGCCGCGGCGGCGCCACTCGCCGCACAGCGCGATGCCGTCCTGGCCCGGCAGCATCCAGTCGACGATGGCCAGGTCGGCGCGCGCCAGCACCTCGGCCGCGACCTCGTGCGCGGCATGGGCGACGCTGACCGCGTAGCCCTCCTCCTCCAGCCCGCGGGCCAGCAGGCGCGCCGCCTTGTGATCGTCCTCTACCAACAAAATGTGCATGGAATGTCCCCGACTCGACGGCCAGAGTATAGCAGCGGCCGGGGCCGGGTTTCCTGAAGAAGAATTCAGGATGCGGCGCGGCATATTTCTTTACCATGGCGGCACTGTTCAGATTAGCCGATGCCGCTCAGCCCGCCGCGAGTCGTCGTCATTCCGGCGCAGGCCGGAATCCATACACAGCATGCCGATGTTCCATGGGTTCCGGCCTGCGCCGGAACGACGGGCGGGGTGCGCCTTGCCCGGAGAAACGCCATGAAAAAAACCACGCTGCTCACCCTATCCCTGTCCGTCCTGCTGATGGCCGGCGCGCTGCGCCTGTATGGCAGCCACGCCGCCGAAGCGCCGGCGGCGGCCGAGGTGCCGGCGCTGGTGCACGAGGGCGAGCTGCTGACCATCCCCGCGCAGTCGCCGCTGCGGCGCGCGCTGACGGTGGCCGCCATCGATGAACAAAGCATCGCCGCGCCGTTCACGCTGCCGGCGCTGGTGGAGGCCGACCCGGGCCGGCTGGTCAAGGTGACGCCGCCGCTGGCCGGGCGCATCGTCAGCATCAACAAGCAGCTGGGCGACGCGGTCCAGGCCGGCGAGGTGCTGTTCACCCTCGACAGCGCCGACATGGCGCAGGCCGGCGCCGACCAGGCCAAGGCGCAGGCGGCGCTGGCGCTGGCGCAGCGCAATCTGGGGCGCCAGCATGAACTGGCGCAGGACGACCTCGCCGCCCGCCGCGACGTCGAACAAGCGCAGGGCGACTACGACAGTGCCGTCGCCGAAGCCACCCGCGCCGCCGCCCGCCTGGCGCAACTGGGCGCGCGCGGCGCCAATACGGCGAGCGGCCGCATCGTCGTGCGCGCGCCGATCGCCGGCCGCGTGGTCGAGCTGTCGGCGGCCGCCGGCGGCTACTGGAACGACGCCACCGCGCCGCTGATGACGGTGGCCGACCTGTCCCAAGTCTACGTCAGCGCCAGCGCGCAGGAAAAAGACCTGCCGCAGCTCTATGTCGGCCAGCAGGCCAGCGTCAAGCTGGACGCCTGGCCGCAGCCGCTCACCGGCCAGGTGCGCTACATCGGCGCGATGCTGGACGCCGACACCCGCACCATCAAGGTCCGCCTGCCGTTCGACAACCGCGACGGCCGCCTCAAGCCCGGCATGTTCGCCGAAGCCACGCTGCTGGCCAGGCCGCACAGCGGCCTGCTGGTGCCGATGGCGGCGGTGATCCAGAGCGGCTTCGCCAGCCGCGCCTTCGTCGAGGTCAAGCCATGGCAGTTCGAGGCGCGCGAGCTCAAGCTCGGCGCCCAGATCGGCGCCCAGGTCGAAGTGCTGGCCGGCCTCAAGGCCGGCGAGCGCATCGTCACCAAGGATGGAGTGCTGCTCAATGATTGAACGCCTGGTCACCCTGTGCTTCCAGCGGCGCGGCATCGTCACGCTGATCTTCCTGCTGGTGGCGCTGTACGGCGGCTACTGCTGGACGCAGCTGCCGCTGGAAGCCTACCCCGACATCGCCGACGTCACCTCGCAGGTGGTGACCCAGGTCAACGGCCTGGCCGCCGAGGAAGTCGAACAGCAGATCACCATCCCGCTCGAACGCGAGATCATGGGCACGCCCGGCATGCACGTGATGCGCTCCAAGTCCACCTTCGGCCTGTCGCTGATCACCGTGGTGTTCGAGGACGGCGCCGAAGATTACTGGTCGCGCCAGCGGCTGCAGGAACGCATCGCCGGCGTCGCGCTGCCGTACGGCGCGCAGCCATCGCTGGACGCCCTGACCTCGCCGATCGGCGAAATCTACCGCTACACGCTGGAATCGAAGACGCGCGACCTGCGCGCGCTGTCCGAGCTGCAGCGCTGGGTGGTGATCCCGCGCCTGAAGCAGGCGGCCGGCGTGGTCGATGTCGGCAACTTCGGCGGCCTGACCACGCAGTTCCTGCTCGAGTTCGACCCGGCCAAGCTGTCCAAGTACCAGCTGTCGCTGGCGCAGATCACGCAAGCCATCGCCGCCAACAACGCCAACGCCGGCGGCAGCGTGCTGACGCGCGGCGAGCAGGGCCTGGTGGTGCGCGGCGTCGGCCTGATCCACAGCCTGGACGACCTCGGCAACGTGGTGGTGGCGCAGAAGGACGGCGTGCCGGTGCTGGTCAAGGACCTCGGCAACGTCACCCTCGGCCACCAGGAACGCCACGGCGTGCTGGGCAAGGACCACCTCTCCGACACCGTGTCCGGCATCGTGCTGCTGCTGAAGAACGAGAACCCGTCGCGCGTGATCGCCAACGTCCACGCGGCGGTGGATGAGCTGAACCAGCACCTGCTGCCGAAAGACGTCAAGGTCGTGCCCTATATGGACCGCAGCACGCTGGTCGACGCCACCGTGCACACGGTCGGCAAGACGCTGATCGAAGGCGTGGTGCTGGTGACGCTGGTGATGGTGCTGTTCCTCGGCAGCCCGCGCGCGGCGCTGATCGCGGCGTCGGCGATCCCGGTGTCGCTGATGGCGGCCTTCATCCTGATGCACCACTTCAAAATCCCGGCCAACCTGCTGTCGCTGGGCGCGATCGACTTCGGCATCATCGTCGACGGCGCCATCTTCGTGCTGGAAGCGATTTTGCGCCGGCGCGAGGAGCAGCCCGCGGGCCCGCTGGCCGGCGCCGACGCGCTGCGCGCCACGCTGCAGGTGATGCGGCCGACCTGCTTTGGCATGCTGGTCATCATGATCGCCTACCTGCCGCTGTTCGCCTTCCAGCGCATCGAATACAAGCTGTTCTCGCCGATGGCCTTCGCGGTCGGCTTCGCGCTGCTGGGCGCCCTGCTGATGACCCTCATGCTGATTCCCGGCCTGGCCTACTGGGCGTTCCGCCAGCCGCGCAAAATCTTCCACAACCCGGTGCTGGGCTGGCTGATGCCGCGCTACGAGGCGCTGCTGCAACGGCTGGTGGGCCAATCGACGCTGGTGCTGGCGATCGCCGGCGCCACGCTGGCGGCAGTGATCGTGGTGGGCGGCAGCATCGGCCGCGACTTCCTGCCGTCGCTGGACGAAGGCTCGATCTGGCTGCAGGTCACGCTGCCGCCGGGGATCTCGCTGCCGAAGGCCACGCAGATGGCCGACGCGCTGCGCGCCGCCACGCTGCAGGAGCCGCAGGTGACGCACGTGGTCACGCAACTGGGCCGCAACGACGAGGGCACCGACCCGTTCACGCCGTCGCACATCGAATGCGCGGTCACCTTGCAGCCGTACGACCAGTGGCCGTCCGGCATGCGCAAGCAAGACCTGATCGACAAGCTGGCGGCGCGCTACAAGCAGCTGCCGCGCACCGACGTCGGCTTCTCGCAGCCGATGATCGACGGCGTGCTGGACAAGCTGGCCGGCGCCCACAGCGACCTGGTGGTCAAGGTCTACGGCGACGACTTCCACGCCACGCGCAAGCTGGCCAGCGCGGTCGAACACCTGCTGCGCAGCGTGCCCGGCGCGGCCGACGTCATCATCGACCAGGAACCGCCGCTGCCGCAGGTGCGCATCGACGTCGACCGCGCGGCCGCCGCCCGCCTCGGCATCAACGTGGCCGACATCATGGCGCTGATCCAGACCGGCATCGGCGGCAGCCCGGTGACGCAGGTGTACGTGGACGACCGCAGCTACGACGTCGCCGCCCGCTTCAGCGGCCCGACGCGCAACGACCCGCAGGCCATCGGCGACCTGGTGCTGAACGCCGCCAACGGCGCCCACGTGGCGCTGGCGCAGGTGGCGCACATCCGCCTGGCCGAGGGCGAAACCACCATCACGCGCGAGATGAACCGGCGCCACCTGACGGTGCGCACCAACCTGCGCGGGCGCGACTTGTCGTCCTTCCTGGCCGAGGCGCAGCGCCGCATCCAGCAGGAGATCCCGTACGACCACGCGCGCTACCAGATCACCTGGGGCGGCCAGTTCGAGAACCAGCAGCGCGCGCAGGCACGGCTGGCGGTGATCGTGCCGGCGGTGCTGGCGCTGATGCTGGTGATGCTGTTCGCGGAGTTCGGCAACCTGCGCCAGCCGGGGCTGATTTTGCTGGCGGTGCCGCTGTCGCTGCTGGGCGGCCTGGTGGCCTTGCAGCTGCGCGGCATGACGCTCAACGTGTCGTCGGCGGTCGGCTTCATCGCGCTGTTCGGCGTGTCGGTGCTGAACGCGGTGGTGATGCTGGCCAATCTGAACCGCTGGCGCACGCTGCTGCCGGACGACCTGCGCACGGCCGTCATCCACGGCGCCCGCGAGCGCGTGCGGCCGGTGCTGACCACCGCCACCGTCGCCGCGCTGGGCCTGGTGCCGGCGGCGCTGGCGCACGGCCTCGGCTCGGACGTGCAACGCCCGCTGGCCACCGTGGTGGTCGGCGGCCTGATCACCGCCACCGTGCTGACGCTGGTGCTGCTGCCGGCGCTGTACTACCTGATCGAAGCGCGCGTCGCCCGCCGCCCCGCCGCAGCCGACGATGCCAGCACCGTCGACGCCGGCCCGCGCGCCGCGCCGGAAGGAGAGCAACCATGATGAAAAGCCTGAGCATGCAACTGAGCGCCACCTTCGCCAGTGCCACGCTGGCCGCGTTGACCGCGCTGACCGCCACCGTCCGGCAGCGCGCGCGGCGTGGCGCTGTGGCGGCGCGGTCGGTCCACGCGGTGGTCGCGCGCGGCCATCTCCTCGTCCGGCTGGTGGCGCTGGCGGCGCCGTTCGCCAACGCGCCCGCCGCGCCCGTGCTGGCGGTGGCGCTGCGCCTGCTGATCGCCGTGCTGGTCACCGGCTGCGCGGCCGGCCCGGACTTCGTGCGCCCGGCCGCGCCGCCCGTCACCAGCTACACCGAGCCGGCGCAACCGGCCGACACCGCGGCCGCGATCGCCCCCAGCGCCCCGATCGCCGCCGGCGCGGCCCAGCACTACGTCGAAGGCCAGGCGGTGTCGGCGCAATGGTGGACCGTGTTCGGCTCCGAGGCGCTGAACCAGCTGGTGGCCGCCGCCCTGCAAGCCAATCCCGACCTGCAAGCCGCCGACGCCGCCCTGCGCGCCGCCAGCGAAACCGCCGCCGCCCAGCGCGGCGCCTGGTGGCCGACGGCCGACCTGCACCTGCAACCGACGCGCCAGCAGGTGGCCGGCACGCTGTCCAGCCCCACCGCCGGCGGCACCAACCTGTACACGCTGCACACCGCGCAACTGAGCATCGGCTACGCGCCCGACCTCTTCGGCGCCACCCGGCGCCAGGTGGAAGCGGCCGACGCCCAGACCGACCTGGCCCGCTACCAGCGCGCCGCCGCCCGCCTGACGCTGACCACCAGCGTGGTCAACGCCGCCATCGGCGAAGCGGCGCTGCGCGCCCAGCTGGACGCCACCGAGCAACTGGCGGCGCTGGCGCGCCAGCAACTGGACGCCGTCCGCAAGCAGCAGCAAGCCGGCCAGCTCGGCGCCGCCGACGTCGCCGCGCAGGAAGCCGCGCTGGCGCAGGCCGACGCCGCCCTGCCGCCGCTGCGCAAGCAACTGGCGCAGCAGCGCGACCTGCTGGCCGTGCTGGCCGGCCGCTACCCGAGCGAAGGCCTGGCGCAGCGCTTCCGCTTCGAGCAACTGACGCTGGCCACCGCGCTGCCACTGAGCCTGCCCGCGCAACTGGTCGAACAGCGGCCCGACATCCTCGCCGCCGAAGCCCAGCTGCACGCCGCCGCGGCGCAAGTCGGCATCGCCAGCGCCGCGCGGCTGCCCAACATCACGCTGACCGGCACGCTGGGCAGCTCGGCGCTGACGGCCGGCACGCTGTTCCAATCCGGCGCCGGCTTCTGGAGCATCGGCGCCGACCTGGCGCAGCCGCTGTTCCGTGGCGGCACGCTGCTGCACCAGCAGCGCGCGGCCGAGGCCAGCTACGACCAGGCCGCCGCGCAATACCGCGGCGTGGTGCTGACCGCGTTCCAGAACGTCGCCGACACGCTGCACGCGATCGACGCCGACGCCGAGGCGCTGCGCGCGGCCGCCGCCGCCGAGCAGGCCGCGCGCCGGAGCTGGGCCATCGCCCGGCGCCAGTGGCAGCTTGGCCAGACCGGGTATCCGCCGGTGCTGCAGGCCGGACAGGCGCTGCAGCAGGCCAGCATCGCGCTGATCCAGGCGCAGGCCAGCCGGTATGCGGATACGGTCGCGCTGTACCAGGCGCTGGGCGGCGGCTGGCGCTGACGGCACCCGCGCAACCCGCACACCGCAGCGCCAGGGACTCGGCGTCCCCGTCTGAGCCCATGGGGTCAGACCCTTTCGTTCGGGGTGCTGCTGACGCGCTGAGCGGCGCGCAGGTAGGGCGCGGTGCGGCTGGCTTTGACCCCGGCCACTTCCGCCGGCTTGCCGGCGGCAACGATGCGCCCGCCCTCCTCGCCGGCGCCCGGGCCGACGTCGATCAGCCAGTCGCTGTCCAGCAGCACCTGCACATTGTGCTCGACCACGATCACCGTATTGCCCGCCTCCACCAGCCCGTGCAACTGCCGCAGCAGCAAATCGATGTCGGCCGGATGTAGTCCGGTGGTCGGCTCGTCCAGCACGTACAGCGTGTCGCCCCGGCTGGCGCGCTGCAACTCGGTCGCCAGCTTGATGCGCTGCGCCTCGCCGCCGGACAACTCGGTCGCCGGCTGCCCCAGCCGCAGATAGCCCAGCCCCACCGCCCGCAGCACCTCCAGCGCATGGCGCAGCGGCGGCACGTCCTCGAAGAAAGCCCACGCCGCGTCCACCGTCATCGCCAGCACCTCGGCGATATTGCGCTCGCGGTAGCGCACCGCCAGCGTCTGCGGGTTGTAGCGCGCGCCGTCGCACGCGGGACATGGCGCGTACACGCTCGGCAAAAACAGCAGCTCCACCATCACAAAGCCCTCGCCCGCGCAGTGCGGACAGCGGCCCTTGGCCACATTGAACGAAAAGCGCCCGGCGTCGTAATGCCGCGCCCTGGCCGCGCGGGTGCCGGCAAACAGCTTGCGCACGTGGTCGAACAGCCCGGTGTAAGTCGCCAGGTTGGAGCGCGGCGTGCGCCCGATCGGCTTCTGGTCGACCTGCACCAGCCGCCGCAGCGACGCCATGCCGCCGGCGATGTGGCCGTGCAGCTCGCCGCTGTCGGCGCTGTCCAGCAACGCCTCGCCGCTGTCGGCCGGTTCGTCGTCCACCGGCTGCCCCAGTTGCGCGCGCACCAACTGGATCAGCGCCTGGCTCACCAGGCTGGACTTGCCGGAGCCGGACACGCCGCTGACGCTGGTCAGCACGCCGAGCGGCAAGTCGGCGTCCACGCCGCGCAGATTGTTGCGCACCACGCCGCGCAATTGCAGCCAGCCGGTTGGCGCCCGCGGCGCGCGCGCGGCGGGCGGCCGCCCGGCAAACAGATACTGCGCCGTGCGCGATTCGGCCACCGCCCGCAGGCCGGCCGGCTTGCCGCTGTAAAGCACGCGCCCGCCATGCTGGCCCGCCTGCGGCCCGACATCAACAATCCAGTCCGCGTGCCGTATCACATCCAGCGCATGCTCGACCACGAACAACGAATTGCCGGCCGCCTTCAGCCGGTCCAGCGCGCGCAGCAGCGCCTCGGTGTCGGCCGGATGCAGGCCGGCCGACGGCTCGTCCAGCACATACACCACGCCGAACAGGCTGGAACGCACCTGCGTGGCCAGCCGCAGGCGCTGCAGCTCGCCCGGCGACAGCGTCGGCGTGCCGCGCTCCAGGTGCAGATAGCCGAGGCCCAGGTCCAGCATCACCTCCAGCCGCGCCAGCAAATCGGCGGCGATGCGCTGCGTGACCACCGCCTTTTCCGCCGTCTGCTTCGCCTTGCGGCCCGGCGCCTGGCCGGCCGCGTACGGCGCCAGCAACTGCGCCAGCTGGCGCAGCGACAACCGGCTGATCTCGGTGATGTCATGCCCGGCAAAGGTCACCGCCAGCGCCTCCTGGCGCAGCCGCTTGCCCGCGCAGGTCGGGCAGGCCATGCTGACCAGGTAGCGCGCCACGCGCTTTTTCATCAGCGCGCTCTCGGTGCCGGCGAAGGTCTGCAGCACGTACTTGCGCGCGCCGGTGAACGTGCCCTGGTAGCTCGGCGTCTCCTTGCGCTTGAGCGCGCGCCGCGTCTCGGCCGGCGTCAGGCCGGCGTACACCGGCACGGTCGGCTGCTCGTCGGTGAACAGGATCCAGTCGCGGGTTTTCTTCGGCAGGTCGCGCCACGGCACGTCGACGTCATGCCCCAGCGTGACCAGGATGTCGCGCAGGTTCTGCCCATGCCACGCGGTCGGCCACGCCGCCACCGCGCGCTCGCGGATGGTCAGGCTGTCGTCCGGCACCATCGATTGTTCGGTGGCCTCGTACACGCGGCCCAGGCCATGGCACTGCGGACAGGCGCCCTGCGGCGTGTTGGGCGAGAACGACTCCGCGTACAGCAGCTCCTGCCCGGCCGGATAGTCGCCGGCCCGCGAGTACAGCATGCGCAGCGAATTCGACAAGGTGCTGACGCTGCCCACCGACGAGCGCGTGGTCGGCGTGCCGCGCTGCTGCTGCAGCGCCACCGCCGGCGGCAGGCCGTCGATGGCGTCGACCTCCGGCACCGGCATCTGGTGGAACAGGCGGCGCGCGTACGGCGACACCGACTCCAGGTAGCGCCGCTGCGCCTCGGCGTACAGCGTGCCGAACGCCAGCGACGACTTGCCCGAGCCGGACACCCCGGTGAACACCACCAGCGCGTTGCGCGGAATGTCGACGTCGACGTTCTGCAGATTGTGTTCCCGCGCGCCGCGCACGCGCACATAGCCGTCGGTATCGGGGGGCATGGTGGTTCCGGTTCCATCTGAAGGCGATAGCAACAGCATAGCCGATGTCCGGCGCCGGACTATGTACGCGGCCGCACCCACGCTTTTGCGCGCACGAGACAGTAGAACTACTGGCGCCGCGCCGGCGCCCGTGTTTGCCCTTACCATCACACTCCCGCGCTGGTCCGGCGCGCATAAAACCGATGACAGGAGACTTTAATATGGCTACTTTCACCCGGCATGTTCTGCTTGTGACACTGATGGCCGCCGGCATGGCCGGCGCGGCGCCGGTGCCGCTGCCCGCGTACAACGTCGATCCGGCGCAAACTTCGGTCTCCGGCCTGTCGTCCGGCGGCTTCATGGCAGCGCAACTGCACGTGGCCTACTCGGCCACCTTCAAGGCCGGCGCCGGCATCGTCGCCGGCGGGCCGTTCTACTGCGCCCAGGGCGCCCTGCTGACCGCCACCGGTCCGTGCATGGCCGCCAGCAGCGCCAGCAAGCCGGCCACCAGCACGCTGATCAGCACCACCGACAACTGGGCCAACCAGGGCGCCATCGACGCCACCAGCAACCTGGCCGGCGCGCGCGTCTACCTGTACTCCGGCAGCATCGACAGCACCGTCAAGCAGCTGGTGATGAACGAGGCCAACAGCTATTACCAGCACTACATCAACAGCGCCAACATCTTCTACAAGAACAACCTGGCATCCGAGCACGCCATGGTGACCGACGACTATGGCAACGGCTGCAGCGTCAAGGCCAGCCCCTACATCAACAACTGCAACTTCGACCTGGCCGGCGAGATTCTCAAGTGGATCTACGGCCCGCTGAACGCGCGCAACACCGGCACGCTGGGCGGCAGCTTCGTCGAGTTCAACCAGGCCGAATTCATCGCCAATCCGTCCAGCCACGGCATGGCGTCCAGTGGCTGGGCCTACGTGCCGGCCAGCTGCGGCGCCGGCCAGCAGTGCAGAATCCACGTGGTGCTGCACGGCTGCCAGCAGGACCCGACCAAGATCCAGGACAAGTACTACCGCAACACCGGCTACAACCGCTGGGCCGATACCAACAACATCATCCTGTTGTACCCGCAGACCGCGCCCAGCAGCAGCGGCAATCCGAACGGCTGCTGGGACTGGTGGGGCTACGATGACGCCAACTACGCGAAGAAAAGCGGCCGGCAGATGGCGGCCATCAAGGGCATGGTGGACCGCGCGGCCAGCGGCGGCACGGGCGGCGGTGGCGGTGGCGGCGGCGCGCTGCCGGCGCCGTCGGGCCTGCAGGTGGCCGGCGTGACCACGTCCACCGTGACGCTGGCGTGGAACGGCGTCAGCGGCGCGGCCGGCTACGACGTCTATCGCGGCGGCACCAAGGTCAACGGCGCGCCGGTCGGCGCCACCACCTATACCGACAGCGGCCTGGCGGCCGGCACCGCCTACAGCTACGCCATCCGCGCGCTGGACGCCAACGGCGCCGCCGGTGCGGCCTCGGCCAGCGTGACCGCCACCACCGCGTCATCCGGCTACGTCTGCACCACCAGCATCGCCAGCAACTATGCGCACGTCACGGCCGGCCGCGCGGTCTACAGCGGCGGCTACGCGCTGGCCAAGGGCTCCAACCAGAACATGGGGCTGTACAACGTGTTCATCACCACCACGCTGGCGCAGACCAGCGCCGGCTACTACGTCATCGGCAACTGCCCGTGATGGGCGAACGGCGTGCTGGCGTTGGCGTGCCAGCCGCATTGCGTCTTGCTGACGGCGATCAGCCCGGTGTGGGCGCCGGGCGGCACCAGGCCAATGCCCTGGCGCAGCGCGGCATGCAAGTCCATGCCGGCTGCGATCCAGTGATAGACCGTGATGGCCAGCATGGTGCGGATGATGTACTCGCCGATGCCGGTGGCCGCCACCGCGCCCGCCGGCCCGGCGTAAAAGCCGCAGCCGACCAGCGGCGTGTCACCCACGCGGCCCAGCAACGACGGCGCCGAGCCGCCGGTGGAGCCCGCCACGGCGAAGTGGCCGTGGGCGTCGCGCACCACGGCGCCGACAGTGTCGCAGCCATGGCTGCCGAAGGTGGGCGCGCCGGCGTAGTTCCAGTAGCGGGCAAATTCCTGGTTGTCGACGCCGGCCATCGGCTGCTCGCCGGTCGCCATCTTCGCCAGCAGCGCCGCGTGTTGTGCGCGCTGGTGGTCGGTGATGACGTCATACGGGCCGTGGCCCATCATGCGGGCGAAGCGCTGCGCGCCCTCGCCTGCCAGCAGGTAGTGCGGCGTGCGCGCCACGTCGCGCGCCACCAGGATCGGATTTTTCACCGAGCGCAGCGCCGCCACGGCGGCCAGCGTGCCGTGCGTGTCCATCAGCGCGGCGTCCATTTCCACCGTCTGGCCGTCCAGGCCCAGCGCCGCGCCGGTGCCGGCGTTGAAGCGGCCATCGTCCTCCAGCGCCAGCACGGCGGCGATGGCCGCGTCCAGCGCGCCGCCGCCGTCCGCCAGGCGGCGCGCGCCGGCGTCGGCGGCGGCCTGGCAGCCGTCACGCAACGCGGCGCCGGCGCCAGCGCCGCCATGCACCACCAGCGCCGCCGTCATGCCGCCAGCCGCTGCGCCACCGCCGGCATGGCCGGCCGCAACGCCTCGATCAGGGTCTTGAGCGAGGCGCCGCAACCGCACACCAGCACATCGCCCGGCTTGCACATGCCGAGGCCAAAGCGGATGGCGCGCTGCGCGTCCAGCTTGCAATGCAGGCGGCCACGGGCGTTGGCGCTGCGCACGCCGCAGGTCAGCAGCCGCGCCGTGTCGCCCAGCGCGCGGCCGCGGTTGTCCGCCTCGTAGATCACCAGGTCATCGAAGCCGGCGCCGCAGATGGCGCCCACCTGCAGCAGGTCCTCGTTGCGGCGGTCGCCCGGCGCCGACACCACGCCGACCACGTGGCCGGACGCCAGCCCGCGCGCGCGCCGCGCCAGCGCCGCGTAGGCCGGGCCGCTGCGGGCATCATCGATAATGACCTTGATGCCGTCGATGTCCAGCAGGCGCAGCCGCAGCGCCATGCAGCGCCCGTGCCGCATGACCGGACCACGCCAGTTGATGATTTTCATGGGGGAAGGCCTCCACTGTGCACGCAATGGCCCGATTATCGGCAGTTCAGCCGGCCGGCGGCATCGGGACGCATGCTGTGTTTGCGTAAGACAAAGCTTACGCGAGGCCATTAATGTTTGACGTCGGGCACGCACGCGGTGATGACCGCGTAGGCCACGCGGGCATCGTCGGCCAGCACGTCGAACGGCAGCGGGCGCGCCTGCCAGCCGTGGAAATCCGGCGCGTCACGCCGCGCGGCGGTGTCGTCCGGCAGCAGCATGCTCCAGTGGGTGAACACGCGGCGCCGCGCCGGCCCCTGCATCACCACCCGCACGCGCGCGTGCAGCGCGTTGTCGCGGATGCGCGCGAACGTCGCCAGCACCGCGTCGCGCTCGCCCTCCAGCATCTGCATGAAGCGCTCGTTCTCGTACAGCAGGCAGCCGGTGATGCCGGCCTCGCCGTTGTTGACGCGGGTGCGCTGCAGCAGCTTGCCCAGCTGCGTCGGCGACAGCGGCGTCACCGCTTCGCTGACGTACAGCAGGAAATACAGGCCGGCGCCGCGCGGCGGCTCCAGCTGCGCGGCCTGGCGCGCCATCGCCGCCACCAGCTCGGCGGCCGGCATCGGCCGATAGAAATAATAGCCCTGGATCAGGTCGCAGCCGTAGCTGCACAACTCCAGTTGCTGGGCCGCCGTCTCGACGCCCTCGGCCACCAGCTTGAGGCCAAGCGCGCGGCCCAGGCCGATCACCGCCTGCACCACCGCCCGGCTCTCGCCGCTGCCGGCGATGTCCGTGATGAAGGAGCGGTCGATCTTCAGCACGTCCACCGGCAACCGCGCCAGCTGGCCCAGCGACGAATAGCCGGTGCCGAAATCGTCCATCGCCAGCCGCAGGCCCATGGCGGCGAAGCGCGCCAGCACGCGCAGCTTGGCGTCGATGTCGGCCATCAGCACGCTCTCGGTGATTTCCACCAGCAGGCGGCGCGGATCGGCGCCGGTGTCGCGCAGGATGGCGGCAAAGCTGTCGGCCAGTGCCGGATCGTCCAGCTGGCGCACCGACAGGTTGAGCGACACGTACGGCGCCGCCGCGCCCCAGCGCGCGTGCCAGTCGCGCTCGGCCAGGCAGGCCTGGCGGAACACCCAGGCGCCGATGGCGACGATGGCGCCGCTGGTTTCGGCGATCGGGATGAACTCGGCCGGCGACACCTCGCCCTGGCGCGGGAACCAGCGCAGCAGCAGCTCGGCGCCGACGATGCGGCCGCTGGCGGCGTCGACGATGGGCTGGAAGCGTGGCGCCAGCTCGTCGCGCGCCAGCGCCAGTTGCAGGCCGTGCGCCAGGTCCATGCGCTGCAGCGCGCGCTGGTGGACCTGCGGATCGAAGAACTGCCAGCCGTTGCCGCCGGCCGCGCGCGCGGCCTGCACGGCGGCAGCGGCGAAACGCAGCAGCGCGTCGCCATCCGCGTCGGCGTCGGCACCGGCGCTGGCCAGGCCGATGCTGGCGGTGACCATGGCGCTGGCGCCGTCGATGTCCAGCGGCGCCTGCACCGCCAGCTGGATGCGCTCGGCCAGCGCGGCCAGCGCCGCTGGCGCCGTCACCTGCTCGCAGATGATGGCGAATTCGTCGGCGCCCAGCCGCGCCACCAGTTCGCCGGCGCGCGCCAGGTGCAGCAGGCGGGCGCCGACGGCGCGCAGCAGCGCGTCGCCGCCATCCTGGCCGTGGCAGTCATTGACCGCCTGAAAACCGTCGAGGTCGACCAGCACCAGCGCCACCTGGGTGCCGCTGCGCGCGGCGCGCTGCAGGGCCGAACGCAGCCCCTCGCGAAAGGCGGCGCGGTCGGCCAGTCCGGTCAATGCGTCCAACGTGCTCATTTGGCAAACTCTGTCATGGTCATGTGAACCACAAGTATAAAGGTTGGGCAAAAACAATGCTTTTCTGAACACGCGGCTAGCCGGCGTCGGTCACACAGCGGAAGCCCAGCGTGGCGGCGCGGTCGCGGCCCGGCGCCATCAGCAGCAGCTTGCCATGCTGATCGTTCCGGTACGCCGCCGGGAAGTACCAGATCGAGCCCTGCGGACGATAAGAACTGCCGCCGCGCAGGATGGCAAAGCGGGTGTGGGCGTCGCTGTACTCGTCGGTCCACTGCCAGACGTTGCCCACCAGGTCCTGCACGCCGAACGGGCTGGCGCCCGCCGGGTGGGCGTCGACATCGTCCGGCGGCGCCACCAGCCGGCCGCTGGCCTGGCGCGGCACGGCATCGGCGCGCCAGGCGTCGCCCCACGGGTAGACGCGGCCATCGCCGCCGCTGGCGGCGTACTGCCACTCCCATTCGCGCGGCAGGCGCTTGCCGGCCCAGGCCGCGTAGGCGCGGGCATCCTCCAGGCTGACCCAGGTCACCGGCTTGTTGCCCCAGCCGTCGGGATAGCTGCCGTGGCGCCAGTGCTTGAGGAAGTTGGCGTCGTCGGCCGGATGGTAGTGCGTGGCGTCGAGGAAGGCCTTGAACTGGGCGTTGGTGACCGGGTAGCGGTCGATGTAGAAGCGCCGCATGTCCATGCTGCGCTGGTGGAAGCGGCGCGCGCCCTGTTCCCACGGATACTGCACATCGACGCCGACGCTGTTGCCGCCCTCGATGGCCAGCCCGCGCACGGAAAAGTCGAAGCGGCCGGCCGGAATCTCGACCATGCCCGGCGGCGCGCTGGCGGCCGGCGCGGTGGCAGCAACCGGCGTCACCGTCTGCGGCAGCGCGGCCCACTCGGCCGACCAGTCGCGCAGCGGCCTGGCGGTCAGCGCGCGCATCGTGTCCAGCGCGCGCTGTTCTGGCGCGCCTTGCGTCATCAGCACCGCGCCGTAGCCGCGCGCCTCGATCGGGAACGACAGCAGCACGCCGTCGCCGTCGCGCGCGGGCGTCAGCTCGACGCCGTGCCAGGCGTCAAAGTAGCGCGCGCCGGGCTGGTACGGCACCCGCAGCTGGACGCCGTCGCTGTCGTATTCATTGCGGTTGACGATGGTCCACAGCGTGCCCTCGGCCAGCGGCCAGCGGCTGGTGTACACGCCGTACTGGCGCGCCGGATAGTGCGGCTCCCATTCCGGGCTGACCAGGAAGCGCGCGTACAGCCGCTCCAGCGTGGCAACGCGGCGCGTGGCCTCGCCGTCGCGCGGCGTGATGCCGTTCCAGATGCCCCAGATGTTTTCCCAGCTCTCCCAGCCGACGCCGTTGAAGAAGGCGAATTGCAGGTCGTCGGTCTTGCCGCGGTTCCAGCGGTCCGAAATATTGACCATGTGGCGCGGCTCCAGCCACTTGTAGCGGTCCACGGTCGGCGCGAACGGGAAGGTGTATTGGCCCCAGGTCATCAGGTTCCACGCCAGCGCCTCGTCGGACGGCAGGCCTTCCGGCTGGAACACCAGCGGATGGCCGGCCTGGTCAGCCGCCAGCGTGAAGGCCAGCGGCACGCCGTCCTGGGTGTCGCCATTGATGCCGTCGGCGCCGATCTCCTTCATCAGCGCTGCCAGTTCGTCCGGCCACGAACGCTCGATCGCGCGCGTGCCCTGGTCCCACAACATCATCGGGAACAGCACGCGTACGCCGCGCCGGTGGAAATCGGCCACCATCTTTTTCACGCCCGGGATGCCGCCGGGCAGCGCGCGCACCAGGTCGATGGTGTTGCGGTCGTCGAGGCCGATGTTCGGGTAGGTCGGCCACACCAGCACCGCGTCGATGCCGCCGAAGCGCTGGATCAAATCGTCGAGATAGCGGTCCACCGTGTACTGGCGCGTGGCCGGATCGTAGACATAGCGGTCCTCGACCATCATCTGCGCCTGCATGAAACTGGATTGCGTCCACGCCGCCGCAGGCCGCGCATAGCGGCTGCCGTCGTAGCCGACGCGGATGCGGCGCTCGTCGCGCCAGCGGCGCAGGTCCTGCAGCCACTCCTGGTGGTCGGCCCCGGTACACGGCTGCCATGGGCCTTCCCACGGCTGGTTCATGGCGGCGCAGGCCGGCGCCGGAATCGCCAGCTGCGTGTACGAGCCGTGCGGCACATAGCGCGTATCCTGCGCGCGCGCCGACGGCGCCAGCGCCGCGGCCAACATCATGGCCAGCAAGACTTTCAAACGAGGCAACTTCATGCGGCGATATCCTTAAAAACCAGCAAATTTTTCCAATCTAACTCATCCAGGCGGATTACACTAGGCAGGTTTGCCATTTTATCCAGAACCATGCCATGAAAACCCGTCTGACCGCCCTGGCCCTGTCGCTGCTGCTGGGAGGCGTTTGCCAGCACAGCGCGCTGGCCGCCGACGCGCCCAAATACAGCCTGCGCGAGCACTACACCAAGTACGAATTCAATATCCCGATGCGCGACGGCGTCAAGCTGTTCACCGTGGTCTACGTGCCCAAGGACGCCAGCAAGACCTATCCGTTCCTGATGCAGCGCACGCCGTACAGCGCCGGCGTCCAGTCCGGCGGCGAGCTGCACTATGGCGAGGACTACTACCCCGAGCACATCGGGCCGTCGCAGGAGTTCGAGGACAGCGGCTACATCTTCGTCAAGCAGGACGTGCGCGGCCGCTACATGTCGGAGGGTAAATGGCAGGAGGCCACGCCGCACGTCAACCCGCACCGCGCCAAGGGCGAGGGCAACGAGAGCGAGGACATGCACGACACCGTCGACTGGCTGCTGAAGAACGTGGCCAACAACAACGGCAAGGTCGGCATCCTCGGCATCTCGTATCCGGGTTTCTACACCTCGGCCAGCATCATCGATTCGCACCCGGCCATCAAGGCCGCCTCGCCGCAGGCGCCGGTGACCGACCTGTACATGAACGACGACTCCTACCACGGCGGCGCCTTCATGCTGGCGGCCAACTTCGACTTCTACTCGGCCTTCGTCGAGGCCGACAACCCGACGCCGCTGCCGAAGACCTGGAGCCGCTTCGACTACGGCACCGCCGACGGCTACGAGTTCTTCCTCAAGCACCTGACGCTGTCCAACATCACCGCCACGCTGACGCCCAAGCAGCAGGCGCTGCTGCTGCCGACCATCCAGCACGACACCTACGACGCGTTCTGGCAGTCGCGCAACATCGCCGCCCACCTGAAGAACATCAAGGCCGCCGTGCTGACCGTCGGCGGCTGGTACGACGCCGAGGACCTGCAAGGCCCGCTGACCACCTACGCCAGCATCAAGCGCAACAACCCGACCATTTACAGCGGCCTGGTGATGGGGCCGTGGGTGCACGGCGGCTGGGCGCGCGGCGACGGCAAGCGCCTGGGCTACGTCAACTTCGACAGCAAGACCAGCGAATACTTCCGCAGCAAGATCCAGTTCCCGTTCTTCGAGCAGCACCTGAAGGGCGTGGCCAACAAGAATACCGCCGAGGTCTACGCGTTTGAGACCGGCAGCAACATCTGGCGCAACTACGCCGCCTGGCCGCCCAAGCAGGCGCAGGCGCGCACGCTGTACCTGGGCGACCACGGCACGCTGAGCTGGAAGCAGCCGGCCGCCGGCGCCCCGTACGACGAATACGTGGCCGACCCGCGCAAGCCGGTGCCGTTCACCGCGTATCCGGCCAACGGCGCGCCGAAGGAGTACATGGTCGGCGACCAGCGCTTCGCGTCCACCCGGCCGGACGTGCTGACCTATCGCAGCGAGCCGCTGGAGGAAGACGTCACCCTGGCCGGCCCGGTCAAGCCCAGGCTGTTCGTCTCCACCACCGGCACCGACGCCGACTGGGTGGTCAAGCTGATCGACGTCTACCCGCCCGAGTACCCGGCCAGCGACGACGGCGACGAGCGCCCGCGCGGCGGCGACGTCGGCAAGCCGCAGGTGACCCTGGCCGGCTTCCAGCAACTGGTGCGCGGCGACCCGCTGCGCGGCAAATTCCGCAACGGTTTCGACAAGCCGCAGCCCTTCACGCCGGGCAAGGTGGAAAGTGTCAACTACAGCATGAGCGACATCAACCACACCTTCCGCCGCGGCCACCGCATCATGGTGCAGATCCAGAGCTCGTGGTTCCCGCTGGTCGACCTGAACCCGCAGACCTTCGTCAGCATCCCGACCGCCAAGCCGGAGGACTTCCAGAAGGCCACCCAGCGCGTCTACCACGCGCCGGCGATGTACTCGGGGATCGAGGTGCAGGTGCTGCCGGCCAAGCCCTGAGGCACCGCCGGGATCAGAAGAAACGCGACAGGCTGCGCGCCAGTTTCTGGTACGCGTCCAGATCCTCATCGAGGAAACGGCTCAGCGCGGCAACGCGCGGGTCGTCGCGGTCGGTGGCCAGCAGGAATTCCTCCAGCCACCGGACAACGTCATCGAGGTGTTCCCGGACGTAGCTCAGGTCGTCGCGGATCGCCTCGGTATCGCGCGGCAACTCCTCCCTGCCATCGGGGCCGTCTTCAAACATCGCCTGGAAATACGGACGAAAGGCCTCCGGGATCTCGTCCAGCGAGCACAGCTTGCGGTTGGCGACCTGACGCTGCACGCGAACATAGGCCACTGTCTCGGCGTCGATTACGCCGCCGTCCGGCAGATAGCCCAGCTCTTCAAAGAACTGCTCCGCCGAGTCGAGCTCCCCCGTCAACTCGTCGACCAGCGACACCAATTGCTCCAGATGTGCCCAGTCGCGCGCTGGCGCGCTCAGCAGTTTCTCTGACAACGCCTCGAACTCATTCCGCGCGTCGTAATATGCTTCCAGCTCCCGGTTGGCGGCCTCCAACGCCGCGTCAGTGATGTCCATTCCCGTCCTTTCGATCGATGGCTCTATCGTAATGCAATTTAGCAATGTCGTCATCATGGCAACACCTCGGCGCACGCCATGCCGCCGGCGGTGCGGTACAGGCGCCAGGCGCGGCGCTCGTGCAATTGCTGCGCCAGCGCCTCGGCGCCGGCCAGCGACAGGCTGAACCGGGTTTTCAGCAACACGACGGGACAGGCCAGCAGCGGGCCGGAAAGCTGGCATTGCGTCGCCACGAACGCGGCCGCCAAGTCGGGTAATTGAAGTGTGCTCATGGCAACCACTATATCGGGCGCTGCGACAAATGATGTCGCCATCATTGACATCGCGCCGCCACCCCGCACGGCGACACCGGGGTCGGACCCGCCGGGTCCGACCCCATGCCGCAAGCCTCGGGGTGCGCGGTGCTGACGCCGCTACCGTCCGACCGATTGGCAGCGCCGCCGGCCCATCGGCTGTCACCCCGCGCGCCGGGGTAGAATGGGCTTTTCAACGACGGCTCCCGCCCTCCCCGCCATGGAAATCGCGCTACTCCTGGGTCTGATTCTGCTGAACGGCCTGTTCGCCATGGCCGAAATCGCGTTGATGACCGCGCGCAAGGCCCGCCTCAGCAAGCTGGCCGACAGCGGCGACCACGGCGCCGCCGCCGCCCTGCAGCTGAATGAAGACCCGACCAAGTTCCTGTCCACCATCCAGATCGGCATCACCTCGATCGGCGTGCTCAACGGCATCGTCGGCGAGGCCACGCTGGCGCGGCCGTTCGGCGAATGGATGCTGTCCCACGGCGTGCCCGAACAATGGGCCGACAACGCCGCCACCGCGCTGATCGTCGTCACCCTGACCTATTTCTCCATCGTCCTCGGCGAACTGGTGCCCAAGCGCCTCGGCCAGCTCAACCCGGAACCGCTGGCGCGCCTGATCGCCCGGCCGATGCAGCTGCTGGCCGCCCTCGCCCGCCCCTTCGTGCGCCTGCTGTCGGCCTCGACCCAACTGGTGCTGCGCCTGCTCGGCGTGCGCAACACCGGCCCGCAGGCGATGACCGAGGAGGAGCTGCACCTGATGCTGGAAGAAGGCTCGGACTCCGGCGTCATCGAGGAGCAGGAGCACCAGATGGTGCGCAATGTGTTCCGCCTGGACGACCGCCAGATCGCCTCGTTCATGGTGCCGCGCCGCGACATCATCTATTTCGACGTCGACCAGGACCAGGCGGTCAATCTGGCGCGTTTCCACGCCTGCGGCCACACCCGCTTTCCGGTGCTGCGCGGCGGCTGGCGCCAGGTGCTGGGCGTGGCCAGCGCGCGCCAGATGCTGACCCAGACGCTCAACGGCCAGCCGCCCGACCTCACCGCCCAGCTGGAAGAGCCGGTGTTCGTGCCGGAGTCGCTGACCGGCATGGAGCTGCTGGAGCATTTCCGCCAGTCCGGCGCGCAGTTGGCCTTCATCGTCGACGAATACGGCGAGGTGCTGGGCATCGTCACGCCGCAGGATGTGCTGGAGGCCATCACCGGCGAATTCAGGACGCCGACGCCGGACGAAGCCTGGGCGGTGCAGCGCCACGACGGTTCCTGGCTGCTCGACGGCCTGATCCCGATTCCCGAGCTGAAGGACCGCCTCGGCCTGCGCGAGGTGCCGGAGGAGGAGCGCGGCCGCTACAACACGCTGAGCGGCATGGTGATGCTGCTGATCGGCGACATCCCGCGCACCGGTGAACGCTGCCACTGGCAAGGCTGGGACTTCGAGGTGGTCGACCTCGACGGCCTGCGCATCGACAAGGTGCTGGCCACCCGCCGCGACCACAGCGCCGACCCGCTGGCGGCGGCTCAGCGCTGAGGCGTCCCCTCGCCCGCGGTCAGCTCCTGCACGCGCCGGGCCAGCGCGTCGGCGGCAAACGGCTTGGTGAGGATCTGCATGCCGCGCTCCAGGTGGCCGTGGTTGAGCACCGCGTGCTCGGCGTAGCCGGTGACGAACAGCACCGGCAGGTCGGGACGGCGGGCGCGGATGGCGTCGGCCAGCTGGCGCCCGGTCATGCCGTTGGGCATGCCGACGTCGGTCACCAGCAGGTCGATGTCCTGGTGCCCGGCGAACAGCGCCAGCGCCGACGGCCCGTCATCGGCCTCGATGACGTCATAGCCCAGGTCGTCCAGCATCTCGACCGCCACCGTGCGCACCAGCGGTTCGTCGTCCACCACCAGGATTTTCTTGCGCCACAGCGCCGGCGCCACGGCCACGCCGTCCGTCGCCGGCTCCTCCCAGACGCTGTCGCCGGCATGGCGCGGCAGCAGCAGGCAGACGGTGGCGCCCTGCCCCGGTTGCGAGGTGATCCACGCCGTGCCGCCCGACTGGCCGGCGAAACCGTACACCATCGACAGGCCCAGCCCGGTGCCCTGGCCGGCCGGCTTGGTGGTGAAGAACGGGTCGAAGGCGCGCGCCAGCACCTCGGCCGTCATGCCGACGCCGCTGTCGCCGACCGACAGCGCGACGTAGTCGCCGGCCGCCACGCCGCGCTCACGCGCGCGCGCGTCGTCCAGCGTCTGGTTGGCGGTGGCGATGGTCAGCCTGCCGCCGCCGGGCATGGCGTCGCGGGCGTTGATGCACAGGTTGAGCAAGGCGTTTTCCAGCTGGCCGATGTCGACGAAGGTGGTCCACAGGCCGTCCGCCGCCATGGTGTCGACGGCGATCGCCGGGCCGACGCTGCGGCACACCAGCTCGCGCATGCTGGCGACGATGCGGTTCAGGTTGGACGGCTTGGGGTCCAGCGTCTGCCGGCGCGAGAACGCCAGCAGGCGCTGGGTCAGCGCGGCGGCGCGCCGGACCGCCGACTGCGCGGCGCCCACGTGGCGCTCCAGGTCCAGCACGCGGCCCTGGCCGAGCCGGATCTTCATCAGCTCCAGGCTGCCGGCGACGCCGGCCAGGATGTTGTTGAAATCGTGCGCCAGGCCGCCGGTCAGCTGGCCCACCGCGTCCATCTTCTGCGACTGGCGCAGCGCCTCCTGCGCCTGCAGCAGCGCGGCGGTGCGCTCTTCCACGCGCTGCTCCAGCGTGTCGTTGAGCGCGCGCAGCGCGGCCAGCGCGCGGTCGCGCTCGGCCTCGACCGCGCGCCGGCCCTCGATGTCGATCAGCACGCCGGGAAACGCCACCGGCGTGCCGTCGGCCGCCAGATCGACGCGGCCGTTGGCCTCCAGCCAGTAGTAGTTGCCGTCGTGGCGGCGGGTGCGGTACTGGTGCGAGTAGGCGCCGCCACGCTGCAACGACGCGGTCATGGCGGCGGCCAGGCCCGCGCGGTCGTCGGGATGCACGGTGGCGACGATGTCAGCCAGCTTGAGGCCGGTGCGGCCGGTGGCGGCATCGAAGCCGAAGGCCTGGGCAAAGCCGTCGTCGACGCTGAACTGGTCGGCCGGCACATCCCAGAACCAGGTGCCGATGATGGCGCCGGCGGCCAGCGCCAGCTGCACCCGCTGCACATTCTCGTGCAGCGCCGCCTCGGTCATCTTGCGCGCGGTGATGTCGCGGAACAGCACCGCCACCTGGCCCAGCTCGACCGGGCCGGCGCGCCGCGCCGACACCTCGATATGGCGGCCGACCGCGCGGAATTCCTGCTCGAAGCGCGCGGTCTCGCCGGTGCGCAGCACGTGGCCGTACAGGTCGAGCCAGGTCTGGGCGTTGTCCGGCTCGATCTCGCGCAGGCGCTTGCCGACGATGCCGCGGATGCCGGTGTGGCGCTCGTAGCCGGAGTTGGCCTCGATGTGCAGGTAGTCGCTGAGCGGCCCGTGCGGGCCGTCGATGAACTGGATGATGCAGAAACCGTCGTCAATGGCCTCCAGCAGCGCATGGCGCCGGACGCCACTTTGCGCCAGTTGCTCTTCCAGCGCGGCGCGGCTGAGCGATGCCAGGTCTGTATCCAAGGTGATGCCTTTCGTGGTGGCGACAAATATCGCCGTACGGCATTATAGTCCCAGTCGTTCGCGGCAGCGTGCTGCGCAGCGCAGCAAGGCTGTCTCCACCGTCTTGCGCTGGCGCGCGTAACGCGCCGTGGGCAGCACCACCGAAATCCCCAGCAGCACGCCCTGGTGCACGCCCAGCGGCAAGCCGATGGCGCTGCGGCCCGGCGCGTGCTCCTCCAGGTCGTAGGCGAAGCCGCCGGCGCGGATGGCATCGATCTGCGCCAGCAGTTCCGGCATGCCGCCCACGGTGTTGTCCGTCAGCCGCGGCAACGGCGCGCCGGCGTACAGCGCCTCGATCTCCGCGTTGGACAGGCAGGCCAGCAGCGCCTTGCCGATCGCCATGGTGTAGGCCGGATAGGTGGCGCCGATGGTCGGCACCGCGCGCTCCGGCTGGTCGGACAGGAAACGGTCCATGAACAGCACCTCGCCGCCGCTCAGGGTCGACAGGTCGACGGTTTCGTGGGTCTCCTCGAACAGGCCGTACAGCGCCGCCCGCAGTTCCTGCGCGATGCCGCTGCCGGGCAGCTCGCCGAGCCGGCGCAGCCCCCAGCCGGGCCGCACGCCGCCGGCGCCGGCCTGCACCAGATGCTCCATTTCCAGCGCGTCAACGATGCGCTGCACCGTCGACCGCGCCAGCCCGGTAGCGTTGGCCAGCTTGCCCAGACTGAGCCCGTCCGGCTGGGCGCCGACCGCGCGCAGGATCGCCGCCGCCCGGGCAATGACTTGTATGCCTTCCATCGTGGATTTTCCTTGTTCAGCAAACTGTATCGCATCGTGATACACTAGTGTACCGCATAACGATACACCTACTATTATGTCACACCGCTACATCCGTTCCACCTCGCCCTTCTACATAGTGATGCTGGGGCTGCTGTCGGCACTGCCGCCGCTGGCCATCGACATCGGCCTGCCCGCCATTCCGGCGCTGCAGAGCGCTTTCCACATCAGCATCGGCGAGGCGACGCGGACGCTGACCATGTTCCTGCTCGGATTCTCGGTCGGGCCGATCCTGTTCGGGCCGCTGTCCGACCGCTATGGCCGCAAGCCGGTGCTGCTGGCCGGCCTGGCCTTGTTTTCGCTGGCCGCCTTTGCCTGCGCCTTCGCCGGCCAGATCGGCGAATTGCTGCTGGTGCGCCTGCTGCAAGGGGTGGCGGCCGGCGCGGCGGCGGCGCTGCCGGCCGCCATCATCCGCGACGTCTTCAGCGGCCACGCGGCGCTGACGCGCCAGTCCTACGTGGCGCTGGTCAACGCCGTGGCGCCGCTGGTGGCGCCGCTGATCGGCGCCACGCTGCTGCAATTCGGCAGCTGGCGGCTGATCTACCAGACGCTGGGCGCGATCGGCGTGCTGCTACTGTTGCTGGCGGCCTGGGGCTACGAGGAAAGCCGGCCGGCCACCAACGCCGCGCCGCGCCGCCACGTGTTCGCCGACGCCCTGCACGCCTACGGCCAGGTGCTGCGCAACCGCCACTACCTGATCCACGCGGCGCTGGTGGCGGCCTCGTTCGGCACCATGTTCGCCTACATCACCGGCTCGTCGGCGGTGTTCATCGACATGCTGGGCGTGTCCAGCACCACCTACGGCATGCTGTTCGCGCTGACGGCGGCCGGCACCATCGCCGGGGCCGCGGCCGGCGGCCGCCTGGCCCACGTGTGGGGCGCCGACCGCCTGCTGCTGGTCGGCGTGCTCGGCTCCGGCGCCATCAGCCTGGTGCTGCTGCTGGCGGCCGCCGCCGGCGCCGGCTCGGTGCCGGTGGTGGCCGCCTGCGTGGTGCTGAGCAATGTCTGCGCCGGCCTGGTCATGCCGAACGCCACCCACCAGGCGCTGGCGACGGTGGGCAATGTGGCCGGCAGCGCGGCCGCCCTGCTGCGCTCGCTGCAGATGCTGGCCGGCGCCGCCGCCGGCGCGCTGGTCGGCCTGTTGGCCGGCAACCAGTTGACGGTGATGGCGACCGTGATGGCGCTGGCCGCCGTCGGCGGCGTGGCGCTGCTGCTGGTCAGGCAGGCGCTGCTGCGTGCAGCGCCCAGCCCGGCGGATGGCCGATGAAGGCGCGCAGCCCGTCCAGCAGCGCCGTCACGCGCGCCGGCGGCTGGCGCAGCGCGCGCAGCGCGTAGATGCCGGTGCTGGCCTGCGGCTGCGCCGACCACTCGGGAAACAGTTGCACCAGGTGGCCGGCCTTGACGTCCGGCCCCACCACCCAGTCCGGCAGGTAGGCCACGCCCATGCCCTCTTGCGCCGCCAGCCGCATGCCCTCGAAGTCGTCGCAGGCGAACACCGGCTGCGCCGCGCAGGCGCGCGCCGGCTGGCCCAGCACGCCGGACCAGCACAGCAGGTCGGCGCCATGCAGCTTGTCGATCAGGCGGTGGCGGCACAGGTCGGCCAGCGCGGCCGGGGCGCCGGCGCGCGCCAGGTAGGCCGGGCTGGCGCACAGGATGCGGGTCTGGGTGGCGATGCGCGTGCCGATCAGCGCGCTGTCGGCGATGTCGCCGATGCGGATCACCAGGTCCAGCCGCTCGGCCACCGGGTCGGCCAGGCGCTCGGTCAGGTCCAGCTCCAGCCGCAGCTCGGGATACTGGCGCGCCAGCTCGCCCATCACCGGCAGCACGTAGCGTTTGCCAAAGGTGGGGAAGCAGGCCACCCGCAGCGTGCCGGTGACCGCGCCCTTCATCGACGCCAGCTCCTGCTGGGCGTCGGCCAGCGAATCGAGAATCTGGCGCGCGCGGATCAGCAGCGCCTCGCCGGCGTCGGTCAGCGTCAGCAGGCGGGTCGAGCGCAGGAACAGCGGCGTGTCCAGGTGCTCTTCCAGCATATCGATCTGGCGCCCGATCGACGACGGCGTGCGGCCGCGGCGCCGCCCCGCGCCCGAGAAGCTGCCCTCGCGCGCGACATCGACAAACACGCCCAGAAATTCCGCAAATTTTTCCGACTGCATCAGTACGCTCCTTTGGTCTCCTCCGCATGCTAGCAAACCCGGCCGCGCGCGCCTACCGATAGATGGATAGGGACACCCGCATTCAGGGAGCCGGCACCTATGCAAAAGGTGCACAACGGCTTACCGCAAATAGCTGATTATCGCGCCGCCGGAACATTGCTAGTCTAGAAAAAGTCTTTCCCACTTTTTCAGGAGTCGCGCATGCCCCTCACCCTCAAGATCAACGGCCACCCGCACACGGTGGACATCGAAGGCGACACGCCGCTGCTGTGGGTGATCCGCGACGTCATCGGCATGACCGGCACCAAGTTCGGCTGCGGCATCGCCCAGTGCGGCGCCTGCACGGTCCACCTCGACGGCGAGCCGGTGCGCGCCTGCGTGCTGCCGGTGTCGGCCGTCGGCGCGCGCGAGGTGACCACCATCGAGGCGGTCGGCGCCACCGACACCGGCAAGCGCATCCAGGATGCCTGGCTGGCGGTGGACGTGGTGCAGTGCGGCTACTGCCAGTCGGGCCAGATCATGTCGGCGGCGGCGCTGCTCAAGCGCAATCCGGCGCCCAGCGACGCCGACATCGACGCCGCCATGTCCGGCAACCTGTGCCGCTGCGCCACCTACGTGCGCATCCGCGCCGCCATCAAGCAGGCCGCCAGCGGCAAAATCGCCGTGCCGCAGGCCATCCCGGTGCACGCGATCGGAGGGCGCAAATGAGCAACGCTGCCGTCTCCCCGAAACGCCGTCAGCTGCTGGCGGCCGGCGGCCTGTCGGTCGCCTTCGTCTGGCTGGGCGCGCAGAAGCCGGCCAGCGCCGCGCTGACGCCGCACCGCCAGGCCGCCGATGCCGCCGCCGCGGCCGTCGATGGCGCGCCAGCCTTCGCGCCCAACGCCCTGATCCGCATCGACGCCAGCGGCGCCATCCGCCTGGTGATGCCGATGGTGGAAATGGGCCAGTCCATCTACACCGGCTCGGCCATGCTGCTGGCCGAGGAACTGGACGTCGGCCTGGACCAGATCCAGCTCGAACACGCGCCGGCCAGCGACGAGCTGTACGGCATGAAGCTGCTCAAGGGCCAGATCACCGGCGGCTCCACCAGCACCCGCAGCACCTACACCGAGCTGCGCGAGGCCGGCGCGGTGGCGCGGGCGCTGCTGGTGGCCGCCGCCGCCGCGCAATGGAAAGTGGCGCCGGACAGCTGCACGGTCGAGCGCGGCGTGATTTTCCACCGCGCTTCCGGCCGCAGCCTGCCGTACGCGCGGGTGGCGGCAGCCGCCAGCAAGCTGCCCGATCCGGGCCAGGTCAAACTCAAGCAGCCGAGCGAATTCCGCCTGATCGGCAAGCCGATGGCGCGCCTCGACGCCGCCGACAAGGTGCTGGGCCTGACCAAGTTCGGCATCGACGTCAGCGTGCCCGGCATGCGCGTCGCCACCGTCCAGGCCTGCCCGACGCGCGGCGGCAAGCTGGCCCGCGTGGACGAGCGCAAGGCGCGCGCCGTGCCGGGCGTGATCGACGTGCTGCGCATCGACAACGCGGTGGCGGTGGTCGCCCAGCACTTCTGGGCCGCCAAGCGCGGCCTGGAACTGCTGGACATCACCTGGGACCACGGTCCCAACGCCAGCCTCAGCACCAGGCAACTGCGTGACAGCCTGGCCGCCAGCCAGGCCAGCGGCAAGGCCGTGGTCGGCCGCGAGGTGGGCAGCCAGCCACAGGGCGAGCTGATCCAGGCCACCTACAAGTTGCCGATGCTGGCGCACGCGACCATGGAGCCGCTCAACGCCACCGTCCACGTCACGCCCGAGCGCTGCGACATCTGGGCCGGCACGCAGGTGCCGACGCGCGTGGTGGCCAACGCCGCCAAGCTGACCGGGCTGCCGGTGGACAAGGTCACGCTGCACCCGCAATACCTCGGCGGCGGCTTCGGCCGCCGGCTGGAAACCGACTACGTCGACCAGGCCGTGGCGTTCGCCAAACTGGCGCCCTATCCGCTCAAGGTGATCTGGACCCGCGAGGAAGACGTCCGCCACGACATCGTGCGGCCGATGTACCACGACGTGATTTCCGCCGTGGTGGACGCGCAGGGCAAGCCGGTCTGGTTTGGCGACCGCATCTGCAGCGCCACCGTGCTGGGCCGCTGGCGTCCCGGCGCCATGCGCGCCGACGGCATGGACCGCGACGCCATCGAATGCGCCGCCGACCTGCCCTACGCCGTGCCCAACCTGAAGGTGGAATGGGTGCGCCACGACATGCCGCCGGGGCTGGTGGTCGGCTGGTGGCGCGGCGTCGGCGCGCTGCACAACCTGTTCATCGTCGAAAGCTTCTTCGACGAGCTGGCGCACCGCGCCAAGGCCGACCCGGTCGCCTGGCGCAAGGCGCTGCTGCGCAACAACCCGCGCACCACGCGCGTGCTGGAACTGGCCGCGGCCAAAATGGGCTGGGGCGCGCCGCTGCCGCCGCGCGTCGGCCGCGGCGTGGCACTCGGCGAACCGTTCGGCACCAAGGTGTGCGCGATGGTGGAGGTGGAAGTCAGCCCGCAGGGCGACGTGCGGCTGCGGCGCGCCGTGGTGGCGGTCGACTGCGGCGTGCCGGTCAACACCGGCTCGATCGAGGCGCAGATCCAGGGCGGCCTGCTGTTCGGCCTGAGCGCGGCGCTGTACAACGAGATCACCATCGAACACGGCGCCGTCCAGCAAAGCAACTTCAACGACTACCGCATGATACGCATGAACGAGACCCCCGCCATCGAAGTCCACATCGTCCCCAGTACCGAGGCGCCCGGCGGCATCGGCGAAGTGGGCACCGCCATCGCCGCGCCGGCGCTGGCCAACGCCATCTACGCCGCCACCGGCGTGCGCCTGCGCGAACTGCCGATCCGGCGCGAGCAACTGGCGCGGAAAGGCGGTGCGGCATGAAACGCGGCCTGCTCCTGATCCCGGTCAGCGTGGCGATTGTCGGCGTGGCCGCCTACGCCTGGCTGACCCGTTCCGATCCCGCGCCCGGCACCGCGCCCATGCTGCATGGCGCGCTGGCCACGGCGCCGCAGATCCAGCGCGGCGAATACCTGGCGCGCGCGGCCGATTGCGTGGCCTGCCACACCGTCGAGGGCGGCAAGCCGTTTGCCGGCGGGTTGCCGTTCAAGCTGCCGTTCGGCACGCTGTACTCGTCCAACATCACGCCGGACAAGAAAACCGGCATCGGCAACTGGAGCGACGACGACTTCGTCCGCGCCCTGCACGACGGCGTGCGCCACGACGGCCAGCGCCTGTACCCGGCCTTCCCGTACACCTCGTACACGTTGCTGAGCCGCGACGACGTGCTGGCCATCAAGGCCTATCTGTTCAGCCTGCCGCCGGTGGAACAAACGACGCGCGCGCCGGACCTGTCGTTCCCGTTCAACCAGCGCTGGGCGATGGGCTTGTGGAACGCCGCCTTCTTCCGCAGCCAGCGCTACACGCCGGCCGCCGACAAATCGCCCGAGTGGAACCGCGGCGCCTACCTGGCGATCGGCCTGGCCCACTGCGCGGAATGCCACACGCCGCGCAACATCGGCTTCGCGCTCGATCACCGCAACGAATTGGCCGGCGCCGTGGTCAACGGCTGGCAGGCGCCCAACATCACCGCCGACACCGAGCACGGCATCGGCAAGTGGACCGACGCCGACCTCTACCAGTACCTGCGCTTCGGCCACGCCGCCGGCCACGGCGCTGCGTCGGGACCGATGGGCGAAGCGGTGGAAAACAGCCTGCAATACCTGGACCCGCAGGACACGCGCGACTTGATCACCTACCTGCGCAGCGTACCGGCGCGCGCCGGCGCCGAACCGGTCAGCGTCAACGCCAGGCCGGACAGCGCGGCTGCCTCCACCGCCTACACGCCGGCGCCCAACACGCCAGCCGACCTGCAAAACGGCCTGCGGCTGTTTGAAAGCAGTTGCGCCAGCTGCCACCAGTGGAACGGCGGCGCGCCGCAAACGCCGTACGCCGCGCTGCTGGGGGCGCGCTCGGTCAACGATCCGTCCGGCCGCAACGTCATGCAAATCATCCTGCATGGCAACAAGATGCGCGTTGCGGGACAGGATGTGTTCATGCCGTCGTTCGGCGCCGCCTTCACCGACGCTGAAATCGCGCAACTGAGCAACTACGTGATCTACCAGTTCGGCGGCAAACCGGGCAAGGTCACGGCCGACATGGTGGCGGCGCAACGCAAGAACTAGCGGCATCACGTGGTACGAGCGCTGGCGAACATCGCGCGGCGCGCGCTGCGCGTACCATGGGCGGTACTTTCGATATCGGTGCCATCATGACGTTACCAGACAGCAATCGCCTCGTTGCCCATATCCTGCCGGTGCGCGAACGCGCCTTCCACGCGCCGCATTTCCGGCAGACGCAAGCGCCAGTGCTGCGTCTCGCCAACCGCCAGGACCAGCAGGCAGCCGCCATCATCGACGCCGGCATCCGCTGTCTGCTGCAACGGGGCAGCCACGCGGCGGTGGATTACTTGTGCGAGCAAGGCATCTCGCTGCGCATCATCGGCCGCGTGCTGTTCCGGCCGCACCTGCGCCGGGCGCTGCCCGCCTGAACTCAGGCCGTGCGGCGCGAGCGCAGCCAGCCCGCGATGGCCGGCATAATCGACAGCACCACAATGCCCAGCACCACCGCCGTCAGGTTGCGGCTGATCCAGGGAATGTTGCCGAACAGGTAGCCAGCCGCCACCAGGCTGCCGATCCACAGGAAGGCGCCGGTCACGTTATAGGTCAAAAACACCTTGCGCGGCATCGCGCCCAGGGCCGCCACGAACGGCGCCAGCGTGCGCACGATCGGCACGAAGCGGGCCAGGATGATGGTCTTGCCGCCGTGGGTATTGAAGAAGTTCTGCGTGTGCTGGATATGTTCGGGCTTAACGAACGGAATTTTGCTGGTATCCAGCGCCTTGCGCCGGAACCACGCGCCGATGCTGAAGTTGAGCGCGTCCCCGGCCACGGCGGCGATAAATAGCAGCACGCACAGCGTCAGTGGATCGAGCAAACCCTTGGCCGCCAGCGCGCCGGCGATGAACAGCAGCGAATCGCCGGGCAGGAACGGCATGACGATCACGCCGGTTTCGATAAAGATCACCAGGAACAGCACCAGATAGACCCAGTCGCCGTGCGCATCGATCAACTCCAGCAAATGCGCATCGAGGTGGATAAACCATGCCATCAGCGTGGCCAGCAACGCTTCCATCTAACTCTCCCTTGATCAAATTTCATCAAGTGTAATGGAAAATGAATCAAAAAGGAGAGACGTTTCATTGCGGTCGCGGCTTGGGCTTGCCGCCGATCTTGTTGTCAAGCTTGATGTCTAGCAGGTACAAAATCCGGTCGGCCTCGGAAAAAGGCAGTTTATCCGACGCATGTTTGTGCAGCTCGTCCAGATATTCGAAGTAAATTGTCGCCGACTTGTCGAGATAACGCTCGTTCAGCTTGGCTGGCTTGGCCGGATATTTGTGCCGGTCAGGAAAGATGACGCGGTAGACGCGATCATCAATGATTTGGAACGCTTGCGGATTCAGGAAGCGCAAGATGGTCGACGCCATGGGCAGCGCGATGCCCTCCGTCTGCAGCAACCGCCGCAGGACGGGCCGCGCCTGTTCATGGTGTCCCGGCGCGATTTTCGCGACTTCCCGCAACTCCGCGAGCAGCGCCGGATCAACGTGCGGAAAGCGGTTCAGCTTCCACAACACGATCTCATAAAACAATTCGGCATTCAGCGCGGCCGGGTCCAGCGCATCCAGTTTCCTGGTCAGCACGGGCTGGTAGGTGTAACCGTCCAGCAGTTGCCTGGGGTCGTCGCCCCAGATGGCCTTGTATTGCTCAATAATGCCGCTCATTCGTCGTCTCCCGCAGCCATCGCTCGCTCCCAAAACCCTGGCGTGTCATGCTCGGCATTGCGCAGCGCGTAATCCAACGGCATGACGCAAAAACGGACGGTGGGATGGCGCATGCTGCCGTCGGGATGCTCCAGGTAGTCGCGTACCAGGCGGTAGGCGGCCAACGACTCATCGTAGGGCACCTCAAGATAGATCTGTCCCATGTAGGACGACATCACGTTGACGTCGGCGAACTCGCCGCATGGCCCCCAGGCCAGGCCATGCGCATCCAGCCAGGCCAGGACGGCGCCGCGTTGCGCATCGTGCGCATAGTCGTAGCGCCGCTGCGGCGTGGCGCGGTGAAACTCCAGATAAAGCACCGCACGCCGCTGCCGGCGCGCAATGGCGTCAATATGCTCGATCAATTGCGGCATGTGGCACTGCCCTCCTCATCGATCCCGTATCATTTCTCGACAGTTTCTTATACCGCCGCGACAGACTGTGTCGCTGCCGGCGCCGGATAGCGGGCCGCCATGCGGTGCGCCAGCGCGCCGATTTCCGCCCGTAGTTCCGGCGGTTCCAGCACCTCGACACCGTCGCCCAGGCCCAGCAGCCACCAGTGCAGCTCCCGCGTATTGGGCACGCTGGCCTGCAGTTCCAACTGCTGGCCGGGCAAGACAGTCAGCGACTGGTCGGGCGCGATCGGCGTTTCAAACAGATGCTCGCCGGCGGTCTTGCTGAAGACGGCGCGCAACCGGATCGGGTCGCCGCTGCGCACCCCCATGTGGCCACCGGCGATGTAGGCGTCGATGCAAAACCCGGCCGGCCGGCGGCTGGGCAGATACGACATTTCCGCCGCCAGCACCCGGTGCATGGCCAGCATGCGCACGTCCTCATAATCGGCAAACATGCAGATCAGATAGATCAACTGGCCACGCTGGACCACCGCCAGCGGATGCACCACCTCGTATTCGACCGGCTCGGCCACGTCGCGCTTGCGGTAGCTCAGCCGCAACTGGCGGTCGCGCGCCAGCGCGTCGTAGATGGTGCGCTGGCAGGCGTCGTCGACGACGGGCGCCTGCAGCCGCTGCATCGGCGGGATGGTGCGCACCTTGGCCAGCCAGCCGCCGGCCTGACTTTGCGGCTCGATCGCGCTCAACGCCTGCTGCGCCGAGCGGAAGTGCGGCTGCAGGGTGTCCAGCGTGGCCGGCGGCAGCAGATGCGCCAGTTGCTGCTCGACCAGCGCCAGCGTCAAGGCCTCCGGCACGGACAGGCCGGGCAAATCGAAACTGGCGCCGTCGCGCAACCACGACCAGCCGAACGGCTTGACGCCATCCGCCACCAGCGGGAACACTTCCGACAGGCGCTGCAGGTCGCGCTGTATGGTGCGGCCCGTGGTCTCGAAACCGGCGTCGGCCAGCACGCGGTGCAGCTCGTTCACGGCGATCTTGCGCGGCGCGCGCGGCACCGCGCGCAGCATGTGCCACTGGCGCAGCAGGGTTTGTTGATTACTGGTCATGGTGTGGCGTAGGCTCCGGTGTGTCCATGGCGGCGAACAGGATCTGCTCGGCGGCCGGCGTCAGCACGATCTGGGCCGCCATTTGCGCCCGCGTCAGCCCGACAAACAGTTTTTTCCTCTCGTGCGGCGTCCAGGTGTCAAATCCGACCTCGGCCAGGACGACCGCTGGCGCGCTCTGGCCCTTGTAGCGATACACAGACTCGACCAGCAAATCGCCGTCGGACCACAGGGGCTCGCCGTCGCGGCTGTAGGCGCCGGTGAACTGGCGCGTGGTCCACGGACCGATCTGGCGGACGCCGGTCAACACCGAGCCGGCGCGGCCGCGGTTGCTGAGGACGACGATGTCCGACAGCGCGAAGCCGCGCTCCAGCAGGGCCATGACCGCGCGCTCGGTTTGCGCCAGCAAGCTGGCCGGCGAGGTGTAGTGATAGAAACCGGGCACCTCGCCCTTGTACGGACTCATGCTGTTGATCGCGCGCTGGCTCAGCCGCAGCGCGTTGAGCACGTCGCAAATCAGGCGCGGGCTGCGATAGTTGTCCTGGCTGCTGATGGTGACGGCGTCGGCGATGTCGAAGTCATCGCGGCCGTACAGGCGCTGGTCATCGTCCTCCATCAGGTACAGCTTGCCGTGCGGACGCAGCAACTGGCACAAGCCCTGTATCCAGGCCGGCTCGAAGTCCTGCCCTTCGTCGACCACCAGCACGTCGAAGCGGGCGGCGAACTGCGCGCTGTCCTCGACGTAGCGGCGGGCGGCGTCGTCCAGCACGGACGCCTGCGTGAAGTCGGGCTCGCCGACGTGGCGCCGCGTGTGCTCCACCGCCAGCTCATGGAAATTGACCACTTCAGCCCGCGCCGGCGCCCGCGCGCGGATGTATTCCGCAAGCGTGCGGTTGAAGCAGATGTAACCGGCGGCGCGCCCCGCCGCCAGCGCGCTCTGCAGCAGGTGCAAGGCCAGTTGCGTCTTGCCCGAGCCGGCCGTGGCCTGGATGCGCAGCACCCCGGCAGCGGAGGCGATGCGCGGCACCCACGTGGCCAGCCCGTCGGACAGCACGCGGGTGGTGCGCTGCAGCTCGTCGCGCGCGGCGGACAGGTCCATGGTGACGCGGAACTGGTTGCGCAGGAACTGCCGCAGCGCGTCGAGCTGGGCGCAGCCCCTGCCGCCGGCCAGCCATTCCCGCGCCAGCGTGGCGACGCGCGGATACAGGGCAGCATCGACGATGCGCTCGCGCGGCACCGACACCGCCTGTGCCTCGGTCAGGTGGAAATCGGGCAGCACCAGGCAGCTAGTAACGCTGGTGTCGATCCGGGCGTCCTGCAGCCGGCCCAGCAGGCTGGCGCGCTGCAGGCGGCATTGCTTGCTCACGTCGCGCTCGTCCTGGCCGTACAGCTTGTAGATCTGGCCCTCCCGCAAGGCGACCGCGCCGGCTTTCACCTCCATCAGCAGCAAGGCGCCGGACGGCGCCATCACCACCACATCGATCTCGCCGTAGTAATCATGTCCCGCGCGCACGGTGTGCAGGGCGATGCCATGAAATACCTCATACCCGTCCGGGAGGGCTGCGGCCAGCCCGTTAACAAGGTCCAGTTCGCGATGCAGGCCGCCGTCCTGGCGCAGGGCCCCGGCCGTTGAAGGAATTAACAGAGCCACCAGTTTTCCTGTTAAAAAATAAGGATTCCCAGGAATAATAATGCATATTAGAAATATTGTCACCGGGTGGCGTTGACCGCTGGTTACGCGGCGCTAGCGACGCAGCGTCAGCGCGCACTGGCGGCCGTCGTGATCGATGAACAGGGTCCAGAAGCCGATCAGCTCCAGTTCCGCAGCCAGCGCCTGCGCGCGGACGGGCGCGATGGCGTAACGAAATTGCAGCATCGACAAAGGATCTTGGATGATGCCGCCCTCCGATTGCTGCACCGTCAGGAGAAAGGCGGCGGCCTGCGCCAGTTCAAGATGGGAAAACGTGAGCGCGGGCGCGCCCGACTGCGGATCGACAGCTCCGGTCATACTCTCTCTGTTGGTTGAACACCGGCAGAGTATAAGGGCGGGATGCGACAGATTGCGTCGCCACGCGGAGGCGGCGCTACAACGAAAAAACCCGCCGAAGCGGGTTTAGGTATATGGCGGAGACGGTGTTTCTCGAACTCTCCTATGAAAAACGGGGTCTGAAAAATCCTACCCCCCCAGGTCTACCCACCAGCAACGTTCGCTTTGTAACCAAAGGCGCCGTTTGAAGTTGGCGATGATCGGCATCAACAAAGAAAGCATCTTTGTCAATTACTGAAAGGCAACTGGCGCTCGCCAATCAATAACCAAACGCAGCTAAAAATAGCCAATAGCTGAGTTAATAGTTCGATTTTTTCTTACCCCACATCTACCTGTTGATTTGCAGCCAAATCTGACTCACTTTTCCAGTAATTTGCAACTGAATCTGCCCCACGTTTAAGACACAATCCTACTCAACAGGTTGAGTCGGGAATTGGAGTGATCGACGTGGCACTACTAAGCATTATTTGACGCTGGCATATCCGAGACCAGGTCCCCCTTCGAGAGATAGCCAGGCGCCTGCGCATCTCTAGAAACACTGTCCGGCGCTACCTGCGCGCGGAAATCACCGAGCCGGCCTACGCCGTGCGGCGCTCACGCAGCGCGATCGACAAATATGCGTTCCAACTTTCAGCCATGCCCAAGACCGAGGCAGCCCGTTCCAGGAAGCAGCGACGAACCTTAAAGCAGATCCACGAAGACCTGAGGCAATTGGGTTTTGAGGGGTCTTACGACAGGGTCGCGGCGTTCGCGAGGGTATGGAGGGAGGGTCAAACTGAGCGGGTCAATCCGTCAAGCAAACGAACAGGATGGGGAGGTGCCGTAGCTGGCTTTAAAATCGGAGGTGTTGCAGGTGCGGCGCTAGGAATTGAAACCGGACCAGGCGCCGTCATAACAGGTCTGGTGGGGGGCATCATCTTCGGTACAGCAGGCTACTTCGGCGCGGACTGGGTCGCCGACCACATTGATAAAAACTGAGGCTTGGATGAACATTTTTAAACGGATCGGTGCCGTGCTGACCGGCGCGAAGCCAGAGCATGCGCTTGCGCGAGACTACCCGCAAAACAATCTGCTGTCAGCGCCAGCATTCGCCAACTATCCGCAAAAAGCCTACCTTGGTGACCAAGGTATCTTTGCATACCGAATGGAGTTCATGGTGACCGAAGCGGATGCTAGGCGCATTCTGAACACGCTCAACACCGAGTTTGATCTGATGAGCCAGGACATGTTCCAAGAAGGGCATCTGGCAACTCCTACACAGTCGATTCACTTTTCTCTGCGCCCGGAGTTTGGTGGCGTGCGAGTTGCTATCGTGACCAACTCGGTTAAGCTACTGGAAGGAATCGATGCGCTCGCGCTTGAACCCCCCCCGCCCTGGGCCATTTTTCCGGAGGCAGACCCGAGTGCTTTGGGCAGTTTGCAAGGCCCCATGGCCTACTGGTGGGATTGGTTCTTCCTGCCGTTCTGGACCACTGCCAACGCAAGTAAGCGTCAGCGGTATTTGGCCGCTCATCCAACCGACCAGGAATGGGTCGATTTTTTGATGCTCCATTCGCCATCGTAAAGCACCATTCGCGCGACCTGATAGTTTGTATTGTCTCTCTATTTGCTGCAGACGGCCGTAGCTGCGCCGGATTCAGATAACGGTCCACGCCACCATTAGCTGGCGTCGTTTTGCTAACAGGTCCCCAAGGCGATGTGCCGCCCCCCTGTCGCAGCACCAGCGCGTGCTCGGCGCACTAGTCAAGGAGGGTAGATGGCGTAGCGAAACACCCAGCTGTTGGTGCCTCTGGGCAAAACTTGCAGCCACGGCCCCACGCTTCTACATACCGGCCCGGCGTCGCCAGGAGTGCTACCTCGAGCATGGATAACTTGTTGATCGGTCTGTCCACGATGCCCGTCGGTATCTACCTTTCAAAGGTGGCAAGTACAGAATTCAGGTGGACGACATTGAACAAAAATCAAACGCGCTCGCCACGACAGGCAAAAAAATAGCCCCGGTATCGGGGCTATTTTTCTAATTCTGGCGGAGACGGTGGGATTCGAACCCACGATACAGGTTTTGCCCGTATGCTTCCTTAGCAGGGAAGTGCCTTCGGCCACTCGGCCACGTCTCCTAGTCGATTGCTCAACTATGTCTTTTCCGCATCGCGGAGAGGACGTGCGACATAGTATAGGCCAGTGGACATTTGGTCAAGGCGAACACCATGGCAATTCTTCCCGGCCGACAACAAGGCCTGCGGTAGAATTGCGCATTTGACGCATCGATTCCCCGTATGAGATTGTTTGCCCTCCTGGCGTCGCTGGTGCTGCTGGCCGGCTGCGCCGGCATGCCCAGCCGCGCCGATTTGCCGAAGGAACCCACGCCCCACACCGTCTACGTTGTGCAATACGGCTGGCACACGGCGCTGCTGTTTGACGGCAAGGACATCCTCGCTCGCAGCCCCAAGCTGGCGCAGGACTTCAAGGACCACAAGTACATGCTGATCGGCTGGGGCGATGGCGCGTATTTTGTCGAGGACCATCCAGATGTGTCGCAGGCGGTCAAGGCGCTGGTGGCGTCCGACTACCCTGCCCTGCAGGCTGGCGGGCGCGAAACCAATCCACCGCTGGGCGTGGCGGCTGGCGATAGCGTTCCGCTGGCGATCACCGAGCGCGGCTTCGATCAACTGGTCGCCTATATCGACCGCAGCATCGCCGCCGACGCCGACGGCAAGCCGATCTACCTCGGCAAGCGACTGCCGAATCTCAACCTGTTTTACAAGGCCACCGGCAACTACAGCCTGCTCAACAACTGCAATTCGTGGGTGGTCGGTGCGCTACGCGCGGCGGAATTGCCGGTCTCAGGATTGAATCTGACCGCGCGCAGCGTGTTCGACCAGGCGCGCCACATCGCCGAGCTGCAAGGAACGGCGACGCCGGCCCTTATCTCGCGCCAAACGGATTGACGATCGGCGAGGCCGGCGACTGACAACCCAGCGCGGCGCGTTCAATTTCCCCGCGCGTTTTTTCGTTCAACGTTTTCTTGATGGAGCCGATCAAAGTGGTCGCGGCATCGGACGGTTGCTGGGCGGCGAGCGGCAAGAGATAAAAGTAGGCCTTTTCCGTATCCCGCACGCCGAACGTGCCGTTCAGGTAGGCGGAGATCATGAATGTCACGGCCTCTTCCGATCCGCCGTGCGCTGCCAAGGTTCCAAAATGCTCTGCAAGTTTGATCAGCTTCACAGATTCGGCCAAGGACTCATTACTGCCCTGCTGCCTCAGAAACCGCGCATGGGTTGGCGCGTTTAGCGCAAACAAGGTCTGGGCCGGAACACTGCCCTGCTCGGCGGCCTGGTACAGAAGCCGGAAGGCGTCAACCCGCGACACGTTTTCCTGGCAGCCTGACGACAACGGCTTTGACTCGCCCTCGGTGAACGGGGCGCAGGACAGTGCCATGCGAAAGTAGGCGCTGGCGGCATCGGCATCACCATGATCGGCCTTGTTCCTGACGGCGGCCGGCGTGGTGAACGAGGCGACCAGTAGCTCATCTATCTGCGGCGAATCACCGTCGACTTTCCGCAATACCGGAAATGGCGACTGCGCGGCGCCAGCCGGGCATGCGGAGCGTGGAACTGGTGCACGCGCATCGTTGTGGTCCGGCGGGCCAAGCTGCGCGGGCAGGCTGGCGGCGGCGGTCGCCGGTGGTGTTTCAGTATTCAACGCTCCCCGTGTCAGCACATACGCTACGCAGGACAACAGCCCTGCGCTGACCAGCGCCACCACAGAGCGTCTTTTCATATAACGGTCAGGCTAGTTGTCATACCGGCAGATTTTACAAGTTTTCAGCAATGACTCTTGCAGCACCTCGACTTCTGCTTTCTCGGCGTCTGCCAATTCCTTGATCTTTGCTGGATGCATGATGGGCTGAAAAACAAAAAGCCCTTGAAATTCAAGGGCTTTTTGTCTGATTCTGGCGGAGACGGTGGGATTCGAACCCACGATACAGGTTTTGCCCGTATGCTTCCTTAGCAGGGAAGTGCCTTCGGCCACTCGGCCACGTCTCCTAGTCGATTGCTCAACTATGTCTGCCGTGAAGCAGACGACCGCCATAGTATAGACCGTGACCCGTTTGGTCAAGGCAACTCGGCGGTTTTTTTGGAAAAATTTAAGCCTTTTCCAGTTCGAACGCCTTGTGCAGCGCGCGCACGGCCAGTTCCATGTATTTCTCGTCGATCAACACCGAAATCTTGATTTCCGAGGTCGAGATCATCATGATGTTGATGCCCTCTTCCGACAGCGTGCGGAACATCTTCGAGGCCACGCCCACGTGCGAGCGCATGCCCACGCCCACCACCGAAATCTTCGACACCTTGGCGTCGCCGGCGATGCTGGCCGCGCCCAGCGCGTCCTTGGAGCCGTTCAGCACGTCCAGCGCGCGCTGGAAGTCGTTGCGCGGCACGGTGAAGGTGAAGTCGGTCTTGCCATCCACCGACTGGTTCTGGATGATCATGTCGACTTCGATGTTGGCGTCGGCCACCGGGCCAAGGATGTGGTAGGCCACTCCCGGACGGTCCGGCACGCCCAGCACGGTGATTTTGGCTTCATCGCGGTTAAAGGCGATACCGGAGATGACTGCTTGTTCCATGTTTTTATCTTCCTCAAACGAAATCAGGGTGCCCGAGTTGGCTTCCACTTCCAGGTCCAGCATCGGGTCGGTCAGCGACGACAGCACGCGGGTCGGCACGCGGTAGTTGCCGGCGAATTCCACCGAACGGGTCTGCAGCACTTTCGAGCCCAGCGACGCCAGTTCCAGCATTTCCTCAAACGTGATGGCTTTCAGGCGGCGCGCCTCCGACACCACGCGTGGGTCGGTGGTGTAGACGCCGTCGACGTCGGTGAAGATCAGGCACTCGTCGGCCTGCATGGCGGCGGCGATCGCCACGGCCGAGGTGTCCGAGCCGCCGCGGCCCAGCGTGGTGATGTTGTCTTCGTCGTCCACGCCCTGGAAGCCGGTGATGATGACGATCTTGCCCTCGTCCAGGTCGCGGTTGACCTTGTCGCTGTCGATCGACTGGATGCGGGCCTTGGTGTAGGCGGAATCGGTTTTAATCGCGACTTGCCAGCCGGCGTAGCCAATCGCCTTCTTGCCGATCGCTTGCAGCGCCATCGACAGCAGGCCGACCGACACTTGCTCGCCGGTCGAGGCGATCATGTCCAGCTCGCGCGGGTCTGGTTGTGCCTGCACTTCCTTGGCCAGGGCGATCAGGCGGTTGGTCTCGCCCGACATTGCCGACGGCACCACCACGATGCGGTGTCCGGCGTCATGCCACTTGGCGACCCGCCGCGCGACGTTTTTGATACGGTCCGTCGAACCCATCGACGTACCGCCGTATTTGTGCACGATTAAAGCCATAACAGTGAGTTTTCCGCTCAAATAAGGGTAAATGGAACCCTTAACTCTACCTGTCGCAGTGCAAAATAACAAGTCGAAAAGCTCATAATCTCATACCGAATAAGCATATCTACATACAAAATTCGGCAGAAAGCGCTTTGATGTCTATACAGCTTGCCAGCGCAGGCGGATACGGCCGGTTCCATTGCTCAGATGGTGGCAATCCATGCCGATGCCGGCGGCAAACAGCAGCGCGCTGGCGGTTTTGACCACCGGCAGGCGGCCGCGCTCCCAGGCCGGGATGTTGAGCGCCTGGTAGTGGTATTTGACGGCGCGGGTCGGGCGGTTGGGCGCCGGCTTGAGCTTTTCGCCGCCGCGGCGGAACTCGATCACCAGCGGCTGGGCGCGCAGCCAGTCGGGGTCCAGCCCTTCTTCGGCCGGCTCGAAGTGCAGGATGCCGCCGTAGGCCGGGAATGCCAGTTCGGTCTCGCCGTTCCAGCGGAAGTCGGTGCCGGGCTTGTCGTCGAACTGGTCTTCGCGCGTGCCCTCCAGTTCCGCCAGCTTGGGCGTCAGGTGCAGGCGGTCGCGGTAGCGGCGCACGTGGCAGTCGGGATGGGTGACCAGCAGCTGGGCGTCGTATTTGGCTTCCAGCAGCTGGGTCAGCATTTCGGCCAGCCAGGCGGTGCTGGGCATGCTGTAGCCGCGCGTGGCGAACCAGTGGCGCAGCAGGTTGTAGGCGCGGTCCTGGCTGAGGGCGCGCAGCTTGCCGATGTCGAGCTGGTCGCCGTCGCGGGTGGCAACCAGGTCTTGCTCGGCCAGTTCGGTCAGCAGGCGGTAGGCCGATTGCGCGTGCTGGGCGCTGCGGGCGAAGCGCTCCTGGAAACCGGGAAAGTGCTGTTCCAGCGCCGGCATCACGGTGTGGCGCAGCGCATTGCGGGCGTAGCGCGGGTCGTCGTTGGATTCGTCGTGGATGTGCTGGATGCCGTGCTTGCGCGTGTACGCTTCCAGTTGCTTGCGCGAGATGTGCAGCAGGGGTCGGGCCATGACCAGCTGGTCGTTGTGCAGCAGGCCGGCGGCGGTGTTGGCGGCGTCCATGCCGGACAGGCCGGCCGGGCCGGAGCCGCGCAGCAGTTGCAGCAGCACGGTTTCGGCTTGGTCGTCCTGGTGGTGGGCGGTCAGCAGCAGCGGGATGTTGTGCTCCCGGCACAGCGCGCCGAGGGCGGCGTAGCGGGCTTTGCGGGCGGCCGCTTCGGTGCCGGTTTTTTTGGCGTCGGCGAGCTGGATGCGGCGCGCTGCGAAGGAGACGTTCAGGCCGGCGCATTCATGTTCGCAGTGGCGCAGCCAGGCGTCGGCATTGGGGCTGAGGCCGTGGTGGATGTGGAAGGCGCACAGGGTCAGGTCGTGTTGCTGGGCGTAGGCGTGGGCCAGGTGCAGCAAGGCCGAGGAGTCCAGACCGCCGCTGAGGGCGACGGCGATGCGCCGGGCTGCGGCGCCCTCTCCTGCGCGCACCCGGGCGCGGGCGGCGGTCACGGCTTGGTCAAAGGTGGACTTGAGGGTGGGCTTTTGCTGCTTCAATCGTGGCTCCGAAATGCAAACCGGGAGCGGCGCATGCGCGGGCTCCCGGCGGTGTTCCATGGATTCCGGCCTTCGCCGGAATGACGGGGTCGTCGCACCGGCGGAGGCCGGTGCCCATGCTGAGTATCTTATTCCTGCGGCGTGGTTTCCTTGAACTTGCCATAGCTCATCAGCTTCTCGTGACGGGCTTCCAGCAGGTCCTTGGTCTTCATGCCGTGGAACTGGCGCAGCGAGTCGGCCAGCGCGCGTTTCAGCAGCGTGGCCATCTGCTTCGGATCGCGGTGCGCGCCGCCCAGCGGCTCGGTGACGATCTTGTCGATCAGGCCAATGGCTTTCAGGCGGTGCGCGGTCAGGCCCAGCGCTTCGGCGGCGTCGGCCGCGCGTTCCGAGGTCTTCCACAGGATCGAGGCGCAGCCTTCCGGCGAGATCACCGAGTAGGTTGCATATTGCAGCATCAGCACCTGGTCGGCCACGGCAATCGCCAGCGCGCCGCCGGAGCCGCCTTCGCCGATGATGGTGGCGATCAGCGGCACTTTCAGCTCCGCCATCACGTACAGGTTGTGACCGATGGCCTCCGACTGGCCGCGCTCTTCGGCGTCAATGCCGGGGAAGGCGCCCGGCGTGTCGACGAAGGTGAACACCGGGATGCCGAACTTTTCAGCCAGCTTCATCAGGCGCATGGCCTTACGGTAGCCTTCCGGCTTCGGCATGCCGAAGTTGCGCATCGCGCGTTCCTTGGTGTCGCGGCCTTTCTGGTGGCCGATGACCATGCAGGCCTGGCCGTTGAAGCGCGCCAGGCCGCCGACGATGGACTGGTCATCCGCGTAGGTGCGGTCGCCGTGCAGTTCGTGGAAGTCGGTGAAGATTTCGTTGACGTAGTCCATGGTGTATGGACGTTGCGGGTGACGCGCGATCTGCGAGACCTGCCATGGCGTCAGCTTGGCGTAGATGTCCTTGGTCAGTTGCTGGCTCTTCTTGGCCAGACGGTCGATCTCCTCAGAGATGTCGACTGCCGAATCGTCCTGGACGAAGCGCAATTCTTCGATCTTGCCGTCGAGTTCAGCAATCGGTTGCTCAAAATTGAGGAAAGTCGTTTTGGTCATTGTACCTCCGTGTTTATTCTCATCTGTGGGATGGGTGCCTTTTGTAAAGGCGCGCAAAAACCCCTCGCACAGCGATTAGAGTCTCTATTCTACAGCAACCGGATCCAAACTACGCCATAAGTACCAGGTGGCAACCGTCCGGTACGGTTCCCAGTTGGCCGACACCTCGCGCGCATCGCTGCGCGAGACCGGCTCGCCGGAGAAGTAATTCTGGCTGATGCCCTGGATCAGACCGGGGTCGTCCAGCGGCAAGACGTTGGGTCGGAGCAGATTAAATATCAAAAACATCTCGGCTGTCCAGCGGCCGATGCCGCGGATCTGCGTCAGCTCGGCGATCACCGCCTCGTCGTCCATCTGGTGCCACTGGGCGGTGTGGACGCGCTTGTTCTTGAAGTGGTCGGCCAGGTCGAGGATGTACTCGGTCTTGCGCTTGGACAGGCCGCAGCCGGCCAGCGGCTCGGCGCCAGCCTTGATGATCTGCGCCGGCGTGCACTTGGGACTGATTTCCAGCAGCTTTTTCCAGGCCGCGTCGGCCACCCTGGCGGTCACCTGCTGGCCGACGATGGAGCGCGCCAGGGTGGTGAACGGGTCGTGGTGGCCGCGCAGGTGCAGGTCGCCAAACTGGGGGATCAGCTTGTTCATGATGCGGTCCCGCTTCATCAGCTCAAGCTTGGCTTCCTCCCAGTATGGCGGCACGCCGCCTTCGGTATCCCTGGCGATGACCATGTTATGCGCGGCGCCAGTTGGTGGTGCCGTCCGGCTTGTCTTCGAGAATGATGCCCTGCGCCAGCAGGTCGGCGCGGATCTTGTCCGACTCGGCGAAGTTGCGCGCCTTCTTGGCCGCCGCGCGCTGGGCGATGGCGGCCTCGATGGCGCCGTCGTCGCCGCCGGCCTCGCCCACCGCCGCCTGGCGGAACTGCTGCGGCGTGCGCTGCAGCAGGCCGATGACGCCGGCCAGGCCCTTCAGTTGGCGCGCCAGCGCCGGCGACTTCGACTTGTTCAGCTCGGTCACCAGGTCGAACAGCGCGGCCACCGCCAGCGGCGTGTTGAAGTCGTCGTCCATGGCCTCGGCGAAGCGGGCCGCGTGGGCTTCCTGCCAGTCGAGCGGCTGGCCGTCGCCTTCCACGCCGTCCAGCGCGGTGTACAGGCGGGTCAGCGCGCCGCGCGCGTCGTCCAGGTGGGCGTCCGAGTAGTTCAGCGGGCTGCGGTAGTGGGCGCGCAGGATGAAGAAGCGGATCACCTCGGCGTCATACTTCTTCAGCACGTCGCGGATGGTGAAGAAGTTGCCCAGCGATTTGGACATTTTCTCGTTGTCCACGCGCACGAAGCCGTTGTGCACCCAGTAGTTGACCATCTGGTGGCCAAACGCGCCTTCCGACTGGGCAATCTCGTTCTCGTGGTGCGGAAACTGCAGGTCGGCGCCGCCGCCATGGATGTCGAAATGTTCGCCCAGCAGCGCCGAGCACATGGCCGAGCACTCGATGTGCCAGCCCGGGCGGCCCTTGCCCCACTTGGAATCCCACTTGGCCTCTTCCGGCTCGGACGCCTTGGCGGCCTTCCACAGCACGAAGTCGAGCGGGTCGCGCTTGCCGGTGTTGACGTCGACGCGCTCGCCGGCGCGCAGGTCGTCCAGCGACTTGCCGGACAGGCGGCCGTATTGCGGGAAGTTGCGCACCGCGTAGTTGACGTCGCCGTCCTCGCCCTGGTAGGCCAGTTCCTTCGATTCCAGCGTTTCGATCAAGGCCAGCATCTGCGGCACGTACTGGGTGGCGCGCGGCACCAGCGTCGGCGGCAGGATGCCCAGCGCCGTGGTGTCCTCGTCCATGTACTGGGTAAAGCGGGTGGTCAGCTGGGTGATGGTCTCGCCATTTTCCACCGCGCGCTTGATGATCTTGTCGTCGATGTCCGTGATGTTGCGGGCGTAGGTGACGTCGTAGCCGGAGGCCAGCAGCCAGCGGTACATGACGTCGAACGCCATCATCATGCGGGCGTGGCCGATGTGGCAGTAATCGTAGATGGTCATGCCGCATACATACATGCGGACTTTGCCCGGCTCGATCGGTACGAAGGTCTGCTTGTCACGCGCCAGCGTGTTGTAAATCTTTAAATTGCTCATCGGACTCTTGCGTTTGCGGGAGGCCACAGGCAATACGATGGCCCGGTGCGTCATGGAAAACGGCGCGCACCTGTCATCTTCGTGTGCCTGGGGGAACCTCGGGAATGTTCTTGTTTCCACCTTCTAAGGGGTAGAATGTCCAAAGTATAGCATTGATAAAAACAGCATAGGCCTCATCTGTTACCGGATTATGCCTATCCAACATTGATTAGAGGAAGCCCGATGCACCAAAAACTGATCACCGCCCTCGTTGGCCTGGCGCTGTCCGGCGCCGCGCTGGCCGCCTCCCCGCAGGTGGAACTGAAGACCACCATGGGCGATATCGTGCTGGAACTGGACCATGACAAGGCGCCCAAGTCGGTGGACAACTTCCTCGCCTACGTCAAGTCCGGCTATTACAAGAACACCATCTTCCACCGCGTGATCGACGGCTTCATGATCCAGGGCGGCGGCTACGACGAAAAACTCAAGGGCAAGCCGACCAACAAGCCGATTCCGCTGGAAGCCAACAACGGCCTGCACAACGTCAAGTACTCGCTGGCGATGGCGCGCATGGGCGATCCGAATTCGGCCACCTCGCAGTGGTTCATCAACGTCGAGGACAATGCCGGCCTCGACGCGCCGGGGCCGGACGGCAGCGGCGGCTACGCGGTGTTTGGCCGCGTCATCAAGGGCCAGGAGACGGTCGACAAGATCAAGGCCGTGCTGGTGGACGACAAGGGCGTCTTCCAGAACCTGCCGGTGATCCCGGTGGTGGTGAAGTCGGCGACGATTTTGAAGACACCAATCCAGCCAAAACAGTAAAATAGCGGCCTTGCCGCACTCATTAACCTATTTCAGGATAACAACATGACCAAAGTAATCATCAAAACCAACCTGGGCACCATGACTGCCGAACTGGACGCGGAAAAAGCGCCGAAGACCGTCGCCAACTTCCTGGAATACATGAACGCTGGCCACTACAGCAACACCATCTTCCACCGCGTGATCGACGGTTTCATGATCCAGGGCGGCGGTTTCGAGCCAGGCATGAAGCAGAAGCCAGCCGACAAGACCGTGGAAAACGAAGCCAAGAACGGCCTCAAGAACGACACCTACACCCTGGCCATGGCCCGCACCTCGGCGCCGCACTCGGCCTCGGCGCAGTTCTTCATCAACGTGAAAAACAACTCCTTCCTGGACTACCCGGGCCAGGACGGCTGGGGCTACGCCGTGTTCGGCAAAGTGGTGGACGGCACCGACGTCGTAGACGCGATCAAGAAAGTCAAAACCACCCGCAGCGGCATGTTTGCCGACGTGCCGGCGGAAGACGTGATCATCGAAAGCATCGAACTGGCAGCCTGAGCAATGTCTGAAGTCTGCGCGCTGTTCATTTCCGATCTGCATTTGCAGCCCGCGCATCCCGCCACCAGTGCGGCGTTTTTCGGCTTCCTGGAGCGGCATGCGCGGCACGCGCAGCAACTGTACCTGCTTGGCGACCTGTTCGAGTACTGGGCCGGCGACGACGACCTCGCCGATCCCTTCCATGCGCAGGTGGTGGCGGCGCTGCGCGCCGTCAGCGACGCCGGCGTGGCGCTGTACTGGGTCGCCGGCAACCGCGACTTCCTGGTCGGCGCCCGCTTTGCCGAGGTGGCCGGGCTGACGCTGTTGCCGGAAACCTGGGTGGCCGACATCGCCGGCCAGCGGGTGGTGGTGCTGCACGGCGACGCCCAGTGCACGCAAGACACCAAGTACATGGCCTTCCGCGCCATGGTGCGCCAACCGGCGTGGCAGCAGCAGTTCACCGCCATGCCGCTGGCGCAGCGCAAGGCCATCGTCGAGGGCCTGCGCGCCGACAGCCGCAAGGAACAACGCGGCAAATCCTACGAAGTCATGGACGTGACGCCCGAGGCGATCGCCGAGGTGTTCGCGCAGACCGGCGCCAGCGTCATGATCCACGGTCACACCCACCGCCCCGCCCTGCACCGCGTCGGCGACCAGCTGCGCTACGTGCTGCCGGACTGGGAGCCGGAGGCGATGCCGCCACGCGGCGGCTGGATCGCCATCGACCAGCACGGCATCATCACGCGCCATGATTTGTACGGCGCGGTGATCGCCACGTGATGCGGCGCTGGCTGGTGTCCGGCTTGCTTGCCGGCGGCGCGGCGACACTGGCGGCATTGGCGGCGACGTCCACCATCACCGTCTCCTGGCGCGACAAGCCGCCCTATCACTATCTGCAAGACGGCAAGCCGCAAGGTTTTCTGCTGACGCGCGCGCAAGCCATCTTTGAGCAGGCCGGCATTCCGGCACGCTTCGTGGTGGAGCCGCAAAAGCGCATCTGGGCCAACTTCGCCCATGGCGCCAGCAATTACTGCTCCATCAGCTGGTACAAGCTGCCGGAACGCGAGGCGCTGGCGCAATACAGCCAGGCTTTCCACGAAGACCAGCCGCACACCCTGCTGGTGGCGCCGTCGGCGCTGGCGCAGGTGAAGTCGCATGCCACGCTGGAGTCGCTGCTGGCCGATCCCACGCTGACCCTCGGCGTGGTCGAGGGCGTATCTTACGGCCCGGTGCTGGACCAGTTGATCAAGACCAGCCGCAACAAGGTGATGAGCCGCACCGTCGACACCACGCAGATGATGCGCATGCTGACCGTCGGCCGCGCCTCCTACGTGTTTGTCGACCGCGAAGACTGGGAATATTTCCAGCAGACCCAGCATCCCGGCCCGACCGTGGTCCGCTACGACCCGCCCGGCATGCCGCCGGGCCTGCGCCGCCACATCGTCTGCAGCAAGGATGTGGCGGCGGAGACGATGCGCAAGCTGGACCTGGCCATCACCGCCACCGGCGGCGTGTTCAACCCCGGCCACAGCAAGCCGGCGCGCTGAGCCTAGCGCGGCACCGACGCCATGGCGGCGTTCAGGCGCCGCACCAGCGGCTGGTTCATGTCGCGCGTGTGGCGCGGCCAGCGCTCCATGGTGCGCTGCAGTTCGCCGTACAGTTGCCGCGCCTTGTCGGCATCGCCCACGCCGGCCGCCCAGATGGCAAACTCGGCCTGCACGGCAAAGCCGTTGTAGCGGCCCAGCGCGTGCTCGAACTCGGCGCGCGCCTGGTCCTGGCGGCCGGCCGCCGCCAGCGCCTGCGCCAGCAACAGCGACACCTGCTCGGCGCGGAACTTGTCATCGCTGGCGCGGATGGCTTGCAGATGCGTGACCGCCGCCGCCGCCCGGCCGCTGGCCAGCGTGGCGCGCGCGGCGCCGTAGCGGATTTCCAGGTCGCCCGAGAACGGGCCGTTCAGGCAAGCCTCGTAGGTCGCGGCCGCCTCTTCGGCGTTGCCGGCTTCCAGCAAGGCGCTGGCCAGGCGCATCTGGTTCTGCGCGGTGGGCGTGAACTCGTAGGCGTCGCGCGCCTCGCGCAGTTCGCGGCCCGGGTCCAGCGTCCTGGCGGCGGCGTTGACCGCCTTGCGGGCGCCGTGCTGCAGCCGGGAATTGGGCAGGTAGATCGCGAAGAAATACACAATGCTGCCCAGGCCGGGGAACAGGAACAGTATCACCACCCAGTACAGCTGCTGACCGCTGCGGATGGCGTGGATGGCGAAGAAGATCGCCACCAGCACATGCAAACCGACACCAAAAATAGTCATATACGACCTCTACAAACCTCGGAACGACCGATTGTAGAGGCAAGCGCCGCGCATCACAAGGCGGCAAGCGGCAGCGGCTGGCGCAGCCAGGCGGCGGCGTAACGCGCCAGACGCCCCAGGAACAGGCCGTTGAACACGCCATACAGCAGGGTCACCGACGCCGCAAACGGCAGGCTGTGCGCCACCTCGGGATGGAGGGCCGACAGCACCGCCACCGCGTACTTGGTGGCAAAGATGGCCATCATCAGGCACAGCGGCATCCAGCTGCCGCGCTGGCGGAGGGTGCCGGCGGCGCGGTCGACGGCGATGGCGCCGGTGGCCAGGGTCCACAGCGCCGCCGCCGAGGCCGCCGCGCCCACGGCCCAGACCGCCCACACCCCCTGCCCCAGCGGCCCGTCGCCATGCAGGCCGGACACGGCCAGCCCCAGCATCACCAGCGGGATCAGCGCGACTTTCAGCAGCGAGGTGTCGCGGTCCTGGCTGGCCAGCCAGCCGCGGTAGATCAGGAAGGCCAACAGGGCCCAGACGTAGACGGGGGTGTGGGAAATAATTTGCTGGATCATGGTGTGCTCCGTTGAGTGGTGTGTGGATGGAGACACTATGCGCCAGCGGCGGGCGCGGCGGACCGCGATGCGACGAAATGCGCCAGCCCGGCGCCAACTGCGGCCGGGCGGCGCGAAATGACCGGCTTATTGCGCCGGCTGCAGCCGCGCCACCAGCCCGCCGGGCCGGGTATCGATCGAGGTCAGCACGAACTGCACGCCGGCATAGCGCAGGTCTTCCGGGCGGAAGGTGTGCAGCGGCACGTCGCGCATCACCTGGTCGGCCAGCAGATTGGCCACGCTGGCGATCTGCGCCTGCTTGCCCTCGTCCATGTTGTCGACGATGAAGCGGTCGACGTGGGCGTCGGCGATGTAGATGGCGTTGCGCGGGCTGTCCACCCGCAGCCGGCCGGAGATCAGCATGCTGCCGTGCCACGACTGGCGCGCCAGCAGCGGCGTCACGCCGAGGTCGATGGTCAGCGCCACCCGGTCGTTCTCGGCCATCACGGCCAGGCGCGGATGGCTGAGTTCGACCTCGAACACGCCCAGCGCGCGCTGGTGCAGCGGGAATTTACGCTCCAGGCTGGCCTGCAGCCGCTCCTGCGGCAACTCGACGTCGCGCGGGCCGATCAGGCTGGCGCAGGCGGCCAGCAATCCAGCCAGCAACAGTGGCGCGGCGAATTTGGCGTAACGTTTAAGATCCATCGGAACATCCTTCAAAAATACGGAACCTGCGCATTATATGACTCTGACGCGATTGGGTTGTGCCGGTTGGAGCATCAGCCGCGACGCCGCCCCCGCCTTCACCGGCCCCGGCAGTCACCTGGAGCGCTACGCCGCCGTGTTCAACGCGGTGGAGATCAACTCGTCGTTCTACCGCCCGCACCAGCGGCAAACCTACGCGCGCTGGGCCGACAGCGTGCCGGACGGTTTCCGCTTCGCGGTCAAGCTGCCGCGCAGCATCACGCATGACCAGCGGCTGCGCGACATCGCCGCCCCGCTGGCGCAATTCGCCGCCGAGGCGGGCGCGCTGGGCGACAAGCTCGGCTGTGTGCTGGTGCAGTTACCGCCCAGCCTGGCGCTGGACGCGGCGCTGGCCGCGGCCTTCCTGCAGCGCCTGCGCGGCCAGTTCGATTGCATGCTGGCGTGCGAGGCGCGCCACGGCAGCTGGTTTGGCGACGACGCCAGCGCCCTGCTGCAACGCCACCGCGTCACCCGCGTGATTGCCGATCCGCCGGCCGGCCAGCCGGGGCCGTACGTGCCGACCACCGAGGACGCCTATGTGCGCCTGCACGGCAGCCCGCGCATGTATTACTCGTCGTACGACGAGGCCTACCTGGCCAGCGTGGCCGCCTGGCTGGCCGGGCGCGACGGCTGGTGCATCTTCGACAACACCGCATCCGGCGCGGCCCTCCTCAACGCGCTGCGGCTGCGCTCACTGCTCGGACTGTAGCGCCCGCTCCAGGTCGTCAAAGTTGGCGGGTTTGACCAGGTGGTAGTCGAAGCCGGCCTGGCGGCTGCGCTCGCGGTCCTGCTCGGAGCCATAGCCGGTGTGGGCGATCAGGCGCGTGTGCGCGAACGCCGGCTCGGCGCGCAGCATGCGCGCCAGCGTGTAGCCGTCGGTGCCGGGCAGGCCGAGGTCGAGCAGGATGGTGTCCGGCTGGCGGGCGCGCGCCAGCGCCAGCGCGTCCTCGGCGTTGTGGGCGGTGGCGACCTCGTGCCCCATCAGCGTCAGCAACTCGGCCATGACGCTGACCGAGTCGGCGTTGTCGTCCACCAGCAGCAGGCGCAGCGCGCCTGGCGCGGCTGGTGCCATCGCCGGCGCCGCGGCGGCGGCCGGCGTGGCCGCCACCGGCTGGCGCAGCGGGAATTCCAGCACGAAGGTGCTGCCGTGGCCGATGCCGTCGCTGTAGGCCTGCACCGAGCCGCCGTGCATTTCCGCCAGCCGCGACACCAGCGACAGGCCGATGCCGAGGCCGTCATGCATGCGGTCCTGGGTGGACGCGCCCTGCGTGAACATGTTGAAGATGCGCGCCAGGTTGTACGAGGTGATGCCGATGCCGTTGTCGGCCACGGCGATGCGGATGCGGTCCGGCTGCGGCAGCGTGGCGCTCAGCGCGATGCGGCCGCCGGGGTCGGTGAACTTGGCGGCGTTGTGCAGCAGGTTGCCGATGATCTGCGCCAGCCGCACGGGGTCGCCGTGCAGCCACACCGGCTGCGGCGGCAGGTCGACCGTCAGCGTGTGGCCGCGCGACTCCACCAGCGCCTTGACGGTTTCCAGTGCCGGCTCGACCACCGTGTGCAGCTCGATGTCCTCGTGGCGCAGCGTCAGCTTGCCCTGCGAGATGCGCGCCACGTCCAGCAGGTCGTCCACCAGGTGGGTCAGGTGGCCGACCTGGCGCACGATGACGTCGCGCGCGTGCTGGTGTACCTCGGTCTGCTCGGCCGGCACCGTGTTCATCAGCGTGACGGCGTTGCGGATCGGGCTCAGCGGATTGCGCAGCTCGTGCGCCAGCGTGGCCAGGAAATCGTCCTTGTGCTCGTCCGCCTGGCGCAGCAGCGCCTCCATGTTCTTGCGCTGACTGATGTCGCTGCTGATGCGGGCGATGCGGTACGGCTGCTGCTGGTCGTCGCGCACCAGGAAGCCGCGGTCGCGCACCCAGCGCACCGCGCCGTCCTGCCCCAGCCGGTATTCCTGCTCGTAGTGGCCCTGCTGCAGGAAGTTGTGCCAGCCGGACTGCACCAGCTGGCGGTCTTCCGCATGGACCGCCGCCAGCCAGTCGTCCGGCGCCTGCTGCAACTGCGCCAGCGGACGGCCGAACAGCCGTTCGTAGGCCGGGCTGGCGTACAGCAGGCGGCGGTCGCTGATGTTGAACATCCAGAACACGTCCTCGATGTTTTCGGTCAGCTGGCGGAAGCGCTCCTCGCTGTTGCGCAGGTCCATCTGCGTGCGCTGCAGGCGCAGCAAGGCGTTGACGTTGGCGATCAGCTCGTCGGCCTCGATCGGCGCCGCCAGGTAGTTGTCGGCGCCGCCGTCGAGGCCGCGGATCTTGTCGTCGCGGCCGATCAGCGCGGCCGAGGTCTGCAATACCAGCACCGTGCAGGTGGCAACATCGGCCTTGATGCGGCGGCACACCTCGATGCCGCTGATGTCGGGCAGCTTGACGTCTAACAGCACCAGCGCCGGTATCTCCCTGCGCGCCAGCTCCAGCGCGTCGGTGCCATTGGCGGCCTCGATCACGCGGAAGCCGGCGCTTTGCAAAATCCGTGTCTTGACGTAACGCGCGCCGTCGTTATCGTCCACATTCAGTATCAGAATTGAGCTGTTGTCCATGACGGTGTCCTTGTTCATGGGGAAGCGGCCGGCAGCCGCAGATAAAACGTCGACCCCTCCCCCTCGGCGCTGCACACATCGACCGTGCCGCCCAGCAGCGTGGCCAGCTTGCGGCACAGCGGCAGTCCCAGCCCGGTGCCCTTGGCGCGCCGCTGCAGCGGGTGTTCGATCTGGCTGAACTCCTCGAAGATCAGCTGCTGGTTGTCCGCGCTGATGCCAATGCCGGTGTCGGTGACGGCAAACGTGATCCGCTGCGCGCCCTCGTCCAGCAATTGCACCACCACCTGGCCCTGCTCGGTGAACTTGAGCGCGTTGGAAATGAAATTGCGCAGGATTTGCGTGACCTTGCCCTCGTCCGAGATCAGCACGGTCGGCGGCGGCTCGACGAACACCAGCTCCACCGGGGCGTTGCGGGTCAGCGGCCGCAGCATGCCCTTGAGCGCGCTGAACATCTCGCCGACCTGCAACGGCGCCAGCGTCACCTCCACCTTGCCGGCCTCGATCTTGGCCAGGTCCAGCAGGTCGTTGACCAGTTCCGACAGGTCGCTGGCGGCGCTGGCGATGAAGGCCACCTGGCGTTCCTGCTCGTCGGTCAGCGGGCCGTCCATGCGGTCCAGCAGCAGCGTGGTCAGCGCGCGGATCGAACTCAGCGGCGTGCGCAGCTCGTGGCTGGTGTTGGACAGGAAGCGCGATTTCATCTCGTCGGCCTTGCGCAGGCGCTCGGCCTTTTCCTCGATTTCGGCGTACAGCGCCACCACGCCGCGGTTGGTGTCCTCCAGCTCGCGCGTCAGTTCCAGCAGGTCGTCCTGGCGTTCGCGCAGCTCGGCCAGCGCCTGCGCCAGCTCGCGGTTCTGCTGCTCGATTTCCGAATAGGTGCTTTGCACCGGCGTCGCTGCCAGCCGCGCGCCCAGCCGCGCCAGGTCAAGCGGCTCGCGCGACTGCGCCGGCGGCAGCGTCTTGCTCATCTCGACCTTGAGTTCTTCCGGCGTGTCGCTGAGCACTGTGCAATCGTCCATCAGCCGGCGCGCGGTCACCAGTGCCTCCTGCAGTTGCGACGCCGCCCCCTCGGCGCCGGCCGCCAGCCGCTCGGCAGCGCCGGCGTGGATGCTGACCCGCAGTTGCGCCGGCTGCTGCTGGGCGTTGACGGCAAACGTGGCGCGGCCGCCCGCCAGCCGGCCGTAGGCGCAGCGCGCCACTTCCGACACGGCAGTGGCGATGCGCACCTGGTCCTGCACGCCAAACTGGAGCAGGCCGGCGATCTGGCGCGCGCGCTGGCGCACCGCCACCACGTCCGGCGCGCTGGCGATGCTGACCTGCAGGACGCGGACGAAGGGCATCATGCGCTCCCCGGCATGGCCATGACCAGCACGCTGGCGTCGTCGCGGCCACGGCTGTGGTCGCGCAGCAGCACGCCGGCGATCAGCGCCGGCGCCCGCGCCGCCAGGCCCGGATACTGGGCCAGGTCCCACTGGGTGGTGATGCCGTCGCTGGCCAGCACCACCAGCGCCCCGGCCGGGCAGGCAAACGCCAGTTGCTGCACCTTGCGCACATTGTGGCCGACGATGCCGTTGTGCGACATCAGCTGGCGCCGCGCGCCATGGGCGATGATGCTGGCGCCGATGTTGCCGATGCCGGCGAACTCCAGCTGTTGCCCGGCCAGATCGACCGCGGCGATGGCCAGCGCGGCGCCGCGCGTCGGCCGCAGCGCCTGGTGGCACTCGTCCATCAGCCGCTGCGGCGGCAGGCCGCCCAGGCCGGCCACCGCGCGCACCGCCGCGGCCGAGGCCTTGGCGGCCTCCGGCCCGTGGCCCAGGCCGTCGGCCATCAGCAGCGTCAGGCGGCCCTGGTGCGGCGTCACCGCCCAGGCGTCGCCGCATTCGGTTTCGCTCGGCAGCGGCAGGCACACCCCGCCCGTCCAGGCCGGCTGGGTGGCGGCCGCCGCGTCCAGCCACAGGCGCGCGAACAGCGCCGTGCCCTTGCCGGGCGGCGCGTAGACGTCAAACTGGTCGGCCAGGCGGCGCATGGCGCCCAGCCCGGTGCCGGCGGTGCCGGCGGTCGACACGCCGTCCTGCATTGCCTGCGCCAGGTTGGCGATGCCCGGTCCCTGGTCCAGCGCCAGCACCTCGATGCAGCGCTGGCCGCCGTGCTCGGCCACGCTGACCAGCAGGCGGCCGTCGCCGGCGTGCTTGAGGATGTTGGTGGCGGCCTCGGTGATGATGATGGCCAGCTGGCCGGCGCGCGTGTCGCTCATGCCCAGCCGGGCGGCCAGCGCCTGGCCGGCGCGGCGCGCGGCGCCGGCATCGCTGGCGTGGCTGACGACGATCCATTCGGCCGGCGCCAGCGAACTGCTTAGATTTTCCATTTGATGATCGCTACCGCTGTGCCCTCGCCGGGGCTGGAATCGATGGTAAAGTCGTCGGCCAGGCGGCGCGTGCCGCCCAGCCCGAGGCCGAGGCCGCCGCCGCTGGTGTAGCCGTCGCGCAGCGCCAGCTCGATGTCGGCAATGCCGGGGCCGGTGTCGGCGAACACCAGCCGCAAGCCCTTGCGCAGGCCGTCCACCAGCCGCTCCAGCAGCACCACGCCGCCGCCGCCGTACTTGATGGTGTTGCGCGCCAGCTCGCTGGCGGCGGTCACCAGCTTGGTCTGGTCGACCAGGCTCAGCTTCATGTCGATGGCCTGCTCGCGCACCGCCTTGCGCACCGCCACGACGTGCTCGTCGGTTTCCAGCGGCAGCACCTGGTGCAGCTGCGCCTGGCTGGCGTAGCGGGTCAGCAAGGGTGAACGGTAACGGCTGACATCCAGGGTCGATGGGCTCATCAGACGTAGTTCTTTCCTAGCAACTTCATGCCTTTTTCCACATTCAGCGCGGTTTTCACGCCGGGCAGCGTCAGGCCCAGCTCCACCAGCGTGATGGCCACCGCCGGCTGCATGCCGACCAGCACCGTCTGCGCGTCCAGCACGCGCGCCATGGCGGCGGTGTTGCTGATCATGCGGCCGATGAACGAGTCCACCAGGTCCAGCGCGGATATGTCGATCAGCACGCCCTTGGCGCGGTCGCTGACGATGCGTTCGGTCAGGTCGTCCTGCAAGGTCATGGCCAGGCGGTCGTGCATGTCCACCTGGATGGTGACCAGCAGCAGGTCACCGATGCGCAAGATAGGGATGCGTTCCATGCCGCCCTCACGCCTGGCGGGTGATGGTGGCGCCGACGCGGTTCAGCGCCACCACGAAGGCATCGGCCAGCGTGGCCTTGGTCACCACGTCCTCCAGGTTCACGCCCAGGTGGACGATGGTCTGGGCGATCTGCGGGCGGATGCCGCTGATGATGCAGTCCGCGCCCATCAGGCGGGCGGCGGCGATGGTTTTCATCAGGTGCTGCGCCACCAGCGTGTCCACGGTCGGCACGCCGGTGATGTCGATGATGGCGATGGCGGCGCCGGTTTCCACCACTTTTTCCAGCAGGCTCTCCATCACCACCTGGCTGCGCGCGCTGTCCAGCGTGCCGATCAGCGGCAGCGCCAGGATGTCGTGCCACAACTTGACCACCGGCGTCGACAGCTCCATCAGCTCGTGCTGCTGGCGCACGATGATCTGGTCGCGGCTCTTCTGGAACACCTCCAGCGTGTACAGGCCCAGCTGGTCGAGCACGGTGCTGATGGCCCACGACGCCTCGGCCAGCGCCTGCGGCTCGGCCGCCAGTTCGCGGCGCAGCATGGCAAACAGCGACTGCTTGAGCGAGAACACGAAGGTCGCGGTGTCGTTCGGCGTCGAGCCCTGCTTGGCGCGCTGGGTGGAAATTTCGTTGAGCAGATTGCGCACCTCGTCCCACTGGCGCACGTTGATGTCGTCGGTGCCGCCGGTGGCGACGGCGGCCGGCAGCAGGGCCAGCAGCTGGCGCGTGTGACGGTGCATGGTGGCGTCGTCGCTGCGGAAGCTCTTGCCGTTCATCTCAGCGGTCCAGGTGGCCAGGATGTCGGCTTCGTGTTGCGTGATCAGGTTGCTCAGGCGTTGAGCGATGTTATTGGCAGCCATTCAATCCCCTAGTTTGTGTGTTAGATGACGTAACTGTCAGACTATATAACATTGCATCAAAAATAGGGTTTTCAATCGTGCGCGGAGAGCAAAACTGCTTGCTTTTTTGATTTCTAGTGTTATAGTTCACTACAACACCACTTCATTAACACACGTAAGGGGTAACCATGTATGTGGAATGACAATGCGCCGATCTATCGGCAGCTCAAGGACAAGGTGGTCGGCATGATGCTGGACGGCCTGCTCAAGCCCGGCGACGCCCTGCCCTCGGTGCGGCAGATCGCCGCCGATTATCAACTCAACCCGATCACGGTCTCGCGCGCCTACCAGGAGCTGGTGGACGAAACGCTGGTCGAAAAACGGAGGGGATTAGGTATGTATGTGACTGATGGCGCCCGCGACAAACTGCTGGCCACCGAACGCGAGCGCTTCCTGCGCGAAGACTGGCCGCTGGTGCTGGAACGCATCCGCCGCCTCGGGCTGGACCTGGAGGCCTTGCTGAAGCCGGCCGCCGGAGGTGCGGCATGAGCGCGCTGATCACCGCCGGCAACCTGCGCAAGCAGTACGGCAAGCAGGCCGCGCTGGACGGCGTCAGCTTCACGGTGGCGCCCGGGCGCATCGTCGGCCTGATCGGTCCCAACGGCTCCGGCAAGACCACCACGCTCAAGGCCATCCTCGGCCTGACGCCGTTCCAGGGCGAGCTGTCGGTGCTGGGCATGGACCCGCGCACCCAGCGCGAGGCGCTGATGAACGAGGTGTGCTTCATCGCCGACGTCGCCATCCTGCCGCGCTGGCTCAAGGTGCGGGACGCCATCGATTTCGTCGAGGGCGTGCACCCGCGCTTCAACCGCGCCAAGGCCGAGAAATACCTGGCCAACACCAAGCTGACGCCCAACATGAAGGTCAAGGCCATGTCCAAGGGCATGGTGGTGCAGCTGCACCTGGCGCTGGTGATGGCAATCGACGCCCGGCTGCTGGTGCTGGACGAGCCGACGCTGGGCCTGGACATCCTGTACCGCAAGCAGTTCTACCAGAACCTGCTGGAAGACTACTTCGACGAGAACAAGACCATCCTGATCACCACCCACCAGATCGAGGAAGTCGAGCACATCCTGACCGACCTGCTATTCATCGACAACGGCAAGATCGCGCTGGCGGCGTCGATGGACGAGGTGGGCGAGCGCTTCACCGAGGTGATGGTCGAGCCGCAGTTCGTGGCGGCCGCCAACGCGCTGCAACCGCTGAGCCAGCGCACCGTGTTCGGCAAGCCGGTGATGTTGTTTGACGGCGCCAGCCGCGACCAGCTGTCCAATTTTGGCGAACTGCGCACGCCCAGCGTGGCCGACCTGTTCGTTGCGACCATGAAAGGAAGTTACGCATGAAAACCATGAAATGGCTGCTCAAGCGCGAGATGTGGGAAAACAAGGGCATGCTGCTGTGGACGCCCGTGGTGATCGCCGGCGCGGTGGTCGCGCTGGTCCTGTCCAGCCTGATCTTCGGCAACCTCCAGCGCATCCAGATGTACGGCCAGCCGATCAGCGTGACCATCGAGGGCGCGGCGCGCGTGAAGCTGGCGCAGACCATGGCGGAGCTGTACATCACGGCCGGCATGCCGGTGCTGGTGATCCTCGGCCTGCTGGTGTTCTTCTACTGCCTGGGCGCGCTGCATGACGAACGCCGCGACCGCAGCCTGCTGTTCTGGAAGTCGCTGCCGATCTCGGACGCCACCACCGTGCTGTCCAAGCTGCTGACGGCGCTGGTGGTGGCGCCGCTGATCACGCTGGCGATCGCGGTCGCGGTCGGGCTGCTGATGCTGCTGGCGGTGTGCCTGTTCCTGCTGGCGCACGGCACCAATCTGTTCGGCGTGCTGCTGACCACGCCGCAGCTGTACCTGACGCCGCTGCGCCTGGTGGGCGTGCTGCCGGTGTACATCCTGTGGGCGCTGCCGACGGTGGGCTGGCTGCTGATGGTGTCGAGCCTGGCGCGCTCCAAAGTGTTCCTGTGGGCGGTGGGCACGCCGCTCATCACCACGCTGCTGCTGGTGTGGGCGCAAAAGATGTTGCAGCTGGACTTCAACGCGCTGTGGTTCGCCAGTCACATCACCTCGCGCTTGCTGCTGAGCGTGGTGCCGGGCTCGTGGATTGCCGTCGAACGCCCGGTCATCCACCTGGACGGCGACAGCGGCGTCTCGGTGACGCAACTGATGTTCGAGAGCTCGTGGTCCTCGCTGGGCAATCCCAACGTCTGGATCGGCGCCGCCGCCGGCGCGGCGATGATCGCGGTCGCCATCTACACCCGCCGCCGCCGTGAAGAGGCTTGAGATGCCGCGCCGCCACGCCGCCATCGCCGCCCTGCTGCTGCCCTTGCTGTGGCAGCCGCAGGCCCGGGCCGAGGACGAGGCCGGACAACTGGTGGTCATCAACGGCACCCGCAGCCCCGAGCTGCAGCCGTACCGCTACATGCTGTCCGGGCTCGACGCCTTCGAGGACAACCATGCACTGGCGCCCAACGCGTCCGAAGTGCGCTTCCGCCTGCACAAGAAAGGCAAGGCGCCGGCGGACGCCTTCGACACGCTGACGGTGCGCCTGCTGGGCAACGAGACCGAAGTGCCGCTGCCGCTGGCGCCGGACCACAGCTTCACGCTGCCGCGCCACCGCGCGGCGGAGGACGACAACGCGGACGTGGTGCTGAACCAGAAAAAGAGCTACTACGGCTGGATGCCGGACGTGCGCAGCGCCGGCGTGCCGGCCGGCATGCGGCGGCTGGGCGACATCCGGCTGGAATGCCGGGTGATGGTGGGGATCGCCAAAAACTACATCCCGTTCATGGTGCGCGCCCTGATCAACACGCTGACCCTGACCACCGACTGGTGTTCATTCAAGGACTTCAAGCTGAGCGTGCGCGCCGATCACGAGATCGACCGCGCCACGCTGATCGACGGCGCCACCCGCATCGAGCTGAAGGTCAGCGACGACGGCCAGAGCTTCTCCGTCCCGATCGGCAACAAGCAGTACGGCAACGACGCGCTGATCGAGTTCAACTGACTTGCCGCACTCCGGGGTCAGGTCCTCCATTTCTACACGGCCTCTGCCGTAGCAAACGCTACGGCAGAGGCCGTGTAGAAATGGAGGACCTGACCCCGGAGTTTATTCGAACTGCTTGCGGAATTCCGCGAACTGCGCGGTCAGGTCGTCGACCTGGCGGCGCAACTGGGCCACTTCCTGCTCCAGCGCGCCGATGCGGGTGCCCTGGCCGCCGCTGACCGAGCCGCCCAGGCTGGCGGCGGTTTCCTCGCGCGCCAGCGCTTCCTCGCCGCCCAGCAACTGGCCGTAGCGCGGCTCCTTGGTGCCGGGCGCCAGCGGCAGCTTGGACACCAGCGGCGGGTATTTGTCGATCAGGAACTGCAGCGCCTGCTCCACGTCGGCCACCGATTTGAACTCGTGCAGGCGGCCGCTGCGGGTGCGGATTTCGCCGGCGGTCTGCAGGCCGCGCAGCATCAGGATGGTCAGCACGGCCAGCTTGTCCTGCTCCAGCGACCACTTGATGCGCATGCGGTGCTCGTACTTGGTCACGCGCGCGCCGGCCTGGGTGATGCCGTTGACGTACTTGCGCTGCATCAGCCGCTGTAGCACCTCGGCCACGGCCTCTTCCGACAAGGCCATCACCGGATCGCGGCTGGATAGCTGGTTGCAGCCGTTCACCAGCGCGTTCAGCGATAGCGGATAGTTATCCGGCGTCAGCGCTTCCTTTTCGGCCAGCACGGCCAGCACGCGGATTTCAAACGGGTCCAGCACTTCCGCGCCATCGGGCGTTTCTTCCATGTCCTGCTTCCTTATTCGACGAGCTTGTTCAATTGGTCGGAATTCAATTTATCACACTCGGGCACGGCTTGACACTGCAGCCCGGCCGCCTTCATCGTCACCACCAGTTGCTCGATGCGCTGCTCCTGCTTGACGGCGTGCTCGATCAGCCCGCGCAGCGCCTTGGACAGCGGATCGTCGCCATTCGGCGTCACGCCATAGGCGGCGAAGGGATTGGCGGCGGTGTTCAGCGCCTCTTTCTGCACGATGTGGGCCGGGTTGCCGACCGCTGTCGCGCCCGGCGGCACCGGCTTCAGCAGCACGGCATTGGAGCCGACCTTGGCATAGTCGCCCACCGTGAAGCCGCCCAGCACCTTGGCGCCGGCGCCGACGATGACGCCGCGCCCCAGCGTCGGGTGGCGCTTGGTGCCGGTGTGCAGCGAGGTGCCGCCCAGCGTCACGCCCTGGTAGATGGTGCAGTCGTCGCCAACCTCGGCGGTTTCGCCGATGACCACGCCGAAGCCATGGTCGATGAACACGCGGCGGCCGATGGTGGCGCCGGGATGGATCTCGATGCCGGTGACGATGCGCGCCAGGTAGGAAATGAAGCGGCCCAGCCACTTCAGGCCGTGGGTCCAGCACCAGTGCGCCCAGCGGTGCATGACGATGGCCTGCAGGCCGGGATAGCAGGTCAGCACCTCCCACGCGTTGCGCGCGGCCGGATCGCGTTCGATGATGCTGTTGATGTCCTGACGGAGATGGTGGAACATGATAAAAGACAGTAACGCCTATGGTAGCGTCATTCTACCCCGGGGACCCCGGCAAGGCAGGGTCTGACCCCGGCGGGGTCAGACCCTATACGGCGGAACGCCCCGGGTTTGCTCAGCCTTCCTTGGCCAGACGCTGGCGGCGCGCCTCGTACAGGCACACGCCCGACGCCACCGACACATTCAAACTCTCCACCGAGCCGAACATCGGAATGCTGACCAGCACATCGCAGGTCTCGCGCGTCAAACGGCGCATGCCCTCGCCTTCCGAGCCCATCACCAGCGCGGTCGGACCGGTGAAATCAGCCTCATATAAACCCTTCTCGCCGTCATCGGAGGTGCCGATCAGCCAGATATCGCGCTCCTTCAGTTCGCGCAGCGTGCGCGCCAGGTTGGTGACGGTAATATAAGGCACGGTCTCCGCCGCGCCCGACGCCACCTTGGCGGCGGTGGCGTTCAGCCCCACCGCGCGGTCCTTCGGCACGATCACCGCGTGCGCGCCGACACCATCGGCCACGCGCAGGCAGGCACCCAGGTTGTGCGGGTCGGTAATCCCGTCCAGCACCAGCAACAGCGGCGGGCCGTCGATGGCGTCCAGCAGCTCGTCCAGGTTGCGCGCCAGCGCCAGCTGCGAGGCAAACGCAATCACGCCCTGGTGACGACGGGTGCCGACGATCTTGTCCAGGCGCGCCGAATCCACCGGCATCACGCGCACGCCAGCCGCCTTGGCGTTGGCGACCAGATCCTTCATGCGGCGATCATCACGCGTGGCGTCGACGAAAATTTCCTCCACGGAGGCAGCCTCGTGTCGCAGACGCGAGGTCACCGCGTGAAAGCCGAAAATCATTTTGTTCTTGCTCATTTATCGCTTCTTCTTACTTTTAGGGGCAGCTTGGGCTGCTCTGGGTTTGGCCGCGGGTGCGGCCTTGGTCTTGCGCGCCGCCGCCGTCGGCTTGGCCGCGGCGGGCTTGGCGCCGGCCTTGCGGGCCGGCTTGGCAGCCGGGATCGCCGGGCCAGGCTTGATGTTGCTCTTGCGGTCCTTGGTCAGCGCGTTGGCGGCACGGTCGGCCTTGGTGTCGCGCGGCGGCGGCGCGTCGGCGCCGGCCAGGCGCAGGTCGATCTTGCGCGATTCCAGGTCCACGCGCACCACCTGTACGCTGACGTGGTCGGTCAGCTGGAAGGTCTTGCCGCTGCGCTCGCCCTTCAGCTCGTGGCGGGCGTCGTCGTACTGGAAGTAATCCTGGCCGAGGTCGGTGATGTGCACCATGCCCTCGACGAACAACTGGTCCAGCTGCACGAAGATGCCGAAGGTGGTCACGCCGGTGATGATGCCGGTGTATTCCTCGCCCAGCTTGTCCTGCATGAAGTAGCACTTGAGCCAGTTCTCGACGTCGCGCGAGGCTTCGTCGGCGCGGCGCTCGTTGGCCGAACAGTGCACGCCCAGCGCATCCCAGACGGTCAGGTCTCCGGCTTTCTTCTCCTTGCCCTCTGCCTTGTCCTTGGCCTGCTGCTTGCGGGTGGCGTTGGAGACGTTGGTGTTCAGCACGCTGGTGCTGGCGATCTTCGGCTCGTACTTCTTGCCCAGCAAAATGGCCTTGATGGCGCGGTGCGTCAGCAGGTCCGGGTAGCGGCGGATCGGGCTGGTGAAGTGGGCATAGGCCTCGTACGCCAGGCCGAAGTGGCCGATGTTGTCCGGCGAGTAGACCGCCTGCTGCATCGAGCGCAGCAGCATGGTCTGCAGCAGCGACGCGTCCGGGCGCTCCTTGATTTCCTTCATCAGCTTGGCGTAGTCGGCGGCCGCCGGCTTGTCGCCGCCGCCCAGGTCCAGGCCCACCTGCTTGAGGAAGGTGCGCACCTGCTTCAGCTTTTCGACCGTCGGGCTGGCGTGGATGCGGTAGGTGCCGGGGTGCTTGTGGCGGATCAGCAGATCGGCCGCGCACACGTTGGCGGTCAGCATGCACTCCTCGATCAGGCGGTGCGCGTCGTTGCGGGTGCGCGGGATGATCTTCTCGATCTTGCCGTTGGCGTTGCAGACGATGTAGGTTTCGGTGGTTTCGAAATCGATGGCGCCGCGCTCGGTGCGCGCCTTCAGCAGCGCCTGGAACACGTCGTACAGGTTCAGCAGGTGCGGCACCAGGCCGGGACGGCGCGCCGCCTCCGGTCCCTTGGTGTTGCCGAGGATGTCGGCCACTTCGGTGTAGGTCAGGCGCGCGGCCGAGTGGATCACGGCCGGATAGAACTGGTAGGCCTTGATCTCGCCCTTGGCGGTGATGACGGCGTCGCACACCAAGGTCAGGCGATCCACCGCCGGATTCAGCGAGCACAGGCCGTTGGACAGCTTTTCCGGCAGCATCGGGATCACGCGGCGCGGGAAGTAGACCGAGGTGCTGCGCTCCAGCGCGTCGGCGTCAAGCGCGTCATTGGGCTTGACGTAGTGGCTGACGTCGGCGATGGCGACGATCAGGCGGTAGCCCTTGGCGCGGCCGATCTTGACCGGTTCGCAGTAGACCGCGTCGTCGAAGTCGCGCGCGTCTTCGCCGTCGATGGTCACCAGCGGCACGTCGCGCAGGTCGACGCGCTCGCCCCAGTCGGACTCGCGCACGTGGTCCGGCAGCTTGTTGGCCTGCTTCAGCGCGGCGTCCGAGAAGATGTGCGGCACGCCGAACTTGCGCACCGCGATTTCGATTTCCATGCCCGGATCGTCCAGCGAGCCCAGCACTTCATCGATGCGGCCGACCGGCTGCTTGAAGCGCATCGGCTGCTCGGTCAGCTCGACGCTGACCACCTGGCCGGCCTTGGCCTTGCCGATCGACCCTTCGACCAGGATGTCCTGCTGGATGCGCTGGTCTTCCGGCGCCACGATCCAGGTGCCGTTCTCGTTCAGCAACCGGCCGATGATGTGGGTGTTGGCGCGCTGCGTGACTTCGACAATCGTGCCTTCCGGGCGGCCGCGGCGGTCGACGCCGACGATCTTGGCCAGCACGCGGTCGCCATGCAGCACTTTCTGCATTTCCTTATCGGGCAGGAACAGGTCTTCGCCCGGCTCGTCCGGGATGACGAAGCCGAAGCCGTCGCGGTGGCTGCTGACGCGGCCGGCGATGAAGCCGGTCTGCGCGGCCAGCGTGTAGTTGCCGGCGTCGTCGATCAGGATCTGGCCGTCGCGCTGCATCGCGTTCAGACGGCGCGACAGGATCGCTTGCGCATCGGTAGCGACCTTCAGCGATTTCGACAGGGCGCGCAAGTCCAACGGGCCGTTGGCGCTGCGGAAGATGCCGAGAATTTCCTCACGGCTGGGAATGGTGTGTGTAGATTGGCTCAAAAGTTTTCTTATTTTTACAGTGTTTAGCATATATATGGCATGACGACAGGCGTAGTGTACTTGGATTCGCCCTGCTTGACTAATTCATGCCGGAATCGGGGGTGTCGCAAAAAATATTCTGGGAGGCCTTTGACATCGCCCGAGATTACTCTATAATTCTGGTCTCTCGCAGCGCAAGCGGCGGGATCTGCAAGACAGGGTCGATGTGCAGTAAGGAATGTCAAAGTTCATCTGGCGCGAAACTCTCCCGGTCGATATAATAGCAGAGTTGTAGAGCAGCATCAGTGCCCACGTGGCGGAATTGGTAGACGCGCATGGTTCAGGTCCATGTGCCGCAAGGTGTGGGGGTTCGAGTCCCTCCGTGGGCACCACAGAATTCCGCAAAAAAGCCTCCCTCGGGAGGCTTTTTTTATTGCTTGTCTCTTTCTTCTACTCGGTCCACGCCAGCTTCAGGTGCGCGCCGATCTCGCGCAGCAGGTCGTGCTGGTTGACCGGCTTGGACAGGAAAGCATTGGCGCCCACCTCCAGCGAGCGCTCCTCCTCTTCCCGCGTGGAGCTGGCGGAAATCATCAGCACCGGCGTGGCGGCGGTGCGCGCGTCGGCGCGCAGGCGACGCATGGTTTCGATGCCGTCCATGCCGGGCATGACCATGTCCAGCAACACCATGTCCGGCCCCAGCGCCTGCGCCTGCATCAGCGCCGAGGTACCGTTTTCCGCCTCCAGCGTGCGGAAGCCCAGCGAGCCCAGCAAGTCACGCATCAGCGCCCGGTTGGTGGCCACATCATCCACCACCAGGATGGTCTTGCGCGGCCCCGCGTAACCGGTGGCGATGTGCTCGGTGGCGGCCTGCGCGCCGGGCACGTCCGCCACCGGCAGCGGCACATCGAACCAGAAGCGGCTGCCCTCGCCCGGCGCGCTGTCCACCCGCAGCGCGCCGCCCATCAGCCGCACCAGCTGGTGGCTGATCGCCAGCCCGAGCCCGGTGCCGCCGGCGCGCCGCGACGGGTCGCCGGCCTGCTCGAACGGGCGGAAGATCGCCTCCTGCTGCTCGGCGGCGATGCCGACACCCTGGTCGATCACCTCGAACCGCAGCAGCGCCATGCCCGCCGCCTGCCCCGTTGCCGCCGGCAGCGGCGACACGCGCAAGCGCACCGCGCCGCAGTCGGTGAACTTGACGGCGTTGCCCAGCAGGTTGAGCAGCACCTGCCGCAGCCGCGTTTCATCGACGCTGACCGCCTGCGGCAAGCCCTCCATCAGCTCCAGCTCGAAGTACAGGTGCTTCTGCTCGGCCCGCACACGCATGATGTCCGCCACCACCGACAGCAGATCGCCCAACCGCACCGGGCGCGGATGAAACTCCATCTTGCCGGCTTCCACGCGCGACAGGTCGAGCACGTCGTTGATCAGCGCCAGCAGATGCTGGCCGCCCTGCTGGATGGTGCTGATGCCGGTCTGCTGCGGCACGGTCAGGCTCTTGTCGCGCTTGAGGATCTGGGTGTAGCCGAGAATGGCGTTGAGCGGCGTGCGCAGCTCGTGGCTCATGGCCGCCAGGAAGGCGCTCTTGGCGCGGTTGGCCACCTCGGCGCGCTCCATCGCCGCGCGCAGGTCGTTGTTGGCTTGCTGCAGCTCGGCGTTGACGGCGGCCAGTTGCGCCGGGCTGGGGATGCGCAGCGCGATCGGGATCAGCCGCACCATGGCGATGGCGGTCACCACCGAGGCGACCGCCGTGATCGCCTTGAGCGACACCGCCACCACATAGTCGGGCCGCCAGATCACCCAGATATCCATCACGTGGGTGGCGCCGCAGGCCAGGATGAACACGCCGAAGGCGATGAACATCCAGTCGAACGGCATGTCGCGCCGCTTGCGGATGAAGTACACCAGGCTGATGGGAATGGTCAGATAGGCCAGCGCGATCAAGGCATCCGATATCACGCTGGTCCACAAAATCGAGGGTATCCACAGGAAGCAGTGCCCGTGCGGCATGAAACTGTCCATCACCCGCCTCCGATATTATTGAAATGACAGGATTCAAGCTTACGAAAGTGCATCGCAAGAAGCAAGCACAAAAACACTTGCAGAAAAGGAGTTGTTACCGTATAGTGCTGGCCTCTGACGCAAACAACGCGGCAGAGCAAGTCGTAACATGCCCACGTGGCGGAATTGGTAGACGCGCATGGTTCAGGTCCATGTGCCGCAAGGTGTGGGGGTTCGAGTCCCTCCGTGGGCACCAGGAATTCCGCGAAAAAGCCTCCCCTCGGGAGGCTTTTTTGTTTTCCGGAGGAGCGAACGATGAATGGTTGCTACTGGGTCAACGAGCCCAAGGAATGGGGCCGCGACGGCGATACCTTGTCGGTGGTCACCGACGGCCACACCGATTTCTGGCGCAAGACCTGGTACGGTTTCGAGCGCTTCTCCGGCCACTTCTACGGCGCCGACGTCGCCGGCGACTTCACCTTCCAGGTCAAGGTCCGGGCCGACTTCGCGGCGCTGTACGACCAGGCCGGCATCATGCTGCTGGGCGACCAGCGCCACTGGCTCAAGGCCGGCATCGAATTCAACGACGGCGCGCCGGCCATCGGCAGCGTGCTCACGCAGGGACACTCCGACTGGGCCACCGGCCTCTTCCCCGGCGACGCCAGCGCGTTCTGGATGCGGCTGACGCGCAAGGGCGACGCGTTGCGCCTGCAATACTCGGCGGACGGACGGCACTGGCCGCTGCTGCGGCTGGCGCACTTTCCCGGCTTCGACCGCTGCGCGGTGGGCGTGATGTGCTGCACGCCGGAACGCGCCGGCCTGAGGGTGCAATTCGAAGCGCTCTCGCTGACGCCGCCGCTCGACAAGGCGCTGCACGATCTGAGTTGATTGATGTCGTGGAAATAATTTCACAAAAGCAGCAATTTACTATTGACGGGCTGGCGATCGGCCTTTAAGATGCATGCCTTCTGTTGCACAACACGCAGCAGGAAGTAACAGCAAGACATCAGCGCCCACGTGGCGGAATTGGTAGACGCGCATGGTTCAGGTCCATGTGCCGCAAGGTGTAGGGGTTCGAGTCCCTTCGTGGGCACCAAGCGCTGATGATTGTCCGTTACATATGCCCACGTGGCGGAATTGGTAGACGCGCATGGTTCAGGTCCATGTGCCGCAAGGTGTGGGGGTTCGAGTCCCTCCGTGGGCACCAAAAATTCCGCGAAAAAGCCTCCTTCGGGAGGCTTTTTTGTTTTCGCGACTTAGTTGAGCGCCGCCCGCACCGCAGCGGCCAGCGTGACGGTCGGACGGCCGATCAGTTGGCTCAATGCGCGGCGGTCGTCGAACAGCGCGCCTTTTGCGGCCTGGGCGTCGGCGTCGGCGATCAGCTCGGCCAGCGGCTTGGGCAGGCCGACGTTCACCAGCAGTTCAGCATATTCCTGTTGTGCCAGGTTGTGGAACGGGATCGGCTTGCCGGTCTGGCGCGACACTTCAGCGGCGAGCTCGGCGAGCGTGAAGGCGGTGTCGCCCGCCAGTTCATACACCTGCTGCTTCGGCCCCTCGCCGGCCAGCACCACGGCGGCGGCCGCGGCATAGTCGGCGCGCGCGGCGGCGGCGATGCGGCCCTCGCCGGCGCCACCGGCCAGCGCGCCGTGCGCCACCGCGCCGCCCAGGCTGACGGTATAGTTTTCCACGTACCAGCCGTTGCGCAGCAAGCTGTAGGGCAGACCCGAGGCGCGCACCGCGTCCTCGGTGGCGCGGTGCTCGGCGGCCAGGCCCAGCGTCGAGCGGTCGGCGTGCAGCACGCTGGTGTAGGCCAGCAGCCCCACCTTGGCGCGCGCGGCGGCGTCGATCACGTTGCGGTGTTGCGGCACCCGGTTGCCGAGGTCGTTCGACGAAATCAGCAGCACCTTGCTGGCGCCCTCGAAGGCGGCGTCCAGCGCGGCCGGATCGGTGTAGTCGGCATGGCGCACCAGCACGCCCTGATCGGCCAGGTCGGCCACCTTGCCCGGATCGCGCACGGCGGCGACAATGCGCTCGGCCGGCACGCGCTGGAGCAGTTCAGCAATCACCAGGCGGCCCAGTTGGCCGCTTGCAGCAGTCACGATAATCATCCGTTTTCTCCTAAAAATGTGGATGGGCGGATCATATCGTCTATACTTACGAAATGTAAGTACGTACATTTTGGTAAGTACCAAGGAGCTCTGATGACCGCCAAATCCCTGCGCAAGACCATTCAACAGCAAACCCAGGACCCCCAGCGCGCCCAGGTCATGGTGGCCGACTGCCCGTCGCGCGCCGTGCTCGGCCACATCACCAGCCGCTGGGGCGTGCTGGTGCTGGTGATGCTGCTGGAACGCACCCACCGCTTCAGCGAGCTGCGCCGCGCGGTCGGCGGCGTCAGCGAGAAAATGCTGGCGCAAACGCTGGACGCCCTCGCCTACGACGGCCTGGTGCTGCGCGTGGCCCGCCAGGTGGTGCCGCCGCACGTGGAGTACAGCCTGACGCCGCTGGGCCGCGCGGCCGCCGAACGGCTGGAGGTGCTGGTCGACTGGATCGAGGAAAATTTTCCGCTGATTAAGCAGGCGCAGGACGCTGCCGCGCTGCAAGCCGCCTGACACCGCCCACGCCAGGCCATCTTGTAATACACTGAGCCCACGCCGCCCTGCGGAGCCGCACCACCCAGACATGATGCCGCCGTTCTCAGCCGACCAGCCGCACACCATCCTCATCGCCGCCAGCACCACCTATGACACTGGCGCGCTGCAGCGCATGCTGGCGCGGCACCCGCTGGAGGTGCGGGCGGTGCAGCGCGGCGACGAAGCCCTGGCCGCCGTGCGCGGCGGCCGCGTGGCGCTGGCGCTGCTGGACGTGGCGCTGGCCGGCAGCGCCAGCATGGAGCTGTGTCCGCGCCTGCAGCAGGCCAGCCAGACGCCGCTGCCGGTGTTCCTGCTGTCCGCCCGTCCCAGCAACGACGAGCGCGAGCGCGCCCACCAGGCCGGTGCGGCCGCCTACCTGCCGCTCAACTTCAGCCCGGAAGACCTGGCCGAGAAAATCCTGCTGCACCTGCAACTGATCGTGCCGGCGCCGGTGCTGGCCGGCATGCCGACCATGGCCACGCTGGAGGTCAACTACCACACCATGCTGTCCGGCTCGCCGGACGCCATCCTGCTGATGCAGCGCGGCAGCTGGCGCATCCTCGACGTCAACCTGCGCGCGCGCCAGCTGTTCGGCATGACCGAAACCGAGCTGATCCAGACCGACCTGCTGGCGCTGTGCCCGCCCGTGCAGCCGGACGGCCAGCCCAGCGCCCAGATGTTTGCCGCCAGCGTCGAACAGATCATGGCCGGCGACACCCAGATGTTCGAGCTGGACCTGCTGCACGCCTCCGGCCGCGCCATCGCCTGCGAGCTGCGCATGGTGCCGCTGACCACCGCCGAACACCGGCTGATGCACGCGCGCATCGTTGACGTCACGCCGCGCAAGCTGGCCGCCGCCCTGCGCGACGGCAAGAACGAGCTGCTGGAGATGATCGCCAGCGGCGCGCCGCTGGCCGACACGCTGGACAAGCTGGTGCGCATGATCGAAGCCCAGCTCGACGGCGGGCACTGCACCGTCATGCTGCTCAATCCGGACGGCGTGACGGTCCACAGCGCCGCCGGCCCCAGCATGCCGCCCGACTACCTGGCCGCGCTCAACGGCCTGCCGATCGGCCCGGCGGCCGGCTCCTGCGGCACCGCCATGTTCCGCAAGCAGACCGTGATCGTCAGCGACATCCTCAACGATCCGCTGTGGGCGCCCTACCGCAACGCCGCCGCCCACTACGGCCTGCGCGCCTGCTGGTCGATGCCCATCCTGCTCGACCGCGACACCGTGCTGGGCTCGTTCGCCATGTACTACCGCGAGGTGCGCGCGCCGAACGACGACGACCGCCGCCTGATCCAGACCGCCACCCACCTGGCCGGCATTGCCATCGCCCGCACCCGGCGCGAGGAGGAACTGCAGCGCCACCGCGAGCACCTGGAAGACCTGGTGGCGGCGCGCACCGCCGAACTGCGCCAGGCCAAGGAGGACGCCGAGCACGTCAACGAGGAACTGAGCACCGCGCTGGACAACCTCAGCATGACGCAGGAGGAACTGGTGCGGCGCGACAAGCTGGCCGCGCTGGGCGCGCTGGTGGCCGGCGTCGCGCACGAGCTGAACACGCCCATCGGCAACAGCCTGACCCTGGCCAGCAGCATGAGCGAACGCACCGCCGCGCTGCGCCGCGACCTCGACAACGGCCTGCGCAAGTCGGCGCTGGCCGCCTACCTGGACGAAGCGTCCGGCGCCGACGAGGTGCTGCTGCGCAACCTCAACCGCGCCGCCGCGCTGGTCGACAGCTTCAAGCGCATCGCCGTGGACGGCGGCAACCGCCAGCGCGGCCGGTTCGTGCTGGGCGACGTGCTGCCCGAACTGATGCAGGCGGTCCAGGGCGAGCTGCGCCAGCGCGAACTGGCGCTGATCGAGGACATCGACCACTGGCTGGAAATGGACAGCTACCCGGGCCTGCTGATCCAGGCGCTGCGCCACCTGATCGACAACAGCCTGCTGCACGGCTTTGGCGGCCGCGGCCAGCTCAAGGGCCAGGGCAGCATCACGCTGTCCGCGCACGACAGCGGCAATGGCGAAATCGCCATCCACCTGAGCGATACCGGCGTCGGCATCGCCCCTGAAATCTTGCCAAAGATTTACGATCCATTCTTCACGACACGCATGGGCGCCGGCGGCTCCGGCCTTGGTTTGTATATAACACACAACATCGTCACCGGCGTGCTGGGCGGCCGGATCGACGCTGCCAGCGCGCCGGGCCAAGGCGCCAGCTTCATGCTGCGGCTGCCGAAGGTGGCGCCGCTGTAGGCCGCATCAAGTTTTTTCCGCCTCGCAATTGTTGCAGTCGTATAATTCACGCTAGCAGACCGGCAAGCAGCCGGCCGCACGCGGAGACCTGCAGCCATGCCACCAACGCCTGTTCCGTCCAGGACAATCAAAGTCGCGCCCCTGAAGTGCGAGTTTTGTGACGCCTCAACAGAACATGACTTCCTGCGCCACCATCTGGCCACCACCCAGGCGCAGCTGCGCGTCACCTTCCTGTTCTGCGCGCTGTTTTACCTGTGCTTCGCCCTCACCGACCTGATCTGGGTCGGCTACGAGTTCAAGACCTGCCTGCTGGTGGGCGCGCGCATCGCCGTGGCGGCCACGGTGCTGGCCTGCCTGGGACTGCTCAAGCGGCGGCCGGCGTCCATCCCCGTCACGCGGGTGGCCGCCAACATCGTCGAGGTGGCTGGCGCGGCCGGCTTCCTGCTGATCGCCGCGCTGCGGCCAAGCGAATTCTCGCTGCACGCGATCTCGATGTCGATCGTCATCATCGTCATCTACATCTACATCCCCAACCGGCTGCTGTACGCGGCGGCCATCGCGGCGGCGGCCACCGCGCTGTTCATCGCGCTGGCGTGGGGCCTGGGCGGCGTGCACGGCATGGAACTGGGCACGATGGCGGCGCTGCTAACGCTGTGCAACCTGTTCTGCTACGTGGCCGCGCGCCGCTACGAAATGCTGTCGCGCGAGGAATACAGCGCGCAGATGGTGCTGAAAAACCTGTCGGTGCGCGACCCGCTGACCGGCTGCTACAACCGCCGCCACCTGCACGAGCAGCTGCTGGAAACGGAAATCTCGCGCGCCCAGCGCTACCGCCTGAGCCTGACCGTCATCATGTGCGACCTCGACCACTTCAAGGCGGTCAACGACACCTACGGCCACTACGGCGGCGACGCCGTGCTGCAGCGCTTCGCCGCCCTGCTGCAATCGATGACGCGCGACAGCATCGACAGCGTGGTGCGCTACGGCGGCGAGGAATTCCTGCTGATCCTGCCGGAAACCGACCTGGCCGGCGGCGAACTGTTGGCCGAGCGCCTGCGCGCCTCGCTGGCCGCCACGCCGGTCGCGCACGAAGGCCAGCAGATCGCCGTGACGGCCAGCTTTGGCGTGGCCAGCGTGGATTTCGCCAGCTCGGCGCACAACGCCCACGTCAACATGATCGCGGCCGCCGACGATTTGTTGTACGCTGCCAAAAACAGCGGCCGCAACCGCGTCTGCGCGCAACAACTGGTATAACCGATGAAGATCATCCAACCCTCGCTGCTGCTGGTCCTGGCGCTGTGCTGCGCCAGCCTGGCGGCCGGGCCGGCGCCATGGTGGCAGTGGCGCAGCAAGCTCGACGGCACGCTGGCGTGCTCGCAAACGCCGCTGGGCAACGGCTGGGAAAAAGCCTACGGCCCGTTCCGCGACGCCCGTTGCGAAAAGCCAATTGTTACTAGATAATAAACTCACAATAAGACGGTGGAACCGGAATCGCTGCACGCTGCATCCCTACATACCTGATGAGGAGACTGTATGTTTACGAATCCCGAGCAATTTGCCAACGCCACCAAGGCGCTGTTTGAATTCCAGCTTGAAACCTTCAACACCTTGACCAGCAAGACCGTGCAGGGCGTCGAGCAGGTAATCGCGCTCAACCTGTCGACCGCCAAGTCGCAGCTGGAAGGCGGCCTGGCCGCCGGCAAGGAAATCAGCGCGGCGGCCGACGCCAAGGCCGCCATCAAGGCCGCCGCCGACAAGATCCAGCCGGGCGTGGCCAGCGCGGCCGCCTACAACCAGCAACTGGGCGACATCATCGCCGAGATCCGCGAGGAATTCACGCGCGCGGCGGACGCCCACATGGCCGAGGCCAAGAACAACCTGAGCGCGCTGATCCACGACGTCACCAAAAACGTCCGTCCCGGCTCGGAAAACGCGGTGCAGATCGTCAAGACCGCGATCGACAACGCCTTCGCCGGCTACGAGCAAGTGACCAAGGCCACCAAGCAGGCGGTGCAGGCGGTAGAAAGCGAAATCGCCAAAGCCAACGCCCTGGTCGCCCAATCAGCCAACAAGCCATAAACTCCGGGGTCAGGTCCTCCATTTATACACGAGCTGTGCCGTAGGCGTGCCTACGGCACAGCTCGTGTATAAATGGGGGACCTGACCCCGAATTTTTTACTGGGCAAGCGGGGCGTAACGCGATACACTGTATAAAAATACAGTTAATCGCCGTTCGTTCCCCGCTGCAATGATCAAAGTTCTGGAAAATCCGTTCTATTACCTGGAGAATTTTCACCAGGTGCTGGCGTGGATCGGCGAACGCTACGACGATCTGCTGAACGCCGACGAACGCGACTTTCTGGCCACCTTTCCCACCCTGCCGCAATCCTCGCGCGCGCTATTCGTGCGCATGGTGATGCGCAAGGGCACGGTGTTTCGTGCCAGTAAGCTGGTGTACGCGGAAATCGGCAGCACCCACGAGGCGGCCCGGCCGCTGGCCAACGCCGGCCTGATCGAGGAAGACCCTCAGCTGGAGCTGGATGCGCTGTTCGACCTGCTGCAAAAGCCGGAAATCGTCAAGGTGTTCCAGCTTGGCGCGCACGTCAAGCACCTGCGCAAGGCCGACCAGCTGGAGGCGTTGCGCGCGCAGTACGACAGCGCGCACCGCTTCTCCGCCTGGTACGCCAATTCCGGCGACCACGTCTACCGCAATCTGACCCAGGACCTGTGCGACCGCCTGCGCCTGATTTTCTTCGGCAACTACCACCAGGACTGGACCGAGTTCGTGCTGTCCGACCTCGGCATCTACCAGTACGAGAAGGTGGAGTTCTCGCCGGCCGCGCGCGGCTTCCGCAGCCGCCGCGACATCGACGATTTCCTCGCCATCCACCAGTGCCACGAACGCTTTGCCGAGGGCGAGGACCTTGCCGCCGTCATCGCCGACCTGCCGGTGTGCGCGCAGGATAACGAATGGCTGCGCAGCCGCCGCAACAAGCTGCTGTTCACCATCGCCCAGCACGTGGAAAAGCTGGCCGACTGGCCGGCCGCCCACGCGCTGTACGCCGATTGCGATTATCCCGGCGCCCGCGCCCGCGCCATCCGCGTGCTGGAGAAAGACCAGCAGCCGCGCGCGGCCTTCGACCTGCTGCAGGCCGCGCTGCTGGCGCCCGAGAGCGAGGCCGAGCGCCAGCAGTTGCTGCGCATGGCGCCGCGCCTGGCGCGCAAGCTGGGCCACGCCAAGCCGCCGCCGGTGGCGCTGGCGCAGGCCGCGCGCATCGACCTCAGCCTGCCGCCGCCGCAGGAAGCCAGCTACGTGGAATTCGTCGTGCGCGACCACCTGAACCGCGACGACGCGCCGGTGTTCTATGTCGAGAATTCGCTGATGAACTCGCTGTTCGGCCTGCTGTGCTGGGACGCGGTGTTTTCACCGATCCCCGGCGCGTTCTTCCATCCGTACCATCGCGGTCCGGCCGACCTGCACAGCGCCGATTTCCAGCGCCGCCGCGCGCCGCAGTTCAGCGATGCGCTGGCGCAGCTGGACGGCGACCAGTACCGCGCCACCATCCGCGCCAATTACGCCGCCAAGTACGGCATCCAGTCGCCCTTCCTGTACTGGGAGGCGCTCGACGAGGCCTTGCTCGACCTGGCGCTGGACTGCATCCCGCCGCGGCACCTGAAACGCGCCTTCGAGCGCATCCTGCTGGACATCAAGGCCAACCGCAGCGGCTTCCCGGACCTGATCCAGTTCTGGCCGGCCGAGCGCCGCTACAACATGATCGAGGTCAAGGGTCCCGGCGACCGCCTGCAGGACAACCAGCTGCGCTGGATCGAATACTGCGCGGCGCACGAGATGCCGGTCTCGGTCTGCTACCTGCAATGGGCGGCATGACGCAGCCGGTCCGCTACACCGTCGCCGTGCGCGCGCTGTGCGAGTTCACCGCCAAGGCCGGCGACCTCGATCTGCGCTTCACGCCCTCGCCCACCGCGCAGGAAGGCATCGCCGGCCATGGCGTGGTGACCGCGCGCCGCGACGACGATTACCTGACCGAGATTACGCTGTCCGGCGACTTCGGCCCGCTGCACGTGCGCGGCCGCGCCGACGGCTACGACACCCGCGCCAACCGGCTGGAGGAAATCAAGACCTACCGCGGCGACTTGAAGAAGATGCCGGACAACCAGCGCGCGCTGCACTGGGCGCAGGCCAAGGTCTACGGCCATCTGCTGTGCCAGGAACAGGGGCTGGACAAGCTCCGCGTGGCGCTGGTGTACTTCGACATCGGCAGCCAGAAGGAAACCGTGCTGCACGAAGACCACACGGCCGCCGGCCTGCGCGCCTACTTCGAGCAGCAATGCACGCTGTTCCTGCAGTGGGCGCAACAGGAAATGGCGCACCGCGCGGAACGCGACCTGCAACTGAAGGCGATGCGCTTCCCCTACGGCGACTTCCGTCCCGGCCAGCGCCAACTGGCGGAAGCCATGTACCGCGCCAGCAACCGCAAGGTATGCCTGCTGGCGCAGGCGCCGACCGGCATCGGCAAGAGCGTGGGCAGCCTGTTCCCGATGCTGAAGGCCAGCGCCGACCATGGCGTCGACAAGATCTTTTTCCTGGCCGCGAAAACCTCCGGCCGGCAGATGGCGCTGGACGCGGTGGACATCATCCGCGAAGGCGCGCCGCTGCTGCCGCTGCGCACACTGGAGCTGGCGGCCAAAAACACCGCCTGCGTCCATCCGGACAAGGCCTGCCACGGCGACTCCTGCCCGCTGGCCAAGGGCTTCTACGACCGCCTGCCGGCCGCGCGCGCGTCCGCCCTGGCGGTGATGGCGCCATCGGCCGGCGCGCGGCACGGCGCGGACAGCGGCGAACGCGCAGCCGCCGTGCCGCTCTCGCTCGACCGCGACACGCTGCGCGCCATCGCCCTGGCCCACGACGTGTGCCCGTATTACCTGAGCAGCGAGATGGCGCGCTGGTGCGACGTCGTCATCGGCGACTACAACTACTACTTCGACCTCAGCGCCATGCTGTACAGCCTCACGCAGCTCAACGACTGGAAAGTCAACGTGCTGGTGGACGAGGCCCACAACATGGTGTCGCGCGCGCGCAAGATGTATTCGGCCGACATGGAGCACGACAACCTGCGCCTGCTGCGCAAGATCGTGCCGGACGAATTGAAAAAGCCGCTGGACCGCGTCCACAAGCAGTGGAACCAATTGGAAAAGGAGCAGACGGCCGAATACCAGTCCTACGCCGAGCTGCCGGACAAGTTCATGGGCGCCCTGCAGACGGCGGCCACCGCCATCTCCGACTACATGGTCGACCACCCCAGCTACGTGGAGCCGGACCTGCAAAGCTTCTATTTCAACGCGCTGATGTTCGCGCGGCTGGCGGAAAGCTTTGGCGACCACGCGCTGTTCGACATCGAAAAGTCGCCCGGCGCGCGCGCCAGCAACAGCAACTCGGTGCTCTGCATCCGCAACATCGTGCCGGCGCCCTACCTCAAGCCGCGCTTTGAAAGCACCCACGCCACCGCGCTGTTCTCGGCCACGCTGAGCCCATGGAACTACTTCGGCGACATGCTCGGCATGCCCGACACCACCGCCTGGGTGGACGTGGAATCGCCGTTCGCGGCGGAGCAGCTGTCGGTGCAGGTGGCGTCGCACATCTCCACGCGTTACGCGCATCGCCAGCAATCGCTGCGTCCCATCGCGGCGCTGATGGGCAGGCAGTACGCGACGCAGCGCGGCAATTACCTCGCCTTCTTCAGCAGTTTCGATTACATGGAAAAGGCGGCCAACCAGTTCAGCGAGCTGTATCCCGACGTGCCCGTGTGGCGCCAGGCGCGCCGCATGGACGAGGCGGAGCGCGCGCAATTCCTCGACCGCTTTACGCTCGACAGCGAAGGCATCGGCTTTGCGGTGCTGGGCGGCTCGTTTGGCGAAGGCGTGGACCTGCCGGGCGCGCGCCTGATCGGTGCCTTTGTCGCCACGCTGGGCCTACCGCAAATCAACCCGGTCAACGAGCAGATAAGGGCGCGCATGGACAGCATCTTCGGCGCCGGCTATGACTACACCTACACTTATCCCGGCCTGCAGAAAGTGGTGCAGGCGGCCGGCCGCGTGATCCGCACCACGTCCGACCGCGGCACCGTCTACCTGATCGACGACCGCTTCGGCCGGCCCGAGATTCAGGAACTGATGCCGGCGTGGTGGTCGATCACCACCGCCGCTCATCCTTAACACGGCGTGGCGCTCCCTCGCCAGGAAAAGTGGAACAATGGGCTTGCCGGTGTTTTTCCGGCTCATCAGGAGACTCGCCCATGGACACCACATTGATACTGGCCGCGAATGCCGGCCGCGCCCTGTTCTTCCACAGCGGCCAGCACAACAGGCAGTTATGCCACGTGCACGACATGATCAACGACGCGGCGCGCCAGCCCGCCGCCGATCTGGAGACGGACCGGATGGGGCCAACGTCCGCCGGACAGAGCATGCACAACACCGGCGGCGCCTTGCCCAACAAGACTTATCAGCCGGCGCAAACGCCGGCCGAACACGAGGCCGAGCGCTTCGCGCGTGACATCAACGCGTATCTGCTGCAATCGCGGCGCGACGGCGTCTATGACAAGCTGGTGCTGATCGCGCCGCCGCACTTCCTCGGCGTGCTGCGCCAGGTACTCGATCCCCACGTGCGCGCCACCGCCCAGCTGGAAATCAACAAGGACTACACGCAGTTGAGCGCCGACGAGCTGCGCGCACAGATCGCGCGCCACCAGATCGAACGTGGCTGATTGCGCAACAAGGCACCTAGCTGGTAGTCACAGCGCGGCGGCAGCACAAACTCGACGCCATGGGGGGCATGCCGGGTATGGGCGCTTGTGCGGCCAGCAAGGCGCGATCGATACGCCCATGGGCAATGCCGCCACCGGTGCGCCCGGCGCGCGAGTCGCCGAACGAGTGCACGCGCTGAAGCGGCTCGCCGCTCCTGAACAGATAGCGCGGGCGGCGCCGCTTCTGGCGTCGGATGCGTCCAGCTTCCTCACCGGCACGGCGCTGCTGGAGGATGGCGGCGTGTCCATTCATCGCGCTTGAGCGCAGTTGGTCGGCCGCCGCGTGCCATTCGTCGGAAATTTGTGGCGCGGCGGTGCCGCTGGCGTAAGATGGCCGGTATGCCAACCATGGGGGAACCGGACATGAAGAGATGGGCCATCAGCATGCTGATATGCGCCGCCGCCGGCGCGCAAGCAGCGGATAACGCGGCGCTGACCGCCACCATTGCACGACTGGACAGCGAGATGTTCAGCGCCTTCAACCAATGCGACAAGCCGGGGCAGCTGGACAAATACGCCAGCTACTTCGATCCGGAGGTCGAGTTCTATCACGATAACGGCGGCGTCACCTGGAAGCGCGACGTGATGATCGCGCAAACCGCGAAGAACGTCTGCGGCCATTACCGCCGCGAGCTGGTGCCGGGCACCCTGAAGGTATCGCCGGTGAAGGACTTCGGCGCCATCGCCACCGGCTCGCACACCTTCTGCCAGTTCGGCAGCGGCAAATGCGAAGGCATCGCCGAATTCACCATCATCTGGCGTCAGCGCGGCAACGACTGGCAAATCACCCGCGCGCTAAGCTACGGCCACCGCCCCAACTAGGCCCGCCGCGCGGCGCCATGCCGGGCCGGAGCCGGGGCCGGGCCGGCCGTCATTTTGCATCGATGACTTCATTCAGCAGTTCCTGCGGAATCGGCTGCCCGTTCGCGCTCCATATTTTTTCTCCTTTGAGGTTTACTGCATGACGGTTTTGATCTTCTGGTAGCCGCTGCGGCTGATCGGCAGCTTGCCACCATCCTTGAGGATCGCCACATAGCTGTCTTTGGTCGCTTGCTCGATCCGCGCGACATGGGCGATGTTGACGATGTAGGAGCGGTGGATGCGCAGGAACTGCTGGCCATCCAGTTGCTCCTCCAGTTCCGACATGCGCTGGTTCTTCAGATAGGACTTGCCCTCCGAGCGGATCTGCACGTAGTCGTCCTGCGCCTCCACGTGCTCGATCTTCTCGGCGTTGATCACGTGGACCTTGGCGCCGTCGCGTATCAGCACCCGGCCCAAAGGCTTGTTGCGGCCGGCCGCCTCGCGCACCATCTTCTCCACCGCCTCGCCGCCGGCGCCGAGGTTGGCGCGGGCATGGGCCAGCGCCTGGTCGAAACGCTGCTGGCTGAAAGGCTTCAACAGATAATCCAGCGCGTGGAATTCAAACGCCTTGATCGCATACTGGTCGAACGCCGTGGCAAAGATGTAGCGCGTCTTGCTGCCCGCCAGCTCGGCCACTTCAAAGCCATCCAGCTTGGGCATCTGGATGTCCAAAAACACCAGGTCGGGCGACAGCTCGGTGATCGCCTTCACCGCCTCGAAACCGTTGGCGCATTCGGCCACGATCTCCACGTCCGCATGCTCGGACAGGTATTCGCGCACCACGTCGCGCGCCAGCATTTCATCGTCCACGATGATGATACGCATTGCTCTACTCCCCTTGTTCGCTCGTTTGCGCGGGCATCGTGATGTCCACGCCAAAGCTGTTGTCCTGCCGGCCCCAGTGGATGCCGGCTTCGTGTTTGTAGGCGCCGGATAAACGCTGGCGCACGTTGGTCAGGCCGATGCCGTGGCCTTCGCTGCGGATCGAAGAGATATCCGCGTCCACCGGATTGGTCACGCTGATCTGCAGTATCGACCCCAGGCGCCGCGCTGCGATGCGCACCGTGCCGCCTTCCGGCATATTGCAGATGCCGTGCTTGACGGCGTTCTCCACCAGCGGCTGGATGATCATCGGCGGCACCAGGCATTCCGCCGCGCCCTCTTCGATCACCTCCTCCACCCGCAACCGCTCGCCGAAGCGCACCTGCTCGATCGCCAGGAAGTGACGGATCAAAATCATCTCCTCGCCCAGCGTCACCTTCTTGTGCGCCTCCATGCCGAGACTCTGGCGGAAGAAGCTGGCCAGCTCCAACGTCATGCGGCGCGCGGCCTTGGGGTCCTGCGACGTCAGCGCGCTGATGGAATTCAGGCTGTTGAACAGGAAGTGCGGATCGATCTGCGTCCGCAGCATGCGCAATTCAGCCTCCTGCGCCATCAGCAGCGATTCCAGCTCGCGCTGCTCGGCATTCTTGGCGCGCACGAATTCGATCACCAGATAATGCACCGCCGCCGCAAAGCCATACAACAACACCCCCAGCACCACGATCAGCACCGACAACTGCGGGGTGATGACGATGCCGCTCCACGCCACCCCCAACGCTACGCACACCCCGTTCCACAGATTGGCGATGATCAGCCAGAGGAAACCGGACACGACGCCCGCCACCGTCAGCACCAGCGCGATCTGCCCTGCCCTGCGGCTGCCCAGCGGGTAGGCGCGGCACACGTAGTACGCCGAGTAGCCGGCGGCAAACGCATACACCAGATTGAGCGGCACCGCGAACAGCATGGCGTTGGCCAGCGGCGTATCGCTGGCGACGCGGATCACGCCGCCCAGCGCACAGCCAAGGAACAACCACACCAGCAGGTAGATGACCAGACCGCGCCGGGTGGACGACAGCTCCAGCATCAGTTACGCACTTCCAGGCCGCCCATGATGACGTAGCCGCGCACGATCAGGCGCTTGCTGTTGGCGGCGGGCGGCACGGTCTTTTCCTCAAAGCCGCCCATGATCGGCGTCCCCTCCAGCACCACGGTCCAGTCGACCGGCACCTTGATGGTGATGCCGCCAAACAGCGCATATACATTCAGCACCGCGTCGCCGGTGAGGCCGGCCTGGCGCAGGTCGACGTCGCAACCGCCCATGATGGCGTTGATTTCGCCGCCACGGAAGTCCTGCGTGATGATGCGCCGCTTGAACGCGCCCATGACAGCGGTGGCGTTGATGACCGCTTCATCGCTGTCCTTGGACAGCGATGAAGCATCCGAAGACGGCGCATGGCGGTTGATGTTGGACTTGATGACCACCGCCACGCCGGCGCCGATCATGAACAGCGGCCACAGCGTGCGCCAGTCGATGTTCAGGTAGCCCATGGCCTTGAGCATGAACAGCGCGCCGGCCACGATCAGCGCACCGCCGACCACCACGCCGGACTGGGTGCGCGTCTGCAGCACTTTCAGGATGCCGGCGCCGATCAGGATGCTCGGGAAGATGTGGATGCGCAGGTCCAGGTCCAGCCAGCCCAGGTTATCGAGCAGGAACAGCATGCCGACGCCGATGACGAACAGGCCGATAACCATCTGCGTGGCGGGATTGCGCTCGCGGCGCTGACGGGTTCTCATGCCTGCTCCTTGACTGGTGGCGGGAAGATGTTATCCAGCAGGGGGCGCAGCATCATACCGATGCCCCACGCGACCAGCAGCGCCGGCCAGGTGTCGCCGAAGCCGAGACCCCAGATGTGATTGAACGAGACGTACCACCAGCCGGCAAAGAAGATCTCCCACCAGCCGGAGGTGAAGTGGCGCGAATTGGTGGGCGGGATGATCTTGGTGACGCCGCTGATCACCAGCAGCCAGGGCCACCAGCGCCAGAAGTGGGCGGGATTGAGATCGATGTCCAGAACGTCGGTCTGCGCCAGCAGGATAACGGTGCCGGCGATGATCAGGGCCAGGCCCCAGACCAGCTGTTTGCGCCAGCGATATGCGGTTTCTACAGTCATTTGAGTTCCCCAAGTCGGTATGCATGTAACAATACCGGGGAACCGCGGGCGAGGAAACCGCTATTCGGCGAATGGCGGAAATGGGCCGGTGAACGGCGAAACGTCGGCGAACGACGCTCGGCTACTCAGTTACGGCCGTTGCCGACCTTTTGTTCGAAGGCCATCAGGCCCCAGCCCAGCTGGCGGCGGATTTCCTCCGGCGTCGGCGGCGGTTTCACTTCGTGCGTACGGCGCTCCAGATAGGCGCGCACGGCATGCTTGGAAGGGTGTGTGGTTTGCGTCATGATGACCTCCAAAGGCGGCTACATCGTCAAGCTGTTGAATCCAGTGTAGCCCCGCCGCCGGCGGCGCTCCGTACGGCCCCGCACACTGCGCCATTCAGAGCTTTTGCTGCAAGAACTCCAGGAAGCAGCTGATCCGCTGCGCCAACTGGGTGTTGCGGTAGTAGACCGCGTGGATCTGCTGGCGGTAGCCGGTGTAGTGCGGCTCCAGCACCTTGACCAGGCGCCCGGCCTCGATGTCGGCGCGGGTCATGAAGTCGGCCAGACAGACGATGCCCTGTCCGGCCAGCGCCAGCTGGCGCAGCGTCTCGCCGCTGGAGGCTGAGATCGACGGCGTCACCGGCAGGCTGTTGCCGCTGGCGTGCCGCAGCGGCCACTGGTTGCCCAGCTCATACTGCACAAAGCCCAGCAGCGCGTGCCGCGCCAGATCCTCCGGCGTGCGCGGCGTGCCGTGCTGCGCCAGGTACTCGGGGCTGGCCAGCACGTACAGCGGGCTGGAGGTGAGCGGCCGCGCGTGCAGCGTCGAGTCGTTCAGCGTGCCGATGCGGATGGCGATGTCGGTGCGGTGCTCGATCAGGTCGGCGATCTGGTCGTTGCTGCTCAGTTCCAGGCGGATGTCCGGATACATGGCGCGGAATTCGGCCACGTGCGGCACCACGCAGTGCAGCATGAACGGCGAGGCGGCGTCCACGCACAGGCGGCCGGCCGGCTTCTGGCGGCGGATGCGGATGGTTTCCTCGGCCTCCTCCATGGCGCCGAGGATGGCGCGGGCCTTTTCCAGGAACAGCTGGCCCTCTTCGGTCAGCTCCATGCGGCGCGTGGTGCGCGTCAGCAGCGAGGTGGCCAGCTTGTCCTCCAGCCGCGACAACGCGCGGCTGACGCCGGAGGTGGTTTGTCCCAGGTGCACCGAGGCGGCGCTCAGGGTGCCGCTGTCGATCACGGTGATGAAGGTTTTTAAATCGTCCGAGTTGATTTCCACGGGTGTTCCATCCTTACGCCACGTAGAGCATGACAGCGCCGAAATGACAGGCACTGCCGCCCAGTACAAACAAATGCCAGACGCCGTGCCCATAGCGCCATTTGTGGTCGGTGACGAAGAAGGCGATGCCCACGGTGTACACCAGGCCACCTATCGCCAGCCACATGAAGCCACTCCAGCCCAGCGCGTCGATCAGCGGGCTGGCGCCGATCACGCCCACCCAGCCCATCGCCACGTAAATCAGCAGCGACAGCACGCGCGCGCCCTTGGCGAACCACAGCTCCTGCAGGATGCCAACCAGCGCCAGCCCCCACACCACGCCAAACAGCGACCAGCCCCACGGCCCGCGCAGGCTGACCAGCGTGAACGGCGTGTAGCTGCCGGCGATGAGCAGGTAGATGGCGCAGTAGTCCATCCGCCGCAGCACATCCTTGGCGCGGCCGCGCAGGCTGTGATACAGCGTGGACGTCAGGTACAACGCCAGCAAGGTGGCGGCGTAGATGCTGCAACTGACGATCTTCCAGGCGTCGCCGCTGCGGGCGGCCTGAACGATCAACAATGTGCCGCCGATGGCGGCCAGCGCCGCGCCTACGGTGTGCGTGATGCTGTTAAAGCGCTCTCCGTAATACATAACGTTTCCAATGCAGTGGTGGCTGCGGCTGGGATAGCTGCGGCCACAGGCATTGTATAGCGCTCCGCCGCTTCGCGCCGCCGCCTTCATGCCGATACCTGCCGTGCGATACCTTTCGTCCCGCTGTGCACGACCGTACTTTTTTGCTAATTAACAAAAAATCCATCGTAACATATTTGGAATTTATTCAAAGCAATGTTACAAAATCTTATACATCGGTGTCATCTGCGGCAGTTGACGGGATTGCGACATTGGTCGCATAATCATCCCATTAGTCGCATAGGGGCAATTCATGTCGGTCACGATTCCTTCGGTCAGCGAGCTGACCTTGCTGAAAGTGCTGTGGAAACAGCAACCACTGAGCGCGCGCGAGATTCATGACGCCGCCGCCGATGAACTGGGCTGGTCGTTCTCGTCCACCCGCAAGACGCTGGACCGCATGCTGGAGAAGCAGATGATCAGCATGCAGGTGGTGCACGGCATCAACGTCTACAGCGCGGTGCTGGAGAAGGTGGGCACACTGGCCGCCTTCGCGCGCGACTTCGGCCGCCGCGTGATGGAGCTGGACGCGCCGCTGCCGGTGGCCATGTTCACCGGCAGCAAACTGGTCGATCAGCAGGAGCTGTCGCAGCTGGAGCAAATGCTGAACGACTGGCCGGCGGAGGAGTGATGATCCCGCTGTGGACGATGCAGTGGCTCTTGTCCTGTGCCGGCAGCCTGGCGGTCGGCCTGGTGGCGTGGGCACTGCTGCGCGCTGCCGTACGCTGGTGGCCGGCGCTGCGGACGCGGCGCAACGTATGGCTGGCGGCGCAGGCCGTGGTGGCGGCCGCCGCCCTGCTGCCCTTGGTGCCGCACCCCTCAAAGCTTCGGCTCGCGCCACAAATCGAGCTTGATGTGCCGCCGCTTGGCAGCCACGTCCGCAACGACGCGCCGGCGGCCGGCACGGCCACGCCAACCGCTGCCACAGCGCAGTCAGCCGCAACGCAGTCAGCCGCATCAGCGCCAGCATTCGCGTCCGCTCGCGCAACCGCGGCCGTTGCAGATGCCATGCAGGCCGCCTCGCCGTCCGCCGCCAGCGCCCTGCCGCTGCTAGCCGCCGGCTGGCTGTTCGTGTATGCGGCGGGCCTGGCGCGTGCCGTGGCACGCCAATGGCGGGCACGCCGCCTGTTGCGCGGCCTGATCGCCGGCGCACAGTGCCTGACACCCGACGAGCTGCAAGCCCACGACGGTTTCACCGCCGGCCAGCGGCGCGCCATCGCCCGGCACAGGCTGACCGTCCTGCGCACTGACGCGGCCATCTCGCCGATGCTGATCGGCGTGCGCCGTCCGCGCCTCCTGTTGCCGGCCCACCTGCAAGCACTGGACGCTACACAACAACGGATGATCATCGCGCACGAATTGCACCACTGGCGCGCGCAAGACCCGCTCTGCCTCGCACTGGCCGCCGCGCTGCGGACGATTTTCTGGTTCAATCCCGCCCTGCGCTGGATGGCGACGCACATGGAGTGGGCGCTGGAACTCCAGTGCGATCAGCGAGTGTTGACCGGCCGCCCGCAGCACGAGCGCAAGCAGTATGCCGCGTCCCTGCTGCAACAATGGACCATGATGACGCCCGTTGGCGTGGCTGCCTTCAACGGCGCCACCGTTGCCGCCCGCCTGCGCCACATGCAGAAGGACGGCTTGCCCACACTGAGCGCCGCAGCCGTGTGGTTCACCGGCGCCGCGCTGACGGTCGTGCTGGTGGCGGGCGCGCTGCTGCAGCCAGCGCTGGCCTTCAGCCTACCTTCCGCCGCCGTCAGTCCGCCAACGATGCCGGTGGTGGCGGCACCGGTCGAGGCATGGCGCCTGCCACTCGACAAGGTCCGCGTCACCAGCTTCTACGGCGTGATGCGCAGCGTGCTGCCCACGCCGCACAAGGGCATCGACTTCGCCGCCGCCAAAGGCACGCCGGTGCACGCCGTGGCCAGCGGCACCGTCATCGCCGCCGGCCCCATCGCCGAGAATGACGGCCGATACGGCAACGTGGTCATCATCGACCACGGCGCGCAACGTTCGTTCTTCGCCCACCTTGACAGCGTCAGCGTGACAGCCGGCCAGCACGTGCAAGCCGGCGCCTTGATCGGCGCCACCGGCCAAAGCGGCTTCGCTACCGGACCGCATCTGCACATGGAAGTGCGGCAGGGCGGCCGCAACATCGATCCGGCGTCCATGTACCCCACGCTGGACGCCCATGCAACCCAGCGCGCCCTCAAGGTCCGCCGCCAGCAACTGCCCCAGAAGGGATAACCCATGCCAGTACCACGCATCACCAGCAGCCTGCTGCTGGCGGTGTCGGCTTGCGCCTGCGCGACGGACCTGCCGCAGCCGCAGCAAGTCGTCGTCGCCGGTTCCAGCGCCGACCAGCGCCAGCGCGACACCACCACCAGCATTGTGATCCAGCACGCGGACATTGTGCGGCAAGGCGACCAAGCGCTGTCCGATGTGCTCAAGCGCCTGCCGGGCATCAGCATCACCGGCGCGCCGGGCCAGGGCGGCGCAATCCAGATGCGCGGCCTGGGCAACGGCTACACGCAGATCCTGCTGAATGGCGAGCCAGTGCCGTCGGGCTTCTCGCTGGATGCCATCGCTCCCGAGACCATCGAGCGCATCGAAATCCTGCGCAGCGCCACGGCGGAGCTGAGCAACCAGTCGGTAGCGGGCGCGATCAACATCATCCTGAAAAAAGCGGTAAAACGCGGACAACGCTCCGTGACGGCCAGCGTCGCCAGGCAGCACGGCGTCAACACGCCGGCGCTCAGCGCCCAACTCTCCGACCAGCATGACGCCTACTCCTACAACCTCGCCGCCACACTGACCCGCAAACGCAGCGAAAAGGCGTTCACCGACTGGCAGGAGGAGCGTGATGCGTCCGGCCGGGTAACGTTGCTGCGCCGCACGCCACAAACCGAATCGGGACGCACCGACGCGCTGACATTGACGCCGCGCCTGAACTGGAAACTGGATGACACCGACACGCTCAGCTGGCAAAACTTCGCCTATCTTCGGCGCGTGGACAATCTCGCGCGCGCTGACGAAACGGCGCTGACCGGTGGCCATAGCGACTATCCGCGCAACACCGCCAACTTCGTCGCCAACTTCGTCATGCTGCGCAGTGACGTGACCTGGACACACGCGCTGTCGAATGGCGACAAGCTGGAGATGAAGGTGGGCGCCAGCACCAACCGCCGCACCGGCACCTTTGACTTTCACGGCATGGATACGGCAGGCCGGCCGCTGGCGCGTCATCATGTGGATTCCGGACCGGTGGAGAACGACGTCAACAGCAGCGGCACGTATCGCCATCCCGTCGGCGACCGCCATGCGGTGGCGATCGGCTGGGACGCCTCGCATGCGCGCCGCAGCGAAAACCGCGACGAGACGCTATTCGATGCTGCCGGCGGACTGGCAGGCCGCAACAACGCGGATTACACGGCGGCGGTCGACCGTGTGGCGCTGTTTGCACAGGATGAGTGGCAGGTGACCAGACGTTATTCGCTGTATCTCGGCTTACGCCACGAGCGGCTCGGCACCGCCAGCCGCGCACTGGCGGCCAACGCGCCGGATGCGCTGGACAATAGTTCCGCGGTGTGGAGTCCATCCCTGCAGTCACGCTACGAGCTGGCGAACCAGGACGTGCTGCGGCTGGCAGTCAGCCGCACGTACAAGGCGCCCGAACTGGCCAGGATGGTGCCACGCCGCTACACCAAGGACAACAACAATAATCCCACCAATCCGGACGAACAAGGCAATCCGGCGCTGCGACCGGAGCTGACCTGGGGACTGGATGCAGCGTATGAACATTATCTTGGCGATGGTGCGCTGCTCAGTGCCGGCGTCTACGCGCGCCGCATCCGCGACGTGACGCAGTGGCGCCTGTTCGAGCAGGACGGCGTATGGGTGACTGCCCCGTTCAATGATGGCAACGCGCGCGTACACGGCGTTGAACTGGAGGCCAAGCTGCGTGTGACCAAAGCACTGGATGTGCGGGCGAACGTGGCGCGCAACTGGTCGCGGGTCGACAATGTGCCGGGGCCGGACAACCGCCTGGAATCGCAGACGCCGGCCACCGCCAACGTTGGCGCCGACTATCGCTGGTCGGCGCTGACCGTGGGCGGCAATATGAATTATCAGGCCGCAGGGCCATCGCGCCAGTCGGCGCAGGTGCTGAACAGCGCCAGTGCCAAGCGCGAACTGGATGTGTATGCGCTATGGAAGATGAACGCTAAAACCCAGCTGCGCGTCTCGGCCAGCAATCTGCTGCATCAGGACGCCACCGAAACCTCCAGCTTCATTGACGCCAGCGGCGCCACCCGTACCTTCCGCCAGATGCCCACTCAGCCGACGGTACGCGTGCAACTGGAGCACCAACTGTAATCAGTGCAGGGTGCGGCCGATCCGCCCAGGCCGGAACACACTGCGGTCAGCGTCCTTCAAGCGATGGTGTGATATCGTTGCGGCCTATGACGCAACAATCGTATAAACCGTTTAAACGCTGCATGGTGCTCGGCGGTGGCGGATTCCGCTTCGGCATTTACATCGGCATGTACGCCGCGCTGCGGCAGGCCGGCAAGGCGCCGGACGTGCTGCTGGCCAGCTGCGGCGGCGCCATCGCCGCCACCATCATCCACAACCTGCCCGATCCCGAGGCGCAGCGCGCGTGGCTGTCGTCCGAGTCGATGTACCGCTTCTGGTGCAGCCTGCGCTCTACCGAGCACGCGGCGCTGATCGGCAACTTGCTGCGCGCCGCTCGGCGCAAGTTGTCCAGCGCGGCCGCGCCGGTGATTCCGGACCTGTTTAACGACTACCTGTTCGAGATACCGCCGCAACTGCCCTTCCCGCCCGCCTCCGGCACGGCGGAGGTCGATGTCGCCATCATCGGCGGCAAGCTGCTGTTCGGCCCCGGGGACGTGGGCCAGCCGCGCGGCCAGCGCAAGCTGTACGCGGAGACGGTGTTCTGCAACCAGCGCGCCGCCGCCGCGCTGCATGGCATGGACTCGCCGCTGGCCGACGCCCGCTGGGGCGAGCACGCCATCGCGCGTGAGCTGCGCATCGACGGCAGCGTGCCGCTCACCGAAGCCGCGCGCATCTCCATCGCCGACATGATCTACTTCCGCTGCGCGCAGTATCGCGGCGACGAATACATCGGCGGTGTGCTGGACCTGTTCCCGGTCGAAATCGCCCGCCGCCTCGGCGAGGAAGTCATCATGGAATTCAAGGAAGCGTTCGACCAGGTGTTCTCGATCCCCGCCTGGCGCGCGGTGCTGGGCGTGGACGGCAATGCGCGCCTGCGCTACGCCAACAGCCATCTGGCCGACATCCGCATCGATTCATCGGACGTGTCGGTGGTGCTGGAACGGCAGCAGATGCAGCAAAAGCTGGACTGGCTGCGCAACCGCATCGAGCTGCAGATGCCGCCGTCCCACGACATCTTCGTGCAGCACATGAACGACCAGTGGCAGTACGGCTACGACCGCGCGCGCGAAGCGCTGGCGCGGCCGCCACGCCAGCAGCCGATGGTGCGCCGCGCCAACCGCCACAGCAAGCCGCTGCGCAGCATCGAGCCTTAAATCGAGCCTTAAAGGAAGTCCGACGCCAACGCCTGGTGCAGCGAGGCCACCGCCGCCGAGCCCTCGCCCACCGCCGCCGCCACCCGCTTGACGGAGCCGCTGCGCACATCGCCCACCGCAAACACGCGCGGACGGCTGGTTTCCAGCAGATGGCGCGGCCGCTCCAGCGGCCAGCGCCCGGCCGGCACGTCCGACCCGGTGAGCACGAAGCCCTTGTCGTCCAGCGCCACGCAATCGCCCAGCCATGCGGTGCTGGGCTCGGCGCCGAGGAACAGGAACAGATGGCGCGCCGGCGCCTCGCGCGGTTCGCCGCCTTCGCTTTGCCAGCAGATGCTTTCCAGCCTGTCGGTGCCGCGCAGTTCCACGATCTGCTTGTGGGTGTGCAGCGTGATCTTCGGCGACGCCTCGATGCGCTGGATCAGATAGCGCGACATGCTGGCCGCCAGTCCGCCCGAGCGCACCACGATGTGCACATGCTTCGCGTGGCCCGACAGGAACACCGCCGCCTGCCCGGCCGAATTGCCGCCGCCGACGATCACCACTTCCTCGTCGGTGCAGAAGTTCGCCTCCATGAACGAGGCGCTGTAGTACACGCCGCGTCCCTCGAAGCGCTCCAGCTCCGGCAAGGCCGGCTTGCGGTAGCGCGCGCCGCTGGCGATGACGATGGACCGCGCGCGCAGCTGCTCGCCGCTGTCGATTTGAATGCCGTATTCCGGACTGTCGCAATCGACCTTGCTGACCTTGACCGGCACCGCCACCTCGGCGCCGAACTTGCGCGCCTGCGACAGGCCGCGGCCGGCCAGCGCCTGGCCGGTGATCCCGGTGGGGAAGCCAAAGTAGTTTTCGATCTTGGAGCTGGCGCCGGCCTGGCCGCCGGGCGCCTTGGCGTCCAGCACCGCCACCGTCAGGCCCTCGGACGCCGCATACACGGCCGCTGCCAGGCCCGCCGGGCCGGCGCCCACCACCACCACGTCGAACAGGCGGCCGTCGATGCTGTCCGGCGAAATGCCGATGCCGTCGGCCAGCTGGCGTAGCGTCGGGCGGCGCAGCACCTCGCCGTTCAGCGTGACCACCGCGGGAATGTCCTCCGGCTTGACGCCGAAGCGGGCCATCAGCTTGTGCGCCTCGTCGTCGGCGTCGTACTCGGTGTCGAAATAGGCGGCCGGCTGGCCATTGCGGTTGAGGAACTGGCGCAGTACCAGCGTTTCCTGCGAATCGCGCGCGCCAAACACCACCACGCCGCCGGTCTGGTCCTGCATGTAGGCCACGCGCCGCAGGATGAAGGCGCGCATGATGGTTTCGCTCAGCGCCGCCTCCGAAATCACCAGCGTGCGCAGCGACTCTTCGCTGACCACGATCAGCTCACTGTCGCTGACCACGCGCGCGGTGGCGACGGCGGCGCGGCCGGCCAGCGCGCCCATCTCGCCGGTGAACATGCCGGGGCCGTGGGTGCCGAGCACCGTCGACCCCAGCGCCGAGCCGCGCTCGACCTCGATCGCGCCGGAGATGAGCACGTACATGGGGATGTGGCGCTCGCCCTGGCGGAACAGTACCGAGCCGGCGGCAAAACGCCGGCGCTCGCCGTAGCGCAGCAGCACGTCGAACTGGTCTTCGCTCAGGGTGGGAAAAATCTGGTGACGGCGGTTGCCGATGTCGGATGATGCCAAATGCGGGGCGACGTTGTTGCCGCCCCCGGGTTGCTGTGCCATGCCGTATCCTCGCGGTGTGATACAGCCATCATAGCGCTAATTGCACAACGCGGCAGCCTTCCTTCGGACAGGCAGGCCGGGTCTTACTGGCACAGCTGCTTCCACTGCGCGTCGAATTCGGCCGGCGACACGTCCTGCGCCAGCAAGGTCAGGTCGCGCGCCACTGAAATATAGCGCTGGAAGCCGATGTAGCCGCCAAACGCGTCCTTGGCGTTGACCTCGCCGCACGGCGCGCCGCCCTTGCCGATGAACTGGTTGCGGAACTGGGCCTGGCTGGGTTCCAGGATCTTTTCCTTGACATATTTTTCACCCAGCTTGGTCAACGTCGCCGCGTCCTCCTGCTGTTTTTGCGCCGCCGTCTTGCCGCAGCCGGCCAATACCAGCGCCAACGCCATCGTGATAGCCAATCTCATATGTTTTCTCTTTTATATGTGTGCCGCGATCCCACCTTAACGCAGCAACAGCCCGCATTGTTGACACGCGGGGCTTTTGTTAATATCCCAAGCTTTACAGTCCGCTCAGGAGAACACATGCTCTACCCTCAACCCGCCCGCTGGTGCAAAGCCCTGCTGGCTTGTGCAATGTTGCTCAGTTCCTATGCCGGGGCAGCTGAAAAGCTGGCCCACGTGACCATCCTGGCCACCGGCGGCACCATCGCCGGCAGCGGCGCCACCAGCACCACCACGGTCGGCTATACCGCCGCCACCGTCGGCGTCAACCAGCTGATCGCGGCGGTGCCGGAGCTGGCCAAGGTCGCCGACGTCAAGGGCGAGCAGGTGTTCCAGATCGCCAGCGAAAACATGAGTAATGAACATTGGCTCAAACTGGCCCAGCGCGTCAACACCCTTTTGGCCCAGCCAGACGTTGACGGTATCGTCATCACGCACGGCACCGACACGCTGGAAGAAACCGCCTACTTCCTCGACCTGACCGTCAAGAGCCGCAAGCCGGTGGTGCTGGTGGGCGCCATGCGTCCGGGCACCGCGCTGTCGGCCGATGGTCCGATCAACCTGTACAACGCGGTGCTGCTGGCGGCCAGCCAGGAAGCGGTCGGCAAGGGCGTGCTGGTGGCGATGAATGACCAGATCCACGCCGCCCGCGACGTCACCAAGACCAACACCTCGACCCCGGACAGCTTCAAGACGCCGGAACTGGGCATGCTGGGCTACATCCAGGGCAACAAGCCCTACTTCTACCACGTGCCGGCGCGCAAGCACACCGCCGACACCGAGTTCGACGTCAGCAAGCTGAGCGCGCTGCCGCAGGTGGACATCGTCTACGGCTACGCCAATGTGGGTCCGGTGGCGCTGAACGCGCTGGTGGCGGCCGGCGCCAAGGGCATCGTCCACGCCGGCGTGGGCGACGGCAGCCTGGCCACCCCGGTCAAGGCGGCGCTGGTGGCGGCGCGCAAGCAAGGCGTGCTGATCGTGCGTTCCAGCCGCGTCGGCCAGGGCATCGTGGCGCGCAACGGCGAAGCCAACGACGACGAGCTGGACTTCGTGGCGTCGGACACGCTGAATCCGCAGAAAGCCCGCATCCTGCTGATGCTGGCGCTGACCAAAACCACCGACAGCAAACAGATTCAGCGCATGTTCGCCACTTATTGATGACGCTTACGGGTAGCTGGGCCGCGCCATGCGGAACCGGCTCTCCGGCGTGATTTCAAAGTAGTCGGCCGGACCGCCACCCCGCAAGATGGTGCGCGAGCCGGCCGTGTCATATACGCCGTCGCGCAGCAGCTCGTGCGCGATATGCACGCCCACCACTTCCCCCAGGATCAGCCAGGTATTGGTGTCCGCGCCGGACGCGCTCTGCAGGCGGATGATCTGCGTGCGCCGGCATTCGAACGACACCGGGCTTTCCGCCACGCGCGGCACACGGACGATGTTGGACGCGGTTGGCGTCAGCCCGGCCAGCTGGAACTCGTCCACCTCCGGCGGCGCCGGCGCGCAGCTGGCGTTCATGGCGTCGGCCAGCGGGCGGGTGGCCAGGTTCCAGACGAATTCGCCGGTTTCCTCGATATTGCGCAGCGTGTCCTTGCGGCCCAGGCTGGCGAAGCCGATCAGCGGCGGCGTGTAATTGAAGGCGTTGAAGAAGCTGTACGGCGCCAGGTTGAGGTTGCCGTTGGCGGCGCGGGTGGAAATCCAGCCGATCGGGCGCGGGCCGACGATGGCGTTGAACGGGTCGTGCGGCAGGCCGTGGCCCCGTGCCGGTTCGTAAAAATAGGGAGTATGCATGGCCCATTGTCGCACACGTCCCCGCAACAATTTATACAAATTGGGTATTGCGCTCCTGCGGTGTGGGTATTACGCTAAGTAAATCACTTACTTGAAACACGTCCATGGATCTCGACCTGCAATTTCGCCCGATGAAGGCGCCTCCGACCGCCAAAGTGCTGCTGGCTTTTCGCAGGGATGCCGGCTTCAACAGCGTCATGCCGCAAGCGCAGGCCCACGATCCGCGCGGCACCATCCAATGGGTGTCGGTGGAATTGAAAAACAAGCAAATCGGCATCGCCCGGCTGGAACTGGCGCCGCCGGCGTTCTGCTTTGTGTCGGACCTGATGATTTTGAGCCAGTATCGCGGACGCGGCGTCGGCCACTGGTTCGTCAAGCGGATCGAGCAATACTGCCTCGGTTCGGGCATCTTGCGCCTGATCCTGGAGGCGGCGGAAGGCACCGACCGTTTCTACCAGTCGCAATCCTTTTTCCCCGACCCGCTGGCGCCGCGCCTGTGGCGCAAGGAAATCAGCCCCCTGCAGCGGCGCCTCTTCAAGCCGATGTTTGCCTGATCCGGCTCAGCGCTTCAGCCTTGCCAGTAATGCGTCGGCCACGCCGTTGGCCGAGGCCGGATTCTGGCCGGTAATCAGTTCCCGATCCGTCACCACGTAAGGCTGCCAGTTGGCCGCGCTGCTGTAGGCGCCGCCCGCCGCTTGCAGCGCCGTTTGCGGCGTGAATTTCATCGTGCCGCCGTTCAGCATCGGCTTGGCGGCATCCTCTTCCTGGTTGCTGATCACCGTCATCTTGTAACCGGCGTAAATCCAGCCCTGTGGCTTGGCCGCCTTGCCGCCGCTTTCCAGCGGCTTGGTCAGTTGATGCGGCTGGGCCAGCGTCGACAGCAGCGCGATCGGACCGTGGCAGACCAGCGCGGTGGGTTTGCCTTGCTGGTGGAAGGCGGTCAGCAGGCGGCCCAGCGGGGCGCTGTACAGCAAATCCTGCATCGGCGCGTGGCCGCCGGGGATATAAATGGCGTCATAGCGGTCGTACCCGGCCTGCTCCACGCGCGCCAGACTGATCACCGGCGAGCTGGCGGCCGCGGTCAGCTGCAGCTTGTCCAGCAGTGCCAGATGCTGCTGCATGCTGGCTTCATCATTGCCGAAGTACATTTGGTCCAACGAATGGCGGTCCACGGTCGGCACCTTGCCCAACGGGGTGGCGAAGGTGACAGTGTGGCCGGCATCCAGCAGCTTTTTGACCGGCTGCATCAGCTCGTTGGCGTAGAAGCCGGTGTCGAAGCTACGGTTGTCGCGCAGCGCCAGCTGGGACTCGTCGGACAACACAACCAGTACATTGGCGGCGTGGGCGCCGAGGGCGGACAGGCTCACAATGGCGCCGGCAACGGCGTTACGGAGGGTGGGCATCATGGTATGGCTCCTTGTTTTGACAGTGGCGCCAGTGTATTCGTGTCTTGAATGTGATTAAATAACCTCCGATTCAAATCATTTGTTCGCAAAAGGTGAAAATGGCGAGACAATTCGATCACATGGCAGACCTGGAGGCGTTTGTCACCATCGTCGACAAGGGCACGATCAGCGCGGCGGCGGTGGCGCTGGGCACCACGCCGTCGGTGCTGAGCCGCGCGGTCGCCCGGCTGGAGGCGCGGCTTGGCGTCCAGCTGATGCGCCGCACCACCCGCCGGCTGAGTGTGACGGAGGCCGGCAACCTGTACCTGGAGCAAGCGCGCAACGCCTTTGGCCTGATCGCCGATGCCGAACGCGCCATTCAGGGACAAGGCGGCGAACTGTCCGGCAAGGTGCGCATCAGCGTGCCGACCACCTACGGCCATTACCGGCTGCCGGCGATGTTACGGCCGTTCATTGAGCGGCATCCGCAGGTGTCCGTCGAGTTAAGCGTCAGCAATCGCAACGTCGATCTGGTTGCCGAGGGCTACGACCTGGCGATCCGGCTGGGCGAACTGGCTGACAGCGGGTTAGCGGCCAAGCGGCTGGGCGACGAAGCCGTGTGCCTGGTGGCGTCGCCGGATTATTTGCGTCGGGCCGGCACGCCGGAGACGCTGGACGAACTGGCCGGGCACGCTTGCCTGCCCTTCATCATGCCGAGCACTGGGCGGCAGGCGCCGTGGCTGCTGCACGTGGATGGCAAGGAAATCGACTGGCAGGCGCCGGCCCGCCTGCGGGTGGCGGACGATGTGCTGGGGGTGGTGTCGCTGGCCGAGCAGGGCTTAGGCATTTGCCAGACCTATCATTTCGTGGCGGCGGACAGGCTGGTTGCCGGTCGGCTGGTCGAGGTGCTGCCTGGGCTGCGCGGACGCAGCAGGCCGTTTTCGCTGATTTATCCACCGCACCGGCGGTTGTCGGCGGCGGTGCGGGCGCTGATTGATGCTTTGCCCGGCGGTTGTTAACAAATTCTGTGGATAAGGCTGTTAACAAGCATCAAGGCACACCAACAAGTGCTTGTTTCGTAAGGACAAATGTTTGCTGCGTAATTTTTCCGCAGCAAAGTTATCCACCGCGCGGGCGGTCGAATCAGTCATAAAGCGGCATGCCCGCCATTTCGCCAGCCACTCCTCACCCGCGAGATTATAAATACCGTCACGCCAACAATCGGATATTCCACAAGCACGCCAATTAAGCGGCGATAATCGAAGTTACCGTCGAGCTGAATATCGGCATGCGTTGAAATAATATATCGATAAGCATGCAGGCAAAATATGCGACACGCCACAATGCTGCCAAATTATGCCGCCGACTATATCGCTGATTCCGGCCACACGCGCATATCGCCGCCGGGTCAATAAACAGCCGGCGGGTTCTGCCCTGCCGGCGCAAAGCCGATGTATTGGCGTCCATCCTGCTCTCCCGTAGGAAAGCGACACTGAAGCATGCCAAAAACCGGCGCCTTCAGGCCAATTTTTGGCATAAAAAAGCGGCGCGGCAAGCCGCGCCGCCTTGCTCTGCCTATCAGCCGTTGGCCAACCGCAAATTGCGGTGCGTGCGCGAATTCATCGTCGCGCTGGTTTTCACCGGCAAATGCGCGATATTCGATTCTGCGGCATCCAATTTAAACTGCCCGACGATGTCATTTAAATGCGCAGCCTGTTCCTTTAATTCCTCGGCAGCCGCGCTGGCTTCCTCCACCAAGGCGGTATTCTGTTGCGTCATGCCATCCATTTGCCCCAGGGCCTGGCTGACCTCCTGAATACCCGCACTTTGCTCCTGACTCGCGTCGCTTATTTCAGCCATAATCTCCGTCACCCGGCGAACGCTGTCCACGACCTCGTGAATAGTAATCCCCGCCTTTTGTACCAGCTCGGAACCACTGCCGACTTTAACCACCGAATCATCAATCAGGATTTTAATTTCCTTGGCCGCCTGCGCCGCGCGGTGCGCCAATACCCTTACCTCGCTGGCCACCACCGCAAAACCCCGGCCTTGCTCACCGGCGCGGGCCGCTTCCACCGCCGCATTCAACGCCAGAATATTCGTCTGGAAAGCAATGCCGTCGATAACAGAAATAATCTCAACGATTTTTTTCGACGATTCATTGATCGATTCCATGGTATCGGTCACTTGGCGCATCACCACACCACCCTGCTCCGACACGTCTGACGCCGACTGCGACAGCTGATTGGCCTGCTGCGCATTGCTGGCATTCTGCTTCACCGTCGAGGTCAACTCCTCCATCGCCGTCGCCACCCGCTCCAGCGACTGCGCCTGCTGCTCGGTGCGCTGCGACAGGTCGGCATTGCCGGTCGCGATCTCCTGCGACGCATGGCTGATCGCCTCGGTGCCATGCCGCACCTCGCTGACGATGCCCGCCAGGCTGTCGCGCATGCCCTTGATGGCAAACAGCAAACTATCCTTGTCTTCCGGCGCCAGATGCACACTGACCGCCAGGTCGCCCTTGGCGATGCGGCTGGCGATTTCGGCTGCGTAGACCGGCTCGCCGCCCAACTGCTTCAGCAACAGCCGCTTGATCAAGCCGGCAATCACCACGCTCAGGACAAAAGCCACCACCGCCAGCACCGTCACCAGGCGCCGCGCGCCCGTGGCGTCGTCTTCCACCATTTCGGCAGCGCCTTCCGACTCTTTCTGCACCGACTTCACCAGCACGCCCATGTCCTGCACGATGCGGCGGCGCAGCGGGCTGCACTCCTCGACCAGGAAGCGGCCGTATTCCTCCATCTTGCCCGCCTCGCGGTACTGGCGCGGGCGCTTCAGCTCGTTCGCCATGGCCAGCAGCCCTTCCTTCACCTTGGCAAATTGCGGATCGTTGGCATACACCGGCGTCATTTTCTCGACGGCGGCCAGATACACCGCCTTTTGCTCATCAACGATGTCCAGTTCGCGCATGGCCTGCGCGTTGTCGGTGAAAATGTAGGCATTGCGCGCGGCCAGGCCGGTCTGCGCCAGCGCCTCGCGCGCCAGGTACAGCGGCTCCAGCCGCTCGGAGGAGATGCGATTATCTTCGTAGAAGGCCTTCGACAGCGACGACACGCGCATTACCGAAAACACCGCCAGCACCAGCATCAGCGCGGTCAGCATGCCAAAGCCCAGCGACAACTGGGTACCGATTTTTAATTTCTTGAACGAGTCCATGGGACGCTCCTGTGGTAGGCAAAGTCGGGTTGAACAACCAGGCTCGCGGGATCAGGGCGATGGAAAACCGATGGAACAGTCGGGATGGGGACGGAAAAGGCGGCGGAGGCGCTGGCTAGGGCGTGGCCGGCGCGTCGGAACAATGCATCTGCCCACACTATGCCCTAAAAGATTCCATACATCAACATAAATGAAACCAGCGCTTCACAAGCTGTAGGTTCTACGGAAAAATCTTGACTCCAGTCCTACTAGAAGGTAGGCTACCATTCATTGACCTACCAACTAATAGATAGCAAACACTCTGCAAAGGATATTCCATGAACCAAGCCTCCACCACGGCCGCTTTCTCCGCGAATGAAAGCTGGCTGAAAACCTACTACTTCACCCGCGCCGCCGTTGCCGCCGCCTGGGTGTTTCTTGCACTGAATGCCGACCAGAGCGGCCCGCTGGCTGCCATGCTGTTCGTGTTCTACCCGCTGTGGGACGCCGTGGCCAACCTGGTCGATGGCGCGCGCAGCGGTGGCATCTCCCGCAACCATACCCAGCAGTTCAATGTCATCGTCAGCCTGGCGGTCGCCGTTGGCGTCTATCTCGCCCTGCCCGACATGCATCGCGTGCTGAGCGTGTTCGGCGTCTGGGCCATCCTGTCCGGCGTGCTGCAGCTGGGCACCGGATTGCGCCGCCGTAAGCAGTATGGCGCGCAGTGGGCGATGATCCTGAGCGGCGCGCAATCGGCGCTGGCCGGCGGCGTGTTCATCTTCCAGGCGCAGGCGGCCGCCACGCCGACTGTCGCCACTGTGGCCGGCTACGCCGGGTTTGGCGCCTTTTATTTCCTGGTGTCCGCCCTGTCCCTGAGCATCAGCGGCCTGCGCCGCGACAAATAAACGCAAGGAGCCACCATGGCCAGCCATCCTGTCACGCCGGTCGCCTCGGTCTCCGCGATCCGCTGCGCCCGGATCAGGACCGGCGAGCGCCAGGCCACCTATTTTGCCCAACTGGAAGAATGGCGGTTCTACTCGCACATGCTGGCCGCGGAACGCCGCCAGCGTGAGCGGGACGCCGTCCCGTTTCCCCACCCCGCTGACGACAGCGCCGCTTAACATGCCGATCAAGACCCTGCTTCTCGCCACATCGCTGTCGATGCCGCTGCTCGCCGCCGCGCAGCCTGCCACCCTGCCCAAACTGGACCTGCTGATGATGCCGCACCAGCACGGCGCCGAGGTCGACGCCATCGGCGTCCGGCTGACCATCGACAATCCGCACCTGGCGCCCGGCGCCAGCCTGCTGACCATGCCGACCTACGCGGTGTCGATCGACGTGCCGGCTTACGCGGCCGACGCGATCGAGGCCCGCGACGATGCCGGTCCGCTGACGCTGACGGTCAAGGAAGGCGAGCCCGATCCGTCGATGGTGTTCCGAGACTACCTGGTTGGCCGCGCCACGGTCGGCAACGTGGTGGTGCGCTACACCGGCAAGCCGCGCGCGGTGGACGCCCACACCCGCAACGGCCCGCTGTACGATTTGCGCGCCGAGGCCGGCGGCCTGCTGGGCGCCGGCATGTACTTCCTGGCCCTGCCCGCGGACGAGCGCCGCTACCAGATCACGCTGGACTGGGACCTGTCGCAGGCCGCGCCCGGCACGCGCGGCGTCTGGAGCCTGGGTGAAGGCCGGCAGACGCTGGCCGGCACCAGCGGCGACCTGTTCCAGAGCGGCTTCGCCATCGGCCCGGTGAAGAGCCTGCCGGCCGACGGTCGCGGCCCGTTCGCGCTGTACTGGCTGAGCGAACCGCCGTTCGACATGGCGCGCCTGGCCGCCGACACCCAGGCCATGTACCGCGCCATGGCCAGCTTCTTCCAGGATCAGGGCACCACCTACCGCATCTTCGCGCGCCGCAATCCCTACCCGTCCTCCGGCGGCTCGGGCTGGACCCGTTCGTTTGTGTTCGGCTACGGTTCGGACGGCGCCAACGCCGACGACCAGAAACTGCTGCTGACGCACGAAATGGTGCACAACTGGCCGCGCCTGGATGACAACGACCTCAGCACCACCGCCTGGTACACCGAGGGCACGGCCGAGTACTACACCGCCGTGCTGTTGTACCGCAACCAGTCGATCACGCTCGACAAGTTCGCCGAACTGGTCAACAAGCACACCGAGGATTACATGACCAGCCCGTTCATCCACACCAGCAATCAGCAGGCCGGCGAGCAGTTCTGGTCCGACACGCGCGCGCAACGCCTGCCCTATGTGCGCGGCTTTCTGTACTTCCTGCGCCTTAACGCGCAACTGCGCGAACACACGCAGGGCCGGCGCGGCGTCGACGACCTGGTGCTGGAGGTGCTGCGGCGCCAGCGCGCCGGCCAGCAGGTGCGCGCCGCCGACTGGCGCACGATGGTGGTCGGCGAACTGGGCGAGCCCGCCGGCCGCGACTACGACGACATGGTCAGCGGCAAGCTGATCGAACCACCGGCGTCGGCGCTGGCGCCATGCCTGGCGCGCTCGCTCAGGCAGGTGCGCGCGTTCGACCTCGGCTTCGACGAGATGAGCCACACCGTGGTGCGCCGCCTGCGCGCCGGCTCGCAGGCGGCACTGGCGGGACTGGCCGAGGGCGACCAGATCGCGTCGATGGACAACCTGCAACAGGCCCGCAAGGACGAAACCGGCATGCTGTCGCTGCTGGTCACGCGCGACGGCCAGCAGCGGCGCATCAGCTACCTGCCGCGCGCGCAGCCGGCACCGGTGTGGCGGTGGACGGTGTCGCCGGCCAGCGCGGCGGCCCGTTGCGGTTTTTAAGCCGGGCCGCCTGGCCCGGCTGACGATTGTTTTCCCATCATGACCAGCCTTTCCCCGCATTTCAACGAAGAAGCGCGCCTGGGCGCGCTGCGCAGCCTGCGCCTGCTGGACACCGCGCCCAGCAAAGCCTTTGACCGCATCACGCGCATCGCCAGCCGGCTGCTGCGCGTGCCGATCTCCTCGATTTCGCTGCTGGACCGCGACCGCCAGTATTTCAAGTCGCGCGTTGGCTTCGACCTGGTCGAGGCGCCGCGCGAGGACGCGCCCTGCAACTGGACCATCCGCGGCGAGCGCGTGTGCGTGATCCCCGACCTGTTGCACGATGAGCGCTTCGGCCACACGCCGCTGGTGCGGCGCGGCGGCATGCGCGCCTACGCCGGCGCGCCGCTGATCACCCGCACCGGCCACAGCCTTGGCACGCTGTGCGTGATGGACACCCAGCCGCGCCGCTTCGACGACGACGAGGTGGCGGTGCTGGCCGAGCTGGCGGCGATGGTGATGGCCCAGATCGAGCTGCAAAACAGCATCGGCCGCATCCACCCGGTCAGCGGCTATCCCAACGAATACCAGTTGATCGACGATCTGGACGACCTGGCCGAGCGCCAGCCCGGCGTGCGCCGCGCCGCGCTGCTGGTGGAAAGCGTCACCGCGCGCCAGATGCAGCAAGGGGTGCGGGTGTTCGGCGCCACCTTCGTCGAAAGCCTGATCCAAAGCTCGACCGAGCGCATCCGGCGCGCGCTCGATCCGCGCGCCCGGCTGTATCACCTGAGCGCGGCGCGCTGCGTGGTCCTGCTGGAGGACGGCGCCAACGCGCCCGAGGCGACGGCGCGCCAGTTGCATCTGAGCCTGCGCGATCCGATCGACTGCAACGGCGTGCCGGTGCGCGCCGAGCCGGCCATCGGCATCGATGTGTTCGTGCCTGGCCAGGTGGCCGCGCGCGATGCGCTGCGCCGCCTGTACAGCGCGGTGGACGACGCGCGCGGCACGCCGGCCCGCACCGCCGCCTACGCCGCCAGCCACGACCGCCACCACGCGCGCCGCTTCCAGCTGCTGGCCGGCCTGGCCGGCGCCCTGCAGGCCGAGGACCAGCTGTCGCTGGTGTACCAGCCGCGTGTCGACCTCGACGGCCGGCCGCGTGGCGCTGAAGCGTTGCTGCGCTGGCGCGATCCGCGCCATGGCGACATCTCGCCGGCCGAGTTCGTGCCGCTGGCCGAAGAGACCGCGCTGATCGGCGCGCTGACGCGCTGGGTGCTGCACCACGCGCTGGCGCAACTGGCGCGCTGGCGCGCCGCCGGCGTTACGCTCAAGCTGTCGATCAATGTGTCGGCCGCCGACCTGGAAGAGCCGGGCTTCGCCGGCTGCGTCGCCACGCTGCTGGCACGGCATGGCGTGCCGCCGGCGGCGATCGAGCTGGAATTCACCGAAAGCATGCTGGCCCGCGACGACGGCCGCGTCATCACCCAGCTGCGGGCGCTGCGCGCCATGGGCATCGACATCGCCATCGACGATTTCGGCACCGGCTACAGCAGCCTGGCCTACCTGCAGAAGCTGCCCGCCAGCGTGCTGAAGATCGACCGCGCCTTCATCGGCGACCTGACCGCCAGCGCCCACGACCAGAAACTGGTGCGCGCCATCCTGCGCATGGCGCACGACCTCGGCTACCGGGTGGTGGCGGAAGGCGTCGAGTCGGCCCAGTGCGCGGCGCTGCTGCGCGCCTGGGGCTGCGACGAGGCGCAGGGCTACCACTTCGCCAGGCCGCTCGGCGCCGAGGCACTGATAAAATACTTTGGTGCCATGCTTGACTCCAAACCTACCAGAAGGTAGGATGTTCGACATGAACAAAACTTCTTCTACCGCCGACGATATCCTGGCCTGCTCGCGGGCGCTGATCGTCAGTGGCGGCTACAACGGCTTCAGCTACGCGGACATCGCCGACGTGGTCGGCATCCGCAAGCCCAGCATCCACCACCACTTCCCCAGCAAGGCCGATCTGGTCAAAACGCTGGTGGAACGCTACCTGGCCGACGCCCGCGAGGGCTTCGCCAATCTGGAACTGGCGGCGCCCAATCCGCTCGACCAGCTGCGCATCTACATTGATCACTGGAAGGCCTGCATCAGCGACGGCAGCCGGCCGTTCTGCGTGTGCGCGCTGCTGGCCAACGAGTTGCCGGTGCTGCCGGAAGAAGTCGCGCTGCAGGTGCGCGCCTACTTCCGCTTCCTGTCGGGCTGGCTGACCAGCGTGCTGGAACGCGGCGCGGCGCAAGGAGTCATCACGCTGAACGGTCCGCCACGGGTCGAGGCCGAGGCATTCATGGCCACCGTGCATGGCGCCATGCTGTCGGCGCGCGCTTATGGCGACGGCAGCGTGTTCGGCGCCATCACCGAGCCGCTGCTGGCGCGCCTGGCGGCCAAGGGCTGAGCGCGGCCCGCGCCGCGCCTTTACGGCCGGCGTGGCCGCCGCGGCCCCAAGATTTTGTCGGAAGATCTCCGCAGCCTGTCGGCGCACTGCATCGAGATCCCTTTTTTTTTGCGCCACAAATCTACCAACTAGTAGGTATATTATGAAAAACACTGTTACCCGCATCACCGTTCGCGCCCTGATCGCCGCCGCCACCCTGGGTCTGCCAGCCGCCTACCTCGCACTGCCGGCCACCGCCCAGGCGCAGGCGCCGCACGCCGCTCCGACCAATATCCGCGGCAGCATCGTCTCGTTCGCCAACAACACCATCAAGGTCAAGACGCGCGAAGGCAAGATGGTGGACGTCACCCTGGCCGAAGGCGGCCGCGTGGCCGGCGTGGCGCGCGCCGCCGTGACCGACATCAAGCCGGGCGACTTCGTCGGCATCGCCTCGCTGGCCAAAGCCGATGGCGGCGACGGCGCGCTGGAAGTGCTGATCTTCCCGCCGGCCATGAAGGGCACCGGCGAAGGCAGCTACGGTTGGGATCTGAAGCCGAACAGCAGCATGACCAACGCCACCGTGGCCGATGCCGTCAAGGGCGTGGACGGCCACACCGTCACCGTGTCCTACCACGGCAAGGAGAAGAAGATCGCCATCGCCGACGGCACGCCGGTGGTGACGCTGGCGCCGGCCAGCACCAAGGACCTGGTCGCCGGCGCCATCGTCTTCATCCCGGCCACCAAGAACGACAAGGGCAACCTGGTCGCGCAGCAACTGGTGGTGGGCACCAACGGCGTCGTGCCACCGATGTAATCCCGGCGGGCCGGCCCTGCCCCGGGCCGGCCTTCCCCCGCTGGAGCCGCCATGAGCCCTGAAACCAACACCGTGCTGGTCCACCGGCATGCCATCCTGACCCGCATAACGCACTGGATCAACGCCGTCTGCCTCGGCTTCCTGCTGCTCAGCGGACTGCAAATCTTCAACGCCTGGCCCAGCCTGTACTGGGGCCAGTACGGGGCCGATGCCGACCATAGCTGGCTGAGCATCGGCGCCACGCAAGCACACGGCCAGACGCGCGGCAGCGTGCGCATCGGCGACACCGCGATTCCGACCACCGGCGTGCTGGGCCTGTCCAAGGTCGACGGCCAACTGACCGAGCGCGCCTTCCCCACCTGGCTGACGCTGCCCTCCTACCAGGACCTGGCCGAAGGCCGCCGCTGGCACTTCTTTTTCGCCTGGTGCTTCGTGCTCAATGGCGCCGCCTACCTGGCGTATGCCGTGCTGAGCGGCCACCTGCGGCGCGACCTGCTGCCGTCGCGCAGCCAGTTGGCGCCGCGCCACGTGTGGCACGAGGTGCTCGACCACGCGCGCCTGCGCTTCCCCAAGGGCCAGGAGGCGCGGCGCTACAACGTGCTGCAGAAACTCAGCTACCTCGGCGTGATCGGCGTGCTGCTGCCGCTGATGGTGCTGACCGGCCTGACCATGTCGCCCGGCATGAACGCCGCCGCTCCCTTCCTGCTCGACCTGTTCGGCGGCCGCCAGTCGGCGCGTGCGCTGCACTTCATCAGCGCCGCGCTGCTGGTGACGTTCGTGGTGGTGCACATCGCCATGGTGCTGCTGTCCGGCGTCTGGAACAACCTGCGCTCGATGATCACCGGCCGCTACGCCATTGACGAAAGTGAACCCCACCATGACTGACACACGACTGACACGCCGCCGCTTCCTGCTGGGCGGCGCCCTCGGGGCTGCTGCCGTCGCCCTCGGCGGCTGCGATGCCGGCGGCCAGGACACGCCGACCGGCCAACTCCTGCGCTCGGCCGAATCGCTGACGCTACAGGCGCAACGACGTCTGCAAGGCAAACACGCGCTGGCGCGCGAATACACCGAGGCCGACATCTCGCCCACCTTCCGCGTCAACGGCAGCAGCATGCCGGACAGCGAACTGTACGCCGCGCTGCTGGCCGACAAGTTTGCCGACTGGCGCCTGACGGTGGACGGCATGGTGGCGCGGCCGACGGCGTTTTCGCTGGCGGCGCTGAAGCTGATGCCGTCGCGCACCCAGATCACCCGCCACGACTGCGTCGAAGGCTGGAGCGCGATCGGCAAATGGACCGGCGTGCCGCTGGCCGAGGTGTTGCGCGCCACCGGCGTGCTGCCGGGCGCGCGCTACGCGGTGTTCCACTGCGCCGACGAGCTGGAAAAGACCCTCGACGGCAGCGGCCGCTATTACGAAAGCATCGACCTGGTCGACGCCTTCCATCCGCAGACGCTGCTGGCCTACGGCATGAACGGCCAGGACCTGAGCGTCGGCCACGGCGCGCCGCTGCGCCTGCGCGTCGAGCGCCAGCTGGGCTACAAGCAGGCCAAATACCTGATGCGCATCGAGCTGGTCGACAACCTGCACGGGCTGTGGGGCGGCAACGGCGGCTACTGGGAAGACCGCGGCTACGACTGGTACGCCGGCATCTGACATCCGCCGCCGCCACGCCGGCGGCGGCCACCTACCGAACCACACATCGCCATGACCAAACTCTCTCACAGCGTGCGCCTGCAACTGCGGCTGGCGTTCGCCTTCGTTATCGCCATCTCCTTCGTCAGCACCGCGCTGGCGATCTGGCGTTTCCAGGAACTCTCGGCGGAAACCGAGACGCTGATCCATCAGCCGCTGGCCAAGGAACGGCTGCTGGCGCGCTGGCTGCTGAACGTCTCGGTGTCGGCCAAGCGCACCGCGGCCGTGGCCCGCAGCGCCGACCCGGCGCTGGCGCGCGCCTTCGAACAGGAAACCCGCGACTCGAGCGCCAGCACCACCGCGCTGCAACAGGAAGTGCAACAGCTGCTGACCACGCCGGAAGAACAGCAGCGCTTCGCCGCCACGCTGGACAGCCGCCGCCAGTTCGTCGCCGTGCGCGACCGCGTCATGCGGCTGACCGCCGACGGCCGCCACGAGGACGGCATCGCGCTCTACGACCGCGAGTTCGCGCAGGCGTCGCAGCGCTACCTCGACGGCGTCGAGGCGATGCTGGCGCTGCAACAGCGAGCCATCGACGCCGACGCCGTCGGCATGCTGGCCCAGGCGCGCGCGGCCCAGCGCACGCTGGTTGGCCTGTGCGCGCTGACGCTGGCCGGCAGCGTCGCCGCCGGGCTGCTGTTCGGGCGCGCGCTGTTCCACCGCCTCGGCGGCGAACCAATGGCGGCGGTGGCGGTGGCCAATGAAATCGCCGCCGGCAATCTGGGCGTGCACATCGCGTTGGCGCCGGACGACCGCCACAGCCTGCTGTACGCGCTGCAGCGCATGCGCGACGGCCTGGCCGGCCTGGTCGGCGAGGTGCGCACGGGCGCCGCCACCATCGGCGCCTCGGTCGACGCCATCGCCGCCGAAAACCAGGAACTGGCGCGCCGCACCGAACGCCAGGCCAGCGCGCTGGAGGAGTCGGCCTGTTCGACCCAGCAACTGGCCAGCGACGTGCGCCACAACGAGGAGCAGGTCAGCGCGGCGCGCCAACAGGCGCTGGCGGCAGCCACCGTCGCCCAGCGCAGCGGCGCAACCGTGCGTGATCTGGTGGCAGTGATGGGCGGTATCGACGCCGCCTCGGCCCGCATTGCCGACATCGTCGCTGTCATGGACGGCATCGCCTTCCAGACCAATCTGCTGGCGCTGAACGCGGCCGTCGAAGCGGCGCGCGCCGGCAGCCATGGCCGCGGGTTCGCCGTGGTGGCCGGCGAGGTGCGCGCGCTGGCGCTGCGCTCGGCGGAAGCGGCGGCCGAGATCAAGTCGCTGATCGAGGAATCGACGCGGCGCGTCAGCAACGGCAAGCAGGTCGCCGGACGGGCCGGCGTCAGCATGGCCGAGGTGGCCGACAGCGTGGCCGGCATCACCAGCCTGATGGAGCGCATCGTGGTGTCGGCGCGCCAGCAGTCGAGCGGCATCCGCCAGCTGCACCAGGCCATCGCCGCGATGGACGACGTCACCCAACAGAACGCCGCGCTGGCCGAGGAATCGGCTGCCGCCAGCGCCACCATGCGCGAGCAGGCGGCGGCGCTGGGTGCGCAGGTGGCGCGCTTCCGCCTGAGCGCCAGCACCACCACGCCAGCGCTGAAGCGGCCCGCCTCGTCGCTGCGCCTGCTGCTGCGTGAGGCAGCCACCTGAGACGGCACATCGACGTAGCCAGTCCTGCCTACTCGCGCGGCATTACAGAAAGTTACGTAACTCATGGTTTTGGTTGGCCTGCCCAGCTGGGTTCGAACCAGCGACCCTCAGCTTAGAAGGCTGATGCTCTATCCAACTGAGCTATGGGCAGTGTGATCGCGCCGCAGTTTTTGCGGCGGAAATGAAAAACGGGCTGTCCGAGGACAACCCGTTTTAGAGATATTGGTCGGAGTACAAGGATTCGAACCTTGGACCCTCTGGTCCCAAACCAGATGCGCTACCGGGCTGCGCTACACTCCGATGAACAGTATTTTAGCCGCACTCGCCCCGCGCGTCAATCAAAGCACCTGATTTATATTTCAGTGCTGAAATTTTAAGCGGCCAGTGCGGTATCGACCTTGTCGGCGATGCGGCGTGCCATCGACTGGGCGGCGTCGGCGTCGCGCGCTTCGACCATCACGCGGATCAGCGGTTCGGTGCCGGAAGCGCGGATCAGCACGCGGCCGCTGTCGCCCAGTTCGGCCTCGACCTTGGCTTTCTCGGCCACCATGGCGGCGTTCTGGGTCCAGTCGAAGCCGGCCGGCACGCGGACGTTGATCAGCGTTTGCGGGAAGATGGTCAGCTCGCTGCAGCATTCTTCCAGCGACTTGCCGGCGCGCTTCAGCGCCGACAGCACCTGCAGCGCGGAGATGATGCCGTCGCCGGTGGTGTGCTTGTCCAGCGCCAGCAGGTGGCCCGAGCCTTCGCCGCCGAGGATCCAGCCCTTGTCTTGCATCACTTCCAGCACGTAGCGGTCGCCGACCTTGGCGCGGGCGAAGCCGATGCCCTTCTCTTTCAGCGCCACTTCGACCGCCATATTGGTCATCAGCGTGCCGACGGCGCCGGCCACCGGGCCGGTGGCCAGGCGGTCCATGACCATCAGGTACAGCAGCTCGTCGCCGTTGTACAGGCGGCCGTTGGCGTCGCACATGATCAGGCGGTCGGCGTCGCCATCGAGCGCGATGCCGAGGTCGGCGCCGTGGGCCTGCACGGCGGCAGCCATGGCCTTGGGCGCGGTGGCGCCGTGGTCGAGGTTGATGTTGAAGCCGTCAGGCTTGTTGCCGATGGCGATGACTTCCGCGCCCAGCTCGTGGAACACGTGCGGCGCGATGTTGTAGGCGGCGCCGTGGGCGCAATCGACCACGACCTTGAGGCCGCGCAGGTCCAGCTCGTTCGGAAAGGTGCTCTTGCAGAATTCGATGTAGCGTCCCTGGGCGTCGTCCAGGCGCTTGGCGCGGCCCAGCTTTTCCGACGGCACGCAGTTCATCGGCTGGTCCAGCTCGGCTTCGATGTCGAGCTCGACGGCGTCCGGCAGCTTGGTGCCCTGGGCCGAGAAGAATTTGATGCCGTTGTCCTGGAACGGGTTGTGCGAGGCCGAGATGACCACGCCGGCCGACAGCCGCAGCGCCCGGGTCAGGTAGGCGATGGCCGGGGTCGGCATCGGGCCGGCCAGCATGACGTCGACGCCGGCGGCCGAGAAGCCGGCTTCCAGCGCGGCTTCCAGCATGTAGCCGGAGATGCGGGTGTCTTTGCCGATCAGGACGGTCGGGCGGCCGGCGCCGGTGCGCTTGCTGGCCAGGACCTTGCCGGCGGCGTAGCCGAGCCGCATGACGAAGTCAGGAGTGATGGGGGCTTCGCCGACCAGACCGCGAATGCCGTCGGTGCCAAAATATTTACGTGCCATGTTATGTGTGCTCTTCCAGTCGTTATTCTATTGTGCCGCGTGCCAGACCTTGAGCGCGTCGACCGTCTCCGCGACGTCGTGCACGCGGACGATCAGCGCGCCCTGCGCCACCGCCGCCAGCGCGCCGCCGACGCTGCCGGCCATGCGCTGCTCGACCGGCTTGCCGGTCACCGCGCCGACCATCGATTTGCGCGACAGCCCGGCCAGCAGCGGCAGGTTCAGCTCGTTAATCAGGCGCGAGGTGGCCTTCAGCAAGGCGTAATTATGCTCCACAGTCTTGCCAAAGCCAAAGCCGGGATCGATGCACAGTCGACGTGGATCAATGCCGGCCGCCAGCAGCGCCTCGGCGCGCGCGCGCAGGAAGGCGATCACCTCGTCCACCACGTCGGTGTACGACGGCGCCAGCTGCATGTGCTGCGGGTCGCTTTGCATGTGCATGATGCACAGCGCGCAGTCGCTGTCGCGCACCGCGTCGATCGCGCCCGGCGCGCGGAAGCCGTTGATGTCGTTGATCATGTCGGCGCCGGCGATGATGGCCTCGCGCATCACCTGCGGCTTGTAGGTGTCGACCGAGATCGCCGGGCCGAGGTCGCGCAGCGCGTACAGCACCGGCATCACGCGCCGCAGCTCGTCCTCCAGCGACACCGGCGGCGCGCCCGGCCGGGTCGATTCACCGCCGATGTCGATGATGTCGACGCCGTCCTCGATCATCTGCTCGGCGTGCTCCAGCGCGAATTCCAGCGCGTGGTGCTGGCCGCCGTCCGAGAACGAATCCGGCGTCACGTTGAGGATGCCCATCACACGCGCGCGCGCGCCCTGCCCCCGCCACGGGAAATTGAAACGGCCAAACTGTAAGGTAGATTGCATGTGAAACTGGAATGAAAAAGGGCGAGGATCGCTCCTCACCCTTTGTGGTGGATGCTGCTCCGCGTGGCTTAGGCCGGTGCGGTCACGCCCGGCGACACACCGGTGCCGCCATCGCTCGGAGGCTGCTTGCGGATCGACACACCGGCTTTCGGCGGACGCGGCTCCAGGCCGGCCATGATGTCGTTGATCTGGTCCGCGTCGATGGTTTCCCATTCCAGCAGCGCCTTGGTCATCACTTCCACCTTGTCGCGGTTTTCCTCCAGCAGCTTGCGCGCCAGCGCGTATTGCTCGTCGAGGATGCGGCGGATTTCCGCATCCACTTTCTGCTGGGTCGCTTCCGAGATGGTCTTGTTGGTGCCGCCCAGGAAGCCGTCGTTCTGGCTGTCCTCGTACACCATCACGCCCAGCGCGTCCGACATGCCGAACTTGGTGACCATCGAGCGGGCCAGCTTGGTGGCGCGCGAGAAGTCGTTCGAGGCGCCGGTCGACATCTGGCCGACGAAGATCTCTTCGGCGATGCGGCCGCCGAACAGGATGGAAATCTCTTCCAGCATCTTGTCCTTGTAGCCCGAGATGTTGTCGTGCTCCGGCAGCTGCCAGGTCAGGCCCAGCGCCCAGCCGCGCGGCATGATGGTCACTTTGTGGACCGGATCGGCCTTCGGCAGCAACTTGGCCACCACCGCGTGGCCCGACTCGTGGTAGGCGGTGTTGCGACGCTCTTCCTCGCGGATGACCATCGATTTACGTTCAGGACCCATGTAGATCTTGTCCTTGGCGTCCTCGAAGTCGGCCATGTCCACCAGGCGCTTGGAGCGGCGGGCGGCAAACAGCGCGGCCTCGTTGACCAGGTTAGCCAGGTCGGCGCCCGAGAAGCCCGGGGTGCCGCGCGCCAGCACGTCGGCCTTGACGTCGGTGCCGATCGGCACTTTGCGCATGTGCACGTTCAGGATCTGCTCACGGCCGCGGATGTCCGGCAGGCCGACATTGACCTGGCGGTCGAAACGGCCCGGACGCAGCAGCGCCTTGTCCAGCACGTCGGCGCGGTTGGTTGCGGCGATGACGATCACGCCCGATTGCGCCTCGAAGCCGTCCATTTCCACCAGCAGCTGGTTCAGCGTCTGTTCGCGTTCGTCGTTGCCGCCGCCCATGCCGGCGCCACGGTGACGACCGACCGCGTCGATCTCGTCGATGAAGATGATGCACGGCGAGTGCTTCTTGGCGTTCTCGAACATGTCGCGCACGCGGCTGGCGCCGACGCCGACGAACATCTCGACGAAGTCCGAACCGGAAATCGAGAAGAACGGCACCTTGGCTTCGCCGGCGATGGCGCGCGCCAGCAGGGTTTTACCCGTGCCTGGAGGGCCGACCATCAGCACGCCGCGCGGAATGCGGCCGCCGAGTTTCTGGAACTTGCTCGGGTCCTTGAGGAAGTCGACGATCTCGGCGACTTCTTCCTTGGCTTCGTCGCAGCCGGCCACGTCGGCCAGGGTGACGGTGTTATTGGTTTCGTCCATCATGCGCGCCTTCGACTTGCCGAAGGAGAACGCGCCGCCCTTGCCGCCGCCCTGCATCTGGCGCATGAAGAAGATCCACACGCCGATCAGCAGCAGCATCGGGAACCACGACACGAACACCTGCGACAGGAACGACGGTTCCTCCGGCGGTTTGATGTCGAAGTGGATGCCATTGTCGCGCAGGTCGCCGATCAGGCCGCGGTCGTACAGCGTGGCGGTGGTGCGGACCTTGGTGTCGTCGCTGCGGGTGGCGGTGATGGTGCCGCCTTCAATCACGACGTCCTTGATGCGCTTGGCTTTCACGTCATCCAGCAAGTCGGAATAAGCGATGGGCTTGGCGCCACCGGTTACGCCATGGCTATCAAACTGCTTGTACAGCATAAGCAGGAGCAGTACCACGACTACCCAGATGGCTGATTTGGAAAACATGTTATTCACGAAAACTCCTTGGATGCGAGGCGCATCGATAAACCTGGCTGAAATTCGATTTTACTCGCAATAAGCAGGCCTTGCCAGAAACCTGCCGTGCGCCGGCCCAAAACCGGCTGAAAAGCACATTATTCAACCAAAATCTTACCTCGATCAAGGCAAAAAACGACTTTTCCTGATCGATGTGCGGGTTGTTCAGCAAATATCAAGGGCGCCAGCCATCAGAATCCAGCGGTTGTGCCGAGGCCATGCCCTCGTCGGTCGGATTTTTCAGGCCGCGGCCCAGCAGGAATATCTCGGAGGACTTGTCGCGGCTGGCTTTTGGTTTCTTTTGTATCACTGTTTTAAATTCGGCACGGAATTTATGCACAATATCGTTGAAGCCCATGTCCTTAAAACATTTGACCAGCAAGGCGCCCTCCGGTTTCAAATGGGCTTGCGAGAATTCAATCGCCAGATCGATCAGGTGCTCCATGCGCGCGGCGTCCGAATCCGGAATACCGGACAGGTTGGGCGCCATGTCCGATAACACCAGGTCAACTTTTTGCCCCTGCACCACCGCTTCCAGTTGCTGCAGCACCTCCGGCTCGCGGAAATCGCCCTGGATGAAGTGGAAATCCGCCACCGGCTCCATCGGCAGGATGTCCAGGCCGATCAGCGTGCCGTGCACGCCGCCGCCCTCCTTGCCGGCCAGCTTGCGCCGCGTGTACTGGGCCCAGCTGCCAGGCGTGCAGCCGAGGTCGACGATGACCTGGCCGGGCTTGATCAGCTTCTCGTCCTCATCGATCTCTTTCAGCTTGAAAGCCGCACGGGCGCGATAGCCCTCTTTCTGGGCCAATTTCACGTAAGGATCGTTAATGTGGTCGTGAATCCAGTTTTTGCTTATTTTGTTCTTAGCCATTCGCGTAGAATACTGCCTTTAAGGAACCTACTAAAAGAATTTTATGATCAAACTTACTCCCGCCGAGCGCAGCGCACTGCGCGCCGAAGCCCACGGCCTGAATCCTATCGTCATGATCGGCGCCGACGGCCTGACCGCCAATGTCCTGAAAGAAATCTCGCTGGGCCTGGATTCCCACGGCCTGATCAAGGTCCGCGTGTTCGGCGACGACCGCGAGGCGCGCATCGCCATGTACGAGACCATCTGCGAGCAGCTGAAGGCGGCGCCGGTGCAGCACATCGGCAAGCTGCTGGTGCTGTACCGCCCGAAAGTGGAAACGGAAAAGACCCGCAGCGCCACCAGCGGCAAGGGCATGCGCGAAGTCACCATCGTCAAGGCCAGCCCGACCGGCACCAAGCGGCCGTCGGTCACCAAGGTGCTGCTGAAGGGGAATGAACGCGTGACCCAGGGCGGCAACATCAAGCGCGCCAAGGCGCGTCAGAAGTCGACCAAGAAAAGCGCATTGAGCTAAGCCGCGCCGCCGTCATGCCGGCGCAGGCCGGAATCCATGGAACGTCGGCCAGGGCGCAAACGCAGCATGGGTCCCGGCCTGCGCCGGGACGACGCGGCTGCGCCGGATGACGACGTTATTGCTTTACCACCAGCCACGCGGCCAGCAGGCTCTGAATCAGGTAAATCGTGCTGGAAATCCCGTGCAGGATGCCGAATTCGTTCTTGGCCGCATCCGCCATCACCCCGCCCGGCCCCGCCGCCGCCCGCAGCGACGCCATCATCGGCTGCAGGCCGAAGTGCGACACCAGCGTGCAGGCCAGCATCACCAGCACAATAATCAGCAAGGTGCGGCGCGCCTTGGCCGCCATGTTCACCGCCGGACCGGCGAAAATGCCTTCCGTACCGGGCTTGGTCGCCCACAGCAGCAACAGCATCACCACCGCGCAGGCGATCGATAACCAGGCCTGACTGGTGAACAGACTGCCGGCGATGGTGCCGGCCAACACGCGGTCATTCAGCGTGGCAAACAGGGTCGGCGCAGCCAGATAGCCCACCGCCCATAAACTGCCGGCCCACAGGGTCGCGACCAGCAAGCGTGTGCGGGCGAGTAACATCAGATATAGCGCACTTCCAGGATTTCGTATTCGCGCGGGCCGGCCGGGGCCTGCACTTCCACCACGTCGCCGGCCGACTTGCCGATCAGCGCGCGGGCGATCGGCGAGGTCACCGATACCTTGTTCAGCTTGATGTCCGCCTCGTCCACGCCCACGATCTGGTAACTGACGTTGTCGCCGGTTTCCAGGTCTTCCAGGTCAACGGTGGCGGCAAACACCACGCGGCCATCGGCGTCCAGCGTGGCCGGATCGATGATCTGCGCGGCGCTCAGCTTGCCTTCCAGTTCCGCGATGCGGCCTTCGACGAAGGCCTGGCGCTCCTTGGCGGCATCGTACTCAGCGTTTTCCGACAGGTCGCCGTGCGAGCGTGCCTCGGCAATCGCGTCGATGACAATACGGCGTTCTTTGGTCTTCAACTGGTGCAACTCTTCTTTCAGGAGTTCTGCGCCGTACTTGGTAAGTGGAACTGAAGTCATGTTATCTATTTACTCTGTTTTTACAATGGAAAACCACAGAGGCCGCGCCAGGTTGCAGCGCGAGCTCTGTGGTTCGTTAACTACTTAAACCTTAGTGTAAGGTTTTATGCAGCCCTTGTAAATCGTACACACGCAATTCGTCCAGGTGACGGATGCCTTCGACCGCCGCTTCGGCGCCGGCGATGGTGGTGTACGTGGTCACGCGCGAGGCCAGCGACGAGGTGCGGATGGCGCGCGAGTCGACGATGGCATTGCGCTTCTCTTCCACCGTGTTGATGACCAGGACCAGCTCATGGTTCTTGATCATGTCGACGATGTGCGGACGGCCCTCGACCACCTTGTTGACCGCGGTGACCGGCAGGCCGGCGGCGGCGATCACCGCAGCCGTGCCCTTGGTGGCGGCCAGCGTGAAGCCCATGTCCACCAGGTCGCGTGCCACCTTGACAGCGCGCGGCTTGTCCGACGATTTCACCGACAGGAACACCTTGCCCGACTTCGGCAACTTGACGCCGGCGCCCAGTTGCGACTTGACGAAGGCTTCGCCGAAGGTCTTGCCGACGCCCATCACCTCACCGGTCGATTTCATCTCCGGGCCGAGGATGGTGTCCACGCCCGGGAACTTCACGAACGGGAACACGGCTTCCTTGACGCTGTAGTACGGCGGCACGACTTCCTTGGTGATGCCCTGGTCGGCCAGCTTCTGGCCCACCATGCAGCGCGCGGCGATCTTGGCCAGTTGCAGGCCGGTCGCCTTCGACACGTATGGCACGGTGCGCGAGGCACGCGGGTTCACTTCCAGCACGTAGACCACGTCCTGGCCGTCCTGCTTCTGGATCGCGAACTGCACGTTCATCAGGCCGACCACGTTCAGGCCCTTGGCCATCAGCGAGGTCTGGCGCTTCAGTTCATCGATGGTCTCCTGCGCCAGCGAGTACGGCGGCAGCGAGCAGGCCGAGTCGCCCGAGTGCACGCCGGCTTGTTCGATGTGCTCCATCACGCCGCCGATGAAGGTGGTGTCGCCGTCCGAGATGCAGTCGACGTCGCACTCGATGGCGTCGTTCAGGAAGCGATCCAGCAGCACCGGCGAGTCGTTCGACACCTTGACCGCTTCGCGCATGTAGCGCTCCAGGTCACGCTGCTCGTGGACGATTTCCATCGCGCGGCCGCCCAGCACGTAGGAAGGACGCACCACCAGCGGGTAGCCGATTTCCTGTGCCAGCGCCAGCGCTTCGGGTTCGGTGCGCGCGGTGCGGTTAGGCGGCTGGCGCAGACCCAGGTCCTGCAGCAGCTTCTGGAAACGCTCGCGGTCTTCGGCGGCGTCGATCATGTCCGGCGAAGTGCCGATGATCGGCACGCCGTTGGCTTCCAGGTCCAGCGCCAGTTTCAGCGGGGTCTGGCCGCCGTACTGCACGATCACGCCGGCCGGTTTTTCCAGGTCGACGATTTCCAGCACGTCTTCCAGCGTCAGCGACTCGAAGTACAGGCGGTCGGAGGTATCGTAGTCGGTCGACACGGTCTCCGGGTTGCAGTTGACCATGATGGTCTCGTAGCCGTCTTCGCGCATCGCCAGCGCGGCGTGCACGCAGCAGTAGTCGAATTCGATACCCTGGCCGATACGGTTAGGGCCACCGCCCAGCACCATGATCTTCTTCTTGTCGGTCGGGTTGGACTCGCATTCCTCGTCGTAGGTCGAGTACATGTAGGCGGTGTTGGTCGCGAATTCGGCGGCGCAGGTATCCACGCGCTTGTACACCGGGCGGATGCCCAGCGAGTGGCGGTACTGGCGCACGTCGGCCGGCGTGGTTTGCAACAGGAAGGCCAGGCGGCGGTCCGAAAAGCCTTTCTGTTTCAGCTTGTACAGCGTGGTCTTGTCCAGCTGTTCCAGCTTCTGCGTGTCCATCCACAGTTCCAGGTCGACGATCTCTTTAATCTGGATCAGGAACCATGGATCGATCTTGGTCAGCTGGTGCACTTCTTCCAGCGTAAAGCCTTGCGCGAAAGCGTCGCCCACGTACCAGATGCGCTCCGGACCTGGCTCGCCCAGTTCCTCTTCGATCTTCTCGCGGTCCTTGGTTTTTTCGTTCAGGCCGTCCACGCCCACTTCCAGGCCGCGCAGGGCTTTCTGGAACGATTCCTGGAAGGTGCGGCCGATCGCCATCACCTCGCCCACGGATTTCATCTGGGTGGTCAGGTGGTGGTCGGCGGTCGGGAACTTCTCGAAGGTGAAGCGCGGGATCTTGGTCACGACGTAGTCGATCGACGGTTCGAACGAGGCCGGGGTGGCGCCGCCGGTGATCTCGTTGCGCAGCTCGTCCAGCGTGAAGCCGACGGCCAGCTTGGCCGCCACCTTGGCGATCGGGAAGCCGGTGGCTTTCGACGCCAGCGCCGACGAACGCGACACGCGCGGGTTCATCTCGATGACGATCATGCGGCCGTCTTTCGGATTGATCGAGAACTGCACGTTGGAGCCGCCGGTATCGACGCCGATTTCACGCAGCACCGCCAGCGAGGCGTTGCGCATGATCTGGTATTCCTTGTCGGTCAGCGTTTGCGCTGGCGCCACGGTGATCGAGTCGCCGGTGTGCACGCCCATCGGGTCCAGGTTTTCGATCGAGCAGATGATGATGCAGTTGTCCGCCTTGTCGCGCACCACTTCCATCTCGTACTCTTTCCAGCCCAGCAGCGATTCTTCGATCAGCAGCTCGTTGGTTGGCGAGGCTTCCAGGCCGCGCTTGCAGATCGCCTCGAATTCCTCTTCGTTGTAGGCGATGCCGCCGCCGCTGCCGCCCATGGTGAACGACGGGCGGATGATGGTCGGGAAGCCGACGTCGCGCTGCACCGCCCAGGCCTCGTCCATCGAGTGGGCGATGCCGGAGCGCGCCGAGCCCAGGCCGATCTTGGTCATCGCGTCCTTGAACTTCGCGCGGTCTTCGGCCTTGTCGATGGCTTCCGGCGTGGCGCCGATCAGTTCCACCTTGTACTTGTCCAGGATGCCGTTGCGGTGCAGGTCCAGCGCGCAGTTCAGCGCGGTCTGGCCGCCCATGGTCGGCAAGATGGCGTCCGGCTTTTCCTTGGCGATGATCTTCTCGACGATCTGCCAGGTGATCGGCTCGATGTACGTGACATCGGCCATTTCCGGGTCGGTCATGATGGTCGCCGGATTGCTGTTGACCAGGATGACCTTGTAGCCTTCTTCGCGCAGGGCCTTGCAGGCCTGGGCGCCGGAATAGTCAAACTCGCAGGCCTGGCCGATGATGATCGGGCCAGCGCCAATAATCAGAATACTTTTAATGTCAGAACGTTTTGGCATTTATTTTTTCTCCGTAGCTTCCATCATGCCGATGAAGCGGTCAAACAGGTAAGCGACGTCAGTCGGGCCAGGCGATGCTTCAGGGTGACCCTGGAAGCAGAAGGCCGGGGTGTCGGTGCGGGCGAAGCCCTGCAGCGAACCATCGAACAGCGACACGTGGGTGACGCGGCAGTTGGCCGGCAGCGTGTTCGGATCGACCGCGAAGCCGTGGTTCTGGGACGTGATCAGCACTTGCTTGCTGTCCAGGTCCTGCACCGGGTGGTTGGCGCCGTGGTGGCCGAACTTCATCTTCAGCGTCTTGGCGCCGGAGGCCAGGCCCATGATCTGGTGGCCGAGGCAGATGCCGAACAGCGGCAGCTTCTTCTCCATGAACACCTTGGCGGCGGCGATGGCGTAGTCGCACGGTTCCGGGTCGCCGGGGCCGTTGGACAGGAACACGCCGTCCGGGTTCAGCGCCAGCACTTCCTCGGCGGTGGTCTGGGCCGGCACCACGGTGACCTTGCAGCCGCGCGCGGTCAGCATGCGCAGGATGTTTTTCTTCACGCCGAAGTCGTAGGCGACCACGTGGAATTTGGCGTCGGCGTCGGCCAGTTTGCCGTAGCCCTCGCCCAGCGTCCACTCGGTTTCGGTGTATTCGTAGGTCGACTTGACGGTCACCACCTTGGCCAGGTCCATGCCGGACAGGCCGGGGAAGGAACGCGCCAGGTCCAGCGCCTGCGATTCCGACGGCTCGTTGCCCTGGGTGCCGACCAGGATGGCGCCGGACTGCGCGCCCTTCTCGCGCAGGATGCGGGTCAGCTTGCGGGTGTCGATGCCGGCGATGGCGACGATGCCCTCGGCCTTCAGGTAGTCGGCCAGCGACTGGGTGGAGCGGAAATTCGACGCGATCAGCGGCAGGTCACGGATGATTAGACCGGCGGCGTGGACTTTGGTGGATTCGACGTCTTCGGTATTGATACCGTAGTTGCCGATGTGCGGATACGTCAGGGTGACGATCTGGCGGCTGTAGGAAGGATCGGTGAGGATTTCCTGATAGCCGGTCATGGAAGTATTGAAGACCACTTCACCGGTCGTATGGCCGGCGGCGCCGATCGAAAAACCTTTGAAAATGGTTCCGTCAGCGAGGGCCAGTATGGCTGGAACGGCGGGGCCAGAAAAAAATGGCGGCAAGGGCAACTCCTGATAAAGTTACCGTAGCTGCGCCACGTCAGACGACCGTCAAGCAACCCTGGCCATGCGCGCGCCGGGGGTGAGGGTCAGATTGATGATGGATTGAGTGGTAGTCGCTACGGTAGAGATGTGATTTGGCTAAACCTTTGAATTATAACCAAATCTGCCCTGCTTGGCAAGGCCGCCCGGCGTTGCGCCAGGCGGTTTTTTTACGGTTGTGGCTTAGTTCAGCGCGGCAATGCCGGCTTTTGCAATTTGTGCATCTTCCGACGATTTGACGCCGGACACGCCGACGGCGCCGATGATGTGGCCATCCACGATGACCGGCACGCCGCCTTCCAGCATGCCATCGGCCAGCGGCGCCGGCGCGCTGAGGAAGGAGGCGCGGCCGTTGTTGATCATGTCCTCGTACAGCTTGGATTCGCGGCGGCCCAGCGCCGACACCCGCGCCTTGGCCGGCGCGATGTGCGACGACAGCGGATTGGCGCCGTCCAGCCGCTGCAGCCACAGCAAGTGCCCGCCGTCGTCAACGATGGCGATCACCACCGCCCAGTTGTTGGCCAGCGCTTCCGCTTCGGCGGCAGCGGCGATTTTCTTGACGTCGGCAAGGGTCAGGTAGGGCTTGGTCTGCATGATGCTTCCTTATGGTTTGCGTTTTGCTTCGAGTTTTTGTTTGATCTGTGCCATCACCTGCGCGGCGGCCTGCTCGCCGGCCAGCACCGCCTGGTTGCGGCCATTGAAGTCATTGCTGGCCATCTTTCCCAGCGGTGGCGTGATGACGACGTCGGCATCGCGCAGCTCATAGTCGTTGATGCGCTGGCCCATGATGGAGAAGGTCTGCATGATCACGTCCAGCGAGCTGACGGTGGCCTGCACGTCGGCCTGGGTGGAGATGTTGACGGCAATGACGAAGTCCGCGCCCATGTCGCGCGCGAAGCGCACCGGCACCGGCGCCACCAGGCCGCCGTCGACGTAGGTATGGCCATTGATGGTCACCGGCTGGAACACGCCCGGCACCGCCGACGAGGCGCGCACCGCCATGCCGGTATTCCCGCGCTGGAACAGGATCGGCTTGCCGTCCTTGAGGTCCGTGGCCACGGCGCCGAAGGGAATCTTCAGCTTCTCCATCGGCAGATTGTTGACCGCCTTGTTGACGTAAGCCTGCAGCGCATCGCCCTTCAGCACCCCGGTGCTCTTGCGGAACAGCGGCACGGCCCAGTCGGAGATCGAGGCCTCGTCCATCTCCAGCGCCATCTTCTGCAACTGGAAACCGGTGTTACCGGCCGCGTACAACGCGCCGACCACGCTGCCGGCGCTGGTGCCGACCACGATGTCGGGATAGATGCCCTGCGCCTCCAGCGCCTTGATCACGCCGATGTGGGCAAAGCCACGCGCCGCGCCGCCGCCCAGCGCCAGGCCGATCTTGATTTTCTTCGGTGGCAGCGGCTCCGGCGGCGCTTGCAGCACCGGCGTCTCCGCGACAGGCGGGGATTTGCAGCCGACCATGGCGGCTGCGGACAGGATGGCTAAACTGGCAAGGGCGAGACGGCGTGATGTCATGGGCATTAAGATGAACTAGCTGAGCGCCCAAATTGTACACCGCCCCGCCGCGCGCGATTAATACCGGTCGTCGAACGCGAAAATCGGCTTGCGCGACTTCCAGGCGCCGTTGGTAAAGTCCGGGAAATCCAGCGTCTGGAAGTTCTGGGCGATGGACTGCTCGGACAGCGGCGTAATGGCGCTCCACGTCACCGCATCGTAGATATCGATCGGCATCGGTGCCTCGGCCTTCAGCGCCTCCACAAACGCGTGGATGACGAAGAAGTCCATGCCGCCATGGCCGGCGCCCTCCGCCTGCTTCTCGTACTTGCGCCACAGCGGATGGTCATACTTGTCCTGCCACGGCTTGAAGTCGTCCCACTGGTGCGGCTTGCTCTTGCCCTCGATATGGATCGAATGGTTTACATCCATCCACAAGCCATCGGTGCCCTGCACGCGGAAGCCCAGCGAATAAGGACGCGGCAGCGAGGTGTCATGCTGCAGCAGGATGGTCTCGCCGTTCTCGCACGCCAGCGTGGTGGTCACCACGTCGCCCAGCTTGAAGGTGGTTTTGGCGCTCGGATGATTGGCGCCGCCCTCCTTCAGGATGTAGTCGTGCAGGCCGCGCGCCTTGGTGGCAAAGGAATTGATGCGCGTGAAGCGGTTGCCGCGATTGATGTTGGTGTACATCGCGCACGGGCCGATGCCGTGGCTCGGATACAGCTCGCCATTGCGCCGCACCGAGTGCTCGGTGCGCCAGCGCGCCTCCGACCAGCCCTTGGCGCCGTATTCCACGCCGCCGCCATACGGCTTGGCCGGATCACCGCTGTTGAACTTCACCGCGCGCAGATCGTGCTGATAGCCGCCCTGCAGGTGCACCAGTTCACCGAACACGCCGGCGCGCACCATCTGCAGCACCGCCATCACGTCGCGGCGGAAGCACACGTTCTCCAGCAACATGTAGGGCGTTTTGGTTTGCAGCTGGGTGTTCAGCACATCCCAGTGGTCTTGCAGCGTGACGCCGGCCACCACCTCGCAGCCGACCGGAATTTTCGCCTGCATGGCGGCGATGGCCATCGGCGCGTGCCATTCCCATGGCGTGGCGATGATGACGCCATCCAGCGCGGCGGCGTCCAGCATGCGCTTGTAGGCTTGCGGGTCGCGGTCCTCGCCGAAGGTCTTCGGCTTGGGTTTGTCGAACTTGGCCACCTGCGCCAGCGCCTTGCCCAGCATGATAGGTTCGATGTCGCACAGCGCCACCACTTCCACGTCGTCGCGGCGCAGCAGTTCCTGCAGCAGCACCTGGCCGCGCATGCCGGTGCCGATCATCCCCAGGCGCACCTTCTGGCGCGTAGCCGCGAAGGCCGGCAGCATCATGGCGCCAGCGAGCGCGGCGCCTGCCGCGATAAAGTCACGTCGGTTCAAAACAGATTTCATGTTGCTCCTTCTTATAGTCACTGCGGCAGGCTGTTTACGTCCACCGTCGGTTGCTGGCCGCTGGCCGGCCGGGTAAAGCTTTGATTGACCGGTACGTAATCGGCAAAGAAGCCCCCGTTACGCAGGTAGAACCGGCCGCTGTCCAAACCGCCCGCATAGTCCATGCGCTGCGCGTTGGTCACGGTGGCGTCGCCGGTGAGGCGGCCCGTGGTCACTTCCGACCACGTGCCGTTGGCGTTGCGCGCCCACTGGTTGCCGTACAAGACGCGGCGGCCAGTATAGCCGTTGGTATCGATGAAATTCTCCAGGAACGAGTGATTCCCGGTCAGATAAGTGCTGGTGGCGGGCCGCTTCCAGGTGGCGATGTAGCGCCAGGCGCCCGCCTCCGGTGCATAGAACCACGCCGAGAAATTGGTGGCGCCGGCGCCGTCCGGCGTGGCGCGGGTGATGAAGCGGTAGGTGGTACCGGCCTGCCAACTGTACAGCAGGTAGGCTTGGCCGCCGGTGCCCTCGCCGCCAAAGCCGTTGTCCACCACGCCCGCGCCCTTGCTCACCAGCGTGGTCTTGGCGCCGCTGTCGGCGTCCCACACCGAGAACAGCACCCGGCGCTCGGTGGCGGAATTGACCTGGATGCCAAAGTAACCGCCGCTGAAGCCATTCGCCATGAAGTAAGAACCGACCGGGTCCTGCCCGGTGGGGATGGTCATCTCGTTGTAAAAGTACTCGGTGTTGGCCGGCGTGGTGTAGCCCATGTGGACCGACGGGCCACGGCGCGACCAGTAGTAATTGGCGGCGTCGCTGGCGTAATTCAGCGTGGACGCGGTGGTCACCTTCAGCGCCGAGACGTCGCCGAAGTAGCCGCCGTCCTTGCTGACGCCCTGCAAGTCCACCTTCACATAGCCCGGCGCCGCCACGTTGACCGTGCCGACCGCGTAGGTCTTGGTCGCGGTGCCGGCCAGCGCCACGGTGAACGGCGTGCCATTGACCGTCACGCGGATGGTGCTGTTATTGCTGCCGGCCAGCCGCGCGTCCAGGCCCAGCGTCACCGAGCCGGCCGAGGCCACGCGGAAGTAGGCGCTGGTGACCGTGCTGGCGTTATTCCAGTTGGCCAGGCCGTTGTCGTTGATGACCTCCGCCGCCCCGGCCGGCGCCGACGTGATGAAGGCGTTGCCGGCCAGCGCCACCGTGGCCGTGCTGGCCGCCGCCGGCGTGGCCGGTTCGGCCGACGTGGCCGACGCCGACGGCGCGGCCGCCAGCGCCTGCGCCATCGGCGTGCCGTTGCCGGCGCCCTCGCCGCCGCAAGCGGCCAGGAACAGTACTGCCGAATACAGGAATGTGCGTCGCTGTTTCATCATCTCTCCTCCTCTCAGAATTCATATTCCGCGGTCAGGCGCACGGAGCGCGGCGACGTGCGGCTGGCCACTTGCAGGTAGTTCTTGGAAATGGCGCCGCCGTCTTCGCGCGTCTCGTTGTAGCGCTGCACGCTCTGGCGGTCGAACACATTGAACACGTCCACCTTCAGGCTCAGGCCCTTGGCAAAACGCGGCTGGTAGGCCAGGTTCAGGTCTAACTGCGCCTGCCATGGCAAGCGTCCCTGGCTGCCGCGCGGCGCCGGCACGCCATTGCAGTAGAAGTAGGCCGCCCCGTAATCGTTCTCCCACTTCAGGTTCGCCGGCAGCTCGCCGATGCAGTTGCGCGGCGCGCCCGAGGTCAGATTCAGGTTGCCGCCGACGGTCCATTCAGGCGTAGCCTGGAAGTAGCCGTAGGCCTTGATCGAGTGGCGATGGTCGCCCGGCAGGTAGCCGTAGGCGTTGTACATCAGTTCCTTATGATCGTCGCTGACGGTCAGGCCCACATCGCCACCGCCGATGGTGTCGGTCTGGCCTTCCATATTGCCCTTCAATGCGGACAGCGTGTAGGTCAGCTTGCCGTACCAGCCGTTGCTGAACGGGTGCTCGATGAAGAAGTTCAGCGCCTTGTAGGTGCGGTCCGGCTTTGGCGTGCCCCACTCGGCCGCCGAAATATCCACGCGGCGCAGGCCATGGCCGTCGGCGAAGTCGATCCACAGCGCGTTGTCGCGGCCCGGATTGATGATGGCGCACTGGAAGCCGCCCCAGTTGGCGGTGCTGACGTTGTTGCGCGCCGCCCAGGCGTCGATCGGGCGCTGGTCGCAGGTATCGTCGTTGGTATCGTTCATGCGGCGATACAGCCCGCTGACGCCCACCACCAGCTGCTTGCTCAGCGCCTTCTCGAAGCCCAGCGACAGCTCGTCCTGCGACAGCGGCTTGAGGCCGATGGCGGTCACCTCGCGCGCATCGCGGCTCTGGCCATACGCGTTGTTGGCGGAATATGGCTTGCCGATCTGGTGCAGGCCGGTGGGCGCGCCGGTCACCGGATCAACGCCGGTGTAGGTGAACAATTCGCTGGTCGAGGTGAACGGCGCCGCCATGTTGCTCGACAGGTTGGACGGCACCGGCAAGTGATAGCGGCCGGCGTTGGCGAACAACTTGACCGAGCCGTCGCCGTGGTAATCCCAGGTGGCGCCCAGGCGCGGCGCCAGCATGTTCCGCTGCGAGATGAAGGCGTCGCCGGTGCTGGTGTAGTTGGTGAACTGCTCGCGCCGCAGGCCCAGGTCCAGCAACACGCGCGGCGTCACCTGCCAGTGGTCCTGGAGATATTGCGCCGACTGCTCGCTGGTCGGGTTGGCCAGGTTGGAGTACACATCACGGCTGACGTAATAGCCCTGGGTGCCGAAGCCGCCGCCTTGCGCCGGCGTTTCAAACGCGCCGTTGATGGCGCGATTGGGATCGGCCGCCTTGCGGTAGGTCCAGCGGTAGCCGCCGGCCAGCGAGAAGCCGACCTTGGAGTCGACATCGATGCGGTCGATACCGCCGCGCAGCGAGTGCTCGCCGAGACGGTATTCGATATCCAGGCGCTTGCCCTTCTGGTTGTCGGCGGACGCCGGATCGACCAGGTTGCCGGTCACGGTCTGCGGCGTGGTGTAGTTCAGCGTGGGCACCTGCACCGAGAGGCCGGTGGAGATTTGCGGCAGCGCCGGATTGTAGCCGGCCGGCGAGCGCTCATGGCGGGTGCGCGACTTGCCGTACAAGGCGGTCACCGTCAGGTTGTCGGTGAGGTAGCCGGTGTACTTGAAGATATCGATGTTGGCGCCGGGCGCCGCCGACGCGCCGCAGCAGTTGGTGGTGGTTTCACCGGCATTGCCCGGAACATCGTTGTGCGTCCGGGTCGTGTAGTCGTAACCGTAGGCGCGGCTGCTGACGCGCGTGCGGTCATACAGCTTGGTGTACTCCAGGTGATGGTCCTCTGTGAGGTTGAAGTCCACCTTGATGGTGCCGCGATCCACGGTCGACTCGCTGGTGCTCCAGCCGGTCTTGAGCGCGGTGGCGTTGGACTCCGTGCTGGCGCCCACGCCTTCCGAATTGGTTTTGGTGCGCTCCAGCGCGACAAAGGCGAACAGCTTGTTCCTGATAATCGGGCCGCTGCCATACAGGCCGGCCACCTTGCTGGTGCTGGTGTTGTCTTCGTTCCAGTACAGCAGCTTGCCGTCGGTGGCCGGGTTGGCGCCGGTGTTGGGGAAGTAGATGTTTTTAGGCGAACCTTTCAGGCCGCCCGGAATGGTGGCCAGCTTGCCGCCGAAGTGGAAGTCATTGCCGCCGCTTTTGGTGGTGATGTTCACCACCCCGCCAGTGGAGCGGCCAAACTCCGCGCCATAGCCGCCGGTCAGCACCTGAAGGTTGGAGATGGCGCCAAACGGCAGTTCCGACGCCCCTACCTGCGTCAGGATATTCGTCACCGGGAAGCCGTTGACGTAAAACGCGTTCTCCGACTGGCCGGAGCCGCCGATCGACGGCGCGTTGCCATACTGGCTGTTGGTGCCGCGCGCCACGCCGGGCGTCAGTTGCACCACGGCCGCCACGTCGTTCGCCACCGGCAGTGTTTTCAGTTCGCGCGCGGTAAACACCACGCCGTTGTTGGTGTTGGAGACGTCGATCGGATTGCGCGCCGCGCGCACCACCACCGTCTGCCCGTCCGCCTCTTTGGCGCCGAAGTTGACTTCCGTGCCGCTGCCCACCAGCGCCTCCACCTCGCGCGCATCCTGCACCGCGCCACCGCGCAGCACGCGCAAGGCGTAGCGGCCGGGCGGCATGGAGTTGGCTACGTAGCGGCCCGACGCATCGGGCGTCAGGGTGCGCTGGGCGCCGGTGGCCAGGTTTTCCAGTACCACGGTGGCGCCGGCCGGCGACGCCACTTCGCCATAAATGGTGGTGGTGGCGTTAGACTGGGCCCACGCCTGATGACCGGCGGCGGCCATCGTCAGGCCAATCAGGATGGCCGTCGCCTGGCGGATGGCGTGGTGGCGTGGTTTGAAGCGGCTGTGATGCATGTCGAACTCTCCCTCGGTGTTGTGTTTTGTTTGTACTTTCGAAAGACTCTGCACCAACTCTAGGAACAAAAATAATCAAGGTCAATAAAAAGAAAAAATAAATCGAAAATATTTCCTCAAAATCTTTCGATTAAACCGATCAAGGCGGCATTAACTTTCGATTTCGTCGCGAAAGTGGTACAGGCAAATAAAGTTCTTGCGAACAATATCTTTCTTTTTACTTTCGTATTTGACTTTTCGAAAATTAAACCTTACTCTTCATCTGACCTTCACCAGAAAATTCTTTCGATGACTACCTTATTCCAGCGCACAAGCAATGACTGGCGTGACATCGGCGGTTTGGACACCGCGGAAGAAATCGCCCACCAGCCCGCCCTGTGGCGCACACTGGCGGGGCAATTGAGCGCCGGCCGAAGCGAGCTCGCCGCCTTCCTCGGCGACAGCCTGCGCGATCCGCAAGCGCGGGTGATCCTCACCGGCGCCGGCAGCTCGGCCTATGTGGGCGAGATCATCGCGGACGACATCAACGCCGCCTGGCCATGCCAGGTGCGCGCCATCGCCACCACCAGCCTGCTGACACACCCCGCCCTGTATCTGGAAAGCGGCGCGCCGACGCTGCTGGTGTCGTTCGCCCGCAGCGGCAACAGCCCGGAAAGCAGCGCCGCCGTGCAACTGGTGCGCGACCTGGTACCCGGCGCGCGCTTCCTCAACATCACCTGCAACGCCGACGGCGACCTGGCACGCCAGGGCGCACAGGACGCCAACACCTTCAACCTGCTGATGCCCGCCGCCAGCTGCGACCGCGGCTTCGCGATGACCAGCAGCTTCACCTGCATGCTGCTGGCGGCGCTGTGTGCGCTGGATCCCGACTTCCAGCCGCAGCACCTGAACACGCTGGCCGACCTGGGCGAGCAGGCCGCGGTGCGCTGGGCGCCGGACGTGGCGCAACTGGCGAAGCAGCGCGTGTCGCGCGTGATTTACCTGGGCAGCGGCCCGCTGGAAGCGCTGGCCAAGGAAGCGGCGCTGAAGATCATGGAGCTGACCGCCGGCAGCGTCATGACGATGGCGAACAGCGCCCTCGGTTTCCGCCACGGCCCCAAGGCGGCCGTCACGCCGGAAACGCTGGTGCTGCTGTTCCGCAGCGCCGATCCGCTGTCGCGCCGCTACGAGCAAGACCTGCTACAAGAACTGCGCCGGGACCAGGTGGCCAGCGCGGTGCTGACCATCGGCGCCGGCGGCGACTTCGCCATCGACACGCCGGCGTGGCCGGATGCCTGGCTGGCGCCTTTGTGGCTGCTGATGGCGCAGCAGTACGCGCTGCACCAATCGGCGCTGCTGCAACTGCGTCCCGATAATCCCTTCACCGGCGGCATCGTGAACCGCGTAGTGCAAGGCGTCACCATCTATCGTCATGACGACCTCTGAACGCGGCTACCACGGCATCGACATCGGCGGCACCAAGATCGAACTGGTGTCCTTTGCCGATGAAGGCGGCCACCTGCGCGAAGTGCACCGCGAGCGCATCGCCACGCCCGGCGACGACTTCGCCGCCTTCATCGCCGCCATGCAGGGCCTGACCGGCCGCGCCGATGCCGCGCTGGGCCTGCGCGCGCCGGTCGGCATCGGCCTGCCCGGCGTGATCGACAGCGCCACCGGCCGCCAGCTCAGCTCCAACGTGCCGGCGCTGAACGGCCGCCAGGTGGTGGAGGCGCTGCATGAGGCGCTGGTGCGCCCCATCGCCGTCGGCAATGACTGCCAGTGCTTCGCGCTGTCCGAGGCGCAGGGCGGCGCGGCCGAGGGACTGCCGTCGATGTTCGGCGCCATCCTCGGCACCGGCGCCGGCGGCGGCTTCTGCCTGCACGGCCGCCTGCTGCGCGGCTTGAACGGCGTGGCCGGCGAATGGGGCCACTGGCCGCTGGCGGCCGCACAACTGGCGCCGCATGGCCTGCCGTTGTACGACTGCCCGTGCGGGCGGCGCGGCTGCCTGGAACGCTATGTCTCCGGTCCGGGCCTGAGCCGCATGTACCGTCACTTCGGCGGCGGCGACGACACGCCGCTGGCCATCGTCGCTCACGCCCAGGGCGGCTCGGCGCTGGCGCGGCGCGCGCTGGACGTGCACCTCGACCTGCTGGGTCACGCGCTGGCCAGCCTGGTGCTGGCGCTCGATCCGCATGCGATCGTGCTGGGCGGCGGCTTGTCGCAACTGGCGCACCTGTACCAGAAACTGCCGGCGGCCATTGCCCGCCACCTGTTCCCCGGCGTCCGCACGCCGCCCGTGCTGCCGCCCGTGTTTGGCGACGCCGGCGGCGCGCGCGGCGCCGCCCTCCTCATCCGCCAACAACTGAACGATTGATGATGTCCACCACCGACGCCCTGTCCCCCATCCAGCAGATCATTGCCGCCCACCGTCGCGGCGCCGCCGCCGGCTTGTACAGCGTGTGCTGCAGCCATCCAAGCGTGCTGCGCGCCGCCATGCGGGTCGCCCTGACCTACGATACCGTGCTGCTGGTGGAGGCCACCTCCAACCAGGTCGACCAGTTTGGCGGCTACACCGGCATGACGCCAGCGCGGTTCCGCGACTACGTGCACGACCTGGCGCGGGCGCAGGGCTTTCCGCTGGAGCGGCTGGTACTGGGCGGCGACCACCTGGGCCCCAACGCCTGGCAATCGCTGGATGCCGCCACCGCCATGGACCACGCCGAAACGCTGATCGCCGCCTACGCGGCGGCCGGCTTCCACAAGATCCACCTCGATTGCTCGATGCGCTGCGCCGACGACGCGCCCTACCTGAGCGATGAGCTGATCGCCGAACGGTCGGCCCGCCTGTGCATCGTTGCCGAGCAGGCGGCCGCGCTGGCCGGCCTGCCGCCGCCGGTGTACGTGATCGGCACCGAGGTGCCGATCCCCGGCGGCGAGGCCAACCTGGCGCAGGCCGGCGCCGTCACCGCGCCGGAGGCGGCGCGCCGCACGCTGGACGTGCACCGCAAGTCCTTCCTGGACCGCAACCTGCACGCCGCCTGGCGCCGCGTGATCGCGCTGGTGGTGCAGCCGGGCGTGGACTTCGACCATAGCCGCATCCAGCACTACGACGCCGCCCAGGCCGCGCCGCTGTCGGCGTTCGTGGCCGGCCAGCCGGGCATCGTGTTCGAGGCCCACTCCACCGATTACCAGCGCGAATCGGCGCTGCACCAGATGGTGCGCGACCACTTTGCCATCCTCAAGGTCGGCCCGGCGGCCACCTTCGCGCTGCGCGAAGGCCTGGCGGCGCTGTGCGGCATCGAGGAAGAGCTGATCCCGGCCGGCCGCACCTCGCGCCTGATGCGAGTGCTGGACGACACCATGCTGGCGCAGCCCAGGCACTGGGCCAAGCACTATCCCGGCACCAGCGCCGAACAGCGCCTGCTGCGCCGCTACGGCCTGAGCGACCGCTGCCGCTACTACTGGGGCGAGGCGCCGGTGGCGGCCGCGGTGGAGCGGCTGTTCGCCAACCTGGATGGCGTGGAGATCCCGCTGTCGTTGCTCAGCCAGCACCTGCCGGAGCAGTACCTGGAGGTGTTGCAGGGCCAGCTGCCGGCCAGCGCCAACGCCCTGCTGGAGCACAAAATCGGCCGCCTGCTGGCGCAATACGCGCGCGCCTGCAACCGCAACGCCGCCGCCGGCAGCGGCGCGCCGGCTGGCGCAACGGCCGCGATCTGTTAAGCTGCCGTTTTTGACAGATTGATAGCAAAAAATGCGACATACCAGTCAACGCCGCGCCGCCATCCTGCAGGCGCTCACCCAGCACGGTTCGGTGCAGGTCACCGAACTGGTGGAGCAGTTGGGCGTTTCAGCGGTGACCATCCGCACCGACCTGAGTGCGCTCGAATCCCAGGGTCTGGCCACGCGCAGCCACGGCGGCGCCACGCTGGCGCGCACGCCGCCCACCGAGCACACGGTGCCGCAGAAGGACGCCATCAATCACGAACAGAAGGCGCGCATCGGCGCCTACGCCGCGCGCATGGTGCAGGCGGGCGACAACATCATCATCGACTCCGGCACCACCACCATTTCGCTGGCGCGCCACCTGCGCGAGGCACAAGGCGTCACCGTCATGACCAACGGCCTGAATATCGCCTGGGAGCTGGCCGACGCGCCGGGCGTGGACCTGATCCTGACCGGCGGCCTGCTGCGCAAGCAGTCGCTGTCGATCCAGGGCACGCAGGCCGAGGCCTGCCTGCAGGCCTACAGCTTCGACAAGCTGTTCCTCGGCGTGGACGGCTTTGACCTGCAGTTCGGCGTCACCACCCACCACGAGGCGGAGGCCAGCCTGAATCACAAGATGGTGGAACGCGCCAAGAAGATCATCGTGCTGGCCGACGCCTCCAAGTTCGGGCGCGTGAGCCTGCACCGCATCGTCCAGCTGGACCGCGTACACACGGTGATCACCGACGCCGGCATCAGCCCGGAATACCGCGACGGCCTGCGCGACGCCGGCATCGAGCTGCTGATTGCGGAGTGACGCGGTGCTGAGTGGACGCATACTGACCCCGGACGGCTGGATCAACGGCAGCATCGCTTTCGGCCAGCGCATCCAGGCCATCCGGGAAGACAGCGGCGCAGACCACGCGCTGACCATCCTGCCCGGCTTCATCGACCTGCACGTGCATGGCGCGGCCGGCGCCGACATCATGCAGGGCGGCGACGCCGGCGTCACCGTGGCGCGCGCGCATGCGAAGCACGGCACCACCGCCATGCTGGGCACCACCATGACGGCCACCGACAACTCCATCCGGCGCGCGCTGCGCGGACTGGGGCCGATCATCGCCGAGCGCCCGGCCGGCGCCGCGCGCATGCTGGGCGTGCACCTGGAAGGCCCCTTTCTCAGCATCCACCGCCTGGGCGCGCAGCCGGCGGACGCGGTGGTCCCCGGCAGCATGGACCTGGTGCGCGCCTATCACGCGCTGGCGCCGATCCGCGCCATGACCTTGGCCACCGAGGTGGCCGACCACCTGGCGCTGATCCCGCAACTCAACGCCCTCGGCATCCGCGTGCAGATCGGCCATAGCAACGGCAGCTACGAGGACGGCGTGGCCGCGCTGCGCGCCGGCGCCGCCGGCTTTACCCACCTGTACAACGGCATGGCGGGCCTGAACCACTACCAGCCCGGCATCGTCGGCGCCGCGCTGGCGCACGCCGAGTACGCGGAGATCATCCCCGACCTGCAGCACGTGGCACCAGGCGCCATCCACGCCGCCCTGCGTGCCATTCCCCGCCTGTACGGCGTGACCGACGCCACCTCCGCCACCGGCATGCCGGACGGCGAATACGCGCTGGGCAGCCAGCGCGTCTACAAATGCGTGGGCTGCGTGCGGCTGGCCACCGGCTCGCTGGCCGGCAGCGTGCTCACCATGGACCAGGCCTTGCGTAACTTTGTCGGCCTGGGGCTGGACCTGGCCGACGCCTCCCACCGCCTGTCGCTCTACCCGGCCGACTATCTCGGCGAGACGACGCGCGGCCGCCTGGCACCGGGCGCCTGGGCCGATATCGTGGTCCTCGACAAAACATTACAACCGGTGGCCGTCTTCATTGAAGGCGAAGCCATCGACCTCACCACCAACTAGCCGGAGACTCGATGCAAAAGCGCGCCATGGGATTCTTGTTGTTCATCGCCGGGATGGGTGGACTGCTGTACGGGATCGACGTCGGCATCATCGCCGGCGCCCTGCCCTATCTGGAATCGACCGCCTCGGTGGCGTGGCGCCTCAGCGCGCAGCAACTGAGTTTTATCGTGGCGGCGGTGCTGCTGGGGTCCGTGCTGTCGTCGCTGTTTGCCGGCGCGCTGGCCGACTGGATCGGCCGGCGCTGGGCGATGATGCTGTCCGGCGTGCTGTTCACGCTCAGCATCCCGCTGATCGCGCTGGCCGACGGCTACCTGCCGCTGCTGCTGGGCCGCCTGCTGCAAGGCGTCAGCGGCGGCTTGATTGGCGTGATCGTGCCGCTGTACCTGGCCGAATGCCTGCACGCGCGCCAGCGCGGACGCGGCGCCGCGCTGTTCCAGCTGCTGCTGACCATCGGCCTGGTGGCCGCCGCCGTCATCGGCCTGCTGCAGGCGCACGCGGTGGACAGCGCCACCGCCGCCGTCCAGCACCTGAACGAAGACCAGCGCGCCGCCGCGGTGTTCGCCGCCAAGGACCACGCCTGGCGCAGCATTTTCTGGTGGTGCCTGACGCCGGGCGTGATCTTCACCGCCGGCTGCGCGCTGCTGGCCGAGTCGCCACGCTGGCTCGCGCGCAAGGGGCGCATCGACGCCGCCCGCGCGGCGCTGCTGCGCACCCGTCCGGCCGACGAGGCGGAGGCCGAACTGCGCGAGATCCAGCAGGCGCTGGCGCCGGCCGTCACCGCCGGCCCGGCCGCCAGCGATCCGCTGCTCAGCCGCCGCTACGTGCTGCCCTTCCTGCTGGCCTGCCTGATCCTGGCGCTGAACCAGACCACCGGCATCAACTCGGTGCTGGCCTACGTGGTCAACATCCTCAATCAGGCCGGCCTGCCCGGCGCCACCGCCAACAGCGCCGACGTGGTGCTGAAAGTGGTCAACGCGCTGATGACCATCGTCGCGGTGGTGCTGGTGGACCGCAAGGGCCGCAAGTTCCTGCTGATGCTGGGCACCGGCGGCATCGTCGCCGCGCTGCTGGCGGCCGGCCTGCTGTTCCGCGGCGCCGAAGGCACGCAGCGCGACGTACGGCCGATGCTGCAGGCGCGCATCCTGTCCGACAGCATGGCCATGCGGCTGGACGCCGAGACGCTGCAATCGTTCGGCAGCGCGGCCGGCGCCAACGCGGCGGCCGGCGCGCCGCTGCAGCTGACGGTGGCGTATTCGTATGGCCCCTTCACCAATGTGCAGACGCGCCGCAGCGACGACGCCGCGCTGCCGGTGCTGCGCATGAGCCGCGACGACACGGTGCAGCCGGACAGCGTGATCGGTGCCTTCTTCCGCAAGCTGCATCTGAATCCGTTCGCCGATCCGGCCGAAGGCCTGCGCGCGCCGCTGCGCATCGAGCGCGCCGACCTGGCGGCGGTGCCGCCGGCGGCGCATGGCTGGCAGGTGATGGCGGCGATGTGCGTGTTCGTCGCGAGTTTCGCCGTCGGTCCCGGCGTGTGCGTGTGGCTGGCGCTGTCGGAGCTGATGCCGAACCGGATACGCTCCAACGGCATGAGCGTGGCGCTGCTGATCAACCAGTTCGTGTCCACCACCATCGCCGCCACCTTCCTGCCCACGGTGGGCGAATACGGCTACGCGACGATGTTCTTCTGGTGGGCCGGCGCCACGCTGTTGTACTTCCTCACCGCCGCCTTCCTGCTGCCCGAAACCAAGGGCAAGACGCTGGAGGAAATCGAGGCGCGTTTCGCCAGGACCGCCGCCGGCTGAATGCCGGCTTTCCCAGCGGTAATTTGTATTCCCATCCTTGTGATGCAATTGCATCATTTACGCCGCCGGCCAATCCTGCGACAGTGAGGAAATTGTCATATAGACACCAACCCCTCACTACAGAAAGGTCTGCACCATGCGTATGCTTCCACCAGGCCCACCCCGCAAACTGGTCCCCTTGCTTCTGACACTGGCGGTCAGCCAAGCCTACGCCACCGATGTCAGCCAGTACGGCGTCAACGGTGTGAACGGCGCAGCCGGCGCGACCCCGGGCGCGGCGGGTGGCAATGGTGGCGCCGGCGGCAGCGCGCTCGCCAGCAATACCGGCGGCAGCGACAGTAGCACCAGCGCCACTGCCAGCGGTGGAACCGGCGGCAACGGGGGCAACGGCGCGCCGGGCATCCCCGCCGGCAATGGCGGCAATGCCGGCGCCGGTGGCAACGGCGGCAGCGCCAACGCCACGGTCGGCCTGGTCAGTGACAGCTACGGCTACCTCAGTGCATCGGCCGCGGGCGGACGCGGCGGCGACGCCGGCGTGCCGGGCGCGGCCGGTTCCGGCGCCCTGCCCGGCCTCGGCGCCGCCGGCGGCACCGGTGGCACCGCCAATGCCAGCGGTAATCTGAGTATCAGCAATGGCGGCGGCTATTACAGCTATCTGACGATCAGCAGCGCAGGCGGCAGCGGCGGCGTTGGCCAAGGCAGCGGCTACCAGGGCGGCGCCGGCGCCGAAGCCAGCAGCACCGGTACGGTGCACAGCGATGCCTATTCCACGGTCGTTAATCTGACGCAGACCGGCGGCAACGGCGGCGCCGGCTTGGCCGGTGCGCGCGGCAGCCAAGGCGCGCAGTCAACCATCAACAACGCGCTCAGCGCGACAGTGTCCGGCTATGCCAGCGATCTGAATCAGAGCGGATACGGCGGCAACGGCGGCGCCAGCGACAGTGCACAAGCAGGTCATGGCGGTGCCGGCAGTTCGAGTCTGACCCTGGGCGGCGACCTCGGCAACCGCGCCACGCTGCGCGCGGCCGGCGTCGGCGGCAGTGGTGGCGATACGCAGAGCGGCGTGGCCGGCAACGGCGGCAACGGCAGCGCCATGCTGACGCTGACCTCGGCACCAGGCAGCGGCCAGACCACCGCCACGGCCAGCAGCAGTGGCGGCAACGGCGGCAACGCTTACGCCGGCGGCCAGGCCGGCCAGGCCGGCAGTGCCAGCAGCCAGTTCCACGTGACCGGCGGCTACAACGTCAACGGCAGCGCCACCAGCAGCGGCGGCACCGGCGGCAGCGTCGGCGGCGGTGGCAGCGGCAACGGTCAGCACGGCGGCAACGCCACGGCCAGCAGCAGCGGCCAGGCCGATCAAACGCTCAGCCTGCAAACCTATGTCACCGGCGGCGCTGGCGGCAGCGGTTCGGGTGCCGGCAACAGCGGCGGCAACGGCGGCGCGGCCAGCGGCAGCGTCAGCGGCAGCGTGGTCGGCGCGGGCGCGCTTTACCTGAACAACGATCAGACCGGTGGCGCCGGCGGCGCGGGCATCAATGGCGCCCATGGCGGCACCGGCGCCGCCAGCCTGCTGGACAATACAGTCAGCGGCACGACGACCGGCTATCTAAGCTTGGCGCAATCCGCCAACGGCGGTGGTGGCGGTCACAGCGACAGCGGCACGGCCGGCGCCGGCGGCAACGCCAGCTCGACGCTGACGGTCAATGACAACAGCGCCAGCGATCTCGCCATCAGCCTCAGCGCCAATGGCGGCGCCGGTGGCCACAGCGACAGTGGCGTGACCGGGATGGCCGGCAGCGCCACCAGTAACGCCAGCGGCCGTGCCGACAATGCCAACCTGAACATCAGCAGCAGCGCGCGCGGCGGCAACGGCGGCGGCGCCACCAATCATGGCGGTAGCAACACCAGCGGCCAGCATGGCGCCACAGCCAGCGCCAGCGCTGATGGCACCAATGCCGGCAATGGCTACGTCTACGTCAACACCAGCGCAACCGGCGGCAGCGGCGGCGACGGTTATGGCGCCGGCCAGCACGGCGGCAATGGCGCCACGGCCAGCGCCAGCGCCAGCGCTCAGTCCAGCACCGGCAGCCTGCAACTGGGCGTGACGCAGCAAGGCGGTAACGGCGGCGACGGTTATGGCGGCGCCAGTGGTGGCCAGGGCGCCGACAGCCACCTGCTCGACGCCGTCAGCGGCAGCACCGGCGGCAGCCTGCAGCTGGCACAGTACGCCAACGCCGGCAACGGTGGCCGCAGCGATGGTGGCGTCAGCGGCAACGGCGGCAACGCCTCGTCCCAGTTGACGCTACTCGACAACAGCAGTAATGCTGTCACCCTTTCTGTCCGCGCGGTAGGCGGCGCGGGCGGCGCCAACACCAGCGGCAGCGGCAGCAACGCTGGCGGCAACGGCAGCAACGCTGGCGGCAACGGCGGCAGCGCCCTGGTCCTGCTGAATGGCACATCCACGCGCGACGGCGCGGCATTGTCGCTGGAGGCCAGCGCCACCGGCAACGGCGGCGGCGCAACGCCAAGCGGTCAAATCGGCACGGCCGGCAATGCCAGCGCGACGGTGGTGGGCAGCAGCGCCGGCAGCCTGTCCGCCGCCAGCAACGCGGTGGGCGGCCATGGCAGCAACGCGCCGACTGGCGGCGACACGGTGCAGGCCCGCGACGGCGGCAGCGCCACCAGCGTGGTCCAGGGACAAGCCAGTGGCGCCAATTGGGCCAGCGTCAGCGCCGCCGCCACCGGCGGCAGGGGCAGCATGGCGTATGGCGCCGGCCAGCAGGCCGGCAACGGCGGCAGTGCCATCAGCAGTGCCAGCGTTGCTGGCGGCGCGGCCAGCGCCACCAGCAATGCCACCGGCGGCGCCGGCGGCGACGGCTACGGTGGCGCCAGCGGCGGCAACGGCGCCGCCATTAGCATGGTGAACACGGCCAGCGGCACGGCAGCCGGTAACCTGACCCTGAGCCAAAGCGCGGCCGGTGGCAAGGGCGGCGACAGCAGCGCCGGCGCCGCCGGCCAGGCGGGCAGCGGCAGCTCGACACTCAGCCTGAGCAACGCCAGCCAGCCGGATTTGGCCCTGTACGCCTATGCCACCGGCGGCGCTGGCGGCAGCAGCGGCGTCGGCGTCGGCAGCAGCGGCGCCAACGCACAGGCGATCACCAGCGCCAGCAACAGCGCCAACACCACTGTCTCCAGCAACGCCACTGGCGGCAGTGGCGGCAATAGCGCGGTTGGCGGTCAGGGCCTGGCGCAGGCAACGGCCAGCGCCAGTGGCGGCGCCAGCGTGGTGGTGACGGCCTACGCCGTCGGCGGTGGCGGCGGCACGAGCAGCAGCGCCTACGACTCGCAATTGGCAGCCGGTAATGGCGGTACCGCGCAGGCCCACGCGTCCGGCCAGTCCGACAGCGGCAACGTCACGCTCAACGCCACCCTGACCGGGGGCAGCGGCGGCTATGGCAACTACGGCAACCGCGGCGGCGATGGCGCGCTGGCGACAGCCGTCAATCTGGTCAGCGGCCACACCAGCGGCGGCCTGACGCTGAACCAGAACGCTAACGGCGGCCGCGGCGGCGACAGTGCCGCCGGCCAGGGCGGGCGCGGTGGCGACGCCGAATCGCGTTTAACGCTGATCGACAGCGATGCCAGCGCACTGACCAGCGCCATCAGCGCCACCGGTGGCAGTGGTGGCACCAGCGGCACCAATGCCGTGGGCGGACTGTCCGGCAATGCCGGCAACGCCAGCAGCGCCCTGGTGCTGAGCGCCACCCGCGACGGCGCCAGCGTCAACGGCAGCAGCCTGGCCATTGGCGGCGCCGGCAAAGCCGGCTGGTACGGCGCGCCCGCCGATGGCGGCAACGCCGACGCGCGCTTGCAGTTGAGCGCCAACGGCAACGTTAGCGGCAGCAGTGCTGCGCGCGGCGGCAACGCCAACGAGTCTGACTCTTACTACAATACCGGCGCCAACGGCAACGGTGGCGCCGCCAGTGCCGGCGGCGAAGTGTCGGCCAGCGGCGCCAACAGCGCCACGCTGACGGTCAGCGCCACGGGGGGCAACGGCGGCAGCACCGGTTATCAGTCGCTACAGGCCGGCAACGGCGCCGGCGGCAGCGCCAGCGGACGCGCCGTGTCGGCCAGCGGCGCCGCCAGCGTCAGCCTGACACTCACCGGCGGCAACGGCGGCAACAATTATTACAATGACGCCGCCGATGGCGCGCTGGCCGGCAACGGCGCCAGCGTCACGCTCAACAATGCCGCGCAGGGCAGCACCAGCGGCGCCCTCAGTCTGTCGCAACAAGCCAACGGCGGCGCCGGCGGCTGGGCGTACAACGGCCAGTCCGGGCTGGCGGGCAATGCCAGTTCGACGCTCACCGTCGACGACCAGCAGGCTGCCAGCTTGAGCCTGTACGCCGGCGCCACCGGCGGCACCGGCGGCGGCGCCAACGGCAACCGCGCGCCAACCACTGGCGGAACCGCCGCCGCGCTGGCCGACGGTCGCGGCAACGGCGCCGTCGGCGTCACCAGCTACGCGATCGGTGGCGCCGGCGGCTACGCCTATAACGGCCAGGCGGCGCCGGGTGCCAACGCCAGCAGCAGCGCGCGCGGCGCCAGCGCCGGCGGCGATGTCGCCGTCTTCGCGCTGGCGCAAGGCGGTGCTGGCGGCTCGTCCAGCTATGCCAATGGCGGCGCCGGCGGTATCGCCAGCGCCAGCGCCTATGGCAGCTCGGTCACGGGCAATGTTTCGGTGCGCGCCGATATCACCGGCGGCGCCGGTGGCGGCGCCACTGGCGATGGCGCGGCCGACGCGCGCGGCAGCGATGGCGCGGCGGGCACGCTGAACAACGCCGTGGGCGGCAGCACCAGCGGCCAGTTGTCGCTGACCCAAAATGCTCGCGGTGGCGATGGCGGCTATGGTTATCGCAGCGCCGGCAATGGCGGCGACGCCAGTTCCAGCCTGGTGCTGAACGACGGCCAGGCCAGCAGCCTGGTGCTGTCGGCCAGCGCGGCGGGCGGCGCCGGCGGCGGCACCGCCAGCGGAGTGAGCGGCAAAGGCGGCAACGCCACGCTGTGGCTGGACGCCAGCGCTGTCGGGCCGCTGCAAATCAGCGCCAACGCCAGCGGCGGCATGGGAGGTTACTACGGCGGTAGCGGCAGCAGCGGCGGCAATGGCGGCGACGCCAGCGGCACCGTGCGCGGTGTCAGCAATGGCGCCAACAGCGTCGACATCACCCTGAACGTCAGCGGCGGCAGCGGCTATGTGTACTCCAACGCCGGCGGCGTACTGCAGGCGGCGTCCGGCGGAGTGGCCCGTGACAGCAGCGTGTACGGCAGTTCCGGCAGCGGCGCGGTGGCGCTGCGCCTGACACAGACCGGCGGCTCCGGCATGGCCGGCTATTACGGCACCAACGGCGGCGACGGCGCCGACTCGGTGCTCAAGAATGCCGTCAGCGGCAGCACCGACGGCGCGCTCACGTTGACCCAAAGCGCCGCCGGCGGCAACGCGGGCAGCGCCTACGGCGGCGACCTCAGCACCGTCAACGGCAAGGCCGGCATGGCGCAGTCCTGGCTGACCCTCAACGACAGCAAAGCCAGCAGCGTTCAGGTACAGTTGAACGCCAGCGGTGGCGCCGGCGGCGCCAGCTGGAGCGAGACGCCTGCCAGTCAAGGCGGCAATGCCGACAGCCGCTTGCTGCTGCACACCAGCGGTAGCGCGGTGGGCAGCGCCACCGCCATCGGCGGCGCTGGCGGCGCGCATCCCGGCACCTACGGCGTGGGCGGCAACGCAACGGCACACGCCACGGTGGTCGCGCCCACGTCGGCCAGCGCCAGCGCGGTGGCCTCTGGCGGCTACAGCAATGCGGCGCAGCGCTACGGCGATGCCGACGCTTATGCACTGGCGCGCAGCAACCAAAGCGGCGGCACCAGCCTGGCGTCCAGCCAGGCCGAAGGCCGTCAGATCAGCGCGCTGGCGCAGGCCGAGGGCGTGGGACACGGCACCATCGCGGCGACCGCGTCCGGCCGCGGCGATAGCGGCAGCGTCACCGCCATCAGCATCGCCAGCGACGGCGCGCACACGCTCTCCAGCGCCAAGGCCACGGCACCGGTGGGCGGCGCCAGCGGCTACCTCTACGCCAACACCCAGGCGGGCCACGGCGGCGACGGCGCGGCGCAGCATGACCTGTCGACGCTGTATACGCCGCAAGTGCTGTCGCGCGTCACCGGCGATCCGGGCGACAGTGCCACCTTGCTGGCCGGAGCCGGCAACGTGGCGGCCGCGCTGGCAGATGGCGTGGTGCACGGCAGCGGCGTCCTGGGCGCGTCGTATTCGGCCGATACCGTGCCGGCCGGCGGCAGCCAGACCTACCTGGCCAGCGGCCAATTCCAGTTCCAGACCACGCAGGCCGGCCACCTGGTGGTGGGCTGGCTGTCGACGTTTGCCTTGAATAGCGGCTTTGACGCGTTCAGCCTGAGCGTCAACAGCCACGGCACCCTGCTCTACACGCAGACCTTCAGCAACGCCGGCGAGGCCGCCAGTTTCTTTAGCGATGGCACGCTGGACCTTGGCCAGTTCGGCGCCGGCGCGCAGGACCTGGAAATTGCCACGGCGCTCACCACCTATGGCGGCGCCAGCGGCGGCTTCGGCCTGCGCTATGTGATCGGATCGGTGGCTGTCACGGCGGTGCCTGAACCATCCACCTGGGCCATGAGTCTGGCCGGCGTGATGCTGGTGCTGTTGCAGCGCCAGCGCCGCCAGCGACGCCAATTTAACCTGGAGCAACCAGCATGAGCGCGCACATCGACGACACCGTTAGCTATCCGGGAGCACGGCAAATGAAAATGGACGGCATGGAATTACGCCCCGTCACCCCAACAGGCGGCTGGAAAACCTGGCAGCTGACCGGCGCGCTGCTGGCGGGACTGGTGGCAGCAGCGGCGCTGGCGGCGCTGGCCGTAAGCCATTGGCTCAACAACAGCGCCCGGGTGATCACGCCGGGACCGCTCGGCGGCTGGTATAGCGTCCAACTGGTGAATGGTCAGGTGTATTACGGCTTGCTGCTGGAAGCCACGCCGGCCTATATCAGGCTCGGCGATGTGTACTACATCCAGTCCTACCAGCAGCCCAACGGACAACCCGGCAATCGCGTGGTCAGCCGGCGCAAAAACGACTGGCACGGGCCGCTTGAGCAAACCATCCCCGCCGACAAAATCATGACACTGGACGCAGTCGGCCCGCAGTCACAGCTGGCGCGGCTGATCCAGCAGGACAAGGCCAGCCCGCCTTAAGCGGGGGCCAGGCATTGCTCCAGCGACAGCTCCAGCAGCGGGAAGTGGCCGGTGTCCACCTTGAAGAAGGCAGCCTGCGGGAAGATGATCTCCCACACGGCGCGGTCCTGTTCGGCGTCGATCATCGGATCGTAGGCGCCGAACAGCACCGACACCGGGCCGTCAAACGCGCTGCGCGCCGGCGTGTGGTCCAGCGCCGAGAAGTCGTCCGAGGTGGCCACCGAGGTCGGGCCGTCGAAGGCGCCCGGCTGCTGGATCAGTTCCGAGAACGAGCGCGCCGCCTCGGCGCCGCCATGCGGGCCGAAATACAGGTCGGTCACGTCCGGCAGCAGCGACAGTGCGCCGAACACGTCCCAGAAGCGCGGACGGCCCGGGTCTTCCTCGTACATCGCCAGCGCCGTGGCCAGCTTGCCGGCGTGCTGGTGGTCGGTGTGCACGCGGAAGGCGCGGCGCGCCAGGCGCAGCGCGGCCTGCTCCGGGTTGAAGGTGGGCGCCAGCAGCACGATGTTCTTGATCAGCTGCGGCACGTGACGCGCCAGGTGCACCGCCAGATGGGCGCCAAAGGAACTGGCCATCACGGTCAGCGGCTGGCCGGCTTCCGCGGCCACGCGGCGGAATTCGGTCAGCGTCGCTTCCAGCAGGTCGCGGTAGGGACGCTCCGCGCACGGCTTGGTCACCGGCTGGTGCCACCAGTGGACATTCGACGCCTCCGGATAGCGGGCGCGCTCAAACACCGGACCAAGCCCCGGACCACCGTGCAGATAAAAGACCGAAATTGCTGCCATGTTCTCTCCTTAGCAAAAGCAACAGGCATTATAAATATTGTTGGTTGACATTGCCAAAAACCCGCAGCACTATCGGGGGCATGAAAAAATTCCTCCTCGCTTTTGCCCTGCTGCTGGCGACATCCGCGCACGCCCAGGCCCAGGTGCTGCCGCTGCGCGCGCAGGCAGCCGTCATCAACGAACTGCTGGCCGACCGCCTCGACCACCTGCTGCCGGAGATGATGGCGCAAACCGGCATCGATATGTGGGTGGTCGTCTCGCGCGAATACAACGAGGACCCGGTGCTGAAGACCATGCTGCCGGCCGAGTGGCTCAACGCCCGCCGCCGCACCATCCTGGTGTTCTACCGCGACGCCCGCAGCGGCAAGGTGGAGCAGCTGGCGGTGGCGCGCTATGACGTCGGCGGCATCAAGCCGCTGTGGGACAAGAAGAAATTCCCCAACCAGTGGGACGCGCTGGTGGACATCATCCAGACCCGCAATCCGCAGAAAATCGGCATCAACACCTCGACCCACTTCGGCCATGCCGACGGCATCGACCAGACCGACTACGCCGAGCTGCTGGCGGCGCTGCCGGCGCCGCTGAAAAGCCGCGTGGTGTCGGCCGAACCGCTGGCCGTGCGCTGGCTGGAAACGCGCTCCGAGCGCGAGATGCAGATCTATCCGCAACTGGTCCACGCCACCCACAACATCATCGAGGAAGGCTTTTCCGAGCGCGTGATCACGCCCGGCATCACCACCACCGACGACGTGGTGTGGTGGTTCCGCCAAAAGATCCGCGACCTGGGCTACGACACCTGGTTTCATCCGTCGGTGGAAATCCAGCGCCAGGACCCCAACCGCGCCAATCCCAACGTGATCATTCCCGGCGACCTGCTGCACGTCGACATCGGCATCACCTACCTGCGCCTGAACACCGACATCCAGCAGCACGCCTACGTCCTGAAGCCGGGCGAAACCGCCGCGCCGGAGGCCTTGCGCAAGGCCTTCGCCGGCGCCAACCGCGTGCAGGACATCCTGCTGGCGCAATTCCAGACCGGCCGCAGCGGCAACGCCATGCTGGCGGCGGCGCTCCAGCAGGCCAAGGCCGAGGGCCTGCGGCCGACCATCTACAGCCATCCGATCGGCTACCACGGCCACGCGGCCGGCCCGGCCATCGGCATGTGGGACGCGCAAAACGGCGTGCCGGGCAGCGGCGACGAGCTGCTGCGGCCGCGCACCGCCTACTCGATTGAGCTGAGCAACACGGCCGAGATTCCCGGCTGGCGCGAGCCGGTCAACATCATGCTGGAGGAGGATGCCTACTTCGATGCAAGCGGCATCCGCTTCATCAACGGCCGCCAGAAACAGCTGCTGCTCCTGCCACGGCCGTCGCCATCCGTTGAATAAAGAAAACAAATAGTTCCGCCAAGCTCAGGAGTGCCACAAAGCGGCGACATTTGCGATGATAACGGCATGGGACGCATGGCCAGAACGTCCCGCGCCCCCGCTCGCAATCCGCCCTCTTTTGGCCCCCACCCATCAGGAGCAAGCTTATGAACTCGTTTGTAGAAACGCTGTCCCCGGCAGCACGCAACCACGCGGAAGCCCGCATCGACTATTACGCCGACCTCAGCCAGGCGGTCCTGCGCTCGCTGCGCCAATTGTCGGAGGTCAACGTCCAATTCAGCCGTGAATGGCTGGACGAGTCGACGGCGGCGATGCAACGCGCTGTGCTGACGCCGCCATCGGAACGCAGCGCGGACGCCACGCCGCAGCAGGCCACCGCGCTGCTGCAAAAGCTGCAGAGCTATCACCAGCAGCTGGCCAAGCTGGCGACCGACTTCCAGGCGGAAATCAATAACGTGGCCCAGCAGCACGTGCCGCAGACCGCGCGCACCGCCACCGAGCTGGCGGACGCCGGCCGCAAGGCCGCCGGCCAGCATCTGGCGGACGAGGCCAGCCGCTTCGCCAATATCGCCGCGCAGAATCAGGCCTTCCCGCAGGCGGCGTCGATGCAGAGTGCCGACGAAGGGAACAAGAGCTAGTTGCCGTCGCAAGCGCTGTCAAGACGCTTGCGTTACCTGGGCCGCAGCGGCGGCCCGTCCCGCTTGCCCGGCAACGACGGTTATGGCCCGCCGTTGCCGCCGACGGCGGCATACACCTGGCCGGTGGCATAGCTGGATTCATTCGACGCCAGCAGCACGTAGACGCCTGCCAGCTCGGCCGGCTGGCCCGGCCGCTTGAGTGGCGTGTCGGCGCCGAACTGCGGCAGCTTGTCGGGCGGCTGGCCGCCGGTCACCTGCAGCGGCGTCCAGAACGGCCCCGGCGCCACCGCGTTCACCCGGATCCCCTTGCTGGCCAGCTGCTTGGCCAGCCCCTTGGTGAAAATCATGATGGCGCCCTTGGTGGCAGCGTAGTCGATGATGTTCTCGCCCGGATCATACGCGTTGACCGAGGCGGTGTTGATGATGGTGGCGCCCGCCTTCAGCAGTGGTATCGCCGCCTTGGTGATCCAGAACATCGCGTACACATTGGTCTTGAAGGTCTCGTCAAACTGCGCCGTGGTGATGTCCAGTATCGAGTCGTGCGAGAACTGGCGGGCAGCGTTGTTGACCAGGATATCCAGCCCGCCCAGCTCGCGCGCGGCGTCGGCCACCAGCTTCTTGCAGAAGGCCTCATCCCGGATATCGCCCGGAATCGCCACCGCCTTGCGGCCCTCGGCGCGGATCAGCTGCACCACCTCGCGCGCGTCGGCCTCCTCGGCCGGCAGATAGTTGATGGCCACGTCCGCGCCCTCGCGCGCATAGGCGATGGCGGCGGCGCGGCCGATGCCGGAGTCGCCGCCGGTCAGCAGCGCCTTGCGGCCCTTGAGCCGGCCGGAGCCCTTGTAACTGGTTTCGCCATGATCCGGGCGCGGCGTCATCTTGCTGGTGAGGCCGGGCCACGGTTGCTGCTGCTTGGGGAATGGCGGCGCCGGGTAGGCGTCCAGCGGATTTTTGGGCGGCATCGGGGCGCCCTCGGCGGCGCCGCTCTGCGCCCCGGCCGGCGCCATGGCGGCGCCCAGCAAGCCGGTGGCCGCCGCGCCCACCAGCGCGCGACGCGAAGAATTCGGATGGTCCATGGGATGTCCTTTCGTGATCGGGAAAGCACATCATTCCCCCATCCGTGCCGCCGCACTGTGCGGCAAGGCGCTTACAGGAAGCGTTCGGGGATATCCTGCACAAACGGGTACATGGAGAAATACGGCTTGGCCTCCTCCAGCACCTGCCGCACCGACGGCCGCGTCACCAGCCGCTCGAAGTAGCTGTGCAAATGATGGTATTCCTCCGGGAAAGGCACCAGCGTGCTGGCATAGAACAGCGCCGGCGCCGCCGCGCAGTCGGCCAGGCTGAAGCGTTCACCGCACATCCAGCCGCGCGTGGCCATGCGCTTCTCGATCATCTTGTAGGCGGTCTTGAGCTTGGTGCGCTCCCTGGTCTGGTCGCAGCTCAGGCCGGTCAGGTGGGCGTCGACGATGGTCTGCATTGGCCCCTGCACGTAATTGTCGAAGAAGCGGTCCCACAGGCGCACCTCCAGCGCGTCGTCCCACTCGGCCGGGATCATCGGCGCCGCGCCCGGGTAGTGGCGGTCCAGGTACTCGATGATGACCGACGTCTCCGGCACGTCGCGCACGTGCGCGTGGTCGCGCAGCACCGGGAACTTGCACAGCGGCCAGATCGACTCCAGCTCGGCGCGGTCGGCGGCGTCGCCGAGGTTGATGATGCGCTTGTCGAACGCGGTGCCGTTCTCGTACAGCGCGATCAACACCTTGTGACAGAACGAGGCCAGCGGATGGTAATACAAGGTCAGGGACATAGTCGGCTCCAAAGTGCAACGGGCGATACCAAAGATTCCGACAAATGATACTTCAGCTGCGCCGGTGGCGTCGTGCCATAGTAACTGGGAAACTTCCGCCCGTCTGCGCCGGCCCCCCGCGCCGGCGGACCACTGACCGGGAACCACCACCATGCGCCACGCCATCACGCTTACCCTTCTGTCCCTCTGCGCCTTCAGCGGCAAGAGCTTTGCTGCCGACGCGGCCGACACACCCGCCAACGGCGACAGCTTCACCGCCGGCCTGGGCCTGGCCTACGTGCCGGAATACGCCGGCGCCAACAAGCGCCGCGTTCTGCCGCTGCCGATCCTGGAACGCACCTACAGCAATGGCGTCTTCCTCAGCGCCCAGCGCGGCATCGGCTACCAGGCCAAGGTCGGCGGTTTCACGCTGAGCGCGGCGCTGGGCTATGACGGCGGCCGCGACGACCACAAGAAGGGCTACTTCTCCGGCTCGGACGCCCTGCGCGGCATGGGTGACATCGACGGCTCGGCGCAAGCGGTGCTGAGCGCCGGCTACCAGCTCGGCAGCGTTGGCCTCACCTTCACCACCAGGCAGAACATCGGCCACCGCGCGTACGGCGCCAGCTATGCGCTGGGCATGAGCACTGCGCTGTACACCGACAGCACCGACCAGATCGGCTTTGGCGCCTCGGCCGTCTATGCCGACAACAAGCGCATGCAGACTTACTTTGGCGTCACCGCCACGCAGAGCGCCCGCTCAGGCTACCGCGAATACAAGGCCAGCGGCGGCTTCGAGCATGTGAGCGCCGGCGTCCACTGGAACCACGTGCTGGACGCCAACTGGTCGGTGCGCAGCGCGGTCGGCGTCGACCGCCTGACCGGCGACGCCGCCGACAGCCCGCTCACCCGCCGCAAAACCACGCCGATGCTGATGACGGCGCTGATCTACCGCTTCTAAATCGATACGGGGCGAAGTGATATGATGAAGGGAAACATTAGCCTTTTTGCTTCGCTCGCTTCATGCCGATTCCTGTCCTGCTGACTTTCCTGTTGCTGGCCGGCGCGCTGGTCGCCGTCTGGCTCCACCGTTTGCTGCCGGCGCCGCTGTTTGCGGCGGCGCTGCTTGCCGGCCTGCTGGGCGGCGTGCTGCACTGGCCCGCGCTGCTGTCGCTGGGCCTGCTGGCCGGCGCCGCCTGGCTGGCCGCGCGCGGCGGCTCCTCCACCGCAGCCGCTGCCGCCGTCAACGCCGCCGCGCGCGGCGCGCCGTTGCGCGCGCTGGCCTTGGCGGTGGTCATCGTCCTGTCGCTTGCGCTGGCCATGCACAAGCTGCCCGGCTTCAACAACCCGGTGCTGATCGATCACGTGCAACTCTCGCCCGGCGCCCTGCCCTTCACGCAGTACGCCAACTTCGACAAGGGCGCGGTCGGCCTGATCCTGCTGGCCTGGCTGTGCCAGCGCATGACCTCGCGCGCCGAACTGGCCCCGGTGCTGCGCCAGACGGCGCCGGTGCTGGCCGTGACGGTGGCGGCCACGCTGGGCTTCGCGCTGGCGGCCGGCGTGGTCGGCGTCGACCTCAAATTCCCGCCGCAAACGCTCAGCTTCGTCGCCGTCAACCTGCTGTTCACCGTCATCGCCGAGGAAGCGTTCTTCCGCGGATTGCTGCAGGCCCGGCTGGCGGCAGCGTTGCGGCGCTATCGCTGGGGACCGTGGCTGGCGGTGGCGGCCTCGGCGCTGCTGTTTGGCGCCGCCCACCTCGGCGGCGGAGCGCGCTATGCGATACTCGCGACGATTGCCGGCCTCGGCTACGCATGGGCTTATCAACGCACGCAGCGCATCGAATCCAGCATACTGGTCCACATCGCGCTCAACACGGTGCACTTTATCGCCTTCACTTACCCTGCCAGGATAGACGGTGTCTGACTCCCTTACCTCCCGCACGCTACCCGGCGCCGTAGCCGGACTGGTCGGCACAGCCACGGTGCTGGCCCTGCTCTACTTCGGCCGCGACGTGCTGATCCCCATCACGCTGGCCTTCATCTTCAGCTTCCTGATCGCGCCGTTCGTGCGCGCCCTGCGCCATCTCGGCCTGGGCCAAACCACCTCCGTCTGCACCGGCGTGCTGGTGGTGACGGTGGCGCTGCTGGCCATTGGCGCGGTCATCGTGCAGCAGGTCGGCATGATGGGCGCCAGCCTGCCGCAGTACCAGGACACCATCGCCAGCAAGCTGGAAACGCTGGACGAGCTGACGCGCGGCACCCTCGGCAGCCTGGGCGGTCCGGCCGGCCAGCTGATCGAGCACTTCACCGGCGACAACAGCAACGGCACGGCGCCGGTGCTGCAAAGCGACGGCAGCGTGAAGACGCCGGTGCTGGTGGAAATCCACGAGCCGGCGCTCAAGCCCTTCCAGCTGCTGGCCAAGGTGGCCTCGTCCGTGTGGCCGCCGCTGGAAACCGCCGGCATCGTGTTCGTGGTGCTGATCTTCGTGCTGCTGGAACATGAATCGCTGCGCGACCGCTTCATCCGCCTGGCCGGCGGCGGTGATTTGCGCGCCACCACGATTGCCGTCAACGACGCCGGCGAACGGCTGTCGCGCTTCTTCATCTCGCAGTTTCTGGTCAACATCGCCACCGGGCTGGCGATCTGGCTGGGCCTGAGCCTGCTGGGCCTCGGCCAGGCGCTGCTGTGGGGCACCATGACCGCCGTGCTGCGCTTCATCCCCTACGTTGGCGTGTGGATGGCGGCGGTGTGCGCCACCGTGCTGGCGGCGGCGGTCGATCCCGGCTGGTCGCTGGCGCTGATGACGCTGGGCCTGTTCCTGGCGGTGGAAATCATCGTCGCCCAGACCATCGAGCCCAAGCTGTACGGCCACACCACCGGGCTGTCGCCGCTGTCGGTAGTGGTGGCGGCGATTTTCTGGAGCTGGATCTGGGGCCCGGTCGGGCTGGTCCTGTCGACGCCGCTGACGCTGTGCCTGGTGGTGGCCGGCCGCTACATCCGCGCGCTGAAGGTGCTCGAAATCATGTTCGGCGAACTGCCGGCGCTGACCATGCCGCAGAACTTTTACCAGCGCGCGCTGTCCGGCGACGCGCACGAAATCGTCACCAGCGCCAAGCGCTACATGCAGCACAAGTCGCTGGCCGAATATTGCGACAAGGTGCTGCTGCCGGCGCTGCACCTGGCCAGCTTTGACCTGCGCGACCAGTCGATCACGCCGCAGGAAGAGGAAAAAGTGGCCGGCTCCATCATCGCCGTGATCGAGGCGCTGAGCGGCAGTCCCCGGTGGTGGAAGAAGCGCCGCCGCAACAGCGTGCTGGCCGCCGGCGGCATCGGCCGCCAGTTGCGCGAACAGCGCATCTCCGACACCGGCGAATGGCAGGGATCGTTCGACGTGCCGGCTGGCAGCGTGGTCCTCAGCGTCGGCCTCGGCTCGTCGTACGCCGAGCTGGCCACCGAGATCCTGGTGCGCATCCTGCGCGAACAAAAGATCGACGCCCGCAGCCGCAACTTCGACGAACTGGACGCGGCGCCGCCCCCGGGCGCGTCGCCCGAACTGGTGGCGATCACCATCCTGATCAGCGTCGACCCGCTCAACGACTGCGAGCAGATGACGGCGATGCTGGCCAAGATGCGCGAGCGCCTGCCGCACTCCAAGCAATTCGCGCTGCTGCTGCCCAGCCCGTTTGAAAACCCCGACCTCAAGACCTGCGTCTTCCCCGACGCCGACCACGTGTCGCGCTCGTACGAAGACGTGCTGCACAGCTGCCAGCTGGCCATGAAAGGACGCGCCACCTTATGAAACATCTGATGCCCCTGCTGCTGGCCGCGTGCGCCGGCCACAGTTACGCGCTGGACTGCGACAAAGCCAGCTCCACCATCGAAATCAACCAGTGCGCGCTGCAGGAGCAGCAGAAAGTCGAGCGCCAGCTGAACGCGACCTACCAGGAAACGCTGAAAGTCTTCGCCAGCGCGGACGACGCCTCGACCAAAACCAAGCTGGTCGACGCGCAGCGCCTGTGGGTGAAGTTCCGCGAAGCCGACTGCCAGGCCGAATACGACAAATGGAAAGGCGGCACCATCCGTAACGTGATGTACAGCGGCTGCATGCAGGAGCGCGCCAAGCAGCGCATCAAGGAACTCGAATCGTTCCAGGCACGGGGCTGACCGATGCCCGCCCCGTTCCGCCCCCTGGCTCAACTACTGCTATCGCTATTGCTGCTGACGCCGTTGGCGCCGGCACTGGCGGGCAGCGCTCATCCACAAGGCGACAGCGGCGCCACCAGCGACCGCAGCGGGCCGGACTTACAAAAGTCACTGGAACCTCTGCGCCAGGCCATCGACCAGCGCCTGCTGCTGGCGGAAGCCGTGGCGCGCGCCAAATGGAATGTGCAGGGAAACATCGAAGACCTGCCGCGCGAAGCGCTGGTGATCCAGGCCGCCGTACGCCAGGGCGGCGCCATGGGCTTGCCGGCCGCCTGGATTGAATCCGTCTTCCGCGCGCAAATCGAAGCGTCCAAAACCGTGCAACGCGAACTGTTCGCCAAATGGCAGACACAACAGGCCGGCCATTTTGCCGACGCGCCAGACCTGGCCAACACCATCCGTCCCGCGCTGGACCGCATCACCACCCAAATCCTGCGCTCGATGGCCGACAACCAGGCGATAGTGACCGATCCCGCGCGACAGACCGACATAGCGCGCGCCATGCAGCCGCTGCAAGCGGCGACCCTCAGCCCCGCCGCCGCCGCGCAAGCGCTGGCGCCGTTTGCCGCGCAACACTAAGGAGAAAAGCAATGGCAAAGCGATTGCAGATTACCGGGCGGGTCCAGGGCGTCTACTACCGCGCCTCGTTCGAACAGCAAGCCATCAAGCTCGGCTTGCGTGGATGGGTCCGCAACCGCAGCGACGGCTCCGTGGAAGCGCTGGTGGACGGCGACACCGCCGCTATCGAAGCCATTATCGCCTGGAGCCACCGAGGCCCACCCGCCGCCCGCGTCGACAACGTCGCCATCGAAGACACAACATCCGTCAGCGACGCCTTCACCATTTTGCCAACGCTGTAATCACGGCGCCAGTAACGCTACTGCTTCCGGCGGCAATCCGCACCCCATTGCAGACGTTGACGAGACGCGTGCGCTTCTTCAACTTTGTAAATGAAAACGCGCTATTACACGTGTTTTTCGGAGCCGGGTGCCAGACATGCATCATCCGTTGAGACGCCGTTTCATTGCTAAATTGACAAATCATCGGACGTTAAAGGGGCCCGGTTCATTCTGTCCCCTTGTCAGCACCTTCAGGATGGCATCTGAGGATGCATGCGCCTCAGCAGTTCGGCTTAACTGAGCAATTGCTACCAGGACATTATTAATATCCGCGGGCGTAGTGTTTGCTTGCTTTACAGGTTCGGCCGCATCTTTTTGTGAACTTTTCTGATTCAGCTTATTAAGATGCCTCGGCACGCTCCAGAGCGCGGCTAGCATGCCAATGACGGCTATAGCTAAGATACCAAACAGAAGCAATACAACATTATCACCTGGCCACTGCATACTATGCCTCCTTCTCTGGCTTGTGCTTCAAAACCTCTCGCATAATGCGAGCTTCGCTAAAGGCAGCGATACCGTACACGACAATGCCTGCACCGAAAAACCATAAAATACTTGAGTCCAAGAGGGGTTTGTGATCCGCCAACACCCCTTCCATCGGAGCTAACGCTATGAGTAGCACACCTACCTCTCGCAGTCCATGAAACAGATTATAAAAAAATTGCAAAAGGGGCGTAGTTGTAGTCGACATGCTGCCAATTTAACAATGCAAAAAAAATATTATATCGCTAGCTTTCACCTGTAGGGGAAATTATACGCCTGCACGTAACGCACAGTGTTGTCTTCGCACATCCCATACATTTATTCCGCCCTGCATAGACCGTAAGGCTACCGAAACATCATATGGAACTCTGTAACCTCCGTGGAGTTCTTGCCACTTATTATCTTCAAGACTCAGCATGTATAAATCGTCTTTCGTTTTTCAACAGGCGGCTTCTGGCCGGAAGCAGTCGCAGACACAAGACAGCAACCAACCCGCTGCGATGACAAATTAACAGGCAACCAGCGTTAATCTCCTATCTGGCGGGGCAGATGGGGCAGCAGGCTGGTGAGGAGCGCTTTGGCTTCTGCCTCTTCCAGCGACGAGCCGATGCGGATTGTTCTGGTGCCGTAATCGAAGGCGATGAGGCCGCGTCCGGAGCCGAAGAGCGGCGGGAAGGTGCCGCGCTGGCTCCAGTTCGGTGCTACCGCGTATTCCGTGGTGCGCAGATTTTTGATGTCGGATGCGCTGTACGAGCGATTTACTCCGACGCCGAACATCTCTATCCGATATGTCAGCGCCAGGGAGTTGGCCGTCAATACTTCCCTGCCCGCAAACTGCCACAGAATGGAGCCGAAAACGTAGATACCGCCGAGCGTCCAGCAGATTAGCCAGAACAGCGAGAACGCAGTCGCCGGCTTATTCACGGGGTCGAGTAGCTGTCCGGCCACTCTGGTTTCGCCGACTGCCCAGCCACACAGCCACGCGCCAAAAAACAGGATGCTGAACCAGTTTCTACTGGCCGGAATGACGACTCTGAATCCGTCAATGGTGCTTTCCGCCTGAAATCGCGCGGCTTGCGGCTGTATGTGCATTTGCTGGGCTACAACATAGAAGTAATCGCAAGCCAGCATAGCATGTTGCAAAGCCGAAAAATACGCGCTTTGTCACCGCCGGGGGCAGCGTTAGCGCCCGTACAGACGTGGTCCGGCCGCGCGGTTAAGTTGTTCTCGTAGACCTCAAGGAGCCAACATGACCGCCGCCATCGATACGCAATCAGAACACCACACCCTCAGCCAGTTGTTCTTGCTGAGCAGCCCAGACCAGCGCGCCGATATCGTCAATCGCTTGCTGAGCAACGTCAGCCACGAGATGGTGCTCTCGCTGGCGGCCAGCATTGGCGAATTTGGCGAGGACCGCCACCCGCGCGTGACGCCGCAGCAAACCGCGCAAATCACGCCGGCGCAAGTCGACGAAATCGCCGCCACGGCGGAGCAGCATGCGCCCGGCGTGGTCGAGAAGGTCGTGGCGTTTTTTGATCAGGAGAAGTAATGGGCATCCTCAGCAATATCTTTCACAAGATTTTCCCTGCTTCCCACCCGGCGGTAGCGCAGGCGCCGCAAGGGACCATGGTGCCGCCGCCAGCCGTCCGCACCGCAGGCGCCTCAGCCGGTATCGCAGCCGCAAGCGCCGGACAGTGTGCAGTTGACGGATGTCGACGTCGAAACCATCCTCAACGATAAGGCGCAACACGCCGGCCAGCCTCTCAACTGGCGCAGTTCGATCTTGGATTTGTTGAAATTGCTGGATCTGGACAGCAGCCTGCAGGCGCGCAAGCAACTCGCGCAAGAGCTGCATTATTCCGGCGACATGGAGAACTCGGCCAGCATGAATGTCTGGCTGCACCGCCAGGTGATGACCAAGCTGGCGCAGAACGGCGGCAAGGTGCCGGCCGATCTGCGCGATTAACCGTGCAGCAGCTCCGGCTGCGCTTGCACGATCGCGGTCTTCGGCAGGCAGACGATGAAGGTGCTGCCCTTGCCCGCTTCCGATTTGATCTGCAGCGTTCCGCTGTGGCGCAACAGCACGTGCTTGACGATGGCCAGCCCCAGGCCAGTGCCCTGCGTTTCGCGCGAGCGGCTCTTGTCGACGCGGTAGAAACGCTCGGTCAGGCGCGAGATGTGTTCCGGGCTGATGCCAATGCCGGTGTCTTCCACCATGAACTTGACGCCGCCATCAAACTCTTTCCACACCAAATGGATCTTGCCGCCCGCCGGCGTGTAGCGCACAGCGTTGGATGCCAGGTTGCCGAAGGCGCTGTGTAGCTCTTCGTATGACCCCATGACGTTCGGGCCGTTCACCGACACGGTGATGTCATGCTTGCCGGTCGACAGCGCCCGCGCCTCGCGCGCCACCTGGTCCAGCAGCTTGCCGACATCCACCGGCTCCGGCCGCATCGGATAGTCGACCGACTCCAGCCGCGACAAGGTCAGCATGTCCTCGATCAGGTGCTGCATGCGGTGGCCCTGCTCGGTCATCAGCTTCAGGTGCGAGGCGCGGGTGGCGGCGTCCAGGCCTTCCTGCGCGGCGATTTCCAGGAAGCCGACGATCACCGTCAGCGGCGTGCGCAGTTCGTGCGAGGCGTTGGCGATGAAGTCGCGCCGCATTTCCTCGATGCGCTCGGTTTCGGTGGCGTCGTGCGTGACCAGGATCTGGCGCCGGTTTTCAAACGGGATAATGTGCACGATCAGCTTGCGTTCGCGGAAGCTGATGGTCAGCGGCTGGTCGTAGCGGCCCAGGATGATGTAATCCATGAAGTCCGGGTTGCGCACCAGGTTGGTCACGCGCATACCCTTATCGCGCTCATTGCTCAGGCCCAGGTGCTGCTCGGCGGCCGGATTGCACCACTCCAGGAACAGCACGTCGTCCATGATGACCACGCCGTCCGGCAGCAGGTGCATGGCCTGGCGGAAGCGCGCCAGCCACTCGGTCAGCTCGGCCTGGTTTTTCTCGTCGTCGCGGCGCATGCGGTACAGGCGCGAGAAGATGTTGGTCCACTCGCCCCAGCCGTCCGGCAGCTTGGCACTGCGCGGGTCGTCCATCCAGTTGCTCAGCTGGTAGAGGTAGGATAGCTGGGTGAACACCAGCGCCATCATCGACAGCAGCGCCAGCACCAGCCCGGTCGTCCAGCCGAACATCCAGCCCGCCAGCCAGCAACCCGCCAGGATCAAGGCGGTGCGCAGCGCGGCAGGCACCCAGAACACCAGTTTTGGATTCATGTGAAACTCAGTTTTTTTCCGACAGCATGTAGCCTACACTACGCACGGTTTTGATCAGGTGTTCGGCCTCTTTCAAGGCCTTGCGCAGACGCAGCACGTGCACGTCCACCGTGCGCTCCTCGATCACCACGTGGTCGCCCCACACCTTGTCCAGCAGCTGGCTGCGCGAGAACACCCGTTCCGGATGCGCCAGCAGGAACTTCAGCAGCTTGTATTCGGCGTGGCCGATGTCGATCTTCTGGTCGTCCATCGACACCGTGCACGACACCGGGTCGAGCATGATGTTGGCGGCGCGCATGGTCGACTGCGCGTGCTCCGGCGCCTTGCGCCGCAACAGCGCCTTGGCGCGCGCCAGCAGCTCGCGCGGCGAGAACGGCTTGGTGATGTAGTCGTCGGCGCCGCTGTTGAGGCCGGCCAGCTTGTCTTCCTCCATGCTCTTGGCGGTCAGCATGATGACCGGGATGTCGTTGAACTGACGGTCCGAGCGGATGCGCGACAGCAGGCGCAGGCCGGTCGAGTCCGGCAACATCCAGTCGAGCAGGATCAGCTGCGGGGTCTTGGTCTGGATGAAGTCCCAGGCCTCGCCCGCGCTTTGCACGTTGCAGCAGTTCCAGCCCGCCTCGCGCAGCGAAAACGTCACCAGCTCGACAATCGCCGGTTCGTCTTCCACGATCAGTACAGTAGTCTTGTCAGATGCCATTTGGTTCTATTTACTCAGCTTGCTCGGGCAGGTCTTCCACCGGCACGGCGGACTTGGTGTGGCGGATGTCCTTGCCTTCCACCACGTAGATCACGTATTCGGCGATGTTCTTGGCGTGGTCGCCAATGCGCTCGATGGCCTTGGCCACCCACAGCGTGTCCAGCGCGGCCGAGATGGTGCGCGGGTCTTCCATCATGAAGGTGATCAGGTTGCGCATGATCGAGCGGAACTCGTGGTCGATCACGGCGTCCTGGGCGATCAGCTGCAGCGCCTGCTTGCCGTCGTTGCGGGCGAAGGCGTCCAGCGCATCGTGCAGCAGGTCCGAGGTATTGTTGGCGATGCCGCGCACCATCTCGTAGTGGTTGACGGTCACCGCGCCGCGCGCGTGCAGCGCCTTGGCCACGCGGGCGATCTTGGTGGCCTCGTCGCCGATGCGCTCGAGGTCGGTGATGACCTTGATCGTGGCCATGATGGTGCGCAGGTCGTTGGCGGCCGGCTGGCGGCGCACGATCAGGTGGCTGCAGGCGTCGTCCAGCTGCACTTCCAGCTGGTTGACCGAGTCGTCCTCGCGCATCACGCGGTCGGCGCGCTCGGAATTGCCGATGCGGAAGCAGGTCATGGCGTCGAGGAATTGCGTCTCGACGATGCCGCCCATCAGCAGCACCTTGCTGCGAATGGCTTCCAGTTCGTTGTCGTACTGTTTGGATGAATGCTCACCGATCATGCTGCTCTCCAGTTTCGATTTGATATTATAAAGGTCGATCAGCCGAAGCGGCCGGTGATGTAATCCTGCGTTTCCTTGCGCGCCGGATTCATGAAGATCTGGTCGGTTTCGCCGAACTCGACCAGCTCGCCCAGGTACATATAGGCGGTGTAGTCCGAGCAGCGCGCCGCCTGCTGCATGTTGTGGGTGACGATGGCGATCGTGTAGTCCTGCTTCAGTTCGCTGATCAGCTCTTCCACCTTCGAGGTCGAGATCGGGTCCAGCGCCGAGGTCGGCTCGTCGAGCAGCAGCACGTCCGGCTTGACGGCAACGCCGCGCGCGATGCACAGGCGCTGCTGCTGACCGCCGGACAGCGACAGGCCGCTCTTGCCCAGCTTGTCCTTGACCTCGGTCCACAGCGCGGCCTTCTTCAGCGCCCATTCCACGCGCTCATCCATCTCGCCTTTCGACAGGTCTTCGTACAGGCGCACGCCGAAGGCGATGTTGTCGTAGATCGACATCGGGAACGGGGTCGGCTTCTGGAACACCATGCCCACCTTGGCGCGCAGCATGTTCAAGTCCTGGCCCTGCTCCAGGATATTGCGGCCGCGGTACATGATCGAGCCCTCGGCGCGCTGGCCGGGATACAGGTCGTACATGCGGTTCAGCGTGCGCAGCAGCGTCGACTTGCCGCAGCCCGACGGGCCGATGAAGGCGGTCACCTGGCGCTCGTGGATGTCCAGGCTGACGTTGTGCAGGCTCTGGGTTTTACCGTAGAAGAAGTTCAGGCCCGAAATCTCGATGGTCTTGCGCTTGCCTTGGTTCAGGTTCACGACGTTTTCCTGGTTCAGTTGCGTATTCATTGTCTGGATTCGCTTTAAATAATTAGTTCGGGGCTTTTTGCGCAAACATGGTGCGCGAGATGATGTTCAAGGCCAGCACGCTGAAGGTCACCAGCAGCGCGCCGCCCCAGGCCAGTTCGCGCCAGTTGTCGTACGGGCTCATGGCGAAGCCGTAGATCACCACCGGCAGGTTGGCGATCGGCGCGTTCATGTCGACGCTCATGAACTGGTTGTTCAGCGCGGTGAACAGCAGCGGCGCGGTTTCGCCGGACACGCGGGCCACGGCCAGCAGCACGCCGGTGATCACGCCGGCCTTGACGGCGCGCAGGCGCACCATCATCGCCACCTTCCAGCGCGGCGCGCCCAGCGCAAACGCGGCTTCCAGCAGGCTGTTCGGCACCAAGCGCAGCATGTTGTCGGTGGTGCGCACCACCACCGGGATGGCGATCAGCGCCAGCGCCACCGAGCCGGCGTAGCCGGAGAAGTGCTTGGCGTTGGCCACGTACACGGCCCAGACGAACATGCCGATCACGATCGACGGCGCCGACAGCATGATGTCGGTGACGAAGCGGGTGATGCTGGCGATCTTGTTTTCCTCGCCGTACTCGGCCAGGTAGATGCCGGCCAGGATGCCGACCGGCGTCGAGATCAGCGTCGACAGGCCGACGATCAGCAGGCTGCCGACGATGGCGTTGATCAGGCCGCCGCCTTCGCTGCCCGGGGCCGGCGTGGTTTGCGTGAACATGGCCAGGCTCAGCGCGCCGAAGCCCTTGACGGCCAGCGTGATCAGTATCCATGCCAGCGCGATCAGGCCGATCGACATGGCCGCCACCGACAGCGCGATGCCGACGCGGTGGCGCAGCAGACGCTTGCGGTAGACCGGGTTCATCGCGGCTTTTTCCAGAGTTGCGCTCATTATTTGACGCCTTCCTTGCGAGACATGCCAGCCAGCATCAGCTTGGCGGCGGACAGAACGATAAAGGTGATGACGAACAGAATCAGGCCCAGCGCGAACAGCGACGAGGTGTGCAGCACGGTATCCGATTCGGCGAATTCATTGGCCAGCGTCGAGGCGATCGAGTTGCCGGCGGCGAACAGCGAGAACGACAGCTTGTTGGCGTTGCCGATGACGAAGGTCACGGCCATGGTTTCGCCCAGCGCGCGGCCCAGGCCCAGCATGACGCCGCCGACCACGCCGGTCTTGGTGTACGGCAGCACGATCTTGCGCACCACTTCCCAGCGGGTGCAGCCGAGGCCGTACGCGGATTCCTTCAGCACGGCCGGCACGATCTCGAACACGTCGCGCATCACCGACGAGATGAACGGGATGATCATCACGGCCAGGATCAGCGCGGCGGTCAGGATGCCGATGCCCATGGTCGGGCCGCTGAAGAACGGGCCGATCAGCGGCAGCTGGCCGAGCGTGGCTTTGAGGAAGGGCTGCACGTAGTCGCCGAACAGCGGCGCGAACACGAACAGGCCCCACATGCCGTAGATGATGGACGGGATGCCGGCCAGCAGCTCGACCGCCGTGCCCAGCGGGCGGCGCAGCGCGGCCGGACAGATCTCGGTCAGGAACAGCGCAATGCCGAACGACACCGGGAAGGCGATCAGCAGCGCGATGCCCGAGGTGGCCAGCGTGCCGACGATGGCGATCATCGCGCCATACTGGTCATTGACCGGGTCCCATTCGACGGTGGTGATGAAGGCCGGGCCGAATTCCTTGAAGGCCGGCCACGCGCCCATCATCAGCGAAACGATAATCCCCAGCAGCACCGCCAGCACGGACAGCGCGAAAATCATCGTGGTCTTGTGGAAGAAGAAATCCTGGATGCGCTGGTTGCGCATGGTGCGGAGCATCGCCTGCATGGCAGCTTGCTCCGCAGCGGACACAGGTGCGGTACTCGTGTTCATGGCCGGCTCTTGCTTTGGTAGGGGCGTGGAAGTGATATCTGCGCTCATATTATTGTCTCGGTGGATGTAAGCTAGCCTGCGGCTCCCGGCTGGGAGGCGCAGGCTAACCCCCTCGCCGCCTTGCTGCCGGCGGCGAAGGGAGCGTCCGGATTAGTAGATGGCCTTGCCCGAAGCGTCTTTCAGGTTGGCTTTCCACGATTCCTGCACCAGCTTGACCACCGATGCTGGCAGCGGCACGTAGTCCAGGTCGGTGGCTTGCTGGGCGCCGTTCTTGAAGGCCCAGTCAAAGAACTTGACCACTTCCTTGCCCTTGGTGGCGTCCGCCTGCACCTTGTGCATCAGGATGAACGACACGCCGGTGATCGGCCACGAGTTTTTGCCAGCCTGGTCGGTCAGCACCACGCCGAAGCCTGGGGTCTTGGTCCATTCCGCGTTGGCGGCGGCGGCCTTGAAGAACTCGTCGTCAGGCTGCATGAAGTTGCCGTCCTTGTTCTTCAGCTGGGTGTGCGACATTTTGTTCTTCTTGGCGTAGGCCCACTCGACGTAGCCGATCGAACCCTTGATGCGCTGCACGTTGGCGGCCACGCCTTCGTTGCCCTTGCCGCCGACGCCGACGACCCACTTCACCGCGGTCGATGCGCCGATCTTGGTCTTGAACTCAGGGCTGGTTTTCGACAGGAAGTCGGTGAACAGGAACGAGGTGCCCGAACCGTCGGCGCGGTGCACCACGGTGATTTCTTCGGCTGGCAGCTTGACGCCCGGGTTCAGGGCGGCGATCGCTGGATCGTTCCACTTGGTGATCTTGCCCAGGTAGATGTCCGCCACGACCGGGCCGGTCAGCTTCATCTGGCCTGGGGTGATGCCATCCAGGTTAACCACGGTCACAACGCCGCCCATGATGGCCGGGAACTGCATCAGGCCATCAGCATCCAGGTCGGAAGCCGACAGTGGCATGTCCGACGCGCCGAAATCGACGGTCTTGGCCTTGATCTGCTTGATGCCTGCGCCCGAACCGACGGACTGGTAGTTCAGGCCGTTGCCGGTGGCGGCTTTGTACGACTCTGCCCACTTGGCGTAGATCGGGTAGGGGAAGGTTGCGCCGGCGCCGGTCATATCGGCGGCGTGTGCAGCCGACGAGAAGGCCATTACGGCTGCTGCGCCAACCACCAGGGAAGAGATCATTTGTTTGAGTCGCATTTCAAGTCCTTTGTTATGACAGGTTAGGATGCTGCGCAGTCTAACGGTCATTTATGACAGGTTTATGACATGGCCAAAATATTTCAAAAATAGTTCCGGCACCGGCTCTTCCCTCTGAAAACGCGGTGGCTTGTCATTCTATGTTACGCCGCTTTGTCATAATCAGCGGTCATTTATGACAGGATTTGTCATCGACTTGTCATATTTCTTCTTTACACTGTTGCAATCATTCTTGGCTTAAACACGCTAGAATGGAAACAACTGCAAAGTGAATTAAAAGACATGAAGCCTGACTTGCATGAAGTAAACAAGAACTCGGCTTTCCTCGACCGGGAATTGTCGCAACTGATGTTCAACCGCCGCGTTTTGGCGCAGGCGGAGGACCGCAGCATTCCCTTATTAGAACGGCTGCGCTATCTGTGCATCGCCAGCAGCAACCTCGACGAATTTTTTGAAGTGCGCGTGGCCAGCCTGCTGGCGGCCGGCGCCGCCGACGGCTCGCTGTCCAGCCACCCCGCCCTGGTGGCCACGCTGTCGCGCATCAGCAATGAATGCCACGCGCTGGTGACCCACCAATATGACTTGCTGAACACCCAGATCCTGCCCGAACTGGCCGCCAACGGCATCCACCTGGTGCGCCACAACGAGCGCAACGAGGCGCAGCGCGCCTGGGTCAAGGAGTATTTCGACACCGAGGTGCGGCCGCTGCTGACGCCGATCGGCCTCGACCCGGCCCACCCGTTCCCGCAGGTGATCAACAAGAGCCTGAACTTCATCGTCCAGCTGAGCGGCAAGGACGCGTTCGGCCGCGGCACCGCCATCGCCATCGTCAAGGCGCCGCGCGTGCTGCCGCGCGTGATCCGCCTGCCGGATCATTTGTCGAAGAGCGGCGGCATTTCGTTCTGCCTGCTGTCGTCGGTAATCCACGCCCACATCTCGGACCTGTTTGCCGGCCGCGAGGTGATCGGCTACTCGCAGTTCCGCGTCACGCGCGACAGCGACCTGTGGGTCGACGAGGACGAGGTCAAGAACCTGCGGCAGGCGCTCAAGGGCGAGCTGGTCGGCCGCCAGTTCGGCGCCTCGGTGCGGCTGGAGGTGGCCAAGAACTGTCCGCCGGAGCTGTCGCAGTTCCTGCTGGACCAGTTTGGCCTGCACCAGAGCCGCCTGTACGCGGTCAACGGCCCGGTCAACCTGGTGCGGCTGAACGAGATCATGGACCACGTCCACAATCCGGCGCTGCGCTTCCCGCCCTTCTTCCCCGGCCTGGCGCACAAGACTGCCGCCAACGACATCTTCGCCGCGCTGCGCGAGGGCGACATCTTGCTGCACCACCCCTACCAGTCGTTCCAGACCGTCATCGACTTCATCCGCAGCGCCGCACTCGATCCGGCCGTGGTGGCGATCAAGCAGACGATTTACCGCACCGGCATGAACTCCGACCTGATGGAGTCGCTGATCACCGCCGCCCGCGCCGGCAAGGAAGTCACCGTCATCGTCGAACTGAAGGCGCGCTTCGACGAGGAGGCCAACATCAACTGGGCCGACAAGCTGGAACAGGCCGGCGCCCAGGTGGTATACGGCGTGGTCGGCCTGAAGACGCACGCCAAGGTGGCGCTGGTGATCCGCCGCGAGGACCACAAGCTGCGCTACTACGCCCACCTCGGCACCGGCAACTATCACCCGACCACCACCAAGTTCTACACCGACTTTGGCCTGCTGACCTGCCACCCCGGCATCAGCCAGGAAGTCAACGAGGTGTTCATCCACCTGACTTCGCTGACCAAGCCGCACCGCCTGACCCATTTGTGGCTGGCGCCGTTCGCGCTGCAGAACGAGATCATCAAGGCCATCCGCAACGAGGCACGCATCGCGCGCGCCGGACGCCCGGGGCGGATTATTGTTAAAATCAACGCGCTGGTGGACGAATCGGTGATCCGCGCGTTGTACGCGGCGTCCAAGGATGGCGTCAAGATCGACCTGATCGTGCGCGGCGCCTGCATGCTCAAGCCGGGCGTGCCGGGGCTGTCGGAAAACATCAAGGTGCGCTCGATCATCGGCCGCTTCCTGGAGCACAGCCGCATCTACTACTTCCGCAATGACCTGGCGCATGACACCTATCTGGCCAGCGCCGACTGGATGAGCCGCAACCTGTTCCGCCGCATCGAGGTCGCCTTCCCTATCCTGGACAAGGCGCTCAAGCGGCGGGTGATGGCCGAGGGCCTGACGCCGTACCTGAAGGACAATATGAACGCATGGGAACTGGAGCCGGACGGCCACTACCAGCGCCGCAAGGCGCGCGGCAAGCAGGTCCACTTCAGCGCGCAGCAGCACCTGATGGACACGCTGGGCACGCCCAACGCCCATCTGGGAGAATAACAAGCAGCGCGCCGGGAGGTGCGCGGCCGGGATCTGTTTTCAAATGTGTTTCCAGATATAACTCAGGAGAAAAGCATGGATCTCATTTTGTGGCGGCATGCCGAGGCCGAGGATGCGGCGCCGGGCATGACCGATCTGGAGCGGGCGCTGACCGGCAAGGGCCAGAAGCAGGCGCGCCGCATGGGGCAATGGCTCAACTCGCAACTGGCGGACAGCTGCAAGATTCTGTCCAGCCCGTCCGTGCGCACCTTGCAGACGGTGGAGGCGCTGGGCCGCAAATTCAAAATCCACACCGACCTGGCGCCGGGCGCCGATCCGGCCGACGTGCTGAAGGCGGCCAACTGGCCGGGCAACAAGGACTCGGTGCTGGTGGTGGGTCACCAGCCGACGCTGGGCCAGGTGGCGTCCATGCTACTGACCGGCGACGACCTCGAATGGGACATCCGCAAGGCCAGCGCGTGGTGGTTTGCGCAGCGCGAGCCGGGCGATCCGATGAGCGTGTATCTGAAAGCCGTCATGGCGGCCGACCTGGTGGTGAAATAGGCTTGTAAAGGCCTTGGCATCTGCTAGAGTTTAATTGTATCAACTCTCGGGGGAGGCCATCATGATGTTCACCTTGCTCACCATGGGGATGTTCGGGGGCATGATCGCCCTGGTGGTGTACGAACTGGTACAGGAAATGCGCGGCAGTAAAAACCGGCTGATCGACCGCTACCACGATTAGTCCCCACCTACCCCACGACCTTCAGCGATACGCGTGCATCGCCGCTTAGGGGTCGGACCCCGAACGGGGTCCGACCCCGCCTGGCCGTGCGGGGTAAAAGCGCGCGTTACACGCCGGTCTTAAACTTGGTATAGATACGCGTGATATTACGGCGAATATCCGCCGGCACCGCCTCGGGCGGCGTCATGCGCTTCTTGTCGTCGTCCGACAGGAACACGGTCTTGTTGCCGGCGATGTCCTTGCGCACGAACTTGACGCTGGCCGCGTTCGGATTGGCGTAGAACACCTTGTTGGTCAGGCTGGCGTGCACTTCCGGACGCAGGATGTAGTTGATCCACAGGTGGGCATTGTTCGGGTGCGGCGCGTCGGCCGGAATCGCCATGGTGTCGAACACCAGCGCGGCCGAGGTCTTCGGCACCAGCACCTCGATCACGTTGCCGTTCTTGGCATCGATGGCGCGCTGGCGGGCGATGTTGATGTCGCCCGACCAGCCCAGCGCCACGCACACCCCGCCGTTGGCCAGGTCATTGATGTAGCCCGACGAGCTGAACAAAGTCACATAAGGACGGATCGCCTGCAGCACCTTGCCCGCTTCCGCGTAGTCGGCGGCGTTTTTCGAAAAGGCCGGCTTGCCGGCGTAGATCAGCGCGGCCGGCAGCACTTCCGACGGCGAATCGAGGAAGGACACGCCGCACGACTTCAGCTTGGACGCGTACTTCGGATTGAACACCAGCTCCCAAGCGTTGTCCGGCAGCGGCATGCCGCCCAGCGCGGCCTTCACCTTGTTGACGTTGATGCCGACGGTGGTATAGCCCCACAGCCAGTCGACCAGGTAATCGTTGCCCGGATCGATGTTGGCCAGCTTGGCCTGGATGGCCGGGTCGAGGTTTTTCAGGTTGGGCAGCTTGGACTTGTCCAGCTTGCGCAGCTGCTTGGCATCGATCTGCAGGCGCGCCCACTGGGCGGTCGGCACCACGATGTCGTAGCCCGACTTGCCGGCCACCAGCTTGGAGTTCAGGATTTCGTTGTTGTCGAACAGGTCATAACGAACCTTGATACCGGTTTCTTTTTCAAAATTCTTGACCGTATCCTCGGCGATGTAATCCGACCAGTTGTAGATATTGAGGACTTTCTCCTCTTGCGCCGCCGCTCCCTGCAGCGCGACTACCATCAAACCGGCCGCCAACAACGCCGCGCCAACGAACTTTCCTGCCATAACACCTCCGTAAGTGGAATTCAGACACACAAGCCGTGATGATCGGCCATCCACCGCCCGGATGCAAGGAATTCGTTAGAAAATCACCCCAACATATCGAACAGCGTGCCGGTGCCGGAACCGCCGCCGGTGATGGCGCTGCCGGCGCCGGTCTGGGCCTGGGCGGTGTACATCGCCACCAGCGCGTTGGCCTGCGCGGTCAGCGCCTTGGTCATGCTGGCCTTCTTGGCGGTCAGGTTCTTGATGTCGTTGGTGACCAGCGAGGTTTCCTTGGTCAGCACGCTGCCCGACGAGGTCAGCGCGCCGGCCTTGGCCGATAGCAGATCGGCAACGCCGCGGCCGTCGCTGGTGGTGAACAGCTGTGACACGGCGGACGGATCGGCGGCCAGCGCGGCCTTCAACTTTTTGTCATCCAGCACCAGGTTGCCGTCCTTGTCCTGGCTCAGGCCGGCTGCGGCCAGCTTGGTGACCGAGACGCTGCCGCCGCCGGTCTTCAGTAGTTGGCCCATCTGATTGATGGCCTGGTTCAGCGCGGTGTCGGACTTGAGGTCGCCCTTTTGCAGCTTCTGCATCTTGGCGTTGAGGTCGTTATACGCGGTGACAAACGATTTCAGGTTGTCGCTGATCTGGCTGGCGCCGGCGGCGACGGTGACGTCGCTCTTGCCCGCCCCCACCAGGTTCAGCGTGGCGCCGGCGATGGCGCTGTCCTTGATGCTGTTGCTGGCGCTCTTGATTTCCTTGCCGTCGACGGTGAGGATGGCGTCCTGCGCGGCGCTGGTCTGGGTCAGCTTCTGGGTGCCGGCCGGATCGTAGGTCAGCAGGTTCTTCAGCGTGCCGTCACCGCTGACGCTGATGCGCATGCTATTGGCCGCGCCGTCCTGCCCCTCGATCGACAGCGCGTACTGGCCATCCTTGCCTTTGACCACGCTGGCGTCCACGCCGGCGGCCTTGAGGGCGGCGGCGATGCCTTCCGGCGTGTTGTTGCTGCTGTCGATGGTGATGCTCTTGCTGCTGGCGCTGCCGTTGCTGGTAAAGCCCTTGTCGCCGACGGTGCCAAAATCGATCTTGATGGTGGTGGCCGTGCCCGAGCCGACCTTGCCATTGGCGTCGGTGGCGAAGGCGTCGCTGGTCAGCACCTGGCCCTGGGCCAGCTGTTTGACGTCGATCGCATAAGTGCCAGCCTTGGCGCTGCCGGTGGAGGTGGCGGTCAGCACGCTCTTGGCCGAACTGGTGGCGCTGGTGCTGAGGCCGTCGCCGGTGAGGCCGGCCACCAGTTGCTGGAAGCTGGCCAGCGCGCTTTGCAGCTGGCCCAGCGCCGACAGCTTGGTCTGGTCCTTGGTGATGGACGAATTGATCTTGTTGGCAGCGGCGGATGCCGGGGCCATTGCCTGGGCGACGCGGTTGTAGACGTCGGTCGAAACGCCAGTGCTGGTGGCGCTGGTCGGGTTGCTGATAGTAGTCATGATGGTTCCGCCATGTGGATGCTTACATAGTATGCAACATGGACAGTTGCGCCAATCCGGTGAATAAGCGGGGATTCTACCCTTAATCCGCGCCCCAGCGCGCGCTCGACGAGCCGAGACTGCTTGCGGGGTGGTCCCAGGCCATGGCGGCGCCGTCGATGGCGGCCGGCGGGCGGTAGCGGCGCGCCGGGCCCCACTCGGTCTGTTCCAGTCGTGCGGCGAAGTCGTCCTCGGTAGCCGGCGCCAGCGTGGCGGACGGCTGCGCGCTGGCGTCGGTCAGCAAGGTGGCGGTGCGGGCCAGCGACAGGCGGGCCTGCAATGCGCGTCCTTCGGTGAGGCGCGCGATCAGGGCGCGTATCGCGGCGGCGGCCAGCAGGTAGCCGGTGGCGTGATCGAGGGCTTGCACCGGCAGCGGGACCGGCTTGTCGGCGCCGCGCATTTGCATGCCGTGGTGCGCGATGCCGCAGCTCATTTGCACCAGGCTGTCGAAGCCGCGCCGGCCGGCCAGCGGGCCGGTCCAGCCGTAGGCGTCCAGCGCGATGTCGATCAGGTGCGGGTTCAGGCGGCGACGCATTGCTTCGCCCAAGCCCAGCCGCTCCAGCGCTTGCGGGCGATAGCCGTGGACCAGCACGTCGGCCTCGGCCAGCAGGCCGGTGAAGATGGCGCGGTCGGCGGTCCGGGTCAGGTCGAGGCGTGCGCAACGCTTGCCTAGTGTGACTTCCGGAATGACGCCTGGCTCGTTCCAGCCGGGCGGATCGATGCGCAGCACATCGGCGCCGTAGCCGGCCAGGAAGCGCGTGGCCACCGGTCCGGCCAGCACCCGCGTCAGATCGAGCACCTTCAGTCCCGCCAGCGGCCGCACCGCCGCCCAGCCCCACCCGCGCCGCGCGCCAACGTCGGCGGCGTCCGCAAACGCCATCAGTGGCTCGCTGGCGACGCTTTGGCCTTGCGCGTGCGCCTGCCACTCGACCAGCGAGCGCATCACGGCCGCGCAGCCGCCCTGAGCGACGACGGCCTCCTCCAGCGCCAGACCGCGCCAGCCGGCCACCGCGCGGGCGACCGCCTCGCGCTCCTCCGCGCAGCCGAGCACCGCCAGCGCGGCCCTGCGGTGATGCGGGGCGTTGGTGTGCAAGCGTATCCAGCCGTCGGCAGTCGGGTAATCGCCAGCCACCGCATCCCACAACGGCGGCCGCTCCCAGCCAACCGGACAGATCGACCAACTGAACCACATGGACGCCAGTCGCCGATCCACCGTCACCGGGCCCGGCGCGGCGCCCTGCGCCAGCATCAGCTCGCGCACCGCCAACGTCGCCGCGCCCACCGATGCCGCCGCCAGGCCGGTGACATCAAAATACGACGGCAAGGCGCCCTCGCCCGTCACCGTCAAGGCGTTCAGCGCGCCAACGGGCAGGCCCAGGGCAGACCACACTGTGTTCAACATACCGGCTCCAGATAAGTTAAGCTTGGCCGCAGCTTAGGACCGCCGGTCCGTGAGCGTCAATCTTGACTTGAAGTGTCAACATAGGAAGCGAAGATGGTCTGGATGACGACCGCAGAAGCACTGGAGGTGCTCAACGTTCGCCCGCAAACGCTGTACGCCAACGTCAGCCGCGGCAAGATCCGCGCCAAGCCGGATGGGGAGGATCCGCGCCGCAGTCTGTATCACCGTGATGACGTGCTGCGCATGGCGCGGCGGGCCAACGGGCGGCGCAAGGTGGACGTCGTCTCCAGCGAAGCGATGCAATATGGCGATCCGGTGCTGCCATCCGCCATCTCCACCGCCTGGGACGGCCGCCTGCTCTATCGCGGTCACGACGCCGCCACGCTGGCCGACAGCGCCAGCCTCGAAGACATCGCCACGCTGCTGTGGCAATGCCCGGCCGACGAAGTCGCCAGCCAAGCCGCCAGCCAAGCCGCTGGGGCCGCCGAGGCCGCTGAAGCCACCGGGGTCGCCGAGGCAGCCAGCGCCGCTGGCGCCGCCGGACTCGCTGTTGCGACGGGCAACGGCAGCGCGTTGGCTGCCGGCCTGCTGGCCCTCGCCCGCCGCAGCGCAAGCGATCCGCCGTCGCTTGGCCGCGCGCCGTCCACGCTGCGGGCCGAAGCGGCCGACGTGCTGGCCACGCTCGCTTGCGCCATGGCTGGCGACAACGACGGCCGCAACGCCAGCGGTGGCCGCAGCAGTGGCGGCGCGGGCCTCCCCATCAGCCGGCGCCTGGCCCGCGCCTGGGGCGCCGAGGCGCACGAGGACCTGATCCGCCGCGCCCTCGTCCTCATGGCCGACAACGAACTGAACGCCTCCACCTTCGCCACCCGCGTGGCCATCTCCACCGGCGCCTCGCTGGCGGCCGGCGTGCTGGCCGGCTTGACCACGCTGACCGGCCCGCTGCACGGCGGCGCCGCCCGGCAATTCACCGACCTGCTGGCCCACGCGCAGGCGAACGGCGCCAGCCAGGCCGTCCGCGACTGGCTGGCCAGCGACCGCCCGCTGCCCGCCTTCGGCCACCCGCTGTACCGCGACGGCGACCCGCGCGCCAAGGCGCTGCTCAAACACCTACCAAAAGTTGCATCACATGAAGAACTGGCTGTAGCGGCAGAACAACAAGCCGGCGAATTGCCAAACATCGACTACGCCCTGTCCACGCTGACCGCCGCCTGCGGCCTGCCACCAGACGCACCGTTTATCTTGTTTGCCGTGGGTCGCTGCGCCGGCTGGCTGGCGCACGCCCTGGAACAGGTGCAAGCCAACCGGCTGATCCGGCCACGGGCCCGCTACACCGGGCCCGCGCCGGTCAACGCAGGAATTTATTGATGGTGGCCATGGTGGCCATGTCGGGATTCATGAACTGGAATCCGATCTTGAAGTGGTCGCCGCTGAAAATGCAGTAATTCACCCGCGAACGGCAAGTCAACACCTGCGCCTTGCCCTCGACGAACAGCTCAAACGACACCATGCCGATGTCGCCCGTCCCCAGTTTATGGTCAAACGTGAGCGACAGACCGGTGGCGCTGATGTCCAGCGTGCGCCCCTGCGCGGGCGGCAGGCCATCCATCACCACGACTGCTTTCGAACGCACAATCTTGCGCGCGCCTGACCGTTGATCAACTAACACTTTCTATCCTTTAATTACGTAAATTGCACTATTACCGATTACAACATAAAACAATACAACGTTATTGGATTTCGCGCAGCTTATTGAAGGCGTCATCGATCCGGTCAACCGGAATGATCGTCATGCCCTCCATCGGCTGCTTGGGGGCGTTGGCGGTGGGGATCATCGCCATCGAGAAGCCCAGCTTGGCTGCCTCGCGCAGACGCTCCTGGCCGCGCGGCGCCGGCCGGATCTCGCCCGCCAGCCCTACCTCGCCAAACACCACGAACCCGCGCGGCAGCGCCTTGTTGCGCATCGACGAGTTGATCGCCAGCAGCACCGCCAGGTCAACCGCCGGCTCGCTGATCTTGACGCCGCCCACGGCGTTGATGAACACGTCCTGGTCGAACGCCGCGATGCCGGCATGCCGGTGCAGCACCGCCAGCAGCATCGCCAGCCGGTTCTGCTCCAGCCCCACCGACAGCCGGCGCGCGTTGGGCAGATGGCTGGCGTCCACCAGCGCCTGAATTTCGACCAGCAGCGGCCGCGTGCCCTCCTGCGTCACCATCACGCACGAGCCCGGCACCTGGTTATCGTGCTGCGACAGGAACAAGGCCGACGGATTCGACACGCCCTTCAAGCCCTTCTCCGTCATGGCAAACACGCCCAGCTCGTTGACCGCGCCAAAGCGGTTCTTGATCGCCCGCACCAGGCGGAAGCTCGAATGGCTGTCGCCCTCGAAATACAGCACGGTGTCGACGATGTGCTCCAGCACGCGCGGCCCGGCCAGCGCGCCCTCCTTGGTCACGTGGCCGACCAGGATGATGGTGACGCCGGTCTGCTTGGCGGCGCGGGTCAGCTGCGCCGCGCACTCGCGCACCTGCGCCACCGAGCCCGGCGCCGAACTGAGCGCGTCCGAATACAGGGTCTGGATCGAGTCGATCACCGCCACTTCCGGCTTCAGGTCGGCCAGCGTGGCGAGGATTTTCTCCAGCTGGATTTCCGCCTGCAGCTTCAGCTCGCGGGCGTCGATGGCCAGGCGCTTGGCGCGCAGCGCGATCTGCGCGCCGGATTCCTCGCCCGACACGTACAGCACCTTTTTCAGGTGCGACACATTGGCCAGCGCCTGCAACAGCAGGGTCGATTTGCCGATCCCCGGATCGCCGCCGATCAGCACCACGCCGCCGGCCACCAGGCCGCCGCCCAGCACGCGGTCAAACTCCTCGATGCCGGTGCCGAAACGCGGCACGTCGATGGCGTCGATGTCGGCCAGCGACAGCACCGGCGCGGTCTGCGCCAGCGACAGGTGGGCCGGCTGCGAGTAGCGATTGTTGCCGCCCGCCTCGATCACCGTCTCCACCATCGTGTTCCACTGCTGGCAGGCGGCGCACTGGCCGGTCCACTTGGTGGCGGTGGCGCCGCACTCGTTGCAGGTGTAGTTGGTTTTTGCCTTGGCCATGCGCTCAGCCTTCCACCACCGGCACGCGCGGCGCCAGCGCGCACATCAGCTCATAGCCGATGGTGCCGGCGGCCTCGGCCACTTCGTCGATCGGCAGGCCGCGCCCCCACAGCGTGACCTGGCTGCCGATGCGCGCGTGCGGCAGTTCGGTCAGATCCACGGTCAGCATGTCCATCGAGACCCGGCCGACCAGCCGCGTGCGCGCGCCATCGACCAGCACCGGCGTGCCGGCCGGCGCCACGCGCGGATAGCCGTCGGCATAGCCGCAGGCCACCACGCCGATGCGCATCGGCACATCGGCCTTGAAGCGGCTGCCATAGCCGACCACCTCGCCGGCGGCGATGTCCTGCGTGCCGATGATTTCGCTGGTCAGCGTCATGGTCGGCTGCAGGCCGAAATCCTCGGCCGTGCCGCCGCCCGGCGTGCCGCCATACAGCATGATGCCGGGGCGGATCCAGTCGGTCGGCAATTGCTGGTGCAGTAACACCCCGGCCGAATTGGAAAGACTGCGCTGGCCGGGCAGGCCGGCCGCGCCCAGCGCGAAGCGGCGCAACTGTTCGCGGATCGGCAGCAGCGGGTGATCAATGTCGTCGGCGTTGGCGAAGTGGGTCATCAGCGTGATGCTGCCGACGCAGGCGATCGCGCTCAGGCGCGCGTGGGCGGCCGCGTACGCCTCCGGCGTGAAGCCGAGGCGGTTCATGCCGGTGTTCATCTTGAGGTGCAGGTCGAAGCGGATGCCGCGCGCGCTCAGTTGCGGCGCGGCCGCCTCCAGCCACGCCAGTTGCGCATCGCAATGGACGGCCGCTTGCAGGTCGTAGCCGGCCATGGTGTGCAGATCTTCCGGACCGAAGAAACCTTCCAATAACAGGATCGGCTTTTTCCAGCCCAGTTCGCGCAGCCTGACGGCGTTGTCGAACTCGATCAGCGCCAGGCCGTCGGCGTCGGCGAAACCGCGCATCGCGCGCTCCAGGCCGTGTCCATAACCGTTGGCCTTGAGGACGCCCCAGGCCTTGGCGCCGGGGGTTCTGGCCTTGGCCAGGGCCAGGTTCTGCTTCATGGAATCAACGTGAATAGTTGCTAAGATCGGCCTTGGCATACGACTTTTTCTGCGGAATAAACGAAGGCGCTATTTTAACGCCTGCGCCAGAAGGCGCACTGCTCAATTCTTGGGGATTACGATCAAAGCATGGTATAAAGCAAGCCAGATAAGTTTTCCAGGCATATCCCAGAATGAATCGTGGTTTCTATACCATCATGGCAGCGCAGTTCTTTTCGTCCTTGGCGGATAATGCGCTGCTCTTTGTTGCGATCGACCTGCTGGTAAACATGAAATCTCCAGGGTGGATCACGCCGCTCCTGAAGCTGTCATTTACCCTCTTTTACGTGCTGTTGGCCGCGTTTGTCGGCGCTTTTGCTGATTCAATGCCCAAAGGCAAGGTTATGTTCATCTCCAACCTGATCAAGGTTGGCGGTTGCCTGCTGATTTTCGCCCACGTTCATCCCCTGCTGGCCTACGCCATCGTCGGCTTTGGCGCGGCGGTGTATTCGCCCGCCAAATACGGCATCCTGACCGAGTTGCTGCCGGCCGAAAAGCTGGTGGCGGCCAATGGCTGGGTCGAGGGCCTGACCGTGCTGTCGATTATCTTCGGCACCGTCATGGGCGGCGCGCTGGTCGGCGACCGCGTGTCGGCCGTGCTGCTGGGCTTTGACATGCCGCTGATCGACACCGGCATCGAGACGCCAACCCAGGCCGCGCTGTGCGTGGTGGTGGGCATCTACATGCTGGCGGCGCTGTTCAACACGCGCATTCCGGACACCGGCTGCAAGTATGGTCACCAGGAACGCAATCCGATCAAGCTGATCACCGATTTCGCCAACTGCTTCGGCCTGCTGTGGAAAGACAAGCTGGGCCAGATTTCGCTGGGCGTGACCACGCTGTTCTGGGGCGCCGCGCAGACGCTGCAGTTCATCGTGCTGGAATGGGCCAACCGCACGCTGCACCTGAGCTATGAGCAGTCCACCAGCCTGGTGGGCGTGGTGGCGATCGGCGTGGCGCTGGGCGCGGTGATTTCGGCGCGCTTCATTACGCTGCGCAAGTCGCTGACGGTGATCCCGGTGGGCATCGCCATGGGCGTGATCGTCATGAGCATGACGCTGGTGCATTCGGTCAAGGTGGCCTACCCGCTGCTGATCCTGGTCGGGCTGCTGGGCGGCTTCTTCCTGGTGCCGATGAATGCGCTTCTGCAGCACCGCGGCCACGTGCTGATGAGCGCCGGCCATTCGATCGCGGTGCAGAACTTCAACGAGAATCTGTCGATTTTGACGATGCTGGCGATGTACTCGCTGATGCTGCGCGCGCACCTGAATCTGGACATCATCATTCTGCTGTTCGGCCTGTTCCTGGCCGGCACCATGCTGTACATCATGCGCAAACACCAGCAAAACCAGCGCGCGTTCGACTCGGTCGCGCTGATCGGCGAAGCCAAGCACTGAGCGCTAGGCCGGCAGCACGCCCTCGTGGCGGCGCTGCGCGGCCTGCGCGCGCCAGCCGTCGGGGACGATGAAGCCCCGGCGCTCCTCCACCAGCCACGCCCCTGCCTGCCGCAGCGCGGCGACCATCACCGGCGCCTCCAGTCCGACCACCTGCGCCAGCAGCGTGGCGCGGTCCATGCTGTCTTGCGTCTTCAGCGGCGCCAGCCAGTGCAGGCGCGGCATGATGGCGTACTGCTGCGGCGGCAGGTCCTGCGCCTGGGCCTGCGTCATCCAGAAGCCGTGACAGTGTTGCCGCGAGATGCCGGGCATGGGCTGGACGCCGTCCGGATAGAACAGCCAGCCCTTGACCAGCGCCTGCGCGCGCGTGACCGGCTGCGGCAGCACCGCCTGCGCGGCCGGGTGCTGCGACAGCGAGAGCTGCTTGTCGAAGATCTTGCGCATCTTGAGGCCGAGCGTGTCGGCCAGGTTGGGGCCGATCAGGCCGTCGAGGTTGTCGGCGCTGTCGAGCAGGTAGAACTTGGTGGCGAATTCGATGTGGACCAGGTCGCGACCGTCGCGCAGCAGGAAGTCGAATTCGCCGATGGTGTCGGTGCGGTCGGCGCGCACTTGCAGGCCGTGCGCGACCAACTGGCCATGCTCGGCGAAGTGGAAGGCCATCAGCTTTTCGGCGTACAGGCCGAGGCGCGAGATGTGCTTGGCGCCAAGCGCGGCCTCCAGCGGCGACGGATCGCGGTCCAGCGCCGCCAGCCAGTCGCGCGTGGGCGGCGGGATGGCGCCCAGCGTGGCGATGCGGCCTTGCCAGTGCGGCGCGGCGGGATCGAGCAGGTCCGGCGCGTCCAGCAGCCAGGCCAGCGCGCGCACGTGGCGGTTGGTCAACTGCGGCCAGCGGGCCTCAAACAGCGCTTGGTAGTTCGCCGAGGCAGCAACGTCGGCCGAGGGGACGGCGAGGTCGGCCGAGGGCGCGGCAAAGCTGGCCGGCGGCGTGCCGACCTCGGTCGGAAGCGCGGCGACGTCGGCGAAGTCGGCGGGCACGGCGGCGGACTTGGCGTCGGCTGAGATGGCGGACGTGGCAGGCGGGCCCGGCGGTGGTGATGCTGGCGCGCCGGGCGGCTGGTCAGCCATGGCTGGCTTTCGCCAGGCACAGGTCGGCCCAGGCCTTGGCCTTGTCTTCCGGTTTGCGCAGCAGATCGTCAGGGTGGTAGGTGGCGACCACCGGCAGACGGCTGGCGCCGTAATGCATCACCTGGCCGCGCGCGGCCGGGCCCATCATCAGGCCGCGGGCGGCGAACTGGCCGAAGGTGATGGCCATGGTGGCGCCGGTCAGCGCCAGCTCGCGCTCCAGATACGGACGGCAAGCGATAACCTCCTCGCCGGTAGGATTGCGACCCGGCGGACGGCATTTGACCACGTTGGTGACGTAAACCTCGGTGTCCGGTGTCAGCTCGATGGCCTTCAGCATGTTGTGCAGCAGTTGGCCGGCCTCGCCGGTGACGGCTTGCACGTCCTGCTCGTCGGCTTGCGACGGCATGCCGGCGATGGCGATCCAGGCGGCGTTTTCGGCGCCCCGGCCATTGACGGCGGCCACGCGTGTTTCGCATAGCGAGCAGCGGGTGCACGATGAAACGGCTGCCTGCAACGCGGGCCAGTCCATGGCCGCAATCGCCTCGTCGCTGACGGGTTCCAACGCGGCCAGGGACGCGCGCTGGGCTTCGCGCGATGGTGCGGCGGCCGGATGCAACGCCTCTGGCGGTCGCGACGACCTCGCGTCCGGGCGCGGCGTATCGGACGGACGCGACGTGTCGGATAGGCGCGCTGGCGCGGCGGGCGGCGGCATCGGCGCGTCGTCAAACCAGGCGGTATCTTCGGCCGGCGGCTCGGCGTCGGCCGGCGTGGCCGCGCGCTGCGCAGGGCGACCCGGCGGCGGGGCAGGACGCGGTGCGGCGCCAGAAGCCGTGGCCGTAGCAGCGCGTGGCGCTGGCGCCGGCACGGGCGCATTGTCGAACCACGACATATCTTCGCCAGCGGCATCGGTGTCGGACGACGCAGCGGCGGGCGCGGCTGGCGGCGCGGCCGGCGGTGCCGCGCGCGCGACAACCGGCACGCCGGCCGGGGCAGCGGAAGTCACCGCCACCGGCGCTGGCGCACTGGCTTGCGACATAGGCCTCGATCCCGCCACTGGCGCGCTGGCTTGCGGCGTCGGCCTCGCCACCGGCGCGACATCGACGGGCGCGTCCTCCGCTGGCAAGCCATCCGCCAGCGCCTGCACGGCCGTCACAAACGCATCGGCCTCCGGCGCCTCCGGAGCGCCATGGCGCACCTTCCACTGCACGCCGATTCCCATCTCCTGCAGGAACGCCGCGCTACGCGTCGCCGACTGACTCATACCTGAAACCGCATCACAATCGCGTCCTCGCGTTGCTGGTTGGCCGCCGGGTAATACCCCCGACGGCGACCGATCTGTTTAAAACCATAGCGCTCATAAATCTCCAGCGCCCGCGTATTCGACGGCCGCACCTCCAGCAACACCGACTCCATGCCCAGCCCGCGCGCGCACGCCACCGACTGGTTCAGCAAAAACCGCCCCAAACCCTGCCCCTGCCGCTCGGCCGCCACCGCCACATTCAGCAAATGCGCCTCATCGACCACCGCCATCAGCAGAAAATAACCGAGCAGCGTGCCATCGCGCTCGCGCAATACCCACGCCTCATACTGGCTGTTAAGCGAATCCTCGAAATTGGCCATGCTCCACGGATGCGGATACACGCGCTGCTCCAGCGCATACACCTCGGCCAGATCGGCGCGCTGCATCGGCTCATACTGCAGCCGCGCCAGGTCCCACACCGGCGTCGTCATGCGCCGCCTTCCGGCTTGGCCGCCGCCATGTCGCGGCGCTCGGCCTGGGTGTAGGCGACCTTGTTGCGCAGATACAGCGGTTGCGCCTCGGCCGCCGTCACCGTGCGGCCGGCCGCGAACGCCAGCGCCGCCAGCTGCGCGATCTGCACCGCGTGCGGCATCACCTCGGCGTAACCGCCGGCCGGGAAGGCATCGGCATAGGCCGACAAGCCATTGCCGCACGCCACCGGCGCCCCCTGCGGCCGCACCTCGCCCGGCGCCGACAGCACCGGCGGCAGCACCGCCACCGGCGCGCCGTTGTCAAAGCGGTACTGCGCCCAATACACCTCGCCCATGCGCGCATCCAGCACCACCAGCACCTCGTCGGCGCCGTGCTGCTGGCGGCAGGCCAGCGCCATCGCGTCCAGCGTCACCACCGGCACCGCCGGCAGCTTGCCGCCGAACGCCAGCCCCTGCGCCACGCCGCACGCCGTGCGCACGCCGGTGAACGAGCCCGGCCCTGCGCCATAGGCGACGGCGTCGCAGTCGGCCAGCGCGATGCCGGCCTCGGCCAGCAACTCCTGCATCATCGGCAACACGGCCTGGGAATGGGTACGGACGCCGCTGGACACGCGGCTCAGGACGGCGTCGCCCCGCAGCAAGGCAACGGAGGCGGTTTCGGACGACGTTTCAATGGCAAGAATGGTAAGCATGCCGTATTTTAACCCGGCGCGCTGGCAGGCGCGACCCCGCGCGGGGATGTAGAATGTCACTTTAGGCGGAGATCGCCTCGACCCGAACACATCATGCCCAGCCTGACCCTGAATTCCGAAAACCGCGAAGACGTGGCGGCCGCCCTGGCCGGCGACCGCTGGATCGTTGCCTGTCTGTGCGCCGCCTGGTGCGGCACCTGCGCCACCTACCGCGCCACCTTCGACGAACTGGCGGAACGCCACCCGGACAAATTCTTTCTGTGGATCGACATCGAAGACCAGGCCGACGTGGTGGGCGACCTGGACGTGGAAAACTTTCCGACGCTGCTGATCCAGCACCACGAGCTGGTGGCCTTCTACGGCACCATGCTGCCGGACGCCGGCGTAGCGCACCGCCTGGTGCAATCGACCGCCGCGCAAAGCGACGAGACGTTGCAGGAACTGATCATCAACAACAGCGACCGCGCCGCCTGGCAGCGCACCTGCAACCTCCGCACCCTGCTGCGCGACGCGCTGTAATCCGTAATCCGGGGTCATAATCCGGGGTCATAATCCGGGGTCAGGTCCTCCATTTCTACACGAGCTGTGCCGTAGGCGCGCTTACGGCACAGCTCGTGTAGAAATGGAGGACCTGACCCCGGAGTTTAGAGTTGCAGCGGCAGGCTGCGCAGGCGCTTGCCGGTCAGCCGGAACACGGCGTTGGCCACCGCCGGGGCGATCGACGGCGTCGCTGGCTCGCCCATGCCTTCGGGATGCGCGGCGCTCGGCAGGATGATGGTCTCCACCTCCGGCGCCTGGTTCAGGCGCACCACCGGGTAGTCGTGGAAGTTGGTCTGCTCCACTTTGCCATCCTTGATGGTGGCGGCGCCGAACAAGGCGGCCGACAGGCCGAAAATCACGCCCGATTCGGCCTGCTGCGCGATGATGTTCGGGTTGACCGCCAGCCCGCAGTCGATCGCGCAGACCACGCGGTGCACGCGGATCTCCGTGCCCTCCACCGATACTTCCGCCACCTGCGCGACGATCGTGCCGAAAGACTGGTGCAGCGCGACGCCGTGCGCGCGGCCGGCGGGCGCGGCGCCGGCCCTGGCCACTGCCGCGTTCAGCACCGCCAGGTGGCGCGGGTGCTGCGCCAGTAGCGCGCGCCGGAACGTCACACTGTCCTTGCCTGCCGCGTGCGCCAGTTCGTCGATGAAGCTCTCCTTGAAGAAGGCGTTGTGCGAGTGGCCCACCGAGCGCCAGTACCCCAGCGGCACCGGGCTGTCGACGATCACGTGGCGGATGCGCTGGTTAGCGAAGTGGTACTGCATGTCGAATTCGCCTTCGGCCGTGGTCTTGTCGGGGCCTGCCGGCGGCAGGCCGAGATTACGCCGGAAGAACTGGTGCGAGACCGAACCGCTGGCGGACTTGTTGTCGTAGCCCAGCACATTGCCCGCCGCGTCCAGCGTGGCGCTGAACCGCGCCAGCGCCGCCGGGCGGTAGACGTCGTGCGTGGTGTCGTCCTCGCGCGACCAGATCATCTGCACCGGATGGCCGTCCGCCTGCCGCGCGATGGCGACCGCCTGCGCCACCATGTCCACGTCCAGCCGGCGCCCGAAGCCGCCCCCCAGCATGGTCACCTGCAGCGCCACCTTGTCGGCCGCGACCCCGGCCACCTTGGCGGCGACGTCCACCGCGAAGCCCGGCGATTGCGTCGGCGCCCACAGGCGCACCTCGCCGTCCTTGACCTGCGCGGTGCAGTTGACCGGCTCCATGGCGGCATGCGCCAGATAAGGCGCGCGGTATTCCGCCGTCACCGTTTTGGCGACGCCGGCGGCCTTGCCTTCCACCGCGGCGATGTCGCCGGCCTGGTAGTAGGCGTGACCATCCTCCTTGTCGAGGCGCGACGCAAAGTCGGCGTAGATGGCCTCGGTGGAGAGTTTGGCCAGCGGACCGTCGTGCCACTGGATCGCCAGCGCCAGCGCGGCTTGTTTCGCCTGCCAGTAGCTGCGCGCGATGACCGCGACGCCAGCGCCGGCGCCCGCGTGCGGCGGCAGCGCGGCGGAATAGTCGACTACCTTGACCACGCCCGGCATCTTCAACGCCGCCGCGCTGTTCATACTGGCGACCGTGCCGCCGATCACGGGCGACATGCGCACCGCCGCATACAGCATGCCCGGCGGCCGCGCGTCGATGCCGAAAATGGCCGTGCCATTGACCTTGGACGGCGTGTCGCGGCGCGGCTGCGGCTTGCCGATCAATCTGAATTCCGCCGGCGTCTTGAGGCGCACCTCGCCCGGCCTGGCGTTGACGGCTTGCGCGGCCAGCGCGCCGTAGGCCAGCTTGCGGCCGTCGGCGTGCAGCACGTGGCCATCCTCGGTGCGGCAGTCGGCGGCCGGCACCGACCACTGAGCGGCAGCGGCGGCAACCAGCATGGCGCGCGCGGCGGCGCCGGCTTCGCGCATCGGTTCCCACGCGTCCTTGATGCTGGACGAGCCGCCGGTGATGATCAGCCCCAGTTCACGCGCGACCTTGCCGACCACCCAGCTGACGGCCGTTTTCAGGCGCCCGGTATCGTCGGGATGGAATGGCAGCCCGTCCTTGAGCATGGCGATATTGCCAAAGATTTTGTCGATCGGCGCCTGCACCAGGCGCACGGCGGACAGCGGCACGTCCAACTCCTCGGCCACCAGCATCGGCAGCGCCGTGTGGACGCCCTGCCCCATTTCGCTGCGCGGCATGGCGATTGTCACCGTGCCATCCGGGCCGATGCCCACCCAGCCATTCAGCGCGACGCTGCTGCCCTCCAGCGGCAACGGATGGCTGCCGTTCAGGCGCTGGCGCGCCGGCATCACGCCCCAGCCGACCACCAACGCCCCCGTCACCGCCAGGCCGCCCAGAATGAAGCGGCGGCGCGACTTGTTCTTCGCTCCCTGCATGCACGTCTCCCGCGTGGTTTTTTATTTCTGCCAGCGTGTCAGCATATCATCCGCCGCCAACGGGCGGCTGTAGAAGTAGCCCTGCGCCAGATTGCAGCCATGCCGCAGCAGGAAGGCTGCCTGCTCTTCGGTTTCCACGCCTTCCGCGATGACCGACAGGTTCATGCTCTTGCCCAGCTGGATAATCGCGATGGCGATCGCCTCGTCATTGACGTCGGTCGAGATGTCCTTGATGAAGGAGCGGTCGATCTTCAGCGTCTGCACCGGCAGCTGCTTCAGGTAGGCCAGCGACGAGTAGCCGGTGCCGAAATCGTCGATCGCCAGCGCCACGCCAATCGAGTGCAGGTCGTTGATGAAGACCATGGCATCGCCGGTGTTCATGATGACCGACTCGGTCACTTCCAGTTGCAGGCGCTGTGGCTCCAGCCCGGTGTCGCGCAGGATGTCGGCCACCATGTTGACGATCGAGCCGCGCTCGAACTGCTTGGCCGACAGGTTGACCGCGATCTTCGGCACGTGCAGCCCGGCCTCCTGCCAGCGCACCATCTGGCGGCAGGCCTCGTGCAGCACCCACTTGCCCAACTGGTTGATGAAGCCCGTGTCCTCGGCCAGCGGAATGAAGCGGATCGGCGGGATCAGGCCCAGTTCCGGGTGGTTCCAGCGCACCAGCGCCTCCACGCCGACCAGGCGGCCGGTGTCGATTTCCACCTGCGGCTGGTAGTTGAGGAAGATCTCGTCCTTCTCGATCGAGCGGCGCAGGAAGGTTTCCAGCCGCAGGCGCTCGACGCCCTCGCCGGTCATCGACGGCGCGTAGAAGCTGAAGCCATTGCGGCCGCGCGCCTTGGCCTGGTACATGGCCACGTCGGCGTTACGGATCAGCATATTCAGGTCGGCCGCGTCGTCCGGGAACAGCGAGATGCCCACGCTGCAGGTGACGAACAATTCGTGGCCGGCCACCATGAACGGCTCCTCGAACATCTGCACCAGCTTTTCGGCCACCTGGCTGGCGCCGTACTGGTTCTCGATATCTTCCAGCAGCACGATGAATTCGTCGCCGCCCAGGCGCGCCAGCGTGTCGCCTTCGCGCAGGCGGTCCTGCAGCGCCTTGGCCACCTGCTTGAGCAGCTCGTCGCCGATGTGGTGGCCCAGCGTGTCGTTGACGTTCTTGAAGCGGTCCAGGTCAATGAACAGCAGCGCCAGTTGTTCGCCATCGCGCGAGGCGCGCTGCAAGGCGTGCTGCAGGCGGTCGTGGAACAGCAGGCGGTTCGGCAGCGCCGTCAGCGGATCGTGGTGCGCCAGATGGTCCAGCTTTTCCTGCGATTCCTTGGCCTTGGTGATGTCGCTGAACACGCCGACGTAATGGGTGGTGCGGCCGCGCGTGTCGCGCACCGCGCTCACGGTCAGGAATTCCAGATACAGCTCGCCGTTCTTGCGCAGGCTCCACAGCTCGCCGCGCCAGAAGCCGGTGTCGAGCAGCTGCTGCCACATGTCGTCGTAGAACGACTGCTCGTGGCGGCCGGAGCGCGTCAGCGTGCGGTCCTTGCCCAGCGCCTCGGCCTCGGTGTAGCCGGTGATCTGGGTGAAGGCCGGGTTGACGGCGACGATGATGCCGTCGGCGTCCAGCACCATCACGCCGTCGGCAATGTGCTCGATGACGGTGGCGGACAGGCGCAGTTTTTCCTCCGCCTCCTTGCGCGCGGTGATGTCGGCGAACACCCAGATGCTGCCCTCGTTGGCGCGGCTGTGGTCCAGCGCGTAGCCGCTGACCAGGCACCAGAACACGCTGCCGTCGCGGCGCCGGTACTGGCGCTCCTCGCTGAAGTAGTCGCCCTTGGACAGCAGCGGGTACTGGCGCGCGCCGGACGACTCGAAGTCGAAGGTGTCGAGGAACAGGACGGCGGTGGAGGTGCCGACCATCTCGCCCGGCTCGTAGCCGAACAGCTCCTCGCAGCGGCGGTTGACCGAGACGATGGTGCGGTGGCGTACGAACATCACGCCGAACATCACGTTGTCCAAGATCGCGCTCTGCTCGGCCAGCAGCGCCTCGATGCGCATCTCGTTGTGCTTGCGCTGGCTGATGTCGGAGATGATGCCGTCCACCCACGGCGCGTCGCGCTCGCCGTCGGCGGCCTGCGGCTGGCCGTTTTCCTGCACCCAGCGCTCGGCGCCGCTGGCGTCCTGGATGCGGTATTCGATTTCGTAGGGCTGGCCGTCGCGAATGGCCTGGGTCACCACGCGGCGCTGCTTCTTGCGGTCTTCCGGCGCGATCAGGTTGGTCCACGAATGGGTGGTGCTGCGCATGAACTGCGCGGCGGAATAGCCGGAGATGTCCTCGATGGCGTCCGAGACAAAGTCGATCGGGCCGTCCGGACGGAAGCGGAACACCGCGCCCGGCACCTGCGTGACGATGGTGCGGAAGCGCTCCTCGCGCTGGCCGATGTCTTCAAACAGGCGCTTGATCGCCATCCGCATCTGCTCCAGCTGCTGCGCCAGGCGGCCCAGCTCGTCGCTGCCGGTGACTTCCAGCCGGGTTTCAAAGTCGCCGTGCGACAGGCGGTCGGAGAAGCGCATCAGCTTGCGCAGCGGCTTGATCAGGCGGGCGTTCAGGAACAGCACGATCAGCAGCAGCGACACCATCAGCTGCGCCGCCAGCACGAACACGTAGGACAGCTGCTTCTCGCGCAGCTCCTGCTGGCTGCGGGCATCGTCCATTTCCACCATGATCTTGCCGATGCGCTCACCGCGCACCAGGATCTCGCGCTCGGCACGATACACGTTACCACTGGCGACGCGCGGCGAACGCATGTGCATGAATTGGGTGTCGGCCTGGCCGACCACCTGCACCTGCAGCACCGAGCGGTCGCGCATCACCGATTCGACCAGCGAGTGGGCCGATTCGGCGTTCATGTTCCACAGGGATTCCTGCATGCCCAGCGCCAGGATGTCGGCGTTGCGCTGCAGCGATTCGTTGAGGGCGACGCGGGCCGACTGCTGTTCGTGCACGCCGATCAGCAGGTAACTGCCGATGATGGCGGGAATCACCAGCCCGCCAAACACCACCAGCAGCAGCGCGCCATAGATCGACAGACCGTACAGCGTACCAAGGCGGGTGCGCAGTTTCTGATAAATCGTGCTAGTCATGCACCGGTACAGCGTATTGATTAGTTTGCATCATCGGTCTGTGGTTGTTACTTGATAGGAATTATGCCCGTAAATATGCAAAAAAAGTGCCAGAGTCGCCAAAATCCCACAGCCAAGTTATGATCGCGGCTCTTTCCCTCATCGAAGAATTCGCCATGACCACCACGTTCTCCATGTATTCCGCGTCCATCCCGGTGTTTAAGCAGATCCTGAACAGCCTGCACGCCATCCTGGACAAGGCCGAGGCCCACGCCGCCGACAAGAAAATCGACCCGGCCGCGCTGCTGCAGTTCCGCCTGTTCCCGGACATGCTGCCATTCACCCGCCAGATCCAGATCGCCTGCGATTTCGCCAAGGGCGCCGCCGCCCGCCTGGGCGGCCAGGAAGTGCCGTCGTATGAAGACAAGGAAGTCAGCTTCGCCGACCTGAAGGCGCGCATCGTCAAGACGCTGGCGTTTATCGACAGTGTGCCGCAGGCGCAGATCGAGGGCAGCGAAGGCCGCGCCATCACCACCGGCAGCGGCGAGAAGACCAAGCACTTCGTTGGACAGACCTATCTGTTCCACTACGCGCTGCCGCACTTCTACTTCCACGCCACCACCGCTTACGACATCCTGCGCCACAACGGTTTGGAGATCGGCAAGAAGGACTTTATCGGCAGCTACTAAGCACGCGTTCTATGGGCCCCGGCGTTCGCCGGGGCGACGACGGTCAGGTGTTGCGGCGCGGGTAGCCCTGCGCCAGGATGCGCTGCCAGACCACCTCTTTCGCCTCCGGCGTCATCGACACCCAGTGCGCCACCTCGACCACCGTGCGGCCGCAGCCGCGGCAGACTTCATCGAAGGTGGTCGAGCACACCGCCACGCACGGCGTGTCCGGACGGATCGGCAGGTCGCTCATGGCTTCTCCAACAGCTTGTCCCAGCCGTCGTGGCCGAGCTGCTCCAGCTTCTCGATATTCTTGTCAAAAATATCCGACGCGTCCGGGAAAGCCTCGACCGCGCGGTCGATGCTGTCCTCGCGCAGCAGGTGCAGCGTCGGGTACGGCGAGCGGTTGGTGTAGTTGCCAATGTCGTTGGGATCGGTATCGGCGAACTGGTACTGCGGATGGAAACTGGCCACCTGCAGGAAACCGTCCAGCCCCAGGTCTTCCAGCGCGGCGTCGGCGACGTCGAGGAACTCGTTGTAGTCGTAGAAATCGGTCAGCACATGCGGGTGGATCAGCAGCGTGGTGTCGATTTTTTCCGGATCGGCGTCGGCCAGGTGCTGTAGCTCTTCCATCAACTTTTCCAGCAGCGCTTCCGGGGTTTCCGCCTCGCTGACCACGTAGCGGACCTGCTTTTTGACGTGCACGCTCTTGGCGAACGGGCACAGGTTCAGGCCGATGACGGCCTTTTCCAGCCAATGGACGGTGTCGGCGATGACCACATCGCGGTCGATGGCGGGACTACTCATATTGCTCTTCCTCAATCACTACGCAAAAACAGGATTGTACGCACTCTTGGCCACATCGCCTACTTCCGTTAATTTGCACAGATCTGACGCTTATTTGACAGGAATTGTTGCATATAAGAATTTGTCATAAGGCTGACATATTTCTTGACTCGTCGGGGCGACCTTCGTACACTCCACGTTTAATTCATAGTCCACGCGAAGTTTCTTCTCGCCAACTCACGGAAAACTATGCAAGCACGAACTCCCAAATCCGCCGTTTTGGCCACGCTGGTGGCGCTGCTAGCGCCCGCGCTGTCCCAAGCGTACGATCACGCACCAGATTTGCCGACGGTCACCACCGCGCTGTCTCCCCTGCCAAAGTTCCCTGTTCCCGACGTCACCTCCCTGAAAACCAAATCGGCCAAGCTGGTCGACGAGGAGGCTTTCCGCGAAAAAGACGTCTGGGGCCGCATCCGCAGCGGCTATGCGATTCCAGATGTCAATAACGACCTGGTCGCCAAGCACGTCAACTGGTACGCCACCCGGCCCGATTACATCGCCCGCACCACCGCGCGCGCCTCGCTGTACCTGTTCCACGTGGTGTCCGAGCTGGAAAAGCGCGGCATGCCGACCGAACTGGCGCTGCTGCCGTTCATTGAATCGGCGTTCAACCCGAACGCCCTGTCCAACGCCAACGCCGCTGGCATCTGGCAGTTTGTGCCGGGCACCGGCCGCGACTTCAACCTCAAGCAGGACGCCTTCAAGGACGAGCGCCGCGGCATCCTGGCCTCGACCGACGCCGCCCTGACCTATCTGCAGCGCCTGTACGATATGTTTGGCGACTGGCAACTGGCCTTGGCCGCCTACAACTGGGGCGAAGGCTCGGTGCAGAAGGCCATCAAGCGCAACCAGGCGGCCGGCAAGCCGACCGATTTTGAAAGCCTGGCCGACCTGATGCCGGCCGAAACCCGCAACTACGTGCCCAAGCTGCAGGCGGTCAAGAACATCGTCGCCAACCCGCAGCAATACGGCCTGAGCCTGCCGGTGATCGACAATTCGCCGTACTTCACAGCGGTCGACAAGACCAGCGACATCGACCTGACCGTGGCCGCCCACCTGGCCGAGCTGTCGGTGGACGAGTTCAAGGCGCTCAACCCGCAGTTCAAGCGCCCGGTGATCGTCGGCGGCGAGGATACCAAGATCCTGTTGCCGAAGGAAAACGCCGAGAAGTTCCACCTGAACCTGGCCCAGTGGACCAAGGAACTGTCGACCTGGTCAACCCACAAGATCACCAGCGCGCGCGAATCGATCCGTTCGCTGGCCTCGCGCTTCCACACTTCGCCGGAAGTCATTCGCCAGGCCAACAATATTCCGCAGAATTCGGTGCTGAAGGCCGGCTCCACCATCCTGGTGCCGAAAATCTCGGCCTCGGCCGGCGACATCACGCCGGACGTGGCGGACACCGCCAACGTGGCCTACGAAACCGAACGCGCCAGCGCCAAGCCGGCCAAGGGTTACAAACTGGTCAAGGCCCGCGTCCACCACGACAGCAACAAAAAACACCGCAAGGCCAACTGACGAGGCCGCGCCAGCCCCGCGCCGGCGGGGCGGCGGGCGGCGATTCAGAGGTTGCAGTCGCGGCTGACACGCCCTACAATCTTGGTCTTGCGTGTCGGGCAATACTCGCACCCTAAAAAAACACAACCCCACTGACGTCGCCAGCCAGCTCCGAGAGAGAGCCAGCGAGCGCGCGCAGTTGCAATCGGAGTCCCTATGGCGTTCTTGCAAGGCAAAAAAATCCTCATCACTGGTCTGCTGTCGAACCGTTCCATCGCCTACGGTATCGCCAAGGCTTGCCATCGCGAAGGCGCCGAACTGGCGTTCACCTACGTCGGCGAACGTTTCAAAGACCGCATCACCGAATTCGCGGCCGAGTTCGGCAGCAAGCTGGTGTTCGACTGCGACGTCACCAGCGACGAGCAGATCGCCGCGCTGTTTGCCGACCTGGGCCAGAGCTGGACGCAGCTGGACGGCCTGGTGCACGCGATCGGCTTCGCGCCGCGCGAAGCCATCGCCGGCGAGTTCCTGGACGGCCTGACCCGCGAAAACTTCCGCATCGCCCACGATATTTCGGCGTACAGCTTCCCGGCGCTGACCAAGGCCGCGCTGCCGCTGCTGAAGGATGGTTCGTCGGTGCTGACGCTGTCGTACCTGGGCGCGGTGCGCGCTATTCCTTACTACAACACCATGGGCCTGGCCAAGGCGTCGCTGGAAGCGTCGGTGCGCTACCTGGCCGAGAACCTGGGCAAGCTGGGCATCCGTTCGAACGGCATTTCGGCCGGTCCGATCAAGACCCTGGCGGCGTCGGGCATCAAGGACTTCGGCAAGCTGCTGGGCTTTGCCGCCTCGCACGCGCCGCTGCGCCGCAACGTCACCATCGAGGAAGTGGGCAATACCGCCGCCTTCCTGCTGTCGGACCTGGCGTCGGGCATCACCGGCGAGATCACCTACGTCGACGGCGGCTTCTCGCACGTGATGGGTCTGAACGCCGAAGACTACCAGTAATTCCCCCGCACGGCGCTGCGGCCAGGGTCTGACCCCGTACGGGGTCAGACCCTTTTGTTTTGGGGTGCAGCTGGCTCCCCCGCCGCGCGATCGCGGTGCTACACTTGCTCGCATGTCAACCGAGCCCTCCGACGAGTCACTGATGCTGCGCTATGCCGATGGTGATCTGGCCGCGTTCCGCGCGCTGTATCAGCGCCATCAGCGCGGGCTGTACCGCTTTGTCGCGTGGCGCTCGCCACGGCGCGACTGGGTCGACGAGGTGGCGCAGGAGACCTGGATCGGCTTGCACCAGGCGCGGGCGCGGTATGTGCCCAGCGCCAGCTTTCGCACCTTTCTGTATCAGATCGCGCGCAACCGGTTGGTGGATTTGCAGCGGCAGTCGCCGTTGCTGGCCGATGATGCCGGGCCGGAGCTGGAAAGTCCGGCGGCCGATATGGCGCTGGAGTCGCGGCAGATGAATACGGCGCTGCACCGGGCCATCCGGGCGTTGCCGGGCGAGCAGAAGGAGGCGCTGGTGCTGCAGCAGTTCAGCGGGTTGTCGCTGGAGGAGATTGCGGCGCTGACCGAGGCGCCGGTGGAAACCGTCAAGAGCAGGCTGCGCTACGCCATGCGAAAATTACGCGAACAGCTGGCGGCCGATGTGGCCGCGCAGGAGGAGCAGGCATGACGCGCGGCGATCACAATCTGGAGGATGCGGAGCTGGACGGGTTCCTCGCCGGCCGCGACGACTTGTCGCGCCAGCTGGCCGCGCTGGCGCAGCCGGAGGCGCCCAAGCAGGTTGGCGATGCGATTCTGGCGTCGATCGAGGCGCAGCTTGCGGAAGAAAACGCCGCGCGAAACGCGGCGGCTACGGGGCAGGCGGCGGGATTCGCATCGGCCGACGTCGCGGTCGTGACGCGTGTCCCATCGCGTCCAGCCGCCAATATGGCTCGCTGGCGCGTCCCCGCCGGCCTTGCCGCCAGCCTGATTGGCGCGTTGCTGTTGACGCTGGAATGGCAGCGCGGCGACTATGCCCAGCAGGCGCAAACGGCGGCACCAAAGCACAGCCCAGCCGCGAGCGCGCCGCAATTCGCGCCGCCACCATCCGCCGACACGCCGGTCGGTGCGCCGGTCAGTACGCCGGTCAGTGCTCAGGTCAGTGCACCGGTCAGTGCACAGGTCAATCATCCGGCCGATGGACCAGCCGATGCGTCGAATGCGCCGATCGCAGACGCCGCGCCAGCAAACGTAGCGTCCACCAGGAGCGCGCCCGTCGCGCAAGCGGCGCCGCCACCGCTGCCCACGCGACAAGGGCAGCGGGAGCAGCGCCAGCCCGCAACGCCAACGGACGCGCCGCACCAGCAATCCGCCCCGCCGCCGCTCACGGCCGCGACGCCACCCGCTGACATTCCGCTCACGGCCGCGACCCCGCCGACCGACATTCCGCTCTCGTATGCGACGCCGTCCGCCGACACTCCGCTCTCGTACGCGGCGCAATCGACGCCCGTCCTGATGTCGTCGCGGGCGCCGATTGCCCTGCCGGCCCCGCCCCCCGCGCTGGCGCCGGCGCCGGTCCAGGCCCGCTCGCCGGCACCGGCCACGCTGTCGACATCCGCCTCCTTGCCCGCATCTACCTCCTTGGCGGCATCCGCCGCCTTGGCAGCCCGCGCCTCGCTGTCGGCGCCGGCGTTGGCGCCTGCCCCGGGCTACGTGGCCTCTAGCGCGACCGCGCCGACCATGGTGAGCATCACCGGCGCCGCGCGCAAAGCCGAGGCCCAGGCGGACGCCGCGCGCGCCGCCAACTGGCTGCACGTCATCGACGAAATGCTCAAAGCCGGCCTGCGCAAAGACGCGCAAGAGGAATGGCGCCAATTCCACCTGGCCTATCCCGACTATCCCGTGCCGGAACACCTGACCAGGCAGATCAACGCCACCAACTAAAACTATTCCACCTCAAACTCGCCCACCAGCACCGTCTCGCCACGTCCCGACAAACGCAAGTTCACCAACTGATCGCGGGCCCCGGCGCCACCGAAGCCGGTAGTCAACCGCAGTTGCAACGTCGTCGCACCCGCCACCACCTGCTGGCTGCTGCCAAAATAATTGACCTCCACCTTGTACTTGCCCGGCACCGCCCGCCGCAGCGAAAACTCCTCCGGCCCATAGCCGCCGGTGAAATCCACCGACAACCGGCCACCCTGCCGCGTAAAGCGATGCCCGTAATAACAGCGCTCACCGTTCGGATCGGTCACCCACAGATCCATGTCGGCATTATCGGCATCCCAGCCCAGCACCACGCGTAAATCCAGCGGCATGTTCTTCAGCAAACGCGGATCGATGCGGCTGGTATCCAGCTTTCCCCTGCCAGACTGCGTGGCAATGATGGCATTCATCTCCGCCAGCGCGATCAGCCCGATTTCGGCAAAACGGCCGTCCCACGGACGTATCGCCACCTCGTACAGCTGGTCGATCGCCTGCTGCGCCCGGCCGGCGGCAGCGTACGCCAGACCCAGATCGCGGAACGACTGCGGCTCCTCCTCAGCCAGCTCGCGCACCTTTTCAAACACCGGAATCGCCAACTCCGGCTGGCCAGCCTGCAGCAAGCGATAACCGAGAATGCGCAGCACCTGGCGGTTCTCCAGATCCATCTCCGCCAGATTGGACAGCACACGCAAGGCCAGATCGCGCTGGCCCCGCTCAAACAGCAGATCCGCCACATCGATGTAGAACGCGCTGCTGTTGAGGTACGACGCCCGCTCATCCAGATAAATCGCATACAGCTGATCCGTTTTCGCCGCCTTCATGCGCGCGATATAGCCGGCATCGGGATGCCAGCGCTGCAGGCTGACCGAGATTTCGCCAGTCCGCTGCTCCGGCGCCCCCGTGACCGACTGATGCCGCTGCGCCGCGCCCGCCATCACGGCCGGCGCGGCCTTGCCCTCGGCCGAGACAAACGACAGCGGCGCCGCAACCGCCGCCGGCGCGGGAGGCGGCGCCAGCGGCATCGGCGGCGACTGTCCCGGCACAGGCGCCCGGCGCATGATGCGTGCGCCCTTGTCGGCCCCGTCCGCGCCAACCGCCGAGCCAGTGATCTCCACCCTGGTCAACGGCTGATCGCTCCAGCCAGGATAAAACATCGGCTTCGGCGTCCGCCCCTCCCACCAGGCCAGCTTCTGCTCAAACTGCCGCACCACCCGCTCCAGCTGGCTGCCGCGCCGCTGCGCCAGCTCGCCGCCGCGCAGCCGCTTCAGCGCCTCGACCGCCGCCTGCAACTCGGGCGGCGGCGCCACGTCATAACGCACATAATCCTCCAGCCGCTCCAGCACCAGCAGCGAGGTCTCGCGCGTCGGCATGCCAAACAGCGTGCCCAGCCGGCGGATCGCGGCGCGGTGCAAATCATAATCCACCTCCAGCTGATGCAACTTGAGGCCGGCCCACACGCGCGCCGCCATCGGATGCGACGGCGCGCTGGCCGTCACATCGATCAGCAAGGGCGTCGCCTTGCCCTGCTGCTGAAACTCCAGCGCCAGTTGCGCCGCCGGCGCCAGCAGCTTGCCCGCCACGCGCAACATGCCCTGCGGCCCTTCATCATCGTCGATCAGCACCTCGGCCGCGCCTTGCGCGCTCGCCAGCCGCAGTTGCCGGCCCTCGGTCAGCAGCAGCGCCGCCGCCTCGCCCGGCCGGTCGGCCCGCACCGTCACCAGCTTGCCGCCGCTGCGCCCGGCCAGCGCCGACAAGCGCCCGGTGTCCGCCGACACCGCCGAATTCAGCACATACAGGCGCTGGCGCGCCGCCAGCTGCGGAAACTGCTTGCCGCCGTAATTCAGCAAGCCATCGCTGACTAGCAGATATTCGTTGACGTCCGCCTGCGGCTGCCAGTCGGCCAGCGCGCTGGCGCCATCGTAGACCGTGTCGCGCAGCGCCGTGCGCAAGGCCTGCCAGTCGCCATTGACGACGCGGAAACGCTGCACCGGCTCGGCGCGGTCGCGCAGCCGCGTCAGCCGCACCTCGGCATTGCCCAGCGCACGGAAATAGCGGTCCAGCTCGGCCAACTCCGCATCGTGCTGACGCTGCCCGCCCGAGCCGGAACTGTCCCACAGCAGGCCCACCACCTTGGGCAGCGCGCGCGGCGTGCGCTGCACGGTCGCCGGCATCTCGGCCAGGAAATACGTCTCGCCGCCAAACTGCTGCACATAGGTCTGCGGCGCGGCCGACGCCGGCACCAGCAAGGTCAGCACACCGCTGGCCGCATAGCTGGCGCGCTGCAGCCGCGCCTGGTAGCCACCGCCGCTGCGCTCGAACGCGATCTCGCCGATGGCGCCGCTGACCTGCGGCGCGGCGTCGCCCGCCACCGTGACGTTCAGCGCTACGCCCTGCTCCAGCTCGCCATAAGCCAGCGGTAGCCGGTAGGCCCAGTTGGCGCCCTCGCGGTTCAGGGTTTCGCTGTACGTCAGCTCGACCGTGCGCGTGCCCTGCGCCGGAATCGGAAACACCCGCAGCTGGAAGTTATTGCCCTGCGTCTGCTCCAGCAGGGCCGGATCGACGCGCGCGCGTTCCACCGCCTCCAGGATCTGCCGCCCGCGTGCCTTGGCGACCGGCACCGCCGCCCGCATCCTGCCTTCGATATCCAGCGCGAAACCGCTGACCTGCTGTCCCGGCAGCAGCGGAAACTGCAGCTTGCCCTCCAGCGGACGCCGGTTCGGATTGAAAAACACCATGCGCAGCGTGGTCTGCGCCATGCTGCCGCCGAGCGCGGCCTCCACCGTCAGACGCTGCAGCCGCACCGGCTGCTCGGCGCCCTGCACCACCATCACCGGCGGCATCGGCCACACCGGCCGGGGCGGCTGCGCCGTCCGTTCCTGCGCCTGCGCCAGTCCGGCCGCCAGCAGCGCCATCGCCATCCATTTCCCCATCTCGTTCCCCCCGTTGCGCCGGCTGATCCGGCATTGCAGGGTGTATCGCGGCGCGCGGCGCGGCGGGGTCAGGCGATTACAAAATGATACAAATCATGCTATTATTTTAAAAACAATTCAGAACTATCCAAGACCAGGGGCAGCAAGTGAATCGAACCTCTTCCGTCGATCGACTGATCGCGCCGGACCAGTCGCGCATGCGTAAAGTACTCTTCATCCTCAGCGAGCTGGAGGATGTGGACGTCGAATGGATCGCCAATGCCGGCGACCGCCTGCGCTACCCGGTCGGCGCCGAGATCATCGGCTACGCCACGCTGCCGGACAGCGTGTATTTCGTCCTCGACGGCACTTTTTCCGTGCTCAGCGCCGGCGGCGAGCTGGTGGCCGAGTTGGGCAGCGGCGAGATCATCGGCGAAATGTCGCTGGTCGACCCGGCCCGCACCACCGCCTCGGTGCGCGCCAACGAGGGCGCCTCGGCGCTGCGCCTGTCGCACGTGCGCCTGCGCGACAAGCTGGCCGCCGATCCGTATTTCGCCGCCCGCTTCTACCGCGCGCTGGCCGTGTTCATGTCGGCGCGCATGCGCAACACCACGCGCCGCTTCGGCTACGGCCCGGTGCACGGCCACGGCGCGGCATCCCATGACATCGACGAGATCAGCGAGGCGCAACTGGCCAAGGCCCACCTGGCCAGTCTGCGCTTCGAACGGCTGCTCAAGCGCCTGGCTGGATGAGCGGCCTATACAAGCAGGCCAAACTAAGGCATAATAGCGGTCTAGCCTGCAATTGAGCGTGTCGATAGCAAAGCGATACCGATTGTTCAGCCAGTAGTACCCAAGCAGCTACGCAGCCTCAGCGCATCCATTCTGATGCCCTTATAAAGCCCTCCCGCCTCTGGTGTCGACCTTTGACACCGTCCCGGCGCAAAGCTTTTGTGCCGAAATTTCTGTCGATTTTGATTGAGTCATTTCGTTTTGGTAGGCGTTGCTATTTCGCGTTCCGCTTTGAAAGCGTGAGCGCCTGATTTTTACGAAAGAAAAGCATGACATTTGAAGCACTAGGTCTCAACACGTCCATCCTCAAAGCCCTGACCGACGCCGGCTACACCAAGCCGACCCCGGTGCAGGAGCAGGCAGTGCCAGCGGCGATCGCTGGCAAGGACCTGTTGGTATCCTCGCAAACCGGTTCCGGCAAAACGGCAGCGTTCATGCTGCCGTCGCTGCACCGCCTGGCGGCGACCGAGCCGACGGCGGCCGGCCGCACCCCCAACCAGGAAATGCAAGCCGCCCGCGCGCGCGGCGAGCGTCCACGCTTCCGTCCAGCCCAGCCGAAAATGCTGGTGCTGACCCCGACCCGCGAACTGGCGCTGCAAGTCACCACCAACACCGACAAGTACAGCGTCAACCTGCGCCGCATCAAGGCCGTGTCGATCCTGGGCGGCATGCCGTATCCGAAGCAGATGCAACTGCTGGCCAAGAATCCGGAAATCCTGGTCGCCACCCCGGGCCGCCTGATCGACCACATGGAATCGGGCAAGATCGACTTCTCGCAACTGGAAATCCTGGTGCTGGACGAAGCCGACCGCATGCTGGACATGGGCTTCATCGACGACATCGAGAAAATCGTGGCCGCCACGCCGGCAGGCCGCCAGACCATGCTGTTCTCGGCCACGCTGGACGGCGTGGTGGGCAACATGGCGCGCCGCATCACCAAGGAGCCGCAGATCATCCAGATCATGACCGCGGCCAACAAGCACGAAAACATCACCCAGCGCGTGCACTTCGTCGACGACCTGTCGCACAAGAACCGCCTGCTGGACCACCTGCTGCGCGACGAGTCGCTGGACCAGGCCGTGGTGTTCACCGCCACCAAGCGTGACGCCGACACCATTGCCGACCGCCTCAACATCGCCGGCTTCTCGGCCGCCGCGCTGCACGGCGACATGCACCAGGGCGCGCGCAACCGCACGCTGGACAGCCTGCGCCGCGGTCAGGTCAAGGTGCTGGTGGCCACCGACGTCGCCGCCCGCGGCATCGACGTGCCGAACATCACCCACGTGTTCAACTACGACCTGCCGAAGTTCCCGGAAGACTACGTGCACCGCATTGGCCGCACCGGCCGCGCCGGCCGCAATGGCCAGGCGATCTCGCTGGTGAACCACGCCGAGGGCATGCACGTGAAGCGCATCGAGCGCTTCACCAAGCAGATGATTCCGGTCAACGTGGTGGAAGGCTACGAGCCGAAGAAAACCGGCGCGGCGCCACGCTCCTCGCGTCCGGGCGGCTGGAAGCCGGGCGACAACCGCGGCGGCGCCAAGCCAGGCCAGCGTTCGTTCAGCAAGCCGGGCGCACCGCGCCGTGATGGCGTCAGCGGTTCGGCCGAAGGCTACAAGGGTCCAGGCTTCAAGGCCAACAACCCGTACAACAGCGACCGTCCACGCCGCAGCTACGGCGACCGTTAATCGACGGCGTCAGCAGCAATACGAAAAAGCCACCAAAGCAATTTGGTGGCTTTTTTTGCATTTAATGCTATGCTGCCGAAATGAAAACATTCATCGCTTCCCTGCTGCTGGCGCTCGCTGTCGCGGGCGGCTGGCCGCAGACCGCCGGCGCGCAGAATATCAATCTGGCGCCCAAGTACGGACTGGTGGAGAAGACGCCGCAGCAGCGCGCCGCCGACGACCGCTTCCTGGCCGAGATGGACAAGCAGTTCAACGGCGACCGCGCCAAGGCGGCGGAACAGGTGGCGCAACTGGGCTGGAGCTATCTGCGCAAGGGTTCGCAGCAGGACGCCATCCGCCGCTTCAACCAGGCATGGCTGCTGGATCACGCAAACGGCACGGCCTTGTGGGGCATGGCGGCGATAGAAGGCAGCAGAGGCAAGGCGCTTGAGGCGCAAAAGCTGCTTGCCGAGGCCGAGCCCCGTCTGCGCGGCAATGTGGATTTCGACGTGGATTACGCCCGCGCGCTGGCCATGGTCGGCGCCCAGCAGCGGGACAAGGCCATGATGGCCGATGCCGCCAGGCGCTGCGAAGCCATCTACCTGCGCCATCCCGAGCATGCCGCCAATCTGCAGAACTGGGCCATCCTGCTGTTTTACATGGGCGACTACGCGGGCGCGTGGAACAAGGTGCAACTGGCGGAAACAGCGCCAGGCAGCGCGACGCTGGATCCCGCATTCCTTGCCGCGCTCGGCAATAAGATGGCCCGGCCGGGCGCCAACAATCCGCGCTAGATGACTTCGCTAACGTCGATCCGCCGCAATGTGAGCCGGGGCCGATTTCTCGCCCTGCTCGCACTGCTGTCCGTGAGCGCCCATGCGGCCGATGTCGTCCCACCCCACCTGGTCGGCAGCTGGGGCACCGGCGCCTCGCTGTATGACGGCAACGAACAGCAAGCGGAGATTTATTTGTGGCCCGATGGCTGGGGCCTGATGGCCGGCTCGACCGCGCCAGCGCGCCGCGCCGATGGCGTGGATGACGGCCAGCCCGCCCCCCGCGCACTGATAGGCTGGCCGGTTCGCGCCAGCATGGAGGGCGACATGCCGGTACTGCGGAGCTTTGCGCCGCCGGGCGTCCCCGGCATGAAAGCAGGACTCGTCATCCCTTGCCGCTACGAGGCGGCGCCAGCCACGCTGACCTGCACGACGCCGGCCGACAACAAGACCTTGGTCCTGAAGCGGCGCAGCGCTGCCGTGCCTGCGGAAATGGAAAAAATGCTCGACCAGATCGTGCCGAAGGACCAGCGCTAGCAAGGCGCGCGGCCGACGCCATCGGCTTGTCATATTCGCCGGCTATCATCGTCGCTTCCGCCATTTTTGCCTTGCCCGCATGTCGATCAACCGCCGTCAATTCCTCCGCTACGCCGGCGGTGCCGCCGCCCTCTTCCCCGACCTGATCCGCGACGCGCTGGCGGTGCCGGCCAACAACGCCACCGGCACGCTGGCCGACGTCGAGCACGTGGTCATCTTCATGCAGGAAAACCGCTCCTTCGACCATTACTTCGGCACGCTGTCCGGCGTGCGCGGCTTTAACGATCCGCGCGCCATCACGCTGCCAAGCGGCAAGCCGGTCTGGTACCAGCCCGACGGCGCCGGCGGCCATGTGCTGCCGTTCCACTTCGACGCCAAAAACACCAGCGCCCTGTCGCTCGGCACCGACCACACGTGGAAAGGTTCGCAGGCCGCCTGGCAAGGCTGGGACGCCTGGGTCAAGCGCAAAACGCCGCAATCGATGGGCTATTTCGACCGCGGCGACCTGCCGTTCTACTACGCGCTGGCCGACGCCTTCACCATCTGCGACGCCTACCACTGCGCGATCTTCGGCGCCACCGATCCCAACCGCATGTACGCGCTGACCGGCACCAGCCAGGGCTGGATCGGCACCATGGGCAAGCTGTACAACGTCAATGCCGCCGGCTACTTCAACGGCGATCCGGCGCTGGACAACATCGCGCCGGACGTCATCGCCGGCGCGCCCAACTGGCGCACCTATGCCGAAACCCTGGAGGCCAACCAGGTCAGCTGGAAGGTCTACCAGGAATGGGACAACTACGGCGACAATTACCTGGCCTACTTCCGCAACTTCCGCGTCAACGCGGACGGCAGCCGTCTGGCCGCGGATGCGCCGCTGTACCAGCGCGGCCGCGCGCTGGCGCCCGGCTCCAATGCCGCCAACGCGGCCGGCACCACCGCCGACTGGCTGGTCAACGCCTTCGCCGACGACGTGCGCCACAACCGGCTGCCGCAAGTGTCGTGGATCTGCTCGCCCAACGACTACACCGAGCACTCGCCCAACTCGCCCAACGCCGGCGAACAGATCACCGCGCGCCTGCTGGCGGCGCTGGTGGCCAATCCCGAGGTATGGTCGAAGACCGTGTTCCTGTTGATGTACGACGAAAACGACGGCTTCTTCGACCACGTGCCGTCCGACCTGGCGCCGCTCAACGCCGCCATGGGCAAGACCACGCTGGCCGACATCGGCCCGTACGAAACCTACCAGGGCGAACCGGTCGGCCTCGGACCGCGCGTGCCGATGCTGATGATTTCGCCGTGGAGCCGTGGCGGCCGCGTCTGCTCGCAGCTGTTCGATCACACCTCGCAACTGCGTTTCCTGGAAGAGTGGCTGGTGGCCAAGGGCAAGCAGCGCTCGGCCGTGCGGTGTGACCTGATCTCGCCGTGGCGCCGCGCGGTCTGCGGCGACCTGACCTCGGCGTTCGACTTCGGCACGCCGAACCGCGACTGGCCGGCCAGCGTGCCGCCGAGCGCCGCCTATGCGCGCGTGTCCGGCAAGCCGTATCCGCAACCGCCGCTTGACCAGACGCTGCCGCGGCAGGAGCCCGGCTCGCGCGCCGCCTGCGCGCTGCCGTATGCATTGTCGGTGCACGGCCACCGGACCGGCGCCCGGGAGTTTGCACTGAGCTTCGCCAACAGCGGCCAGGCCGGCGCCGCGTTCATCGTCTATTCCCGTCTGCGCCAGCATGGCCCGTGGTACTACACGGTCGAAGCCGGCAAGCAGATCGACGGCGACATCCTGCGTTTCGACGGCGGCGCGTACGAACTGAGCGTCCACGGTCCGAACGGCTTTTTGCGCCAGTTTGAGGGCCAGGCCGCCGGGCCGGAGGTGCAGGCCGGGTACGATCGCGATGGCGGCAACATCATCCTGCGGCTTGCCAGCCAGCACGGCGGCCAAGCCTGCCGTTTCACCATCACCGACAACGCCTATGGCGCCGCGCCGGTCCAGCGCAGCGTGGCCGCCGGCAGGACCGAGGCGATCGCCTGCGACCTCGGTGCCAGCCATGGCTGGTACGACTACACCATCACCTGCGCCACCGATCCCCACTGGCGGCGGCGCCTGGCCGGGCACGTCGAGACCGGCCGCGCGGGCCGCACGGATCCGGCGATTGGCATACGAGGTTAACCCCGCACTGCGGCGAACAGGGGTCTGACCCCGTACGGGGTCAGACCCCATCCTCCGGGGTTGGAGGCGCAGCTCAATCTGGCTGTTCGGGCGGTACAATATTTCCAGTTGTGGATCGTCTTCCGGAATATGACCGCACCACCAACGACAACCGAGCAAGACCAGGCCATCACCGCGACCGTGTTGCGCGAGCGGTCGCGCTTGTGGCACTTCATCCGGCGTCGCGTGGCGGACCAGACCGACGCCGATGATATCCTGCAAGACGTGTTCTACGAATTCACCCAGGCCTACCACCTGCCCGAGCCGATCGAACAGGTCAGCGCCTGGCTGTTCCGCGTGGCGCGCAACCGGATCATCGACCGCTTCCGCAAGAAAAAGGAGGTCGCGCTCGACGACCTCAACAACAACAGCGACGACGAGGACGACGCCTACCGCCTCGACCTCATGCTACCCTCGCCCGACGCCGGCCCCGAGGCCGCCTACACCCGCGCCATGCTGCTGGAAGAACTGCAACTGGCGCTGGAAGCCCTGCCCGCCAACCAGCGCGAAGTCTTCATCGCCCACGAACTGGACGGCATCAGCTTCAAGGAGATGGCGGCCCAGACCGGCGTCCCGATCAACACCTTATTGGCCCGCAAGCGCTACGCCGTGCTGTTCCTGCGCCAGCGCCTGCAAGCCCTGTACGACGAATGAAAGGACACACCCGATGCGCCCCGAACACATGAGCTACAAGAAATTCAAGCTGATCAAAGGCTTGTGGATACTCACCGCCGCCGCCGCGCTCGGCGCCATCGTCATGTGGCTGTGGAACGCGCTGCTGCCGGACATCTTCCCCGGCGCCAATGCCGTCAGCTATTGGCAGGCCCTGGGATTGCTGCTACTCTGCCGCATCCTGTTTGGCGGTTTCCGCGGCCACCACCGCGACTGGCATGAAAAGCGCGAGCACTGGCAACGCTGGCAGGCCATGACCCCGGAGGAACGCGCGCAATTCTTCAAACAACGCGAGCAGTTCTTCCAGCACCGCGCGCCCTTCTGCCGTCCATCCGAAAAGAAAGAAAACGAATGAACAAAACGCCCGCGCCGCCGTTCAGCGGCTACCAGAAAATCGTCGTGGTCATGCTGGCCTTCCTGCAGTTCGCCGTCATCCTCGACTTCATGATCATGTCGCCGCTGGGCGCGCTGATCATGCCGGACCTGCACATCGGCCCGGCGCAATTCGGCCTGGTGGTGTCGGCCTACGCCTTCAGCGCCGGCATTTCCGGCCTGCTGACGGCCGGTTTCGCCGACCGCTACGACCGCAAGAAGCTGCTGCTGTTCTTCTACACCGGCTTCATCGTCGGCACTGTCTGGTGCGGGCTGGCGCAAAGTTTCGGGTCGCTGCTGGCCGCGCGCGTGTTCACCGGCCTGTTCGGCGGCGTGATCGGTTCCATCGTGCTGGCCATCGCCACCGACCTGTTCCCGCCGCAGATGCGCGGCCGCGTGATGGGCCTGATCCAGACCGCGTTCGCCGCCAGCCAGGTGCTGGGCATTCCGGCCGGCATTTACCTGTCCAACCAGTGGAACTGGCACGTGCCATTCATCGCCATGGCGGCGTTTGGCCTGGCCGGCGGCCTGCTGGTGGCGTGGAAGCTGCAACCGGTGGACGCCCACCTCGGCCAGCCGCAGGAACACAGCCCGTTTATGCATTTATGGAATACCGTGACCGAAAAACGCTACCTGCTGGCGTTTGCCGTCACCGCCCTGCTGACCACCGGCGGCTTCATGCTGATGCCGTTCAGCAGCGCCTACATCGTCAACAACATGGGCATCGACCTGCAGCATCTGCCGACCGTGTACCTGGTCACTGGCGTCTGCACCATCTTCATCGGCCCGATGATCGGCCGCGCGGCGGACGCCGTCGGCAAGTTCCGCGTGTTCCTGTTTGGCACCGCGCTGTCGATCGCCATGGTGCTGATCTACACCCATCTCGGCCGCGTGCCGCTGTGGATGCTGGTGCTGGTCAATTCGCTGCTGTTCGTTGGCATCTTCTCGCGCATGATCCCGTTCCAGGCGCTGTCGTCGACGGTGCCGGTGCAGACCCAGCGCGGCTCGTACAACGCCATCAGCGCCTCGATCCAGCAGCTGGCCGGCGGCCTGGCGTCGGTAGTGTCCGGCCACATCGTCACCCAGGCGGCGGACGGGCGGCTGCAGCATTTCGACACGGTCGGCTACGTGGTGGTGGCCAGCGCGCTGACCGCCGCCGCGCTGCTGTGGCGCCTGCAGCGCGGCCTGCCCGGTGCCGCCGCCCCGGCGCCGCAGGCAGCCGCGTAACCGCCGGAATGTTGGTGAATGTTGGTTGAAGGTAGTAAATTGTTTCTATTTGTTAAGAAATTCTAATTTAGTTGCCACACGGCACTATCCCAAATTATAATATTAACAGTAGGAAACTAACCATCAACCAACTTGGGAGAAGTGCATGAATTCCAGAAATATGGATGCGGCCTGCCTGCGCGCCCTGCGCCGCCGCGGTCACTCCGACGCCAGTATCGCAGCGATGACGCCGGAAGAAGCGTTTTGTGAATACTGTGCGTACCACGGGATCATGAACCTCTCGCCGGCCACGCTGCAGATGCTCGACAAGCTGCGCGGCAACGTCAACGCCCAATAAAAAAACCGCCCACCGGGCGGTTTTTTGTTTGTGGCCGCGTGACCGATTAACGGTAAAACGCCTCGACCGTGCCTTTCAGCTTGATCAGCATCGGATTGCCGAAGCGGTCCAGCGCCTTGCCGGCCGGGACCTTGATCCAGCCTTCGCTGATGCAGTATTCATCTACATCCATGCGCTCGTTGCCGTTGAAACGGATGCCGACATCGTGTTCGAACACGGCGGCGACGTGGAATTTGCTGCGCGGATCGATCGACAGACGGTCCGGCAGTGGAGGGAGTTGAGTAGTATCGTTCATGCCGACATTATAGCGGCAGTTGTGCATTTAGTGTTTGCATTTACTTGATTACTCAAGTATATTTCAAGCATTACTCAACGAGAGATCAACCATGGACACTCCAATCAGCCCCAGCCTTGAATTCACCCTGCGCCTGGCGCGCGCCCAGGCCACCCTCGTGCGCCGGCTCGACCAGGTGCTGGGCGGCTACCACGGCATCAGCTTCAGCGACTTCATGCTGCTGCACTACCTGAACCGCGCGCCCGGCGGCCGCCTGCGCCGGGTCGACCTGGCCGAGCGCCAGGGCCTGACCGCGTCCGGCGTCACCCGTACCCTGCTGCCGCTGGAGAAAATCGGCCTGGTGGAGCGCCAGCAAGACCCGCGCGACGCCCGCGTGGCCTACGCCGCCATCACCGACACCGGCCGCGAGCTGCTGAACAACGCCGTCACCGTGGCGGACCAGATCTGCAAGGATTTGCTGCGCAGCTGCCCGCCGTCGCAATTCGATGACCTGAGCAACGCGCTGGCGCTGATCGCCGGCATGAACGCCTCCAACTCATGAACGCGCTCAAACAAAACAGCAACTTCAAATGGCTGATGCGCGGCGGCGTGATCTCGCTGCTGGGCGACCAGCTGACGATGATCGCCCTGCCCTGGCTGGTGCTCAAGCTGACCGGCGACACGCTGGCCCTGGGCCTGGTGATTGCGCTGATGAGCATTCCGCGCGCGCTGTTCATCCTCATCGGCGGCGCGCTGGTGGACCGCTATTCGCCAAAGCGCGTGCTGATGCTGACCAAGTACGCCAACGCCGCGCTGCTTGCCCTGCTCGCCCTGCTGGTGCTGAACGCCGACAGCACGCCGAGCGTGGCGCTGACCGATACGGTGTCGCTGACCATCGCGCTGACGCCGCAACTGACGCTGCACCTGATTTACGCGCTGGCCCTGGCGATCGGCCTGGCGCAGGCGTTCAGCATCCCTTCCGGCACCTCGATCATGCCGCAGGCCATCCCGCCCGAGCATCTGCAGGCGGCCAACGGCATGATGATGGGATTGCGGCAGGTGTCGATGCTGGTCGGGCCGCTGCTGGCGGCGGGCCTGCTGGCGTTGGCCGGACACGGCAAGGGCGCGCTCAGCGACGCGCGCGGCCTGGCGCTGGCCTTCGGCATCGACTGCTTCAGCTTCCTGCTGTCGGCATGGACGCTGTCGCACGTGCGCGGATTGCGCACGCCATCACCCGACATGGCGTCGACAGAGTTGGCGCCTGCGGGGGCGTCAGCAGCGGGAGCATCGGCGGCGCGGGCGCCAGCGCAATCGGTGCTGCGCGCCGTCGGCGCCGGCCTGCGCATGGTGTGGGACGACGTGCCGCTGCGCCTGTGCTTCATCTACTGGGGCACGGTCTCGCTGCTGATCGGCGGCGCGATGCAGGTGGCGATTCCGGTGCTGGCCAGCGAGCTGCATGGCGCCTCCACGCTCGGCATCATGATGGGCGCGCACGGTGCCGGCACGCTGCTGGGCATGGGCGTGGCCGCGAAGTTCGGCACGCGCCTGCGCTTCGCCGAATTCGGCGTCATGATCCTGCTGGTGGACGGCGTGGCCGGCCTGCTGGTGGCGCCGTTGGGCCTCGTGCAATCGGTCTGGCAGGCGTGCCTGCTGATGCTGACCCTCGGCCTGCTGGCGGGCTTCATGCAGATCAACGTCTTCACATGGATACAGCGCCGCGTGCCGCCGCACATGATGGGCCGCGCCATGAGCATCTTCATGTTCATCTTCATGGGGCTGGCGCCGTTGTCGGCGGCGGCCACCGGATGGATACTGACGCTGGTCACGCTGTCGCAATTGTTCCTTGGTGGTGGCATCATACTGGTGCTGTTCGCGGCCGGCGCCTATCTGTTCACGCCGATCCGCGGCATCGTATCGACGACACCGTAAAGGATTTTGCATGGAAACCAAATGGCTGGAAGACTTCATCTCGCTGGTGGAGACCAATAACTTCAGCCGCTCGGCGGCGCTGCGCCACGTGACGCAGCCCGCCTTTTCGCGCCGCATCCAGTCGCTGGAAAACTGGCTGGGCACGGACCTGATCGACCGCACCTCCTACCCCACGCGGCTGACGCCGGCCGGCGTGGTGTTCTACGAGCAGGCCCTGGAGATGCTGGCCAAGATCAACGGCGCGCGCGAGCTGCTGCGCTCCAAGCGCGCCGCCGCCCAGACCAGCATCGACCTCGCGGTGCCGCACACGCTGTCGCTGACCTTCGTGCCGAAGTGGCTGACCGGCCTGGAACAGGACTTCGCGCCGATCCGCAGCCGCCTGATGGCGCTCAACGTCCACGACGCGGTGCTGCAACTGGTGGAAGGCGGCTGCGACCTGCTGCTGTGCTACCACCATCCGCGCCAGCCGGTGCAACTCGATCCGGGCCGCTACGACATGCTGGTGCTGGGCCACGAATCGCTGCGCGCCTACGCCCGCTGCGACAAGAACAAGGTGCCCGAGTTCACGCTGCCCGGCACCAAGCGCGCGCCGCTGCCCTTCCTCTCCTACACCAACAACGCCTACCTGGGCCGCATGGTGGAGCTGATCCTCGGCGACGCGCGCACGCCGCTGCACCTGGAGCCGCATTACGAAACCGACATGGCCGAGGGCCTGAAGATGATGGCGCTGGAGGGACGCGGCATCGCCTTCCTGCCGGAATCGGCGGTCACGCGCGAGCTCAAACAGAAGCAGCTGGCGCGTGCCGATGGCGACACCGCGGACTGGGAAATCGAAATGGAGATCCGCCTGTACCGCGAACGCCCATCGGCGCAACGGCGCGGCAAGCCGATCGTCGACCGGCTGTGGGACTTCCTCGAACTACAGCAGAATGGCGGCCGCAAGAAGCGTAGCATTCCCTCGTCCGAACGCTGACCCGCTTCCGCCGGAACGACGGTGGCATTTCCATAACTATGCATCTTTTGCATAGCCGAATGCGCATACAGCATTGGCCGCCCCACATGCCCAGGCGTAGGATTCGAGCCACTTGAACGCCGTCACGAGCGGCGCTCAGCAAACGAATTCATTGGGAGCCTTGAGCATGACCTCTGTACCAGCACAACACGCACTGCCCTCGTACCTCAACGCCGAAGACCTCGGCCCGTGGGGTGTCTACCTGCAGCAAATCGACCGCGTCACCCCGCACCTCGGTAGCCTGTCGCGCTGGGTCGAAACCCTCAAGCGCCCCAAGCGTATCCTGACCGTCGACGTGCCGATCGAGCGCGATGACGGCACCATCGCCCACTACGAAGGCTACCGCGTTCAGCACAATATGTCGCGCGGCCCGGGCAAGGGCGGCGTGCGCTTCCACCAGGACGTGACCCTGTCCGAAGTGATGGCCCTGTCGGCATGGATGACCGTGAAAAACGCGGCCGTCAACGTGCCATACGGCGGCGCCAAGGGCGGCATCCGTGTCGATCCCAAGACCCTGTCGCGTGGTGAACTGCAGCGCCTGACCCGCCGCTACACCAGCGAAATCAGCCTGATTATCGGCCCTAACAAGGATATCCCGGCGCCGGACGTCAACACCAACGAACAGGTGATGGCGTGGATGATGGACTCCTACGCCATGATCGAGGGTAACCTGTCGACCGGCGTGGTGACCGGCAAACCGATCTCGCTGGGCGGCTCGCTGGGCCGGCGCGAGGCGACTGGCCGCGGCGTGTTCGTGGTGGGCCGCGAGGCCGCCGCCAAGCGCGGCGTGGCGATTGCAGGCGCCCGCGTCGCCGTGCAGGGCTTCGGCAACGTCGGCGGCGTGGCAGCGACCATGTTCGCGGAAGCCGGCGCCAAGGTCATCGCCGTGCAGGACCACACCGGCACCATCGTGCACCAGGGTGGCCTGGACATCCCTCGCCTGCACAAGCACGTGGCGGAAACCGGCGGCGTCGCCGGCTTCCCTGGCGCCGAAGCGCAACTAACCCGCGACGCTTTCTGGGACGTGGAATCGGACATCCTGATTCCGGCCGCGCTGGAACAGCAGATTACCGCCGCCAACGCGCCGCGTATTCGCACCAAAATCATCCTGGAAGGCGCCAACGGCCCGACCACGCCGGAAGCGGACGACATCCTGACCGACAAGGATGTGCTGATCGTTCCCGACGTGCTGGCCAACGCTGGCGGCGTAACCGTGTCATACTTCGAGTGGGTGCAGGATTTCTCCAGCTTCTTCTGGACGGAAGATGAAATTAATGCACGCCTTACCCGCATCATGCAGGATGCATTCAATGCAGTATGGGCCGTTGCGCAGGACAAGAAAGTCACGCTGCGAACCGCCACCTTCATCCTCGCTTGCACCCGAGTGCTGCAGGCGCGTGAAGTTCGTGGCCTCTACCCATAATCACTGAATCCCCAGCAGTTTTGCGCCTGTACCTGCCCTCGCGGCTCGTACGGGCGTTTTTCGCTTTACAAGGAATAAAGAATAAATGACCACGATTGAACAAAAGGCACTGGCTTATCACCGCGCCGGCAGCGCCGGCAAGATCGCCATCGAAATCACCAAGAGTGTCAGCACCCAGGAAGACCTGGCGCTGGCGTATTCGCCGGGCGTGGCCGCGCCCTGCGTCGAGATCAAGCGCGAGCCGGCCAAGGCCTACGAATATACCGCCAAGGGCAACCTGGTGGGCGTCATCACCAACGGCAGCGCGGTGCTCGGCCTGGGCAACATCGGCGCGCTGGCGGGCAAGCCGGTGATGGAGGGTAAAGTCGTCCTGTTCAAAAAATTCGCCGGCATCGACGCCTTCGACATCGAGATCGACGAAAGCGATCCGGACAAGCTGGTGGACATCATCGCCGCCCTGCACCCGACCTTCGGCGGCATCAACCTGGAAGACATCAAGGCGCCGGAGTGCTTCTACATCGAGCGCAAGCTGCGCGAGCGCCTGTCGATTCCGGTGTTCCATGACGACCAGCACGGCACCGCCATCGTGGTCGGCGCCGGCATGCTGAACGCGATCGAAATGACCGGCCGCGACATCGCCACCGTCAAAATCGTCTGCTCCGGCGCCGGCGCGGCGGCCATCGCCTGCCTGGAACTGCTGGTGGACCTGGGCGCGCAGCGCAAGAACATCTACGTGTGCGACAGCAAGGGCGTGCTGTCCACCGCACGCAATCTGGACGGCGAAAAAGCCGCGTGGGCGCAGGACACCAGCGCCGTCACGCTGTCGGACGTGATGGAAGACGCGGACGTATTCCTCGGCGTGTCCGGCCCTGGCGTGCTGTCGCAAGCCGATGTGCAGCGCATGAAGGCGCAGCCGATCGTCTTCACGCTGGCCAATCCTGAACCGGAACTGCGTCCGGAACTGGTGCGCGAAGTGGCGCCGGACGCCATCATCGCCACCGGCCGCTCGGACTACCCGAACCAGATCAACAACGCGCTGTGCTTCCCTTACATGTTCCGCGCGGCGCTGGACTCGGGCGCCACCACCATCAACCAGGAAATGAAGCGCGCCTGCGTGGTGGCGCTGGCCGACATGGCCCGCAGCGACGCCCGCTTCAGCAAGGACTACATCGTCCCCGGCCTGCTGGACCCGCGCCTGCTGAGCGGTGTGACGCCAAAGATCGCCACCGCCGCTTACCGCAGCGGCGTCGCCCGCAAGCAGCTGGTGGAGCAGGAATACGCCGATGACCTGAAAGACATGGCGGAGTCGCTGCTGTAATCAGTTTTTGGGCGGCCGGATGCCGGTGTACTGCGCGGACACCAGCAGCCACTTGCCGTCCTTGTGCTGGGCCACATAGCCGGCGCGCATTGCAAAGGTGCGCGCCGCGCTGTCTGTGCCCATGGTGAAGGTCAGGCGGGTGTAGATGACCGCGCTGTCGCCGAACACGCGCACCAGCGGCTCGTCGATTTTCATTTGCGGGCCGGGGCGCTTCTGCTCCGGCGCGTAGAAGGACAGCATTTTCTCGCGCGGATCGACCTCGCCCACCGGCGAAATCTCCACGTAGTTTTCGGCCGTGATGGCTTTCAGCGTGGCCTGATCGAAGGTGCTTTGTGCCTCGGCGTGCCGCTTGACCAGCGCCGTCAGTTCCTCCTCCACCGGCGCCGCCATCGCCGACACCGTACCCGCCACCATCACCACCAAGCATTTCAATACGAATCGCGACATGGTCGTCCCTTCTTCAGTTTGTGGTTCAATAAATTCCGCAGTTCCCGCGCATCGGGACCACCGGAGGCAGCATAAAACTCGATCCCTTCAACCAACACCTACAGCACATTGAAATGCCTTCGCAGCAGCCAGCGGCTCGGTGAGCTGGAAATCAGCTTGCGATCAACGCCTACCGGCATCACAGCCTTCCTCGCCAGCTCGAAGTGTGCCAATCGCTGGCTGGCTTGCACCACCCGCTCGGGAAAACGCAGCGCGTCGATGTCACGCAGCACTTGGCGCAGCTGGGACTCCGTGTAGCGCAGGTAGTCGGGAGCGTCGTCCGTCATGATCGCGGCAACGCGTCGATCAGCCGCACGGCGGTGGCTACGCCATTTTCCCGCACCATCGCTTGCGCGACCTGTGGCGCCGTCGAACGCATGGCCGGTGTGATGGCGCGCAGGCGCGCGGCCAGCTGCCTGGCGGTGACGCTGCGGCGATGCAGCGGCTTACCAGCGATGCCGATGCGGCGCAGCTCCCTGCCCCAGTGTTCCTGCTCGTTGATGTGCGCCACCACCACCGAAGGCTTGCCCGCCAGCGTGGCCGATTGCGTGGTGCCGGCGCCACCGTGATGCACCACCGCCGCGCAGCGCGGAAAAATCAGGTGATGCGGCGAGGCCGCCACATACAGCACGCGCCCATCGGATTGAAAACCGCACGCCGCCGCGTTGGCGCTCTGGATGATGGCGCGGCAGCCGGCCAACCGCGCCGCTTCGGTGAACAGGCGCAAGGTGTCGGTCTGGTAGAGAATATCGCGTGGCGTCCAGCTGCCAAAGCCCATGTAGACCGGCGCCTCGCCAGCGGCAAGGAAGGCTTCCACCTCATCGGTCAAGCGGCCTTCCATCTGCATGTTCGGCATATCGAGGAAGCCGCACACCTGTATCGACTCCGCCCAATCCGGCTGACGCTCGCACAACTGCGGACTGACCGCCACCAATGTCAGCCGGTCCGACAGCCAGACCTCGTTGACGAAGTCCTTCACTGGCGGCATGCCCAGGCGCGCCCTCAAGCGATTGGGATAACGCCCCGCCGCCTTCTGCAAGGCCCAGCGGCTCAGCCACCACAAGAAGCCATGCCCGAACGGCAGTCCGGCCGGATGGCTGTAAGTACTGGGAATCGCCAGATGCGACAGCAACACGCTGACATACGGCTTGCCCGCATGCGCGGCCGCCACCTGCAGCGGATACATGAAGTAGTGGCCCACCAGCAGGTCCGACTCCGCCGCCAGTTCGCGCGCGGCGGCAAACATCGGCTCTTCGGCCGGCAGGAAGGCCGACTCGATCAGCATCGTCATCTGCGTCAGCGGATTGCGCATGCCAATCGCCGCCTCGCCGATCCGTTCCGCCTCCGCCAGCGAAATCACCGGCGACGCAATCACCCGGGTCCGCACGCCGGACGGCGACACCATGCCCTCATAGGCGCCGCTGTCCACGCAGGTCAGCAGCAGCGTGACGTCATGGCCAGCCTGTTGCAAGCCCTCCGCCAACGCCACAAAGGGCCGTATATCGCCGTGACTTCCCCAGGTTTGCAAACCAATCTTCATGCGGCCACCATAATTTTTTATCAATTATGGAATACGCAACCGCCGCATGCAAGCGATTCGTCAGCCTGGCCAGCCGTTGGCGATGCGGCGCACCTCTTCGTCCGGCAGGGGCGCCGCCGGCGGCGCTGCCTTGTTGCGCGCCGCCCGGCCACGCAGCCCGGTCACGCTGGCCGTGTGCGACTCCAGCTTGAACACGTCCACCACGTGCGCCAGGCTGGTGGCCTGATCCTGCAGTTCCTGTGCCGCCGCCGACGCCTGCTCCACCAGCGCGGTGTTCTGCTGCGTCATGCTGTCCATCTCGCCGATGGCATTGTTGACCTGCTCGATGCCCGCCGTCTGCTCCATGCTGGCACCGCTGATTTCGCCCATGATCTCGGTCACCCGCTTCACGCTGGTCACCACCTGGTGCATGGTCTCGGCGGCCTTGTGCACCTGCTCGGAGCCGGCGCCCACCTTCACGACCGAATCATCGATCAGCGCCTTGATCTCCTTGGCGGCGGCGGCCGAACGCTGCGCCAGATTGCGCACCTCGGTCGCTACCACCGCGAAGCCGCGTCCCTGCTCACCGGCGCGCGCCGCTTCCACGGCAGCGTTCAGCGCCAGGATGTTGGTCTGGAAGGCGATGCCGTCGATGACCGAAATGATGTCCACGATCTTCTTCGACGACGCGTTAATCGACGCCATGGTCACCGTCACCTGCTCCATCACCTGGCCGCCCTGCTCCGACACATCCGAGGCCGACACCGCCAGCGTGTTCGCCTGCATCGCGTTATGCGCATTCTGGCGCACGGTGCCGGTCAGCTCCTCCATCGCAGTGGCGACCTTCTCCAGCGACGCCGACTGGTGCTCGGTACGCACCGACAGATCGCGGTTGCCGCTGGTGATTTCGGAAGACGCCGTGGCAATCAGGTTGGTGCCCTGGCGCACCTGGCCAACGATGGACGACAGGCTCTCGCGCATCGCTGCAATGGCGTGCAGCAGGCTGGTTTTGTCGTTGTCCTTGACCTGCACCGCCACCGACAGGTCGCCCTCGGCGATGCGGTTGGCGATGGCGGTGGCATAGGTTGGCTCGCCGCCCAGCTGCTTGAGCAGCAATTGCGTGTTCACCCACGCAATCAGCACGCTCACCACCAGCGACAGCACCGCCTGCAGTACGATCCACAGGAAGGCGTCGTTGGCATGCGCGTCGACGCCGGCGCTGGCCGCATGGGTTTCGTCCTGCGTGGCCTTCAGCACCACGGTGATGTCGGCCACGATCTGCTTGCGCAGCGGGCTGCATTCATTGGTGAGGAAGGCGGCATAGCCTGGCATATCGCCGGCCTCGCGCAGCTGGCGCGGACGCTTGAGCGCCTCGGCCATCTTCAGCAGGCCTTCGCGCACCTTGCCGAAATTGGCGTTGCCCTTGTAGAAAGGCGTCATCTGCTCCAGCGCTGCGAGATAGACGGCCTTCTGTTCATCAAGCGTGGCCAGCTCCTTGGCCGCCGCGGAAGCATCGGTAAAAATAAAGGCGTTGCGGGCGGCGATGCCGGTTTGGTCCAGCGCTTCGCGCGCCACGTACAGCGGCTCCAGCTTCTCGCTCATCACGCGCTGCTCGTCGTGAAAAGCCGTGGTAATCGACGACATGCGCACAATCGCAAACGTCGCCATGATCAGCATCAGCGCGGTCAGCGTACCGAAACTCAACGCCAGCTGCGTACCTATTTTTAGTTTTTTAAACGCTTCCATCAACTTCCTATTTGTAAAGGACGAACGCAAAAAACGGCGCGGGTTGCGCCGTTAACGTGTCAGATTATCCATTAACGTGACTGTTTGTCCAGAACAAATTCGCAATTTCACCTCTTTCGGGAGGTGACCAGGGGTTGCGCTTAGTGTAGAGGCCTTAAAACTGCAGCAGCACCGGCGCCTGCGCTACTGGCGGATGACGGCGCCGCCCTTCATGACAAACGACACCTTGGTCAGCTCCGTCGCATCGTCCGCCGCATTGCCGTTGACGGCGATGATGTCCGCGTACTTGCCCACGCTGATGGAACCAACGCGGTCTTTCCAGCCCAGCAGGTCGGCGGCGTTGATGGTGGCCGCCTGAATCGCCTGCATCGACGTCATGCCGTATTTGACCATGTAGTAGAACTGCCTGGCGTTGTCGCCGTGCGGGTAGACGCCGGCGTCGGTGCCGAAGGCCATTTTGGCGCCACCCTTGAAGGCCTTGCGGAAGTTATCGCGCTGCAGCTGGCCCACCGCCTTTTCCTTCTCGATCGACTCCGGCAGCATGCCGGCCTTGGCGCCTTCCTGCAGGATGAAGTCATCGTCGTAGATGTCCATCACCAGGTAGGTGCCGCGCTCTTTGGCCAGCTTGATGCCGGCATCGTCGATCAGGCTGGCGTGTTCGATCGAATCGACGCCGGCCATGATGGCGTCGTGGATCGCGCTGGTGCCGTGCGCGTGCGCGGCCACCTTGCGACCCAGCTTGTGCGCCTCGCTGACGATGGCCTGCATCTCTTCCAGCGTGTACTGCTGCGCGCCCGGCTCGTCGCCCTTGGACAGCACGCCGCCCGAGGCGCAGATCTTGATCACGTCCGCGCCATACTTGGCCATCTCGCGCACCTTGGCGCGCGCTTCCCATGGGCCGTCCGCCACGCCACGGCCGGTGAAGTTCATATCCGGCGGCAGCAGGTTCTCGTCGCAGTGGCCGCCCTTGATGCCAATGGCGTAACCGGCGGTGCGCATGCGCGGGCCGATGATGTCGCCGTCATTGATGGCGTCGCGCAGCGCCACATCGCCAAAGCCGCCGGCGCCGACGTTGCGCACGGTGGTGAAGCCGGCTTCCAGCGTCTTGCGCGCCGAGCGCACGCCGTACAGCGCGGCGCGGGTGTCGGACACGCCCAGCGAGTTGTAGCCGCTCAGGTAAGGGTCGGCGGTGAGGTGAGTGTGGGCGTCGATCAGGCCTGGCAGCACGGTCTGCGCCGACAGGTCGATCACCCGGGCGCCGGCCGGCACCTGGGCCGAAGCGCTTGGGCCAACCGCCGTAATGCGCTCGCCGGTGATGACGATGGTCTGGTCCTTGAGTACCGCGCCGGCCACCACGTCAACCAGTTTGCCGGCGCGGATGACCGTCACCTCGTCAGCGGCAGATACCTGCGCGGCCGCGCCGAGGATGGCGGCGGAAATCAGAACGTTCTTTATTTTCATGGACGGCGCCCTTTGTTTTTTGGAAAACAAAAAGCATAGCAGACTACCCCGGCCAGGCACAGGTGCGGAAACCTGCAAAGATGTCGTCACGCTCCGGCATGTAGAAGTTGCGGAATTTGGCCGAACCAAAGCGGGATGGCGTGGCGAACGATGCGCCGCGCAGCACCTGGTGCGTATGGAACCATGGCTCGGAATATTCAAGATAGCGGTCCGCCTTGAAGTCCGGGTACGGTTCGAACGGCGACGCGGTCCACTCCCACAGCTGGCCCCAGCGGAACGCCGGGTGGCCCGACAAGGCAGCATACTCCCACTCGGCCTCGGTGGGCAGGCGCCGTCCGGCCCAGGCGCAGTAGGCTTGCGCCTCGTACAAGTTGACGTGCCGCACCGGCTCCGCGCCGGACAAGGTGGAGAGCTGCCCGAAACGCACGGTGCGCCATTGCGCGCCGTCGCGTTGCCAATAGCGCGGCGCCGAGCGTTCCTGCCGCATCAGCCAGTCTGCGCCGGCGTCGCTCCAGAACTGGCGCTGCTCGTAGCCGCCGTCGGCGACGAAATCGGCATACTGGGCGTTGGTCACCAGCGTGCTGTCCATGCGGAATGGCGCCACGTGGAAGCTGTGCGCCTGGCGCTCGTTGTCGAACACGAAGCCGGCGCCGGCCTTGCTGCCCAACTGGATGGTCCCGCCGGGGAAGCCGATGTCGGACGGCGCGAACATCTGCTGGGTTTCGCTCACGGCCTGCATCGGCGCTTGCAGGCCGAGGGTTTGCAGCGTGTAGAGAAAAGCTTCGCCGTGCATGTCCTCGTGCGCGAGGGCCAGGCGGTAGGGATACAGGGCCTCGTCGGTGTTGGGCTCGCGGGTCAGCTTGTCGAGTACGCGGTCCAGCACCTCGTGGCAGTAGGTCTTGACACCGCCGGTGCTCGGCAGATCGAGCGTCCAGCGGCTGCGGTGCGGCACGCGGGCGGAGTCGAACCAGTCGTCGCCCTTGGTCAGCAGGCAGTTGCCGTTGGCGTCGGCCGGATGGCTGGACGCCGCTTCGCGCAGAATGAACCATTCGGCGAACCAGGCGGTGTGGCCCAGCTCCCACAACGGTGGGTTGATGATGCGCAGCTGCGGCACGCGCGCCGCCACGTCCATGCCGGCGGCGGCAAAACAGTCGAACAGCGACAGCGTATAATCCCTCGCATGCTGGAGGGCCTGGGCCATCTGCTGCGATGAGGCGTTCCTGAATGAAGAAGTCATGCGCCGATTGTAACCACTTTCAAGCAAAACACCAGTGACCAAAGCACATATCTGGATCGTCAGTCCCGCATTCGCCGACGCAAACAACGGTAATTGGCAGAGCGCCAGCCGCTGGGCGCGTTTTCTCCGCACCCGCTACCGCGTAACGCTGGCCCGGCAGTGGCCGGACGCAGGCCCCACGTCGTGCCCCGCGCCGTGCCCCGACGCACGGGCCGACGGCACGGCCGCTGAAGGCACTGCCGCCGCGGCCGCCGCAAACGCGACATCAGCACCGGCCACGCGCGCGCCAGCCGCGCCGCCCGATTTGCTGATCGCGCTGCACGCGCGGCGCTCGGCGGCCTCGCTGGACGCGTGGACGCGCGCCTACCCGGACCGCCCTTCGATCCTGCTGCTGACCGGTACCGACCTGTATCGCGACATCGACAGCGACGCCAGCGCTCAGCGCTCGCTGCGGCAGGCCAGCGCGCTGGTGGTGCTGCAGGCCGACGGCGTCAACACGCTGCCACCGCTGCTGCGCGCCAAAACCAGCATCATCCACCAGTCGGCCGCTACGCTGCGGCCGGCGCCAACGGCTGCACGCCGCCATGCGGACATCTGCATGATCGGCCACCTGCGCGCCGAAAAAGACCCGCTGACCTTCATGCACGCCGCCGCGCTGGTGCAAGCGCCGTCGGCGCGCCTGATCCACATTGGCGGCGCGCTGGAGCCGGCACTGGGCGAGGCCGCGCACGCCACGGCATCGCGGCATCCACGCTACCACTGGCTGGGCGCCATGCCGCATGCCGACACGCGCCAGCGGCTCAAGCGCAGCCGCGCCATGGCGCTGACCTCGCACATGGAGGGCGGCGCCAACGTCATCATCGAAGCCGTGTGCGCCGGTGTGCCGGTGCTGGCCAGCGACATCGGCGGCAACCGTGGCATGCTGGGCGACGACTACCAGGGCTACTTCCCGCCTGGCGACGCCGCCGCGCTGGCGCGCCTGATCGACCGCGTCATCGAAGACGACAACTTCCATGCCGCCCTGAGCGCCCAGTGCGGCGCCCGCGCGCCGCTGTTCGCGCCGGCCACCGAGCAAGCGGCTTTGCTGGACTTGGTGGATAATCTGCTCCATCAGACTTAACCAGGGAATTCACACCATGAGCAACGAACCAATCAAACTCACCTCCTTCTCCCACGGCGGCGGCTGCGGCTGCAAAATCGCGCCCGGCGTGCTGTCCGAGATTCTGAAGAACTCCAACGGCTTCCCGGTGCCGAAGGAACTGCTGGTCGGTATCGAGACGGCCGACGATGCCGCCGTCTACCAGTTGAATGACGAGCAGGCGCTGATCGCCACCACCGACTTCTTCATGCCCATCGTCGACGATCCGTTCGACTTTGGCCGCATCGCCGCCACCAACGCCATCTCCGACGTGTACGCGATGGGCGGCACGCCGATCATGGCGCTGGCACTGGTCGGCATGCCGATCAATAAGCTGCCGGTGGAAACCATCGGCCAGATCATCAAGGGCGGCGAATCGATCTGCGCCGAAGCCGGCATTCCCATCGCCGGCGGCCACACCATCGACTCGGTGGAGCCGATCTACGGCCTGGTGGTCATGGGCCTGGTCCATCCATCGAAAGTGAAGCGCAACGCCGACGCCAAGGCTGGCGACGTGCTGGTGCTGGGCAAACCGCTGGGCGTGGGCGTGCTGTCGGCAGCGCTCAAGAAAGGCAAGCTGGATGACGAAGGCTACAAGGCCATGATCGCCAACACCACCAAGCTGAATAAGCCGGGCAAGGCGCTGTCCGAACTGGCCGGCGTGCACGCGCTGACCGACGTCACCGGTTTCGGCCTGCTCGGCCACCTGCTGGAACTGGCACGCGGCGCCAAGCTGGAGGCGCACCTGGAAATGCGCAAGATCCCGCTGCTGCCGGGTGTGGAGCAACTGGCGCACGACGGCTTCTTCACCGGCGCCTCGGGCCGCAACTGGGAGGCGTATGGCAAGGACGTCAAGCTTGCCGAGAACATCACGCCGGCGCAGCACTCGCTGCTGACCGACCCGCAGACCTCCGGCGGCCTGCTGGTGTCGTGCGACGAAGCCAGCGTGGAGGAAGTGCTGACCCTGTTCCGCCGCGAAGGCTTCGGCGACGCCGCCGTGATTGGCCGCATGGCCGACGGTCCGGCGCGCGTCAACGTCAGCTGATTATTTTTCCGGGAAGTGCGTCGACCAGACCACGGAGAAGATCTTCCACTGGCCGCCGCGCTTGACCATCTGCCAGGTCTCGACGCCGTAGTTTTCCACCTTGCCGTCGCCGACAAATTCGTAATCGAACATCACCCAGGCCAGGTCGGCATCCTGGGTGATCTTGACGTTGTAAAAGCGCTCTTCGATCGGAAACGTCGCGGTCTTCACGAATTGCGCGAAGCCGGCATAGCCGCCGGCCGGCACGCCGTCGAAATTGGGATCCGTTTCGGCGCGGATCTGCTGCACGCGCTGGTCGCTCATCGGCGAGGCCCACAGGATATTCGAGTGCAGCAGCAGCGACGACAGCGCCTTCACATCCTTGGCCTTCAACGCGGCCTGAAACTGCTCCGTCACCGCCGTAATCGCCTTCACATCCTCCGGCGTACTCACAGCCTTGGGCGGCGCGGCCAACGCCACGCCTGCGAACAATATTCCCATCATCGAACTAATAAACATTTACACCCAAGCCCAATTATTGTGGTTTTGATATAATAAAATATTAATTCACATGGAGCAAATACGTGTACGCCAACTTACTAAAATTGTTAGCCGTCGCCGGTGTTAGCCTTGCCGCCGCCACCAACGCATGCGCGGAGCGGGTGCAGTATTCCTTTACCGCGGAAAACGCTGCAGTGTTTTCTCAAGGAAACGGCTCAATCGATCCGGAAACCGTTGCCGGCGGCTTACGCAATGGCGACTCGGTGCGTGGCACCTTCTCCTTCGACACGGGGGCTGCGCCGGATGTGAAGACGCCGGGCGTCGACATCGAATCAGCGTTATACATGCAGAACATTTCCATGAACGTGGTTTTCAACCGCACCAACTACCGCATCGGCAGCGATTCCGCTTCCATCACCATGGTAGACGGTCACTCAACCAAGCCGTGGAGCTATTATTATGATAGCTTCGCCGTGGATGGTCCTGCGCAGCTCTTTCTGCGCCGCGGCAACGGTGACGTTTTCTCGGACACCTCGCTCCCCACCAGCCTGTCCTTATCCAGTTTTGATGACGCCAAGTTCTATTATTTCTATTATTCCCCGACCGACTTCGCCTGGGTCGCCTTCACCGCACAAATCACCACGCTGAACCGCCTGGCCACCGCCGTACCGGAACCCACCTCGTATGCCATGTTCGGACTGGGACTTTGCCTGCTGGGACTGGTCCTGCGCCGCAAATCCGGAGGTGACCGCGTCCTCGCTGCTTAAACACGCTGTTCGACCGGGCCGCAGGCAGAATAATTCGCTTGACGGCCCAGTCCGGAATCACTTACATTTGAGGAATGATCTCGCATCTGCACCTATCCGCTTTCCTGCTATCGCCTGCCAGCGCCCTATCGCTAGCAGCGCGCCTACTAGCACGCGTTTAATCCGCGTCCCTGTTGTACCCCAGTGCCGGCCACAAGCCGCACCGTCTTCAAAATCCAGGAAAGTTTGCACCGATGCTCTCGACGACTACGGCCACCCATGCTCCATCCCGCACCAGCGATCTGTTCGCGCTGCCGGCTGGCGCACGCGCGCTGTCGGCGCTACTGCTAAAACTACCGATCGGTTGCCGCGCCTAGTGCCCCGTGGCCGCGCGGCCGCCTTCCGCCACACCGCAGTCTGAGCGCCAGCGCCCTTCGCCGGCACACCACCATTCAAAGATCCAGGAGCATTACCATGATGTTGCAGAACCCAGCGTCCAAATACCGTCCCTTCCCCGCCGTCCAACTGTCGGACCGCACCTGGCCGAACGCCATCATCAGCAAACCGCCGATCTGGATGAGCACCGACCTGCGCGACGGTAACCAGGCGCTGATCGAGCCGATGAGCATCGAGAAAAAGATCCGCATGTTCGACCTGCTGGTCAAGATCGGCCTGAAGGAAATCGAAGTCGGCTTCCCGTCCGCTTCGCAGACCGACTTCGACTTCGTGCGCAAGCTGATCGACGAGGACCGCATCCCGGAAGACGTCACCATCATCGTACTGACCCAGTCGCGCGAAGAACTGATCCGCCGCACCGTGGAATCGTGCATCGGCGCCAGGCGCGCCATCGTCCACCTGTATAACTCGGTGGCGCCGGTGTTCCGCAAGGTGGTGTTCGGCATGTCGCGCGAGGAGATCACCAACATCGCCACCACCGGCGCCAGGCTGGTGAAGCAGCTGACCAGGCAGCATCCGGAAACCGACTGGGGCTACGAGTACACGCCGGAGTCGTTCTCCACCACGGAACTGGACTTCTCCAAGCATATCTGCGACGCCGTCACCGCCATCTTCGAGCCGACGCCGAACAAGAAGATGATCATCAACCTGCCGTCCACCGTGGAATGCAGCACGCCCAACGTCTACGCCGACCAGATCGAATGGATGTCGCGCAAGCTGGCGCGCCGCGATGCGCTGATCATCTCGGTCCACCCGCACAATGACCGCGGCACCGCCGTCGCCTCGGCGGAACTGGCGGTGATGGCCGGCGCCGACCGCGTCGAGGGCTGCCTGTTCGGCAACGGCGAACGCACCGGCAACGTCGACCTGGTGACGCTGGCACTCAACCTGTACACCCAGGGCGTGCATCCGGGTCTGGACTTCTCCGACATCGACGAGGTGCGCAAGGTGGTCGAGGAATGCAACCAGCTGCCGGTGCACCCGCGCCACCCGTATGTCGGCGATCTGGTGTTCACCGCCTTCTCCGGCTCGCACCAGGACGCGATCAAGAAAGGCTTCGCCAAGCAGCAGCCTGGCGCGATCTGGGAGATTCCTTACCTGCCGATCGACCCGCAAGACCTGGGCCGCAGCTATGACGCCGTCATCCGCGTCAACAGCCAGTCCGGCAAGGGCGGCATGTCCTACCTGCTGGAGCAGGACTACGGCCTGGTGCTGCCGCGCCGCCTGCAAATTGAATTCAGTCGCGCCGTGCAGCAGGTGGCCGACCAGACCGGCCTGGAAATCACCGCCGAAGGCATTTACAACATCTTCAGCAAGGAGTACTTCGAGCAGAACGCGCCGTACGGCTACCAGTCGCACAAGATGGTGGAAGACAGCAGCAGCGACGAGCCGGTGCAGATCGACATCGCCCTGCTCCTCAACGGCGCGCCACTGGCGCTGCAAGGCGGCGGCAATGGCCCGATCGACGCCTTCGTCGACGCGCTCGGCCTGGACATCAAGCTGATGGACTACCATGAGCACTCGATCGGTTCCGGCGCCAACGCCAAGGCGGCGTGCTACGTCGAACTGCGCCTGGCCAACGGCCCGACGCTGTTTGGCGCGGCCACCGACAGCAACATCCTCACCGCCTCGTTCAAGGCGGTGCTGAGCGCGGTCAACCGCCAACTGGCGCGCGCCAAGGCGGAGCAGGCGCAGGGCACGGCCACCGCGTAACACGCCCCGCCCGAGCAACAACCGATCGCGCGCCGCGCCGCTATACTGCTTTCATCACCACCTCCAGGGAGCGGTGCATGAATATTTCGAATCTCAACATCGGCGCGCGGCTCGGCGGCATCGCGTTCCAGACCAATATCCTGGCACTGAACGCGGCGGTGGAAGCGGCGCGCGCCGGCGAACAAGGACGCGGTTTCGCGGTGGTGGCGTCGGAAGTGCGGACGCTGGCGCAGCGCTCGGCCAGCGCCGCCAAGGAGATCAAGCAGCTCATCGACGACTCGGTCGACAAGGTGGCGGCCGGCGCGCAACTGGTGGACCTGGCCGGCAACACGATGGGCGAGGTGCAGGACAGCGTGCGCAAGGTGACCGCCATCGTTGAAGAGATGACGCTGGCAAACCGCGAGCAAAGCAGCGGCATCGAGCAAATCAACATCGCCATCAGCCAGATGGACCAGGTGACGCAGCAGAACGCCGCGCTGGTCGAAGAGGCGGCGGCCGCCGCCTCCGCGATGCAGGACCAAGCCGGCGAACTGAACGCCGTCGTCAGCCAGTTCCGGCTTTAACGGCGGGCCAGGCGGATGCCGGTGAATTGCCAGCGGGCGCCGGCGGGGAAGAAGTTGCGGTAGCTGCGGCGCGCATGGCCGTCCGGCGTGGCACACGACGAGCCGCGCAGCACGTACTGGTTGAGCATGAACTTGCCGTTGTATTCGCCCAGCGCGCCCTCCGCCGCCGCAAAGCCGGGATACGGCGCGTAGCTGCTGCTGGTCCATTGCCAGCACTGGCCGTACATCTGGCGCAGGCCTTCGCCCAGCGCGCCGGCCGGATGCAGCGAACCGGTTTCCAGCGGCGCGCGCGCGGCGGCGTATTCCCATTCCGCTTCGGTCGGCAAACGGGCGCCGACCCAGTGGGCGTAGGCGTCCGCTTCAAACAGCGAGACGTGCGTGACCGGACGATGCAGGTCCAGCGGCTGCGGGCCGTGCAGCGTGAATTCCTGCCACGCGCCCTTGTCGTCCTGGAACCAGTAAATCGGCGCCCGCAGGTTTTGCGTGCGCACCCAGTCCCACCCTTCCGCCAGCCACAGCGCGGCGTTGGCGTAGCCGCCGGCGTTGATGAAGTCGAGGTACTCGCCGTTGGTCACCAGCCGCGCGGCCAACGCGAACGGGGCAACGTATTCCTTGTGACGCGGCAGTTCGTTGTCGAAGCTGAAGCCCTGGCCGTCGTGGCCGATATCGGTCAGGCCGCCGTCGAACGCTACCCACGCCTGCGGCGGCGCCTTGGCGGCCGGCGCCAGCGGAATCTCCATGTAGGCTGGCCGCAGCAGGCTTTGCGCCAGCAGGTGCTTGACGTCGGTGAGCATCAGTTCCTGGTGCTGCTGTTCGTGCTGCAGGCCCAGCGTGAGCAGCATGTCCAGCTCCGCCGATGGCGCGCTGGCCGCCAGCCGGGCGATGCGGGCGTCGACGTCGGCGCGGTAGGCGCGCACCTGCGCCATGCCGGGACGCGTCAGCAGCCCGCGCTGCGGGCGCGGGTGCTTCTCGCCGATGCCATTGTAATAGGAGTTGAACAGGATGCGGAAGGCCGGGTGGAACGGCGCGAAATCGCGCTCCATGCGCTCCAGGATGAAGGTTTCGAAAAACCAGGTGGTGTGCGCCATGTGCCATTTGATCGGACTGGCGTCCGGCATCGACTGGGCGCCGCAGTCCTCGTCGGACAGCGGTTCGGACAGCGCCAGCGTGTGCTTGCGGACGGCCTGGTAGCGCGCGATCAGCGGGTTCATATCAGACGGCCCGCGCGTGGATGACGGCGAACCAGTTGTCCTTGTCGGTCCACATGCGCGTGGTGGCAAAGCCGGCCCGCTCCAGCAGGCTGACGAAGGACTGGCGCGTGTATTTGTAGCTGTCCTCGGTGTGGATGCGCTCTCCGCGCGCGAAATCGCGCTCGCCGCCGCGCCACGTCACCGTCAGCGGGCAGCGCGCTTCCAGGTGCATTTCGATGCGGCTCAATTCGGGATTGAAGAAGGCCACGTGGCGCCATTGGTCCACTTCAAAGTCCGCGCCGATCAGATGGTTGAGGTGGCGCAGCATGTTCAGGTTGAAGGCGCCGGTCACGCCCAGCGCGTCGTCGTAGGCGGCGTTCAGCACCGCCTGGTCCTTGATCAGGTCCACGCCGATCAGCAGGCCGCCGTCTGCGCCGGCATTGGCGCGCAGGCCTTGCAGGAAGGTCACCGCCTGCTCAGGCGAGAAGTTGCCGATCGAGGAGCCGGGATAGAAGAACACGCGGCGCTCGTCGCGCACGCTGTCCGGCAGCGCGAAGCCGCTGGAAAAGTCCAGGCCCAGCGCGGTCATCTCGATCTGCGGGAAGCGCTGCTGCAACTGCGACACCGCGCCAAGCAGGAAATCGCGCGAAATATCGACCGGTACGTATTGCGCGGGTTTCAGCAGCGGGAACAGCGCGGCCGCCTTGGCGCAATTGCCGGCGCCAAGGTCGATCAGCGCGGCGCCCTCGCCCACCGCCTGCGCCATGTCGGCGCCATACGCGGCAAAGATGCTGGCCTCGGTGCGGGTCGGATAATATTCCGGCAGCTCGCAGATGGCCTCGAACAGCTTGGAGCCGAGGCTGTCGTACAGGAACTTGGGCGACGTGTAGGCGCTGCGCGCCGACAGACCGCTGGTGATTTCGTCGATGACCGCCGCACTGCCGTGGGCGGGCCGCTGGGGCGCTGTGTTGCTGGCGATGGGCGACACAACACGAATCGCCGGGGAGCGGGACACTTGCATGGATGCTCTACCTATAAAGAGGGTGGCAATCCCGGATGGGGATTTTTGCTATCATAGCTGAATATCCATTTTGTAGCGCTGTTCCAAAAGTTCCGTGCGACTTCTCACATTAAAGGGCAAACAACAATGAAATTCTCCCTCAAAACCCTGCTGGCCACCGGCATGATGCTGGCCGCTTCGTGGTCCCACGCGCAATCGGCCGATCACGTGTTCCGCGTGTCCGCCATCCCGGACGAGGCGCCGACGGAACTGCAGCGCAAGTTCAAGCCGCTGGGCGAATACCTGGAGAAGAAGATCGGGATGAAGGTGGAGTTCACGCCGGTCACCGACTATGCCGCCTCGGTGGAAGCGCTGATTAACAAGAAAGTGGACATGGTCTGGTTTGGCGGCTTCACCTTCGTGCAGGCCAATGAGCGCAGCAAGGGCGCCATCACGCCGCTGGTGCAGCGCGCCGAGGACGAAAAATTCCGCTCGGTGTTCGTCACCACCAACAAGAACATCAACAGCCTGAATGACCTCAAGGGCAAAACCCTGAGCTTCGGCTCCGAGTCCTCCACCTCCGGCCACCTGATGCCGCGCTACTACCTGCTGGCCGCCAAGATCAATCCGGACACCGATCTGAAACGCATCGCCTTCTCCGGCGCGCACGACGCCACCGTGGCCGCTGTCGCCGGCGGCAAGGTCGATGCCGGCGCGCTGAACATCTCGGTGTGGGAAAAGCTGGTGGAAGCCAAGAAGGTCGATCCGAACGTGGTGCGCGTGTTCTACACCACGCCAGGCTACTACGACTACAACTGGTCGGTGCGCACCGACATGAACGCTGACCTGAAAAAAAAGCTGACCGACGCCTTCCTGGCGCTGGACGCCAACAAGCCTGAAGACAAGGCCATCATGGAACTGCAGCGCGCCACCAAGTTCATCCCGACCAAGGCCGAGAACTACAAGAACATCGAAGCCGCAGCCAAGAACGCCGGCCTGCTGAAGTAATTCAATGCCCACGTATCAACTGCAAGACCTGACCGTCCGCCACCTCGGCGGACGGTCCGCTGCCGCGCTGCATGCCATCAACCTGACCGTTGAACAGGGCGAGCAACTGGCCCTGATCGGCCCCTCCGGCGCCGGCAAGACCACCCTGCTGGCGACGCTGTCCCTGTCCCACAAACCATCGGAGGGCCGCTTCCAGGCTTTCGGCGCCGATCCGTGGGCGCTGGGCGAGGCGGCGCGCCATCGCTTGCGCGCGCAGCTGTTCCTGGCGCCGCAAACGCCGCCACTGCCGCCGCGCCAGCGCGTGGTGACGGCGGTGCTGGCCGCGCGCCTGCCGCAATGGAGCTTGTGGCGCGCGCTGGTGTCGCTGTTCAGGCCTGCCGATCCGCAAGCGGCGTGGCAGGCGCTGTCGCGCTTTAACCTGGGCGACAAATTGTATTCCCGCGTCGACCGCCTGTCCGGCGGCGAACGCCAGCGCTGCGGCCTGGCGCGTCTACTGCTGTCGCCGGCCAAGGCGCTGCTGGTGGACGAGCCGCTGTCCGCGCTCGATCCCGCCTTGTCCGAGCTGACGCTGGCCACGCTGCGCGAGGAAGCCTCGGCGCGCAACGCCACGCTGATCTGCACCCTGCACCAGGTGGACCTGGCGCTGAGCCACTTCCCGCGCATCGTCGCGCTGCGCGAGGGCCGCATCGTGTTCGACCTGCCGCGCGAGCAGGTCACGCCGGAGATGATCGCCGCGCTGTACCAGGGCGAGCAGCCGCGCGCCAGCCTGCCGCACGACGACGATGCGATGGCGGTCAAACTCGGCGTCGGCGCGTGCCTGTAATGACGACCATGACCACCGCGCCAGCCGTGGCGCACCACGATCCCGCCACGCGCCGCCGCATCTTCGCCATCATCGCCGCCCTGGTCATCCTGTGGCCGACCATGGTGGTGTCCGAATTCAAGCCGTGGATACTGTTCGACCAACAAAGCCTGGCCGCCACCGGCCGCTTCCTGTCGGACTTCCTGGTGCCCGCGCACGACGCCGAGTTCCTGCAGATGCTGGTGCGCGAGACCTGGAACACCGTGGCCATCGCCACCGCCGGCCTCACGCTGGCGCTACTGGGCGCCGTGCCGGCCACGCTGATCATCAACGAGCAGTTGTCGATTTCCGCGCTGGGCACGGGCCGCATGCGTCCCGTCGCCATCGCCGCGCGCCAGACCATGCGCTGGCTGATGGTGGTGCTGCGCTCGGTGCCGGAGCTGGTGTGGGCGCTGCTGTTCGTGCGCATCATCGGCCTGGGACCGACCGCCGGCGTGCTGGCCATCGCCCTCACCTACTGCGGCATGCTGGGCAAGGTGTATGCCGAAATTCTCGAATCCTCCGACGCCCACGCCAGCGACACGCTGCTGGCCAACGGCAGCGGGCGTCTTGCCGCGCTGCTGTATGGCTCGCTGCCGGAGGCGGCGTCGGAACTGATGTCCTACACCGTCTATCGCTGGGAGTGCGCGATCCGCGGCTCGGTGGTGATGGGCTTCGTCGGCGCCGGCGGCCTCGGTCAGCGCATGGACGAATCGCTGAAGGCCATGAACGGCGCCGAAGTTTCCGCCATGCTGCTGGTGTTCGTGGCGCTGGTGGCGTTGGCCGACCAGTTCTCCAAGGTGCTGCGGCGGAGGCTCGGATGAACCGTCATCTGCCCAAGCCGCCGGCGCGCGACTGGACCGTGCGCATCCTGATGCTGCTGTTGCTGCTGCTGATCGCCGCCAGCTTCGCCACGCTGCCGCTGAAGTGGCGCGAGTTCTTCACCGTGGATGCCGTCAACAGCACGCTGGAACTGCTGGCCGGCTTCGCGCCGCCGGAGACGTCCAGCGGCTTCCTGGCCAAGACCTTCTGGGCCGCGATTGAAACGCTGGCCATGTCCGGCCTGGGCACGCTGCTGGCCGTGATCTTCGGGCTCGCCTTCTCGCTGCCGGCGTCGGGACGCTTCGGCGCCGCGCCGCGCGCCGCCGTGCGCGCGCTGCTCAACGTGCTGCGCTCGATCCCGGAACTGGTGTGGGCGTCGATCATGCTGATCGCCGCCGGCCTCGGTCCGCTGGGCGGCACGCTGGCGCTGGCGGCGCACACGGCCGGCGTGTTGGGGCGGCTGTTCGCGGACTCGCTGGAAAACGCCGCGCCGCTGCCGGAACAGAGCCTGCGCACCAACGGCGCTAGCGCCACCGCCGCCTTCTTCTACGCCACGCTGCCGCAAACGCTGCCGCAGATGATGTCCTACACGCTGTACCGCTGGGAGAACAACATCCGCGCCGCCGCGATCCTGGGCGTAGTGGGCGCCGGCGGTTTGGGACAGATGCTTAAATACCACCTGTCCCTGTTCCAGATGCCGCTGGCCGCCACCGTCATCATCGCCATGCTGCTGCTGGTGGCGCTGGTCGATGGCGTCAGCTTTGCGCTGCGGCGCGCACTTACCCGCTAACCATGCTCGAACTTCGCCAGCTCTCCAAATCCTACAACGGCCGCCCGGTGCTGGACCGCTTGTCGTGGCAATTCCAGGCCGGCGAATTCGTCTCGATCATGGGCGATTCCGGGGTCGGCAAGTCGACGCTGCTGAATCTCATCGCCGGCCTCGACACGCCGGACGCGGCGCCGGGCGAATCGCCCATCATCGTCGACGGCCTCCCGATGTCCGGGCTGGATGACGACGCGGCCACCCGGCTGCGGCGCACACGCATGGGTTTCATCTTTCAAGCCTTCCACGTGCTGCCGCACCTGACCTTGCTGCAAAACGTCGCCCTGCCACTGTTGCTGAATGGCCTGCCGACCGCGCGCGCGGCGGAGATGCTGGCGGCGGTGGGCCTGGCCGGGCGCGAGCACGATTTTCCGCATCAAATCTCCGGCGGACAGATGCAGCGCGTGGCCATCGCCCGCGCGCTGGTGCACCGCCCGGCCCTGGTCCTGGCGGACGAACCCACCGGCAATCTCGATCCGGACACCGCCGATGCCATCCTCACGCTGTTGCAGCGCGAAATCAAAGCCACCGGCGCCTGCGCCATCATGGTGACCCATTCGCAACATGCTGCTAAAAAGACAGACAAAATCCTCCTTTTAGAGAGAGACGGTTTAAAAGAAACAACAACCGTCAAGCCGTTTGCGCAATAACTAACATAATTTAATTGTTAAACCCTGCACTTTTTTTTCAACCGTAGTATTATTGAAAATAACTTGCATGGTTATCAAGAATGTTGAGTCGCGTACCACATTCAGACCAGAAAGGGTGTGGGCGCTAGCCTTGCCGGGAAACGTACTTTCTTTAACGTTTTGAGCAAAGGAGGAGCAAACCATGAACGTACGTCAAAAGAAGTTGGAGTTGATCGAAGCAATGAATCGTGCGCGGGCGCTGGAGCCATCCAGTTTTGTCCCAAACAAGCTTCTTGACACTTTGATCGAAAAGATGAACTTGAAGAACGATGCAGAGTTGTGCCGGGTGCTGGAAGTTCAGCCTCCGATCATCAGCAAGATCCGCCACCGCAAGCTGGCTGTTGGTGCGACGATCCTGCTGCGCATGCATGAGAAATCAGATATCAGCATTCGCGAGCTGAAAGATCTATCTACCGCGTCGATGCATTGAACAAAAAAGCTGTTCTTGCCATGCCAGGCGCCGGCATGCGGTATCCGGCGCCCCGAAGCGCCTTAGCGATCAGCCCAAACCCCGCTGAACGCAACTTTAACTAGCAGTACCAGACAAGTACCCGCAGGTCCTTAGCACTTCTCGTATTTCCAATTTCTCGATTTGCCTTCCGCGATCCATTCGATGGCTTGTTCACGCCTGCGCGTGCGCGTGGCTTCGGTCTTCGCTTCGGTAAGCCACTCGGCGTAGTCGCGTTGCTTGCTTGGGCTGAAGCGGTCGAAGTGGGCGCGTGCCGCCGGCACCGCGTCCAGCGCGGCATTCAGGTCGTCCGGAATCTCCAGCGCGCGCGGCGTGGCCGGCTTGGCGCGGGCCGGCGCGGTGACGCCTTCGTCGTTCAGCTTCATGGCCTGCTTGATGTAGGCGGTCAGCACCTTCTTCGATGGCAGGTCCTTGATGGAGGTGAGCTTGCCGAAGTGGCCCATGGCTTCGCGCTTGACGTCATCGTCCGCCATCAGCAGCTCGGCCTTCCAGAAGCCGAACGAGCAATGCGCCTTGAACGAGGCCATACTGCACATCATCCCTTTGTACATGAAGTTGGGGAAACCCCATTTGATGGTTTCTTCAACGTCGGGACAGGTGGCGTGGACCACCGCGCGCAGATGTTCAAGAATGGGTTGTGCGAAGTCGGCGGACTTGGCGATGTAGGCGTCTACGCGCGGGTCGGTGGTGGGCATGGTGGTCTCGTCAGAAAAAATTCCGGGTGCTGCGCCAGCAGGTCCGCCTCGAACTTGTTAACCGGTGCGAAGTTGGACAAGGCTGGCGCCAGGCGGCGGCCGGCATCCCAGCTGCGCCACGCTTGCACGCTATCGTACTGCATCAGCAGCAGGTCGCCCAAGTCCTTGTAGGCGCCGGCCAGCACGGGGTTGGCCGGATTCACGGCGGCAAACAGCAGCGCCAGCGACGTGGCTTCGCCGGCCGCCTGCTTCTGCTCCTCTGTCAGCGACGGCGGCGTGCCATTGGACAGCATGCATTCCATCTTGCCCAGCATGGTGTCGAGGGCCTGTGCGAGGCCGAAGTCGTCGGCGGTGTCGCAGGGATGGGCAGCCCGCAGCGCGTCCAACTGCTCCGGCGTTGCTGCGGCGATGCGGTCGAACAACGCGTCCATGCCCGCCTTGCCGATTTCGCGCCGGCAGGGGGTGAGGTCATACGGCGGCGGCTGCGCGTCGCGCACATTGGTGATGACGATGCGCGCATCGCGGCCGCCGGCCATGGTGAGCGTGATCTGGTCCGGAATCACGGCTTCCCTGGCCAGGATGTCCAGCATCTGCGGGTGGCCGCCCTGCTCATAGCGCATGAAGCGCGCGAACCGTGCGGCGTCCTCCGCGGAGACCCTGGCGCCGCTGACGCTCCACGTGGCCAGCCGCTGGCCGCCGATGGAGAATACGCGCTGGCCATTCACCGTCTGTTCCTCGACCTGGTCCGGCGCGCCGCGAAGTCGTACACCAGCCGCCCGCGCGCCGTGTCGACCGCCATGTAGGTGTCGGCCAGCGTGACGTCCATCTGCGTGGTGCGCTGCATGCTGGTGGCGCTGACGTGCAGCGTGACGGCGGCATGCACCGGCGCCGCCGCCAATGCCAGCAGTGCGGAGAAAATGACACGCATAGGCTTTCGCCTCCCCGAAAAGTGAAGCATTGATGATAAATCATGCAAGACCCGCGTCTGTAACATTTCGTAGCACGTTACACATCCGTCATACTGCATGCACATAAAAATGGCCTATGCTTCAGCCTATGCATACCACAACCTTCCTCCGTCCCCTTGCCGTCCTGCTGCTGGCAGGATGCGCCGCCACGCCGTCCGCGCCGCCGCAGGCGCCGGCCGATCCGGTGGCGCTGAGCGCCGCGCTCAATCGCGTCAGCTGGGGCGTCAACACCAGCACTTTCCACCAGGCCGAAAAGATCGGCTACAACGCGTGGCTAGACCGGCAACTCCATCCCGGCCCCGCCGTGCTGCCGGCCGCCGCGCAGGCGCAGATCGACGCCATGACGATCTCGCAAAAGCCGCTGCCGCAGTTGGTGCAGGAACTGGAACAGCAGCGCCGCGACTACGACAAGGCCATGGTCGACGACGACGCCAAGAAGGCCGCGCAGCGCGCCTACCAGCAGGAACTGAACCGCCTGGCCAGGGAAGCCGCCACCCGCTCGCTGCTGCGCGACCTGTATTCGCCCAACCAGCTGCAGGAGCAGATGACGTGGTTCTGGATGAACCACTTCAACGTCCACCAGGGCAAGAGCAATCTGCGCGTGCTGGTGGGCGACTACGAGGAACAGGCGATCCGCCCGCACGCGCTGGGCAAGTTCCGCGACCTGCTGGCCGCCACGCTGCACCATCCGGCCATGATCCGCTACCTGGACAACGAGCAGAACGCCGCCAACCGCATCAACGAGAACTATGCGCGCGAAATCATGGAGCTGCACACGCTGGGCGTGGACGGCGGCTACAGCCAGGCCGACGTGCAGCAGCTGGCGCGCATCCTCACCGGCGTCGGCGTCAACCTGGGCGACAAGCAGCCGAATGTGCGCGGCGACAAGCAAAGCCAGTACGTGCGCAAGGGCCTGTTCGAATTCAATCCCAACCGTCACGATTACGGCGACAAGGTGTTCCTCGGCCAGACCGTCAAGGGCCGCGGCCTGGCCGAGGTGGACGAAGCGCTCGACCGCCTGAGCCGCAGCCCGGCCACGGCGCGCTTCATCAGCCGCAAGCTGGCGATCTACTTCGTGGCCGACGAACCGCCGCCGCAACTGGTCGAGCGCATGGCGGCGCGCTTCCAGGCCACCGATGGCGACATCGCCGCCGTGCTGCGCACGCTGTTCGATGCGCCCGAATTCACGCAGTCGCTGGGCAAGAAGTTCAAGGACCCGGTGCACTACGTGGTGTCGGCCGTACGCCTGACCTATGACGACAAGGTCATCCTCAACGCCGGCCCCATGCTCGGCTGGCTGGGCCGCATGGCCGAGCCGCTGTACGGCCGCCAGACGCCGGACGGCTATCCGCTGACCGCCTCCGGCTGGGACAGCCCGGGCCAGATGACCACCCGCTTCGAGATCGCCAAGGCCATCGGCGGCGGCAACGCCGGCCTGTTCAAGACCGACGGCGCGCAGCCGCTGGAAAAGCCGGCCTTCCCGCAACTGGCCAACGCGCTGTACTACCAGTCGCTGCAACAATCGCTGGCGCCGGCCACCCGCCAGGCGCTGGACCAGGCCAGCTCGCCGCAGGAGTGGAACACGCTGCTGTTGTCGTCACCGGAACTGATGCACCGTTAGGAGAAGCACCATGAAACGCCGCACCCTGATTCAATCGATGGCCGCGCTGACGGCCGCCTCCCTGTCCGGCCAATTGTGGGCCGCGCCGGCCAGCAGGACGCGCCTGCTGTTCGTCTTCATGCGCGGCGGTTACGACGCCACCAGCCTGCTGGTGCCCATCTCCAGCGAGTACTACTACCAGGTGCGGCCCAACATCGCCATTCCCAAAACCGCCGCGCTGCCGATCGACAGCGACTGGGGCCTGCATCCGGTGCTGGCCGACAGCATCCATCCGCTGTTCACGTCCGGCCAGGTGGCGTTTGTGCCGTTCGCCGGCACCGAGGACCTGTCGCGCAGCCACTTCGAAACCCAGGACAGCATCGAGCTGGGACAGGCGCTGAACCGCAGCCGCGACTACCGCTCCGGCTTCCTCAACCGGCTGGCGGCCACGCTCAACACCGACCGCGCCAGCGCCATCTCCTTCACCGACCAGCTGCCGCTGATCATGCAGGGCGGCCTGCAGGTGCCCAACACCGCGCTGCGCAGCGTCAGCAAGCCGTCCATCGACAACAAGCAGGCCAGTGCGATCGCCGCCATGTACGCCGGCACCGCGCTGTCGCAGCAGGTCAAGGACGGCTTCGCGGTGCGCGAGGACGTGATGAAGGAGATGAGCGGCGAGATGCTGGCGGCCAACCGCAACGCCGTCAGCACCAAGGGTTTCGAGCTGGAGGCGCGCCGCATCGCCCGGCTGATGCGCGACAAGTACAACATCGGCTTTGTCGACGTCGGCGGCTGGGACACCCACGTCGGCCAGGGCAACGCCAGCGGCTACCTGGCCAACCGCCTCGATGAGCTGGGGCGCGGCCTGGCCGGCTTCGCGCAGGAGATGGGGCCGGACTGGAAGGACACGGTGGTGGTGGTGGTCAGCGAATTCGGCCGCACCTTCCGCGAGAACGGCAACCGCGGCACCGACCACGGCCACGGCAGCGTGTACTGGGTCATGGGCGGCAGCGTCAACGGCGGCAAGATCCACGGCGAGCAGGTGCGGCTGGAGCAGCCGACGCTGTTCCAGAACCGCGACTACCCGGTGCTGAACGAATACCGCGCCATGTTCGGCGGCCTGCTGGCGCGCATGTATGGCCTGAACAGCGGCCAGGTCGACACCATCTTCGGCACCAAGGGACGCGACCTCGGCCTGGTGTAGGCCGCAGCGGCACGCCGCGTCTACGGCGCCAGGTGCCGGCGCAGCCACGCGGTGGCCTCCTCGGCCCGCAGCGCCGGCGTGTACAAGAAGCCCTGGAACGCGCCGCAGCCGGCGGCGCCCAGGAACGCCGCCTGCTCCGGCTGCTCCACCCCCTCGGCGATGACGTTCAGGCGCAGGTCCTGCGCCAGCTGCACCACCATGCGCACCACGGCGTTGGCGTCGTCGCTGCCCGGCACGCCGCGCAGGAAACTCTTGTCCAGCTTGATAGTGTTGACCGGCAGCGCGCGCAGGTAGCTGAGCGACGAATAACCGGTGCCAAAGTCGTCCAGCGCCACCATCAGGCCGCGCGCGCGCAGTTGTTCGATGATGTGGCTGCCGCTGCGTTCCAGCTCGATGGCGTCGCGCTCGGTCAGCTCGATTTCGACGTCGCCGGCCGCCAGTCCGAACTCGGCCAGCATGCCGTCCAGGTGTCCCAGGTAGTCCGGGTCCAGCAGCTCCTTGGCGCAGGTGTTGACGCAGATGCGCAGGTCGGTGATGCCGGCATCGCGCCACTGGCGCAACTGGGCGCAGGCGCGCCGGATCACGCCCTTGCCCAGCTCCGGCAGCGCGCCCAACTCGCCGGCCAGGCCGATCACGTATTCGACCGGCTGCTGGCCGAGAAAATCCGGCAGCCGCAGCAGGGCTTCCATCGCCACCGGGCGGCCATCCACCGCCAGGATGGGCTGGTACTCCAGCCAGTAGCTGCCGGTGCGCAGCACACGCCGCAGCTCGGTGTGGTCGGCGTTCTTGCGGTGCGCCAGTTCGTCCAGCGCCGCGGTGTAGTAGTGATAGCGGTTGCGGCCGTCCTTCTTGGCCTGGTACAGCGCCAGGTCGGCCTTGTTCAGCAGCGCGTCCGGCGTGGCGGCGTCCACCGGGCAGACGGCGATGCCGATGCTGGCGCTGACGCGCACCTCGCGGCCGCCGATCAAAAACGGCTGCGCTAGCTCGTGCAGCAGCTTTTCCGCCAGCATGCCGCCGCTCGCCGGCGACGGCGCATAGGGCTGCAGCAGGCCGAACTCGTCGCCGCCAAGCCGGGCCACGTAGTCGCTCTCGCGGCTGACCGCGCGGATGCGCTGCGCAACCTGTTGCAGCAACTGGTCGCCGGACTGGTGGCCAAGCACGTCGTTGACTTCCTTGAACTGGTCGAGGTCGATCATCAGCAACAGCAGCAGCTGGCCGGTGCGCTCGGCCAGCGACACCATCTCGGAGCGGCGCGTGTCGAAGGCGGCGCGGTTGGCCAGGCCGGTCAGGCCGTCGATGGTGGCCAGGCGGCGGATCTCGTCCTGCGCCAGCTTGCGGTCGGTGATGTCGCGCAGGATTTTCAGGTAGCCCACCGGCGCGCCGTCGTCGCCGGCAATCGGCGTCAGCACGCCGTCGGCCCAGAAGGTGGACTGGTCCTTGCGCAAGTGCCAGCGGTAGTCGGCGCCGCGCTGCCAGCGCGCGGCCTGCGCCATTTCGTGCCAGTGCTCGCCCGCCGCCTGGTCCTCGGGCGTGAACAGCCGCTCGGTGCCAAGGCCGATGATCTCCGCCGGCGCATAGCCGAAAATCAGCTCGGCGCCCAGGTTCCAGCTGGTGACCATGCCGCCGGTGTCGATGGTGAAGATGGCGAAGTCGCGCACATTCAGGTAGATGTGGCGCAGCAGCAGATCCGGCGCCAGCCCGGGCGCGATGACGTGGGTCAGCGGAGATGTCATGGCGGCGCCCGTGGTCAAAACTGGTTGGACCGCGGCGGCGCCGCCAGGTTCACTCCGCGATCAGCTGGCGGCCGGCGTCGCGCAGCGCCACGCGGCCGCTGATGCCGCCCTCGTCCAGCGTCACCTCGACCAGTCCGGCGTCCGCCATCAGCGTCAACTGCCGGCGCAGCACACTCATCGGGAGCTGGGTCTGCTTGCTGAGCCGCGCCAGCGAACAGGGCTTGTCCGGCCGCTCGCGCTCGGCGCGCCACAGCGCCTCCAGTATGCCGGCCAGCAGGGCCATCGCTTGCTCGTCCATCATGTCCCAATCTTTAGCTAAAATACAATATACTCATGTCAAGATATTAGCGAACCGCAACATGAACAAAAAGTCCGAAGGCCATATCGCTCCCTACACCCGGCCGGCCGCCGGCTGGGATGCGCTGAAGCAGGTGGCGATCAACCTGGTGCGTGAACGCGTGGCCGGCAGCAACTACAAGACGCTGTTCAAGCAGAACCAGCCGGACGGCTTCGACTGCCCGGGCTGCGCCTGGCCAGACCGCGAGCACGCGTCCACCTTCGAGTTCTGCGAGAACGGCGTCAAGGCGGTGGCGGCGGAAGCCACCAGCAAGCGCGTGACGCCGGACTTCTTCGCCCGCCACACCGTAACCGAGCTGCTGCGCCAGTCCGATTATGCACTGGAACAGCACGGCCGGCTGACCGACCCGCTGGTCTACGATCCGGCCAGCGATACCTACCGGCCGATCGCCTGGGACGAGGCCTTCGCACTGATGGCACGCCACCTGCGCGCCCTGCCCGATCCCAACCAGGCCACCTTTTACACCTCGGGCCGCACCAGCAACGAGGCGGCCTTCCTGTTCCAACTGTTCGTCCGCATGTTGGGCACCAATAATTTTCCGGACTGCTCCAATATGTGCCACGAGCCGACCAGCCGCGGCCTGCCGGGCACGGTGGGCACCGGCAAAGGCACGGTGACGCTGGACGACTTCGAGCACGCCGACACGCTGCTGATCTTCGGCCAGAACCCGGCCACCAACCATCCGCGCATGATGAACGAGCTGCGCGACTGCGCGCGCCGTGGCGCCGCCATCGTCTCGATCAACCCGCTGCGCGAGCGCGGGCTGGAACGCTTCACCAGCCCGGCGCACGCGCTGGAGATGCTGACCGGCGCCAGCACCACCATCAGCACGCTGTTCATCCAGCCGCGGCTGGGCGGCGACTTCGCGCTGATCAAGGCCATGGCCAAGCGCCTGGTCGAGCGCGACGACGCGGCGCGCGCGGCCGGCCAGCCCGGCCTGCTGGACCGCGAGTTCATCGCCCGCCACACCCTCGACTACGCGGCCTTCGAGGCCGACCTGCGCACCGAAAGCTGGGACCTGCTGCTGGCCGAATCCGGCGTGCCGCGCGCGCAGATCGAGCAGCTGACCGAGGTCTACGCGCGCGGCAAGAACGTCATCAGCACTTGGGGCATGGGGCTGACCCAGCACAAGGGCGCGGTGAAGACGATCCAGATGCTGTCCAACCTGATGATGATGCGCGGCCAGATCGGCCGTCCCGGCGCCGGCCTGTGCCCGGTGCGCGGCCACTCCAACGTGCAGGGCGACCGCACCATGGGCATCGAGGACAAGCCGAGCCAGGCGTTTCTCGACCGCCTGCAGCAGGTGTTCCACTTCGCGCCGCCGCGCGCGCACGGGCTGGACACGGTCGACAGCATCCAGGCGATGCTGGACGGCCGCGTCCAGGTGTTCATCGCCATGGGAGGAAATTTTGCCATGGCCACGCCGGACACGCCCCTCACCTTCGAGGCGTTGCGGCGCTGCGCGCTGACCGTGCACGTGGCCACCAAGCTGAATCGCAGCCACCTGGTGACCGGCCGGGCGGCGCTGCTGCTGCCGACGCTGGGCCGCACCGAGATCGACCTGCAGCACGGCGTGGCGCAGGGCGTGACGGTGGAGGATTCGATGAGCATGGTCCATCTGTCGTACGGCATCAACCAGCCGGCGTCGGCCAGCCTGCTGTCGGAGCCGATGATCGTCGCGCGGCTGGCGCACGCCACGCTGGGCAGCGACAAGGTCGACTGGCTGCGGCTGGGGGGCGACTACGCCGCCATCCGCGAGCTGATCGAGCGGGTGTTCGACGACTTCCACGACTTCAACGCGCGCGTAGCGCACCCGGGCGGCTTCCACCTGCGCGTGGCCTCGCGCGAGCGCGAATGGCGCACCGCCAGCGGCCGCGCGCAGTTCGTGCCGCACGCGGTGGACACCGACACGCCGATCCACCGCGCCCGCGCGCGCCACGGCGCGCGGCTGATGGTGCTGATGACGATGCGCGCGCACGACCAGTACAACACCACCATCTACGGCCTGGATGACCGCTATCGCGGCGTCTACGGCCTGCGGCGCGTGGTGTTCATCAACCCGGCGGACCTGGCGATGCTGGGCCTGCGCGCCGGCGGCCACGTCGACATCGTCAGCGTGTGGGACGACCAGGTCACGCGCCGCGCCGGGCGCTTCCTGCTGGTGGAATACGACATCCCGCGCGGCTGCCTGGGCGCCTACTTCCCCGAAACCAACGACCTGGTGCCGCTGCACAGCACCGCCGACGGCGCCGGCACGCCGACCTCCAAATCCATTCCAGTGCTGCTCGAACCCTGCGGAGAGTAACCATGCGCATTGTCGCCGTCACCTTGTTGTCGCTTGCCACGCTAGCCTCGCCCGCCTGGGCGCAATCGAAACGGATTCGCGCCTGCACCGCGCCGGACGATCCCGCGCCATGCATGATCGAGGGCGCTGCGCCCGACCGCTCGCAACTGCCGGCGGCCGGTCCAGCAGCGTGGATCAGCGGCGACCGGCTGGTGCTGTCCTGGGTAGGCAAGGCGGAGGACGTGTGGCTGGGCAGCGGTATCGCACTGGACGGTTCGCTGACCCGCGTGACGCCGGATCTGTTCCAGACCGTGATCCGCTATCCCAAGGCGCAGCAGACGCGCGTGCACGTACTCTTTGCGACAAAGAAGGAGAAGGACGGCGCCAGCGAGTTCTCAAAGCCAATCGAGCTGGTGGGGCCGCAGGCGTTCGCCGTGCCGCAGGGCGACAGCCAACCCGAAACCATGACCTTCGGCCCGACGCTGCCGCAGGCCCGCGTTTGGCTGCCGCCGGGCTACCGGGCCGGCGTGCGCTATCCCATCCTGTACCTGGCCGATGGCGGCTGGACCAGCCAGGGCAACACGCTGGCCGGCGCCATCGGCAGCGGCGAACTGGCGCCGCTGATCGTGGTCGGCGTCGATTACGCGCCGGAGCATCAAAGCGACTCCGACCTGCGGATACTGACTTATCTCGGCGAATCTGACGTCCCCGGTCAACTGGCGCCGGAATTCATCGCGCATGAACGCTTCCTGCTGGAGACCGTGATCCCGGCGATTGAGCGCACATACGGTGCGCCCGCGGAGCGCGGGTTGCGCGCGGTCGGCGGCGCGTCGAATGGCGGCTCCTGGGCGGCGTCCATGGCCTTGCGCAACCCCGGCGTGTTCGGCACCGCGTTGGTCATGTCGCCCGGCATGCCGCCGGTGCAGCATGGCGCGGCACGATCGCTGTCGCGCTTTTACGTATCGGCCGGCGACCTGGAACCAGCGTACCGCAGCAACGCCCAGCGGATCACGCAAGACATCGTCAGCCGGGGTGGCGTGGCCACCTTCACCGCTTACCCCAGCGGCCATGACTGGTGGATGTGGACCCGCATCCTGCTGGACGACACGCGCGCCTGGCTGGGCCCGGCGCGCTAGCGTGTCTGGCGGCGCGGTGCCTCAGGTGTATTCGACGCAGCCGTCCTGGCGGCAGAAGCTCACCAGCTTGATGCCGGCTTCGGCGGCGATGTCGACCGCCAGCGTGCTGGGGGCGGAGATGGTGGCCAGCGTGGGGATGTTCATGCGCGCGGCCTTGCGTACCAGCTCATAACTGGCGCGGCTGGACATGAAGACGAAGCCGCGCTGCATGTCGATGCCGTCCAGCGCCAGGTAGCCAATCAGCTTGTCGAGCGCGTTGTGGCGGCCGACGTCTTCGCACACGCGCAGCACGTTGCCGCCGGCGTCGCACCACGCCGCCGCGTGCACGCCACCGGTGGCGCGCATCAGTTCCTGGTGCTGGCCGAGCTGCGCGGCGGCGGTGGCGATGGCCGGCTGCAGCGCACCCTCCGCGTGCAGCGGCGCGGCGGTGATGGGTTCCGGCTGCAGGTCGAGCAGTTCCAGGCTTTCGATGCCGCACACGCCGCAGCCGCTGCGGCCGGCCATCGAGCGGCGCTGCTGCTTAAGCTGGACGAAGTCCTGGGTGGCGATGGTGATGTCGATTTCGAAACTGCGCGCGTGTTCGCGCACTTCGATGTCAAACACATCAGCGGATTTGGCGACCAGGCCTTCGGTCAGGGCAAAGCCCATGGCAAACGGCTGGAGGTCGCGCGGGGTGACCATCATGACGGCGTGTGAGATGCCATTGAAGACCAGCGCCACCGGGACTTCCTCGATGACGCTATCGGTCGTGCGGGTGGCGCTGCTGCCGCGATGCCGCAGCACCGGGCGCTGCTGATAACCCGTTTTGTTCGACTCCAGATCCAACTTCATGACAGCCCCGCAGAATAAGCACAACGGCTTATTCTACACGGGGCCGGCAAAGCGCGTCAGGCGGCCAGCGGTTGGGCTTCGCCGACGCCATAGTGGCGGGCGTAGCGTACGTCGAGGTTCGCCAGCGGCATCAGCAGGAACAGGTCGGCGCTTTCGAAATCCGGATCCCAGGCCGGTTCGCCGCAGATCCAGGCGCCCGAGCGCATATAACCTTTCAGCAGCGCCGGCACCTGGGCCTTCTGCGCGGCTTCCAGCTTGGAGAACGGGAATGGCAGGTGCGGCGTGACGCGGTATTCGATCGGCGCCAGGTTCTTGGCGGCCAGTTGCTGGTAGACGGCGACGGCGTTGTGGCCGCCGTCGGCCAGCGAGATGCTGGCGCAGCCGACCAGGAATTCGGCGTTCTCGCGGCGCATGTATTCGGCCAGGCCGGACCACAGCAGCATGATGACGCTGCCGCCGCGGTAATCCGGGTGGATGCAGGCGCGGCCGGCTTCGACGACGCGGCCGCGGATGTTGTTCAGGCGGCCCAGGTCGAATTCGCCTTCCGAGTACAGGCGGCCCAGCTTGCGGGCGCGGTTGGCGCTCAGCAGGCGGTAGGTGCCGACCACCATCAGGGTGTCGGAATCGCGCACGATCAGGTGATCGCAGTGGTCGTCGAATTCGTCGCTATCCAGGCCGTCGGCGCGCTCCAGCGCGGTCAGGCCCATGGTTTCGATGAATACCTTGTAGCGCAGGCGCTGCACTTCGCGCAGTTCTTCCGGCGTGCTTGCCATACTGAGTACCAGCTTGCCGGACGCTGCTCGGACGTCCGCTTGTATGATCGAGGTTTGCATGCTTCATCCCTTTTGTGTGGAAGACGAAGCAAGCGTAACCAGCGAATACTTCAGGAAAATGACAAGGAAATGTCATTTTCATGACCTGTTGTTTTTTAATCAGGCTTTTTTCGGACGACCGGTTTTCAGCTGCGGCAGGCCGGCCAGCACGTTTTTCAGCGTGGCCAGGTCGATTTGCGAGATCAGGGCCACGCCGATGCGCAGCAGTTCGCTCTTCTTGACTTCAAAACCGGCTTTCAGCGCGGCTTTTTTCACCTGGCCCAGTACCGCATATTCGGCTTCCGGCATGGTGAAGCTGTCGCGTACCAGCTTTTCCTTCGGGGCTTTGACCTTGGCGTCGGCGACGGCGGCGGCAGGTTTGGCGGCGGCGGTCTTGGGCGCGGCTTTCGGTGCTGGCTTGGCGGCGGCCTTTGGCGCTGGCTTGGCGGCCGCTTTCGGCGCGGCGGCTTTAGGCGCTGCTGCCTTTGGCGCCGCTGCTTTTGGCGCCGCTGCTTTTGGCGCCGGCTTCACGGCGGTTTTCGCCGGGGCTTTCGGCGCCGGTTTGGCGGCTGCCTTTGGCGCCGGCTTTACGGCGGCTTTCGGCGCGGCCGGCTTGGCGGCGGCGGCGGTTTTGGTGACGGTCGTTTTGGTGGCTGGTTTGGTCGCCATATTCACTCCATTTTATTCAACAATATAAACAGTATATATCATTTCAAGTGCGCGGCGACGCGCGCGAATAGCAAATCGGGATTGACTGGCTTGCGCAGGAAGTCTACCGCACCGGCGTCGCGCCCCAAAGCTTCGTCTTCCTGCAGATTTTTGGCGGTCAGGAAGATGACTGGAATTGATGCACTGGCCGGATCCGCTTTGAGCCGGCGACAGGTTTCGATGCCGTCCATGTCCGGCATCATGATATCCAGCAGGACGAGGTCAATTTTCGAGGAAGCCACGATCTGCAAGGCGGTAGCGCCGTTGGTGGCGACCTTGGTGTGGTATTTGTCCTTCAGCAGATTGGCCAGCAAGGTGATGTTGTCCGGCGTGTCGTCGACGATCAGCACCGTCGCCCGATGAATTGCATTCATGTAGCCTCCTGTTGGTGAATGGCCTCGGCCAGCAGTTTGCCGGCTGCCTCGTATTCGTATTGCGCCATGTGGTGATCCAGCCGCGCCATCTGGCGCGGCGACAGCAGCGTGGCCAGCGCGCCACGGCTGTGGGCAAAGTAGTCGGTGCTTTCACCGCTGAAGTCCGCTACCAGCGCGGCCAGTTCCTTGAGCGCCTGGCGCGCCTCGGCCGGCTGCGTGGTGCCGTCGGTGCCGTCGGTGCCCGGCGTCGGCGCCGGCGGCAGCGGCGGCAGCGCCTGCATCGGCATGCCGAGCCAGCGTGACAGCACGCGGTACAGGCGCTGCGGGTCGATCGGCTTGGTGACGTAGTCCTGCATGCCCTCCTCCAGGCAGCGCGCCTGCACGCCGGCCACCGCGTGCGAGGTGACGGCGATGATCGGCAATTCGGCGTAGCGGGCGTCGGCGCGCAGCAGGCGGGTGGCTTCGTGGCCGTCCATTTCCGGCATGCCGAGGTCCATCAGCACCAGGTCGTAGGCCGGCGCGTTGTCCGCCGTGATGCGCGCGACCGCCTCGCGGCCGTTGGCCGCCACGTCCACCGTCAGGCCTTGCAATTCCAGCAGCTCGCGCGTGACGTCCTGGTTGTCCGGGCTGTCCTCGGCCAGCAGCACGCGCGCGGCGCGGCGCTGGCCGGCGTCCGGCGCGGCGGCGGCGGCGGACGGACCGTGATGCAGCGCCGCCTGCACCGACAGCGCCGCCGCGTCGGACAGCGCGAACGGCAGGTCGAACTCGAAGCTCGAGCCGTGATCCACCTCGCTGCGCACCTCGATGTTGCCGCCCATCAGACGCACCAGCTGCTGCGAGATCGACAGCCCCAGGCCGGTGCCGCCGTACTGGCGCGTGGTGGAGCCGTTGGCCTGGCTGAAGGCGCGGAACAGGCGCGATTTCTGCTGCGGCGTCATGCCGATGCCGGTGTCGCGCACCGTGAAGCGCAGCAGCACCCGGCCATCGGCCTCGCCGCCCTGCAGCGCGCAGCGCAGTTCCAGCCCGCCCTCCAGCGTGAACTTGACGGCGTTGTTGACCAGGTTGATCAGCACCTGGCCGAGGCGCAGCGGATCGCCCACCAGGTAGCGCGGCACGCCGGGCGCCACCTCGGTCACGTAGGCCAGCTGCTTGTCGGCCGCGCGCTGGGCGGTGACGCTGTGGACGTTGGCCAGCACGTCCTCCAGCGCGAACGGGATGGCCTCCACCTCCAGCCGCCCGGCCTCGATCTTGGAAAAGTCGAGGATGTCGTTGATGATGCCCAGCAGCGTCAGCGCGGCGCGGTGGATCTTGCTCAGATAGTCGTGCTGGCGCGGCGTCAGCTCGGTGCGCAGCGCCAGGTAGGCCATGCCGATGACGGCGCTCATCGGCGTGCGGATCTCGTGGCTCATATTGGCCAGGAATTCGGACTTGGCGATGTTGGCCGCCTCCGCCATCACGTTGGCGGTCACCAGCTTCTGTTCGCGCTCGCGGCGCTCGCTGATGTCGCGGATGAAGGCGCAGAATTCGTAGCCGTTGCGCTCCTCGGTCCTGACCTGGGTGATCGACAGCTCGATCGGGAATTCCTCGCCGTTGCGGCGCAGCGCGTAGACTTCGATGCGGGTATCGAGCACGCCGCCGCCGGTGCCGTTCAGGTAGCGCTGCATGCCGCGCTTGTGCTCATAGCGGAAGCGCGGCGGCATGATGGTCTTGTCCAGCGCCAGCCCCAGCGCCTCGTCGCGGCGCCAGCCGAAAATGACCTCGGCCTGGCGGTTCCAGCCGACGATGCGGCCGTCCAGGTCCATGCGCACCACGGCGTCCAGCGCGGTGTCGACGATGGTCTGCAGCTTGTGCTGGCTGTCGCGCAGCTGGCCCATGCTGTGCGTCAGTTCGGCCGTGCGCTCGCCGATGCGCCGTTCCAGCTCGGCGTTGAAGTTGCGCAGTTCGCGTTCAGCGTCGCGCAGCCGGGTCAGCGTGTCGCGAAAGCGCAGCACCGCGTCCGACAGCCGCCCCACCTGGTCCTCGCGGCCGATGCCGGACAGCTTGATGTCGGTCTCGCCGCGGGTCAGCTTTTCCAGGCTGGCGCGGATGTCGGCGAACGGCCGCGCGGCGCGCCGGCCGACCAGGAAGATCGACAGCACGATGCCGGCCGCCAGCAGCAGGTTGGCGGCCACGGTGTTGAAGATCTGCCGTTCGAGGTCGCTGTCCATCTGCTGGCGCGAGTAGGCCAGCTCGATGGCGCCGACCGGGTAGCTGCGGCGCACGTCGCTGAACTGGATGTCGCGCCGCACGCGGATCGACGCCACCGGTTCCTTCAGCGGCGAGACGTAGCTGGCCAGCTCGGCGCCGTTGGGCGCCAGCACCCGCAGCACCAGCACCTCCGGCGTGGCGCCGGAGGCGTCGACCACGCTGTTGACGGCGGCGCTGTTGATGTCGAACAGCGGCCGTGCCAGCGCCTGCGACAGCACCGCCGCCAGCCGCTCGGCGCGCTCGCGCAGGTTCTGCTCGGCCTCGGCGCGCAAGGTGCGCATCACGTAGGTGGTGTAGATGGCGGTGGACAGCGCCACCGCGATGAAAATGGCGAAGCCGAGGCGCAGCAGGATGTTGCGCCGCCATGCCAGCCGCAGCTGCGTCAGCGGACCGCCGCCGTCGGGCAGCGCGGCGCTAATGGCGCACTCCCTGGGCCAGCGCCAGCTTTTTGTACTCGGCGCTGTTGCGGGCCTGTTCGATCGCGTCCCAGATGCGCGCCGCCAGCTGCGGCTTGTTGGCCACCAGCGCGTGCGACAGGATCAGGAAGTAAGGCTTTTCGATAATGGGTATCGGCAGCTGCTCCAGCTGCGCGCCCAGCGGCCCTTGCATCAGGTGGGCGGCGTCGCTGCCGCCCATGGCCGCTGCCGCCAGGCGGCCGGCGAGCAGCTTGCGCGCCAGCTCGTCGGCGCGCTGGCTGCCCTCGTCCACTTCGAGGTTCTGCGCGCGCAGCACGTCGCCCACCGAGTAGCCGAGCTGGAAGCCGATGGCGCCATCGAGGTGGCTGAAATGCTTGCCGTCCCACGCCACCTGGCTGCCCTTGCGGCGCAGCACCACGTAGCGGTCGGTGTGCATGCGCTTGGCGGCGTCGGGCTGGTCGCCGCCCGGGTATGCGCCCAGTTCGCGCCGGTCCGGCTTGTAGCTGACGGCAAAGGCGCCATCGACGGTGTTGTCCTTGAGCTGCGCCAGGCAGCGCTTCCACGGGATGCTCTGGTAGTCGAAGCGCAGGTCGAGCCGGCGCGCCACCATGTTCAGCAGCGCGAAGTTCAGGCCCTCGCCCTGCCCGGTGCGCCACGGCAGCACGTCCTGCGCCTCGAAGCACAGCGTGACGGTGTCGCGCGCCGCCGCCGGACACGCCAGGACCAGCAGCATGCAAGCGCAGTAGCGGGCGATCCTGGACGACATGGCGGGTTCCTTTAGCCGGTGGTGCGGATCAGGAAGTCTACACCCACTTCGTCCCACTGCTCCTGTTCCTTCTCCAGCCAGTAGGACAGCGTCGGGTGCTCGGCCACCCAGTCGCGGCGGATTTCCAGCTCGATGCGGTGCTTGTAGCGCAGCTTGACCTGGGTGAAATCCAGGTCGATGCGCGAGTGCATGAACAGCACCGCCAGCCGGAAGGCGACGATGGCGCGGGCGCAATCGGGCTCGCCCAGCACCTCCACCACCTTGCGCAGATTGCCCTTGTGGGCGACGATCAGGCGGCTCATGGTGCGCTGCTCGCGCGCGGTGAAGCCCGGCAGGTCGGCGTTTTCGATGATGTAGGCGGCGTGCTTGTGGTAGCCGGTGTGCGACACCACCATGCCCATCTCGTGCAGCAGCGCGCTCCAGTACAGCAGGCGCTGGTACTGGTCGGAGGCCGGCTTGGTCTGGGCGTACAGCGCCAGCGCGTCCACCGCCACCCGGTTGGCGCGGCGCGGGTCGACGTGGAAGCGCTCGATGCAGGCCTGCACCGACTGCTCGCGGCGGTCGCGCTTGGTCGAGCGCAGGTGCAGGTCCCACATCACGCCCATGCGCAGGCCGGCCTCGATCGGCTGCACCTGCGGGATGTCCAGCTCGCGCACCAGGCCGATCAGGATGGCCAGGCCGCCGATGATGGTGCCGGCGCGGTCCGGCTTGAGGCCGGCCATGTCGATCTTGCTGACGTGGCCAAAGTCGATGAAGCGCTGCTTGAGCGCCTCCAGCGACTGGGCGTTGACCTCGCGCCCCAGGCCGTTCTTGACGATGATGTCGGCGATGGTGCGGGCGGTGCCGGAGGAGCCGTAGCACTGCTTCCAGAACTGCGGGTGGTACGGCGGCGCGGCGTCCTCGAAGTGGCTGCGCGCCGACAGGATGGCCGCCTCGAACGACGGCGCGTCGACGCGGCCGCCGATGAAGAACGACAGGCTTTGCTTGACGGTGCCGACGCTGAACGACTCGACCCGCTCGATTTCCGGCCCGCGCCCGAGAATCAGCTCGGTGGAGCCGCCGCCGATGTCGATCACCAGCCGGCGCTCGCCGGGCAGCGCCACCGCGTGCGCCACGCCCATGTAGATCAGCCGCCCCTCCTCCTCGCCGGAGATGATTTCAATCGGATAGCCGATCGCCAGCTCGGCCTCCGGCAGGAAGGCGGCGGCGTTGCGCGCCACCCGCATGGCCGAGGTGGCGACCACGCGCACCGCGTCCAGCTTGTAGGCGGCCAGCACGGCGCGGAAGTTTTTCAGGCAGTTGAGCGCGCTCTGCATGGCGGCCGGCGTCAGGTTACCCTGGTCGTCCAGGCCGGCGGCCAGGCGGATCGGCTCGCGCACGCTTTTCAGCACGCGGATGGCCTCGCCATCGTGCTTGCCGATGTGGAGGCGAAAACTATTTGAACCCAGGTCGACGGCAGCGTACATGTGATAGGAATTAACTAAACGATTTACACTATTATAAGCACGATAAGCTGTTTATGTTACAGCTTGATGACTTCGGCTTCCATGACGCGGTTGCGGCCGGCCTGCTTGGCCGCCCGCAGCGCCTCGTCGGCGCGCTTGAACAGGCTGACGGTGCTGTCGTCGGCGCGGATGGTGGTCACGCCCAGGCTGGCGGTGAGGTTGATCACCGCCTTCTCGGCCTTGACCGGCTGCGCCGCCACCGCGTGGCGGATGCGCTCGGCCACCATGGCGGCGTCCTCCAGTCCGGTGCGCGGCAGCAGGATGGCAAACTCGGCGCCGCCCAGACGGCCCATCTGGTCGGAGTCGCGCAGCTGTTTCTTGCAGACGTCGACCATGGCCTTGAGCACCAGGTCGCCGGCCGGGTGGCCGTAGCTGTCGTTGACGCGCTTGAACTGGTCGAGATTGAGGATGATCAGCGCGGTCGGCAGGCCGGGCCGGCGCGCCAGCGCCAGCCACGGCGTCAGCGCGGTGTAGAAGCCGCGCCGGTTGGGGACGTCGGTCAGCGGGTCGACCACCTCCAGCCGCGCCAGCTCGCCGTGCTCGTGCTCGCGCGCCAGCAGCAGGTAGCCAAAGGCGTTGCCCAGCATCATCAGGTACAGCGCGATGCCGCCGGCCGCCTGCACCGCCAGCGGCTCGACGCCGGCGGCGGCCACCAGCGGCGCCAGCGCCGGCAGCGACAGCAGGCCGCGCGCCAGCACCACGCCGGCCAGCGCCAGCATCAGCAGCACCAGGTAGCGCCGCAGCGGGCTGCCGGCCGACCAGCCGCGCCCCAGCGCGGCGGCGCCGGCGGCGAAGAACAGCGCGCTGGCGGCGGCGCCGGCGGCGATGCGCACGCCGGCCGGCAGCCGCAGCAGCCAGACCGTGACGTAGACGCCGATCGCCGCGCCCAGCGCCGGCACCAGGTAGCGGCGCCAGACGCGCCGGCCGGCGCGCTCCCACAGCGCCGCCGCGTCCAGCGCGAAGCCGGCCAGCAGAATGGCGTTGGCCAGCGGCAGCGTGACCAGGTCGGGCAGCTGGCCGCGCCCGTACAGCAGCAGCCAGGCCAGCGCCTGGCATTGCTTGGCGGCCCGCCAGGTGGCGTGGATGCGGGCGCGCTGGCCGCTGCGGCGCGCGCCGGCCTCAAAAAAGAACAGCGCCGCGCACAGGCTCAGATTGCCCAGTGCCAGCGCCAGGACCAGGGTGGTGCTGTCCATGCGCGCGCCGTCCCGGGGTTCAGACCTCGTGCTCGACGTTGGTGCTGCCGTCGCCCATCTTGCTGGCCCAGGCCTGGGTGAAGAAGGCTTTTTCGTCCTCGGTCGGGCTGTCGTGCCAGAACACGATCAGCGTGCCCTTGTGGTCGTGCAGCTGGCTGACCTTCTCGATGAAGCTCTGCTTGCCGGCCAGGTCGGCCAGCGCCGCCACGTAGCCGTAGACGCGGGTCAGGCGCTCCAGGCGGTCCGGCTCGGTGAAACTGTTGGTGGCGGTCAGCGTAGGGTGGTCTAAAAACATCGTTTCTCTCTCCAGGGCGGCCGCCGGTTGGCGGCTCGGTGCTGTCGCCATGCTACTATGATTCCCCACGTAAATCCACTTCCCCGGACCAACTTGACCACGCCCGCCTCCCGCCCGCCGCCCCAGGTGCGCACCGTCGGCGACATCCGCCGGCTGGAATTCCAGCCCGGCCAGGTGCAAAGCGAGATGCGCCTGTCGCGCCCGGACGCGCTGGTGCTCAGCTACAACCGCGCGATGATGTGCTTCGTGCTGTTCCATCCGCGCCCCGAGCACATCGTCATGGTCGGGCTGGGCGGCGGCTCGCTGGCCAAGTTCTGCCACCGCCATTTGCCGCACTGCCGCATCACCGTGCTGGAGCTGGATCCGGCGGTGATCGCGCTGCGCGAGCAGTTCGCCATCCCGCCCGACAGCGAGCGTTTCCGCGTGATCCAGGCCGACGCCGCCGCCCACATGGCGCAGCTGGCCGGCAGCGCCGACGTGCTGCTGGTGGACGGCTTCGACGCCGACGGCCTGCCGCCGGCGCTGGGCAGCGCCGCCTTTTACGCCGACTGCCGGCGCGCGCTGCGGCCGGGCGGGGTGCTGGCGGCCAACCTGTTCAGCTACGATCTGCACTACCGCGCCATGGTGCGGCGCCTGCGCCAGACCTTCGACGGCCGCATCTGCACCTTCCCCGGCATGGCCGGCAACAACCACATCGTGTTCGCGGTGCAGGCCGGCGGCGCGACGCCGGCCGCCGCGATGCAGCGGCAAGTGGCGCGCTCGGGCGGGCTGGCGCTGCCGCTGCTGAACCGTTTGCTGGCATGGTGGGTGGTGCGCCGGCTGGGCCGGGGCGCGCCGGCGCCGGCGTGGTTATTTAGCAAATGAGTCTGTCCGGCAGGCACGTTTTGTGACACACTAGGCCGGATCCCCCCGCGGTCCCCGCCCCCGCCCGCGCCCCTTCCACCTTGCCCATGGAAAGCGCGCCATGTCGTCCTTCCGCAAGCCATCGCCGCGCCGGCTGTCGCTGGCCGCCGCGCTGACCCTGCTCAGCGGCTGCGCCGTGACGGCGCTGCTGTGCGTGGCAGTCGGCGCGCTCGAGTACAGCAAGATGGAGCTCAGCGTGCAGCAGCGCGGCCAGGTGCGGGCGGCGGCGATCCAGCGCGGCATGGACGACGCGCTGGGCCTGGTGGCCATCCTCAACAGCCTGTTCACGGCGGTCGGCGTGGTCGACCGCGAGCAGTTCGCCAGCTTCACCCGGCCGCTGCTGGAGCGCTATCCATTCGTGCAGGCCTTCAATTTTCAGCGCGTGCTGGATGGCGACGGCGCGCGCGCCCACCAGGCGGCGCTGCGCGCGCGCTTTCCCGACTTCCGGCTGCACGACGCCGGCGACCTGCCGCTGGCGCCGCGCGCGCGCCACCTCATCGTCGACTACCTGGAGCCGCTGGAAGGCAACGAGGCCGCCTTCGGGCTGGACGTGGCCTCGCTGCCGGCCATGACGCGGCCGATCGCCGAGGCGGTCGACAGCGGCCAGCCGCGCACCACGCCGCTGATGCGGCTGGCGCAGGAGCGCGCCATGCAGCAGGGCTTCGTGATGATGATGCCGGTGTACCGTGCCGACGCCGCGCTGGCCACGGCGGCGCAGCGGCGCGCGGCCTGGCTCGGCAACACCAGCGTGGTGATACGCTCCGGCGACCTGATCCAGAAGATCCTGCTGGCGGCCGACCTGCTGGACGACCGCGAGCTGCTGCTGCGGGTCTACATCGGCGCCGACCTGCGGCCGGCCAACCTGGTCTACGCGCACGGCCGCGATCCGGGCGACGGCGCCCACGCGGGCGGCGCCATGGGCGACGGCACGGCGGCGCTGCGGCGCTGGCTGGGGCTGGATTACCGCGCGCCGCAGGTCAACAGCTTCAGCGCCGCCGGCAAGACCTGGCACGTGCAGCTGACGCCGCTTCCGCGGCCGTTCCTGCCGGCCCACCTCGGCTCGCTGTCGACGCTGGTCGGCGGCCTGCTGTTCACGCTGCTGACGGCGGCCTTCGTGCAGTCGCTGGCGCGGCGCTCGGCGCGGGTGCAGCGGCTGGTGGAGGAGCGCACCGCCGCGCTCAAGCGGAGCCACGACAAGCTGGCCGAGGACGTGGCCGCGCGCAAGCGCACCGAGGAGGCGCTGCAGGAGAGCGAGCACCGCTTCCGCCGGCTGCTGGCGCTGTCGTCGGACTGGTACTGGGAGCAGGACGCGCAGTTCCGCTTCACCCACATCACCGGCGGCTTTTTCGACAAGGGCAAGCAGGACCCGGCGCTGTTCATCGGCAAAACGCGCTGGGAGCTGCATCCGGACCAGTGGGACACGCGCCAGGGCCGCGAGCACCAGGCGCTGCTGGCGGCGCACCTGCCGTTCGCCAACCTCGAATACGCGCTGGTCGGGCTGGACGGCCAGACCCACTGGTTCAGCACCAGCGGCGAGCCGGTGTTCGACCGCGCCGGCCAGTTCCGCGGCTACCGCGGCACCGGCACCGAGATCACCGAGCGCAAGCTGGCCGAGCAGCGCATCCAGCACATCGCCCACCACGACGCGCTGACCGGCCTGCCCAACCGCACGCTGCTGCAGGACCGGCTGCGCCAGGCGGTGGCCCTGGCCAACCGCAGCGGCAAGCCGCTGTGGGTGCTGCTGATCGACCTCGACCGCTTCAAGTTCGTCAACGACAGCCTGGGCCACAAAGCCGGCGACCTGCTGCTGCAGACGGTGGCGCAGCGCCTGCGCGACAGCGTGCGCGACAGCGACACCGTGGCGCGCCTGTCGGGCGACGAGTTCGTGGCCATCCTGACCGAGTACCCGGAGCGCGCCTTGTCGGCCGACGGGGCGCAGCGCATCATGCGCGCGGTGACGCAGCCGGTGATGTTGGAGGGCAAGGAATTCATCGTCACCTGCTCGATCGGCGTGGCGGTGTACGGCGTGGACGGCACCTCGGCCCAGCGCCTGATCGAGCACGCCGACATCGCCATGTACCGCGCCAAGAAGCTGGGCCGCAACCGCGTGCAGTTCTACGAGCCGGCCATGAACGAGGAAGCGCGCGAGCGGCTGCGCATCGAGGGCGCGCTGCGCAGCGCGCTGGAGCGGCGCGAGTTCGTGCTGCATTACCAGCCGCAGGTGGAGCTGGCCAGCGGCCGCGTGGTCGGCATGGAGGCGCTGCTGCGCTGGCGCCATCCGGAACTGGGCATGGTGGCGCCGCAGCGCTTCATCGGCCTGGCCGAGGAGACCGGCCTCATCGTCGAGATCGGCGCCTGGGTGCTGCGCGCCGCCTGCGCCCAGGCGCGCGCCTGGCTGGACGCCGGCCACGGGCCGCTGCGGGTGGCGGTCAACCTGTCGCCGCGCCAGTTCGGCGCGCCGCAACTGGTGGCCGACATCGGCGCGGTGCTGGGCGACACCGGCCTGCCGCCGGCCTGCCTCGACATCGAGCTGACCGAGGGCCTGTTCATGCACGACGTGACGCAGGCGGTCGAGCTGCTGCACAAGCTGAAGGGGCTGGGGGTGGCGCTGTCGATCGACGATTTCGGCACCGGCTATTCGAGTTTTTCGTACCTGCGCCACTTCCCCATCGATGTGCTGAAGATCGACCGCTCGTTCGTCAGCGACATCGGCGACGGCGACGAGGCGGCCATCGTGGTGTCGATCATCGCGCTGGCGCACAACCTGAAGCTGCGCGTGATCGCCGAGGGGGTGGAGACGGCGGCGCAGCTGGCGTATCTGCGCCGCCACGGCTGCGACGAGATCCAGGGCTATTATTTCAGCCCGGCGCTGCCGGCGGCGGAGTTTGAACAGTTGCTGGCGCGGCACCGCGCTCCGCTGCCGGCGTAGCCTGGGGCTGCGGCCGGCGCCGGCGCGGCTTGGGCGCCAGCATGGTGCCGCTGCAGTTGGCGGCGCCGCAGCGGCAGGCGAAGGCGCGCTTGATGGCCGGCGTGTGGCGGCCCTCGTAGATCAGCGGGTAGGAATAGCTGAGCTCCTCGTCCTGGGCGATCGGCTGCAGCGCGTAGATGTGGATGGTGCCGTCGTCTTCCTCGATGGCTTCGCAGTTCGGCTCGCACGAGTGGTTGATGTAGCGGGCGTCGTTGCCGTGGTCGCCGCCGTCGACGACATTGCCGTTGGCCAGGCTGAAGAAGAAAGTGTGGTTGTGCGGCCCGCCCTGCGCGGCGGCGCGCGCCTGCGCCTCGTCCCAGCTGATCTCGCGGCCGGCGTACTGGATGATGCGCTCGCCCGGGGCGATGGCGCGGTTGGCGAACACGCCGTTGCCGTGCACCGGCGAACGCTCGACGCGGCAGGCGGGGGTGGAGGGGGCGGCGGGCGGCTGGCGGGCGTCGGTCATGGCGTTGTGTCAGGTGGGTATCGCCTGATTAAACCACAGCGGGGGAGCGGATTCAATCGGATTCGGCGGCCGGCGCTAGTTGTCGGCTGGCGGCTGGAACAGGTCTTCCAGCTCGGCGCGCAGCAGGCGCTCGCGCGGGTCGTAGCCGATGGCGCGCAGCTGGCCCGCGTTGATGGGTTTGCTTTCCATGCCGCGCTCCGCCGTTGCTCAGGTGCTGCCGCGCTGTACCAGCGCGAAGCCGGTGTCGGTCTGGGCCGGCACCGCTTTGCCGTCGATGCGGTCGAGGATGGCTTGCGCGGCCCTGCGGCCGATATTCGCGCCATCCACCCGCACCGTCGAAAGCGGCGGATGGGTGCGGGCGGCGAAATTGAGGTCGCCGAAGCCGATCACCGCCAGCCGCGCCGGCACCGCCAGGCCGCGCGCGATGGCCTCGGTCAGCACGCCGTGCGCCAGCGTGTCGGAGCTGCAGACGACGGCGTCGAGGTCGGGCTGGCGCGCCAGCAGCGCCGCCAGGCCGTCGCGCCCGAGCGCGAAGGTCGACGGCAGCGGCATCACCTCGAGCGCGGCGACCGCGACGCCGTGGCGCGACAGGCCGGCCTGCAGCCCCTGGTTGCGGCGCGCGGCGCGCGGGTCGTCCACCGCCAGGATGGCGATGCGGCGGTAGCCGCGCTCCAGCAGGTGGCGGGCGATGGCGTGGCCGACCTCCTCGTGCGAAAAGCCGACCATCATGTCGACCGGCGACGGCGTCAGGTCCCAGGTCTCGACCACCGGCACGCGCGCGGCCTGCAGCCGGCGCCGCGTGTGGTCGGTGTGCAGCGCGCCGGTCAGGATGACGCCGTCCGGCCGCCGGCTGAGGATGGTGTCGACCAGCAGTTCCTCGCGCCACGCCTCGTAGCTCGACAGGCCGAGCAGCACCTGGTAGCCGGCCGCGGTCAACTGCTCGCTGGCGGCCTGCACCATGTCGGCGAAGATCGGCGTGCCGATGCTTGGCAACACCAGCGACACCAGCCGGCTGCGCGCGGCCGCCAGCGCGCCGCCCTGCAGGCTCCTGACGTAGCCGGTCTCGGTCACGGCGGCCTGCACCCGCGCCAGCGTGTGCGGCCGCACCAGCTGCGGCTGGTTGAGCGCGCGCGACACGGTGATCGGCGACACGCCGGCCACGCGGGCGACGTCGGCCAGCGTGGCGCCGCTGACGCTGAGCTCGCCGCCGGCGGTGCGCAGCCGGCGCAATGCGGTCTTGTCCATGGTGTCAATGGTAAGTGGTGATGTGCGATTATAGCATCGCACATCATTTTCTATCATTTTTGCGCCGCACACGGCCGCAGGTTTTGCTTGATCTGGCGCGGTACACGGGCTAAGATCCCGAATGACAGCGCAATCATTATTGGAGACACCATGACCCACCCTGCTTCTGACACCCCGCGCATCGTTGCCATGCGCGTCATCCCGGTCGCCGGCCGCGACAGCATGCTGCTGAACCTGAGCGGCGCCCACGGCCCGTATTTCACCCGCAACCTGGTGCTCCTGACCGACAGCCTGGGCCACACCGGCGTCGGCGAGGTGCCGGGCGGCGAGAAGATCCGCCAGACGCTGGAGGACGCCCGCCCGCTGCTGTTGCAGCAGCCGGTCGGCAACTACAACGCCATCCTCAACGCCGCCCGCAGCGCCTTTGCCGACCGCGACGCCGGCGGCCGCGGCCTGCAGACCTTCGACCTGCGGGTGGCGGTGCACGCGGTGACGGCGCTGGAGTCGGCGCTGCTCGACCTGCTGGGCCAGTTCCTCAACGTGCCGGTGGCGGCGCTGCTCGGCCAGGGCCAGCAGCGCAGCGAGGTCGAGATGCTGGGCTATCTGTTCTACATCGGCGACCGCGCGCGCACCGACCTGCCCTACGCCGGCGTGCCGGCCGACGCCGACGACGACTGGGCGCGCCTGCGCACCGAGCCGGCGCTGACGGCGGACGCGGTGGTGCGGCTGGCCGAGGCGGCGTACGCGCGCTACGGTTTCAACGACTTCAAGCTCAAGGGCGGCGTGTTCCGCGGCGAGGAGGAGATCGAGGCGGTGACGGCGCTGCATGAGCGCTTCCCGCAGGCGCGCGTGACGCTCGACCCGAACGGCGGCTGGCTGCTGCGCGACGCCATCCGCCTGTGCCGCGACATGGGCGACGTGCTGGCCTACGCCGAGGACCCGTGCGGCGCCGAGAACGGCTACTCGGGACGCGAGGTGATGGCCGAGTTCCGCCGCGCCACCGGCCTGCTGACGGCCACCAACATGGTGGCCACCGACTGGCGCGAGATGCGCCACGCGATCCAGTTGCAGTCGGTCGACATTCCGCTGGCCGACCCGCACTTCTGGACCATGCAGGGTTCGGTGCGGGTGGCGCAAATGTGCCACGAGTGGGGCCTGACCTGGGGTTCGCACTCGAACAACCACTTCGACATCTCGCTGGCCATGTTCACCCACGTGGCGGCGGCCGCGCCGGGCGACATCACCGCCATCGACACCCACTGGATCTGGCAGGACGGCCAGCACCTGACGCGCAATCCGCTGCAGATCCGCGGCGGCATGGTGCAGGTGCCGCAACGCGGCGGCCTCGGCGTGGAGATCGACATGGCCGCCATCGAGGCGGCCCACCACCTGTACAACAACATGGGGCTGGGCGCGCGCGACGACGCGGTGGCGATGCAGTACCTGATCCCGGGCTGGAAGTTCAACAACAAGATGCCTTGCATGGTTCGCTAACAACAATCATCAGAACCAGTATAAGGAGACTAGCATGACTACCACCGCTTCCACCACCACCGGCGGCGGCGCGCTTGCCGCGCCCACGGTGCTCGACAGCGCCGTCAGCAAGGTCAAATGGCGCATCCTGCCGCTGTTTGTGGTGATGTTTATCGCCAACTACATAGACCGCGTGAACATCGGCTTCGTGCGCACCCACCTGGAGAAGGACCTGGGCATCGGCGCGGCGGCGTTCGGCTTCGGCGCCGGCGTATTCTTCCTGGCCTACGCGCTGTTCGAGGTGCCGTCCAACATCCTGCAGCAGCGCTTCGGCGCCAAGGCCTGGCTGACCCGCATCATGGCCAGCTGGGGCGTGGTGGCCACCGGCATGGCCTTCGTGCAGGGCGAGACGTCGTTCTATGTGATGCGCTTCCTGCTCGGCGTGGCCGAGGCCGGGTTCTTTCCGGGCGTGGTGTACTACTTCACGCAATGGCTGCCGAACGCGGAGCGCGGCAAGGCGATGGCGATCTTCCTCAGCGGCTCGGCGCTGGCGTCGGTGATGTCGGGGCCGCTGTCGGGGGCGCTGCTGTCGATCGACGGCGGCGGCTTCCATGGCTGGCAGTGGATGTTCATCATCGAGGGGCTGGCGTCGGTGGCGCTGTGCTTCGTGGTCTGGTTCTTCCTCGATTCCAGGCCGCAGGACGCCAAGTGGCTGACGGCAGCCGAGCGCGGCGCGCTGGCGGCGGTCATCGAGGCCGAGAAGAAGGAGCGCGACGCCAACCGGCCGCCGCACGCCAGCATGTTCACGCTGCTCAAGGATGGCCGCATCGCGCTGTTCTGCTTCATCTATTTCGCGATCCAGCTGACGATTTATGGCGCGACGTTCTGGCTGCCGAGCATCATCAAGAAGATGGGGCATTTTTCGGAGTTCCAGATCGGCCTGTTTAACTCGATTCCGTGGATCATTTCGATCGCGGCCATGTACATGTTTGCGGCGCTGGCGCAGAAGTACCGCCACCAGCAGGCGTGGGTGGCGGTGGCGCTGATCGTGGCGGCGTGCGGCATGTTCGCCTCCACCACCGGCGGGCCGGTGTTCGCGTTCGTGGCGATCTGCTTTGCCGGCATTGGCTTCAAGGCGGCCTCGTCGTTGTTCTGGCCGATTCCGCAGGGCTATCTGGACAGCCGCATCGCGGCAGCGGTGATCGCGCTGATCAACTCGCTGGGCAACCTGGGCGGCTTCGTGGCGCCGGCCACCTTCGGCTACCTGGAGCAGAGGACCGGTTCGATCCAGGGCGGGCTGTACGCGCTGGCGGCGGCATCGGTGGTGGCGGCCGGCCTGGTGTTCCTGACCCGCCGCGGCAAGACGGCGTTGCCAGCCTGAGGTTGATGCCGTTCAGTTGGCGCCTGATTTGTCATTCCGGCGGACGCCGGAATCCATACTTCGCATGCGTTATGGCATGCGTATGTTCCATGGGTTCCGGCCTGCGCCGGAACGACATGTTTAACTGAACGGTATCGCAGCCTGGCGCCGACAGTCGGCGGCGCGCTGCCAGCGTGCTCTTCCGGGCATGCGCAGCCAAACCGCTTGCCAGGCATTGCGCGTGCCGCAGCCCTGGCGGTTGGCGAGGCGCGAGGGTGTGGTGGGGCCGTTGTCGCCGACGATTTGTTCGTCTTCCACGGTGGCGTAGAGGGAGCGGCCGCCATAGATGACGCGCAGTTCCGTCCCGTTGGGCAGGAAGAGGTCTTTCCATTGGTAGCCACGGCTGACGTCCACGACAGGCGGGCTCGCAGCGGATGAGGCGGCGACCGGGGGTTGGTCAATGGCGCTGGCGTTCGGCCCGCCCGCCTCTTCGTCCATGCCATTCGACGGGCTATGCGCCGGGGGCGTGGTGGCTACCCACTGCCGAATCAGCGCGCAGAGCGCTGCTTCAGATTGGGGGCCATAGTAGCCCTCGCCCACATGCCCAGTCAGTGCCATGAATACTCTGCTCGGCAGGTGCATGTTGCCGATCGGGTGGTCTGGGTGCTCCATTTTTTTATCCCCTCTAAAAACTCTATTTGTTCTAATTCGCTCTAATTCGCTCTATTTCGATAGAGATCACTCTAAAAATAGGATGTTGCTCGCTCTAATTTGCTCTATTTGCTCTATTTCGTCTAAAAGCACTCTCTGTTTTAGAGTGAAATCTAGCGAAATAGTTCGAAATCTAGCGTTTTAGAGCTTTTAGAGTTTTTAGAGGCCGAAAAAAATAGAGGGGGGTATATGCTCCTCAGTCCTTGGCCAGCGGGCGCACGTAGTCGAGCAGGCTGACCAGCGTCTTGCCCGGCTCCTCGAACTGCACCAGGTGCGCGGCGTTCTCGAACCACACGGCCTTCTTGTAGGGCGCCCTCACCTTGGCCAGCCACGCGGCGGTCGGTGCGGACGGCGTGGTGTAATCGTGGCGGCCCATGAACATGATGACCGGCACCGGGAAGCGCGTGACCGGCTTGAAGTCCACCGCCAGCCACTCCTGCAGCACGCGTTCCAGCGTCAACTGGCTGCCCTTGTCGATGGCGGCGATGGCCGCCGCGTCGTACTCCGGCGACAACAGCGGCGCGTTGAAGTAGTAGGCGAAGTCGCCGCGATACGCCGCCAGCCCGCCATAATGCTGCGCCCAGGTGCGCTCCTTGACGATGCGCTCGCGCGTGATCGGCGTATCGCCCGGATACGGCGCGATCGACTCCAGTTCCTCAATCGCCTGCCGGTTGTTTTCCTTGCGCGCCTGCGCCAGGGCGAAATCGAAGCTGAGCTTCTCGTTGTCGCGCATGCTGATCACCTGCCCGATGCCCACATACGCATGGAACAGCTCCGGATGCGCCAGCACCGCGCGCATGCCCACCACGGTGCCCCAGCTATGCCCGACCAGAATCACCTTGCGCTTGCCATAGCGCCGCGCCACCGCGCGCGCGATCTCCACCGCGTCCTCGACAAACCGGTCGATGCGCAGCGTCGGCCCGACCGTCGCCGCGTCGTTGTCCAGATAGGTGCGGCCGGCGCCGCGCTGGTCGTAATTGACCACGGTAAAGTATTCCTCCAGCGGCCGCTGGTACAACCACATGGTGGGCGCGCTGGGCGAGGCCGGGCCGCCGTGCACGAACAGCAGCAGCGGATTGCCGCGGTCCTGCCCGCGCGTGTACAGCCACTGGTCGATGCCGCCGATGCGCAGCGTGAAATTTTCCTGCACGCCGCGCGGCGCGACAATGCGGCTGACATCGGCGATGATGTCGCGCCCGGCCGGCTCGCCCGCCAGCGCCCGGCCGGCGGCGGCCAGCGCCGCCAGCATCAGCGCGCGCCGTTTCATTGCTTGCGGTTGCCGTGCACCATCTGGCGCGCCTGCTTGCGCAGCACCGCCTGTTCCCAGCGCTGCTTCTGCTCCTCGGTTTCCGGCACCAGCGTCGGCACCTTGACCGGCTTGCGGTCCTTGTCCACCGCCACCATGGTGAAATAGCAGCTGTTAGCGTGGCGCACCAGGCGCTGCTGGATGTTCTCGGTCACCACGCGGATGCCGACCTCCATCGAGGTGTTGCCGGTGTAGTTGATCGACGCCAGGAAGGTGACCAGCTCGCCGACGTGGATCGGCTGCAGGAACATCACCTGGTCGACCGACAGCGTCACCACATAGCTGCCCGAATAGCGGCTGGCACAGGCGTAGGCCACGCTGTCCAGGTACTTGAGGATGGTGCCGCCGTGGACGTTGCCGGAGAAATTGGCCATGTCGGGCGTCATCAGCACGGTCATGCTCAGTTCGTGCTCGACCCAGTTCATTGGTTTTTCCATTGCTCGCTCCCAGTTGTTGTTGGCTCCATGCTAGCCGCTAAACTTGCCATTCGCAAATAGTTGTCAAAAAGTTGTATGCTTGACGCTTCTCTCACTCAGGAGCGCTCATGAAATGGAAAGTTTTGGCCGCCGGTCTGGCGCTGGCGCTCGGCGCCGGCGCGCCCGCGCGGGCCGCTGTCACCGCCGAGCAGGTGCAGACCTTCACGCTGGCCAACGGCATGAAGTTCATCGTACTGGAATCGCACGCCATCCCCAACGCCAATATGTACACCTTCTGGAAGGTCGGCTCGCGCAACGAGGCGCCCGGCATCACCGGCCTGTCGCATTTTTTTGAGCACATGATGTTCAACGGCTCGCAGAACTTCGGCCCGAAAATGTTCGACCGCACGATGGAGGCCAAGGGCGGCTCCAACAACGCCTACACCAGCACCGACCTGACGGTATACCAGGACTGGTTCCCGGCCAGTTCGCTGGAAACCATCTTCACGCTGGAGAGCGACCGTATCGCCCACCTCAGCATCGACCCGAAGATGGTCGCCAGCGAGCGCGGCGTGGTGCTGTCCGAGCGCAGCACCGGGCTGGAGAACTCCAACCTGCGCATGCTGCGCGAGGAGGTCAACAGCGTGGCCTTCCTGGCCCATCCGTATTCGTGGCCGGTGATTGGCCACGAGTCCGACATCAAGGCCTGGACCCAGCAGGACCTGGAACACTATTTCCGCACCTATTATGCGCCCAACAACGCGGTGGCGGTGATCGTCGGCGACGTCAAGGCCGACCAGGTGAAACAGCTGGCAACCCGATACTTCGGCGCGATTCCGAAGCGCGCGGCGCCGCCGCCGGTGCGCACCGTCGAGCCGCCGCAGACGGGCGAGCGGCGCGTGTTCGTCACCAAGGCGTCGGCCAGCGCGCCCAACCTGACCATCGCCTACAAGATCCCGCAGGCCGGCGCGCCCGACTACTACGCGCTGGACGTGCTGCAAAGCGTGCTGGCCGACGGCAAGACCTCGCGCCTGTACAAGGCGCTGGTCGAGCAGCAGCTGGCGACCCAGGTCAGCGCCAACAGCCTGGACGGCTTCGATCCCGGCCTGCTGTACCTGTCGGCGGTGGCCTCGGCCAAGACCGATGCCGCCACGCTGGAAAAGGCGCTGCTGGCCGAAGTGGACCGGCTGGTGCGCGATGGCGTGACGGCCGAGGAGCTGCAGAAGGTCAAGAAGCAGAAGCTGGTCAATCTGTACCGCGAGCAGGAAACCATCAACGGCAAGGCCCAGCAGCTGGGCAACTACGAGGTGTTCTTCGGCGACTACAAGAAAATGTTCGACGCCCCGGCCGCCTACGACCACCTGACGCCGGCCGACATCCAGGCCGTCGCCGCCAAATACCTGAAGAAATCGCAGCGCACGGTCGGCGTGCTGGCCGCGAAGGAGGATTAAGCCGATGATGATTACCCGCTCCGCCCTCTCCCGGCGCGCCACCGCCGCCGCCGGCGCCGCAACCGCTGCCGGCGCCGTGTCTGCCGCGCTGGCCGTCGCCCTGCTGGCCGCGCCGGCGCCGGCCGTGGCCGCCGAATTCCGCCTGCCGGACTTCGACACCGTGACCCTGCCGAACGGCCTGACCGTGTACCTGATGGAACGCCACGACGTGCCGCTGATCTCGGTACGCGCGGTGGTCAAGGCCGGCGCCGTCCACGACGGCCCGCAGCCCGGCCTGTCCAACCTGACCGGCGACGCCCTGCTGCTCGGCACCCGGGCGCACGACAAGGCCAGCATCGACCAGGCCTTCGACGCGCGCGGCGCGCGCCTGGCCGGCGGCGCCGGCACCGAGGCCAGCACCGTGCAGGCCAACTTCGCCGCCGCCGACAGCGCCGCGCTGCTGCCGCTGTTCGCCGAGATCGTCCAGCAGCCGAGCTTTGACGCGGCCGAGCTGGCCAAGCTGCGCGCGCGCAAGATCAACGGCATCAAGCAGGCCAAGGAGGCGCCGCGCCTGGTGGTGCAGACCTACTACCGCGCCATGCTGTTCGGCGAGCGGCCGTACGGCAGCCCGGTCGGCGGCACCGCCGGCAGCCTGGCGGCGCTGCAGCAGAGCGACGTGCAGGGCTACTACCAGCGCTACTACCGCCCCGACAACGCCGCCGTCATCGTCGTCGGCGACTTCCAGAAGGCGGCGATGCGCCAGCAGATCGCGGCGCTGTTCGGCGCGTGGCAGGCCACCGGCCCGGCGCCGGCGGCGCAGGACAACGGCCAGGTGCGGGCCGACCAGGCGCGCGTGCTGCTGGTCAACAAGGCGGACGCGATCGAGACCACCTTCCTGATCGGCGGCGCCGGCATCGCCCGCAACGACCCGGACTACGTGCCGCTGCAGGTGGTCAACACCGTGCTGGGCGGGCGCTTCACCTCGTGGCTCAACGACGAGCTGCGCGTCAACTCGGGCCTGACCTACGGCGCCAGCAGCCAGTTCGCGCCGCTGGGGCAGAGCGGCACGTTTGCCATCAGCAGCTTCACGGCGCTGCCCAAGACCGGGGCGGCGCTGGCGCTGGCGCAGACCACCTACCAGCGCCTGTGGAAACAGGGCATCGACGCCGCCACGCTGGCCTCGGCCAAGGCCTACGTCAAGGGCCAGTTCCCGCCGCGCTATGAAACCGGCGAGCAGCTGGCGGGGCTGCTGGGCGACATGTACGCGTTCCAGGTCGGCCGCGCGCAGATCGACAACTTCACGCGCGACGTCGACCGCCTGACGCCGGACAAGGCCAAGGCGCTGATCGACAAACACTTCCCGCGCGCCAATTTGCAGACGGTGTTGATCGGCAAGGCCGAGGCGATCCGCGACATCGCCCGGCAGTATGGCGAGGTCACCGAGCTGGAGATCAGTGCGGATGGCTTTCGCTAAGTAAGCGCGCGCTGTCGGCGGCGGCGGCGGCACAGGCGTCCAGCACCGGCGCCAGCGCGGTCCAGGCGGCGGCGTCGCGCTTCAGGGCCTGCTCGGCCGCTTGGCTGAGCGCGGCCAGCTGGTCGGCGCCGACCGTGCCGGCCAGGCCTTTCAGCGTGTGCAGCGCCGGCAGGGCGGCGGCGCGGTCGTTGCCGGCGCGGGCGGCGCGCAGCTGGGCCGCCAGCGTGTCGGCCTCGGCGACGAAGCCGCGCAAGGCGCTGGTGTACACCGCCGCCAGCCCGCCCATGCGCTTCAGCGCGGCCGCCCGGTTCAGCCCCGCCGCCGGCCAGCCAGCCGATGCCGGCGCGTCCGACACGGCGACAACCGGCGCGGCGGCAGCGGCGGCGGCCGGCGTCGCGGCAACTGACGCGGCAGGCACGGCTGGCGAGGCCGGCGCGTCGGCGTCGCGGCGCGCGTGTTTGAGGATGACCGCGATCAGTTGCTCCAGATCGAACGGCTTGCCGATATGGTCGACCATGCCCGCCTCCAGCGCGGCGATGCGGTCGGACGCCATGACATTGGCGGTCATCGCCACCACCGGCGGCGTCCGCACGCCGAGCCGCGCCTGGAGCGCATGGGTGGTCTGGTAGCCGTCCAGCTCCGGCATCTGGATATCCATCAAAATCAGTTGCGGCAACGGCGCGCCCTGCGCCAGCGCCTCCAGCGCCAGCTGGCCCGAGCTGGCCACCACCACCTGCGCGCCCTCGTGCCCCAGCAGCTCGCTGGCCACCTGCTGGTTGGCCGGATTGTCATCGACCAGCAGCAGCCGCAGCCCGGCCAGCCGCCGCGCCGACGGCAGCGCCGGCCCTGGCGGCGATGCCGGCCGCCGCCCCAGCCGCGCCTCGGCCACCGCGTCGAACAGCATCGACGCCGTCACCGGCTTGACCACCAACCCGTCCAGCACCGGCGCCACGTCCTGCTGGCGCTGCGCCAGCAGCTCGCGGTCGTGCGCGGTCACCATCACGATCAGCGGCGTGCGCCCGGCAGGCGCCAGCTGGCGGATGCGGCGGCTGGTTTCCCAGCCGTCCAGGCCCGGCATGCGCCAGTCGATCAGCACCACGTCGAACGGCCGTGGGCACGCCGCCCGCGCCGCCAGCAGCTCCAGCGCCGACTGGCCATCGGCCGCCACCTCGACCTGCCAGCCAAACGACGCCGCCATCTCGCGCAGCACCGTGCGCGCCACCGGATTGTCGTCCACCACCAGGCACGCCAGGTCGCGCGGCAGCGCCCGCGCCGCCGGCGCCACGGCGGCCGCCGCCGCGGGCTCCGGCTCGGCGCCCGCCGCCGCCACCTCGAACTCGACGGCGAAATCAAACACGCTGCCCTGCCCCACCTCGCTGACCACGCGCAAGGTGCCGCCCATCAGCCGCACCAGCCGCTGGCTGATCGCCAGCCCCAGCCCGGTGCCGCCGTAGCGGCGCGCGGTCGACGCCTCGGCCTGCGAAAAACCGTCAAAGATGTGCGCGCACTGCTCGGGCGCGATGCCGATACCGGTGTCGCGGATGGCAAACGCGATCGACAGCCGCTGCGCGCCGCGCGACACCAGCTGCGCCGACAGCACCACCTCGCCGCGCGCGGTGAACTTGAGGGCGTTGCCGGCCAGGTTCAGCAGCACCTGCTGCAGCCGCAGCGCGTCGCCCACCACCACCGCCGGCAGCGCCGGATCGATGCGGAACAGCAGCTCGACGTCCTTGTCGCCGACGTTGGCCGACAAGATCACCGCCAGGTCGCGCCACAGCTTGTCGAGCCGGAACGGATGCGGATCGAGCGCCAGCTTGCCGGCCTCGACCTTGGAAAAGTCCAGCACATCGTTCAGCAGGCCCAGCAGCGCGCCGGCCGCCGCCTGCGCCTTGGCCACGTAATCGTGCTGGCGCCCGCTCAGCGGCGTCTGCCGCAACAACTGCAGCATGCCCAGCACCGCGTTCATCGGCGAGCGGATCTCGTGGCTCATGTTGGCAACGAACTCCGACTTGGCGCGGCCGGCCTGGTCGGCTGCCTCCTTGGCCTGCAACAGCGCCGCGTGCGCCGCGCGCAGCTCGGTGCTGTCGGTGCTGCTGCCAACCCAGCTGACGATGGCGCCGGCGGCGTCGCGCTGCGGCAACGCGTGGTTGTCGAACACCCGCCACACGCCGTCGTGGCGGCGCAGCCGGCAATCGCAGCGGAACTGGTCGCCGGCGGCGCGCGCGCGCTGCCAGGCGGCGGTCAGCGCCGGCAGGTCGTCCGGATGGATCACCGACGACCAGTCGCCGCCGGCCAGCAGCTGCGCCGCCGGCAGGCCGCTGAAGCTGGCCCAGTGGTGGCTCATGAAATCGATGCGCAACGCCGGCGTGGCGGTCCACACCATCTGCGGCAGGCCCTCGGTCAGCGAGCGCCAGCGCGCCTCCGACGCCGTCAGCCGCGCCAGCGACTGCTGCAGCGCCTGGTCCGACTCGCCCAGCGCGGTCAGCGCGCGGAACTGCTCGTTCAGGCCGAAGCGCACGCCGCGCAGCAGCGCCAGCGCCAGCCCCAGCAGCAGCACCAGCGCCAGCGAGGCGTTGCGCACCTCCTTGTACCACGGCGCCAGGAAGTCCTCGCTGGCCAGCCCGACCACCACGTACACCGGATAGGCGCCGACCCGCTCCACGCTCAGCTCGCGCTGGCGGCCGTCGCCGGCGCTGACCACCAGGTAGCTGGCGCCGGGCCGGCCGCTGGCCAGCAACGCCTCGGTGGCGGCGCTGGCCTGGATGGCGCCGCCCAGCGGCAGGTCGGCGCTTTCCGGGTAGCGGTGCAGGAGGCGCTTGTCGCGGTCGATCAGCACGATGCGGCCGTGGGCGCCGATGTTGAGCGCGGCAAAGGCGGTGTCCAGCCGCGCGCTGCTCATCAGCACATAGGCGCTGCCGCCGAAGCCGCCGTCGGGGCGGCGCAGCGGATGGACCAGCGGCAGCACCCAGTCGCCGCTGATGCGCGACTGCACCGGCAGGCCGAACACCAGGCCCGGCGCCGCCACCACGCGCGCGTAAAACTCGCGCACGGTCAGGTCCTGCGGCCGGCGCAGGTCGATCTGCTCGCCGTAGACCACGCGGCCGGCGGCGTCGGCGCCGCGGATCGCCTGCGCGTGCGGCAAGCGCTCCTTCAGGCTGCGCAGATAGGCGCTGAAGCCGGCATCGTCGAAGCGGCCGGCCGCGTGCCGGTCGCGGAACTCCTGGTCGGCGCGGCGCAGCGCCAGCTCGGCCTCCTGGAAATGCCCGTGCAGGTAGTTTTCCAGCGACACCGCCAGGTTGTGCGAGGTCTCCTCGGCCGCCGCGTAGTAGCGCTTGCGGCTCTGGTTGAGCACGTGGCCCACCAGCAGCACCACCAGCAGCAGCACCACCAGCACCGCCGTGACCAGCACGCGGAACAGCTTGCGGAACTTGTACAGCGTGGCGGTGGTCATATCAGAAGCGCATCCCTTGTTGCCGTGTCAGCATACTGTACCGCAAAAAAAACGCTCCGGACGGAGCGTTTTAGTCGGGCATGCGGCTTACCAGCCCTGGCTGGTGATGTCGGCCAGCGATTCGCGGCCCTTGTCGGTCAGCGCGTAGCCGCCGGCGTCGTGCGCGGCCACATGGGATTTTTTGCCGAGGAACAGCGCCACATCGGCGTCCAGCGCGCTGCCCGGCTGCGCCGCCACGGCGCGCAGGCCCAGCACGCAGCGGTGCAGGAACAGGGTTTGCTCGCCCTTGTCGGTGAGCGCAATGCGGCCGTTGCGGGCGATGCTGATCAGCTTGAGGCCGGACAGGCGCTTGCTGTTGCGGCCCACGCAGGCGCTGACGCGATCGCCCTTGAGGCCGCGCTGGATTTCGTACAGGGCGTCATACTCGTCCTGCGTGAATTTGTCGTTCTTCATTGCCATTTTTTCCATAAGAGACTGCTGCGGCCCTCATGGTACGCGCCCGGCGGCGCGGCGGCAAGGCGGCGCTTACTGGAAGGCGCGGATGGCCAGCCACACCAGGCCGATGCTGGCAAACGCCGCCAGGCAAATCATGGCCGGCACACGCTTCGCGCTCAGGGCGGCATTGCGGCGGCCGAGGTAGATTTTGTTGTGTAACGAGTTACCCATGATTGCTCTCCGTGCGTGAACGAAACCTGACGACATGCCTAAATTATAGAAACTCCTTCATGACCCCAGTGTGACGCCGGACACAAAACCACAAATATGTATCCACAAAGCAACGACTCTCACACATTCTCACGGCATGGACGAGCGTGGAACCAGCATACCGTCGGCTCCACGCAACGGACGGTGCGCTGGCGCACACATGCGCAGGGAAAACTCAGGTTTTCAGCGGCGGCTTGGGCGGCGTCGGTTCCTCGATCGGCGCCTGGTCGGGCACCGGCGTGTTGTCCGGCGGCGGGTCCTTTTCCGGCGGTGGCGGCGGCACTTCCGGGTCCGGCGTGGTATGGGCGTGCAGCATGCTGGCCTCCTGTGGCTGGGAACATGCTGTCAGTGTCGGCGCGCGCGCGCCGGCGCGCAAGGCGGCGTGGCGCGCCGGCGTGTGTTGCCGCACCTCCGCCGCCGGCGTGGCCTCACTTGATGCGGAAGATCACGTCCACCGTCTGCGTCCAGGTCAGCAGGCCGGTGGCCAGGAAATCCTTGTCGGCCGGCTGCGCGGCCGGCGCCGGCCGCGGATCGCGGCGGAAATACAGGTCGGCCGGCGCCAGGCCGATCGCCCCGGTCAGATTACGCAACTGGCCGGACGAGATGGCGGTCACCGCGCCCAGCTTGCGGCCCAGGCCGGCCGCCATGGCTTCGGCGCGGCGCTGCGCATCCCGCACCGCCGCCGCCGTCAGCTCGCGCTCGGTCGCCTCGCGGTCGCTGCGGCCAAAGGTGGTGGCGAAATGATCGAGGTGGGGCATGGCCAGCAAGCCCTGCATGATCGGCCGCCACTGGCTCAGGTCGCGCACGGCGATGTGCACCGCGCCGCGGAGTTCGTAGGCCGGGGCGCCGTCGGCCGGAACGGCCTCGCCCGGCCCCGGCTTGCGCATCTCCTTGCGCAGGCTGCCGATCTCGACGACGGCGGCCGCGTCGGTGGCGGCCAGCAGCGCCTGGATCTGCCCGGCGCGCTCGGCCACCAGCGCGCTGGCGGCGGCCGGGTCCGGATCGTAGGCGCTGATGTCAAAATCGATCTCGCCAAGGTCCGGCACGATGCGCTGCATGCCCTCGCCGCTGGCGTGGATGAAGGGGTAGTCCGGCAGGTTGGCGGCCTGCGCCGCCAGCGGCGCCAACAGCAGCGCCAGCGCAAATGTCTTCAGCATGGTGTGATTCCGTGGTTGAGGAAGCCACAGCATGCACCAAGTAGACATCTTTGTATACTTGTAAAAACAAAAACCGCTCCTATTTGCGGTTTCAACAACAACTTCAGGGGAACAACATGCTGGTGCCAAAACGCCCGCGTTCGGTGGTCGACCACAAGCCGGTGGCGGTGCAGGTGGTCAAGCAGGAAAAGACCGGCGCCGTCGACAAGCACGTGCTGATCGTCGAGACGGCGAAAAACAAACCGGCGCCGCCCAAGGCCAAATAGGTACAATGGCGGCTTTCAGCCTTCCCGCACAGCCGCCATGAGCACCAGCACGCCCCTGAACGACGACGAATACGATCAACTCGACGACCTGCTGGCCGCGCTCGGCCCGCAGACGCTGGACGTCGCCGGCGTGGAGGGCTTGCTGACCGCGCTGGTGATCGGCCCGGCCGCCGCCGAGCCGGCGCCGGATGCCTGGCTGCCGCTGGTGTGGGGCGGCGGCGCGGCCGACGCCAACGCCGACGCGCGGGCGCTGATGCTGCGCCATCACGCCTACATGCGCGAGTGGATGCGCAAAGACCCGGCCAGCTTCGAGCCGATCTACGACTGCGGCGGCAGCTGGACCGCCGAGGCCTGGTGCGCCGGCTTCCTGGCCGGCGTGCAGCTGAGCCACGAGGCCTGGGCGCCGCTGCGCGCCAGCCAGCCGGGGCTGCTGGCGCCGTTCCAGCCGCCGGCCAATGGCGCCAAGGTGGCGCCGGCCGTGGTGCAGATCAACGCCTTCTTCCACGCGCCGCAGCCGAAGGCGGCCAAGGTCGGCCGCAACGACCCCTGCCCGTGCGGCAGCGGCCAGAAACACAAGAAGTGCTGCGGCGCCTGAATCCCGGCTGCCGCCTCGGGCCATCTCGGGCGGTCCAGCAGCGCACCGGTGATCTGGCCGCAGCCGGCCATCTTGCCCGTCCGCCGGCACCGGCTTACTTGCCGTTGATGATTTCCTTCAGCAGCACAAAGGTTTCGTGGTGGATGGCCGATTCATTGGCCTTGAATTCCTGGTCGGCCTTGATATAGGCCGGCTTCTTCAGCTCGGCAGCCTCGGCCGGCGTCGGCTTGGGCGCACTCGGATACATCTGCGCGCTGCTGTTGTAAGTATCGTGCAGCACCTTCTGGCCATAGCTGGACTGGTAGAACCGGGTCATCTCCAGCGCGGTCTGCCTGCTCAGCAGCTTGGCCACCGGCGTCGCCAGCCGCGTGTAGACGAATTCCGGCTGCAGCTTGATCACCTTGTCCATCACCTGCTTGCGCTGCTCGGGCGACGCGTACTTGCTCATGCCGGCCGTCATGCGCATCATCTTCTCGGCCTGCATCGAGGCCAGCAGGTCGTGCGCGGCCTTGATGTCGTCGGGCGTGGGATTGGGCGTGGCGGCATGGGCGGCGCCGGCCAGCAGGGCGGCGGCAACGAAAGCGGCAAACTTCATGGGAGCTCCTGAAAAATTTTTCCGCATTCTAGCCCAAAAACAAAAAAGCTCCCTTTCGGGAGCTTTTTCGCTGAATATTGGCGGAGAGGGTGGGATTCGAACCCACGGATGGTTTGCACCATCGCTTGATTTCGAGTCAAGTACAATCGACCACTCTGCCACCTCTCCTGGTGACGCTAATTTCTCTACAACCGCACAGTTGGCGGAGAGGGTGGGATTCGAACCCACGGATGGTTTGCACCATCGCTTGATTTCGAGTCAAGTACAATCGACCACTCTGCCACCTCTCCGTTTTCCCACCTGCTGCTGCGAGAAGGCAAGATTATAGCAGGTGCCTGGGAAAATGGAAGGACAATTTTTACGCTTTTAAATGCGTCTGTCCGCCCATGTACGGACGCAGCACGGCCGGGATCTCCACCGAGCCGTCAGCCTGCTGGTAATTCTCCAGCACCGCGACCAGCGTGCGGCCCACCGCCAGGCCGGAGCCGTTCAGCGTGTGCAGCAGTTCCGGCTTGCCGGCGGCGTTGCGGAACCGCGCCTGCATGCGGCGCGCCTGGAACGCCTCGCAGTTGGACAGCGACGAAATCTCGCGGTAGGTGTTCTGCGCCGGCAGCCACACTTCCAGGTCATAGGTCTTGGTGGCGCCAAAGCCCATGTCGCCGGTGCACAGCGCCATCACGCGGTATGGCAGGCCGAGGCGCTGCAAGATGGTTTCGGCGTGGCCGACCATCTCGTCCAGCGCGGCGTAGGAATGGTCCGGATGCACCACCTGCACCATCTCGACCTTGTCGAACTGGTGCTGGCGGATCATGCCGCGCGTGTCGCGGCCGTAGCTGCCGGCCTCCGAGCGGAAGCACGGCGTGTGGGCGGTCATCTTCAGCGGCAGCGTTTCAGCCGCGACGATCTCGTCACGCACGATGTTGGTCAGCGATACTTCCGAGGTCGGGATCAGGTAGAAGTTCTCGCCCTCGCCCTCGGCGCCGCCCTTCTTCACCGAGAACAGGTCGGCCTCGAACTTCGGCAACTGGCCGGTGCCGCGCAGCGAATCGGCGTTGACCATGTACGGCGTGTAGCACTCGGTGTAGCCGTGCTCGTCGGTGTGGGTGTTCAGCATGAACTGCGCCAGCGCGCGGTGCAGGCGGGCGATGCCGCCCTTCATCACCGAGAAGCGCGAGCCGGTCAGCTTGGTCGCGGTGTCGAAGTCCAGGCCCAGCGGCGCGCCGATGTCGACGTGGTCCTTGATCTCGAAATCGAAGCTGCGCGGCGTGCCGACCTTGCGCACTTCCACGTTGCCGTTTTCGTCCGTGCCCACCGGCACCGACTCGTGCGGCAGGTTGGGAATGGTTTGCAGGAACTCCGACAGCTTGGCCTGCAGTTCGCCCAGTGTTGCTTCGTTGGCCTTGAGCTCGTCGCCCAGGCCGGCCACTTCCGCCATCAGCGCGGTGGTGTCCTCGCCCTTGCCCTTCATCATGCCGATCAGCTTGGACTGCGAATTGCGCTTGCCCTGCAGCTCTTCGGTGCGCGTCTGGATCGCTTTGCGTTCCGCTTCGAGCGCGCTGAACGCGTCCACATCGAGCTGGAACTTGCGGGTCGCCAGGCGCGCGGCGACGGTGGCTATATCTTTACGGAGCAGTTGGATATCAATCATGGGAACAAAGCCGTTTGTGTATCGAAAACGTCCATTGTACCAAGACCAAGCCCGCTGCTAGCGAGTTTTGCGCAGCCCGCCGGCTGCCGCCATTACAGCGCGGCTTTTTCGGCGGCGGTCAGGCGCTTGGCGCTCACCGTCACGGTCGGCATGGCGCTGGCGGCCGGGTCGGCCACGACCACGCTGGCGGCTGGCGCGGCGATGGCGTGCGCGTAGTCGCTGGCGGCGCTGGCGTAGGTGGTGGCACCGGCGATCACGGCGGCGGCGACGAAGATGATTTCCATGTGTTTGGCGATGTTCATGATGCGCTCCTTGGGGTAAGTCAGTGAAGTGCTGCGGTATGGTTGTACTGTACCTAAAGGCGTTCTGGCCCACCACGGGGATGCGACGAAGCGCACGAAACGGCGCCTGAAATGCAGCCGGCGCGGGCGGGCGGCGCGCCACCGCCGCGGCACTGTAGGATTTCTCCTACGCAACTAATCGTGCGCCGCGCGGCGCCGGGAATTTGTACTATGTACTCAACAGTACAAAACACAAAGGAGAAGAAATGAAGACCAACATCCTGCAACTCGCCGCGGCCACCGCCGCCCTGCTGGCCGCCGCCGGCTGCTCGACCATGGGTGGCGGCGCCTCGTCCAACGAACCGCCGCCAGCGGCCAACCCCAACTTCGCGGCCGAGATGAACAAGTTCAACGCCCAGTTCCCGAACGACAAGGCCACCAAGTACGAGGAAATCTCGCTCAACTACAACAACGCCAAGAAGCTCGACGAGCGCGGCAACTGCCACGACCTGTCCAAGTACCCGGTGGTGATTGTGCTGACGCTGGACGCGAGCGGCAAGGTGGTGCGCAGCACCACCGACGTCGAGGGCAAGAAAGCCGAGTGCTTCCGCCAGGCCTACGCCGACGCGCAACTGCCGCCGCCGCCGTTCGCGCCGTACCAGAAGCCGATCCGCCTGCGCTAAGCGCGCGCCAGGGCGCCGCCGCTCAGGCGGCGTCCTCTTCCGCGTCTTCCTCGTTCACGGCCGGCTGCTCCAGCCAGTTGATGACGATGTCATTGAAGCGTTCCGGCTGGCGCAGCATCGGCCAGTGATCGGTTTCCATCGCCACCACCTTGCAGCCCTGCCGGGCCGCCAATTGCTCGGTCCACTGCGGCGAGTGGAACATGAACGGCTTGCGCGCGCCATAGATGTACAGCATCGGCACCTTGGGATCAAACGGCACCAGCGAACTGTAAGAGCCGGCCGCGCCGGCGGTGAGGATGTAATACGGGAAATTCATCGCCGAGCTGATGTACTGGCGCGGCGACGGCACGCCCAGCACGCTGGCGGTGGCCCTGGTCAGCAGATTACCGACCGGTCCGCCGATCGCCCACGCCAGCGCCAGCGTGCTCTGGTAGCCGCTGACCATCAGCTTCTGCCCCACCGAGCGCGAACGCTGCAACGCGCGCGACTGCGCGTCGCCGATGTCGACGCCAACGATGGCCGACACCAGCGCCTTGTTGCGCATATAGAACTCGTAGCCGAACACGCAGCCCCAGTCATGCAACATCAGGATGACTTTTTCCTTCTTGTTGACGCTATTGACGATGTGCAGCAGCACGCGGATCATCGCGTCCAGCGAGTAGGAGCGGCGCGGCTTGCTGATGTCGAAGCCCGGCAGCGTGAAGCGCACGCAGCGGTAGCGCTGGCGCAGCTCGGCCACCTGGGCATCCCACACGCGGTAGGTATCGGGCCAGCCGTGGAGCATGACGATCGTCTCCGGCCCCTCGCCCTCGATATAAATGTCGACGCCGTCGACCACCATCTGCTGCATGCTGCTCCCCTGCCCGCGAACGAATTGACTGTCTTATTTTACAACATTACGCCTTGCCGGCGTCCGCGTCCAGCTGGCGCAGGAAGGCCAGCTTGTCGGCGATCTTGCTTTCCAGGCCGCGCGGCACCGGCTGATACCAGCCGGGCGCGCGCATGTCGTCCGGGAAGTAGTGCTCGCCGGCGGCATAGGCATGCGGCTCGTCGTGGGCGTAGCGGTATTCGTGGCCGTAGCCGAGTTCCTTCATCAGCTTGGTCGGGGCGTTGCGCAGGTGGACCGGCACCTCGCGCGACTTGTCCTTGCGCACGAAGGCCATGGCCTCGTTGAAGGCGTTGTAGCCGGCATTGCTCTTGGCGGCGATGGCCAGGTAGACCACCGCCTGGCCCAGCGCCAGTTCGCCCTCCGGCGAGCCCAGGCGCTCGTAGGTGGTGGCGGCGTCGTTGGCGATCTGCATCGCGCGCGGATCGGCCAGGCCGATGTCCTCCCACGCCATGCGGACGATGCGGCGCGACAGGTAGCGGGCGTCGGCGCCGCCGTCCAGCATGCGGCACAGCCAGTACAGCGCGGCGTCCGGATTGGAACCGCGCACCGACTTGTGCAGCGCTGAGATCTGGTCGTAGAAATTGTCGCCGCCCTTGTCGAAGCGGCGCGCGTTGAGCGTCAGCGCGTTGGTGATGAATTCGGTGGTGATCTGGTTGGTCTTGGCCGCGTGGGCGGCGGTGTTGGTCACTTCCAGCAGGTTCAGCAGGCGGCGGCCGTCGCCGTCGGCGTAGCCGATCAGCGTGTCGATGGCGGCCTCGTCGAATTCCAGCTGGGTCAGCACCTTGGCGCGCGCGCGGTCGACCATCTGCCGCAGCTCGCCCTCGTCGAACGACTTCAGCACGTAGACCTGGGCGCGCGACAGCAAGGCCGAGTTGACCTCGAACGACGGGTTCTCGGTGGTGGCGCCGATCAGCGTCACCAGGCCGGACTCGGCGTACGGCAGCAAGGCGTCCTGCTGCGACTTGTTGAAGCGGTGGATCTCGTCGACGAACAGGATGGTGTGCTTGCCCAGGTCCAGGTTGTGCTGCGCCTGCTCCATCGCGGCGCGGATGTCCTTGACGCCGGAAAACACCGCCGACAGCGCGATGAACGCGCAGTCATAGGCTTGCGCGGTCAGGCGCGCCAGCGTGGTCTTGCCGACGCCGGGCGGCCCCCACAAAATCATCGAATGCGGCTGGCCCGACTCGAACGCCAGGCGCAGCGGCTTGCCCGGTCCCAGCAGGTGGCGCTGGCCGATGACGTCGTCGAGCGTCTTGGGCCGCAGGGCCTCGGCCAGCGGCTGGCGCGGTTCGGTGGAAAACAAGTCTGCCATGGTCTCGAATAGCCCGTCATTCCGGCGCAGGCCGGAATCCATAGAACGCATGCCGGTCGGCGCAGTATGGATTCCGGCCTGCGCCGGAATGACGGAGAGGATAACTCAGAGAGTCAATTATTGAATACGTCGGCGCCCTTCGGGATGACGAATTTAAAACTGCTGGCGCCCAGCGCCGGATTTTTTTCGATCTTGCTGAACTTCAGCACCGAGGTCTGGCCGAACGAATCCTTCAGCTCCATCGCCGCCGGCAGGCCGTCCTTGAGGCCGATGCTGATCTGCTCGAAGCTGGTGTCCTTGGCCTTGGGCACTGCCTTCAGCCACTCCAGGCCGTCGCTGCTGCCGCCTTCGGACAGCGTGAAATTCTTCTCCAGGTCGTTGCTGCCGAACAGGATCGCCGCCGGCGACGAGCCCAGCGCGTCGCCCAGCTTCTTGACCGTCACCTGGTTCAGGTCCTTGTCGTAGACGAACAGCTGCTCGCCGTCGGCCTGCAGCACCTGGTCATACGGCTTGGAGTACGTCCAGATGAACTTGCCGGGACGGGCAAACACAAACGTGCCGCTGGACGTCTTGCCGGCCTTGGGCGCCTCGCTGCCGCTCTTGACCTGGGTCTGCACGAACTCGCCCTTGGCCGCCTTGGTCGACGCCACGAACGATTTGAACTGGTCCAGCGCGCCGGCCTGGGCCAGGCCCGCCAGCAGCAGGCCGGCGCTCAGCGCCGCCAACGATTTCACACGCATCATCTTTTTCCTTTTATTCTGCACTGGCCGCCGGCACGAGAATGTCGCGGTTGCCGTTCGATTGCATGGCGGACACCACGCCGCTATGTTCCATTTGTTCCAGCAGGCGCGCCGCGCGGTTGTAACCAATCCGCAAGTGGCGCTGCACCAGCGAGATCGACGCCCGGCGGTTCTTCAGCACCACCTGCACCGCCTGATCGTACATCGGATCGGCCTCGCCGCCGCCCTCGCCGGCCGCCGCGCCCTCGGCGCCGCCGCCCTCGCCCTCCAGCGTGCCGCCTTCGAGGATGCCCTCGATGTAGTCCGGCTCGCCGGTGGTCTTGAGGTGCTTGACCACGCGGTGCACCTCGTCGTCCGACACGAAGGCGCCGTGCACGCGCACCGGCAGGCCGGTACCCGGCGGCATGTACAGCATGTCACCCATGCCCAGCAGCGTTTCCGCGCCCATCTGGTCCAGAATGGTGCGCGAGTCGATCTTGGACGACACCTGGAACGCGATCCGGGTCGGAATGTTCGCCTTGATCAAGCCGGTAATCACATCCACAGATGGGCGCTGCGTCGCCAGAATCAAGTGCAGGCCGGCCGCGCGCGCCTTTTGCGCGATACGGGCAATCAGCTCCTCCACCTTCTTGCCGACCACCATCATCAGGTCGGCCAGCTCGTCGATGATGATGACGATGGTCGGCAGTTTCTCCAGCGGCTCCGGCGCGTCCGGCGTCAGGCTGAACGGGTTCGGAATGTGCTCCTCTTTCTTCTTGGCCTCGGCGATCTTGGCGTTGTAGCCGGCCAGGTTGCGCACGCCCAGCTTGGACATCAGCTTGTAGCGGCGCTCCATCTCGTTGACCGCCCAGTTCAGCGCGTGGCCGGCCTGGCGCATGTCGGTCACCACCGGCGCCAGCAGGTGCGGAATGCCCTCGTACACCGACATCTCCAGCATCTTCGGATCGATCAGGATCATGCGCACGTCGCGCGGATCGGCCTTGTACAGCAGCGACAGGATGGTGGCGTTGATGCCCACCGATTTACCCGAACCGGTGGTACCGGCCACCAGCAGGTGCGGCATCTTGGCCAGGTCGGCCACCACCGGCTTGCCGCCGATGTCCTTGCCCAGCGCCACCGTCAGCGGCGAGGCGCTGTCGTTGTACACCTTGGAACCGAGGATCTCGGTCAGGCGCACGATCTGGCGCTTCGGATTCGGCAGCTCCAGCGCCATGTAATTCTTGCCCGGGATGGTCTCGACCACGCGGATCGAGGTCAGCGACAGCGAGCGCGCCAGGTCGCGCGCCAGGTTGACGATCTGGCTGCCCTTGACGCCGGTGGCCGGCTCGATCTCGTAGCGCGTGACCACCGGGCCCGGATAGGCCGCCACCACCTTGGCCTCGACGCCGAAGTCGGACAGCTTCTTCTCGATCAGGCGGCTGGTGAATTCCAGCGTCTCGATGGAAATGGTTTCCTGCGTTTCCGGCGCGTCGTCCAGCAGCGACAGCGCCGGCAGCGCCTCGTCGCTGTTGCCGGTGCGCGGCAGATCCTGGAACAGGCTGGCCTGGCGCTCCTTCTCGACCCGCTCGGACTTGACCACGGTGGTCACCTGCGGCTCGACCTTGATCGGCGGCGCCGCCACCGGATGCTTCTCGACATGCTTGGCGCGCTCGTGCACCACCACTTCCTCGCGCTTGACGGCTGCCACCTCGCCCTGGCGGCGGTCTTCGCGGTACTGGTAGCGCTGGATGAACCAGTCGATGGCGTTCTCGACCGCGCCACCCAGGCGCTCGGCCACCGCCATCCACGACACGTGGAAGAACAGGCTGAAGCCCAGCCCGAACAGCAGCAACAGCAGCAAGGTGGCGCCGGTGAAGCCGAACGCCACGTGGCTGGAGTGGCCGATGGTCTGACCCAGCACGCCGCCCGACACCAGCGGCAGCTGCGCGTGGCCGGTCAGCGTGCGCAGCCGCAGGTACTCCAGGCCGACGCTGCCGATAAACAGCAGCACGAAGCCGATCGCCCGGATCAGCGGTTCCTGCTCGTGCTCGGGCTCGGTTTCGCGCGACGACAGCACGTACTTCTGCGTCAGCCCCTTGTAGCCCTTCCACACCAGCCGCAGCACGCAAAACGCCCACCACCAGGCCGACAGGCCAAAGATGTACAGCAGCAGGTCGGACAGCCAGGCGCCGGTGCGCCCGCCCAGGTTGTGCACCATCTGCACCTTGGCCTCGTGCGACCAGCCCGGATCGGTCTTGTCGTAGGTGGCCAGAATGAGGACGAAATACACGCCCAGCACGGCCAGCGCCAGCCAGCGCGCCTCCGACAGCAGCCGCACCAGCCGGTTCGGCAGGGGCTGGCGCTCGGTCGGCGTGCGGGTGTAGCCGGCGGCGGAAGCGGTGGCCGCGGCGGCGCGCGGCGTCCGTTCCTGAACTTTTTTACTGCTCATAGGTATTAAGGTGTTGCAATGTTGGCGGTCAGGAAATTTTCCTACAGCGGTATTCTAAGGCATAAGGGCAACAACCGGCCCCACGATTCATCCTGATTCCCTGCTTGCACTATAATCTTGTATTGCTTGCGCAATTGCAATAGCGGCATGCCCTTGCCGCCCTTGTGCGCGCCCCCACATTCGGATTAATCCAACATTCTTAAAGAAGCCTGCCATGACCACTCCTAAACACGCCCGCGTACTGATTCTCGGCTCCGGCCCCGCCGGCTACAGCGCCGCCATCTACGCGGCCCGCGCCAACCTGAACCCGATGCTGGTGACCGGCGTCGAGCAAGGCGGCCAGCTGATGACCACCACCGACGTGGAAAACTGGCCGGCCGACCCGATGGGCGTGACCGGTCCGGACCTGATGCAGCGTTTCCTGCAGCACGCCGAGCGTTTCAACACGCAAATCGTGTTTGACCACATCCACACCGTGAAGTTGCAGGAAAAGCCGATCCGCCTGATCGGCGACAGCCATGAATACACCTGCGACACGCTGATCATCGCCACCGGCGCCTCGGCCCAGTACCTGGGCCTGCCGTCGGAGCAGGAATTCATGGGCAAGGGCGTGTCGGCCTGCGCCACCTGCGACGGCTTTTTCTACCGCAACCAGGAAGTGGCGGTCATCGGCGGCGGCAACACCGCCGTCGAGGAAGCGCTGTACCTGTCCAACATCGCCAAGAAGGTCACGCTGGTGCACCGCCGCGACAAGTTCCGCGCCGAGGCCATCCTGATCGACCGCCTCAACGCCAAGGTGGCCGAAGGCAAGGTGGAGATCAAGTACAACCACACGCTGCAGGAAGTGCTGGGCAATGAAGGCGGCGTCACCGGCGTCAAGCTGCAGTCGACCGAGACCGGCGCGCTGACCGAGATCGCCGTGCACGGCCTGTTCGTGGCGATCGGCCACAAGCCGAACACCGGCATCTTCGAGGGCCAGCTGGAGATGCACAACGGCTACATCAAGACCAAGACCGGCTCGGATGGCATGTTCACCGCCACCAGCGTGCCGGGCGTGTTTGCCGCCGGCGACGTCCAGGACCACATCTACCGCCAGGCCATCACCAGCGCCGGCACCGGCTGCATGGCCGCGCTGGACGCCCAGCGCTACCTGGAAGGCCAGGAGTAAGACCGTGGCGATGAAGGACTTCGCCGACCTCAAGTCCCTGGGCAAGCAGCTCAGGGAGCAGGCGGAGACGCGCGCCGTCAAGGAGGCGGAGCGCGTCAAGCAGGAGAAGAAGCAGGCGGTGGAAGCCAACCTGTTCCAGACCGCGCTGGGCGGCGTGCAGCGCATGCCGGCCCCGGACCGCTACGTGCCGCCGACGGTGCCTGGGCCGGTGGCCCCGGCCCAGGCGCCGGCGCGCAAGCTGACCCAGGCCGAGGACGACGCGGCGGTGCTGCGGGAGTCGCTGTCGGACCTGTTTGAGGTCGATCATTACCTGGAGGACGATCCGGCGTTGAATTATTCGGCGCCGGGCGTGGGTCCGGACGTGATGAAGAAGCTGCGCAAGGGCCACTGGCCGATCCAGGACGAACTGGACCTGCACGGCATGAACCGCGACCAGGCGCGCGACGCGCTGGGGGCCTTCCTCACCAGGGCCGGGCAGCGCAACCAGCGCTGCGTGTGCGTGATTCACGGGCGCGGCTTTGGCTCGCGCGGCCAGGAGCCGGTGCTGAAGTCGATGGTGCACAGCTGGCTGGTGCAAAAAGGCGTGGTGGCGTTCTGCCAGGCGCGCAACCATGAAGGGGGCGAAGGCGCGCTGATCGTGCTGCTGCGCGCCGCCCTGCAGCCGGCGCGCTAGACCCGCACGGCGCGCCGCCGCGGGGTCAGACCCCGTACGGGGTCTGACCCCTCTTACCGTAGTGCGGGTTGGCAGACTGCAACACCCCTACCCCTTCTCAGACGGCCATGTTAGCCTACGGGCATTGCAACCTTGCCCATCTGCCCACATGAAGCACGTCCCGGTACACGTCTCCCTGATCACCATCATTGAAGTCATGGCGATACTGGTCGGCGCGCTATCGGGGTTCGTGGAGGCGCGCCGCAAGCGCATGGACATCGTCGGCGTGTTCACGGTCGCCTTCATCGCCGCGTTCGGCGGCGGCACGCTGCGCGACATCCTGCTCGACAAGCGCCCGCTGTTCTGGGTCATGCACCAGGAATACGTGATCCTGATCTTCGTGCTGACGCTGGTCGCCACGCCGCTGATGAAAACCGTGCGCCAGATTATCTCGGAACGGGTGATCGTGGTGGCCGACGCCGTCGGCCTCGGCCTGTTCGCCGTGGCCGGCGTGGCCCAGGCCCAGGCCGCCCACATGCCGATCTTCATCGCCTCGATGATGGGCGTGATCACCGGCATCTTCGGCGGCGTGCTGCGCGACATCGTCTGCAACGAGGTGCCGATGGTGCTGCGCGACGGCAAGCCCTACGCCATCTGTGCCTTCTTCGGCACCTGGCTCTACATCGGCCTGCAATACGCCGACCTTGTCTCCGACGACGCGGCGCTGTGGACCAGCGCCGCCTTCATCGCCATCCTGCGGCTGGTGACCTGGAAGTTCGACCTCAACCTCCGCAGCCACCATTGAGCCCATGCCGCCAGATCAAGCCCGCCGTCGTTCCTGCGCTGGAATGACGAATCGTCAGAACGAGTACTGCGCCAACAGCGTGTAACGCGGCCCGCTCATGAACACCTGGCGGGTGAAATCGCCCGCGTGCTGCTGCATGATCTGGCGCGTGTACGAGTTGGTCAGGTTGGTGCCCTCCAGGCCGACCCGGAACTTGTCCGTGAAGTCATAGAAGATCGACGCGTCCACCTGGCCATACGCCGCCTGGTACAACGGCAGGCCGTAGGCCTGGTCGTTGTTGGTGGTCGGAATCAGGAAGCGGTCCGCGCCCGAGGCCGGATTGGTGTTCAGGCCGTTGTTGCCGCGGCTGCCCCACTGGTTCACGCCCAGCAGGTAACGCGAGCGCCAGTTGTACGCCAGCCGCATCGACAGCCCGTTCTGCTCGTACATCAGCGCCAGGTTGATGGTGTGGCGCGACAAGCCCTGCAGCGGCGTCTTGCCGAACGCGCGCGCGTCGGTGTCGCAACCGTTGATGTTGAGGTTGTAGTTGGACGAGGCGTCATTGCCCGAGCACCAGGCCTCGAACACCGGATTCTTCAGCGTGCGCTCGCTGTCCACGTAGGTCCAGCTGGCCTGCGTGCCGATGCCGCGCAACCAGTCCGGCACGAAGTCGTAGTACTGCTGGTGGGCCAGCTCGAAGCCGCGCGCGTAGCCCTTGGCGCCGTTGACCGGACCGGTGACCACGAAGGTCTGCGGCTTGCCGCTCACGTCCTTGGCGGTGTACGCGTAGTTCTGCGTGACGATGATGTCCTTCAGGTCCTTGTTGAAGGCCGAGAAGGTCAGCGAGCCGGCCTTGGCGAAGTACCACTCGGCGGTGACGTCGACGTTGGTGGCGGTGGTCGGCTTCAGCATCGGGTTGCCGTCGCTGGTGCCGGTCAGGCTGGTGCCGTCGAAACGCACCGAAGTGGTGTTGCCGGAGGCGTCGCGGGTCACCGTCTGCAGGTGCTGGGCGTTGAGCGTGGTCTGTACTTGCAACTGGTTGAAGTCCGGCCGCGCCATGGCCTTGGCCACCGCCAGGCGGAACTGCAGCTGCTGCGTGGCTTTCAGGCGCAGGTTCAGGCTCGGCAGCCAGTTGTTGTACGCATTGCTGTACGACTGCTGTTCGGCAAACTGGGCGATGTTGATCAGCTTGTCCTGGCCGCTGACCGGAATGCCGGCGCCCACGGTCGGCGCCGACGGCGGCGTGAAGGCGACGTAGCCGCTGCCGGTGCCGCGCGTGCGCACATAGCGCAGGCCGACATTGCCGTCGACCGGGTACTTCAGGTCATCCCAGCCGAAGCGCAGCTGGGCGTAGGCGGCGCGCGTTTTCTCGCTCTGCGTGTTGGTGGCGGCCGGGTCTTTGTAAGTGGCCGGCTTCCACGGATCGCAGGTCGAGCCCTGCTGCGCGCACAGCACGTCGTGGTAAGCGTGGATCTTGCTCCATTGCTCAGGGAAGCCGCGCACCGTGGCGGCATCGGCAAACAGCATCGGCGGCAGGTTGTATTTACCGTCGAAGAAGTTGTCGATCTTCTGCAGCGAGGCGCCGCCGGCGAAGCGCGGGTCGTCCAGCCGCGCCACGCCCGGAATCTGCCAGCCCTCCATCCACGGGAAGGTGATCGCCTGCCAGTTGTAGAACTTCTGCGCCTTGTTGTTGACGCCGTCGCGGTCGGCCAGGCGCACGCCAAAGCGGATATCGCGCAGCACCGGGTCGTCGAACGAATACTTGAGGTCGGACTTCCACGCCTTCTGCGTCGCGTGCGCGCGGTCCAGCGCTTCCTGGGTGTAGGCCCAGTAGTAGTTGTGCGGATCGGCCATGTAGGCCGCCGAGCCCAGGCTGATCTGCGGCACCTTGCCGGTCATGTCCATGGTCTGGTTGGGCAGGATGAAGCCGGTCGAGACGTCGGCGTCGAAGCCCTCGGTGGTCGAGCGCACGTGCTGGAAGTCGTTGGTCCAGGTCAGGTCCGGCGCCACCCGCCATTGCACGTTGAGCGAGATGTCGCGCGTGCCGGACTCGCGCGTGTTGATGCGCTGCGAGCTGTTGAACGGCGAGCCGCCGTAGGTCGGGTTCGAGATGGTGCCGCTCTGGAACGCCCCCTTGCTGTCGAACACCGAGTTGGCGCTGGCCACCTGCTGGTACCACTTGTCTTCCGACGAGGCCACCACGTGCTCGTCCAGGTCTTCCTTGTAGCGCGTCTTGAAGTAGGTCAGCGCGGCGCTCAGGTCCTTGTTCGGCTTCCACTGGAAGGCCGCGTAGTCGCCGCGGCGGGTGCGGTCGAAGTCCTGCGAGCGGTAGCCCACGCCCAGCGGAATCCATTGCGTCTTGGTCGGATCGTACTTGGCCGGATCGGTCGAGTTCACGTGCGGGAAGTACGGGTCGACGCCGACGCCATCCGAGCGGCTCGGGCTCTTGGCGTGGGCGAAGTCGATCAGCGCGCCGAATTCGCCGAAGTCGGTTTTCCAGCGGTCCGACAGCAGCACGGTGACGGTCGGCGACGGCCGCCCCTTGCGCAGCGTCGAATACGATTCCGACACGCCCACCGTGCCCTTGAAGCCCTTGTAGTCGAACGGCATGGCAGTGCGCAGGTTGACCAGGCCGGCCACCGCGCCCTCCACCTGCTCGGCGGACGGATTCTTGTACACGTCCACGCCAGCCATCAGCTCCGGCGCCACGTCGGCGAAGCCGAGCGAGCGGCCGCCGCCGGCCGAGAAGGCGTCGCGGCCGTTGATTTCCGAGCGCACATAGGTCAGGCCGCGCACCGACACGCCCGAGCCCTCGACCGACTGGCGGTTGGGATCGCCCGCCATGTTGCGGTCGATGGTGACGCCGGCGATGCGTTGCAGCACCTCGGTCACCGAGCGGTCCGGCAGCTTGCCGATGTCCTCGGCGACGATGGAATCGACCACCTCGTCGGCATCCTGCTTGAGCTTTTGCGCCGATTGCAGCGCGGCGCGCTGGCCGCTCACCACCACGGTGGTGCCGGGGCCGGTGGTGTCGGTGGTCTGCGCCCAGGCCGGGCTGGCGTGCAGCATGGCCACCTGCGCGACCGCGGCGGCGATCGCAGTTTTCTGTAACTTACTCAATTGTCTCTCTCCCTTTGTAGGTTTTTGTATTTCACTCAGCGGTGCAGATGTCGATAAAAAGTGCGCTCCTCCGTCAGTTGGGTGATTGGTCAGGCGGCCGCGCGCGCGGCCATGCCGGCGGCGGCCTGCTGCGCGACATAGGCGCCGTGCGCCGGCATGCGCGCCACCGCCTGGGCGATCATGTCGCGCAACTGGGCAAAGTGGCCGTGTACCACGCGCAGGTCGACGCGCTCGGCCAGCGGGTCGTAGCGTCGGGGCGTCACGCCCAGGCCCATCATCATGGCCACGAACGACGGCTCGGCGAAGCCGCCGCGGTCGACGATGGCCACGCGGCCGGTGTCGCGGAACAGCGCGATCTGGTGCGCCAGCGAGTCCGGGATGGCCATGTGAGCGCAGTAGCGCCAGAATTCGGAATCGTCGCGCGCGGTCAGCTTGTAGTGCAGCACGATGAAGTCGCGCACCGACTCGTAGCGCTGGCCCATCACGCGGTTGAACTCGTCGGCCAGCGCCGGGCTGCAATCGCGGTCGGGGAACAGCTCCAGCAGCTTGCCCACCGCCGTTTCGATCAGGTTGATGCTGGTCGACTCCAGCGGCTCGACGAAGCCGGCCGACAGGCCAATCGCCACCACGTTCTTGACCCACGACTTGCGCCGGCGGCCGGTGACGAAACGCAGCTGACGCGGCTCGTCCAGCGCGGTGCCGTCCAGGCCATCGAGCAGCGTGCGGCGCGCCTGCTCGTCGCTGGTGAAGCCGTTGCTGTACACGTGGCCGTTGCCGGTGCGGTGCTGCAGCGGAATGCGCCACAGCCAGCCGGCGTCCTTGGCGGTGGAGCGCGTGAACGGCGTCAGCTTCGGCGCCGAGGCGCACGGCACCGCCAGCGCGCTGTTGCACGGCAGGTAGTTGCTCCAGTCCTCGTAGCCGGCCTGCAACGTGCCCTCGATCAGCAGGCCGCGGAAGCCCGAGCAGTCGATGAACAGGTCGCCCTCGACGCGGCGGCCGTCGCGCAGCGTGACGGCGGTGACGAAGCCGCTCTGCGGATGCTGCTCGACCGCCACGATCATGCCCTCGATGCGGCGCACGCCGCGCGCCACCGCGTACTCGCGCAGGTAGGCGGCGTACAGGCCGGCGTCGAAGTGGTAGCCGTAGGAATACGCGTCGGTCATGCCCGGCGTTTGCTCGTTGGGCGGCACGAACTTGCCGTCGCGCGCCATCACCGACGGCATCGACCAGTGCTCCAGCGCCGGCATCTGGTTGAAGGCCTGGGCCAGGCGCAGCCAGTGGTGATGCGCGCCGATGCCGGCCAGCGCCGGGCCAAAATCGCCAAAACCGTGGAAGAAGCGGTTGCCGACGTGGCCCCAGTCCTTGAATTCGATGCCCAGCTTGTAGCTGGCCTGGGTGCGGGCGACGAAGTCGTCGGCGTCCAGCCCCAGCGCCGCGTTGTAGACGCGGATGGTCGGCAGCGTCGCCTCACCGACGCCGATGGTGCCGATCTCGGGCGACTCCACCAGCGTGATGTCGCACGGCTGCGTCGGATGGCCGGCCAGGCGTTGGGCCAGCGGCGCCGCCGTCATCCAGCCGGCCGTGCCGCCGCCAACAATGACGATGCGGCGCACCGCGCCGCACTGCATGTCATGGCTGCTCATCGCCGGCTCCTCAGAGCGGACCAGTTATGACAACGTTTTCATGAGTGGCGGGATCAAGGGCGCGTGCGGCCACGGCCGCCGCCAGCGCGGATGCAGGTGTGGTGTTCAATGTAGTCTCCCGTATTTTTTGTATCCGGCGCAAGGACCGGTGATGGCAAGCTAACATTAATGCGAACACCGAACAAATATTTCCGGTGCTGGCCCGGCTGTGCAAGCTGCGCCGCCGCTGCGGATCAACCAAACAAAAATACGGCAAAACGGACCATGAAAAAATTTCATTCAACCTGGTAGCGCTTCCCCAAATCGCGATAGCGCTATCAAATGGCAAGCTGACGCAAAAAAAATGCCGGCTAGGCCGGCATGTGGAGTGTGTCGGAAAAACGACTCAGACGGCGTCCGGGCCGGTTTCGCCGGTGCGGATGCGGATCACCTGCTCAACGTTCTGCACGAAGATCTTGCCATCGCCGATCTTGCCGGTGCGGGCCGCCTTGATGATGGAATCCACCACCTGCTCGGCCACGCCGTCATCGACCACCACCTCGACCTTGACTTTCGGCAGGAAGTCGACGACGTATTCGGCGCCGCGATACAGTTCGGTATGGCCCTTCTGGCGGCCAAAGCCTTTCACCTCGGTGACGGTCAAGCCGGTGACGTTGACCTCAGCCAGCGCTTCGCGCACCTCGTCCAGCTTGAATGGCTTGATCACTGCGGTAATCTGTTTCATGACTTCTCCTTATATCCAAATCGAAAATCCGGGCGCAGCAGACTGCGTACTTTGGTTGTATTGTAATCGACCACCGCGCACTGTCCATGCACATAAGCTTATTCTTTACACATGCACCGGAATGGCGCGCAGTTCTTCCATCCAAACAACGCTTTGGCCATCACTTGGTGCGCGCCAGTCGCCGCGCGGCGACAGCGAACCGCCGCTGCCCACCTTCGGTGCGTTCGGCACGCAGCTGCGCTTGAACTGGCTGGTGCGGAAGAAACGGTCGAGGAAGATGCCCAGGTTGTGCTTGATCGCCGCCAGGTCGTACTGGTTGCGCGTGACGTGGTCGCCGTCCGGCCAGCGGCCCTGCTCCCGGTCCTTCCACGCGGTGTGCGCCAGGAACGCCACCTTGGATGGATTGAAGCCGAAGCGCAGCACGTAGTACAGGTTGAAGTCCTGCAGCTCGTAGGGGCCGATGGTGCGCTCGGTGCGCTGCTCGGGCTGGCCGCCGGCGGTGCCGGGCACCAGCTCGGGGCTGATCTCGGTGGCCAGGATGTCCAGCAGCACCTGGGCGTCGTTGCGGCCGATCACGCCGGACTCCGCCACCCAGCGCACCAGGTGCGAGATCAAGGTCTTCGGCACGCTGGCGTTGACGTTGTAGTGCGACATGTGGTCGCCCACGCCGTAGGTGCACCAGCCCAGCGCCAGTTCGCTGAGGTCGCCGGTGCCGATCACCAGGCCGCCATGGTGGTTGGCCAGGCGGAACAGGTGGTTGGTGCGCTCGCCGGCCTGGACGTTTTCAAACGTGATGTCATACTGCTCCTTGCCCTCCGCGTACGGGTGGCCAAGGTCCCTCAGCATCTGGATGCAGCTCGGGCGGATATCGATTTCCTGCGCCGCGCAGCCGACCAGCTTCATCAGCGCGTGCGCCTGCTTCAGCGTGCGCTCGCTGGTGGCAAAGCCGGGCATGGTGTAGGCCAGGATGTTGGTGCGCGGCAGTTTCAGCTTGTCCATCACGCGCGCGCAGACCAGCAGCGCGTGGGTCGAGTCGAGGCCGCCGGAAATGCCGATCACCACCTTTTGCAGGCCGCTGGTGACCAGGCGCTGCGCCAGCGCCTGCACCTGGATGTTGTAGACCTCGTTGCAGCGCTCGTCGCGGCGACGGGCGTCGGCCGGCACGTAGGGGAAGCGTTCGACGCAGCGCTTCAGCGCCAGCGGCTGTTCGCGGTCGAGGTCGAGCTGGAAGAACACGGTGCGGAACTTGCCCACCTCGGCCGCGTGGCGCTGCACCGACTGGGCAAAGGTGTTCATGCGCATGCGCTCGCGCGACAGGCGCTCCAGGTCGATGTCGGCGAAGGTCAGCGTCGGCTCGTCGGCGAAGCGCTTGGCCTCGCCCAGCAGTTCGCCGTTTTCAAAGATCACGCCCTGCCCGTCCCACGCCATGTCGGTGCTGGATTCGCCGGCACCGGCCGAGGTGTACAGGTAGGCGGCGATGCAGCGCGCCGACTGCTGGCCCACCAGCTGGTTGCGGTAATTGGCCTTGCCTACCAGGGCGTTCGAGGCCGACAGGTTGACCAGCACCGTGGCGCCGGCCAGCGCCGCGAACGACGACGGCGGCACCGGCACCCACACGTCCTCGCAGATCTCGACGTGGAATTTCAGCAGCGGCTGGTCGGCCACCTCGAACAGCAGGCCGGAGCCGAACTGCACCCGTTCGCCCAGCAGGTCGATCTCGGTGGCCACCGCGTAGTCGCCGCTGCTGAACTGGCGCGCCTCGTAGAACTCGCCGTAGTTGGGCAGGTAGCTCTTCGGCACCACGCCCTGGATCTGGCCGTTGGCGATGACCACCGCGCAGTTGTATAGCTGATGGTCGACGCGCAGCGGCGCGCCCACCACCAGCGCCATCTTCCAGTTCAGCGAGGCGTCGAGGATGGCGGCCAGGCCGTCCAGCACACCGTCCAGCAAGGCGCGCTGGTGGAACAGGTCGTCGCAGGTGTAGGCCGCCAGTCCCAGCTCGGGAAACGCTACCAGCGCCGCGCCCTGGGCCGCCGCCTGTTCGGCCAGCGCGATGGTCTGTTCGGCGTTGTAGGCCGGATCGGCAATGCGGCACACCGGCGCGGCCACCGCCACGCGGGCGAAATCATGGGTGTACAGATTGAAGAAATTCGAAGCCATGTTGGGTCTTTCGCGTACGCAAAATCCGATTATCGCACGGGCAAAGCGCGCCCGCATGCGCTAGACTGGCACATCAACGTGCAAGGAGGCAGTGTGGCAGAAGCAGAGTTTACGATCATCGACTCGTTGGCGGACATCGATCCGGCGCAGTGGCAGGCGCTGGCCGGCGACAATCCCACGCTGAGCTACACGTTTCTGCACGCGCTGCACGCATCGCAATGCGCCTCGGAGCGCACCGGCTGGACACCGCGCTACCTGGTGCTGCACCGCGACGGCGCGCTGCAGGCCGCCATGCCGCTCTACCTGAAGGACCACAGCCGCGGCGAATACGTGTTCGACCACGCCTGGGCCGACGCCTTTCACCGCCACGGCATCCCCTATTACCCCAAGCTGCTGTCGGCGGTGCCGTTCACGCCGGTGACCGGCAGCCGGCTGCTGGCGCACAACGCCGACGACCGCCGGCTGCTGGCGCGCGCCGCCGTGCAGGTGGCGCGGCAGCTGGAGACGTCGTCGCTGCACATCCTGTTCCCCGACGAGCAGGACCGGCAGGCGCTGGCCGACGCCGGCTTCATGCTGCGCGAAGGCGTGCAATTCCACTGGGAGAACCAGGACTACGCCGACTTCGACGCCTTCCTCGCCAGCATGAAGATGGAGAAGCGCAAGAAACTCCGCCAGGACCGCCGCCGCGTGGACGACGCCGGCATCCGCTTCGCGCACCTGGCCGGCCGCGCCATCACCGACGAGGTGCTGCGGTTTTTCTACCAGTGCTACGTCGCCACCTACGCCGCCCACTACTCCAAGCCCTATCTGTCGCTGGCCTTCTTCCAGCGCCTGCTGGCGGAAACGCCGGACAGCCTGATGATCGTGCTGGCCAAGCGCGGCGCGGCGCCGGTGGCGGTGGCGCTCAACCTGGTCGGCGGCAACGTCATGTACGGGCGCTACTGGGGCACGACCGAGTTCGTCTCCGGCCTGCACTTCGAAACCTGCTACGTGCAGTCGATCGACTACTGCATCCGCCACGGCATCGCCCGCTTCGAGGGCGGCGCACAGGGCGTGCACAAGATGTCGCGCGGGCTGGTGCCGACGCCCACCTGGTCGGCGCACTGGGTGGCCGATGCACGCTTCGCCGACGCCATCGCCGACTTCCTGGCCCAGGAAACCGCCGCCATGAACGACTATATCGACGAACTGTCCGAACACATCCCCTTCAAAGCCGACTGACGGCGCATGCCAGAACAAGGATTAGATGTACGGGAATTTACGTAAGGGAGTACAATGCCCCGGAATGAAAGCAATTTGCTTTACAGCAATTCATTCGGGCCTCTACTTGGCGCCCCCCTTGGAAAGTTTTCTAGGAACGTGGCAAATACAGCATGAATGCAGATTTTATAAAACAACGTAACCGCTTTAAATCCGCCACCATGAAGCGGATTGATGTCAGCGAAGAGTCGTACAACCATGTGACCAACATCCTGGCGACCATCGCCAAACCGTTTCATGTGCGCAAGGGAGAATACCTGCAACGCGCCGGCGTGCCGGCCACGCAGGTGCACTGGCTGGCCAGCGGCGTCGCCCGCAGCGGCTTTTTCAATCGCGAAGGCGTCGAGGTGACGCTGCGCTTCCACCGCGAGGGCGAATCGGCCACCACGCTGACCGACCTGATCAGCGGCGAAAGCGGCCAGCCGGCGGTGCAGTTCCTGATCGCCGAAACGCCGATCCACGGCTTTACGCTGGACTGGAAGATGGCCTCCGAGCTGCGCGCCCAGCACGAGGTGATGCAGCACTACCACCTGAACATCGCCATGGCCGGCCTGCAAAGCATGGCCCAGCGCGCCTACAGCAGCGGCGAAACCTCGGCGCAGGAACGGCTGGCGGCCTTCCGCGAAGAGTATCCGGGCCTGGAGGCGCGCATCTCGCAGCGCGCGATCGCCTCCTACCTGGGCATCACGCCGCAATACATGTCGCGTCTGCGCCGCGAGGCCGAGGCGGAAGGCAGCATCGACGACGCCGCCACCGGCGCCGAGCGGCACCAATAAAAAAACCCCGTGACCCGTGGCGCTGTTCGGCGCTACGGGTCACGGGGCGTTCGGCGGACGGCGGGAAAATCAGGCCGACTGCTTCTGGTAGTTGGCGACGCCGGTCAGGATTTCTTCCTTGGCCACTTCCGGACCGTGCCAGCCTTCGACCTTGACCCACTTGCCCTTTTCCAGGTCCTTGTAGTGCTCGAAGAAGTGCTGGATCTGGCGCAGGCGCAGTTCGTTCAGGTCTTCCGGCTTCTGCCAGTGGCTGTAGATCGACAGTACCTTGTCGACCGGCACGGCCAGCACCTTGGCGTCTTCACCGGCTTCGTCGGTCATCTTCAGCACGCCGATCGGGCGGCAGCGCACCACCACGCCTGGAATCAGCGGGAACGGGGTGATGACCAGCACGTCCACCGGATCGCCGTCAGCCGACAGGGTGTTCGGCACGTAGCCGTAGTTGCATGGGTAGTGCATGGCGGTGCCCATGAAACGGTCCACGAAGATCGCGCCCGACTCTTTATCGACTTCGTATTTGATCGGATCAGCGTTCATCGGGATTTCGATGATGACGTTGAAATCGTTCGGCACGTCTTTACCGGAAGACACTTTGTTCAAGCTCATGGATTTTCCTCTGTTTATAAGCGGGCGGTGTTTAACCGCGTCATTATATCGAAGTAGAGCCAGCTTGTGCGGCGCAACACCGTTGAACGTTTGTTATGATGTCGGCTGTTCTTATCCGGATACCGCATGATGATCTTCCGCCAACTGTTCGATCCCACCTCCTCCACCTACACCTACCTGCTGGGAGATGGCGGCGAGGCGGTGCTGATCGACCCGGTCTACGAACAGGTGCCGCGCGACCTGGCGCTGGTGCAGGAGCTGGGCCTGACGCTGCTGGCCACGCTGGACACCCACGTCCACGCCGACCACGTCACCGGCGCCTGGCGGCTGCGCCAGCGCACCGGCAGCCGCATCGCCGTCTCCGCCGCCGCCGGCGCCGCCGAGGCCGACACCACGCTGCGCCACGGCGACCGCATCAGCTTCGGCAGGCGCCACCTGAGCGTGCGCGCCACGCCCGGCCACACCAGCGGCTGCCTGACCTATGTGCTGGACGACGACAGCATGGCCTTCACCGGCGACAGCCTGCTGATTCGCGGCTGCGGCCGCACCGACTTCCAGCAGGGCAGCCCGCAGCAACTATTCGCGTCGGTGCACGAGCAGATCCTCAGCCTGCCGGCCGGCTGCCTGCTGTATCCGGCGCACGACTATCGCGGCATCACCGTCACCAGCGTGGCGGAAGAGCGGCGCTACAACCCGCGCCTGGGCGGCGACGTCGACGTCGGCGATTTCACCGGCCACATGAACAACCTCAACCTGCCGCATCCGAAGCTGATGGCGGTGGCGGTGCCGGCCAACCTGCGCTGCGGCAAGCCCGACGGCGACGTGCCGACCGACACCCCGGGCTGGGCGCCGCTGACGCTGCGTTTCAGCGGCGTGTGGGAAATCGAACCGATGGCGCTGCTGGAGCGGCTGGGCAAGGTCCAGATCGTCGACGTGCGCGAGGCGCCGGAATTCATCGACCAGCTGGGCCACCTGCCGGGCGCCACGCTGGTGCCGCTATCGCAGCTGACCGGCCGCGTGGACGAGTTCGACCGCGAGCGGCCGATCGTCGCCGTCTGCCGCTCCGGCGTGCGCTCGGCCCAGGCCAGCGTACTGCTGACCAAGGCCGGCTTCGGCAAAGTCGCCAACCTGGCCGGCGGCATGCTGCGCTGGAAACTCGAAGGCCTCCCCGCCGAGTGCGACCCCGCCTGAAAAAAACACCGGGGTCAGTGCCGACATTCGGACATTTCGCGCGCGAAATGTCCGAATGTCGGCACTGACCCCGGTGTTGGGTTTAGAGGATTGTTGCCAGTGCGCACTGGCGGTAGTGGTTGGCGGCTTCCGCTTCCTGGCCCAGCGCTTCGTGCATCTGCGCCAGTTTGAGGTGCGATTCACGCACCATGCGCGGATCGCCGGCGTCCGACAACGCCTGCTCCAGGTAGCGCTGCGCCTTGCCCCACAGTTTCTGCTTCAGGCACAGGGAACCCAGCGTCAGCGCCAGTTCGGCGTCGGTCGGGCGGGCGTTGGCCCAGTTCTCGCAATGCTCGATCTGCATCAGCAGCGCGGCCGAGCCGGCCGGCGCGGCGGCTTCGCGGTAGGTGCGCACCACGCGGTCGTCCCAGTCGGCCGCCAGCGATTCCTCCGCCACCAGGCGCGCTTCGTCGTGCAGGCCGCGCGCGTTCAGCGCGCTGGCGGCGCGGCACGCCACGTAGGGCTTGATGCGGTCGGCGGTCGGTACCGTCGACCACACGCGCAGCAGCGATTCGGCGTCGTGCGTGGGGTCGGACAGCAGGTCGTCGTAGGCCAGCTCGCGCAGGCGCGATGACAGCGCCGGATGCAGCGCGCGGTGCTTGTCCAGCGAGCGCACCAGGCGCAGCACTTCCGGCCAGTTCTTGGCCTGCTGCTGCGCTTTCAGCGACATCTGCAGCGCGTGGATGTGCCGCGTGCCGCTGGCGTTGAGCTCGCGCACCGCTTCCAGCGCCGCCTCCGGCTGATGGTCGTCGACCAGCAGTTCGGTCATGGTCATCAGGCGCGCGGTTTTCATCGTGTTGTCGTCGACCAGCTTGTTCAGCCACTGGTCGCGGCGCGCCGACTGCCGCATGCGGTGCGCGGCGCGGGCGCCGATCAGCGCTGCCACGCCGGCGTTTTCCGCCAACTCGGCGGCGCGCAGCGCGGCCTTTTCCGCGTGGCCGAAGCGGCCTTCGAACAGCGCTTTCAGCGCCTCGCGCAGGCCCTTGTTGCCGTCGCGCTCGCGCTTTTGCTGGCGGTAGGCGGCCACCTTGCCCGGCATCTTGACCGTGGCGCGGAAGGCGCGGATGACGATGTACAGGAAGGCAAACAGCGCCACTTCCAGCACCACGAAGAAGTTCAGCGACAGGTCGATGCGGTGCGGCGGGTAGAACAGCACCACATTGCCCGGATTGAACCGCGCCGTCACGGCAATGCCGATGGCGGCGGCCATCATGGCGACTAACCAGAGGAATAAACGCATGACTATGGCTTCGCTTTGTAGTTGCGCACGGCGTTCAGGCTGTCGGCCAGCGTCGGCATCTCGATCGCGAGATTGCTGCTCTGGACCTGGCGCAGCAGCGCCTGCACAGTCTGGGTGGAACGGGCGCGGGTGTCGAAATACTTGACCAGCGCGTCCTGCGCCGCGATCAGGTCGGCGCGGAAGGCGCCTTCGTTACGCGACAGCAGCGCCATGCGCGCGTTCAGCAGGCGCAGCTTGAGGTTCTCGCGCAGGAAATAGGCCTGGGTCGGCGACAGCATCAGCGCGTCCGGCGTGTCGACGTTGCGCACCCGCACCAGCTGGCGCACGTCGGTCCACATCTCGCTGCTCCAGCCGTTCCAGCCGTCCTGCAGCGCCTGCAGCCACGGGCTGGTGGTCTGCTCGACCACCACCGGCTTGCCGTCCTTGCCATGCACGACCTTGGTCTTGACCTTCTTCTCCGGCGCCGCCGGCAGCGCCGGCTTTTCGTCGGCCAGCATCGGCAGCGTGTCGATCTGCGCGATGGCGTTGTCCAGGCGCAGCGCCACGCCAACCGAATCGACGCTTGGCAGCGCCTTCAGCTTGTCGGTGTCACGCGCGATGGCGCGGCGGATGGTGATGAATTGCGGCTTGTCCGAGCGCGACAGGCTGCGGTCGGCGTTCTGCAGCGCGATCAGCGCGCCCGGCACATTGCCGGCCAGCTGCAGCTGCTGCGACGCCGTCGACAGCACCTGCTCGATCTCGGTCAGCGCCCATTCGTCGCGGTTCTTGGACAGATCCTGGTACAGCTGCTCCAGCGCCAGTTGCTGGCTCTGCGCCTCCTGCTGTTTGCTTTCCAGCAGCGCCACCTTGGCCTGCAGCTCCTTGGTGCTTTCCTGCACGCTGCGCACCAGGTTGCCGGTGTCGGCGTTGACGGCGTCGCCCTTTTGCAGGCGCAGCGCCATTTCCTCGCGCAGCTTGTTGACCCGCGCATGCGACGACCAGGTCTGGCCGGCCAGCAGGATGGCCAGCACGATGATCCCCACGGCCAGCATTTGCGGCTGTTGCAGGGTGTCGAGCAGGCTCGGTTCGGACTGCACGGGCGGGGTGGCCGGCGGCGGGGTCTCGCCGGCCTTGGCGGACGAGACGGCTGGGTCAGGTAAAGTAGGCAAATCGTTCATGGGCATGATTGTAACGCGGCCAGAAGGCGTTCGTCGCCTGATCCTGTGAGCGTCAGCTTGGAAAATCCTAAATTATTTGCCGTTTCGGCAATCCGGGCATGGGGCACGATCAGATGCTGTTGTTGCATTGCTACAACGCTATTGTGCTGCATCGCGTCAGGGTGCCGCAAGTCCATTTGCGCGAGCAGGCCGCACAGGCCGCGCAGGGCCTCGGAACTGGTGATGATCCAGTCGTTTTGCTGCGCCAGCAAACGGCGCAGCGTGGCGGCCAGCGCCGGCGTCAGCGCCGGCACCGAGCGGCGGTAGGCCGGCTGCACGTCAACCACGGCGCCAGCGTCGCGCAGGCCATCGGCCATCAGCTCGCGACCGCTTTCGCCGCGGATGATCAAGACGCGCCGGCCTTTCAGTGCGGCCAGGTCGAGCGCTTGCAGCAGGTGTTCGGAGTCGCTTGGCACGTGGTCCGGCGGACAGGCAATGCGGTAGCGCTCGGGCGTGACGCCGTGCGCGGCCAGCGCGCCGCGGCTGCCCTCGCCCACCACGGCCAGGGCCACCCGCGGCGGCCACGCAGCGATGTGGGCGAAGGCGGCGTCGATGGCGTTGGGCGAGACGAAGGCCACCAGCGCATACTCGTCCAGCCGCGCCAGCGTCGCTTGCAGCGCGCGCGGGTCGGCCAGCGGCGCGATTTCCAGCAGCGGCAGCACTTCGACCGCGCGGCCCAGGGCGGCCACGCGGGCCGCCAGCGGCGCAGCCTGCGCCAGCGGACGGGTGATGACGACGGCGCCGGCCATCCGTCTATCAGGCGGCAGGCTTGCCGTGGGCGCTGGCGGCCAGTTCGGCCGAGCGCGCGTCGTCGTCGGCCTGCGCCGCCTCGCTCAGGCAGGCGGCCAGGATGCCCTCGGCGTCCTGCGCGCGCAGCAGCTCGGCCACTTGCACGCCCAGCGCCTCGGCGTCGGCGGCCGCGCCGCGCGCCTCGGCGCTGATCATGCGCGTGCCGTCCGGCGTGGCCACCAGCGCGCGCAGATGCATCTGGTCGCCGGTAATGGTGGCGTACGACGCCAGCGGCACCTGGCAGCTGCCGCCAAACACCTGCGACACCTTGCGTTCGGCGATCGACACCAGCGCGCTCGGCTCGTGGTGCAGCGGCGCCAGGACCGAGGCCAGGTCGAGGCCGTCGTCACGCTGGGGGATTTCCAGCGCCAGCGTGCCCTGCCCCGGCGCCGGCAGGCTGAGGTCGGCATCCAGCACGGCGCGGATGCGCGACGCCAGGCCCAGGCGCTTGAGACCGGCGGCGGCCAGGATGATGGCGGCGTACTCGCCGCGGTCCAGCTTGGCCAGGCGGGTATCCAGGTTGCCGCGCAGCGGCTTGATCACCAGGTGCGGATAGCGCGCGGCGATCAGCGCCTGGCGGCGCAGGCTGCTGGTGCCGACAATGGCGCCGGCCGGCAGGTCGGCCAGCGACGCATAGTCGTTGGAGACGAAGGCGTCGCGCGCGTCCTCGCGCTCCAGCACGGCGGCCATGCTGAAGCCTTCCGGCAACTCCATCGGCATATCCTTCAGGCAGTGCACCGCCAGGTCGGCGCGGCCCTCGGCCATCGCCACTTCCAGTTCTTTCACGAACAGGCCCTTGCCACCGACCTTGGACAGGGTGCGATCCAAAATTTGATCGCCACGGGTCGTCATTCCCACAATTTTGACATCGCACTGAGGATATAATAATGCCAAGCGATCGCGGACGTGCTCGGCTTGCCACATGGCCAGACGGCTCTCGCGCGACGCAATGACCAATCTGGACGGGGAGTTTTGTACCAATTCGGATGTTTTCAAAACCAGTTCTTTCGCTGTAGCTGACGCTAACCGGCGCAAGCCAGTACCACGCGCGTGTTTAAGATCACAAATTTTAGCATGCTCACCTTCTCGCAGAACCGGGCCATAAGCCCATGCACCACATATTTCACCCTTTCGTGACTTAAAACACATGGCCAATCCATCTAGTGCATTGAACGAACAAGCTGCTGAACAACCGGGCGCCGACAAAGACGCGCCGCTGAAGGAAGACATACGCTTATTAGGCCGCCTGCTGGGCGACGTGCTGCGCGACCAGGAGGGCGAGGAAGTCTACGCCGTGGTCGAAACCATCCGCCAGACCGCCGTGCGCTTCCGCCGCGAGGCCGACGCCGGCGCCGCCAAGGAACTGGACGGCATGCTGAAGATCCTGACCAAGGAGCAGACCATTTCGGTGGTGCGCGCCTTTTCCTACTTCTCGCACCTGGCCAACATCGCCGAGGACCAGCACCACATCCGCCGCCGCCGCGCCCACCTGCTGGCCGGCTCCAGGCCGCAGCGCGGCAGCGTCGACTACGCGCTGTGCAAGCTGAAGGAGGCCGGCGTCGCCCAGGAAACGGTGTCAACCTTCTTCCAGGAAGCGCTGATTTCGCCGGTGCTGACCGCCCACCCGACCGAGGTGCAGCGCAAGTCCATCCTCGACGCCGAGCACGACATCGCCCGCCTGCTGGCCGAACGCGACCTGCCGCTGACGCCCAAGGAACGCGCCGCCAACCTGCACCTGCTGCGCGCCCGCATCGCCACGCTGTGGCAGACCCGCATGCTGCGTTACACCAAGCTGACCGTGGCCGACGAAATCGAGAACGCCCTGTCCTACTACCGCATCACCTTCCTGCGCGAACTGCCGGGCTTGTACGACGACATCGAGCAGGACATCGCCCACCACTACGGCCAGCAGGTGCCGATCGACGCGCCGTATGTGCAGATGGGCAGCTGGATCGGCGGCGACCGCGACGGCAATCCCAATGTCAACGGCAACACCATGTCGCACGCGCTGACGCGCCAGGCCACCACCATCCTCGACTTCTACCTGGAGGAGGCGCACACGCTGGGCGCCGAACTGTCGATCTCGACCCTGATGGTGGCCTGCACGCCCGAACTGCAAGCGCTGGCCGACCAGTCGCCCGACACCTCCGACCACCGCGCCGACGAGCCGTACCGCCGCGCGCTGATCGGCATCTACGCCCGCCTGGCCGCGACCGCGCGCGCGCTGGGCGCCACCAACATCCTGCGCAAGGAAGTCGGCCACGCCGAGCCGTACGCCGACGCCCGCGCCTTCTCGGCCGACCTGCAGGTGCTGATCGACTCCCTCAACGCCCACCACGGCGCGGTGCTGGTGCAGCCGCGCCTGTCCACGCTGAAGCGCGCGGCCGACATCTTCGGCTTCCACCTGGCCTCGCTGGACATGCGCCAGTCGTCCGACATCCACGAGCGCGTGCTGGCCGAGCTGTTCGCCAAGTCCGGCGTGCAGGCCGACTACGCCGCGCTGGACGAGGACGCCAAGGTGCGGCTGCTGCTGAGCGAACTGGCCCAGCCGCGCCTGCTGAATTCGCCGTACGTGACCTACTCGGACGAAACCGTGTCCGAACTGGGCGTGCTGCGCGCCGCGCGCGAGATCCGCGCCCGCTACGGCGCGCGCGCCATCCGCAACTACATCATCTCGCACACCGAAACCGTGTCCGACCTGCTGGAAGTGCTGCTGCTGCAAAAAGAGCTGGGCCTGCTGCGCATCGCCGCCGGCGACGCCGGCCCGGAGCTGGACCTGATGGTGATCCCGCTGTTCGAAACCATTCCCGACCTGCAGCGCGCCGCCGGCATCATGGAAGCGGTGATGGCGATTCCGCTGGTGAAGGAACTGATCGGCAAGCAGGGCCAGATCCAGGAAGTCATGCTCGGCTATTCGGACTCCAACAAGGACGGCGGCTTCCTCACCTCCAACTGGGAGCTGTACAAGGCCGAAACCAACCTGGTCAAGGTGTTTGAAAAAGCCGGCGTCAAGCTGCGCCTGTTCCACGGCCGCGGCGGCACGGTCGGCCGCGGCGGCGGTCCGTCGTACGACGCCATCCTGGCGCAGCCGCACGGCACCGTGAACGGCCAGATCCGCCTGACCGAACAGGGCGAGATCATCGCCTCCAAGTTCTCCAACAAGGACATCGGCCGCCGCAACCTGGAACTGCTGGTCGCGGCCACGCTGGAAGCCAGCCTGCTGCCGCAGCCGGAAGACGCCGAACACAGCAAGCAACTGCACCAGTTCGAGACCATCATGGCCGAGATTTCGGACCGCGCCTACAAGGCCTACCGCAACCTGGTCTATGAAACGCCCGGCTTCACCGACTACTTCTTCACCGCCACGCCGATTGCCGAGATCGCCGAGCTGAACCTGGGTTCGCGCCCGGCCTCGCGCAAGTCGACCAAGCGGATCGAAGACCTGCGCGCGATTCCCTGGGGCTTCTCGTGGGGCCAGTGCCGATTGCTGCTGCCGGGCTGGTACGGCTTCGCCAGCGCCATCGGCGGCTGGATCGCGGATGGCGACCAGGCCGCGCGCCTGGCGCAGCTGCAAGCCATGTTCCAGCACTGGCCGCTGTTCGCCACGCTGCTGTCCAATATGGACATGGTGCTGGCCAAGACCGACCTGGCAATCGCCTCGCGCTACGCCGAGCTGGTGCAGGACAAGGAACTGCGCGAGCGCATCTTCAAGCGCATCACCGAGGAGCATGCCAACACGCTGGAGATCCTGCAAAGCATCACCGGCGCCAGCGAGCGCCTGGCCGGCAATCCGCTGCTGGCGCGCTCGATCCAGAACCGCTTTGCGTACCTGGATCCGCTGAACCACCTGCAGGTCGAACTGATCAAGCGCCACCGCGCGCTATCGGCGGAAAGCAAGGCCGACGAGCGTGTCCACCGCGGCATCCACCTGTCGATCAACGGCGTGGCGGCCGGCTTGCGCAACACCGGTTAAGCTACACCGCCCTGTACCAACGCCCCGGCCTCCGCAAGGACGCCGGGGCGTTTTATTTTAAAAATTGCAACACGTAGCAAAATTACATTACAATTCGGAAATGAATCCGTTTGCGTTCCCACCGTACGTCGAGATTAGCCAGGTCATGGGCTGGCTGCAGGCCGAAACCGGCGAGCCGTTGCTGAGCGGCGAGGCCGAACTGCGCAACATCATCGCGTTGATGCCGCATCCGCTGTTCATCAAGAATGCCCGTTCACAGCTGGTGATGATGAATCCGGCCTGTGAGGCCTTGTGGGGCGTGCGCTTTGCCGACGTGGCCGGCACCGATGGCAGCGGCAAGCTGCCGGACGATCAGGTCGCGATGCTGCGCGAACATGACCGGCAAGCGTTCAGCGACGGCGCCACGCGGATCGACGAGGCGCAGGTGTGGAACTGCGGGCGCGCGGAAATGCGCTGGCTGCTGATCCACAAGCGGCCGACTTATGACGCGCACGGCCGGCCGCACCTGCTGATCGCCAGCTGCATCGACATCACCGGGCGCAAGCGCAGCGAAACCGCCCTGGCGGCCGTGCTGCAGCAGCAGGACGCCACCACCCACCAGCACCGCCGCATCGCCCTCGGCATCCAGAACGACCTGGCGCAGAACCTGCTGGCCCTCAAGCTGGACATCGACCTGCTGCACGGCCGCACCCGCGCCCACCAGCCGCGGCTGCACGCGCGCGCGGCGCAGGCGCTGGAGACGCTCAACACCAGCATCGCCGCCGTGCGCGAGGTCATCAACGAATTGCATCCGGCCACGCTGGAATTGGGCCTGGCGGCCGCCATCGAATGGCAACTGCAGCAAATCAAGCAGCGTCATGGCCTGCCCTACCAGTTGCGGATACTGAACGACAGCGCCACGCTCGATGCGCCCCGCACGTCGGCGCTGTTTCACGCCGTGCAGGCGGCGCTGAGCCAGCTCAAGGACAGCGCCAGCCTGCTGGCCATCACGCTCGACTTGCGCCACCCGCGCACCACGGTCGCCATCCACAGCGGCCACCGCGGCGCCCCGCCCGACCTGACGCCGATGCGTGCGCACCTGGCCGCCATCAACGGCGAACTCGCCTTCCGCGACGGCACACTGGAAATTCAGCTCCCGACTTAAACTGGTGCCGGCACCGCTCGCTTCAGCGACCACGCACTGGCGCAGTTGCTCATGCGTGCGGCAGCCAGGCGGGTTTGGTGTCGGTGTACAGTTCACGCTCCACGTGGCCGGCGTATTCCGGCTCCAACGTGCCGAGCGTGACGGCGATGCGGTCGGGCGCGCGCGTGCTGCGCCAGAAGATATTCGAGCCGCACACGCGGCAGAAACCACGACGCCCCTCATCTGAAGAGGCATACTCGGTGACCAGGTCCGCGCCTTGCTCAATCACGAAGCCGGCGCTGGCCACGTTGGCATACGAGCCCGCCCCGGCGCCATGCTGCTTTTGGCACATGGTGCAATAGCAGTGACTCGCGTGCAAGACCGGCAACGCCGCCCGATAGCGGATACCACCGCATAAGCAGCTTCCGTGCAACTCTCCACTGTCGCTCATCATGCTCTCCTGATCGATTAATATCGTCATAGCGGCCCCTTGAACAACATCACTTCGATGAAGCCGCGCCGGGCGGCGTTGACTTGCACTTGTGTCAGCAGGAAATCGGCGCCATCGCCCGCCACATCGAGCGACGCTTCGTACGGGACGTCGGCGTTGTCGAGCGCCCGCGCCGTCAGCGCAAGATCGAAGCAGGATGCCGCCTTCAGTTGGATGAGCCTGCGCATCAACCGGCCGGCCATCACGTACGCCTCCTTGCGCGAGGCCCCCTTGTCCAGAACGGCCGCGCCGCTGAAGCGGAACGTTGTCACCAGGTACTCGCACCCGCCGTGCAGGATCTCCAGCGCCTCGCCCGACGTCAGTTGCAATGTCTCCCGCGCCTCGTGGCTGGAAATGCGCGTGAAACGATGATGCTGAACGCCCTGCTGGCGCTCGCCGAACACCGGCGCCGACTCGCCGCGCGCACAAGCGTCGTCCGCGCACAGGGCGCGCAGCGGCGCCAACAGGCACAGCGCCAGCAATACGCGCCTCATGACGCCAGCGCGGATGCGTCGGTGACGCGGCTGCGGCGCTTGTGGCTCATCCATTATTCCGCCATGGAAAGTTTTAAATTTTACAATATTAACACGAAAAAAAGGGAGGCACGTGGCCTCCCTTTCGCTTCGTTTAACTTCGCTGCACCTTAGTTCTGCGTCAGGAAGGTTTTCAGCTTGTCCGAGCGCGACGGCTGGCGCAGCTTGCTCATCGCCTTGGCTTCGATCTGGCGGATACGCTCGCGCGTCACGTCGAACTGCTTGCCCACTTCTTCCAGCGTGTGGTCGTTCGACATCTCCACGCCGTAGCGCATGCGCAGCACCTTGGCTTCGCGCGGCGTCAGCGAGTCCAGCACTTCCTTGATGACGTTGCGCATCGAGGCGTGCAGCGCGGCGTCCAGCGGCGCCAGCGTGGTGTTGTCTTCGATGAAGTCGCCCAGCTGCGAATCGCCATCCTCGCCCATCGGCGTTTCCATCGAGATCGGCTCCTTGGCGATCTTCATGATTTCGCGGACCTTGTTCTCCGGCATTTCCATCTTGACCGCCAAGGTCGCCAGGTCCGGCTCGCTGCCGGTTTCCTGCATGATCTGGCGCGAGATGCGGTTCATCTTGTTGATCGTCTCGATCATGTGCACCGGCACGCGGATGGTGCGCGCCATGTCGGCGATCGAACGGGTAATGGCCTGGCGGATCCACCACGTCGCGTAGGTCGAGAACTTGTAGCCGCGACGGTATTCGAACTTGTCCACCGCCTTCAGCAGACCGATATTGCCTTCCTGGATCAGATCGAGGAACTGCAGGCCGCGGTTGATGTACTTCTTGGCGATCGAGATCACCAGGCGCAGGTTGGCCACCGTCATCTCGCGCTTGGCCTGGCGGGCGCGCTTCTCGCCGGCCGCCATCTGCTTGTTGATCTTGCGCAGGTCGGCCAGCGGCAGCGCCACGCGCACCTGCAGGTCGATCATCTTGCGCTGCAGCTCTTTCACGGCCGGCACGTTACGGCCCAGCACGGTGCTGTACGGGTAACCGGCGTCGACTTCGCCATCGACCCAGTCCAGGTCCGTCTCGTTGCCCGGGAACACCTTGATGAAGTGGGCGCGCGGCATGCCGCAGCGGTTGACGCACAGGTCCAGCACCGCGCGTTCGATCGAACGCACTTCTTCCATCTGGCCGCGCAGCGTGTCGCACAGCTTCTCGACCACCTTGGCGGTGAAGCGGATGCCCAGCAGTTCGGCCGAGATGGCTTCCTGCGCGGCCACGTAGGCCTTGGAGCCGTAGCCGCCGCTGGCCTTGCGCATTTTTTCGAACTGGGCCGAGATGAAGGCGAACTTGTCCAGCGCGGCGATTTTCAGCTGCGCCAGTTGCTCGGTCGAGTAGCCGGCCGCGCCGCCGCCGGCGTCGCCGTCTTCTTCCTCGACCTCGTCCTCGACGTCCTCTTCGTCCTCGTCCTCGGCGGCGGCGCTGACGGCCGGCGCGGCGGCGGCCTCGTTCGGATCGACAAAGCCGTCGACCACGTCGTCGACCTTCATTTCGTCGGATTCGATCTTGTCCGCCAGCGCGATGATTTCAGCGATGGTGGTCGGGCAGGCGGAAATCGCCTGGATCATGTCCTTCAGGCCTTCCTCGATGCGCTTGGCGATCTCGATCTCGCCCTCGCGCGTCAGCAGCGCCACGGCGCCCATCTCGCGCATGTACATGCGGACCGGGTCGGTGGTGCGGCCAAAGTCCGAATCGACGGTCGACAGCGCGGTGGCGGCGGCGGCCTCAACCTCGTCGTCCGAGGTCACGGTGGCCACGTTATCGCTCAGCAGCAGCGCCTCGGCGTCCGGCGCGCGCTCGTAGATGGCGATGCCCATGTCGTTGAAGGTGGCGATGATGCCTTCGATCGCTTCCGGATCGATGATGTTTTCCGGCAGCTGGTCGTTGATCTCGGCATAGGTCAGGAAGCCGCGCTCCTTGCCCATGTTGATCAGGTTCTTGATCTGGGCACGGCGCTTCTCCAGCTCCTCGGCGCTGGCCTTCGGATCGATGCCCAGGATGTCGCCCTTGGCCTTGCGCTCGCGCGCCTTGGACACCGCCTTCAGCTCGGCGCGCTCGACCGCGTTCAGCGCCGCCACCTCATCGTTTTCCGGCGTGAATTCGGACGGCTTGCGGCCGCGGCGGCCCGGCACCTTGACGCCCGGCAGCAGGTAGCCCGAGGTGTCGATCGCGGCCAGCGCGGCGGCGTCGGTCACCTGGCTGACGGCCGGCGCGGCCGGCGCGGTGGTGACGAGCACCGGCGCCGGCTCGGCCTTGGCCTTGACCAGCTTGGACTTCGGCGCGGCCTTGACGGTCACCGCCGGCGCCTCGTCGGCGACGGCGCTGGCGGCGCTCTTGCGCGCCACCTTGACGGCCTTGGCCGGCGCGTCGGCCAGCTCGGCGCTCTGCACGTCGGCCACGGCGGCGTCGGCGGCGGCGCTCAGACGGGTTTTCTTTTTGACTACCGTAACTTTGCTCGCTGCCTCTTCATTATCGATCACATAAGATAGAGTCGTCTTCGGCACCACCAGTGGCGCGGCGCTGGCGCGGGCGGCGGGCTTTTTGACGGACAACGTTAAAGTTTTCGGTTTTGTCATTAGAAATCTCTCAATGCTATACGTCAGGAAAATGACAAAAAAGCGCGCCCCGCGCCGACCGCGAGCGGTGCGCATGGGTGGAAATGTTGTAATTTAGCTGACGAATTTCTGCGGAATAAAAAAAGCCCGCATCCAGCCACGGGCTTGTTTCTCTTTTCAGGGAAGAATGAGAAGGGCAAATGAGAAGGGCCTAAGCCCTAGTTCAGACCATCCGAATCGCATCCTGTACCAAACTGAATTACACCGTCCTGCCGTTGGTGCGTCGAGCATTATACACGTTTTGCGCCGCCGACGCACGTCCGCGCGTGCGCTTAACCCCTTCCTAAGCATGAGCAAAGTGCTACAGTGGTCTAAAAGGCACTGCAATCCGATGGGCCGCATGATATGCTGACGGTTGTTGCTTAACCTATGAAGTCGATGAACACTAGCCTTACCCCCCAGCCTCCGGCCGACGAGCCAGCTACCGCTGCCTCCGCGCCGGCACCTGCCGCCCACACCCCGCGCAGCCTGCTGAAACAATTGCAAACCCAGTTCCCTGCTTTCCGCGATTTCCTGCCACTGGCCATCGGGATCGACAAGCAGCTGCTGGCGGTCATGCCCGACCTGGACCGCAAAACCATGCGCACCGCGCTGGGCATCCACACCGGGTCGCTGCGTTATCTGAAAGTCATGGAAAAAGCCAAGGTGCGCCACGACCTCGACGGCAAACCGGGCGCCGAAGTCACCGACACCCACCGCGCCCACGCCACCCAGGTGCTGCAGGAGCGTTTCAAGAAAGAAGCCGAGCGCAAGAAGGCCGAGCGCGAGGCCAAGGCCGCCGAGGAAGCCGCGCGCGTGCGCGCCGACAAGCTGAACCAGCTGGCCGCGAAGTTCTCCAAGAAGGGCTGAGTTGGATCGTCAGCCCGCGGCAGCGGCAGAAGACGATCTGCCGCCGTACATCGGCATCGACATCGCCGACGTGCGCATGGTGGTCACGCCGGAACAGGCCGTCGCCGCGCGCGACGCCCTGCTGGCGTGCGACGCCATCGGCTTCGATACCGAATCCAAGCCCACCTTCACCCGCGGCGAAACCTCGACCGGGCCACACCTGATCCAGTTCGCCACCGACAGGCAGGCCTACCTGCTGCAGATCGGCGACAGCACCGAGCCGCACATCCGCGCCATGCTGATCGCCGTGCTGGAGCGGCCGCTGCCGCTGAAGATTGGCTTTGGCCTGTCGGACGACGTCAAGCGCCTGCACGCCAAGCTGGATATCCGCTGCGCCGGCATCGTCGACATGTCGGTGGCGCTGCGCACGCCGGGCCAGCGCAACGACCTGGGCGCGAAAACAGCAGTGGCCAAGTTCTTCGGCCTCAAGCTGCAGAAGTCAAAGAAGATTTCGACCACCAACTGGGCGCTGCCGCGCCTGAACGAAAAGCAGATCCTGTACGCGGCCGACGATGCCCAGGTGGCCTTGCGCGTCTATCGCCACTGGATAGGCCAGGGCAACAAGTTGCCGCCACTCAAGGCTGTCAAATTACCAAAGCCGCCTAAAACCGGTATATCCTAGGCAAGCGGCCGCCATGCGCCGCCTGCACAAGGAGGGGTATGCCGATTTTTGCCGCACTGGGTCTCGCCGCTGCGCTGGCCGCCACGCCGCCGCCGCCACCGCCACCGCCAGACACGCTGGCGCAGCGCATCGCCGCCTGCCTGTCCTGCCATGGCGTCAAGGAGCGCGGCGACGCCTACTTTCCGCGCATCGCCGGCAAGCCGGCCGGCTATCTGTACAACCAGTTGCGCCATTTCCGTGACGGCCACCGGCATTATCCGATGATGACCTACATGGTCGCCAACCTGTCGGACGATTATCTGCGCGAGATTGCCGACTACTTCGCGGCGCAGCATCCGCCCTATCCGCCGCCACCGCCCGGCAGCGGCAGCAGCGCGTCGGCGGCGCAGGTGGCGCGCGGCGACCTGCTGGTGCATCAGGGCGACGCGGCGCGGCAGATTCCCGCGTGCGTCAGCTGCCATGGCGCGGCGCTGACCGGCGTCGAGCCGGCGCTACCTGGCCTGCTGGGCCTGCCCAGCGACTACATCAACGCCCAGTTCGGCAACTGGAAGAACAAGACGCGCCGCGCCACCGCGCCTGACTGCATGGCCACCATCGCCGCGCGCCTGAGCGACAGCGACGTGGCCGCCCTCTCCGCCTGGCTCAGCAAGCAGATCCCGGACGCCAACGCCCGCCCCGCCGCCACCATCCCCACGCCGCTGCCGATCGCCTGCGGCAGCTACCCACCCGCCACCGGCGCACCGGGCGCCCGCGGAGACGCAAGCGGGGGCGCGAAATGAGGAAAATCGTTTATGCCGTTGTTGCCGCCGCGCTGCTCGCCGCCGCCGCCGCCCTCGTTCTGCTGGCCCTGCAGTTCCGCCGCCCGCCCGCCAGCACGCCGTCGGCCGCCACCGCCGCGCTCCCGGCCGACGAGCGCATCGCCCGTGGCGCCTACCTGGCCAAGGCCGGCGACTGCATGAGCTGCCATACGGCGCGCGGCGGCCAGCCCTACGCCGGCGGCCGCGCGCTGCAGACGCCGTTTGGCGCCGTCATCGCCCCCAACATCACCGCCGACCAGCACACCGGCATCGGCGCCTGGACCCGCGACGACTTCTGGCGCGCCCTGCACCATGGCCAGTCGCGCGACGGCCGCCTGCTGTACCCGGCCTTCCCCTACACCAACTACACCCGTATCACGCGCGACGACGCCGACGCCCTCTACGCCTATTTGCAAACGGTGCCCGCCGTCATCCAGGCCAACCAGCCGCACCAGCTGCGCTTCCCCTACAACCTGCAAATCGCGCTGGCCGCCTGGCGCGTGCTGTACTTCAAGCCGGCAGTGTTCCTGCCCGAAACCGGCCAATCGCTGGACTGGAATCGCGGTGCCTACCTGGTGCAAGGGCTGGGACATTGCAGCGCCTGCCACAGCGCGCGCAACCCGCTCGGCGCGACCGAGGGTGAAACCCTGTCCGGCGGCATGATCCCGGCGCAAGGCTGGTACGCGCCGGCGCTCAACACGCGCGCCGACTGGGAGCCAGTCCATCTGGCCGCGCTGCTGAAAACCGGCGTCTCGCCGCGCGCGGCGGTGTTCGGGCCGATGGCGGAAGTGGTGAGGGAGAGCCTGCAATACCTGGACGACAGCGACATCCACGCCATCACCGTCTACCTGAAAGCGCTGCCGGCCGCGCCCAGGCCGGCGACATTCGAGCGCGACAGCGCGCCGGAAGCGGTGGGCTTCCTGGCCGCCGGCGGCAAGCTGTATGAAAAGCATTGCGCCGCATGCCACGGCGCGGACGGCGCCGGCAAGCCGCCGGTCGACCCGCCGCTGGCCGGCAACCAGGCGCTGACCATGACCAACGCCGTCAATCCGATCCGCATCGTGCTGAATGGCGGCTTCGCGCCCGCCACCGCCGGCAATCCGCGTCCGCACAGCATGCCGCCGTTCGGCCACGCGCTGAACGACACCGAAGTGGCGCAGATCGTCTCCTACCTGCGCAGCGCGTGGGGCAACAATGCGCCGCCGGTCAGCGGCAAAGACGTCAACCGCTACCGCGCCGTGCCGCTCGATTAAGGCTCGACGAAGCCGATGCGGTCGGTGGTGGCGTTGCGCGCGTCCTGCACCGAGATCTTGCCCTCGGCCAGCAACGCGTGCAGCGCCGTGTTCATCGTGTGGCAGCCCTCGCCCGGCTGGTCTTCCATCCAGATGCGCAGGTTGGAAATCTTGCCATTGGCGATCATCTCGGTCACCTGCGGATTATTGGTCAGGCACTCGGTGGCCAGGTAGTAGCGCTCGCCCTTGACGGCCGGCAGCAGCGCCTGGCACAGCACCCCGCGCAGCGCGTGGGCCAGCGCCTGGGCCTGCGCCTCGGTGTTGCCCAGCAGGCGCAACATCTTCTGCAAGCCCAGCTCGGTCGAGCGCGCGTGCAGCGAGGCCAGCACCAGGGGACCGGCTTCGGCCAGCGCCAGCGCCTCCTGCGCGGTCTGGGCGTCGCGGATTTCGCCGATGACGATCACGTCCGGCCGCTCGCGCAGCGCATCCAGCGCGCCCAGATAAAAGCTCTCGACGTCGCCGTCGGCGCCCACCTCGCGCTGGGTGATCACGCACTGGCGCTGCGGGATCAGGGTTTCCACCGGGTCCTCGATGGTGATGATGTGGCCGGAGCGGTGCTTGTTGATCTCGTCCAGCATGGAGGCGATGGTGGTCGACTTGCCCTGGCAGGTGTCGCCGATGATCAGCACCAGCCCACTGGTCAGCTTGGCGAAGTTCTGCTCGTGCTGACCCAGGCCCAGCTTGGCCAGCGGCATCGGTTCCTTGGGGAAGCGGCGGATCACGCAACCGAGCCGCTTGCGGCCCTGGAAGCTGAAGCAGTTGGCGCGGATGCGCGCCGTGTGCAGGTCGACCGCGCGGTCGAAGGCGCGGTCCTGGATGCGCTCCGCCCAGTTCGGTTCCACCACCTCGAAGAATTCCTGCAACTCCTCGCGCGTGATGGGCGAGTCGGTGACGGCCACCAGCCCCTTGGGCTGGCGCAGCATCAACGGGCTGTTCTGGTGGATCAGGATATCGCTGAAAATCAGCTTGGAGTTCAGCAGGTGCAGGATCTGCTCGACGAGCGTGCCGAACACCGGATGGTCTTCGTTCTCGATATAGCTCAGGGTGCGAATTTGCGACGATTGGTAGTGTTCCATCTCTGCTCAAATCTCCGTGGATGCCGGATGATTATAAGAGAAAAACTTGCAACACCGAAACTTTTTCAGTCCCGCCGCTTGGGATAGCGGAAACCGTTGCGCAAATCCATACTGAAGCGTTCGCCGTTGGCGGTGACCAGCACATGCTCGGGCGGTTCCTCGCCCGCCAGTGGCCGGTAGAACACCGGCAGGCCCTCGGCCTTGCGCACCAGCTCGTCGCAGCGCTCGTAGACGTTGGGGCAGCCGGTGTCGGCCAGCAGGGCCTGCACGATCGGCACCTTCCAGGCGTCGACGCCGGCCGACTGGAACTGGCAGATCAGGTAGCCGGCGGTGCCGCCCCAGCTGTCCACCAGCAGGCCCGGCAGGCCGTCCTCGTCGCCGCGGATCACCGGCACCAGGTCGGTCGGGGCGGCGGCGCGCACGCTGCCGGCGCGCTTGGCGATGGCGGCGCGCACGCGGCGCTTCATCATCGCGTGGTCGACCGGCTCGTCCTGCTGGTAGCTCCAGACGCGCGCGCGGATGTCGGATTTCGGGTTCCAGGCGGCGCGCGCGATGAACTGGCGCGACGAGGTCTGGAGCACGGCGGTGGCGCCGGGCTGGTTCTTTTCTTGCGGGCGGCCGTCGACGCGCTCGATGGCGGTGGCGTAGACCAGCAGGTCGCCGGCCAGCAGGCGTTTTTCCTTGCCCTGTTTGATGGTGATGGTAAGCATAGGCCGAATGATACCTCATGCGCAGCCCAGGCCCGGCTGCATGCATTCTGCGCCGCGCAGGCTGCAATCCGTCGCAGCGCGGTGTCGCGCGCCGGCACGGCTGCGTACCATGCATACTCAAGACAACTGATTTTGAGGAGAAACACCATGATCCGCCGCCGCATCCTGACTTCCCTGCTGCTCTCCGCCGGCCTGCTGGCCGCCGCCCCCGTCATGGTCGCCCAGGCCGGACCGCTCAGTTGGCTCGGCGGCGGCGAGCGCGTGCAAGGCAGCGGCAAGATCGTCAAGCAGAACCGCGAGGTCGGCCACTTCAGCGCGCTGTCGATCGGCATCAGCAGCGACGTCGACATCCGCCTCGGCAACACCGAAGGCGTGATCGTTGAAACCGACGACAACCTCCAGCCGCTGATCGAAACCCGGGTCGAGGACGGCACGCTGCGGATCCGCCCGGCGAAGAACAACCTGCGGGTCGACACCCGCAACATGAAGATCATCGTCATGGCGCGCACGCTGGACAAGCTGTCCATCGGCGGCTCCGGCAACGTCAGCGCCGACAAGCTGCGCGGCGAAAAGCTGACCATCGACGTCGGCGGCTCGGGCTCGGTCAACATCGGTCAGATGGACAGCGAATCGGTGTCCATCGCACTGGGCGGCAGCGGCAGCCTGAAGGCGGCCGGCAACACCGAGCGCCTGCAGGTGTCGATCGGCGGCTCGGGCAAGGTGCAGGTCGGCCAGCTGCAGTCGCGCGACGCCGTGGTCAGCATCGGCGGCTCCGGCCAGGCCACCGTGTGGGCCAAAAAATCGCTGAACCTGAGCGTGGCCGGTTCCGGCGACATCCATTACTACGGCGACCCGCAGATCAGCAAGAGCGTCATGGGCTCCGGCAGCATCCAGCGCCTGGGTGGCGCCCCGCTCTGATCAGTTGAGCTTGTCGAGCAATTGCTGCACGGCGGCGGTAATCGCCGCCGCTTGCGCTTGCGCTTGCGCCACTTCCACCACCGGCAAATCGCCAAACGGCTTGCGGGCGCTGCGCACCTGGGCCGCGCTGGTGTCCAGACTGTCCAGTTCGGAAGCGCGGGCGCGCCAGTAGGTGGGCTTGCGCGCTTGCGCGGCTTGGGCCGCCGCCAGCGCCGCGCCGATCTCGCCGTTGATGCCGCTGGCCGGATAGGCGCAGCCGTCGGCGGTCTGGCCCTGTTCCACCGCGTTCAGGCAGGCCAGCACGCCCGCCAGGCGGGCGGCACGGTCGGCCGGCAGCGCGTCTTCATGCAGCGGGTCGACCAGCACCAGGCCGGCCACCGCGCCGCGCGCGCGCCAGGTGAACTGCTGCGCCACCAGCGCGCCATAGCCGGCGCCCACCAGCACGAACGGCGCCTCCAGGTGGGTGTTCCTGACCAGAAAACTCAAGTCCTTGCTGGCGTTGGCGACCGTGGCGGCGCGGATGATGGGATCGCTGGCGCCCAGGCCGGCGCGGTCGTAGACGCAGGCGCGGGTGCGCGCCGCCACCGCTGGCAGCACCGCCGACCAGTCCCAGCCAGCGCGGCCAGCATCGGCCTCGAACAACACGGTCGGCGATCCTTTGCCGGTGCAATACAGGTTGAGCTTGCGGCCGCCGACGTCAACCCGCACTTGCGGCCCGGCCAGGGCATTTTGGCCGGCCGGCGGTTCAGCGCGGGCGCCAGCGCCGGCCAGCATGGCAAGGGCCACACAGGCCTGGAACAGATGTTTTTTCATGGCATGAAATATATCATTGCGAAGAGGGAAATTGGCTGCGGTCGCACGGGGTAATCGTTTTTCTGGCAAAGTAGCGGGTATTCGGCGCCGGCACGGGCGCCCTTGACAGACATTACCGGAGATTTCGCATGACTACGACCAACTACCCTAACGTCCGCCTCCTGATCGCCAACGAGTGGACCGACGCCGTCGGCGGCAAGACCCTTCCGGTCGTCAATCCGGCCACCGGCAAGGAAATCGGCACCGTGGCGCACGCCAGCATCGCCGACCTGGACCGCGCGTTGGCCGCGGCGCAGAAAGGTTTCGAGGCCTGGCGCAAGGTGCCGGCCTTCGAGCGCACCGCCACGCTGCGCCGCGCCGCGGCCCTGCTGCGCGACCGCGCCGACGAGATCGCCCGCCTGCTGACCCAGGAACAGGGCAAGCCGCTGGCCCAGGCGCGCGCCGAGGCGATGGCTGGCGCCGACATCATCGACTGGTTCGCGGCCGAGGGCATGCGCGTCTATGGCCGCATCGTGCCGTCGCGTAATCCGGCGGCGCAGCAGCTGGTGCTGAAGGAGCCGGTCGGCCCGGTGGCGGCGTTCACGCCGTGGAACTTCCCGATCAACCAGGTGGTGCGCAAGCTGGCCGCGGCGCTGACCACCGGCTGCTCCTTCCTGTGCAAGGCGCCGGAGGAAACCCCGGCCTCGCCGGCCGCGCTGTTCCAGTGCTTCATCGATGCCGGCGTGCCGGCCGGCACGGTAGGCCTGGTGTTCGGCAATCCGGCCGAGATTTCCAACTACCTGATTCCGCACCCGGTGATCCGCAAGGTGACCTTCACCGGTTCGACGCCGGTGGGCAAGCAGCTGGCCGCGCTGGCCGGCGCGCACATGAAGCGCGTGACGATGGAGCTGGGCGGCCACGCGCCGGTGATCGTGGCGGAAGACGCCGACGTGGCGCTGGCGGTGGAAGCAGCCGGCGGCGCCAAGTTCCGCAATGCCGGCCAGGTGTGCATCTCGCCGACCCGCTTCCTGGTGCATAACAGCATCAAGGAGGAATTCACCCGCGCGATGGTGGCGCACGCCGAGCGTCTGCAGTTGGGCAACGGCCTGGTGGAAGGCACGACGCTGGGGCCGCTGGCCAATCCGCGCCGCGTGGCGGCCATGACGCAGTTCGTGGAGGATGCGCGCGCCAAGGGCGCCAATGTGGCGACCGGTGGTTTGCGCGTGGGCAGCGAGGGCAACTTCTTCGCGCCGACCATTCTGGCCGATGTGCCGCTGAACGCCAGCGTGTTCAACGACGAGCCGTTTGGCCCGGTGGCGGCGATACGCGGTTTCGATACGCTGGATGAGGCGATTGCCGAGTCCAACCGGTTGCCGTTTGGCCTGGCCGGCTATGCGTTCACCCGGTCGATCAAGAACGCGCATCAGCTGATGCACAATGTGGAGGTGGGCATGCTGTGGCTGAACCAGCCCGCCACCCCGAGCGCCGAGATGCCGTTTGGCGGCGTGAAGGATTCGGGCTATGGCTCGGAAGGCGGCCCGGAGGCGCTGGAAGCGTATCTGAACACCAAGTCGGTATCGCTGCTGGGCGTGTAAGCTTTTGTCTCAGCCCTCGGCAAACAACTGCCGGGGGCTGGCGCCATCAAATAGCGCCCTGATCCAGCGGTTCAGCTGATCCACATCGGCGACTGCAACACGCGACGCCACTTCGGGTGGCATCGCGTCACCAATCAAGCTACACACCAAACTCCGCAGCGCCAGCCGCTGCCCTTCGCGGCGTCCCTGCTCCAGGCCACGTTCAAGCCCCTGCTCCAGGCCACGTTCCAGACCTTGCTCCAAACCTTGTTGCAGGCCTTGCTCCAAACCTTGTTGCAGGCCTTGCTCCAAGCCTTGCTCCAAGCCTTGCTCCAGGCCTTCCTGCAGTCCCTGCTTCAATCCCTCTTCCCGCCCTTGCTGCAGTCCTTCCACAATTGCTTTTTCGCGTGCCTTGGCGATCGGACGTTCAAACATTCCGGGGTCGAACATTTCGTCGTATGAGAATTTTCTGCGCATTTTCATGGTGAATGCCTCCTCAAGATCCATGCTAGTCTCCACTGCGGCGTCCTGCAAGGTGAACTGAATCCAGCGCGTCAGGCGGTCACGGACCGCGTCCATGTCACGCTCCCGTATGCGCTCCGCCAGCAGATCCAGCGCCTCGCGCAGTTCCGGATCCGTGGCGGCATCCAGCAAGCGGAACAACAGGCTGACGACATCGGCCCGCGCGGTACCGTGGTGCTGGTCGATCAGCAGATATTGCTGGCCCGGCTGAAAGCGCTCCAGCCCAAATGGCGCCGGCAACATCAGCGAGGTCAAGCTGGTGGCGGCGCGCCAGGGACTGCGGCCGTGATACAGCACGAGCGGCAGCACCGGCGGCAGCTTGCCATGCTTGCTGAGCTTATGCTGCGCCACCAGATCCTGGTAGAGCAAGCCCACGTAGACCTGCATGCGCAAGGCCATCCACTTATCCGGCCGCGCCTGGAATTCCAGCAGAATGTAGACATACACCCACTCGCCGCCAATCCGCGCCCGCCACACCACATCGTCATGGCGCGCCTGGCCGTGATCGCTGGCATAGCTGGCGTTGACGCGTTCCAGCGCCTCCACCGTCAAGCCCCGCGCCCAATCTGCGCTGAGAAAACCGGCCACCAGGTCGCGCACGATTTCCGGATGGGCGAATAACTGCTTGTACAGATTGTCGGCGCGGGCGTTCATGAAAAATATTCTAGCTTTCGCCCCCGTTGCCGAGTACGCTTGGTGACGGGCCTGGTTTGGCGCTCCTCAACAAAACCTCACAAGAAGGAGAAATACACTTGAAAGCGATCGTTTCATCCGTCCTCCTGTTCGCCTGCGCCGCCACGGCCAGCGCCGCCGGCATCACCGCCGTCAAGGCCGCGCACATGGTCGACGTGCGCAACGGCACGTTGATCGACAACGCCGTGGTGCTGATCGACGGCGAGCGCATCACCGCCGCCGGTGGCAACCTCGCCATCCCGGCCGGCGCCACCATCATCGACCTCGGCAACAAGACCCTGCTGCCCGGCCTGATCGACAGCCACACCCACATCACCGGCCGCCCGGAAGATGCCGGCTACGGCATCATCGCCAAATCGATCCCGCGCATCACGCTGACCGGCGCCCACAACGCCCTGACCACGCTGCGCGCCGGCTTCACCACCATCCGCGACGTCGGCGCCGACGGCTATACCGACATCGGCCTGCGCGACGCCATCAACGACGGCGAGGTGCCCGGCCCGCGCATCCTCGCCTCCGGCCCGCCGCTCGGCATCACCGGCGGCCACTGCGACGACACCATGCATGCGCCGGAATACAAGACCAGCGCGCTCGGCGTGGCCGACGGCGTTGACGAGGCGCTCAAGGTCACGCGCCGCAACATCAAGTACGGCGCCGACGTCATCAAGATCTGCGCCACCGGCGGCGTGCTGTCCTTCGGCGACGACCCGCGCACCTCGCAATACACGCTGGAAGAACTGAAAGCCATCATCGGCGACGCCCACCGCCTCGGCCGCAAGGCCGCCGCCCACGCGCACGGCGGCGACGGCATCCGCCTGTCGGTGCTGGCCGGCATCGACTCGATCGAGCACGGCTCTTACATCGACGACGAAGGCATCAAGCTGATGAAGGAACACAAGACCTACCTGGTGCCCACGCTGTACCTGGGCGACTGGCTGATCGACAACGCCGAGGCGATCAAGCTGCCCAAGCCGCTGCTGGACAAGGCCAAGGTGGTGCTGCCGCAGGCGCGCATCAACATCGGCAAGGCCATCAAGGCCGGCGTGCCGATCGCCTTCGGCACCGACGCCGCCGTCTACCCGCACGGCCTCAACGCGCGCGAATTCGCCGTGCTGGTCAAACTGGGCATGACACCGGCGCAGGCGATCCGCACCGCCACCGTCAACGCGGCCGATCTGCTGGGCTGGAGCGACAAGGTGGGCAGCATCGAGGCCGGCAAGTACGCCGACCTCATCGCCGTGGACGGCGAGCCGCTGAAGGATGTGCGCGCACTGGAACAGGTCCAGTGGGTGATGAAGGGCGGCGCGGTGGTGAAGTAAGTAGCGTTACCCGGGCTGCATGTGCGGCAGCAACAATTTACTTAACCTTGCCACGAGCCGGTGCGTATTGATCTGTGCTGTTGCCGAGATAGGAACAATCGCTGTCGTCGCCAGTTTCAGCTTCTTGCTGATACCGGCGATGCGCAGGTCGACGTTGTTCCACTGATCCACGCTGATTTCCACAGGTTGCCGACGATTCAACGGCTCGACTTTGTCGATCGCGTTCAACGCGACGATCACTTTGGCGCGTTCAGCGCGCTGTTGAAACAGTTCGCCGAAAACCCACTCGTCGACAGCGTAGTCGCGCTGGTCGGCCCGCATAAAGTAAATCACCGCATGGGCTTTCTCCAGCGCGGCGCGATAGAGTTCAATGTATTCCGCGTCGAGCTGCGGATTCTCTCCGATACCGGGCAAATCGGCCAACGAAAAATAATGCAGGCCCACAGCAGAGGGGAATTTGAATTCCACCGACTGCATGATGCGGGTACAGCCCTCGGTATCGCTGGTATCAAAGGCAACCTCGCCAATCAGACTATTGAGTGTGGTCGACTTGCCATAGCCGGATTTACCCATCACGATCACCTGCAGATCTTCCGACACTTCGCGGCCGCGACGCCATCGAGACGCAGAGGCCGGCATCGGCAGCCCGTCCTGCAAAAAATTGAAGGCGTCGCAGTGGGACACCAGGTCGTCAATCGAACGGATAAGCTTGACGGTGCACGCCAGCGCGGGCTTCATCACCAGATACCGAAGAATCCGCCAATACCGCCGATCAGGCCGCCGACGATGGCGCCGGGGACGCCAAATTTGGCACCGAGGGCCGCCCCCTTGGTCGCACCGGAAATCACCCGGCCAATTACCTTGGTGGTGGATTCTTTAACTTCCGCGCGCGCAGCTGCTGACAGGTTTTCAGCCGCTACCTCGCGCGCCACCGCCAGCTTCTTATCGTCTGGCAGCGAGAAGATAATTTCATCGACTAGGCCACTCAAACCAAATTTCTCTTCGGCCGAGACGGCCATGATCTGCGATTTTTTCAAGCCAAAATTGGCCGCCACCACCGAGATCTTGGCGTCTATATTGCTAGCCTGCTTGGGACCAGGGCGCCGCGCTGCTTCATCCCACTCACGGAACGGTTCTATTTTATCGACCTGATTCAGCACCACGATAAAGGGCTTACCTTGTTGTAACTGAGGTTTGACAACATTGTTGTAGAACTCAAGATCAACCGAATTGGCGCGGTCGTCCGCTTTTAGCACCCACAGCACGGCATCCAGCTCTGGCAGCAATTTCTGGTAGAGCGCCGAATATTCCTCGTCGCGTCGCTGATCTTCGCCGACGCCTGGCACATCAATCAGCGTGATGCCCTTCCCCTTACCCATCTTCAGGATCACGTCCTGTGTGCTACGCGTGCAAGCCTCGACGTCCGACACCTCACAGATGTCCTCGCCAAATAGCGCGTTGCACAAGGAAGACTTGCCTACGCCCGTCTTGCCGAACACACCGATACGAGGGGTATACGAGAGCAGCTCGTCGATTTTTTTCTCGATGCGTTTTTTCTGTTCGTCTGTGAAGCCACTGTCTAGCTCTTGCAACAGCTCAAGAATATTGATCGAATCTTTTTTCATTTGATGGTTTCCGCAGGGTGAGATGGAATGAACGTATTACGCGCAACATTACCGATGGTGTTGGTGGTAACCGAGTCGAACGTGGCGCCGATCAGGCCGCCCAACAACGGGACCGCTTTGCCCAAGTTGATGGCCCCCTTCTCCCCGAACTTGGTTAACAGCCGGAAGCCGACTTTCTGGTTGATCGCGGTAATAGTCTTGCCGCTGATATTCTTGATCGCGTTTTCGGTCAGCTTGCGCCCTACCACAATGCCGATATCCTTCAACACATCCTTGGCGCCATTCCCAAGCAGGCAGACATAGACCAGCGACTTAACCTGGTCTTGCTGCAGATCGTGCCCGCCCATCTTGGCGATGGCGGCGATCATGCGAATCTGGACATACATAACGCTGGTGATATTGGCAGGGATGGTGATTGGCATGGTGAGCACGCCGCCAAGACCGCTGAGGAAGCCGGAGGTTCCGGCCTTGGTGTTTTGCCAGCGGATCAGCGAATTAACCTGATCCTCCAGCGTGCCGTCCTGTTTTAGATAATCGTTCGCCAGCTCGTCGGCCGAATCCAGACCGGCTACGCCGTTGACCGCCTTATCGTAAGCCCAATCGAGGGCCGCCATAATTTTGCCTTCAGTGAGCGCCTTTGCCATAATCCTCATTATTCCCCAAAAGAAACTTGAGATGATTATAACCAAAGTTCCTTGGGGAAAACTAACGAAAAATCACGATAATTGAAAACGCTTCGTTAACGCTCAGCTTTGAGCACGGTGCGGGCGATTTCGACGGTGCTGGCGCCGTCCGTCAGCCAGATCTGGCCGTCCTGGATGGTGCATTGCAGCTGCATCGTGCGTTGCGCCATGGCGGCCAGTTGCTCGGTGGCGGCGGCGTCCAGGTCCACCACGGTCAGGTTCTTGCAGCGCTCGACCTTGTTGGCCAGGCCCTTCCACCAGATGTGGCTGGTGGCGGCGTAGCTGTACACGTAGACGTGCTCGGAGCGGCCGCAGGCTTTCAGGATCACTTTCTCATCCGGCTGGCCGACTTCGATCGACAGTTCGATGGCGCCGGTCAGGTCTTTCTGCCACAGGTCCGGCTCTTCGACATCGAACAGGCCCTTGGTGAACGTCAGCGCCTCGTTGGCGTGAATGGCGAAGGCCAGCAGGCGCACCATCATGCGCTCGTCGGTTTCGGACGGATGGCGCGCCAGCGTCAGCTGATGCGTTTCGTAGTAATTGCGGTCCATGTCCGCAATCGACAGTTCTGCTTTGTAGATGGTTGCTTTGAGTGCCATGTGAATCTCTTGAATTACTTGAATACGACGGTTTTCTCGCCGTTCTGCAAAATGCGGTGTTCGACAAACCATTTGACCGCGCGCGCCAGCACCACGCACTCGACGTCGCGGCCGATCGCCGACAGGGTTTCCGCGTCCATCGCGTGATCGACGCGCTCGACGTCCTGCTCGATGATCGGGCCTTCATCCAGGTCGCCGGTGACGAAGTGCGCGGTGGCGCCGATCAGCTTGACGCCGCGCTGGTGCGCCTGCGCGTACGGCTTGGCGCCCTTGAAACTCGGCAGGAACGAGTGGTGGATATTGATCGCCTTGCCCTTCAGCGCCGCGCACAGGCCCGGCGACAGGATCTGCATGTAGCGCGCCAGCACCACCAGGTCGATCTTGTGCGTGTTCATCAGCTCAATGATTTTGGCTTCCTGCGCCAGCTTGTCCTGCAGCGGCGCGCCGGCGGCCAGCGGCAGGTGGTGGAACGGGATGTTGTAGCTGGCAGCCAGCTGGTAGAAGTCCATGTGGTTCGACACGATCGCCGGAATCTCCACCGGCAGCAGCCCGCTCTTGTAGCGGAACAGCAGGTCGTTCAGGCAGTGGCCGATCCTGGACACCATCAGCATCACGCGCGGCTTGTAGTGGGCGTCGCGCAGTTCCCAGTCCAGCTTCATGTCGGCGGCCAGCAGGCTGAAGTCGGCGCGCAGCAGATCATCGTTGATGTTCTGGTCTTCGGCCGCGAAATGCACGCGCATGAAGAACAGCTTCGATTCGCTGTCGCCAAACTGGGCCGAGTCGATGATGTTGCAACCGTGGTCGGCGAGGAAGCCCGACACGCGATGCACGATGCCGCGCTGATCCAGGCAAGAGAGAGTCAGGATGTATTCGGGATTGCTCATGACTGCCGTGAGAAAGTTGGACAAAAGATGTCTATTGTCGCACGGCTGGCCGGGGTTGACAAAAATTGCAAATGCCTGGCTTACGCAAACCGCAGCCAGCGCGAGCCCTGGCGATGGCTTTCCATCACGGCCGCCATGAAGCGCAGGCCGGCGACGCCATCGTTCACGTCCGGCATGGCGCAGGCCAGCGCGGGCGGCGCCTGGCCGGCGTCCAGCGCGTGGATGTGCGCGGCGGCGTCGCGGTACAGCTGCGCGAACGCCTCCAGGTAGCCTTCCGGATGGCCGGACGGCACGCGGGTGGCCGCCAGCGCGGCCTCGCTGCGCACCCGGCCGCGCGTCAGCCGCTGGGCGCAACCGCCCTGCGGCGTCAGCCACAGCTCGTTCGGCTCCTCCTGTGAAAACGCCAGGCTGGCCTTGCTGCCGAACACGCGCAGGCGCAGGCCGTTTTCGCAGCCGGTTGCCATCTGGCTGCTCCACAGCATGCCGCGCGCGCCGTTGGGGTAGCGCAGCATGACCTGCACGTGGTCGTCCAGCACGCGGCCGGGCGTGAAAGCGTGCAGTTCGGCCAGCACTTCGTCCGGCAGCATGCCGCTGACGTAGCCGGCCAGATGGTAGGCATGGCTGCCGATATCGCCCAGGCAGCCGTTGGGGCCGGCGCGGCGCGGATCGTTGTGCCAGTTGGTGCGCTGGAATTCCGCGCTTTGGTTGGCGGGTTCGGCCAGCCAGTCCTGCGCGTATTCGACCTGCACCAGCCGCACCTCGCCGATCTCGCCGGCCGCCACCATGGCGCGCGCGTGGCGCACCATCGGATAGCCGGCGTAGACGTGGGTTAGCGCGAATACCTTGTTATGGTGACGCGCCAGTGCCGCCAGCGTCTCGCCCTCGGCCAGCGAAATGGCCAGCGGCTTGTCGCAGATGACGTGGATGCCGGCGTCCAGGAAGGCGGTCGCCATCGGCGCGTGCAGGTAGTTGGGCGTGACGATGGCCACCACGTCGATGCCGTCCGGCCGTTGCGCTTCGGCGCGCGCCATGGTCTGGTAGTCGGCATAGCTGCGCGCCGGGTCCAGCCGCAGGCCGGCGGCGCTGGCCGCCGCCCGCTCGGCGTTGCCGGACAGGTTGGCCGCCACCAGTTCGTAGCAATCGTCCAGCCGGCCGGCGATGCGGTGCACGGCACCGATGAAAGCGCCTTCGCCGCCGCCCACCATGCCCAGTCTCAGTCGTCGTGGTGTGGCCATCTCAGTTCTCCAGTCCCATCAGCGCGCGCACCTGGCGCAGGTTGGCGCCGCTGCCGGCGAAATCGTCAAACGCGCGCTCGGCCACGCGGATGATGTGGCTGCGGATGAAGTCGGCGCCCTCGCGCGCGCCATCCTCGGGATGCTTGAGCGCGCATTCCCATTCCAGCACCGCCCAGCCCGGATAATCGTATTGCGCCATCTTCGAGAAGATTGCCTTGAAGTCGATCTGGCCGTCGCCCAGCGAGCGGAAGCGCCCTGCCCGCTGGGTCCAGCCCTGGTAGCCGCCGTACACCCCCTGCCGCCCGTCCGGCCGGAACTCCGCGTCCTTGACGTGGAAGGCCTTGATGCGCGCGTGGTAGATGTCGATAAAGGCCAGGTAATCCAGCTGCTGCAGCACGAAGTGGCTGGGGTCGTACAGGATGCTGGCGCGCGGATGGCCGCCGACCGCGTCGAGAAAACGTTCGAACGTGACGCCATCGTGCAGGTCTTCGCCCGGATGCAGTTCGTAGCACAGATCAATGCCGGCATCCTCGAAGGCGTTGAGGATCGGCAGCCAACGGCGGGCCAGTTCGGCAAACGCCTCCTCCACCAGGCCGGCCGGGCGCTGCGGCCACGGATATAAATAAGGCCAGGCCAGCGCACCGGAAAAGCTGGCGTGCGCCGTCAGTCCCAAACGGCGCGAAGCGCGCGCGGCGCGTTGTAGCTGGTCGGTGGCCCAGGCCTGGCGCGCTGCCGGGTTGCCGCGCACCCGCGGCGCGGCGAAGCCGTCGAACAGCGCGTCGTAGGCCGGATGCACCGCCACCAGTTGCCCCTGCAAATGCGTGGACAGCTCGGAAACCTGCAAGCCGTGCGAGGCCAGCAGGCCGCGGATGTCGTCGCAATAGGCCTGGCTGTCGGCCGCCAGCTCCAGGTCGAACAGGCGCGGATCGCATGGCAGCTGGATGCCCTTGTAGCCCAGCCCGGCCGCCCAGCCGACGAGGTTGGCCAGGTTGTCGAACGGGACGTCATCGCCCATGAATTGCGCCAGGAAGATGGCCGGGCCCTTGATGGTTTTCATGCGCGGCTCCTGTTCAGTATGGCGAATCGGCGAAGTAGAATTGCTTGGCGTTGTCGCGCGTGATCAGCGTCGACGGGATGATGGTCTTGGCCGGCAAGGCCTCGCCCTTCAGCCGCGCGGTGGCGGTCATCTTGATGGCGTCGTAGATGAACTTGGGCGAATAGGACACGTCGGCCTGCACCAGCTTGTCGCCATCGATGATTTTCTTCACCGCGCTCTTCGAGCCGGCGCCGCCAAACACCTCCTTGATGTCGGTGCGCTTGGCCTGCTCGATGGCCTTCAGCACGCCGATCGCCATGTCGTCATCGGCCGCCCACACGGCGTCGATCTGCTTGAAGCGGGTCAGGTAGTCCTGCATGACCTTGAAGGCGTCGTCGCGGTTCCAGTTGCCGTACTTGGTGTCCAGCACCTTGATGCCGGGATAGGCCTTGAGCGCGGCGTGGAAGGCATCGACACGCTCGTTGTCCAGCGTGCTCGGCATGCCGCGCAGCACGACGATATTGCCCTTGCCGCCCAGCTTCTTGCCCAGGTATTCCGCCGGCAGCTTGCCGAAGGCGGTGTTGTCGCCGGCCACATAGGCATTCTGCGCGGCCGGGTTGGTCAGGCCGCGATCCACCACGGTCACGTACACGCCCTTGTTCTTCAGTTGCGCCACCGGCTGCGTCAGCGATGCCGATTCCAACGGGAAGATCACCAGCGTGTTGATCTTGTTCACCACCAGCATGTCCTGCAACTGGTTGGCCTGTTCCGGCGTGCTGGCGGCGGTCTTGATGATGATCTTCAGCGTGGGATTGGCCGCCTCCAGTTCCTTCTTGGCCTGGTTGGCCCACCAGACGATGCCGCCGGTAAAGCCATGGGTGGCGGTCGGGATCGCCACGCCGAGCGTGACTTTCTCGGCGGCGGCCGCGGTGCCGGCCAGCAGCGCCAGCACGCAGGCGCCGGCAAGACGTTTCATCGAAATCATAGAAGCTTCCTTGTGTTGAAAAGAATTAGCGGCGGCCGCGCTGCATGAAGGCCACGGCGATAATCACCACGCCCTGCACGGCGGCGTTCAGGTGGACGCTGATGATGCTGGTCAGGTTGACGATGTTGCCGATCACCGACAGCAGGATGGCGCCCACCACCGTGCCGAGGATGCGGCCCGAGCCGCCCTTGAGCGAGGTACCGCCCACCACCACGGCAGCGATCGCCTCCAGCTCCCACAGGATGCCGGTGGTCGGCGTGGCCGAGCCCAGGCGCGGCACATAGAGGATGGTGGCGATCGCCACGCACACGCCCAACAGCAGATAGGTCCAGACCTTGACGCGGTCGACGCGGATCGCCGCATAGCGCGCCACCTGCTCGTTGGAGCCGATGGCCTGCACGTGCGCGCCGAAGGCAGTGCGGTTGAGGATCACGGCGCCGCCAGCCGCCACCAGCAGGAAGATCCATACCGGCACCGGCACGCCCAGCACATTCTGGTAGTAGACCGGGCTGTAGACGTCGGCCACGCCGCTCTCCAGCGTCAGCGCGCCGCCATCGGACAGCCAGGTCAGCGTGGCGCGGAAGATGCCCAGCGTACCCAGCGTGACGATGAAGGGTTCGATGCGCCCGCGCGTCACCAGCAGGCCGTGCGCGCCGCCCAGTGCACCGCCGAGCAGCAACGCCAGCGCCACGCCCAGCAGCACCGTCACTAGCGGGCTGACAGGCTGCGCGGCGCCGGCCGCCGCGTTCATCAGCACGATCATGGCGCCGGCGATCAGTGCCGCCATCGAGCCGACCGACAGGTCGATGCCGCCGGAGACGATCACAAACGTCATGCCGACCGCGATGATGCCGATGAAGGCCGTGCGCGTCAGCACGTTCATCAGGTTGTCGAGGGTGGCGAAGTCCGGGTTCAGCAGGCCGCCGGCGACGCACAGCAGGAACAGCGCCAGCACCGGGCCGTAGCCGCGCAGGCGCGTCAGCAGCGGCAGGGTGAACGGAAGTTTAGTGGTGAGTATCGGTGGCATGGGAAATCAGTTCTTCTTCAGTGAGATGGTCGTGGTCCAGCATGGCTTGCAGACGGCCGCCGCGCAGCACCGCCACGCGGTGGCACAGGCCGATCAGTTCGATCAGTTCGGAGGAGATGACGATCACCGCCCTGCCCTCCGCCGCCAGGCTGTGGATCAGCTGGTAGATGTCGCGCTTGGCGCCGACGTCGACACCGCGCGTCGGCTCGTCCAGCACCACCACGCGCGGATCGCTGTGCAGGTATTTGGCCAGCGCCAGCTTCTGCTGGTTGCCGCCGGATAGCGCGCCGGCCTTGCAATCGATATCGCGCAGGCGGATGCCGAATTGCGCGATGGCTTGTTCCAGCGCGGCGCGTCCGCCCTTCAGGTCCAGCCACGGCCTGGCGTCACGCTCCAGCGTCATCATGGTCAGGTTTTCGCGCAGGCCGAGGTTGACGTGCAGGCCCTTGCCCTTGCGGTCCTCGCTCAGGTAGGTCAGGCCGTGTTGCATGGCCTGGCGCGGATTGCGGATGTCGACCTGCTCGCCGCCCAGCACGATCTGCGCCGAGGAACGGGCGCGCAAGCCCAGCAGCGCCTCAAAGGCCTCGGTGCGGCCGGCGCCGACCAGGCCGCCGAAGCCGAGGATCTCGCCGGCGCGTACCTCGAAGCTCAGGTCGTCCACCCAGCCTGGCGCGCTCAGTCCGCTGACCTTGAGCAGCACCGGCGCGTCCGCCGCCGGCAAGCGCTTGGGCTGGAACATGTCGGACACCTCGCGCCCCACCATCAGGTTGGCCATCTGGTGGCGGTCGATGTCGGCGGTGACCGCGCGGCTGACGAAACGGCCGTCGCGCATCACCACCACCTCGTCGGTATGCTGCTCCATCTCGTCCAGCTTGTGCGAGATGTAGATGATGGTGACGCCCTCGGCGCGCAGCCGCGCCATCAGCGCGAACAGCTTGCGCGTCTCGCCGGCAGACAGGCTGGCGGTCGGCTCGTCCATGATCAGCAGCCGCGCTTTGCGGCTCAGCGCCTTGGCGATTTCCACCAGCTGCTTTTCAGCGACGATCAGGTCCGCCACGCGCGTATCGGGGCTGATGTCGAGGCCAACCTGCTGCAGGCAGGCGCTTGCCGCCGCGTGCATGGCCTGGAGATCCAGCAGCCCGTGCCGGCGCGGCTCGTGGCCGAGGAAGATGTTCTGCGCAATCGTCAGGTGCTCGGCCAGGTTGAATTCCTGGTGGATCAGCGCGATGCCCAGCGCCTCCGCCTGGCGCGCATCGGCAAAGCGCCGCTCGACGCCATCGACCAGCAACTGGCCGCCGCTTGGCAGCTCGTAGCCGGCCAGGATTTTCATCAGCGTCGACTTGCCGGCGCCGTTCTCGCCCAGCAGGCCATACACCCGGCCAGCCGCCAGCGCGAAGTCGACCCCGTGCAGCACGCGCACCGGGCCGAACTCCTTGACGATATGCTGGAAACGTACGGACAGGCTCATACGCTTATTGCGCCGGCAGCTTGGCCAGCACCGCCTGCAGGCCGCGCATCGACGCCGCCACCGTGTCCAGCTGGCCCATGCCGTTCGGGTACTCCTCCTGCTCGATGATGATCCACTCGGTGCCGCCGACCTTGCGCACCGCCTTGGCCAGCCCGCTCCAGTCGGTGCGATCCTGGCCGATGATCGGCGTGCCGCTGGTGCCCTTGGCCAGCTTGGCCTTGAAGTGCGTGGTCACGGTGCGGCCGGGATATTTGTCCACGTAGTAGACCGGGTCCTGGCCGGCATAGGTGGTCCAGCCGACGTCCTGCTGCAGCACGAAGTTGGATGGCGTGTTCTTGGCCAGCAAATCCCAGTTGGTCTGGTCGCGCTGGCCCAGCATCTCCTGCTCGTGATTGTGATAGCCGAGCTGCATGCCCTGCCCGGCCAGCCTGGCCGACACGGCGCTCAGTTCCTTGGCCAGGTCGGCCGTGCCGTCCTTGCTGGCGCCGCGCTTGTCCATCGAGATGATCAGGCGGTTGCAGCCGAGCGCGCGGTAGAAATCGGTGGTGGCCTTGAAATTGGCCGCGTCCAGTTTATCGACATGCATGTGGGCGCCGGCACATTGCAGGCCGGTTTTCTTCAGGAAAGCCGCCAGGCCGGCCGGATCGTCCTTGTATTTGCCGAACTCGCCGGCAAACTCCACGCCCTGGAAGCCCAGCCCGGCTAGCCTGGTCAGCGTGCCCTCGTAGTCCTGCTTGATCTCGTCCTTGACCGACCACAGTTGCACCGCCAGGCGCGGATTGGTGGCGGCCTGCGCGGCGCCGGTCGCCATCAGCAGGCACAGCGTCAGGGCATTGCGTTGGATTGCGTTCATCGTCATTCCTTAAATATTGCCAAGCTTGAGTTGATCGACTGCATAGGCGCAGGCGCGGGCGGTGATCGCCATGAAGGTCAGCGACGGGTTTTGCCAGGCGCCCGAGCACATGCTGGCGCCGTCGGTCACGAACAGGTTGGGCACGTCGTGCGACTGGTTGTGGCCATTCAGCATGGAGGTGCGCGGGTCGCGTCCCATGCGCGCCGTGCCCATCTCGTGGATGGACAGGCCCGGCGCCCACTCCTCCGCCGGCTTGACGGACTTCTTGACGTCCTTGACGCCCAGCGACTCCAGGATGTTGGCGGCGGTGTCAGCCATGTCCTCGCGCATCTTGTTGTCGTTGTCCGAGTAGGCGCAGTCGATGTGCAGCAGCGGCATGCCCCACTTGTCCTTCCTGGTCGGATGCAGGCTGACCATGTTTTCGTAGCGCGGCAGCATCTCGCCCTGGCCGGACAGGCCGAAATGCCACGGCCCCGGCTTGCGTATCATGGCCTTGTATTCCTTGCCGAAGCCGGGCTTCCATCCCTGCGACTGCCAGCCCTCGCGCGCGGCGCCGCCGGCCAGCGCGTAGCCGCGCAGGAAGTGGGGATGCTGGTCCGTGACGTTGCGGAAGCGCGGGATGTACGGCGAGGTCGGCCGCCGGCCCGAGTAGTAATCGTGCTCGAAGCCTTCCACGCGGCCATGGGCGCCGGCGCCGAACAGGTGGTCCATCAGGTAATGGCCCAGCACGCCGGAAGAGTTGCCCAGGCCGGTCGGGAAGGCTGCCGACGTCGAGTTCAGCAGCACCTGGGTGCTGCCCAGCGTCGAAGCGCACAGGAACACCACCTTCGCGTGGAACTCGCGGCTTTCCATGGTCTCGGCGTCGATCACGCGCACGCCGGTGGCGCGGTTGGTGTTCGGGTCGTACAGCACGCTGTGGACGATGGCATTGGTGGCGATGCTCAGCCGACCGGTGGCGGCGGCGGCCGGCAAGGTCGAGCTCTGGGTCGAGAAATAGGCGCCGAAGGAGCAGCCGCGCTGGCACATGCTGCGCGCCTGGCATTGGCCGCGTCCGGCGTCGAGGTGCTGCTGCGTCGGCTGGGTCAGGTGAGCGCAGCGGCCCATGATCATGCGCGCCGGCGCGAAGGCGGCATCGAATTTCTTCTTCATCGCCGCCTCGACGGTGTTGAATTCGAAGGCCGGCAGGAATTCGCTGTCCGGCAGCACCGCCAGGTTTTCGCGCGCGCCGCTGATGCCGACGTGCTTTTCGACGTGGCTGTACCACGGCGCCAGGTCGGCATAGCGGATCGGCCAGTCGACGCCATGGCCATCCCTGGCGTTGGCGCCGAAGTCAAGGTCGCTCCAGCGGTAGGACTGGCGCGCCCACATCAGCGACTTGCCGCCCAGCTGGTTGCCGCGTATCCAGCTGAACGGACGGCCGTCGGGCGTGCTGTACGGCATATCGCGGTCGTTGTTGAAGAAGTGCTTGGTGTGGTCGTCAAAGGCATAGCACTTGCGCTGTTCGAAGAACTGTTCGCTCGCCAGTTTTTCATCGACCAGGCCGCGGTTGGGCAGCGCCCACTCGTCCACGCCTTCGCCGGTGTAGTCGCTGCGGTGTTCGACCGGGCGGCCGCGCTCGACCATCAGCGTGCGCAATCCGCGCTCGCACAATTCCTTGGCGGCCCAGCCGCCGGTGATGCCGGAGCCGACCACGATGGCGTCAAACACCTCGGCGCTCTGCTTGATGTAGAAAGAGGCTGTCTGGCTCATATCAGATCGCCCATGTGCGGGTGGTGCTGCGGACCGGGACATTGCCCTTGAATCCGCCGGGTACCGGCAGGTATGCCAGCTCGCGGGTGGCGCCCGCCTCCGAGGTGTAGTAGGCAAACAGCGTGTAGGACTTCAGTTCGCGGAAGAACTGCCGGTCCTCGGCGGCGAACGGCGGCTTGCCCTCGTCCATCGCGCGCAGCAGCGCCACCTGGCGGCTGGCCGGCAGCGCGGCGAAGCGCTGCCCCGCCCGCGCGTCGACGCGCGCCAGCCCGGCCATAAAGGACTGCCGCTGCTGCACCGTGGCGCAGGCCTGCAGCAGATGGCTGATGGTGCGGTGCGCCCCCACCGCCAGCGCGCCCGGGGTGTCGGTGGCGGGAATGATGTGATCCACCAGCACGGCGGTCAGCGCCAGCGCGTCGCCGCTCAATAATCCCGGCGCCATCGACGGGTCTTGCGCCTGCGCCAGCGCCGCCAGCGCGTCGCCGGACAGGGCCACGCCGGACAGCGCGGCCAGTTTGATGAGAGCGGCTCTGCGTCCGTTTGCCTCTCGTTCGGTATGCAACATGTCTCCTCCAGGGATGTTTATGCGGTCAACTGCTCCTTCGGGCCGTCCCCATGCGCCCGGAGGCGATCAGGGACAGCTGGTACTGTTTGGGCGTGATGCCAACCACGCTGCGGAAAATCTTGGTGAAATAGCTCTGGCCGCCAAAGCCGGTGGCCAGCGCCACGCGCGCGATGCTCTGGTTGCCCGGCAGCAGGCGGCAGGCCTCGTGGATCTTCATGCGCAGGATGTATTGCTTGGGCGTCAGCGAGAAATGCTGCTTGAACTTGCGTTCGAAGGTCGACAGCGACATGCACGACAGGCTGGCCAGGTGCTCGATGCTGATGTCCTCGGTCAGATGGGCTTGCAGGTATTCGATGCAGCTTTTGAACACGTGGAACGGCGCCAGCGCCGCTTCCGAGCGGCGGGCGTCGCGGCTGAAGCCTTCCACGCCGACGATCTCGCCATGGCGGTCGCGCAGCGGCGCCTTGGTGGTGAGCAGCCAGGTCAGCGTGCCGTTGTTGCCGCCGATGACCTCCAGCTTGTTCTTGACCGCCTCGCCGCTGTCCATCACCCGCAGATCGTCGGCGCGGATGCGGTCGGCGATGTCGTGGCGGAAGAAGTCGTGGTCGGAACGGCCGATCACGCTGGCCACGCCGTGCTGCTCCTGCAGCAACCGGTTGCCCCAGACGAACTGGCCGGCGCGGTTCTTGGCGAAATAATAGGTGTCCTGGAGGTCGTCGAACAGCACGCTGGGCGTGGAGATGCCGTGCTGCTGAAAAAAGCCGGCGCAATCGGCGACCGAGGCCGCCCGGGGCTGCGTTTTTTGGTCATTTTCCGCTGGCCCGTCGGCGCTTGCCACCGCCATGCCCAGCCCGATCATCCTTGTGCTCATCGCATTTCGCCATTCGCTAGTCTGGCCACGATGGTAGCACCAGCAACAATGCCGAAGTAGCAAAAAATCGGAAAAATTTATAACAAAATCGGCAAACGCAAATAAACCGCACGGACGTACTTTTTTAGGTATGATAGTAGAACTACAAGGAGGAACTATGGAGACAAATCTGCAATTCCGCCTGGCTGCGCGCCCGGTCGGCATGGTCAAGGACAGCGACTGGCAACAGGTCGAGGAGCCGCTGCGCGCGCTGGCCGACGGCGAGGTCCGCATCAAGGTGCTGTACCTGTCGCTCGACCCGGCCATGCGCGGCTGGATGAACGAGGGCAAATCGTATATCCGCCCGGTCAACATCGGCGAGGTGATGCGTGCCGGCGGCGTCGGCATCGTCACCGAGTCGAAATCGGCGCGCTTTGCGGTCGGCGACTACGTGCAGGGCGGCACCGGCGTGCAGCGCTACTGGACCGGCCCCGGCGACGACAAGCACGCTGCTTTCCACAAGGTCGATCCCAAGCTGGCGCCGCTGACCACCTACCTCAACACGCTGGGCATGCCGGGCATGACCGCCTACTTCGGCCTGATCGAATCGGGCCAGCCCAAGGCCGGCGACACCGTGGTGGTGTCGGGCGCGGCCGGCGCGGTCGGCCAGACCGTGGGCCAGGTCGCCAAGCAGCTCGGCTGCCGCGTGGTCGGCATTGCCGGCGGCCAGGAGAAGTGCGACTTCGTCGTCAACGAACTGGGCTTCGACGCCTGCATCGACTACAAGAACGCATCGGTCAAGGACGGCCTGAAGCAACACTGCCCGCAGGGCGTGGACGTCTACTTCGACAATGTCGGCGGCGACATCCTCGACACCGTGCTCACCCGCATTAACATGAAGGCGCGCATCGTCATCTGCGGCGCCATCTCGCAGTACAACAACACCACGGCGGTCAAGGGGCCGTCCAACTACCTGTCGCTGCTGGTCAACCGCGCGCGCATGGAAGGCATCGTGGTCTTCGATTACGCCGACCGCTACCCCATCGGCGTGGCCGCGCTGGCCGGCTGGATGAAGGACGGCAAGATCAAGAGCAAGGAAGACGTGGTGCAGGGCCTGGAAAACTTCCCGTCGGCGCTGAACATGCTGTTTGAAGGGAAAAACTTCGGCAAGCTGGTGCTGCAGGTGGCCACGCCGTAAAACTGCGGAACCTTCCGCCCGCCTCGGCGTCTATTCCTGTACCGCCAACACGCCGAGGACTCCACATGTTTCCCCATCTCCCCAATCCCGCATTCCGCACCCACTGCGACAACCTGATCGACCTCTACGTCGGCATGGCGCAGTGCTGGTTCGACGCCACGCAAAGCCTGACCGAGCTGAATCTGCAACTGGGCCGCGACCTGATTGCCGAGGCCGGCGCCAATACCCAGCGCCTGATGGCCAGCAGGGACACCAGCCAGCTGGGCTCGGCCATGGCGGCCCAGTTCACGCCCGGCAGCCCGGCGTTCACCACCTACCAGCGCCGCGTGTCCGAGGTGCTGAGCCGTTGTCACGCCGCCACCTCGCAAACCGCCGCCGACCGCATGCCGGCCGTGCGCAAGTCCGCCAGCGCCATGGCCGACAACATGCTGCGCGAGGCCGCCACCCAGACCGCCCGCGCCGCCGAGCAACTGGCGCGCTTCCAGCCGGGCAGCCAGCTGCGTCACTAACTGGAACTTCCGTCAACCTTGCAACTCTAACCACACAGAACAGCAGACGCGCTGCTGTTTTCTTTTCCTTTCAGACGGAGGTTTATATGGCCAGTAACACGACAAACGACAAACCCAAGGGCGCGGCCAAGCGCGGCTTCGCCGCCATGGACGAAGCCACCCAGCGCGCCATCGCCAGCAAGGGCGGCCAGGCCGCCCACCAGAAAGGCACGGCGCACGAATTCGATTCCGAGGAGGCGCGCCGCGCCGGGCAGAAAGGCGGCGAGGCCGTCAGCCGCGACCGCGAGCACATGGCCGCCATCGGCCGCAAGGGCGGCGAGAGCCGCCAGTCCGCCGCCCGCGCCAATGCGGAAAGAATCCGCGGCACAGGCGCCGAGCAATCGGCCAAGGGCGGCAACAAACAGTGAGCCGGACGTGCTATGCCGCCAGGCGCCCGCGCAGGCAACGCAGCACCGCTGCGTGGACGCCGGGCGGCGCGGCGGCAATGCTCGGCGAGGTCAGGCGGTACGGCTGGCCATCGGCCTGCGTCGCCAACCCGCCCGCCTCGTGCAGCAGCAGCGTGCCGCCGATGCTGTAACAACCGTCCGCGCCGTATTGCCAGAAACCGTCGAGCCGGCCGGCCGCCACGTACGCCAGTTGCAGCGAGGTCGGGCCGAGACTGCGGGTGGCGATCAGCCCCTGCTGGCGGTCGGCGCTGACGCGCAGCGGCTGGCCGTTGTACCAGGCACCATGGCCGCGCAACGCATGGAACAGCTCGTCATGCATGGCGTCGTGGATCACGGTGAAGACCGGCACACCCTCGCGCATCAGCGTCAGCGACATGCACCAGTTGGGAATGCCGCGCAGGAAGTGCGCGGCGCCGTCGACGGCGTCGCCGATCCAGTATTCGCCGCGCCGCGCGTATTCCTCGCTGAGCTGACCGTCGGCCCAGGCGATGTCCGGGTAGTCGGCCGCCAGCGCGCGCTGCAGGCGGTCGCTGGCGGCCAGCACCTCGCGCATGGTCAATGCCGGCGCGCGGCGCCAGAAGCTGGCGCACAGGTCGGCGCCCAGCTCGCGTACCAGTTCCAGTACGCCTTCCGTATCGATTGCAGTCATGCGTGTTCCCCGCGCTGGATGAAAGCTGTAGATTGCCTGTAAAATGCCACCACAGCTAACCGCCAGAGGACAACTGATAACGCGATCGGGCCACAACATGAGCAATTACTATGGCGATAAACGGCTGAGCGACGACCTGCCCATCTACGTCGCCGCCCAGCATACCGACGGCGGCATCGGCAAGACCAAGCTGACACACCACCATCCGGAAGGCCAGATGTACATTCCGGCGCAGGGCGTGATCCTGGTCGAGGCCGGCGGCAACCGCCAGGTGCTGCCCCCCGGACGGCTGGGCTGGATTCCGCCCTACATGCCGCACACCGCCAGCGTACACGGCAACACGCTCAAGCCCGGCCTGGCCGGCCACACCATCCACATCGCGCCATCGCTGTGCGCCGGCTTTCCAGAGCAATCGCTGGCGCTGCGCATGTCGCCGCTGGCGGTATCGCTGCTGGAGCGCATGTGCCGCTGGCCGCACGGCACGCCGCCCGACGCCGCCGGCCTGCGCCTGATGACGGTGTTCCTCGACGAGATGCGCGCGGCGCAGCCCGATCCGCTGCACCTGACCATGCCGCGCCACCCGCGTCTGCTGGCGATGGCGGCGGCGATCGCGCAAGACCCGGCCGATGAAACCGACCTCGACGCCTGGGCGGATCAGCTGGGCTGGTCGCGCCGCAGCCTGACCCGCCATTTCCGCAACGAAACCGGCATGTCGGTGGTCGAGTGGCGCCAGGTGGCGCGCCTGCAGAAAGGCATGGAATTGCTGAACGGCGGCGCCTCCGTCACCACGGTGGCGCTCAGCCTCGGCTACGACAGCGTCAGCAGCTTCATCGCGCTGTTCCGCCGGATTCTCGGCACCACGCCGGCGCGCTTCGCCGCCTGACGGTCTGCCTAATGGGCCGCCACCCATGCCGGCGACGGCTGCGGGTCCGGCATGGCAAAGGTTTGCCGCATGCGCTCCACCTCCTTGGCCGGACTCAGGCCGAACAGGCGCTTGAACTCGCGGCTGAACTGCGACGCGCTCTCGTAACCAACCTCGGCGCTGGCGGCGGCCACCGACATCTCGTGGCGCAGCATCAGCAGGCGCGCCTGGTGCAGCCGGGTCGACTTCAGGTACTGGATCGGCGAGGTGCTGGTCACCGCCTTGAAGTGATGATGGAAGGTCGCCACGCTCATGTTGGCCTCGCTTGCCAGCTGGCCGATATCCAGCTCCTCGCTGAACGCGGCATGGATCTTGCGCAGCGTGCGCGAGATGGCGGCAAAGCGGCCCTGCTGCATCAGCGCCGCGCGCATGGCGGCGCCCTGCGCGCTGGTCAGCACGCGGTAGTAGATTTCGCGCAGCAAGGCCGGGCCCAGCATGGCCAGATCGAGCGGCTCCGGCAGCACTTCCAGGAAGCGCAGCACCGACGCGGTCAGGCGCGCGTCCATCGGCGTCGACAGCATGCCGCGCGGCTCGGCCTGCACGGACTGCCCCTGCGCTTCCAGTTCCAGCAGCAGATCGGCGGTCAGCTGGAAATCCAGCCGCAGGTACATCGCCAGCAGCGGCGCCTCCGCGCTGGCTTCGGTTTCCATGGAAAACGGCACCGGCACCGACACCGCCAGGCAATGCCGGGCGTCATAGACATATTCCTGCCCGCCCAGAAAGCCGCGCTTGCGCCCCTGGCCGACGATCACGATGCCGGGCTCGTACAACACAGGGGTCCGGTCCAGCGGGCGGTTAGAGCGCAGGAAGCGCACATCCGGCAAGGCGGACAGGTTGTAGCCCTCCACCGGCGCCAGGCGCTCCATCAGGGTGACGATGCGATTTTTCATGGGGGAATTGTACCCGCTCAGAGAATCAGGCAAATGAAGCAGAGCTTCCGGCATGGCCGCCAGCCGTCGCCGCACCTACCATGGCAGCCTCGACTGACTGCAAAGGAATCACCATGAGCAAGACCTTCTTTATCACCGGCGTCAGCAGCGGCTTCGGCCGCGCGCTGGCGGAAGCGGCGCTGGCCGCCGGCCACACCGTCATCGGCACCGTGCGCAACGAGCAGGCGCGCGCCGAATTCGACGCCCTGCATCCCCAGGCCCACGCCAGCGTGCTGGACGTGACCGACTTCGGCGCCATCGACGCCGCCGTGGCCCGGGCCGAGGCCAGCGTCGGCCCGGTGGACGTACTGGTCAACAACGCCGGCTATGGCCACGAGGGCGTGATGGAGGAATCGCCGCTGGACGAGATGCGCCGCCAGTTCGACGTCAACGTGTTTGGCGCGGTGGCGATGATGAAGGCCTTCCTGCCGCTGTTCCGCCAGCGCCGGCGCGGCCACATCATCAACATCACGTCGATGGGCGGCTTCATCACCATGCCGGGCATCGCCTACTACGCCGGCAGCAAGTTCGCGCTGGAAGGCATCTCCGAAACGCTGGGCAAGGAGGTGCGCCAGTTCGGCATTCACGTCACCGCCGTGGCGCCGGGTTCGTTCCGCACCGACTGGGCCGGCCGCTCGATGGTGCGCTCGGCGCGCAGCATCGCCGATTACGACGCCTTGTTCGATCCGATCCGCGCCACCCGCGCCGCCCGCAGCGGCAAGCAGCCCGGCGATCCGGCCAAGGCCGCGCAAGCCATCCTGACGCTGACCGGGCTGGCGCAACCGCCGGCGCACCTGCTGCTGGGCAGCGACGCGCTCGGCCTGGTGCGCGCCAAGCTGGCGCAGATGGAGCAGGACATCGGCGCCTGGGAAGCGCTGACGCGCTCCACCGACGACCAGGCCAATTAGGCGGGCGTGCCGATGATGACGCTGGAGGCCTTGAAGATGGCGCTGGCCTCGGCGCCGACCGCCAGCGCCAGCGCATCGCTGCTGTCCTTGGTGACGATGGCAGCGATGGTGGCGCCACCCGGCAGCTCGATGCTGACTTCGGTGTTGACGGCGCCCTGCTGCACCCGGCTGACCTGGCCCGTCAGGCGGTTGCGCGCCGACAGCTTGACGTCGCCCAGTTCGGTGGCGACGATCACCGACGAGGCCTTGATCAGGGCAAACGCCTCCACGCCGACGGCCAGCCCCAGGCTGGCGCTGCTGTCGCGCGTGATGGTGGCCACCAGTTGCTGGCCGCCGGCGATCTCCAGCACCACCTCGTCATTCACCGCGCCCTGCTTCAACGCCACCACCTTGCCGCTGAACTGGTTACGCGCACTGGTCTTCATCTTCATCCTTTGTATGAGCAAGAAATCGTCCGCCAGCGCGTGCGACTGGCTGCTCAGATGCGCGACAAACTCCTGGTGCGCGGCATCGATCTTGCGGAAATTTTCCACCAGCTGGGCGCCGCGCGCGGTCAGCCGCGTGCCGCCGCCGCCCTTGCCGCCCGCCGCGCGCTCGACCAGCGGTTCGCCGGCCAGGTTGTTCATCGCCTCGATCGCGTCCCACGCGCCCTTGTAGCTCATGCCGACCGCCTTGGCGGCCGCCGTGATCGACCCTTCCGCCGCCACCGCCGCCAGCAGCGCCACGCGGTCCTGCCCGCCCAGCTTCTGGCCGTCGACAGTCATCCACACATTGCCCTGCAATTCCATGCTCATGCCGCGTTTTCCTCCACCTGGAAGATGCTACCATTTTCCATGCGCAGCACGTGGTCGCCGAAGGCGCGCACGTCCTCCGGATCGTGGGTGATCAGCAGCATCGGGATGGCCAGCCGGCGCTGCAGCGCGCCCAGCTCGGAGCGCATGCGTTCGCGCAGGCCGGGATCGAGCGCGGCAAACGGTTCATCCAGCAGCAGCGCGTCCGGCTGCGGCGCCAGCGCGCGCGCCAGCGCCACCCGCTGCCGCTGGCCGCCGGACAACTGGTGCGGATACTGGTCGGCCACCTGCTCCAGTTCGAACGCCGCCAGCCAGTAGCGGATTGCCTCGCCGTCGACGCGCGCCAGCGGATTGCGCCAGCCGCGCTGCAGGCCGAAGCCAATGTTCTGCCGCACGTTCAGGTGCGGAAACAGCGCGTAGTCCTGGAACAGATAGGCCACCTTGCGCCGCTGCGCCGGCAGGTTGACGCCGGCGGCGCTGTCGTACAGGCAGCGGCCGGCCAGCTCGATGCGGCCGCGGTCGGGCGTCATCAGGCCCGCCACCGCCTTCATCATCTGGCTCTTGCCGGCGCCAGATGCGCCATACACCACCACCCGCTGGCTGGACGACTCGAACGCCGCCCGCAGCTGGAACACCCGCTCGCCGGAACGCAGGGTTTTCTGGAGGTCGACTTTGAATTGGGTGCTCATGCTTGCGGATTGCGGTTAGGCGTCAGTTTGTTGGCGGCGACCAGCACGGCCACGCACACCACGGAGGTAATGATCACCAGCAGGTTGGCGTGGTCGTCCTGCCCGGCCTGCACGGCCTCGTACACGGCGATCGACAGCGTCTGCGTCTTGCCGGGGATGCTGCCGGCCACCATCAGCGTTGCGCCGAACTCGCCCATCGAGCGGGCGAAGGCCAGCAAGGTGCCGCCCAGCACGCCGCGCCAGGCCAGCGGCAGCGTCACGCGCAGGAACACGCCGAACGACGACACGCCCAGCACGCGCGCGGCCTGCTCGAACTGGGTGTCGATGCCTTCGAACGCCGCCCGCGCGCCCTTCAGCACCAGCGGAAACGCCACCACGGCGGCGGCGATCACCGCCGCCTGCCAGGTGAAGATCAGGTTGATGCCAAAGTGCTGTTGCAACCACGCGCCGACCACGCCGTTGCGGCCGATGATCACCAGCATATAGTAGCCGAGCACCGTCGGCGGCATCACCATCGGCAGCGTCAGCACGGCGTCCAGCAGCTCGCGGCCCGGAAAGCGCGTGCGCGCCAGCAGGTAGCCCAGCGCCACGCCCAGCACCAGGTCGATCAGCGTGGCCCAGCAGGCCACCTTCAGCGACAGCCGCAGCGCCACCCAGGCCGGATCGAACGTGTCCACGCTTTACGGACGGCCGAAACCGTACTTGGCCAGGATCGCCTGGCCGGCCGGCGACAGCACGTAATCGGCGAACCTGCGGCCGGCGGCGGCTTGCGGGCCGGCGGCGATGACCGCGATCGGATAGGTCACCGGCGTGTCGGTCGGCACCGTGGCTACCAGGTTGACCTTGTCCCTGACAATGGCGGCGTCGGTGGCGTAGACGAAACCGGCGTCGACTTCACCGCGCGCCACGTAGTCCAGGCACTGGCGCACCGAGGTGCCGAGGATCAGCTTGGGCGCCACCGCCGTCCACAGCCTGGCGTTCTCCAGCGCGGCCTTCGTGTAGCGCCCCACCGGCACGCTGGCCGGATTGCCAATGGTGATGCGCGCCACGGCCGCCTGCGTCACGTCGTTCAGGCTGCGGACCGGCGCCTTGCCGCCCTGCGGCGCGATCAGCACCAGGCTGTTGCTGGCGAAGTTCCTGCGGGTGCCCGGCGCCAGCAGCTTCTGGTGGTCGGCCTTGTCCATCGCGTCCTGGTCGGCCGAGGCGAACACGTCCACCGGCGCGCCCTGGCTGATCTGCTGCACCAGCGGATCGGAGGCGGCAAAGTTGAACTGCACCTTGTCGCCGGCGTGCTCCTTCTCGTACGCCGCGCCGATCTCCTTGAAGGCATTGGTCAGGCTGGCCGCCGCAGACACCGTGATGTCCGCCGCCGAGGCCGAGGCGCCCAGCGCCGCCAGAATGATCGCTACACCCGCTTTCAACATACGCACTCCCCTGATGGCTATCGCAATAAACTCAATTATATAGCGCTAAGGCAATCCGGGTACTGTCCGGAAGAATGAGGTCCGGCTTATTACCAAATCGTAATGCTTAACGAATTGGCATTCGCCTTAGAATGTACGCAAGGAGGTACACCATGCGTTCCCTTTGCTCGTTATCGCTGGCCGCGCTGCTGCTGGCAGCCCGCATTGTCCACGCCGGCAGCGGCGCCGAAGCCGGCGCCACGCTGCCGCCGGGGTGGACACCCGTGGCGGCATCCGCGCTGCACGGCAACTTCCGCCACGCCGGCCACCAAGACATCACCATGCTGGCGCGAAACGGCGCCGCTTACGGTGTGCTGCTCCTCCCCGGCGACGCCAGCGGCGGCAACGCCAGCGTGGTGCGCACCTTCGGCGCCGGCCCGGCCAATCCGCCGCAGCTGTCCCTGGTTCATCCAGGCAGCTACCGGCCGGCGTGCCACGACGGCGGCTACTGCGCGGCGGTCGACATTGCCACTGACGCCATCGGCCTCTGTCATGGCGAAGCCAGCTGCGAGATCATCTATTTCAAAGACAACACCTTCCACAACCTGACCACCACCGACTGATGACCACACGCCCCCTCCCCCTGCACGCCACCCTCGGCCTGCTGCTGGCCTTTGCCCTGACACCGGCCCGCGCCGGCTGCGAATACACCGAACTGGCCGCGATGCAGGTCAGCTATCCGGGCAACCAGAACCTGCCGGCCATCCAGGGCGAGATCAACGGCAAGCAAGTCAACATGGTGCTCGACACCGGCTCCTACCGCACCTTCATGCTGCGCTCGGAGATGGAGCGCCAGTTTGTGGAGATGCGCCTGCTGCGCCAGACGACCGCCGGCATCGGCGGCAAGGCCGCCACCTTTACGGCCAGGCTGAAGGAAGTGGCGGTCGGCCCGGCCCGCGTGAAGCAGGCCGACTTTGCCGTGCTCGACGCGCTGGAATGGTCCGGTTTCGGCGCGCTGGTCGGCGCCGACTTCCTGACGCAGGCCGACCTGGAACTGGAACTGGCGGACAACCGCATCCGCTTCCTGCGCTTCCACGACTGCGGCGACCACACGCTGGCCTACTGGTCGACCGACGCCGACCGCGTGGCGCTGCAAGCGCGCCCCTACAGCAAGGTGCCGCTGGTGGAAGTGCGCGTCAACGGCCAGTCCATGCTGGCCGCCATCGACACCGGCGCCACCGTCTCGATCCTGGACCAGCGGGCGGCCGAGCGGCTGGGCGTCAAGCCCGACTCTCCCGGCAGCCGGCCAGCCGGCAAGACTGCAGGCGTCGGCGCCGGCAGCCGGCCACTGTGGCGCGCCACCTTCGACAGCTTCGCCATCGGCGAGGAACAGATCCAGCATCCCACCCTGACCGTGGTGGACCGCACCGATGACGCCGGCCTGCCGCGCCAGCTGGACTACGACATGGTGCTGGGCCGCGACTTCCTGAAAACGCACCGCGTCCTGCTGGCCAACAGCCAGCAGCGGGTGTACTTCACTTATCTGGGTGGACGCGTGTTTGCGGAGCCGGACGCGTGATGTGATACATTCGCGGTTCGCCACTTTTCCGCCGCCGTCATGTCTCACCTGAAGTACCTCAGCGCCTACTCCGAACAAACGCAGCAGCAAGTCTCCCAACTGATCGCCAAGGGCCAGTTGGGCGAGGTGCTGCGCAAGCGCTACAGCAAAGCCCACGACCTGCGCACCGACCGCGCGCTGTACCAGTACGTGCAGGAACTGAAGTCGGAATTCCTGCGCAACGCCGAACCGATCAACAAGGTCGAGTACGACAGCAAGATCCACGTGATCAACCACGCGCTGGGACTGCACACCGCGATCTCGCGCGTCCAGGGCGGCAAGCTGAAGGCCAAGCACGAGATCCGCGTGGCCACCATGTTCAAGGAAGTGCCGCTGGAATTCCTGCGCATGATCGCCGTGCATGAGCTGGCGCACATCAAGGAAAAGCAGCACGACAAGGCGTTCTACAAGCTGTGCACGTACATGGAACCGAACTACCACCAGTACGAATTCGACCTGCGCTTGTATCTGACGTCGCTCGACGCCGGCGGCCAGCGCTTGTGGGCCTAAACAGTACCGGTCGGTGAGTCGGTGCACGGGCGGGCGCCGTGCAGCGCTACTTGCGGAACGAGCACCGCAGCCTGCTTTGGCGTACAGTCCGCCTCACGCCGCGCGGCAACCGGATGGCCGATGATGCACATTACGCACCAGTGGCGCCACCACCTGCTCCACCACATCCATGGTGCCCCAGGCGGGACCGTCGGCGCCGTCGCACAGCACCAGTCAGGCCAGCAGCCAGCCGGCCACGCCGCTGGCCAGCACCACCAGCCATGGCGGCACGCGCCAGTGCATCAGCGCCACCAGCGCGATGACCACCATGCCGAAGTCGCGCGGCCGCATCACCGCGCTGGTCCAGACCGGCTGGTACAGGGCCGCCAGCAGCAGGCCGACCACGGCGGCGTTGATGCCGGCCAGCGCCGCGCGGGTGCGCCGCTGGCGGCGCAACTGCTCCCAGAACGGCAAGGCGCCCATCACCAGCATGAACGACGGCGCGAAGATCACCACCAGGCACAGCATGGCGCCGCTCCAGCCGGTCGGCGCGCCGTGGAGGGAGGCGCCGAGGAAGGCGGCGAAACTGGTCAGCGGACCGGGGATCGCTTGCGCGGCGCCGTAGCCGGCCAGGAAGGCGTCGTTGTCGACCCAGCCGGGCGTGACCACGGCGGCCTGTAACAGCGGCAGCACCACGTGGCCGCCGCCGAACACCAGCGCGCCGGCGCGATAGAAGGCGTTGACCAGCGCCAGCGCTTGCGACGGCAGCGCCGCGTGCAGCGCCGGCAGCGCGGCCAGCAAGCCAAAGAAGACGAGCAGCCACACCACGCCGGCGCGCCGCCCGACCGGCACCGCCAGCGGCGCGTACTCGGCCACCGGCGGCGGCTGGAACAGCAGCAGGCCGACCACGCCGGCCAGCGCGATGATGCCAACCTGCGCCAGCGCGGCCGGCAGCATCAGCGCGGCGCACGTGGCCACGGCCATGACGCTGACACGCGGCACGTCGGTGCACAGGTTGCGCGCCATGCCCCACACCGCTTGCGCCACCACCGCCACCGCCACCACCTTGAGGCCGTGCAGTGCGCCGGCCGGCACGGCGGCCGCGTGGTGGGCGATGCCCAGTGCGAACAGCGTCAGCAGCAGCGCCGACGGCAGCGTAAAGCCGGCCCAGGCGGCCAGCGCGCCGGCGTAGCCGCCGCGCATCAGCCCCAGGCCCATGCCGACCTGGCTGCTGGCCGGGCCGGGCAGGAACTGGCATAGCGCCACCAGGTCGGCGTAGGCGCCTTCCCCCAGCCAGCGGCGGCGGTCGACGAACTCGGTGCGGAAATAGGCGAGATGGGCAATCGGGCCGCCGAAGGACGTCAGCCCCAGCCGCAGAAATACCAGGAAGATGTGCCAGGCCGGCGCGCGCTCGGCCATGGATCAGAGGCTGACCAGGCGGCTGAGCAGCGCTTCCGGTTCGCGGTCGGCCTGCATCAGTCCAACGTGCTGCGGGCGGATGAAGCCCTGTTCGCTGGCGTGCTGGATGAAGCCGATCAGGCTGTCGTAAAAGCCATCCACGTTCAGCAGCCCGACCGGCTTGGCGTGGATGCCCAGCTGCGACCAGGTCAGCATTTCGAACAGTTCCTCCAGCGTGCCCATGCCGCCGGGCATGGCGATGAAGCCGTCGGCCAGCTGCGCCATCATGGCCTTGCGCTCGTGCATGTCCTTGACGATGAACTGGCGCGTCAGGCCGGTGTGGCCGACCTCGCGCTCGACCAGCGCGGTGGGAATCACGCCGGTAACCTCGCCGCCCAGCCGCAGCACCTCGTCGGCGATGATGCCCATCAGGCCGACCTTGCCGCCGCCATACACCAGCGACAGGTTGCGCGCCACCAGCGCCCGGCCCAGCGCGCGGGCGGCCTCGGCGTAACGGGGGGACGTGCCGGCGTTGGCGCCGCAGTACACGCAAATCGCTTTATTTAACAACTGAGCCACCGAGTTTTTCCTCTTCCAATGCTTGTTGCGCCGCTTCCTGGTCCAGCCGCTCGGTTGCGTCGCGGACGTTGCAGCAGGCGGCCTGCTCGTACAAATCCCGGGCTTGCGCCAGGCGGTTTTTCTTGTCCAGCATCAGCAGCGCGCGCGCGTACTGGATGCGGGCGATGGCCGAATCCGGATTCAGCTGCATGCCCAGCTCGAACTGGCGGTAGGCCTCTTCCTTGCGGCAGCCGTAGGTCAGGCCGGCCAGCACGGCGCCGGCCTTGTCCAGGATTTCGGCGTGGTAGACGCCCAGCGCGATGTGGGCGTCGGCGCGCTGCGGTTCCAGCTTGATGGCGATGTCCAGGCTGCGCTTGATGCGCGTGCCCAGCCCCTGCGCCAGCGCCTTGACCACCGAGATGCCCTGCGCATACTGGCCGAGCGCGTAGGCGTGCCAGTAGTAGCCGGCCGGATTGCCGGGCTGCTCGAGTTGCTGGCGTTCGCAGCGCTCGGCCACGCATTCAAAGGTCGCCAGGCGCCGCTTGTCGCTCGGTTCCAGGTAGGTGGTGTAGATGCAGATGGCCTTGTGGGCGACCGCGTAGCCGTTGACGCCGACATCCAGCCCCAGCCGCGCGGCGCGCTCGAACTCGCCGGCGTGGAAGGCGATCCACGCCTGCACCAGCGCCGGATGGCTCGGGAACGCTTCGCGGTCGCCGCCGTGCAAGTGCGGCCAGGCCGCCTGCAGCGTTTCCGGCGTGTAGCGAAACGCCGGGTCGGGGTACGGAAAAGCGGTCCACGCCATCAAGGCCTCCTTCAGTTCACTTGAGTTTCTTCAGGTATTCTTCGGACAGTTTCTGGAACAGCAGCGCGGTTTCGTTGCGCAAATACGGGCCGATCTGCGACAGCACCTGGTAGCAGCCGCGCGCCAGCGCGTCGGCCATCGACTGCTGCTCGCTGTACTTGCGCGGATTGCGCACGTACTCGTACGACAGCCAATAGGTTGCCACCACCACCATGTTGGTGGCCATGGCGTCGATGGCGGTGTCCGAGGCCTCCAGCGATTTTTCGCTGCGCAAGTCCTCGCACAGCTGCTTGGCGACCTTGATCTTGTGCGCCAGGATCTGCTTGAAGTGCAGCTCCAGCTTGCGGTTGCGCGACAGCAGGTCGTTGAGGTCGCGGTAGAAGAAGCGGTAGCGCCAGATCAGCTCGAACATCAGGTGCAGGTACAGCCAGACGTCCTCGATATTGGAGCGGCGGCCGTTGGGCACGGTCAGGATGCGCTCGATCTCGGCCTCGAACTGGACGAAGATCGAGTTGACGATGTCGTCCTTGTTACGGAAATGGTAGTACAGGTTCCCCGGCGAGATGTTCATCTCCTCGGCGATCACCGTGGTAGTGATGTTGGGCTCGCCGAACTCGTTGAACAGCCGCAAGGACAGTTCAAGGATGCGTTCACGGGTGCGACGGGGAGCTTTTTGTAGCATAGCAAGGAACCTCTGTTTATTCTCGCGCAAGCATAACACCGATGCACGTCACAGAGGAACACTCACGGCTGCTGTTAGGCGCACATGACGGCCAGATGCCGCCAGATAGCTATTTCGCTTTCTTGGCGGCAGGCTTTTTCGCGGCGGCTTTCTTGGCTGCCGGCTTGGCGGCGGCCGGCTTGTCGGCCTTGGCCGCGCGCTTTTTCGCCGCCGGCTGGCCGCCCAGCGCCGCCACCTGTTGGGTCAGCTCGTCGATGCGCTGCCGCAGGGCGTCGACCTCCTGCCGGGTCGGCACGCCGATCGAGCTCAGCGCGCGCAGCACGCGTTCCTCGAACAGCTGCATCGAGAAGAACTTGCCCTCCTCTTCCTGCGCCTTGGCAAAGGCGGCCAGACCGGCCTGCCAAATTTCCTGCGACGACATGCGTACCGCGTCGGCCAGCTGGTCGTCGCTCTTCTTCAACTTCTTAGCCATTTCCATCCTGTCAGTGCTGTTTGCCGGTATTTTATTCTAAGCCAGCCCGACTAGAGAATGCTTACTAATGGGAGGGCGCGACGTCGGCCAACTTCAGCGCTCAGGCGCGCCGATGTGGTTGTCGAGGAATTCGAGCAGCGTGTCGTAGTACTTCTTCTCGTTGGCCAGGTAGTGCAGGCCATGGCCCTCCTCGGGAAATTGCAGCCACTGCACCGGCTTGCCCTGCGCCTCCAGTGCCTTCTTCATTTTTTCGCCGTGGGCGATCGGCACGCGCCGGTCTTGCTCGCCGTGCATCAGCAGCACCGGCGCCTGGATGCGGGCGGCCTGCTTCAGCGGCGAGACCTGATCGAATTTTTCCTGGTTGACGCGCGCGTCGCCGATGCGCGTCAGCATGAGTTCGCGGGCGACCTTGCTGCCGGCCCTGTCGGAGCTGTCGTGCATCATGAATTCGATGTCGGTCACGCCGGCGAAGCTGACGCCGCAGCGGTACAGCTCCGGCGTCTTCACCAGCCCCCACAAGGCCGCGTAGCCGCCATAGCTGGCGCCGACGATGCAGATGCGCTGCGGATCGGCCACGCCCTGGCGTATCAGCTGCCGCACGCCGGCGCTGACATCGTCCTGCATCGACAAGCCCCACTGCCCGTAGCCGGCCTGCTCGAAGCGCTTGCCAAAGCCGCTGGAGCCGCGGAACTGCGGCTGGAACACGGCATAGCCGCGCGCCGCCAGCAGCTGCACTTCCTCGTTCCAGCCCCAATAGTCGCGCGCGGTCGGGCCGCCGTGGATCAGCACCACCAGCGGCACGCCGTGGGCGCCGTCGGCCGGCCGCGTCAGGAAGGCCGGCACCGTCAGGCCGTCCGCCGCCGGGTACTGCATGATTTCCATCGGCCGCATCGGCACCTCGTCCAGCAGCGGCCGGCGCCGGGTCAGGCGCAGCAGCGCGCCCTTGGGGGTGTCGAGCAAATACCATTCGCCGGGCTCGACATCGCTGTAGGAATACACCATCACCATGCCGCGCGGATTGCCGCTGAGGCGGTTGATGCGGTTCGGCAGCGCCTGGTCCACCACCGTCTTCACGCCGCCCCACGCCGGATTGAACCACACCTCCTCGACGCGCATGCCGCGCGTGGTGACCCGCTCGAAGGCCGAGGGGTCGATGCCGTCCGCGCTGAGGATGTCCTGGGTCGGATGGCCCGCCATCAGCTCGCCGATTTCGCGCCGCGCGGTGTCGTAGCGGAACAAGGCGTAGGTGTCGCGTCCCTGGCGCGACCAGATCGCCAGGGTGTGCGGTTCGTCGGGCGCGAAGGCGGGCGTCCAGTAGTCATCGCCGATGCCGAACTCCGCCAGTTTCTGCCACTCGGCGTCGGCGCTCGGCCGGTACCAGTTGCTGACGGTCGAGACATCGCGCCAGAACGCCGAATTGACCAGCGTCACGGCCAGCAGTTCGCCGCGGCTGTCAAACGCCCAGTTTGTCACCTTGCCGCTGGGGTAGCGCAGCTTCTTGCGCTGCCCGGTGCGGGCGTTGACGCGGGCGATGTCGCCATCCTCGACGTCGGTGTAGACCAGCAACCACGGCGAGTCCGGCTTGCCTGCCTCGGCGCGACCGATGACCTCCTCGCCGAGGTCGGCCACCTTGTTGCCGTCCAGGTCCATCGACTCGGCCTCGATGCCGAAATCGACCGCCAGCAAATCGTTGCCGGCCCAGGTGACGCGGGTGGGCGACTTGGTGAAGCGCCAGTAACCCTCTTCCACCCGCTGGCTCCTGTACAGCACCTTGCTGGCGTGGCTCGCCACGTCGTAGACCTGCAATTCATAGGTGAAACCGTCGAAGAAAATCATGGCGGCGTGGCGGCCGTCCGGCGCCAGGCTGGCGCTCACGGCCCCGAGCGGATTGATGGCCTCGATGACGCTCAACGGCGCGGCCGTCGCAGTGCAGGCCCACGCCCACAGCAGCGCGCAGCGGCAGAAGAAAAATCGCATCTTGCAAGAAATGGAATGTTGGAACAGGGAAATTATAAACTTGACATCTTCCGCTGTCACGCTTTCCCTTGCTATCCCTTCACTCGGCGATGTTGGCCTCTTCCTTGCGCACCGCCAGCGGCCCGTGCGCCTGGGCGTGCAGGCGGAAGCCTTCGCGGATGTTTTCGCGCAAGATCGCGCCCTTCCACGGCTTGGTGTAGAAGCGGTCGATGGCGCCGTGGTTGATGGCGGCCATGATCGGCGTCAGGTCGGCGTAGGCCGACAGCATGATGCGGAAGGTGTCCGGACACAGGTTCTTGACCCGCTCCATGAACTCGGTGCCGCTCATCAGCGGCATGCACTGGTCGCACAGGATCACCTGCACCCGGTGCCGCGCCAGGATGTCGAAGCCCTCGGCGGCGGTCTGCGCGGTCAGGATGCGGTAGCCGTCCTGTGACAGGAAGTCGGTCAGCACGTCCAGCATGAAGGCGTCGTCGTCGACGATCAGCAGGGTCTGCTGGTCGGTCTCGCGCTCGTCGGCCGGCGCCTGCAGCCGCCGCCCCTCGCGCAGCATGGCCTCGAACTCGTCCTCCGGCAGCGGCCGGCTGAAATAGTAGCCCTGCATCTCGTCGCAGTTGTGGCGGTGCAGATAGGCCAGCTGCGCCTCCTTCTCCACGCCCTCGGCCACCACGCTCAGCTTGAGGCTGTGCGCCATGTTGATGATGGCCAGCACGATGGCGGCGTCGTCCGGATTGCTGGTGACCTCGCGCACGAAGGCGATGTCGATCTTCAGCTTGTCGATCGGGAAGCGCTTCAGGTAGGCCAGCGACGAGTAGCCGGTGCCGAAGTCGTCGATGGAAATCTGGATCCCCAGCGCCTTCAGGTTTTGCAGCACGGTAATGGTTTCCTCGGCGTTGGACATCAGCGAGCTCTCGGTCAGCTCCAGCTCCAGCAGCTCGGGCGCGATGTCGTGCTCGCGGATCGCCTTCAGCACCTCCTCCTCCAGTCCGCCAACGAAGAACTGGATGCCGGAGACGTTGACCGACAGCGGCACGGCGCCGGCCTCGGCGCGCTGCCACTGGGCGATCTTGCGGCAGGCCTCGTGGATCACCCAGGTGCCGACCCGCACGATCAGCCCGGTTTCCTCCAGCAGCGGGATGAACAGCGCCGGCGACACCATGCCGTGGCCCGGCCGCCGCCAGCGGATCAGCACCTCGGCGCCGCTGACGCGGCCGCTGCCGATGTGCACCTTGGGCTGGAAGTGCAGCACGAATTCCTCGTTCTCGATGGCCCGGCGCAGCGCGTTTTCCAGGTCCAGCCGCGCCAGCGACTGCGCGTTCATCTCGGCGGTGAAAAAGCGGAAGGCGTCGCGCCCGGCTTCCTTGGCGCGGTACATGGCGGTGTCGGCGTACTGGATCAGCGTGTCCGGCGCGGCGCCGTCGTCCGGGTAGACGGCGATGCCGATGCTGGCCGTGACGGTCACCTCGTGCCCCTTGAGGTCGAACGGCCGGCGCAGCGCGTCGCGGATCTTGTCGACCACCGCCACCGCGTTCTGCGCGCCCTCGGGCAGCATCAGGATGGCGGCAAACTCGTCGCCGCCGAAGCGGCCGATGGTGTCGCGCACCCGCAGGCAGTCGACCAGCCGGCTGGAGAACTGGCGCAGCAGCTCGTCGCCGATGGTGTGGCCGAGCGTGTCGTTGACGTTCTTGAAGCGGTCAACGTCCAGGAACAGCACCGCCAGCGACCACTTGTGCTCGGCCGCCTGGCGCAGCGAGTGCACCAGCGAGTCGTGGAACTGGCTGCGGTTGGGCAGGCCGGTCAGGGTGTCGAAGTGGGCCAGCTTGAGCAGGCGCTGCTCGGCCTCCTTGCGCTCGGTGATGTCGCGCGCCACCGCCACCAGGATCCAGCTCGATCCCGAGCGCAGCGTGCGCCGCTGCACCTCGACCGCCAGCGGCGTGCCGTCCTTGCAGTGCAACAGCAGCTCGGTCATGGCGCCGCTCTGGTCGCCGGCCAGCAGCTTGTCGTACAGTTCTTCCAGCTTGTGCAGCTCGCCTTCCAGCGAGCGGTTGGGACCGACCTGCAGGAAGTCCTCGCGCTCGAAGCCCAGCATGCGGCAGGCGGTGGCGTTGACGTCGACAAAGCACATGCCGGCGCGGTCGACCAGGAAGATGGCGTCGGCGGTGGCGTCCATCGCCAGGCGGAAGCGGCGCAGGTCCTCGTCGAGCCGGATGCGGGCATTCATGTCCAGCGTCAGCTGCGCGTGGTGGCGCTTGATTTCCTCGTACAGCAGCAAGTTCTCGAACGCCACCGCGACCTGCGCCGCCACCGTGGCGGCGACCCGCTCGTCGACCTCGGAGAAGCCGTCGGCGCCCAGCTTGTCGACCAGGTACAGCCAGCCGTGGGTGCGCTCGCGCGAGGCGATCGGCACGCCCAGGAAGGAATGCACCGGCGGATGGGTGGGCGGCAGGCCGATGGTGCCGGGGTCGCCGTTGAGGTCGTTGATGCGGCACGGCAGCCGCTGGTCCAGCAGGCCGCGCAGCACACCGGCGCGCGGGCTCTGGGCGATCTGCCGCAGCGGCATGCCGGCGCCGGCGCTGGCAAAGTAGCTCAGCTCGGTGGCACCCGGCTCCAGCACGCCGATGCAGGCGTATTTCGACACGCCGATGTTCTGCGCCACGCGGCAGCCGATGTCCATCAACGCCTGCGCGTCGCGCTCGGCGCCGAGCTCGATGCCGAGTTCGATCAGCGCGGTCAGCCGCAGGCTCACCGCCTGCAGGCTGGACAGCGAGTGCGACAGCCGCTGCGTCATGTTGGACAGGTTTTCCGGCGAGGCCTCGATGCTGTCGCTGGCCAGCAGCGTCATCAGCTGGCTGCTCGATTCCAGCTCGTCCAGGTACTCGGCCACCTGGTGGTCGATGTCGTGCAGCCGGCCCTCGGCCGGCGGCGCGGGCGCGAAGGCCGGCAGCGGCTCGGCCGGCGTGGCGGCGTCGGCCAGGCCGAGCGCCTCCTGCACCGTCTGCAGGATCACCTCCGGGTCGGACGGCTTGGGCAGCACCCAGCGCACGCCGCACGACTGCGCCACCGCCACCGCCTCGCGCTCGCGGTAGGTGGCGGTGTAGAAAATCACCGGCACGTCGGCCGTCTCGGCGTGCGCGTGCATGCGGGTGACGAACTCGTAGCCGTCCATGTTCGGCATCAGGATGTCCGAGATGACCAGGTCCGGCTTTTCCGCCAGCACCATCTTCAGGCCCTCGGCGCCGTTCGACGCCTCCAGCAGCCGGTGGCCGCCGTAGCTCAGCAGCGTCATCAGGAATTCGCGGTTGAGCACATGATCGTCCACGATCAGGATCGTGGCGGTATCGTTTTTGTTACTCGGGGACGATACTACCCCGCTTAAGAAAGACTCGATCTGCGCCACGAAGGTGTCCGGCTCGATCGGTTTGCCGATGTAGCCGTCGAAGCCGGCCTCGAGCAGGCGTTCGCGGTCGCCGACCATGGCCAGCGCGGTCACCGCCAGCGCCGGGATGTGGCGCACCGCGGGATCGGCCTTGAGCGCGGCCACCACGCCGTAGCCGTCCAGCTTGGGCAGGTGGACGTCGCAGATGATCAGGTCCGGCTGCTCCTTGCGCGCCGCCGCCACGCCGGCCTCGCCGTCGCTGGCCGACAGCGGCTCGTAGCCGAAGGCGTGCAGCAAATACACCATCAACTCCATGTTGGTGGCGTTGTCTTCTATGATCAGGATCCGTGCTGACACGTTTGATCTCCCCTTCCTATTCTTCCAGTGGCAGGGCCAGCGTGAACACGCTGCCCTTGCCGTACTCGCTATCAAACAAAATCTCACCGTGCAGCAGCGCCGCCAGCTTGCGGCTCAGATGCAGGCCCAGGCCGGTGCCCTCGAACTGGCGCAGGGCGTTACCGTCCAGCTGGGAAAACGCCTGGAACAGCGTGCCGCGCTGCTCGTCGCCGATGCCGATGCCGGTGTCGGCCACGCTGATGGTGGCGCACGCGCGCTCGCCCACCACCGACTTCGCCAGCCGCACCAGCACCTTGCCGTTGTTGGTGAACTTGATGGCGTTGTGCACCAGGTTCATCAGGATCTGCTGCACCGCCCGGCGGTCGCCCGCCACCGTCACCTCCTCCGGCGGCAGCTCGAACTCCAGCGCCAGCCCCTTGCTGCGCGCCTGCGACTTGAACGAGTTGAGCACCTCGTCGATCAGTGGCTTGCACGACAGCGGCGCGCGGTCCAGCTCGATCTTGCCCGAATCGATGCGGGTTAGCTCCAGCAAGTCATTGATCAGCGACAGCAACTGGCGGGCGCTGCTTTGCACCATGCGCAGCTGTTTCGCTTGTTCATCATTGATGGGTCCAGGCAATTTCATCAGCATAGTACCCGTAAAACCGATGATCGCGTTCAACGGCGTGCGCAATTCGTGCGACATGCCGGCCAGGAAGCGGTCCTTGGCGGCCACCGCCTTTGCCAGTTCGACATTTTTTTCTTGCAGCGCCAATTCAAATTGTTTACGTTCCGAGATGTCGCGGATGGCGCTCATCACCAGCGTGCCCTCCTCGGTGCCGACCGGGCTGAGGCTGATCTCCACCGGGAACTCGACGCCGTCGCTGCGCAGCCCGTACAGTTCGCGCCCGCGCCCCATTGGCCGCACCAGCGGCTGCGCGGCAAAGCCGGCGCGGTAGTGCAGGTGGGCGCTGCGGTAACGCGCCGGCATCAGGTTTTCCAGCACCATGCCGCGCAGCGCGTGGCGTGGATAGCCAAACAGCGCCTCGGCCTGGCCGTTGGCCAGCACGATGCGGCCGGCGGCGTTGGCGATGATGATGGCGTCCGGCATCGACTCCAGGATGCCATCGTAGCGCGCCTCGAGCAGCTTGGCGTCGCGCAGCACCTTCAGCGCGGTGACGTCTTTTTTACTCCACAAAATGTAGTCGGGACGGCTGCCGTCGCCGGGGATCAGCTTGTATGAGCTGTCGACGTAGATCAGCGTGCCATCCTTGGCCTGGCGCATCGATTCGTAGCTGCCCTGGTCGCGCGCCAGCGTCTGCCGCGCCGGACCGGCAGCGTCGCCGGGCGGCACGATCAACGCGTCGAGTTGGCGGCCCACCGCCTCCTCGCTCGTATAACCGAACACGGCCTGGGCGCCGTTGGTCCAGCACGCCACTTCGCCGCCGGTGGTGGTGACCACCACGGCGTCGGGCGTCTGCTGCAGTATCAGGGTGCCGAAATCGGTCGTCATCGCCTCGCCTTAGTCTTGCCATGCGTATAGGACTCACCATACAGCAAGGCGGCAGCAACATCCTCACACAAAATCACGTGGGGGTGGCGGCGCTGATCTCTTGTAGTACACAACGCAGGATGCGCGGGTGGCGTCCCAGCGCCACGTGGCCTATGGCGCCGAACACCAGATTGCGGGCGCCCGGCAGCGCGCTGGAATCCTGCGGCGCGATGATGTTGTCATGGACAGAGTAAATGGAACTGAACAACTTCCGTTGCGTATTTGCCTCAGATGCGGCCAGCGCGTCCAGCCACGCGCTGGCGCGCCGCATTTGCGCGGCGTTGCTGCCGGGGCCGAACGAGGCCAGTGCGGTGCCGTGATGCGGCGTGCCGAGCGTGACCACGCGCGCGATCGGCGCGTCCGGATGGCGGCGCAGATAAGCGCGCGCCACCAGGCCGCCCATGCTGTGCGCCAGGATGATGACTTGCGCGCTGCCAGTCTCGCGTTGCAACCGTTCCACCGCCGCCCGCACCTGCGGCACGAAGTCGTCGATTGAGGCGCCCGGCGGTTCGAGGTCGATGCCGTAATGGCTGATGCGCGCCTGCTTCAGTAGCTTGCTCATTGGTATCCAGTAACCGCTGTTGCAGGCGTAGCCGTGGATCAGCAGCACCGGCAGGCCCTGCTGCTGATCGCGCGGCTGCAGCTGCAGGCCGATCGGCCGCAGCATGTAGTACGACGAGGTCAGCATCGACGCGTGGAATTCGTGCCAGAACAGATTGGCCGCGCTCAGCAGGTTGAGCGCGTGGCCGGGCGGCGTGGCGCTGCCGGCGCGCCAGCTCAGGTAAAAGTTGTTGGCCGAGATCAGCAGCCGCACCAGCAGCACCGCCAGCAGGCCGCCGGCCAGGTAGAACAGCGCCGTGGCCGGCGCGCTCAGGCGCGCTTCCCACGCCGGGCGCCACCAGTAGTAAAGACCGGTCGCCAGCAGCCCCATGCAGGCGGCTTGCAGCACCAGCAGCAGTATCAGCAGTCGTTTGATCATGACCGCATGATACCAAGATCAGGCGGCCGTGGGTCGCGCCGCCGGGCGCCCGCCCAGTTCCTGCGCCAGGCCGCTGGCCAGCCGCGCAACGATGCCGTAGATCGACAGCTGCGGATTGGCGCCGATCGCGGTCGGGAACAGCGAGCCGTCGTGTACTGACAGGTTCGTCAGGCCGTGATAGCGGCCGCGCGCGCTGGTCACGCCCAGCCGGTCGTCGTCGGCCATGCCGCAGCCGCCCATCACGTGCGCCGACACCACCCGCGTTTGCAGCGGCTTCAGCGGCAGCGCGTTGATGGCGGCGCGCGCCTGCGCCCAGCTGCCGTAGGCTGCGGCGCGCTCGTGCACCGGCGTCACGCTGCGCGCGCCGGCGGCAAACTGGATCTCTGCCATGCTCAGCAGCGCGCGCCGCACGCCGTCCCACAGCGCCGCGCTGAACGGATAGTCGAGCACCGGCGCGCCATGCGCCAAGGCCACGCTGCCGCCCGGCGCCTCCGGGTGAAAACCGTCGCGCAGCAGCGCCAGCAAGGCATGCACGTGCGGGAACTGCTGCATCATGCGCGCGTGCTGCGCGCCGAAGCCGGCCATCGTGGTCGAGAACAGCAGCGGATGCAGCGGCGGCGCCTCCAGCTTGTAGCCGATCGGGCCGTCGATGCGCCCGGTGTGCAGGAAGTGGTCCGAGTACACCGTCTGCGGCGCGCCGACGTAGCCGTCCACGCGCTGCGCGAAGACGGCGGCCGAGATCACGGTCGGATGCAGAAAGGTGCGCTTGCCCAGCAGGCCGTGCGGATCGGGCGCGGTCGAGCGCAGCAGCAGCGCCGGCGTGTTGATGGCGCCGCCGGCCAGCACGAAGTGGCGCGCGCGCAGCGTCAGGCGCTGGCCGTTCGGGCTCAGCCCGTCCTCGGCCAGCGCCACGCAGGCCAGCTCGGTCACGCGGTCGTTGCGGATCACCAGCCGCTCGGCGCGCACGCGCGTCAGCAGCCGCGCGCCGTGCCGCAGGGCCGACGGAATCGTCGTCACCAGCATCGACTGCTTGGCGTTGGTCGGGCAGCCCATGCCGCAGTAGCCGAGGTTCCAGCAGCCGTTGACGTTGCGCCGTATCAGCGCGGTGGGAATGCCGAGCGCGGCGGCGCCACGGCGCAGCAGGTCGTTGTTCTCGTTGGGCGGCGTCGGCCAGTCGCTGATGTGCAGGCGCTGTTCCATCATGCCGAACCATGGCGCCAGCGCTTCCGGCGTGTAGTCGCTCAAGCCGAAATGCTGATTCCAGTAGCGCAGCGTACTGTCCGGCGTGCGGAAGCTGCTGGTCCAGTTGACGGTGGTGCTGCCGCCGACGGTGCGGCCCTGCAGGATGGTGATGCTCTTGTCGCGGGTCTTGCGCGCGGCCGATTCCTGGTACAGCGACGGGTAGGCCTCGGCCTCGCGCATCTTGAAATCGCGCGACGACTTCAGCGCGCCCTCCTCCACGATGATGACCTTCAGGCCGGACAGCGCCAGGATCTCGGCGCTGACGCCGCCGCCGGCGCCGCTGCCGACGATGACCACGTCCGCCTCCAGCGTCTGGTCGGCGCTCAGCCGCGCGCCGTCGCTGACCTGCCAGCCGGCCGCCAGGCCGGCCGCGATCGGATCGGGAATGAGGCTCATGCCAGCAGCTCCTTCACCGGTCCCGGATAGCCGATCGATGGCCAGGTCGATGGATCGGCGTACCAGGCGCCGATGATCAGGTCGTGCAGCGCATGGTAGGCCACCTGCGGCGTTTGCAGGCTGTGCGTGCGCCAGTGGTCGAGAAAGGCCGCCACCTGGCGCGGATCGGCCTGCTCCCAGCCGCCGGCGACGCCGGCCAGCAGCCGCCGCACCGGCCCCAGCGCCAGCAGGCCGAACAGGTCCTGCACCTCTTGCTGCGTCGCCAGCGGCAGCCCGCGCACGGCGTCGCGCACGCGCTGGCTGGCAGCGCGCAGCGCGTCGGCGCGGGCCGCGTCCGCGGCTGGCAGCACCGGCCCCAGCATGACCGGGATGATGGCGTGCAGCACCGCCAGGGCCGGGCCGTCAAGGGCGAAGCGGTGCGGCGAAGCGGCCGGGTTGGCCAGGCGATAGAGGGCGCCGCCGGCTGCGAGCGTACACGCGCCGGCCACGCCGATCTTCAGGAAAGATCTGCGGGATGATTGCATTGTCTCCGTCCATTTTTATGGTTTTTTGCAGTGTAAGCGAAAGCGCCTGCGCGCTTGCCGGCAAAAAATAGAGGAGCGCGTCTAAGTTGCCACCACCGCCGGCAGATAGCCGTCGCAGAATTCCTGCGGCATGCGGCGCGCGCGGCCGCTGCTGATCTCGATGCACACCAGCTGCCAGCGGCCACGCAGCACGGTGGCGCCGTCGCTGGCGCGCAGCAACTGAAAGCGGCGTTCCATGTTGAGCTTGCCGTCGGTGCTGTACAGCCAGGTGCCGAGGACCAGCTGCTCGCCGGCGGCGGTCGGCAGCAGATAGTCGTATTCGGAGCGGCGGATCGCCATCGCCCGGTCGAGCCGGCGGTAGTCGGCCAGGCACAGGCCCAGCGCCTCCGAGTGCGCCCAGCCGGCTTTTTCGCACCACTGCACGTAGACGGCGTTGTTGGTGTGGTCCAGCCCGTCGATGTCGGCGGCCGCGGGCGACAGTGCCAGGGTGAACGGCTGCGGATGGTCCCAGTTCATGGCCCGTCCTTGCCGGCGCGGCCGTGCATGTGGCGGGCGATGCCGCGCAGGATGTTGACCTCCTCCTTCTCCAGCTGGGCGCGCGCGAACAGGCGCTTCAGGCGCGGCATCAGCTTGCGCGGGTTGCTGGCGTCGAGGAAGCCGATCGCCACCAGCGCCTGCTCCAGGTGCGCGTACATGCCCTCGATCTGCTCGATGCTGGCGGCCTCGCCGTGAAAGCCGACCTCGCTGGCGTCACCGACCGGCAGGCGCGGCGTGTGGATCACGCCGGCCCCCTCCAGCACCGCCATGCGGCACTCGTAGGCCAGCACCTGGGCCGCCTGCGACAGGTTCAGCGACGAATACTCGGGATTGGCGGGAATGTTGATCAACACATTACATTTTTCCACCAGCTCGTTGGGCAGGCCGAAGCGCTCATTGCCGAAGATCAGCGCCGCGCGCAGCTCCGGCTGCGCCACCAGCTGCCCGGCGATCTGGCGCGGCGACAGCACCGGCGGCGAAAACTCGCGCAGCCGGGCCGACACGGCGGCGGCGAAATTGATCCCCTCCAGCGCCTCGGCCATGCTGCCGACCACGCGCGCGCCGGCCAGGATGTCCTGGGCGCCGCTGGCGAAGGCCACCGCCTCGGGGTCCTGCAGCGCCTGCTCGAAACGCGGCGTCACCAGCACCAGGTCGCTGTAGCCCATGGTCTTCATGGCCCGCGCCACCGCCCCGATATTGCCGGCGCGGCTGGTCTCCACCAGAATAAATCGCAGATGTTTGAAAAGATGGGTGTTGATTTGGGGCTGGTTCATTTAAAATAGCGGAATTGCGCGGTTTCAAGACATGAGGATTTTACCTTGTCGGAGCCGCCCCGCTCTTTGTCATTTTGTCTCCTGTCGTGCCGCCGGGCTGGAAATCCCCCGGTGGGCGTTAGCATTTTTATTACGGAATAGCCCATGCAATCTCCCATGATTAACACGGCCGTGAAGGCCGCCCGCCGCGCCGCCGCCGTCATCAACCGCGCTTCCTTCGACCTCGATCGCCTGATCGTCACCGAAAAGAACAACAAGGACTTCGTCACCGACGTCGACCAGGCCGCCGAGCAAGCCATCATCGAAGTGCTGTCGAAAGCCTACCCGGACCACGCGTTCCTGGGCGAGGAATCCGGCGCCTCCGCCAACGCCCACGACGAGGCAGAATACACCTGGATCATCGACCCGATCGATGGCACCACCAACTTCATGCATGGCTTCCCGCAGTACTGCATCTCGATCGCCCTGTCGCACCGCGGCGTGATCACCCAGGCCATCATCTACGACCCGGTCCACAACGACCTGTTCACCGCCACCAAGGGCGCCGGCGCCTACCTCAACGAAAAGCGCATCCGCGTGGGCAAGCTGGACCGCCTGAACAATGCGCTGGTGGCCACCGGCTACCAGACCGGCAACCCGAAAGCGCTGCACCAGTACCTGGAGATGTACGGCATCATGGCCGAGCGCACCCAGGGCGTGCGCCGCGCCGGCAGCGCCGCGCTGGACCTGGCCTACGTGGCCTGCGGCCGCCTCGACGGCTTCTACGAAAAAGGCCTGAAGCCGTGGGACATCGCCGCCGGCGCGCTGCTGGTGACCGAGGCGGGCGGCATTGTCGCCGAGTTCAACGGCGAGTCGGATTACCTGTACAAGGGCGACATCATCGCCGGCAGCCCGAAGGTGTTTGGCCAGATGCTGGGCCTGCTGACGCCGTTCGCTTAAGCCAGTCAGACAATTTGTTACAAAATTAAGGGCGCCACGGCGCCCTTTTTCTTTCCTTCGCGCAACAATAATTGGGCCAAGCTGTTATACTGAAAGCTGCGGCCTGGCCCAGTCCCGGCGCCGCACACTCCAAGAACAATCGATTGCCTGCGACTGGCGCCCTTGGCGGCGACAGGCGGATCATAACAAAAAGTTAATATGTCCTTTTCCTCCCTCGGTTTGTCCGACGCGCTGATGCGCGCAGTTGCCGACACCGGCTACACCACGCCCACCCCGATCCAGCAGCAGGCCATCCCGGCCGTGCTGAACGGCGGCGACCTGCTGGCGGGCGCACAAACCGGCACCGGCAAGACGGCCGGCTTCACGCTGCCGCTGCTGCACCGGCTGTCGACCGACGCGGTCGGCGCCAAGCTGACCAGCAATACCTCGCCGCGCGCGATCCGCGCGCTGATCCTGACCCCGACCCGCGAACTGGCGGCGCAGGTCGAGGAAAGCGTGCGCACCTACGGCAAGTACACCAGGCTGAACTCGGCCGTGATCTTTGGCGGCGTCGGCATCAACCCGCAGATCAAGCAGCTCAAGCACGGCGTCGACATCCTGGTGGCCACGCCGGGCCGCCTGCTGGACCACATGGACCAGGGCACGGTCGACCTGTCGAAGATCGAGATCCTGGTGCTGGACGAAGCCGACCGCATGCTCGACATGGGCTTCATCCGCGACATCCGCAAGGTGCTGGCCGGCCTGCCGCCGAAGCGCCAGAACCTGCTGTTCTCGGCCACCTTCTCGGACGAGATCAAGGCGCTGGCAGATGGCCTGCTGAACAAGCCGGCCACCATCGAGGTGGCGCGCCGCAATTCGACCTCGGAAATCATCGCGCAGAAGATCCACCCGGTCGACCGCGACAAGAAGCACCCGATGCTGGCCCACCTGATCAAGTCCAACAACTGGAGCCAGGTGCTGGTGTTCACCCGCACTAAGCACGGCGCCAACAAGCTGGTCGAGCAGCTGGACAAGGATGGCATCAAGGCCATGGCCATCCACGGCAACAAGAGCCAGTCGGCGCGCACCAAGGCGCTGTCCGAGTTCAAGGACAACAAGCTGCAGGTGCTGGTGGCCACCGACATCGCCGCGCGCGGCATCGACATCGACCAGCTGCCGCACGTGGTCAACTACGATTTGCCGAATGTGCCGGAGGATTATGTGCACCGCATCGGCCGCACCGGCCGCGCCGGCGCCACCGGCGAAGCGGTGTCGCTGGTGTGCGTGGACGAGCACGAGATGCTGAAGGATATCGAGAAGCTGATCAAGCAGACCTTGCCGCGCGACGTGATTCCGGGCTTTGAGCCGGATCCGACCGCGCGTCCGCAGCCGATCCAGCTGCGCAGCGGCGGACCGGGGCATCGCAATGGCGCGGGCCGTCCCGGCGGGGCGCCGCGCAAGCCGGGCAATGGCGGCGGCAACGGCGGCGGCAAGCCGCGTCCGGCCGGCGGCGGTAATGGCGGTGGCGGCGCGCCACGCGCCGCCGCGCAACACCGCTCCGGCGGCCGCGGCCGCTAAGCGCCCCCCCCAGCAGCAAGGGGTCAGACCCCGTACGGGGTCTGACCCCGGCAGTTCGCCGTGCGGGGTGAACGAACGCCGCCCCACCGGCATTTGGGCTAGGATAGCAACTTCGTCAACGCGCACCCCGCTATCCCATGCCCAAGTTCGCCGCCAACTTGTCGATGCTGTTCACCGACGCGCCGTTTCTCGACCGCTTCGCCCTCGCCCGCCAGGCTGGCTTTGACGCGGTCGAATGCCTCTTTCCCTATTCTTACGACGTCGCGCAGATCGCCGACCAGCTGCACCGCCATCAACTGGCGCTGGTGCTGTTCAACCTGCCGGCCGGCGACTGGGCCGCCGGCGACCGCGGCATGGCCTGCGATCCGCGCCGCGTCCACGAGTTCCGCGACGGCGTCGCCAGCGCGCTGGCGTATGCCACCGCCCTCGGCGTCCCCCGGCTGCACTGCATGGCCGGCAAGCTGCCCGCCGACATCGCGCCCGACCTGGCCCGCGCCACCTACCTCGACAACCTGCGCTACGCCGCCCGCCAGCTGCGGCCGGCCGGCATCGACGTGCTGATCGAACCGATCAACCACTACGACATGCCCGGCTACCTGCTCAAGCACAGCAGCCAGGCCTTGCAGATCATCGCCGAGGCCGGCGAGCCCAACCTGTTCCTGCAGTACGACATCTACCACATGCAGCGCATGGAGGGCGAGCTGTCCAACACCATCGCCGCCAGCCTGCCGCTCATCCGCCACATGCAGGCGGCCGACACGCCCGGCCGCCACGAGCCCGGCACCGGCGAGATCAATTACCGCCACCTGTTCGCCTTCATCGACCAGCTCGGCTACGACGGCTGGATCGGCTGCGAGTACCTGCCGGCCGGCGACACCATCGCCGGCTTGGCCTGGCGGCAGGCGCTGGCCACATAGTCTGCGCCCGCGCAACACGGAGAGAGCCACCACCGGCAACAATCGTCCCACCAACCGCGGAGTGCCCATGAAACTGTCCCGTTTGTTCCTGATCCTGGGGATGCTGGCCATCCTCACCGGCTGCGCCAGCAGCACGCCGCGCATGGCGGACGTGCGCACCTTCGCCGCCGAGTCGCCCAAGCTGGGCGCCTACCATGAACTCACCGAGCGCTACCGCAATACCTACCAGCGCGAGCAGCCCTTCCTGTCGCCCGAGGCCGACGCCCGCGAGCGCGCGCTGGATGCCCAGCGCCAGCAGGCCTGCGACGATTTCGTCAAGTTGCAGTACGGTCTGCAGGCCTACATGCAAACGCTGGGCAAGCTGGCCGGCGACAACCGCTACGACCTGGAGGACCAGATCAAGGCGGTCAGCGGCGGCATCAAGGAATGGCCCGATTCCGGCCTGGAGCCGCGCCACGTCAACGCCTTCGCCGGCCTGACGCGGCTGGTCGCGCGCGGCATCACCGCGCCGCTGCAGGAAAACGCCGTCAACGACATCCTGCGCGATGGCCAGCAGCCGGTGCAGGAGGTACTGGACGCCATGCGCACGCTGTTGCGCCTGTACGATAAAAGCAGCGACAACGAGCAGAAAATCGTCATCGGCATGCTGGAGTCGGAGCTCCCCTTCCTCGATCCCAAACGCGACCGCCTGCTGCTGGCGCTCGCCAAGTCGCGGCAGCAGGAGAAGCAGGCCGAGTACCGCCTGATCGGCCTGCGCTTTACGCTGGCGCGCAACAACCTGGACGCCATCGAGCGGCAGCACCGCGCGCTGGTCGCGCAGATCCCGAGCAAACCGTAAGGAGTGGCCATGGCAAACCCTACTCAGCAAGCCCAGATCGAGGCGCTGGCCGATCATCTGTCGGCCAGTGCCGACGCGTTGCACCGGCGCCTGATGCGCGCGCTGCGCCAGCCGGCCGCGGACGGCGCCCTGCCCGGCATCACGCAGGCGACGGCGCAGGCGCTGTTCGATGACGAGGTGGCGCTGCGCCAGCGCGCCAATAGCCTCTATTTGCAGGCAGCGCTGCTGGCGGCCGCCGGCCTCGGTCCGCAGCAGCAGCAACTGCTGGACCTGACCGCGCGCGCGCAGGACAAGATCGACCGCATCGACCGCCTGAAGGACCTGGTCGACCTGGCCGCCGAGCTGCTGACGCTGGGCGCGGCGGTGGCCACCGGCAAGCCGGACCAGGTGCTGAAGCCGCTGGAAAAACTCAAGCAGCACATCGAAGCGCTGTAGAACGATTCGCCGGCTTCCGGGTCCAAGCCGTAAGGAGAGCGCGGCATGAACGGACTGGATGAGGATCAATGGCAGACCCTGCGCACGCGGCTGGAACACGCGCGCGCCGCGCTGCTGAGCCAGCTGGCGGACGATCTGGACCGCGGCACCGACCTGCGCCTGCCGCAGCCGCACGTGGCGGAAGCCTCGCCGGCCGACAACGCCAGCCAGCGCACGCTGCACGCTGCCGTGCACGAGGCGGCCACGCTGACCGCGCGCCAGCTGGACATCGTGCGCCACGCGCTGGCCAAGTTCGGCGACCACAGTTACGGTTTGTGCGAGCGCTGCGGCGAGGCGATCGGTTATTCGCGGCTGAACGCGCGGCCGGAGGCGCGCTTGTGCATCAATTGCCAGACGCGGCTGGAGCAAAAGGTCCGCTGAGCGCCCCGCCCCGCCCCGCGCGCGCGTCGTGCGTCATGCGTCACGCGTCATTCGTCATTCCGGCGCAGGCCGGAATCCATGCCGAGCATCCCATGGCCAGCTCAGCATGGGTCCCGGCCTGCGCCGGGACGACGGGCGGCGCTAGTCGTCGCTGAGCCAGGGCTGGCTGCGGATCTTGGCCACCTGGCGCTGCGCCATCAGGCGCCACAGTTGCAGCGCGTCGGCCTGCTTCTTGACGGTCATGGTGCGCGGCGAAGCCAGCGCGATCTCGCAATCGCGGTCCGACCACTCGGCAAAGCGCACCGCGCCGCCGCTCGACACTTCCATTTCGTACATCAGGCCGTCGTCATAGCCGAAGCGCAGCACCGCGCTGCCGGGCGCGCCGTCCGCCGTCACGGCCTTGCCGCCGTAGACGTCGGCCAGCGCCGCCGCCAGTTGGGCCTCGGACGGCGCGCTCACGTCGCGCCCATCCGCACGAGTGAGTACCAGCCATGCCTGTGTCATTGCCGCCTCCGCTCTTCGGTTGATCTGTGCTGACTATCATACCGAAAATTGCCTTCCGCGCAGGGATAGTCTCGGATAAGCAACAGCGCCGGCCAAATGGCAGATCAGCGGCCGCCCCACTGGTCAGGGCTTACAGCAACAGCGGCAGCGAGTTGGGATCAAAGTCGCGCCAGTCGCCGCCGCTGATGCTGCCCTCGGCACGCTCGATGTCGTGCGCGTTCAGGCGGCGCAGGATGGCGACCGCCTGGTCGGCCTGGGCGGCGTCGTCCACCGCCACCGCGATCAGCATGCCGGACTTGCGCGGCGGCCGCACATTGCTGCCATCCTCGTCCGGCTCGCCGGCTTCCTTCATCTTGTGCAGGCTGTACAGCGAACCAACGTGGGCGCCGACCAGCGCCCCCACCACCGGCCCCACTGGCCCGGCAATCGGGATGGTGGCGCTGCCGACCACCGCCCCGGCCACGGCGCCGGTGGCGCCGCCCTTGACCACGCCCTCGTCGCTCTCCTTGGCGCCGGGCGACTTGTCGTGGTCGCCGCCCAGTTCGTGCACATCGTGCTGTCCGGGCGGATTGACGTAAAAGGAACTGATACGCGCTGCCGCAAAACCGGCGCCCAGCAGGGCCAGGCGCGCATCGGCAATTTCATCCTGCAATTGAAAATGGCCCGCAATAATCGTGCTCATTGTTCTTCTCCTGGATTAACGTGCCCCCAGTGTGACCCGCATGGACAGCGGCTTCCGTTCGCGCGCGCACCGTGAAAAAGGTTGAACGCGACGGGCTTATCCGTAATAATCAGCCGATAGTATTTTCGAGCAGCAAGCTTCCATTTCGATAGGAACGCCTGATGAAATTCGCTCCGCCGCCACCGCGCTACCAGCCGCTGGTCGACCTGCGCAACGGCGCGGTGGCCGGCGTCGAAGCGTGGTCGGCCGATGGCGACAGCCTCGCCCTGCTGCGCCGCAGCTGCGCCGACCGCCAGCTGTGGCGCGGTGGCGTGCTGAACGGCGACAACATCCAGCTGGCGCTCAACCTGCCCCAGCGCCAGCTGCACGATCCGCACTTCGGCGCCGGCGTGGCAGCGCTGCTGGAACAGCACGCGATCGCGCCGGCCGCGCTGACGCTGGAGCTGGAGGAGGCGGCGCTGCTGCACGACCCGGCCGCCAGCGCCAGCACGCTGGCCTTCCTCAAGCAACTCGGCGTGTGCCTGACGCTGGACCAGTTCGGCGCCGGCCCGGCCTGCCTGCGCAACCTGCAGCGCTATCCCTTCGATTACATCAAGCTCGACAGCGCGGTGGTGCGCGCGGTCACCGACAACGAGGCCGCCGCCGCCCAGTGCCAGGCGCTGATGGCGATGGCGCTGCACCTCGGCATCCGGGTGGCGGCCGACGGCGTCCAGACCGAGGCGCAGTGCGCCTTCCTGCGTGACAATCTGTGCGACCTGATCCAGGGCGAGCTGTACGCCGCGCCGCAGCCGCCGGACCAGCTTGGCGCGCTGCTGCGCGACGACCGCCGCCTGCCGCCGCACCTGCTGCGGGTGCAGGCGCGGCGCCGCAGCCTGCTGCTGGTCGATGACGAGGTCAACATCGTGTCGGCGCTGAAGCGCCTGCTGCGCCCGGACGGCTACGACATCCTGACCGCCCACTCCGGCGAGCAGGGGCTGGCACTGCTGGCCCAGCAGCCGGTGGACGTGATCATCTCCGACCAGCGCATGCCGGGCCTGAACGGCGCCGATTTCCTGCGCCAGGCACGCACGCTGCGGCCGGACACCATCCGCATCATGCTGTCCGGCTACACCGAGCTGCAGTCGGTGACCGACGCCGTCAACGAGGGGGCAATCTACAAATTCCTCACCAAGCCATGGAACGACGAGCAGCTGCGCGCCCACCTGCGCGACGCCTTCCGCCTGAAGGAGATCGCCGACGACAACGCGCGCCTGAACATGGAGGTGCGCAACGCCAACCACGAGCTGGCCAGTGCCAACCGCCGCATGGAGCAGCTGCTGCACCAGATGCAGCGCCAGATCGACCGCGACGAGATCAGCCTCGGCGTGGCGCGCGAGATCCTGCAGCAGCTGCCGCTGCCGGTGATCGGCATGGATGACGACGGCATGATCGCCTTCGTCAACGGCGCCGCCAGCCGCGTGTTCGAGGGCGCCGGCGCGCTGCTGGGCAACGCCGCCTGCGCCGTGCTGCCGCAGCTGTTCCCCGGCGGCGACTGCCTGCCGCCGGCCGGCCACCATGCCGACATCGGCAGCCGCCGCTACAGCGTCACCGCCTACCCGATGGGCCTGCACTCGGCGTCGCGCGGCAGCCTGATCACGCTCAGCCCGCGGGAGGCATCATGAACCAGATCGCGCTGGACGACGTCATCCGCCACGTACGCGACCTGCCGTCGCTGCCGGCGGTGGTGGCCGAGCTGCTCAGCTGCATGGAGCGCGACGACATCGACCTCGGCTACCTGGCCGGCCGCATCGCGCTCGACCAGGCGCTGACCGCCAAGACGCTGCGGCTGGCCAACTCCTCGTTCTACGGCATGCCGTCCCGGGTCACCAGCATCCAGCAGGCGATGTCGGTGCTGGGCCTGCACAGCGTGCGCACCATGGTGACCGCCTGCGGCGTGATCGGCGCGGTGCCGCCGGCGGCCGGGCCGGCGCTGGACTTCGGCCAGTTCTGGCGCCACGCCATCGCCACTGCGGTGTGGGCGCGGGCGCTGGCGCGCCAGCTGCGCCAGAGTCCCGACACCGCTTTCACCGCCGGCCTGTTGCACAACCTCGGCACGCTGGTGCTGGCCACCCGCTTCCCGGCGGAATACGCGGCGGTGCCGCAGTGGCGCGCCGCGCACGTGGACGCCAGCGTGGCCGAGGCCGAGCTGGCCGTGTTCGGCGTCGACCACGCCCAGGCTGGCGGCGCGCTGGCTGCGCACTGGAAATTCCCGGCGACGATCCAGGACGCCATCTGCCACCAGCACCGCGCCAACGCCAGCGGCCTGGCGCTGGCGGTCGGCCTGGCGCACCAGCTGGCCGTGCCGGCGGCGGACGGCGACGCCCGGCGCGAGCAGGCCTGGACCACCCTCGCCGTCGACGACGCGCAGCGCCAGCAACTGAGCGAGAGCTGCCCGCGGCTGGTCAGCGACATGTGCCAGATCCTCGTCAACCAGGAGTCCCCATGAAACTGCCCTCGCAAGCCGAAGTGGCGCTGGACGAATTCTTTGACGGCCATCCGGTGGCCACCTTCGCCATCAACCGCCACCACGTCATCACCCACTGGAACCGCGCCTGCGAGCAACTGCTGGGCTGGACCCGCGCCTGCATGGTCGGCACCCGCAACCAGTGGCAGCCGTTCTACATCAAGGAGCGGCCGCTGCTGTGCGACCTGATCGTTGCCGGCGACACCAATATCAGCGCCCACTATCCGGGGCACAGCCACCCGTCGGCGCTGATCCCGGGCGCCTACGAGTCCGAGGACTTCTTTCCCAACATCGGCGCCAGCGGCCACTGGCTGCACTTCACCGCCGCGCCGCTGCGCGACGCCCACGGCAATGTGGTGGGCGCCATCGAGACCCTGCGCGACGTCACCGAGCGTCGCGTGGCCGAGAACGCGCTGCGCAAGTCGCGCGACAGCCTGGAGCACATCGTCGAAAAGCGCACCGCCCAGCTGGCGCAGGCCAACGACAAGCTGGAAGACGACATCCGCCAGCTGACCGAGCTGAACGACCTGCTGTCGACCGCCCAGCAGCAGCTGGTGCAGTCCGAGAAGATGGCCTCGATCGGCCAGCTGGCGGCCGGCGTGGCGCACGAGATCAACAACCCGATCGGCTACATTTTCTCCAACGTCGGCACGCTGCAGAACTACCTGGCGCAGCTGTTCGAGATGCTGGACGCCTACCAGGCGGCCGAGGCCAGCATCGCCCAGCCGGCCGTCACCAGCCAGCTGCGCGCGATGCGCGAGCGCATCGACCTCGACTTCCTGCGCGAGGACATTCCGGCGCTGATGCGCGAATCGGGCGAGGGCCTGGTGCGGGTGCGCCACATCGTCGACGACCTCAAGGACTTCTCGCGCGCCGACAGCACCCAGGAATGGAGCCGCGCCGACCTGCACCAGGGCATCGACTCGACGCTGAATATCGTCGCCAACGAGGTCAAGTACCGGGCCGACGTGGTCAAGGCCTACGGCGACATCCCGCCGATCGACTGCCTGCCGCTGCAGATCAACCAGGTGGTGCTGAACCTGGTGGTCAACGCCGCCCAGGCCATGGGCGAGCAGCGCGGCACCATCACGCTGCGCACCGGCATGGCCGACCAGCAGACCGTCAAGCTGGAGGTGGAGGACACCGGCAACGGCATCGCGCCGGACACGCTGTCGCGCATCTTCGATCCCTTCTTCACCACCAAGGCGGTCGGCAAGGGCACCGGGCTGGGGCTGTCGCTGGCCTACGGCATCGTGCAGAAACACAAGGGGCGGATCGAGGTCGACACCGAGCTGGGGCGCGGCACCTGCTTCCGCGTGCTGCTGCCGGTCCGCCACAACGAGGAGCAAACATGAGCCGCATACTGCTGGTGGACGACGAACCCAACATGCTGAGCGCGCTGCAGCGGGCGCTGCGGCAAAGCAAGGCGCTGGCCGGCGCCCAGATCGAAACCTTCACCAACCCGTTCGACGCGCTGAACCGCATCTGCGTGTGCGAATTCGACCTGGTGGTGTCCGACTTCATGATGCCGGAAATGACCGGCGGCGACTTCCTGCAGGCGCTGAAGGACGTGGCGCCGACCACCGTGCGCATCATGCTGACCGCCTCCAACGACTTCAGGACGGCGATGACGGCGATTAACGAGGCGCACGTGTTCCGCTTCATCAGCAAGCCGTGGCAGCAAGCGGAACTGGAGCAGAATATCCTGCAAGGGCTGGAGGAACGTCAGCGCCTGCTGGCCGAGGCCGGGCAGCGGCCGACGGCCCAGGAGCTGGAGGCGCGCCGGCTGGAGCAGGAGGAACCCGGCCTGCTGCACGTCAGGCGCAGCGACGACGGCTCCATCATCCTGTGATCACCAGCCGTAGGCGAACGACACCGGCTGCTGGGGCGGCGCCGGCGGTGGCGGCGGCGACATCCACTGGCGCGGGTCGACGCGGTAGTACTTGAGGAATTCCGCGTACAGCTCGGCGTGGTGCTCGGCCATCTGGTACGGTTTTTCAAAGAAGGTTTCGGTGGCCACGGCAAAAAACTCGGCCGGATTGGTGGCGCCGTACGGGTCCATCACCGTCTCCATGCGGTACATGGCGCGCATGCGCAGGTTGTCGTAGTGGCGTGACAGCACTTCCGACCAGTCGGCGTAGCTGGCCGGATCGCCGAGATACGGCGCGCCGTTGGCGCGGCCCGATTCGCTGTCCAGCTGGTGGGCGAATTCATGCAGCACGACGTTGTGGCCGTCGGTCCAGTCGCCGGCGCCGCGCCGCACATCCTCCCACGACAGCACCACCCGGCCATCGTCCCACGACTCGCCCAGCATGCTCTGGCGGCCCGGCGTGATGACGCCGCCCGGCCCCACCTCGGCGCGCTGGGCAACGAATTCGGACGGATAGACCAGGATGGTGTGCAGCGCCGGATACACCTTGCTGGGCCGGTTCAGCAGCAGCAGGCAGGCCTGGCCGGCGATGGTGACCGCCATTTCATCGGTCACTTCCAGCCCGGCGCAGCCGATAAACTTTTTTTGATGCAGGAACTGCACCACCAGTTGCCGCAACTGCTGTTGCAGCTCGGCCGGCATGTGCCGGTAGACCGAGATATTGCGCTGCAGGACCGCCTCGGCCTCGGCCGGCAGCGGCCGGGCCAGCGCCCGCCGCAGCCGCCAGCGCGGGTAGATGAAGGGCAGCGCGATCGCCAGCGCCGTCAGGCCGATCCAGATCAAAGCTTCCATGGGCAGCGGGGTCCGTAAGATGTCATGCCAGCCTAGATGGGGCGAGATAACAACATTTCAATACGCAAACAGCCGGCGCAAGCGCCGGCTGTCTGATGATACCCCTACAGGAAGATTTATTCCGCTTTTTGCTGCGATGGCGCGCTGCCGAACAGGGCGGCGACCAGCGGGTCGCGCATCACCGGACCGCGGTTGACGCGGATGGCGTAATGGGTGTCGTCGGCCAGGATGTGGAAGTGGCGGCCGCTGCCGGCCATCGCCTGCTCGCGCAGGCCTGGGCGTTCCTTGCGTGGCGGCGCGCCTTCGCGCTTCGGCTGGGCGATGGCGGCCAGGAAGGCGGCGATGCGTTCCGGATCGGGGGTCAGCTGGTAAACCGCCTTGCCCAGGTAGGTGGCGGTGCCCTCGACATAGCGCGCCAGTTCGATCACGCCGGCTTCGCGCAGGTCGCGGATGTATTTGCGGGCGCCGGACGGCGAGAATTTCAGGAACCAGGCGATTTCATCGGCCAGCATCTCGTGCATCGACAGTTCGCCGATCAGCTTTTGCATGTTTTCAATGCGGCGCAGGGTGGCCGAGGTGGAGCGCACGCGCTCGATCGAGGCCATCGACAGCGCCGGCTTGCGGTCCAGCGGCGCCGGGGTCGAGCGGTCCATCAGGGTCAGGCGAGCCGTGGTGGACTGCATCTCCGGCGAGGCTTTCATCTCGTTTTGGACCATGGTTTGTTGTTTGCTGACTGCATGCATGAGAACGCTCCTTTAAACAATGCCTGAAGTGGTACGGCTTGGATGAAGAATGCCCGTTTCGGCGCCCTCAGTCTGTGCGGCAACGAACATTATTGATGCATCTATTGCTTTACGATCGGACAAAGGAGAGGCGCATAAGTTCTGGGATTTGTGACAAATTTGATACAGCACAAAGTTTGGTGCGGTAGCGAACGGAAGAACGGCACCTTGTCGCCTAATCTTCGGTCCAACAGCGATGCAACAACATTGCTGGCAGTGAAACATTTTTTAAACCATCGGGAGCCACCCTGTGAATAAATCCAAGAAAATCGCCCTCGCCGTCGCAGCTCTCTGCGCGTCGTTCTCCGCAATGGCCCAACAAGATCCGGTCATCAACCCATCGTGGTACATCCAGCCGAGCGTCAACGCCATCAAGCCGGATTCCGACTTCGGCACCACCGACAAGCACGGCTACGGCGCCGGCCTGAAATTCGGCAAAGCCATCAACCCAAGCTGGGACGTGCAGGGGGGCTACACCTACAGCCGCTCCAAGGATGGCGTCTACCGCTACCAGCAGGACACGCTGGGCGTGGACGGCCTGTACATGTTCTCGCGTAAATCGTTCCGTCCGTTCCTGCTGATCGGTATCGGCGCCGAGCGCGATACCGCCAACCTGCCGAACTACGTCGAGCGCCGCAAGAACTCGCCCTACCTGAGCGCCGGCCTGGGCTTCCAGGCCGACCTGAGCGAGCGTGTCGCGCTGCAAGCCGACATCCGCGACGTGCACGGTTTCCTGCGCGGCGACACCTTCCCTAGCAGCAAGAGCAACAACTACCTGCTGACCGTGGGCCTGAACATCGCCTTCGACGCGCCACCGCGCCCTGCCCCGCCGGCACCGCCGCCAGCGCCGCCAGTGGCCGAACCGCCACCACCGCCACCAGCCCCACCAGCGCCGCCGCCACCACCGCCAGCGCGCTTCGAAAAAGTGACGATGTCGGCCACCGAACTGTTCGCGTTCGACAGCGCCAAGCTGAACCCGAACCAGCCTAAGCTGGACGACATCGCCAACGTGCTGAACACCAACAGCGGCATCGACAACGTGGTCATCACCGGCTACGCCGACCGTCTGGGCAGCGAGAAGTACAACCAGAAGCTGTCCGAGCGCCGCGCCAACGCGGTCAAGGACTACCTGGTGGGCAAGGGCATCTCGGCCAACCGCCTGAACGCCGTGGGCAAGGGTGAAGCGAATCCCGTGGTGGAATGCCACGACAAGAAACGCGCCGACCTGATCAAGTGCCTGGAGCCGAACCGCCGCGTGGAAGTGGAACAGATCACCATCGAACGCCGCGTGCAGTAAGCGGCTTGATGGGGGGCCCCGCAACCTTGGTTGCGGGGCTTTTTTATTTGCAGCACCCCCAAACGGAAGGGTCTGCCCCCGTACGGGGTCAGACCCTGGCGCAGCGGTTTGCGGGGTGTACAGGTGCCGCTTAAGCCTACATCATGAAATCCAAAAACATCTTCTCGGTGCTGAAATGCACCGTCCTCGAATGGTTCGAACACCGCGGCAGCAGCATGGGCGCGGCGCTGGCGTTTTACACGCTGTTCTCGCTGGCCCCGATCCTGATCCTGGTGCTGGCCATCGCCGGCTGGTTCTACGGTCCGCAAGCGGCCCAGGGCGAGCTGTTTGCCCAGTTGCGCGGCCTGGTCGGCACCCAGGGCGCGGAGGCCATCCAGGCCGTGCTGGCCGGCGCCAAGAACAAGGAGGAAGGCCGGCTGGCCACCATCGCAGCCGGCGCCCTGCTGCTGTTCGGCGCCACCACCGTGTTCGCCGAACTCAAGGCCAGCCTCGACGCCATCTGGCAAGTGCCGCCGCTGACCAAGGGCACCATGTGGGACACCGTCCGCACCCGCCTGCTGTCATTCGGCATGGTGCTGGTGCTGGCCTTCCTGCTGATGGTGTCGCTGGTGGTCAGCGCCGCACTGACGCTGCTGGAGAAATTCTGGGGCCATTACTGGAGCGACGCCGGCGTCGTCCTCACCATCATCAACATGGCGATCAGCTTCGTGGTGATCGCCGCGCTGTTCGGCGTGATCTTCAAGATGCTGCCGCGCGTCAAGCTGTCGTGGCATGACGTGACCATCGGCGCCATCGGCACCGCGGCCCTGTTCACGCTGGGGAAATATGCGATCGGCGCGTATATCGGCAACAGCGGCGTGGCCAGCAGCTTTGGCGCGGCCGGCTCAATGATCGCCCTGCTGCTGTGGGTGTATTACTCGGCGCAGATTTTCTTCCTCGGCGCCGAGTTCGCGCGGCAATATGCGCTGCAGCTGGGCAGCTTGCGCAAGAGTTCACTCGCCGAGTAGCTCGGCCACCACTTCCATCCCTTCCACCCGCTCGGCGACCACCTTGATGATGACGATCACGGGGACGCCGAGCAGCAAGCCCCACACGCCCCACAACCAGCCCCAGAACAGCAGGCTGACGAACACCGCCGCCGCGTTCATGCGGGCGAAGCGGCCGGTCATCCAGGTCGCCACCACGGTGCCGATCAGCGTGGCGATGGCCAGCGACGCGCCCATCACCAGGAAGCTCATTTGCAGGGATTCAAACTGCAGGAAGGCGACCACGCCGGTGGCAAGCATGATCAGCAGCGGGCCGAAATACGGCATCAGGTGCAGCAGCCCGGCCACGATGGCCCAGGCGCCGGCGTTTTCCAGCCCGATCCAGCGCAGCGCGATCCACATCAGCAGCGCCAGCGCGCTGTTGGTCACCAGCAGCATCAGCATGTACTTCTGGATCGAGCTGTTGATGTCCTCCAGGATGTGGACGGTGATTTTCTTCTTGGTCAGCGACGGCCCGGTCAGCTTGACCAGCTTGCGCTTGAAGGTGTCGCCCGACAGCAGCAGGAAGAACACCAGGAAGATCACCATCGTCGCCTGGCTCAGAAAGCCCATCACGCCCATCGAGCCGGCCCACACCCAGTTCATCACCGGCAGCGTGTCCGGCGGCGCGGCGGCGGCGGCACGGCGCGCGGCGCGACGTTCCTGGGCGCCGGCGGTGGCCTGCTGCAGCTCGGTGGCGACGTCCTGGATGCGCTGCAAGGCGCTCGGGCCGCCGCTGTGCAGGTGTTCGGCGACCAGCTTGGACAGCTTGTGGCCGGCGGTCGGCAATTCGTCGATGATGGACTGGAACTCGCCCTGCAGCTTTTCGATCACCACCACCGAGCCGCCGAGGATGGCGGCGGTGATCAGCGTGGCGCCGATCACGCGCGGCACACGGATGCGCTCCAGCCAGCACACCAGCGGGCTCAGGGTGTAGGTGATCAGGATGCCGAGCAATAAGGGGACCAGGAAATTACGCGACCATTGCAGCGCCCAGATGAAAGCGACGGTCGCAATCACACCCAGCGCCAGGCCGCGCGCGTTGACATGAATTGGAATACGGGAAGGTTCGCGAGGAATCTCGCCATCGGCGGCAACCGCCTGTGCGTGAGTCCGTGGAAGATCGACAGGCTGGTTCATGATGACTCACAGGGTAAAGCGCCGGCGCGCCAAGGTGCGCGCCGGCCGGGGGAATTACTTGACGTGCAGGTCGTTCTTCACTGCGGTTACGCCCTTGACGCCGCGGGCCACTTCACCGGCCTTGGCGATGTCTTGCGGCTGGGCCACGAAGCCGCTCAGCTGCACGGTGCCCTTGAAGGTCTCAACGTTGATCTCGGTCGACTTCAGGGTCGGCTCGTTGAAGATGCTGGCTTTGACTTTGGTGGTGATGACCGAATCGTCAACATACTCGCCGGTGCCTTCCTTGCTTGCGGTGGAGGCGCAGCCGGTCATGGCGCCCAGCAGCGAGACGGTGAACAGGGCAGTAGCGATTTTATGTGCGATTTTCATGGCGATTTCTCCTTGGAGTAATTAGTAACAATGGGTTGTCAGCCAGCGGGACGTTTTGGAATGTGCCGTCTCTGCTACCGATGTCGCCATTAAACGCCGCTTCCCGCGCGGCCTCTGTACGGTAGCGTACAAAAATCGCCACCACGCGACACGGTGCGTAAGCGCACAGACCCGGCCCGGCCCGCTGTTTATGCTGGACTCACACTTTTTCAGGAGAACAACATGAAACGCTCAACCATGCTTGCCGCCGCCGTGCTGTCCGGCGTCGCCGCATTGAGCGGCTGCGCCAGCAACCAGCAGCCGCAACAGATCGGCTATATCAGCAATGACTCGTCCACCTACGGCACCATCGACCAGATCGTCGTCATGCAGCCGCGCGGCACGTCCGGCGTCGGCGCGGTCACTGGCGGTTTGATCGGCGGCCTGCTGGGCAACCAGGTGGGCGGCGGCGGTGGCCGCGCGGTGGCCACGGCGGCCGGCGCCATTGGCGGCGCGGTGGTCGGCAACAATGTCGAGAGCAACCGCAACGCCGGCAAGGAGGAATACCAGATCACCGTGCGCATGGATAACGGCGACACCCGCATCATCCAGCAGGACAGCGTGTATGACCTGCGCGTCGGCAACCGCGTGCGTCTGATCGACGGCCGCCTGTACCGTTACTAAGTCTTAACTAAATTTAACCATCACCACTGATAACAAGGAGAATGCCATGGGTACCATTATTCTGATCATCCTGGTCCTGGCCCTGATCGGCGCGCTGCCGACCTGGCCTCACAGCCGTAACTGGGGCTACGCGCCCAGCGGCATTACTGGCCTGATCGTGGTGATCCTGCTGATCATGCTGCTGACCGGCAGGTTGTAAAACGTGAGGAGGACATCATGGTTCATCATCGCATCGTTACCGGCGTGATGCTGGCCTGCGCGGCGCTGGCCGCGCAGGCGCAGGAAGTCACCGACACCACGCCACCACAGAACGCCGCGCTGCAGCGCCAGGAAATCGCCCGTGGCGAGCCGGCGCGCTGGACCCAGGGCGACGTCACCACCGCCGACCGCGCGCGCACGCTGCGCAAGGAAATCGGCGCGGCACTGGCGGAAGCCAAACAGGGTTGCCAGAAGGGTCCGGCCAGCGAACGCGGCGCCTGCATGCAAGAGGCGCAGCGCATCTACCAGCAGGACATGGCCAAAGTGCCGCAGCTGGTGGCGGCAAAGTAACGCCCGGCGGGCCGCTCAGGCGGCCCGCGCGCTGTCGCCGCCCTGCACCGCCAGCGGCGGCAATTCGTGCACCACCAGCGGCGTATCCTCCGACACCACGCCCAGCCAGCCGGCCGCCTTGATGGCGCGCAGCGCGTCCTGATAGCCCTGGTCCCAGCGCCAGTTGATCGATCCCTCGGAAAAATTGATGTCCTTGGCCGCCATGTTCCAGTCGCGCCCGGCGTACGGCAGGCGCACCACGTGCAGCGTGCTGCCGCAGCCCAGCGCCTCCAGCTCGCGCGTCTGCTCGGGCGTGCGCTGGTCCGCCGGCAACGCCGAGTACAGCTCGCGCAGCTTTTGCCGCAGCTGGTGGGTGGCCACATAGTCGGCCAGGTGGCGCCGCGAGCGCGAGGCGAAGGTGACGTCTTTCTGCCGCGTCTGCACCTCGTCCAGCGTGCGCGGCTCCTCGCCGTCGGCGCTCCACAGGTCGACCATGAAGCACAGCGTGTCGACCTGCTTGCTCTCGTCCAGCACGGTTTCCAGCGGCGTGTTCGAATACAGCCCGCCGTCCCAGTACAGGTCGCCATCGATACGCACCGGCGGGAAGCCCGGCGGCAGCGCGCCGCTGGCGCGGATGTGGTCGGCGTGGATGGTCAGCTCGCGGTTATCGAAGCTGCGCAGCGTGCCGCAGGTGACCTTGAGGGCGTTGACGGTCAGGCGGATGCCGCCCGGCGCGTTGAGGTAGTCAAAATCGATCAGGTCGTTGAGCGTGTCGCGCAGCTCGGCGGTGTCGTAGAAACTGGCCAGTTCCGGATCGACCGGCGCGCCGGTGGCAAAGGCGTTGAACAGGCGCGGCGTGAAGAAGCCCGGCACGCCGCGCAGCAGCGTGTCCCAGGTTTGCAGCACGATGTTGGAGCGGCGCTGCGCGTCCGGCACGCGGCGCATGTCGTAGCTGTCGCGGTGGGCGATGCCCTGCCAGAACTGGCGCAGCCGCGTCAGCCGCTGTTCAAACGGATTGCCGGCCAGGATGGCGGCGTTGATGGCGCCGATCGAGGTGCCGACGATCCAGTCCGGCGCCAGCTGGTGCTCGTGCAGCGCCTGGAACACGCCGGCCTGGTACGCCCCCAACGCGCCGCCTCCCTGCAGCACCAGCACGACGCGCATGCCTGCGGGATTGAGCGGATGGGGTGGCGTGCTCAAGGCAATTCGTGTTGCTGCGTGGGTTTGCGGCGCAGCAGCCAGGCCGCGCCCACACCAGCCACCGTGGCCAGCGCCAGCGCCGGCTTGATCAGCCGCTTGCGGGCGATGAACGAGCCCACCGTCAGCGCATACGGCATCAGCGACTTGAGCGTGCCGAACGAGGCCAGCGACCCCAGTGCTTTGAAGCTGAAGCCGCCGCCGGGGCCGCCGTGCAGCAGCCCGCCCAGCCGCGCCTGCGCCAGGCCGACCACGTGGTCCATGGCGCCGTGCATCAGCGCCTCCGGGTGCAGCGCCTGGCCGGTCAGGGCCTTGGCGTGGACCACCTTGATGCGCAGCAGTTCGCCTTCGCGTATCAGTCTTTGCTTCTCGGCCGCCAGCGCGGCCGCGTCTTCATGTTTGCTCACGGCCTCTCCTTACAACAGCATGTCGCGGTCGGACTTCAGTTCCGCCATGGTGGCCGGCAGCGCCAGCTTGCCGCTGCGGATCAGCGCGCGCGCATACAGCATCAGACCGATGGCCACCAGCAGGAACACGACGGTGATGATCGGCAGGATGACCCAGCCAATGGCCGCCCACGCCAGGTACACCAGCGTGACCGAAGCGTAGATCAGGGCGAAGCCGCCCAGCAGTACAGCCAGCGCGAACACCAGCACCAGTTGCAGCAAATGGTTGCGCACCTCGGCCAGCTCCAGCGCGGCCAGCTCCAGCCGGTTGAGCACGAGGGCGATCGCATTGCGGGTCACCAGACCCAGCGATGCGATCAGCCCTGGCGGACGTGGATCGTCTTCTTGCGTCACGGTGGCTTACTTGCGGCCGATGATGACGCCGATCAGCAGGCCGATGCCGGCCGCCGCAGCGATCGAACGCCAAGGGTTTTCCTTGACGTACTCGTCCGCCTGCTTGGCGGCTTCCTTGGTGGCGGCCACGGCGCTGACCTGGGCTTCGTGGGCCTTGGCCAGCGCGGTGTCCAGCGCGCGCATGCCGCGGCCGCGCAGTTCCTCGGCCTTTTCACCGGTCAGCGCGGTGGCCGCGGTGAACAGTGCCTGGGCGTCTTTCACCAGCGTTTTCACGTCATTGTTCACGGTACTGATGTTTTGTTCCAGCATGATGGAGCTCCTGTTTTGGTTGTTGATGTGAAAACTTTACAGCAAATCGCGAAAGCACGTGTCAACCGTGTTCGGTCATCATGTCACGCATATCGTCCGCGTGCTCCTCTTCGACCGCCATGATCTTGATCAAAAGAAGACGCGTGGTCGGGTCGCTGTCGCCGATTTGCTGGATCATCTGACGATACGACTCGATCGCCACGCGCTCCGCCACCAGGTTGGCGCGCACCATCGACTGCACGTCTTCCGACGCATCATACTCGGCATGGCTGCGCTCAAGCAATGTTGCTGGATTGAAATCAGGATCGCCGTTCAGCTGGACGATGCGCTCGGCCAGCCAGTCGGCGTGCTCCTGCTCCTCCTGCGCGTGCTCCAGGAACTCGGCCTTGATGGCCGCGTTCTCGCGCCCGCTCACCGTGTAGTAGTGGCGCTTGTAGCGGTTGATGCACACCAGTTCGGTCGCCAGCGCGTCGTTCAGCATCTTGATGACCGCCTCGCGGTCGCCCTGGTAGCCGGCCGTCACCGGACCGTCTTCCAGGTTGCGGGCGGCGGCGCGGATGGCTTCCTTGTCGAGGCCTGCCGCTTGGGTGGGATGGGATTCAGCCATGAGTCTTTCCTTCCTAAGTAAGAGATAAAAACGGCGCGAATTAGCGACGGTTGGCGATCGGGGCGCCGTTTTGCGACAGCACGATTTCGACGCGGCGGTTCAACTGACGGCTGCCGGCGTCGGCATTGCTGGCCACCGGGTAGGCTTCGCCGTAACCCCGGGTGGCGATCTTGTTGCCCGGCACCCCCAGGCCGATCAGCGCGTTGCGCACCGCTTCGGCGCGGCGCTGCGACAGGTCGAGGTTGTGCGACGAGGTGCCGGTGCTGTCGGTAAAGCCTTCGACCAGCACCACGCTCTGCGGTTCCTGCATCAGCACGTCGGCCAGTTTTTGCGCGGTGCGCATGCCTTCGGCGCTCAGCTCGGCGCGGTCGACGTTGAACAGCACGTCGCTCAGCGTGATGATCAGGCCGCGCTCGGTCTGCTTGGCCTGCAGGTCGGCCAGTTGCTGTTGCAGGGCGGCGTTCTTGGCCTGCTCGTCGCGCGCCGAGCTGGCGGCGGCATCGGCCTGGGCGCGGGCGGCGTCGGCGTCGGCCTTGGCCTGCTCGGCCTGCGACTTGGCGCGGTCGGCGGCCACGCGCGCCTGGTTGGCTTCGGCGGTGCGCGCCTGCAGGCGGATTTCATCGCGCTGGCGGGCGGCGTTGGCGACGTCGGCCTCGGCCTGCTTGGCCTTGGCGGCTTCCTGCGCGGTGGCGATCTTCTGCTTGGCGATGTAGGCCAGCTTGTCGATGTCGTTCAGGCTTTCGCGCTTGGCGGCGGCGGCGTTGGCGGCATCCAGTGCGTCCGACGCGGCCTTGAATTCCAGGGGCGCGTTGGCGGCCACCGACGGGTTGCTCTGCGCGGCGACGAAGTCGGCGCGCGCCTGGTCCAGTTGGCTGGTGGTGGTCGGCGTGCTGCTGCAGGCGGCAAACATCATCGACACGGCGAACGCGGTAGGCAGCAGGATCAGTTTCTTCATGATGGGCTCCGTTATTTATTGTTGATTACTGTTGCGTCGTGGCGCTGGCGCGGGCCAGTTCTTCGCGCAGCAGGCGGATGTTTTGTTGCAGTTCATCGGACGCGGCGGTCGCCTTGGCCGAGTTGGCCTTGCTCTGCGCCAGCTGGGCGTCGGCCGAGGCCTGGTTGGCCAGGTCCTGCGCGGTCTTGTAGTCGCGCGCGGCCAGCGCCTGGTTGGCGCGCATCAGCTTGTCGCGGGCCGAGCTCATTTCGGCCGGGGCCAGATCGGCGGCGCCGGCCGCGGTCGCGGCGGACACGGCTTCACGCGACACCGCCACATCGGCGGTGGCCGGGGTTTTTTCGCTGGCGCAGCCAGCCAGGCCGGCCAGCACCGCCATACCGATCAGCCATTGCGTATTCATCGTCATCATTATTGTTCTCCTCAAAATATGAATGGGATGGTTGACTTTATATGCCGATGGCGAGACAGCATCAGTACGGTGACGCACAAAAAGCCGGAGTGTGTAAAATGAGGCAACGATAAGAACACAGGAACACCATGCCCCTGCCGCGCCGCACCCGCCTCGCCCTCGCCGTCGGCGCCACCCTCGTGGTGGCCGTGCCGCTGCTCGCCGCCGCCGTGCTGGCCAGCGTCGACTGGAACCGGGCGCGGCCCTGGCTGAACGACAGGATCAGCGCGGCCATCGACCGCCCGTTCGAGATCCGCGGCCAGGTGGCGCTGGCGTGGCGCCAGCAGGGGCGCATCCTGCCGCTGCCGCACCTGGTGGCGCGGGATGTCCACATCGGCAATCCGCGCGCGATGCGGGCCCCGGCCGAGATGGTCAGCGTCAGCCAGTTTGCGTTTGCAGTCGAGCTGCTGCCGCTGCTGCGCCAGCGCATCGAGATTCCCGAGCTGCGCTTCGACAACCCCAACCTGCTGCTGCAGCGCGACGCCGACGGCCGCAACAACTGGACCTTCCACCGCGACGACCAGCCGTCCACCTGGACGCTGGACGTGCAGCGCGTGGTGCTGACCAAGGGCACGGTGCGCTACATCGACGCCGTCACGCACGTGGACGCCAGCGCGCGGGTCGATACCATCAACGACGCGCGCTACGGCGTGGCCTGGCAGCTGCGCGGCAAGTGGAATAACCAGGACGTCAGCGGCAGCGGCAAGGCCGGCGCCGTGCTGTCGCTGCGCCAGCAGACCACGCCGTTCCCGCTGGCGGCCAGTCTCGACGTCGGCGGCACCCACATCGCCTTCGAGGGCACGCTGACCAAGCCGGCCGCGCTGGCCGCGCTCGACATGCGCCTCAAGCTGTCCGGTCCCAGCATGGCGCGCCTGTACGGCCTGACCGGCGTGCTGCTGCCGGAAACGCCGCCCTTCGTCACCGAGGGCCACCTGACCGGCAACCTCGGCGCCAACGCCAGCCATTGGGTCTACGACCAGTTCACCGGCAAGGTCGGCCAGAGCGACATCGCCGGCAAGCTGGACTTCAAAACCGGCCAGCCGCGCCCGCTGTTGAGCGGCACCATCCGGTCCAAGCTGCTGCAGGTGTCGGACCTCGGCCCGCTGATCGGCGCCGACTCCAACGCCAGCAAGGCGGCGCGCGGCGCCGACGAACGCCAGCCGGGCAACAAGGTGCTGCCGGTGGAAACCTTCCGCACCGAGCGCTGGACCGCCATCGACGCCGACGTCAACTTCAAGGCCGCGCGCATCACGCGCGACAAGGACTTGCCGATCCAGAACCTGGAAACGCAGATCCACATGAAGGACGGCGTGCTGTCGCTGAAGCCGATGGACTTCGACATCGCCGGCGGCCGCTTCGCGTCCACCGTCATGCTGGATGGCAGCGGCAAGGTCAATCCGCACGCCATCCGCGCCGAGCTGAAGGCGGACGCGCGCCACCTGCAACTGAAGCAGCTGGTGCCGCTGGACAGCATGCAGGCCACGGTGGGCGAGGTCAACGCCGACGTGTCGCTGGCGGCCACCGGCAACTCGGTGGCCAGCCTGCTGGGCTCGTCGAACGGCGAACTCAAAGGCGTGGTCAACCAGGGCAGCGTCAGCAAGCTGCTGCTGGAAACCATGGGCCTGAACATCGGCAGCGTGGTGCTGACGCGGCTGGCCGGCGACAAGCAGGTCAAGCTGAACTGCATGGTGACCGACTTCGCCGTCAGCAACGGCGTGATGAAGTCGCGGCTGTTCGTGGTGGACACCTCCGAGGCCAAGATCGACATCAACGGCACGGTCAACCTCGGCAACGAGAAGCTGGACCTGACGCTGAAGCCGGACGCCAAGTCGGTGCGGGTGATTTCGCTGCGGGCACCGATTTATGTGCGCGGCACGTTCAAGGATCCCGACGTCAGCGTCGACAAGAGCGCAGTGGCGCTGCGCGCCGGCGGCGCGCTGGCGCTGGCGGTGGTGGCGCCGGTGGCGGCCATCGTGCCGCTGGTCAGCACCGGGCCGGGCGCGACGCCGGGCTGCCAGACGCTGATGGCGCGGGTGGGCAAGCTGGCGCCCGGGCATTGATTCTGTCGCAATGTGTGCTGACGAACGGAAGCACAATCCGAGGTTTTGTACTCTGGAGCCATCGGTGAAGGCGCAATACCGCGCCGAACCTGCCAGAGGAGAAAAATCATGAACAACGTGAAGCGTATCGCAGCAACCGCCGCCATGCTGGCGGCCACCCTGGGCCTGAGCGCCTGCGCAGGCATGTCGAACCAGGACCGTAACACCGCGGTGGGCGCCGGCGTCGGCGCCGTGGCCGGCTCGGTGCTGACCGGCGGCAGCGCTGTCGGCACCGTGGGCGGCGCGGCAGTGGGCGGCGTGATCGGTAACCAGGTGCAGAAGCCACCGCGTTAATCGCCGGCCTGACCAACCCACGCCATTCCCGCTCGCGCGGGAATGGCGTTTTTGCGTTTTTGCGTTTTGCGCCGGCGCCCTCCGCCCGGCCCCGGCCTCTTCTCTCACTTATCCTTGAACATTTCGTAGCAGTGGCACGAGGCAGCCTCCAGGCCGGCCGAGTCCAGGATCTCGATATTACCGCGGCTGTACGTGATCAAGCGCTGCTGCTGCAACGCGCTGGCCGCCTTGGTCACGCCAACGCGCCGCACGCCCAGCGCATGCGCCAGGAACTCGTGCGTCAGGTGGAATTTTTCCGACTGCAGCCGGTCACGGGTGATGAGCAATGAGCGCGCCAGCCGCGCCTCCAGCACGTGGAAGCGGCTGCACACGGCGATCTGGATGGTCTGCGCCAGCAGGGTATCGATATAACGGTGCAGCAGGCGCTGCAAGGACTCCATGCGATGGAACTCGGTGACGAAATCACCGGCCGCCATGCGGTACACGCGCCCCGAGCGCTGCACCACCGCCCGGACCTGCGCCAGCTCATGGCCCAGCACCAGGGACGCGCCCAGCATGCCCTCGCGTCCGACCGATCCGACTTCCAGCGTCATGCGGCCCTCGGCCACGCCCAGCAGCGACAGCAGGGAATCGATGGGGAAATACACATACCGCATCTCCTGTCCCGGCTCCGACAACACCTGACCGTTATCCACCCGCACCGTTTCGCAGCGCGCAGCGAGCTGGAGTTGGTCCTCATCCGGCAAGCTGGCCAGCAAGCGATTGTTGGCCAGCCGGGGTTGTGCGCGGTCATCGTCGGGGGAATGTGAAATAGAGGTATGCATGGAAACAGATTAAGGGCAATTATTTGCTGTGTATGTACGGTGACGCACGGAAGCAATAGAAGCGCGCGGGGAAAATATGGTCTGCAATGCACCACCTCAACCAAGAAAAAAGGAAGCGACTATGGACACCCCAAACAAACCAAGTACCCACCCGATGATGGTCATCGCCGCCGTGGCGGTGGTGCTGTTCTGCGGCGTCGGCAGCGCGGCGATTCTGGGCTGGCTGCCCACCTCCAAGGCCACCGTGCCGGAACAGGTCAGCGGCATGCCACCGGCGCCGCCAGCCACGCAGCAACTGGCGTATAACGACGCGCCGCCACCGGCCGCAGCTGCCACCGCAGCCGGCGCGCCGGTCGCCGCGATGCAGGGCCAGGGCCAGCTGCCGCAACAGGAAGCGCGCAATGCCCCGTGCGGCAACTGCGGCGTGGTGGAATCGGTGCGCAGCATTGAACACCGCGCGCAAGGCAGCGGCGTCGGCGCGGTCGGCGGCGCGGTGCTGGGCGGCCTGCTGGGCAACCAGGTGGGCAGCGGCCATGGTCGTCAACTGGCCACCGTGGCTGGCGCCGTCGGCGGCGCGGTCGCCGGCAACCAGATCGAAGGCAATATGAAGAAGACCTATAGCTGGGACGTCACCGTGCGCATGGACAACGGCACCCGCCGCGTCATCCACACCTCGCACCAGCCGGAATGGCGCAACGGCGACAGCGTGCGCATCGTCAAGGGCCAGCTGCGTCCGCTGGACTAATGATTTTAGTACGGCAACGTACAGAAAGCAGAACCGGTATTGCTGATAATGAACTCAACACAACCCGAGGAGATTAATCATGCTTTATACCATCGCTGTAGTTCTGCTGATCCTGTGGCTGCTGGGCCTGGTGACTTCGTACACCATCGGCGGCTTCATCCACGTCCTGCTGGTGGTCGCCATCATCATGGTGCTGCTGCGCCTGATTAGCGGACGCGGCGTGTAGCCTTCTCCGCCATCGGATCAAACGGCGCCTCCGGCGCCGTTTTTATTTTTAACGGAGGTTGATCATGAAACGACTGTTGATGACGCTGGCCATGCTGGCCGTCGCGCAGGCCAACGCGCAAACCGTCAAGCCCGGCTTGTGGGAACTGAACAGCAAGGTCAGAACCGGCAACGCCCAGACCGACCAGGCGGTGAGCGCCGCGCTGTCGCAACTGGCGGTGCTGCCGCCGGCGCAGCGCGCGCAGGTGCAGGCGATGATGGCGCAGAACGGCGTGTCGATGCCGCAAGCGGGCAGCGACGGCAGCCTGCGCATGACTGCCTGCGTGACGCCGGAGATGGCGGCACGCAAGGAGCTGCCGCTGGGGACGCAAGGCAAGTGCACCTCGCAGCAGACGCCGGTGGCCGGCGGCGTGGACGTGGCCTTCAGCTGCACCGATCCCGCTTCCAGCGGCAACGGCCAGGTGCGGCTGCAGGGCGACAGCGCCTACAGCGCCACCATGCAGGTGACCAACAACACCGGCGCCGGCCCGCAGCAGGCCACGGTGGAATCGGCCGGCCGCTGGGTGGCCGCCACCTGCCCGGCCAAGCCCTGAGCGGCCGGTCCGCAGGCGATTACTGGCTGTCCGAGTAGGCCATATAGCGCTCGCGCGCCAGCGTGGCGACCGGACCAATCGGCAAGGCGCGCCCCTCGAAACGGATGCACGGCGTGACCTTGCCGAAGTTACCGGTATTAAAAATCTCCACCGCCGTAGTCAACTCCTCCGGCAGCACGCTGCGCTCTTCCACCGCCACGCCCTCCTTGGCCAGCAGGTCGATCACGCGCGCACGGGTAATGCCGGACAGGAAAGTGCCATTCGCCACCGGCGTCACCACCTTGCCCGCCGGCGTGACGAAGAACAGGTTGGCGGTCGCAAACTCGGCGACGTGGCCGGCGCTGTCGCACACCACCGCGTTGTCGTAACCGCGCTCCCTGGCCTCGCGCAGCGCCTTGCTGGTGTTGGCGTACAGCGACGACGCCTTGGCGTCGGTCGGCGCCATCGAGGCATCCGGACGGCGCAGCTGCGACAGGCAGGCCGAGAAACCGGTGAACGGCGGCACCGGCGCGTCGAACAGGGTCAGCGCAAACGCGCTCTTCTCCGGCACGGGGATCAGCAGGCCGTCGGTGCCGAACACCAGCGGCCGGATGTACAGCTCGGCATCGGCCGGAAATTTGGCCACCCCCTCGCGCACCAGCTGCTCCATCTCATCCACGCCCAGCGGACACACCAGGCCAACGCGCTCGGCCGACGTGATCACGCGCTGCAGGTGCAGGCGCAGGTCCGCCATGTGGCCGCGGATCGAGCGGGCGCCGTCAAATACCGACGAGCCCAGCCAGACGCTATGGTCCATGGCGCCAAACAATGGCGCATTGCCCTCGGCCCAAGTGCCGTTGAAGTAAGTGAGATACATGCCGCTTCCTGGTCAAAAACCAGCAATGTAGCATGTTTAGAAGCTGTGCTTCAGGCCAATATTGATCGCGCGGTCACCGCTGCCGCGGTTGCTGGCGTTGCCGACCGTGTAGCCGGCGCCGTTGCGGTTCTGGATCTTGGCGAGCGACGCGTACACGTTGGTGCGCTTCGAGAAGGCGTAGCTGGCGCCCACCGCCAGCTGGTTGGCGTCGCGGTCGGCCGGGCCGCGATCGTCCTTGTGGATGTAGGATGCGAGGAAAGTGGTGGCGCCCATCGGCACCGCCACGCCCACCAGCACGTCGCGGCTGTTATCGGACCAGTCGCGCCGCGCCACCGCGCCGTAGGGATTGGTTTCGTCCCACTGCATGCTGCCGTCGCCCTTGCTGTGGCCGTAGGCCGCGTAGCCGACGAAGCGGCCGAAATCCACATTGGCCGCCACCAGCGTGTTGTGCGCCGACTGGTCGACCGGCGGCGTGGTGCCGGTGGCGTCCAGCAGATTGTCCTTGCGCTGGTGCGAGATGCTGAGGTTGACGCGGCCTTTTTCATAGCCGATGGTGGCGCCATAGGCGCGGTTGACCTTGCTGTTGAACGGCGATTCGCCAAAGCTGTAGATCACCGACCCGATCAGCCCGCTGCGCGAGCGCGGCGACTTGTATTTGATGGTGTTGTCATAGCGCTTGGTGGTGTAGCCGACCAGGTTGGCCGCGCTGCCGGCCATGCCGCCGTGGAAGGGATCGGCCACATCGGTCAGCGTGTCGTACACCAGGTTGTACTGGCGGCCCAGCGTGACCACGCCCAGCGGACCATCGAGGCCGACGAAGGCCTGGCGGCCGAACAGCCGGCCGTTCTGGTCGGACGCGCCGGTGTCGTTGAGAATGCCCGCCTCCACCGTGTAGACGGCCGAGGTGCCATTGCCCAGGTCCTCCTTGCCGCGCACGCCGAGCCGCGAGCCGGTCGAGACGCCACTGTCGACGCGGGTCTTGGCGCAATCGGCCTGGCAGCCACGCTCGGCCACCACGCCGGCGTCCAGCACGCCGTACACCTCGGTCTGCGCCAGCGCGCCGAGCGGTGCGATCAAAGCCAACGTGACGAGAGCGGGTTTCATGGTCTTGCGAAAGCATGGGTGAGCGGTTAAGCACCAGTGTAGTCGCCGCCTGGCGCGCTTTCTGTGCGCATGTTCACGCACCCTCTAGATTTCGCTAAGGAAACTTATGTTCGTTAGCGTACATACTTGGCGAGCGGCTGCCGCTATACTGCATTTTTATCGAACGAGGCTCCCTGATGCTCGACCTCCTGGAACGCATAGACGCAGACAGCAACGACATCGGTGTACTGGTGGCGCTGTTTGACACGCTGCGTCCCAAGCGCGCCACCGACGGCGCGCGCGCCGCCGCCAATGTGCGCACGCTGTGCCAGCTACTGAAAGGCAATCCGGCGCAGGCCATCGCGCTGCGCAACCACATCCGCAACCTGCTGGCCTCGCGCCGCCACGCCAGCCTGTACACCGAGATCGGCGTGCTGTCGAACGACGGCTTCTTCAGCGAGCTGAAGACCCGCATCGCCTACCGCATCCTGCCGCCGGCGCTGGGCAATGAATACCTGAGCGACGCGCTGGACCAGATCGTCTACAAGCGCACCGACCATCTCTGGATGGCCGCGGTGCCGGCCGCCGACTGGCTGGCCCTGATCGACGTGGTGGCGCACGCCGAGCAGCGCGCCGACGCCCGCGCCGAGGCCGCACAGGGCGGCAACCTGATGCTGCCCGGCCTGCTGGACGCGATCCGCACCCTGTCCTACCGCGTCTGCGCCATCGGCCTGGAGCCGCGCCTGACCAACTTCCACACCGAGATGGAGACCTACGAGTCGCCCTTCATGGTGCAGAACTACGAGGTCAACAGCTACCTGGACGCCTACCACCGCAAGCTGGCCGGCCAGGAAACCGACCTCGACGATACGCGCCACCTGCTGGTGATGCTGGAGCAGTGCGACGCCGTCATCGCCAAGATCCGCAAGAAGGCGCTGAGCCAGGGCACCAGCATCGCCCTCACCTACCTGCTGGTGTCGCTGACGCAGAGCCTGGACCGCATGCGCAAGCTGCTGTTCCTGGTCGACGTGCACGCGCCCGGCGAGGCGCACGACCAGGCGCGCCGCGCCGCCGCCATCGCGCTGGCGCTGGAACTGATCGCGGCGCACAACAACAAGTACATGGTGCGCGACCTGTTGAGCGACAACATCAACCTGCTGGCGCGCAACGTCACCGAAAACGCCAGCCACACCGGCGAGCACTACGTGGCCGACACCCGGCGCGAGCTGGGCGCCATGTTCGTGTCCTCGGCCGGCGCCGGGCTGGTGATCGGCTTCATGGCGCTGTTCAAGATCCTGATGTCCTATCTGCGCGCCGCGCCGCTGGTGGAAGCCTTTCTGTTCAGCATGAACTACTCGCTGGGCTTCGTCTTCATCCACCTGCTGCACTTCACGGTGGCCACCAAGCAGCCGGCCATGACCGCCTCGCGCATCGCCTCCGGCCTGCATAGCAAGGACGGCCGCAATATCGACATCGACAGCATGGCCGAGCTGTGCGCCAAGGTGATCCGCACGCAAAACATGGCGGTGCTGGGCAACCTGGCGGTGTGCATCCCCACCGCCTGGCTGATCGCCATGGCCTGGCCCTACATGACCGGCCACCACCTGGTGTCGCCCGACAAGGCCATGCACCTGCTGCACGACATCGACCCGATCCACGCGCCGACGCTGATCTACGCGGCCATCGCCGGCGTCTGCCTGTTCGTGGCCGGCCTGATCTCCGGCTACTACGACAACAAGGCGCTGTACACGCGCTGGGCGCAGCGCATTGCGCAGCTGCGCGGCCTGCGCTGGCTGCTGGGACAGGAACGGCTGGACCGGCTGGGGCGCTACCTGGAAGGCAATCTGGGCGGGCTGATGGGTAACTTCTACTTCGGCATCCTGCTGGGCATCATGCCCTTCCTCGGCTTCGTGCTGGGGATACCGCTCGACATCCGCCACGTCACGTTCTCATCCGCCAACTTTGCGACAGCAATTGTGGGACTCGATCACAATGTCAGCTGGGAACTGGTTGTGACCTCGGTAGCAGGTTTTCTTTCCATAGGGACAGTCAATCTGCTGGTCAGCTTTGGCCTGGCGCTGTGGGTGGCGTTGCGCTCGCGGCAGGTGCGCTTCCAGCATGGCTGGCAGCTGACCAAGGCGCTGGGGCGCCGCTTCCGCACGGGGCCGATCGCCTTCCTGTTCGGCTCGTCCGACGACCACCAACCTATTGAAAAGGCCTGATGATGAAAGCGTTGCACATGCGTTTCTGGTTACCTCTGTGCTTGATGTGCTGGGGCTTGCTGGGGGCCTGCGCATCGTTGCCGAATGTGACGGCGCTGGGCGACAAGCTGGAGCCGTCCGGCGCGCCCACCGTCAAGGGCCCGAACGGCGAACTCAGCGACGCGCGCGCCAAGGCGCTGCTGGCCAAGCGCTGGTCCAAGGGCACGCTGGACCTGAAGGAGCAGGCGGCGCTGGAAGAAGCGGCCACCGGCGTGCCGCTGATCGCCGGCAACAAGACCACGCTGCTGTTCGACGGTCCGCAGACCATGTCGGAAATGCTGAAGGCGATTGCCGCCGCGCGCAACAACATCAATCTGGAAACCTACATCTTCGACCAGGACGAACTGGGGCTGAAGTTCGCCGACGCGCTGATCGACAAGCAGCGGCAAGGGGTGACGGTCAACATCCTGTACGACAGCGTCGGCACCATCGGCGTGCCGGCCGAATTCTTCAAGCGCATGCGCGACGGCGGCATCAAGCTGATCGAGTTCAACCCGGTCAACCCGGCCAAGGTCAGCGGCAATGACTGGAAGATCAACAACCGCGACCACCGCAAGGTGCTGATCGTCGACGGCAAGGTGGCGTTCACCGGCGGCATCAACATCAGCGCCACCTATGCCAAGAGTTCGCTGTTCCGCTCGGCCTCCAAGCCGACCAGCAAGGCCGACGTCGGCTGGCGCGACACCCACATCAAGGTCGAGGGGCCGGCGGTGCAGGCGTTCCAGTGGCTGTTCGTGCGCCAGTGGGCATCGCAGGACAAGGACGACCTGCGCGAGGCCGACTACTTCCCCAAGCCGGTGATTGCCGGCGACAAGGTGGTGCGGGTGCTGGGCAGCGATCCGGGCGGCCAGTTTGAAATCTACAAGGCCTACGCGCTGGCGATCCAGGAGGCGAAAAAATCGATCCACATCACCTCGGCCTACTTCGTGCCGGACCGGCAGACGGTGGACGCGCTGATCGCCGCCGCCCGGCGCGGCGTGGACGTCAAGATCGTGCTGCCGGGCGTGTCGGACAGCGGACTGGTGTTCTATGCCGGCCATGCCTTCTACGACGACCTGCTGGCCGCCGGCGTCAAGATCTACCAGCTCAAGCTGGCGGTGCTGCACGCCAAGACCGCGGTCATCGACGGCAAATGGTCGACGGTGGGCTCGACCAATATCGACACCCGCAGCTTCCTGCACAACAGCGAGCTGAACGTGATCGTCATGGGCGAAGAATTCGGCACCGAGATGGAAAAAGCCTTCCAGGAGGACATGAAGGACTCCAACGTCATCACGCTGGAACAGTGGCGCCACCGCCCCTGGGCCAACCGCATGAAGGAATGGGCCGCCCGCTTCATGGACTACTGGCTCTGAGCTCCGGGGTCAGGTCCTCCATTTCTACACGGCCTCTGCCGTAGCGTTCCGCTACGGCAGAGGCCGTGTAGAAATGGAGGACCTGACCCCGGATTAGGCCTCGGCGGCGAGTGACCAGACGTCGCCGCTGCGGCGGAAGCATTCGGTGCGGACCGGCTCGAAGCTGGCCGTGCCTTCGATCCAGCTGTAGCGCTCCACCTGCACATCGTCGGGATTGACGCGCAGGACGTTGAAGGAGTTGGATTCGCCGCGCCCGCGCGTCGACGTCGCCGTGCCGGCCTGCACCACCAGCGCCGCGTAGCCCTCGATCTTGTAGCGCTGCGCGCTGTTGCCGGCATGGCTGGCGTGCAGGTGCCCGGCCAGCAGCACGTCGACACCACATTCGGCAAACGCCCGCATCGCCATCGGCGCGCGGTCGACCAGGTCGTCCGGATCAAACGTCGCCGGCAAGTCGAACGGATGGTGGGTGACGATGATGCGCGTGTGCTCCGGCCCCACCGCCTGCATGCGCTGGCGCATCTGCGCCAGCTGCGCCTGGTTGACGCGGCCATCCTTGAAGGTCAGCGAGCGCGCGGTGTTGATGCCAAGCACGGCGATTTCATCGTCCACGTATTCCGGCGCCAGGTCCAGCGTGACGTAGCGCGTGTACTTGCGCAGCGGCGTCAGGAAGCGGCTGGCGACGTTGTACAGCGGGATGTCGTGGTTGCCCGGCACCACGATCTGCGGCCCCGGCAAGGTGTCCAGCCAGGCGCGCGCGGCCTTGAATTCTTCGGTCCTGGCGCGCTGCGTCAGGTCGCCGGACACCACCACCACGTCGGGCGCCAGCCGCGTCACCAGTTCCTGCAGCGGCCGCAGCAAGTCCTGGTCGACGCGGCCGAAGTGCAGGTCGGATAAATGGACGATGGTGCGCATGCTGCTCTCCTAAACGGCGGCGGCCGGGACGATGACGTTCAGCGCCGCCGCCCGCGAGCGGTAGCACAGCGGCGGCTTCATCAGCGTGACTTCGCCGTCGGTGGCCACGCGCAGGTGGTGGTGGCGGGTTTCGATTTCCAGCGACGCGGCCGACAGCACGTCAAAATCGCGCGCCGCCTGCAGCTTGCCGAACAGCGCGTGCAGCGCGTAGCGCAACAGGCCGAGACGCGTCGGCTTCTGCGCCACGTACAGGCACAGCTTGCCGGTGTCGAGCCGCTCGCGCGCGCCCAGGGTCAGGCCTTGCAGGTATTCGTTGTTGCCGATGAAGACGAACGGCGTGCGGCGCAAATGCTCGTCGCCGTTGATCTTGAGCCGCACGCTGAGAAACGGGAAGCGCCGCAGCGCGGCAAACAGCGCACGCCCGAACGCCGGCCATTTGCCGCGCCCCAGCTGGCGCTGCTGCTGTTCGCGGTCGCGCACGATGTCAGGATAGATGCCGAGGCTGGAGTTGTTGAGGAAGATGCGGCCGTTGACCTCGCCAACGTCCACCTTGCTGGCCTTGCCGCGTACGATGTTGGCCACCGCGTCATCCAGTTCCAGCGGGATCTTGAGATCCTTGGCAAAGTGGTTCAGCGTGCCCAGCGGCAGCACGCCCAGCCAGGTGTCGGTGCCGGCCAGCACCGAGGCAACAGCATTGATGGTGCCGTCGCCGCCGCCCGCCACCACCACCGGCGCGCCCTCCTTCAGCGCGCGCTCGGCGCGTTGGATCATTTCCTCACCGCTCTTGGCCAGCGTGATGTCGGCCGCGGCGCCCTGGCTGCGGAATTTTTCCGCCAGCGAGGCAGCCCAGCCGCCGCAATAGCCCAGGCCCGCACTCGCATTGACGATGACGACAATTGTCTGCATATGCTTTATACCGTTTTTCCCTCGCGCCGGCGGCGCAGCGTGGAGATCGCCGTGATGCACACCGCCAGCCAGGCGACGCTTTCAGCCATGGCGGCCAGCACATCGCTGACATAGTGCGCGCCCAGATAGACACGGCTCAACGCCACCAACAATACCATCGTCAGGCAGGCCGCCACTGTTCCCACACGCACACTCCAGGCCGGCCGGGCGATGACCAGGTAGCTGACCAGCAGGCCATAGAAACAGGTGGCCGCCGTGGTGTGGCCGCTGGGGAAGCTGTAGGTCGACAGCGTCACCAGCGGGTCCTCGAACACCGGCCGCGCGCGCTGAAAGTAGAACTTTAGCGCCACATTCAGCACCATGCCGCCGGGCACGGCGAACGCCAGCGCCAGCAGCCAGTAGCGCGCTCCGCGCCGCCACAAATGCCAGGCCAGCAGACAGAACAGCACCAGCATGCCGGCCACCGAGTGCATCGCCGAGATCGCATACATGATGCTGGTCAGCGGCTCGAACGCATGGGCGTTGAACCAGTGCGCCACCTGCACGTCCAGCACGGTGATGGCTTCCCGCCCCATCACCGCTTCCGCCAGGTCATGGAAAATGGCGCCGGCAATGATCAGCAGCGCCATGCCAACGGTCAAATGTAAACCGAATTCGCCCTGCGGAGACAGTCTTGCCTCGACGAAACTGAGCAATTTGTTAGAAATTTGGTCCTCCGTGCACGACTGCCGATGAAGTTAACGTAAAAACCACAAAACAACGAATTTACTGTTTATTTGCACAGTACCTGTTTATTCATACAGTAGTTGTGCTATTCTGAACTCCTCGTTAAACACAACTCCAACAAAGGAACTGTCATGAGCACTCTGAATAGCAGCTTTGGCTCCCGCTTCGGTCTGGAATACCTGCCTACCTCCTTCATGGTTCGCATGGGCAAACGCGAAATGATGGTGTGCCGTGACTTCCGCAAGCGTTTCTACGCTGTCAACCCCATCATCGAGTGCGACACCGGCGTACAGGCGGGCCATCTGGAGGTACTGCTGTTCCGCCGCTGGCTGCTGATCCTGTCGAAGTCGAAGGCGCACTAATGGTTGCCGGTGCCAGTTGCCACGCCCATGCACAAGACAGGCCGGCAGACGCCGCCGCCTCGCTTGCGCTCCTCACCTGGGTGTGGCAACTGGCGAGCCGACATCCCCATGATGACTCTGGGCTTCATGCCACAGCGTTACAAACAGAACCATCACCACCGGACCGATAAACAGTCCGACCAGGCCCAGGGTTTCCACCCCGCCGAGTATGCCGAATAACACGGCCAGGAACGGCAGCCGCGTGGCGTTGCCGATGATGCCTGGCCGGACGAAGTGATCCGCCACAAACAGCACCACCGTGCCCCAGACCACCACGGCGATGGCGCCCGGCAGCGCCCCGCCGAAGGCCAGCACGGCCGCGGCGCTGACAAACGCCAGCGGCGCGCCAAAGGGAATGATGGCCAGGATGCCGGTCGCGGCCGCCCACAGCGCGGCGGACTTCAGGCCAGCCAGCCAGTAGGCGATGCCGATCAGTACGCCTTCCGCCAGGCCCACCAGCACCAGGCCGTTGACGGTGGCGCGGATCGCGGTCGGCACCTTCTCCGAGTAGCGCGCCCAGCGCTGTTCGCTGAACCAGCGGCTGCCGATGTTGGTGATCTGGCGGCTCAGCACGTCGCCGTCCTTGTAGAAGAAGAACAAGCACAAAAAGGCCAGGCCAAAGTCCACCAGCCGGTGCATAAAGCCGACGCCGGCCACCTTGATCATGTCGCTGGCCGAGTGGAAGCCATTGATTTTGCGTTCCGAGAACAGATGCGCCAGGCCATGCGGCTGGCTCAGCGTGGCCTGCCACCATTCGGCGATGGGGTCGCCGACCACGGGCAGGTGGGCGACAAAGTCCGGCACCGGAATGCCGTCGGTGTTGGCGGTGACGATGTAGGTGGCCAGGTCTGGCGCCTGCCGCGCCGCCTGCGCGGCGCCCAGCAAGGCCGGCACGATGAAGATCGCCGCCACCAACAAGGTCAGCAAGGCGGCCGACAGGATGCTGTGGCCCAGGCGCGCGCGCAGCCGCTGGTACATCGGCCAGGTCGCCACGCACAGGATTCCGGCCCACACCAGCGGCAGGAAGAAGCGCTGCATCACAAATGCCGCGAGTGCGATCAGCGTCAGCGAAAAACCGGCGCTGAGGATGTCGCGCTGGGTTTCGGTCATTGCTCTCTCCCGATGTTGTTATTAGCGCTATGGTAAGCGCATTTTGTCGCGCTGCCACCACACCGATGGCCGGTTTCAGTCGCCCTTAAGCTTTCTCGCACTGGGCGCGCAGGAAGTCGCGCAGCTGCAGCACCGTCGGCGTGATCTGCGAACGGTGCATGCAGACCATGCTGAGCGGCGTCGGCTCGCCCAGCACATCAGGCAGCAGCACCTGCAGGCGCCCGGCGCGGATGTCGGCGCTGACGTCCAGCCGCGACTTGTAGGCGATGCCGACACCGGCCACCGCCCAGCGCCGCACCACGTCGGCATCGTCGGCCGTGCGGTTGCCGCTGACGTGCACCACGTCCGGCGCCGCGTGCTGCTCGCTGTAAAAACTCCAGCGGTCGTGGATGACGTCGTCCAGCATGAAGCGCAGGCAGTTGTGCTGGGCCAGATCGTCCAGCGACTTCAGCCTGCCATGCTGCTTGATGTAGTCGGGCGAGGCCACCAGCACGCGGCGGTTTTCCGGCGCCAGCGGCAAGGCGATCAGGCTGGAGTCTTCCTGCTTGCCGTAGCGGATGGCGATGTCGATCGGCTGCCGGTACATGTCCGACACGCGATCGCTGATGCCCAGCTGCAGCACCACTTTGGGATATTGCGCCTGTAACTGGTCCAGCCAGCCGACCACCAGGTTGCGCCCGAGATCGGACGGCATGGAGATTTTCAGCGTGCCGCCCAGCGTTTCCTTGCCCTGGATAAGCGCGTCGTGCCCTTCCTTGAGCAGACGTAGCGCCTCGCGCGCGTGGCGCAGATAGTGTTCACCCTCCTCCGTCAGCCGCAGCGAGCGCGTGGTGCGGGCGAACAGGCGCAGCTTCAGTTCGCCCTCCAGCCGCTTGACGGCGGCGCTGGCCAGCGCCGGCGAGATTTCCAGTTCGCGCGCGGCGGCCGACAAGCTGCTGCGGTCGGCGGTACGAACAAATACGTTCAGATCATCTAAGCGCAACAATTATCTTCATTCCTTTGAAAGAGTTTCGCCATCTGGCGCTTTTTTCGCGCCAGAAAACAAAATATCATACTTTCCATCGAAAACTCATTGGAGAATCCCATGAAAGCCATCGCCTACCGCAAATCGCTCCCGATCGAAGACGCCGAATCGCTGATCGACATCGACCTGCCGGCGCCGCAGCCCACCGGCCGCGACCTGCTGGTCGAAGTGCGCGCCATCTCGGTCAATCCGGTCGACACCAAGATCCGCCGCAACGTGGCGCCGGCCGACGGCCAGGCCAAGGTGATCGGCTGGGACGCGGCCGGCGTGGTGAAGGCGGTCGGCCCGGACGTGAGCCTGTTCAAGGTGGGCGACGAAGTGTGGTACGCCGGCGACCTGACCCGCGCCGGCACCAACAGCGAATTGCACCTGGTGGACGAGCGCATCGTCGGCTACAAGCCGAAAAATCTGGACTTCGCCCAGGCCGCCGCCCTGCCGCTGACCACCATCACCGCGTGGGAGCTGCTGTTCGACCGCCTGGGCGTGAGCCGCGACGCCGGCGCCACCCAGGGCAAATCACTGCTGGTGATCGGCGCGGCCGGCGGCGTTGGCTCCATCCTGGTGCAGCTGGCGCGCCAGCTGACCGGCCTGACCATCATCGGCACCGCCTCGCGTGCGGAAACCGGCGACTGGGTCAAGCAACTGGGCGCGCACTACGTCATCGACCACAGCAAGCCGCTGAACGAGGAGATCACCCGCCTGGGCCTGCCGCCGGTGACCTACGTGGCGTCGCTGAACCAGACCGACCACCACTGGCCGGCCATCAGCGAGCTGGTGGCGCCGCAGGGCAAGGTGGCGCTGATCGACGACCCGGCCGCCATCGACGTGCGCACGCTGAAGCGCAAGAGCGTGTCGTTGCACTGGGAGTTCATGTACACCCGCTCGATGTTCCAGACCGACGACATCCAGCAACAGCATCAGCTGCTGAATGACGTGGCCAAGCTGGTGGAAACCGGCGCGGTGAAGACCACGCTGGCCGAGCGCTTCGGCAAGATCAACGCCGACAACCTGAAGCGCGCGCATGCCCTCATCGAGAGCAACCGCGCCAAAGGCAAGATCGTGCTGGAAGGCTTTTAAGCGCTAGGCGCGCGCCGCGTGGGCCACGGCGGCATCGGCCTCGGCGCGCAACAGCGCCAGCACCGCGTCGTCATGGCGCGTCAGCGCTTCCTGCATGCGGGTGGCCGACGCGCAGGACGCGTCCAGCATTTCCAGGAAGGCGGCCTGGCGCTTCTTCAGACCGGCCGAATCGTATCCGAGCTGATCGAACAGGCGGCCGATGTCTTCGCAGTAGTCGCGCAGTTCCATCATGGTGCTCTTGGTGAATTCGATGTCGGTGCGCATGCTGTGGTCCAGATCCAGCATTTCCTTTTTTTCCCGCGCCACCGGCGAGGCTTCGCAGATGGCCGGCCCCCAGCGGTCGAACTTGCCGCGAATGCGCTTGATGCGGGCGATTTTCTGGTCCAGCAGGCGGCAGTAATGCCAACTGAGCCAGCACACCGGCAGGCGCGCCACAAAACGCGGCAAGCCGGCGGTGGCCAGGTTACGTTCGAGTTTTTGGACAGCGTTGACCAGGCGACGCGCGCTGGCTCCGGTGGGAAGTTGCGGCATGATGGTAGCTCCTTAGGTGGTCCAGTGAGCTACAGTAGCCGCCGCATCAAACAACGGTTTGATGCGGCTTAAACTCACGGCAGATTTTACGCGGGCGTCTTGCGCAGCATGGCCTTGATGCCGCGCAGCCCCTGGCGGATGCGCGCCTCGTTTTCAATCAGCGCGAAGCGCACATACTCGTCGCCGTACTCCCCGAAGCCGATGCCGGGGGACACGCAAACTTTCGCCTCGGCCAGCAGCAGCTTGGAGAATTCCAGCGAACCAAGATGGCGGTACGCTTCCGGAATGCGGGCCCAGATGTACATCGAGGCTTTCGGCTTGTCCACCGGCCAGCCGGCTTCGACCAGCCCCTTGTGCAGCACGTCGCGGCGGCTCTGGTACTGCGCGCAGATCTCGCTGACGCAACTCTGGTCGCCCTCCAGCGCGGCGATCGCCGCCACCTGCACCGGCGTGAAGCTGCCGTAATCATGGTAGCTCTTGATGCGCGCCAGCGCCGCCACCAGTTCCTTGTTGCCGACCATGAAGCCGACGCGCCAGCCGGCCATGTTGTAGCTCTTGGACAGCGTGAAGAATTCCACCGCCACATCGCGCGCGCCCGGCACCTGCATGATGGACGGCGCCTTCCAGCCGTCGAACACGATGTCGGCATAGGCCAGGTCGTGCACCACCAGGATGTTGTGCTGCCTGGCCAGCGCCACCACCCGCTCGAAGAACTCCAGTTCGACGCACTGCGCGGTGGGGTTGGACGGGAAGCCGAGGATCATCATCTTCGGCTTCGGGTAGCTTTCGCGCACCGCGCGTTCCAGTTCGTCGAAGAAGTCGACGCCGGGCGTCATGCGCACCGAGCGGATGTTGGCGCCGGCGATCACCGCGCCCCAGATGTGGATCGGGTAGCTCGGGTTGGGCACCAGCACGGTGTCGCCCTGGTCCAGCGTGGCCAGCATCAGGTGCGCCAGGCCCTCCTTGGAGCCGATGGTGACAATGGCTTCCGAGTCCGGGTCGAAGGCGACGTCATAGCGGGTTTGATACCAGCGGGCGATGGCGCGGCGCAGGCGCGGAATGCCCTTGGAGGCGGAATAGCCGTGGGTGTCCGGGCGCTGCACGGTGTCGACCAGCTTGGCCACGATGTGCGGCGGCGTGGCACCGTCCGGATTGCCCATCGACATATCGATGATGTCTTCACCGCGCCGGCGCGCGGCCAGCTTGAGTTCGGCGGTGACGTTGAAAACGTAGGGAGGTAAGCGATCGATGCGCGCAAAGCTGCGCGACGATGGAATGTCGTTCATGGAGTGATTTCACGTAAGCGCCCGGAACCGTCCGAGCGACGTCGATGCAGGTTGCACCGGGATCGATACTAGACGATCCGGTCCGTGTCTGGCAAGGGGATCAGGTGGTGGCCTGTTTTGCCTGCTCGCTGAACCATTCGAACAGGATCAGGCCGATGATCGAGGCCAGCGGCATGAAGATCAGCGACACGCCCACCCACAAGGCCGGCGACCGGCCGAGGCTTTTGGCTGCCATGCCGATGAAGATCAGGTGCAGCACCAGGCAGATGAAGATCGCCATGCCGGCGGCGATGATCAGCAGCACGGACTGGCTGGTGTATTTGAACAGCGGCGGCAGGAACGCGGCCACGCTGAGTATCCACAGGATCAGCGTGACGGCAGCGGCAGCAATCGGTTGTTGAGCACGGGCGATTTGCATGGCACCTCCGTTGGTAGAAGGGTCTATGCTGCCACGAAATAGACACAAAAGCAACGACCTCCCCCGCACGCTTTTGCCACGACCTCGGCGTCACCACTTAAGGGTCGGACCCGGCGGGTCCGACCCTGCCTGGCCGTGCGGGGTGAATGCTAGCGCAAAGAAGTCAGCGCCGACGCCACCACCATGGCGCCGATCGCCAGCCACTGTGTGAGCGTCAAATGTTCGCCCAGCACCGCCATGCCCGCCAGCGCGCTGAGCGCCGGCGCGGCGCTGCTGAACATGCTGAAGGTGCGCGACGACAGCGTCCGCATCGACAGCATCTCCAGCGTGTACGGCACCGCGCTCGACATCACGGCAATGGCCAGCCCGGTCAGCAGGAACGACGGCGTCAACAACAGCGCGCCCGCGTGCGCAACGCCGATCGGCACGATGAACAGCGAGGCCGCCAGCATGCCCCACGCCACCGACTGGCCGCCCGACATCGACGACACGCGCTTGCCGTACACGATGTACAAGGCCCAGCACACAGCCGCGCCGGCGGCATAAGCCACGCCGACCGGGTCGAGCTGGTCAACCTGCCCATGTATCGGCAGCAGGAAATACAGCCCGGCCACCGCCAGGCAGACGGCCACGAAGTCACGCGGGCGGTGCGAGGCCAGCACCGCCACCGTCAGCGGCCCGGCCACCTCGATCGCCACCGCGATCCCCATCGGGATGCGGGAGAAGGCGCGGTAGATCAGCAGGTTCATCAGGCCGATGACCGAGCCGTAGACGGCCACGTTGATGATCTGCTTTCCGGTCAGCGGCGTGCGCCACGGCCGGAAGATCAGCAGCATCACCAGCGCGGAAATGCCGACGCGGTAGGCGGTCACGCCTTCCACGCCGATTTGCGGGAACAGGTGTTTGGCAATCGCCGCGCCGATGTTCAGCGACAGCTGGCTGCACAGCAGCGCCAGCCCGGCCAGCAGGGGATTGCCGGCGGGATGTTGGTTTGCCTCGGCCATATTATTTTGCCGACAGTTCGAGCTTCACGGCGACGGGCTTGCCGGCGCCGGTGCCGCTGTTGATGCCGGTGCCGGTGCCGCTATCGGTGGCGGCTGGCGCGCCGACCGAGGCGGTCGTGGCGCCGGCTTCCCTGAGCAGCGCGACCACGTTGGCCGCGCGCTGGGCGCCCAGTTGCGGCAGGGCGTCGTTGGCGAGTGGCTGCGTCTGCGCAAGGCGATCTTGCAACTTGCCGTAGAAGGCGCTCGCATCGGCCACCTGCGGCTCGCCCTGCACCAGCTTGCCGAGCCGCTGCAGCACCGGCAGCTTTTGCGCGCCCGCGCCCGCAGTGGCGCTGGCGCCGACGGGGGCGACGCTGGAGCCAGCGCCTGCAGCGGCTTCAGCGGCCTTCTTTTCCTTGTCCAGCTCGGCGGCGCCGAAGCGTTCGGCGTACAGGTCGCGCAAGGCGCCGCGGATCTTGCGCTGGCCGATGTCCAGCGGGCCGGGCGCCTCCCCGGCGGCCAGCTTGATGTCGGCCTTGGCCAGCACGACGCGGCGCAGCGCCTGTTGACGCAGGGCGGCGCCATCCCTGGCTTCGCTGTACAGGCCGGGCACGGACAGCTTGAGTTCCGGTTTCTTCGCCAACATCTGCGCCACCTGCTTCAGCTTCTCGCGCTCTGGCGGCAGCACGGCATCGCTGCCGACGTCGAACTCGACCACCTCCAGCTTATCGCCGCTGACGCCGAACAGATTGCCCAACGCGCGGAACGGCGAGGTCACCACCTTGGTCATGATATTGCCCAGCGCCTTCCACACCACCGCGCCGTAGCTGAAGCTCGGGTCGTTCATATTGCCCGACACCGGGATACCCAGATCAATGCGGCCATTGCTGTCCTTGAGGATGGCCAGCGCCAGTTCCAGTGGCAACTTGAGCGCGTCCGGGCTGTCGATGCGCTCGCCCAACGTCAGGTTGTCCAGCACCACCTGGTTGTTGCCTTCCAGCTGGCTGTTGCGGACCTTGTATTGCAGGTCCAGCGAAATCTTGCCTTGTGCGATTTTGTAGCCGGCGAATTTCATGCTGTACGGCGAGGCGGACACCATGTCGACATTCTTGAACAGCACGTTGAGGTCGGTGTTATCGGCCGGCACAAACGGATTCAGCTGGCCGCGTATGCGGGCCAAACCGTAGTCATCCACGCGGCCATCCAGTTCGATCTGGCTGCGCGCATCACGCTTCGAGGACAGGCCGGTGATGATGCCGTTCAGCTCGTAGATATGCGCGCCGAATTGCGGCCGCAGGCTGAGGTCGGTGAAGTCCAGCTTGGCGTCCTGCAGGCGCACGCGGCGGATGCGGATCGGGAATGGCTCCGGCGCGGCCGAGGCGGACGGACTGGCAGCAGCGGACGGCGCGGAGGACGCAGCGGCGACCTCGCGCCCGGTTGCCGCTACCGTCGCCGTCGTCGCCGCCATCGCGCTCGCCGGCGGCTGCTCCACCAGCAAGCGCTGCGCGTTGAAGCTGCGATCATTCTCGATAATCAGAATCGCCTTCGGCTCCAGCACGCGTAGCTCGGCCACGTCGAGCAGATCCGGCTTCAGGCTCAACGCCAGCTTGTCTGCGCGCACGCTGGTCCAGTTGGCGAACCGGTCGTTATCCAGCTCATTCAGCGCCAGACTGGCCACCTCGAACGACCCATCGTAACGCAACGCCGGATCGGTCTTGCTGCCGCCCGCGCCGGTGCGCAAATGACCTTGCGCGTTGATGGCGCCATCAACCAGCTTGAGCTTGACATACTTGCCCAACAGTGGCTGCACCGGCGCCAGCGCCAGCTTGCTCAGCTTCAGGTCCGTGTCGACGGCGCCGGTGGACGGCACCACCTTGCCCTTGGCGCTCAGCAGACCGCCTTCGCGCAGGCCGACGCCGCCTTCAAACGCCAATGACTTTTTCAGGTCGGTGCTGGCGTCGCGCACTTTCAGGTTGAAGTCTTGCAGATTGATTTTGATGCCGGTGGCCGCGTCATCAAAGCGCGCGCCCAACTTGTTCAGCTCCACCATTTTGATGGCGGCCTCCCACGGCGTACCGGACGGCGCAGGCGACTTGGCCGGCGCCTCTGCCGGCGTTGACGCGGGCCGGCCCGCCGTCGGCAACATGCTCATGAACAGGAACTGCCCCTTGGCGTCGCGCGACAAATCCAGTTGGCCGCCGTCCGCGTACAAGCGCCCCACGCTGGCCTTGCGCCCCTCCATATCCAGCGACGCATCATCGAAGCCAATACGCGACAGCTTGAGCGGCACCTGCGCACCGCTGTTCATCGACAGATTCTCCATCGAGAAATCAGCATCGGCGATGTTCAGCTTTCCGCCATCCAGTTGCAAACCAAGTTTGAGCCGGGCCTTGTCGGTGCTGATCTTCAGCGCCGGGCTCACGGTCTGGTCGAAATAGTTGATCGCCACCGCGTCCAGGCCGATCTGCTTGAACGCCAGCTTCCAACCGCCCGGCTTGGCCGCCGCCGTAGCCGACGCGGACGCCGGCACCGACGCTGGCACTGTGGCCGGCCTGGCGGCAGCAGGCGACGGTAGCACCAGATTCGCCACGTCCAACTGCCCCACCGCATCGCGCCGCACCGTCAACGCGCCGCCGTTCAGCTGCAGGCTGCCCACGCTGACCGACTGCTTCAGCAGATCCACGCCCACATCGCCAACCGCCAACTGCTTCACCTTCACAAACGGCGCATCGGCGCCGCGCTTCAGCGACAACTCACTCAAGCTCAGACCGGCGCCGGCGAGACTTGCATCCAGCTTGCCATCCTTGTAGCCCAACTTGTACGGCAGCCTGGCCGACAGCTTGCCGCTCTCCACCACCACGCGCGAGAACGACTTCAGATACGCCGCCATGCCCGGCAAGGCCACGTTCTCCAAGGTCAGCAAACCGCTGCCCGCGATCGGATTGACCGACGCCACGCCTTTCCAGTACAGCTTGCCGCCAAGGCCGGCATCCGCACTCAGCGTGTAATCGCCATCCTCATCCGGCAAGGTGCTCAAGTTGTTCAAGGCAAAAGTGATCGGCGCGAAGGTATCGTCATACCCCGCATGCTTGTCGTGCATGGCCACTTGGCCGTTGTCCAACGCAAAATGCTCGATGACCAGACGCGGCATCGGCGAATCCGGCTCATCCGGCTTCTTGTGCTTCTCCAGCGTCGCCAGAAACGCGGCGATGTTGAACTTGCCATCTCTGGCGATGGCCAGCTGCACGGCCGGCTGCGTGATGCGGATCTCGGCAAAACTCCAGGCGCGGCGGAACAGCGAACGCCACTGCATCTCCATCGCCAGTTCACCGACCGCAAACAAGGGCGTGCCATCGGCCTCGGTCAGACGCACATCGTGCGCCTCCAGCCGCAGCGTGAAGGGATTAAACGTCAATTGGCCAATGCTGGCCTTGCGCTCCAGCTGCGTCTCGGCATACTTGGGCAACTGGCTCTTGATCACGCTCGGCAACAACCATGCCCCCGCCAGCGCATACACGCCGACGACACCGACCGCGCCCAGTCCCCACCGCTTCCACCGTATTGCCATACCCTACAACCTTCACTATTTTTATGTAACAGGCAACAGTATAATCGATGCATGAAAGCAGAACTCGAACCCTTCCACGCCATCGCCATCAGCAAGCAGGCCCACGCCCTCAAAGCTGAGGGCCGCTCGATTATCCACATGGAATTCGGCCAGCCGTCCACCGGCGCGCCGCAAGCCGCCATCGCCAGGGCTCACGCCGTGCTGGACGCCGAAAGCATGGGCTACTGGGAAAGCGCGCCGCTGAAACAGCGGCTGGCACGGTTTTACACCGAACGCTACGGCGTGACGGTCGACGCCGACCAGTTCATCCTGACCTGCGGCGCCTCGCCAGCGCTGGTGCTGGCGCTGAGTTCGATGTTCTCGCCGGGCGAGCGTATCGCCATGGCGCGTCCCGGCTACGTGGCCTACCGCAACACGCTGAAGGCGCTGCACATGCAGCCGGTGGAAATCGCCTGCGGCGCCGACGTCGGCTTCCAGCTGACCGCCGCCGCGCTGGCCGCCGTCGAGCCGGCGCCACAGGGCGTCATCATCGCCAGCCCGGCCAATCCGACCGGCACGCTGATCAAGGCCGACGAACTGAAAGCCATTGTGGCAGTGTGCCGCGCGCGCGGCATCCGGATCATCTCGGACGAGATCTACCACGGCCTGAGCTACGTCGAGCCGGCCCAGACCATCCTCGCCCACGAACCGAACGCGCTGGTGGTCAGCAGCTTTTCCAAGTATTTCAGCATGGCCGGATGGCGCCTCGGCTGGCTGCTGGCGCCGCCAGAGCACGTCGAGCGCGCGCAAGCCTATTGCGGCAACCTGTTCCTGACCGCGCCCTCGCTGAGCCAGCACGCCGGCCTGGCCGCCTTCGACGCGCTGGACGAGCTGGACGGCCACATCGCCGTCTACCGCGAAAACCGCCGCCTGCTGCTGGCCGCGCTGCCCGAGCTCGGCCTGACCACGGTGGCGCCGCCCGACGGCGCGTTCTACATCTACGCCAGCATCGCCCACCTGACCGACGACAGCCTGGCGTTCTGCAAGCGCCTGCTGCAAGACACCGGCATCGCCAGCGCGCCCGGCATCGACTTCGATCCGGTCGACGGCAAGCACTTCATCCGGTTCAGCTTCGCCGTCTCCACGGCGGAAATCGAAGAAGCGATCCGCCGCCTGAAACCCTGGTTCGCGGCCCAACCCAGAAAGGACTGACCATGCGCCTCGCCTCCCTGCCCCACTCCGCCGTACTGGCCGCCGTTGTGATGCTGGGAGGATGCGCAAGCACCGCGTCGGCGCCGGCCGCGCCACCCGGCCTGGATGCCGAAATCCAGCGCCTGATGACGGCGGCGCGCGTGCCCGGCCTGCAACTGGCGCTGATCCAGGACGGCAAGGTCACCTACACCCACGCCTACGGCTATGCCAATGTCGAGCAACAGCAACCGCTGCGCACCGACACCATCATGTACGCCGCTTCGCTCACCAAGGCCGTGTTCGCCTACACAGTGATGCAACTGGTCGACGAAGGCGTGCTGACGCTGGACGCGCCGCTGCCCACGCTGCTGAAAAAACCGCTGCCCGACTATCCGAAATTTGCCGACCTGAAGGACGACCCGCGCTGGCAGCGCCTGACGCCGCGCATGCTGCTGTCCCACACCAGCGGCCTGCTCAACTGGCGCTACATCAACGAGAACAACAAGCTGGATTTCAAATTCGAGCCCGGCAGCCGCTACGTCTACTCGGGCGAGGGCCTGAACATCCTGCAGATCGTGGTGGAGGAGCGCACCGGCGTGCCGCTGGAAACGCTGATGCAGCAGCGCGTATTCGACCGCTTTGGCATGCGCGACACCAGCATGGTCTGGCGCGACAGCTGGGCCGGCCGCGAAACCACGCACTACGGCAAGGATGGCACGGTGATCCCGCACAAGCGCCGCAGCGACGCCCGCGCCGCCGGCTCGATGGACACCACCGTCGGCGATTACGCCGCCTTCCTGGCGGGCGTGCTGCGCGGCGAGGGCTTGTCGCCCGCCGCGTATAACGAAATGCTGTCGCCGCAAATGGCGATCGTGTCGGTACAGCAGTTTCCCTCGCACTGGCCCGGCGATACGGCTTTATGGCGCGGCATCGGCCTGTCCATCGGCCTCGGCTGGCCGCTGTACAACTCGCCGATGGGACCGGCATTCTTCAAGGAAGGCGCCGACGATGGCACCAACAATTTTGCACTGGGTTTCCGCCAGTCGCGCAACGGCATCGTCATGCTGAGCAACAGCTCGAACGCCAACAATATGTATTTCCCCGCCACCGAGTACGTCTATGGCAAGACCTGCCTGCCATGGTTCTGGATGAACTACATCCCCTACGACCGGCCGGACCTGATGGGCTTGCAGGCGCGCGAGCGGCCGGAGCTGAGCCCCGGCTGCGGACGTTGAACCGCGCTACTGCTCGGTCATGCCCCGCAAGTTCTCGATATCGGCCACCGCGTGTCGCCACGCGACTTCCGGATCGAGCACCGGGGCGGACTGCAGACCAAGCTGGATATCCTTGAGCACCTTGTTGCCCAAGGATATCTTGTAGCGCAGGGCCGTGTATTCGACGTCATAGGTCTTTTTCAGCCCCTGTTTGCGCGTATAGGTGTCGTGAGAAGCAGACATATATCCTCCTTGTTCAAACCGTCCGAACAGGATAGCACCAACTCACACTTCCGGCATTTTCGCGATCAGTTTGTCCAGCGTGATCGGATAATCCCGCACCCGCACCCCGGTGGCGTTGTAAATGGCGTTGGCCACCGCCGCCCCCACGCCGCAAATGCCCAGCTCGCCAACGCCCTTGGCTTTCATCGGCGACGATATCGGGTCGGTTTCATCCAGGAAGATGACTTCCTGATGTGGAATGTCCGCGTGCACCGGCACCTCGTAGCCCGCCAGGTCGTGGTTGACGAAGAAGCCGGCGCGCTGGTCGATCACCAGATCCTCCATCAGCGCCGCGCCGGCGCCCATGGTCATGGCGCCGATGACCTGGCTGCGCGCCGCCTTGGGATTGAGGATGCGGCCGGCCGCGCACACCGCCAGCATGCGGCGGATGCGGGTTTCGCCGGTGGCCGCGTCCACGCCCACCTCGACGAAATGCGCGCCGAAGGTGGACTGCTGGAATTTCTTGTCGAGGTCGCCGTATTCCATCGTGTCCTCGCACACCAGCTCGCCGTTGGCGGCGGCCTGGGTCAGCGGCAAGGTGCGGCCGTCGGCGCGCACATTGCCGTTGGCGAATTCGGCCAGGCGCGGATCCAGCCCCAGCTTCTGCGCCGCCAGCTCGCGCAGCTTGACGCAGGCCGCGTACACGCCCGCCGTCGAGCTGTTGCCGCCCCACTGCCCGCCCGAACCGGCCGACACCGGAAAGTCCGAGTCGCCCAGCTTGACCTGCACCTGGCTCAGCGACACGCCCATCATCTCGGCCGCCGTCTGGGCGATGATGGTGTAGCTGCCGGTGCCGATATCGGTCATGTCGGTTTCCACCGTCACCAGGCCCTTGCCGTCCAGCTTGACGCGGGCGCCGGACTTTTGCACCAGGTTGTTGCGGAAGGCCGAAGCCATGCCGATGCCCACCAGCCAGCGGCCATCGCGCACCTTGCCGGGCTGCGGATTGCGCTTGTCCCAGCCGAAGCGCTGGGCGCCGGTGCGCAGGCAATCGACAAAGCGCCGCGTCGAGAACTTGCGCTCGCGCTTGGCCGGATCGACCGTGGTGTCGTTGATGATGCGGAAGGTGATCGGGTCCATCTTCAGCTTCTCGGCCATTTCATCCATGGCGATTTCCAGCGCCATCAGGCCCGGCGCCTCACCAGGCGCGCGCATGGCGTTGCCTTCCGGCAGATCGAGCACGGCCAGGCGCATTTTGGTCATGCGGTTGGGGCCGGCGTACAACAGCTGCGTCTGCTGCACGGCGGTTTCCGGTTTGCCGTCCGGCAGATCGCCGGACCAGCTCTCGTGGGCGATGGCGCTGATCTTGCCCTCGCGCGTGGCGCCGATGCGGATGCGCTGGATGGTGGCCGGACGGTGCGTGGCGTTGTTCATGATCAGCGGCCGTTGCAGCGCCACCTTGACCGGCCGCCGCACCGCCCTGGCGCCCAGCGCCGCCAGCAAGGCCTCGGCGCGCAGGAACAGCTTGCCGCCGAAGCCGCCGCCGATGTAGGGCGACACCAGCCGCACATTCTCTTTCGGGATGCCCAGCGTTTTGGCCATGTCGCCGCGGCCCCAGTTGATCATCTGGTTGGACGTCCACACGGTCAGCTTGTCGCCCTGCCATTCGGCGATGGAGGCGTGCGGCTCCATCATCGCGTGCGACTGGTCCGGCGTGGTGTAGGTGGCGTCCAGCTTGACCGGCGCGGCGTTGAAGGCGCCGTTGAAGTCGCCGACCTTTTTGTCCTTGGCGTCCTTGTCGTCCGGCTCCACCGCCTTGTCCTTGACTTTGGCCAGGTCGTAGGCGCCCTGCTCCGCGCTGTACTGCACCTTGACCAGCTGCGCGGCGGCGCGCGCTTGCTCGAAGGTCTCGGCCACCACCAGCGCGATCGCCTGGTGGTAATGCTGGATGTCCGGGCCGCCCAGCAGCTTGGCGGTGTTGAAGTTGCCCTTGCTCAGCTTGCCGGCGTTGTCGGCGGTGACGACCGCCAGCACGCCGGGCGCGCGTTGCGCCGCGCTGGTGTCGATGCTCTTGATGCGGCCCTTGGCGATGCCGGCGCCGACCACGTAGCCGTAGGCCGCGTTCGGTATCTGGTGTTCGTAGGCGTAGGGCGCGGTGCCCGAGGTTTTGTACGGACCATCGATGCGGTCGGTCGGGTGGCCGATCACCTTCAGCTGGTCGATGGGATTGGTGGTGGCGGGAGTGGCAAATTTCATGTTGTTCAGCCTTTCTTCACATCGGCCAGCACCGAAGCCAGCGTGCGCTGTATCAGCGGGACTTTGAAGGCGCTCTCGGCGCTGGGCCTGGCGCCGGCCAGCAACTGCTCGGCAACCGCCTTGGCGCCCTGCGGCATGCTGGCGTCGGCGGCCGGCACGCGCCACGGCTTGTGGGCGACGCCACCCAGCGCCACGCGGCCGCTGCCGTCCGGCAGCACCACGGCCGCCACCGACACCAGCGCAAACGCGTACGAGGCGCGGTCGCGCACCTTGCGGTAGACATGGGTGCCGCCCAACGGCTTGGGCAGCGTGACGGCGGTGATCAGTTCGCCCGGCATCAGCGCGTGCTCAATATGCGGCGTGTTGCCCGGCAAGCGGTGAAAGTCGGCAATGGGGATGGTGCGCGTGACGCCGTCCGCCTTCACCGTTTCCACGGTGGCGTCCAGCAACTGCATGGCCACTGCCATATCGCTCGGATGGGTGGCGATGCACGATTCGCTGGCGCCGAGAATGGCGTGGTTGCGGCTGTAACCGCCGATCGCCGAACAGCCGCTGCCCGGCTGCCGCTTGTTGCATGGCTGGTTGGTGTCGTAGAAATACGGGCAGCGGGTGCGCTGCAGCAGGTTGCCGGCGGTGGTGGCCTTGTTGCGCAACTGCGCCGAGGCGCCGGCCAGCAAGGCGCGCGACAACACGGCGTAATCGCGCCGTACGCGCTGGTCGGCGGCCAGGTCGGTGTTGCGCACCAGCGCGCCGATGCGCAGGCCGCCGCCGGGCGTCGGCTCGATCTTGTCCAGCGCCAGGCCGTTGACGTCGATCAGGTGCTGCGGCGTTTCAATCTCCAGCTTCATCAGGTCCAGCAGATTGGTGCCGCCGGCGATGAAGCGCGCGCCAGGATTGCGTTGCGCCGCTGCGGCGGCCTCGGCCGGCGATTGCGCACGCTGATAGGTGAAGGCTCTCATGCGGTCCTCCCCGCCACCTCGGTGATGGCATCGATGATGTTGGAGTAGGCGCCGCAGCGGCAGATGTTGCCGCTCATGCGCTCGCGCAGTTCGGCCTCGTTGAGCAGCGGTTGGGCGTTGATGTCGGCGCTGACATGGCTCGGGATGCCTTGCCTGATTTCATCCAGGGCGGCCACGGCGGAACAGATCTGCCCCGGCGTACAGTAGCCGCACTGGTAGCCGTCGTGCTTGACGAAGGCGGCTTGCATCGGATGCAGCTGGTTGGGCGTGCCGAGGCCCTCGATGGTGGTGATCTTGTCGCCGTCGTGCATGACGGCCAGCGTCAGGCAGGAATTGATGCGGCGGCCGTTCACATGCACGGTGCAGGCGCCGCACTGGCCGTGGTCGCAGCCTTTCTTCGTGCCTGTCAGATGCATATGTTCGCGCAGCGCATCGAGCAGCGTGGTGCGCGTGTCGACGTCCAGTGTCTGCGGCTTGCCGTTGACGGTGAGGGAAAACTTGGTCCGGGTGGGCGGCGGCGTGCTGCCCTGCTCCTCGGCCGCCATCAGCGGGACCGCCGTGGTGGTCGCCGACAGCGCGCCCGCAATTAATAAATTACGCCGGGAAAGACTGATGTCGCTGAAATCGTTCATGTCGTCGCATCCTTCTGCCTGTAGGGTTAGGCTTTATGGTAAATGCGTTACGACTTCAGGTTAAACACGATTGACCGGGATCATTGACAGCGCGAGTGTCGCGCGCAAAATGGGCGGATGGAGACCAACGACAAAGACTACATCGATGCAAAGTTGCAAGCCGTTATCGAACGACTGAACGGCGATGCCCGCGCGCATCAAATCGCCACTGACGCCCGCTTTGTGCAGGTCAATCAAGTCATGGAGGCGGGATTCGAATCCCAGCGGAAAGATAACGAAATCTACTGGGCACAGATGGAAGCGTATTTGCAAAAGATGGTCAGCGAAGTGACTAAAAGTCAGAGCGAAGTCACTCGAAGCCAGGGGGAGATCATCAAGTGGGTCGCCGCCATTTGCACCGCCAGCGCGGCCATCACCATTTCCGCAACCACCTTGCTGGTGGCGCAATCCGCGCCCAGGACGCCGGCGCCGATTGTCATCTATGCCCCGCCCACGCCTGCGCTCGTCAAGCCTCACACAAGCGCCGCGTCCAGTCCTCAACCTTTCCTGACTGCACACGCCGCTCAAACGTGGTCCGCCAGTTCGCAGTCAATTGCGCAATCTGCGCGGCTTGCCGCCACTCCTGCTGTTGCGCGTCTGATGCGAACAATGCGCTGATCAGCCGCGCCATCGGCCACGCGGGCTGCGGCCGCTCGACCAACTCCAGCGCATCGCCGCTGGCGATCCAGCCCTCGCGCAGCACGCGGTAATACCAGCCGGTGGCGCCCGACTCCTGCATATTGCGCGCCGCGTCATCCCTCCGCAGCAAGCGGTTCAGCTTCCAGCACGGCTGCCGGCCCTGCGACACTTGCAGCAGCGCCGATCCGACACGATAAACGTCGCCAATGTGCACATTAAGCTCCGTCATACCGGCCGTGGAAAAATTCTCGCCAAACGCCCCCGGCGCCAGCGCCACCGGGCTGTCCGGATAGCGCAAGCGCCACAACGGATAATGCTCGGTGGCATAGTGATGCACCGCCTTCTCCGGCCCGCCATGAAACACGCGGTCACCCTGCTCGTCGCCCTCCAGCCCGCTCACACCCAGCCACACCTTGCCAGGCTGCGGCGCCTTCACGATGCCGCTGGGCACGTCCTCTCGTCCCGCCCGCGGCAGCGGCCGCGCCGGACCGACAAACAGCGACGCAATCCGCACGTTCATCAGAACCCCGACAACCACGCGCGCAGCGCCTCGCGCCCCGCAGTCACCAGGCCATCGCCGTAGCGCGCGGTATCGGCCCGCAACCGCGCCAGATCGACGCCGGCGTGATGCAGTTCCACCGCATGCCCCGTCAGCCATTGCTCCAGCGCCGCCGGTTCAAACTCCGCATGGAACTGCACACCCAACGCATGCAGGCCGACCTGAAACGCCTGGCACGGCGTCCCCGGCGTGGACGCGGTCGCCATCACGCCGTCCGGCAATGCGATGTTGTCGCCATGCCAGTGCAGCACCGGCTGCCCGCGCAGCGGCGCCAGCGGCCCGGCATCTTGCGCCAGCTCCAGCGCCGACCAGCCGATTTCCTTGCCCGCGCCACGCGTCGTCACCGTGCCGCCCAGCGCCGACGCCATCAGCTGCGCGCCCAGGCACACGCCCAGCGTCGGCCGCTGCAATTGCAGACGCAGCTTCAGCCCCGCCAGCGCATCGGCCAGCCATGGGTACAGCGCCGTGTCGTTGACGCCGATCGGCCCGCCCAGCACCACCACCAGATCGGTGTCGGTCCACTGCGCCATGGTCAGCGGCGTGCCAGCGTGCTGGTAGGTGATGGTGTAACCGTGTTCCTCCAGCGGCGCCGCCCAGGCGCCCAGATTTTCAAAACCAACGTGATACAGCGCGATGCAGTTCATGGCCACAACCTCATAACAATAGGACTCCTAAATATTATCACAGAATTGAAGCCGATTGACAAACCTAACATCATTAGGAAATAATCGGATCAAGTTAGTTTTCAAATTCCGCCATGCCCCGAACCGGATTAACGCCCGACATCCTTGTCACCGCCGCCGCCACCCTTGCCGACCAGGCAGGCTTCGGCGCGCTGACGCTGACTGCCCTCGCCCGCCAATTCAACGTCAAGGTCGCCAGCCTGTACGCCCACATCGCCAATGCTGACGACCTCAACACCCGCGTCGCCTTGTTTGCGTTGAACAAGCTGGCCGACCTCGCGGACGACGCCGTGGCCGGCCGCGCCGGCAAGGACGCCCTGGTCGCCGTCGCCAACGTCTATCGCGACTTCGCGCGCCAGCACCCCGGCCTGTTCGAGGCCGCGCGCTATCGCCTGTCCGCACCGTTACCCGACAACAATGGCGGCGCGCGCATCTCGCGCGTCACCCGCGCCATGCTGCGCGGCTACGCCCTCGACGACCGCGCCTGCACCGACGCCATGCGTCTGCTCGGTAGCGTCTTCCTCGGCTACCCGATGCTGGAACTGGCGGGCAGTTTCAACCACAGTCAGCCGGACCCGCACAGCTCCTGGCTGCGCAGCCTGGACGCGCTCGACCACATGCTGCGCAACTGGCCCACCCACAAGGACGCAACATGATTGATTTCATCCACGGCGCGGTCGACATCGAGCGCACCGCCGACGGCCTGCTGCCGCATCGCCTGCCGGCCTGGGCCCGCGCGCAATGTCCCGACGCCTCGCTGGCCATGGCGGCATCGCAGCCCTCGGGCGTGCGGCTGTCGTTCCGGACCGCCGCCACCGCCATCGAGCTCGACACGCTGCCCACCAAGCGCGTCTACGCCGGCATGGCGGCGCGGCCGGACGGCGTCTACGACCTGCACATCAACGGCACACTGGTCCGCCAGCTCAGCGCGCCTGGCGGCAAGACGCTGAACATCGACATGGCCGCCGGCACCGCCACCACAAAGGCGGGCGCCGCGCAAACGCTGCGGTTCGACGCGCTGCCGGACGGCGACAAAACCATCGACATCTGGCTGCCGCACGACGAAACCACCGAACTGATCGACCTGCGCGCCAACGCCGCCCTGACGCCGCTGGCCGCGACTGGCAAGCGGCGCTGGCTGCACCATGGCAGCTCGATCAGCCAGGGCTCGAACGCCGCCAGCCCGTCCGGCATCTGGCCGGTGGTGGCGGCCGGCATGGCCGGCGTCGACCTCGTCAACATCGGCCTCAGCGGCAACGCCCTGCTGGACCCCTTCACCGCGCGCACCCTGCGCGACCTGCCGGCCGACCTGATCAGCATAAAAATCGGCATCAACGTGGTCAACACCGACCTGCTGCGCCTGCGCGCCTTTGTGCCGGCCGTGCACGGCTTCCTGGACACCATCCGCGACGGCCATCCGCACACGCCACTGCTGCTGATCTCGCCGTTGTACTGCCCCATCCACGAAGACACGCCCGGCCCCTGCCTGTTCGACGTCAACGCGCTGAGCCAGGGCCGGCTGCTGTTCCGCGCCGCCGGCAAGCCCGGCGATGTCCGACAAGGCAAGCTCACGCTGCGCATCATCCGCCAGCAACTGCAAGCGATCGTCGAGCAACGCCGCACGAGCGATCCGCACCTGCACTACCTCGACGGCACGCGGCTCTACGGCGCCGGCGACAACGCCCGCCTGCCGCTGCCGGACGAACTGCATCCGGACGCCGCCACGCACCGCCTGATCGGCGAGCGCTTCCATCAGGCCGCGTTTTTGACGGGTCACTGGGGCGTATGAGCATGCTAAGATGCGCCTCCCGCGTCACTACCGAATGCCACCCATGTCCGACAACAAAGCTGGTTTAGCCGAAGTCCGTTCGCAGTACGAAGCGCTGCCCTACCCGCCGCGCAAACCATCGGAGGAACGCCAGCGTCTGCTGCGCACGTGGCTGGAAGACCTGGCCATGATCAACCACTATTGCTACGCCGGCCGGCAGGACTTTCGCCACGGCTTCCGCGTGCTGGTGGCGGGCGGCGGCACCGGCGACGCCAGCATCTTCCTGGCCGAGCAACTGAAGGACACTGACGCGCAGATCGTCCACCTCGACTTCAGCGGCGCCAGCATCGCCATCGCGCGCGAACGGGCGGCGATCCGCCAACTGGACAACATCACCTTCATCCGCGACTCGCTGCTGAATCTGCCCTCGCTCGGCCTCGGCAAATTCGACTACATCAACTGCAGCGGCGTGCTGCACCACCTGGCCGATCCGGACGCCGGCCTGCAAGCGCTGCGCGCGGTGCTGAAGGAGGACGGCGCGCTGGGCGTGATGGTGTACGCCACCTACGGCCGCACCGGCGTCTACCAGATGCAGTCGCTGCTGCGCCTGATGCAACAGGACATGCACGACGAGGCGGATAAAGTGGCGCATGCCAAGGGCGTGCTGGGCGCCCTGCCGCCCAGCAACTGGTTCAAGCGCGGCGAGGACCTGCACCAGGACCACAAGATCGGCGACGCCGGCATCTACGACCTGCTGCTGCACAGCCAGGACCGCGCCTACACGGTCGGCGAAGTGTTCGACTGGTTCGGGCAGCAACACGGCCTGCACCTGACCTTCTCCGACGTGCAGCGCGGCCGCGCACCGTATCTGCCGCACCTGGTCGCCAGCCGCTACAAGCTGCCGGGGCTGGACGCCATCCAGGCCATGCCCATGCGCCGCCAGCACGAAATCGCCGAACTGCTGACCGGCGAAATCATCATGCACTCGTTCTACGCCACCGCCAGCGCAACGCGGACGGCGCCGTACGGCGACGCCAGCTATGTGCCGTTCTACTACCACGAGCCGATCAACGGCGACACCATGGCCAAGGTCTTCAGCACCAACCACGGCAAGCCGTTCGTGCTGAACCATGCGCACAGCGGCGTGTCGGTGATGGTCGATCCGGGCAAGCACGGCGCCAGCATCCTGCGGCTGATCGACGGCCAGCGCAGCTTCGGCGACATCTTCGACCTGATGCGCGGCTTCCAGCGCGCCGCCGGCCAGCGTCCGCTGACCGATGCCGAATTCTTCGCCGACTTCCGCGCCAGCTACGAGGTGCTCAACGCCATCGAACGCCTGCTGCTGCGCCACCGCGACGCGACACCGCCGCCGGCGGTGTGAGGCCAGCCGCCGGGATCTTTAAGTATTCATCCAGGTTGTCACTATTTATAGGTTTTCAGTCACTAGCCAGTTTTACGGATTACCGGCAAGATATAGTCCATGTCCGACATTTATCGAAGCCAATTCCGTATGCCGCTCGCGCTCTTCGAAAAGCTGAAGAGTGAGGCTGGCAAGTCCAAGCGAAGCGCCAACGCTGAGTTGGTTGCTCGGCTGGAACGCAGCCTCGCCGACAGTTCGAACGAAATCGACCTGCGTATCCTGTTCGAAACGTTGGAACGCCTTTCCCTGCGCAATCCGGCCATGCGCTACAGCTTCGGCATCAACCTCGGCGGCAAACTCGACGAACGTCCGGCAGAAATTGCAGGTGGGAAATGGGCGCTCGAACCCGAGCCCGGCGACGCCCTGGCGGATTTTGTGGCCGAACAAAGCTCCAAGGTGGTGCGCTCGGCCAAGGCAAAGCCTTAACCATCACTTTCCCCTAGCTTAGCGCGGTAGTCGCCGCCATATGCGCCAGGAACGCGGACGCCAATGGCGACAGTTTCTTGCCCTGCCGATACAAAATCCACCAACTGCACTGAATCGGAAAGCCGTCCACGTCCAGTACGGCAAGCCCCTCTTCCGCCGGCTCTTGGGCCAGCGCATAGCGCGAAATGATGCCCAGCCCCAACCCGGCCGCGACCGCCTGCTTGATCGCCTCGTTGCTACCCATCTCCATCCGCACATCGACCGCCAGGCCCAGCGCCCGCAAATAGCGGTCCCCCGCCAGCCGCGTGCCCGAGCCTCTTTCACGCAGAATAAAGCGGCTGGCGCGCAACGCCTCCGGCGACACGCCGCGCTGACCGGCCAAGGCGTGACCCCGCTCGGCGATCACCACCAGCGGGTTGGCCATCAGCTCCTGCCGCTCCAGCGCCATGTCCTCCGGCGGCATCGACATCACATACAAATCGTCCAGATTGTCGGTCAGGCGCTGCACCACCCGGTCGCGGTTCAGCACTTCCAGCGCGATATCGACGCCGGGATGGGCGGCGCAAAACGTGCCAGGCAAACGCGGCACGAAATACTTGGCGGTACTGACGATCGACAGCCGCAGGCGGCCGCTGGCCACGCCTTTGAGGCCGTCGATGACCTGCTCAAACGCCGCCCATTCATCCATCATCGCCCGCCCCGAGCGCGCCAGCGCCTCGCCCGCCGTGGTCAGATACATCTGCTTGCCCACCTGCTCATACAGCGGCACCCCGATCGACTCCGACAACTCGCGCAACTGCATGGAGGCCAGGGCGGCCAATCCGGCCGCTTTTTTATAAAAGTTGAAAAACTGTATTGCGTAACGCTACACAATACAATACTATCGCATCCATTGACCTGATCGGTCGACATAACCAGAGGCGATGCATGACCACTACCGAACCCATTCATCCAGGAGCGCGCATCAAAGCTGAGGTCTTTCCAGCAAAGATGTCTGTCACGAAAGCTGCCGAGCTGATCGGAGTCGGTCGCCCGGCTCTTTCCAACCTACTCAACGGGAATGCATCCCTTTCCGCTGATATGGCGACCCGCATCGAGAAGGCTTTCGGCGTTCCGCGAGAGGACTTGCTTGAAATGCAGGCCCAGTATGACGCTTTTACGGCAAAGCAGAAAAGTGCCCCGGCAAACGCGAAGATGTACGTCCCGCCGTTCCTATCGTTCAAGGCCAACGACATTGAAAACTGGGCGGGGCACAACATCCAGGCCCGTAGCCGGTTCGCGGTCTTCCTGAGGACCCTGGTTCACTCGACGGGGATTGGACTTACGGAAGTGGATTTTCCTGGGAACGACGATGCCGAACGTCCGGGCTGGGACGGCAAGGTACAAGCCAGCGAGGGAACTCCCTGGGTTCCAGCCAAACGTTCTGGCTGGGAGTTCGGCACCAACGAGGACCCCAAGACCAAGGCCGAGGCCGACTACCAAAAGAGCCTGAAAGCAGCTTCAGCAGAAGAGCTGGCGGATATGGTATTCGTCTTCGTAACGCCTCGTCGGTGGCCCGGCAAAAACAACTGGGTAAAAGAGAAGCAGGCCGACGGTGCGTGGAAGGATGTGCGAGCCTACGATTCCAGTGACCTTGAGCAGTGGCTGGAACAGTCGCTACCAGCCCAAGCTTGGTTCGCGAACGAAACGAAGGCACCGTCCCATGAGGTGCGGTCACTTGATAGGTGCTGGGCAGACTGGGCAAACGTGGCGAACCCGCCGCTGCCAGGGGCGCTTTTCAGTTCGGCCATCGAAGAGGCAAAGCGCAAGCTCGGTTCCCGCCTCATAAAGTCTTCTGCAGGGCTGATCGTGATCGCGGCAGATTCTACGGACGAAGCGTTGGCATTCATCGCCCAGTGCTTAGGCCCCGATGGTGGCCCGGAACTGTTCCCCTTCCGGGACCGCGTTCTGGTGTTCGACAAAGTGGGGGTCTTGCCACGACTGGCCGAAGGAGCAAAGTCCTTTATACCGGTCATCCATTCACGGGATGTCGAGGTGGAATTCGCGCCGTATGCCGGCCAGATGCACGCCTTCGTCGTGTATCCAAGAAATTCGGTCAATGCTGAGCCCGACATCATTCTCGAGCCGGTCGGCTTCGAAACCTTTGAGTCCGCGCTGAAAAGTGTCGGCAAGAACCGTGACGAGATCAAGAACCTGGCGAATGAATCGGGAAGGTCTTTGACCGTGCTTCGTCGTCGGCTAGCGACCGTCCATGCGGTGCGGATGCCACTGTGGACCACGCAGCAACACGCATCGGAGAATCTCATCGCGTTTATGCTGGTAGGTGCATGGCATGTGCTCAACGAGACCGACAAGGCCGGGCTGTCACTGATGGCCGGAGACCGAAACTTCGAAGAGCTGGAGAAAGACTGCCAGCGCTTGGTCCAATTGAACGACGCACCTGTCTGGTCCATTGGCACATATCGCGGCGTGGTCTCCAAGATCGACCTGCTTTACGCCATTGCTCCTAACGTAACGAGCGAAAACCTGAAGCGCTACTTCGACGTCGCGCGAATGGTGCTTGGTGAGGATGATCCATCTCTTGACCTTGATGAGGACCAGCGTTGGGCTGCCTCTATCCGAGGCAAGACCCGGGAGTTCTCCCCAACGTTCCGCCAGGGGATTTCAGAAACGCTCGTACTCTTAGCCGTCCACGGCGTAGGCCTATTCAAGGGACGCCTCGGTATCGATACGGAGGTGGAGGCGACCAAGGTAGTACGCGAACTGCTGACTCCGCTGACCACGCGCATCCTCGAGGCCAATGACCGGGACCTACCTCTCTACGCCGAAGCGGCACCGGCCGAGTTCCTCGCAATCATTGACCGCGATCTTAAAGCGGAAAACCCCGCAGTCTTTGGCCTCCTACGCCCTGCAGGGACGGGCATGTTCGGTAGTCCCAGCCGGACAGGCCTGCTCTGGGCGTTGGAGGGATTGGCATGGAATGTGGAGACCCTCCCTCGCGCCGCGCTGATCCTTGCAAGGCTCGCTCAAATTGAGATCAATGACAACTGGGTGAATAAACCTGAAAATTCTCTGGAAGCCATATTCCGAGCCTGGATGCCCCAAACGGCGGCCAGCAACGAAGAGCGGCTAGAGTTGATGAAAACGCTTTTCGTAAAATTCCCCAGTGTCGCCTGGAAAATTTGCGTCGCACAGTTCGGCAATAATCATCAGATCGGGCATCACAGCCACAAACCGACGTGGCGGCCAGATGGCTACGGTCATGGCGAGCCTTTCCCGACATGGGGTCCCATCCTGGAGTTCAAGGCCGAGATGGTCAAACTGGCGCTTACGCAGACCAGCTACACGGTCTCGATGCTTTGCGATCTTATCGACCGGCTCCACGCCCTCTTAGAAGTCGACCAATCCCGCGTGTGGGAACTTGTCGAGACCTGGGCAGGGACCGCCAATGATCGGGACAAGGTAACGTTACGCGAAAAAATCCGCACCTCTACGCTGTCCCGGCGGGCGGCATTGCGAGCCAAGAAGAATGGTGCGCCGTCCCAGATTGCAACCATCGCGAAAGGCGTATATGCCGCACTCGAGCCGAGCAACCTGGCTGACAAGCACGCATGGCTATTCAAAAACTCATGGATTGAAGAGTCGGCCGACGAGCTAGAAGACATTGATAACATGGATTTCGAAGAGCGCGACAGGCGCATCCGCGACCAGCGAGTTGGTGCTTTACTGGAAATTAACGAGAAACAAGGAATAGGTGGCCTGCTCGACCTCGCAATTCATAGCGGGGCACCGGGAATTATCGGTTCCCTTTCTGTCGACCGAGTGCTGAATACGGAGAAGTTGCTTGCGCTCGTTGAGCTCGCTTATCAGCAAATGCTCCAAAGCGGCCCCGCTGCTCGCGCCTCGGAATGGTTAATACAAGGCATTTTCGGCGCAATTTCGGACGATGCGGAGCGCGATGCATTCCTCAGGTCCGTCATTGCAGCCGTAGGTTCCGAAAACGCGATTCGTGTTCTGATGCTTGCACCATTCGGTAAGGCCACTTGGACGTTGGTCGGATCACATGGTGAGGCTGCTGAGACTCAGTATTGGAAGGAAATCATTCCTGGTTGGCTGCACGAATCCCCGGTCGAATTGGCGAAGGCAGCCGACATGTTAATGAACGCCAAGCGACCGCGGGCTGCGTTCGCGCTCGCCAAGCACTCGCCTGAGAAGCTGCCGATACGCACGCTTGTCCAGCTACTCACGGCCATGTCACAAAGTGGTGATGACAAACCGGGCGAATACCTACTTGAACACTACCACGTAGAAAAAGCATTCGAGTGCATCGATCAGTCTGCCGAGCTGTCACTTGAGCAAAAAGCTGGGCTTGAGTTTGCGTACATTGATGTACTGGACCGCGCTTGGGATCGGCACGCAAAGTCCATGATCCCCAACCTGGAGCGTTACATAGAAGACCATCCGGAAGTTCTGGTCCAGGCCATCGTCTGGACCTACAAGCGCAAGGATCGCGCCGAAGACCCTCCACAATTCAAAGTGGAAGCCGACAAGGCCCAAGCGATGGCGGAGCGTGGCTACAAGCTCATTCAGGCGTTGAAGCGAATCCCAGGAAGCGACGAGCACGGTGACGTAGATTTTGACCGGCTTGCAAAATGGGTTGGCACAGTTCGGAAATCCTGCGCTGAACTTTCCAGAGCCGGGGTCGCTGACCTTATGCTCGGAGAGCTCCTTGCATCTGCGCCGGCCGGAAAGGACGGCACCTGGCCTTGCGAGGCGGTAAGGCGTGTCATGGAAGACATCCAGTCCGAAGACATGATGCGCGGAGCGCACACCGGTGTCTACAACTCCCGCGGGGTACACACTCGAGGCCCCGGTGGAGACCAGGAGCGGCAGTTGGCCGAGAAGTACAGGAAATTGGCCCAGCAAATCCGCGCCTCGTCGCCGTACGTGGCATCTGAGCTTCTCCTGAGGCTGACCGATACCTACGAGAGGGAGGCCGTGCGGGAGGACACCGAGGAGCAAATCAATCGACGCCTCCGGTAGGCTCGTCGTCGACTCCGACAACACCGCCTGGTTGTCGGACACGCGGAGCGGCTGAACGAACAGTAGCAGTCAGCCTAGTTGGCGCTTTTAGGGAGGGCCACCCTTACTGAGAGGAAGGGCCAGCCTCCTAGGCTAAAGCAAAAGCTAAAGCAAGATCGCCCCTTCGCCCTCACCCCCCACGCCGTTGGGGGCTTTGGCCCGGTAGTCTTTACGATGGTGTCCCACCGAGTGGTGTATGAAGACTGCGCCGGAACCGGCGTTTAGGAAGGCTGCCTGAAGGGGCGGTCATTGTGATTCTTAAGGTAAATTTGGGTTTGCGAAGACTCAACTCAACCAATAGGAAGCCACAATGACCACCGCCACTATCGCATTTTCTGAGCTCGCCGAAAAGGGAGCAGACGCAGATTTCATTCGCCAGACCCTGCAGCATGCGCTGCAACGTCTCATGGAGATGGATGCCGAGGCGCTGTGCCGGGCTGCTTACGGCGAGCGGACTGATGAGCGTATCAACAGCCGCAATGGCTACCGCGATCGAGCGTACGAGACACGGGCCGGCAAGGTAGACCTGAAGATTCCCAAGTTACGCAGCGGTACCTATTACCCAGGCTTCCTGGAGCCGCGCCGTACCGCCGAGAAAGCCCTCACGGCCGTGATTCAGGAAGCCTACATTCAGGGCATCTCCACCCGCTCGGTCGATGAGCTGGTCAAGGCCATGGGCATGAGTGGCGTGTCGAAAAGCCAGGTTTCACGACTGTGCGAGGAGATTGACGAGCGGGTTCACGCCTTCCTGAAGCGCCCCATCGAGGGCGACTGGCCTTACCTCTGGATCGATGCCACCTACGTCAAATCCCGCGAAGGTGGGCGCGTCGTGTCCGTAGCAGTAATAATCGCAGTTGCCGTTAATACCGACGGTGTGCGCGAGATTCTTGGCGTTGCCACTGGCGCATCCGAGGCCGAAACTTTCTGGACCAATTTCCTGCGCAGTCTGACCCGCCGCGGCCTGCGTGGCGTGAAGCTGGTCATTTCAGATGCCCACGAGGGGCTTAAGCAGCTGCCAGCAAGGTTTTAAAGACCAGTTGGCAGCGCTGCCGCGTCCACTTCATCCGCAACGCCTTGGCCCATGTCGGAAAGGGGCAGCGCCAGGCGGTACTGGCAATGATCAACACGATCTTTGTGCAGGAAACGGCGGAAGCGGCCGCTGGTCAGTGGCGCATCGCGGCCGACCAACTACGCGCCAAGTTCCCCAAACTGGCCGCCATGATGGACGATGCCGAAAGCGAGGTACTAACCTTCATGAGTTTTCCGCGCGCGCACCGAACACAAATCCATAGCACCAATCCCTTGGAGCGCTTGAACGCCGAAGTCAAACGGCGCACCAACGTGGTCGGCATTTTCCCCAACGACCGCGCCATCGTGCGTCTGGTGGGCGCCATGATGCTGGAGCAGAATGACGAATGGTCGCTGCAGCGGCGCTACATGCAGCTTGAAGGATTACAAAGCTTGAGCGACAATCAGTCTGCACGGCTCTCTGCCGTGATCAACTAACCGGGGACCCAGCCCCTTGAGAATCACTTCTCGTACACCACTTCTGGGGACACCATCCAGATACAGATCACGACCACCTCACCGCTCCCAATGAACGTGGACGATGATGCAAAACTGCGACTAGATGGCGTCATGACGCGTGCGTTCCTGTTCTACGCAACAAAGATCGATTCCAGTTGCAGGAATGCTGGGAGCATCAGACGACGCTCCTTAAGGCAAAACGGAAGTACCCAAAGACGCATCCCGCTGGCCTTCGGAAAATCAAAAACGGGCAGCGCGTGGTCGAATGCATCCGTTCTGGGGTAGATCAACACAACATCCCCGGTGCCATCCAGATAACTCAATCCATAGGCTTGCAGCTGGTAAAAGTCGCTCTGGGACAAACCGTATTTGTCCGTTCCGTTCGCCTTCAGGCTATCAAGCAGCTTCCACTTGGTGTCGAGCACCAGTAAATCTCTATCTAAATCCCGAATCAGCAAATCTGGCTTCAACCGAAACCAATTCTGTTCGCGGTGGCGAACCAAGTGATGACTGCGTGCCTGGGTCTTCAAGATAAGAGTTGGGGCCAGCTGCCGTACAAGATGCTTGGCCACATACGCTTCAAAGACGGCCTCCATCGGAAACAGCAATGATGGAGCGGTGTGGCGCCCCGAGCCCGTCAGCGGAGATTCTTCGTTCAAGATGAGGCGTGCCCAAGCAAGGGCATCGACGTAGTAGCCCATGCCTCTGTCCAGGCGCACCTGCTGGAAATCGATTCGTGTTTGCGTGGAAGGCGGAACTTCCGCAAAAACGAAATCCAACTCTCGGGCCAGCTGCTGGCTGGCCGGCGTTCCAGTCAGAATCACCACGCGCCGTAACGCAGCGTGCAGTAGTCGGTTTTCTGGTCGGTCCGTCGAATACTCATCGTGCTCGGTGAAAAAGCGGTCTGCCCGGAACAGGTTCTGCCGCAAGTGTGGCGACATTAGGAGCTTGCCACGCAAGGCAAACAAGTTGTCTTGCCGTTGGCGATAGTCACTCCGAAGCCCACGCTTGACGACGTGCTCGACAGCACGTAGAAACTCGCTGATGAAAATTTCCAGTAGCGGCATCCGCGCCGCACAAAGTTGGGCTCTATTGGTCAACACGTGCCGAAAGCCATGCAGACAGCACAGCATTTCAATCAGCAACTGACGCGCCTCGACCGCACCGCCACCGATGGCCTTACCGACTTTCGGCAGCACTTCTATCTGGTAACCGTCCGGCGCACGAATGACGCCGACAAAGCTGGTCACCTGGATAACACGGCGCCCACGACGCTGGGCCAAACGCAGCCAAGCGGCATCTCCCGCGTCTGCAGCGCGCAGGCATTGCTCCTCAAGCCAGCCAAATACGCTGGCCGGAACCAGGTGCACACCATCGATACCAGAGAAGTCCGCCCCAACTGCTACCAGGGCGTCAAACTCGTAAATCGTCAAGCCATTCATCAGGCTGGAAGTGTCTGATAGATGCCGATGTAGGCGTCCGGGTTGGTGAATGACGCATCCTGAACCACGTAGCGCGGCTTGGTGGCATAGGTGTCCAGGCTGTGATCGCTGCCGAACAAGCGCGCCAGATCCTCTTCATGATCCTGGCTTTCAATCACAAACCGAGCCGCCTCGAGCTTCTGGTTGTCTGCCAGCACAAGCCGGATTTTTTGCCAGTCCTCGAAGAAGTATTCCTCGAGCAAGGGGACGATGCGATTACTGAAGACCTGCGACAGCGCCACGAGCCGTTCGTCTCCGTCAGGAACTTGCGCAAGCGATGTGAAGTAAGCATGACCGATGCAATGATCTCGGTCGTAAAGCGCCTCGACTCGCTGATTGATGACAGACAGCATTCGAGGGATGTCGATCACCTGCCCACCCAATGTCACCCGCAGACCAAAAAGTGGCGCACCCGCCTCATCACGAGCATCGGGCAGCACAGGTACAAAGTCGAACCTGCGACGCAGCGCCGTATCCAGCAGGGCAAGCGACCGATCCGCTGTGTTCATCGTGCCGATGATGTCAACGTTGGGTGGTACCGAGAATGACTCGCCCGAGTACGGCAACGTAACCGAGATGGTGTTTTCAGCACCCTCTCGCTTGTCCGGTTCGATCAATGTGATCAGTTCGCCGAAAATCTTGCTGATGTTACCCCGGTTGATCTCGTCAATGACCATGGCAAAGCGCTGCTCCGGTGCGAGGCGTGCCTTGCGGCACAGGTCCTTGAATGCGCCTGGGCGTATTTCGTACTTGATCGCACCCGAGCCAGTATCGTCATCTAGCACCGGACGCAGGCCTTCCACGAACTCCTCATAGCCGTACGATTGATGGAACGTGACAAAACTGTAGTGACGAAGGATTTCCGAAGACTGAGCGCCAGCCCGGTACTCCTTGAGTAAGGCAACGAGGTCGGCGCAGGCTTCTTCCCATTCACCGGTCAGTTGCCAAACAGACTCCTCGCTTTTGTCAAATACCTGCGGGCTAAAGCGCAGCCTCTGTTTGACAGACGTGGATTCATCAACCGTACGTTCTTGCAGTGTCGTCCAGATTGTCTGTCGCAGGTTCTCCTTGCGGCCTTTTGCCATCGCCAGCGCACCGATGAAGGGATGCCCCAATAGCTGGCTCACGTTGGCCTTGCCGCCAAGGTCGATCAACGCAAGGACTGCAGCTTCCCACCATTTCAGCGGAGCAATCCTGTCAGCGATAAATTGGCTCTGCCATTCCGCCGTAGACACCGAGGTCATCGCCTGCTCATAGTCCCGCCGGAGCAATTTAGAAACTTCGTATGTCTTGCCGGTCCCGGGCGGCCCGTAGTAGATGCGATTGAAGGCTTGCGTGACAGCGGCGTCCATTGGTGGCTCCTCGTCATCGGACTCCTCGTCCGACTCCGTCGGATCATCCCGAAGTTGATCTGGCCACAGACCTGGGCGTTCGGTTTCCAACACCAACCACTCGTCCAGCGTTTCACGCTCGGAGACCAAGGCGGCTTCAATTTTCGCCACCAGATCATCGATCAGTAGCTCCCGGTTCAACTTGGGCACGGCACCGACATCACGTGTCCAGGATATCTTTCGGGTGCGGGTCCCACGGATCACACCGAGCACGCCGATCGCACGCTCACTGCCTGGGTTCTTGCGGCCAAAGCGCACCTGAATTCCTTTGCCCAAATGCCACCAATCTAGCCCCGCCGCGTGAACAACTCTGGCCAGCCGGCAAAACGTAGCCTTGTCCTGCGCCGACCAAGAAGCCCGGAAGGTTTTGAAGACAGGCTTGCCATCGAAGTGCTTGAGCAGATCTTCGTCGCTGAGCTTTTCCGCCAAATCCAGCTTTGTCACCACCTCGTCAAAACGGAAGCGGAATTTGCGAATGGCCTCGATGCTCCAATCGACTAATTCAGCCAGCGATTTACCCAGCCCTTCTGATGCCGGAAGCATAGCGACGATGGGCGACGCGTTGTCGTAGGCGCCGCGTAGTGCAAGGTAGTCACGACGCACAGGCGCGCCCTCATCAAGCGCGACAGTGTCGATCTTGACCACAAAGCCATCATCAGCCCCAATCCCCACGGTATAAGCCAGTTCCTTGGGGGAATCCGCTGCCGGGTAGATGCGTGCCCAGTTGTATGGCAAGAAGGAATTCGCCTGACTGGTCGGGCGTTTGCGAACCTTAACCACACCCGTCGGGAACAACTTGGTCTTCACCTCGTTGGCCCAAGCCTCGGTGACCTCGTAGGCCTTCTTCAACTCTTCGTAGGCGCGGTTCTGCTCGGGGTTGGATTCATCGCGCTTTTGCCCCTTCCACTTGTTCAGCAGTTTGAAGTGGTCACTGGTGAAATAGTCCGCCATGTTTTTTTATATTCCCTCAACATCAATTCCGTGTTCGGCCAGCCAGGCCCTTCGCTGCGCATAGTCGGGCATTGCACGCTCAACGCGCAGCCAGAAGGCAGGGTTGTGGTGCGGCTCGTGAAGGTGGGCAATCTCGTGCACCACCACATATTCCGCGATACGGGCAGGCAGCAAAATAGTCTTCCAGTGGAAGTACAGCCAGTCGCCCTTTCCGCAAGAACCCCAGCGATAGCCGAGGTCCTGCACCTTCACGCCAGCCGGTGTCACCTCCATTCGTGACTGGTAATCGCCCACCCGGCCCGACAGCCAGACCCGAGCCCTTTCGCTATACCAGCGGATGAAGTGCTCCCGTGCGCCTGCTTGCGCATCGTGACGCAGCGCAAAGCGACCATTCACCAACTTCAGGGGCGTGTCTTGGTCACCGACCAATTTCAGCCGATGGCTGCGCCCCAGGTACAGGAAGCCCTCGCCACCAACAAACTCTTTGCGCGGCACCTTGCGTAGTAGCCGATCCTTCTCAGCCAGTTTGGTGTAGATCCAGAAGCGCTTCTCGCTGACAAATTCGCGGAGTTGGTCGATGCCCACCTCGGGTGGCGCGCTCAGAATCAGTTCCCCCGTTCGTTCCACCGTGATTTGCATCGACCGGCGCCGGGCGCTGCGCCGTATCGTGAATTGCAAGTCGTCCACGTGGATACTAGCCACGGCCTCAGCCTTGGCCGCAGGGCCATCCACGTGGCGGTTAGTAGATTTCAGGGGCGTCAGCATGGCTTTACACCTGCACCAGTTTGTCGTGACTGGCGCGCGCCTGCTCCATCAATTTGTCCGCCAGCACGCCCGCCTTGTCGGTGTCCACCAAGGGGGGCCTCAGGCGCATCAAGTGCTCGAACAGTTGCGTATTTAGGTCTTCCTGTGCCGCACGTTTATGCGGGCTCCAGATATCGCGGTTGCCTTGCAGCTCCTGCACCAAAAGGTCCACCAACTCCACGGACACATCCTTCAGTCGCAGCAATTCGGCTGCGGTGGGCGTCTGTCCAGCACACACCACGTCCAGTACGGTGCGCAGGAAAGGCGCGCAATGCTCGGGCAAGTCGCTTGGCGCATCAGCACTACCTGCCTTGCCAGTGCGCAGCTCGTCGATGATCTTCTGCAGTTGCGAGATCACCTCGTTCCACTTTTCGCCCAGCGTTTTGAGAATGTCGTTCAAGTGCTCCGAGAGCTTTCGGTACAGCACGGGGTCTTCATCGGTGTACTTGCGGATGTGCGAGCGAATAGCGTGTTCCATTTCGGACGCCTTGGCGCGGTCGTTCGCGGACCGCGCAACGTGCGTGTCGAACTGGGCATCGGTCAGCTGAATCGGCGGGATCTTGGGGTCAATCCCCATTGAGATCACATGATCGTCGATCAGCTTGCGCACCTTGGCGCCCACATCCTTACCCAGCACCGGCGTGTCCTTGTAGCGGTTGCGGGCGCGAGCGTAAATATAAGCGAGTTTCTTGGCGTCACTGGTGTACGGCAACCCGTCCGGTCGCGGCAATACTGTGTCGAGCGATCCGAGGAAGGCCTTGAGCTTGACCGCGAACTCGGCGCGCAACTTCTCGCTACCTAGCGCCTCGACGCAGGCTTCGGTGTCCTCCAGCGATTCAATACCCCGCTGGCGGAACAGATCCACCATGCGCAGGTGCCGGTCGCGCAGTACCGGTACCTCGTCCTTCAGGCTGGCCAGCGCGCCTTCCAGGTCCTCATCGGCATAGGCCGCCAACGCCTCCTTCAAATGCTGCGCGACGCCGTAGTAGTCCACCACGATGCCACAGCGCTTGCCGAAGCCAGTGCGGTTGACGCGGGCAATTGCCTGCAGCAACTCCGCCTCGCGGATCGGGCGATCGAGGTACATCACGCCTTCGATGGGCGCATCAAAGCCAGTGAGCAGCATCGACTTCACCACCAGAAAGACCAGCGGGTCTGTCTTCTCGGGTTTGGCATGGAACAGCGGCTTCTTGAAGCGCTTGATCAGCTGCTCGTGCGCGGCACCGTCGGTCCACTGCTTCCAGGCTGGGGCGTCGTTGTTGCTGCCCGAAATGATGGGCGCGAATTCAATGCGCGCCAGAGTGTCGCGGTAACGCCAGGCCTGCACCACCGCCTGCATGCTCACAGGGCGCTGACACAGCGCCTCGTCATCCAGCGTTCTGTCCTCAGTCGAGAGCGCGTGGGCCTCGGCCAGCAACTCATCGCGGGCTGACCGCAGGGCCTCGAAATAGCGAATCGCCGCCAACCGGCTGTATGCCACCACTTGCGCCTTGTAGCCGTTAGGCAGGATGTTGGTGACGTAGTGGCGAAGGATGTCGCGCGCTTTGTCTCCGATCAGCGCCGGGGCGTCAAAGATGTGGCCCTTGGTGGCGTACTTTTTCTTGATCGCCTCCAGTTGCTCCGGCGAGTGCTGGCGGAACAGGTCTTCGAACAGTTCGTCGAGGCTGGAGCCGTCTTTGACAGCGCCGTTGGCTGTGCGGCCTTCGTAAAGCACCGGCACCGTGGCGCCGTCTGCCTCGGCTTCCTTGATGGTGTAACGGTCAATGAACTCGCCAAAAATCTCATGGGTGCGCTTCTTGTCTCCCATGAGGATTGGCGTGCCGGTAAAGCCGATGCGCGCGCAGTTGGGCAACCCTGCCAGGAGGTTGGCATGCAGGTCTCCCGCCTGGGTGCGGTGCGCTTCGTCCACCAGCACGAGGACGCTGTCGTCCTCGTTCAGCACCTCAAAATTTTCGTCGACTTTATAGGTAGCCTTCGATTCCTCCACCTTAGGTAGATCGTCCTCAGTCAACGGCGCATCACCGACGCTGTCCGGGTTGCGGTATTTTTGGATCGTGGCAAAGATCAGCCCTGGGCCCTTGCGCCGCGCCAATGCCTTGACGCCCGCCGTGCTCTCGGCAACATCAACCAACTCGCCGGTCAGCGTGGCGGTCACGGATAATTGGCCCTGCAAGTCCTTGCGGTCGGTTACGACTATGACTTTGAAGCTCCTCAGTTGCGTGTCCCCGCGCATCTTGCGCACCAGGAACACCATGGTGAGCGACTTGCCCGAGCCTTGGGTGTGCCAGATGATGCCGCCGCGCTTGTCGTGCTCGCCGTGCTGTAGTCGCGTCTGGCCGGTCTTGAGACGCGCAACCGCCCGATTTACCGCCCGATACTGCTGGTAACGGCACACCGTCTTGATGGTGTGACCGCCTGTCTGCATGAACAACATGAAGTTCTTCACCACATCCAGCAGATGCGATGGGGACAGCAGCCCGGCGATCAATCGCTCCTGCTCGGAGAGGACTGGCTTGCCCAAGCCTTGCGCCACTTCAATCTCAGTACCGGTGCCATCGGGGCCAACTACCGTCTTCCACTGGGCGTAGTGCTCGAAGGCCGCACCCACGCAGCCCACGCGAGCCTCGTCAAAGGTGCTGGCTACCAGCAACTGGTTGGTGCCAAACAGGGGTTCGTTGCCCTCATTGTCATCCACCTCAAATGCCGCCTTGCGCTGGTTGCTGTAGCGCCGCAGTTGATCTACGGCCGCGGCCAGCGGCTCAGGGACGGACGGGCTCTTGCATTCCACTACCACCAGCGGGATTCCGTTCACCAGCAACACCAAATCGGGCACGATGAATTGCTTGCCGCTGTTGAAGCCGGGCGGGCAATCGACGCGGTACTGGTTGATCACCGTGAAGCGATTGTTGGCCGGGGTATCCCAGTCTATGTAGCGTATGATCTGGCCACGCCCGCCGTCCCAGCCGGACAGGCCTTCCACAGTCAGGCCACGGATCAACAACGATGTCGCCTTCTCGTTGGCTTCCATCAGCTTGTGCGTGCCCAGCCGGGTGATGGCAGCTATGGCTTCCGACAGCCGAACCTCGTCCAGCCACGGCGCACCATCAGGCCCAAGGTTCAGCGCGCGCAGTTGTTCGCGCACCAGCCCCTCTTGAATTACTTCGGCAAAGCCAGTTCGGCCGGTCACCGACGGGTCGTCAATGCTGCCCTCGATATGCGCCCAACCCAGCGACTGCAACTGGGCCAGGAAAGGCTTTTCGACGTCTTTGAGTTCCCAGCCCATCAGGTGCCCCCTTGTTGTTGTACGGCTTCGGCCAGCAGTGGTATGACGCGGACGCGGCCGGTGAGAAGGTCATCCATCAAGCCAGCTTTAAATGCCTTTAACTTCTCAAGAGACTCATCCTCTGCGCGAATTCGACCATCACTCGCCCGGACACGATCGACGATGGCGGACTGCTCTTCGAATGGTGGTCGCAAGACAATTAAATCTTTAACAATTGCCTGCGAGATATTTGTCTGAGACTCAGCCATACCACTCAATGCACGACCGAGTTCAGTCTGGACAACTCGACTTGATAGCGCCAAAGCGATGTATGCGGGAATCTCTGTAGAAAGAGTCCGCAGACGGTACATCTTGTCAGAAATCATCAACTTCTTACGGCTCGATTCAACATAGGCGACAACTCCGACACGGCTCGCAGGTCCTGCCCGTGTAATCAGTATGTCCTCTGCCTTAACCTCAAGATCGGGCCGCGCTTTGAAGATTGGTGGCAATGCTTTGCTCTCTTGATCGCTGTAACCGGCCCAAGTGATCGCAGTAGTTTTCAGGACTCCCCAAGATCCAGAGTCTGCAGGGAGTGAGTCGCAATCGGGGCTCCATCCTTGTCCAATACTTAAAACCAAAGCAGCTAACCTGACTGCATCCCACTCCTTCGGAATCCACCCCAACGGCGACTCCTTGTAGAGATGCGGAGCCTCGGCTTGCGGGGGGCGCAGTTCGCCGTTAGCACCGATGCCGCACGTCAGCACGTCTTGCAGTAGGCCCTGCTTGACGGCCTTGAGCTTGGCGATGATCGCCTCTGTCTCGTCTATGGCGATATCGAGGGTGTCGAGGATCTGCGCGACTTTTTGCTGCTCACTTAAGGGAGGCAGTTCGATCGGGACGGCTTCCAAGATGGCCTTTGATAGTCCGCCGCGACCGCCACCAGACGAACGCGCACGGAGCTCCTCGTATCTTCGATCCAAGTTGTGAAACAGATAGTCTGTGCGCAGGTCGCTTCCGTTTGCTTTCAGAAGCGCGATGGACTGATTGGTGCTGAGGGCGCATAAAGTAACCGCTACTGTTCCCCGCGTTTTTCCTTGACCAGCTAGGCCAACGGCGACAGCGGGCGGGTTAGTCAGGGTTGCATTCGACGAACGCAAGCCAAGCGTCGTAATCCGACCGGGAACATCGGTGATCCTTCGGAGATGAACATCACCGGACGCCATCCAAGGAACGTCACCGCCCCAGAACTGCCGCACCTCTGTCGATGGGGTACCGCCAAGGATGCACTCAGATACTTGCCCAAGGGTTGTGGAGCTCCAGCCCTCGGGAAGGTCGGTAGCGAGCTGATTAGACATACCGCAACCCCTTCAAAAATTCCTGCAAGGCTTTCGCCGCCTCATCGCGCTTGCCCTCAATCTCGATCAGAGTAACGCGATACTTGTCCCACCAGTTCTCGAACGCGGCCACGATCTGCTTAAGCTGGGCAGCCATGTAGCGCTCGACTATTGAGCGCATGTCGTTGTGCAGGATGGTCAGCAGCAGCTCGGCGGATGCCTCCGCTGTCAGACCACCCACCGCTTCATCAATATGCTGTTTGAAGCTGTCATTCCTGGCCTTGAGCTGCTTCTTGACTGCAGTCAACTCCTTCTTCCAGGCTTTGATCTGGGCTTCGTCCACGGTATTTTCTTCGTCGGCCTCATCCTCCACTGCATCGGAAGCATCGTCATCCTCGTCCTCGGCATCCTTGGGGCCGGCGGCCTTGATCTGGCTGTCCAGCTCGGCCTTCTTGGCTTCCAGTTCGGTGATGCCATCTACGAAATCACTCATCAGGAACTTGACCAGCTTGTGCTCCAGCGGGCTTTCCTTGCTGGCCTTGTCTTCCAGCGCGGTGACGATGCTGATGCGCCAGGCGTCTGCCACGCCCTTGGCTCCACGTGCCATCAGGGTGAGGAAGTCGTATTTGGTCTGGTACCAGAAACCGGCTACGATGCCGCGCACCTGGAAGCGGTCGAGCAGACCAATAGCCTCTAGGCTTTGACTGAAGCTGGCCAACAGGTCGTTGCGCAGCGCGACCAGGCTGGCGGCGTTGTCCATCTGCCCGGACAGCGCCGTGATGCGGGCGCTGTGGCCTTGCCACCATTGCTCGAAGGCGGCGCGGATAGCCGCTTCCTTGGCGACTAGGCCAGCATTGGTTTCGATGGTCGGTTTGAGGGCTTGCCGTGTATCGAGGGCAGGCGCGAAGTCGAAATACTTGGCATCCCTTTCCACCAGCAGGTCCAGCGGGTTCAGGCCGTGTGCGCTGAACAAGCTTGCCTTGTCGACCACCTCGGTTTTGGGGATGCCGCCCACCAGATGGGCGCGCACGTCGTGCGGCTCGGGCGGCGGCGCGTTGTCGGCGTAGCGGCGGATGTTGAGGCTGTAGTCGTTGGCCTTGAGTGTGGCCTTGTCGACGATGGCCGAGAAGCCGTCGATGGCACGAAACTCGTCGAAGGTGGTGACGATCTTCTCGATGTGCTCGGGCAACAGGTAGTTCTGCGCGCGACCTTCGAAGAACTCGCGATCTGCGTTGATGAACAGCACCTTGCCCTGGCGCTCCGATGGCTTGCCGCTGACGCGCTTGGCGCCGTTCTGTACTCTCTGGCGCAACACCAATACGCATGCCGGTATTGGTGTGCCGTAGAACAAGTTAGGTGCGACACCGATAACGGCTTCGAGCAGGTCATCCTCAATGATGCCGGCGCGGATATTTTTTTCCTCGCCCCCCCGGAAAAGCACGCCGTGAGGTAACACCGTGGCCACCATGCCACCGTCGCGCGTGACGGCCAGCATGTGCTGTAGGAACATCAGGTCGGCCTTTTTGGCACCCAGCGGCACCTGACCGTAGGGGAAGCGCTCGGCCTCGAATTTAGGCCTCCAGGCGGGCTTGCCGTCGGCGTCCTTCTCGGTATTACCCCAATGGATGGAAAACGGCGGATTGGTTAGCACGCGGTCGAAGTGCATCAGCTCGCCACCTTCTACGTGCTGCGGCTCCGCCAGTGTATCTTCGTTTTGCAGGTTGGCGGTACTGATGCCGTGCAGCAGCATGTTCATCTTTGCAATTGACCAGACCGTGCCGTTGAATTCCTGCCCGAACAGGTTGGCCTTGCGGCCGTCTTCGCCATGCTCGTCGATATATTCCTTGGCGGCGATCAACATGCCGCCGGAACCACAGCAGGGGTCGTAGATGTCGTGCTGAAGCTCGGGTTTGATTAGCCGCACCATCATCCGCACCACTGAGCGTGGCGTATAGAACTCGCCGCCTTTCTTGCCCGCCGAATCGGCAAACTCACCAATCAGGTATTCGTAGGCCGCTCCCAGCAGATCGGGAAACTCAAAGTCTTCGTTGCACAAGCGGTGCAGGCTGAAATGCGTGATGAGCTGCTGCAGCTTGATATCGGGAATCTTGCTCTGGCCGATTTTGCGAGTGAAGTCGATGTGCTCCAGAACGTCGTAGAGGCTGACATTTTCACCCTCGATCCCGGCCAGCGCCTTGCTCAGCAGGCTGCCGACATTGGCCTGACGCGAGTTGTCGACCAGGTAGCCATAGCGCGACTCCTTGGGCACCCAGAAGTAGCCATCCTTCTTGTACCAACGTTTGTTCTCGGCCGAGGACTCTGCTTCGGCGGGCGTCTTGCCCGCATCGATTTCGAGCTGTATCACCTCGGCACGGCGCTGTTCGAACACGTCGGAGCAGCGCTTGAGGAACAGCATTCCGAAGATGTACTCCTTGAACTCGGAGGCATCCATCTTACCGCGCAGAATGTCGGCGGCTTTGAAGAGGTGGCGTTCTAGCTGTGGCAGGGTTAAGGGCATGTAAGGGATCCAGTTAAAGTCGGTTGTTCTGTATTGGCGCGGCGCATCAGTCGGCCTTGCTCGAGGCTGTTTGCGTATCTGGCGAGCGATAGCCTGGAGCCAGCATTGCGTTCTTCACGCCGTAAAGTGCTAGATGGTCTTTGAGCCACAGGCGATATTCGGGGCCACGCAGATGGTGGTCGGGGGAGCAGTCGACGCTCCAGCGCCGGAGCATGTATCCAGCTGCAGCAGCACGAAGCTTCAGCGCCAGCGCGCCGCCCGTGAAGCCATAGTCGCGTGCAGTGATTTCAGGTCTAGGTTGGTCTGGATGCGGAACCAGCTCGATCTCGATAATTCGTGTCCACTGGATGTCGTCGTCCGGGCGTTCGCCAACCTTGGGATTTTCGTCTAGTGTCCTGGGAGATTCGATCCGGGTGATGACGAAGTCGCGGAACTCTCCGGTCTTGCGGTCGAACGCTCGGACGTGCCAACGTAGGCCGCTGTCAACGAGTGCGAAGGGGACGATCACCCGTTCGGACTCTCCGCTGTTCACTGAGTAGTAGCGGATGGCTACAGGACGCTTGGCGTGGATGGCTCGGCAGATAGGTGCCAGCACATCCATGCAGGGATTGGTTAGTGCAGCAAGGGACTCGCATGGCAATAACGGCTCTGGCTCCCCGTTCACTCCATCACCAAAACCCAACGAGAGCGCCGACAGGACACGCTGCGGTGCGTGCTCGAAGACCGGAACGAAACTCTTACCTATACGGTAGATCTTATTGCTACCGTCGAACTCAATGTTTTGGGGGGCGACCTCACGGTACAGCGCCAGGTCACGTGTTGCCCCCGCCGGTGCCACTCCGAAGCGACTACTCAGATCAGGTCGGCCGATCTGACCAATGAAGTATAGGCGGAAGTCGATGTAGGCGAGCCGCTCTCGTTGTGAATGACTCAGGAGCGTGACGCGTTGAGGGTGCATGGTCAAGCGCTCTCAACCGCCGCAAACGACGGAAAGATCGAGGCCAACTTCACGTTTTCTCATTTGCACACGCCTAATATCATCAAAATGATGACATTATGCGTCTAGGGTCAAGTTTGAGCAAGCGGCCAAATTGTCGACCCGACGGACTCGGGGCCACGGCATTACTAGGTGCGTGCATAGGCGTCGATCCTTATCGGGATCGAACGTCTAGACGCCTGGAGAAAGTGTTACTAAGGAAGAGCACAGCAGCCCGAAGGCCGCCGTGCGCTTAGTATGAGTTAGCGCGGCGTGGTCGTTACCACGTCCCCATTTCCGACGCAGTGACTGCCTCCGGGTCTTCGGCGCTCACCTTTCCGAAGCTGAATTCACAACTCAGACATAGGAAGTTTTTGAGAACGCTCTCATCAATAATTTCTCCCAGCACGGCACCAGCAGAGGCACCGGTAGCACCGCACACAAGCGCACCGACGATGGCGCCTGCTATGCCACCGATAGCGATGCCAGGCGGTCCTGCAACAATCCCGAGGGAAGCGCCCAGCTCCGCGCCACTTGCTGCGCCTAGCCAGCCACGAACCGCGCCAGCAATCGTGCCGATTGAACAGGTGACCATTCTTGCGTAATTTTTAGTGGCGATTTGGTCAGATTCACATCGAGGGCAACGAAGTGTCATTTTTCGATGCTCCTTTGCTCCATCTGTACGGCTGAGAGGTTACGTTCAACATTGGCCCGCTTGTAGTGGTCACGGACGGCGTTACGCCGTACACGCTCCATGTAGCCGATAAAGCTAGCCGTCGATATGACGCCCGCTGCAAAGACGATGACAAATGCAGTGAGATGCTCCAGGGGTGATGGGAATGGTCGCGTGGGTACTCCTTTGAAAGTGAAAATTGAAATGATCCGGACGATTCGTCCACAGAAACGCAAAGAGGGCATACTCCCGCAGCCAAGCTGGCTGCGGGAGTATGCCCTCAATGGGTGAGATTACCTTGCTAAGCCAAGCCAGTCACGCCGACCGACAGTGCCTTAACTTGCCGTTCTCCTTTCAACAATATATTCCTGAAATTTTCTAGCTCGATACGCCTTAACCCGTCAAATACGGTGGCGTCGAACACCATGCCCGCAATGATCAATGGGACGCACCGCAGGTAGTAATTTAAGCTGCTATTCATTTCTGAAATCAATTTTCCTTCTGGCTCCGCCTAGACATGACCTTTACAAGCTGGTACGGTTGTTTGGTTTTTAGTATCAGGTGACACTGTGAACAACGTCGACAGACAGCCTCCAGGCAGCGCAGACCTACAAAAATCATTCGGCATGGAAGCCCGTGATTTCGCTTGCATCCTACTTCCCCATATCGACTATGACTCGCAACTTCGGGCCATAGGTTCCCTGCTCGACCTGCACCGGCAGAACGCAAAGCGCCGCAGCGAAGCAATCCAAGGGATCGAGCGGGAACTGCCGCATCTTAGCGGCGTGCAAAGCGACCTCGCGAGCGACGAGCGGGTCGAGATGCTACATCGGTCCGTTTATGAGGACGCCGCACACAGCATGGCCGCAATCGGAATGCTTGCACCGCTTATCGAGACAATTTTCTACCAAGCATTTCAATCCGCCCGCCCATACTTCGGCGACGCCGCCGAGCAACTTCTTTTTCATCGAAAATTGGAGGCGGATGCGGAGACCCGATGGGATTGCCGATTCATTTGGGCAAAGGGGAAAAAAGTCGGTAACTCAGTCGAAGGCATAATGCAACTGTCCGCCGCAATTGGGCTAGACGAATTTCTGCCTTGCAACATCCGAGAAACGCTGAGCGCAGTCTTCGCTTACCGCAACAAGATGTTCCACCTCGGCTTCGAATGGCCGACGGACGAGCGTAAAAGGTTCAGCGCGAGAATTGTGAGTGAGAAATGGCCAGCGAACTGGTTCGCGTGGGCAACGAGCAATTCCGAGCCTTGGGTCTGCTACATGACAGACACTCTCATTTTTGAGTGCGTCACGCAGATTGGCAACGTATTGCACGGCCTGGGTAGATTCGTCGTCGAAAAGCTTCCAAATCCGACAGGCTGATTGGCTAGAACTGCGTTTCGGGTGAAGAAAGCATGGAGTTGCACTCAGGCAGCAAAATTCATATTTAACCGACCATTGGTTTGATAGTCAACTTGATAGTTACACCCATTGAAATAAGAATTTCAATAATAAAATCAATGACTTACAACCAAAATATGGCGGAAGCGGTGAGATTCGAACTCACGAACGGCTCTCACCGTCGGCAGTTTTCAAGACTGCTGCCTTCAACCACTCGGCCACGCTTCCTAAGTGTGCAGCATTATACAGATTTCCTGCACTAACACCACCTGCCGCCGCCTACGCGGCCCGGCTGGACTGGTCCGGCAGCCAGTTTTCGCGCAGCGCGCGTTCAAAGGCGTCCGCTTCCAGCGGCTTGGAGAACAGGTAGCCTTGCACCTCGTCGCAGCCGGAATTCTTCAGGAAGGCCAACTGTTCCAGCGTTTCCACGCCCTCCGCGATCACCTTGTGCTTTAGCTGCTGGGCGATGCTGATGATGGTGTTGGCGATGGCGCAGTCGTTAGTGTCCTCGGGAATGCCGATGGTGAACGAGCGGTCGATTTTCAGCGTGTCGATCGGGAAGCGTTTGAGGTAGGACAGCGACGAGTAGCCGGTGCCGAAATCGTCCAGCGACAGCGTCACGCCCATGGCGGTAATCCGGTCCATGATGCCGATCACGCGGTCAATGTTGTTCATCAGCGTGCTTTCGGTGATTTCCAGTTCCAGCCACGACGGTTCCAGCCCGTAGCGCCGCAAGGTCTCGCTGACGCGCCCCGGCAGCGCGGCGGTGAACTCGCGCGCGGAGACGTTGACCGCCAGCCGGATCGGCGGCAGCCCGGCGTCTTTCCATACCTGCGCCTGGGCGCAGGCGGTTTCCAGCACCCATTCGCCGACCTGCACCACCAGCCCGGTCGCTTCGGCCAGCGGGATGAATTCGGACGGCGGCACCAGCCCGCGCACCGGGTGGCGCCAGCGCACCAGCGCTTCGGCGCCGATGATCTTGCCGTCGGGGATCGAATACTTGGGCTGATAGTGCAGCAGCAGCTCGCCGTTGCCGAGCGCGTTGCGCAGGCCGGTTTCGATGCGCATCCGTTCCTGCATGCCCTGGTTCATGTCCTGGCTGTAGAAGGCGACATGGTCGCCGTCCGCCCCGCCCTCCTGCTTGGCGCGGTACATGGCGATGTCGGCCAGCCGCAGCAGCGTTTCGGCGTCGGCGCCGTCCTGCGGGTACACGCTGATGCCGATGCTGCCGCCGACGCGCAGGTCGTGGCCGTCAATCAGGATCGGCGCGTTAAGCGTGGCCAGCAGCTTTTGCGCCACCATGCTGGCCTCGAAGTGCTGGCCGATGTCGAACAGGCCGACGGCAAATTCGTCGCCGCCCAGGCGCGCCACCAGATCCTGGTCGCGCAGCACCGAGCGGAAGCGGCGCGCCACCTCGACCAGCAGCGCATCGCCGATGTTGCGGCCCAGCGTGTCGTTGATCAGCTTGAAGCGGTTGAGGTCGATGAACAGCACGCAGCCGTGCGCCTTGTTGCGCTGCGCCACCATCAGCGCCTGGTCGACCAGCTTGGTCAGCAGCGTGCGGTTGGGCAGGCCGGTCAGGGCGTCGTAGTAGGCCAGGTGGTGGATGCGTTCCTCGGCCATCTTGCGTTCGGTGATGTCGGTCAGGTAGGCGATCAGGCCGATCGAGCGGTCGTTGATGTCGCACAGCGGCGACAACGACAGGCTGGCCCAGAACACCTCACCGCTCTTCTTTTTGCGGCGCACCTCCATCAGCCGGCCGCCCTGTTCGAGGAAGGCGTCGTGGAAGCCGAGGTCTTCGTCGTCGTACAGGAACAGGATGTTGCGCCCCACCGCTTCCACCGCCGTGTAGCCGAACAGCCGTTCGGCGCCCTTGTTCCAGCTGATGATGAAGCCGTTCATGTCCATCGTCAGCACCGACTCGTGGATCTGGTCGAGGATCTGCGCCTGGTGCTGCAGCTGCGCCTCGACCTGCACGTAGGCGTGGGTGGTGCGCTGCGCTACCGAGTGCACCTGCAGCACGCTGGCCGCCAGTTGCGCCAGGCTGGACAGGTGTTGCCGGTCCAGATCGCTGTAGGCGGTGCGGCCGGACACCACGAAGCGGCCGAAATAATGCTGGTCGAAGTAGATGTCCTGGCTCAGGCTGGGCACGGCGTCGTCATTGGCGGCCTGGACCGTCTCGATTGGCGGACGCAGCAGCAACGCGGCAGCGTCGGCCGGGATGTACTCGCCCAGCGGGCTGTTGAGCACGGCGCGCACGATGCGCCCCAGCTCCTCGGTCAGGGCGCTGCCGCGCAGGCGCAGCACCGCGTCGCACAGCGCCGCGCTGTTGGTCAGGAAATCGGAGACGGGATGCGCGACCATGGTTCAGATATTCCTGCTGACCTGGATGGCCCAGTGGTAGGCCTGCAACTGCGCTTGCCAGTAGCTTTCGTGGCCAACGCCGGCCTCGGCCAGCGCGGCCGCCCGCGGCGCCTCCACCAGCGTGAGCAGCGCGCCCAGCGGGCCGGTGCGGTCCAGCAGCGCCATCACCACGTCGAGATCGAGGCTGAGGGCGGCGACGATTTCGGTCATCGGCATGGCCAGCAGCACATCCAGCAGCGAGAACACGCCGGCCACGAAGGCCATGTCCTGCCGGTCGCGGTCCCAGCCCTGCTGGCGCGCCAGCACTTCCATCATCGACGCCCGTACCGCCGCCAGCGGCAGCAGCGGGTTGGCCAGGCCGTCGTCCTGCTGGCGCGCGTACAGCAGCAGCTGCAGCCAGCGCTGCAACTGGCGGCGGCCCAGCACGTTGATGGCCTGGCTGAAGCTGTGGATCGGCGAACTGAGCGCGAACGCCGCCGAGTTCACCAGCTTGAGCAGGTGGTAGGACAGCGCCGGATCCTGCTTCAGCAGCACTTCCAGCTCGCGCGTGTCGGCGTCGCGTGCCAGCAGGCCCAGCAGCGCCAGCAGGCGCTTGCGCGAGGTGCCGTCGCCGACGTTGCTGTCCGGCGCCGGATGGCGCGCGTAGTCGCCAGCGAACCAGCTGAAGCCGGCCTTGGCGCAGTCGGCGATGCGCGCCTCGCTGCCCATGTTCAGGGCCAGATGCGGTCCCGGCTGGGCCACCAGCGCCAGCACCGGCGGCAGCGTCAGCGCGGCGTCCACCATCAGCGCGCGGGCGCCGCACATGGTGGCGGCCGAGCCGGCGGCGACGCCGTCGAGGATGATGCGGTAGCCGGCTTCGGCCAAGCCGGCCAGTTTCTTTTGCACCGCCACGTCGGCGCAGGCGTCGGCCGGGACGCGCAGCAAGATGCGGTGGGCAGGCAGGGTGTCGAGGTGGGAGGCGTCCAGCAACTGCGGTTGCGGCACCGGCAGGATGCAGTCCAGGGGGGCCAGCGCGGCGAACACATCCGGTGTTTTCAGCAGCGTCAGCGTGGCCTGGAAGGCGTCGCCGGCGCCGGGCGCGACGTCAAACACCAGTGCCACCCACTCGTGTTGAGCGTTGGAGACTGCTTGTAAGTCCACCAGTGGAAACGGGCTGTTTTCAGGCGCAGACATCAATATCTCATCAGGGTTATGCGCGCCATCTTAGAGCAACAATTGACTTTAAGCAATCAGATACCATGAAGATAGTGAAGCAATTAGCAATATTACCAGTGTAAGACCAATCGACGCCGCGCTTGGTCGGTGCTGGAATATAGCAGATATTGCCGTACAAACACGTTCGATTGAAAAAAGCGCCATCCTCGGCCGAAAAATATAGGCGTTTTCACCACACTTTATTGCAGGTGCTGGACCGCGTAGCGTATCAGCTCGGCCTGCCCCTCGATGCCCAGCTTGCGCTTGATGTTGAGGCGGTGGGTTTCCACGGTGCGCACGCTGAGGTCGAGCGCGCGGGCGATCTGCTTGTTGGACTCGCCGTTGGCGATGTGGCGCAGCACCTCGTGCTCGCGCGAGGTCAGCTGGTTGTCCTGGTGTTGCGGCTGCGCCAGCTGGCGCGCCAGCGCGGCGCTGTAGTAGATGCCGCCGGACATCACGGTCTCGATGGCCACCACGATATCCTTGCCGGGCGCGTCCTTGAGGACGTAGCCGCGGGCGCCGGCCTGGATCGCCTGCGACACGTATTCCAGCTTGTCGTGCATCGACAGGATCAGCACGGCGATGTGCGGGAAGGCCTGCTTGAACAGCGCGGTGGCCTCGATGCCGTTGGTGCCGCGCATATTGATGTCCATCAGCACCAGGTCGACCGGCTGGCGGCCGGCCTGCTCCAGCGCCTCCGCCGCGCCGCCGGCCTCGGCCACCACGGTAAACTGCGGCATCGCTTCCAGGCGCGCGCGCAGGCCGTCGCGCACCAGGGGGTGGTCGTCCACCAGCAGGATTTTGATCGTGTTCATAGCAGGTCAACTGTGGTTGGCGGCGTAGGCGGTCACCACTGTGCCGCCGGCCGAGGATAGGATCGCGAAGCGGCCGCCGATGGCGTCCATCCGCTCCATCATATTGCGCAAGCCGATGCCGCGCTGCGGATGCAGGGCGATGCCGTCGGCGTCGAAGCCGTGGCCGTCGTCGCGGATGCGCAGCGTGACGCCGTGCGCCTCGCCGCGCAGCGCGATGTCGATGCGGCTGGCGCCGGCGTGGCGCTCGATATTGGTCAGCGCCTCCTGCGCCAGCCGGAACAGCACGGTGTTGGCGACGTCCGGCAAGGCGTCGGTGCAGCCGGACGCCTCGAAGTGCACCGGCGTGCCGCTGCTCAGCGTGTACTCCTGGCCGAGGTGGTGCAGCGCGGCGGCCAGGCCGATGTCGTCCAGGATCGCCGGCCGCAGGTTGTGCGAGATGCGGCGCACCTCGGCCATCACGTTGCTGAGCTGGTCGGCGGCGTGCTCGAACACCGCCTGCGCCGCCTGGCGCTGCTCGGGCTTGGGCGAGGTCAGGCGGATGATGCCAGCCTCGATCTGCAGCTTGATCGACACCAGCCACTGGCTGATGCCGTCATGCAGATCGCGTGACAGCCGCGCCCGTTCCTGCTCCTGCGACTCGACCACGCGCTGGGCCAGCACCTTGAGCTTGGCGTCGGCCACGCGCAGTTCGCTGATATTCAGCGCCACGCCGGAGGTGCCCACCGCCACCGCGGCAGCAATGGCGATGCCGGCGATCCACAGCATGGTGTTGTGGATGTTGCCGGACTGCTGGACGTCGATCTTGGCCAGCGCCTGGTCGACGTCGTCCAGATAAATGCCGGTGCCCATCATCCAGCCCCACTTGGGCATGGCGACCACATAGCCCAGCTTGGCGACCGGCTTATGGGTCGATGGCTTGACCCACATGTAACGCTCCAGGCCGCCGCCGGCGCGGGCGCGCTGCAGCAGGTTCTGGATGGTCGGCTGGCCGCGCTCGTCGCGCAGGCCGTACAGGTTCTGGCCGACCAGCTCCGGCTGGCGCGGGTGCATCAGCGTGTTGCCCTGCATGTCGTAAAGGAAAAAGTAACCATCGTCGCCGTAGCTGAGCGAGGCCAGGATGCGCATCGCCTCGCGCCGGGTGGCCGGGTCGTCGCGGCCGGACTCGTACAGATGGGAAATCGAGTGCGAGGCCAGCGCCACGTAGTGCTTGAGTTCGGCCTCCTTGCTGCTCAGGTAAGCTTGCTGGATGGTGGCGCGCTGTTGCTCTGCCAACAACACCGACTGATGGCGCACGGCCAGCGCGATCGCGCACAGCGCCAGGATCAGCGGCGTAATCGCCAGAAAAATCACCTTTTGCCGCAACTTCATCCCGTCCACCCTGTCTATTCTCCAGCCCCGGATTTTACGCCGCCGCGCGCCGGCCGGCCTACGTAGTTGTACGCAGCGCGCTTGCGTAGTGCTGCGCTTGATCCTGATATCAGCTTGCTGAATACTACTTATAAATAAATCCGGGGTCAGGTCCGCCATTTGTACACGGTCTCTGCCGTACGCGCGGGTACGGCAGAGACCGTGTACAAATGGCGGACCTGACCCCGGAGTTGGAGACAACCCTGGAGGAAACATGAGTACCCTACCGAAGACCCTGGCGAGCAAGCTGGGGTGGGCCGCCTTGGCCCTGGCCGGCGCGTCCGCGCTTGGCGTCGTGGCGCTGCACCGCGGCGAGTCGATCAGCGCGATCTGGATCGTCATCGCCGCCGTCTGCGTCTATCTGATCGCTTATCGCTACTACAGCCTGTATATCGCCGACAAGGTGCTGGGCCTGAACCCGCGCCGCCAGACCCCGGCCGGCAAACTCAACGACGGCCTCGACTACGTGCCGACCAATAAATACGTGCTGTTCGGCCACCACTTTGCCGCCATCGCCGGCGCCGGCCCGCTGGTCGGCCCGGTGCTGGCCGCGCAGATGGGCTATCTGCCCGGCATGCTGTGGATCCTGGCCGGCGTGGTGTTTGCCGGTGCCGTGCAGGACTTCATCGTGCTGTTCATCTCGATGCGCCGCGATGGCCGCTCGCTGGGCGACCTGATCAAGTCCGAGCTGGGGCCGATTCCGGGCAATATCGCGCTGCTCGGCACCTTCATGATCATGGTCATCATCCTGGCGGTGCTGGCGCTGATCGTGGTCAAGGCGCTGACCGGCTCGCCGTGGGGCAGCTTCACCGTGATGGCCACCATCCCGATCGCGCTGTTCATGGGCGTGTATGCGCGTTACCTCCGCGTCGGCCGCGTCGGCGAGGTGTCGGTGATCGGCTTCGTGCTGCTGATGGCGGCCATCTTCGGCGGCCAGTACGTGCAGGAAAATCCGGCGCTGGCGCCGATGTTCACCTTCACCGGCACCGAGCTGACCTGGATGCTGATCGGCTACGGCTTCGTCGCCTCGGTGCTGCCGGTGTGGCTGCTGCTGGCGCCGCGCGATTACCTGTCCACCTTCCTCAAGATCGGCACCATCGTCGGCCTGGCGCTGGGCATCCTGATCGTCGCGCCGCACCTGCAGATGCCGTCGCTGACCAAGTTCGTCGACGGCAGCGGCCCGGTGTGGGCCGGCTCGCTGTTCCCCTTCCTGTTCATCACCATCGCCTGCGGCGCCGTGTCCGGCTTCCACGCGCTGATCTCGTCCGGCACCACGCCCAAGATGATCGAGAACGAAACCCACGCCCGCTTCATCGGCTACGGCGCCATGCTGATGGAATCGTTCGTGGCGATCATGGCGCTGGTGGCGGCCTCGACCATTGATCCGGGCGTCTACTTCGCCATGAACTCGCCGGCCGCGCTGCTCGGCACCACGGCCGAGTCCGCCGCGCAGGCGGTGTCGCAGATGGGCTTCTACATCACGCCGGAGATGCTGGTGCAGACCGCCAAGGATGTCGGCGAGCACAGCATCATTTCGCGCGCCGGCGGCGCGCCGACGCTGGCGGTGGGCATGGCCCACATCCTGTCCGGCGTACTGGGCGGCAAGGAGATGATGGCCTTCTGGTACCACTTCGCCATCCTGTTCGAGGCGCTGTTCATCCTCACCGCCGTCGACGCCGGCACCCGCGCCGGCCGCTTCATGCTGCAGGACCTGCTGGGCGCCTTCGTGCCGGCCATGAAGAAAACCGAGAACACCTTCGCCAACCTGGTGGCCACCGGCCTGTGCGTGGCGGCCTGGGGCTACTTCCTGTACCAGGGCGTGGTTGATCCGCTGGGCGGCATCAACACGCTGTGGCCGCTGTTTGGCATCGCCAACCAGATGCTGGCGGCGATCGCGCTGATCCTCGGCACCTGCGTGCTGTTCAAGATGAAGCGCGGCCAGTACGCCTGGGTCACCATCGTGCCGACCGTGTGGCTGCTGCTGTGCACGCTCACGGCCGGCTGGCAGAAGATTTTCGACGCCAACCCCAAGGTCGGCTTCCTGGCCCACGCGGCCAAGTACCAGGCCGCGCTGGACGAGGGCAAGATCCTGGCCCCGGCCAAGTCGGTCGCCCAGATGCAGCAGGTGATCTTCAACGACTACCTGGACGCCTCGCTGGCCGGCTTCTTCGTCCTCGTCGTCTTGAGCGTGCTGATCTTTGGCGCCCGCACCGTGATGGCGGCGCGCGCCAACCACAAGCCGACCGCCAACGAAAGCCCGCTGGTGCTGACCACGGCGCAGGTGCAGTGATGCTGGGCGAGATCGCCAAGGCCGGCCGCTATCTCGGGCAAAGCGTACGCCTGATGATGGGCCTGCCTGACTACGACGCCTACGTCAGCCACCGCGAAAGCACGCATCCCGGCGAGCCCTACATGACGTACGAGGAATTCTTCCGCGAACGGCAGGAAGCGCGCTACGGCGGCGCCGGCAAGCGCGGCGGTTGCTGCTGACCCAAGACCGGCTCCCGCGAGCCGGTTTTTTTTCATATCGCGCGGAACTTTTGAGCGTGCCCATGCATCTAACCCGCATGAACTATGACTACCAACAAGCCTACGCGCGCAATATCGGCTGGGTCACGCGGGAAGAACAGGCGGCGCTGCGCGGCAAGCGCATCGCCATCGCCGGCATGGGCGGCGTTGGCGGCGTGCATTTGCTGACGCTGGCACGGCTGGGCGTGGGCGCTTTCCACATCGCCGATTTCGACACCTTCGACATCGCCAACTTCAACCGCCAGGTGGGCGCCACCGTCTCCTCGCTGGGCCGGCCCAAGGTCGACGTGCTGGCCGAGATGGCGCTGGACATCAACCCGGAACTCAAGCTGGTGCGTTTTCGCGACGGCATCAGCGCCGACAACCTGGCCAGCTTCTTTGAAGGAGTAGACTTGTACGTGGACGGACTGGACTTTTTCGCCTTCAGCGCGCGCCAGGCCACGTTTGCCGCCTGCGCCCGGCTCGGCATTCCGGCAGTGACGGCGGCGCCGCTGGGCATGGGCACGGCGGTGCTGAGCTTCCTGCCCGGCCACATGACGTTCGAGGACTACTTCGGCTGGGGCGACCAGCCGGACATGGAAAAGGCGCTGCGCTTCCTGGTCGGGCTGGCGCCGGCCGGGCTGCACGGCGGCTACCTGGTCGATCCGTCGGCCATCAATTTAAAGGAGCAGCGCGGGCCGTCCACCATCATGGGCTGCGAGCTGTGCGCGGGCGCCGCCGCCACCGAGGCGCTGAAGATTTTGCTGCAGCGCGGCGACGTGCGGCCGGCGCCGTGGGGCTACCAGTTCGACGCCTTCCGCAACAAGCTGGTGCGCACCTGGCGCCCCGGCGGCAACCGCCACCCGCTGCAGCGGCTGATGATGATGCTGGCCCGGCGGCGCCGGCCAGGAGGAGACGCATGAACCGCATCGCACCGCAACTGGACACCACGCTGGAACAGATCCTGGAACTGGCGCGCTGGGCGCCGAGCGGCGACAACACGCAACCGTGGCGCTTCGAGGTGCTGGACGACCGCCGGCTGGTGGTGCACGGCCACGACACGCGCGACCATTGCGTCTACGATCTGGACGGCCATCCGAGCCAGATGTCGATCGGCGCGCTGCTGGAAACCATGGCCATCGCCGCCAGCACCTTTGCGCTGGCAATGCGCGCCATCCGCCACACCGACACGCAGCCGCACCGCCCCACCTTCAGCATCGAATTCCTGTCCGCGCCCGGCCTGGATCCCGATCCGCTGGTCGACGCCATCCTGCCGCGCGCGGTGCAGCGCCGCCCGCTGAGCCGGCGACCGCTGGCGACATCGGAAAAAGCCGCGCTGACCGCCGCGCTGCCGGACGGCTACCGCGTGCACTGGCTGGAGGGCGAGCAGCGCGTGGCCGCCGCCCGGCTGATGTTCCGCAACGCCAAGCTGCGCCTGACGATGCCGGAGGCGCACCAGGTCCACAAGTCCATCATCCAATGGAACGCGCGCTTCAGCGAGGACCGCATTCCCGACCAGGCGCTGGGCGCCGATCCGATGACCACGCGGTTGATGCGCTGGGTCATGCAGGACTGGAAGCGCGTGCACTTCTTCAACACCTGGCTGGCCGGCACGCTGGCGCCGCGCCTGCAGATGGACCTGATTCCCTCGCTGGCCTGCGCCGCCCATCTGGTGCTGGTGGCGCCACGCCGCCCGCAGGGCGTGGACGACTACGTCGGCGCCGGCCGCGCCATGCAGCGCTTCTGGCTGACCGCCACCGCGCTTGGCCTGCAGATGCAGCCGGAAATGACGCCGCTGATCTTCGCGCGCTACGTGCGCGAAGGGCGCGTGTTTTCGTCCACCGCCGGCATGCCGGAGCGCGCGGCGGAACTGTCGCGCGCGGGCGAGGCGCTGGTCGGGCAGCAGGACTGGGAAGCGGCCGTGTTCATGGCCCGCATCGGCGCCGGCGCGCCGGCCAAGGCGCGTTCGTTGCGGCGCCCCTTGCGCGAGCTGCTGGTGGCGGACGGCGGGGCCTGACGATGCGTGCCATCAAGCCCGGCCAGGTGGCTGTCTTCCTGTGCCTGCTGCTGCTGATCCTGGCGCTGGCCATCGGCACCACGGCGCTGGCGTTCGGCGCCCTGCCGCTGGGCGACTTCCGCGGCGTGACGCTGGTGGCGGCAGCGCTCGTGCTGGTTTACCTGTACGCGTTCCTGGTCTACCGCCTGTTCCTGCTGGCGCTGCCACTGCGCGAAGGCGAAGTGGCCGAGCATACGCGCCACGAACTGGTGGCCAACGTCAACATCCTGTTCTATCTGCTGCTGTTCAACTCGCTGATCCGCACCCACTTCATTCCGGTGCCGCTGCAGCGGCTGATCTACCTCGCGCTGGGTGCGCGGCTGGGCAGCAACACCTACAGCGCCGGCGCCCTGCTCGACCCGCCGCTGACGCGCATCGGCAGCAACACCATCATCGGCCACGATGCTGTCATCTTCGCCCACGTGATCGAAGGCGCGCGGCTGGAATTGAAGGCGGTCCACATCGGCGACACCGTCACCATCGGCGCCAAGGCGGTGGTGATGGCCGGCGTGCAGATCGGCGACAACGCCATCGTCTCCACCGGCGCCGTGGTCACCAAGGACACGCGCATCGGCGCCGGCGAAATCTGGGGCGGCATCCCGGCACGCAAGATCAAGTCCGCGCCCGGCCAGACGTGACGGATTTTTTTACACCTGCCGCCGCCATCGCGCCGCGGGGACACGCAAGTCCTTGATTTCACAATGCTTGCCCGCACTGGCAAGGCTTTTGCTCTTCCTCTGGTACGGCCCCGATTCCCGTGGCCCTTTTCGAGGAGCACACATGAAAACCTATCCCCCCGCGCTGGCCGTCGCCATGCTGGCAGCCGCCCTGGCCGCGCCGCTGACCGCCAGCGCCGGCCCCACCCTCGGCCTGGACCCAACCGGCGCCGGTGCCTACAGCACCTATGCCGACCTCTGGACCAACGTCACCGACACCGGCCTGGCCACCGGCTTCGTACCTGGCCGTATTGTCGGCCCCGGCGCCGCCGCGCCCTACCTGACCGAACTGCGCTCGCAAATGGTGGTCGGCACCATGTCGAACAGCAACATCCCCGCCATCGTCACCCCGGCCGGGCTGAACAGCAATTTCGAGATCAGCAAAGTGGTACGCTTCCAGGAACTGGTGACGTCGCAAACCGCCAACACCGTCAACTTTGGCCTGCCGCCGGCGCAATCGGCGGCCATGGACGTCGACCCGCTGCGCGCCGGCGTGCAGAACCTGGCCATCTACCTGGATGACATCACCGACGGCAGCCGCGCCATTCCCGGCAACGGCGGCAACACCGTGCGCTGCTACGGCGCCGGCACCACCTCGACCGGCTGCGGCGGTGGCGGCGGCGATGGTGACGGCCTGCTGATCATGTCCGGCCACCTGGTATTCAACCAGGCCAGCTTCAGCGCCTCGGGCGCGGTGGGCACCGGCTCGTTCGACTCGCGCTTCATGATCGACTATGTCGACACCCGCTACCTGGACGCCGTGACCGGCTCCATCTTTGTCGACCGCTTCACCGGCACCACCAACGTGCCATCGTTCTTCACCCCAACCATGATGTGGGACGGTTCCACGCCCACCACGGTGCCATTCCTGAAGGTGGACTCATCGCAGAGCTTCGCCACCATTCCGGAACCCGCCACGCTGGCACTGATCGGGCTGGGCTTTGCGGGCCTCGCGCTGGGCACGCGCCGCAAAGTGCAGTCCTGACCGCAGCAGCGGTTTTGACAGCGAACCCCAAAAATCGGGTTCGCTTTTTTACGCATGCAGCACCCCGAACAGAAGGGTCTGACCCCGTACGGGGTCAGACCCTGGCGCCGGCGGTGTGCGGGTTGAGCGGGTGCCGTCCGCAGCCCTACGGCTGCAATATGCGCGACAGCAGCCCCGCCAACCTCGCCCCCGCGTCATAGCGCCGAAACTGCCCGGCCACCCGCCCCGCCGCCGCCCGCACCTCCGCGTCCGACAACAAGCGCAACGCCATCTCCCGCAACCGCCCCTCCGCCAACCGATCCGAGCGCAACAACGCCCCCGCCCCGGCCCGCAGCACCCCATCCATATTCAGATACTGGTCCAGATTGCCGGCAATCCCCAGCACCGGCACCCCAGCCGCCAGCGCCTGCTGGCTGGTCGGACTGCCGCCATTACAGATCACCAGCCGCGAACGCTGCGCCGCCAACTCGCCGGGCAGGTATTGGGCTACCCGCGCATTGTCCGGCAACAGCCCGGCATCCACCGTGCCGGCGGTGGCGGCGATCACCGTCACCGGCAACGGCGCCAGCGCCTGCAGCACCCGCGGCAGCAAGGCCCCCTGCCCAGAGCTGCCCAGCGTGACATAAACAATCTCGCGCCCGGCCGGCAAGCCCTCCCACCAGGACGGCACCCCGGTCGGCGGCGACCACATCACCGGCCCCAGATAGCTGTGCGTCGCCGGCAAATCGTGCGCCGGAAACATCTCCGGAATATCGGCATACAGCACATGGTCGGCATCAGTATAAATACGCCGCAAATCCTGCCCCAGCGATGGCAGACGGTAAGCCCGCCGCACGCTATTCAGCGGCCGGCTGTGCAAGGCAAACGCCAGCGGCCGCACCAGATTGAAGACGCGGTCGGCCAGCGCCACCGGCAACACCCGCGCCAGCGCGATCGCCGGCACCCGGTAGCGCTGCGTCACGTACGGACTCCAGTACGCATTGATGACCCCGACATACGGCACCTGCGCCAGCCGCGCGCTGACCGACAGCGACAGCCGGAAATCGCCGATCACCACATCCGGGCTGAGCGTTTGCAGCAGGCGCATATCGTCCTGCACGTAGCGCGACAGCGTGGCGGCGTCGTACACCGGCTTGCCCGCCGCCAGCGCCGCCAGGAAGCGCGCACTGGAAATACTGTACAGCGGCCAGTTGCTGAGCTGGCTGCCCTTGAAGAACATCTCGTAGCCCGGCGCGCAGGCCAGGTGCACGTCGTAGCGTTGCCGGTCCAGCGTGCTTGCCAGCGCCAGCGGACGGCCAACGTGGGCCAGTGTGACCGCCTCGGCCACGAACAGGATTTTTTTGCGTTCCATCCCCACAGCTTGCGGCGCTGGCGCGCACGTTGTTTGAGGCAGCGCAAACGTGCGCCCTTCGACCCAGATCAATGTCGAGCCTGCTAGATGCGGCTATTTTTCTTATTGGCATTTACGGATGGGGCCATGCGATGTTCAACTTTGGACGTTCCGGTCTGAGCCAGAAGCTCACGATCATGTCGGTGGTGTCCACCGGCAGCGCGCTGCTGCTGGTGTTCATCGCGTTCGCCGCCACCGCCGTGCTCAGCCACAGCGAGGACGCGCGCCAGCAACTGTCCTCGCTGGCGGGGGTTATCGGCAGCAACAGCCAGGCCGCGCTGCGGTACGCGGACCGCCAGCAGGCGGGGCAAACGCTGGCCACGCTGGCCGTCGAGGATGACATCCTGCAAGCCGCCTTGTACGACAGCGACGGCAAGCTGCTGGCCCGCTACGCCGCGCCGCGCCTGCGCGCTGGCCAGGCCGCGCCGGACGAGGTGAACGCGGCCGCCAGCGCCGCCGACGTGCTGGCCGAACCAAGCGGCCCGCCGTGGGCGCCGGCGCTGCGCGTCTACCGCGTGCTGCGCGAGGGCGACCAGATCGCCGGCGTGGTGATGCTGGAGCGTTCGCAACTGCGCATGTGGCTGGACATCCTGAAAAACCTCGGCGCCGCCATCGCTGCCGCCGCGCTGTCGTTCATGATGGCGCTGCTGACGGCGGCCCGTTTCAAGGGCAGCATCGCCGAGCCGGTCGGCCAGTTGATCGCTGCCGCCCAGCAAGTCAGCCGCGGCCAGGCGACGCCACGCATCGTCCACCAGCGCAACGACGAGCTTGGCGCGCTGATCAACAGCTTCAACGACATGCTGGCGCAGGTCGAGGGCCGCGACGCCGCGCTGGCGCAGTACCGCGATCAGCTGGAACGCCAGGTCAGCGTGCGCACCGAGCAGTTGGAAAAGGCCAAGAATGCCGCCGAGGCCGCCAGCCAGGCCAAGAGCGCGTTTCTCGCCACCATGAGCCACGAGATCCGCACGCCGATGAATGGCGTGCTGGGCATGACGGAATTGCTGCTGGCCACGCATCTGACCGAGCAGCAGCGGCACTACACCAGCATGGTCAAGCGCTCCGGCGAGCATCTGCTGGTGATCATCAACGACATTCTCGACTTTTCCAAAATCGAGGCCGGCAAGCTGACGGTGGAATACATCCAGTTCAATTTCCGCGACCTGCTGGACGATATCGATAATGTGTTCTCGCCCCAGGCCCAGGCCAAGGGCCTGACGCTGGAGCTGGACGTCGCCTACAACATTCCGCTCAGCATCTGCGGCGATCCCAACCGGCTGCGGCAGGTGATGTTCAATCTGCTTGGCAACGCCATCAAGTTCACCGACACCGGCCAGATCACGCTCAAGGTGGCCGTCACGCACGAGGATGCGCAGGCGGTCGGCCTGCGCTTCGAGGTGCACGACACCGGCATCGGCGTGTCGGCCGAGGCGCGCGCGCGTATCTTCGATTCCTTCTCGCAGGCCGATGGCTCGACCACGCGCAAGCACGGCGGCACCGGCCTCGGCCTGGCGATCTCCAAGCAACTGGTGGAGCTGATGGGGGGCGCGATTGGCGTCGACCATGCGCTAACTCAAGGTTCGATCTTCTGGTTTGCCGTACATTTCGACAAACGTCGTCTCGATATCGACGATCCATCCACCGCCACACAGGGAATCCGCGCTTTGATTGTCGATGAACATCCCGCCAGCCGCGCCGCGCTGGAGCGGCAGCTGGCTGCGTGGCGCATCAGCTGCGCCCACGCCGGCGCCACCGACGCCCTGCCCCAGCTGCGGCAGGCGGCGGCGCGCGGTCATGGCTACGATGTGGTGCTGCTCGACATGCAACAACCGCGCACCTCCGGCCTGGCGCTGGCCGCCGCCATCCGTGCCGACGGCGCGCTGGCGTCCGCGCCGCCGCGTCTGCTGTTGCTCAGTACGCAGCGCAATGCGGCCGATGGCGTGCAGCGGCGCGCGGCCGGCGTCGCCTTCCAGCTGATCAAGCCGCCGCGCGACGGCGATCTGTACGACGCCATCGTCACGCCGCTACGGGGGCGCGATGGCCGCAATCTCCACGATCTGCGCGAGGGCCACCATGCGCGCGCGAGCCACGATGCGCGCGAGGAACGCGATGGCCACGACTGCCGCGACCTCCGCGAGGGGGGCGACTGCCGCGATCTCCGCGAGGGCGGCGGCAGCCGTGACAACCGTGACGTTGGCGATGTCCGCCACGCCGCTGATCCACTCACCGCGGCGGTCGCGGTCGCGGCGGCAGCCACGCAGCGCCCATCCTCCGCACCGCGCCACGCGCCCGGCCTGGCTGCCGCGGTTGCGTCCGCCGCCCCGCCGGTCAGCGTACTGAGCGCCGGCACACGTCCGCGCAAGCGCCGCAAGGTGCTGCTGGCGGAAGACAACCCCGTCAACGTGGAAGTCGCCAGCGCGATGCTGGAGGGCTTGGGCCTGGACGTCAGCCGCGCCTGCAACGGCGAGGAAGCGCTGCAGTCGGTGCAGGCCGACGATTTCGACCTGATCCTGATGGACTGCCAGATGCCGGTGATGGACGGTTTCGCTGCCACCACCGAAATCCGCCGCCACGAGCAACAGCATGGCCGCGCGCGCAGCCTGCCCATCATCGCCATCACCGCCAACGCCCTGCAGGGCGACCGCGAATCCTGCCTGGCGGCCGGCATGGACGATTACCTGAGCAAACCGTTCACCCAGCAGGCGCTGGGCCAGACGCTGTCGCGCTGGATCAGCCTGCCGCGCGGCGCCACGACGGCGCCCGAGCCGCCGCTAGCGCCTGCGCCTGCGCCGGCTCCTGCGCCTGCGCTGCCGGCCGACGACATCATCAACCAGCAGGCGCTGGACAACATCCGCGCCCTCAGTCCCGCCAACGGCGACGCGCTGCTGGAACGCGTAGTGCACGCCTTCCTCAACGATACACCGGCCCATCTGCAAACGCTGCGCCAAGCCATCGCCGCCGGCGACGCCGGCCAAATGCGCAAATCCGCGCACAGCCTCAAATCCAGCGCCGCCAACGTCGGCGCCGACGCCCTCGCCCAGCGCAGCAAGGAACTGGAGCAACTGGGACGCAACGACACCACCGCCGGCGCCGCTGTCTTGCTGGCCGACATGGAACGATCTTTCCAGGCCGCGCGGCAGGCGTTGGGAGCAATGCTGGAAAAGGAAACGTAATCATGGCAACTTCCCCCAAGCGCGGCCTGGTACTGGTCGCCGACGACGATCCCACCATGCGGCTGCTGATGCTGGAAATGCTGGCCCAGGTCGGCCTCGACACCATCGAAGCCGAAGACGGCGTGAAAGCGCTGGCCTGCTACCAAAGCGTGTCGCCCGACCTGGTGTTGCTGGACGTCGACATGCCCGGCATGGACGGCTTCGCCGTGTGCCGCGCCATCCGCCAGCTGGAAACCCAGGCGGCCGTGCCCATCATCATGGTCACCGGCGGCGACGAGCTGGAATCGGTCACGCGCGCCTACGAGGCCGGCGCCACCGACTTCGTCTCCAAGCCGATCAACTGGCCCATCCTCGGCCACCGGGTGCTGTACGTGCTGCGCGCCAGCGACGCCATCAGCCGCCTGCGCATCGCCGACGCCCAGCACCGCGCCGTGCTGGCCGCCATCCCCGACACCTTCTTCCGCATGAACAAGGACGGCTACTACCTCGACTATGAACAGGGCCACGAGGCCAGCAACGTCTTCTCCACCGAGCGGTGCGTGGGACGCCATCTGAGCCAAGTGCTGCCGCCGGACATCGCCAACCACATGCTGGAGCAGGTGCGTACCGTGCTCGATACCCAGCACATCCACTCGCTCGACTACGAGCTGCCGCTGCCGGGTCCGGCGCCGCGCGTGCGCCAGGGCGAGCATCCGGCGCTGCAACCGGTGCGGCATTTCGAGGCGCGGCTGGTGGCCACCGGCCCGGACGAGGTGCTGGGCCTGGTGCGCGACATCAGCGAGCGCAAGCGCAGCGAGGAGCAGATCCGCCGGCTGGCATACTGCGATTCGCTGACCGGCATCCCCAACCGCCAGGCATTCCTGGAAACGCTGGAGGCCGAACTGGCGCGCTCACGCAAGGCCAACAAGAAATTTGCCGTGCTGTTCATGGACCTGGACGCCTTCAAGCGCATCAACGACACGCTGGGCCACGACGTCGGCGACCATCTGCTGCAAGCCGTCTCCGAACGGCTGCGCGAAACCACGCGGCCGGGCGACCTGGTGTCGCGCACCGAGGCCGGCACCAACCTGGCGCGGCTGGGCGGCGACGAGTTCACCATCCTGATTCCCGACCTGGAGCGGGTGGAAGACGCGCTCAACGTCGCCCACCGCGTCAAGGAAGCGATGCGCCGGCCATTCCTGCTGGATGCGCATGAAATCTTCGTCACCGCCAGCATCGGCATCTCGTTGTACCCGGAGGATGGCGAGGACTGCAACTCGCTGCTCAAGTATGCCGACACCGCCATGTACCACGCCAAGAACTGCGGCAAGAACAACGCCAAGCTGTACAGCTCCTCGCTGACGATGCAGATCATGAGCCACGTCAAGCTGGAAGTGGGCTTGCGCAAGGCCTTGCAGAACGACGAGCTGTACCTGCTGTACCAGCCGCAGATCGACGTCGCCAGCGCGCGCATCGTCGGCTTGGAGGCGCTGGTACGCTGGCGCCATCCGGAGCGCGGCGTGATCTCGCCGACCGAGTTCATTCCGCTGGCCGAGGAAACCGGGCTGATCGTGCCGATCGGCGACTGGGTGCTGCGCACCGCCTGCCGCCAGGCGACCGCGTGGCAGACGCCGGGCAAGCCGCCGGTGCGGGTGGCGGTCAACCTGTCGGCCAAGCAGTTCAAGGACGAGAATCTGATGCAGAGCGTGCTGTCGGCGCTGCACGAAACCGGCCTGCCGGCCGAGCTGCTGGAACTGGAGCTGACCGAGGGCACGCTGATGGACGACGCCCGCGCCACCATGGCCACGCTGGAGCAATTGCGCGGCATCGGCGTGTATTTATCGATCGACGATTTCGGCACCGGCTACTCGTCGATGAACTACCTCAAGCGCTTCGACGTGCGCGCGCTGAAGATCGACAAGAGCTTCATCAGCGGCCTGCCGCTGGACTCGGAAAACGCCGCCATCACGCATGCCATCATCGCCATGGCGCACGGGCTGAAACTGGCGGTGGTGGCCGAAGGCGTCGAGACCGACGCCCAGCTGGTGCTGCTGGAGCAATATGGCTGCGACATGGTGCAAGGCTACTACCTCGGCCATCCCTCCCCGCCCGACACCATCGACCGCATGCTTGCCAGCCAGGACGCGCTGGCGATGACATGATCCCCATCACCCAGCGCCTGGCGGCACATCCTCAAGCACCATACCGGCGCGCAATCCCGGTCACGCGTTAGAAAGAGTACATTTAACCGCGGAGAGGATCTTGTTCGGTTAATCAATCAAGCTAGCTTGCATCCTCCCATTGGGCAAATCAGAAGACGCCTTGTGAACGTGTTCGACGCCGGGCACATCGTCGGCATCGACTGCTACAGCGGGAAACCAACTTCGGATTAACCTTTACAGCGCGCCATCCCGCTTCAGCGCGGCGATGGCGTCGGCGCTGTAGCCGAGGGATTGCAGCACCTCGTCGTTGTGCTGGCCCAGCGTGGGGCCGAGCCATTGGGTGTGGCCGGGCGTGGCCGACAGCTTCGGCGAGATCGCCGGCAGCTGGACCGGCGTGCCGTCGGCGAACTGGTGCTGCTCGAACATCTCGCGCGCCAGGAACTGCGGGTCGGTCATCATGTCGCGCACCGAGTAGATCTTGCCGGCCGGGACGTCGGCCGCCTTCAGCACCGCCAGCGCGCTGTCGATGGTCTGGGTGTCGCACCAGGCCTGGATGGCGTCGTCGATCATCTGCGTGTGCCTGACGCGGCCATCATTGCGCTCCAGCTCGGGATTGCCGGCCAGCTCGATGCGGCCCATGGCCAACACCAGCCGCTTGAAGATGGCGTCGCCATTGCCGGCGATGACGATGTTCTCGCCATCGCCGGTGGTGTAAGTGTTGGACGGCACGATGCCCGGCAGCGAACCGCCGGTGCGCTCGCGCACCACGCCCGCATGGTCATACTCCGGCACCAGCGACTCCATCAGGTTGAACACGGATTCGTACAGCGCCACGTCCACCATCTGGCCCTCGCCTTTGCGCTTGCCGCCGGTGGCGTCGCGGTGACGCAAGGCCATCATGGCGCCGATCACGCCATGCAGCGCCGCCACCGAATCGCCAATCGACACGCCCACGCGCACCGGCGGCCGGTCCGGATGGCCGGACACATAGCGCAGCCCGCCCATCGACTCGCCGATGGCGCCAAAGCCCGGCAAATCCCGCATCGGCCCAGTCTGGCCGAAGCCGGACAGGCGCACCATGATGGTCGATGGATCGAGCGCCTTCAACTGCTCGTAACCGAGGTCCCACTTCTCCAGCACGCCGGGACGGTAGTTTTCGATGATGAGGTCCGCCTCCAGCGCCAGCTGGCGCGCGATGGCGCGGCCCTGGGCGTGCTTCATGTTCAGCGTCAGCGATTTCTTGTTGCGCGACTGCACCGACCACCACAGCGAGGTGCCATCCTTCAGCACCCGCCACTTGCGGATCGGATCGCCGCCGTCCGGCGACTCGACCTTGATCACCTCGGCGCCAAACTCGGCCAGCATGCGCGCACAAAAAGGGCCCGCGATCAGCGTGCCCAGTTCCAGCACCTTGATGCCGGCCAGCGGGCCGGCCGTGGTTGGTGCCGTCATGTCGCCCGCCGGTCCAGCATGGCGCGGGCGATGGTGCCCGCGTCCACGTATTCGAGTTCGCCGCCGACCGGCACGCCGCGCGCCAGCCGGCTGACCTTGAGGCCGCGCGCCTTCAGCATCTCGCTGATGTAGTGCGCGGTGGCCTCGCCCTCGTTGGTGAAATTGGTGGCCAGCACCACCTCGGTGACCAGCCCGTCGGCGGCGCGCGCCACCAGCTTTTCCAGGTGGATGTCTTTCGGACCGATGCCGTCCAGCGGCGACAGCCGGCCCATCAGCACGAAGTACAGGCCCTTGTAGGTCAGCGTCTGCTCGATCATCAGCTGATCGGCCGGCGTTTCGACCACGCACAGCAGGCGGCGGTCGCGCGTCTCGTCGCTGCAGGTGTCGCAGACTTCGTCTTCGGTGAAGGTATTGCACAGCGCGCAGTGGTGCACCGCGTGGACCGCCTGGTGCAGCGCGCGCGACAGCATGTCCGCGCCGTCGCGGTCATGCTGCAGCAGGTGGAACGCCATGCGCTGGGCCGACTTGGGGCCGACGCCGGGCAAGCGGCGCAGCGCCTCGGTCAGGAATTCCAGCGACTTGGACATGGTTCCTTAGAACGGCATCTTGAAGCCGGGTGGAAGGCCCAGGCCGGCAGGCAGGCCGGCGGTCACGCTGCCCATCTTTTCGGCGGCGGTGGCTTCGGCCTTGCGCACGGCGTCGTTGAAGGCGGCGGCTACCAGGTCTTCCAGCATGTCCTTGTCGTCGGCCAGCAGCGACGGGTCGATCGACACGCGCTTGACGTCGTTCTTGCAGCTCATGACGACCTTGACCAGGCCGGCGCCCGACTGGCCTTCCACGTCGATCAGCGCCAGCGATTCCTGGGCTTTTTTCATGTTGTCCTGCATGGCCTGGGCTTGTTTCATCAGGCCGGCGAGTTGGTTTTTCATCATGGTGGAGTTCTCCGTGTTGTAAGTTTAAAGAGGCGATCAGGCAGCCGCGGCGCCGGTTTGCGGCGGCACGATGGTGCCGGGCACAACCCAGGCGTCCAATTCGCGGATCAGACTGTTCACAAAGGGATCGTTGGCGACGGTTTCCTCGGCCGCGCGCTGGCAGGCCTCGCGGTAGGCTTGGGCCTCGGCGCTGGCGGTGTACCAGACGGCACCCAGTTCGCTGTCGACGCGCACCGGACGGCCGAAACGTTCGCTCAGGGCGGCGGTCAGTTTGTCGACATTGCCGGGGGTGCGCCAGGTTTCGATCGGCACGCGCAGCGTGAATACGGCGGCGTTGCCTTCGATGCCGCAGCGGACCATCTCGGCCTGCATGGCCAGTTGCTGGGCGGTGCCGCGCAGCGGCAGCGCGGCGGCCACGGCAGGCCAGTTGCCGTCCCAGTTGAGTTCAGGCACGGGCGTGATGACGTAGGCGTACGGCGCCTTGGCCGGGGCCGGCGCGGCGCGCGCGGGCATGGCGATGGCGTGCGGGTCGTCGGGCTGGCCGGCGTGGCCGGATGCCTGCGACGGCGCTGGCGCGTACGGGTGCGCCGATGGCGCGGCGACGGCGCTGTCGTCGGAAAACTCGGTGACCCAAGGCGGCAGGTCGTCGTCTTCGACGGCCTGCGCTGGCCTGGCTTGTGGCGCTGGCGCCAACTGCTGCGGCGCGGCCTGTGGCGGCGCGACGCGGACTGGCGCTTCCAGCACGGCGGCATCACCGTCGGTGGCGGGTGGCATGTCTTCCCACGGCGCCGGACGCGCCGGCGCGGCATTCATCTGCGCGCTGGTGGCCGACGCGGCGGGTGGCGTGTAGGCGGCCGCAGGCGCGCGCGACGCGGCCGAAGCTGGTACGCCTGGCGCATGCGCGGTGGCAGGCGCGCCACCCGGCGCTCCGCCGAAGCCGCCCGGGGCGGCCGCTGTCGATGCCGCCGCGGCAGCGGGCGCCGGTGCCGCTGGCGTGGCGGGTGCGGCGGCTGCTGGGGCGGCGCTTGCTGGTCGCGCGCCGCCGGGACGCGAGGCGGCGCGCGCGGCTTCCAGCGCGGCGTTGATGGCTGCGCGGGCGGTGCTGATCGGGGCAGACGGCGCCGGTGCCGGTGCGGCGGCTGGCGACGGTGCGCTCGGAGCAGCTGGTGCTGCCGCCGGCATGGCGGGCGCGGCTGCGACAGGGACGGCAGAGGCGCCGCCGTCGGCGGCTGGTGCGGCTGGTGCCGGTGCTGCTGGTCCGTCAGCGGACGGCATCGCGGCGCGTGATGGCGCGGCGCCGGCTGGCGCAGCGGACGGCATCGCGGCGCGTGACGGCGTGGCGCCGGCTGGCGCAGCGGCGGGCGATTGCGGTGCGGCGGGTGGATTGTCGTTGCGCGCCATCGCGGCCGCGCCGGCGACCACCGACGGCGGCACCACGCTGGCGTGGCTGGCCTGCACATTGGCAGCCGCGCGCGCCGGCGGCGCACCTGCTCCGGCCGCCGCGGCCGCGCGGGCCGAGGCCATCGCCGCCTGGCGCGACACCGCCGGCGCCGCCGCGGGTTGTCCCTCCGCCCCGCCTACGCCGGGACGAAAGGCCAGCATCCGTAACAAGGTCATCGAGAAACCGGCGTACTCATCCGGCGCCAGCCCCAGCTCATTGCGGCCATGCACAGCGATCTGATAATACAGCTGCACCTCTTCCGCATCGAACAAGCCGGCCAGACGCACAATATCCGCATACTCCGGCAAATCCTCCGGCAACGCCGCCGGCACCGTCTGCGCCAGCGCGATCCGGTGCAGCAAGGTGCCCAGATCCTGCAAGGCGCCGTTGTACGACAGGCTGCGCGTGGCCATCTCATCGGCCACGGCCAGCAGATCGGCGCCATCCTGCGCCGCCAGCGCGTCCAGCAGGCGGATCAGATACGACTGATCCAGCGCACCCAGCATGCCCTGCACCGCCTCCAGCGTCACCGCGCCGGCGGCGTAGGCGATGGCCTGGTCGGTCAGCGACAGCGCATCGCGCATCGAACCGTGGGCGCCGGTCGCCAGCAAGCGCAGCGCCGGATGTTCAAAGCTAATGCCCTCCTGCCCCAGAATATTTTCCAGGTGGCCGATGATGTGGCCCGGCGGCATCTGCTTCAGGTTGAACTGCAGGCAGCGCGACAGCACCGTCACCGGTATCTTTTGCGGATCGGTGGTCGCCAGAATGAATTTGACGTGCTCCGGCGGTTCCTCCAGCGTCTTCAGCATGGCGTTGAAGGCGTGGTTGGTCAGCATGTGCACCTCGTCGATCATATAGACCTTGAAGCGCGCATTGCTCGGCGCGTACACCGCCTGCTCCAGCAGTTGCGCCATCTCGTCCACGCCGCGGTTGGAGGCCGCGTCCATCTCGATGTAATCGACAAAGCGGCCGGCATCGATGGCCGTGCACGCCTCGCACACGCCGCACGGGGTGGCGGTGATGCCGCCCGTGCCGTCCGGCCCCACGCAGTTGAGCGACTTGGCCAGAATCCGCGACAAGGTCGTCTTGCCCACGCCGCGCGTGCCGGTGAACAGGTAAGCATGGTGCAGCCTGCCGCTGTGCAAGGCATGCGTCAGCGCGCGAACCACGTGCTCCTGGCCGACGAGCGTTTCAAAGTTCCGTGGACGGTATTTACGGGCGAGGACTTGATAGGACATGCTGGGATTTTACCGTAGATGGCGGAATGCCAAAGCAGCCATTGTAACAAGCCGGGCCCGGATTGAGTAGCAATGAAAAAAGCTCCCCAAGGGACGTGAAACCGTTAAGTTAGCGTTGGATTCGTCGAATGACGGGCTTAACTTGACAGCATCACCGCGAGGGGAGCTTTTTGTAGAATAAGGAGGCGAGCCTGATCTGCGGCACTTATGGTGAACGGCTGTGGCTGCTTCGTTCCCGACCTGACCAGGTTGACCATGCCACAATGCGCAGGGGCCCGCCAGATGTCATTATACCTTACAGCCCCAGTTCCTGCCAAATCTGATCCACCCGTGCCTTGACCTCGGGCGTCATGGTGATGGTGGTGCCCCACTCGCGGCTGGTTTCGCCCGGCCACTTGTTGGTGGCGTCGATGCCCATCTTGCTGCCGAGGCCACTCACCGGCGAGGCAAAGTCCAGGTAATCGATCGGCGTGTTATCGACCAGCGTGGTGTCGCGGGTCGGATCGACGCGGGTGGTGATCGCCCAGATCACCTCGTTCCAGTCGCGGATATTGACGTCCTCATCCACCACCACGATGAACTTGGTGTACATGAACTGGCGCAGGAAGCTCCACACGCCGAACATCACGCGCTTGGCGTGGCCGGCGTACTGCTTCTTGATCTGCACCACCGCCATGCGGTAGCTGCACCCCTCGGCCGGCAGGTGGAAGTCGGTGATCTCGCTGAACTGCTTCTGCAGCAGCGGAATGAACACCTCGTTCAGCGCCAGGCCCAGCACGGCCGGCTCATCCGGCGGTTTGCCGGTGTAGGTCGAATGATAAATCGGGTCGCGGCGCATGGTGATGCGGTCGATGGTAAACACCGGGAACCAGTCCTGTTCATTGTAGTAACCGGTGTGGTCGCCATACGGCCCCTCCAGTGCGTGCTCGTAGCCGGACGGGTGATTCTCGTCCGGATAAATATGCCCTTCCAGCACGATCTCGGCCGAGGCCGGCACGCGCAGCTCGCTGCCGATCGCCTTGACCAGCTCGGTGCGGCTGCCGCGCAGCAGGCCGGCGAACTGGTACTCGGACAGCGCGTCCGGCACCGGCGTCACCGCACCTAATATAGTAGCGGGATCGGCGCCCAGCGCCACGCACACCGGATACGGTTTGCCCTTGCTCTGGATGGCGTGCTCGCGGAAGTCCAGCGCGCCGCCGCGATGCGCCAGCCAGCGCATGATCACCTTGTTCGGGCCCAGCACCTGCTGGCGGTAGATGCCCAGATTCTGGCGCTTCTTATTAGGGCCCTTGGTAATCACCAGCCCCCAGGTAATCAAAGGCGCCACGTCGCCCGGCCAGCAGTGCTGGATGGGCAGCTTGCCCAGATCGACATCGGCGCCCTCCCAGACGATTTCCTGGCACGGCGCGCCGCGCAATTCCTTGGGCGCCATGTCCCACACGGCCTTGACCAGCGAGCCCAGGCCCATCAGGTCCTTGAAATCCTTGGGCGGCTCCGGCTCCTTGAGGCGCGACAACACATGGCCGATCTTGCGCAGCTCGCTGACGTCGCTGGCGCCCATGCCCAGCGCCACGCGGCGCGGCGTACCGAACAGATTACCCAGCACCGGCATGCTGTGGCCGGTCGGATGTTGGAACAGCAAGGCCGGTCCGCCGGCCCGCAAAGTGCGGTCGCAGACCTCGGTCATCTCTAAATGCGGCGAAACCGGCGTCAAAATGGGTTTAAGTTCGCCCATTCCTTGCAGCTGGGAAATAAAATCTCGGAGATCGGAATATTTCATGAGTTTTTAAGTTTTTCTTACATTGAAGCGCACTGTTTAAAAATACAGGTCAAGTGGTTGATTTTATTGGTTTTCCAGCGCACACATGGCAAAAAACTAGATTTAAAAGTTATAAAGATTGATTGTGTTAGTATTGACTCGGTATAAAACAGCTTCTAGAATCCACCCTACTTGAAGAGGACAGGTCTCAGGACCTCATGCGGACTACACAAAAGTTGTCGCTCATTCATTCACGGAGTCGGGGCTCCACATGACATTTTAAGGAGTGTTTTCAAAAGGCGTCTGCCTTCCTCCCCGAAAGTAGTTGTATTGCATTCTGGTTGACTCCTGCGGGAGAGATCAGCAACAAGCAAGCAATGATGGCGTTCTTCCGCGCACTTCCTACAGTGGCGACGAACGAGATATTTCTGATGCACGGCATTAGCACACCTGTTGAGCTGCGTTTGACGCTGGCAGGGACCCGCTTTTACGGACATTTCAGGGGAACTTTATGATTAATAGCAATACCGGTGCAACCTCGTTTGCCCGTTTGATGGCTCGCCAGCCAGCCGCGTGGTTGTCCACGACGCGCATTTCGGCAAAGGGCGTGTTGACCACCGCCCAGCACACGCTGACCGTAGTAGGTGTTACCGCTTTAGTTGTCATGGCAGTACTGTTTGTCCGTCCGGATCTGGCCAAAGCCCTGAGCGACAGCCTGAACCGTACGCCGGAGGTGGAAACCGTCGCCGTCACCGCGCCGCCACTGACGGCCCTGATGGACGCGCCAGCGGCCCCAGCGCCGGCCGCCGCCGCTCCGTTGAGCGCCGAGGAAAAAGCCCTGCTGGGCACGCAGAAGCAGCAGCAACTAGTGACCACCTGGCTGTCCAAGCGCTACCGCGTGGCCGGTGACGCCGCCAACATGCTGGTGTCCACCGCGTATCTGACCGCCCGCGAAATCAAACTCGACCCGCTGCTGATCCTGGCCGTGATGTCGATCGAATCCGGCCTGAATCCGTTCGCCGAGAGCCCGATGGGCGCGCAGGGCCTGATGCAGGTGATGTCCAAGGTGCACCACGAGAAGTTCCAGGACATGGGCGGCCTGCAGGCCGCGCTGAACCCGGTGGCCAACATCCGCGTCGGCGCGCTGATCCTGAAGGATTACGTGACCCGTGGTGGCTCGGTCGAAGCCGGTCTGAAGAGCTACGTCGGCGCGGCCGCGTTTGAAACCGATGAAGGTTATGGCGGCAAGGTGATGGGCGAGTACAATTTACTCAAGCAGGTCTCGGCTGGTAAAAAGGTGCCGCCGGTCACCCGCGTGATGGCCGCCGCGCCAGCCAAGCCAGCAGCACCAGTCGCTGCCGCTGAGAAATCGGTGAGCGGCACGCAGATTGCTGGGTTATAAGGGGTCAGCGCCAACAGAAGCCACCGACATCGGTGGCTTTTTTGCTTTTTAGCACCCCAAAACGAAAGGGTCAGACCCCGTACGGGGTCTGACCCTGGCCGCAGCGGTGTGCGGGGTCAAGGGGTGCCGTCAGCTTTTACTGCGGGCACCGGCTGACGATGATACGCCCGCTATCCCGGAATGGATCGCGCCCCCCACTGAAATTATTCGGCGCCGCCGTGTAGCAGACCGACCCGCCTCCCGGCAGGATGAACTTGGTGATACGGCTGCCATCCGGCCCGATGATTTCCACCTGACGCGCCCCGCCACCCCGGTACGCCTTGCCGATCGCGGCCGCCAGCGCCGTCTCATCATTCACCAGCTTGCGATCGCGCTGCGTGAACGACTCTTTCAACGCCGCCTTATCCGCAGCCGCCGCTGCCGCCAGCGCGCGCTGTTTTAAATCCATCTCCGGCTTGACCGGCAGGGCAAACGGATCGGGTGGCGGAGCCGTCTGCGTGATGGCTTGCGGCGGCTCGGCCACCGGCGGCGCCGTCATCGGCTGCGGCTGCGGTTGCGGCGCTTCCGACGGCGCCACCGGCACCACCCTGGCCGTCTGCCGCGCCGGCCGCTCCGCAGGCGGCGTCAACGGGCGCCGCAGCACCGGCGGCAGCGGCTTGGGCCGCACCGGCGCCAGGATATAGGTAATGGCCTCATGCGGCCTGACAGTCGCGGCAACGGGCCGCTGCGGGTGTTGCCAGCTCAAGAACGCCAGCACGTGCGCGCCGCCGATCACGGCCAGCCAGCCGCGCCGCCAGCGAAAAGAATGCGATTCGATGATACAACTCCGGAATGCCTGAAAATCAATTCTGTGCAGCAACCTCCGGCACGGTCAATCCAGAAATAAAAAAAACCACCACACGCTACCGTGGGTGGCTTTTAACGATACCTGCAACGCTTAGCGCTTCTTGTCGGCGGCAACCTCTTCCGGACGCAGCTGGGCGGCCAGCTTGTCCAGCACGCCGTTGACGTACTTGTGACCGTCGATACCGCCGAACGACTTGGTCAGCTCGACCGCCTCGTTGATCACGACGCGGTACGGAATTTCCAGATTGTTCTTCAGCTCGTAGGTGCCGATCAGCAGCACCGCGTGCTCGATCGGCGACAGCTCGGCCACACCGCGATCCACCAGCGGCGCAAACATCGCGCGCAGCTCGACCGACGAACCGATGGCGCCGTTCAGCAGCACGGTGAAGTGCTCGGCGTCGGCCTTGTCGAAGCCGTGCGCGCCACGGATGTGATTGACCACGGTGGAGGCGGACTCATTGTTCAGCAGCCACTGGTACAAACCCTGCAGCGCGAACTCGCGCGCGCGGTGACGCGGCGTGCGGTTCTTGCTCGGGTTGGCGTGGGTAGTCTTGTCGTTCATATGCTTACCTTCTTGTATTTACTCGTCGTCGCCGTGGTCCTGGTTCAGCTCTTCCAGGGCGATGGTCAGGTTGGCCATCTCGACCGCCACGCGGGCGGCGTCGGCGCCCTTGACGGCCATGCGCACTTCGGCCTGCTCGTCGTTCTCGGTGGTCAGGATGGCGTTGGCGATCGGGATGCCGTAGTCGAGGCCGATGCGGGTGATGCCCGCGCCCGACTCGTTGGACACCAGCTCGAAGTGGTAGGTTTCGCCACGGATGACGGCGCCCAGCGCGATCAGCGCGTCGAACTGCTGCGACTCGGCCATCTTCTGCAGCACCAGCGGCACTTCCAGCGCGCCCGGCACGGTCACGTGCAGGATGTCCTCGTCCGCCACGCCCAGGTGCTTCAGCTCGGCCAGGCAAGCGGACAGCAGGCCGTGGCAGATGTCTTCGTTAAAACGGGCTTGGACCACGCCGATGCGCAGGTCTTCGCCGTTCAGATTGGTTTCGTAGCTTCCTACGGTCATGATGGCCTCTTGTATGTTGGTTGATTATTCAGGTTTGGCGGCGTAGCCGGTCACTTCCAGATTGAAGCCGGTCATCGACGGCATCTTGCGCGGGCTGGCCAGCAGCTTCATCTTGCAGACGCCGACTTCGCGCAGGATCTGCGCGCCGATGCCGTAGCTGCGCAGGTCCATGCTGGCGGCGCGGCCCTTCGGCTTGACCTCGACCGGATTGCACAGCGCCTCGAACTGGTGGAAGAACTGCTCGGCGGTTTCCTCGCAGTTGAGCAGAACGATCACGCCGCTGTCGGCGGCCTGGATGGCGGCCATCGACGACGACAGGTTCCACGAGTGGGTGGTGGCTTCCGATTCCAGCACGTCCAGGATGGACACCGGCTGGTGCACGCGCACCAGGGTTTCCTTGCCCTTCTGGATTTCGCCGTGCACCAGCGCCAGGTGGGCTGAGCCGCTCGGCTTGTCGCGGTAGGCGATCATGCGGAAGTCGCCGTGGGCGGTCTTCAGCGTGCGCTCGCCGGCTTTTTCCACCAGCGACTCGTGGCGGCTGCGGTAGTGGATCAGGTCGGCGATGGTGCCGATCTTCAGATTGTGTTCCTTGGCGAATTCCAGCAGGTCCGGCAGGCGCGCCATGGTGCCGTCGTCCTTCATGATTTCGCAGATCACCGAGGCGGGCGTGAGGCCGGCCATGGCGGTCAGGTCGCAGCCGGCTTCGGTATGGCCAGCGCGCATCAGCACGCCGCCCTTCTGCGCCTTCAGCGGGAAGATGTGGCCCGGCTGGACAATGTCGGCCGGCTTGGCATCCTTGGCCACCGCCACCTGGATGGTCTTGGCGCGGTCGGCCGCCGAGATGCCGGTGGTCACGCCTTCCGCCGCCTCGATCGAGACGGTGAAGTTGGTGCCGTAGGCGGTGCCGTTCTTGGCCGACATCATCGACAGTTCAAGCTGGTTGCAACGTTCCTCGGTCAGCGTCAGGCACACCAGGCCGCGCGCGTACTTGACCATGAAATTGATGGCTTCCGGCGTGACGAAGTCCGCCGCGAGCACCAGGTCACCTTCGTTTTCCCGGTCTTCCTCATCGACCAGGATCACCATGCGGCCAGCGCGCAATTCGGCGACGATTTCTTCGGTGCTGGAAATTGACATTTTTAATCCTTCAAGACTGTGCATGAGTATTTCTTAACCCGCTATTTTAAAGGATTTACGCCCACCCTACCGTAAAAGCCTGCTTTTCTCGCCCAATCTTGCAAATTTTCTATCGATTCAGATAAGATTGCTGCAGGCAATGCCATGAATCCATTTGCCGGGCCCTTGCGTATAAGCAAGATACAAACAAACACGCAAGTCAGGTTATGAAATTCACCATGCTCATTCGTGTCGTACCGCTCTGTCTGGCCACATTGCTGGCCGGGTGGGCGCAGGCGCAGCCGCAGGACACCCGATTGATCGGGCAGGGCCAGCGCCTGTGGCAGCAGCGCTGCACCGAATGCCATACGCTGGATGTCGACGACACCGGCCCGCATCATCGCGGCGTGTTCGGGCGCCGCGCTGGCAGCGTCAAGGGCTATGATTATTCGCGCGCGCTGCGCAAGGCCAATCTGGTGTGGGACGAAACCTCGCTCGACCGCTGGCTGACCGATCCGGAAAAATTCCTGCCCGGGCAGAACATGGATTACCGCGTGCGCAGCAAGGCCGAGCGCGCGGCGCTGATCGCCTATCTCAAAAGCCTGTCACCGGCACCCGCGTCAGATCCGCAGACAGCGCCACCGGCCCCGCATACGCCTGGCGGATCGACGCCAGCACCGCGTCCTGCTGCTGCTCCACCAAGGGGCTGATGTGCGTGAGCAGCACGCGGCCCGCGTGCGCCTGCGCGGCCAGCTTGCCGATGGCGGCCGGCGGCGTGTGCAGCTCGTACAGTTGCGGCGCCGAGCCGGGCGGGTCGAGCACCACGCTGTTGAACACCAGCAGGTCCGTGCCTTGCGCGAGTTGCGCCAGCGCCGGCAAGCCGTGGGCGTCGATGTCGCCGGAGAAGGTGATGCTGTGGCCCTTGTAATCGACGCGGTAGATCACGGCCGGCGCGTCGCGGTGGTGGCCGGGGATGGCGGTGATGGTGAGGCCGTCCTCGGTCAGCAGCACTTGCGGTTTGATCGGGCGGGCGGGGATGTCGCGCGCGCTGTAGTGTAGCGGCGCGGAGAAGTCTTTCAGGTAGGCGTATGCGCCCTTGGGGCCGAAGTTGAGGTCGACAAAGCGCCTGGTGGACGGGAACTGCCCCGCCCCGCCGGGGCCGAAGATGCGCGCGTCCAATGGGCGGCCGGTGGAGACGGCGCGGCCCAGCAGAATGCCGGGCAATTCGCCGGCGTGATCGATATGCAGGTGGGTCAGCAGCACGATGTCCATCGCCTGCATGTGCAGCCTGGCCTCGCCGGCGCGGGCAAAGCTGCCGGGGCCGGCATCGACGAGGATGCGCGGCTGACCATCCAGCAGCACCACGAAGCTGGAACTGGCGCGGCCGACGGCGCCGGGGCCGCCCGAGCCAAGCACCAGCAATTCCAGCGCGGGCGCGGATGCGGCCGAGGGCGCCGCCTGCGCCGTCGTGGGCGCGGATGCCACCGCGGGCGGTGGCGCCGGCGTGGACTCGCCCGGCGCGGGCACTTGTGCTTGCGCCATGCCGCACGCCAGCATCAGCACGGCGGCGGCAAGGCGGCGCATCATTTGGTCGCGGCGCCGACCGCGACCATGCGCTCGACGTAACGGGCAATCAGGTCGATTTCCAGGTTGACCTTGGCGCCCACCGTCAGATGCTTCAACGTGGTCACCGCAATCGTGTGCGGAATCAGGTTGATCGAGAACTGGCACACCAGATCCTTGCCGGTGCCGATGTCGGTCACGCGATTGACAGTCAGCGACACGCCGTTGACCACGATCGAGCCCTTGTAGGCCAAAAACTTGGCCAACTCGTGCGGCGCTTCCACCACCAGCTCCCACGATTCGCCCACCGGCTCGAACTTGCGCACCACGCCCAGCCCATCAACGTGGCCGGACACCAGATGGCCGCCCAGGCGCTCATTCAGCGTCAGCGCCTTTTCCAGGTTGACTTCGGTTAGCGTATCGAGACCGACAGTCTTGTTCAGACTCTCGCGCGAGACATCGACGCGGAAGTTGGTGGCATCCTTTTCGATGACGGTCATGCAGGCGCCGTTGATAGCGATCGAGTCGCCCAGGTTGACATCGGCCAGCGGCAAGCCGCCGGCGTTGATGTCCAGGCGCACACCCGCGAAAGAGCCGCCTTCCAGCGGCTTGACCGATTCAATTTTGCCGACAGCAGCGACGATACCAGTAAACATAATTTTTCCTAATGAGTAAAGCGGGCCAGGAGTCGCAGATCGTCGCCGATCTGCTTCACCTCGTGAAATTTCAACACCTTTTTGTCGCGCAGGTCGGTCAGCGCCGGCAGCGCGAACATGCCTTGCGCGTCGCCGATCAGCGCTGGCGCCAGATACACCAGCAACTCGTCCACGCAGCCCTCGCGGATCAGCGAGCCGTTCAGCTTGCCCCCGGCCTCGACGTGCAGCTCGTTGATCTGACGGCGGCCAAGCTCGCGCATCAGCGCCGGCAGATCGACCTTGCCAGCGGCGTTGGGCAGCATGATGACCTCGTGACCGGCGGCGGCCAGCGCGGCCTCCTTCTGCGGATTGCCGACGGCGGCCACGATCCACGTGCCGCCTCCCTCCAATATCTTGGCGGACAGTTCAATATCAAGCTTGCTGTCGACCACGATACGGCGCGGCTGGCGCGGCGTCTCGACCGCGCGCACATTCAACTGCGGATTGTCCGCCTTGACGGTGCCGATGCCGGTCAGAATGGCGCAAGCGCGGGCGCGCCAGTGATGGCCGTCGGCGCGCGCCTCCGGCCCGGTGATCCACTGGCTGACGCCGTTGTGCAGCGCCGTCATGCCGTCCAGGCTGGCGGCGGTTTTCATGCGCACCCACGGCAGGCCACGCGTCATGCGCGAGAAAAAGCCGATGTTCAGCTCATACGCCTGGTCGGCCAGCAGGCCAACGCTGGTGTCGATGCCGTTGGCGGCCAGCTTGGCCAGGCCCTGCCCGGCCACCAGCGGATTCGGATCCTCCATCGCCGCCACCACGCGGCCCAGGCCGGCGCGCACCAGCGCGTCCGAGCAGGGCGGCGTGCGGCCATGGTGGTTGCACGGCTCCAGCGTGACGTAGGCGGTGGCGCCGCGCACGTCGTGGCCGCGCGCCTGCGCATCCTTCAGCGCCTGGATTTCTGCATGGTCACTGCCGGCCTTTTGCGTGACGCCGGCGCCGATCACGACACCGTCGCGCACGATCACGCAGCCGATGTGCGGGTTCGGCGCGGTCGTGTACAGGCCCTTGGCGGCCCATTCCAGCGCCAGCGTCATGCCTTCGAGATCGTTACGGATGTTCACATTATTCCTGCCAAATTGGACGTTGCGCCATTATAAAGGCTAGTTCATCCGTCGGCAGCGGAGCAATTGGCCGAGCCGCCAGCGGGGTCGCACACGCGCGCCCGGCCCAGCATGTTGATCTTGATGTGGCGCGCCTGTTGGCTATAGGTCATCGACAGCGTTCCCCAGCGCGCGGCCAGGCTGTTGCCAGCGGCGCAACTGCGGCCGGCGGCGTTGTAGGCCAGATAGGTTGGGTTGTTGCCGGACGTGAACCGGGCCGTGACGCTGATGCCGGCGCGCAGCCGGTCATGGCGGTAGAACACGCGCTCGCTGGCGTCCGCGCGCCGGTTGTCGTTGGTGTCGAGAAAAACGGCCCAGCCGCTTTGCCAGTCGTCCGCCAGCGGCGCCAGCAGCACCTTGTCGCCGCGCGCCATCGCTTGTGTGCGGGTTAGCTCGATGGCGGCCAGCAGGTCATTGGTGGCCGACTGCAGCCGCAGACGTTGCAGCGTCTGCTGAAACGAGGGCACCGCCGCGCCCATCAGCACACCGGCGATGACCAGGATGATCAGCAACTCCACCAGCGTGACGCCGTCGCGCTTCATGGCCAGCACCCGGTTGCCGGGCCGCTGGCCAGGCGCAGGCCGGTGCTGGTCAACGTCAGCACGCCGCAGTCGGGATCGCGGAAGCTGGCATCGACTTGCGCGGTGCCGGGCGTGGCGACAATCTGTACGCATTCGACGATGAGCTCGCCGTCGCAGGCCTTACCTTCGACCTGGTAGGCGCTGCTTTGCGGGCTGGCGCCGCTCCACCATGGGAAATGCCGCGCCTCCGGCGCCGTGCTGGCGGCGGAAAAGGCCACGTAGGTATTGTGCTGCGTATGAAAGCGTTCCTGTTGCAGCATCAGCTTGAGCAGGGCCGACTGCGCCTCACCGCGCCGCGTGCGGATGATGTGCTGCTGATACACCGGCATGGCCTGCGCCGCCAGCACGGCCAGGATCACCAGCGCCACCAGCAGCTCGACCAGGCTGAAGCCGGCGCGGTTCATTTTGCGGCCTCGTGCAGTTCGCGCCAGTTGACGATTTCGCGCCAGCTGAGGCGTCCGCTGCGGCGCGTGGCTTTGATGCTGCCAATGGCGGCCACCTGCCCGGCGCCGTTCACGCGCACGATGGCGATGTCGCGCGTTTGCTGCTGGCGGCCGGTGGACTCGCGCGGGCCATGCGTGACGGACTGCGGCAGCAACCATGGCGCGGGCGCGAAGTCGGGCAGCATGACGTCGTTGCCGGGCAGGATGGCGGTGAAGCGGCCGTCGTCGGGCAGGCCGCTGAGCGGATTCAGCACAAGGCTGCGGCTGCGCGTGGCGCTACACAGATCCGCGCCGGGGAGCACGGTGTTGAATAGCAGCGCGCCGTCGGACAGCGCGCCGGCGTGGAGGCTGCGTTCGCCGGGCTGCATGAAGTCGAGATACCAGCCTTTGCTGTGCGCGTCCATCGGCGGGCCGCTGCCGTCGAGAAAGCGCTGGGTCAGCTGCTGGCGGCCGGGGATGACTTCTTGCGGCGTTTGCAGGCTGTCGATGATGCCGTAGTAGGACTGGGTGACCGGCGAGGCACTGCGGTCGGTTTTTTCGATCAGCTTGCCGGTGCCGAACAGGACCATGTAGCCGCGCACTTTGGCATAGGCCAGCAGCGGTTGCTCGGCGATCGGCTGGCGGTGGCCGTGCGCGTCGCGTGCGACGAACAGTGGTTTGCTTATGGCGTCCGGCCACGGTGCGTTGCCGCTGAAATCGAAGCGCCACAGCTGGCCTTGCAGGTCGCCGGCGTAGGTGTATAGCAAGGCGCCGTCGCTGCCTTTCAACAGCACGGGAGCGCTGAGCGCGTTGATGAGGGTGGCCTCGGCGGCGGATGTGGTGATGCGGTAGTAGTTGGTATTGAGTTGCCAACCGGCGTTGCGCGGTTTATCGACGGCCAGCAGGAATAAGGCGCCCTTGCCGTCGCTGTCACTGTTGATGCCGCTGGCGACCACGGCGAAGTGGCGTAGCGCGCCGGCCTGCTCGCGCACCTGGACGATCTGCGGCGTGGTGGTGACGTTGCCCATAATGGGGTCGTCGCGGCTGGTGAATTCCCATAGTACGCCGAGTCCGTCGGCGAAGCGTCTCGGATCGGTCACGTCCAGCGCGAACACGCCGCGCGCGCCGCCGCCCATGGCGGAGATCAGGGCGGTTTTTTGCTGTCCGCTTATGATTGTCTGGCCGATGCTGGCGGGGCCGTCCACGTAAGCGCGGTGGATGTAGGTCGGGCTGGTCAGGTGGTGCAGGTGGGCGATCAGCGCATCTGGTACGTAGGCGAAGAGTTCGATGCCGGTGGCGGCGTCGAAGGCGTGCAGCATGCCATCGTTGGCGCCCAGGAAAACGGCATCGCGGTGATCGACGGCGCCGAGGTAGACGGCGGTGCTGTGGACCGCGTCGCCGAGGATGCTGCCGCGTGGGCGGAAGGGTTTGCCCTCCAGTGCGCGGTCACCACGCAGGTAGGCCAGGCGTTGTTCGCCGGCGTTGTCGTTCTGGTTGAGCAGGGCTTGCTGTTCGGCGGAGAGCGTCTGCCAGGTGAATGGCACCATGGCCAGTGCGCCGCTCGGCTGTACGATGGCGGTGTAGATGTTGCGCTGTTCCGGTGGCGGCGTGGGCGGCTTGCCAGCGCCGCCGGTGAGGATGGCGCCGGCGTCCCAGGCCAGCACCGACGCCCCGCCGCCCGCCGCGCCCGCCGGCACCAGATAGCGGGAGAAATGACCGCTCCAGTCGCCGAGTTCCATTGTGGCCTGGTAGAGCTCGCCAGCGCTGGTGGGAATCGGCGCCGGTGCAGCCTGCGATGGCGCGGATGACGCAGGTCGCAGCAGCGCGGGGCCGCTCGCCGTCCCCGCCAGCGTCTTGCCTGGCTGGCAGGCTGCGGCGGCCGGCAAGCTGTCGATCTCCACCGGCACCGCCGCGTGCGCGGGCGCGCCGACGCATTTCGTCAAGACAAGCGCCAAGGCCGTCCACCAGTACCGGCCGCGCGACAATTTCCTGCTCATGGCTTCTCCTCCGGTTTGCTGAACACGCTTTGCACCACCACCTCCGTCCCCGGTCTGGCGCCGAAGCCGATCGCGGTGACGCGGTAGCAGTAATGCGGCTTGGCCCCCGCCGACGCATCGTCCCCAGGCTGATGGCACTCCATCCGCTCGATCAGATAACGCGGCTTTTTGAACGGCAGAAAGCCTTCGCCCGTCGGCATCACCGCCGCCGTGTACGCGCCGTGGGTGACCGTGCAAGCACCACCGTCCTCCGCGCCGCTCAAATCAACCACCTGCCAAACCACCTTCTCACCCACCGCCGCCCGCAAGCGCAAGCCGACACCGCCCGCACCGCACGTCGCGCCAAACGCCCCGCCCGCCTCAGCCCCCTCGCCGTCCACAAGTCCCGCGCCGTCCTCAAACGCCGCCCGCCGCGAAGGATCGCTGCTGTTCCGAATCTCCCGCTCCGCATCAGCCAAGGCATCCTCCGCCGTCAGTAACGCCACCTCCCGATCACGCTCCGCCCGTGCCGCCTTCTCACCCTGCAAGCACAACTGCGCCGCCGACACGCCCAGCAGCAATACCATGATCAGCAGCACCAGGCTGACCACCAATGCCGCCCCCCGCTGCCCGCGCATGATCTCAACCATCCCGATTCCGCAACGCCACCGTCATGCTGAACAGGCGCCGCGTCCGCAGCCGCTGCGACGCCGGCAACGCCGCCTCCTCCACCCGCACGCCAACATCGCCAGGATGCGCGTCCGCATAGGCCGCGCCGAACAGATCGAACGTGGTATCCAGCGTGTCCGCCCGCGTACTGTTCTCGCCATGTAGCAGCAAGCCCAGCCTGACGGCGCACACGCGTTTCCATCCGGCGGCCGCATCCACCGCCGTCGCATTCAGATAGGTATTGGGCACGCCGTCCAGCGGCGTATCGGTGTCCACGCCATACAGCACCTGAAAGGAATCGACGCCGCGCACCACCGCGTCCGCGCCCCAGCCGGACGCGCTGCGATACTTGCAGCGCAACTCAGGCTCGCCGTCCGCATCGGCCGCCACGTAGAAGATGCTCCAGCCGCGCGTATCGCCTGCCACGCTGAAGCCGGCACAGTTGACGCTGGAACCGTCACCCGTCGCCCCCGCTCCGGAGCCGGTAAACCGTAAAGCCAGCACGTCGCTGCCATGCGCCACCGCCGGCAGCGGCTCGCTGATGCCTTCGCTATTGCGGGTGATGGTGGCGGCGTCACGCCCGGCCACCGAGGCGGGCGTGTCTGGATCAAGCTCCGGCGGGACGCCGTCGCGGTCCCAGTTGACGTACGCGGCCTGGCGTATGGACTGCGCCATCAGTTGCATCGCATAGCGGCCGCCGTCGCTGAGCCACAAGGTCTCGCTGTGATGGCGATAGTTGCTGCCTGACGCAACCAGCAGCCCGCTGGCCAGCAAGGTCACCAGCAAGCCCAGCGCCAGCGCGACCATCAGCTCGATCACGCCCCAGCCACGACAGGAAACCGGCTTCATGGCAGACCTCCCACCGTCAGCGCCACGCCTGGCGCAAATTCTCCGGCCGCGTCCTGGTCCCGCGCGCCATCCGGCCGTTTGCCGCGCCAGCCGATCTTGACGACCACCGGCGCCGAGGCGCCGCCGGCGCAAGACCAGCGCAACGTGCCGCCGCTCCACAAGCCGGCATCGCGGCAGATCATGACGCGGCCGCCAGGCAGATGCGACAGCAACTGTTGCCTGGCCTCCTGCAGATCGGATAGCGCCAGCTGCGCCGGTGCGCACGCCACGCCATGGCACAAGGCCGCCGGCGCGGGCGAGGCCGGCGCGGCAAACGCATCGTAATCCAGGGTCAGGTAGAGATCGGCCTGCGAGGGATTGGCGCGTATGCGCTCCGCCAGCCCGGTGGCCAGCTGCGTGGCCTGCGACAGCCGCACCGCCTCATGACGCGCCCGCAGCGCCGCCAGTTGCAGCGCCACACCGCCGAGGATGCCCAGCGCGAGCACCACCACGGCAACCAACACTTCCAGCAGCGTAAAGCCACGGGCGCGCACAGCACACCTCCGCAAGTCAGCAAGACTGTGCTAGAAGGTAGCAGTGCTAATTGATGAGAATATGAGGTGTATCAAACGTGCGCCAGCCGTGCGCTCAGCGAGCCGGCTTGCCGACTTCGGCGATGGCGTTCTGGAACTCGGCCAGGTCTTCAAAGTTTTTGTACACGGAGGCAAAGCGGATGTACGCCACGTTGTCGAGGCGCTGCAGCTCCTGCATCACCAGCTCGCCGATGTAGCCGGTGTCCACTTCACGCTGACCGCTGGTCAGCAGTTTTTCCTCGATGGAAGCGATGGCCTTGTCCACCGCCGGCGCCGCCACAGGACGCTTGCGCAAGGCCAGCTCCAGGCTGCCGCGCAGCTTGGCCGACGAATACTCGGTGCGGCTGCCGTTCTTTTTGACCACATACGGCATCACCAGTTCGATGCGCTCATACGTGGTAAATCGTTTATCACATTTGCCGCAGCGCCGCCGCCGGCGTATGGCGTCGCCCTCCTCCGATACGCGCGTATCGAGGACCTGGGTTTCTTCATGCTGGCAGAACGGACATTTCATATGGCGCTGGACTTTGGTTGCCGTCGTTCCGGCGCAAGCCGGAACCCATAGAACGCGTGCTCAGCATGGGTCCCGGCCTTCGCCGGGACGACGGAGATTAATTACTTGGCGTAGACAGGGAACTTGTCAGCCAACACCTTCACCGCCGCTTTCACGCGTTCGATGGTGGCGGCGTCGTGCGGGTTATCCAGCACGTCCGCGATCAGGTTGCCGACTTGTTCCGCTTCCGCTTCCTTGAAACCGCGGGTGGTCATCGCTGGCGAGCCCAGACGAATGCCCGAAGTCACGAATGGCTTCTGCGGATCGTTCGGGATGCCATTCTTGTTGGTGGTGATGTGGGCCGAACCCAGAATCGCCTCGGCTTCCTTGCCGGTCAGGTTCTTCGGACGCAGGTCCACCAGCATCACGTGCGACTCGGTGCCGCCCGACACAATGCGCAGGCCGCGCTTGATCAGCGTTTTGGCCAGCACGTCGGCGTTCTTCACCACCTGCTGCTGGTATTCCTTGAACGCCGGCTGCAGCGCTTCCTGGAAGGCCACGGCCTTGCCGGCGATCACGTGCATCAGCGGGCCGCCCTGGATGCCAGGGAAGATCGCCGAGTTGATGGCTTTTTCGTGCTCGGCCTTCATCAGGATGATGCCGCCGCGCGGGCCGCGCAGCGATTTGTGCGTGGTCGACGTGACGAAGTCAGCGTGCGGCACCGGATTCGGGTACAGGCCGGCGGCGATCAGGCCGGCGTAGTGCGCCATGTCGACCATGAAGTACGCGCCCACCGACTTGGCGACGGCGGCGAAGCGTTCGAAGTCGATCTTCTTCGAGAAGGCCGAGGCGCCGGCGATGATCAGCTTCGGCTTGTGTTCCTTGGCCAGCGCTTCCATGGCGTCGTAATCGATGTCCTCGTCGGCGGTCAGGCCGTAGGACACCACGTTGAACCACTTGCCGGACATGTTCAGCGGCATGCCGTGGGTCAGGTGGCCGCCTTCGGCCAGCGACATGCCCATGATGGTGTCGCCCGGCTTCAGCACGGCGAAGAACACGCCCTGGTTGGCCTGCGAGCCCGAATTCGGCTGCACGTTGGCGGCTTCCGCGCCGAACAGTTGCTTGACGCGGTCGATGGCCAGTTGCTCGACCACGTCCACGTACTCGCAGCCACCGTAGTAGCGCTTGCCTGGATAGCCTTCGGCGTATTTATTGGTCAGTTGCGAACCCTGCGCTTCCATCACGGCGGGCGAGGTGTAGTTTTCCGACGCGATCAGCTCGATGTGATCGTGCTGGCGGGTGTTTTCGTGTTGAATGGCGGCGAACAGCTCTGGGTCTACGCTGGCGAGGGTGTGATCTTTTGCGAACATGAAAAAACTCCAATCGAATGAGTAACTTGTTACTGGCAGTTGGATCGAATGAGAGAAGCCATAGCGAACCGGCAGCCTCTTCGTGCTTTCCATCGAGGGCTGCCCAGGCGAACGGCTGATGAAATCTCACGTTTCCCGGTGGATGTCCACCTTTCGCCGACTGACCAAAACGCACCATTGTGGGGCATTTTTGAAAATCACTCCAGCTTTTCGCCAGTTACGTGAGACGTAATGGAACCCAAATTGTATTGGATGCGCCAGATTTGAGCAAGAAAATGAGTTGCAATTCAGGCAAGATCACCAATGGGACCGTTTGCGGCTACAATTTTGTCCACCTTTCCACTCACAGCAAGGACAGATCATGATCGTCTTCATCACCGGCGCCACCGCCGGCTTCGGCGCCGCCATGGCGCGCGTCTTCGCCGGCAACGGCCACCGGGTCATCATCAGCGGCCGCCGCGAGGATCGCCTGCAGGCGCTCGCGGCCGAGCTGGGCGACGCCGTGCGCCCCATCGTGCTGGACGTCACCGACAAGGCCTCGATCCAGGCCGCGCTGGACGGCCTGCCGACCGACTGGCGCGAGATCGACGTGCTGATCAACAATGCCGGCCTGGCGCTGGGCGTCACGCCGGCCCACACCTCGTCGCTGGAGGACTGGGATACGATGATTGCCACCAACGTCAGCGGCCTGGTGGCGATGACGCGGGCGATTTTGCCGGGCATGGTGGAGCGCAACCGTGGCACGGTGATCAACATCGGCTCGATCGCCGGCTCGACGCCTTATCCGGGCGGAAATGTATATGGGGCCACCAAGGCGTTCGTCAACCAGTTCACGCAGAATCTGCGGGCCGACCTGGCCGGCACCGGCGTGCGCTGCACGAATCTGGCGCCGGGGCTGTGCGGCGGCACCGAGTTTTCCAATGTGCGCTTGAAGGACGATGCGGCGGCAGCCAAGGTCTACGAAGGCACCACGCCGCTGACGGCCGAGGATATCGCCAACACCGCGTACTGGATTGCCACGCTCCCGCCGCACGTCAACGTCAACCGGATCGACATGATGCCGACGTGCCAGGGTTATGGCCCGCTGAACGTCAAGCGCACCTGAACCCCGAACCGACAGAGGGGTCTGACCCCGTACGGGGTCAGACCCCGCAGCGTAGCGCCGTGCGGGGTAGCAGCAAACGCCGCCTGAAAAGCGTAAGGCGCCCGCCCTCGGCTTAAGAGAGGCTTATACCCCGCTTCATTCATGAAATAATTTCGTAAAGGGTTGTTACAATACTTGGCAAGTTGCAAGTAAACCGCTTTACTGTCGTTCAGGCACCTTTGCGCGCCAGTTGATAAAGTTCAACCAAAACAACAATATCGCGTAGAATGTTGCTCAATCTTATAAGTCCAACCAACATGCCAGCAGATTTCATCTGGAACGTCCGGGTCTACTACGAGGACACCGACGCCGGCGGTATCGTCTATTACGCAAACTACCTGAAGTTCTTCGAGCGCGCCCGCACCGAGTGGCTGCGCGCCCTCGGTGTGAACCAGCACACATTACTCGCAGAACACGACACCCTGTTCGTCGTCAAAAGCGTCAGCGCGGAGTATCATGCGCCTGCGAAGCTGGATGATGAACTAAAATTAACAGTTAGCATCGAAAAGCTCGGCCGCGCCTCCATCCTCTTCCGCCAGGAAGCCTGGCATGGCGAGCAATTGCTGAACACGGCGCAAGTCAAGGTGGGCTGCGTCGATTCCGCCCTGCGTCCGCGCGCCCTGCCCGCGGTCGTTGCCGACAAAATACGCAATACCAGTGTCACCACCCAAACCGACTGATAAACAATGAACGTCACTCAAGACCTCTCCTTCCTGTCCCTCATCACCAATGCGCACCTGATCGTGCAGTTGATCATGGCGCTGCTGTTCATCATCTCGCTGACCAGCTGGACCTACATCTTCGGCAAGCTGTTCGCGATCCGCTCGGCGCGCCGGCTGACGGTGGAGTTTGAAAAAACCTTCTGGGCCGGCGGCAACCTGCACGCGCTGTACCAGAACGCCGGCAAGGACCGCGCCAACAGCGGCCCGCTGGCGCGCATCTTCGAGGCCGGCATGGGCGAGTTCATCAAATCCAAGGCGTCCTACACCGCCAGCCGCGAAACGCTCGACCTCAGCGCCGTGCTGGACAGCGCGCGCCGCGCCATGCGCGCCGCCTTCCAGCGCGAGATGGACGCACTGGAATCGCACCTGGCCTTCCTGGCCTCGGTCGGCTCGGTGTCGCCGTACATCGGCCTGCTGGGCACGGTGTGGGGCATCATGAACGCCTTCCGCGGCCTGGCCAATGTGCAGCAGGCCACGCTGGCGGCGGTGGCGCCGGGCATCGCCGAAGCGCTGATCGCCACCGCCATCGGCCTGTTCGCGGCGATTCCGGCGTTTGTCGCCTATAACCGTTTCTCGTACGACGTGGACCGCCTGGCGATCCGTTTTGAGAGCTTTGTCGAAGAGTTCTCCAACATTCTGCAGCGTCAATCGCGTTAATCATCATGGGCTCCTCCTTCTCCGGCGGCATGCGTAGCGGCCGCACGCGCAAGCTGAAATCCGAGATCAACGTCGTGCCGTACATCGACGTCATGCTGGTGCTGCTGATTATTTTCATGGTCATGCCGTCGGCCAACGACCCGAGCGTGGTCGACCTGCCCAAGGCCGAGAAATCGACCAAGCCGCCAAGCGACTACGTGCAGATCGTCATCAAGCCGAACGGCGCGCTGTCGATCGGCGTCAAGGGCAAGGACGAGGACGCGCCGGAAACCGCGCCCAACCGCGACGCCCTGGTGCGCAAGCTGCGCACCATCCACAACGACCATCCCGACTACCCGGTGCTGATCGCCGGCGACAAGGACAGCAAGTACGACGACGTCATCCAGCTGATCTCGGAAGCGAAAAAGATGGGCATCACCCGTGTAGGCCTGTCGACCAAGTAAATGCAAACGATGAAACCCGCAACCGCAGGCGGTCCGTACAAGGTACCGCGACAACACAACAGCTTGCGTTCGATCACGCTGGCGGTGGCGATGCACGCCCTGTTGTTGCTGTTCCTGTGGGTCGGCGTGAGCTGGCAGAACAACGAACCGACTGAAGTCCAGGCCGAAATCTGGGACATGAAGGTGCAGGACGCCGCCCCGCCCGCCCCCACGCCGGAGCCGGCGCCCAAGCCGGAACCCGAACCGGAACCCGAGCCGGTCAAGACGCCGCCACCGCAGCCGGTGCAGGCGCCGCCGGTGCCGAAGGAAGACCCGGAGATCGCGCTGGAGCGCCTGAAGGCCAAGAAGAAGGAAGAGGAACGCCAGCAGAAGCTGGAGCAGGCCCGCCTGCAGAAAATCGAGGACGAGAAGCAGGCCAAGCTGGACGCCAAGAAGAAGGCCGACCAGAAGGCCAAGGAAGAGAAGGACAAGGCCGAGCAGGAAGAGAAGGACAAAGCGCTGGCCGCCGAGAAGGAGAAGAAGAAGCTGGCCGCCGAAAAGGCCGCCAAGGACAAGGCCGAGAAAGCCGCCAAGGACAAGGCCTTCGCGGCCGAGATGAGCCGCATCACCGGCGCCGCCGCCAAGGGCAGCACCGGCACCGCGGCGCAGTCGACCGGCGGCCGCGTCGACGGCGGCTACGCGTCCAAGATCCGCGCCAAGATCAAGAGCAATCTGGTCTACGGCTCGCAGGACGACAGCCTGAGCGCCACCTACTCCATCACCCAGCTGCCGACCGGTGAAATCATCGGCGTGCGCAAGGTGCGGGGCAGCGGCTCGGCCGCCTACGATACCGCCATTGAAAACGCGATCGCCAAATCGTCACCACTCCCAACGAAAAATGATGGTACGGTAGAGCGCGAACTTACTCTCGACTTCAAGCTGAAGGAAATGCACTGACATGAAAAAACTGAATATGCTCTACACCGGCCTGGTCATCGCCGCCACCATGGGCAGCGCCCGTGCCCAGATGCGGATCGAGATTTCCGGCGTCGGCAGCAATCAGATCCCGGTGGCAGTGGCTGGCTTCGCCAACGAAGGCGTGTCGCCACAAAAAATCTCCGAGATCATCAAGGCCGACCTGGAGCGCAGTGGCGCCTTCAAGATCATCGACGCCGGCGTCGTCAACGACGTCAACAACATCGACTACAGCGGCTGGAAGGCCAAGGGCGCCGACGCGCTGGTGGTGGGCACCGTCGACGCGCTGGCCGACGGCCGCTACGACGTGCGCTACAAGCTGCTGGACACCGTCAAGCAGGCCAAGATCTCCAACCTCGACAAGGCCGTCACCGCCCAGTTCACCCGCCTGTCGGCGCACCTGATCGCCGACGACGTATTCTTCAAGCTGACCGGCATCCGCGGCGCCTTCTCGACCCGCATCGCCTACGTCAAGCAGGAAGGCCGCAACTACCAGCTGATGGTGGCCGACGCCGACGGCGAAAACGAACAGCTGGCGCTGCGCTCGAACGAGCCGATCATCTCGCCGTCGTGGTCGCCGGACGGCACCAAGGTGGCCTACGTGTCGTTTGAACAGAAAAAGCCGGTGGTCTACGTGCAGAACCTGATCACCCGCGCACGCACCGTGGTGGCCAACGAAAAAGGCAGCAACTCGGCACCGGCCTGGGCGCCCAGCGGCAACAAGCTGGCGGTGGCGCTGTCCAAGGACGGCCACACGCAGATATACACCGTCAACGCCGACGGCAGCAATCTGCGCCGCGCCTCCAACAGCCCCGGCATCGACACCGAGCCGCAATGGTCGGCCGACGGCAACAGCATCTACTTCACCAGCGACCGCAGCGGCGGCCCGCAAATCTACCGCATGAACCCGGACGGCAGCGACGCCAAGCGCGTCACCTTCGGCGGCGCCTACAACATCAGCCCGCGCATCTCGGCCGACGGCAAGACGCTGGCCTACATCTCGCGCCGCGACAACAACTTCCAGCTGTACGTGCTGGACCTGGCCAGCAACCAGGAACTGCGCCTGTCCGACACCACCAACGACGAATCGCCGAGCTTTGCCCCCAACGGCAAGTACATCATGTACGCCACCCAGGCCGGCAGCCGCAAATCGCTGGCCGTGGTCTCGGTCGATGGCCGTGTTAAACAACGCCTGACCACTCAGGCGGGCAACATCAAGGAGCCCACCTGGGGTCCGTTCATGCAGTAATGTCGATTCACTACTAGGAGAATTATTATGCGTAAACTCAGCAGCTTAGCCTTCGCCGTCACCACCGCCGCCATCCTCGCCGCCTGCTCGTCGACCCCGATCGACGACAAGAAACCAGCACCGGTGGTCGAGCGTCCGGTCGACAAAGCCGTCCAGCCGCAAGCCGACACCCGCACCGTGGCCCCGGTGGAAACCAAATCGCTGGATCCGCTGGACGATCCAAAAGGCGTGCTGGCCAACCGCAGCGTGTACTTTGACTTCGACAGCTTCGTGGTGCGCGCCGACGGCAAGCCAGTGGTGGAAAACCACTCGGCCTACCTGATCAAGAACAAGGCCCGCTCGATCCTGATCCAAGGCAACACCGACGAACGCGGCGGCGCCGAGTACAACCTGGCGCTGGGCCAGAAGCGCGCCGAAGCCGTGCGCAAGGCCATGACCACGCTGGGCGTGCCGGAGTCGCAGATCGAAGCGGTGTCGCTGGGCAAGGAAAAACCAAAGGCCGAAGGTCACAACGAAGAGGCATGGGCACAGAACCGTCGTGCTGACATCGTCTACAAGTAATCAAAAGCACTACCATTATGCCGGGTCACAGGCATAATACGGGGCGGCGCGCGGCAACCACCGCGCCCTGCCCCGTTTCCATTTAGAGATTAGTGTGAAAGCGCCCGACATGAAGAAACTGACCCAAACCGGCCTCGGCACCGCCCTGCTGGCCGCGACCCTCTGGCTGCCGCTGCAAGCCCATGCCGGCCTGTTCGACGACGACGAAGCGCGCAAGGCGCTGCTCGACCTGCGCGCCAAGGTCGAAGCCATGCGCGCCGACCTGAACGCCCGCATCGACACCAAGTCCGACAAGTCCAGCACGCTGGACCTGGTAACCCAGAACGAGCAGCTGCAGCAGCAGATCGCCCAGCTGCGCGGCCAGATCGAAGTGCTGGCCAACGACATCGCCAACGCCCAGAAGCGCCAGAAAGACTTCTACGTCGACCTCGACACCCGCCTGCGCAAGCTGGAGCCGCGCGAAGTCACCATCGACGGCAAGACCGCGCAGGTTGATCCGGGCGAGCAGCGCGCCTACGACAACGCCTACAAACTGTTCACCAGTGGCGACTACAAGGCGGCCGCCACCGCGCTGCAGGAATTCGTCCAGCGCTACCCGGGCTCCAGCTACGCGCCCAACGCCCAATACTGGCTGGGCAACTCCTACTTCGCCCAGCGCGACTGCAAGAGCGCCATCAGCGCCCAGCTGGTCGTGCTGAAAAACTACCCGGACAGCCCGAAAGCCCCGGACGCCATGCTGAACATGGCCAGCTGCCAGACCGAGCTGAAGGACAAGGCCGCGAAGAAGACGCTGCAGGACCTGATCAAGCAATATCCGGACTCGACCGCCGCCGAGACCGCCAAGCAACGCCTGAGCGGCAAATAATTACCGCAGGGTATTTGACAGCTGGGCTGAGAACCCTCTATAATCTCGCTTCTTTCGGGGGTCGTTAGCTCAGCTGGTAGAGCAGCGGACTTTTAATCCGTTGGTCGCAGGTTCGAATCCCGCACGGCCTACCATTCCGAAAGTGCCCAGGTTGCAAACCTGAGGGTCGTTAGCTCAGCTGGTAGAGCAGCGGACTTTTAATCCGTTGGTCGCAGGTTCGAATCCCGCACGGCCTACCAAGAATTATCAAGGAAGCCCACGAATTTACGTTCGTGGGCTTTTTTGTTTCTGGTCGCCATGAAGTCACAAAGATGTCATTTAATCAATATTGATCGAGCGCCTCGCTGCGGAGCGTGAGATGGCACCTATTAAAGCGATTGACAGACAATTTTGATGAAACGTTGCCCCGCTTTCACGCTCTTGCTGAAGTGGACCTTGCAGAATTTTGTCTGTGGATCCAATTGCCGCGATAACAGGATCTGACCGTATTCACCGTAACGGCACTCCATCCATTTACCGGCGTGGAAACTCTCATCGCTCAAATCGTAGGTCGTCACCCATTCAGTCTTCCCCTGTTGCCAGGTGGAGTCGCCCATCAGCGTCGCCCGCTGTTCAGGCGGACCCGCCGCCGCACCTGCGGACGAGAGGTAGAGCGGCGACGCAACGTGAGGCGTCCACTGTCCCGGCACAGATGTCAGTTTGATGGCGGCCTGCGGGATTTCGGTCGGGCAGATAATCTGCTGTTCTGCGGCACCAGCCTGGAGCAGTCCCTGTGCAATGATGATGGCGATGGAGATACACGCTTTCATTCTATTCGATGACCCAAAAAGCGTCGGCGTTGTCGGTCGGGTTGGCATAGGTGCCATTGGGATTCTTGCGTTGTGTACGAATGAAGCGAATAGACTTTTCCCCCTTTCCGGACTGGGCCACATGAAAGACCATCTTGCCGTCGGTTCCATGCAGACTTTTGCGAACGCTCAAGGCATCGTCATGCGGGCAGTGTTCAATATCAAGATATCGCGCGCCGCTTACTTGGCGGCGCGCGATTTTTAGAGTGGGGTGGCGCGGGTATCGACAGCCATGAAAATAGTCCCTGCTCAAGGTTACTCGACACGCCTCATCAGAGAGCCATCCTCGGATGACATTCCGCTGTGTGAGCTTGTTATCGCCGGACGCCCGACGGGCAAAGTTATGCAAGGCGCGGTGTTTCAGGCTGCGCTGCAGTGGCACGATTACGTCCTGCTGTTTGCGACCGATGATGTGCCGTTTGAAGAGGGACTGAGCATCTATTTGCTCGACCAGCGTTTGAGTGTCGTTGACCGTGCCCGGATGTATTTCATCTACTCGCCGGGGATTTTTTCCGATCTGGATCTCAGCGAGGACGACACCGTGCGCTTCCGCTTTATTGGTGACTGCATTTGGAAGCTGACGCTTCACAGCACGAAGAAATTTGCGATTCCCATCCTGTCGAAGCCCCTCGGCGTACACCGCCCGCTGAGATTTTTCCGCAGATTTGAAATTACGCGGTAGCACTCACACCGCAAGCGCCTCCCGCGCCGCCTGGCGGATCGCCTGCGTGGCCGGGTGGCTGATGCGGCGCTCGGTGGTGATGGCGTAGACCTGTTCGCGCAGTGACGGAATCGTGCCGATCAGTACCACGCCGTACTGCGCGCTGATCGCGTCGGCGATCGCCGCCGGGGCGAAGAACATGCCTGCGCCGGACTGGCCGAACGCGTTCAGCATGGCGCTGTCGTCAAATTCGCCCAGCACGCGTAGGCGCGGCACGTGCTTGTGCAGCCACTGCATCAGCCTGGCGTAGACGGCGAAGTCTTCGCCCGGTAGCAGCAGCGGCGCGTTGTTCAGGCATGCGGGAAATGGCCCGCTCAGGCTGGCCGCAAGCGGCCTGGCGGCGAACACACCCAGTTCACTCTCGCCCAGCAAGTGGTTGTAGCCGCGCACGCTCAAGTGGCTGGGCATCGGGCGGTCGGCGATGATCAGGTCGAGCTTGTGGACGGCCATGTCAGCCAGCAGCGCGGCCAGCCTGCCCTCGCGGCAGATCAGCCGGGTCGGCTCATCCAGCGACAGCGCCGGCGCTACCAGCCGGCATGCGACGGCTTTGGAGACGGCGTCGGAGACGCCGATGCGGAAGGTGCTCATCTGCGTGCTGGCCTGGTCCCGCACCACGTCCAGCAAGTCGTCGCCGGCGCTGAAGATGTCTTCGGCGTGGCGCAGGATGCGCTGGCCCGTGTCGGTCAGTTCCAGCCGCCGCCCGACGCGCCGGAACAACTCCACGCCCAGCGTGTCGGCGAATTCGGTCAGCTGGCCGGAGATCGATTGCGGCGTCAGGTGCAGCTGTTCCGCGGCCTTGGCGATGCTGCCGCTACGCGCCACCATCCAGAAGTAACGCAGGTGTTTGTAGTTCAGCGTGGCCATGCCCCGACCTTTCTATACATCGTCTTTTTCGACGTTAATGCCAAATATATTCGAATTGTACGATGAATTGAGCACCCCTATCATGGTTCTTGTCATTCACAGCGAAAGGAACCGATCATGAACATCGCCATCCAATCCCATGGCCTGGTCCTCACCGAGAGTCTGCGCGCCTATGTGCACCGCCGGCTGCAAACCGCGCTGGGCTGGGCGTTGACGCGGCGGCTCGCCGTGTTGCTGTCGGACATCAACGGTCCGCGCGGCGGCCGCGACAAGCGCTGCAAGATTCAGATCCACCTGGACCACGGCAAGACCATCGTCATCGAGGATACCGAGGAAGATGTGTATGCGGCGATTGACCTCGCCGCCGGCCGCGCCGACCGCGCGCTGGCGCGCCAGTTGTCACGCGGCCGCAAGTTCACGCATGACAAGGCCCGCACCCTGTCGCCGGCGGACGAGGCGTCCGAGGTCGACGATCAACCTTAAACCACATCATTCAACGGAGCGCCGCAAATGACTGCAATCGAGAACATTGCCACCGCCCCCATGTGGGCCGGCTTTGTCGCCTTCGTGCTGCTGATGCTGGCGGTGGACCTGTGGGTCTTCGGCGGCAACAAGGCGCACAAGGTGACGGCGCGCGAGGCGGGCGCGTGGTCGCTGGGCTGGTTCGCCCTGGCGCTGGCCTTTAACGGCGGCCTGTGGTGGTATCTGCATGGCACCGTCGGCCCCGAGATCGCACAGCAGAAGTCGCTGGAGTTCCTGTCCGGCTATCTGATCGAGAAGGCGCTGTCGGTCGATAACATCTTCATCTTCCTGCTGATCTTTACGGCGTTCCAGGTGAAGGCGGAATACCAGCGGCGCGTGCTGATCTACGGCGTGCTGGGTGCGATCGTGATGCGCGCCATCATGATCCTGGCCGGCGCGTGGGTGGTGAGCGAGTTCAGCTGGGTGCTGTACCTGTTCGGCGCCTTCCTGCTGTACACCGGCGTGAAGATGCTGAAGACGGTCGACGAGGAACCCGACGTCACCCGCAATCCGGTGCTGCGCTTTGCGCGCCGCCATCTGCCGGTGGCGGAGGGCGACCACGGCGAAAAATTCATCGTGTGGAAGGACGGCAAGCGCTACGTGACCTCGCTGCTGCTGGTGCTGATCCTGATCGAGGCGACCGACCTGGTGTTCGCGGTGGATTCGATCCCGGCGATTTTCGCCATCACGTCGGATCCGTTCATCGTGTTCACGTCGAACATGCTCGCGATTCTCGGTCTGCGGGCGCTGTACTTCCTGCTGGCCGACATCGCCGACCGCTTCCACTTGCTCAAATATGGCCTGGCGCTGGTGCTGTGCTTCATCGGCCTGAAGATGCTGTTGCTGCCGTGGCTGCACATTCCGGTGCACATCTCGCTGTCGGTGGTGGCGGTGCTGATTGCCGGCAGCGTGATCGCCAGCCTGTACGTGAACCGCAACAAATAATTTTGAAGGAGGAATGCAATGCGACATTACGAAACCGATAGCGCCAGCGCCGCTGGCCGCCTGGTGGCCCTGTGCATGGTGGTGGACGGTAACATGACGCCGTCCGAACTGCGCGCGCTGCAGCGCTCGCGCCTGCTGGAATACATCGACATCGATATCGACACTTTCCACGACCTGGTCAGCGACCTGTGCCAGGACATGTTGAGTACCGCCGTCAAGCAGGAGCACGTGGTGCTGGACGAGGCCACCATCGATGCGCTGCTGGGCGAGATCGAGAACCCGGAACTGCGCCGCGAACTGCTGCGGGCGATGTGGACCATCGCCGATGCCGACGGCGTGCTGGCCGACGCCGAGGCCACACTGCTGTCGCGCGCCTGCGCCGTGTGGGCGGCCGAGTCGCGCTTCGTCAGGGAGGCCGCCGGACAGCCGGCCCGCCTGTAACAAAGCGCGCATTTTCCGTCGGGGCGGGATGCATCCGGACGGCGCCGTGGAGACCGAAACGCTGGCACTGTATGACCACGTTCGCGCCACCACCAAGGGCAAGCTGGTGGTGCATGGCCATTCATTTGGCAGCTTTGTGGCGGCGCGCCTGGCGAGCAAGCGCCCGCTGGACGCGCTGCTCGACCAGAAATTGCAGGCCATCGATAACCGTAACGCCTTGCGCGCGTACCAGGGTCCGGTGCTGATCATCAACGGCGTCAACGATGTGCAGACGCCGCTGGTCACCGCGCGCGAGCTGTTCGACAACCTGAACAATCCGCATAAACGGTTCGAAGCAGTTGCCGAGGCCGGCCATATGACCGCCATGACCAAGACGGACACCCTCCGCGCCTACCGCGCTTTCCTCGACGGCGCGTACAACTAGTCCGCCTGCGCGGGAATCAGCAGCAGCTTGCCGACGCTGCCACGGCCGGCGATGGCGCTGTGTGCCTGCGCCGCGTCCGCCAGCGGATAGTCGGCGCCGATGCGCACGTGCAGCACGCCGTCCCGCACCCAGTGAAACAACTGCGCGGCGCGTTCACGCAGCAATGCCGGCGTGGGGATGTGGTCGCGGTAGACGGCATATCCGATCTTGATGCTCTTTGGCAGACGCATGATATTGAAGTCCTGCGGGCCGCCCAGCACCGGGCCGTACCAGCAGAAGGTGCCGCCGCGACGCAGCGCGTCGAGCGAACCCTGGAAGGTCGCCGGGCCCGAGCCGTCATACACCACGTCGACGCCTTTGCCACCGGTGAGGCGTAGCGCTTCATCGGCAAAGTTGCCGTCGGCGTCGACGATCACATGATCGGCGCCCGCCTCCTTGGCGACCGCCACCTTGCTGGCCGACGACACGCGTCCAATCACGGTACCGCCGCGCTGCTTGATGATCTGCGTCATCAGCAGACCGACGCCGCCCGCCGCCGCATGAATCAGCGCGGTGTCGCCCGGCTGTACCGGATAGAAGTCGGTGGTGAAGTGGCTGGCGGTCAGGCCTTGCATCATGATGGCGGCGGCGGTGCGGTCGTCGATGAAGTCGGGCACATGCACCAGCGCATCGGCCGGCACCACCACCATCTCGGCATAGCTGCCCGGCGCGTAGACCCAGGCCACACGGTCACCCGGCTGGAAACCGGTCACGCCCTCGCCCACCGCCGCCACACGGCCCGCGCCCTCGACGCCCATCCCGCGCGGGAATGGCATCTCGTTCCATGCCATGCCCTGGCGAACGCCGACGTCCATGAAGTTGACGCCAGCCACGGCAACCCGCACCAGCACCTCGCCGGGACCGGCCGACGGCGCTGGACGTTCGACATACTCAAGTACCTCCGTACCGCCTAAACGGTTAAACACAACTGCTTTCACGCCTGCTCCTTTATTTTAGATCGATCAGTCAATTTCCGATTCAGTGTATCCATACTGGACTAATCAGTCAATAAATAATGCGGGCGGCGTGAACAGTTAAGCAGTTACAATGGCGTCCATCCGCAAACAACCAAACAGAGCATCATGACTTACGAAGAATTCCTGGACGAGATAGCCACGCTGTTGACCGAAATGTACGACCTGAGCGACGAGGCCGCGATCAAGCTGGTGGTCGACGCGCAGGACAACGATCATTTCGTCATCCACGACGACAAGGAAGAACTGCGCACCGTGGCCCAGGCCAAGATCGAAGCCGCCGCGCTGTACAAAGCCAAGCAGAACAAGAACGACACCCAGCGCAAGCAGCAACAGCGCCAGGTGCAAAAGAAGAAAGCCCGTCCGTAAGCTGACGCGGTCGGGCTTGCTGCACAGCGTTTAATCGGCCTTGGTGGACACCGACAGGTCATGCCACTTGCGGTCGTTTTCGGCGACGGCGTCAGCAGCGCGCTTCACATACTCCACCGCATCGGCGCCGATCAGCAGTTCCACCGGCGGCTCTTCCAGATTGGCCAATGTGATCATGGCCGCCGCCACTTTCACCGGATCGGACGAGGCCTTGCCGACCAGTTGGCGCAGATGGCGCGCGGTCGCGCCCACGGTCTGGTCGTACGGTGCGCTGACGGCCGGCACCTGCATCGACGAACCGGCCCAGTCGGTATTCATGCCGCCCGGCTGCACCACCGTCACCTTGATGCCCAGCGGCGCCACTTCCTGCGCCAGCACCAGCGAGAAACCACGCACGGCAAACTTGGCGCTCTGGTACGCGCTCAGCCCGGCCACGCCCAGCCGCGCGCCAATCGAGGCGATCTGGATGATGTGGCCATGGCCCTGCTCGCGCAGGATCGGCACCGCCGCCTTGCTGACGTACACCACGCCAAAGAAATTGGTCTGCACCTGCCCGGTGAAGTCGTCCAGGCTGATGTCTTCCACTGCGGCGGTGTTGGCGTAGCCGGCGTTGTTGACCACCACGTCGATGCGGCCGAAATGCCGGCGTGTCTGTTCCAGTGCGGCCGCCGCTGCCTGTGCGTCGGCGACGTCCAGCGCCAGCGGCAGCAGACGGTCGCCATACTCCGCCGCCAGCGCCGCAAGCTGTTCCGGCTGACGGGCGGTGGCGGCCACCCGATCGCCGGCGCGCAGGGCGGCTTCCACGATGTCACGGCCCAGGCCGCGCGAACTACCGGTAACAAACCATACTTTTGACATGATTACACTCCTTAGTTGACTGACTACTCACTCATTAAAAAGACAAAAAAATTTACTGCGCCAGCGCCCGCCACAGCGCCTCAAAGCCGTTGGCGATGTGCGCTTCTTTCTGCTGCGGCTCGCGCTCGGCAAAGTCGATCACCACCGCCAGCAGCGCTGTCATCATGGCCGCCGCGAACTCGCTGCTGATCGCCGAATGCGACGGCAGACAATCCCGCACCCCTCGGCCGATGGCGCCCATCCCGGCGGCTGCCGCCGCCAGCGTCTCGGCGGAAATCCGGTGCGACAGCGTCAGCTGCTCCATGGCCTTGCGCTTTTCCGGCTCGGCCAGCGCCCAGCCGATGTAGCGGGTCCAGATATGCAGGGCCCGCACGCGCGGCGCCGCATCCTCGGGAAAGCCGGACAGCAGCACTTGCGCTACCTCGGTCTTCAGATGCAGGTATAGCGCGTTCAGCAGCGCATCCTTGGTCGGGTAGTACGTGAACAGCGAACCGGCCGCCACGCCGGCCTGGCGGGCGATGTGGGCGGTGGTCGCGCCCGCGCCCTCCACCGCAATGATGCGGCTGGCGGCGGTCAGGATCGCCTGCTGTTTGTCTTCACTTAACGGTCGGGCCATGGTGCGGTTTTAAATGACTAGGCACTCATTTAACCACAGTTTGAAAAAGTTTGCAGCGTTGCGCCATCCCTTCCTCTTTCGATGGATGGGCTTTTGCCGTCCAGCGGCCATAATCCTGCCCATGATGAAACCACTACTTTTACTCGCCGCGCTGGCCTCGGGCACCGCGCTGGCGCAAGCGGACGCGCCGGTGGCGCGCACCAACTGGGCGGTCGCGCGCGATGGCGACCAGGTGTACACCTTCTTCGGCCTGGGGCCGGGCAAGACTTGGGCGGATATTCAACAAGACGTGCATGCGCTCGACCTGCGCAGCGACGCCTGGCGCAAGGTGGCCGACATTCCGGTGGCCCAGGGCCGCCTGGCCAGCGCCGCGCTGACGGTCGGCGGCAAGATCTACCTGATCGGTGGCTATACCGTCTCGGCCAAGGGCGAAGAAGTCTCCACGCCCGAGGTGCTGCGCTTTCTGCCGGACAGCGGCCGCTTTGAGGCCGAGACAACAATGCCGGTGCCGGTGGACGACAGCGTCGCCCTGCCCTGGCGCGAGCGCTGGATCGTGCTGGTGAGCGGCTGGCACGACAAGGCCAACGTCACCGACGTGCAGATCTACGACACGCACACGCGGCGCTGGACCAGCGCCACGCCCTTCCCCGGCCGGCCGGTATTCGGCCATGCCGGCGGCCTGATCGGCGACACCATGGTGCTCTGCGATGGCGTGACCGCCGACAAGGGCGCGGACGGCAAGAACGTCTTCGCCATCAGCAACGCCTGCTGGCAAGGGACGCTGGACACCGAGCAGCCGGCGCTGATCAGCTGGCGCGCGTTGCCGCCGCATCCCGGCGTGCCGCTGTACCGGGCCGGCGCGGTGGGCGACAACGGTCGTATTGTGTTTGCGGGAGGCAGCGGCCGGCCCTACAACTACAACGGCATCGGCTACGACCAGTTGCCGGCGGAGCCGTCGGACGCCGTGTTCAGTTACGACCCGGCACGCGGCCGCTGGCAGACGCATGCGCCGCTGCCGCAGGCCGGCATGGACTTCCGCGGCCTGGTGCCGCTAGGGAATGGCGAATACGGCCTGTTTGGCGGCATGCGCGCCGGCCAGCGCGTCAGCGCTGGCGTGATCCGCTTCTCGGCGTCGCCCTGAGCGGATTGCCGAGATAGCGCGGCGGTCAGGCTTTACGACGGCGGGCGACGTAGCCCATCAGCGCCAGGCCGCCGAGCAGCATGGCATAGGTCGACGGCTCCGGCACCGCCGCGGTTTGCGAGAACGAGCCGGTGTAGAAGGCCACGTTCGAGAACGCCGGCACGCTGTTGGCGCTATTGGCGTTGTTGAGCCACTGGATGAGCCAGGTGCCGTTCATGGTCTGCCCGGCATTGATGGTCAGGTCGTTGAACAGGAAGCTGCCGACGTTATTACCGGCGTGGAACGACAGCACCAGGTCGAGCGTGGTGTTTTTGCTGCTGGAATTGGACACCGACCAGGTGCCGTTCACATCGCTGCCAGTCGCTTTGGACAGGGAGAACGACAGTCCGTCGCCCACCACCTTGTCGCTGAACGCCATGCCGTTGTCCTTTTCCACCGTGCCCGCCAGCGTCCAGCCATTGGCTGGCGTTTGGGAAGGCGTAGCGAACTGCGTGGCGAAACCGGCGTTGGACTGCACCGGATTAATCTGCTGCCCCTGGACCAGCGCAAACGCGCTGGAGGGCTGGCTGCTCAAGGTGACGTCGCCGGCGCCCGAGTGGCCTGGACCAGGATTACTGCCCTGGTTGTTGTTATTGTTGTTGCCGCCGCCAGGTTTGGCATGGGCAGCGGTGGCGACAAGCAGAATGCTGAACAGAGCAGCTTTGATGGCGGTTTTCATTTCGGTCTCCGGGCGGCTGGCTGGGAATCCAATTGGGCAATAAAAATTTCCTTAATGAAATTAATATAACACCAGAGAAGCGGAAATGCAATAAATATATTGAACGATGCCAAAAAGCAACTATCGCAGCGACACGCCGTTGCGCCGCTCAGGCAAGCGCCGGGGAATGTGCACATCGCGCACCGCCAGCTGTTCGCCCAGCGCATGGATCAGGCGCCCCAACGGCACTTCCACCCAACGGTGGAAGGCCGCACCGGCAGTCAGGCTGGACGCCCAGGCCACCAGCATGCCCAACAACTGCCAGGCCGGTTCGGCCGGCGCAAACCGGGTGAAAGCGGCGTTCACCAGCAGGCATACCGGGAAGTGAATCAGGAACACCGAGTAGGAAATCTTGCCCATGCCGTGGATGGCGCGCCACACGTGGCCCTGGGCGGCGCTCCTGAAACGGCCAAACAGGAATAGCGCGCAAGCCACCACCGCCGCCAGCGCGATGCGGCTGCGGAACTCCAGCACCAGGCCGGCCACGGCCGGCAGCAGCGCCATCATCATCAGCATCAGCGCCTCGCCCGGCTTGCGGCGCGGATCGCTGGCCCACCACGCCATCACACCCAGGCCATAGCTGCCGAAGAAGTACGGCGCCCAGTTGTCCCAGTCGGCATCGAGATTGAAGTTGAGCAGCGACAGCGTGATGCCCACGCCCACCACCATCGGCATCAGCCAGCGCATCGGCCGCTTGCCCTCGACGATGCCGCCCACCCACAGCGCCAGCACCAGCAAGGCGTACAACTGGAAATCGATGGCCACGTACCAGGCGCCGGCCGAGACCGACGCGAAGCCCAGCACGCCATGCAGCAGCAGCGCGTGCGCGGTCAGCTGGCTCAGCGTGGCGGGCGCGGAGATCGAGTCATGCGTCATCCATTCGGCCGCCCACGACGAGGCGACCGCGGCAAATAAAGTGGCGGCGATAAAGGGTGGCGCGAGCTTGGCGTAACGGCGCCAGACGGCGCCCAGCGGTTGCGCATAGCCGGCGTCGCCGGACGGCGCCAGCGACTTGGCCGCGAGAAAACCGCCAATCACGAGGAAGACTTGCACGGCAATGCGGGCGTTGCTGCTCAACCAGTCGATCAGCGCCGGGAAGATAAAGCGCACGTGATCGGACATGGGGCCGTAAAACGCCAGATGGTGCAGCACGATCAGTTGCGCCGCGCCAGCCTTCAATAGATTAATCAAACCAAACTGCGACGGGGCCGGCTTCACCGTGCCAAACGTCGGGCCTGTAACTGCTTTCATTCGTGTTCCTTGCTGTCAATTTACCGTTAGAAATACGGCTTATTTTTATAGCAGGGCGATATGATAGCCGAGGATGGCCGACGCTGTCGCGCGAAACAGCCAGCTTTGCAATCAGGGCCGGATAGCGATGGCGGAAATTTCCAGCAACGCATCCTTGGGCAGGCGGGCCACCTGCACCGTCGACCGCGCTGGCGGCTTCTGTTGGAAATACTGCGCGTACACCGCGTTGACCTTGGCGAAGTCGTTCAGGTCCTTGACGTAGACGGTAGTGGACACCACGTCGTCAAACGTCATATTGTTGGCGGCCAGCACAGCCTTGAGGTTTTCCAGTACGCGCTGGCCCTGCTCCTCTACGCCGCCGGCCACCAGCTGGCCGGTCTGCGGATCGATCGGAATCTGGCCGGACAAATACAGCGCCTGGCCGGACTTGATGGCCTGCGAATACGGACCGATCGCCTCTGGCGCGGCCTTGGTGGCGATGACTTCCTTGGCCGGCGGCTGCGCGGTGGCGGCGCCGGCAAGCAGCGCCGCAGCGCCAAACAGGATGGAATACTTCATGGCTATCTCCCGGAGTGGTTAAAGATAAAGGGCCCGGCGATACTACGGCAGGCGCCGGCGGGCAGCATCCCACTATCCGCCACCGCCGCCTCCCGCTTTTCGCAGAGCACTTGAACTTTGGCGCACCAGCCAGTACAATGCTGGCCCTTGGGTCGTTAGCTCAGCTGGTAGAGCAGCGGACTTTTAATCCGTTGGTCGCAGGTTCGAATCCCGCACGGCCTACCAAGATTCCTTCACAAAGCCCACCCGGTCCGCCGCGTGGGCTTTGTTGTTTCACGGATAAGCAACTGCTATCCTCGGGCCATGCGCACGCCGGCCGGCGTGAGAATTGAAGCTTTTTCAAGCTGGATCATTCTGTATTATTGCAATACATCATCATTTTCGCTGCCCACATTGAAAAAGTCCGTCCTTGCCGCCGTCGCGGCTGCCTGCCTGAGTGGCAACGCGCTGGCCGCCAAGCCGGCTGATTTTCCCTCCGACATCCGCATTGCCCGCCAAGCGGTCGAGAATGAACTGGCGCGCCGCACCGATCCCGGCAAAGGCAAGCCGATCCGCCTCGACCAGCCCAGCGGCCAGCAGCCCCGCGAGGCGGAAAAAGCCGCGCTCAAGGCGGTTTTCGGCACCGAGCAGCCACTACAAATCAAGCGCACCGGCAACAGCGGCAAGACCATCCAGTACCGCGCCACCCTGCCCGCCGTCGACTACCGCAAGGACGACACGCGCGTCACCTGGCAGGACGCCAACTGGCAATACAGCGTCAATGGCAACACGGTGGACGCCACGCTCCGCTGGCCGGGCTTCAAGGCCTACTGGCCGGACTTCAATCTCGACGTGGCGGACATCCGCGGCACCACCCGGCAAACGCGCGGCACCCTGGCTCATCAGCAGCAAGTGCAGGTGGGCAGCGTGGACTTCATCGAAACCAAGGGGCACGGCCGCGCCCATGCCGAAGAACTGGCGGTGCGCGAAGAAACCACCGCCACCAAAAACAAGCTCGACCAGCGCATCGAATTCTCCATCCAGCGCCTGCGCTTCGAAAACGGCGTGGCGCTGGACGACCTGCACGCCGACCTGCGCCTGCGCGACCTCAACGCCAGCCTGTGGCAGCAGCTCACCGAAGCCGCCAACGGCGATGAGGACACGGTTATCCGCAAGCTGCTGAAGCCGCTGATGCTGCAGGGTGCGCGGCTGGAGCTGGCCGACCTGAGCGGCACCTTCGGCGGCGGCAAGATACGCCTGCACGGCAGCCTCGGCATGCCGGGCGTGAAACCCGGCGACCTGGCCGACGCGGTGGCTGCCTTCAACGCCGTCGAAGCGCACCTGCACGTGGAACTGCCGCTGGCCACGCTGCGCAGCTTCGCCGTGCTGAGCACCTACCATGCGCTGAAGTCGCCCGGCGCGCAGGTGCTGGACCAGCCGGCCGACCAAGCCTATTCCTACATGCTCGGCAAACTGCTGGGCGACGGCTACGCGCGGCTGGAAAAGGACCAGCTAGTGGCGGACATCGACATCCAGCATAACCATATCACCATCAACGGCCGCGCCCAGCCGTACACGCTGATCGAACTGCTGGCCAAGCTGCACAAGCAAACCCGCCAGCCACCCGAGGACGACCACACGCTGCCCACCGAACTGCTGTGGCGCGACCGCGCGCTGGAGCAGCTGCTGCTATTCGGTCACAACGGCGACCACTTCGCGGCAGCCGAGTTGTGCCGCCGCTATGGCGTGGCCGGCGACGCCGACCCGGCCGAGCGCTGGTGCGCCAAGGCGGGCATGCCGGTGCCGTCGGCCAGCGACAATCCGCAGCTGGAAGCGCCCGTTGTGTTCAACAATCGCAGCTTCCACGACAGCGCAGCAGCCGGGCGCTTCAATCTCAGCCAATTCCGCTTCGATGCCAGCAAGGCGCGCGGCATGACGGTCAAGCTGAGCAATCCGCAGCAGCATGCGCAATGGGCGCCCTCCATCGTCATGTGCATCAGCGCCGAGGCCCCCAGCGACCGCGCCTGCCTGACCCTGTCCAAATACGGTGACACGGACCGCCTGCGCGCATCCAGCCGCTTGTACGCGGCGGACAGCCGCCCGCTCGGCGAGGGCCACGCGCTGGAGCGGCAATTCCCGCTCGGCGAACCGGTCACGCTGAAGCTCTATGTGGACGAGCGCCAGGCGCACTTCCTGGTGGACGGCCAGGAGTTGCTGGAAGGCGTGACCTTCCCGGCCGCCATGCTCCTGCTGTCCTGCTCCAGCGGCGACTGCGACTTTACCTTCGACTGAGTCAGCGCGCCTTCTTGCGCGCCGACGTGTCGGTGCGCACGTAAAAGCCCGGCGGCTTGTTGGCCACCCAGGCGATAAAGGTCTGGATATCGGGGTGCGCGCGCAGCGCCTCCCAGGTGTGATAGTGCTGCAACAGCTCGCGCTCGGTGAACACCGAATGGATCTTGCGGTGGCAGATTTTATGAATCGGAAACTGCTCCCTGCCCTTGAACGTCTTCGGCACCAGATGATGGCGATCGATGTGGACCGTCCCCAGCACACGGCCACACAGCGGGCAGCGTTCCGCGTCCATGGCTAGCGGCGGAACTTGCGCGGCTGGCGTTTGCGCGCCGCCGAGTTCTGTTCCTGCAGGATGGAATCGACCCGCTCCGACGCCTCGCGCGACAGGCGCTGCGCCAGCTCGGTATCCGGGAAATACTCCGGCTGGCGATAAGCCAGCCAGGCATAGGCCGAATACAGCCGGCAGGCGTCCTCCACCTCCTGCAGATTCATGTAATGCAGCGGCCGATCGTTGGCCTTCAGCTGCGTAACCTTCTTGTGCGCCAGCGCCTTGGCCCACGTCTCCCACGCGTGCTGCAGCGACGCCACCTTGGACGACACCGGCACCAGCGACAGCGCGAACTTCTCGGCCACGGTCAGGTCCAACGTATCGAGCCAGGCGGCGCGTTCAAACTGATCCTCGGTGATGCGCGGGTAAAAGAAGCCATCCGGCACGTCGATATTGTGGACGAAGCGCTTCAGCAGCTTGGCCAGCGCCTGCTCGTGCGTCACCGACGAAATGCGGTGCAGGTGCTCCAGCGTCGGCGCCACCGCGAAGCCGGTGGTCTTCAGCGGCACTGGTTTCTCGCGCAGCAGCGAGCGCATCACGTTGTGCGTCTCGTTGTCGTAGCCGGCCACCAGGCCCTCCTCGTGCACGCCGAAGCGGCCGGCGCGGCCGGCGATCTGGCGCGCCAGCGCGGCCGGAATCTCTTCCTCCTCGTAGCCGTTGTACTTGACGGTGGTGGTCATCACCACGCGCGCGATCGGCATGTTCAGGCCCATGGCGATGGCGTCCGTGCCGACCACCACGTCGGCCGCGCCCTCGCGGAAGCGCTGGGCCTGCGCGCGCCGCACCTCCGGCGACAGATTGCCGTAGACGGTGGCCACCGACAGGCCCATCTCGGTCACCATGTCGCGCCACATCAGCACCTCGCGGCGCGAGAAGCAGATCACCGCGTCGCCGCGGCGCAGATTGCTCAGCTTGCGCACGGCGGTCGGCTCCATCGTCAGCGGCCCCTTGCGCTTGAGCAGGTGAACTTCCAGCTCGCACTCCAGCCGCGCCGCCAGCACCTCGATGGCGCGCCGCGCCTCCGGCGCCCCCACCAGGTAGACGATGCGCGCCGGCGCGCCGCAGACGGCGGCGGTCCAGGCGGCGCCGCGGTCGCGGTCGGCCAGCATCTGGATTTCATCGATGACCGCCACGTCGACCGGTGTTTGCGTGTCCAGCATCTCCACCGTGCTGGCGACATGGGTGGCGCCCGGCACCAGCCGCCGCTCCTCGCCGGTCACCAGGCTGACCTTCAGCGGCTGGCCATGCTGTTGCATTTCCTGCAGGCGCTCATAGTTTTCCAGCGCCAGCAGGCGCAGCGGCGCCAGATAGACACCGCTCGGCGCCTTGCCCAGGGCCTCCATCGCCATATGGGTCTTGCCGGAATTGGTCGGCCCCAGCACCGCGATGAACTTGCGCTTGATGCGGCGGGCGACGTCGAACGAGGCCGGATACTCGGCCAGGTTGATGCTCTGGCGGGTGCGCTCGGCGTGCTGCTCCTCCATCTCGCGCTCCACCGCGTGTTCCAGGCGCATGCGGATGCGGTCGAACACCATGCCGGCCGGTTCGGACACTTGCATATCCGTCAACGCGTGCAGGAAGGGCTCGGCGTCCATCTCGCAATCGTCGCAGGCGTCGGCCAACTCCTGGACGAAGTCGCGGACGTGGCCGTGCAACTCGTCCGCCACTGCCGCGCCGGCCCGTTCGCGCAACAGCGCGGCGCGGATATCGGCATCCATCTTGCGCCACTTGGACGACTTGGCCAGTACGCCCTGGGTCGGCACCAGGTCGTACTCGACCCGCCGGCCGCCGTACTCGACCACGCCGCGCATGCGCAGAAACACCCTGCCCTCGGCCTTGACCAGGGCGACGCCATGGTCGCTCAGGCCCAGTTGGCGCATCAGATCATCGTCCTCCGCCGGATCGCCGTCGGTGGCAAGAACGAGGGAAGCGGGGGAATGGGTCATGGCGTATCAGGTGGGGTGAACTCGGCCCGGATTATACCGTGCCGCCGGCCGCCGCATGGCGCGCGCGTCTGATTTCTGGCACCATCGCCCTTTTACGCCGCAGGCCCGCCGGAAATCTCCCATGCCCCAGACATTAAATACAGCCGTTCACCACGAACTGCTGATTAAAAAAAGCCGCTTTATCGCCTGCGTTCAGCCGATGACCGATCGCGCCAGCGCGCAGAAAATCGTCGACGGATTATGGCAAGAGCATCCCGGCGCCGCCCACGTCTGCTGGGCATTATTAGCCGGCGGCCAATCAGCGGCAGTGGACGACGGCGAACCCAGCGGCACAGCCGGCCGCCCGATGCTCGACGTATTACGCCATCAGGATCTGGAAGGCGTATTAGCCACCGTGGTGCGATATTTTGGCGGCGTTAAATTGGGCGCGGGCGGACTGGTGCGCGCTTATACCGACAGCGTGGCGCAAGCCTTATTAAAATCCGAGAAAATCCCGATTATCCGACAGCGTTATCTGATCTGCAGCGCGCCTTATGCGATGGAAGGCCTGGTACGCCGGGAAATAGAAATGGCCGGCGCCAGCCTGAATAATGTCCAGCATGCAGACGCGGTACAGTTCGAACTGAATCTCCCCGAGGCCGCCGCCGATGCGCTGATAACCCGTCTCAACGAAGCGGGCCATGGACGCATCCTCTGGATCGATCCTGACGACACGCCCTCCGCAAGCTGAATGTTGGTGCATTCGCGCTAATTTTTGGCATGACTGCCGAGCCAGGTCAGCTTATGCCACACGGTTTCAAGCGGTCCCTGCGGGTGCCTGGCCAGCCACCACACGCTGAACTGCCGCTGCGCCAGCGCCAGCGCGACGCCAATCGCCAGCGCAAAACTGGCGCCGGTGTACTGGTACAAGCCCAGTCCAAAACCATAATAAATCGACGTCCCGATAATCGACTGCATGACATAGCTGGTTAAACTCATACGTCCCAGCGGCGAAAAGAAACCCAGCCAGTCCCGCGAATAAAACAGCAGCACAAATACCGACACCAGCACCACCATCAACGCCAGATTCGACCATGACGTCATCATCACCAGCAGCGGCCGACGCACTGCTTCGCCCACGCCCATTAATTCCGGCCAGGTTTTGAGCACATAAAACGGAATAAATGCCAGCGCCGCGACAATCACAGCGCGGCGCCAGAATAATGGCTGCCGGAATAATCCCATCCGGCCAGCCAGCAGACCCAGCATAAATAAAGCGGGAATCTGGAATAGACGGCCATTTTCCCAGCTCCAGCGAATCACGCCGATTTTGCCATTGGTGAGATTACCTGCCCACACATCCAATGCCGAGCCATGCGCAAAATAACCATTGGCGCGGCCAAAATAAGCCCACGACGCCGGATCGGGCAATTTCTCATTCGGATTTGGCAATGCCTGAAACACCTCCCACCAGGCATACGGCTGCAACAATAACAGCACGGCGATTATGCCGACCCAGCGGTTAGACAATCGCGCCACCGGAATCAGCGCAAATCCCAGCACAGCATAAATACTCAGGATATCGCCGTGATAAAACATGGAATTGAGCACACCGAACGCCAGCAGCAGCATCAGCCGCCAGGCGAACCGGGCGCGAAAATCCTCGCCGCGCACCTCCCGGTTGCGGTACTGGATATAAAAAGTGACACCAAACAGCAAAGCAAAGATGGCGTAAGACTTACCGCCAAACAAGAAAAACAGGCCATCCCAGATCACCTTATCGACGGCCTGCAACCAGGCCGGCAAGCCGGCCGGCGAAAAATAAAAGTCGAAATGCTCGATGTTATGCAGCAGCATGATCGACACTATCGCAAAGCCGCGCAACGCGTCGATCACCTCCAGCCGGGAGCTTGTTGTCGTTATAGTCATGGGTCTCCACCAAGTGAACAAAATGCCAAGCTTGCCCGAAACAAACTCCGGGGTCAGGTCCTCCATTTATACACGAGCCCAACCGTAGCCTTCGCTACGGTTGGGCTCGTGTATAAATGGAGGACCTGACCCCGGAGGTGGGTTATTGGGCGAGGCGGAATACTTTGACGGCGTCGGCCAGGCGGTCGGCCTGGTCCTGCAAGGCGGCTGCTGCAGCAGCCGCCTGTTCGACCAGCGCGGCGTTCTGCTGGGTGGCGCTGTCGATGGTGCCGATGGCCTGGTTGACTTGTTCGATGCCCATTTCCTGCTCGCGGCTGGCGGTGGCGATGTCGCCCACGATCGCCGTCACCCGCTGGATGCTGCTGACGATGTCTTCCATCGTGCCGCCCGCCCGCCCCACCAGCGCGCTGCCCTCGCCTACCTGCGCGGCCGAGGCTTCGATCAGTTGCCGCACTTCCTTGGCGGCCGCGTCCGACCGCTGCGCCAGGCCGCGCACCTCCGAGGCCACCACGGCAAAGCCGCGCCCCTGCTCGCCGGCCCGCGCCGCTTCCACCGCCGCGTTCAACGCCAGGATGTTGGTCTGGAAGGCGATGCCTTCAATTACCGCGATGATGTCGACAATCTTTTGCGACGAGGCGCTGATGCTGCCCATCGTCGATACCACCTGCGCCATCACCGCGCCGCCGCGCGTGGCGACGTCTGCGGCCGATGAGGCCAGCCGGTTGGCTTCGCCGGCGTTGCTGGAATTCTGCCGCACCGCCGACGTCATCTCTTCCATCGACGACGCCGTCTCTTGCAGCGAACTGGCCTGCGATTCGGTGCGCGCCGACAGGTCCATATTGCCGGCCGCGATTTCGCCGGCGGCCAGCGCGATCGCGTCGGTACCGCCGCGCACCTGGCTGACAATGCCGTGCAGGCTGCCGTTCATCTCGTGCAGCGCGCGCTTGAGCTGGCCGGTTTCGCTGACGTCGAGGTCGGACACCTCCAGCCGTGACGACAAATCGCCCTGGGCCACGCGCGCGGCAAACTCCACTGCCTCGCCCAGCGGCCCCAGTATGGCGCGCGACATCATCTGCCCCACCACCAGCGACACCACCACCGCCAGCACGCCAAAGCCGAGTATGTGGATGCGCGAGCGCACCACCGCTTCGTCGCCCACCGCCTTGGTGGCGTCGGAATTCTTTTCGATCAGGTCGCTCAGCGCGGCCATGCTTTTTTCCAGCACGTGAAAGCTGTCCATGAAGGCCGGGAATTTGGCCTGCGCGGCCGGCGGATTGGTCAGCGACAGCTCGACCATCTCTTCGGCGCTTTTCAGGTAGCGCTCGACATCGGGACGCACCTGTTCCATCGCGCGGCGCACTTCATCGTCGGTGCTGGCGGCGTCCATCTCCTTGATCAGCTTGCGGAACAGCGCGACGTGCTCGGCCGTGTCCTGGCGGACTTCCTTGATGTCGGCCGGGTTGTTCTTTTCCGCCGCCAGCCGGGCGGCCAGCACGTCGGCGCGCAGCGCGTCGTGCGCCTGGTCGGCCTGCAACTGGTCCTTCATGGCGGCGCTGTTGGCGCTGATGCCGTCCATCGATTGGTCCAGCACGTGCACCGCGTAATAGCCCACCAGCCCAACCACACTGACGAACACCAGTGTCGCCAGATTCATCAACAACAAGCGCTGCTTGATCGTCAGTCGCATGAGGTCTCCTGCTTAGAATTTGATGGATAGCCCGACCGTCCAGCTCCAATCCGGCGTGTTCTTGTTCAGGCCGCGGGACAGCGCGGTATCGACCTGCACCGTGTCGGTCAGCAGGTAGGCGGCGCCGATGTCGAAGGTGCTGACGTTGCCGCCGTAGCGGCCCTTGGCGATCTGCGGCGCCGAGTATTCGATGAAGCTGCGGAAACGCTCGTTCCATTCCCTGCCGAGCACGATGCCGAAGATGCCGCTGGTGTAGCGCGCGCCGCTGTCATCGTGCTGCCAGGCGATGCCGGGCATGACGCCAAGGCTGAAGTCGTCGGGCAGCTCCCATTCGGCCGCCAGGCGCAGCGAGCCGCCCTTGCCGGGAGCGCGGAAGGCACTGGAGCCGCTGTCGAGGTCGATGTGAGCCAGCAGGCCCATCGACGGCCGCGCGCCCTGGGCGTCGGCCACGTGCCATTTGAGGCCGAGGGAGACGTCGGCGTAGCCGTTGTCGGTGGTGTGGGTGCCGGTGTTGAGGTCGTCAGTGACGAGGCGCATGCGGCCGTCGGTTTCAAGGCGGGCCTCGATGGTGTCGCCAAGGCCGAAGCGCAGCAGCGTGGGGGTGGAATACGTCCGCTCCTTGATGCCGTTGGCCTTGTTACGTTCCAGCGCGACGCTGGTTTCAATCTGAAAGCGTCCGGCACCGACGACGTTGCTGGATTCGACAAAATCCGGGCGATCGGTAACGATCTGGTCCTTTTCATCGGCCAGCGCCGACACGGGCAAGGGCAAGGCCAGCAGCAGCGCAGCAATCCTCTTGAGACGCATGACTCCTCCACAAGCGAAGCACATGCGTCACCCTAACACATTGGCCTGGATCACTTGTTGGTAATTTCCCACAGGCCATTACCGCGTCGGCGCCAGCGCGAATGGGTGTCCGTTTCCGGACGGGTGTGGGCGAAGACGGGCAAGAATGGCGCGGCGCGCGCTGGCGCGATCAGCCCAGGGCCTTGATTTGACTGGGTTTGTCCTGTTAGCCAAGGTGTGGCACGGGGATTGCAATAAGGACAGGCATGGATACCCTCATCGCCCCCGACATCATCGCCCGCCGCCAGCGCAAGACCGTGCTGGCGGTCGCCGTCCTGCTGGCCACGCTCAGCCTCGGTGCCTGGGCCATCAACCGCGCCGTCAGTCCCAGCGTGGATGCTGGCGAGGTCAGCATCGCCACCGTGCGCAGCGGCAGCATCGCCAACACCATCAACGCCGCCGGCATCGTCATCCCGGTGCACGAGGAGCTGGTGTCGAGCCCGATCCAGACGCGCGTGGCCAAGGTCCACGCCAAGCTGGGCCAGCAGGTACAGGCGGGCGAACTGCTGCTGGAACTGGACAACCGCACCGTCGTGCTGGCCATCGACGCGCTCAAGGAACAACTGGCCCAGCAGGAAAACCGCATCCTCGCCCTGACGCTGGAGATGGACCAGAAGCGCAAGCAACTGAGCAGCGCCATCGAACTGCTGGAACTCGATCTGGAAGCCAGCCGCGTACGCCTGGCCCGCAACCAGACGCTGCGCAAGGCCGGCGGCGTCTCCGCCGAAGACCTGCTGACGGCCGAACTCAACGTCAAGCGCAACGAGATCCAGCTGCGCCAGAACCGCGAGCAGATCGAGGACAGCAAGCGCACCACCAGCACCAGCATCGAAGGCGCGCGGCTGCAAAAAAGCATCCTGCAAAAGCAGTTGCAGGAGCAGCAGCAACTGCTGGCGCAGACGCAGGTGCGCGCGCCCTTCGCCGGCATGCTGACCTGGCTGCTGGCCGACGAGGGCGCCAGCGTGGCCACCGGCCAGCTGGTGGCCAAGGTGTCCGAGCTCAACAACTACAAGGTCGAGGCCTCGTTGTCCGACTTCCACGCGCGCGCGCTCGGCGCCGGCCAGCAGGTGCTGGTTGAGCAGGGCAACGTCAAGCTCAAGGGCGTGGTGCAGACGGTGCTGCCGGAAATCCAGAACGGCACCGTCAAGCTGCTGGTCACCTTGGCCGAGCCGCACCACGCGATGCTGCGCAACAAGCTGCGCGTCGAGGTCAACATCCTCACCGAGCAGAAGCAGAACACGCTGCTGGCCGACAACGGCCCCGCTTTCAACGGCCGCGGCTTGCAGGACATCTTCGTGGTGCGCGACGGCGTCGCCCGCAAGACCACGCTCAACATCGGCGCCAGCGATGGCAAGTCCGTGGAAATCCTGTCCGGCGCCCGCGCCGGCGACCGACTCATCATTTCAGATACCAGCCGCTACAAGGACCGCGACAGCGTCCGCGTGGCCCAATAACAGAGGGGAAAACATGATACGCCTGCAAAACGTCAGCAAGACCTACCAGACCGACAAGGTTGAAACGCTGGCCCTGAAAGACATCGACCTGCACGTCGAAAAAGCCGAGTTCGTCAGCATCATGGGGCCGAGCGGCTGCGGCAAGAGCACGCTGCTCAACCTGATCGGCCTGCTCGACAAGCCGGGCAGCGGCGCCATCCACGTGGCCGGCACGCCGGTGGCCTCGTACAAGGACAAGCACGTGGCCAAGCTGCGCAACAGCACCTTCGGCTTCATCTTCCAGAGCTTCCACCTGATTAACGACCTGCGCGTGATCGACAACGTCGAACTGCCGCTGCTGTACCGGACGATGTCGGCCAAGAAGCGCCAGCGGCTGGCGCGCGAGGCGCTGGAGAAAGTCGGGCTGGGCGCGCGCATGGACCACTATCCGAACCAGTTGTCCGGCGGCCAGCAGCAGCGCGTGGCCATCGCCCGCGCCATCGTCGGCCAGCCCCAGGTGCTGCTGGCCGACGAGCCCACCGGCAACCTGGACAGCAAGATGGGCCAGGAAGTCATGGACATCCTGCTCAAGCTGCACAGCGAAGGCACGACCATCGTCATGGTCACGCACAACGAGCAGGAAGCCAGACAGGCCGGCCGCATCGTGCGCGTGTTCGACGGCCAGCTGGTGTCGTAAGGGGCCGCCATGCTGAGAAATTACCTGCTGACCGCCTGGAAGGTCTTCATGCGCCGCAAGCTGTTCACCGCCATCAACCTGCTGTGCATCGTGCTGACGCTGACCGTGCTGCTGGTGGCCATCGCGCTGCTGCAGAACGCCTTCCACCCCACCGGCGTAGAGGGCAAGAGCGAGCGCTTCGTGCAGATCCTGATGACGCAGGCGACCCACACCGACAGGCACAGCCGCCGCACCAGCCCGCTGGGCTACAAGATCATCGACCAATACCTGAAGCCGCTGCCGGGCGTGGAGGCGGTGTCGGCCAGCGCGCTGGCCGAATCGACCTCGATCTACCAGGACGGCCGCATCACCAACGTCGACGTCCGCTACACCGACGCGGAATACTGGCAGATCCTCGATTTCAAGCTGCTGTCCGGCCGCCTGTACAACGATGACGACGTGGCCCAGGGCCGCTACGTGGCCGTGCTCAACCAGTCCACCGCGCGCAAGCTGTTCCCCGGCCTGCCCTACCTCGGGCAGAAATTCAACGTCGGCACGCAGCAGATGACGGTCATCGGCGTGGTCGAGGACGCGTTGCAGCTGAACGCCTACGCCGACATCTGGGTGCCGCTCACGGCGCAGCCGTCCAGCGACTACCGCACCAAGCAGTGGGGCACGTTCACCGCCATGTTGCTGGCGCACAGCGCCGACGACGTGCCGCGCGTCAAACGCGCCATCATCGACGCCGCCAGGACCGTCAAGCTGGACGACCCCAAGCAGTTCGACACCATGCAGTTCTGGGGCGACTCGAAACTGGAAGTGTTCTCGCGCACGCTGCTGAGCAGCGAGGCCGAGGATGCCGGCGCGCCCAAGCTGCTGGCCACCATCGTCGGCCTGATGTTGCTGTTCATGGCGCTGCCGGCGCTGAACCTGGTCAACCTCAACGTCGGCCGCATCATGGAGCGCAGCGGCGAGATCGGCGTGCGGCGCGCGTTTGGCGCCACCACGCGCCAGCTGGTGGCGCAACTGGTACTGGAAAACGTGCTGCTGTGCCTGGCCGGCGGCGTCTGCGGCCTGCTGTGCGCGGCCGGCGTCATCCTGTGGCTGGAAAGCTCGGGCCTGATCCCCTACCTGCACATCGATATCAACCTGCCGGTGTTCGGCTACAGCCTGCTGGTCACGCTGGTGTTCGGCGTGCTGTCGGGCCTGATCCCGGCCCTCAAAATGTCGCGCCTGGACCCGGTGCGGGCGCTGAAAGGAACTGCATAATGCTGCGTCATCTGCTCAAACTGATCTGGAAGCGCAAGGCGCGCAACCTGATGCTGACGCTGGAAATCCTGCTGGCCTTCCTGGTGCTGTTCGCGATTGCCGCCTTCGGCACCCGCAACTACGAGCTGTACCATTTGCCGACCGGCTTCGACTGGCACAACCAGTGGGCGGTGCGGCTGCGCGCCACCGACCTGAAGAACGACGCCGTGCTGCTCGACCAGTTCAAGCGCGCGCTGCTGAGCATGCCGGAGGTGGAAAAAGTCGCCTTCACCTCGTTCGGCACTTACGAAATGTCGCGCTGGACCAGCGATTACGCGCGCAGCGACGGCAGCCACCGCGTCAACGTCGACGGGCTGGCCGTCACCGACGACTTTTTCGAGGCGATGGACATGAAGCTGGTCGAGGGCCGCTGGTTCTCCGCCATCGACGACGGTGCCGACGCCGCGCCGGTGGTCATCAACCGCATCCTGGCGGACCAGCTGTTCCCCGGCCAGAAGGCGGCCGGCCAGGTGTTCGTCGAGTCCGATCCCAACAGCACCAGCGCGCCAGCGCGCTACCGCGTCACCGGCGTGGTGGACGCCTTCCGCTCGCAGGGCGAATACATGGATCCCCACCCGTTCATGCTGCCGCGCTTCATTCCCGGCGTCGGCAACGAGCCGGCCTCGGTCATCATGCTGAAGGTCAGGCCGGGCACGCCGCGCGCGTTCGAGAGCCGCCTCAGCGCCCGGCTGAAGCAGGTCCGCGGCGACTGGAACTATGTGATCACGCCGCAAACCGAGGCGCGCCGCTGGATGCTGCGCATGCAAATGCTGCCGCTGATGATCCTGTCGGTGATCGCCGCCTTCCTGCTGGTGATGGTGGCCTTTGGCCTGTTCGGCGTGCTGTGGCAGAACACCACCCAGCGCATTCCGGAAATTGGCCTGCGCCGCGCACTGGGCGCCAGCGCCAAGCACATCTACCAGCAGATCGTCGCCGAGCAACTGCTGTTGAGCACGGGCGCAATGCTGATCGCGCTGGTGCTGCTGGTGCAGTTGCCGCTGACCGGCGTCTTCGGCGACAGCCTGAACTGGAAGGTATTCGTGATCGCCGCCGCGCTATCGGCCAGTGTGATCTATCTGCTATCCTTGCTATGTTCGCTGTACCCCGGCTGGCGCGCCGCGCGCCTGAGTCCGACGCAAGCGCTGCACTACGAATAAATAATGGACTCTACCCGCAAGCAACGCATACTGATAGTCGATGACGACAGCGCGGTGCAGGTGTCGCTGGCCCTGCTGCTCAAGCAGTCGGGCTACGAGGCCCTGTGCGCCGATGGCCCGCAACCAGCGCTGGCCCTGATCCAGCAGCAACCGGTCGACCTGGTGCTGCAGGACATGAACTTCTCGCTGCGCACCAGCGGCGAGGAAGGCCTGCAACTGCTGGCCGAGCTGCGCGCCGCGCAGCCCGCGCTGCCGGTGCTGCTGATGACCGCCTGGGGCTCGATCGCGCTGGCGGTGCGCGGCATGCAGGCCGGCGCCGCCAACTTCTTCACCAAGCCGTGGGACAACACCCAGTTGGCCGAGCTGATCCGCACCACGCTGGAGGCGGCCACGCCGGCCGCGCCGGCCGCCAGCGGCAGCGCCGCGCGCCAGGCGCTCGACGCGCAGTTCGACTTCGGCGGCATCGTCGGCGAACATCCGCGCCTGCTGAAGGTGCTGACCACCATCGGCCAGGTGGCCAACACGCGCGCGCCGGTGCTGATCCTCGGCGAAAGCGGCTGCGGCAAGGAGCTGATTGCCGACGCCATCCACCGCAACAGCCAGCGCGCAAGCCAGCCCATCGTCAAGATCAACATGGGCGCGATCACGCCCACGCTGTTTGAAAGCGAGATGTTCGGCCACGTACGCGGCGCCTTTACCGACGCCCGCAGCGACCGCAAGGGCCACATCGCCAGCGCCAACGGCGGCACGCTGTTCCTCGACGAGATCGGCGAACTGAATCGCGCCGACCAGGTCAAACTGTTGCGCGTGCTGCAGGACCAAACCTACCAGCCGGTGGGCGCCAGCCGCAGCGAAAAGGCCGACGTGCGCGTGGTGTCCGCCACCAATCGCGAGCTGGCCGAGCTGGTGGCCGGCGGCGAGTTCCGCGAAGACCTGTTCTACCGGCTCAACCTGATCACCATCCGCCTGCCGCCGTTGCGCGAGCGGCGCAGCGACATTCCGCTGCTGGCGCGCCACATCCTTGGCGAAGTGGCGGCCAGCTACGGTTTGCCGTCGGCGACGATCGCGCCGCAGGCGCTGGAGTGGCTGAGCGCGCAGCCGTGGCCGGGCAATATCCGCCAGCTCAAGCAGACGCTGGAGCGCACCTTGCTGCTGGTCGGCCGCAGCGAGCTGCGGCAGGCCGACTTCGTGGCCGCCGAGCAGCACGAGCATGGCGGCGCGCTGGGGGCGCAACGGCTGGGCGTGGACGGCATGACGCTGGAACAGGTCGAGCGCCACATGATTGCGCACGCGCTGGAACAGCACCACGGCAATATCTCGCGCGTGGCCAAGGCATTGGGACTGAGCCGCACGGCGCTGTACCGGCGCCTGGAGCGGCACGGCCTCGGCGGCGCGCCGGATGGCGAAGCGCCGCCATGAGCCTGCGCTGGCGCTTGTACGCCTATCTGATCGCTGCGCATCTGCTGTTCCTCGGAATCACCGTGGTGCTGTTCCGCACCGAGCCGGCGCTGATGCTGGGGCTGGAGGCGCTGGTGTTGCTCAGCCTGGCGCTGGGCGTACGGCTGATCCGGCGCGCGCTGGAGCCGCTGGGCTACACGCGCCACTTCCACGACCTGCTGCAGGACCAGCATTACGCCGCCCGCCTGCAACACAGCACCGACCAGGAACTGAACGAGCTGGTGCAGCTATTCAACACCATGCTGGGCGCGCTGTACCAGGAGCGCCTGCAGATCGGCGAGCAGCAGGGTTTTCTCGACAAGCTGCTGGAAGCCACGCCCAGCGCGGTGATCGTGTTCGACTTCGACGGCCGCATCAGCCTGCTCAACGCCAGCGCGCAAGCGCTGCCGGGCCTGCACGACGCGCGCGGCGCCACGCTGGCCGACCGCGCGCAGGCGGCGGACGCCGGCGACGCCGGCCTGCTGGCGCAGCTGGACGCGCTGCCGCTGGGCGAATCGCAACTGCTGACCGACACCGATGGCCGCCGCTACCGGGGCCAGCGCGGCCATTTTTACGATCGCGGCTTCGCCCGCCACTTCCTGCTGGTCGAGGAGCTGACCGAGGAACTGGAAAGTTCGGAAAAAGCCACCTACGACAAGCTGATCCGCGTGCTGGCGCACGAGGTCAACAACACGGTGGCGGCCACCGGTTCGGTACTGGATTCGCTGCTGTATTACCGCAGCCAGTTGGCCGCGCGCGACAGCGAAGATTTCAGCACGGCGATCCTGGCGGTGCAGCGCCGCAACGCCAGCCTGGGCGAGTTCATCGAGCGCTTTACGCGCGTGGTCAAGATGCCGGCGCCGGAACTGCGCCCGGCCGCCGTGCACGACATCATGGACGACATCCTCTACCTGTACCGCGAGCAATGCCGCAGCCGTGGCATCAGCATCGCCTGGGGCCGCTGCGACGCGGTGCCGGCCATCGCCATGGACCGGCATCTGATGGAACAGGCGCTGCTGAACGTGGTCAAGAATGCGATGGAGGCGGTGGAAGCCAGCGCCGGCGCCGGCAATGAACGGCGCATCGTCTTCGAACTGGCGCACGAGGGCGGCCGCGTGCGCCTGTCGGTGATCGACAGCGCGGACCTGCTAGGCGAGGTGCCGGCACGGCAGTTGTTCACGCCGTTCTTCACCACCAAGAAAGGCGGCCAGGGCATCGGCCTGCTGTTCGTGCGCGAAGTGCTCAACCGCCACGGCTTCGCCTACCGGCTGGCGGCCACCGGCAACGGCGCCACCAGCTTCGATTTGTGGATGACGGCGTAAGCCGCGCCGACCACGCCGGCGGCCGCGCCCGCCGTCAGAATTCTTCCCAGTCGCCGTCGCCGCTGGACACCGTGCTCAGGCGTTTCTGCGGCTTGGCCGGCGTGGCCACCGCCGCCGCTGGCGCCGGGCGCGTCATCGCTGGCCGGGCCGGCTTGACCGCCGCCAGCCGCGCCGCCGTCGGCCTGGTCACCGGCGCAGACCCGGGCGCTGGCACGCGCGCCGCTGGGGACGTCGACGCGGACGCGGCGCCGCCGTGATTGCCCTCCAGCCGGAAAATGCTCACCACCTGCTCCAGGTTGGCCGCCTGAGTCTGCATCGCCTCTGCCGCGGCGGCGGCCTCCTCCACCAGCGCCGCGTTCTGCTGCGTCACCGTATCCATCTCGCTGACCGCCTGGTTGATCTGCTCGATGCCGGCGCTCTGCTCGTCGCCGGCGGTGGAAATCTCCGCCATGATATCGGTCACGCGCTGCACGCTGGCCACCACCTGATCCATGGTCTGGCCGGCCTGCTCCACCAGCTTGCTGCCGATCTCCACCTTTTCCACCGAATCGCCGATCAGCTCCTTGATCTCCTTGGCGGCCGAGGCCGAGCGCTGCGCCAGCGTGCGCACCTCCGACGCCACCACCGCGAAACCACGCCCCTGCTCGCCGGCACGCGCGGCCTCCACCGCCGCGTTCAGCGCCAGGATATTGGTCTGGAAGGCGATGCCGTCGATCACCGCAATGATGTCGACGATCTTGCGCGACGAATCGTTGATGGCGCCCATCGTATCCACCACCTGCGACACCACCGCCCCGCCCTGCTGCGCCACCGCCGACGCCGACTGCGCCAGCTGGTTGGCCTGGCGCGCGTTGTCGTTGTTGGCGCGCACCGCGCTGGTCAGCTCCTCCATCGACGACGCCGTCTCCTCCAGGCTGGAGGCCTGCTGCTCGGTGCGCGCCGACAAGTCCTGGTTGCCGCTGGCGATCTGGCTCGACGCCGACGCGATCGTCTCGGTGCCGACGCGCACCTCGGCCACGATACGCGCCAGCGCGTCGCGCATCATCTTCATCGCGTGCAGCATGCTGTGGGTGTCGTTGTTGCGGGTATCGACCGACACCGTCAGATCGCCGGCGGCGATGCGGCCAGCGATCTCCGCCGCGTAATCCGGCTCGCCGCCCAGCTGGCGCAACAGACCGCGCGCAATGCGCGCCGCCGCCACCGCGCCGACCGCGATCGCCAGCCCGCTCAACACCAGCATCAGCACCCGCGCGCGCTGGTAGGCGGCGCTCGCCTCGGCCGCGTCGGCCTGGTTGGTGGCCTTTTGCAGCGCCGCGTATTCGTCCATGGTGTCCTGCCAGACCTGCGTGGCCGGGCCCGCCTGCTTCATCAGCACCTGCGTGGCCTCCTCATCCTTGTTCTGCAGCGCCAGCTCGAAGACCTTGTCGTTCAGCGGACGCGCGGTCTTTTGCAGGTCGAGAATGCGGGCGCGGATCTCGATGCCCTTGGCCGTGGCCGGCATCTTGCCCAGTTGCTCGACCGAGGCGTTGTAGTTGGCGCGCGCCTTGCTGACTTTTTCCAGCTCCGTGCGGATGGCCGCCTCATCGTTCAGCAGCACCACCGAGCGCGCCACGCGGGCGACGATGTGGACCGACTCCGACATCTCGTTGACCAACTCGGTCTTGACCGCGTTTTCGTTGACGATTCTTTCCAGCTTGGCATGAATCGTGCTCATATTGAACACGCCCAGCATGGCCACCAGTAACAGCAGCACCAGCACCAGTCCGAAACCCAGGCCGAGCCGGGTACCAACTTTCATGTTTGCAGTAGCCATGCGACGCGCTCCTCGAAAAGTGAGAGCTAAATTGTACGCCTACAACCTTCGTGTAGTTTTATTTAATTGCTTAAAGAAAACAACTTACAACAGTTCTATATACCGATTTCGCATAGTTATATAGCCAAATATTCGCTAAACCATTTATGAGCGCAGATAAAATGCACGATCGGTTACAACAAAGTCGTAAAGGACAGCCATGGCAATCAATGTGATCCTCAATCTGCTGGCGGCGCTGGCGCTGATCGGTCTGCTGTATGCGCAGCAGCGCCGGCACGGCTCGTTTTCGGTGCGCGTCTTCACCGGCATGGGGCTGGGCGTGGTGCTGGGGGCGGTGCTGCAGGCCATCTACGGCGCCGGCTCGGCCGAACTGAAGACCACCAGCGACTATCTGGACATCGTCGGCACCGGCTACGTCAAGCTGCTGCAGATGATCATCATGCCGCTGATTATGGTGTCGATCATTTCCGCCATCCTCAAGCTGAAGGGCATCAACTCGCTGGGCAAGATCAGCGCGCTGACCATCGGCACGCTGATGATCACCACGCTGATCGCCGCCAGCATCGGCATCGTCATGGCCAAGCTGTTCCACCTGAGCGCGGTCGGCCTGACCGCTTCGGCGGCCGACATCGCGCGCGGCGTCTACCTGCAGGGCAAGGTCGAGACGGCGCAGGCGATTTCGCTGCCGAGCATGCTGCTGAGTTTTATTCCGGCCAATCCCTTTCTCGACCTGACCGGCGGCCGCAAGACCTCGACCATCGCGGTGGTGATCTTCTCGGTGTTCATCGGCATCGCCGCCACCGGCATCCATGACAAAAAGCCGGACATTTACGCCTCGTTCGAGCGCTTCATCCAGGTGGCGCACGCGATCGTGATGCGCATCGTCACGCTGGTGCTGCGGCTGACGCCGTACGGCGTGTTCGCGCTGATGGCGCAGGTGGTGTCGACCTCCAGCTATACCGACATCCTGCACCTGATCGACTTCGTGCTGGCCTCGTACAGCGCGCTGTTGCTGATGTTCGTGGTGCACTTGCTGATCGTCTCCGGCCTGGGGCTGAATCCGCTGCGCTGGACCAAAAAAATCCTGCCGCTGCTGACCTTTGCCTTCACCTCGCGCAGCAGCGCCGGCGCCATTCCGATGAGCGTGCAGACGCAGACGCAGCGCCTGGGCACGTCGGAAGGCATCGCCAACTTCGCCGCCTCGTTTGGCGCCACCATCGGCCAGAACGGCTGCGCCGGCATTTACCCGGCCATGCTGGCGGTGATGATTGCGCCGACCGTGGGCGTGGACCCGTTTACCATCGGCTTCATCGCGCCGCTGCTGGCGATTATTACGATAGGCTCGGTGGGGGTGGCGGGCGTGGGTGGGGGCGCCACGTTTGCGGCGCTGATCGTGCTATCGTCGATGAATCTGCCGGTGGCGCTGGCCGGCCTGCTGATTTCCATCGAACCGCTGATCGACATGGGCCGCACCGCGCTCAACGTCAGCGGCTCGGTGACCGCCGGCGCGGTGGCCAGCCGGGTGCTGGGCGAGACCGATGTGGCGGTCTTCAACAGCGACGTCGAACCGCCGCTCGACAGCGAGCGCAAGGCCGCCTGACAAGGCAGGGAACCGCCGGCCTGCCAGCGGGGTCTAATTTTTTCTTTTAGCTGAAAGGAGAAATGATGACTACGCTTTCCCACTCCATCAAGATGCTGCTGGGCGCGGCGCTGGCGGTCACGCTGCTGGGCGCCTGCAACAAGCGTCCGGCGGACCAGCCGCAATCCCCCACCACCGCCACCCCCGACACCAGCGGCTCGCCGGCTGGCGGGGGAAGCGCGACCGGTGGCACGGGCACTGGAAGCACCACACCGCCGCCGCAACAGCAGACACCGCCTTCCGGTGGCGCCAACCAGCGATAGCATGCGGCACACCCCCAACCCGCACACCGCTGCGGCCAGGGTCTGACCCCGTACGGGGTCAGACCCTTTCGGTTGGGGTGCTGCGCGCGTTAGAACTTGTAGTTGTACGACAGGCCGATCAGCGACAGATGGGTCTGGTACAAGCCGCGCGTGGTTTCGCCGTTGCCGGTGCAGCTGGTGGCCAGCGGGTTGCACAGGTTGGTGTAGTTGATCTTGGCATCCTTGAAGTCCAGGAAGCTGTACGCCAGATCAATCGACGAACGCGGGCTCAGCTTCCAGTTGGCGCCGATCGAGTACTGCATGCGGTCGCTGTCCGGCAGCGCTGGGTGGGTCAGCTCGGCGCTCTTGACCGGCGACTCGTCGTAGGCGATGCCGCCGCGCAGCGTCAGGTTGTCGTTGTAGGCGTAGTTGCCGCCCAGCGATACGCGCACCGTGTTCTTCCACTGCTGACGGATCACTTCCGCGCCTTCGCCGGTGCCCGGGAATTGAATGTCCAGGTCGCCCATGCGGTTGTTGCGGGTGAAGGTCACGTCGGCCATGCCGGCCCACTTCGCATTGAACTGGTGGAACACGTTGGCCGACAGCGTTTCCGGCGTGCGCAGCTGCACCAGCGCGGCCGAGTTGGCCTTGTGCGAGGCGGCCTGCAGCACCTGGTTGACGATCGGATCGCTGGTCACCTTCGAGAAGTCCCAGACCGTGCTGCCCTTCAGCGAGTGCGCCACCGACGAGCGGTAGGCCAGGCCGAAGCGGGTGTTCTCGTCCAGCGTGTACATATAGCCCAGGTTGAAGCCCCAGCCCCAGTCCTTGCCGTCGTTGGCGCCGTGGGCGTCGCCCGCCGTGCGCAGCAGCGCCGGGTTGCCGCCCAGCGCGGCGATCTGGCGAATCAGCAGCGCGCCCTGCGCCGCGCCGGCGCCGCTCGACAGCGCGGCGATCGAGCCCGGCACGTCCACGGCCTGGCCCAGTTCGGCCTTCATGAACTCGGCGTCGATGCCGAAGCCGAAGGCGTGGTGTTCATTCAGCTTCCACGCCACCGACGGGTTCAGCGTGATCGCTTCCAGCTTGATGTTGGACAGCGCGTAGCGGCCGTTCCAGGTGTCGCCGTAGTTCAGCTTGGCGCCGTAGGGCACGAACAGGCCCAGGCCGGCGGTCCACTGGTCGTTCAGCTTCTTGCTGACGTACAGCGACGGCGCGGTCACCGAATCCGGCGCGTAGTCCTTGGCCGGGGTGCCGCCGGTCGGCGCGCCGGTGAAGTGGGTCGAGCCGGTGTCGTTGTAGGTCGAGTGCGGCACGACCACGGTGGCGCCGACGCTGATCTGGGTGCCGTCCAGGCGGCTCAGGCCGGCCGGGTTGTAAAAGATGGTCGAGGCGTCGGCCGCTTCGGCGCCGTTGGCGTCGGCCGTGCCCTGGCCGGAAATGCTCTGCGAACCGAAACGGTAACCGGACGCGTTGGCGCCCATCGACAGGGTGCCGAGGGCGGCGGCCAGGATCAGGGGGAGGTATTTGGGCTGCATGAAGGTCTCGCTTTATGAATTGGTTATAGTCCCGGACTCGTGCGGTACGGGAAGGCCAGCAGCATACTACACAAATAAAACAACGCAAAAGGCAAGACGTTAGAGGGCGAATACTAATTAAGACCTTGAAACCGAGCACTTGCTCTGCATCGGGAGCGTAAAAAAAGGGCCCGCAGGCCCTTTCTTTAAGTTAAGCAATTGTTTCTTTAGGCAATTTTTCGTTCCTGCTCGGCCGGCGGCGCCGGCGGCGTCTTGCGGCCCAGCACCTTGCGCACCAACCACATCACCGAGCGGTAGACGAAGCGCAGCAGCACCAGGAACAGGATGGCCTCGACCACGATCGACAGCACCGCCAGCACCATGCCGTAGCGCTCGGCGCGACGCTGCAGCTTGAGCAGCGCGCTGTCCTTCTTGATCTCGATGCTGTCGTAGAAGGTCGGCACCATCAGCAGGGTCAGCAGGGTCGAGGTGATGGTGCCGCCGATAATAGCGATCGCCATCGGACGGTAGAACTCGCCCCCCTCGCCCAGGCCCAGCGCCACCGGGAACATGCCGGCGATCAGCGCGAAGGTGGTCATCAGGATCGGCCGCAGGCGCATGCGGCCGGCGTACATCAGCGAGTCCTCGCGGCTGAAGCCTTCCTCCTGGCGCTTGCGCGCCGCGTCCAGCAGCAGGATGGCGTTCTTCGCCACCAGGCCCATCAGCATGATCACGCCGATCAGGCTCATCAGGTTAATCGTGCTGTTGGTGGCCAGCAGGCCCAGCACCACGCCGATCAGCGACAGCGGCAGCGACAGCATCACCGCGATCGGCGCCGTGAAGGAACCGAACTGCATCACCAGGATCAGGTACATCAGGCCGACGCCGGCCACCAGCGCGATCGCCATGGCGCCGAACACTTCCTGCATGTCCTTGCCGGCGCCGCCCAGCGCCAGGCCGTAACCGGGCGGGAAGTCGATGTCCTTGACCAGCTTCATGGCGTCGGTGGTCACCTCGCCCGGCGAGCGGCCCTCGACGTTGGCGGTGACGGTGATGACGCGCTTGCCATCCTTGTGCTTGATGGTGGACGGGCCCTTGCCCATGGTCACCTCGGCGATCTGCTCCAGCGGCACCATCTGGTTGGTGCCCACCACCGAGATCGGCAGGCGCTCGATGTTCTCGGCGCTGGTGCGGTCTTCCGGCGCCAGGCGCACCGCGACGTCGCGCGATTCGCCGGTCGGGTCGACCCAGTCGCCCACCTCGATGCCGGCAAACGCCACGCGCAGGGCCTGCGCCGCGTCGCCGGTGGCGATGCCCATCGAGTTGGCCAGGCCGCGGTTGAGCACGATCTGCAGCTCGTCCTTCGGATCCATCTCGGACAGGCCGACGTCGACCGCGCCCGGCACCCGGCGCAGCCGGTCCATGAAGGCGTTGGTGATTTCCATCAGCTTGCGCGAATCGGTGCCGGTGAATTCGATCTGCACCGGCTTGCGGGCGCCATTGCTGAGGTCGTCCAGCACCGTGTACTCGGCGCCGACCAGCCCGGCCAGCTTCTCGCGCAGCTCCTTGGCAACCTCGACCGCACCGCGCTTGCGCTCGGTCTTCTTGCCGATGTCGACATAGATGCGGCCGCCGCTGAGGTTGACGTAGCTATTGGTTTCCTTGGTTTCCTTGATGCCGCGCGCGATCACCGCCGCCTTTTCCAGCTTCAGGCGCGAATATTCCAGCGACGACGACGACGGCGTGCGCACGTCAATCGCGATGGTGCCCCAGTCGGACGCCGGCACGAAGCTGGCGCCGCCGTATTTACCCTGCAGGAACAGCGCGCCGACGAAGGTGGCGATGGCGATCACGGCCATCGAGCGGCGGTGGTGCAGCGCCCAGGCGATCACGTGGCCGTAGCGGTCGGACTGGTGGTCGAACCAGTGGTTGAACTTGGCGAAATACTTTTCGATGCCGCGGCGCGGCGCGTCGTGGTGGTCCGGCGGGTCGCCCCAGAAGGCCGACAGCATCGGGTCCAGCGTGAACGAAATCACCAGCGACACCGCCACCGAGCAGGTCACGGTCAGCGCGAACGGCCGGAACCATTCGCCGGTGATGCCCGGCATGAAGGCCACCGGAATGAACACCGCCATGATCGAGAAGGTGGTGGCAGCCACCGCCATGCCGATCTCGGCCGTGCCTTTCAGCGCGGCGGTGCGGCGGTCGGCGCCCATCTGCATGTGGCGCACGATGTTTTCCCGCACCACGATGGCGTCGTCGATCAGCACGCCGATCGCCAGCGACAGGCCGAGCAGCGTCATGAAGTTCAGCGTGAAGCCGCACAGCCAGACGCCGATGAAGGCCGCCAGCACCGAGGTCGGCAGCGACAGCGCGGTGATCAGCGTCGAGCGCCACGAGTTGAGGAAGGCGTACACCACGAAGATGGTCAGGCCGGCGCCGAACACCAGCGATTCGATCACGTTGTTGAGGCTGCTCTCAGCGTTTTCGCCGTCATCCTCGGTCACCTCCAGCTTGGTGCCGGCCGGCATTTCCTTCTGCATTTCCTTGGCCATGTCGCGGATTTTCTTGGCCACCGTCACGGTCGAGGCGTCGCGCGAGCGGGTGATCGAGATGCCGACGTTGGGTTTGCCGGAGCGCACGCTCAGGCTGTTGACTTCGGCAAAGCCGTCCTCGATGGTGGCCACCTGCGACAGGCGCACCAGCTCGCTGCCATTGCGCTTGACCACCACCTGCTGGAACTCCTCCGGCCGCTCGATGCGGCCGACCAGGCGGATGCTCTTCTCGTCGAGGTCGCCGCGCACCTTGCCCACCGGCGCGTTGGCGTTCTGGTTGCGCAGCGCGTTGACCACGTCGCCCACCGAGACATTGTATTCGCGCAGCTTCTCGGCCTTCAGCAGCACGCTCAGCTCGCGCTTCAGCGAGCCGTCGATGTTGACCGAGGCCACGCCGTCGATGCTGCGGAAGCGGTCGGCCAGCTTGTCCTCGGCCAGGCGCGAGATCTCGGCGTGGGTCTGGGTGCTGGTCGACAGCGCCAGCTGCATCACCGGCTGCGCCGACGGGTCGATGCGCTGCAGGATCGGCTCGCGCATCTCGGTCGGCAGCTTGTAGCGCACCGCCGCGATGGCGTTGCGGATCTCGTCCGAGGCCTCGATCAGGTTCTTGTTGAACGAGAACTTGATGAAGATGCTGGCCGCGCTTTCCTGCGCCGTGCTGTTGATCTCGGTGACGCCGGTGATCGAGTTCAGCGATTTTTCCAGGCGGTTGATGATCTCGCGCTCGACCGTTTCCGGCGAGGCGCCCGGGTACGGAATGTTGACCACGATGAACGGCACTTCGACGTCCGGGTTCTGGTTGACCCGCAGCTTGCTCAGGGCCATCAGGCCCAGGCACATCATCGCGACGATCAGCACGATCGTGGCGATGGGTTTCTTGACACTAAAATCTGAGAGGAACATGGCGATTTATCCTGTTTATTTTTCCGACACTTTCGGCGTCGAGGCCGAGGCCACCGCCTTCGGCGTGCTGAGTTCGACTTTCTGGCCATCCTTGAAGCCGGAGGCCGGCACGCGCACCACCATGTCGCCCGACTGCAGGCCGCTCAGCACCTGCCAGCGGCCGGTGCGCTCGTCGCGCGTGCCGATGGTCAGCGGCACCTTGGCCAGCGTGCCGCCCTTGATGCGCCACACATAGTTGCTGTCGCCGGCCTGCACCAGCGCCGACGGCGGTATCATCAGCGACGACGTGGTCTGCGCCTCGACCCGGCCCTCGGCGTACAGGCCGGCCACGCCGGGGCGCACATTGTCGGCGAAGTCGACCAGCACCTCGACCTGGCGGGTGACCGCGTTGGCGGCCGGGTCGACGCGCTTGACCTTGCCGTTGAACTGCTTGTCGGGGTAGCCGTTGACGCGGAACAGCACCGGCTGGCCGACCTTGACCACGCCGATCTTGTCGGCCGACACCAGGCCCTCGAAACGCATGCTGGACGGGTCGATCACCTTGATCAGCTCCTTGCCAACCTGGGCGGTGTCGCCGTTGGACACCTTGCGCTCGCTGACGATGCCGTCGAACGGCGCGCGCACCACGGTGCGGGTCAGCTGCTGGCGCGCCGACACCGAGCGCGAGCGGGCCGCCGCCAGGTCGCTCTGGGCGTTGTTGCGGCGCACCTCGGCGTCCTCCAGCGCGGTGGTCGACACCATGCCGGACGCCAACAGGGTTTTCTGGCGCTCATACATGCGCTGGGTCTGGGCCAGGGTCTGCTCGGCGGCGCGGGTGGCCTCCTCGGCCGAGGTCAGGCTGTCGCGGATCGAGGTCTCGTCCAGGCGCAGCAGCACGTCGCCCTTTTTCACTGTTTCGCCGTTTTCCTTCAGCACCTGCATGACGATGGCGCCGACTTCGGCGCGCAGATCGGCGCGGCGCTCGGGCTGGATCGAGCCGGTGATGACCGGGCCGGACGCCAGCGCGTCGGACTGGATGGTCAGCGTGTCTTCCGGCGCCATCTGCAAGGTCACTTTTTTCTCGTCTTTGGCTGCGCTGGCCGAGGCGGAAGCACTGGCGCCTTTCTCAGGCTCCTTGGCTGATTTGCCGCAAGCCACCAGGGCAGAGGCAATGGCAAGAGCGAACAGGGTTTTGCGCAACATAAAGTTCTCCGAGAAGTATTGAAGTGCTTCTTAAAATTTTAGCCAGACTACAGGGCACGGAGTATCCGCGACCAGCGTTATCAGGTCAATCACAGTGCGACGGACGGCAGAATTTGTGGCTGAAATGCCGAATACGGGGATGAACGGTAAAGCTGGGGAGGGAGATGTGTCCGCTAGCGGACAGCCGGGCGGACACGGTCCGGCCCGGCGCTGGCGGGCTTAGCCGCGGCCGAAGCAGGCGTGGACGAGGTGGCCGATGGCAATGCCGGTGGCCAGGCCGCCGGCGATTTCCACCAGCGTGTGGCCCATGCGCTCGCGCAGCCACTTGTGGCCGCCATCCTCGCCGGCCAGGCGGTTGATGGCGGCGGCCTGCTTGCCGACGTGCTGGCGCAGGCTGTTGGCGTCGATGATGACAATAAAGCACAACGTCACCGCCACGCCGAAGGCCGGATGGCCGATGCCCTCGCGCAGCGCGATCAGCGTCGCCATGCTGGACACCACGGCGCTGTGATTGCTCGGAAAACCGCCGTTGCCGACCAGATTAAAGGCCCATTTGCGCGCTTTGACACTATTAATCAGAAACTTGATCGGCCCCACCGTGATCCAGGTAATCAGCGGCGTGACGAGGTAAGCGATGTCCATCGTTATATCCTTAACATTTTTGTGGCGACATTATGGCAGATGGCCCCCCAGCGGCGGAAGCAAGTAATATAAAATTCACCCCATTGCCCCCATTTCAATAAAGACAACCATGCAACACTTCAGGATTTCCTTCGCCGTCACTTTCATCCTCCTGGCGCTGGCCGGCTGGTGGGGCTACAACCATGGCGGCGCCGGCGGGCTGGCGCAGGCGCTGTGGGTGGCCGCCGTGCTGGGCATCATGGAAGTATCGCTGTCGTTCGACAACGCCGTGGTCAACGCCTCGGTGCTGCGCCACTGGAACGAATTCTGGCGCAAGCTGTTCCTGACGGTCGGCATCCTGGTGGCGGTGTTCGGCATGCGGCTGATCTTCCCGCTGCTGATCGTCTCCATGGCCACCGGCCTCGGCCTGCTGGAAGTGTGGCACATGGCCACCACCACGCCCGAGTTGTACTCAAAGTACCTGACCGGCGCGCACGCCGAGGTGGCCGCGTTCGGCGGCGCCTTTCTGCTGCTGGTGTTCCTCAACTTCCTGTTCGACGACCAGAAAGCGCTGCACTGGCTGGGCTGGATCGAGGAAAAACTGGGCCAGCACGGCAGCGAAAGCCTGGCCGTGCTGCTGGCGCTGGCGGCGGTGTTCGGCTGCGTGGCGCTGGTGCCGGCCGGCGAACAATACAAGGTGCTGGTGGCCGGCGTGGTCGGCGTCATCGTCTACCTGGCGGTCGGCTGGATCAGCTCGCTGCTGGAGGAGGAAGAGCCCAAGGACGATGACGATGACACCACCGAGGCCGGCGTGGCGCCCATCGTCGCCACCGTTGCCAAGGGCAGCTTCGGCGGCTTCCTGTACCTGGAGGTGCTGGACGCCTCGTTCAGCTTTGACGGCGTGATCGGCGCCTTCGCCATCACCACCGATGTCGTCATCATCATGCTGGGGCTGGCGATCGGCGCCATGTTCGTGCGCTCGCTGACGGTATTCCTGGTGCACAAGGGCACGCTGGACGAATACGTCTACCTGGAGCATGGCGCCCACTACGCCATCGGCATCCTGGCGCTGATCATGCTGGCCAGCGTCAAGTACCACATTCCCGAATGGTTCACCGGGCTGTCCGGCGTGGCCTTCATCGCGGTGTCGCTGTGGTCGTCGGTGCGCTACAAGCGCCGCAACGGCGCGTGATACCATCCCCTCGTCGCAACCACCGGGCTCACCATGACCACATCCAAACGCGTATTCCTGACCTTCCTCGGCCTGCTGGTGGCCGCCCTGCTGCTGCTGGCCGCCTACACCTGGGCCATGCTGCACGTCTCCTACTCCGATGGCGAACGCGCCGGCTACCTGCAAAAATTCTCCACGCGCGGCTGGGTGTGCAAGACCTGGGAAGGCGAAATCCTGCTGACCTCGATGCCGGGCGCGATTCCGGAAAAGTTCGAATTCAGCGTGCGCGACCCGCAGGTCGCCAAGGACCTGACCGCCGCCACTGGCAAGCGCGTCATCCTCACCTACGCCCAGCACAAGGGCGTGCCGACCCAGTGCTTCGGTGAAACCGAGTATTACATCATCAAGGTCGCCGTCCAGCCATAGCAATATGGCAATAATGCCGTTTTCGCTATCGTAGGACGGCTTTTTTTGATTTCCGGTACACTCAGCCCTTTGCCGGACATCAATTAATCCCCATGCAACGAATTCTCTTAGGTGCGGTGGCGCTGGTCGCCGCAGCCAGCGTACCGGCGCAGGAACTGACCGGCTACGCCGGGGCGCTGCGCGTCAACGCATCCCACCAGCGTACCTTCACCGGCGCCGTATCGTTCACCAATCCGGTCAATGACCACCTGGCGCTGAGCCTGAGCTACCTGAACGAAGGCCACCCGACCGATCACCACCGCGACGGCGTGGCAGCCCAGGTGTGGCTGCGGACCGGCTACAACCAGCCCGGCTGGACCTTCGGCGCCGGCGCCGGCCAGTACTACTACTTCGACACGACCGAGCTGCACAGCGACGGCCCGACCAAGTACACCAATGACCACGGCTGGGCCGGCATCTACAGCGTGCAGGCGACCTACCACTACCCGGACAGCCGCTGGTACAACCAGGTGCAGATCAACCGCATCGCGCCGAGCGGCAAGGACGCCACCACCTCGCTGGTGTTTGGCGTCGGCTACCAGTTCAACGGCGTCAAGGGCGACAAGCTGCACAAGGAAGACGCGGCAACCGACGAAGCGATCACCGTCATGGCCGGCCAGGGCATCACCAACAGCCTGGACTCGGAGCGGGCGCGGATCGCGGCGATTGAATACCGGCGCGCGGTCGGCCGCTATGTGGACTGGACGGTAACGGCCATCAACGAAGGCAACACGCCGCAAAGCAAGCGCAACGGCGTGGCCACGCAGCTGTGGCTGATCCGTTCGCTGAGTCAGACGGTGGAAATCGGCATGGGCGCGGGCTTTTACTTCAACGCCAAGGTGCCGGAAGCCGAAGGCCAGCGCTCGCACAAGGCCGGGCTGGTCAGCATTGGCGGGCGCTACCACCTGACCAGGCGGGTGGTGGCGGAAGCGACATGGAACCGCGTGGTCAGCGACTACCACCGCGACGCCGACCTCTTCCTCGCCGGCCTCGGCTACAGTTTCTAAACGCCGGCCCGCTCAGTCGGGCATGTCGTTCCGGCGCACGGCGGAACCCATAGAACGCTGGCGTGAGAGATGACGCTTGCTGCGTATGGATTCCGGCCTGCGCCGGAATGACGTAGCAAATACCTGGGCACCAGGGAGATGCCGCGCCTGGTTAGCGGGCGCGCCAGACGGCTTTGCCGGCTTCGGCGGGCTGCAGCTGGCGGGCTGCTTCCTTGCGGGCGCGAGCTTCGTCCAGCGTGGCGATGTTGCCGTCGGCGGCCAGCGCTTCCTCGGCCGCCACTTTCGCCTGCACCGCCGACAGCACTTTTTGCGCGGCCGCCAGGCGCCGGGTTTCCAGTTCCAGCAGTTGCTGCTTGGCGGTCGTCATCGCGGCCGTGGTGTCGGCCACCTTGCGCTGCATGGCGGCGTGCGCCTGCGCGGTTTCCAGCAGCGCTTTCTGCGCGGCCGCCTTGTCGGCCATGGCTTGCGCGGCGTCGCGCTCGGCCTGCTCGCGCTGCTGCATCGCCTCGGCTTCGGCTTGCGCTTCGTCGGCGCGCTGGCGGGCGCTGGCGGCGACGTTCTTTTCTGCTTCCAGGCGGCCGGCGATCGCTTGCGAGGCGCGCAGCTCGGAGGCGGTGGTGATGCGCTGCTGCGTCAGTTTCTGGTCGATCAGCGCCAGCGACTTGCGCTCGGTGTCGATGAATTCGCGCTCGGCGGCCAGCAGTTCCTCGGCCTTGTCGGCCTTTTCCTGCTCCACGCGGGCGCGTTCGGCGTGCACCGCGCCCAGTTCGACCGCCAGGCGGGCTTGCACCGCCAGCGCTTGCGCGGCGATGGCTTTCTGTTCGGCTTCAGCCGAGACTTGCGCCGCCATCACGCGCGCGGCTTCGGCTTCCTGTGCGGCGGCGGCGGCCAGGCGCTGTTCGGCTTCCTGCTGCTGGCGCAGCGCTTCGGTCTGTTCACGCTCGGCGATGACGCGCTGCTGCGCGGCTTCGGTGGCGCGCTGTTCGGCGTCCAGCTTGTCTTTCAGCGCGGCGATGGCTTGCTGCTCGGCGGCGCCGCGCTCCTGCTCGGCCTTCAGCAGCGCGGCGGCATGCCCGGCGCGTTCGGCGGCCAGCACGTTGGCGGCGTTCTGCGCTTCCACGTGTTGCGCCAGGGTGGCGATTTCGGCTTGCTCGGCGGCGTTCTGGCTGGCGGCCAGCTCGGCGGCGGCGCGCGACAGCGCGGCGCGCTCGTTGGCCAGGTCCATCGCGCGCTGCTGTTCCAGGCTGTCGGCACGGGCGGCTTCGGCGGCGGCGGCGTCGGCCGCCTGGCGCTGCCTGGCCTGGTCCAGCGCGGCGCTTTCCGCTTCCACCTTGGTCAGCGTGGCCAGTTCGGCTTCTTCTTCCGCCTGCACGCGGGCCAGGGCGACCGCGCGCAGCTGGTTGTCGACTTCGATGCGCGCTTCGGTGGCGGCCAGGATGCGGGCGTCGGCCTCGCGGCGCGCTTGCGCGCTGGCGGCGGCCACGGCTTCCATGCGCTCGCGGTGGATGGCGGCGTCACGGATTTCCTTTTCGGTTTGCAGGCGCAGGCGCAGCGATTGCGCGGCGCTGTGCTCGGATTCGGCCTTGGCCAGGGCGATCTGTTCGCGCTCTTGCTCCAGGTGGGCCAGCGCGCGCGCCTCTTCCAGCGCGCGCACTTCGGCGGCCGAGCGGTTGAAGGCGGCTTCCAGCGCGATCTTGTCGGCGCGTTCGCGCTGCTTGGTCAGTTCCAGCGCTTCGGCTTCGGCTTCGGCCAGTTGCTGCGCGGTCTGGCGGGCGGCGGCGGCGTGGCGCTCGCGCTCGCGCGCCAGCGTGGCGACGCGGGCGTCGGCCGAGGCGATGCCGACCACTTCTTCCTTGGCGGCCTGCACGGCGGCGACGCGCTCGGCGGCCTGCAGGCGGGCCTGTTCGGTCTCCGCCTGCAGCTCGGCGGCGGCGCGCGATGCCTGCTCGGCCAGCTCGGCTTCGGTGGCGATTTGTTCGTGGGCGCGCTTGCGGCTTTCTTGTTCGGCCTTGGCGCGCTCCTCGGCGGCCAGGCGGATCTGGTTGTCGGCCTCGGCGCGGGCGCGCAGTTCGGCGGTTTCCTGCTTGACCGCGTCCAGCCGGGCGACGCTGGCCTGGGCGGCGGCGCGCAGCGATTCCAGGCGCTCCTTGTTGGCGGCGATCGCCGCTTCCGACGCCTGCGCGTTCTGCAGCGCGACAGCGGCGGCGGCGGCGTCCATGGCGGCGCGGTCTTCGGCCAGCGCGCGGGCGCGCGCCTCGGCGTGGGCGCGGCTCTCGGCAGCGCAGGCGGCCTTGGCTTCGGCTTCGACCCGGGCGATCGCTTCCTGGATGGCTTTCATTTCCATCGCCGCGCGCGGCAGCTGGGCCGGGACGGCGGTGTCTTCAGCATGCACGGTGGCCATCGGCAATGGCAGCAGCGTGGCGTCGTCGCGTTCTTGTTTGACCAGTTGTGCTTGCATGAGAGTCTCGCTGAGAGGTTTTCCGAGCTCTCATTATCATGTAGCCAACCGGCAACCCTAGCCGCAAGCAGAAGCGGAAAACCCCGCTATTTCTTCAAACTGGCAGCGGCGCCTCGTCCATCAGCGCCACCTGCTCGCGCAACTCCAGGATGCGGTCCTGCCAGTAGCGCTGGGTATTGAACCAGGGGAAAGCCGCCGGGAAGGCCGGATCGTCCCAGCGCCGCGCCAGCCAGGCCGAGTAATGGATCAGCCGCAGCGTGCGCAGCGCTTCCACCAGGTGCATCTGGCGCGGATTGAAGTCGCCAAAGTCCTCGTAGCCGGCCAGGATGTCGCCCATCTGGCGCACCTGCTCGGCGCGCTCGCCGGACAGCATCATCCACAGGTCCTGGATGGCCGGTCCCATGCGCGCGTCGTCGAAGTCGACGAAGTGCGGGCCGGCGTCGGTCCACAGCACGTTGCCGCCGTGGCAGTCGCCGTGCAGGCGCAGTTGCGGCAACTCGCCGGCGCGGTCGTAGGCGCGGCGCACGCCGTCCAGCGCCTGCTCGGCGATGGCGGCGTACGCGGCTTTCAGGTCCGGCGGAATGAAGTCATGGGTCTGCAGGAATGCGCACGGCTCGGTGCCGAAAGTGTCGATGTCCAGCGCCGGCCGGTGCGCGAACGGCTTGGCCGCGCCCACCGCGTGGATGCGGCCGATGTAGCGCCCGGTCCACTCCAGCACCGCCGGGTCGCCCAGTTCCGGCGCGCGGCCGCCGTGGCGGGCGAACACGGCGAAGCGGAAGCCGTCGTAGCGGTGCAAGGTGGCGCCGTGCAGCGCCAGCGGCGGCACGGCCGGAATCTCGGCGCCGGCCAGCTCCTGCGTGAACGCGTGTTCCTCGAGGATGGCGTCGTCGCTCCAGCGGCCGGGACGGTAGAACTTGACCACCAGCGGCTTGTCGTCTTCGATGCCGACCTGGTAGACACGGTTTTCATAGCTGTTCAGCGCCAACAGGCGGCCATCGCCGCGCAGGCCGATGCTGTCGAGGGCGTCGAGCACGCAATCCGGGCTCAACGCGGAATAAGGGTGAGGTGCAGTCATAAGCGCCATTGTAAGCGTCGCGGGCGTGTATACTAGCGCCTTCCCCCAAATAAAAGAGCAAGTTATGCAACTCGATCAGCCCCTGAGCGAAAAAGAATTCGACGAACTGGACAACTTCCTGCTGTCCGACCGCACGCCCGAAGACGCGATGACCATGGACATGCTCCACGGTTACCTGACCGCCATCGCCATCGGCCCGGAAGCCATCATGCCGGCCGAGTGGCTGAAAAAAATCTGGGGCAAGGAAGACAGCGACGTCCCCACCTTCAAGCACGAGAAGGAAGAGCAGCGCATCATCCACCTGATCATGCGCTTCATGAACGAGGTGCTGGTGACGTTCGAGGTGGCGCCCAAGGAATTTGAGCCGCTGTTCGTCGAGCACGAGCACGAAGGCCAGACCCTGATCAACGCCGAAGCCTGGTGCTGGGGCTTCTGGGAAGGCATGGAGCTGCGTCCGGGCTCGTGGGATCCGATCTGGGATTCCGAGGTGGCCGACCTGATGCGCCCGATCTACCTGCTGGGCGCCGACGAAATCGAAGAGGAAGAACTGGCGCTGGTGGAAGACCCGGTCAAGGCCCACAAGCTGGCGCTGGAACTGGAAGCCAACCTGCCCAACATCTACAAGTTCTGGCTGCCGCGCCGCAAGGCCGGCGTCGAGACCGTCAAGCGCGAGGAGCCGAAAGTCGGCCGCAACGACGATTGCCCTTGCGGCAGCGGCAAGAAGTACAAGAAGTGCCACGGCGCCGAACAGGCGTAACACCGGCCCGATCGGCACAATGACAGAGGGCGGGTCCCTCTGTCTTAAAGTAGAATTCAGGCATCTTTGTTCAGGATGCCTATGTTTTCCCTCCCCTTCAAGCTGCCCACCACGGCCACCGCGCCGTTCTGTCCATCCGAAGTCGCCGGCACCGTCAGCGTGCCCGAGGGCGATCCGTTCTGGAAGAAAATCGTCCGCTTCGCCGGGCCGGGCCTGCTGGTGTCGGTCGGCTACATGGACCCGGGCAACTGGGCCACGGCGATCCAGGGCGGCTCGCAGTTTGGCTACCAATTGCTGTTCGTGGTCGTGCTGTCCAGCCTGGCGGCGATTGTGCTGCAGTGCCTGAGCATGCGGCTCGGCATCGTCACCGGCAAGGACCTGGCCGTGCATTGCCGCGAGCAGTATCCGCCGGCGGTCGGCAAGACGCTGTGGGGCTTCGCCGAGATTTCCATCATTGCCTGCGACCTGGCCGAGGTGCTGGGCTGCGCGCTGGCGTTCAAGCTGCTGCTGGGCGTGTCGCTGCCGGTGGGCGTGGCGCTGACCGCGCTCGACACCCTGATCGTGCTGGGCCTGAAGGGCAAGGGATTCCGCCAGGTCGAGGCGATCGTGCTCGGACTGATCCTGACGGTGGCGATCTGCCTGTTTGCCGAGCTGGTGTTCGTCCAGCCGGACTGGCACGCGGTGGCGGCCGGCCTGGTGCCGTCGATCAGCGCGCTGTCGTCGCGCGAGCCGCTGTACCTGGCCATCGGCATCCTCGGCGCCACGGTGATGCCGCACAACCTGTACCTGCACTCGTCGGTGGTGCAGACGCGCGTGGTGGCGCGCCATGACAGCGCCAAACAGCAGGCCATCGGCCTGTCGCGCATCGACACCGTCGTGTCGCTGCTGCTGGCCCTGCTGATCAACGGCGCCATCCTGGTGCTGGCGGCAGCCGCCTTCCACCAGCCCGGCAACGACCGCGTGCTGGACATCGACGACGCCTACCGCCTGCTGGAACCGGTGGCCGGCACGGCGCTGGCCGCCATCCTGTTCGGCCTGGCGCTGCTGGCGTCCGGCCAGAGCTCGACCTTCACCGGCACCATCGCCGGCCAGGTCATCATGGAAGGCTTTTTGAACATGAAGATCCCGTGCTGGCAGCGGCGCGCCATCACGCGCGGGCTGGCGCTGGTGCCGGCCATGATCGGCGTGATCGTGCTGGGCGAACACTCGGTCGGCAAGCTGCTGGTGCTGAGCCAGGTGGTGCTGAGCATGCAGCTGCCGTTCGCCATGTACCCGCTGGTCAGCCTGACGTCGCAACGCCGCATCATGGGCAACTTCGTCAACGCCTGGTGGACCACGGCGCTGGCGTGGTTCCTGTTTGCCATCATCTCGGCCGCCAACGCCTGGCTGGTGTGGCAAGCCTTCGCGGACTGAGGCGCAATTCGCCACCGGGTCAATCGGCATCAATACCGCGCGGCGGGCGCGGCGATATAAAAGAGATCCCTCGACGTCATCGGAGTGATCATGCTCATCGCCGCCCTGCTCGGCCTGGCCACCGCGGTCGCATTCGACTGTCCCCGGCAGATCGATATCCAGCAAACCACGCGCACCGCGGACCGCGCGTGGGAACAAGTCACCGACCACGGCCTCCCGCCCGCCGCGCTGCAGACGGTGGCGGTGTACGCCGACCATCCGGCGGAGGACGGCAGCCTGGTGCCGGACGCGACCACCACCACCGCCCGCACCGCCGTCACGCTGTGGCGCCTGCCGCCGGACTCGGCGCCATACTGGATGGCATGCGTGTACAGCAACTCCCGCGTGCTGCTGGCCAAGAAAATCCCGGCCGAGGCCAGGCAGTGCGCACTGACCGCCGCCCTGCGCGAACAGCAAGCCGACGACGTGGTGTCCTTTGTCTGCCAGTGAGCCGGCGCTACAATGGCGGCAGCCCTACCACAGTCATTGATGATGTTAAGAAAGCAAAACAACCTGCCGCCGCGCGTGCTGGCCACCGAGACGCCGGAACAGGCCGCCGCCAACAAGCTGGCGCGCGAGCAGCGCGACGCCCAGGTGCGCGGCGTCAGTTCGATACACGCGATGCGCGAGGCGATCAAACAGGCTTCGCGCGCGCTGCCGCCGCTGCCGCACGTGCCGCGCGTACGCGGGCTGACGGCGGCCACCTTCCGCGCGCGCGCCATGCAAGGCCAGCCCTTTTTGATCGACGGCGTGGTCAGCCGCTGGCCGCTGAGCGCGCAGACGCCGGCGCTGCTGCGCCAGCGTTACGGCCACATGGCGGTGCGCGCCCGCGTGGGCGATTACATCAACACCGCCTTTGCGCCGGACCGCGCCATGCAGGACATGACGATGGCCGAGTATCTCGACCTGGCCGAGCGCACCGAGGGCCTGCCGCCCTATCTCGGCAACCTGGAGCTGCGCGAGTTGAACAGCCAGTGCCACTGGCCGACGTGGTTCGACAAGATGGGGCCGGCGCGCTTCTGGGTCGGCCCGGCCGGCACCGTCACGCCGCTGCACTGCGATTACGACGACAACATCTTCGCGCAGATCTGGGGCAGCAAGCGCATCTTCCTGGCGCCGCCGCACCACGACGAATTTCTGTATACGAAGGAAGCCAGCGCCATGTTGTTCGGCTCGCCGTTCGATCCCGAGGCGCCGGACTATCAGCGTTTTCCGCTGGCGCGCCAGGCCGCGCTGATCGAGGTGGTGGTGCAGCCGGGCCAGATGCTGTACGTGCCGGCCGGCTGGTATCACCAGGTGCGGGCGCTGACGTTTTCGCTGTCGTCCAACCGCTGGGCGCGCGGGGTGCCGTTGCTGCTCTGTGGCAGTGACTGCTGACGGCACCACGGCGACCCGCACACCGCTGCGGCCAGGGTCAGACCCCAGAGGGGTCTGACCCTTTCGTCCGGGGTGAAAGCAGGCGCTACCCCGTCAGTCGCCCTGCGCGTCTTCCGGTTCCAGCTCCGGCGGCACGTTGTAGACGTAGGCTTTGCTGTCGAACATGATCTTCCAGCTCCTGGCCTCCAGCGGCGCGCCGTATTGCGTGCCCTTGGCGGTCACCGTCAGCGGACCGGGCAGCGGGCCCATCACCGGCGCCGTGGCATAGGTCCAGCGCGCGTGTTCGCAGCGCAGCGGTTCCTTGTCGACCAGGCCCTCGCCGGCGGCGGTCTGCTCCGCTGACGCCTCGGCCGACAGCTTGTAGTACTCGGCCACCTGCTTTTCCCATTCGGCGTGCTCGGCGTTGGCTTGCGCGCAGTCGCTGCCCGGATCGGCGTCGGCCGAGGCGCGGAAGGTGGCCAGTTCGGCGATGCGGTCGCCGTGCGGCGCCAGCACCACGTTGGAGACCGTCACCCGCTCCTGCTTCGGATTGAGCCCGCTCTGGGTCTTGATCACCCAGCCCCAGGTGGTTTCCGCCAGCGCCTCGAAGCGCACTTTTTCCGGCGTGATCGGCGCCGTCGTGTCGTAGCGCAGCGGCTCCGCCACTTCAACCAGGCCGTCGCCGCCCTTGCCGTCCGAACGGATCTGGAACACGCCGTAGAACTGGCCGGCGTTGCCGCTCAGCGAGGTGCCGCTGGCCACAAAATACAGCTCGTCGCTGGCGCCAACCGCCTCGATGCGCGCCTGCTGCACCACCCGCACCAGGTAGGGTTCATTGTTCTGGTCAACGTACAGATAGCCTTTTTTCTCCGGCGAATACTTGCCATAGTTGCGCGTCATCGATTCGTCGATGGCGTAGGCCTCGTCAATCTTGACCAGTTGCGGCCCCCGGCTGGCGTGGTAGTAGGCGGCTGCCACCAGCACGATCGCCAGCACGCCTAGCGTGGCCAGCACATACAGCACATAACGCCCCCAGCGGCGGCGCGGTTTTTTCTCAGGGGGCGGCGACTCGGTCGAGACGACCGGCGGCACGGGTTCCAGGATGTCGGACATGGTTTCTGCAGATCATTGTTAATAAGTTGATATCCACAAATGATAATGCCAACAAGAAAAACCCGGCGCGCGGTTCAGCGCGCGAACGCGGCCACCTCGTCCAGCGTGGGCGCCAGCCAGCGCAGCGGCGCGGCGATCGACGCCACCAGCGTCGCGTGGCTGACCTTGTCATGGTAGATTTCCCGCACCGGCACGCGCTGCGTCCGCAGCGCGGCCGCCAGCCTGGCGGTGTTGCGCGCCGGATCGACCAGCCGGTCTTCGCGCGCCGCGATCAGCAGCGCCGGTGGCGACGTCGCCGTCACATGGCGCAGCGGCTGCGAATCCGCCGGCGTGTCGGGGAAGTGAAACACCGGCTTGGTGGTCGGATTTTCAATCGGCAGGAAGTCGTACGGCCCCGCCAGTCCGATCCAGCCGCGCAGGTCGGATGGCGCCATGCCCTGCTCCGCCAGCCAGCGGCCGTCCAGCGCCACCATGGCGGCGTTGTAAGCGCCGGCGCTGTGGCCCATCACATACAGGCGCTGCGGATCGCCGCCGTAGCGGGCCGCCTCGCGCCTGGCCCATGCCACCGCCTGCGCCGCATCGCGCAGGAAGTCCGGATAGCTGACTTCCGGATGCAGCCGGTAATCGGCGATCACGGCGACAATGCCGCGCGACGCCAGCGCCCGCCCGACAAACGCATAATCGGCACGCTCGCCGGCCACCCAGTTGCCGCCGTAGAAGAACACCACCACCGGCGCCGGGCCGTGCGCGTTGCGCGGGCGGTAGACGTCCAGCTTGCGGCGCGGCCCGTCGCCATAGGCCAGATCGGTCGTGCGGTCGGCATCGCCGCCGGGCGACAAGGCATTCAGCGCGCTCAGCGGCGAACAGGCCGCCAGCGCCGTCAGCAACAGCGGCACGGCAAGCAGCAATTTCAGGGAAGATCGGTTCATGGCGCGCACAATGAAAGGAGACAGCCGGACTCTAGCCCAGCCGTCCCGCGCACACCGTGCGGCACAGCACCACAAATGAAAACGCCGGCGGGGCCGGCGTTGATGCGATGTCTATTTTTTCGCGGTCCACAGCCGCAGCGTGTAGCCGCCGCCCGGCATGCCGCGGCACATCGGACCGTCGGACGCCTCCAGCAGCTGGAAGCCTTCGGCCGTCCACAGCCAGCGGTGAAAACTGCCGCAATCGCCGATGCCGCGCCCCTTGCCGAACGAGCCCAGCACGCCGTTGTCGAACGACGGATTGAGGATCTCGTCACGCGGCTGGCCGCTGGCCGCCGGCAACTTGAGCTGCACCGGCGCGTATGGCTTGCGGTCGTTGACGCGCCAGAGTGTGAACGAAGACTGATACGCGCCGCGCCCGCATTCGCGCAGCACCAGCAGCTGCGTGGCCGACAGCCGGTGCACCTCGCTGAACGAGTCGGTGTTGAGATCATCGCTGCAATCGCCCAGCGGAATGGCCTTGAGCAACTGCGGCAGCAAGGCGGCATCGCTGGCGCGCGGCCTGGGCACGGGCGCGGCGCGCAGTTGCGGCGCCGGCAGCGCTGCCGGGACGGTGCTGGCCGGCTTGTCGCCCGGACGCGCCAGCGCGGTCACGGTGCCGATGCGGCCCTGCAGATCGTCGATCTTCAGCAGCGCCGCGTTCAAGCCGGCCAGCGACAGCAGCCACTGGTGCTTGCCGTCGGACACCTGCGCCGCGTCCGCCTTCTTCATGGCCGGCAGCAGGCGGGCGATCTGCGCCGCCGTCAGGTCTTCCTGGATGCCGCTGATGACGACATCGCCGACGCGGATGGTCAGCAGGCCGGTGTCGTCGGCCGACATGGCGCTCAGCTTGGCCTGCAGCGGCGCGCTGCCGCCGCCATCGCGGCCCAGCCACAGCGACACCGCCGGCTCGGCGTCCTCGGCCTGGTAGCCGACGACATCGCAATGGCGCGTGTTGTCGCAGCCCACCGCCCAGTCCTTGAAGCTGAACTGCTGCTGCGCCTGCACCTGCGACGCAACGGCCAGGCTCAGGCCGAAGCAGGCGCCCAGCGCCAGCAGCGAACGGCGCATTACAGCTTGATGAAGTGCTCGCGGTAGTACTTGAGCTCTTCGATCGATTCCACGATGTCGGCCAGCGCGGTGTGCTTCTGCGCCTTCTTGAAGCCGCTGACCATATCCGGCTTCCAGCGCTTGCCCAGTTCCTTCAGCGTCGACACGTCGATATTCCGGTAATGGAAGAAAGCCTCCAGCTTCGGCATGTAGCGCACCATGAAGCGGCGGTCCTGGCCGATGGTGTTGCCGCACATCGGCGCCTTGCCCTTCGGCACCCACTGCTTCATGAACTTGATCAGCTCTTCTTCCGCCTCGGCCTCGGTGACGGTCGATGCCTTGACCCGGTCGACCAGGCCCGAGCGGCCGTGCGTGCCCTTGTTCCAGGCGTCCATCTTGTCCAGCGTCTCGTCCGACTGGTGGATGGCGAACACCGGGCCCTCGGCCAGCACGTTCAGGTGCATGTCGGTGATCACCATCGCCACCTCGATGATGCGGTCGGTGTCCGGCTCCAGGCCGGTCATTTCCATGTCCACCCACACCAGGTTGAATTCGTTCTGGCGCGGCGTGGCGGCGCCACCTTCTGGCAATGCAGTAGCTTGTGACATAATTCTCTTCTCTTGGCTAAATTAATCCGAATCTGCCATTTTCTCACAGGCACAGAATGTATTCACTCGCGTTTTCGATTTTGTTCGTATCTTTCATCATTTTGACGCTGCTGGTGCGCTTCTGGCTGGCCGCGCGCCAATTGCGCCACGTGCTGGCCCACCGCCACGCGGTGCCGGCGGAATTTGCTGAAAAGATACCACTGGCGGCCCACCAGAAGGCTGCCGACTACACCGTCGCGCGCACCAAGTACGGCCTGCTGACGCTGATGGTCAACACGCTGGTGCTGCTCGGCTTCACGCTGCTGGGCGGACTGCAGTGGCTGTCGCTGCAGATTTTCCAGCTGACCGGCCCCGGCATGGTCTACCAGCTGGCGCTGCTGGCGGCGTTCGCGCTGATCTCCGGCCTGATCGACCTGCCGTTCGACTACTACAAGCAGTTCGGCCTGGAGCAGCGCTTCGGCTTCAACAAGATGGGCAAGGGCCTGTTCTTCAAGGACATGGCGATCTCGACGGCCATCGGCGCCGCCCTCGGCCTGCCGCTGGCGTGGGTGATCCTGACGCTGATGGCCCAGGCCGGCGACCTGTGGTGGGTGTACGCGTGGCTGGTGTGGACCGGCTTCCAGCTGCTGATGATGGCGCTGGCGCCGAACCTGATCCTGCCGCTGTTCAACAAGTTCACGCCGCTGGCCGACGAGGCGCTGAAAAGCCGCATCGAGGCGCTGATCAAGCGCGTCGGCTTTGCCTCGCGCGGCCTGTTCGTCATGGACGGCTCCAAGCGCAGCGCCCACGGCAACGCCTATTTCTCCGGCTTCGGCGCCACCAAGCGCATCGTCTTCTTCGACACGCTGCTGGCGCGCCTGCAGCCGCAGGAAATCGAGGCGGTGCTGGCGCACGAGCTGGGCCACTTCAAGCTCAAGCACATCGTCAAGCGCATGGCCATGCTGTTCGTGCTGTCGCTGGGCTTCATGGCGGTGCTCGGCTACCTGAAGCAGCAGCCGTGGTTCTACGACGGCCTCGGCGTCAACCCGCTGCTGCTGCCGGGCCAGGCCAACGACGCCATGGCGTTGCTGCTGTTCCTGCTGGTGCTGCCGGTGTTCACCTTCCTGTTCGCGCCGCTGGCCTCGCTCGGCTCGCGCAAGCACGAATTCGAGGCCGACGCCTTCGCCGCCCGCCACACCGACGCCCGCGACCTGGTGTCGGCGCTGGTCAAGATGTACGAGGACAACGCCTCGACGCTGACACCCGACCCGCTGCACTCGGCGTTCTACGACTCGCACCCGCCGGCCAGCGTGCGCATCCGCCAACTGAAACTGGCGGCCGCATGACGACCACCGTCGCCGCGCTGCTGGCCGCGCGCAGCCGTCCGCAAACGGCGGCGCTGGACGCGGCCGCCGCCGCGCGCCTGCTGGCGCTGCTGCCGGACTGGTCGCTCGACGGCGGCCGGCTGACGCGCAGCTTCGGCTTCCGCAACCACTATCGCACCATGGCCTTCGTCAACGCCGTGGCTTACCTCAGCCACAACGAAGACCACCACCCTGAAATGACCGTCACCTACAACACCTGCGTGCTGCGCTACGCCACCCACTCGGCCCACGGCCTGACCGACAACGACTTCATCTGCGCCGCCAAGGCCGGCGCGCTGTACGAGGCGCAGGCATGAGCGCACAGCGCACCGCCGTCATCATCGCCGCCCACGGCCGCCACTACCTGGCCGAGTCGGACGGCCGCAAGCTGCAGTGCGTCACGCGCGGCAAGAAGACCAACGTGGCGGTGGGCGACATCGTCCACATCACGCTGACCTCGCCCGACCAGGGCGTGATCGACCAGATCGCGGAACGCAAGACGCTGCTGTACCGCTCGGACCAGTACAAGTCCAAGCTGCTGGCGGCCAACCTGACGCAGCTGTTCATCGTCGTCGCCACCGAGCCCGGCTTCACCGACGACCTGGTGTCGCGCGCGCTGGTGGCGGCCGAGGCGGCCGGCATCCAGGCCCACCTGATCCTCAACAAGACCGACGTCGCCGAGGCCCTGCCGCGCACCCGCGAACGGGTGGCGCCGTACGCCGCGCTAGGCTACCCGGTGCACGAGGTGTCGGCCACCGCCCGCCCGGAGGAGGCGGTGGCCACGCTGCGGCCGCTGCTGGCCGGCCAGTCGTCGATCCTGATCGGCCAGTCCGGCATGGGCAAGTCCTCGCTGATCAACCTGCTGGTGCCGGAGGCCGACATCGCCACCCGCGAAATCTCGGCCGCGCTGGACACCGGCAAGCACACCACCACCTTCACCCGGCTGTACACGCTGCCGGACCTGGGGCCGGACGCCGCGATCATCGATTCGCCGGGCTTCCAGGAATTCGGCCTCTACCATCTGACCGAGGGCATGCTGGAGCGCGCCTTTGTAGAATTTGCGCCGTACCTGGGCCACTGCAAGTTCTACAACTGCCGCCACCTGATCGAACCGCAATGCGCGGTGCTGGCCGCGGTCGAGGCAGGCAAGATCGCCAAAATGCGCCACACGCTGTACGCACAACTATTGCACGAGTCATCACAGACACTGTATTAATTACAAGCTTGCGTCTATAATGCCTTGGAGCAAGTATCCTGGGGAAGCCGATGGACATGTTTGCGCTGGACGACGCGTTAGCCGACTGGGAGGCCACCCTGCCGTCCCAGCGGGGGCCGGCGCGCCTGCCGACGCTGCTGCCGCTGGCCTGGCATCTGCGCCAGCGCGACACCCCGCGCGCGCTGCAACTGGCGGCCGAGGCGCAGGCGCTGCTGGACCAGGCCGCCCTCCCCGCTGACGATCAGGCCGCGCTGGCGGCGCGCCTGCAACTGGTGCAGGCCGAGGCCGCGTGGCTGGCCGGCCAGCTGGCCGCCGCCGACGACCTGGCCGTGCAGGCCGGCCAGCGCTTCGCCGCGCTGCGCCTGCAACTGGGCTGCGCCGACGCCCACTGGCTGCGCGCCTGGATCGCCATCGACCACGGCCACCACGACCGCGCCGAAACCGAACTGGAACAGATGGCCGCCGCCGCCCGCGCCGCCGGCGACCTGCAGCGCTGCGCCATTGCCGACGCCGTCAACGCCCGCTGGGCCGTGCTGCGCGACCTGCCCAGCGCGCAACAGCGCTGGGGCCAGCGCTTCACCCCGGCCGAGGAAAACCAGCCCGGCGTGGCCAGCTGGATCTACGACTACTACGGCATCGCCGCCAGCCAGGTCAGCGACTTCGGCGCCGCCGCCGGCCACAACCTGCACTGCTACGAAGCGGCGCTGGAAACCGGCCAGCTGCGCATGGCCATCACCGCCGCCATCAACATCGGCCTCGACTTCACCGCGCTGAACGACCACGAGGCCGCGCTGGAATGGATGGAGAGCGCGCTGGAGCTGGCGCGCCCGGCCGGCTGGCCGCGCAGCATCGGCGCCTGCCTGACCCACACCGCCGACAGCCTGCGCCGCCTCGGCCGGCTGGACGCCGCCGCCGAGCTGCTGCAGGAGGCAATGCAGATCCTGGCGCCGCTGGCCGGCGCCCGCAGCTACGCCACCGCGCTGCAATACCGCGGCGACCTCGCGCTCGACCAGGGCAATTACGCGGTGGCGCTGGACGCCTTCCGCCAGCTGGCCGCGCGCGGCGACGCGCTCGGCCACGCCGACTTCCAGAGCATCGCCCGCCGCGGCCAGGCGCACGCGCTGTGCTTCCTCGACCGGCCGCAGGACGCGCTGTTCATGGCGCAGCAGGCCGCCACGCTGGCGCAAGCGCAGGCCGACCGCTACCAGCAGGTGGCGGCGCTGCGCGTGATGTCGCTGATCCACTTGCGCCATCCGCTGCCGCCGCCGCCCGGCATGACCGAGCCCAACGCCACGCTGCACTTCCTGCACCAGGCGCTGGCCGTGGCCGGCCACATCAACGGCTACACGCTGCCGGCCGACCTGCACGAGGCGCTGGCGCGCGAATACGCGCTGATCGGCGACTACCGCCAGGCCTACTTCGCCGCCCAGCAGGCGGCCGCCGCGCGCGCCCAGACCCACAGCCAGGACGCCACCAACCGCGCCATCGCCATGCAGGTGCAGCACCAGACCGAGCACGCGCGCGCGGCCGGCTTCCACCACCGTGAACTGGCGGCGTCCGAGGCGCGCCGCATCGAGCTGCTGCAGCAGACCACCGCCACGCTGGAACGGCTGTCCGTGATCGGCCAGGAAATCACCACCCACCTCGATGCCGGCGCCGTGTTCCAGGCGCTGTACCGCCACGTCCAGGCGCTGCTGCCGGCCGACTCGCTGGCCATCTACATGTGCGACCCCGGCTGCGACACCATCAGCCGCGTGTTCGGCATGGAAAACGGCCAGCCGCTGGCCAGCAACACCATCAACGTCGACAACCCGCGCGCCAACGCCGCCCGCAGCCTGCGCGAGCGCGCCGAAATCTACGTGCCCGACGCCGGCCCGGACGACATCTTCCTCGCCCCCGGCACGCAGCTGATGGCCAGCGCGCTGTACGTGCCGCTGCTGGTGGGCGAGCGCGTGCTGGGCGTGATGACAGTGCAGAGCCGCCAGCCGCAGGCCTACGGCGAGCGCGAGCGGCTGATTTTCCGCACGTTGTGCGCTTACGGCGCCATCGCGCTGGACAACGCCGAAGCCTATCGCCAGCTGAAGGATGCGCAGACCCAGCTGGTATCGCAGGAAAAGCTGGCGGCGCTGGGATCGCTGATGGCCGGCGTCGCGCACGAGCTGAACACGCCGATCGGCAACAGCCTGCTGATCGCCAGCACCTTGCTGCAAAAAACCGAGGAACTGGAAGCGCAGATGAACGGCAGCGGCCTGAAACGCTCGGCGCTGGCGGCCTACCTGGACGACGCCCGCAAGGCGCACGAGCTGGTGATGCGCGGGCTGACCAGCGCGGCCAACCTGGTCAACAGCTTCAAGCAGGTGGCGGTGGACCGCACCACCGAGCAGCGGCGCGAATTCAACCTGGCGCAGGTGTCGCACGAGGTGATCGCCACCATGATGAACCGCATCCGCGCCGCCAGCCACCGCATCGAGGTCGACGTGCCGGACTCGGTGATGATGGACAGCTATCCGGGGCCATACGGCCAGGTGATCGCCAACTTCATCAACAACGCCCTGCTGCACGCGTTCGAGCGCGAGGACAACGGCAGCATGTGGCTGCGCGCCCACGCGCCGGCGGACGGCCGGGTGCAGATCAGCTTCCGCGACAACGGCAGCGGCATCGCGCCGGAGCACATGTCGCGCATCTTCGACCCGTTCTTCACCACCAAGCTGGGCCAGGGCGGCAGCGGCCTGGGGCTATCGATCAGCTACAACATCGTGACCTCGCTGATGGGCGGCCTGATCACCGTGCACAGCTCGCGCGACGGCACCACCTTCACCCTCGACCTGCCGCTGACCGCCCCCGCCAACCAGACCGCCGCCACCGCGCAGATCTATCACTAGCCCGCGAAATATCAACTGTACTGCGCACCTCATGGGGTCATCTCAGCATCAGTCAGGGCCGGTGAGTCCCCGATAATTTCCTTTCGCTTGTTGAATTAAAAGCGTTGTGGCACCAATCAGCCAGCCAAGAATGAAACTGATGCCATAGCCTGCCAGCGGCACCGGGAACGCGCCGTACAACCAGGCGAAGCCGGACACCAAAAAGTACGCGCTCAAGGCCACCGCCGCCGGCCGCTGGTTGACGTCATTCGCCACAGCCAACGGGCTGAGGGATGTGAGCAATAAGCAGAGCCCGCCGCCCAAGGCCAGCAGGGGCGACACGTCCGCAGCCAGCTGAAAAATACCCTCGACGTGAGGCACGGCGGCAAGCGGATCTGGCCTGCTGGCGCAGATCAGCAAGGCAAGCAATGCGACTGGTGCGATCCAGACCAGCGATCGCCATCTGCGCTGCGCCAGAGCCCACATGACGGCCGCGGCGATCAAGCCTGTCAACTGTGACATGTCCGGCTGCCACGCCAGCATGGCCGCCATCGCTAGCGCGGCCAGCGCATATCCCGGCCGCCCGTGCATGCGGCAGCCGCGATCCATGAGTACGATTGCAGCGGGCATGATGAGCGCTGCAATATTCAGCAGCACAGGACCGACCGCGAGCCAGCGATGCACGCCTGACTGATGGGGCCCCACCAGGATGCTCAGCGCGAGCGCGGCGATCATCACCACCAGCAACCACGGTGGCGGCATGCGCCACCTGCGCAATCGCGCGCACAGTGCGACTGTAACGCACCACATCACCGGATTACGCAACCATAAACTCGGCCCTGCGCCGGTGGCGATGATCGCCACCGTGCCTGCCAGGACCGTCAGGCCGGAGCACACCACAAACATGAGCTGAAAACGGCGCTCCTGACTGGAGCAGGCCTTCGATCCATCCGGGTTGGGAAACGCAGTCATATTTTCTTCCGCACGTGACGGTCAGCCGACGGCCGACCTTGGCATTACATTGAGAATAACAGATTGCCTCCGTGCAAACTCATCAATTTTGCCTACACATGAACTTTTCACATGTTGTCGGGAATATACGGTTTGCGCGCCCAAGGCCGCTTCCTACAACCACATCCGGAAGACCACCATGAAAAAAATGTTCCTGAAAGCGATTACCGCCACTGCCCTCGCCGCCGCAGGCAACGCCTACGCCGTGTCCGACGCGGCCAACGACTTCCTGTCGGTCTACACCGGCAGCCATGACGCGGCGTTTGATGTGCTGTCGGCCGACGTCGCCTACAACGCCGCGACCAACGAGTTTGTTTTCCGTACCACCACCGCCGGCCCGATCGCTGGCGTGGCCGGCGCCGCCTATGTGTTCGGCCTTGATGTCGGTGGCTCGACCAACGCGCCGTTCGCCTCGGTCGGCCTGCCAGGCGTGACGTTCAACGCCACCGTCACGCTGCGCGCCGACGGCACCGGCAACGCCGGCGCCAACGCCATCAGCACCCACATCGTTGGCGACCAGATCTTCTCCACCGTGTCGGCCGCGCTGCTGCCGTCGAAGGGCCTGGCGCCGAAGGATTACACCTGGACCGTGTGGTCGATCGACAGCCGCGTGGCCGGCCCCGGCCGCCTGGCCGACTTCGCGCCCAACGCCAACATCACCGTCAGCGCCGTGCCGGAGGCCGACACCTACGCCATGCTGATGGCTGGCCTCGGCATGCTGGGCATGGTGGCCCGCCGCCGTTCGCGCAAGGGGGCGTGAGTTCCAACTGACAGCGTGCGCGATGGCGCCTGTGCGGGCACCGCTAAGTGCCTGTCTAGACAGGATATTCTGCGGTAATTAGCCCTACTCGCCGAATTGCCTTTATAATTGATCGGCTAAGCCGTAGCCATTCTGTCAGTTGTCATTATGCCCATGCAAAAACCGATCAAGCATTACCTGCAGTTTTCCGACCTCACGCTGGACGAGTATGAGTACGTGATCGAACGCGCGCATATCATCAAGCGCAAGTTCAAGAACTACGAGATCTACCACCCGATGATCGACCGCACGCTGGTCATGGTGTTCGACAAGAACTCGACCCGCACCCGCCTGTCGTTCGAGGCCGGCATGCACCAGCTGGGCGGCGCCGCCATCTACCTGAACACCCGCGACTCCCAACTCGGCCGCGGCGAGCCGGTGGAAGACGCCGGCCAGGTGATGTCGCGCATGTGCGACATCATCATGGTGCGCACCTACGGCCAGGACATCATCGAGCGCTTCGCCGCCAACTCGCGCGTGCCGGTGATTAACGGCCTGACCAACGAACACCACCCGTGCCAGGTGTTCGCCGACATCTTCACCTACATCGAGCACCGCGGCTCGATCGCCGGCAAGACCGTGGCCTGGGTCGGCGACGCCAACAACATGCTGTACTCGTGGCTGCAGGCGGCCGAGGTGTTCGGCTTCCACGTCAACGTCTCCACCCCGCACGGCTACGAGATGGACATGTCGCTGGTGTCCACCGACCGCTTCACCTTCTTCGCCAACCCGTCCGACGCCTGCGAGGGCGCGCACCTGGTCAACACCGACGTCTGGACCAGCATGGGCTACGAGGAGGAAAACGCGGCCCGCCTGAAGGCCTTCGACGGCTGGATCGTCGACAGCGCCAAGATGGCGCGCGCGGCGCCGGACGCGCTGTTCATGCACTGCCTGCCGGCCCACCGCGGCGAGGAAGTCGCGGCCGAGGTCATCGACGGCCCGCAGTCGGTGGTGTGGGACGAAGCGGAGAACCGCCTGCACATTCAAAAAGCGCTGATCGAGTACCTGCTGCTCGGCCGCATCGAGAACAAGTAACACCACCGTCATTCCGGCGCAAGCCGGAATCCATGCTGAGTATGGGTTCCGGCTTGCGCCGGGACGACGGCAGTAAATCAACCAACTGGGATCTATCATGAGCGACATTAAAAAAGTAGTCCTCGCCTACTCGGGCGGCCTCGACACCTCCGTCATCCTGAAATGGCTGCAGGATAACTACCAATGCGAAATCGTCACCTTCACCGCCGACCTCGGCCAGGGCGAGGAGCTGGAACCGGCGCGCGCCAAGGCGCTGAAATTCGGCATCAAGCCGGAAAACATCTACATCGACGACGTGCGCGAGGAATTCGTGCGCGACTTCGTGTTCCCGATGTTCCGCGCCAATACCGTGTACGAGGGCGAATACCTGCTGGGCACCTCGATCGCCCGTCCGCTGATCGCCAAGCGCCTGATCGAGATCGCCAACCAAACCGGCGCCGACGCCATCTCGCACGGCGCCACCGGCAAGGGCAACGACCAGGTGCGCTTCGAGCTGGGCGCCTACGCGCTGAAGCCGGGCGTCAAGGTCATCGCGCCGTGGCGTGAATGGGACCTGCTGTCGCGCGAAAAACTGCTGAAGTACGCGGAAGACGCCGGCATCGCCATCGACATGAAGCACAAGAACGGCGGCGCGCCGTACTCGATGGACGCCAACCTGCTGCACATCTCGTTCGAGGGCCGCCACCTGGAAAACCCGAGCGCCGAGGCCGAGGAATCGATGTGGCGCTGGACCGTCAGCCCGGAGAAGGCGCCAGACCAGGCCGAGTACCTGGACATCGAATACGAAAAAGGCGACATCGTCGCGCTGAACGGCGTGCGGCTGTCGCCGGCCGCCGTGCTGACCGAGCTGAACCGCCTGGGCGGCAAGCACGGCATCGGCCGCCTCGACCTGGTGGAAAACCGCTACGTCGGCATGAAGTCGCGCGGCTGCTACGAAACCCCGGGCGGCACCATCATGCTGAAGGCGCACCGCGCCATCGAATCGATCACGCTGGACCGCGAAGTGGCGCACCTGAAGGACGACCTGATGCCGCGCTACGCCGCGCTGATCTACAACGGCTACTGGTGGGCGCCGGAGCGCGTGGCGCTGCAGACGCTGATCGACCACACCCAGCAGACCGTCAACGGCTGGGTGCGCGTCAAGCTGTACAAGGGCAACGTCATCGTGGTCTCGCGCGACTCCAAGACTGACTCGCTGTTTGATACCACCATCGCCACCTTCGACGACGACGGCGGCGCCTACAACCAGGCCGACGCCGGCGGCTTCATCAAGCTGAACGCGCTGCGCATGCGCATCGCCGCCAACGCCCGCCTGAAACGCGGCCAATAAGCCGCATCCCGCCACGCATGGCCAAGGCCGCTCTCGCTGAGCGGCCTTTTTTTTGCTACATTGCTCCAACGTCCTGATCGGGAGTGGAGCCACCATGCTGAACAACCTCAGTATCAAGAAAAAACTCGCGAGCGGCTTCGGCGTCATCGTCGCGCTGATCGTCGTCCTGCTGGCCATGGCCTATGCCAACTTCACCAAGCTGTCGACCGCCAGCGGCTGGGACCTGCACACGCTGCAGGTGCTGCTGGAAGCCAACCAGATCGAGACCGCCATGGTGCAGATCCAGAGCTCGGCGCGCGGCTACCTGCTGACCGGCGACGCCAGCGTCACCACCCAGATCAGCGCCGAGGAAGACACGCTGCGCGGCCACCTGGCCACCATCACCCGCCTGACCGCCGACAATCCCGCCCAGCAGGCGCGCCTGCAGCGGCTGACGCCTTTCATCAACAACTGGCTGGACAACATGGTCAATCCGCAGCTGGCGGCGCGCCGCAGCGGTGCCGTGGCGCCGGACGCGGTGCTGGCCGGCGGCCGCGCCATGGCCGAGGCGCGCCGCATGATCAAGGACCTCACCGACGACGAGGAGCGGCTGCTGGCCGCGCGCACCCGCACCAGCCGCGCGCTGTCGCAGTCGATGATGCTGCTGCTGATCGTCGGCGGCGGCGTCTGCACGGTGCTGGCGCTGATCGTCGGCGCGCTGCTGCTGCGGGCGCTTGGCGAGCCGATCGGCAAGCTGGCGGCGGTGGTCGAGCGCATCGCCCGCGGCGAGCACGGCGCGCGGGTCGAGATCATCGCGCGCGACGAGCTGGGCCAGATGTCGGCCGCCTTCAACCAGATGGCCCAGGCCATCCAGGACAGCCGCGACAAGGAACTGGCGCAAACCAACGCGCTGCGCGCCAAGGTCGACGCGCTGCTGGTGGTGGTGTCGAAGGCGGCCGCCGGCGACCTGACCGGCCAGATCGGCGTGCACGGCGAGGACGCCATCGGCCAACTGGCCGCCGGCCTGGCGCGCATGCTGGCCAATCTGCGCACCCTGCTCAACGACGTGCAGAAGGCCGGCATCCAGGTCACCACCTCGGCCACCCAGATCGCCGCCTCGGCCAAGCAGCAGGAGGCCACCGGCGTCGAGCAGGCGCAGACCAGCATCGAGATCCTCAGCACCACCAAGGAGATTTCAGCCAATATCGGCGAGCTGGTGCGGACCATGGAGGACGCCACCAAGGTGGCCGACTACACCACCCACGCCACCGCCGACGCCCAGACCAACCTGCAGCGCATGGACGGCACCATGCAGACCATGGTGGCGGCCACCGACTCGATCAACGCCAAGCTGGCGGCCTTGTCCGAAAAAGCTAGCAATATCAACAGCGTTCTGATTACAATCACCAAAGTGGCCGACCAGACCAACATCTTGTCGCTGAATGCCGCCATCGAGGCCGAGAAGGCCGGCGAGGCGGGACGCGGCTTTTCCGTCGTCGCCACCGAAATCCGCAGGCTGGCAGACCAAACCTCCGTCTCCACCTGGGACATCGAACAGATGCTCAAGGAAATGCAGTCCGCCGTCTCGGCCAGCGTGATGGGCATGGACAAGTTCTCCGAAGAGATCCGCCGCAGCGTCGGCGAGGTGCGCCAGGTGACCCAACAACTGTCCGGCGTGATGGACCAGGTCCAGAAACTGGCCCCGCAATTCGACCTGGTCCTGCAAGGCATGCAATCGCAGGCGGTCGGCGCGGCCCAGATCAACGAAACCATGATGCAGTTGAACGACGCCACCCAGCAAACCGTGGAGTCGCTGAAATCGACCAGCGAAGCGGTCCACCAGCTGCAGTACGCGGCCGGCGGACTGCAGACCAGCGTCGCCACCTTCTCGGTGGCGGCCTGAACACACCATAAATCTGGCCGGTGTGGGAGAATGCCAGTTGCCATCTGGTACCCGCCTGCCCTGGAGAAAAAATGTTTAAAGACTTGAGCATCAAGACCAAGCTGTATCTGAGTTTCAGCGCCATCCTCGCCATCATCCTGGTATTGCTGGCCATCGCCTATAACCGCTTCAGCAGCCTGCAGGACGCCAACGCGTGGGACCGTCACACGATGGAAGTGATCCAGGCCATCGACCAGCTGCGCAACGACATGCTGCAGGTGCAGGTGGAAGCGCGCGGCTATTACCTGACCGGCACCCCGGACCGGCTGGCGCGCACCCGCAAGGAAATCAGCGATCTGCCGGAAACCATCGCCATGCTGCAGAAGCTGACCGCCGACAACCCGGTGCAGGTGGCGCGCTTCAAGCAGCTGGAACAGCAGGTCAAGGTGTGGAGCGGCGAGGTGATCGAGTCCCAGCTCAAGCTGCGCGAACAGATGGGCGACAAGCCCGGCGCCGCCGACGCCATGGGCCGCACCGGCCCGCTGGCGCACAACACCTCGGGCGTCAGCGAGATCTATAAATCGATGGCGGCCGCCGCCGCCGAGGAGCGCCAGCTGCTGGCCGAGCGCTCCAAGGCCTCCGACCAGTTGCAGGACACCATGCGCATGCTGCTGACCGGCGGCGGCGCCGTGTGCGTGGCGCTGTCGCTGGGCGTGGCCTGGCTGCTGGCGCGCGCGCTGCTGTCGCCGCTCAACAACCTGACCCACGCGGTCAACCGCATCGCCGCCGGCGACCAGTCGGCGCGCGCCGCAGTGCTGGCGGCCGACGAACTGGGCGAGGTGTCAACGGAATTCAACCGCATGGCGCAAGCCATCCAGGACAACCAGGCGCGCGAACTGGCCGACACCAACGCGCTGCGCGCCAAGGTCGACTCGCTGCTGGGCGTGGTGTCCAAGGCCGCCTCGGGCGACCTGACCGGCAAGATCGAGGTCAGCGGCGACGACGCCATCGGCCGCCTGGCGGCGGGCCTGGACCGCATGTTCGACAACCTGCGCGCGCTGCTCAACAACGTGCAGAAGGCCGGCATCCAGGTCACCACCTCGGCCACCGAAATCGCCGCCTCGGCCAAGCAGCAGGAGGCCACCGGCATCGAGCAGGCGCAGACCAGCGTCGAGATCCTCAGCACCACCAAGGAAATCTCGGCCAACACCTCGCAACTGCTGAAGACCATGGAGGACGCCACCGCGGTGGCCGACTACACCACCAGCGCCACCGCCGACGCCCAGAACAACCTGCGCCGCATGGACAGCACCATGCAGCACATGGTCAGCGCCACCGACTCGATCAACGCCAAGCTGGCGGCGCTGTCGGAGAAGGCCTCCAACATCAACAGCGTGCTGACCACCATCACCAAGGTGGCCGACCAGACCAATATCCTGTCGCTGAACGCCGCCATCGAGGCCGAGAAGGCCGGCGAGGCCGGCCGCGGCTTCTCGGTGGTGGCCACCGAAATCCGCCGCCTGGCCGACCAGACCTCGGTGTCCACCTGGGACATCGAGCAGATGCTGAAGGAGATGCAGTCGGCGGTGTCGGCCAGCGTGATGGGCATGGACAAATTCTCCGAGGAGATCCGCCGCAGCGTGGGCGAGGTGCGCCAGGTGACCGACCAGCTGTCCGGCGTGATGGACCAGGTGCAGAAGCTGGCGCCGCAGTTCGACGTGGTGCTGCAAGGGATGCAGTCGCAGGCCGTTGGCGCCGAGCAGATCACCGCCACCATGATGCAGCTGAACGACGCCACCCAGCAGACGGTGGAATCGCTCAAGGCCACCAGCGAGGCGGTGCACCAGCTGCAGTACGCGGCCGGCGACTTGCAAACCAGCGTCGCCAACTTCGCCGTGGCGGTATAAGCGGAGCGCGGCATGAAACTCCTCGTCTTCCACATCGGCGCCGACCGTTACGGCCTGCGCCTGCGCGATGTGGTGCGCGTGCTGCCGCTGCTGGAACTCAAGCAGCTGCCGCTGGCGCCGGACCCGGTGGCCGGGCTGATGGACCTGCACGGCGCCTCGGTGCCGGTGATCGATTTGAACCGCGCCAGCGGCCTGCCGCCCGGCGCCGACCACTTCGACACCCGCATCATCGTCGCCGACTACGTGACGCCGGACGGCGTCCACCACCAGCTTGGCCTGCGCGCCGAGCGTGTGCTGGGCGTGCAGGATGTGCGCGACGATCAGTTGAGCGACAGCGGCGTGCAAGCCGCGCCCTTCCTCGGCCAGGTGGCCAGCGACACGCAAGGCATGCTGCAGCTGGTGGAACTGGCGCAGCTGCTGCCAGCCGGTTTGCGCGCGCTGCTGTTCCAGGATAGCGCGGCATGACGCCGGCCCAGTCCCTGCTGCGCCAGGCCACCGGCCTGAATCTGTCCAAGTCCGTGGTGGACCGCGCCATCAAGAACCGCATGGCGCAAACCGATGTCGCCGACGCCGACGCCTATCTGCAGCGAATGACGCCGGCAGAAATGACCGCGCTGGTGGAGCTGGTGGTGGTGCCGGAGTCGTGGTTCTACCGCGACCCGCAAGCCTTCAACGCCATGACCGACTTCGTGCGCGCGCGGCTGGCGGCGGAGCCGGAACGGCAGATCCGCATTCTGTCGATTCCCTGCGCCGGCGGCGAGGAGCCCTACACCATCGCCATGGTGCTGACCGACGCCGGCATCCCGCCCGACCAGTTCAAGGTGGACGCCTTCGACATCAGCCCCACCTGCGTGGCGCGCGCCAAGAGCGGCATCTACGGCCGCAACGCCTTCCGCGCGCAGGAGCTGGCCTTCCGCGATTTGCACTTCACCAGCGCCGGCGACGGCGACTACCGCGTCAACGACGACATCCGCCAGCAGGTGCGCTTCAAGCAGGGCAACCTGCTGGCGTTCGACCTGACCGCGCGCGCCGGCTATTACGACGTGGTGTTCTGCCGCAACCTGCTGATCTACTTCGACAAGCCGACCACCAAGGCCGCCATCGCCAAACTGCGCGCGCTGCTGGCCGACGACGGCCAGCTGTACGCCGGCTACGCCGAGGTGCCGTCGTTCTGCCAGCACGGCTTTACGCCGCTGCCACACAACCTGGCCTTCGGCCTGCTGAAGGACCTCGCGCCGGCGCCCGCCGCCAAGCCGACAACATCGCTGGCGTCAACGCCAACGCCAGCGCCATCGCGCACCGCGCGTGGCCGGACCTCGGCGCCATCGCTGCCATCGCTGCCGGCTTCGCCGTCCGCGCCGGCGGTGGCGCCGCGCAACCGCGCTGCGGCCGTGCGCGCCGCCCCCATGCCGTCGGCCCCGGCGGCGGGCGCCGGATCGGCCCGACCGGCCAGGCCGGCAGCGACGGCAGTGCCGACGCCCGTCATCGCCGCCGACCTGCTGGCCGAAGCACGCCGCCTGGCCGACCTGGGCGACATCAAGGCCGCCGAGCGCCACTGCCGCGACCATCTGTCGTTGCACCCGGAATCGGCCGAAGCCTACTTCATCCTCGGCCTGCTGAACGAACTGACCAACCAGCCCAAGATGGCGGAAGACTACTGGAAGCGCTGCATCTACCTGCAGCCCGACCACTACGAAGCCCTGTGCCACCTGGCGCTGCTGGCCGAAGCCAACGACGACGCCAGCGGCGCCGCCGCGCTGAAAGCCCGCGCCGCCCGCATCTACAAACGCCAGCAAGCATCCTGAAGGCGCTAACCCATGAGCACAACCACCTCCCCCGCCGCGATCGACGTCCAGGACTGCTGGAACGTCATCGGCGTCAACGGCGACCAGAGTTGCGACAAGCTGCAACAGCACGTCCACTGCCGCAACTGCGGCGTCTACGCCAACGCCGCGCAGCAAAACCTGGCGCGTCCCGTCAGCGTCGACTACAAACAGGAATGGGCCGCGCACTTCCGCCAGGCCGCCGCCAGCGGTCAGCAGCAGGACGCCTCCTGCCTGGTGTTCCGCATCGGCCGCGAATGGCTGTCGCTGCCGGTCCGCATGTTCGTCTCGGTGGCGCCGATCGCCAAGCCGCACCGGCTGCCGCACCGGGCCTCGCGGGGACTGCGCGGCATCGTCAACGTCGGCGGCACGCTGTACCCCTGCATGTCGCTGGCCGACCTGCTCGGCATCGACGACACGGAAGGCGAAGCCGCCACCCACCGCCACACCTTCGCGCGGCTGCTGCTGACGCAATGGGAAGACCAGGCCTACGCGCTGCCGGTGGCAGATCTGCACGGCATCCTGCGCTACGCCAGCGGCAGCGTGCAGGCGCCCGCCGCCACCATCAACAAGGGCCTGTCGCGCTTCCTGACCGGCGTGATCACGCATGACGACATGCGCATCGGCGTGCTGGACGAGACGCTGATCGGCTATCAACTCGCGAGGACTTTGCGATGAGCAGCGATAACAACGGTGACCTGAGCCAGTTCTCCATGCTGGACCTGTTCCGCATGGAGGCCGACAGCCAGACGCAGATCCTCACCGACGGCCTGCTGGCCATGGAGCGCCTGCGGGACGACGCCGGCGCGGTGGAGTCGATGATGCGCGCGGCGCACTCGATCAAGGGCGCGGCCGCCATCGTCGGACTGGAAGTGGTGGTGCAGCTGGCGCACGGCATGGAGGACGCCTTCATCGCCGCGCAGCACGGCAAGCTGGCGTTGACGCCCAACCGGGTGGACGTGCTGCTGGCCGGCGTGGATTTGATACTACAGCTGTCACGCCTGCAGGATGCGGAAGTAGAAGGCTGGCTGGCCGCCAACGGCGAGCAAATCAAGCGCACCATGAACGCGATCCATACCATCGCCTTCCTGCCCGAGCCGGTGAGCCTGGCCCCGCCGCCACCGGTCGTTCCGGCGAACGCCGGAACCCATAGAACGCCTGAAAGCACGCTCGGCATGGATTCCGGCGTGCGCCGGAATGACGTGCCCGCGCCAGCGGCAGGGACTGCGGCTGCGACTGCGGCTGCGGCAGCGCCGCCCAACGCCGCCGCCGAAGACACCCCCGAACGCCGCGCCCCGGCGCCCATGAAGCACGCGCAAAACTTCGACAAGCTGCTCTCCCTGGCCAGCGAATCGCGCATCAACGCGCACCAGATGCACCCCTTCGTGCAAAACCTGCAGCGCTTCAAGCGCAACCAGAGCAGCCTGTTCTCGCTGATCGAACAACTGCACGAAGCCATCTCCAACAGCAGCGACGCCGGCCTCAAGGAAAAATCCCTGCTCGCCCTGCAGAAAACCCACCCGCTCAAGCAATTCGTCCTCGAACACATCGCCGACATCGAAGCCTACGAACGCCGCCTGCTGGCCGTCTCGCAAAACATGGTCGACGAAGTGCTGACCATGCGCATGCGCCCCTTCCGCGACGGTGTGCAGCACTTCCCGCGCATGGTGCGCGACCTCGCGCGCAGCCTCGGTAAAGACGTCCAGCTGCAGATCATCGGCGAAGACACGCTGGTCGATCGCGACATCCTGGTCAAGATCGAAAGCCCGATCAACCACATGCTGCGCAACGCCATCGACCACGGCATGGACAACGCCGCCGACCGCATCGCCGCCGGCAAGCCCGGCACCGGCACCATCGTGCTGGAAGCCAAACACCGCGCCGGCATGCTGAGCATCGAAATCAGCGACGACGGCAAGGGCGTGGACCTGGAAAAAATCCGCGCCCGCGTGATCGACCGCAAAATGGCGCCGGCGCAGATGGCCGCCTCCATGTCGCCGGCGGAGCTGATGGAATTCCTGTTCCTGCCCGCCTTCAGCCTGAAAGACAACATCACCGAAATCTCCGGCCGCGGCGTCGGCCTGGACATCGTCCACGAAACCATCCGCGCGCAAAACGGCACGGTGCGCATCGAGTCCGAACTGGGCGTCGGCTTCCATACCTACATCACGCTGCCGCTGACGCAATCGATCGTGCGCGCGCTGGTGGTGGACGTCAAGGGCGAGGCTTACGCCGTGCCCATCGTGCAGGTCGAGCGCGTGCTCAAGGTGCCGCAGAACGCCATCCACACCCTGGAGAACAAGCAGTTCTTCGACTTCGGCGGCGAACACCTTGGCCTTGTATCGGCCTCGCAGGTGCTGGAGCTGGGCGACACCAGCGCCGAAGGCATGGAACTGCCGGTGGTGGTGATTGGCGCCGGCGCGCGCCGCTACGCGCTGGTGGTGGACGCCATCCTCGGCGAGCAAAGCCTGGCGGTGCAGGCCATCGACCCGATCTTCGGCAAGATGCGCGACATCTCCGCCGCCGCCCTGCTCGACGACGGCGACCCGGTGCTGATCCTCGACGTGCCCGACCTGCTGCTGTCGATCGACAAACTGCTGCACGAGGGCGGCCTGCATCAACTGGCCAAGTCCGACGCCGCCGAACGGCGCAAGACCAAGCGCATCCTGGTGGTGGACGACTCGCTCACGGTGCGCGAGATGGAGCGCAAGCTGCTGCTCAGCCGCGGCTTCCTGGTCGATATCGCCATCGACGGCATCGACGGCTGGAACGTGGTGCGCAGCGGCGAGTACGACCTGGTGATCACCGATGTCGACATGCCGCGCATGGACGGTATCGAATTGGTAACATTAATTAAAAAGGATTTACACCTGCATAAGCTGCCAGTCATGATAGTGTCTTACAAAGATCGGCCGGAAGACCGCGCGCGCGGGCTGTCGGCCGGCGCCGACTATTATCTGACCAAGGGCAGCTTCCACGACGAGACGCTGCTCGATGCCGTCAGCGACCTGATTGGGGACGCCCGTAGATGAAGATCGCCATCGCCAACGATGTCGCCATGGCAGCCGAAGCGCTGCGGCGCGTGGTTGCCAGCACCGCCGAACACCAGGTGCTGTGGATCGCCCGCACCGGCGCCGAGGCGGTGCGCATGGCGGCCGACAACCGCCCCGACCTGGTCCTGATGGACCTCAACATGCCGGAGCTGGATGGCGTCGAGGCCACGCGCCAGATCATGGAGCAAAGCCCGTGCGCCATCCTGGTGGTCACCGGCCGCCCGCAGGACAACGTCAACCAGGTGTTCCGCGCGCTGGGCGCCGGCGCGCTGGACGTCACCGCCACGCCGGTGCTGCAGGGGCAGCCGGGCGGCGACGCCGAGCTGCTGGCCAAGATCCGCACCATGGACAAGCTGATACGCCACAGCGGCGGCACGCAGGCCATGTCGCCCAAGGCCACCGCCAACAACGGCAATGGCAACGGCGGCGCCGCCGAGGCGCCCAGCGTGGAAAAGGTCACCTCGCTGCTGGCCATCGGCGCCTCCACCGGCGGGCCGGTGGCCGTGTCCAAGCTGCTGGCCGGCTGGAAGGCGCCGCGCGGCTGCGCCATCGTGGTGGTGCAGCACATCGACCAGCACTTCGCCGACAACTTCGCCCGCTGGCTGGGCGAGCAGCTCGACATGCCGGTGCGCGCCGCCGAGGAAGGCGACGAGCTGGTGGCCGGCACGGTCCTCATCGCCAAGAGCAACGACCATCTGAAACTGGATCAAAACCTGCGCTTGCGTTACGATGTCCACCCGAAGGATTATGCCTACCGTCCTTCGGTCGATGTATTCTTCCACTGCGTGGCCCAGCACTGGAAGGGCGAGTCGGTTGGTGTACTATTGACCGGCATGGGCCGCGACGGCGCCGAAGGCCTGCTGGCCATGCGCCGCGCCGGCCACACCACCATCGCCCAGGACCAGGCCAGCAGCGCGGTGTACGGCATGCCGCGCGCGGCGGCGGAGCTGGACGCCGCGCAAATGATCCTGCCGCTGTCGAAGATCGGACCGGTCTTGCGCGGCAACCTGGGCGGACGTAGTTAACAACCTAAGAGAAACCTGATGTCCGAAGCACAAGCAATCGCACACGATCAAGAGCCGGTCCTCCCCACCTTCAAAGTACGCGTACTGCTGGTCGATGACCAGTTGATCATCGTGGAAGCCGTGCGGCGCATGCTCAGCGACCAGCCGGACATCGAGTTCCATTACGTGACCGACGCCACCAAGTCGCTGGAGACGGCGCTGCAGCTGCAGCCGACCGTGATCCTGCAGGACCTGGTGATGCCCACCATCGACGGTTTCGGCCAGATCACCCAGTACCGCGCCGAGGAAGGCCTGCGCCACGTGCCGGTGATCGTGCTGTCGGCCAAGGAAGACCCCAAGCTGAAGGCGCACAGCTTCGCCACCGGCGCCAACGACTACATGGTCAAGCTGCCGGACAAGCTGGAACTGCTGGCGCGCGTGCGCTACCACTCCACCGCCCACATCAGCCGGTTGCAGCGCGACCAGGCCTTCCGCTTCCTGCGCGAGAGCCAGAAGCAGCTGGCCGACGCCAACATCGAGCTGCAAAAGCTGGCGGCGCTGGACGGCCTGACCGGCATCGCCAACCGCCGCCGCTTCGACGAGACCATGCAACTCGAATGGCAGCGCGCGCAGCGCGACAAGAAGCCATTGACGCTGCTGCTGTGCGACGTTGATTTCTTCAAACTGTATAACGACAGCTTCGGCCACCTGGCGGGCGACTTGTGCCTGAAAAAAGTGGCGGCTGTTTTGACCGAACACCTGAAGCGCCCGGCCGACCTGGCCGCGCGCTACGGCGGCGAGGAGTTCGCGATTATCCTGCCGGAGACACCACTGACTGGGGCGCTGATCGTGGCCGAGTCGTGCCGCCGCCACCTGGAGCAGCTCGCGATCGAAAATCCGCAGGCCACCACCGAACTCTCCAGCGTGACCATGTCGATCGGCGTGGCCAGCGCGGTGCCGTCGCCGGCGTCCTCGGTGGAGGAGCTGATCCAGCAAGCCGACCGGGCGCTGTACGCCGCCAAGCACGCGGGCCGCAACCGCGTGATGAGCGCGGAGAGCCTGCCCGGCCCCACCTCGTCGAATGAAGGAAAAACCGCAGCATGAGTGCTCACATCGATCAAGTCAGCGTCGTCAAGAAATCCAACATCTACTTTGACGGCAAATGCGTGTCGCACACCGTCATCCTGGCCGATGGCAGCCGCAAGACCGTCGGCGTCATCTTCCCCTCCAGCCTGACCTTCAACACCGGCGCGCCGGAGATCATGGAAATCGTCGGCGGCGTCTGCAGGGTACGCCTCGACGGCGCCAGCGACTGGCAAACCTACACCGCCGGCCAGCAATTCCAGGTGCCCGGCAACAGCAAGTTCGACATCGACACCGTGGAAACCCTCGATTACGTTTGCCACTTCGGCTAGATCCCCAAAACACCGGGGTCAGTGCCGACATTCGGACATTGGCTCGCACGCGAGCCAATGTCCGAATGTCGGCACTGACCCCGGTTCGGGTTTAGATGAACACCGGCTCGGGTTCGAGCAGCACGCCGTAGCGCGCCTGCACGTCGGCCTGGATCGCCCTGGCCAGCGCCACCACGTCGGCGCCGCTGGCGCCGCCGTTGTTCACCAGCACCAGCGCCTGTTTCGGATAGACGCCGGCCGCGCCCAGGCTACGCCCTTTCCACCCGCATTGATCGATCAGCCAGCCGGCGGCCAGCTTCTCGGTGCCGTCCGGCTGCGCGTGGTGCACCAGCGTGGGGAAGCGCGCCAGCAACGCCGCGCATTGCGCGCCCGGCACCACCGGATTCTTGAAGAAGCTGCCGGCGTTGCCGATCAGCGCCGGGTCCGGCAGCTTGCGGCGGCGGATGGCGATCACCGCGTCCGCCACCTGCCGCGGCGTCGGCGCGTCGCCCAGTCCCGGCTCGGCCGCCAGGTCGGCATAGCGCAGGTTCGGCCGCCACTGCGTTGGCAGCGCAAACGTCACGTCAAGTATGATCAGGTGGCGGCCTTCCTCGTGCTTGAATACGCTGTCGCGATAGCCGAAACGGCAGGCCGCCCCATCCAGCACGCGCGTGGCGCCGCTGCGCGGATCGAACACCGTCACGCTGTGGAACACGTCCTTGATTTCGAGGCCGTAGGCGCCAATATTCTGAATTGGCGCGGCGCCCACCGTGCCAGGAATCAGCGACAGGTTTTCCAGTCCGCCGATGCCCTGCGCCAGCGTCCACTGCACGAACGCGTGCCAGTTTTCGCCGGCCGCCGCGCGCACCAGATGCCGGCCGTTTTCCTCGCCCACCACCGCCTTGCCCTGCAGCGCGATATGCAGCACCAGCCCGTCAAAATCGCCCGTCAGCAGCACATTGCTGCCGCCGCCCAGCACCAGTTTCGGCAAAGCGGCCCAGTCGCCATCAGCATAAACGCCGAGCAGTTGCTCAGTTTCCGTGATGCGCACATAGGCGCGCGCACTGGCGGCGATGCCGAAGGTGTTCAGGGATTGCAATGGAAATTGATGTAGGACAGAAAATGGAGCAGTCATGAGAAAATAATGAGGAAATTTAATCGATTATAAGCAAAAAACCACCGCCGACATGAGAGCGATCGGCGGGTTGTCCGTTAAAATGTCAGTCTTTGATGCAGCCGGATGTCTGCGCGCTGCATGCCACACGAAAAGGAACTAGTTATGCCGTCGTTTGATGTAGTTTTGGAAGCCGATATGATCGAAGTGAAAAATGCCGTCGAGCAATCTCAAAAGGAGATCGCCACGCGCTTTGACTTCAAGGGCACCGGCGCCGCCGTCGAACAGAAGGAACGCGAGCTGACCCTGACCGCCGACGCGGAATTCCAGTTGCAGCAGGTGCGCGATGTGCTCATCAACAAGCTCGGCAAGCGCAAGGTCGACGTCCGCTTCCTGGACGATGGCGACATCAAGAAAATCGGCGGCGACAAGGTGCGCCAGGTGATCACCGTCAAGAACGGCATCGAGTCCGACGACGCCAAGAAAATCGTCAAGGTCATCAAGGACAGCAAGATGAAGGTGCAAGCGTCGATCCAGGGCGACTCGGTGCGCGTGACCGGCGCCAAGCGCGACGACCTGCAGGCCGCCATGGCGCTGCTGCGCAAGGACGCCGCCGACCTGCCGCTGGAATTCAACAACTTCCGCGACTGATCCCGCCCGCGCGCGCGGCCCGCACTGCGCGGCCGCGCCGTCACATAGCTGTAGTACACATGGAGTAGAATGAATCGGAGCCCCGATTATGCGTACTGCCGCGCGACCGCAATTAACCTCGGTAGTCTAAGGATAGCAATGAAACGTGTTGATGATTTCCGCCTGCGATTTGGCAACGAAGAATATGTGCCCATCATGATCGGCGGAATGGGTGTCGATATCTCGACCTCGGAACTGGCGCTGGAAGCGGCCCGCCTCGGCGGCATCGGCCACATCTCCGACGCCATGGTGGAAGACGTGTCCGACCGCAAGTTCGATACCAGCTTCGTCAAGGACAAGACCAAGCTGTACAAGCACAACATCAACAACATGGACAAGTCCATCGTGCAGTTCGACCTGCAGCGCCTGGCCGAGGCGCAGCGCCTGCACATCGGCCGCACCATGGAGCAGAAGAAAGGCCCGGGCCTGATCTTCGTCAACTGCATGGAAAAGCTGACCATGAACGGCCCGCGCGAAACCCTGCGCACGCGCCTGAACGCGGCGCTGGACGCCGGCATCGACGGCATCACGCTGTCGGCCGGCCTGCACTTCGGCTCGTTCGCGCTGATGGCCGACCATCCGCGCTTCCGCGAGGCCAAGCTGGGCATCATCGTCTCGTCGGTGCGCGCGCTGCAGATTTTCCTGCGCAAGAACGCCAAGCTGAATCGCCTGCCGGATTACGTCATCGTCGAAGGCCCGCTGGCCGGCGGCCACCTCGGCTTTGGCCTGGAGGACTGGAAAGACTACGACCTGATGACCATCACCAAGGAATTGCTGGCTTACTTCAAGGAAGAAAAGCTGGACATTCCGCTGATCGCTGCCGGCGGCATCTTCACCGGCTCGGACGCGGTCAGCTTCCTGGAAGCCGGCGCGGCCGGCGTGCAGGTGGCCACCCGCTTCACCGTGACCAAGGAATGCGGCCTGCCGGACAAGGTCAAGCAGGAATACTTCAAGGCCTCGGAGGACGACATCATCGTCAACGGCGTGTCGCCGACCGGCTACCCGATGCGCATGCTGAAGAGCACGCCGGCGATCGGCTCCGGCATCCGCCCGGGCTGCGAATCGTACGGCTACCTGCTGGACGCGACCGGCAACTGCGCCTACATCAACTCGTACAACCGCGAGGTGGCGGCGCATCCGGACCAGAAGACCGTGGTGGTGATGGACAAGACCTGCCTGTGCACCCACATGCGCAACTTCAACTGCTGGACCTGCGGCCATTACACCTACAAGCTGAAGGACACCTCGCACAAGAAGGCTGACGGCGAATACCAGCTGCTGACCGCCGAGCACGTGTTCAAGGACTACCAGTTCAGCACCGACAACCAGATCGCGTTGCCCGAGCGCGAAGCCTAGCCCCAAAACGAAAGGGTCTGACCCCGTACGGGGTCAGACCCTGGCCGCAGCGCTGTGCGGGTTTACGCCCTAGCCGTCCTTGTTGATCCGGTGGATCAACGCCCCCAACACCTCCTCCGCCATCTCATTCTCCACCTGGCAGGTGCCGGCGTTCTCGTGGCCGCCGCCGCCGTATTCCAGCATTAGCGCGCCGATATTGGTCTTTGAGGTCCGGTTCAGAATCGATTTGCCGGTCGCAAACACCGTATTCTGGTTTTTCAGGCCCCACAACACGTGGATCGAGATATTCGTCTGCGGGAACAGCGCGTAGATCACGAAGCGGTTGCCGGCAAAAATGACCTCCTCGTTGCGCAGGTCCAGCACCACCAGGTTCTTGTGCACGGTGGCGCAGCGGCGGATCTGCTCCTTGCACTTCTCGGCATGCTCAAAGTACAGCTCCTTGCGCTCCTTCACATCCGGCAGCTCCATGATCTGCTCGATCGTGTGGTCCTTGCAGTAATTGATCAGGTCCATCATCAGGTTGTAGTTCGAGATGCGGAACTCGCGGAAGCGGCCCAGGCCGGTGCGCGCGTCCATCAGGAAATTCAGCAGATCCCAGCCTTCGGGATGCAGCACTTCCTGCTCGTTGAAGCGGGCGGCGTCGCCCTTGTCCACCGCCGCCATCATGTCGTTCCACGACGCCGGGAAAGCCTTCAGGCCGCCGTAATAGTCATACACCACGCGCGCCGCCGACGGCGCCTCCGGATGGATCACATGGTTGTTGCGCTCGCCGGTGTTGCGGATCGTTTCCGACAAGTGGTGGTCAAACGCCAGGTGCGCGCCGGCCACGTACGGCAGATTGGTGGTGATGTCACGATCGGTAATCGTGATTTTCCCGTCTTGCATGTCCTTCGGGTGAACGAACAGGATCTCGTCGATCATGTCGAGATGCTTCAGCAGCACCGCGCACACCAGTCCGTCAAAATCGCTACGGGTGACCAAGCGATATTTTTTTACATCTGCCATGGAGCTTTACCTCAGGTGGGTTGGACACCGGTAAATAATACAACTCAATCACGCGGCTGCCCACAAATAGTCGCCTGACGTTGCATTAAGTCACGACGCTTCACATAAAACCAATGTTACGCTGTAAGCAACATGAGACATTGTGAGGCATCCATGAATCTCCGGCATGCAATACTCGTCCTGACCGCCACATACGAGCTGACATCCGAGCAGCACAACGAGCTGAATCAGCTTGCGGCGCTGGGAGAACCGCCGCCCGATCTCGCGCGCAGCTTGCACGCCGGCCTGGCCATCGTCGGCGTCGCGTTGGGCGGACTCGGCATCCTGTTCTGGATTGCCGCTAACTGGCAGTCCATGCCGCCGGGCGGACGCTTCGCGCTGCTGCAGACGCTGCTGGTCGCGGCGCTGCTCGGTGCCTGGCTGCGACCGGCGGCGCGGGTGCCGCTGTCGCTGCTGGGCTTTATCACCTGCGGCGGCTTATTCGCGCATTTCGGTCAGACCTACCAGATGGGCGCCGATCCGTGGCAGCTATTCGCATGGTGGGCAGCGCTCACCTTGCCGCTCTGCCTGAGCGTACGCCACGGCGTGCTGTGGACGGCCTGGGCGACCGTCGCGTTGACCGCCGCGCTGCTGACGGGCTTCATCGTGCCGGGTCGAACGCTTTTCCACGCCAGCCTGGGCTCGTGGGTTCCTGCTCTGGTGCTGGCCGCCGCCTTCCGCTTCCTGCCCGCCCTCGGATCAACCTTGTGGCCGATGCGTCTGAGCATGATCTATGCAACAACTGGTCTGTGCTGGATTGCCATCATCAGCTTGCTCGACCATGCGTTTGATGCCACCTATGTGCTGACGCTGGCTTGCGTTGTGGGACTGGCTTGCGTATTCGCCCTGCGCCGGATGTTCGACGTGTTCGTGATGAGCGCACTCGGCTTCGGCATCAATGTGCTGGTGACTGGCGCTGCGGCACGCGTGCTATTGGACAATCAAAATGTCCACGCAGGGTCAGTGCTGGTGACCGGCTGTTTTGCAGCGGGCCTGCTGGCCGCCACCATCAAGCTCATCGTGTTCCTGACACGCGTGCACACCGGGGAGCATATAGCATGAGCCTGGAACGCTTGAACAGCCTGGTTGAGGCGGCCGCCGAGCGCGGCATCCTGCAGCGCGACGCCACAACCGCAACCTCGGCGCGGCCGTGGCCGCTGGTCTTGTTGACCGCACTAGGCGCGTGGCTGGCAGCCATACCGTTCATCGTGGCGTTGGGGATGCTGTTTGGTAGCCAACTGCAAAGTGGCGCGCCGATCTACGTGATCGGTGCGCTCATATATGGCTCCTCCTTGTTCCTGCTGCGTTGGGGCAGTCACTCCAAATTTGTCGAGCAGCTTGGCTTGCCGGCGTTACTGGCTGGGAGCATTCTGTTGGCCGCTGGCATTTACCGCGACGTGCCGGGCACATCGGGCATTGCCGCCCTCACGCTTTTGTTCGTTGCCGCCGCATGGATAGCCCCACAAATCTGGCTTCGCGCCTTGCTCGGCGCACTGACTTGCGCGGCCTTCATCGCCATGCTCTCGGTCGACCAGTTATTCGATTTGTTGCGACTATTCCCCGGCTTGCACGGTGCGCTGGTGGCGTGGCTGGTCGCGTTGATCTGGTTGGACAGCAAATCCATCTCGGGCGCCAATGCCCGCGACATCATTGCGCTGGACGCCTTCGCCTCCGGCTGGGGCGCGATGCTCTTGCTGGCGTTTGCATGGAGCGCCGGCAAGGCCTTCGTGGTTGGCGCTTTGGTGGGATCATTCCATGGCCATATCCAGGAGTTCACCAGCGCTCCCACGCAGCGCGGATTGTCGGTCTTGTTGGCTGGCGCGGGGGTGGCCTGGCTGGCTCGCCATTGGACCGCGTTCGGCGCGCGCCACATGGCGCTGGCGGCCGTGCTGCTGCTGGCACTGTGCTGGGCACTCCCGCTACTGGGCGGCCCCTTCCTGATCCTGGCGGTGTGCACCACCAGTGCGCGCCCGTTGCTTGCGACGGCGGCAGCCGTTTCTGCGGCATGGATCATCGGGGCCTTTTACTATCAGTTGAATATGGAACTGGCCGATAAAGCGCTCATCCTGACTGCAATTGGCGCGGCTTTAGGCTTGATCGGCTGGTTGAAATGGCAGCGACAATCCCGTTCATCGACGCACGCAACGCCTTTCCCCAAGCTGATGGCGTTGTCGCTGCTGGCGATCCTGGTGGTGGTCAATGGCGGAATCTGGCAGAAAGAAAGCCTGATACGCAATGGCCGCCCGGTCTACATCGAACTGGCCCCGGTTGATCCGCGTTCGCTGATGCAAGGCGACTACATGCGTCTGAACTTCCTGATGCCGGATCTGAGCACAGTCTCCAGGCACGTTAAAGTGGTGGCGGCTATCGACAACCGAGGCATTGCCATCGTCCAGCGCATCGCTAGCGCAGGTGTACCGCTGGCGCCGAACGAAATATTGATCGAACTGGTGAACACCGGCAGCGGCCTGCGCCCAGCCAGCGACGCCTGGTATTTCAAGGAAGGGGAAGAGAATCGTTGGGCGGGCGCCAAATACGGCGAATTCCGCGTTGACGGCAGCGGGCGCGCACTGCTGGTCAATCTGCGTGGACCAGCGCTGCAGGCGCTGTAAATGCGAAAAAGCCCGCTCAGGCTTGACCTGAACGGGCTTTTTCTAATAACTAGCTTGACGATAACCTACTTTCACACTGGTTGCAGCACTATCATCGGCGTAGAGTCGTTTCACGGTCCTGTTCGGGATGGGAAGGGGTGGGACCGACTTACTATGGTCATCAAGCTTTGACTTGGCAACAATCGGGAAGAAGTAGAAGTTGGGGTAGCACTCACCATCGAGTAAATGCACATAACCGTCAAGGTTATAGGGACAAGCCGTACGGGCAATTAGTATCAGTTAGCTTAATGCATTACTGCACTTCCACACCTGACCTATCAACGTCCTGGTCTCGA
>NZ_JACBYS010000002.1 GCF_013408245.1 Duganella sp. 1224
TTGATTTCGTTGAAGATCGGGCCGGAGAAGGATTTTTCCGCCACCGTGGTCAGGATGGTCGGCACCTTGAATTCCTTGGCTGCTTTCGACACCAGCGCCACGTTGTTGCGCAACTGGACCGGGTCGATCGACTTGGTGGCGAACGACATCTGCGATTGATGGTCGATCAGGATCAGCGTGTGGTTGGTCGGGTTCAGCAGGGTTTGACCTGGTTGGGCGATGGCGGTAGGCATGATGTATTCTCCGTAAATTCAAAAATTTCGATTGGTACTGCGCCTTGTTGGCGCTGCGTTGAAATGCATTATCCTTGAGCGCGCGGGCGACAAAAAGCGGAAAATTTCCTGGCTTATTGTCGAAATTTTCGAAAGTAAGCGGGCATGCCGCCCCGGACCGTAGCGCTATACTGGATTTCCCATGTCGCGGGAGTCACCATGCGGCCGCTCTCAGGCTTTTTCTACAGCTTCAAGTTCAAGATCAGCGCGCTGGTCATCGCGCTGCTGCTGTTTGCCGGCATCGGCGCTGGCGGCATTTCGCTGCTGATCGCCGAAGCCGAGTTGCGCGACGTGATCGCCCGCCAGGAACTGTCGCTGCTGACCGGCGCCGCCGCCTTCATCGACAACGACCTGCACAACAAGCGCCAGCTGCTGCGCGCGCTGGGCGAGGAAATCAACGACCGCGGCCTGCCGCTCAGCGGCATCCAGGACCTGCTGGAAGCGCACGAAACGCTGCGCGACAGCTTCTTCAACGTCAACGCCTTCGATTTGGCCGGCAACGCCGTGGCCAATCTGCGCGACCGCAACGGCCGCCGCGTCAACGTCGCCGAGCGCGAGTATTTCCGCGACACGCTGCGCCTGCAGGAAGGCGTGATCTCGGCGCCGTTCAAAAGCTCGCTGTCGGGCCGGCCGGTGGTGGTGATCACCCAGCCGCTGCGCGACGCCAACGGCAAGCTGACCGGCATCGTGCTGGGCGCCATCGACCTGCTGCGGCCGTCGTTCTCCGCCCAGCTGGACGCGCTGCGCGCCGGCGCCGACGGCTATCTGTTCATCGTCGCCGGCAACGGCGCCACCGTGCACCACCCGGACAAGGCACGCCTGCTGGACAAGGGCGACGACGCCCCCGGCACGCTGCTGGACGCCACGCTGCACACGCCGGAAGGCTGGCAGGACGGCCTGCTCGACGACGGCGTGCCGGTGCTGCTGGTGCACAAGCACCTGCGCGAGGTGGACTGGACCATCGCCCTGTCCTACCCGATGCGCAGCGCCTTCGCCTCGATGCAGCAGGTGCGGCTGCGCGCGCTGCTGGGCGCGGCCGTGCTGACCGCCTGCGCCGGCCTGTTCGGCTGGGCCATCACCAAGAAGCTGCTGCGCCCGCTGTCGCGGCTGCACCGGCATGTGGAGGACATCAGCGCCGGGCGCGCCGGCATCGCCGTGTTCGACGTCGACCGGCGCGATGAATTCGGCCACCTGAGCCGCGCCTTCTACGGCCTGTCGCAACGGCGCGCGCAGGCCGAGGATGAGCTGCACCGGCTGGCCACCACCGACGTGCTGACCGGCCTCAACAACCGCCGCATGTTCGACGCCTTCCTGCCGCAGGCGCTGGCGCGCGCGGCCCGCGCCGGCCAGCCGCTGGCGCTGGCCATCCTCGACATCGACCATTTCAAGGACATCAACGACACCCTCGGCCACGCCGCCGGCGACCAGGTGCTGAAGGAATTCGCGCGGCGGCTGACCACGGCCGTGCGCGCCGCCGACACCGTGGCGCGGCTGGCCGGCGACGAGTTCGTCATCGTGTTCGAGCAACTGTCGTGCGACACCGAGATGGACCAGCTGGGCAACCGCATCCTGGAGGTGATGCAGGCGCCGTTCGCGCTCGGCGCCGCGCAGCGCGTGGTGCGCACCAGCATCGGCATTGCCATCGCCAGCGACGGCGCCACGGCCGAGGACCTGATGCGCGCCGCCGACCAGGCGCTGTACGGTGTCAAGGCGGCCGGCCGCAACGGCTTCGCGATCCACAGCGCCGGCGCCGGCCTGGGCGCGCGGGCGCGCGAGCTCGGTTAATCGGCGCGGAATGCCTCCAGCGCCTTGGTCGGGCGGCCATCGGCGCCCCAGGCGCTGAGCTCGTAGTGGCTCCAGCTGCGCGCGCCCTGCGGCTCCCAGTAGATCACGCCCAGGCCCTTGTGGTCCGGCACCGCGCGCACCTTGCGCTGCACCGCCACCAGCATGTCGTAGGTGTTCTGCGGCCGGCTGTCCTCGCCGCCGACCTCCACCACCATCACCTCCTTGCCGTAGCGCGCCGCCATGTCGGCCAGGTTGGCGCCGAGGTCGTCGATCGAGGCGGTGTAGTCGGGCCGCCCGTCCAGCCAGTACGGGTAGTAGGACATGCCGATCACATCGTATTTGGCGCCGTGCGCGGTGGCCTGGTCGAACCAGTTGCGGAAGCGCTGGCGGTCGTTGCCGCGGTCCACATGCAGCACCACTTTGGAGGTCGGGCTGACCGCCTTGATGGCGGCGTAGCCCTGGTTGATCAGTTGCGCCAGTTGCGGCCAGTTGTCGGTGTGGCCTTCCGGATAAATCATGCCGGTCGGCGTCTCGTTGCCGACCTGGACCCATTCGGGCGTGACGCCGGCCTGCTTCAGCGCAAGCATCACGTCGTAGGTGTAGTCGTGGACGTCGCGCAGCAGTTGCGGGAAATCGTGGCCCGCCCAGGCGGCCGGCTTGCGCTGCTGCTGCGGATCGGCCCAGCTATCGCTGTAGTGGAAGTTGAGCATGATGCGCATGCCCATCTGCTGCGCGCGCACCGCCATGGCCACCGTCTCGTCCTTGCTGTTGTGACCGCTGGCGCGGTCGCTGGAGGGATCGACCCAGGTGCGCAGGCGGATGGTGTTGATGCCATAGTCCTTGAGGATGTGCAGGCAATCCTCTTCCCTGCCCTGACTGTTATAGAACTTGTAGCCGCTGGCCTCCATCTGCGCCAGCCAGCCGACGTCGGCGCCTTTGACGAAGGGCGCGCCATGGGCGCTGGCGGCGGCCAGCAGCAATGCGATCAGAATTTTTTTCATGCGCCTATGCTAGTGCAAAGCCGCCGCGCGCAGGCATGACGAAAATGCCGCCAGCCATGCCCTTTCGATATGGACCGGCGAAAAAAAAAGCCCCCGGGCATTGCTGCCGGGGGCTTTTGAACACAACGCTAGCTTAGAACTTGTAGCTGGCCGACACGTAGCCGGTGGCGCCGTGCGCGTCGTAGTAGGTTGGGTCGTAACCTGCCTGGAAGTATTTGCCCAGACCGATGGTTTCCGGCGGCGTGCGGTTGAACAGGTTCTTCACGCCAGCGCGCAGGGTCAGGTTCTTGATGCCGGTGTAGGCCACTTGCGTATCCCAGGTCGAGAAGGCGCCGATGTGCACAGCGTCGGTGCCGGTGGCCGAATCGGCGCGGGCGGCATCGTAGTAGCCCGACTGGTAGTTCTGGGTCAGGTTGACGCCCCAGTTCTGGTATTTCCAGTCCAGCGCCAGTTGATGCTTCCAGCGCAGGATGATGCCGCCTTGCGACACGGCGTTCAGCGGCAGGCCGTCGGCGCCGATGGTGCGCGCTACGCTCTGCTGCACGCTGCCGTCCGGCAGGGTCTCATCGTACTTGGTGGTGTAGGTACCGTTCAGACGGGTCGAGAAGGTGCCGTAGTTGGCGGTCTTGGCGATGGTCCAGCGCGCGTCCACGTCGATACCCGCAGTCTTCAGGCCGCCGGCGTTCAGGTTGGTGCTGGTGATCTGGGTAATGTTGCCGGCCGAATCACGTTGCACCATGGCGGCGTAGGCCGGGTTGGTCTGCGCCTGGTCGACGATGAACTCAGGGTCCAGCGAGGTGACCAGGTTGTTGACGTTAATCTTCCAGTAGTCGATGGCCACCGACACGCCAGGCACCGGATCGATCACGAAGCCGACCGAGCTCTGTTCCGATTTTTCCGGTTTCAGGTTGGCGTTGCCGCCGATCAGCTGGTTGAACTGGCCGTAGGTGCCGGTCTTCGGATCGGTGAAGCTGCCGGTGGTCGCCAGCGACACCGGGTTCAGCAGCTCAGGCAGGCTAGGTTCGCGGAAGCCGCGGCCATACGATGCGCGCACCAGCAGCTGTTGCAGCGGCTGATAGCGGAAGCTGACCTTAGGATTGGTCGAAGTGGCGTTCGGATAACGGTCGGTGCGGACCTGCAGGTCGGCTTCCAGGTCTTTCACGATCGGCGCCACCACTTCGGCGAATACGGCCGACGAGTTGCGCGAGGCCGACAGCGGCAGCGTCTGGCCGCCGTAGCCCGAAATGTCGCCCGACTGGAAGGCGGTGGACGGGTTCAGGTCCAGCTTTTCGTCGGTGAACGAAGCGCCCACGGCGAACTTGGCCATGCCGGCTGGCAGCTGGTACAGGTCGCCCGAGATGCGCGCGTTGATGGCGTCATTGCTCAGGGTCGAGTTAATCATGTTGCCAACGTAGTTGGTGGCGTAGATCTGCTGGGCCAGCGCCGGCGACTGCTGGGCAGCCCATGGGTTGAAGGCGTTGTTGTTGCTCAGCAGCTTGACCAGCGCCAGTTGCGACTGGTAGCCGGAGACGGTGTCTTCGCTGACGTTGCTGGAGTTGTGGGTGTAGGCCACATCGTAGTCGAAGCCCTTGACGGTGCCGCGGAAGCCCATCACCAGGTGGTTGGTCTTGGCGTTGTCGATGTGCGAGCGACCGCCGCCATCCACCGCGCGGTAGCTGACCGTGACCGGCTGGCCATTGACCGACGGGTAATTGGCGGCCAGGTAGGACGATGGGTAGTACGGGCTGCTCGGCGACAGGATGATGGCCGGGTACACATTGGCCGGGCCGAAGGCGTTGTCGGTCGACAGGAAGTTGGCGTTGTACGGGGAAGACTGCTCGTTGGTGGTGGTCTTCTGTTCCGAGTGGAAGCCTTCGACGAAGAATTCGTTCTGGTCATTCAGCTTGAAGCGGAAGTTGGCCGATACGTTGGCGCGCGTCACGTCCGGGAACAGCGGCACCAATGGCGCCGAGTCATAGCGGCAGGTGCCGTAGTTGGCGTCATAGGCGCTGCCATTGGCGGCGCAGTTGGCGCCGTTGTTGGCGTTCAGCGGGTTGCCCAGATTCTTGCCGATGGTGTTCAGCGCGTTCGGAATGACGCCATTGGCGTTCGGTGTGGTGACCGGATCGAAGCTGCTCAGGTTGCCGCTTGGCGTGGCCGACGCATCACGGAAACCGTTGTTGTTCCAGCCGGTTTTGGCGTAGCTGCGCTGGCTGCCGTAGATGGCCTGCTCTTTGGCCACATCGGCCGACACGGTGAAGTTGTAGCGGTCTTCGTCGAAGTCGCCGAAGCCGGCGATGATCGAGGCCTTGGTGGTGCGGCCGCCGCCGTCCTTGGTGCCGCTGCCGTAGCCGGTCACTTCGACGCCGTTGAAGTTGTTACGCAGGATGAAGTTAATCACGCCGCCGATGGCGTCGGAGCCGTACAGACCGGAGGCGCCGTCTTTCAGCACTTCCACGTGGTCCACTGCCGACAGTGGGATCGAGTTGATGTCGACCGTCGTGCCGTCGGTGGCGAAGTTGGCCAGGCGGCGGCCGTTGACCAGCACCAGCGTCTTGCTGGCGCCAATGCCGCGCAGCGAGGCCGAGGCCAGGCCGTAGGTCGACGAGCCCGCGCCCTGGGCGGTGTTGTTGCCGCCCACCGCGGTGTTGGCGGTGATGCTGTTCAGCAGTTCTTCCGTGTTGGTGGCGCCGGTTTTGGCGATGTCTTCACGGGTCACGGTCTGCACCGGCAGCGCGCCTTCGACCTGCGCGCGTTTGATGGACGAACCGGTGATTTCCACGCGGGCGATGGGTGCGTCTGGCGCGGTCTGCGCGTGCGCGCCGGCGATGGCGCCGAGCGCCACGGTGCCGGAGAACATCACGCGCAGCGAGCGCGAGATAATGGTTTCTTTGGTCATTTAAATTCCCGATTTGTTGTGTGAGTCATGCCGACTTCATGGGTGACCTTGAGCGGTATCAAGGTCGGGTCCTATGACAACATGCGGGAAAGATTTCACCAATGACAGCGTTGACAAAAAGCCGCACCGCCACCGCCGGAATGTAAAAAAACGGCAGCATTAAGCCAGCTTTAAGAATGCGCGGGAGGACAGGATTTTTTACGCAGATTTACCGGATTTTTCACCGGTAAATGCGTTGATCGCCAAATAAAGTGTGTTCATTTGGCCATGCGTTGAGGAGCGTGGCGGCATCAGCCGTTGTCAGTTCGCCAGTTTTCGGTACACGACGTTACACATGATACGAAACTCACTTGGAAAGTTAGCATACTTTTCCTGCAAGAGGTCGATAAACCTCTTACGAATGGCGGATAAACAACAGTCAGAGCTCAGGCCGGCAACAGCCAGTGGGCGACATTGACCACATAGCGCTGGAACTCCGCCAGCGCGGCCGGGTGGCGGCGCAGGGCATCGCCGGGCGCCTCGCTGACAAAGCCCGGGCAGCCGGCCTCCACGTCCCAGTTGTAGTCGGCGAAGTGATGGAAGGTGCTTTCGGCGATGGCGCGGCCGCGTCCGCCCTCGCGCTCGAAGGCCACGGCCAGGTTGAACATCTCGCCGCTGGCCAGGCTGCGGCCTTGGGCGATGACGCGCGCCGGCCGGCCGGGCGGCGCGCTGACCGCGCCCTCGTGCGGATGCGCCGGGAAAAAGCGCACCGCGCCGGTTGGCGACGACGGATCGGCCAGCACCGGGTGCAGCGGCGCGCAGACAGTCACCGGCTGGTAGTCGCCATTGCAGCCGGAATGGTAGTTCGGCCACTGGATCGCCGGGGTGCCGGTGTCGTCGTTGACGCGGCGGCGCGGATCGGTCTCGGGATTGCTGGTGTGGAAGTGGTTGGCCGCGCCGATGCCGTCCAGGCCGCCCACCGACGAGCCCAGATCCATGTGATCGCGCGCCACCAGCAGTCCGCCACCGCGCTGGCGGAAGCGCTCGATGGCCGCGCACTCGGCCGGGTCCAGGCCATCGCCGACATCGACCGCCATCAGCCACAGCTCGTCGACCTCGCTGTGGTCGAGGCTGGCCAAGACAGGATCGGGCCGGACGCCGGTGGTGCGGTCGCGCGCCACCACCTCGAACAGCGGCGCGCCGTCGGCATCGCGCTGCTCGCGCAGTAGCTGCGCCAGTTTGCTGAAGCGGTGGATGGCCCAGTCCTCGGTGGCGGGCTCAATGGTGGTCTGAATCAGGATCTTGCGCATGGGATGTCCGGCAAAATAGAAGTATCATGCGCCGGCATTCATCATTTTGCAACGCCACTTATAACAGAGTTTTGGGCCAGCACATCCTGCGCCACCAGCGCGAAACGCTCGACCAGAAAATCAAGCAAGGCCCGCACACGCGGCGCCAGATAGCGGCCGCCGTGGAGCACCGCGTGTACACCGGCCTCCTCCACGCGATATTCCGGCAGCAGCACCTTGAGCCGGCCGGCACGCACGTCCTCGACCGCGTCCCAGATGGTCTTGCGGGCAATGCCCTTGCCGTCCAGCGCCCACGCGCGCGACAAGGCGCCATCATTGGTTTCCCAGGCGCGCTCCGTGGGCACCATGTAGCGCTGGCGGCGGCCGCCTTTCTGGAAATGGAATTCGTTCAGGGGGCCATGGTCGGTGACCAGCAGGATAAAGTCATGCCGGGCCAGATCCGCCAGCGTGGACGGCTCGCCATGGCGCGCCAGATAGGCCGGCGCGGCGCACAGCACGCGCCAGTTGGGCGCCAGCCAGCGCGCCACCAGCCTGTCATCAGCCGGCGCGCCAAAACGCACGGCCAGGTCGATATCGTCACTCAACAGGTCAGCCAGCGAGTCGGACAAGGTCAGCGCAATTTTCACTTGCGGGTGGGCTGTGCAGAAATCATCGATCCACTGCTTGAGCAGATGACGGCCGAAATCAGCCGACGCCGAAATGCGGATCTTACCGCTGATGCTGGTCCGCCCCTCCTGCAGCACGGTCTCGGCGCGCGCCACCGCGTCCAGGGCCAATTGGCAATGGTGCAGATAAACCCGGCCCTCTTCGGTCAGTCTCAGTTGCCGCGTGGTGCGGTCGAACAGCCGGGTTTGCAGCGCCGCCTCCAGCTTGAACAGGCGCGCGCTGGCGGCCGCCGGCGACAACTGCAGTTTGCGGCCGGCGGCGGACAAGCTGCCCAAGGCGGCGGTTTCCACAAACAGACGCATGTCGCCCAAGCGGTCAGTCGCCATTCTTCATCCAGATTTGAAAATAATTCAAATTCTAGCCCAATTATCAATCCGCATTGTCACACCTACACTCGGTGCTCTCCCTGTATCGAGGACTACCATGACCACACTCCCCCGCCTGCCCGCCGGCGCCCTGCTGGCCCTGGCAATGACCAGCTTCATCGCCACCGCCAACGAAACCATGCCCGCCGGCCTGCTGCCGGACATCGCCCACGACTTCGGCGTCTCGCAAGGCAGCGCCGGTCAGCTGGTGACCTGTTGCGCGCTGGGCTGCGGTTTGGCCGCCATCCCGCTGACGGCGGCCGGCAGCCGCGTCCGACGACGCCCGCTGCTGCTGGCAACCCTGGTGACTTTTTTCATCGGCAATTGCATTACTGCGATTTCGGCCAGCTACGCGCTGACCCTGGCCGCGCGCTTCGCCATCGGCGTGGCCACCGGTGTCGCCTGGAGCCTGCTGGCCGGCTACGCGCGCCGCCTGGCGCCGCCGTCGCGCCAGGGCGAGGCGCTGGCCGTCGCCATGGCCGGCATTCCGCTGGCCCTGACGCTCGGCATGCCGCTGGGCAGCTGGTTCGGCGCGCTGGCCGGCTGGCGCTGCGTATTTGCGCTGTTGGCAGCGCTGTCGGCGGCGCTTGTGCTGTGGGTGCATCTGGCCGTGCCGGACTTTGCCGGCCACGCGGACGCCAGCCGCCCGCCGCTGCGCGACGTGCTGCGCTTGCCGGGCATCAAGCCGGTGCTCTGCATCATCATGCTGTGGATACTGGCGCACTACATGCTGTACACCTACATCGCCCCGTTTCTTGAACAGCTGCACCTGGCGCCACTGCTGGACCGGATGCTGCTGGCCTTCGGCATCGCCGCCATCGCCGGCGTCTGGATCACCGGCCTGCTGATCGATCGCCACCTGAGCGGCATGATGCTGCTGTACCTCGCGCTGTTCGCGGCGATGGCCTTGATGTTCGGCCTGGGCACGTCCAGCCCGATGCTGGTGTATGCCGGCGTCGCAGCATGGGGCGTGAGTTTCGGCGGTGCGCCGACGCTGCTGCAAACCGCACTGGCCAACGCCGCCGGCGCCCATGCCGACACGGCGCAATCGATGCTGGTGACCGTCTTCAACCTGGCATTCGCCGCCAGCGGCGCGCTGGGCGGCATCCTGCTGCAAAGCGCCGGCGCGCGGGCGATTCCCTGGGCCCTGGTGCCGCTGCTGGTGACGGCATGCGGCCTGGCGCTACGGATGATTTGGCGAGACCGTCACGCAACGCGTGTGATTTCACCAGTCAGACGGCCGAAAGCGGTAAAATGATGGGTTACGCGCGGGAGTGGTTTACGCTCCCGCAAAACCAGACTTATCGCACCGCCAGAAGAAACAATGACCACCGTCCCGAACGAAATCAACGCCGCCGCCGTCAAGAACAGTCCCGCTGAAAAACTCACGCCGATGATGCAGCAATACATGGCGATCAAGAACCAGCATCCGGACATGCTGGTGTTCTACCGCATGGGCGATTTCTACGAGCTGTTCTTCGATGACGCCGAGAAGGCTTCGCGCCTGCTGGGCATCACGCTGACCGCGCGCGGCTCGTCGGGCGGGCAGCCGATCAAGATGGCCGGCGTGCCGTTCCATTCGCTGGAGGGCTATCTGGCCAAGCTGGTCAAGATCGGCGAGTCGTGCGCCATCTGCGAACAGATCGGCGACCCGGCCACCAGCAAGGGCCCGGTCGAGCGCAAGGTGATGCGCGTGGTCACGCCGGGCACGCTGACCGACGCCGATCTGCTGCCGGAAAAATCCGAGCGCCCCTTGCTCGCGCTGTGCGTCATCAGCCAGCGCAAGGTGGCCACCGCCGGTCTGGCGTGGCTGTCGCTGGCCAGCGGCGCGCTGCGCCTGATGGAGTTCTCTGGCGACGCCCACACCGTCAACGCGCGCATCCAGCAGGAGCTGGAACGCATCGCCCCGGCCGAACTGCTGCGCGGCGATAACGGCGAGCTGTTTGAAGAGTACACCGCCTGCCACGTTAACCGCGTGCCGGAGTGGCACTTCGACGTGGTCAGCGGCCACAAGGCGCTGCTGGACCAGTTGGGGGTGGCCACGCTGACCGGCTTTGGCGCCGATGGCCTGGGCGCGGCCTTTGGCGCCGCCGGCGCACTGCTGCGTTACGCCCAGTCGACGCAGGGCCGCGGCCTGCAGCACGTGCGCACGCTGACCACCGAAACCGAGAATGAATTCATCGGCCTCGACGCCGCCACCCGCCGCAACCTGGAGCTGACCGAAACCATCCGCGGCCAGGAGTCGCCGACGCTGTTCTCGCTGCTGGACCACTGCCGTACCGCCATGGGCTCGCGCCTGCTGCGCCACTGGCTGCACCACGCGCGCCGCGACCAGAACGTGGCCCGTTCGCGCCACCAGGCCATCGCCGCGCTGGCGCAGGCTGATGCCACCGGTTCGCTGTCGCACACGCTGGCGCAGGTGCCGGACATCGAGCGCATCACCACCCGCATCGCCCTGCTGTCGGCGCGTCCGCGCGACCTGGCGGCGCTGCGCGACGGCCTGACGCAACTGCCGTCGCTGCGCCATGGCATGCAGCGCACGCTGACCGACGCGCAAGGCCTGCTGGCCGCCATCAACGCCGACCTGGCCACGCCGGCGGGCTGCCTCGATCTGCTGCAACGCGCGGTGATGCCGGAACCGGCGGTGATGGTGCGCGACGGCGGCGTCATCGCGCGCGGCTTCGACGCCGAGCTGGATGAGCTGCGCGGCCTGTCGGAAAACGCCGGCCAGTACCTGGTCGACCTGGAGACGCGCGAGCGCGCCCGCACCGGCATCGCCAACCTGCGGGTGGAGTACAACAAGGTGCACGGCTTCTACATCGAGGTCACCAACGGCCAGGCCGACAAGGTGCCGGACGATTACCGCCGCCGCCAGACGCTAAAGAACTGCGAGCGTTACATCACGCCGGAGCTGAAGGCGTTCGAGGACAAGGCGCTGTCGGCGCAGGACCGCGCGCTGGCGCGCGAGAAGATGCTGTACGACCAGCTGCTGGGCGACCTGGCGCCGTTCATCGGCACGCTGCAAACCATTGCCCGCGGGCTGGCGCAGCTGGACACGCTGACCGCCCTCACCGACCACGCGTTGCGCCACAACTGGTGCGCGCCGGAGCTGGTGGCCACGCCCTGCATCAACATCAAGGAAGGCCGCCACCCGGTGGTGGAGAACCAGATCGAGCGTTTCATCGCCAACGACTGCCGCTTCGTCGACGAGCGCCGCCTGCTGCTGATCACCGGTCCCAACATGGGCGGTAAATCGACCTTCATGCGCCAGGTGGCGCTGATTACGCTGCTGGCCTACATGGGCAGCTACGTGCCGGCACAAAGCGCGGTGATCGGCCCGATCGACCGCATCTTCACCCGCATCGGCGCCACCGACGATCTGGCCGGCGGCCGCTCGACCTTCATGGTGGAGATGACCGAGGCCGCCGCCATCCTGAACGGCGCCACCGAGCACTCGCTGGTGCTGATGGACGAAATCGGCCGTGGCACCTCGACCTTCGACGGCCTGGCGCTGGCCTGGGCCATCGCCCGCCACCTGATCGAAACCAGCCGCAGCTTCTCGCTGTTCGCCACCCACTACTTCGAACTGACGCAGCTGCCGGACAGCCATCCGACCGCCTCCAACGTCCACCTGTCGGCGGTGGAGCACAAGGACACCATCGTGTTCCTGCACGCGGTGCAGGAAGGCCCGGCCTCGCAGAGCTACGGCTTGCAAGTGGCGCAACTGGCCGGCGTGCCGCAGCCGGTGATCAAGGCCGCGCGCAAACATTTGGCGCGCCTCGAAGCGCAGGCGCTGGACGCCACGCCGCAGCTGGACCTGTTCGCCGCGCCGTCGATCGATGCCAATGACGAGGAAGTCGACGCGCCGGCCCCGGCCAGCGCCAGCGACTGCCCGGCCATGCGCGAGCTGCTGGCCGCGCTGGACGAACTGGACCCGGACGCGCTGACGCCGCGCGAGGCGCTGGACCGCCTGTACCAGCTGAAGCGCCTGACGGAGGCGGCGCAAGCATGACGCCGCGCGCGCGCCGCCACACGCTGACCGTCGCCGCGATGGCGCTGGCGGCGGCGTGCGTGGCGCAGGCCGCGCCAGCGTCCGGCGCGTCCAGCGCGTCCGCGGCGGCTTCGTCGGCGGCGGCCGCGCGCGGCTTCACGTTCGGCGTCATCGGCCACCCGTTGCAGCACGGGCGCGACGAGGCGGCGCTCAAGCGCGCCATCGCCGACGTCGCGCAAACCAGTCCGGCCTTCGTGGTCGCCACCGGCATCAAGGCCGTCACCGAGCCTTGCAGCGACAAGCTGTACGCCCAGCGCCGCGAGCTGCTCAACGAATCGGCGGCGCCGATGATCGTGTCGCTGGCCGGCAGCGACTGGAGCGCCTGCCTCAACTCGGCCGGCCGCTCCAACGCCATCGAGCGCCTGAACCGGCTGCGCGAAGTGTTCTACGTCGACAGCGAATCACTGGGCGGGCGTCATCTGCAGGTCACGCGCCTGTCGGCCAGCGCCAAGTTCCGCAGCTACGCCGAGAACGCGCACTGGGAATACGGCAAGGTGCTGTTCGCCACCATCAACCTGCCGGCCAATAACAACCACTACCGCCCGGAAGCGGGCCGCAACAGCGAGTTTGAAGACCGGCTGGTGGCCAACCGCGCCTGGCTGCACCGCCTGTTCACGCTGGCCGAGCGGCAGAAGATGCAGGGGCTGGTGCTGTTCGCCGACGGCGACGCCGGCGTGACGGCGGAAGAAGGCTTCTCGCTGCTGCCCAGTTTTCAAACCCGGCAGGATGGCTTTGCCGAAGTGCGCAAGCAGTTGCGCGGCATGGCGGAAAAATACAAGGGAACGGTGTTGCTGATCGACGCCCAGCCGCTGGCGCCGGCGTCGCCGGCGGCGCACGCCGAACCGGCCATCCAGTGGCGCGGCAATGTGGGACATGTGACCATGACCACGGACTGGGCCGAGGTGCATGTGGCGCCGGGCGCCGCCCCCCTGTTCTCGATCAAGGGCGGCAGCGCCGCGGCAAGCGAATAAAAACCGCTTAGTGAATCGGGTGGATGGCGACGTGATCGCCCTCTTCGCCCTCGTCGTCCTCGTCACCGTGGTGGTGGCCGTGGGCGCCGTGCACGTGGCCGTGGGCGATTTCCTCATCGGTGGCTTCGCGCACGTCCACCACGTTCAGCGAGAAACGCAGCGCCATGCCGGCCAGCGGGTGATTGCCGTCCAGGACCACCTTGTCGTCAGCGATGTCGGTCACGGTGAAGATCATGGCCTCTTCCGCGCCGCCCTCGCCGTCCGGCATGCCTTCGAACTGCATGCCCACTTCCAGCGGTTCCGGCAGGCGGTTGCGCTCTTCCACCTTGACCAGCGAGGCGTCGTAGTCGCCAAAGGCGTCTTCCGGCTCGATCTGGATGATCGACGCGTAGCCGACATCCTTGCCGTCCAGTTCTTCCTCGATCTTCGGCAGCGTGTTCTCGTAGCCGCCGTGCAGGTAAACCATGGGCTGACGGCCGTCTTCGATCAGATTGTCCTGGGCATCGGACAGTTTGTAATTCACAGTCACGACTGTATTCTTGGCAATCTTCATGTTGTACTTCCTTTCAGTAAATAGCCGTCGATTATACCTTGGATCAGCGCCACGCCGTTTTGCGCAGCGGACGCATAAGGATATGCCGAATCCGTGCTGGCCGCGGCACGCCACACGCTCTACAATCACAGCCATGCAAGCCGCCACCTCCGACAAACTCGCCCAATGGCTGCTGACCAGCATCGAGCTGGACGCCGCCGCCCTGCACGTCGGCCGCTATTGCGGGCCGTGGCGGGTGTCCACGGCCGGCCAGGCGCTGGCCAGCTTCCACCTGGTGCTGGAGGGCGACTGCTATCTGCACCTGGACGGCCAGGCGCCGCTGCGGCTGCACGCGCGGGACGGCGTCTTCCTGATGAGCGACGTGCCGCACTACCTGAGCTCGTCGCCCGATCCGGCCGCGCCGATCGCGCGCCAGGCCATGCGCCCGCTGGGCGGGCCGCCGGCGCCGGGCAGCGCCGGCCTGGCCTGCGGCTTCTTCCGCTTCAGCGGCGCGCTCAGTCCATTGGTGATCGCCTCCTTCCCCGAATACCTGGTGTGCCGCAGCGGCGATCCGGCGCTGGGCCACACCGCCGCGCTGTTCGACATGATCCTGGCCGAGACGGACAGCGATCCCCAGCGGCCGTCGCCGCTGATCGCGCGCTTGGTGGAACTGCTGTTCTTTTACCTGATCCGCCACGCCAGCCAGCGCGAGGCGCTGAGCGCGGGCCTGCTGGCGCTGGCGCAGCGCGGCGAGTTCATGGCGCTGCTGGACCAGATGCTGCGCAGCCCCGGCCAGGACTGGTCGATCGCGCGCATGGCGGCCGCCGCGCACATGTCGCGCGCGGCCTTCTGCAAGCACTTCACCGGCGCCGGCGGCGTCACGCCGGCGCAGTTCCTGCTGCACCTGCGCATGCGCCTGGCCACGCAGCGCCTCCACGCCGGCGATTCGGTCGAGCAAGCGGCCAGCCACGTGGGCTATCAATCGCATGCCGCGTTCACCCGCGCCTTCAAGCGCATCGTCGGCGAACAGCCCGGCGCCTACCGCCGCCAGTCGCGGGCCGCCGCATAAAAAGACGTTTGAACACAAAACCGCGACTTTTGGACATGGTGGCGAAAGCGCGTGGCGCTGATAATATGTCGTCACTGTTAAAGAAAGCACATCATGTCCCGCCTCACCCTGCACACCCTGGAAACCGCGCCTGAAGACAGCCGTCCCTTCGTCGAAAAAGCCATCGCCAACAACGGCTACCTGCCCAACCTGATCGGCGTGCTGGCCAATGCGCCGGCGGCGCTGGAGACCTATCTGACCGTTTCCGGCATCAACGCGCGCGCCAGCCTGTCGCTGGCCGAACGCGAAGTGGTGCAGCTCACCGCCGCGCGCATCCACGGCTGCGACTTCTGCGTGGCCGGCCACACCGCCATCTGGCTGAAGAAAGCCGGCCAGCCGGCGGAGGCGGTGCGCGCGCTGCACGCCGGCGCGCCGACCGGCGACGCCCGGCTGGACGCGGTGGCCGCCTTCACGGCGGCGGTCATCGCCGGCCGCGGCGCCGTCGACGACGCCGCGCTGCAAGCCTTCCTGGACGCCGGCTACCACCAGCAGCAGGCGCTGGAAGTGGTGCTGGGCGTCAGCCTGGCCACGCTGTGCAACTTCGCCAACAGCCTGGCCGGCACGCCGGTCAACCCGCAGTTGCAGCCCTACCTGCCGGGCGCGGTGTAAGCATGGCAGCCCTGCATGACTGGCTGGCGCGGCACGCCGACGCACTCGATCAATCGGAAGCGCTGAGCGACGAGGTGCTGCCGGCGCTGGCGGCACACGGCTGCTTCCGCGCCGGCGTTCCGGTGGCGCTGGGCGGAGAGCCCGGCGACTATGGCGACGCGCGCGACGCCATTCTCGGCATCGCCGCCATTGCGCGCCATTCGGTGACGGCGGCTTTTGTCTACTGGGGCCAGCGCAGCTTCATCGAGTACCTGCTGCAAAGCCCCAACACGGCGCTGCGCGACCGATTGCTGCCGTCGCTGCTGGACGGCTCGCTGGCCGGCGCCACCGGCCTGTCCAACGCGATGAAATTCTTGTCCGGCATGGAGCCGCTGTCGATCCAGGCCACCGCCGATGGCGACGGCTGGCGCCTGAACGGCAAGCTGGCATGGATCACCAATCTGCGGCCGCAACGCTTTGTTGCCGCCGCCGCGGTGGCGCCGGTTGACGGCGACACGCCGCTGGTGGCGATGTTCGCCAGCGAGGACGCGGGCGTGCGGCGCAGCGACAACCTGCCGCTGATCGCCCTGCGCGGCAGTCACACCGCCGCCATCAAACTGGAGGACGTGGCGGCGCCGGCCGATCACGTGATCGCGCCGCAAGCGCCGCAGTGGCTGGCGCGGGTGCGTCCCGCCTTCCTTGGCATGCAGTGCGGGATGTCGATCGGCCTGGCCGACGCCGCGCTGGAGAAGGCCGCGCAGGTCGCGGCCAAGGGACGCGGCCAGCTGAGCGACGACATCGCCGGCGCGCGCCAGGCGCTGGCCGACCTCACGCGGCAACTGCTGGACGGCGTGGCCGACGGCTGCTTCGTGGCCGCCGCGCCGCAGATGTTCAAGCTGCGCATCGCGCTGGCGGAACTGGTGCAGCGTGCGGTCACGCTGGAGCTGCAGGCCAAGGGCGGCCACGCCTATCTGATGCAGGAGGAGGACGGCTTCGCGCGGCGCTGGCGCGAGTCGGCCTTCATTCCGGTCATCACGCCCAGCATCACGCAACTGCAGGCGGCGCTGGCCAAGCACGCGGCGACGCAATGAGCGCCGGTACTATCGACGCCATCGGCAATACCGACGGCACCGGCGGTGACCGCGACCGCGGCAGCGGCGGCAGCGGCGCCACCGCGCCGGCGGAAGGCTGGGCGCTGCGCGCCGACGGTCTGGCGTTCGCCTACGCCGGCGGCACGCCCACCTTCACCGGCATCTCGCTCGGCGTGCGGCCGCGCGAGATTGTGGCGCTGCTGGGCGGCTCCGGCTGCGGCAAGTCGACGCTGCTGCGCGTGCTGGCCGGCCTGCAGCCGCCCAGCGCCGGCAGCGTGCAGTTCCTCGGCGCGCCGCTGACCGAGCCAAGTCCGCGCAGCGCGCTGGTGTTCCAGCAAGCCAGCCTGCTGCCCTGGCTGAACGTCGCGGCCAACGTCGGCTTTGGCCTCGACTTCGCGCGCCAGCCCAAGATCACGCGCCAGGAGCACGGGCGGCGCGTGCACGACGCCATCGCCGCCGTCGGCCTGGCCGGCAGCGAGAAGCGCTACCCGGCCGCCCTCTCCGGCGGCATGGCGCAGCGCGTGGCGCTGGCCCGCGCGCTGGCGCGCCAGCCGGCGCTGCTGTTCGCCGACGAGCCCTTCTCCGCGCTGGACGCCATCACCCGCGCCGAAATGCAAACGCTGCTGGTCGACGTGGTGCACCGCTGGCACACCGCCGCGCTGCTGGTCACGCACGACATCGACGAAGCGATCCTGGTGGCCGACCGCATCGTGCTGATGGGCGGCCGGCCCGGCGCCATCGTGCGCGAATGGCGGGTCGACCTGCCACGCCCGCGCCTGGCCGACGGCGCCGGCGTGGCCGCGCTGCGCCTCGACATCCTGGCCGCGCTGCAAGGCCTGCGCACCATTACCACTACCACAACAGAAAGCATCGCATGACCAAACCACCTCACATCTGCCTGTCCTCCGGCTGCGACTGCGGCATGACCCGGCGCGACTTCCTGCGCGTGTCCGCGCTCGGCACCGCCAGCGTGGCGGCGCCACTGCTGTTCGCCGGCGACGCCATGGCGCAGCAAGGCCCGAAAGGCGACGACCAGCCGGTCAAGATCGGCTACCTGCCGATCACCGACGCCACGCCATTGCTGGTGGCGCACGGCCGCAAGCTGTTCGAGGCAGAGGGTCTGCAAGCCGAGACACCACGGCTGTTCCGCAGCTGGGCGCAGATCATCGAGGCCTTCGTCTCCGGCCAGGTCAACGTGATCCACCTGCTGTCGCCGGCCACCATGTCGGTGCGCTACGGCGCCAAATTCCCGGCCAAGGTAGTGGCGTGGAACCACATCAACGGCTCGGCGCTGACCGTGGCCAAGGACATCAACAAAGTCACCGACCTGGGTGGCAAGACGGTGGCGATTCCCTTCTGGTACTCGATCCACAACGTGCTGCTGCAGGACATTCTGGCCAAGAACGGCCTGTCGGTGGTGAGCAAGGGCCGTGACGGCAGCATCGGGCCGAAGGAGGTCAACCTGGTGGTGCTGGCGCCGGCCGAGATGGTGTCGGCGCTGGCCAGCAAGTCGATCGCCGGCTTCATTGTGGCCGAGCCGTTCAACGCGCTGGCAGAAACCACCGGCGTCGGCAAGGTGCTGCGCTTCTCCGGCGACGTGTGGAAAAACCACGCCTGCTGCGTCACCTTCCTGTCGGAGCGCGACATCAGTACCCGTCCGGAGTGGGCGCAGCGCGTTACCAACGCCATCGTCAAGGCACAGCTGTGGACGCGCTCCAACCAGCTCGACACCGCGCGCCTGCTGTCCAATGGCGACAGCCACAAGTACACGCCGCACGCGCTGCAGGTGCTGTCCAAGGTGCTGACCGTGACCGATTACGCCGACTACGAAAAGAGCGGCATCATCGTGCACAAGGACTGGAACCAGCGCCGCATCGACTTCCAGCCCTACCCGTTTGCCTCGTACACCGAGCAGATGGTGCGTTCGCTGCAAAAAGTACGCCTGGAGGGCGACACCGGCTTCCTGCACAAACTCGATCCGGCCGTGGTGGCGAAGGACCTGGTGGACGACCGCTTCGTGCGCAAGGCGATTACCGCCGTCGGCGGTCCACAAGCCTTTGGCCTGCCGGCTAACCTGATGCGCACCGAAACGCTGGCGATCTGATGGTGCTGCGACGATTTGGCCTGCCGCTGCTGGGCTTTGCGGCGGCGCTGCTGTTGTGGCAAGCCGGCGTGACGGCGCTGGAGAAAGACACGCCGATCGCGGCGTCGTTCGCGCCGCTGGAAGCCGCGCGGGCGCTGGCGGCGATGCTGCAAGGGCCGGACATCTGGCGCGACATCGGCCTCAGTCTGCGGCGGGTGGGCTGCGGCCTGCTGGCGGCGGCGCTGATCGGCATTCCGCTGGGGGTGCTGGTGGGCAGCTCGCAGCGCTTCGCGGCGGCGGCCATGCCGTTGTTCCAGTTGCTGCGCATGGTGTCGCCGTTGTCGTGGATGCCGCTGGCGGTGATGACCCTGGGCGTGGGCGACGCGCCGGTGTACTTCCTGCTGGCGTTTGCGGCGGTGTGGCCGATTTTGCTGAACACCGCCACCGGCGTGGCGCGGCTGGACCCGAACTGGCTGCTGCTGGCGCGCAGCCTGTCCGCCACGCGCGGCGAGACGGTGCTGCGGGTGGTGCTGCCGGGGATCACGGCCGACATCCTGACCGGGGTGCGGCTGGCGATCGGCATCATCTGGATTGTGCTGGTGCCGGCGGAGATGCTGGGCGTATCGGCGGGCCTGGGCTACTTCATCCTGGACGCGCGCGACCGGCTGGCGTACAACGAGCTGATGGCGGCGATCGTGCTGATTGGTTTATTGGGGTACAGCCTCGACTTCCTGGCCCGCGCCGCGCATGCAAGGTGGCTGCACACGCGCTGATGAGTACCCCGCACGGCGGTCCGTCGCGGGGTCTGACCCCGTACGGGGTCAGACCCCTCTCACGTGGTGCGGGTTTATAATGCGGGTATGAAAAAACTCCCCCTCCTCGGCAACATCACGCCGGCGCAGTTCCTGCGCGAATACTGGCACAAAAAGCCACTCCTGATCCGCAACGCCATCCCCGGCTTCAAGCCGCTGCTGAGCATGGACGCGCTGACCAAACTGGCCTCCACCAACCACGCCGAATCGCGCCTGGTCACCGGCTTCGGTGGCGAATGGGCGATGCAGCACGGTCCCCTGGACTCCCTGCCGCCGCGCGACCAGCGCGAATGGACCATGCTGGTCCAGGGCGTCAACCTGTTCGACGCCAAGGCCGACGACTTGCTGCGCCAGTTCCGCTTCCTGCCGGACGCGCGCCTCGACGATTTGATGATCAGCTTCGCCACCGATGGCGGCGGCGTCGGTCCGCATTTCGATTCCTACGACGTGTTCCTGCTGCAGGCGCAGGGCCAGCGCCGCTGGCAGATCGGCCCGCAAAAAGACCTGACGCTGATCGACGGCCTGCCGCTGAAGATCCTCGCCAACTTCACGCCGGACGAGGAATTCGTGCTCAACCCCGGCGACATGCTGTACCTGCCGCCGCACTACGCGCATGACGGCATCGCCATCGGCGACTGCCAGACCTATTCGATCGGCTTCCGCTCGCCGTCCTACCAGGAGCTGGGCGAGAACTTCCTGCAGTTCATGGCCGACTCGATCGACCTGCCGGGACGCTACGCCGATCCGGAGCTGGAGCCGACCAGCAAGCCAGCCGAGATCCCGCGCCACATGCTGGCCGCGCTGACCGAGCAGCTGAACAAGGTGCGCTTCACCGAGGAGGACATCACCATCTTCTTCGGCGAGTACATGAGCGAGCCGAAACACAATGTGTTCTTCACCGGCCCGGCCAAGCCGCTCACCGTCGGCAAGTTCGGCGACGCCGTCATGAAGAAAGGCCTGGTGTTGTCGCGCAAGACGCAGATGCTGTATCGCGGCAAGCACGTGTTCATCAACGGCGAATCGTTCGGCGTGGGCAAGCAGGACAAGGCCACGCTGGAACTGCTGGCCAACAACCGCCGGCTGGAGGGCGCCGAGTTCGCCGCCGCCTCGGACGACGTGCTGGAAGCGCTGTACACCTGGTACCAGGACGGCTGGGTCGAGCTGGGCTAATCAAGGAGGCAGCATGGACAGACAGGCGATTCCCTTTTCCACGCGGGCCGAGTTCCAGCAGCACCTGGCCACCTGCCTGTCCCGCGCCCGGCAGACGCTGCAGATGTTCGATCCCGATTACGCCATCTGGCAACTGGGCAGCAGCGCCACCGAGGCCGAGCTGCGCCGCTTCCTGCGCGGCGGCGGCCGGCTGCAGCTGGTGGCGCACGATGGCCGCCAGCTCGAGCGCGAGGCGCCGCGCTTGCTGCGCCTGCTGAAGGACTACGGCCATCTGATCGAACTGCGCCGCACCAGTCCGGCGTTGCGCCAGCTGACCGACTCCTTTTGCATCGCCGACCAGCGCGACATCGTGCGCCGTTTTCACGCCGATCATTTCCGTGGGGAAGCCATTTTTAACGGACCGGAAGACCTGCGCACCAGCGCGGAACGTTTCCTTACAATTTGGATAGAATCCGCAACCGGTTTGATAGCAAACTCAACTGGATTATGAGCCAGTTCGGAGTAAAATGCTGCCAACACGGTAGTTAGCCGGACTAGACGACAACTGAGGTCCAAAACGAAATGTTGCGATATCGCAAAATAGTTATGTGTTAGGTCTATGGAACTATTGCGATGCACTAAAAATCGCTATAATATTCGGCTAGGAAGTTTCCGTTGTCTGGTAGGCACCTTTTAGGTACGAAAGCCTTCGAAGACGACCTAATGAGCGATAATTACCGGTAATTATTAATCGCAACACTGTGTTTAATTTTTGAATTAACTAAGGAAAATCCATGAAAAAATCCCTGCTGATCGCCTCCCTGCTGGCTGTTGCTCTGGCTGCTTGCTCGAAAAAAGAAGAAGCCGCTCCTGCACCAGCTCCAGTAGCTGCTCCAGAAGCTGCTCCAGCACCAGCTCCAGCTCCAGCACCAGCTGCTGACGCTGCTGCTGCCGCTTCGCAAGCTGCTTCGGCTGCTGCTGACGCCGCTGCTGCCGCTTCGCAAGCCGCTTCGGCTGCTGCCGCTGCTCCAGCTGCTTCGAAGTAATATCAGCTAGCGGAAAAAAACCGGCTTCGGCCGGTTTTTTTTCGTCCGCGAGTTTATCGATAAACTCCCGGGAATTAAAAAAGCCGGCTTGCGCCGGCTTTTTTAATTACTTCAACTGCTCGTGCAGCAGCGTGGCGATCTTCTCGCCGACCGGCGTGGTATCCGGCTGGCCCGAATTGTTCAGCACCTTGACGATACTGGTATTGCCCTCGCTGGCCTTGACCGAAATACGGTAGCGCTGCGCTTCCTTATCCGCCTCGTCCGACGAACCCCAGCTAAACAGCTTGCTGAAGAAGCCTTTGCTTTCAGCGCTATCGTTGATATAACGCACGAAGTAAATACCCTGGGTGCGGTCGCGGTCTTCCACGGTGAAGCCGGCGCGGTCCAGCGCCAGGCCGACGCGGCGCCAGGCGCGGTCGAAGCCCTCGTCCACCTGCACCGCGCGGTCGGCGCCGGTGCCCACCAGCGACGCGTGCTGCGGCTGCACGATGGCCGTCTCGACGGCGGTCTTGGCCGACGCCAGCTGCTCGCCGCCATTGCCCAGCTTGTTCATCAGGCGCGCCAGGAATTCCGCCTCCAGGCCCGGATCGTTCGGGCGCGGCATCCACTTGGTGGTTTCCTTCTCGGCGCCGGTGGCCACTTCCTGCACGCCGCGGTGGCTGATGTAGATCTCGCTGGAGCCGTCGGCGCGGCGCTCGATGCGGGTGCGGAACTTGTCGCGCTCGCCGCTCGAATACAGCGAGTCGAACACCTTGCCGACCGTGTTGCGGATCCAGTCCTGCGGGATCTTGGCGCGGTTTTCATTCCACTCGGTTTCCATGATGCCGGCGGCCGGCGCCTCTTCCGACAGCGTGAAGCCCGAGTCTTCCCAGAACTGCTTGAGTTGCGGCCACAGCTGTTCTGGCGTCTGCTTGACCACCAGCCAGCGCTGGTTGCCGTCGCGCTCGACCTTGATGTCGCTCAGGCTCATCTGCACCACGGTGCCGGCGGCCGGCTGGCCCGGCACCACCACGGTGCCCTGGTTCAGCGCGCCCGACTGGGCCGCCTTGGAGGCGTTGTAGCCGGACGCGGTGGCCACGCCGTTATTGGAATCCGGCAGCGAGTAGCGGTTATCTTTTTGCAGCTGGGTCAGGTCCGGCGGCACGTCCAGCGTGCTGGCCTTCTTGGCGGACTTGTAGTCCACCTTGTCGTTGCCGACCACCGAGCCGATCATGCCGCAGCCGCTCAGGCTGGTCACGGTGGCTACCACTGCGCCCACCACCAGCGCGCGCTGCGAGGAAATAAAAGCTGTCTTGCGAATAGTCATGTCGTTACTGTTTTAAGAAGCTGAAGTGCAGCAAAATATGGCCCGACCCAGGTCGGGGCTCGTTGTTCGTTGCGACGGGATTACAGCACGCCGGCTTCGCGCAGGGCCGAGCGGACTGCCTCATGATAACCGTCCGCCAGCGGCACCAGCGGCAGGCGGATGCCGGCCGGCATCTTGCCCATTTCCGCCAGCGCCCACTTGACCGGCACCGGATTGGGCTCGATGAACAGTTTCTGGTGCAGCGGGAACACTTTATTGTTCAGCTCGACGGCCTGGGCGATGTCGCCGGCGATGGCCGCGCGGCACATGTCGGCCATGGCGCGCGGCGCCACGTTGGCGGTGACCGAGATGTTGCCGGCGCCGCCAGCCAGCATCAGGGCCATGGCGGTCGGGTCGTCGCCCGAGTAGACCGCGAACGATTTCGGCGCCAGGCGCAGCAGGTCGTAGCCGCGGCCGATATTGCCGGTGGCGTCCTTGACGCCGACGATGTTGGGGATGGCGGCCAGGCGCAGGATGGTGTCATTGCTCATGTCGGCCACGGTGCGGCCCGGCACGTTGTACAGGATGACCGGCAGGTCCACCGCCTCGGCGATGGCCTTGAAGTGCTGGTACATGCCTTCCTGGGTGGGACGGTTGTAGTAGGGCACTACTTGCAGCGTGGCGTCGGCCCCGGCTTCCTTGGCGTAGCGGGTCAGCTTGATCGCCTCGGCGGTCGAGTTGGCGCCGGCGCCGGCGATGATTGGAATGCGGCCCTTGGCGTGGGCAACCGTCGCCTTGATCAGCGCGCAGTGCTCTTCCACACTCACGGTGGCCGACTCGCCGGTGGTGCCGGCGATGACGATGCTGTCCGTGCCCTCGGCGATGTGCCAGTCGATCAGCTTGTTCAAACCCTCAAAGTCCAGACTGCCGTCTGCGTGCATCGGGGTGACGATTGCTACGATGCTGCCCTTAATCATAGGAAACCACTGCTAAAAGTATTAAAACAACGATTGTAGTCGATCGCTTGCCGCCGTGGTGCATTCGGCGGGACAAATCGACGCTCAAAATGGCGGTAACAGCGCCGCTTCCCGGGGAAAATCCGCCTTCACCGCGCACAGACGTTGCACCATGGCAGCTTTTGGATGGTCGATGACGCCGTCCTCGAAGGCCACCACCCGCAGGCCGTGCTCGGCGGCCAGCGCCAGCAGCTCGCCCGGCTGCAGCAGGAAGGCCGGATTGGACGGCTTGCCGAACTGCTCGTTGCCGGCCGCGAAGGTCTCGTAAAGCAGCACGCCGTTCGGCGCCAGGCTGGCGATCATCGCGCCCATTAGCGGCCGATGCAGGTAGTTTGTGACCACGATGCCGGCAAATCGCTGCGGACCGAAGGGCCAGGCCGCGCCCTCCTCTTCCAGGTCGATGGCGCTGGTGGTGATGCCCGGACCGCAGGCGGCGGCCAGCGCCGTGGTGTCGCGGTCGACCGCCACCACCTCGTGGCCGAGCGCGGCCATGTGCCGCGAATGGCGGCCGCTGCCGCAGGCGAGGTCCAGCACGGCGCCGCCGGGGACCAGGGGCGCATAGCGCTGCACCCAGGGGGAAATGTGATCACTCATCGCTTTTTACCTGCTTTTACGTATAAGCCAGGCCCATGGCCTCGCGCACATCGCGCATGGTGTCCAGCGCCAGCTTGCGGGCCGCGTCGTTGCCGTCGGCAACCATGGCGCGCACCAGCGACGGATCGTCCAGATACGGCTGGGCGCGCTCGTGCATGGGCTCCTGTTCCTTGATGATGGCGTCGATGACCGGCTGCTTGCACTCGATGCAGCCGATGCCGGCCGAGGTGCAGCCCTTGACCACCCACGCCCTGGTCGGCGCGTCGGAATACACCTGGTGGAACTGCCACACCGGGCAGCGCTCGGGGTCGCCGGCGTCGCTGCGGCGCACGCGCGCCGGGTCGGTCGGCATGGTCTTGATCTTCTTGCTGACCGTGTCCTTGTCCTCGCGCAGGGCGATGGCGTTGCCGTAGCTCTTGGACATCTTGCGGCCGTCCAGCCCCGGCAGGCGGGCGGCCTCGGTCAGGCGCGCCTGCGGCTCGACCAGGATCAGCTTGCGGCTGCCTTCGAGGTAGCCGAACAGGCGCTCGCGGTCGCCCATCGACAGGCTCTGGGCGTCGTCCAGCATGGCCTTGGCCTGGGCCAGCGCCGCGTCCTTGCCGTGCTGCTGGTATTCGGTGCGCAGTTCGTTGTACAGCCTGGCGCGCTTGCTGCCCAGCTTTTTGACCGCGTCCTGCGCCTTCTCCTCGAAGCCCTTTTCCTTGCCGTATAGGTGATTGAACCGGCGCGCGATCTCGCGCATCATTTCAATGTGCGGCACCTGGTCCTCACCCACCGGCACCTGGCTGGCGCGGTAGATCAGCACGTCGGCCGCCTGCAGCAGCGGATAGCCGAGGAAGCCGTAAGTGGCCAGGTCCTTGTTGGCCAGATTCTCGATCTGGTCCTTGTAGGTCGGCACCCGCTCCAGCCAGCCCAGCGGCGTGGCCATCGACAGCAGCAGGTGCAGCTCGGCGTGCTCGGGCACGCGCGACTGGATGAACAGCGTGGACTGCGACGGGTCGATGCCGGCCGCCAGCCAGTCGATCAGCATGTCCCAGGTGCTGCGTTCGATGACGGCGGGGTCGTCGTAGTGCGTGGTCAACGCGTGCCAGTCGGCCACGAAGAACAAACACGGCAGCTCGGTCTGCATCTTGATCCAGTTTTTCAGCGCGCCATGGTAGTGGCCGAGGTGCATCGCGCCGGTGGGGCGCATGCCGGAGACGACACGGTCGGGATACATGGCAGGCCTCAGCTAAACAGCAGCTGCAAGGGGTAGATCAGCGCCTGCCACACCAGGTGCACCGCGTACATGCCGCGCAGCAGTAGGCCGTTCAGCAAGCCGAACTGCATCGCCAGCACCAGGCCGATGAACACGAACAGGCCGTAGCGCTCGATGCGCGCGTACGGCCGCGCCAGCGACATCGGCAGCAGGCCGGTGACGATGCGGCCGCCGTCCAGCGGCGGCAGCGGGATCAGGTTGAACACGCACATGGCGGCGTTCACCATCCAGCCGGCTTCGGCCATCTTGATGAAGAAGTTTTCCGGATCGGTGTGGAACACCTGGATCAGCACCACCCACAGCGCCATCCACGCCAGGCCCATGACAAAGTTGGCGCCGGGGCCGGCCGCGGCCACGAAAATCATCTGCTTTTTCGGATTGCGCAGGCGGCTGAAATCGACCGGCACCGGCTTGGCGAACCCGAGCGGCGGCAACGTCGCGATGGCCAGCAGCAGCGGCAGGATGACGGTGCCGAACAGGTCGATGTGCTTGAGCGGATTGGCGGTGAGCCGGCCTTCGTTGGCGGCGGTGGGGTCGCCGAAGTAGCGGGCGACGTAACCATGTGCGGCTTCATGCAGGGAAATTGCAAAAAGAACAGGGATGGCGTAGACCGTGGCGGTCCGAACAATGCTATCAATATCCATGGAGCGGGATTTTACCAGAGGCTGGTTTGCCTACTTGCGGCGCCGTCAAAGGCCGACGCCCTCGCCTAGTGTGTGGGGAATCAGAGTCCGACCGCGGCCGCGTCGCCGCGGCCCTGGCGCACCAGCACCGCCGCGTCGCCGGTCAGGTCGATCACGGTGGTCGGCTCCATGCTGCAGGCGCCGCCGTCGATGATCAGCTCCAGTTGCTTGCCGAGGCGTTCGCAGATGATGTCGGCGTCGTTGAGCGGCTCGGTTTCGCCCGGCATGATCAGCGTCGTGCCCAGCAGCGGCTGGTCCAGCTCGGCCAGCAGCGCGTTCATGATGTTATCTTCCGGCACCCGCAGGCCGATGGTCTTGCGCGATGGATGGCTGAGCCGGCGCGGCACGCACTTGGTCGCCTCCAGGATGAAGGTGAACGGCCCCGGCGTGGCCGCCTTGAGCAGGCGGAACTGGCGGTTGTCGACGCGGGCGTAGACGCCCAGCTCGCTCAGGTCGCGGCACAGCAGCGTCAGGTGATGCTTCTCGTCGATGCCGCGGATGCGGCGCAGGCGCTCGACCGCGCCCTTGTCGTCCAGGTGGCATACCAGCGCGTAGCAGGAGTCCGTCGGCACGGCGACGATGCCGCCGCCGTGAACGATCTGCGCCGCCTGCTTGATCAGGCGCGGCTGTGGATTGACGGGATGGACCTGGAAAAATTGGCTCATGCTCGGGATTGTACGCTACGCAGCGCGGCGATGCGCTGTTCAAACGGCGGGTGGGTCGAGAACAGCGCGCCCCAGCCGCCGCCGTTGGTGATGCCCGAGGCGGCAAACGACTGCGGCAGCGCGCCCGGCTCCATGCCGTTCAGGCGCGCCAGCGCGTGCTGCATCGGCACGGTGCTGCCCAGCAGCTTGGCCGACCCGGCGTCGGCGCGGAATTCGCGCTGGCGCGAGAACCAGGCGACGATCAGCGAGGCCACCAGGCCGAACACGATTTCGCAGACAAACACGGTGATCATGTAGCCGATGCCGGGGCCGCGGCGCTCCTCGTTCTTGTTGAGCATATTGTCGACGAAGAAACCGACGATGCGCGCCAGGAACACCACAAAGGTGTTGGTCACGCCCTGGATCAGCGTCATGGTGACCATGTCGCCGTTGGCGATGTGCGCCACCTCGTGGCCCAGCACGGCTTCGACCTCGTCGCGGTTCATGCTTTCCAGCAGGCCGGTCGAGACCGCGACCAGCGCCGAGTTCTTGAACGCGCCAGTGGCGAAGGCGTTCGCTTCGCCTTGGTACACGGCCACTTCCGGCATGCCGATGCCGGCGCGCTCGGACAGCGCCTTGACGGTGTTCACCAGCCACAGCTCGGTGGAGTTGGACGGGTTGTCGATCACGCGCGCGCCGGTCGACCACTTGGCCATCGGCTTGGAGATCAGCAGCGAGAAGATGGCGCCGGTAAATCCGACCACCAGCGAAAACGCCAGCAGGCTGCCCAGTTGCAGCGTGCTGCCCGAGCCCGGACGGCCTATGCCCAGCAGGGACAGGACGATGGACAGCACCAACATCACAGCCAGGTTGGTGGCGATAAACAGGATTATGCGTTTCATGATTCTCTCCGGTACGGGCAATTTGCCGAAATCATAAGGTAAGACCGGGCTAACGCAAAATCAAGATACTTGCCGACGGTAATCGGCAGCGGAAATTACCACCAGTCCTTCCAGACCGGCGTGACATTGGCGGGCAGCGGCGGCAAGGCCGCGAAATCGACGCGGGACTCGCCCGGCGCGTGGAAATCGGTGCCGCGCGAGGCCAGGAAGCCGTAGTAGTTTGCCAACTGCGCGTATTCCGGGTACTGGTCCGGCGTGTGGCTGCCGGTCACCACCTCGATGGCGGCGCCGCCCAGCTGCTTGAACTCGTCGAACAACTGGCCCTGCGCCAGCGGCGAGAAGCGGTAGCGGCCCGGATGGGCGATCACCGCCACGCCGCCGGCGTTGCGGATCCAGTGGACCGACTGCTCCAGCGAAGCCCAGCAATGCGGCACATACCCCGGTTTGCCTTCGGACAGGTATTTCTTGAACACCTCCGCCGTGCTGGCGCAGGCGCCGATCTCGACCAGGTAACGGGCGAAGTGCGTGCGCGACATCAGGTCCGGGTTGCCGACATACTTCAGCGCGCCCTCGTAGGCGCCGTCGATGCCGATGGCCTCCAGCTGTTTGGCGATCTCGCGGCCGCGATTGTCGCGGCCGGAGCGGGTGCAGGCCAGGCCTTCTACCAGCGCGCGGTTGTGCTCATCGATTTGCAGGCCGACGATGTGCACCGTCTCGTTGGCCCAGGTAATCGAGATTTCCACGCCGGGGACAAAGCGCATGCCCTGCGCCTCGGCCGCCGCGCGCGCGGCGGCAATGCCGCCGACCTCGTCGTGGTCGGTCAGCGCCCAGGCCTCGACGCCCGCCTTGCGCGCGTACTCCGCCACGGCGGCCGGCGCCAGGACGCCATCGGAAACGTTGGAATGACAATGCAGGTCGACTTTCATGGCTGTCATTGTACATCCAAGTCTGCGTTTGCTCCGTCAAAGTCAGCGTTTGCTCCGTCATTCCGGCGCAGGCCGGAATCCATACACAGCGGACAGCATGCCATGCTTGCGTTCCATGGGTTCCGGCCTGCGCCGGAACGACCCGGGGCTCAGGCGGCGAGGAATGCTTCGATCATCTGCGCCAGCGCCAGCGGCTGGTCGTGGTGCAGCATGTGGCCGGCGTCATGCACCATTTTTTTGGTGACGTCGCGCAGGTGGCCGAGGCGGCGCTCCAGCTCGACGCGGCCGGCCGGCCTGGCGCCCATCCAGTCCCACATATTGGTCTGGTCGGCCTCGACCCACAGCACCGGCGCGCTGATCGCCTGCCAGCAGGCCATGACGTCGTCCACATGGTAGGGCAGCGGCCCGGCCTGCTTGTGCACCGGGTCGCCGAGGATTTCCCATTCGCCGGCGTCGTTCTGCGCCGACCAGTGCTGCGCCAGGAAGGCGGCCTTGTCGTCGCTGAGGCGGGGATTGGTCTTTTGCAGGCGCGCGGCGACGGCGGCCTGGCTCGGGTAGCTGCGCATCTCCGGCTGTTCCAGCAGGCCGTCCAGCCACTTGGCGTAGCGGCCCGGCGCCTGCTCCGGCCTGGCGCCCTTGAGGCCGGCGCCTTCCAGGTTGATCAGCTTGCGGATGCGTTCCGGCCGCGCGCCGGCGTACAGGCCGACGATGTTGCCGCCCATGCTGTGCCCCAGCAGGTAGACCGCCTGGTCCGGCGAGTAGTGGCGCAGGATGGCGTCCAGGTCGGCCAGGTAGTCGGGGAACCAGTAGGTGTCCAGGCCGCTGCGCTGCGACAGGCCAAAGCCGCGCCAGTCCGGCGCGATCACGTGCCAGTCGCCCTGCAAGGCGTCCACCACGAACTGGAACGAGGCGCCCACGTCCATCCAGCCGTGCAGCATGAACAGCTTGGGCGCGCCTTCCCTGCCCCAGTGGCGCACGTGGCAGCGCAGGCCGCGGATGGTCAGGAACTCGGATCGGGACGGTTTGTGGAGGTTCATTCTCTCTGCCTTGAAAATACGGGGGCCAGCGCCATATCGGACACTTGCTAGCGTGAAGCAAAATAATAGCACGACCGTTCGCTAGGCGCGCAAGCGTAAAATAGCGTCATCCCACCGTACACAGCCAGGTTCCAATGTCAATATACCAACTGGGCGATCACACGCCCGAGATTGCCGCATCGTCATTTGTTGCCGATTCTGCCACTGTGATTGGCAAGGTGACCCTGCACGAACACAGCTCGGTGTGGTTCGGCGCCACGCTGCGCGGCGATAACGAGCGTATCACCATCGGCGACAACAGCAATGTCCAGGAAGGCACGGTGATGCACACCGACATCGGCTACCCGCTGACCGTGGGCCGCAACGTCACCATCGGCCACCAGGCCATGCTGCACGGCTGCACCATCGGCGACGGCTCGCTGGTCGGCATCCAGGCGGTGATCCTCAACGGCGCCACCATTGGCAACGGCTGCCTGGTCGGCGCCGGCGCACTGGTCACCGAAGGCAAGACCTTTCCCGACCACGCGCTGATCATCGGCGCGCCGGCCAAGGTGGCGCGCCAGCTGACGGCGGAGGAAGTGGCCGCCCTGCAAGGCAGCGCCGCCAGCTATGTCCAGCGCGCCCAACTGTTCAAGACGCAACTCAACAAGATCGGATAAATAATGAGCACCACCACCATCGGCCAGGACACCCTGCAGAAATTCATCTTCGACAACGCCGCCGTGCGCGGCGAATTGATCGACATCTCCGCCACCTGGCGCGAAGTGCAGTCGCGCCACCACTACCCGGTCGCGGTCAAGAAAGTGCTGGGCCAGATGACGGCCGCCGCCGCGCTGCTGTCGGCCAACCTGAAGTTCAACGGCTCGATCATCATGCAGATCCATGGCGACGGTCCGGTGCGCCTGCTGGTGGTCGAGTGCGACGCCGACCTGCGCCTGCGCGCCACCGCCAAGCTGAATCCGGACGCCGCGATTGCCGACGACGCCACGCTGACCGCGCTGCTGAACGAGCACGGCAAGGGCCGCTTCATCATCACCCTCGACCCGCTGGAAAAAGTGCCGGGCCAGCAGCCGTACCAGGGCATCGTGCCGCTGGACGGCGACGACGTCAGCACCGTCATCGAAAACTACATGCTGCGTTCGGAACAGCTGGACACCAAGCTGTGGCTGGCGGCCGACGACAACGTCTCGCGCGGCCTGCTGCTGCAAAAGCTGCCGCACCACGGCGGCAAGGCCGAGGCCACGCCGGTCAGCGAGGAAGAGGCGCTGGAAACCTGGAACCGCGCCGTGATGCTGGGTTCCACGCTGAAGGAGCAGGAGCTGCTGGACACCGGCATCGACGTGCTGATCCAGCGCTTGTTCTGGGAGGAGACCATCCGCGTGTTCGATCCGCTGCACCCGCAGTTCCACTGCAGCTGCACGCGCGAGAAGGTCGGCAATATGCTGAAGATGCTGGGCCGCGAGGAAATCGACAGCGTGCTCGCCGAGCAGGGCCACGTCGGCGTCAACTGCGACTTCTGCGGCAAGCACTACGAGTACGACCAGGTCGATTGCGCGCAGCTGTTCGCCAGCAACGCCCCGGTCGAGACCTTACTGCCGGCCGGCGAAGCCAAGCACTAATCCACCTCTTGGGCGTAGCGCTGTGCCAGCACGGCGCACACCATCAGCTGCAGCTGGTGGAACAGCATCAGCGGCAGCACCACGGCGCCCAGCGCGCCGCCGGCAAACAGCACCTTGGCCATCGGCACGCCGCTGGCCAGGCTCTTCTTGGAGCCGCAGAACACGATCGCAATCCGGTCCTCGCGGTTGAAGCCAAGCCGGCGCGCGGCCTGGGCGCTGATGAACATCACCAATCCCAGCAGCACCACATTGATCACCATTAGCCCGGCCAGCGTGCCCCACGACACCTCGTGCCACAAGCCCTGCCCGACCGCCTCGCTGAAGGCGGTGTACACCACCAGCAGGATCGAGCCCTGATCGACCAGCCGCGTCAGCGCCTTGTTGCGCTCGACCCAGCCGCCGATCCAGCGCCGCGCGATCTGGCCGGCGATGAACGGCAGCAGCAGCTGCAAGGCGATCTGCAAGGCCGACTCCAGCGGCGAACCGCCGGCCATCTGCGCCGAGGTCAGCAAGCCGACCAGCACCGGCGTGATGAAGATGCCGAACAGGTTGGACGCCGACGCGCTGCATATCGCCGCCGGCACGTTGCCGCGCGCCGCCGCCGTGAAGGCGATCGACGACTGCACGGTGGACGGCAGCATGCACAGGAACAGGATGCCGAGGTACAGGTCGGGCGTCACCAGCGGCGACAAGACCGGCTTCAACACCAGCCCCAGCAGCGGGAACAGCGCAAACGTGCACAGCATCACCAGCAGGTGCAGCCGCCAGTGCGTGATGCCGGCGATCACCGCCTCGCGCGACAGCTTGGCGCCGTGCAGGAAGAACAGCAGCGACACAGCCACGTGCGTGATGTTGTTGAAGATGATTTCACCCTGGCCGTGGCAAGGGAACACACTGGCGAGTAGCACGGTGACGATCATCGCCAGCGTAAAGTTATCCGGCAAAAAACGGGGACGCTTCATTATTTGGGGCACTTCACTTCCAGCACATCGATGGCGCCGACGGTTTTAGCGGACGTGGCGCTGCGCACGAGATCGACGCGCTCCACACAATTCTTTTGCAGCAGGCGCTCGTAGGTGCGGGTGCAACTGATCACCGCCTCGGCGCCGCTGCCGGCGTTGCAATAAAAGCCCTCGGCCTGCATGCGCACCAGCGCCTGCTCCATCGGCATGCCGGGCTGCACGGTCTGGGTGACAAAATGCCCCAGCCGGTTCTGGTCGATCGAGCAGGCCGCCAACACCAGGGGCAGCGCTGCCAACAAAATTCTGCGCATCGTCGCGTTCTCCTTATTTCCAGACAGAAGTGTAACGCAATGTAGGCGTCATGATCCGGTCACACTTGGTCCCTATGATGCGCAGCGTTATTTAACCTTCAATCTGGACACTTCATGAACAAGAAATTCTCCGTCGTCTGCTTCGCCGCGCTGAGCTTCCCGATGCTGGCCATGGCCGCCAACGTTGCCGCCGCAGTGGCCGATATGGCCGACACCCCAGCCGCCGTCGAAACTGCGTCGGAGGCCGAAGCGGCCGCCGCCGGCCCGATCGCCACCGTCGAAGTGGCCACCCGCAAGAGCCGCTCGTCGGTCGAACTGGGCAAGAACGACATGCAGAAGATCCTGCCCGGCATCAACCCGCTGAAGGCGCTGCAGACCCTGCCGGGCGTCAGCTTCCAGACCGCCGACCCGTGGGGCAACAACGAACAAAACCTGTCGCTGTTCATCCACGGCTTCAGCGGCCAGCAGCTGGGCTACACGCTGGATGGCGTGCCGCTCGGCGACCAGCAATACGGCAACTACAACGGCCTGTCGCCGCAGCGCGCCATCACCAGCGAAAACGTCGGCAGCGTGATCCTGTCGTCCGGCGCCGGCGACCTGTCGACCGCCTCGACCAGCAACCTGGGCGGCACCATCGAGACCTTCTCCAGCAACCCGCTGCCAAACCGCAACCTGTCGGCGCAGCAGACCGTCGGCAGCTACAGCACCTCGCGCACCTTCCTGCGCTACGACACCGGCAACTTCGGCGACGGCAACAGCGCCTACATCTCGGCCGTGCACCACGAGCAGAAAGCCTGGGACTTCCAGGGCCGCCAGGGCGGCGACCAGGTCAACGCCAAGTTCGTCAACAACGGCAACAACGGCAAGCTGACGCTGTACTTCGCCTACTCGGACAAGATCGAGCCGAACGAGGACAGCACCGTGCGCTCGGCCACCGAGAAGTACCAGCCGTACACCCGTCCGTTCCTGTACCCGAACTTCCAGCAGGCGTTGAACTACCTGTCGGCCACCGGCGCCACGCCGGCCGCGGACGGCAACAACTACCGCAACTACTACAGCGACGCCCAGCGCACCGACTACCTGACCTACGCCAAGTACGACTGGAACATCAACGACAGCACCACCTGGTCCAACCAGCTCTACTACCACAACGACGACGGCGTTGGCGTGGTGGCCGGCCCGATCGGCGTGGCCGGCCTGCCGGCGCTGTTCGCGGTCTACTTCCCGGGCCAGAATCTGAAGCAGGTGTTCGGCAATTCCGGCTACGCCACCCGCACCACCGAGTACGCGATCAACCGCAGCGGCTGGCTGTCGAACCTCAAGACCGAGTTCGGCAACCACACACTGCAAGCCGGCCTGTGGTTCGAGCACAACCGCTCGTCGGCCTACCGCCGCTGGTACGCGCTGGACGTCAACAACCCGAGCTCGCCGTACGACCGCCCCAGCAATCCGCTGATCACCCAGTACGGCAGCGAGATCGACAACAAGGTCGCGCAGCTGAGCCTGCAGGATGAATGGCGCGTGCGGCCGGACCTGGCGCTGCAAGCCGGCTTCAAGTCCAGCCTGCAGTTTGCCGATGGCCAGTTCCCGGTGCAGCCGAAGAACGGCGCCATCGCCAACTCGACCGCGCTGCCGGTCGGCACCATCGACACCAAGAAATGGTTCCTGCCGCAGATCGGCGGCCGCTGGGACATCACCGCGCAAGACCAGGCCTTCTTCAACGTGCAGAAGAACATGCGCCAGTTCGTCACCTACGGCGGCGGCGGCGCGTCGCCGTGGAGCTTGTCGAGCCAGGGCGCGTTCGACCTGTTCAAGCAGACCGGCAAGCCGGAAACCTCGGTCACCTACGAAGCAGGCCTGCGCAGCAGCCACCCGTTGAACTGGGGCGCGCTGAGCGCGATCGACGGCCAGATCAACGTCTACCACGTCGACTTCAAGGACCGCCTGCTGCAGATCAGCCCGACCTCGGTGATCTCGTCGATTATCGGCGGCAACCTGGCGGTGCTGACCAACGTCGGCAGCGTCAAGACCAACGGCGTCGACCTGTCGGCCACGGCCCACTTCGGCCGCGCCTTCTCGCTGTACAACGCGCTGTCGTACAACGATTCCAAGTACGACGACAACTACCTGAACGGCAACGCCGTGGTGCCGACCGCCGGCAAGAAAGTGCCGGGCAGCCCGGAGTGGATGAACAAGACCGTCGCCACGCTGAACGTGGCCGATACCGAGTTCCAGCTGATCGGCGACTACGTCGGCAAGCGCTACGCCACCTACACCAACGACCTGTGGGTCAAGAGCTACTTCCTGATGAGCCTGGGCGTCTCGGGCAAGCTGCCGTTCCTCAACGGCGGCTGGGTCAAGAATGCGCGCTACCGCCTGAACGTGACCAACCTGGCCAATCGCGAGGGTGACCTCAACGTGGTGGTCGGCGCGGCCAGCGGCACGTACAATACCTTCCCAATTGCACCTCGTCAGGGGTTCCTGACTTTGATGGCGGACTTCTGATGACCACACTGTATTTGCCCAAGCGGCTGTCGCGCCGCGGCTTCCTCCAGACGGCGGCGGCGCTGGCCGCCACCTCGGCCGGCGGCCTGCTGCTGCCGGGCCTGGCCCAGGCCGGCAGCATGCTGGCGCCCGGCGCGCCGGCCACGCCGGACCTGTCCGGCATGCCGGGCGTGGCGCCGGTTGGCACCGCCCAGCCCAAGCCGCTGATCTTCGGCCACCGCGGCGCCAGCGCGTTGCGTCCCGAGCATACGCTGGCGTCGTACGCCAAGGCGATCGCCGACGGCGCCGACTATGTCGAGCCGGACCTGGTCAGCACCAGGGACGGCGTGCTGGTGGCGCGCCACGAAGCGTTCCTGAGCGAGACCACCGACGTCGCCAGCCACCCGGAATTCGCCAGCCGCAAGACCCGCAAGACCATCGACGGCGAAACGCATGAAGGCTGGTTCGTCGACGACTTCACGCTGGCCGAACTGAAAACGCTGCGCGCGGTCGAGCGCATTCCGCAATACCGTCCGGGCAGCGCGCAGTACAACGGCATGTACCAGGTGGCGACGTTCGAGGAAATCATCGACTTCGTCGCGGCCGAGGCGGCGGCGCGCGGACGCATCGTCGGCATCGTGCCCGAGCTGAAGCACTCGACCTACTTCGCCAGCGTCGGCCTGCCGCTGGAAGACCGTTTCCTGGCCATCCTGGGCGCGCACGACTACACCCGCCGCAACCCGGTGGAAATCCAGTCGTTCGAAGTGGCCAACCTGAAATACCTGCGCGGCAAGCTGGGCCGCCGCGCCAACCTGCGCCTGATGCAGCTGGTGATCGGCGAGAACGTGCGGCCGATGGACGTGGCGGCCGCCGGCGGCACGCTGACGTTCGCGCAGATGTGCACGCCGGCCGGCCTGCGCGACATCGCCCAGTACGCCGACGTGGTGGCGCCGCCGACGCGCAGCATCATCCCGCTGAACAAGGACGGCACGCTGGCCGCGCCGTCGTCGCTGGTGGACGACGCGCACCAGGCCGGCCTGCGGGTGGAGCCCTGGACCTTCCGTCCGGAGAACCACTTCCTGGCCGCCGACTTCCGCAACAGCGCCGGCGACGCCGCCCGCAACGAGGCCGGCTCGATCGCCGAAATGAAACGCTACATCGCCACCGGCATCGACGGCTTCTTCACCGACGACCCCGCCCTCGGCCGCGCCGCCCTGGGTTGATGCCCGTCACGCCGGGGGACACTCCTCCGGCTGGCGTGCCACAACGCCAGGATGTGTGGGCAGGTCACTGAATACGTTCAGCCGACTTTGCACGCTTGAGCTATCCTTCCGTGATGCCCGTATTCAGACAGAGGTGAACGTGGTAGCTAGCAAAAAAGATCAAAATGCCATAGGTGAGCGTGGTGAATCAATATTTTTCACGCGCATTACTGCATTACATGGGCCCAGGCCACTGTTTAAGCCAGCCTTCCTTGGCGACAAGTGGGCGGTAGCTGATTATGCGATTGAGCTCGTAGGTCATCCAGGACGATATTTTCTTGTTCAAGTCAAGGCGACTACCAATGGCGTGAATGCTATGGGCAATCTGAAGGCACAGGTTGAACATTTTCGGTATCAAAAACTCGTGAATGCCTGGATACCAACCTATGTGGTGGGTGTTGACGACTCTACTGAAGAGGCTTACGTGTGTGCCACCCGACCACTTAAAGGCGGACTCAGCTCTATCAAGACCAGTTTTCCGCTGCGGGATCCGATCGTTCGTCAACAGCTTTATGATGAAGTCCTCGCATTCTGGAAAAAAGCTGCTGGCAAGGGCCGTCCCTGGACTTCCCGCCTTTATTAGGATTGATATATGAATTCCTCCGAAGCATGGTTTATTGGACAGCGCGCCGACAGTTTGGCGACTATGTATCTGACAAGAATACCTTCGTTACGTATCGAACGCCTTTCCTCCGACATGGGGATCGACTACTTGGTTCAAGTAGATAAACATCCCACGCAATTTTTTGGAATTATCATAAAAGCATCAAGAACGATGCGCGGACTTATTAAAGATTCATCTTTGAGCCAGAAAATGGTGGATGAACTTTTAAAACAAACGAAGAATGCCGTCTTTCCAGTCGCGTTACTTGCGGTCGATATTAAAACCGAAGAGATGAAATTCGGCTGGATCAATTTCAATTCACAAAGTAAATCCCTGAAGAGCCTATCGACCGTGGATATGCAGCCTGCCAGTAAAGAAACGCTGCAAAAAGCACTGCGGGATGTGAGGGATTGGTATGCAGAGCTGAGAAAGCAGGAGCTGTCAAATCTCTAGCCCAGGGGTAAGAGACTCATGAAAAGGGCCAGAATGTTCCTTTGGCCCTTCGCTTTGTTTAGCGGCTGGCCTGGCGAGTTGTTTCGGCCCTGGGCAGTGCGGCGGTAAGGTCGATCCAGGCTTGTGGGATCGGGCGTTCTTTGCTGCGCACGCCGAAGAAGCTGACGACTTCGTTGCCGTCCCTGTCGTAAAACTCGACGTTCACCACGCCGGCGCGCTTGACGACGTAGCCGCTGACGAAGGCGCTGTCGCGCAGGTGCAGGTTGAACTCCGGGTCCAGCACATTGAAGTAGCCGCCCGCTTCTTTCACCGTGGTGATCTGGCCGCTGTAGATCTGGATGGTCGCGCTATTGCCCAGGAAAGCCATGATCGGCACTTGCTGCCTGGCCGCCTGCTCCAGCAACTGGCGTACCGCTTTCGGGTCGATGCGTTGCACCTTGTCGACCGGTCCCAGACGCAGGCCCTGCTCGCGCGTGACGCCAAACTCCGCCAGCAGGCGGTTGAACTGGTGAACGTCGTTGATTTCGTTCCACGCCGCCTGAAATTCCTTGACGTCGATCGCGCTGTCCGGCTTGACGGCCGGCTTGAGCGGCGCCGGCGACACGTTCAGGTCGGCGCTTTGCAGCGGGTTGCGGAAGTCGGCGACGATCTTGTCGAACACGGCCACGCCGGCCTCGCTCTTGACGTACAGCTTGTGCGCGGCGTTGCCGTGCTGGTCGAAGAATTGCAGGCTGCGCATCGGCACGCCATCCTTGCCTGGCTGGACCACGGCAAACGCGTATTTCCAGTGCTTGAAGGTGAAGCGCAGGTCGATGTCGCCGCCCAGGTAGCCGCCGGCGATGTTGCGCAGGCGCGCTTCGCGTTCTTTCTCCTTGTCGGCGTCGAGGCCGGTCACTTCTTCCTGTTGCTTCAGGCGCGTGGCCACGCCGGTGCGTTCGATGACGCCGTTTTCGTTGCGCGTCAGCGCCATGACTTTGCCGAGGTCGAGCGCGCGGCGCATGATTTCGCGCGGCACGTTGTCGCCTTCGCGCAGGCGCGTGACGGTCTTGCCGAGACCGGTCGCGGCCAGCAGTTCGGCTTCCGACACATGCAGTCTGGCGGCGGCGTCGCGCAGCGCCAGCCTGGGCTCGGCGGCGCGCAGCGCGTCGTACTGTTCCTGCAGACTGGCGGCGCCGGCCGGTACGGACGAGATCAGCAAGGCGCCGGTCAGCGCCAGGGCAATGCGGTGATGAGGTTTCATGGCGAGCTCCTTAGTAGATCACTTTGAGGTTGACGGCATAGTTGCGGCCCGGACGGGCCTGGCGTTCGATGTCGGCCAGCGTGGCGACGCTGGTGCCGGCCGGCAGGCTACGCGACGAGGCATAGTCCCAGTACTTCTTGTCGCCGACGTTGTAGACGCCGCCGCTGAGCGTGACGTGCTGGCTGATCTTCCAGTAGGCCGTGAAGTCCAGCACGGTGTAGCCGGGCACGGCGAACAGGCCGGCGGTGCCGCCGGTCAGCACGTCGCCGGCGGCGCGCTTGCCGCGCGCGCTGCTGGCGGTCAGCGCCGCGCCGCCGCGCAGGCCCGGATCGTCATAGGCGAAGGTGGCGTTGGCCTTGTACGGCTGCACCGACGGCAGGTCGGCCTTCCTGCCGCTGCTGGTGTTTTCCGACGTGCCGCGCGAGGCGCCGGCCGCCAGGTTCACGCTGTAGCCTTGCACCGCCCGCAGCCACGGGCCCAGTTCCCAACGCGCGCTGAATTCCACGCCATAGATGTTGGCCTTGCCGATATTCTCCGGCCGGAACAGGCCGAAGGTGATGGTCGGGTAGTTGACCGGATCGGCCGGCTGCGTGGCGTACTCGATGAAGTTGCTGTAGCGGGTGTCGAACAGCGCGGCGCTGAATTCCACGCCCGCCGCCGGCGCGCCCTTCAGGCCGACTTCGAAGGCGTTGCTGGTTTCCTTGTGCAGATTGGGATTGCCCAGCACGGCGTAGCCATTGCCGCTGCCGGTGTAGCTGAACGAGTCGTAGGTACCGGTGCGCTCAGCCGCCGACGGTAAGCGCGTCCCCTTCGCGTACTGCGCGTAGGCGTTGAAGCTGGGCGCCAGTTCCACCGACAGGTTCAGCGACGGCGTGACGAAGGAATCGGTTTCGGCCTTGATTTCTTTGGCGGCGGCCGGCACGGCAACGATGTAGTTCTGCAGGTTTTTGGGCGTCAGCTTGCGCTGCTCGGCGCGCAGGCCCGGCGTCAGCGTGGCGGGCTTGCCGGCCAGCGTGAAGCCGATCTCGTCGCGCACGTAGGCGACGTATTTGTCGGTGTCCATGTCGGCCATGCGGTTCTTCAGCGTGGTCTGGTGGGCGCCGGTCCTGACCACCAGGCGGTCCTCGCGCCACGGCCGGCGCGTCTGCTGCTGCTCGTAGCTGAGACCGTAACTCAGCAGGTTGCCGCCCAGTTGCCTGGTGGCGTCCAGCGCCAGCCCCTTGCTGTCGTTGTAGTAGCCGGTGTGAATGTCGCGCACGTAGGGCTGGGCGCCGCTGATGTAGTCGGCGTGGGTCAGGTCGACCACCTCGGCTTTCTGCGTGTACAGCCGGGTGTCCAGCGTGTCGAACAGGGCGATGCCGGCCGGCGTCCACTGGTGCTCGACGCTGAAGCGGTTGCGTTTGGTATTGGAATCTTGCGTGGCGCCGTCCGGGTAGGAGGCGCCGGTCTTGTTGTCGAAGGCGCGCTGGTGCTCGTTCTTGTAGCTGTCGATCGTCAAGCCCAGCTTCTGGCCCCTGGCGATGGTCCAGTTCAGCTTGGCCAGGATGGCGCGCGAATCCCAGTCATCGGGATTCAGCGGCGCGCTGCCGGTGCTCAGCGCCTGTTCGCCGGTGCGGTGGGCGGCGACGATCAGCGCTTGCAGGCCCGGACCGATGTCGGCCGCGCCGGTGACCGCGTGCAGGCGCATGCGGTGGTCCGAGGTGTAGCCGAACTTGTATTCGCCGTACGCCTTGCGCTTGCCGTCCAGATAGTCCTCCGGCGCCTTGGTGATGAACGATACCGAACCGCCCAGGCCCGGCGTGCCGCCGCCGGCCGGACTGGCGCCGGAACCGATGCGCACTTCGCGGAAGGTCTCCGGGTCGAAGTAGTCGCGGCCGATGCCGAAGGCGTTGTTGGTGCTGCCGTCGGGCCGCGCGGCCGCGTCCGGCAACGAGATGCCGTCCACCTCCAGGCTGACGCGGTTGCCTTCGACGCCACGGATGTTGATGCCGGTATTGCCGGCGCCGTCCCAGATGTTGCCGCCGCCGCTGGCCGCCGCCGGCACCGCCACCAGCGGCGCATAACGGGCGATGTTGGCCATGTCGATGGCGTTGTTCTGTTCCAGCTGGCGCGCGCTCAGCACGGTGGTGCTGCCCTTGCTGGTGGCGTTGAGGTCGTCGCGCCTGGCCTGGACCAGGATTTCCGACAGTTGCGCATCCTGCGCCACCGCCGGCAGAACGGCGGCGCCCAGCGTGACCAGCAACGCCGAGCGTACGTGTAAAGACAAGGGCGCGGCCCGGTGCCGGGCGCCCATCAAGGTAGCAGCCATCATAATGATCCAAGTGTGAGAGAGTTGAACAGCTGGCTCTCGAACGCTGGACGATCGCTGGCAAGAAAGACATATTAACAATAATGATTCTCATTTACAAGAGGCAATGCGATCAACATTGATAATTCCGCTACAATCAGCACATGGAACGCCTTTCTTTGACCATGCCCCATACGGCCGCCGGCGGCACCCCGTCCTGGGCGCCGGCGGTCAGCGCGCTGTGCGCGGCCGGCGGCGCGGCGCTGGCGCTGTGGTGGAACGCCATGTGGCCGCTGGCCATCAGCCTGGGCGGGGCGCTGGCGTGCGGCTGGCTGATGCACACGCAGCCGCTGGAACGGGAAGTGGAATATTTTTCGGCCGATGAGGACGGCCTGCGCTATGTGCACGCGCCCGGCCGGGATGACCGGGTGTCGCGCTACCAGTGGTCGGAGATTCTGGCCGTCAGCGCCACCGGCGACGGCCTCACGGTGCAGACCGGCCGCGGTACGCTGAAGGGCGCGGCGGTGTTCCTGCCGATGGCCTGCGACGCCGACCGCCGCGCGGCGGTGGCGGCCGCCGAGCACTGGCTGGCGGCCTACCGGCTGTAGACGCCGGGATCAGCCGGCCAGGTAGTTGTTCTTGACCCGCACGTAATGCTCGGCCGAGTACTTCAGGTAGGCGATCTCCTCCGCCGTCAGCGCCCTCACCTTCACCGCCGGACGGCCGACGTACAGGTGGCCGCTTTCCAGCACCTTGCCTGGCGCCACCAGGCTGCCGGCGCCGACCATCACGCGGTCCTGCACCACCACGTCGTCCATGATGATGGCGGCCATGCCGATCAGGCATTCATTGCCGATGGTGCAGCCGTGCAGCATGGCCTGGTGGCCGATGGTGACATAGTCGCCGATGATCAGCGGCGAGCCTTGCGGCTTCTTGTCGTTCTTGTGCGAGACGTGGCCCATGGCGAAGTCCTGCACATTGGTGCAGTTGCCGATGACGATGCGGTTGACGTCGCCGCGCAGCACGGTGTTGCACCAGATCGAGCAATCCTTGCCGACGGTGACGTCGCCGATCACTTGCGCCGACGGATGCAGGTACAGGCCCTCGCCCAGTTGCGGCGAGGTGTTGAGGTAGGAGGTGACGGCCATGCGCTGAAGTCCTTATTTGCGGGTGTATTTCGCCATCATGGCGATCAGTTCGTTCTGGTGGGCCGCCATCCAGTTCCAGATGGCCTCGACCTGGTCGCGGTGGGCGGCGTAGTAGACCGGATTGGTGCCCAGCCAGATGTTGCTGCTGAACAGGGGCATGCGCAGGCGCACCACTTCACCGGCGTAGCGCTCGGCGATGGCCTGGTCCATGTCGTGGGGCATGCCCACCGTCAGCGCCACGCCATCGACGCGCTTGAGCTTGAGCTTGCCGACATTGCTGTCCAGGTCGCGGCCGCCGTCATCGACCTTGATGCCGGCCTCGCGCACGGTCTCGGTGTAAGGCGCGCCGAACGGCACGCCGATCACGCGGCCCTGGAAATAGCGCGGCGTGATGGTGTCGGCCGGCAGCTGGTCGGCGGCGCGCACCAGCACGATGATGCTGGTGTGGATGGCGCGGCCGCGGTCCGGCGCGCCGCCACGGTCGCGCGGCAGCACCACGTCCTGCGGCAGGTCGGCGCGTTCCTCGATCGGCAGATAATCCACCATGCCGGTTTGCAGCGCGATGCGCAGCCGGTGGGCCGGCAGGCGCACGAACTGCACCGGGCACGGAATGGTGGCGGCGGCGGCGGCGCGCAGGTAATCGACCGCCACGCCGGGCGGATCGGGCACCTCGCTGCCCTTGCCCAGCCAGTACGGCGGCCGGTCCTGGTCCATGTAGCCGATGCGCACCGGCGGGCAGGCGGCGGCGTGGACGCTGGCGGCGGCCAGCAGGGCGAGAAACATCAGGACGGGGCGCAGCATAAACTATTCAAAGATACGATGACGAAAACGCCATTATATCCGTGACAACTCAGCCTTGGTAAGTGCCGTCGCCATGCGGCGCGGCGCGGAACTCGGGCAGCGCCTCGGCCAGGCGCGAGTAGTCGGCCAGCGCCGGATAGTCGGCCGGCGCGATCACGTCCGGCAGCATCTGCTGGATGAAGTGCCAGGTGACGGCCTGCATCACGCCCGGCGGCGGCATGGCGGCGCTGGTGGCCGCCAGCGGCTGCCGGCCTTGCTCGGCCTCCAGCGCGTCCAGCGCGGCGCGCAGTTGCAGGATGACGCGGTCGGCCCACGGCTGGTGCAGTTTTTCCGCCGGCCGCAACTGGCGTTCATAGACCAGTTGCACCGCCTTGTCGCAGGCCGCCAGCGCCAGCCCCAGCAGGCGTTGCGAGCGCATCAGCTCGGTGGGCATGGTGGGCGTGCGGCGGGCCGATGGGCGGGCGATGGCTTCGGCGTATTGCAGGATCAGCGTGGAGTCCATCAGGGCGTTGCCTTCCTCGTCCAGCAGCGTCGGCGCCTTGACCACCGGGTTGATCTGGCGGAATTGCTCGAAGGTGCTGAAGACCGACAGCGACTGGTGCTCAAATTTCAGGCCCAGCAGTTGCAGGGAGACCGCCACGCGGCGGACGTAGGGGGAATCGAGCATGCCGATCAGTTTCATGTTTTTCCTCAATGCGGTGTGAGATGGCGGGGCGCGTGCTTTCACCGCCGGCCGCACCCCGCAGTGTAGCCGATGGCGCTTACGATTGCAGCAACACCGTCGCCCCCCGCCCCACCGCGCGCACCACCTGCATCACGTCCCAATTGGTCAGCCGCACGCAGCCGTGCGACTGCGTCTTGCCGATCTTGCCCGGCTCCGGCGTGCCATGGATGCCGTAATGTTCGATGCTGAGGTCGATCCACGCCAGCCCCACCGGGTTGTTCGGCCCGGCCGCGATGCGCGCCTTGGTGTCGCCCGCCTTGGCGTCCCAGAACAGCTTGGGGTTGTAGCGGTACTCCGGATTGGTGGCCACGCCGCGCACCTGCCAGCGCCCCTCCGGCAGCGGGTCGTGCTTGCTGCCGGTGCTGGCCGGGAACTGCGCGAACGGCATGCCGCCCGCGTCCAGCAAGGTCAGCGTGCCCTCCGTCGCGTCCACCAGCACCGAGGTCGCCTTCGGCAGCGGCTTGATGATGGCCACGTTCGGCACCAGCAACTGCTCGCCCGCCTTGTTCAGCTTCTTGCCCGGATTGAGCCGGCGCAGCAGCTCGGGGCTGCAATGAAACCGCTCTCCCAGCGCCTCGGCCAGGCTGGCATAGCCGAGCGCCGGCAGCCTGGCCTTGCCGGCCATGTCGGACGGCACCGGCGCGTACGGCCCGGCCACGTCCCTGGCGGTGACGGTGTAGACCGCCAGCACCGGCGCCTCGTCGCGCTCCAGTTCCTTCCAGGTGGCGGCGTCGATGGTGCCGCTGACGGTCAGCTGGCGCAGCTTCTGAAAGCCGCGAATCGCCTGGCGCATATTGCCGCCGTAGCTGCCGTCCATCTCGCCCGGCGAAAAATGCGCGCGGTCCAGCAGCACCTGCGCGCGCAGCACGTTCGGGCCGCCGCTGCGCGGCGTCACCGGCTGCGCGCGTTGTGTGGCATTCAGGGTATCGGCGGCGGACAGCGCCGGCTCGGCGGCGAAGGCGCTGGCGGCAGCCAGCATCGGGACCAAAAATAAAGCTTTCAAACCAGACTCGGGAGGCAAACGGGGAAGCGCATTCTAGCGTAGCGTTTCAATCCTTGCGGTACCTTTGCATCACGTAGCCGAGACGGTTGCGGTTGGTGTCCAGCCAGGTCCACAGCGCCTCGGCCTGCTGCGGATGGGCGTGGTAGAAGCTGTCGTTGAACGCCAGCCACAGGCGGATGTTGAGCAGCGGCTGCTGCAGTTGCATGATCTCGCCCTTGTACTTGTCCAGCGTCTGCTTGAGGTGGGACGGCATGACCGCCGCCACCACCACGCCGTCGACCCGGCCCAGCCGCAGCTTCTCGATGTTGCGGTCGAGGTCGCGGGCGCCGTCGTCCAGCGTCAGGCCGGCTTCGCGCAGGCGCGCGGTGTAGCTGTTGCCCATCGGGATGCCCAGCGTTTTGCCGCGAAAGTACTGCATCGGGTTGGTGTTGGGCGGCAGCTTGTCGCGCGTGCGCACCAGCACCAGCACCTGGTTGTGCATGGCGCGATTGAGGTCGATGTTGCCGGCCTTGTCGCGCGGGATGGCGATTTCGGCCGGATAGAACGGCATCTCGCCCAGCGGCGCCAGGTCGATGTCGCCGGCCGCCAGCGCGATCTTGATGCGCGCCGCCGGCAGCCGCACCCAGCTCGGCGTGCAGGGGCCGAAGCCCGACGCCTGCACGGCGTCGCGGATCAGATCGACGCCGGCGCCGGGCGGGTCGGGCACCTTGTCGCCGTCGCCCAGCCAGTAGGGCGGACGGTTCTGGTCGACATAGCCGACGCGGATCGGGATGCAGCTGGGCGCCGGCGCGGCAGAGGCGAGTGCCGAAGCGGCAAGCAACATCGATAGTATGCCAGCGCGCAGCGTCATGGGAAATCAGGGATGGGGAGGAGGATCCGCCGGCTTGGGCGCCAGCGGTGGCAAGGCGGCCGCCTGGCCCTTGCCGACGATCTGCACGAAGATCTCGTTCTGCTTGATCATGCTGAGTTCGTAGCGCGCGCGCTCCTCGACGGCGCCGGTGCCGTCCTTCAGGTCGCGCACCTCGGAATCGAGCTTGGCGTTGCGGGCCAGCAGTTCGGCGTTCTTCTGGTGCGCCGCCTCGACTTGCATTTCAACGTCTTTGACGCGCAGCCAGCCGCCCTTCCCCAGCCATAGCGGGTACTGGATCAGCAGCAGCAGGAAAGCCAGTCCGAGCGTAATCAGGCGCATGAAACCATCCAACAGCGGCCGGATTGCTCCGGCCGCGCTTGCTTAATTACTTCAGATTATAGAACGCGTCGCGGCCAGGGTAAGAAGCGATGTCGCCCAGGTCTTCCTCGATGCGCAGCAGCTGGTTGTACTTGGCCATGCGGTCCGAGCGCGACATCGAGCCGGTCTTGATCTGCAGCGCGTTCAGGCCGACAGCGATGTCGGCGATGGTGGCATCCTCGGTTTCGCCCGAACGGTGCGAGATCACGGCGGTGTAGCCGGCGCGCTTGGCCATTTCGATGGCGGCGAAGGTTTCGGTCAGCGTGCCGATCTGGTTGATCTTGATCAGGATCGAGTTGGCGATGCCTTTCTGGATGCCTTCCTTCAGGATCTTGGTGTTGGTGACGTACAGGTCGTCGCCCACCAGTTGCACCTTCTTGCCCAGCGCGGCGGTCAGGATGGCCCAGCCTTCCCAGTCGCCCTCGTGCATCGCGTCTTCGATCGAGATGATCGGGTACTTGTCGGCCCAGGTGGCCAGCAGGTTGGTGAACTCGGTGGCGGTCAGCGACAGGCCCTCGCCTTCCAGCTCGTACTTGCCGTCCTTGTAGAACTCGGAGGCGGCGCAGTCCAGGCCGATGGCGATCTGGGTGCCTGGCTCGTAGCCGGCTTCCTCGATCGCCTGGATGATCAGCTTGATCGCCTCTTCGTGGTTGGCCAGCGACGGCGCGAAGCCGCCCTCATCGCCAACGGCGGTGTTCAGACCCTTCTTGTGCAGGATCTTTTTCAGCGTGTGGAACACTTCCGCGCCGTAACGCACGGCTTCCTTGAACGAGGGCGCGCCGACCGGGATGATCATGAATTCCTGGATGTCCAGGTTGTTGTCGGCGTGGGCGCCGCCGTTGATCACGTTCATCATCGGCACCGGCAGCTGCATCGCGCCGGAACCGCCGAAGTAGCGGTACAGCGGCAGGCCGGCTTCCTCGGCGGCGGCCTTGGCCACGGCCATCGACACCGCCAGCATGGCGTTGGCGCCCAGGCGCGACTTGTTTTCGGTGCCGTCCAGGTCGATCAGAGTGCGGTCCAGGAAGGCTTGCTCATTGGCGTCCAGGCCCATGATGGCTTCCGAGATTTCGGTGTTGATGTTTTCGCAGGCCTTCAGCACGCCCTTGCCGAAGTAGCGCTTCGGATCGCCGTCGCGCAGCTCGATGGCTTCGCGCGAACCGGTCGACGCGCCCGACGGCACGGCGGCGCGGCCCATCACGCCCGACTCCAGCAGCACGTCGCATTCGACGGTGGGATTGCCGCGCGAATCGATTACTTCACGGCCGATAATATCAACAATAGCACTCATGTCATTCTCCAAAGTTAGGCGATACGAAGTCGCGCCGCGTCTTTACGCGCGTTGCGAACGATAACGGGAATTGTACCCGGTCAAGACAAGATTGCTAAATATTCCACACGCAACTGTGGCTTTAGCCCCCCGTCATTCCGGCGCAGGCCGGAATCCATAGAACCTCTGAGTAGCAAGCTCAGCATGGATTCCGGCGTGCGCCGGAATGACGGGCTGTTTTTCAGTTGAAGCTGTTCTCCAGGAAGCCAGCTTTTTTGGTGATGCGGTCCAGCTCGATCAGGGTGGACAGCAGGTCCTTCATGCGGCCCAGCGGCACGGCGTTGGGGCCGTCTGACAGCGCTTCCGCCGGATTCGGGTGGGTTTCCATGAACAGGCCGTCGACGCCGACCGCCACCGCCGCGCGCGACAGCACCGGCACCATCTCGCGCATGCCGCCCGACGAGGTGCCGTTGCCGCCCGGCAGTTGCACCGAGTGGGTGGCGTCAAACACCACCGGCGCGCCGGTTTCGCGCATGATGGCCAGCGAGCGCATGTCCGACACCAGGTTGTTGTAGCCGAACGAGGCGCCGCGTTCGCAGGCCATGAAGTTGTCTTCCGGCAGGCCGGCTTCCTTGGCGGCGGCGCGCGCCTTGTCGATGACGTTCTTCATGTCATGCGGCGCCAGGAACTGGCCCTTCTTGATGTTGACCGGCAGGCCGGACTGCGCGCAGGCGACGATGAAGTCGGTCTGGCGGCACAGGAAGGCCGGCGTCTGCAGCACGTCGACGACTTTCGACGCCACCGCGATGTCCTCGATGGTGTGGACGTCGGTCAGCACCGGCACCTGCAGCTCGCGCTTGACGTCGCCGAGGATTTCCAGGCCCTGCTCGCGGCCGGGGCCGCGGTAGGATTTGCCCGACGAGCGGTTGGCCTTGTCGAACGAGGCCTTGAAGATGAACGGGATGCCCAGCTCGGTGGTGATCTCCTTCAGCGTGCCGGCGGTGTCGAACGCCATCTGGCGCGACTCCACCACGCAGTTACCGGAAATCAGGAAGAACGGCTGGTCCAGGCCGACGTTGAATCCGCACAGTTTCATGCTGCCTCTCCTGCTGCCTTGTGGGCCAGCGCTGCCTTGATGTAAGACGTGAACAGCGGGTGGCCGTCACGCGGGGTGGATTTGAATTCCGGGTGGTACTGCACGCCCATATACCATGGGTGGGCGTTGTCGCCGCTGCGCGGCAGTTCCATGATTTCGCACAGGTCCTCGGTCGGCGTGCGCGCCGCCACCACCAGGCCGGCCGCTTCCACGCGCGGCAGGTAGTGGTTGTTGGCCTCGTAGCGGTGGCGGTGACGCTCGGTCACCACGGCACCATAGATTTCCGAGGCCAGCGTGCCCGGCTTGATGGCGCAGGTCTGCGCGCCCAGGCGCATGGTGCCGCCCAGGTCGGAGTTCTCGTCGCGCTTCTCGACCTTGCCGTCCTGGCCCTGCCATTCGTCGATCAGGGCCACCACCGGCTGCGCGGTGTCGAGGTCGAACTCGGTCGAGTTGGCCTCGGTCAGGCCGGCCTTGTGGCGCGCGTATTCGATCAGCGCCACCTGCATGCCGAGGCAGATGCCGAGGTAAGGAATCTTGTTTTCGCGGGCGAACTGGGCGGCCATGATCTTGCCTTCCACGCCGCGCTTGCCGAAGCCGCCCGGCACCAGGATGGCGTCGTACTTGGCCAGGTCGGCGCAGCCGGTGGTCTCGATCTCTTCCGAGTCGATGTACTCGATGTTGACCTTGCACTCGTTGTGGATGCCGGCGTGGCGCAGCGCCTCGGTCAGCGACTTGTACGACTCGGTCAGCTCGACATACTTGCCGACCATGCCGATCGACACCTCGGTCTTCGGATGCTCGAGCGTGTAGATCAGCTTGCTCCAGACCGACAGGTCGGCCGGCGCCGGGTTGATGTCCAGGGCGTCGCAGATGATGGCGTCCAGGCCCTGGTCGTGCAGCATCTGCGGCACCTTGTAGATGGTGTCGACGTCCCACACGGAGATCACGGCCTGCTCCTCGATGTTGGAGAACAGCGAGATCTTGGCGCGCTCGTCGTCCGGAATGCGGCGGTCGGCGCGGCACAGCAGCGCGTTCGGCGAGATGCCGATTTCGCGCAGCTTCTGTACCGAGTGCTGGGTCGGCTTGGTCTTCAGCTCGCCGGCGGAGGCGATGTACGGCACCAGCGTCAGGTGCACGAAGGCCGCGTTCTTGCGGCCGGCGCGCAGGCTCAGCTGACGGGCCGCCTCCAGGAACGGCAGCGACTCGATGTCGCCGACGGTGCCGCCGATTTCGCACAGGGCGATGTCATAGCCTTCCGCGCCGCGCCGGATGTAGTCCTGGATTTCGTTGGTGATGTGCGGGATCACCTGCACGGTCTTGCCCAGGTACTCGCCGCGGCGTTCCTTGCGGATCACCGATTCGTAGATCTGGCCGGTGGTGAAGTTGTTCACCTTTTTCATGCGGGTGCTGATGAAGCGCTCGTAGTGGCCGAGGTCGAGGTCGGTCTCGGCGCCGTCATCGGTGACGAACACTTCGCCGTGTTGCATTGGAGACATCGTGCCGGGGTCCACGTTGATGTACGGGTCCAGCTTGAGCATGGTGACTTTGAGGCCGCGCGATTCGAGGATCGCAGCGAGGGAGGCAGCGGCGATCCCTTTACCAAGGGAAGACACGACGCCGCCGGTGACGAAGACAAATTTGGTCATTGCGGAAGGTGCCGAACGGCACATGCGGGAAATTGAAATTATACCCTAAAACGGCCGATTCTTCATCTGCCATGTGCATCAGCGTACAGACTCGGCCCGCCCGAAAGAGCAAGATGACAACTCAATACTGAAAGGAGATTCATGATGAGCTACGAAGATCGTGATCAATATGGCATGTATGTCGACAGCGGCCACAAGGGCCCCGGCCCGGAGCTGATGGGCGCCGACACCCTGATCGGCGACCACGTCCACAACCTGCAAAATGAACACCTGGGCGAGATCAAGGAGATCATGCTCGACATGCGCACCGGCAAAATCGCCTACGCGGTGATGGCCTCGGGCGGCGTGCTGACCCTCGGCGAAAAACTGTTCGCCGTGCCGTGGGAAGCGCTGACGCTGGACACCGTCAACAAGCGCTTCACGCTCAACATCGACAAGGAACGCATTGAGGCGGCGCCTGGCTTCGACAAGGATGACTGGCCGGACATGGCCAACCAGACCTGGGCCAGCCAGGTGCACAACTACTACGGCATCGGCGGCGACACCCGTCCGGGAGCGCGATAATGTTCGCCGCCATCGTGGTGCTCATCGGCATCGCCGGTCTGGCGGGCCATTGGCTGTATCGCAACTACCTGCGCCGTCCGAGGCGGCTGCAGGATGGCATGCCCGTCATGCTCAGCAGTTGGGCCGACGGGCAAGAATCCATGGTGGCGGTACATTTGCGACGCCGCGGTCGCTAACAGAAATCACGGCTGGCGGTCGGCAGCCGGCCCAGCAGGTGCGACATGTCCACCAGCTGATGGGCCACCAGGTGGCGCACCATGCCCTCCTGCTGCCACACGCCATACACCCCCAGCAGCGGCGCGCTCAGCACTTCGCGCCGCTGCTTCTCCAGCAACGACGGCCAGATGATGACGTTGACGCTGCCGGTTTCATCCTCCAATGTCATGAAAATCACGCCCTTGGCGGTGCCGGGCCGCTGCCGCACCGTGACCAGGCCGCAGGCGCGCGCCACCATGTTGCTGGTGTAGGTGTTGAGCACCTCGGCCGGCATGAAGCGGTGCTTGCGCAGCGTTGCGCGCAGCAGCGCCAGCGGATGGCGGCGCAGCGTCAGGCCGTGCGAGCGGTAGTCGCCGAGGATGTCCTCGCCCTCGCTGGGGGCGTCCAGCGCCGGGGTTTCCTCGTCGGGCAGCGTGGGGCGCAGCAAATCCTTGTCCGGCACCGCGCCGACCGCCTGCCACAGCGCCTGGCGGCGGTGGCCGGACAGGCTGCGCAGGGCGTCGCCGCCGGCCAGCACGTGGAGCGCATGGCGGTCGAGATCGGCCCGCCGCGCCAGGTCGGCGACGCTGGCAAACGGCTGCTGCGCGCGCGCCTGTTCGATGCGCGCCGCCACCTCGGCGCCCATCCCCTTCAGCATGTTCAGCCCGAGCCGCACGGCCGGCTGCCCGCGCCGGCCGGCCGGCTCCTCCAGCGAGGTCTCCCAGCCGCTGACGGTGACATCGATCTCGCGCACCACCACCTCATGCCGCTTGGCATCCTGCACCAGTTGCGACGGGCTGTAGAAGCCCATCGGCTGGCTGTTCAGCAACGCGCACAAAAACGCCGCCGGCTGGTGGCGCTTGATCCATGAACTGGCGTAGCTGAGCAGCGCGAAACTGGCCGAGTGCGATTCCGGGAAGCCGTACTCGCCGAAGCCCTGGATCTGCTTGCAGATGGCCTCGGCAAAGTCGTCGTCATAGCCGCGCGCGCGCATGCCGTCCTTGATCTGCTGCTCGTATTTGTCAACGCCCCCCTTGCGCTTCCAGGCAGCCATGGCGCGGCGCAGATTATCGGCTTCGCCCTCGGTAAAGCCGGCCGCGATCTGGGCGATTTGCATCACCTGTTCCTGGAAGATGGGCACGCCCAGCGTTCTGCCAAGCGCCTCCTCCAGCCGCGGCGGATAGTTCACCAGCCGCTTGTCCATGCGCCGCTGCAGGTAGGGATGCACCATGCCGCCCTGTATCGGCCCTGGCCGCACAATCGCGACTTCGATGACCAGATCGTAATACGTCCTCGGCCGCAGGCGCGGGAGCATGCTCATCTGCGCGCGCGATTCGATCTGGAACACGCCGATGGTGTCGGCCTCGCAGATCATGTCGTAGGTGGCGCGATCCTCGGCGGGAATATCCTGCATGCGGAAGGGGGCGCCGCGCTGCGCACTCAGCAGCTTCAGCGACCGCTGCAGCGCGGACAACATGCCCAATGCCAGCACGTCCACCTTCATCAGGCCCAGCTCTTCCAGGTCATCCTTGTCCCACTGGATGACGTAGCGGTTTTCCATGGTGGCTTTTTCGATCGGCACCAGCCGCGTCAGCTTCTCGTGCGAGATGACAAAACCGCCCGGATGCTGCGACAGGTGGCGCGGGAAACTCAGCAGCGCAAACGCCAGCGCCGCCCACTGCAGCGCCAGTTGCGAGTCCGGCTCCAGTCCGCATTCGACCAGCCGCTGCATCAGTTCGTGGCGGCTGTCGAACCAGCGCTGCGACTTGCACACCTTGTCGATGATCGCCAGGTCCACGCCCAGCGCCTTGCCGCTGTCGCGCAACGCGCTCTTGGGGCGATAGCTGATCACCACGGCCGCCAGCGCCGCCCTGTCATGGCCGTATTTCTCGTAGATGTACTGAATGACCTCCTCGCGCCGCTGGTGCTCGAAGTCGACGTCGATGTCGGGTGGCTCGTTGCGCTCCTTGGAAATAAAGCGGCCCGTCAGCATCCTGCTGCGCTCGGGGTCCACCTCGGTCACGCCGAGGCAGTAGCACACCACTGAATTCGCGGCCGAGCCCCTCCCCTGGCACAAAATATCCTGCGACCGCGCGAAGCGCACGATGTCGTACACCGTCAGAAAATACGACTCGTACTTCAGCTCGGCGATCAGCACCAGCTCTTTTTCGATCTGGTCGCGCACCTTGGGCGAAGCCCCCCCCGCCCAGCGCCGCAGCGCGCCCTTTTCCACCTCCTGCCGCAGATAGCTGGCTGGCGTATGGCCGGCGGGAATCAGCTCGTGTGGATATTCGTATTTCAGCTCAGTCAGGCTGAAAGTGCATTGCTCGGCAATGCGCAGCGTCTCCGCCAGCGCCGCGTTGGGATACAGATTGGCCAGCTGCACGCGTGAACGCAGGTGCTGTTCGGCATTCTGCGCAAGTTCGTAACCGCACTCGCTGACTGGCTTGCCAACGCGCACCGCTGTCAGCGTATCCTGCATCGGCTTGCGCGACCGGACATGCATACAGACGTGGCCGACAGCCACCACCGGCATCCGGTGCTGCGACGCCACCTCATCGATGCTGACCTTGTGCGCCTCATCGAAGGCGCGCAGCAGCAGGTTCAAGCCCATCCAGGCGCGCCCTGGAAACGTCGCCTCCATCCACGCCGCCTGCGCATGCAGCCGGTCCACATCGTCAGGACGATGCGCAGGATAGTCCGGCAGCAGGATCAGCAGGCAATCCGGCAATCCCTTCAAATGCGCAAACGCCGGCGGCGGCGCCGCCAGATCGGCCGGCGTCAGCAGATAACTGCCCTTGGCCACGCGGTTGCGCCCGATCGTGATCAGTTCACAAAGATTGCCATAACCATCACGGTTCTTGGCCAGCGCGACGAACGACAGCGCCGGCGTGCCATCCGGATTGGTCAGCCGGAAATAGCTGCCAATAATCAGCGGAAAATCGGCCTCCTTGGCCTCGGCGTGAGCGCGCACTACGCCTGCCAGCGAGCATTCATCGGTAATCGCCAGCGCCGCATAGTCGAGCTGTACCGCGCGCGCCACCAGCTCCTGGGCATGCGAAGCGCCTTGCAGAAACGAAAAATTGGACAAGCAGAACAGCTCGGCATAGGCCGGCAGTCCATGGGCGGGCAGGTTCATAATGGATACTGTGTTTTTATACAGTATTTTACACTACCCGCCAGTCGACACCTGGTTACGCTGCGACGGACCGGCAAGCAGCGGTGGCCCGGCACAACGCGAAACGCTTTGTCATAATGCCCTTCCTCATCAACATTGCATTCTTCTATGGCACGCGCGCAGCGCGGCACAGGATGCGATGAAACGCAGAAACGGAGACTCCGAATGCAAACGACGCAAGTGCAAGAACTGCTGTGCTTTGGCATCACCGCCGGCGAGGGCAATCCCGCCTTGGTGGTGCAACACGACCATTCCAACGCCGCGCAGCGCCAGCAGTTCGCCAGGGAGCGCAACAAGCCGGCCTGCGTGTTCATCGACATGGCGGCCGACGGCGGCATCGTGCTGGATTATTTTTACCCGCACACGCGCAGCCCGCTGTGCTCGCACGCCACGCTGGCGGCCGCGCGCGTGTTGCTGTCGACCGAGCGGCCCAGGCTGGACGTGCGCACCGCCATGCACGGCCAGCCACTGACGCTGATCCTGCATGACGGCGAGGTGTTCCTGCAACTGTCGCCGCAAGTCCCGCCGGCTGTGATTGTCTCCGCCGCGCTGGCGCGACAATTGCTGGCCGCGCCCGGCATCGCGCTGGCCTCGCCGCCGGCGATCGCCTCGGTGGGCAGTCCCAAGCTGCTGCTGGAGGTGGCCGACAGCGCCGCGCTGCAGGCGCTGGCGCCCGACCTGCCCGCCATCGCCGACTGGGGCCGGCAGCACGGCGTCAGCGGCGCCTATGCCTGGTGCCGCCGGCCGGACGGCGCGCTGGAGGGCCGCAGCTTCAATCACCTCGACCCGGCCGCCGAGGATGGCGCCACCGGCGTCGCGGCCGGCGCGCTGTCGGTGCTGCTGCAAACCGGCGTCACCGTGTACCAGGGCGCCAGCCTGGGCACGCCGTGCAAGCTGCGCACTGAGTTCCTCGGCGAAAGTATTTTAATTGGTGGAAAAACCGAGTTACGTAGTGCTACGTAGAGGGAGACGGCGAGTGGCGCGCGCAAACAACAGAAAAGAGTGTTTGCATGGGAAAGTGATACAAAAACGTCTATCCATATGAAATATTTGCATAGAATCAAATTTTTCATGGGAGAGGACAACGTGTTCAAAACAAAAACTTTGCGGAAGGCCGTCCTGGTCAGCTTGTACGGCGCCAGCGCTGTTGCCGTCACCCCAGCCACCTATGCCCAGACCGACAGCTCGATGCAGTCGGTCAGCGTGGTCGGCTCGCGCCGCGCCACCAGTTCCGCCACCGACACCGTGGTACCGGTCGATGTCATCCCGCTGAGCAAGGTCAGCGAATCGGGCGGCCAGTTCGACCTGGCGCAGACGCTGACGTATATTTCCCCGTCGTTCAACTCGACCCGCCAGACCGGCTCCGACGGCGCCGACCTGGTGGACTCGGCCGCGCTGCGCGGTCTCGGCTCGGACCAGACGCTGGTGCTAATCAACGGCAAGCGCCGCCACACCACCGCGCTGGTCAACCTGTTCGGCGCGCGCAACCGCGGCAACACCGGCACCGACATGAACGCGATTCCGCTGATGGCGATCAAGGACGTGCAGGTGCTGCGCGACGGCGCCGCCGCCCAGTACGGCTCGGACGCGATCGCCGGCGTGATCGACATCGGCCTGAAAAAATCCAAGGGCTGCGAAGCGGTCGCCGGCTTCAGCGAGTATTCGCGCCGCGACGGCAAGAACTACCTGGCCTCGGCCTACTGCGGCGTCGAGATCGGCGCCGGCGGCGTGCTCGGCATCACCGGCGAGTACCTGGACCGCGGCCGCTCCAACCGCGCCGAGGATGGCAATCCGCGCACCATCGGCGACAGCAAGACCAAGAACCAGACCATCTACCTGAACGGCGAACTGCCGACCGTCGGCACGGGCCGCCTGTACCTGACCGCCGGCGCGCAGGACCGCGACGCATCCTCCGGCGCCTGGGCGCGCGGCGGCATCGACAGCGACGACATCCCGTCGCGCAACTCGGCCGCCATGTACCCGAACGGCTTCGTGCCGTTCATCAACGCCACCATCCACGACCGCTACGCCACCATCGGCCACCGCAACCAGCTGGGCGAGTGGAATATGGACCTGTCGCAGACCTACGGCTACAACAAGATGATCTACGACATCAGCAACACGCTGAACGCGTCGATCGCCAACAAGGACCTGCTGGCCGGCGGCAAGGGCATCAGCCCGACCAGCTTCAATGCCGGCGGCTTCTCGTTCGAGCAGCTGACCACCAACCTCGACTTCAACCGCTACTTCGACGGCTTGGTCGGCCGCGGCCTGAACGTGGCGTTCGGCGGCGAGTACCGCCACGAGAACTACAAGATCTACGCCGGCGAGCCGGGCTCGTACATTGACGCCGACGGCGTCGGTTTCGGCGGCAACGCCGGCAGCCAGGGCTTCCCCGGCTTCCAGCCGGCCGACCAGGTCAACGCCAACCGCCACAGCATCGCCGCCTACCTCGACCTGGAAGCCGACCTGACCGACACCGTCAAGGCCCAGGGCGCGGTGCGCTACGAGAAGTACAGCGACTTCGGCTCGACCACCACCGGCAAGCTGGCCGGCAGTTGGCGCGTGGCGCCGACCGTGCTGCTGCGCGGTTCGGCCTCGACCGGCTTCCGCGCGCCGTCGCTGCAGCAGATGTATTTCTCGTCGACCTTCACCGACTTCATCGGCGGCGTGCCGACCGACGTGGTGCTGGCGCCGAACGACAGCGCGGTCACCAAGCTGGCCGGCATTCCCAAGCTGAAGGAAGAAAAATCCACCAGCTTCACGCTGGGTTCGACGTGGACGCCGGTGGAGGCCGTGTCCGTCACCGCCGACCTGTACCAGATCAAGATCAAGGACCGCATCGTGCTGTCCGGCCGCTTTGACGACAGCAACTACCCGGACCTGGCCGCCAAGCTGGCGACGCTGGGCGTGGGCCAGGCGCAGTTCTTCGTCAACTCGGTCGACACCAAGACCAAGGGCCTGGACCTGACCGCCTCGCACAAGACCAATTTCGGCGCCGACAAGCTGACCACTTTCCTGGCGCTCAACGTCAGCAAGACCGAGGTGACCGGCATCCACGCGCCGGCGTCGCTGCGCGGCTATGAGGACGTGCTGCTGTCGGATAAGGAACGGCTGTACATCGAGCAGGGCGCGCCGCGGTCCAAGGCCACGCTGGGCTTCGATTACACGCACAGCGCGTGGGAAACCGACCTCAAGCTGATCTACTTCGGTCCGCAGACGCTGGGCACCTACAGCGGCACCGCCGCCGGCGTGCCGAACCAGCACTACGCGGCCAAGGCCTCGGCTGACCTCGCCTTCACGTACACCATCAACAAGAACATGAAGTTCACGTTTGGCGGCAACAACATCTTCAACGTGCATCCGAGCGTGCAGAATCCGGACGAGACCGACAATGGCTTCAAGTACGAGTCGGTGCAGTTCGGCCTGAACGGCGCGTCCTACTTCGGCAGGCTGTACGTGAAGTTCTGAGCTGGCTCAATATCGCGCGTTTGACGGCGACAATCACGAGGCATACGATCCTGGTATGGAAACCAGGATCGCAAAACTCGAAGAACTCATGGCCGACACGCGCGAGCTAGTCATCGACACGCGCGCGAGGCTGGAACAGTGCGCGACCAAAGCCGACCTTGCAGCACTACGGGCCGAAATGCACAAAGGCTTTGCCGACATCATCAACTGGGTGGTGGGCACGGCGATTGTCATGAGCGGTACCGGCATTGTCGTTATGACTTTTGTACTCAACAATGCCGTACCGACAGCGCCCCCACCACCTCCGCAACCGATTGTGATCTACACCCAGCCAGCCCCCCCCGCTCCCGCCGCGCCGCCGCGCATGTAACGTTTTATTACATATCGCTAACCTAACCCAACGCGTGACCGTTCTAGACTAGCATTGTCTTTTTTCCCGGCAATGGAGCGTCTATGCGCCGCGCATTCACCTTGATGATCATTTTGTCCATGCTGCAAGGCGCTCTCGCCTGGGCCGCACTGGGCAGCACACCGTCCGATTTCGGCGCCGCCACCACGCAGACCAGGATGGCCGCGCGCAGCCTGGCCGCGACCAGCGCGACCTCAGCGCCCAACGCCGTCTACACCATCACCCAAAGCACGCTCGACAGCGGCACCGTGGTGCGCGAGTACGCCGACGCCAGCGGCATCGTCTTCGCCGTCAGCTGGAAGGGACCGGCCCTGCCCGATCTGCGCACCCTGCTGGGCGACAAATTCACCGTCATGACCAGCAACGCCGCCAAGCGCCCCAAGGCCGGCCACTCGCAACTGGCCGTCAACCAGTCCGACGTGGTCATCGTCTCCAGCGGCCACATGCGCGCGTTCGAGGGCCAGGCGTGGCTCCCGAGCGCCCTGCCGGCCGGCTTTGACACCGCTACCATCGAATAAGGAAAGTCCGCATGAAATTGATGCATTTTGCCGGCGCCTTGCTGTGCCTGGTATTGGCCGCCTGCGGCGGTGGCGGCGGCTCCGCGTCCACCGCGTCCACCACCGGCAGCACCGAATCGATGGCGTCGCTGACGCCGGTCATCAGCATCAGCGCCACGCCCACCGCCACCACCAGCGGCCAGGTCGTGACGTTGACCTGGAGCGTCGCCAACGCCAGCGGCGACAGCTGCACCGCGTCCGGCGCGTGGAGCGGCACGGTGGCCACCAGCGGCACCCGCGCTGTCACCGCCGGCGACCCCGGCACCGCCAACTACACGCTGACTTGCGGCAGCGTCAGCAATACCGCCGTGGTCACGGTGGCCACGCCGCCGCCCTCGCCCACCGTCAGCCTGACGCTGGCGCCGGCCAACATCACCACCGCCCAGAGCACCACGCTCAGCTGGTCGTCGGCCAACGCCACCAGTTGCACCGCCAGCGGCGCCTGGAGCGGCAGCAAGGCCACCTCCGGCTCGGTGACCATCACGCCCACGGCGGCCGGCAGCTTCACCTACAGCATGAGCTGCACGGGCGACGGCGGCAGCGCCAGCGCCAGCAGCGCGCTCAGCGTCACGGCCGCGCTCAGCAACAGCAGCGCCATCGTGGTTGACAGCGGCCCGAGCGGCGTCAGCGGCGTGATCAACGTGCCGTATGTCAGCGTCACCGTCTGCCGGCCCGGCACCAGCACCTGCCAGACCATCGACCACGTGCTGCTGGACACCGGCTCCTACGGCCTGCGCCTGCTGGCCAGCCAGCTCAATTCGACGCTGGCGCTGCCCGCCGTGAGCACCGCGTCCGGCGCCGACGCCGGCGCCTGCGGCAAGTTCGTCAGCGGCTACACCTGGGGCGCGGTGCGCCAGGCCGACGTCAAGCTGGCCGACGAGGTCGCGTCCGGCATCCCGATCCAGGTGATCGGCGACAGCGGCGCCAGCTATGCCAGCACGCCGTCCAGCTGCAGCAGCGCCGGCGCCAACCTCGGCAGCTTGTCGGCGATGGGCGCCAAGGGCATCCTCGGCGTCGGCATGTTCAAGCAGGACTGCGGCAGCTCGTGCGCCAACGCCGCCATCAGCGGCGCCTACTATGCCTGCGCCAACGGCGCCTGCACCCCCAGCGCCATGCCGCTGTCCAGGCAGATCAGCAACCCGGTGGCCTCGTTCGCCGTCAACAACAACGGCCTGCTGATCAGCATGCCCAGCGTGAGCACGGCCGGCCTGACCTCGGTCAGCGGCACGCTGGTGTTTGGCGTCAACACGCAGAGCAACAACACCATCGCCAGCGAAACCATCTTCAAGGCCAACAACAGCGGCGACTTGACCACCACCTACAACGGCAAGGCCTACAGCGCCAGCTTCATCGACAGCGGCTCGAACGGCTACTTCTTCGCCGACAGCAGCCTGCGCCAATGCTCGGGCGGCGATTTCTACTGCCCGGCCGCGCCGGTGTCGCTCAGCGCCACCAACACCGCCGCCGATGGCAGCGCCAGCGGCGCGGTCAACTTCACCGTCGTCAACGTGGTCAACCTGGCGTCCACCATCAACGCCGCGCAAGTCGGCGGCACCGCGTCCGGCAACTACTTCGACTGGGGCCTGCCGTTCTTCTACGGCCGCCGCGTGTTCGTGGTGATGGAAAACAATACGGTGGCAGGCAAGGCCGGGCCGTATTGGGCGTATTAATTGCGCGATGTCATAATGTTGTCACGCTAGATAGCTAAAGTCGCAACCTTGAATTTTCTTTCGAGGTAGCGATGAAACTGAATCTGGTGATGCTGGCCGCCATGACCGCGGCCGGCCTGGTGGCCTGCGGCGGCGATAATACTCCTGTCGCGGTGACGCCGCCCGCCACGCCGGCGATCCCGGAAGGCACGACGGTCACGCTGGCGCTGTTGGAAACCACCGACATCCACGCCAACGTGATGAGCTATAACTACTACTCGCTGGCCGAGGACACCAGCCTGGGCCTGGAGCGCACCGCCTCGCTGGTCAAGGCCGCGCGCGCCGAGAACCCGAACAATCTGCTGCTGGACGACGGCGACACCATCCAGGGCACGCTGCTGGGCGACCTGCAAGCCGTCACCAAGCCGATCGCCTGCACCGACACGCTGGCCGTGCACAAGGTCATGAACTTCATGAAGTACGACGGCGGCGGCTTCGGCAACCACGAATTCAACTACGGCCTGCCCTACCTGAGCCAGGTCACCAACACCGATTTCGGCATCCCCGGCGTAAGCAAACCGAGCGGCACCTGCGGCGCGCCTGCCTTCCCGCTGGTGCTGACCAACGTCACCGGCGTGGCCAGCGGCAAGCCGATCGTGCAGCCGTACACGCTGCTGCCGCGCACCTTCTCGGCCACCAAGCCGGACGGCAGCAAGCTGGACGTGAAAATGAACATCGGCATCATGAGCTTCGTGCCGCCGCAGATCCTCGAATGGGACCAGAAGAACCTGGCCGGCAAGGTCGCCGTCACCGGCGTGCAGGAAGCTGCCAAGCAGTACGTGCCGGAGATGCGCAGCAAGGGCGCCGACCTGGTGGTGGCGCTGTCGCACGGCGGCCTCGACCCGAGCGCCTACAGCCCGAAAATGGAAAACGGCTCCTACCACCTGACCACCACCGGCATCGACGCGCTGTTGATCGGCCACTCCCACCTGATCTTCCCGAAAGGCAAAGAGACCGGCGCCGCCGCGCTTGATCCATCGTTCGCCGCCTTCCCGGCCAGCGCCAACATCGACGCCATCAATGGCTTCGTCAACGGCGTGCCGACCGTGATGGCGCAGAGCTGGGGCCGCCGCCTGGGCATCATCAAGCTGACGCTGGCTTACACCAACGGCAAGTGGGTGGTGCAGCCGGCCAAGACCACGGTGGAATCGCGCGGCTTCAAGTACACCGACGGCACCACCAACATCGCCGCCGACAGCAGCGTCGCGCCGCTGGTGGCCACCGAGCACGCCGCCACCATCGCCTACGCCAAGCAGCCGCTGGGCGTGACCACCGACTTCGAGATGTCCTCGTACTTCGCGCTGGCCGGCGACGTCAGCGCCATCCAGCTGGTGAACCAGGCGCAGCTGGCGTACGTGAAGAACTTCATTGCCACCAGCACCGACGCCACCATCGCCAGCTACAAGAGCATTCCGGTGATCTCGTGCAGCGCGCCGTTCAAGGCCGGCCGCAACGGCCCGACCGACTTCACCGACGTGGCGCCGGGCGCGTCGTCGGCGGCGCCGGTCGGCCTGCAGGTGCGCAATCCGGGCGACCTGTACCTGTACTCCAACAACAACCTGCAGGCGGTCAAGATCAAGGGTTCCGACCTGAAGAACTGGCTGGAGGCGTCGGCCAAGCAGTTCGGCCAGATCGATCCGGCCAAGACCAGCGAACAGGACCTGGTGCCGAGCTACAGCACCATCTACAACTACGACGTGTTCTACGCCGAGAACAACGCGCTGACCTACCAGATCGACGTCACCAAGCCGGTCGGCAGCCGCATCGTCAACCTGACCTACAACGGCAAGGCGGTGGCCGATGGCGATGACTTCATCGTGGCCACCAACGATTACCGCGCCGGCGGCGGCGGCGCGGTGCCCGGCATCGATGGCAGCAAGACCATCATCAAGTCGCCGGACGCCAACCAGACCGTGGTCAGCAACTACCTGAGCGCGCAGGGCGCGGCCACCGGCAAGGTGACGCTGGCCAACAACGGCAGCGCGCGCAGCTGGAGCTTCGTCAAGGTGGCGACCGCCGGGCCGGTGATCCTGCGTTCGGCGCCCGGCCACCTGGCGGTGGCCCAGGGCAGCGGCCTGGCGGCGGTGACCGCCGAGGGCGCGCTGGACGCCAGCGGCTTCGCCAAGTACACCATCGACCTGAGCAAGTGAGATGCGCGCGCTGACCGCAGTATTGCTGAGTTCGGCTTTGCTGTGCGGCTGCCAGATGCCGCACGAAAAACCGACCTCGGCACAAATCGAAGTCGTCGGCATGAAGGCCAGGCAGGAGGCCGATCCGCACGCCGAGCGCAAGCTGATGGCGTGGGCCGGGCAGCACCTGCCGGTCGCGCAGCGCGAACTGGCGATTCTGTACCAGTCGCGTCCGGCGCAGCGCGCCGACGCGCTCGCGCTGTTTGCGCGCGCGGCGCGCGCCGGCGATGTCGAGGCCGCCTTCCAGCTGGGCGAGATGCTGCGGCTGGGCGCGCCGGGCGTGGCGGCCGCGCCGGCGGCGGCCGCGCCGTGGTATGCGCTGGCGGCGCAGCGCCAGCACGCGAGGGCGGCGCTGACGCTGGGGCTGATGGTCAAGAACGGCAACGGCGTGCCGCGCGATCCGGCGCGGGCGGCCGGCCTGCTGACCCAGGCGGGTGAGCTGGGCAATGCACACGCGATGTTCCTGCTGTCGAATCTCTACCGCGAGGGCGAGGGCGTGGCGCGCGATCCGGTCAGGGCGCGCGCATGGCTGCGCGAGGCCGCCGAGCACGAGTATCCGCCGGCCATCCAGGAACTGGCGATGACGATGCAGACCGGTGACGCACTAACTCAAAAAGATGAGCTGGGAGCCACCCACTTGATGATGGAAGCCAGCGAGCACCGGCGCAATAATTGGAACCGGTTCTGAAGCATCACGGCTTCCGGGCCGTCATCTCAGGAGAATCCAATGAAAGCACTGTTCACCGCGCTGCTGCTGGCCAGCGCCGGGCTGGCCCAGGCGGCGCCGCCCAACGCCTCGCCGATCTACGGCGTCACCGTGCCGGAAGGCTACCGCAAATGGCAATTCATCGCCCCGGCCCACGAGACCCCGCCGCTGGACGAACTGCGCGTGGTGGTCGGCAATCCGGTCGCCATGGCGGCCATCGAGAAAAACCAGTTGCCCTTCCCTGACGGCACCATCCTGGTCAAGCTGGCGTGGAAACACGTGCAATCGACCGAATCGCCGCCGGCCTACGTGCCGGGCAAGGCCACCACGGTGCAGGTGATGGTCAAGGACTCGAAGAAATACGCGGCCACCGGGGGCTGGGGCTTCGGCCGCTTCGTCAACGGCAAGCCGGTGGACGAGGCCCAGCATCAAACCTGCTGGGGCTGCCACCAGGCGCTGGTCAAGAACCACGACTTCGTCTTCACCCGCTTCGCGCCGTGACGGTTGGTTGAACAACGCACAGACGCGACCAGGTGCGGCTCCTAGACTGGCCTGGCAGTCCCCCGCACGTTCATTAGCCACGCAAGGAGCCGACATGAGAACCACTTCCCCATCGCAGGGCAAAATCCCCAAGCCTATTCCGACTGAAACGCAACCGCAGGACGCCATCGCGCTGCTGATTGAAGACCATGAAACCGTCAAGGACATGTTCGAGCAGTACGAGCAGCTGGGCGACCGCGCCAATGTCAGCAAGCACAAGCTCGCGCTGCAGATCTGCGAGGCGCTGACCAAGCACACCATGATCGAGGAGGAAATCTTCTACCCGGCCGTGCGCAAGGCCATCAAGGACGACGACATGATGGACGAGGCCGTTGTCGAGCACGCCTCGGCGAAGGACCTGATCGCCCAGATCCAGACCATGGCGCCGACCGATGACCTGTTCGACGCCAAGGTCAAGGTGCTGTCGGAAATGATCGACCACCACGTCGAGGAAGAAGAAACCGAGATGTTCCCCAAAGTCCGCAAAACCAAGCTGGACCTGGAAGAACTGGGTGCCGCGCTGGCCGCCCGCAAGGACGAAATCGAGCTGCCGCCCACCGGCACCGCCTAAACCGCCAGCCGGTCTATCTCGCGCTGCATATTGTCGATGGCGCGCTCGTTGTACTGTTCGGCAAAGTAGGCGTTGCCGAACAGCAGGCCTTGCTGCGCCTTGCGGCACAGGTGCGCCAGCGCCGCGCCGCGCTGCTGGCGGTACGTCGCATCCGGCAGATGGCTGTACTCCTGCCGGATCGCCCGCGCGTAGTTCTGGTAGACCTCGTCGTCCTGGCCGAGAATGGCCAGGTCCACGCTTAGCAGCACGTCCTTCAGCCGGTGCGTGATGGCTGCCTCCTGGAAATGGTCGGTGGCGCGTATCAGCTCGGCCGCGTCGCCGGTTTCCTGGCCCAGGTGGCTGCCCAGCCACAGCTGCGCGCTGGCCTCCTCGTTGGTCGGCGCCGCCGGGTCGCCGTGGTGGCCGTACTCGGCGTCATGGAACCAGAACGCCTGCTTGATGATGTCGACGTCGGCCGGATCGGGCCGGGTGTTGGCAGCCCACACGCGGATCTCGCACAGGCCGTGCACCAGGTGGTCGAGGTTGTGGTAGTGGCGCGCCGCGCCGCCGTAGCAGCCGGGGCCGGTCAGGCGCGCGAACCAGTCGTCGGCGTGGGCGATGGCGGTGGCGTCGCGGTGGGCGTAGTCCCACAGCGTTTCCCACTCCTTGCGCAGCCAGCTCAGCACCCAGGCGTGATAGGCCGGCCCCGGGACGAATTTCTTCATGATCCAGTTCCAGCCGATCGGCCCCTCCAGCGCCTTGACGAACGACGAGCTGACCGAGCCGAGGTCGCGCGGCGGCATCACGAACACCGTCTTGGCGCCCTGCAGCACGTCGACGTTGGTTTGCTGGATCAGGTTCTCGTAATCGAAATCGGCGGTGGTGCGGATGCCGCGGATCAGGCATTCCACGCCCTGCTTCTTGGCCGCGCGCGCCGTGTAGTCGCCGCGCACGATCACCACCGACACATTGGCCCAGCCCTGCTCGGCGCAGCTGAGCGCGATGATGCTCTTGCGCTCCTCGGCGGTGAACTTGGGCTTCTTGGCCGGATTTTCAGACAGAAAGACCACCACCTCGTCCGCCAGCGAACGGGCTTCGTTGATCACCCACATGTGACCGTTGGTGATCGGGTCCAGGGTTCCCGAAAATCCGATTTTCTTCATGCGCCACTCCAGCACCGTGTAAAAACGGCATTTTAGACCGGAGTGGGCTTGGCAGTCTCGGGAAAATCGACATTGACCTTCAGCCCGCCCAGGCGTTCGGACTGCTCCAGCGACAGCACGGCAGCGTGGCGCTCGGCGATCGACTGCACGATCGCCATGCCCAGACCGCTGCCGCCGGCCGGGCTGCCCGGCACCCGGTAGAAGCGGCTGAACACCCGCTCGCGCTCCTCCGGCGGGATGCCGGGGCCGGAATCCTCGACGCTGAGCAGGATGCGCGGCTTGGCCTGTTTTGTGGCGGCCACGCTACGGCGCAGGTCGATATCGACGGTGCCGCCGGCCGGCGTGTACTTGATGGCGTTGTCGACCAGGTTGCGCAGCAGGATCAGCAGCGCGTCCTGCTGGCCGTTGACCCACACCTCATCGGCATGGTTGAGGCCGAGGTCGATCTGGCGCGCCTGCGCCAGCCCGTTCATGTCGCCCAGCACGCGCTTGACGATGTCGCCCAGGTTGACCGGCTCCAGCCGGATCTCGTCGCTGCCGCCCTCCTGCCGCGCCAGCATCAGCAATTGTTCGACCAGCCGCGTGGCGCGCTCGATGCCGGCCGTGACGCGGCCGATGGCCACCTTGCGCGCCGCCTCGTCCTGCGCCCGCTCCAGGCTCAGCACCTGCAGCTTGAGCGCCGCCAGCGGCGTGCGCAGCTCGTGCGCGGCGTCGGCCACGAAGTGCTGCTGCGCCTGGAACGCGGTGCGCACGCGGTCGAACAGCAGGTTGAGCTCCTGCACCAGCGGCAGCACCTCGTCCGGCAAGTCGTTTTCCGACACCGGCGACAGGTCCTCGGCCTGGCGCGCCGCCACCTGCCGCTTGACGCGCGACACCGGCGCCAGCGAGCCGGACACCACCCACCACACCACCAGCATCAGCACCGGCGCCATGACGGCGATCGGGCCGACCGTGCGCAGCGCCAGCGTGCCGGCCATGCGCTGGCGCACCGCCATGTCCTGCGCGATCTGCACCGTCTGGTTGGAGGTCTGCACCGAGAACACCCGGTAGGTGGTGTTGTTCACCCGCACATTGGAAAAGCCCAGCACCGCGCGCTGCGGCAGGGCCGCGCGCGACAGCGAGCGGAACACCTGGGCGCCGTCCGGGGTCCACACCTGCACCACCAGGTCGTCGTTTTCCGGATCGGCGGCGGTGTCGGCGGCCTTGTTGGTCAGCGTGGCGCTGGAACGCAGCGACATCGCCATCTGCTGCATGTGATAGTCGAAGATCTGGTCGGCGTCGCTGAGCGCGCTGCGGTAGGCGATCATCGCCTGGGCGATGGCCGCCATGGTAATGGCGGCCAGCAGGAACCACAGCAGGCGCCCGCGCAGCGAATGGGTCACCACCGGCACGCGCGGCAGCGGCGGCATCCTTACCTTCATAGTTTCGGCACCATGTAGCCGAGGCCGCGCACGTTCTGGATCAGCTCGGCGCCAAGTTTCTTGCGCAGGCCGTGGATGTAGACTTCCACCGCGTTGCTGTTGACTTCATCCTTCCAGCTGTACAGCTTTTCCTCCAGCTGGTGGCGCGACAGCACGATGCCCGGCCGCGCGATCAGCGCCTCCAGCACCGCCCATTCGCGCGCCGACAGGCTGACCGGCTTGCCGTCGGCGATGACTTCGCGGGTTTGCGGATTGACGGTGACGTTGCCGTGCTCGAAGATCGGCTCGGCGCGGCCGGCCGAGCGGCGCAGCAGCGCGCGGATGCGCGCCAGCAGCTCGTCCAGGTCGTAGGGTTTGAGCACGTAGTCGTCGGCGCCGGCGTCGAGGCCGGCGATGCGCTGTTCCTTGGCGTCGCGCGCGGTGGCGATCAGCACCGGGGTCAGCTCCTTGCGCAGGCGCATCGAGCGCAGCACGTCGAGGCCGTCCTTGCGCGGCAGGCCCAGGTCCAGCAGTACCAGGTCGTAGGTCTGGGTCTGCAGCGCGGTATCGGCCATGGCGCCGTCCTTGACCCAGTCGACGGCGTAGTGCTCGGCCCGCAACAGGTCGAGCACCACCTCGCCGATCATCGTGTCGTCTTCTACCAGCAGAAGTCGCATGTTGTTCCCTTTCTGTTTTTGTTGAGCGTTCTGCCGGCCCGAAGTTTAGCCCAGGCGGACCGGTATGAAGATTTTATCGTCGCCGCGCTGGATCAGCAATGCCACCGACTTGGAGGACTTGCCCACCACGTCGCGCACCTGCTCGACGCTGTTGACCGGCCGGCCATTGACCGACAGCAGCACGTCGCCCGGCTGCACACCGGCATCGGCCGCCGCGCCGCCGGCGTCCTGGATCAGCAGGCCGCTGGCGATGCCGGATTCCTGGCGTTCCGACGGGTCCAGCGGACGCAGCGACAAGCCCAGGCGGGTTTTGGCGCTGGCCTGGTCGGCCGGCGCGTCGGCCTTGGCGATCTTGTCGTTGGCGTTGCCCAGCGTCGCGGTGACCTGCTGCGGCTTGCCCTGGCGCCAGATGTCCAGCGTGATCTTGTCGCCCGGCGTCGACAGGCCCACCATCGACGGCAGGTCGGCCGAGCTGATGATCTTCTGGCCGTTGACCGCGCGGATCACGTCGCCCGACTTTAGGCCGGCCTTGTCGGCCGGACCGCCGCGCTCGACGTTCGAGATCAGCGCGCCCTCCGGCGTGGCCAGGTTGAACGAATCGGCAAAGCCCTGGTTGACCTCCTGCACCGTCACGCCCAGCTTGGCGTGCACCACCTTGCCGGTGGAGACGATCTGGTTCTTGATCTTGTTCGCCACATCGATCGGGATGGCGAACGACAAGCCCTGGTAGCCGCCGGTCTGGCTGTAAATCTGCGAGTTGATGCCGACCACCTCGCCGCGGGTGTTGAACAGCGGGCCGCCGGAGTTACCCGGATTGACCGCCACGTCGGTCTGGATGAACGGCACGTTACCATCCGGCAGCGAGCGGCCCTTGGCGCTGACCACGCCGGCGGTGACGGTGTTGTCCAGGCCGTATGGCGAGCCGATCGCCAGCACCCATTCCCCCACTTTCAGGTCGTTGCCCTTGGCCAGCGGCACCACCGGCAGGTTCTTGGCGTCGATTTTCAGTACGGCGACGTCGCTCTGCGGGTCGGAACCCAGCACCTTGGCGCGGAATTCGCGGCGGTCGGTCAGCTTGACCACCACCTCGCTGGCGTCACGCACCACGTGGGCGTTGGTCAGGATGATGCCGTCCGGGCTGATGATGAAGCCCGAGCCCAGGCCGTGGGTCGGCACCTGGCGCTGCTGGCCGCGCTGCTGGCCCTGGAAGCGGCGGAAGAATTCGTAGAAAGGATCGTCCGCGTACGGATCGTTGCGGCCTTGCGGGCCGTCCGGATCGAAGGCGGTCTTGGTGCTGCCGGTAACGTTGATGTTGACCACGGCCGGACCGTTCTGCGCGACGATCGAGCTGAAGTCCGGCAGCGTAATGCCGGGCGCGGCGACGGGCGCCGGCGCGGCGCTCGCGGCCACGGCGGCAACCGGCACGGTGGCGGCGGCCACGGCGGCGTTTTGTTTGACAGCGACTGCACCGCCCACGCCGACCACGCCCAGTACGGCGACGGCGACGGCAGCACGCTTGAGAGTAGAATTGGACATCACGGTTCTCCTATGGCTGAAGTCTCACTTTAGATGTATCCAATATGAGGCTAAAAACTTAGGTCCTACTTAACCAAAATGCTTCGTTACAACGCAAAACTGGCCGGATAACCGGCCAGTTGCAAGGACTACATTAAAGCGGAATTAAGCGGCCTGGCGCTGCTCCAGGGCAGTCACGTTGTCGCTGCCGTCGATGACGATTTTGCGTGGCTTCAGGGCTTCCGGAATCTCACGCACCAGTTCGATGGTGAGCATGCCGTTGTCGAAGCTGGCGCCGGTCACTTTAACGTGGTTGGCCAGCTGGAAGCGCTGCTCGAAATCGCGGGCGGCGATGCCACGGTGCAGATAGGTGCGCTCGGTGGCGTCCTTCTGCTTGCGGCCCACCACGGTCAGCGAGTCACGCTCGAAGGTGATGTCGATTTCCGAACGGGTGAAGCCGGCCAGCGCCATGACGATGCGGTACTGGTCGTCCGACACGAGTTCGATATTGTATGGGGGATAGCTAGGGGCGTCGTTGCGCTGGGCGTCGTTCAGCAGTTGTGCCAGACGATCGAAGCCGATGGCGGAACGGTACAGTGGGGCGAGATCAAAAGTACGCATGATAAATATCCTTTTCAAAATAAGCGATATGGTCTGACAGGGGAAGTTCCCCTCCCGCGGTCCCCTTCTGGGCAACCGCTGAGTCCCATATAAGTCGTGCCAAAACGCTTTCAAGAGGTTTTTTTTAAAAATTTTTCGCTGCGGCGCGTCATCCCTTTGCGAGATTTGCAAGTTACCCCCGTGCTACACTCGTTTTCTTGTTCAACCGTTTTCCTTGACACCAATGACCCTCACCCGTGCCGTACTTGCCGCCGTGCTGGCCACCGCCTTCAGCGCCCAGGCCGCTTCCGACCAGCCCTACCCGGGCACCATCGTGCTGAACGTGGATGCCAGCAACACCGCCCAGCAAATCTTCCGCGTGCGCGAAAGCATCCCGGCCAAGCCGGGCAAGCTGACGCTGCTGTATCCGCAATGGATCCCCGGCAACCACGGCCCGAGCGGCGCGCTCAACCAGTTTGCCGGCCTCAAGGTCAGCGCCAACGGCCAGCCGGTCGAATGGACGCGCGACCCGGTCAACGTCTACGCCTTCCACGTCACCGTGCCGAAGGGCGCCAGCGGCGTCGACGTCGAATTCCAGTACCTGTCGCCGGTGGAAGGCAACCAGGGCCGCATCACCATGACCAACGACATCCTGGGCGTGCAATGGCAATCGGTGGCGCTGTACCCGGCCGGCTACGCCACCAACAAGATCACCGTGCAGCCCAACCTGACCGTGCCGGCCGGCTGGCAGTACGGCAGCGCGCTGGAGCAGCAGGCGCGCAGCGGCGACGACGTCGCCTTCAAGCCGACCGACCTGGAAACGCTGGTCGACTCGCCGCTGTTTGCCGGCCGCTACTTCCGCCAGATCGACCTCGACCCGGGCGCGAAAATCCCGGTGCGCCTGAACGTCGTGGCCGACTCGGCCGACCAGCTCGAGGCCACGCCGGAACAGATCGCGCCGCACCGCGCACTGGTGCAGCAGGCCTACAAGCTGTTCAACTCGCAGCACTACAAGCACTACGACTTCCTGTTCGCCATCAGCGACGAGTTCGGCGGCATCGGCCGCGAGCACCACCAGTCGAGCGAGAACGGCGTCAAGCTCGGCTACTTCACCGAATGGAAAAAGTACGAAGCGCGCCGCGAACTGCTGCCGCACGAATTCACGCACTCGTGGAACGGCAAGTTCCGCCGCCCGGCCGGCCAGGCCGTGAGCGACTTCAACACGCCGCTGCAGAACGAACTGCTGTGGGTGTACGAGGGCCAGACGCAGTACTGGGGCGCGGTGCTGGCCGCGCGCTCGGGCCTGATCAAGCCGGAACACACGCGCGACCTGATCGCCGCCACCGCCGCCCGCTACGACAACGTCAAGGGCCGCGACTGGCGCGCGGTGCAGGACACCGTCAACGACCCGATCATCAACGCCCGCCGTCCGCAGGGCTGGAACAACTGGCAGCGCTCGGAGGACTACTACTCCGAGGGCGAGCTGATCTGGCTGGACGCCGACACCAAGATCCGCGAACTGTCGGGCGAGAAAAAATCGCTGAACGACTTCGCGCGCGCCTTCTTTGGCGTCGACAATGGCGTCAACGTCGCCAAGCCCTACACGTTCGAGGACGTGGTCAAGGCGCTCAACGCCGTGCAGCCGTACGACTGGGCCAGCTTCCTGCGCAGCCGCCTGGACGGCCACGGCCCGGGCGCGCCGCTGGACGGCCTGACGCGCGCCGGCTGGAAACTGGTGTACACCGACAAGCCGACCGAGTTCCTCAAGGCGCAGGAAGACCTGAGCAAATCGGCCAACTTCCAGTACTCGCTGGGCTTCTCGGTCAGTGGTGAAGGCAAGCTGGAAGGGTTCCAGTGGGACGGCGTCGGCTTCAAGGCCGGCCTGTCGGGCAACACCACGCTGCTGGCGGTCAACGGCCGCGCCTACAAGGCCGAGCTGCTGCGCGCCACCGTGACCGCCGCCAAGGACGGCAAGGAGCCGATCAACCTGCTGGTCAAGAAAGGCAACCTGTACCAGACCGTCGCGCTCGACTACCACGGCGGCCTGAAGTACCCGCGCCTGGAACGCATCGACGGCACCCCGGACCGCCTGGAAGCGATCCTGCAACCACTGAAGTAAAAACCCGGGGTCAGGTCCTCCATTTCTACACGGCCTCCGCCGTACGCGAGCGTACGGCGGAGGCCGTGTAGAAATGGAGGACCTGACCCCGGAGTGGACTAAGCGGTGATGGGGGTGTATGCTGGTCGCATGACCCAAGACACCGACATCCAGCTCAGCGGCCCGTTCAAGGCCACCGACGGCTCCGGCCGTGCCCACGACGCCAAGGCGATCCGCATCTTTGACGAAGGCTATGGCGCCATCGACGTCTACGTCGATTTCAAGGCGCCCATCAGCGGCCTGCACAACGACAAGGCCCTGATCGCCGCCGTGGTGGCGCAACTGCGCACCGTCGGCTACAAGGGGCCGGACCTGACGCCGGGCGATCCGGTGCTGCAGGAGGGCCGGCTGCTGGTGCTGGAGGCGCCGGACGAGTTCAACGCCTTTGCCGCCAGCAAGGGCTGGAAAGACCTGTCGGAAGACTTTTAAAACAGATAGCGGTCGGCCCAGACCGCGATCAGGTTGGCCACGTAGACGGCGTCCTCGCGCCGCGTCAGCAGGTGGTCGGCACTGTCCAGCGAGATGAAACTCTTCGGATGCTTGGCGGCCGTGAAAATCTCCATCGCGTTGCTGAGGCCGACTGTGTCGTCGCCCGGCGCGTGCATCACCAGCAAGGCGCGCCGCAGTGCCGCGATCTTCAGCTTCAGGTTGTGCCCGCCCGCATCTTCCACAAATTGCTGCTTGATGCGGAACGGCCGTCCCGCCAGCTGCACCAGCGCCTCGCCTTCGCGCGCGATCTCGTCCAGGTGCTGGCTGAACATGCCGGTCACCGAGGCCGGGCTGCTGGGCGCGGCAATGGTCACCACCGCCTTCACCTCCGGCATCTGGTCGGCCGCCGCCAGCACCGCCGCGCCGCCCAGGCTGTGGCCGATCAGCAGCTGCGGCGCCTGATAGGTGTCGCGCATGAAGTTGGCGGCCGCCACCAGGTCGGCCAGGTTGGACGAGAAATTGGTGTTGGCGAACTCCCCTTCGCTGGCGCCCAGGCCGGTGAAGTCGAAGCGCAGCACCGCGATGCCGTGTTCGGTCAGCGCCTGCGCCACACGGCTGGCGGCAAACACGTCCTTGCCGCAGGTGAAGCAATGCGCGAACAGGGCGTAGGCTTTGATCTCGCCGTCCGGCCCGTCCAGCCGCGCCGCCAGCTTGTGGCCGTGCGCGCCGATAAATTCCTGTCGTTGTGATTTCATGCCGTTACTTTAGCAGCTTGCCGGCGGGATGTGGTCCAGTACCGACTTCAGCAAGAGATTGAACGCCTGCGGCCGCTCCGGCATCGGGGTGTGGCCGCAATCGGCCAGGTAGCGGCGTTGGCCGCCAGGCCGGCCGGCGTCGAACAGGAAACCTAGCCGAACAGGCCGTGCAGATACCAGCGCGTTTCCGGCTGCGCCACGCCGCTGTCGCGCTCCTTGAACAGCCAGTAGTGCGCGTGGTCCTCGCCCTGCGCCATGAAGTAGTCGCGCGTCTGCATTGCGCCCCACCAGCCAGCTTCGATGCGCTCGCCGGTGGAGCGGATGCGCAGCGGCGAGCCGTAGTACGGACGGTGGTCGCGCATCAGCAAGGGAATCGGCTTGGCCAGCAGCCAGGCCGGACGCGGCAGACTGCCCATGTCCGGCGGTAGCTGCGCGCGCACGTCGGCCGGGCGCAGCCGGGTCTGGATGCTGAGCCAGGTGTTGGCATGCTCGGGCCGGTAATCGGCGCTGGGGGCGGCCTGCAGCACGTTTTCCGGCCCCAGCCGCGCGGCCAGCAGTTCCAGCAGGCGCTGCCAGTCTTCCTTGCTGCCACCGGGCTCGGGAAACAGCGATGCGCTCGGCGGCGCCATCGGCTGAACCTGCGGCGCTTCCAGGCACAGGCCGATGACCGGCGCCTGCAGTTCCTGCTTGGCCAGCCGTTCCTTCAGCAGACGCACCAGGTGGCCGTCTTGCCAGGTGGGCTCGGCCAGTGCCACTTCCACCACCGTCGGCGCGCAGGCGGTGCGGCCGCGCTCGTGCTCCAGCAACAACTGGATGCGCCCCACCGCCAGCTGGCGCGCGCTCAGCCAGCCGGTCAGCTGCAACACCAGGCGGTGAGCGCCAAACAGCAGGGCCTCGGCGTTTTCCACGCGGTCGAACAATTCCATTTTGGCGCGGAAGCTGGCCGGCGCTTGCAGCCAAGTATGCAGCTCGGGACGGGCGCCGTGGGCGTCGTCCAGCATGTCCAGCAGCGCGCGGCCGCAGCGGCGCTGCAAGCCAGGACGCGGCAGGCGGCGCAACTGGCCCAGCGTCATGCAGCCGATGCCTTCCAGCCAGTCCAGGTACGGGCGCGCCGGCGGCAGCAGGCCGGGCGGCAACGCCCGCAGGCGGCGCTCCAGCGACGCCATCGTCAGTGCGCGGCCGGCGTTGCCGCGCGCCAGCAGCCAGGCGCCGCGCGCGGTCGGCGCGCAACTCAGCGTGCCGGTGAAGCCCAGCGCGCGCACGCTGTCCGCCACCTTGCGGCACAGCGCGCGGAGGCCGCCAAACAGCCGCAGGCTGGCGCCCACATCCAGCAGCAGCGTGGCCTCCTCCGCCTGCGCCAGCTGCGGCGTGAATTGCAGCAGCGCCAGCGCGACGGCTTGCAGGGCCTCGGCCTCCAGCGGCGGCGAACGCTGCTGGAACTGCGATTGCGGCGCCAGCATGATGGCGCCGCCACGGCGCAAGCCCTCGCGCACGCCGGCGTCGTGGGCCGCGTCGGACAGGGCGATCACGCGCTCCTGCTCCAGCACCACCGTGCACTGGTCAGTTGACCAGCGCGGGCAGAACACTTCGAGCGGCAGCCGTGGCAGGTGCAAGGCGATCCAGATGCGCATCATGGCGTTGAAGCAAGGCAGGGGTTAACGGTAAGAACAAGGGCGCGTCACGCTGCGGTCCGCGCCGTTTGACGAAGCCGATGTCGACGCCGCCGGCCGCCGCCCGCAGCGACAGCCGCAGCGGCGCCGGCGACGCTTCGCGCGCGGCCGCCAGCGGCCGCAGCATGCAAAACAGGGTGTCGCCGCTTTGCGCCGCCAGATGCAGCCGGCGCAGCGTTTCTCCCCTCGCCTGCGTCTGCCAGAACAGCAGCGCGCCGCAACAGCCGCTGCGCAGGATCTGCTCGGCCGCCCACAACGCGTCGCTGGCCTTGGCGCCGCTGCGCACCCACAGCAGTTGCGACGGTTCCAGCCCCAGCGCGGCCAGCGCCAGCGCCTGCGGCGCATGCGGCGGCTGCAGCAGCACGATGGGACGCTTGCCAAGCGCGGCCAGCGCCGGCTGCAGCAGGCGCAGTTCGCCGATGCCGTGCTGCTGCACCAGCAGATCGATGAGCGTGCCCAGCGGCCAGCCGCCGCCCGGCAGTTGCGCGGACAGGGCGGCAAAGCCGGTGTCCAGGCAGCGCGTGGCGCTGTGCGCCAGTTGGTCGGCCCGCCACAGGGACGGGTGTACGGTTTCCGGGTGTGTCATGGCATTGTAGCGCAAATACTGTATAAATACACAGTACTCCTTGAGCGATCGTTTGACAAGATTTTCTTTTAAAAAGCTCTTGCGATTAAATCGCATCCGCTTTAATATACACCCATCGGGCAACGATGCCCAGCCAACCTCAAGGAGTCAAGATCATGAAAAACATCACCATCGCACTGTCCCTCGCCGCCACCGTATTTGCCGCCGGCGCCGCCTCGGCCCAGGAAAGCGCGGAATATTCCGGCTACACCGGCTTCGTCGCCACCGCCACCCGCGCCCAGGTGCAGGCGGAAACCCGCCTGGCTATCCAGCGCGGCGAGATCAGCGACGGCGAACAGTATCCGGCCTCGCTGGTGGAACGCGTTCCCGCCGCCAAGACCCGCGCGCAAGTCAAGGCCGAGCTGATCGCCTACCGCAAGACCCATCCGGAAGTGTCGGATGACGTCAGCGTGGTCCAATAATCGGGCAAATAACACGCATACGCTTTAATCGGTTGCAATTAAATACAGGGAGTCTGAAGTGAAAGCCATCCTATCGATGCTGCTGGCCGCCGCCGGCCTGGCCCAGGCGGCCGACAACGCCTCGCCGATTTACGGCGTGACCTTGCCCGACGGCTACCGCAAATGGGAATTCATCGCCCCGGCGCATGAAAGCCCGCCGCTGGACGAATTGCGCGTGGTGGTCGGCAACCCGGTCGCCATGGCCGCCATCGAGAAAAACCAGCTGCCCTTCCCGGACGGCACGGTGCTGGTGAAAATGGCGTGGAAGCATGTGCAGTCGCCGGAATCGCCGCCGGCCTATGTGCCGGGCCAGGCCACCACGGTGCAGGTGATGGTCAAGGACTCGAAGAAATACGCGTCCACCGGCGGCTGGGGCTTCGGCCGCTTCGTCAACGGCAAGCCGGTGGACGCGGCCCAGCACCAGACCTGCTGGGGCTGTCACCAGGCGCTGGTCAAGGACCATGACTTTGTTTTCACCCGCCTGGCGCCCTGACAGGCCCTGATAGGACCAGCGATAGAGGTCAAACAGCCCCGGGGCGGATAAGCTGTGGCCTGCCCCGACTTTTGATTGCCCACCCTCATGCCACAGTTTCATCCCGCCGACTCCACCGACGCTTACCTGGCCCAGATTCCACCCGATGTGCTGCAGCGTGCGATCGATTACACGCACGGCAGCCATTGGCTGGTGCTGTTCAGCGCCCTCGTCGGCATCCTCATCAATGTCGTCGTGCTGCGCCTGCGGCTGCTGGAGCGCTGGCGCGCGCGCTGCGAACGCCACGGACCACGGCCGTGGCGCACGGCGCTGCTGGTCAGCCTGGTGTTTTACGGCCTGGTGTGGCTGCTGGATCTGCCGTGGGCACTGTATGCGCGGTGGTGGCGCGAGGTGCGATACGGCCTGAGCCCGCAAAGCGCCGGCGCCTGGCTGGCGGAAAGCGCGCTCAGCGCCGTGTTCTCGGCCGTGCTGCTGTCGGTGCTGCTGATGCTGCTGTACGCGCTGATGCGGCGCGCGCCGCGCACCTGGTGGCTGTGGTCGGGCGCCGTCACCTCGGCCATGATCATCTTCATCGTGGTCATTTCGCCGGTGGTGCTGGAGCCGGTGTTCAACCATTACCAGCCGCTGGCCGCCGGTCCGCAGCGCGCCGCCATCGCGGCCATGGCGGCGGAGGCCGGGATTCCGCCGCAGCGCATCCTGGCCTACGACGGCAGCAAGCAGTCCGCCAACTACACCGCCAACGTGGCCGGCATGTTCGGCAGCGCCCGCATCGCGGTGTCGGACGCGCTGCTCAACCAGGCCGGCACGGCCGAGCTGCGCGCCGTGGTCGGCCATGAGATCGGCCACTACGTGCTGCACCACGCGCTGTTGCAGGCGCTGTTGTATTCGGTGCTGCTGACCGGCGCCTTCCTGATCGTCCATCTGGCGTACGCGCCGCTGGCGCGCCGGCTCGGCGTGCCGCAACTGGCGCGGCTGGCCGATCCGGCCGGACTGCCGCTGCTGGCCATCATCGTCACCGCCGTGTTCCTGCTGCTGACGCCGGTGACCAACGGCATGGGCCGCTACGTGGAAAACCAGGCCGACCAGTATTCGCTGGCGCACGCGCGCGAACCGGACGGCATGGCCATCGCCCTGCTGCGCACCGTCGACTACCGCGCGCCGGCACCGGGCGCGCTGGAGGAATGGCTGTTCTACGACCACCCGTCGATCGCGCGCCGCATCCAGCGCGCCGTCGACTGGAAGCGGCAGCCCGGCTAGGGGCGGCGGCGGCGCAGCAGCAGGTAGGCGGCGGGCACCACGAACATCGACAGCAAGGGCGCCGTCAGCATGCCGCCGACCATCGGCGCGGCAATGCGCTGCATGATTTCCGAGCCGGTGCCGGCGCCGATCAGCACCGGCACCAGGCCGGCGATGATCACCGCCACCGTCATCGCCTTGGGCCGCACGCGCAGCACGGCGCCGGCGCGGATCGCGTCGCGCAGGTCGTCCGCCGTGGTCTGCCCGGCCGCCCGCTTTGCCGCCCATTCATGCTTGAGGTACAGCAGCATGATGACGCCAAACTCCGCCGCCACGCCGGCCAGCGCGATGAAGCCCACGCCCGAGGCCACCGACAGGTTGTGCCCCAGCAGCCACTCCATCCACGCGCCGCCGGCCAGCGCGAACGGCAGCGTGGCCATGATCAGCGCCGCCTCGTCGAAGCGCTGGAAGGTCAGGTACAGCAGCACGAAGATGGTGACCAGCGTGGCCGGCACCACCACCTTGAGCCGCGCGGTGGCGCGCTCCAGGTATTCGAACTGGCCCGACCACGACACCGCGTAACCAGCGGGCAGCTGGATGTCGCGCACCGCCGCCTGCATCTCGTGCACGGCCGACTTCAGGTCGCGGCCGCGGATGTCGACGTAGACCCAGCCGGACAAGCGCGCGTTCTCGCTCTTCAGCAGCGGTGGGCCATCCTCGACACGGATGGCGGTGACGTCGCCCAGCCGCAGCTGCGCGCCGCGCTCGGTCAGCAGCGGCAGGTCGCGCAGGCGCGCCAGCGAGTCGCGCACCTCGCGCGGATAGCGCACGTTGATCGGAAAGCGCTGCAGCCCCTCGACCGTCTCGCCGATGTTGTCGCCGCCCACCGCGGCCGAGATCACGCCCTGCACGTCGGCGATGTTCAGGGCGTAGCGGGCGGCGGCGTCGCGGTCGATCTGCACGTCGATGTAGCGGCCGCCGTTGAGGCGCTCGGCCAGCGCCGAGGTCACGCCGGGCACCCTGGCCACCGCGTGTTCGATCTGCGCGGTGATGCGGTCGATGATTTTCAGGTCGGTGCCGCCGACCTTGATGCCGACCGGGCTCTTGACGCCGGTGGACAGCATGTCCAACCGGTTGCGGATCGGCGGCACCCAGATATTCGACAGCCCCGGCACCTTGACCACGCGGTCCAGTTCCTCCACCAGCTTGTCCGGCGTCATGCCCGGCCGCCACTGGTCGCGCGGCTTGAACTGGATGGTGGTCTCGAACATCTCGGTCGGCGCCGGATCGGTCGCGGTCTCGGCGCGGCCGGCCTTGCCGAACACGCTGGCCACCTCCGGCACCGTCTTGATCAGGCGGTCGGTCTGCTGCAGCAGCTGCGCCGCCTTGCCGATGCCAATGCCGGGCAGCGCCGACGGCATGTACAGCAGGTCGCCCTCGTCCAGCGGCGGCAGGAATTCGCCGCCCAGCCGCGACAGCGGCCAGAGCGACGCCAGCGCCACCAGCGCGGCCAGCACCAGCACCGCGCGCGGCGCCCGCAGCACCCGCTCCAGCAACGGCCGGTAGACGCGGATCAGCGCCCGGTTCAGCGGGTTCTTGTGCTCGGGCGGAATGTCGCCGCGGATCAGATAGCCCATCAGCACCGGAATCAGCGTCACCGCCAGCAGCGCCGCCGCGGCCATCGCGTAGGTCTTGGTGAAGGCCAGCGGCGCGAACAGCCGCCCCTCCTGGCCTTCCAGCGTGAACACCGGCACGAACGACAGCACGATGATCAGCAGCGAGAAGAACAGCGCCGGCCCCACCTCCGTGGCGGCGTCGCCGATCACCCGCCAGTGCTCGGCGCCCTCCAGCCGCTGCCCCGGATGCGCGTGGCGCCACGCCTCGATGTGCTTGTGGGCGTTCTCGATCATCACCACCGCCGCGTCCACCATGGCGCCGATGGCGATGGCGATGCCGCCCAGCGACATGATGTTGGCGTTGACGCCCTGGTAGTGCATCACCAGGTAGGCGGCCAGTATCCCCAGCGGCAGCGAAACGATGGCCACCAGCGCCGAGCGCACATGGAACAGGAAGATGGCGCACACCAGCGCCACCACCACGAATTCCTCCAGCAGCTTGTGCTCCAGATTGTCCACCGCGCGCCGGATCAGGTTGGAGCGGTCGTAGGTGGTAACGATCTCCACGCCCGGCGGCAGGCTGGCCTTGAGCTGCGCCAGCCGCGCCTTGACGGCGTCGATGGTCTGCAAGGCGTTCTTCCCCGAGCGCATGACCACCACGCCGCCGGCCACCTCGCCCTCGCCATTGAGGTCGGCCACGCCGCGCCGGATTTCCGGTCCGAGCTGGATGGTGGCCACGTCGCCCAGCCGCACCGGCACACCGGCCGCGCTGGTGGTCAGCGGAATCTTGCGAAAATCGTCCAGCCCCTTCAGATAGCCGGACGCGCGCACGATGTACTCGGCCTCGGCCAGCTCCAGCACCGAGCCGCCGCTTTCCTGGTTGGCGCGCCGCACCGCCTCGATCACCCGCGTGTGCGGTATGCCATAGGCGCGCAGCTTGTCCGGATCGAGCTGGATCTGGTACTGCCGCACCATGCCGCCGATGCTGGCCACCTCGGACACGTTCGGCACCGTCTTCAGCTCGAAGCGCAGGAACCAATCCTGCAGCGCGCGCAGCTGCGACAGATCCAGCTTGCCGCTGCGGTCGGTCAGCACGTACTCATAGACCCAGCCGACGCCGGTGGCGTCCGGCCCCAGCGCCGTGCGCGCCTGCGCCGGCAGCCGCGCCTGCACCTGGTTCAGATATTCCAACACCCGCGAGCGCGCCCAGTAGGGATCGGTGCCGTCCTCGAACAGCACGTAGACGAACGAGTCGCCAAAGAAGGAGTAACCGCGCACCGCCTTGGCGCCCGGCACCGACAGCATGGTGGTGGTGAGCGGATAGGTGACCTGGTTTTCCATGATCTGCGGCGCCTGGCCGGGATAGGTGGTGCGGATGATCACCTGCGTGTCGGACAGGTCCGGCAAGGCATCCAGCGGCGTCCTGGTCAGCGCCCAGATGCCCCACGCGGTCAGCGCCAGCGTCAGCACCAACACCAGGAAGCGGTTCAGCGTCGACCAGCGGATCAGGCGCGCGATCATTGATCCGCTCCCAGCCGGCCGATCGCGCCTTTCAGGCTGGCCTCGGAATCGACCAGGAACTGGCCCGACGCCACCACCCGCTGGCCGGCCTGCAGTCCCTGGCGGATCTCGGTCAGGCCGCCCGCCTCGACGCCGGTCTGCACCTCGGACGGAAGGAAGCTGCCGTCGGCGCCGGCGATGAACACCAGCTTGCGTTCGCCGGTGCGTATCACCGCCTCGCTGGCCACCGCCAGCACCGGCCTGCCCGGCGCGGCGAGAATGCGCGCGTTGGCGAACATGCCGGGCACCAGTTGGCCCTGCGGATTATGCAGCTCGATACGGGCCTGCAAGGTGCGCGTGCCGGCATCCACCGACGGCAGCACGGCGGCGATGGTGCCGCTGAAACGGGCGCCGGGCAGCGCCGCCGCGCTGGCCTCGACGGTCATGCCCGGCCGCACCTGTTGCGCCGCCGTTTCCGGTATCTCGGCGTTCAGCCAGATGCGTTCCAGGCCTTGGATGCGAAACAGCGGCGCACCGGCGGCCACCGCCATGCCCTCGCGCGCGCTCAGCTCGGCCACCACGCCGGACTGCGGCGCGCGCAGCGTGACGCGGGTCTGCGGTTTGCCGCCGGCGCGCAACTGGGCGATCAGTTCGTCCGGCATGCCGGCCAGCCGCAGGCGCTGCAACGCCGCCTCGGCCAGGTCGGCGGATAGTTGGCGCGCGGTCAGGTACTCCTCCTGCGCGGCCACCCACTCGGGCAGCACCACGTCCGCCAGCGGCTGGCCCTTGCGCACGGGATCCAGCGGCGCGCGCACGTACAGCTTGTCGACATAGCCGGGGGCACGCGCCTGCACCACGCTCACCTCGCGCTCGTTCCAGGCCAGGTTGCCGACCACCTCCAGCGCCGGTGACAGCGTGGTTTCCAGCACCGTCGCAAAGCGGATGCCGAGGTTCTGCTGCACGCCGGGGCTGATGCTAACGCCGCCGTCGCCGCCATCACCGGCGTACACCGGCACCAGTTGCATGTCCATGAACGGCGACTTGCCCGGCTTGTCGAAGCGCGGGCCCGGCACCATGGGGTCGTGCCAGTACAGGACTTTTTTGCCGCCGGCTGCAGTGCCGGACGCCTTGGCGCCGGCATCGGCCGCTGTTGCGGCATTGGCGGCATTGGCGGCGGTTGGCGCCGATGCGGCGCCGCGCCGGCCCAGCCAGTAGCCGCCAGCCCCCACCCCGGCCAGCACCAGTGCAACCGCCATCGCGGCGGCCAACTTCTTCTTGTTCATCATCGGCCCTCCGGCGGCAGGATGTAGTTCAGTTGCGCCCACAGGCGGGCGGTGTCGGCTTCCAGCTGCAGCGCGGCCAGACGGGCGTCCGTCTCGTTGCGGCGCGCCGCCAGCACGTCGGCCAGCGTGGCCCTGGCGCCACGATAGGCGGCCAGCACCGCCTCGGCGTTCTGCGCCGCGCGCGGCAGCAATTCGTCGTGATAGCGGCGCAGGCGGTCCTGCCCGGAACGCCAGTCTTCGATCAGCGTCCGCGTTTCGGCCACGTGGGCGCGGTGCGCCTCCTCGCGCTCGGCCTGCGCCTGGTCAGCCTGCGCCAGGCGCGCCGCCAGTGTGCGGTCCTGGCGCCGCGCGCGGTCCCACTGCAAGGGCACGGACACGCCAAACGACACCATGTTGGAATACGCCGAACCGCGCTGCTGCCAGGCCACGTCGACCGTCCAGTCGGACTTGCGCTCGGCCTGCGCCAGCCGCACCTCGGCGGCGGCGGCGTCCTCGCGCCGGCGCAGCGCAACGATTTCGGGCGCCTGATTGAGTTCCTCGTCGAGCGCGGCGGCGTCCAGCGGTATGCGCTCCATGGCCGGTGGCGGCGCCAGCGCGGCCGTCGCCGCCGTGGCGCCGGTCCAGCGGCCCAGCATCAGCGTGGCCGCGCGCACGCGCTGCCGAGCCGCCGCCAGGCGATCGTCCGCCTGCAACAGCGCCACCTCGGCCGCCAGCACCTCGGCCTGGCTGCCACGCCCGCCACGGTAGGCGGCTTGCGCGGCCAGCGACTGCTGGCTGGTCTGTTCGCGCTGCCGCGCCAGCAGCGTCTCGGCCAGCTCGGCAAAGTGGCGCTCCAGCCAGGCCAGCGCCGTGTCACGGCTGATGTCGGCGCGCTGGCGCGCCTGCTGGGCCTCGGCCTGCAGGGCTTCCTGCGTGTAGCGCTCGGCGCGCAGCTTGCGCTTGTCGGCGCCGACCAGCTCCTGCGACAGGCCGATGCGGCGCATGGTCATGAAATCGGCGCCGATGCTGCCGCGATCGGGGCCGGTGGCGGGCAGATTGTCGATGCCGGCTTTCAGCACCGGGTCGGGCAACTGGGCGGCGGCGACGGCCAGTTCGCGTCCGGCGCGCGCGGCGGCGCCTTGCGCGGCCAGTTGTTGCGAGCGCTGCACGGCCAGTTGCACGGCGCTGGCTAAGGACAGTTCATCGCCGGCGCGCGCGGCGGAAAAGGACGACAGCAGTAACGCCGCCAGCAGCAGCATTGGTGCGCGCCGCAACGGGCGCGCGTAAGAAAGAAAAGACATGATGACTCCACAAGGCGTAGAAACACGCCGCGCCTGCTGCGCGGCGGCGGATCAAAACGCGTGGATGGTCAAATGCGGAAGCAGCAATGCCGGATGGCGATTGGCGGCGAGGTTGGATACGCCAGGGCGGCGGCCGGCGGCGCGGCGGCAGCATGGAAGGACGGCGGCGCGGCGGGCAGCACCACGCGCACCAGGCCGGCCGACAGGAATGGCGCCACTTGCGGCAGGTCCGGCTTGTCCAGCGACTGCTGGAACTTGTGGCCGTGGGCGTGGCACAACCCGGGCTGTTGCTTGTCGACGCCGGTGCAATCGGCCATCTGCGCCATCTGCGCCGATTGTGCCGCCCCGCCGGGCATGAGGGTGGACGGGCACACGTACGACGCCAACGCGCATTGCGTGTACAGCATGCTGAACACGGCAAACACGATGACGAAGAAGCGGCATGGACGGGTGGCTCTCATGACCGCAGTATAACCCGGGCACGCCGGCGCGGGATCATCTGTTGGGGTTATCGCTTGCGGCGCGGCGGCGCGCCTTTGCTGTACCATGCCACCAGGGAGATCATCAAAGGACACACTTTGCAAACGATACAATTAGTCGGCGCCGTGCTATTCGGCCTGGCGCTGCTGCACACCTTCGCCGCCAAGTTCTTCGAAAAGCTGGCGCACCGCCACCCGCGCCATGCCGGCCTGTTCCACCTGCTGGGCGAGGTCGAAGTGGTGTTCGGCTTCTGGGCCTTTATCCTGATGATCGCGCTGGCCTTGCTGAACGGCGGCCAGGCGGCCATCGCCTACGCCGAGTCGCGCCAGTACACCGAACCGCTGTTTGTGTTCGTGGTGATGGTGGTGGCGGCCTCGCGTCCGGTGCTGGACATCGTCCAGCGCGTGCTGCTGAAATGGGCGCGCAGGCTGCCGGTGCGCGCCGAACTGGCGCTGGTGTGGTTTGGCCTGGCGCTAGTGCCGCTGACCGGCTCGCTCATCACCGAACCAGCCGCGATGACGCTGGCAGCGCTGATGCTGGCGCCCCTCATCTTCCGCGACGGCGTGCCGGAATGGCTGAAGTACGCGGCGTTGGGGGTGCTGTTCGTGAACATTTCCATCGGCGGCCTGCTGACCTCCTACGCGGCGCCGCCGGTGCTGATGGTGGCGGGCACCTGGAATTGGGACACGGCTCACATGGCCGCGCATTTTGGCTGGAAGGCGCTGATCGCGGTGCTGATCAACGCCACCGTCGTCAGCGTCATGCTGCGCCAGCACCTGCGGCCGGCGGCAAGCGCCACGGGCAGCGAGGCACCGGTGGTGCCGCTGGCGGTGACGCTGGTCCATCTCGGCTTTCTGGCGGCGGTGGTGGTGCTGGGCCATCATCCGGTGCTGTTCCTCGGCGTGTTCATGCTGTTCCTCGGCTTTACCAGCGCCTACCAGCGCTATCAGACGCCATTGATTATCAAGGAGGGGCTGCTGGTCGGCTTCTTCCTGGCCGGGCTGGTGGTGCTGGGCGGCATGCAGCAATGGTGGTTGCAGCCGATCGTCGAGAGCCTGTCGCCGCTGGCGCTGTTCTTTGGCGCGATGAGCCTGACGGCAATCACCGATAACGCCGCCCTCACCTATCTCGGCTCGCTGATCGACAGCATCTCGCCGCAGTCGCAGTACATGCTGATGGCCGGCGCCGTCACCGGCGGCGGCCTGACGGTGATCGCCAACGCGCCCAACCCGGCCGGCGTGGCGCTGCTGCGCCGCGGCTTTCAGGACGAGTCGATCGGCACGCTCGGCCTGCTGGCCGGCGCGCTGGCGCCCACCGCCGTGGCGGCGCTGGCCTTCCTGCTGCTTTAGACGCCAACATCAACCAGGCCCCTTCATTGCACGATGAGAGGGCTGCGCACCGTTTCCTGAAGATTGCCATCAGTTTGTACAGCTGATCATAATCTCATGTTGGCCTACATATTTACCCTTGCGATATGTAAATGTACAGGCTCGGACATCGTCATCTAATCTCCTGGACAACTTGACTTGATCTGACTCCCCATAAGTGCAAACTAACCATTTCCCATCAGGGAATTTCCCATCCAGTCCATAGGTATAAACCCACCCATTTTTTTCACGTCTTTGCTTGTAATCAGAAAGCTCCCCAAGTTGTTCTGGCGGGCCACTCATCGGCGCCGCCCCATGCAGATAGAGCGGTGAGCCGATAAAGCTTACCCATCCCTCAGGCAGATCTACGAGCTGTAGGGATCTCTCTTGAATTGAATCCGGACACGAAAGTGAAGGCGTTATGGCTCGGCCAATCGCCGATTGCTCGACCATCGCAATTATCCCGACGATCAGGCATCTCACCATCCCACCGCTTTTACCACATAGTCGTGATGTCATAGCTGCCTCATTCAATGACGAAAAACGCATCAGCGTTGTCGCTGACGTGGATGTAATTTCCCTTTTTATCTTTACCTTGTGACTTGATCAGACGGACCGAGATCTTGGTTTTATTTGAGGCCTTCCACTGGTCTACAATATATATCCCCCCGACGCCCTGACGGAGATAAAGTGCTGCGTGATTTCCATGGCGATTACTGGCGTAGCGTCCATTAATGAAAGTCGCGATGGCAGTACCTGGCTTGAGCATTGTGTTGCCCAATACCTGCTCTCCTTGTCGCCAATGCGATGTTGTCGGAGCTCCTGCATATTTTTGAACCAGCGCAACACACTGGTGACTACCGACCACAGGTTGGTCCTTAAGTTCTGCTGCCTTCGGATACACGTATGACATTTCCAAGTCTCCTTCATGATTAGTGGACGATGTCTTAACGTACGCGGTATCGCCCCGCGCTCTTTGAACGCGAGCAAAACCAGGCATAACTGCGAGACTGGAACTGAGCTACATCAAATGCGAGGGAGCATCAGGCGCGCTGATGGCGGGCGAAGAAGTCCAGCAGCATTTTGCTGGCGTCCGGGCCGGCCTTGGCGTTGAAGGGGAAGGCGGGATCGCCGCCGCTCCAGGCGTGGTCGAGTTGTTCGATGTGGGCGACGCGCAGCATCAGCTTGCGGCCAGCGTAGAAGTCGTGCAACTGGTGGGCGTTGTGGCGGCCCTTGGGTTTGTGCGTGGCCTTCGCGTCGCCGGACAGGCGGTTGAGCAGCATGCTTTGGCGCGCCAGTTGCAACTGGTTGATCGGACGGACCACGTGGTCGCCGGCGCCTTGCAGCACGATGGCCGGCATGCCGGGAAATTGCGGTTGCCGTTGCAGCAGTTCGTGCACGGCGACGTCGGCGCGCCAGCCGGGGGCGCCGTGTTTCATCACGCCGAGCGCGCCCAACGTGTTGTGGCCGGCGCCGAACACCGGGCCTGAGTGCAGGCCGACGGCGGCGAATAGTCTCGGATGATTCAGCGCCAGGATGTTGGCCATGCCGGCGCCGGCCGAGATGCCAGCGACGTAGATGCGCGAACGGTCGATCGGGTAGTGCGTCAGCACCTTGTGGATCATGGCGAGGATGGAGGGCACGTCGCCGCCGCCTTCCTGCGTGGCGCGGTCGTACCATTTCCAGCAGCGTTGCGGCTGGATGGTGGTCAGTTGCTGTGGATAGAGGACAGCGTAGCCCTTCTTCTCCGCCCACAGATTCATGCGCGTGCCTTGCGCGAACTGGGTTGCTGTCTGATGGCAGCCGTGTAGCATGACGACCAGCGGCATGCCTTTGCTTTGTGCGCGCTCGGGGAGATGGTTGGGCAGGTACAGCCAGTAGTTCATGCGCTGGCCGCCGGTGGTCGGCACGTGGGCGGTGAGCCATTTGCCCGGCCCGATGGCAGCGGCTGGCGGCACGGAGGACGCGGCGGCCCGCGCGGCGCGCGGCTTGGCGCGCGGCGTCGCGGCCGTCTTGGCGGTCGGTTTGGCGATCAGGGTGGCGGCAGGCTTGGCGGTCGGCTTGGCGCGTTGGCGCGTGGGCTTGGGCGGCGTCGCGACGGCGGCGAATAGCTTGGCCGTGCGCGTGCCGGCGCGGATCAGACTACGCAGCAGCTTTCCGGTCCTGGCCATCGCAACGTCCTCCTGTCACGACAGTCTACCTGAAAGCCGCCGCGCCTAGCGCTGCATCGACTCCCACACTTTCTGCAGACGCTTGGCCGATACCGGCATCGGCGTGCGCAGCTCCTGCGCGAACAGCGACACGCGCAGCTCTTCCAGCATCCAGCGGAATTCCACCATTTTCGGATCGGTGTTCTTGCCTGCCGATTTGTCGCGGCTTGCACGCAGATAGGCCGCTGCGGCCTGCTGCCACTCCGCCATCAGCTTGGTGTCGCGCGCCGGATCGCCGCGCAGCTTTTCAATCCGCACGTTCATCGCCTTCAGGTAGCGCGGGAAGTGCGCCAGCTGGTTGTACTCGTTCTCCTGCAGGAAGCGCTTGTGTACCAGTCCTTGCAGTTGCTGCTGCATGTCCTGCGCGGCCTGCTGTGGCAAGCCTTGCAGGCGCTTGGGCAGGCCGTGGAATTCGGTCAGCACCTGCGACAGCAGACGCGCGATCTCGTTCACCAGCAGCACCAGGCGCGATTTACCTTCGTCCTTGCGCTTGGCGAACGTGGCGGCGTCGATCGGCAGCGGGTCCTGCAGGCAGGCGATGTCCAGCGCCTTGTTGATGATCTGCTCGCGCAGTTCTTCCTGCGTGCCCATGCTCATGAACTGCATGCCCATCTGCTGCAAGTTCGGGATGCTCTTTTCGATGAACTTGATCTGGTCCTTCATCTGCAACGCGAACAGGCGGCGCAGGCCGATGCGGTGCGTGCGCGCCGCCACCGTTGGGTCGTCGAAGACTTCCAGGTCGCAGTGCGTGCCTTTGTCCACCAGCGCGGGGAAGCCGATCAGCGTCAGTTTGCCCTGGGCGATTTCCAGCAGCTCCGGCAATTCACCGAAGGTCCAGGAAGTCAGGTTGGTCAGGGTGATGTTGCTGGCTGCGGGAGCCGCCACCTCAGCATGGGCACCGGCCTTCGCCGGTGCGACAGTTTTCGCTGGCACGACGGCGCGGGCGGCCACCGTGGACTGCGGGCCGGAGGCCTCCGCCATCTTCTGGAAGCTCTCGCGCGCCTGCGTGCCGTATTCCGCCTGCAGCGTGGCCAGGTTGCGGCCCATGTCCAGCTGCCGGCCGTGCTCGTCGATCACCTTGAAGTTCATGAAGTGGTGCGCCGGCAGCGTCTCCGGCTTGAAGTCGGTGGTCAGCGGCGTCACCGTGATCTGCTGGCGGATGTCGGCGATGATGGCGTCGATCAGCTCACCGCGGCCAAAGGCGTGCTTCTCCTCCACCCGCTCACAGAACTTGGCCGCATACTCCGGCAGCGGCACGCAATGGCGACGCAACTTCTGCGGCAGGGATTTCAGCAGCAGATGCACCTTCTCCTTCAGCATGCCCGGCACCAGCCACTCGCAGCGCTCGCGCGACAGCTGGTTGAGCGCATACAGCGGCACCGCCAGCGTCACACCATCGCGCACGCTGCCCGGCTCGAAGTGATAGGTCAGCGCCAGCTCCAGGCCGGACACGTTCATCTTCTTCGGGAACAGGTCGGTGGTCACGCCGGCCGCCTCGTGGCGCATCAGCTCATCGCGGTTCAGGAACAGCAGCTTCGGCTCCTGCGCGGTGACGTCCTTGTGCCACTTCTCGAAGCCGGCGCCATTGACCACGTCCGCCGGAATCAGCTTGTCGTAGAAGGCTGCGATCAGCTCATCGTCCACCAACACGTCCTGGCGGCGCGACTTGTGTTCCAGGTTCTCGATCTCCTTAATCAGCTTGTGGTTGTGCGCGAAGAACGGCGCGCGGGTGTCGTAATCGCCGCCCACCAGGGCCTCGCGGATGAAAATCTCCCGCGCCTCTGCCGGATTGAACATGCCGTAGTTGATGCGGCGCTGGCTGTACACCACCAGGCCGTACAAGGTGGCGCGCTCGGACGCCGTCACCTGCGCCGAACGTTTTTCCCAGCGCGGCTCGCCCCACGACTTTTTCAGCAGGTGGCCGCCGACCTTCTCCAGCCACTCCGGCTGGATCTGCGCGATGCAGCGCGCGTAGAGGCGCGTGGTGTCCACCAGTTCCGCCGCCATGATCCACTTGCCCGGCTTCTTGCTCAGCGAGGACCCCGGCCAGATATGGAACTTGATGCCGCGCGCGCCAAGGAAGCCCGGATCGTCCTCCATCTTGAAACCGACGTTGCCCAGCAGGCCAGTGAGCAGCGCCAGATGCAGGTTCTCGTAGGTGGCCGGCGCTTCGTTCAGGCGCCAGCCCTGCTCTTTCACGATGGTGAGCAGTTGCGAGTGCACGTCGCGCCACTCGCGCAGGCGCAGTTGCGACAGGAAGTTGCTGCGGCAGTTATCCTGCAGCTGGCGGTTGGTCTTCTTGTGCTCAATCGCGTTCTCGAACCACCTCCAGATCTTCAGATAACTGAGGAATTCGGACTTCTCGTCGGCGAACTTCTTGTGCGCCTCGTCGGCCGCCTGCTGGTGCTCCAGCGGACGATCGCGCGGGTCCTGTACCGACAGTGCGGACGCAATGATCAGCACCTCGTTCAGGCACACGTTGTCCAGCGCGGCCAGGATCATGCGGCCGACGCGCGGGTCCAGCGGCAGCTTGGCCAGCTTCTTGCCCAAGGGTGTGATCTGGTTGTACTCGTCGACCGCGCCCAGTTCCTGCAGCAGCTGGTAGCCGTCCGCGATCGCGCGCGCCAGCGGCGGCTCGATGAACGGGAAGCTCTCCACATCGGCCAGATGCAGGGTCTTCATGCGCAGGATGACCGAGGCTAGCGACGAGCGCAGGATTTCCGGCTCGGTGAACCTGGGGCGCTGCAGGAAGTCCTGCTCGTCGTACAGGCGGATGCAGACGCCGTCGGCCACACGGCCGCAACGGCCGGCGCGCTGGTTGGCCGCCGACTGCGCGATCGGCTCGATCTGCAGCTGCTCCACCTTGTTGCGGTAGCTGTAGCGCTTGACGCGCGCCAGGCCGGCGTCCACCACGTAGCGGATGCCCGGCACGGTCAGCGAGGTCTCGGCCACGTTGGTGGACAGGACGATGCGGCGCGCGTTGGTCGGTTTGAACACGCGCTCCTGCTCCTCGGCCGACAGGCGGGCGAACAGCGGCAGGATTTCCACGTGCGGCGGATGGTGCTTGCGCAGTGCCTCTGCGGCGTCGCGGATTTCGCGCTCACCCGGCAGGAATACCAGGATGTCGCCGGAGCCGATGCGCGCCACCTCGTCCACACCGTCGATCACCGCGTCCATCAGGTCGCGCTTTTCGCGGGCGGCGGCGCTGCGGGCGCCCTTGCCCTCGGCGTTGGCCACGGCCGGATTCACCACGTCGCTCTCGATCGGGCGGTAGCGCACCTCCACCTTGTACAGGCGGCCGGACACCTCGATCACCGGCGCCGGCTTCTCCGGCGTACCAAAGTGGCGCGCGAAGCGGTCGGCGTCGATGGTGGCCGAGGTGATGATGATCTTCAGGTCGGGGCGGCGCGGCAGCAGCTGCTTCAGGTAGCCGAGCAGGAAGTCGATGTTCAGGCTGCGCTCGTGCGCCTCGTCGATGATGATGGTGTCATAGGCCTTGAGCAGCGGATCGCTTTGCGTTTCGGTCAGCAGGATACCGTCGGTCATCAGCTTGACCGACGCGCCTTTTTGCAGCGTGTCGGCGAAGCGCACCTTGAAGCCCACGTGTTCACCGAGCGGCGAGCCGAGTTCCGCGGCGATGCGCTTGGCGGTGGACGACGCGGCGATCCGGCGCGGCTGCGTGTGGCCGATCAGGCCTGTCTGGCCGCGGCCCAGCTCCAGGCAGATTTTCGGCAGCTGCGTGGTCTTCCCGGAACCGGTTTCACCGGAGACGATGATAACTTGATTATTTTGCAGCGCCTCGGCGATTTCGTGGCGGCGGCCGGACACCGGCAGGTCTTCCGGGAAGGTGATCGGCGGCAGCGGATTGCGGAAATTGCGCTCGGCCTCGCGCGCGGCCTGTTGCTCGGGCGTCAAACGCGGCTTCGGCTCGCGCCCACGCCCGCCGTCATTCCGGCGAGCGCCGGCATCCATAGAACGCATCCCCTCCGGCGTTGTATGGATGCCGGCCTGCGCCGGCATGACGGGGCGCGCTGCGGCGCCGGAGCGGACGGTTTGCGGCCGTGAAATCGGATTTTTTGGCTTGTTGCTGGCTTCTGACATTGTTTTTTACAAGGTATTTGGCGCGGACGTCGCGCCCCGAATTATAATGCGGCTAATGGAAAACCCTACCCAATTCGTCCAATGGCTGCGCTCCGTCGCGCCCTACATCCACGCCTTCCGTGGCAAGACCTTCGTGGTTGCCTTCCCCGGTGAACTGGTGGCCGCCGGCGCCCTGCCGGTGCTGGCCCACGACCTCTCGCTGCTGCATGCGCTCGACATCAACGTCACCGTCGTCTACGGCTCGCGGCCGCAGGTGGCCGAACAACTGGCCCTGCGTAACGTCGAAGGCCGCTTCCACAACGGCGTGCGGATCACCGACACCGCCGCCATGGAGTGCGCCAAGGAAGCCGCCGGCGAACTGCGCCTCGACATCGAGGCCGCGTTCAGCCAGGGCTTGCCGAACACGCCGATGTCCAACGCCGCCATCCGTATCATTTCCGGCAACTTCATCACCGCCAAGCCGCTCGGCGTGATCAACGGCGTGGACCTGGAACTGACCGGCGTCACCCGCAAGGTGGACGCCGAAACCATCCACTCCATCCTCGGCTCGGACGGCCTGGTGCTGCTGTCGCCGCTGGGCTTCTCGCCCACCGGCGAGGCGTTCAACCTGACCATGGAGGACGTGGCCTGCAGCGCCGCCATCGCCCTGCACGCGGACAAACTGATCTTCATCACCGAAACGCCGCTGATGACCGACGCCGCCGGCGCCGAAATCCGCGAACTGTCGTCGCACCAGGCCGAAGCCGTGCTGCAGGCCGGCTTCCTGCCGGACGCCACCGCCTTCTACCTCAAGCATTGCATCAAGGCCTGCGACAACGGCGTCGAACGCTCGCACATCGTCTCGTTCGACATGGACGGCTCGGCGCTGCTGGAACTGTTCACCCACGACGGCGTGGGCACCATGATCTCGCACGAGAACCTGGAATCGCTGCGTCCCGCCACAATTGAGGACGTGGGCGGGATTATCAAGCTGATCGAACCGCTCGAAGCCGACGGCACGCTGGTCAAGCGCGGCCGCGAGCTGATCGAGCGCGAAATCGAGATGTTCTCGGTCATCGAGCACGATGGTGTGATCTTCGGCTGCGCCGCGCTGTACCCGTTCCCGGAACAGAAAATGGCTGAAATGGCATGCCTGACCGTCAACCCGGAAGTGCAGGGCCAGGGCGACGGCGACCGCATCCTCAAGCACATGGAAAACCGCGCGCGCGCCATGGGCGTGCACAAGCTGTTCGTGCTGACCACCCGCACGGCGCACTGGTTCATCAAGCGCGGCTTCCACCCGGCCACGGTGGACGCCCTGCCCAAGGACCGCCAGCGCATGTATAACTGGCAGCGCAAATCCCAGGTTTTGATTAAAACCTTATAATCACGTTTTTACAGATCGCTTTAGGAGCAACCCACATGGCCCGCACCGTTCAATGCATTAAACTCAACAAGGAAGCCGAGGGCTTGGACTTCCCGCCGTATCCGGGTGAACTGGGTAAGAAGATTTACGAGCAGGTATCGAAGGAAGCCTGGGCCGCGTGGCTCAAGCACCAGACCATGCTGGTCAACGAAAACCGCCTGAACCTGGCCGACCAGCGCGCCCGCAAATACCTGGCGACGCAGATGGAGAAACACTTCTTCGGCGAAGGCGCCGATCAGGCGCAGGGTTACGTGCCGCCGGCGGCGTAAGCCACTTTACCCCGCATCCCTGAGTGGCGGCGCCAGCGCGACCACTTAGGGGTCTGACCCCGTACGGGGTCAGACCCCGCCGGGCAGTGCGGGTCTGCTATCAAAACTTCAACGTCTTCACACCTTCCGCGGTCCCCAGCAGGCACACATCGGCGCCGCGCGCCGCGAACAAGCCCACCGCGATCACGCCGACGATCTGGTTGATCTGCGCCTCCAGCGCCTTCGGATCGGTAATCGACAATCCCGCCACATCCAGCAGATAGCCGCCATTATCGGTCACAAACGCCTCGTCCGTGCCCGGCTTCAGGCGCAGCTTCGGCGTACCGCCCAGCTTTTCCAGTTGACGCGCCACCGACGCGCGCGCCATCGGAATCACCTCCACCGGCAGCGGGAACTTGCCCATCACGTCCACCAGCTTGGAACCGTCGGCGATGCAGACGAACTGCCTGGCCACCGAGGCCACGATCTTCTCGCGCGTGAGCGCCGCGCCGCCGCCCTTGATCATGGCGCCGCTGTTGTCAATTTCATCAGCACCGTCGATGTACACGGCGATGTCCGCCACATCGTTCAGGTCGAACACCTCGATGCCATGGCCGCGCAGGCGCGCCGCCGTGGCTTCCGACGACGCCACGGCGCCCTTGATGTCGCCCTTGATCTTGGCCAGCTCGTCGATGAAGAAGTTGGCGGTGGAGCCGGTGCCCACGCCGATGATCTCGTGTTTCACCACGTAGTCGATGGCGGAGCGGGCTACGGCTTGTTTCAGTTCGTCTTGGGTCATGATAAATACTTAAGAGATGGGGAAATCGGATAACGCTATTTTACCACCCCGATTTTTAGCGAATAACCGTACAACCAAAGCAACAACCGTGATCAGAAAGGCCACGGGATATGCGAGAATGGGTAAAAAGACCGACGGGGGCGAGACCATGACCAGCAGCAAAACTGTTCTGATAGTCGACGACAGCCGTGTCTCGCGCATGATGGCGCGGCAGTATCTGAACAGCCTGCGCGCCCACTGGGTGGTGGAGGAAGCGGCCACCGGCGAGGAGTCGCTGGTCAAGGCGCGCCACACCCCGCCCGACCTGATCCTCATGGACGTCAACATGCCCGGCATGGGCGGCATCGCCGCCGCCGAACAGCTGCGCCAGGAATTCCCGGCCGTGCCGATCTCGCTGCTGACCGCCAACGTGCAGACGGCCACGCGCGAGCGCGCCACCGCCATGGGCATCGGCTTCGTCGAAAAGCCCATCACCGAGGCGCGCATCGCCCAACTGGTGGCCACGCTGGAAGCGGCGTAACCATGTTGGTCCTCACCGAACTCGAAAACGATGCGCTGATCGAGATCTTCAACATCGGCGTCGGCCACGCGGCGGCGTCGATGAGCGCCATCGTCAACGAGGCGGTGCGCATGTCGGTGCCGTCGATCAGCTTCGTGCCGCGCGCCGAGGCGGCGCGGCTGCTGGGCGGCGGCGACAGCGGGCCGGAACGCATCTGCGGCGTCAGCCAGCACTACGCCGGCGCCTTCGAGACCGAAGCCATTCTCATGTTCCCGGAAGATAAAAGCCTGGAGATCGTGCGCCTGATGGTGGGCGAGGCGGTGCCGCTGAAGGAGCTGACCGAGATGGAGCAGGAAGCCATGTGCGAGATCGGCAACATCATGCTCAACTCCTGCGTCGGCACGCTGGCCAATATCTTTCAGCGCGAGCTGCAAGGATCGCTGCCGCAATACCACGTGGGCACCAGCGACCAGATTCTGAGCGCCACCACCGCCGGCAGCCAGGCGGATACCGTGGTGCTGATGCTGCACATCGACTTCCTGCTGGAGAAGCACCAGATCCACGGTTATGTCGCCTTCGTGCTGGCCATCTCGGCGCTGCACGATCTGCAGGACCAGATCAACCTGTACATCGCGCGCGCCGTGGGGCAAGCATGAACGCCTTGCGCCTGCCCCTGCTGGAAAGCGTGTTCTCCACCGTGAACCTGGGCGCGATCGTGCTGGACGGCCAGCGCCGCATCGCGCTGTGGAACACGTGGATGAGCAGGCACTCGGGGCTGGCCAACGAGCAGGTGGTCGGCCAGGAATTCTTCGCCGTCTGCCCGGACCTGCGCGGCGGGCGCCTGGACGCGGCCATCCACTACGCGCTGTACAACAACTTCCCTTCGCTGCTGTCGCAGACGCTGAACAAGGCGCCGCTGCCGCTGTACGCGCGCGACGAGCGCATCCAGCAGGCGGTGGAGGTGACGCCGATCGCGGTGGAAGGCGCGCCGCGCCACTGCCTGATCCAGGTCAGCGATGTGAGCATCGCGGTGGCGCGCGAGAAGCTGCTGCGCGAACAGGCCATGGTGCTGCGCTCGCAAACGTTTTCCGACGGCCTGACCGGCATCGCCAACCGCCGCCACTTCGACGTGGCGATGGAAAAGGAGCACCGCCGTGCCAAGCGTGGCGCGGTGCCGCTGTCGCTGCTGATGATCGACATCGATCACTTCAAGGCCTACAACGACCATTACGGCCACCAGAAGGGCGACCAGTGCCTGATCCAGGTCGCCGCCGCGCTGGCCGGCATGCTGAAACGCCCGTGCGACCTGATGGCGCGCTACGGCGGCGAGGAGTTTGCGATGATCCTGCCCGAGACCGACGTCGATCAGGCCCTGCTGATGGCGGAGGCGATCCGCGCGCGGGCGCAGGAACTGGCGATACCGCACGAGCGCAACACCGACCCGTCGCAACTGGTCACGGTCAGCATCGGCATCGCCACGCAGAAGGCCGGCGCGCCGGTGGAAATCGAAGCGCTGATCGGCGCCGCTGACCGCGCGCTTTACCAGGCCAAGCGCAATGGCCGTAACCTGATCGCCGCTGTCCAACCAAGTGGAGGATGACCATGCGTAGAACATTACTGCTGCTGGCCGGGTTGGCGGCGGGCGGCGCCAGCGCGGCGCCGCTGGACCAGCTGGCGTGGCTGGCCGGCTGCTGGAGCGCCGACGGCGGCGAGCCCGGCTCGGTCGAACAATGGACCGCGCAGGCCGGCGATTCGATGATGGGCATGAGCCGCACGCTCAAGGGCGGCAAGGTGGCCAACTATGAATTCATGCGCATCACCACCGCCAACGACGGCGCGGTGATCTTCCACGCGCAGCCGTCCGGCCAGGCCGGCGACAGCTTCACCGCCACCACGCTGACGGCGACCGAGGTGGTGTTTGAAAACGCCGGCCACGATTTTCCGCAGCGCGTAATCTACCGCTACGAGGCGCCATCGCGGTTGCGCGCCGCGATTGAGGGCACAATCAAGGGCACGCCGAAACGCATCGACTTTCCGATGACGCGCGCGGCCTGCCCCGGCCCGGCGCAGCCGCGCTGACGCCGCAACACTCCTGATTTGCAAGCATATTTCGCGCGCGCGGCGGCCGTGCTACGCTCATCCTGAGCATGAATGGAGGGGCGCGATGCGGTTTAAATTTGAAACCAAACGACACGGCAGGTGCTTCGCCGAGAGCGAACATGACGATGACGCCATCCGGGTCGAGATCTGGTACGACCAGAACACCGATCCGAAAAAAGTCGAGTACCTGCTGCACATCCGGGATGAGCCGCCGCCCAAGCAGATCACCGAAGCCGGCGCGCTGCAGGATGCCACCCGCATCGCCATCAATCACTTCCACGCCACCAGGACCAAGGACGGCGACGAGTTCGAGATGCACTGCAGCCGCATCACCCAGCGCTGGCCCGGCACGCTGTACAACAAGCTGGGTGGCTGATCCAGATGCGCCGCAAAGCCGGCGACGCCGGTCGCCATTCCCGGCTACGCGCTGGTCATGCTCAGGCACGAACGCTCCCACCGCGCGCCAAGCAGTCCACCCATGGCTGCGCGATCACCTCACCCGATCAATCTCCTGACGACCACGCAGGTCGGCCAGGAACTGGGCCAGCAGGGCGTTGAAGGCGCCGGGGCGTTCACGGAAGGCGGCGTGGCCGGCGCCGGGAATGCGGTGGCATTCACCGGACCACAGATTGGCATATTGCAGGCAGTCGATGTAGTCGAGATTGACAATGCTGTCGTCGGCGCCGTTGATGACGGCCAGCGGCGTATCAATGTGCTCGACCACCCAGCGCTGGTCGACGCCGGCGCCGGCGCGCGCGGCTTCAAACATGGTTTTGCGCGCCAGGCCGTCTGCGCGCGCCAGCGCTACCCGCAACTGCGGGTTGAAGGAGGCGCCGAAGATTTTTTCGCCGAAGGCATTCACGTCGTCTGCCGACAGGTGCTGCTGCGAGCCGTACTTCATGCCCGGCGACGGGCGGAAGCCCTCCGACATTACCGTGCCTACCGGCGGCGTACCGCAAATCGCCACGCCGCGCAGTTCCGGCAGACGCGCCATCACCTCCAGCGCGATATGGCCGCCCAGCGACCAGCCGAAGATCACCGGCCGCTCCAGCGCCAGCTTGTGAATCACCTCGACGACAGCGTCGCCGAAGCCGGGCCGGGTGTAGGTGCGCGCCGGATCGAGCGCGTTATCGGACTTGCCATGGCCCGGCAAGTCGATGGCGATCAGCCGCCAGCCATCCGGCAAAGGAGACTGAAACTGCGGGCGGAATACCTCGCTGGACGAGGAATTCCCGTGAATCATCAAGAGCGCCACCGCGCCCTGGCCGCTCTCCTCCACCGCGATCCTGCCGTGGGAAGTCTGAATACTGTATGACTGCATCTGCGCATCCTCCGTGTTGAACGCGAAGGTAGCACGAGAAAAAAGCCGGGAGCTTAAGCCCGGCTTACAATGCGCCCGCAGGCGCGTGCGGTATTTCCTGTCCGGCCCGGCCGCGCCGCCTTGCGGGCTGGCGTGGGCCGGCCTGCGGATTACACCCGCAGGCCGCTGGCGGCTTTGGCCAGGTCGGTGATGCGGCCCCAGTCGCCGGCGGCGATGGCGTCTTTCGGCGTCAGCCACGAGCCGCCCACGCAGGCGACGTTCTTCAGCGCCAGGAACTGCGACGCCGTCTCTTGCGAGATGCCGCCGGTCGGGCAGAAGGTGACGTCCGGCAGCGGGCCGTAAATCCCGTTCAGCATGCCGACGCCGCCCGCCGGCACCGCCGGGAACAGCTTCAGTTGCTTGAAGCCCTGTTCACGCGCCACCATCACTTCCGACGGCGTCATCACGCCCGGCAGCAGCGGCAGGCCGCTGCTCTTGGCGGCGGCGATCAGCGCCGGCGTCAGGCCCGGCGACACGCCAAACACCGCGCCGGCGTCGCGCGCGGCGACAAACTCCTCCGGCTGCGTCAGCGTGCCGACGCCGACGATGGCGCCTTCCACTTCGGTCATCGCCTTGATCGCGCCCAGGCCATGCTTGGTGCGCAGCGTGACTTCCAGTACGCGGATGCCGCCGGCCACCAGCGCTTTCGCCAGCGGCACGGCGTGTTCAGGTTCGTCAATCGCGATCACCGGGATCACGGCCGAAGTACGCATAATGTCGAGCAGAGACAGGGTCATATCAGGCATCTTTCTTGGTCGAGAAATCTTCATCGGAACCCGGCACGGTATTACCGACCGGCTCTTTGTCGTGCAGGCCCACCGTGGTGGGAATCGGCGACGGCAACGGGAACGTGGTGGCGCCCTTCTCGGCCTCGCACACGGTGCTGCGGAACATCGAGAACAGCTCGCGGCCCATGCCCACGTGGTTGACCGACATGTCGGCGTGCGCCAGCGAGCGCGCGTGCCACACGGCCGAATCCACCAGCGCCTCCAGCGTGCCGGTTTCGGCGCAGACCTTGATGATGTCGCCGTCGCGCACCAGGCCCAGCGGACCGCCAGCCAGGATCTCCGGCGACACGTGGATGGCCGCCGGCACCTTGCCCGAGGCGCCGGACATGCGGCCATCGGTCACCAGCGCCACCTTGCGGCCGGCGTCCTGCAGGTTGGCCAGCGCCGGGGTCAGCGCGTGCAGTTCCGGCATGCCGTTGGCGCGCGGGCCCTGGAAGCGGATCACGGCCACGAAGTCGCGGTCCAGCTGACCGGCCTTGTACGCGTCCATGAAGTCTTCCTGCGAATTGAACACCAGCGCCGGCGCTTCCACGGTGCGGTGCTGCGGCTTGACGGCCGACACCTTCATCACCGCGCGGCCCAGGTTACCCTGCACCAGCACCATGCCGCCGTCCGGCGAGAACGGGTTGTCGTGCTTGCGCAGCACCTTCTCGTCGCCCGATTCGGCCGGCGAATCCTTGAACACAACGCCCTTGTCGCCCTCGCCCAGGAACGGCTCCGCGCAGTGCTTGCGCAGGCCCTTGCCCAGGATGGTGGTGACGTCGTCGTGCAGCAGGCCCGCGTCCAGCAGTTCGCGGATGACGAAGCCGGTGCTGCCGGCGGCGTGGAAGTGGTTGACGTCCGCCTCGCCGTTCGGGTAGATGCGGCACAGCAGCGGCACCACTTTCGACAGCTCGTCGAAATCGTTCCAGTCGATCACGATGCCGGCCGCCTTGGCGATGGCCGGCAGGTGCAGCGTGTGGTTGGTGGAGCCGCCGGTGGCCAGCAGCGCGACGATGGCGTTGACAATGGCCTTCTCGTCGACCACATGGCCGACCGGGATGTATTCGCTGCCCTGGTCGGTGATGACGGCGGCGCGCTGGGCGGCGGCCTTGGTCAGCTCATCGCGCAGCGGCGTGTTCGGCGTGATGAAGGCGGCGCCCGGCAGGTGCAGGCCCATGACTTCCATCAGCATCTGGTTGGAGTTGGCGGTGCCGTAGAAGGTGCAGGTGCCGGCGCCGTGGTAGGACTGCGACTCGCCCTCCAGCAGCTCGGCACGGCCAACCTTGCCTTGCGCGTACAGCTGGCGGATCTTGGCTTTTTCGGAATTCGACAGGCCGGTGGTCATCGGGCCGGCCGGCACGAACACCGCAGGCAGGTGGCCGAAATGCAGCGCGCCGATCAGCAGGCCCGGCACGATCTTGTCGCACACGCCCAGGTACAGCGCCGAGTCGAACATATTGTGCGACAGCGCGATGGCGGCGGCCATGGCGATGGCGTCGCGCGAGAACAGCGACAGCTCCATGCCCAGCTGGCCCTGGGTGACGCCGTCGCACATGGCGGGCGTGCCGCCGGCAAACTGCGCCACCGCGCCGACTTCGCGCACCGCTTGTTTGATAATGTCAGGGAAGCGCTCGAACGGCTGGTGCGCCGACAGCATGTCGTTGTATGCCGAGACGATTGCCACCGACGGCTTCTTGATCTCTTTCAGCACCAGCTTGTCGTTGGCGGGGAAGGCGGCAAAGCCGTGCGCCAGGTTGGTACAGGCCAGCGTGCCGCGCTGCGGCCCCTTGACGCGGGCCGCTTCGAGATGGGCCAGGTAAGCGCCGCGCGATGGTTTGCTGCGCTGAATAATGCGGTTGGTGACAGTTTCCAGGACTGGATGCAACGCCATGATCGTTCCTTATGAATGGATTCCGTGAAATTTTACTACAAAATTGAGAAGCCCACCGGCTTTTCTTATATATACGGGCTGGCGTTGGCTGGCGATCCGTAACATGGTTACACCAGTCCTTTTGCCAAGGTAAATATGGGGGCGCGATAGCCAAACCGTAGTGAATTTACCTGTTTTTCCTGTATCATTCGATCATCCTTCCACATCTGCCAACATTATGCGCCAGCCTGCACTCACCACCACCGCCAGCTTCCAAGCCCTGGCCTCCCACGCCGTCGACGCCAAGCACTGGACCCTGCGCCAGTTGTTCGCCAGCGACGCCCAGCGTTTTCCCAAGCTGACCGTCGACGCGGCCGGCCTGTTCCTGGACTATTCCAAGAACCGGCTGGACGCCACCACCGTCGGCCTGCTGCTCGACCTGGCCCGCGAACGCGGCGTGGAAGCACAGCGCGACGCCATGCTGCGTGGCGAGAAGATCAATCTTACCGAACAACGCGCGGTACTGCACACCGCATTGCGTATGCCGCGCGGCAAAGCGCTGGTCGTCGACGGCCAGGACGTCAACGCCGACGTCCACGCGGTGCTCGACCACGTCAAGGAATTCACCGACCGCGTGCGCAATGGCCAGTGGCTGGGCTACAGCGGCAAGCAGATCACCGATGTGGTCAACATCGGCATCGGCGGCTCGGACCTGGGGCCAAAGATGGCCGTGCTGGCGCTGCGCTCGTACGCGCATCCGCGCCTGAAGATGCACTTCGTCTCCAACGTCGACGGCCATGACATGGACGCCGCGCTGGCGCAGGTCAATCCTGAAACGACGTTGTTCATCATCGCCTCGAAGACCTTCACCACCGCCGAGACCATGCTCAACGCCGGCACCGCGCGCACCTGGTTCCTGCAACACGGCGGCACGACCGAGCACCTGGCCAAGCACTTCGTGGCCGTGTCCACCAACACCAAGGCCGTGGCGGAATTCGGCATCGACACCGCCAACATGTTCCCGTTCTGGGACTGGGTGGGCGGCCGCTACTCCGTATGGTCGGCGATCGGCCTGTCGGTGGCGCTGGCGGTGGGCTTTGGCTACTTCGCCGACTTCCTGGCCGGCGCCCACGCGATGGACGAACACTTCCGCGAGGCGCCGCTGGAGCAGAACATGCCGGTGCTGCTGGCCATGGTCGGCTTCTGGAACCGCCAATTCCTCGACGCCACCTCACTGTCGATCGCGCCGTACCACCAGGACCTGAACCGCTTCCCGGCCTATCTGCAGCAACTGGACATGGAATCCAACGGCAAGCGCGTGACGCGCAACGGCGCCGAGGTGGACACCGTCACCTGCCCGGTGGTATGGGGCGAATGCGGCACCAACGCGCAGCACGCGTACTTCCAGCTGCTGCACCAGGGCACCGACGTCACGCCGATCGACTTCATCGCCGCGCTGCGCGCCACGCACGATCTGGCAGGCCATCACGACGCGCTGCTGGCCAACTGCTTCGCGCAGTCGGAAGCCTTCATGAAGGGCAAAACCGCGGACGAGGTACGCGCCGACCTGGCCGGCCAGAACCTGACGCCGGAGCAGATCGACGAACTGGTGCCGCACAAGACCTTCCCCGGCAATCGTCCGTCCAACACCATCCTGATGGACCAGTTGACGCCGGGCGCGCTGGGCGCCTTGATCGCGCTGTACGAGCACAAGACCTTTGTGCAGGGCGTGATCTGGGACGTCAACAGCTTTGACCAGTGGGGCGTGGAGCTGGGCAAGGTGCTGGCCAAAAACATCCAGTCGGAACTGACCGGCGAAGTGAAACCGGAACGTCACGACAGCTCGACCAATGGCCTGATCTTCATGGCGAAGGCAGCCCAACACATTTAACCAACGTCGCCCCGGCAAATGCCGGGGCCCATGCCGAGTGCGCAGTACTCCGCACGGGCAGCATGACGGCTTGAGCCCAACACATATGAACATCAAAGTAGCTTACGACGCAGTGATGCAAACCGGCGAATGCCCGCTGTGGCATCCCGAAGAACAAGCCCTGTACTGGGTCGACATCCCCGCCTTCACCGTGCACCGGCTGGACCCGGCCAGCGGCGCGCACCGCTCATGGAAACTGGCCAGCGAACCGGCCACGCTGGCCATCAGCGACGCCGGCGGCCTGATTGTCGCCATGCGCAGCGGCTTCGCGCACCTGGACACCGACAGCGACGAGGTCAAGCTGACCGACATCGCCGCCGCGCCCTACGACCAGAAGATCACCCGCTTCAACGACGGCCACGTCGACCCGGCCGGCCGCTTCTGGGTCGGCACCATCTACGAACCGCGCGACAAGCCGGCCGCCGAGATGTACGTGCTGGAACAGGGCACGCTGCGCCAGGCCTGGTCGGGCGGTATGACCAACTCCAATGGCCTGGGCTTCAGCCCGGACCAGAAGACCATGTACCACGCCGACACCGCCGCCCACCGCGTCTACCGCTACGACTACGACGTGGCCACCGGCACCGTCAGCAACCAGCAGACGCTGCACCAGTTCTCGGCCGACAAGGAGAACAACTACGGCGGCCGTCCGGACGGCGCCGCGGTCGACAGCGAAGGCAACTACTGGGTGGCGATGTTTGAAGGCGCGCGCATCGTCAAGCTGTCGCCGACCGGCGAGCTGCTGGGCGAGATCAAGCTGCCAGTGCGCTGCCCGACCATGCCAGCCTTCGGCGGCCCGGATCTGCGCACACTGTACGTCACCAGCGCCGGCGCCCGCCCGGCGGCGGAGCTGGAACAATATCCGCTCAGCGGCAAACTGCTGGCGATCCCGATGGACGTCACCGGCCGCACCGAACCGCGCTACAAGAAGTAACTCTCCCCCGCGTCCGACGCCCCTGCCGGACGCAATTGCAAAAATCCCCAAGGCGGCCAAAGGTCCTTACTCCAAACCGCCAGTTTGCGCCTTCGCCGTCATTCCGGCGCACGCCGGAATCCATAGAACAGCGGTATGCCAGCAAAGTATGAATTCCCGCTTTCGCGGGAATGACGGAGCGACGGCGAGCGGGCGGAAACCGACAGTTGTATCAAGGACAGCAGTTTTTCAGCCAGAAAAACTCTTAAATTCCCACCTCATTGCGGCCTCGGTACAGGTTTAATCTTCGGACGGACGCTTAAGCAGCAAGCTCCGTGCAACAATCTGTGAACCTTTCCAATAAGCAAACTGCTATCCTGAGCGGGACAGCATCCGGTCAGAAGCGAACAAGCACGGAAATGAGAGACTGCCCATGAGAGAGCTAAAGTTTAACATTTTTGGAACACTCATCGCCGTGAGTGGCTCATGCGGGGCTTGGCGAGCTTATTACCTCGGGACAGACGGAAAGCGCCGACCAGCGGATTTTATCGTGCCCCGGAATGTTGTCGAAGATGAGCTTTGTGAGTATCTGGCGGATCTCTATCATGAGAACGCAACTCCACGAAATTGCAACGCAGTGCAATTGATGTGAGATCTAGGCCAGCTAAGAAAGACTGCCACCTGCCGATGAACGCTCCCGGCCAATTGCAGTCGTTCAGAAAAATGGAAGTTGATTATGTATCGAAGTGCTTTGGCGTGGACGCCGCTGTTGCTGCTACTGGCTGGCCTGTGTATCCCAGAGTCATATTGGTGCTCGCCTATAAATCCAGGAGGCAAAGAGCTGGCATGCGGATATGATTACGCAAAAACAGAAATTAAAACCACTATCGTTTTAATGCAGATTTTCGGTGCTTGCGCCTTCATTGCAACCGCTTGGCATGCTACTCAGCGAAGGCTGTCGGCATGGGGCCTATCAGGGTTAGTCATATCGGCCCTCTTAGTAGGATTGATGGCGTTGTTAAAGCTTCGATACGGCTTTGATGACTCACCATGACAGGCTGACAGCGGCCAGAAGCGGCCTGTCAGGAAAACGAAGTCGATGATAGACAACGCTAAAAATGAGTATTAAGAACCAACTACCCAAGACGATTACGGTCACGCCTGACGGTGATGAAATCGGTTCGCCAGAGGTGGCGAATGGCATACATCACTTTCTGTCGGCGTCTGTCAACGTCGCTAACAAGGACATCTGCCTGAGTTTTTCAACGCGTCGAGCAATGTACGACTTCGCGGTATCTCTGTTGCAAGAGGCAGTGTATGGAAATGGTGGTATGGTCAACGGCAAAGGCGGCCTTAAGGAATTCCTTCCATCGAACGATGAACGCGTTGTTGATGGTGTTCGAGTTAAGGCCGACAGCTCTCGTGTTTTTGTCTTTTATGATGAAGGATAAAGGTCTTCGTAAATAACACGCGGACCGAAATCGGCCAATACCGGACATTGAAACTGAGATGACATGACGGAAAATTTTAAAAAATCGGCGTATGTTCTCTCGATGCTCATCAACTCCGGCTTACTAGCGTTCTACGCGCTCACGCATGTGCTACAAACTCGATTGCTGTTCGGGACTCTGTTAATTGCTTTCGCCTTTGTTGGTGGTGGCGCATGGCTCTATTTGCCTTGGTCCAGAGGCACCTTCGATCGGCACGGATGAAAAGGTAGCTGAAGCAAAGATGAAAATCCTTGCGTCAAAGCTCACTCTTCCAGATGGCAGCGATCAGGACGACGCCCACATGATCTTAATGTCGGCTGGGCTTGGAAAATTTGTCAAATTCAATTACACGGCAAAGAACATGACCTCCGACGATTTCGCAAAACGTTCGCGCGAAATTGTTGAAGCCTTTGTACGCTTTAATGGTGCAACAATGAAAGCCTTCCTTATTGACCGAAAAAGTAAAGCTGGGTAAGCCGAAATTGACAAACGAGCCCAACCATTTCATTAACTCGGACGCGCTAGCGCGCCGACCATGCGGCACACTGAATTATGGCTTAGATGCGATTGCATCGTAGACTATTAAAGCACTGGCGTGAGGCGTTGAAAGCGGGGGATTACAATTTTTCTCGACCTAGCTGAAACCGGACGAGGTGATCATTCTGCTGCGTTCTGAGGTCATATTGATGCGATACGCGGCGTGGATCGTAAACACAGTTTGGTTACAGGTAACTGCGGCGCATAACGGCAAGTTGCGGTCATTCGTCGGGCAAGTCAAACTTCAAAAGAAAAAATTCAAGTGATGTATCCATTTATTCCTAAATCAACAACCCATCTGATTCGTGGACAATTTTGGCCCATTCCTCTGTCGAATGGCCAATACGGTGTTGGTTGCGTAGTGGGAGCAATGCTAAAAAATGGCTTGAAGAATAGCCGGGTATTTATAGCTGGTGTACCTCTGTGGATTGGTGACGAGCCTCCCACTGCACAAAATCTGTTCCAAATAAAGCTTTATAAATACGGATTTTTGCATATTAAGAGCATTAAAGAGGTCGGGTTGCCGATTGTAGGTGAGGCGGAAATCGAATGCGAAAGTGCTCCGTTTAGTGCGGAGTCCTTAGAGTTAACGACCTGGGGATACGGGTTTCCGCGAGCGCTATGCGAAAGACTTCTACTTTCTAGAAACTTGTAGGCATTTACTTCGATGTCCGCCAAGGGGCGCAAGCTGCCTGTCGCGGCTAGGTTTGACACTGACCGACTGGTTAAGGCAGGGAAGCTATTTTGAAATGGTAGCCGCTCAGCAGCAGTGGCAGGAACATGCAAGGCTTGCGTATCGTTGACTGGTAGTGGCAAACCATGCGCTGGTGATTGCTCGTTTTATCCGCGCCATTTCCAGTGGAGGCAAAGGGGACTGGAGCAGCCTGCAGGGCGAGCGTCCTGCAGGCGAAAGCAACCGCGTTCAGTCGAATCAATGGCTGGTATGCGCGAGGCGACGGGCCGAAGCGCTGGTATCGACGCCGCCCGCGTCCAGCTTGAAGGCCGCCACCAGCCGCGCCAGGTGCTGCGCTTCCTGCGCCATGGCGTCGGCCGCCGCCGCGTCCTCCTCGACCAAAGCCGAATTCTGCTGCGTGGTCTCATCAAACTCGACGATGGCGCTGTTGATGCGTTCGATGCCTTCGTTCTGCTCCTGGTTGGCGTTGCTCATCTCGCCCATGATGGCGGTCACGCGCTGCACGCTGTCCACCACTTCCAGCATGGTGGCGCCGGCTTCGTCCACCAGCTTGCTGCCGCCCTCCACCGTCTGCACCGTGTTGCCGATCAGTTCCTTGATCTCCTTGGCGGCCGCGGCCGAGCGGTGCGCCAGGCTGCGCACTTCGGACGCCACCACCGCGAAGCCCCTGCCCTGCTCGCCCGCGCGCGCCGCTTCCACCGCCGCGTTCAAGGCCAGGATGTTGGTCTGGAAGGCGATGCCGTCGATCACCGAGATGATGTCCACGATCTGCCGCGACGAGGCGTTGATGGCGCCCATGGTGTCGACTACCTGCCGCACCGCCTCGCCGCCCTTGGCCGCGATGGAGGAGGCGCTCTGCGCCAGCTCGTTGGCCTGGCGCGCGCTTTCGTTGTTGGCGCGCACGGTGGCGGCCAGGCGCGCCATCGACGCCGCCGTCTGCTCGATGCTGCCGGCCTGGCGCTCGGTGCGGCGCGACAGCTCGGCGTTGCCTTGCGCGATTTCGCCGGAGGCGCCGGCAATCGTGTGCGCGCCGTCGCGCACGCCGGCGATGGTGTCGCGCATGGTTACCAGCATTGCCACCAGCGAGCGCGCCAGCCGGCTGCGCGGCCTGGCCTCGGTGGCGGACAGGTCGATGCGGCCCTCGATCGCCGCCAGCGCCGAGACGATGCTTTCCAGCTCGCCGGCCTGGATGGCGGCGCGGCGCAGCACGGTGGCCAAAAAGATCAGCACCGCCGATTCCACCACCACGTAGGCCGCGTGGATGAACACGGTGGACAACTGCGGCCGCGTGAAACACATCACGCCATAGCCCCATTCCTGCAGATAGTGGAAGCTCAGGTGATGCACGGCGATCACGGCGGCCGCCACCACGATCGGCTTCCAGTCGCGGTAGGCCAGCAGAAACGCCAGGTAGACGAAGATGCCGAAGTGCAGCTCGGTCAGCGCGGCCGCCTGGTGGATGTTCAGCGCCGCGAACACCATCACCGACACCGCCACCACGCAGCGCGTCAGCACCGCGCCGGGCGCCGTGTAGTGCAGCACGCTGGGCAGGCCGGCCGCCGGCAGGCCGATCAGCAGCGCCAGCATCCAGGTGTCGTTGAGGCCGGCCAGCGCCAGCGAAAACAGTTGCAGCGCCCACAGCACGCACAGCATCATCTTGTCCGCCTGGACGGCGATGGCCTGCAAGGGGTCGTAAGGCTTGGTCATATATCACTCCCGGCCGGCACACAATGACGGGCCAGCTTATAATTTGCGTGGTGATGAACGGCGGGGCGACGGCCGGTGGTTAGCGGTGCCGCGTAACGGCGGCGCATGCGGGGGAAACTCCGGCGCGGCCGGCGCAGTCGGGCGCGCGGCGGCGGGGATGCACATGCAGGAATGCGGCCATTATATAGCGCGGTTTGCCAGCTGGAAATTAAGTGCGCAAGCATGCGCGCCGCGCGCAACACTAGCATGCTGCCAGTCTGCCGCCGTCATCGGGTGATGTAGTAAAATTTCTTGCAAACCACCCTTATAAGTAGTAAATTTACAGTGGCGGCCGCAGCCAGCTCGCGGCCATTCCTTCGGCACTTTTTTTGCGACGATTTTCATACTATGGCTCTTTCCGATTTTGATCTGGTTCTGTTTGGCGGCAGCGGCGATCTGGCGATGCGCAAATTGCTGCCCGCGATGTACGCGCGCGATGTCGCCAACGACCTGCCCGCCTCGGCCCGCATCATCTGCGTCGGCCGCGCGGACGCCAGCCAGGAAGACTTCCTGCAAACCGTCGAGACCACCTCCAAACCGCTGATCAAGTCGCCGGCCGTGATTCCGGCCATCTGGGAGCGCTTCACCAAGCGCATCGTCTACGTCTCGCTCAACGCCACCGACGCCGGCAGCTACAAGACGCTGGTGGAGGCGCTGCGCAAGGACGAAGCCATCACCAAGGTCTACTACCTGGCCACGCCGCCGGCGATCTTCTCGCAGATCTGCGAGGCGCTCAAGGCCAACGGCCTGGTCACGCCGAACTCGCGCGTGGTGCTGGAAAAGCCGCTCGGCCGCGACCTGGCCTCGGCCAAGCAGATCAACGCCGAAGTCGGCAAGGTGTTCGAGGAATCGCAGATCTACCGCATCGACCACTACCTCGGCAAGGAAACCGTGCAGAACCTGCTGGCCCTGCGCTTCGGCAACATCCTGTTCGAGCCGCTGTGGCGCCGCGAATGGATTTCCGACGTCCAGATCACCATCGCCGAGAAGCTGGGCGTGGGCAACCGCATGGGCTACTACGACACCTCGGGCGCGCTGCGCGACATGCTGCAGAACCACCTGCTGCAACTGCTGTGTATCGTCGCCATGGAGCCGCCGACCTCGATCGCGCCGGACGCCGTGCGCGACGCCAAGCTGCAGGTGCTGCGCTCGCTGAAAAAATTCACGCCGACCACGCTGGCGCAGAACATCGTGCGCGGCCAGTACCGCGCCGGCCACGTCGACGGCAAGGCGGTGCCGAGCTACCGCGACGAGCCGGACGCGCCGGAACATTCGCGCACCGAGACCTTCGTGGCCATGAAGGCCGAGATCGACACCTGGCGCTGGGCCGGCGTGCCGTTCTACCTGCGCACCGGCAAGCGCATGGCCGACGGCCTGGCCGAAATCGTCGTGCGCTTCAAGCAGATCCCGCACTCGATCTTCAACCAGCCGACCAACAGCTTCCAGCCGAACTCGCTGGTGATCCGGCTGCAGCCGGACGAGGGCCTGCGCATGAATTTGATGGCCAAGACGCCGGGCGACGGCATGCGCCTCAAGCAGGCCGAGCTGGAACTGGACTTCCGCGAGCAGTTCAAGTCGCCGCGCATGGAAGCCTACGAGCGCCTGCTGCTGGACGTGCTGCGCGGCCAGCTGACGCTGTTCATGCGCGGCGACGAACTGGAAGCGGCGTGGGAGTGGGTCGAGCCCATCCTCGACAACTGGGAGGCCGACGACAGCTATCCGCTGCCGTACGCCTCCGGCACCTGGGGCCCGGCCGCCGCCTCGGCCCTGATCGGCCGCGACGGCCTGCAGTGGCGCGAAGAAGTGCTGCCCGAGGACTGATGTCGATGCTGCTGGATTCCATCCGTACCCAACTCGACTCGCTGTCCAAGTCGGAGCGCAAGGTGGCGCTGGCCGTGCTCGAACACCCGACGCAGACGGTCAACCAGAACATCACCGCGCTGGCCAAGAGCGCGCAGGTGTCGGAGCCGACCGTGGTGCGCTTCTGCCGCACGCTGGGCTATGACGGCTGGCACGAGTTCAAGCTCAAGCTGGCGCAGGGCCTGGCGCTGGCCCTGCCCGGCCTGAACGAGCAGCCGACCCAGGACGACCTCGCGGCCGACCTGGTCAACAAGATCTGCAGCCGCTCGATCAACACCCTGCTCGACCTGCGCAACAACCTCAACCCGGAGCAGATCCAGAAGGCGCTGGACATCCTGTCCAAGGCCAACAAGATCGAGTTCTACGGCCAGGGCACGTCCGGCATCGTCGCCGCCGACGCCCAGCACAAGTTCTTCCGCTCGGGCGTGCCGACCGTGGCCTACGCCGACCCGCACATCCACAGCATCGCGGCGGCGCTGCTGCGCACCGGCGACGCGCTGGTGGCCATCTCGCAGCGCGGCAACAGCCCGTCGCTGGTGCGCTCGGTCAAGCTGGCCAAGCGCGGCGGCGCCGAGGTGATCGTGCTGGCGCCGTCCGGCACACCGCTGGCCGACCTGGCCACGGTGCTGATCCCGATCGACCTGATCTTCAACATCGACCCCTACACGCCGATTTCGGCGCGGCTGGCCTACCTGGTGGTGATTGACGTGCTGGCGGTGGGCCTGGCGCTGCAACGCGGCCCGGAATTCCGCAAAAAAATGCAGAACGCCCAGAAGGCGCTGCAGGAATTCGATCTGCAGTTCGATTCGTTCATCGGCTAGGCGTCTTTAAGGCGGGTGTGCTACAGTGCGTGGATTCTTTGCCGCATTCACAACTTTGCGCCATGCACAACCGCTCAACCCAGCGCCTTTCCCTGCTCAGCACCCATATCCCCGGCCTGGACGACATTCTCGGCGGCGGCTTTCCCGCACATAGCCTGTACCTGATCCAGGGCCTGGCCGGCAGCGGTAAAACCACGCTGGCCTGCCAGATCGGCTTCCAGCACGCGCAGCAGGGCAAAAAGGTGCTGATCCTGACGCTGATCGCCGAAACCCACGGCAAGATGCTCAACCACCTGAGCAACTTCTCCTTTTTCGACGAGGCCCTGGTCGGCGAGCGCATCGTCTTCATCGGCGCCTACGGCGACCTGCTCAAGGGCGGCCTGCGCGAGCTGCTCAAGTCGATCGCCGCCACGCTGGCCGAGCAAAAGCCGGACATCATGATCATCGACGGCTTCCGCACCGTGCGCGAGGCCAAGCCGTCGGACGTGGCGCTGTCCGAGTTCATGCTGTCGCTGAACTCGCTGGTGTCGACCATGGAATGCACCACCTTCCTGCTGTCGCCCACCGAGGGCAACCAGGCCGACTCGGAAAACACGCTGGTCGACGGCCTGATCGAGCTGAGCCAGTACGAGCGCGGCCTGCAGCTGATCCGCGAGATCAAGGTGTTCAAGCTGCGCGGCAGCAAGCACCTGCTGGGCCGCCACGTGTTCGAGGTGGGCGAGGACGGCATCGAGATCTACCCGCGGCTGGAGGCGGTCAGCAGCCTGTCGCCGGCCATGCCGACCGCCGCCGCCGGCCGCGTCAGCTTTGGCATCCCCGGCTGGGACGGCATGACCAAGGGCGGCGTGGCGCAGGGCTCGACCACCGCGCTGCTGGGCAACCCCGGCGTCGGCAAGACGCTGATGGGGCTGCATTTCATTTACCAGGGCCTGCAGCGCGGCGAGCCGGCGCTGATCGTCGGCTTTTACGAGTCGCCGCAGCGGCTGCTGGAAAAAGCCCGCAGCATCGGTCTTGACCTGATCACCTACTTCAACAACGGCGCGCTGCAGATCATCTGGCATCCGCCGCTGGAAGTGCTGGTCGACAGCCTGGCCAACGGCCTGCTGCGCAACATCGAGCAGCGCGGCGTGCGGCGCCTGCTGATCGACGGCATCGACGGCCTGCGCGAAGTGGTGCTGCACGAGGGACGCTCGCGCGCCTTCCTGTCGGCGCTGGTCAACGAGCTGCGGGTGCGCAACGTCACCACCTTTTTCACGCAGGAACTGCCATATTTCGGCCACGGCACGGTGCATGGCGAGCTGAACGCCTCGATGCTGTTCGAGAACGTCATCCTGCTGCGCTATGTGGACGTGGCCGGTGTCAACCTGCGCCAGATCGGCGTGCTCAAGCTGCGCGAAAACAGTTACGACGCCGCCAACCACGTGTTGCTTATCTCCGACAACGGCATGAGCATCGACGGCAAAGTGCCGCCCACCGTGCCGCCGGTTCTTAACCGCTAGCGGCATGCCATGAGCGACCAGCCCGCCCTCATGGAGAGCAACCCGGATGGCAAGGTCATTCTGGTGGTGGACGACGAGTTCGACGTCTTGTCGGCCTACACCATGCTGTTTGAATTCCGCGGCTTCCGCGTGCGCACCGCCGGCAACGGCGCCGAGGCGCTGGCCCTGGCGCGCCGCGCGCCGCCGGACATCGTGGTGTCCGACTACATGATGCCGATCATGAACGGTGCCGAGCTGTGCGTGGCCTGGCGCGACGACCCGGCGCTGCGCGACATCCCCTTCATCCTGGCCAGCGCCGGCATCCTGCCGCGCGACCTGCGGCCGCCGTACGACCTGTTCTTCCGCAAGCCGGTGCCGTTCGACACGCTGCTGGCGGCCATCCACCAACTGACCGACCGGGACGCCCGGCCATGAGCGCCGCCCGCGGCCACTGGCCGGCGCCGCGCTAGCCCATGGAGGGCTCGGTCGTCACCGTGGTGCTGCTGGCGGCGCTGCTGCACGCCAGTTGGAACGCGCTGGTCAAGGCCGGTCCCGACAAATACCTGGGCACGCTGCTGGTGGCCTGCGGCGCCGGCCTGGTGTCGCTGCCGCTGCTGCCGTGGGTGGCCACGCCGCATGCCGACAGCTGGCCGTGGCTGGCGGCGTCAGCCTGCTGCCAGGTCGTCTACTACCGGCTGCTGGCGGCCGCCTACCGCCACGGCGACATGAGCCAGGCCTACCCGCTGATGCGCGGCGCCGCGCCGCTGCTGGTGGCGCTGGCCAGCGTGCCGCTGCTGGGCGAGCGGCTGCACCTGCGCCAGGACCTGGCCGTCATGCTGATCTGCGGCGGCGTGCTGACGCTGACCATCCTGCGCGGCGCCGGCGCCGGCGCCGACACCGCCGCCAACCGCGACGCCCGCCGCCGCGCCACCGTCTACGCGCTGCTCAACGCCGCCGTCATCGCCGCCTACACCATGCTCGACGGCGCCGGCGTGCGGCGCTCGGGCACGGCGGCCGGCTACACCATGTGGCTGTTCGTGCTGACCGCCGCGCTGCTGCTGCTGTGCTCCACCAGCCGCTGGGCCGAACTGCCGGCCTACGCGCGCCGCCACGTTGGCGTGCCGTTGCTGGGCGGCATCGGCACGCTGGCGTCGTACGGGCTGGCGCTGTGGGCGATGACGCTGGCGCCGGTGGCGGCGGTGGCGGCGCTGCGCGAAACCTCGATCCTGTTTGCCGCGCTGATCGCCGCGCTGTTCCTCGGCGAACGGCTGGCGCCGGGGCGCATCGTGGCCATCAGTTTGATCGCCTGTGGCGCAATTGTCATGCGGCTGGGCTGGTAGCGCCGGATCAGGAGTAAAATAAGCGCGACAACAACTCCCTTATCAAATTGGCAGCGCCATGAACCAACTCGAACAACTCAAACAGTACACCACCGTGGTCGCCGACACCGGCGACTTCCAGGCCATTCAACAGTACACGCCGCGCGACGCCACCACCAACCCATCGCTGATCCTGAAGGCGGTGCAGAAGGACGAGTACAAGCCGCTGCTGGAAAAAGCCGTGCGCGACAACCTGGACGCCTCGACCGGCGAGGTGATCGACCACCTGCTGGTGGCCTTCGGCAAGCAGATCCTGCGCGTGATCCCGGGCCGCGTGTCGACCGAGATCGACGCCGCGCTGTCGTTCAACACCGCCGCCTCGGTGACCAAGGGCCGCGAGCTGATCAAGCTGTACGAGAAGAACGGCATTGACCGCGAGCGCGTGCTGATCAAGATGGCCTCGACCTGGGAGGGCATCCGCGCCTCCGAGATCCTGGAAAAGGAAGGCATCCACACCAACATGACGCTGCTGTTCTCGCTGCCGCAGGCGATCGCCTGCGCCGAGGCCGGCGCCAAGCTGATTTCGCCGTTTGTCGGCCGCATCTACGACTGGTACAAGAAGAACACCGGCATCGACTACCAGGGCGGCGAAGATCCGGGCGTGCAGTCGGTCAAGCGCATCTACAACTACTACCGCAAGTTCGGCTACGCCACCGAGGTGATGGGCGCCAGCTTCCGCAACACCAGCCAGATCCTGGAACTGGCCGGCTGCGACCTGCTGACCATCAGCCCCGACCTGCTGCAAAAGCTGGCCGACACCAACGCCCCGCTCGAGCGCAAGCTCAGCTCGGACAGCGGCAAGAACGCCACCATCGGCAAGATTTCGGTCGACGAGCCGACCTTCCGCTTCATGCTGAACGAGGACGCCATGGCCACCGAGAAGACCGCCGAGGGCATCCGCGCCTTCGTGGCCGACACCGGCAAGCTGAAACAGATCATCTCCGGCATGCGTTAATTCTTCGCGGCATCACGGAGCAGGCAGGAGCGCGGCACAGGCCGCCCTCCTGCCTTTTTTGCATTACAATCTTGCATTAACTATAAAACTCACCGCGAGACATGCCATGCGATCCGTTCCTCGTTGCGCCGCTGTTGTCCTGTTGACCTTGTTAAGCGCCTGCGGCGAGAAAGCGGACAGCGGCGCCGCCCCGCCGCCGGCGGTGGTATCGGTGGTGACGGTGGCGCCGGCCACGGTGACGCTGAGCAGCGAGCTGCCGGGCCGCACCGAGGCCTCGCGCATCGCCCAGGTGCGGGCGCGCACGGCCGGCATCGTGCTGCAACGGGTGTACCGGGAAGGCGGCGACGTCAAGGCGGGCGAGGTGTTGTTCCGCATCGATCCGGCGCAGTTCCAGGCCTCGTACGACAGCGCGCAGGCGGCCGTGGCCAAGGCCGAGGCCAACCTCGCGCAGGCGGACCTGAAGGTGAAACGGTATAAACCGTTGTTGGCGGCGCAAGCGGTGAGCCAGCAGGAATACGACGATGCCGTCACCGCGCAGAAGCAGGCGGCGGCCGATCTGGCCACGTCGAAGGCGGCGCGCACCAACGCCGGCCTGACGCTGGGCTATGCCACGGTGACGGCGCCGATCTCCGGCCGCGTGAGCCGCGCGCTGGTGACCGAGGGCGCGCTGGTCGGCCAGGGCGAGGCGACGCCGATGGCCACCGTGCAACAGCTCGATCCCATCTATGTGACGATTACGCAGTCCTCGGCCGACGTGCTGAAACTGCAGCGCGCGCTGGCGGCCGGCAAGCTGAAAAGCGCCGGCAAGGACCAGGCGCGCGTGACCCTGGTGACCGAGGATGGCCAGACCTATCCGCATGCCGGCCGGCTGCTGTTTTCGGATGTGACGGTGGACGAGAGCACCGGCTCGGTGTCGATGCGGGCCGAGTTCCCGAATCCGCAACGGGTGCTGCTGCCGGGGATGTACGTGCGCGCGCGGCTGGAGCAGGCGGTCAACGACGCCGCCATCACCGTGCCGCAGCAGGCCATCGTGCGCACCAACGAAGGCTCGTCGGTGCTGATCGTCGGCGCCGACAACAAGGTGATCTCGCAGCCGGTGGTGGCCAACGCCAATGACGGCAACAACTGGGTGGTCAGCTCCGGCCTCAAGGGCGGTGAGCGGATCGTGGTCGAAGGCTTCCAGAAGGCCAAGCCCGGCGCCACCGTCACCCCGCAGCCTTGGAAAGGCCCCGTCGGCGCGCCAGCGCCCGCCGCCTCGCCTGCCACGCGCGCCGCGCCGCCGGCCGCTGCCCCGGACTCGCCGGCCACCGCCGCCGCGTCGAAATAACGGAGCGCGCACATGGCCAAGTTCTTTATTGATCGCCCGGTGTTCGCCTGGGTGATCGCGCTGTTCATCCTGCTGGGCGGCGCGCTGGCGATCACCGTGCTGCCGGTGTCGCAATACCCGACCATCGCGCCACCGGCCATCGTCGTCACCGCCACCTACCCCGGCGCCACCGCGCAAGTGCTGGACGACGCCGTCACCAGCGTCATCGAGCAGGAAATGAACGGCGCCGACGGCCTGCAATACGTCGAATCGCAAAGCGAAGCCAGTGGCGCCGTCACCATCACCGTCACCTTCGTCCCCGGTACCAATCCCGACCTGGCCGCGGTGGACGTGCAGAACCGCATCAAGCGCGTGGAATCGCGCCTGCCCGCCGCCGTCACGCAGCAAGGCGTGCAAGTCAACAAGGCCCGCACCAACATCCTGATGTTCGTCGGCCTGACCTCCACCGACGGCCGCCTCGACCCCACCGGCCTGGGCGACTACATGGCGCGCAACGTCGTCAACGAAATCAAGCGCATCCCCGGCGTCGGCCAGGCGCAGTTGTTCGGCACCGAACGGGCCATGCGCATCTGGGTCGACCCGGTCAAGCTGATTGGCCTGAAGCTGAACATGGCCGACGTCACCGCCGCCATCCGCGCGCAAAATGCCCAGGTCACCTCCGGCACGCTGGGCGACCTGCCCAGCCCCGCCACGCAAACCTACTCCGCGCCGATTGTGGTCACCGGCCAGCTCTCGTCCACCACGGAATTCAGCCAGATCGTCCTGCGCGCCAATCCCAACGGCTCGCTGGTGCGGCTGAAAGACGTGGCCCGCGTGGAAATGGGCGGCGCCAACTTCAACACCAGCGCGCGGCTGAACGGCCAGCCCTTCGCCGCCATCGCCGTGCAACTGTCCCTGACCGGCAACGCGCTGCAAACCGCCACCGCCGTGCACCAGAAGATGGACGAACTGGCCAGGTACTTCCCGCCCGGCGTCAAATACACCATCCCCTATGACACCTCGCTGTTCGTCAAGATCTCGATCGAAGAAGTGGTCAAGACGCTGCTGGAAGCGGTGGTGCTGGTGTTCCTGGTGATGTACCTGTTCCTGCAAAACATCCGCTACACGCTGATCCCCACCATCGTGGTGCCGGTGGCGCTGATGGGCACCTTCGCCGCGATGCAGTTGTTCGGCTTCTCCATCAACGTGCTGACCATGTTCGGCATGGTGCTGGCCATCGGCATCCTGGTCGACGACGCCATCGTGGTGGTGGAAAACGTTGAACGCATCATGAGTGAAGAAGGCCTGTCGCCGCGCGCCGCCACGCGCAAGGCCATGAGCCAGATCACCGGCGCCATCATCGGCATCACGCTGGTGCTGGTGGCCGTGTTCATCCCGATGGCCTTCTTCGGCGGCGCGGTCGGCGCCATCTACCGCCAGTTCTCGCTGGCGATGGTGTCGGCCATGCTGTTCTCCGCGCTGATGGCGCTGACGCTCACGCCGGCGCTGTGCGCCACCATGCTCAAGCCGGTGGAGGCGGGGCACCACCAGGAAAAGAAAGGCTTCTTCGGCTGGTTCAACCGCAAGTTCGCCGTCACCGCCAGCGGCTACCAGGGCGTGATCGCCCGCATCCTCAAGCGCACCGGCCGCTACCTGATCATCTTCGCGCTGCTGTGCGGCGTGGTGGGCTGGCTGTACGTGAAGCTGCCCTCGTCCTTCCTGCCCAACGAAGACCAGGGCTATTTGATCGCCAACGTCCAGCTGCCGCCCGGCGCCTCGACCTCGCGCACCCAGGCCGTGCTGGCGCAGGCCGACGCCTACTTCCGCAAGCAGCCCGCCGTGGCGCGCACCATCGCGGTGGCCGGCTTCTCGTTCTCCGGCAATGGCCAGAACGCCGGCCTGGTGTTCATTCCGCTCAAGGACTGGAAGGAGCGCGGGCCGGAAGACTCGGCGCAGGCGATCGCGCAGCGCGCGTTTGGCGCGCTGTCCAGCATCCCGGACGCCATCATCTTCCCGCTCAGTCCTCCGCCGATCCGCGAACTGGGCAACGCCACCGGCATCACCGCGCGCCTGCAGGACCGCAGCGCGCAAGGCCACGACGCGCTGATCGCCGCGCGCAACCAGCTGCTGGGCCTTGCCGCCAAGAGCCCGATCCTGAAAGGCGTGCGGCCGGAAGGCCTGGAAGACGCGCCGCAGCTGCAGGTCGACATCGACCGCGAGAAGGCCAACGCGCTGGGCGTCACCTTCAGCGACATCAACGCCATGATGTCGACCGCGCTGGGCTCCTCCTACGTCAACGACTTCGCCAGCAGTGGACGGCAGCAGCGCGTCATCGTGCAGGCCGACGCGCCGCGCCGCCTGCAACCGCAGGACATCATGCAGCTCAACGTGCGCAGCGCCAGCGGCACCATGGTGCCGTTCTCCTCGTTCGCCAACTCGCACTGGATACAAGGCCCGGTGCAGCTGGTGCGCTACAACGGCTACCCGGCCATCAAGCTGACCGGCGACGCCGCGCCGGGCCGCTCCACCGGCGAGGCCATGGCGGAACTGGAGAAATTGGCCCAGCAACTGCCGCCCGGTTTCGGCATCGAATGGACCGGCCAGTCGCTGGAGGAAAAAACCTCCGGCTCGCAGGCGCCGATGCTGTTCGCGCTGTCGCTGCTGGCCGCCTTCCTGGTGCTGGCCGCGCTGTACGAAAGCGAATCGATCCCGATCGCGGTGCTGCTGGTGGTGCCGCTGGGCGTGCTGGGTGCGCTGCTTGGCGCGCACCTGCGCGGGCTGCCGAACGACGTGTACTTCAAGGTCGGCCTGATTGCGATCATCGGCCTGTCGGCCAAGAACGCGATCCTGATCATCGAGTTCGCCAAGGACCTGCAGGCGCAGGGCAAGGGACTGATCGAGGCCACGCTGGAAGCGGTGCACCTGCGCTTCCGTCCCATCATCATGACCTCGCTGGCCTTCATCCTCGGCGTGCTGCCGCTGGTGATCGCCAGCGGCGCCGGCTCGGCCAGCCAGCGCGCCATCGGCACCGGCGTGATGGGCGGCATGATCACCGCGACCGTGCTGGCGGTATTCCTGGTGCCGGTGTTCTTCGTCGTCGTCCGCAAGATCTTCAAGGGCAGCGAACGTCAGCGCAAGCTGGCCGCGCATGAAATGAACGATAAAAACCATGAAACCTACGATTAAGTGCACCGCGCTGCTCGGCGCCTCCCTGCTCTCCGCCTGCTCGCTGGCGCCGACCTACGAGCGCCCCGTCGCGCCGGTGGCGCCGGTGTTCCCGACCGACAGCGCCGGCGCCGCGTCGCGCACCAGCGTGCCGCTGCCGGTGCCGGCCGGCGCCAGGGCCGCCGTCGATACCGGCTGGCGCGAATACTTTACCGATCCGCGCCTGCAACAGCTGATCGCCGCCTCACTGGACAACAACCGCGACCTGCGCACCGCCGCGCTGCGCATCGAAGAAGCGCGCGCGCAATACAACATCCAGTCCGCCGACCGCCTGCCGAATCTGAACGCCAGCGTGGCCGCCACGCGCGCCAAGACGCCGGCCTTCCTGTCGCCCAGCGGCGACACCACCATCGGCAAGCGCTACGACGTGGGCGTGTCGGTATCCGCGTTTGAGCTGGACTTCTTCGGCCGCGTGAAAAGCCTGAACGACGCCGCGCTGGCGAGCTATCTGGCCACCGACGAAGCGCGCCAGGCCGCGCAGATCGCGCTGGTGGCGCAAGTGGCGCAGGCCTACTACACCGAGCGCGCCTACGCCGAGCAATACGCGCTGGCGCAGCAAACCTACGAAGCGCGCGCCCGCACCTACAGCCTCACGCAGCAGCGCGCCGAAGTGGGCGCCTCGTCGCGCCTCGACCTGCGCTCCAACGAAACGCTGATGGAAACCGCGCGCGCCGCCGCGCTCACGCTGGCCCGCCAGCGCGCGCAGGCCGAAAACGCGCTGACGCTGCTGGTCGGCCAACCGGCCGGCGCCGCCGCTGCCGCCAGCGCGGGCGCCATGCCCAGCGACCAGCAAATCGACGCGCTGAGCGCCCTGCCCGCCGGCCTGCCGTCCGACCTGTTGATCCGCCGTCCCGACATCCGCGCCGCCGAGCAGCGCCTGAAAGCCGCCAACGCCAACATCGGCGCCGCGCGCGCCGCCTTCTTCCCGCGCATCAGCCTGACGGCGGCCATCGGCAGCAGCAGCCCCTCGCTGCACGGCCTGTTCGACAACGGCTCCGGCAGCTGGTCATTCGCGCCGCAACTGACGCTGCCGCTCTTCGACGCCGGCCGCAACCGCGCCAATTTGACGCTGACCGAAGTCCGCAAAAACCTGGCGGTGGCCGACTACGAAAAAACCATCCAGACCGCGTTCCGCGAAGTAGCCGACGCGCTGGCCGCGCGCGACTACCTGGGCGAACAAGTCAACGCCCAACGCGCCGTGCAGGACGCCCAGGCCGACCGCCTCAAGCTGCTGCAACTCCGCTTCGACAACGGCGTGGCCAGCTCGCTGGACGTGCTGGACGCGCAACGGGAACTGTTCAGCGCCCAGCAATCGCTGGTGCAGGCCCGTCTGCTGCGCACCACCACCGCCATCGACCTGTACCGCGCCCTCGGCGGCGGCCTCCAATAAACACACCGGGGTCAGTGCCGACATTCGGACATTCGGTCGCGCGCGACCGAATGTCCGAATGTCGGCACTGACCCCGGTGTATGCTTGCGCGGGAATGACGGGGTGTAGGAAAATTGGGGATGACTTCTCCAATTACCATTCGCCTCGGCCAGCGGGCGCGCCAGCGTATCGCGGCGGAGGGCGTGCAAGCGGCGGATATCGCCATCGTGCCGGCGGCGGCCGGCGGGCCCAAAGGCTTGATCCTGCACAGTCTCGATTGCTGGATGTTCGGCGAATTCCTGCGCCAGGCGCCGCGCCAGCGCAAGCTTGTTGGGGCGTCGATCGGCGCGTGGCGCATGGCCGCTTCGGCCTTTGACGATCCGGTCGCCGCGCACCAGCGGCTGGCCCGCCTGTACGCCGGCCAGCGCTATCCGGGCAAGGTGACGCCCGATTACGTCAGCCGCACCTGCCGCGCGCTGCTCGATGAGTTGCTCGATGGCCGCGCCGCCGAAGCGGTCCATCATCGGCACCACCACGTCTCCGTGCTCACCGTGCGCGGCATCGGCGCGCTGGGCAGCACCAACGGCGCGCGCTGGCGCGAGATGGCTGGCTTCCTGCTGGCCGCCGCCGGCAACGCGCTGTCGCGCAGGCGCCTGGCGGCGTCGATGGAGCGCGTGGTGTTCCACAACCGGCATGACGACGCGCGCTGGCTGCGCGAGGGCTTCGACGCGTTCAGCGGCCACTTCGTCAGCCTGTCGGAAGCCAACCTGCGCGACGCGCTGCTGGCTTCCGGCTCCATTCCGCTGGTGCTGGAGGCGGTCACCCACATCGCCGGCGCGCCCGATGGCGCCTATTGGGACGGCGGCTTGATCGACTATCACCTGCATCTGCCCTACCAGCGCGATCCCGGCCTGGTGCTGTATCCGCACTTCAGCGACTACATCGTGCCCGGCTGGCTGGACAAGTCCATGCCCTGGCGCCGCGCGCGCGACCAGTCGCTCGACAATATGATCCTGGTGTCGCCGTCGCCGGATTTCGTGCGCGCGCTGCCCAACGCCAAACTCCCGGACCGCAAGGACTTCACCGTCTACGGCCAGGACCACGACCGCCGCAACCGCGACTGGCTGCGCGCCATCGGCGAGAGCGAACGCATGGCCGACGCCTTCGCCCGCTGGTGCGAGAAACCGGACCTGAAACAGGCCGCCAGCTTCTGACGCTGTTCCGAAAACGCAACGCCCAGCCACACCGATAGCCACGCGCCGCCGCGACAGGCGCATACTTTAATTCCGCTTTCTTGTTGGGAGTGAAGATCATGAACGTCCTGTCGCAGATGCGCATCGGTACCCGTCTCGCCATCGGCTTCGCGGTGGTGCTGCTGCTGGCCATCCTGGCCACTTCGGTGGCGCTGGTCAACGCCCGCGCCAACGCCCAGGCCACGCGCGCCATGATGGAGCAGCCGCTGGCCAAGGAGCGCCTCGTCTCCGACTGGTATGTGCTGATCTACTCCGCCATCGCCCGCACCGCGCTGATCGCCCGCAGTTCCGACGACAAGCTGTCCGACACCTTCGCCGACGTCATCGCCGCCAGCACCAAGCGCGGCGGCGAACTGCTGGGCAAGATCAAGGAGCTGCTGACCTCTGATGAAGAACGCAAGATTTACGAAGAGATCACGGAACTGCGCAACAAGTACCAGAAGGCCAAGACCGACGTGATGAACGCCCGCAAGGCCGGCGACGCCGTCCGCGCCGAGCAGTTGTTCAAGGACGCCTTCTCGCCGTCGGCGGAGGCCTACCAGGACCGCGTCAAGACCTTCCTCACCATGCAGCGCAAGGCCATCGACGATACCGCCCACGCCATCGACGCCGCCAACGACCGCGCCAACGCCTTGCTGATGGTGCTGGCGGCGCTGATGGTCGCCATCGGCTCGGTGGCGGCGTGGTTCATTTCGCGCTCGATCACCGTGCCGCTGAAATCCGCCGTCGATATCGCCGCCACCGTCGCCAACGGCGACCTCACCACGCAGTTCTCGGCGCGCCAGGACAAGGACGAAATCGGCGACCTGATGACGGCCCTGCGCGGCATGAACGACGCGCTGCGCACGGTGGTCAGCGAAGTGCAGATCGGCACCAGCACCATCGCCACCGCGTCCAATCAAATCGCCAGCGGCAATCTGGACCTGTCGCAGCGCACCGAGGAGCAAGCCAGCTCGCTGGAGGAAACCGCGTCGTCGATGGAGCAGCTGACGTCCACCGTGCGCCAGAACGCGGAAAACGCCCGGCAGGCCAACCAGCTGGCGCAGGCCGCGTCCGAGGTGGCGGAACAGGGCGGCGCCATCGTCGGCCAGGTGGTCGACACCATGGGCTCCATCAATGACGCCTCGCGCAAGATCTTTGACATCATCGGCGTGATCGATGGCATCGCCTTCCAGACCAACATCCTGGCGCTGAACGCCGCCGTGGAGGCGGCGCGCGCCGGCGAGCAGGGACGCGGTTTCGCCGTGGTGGCGTCCGAGGTGCGCAACCTGGCGCAGCGCTCGGCCGCCGCCGCCAGGGAGATCAAGGAATTGATCGGCAATTCAGTCGAGCAGGTGGACATCGGCTCCAGGCTGGTGCAGCAGGCCGGCAGCACCATGGACAACGTGGTGACCAGCGTGCGCCGCGTCACCGACATCATGGGCGAGATCACCTCCGCCAGCAGCGAGCAAAGCATCGGCATCGACCAGGTCAACACCGCCATCGGCCAGATGGACAGCGTGACGCAGCAAAACGCCGCGCTGGTCGAGCAGGCCGCGGCGGCGGCGGCCAGCATGCAGGAACAGGCGGCGCGGCTGGCCGAGGTGGCGGCGTCGTTCAAGCTGGGACACGACGGCCTGGCCGGCGCGCTGCCGCCACCGGCCAGGCGCGCCGCGCCACGCTTGGGCGCTAGCCTTTCAAGAACATCTCTTGCAGGTCATTGAGGAAGCGCTGGCCCAATGCCGTTGGCTTGATGATCTTGTAATCGCGGTACAGCAGCCCCTTGGCCTCGGCCGCGTTGAGCTGCTTGTCGATGGCGTTGATGCTCATGCCGGTGCGCTCGCTGAACAGGTTGGGATCGAAGCCGCCGTGCAGGCGCAGCGTGTTGAGCATGAACTCGAAGCCCATGTCTTCGCGCTGGATCTCGTACTCTTCCTGCACCGGCGCGCCCAGCTTCACCTGCTCCATGTAGGCCTTGGGCTGCTTGTAGCGCGCCTGGCGCAGGATGCGGTGCGGGAACGACAGCTTGGAGTGCGCGCCGGCGCCTATGCCGAGATAGTCGCCGAACTCCCAGTAATTCAGGTTGTGGCGCGCGCGCTTGCCCTGCTTGGCATAGGCGGAAATCTCGTACTGCTGGTAGCCGTTGGCGGCGGTCAGCTCGGCGATCATGTCCTGCATGTCGGCGCTGGTGTCGTCGTCCGGCAGCGCGGGCGGATACTTGGCGAACAGCGTGTTCGGCTCCATCGTCAGATGGTAGAGCGACAGGTGCGGTGGCTGGAACGCCATCGCCGTTTCCACGTCGGCGCGCGCCTCGTCCAGCGTTTGCGACGGCAGCGCGTACATCAGGTCGAGGTTGAAGTTGTCGAAGTTGGCCAGCGCGATTTCCACCGCGCGTTTGGCCTCGTTGTCGTCGTGGATGCGGCCCAGCGCCTTCAGGTGACGCTCGTTGAAACTCTGGATGCCGATCGACAGGCGATTGACGCCACTGGCGCGGTAGGACTTGAACTTCTCCGCCTCGAAGGTGCCGGGATTGGCCTCCATCGTGATCTCGCAGTCGCTGTCCAGCGGCAGCAAGGTGCGGACGTCGGACAGCAGCCGATCCAGGCCGGCGGCCGACATCAGGCTGGGCGTGCCGCCGCCGATGAAGATCGTGTAGATCTTGCGGCCCCAGATCAGCGGCAAGGCCTGTTCCAGGTCGGCGCGCACCGCGTCCAGGTAGGCCTGCTCGGGGAAGGCGCCGCCGTCCTTGGCCTCGTGCGAATTGAAATCGCAGTACGGGCATTTGCGCACGCACCACGGGAAGTGGATGTACAGCGACAGCGGCGGCAGCGCGGTCAGGTTCAGCGCCCCGCCTTGCAGGTACTTGGCGGCGACGCCGGCGGCCTCGCTGATGTCGGCCGCTGGCTTGGTGCCGCCTGTGCCGGCGCCGACGATTTTAATCGGGATCATTTCAGTTTCTCTACCAGGGCGCGCAAGGCCTGGCCGCGGTGCGACAAGGCGTTTTTCTGTTCCGGCGCCAGTTCGGCGACGCATTTGCCGAGCGATGGAATGAAGAAGTAGGGATCGTAGCCGAAGCCGCCATCGCCGCGCGGCGTGTCGACCATGACGCCGTTCCAGCGGCCATCGGCGATGATGGGCTGCGGATCGTCGGCGTGGCGCACGAACACCAGCACGCAGTAGTAGTAGGCGGACTTGTCGTCGTGTTGCGCCAGTTCGGCGATCATCTTTTCGTTGTTGCGGGCGTCCGATTTCGGTTCGCCGGCGAAGCGCGCCGAGTAGACGCCAGGGGCGCCGCCCAGCGCGTTGACGCAGACGCCGGAATCGTCGGCCAGCGCCGGCAGGCCGGTGATGCGCGCGGCGTGGCGGGCCTTCTGCAATGCATTTTCCACAAAGGTGTGAAAAGGCTCATCCGCTTCGGGGACGTTGTAGTCGCCCTGGGCGTGGACATCGAAGCCGACGGTGGACAGGAGCTCGTTGAACTCCTTCAGTTTGCCCTTGTTGTTGGAGGCGAGGATCAGGCGTTGGGTCATGGGTGTGCGGGTTCAAAAAGTGGACAGCGGGCGTCATTTTAAACCGTTTACCCCGACCGGTCGGGGTCTGACCCCGTACGGGGTCAGACCCCACGTCGTGGGGGGGTGCGGGGTGGAACTGTGCCGCTTACGCCGGAATCAAACCCAGGGTACGCTTCTGCAGCGTGATCAGATCGGCAATCCCCCCCTGCGCCAGGTCCAGCAGGCGGTTCATGCCGGCGCGGTCGAACGCCGCGCCTTCGGCCGTGCCCTGCACCTCGATGAAGTGGCCGGCGTCGGTCATCACCACGTTCATGTCGGTGTCGCAGTTGGAGTCTTCCACATAGTCCAGGTCCAGCACCGGCGTGCCCTGGTACACCCCCACCGAAATCGCCGCCACGAAATGCTTGAGCGGAATCGCCGGAATCACGCCGCGCGCCACCAGCTTGGAGAAGGCGTCATACGCCGCCACCATCGCTCCGGTGATCGACGCCGTGCGGGTGCCGCCATCGGCCTGGATCACGTCGCAGTCCAGGTGCAGCGTGCGCTCGCCAAACGCCTCCAGGTCGAACGCCGCCCGCAGCGAACGGCCGATCAGGCGCTGAATCTCCTGCGTGCGGCCGGACTGCTTGCCCTTGGCCGCCTCGCGGTCCATGCGGCTGTGGGTGGAGCGCGGCAGCATGCCATATTCGGCGGTCAGCCAGCCCTGGCCCTTCCCTTTCAGGAAGCCCGGCACTTTCTCTTCAATGCTGGCGGTGCAAATCACCTTGGTGTCGCCGCATTCGATCAGCACCGCGCCTTCGGCGTGCTTGGTGTAGTCGCGGGTCAGGCGCAGGGTGCGCAGCGCGTCGACGGGACGGCCGCTAGGACGGGTTACAACGGTCATGCTGTGTTCCTTATTTGAGGAGGTGAGTGGATTTCTCGATCGCCCCGCGGATCTCCGCGATGGCTTTTTCAATGGCGTCGTCGTCGAAGGCATCCGCCTCGGACGGCGCGGCGGCCGCGTCGCGCGTGTCGCCCGTATCGCGCGTATCGCGGATGGTGGTGCTGTGCAGATCCTCCGGCATAGACTCGGTGGAAATCACGGTGGCCGTGATCGGCCCCATATCGTCCGCCACCGAACTGCCCTGCCACATGATGGCCAGCGCCGTGACGTTGTCGCTGGCGCCGCCCGCCGCCTTCAGCGCGGCCTGCAGTATATCCGGTACGGCGCGCACCACCGTCTGCGCTTGCATGCGGCGCGCCAGTTCGTCGTCCGGCAGCACCGACCACAATCCGTCGGAGCACAGCAGCAGCAGGTCGCCCGGCAGCACGCCGGCGGCGGCCGCCACCTCCACCTTGGGCGGCGTGTCGGCGCCGAGGCAGTTGAACAGCTTGTTGCGGTCCGGATGGGTGGCGCGCTCGGACGGCTGCGCCAGGCCTTTGGCGATCAGGCTCTCCACGTGCGAGTGGTCGCGCGTGCGCGCCAGGATCTGGCCGTCGCGCATCCAGTACAGGCGCGAGTCGCCGCAATGCGCCCAGGTGGCCGTGTTGTGCTGCACCAGGCAGGCGACGATGGTGGTGCGCGGCGCCTCCGGCAGCTGGTGGTCGGCGCGGTACTGGTGGATGTCGCGGTGGGCGGCATGAAAGGCCTCTTCCAGGAAGCGCTGCGGCTTCTTTACGTAGGGCTGGGCCTGCTGCTGGAACAGCGTGGAGATGGTCCGCAGCGCCACCGTGGCCGCCACTTCGCCGCGCAGGTGGCCACCCATGCCGTCGGCCAGCACCAGCAGCAGCGCGTCGCGCGTGAAGCTGTAGCCCATGCGATCCTGGTTGACCTTGCGGCCGCCGATGTGGCTTTCCTGGTACACGGAGAATTGCATGTGTCGCTCCCTCTCGTCTAAACCAGCGTGTCCGGGCCGGCCTTGGCGCGCGCGGCGCTGCCGCCCAGCCGCCCGACCAGGCCACGCAGCTTGTCCAGCATGCCCGGCGGCGGCGGCGCCGGCAGCGCTGGCGGCGCGCTGGCCTGCAGCACCTTCTGCACCGCGAACAGGCTTTGCGGCCGCTCCAGCGGCTCCACCGCCAGGCACCAGCGCACCAGCTGCAACAGCGCCGGCGAGTACTGGCCCTGCAGCTTGTCGAAGTGGCTGGCCATCTTGTCCTCGGCCTTGCGCTGGTCGGCCGGCTGCGGCGGCGAGCCGACCATGCAGGCAAACATGGCGGCGCCGATGCTGTAAATATCGGTCCACGGCCCCAGCCCGGTCTTGGCGTACAGCTCGGGCGGGGCGAAGCCGGGCGTGTACATCGGCGTCAGCGTCGGCATGTCGGTGTTGACGGTCTGGCGCGCGGCGCCGAAGTCCAGCAGCATCGGCGTGCCGTCGGTGCGCAGGTAGATATTGGCCGGTTTCAGGTCCAGGTGCAGCAGCTTGTTGGCGTGCACCTCGCGCAGCCCCTTGACCACCTGCGTGAAAATGGTGCGGATGAAGGCCTCGCCCACCTTGCTGCCGCGGGCGCGCTGGCGCTGGATGTGCTCCTGCAGCGAATGGCCGGACTCGTAGGCCATCACCATGTACACGGTGTCGTGGGCGCGGAAGAAATTGAGCACGCTGACAACATTCGGATGGGAGATGCGCGCCAGCGCCCGGCCCTCCTCGAAAAAGCACTTGAGGCCGATGCGAAACACCGGCAGGTGCGCCTTGGCCACGGACGGCACCAGTTCGCCCTCGCGCCGCAAGGCCAGGGAACTGGGCAAATACTCCTTGATGGCCACCGCCACGCCATCACTGTCGTATGCAAGGTAAACAATACTGAACCCACCGGACGCAATTTTCTTTACAATGCGATATCCAGCAATTTCCAGACCATCTGGTAACGGGGCGTTGTTTTGTGCAGCCATACGGTTCCTCGCCTCAACAACCGGATTGTGTGGATAAATCACTGTTTTGTAAAGATTAAATCGGGGATATCCATTGAGCATTTCCAGCATGACGGGCTACGCGGTCGCCACCAGTGAAAGTGCGGCGGGAACACTGACCATTGAAATCAAGAGCGTCAACTCGCGATTTTTGGACTTACAGTTTCGAATAAACGACGATTTGCGAGCGCTTGAACCCGATTTGCGCTCGGCCATCATGGGCGCCATCACGCGCGGCAAAGTCGAGTTGCGCCTGAGCTTCGGCCGCAAGGCAGCCACCGCCGGCACCCAGGCGCTGAACCTGCCATTGTTGACGGAATTGCAACGCCTGCAAGGCGAGGTGGGCACGCTGTTCCCCGGCGTGCAAACGATGTCAGTCGCTGAGCTGCTGCGCTGGCCCGGTGTCATCGAAGAGGCGCAGATCGGCCAGGAGTCGCTGCAGGCCGACGTCGCCATCCTCGCCGGCCGCACCATCGAGGCCTTTGTGCAGAGCCGCCAGCGCGAGGGCGCGGCGCTGGAAGCCATGCTGATCTCGCGCATCGAGGCCATGGAAGCGATCGTCAAGCGCATCACGCCGCTGATTCCGCAGGTGGTGGCGGCGTTCCAGCAGAAGGCCGTGGAGCGCATGCAGGACGCGCTGGGCCTGGCTTGCCAGGGCTCGAATTCGGCGCTGTCGCGCCAGGACGCGCTGGAGCGCATCCGCCAGGAGGTGATCCTGTACGGCATCCGCATCGACGTGGCCGAGGAGCTGGGCCGCCTGTCGGCACACTTGACCGAGACCCGCCACATCCTCAAGAAAGGCGGCCAGGTCGGCAAGCGCCTGGACTTCATGATGCAGGAACTGAACCGCGAGGCCAACACGCTGGGCGCCAAGGCCTCGGTCAAGGAACTGGCCGACGCGTCGATGGAGCTGAAGCTGCTGATCGAGCAGATGCGCGAACAGGTGCAGAACCTGGAGTAAATCATCGAAAAGGAGCCGCGGCTCCTTTTTTTATGCCCGCCGGCGTCTACAGGAAGGTCAGGTCCATGCCCAGCACCTTGATCAGCGCAAAGGTGAACAGCGCCAGCCCCAGCAGCGACGCCAGGAACAGCGCAGCCACCTTGCCGCCCGCGCGCAGCACCGCGCGCGCCTCCTCCTTCCTGCCCTTCCGCCCCTGGTCGTAATGCCATTTGACGGCGTAGAACATGCCCGTGCTGAGCACGCCGAATTTAAAGACCACAAACACCACCGGTATCCAATCAATCATTTTGCGCCTCGCTAGACACTCTCCATGTAAGGCATACTACTCAAAAGCAATATCCATACATTGAGACAAAATGTCCCAGTCAAGACCCATACAAGACGCCGCGCCGCCGCCCTGGCCACCGCGCCTGGCCGCGCAGGGCGGGCCGCGTTTCCTGCAGATCGCTGACGCCTTGCAGGCGGCGCTGGCGGACGGCGCGCTGAAGCCGGGCGACCGCCTGCCGCCGCAGCGCCAGCTGGCGGCGCAGCTGCAGGTCGACCTGACCACGGTCACCCGCGCCTACGACGAGGCGCGGCGTCGCAACCTGCTGGAGGGGCGCGGCGCGCGCGGCACCTACGTCGCCGCGCCGAAAGCCGAGCTGACCCCGGTCCTGGACCTGAGCATGAACACCCCGCCGCCACCCGATGGCGTCGACTTCGACGACCTGCTGAAACAGGGACTGTCGCAAGTGCTGATGCGGGCGGATAACGAATTGCTGATGACCTATCACCTGGCCGGGGGCAGCGATGCCGACCGCCAGGCCGGCGCCCGCTGGCTGGCGCCGATGTTCGGGCCGCTGGATGGGCGGCAGGTGGTGGTCTGTCCCGGCGCGCAGGCGGCGATCGCCGCGTTGATGCTGGCGCTGACGGCGCCGGGCGACGTCATCCTGGCCGAGCCCATGAGCTATCCCGGGCTGCGCGCCGCCGCCGCGCAGTTCGGCCGGCGCGTCGTTGCCGTGGAAGCGGATCGGCACGGCATGCTGCCCGGCATGCTGGAGCAAGCGTGCCGCCGGCACCAGCCGGCGCTGGTGTATCTCAATCCGACCTTGCACAATCCCACCGCCGTCACCATGCCGGAACACCGGCGCCAGGAGATCGCCGCCGTGGCCAGGCGCTGCCGGGTGCGCATCATCGAGGACGATCCCTACTGGCTGCTCGCCGCCGCCCCGCCGCCGCCGCTCGCCACGCTGGCGCCGGAGCATACCTATTACATTTCCACGCTGTCGAAATGCCTGACGCCGGGCCTGCGCATCGCCTTCGTGCTGATACGCGATGCGCGCGAACGCGAACGTTTCCTGGCCGCGCTGCGGTCGTTCGCGCTGATGGCGGCGCCGCTGACGGCCGCGCTGGCCACGCAGTGGATCCTCGATGGCTCGGCGGACCGCTTGCGGGAAGGCGTGCGCAGCGAGGCGCGCCTGCGCCACCGGATGGCGCGCGATGTGCTGGCGGGGCGCTACGCCGGCGCCGGCGACGGCCTGCACGTGTGGCTGGAATTGCCGGCCTATTGGGACTCGGCGCGGCTGGCGCGGGCAGCGGAGCGCGAAGGCATCGCCGTCACGCCGGCGCAAGCCTTCGCCGCCGGCGATGGCGGCGTCAACGCCATCCGCGTCTCCCTGGGCAGCATGCAGGACCGCGAGCGCCTGCGGGCGGGCCTGCGGCGGCTGTCGCTGCTGCTGGCGCGCCGGCCCGGCGACGCCGACGAGATTATCCACATACAGGAATAAACATTTCGTCTTTAGCCGATTTATTCAATAATCGACTGGCGCTACAGTGTGTCCATTCCAACTTACTTCCGAAAGGGACATCATGAAAAACGCTAGCCAACTGCTGCATGCCTACCTGGCCAACATCCAGGACCCCGCCGCCGCCGCCGCACTGTTCGCCGAGGACGGCCTGCTGGAACTGCCGTCGCTGGGCCCGCAAGTGCAAGCGACCGGCCCCGCCGCGATCGAAGGCTTCATCGGCGGCCTGCTGAAAAAAGTACCGGATTTCCGCTTCAAGGATGTGCGGCTGTACATCGAAACCGAGGACAAGGTGTTCGGCGAATACAGCGTGGAAGCGCTGGTGCCGTCGACCGGCAAGGTCTACAAGCAAACCTACGCCGGCCTGCTGGTGGCCGAGAACGGCAAGATCAAGCACCTGCGCGAAGCACTCGACACCCTGGCCGCCGCCAAGGCCTTCAGCGCGGACTAAACGGCTAGCCTGGCGGCGCGTTTACAGCACCTGGTTCAGCTTGAGGATCTGGATGTCGGCCTTGCCGCCGATGGCTTGCACCAGCGCCTGGAAGTGCGGCGTGGCTTCGTGGGCGGCCAGCGCGGCTTCGTCGCGCCAGGCTTCCAGCATCACGTGGTTGCGGTGGTTGCCGAGGTCGATATTGAGGTCGTAGCGCAGGCAGCCGGCTTCCGCGCGGCTGGGCGGCACCACCCGCTCCAGCGCCTCGCGCACCACTTCTTCATTGCCCTCCCTGGCGGTGATGGTGGCGACGACGATCAGATCTTTCATGGTATATCCCTGTTGTAGACGTAAAACCCGATACTATCAGGAGACGCAAGATGGCGCAGATCAGGGCTGGCATCGGCGGCTGGGACTTCGCTCCCTGGCGCGACACCTTTTATCCCAAGGACGTGCCGATCAAGAAGCAGCTGGAATACGCCAGCACGCAGGTGAACAGCATCGAAATCAACGGCACCTTTTACCGCAGCGCCAAGCCGGAGCATTTCGCCAGCTGGGCGGCCAAGACGCCGGACGATTTCGTGTTCTCGGTCAAGGCCACGCGCTACGCCACCAACCGCAAGGTGCTGGCCGAGGCCGGCGAATCGATCGAGCGCTTCATGAACAGCGGCCTGACCGAACTGGGCGACAAGCTCGGCCCCATCCTGTGGCAACTGGCCGCCACCAAGCAGTTCGACGCCGACGACATCGCGGCCTTCTTCAAGCTGCTGCCGGCCAAACTGGGCAAGCGCAAGCTGCAGCACGTGCTGGACGCCCGCCACGACAGCTTCCTCAACGACGATTACTTCAAGCTGGCGCGCCAGCACAAGGTCGCCACCGTCATCACCGATGCGCCCAAATTCCCGCACGTCGACGAGCTGACCGGCGATTTCGTCTACGCCCGCCTGATGGACGCGCAGAGCGACATCGACACCGGCTACCCCAAGGCGGCGCTGCAGCAGTGGGCCAAGCAGGCGCATGCGTGGCAGCAGCAGGCCAGGTCCGGCCAGGTCTACGTGTATTTCATCAACGGCGCCAAGGAGCGGGCGCCGGCGGCGGCCAGGCACTTCCTCTCCTTGCTGTAAATTGAGCTGCCGTCGTTGCTCTTGGTAAAATACGTCTTTGGGCGACGGATCAAGCCGCCCGCTGACGTTTTTGAAAGATCAACATGAGCTCAACCAACGGATTTTCAGGCAGCCTGTTCGTCGTCGCGGCGCCGTCGGGCGCCGGCAAGTCGACGCTGGTGAATGCGCTGCTGGCCAAGGAACCGACCATCAAGCTGTCGATTTCCACCACCACCCGCGCGCCGCGTCCGGGCGAAACCCACGGCAAGGAATACTACTTCACCACGGCGGACGATTTCGTCGCCCGTGCGCAGAACGGCGAGTTCCTGGAGTGGGCCGAAGTGCACGGCAATTACTACGGCACCTCGCGCCTGATGGTGGAACAACAGATGAAAACCGGCACCGACGTGCTGCTGGAAATCGACTGGCAGGGCGCGCGCCAGGTCAAGAAGCTGTTCCCGCAGGCGGCCGGCATTTTCATCCTGCCGCCATCGATCGCCGCGCTCGAGGAACGCCTGAAAAAACGCGCCACCGACGAGCCGCACGTGATCACCAAACGGCTGCTGGCGGCGGGCGGCGAAATCGCCCACGCGCCCGAGTTCGAGTATGCTATTATCAACGAAGAATTCGACGTCGCGCTGTCGGAACTGACCGCGATTATCCGAGCGGCCCGTTGCCGGTTTGCGCAACAAGCGGCGCGCAACGCCTCGCTCTTTGCCCAGTTGGGTATCCACGCTGAATAACAGAACAAACAAGATTTTTAGGAGTTTTAGATGGCCCGCATTACGATTGAAGATTGTCTGAAAAACGTACCGAACCGTTTCCAGCTGACCCTGGCCGCCACCTACCGCGCGCGCCAGCTGCTGCAAGGCCACACCCCGAAGGTGGAAGCCAAGGACAAGCCTACCGTGGTTGCCCTGCGTGAAATCGCCGCCGGCAAAGTCGGTCTGGAAATGTTGAAAAAGGTCCCCATGTAAGTTGGGACCGCGTTCCCGAACAATGTGAATGTGGTATGTTGTAGCAGCAGGACATTCTCATCGAGACGGAACGCATACGTATGAATCTGATCCCTGACGATCCGACACTGAGTGGCACCCCGCCCGCCCGGGCGAAACAGCCGGCCAAAGCGCCGGCTGTTGCCATGTCTGACAGCATCGCAGGGGATAGCATGACCGCGCCATCCGTTACCCCCCCCGTACCTCCCGTGATTTCCTCGTCGCCCCTGGCCACGCCCCCTGCCCTCACCGCAGGCGTTGCGTCGGTAACCCATCTGACCGAAAAACTGGCCGACTACATGACGGCCGCCGATCTCAAAAAGGTCAAGGAAGCCTACCGCTTCTCGGACGAGATGCACCTCGGGCAGTTGCGCAAGTCGGGCGAGCCGTATATCTCGCACCCGATCGCGGTGGCGGAGATCTGCGCCGACTGGAAGCTGGACGCGCAAGCCATCATGGCGGCGCTGCTGCATGACGTGATGGAAGACCAGGACGTCAAGAAGGACGAGCTGATCGAGCGCTTCGGCGCGCCGGTGGCCAACCTGGTGGACGGCTTGTCCAAGCTGGAGAAAATCGAGTTCCAGAGCCAGATCGAGGCGCAGGCGGAAAACTTCCGCAAGATGCTGCTGGCCATGGCCTCGGACGTGCGGGTCATCCTGATCAAGCTGGCCGACCGCCTGCACAATATGCGCACCATGGAAGTGATGAAGCCGGCCGCCAAGGCCCGCATCTCCAAGGAAACCATGGAAGTGTACGTGCCGATCGCGCACCGTCTCGGCCTGAACAATATTTACCGCGAGCTGCAGGACTTGTCGTTCGCCCACCTGTTCCCGCTGCGCTACCGCGTGCTGGGCAAGGCGGTCAAGGCGGCGCGCGGCAACCGCCGCGAGGTGGTGACCAAGATCCTGGAGTCGGTCAAGAACACGCTGGCCTCGGCCAATATCCACGCCGAGGTGTATGGCCGCGAGAAGACGCTGTATGGCATCTACAAGAAGATGCACAGCAAGCACCTGTCGTTCTCGCAGGTGCTGGACGTGTACGGCTTCCGCGTGGTGGTCGAGAGTTTCGAACAGTGCTACGTGGCGCTGGGCACGCTGCATTCGCTGTACAAGCCGATGCCGGGCAAGTTCAAGGACTATATTGCGATCCGCAAGCTGAATGGCTACCAGTCGCTGCACACCACGCTGATCGGCCCGTACGGCACGCCGGTGGAGTTCCAGATCCGCACGCAGGAGATGCACCGCACCGCCGAATCGGGCGTGGCGGCGCACTGGCTGTACAAGAACGGCGAGGCCAACATGTCGGACCTGCAGCAGCGCACCCACGCGTGGCTGCAGTCGCTGCTGGACATTCAGCAGCAGACCGGCGATTCGGCCGAGTTCCTGGAGCACGTCAAGGTCGACCTGTTCCCGGATTCGGTGTACGTGTTCACGCCGAAGTCCAAGATCATCGCGCTGCCGCGCGGCGCCACGCCGATCGACTTCGCGTATGCGATTCACACCGGGATTGGCGACCATACGGTGTCGGTCACGATCAACAACGAGCCGGCCTCGGTGCGCACCGAGTTGCGCAACGGCGATATCGTGGAGATCGTGACCGATGCCGATTCGCGGCCGAGTCCGTCGTGGCTGTCGTTCGTGCGGACTGGCAAGGCGCGCTCGGCGATTCGTCATCATCTGCGCACGATTAACCTGCCGGAGTCGATCGCGCTGGGCAAGCAGTTGCTGGCGCAGGCGCTGTCGTCGCTGGGCATCGGTCCGGACCTGGAAGATCATCTGATCGAGCGGCTGCTGAAGGAGTCGAGCGCCAAGTCGCTGGATGAGTTGTATGCCGATATCGGCGTCGGCAAGCGCATGGCGGCGCTGGTGGCGCGGCATATCTTTGGCCTGCGCGGCGGCGAGTCGGCCAGCGCGCCGGTCGATCATAATAGCGCGGCCGAGCTGGACCCGGTCACCATTTGCGGCAGCGAGGGCGTGTCGGTGCAGCTGGCGCCGTGTTGTCTGCCGATTCCGGGCGATTCGATCATTGGCCAGTTGCGCAGGGATCAAGGGCTGCTGGTGCACACGGCCGATTGCACGCAGGCCAAGCGGCAGAAGGCCAAGGAGCCGGATCGCTGGATCGCGGTGAAGTGGGGCACCGAGCTGAACCGGCGCTTTGACAGCCGGATCAAGCTGCTCATCAATAACGAGAAGGGCATCCTGGCGCGCGTGGCGGCGGAGATTGGCGAGTCGGATGCCAATATCACGTATGTGGGCATGGATGAGGACAAGGATAATGTGCTGCACCAGTTGCGGTTCACGGTGCAGGTGAAGGATCGGGTGCACCTGGCGGGCTTGCTGCGGAATGTGCGGCGGGTGGCCGGCGTCAACCGGATTTTGCGCGAGCGCGCGTAAACCCGCACCGCCAGGCGGGGTCTGACCCCGTACGGGGTCAGACCCCTAAGTGGTGGCGCGTGCGTATCGCTTAAGGTTGCGGGGTCCTACGCCGGTGTTGGGCGATGAAGGCGCGGTCACCGAGCACCCCGTTGCCATTGCCCGCGGCGCGGATTTGTTCGAGCTGCTGCGGGGTCAGGGTTTCGAGGAACAGCCGCAGGTATGCCTGCCGCCGCGCGGACGCCCCTGTCCCCAACCGCTCGTACACCGAATGCGGCGTCACCACCTCGTCATGCCGCCCTTCGGCATTGCAGCGGTAACTCGACCACTTGTAATTCCCCGGAAACCGCACCATCCCGGCCCGCACCGGGTTCATCTCGATATACCGCTGACACGTCAGCAAATACCCTTCTGTCTGCACCAGGCAACTCTTGTACCGCCCATCCCATACCGTGCCGCTGGTCCCGTGGCGATAATTCAGATACTGCGCATACCGCTGCGCCAGTTCCTTCATCATCCCCGCCAGCCCGGCCGCGTCCGCCACACTCATCAGCAAGTGCACGTGATTACTCATCAGCACATACGCATGCACATGCGTCTCCGCCAGCACCGCCGCCTCATGCAGCCATTGCCGGTACACCACATAGTCATCATCCATGAAAAAACAGCGCTGCCGGTCATGCCCGCGTTGAATCACATGCAGCGGCACGGCTGGCAATACAACACGAGATTGGCGTGGCATGATGTCCCTCCTGGCATCCCGCCAACCTAGCAGGCGCGGGAAGGCCGCGTTCTGCGCTAGCGCAACGCGCGCGGCTCCATGGGGTCGTACCAGTAGGCCTTGTTGGACAGCGGCGTCTGCGGCGACAGCAGCGGATTGTCGAGCCGGAAGATGCGGCGCTTGCGCAGGTTGGTCTTGTCGATCAGCCCGTCATAGAACTGGTGGAACAGCTGATCGAAGCGGCCGTCGGCGATCAACAGCTGCAGGCCGTATTCCAGCCGTTGCGCCAGCCGCTGCCGCTGCGGCCCGCCGAGGAAGAAATAGCGCGGCGAGGGCACGTACAGCGCAAAGCTGCGCTCCACCGCCAGCGTGGGCATCTGCGGCAAATACGCGGCCTGCTCGTACACCGCCTCGTCGATCGCGCGCGGAAAGTGCTGGAAGCGCCCCGCCGCCAGCATGCTGTGCAGCCCGGCCGAGGTGCTGCCTTCGACCACCACGAAGCCGGCCAGCTTGTAGCTGGTGGTCAGGCTCCATTGCCGGCCGGCGCCCAGCGACAGCGTCTTCAATTGTTCGACCGTGCGCACCGCGCTGAACAAGTCCTGGTTGCGGCTGTCGATCAGCGACACGCGGTAGCAGGAAATGCCCTTGTCGACCGGAATCCGGATCGGCACCAGCTTCTGCTCCCATTCCGGCGACGTCACCTGCCCGCTCAGGTTGGCCAGGTCGCCCTTGACCATTTCCTGCAGCAGCCGGTCGCGCTCCATGCGCAGTTGCGCCACTTTCAGTTCGTACGGTCCGTATTTGGGCGCCGACGCCTCCAGCGCCTCGCGCAGCAGGTGCAGCACGTGGCTGTCGCTGTATTGCGATTTGCTGGAGTTCATGTCGATGATGTAGACGTCGGCCGCCCACGCCGCGCCCTGCCCGCCGGCCAGCGCCAGCAGCAGGCCGAGTATTGCTCCGCGGTTAATCGGCGGCCGGCGCAGGATAGCTGACCTCCAGAATGTCCAGCTCTTCTACGCCGTGCGGCGCCTGGAAGGTAATGGTGTCGCCCTCGCGCGCCTTGGTCAGCGCGCGCGCCACCGGCGCCACCCAGCTGATCTTGCCGTTCAGCGGGTCGAGCTCGTCGATGCCGACGATGGTGATGGTGCGCTCTTCGCCATGCTGGTTGCTGTAGGTGACGGTGGCGCCGAAGAACACCTGGTCGCTGCCGTAATGCGCGCTGGGGTCGACAATGAACGCCGAGTCCAGCCGCTTGGTCAGGAAGCGGATGCGGCGGTCGATCTCGCGCAGCCGGCGCTTGCCGTAGATGTAATCGCCATTTTCCGAGCGGTCGCCGTTGGAGGCCGCCCAGTGGACGATTTTGACCACTTCCGGCCGCTCGACGTCGATCAGCTGCAGCAGCTCGTCCTTGATGCGCTGGTAGCCCTCGGGGCGGATGTAATTCTTGGAGCCGGCCGGGATCGCCAACGCCAGCGCTGCGGCGTCGTCGTCGTCGTCCTGCTCGCTCTCTTTGACAAAGGCTTTATTCATACGGCCTATTGTAACGGCTTTCACGTATCATGCTGCCAAAGGAACAAGCTATGAGACGACCGTACCGCTTCCACCGCTGGCTGTTGGCGCCGCTGGTTTATCTGGCGGCGCTGCTGTTGCTGCTGGAGGACTGGTTGTGGAACATCGGCGCGCGCGTGATGCACCGGCTGGCGCAGTGGCCGCCGCTGCACCGGCTGGAGGCCTGGATCTGCCGCCTCGGCCCGACAGCGGCGCTGGTGCTGTTCGTGCTGCCGGCCACGCTGCTGTTCCCGGTCAAGCTGCTGGCGCTGTGGGCCATGGCGCACGGCCATCCGCTGCTGGGCCTGGGCGTCATCGTGCTGGCCAAGCTGGGCGGGGCGGCGGCGGTGGCGCGGCTGTATCTGCTGACGCGGCCGGTGCTGCTGACCATCGTCTGGTTCGCCGCGCTGCTGGCCTGGTTCCTGGCGCTGAAGGCGCGCTGGATCGCGCGCCTGCGCGCCACCCGCGCCTGGCGGCGCGCCGACGCGCTGCGCCAGGCCTGGCGCCACTGGCGCCAACACGCGGCGCCGCGGCCGGGCAGCTGGCTGGCGCGCTTCCGCCGCCTGCTGAAACGCTTCCGCCGCCGCTGGGACACGCGCTAGAATGGCAGCCCCATGAGTGCTACTGCCCTTCCCGCCCCCGCCCCGGACCCGTCCCTGTTGGCCGAGCTGGAACAGGTGCGCGCGCGCTTCGCCGCCATCGTCTCCAACACGCCGGGGCTGGTGTACCAGTTCGTGCTGCAGCCGGACGGCCAGGTCAGCTTTCCGTATCTGAGCGACGGCTGCCAGGCGCTGCTGGGCGTCACCACGGCCGAGCTGCACGCGGCGCCGCAGCGCTTCCTGGAACTGATCCTGCCGGACGACCGGCCGTCCTACCTGGAGGCGATGCGCGCCTCGGCGGCGGCGCTGTGGAGCTGGAACTGGGAGGGCCGGATCTGGGTCGACGCCTGGAAGGACGTCAAGTGGATCAACCTGCGCAGCACGCCGCAGCCGCTGGCCGGCGGCGCCGTGCGCTGGGACGGCATCATGACCAACATCACCGACAGCAAGCTGGAGCAGGCCGAGGTGCGCCACTCGCGCGCCCGGCTGGCCGAGCTGAGCGCCCACACCGACCGCGTCAAGGAACAGGAACGCACCCGCATCGCGCGCGAGATCCACGACGAACTGGGCGGCAACCTGACGGCGATCAAGATGGCGGTGGCGATGCTGGCGGCGCGGCTGGACGGCGCCGACCCGGCGCTGCGCGAGAAAACCGACTATGTCGATGGCCTGGTCGACCGCACCATCGACGCCGTCCACCGCATCGCGCTGGACCTGCGGCCGGCGCTGCTGGACCTGGGCCTGGTGGCGGCGCTGGAGTGGCAGGTGGGCGAGTTCGCCAAGCAGACCGGCATCGCCAGCAGCTTCAGCGCCAGCCAGCGCGACATCGGCCTCGACAACGACCAGGCCACGGCGCTGTTCCGCATCGCCCAGGAGGCGCTGACCAATATCGCCAAGCACGCCCACGCCAGCAAGGTCACGGTCAGGCTGGCGCGGCTGCGCCAGCACGTCAGCCTGAAAATCAGCGACAACGGCAACGGCATCGGCCAGGCCGACCGCAGCAAGCCGGCCTCGTTCGGCCTGCGCGGCATGGCCGAGCGGGCGCGCGCGCTGGGCGGGACGTTGACGCTGAGCCACGCCAGCGGCGGCGGCACCGTGGTGGCGATCAAAATTAAGGGCGCCGGCGCCCAGGATGGTGCCGTGCGGGCCGCCGCTGGCGCTACAATAGCGGAAGAAAACATTTCCACTATGAAATAAAGTGTCGTGGCGCCCCAAGCCGACACACAGGGTAGACAGTCCATGACAGAAAAAGCCATCATCAAGGTCTTCATCGCCGACGACCACGCCATCGTGCGCGAGGGCTTGAAGCAAATCCTGGCCGAGACGCGCGACATCGTGGTCGCCGGCGAGGCCGAGAACGGCCTTGACGCCGTCAAGCTGTTCCGCAAGTCCGAGTGCCAGGTGTTGCTGCTGGATATCTCGTTGCCAGATCGCAACGGCATCGAGGTGCTCAAGCAGATCAAGAAGGAAAAGCCGGAGCTGGCGGTGCTGATGCTGTCGATGCACCGCGAGGACCAGTACGCGATCCGCTCGCTCAAGGCCGGCGCCGCCGGCTACCTGACCAAGCAGAGCGCGCCGAAGGAACTGGTGACGGCGATCCGCCAGGTGGCCGGCGGCCTCAAATACATCAGCGCGGCGCTGGCGCAGGAGCTGGCCAACCACGTCGGCGACGACCACGAGGCGCCGCCGCACGAAACGCTGTCCGACCGCGAGTACCAGACGCTGACCATGATCGCCTCCGGCAAGACGGTGGGCATGATCGCCAAGGAACTGTCGCTGTCGGTCAAGACCGTCAGCGAGTACCGCGCCCGCCTGCTGGTCAAGATGAAGCTGAAAAACAGCGCCGAACTGACCCACTACGCGATTAAAAACCAACTGATCGAGTAAGCCAGAGTAAGATAGCGTTGCCGGCGCCGCTGCCTTGTTGCTCAAATCAACATGGTTAATGCTTAGATGAAAGCCACGTTCCCGCCCCTTATCCGGGCAATGCCGCCCCGGCGGCGCGCTTATCATTGCCGGCATTGGTCATCCTAAAGAGGTACGCGCGTCATCATGTCCAGCAAACCCACATCGCCCGAGCAGAATCCGGCCGACATCGCACGCGAGGCGTTCCGCCGCCTGGCGGTGCGCCGCATCGCGCCGACCCCGGAAGCCTACCGCGAGATTTACCACGAAATCGCCGGCATCGCCGCCGAGCCGGCCGCCGCCGCGCCGGCCGCGCCGCTGGGCAGCGCCGATCCGGGGCCGGAGTCGGTGCTGAGCCAGTTCGCCACCCGCCTGACCGACAGCACCGGCGAGCTGGGCGAGTTCGGCCGGCGCTTCAACCGCGCGGTCAAGACGCGCGACTGGGAAGGTTACGCGCGGGCGCTGTCCCAGCTGGTCGAGAAACATTTCGTGGCGCCGAAAAAAGGCATCGAGGTGGCCGGCCTGCCGGGCGAGGAAAGCGAGCAGACGCGCAGCCTGCGCGAGCTGCTGGCGCGCACGCTGACCTTTGCCGTGGCCTCGCTGCTGGCCGGGGCGCCGGTGCTGGCGGCCGAGGCCGAATCGCTGGGCAACGCCACCAAGGTTGCCCACAGCGAGGAGGCGCTGGCCGAGATCGCCGTGCGGCTGAAGCAGCTGTGCTACCAGATCGAGGTGCGCGGCGGTGACAGCGGCGAGCAGCAGGAGCTGCTGCTGCGCCTGTTCCGCCTGCTGCTGGAAAATGTCAGCGAGCTGCTCGACGATGACAGCTGGCTGCGCGGCCAGATCGAGGCGGTGCAAAACCTGATCGCCGGCCCGCTGGACGTGCGCGCGCTGGAGGAAGCCACGCGCAGCCTGAAGGAAGTCATCTACAAGCAGGGCCAGCTCAAGCACAGCCTGTCGGACGTCAAGCTGACCGTCAAGAACATGATGATGACCTTCATCGACCGCCTCGGCCAAGTGGCGGCCTCGACCGGCGACTTCCATGAAAAAATCGGCGGCTACTCCGACAAGATCAGCAAGGCCGACAATATTGCCGAACTCAACAGCATCCTCGACGAGGTGCTGAAGGAAACCCGCATCGTCCAGAACGAGGCGCTGAAGGCGCGCGACAAGATGATGCTGGCCAAGCAGGAGGTGCAGGACGCCGAGGCGCGCATCCACACGCTGGAGGCCAAGCTGCAGCACCTGAGCGAACTGGTGCGCGAGGACCAGCTGACCGGCAGCCTCAACCGCCGGGGCCTGGACGACGTGTTCGAGCGCGAAACCGCGCGCGCCGACCGCCGCGGCACGCCGCTGTGCATCGCCGTGCTGGACCTGGACGATTTCAAGAAGCTCAACGACACCTACGGCCACATCGCCGGCGACGCCGCGCTCAAGCACCTGGTCAAGATCGTCAAGGACACGCTGCGCTCGATGGACGTGATCGCCCGCTTCGGCGGCGAGGAATTCCTGATCCTGATGCCGGAGACCACCGTCGAGGCGGCCGCGTCGACCATGACCCGGCTGCAGCGCGAGCTGACCAAGCACTTCTTCCTGCACGATAACGAGAAAGTGCTGATCACGTTTTCGGCCGGGGTGGCGCTGCGCCGCCCCAACGAGGCCCAGACCGAGCTGGTCAAACGCGCCGACAAGGCCATGTACACCGCCAAGCAGACCGGCAAGAACCGCGTGGTCGTTGCCGAATAGGCCAGTTTTCAGCCCTTCTCCCCTGCCCGGCCAGCGCGCCGGGCATTTTTTTTTCGCCGAAAAAAATTTTTTTTGCCCCTAAAGTTTCGCCACGCCACGTCGTTTAGACGCGCATGCGGGGCGAACTTGAGGCCCGGCGGCGAAAATTCTCACCCTAAACTTTCCATACGGGAACCCGTTACCAGCAATAACTGCGGTGTGATTGTCTCGGAACAGGAGACACACCAAAGGGAACTGAGGCACCTGGCCCACAATACGTAGTACCAGTTTTGGAGATTTACCATGGCACAAGTCATCAACACCAATATTGCATCGCTGAACTCGCAACGTAACCTGTCGTCGTCGCAAGCCAGCCTGCAGACCTCGCTGCAACGTCTGTCGTCGGGTCTGCGCATCAACAGCGCCAAGGACGACGCTGCCGGTCTGGCGATTTCCGACCGCTTCAGCGCGCAGATTCGCGGCAATACCACGGCTGCCCGCAACGCCAATGACGGTATCTCGCTGGCTCAGACGGCTGAAGGTGGCTTGAGCACCGCCGGCGACCTGCTGCAGCGTATCCGCGAACTGGCCGTGCAGTCGGCCAACGGCACCAACTCGGCCTCCGACCGCGCGTCGATCCAGGGCGAGGTGGCCTCGCTGTCGCAAGAGCTGGACCGCGTGGCCAACACCACCCAGTTCAACGGCCAGAACGTGCTGGACGGCTCGCTGACCGCGGCCCAGTTCCAGGTCGGCGCCAACTCGGGCCAGACCATTAACGTCGGCATCCAGTCGGCCAAGGCCACCGACATTGGCAACAACACCCTGTCGGCCGTGTATGGCGACCAGACCGGCCAGCTGTCCTCGACCGTGGCGGCCGGCACCTGGAACAACAACAGCGCCACCGCGCAAACCCTGGCCATCACCTCGGGCAACGGCACCACCACCAACGTGACCGTCAACGCCCACGACAGCGCCAAGACGATCGCCGCCAGTGTCAACGCCCTGAGCAACCAGAGCGGCGTCACCGCCACCGCCACCACCACCGCCACGCTGGGCTTCACCGCTGCCTTCACGGCCAGCAAGGATGGCTCGGTGCAGTTCCAACTGCGCGGCGACAACTCGAACACCACCGACACCAACCCGGTGACGATTTCGGCGCAAGTCAAAGGTGGCGACCTGTCGGGCCTGGCGCAGGCGATTAACGCCCAAGTCGGCACCACCGGCGTCAGCGCGTCGATCCAGCTGGACCAGTCGGGCAACAAAACCATCAAGCTGAGCAACAGCTCCGGTTCGGACATCCAGATCGCCAACACCAACACCGCCAGCGACGACATGATGGCCCTGGTGACCATGGCGGGCGCCGACAAGCCGGCCGCCGGCACCACCCCTGCCTCGCCAGGCGACAGCAGCATCTCGATCGGCGCCGGCCAAGCCCCGGCCGGCACGCCGCCGGTCCCGGCCAACGTCGTCACCGTCGGCGGCCACCTGGACTTCTCGTCGCAGAGCGGCTTCTCGATCAACTCGGGCGCCGGCACCGGCATCGTGGCCAACAGCGCCGCCGGCTCGCAGCTGCAATCGGTGGCCAAGATCGACGTCAGCACCGTGGATGGCTCCAACGCCGCGCTGAAGACGATCGACGCCGCGCTGGCCCAGATCGACAGCAACCGCGCTTCGCTGGGTGCGATCCAGAACCGTTTCACGTCGACCATCTCGAACCTGAACACGACCACGGAAAACCTGAGTGCCTCGCGTAGCCGTATCCAGGATACCGACTTCGCGGCGGAAACGGCCAGCCTGACCCGCGGCCAGATCCTGCAACAGGCCGGTACCGCGATGCTGGCCCAGGCCAACTCGCTGCCGAACGGCGTGCTGTCCCTGCTGCGTTAAACTCCGGACCAGCGGTGACCGGCAACGGTCGCCCTGACCTGGATCCCCGGCTGATTTTTTCAGCCGGGGATTTTTCACAAAGGAACAATCATGACTATCGACACCATAGGCTCCGCCAGCACGGCCCGCCCGCTCGACCGCCCGGCGGCCGGCGGCGAGGCCGCGCCGGTCAGCGGCGCCACGCGCGCCCCGGCCGCCCCCGTCGAGACTGCTGTTGCGGTCAAGGCCCCCGAGGCCCTGCCCAGCGAGCAGCAAGTCAACGATGCGCTTTCCAAGTTGAACAAGACGCCGCAGGCGCAGGCCAACAATCTGGAGTTTTCGGTCGACCAGGACACCAAGCGCACGGTGGTCAAGGTGATCGACCAGAACACCAAGGAGGTGGTGCGCCAGTTCCCCACCAAGGAAGCGCTGGCCATCGCCAAGGCCATCGACGAGCAGCAAAACAAGGGCAGTCCCGGCCTGTTGATCGACCAGACCGCCTGACACGGCGCGCACCCAGGTGCGCGCCGTTTTTTTTCCACCCGTGGCATCCTGTCCCGCAGCGCCGCCGGCCCGACCCGCCGGGCGGCTAGCGCCAAACAAGCCGGGTTTTCCCCCTCTCAAGTCCGGTTTGATTTTGCCGATACCAGCTTATATTATTGCTTTACTTAGGAGCGCAACGTGGGCATCTCATCACCCGGCATCGGTTCCAACCTGCCAGTCGACAGCATCGTCAGCAAGCTGATGGCGGTGGAGTCCGCGCCGCTGGCCGACTTCGATAAGAAAACCGCCAGTTTCCAGGCGCAGATTTCGGCCTTCGGCAACATGTCCAGTGCGCTCGGCAATTTCCAGAGCACACTCTCCAGTCTGAGCTCGCTGGCCAGCTTCCAGGCCCTGACCACCACCCCGGCCGACCCCTCGGTGGTGACCGCCACCGCCAAAAGCGACGCCCAGGCCGGCAACTACCGGATCAACGTCACCCAGCTGGCGCAGGCGCAGACGCTGGCCTCGGGCGGCTACAAGAGCAGCACCGCCACCATCGGCACCGGCGGCAAGACCACCATCAGTTTTTCGCTGGGCACGGTGAGCAGCAGCGAATTCGGCATCGCTGGCACGGCGCTCGCCAACAGCATCCGCACCAGCGGCCTGACGGCCGGCTCGGTGAGCATCAACGGCACCACCATCAGCACCAACAACACCACCAAGAGCGCGCGCGCGCTGGCCGACGCCATCAACGACAAGACCACCACCACCGGGGTCTCGGCCAAGGCCTCGGCGGCCACCACCGACAAGACGCTGTTCAGCACCTTCGGCAACATCGACACCAGCGGCGGCGGCAGCTACACGCTGTCGGTCGGCGGCGTCGAGATCGCCGTGCAGGGCGCCAACGTGGCCGGCGGCGCCGGCGTCACCGCCGCTTCGCTGGACGCCGCGCTGACTGGCGACACGGCCATCTCGCGCGCGCTGGCCGACGCCAACATCACCGTCACCGGCACCGCCGCCGGCGGTGATTTACAGTTCAGCAACGCCGACGGCAGCAACGTGGCGCTGACCGAAAGCGTGAGCGGCGCCGTCACCGGCGGCATCGGCAACGCCGCCGGCACCGCCAACATCGGCTCGACCGTCACCGCGGTCGGCACCATCACGCTGGTGTCGGCCGACGGCAGCCCGATCACGGTGGGCGGCAGCAACCCGGCCGCGGCCGGCCTGAGCGCCGGCGTCGGCGGCGCCTACCTGAACGCCAGCTTCACCGCCGACTCGACCCGCACCGCCGGCAACATCGTCATCGACAGCACCAACAACAGCCTGCAGGGCATCATGGATGCCATCAACAAGGGCAACTTCGGCGTCACCGCCTCGATCGTCTCGGACGGCAGCACCGGCACCGGCGCCACGCCCAACCACCTGGTGCTGACCTCGACCGCCACCGGCGCCAACTCGACCATGAAGATCACGCTGTCCGGCTCCGGCGCCGACCCGGCCGACCCCGACCTGGTCAAGCTGCTCGGCTACGATCCCGGCGGCACCCAGAACCTCAGCCAGAAGGCCGCCGCGGCCGACACGCAGGCCACGGTCAACGGCATTGCCGTCACCAGCAGCAACACCAGCATCAGCGGCGCGGTGGCCGGCGTCAGCTTCGAGGCACTCAAGGTCGGCAGCACCTCGGTGGCGGTGGCCAAGGATTCCACCACGCTGACCAATTCGGTCAACTCTTTCGTCAAGGCGTATAACGACCTCAACTCGGCGCTGTCCAAACTGGGCGCCTACGACCCCGACTCCAAGAGTGGTGGCCCGCTGCTGGGCGACAGCACGCTGCGCAACCTGCAGTCGTCGGTGCGCGCCACCCTCAGCAGCGCCATTACCGGCCTGCAGAGCACCAGCCTGACCAACCTGTCGCAGATCGGCGTGTCGTTCCAGAAGGATGGCTCGCTGGCGGTGGACAACGCCAAGCTGCAAAAAGCCATCACCAGCAATTTCAACGACATCGCCGGCCTGTTCGCGGCGGTCGGCCGCGGCACCGACCCGGACGTCACGCTGAACACCTCGTCCAGCAAGACCCAGGCCGGCAATTACGCCATCAACATCACCCAGCTGGCCACCCAGGGCACGCTGCAGGGCACCCTGCCGCTGCCGGCCGAAACCACGATCGCCCAGGACACCACCTGGACCGTGACGCTGAACGACACCAAGCCGCCCACGCTGGCCAACACCGCCACCATCACGCTGCCGGCCGGCACCTACAACCCGAGCCAGCTGGCCACGCTGCTGCAATCGACCATCAACGGCGTCAGCGCGTTTTCCAACGCCGGCTCGTCGGTGACGGCCACGCTGGGCGACGACGGCTCGCTGAAGCTGCAGTCGGCCGCCTATGGCTCGGCCTCCAACCTGAAGATCGCCACCGCCACCGGCACCGACGTCTCGGCCATCTTCGGCAGCGGCACGGCGGTCGACGGCGTCGACGTGGCCGGCACCATCGGCGGCTACAGCGCGACCGGCAAGGGCCAGGTATTGACCGGCTCGCCGGGAGCGCCGGTGGACGGCCTGAAGCTGACCATCAAGGGCGACACCACCGGCCCGCGCGGCACCTTCGGCTTCTCGCAGGGCTATGCCTACATGCTCAACACGCTGGCGGCCGGCTACCTCGGCGGCAACGGCACCATTGCCGGCCGCACCAAGGGCTTGAACGCCTCGGTGACCGACATCGCCCAGCAGCGCGCCGATTTCGCCGACCGCCTGACCGATGTGGAAAAGCGCTACCGGGCGCAATATTCGGCGCTCGACACGTCGATCGCCAGCATGAACACCACCCAGCAGTTCCTGACGCAGCAGCTGGCCTCGCTGGCCGCCAACCGTTAAGCAAGACCGTACTGAAAAAGGAGTCACACATATGTTCGGATCCCGACAAACCGGCGTCAGCGCCTATGCCAAGATCGGCATTGAAACCGGCGTGCTGGCCGCCAGCCCCCACAAGCTGATCGTCATGCTGTTCGACGGCGCGCTGGCCGCGCTCAACGACGCGGCCGGCGGGATCCGCAACCGCGACATCGCGGTCAAGGGCAAGTCCTTGTCGAAGGCCATCATGATCATCGACAGCGGCCTGCGCGCCGCGCTCGACAAGAAAGCCGGCGGCGAGATCGCCGAAAGCCTGGACGCGCTGTACGAATACATGAGCAACCGCCTGCTGACCGCCAACGTCAACAGCGACCTCGGCGTGGTCGAGGAAGTGCAGCGCCTGCTGACCGAGTTGCGCGACGCCTGGAACGCGATCGCCGACACCCCCGCCGCCGGCGGCATCCCCCAACCTAACCTCGCGAGCGCCTGATTTATGATGACGATTCAAGACGTGCTGTCCGTGTACGCCGCCATGGCCGACCTGACCGAACAGATGGTGCAGGCCGCCCAGCGCAGCGACTGGGACACCCTGGTGCTGCTGGAACAGCGTTGCGCCGCCCATGCGCAGGCGCTGCGCGAACAGGAGCCGCAGCAGCCGATGCACGGCGCCGACCGCGAGCGCAAGATCGACTTCATCCGCCAGATGCTCAACGCCGACCGCCAGATCCGCGACCTGACGATGCCGTGGATGGCCCAGTTGTCGCGGCTGATCAACTCGACCGGCACCGAACGGCGCGTCGTCAACGCTTACGGTAGCGTCTAAGCCGGGCGCGCGCCATGTTGCCGCGCCTGGACGCCACCATTGTGCCAGTCAAGCCGGCTGATGGCGCTGGCGCCGGCGTCGCGATCGGCGACGGCCGCCAGGCGGCGTTCCAGCGCGCCATCCAGAACCTGGTCGGGCAGACCGTCAGCGCCGAGGTCATGTCCAAAATGAAGGACGGCAGCTACCTGGTCAAGGTGGCCGACAATGCCGTGCGCATGATGCTGCCAGGCGACACCCAGGTCGGCAGCAACGTGCCGCTGACCGTGCTCAGCGCCCAGCCGCGCCCCACTTTCCAACTGGGCAACAGTCCGCCCGGCAGTGCCGCCACCGTGGTCTACAGCGAGGCCGGCGCGGCCGAGGGCGGCGAAGCGGCCGCCAACCTGCCCTCGCAAAGCGGCGCCGTGCTGGTGCCCGGCGGCGGCAAGCCGGCCGGCGGCGCCGGACAGCCCGGCCTGCCCACCGGCGCCGCGCCGGACACCGGGACCGGCGTCGCCGCCGAGGGCGAGGCCCTGCCCGGCCAGGCCAAACCCGGCGCCGCGCCGCCGAACAGCGCCCCCCCATCCGCCGGCCAGCTTGCCACGCCGGGCCGCCCCGGCTTGCCCACCGGCGCCCCGAACGCCGGCGCCGCCGGCCCGGGCCCCGGGCCAGCCGATCTGCCCGACGTGTCGGCGCAGGCCGGCCGTCCGGCGCCGAACGCCGCCGCCACGCCCAATCCGGCCGCCGCGCTGGCCACGCCGCCGGGCCAGGCCCAGGCGCAGGCTGCCGCCACGCTGACGGCCGGCACGGCGGGCGGCGCGGCGCCGGCCGACGGCGTCAAGCCGCAAAGCCTGGCCGCCACGCTGCTCGGCAAGGCGCCGCTGACGCCAGCCAACGAACTGCCCGAACTGGGCGCCAACACGCCGCAGCCGACGCTGAGCAGCGCCGCCCGCGTGCTGACCAGCCTGCTCAGCACCGCCGCCCAGGCCGGCCAGTCGGCGCAGCTGGCCCTGATCGGCAAGACCGCGCTGTTCGGCAACGCCGCGCCGGACACCGCCGAGCTGGCGCAAAAGCTGCAGGACAGCATCTCCAAGAGCGGCCTGTTCTACGAATCGCACGTGGCGGAATGGGTCAAGGGCGAGCGTCCGCTGGCCGACCTGATGCGCGAGCCGCAGATGCAGCGCCTGCTGCAGCAAGGCGGCGAGGCGGCCGCGCGGGCGCCTGGCAACGGCCCCGACCTGAGCGCCGCGCAGATGGTCAACCAGCAACTGCACACCCAGGAGCAGAACCGCGTGCTGTGGAACGGCCAGGCCTGGCCCGGCCAGGACATGCAATGGGACGTGCGGCGCGAGCCGCGCGAGGGCGGGCGCGGCGGCGAGGCCGAGGGCGAACAGGAACCGCTATGGCGCAGCGGCGTGCGCTTCCGCCTGCCGCTGCTGGGCGCGGTGTCGGCGGCGGTCACGCTGATCGGCGAGCAGGTGCACATCCAGGTGCAGACCGACAGCGACAGCAGCGCCGTCACGCTGCGCGCCTGGTCCGGCCAGCTGGAAAGCGCGATGGCGGCAGCCGGCGCCCAGCTGGCCTCGCTGACCATCAGCCAGGAGGACGGCCATGACGGCTGACGCCCCGCGCAAGCCGCTGCAGCAGGCGGTGGCGCTGGCCTACGACAGCGGCCTGCCGGCGCCCAAGGTGGTGGCCAAGGGCCGCGGCCTGGTGGCCGAACAGATCATCCACGTGGCCCAGGAGGCCGGGGTGGCCATCCACGAGTCCAGGGAGCTTGTCTCGCTGCTCATGGATATTGATCTTGATCAACAGATTCCCCCCATGCTCTATCGGACGATTGCGGAACTATTAGCGTGGCTATATCATATTGAAGCAGCGCAAAAGTCTGGATCGCCCCTGCCGCCCGCGCCGGACACCAGCATCCCCTTGACCGAAATTTGACACTCGACTGGCACAGATGTACCCACACTTTCAGGATGCGGAATTGGAAAACTGGCACGATTTTGAAGTCGAATCGCGGCGCGAGATCGTGGCCCTGCTGCGCGGCATCGGCGACAAAAACCAGTTGATCCGCATGCTCATCAAGGGCGAGTCGGACGTCTGCGTGACCTCCATCCTCGAGGTGGACGAAGCCGCCAACGCGGTCTACCTGGACTGCTCGATCGACCAGGAACAGAACCAGCGCGTGCTGGCCTCGCGCCAGCTGTCGTTTGAAACCTCGCTGGACAAGGTGCGCATTTTGTTCGCCGCCGACCAGGTGGAGGCCGCCAGCTACGAAGGCAACCCGGCGTTCCGCATCGCCATCCCGGCCACGCTGATCCGGCTGCAGCGGCGCGAGTACTACCGCATCGCCACGCCGGTGACCAACCCGGTGCGGGTGCTGATCCCGCTGCCAGCCGAGTTGGGCGGGCCGACCAGCTTCCCGCTGGCCGACATCAGCTGCGGCGGCATCTCCATCCTCGACAACAAAATGATTCTGGGCAACGCCGTCGGCAAGGAATACCCGGACTGCCGCATCGACCTGCCGGAAATCGGCGCGGTGAGCACGGCGCTGCAGGTGCGCAACGCGCTCGATCTGACGCTGCTGAACAACAAAACCAACCGCCGGCTGGGCTGCGAGTTCGTCGGCATCCCGCGCGGCGCGCTGGCGGCGGTGCAGCGCTACATCACCAAGCTGGAACGCGAACGCAACGCCCGCATCGCCGGCCTGAGCTAACTTAACTCCGGGGTCAGGTCCTCCATTTCTACACGAGCTGTGCCGTAGGCGACGCCTACGGCACAGCTCGTGTAGAAATGGAGGACCTGACCCCGGAGTTTTACACCTGCATGCTCATGATGTCGTGGTAGGCCGATACCAGCTTATTGCGCACCTGTAGCGTGGCCTGGAAGTTGATGCTGGCTTTTTGTTGCGCGATCATCACATCCGACAGGCTGACCGTGTCGTCCCCCATCGTGAAACGCTTGCTCATGCCATCGGCATCCAGCTGGCTGGCGTTCACCGCGTCCAGCGATTTCTTCAGCGCGTCGGTGAAGTCGGCCTTGGGCGTGGCCGCCGGCTCGGTCTGAATCACCGGCGGCGTCAGCCCCGGCCGCGTGGCGTGGGCCTTCAGCTGCGCAATCATCGCCTGGATCTGGCTGCTGTCTATTCCACCTGTTCTCATTGCTGCTCCTCTTGTTACAATACGGCAAGGCTTTATCAGTGCTGACAGAATACCAAGGGACAGTCCAGCCTCCTGCCACGAGCAAGACCGGAAAGGGGGTGCTGTTCACCGGTTTGAATTTCCTGATTACAAGCAATAATGGCGCTATTCCTTCTAGAACCCTCGTATTCGGGACCCAACCATCATGGCCGTAGCGGAAGAAATCGATAACGCCACAGCAGGCGCACCAGACGACGGTGCCGAAAAACTGCCCTTCATCCAGACGCCGATGGGCAAGAACTTCGTGCGCGCCGCCGGCGCCGCCGCGATCCTGGCCGTGCTGATCGGGCTGTGGCTGTGGAACAAGCCGCCCGAGTACGCGGTGCTGTTCTCCAATTACACCGACCGCGACGGCGGCGCCATCACGGCCGAACTGGACAAGATGCAGGTCAAGCACAAGTTCTCCGACAACGGCACCGCCATCCTGGTGCCGGCCGAGCAGGTGCACGATATCCGCCTGAAGCTGGCGGCCCAGGGCCTGCCCAAGGGCGGCAACGTCGGCTTCGAGCTGATGGAGAACCAGAAGCTGGGCGTGTCGCAGTTCCAGGAACAGGTCAACTACCAGCGCGCGCTGGAGGGCGAGCTGGCGCGCTCGGTGATGTCGCTGGCGCCGGTCGAGAACGCCCGCGTCCACCTGGCGCTGCCGAAGCCGTCCGTGTTCGTGCGCGACCAGCAGAAGCCAACCGCCTCGGTCATCGTCACGCTGCACCCGAACCGCATGCTGGACAAGCAGCAGACCGGCGCCATCGTCCACCTGGTGGCCTCCAGCGTGCCGGAACTGTTGCCGTCCAACGTCACCGTGGTCGACCAGGCCGGCAACCTGATTTCCGACCAGGACAAGCCGGGCGCCAGCAACGCCAAGCTCGACGAGCAGCAGCTGAAATACGTCAAGGACATGCAGACCCAGGTCATCAAGCAGGTCGAGTCCATCATCATCCCCATCGTCGGCGACGGCAATGTGCGCGCCGAGGCGGTGGCCGACGTCGATTTCGCCCAGATCGAGCAGGCCTCCGAGAACTACAAGCCGAACTCGCCGCCGGCGGCGTCGGCCATCCGCAGCCAGCAGACCAGCGAAACCAATGGCAATGGCAACAACAACAATCCGGGTGGCATTCCGGGCGCGCTGTCCAACCAGCCGCCGGGCACGGCCACCGCGCCGCTGAACCAGACCGCCCAGGCCAACGGCCCCAACGCGCCCGCCCCCGGCACGCCGCCGGGCGCGGTGCCGGCCGCCGGCGCTGCCGGCGCGCCCAGCCACAAGGAATCGACCACCAATTATGAAGTCGACAAGACTGTGCGTTACGAGCAACGCGGCATGGGCGGCCTGCGCCGCCTGACCGTGGCGGTGGTGGTCAATTACAAGCGCATCGTCGATAAGAACGGCAAAGTCACGGTAAAGGCCTATACTCCTGAAGAGATGGCCAAGATCAATGATCTGGTCAAGCAGGCCATGGGCTACAACCAGGACCGCGGCGACGCCGTCAGCGTCGCCAACTCGCCGTTCGATGGCGTCGACAAGCCGTACGAGGCGCCGCCGGACTGGTGGCGCGATCCGGCCAACCTGCCGATGGCCAAGGACCTGGCGAAGTTCCTGATCACCGCCCTGATCCTGCTGTACATTGTGATGCGCATCGTGCGTCCGATGATGCGGCCGGTGTTCAAAAAGATCGACGAGATCAACGCGCCGGAGCCGGAACCGGAAGTGCCGGAAGAAGAGATCGACGAAGGTCCGGACGAGGCGCTCATCGCCGAAGAAGAGCTGCGCAAGATGGAAGAAAACACCGCGCGCGGCTACCGCGAGAACCTGGCCATGGCCAAGAAACTGGCGGTGGAAGACCCACGCATTGTGGCCAACGTGATTAAGGAATGGATAGGCGCCAATGACTGAGAATACCGGACTGCAAAAAGCCGCCATCCTGATGCTGGCGATGGGCGAAACCGAGGCCGCCGAGGTCATGAAGTTCCTCGGCCCGCGCGAGGTGCTCAAGCTGGGCGCCGCCATGGCGACCATGAAGAACGTGCCGCACGAGGAAGTGGTCGGCACGCTGGACAATTTCCGCGACATGGTCGCGGCCGCCTCCACCGTGGGCCTGGACTCGGACGAGTACATCCGCCAGGTGCTGACCAAGGCGCTGGGCGACGACAAGGCCTCGGTGCTGCTGTCGCGCATCCTGGGCGGCAAGGACGCCTCCGGCATCGAGTCGCTGAAGTGGATGGATTCGCAATCCGTGGCCGAGCTGATCCGCAACGAGCACCCGCAGATCATCGCCACCATCCTGGTCCACCTGGAGCGCGACCAGGCTTGCGAGATCCTCGGCCACTTCACCGACCGCCTGCGCAACGACGTGGTGCTGCGCATCGCCACGCTGGACGGCGTGCAGCCGGCCGCGCTGCGCGAGCTGAACGATGTGCTGACCAAGCTACTCTCGGGTAACGAGAACATCAAGAAATCGACGCTGGGCGGCGTGCGCGCGGCGGCCGAGATTCTCAACTTCATGTCCGGCGAGCAGGAAAGCTCGGTCATGGACAACATCAAGAACTACGACAACGACATGGCGCAGAAGATCATGGACGAGATGTTCGTGTTCGACAACCTGATCGACATCGACGACCGCGGCATCCAGCTGCTGCTGCGCGAGGTGCAGTCCGAGATGCTGATCATCGCGCTCAAGGGCGCGTCGCAGGAGCTGCGCGACAAGATCTTCAAGAACATGTCGGCGCGCGCCTCGGAAATGATGCGCGAGGACCTGGAATCCAAGGGGCCGGTGCGGCTGTCGGAAGTGGAAACCCAGCAAAAGCAGATTCTGCAGATCGTGCGCCGCCTGGCCGACGAAGGCCAGATCGTGCTCGGTGGCAAAGGTGAGGATTCGTTCGTTTAATGGTTATCCATACGAAAGACGCGCAGCCGGCCTTCAAGCGCTGGGAAATGACCTCGTTTGGCGACGAGCGCCCCAGCGTGGTGGCGCTGCGCGAAGCCGAACAGCGCGAGATCGAGGCTGAGAACGCCCGCCTGGAGGCCGAACAGCGGGTGCAGGAGGCGCTGCACGCGCAACAGGAACAAATGGAAATGGGGCCGCCGGGGCCGCCCCCGATCGAGTATCCCACCGTCGAGGAACTGGAGGCGATCCGCGAGGACGCGCGCAAGGACGGCTATGAGGAAGGCCACGCGGCCGGCCACGCCGACGCCACCGAGGCCGCCCGCAAGGCCGCCGACGAGGCGCTGCAACAGGAATTGCAGCAGGTGCGCGTACTGGCCGACAACTTCAGCAAGGCCCTGCAGGACGCCGACCAGTTGATCGCCCAGGACGTGCTGGAGCTGGCCTTGCAGTTGGCCAAGGGCATGCTGAAAAACGCGCTGCAGGTCAAGCCCGAGCTGATCCTGCCGATCGTGCGCGACGCCATCGAATACCTGCCGGCGCTGCAGCAGCCGGCGCTGCTGGTGCTGCACCCGGACGACGCGCCGACCGTGCGCGCCGGCCTCGGCGAGGAACTGGACAAGGGCGGCTGGCGCGTGGTCGAAGACCCGTCGGTCGGCCGCGGCGGCTGCAAGGTCGACACCGCCAGCAACACCATCGACGCCAGCGCCGCCGCGCGCTGGCAACGCCTGAGCCACGCGCTCGGCAAGGAAGTGGACTGGCTGGACTGACGCCATGGACACCGTCGACCGCAGTCTCAACGCCCCCCCGGCCAGCCCGCATGCCGGCCGCTGGAAATCCTATCTGAGCGATTGCGCCGCGCTGGCCGCCATGGTCGAGCCGATGCAGGTATCGGGCCGCGTCACCCGCGTGGCCGGGCTGGTGATGGAGGCGGTCGGCCTGCGCCTGGCGGTCGGCGCCGCCTGCACCGTGCCCTTGCCCAACGGCGGCAAGATCGAGGCCGAGGTGGTCGGCTTCGAGGGCGACAAGCTGTTCCTGATGCCGCAGTCGGACGTCGAGGGCGTGGTGCCCGGCACCCGCGTCTTTCCGGTCGAGCCGGCCATCCCGAAACCGGGCAGCGTGGCCCACCCGCGCCGCCGTCCGAGCGACCGCGCGCGCCACTTGCCGGTCGGCATCGAGCTGCTGGGCCGCGTGGTCGACGCCGCCGGCCGGCCGCTGGACGGCCTGGGCCCGATCCAGACCAACGACAGCGCGCCGATCAACACCCGCCCCGCCAATCCGCTGAACCGCGCGCCCATTGTCGAGACGCTGGACGTGGGCGTGCGCTGCATCAACGCCATGCTGACCGTCGGCCGCGGCCAGCGCATGGGGCTGTTCGCCGGCTCCGGCGTCGGCAAGTCGGTGCTGCTGGGCATGATGGCGCGCTACACCGAGGCCGACATCATCATCGTCGGCCTGATCGGCGAGCGCGGCCGCGAGGTCAAGGAATTCATCGAGCAGATCCTCGGCGAGGAAGGCCTGGCGCGCTCGGTGGTGGTGGCGGCGCCGGCCGACACGCCGCCGCTGATGCGCCTGCAGGGCGCGGCGTATTGCACCGCCATCGCCGAGCACTTCCGCGACAAGGGCCAGAACGTGCTGCTGATCATGGACTCGCTGACCCGCTACGCCATGGCGCAGCGCGAGATCGCGCTGGCCATCGGCGAGCCGCCGGCCACCAAGGGCTATCCGCCGTCGGTGTTCGCCAAGCTGCCGGTGCTGGTCGAGCGCGCCGGCAACGGCGAGCTGGGTGGCGGCTCGATCACCGCCTTCTACACCGTGCTGACCGAGGGCGACGACCAGCAGGACCCGATCGCCGACTCGGCGCGGGCGATTTTGGACGGCCACATCGTGCTCAACCGCCGGCTGGCCGAGGCCGGCCACTACCCGGCCATCGACATTGAACAATCGATCAGCCGGGCGATGCACTCGATCACCTCGCACGAGCATCAGACCAGGGCGCGCCAGCTGAAGCAGCTGTTCTCGCGCTTCGAGCGCAGCCGCGACCTGATCAGCGTGGGCGCCTACGCCGCCGGCACCGACCCGGTACTCGACCAGGCTATCCAGTTGCATGATCGGATAGAAAATTTCTTGCAGCAACAAATCACGGAACGCGTCACCATGGGCGAGAGTTTAGGGCAATTAACCTCGCTATTCGACTGATTGACCGGGCAACACGCTACTTATAATTGTCACCATGGCCTCCAAAGCGCAACTTGCAACCCTGATGGATCTGGCGCGGCGTGAAACAGACGACGCCGCCAAGCGGCTGGGTATTGCCTTGAAAGCCGTGGACGAGGCCAAGCAGAAGCACGAGATGCTGGTCGGCTTCCGCGACGAGTACCAGAAGCGCTTCGAGGCGGCCCAGGCCGCCGGCATCACGCCCATGGCCTACCGCAACTTCGTTGCCTTCATCGACAAGCTGGAAGTGGCCATCAGGGGCCAGCTGGAAATGATACGGCACGCCGAGTTGCGCAGTCACCAGGAAAAAACCGCCTGGCAGAGCAGCGAACGCAAGCGCATGTCGTATTCGACGCTGAACGACCGGGCCGATGCCGCCGCGCTCAAGCTGGACAACAAGCGCGACCAGAAAGCCATGGACGAACACGCGGCTCGCGGGGCGTACTACAAACGATGACATAGAGAGCGCGTAACATGCAAAGCAATAACCTCCAGATTCCCGTGCTGAATGCCAATGCCGTGGCCGCGCCCAAAGTCAACCTGAACCTGGGCGCCGGCGCCGACAACAACGCTTTCAAGCAAGCGCTGTCGCGCGAGATGGACCAGCGCCAGGCCAGCCAGCCAGGCAGCAATCAGCCGACCCGTGCCGCCGAGCGGCCGAACGCCTCGCGCGCCTCGGCGCCGAAACAGCAAACCGCCGCGCCGGCGAAACAGCCACAGCACGACGAGGCCGACGCCGCGCCAGCCCATAGCGCCAACCAGGCCGCTGGCGCGCCCGCGCCCGCTGCCGCGCCAGCCACAAACACTTCCGGCGACAGCGAGGGCAAGGCCAGCGCCGACGGTGCCGACGGCGCCAACAGCGACGCCCAGGCCGCGCAAGCGGCCGATCCGGTGGCCGACATGCTGGCCCTGGTGGCCGCCTTCAACCAGCCGGCCGCGGCGGTCGCCCCTGCCGCCACAGCGGCGGACGCCGCCGCGACCAGCGCCGCTGTCGGCCAGGGCGCCGCCAGCGCAGCCGACCTGGCCGCCGATGCGGCCGCGGCCAGCGCTGCCGGCGCCGCCCTGCCCGCCGACGCGGCCGCTGCCGCAGCGCAGGCCGCCGATGCCGCCAAGGCCGATGCCTCCGCCCTGCAAACAGCCGAGGACCAGGCCGCCGCCAGCGTGGCCGACTTCAAGGCCGCGCTGGGCAAGGCCGGCGGCGGTGCGCAGAGCGCCGCTGACGCGACCGCCACCGCCGCGGCGCTTGCGACGGCCGCGGCCGCCAAGGCAGCCGCCGGCAAGACCGACGCTGCCGACAGCCTGCCACCGGCCGCCGGCGACGGCGCCACCGCGGCCGCCACGGACGGCGCGGCCAGCGCCAGCGCCAGCGCGCAGCCGACCGACGGCGCCGTGGCGGCCGATGCCGCCGCGCCGAAGACCGGCGCCAACGCCCTCGGCCACACCGACACCAAGGCCGCGGCGGCCGGCGACACCCGGCCGCAGATGTCGCAGACCCAGCAGCAACAGCAGGCGGCCGCCGATCCGGCCCAGTTGGCGGCCGTGCCGAAAGCCGACGCCCCCCGCGCCGAAACCGCCGCCGCGCTGAAGGAGCAAGCCACTATCACCATCGCGCCCACCGCCAGCCACGCGGCGCAGGAAATCGCCAAGGCCACCGCCAGCGCCGTGCCGACGGACAAACTCAGCAGCCGCGTCGGCACCCAGGCCTGGGACCAGCAACTGGGCCAGAAGATCATCTTCATGGCCGCCGGCGGCGAGCACAGCGCCACGATGGAACTGAATCCGCCCGACCTCGGCCCGCTGCAGGTGGTGTTGAGCGTCAACAAGGACCAGGCCACCGCCGCCTTCAGCTCCGCCGCGCCGGAAGTGCGCCAGGCGCTGGAAAACGCCCTGCCGAAGCTGAAGGAAATGATGAGCGACGCCGGCATTCAACTGGGCAATGCCACCGTCTCGGCCGGCATGTCGGATCAGGGCAACAACGCCTTCAGCCAGCAGGCCAGCTCGACGCAGAGCGGCGGCAGTGGCGGCGGTAACGGCCGTTCTGGCGGCAGCTACGGCCGTGACAGCGGCACCGACGCCGACGCGGCCCGCAACGCGCCACCGGCGCGGCGCCTGCCGGCCGGCGCGGTCGACACCTTCGCCTGACCCCGATCCGTCATTCCGGCGCCGGCCGGCATCCATCGGCAGCATGCTCCTTGGCGATGCCGATGTTCCATGGGTTCCGGCCTGCGCCGGAACGACGGGCGGCATGATCGCCTGCCCCAGGACCGCCGCTCGCGCCCTCCCGGTTTTGTTGTCTGTTACACTATGGAAATGTCAAGCAGCAGCAGGAACGCCCCTCTATTCCGCGCTTCCGTATGCCTTGGCCGGACCGATAATGACATAATGGCGGCGTGAAACCACTCCGCAGCGTGAAGGGCTACTTTGAAAGCGAATCCTAAAATGAAAGCCGATCAGAAAGTTGAAGCACCGTCGGGCGGTGGCAGCAAAAAACTGATCATCATCATCCTGGCCGTGGTGCTGGTGCTGGGCGCCGCCGGCGGTGGCGCGGCCTGGTTCTTCCTGCACGGCAAAGCCGACGCCGAGGAACACGACGAGGCGCCGGCCAAGAAGAAGAAAGCCAAGAAACCGGCCGGCCCGGCGATCTACGAACCGGTCGAGCCCTTCACCGTCAACCTGCAGCCGGGCGAGAGCGGCGCCGACCAGTATCTGCAAGTGGCGTTCTCGCTGCAGCTGCCGGACGCGGAAACGCAGGAAGAGGTCAAGAAGAACATGGCCAAGGTGCGCAGCCGCGTGCTGCTGCTGCTGTCGGCCAAGCACGCCAGCGACATCAACACGCCCGAGGGCAAGGTGCAGCTGGCCAAGGACATCATCGCAACCTTGAAGGAACCGTTTGAAGACCGCGGTTCGCCGCAGGACATCGAGGATGTGTTGTTCACCTCGTTCATCATCCAGTAAGTTCAGCAGAAAAGCAGGTTAGTCATGGCGGATAATTTTCTTTCACAGGAAGAAGTCGATGCCCTTCTGAAGGGCGTCAACGGCGACCAGGACGACGTTGCGGCGCAAGAAGACGTCGCCGGCGTCCGCACCTACAACCTGGCCACCCAGGAACGTATCGTGCGCGGCCGTATGCCGACGCTGGAAATTATCAACGAGCGTTTCGCCCGCCTGCTGCGCGTCGGCCTGTTCAACTTCCTGCGTCGCAGCGCCGAGGTGTCGGTGGGCTCGGTGCGGGTCTCCAAGTATTCCGAGTTCATCCGCAACCTGGTGGTGCCGACCAACCTCAACCTGGTGCACATGAAGCCGCTGCGCGGCACGGCGCTGATGGTGTTCGATCCGGGCCTGGTGTTCCTGCTGGTGGACAACCTGTTCGGCGGCGACGGCCGCTTCCACACCCGCGTCGAGGGACGCGACTTTACCCAGACCGAGCAGCGCATCATCCTGCGCATCCTGGACATCGTGTTCGAGGCCTACACCAAGTCGTGGGAACCGGTCTACCCGGTCGAGTTCGAATACATCCGCTCGGAAATGAATACGCAGTTCGCCAACATCGCCACGCCCAACGAGGTGGTGGTGGCATCCACCTTCACGGTGGAGCTGGGCTCGGTGTCGGGCCAGATCCACTTCTGCATGCCCTACTCGATGATCGAGCCGATCCGCGACTCGCTGACCTCCAGCCTGCAGGGCGAGGCGCTGGAAGTGGACAAGCGCTGGATCCGCCTGATGACGCAGCAGATCCAGATCGCCGAGGTCGAGCTGGTGGCGTCGCTGGGCACGGCCAAGGTCAATTTCGACGAGATCCTCAACATGCGGGTGGGCGACATCATTCCGCTGCAAATCCCGGAATTCATCTCGGCCACCGTGGACGGCGTGCCGGTCATGGATTGCAGCTATGGCGTGATGAACGGACAATACGCGCTCAAGGTCGAGAAACTGCTGGCCAATGCCGATAACCTTAAATAACACCGGAGAGAAACATGTCGGATAATCAAGACGATCAGCCCCTGGACGAAGACGATCCATGGGGCGCGGCGATCGCCGAACAAGCGCAGGCCGAAGCCGCCGCGCTGGAAAAGCAGCAGGCCGCGCAGGCCGCCAGCGCCGCCGTGTTCAAGGATTTTTCCAGCACGCCGAGCAAGACCGAAACCCATAACGATATCGACTTCATCCTCGATATCCCGGTTCAGCTGACGGTCGAACTGGGCCGCACCAAGATCGCCATCAAGAACCTGCTGCAACTGGCGCAGGGCTCGGTGGTGGAGCTGGACGGCCTGGCCGGCGAGCCGATGGACGTGCTGGTCAACGGCTGCCTGATCGCCCAGGGCGAGGTGGTGGTGGTGAACGACAAGTTCGGTATCCGCCTGACCGACATCATCACGCCGTCCGAACGTATCCGAAAACTGAATAAATGAAGCGCCACCTGATTTGTTCCCTGCTGATCGCGGCGGCTTCGGCCGCCGCGCCCGCGCTGGCCCAGCGCAGCGTCTCGGGCACCATCGGCGGCGCCCACGCCGCCACGCCGGCCGCCGCCGTCGCCGCCACGCAAGCGGCGCCCGCCGCCCCCGCCACGACCACCACCGTCAAGCCAGCCGACGCCGCGCCGACGCCGGCCGCCGACGCGACGGCTCCGGCCGCCCCGGCGAACGCCGATGGCGCAGCGCCGGTGGCCACCACACCAGCGGTCCCGGCGGCGCCCGTGCCAGCCCCGTCCGGCGCCATGGCCATGACCATCCCGACCCCGCAGCCGAGCGCGCCATCGACCGGCGGCGGCCTGCTGCAAACCTCGCTGGCGCTGATTTTCGTCATTGGCCTGATGCTGGGCCTGGCCTGGCTGACCAAGCGCTTCGGCCCGCGCAACTTCGGCGGCGGCAACCGCCACGTCAAGCTGGTCGGCGCGCTCAGCGTCGGCGCGCGCGAGCGCATCCTGGTGGTGGAAGTGGGCGAGCAATGGATCGTGGTGGGCGCCTCGCCCGGCCGCATGAACGCGCTGGCCACCATGCCGCGCCAGGCAAGCGGCGAACCGGAGCTGCAGGCCCCCGCCCTGCCGAGCGCCAACTTCGCCGACTGGTTCAAACAAACGATAGACAAACGCAATGGCAAATAAGCAGTTCCGCTACGCTACGCCCCTGCTCGCACTGGCGCTGCTGGCACTGCCGCTGGCGGCCGGTGCCGAGTCCAATCTGGGCATCCCGGCGCTGAACGCGACGCCGGCGCCGGGCGGCGGCACCAACTACACGCTGCCGATCCAGACCATGCTGCTGATGACGGCGCTGACCTTCATCCCGGCAGCGCTGTTGCTGATGACCAGCTTCACCCGCATCATCATCGTGCTGTCGCTGCTGCGCCAGGCGCTGGGCACGCAGTCGGCGCCGCCCAACCAGGTGATGGTCGGCCTGGCACTGTTCCTGACGCTGTTCGTCATGGGCCCGACCTTCGACAAGATCTACAACGAAGCCTACCTGCCGCTGCAGGAAAACAAGCTCAACATGAGCCAGGCGCTCGACAAGGGCGCCGCGCCATTAAAAACCTTCATGCTCAAGCAGACCCGCGAGGCCGACCTGGCGCTGTTCGTCAAGCTGTCGCGCGGGCCGGCGCTGCAGGGGCCGGAGGACGTGCCGCTGCGCATCCTGGTGCCGGCCTTCGTCACCAGCGAGCTGAAAACCGCGTTCCAGATCGGCTTCGCCATCTTTATCCCGTTCCTGATCATCGACATGGTGGTGGCCTCGGTGCTGATGTCGATGGGCATGATGATGATGTCGCCGGCAGTCATTTCGCTGCCGTTCAAGCTGATGCTGTTCGTGCTGGTGGACGGCTGGCAATTGCTGCTGGGCTCGCTCGCCCAGAGTTTCTACTAAGGAGGCCGCCATGACACCGGAAAGCGTCATGACCATGGGCAAACACGCGATGGAAGTCACCCTGATGGTGGCCGCGCCGCTGCTGCTGGTGGCGCTGGTGATCGGCCTGGTGGTCAGCATCTTCCAGGCCGCCACCCAGATCAACGAACAGACGCTGTCCTTCATCCCCAAGCTGGTGGGCGTGTTCGTGGCGCTGGTGGTGGCCGGGCCATGGATCCTGTCGGTGATGCTCGACTACATGCGGGAAATCTTCACCGGCATTCCCCTGCTGGTGGGCTAGTCGTTTTATCAATATGTAACAGTTTCCGATTTGCTAAAAAGTTCGTCTACAATACGAAAAAGATGCCAGACGGAAATGTAACAGACCCTCATGCTTACCGTCTCTTCTGCCGATATCAATATGTGGATCGCGGGCCTGCTGTGGCCGCTGTGCCGCATCATGGGCCTGATCGCCGCCTCGCCGCTGCTGGGCAACAGTGCGGTGCCGGCCAGCGTCAAGATCAGCCTGGGGGTGATGATCGCCGCCATCGTGGCGCCGGCGGTGCCGGCCTGGCCGGCGGTCGATCCGCTGTCGCTGGCGGGGCTGCTGATTGTCATGCAGGAAATGTTGATCGGCCTGGCCATGGGGTTCAGCATCCGCATTATTTTTGCGGCGGTGGAAATGGCGGGGGAAATTTCCAGCCTGACCATGGGCCTGGGCTTTGCCACGTTTTTCGACCCGGCCACGCAGGGGCGCTCGTCGGCCATCAGCCAGTTCCTGTCGCTGGTGGCGACCATGGCCTTCCTGGCGGTCAACGCCCACCTGGTGCTTATTTCGGCGCTGGTGGAGAGTTTTTCCACGCTGCCGGTGTCGGCGATTCCGGTCTACGGCGGCGGCTTCAAGCAGCTGGCCGACTGGGGCGGCAAGATTTTCAGCGTCGGGGTGCAGCTGTCGCTGCCCATCGTCGCGGCTTTACTGATTACCAACGTGGCGCTCGGCATCCTGACGCGCGCCGCGCCGCAGTTGAATTTGTTTGGCATCGGGTTCCCGATTACGCTTGGCGTCGGCCTGCTGGTGGTGGCCATGACCTTGCCGTACCTGGGGATGCCGATCCAGAACCTGTTTTTGGATGGGATAGAACGCGCCCGGCTGATGCCGCGCACCTGGTCGCAGCGGCCGCCCGTGGTCAAACCGGCAACCGTGCCAGTACGACCAGCGGTGCTGCAGCCGATGGCGCAATAGCCTCATCCTGTTGAATTTTAGTTTCCTTGCTGCAATTTTAAGCGTATCATGGAAGCTCCCTGGGAGAAGTGTAATGACCATCGAGAACTACGATTCCGCGCAGATTGCGGCCCTGTCCACCACCGCCATGACGGTGTTGACCACCGCCGAAATGCAGGCGCTGAGCTCGGATCAACTGAGCTGGTTCAGCACGGCCCAGCTGCGCGCGCTGACCACGCGCAGCATCAGCTACCTCTCCCAGAACGGCCTGAGCGGCATCACCACCGACGGCATCCAGGCGCTGACGACGGCCCAGGTGGCCGCGATCGGCACCAACATCCTGCCCGGCCTCAACAGTGACCAGCTGGTGGCGCTGACCACCCAGGAAATGACCGCCCTGACCAGCAGCCAGCTCAACGCGCTGGCGCCGGACCAGCTCGCCGCGCTGGAAACGGTGGACGTGCGCGCGCTGCGCAGCCAGCAGATCGAGGGTCTGCGCTCGACCCAGATTCCCAACCTGACCAGCGACCAGGTCGGCGCGCTGGGCACCGGCCAGGTGCGCGCGCTGACCACCAGCGCCATCACCGCGCTGACCGCCGACCAGCTGCTGGCGCTGCAGTCGGCCGCGGTGCAGGCGCTCAGCTCGCAGCAGCTGAACGCGCTGAACGCCGGCCAACTGAACGTGCTGACCACCGACCAGATTGCCCAGCTGACGTCGCTGCAGATCGGCGCGCTGGCCACCGCCTCGCTGCAGGCGCTGTCGACCGACCAGATCGTGGCGATCGAGACGCGCGACCTGGTCTGGCTGTCCAGCCAGCAGATCCGCGCGCTGACGCCGGACCAGCTGGTGGCGCTCAGCACCGACCAGGCGCACGCGCTGCGCAGCAATGAAATCGCCGCGCTCGGCGGCGACCAGCTGGCCGTGCTCAGCACCGACCAGATCGTCGCGCTGACCTCGCTCGTGCCGTTGAACTCGGCGCAAATCGGCGCGCTGACCACCGACCAGGTGACCTCGCTGCGCACCCAGACCATCGCCGCCCTCAGCAGCGCGCAACTGGCGGCGCTGACCGGCGACCAGGTGATCGCCCTCAACAGCGACCAGATCGTCGCCCTCGGCACCGCACAGGTGGCCGCGCTGACCACCACGCTGCTGAACCAGCTGACCACCGACCAGATCCAGCAGATCGAGACGCGCGACATCGCCGCCCTGACCACCAGCCAGCTGCGCTCGCTCAACAGCGACCAGCTGGTGGCGCTGACCACCGCCCAGCTGGCCACGCTGGCCACCGCCAACCTGCCGGCGCTGCTGCCGGAGCAACTGGCCGTGCTCAGCACCGCCCAGATCGCCGCGCTGAAGTCGCTGCTGCCGCTGACCAGCGCGCAAATCCAGGGCCTGACCACCGACCAGATCAGCGGCCTCGAAACCCAGGACCTGGTGGCGCTGACCAGCACCCAGTTGGGCGCGCTGACGCCGGACCAGATCGCCGCGCTAAGCACCGACCAGGTCGTGCTGCTGACCACCGCCCAGGTGGGCGCGCTGACCACCAGCATGGTCAGCCAGCTCAACACCGACCAGATCGCCGCCATCGAAACGCGCGACATCCGCGCGCTGACCACGGCGCAGATCCGCGCGCTGACCTTGGACCAGCTGATCGCGCTGACCACCGACCAGATCTACGCGCTGACCACCGCCGACGCCCAGGCGCTGCGCCCGGACCAGCTGGCCGTGCTGACCACCGACCAGATCATCGCCATCAAGACGCTGCTGCCGCTGACCACGATCCAGATCTCGTCGCTGACCACCGACCAGATCGTTGCGCTGGAAACCGACACCATCGCCGCCCTCAGCAACACCCAGCTGGCCTCGCTGAGCCAGGACCAGGTGCAGGCGCTGACCTCGGACCAGGTGGCGGCGCTCAACACCGCCCAGGTGGCCGGCCTGACCACCACCGTGCTGAGCGAACTGACCACGGCGCAGATGCAATGGCTGGAAACGCGCGACATCGCCGTGCTCGGCTCGGCCCAGGTGCGGGCGCTGTCGAGCGACCAGCTGGTCGCGCTCAGCAGCGACCAGTTCGGCACCATCAGCACCGACGCCGAGCGCGCGCTCACGCCGGACCAGATCGCCGCGCTGACCACCGACCAGATCGCCGCGCTGAAATCGCTGGTGCCGCTGACCACGGCGCAGATCCACGCGCTGACCGGCGCCCAGGTGGCGTCGCTGGAAAGCCGCGACATCATCGCCCTGAGCAGCCTGCAACTGGCCGCGCTCGGCAGCGACCAGGTGCAGGCGCTGACCGCCACCCAGATCATCGACCTGACCGCTGCCCAGTACGCGGACATGAGCACCGCCATGCTGAACGCGCTGACCACCGACCAGCTGCAGCTGATCGAAACGCGCGACATCGCCGCGCTGCGCACCGGCCAGGTGGCGCGGCTGGCCACCGACCAGCTGTCGTCGCTGACCTCCGACCAGTTCGCCGCGCTCAGCAGCGCGGCGGTGGGCGCCCTCACCACCGACCAGATCCCGGTGCTGACCTCGGACCAGCTCAACGCGCTGGCCACCTTGGCCGGCATGTCCAGCCGCCAGCTGACGGCGCTGACCACCGACCAGATCGCCGCGCTGTCGACCCGCAACCTGGGCACGCTGGCCACCGGCCAGCTCGGCGCGCTGACCTCGGACCAGGTCGAGGCGCTGACCACCGACCAGATCGTCGCGCTGAGCGGCAACCAGCTGCGCGGCCTCGGCAGCGCCGCCCTGGCCGCCCTGCTGACCGACCAGATCCAGGCCATCGAGACGCGCGACATCGGCGCGCTTGACACGCGCCAGGTGGCGGCCCTCACCACCGACCAGATCGTCGCGCTGCTGACCACGCAGGTGGCGGCGCTGACCACGGCCGAAACCGCCTCGCTCACCAGCGACCAGGTCGCCACGCTGAACGCCGCCCAGCTGGACGCGCTGCGCAGCCTGGCCGCGCTGACCACCGCGCAGATCCGCGCGCTCACCACCGACCAGATCGGCGTGATCACGACCCAGGACCTGACGGGGCTGACCAGCCGCCAGCTGGCCGCGCTCAACAGCGACCAGGCGTTCATGCTGACCACCGAGCAGGTGATCGCGCTCGGCACCGACCAGGTGGCCGCGCTGAGCACCGCCGCCGTCGCCGCGCTCAACTCGGACGCCATCGCCGCCCTCGAAACGCGCGACATCCGCGCCATGCGCACCGCCCAGATCGCCGCGCTGACCACCGACCAGATCGTGCTGATGACCAGCGGCCAGATGGCCGCCTTCACCAGCGCCGAGATCCGCGCCCTCACCGCCGCCCAGATCGCCGTGCTGCGCAGCGACCAGTTGGCCGCGCTGCAGCTGCAGCCGCTGATCACCAAGCAGATCACCGCGCTCACCAGCGACCAGATCGCCCACATGAGCAGCACCGACTTCGCGCGCCTGCAGACCGCGCAGCTGGCGGTGCTGTCGGCCGACCAGGCCGGCGCCATCACCAGCGACCAGATGGTGGCGCTGGACACCAATCAGCTGCGCGCGCTGAGCAACAGCACGCTGGCGGCGCTGGCCACCGACCGCATCAAGGCGCTCAGCAACAGCGACCTGGCCGCGCTCAACACGCGCCAGATCACCGCGCTGACCACCGACCAGCTGGCCTCGCTTGGCACCAACCAGCTGCGCGCGCTGACCACGCAGGAACTGGCGGCGCTGACCGCCGGCCAGCTGGCGGCCATGACCAGCACCCAGCTGGACGCGCTGCAGGCGCTGAGCGCGCTGACCACGCGCCAGCTGCAGGCGCTTAACACCGACCAGGTGGCAACGCTGAACCTGGCCGATCTGCGCTCGCTGAAAACCAGCCAGATCGCCTCGCTCAGCACCGACCAGGTGGCGGCGTTCACCACGGCCCAGATCGCCGGCATGAACACCGAGCAGCTGCGCGCGCTGGGCGCGGCGGCGCTGCAGGCGCTCAGCACCACCCAGATCGTGGCGCTGACCGGCACCGGCCTGGCCAACCTCAGCACGCGCCAGATCGCCACCCTGACCAGCGACCAGGTGATGGCGCTGACCACCACCCAGATCACCGCGCTGACCACGCAGGAAGTGGCGGCGCTGACGCCGACGCAGAAGTCCTACCTGAGCAGCGCGCAGATTGCCGCGCTGCCGTCGCTGGCCAGCTTCTCGACCGCCGCCATCGCCGCGCTGACCACCGACCAGATCGTCTCGCTGCCGCTGGCCATCCTGGCCGGCCTGACCACCGCCCAGGTGGCCTCGCTGACCACCGACCAGATCGGCGTGCTCACCACCGCCGAGATCGTCGCGCTGACCACCGCCCAGGTGCGCGCGCTGACCAACCGCCAGCTGGCCGCGCTCAGCACCGGCCAGGTGCAGGCGATCCAGGTGGTCGACCTGCAGGCGCTGTCGACGCGCCAAATCCTCGGCCTTACCACCGACCAGATCGCCAACCTGTTGCTGCCGCAGGTGTCCGGCCTCAGCACGCAAAGCATCGCCGCCCTCGGCACCGCGCAGATCCACGCCCTGAGCACCGCCCAGTTGGGCGCGCTGAGCACGCTGGCGCCGCTGGACAGCCGCCAGATCGGCGCGCTGACCACCGAGCAGATCGCCAGCCTGGGCAGCATCGCCACCTTCAAGACCAACCAGATCGCCGGCCTCACCAGCGACCAGATCGGCGCGCTGACCACCGCCCAGATCGTGGCGCTCAGCACCGCCCAGGTGCGCAGCCTGACGTCCGCCACGCTGGCGGCGCTGACCACCGAGCAGGTGGCCGCCATCGAGGTGGTCGACATCGCCGCGCTGGCCAGCAACCAGATCATCGCCCTCAACAGCGATCAGCTGGCGGCGCTGACGCCGTCGCAGTTCGGCGCGCTGCGCACCGCCATCCTGGCCAGCCTGACCACGCGCCAGGTGGCCGCGCTGTCCACCAGCCAGGTCGACAGCCTGGCCACGCTGGCGCCGCTGACCACGGCACAGATCCGCGCGCTGCGCACCGACCAGATCGGCAGCCTGCTGTTGCCGCAGATCACCACGCTGAAGACCAGCCAGCTCAACGCGCTCGGCAGCGATCAGTTGCAGGCGCTGACCAGCGCCCAGCTGGTGGCGCTGACCACCGCCCAGGTGCGCGGCCTCGCCGCGGCCGCGCTGAACCAGCTGACCAGCACCCAGATCGGCGAGATCGAACTGGCCGACATCGCCGCGCTCAGCACCGCCCAGGTGGCGGCGCTGCGTACCGACCTGGTGGCGGCGCTGACGCTGAACCAGCTGTCGGCCCTGACCTCGCAGGAAGTGGCGGCCCTGACCACCGCCCAGCTGGGCGCGTTGACCACGCAGCAGTTCGCCGCGCTCGGCAGCCTGAGCGGCCTCGGCACCAGGCAGATCGCCGGCATGTCGTCGGCGCAGATCATCGCGCTGACGCCGGACCAGGTGGCGGCGCTGAAGACCAACCAGCTGGCCGCGCTGAGCAGCACGCAGATCCAGTACCTGACCACCGACCAGATTCCGGCGCTGACCACGGCCCAGATCCGTTCGCTGTCGACAGCGGCGATCGCCGCGCTGACCGCCGACCAGCTGGCGGCGCTGGAAGACGCCGACCTGCGCGCCTTCACCACCCGCCAGATCGCCGCGCTGGGCAGCGACCAGCTGACCGCGCTGACGCTGCCGCAGTACGGCGTGCTGACCACGCAGGAAATCGCTGGCCTGACCACGCGCCAGATCGGCTATCTGACCGACGCCCAGCTGGCCGCGCTGAGCACGCTGACGGCGCTGACCACCAACCAGGTGCGCGCGCTCAGCAGCGCGCAGATCGGCAACCTGGCGGTGGCCACGCTGACCGGGCTCAAGACCAGCCAGCTGGCGGCGCTGACCAGCGCCCAGGTGGATGGCCTGAGCAACGCCCAGCTGATCGCGCTCAGCACCGCCCAGGTGCGCTCGCTGTCGGTCGGCCTGATCTCGCATCTGAGCGCGGCCCAGCTGACCGCGATCGAAGTCGGCGACTTTGCCGCGCTCAGCACCGCGCAGCTGCGCGCGCTGACCACCGCCCAGATGGCGGCGCTGCTGACCGAGCAGTTGCACGCGCTGAGCAGCGCCAGCATCAACGCCCTGACCCAGGCCCAGATCGGCGCGCTGAACGCCGCCCAGCTGGCCGCGCTGGGCAACCTGTCGGACTACACCACGACCCAGATCGCCGGCCTGTCGACCGACCGCATCCAGGCGCTGACCGCCAGCGACCTGGCCGTGCTCAGCACCCGCCAGATCGCCGCCCTGACCTCGGTGCAGACCGGCGTGCTGGACCCGACCCAGCTGGCCGCGCTGAGCGGCGCACAGGTGGGCGCCCTCAGCACCAGGGGCCTGGCCGGCCTCGACGCCACCCAGCTGGCCGCCATCGACGCCGAGGACTACGCCTTCCTCAAGTCGGCCCAACTGGCCTCGCTGAGCACCGACCAGCTGCAAGGCATCAGCAGCGACCAGATCGCCATGCTGAGCACGCAGGGCCTGAGCGGCATCAAGGCGGCCGCCATCGCGGCGCTCAGCGTCGACCAGCTGAACGCGCTGCTGATCACCGGCCTGACCACGGCGCAGATCCGCGCGCTGTCCACCGACCAGATTCCGCTGCTGTCGGCCAACCAGATCGCCGCGCTGAAGACCAGCCAGATCGCCGCCCTCAGCAACGACCAGGTGACGCAGCTCACCAGCGACCAGATCGTGGCGCTGGAAACCGGCGACCTGATCGCCATGAACACGCGCGCGCTGCAGGCGCTGACGCCGGCCCAGATCGCCGCCATCGAGGGCATCGACCTGGCCGCGCTGAAATCGGCGCAGATCGCCGCGCTGACCTCAGCCCAGTTCGGCGCGCTGACCACCGACCAGATCAGCTTCCTCAGCACCGGCGCGATCGCCGGCCTGACCGTGGGCCAGGTGCAGAACCTCAGCGTCGACCAGCTGACCGGCATGACCGGCGGCCAGCTGCGCGCGCTCAGCACGCGCGCCATCGCCACGCTGACGTCGACCCAGTTCGCCGCCATCGAGGCGGCCGACATCACCTCGCTGACCACCGCGCAGATCGCCGCGCTCAGCACCGCCGACATCCAGAACAGCAGCAACGACCAGTTGCTGGCGCTGACCTCGGCCCAGGTGCGGGCGCTGACCACCGCCCAGGTGGCCGCGCTGAGCTCGGACCAGCTGGCGCTGTTCCAGCTCGGCTGGCTCAGCACCAAGCAGCTGCCGGCGCTGAGCACGGACAACCTCAGCCAGCTGAACGACACCCAGCTGCAGTCGCTGACCACGGCCCAGATCGCGGCGCTGTCGAGCAAGCAGATCATTACCCTCAACACCCACCAGACGCAGGCGCTGTCGGTGGCGCAGTGGCGCGCGTTGAGCACGGATGCGATCCGTGCCCTCAGCAGCGACCAGTTGCAAACCATGGAGCAGGAAGACCTGGCCGGCCTGAAGACCAACCAGTTCGCCGCGCTCAGCACCGCCCAGATCAGCCTGCTGACGGTCGACCAGATGGGGCAGCTCAGCACCGGCGAAATCGCCGCCATGACGGCGCCGCAGATCAAGGCCCTGAGCACCGACCAGCTGAGCGGCCTGAGCACGCTGAACCCGCTGACCACCGCGCAGTTCAGCGCGCTGACCAGCGACCAGCTGCTGTCGCTGGACGCCACCCACATCGCCACGCTGCGCACCGCCCAGGTGGCGTCGCTGACCAAGACCCAGCTGCAGAGCCTGGGCACCGACCAGATCATCGCGCTGACCACCGCGCAAGTGCGGTCGATCGCGCTGACCTCGCTGTCCGGCCTGACCACCGACCAGATCGTCATCATGGAAGCGGAGGACGTGGCGGCCTTCAGCAGCGTCCAGCTGGGCACGCTGAACACCGCGCAAGTCAGCGCGCTGACCGTCGACCAGCTGTCCGGCATCAAGTCGGCGCAACTGCTGGGCCTGACGGCGGCCGACATCAAGGCGCTCAACACCGACCAGCTGAACGCGCTGTCGACGCTGGGCGCGCTGAGCGACACCCAGGTGGCGGCGCTCACCTCCGACCAGCTGGGCGCGCTGGACGACGACAGCTTCCAGTCGCTGCGCTCGTCGCAGATGGCGGCGCTGAAGGCGGCCCAGGTGGCGGCCCTGTCGACCGACCAGTTGAGCAACCTCAGCACCCAGCAGGCCAGCGGCCTGACGCTGGCCTTCCTGACCACCGACCAGATCCCGCTGCTGAGCGTGACGTCGGTGGGCGGCCTGACCAGCGCGCAGATCACCACGCTGAAGACGGCCCAGCTGGCGGCGCTGACCGCGACCCAGCTCAACGCGCTGTCGACGCGCGCGCTGTCGGCGCTGACCGCCAATCAGATCAAGGGCCTGACCACCGACCAGCTCGGCGGCATGAGCACGCTGGCCGGCTTCACCACCACGCAGATCCCGGGCCTGACCTCGGACCAGGTGGGCGCGCTGGGCGACAGCCTGTTCGACACGCTGACCACGCGCCAGCTGGCGGCGCTGACCTCGACCCAGGTGCTGGGCCTGACCACCAACCAGCTCGCCACGCTGAACACCGCCGACATCGGCGCGCTGTCGGCCAATGCGCTGAACGCCCTCAACTCCGACCAGGTCACGTCGCTGGACGCCACCGACGTCGCCGCGCTGAAGACCGCGCAGCTGGTCGGCCTGAAGGCGGCCACCGTGCAGCTGCTCAGCGCCGACCAGTTCAAGGCCATGACCACCGGCCAGCTGAAGTCGCTGATCGCGACCCAGCTGAAGGCGCTGACCACCGACCAGCTGGCCGCGCTCAGCATGGCGCAGGCCAACGCGCTGCTGGCCAATCCGCAGAAGTCGTCGCTGTCGACCGACCAGCTGGCGGCGCTGACCGCCAGCCCGCTGGTGCTGGATCTGGATGGCCTGGGCATCAACACGCTGAACATCAACGCCGGCGTGCAGTTTGACATCCGTGGCGATGGCAACAAGGTCAATACCGGCTGGGTGGGCTCGGGCGACGGCCTGCTGGCCCTGGACCGCAATGGTGACGGCGTCATCAACGATGGCACCGAGCTGTTCGGCACCGGCACCAACAGCGGCGCCGGCAAGGCCGCCAACGGCTTTGCCGCGCTGGGCGAGCTCGACACCAACCACGATGGCGTGGTCGACAGCAAGGACGCGCAGTTCGGCGACCTGCGCGTGTGGGTCGACGCCAACGCGGACGGCGTCAGCCAGGCCGACGAGCTGAAGACGCTGGCGCAGTTGCACATCGCCAGCCTGGCGGTGGCGGCGCAGGGCGTGAAGGACTTCGACCATGGCAACTGGATCGGCCTGCGCTCGGGCTATACCAGCACCGACGGCAGCACGCACCAGGTGGCGGACGTGTGGTTCCAGGCGGCGCGCGCCGGCGACACCAGCGCGCTCAGCGCGGCGATCAGCGGCTACCAGCAGGCCGGCGCCAACGCCGCCACGGCCGCGGCCGGCGCGCGGCTGGAGACGACCCCGGCCGCGAGCGGCCTCAGCGGCCAGGTCGCCGCGCTGGCCAGCGAGCTGCGGCACTACCAGGCCACGTCCGCCCTCAGCGGCACGGCCACGGCCCAGCACGACGACTGGCTGCGCAAGCAAGCCACCACCCACGCCATCCTGGCGGCCAAGTAAGCGCCAGCCCCAAAACCAAAGGGTCTGACCCCGTACGGGGTCAGACCCTGGCCGCAGCGGTGTGCGGGTGTCAGCGCTGCCGCAAACCTCAGCTGATGTAATTGAACAGCGACAGCCCCGACATGGTGGTGAACGATTTCTGCGCCGCCGTCAGCGTGGTCTGCTGCTGGGTGAACAGCGAAATGGCCGCCGTGTAATCCAGATCCTGCAGGTTCGACAACGTGGTGGCATACTGCAGGCCGGCGTCATCGCCCGAACTGTCCAGATAATCCAGCTCCTTCAGCCGCGCGCCCACCGCCGAGTTGACCGAGGACACGTTTTCCGCCGCGTTGTCGATATTCACCTGCAACTGGTTGAGCAGATTATTCAGGCTGGCCTGCCCGGCCGGGCCCGAACCCGGCTGGCGCAGCTGGTCGATAAAACTCTGCACCGTGGTGAACACCGACTGCTTGGTCGACGGCTCGACCGTGAAGCTGTCGCCGTCGGCCGGGTCGCCCTGGATATCGAACTGCACGCCGTCAAACGTGATGTTCTGGCCGCTCACATAGGCTTGCGGCACGGCCGGCACCGGCGTGGGCGGCACCGGATTGCCGGTGGTGGTGTCGGTCACCGTGTAGGTGGTTTGCTTGGGCGTGCCCGGCGTGGCCGGCACCACCTGGAAGCTGATCTGGTACTGATGGCCGGTCAGCTGGGTGGCGTCCTTGACCGAGCCGGCGCTGATGATGCCGCTGCCGCCGCGGCCGACGTTGCCCGGATCGGGCTTGGTCACAAACGTGCCGTTGCCGGTCGGGTTGGCTTCGAACACGGCCGCGCCGGAGTCGGTGATCGGCACCGTGCGCGTGGTGCCCACCAGCAGCGAGCGCTGGCCCTGGTCGCCCTGGTAGTCGGCGCCGGTGGCGGTCTTGGTAAACGGCAAGGTGGTCGACTTGTAGCCGGAGAACACATAGCCGCCGACGCCGTCGGCGGTGTTGGCGATGCCCAGCAGGTCGGCCAGCTTGCCCTCCAGCTCGGTCGCCACCGACTGGCGGTCGGCGTCGGTGTAGGAACCGTTGCCGGACTTCACCGCCAGATCCTTGATGTCCTGCAGCAGGCCGGTGACGCTGGCCAGCGCCGTGGTCTCGACCGACAGCACGCCGCGCGCGTTGGCGCGGTTGGTGCCCAGCTGGGTGTTGAGCGACTGCGACTGCGTGACCTCCAGCGCGCGCGCGCTGGCGATCGGATCGTCGGCCGCGGTCAGGTTCTTGCGCCCGGTGGACAGCTGCTGCTGCGTGCGCGCCATGGCCGAGCTGAGCGACGTGATCTGCTGCGACCCGGTGTCGAAAATCGTTCTGGTGCTGATGCGCATAACCATAGAGCTACCCTATTCTTTCTTCATTCCTCAAGTGCCGATACTCAACAAGGTATCGAATAACTGGCTGGCCACCTGCATCACCTTGCCGCTGGCCTGGTAGGCTTGCTGATAGCGCAGCAGATTGGCGGCTTCCTCATCCAGGTTGACGCCGGACACGCTCTGCTGCTGCGCCGTGGCCTGCTTGACCGAGGCGTCGGCGGCGGTGCCGCTGATCTGCGCCTCGCGCGCCTTGGTGCCGATGAAGTTGACCATCTGCGCGTAGCTGGTCTGGAAGGTGGCGGTGCCGTTGTTCATCACGTTCTTGGTCTGCAGCGCGCCCAGCAGCGCGCCATTGCGGCTGTCGCCGACGCCGCTGGTGTTGGGGCCGACCGTGAACGTGTCCTGGTCGGCCGGCGTGCCGCTGATGGTGAAGCTGACGCCGCCGAAGCTGATGCTGGCGCCGTCGCTGTACGGCACCGGCGTGCCGGCCGGGTACACGGTTGGCGTGCCGTTGACGGTGACCGTGACGTCCTGGCCGGCCGGGAAGCCGGACAGGGTGCCGCTGGCCTTGTCGAAGGTCAGCGTGGCGGGCGCGGTCAGCGCGTTGCCGGGCGTCAGGTAATTCTGGTCGACGCTGCCGGCGCTGATCTTGGCGTTGCCGGCGTTGGTGGTCGGCACGGCGGTGGCGACCGGCGCCGCCAGCGCGATCTTGGTGGTGTCGGTGATCGCCACCGACAGGCTGGCGGCGGCGTTGTAGGTCGGCCGCACCAGGAAGTTGTCGTTGGCGGCCGGCGTGCCGGTGATGCTGTACGACACGCCGTCGATCACCTGCGGCGTGGTTTGCGGGAAGGGATTGATCTGCGTGACCTTGCCGTCGCTCTTGCGGGTGACGTTGAAATTGGTGCCGTCCCAGTCGACGCTGTAATCGCTGGCGGTCAGCGCGCTGGCGTCGGTCACGGTCGCCTTCACCTCGGCCGTGCTGGACGGCGAGTTGCGGGTGTTGATGCCGACATAGGCCTCGATCGGGTTGAAGAAGTTGGTGCCGAGGTCGCCGTTCTGGTCCTGGCCCAGCTTGTGCTGGGCGTTGAAGGCGGTGGCCAGGCTGGCGGCCACCTGCCCCAGCGCGTTTTGCGCCTGGTCGAGGGCGCCATTGCGGAACTCCATCAGGCCGCCCAGCTGGCCGCCGGTGAACATCGCATCCGGCAGCACGCTGAAGTTGCCGTTGGGCGACTGGAAGCCGATGGTCACACGGCTGAGGTCGGTCGGCGACGGCTGCGTCGCCAGTTGCGACGCCACGTTGCCCACCACCAGCGGCTGGCCGGTGCCGAACGACACGTTCAGCATATTGTTGTCGCCCGGCGTGACGTTCACCTTGATCAGCTTGTTCAGCTCGGTCAACAGCTGGTCGCGCTTGTCCAGCAGGTCGTTCGGCTCGGCGGTGCTGGTGGTCTGGCCGGCGATGGTGTTGTTGATGGCGGCGATCTGCCTGGCGTAGGAATCGATCTCGCTGACATTGTTGGCGATGGTCGCATTGACGCCGGAGGCGATCTCGGTCAGGCGCGCGCTCATGCCCTGGAAGCGCGAGGCCAGCGACTGCGCGTTGGACAGCAGCGACTGGCGCGCGGCGGCCGAGGCCGGATTGGCGGTGGCATCCTGCACGCCGCTGAAGAAGTCCTGCAGCGCCGGCGACAGGCCGGCCGTGGGGTCGGCCAGCAGGTTGTCGATCTGGCTGATCTGGTTGCTGTAGGCGTCCAGCGAGGCCTGGTTGGCCTCGGCGTTGCGCAGCGAGGTGGCCAGGAAGTTATCGTAATAGCGGCGCACGGCCTGGATCTCGGTGCCCGTGCCGACATAGCCGAAGCCTTGGTACTGGGTGCCGGTGTCGCCCTGGATCGCCACCTGGCGGCTGTAGCCGGGGGTATTGGCGTTGGTGATGTTGTTGCTGGTGGTCGACAAGCCGACCTGGGCAGCCAACAAACCGCTTTTACCGATGCTGAGAAGACTCATGATAGTTTCGCTTTAAGTAGAATGGTTTACGGCAGCTTTTGCCGAAACTTGATCATCCAGCCAGCGAGCGCTTGATGATGCTGGTCAGCTTGACCGCGTAATTCGGGTCGGTGGCGTAACCGGCCTTCTGCAGGCCCTGGGCGAAGCTGGCGGCGTCGCCCGCGCTGGCCAGCACTTTTTCATAGCGGGGGTTGCTCGCAAGCAAATTCGCGTAATCCTTGAAGCTGTCGGCATAGCTGTCATAGGCGCGGAAGCGCTCGACGCGGGTCTGGGCCTTGCCGTTGACGTATTCGGTGGTGGTGGCCTCGACCACCTTGCCCTTCCAGTCGCTGCCGGCCTTGATGCCGAACAGGTTGTGGCTGTTGGTGCCGTCGCGGCCCTTGATCTCGCGCTTGCCCCAGCCGGATTCCAGCGCCGCCTGGCCCAGCATGAACTTGGCCGGGATGCCGGTGCTCTTGCTGGCCTCCTCGGCGTGCGCCGCCAGTTTATCCTGGAAGCTGCGCACGTGCGGCGCCTGCGAGCCCTTGGCGGCGGCGCTATCGGTGGCGCTGGTGGCGCTGGTGGCGGCGCTGGCCTTGGCGGCCGCGTTGCCGCCGGCGGCGGCGATGGCGCGCTGCAGCTTGGCGTCCATCAGGCTGGCCATGCCGGCGAAACTGCCGGCGTTGGCGCCGCTGGTCTTGTCGCCGGCCTCGCCGCCCAGCGCCAGCGCCTGGGCGTCGGTCTGCTTGTTGAGCTGGCGCACCAGCATGTCGGCCAGGCCGATGCCCTTTTTGGCAATGTTCTGGCTGGTCTGCTGGTCCAGCATGGTCTGGAAGGTCTTGCTCTGCTGGCTGTCCATCATGCCGTCCTGCGGCGTCGCCTCGCGCATGCTCTTCATCATCATGTTGACGAACATGGCCTCGAACTGCGTGGCGGCCGACTTCAGCGCCTGCGGGCTGCCGGCGCGGGCCGACTGCTTGAGGCTGCCCATGTCCCGGACATCCAGCGCAAACTTGCCGCTCAGATCATTGGTGGGGGAAGTGGAGCTGCTCATGGTGGCACCTGCTTAAATGATTTCCAGTTCGGCGCGCAGCGCGCCGGCCGACTTCATTGCCTGCAGGATCGACAGCAGATCCTGCGGCGTGGCGCCGATGGCGTTGAGGGCCTTGACCACGTCCGCCAGCGAGGCGCCGCCCTTGACCAGCATGACCTTGCCGCCATCTTGCTTGATGCCAACTTGCGGGTTCTGGGTGACCACGGTGCGGCCGCCCGACAGCGGGTTCGGCTGGCTGACCTGGGTGTCGGCGTTGACCGATACTGACAGATTACCGTGGGAAATGGCGCACGTATCCAGCGTCACCGCGCGGTTCATCACCACCGAGCCGGTGCGGGCGTTCATGATGACCTTGGCCGGCTGCTCGGCCGGATTGACTTGCATGTCCTGCAGCGTGCCGATGAAGCTGACCCGCTGGTCGCTGCTGCTGGGCGCCTGGACGCGGATCACGCGGCTGTCCAGCGCGTAGGCGATGCCGGCGCCGTACTTGTCGTTGATGGCCTCGACCACGCGGCTGGCGGTGGCGAAATCGGCATTGTTGAGCTCGAGCTTGATCATATTGCCTTCGCCCAGGTTGGTGGCGACCGCGCGCTCGACGGTGGCGCCGCCGGAAATCTTGCCCACGCTCAGGTGGTTGACGGTCAGCGAGCTGCCGCCGCCGCCGCCGCCGCCGGCCTGCACGCCGACGCCGCCGACCAGCACATTGCCCTGCGCCATGCCGTACACCTGGCCGTCGGCGCCCTTGAGCGGCGTCATCAGCAAGGTGCCGCCGCGCAGGCTCTTGGCGTTGCCCATCGACGACACGGTGATGTCGAGCTGCTGGCCCGGCTGGGCGAACGGCGGCAGCGTCGCGGTCACCATCACCGCCGCGACGTTTTTCAGTTGCAGCTGGGTGCCGCCCTGCGGCAGGTTGACGCCCAACTGCTGCAGCATCGAAATCACGCTTTGCACGGTGAACGGCGTCTGCGTGGTCTGGTCGCCCGACCCGTCCAGGCCGACCACCAGGCCATAGCCCAGCAACTGGTTGTTACGCACGCCGGCGATGCTGGCCAGGTCCTTGATGCGCTCGGCCTGGCTGTACGGCGCCAGCAACGACAGGCTCAACAGCAGCGCGGCTTTGATCGTGGTTTTCATGGTCATCAGAACGGCAGCAGGCTTTGGAAGAAGCGCGATGCCATCGAGGACAGCTCGGCGCGGTCGATATGGTTGGCGGTGCGGTACTCGACGCGGGCGTCGGCCACCGCGGTCGATTGCACGGTGTTGCCGGTGGCGATGCTGTCCGGGTTGATCATGCCGGAAAAGCGGATGTACTCGGTGCCCTTGTTCATGCCGATCTGCTTCTCGCCGGCGACGATCAGGTTGCCGTTGCTCAGCACCTCGACCACGGTGATGCCCATGGTGCCGGTGAAGGCGTTGCTGGCGGTCTGGTTGTCGCCGTCGGTGTAGGTGTTGGTGGTGGCGGCGGTCAGCGGGTTGCCGAAGGTGCTGTTGAGCTTGCCCGGCAGGGTGGCGCTGACGCTGCCCGACTTGTTGCCCGACGCGGTGCCGGCCTTGTTGGCCGAGGTGCGCTCGGTGATGACCAGCGTCAGCACGTCGCCGACGTGGCGCGCGCGGCGGTCTTCGAACACCGGGCGGAAGGCGGCCGGCTGGTAGATGGCGCCGTTGTTCGGCACCGCCTGCATCTGTTCGGTGGTCAGCGGGCGCGCGGTCATCGGCGCGCTGACGATCGAGGTCGGCGTGGCCGAGCAGGCGCTCAGCAGAACCACGGCGGCGAGGGAGAGAGCGTGTTTCATGGCGTGTCCTTACAGCTGCGTCAGCCGTTGCAGCATCTGGTCGGAGGTGGTGATGGCCTTGGAATTGATCTCGTACGCGCGCTGGGTCTGGATCATATTGACCATCTCCTCCACCACGTTGACGTTGGAGGTTTCCACATAGCCCTGCAGGATCAGGCCGGTGCCATTGGTGCCCGGCGTGTTCTGCTGCGGCGCGCCGGAGGCGGTGGTCTCGACGTACAGGTTCTCGCCCTTCGACTCCAGCCCGGTCGGGTTGATGAAGGTGGCCAGCTGCAGGCTGCCCAGTTGCTGGGTGGTGGTGGCGCCGTTGGTGCCGGCGATGTTGACCGACACCGTGCCGTCGCGCGCCACGGTGATCGACTGCGCGGTGATCGGGATGGTGATGGCCGGCTGCAGCACAAAGCCTTCCGAGGTCACCATCTGGCCGTTCTGGTCGCGCTGGAAGGAGCCGTCGCGGGTGTAGGCGGTGGTGCCGTCCGGCAGCAGCACGGTGAAGAAGCCGCTGCCGTTGACCATGATGTCCTTGTCATTGCCGGTCGACTGCGGGTTGCCCTGGGTATGGATGCGCTCGATGGCGACGGTGCGCACGCCGGTGCCGAGCTGCATGCCGGACGGCAGGTTGGTCTGCTGCGACGATTGCGCGCCGGGCTGGCGGATGTTCTGGTACAGCAGGTCTTCGAACACCGCGCGGGATTTCTTGAAGCCGTTGGTGCTGACGTTGGCCAGATTGTGGGACGTGACGTCCATCTGCGTCTGCTGCGCTTCCATGCCAGTTTTGGCGATCCATAACGAACGTATCATGATGCTTCTCCCAATGCCGGATGAACCTCAAGACTGTTCATCCCATGCCAGCATTATGCGGGAGCCGCCATCAACTCAAAGCGAGGATCTGGGTGGCTTTTGCGGCGTTATTCTCGGCGTTCTTCATCAGGCTCATTTGCATTTCAAACTGCCTTGCCAGACTGATCATGTTGACCATGGAATCGACCGGATTGACGTTGCTGCCCTCGACCGCGCCGTCCACCACGCGCACGTTGGGGTCGTTCTGCGCCGGCGTGCCGTCGGCCTGGCGGAACAGGCCGTCGTCGCCGCGCAGCAGCGTCTTGGTGTCCGGATTGACCAGCTTGATGCGGCCCAGCACGTTGGACGGGCCGGGCTCGTAGTTGTCGTTGACCACGCTGACCGTGCCGTCGCTGGCGATGGCGATCTTGGTGTCCGGCGGCACCGCGATCGGGCCGCCGTCGCCGATCACGGTCTGCCCGCTGGTGGTCTGCAGGATGCCGTTCTCGGTGATCTTCAGGCTGCCGTTGCGGGTATAGGCCTCGGAGCCGTCGGCCGACTGCACCGCGAGCATGCCCTGGTCGCGGATGGCGATGTCGAGCGGCCGCCCGGTGGTCTCGATCGGCCCCGCGCGGAAGTCGGTGCCGACCGTCGAGTCGACCACGAAGGCGCGCGTCGGCAGCCCCTCCGACACCACCGGCACCGCCCGGAACGTATCGAGCTGGGCGCGGAAGCCGGTGGTGGTGGCGTTGGCCAGGTTGTTGGACACGGTGGCCTGCTGCTCCATCACGTGCCGCGCCCCGGTCATCGCCGTGTAGATCAGGCGGTCCATGGCTGACTCCGTTAGCGCAGGTTCACCAGCGTCTGCAGGATCGAGTCCTCGGTCTTGATGGTCTGCGCATTGGCCTGGTAGACGCGCTGCGCTGTGATCATGTTGACCAGCTCGGCGGTGAGGTCGGTGTTCGAGGTTTCCACGGCGGACGAGCGCAGCTGGCCCATCGAGCCGGCGTTCGGCACGCCCACCACCGGCTGGCCGGAGGCCGAGCTTTCCGCCCAGGCATTGTTGCCCAGCGGGGTCAGGCCGTCGACGCTGGCGAAGTTGGCCAGCGCGATCTGGCCCATCGGGCGCGACTTGCCGTTGCTGTACTGGCCCAGGATCACGCCGTTCTCGTCGATCGAGTAGCGCTGCCAGGAACCGGCCGAGTAGCCGTTCTGCTTCGCCGGCTGCGGGTTGGTGACGCTGCCGTACTGGGTGATGTTGTCGAACGTGGCGGCCACGGTCATCGGCTGCTGGGCGCCGGTGTCCGGGAAGATCGGCAGCGTGATCTGGAATGGCAGCGTCTGCGGGGTCGGCAGCTGGGCCATGGCCTGCGGGTCCAGCACGCCGCTCTTGGTGAACAGCAGCGTGCCGCTCTTCACCGCCGGCACGGTCAGCGCCGCCGCCAGCTTGGCGTTGATGTCGTCCGGCGTCATGCCGGTGATCTGGCCGCTGGAGGTCGGGTCCAGCGCGGTAAAGGCGGCGGTCAGCGCGTCCAGCTGCGCCTGCGAGGCGGCGGCCGGCGGCACCTGGGCCGCCGCGGTCATCGCCTGGTACGCCGCCGACGCGTAGTTGAACGCGGCCTGGGCGATCTGGGTGGCGTCCGGCGGCGTCGTGCGCACCGCGTCGTTGTACAGGTTGCGGGCGTCGATGGTCGGCTGGTCGGTGCTGAGCGCGGCGGCCACGCCGGCCGACACCACTTCCTTGCCGTCGGCGGCGCTGTACACGTCCCAGGTGTTGGCGTCGGTCTTGACGAAATAGTTGGTCATGGTGTGCGCCGTGCCCAGGCTGTCGTAGACGGTGGTGTCGGTGCGGGTGTTGTAGGTGGTCGGATCATTGGCGTCGAACGGCACCTTGGCCGGCACCTTTTCGGCCGAGCTCAGGTTCATGGCAAACGAGGCGGTGGTGGTCTCGACCGGCTTCAGGTCGGACTTGTCCAGCGTCAGCGGCACCGGCGCGCCGTACTGGATGACGCCATCCTTGTTGGCCAGGTAGCCGGTCAGCACGGCATTTTGCGCGTTGACCAGCGTGTGGGTATTGTCCTCGTGGAACTGGCCATTGCGCGAATACTCGACCGCGCCGTTGACCACCAGGCGGAAGAAACCGCCGCCGTTGATGGCCACGTCCAGCGGATTGCTGCTGGTTTCGATATTGCCCTGCGTGAACTGCTGCGCCAGCTTCGACACCGACACACCAATACCGGGATTATTGCCCGACACGCCATTCAGCGAATTGGCGTACAAGTCGGCAAACTGCGCTTGCGATGCCTTGAAGCCCACGGTGCTGGCGTTGGCGATGTTGTTGCCGATAACGTCCAGCGATTTGGATGCAGCATTCAAGCCGCTCAGTCCTTGTTGGAACATGGTATTCCCCTATTGGTGATGACTGCTTACAGAACTTCTTTGATGTCGCTCATGGCGAAGTGCCCGAGCGAGGTATTCAGCTTGACGCCGCCGCTGCCGGTCGACACGCTGGCCACCGCCGCCAGTTGCAGCGGCGTGGCGTCGGTCAGCGTCTTGCCGCCGCTGGTGGCGGTGACGGTGAAGGTGTACTTGCCGTCGGCGGCCACGCTCTTGTCGTCCTTGGTGCCGTCCCAGGTGATCGGGTAGGTGCCGACGTCGGCATTGGTCATGGTCATGGTGCGCACCGTCTTGCCGCTGCTGTCCTGGATGGCGATGCTGACGTTCTGCGCCGCCGAGGCCAGGTCGAAGCCCAGCACGCTGGACTTGGTGACGGTGCCGTCATCGGCCTTGCTGCTGCTCAGCTCGACGCCCTTGCCTGCCACCAGCACGCCCTTGCCGATCAGGCCGATCGCGCTTTGCGACTGGGTGTTGGCGATGTCGGTGCGCAGCGTTTCCAGCGTGGCGTTGACCTTGTTGATGCCGGTCACGGTCGACAGCTGGGCCAGCTGGCTGGTCATGGCGGCGTTGTCCATCGGGTTCAGCGGGTCCTGGTTCTGCAGCTGCGTCACCAGCAGCTTCATGAACTTGTCCTGGTCCGCCTGGACGTCGTCGGTCGCGGTGGTCTTGCTGGTGTTGTTGACAGTATTGACGTTCGCTGCGGCGGGCGTGTCAAAAATTCCGCTTACGGTCATGATGGCCTCTGATTAGTTCTGACCGATGGTCAGGGTTTTCAACAGCAGCGTTTTCGCCGCGTTCATGGTTTCCACATTGTTCTGGTAGGAGCGCGAGGCCGACAGCATGTTGACCATCTCGTCCACCACGTTCACGTTGGGCATGGTGACGTAGCCGTTCTCGTCGGCGGCCGGATGCTTGGGGTCGTACACCATCTTCATCGGCGACTGGTCCTCCACCACCTGCTTGACGCGCACGCCGGTGGAGGCGCCGCCGTTGGTCGGCGTGGTGGCCTCGAACACCACCTGGCGCGCGCGGTAGGCCTCGCCGCTGGCGCTGGTCGCGCTGTCGGCGTTGGCCAGGTTGGAGGCCACCACGTTCAGCCGCTGCGACTGCGCGCTCATGGCAGAACCGGAAACATTAAAAATATTAAACAGTGACATGCTTAGCTCCCGGACTGGATCGCCGCCATCATCGCCTTGATCTGGCCGTTGATGGCGCCGATGCCGGCCTCATAGCGGATGCCGTTGTCGGCGAACTGGTTGCGCTCGACATCCATGTCGACCGTGTTGCCGTCCACCGCGCCCTGGATCACGCCGCGGTACAGCAGCGGCGTGCCGTCGGCCAGCGTACCGGCGTCTTGCAGGGGGTTGGGGTAATGCTTGGGCGCCGTGGTGCGCAGCGACTGCTGGGCGTTGGGGTTGGCCTTGTCCAGCGCGGCCTGCATGGCGCTGCTGAAGTCGATGTCGCGCGCCTTGTAATTCGGCGTGTCGGCGTTGGCAATATTGGAGGCGAGCACCGACTGGCGGGTCGAGCGCAGGCTCAGTGCCGTTTCATTAAAGCGAAAATAATCGTCTAACTTGCTGCCGAGCATGATCCGCTCCCCTTCCACATTGATGACAGGATCGATGATACGGAGTTGCCCGCCGTAACCATCGAGGGATAAGCACCGGTTTCCCGGCCTTATTCCACGCTTCAAGTTCAGACCGCCAGACTATGATGGCAGCATTGAACGGGAAACCATCACCATGAAACCACGTCTGCTCCCACTTGCCCTGCTGGCCGCCGCGCTGAGCGGCCCGGCCGCCGCCCAGACCGGGCGCCAGGACCTGGCCGTCATCAAGCATACGGTCGAGCAATTCCTGCAGGTGCAGGCCGGCGGCCTGCCGGGCCAGGTCACGGTCACCGTCGGCGCCATCGACCCGCGCATGACGCTGGCCGCCTGCCCCGAGCCGCAAGCCTTCTTCATGCCCGGCGCGCGCGCCTGGGGCAAAACCACGGTCGGCGTACGCTGTGCGACGCCTTCCACGTGGACGGTATATATTCAAGCCAACGTAACGGTAGTGGGCGAATACATCGCCGCCGCCGCGCCGCTGGTGCAGGGCCAGCCGATCGACGCCAACCAACTGACCACCCTCAAGGGCGATCTGACCATGTTGCCGGCCGGCGTGGCCACCGATGCCAGCCAGGTGATCGGCCGCAGCGCCACCGTGTCGCTGCCGCCGGGCACGCCGCTGCGGCTGGACACGCTGCGCAGCAAGCCGGTGGTGCAGTCCGGCCAACTGGTGCGCCTGGTGTCGAGCGGCAACGGCTTCAGCGTGTCGGCCGAGGGCCGGGCGATGAGCACGGCCGGCGACGGCCAGGTGGTGCAGGTGAAAACCGGCAATGGCCAGCAGATCACCGGCATCGCCAAGACCGGCGGCATGGTCGAGGTAGCATTTTGAGCAAGATGTGGCTGCCGATCTGCCTAAAGTTTGGCGCCAAGCCGCCGTTACCGACTCAGATCCCGGAGTTTCGACCTCCTCGCTGAGAAGGAAAAGTTGTGAAAATTAACGATACATTAAAGAGCACGCCCGGCCTGCCGTCGACGCCTGCCGCCACCAGCTCCACCGCGCGCGGCGCGGACAAGGCAGCGGAAGCGGCGCCGTCGAATGTGGCGTCGGACAATGTCCGCCTGTCGCCGCAAGGCCAGGCGATGGCGGCCAGTTCGGCCAGCGGTGCCAACGCCGTGTTCGACACCAAGAAAGTCGAGCGCATCAAGTTGGCGATTGCCGATGGCCAGTTCCAGGTCAACTCGGAAAAAGTAGCGGATGGCTTGCTGGACACCGTCAAGGATCTGCTGCACTCAAGAAAACGATAGGATAGTCATGACCACCGTCACCCCGCTGAACAGCCTGCGCGAAGAAGCACAGATCATGTCCACCCTGCTGGATGTGCTGCGGCAGGAACAGCAACTGCTGGTGGCGGCGGACATCGAGGGCCTGCCGGCCGTCACCACCCGCAAGACCGCGCTGGTCACGCAGATGACCCTGTTGTCGGCGCAACGCCACCGCTCGCTGGGCAAGTGCGGCTTCCCGGCCGAGGAAGCCGGCATGGACGCGTGGATCGCCGCCAGCGGCGAGGCGCGCGCGGAATCGGAGACGCTGTGGCAAGCGCTGCTCAAGCACACGCGCGAGGCCAAGGAGCTGAACCGCGTGAATGGCGTACTGATCAATAAGCAAATGGGCCAGACCCAGGACGCGCTGCAGGCGCTGCGTCCGCAAGGGGCGGCCAGCAACAACTTCTACGGTCCGGGCGGCGTCTCCACCACGCTGCCGCGCAGCCGCGGCTTCCTGGCCGGCTAACTTCACCCCGCACTTCGCCTACCAGGGTCTGCCCCCCCCCCCGTACGGGCTCAGACCCGATGTGGCCTGGGGTTACGGCGCGGGAGTGGTGGGCACCTCGGTGCTCGGATCGGGAATCCCGGACAGAATCGTCACCGCCACGCGCCGGTTGCGTGCGCGGCCCTGCGGCGTGTCGTTATCGGCCACCGGCTGGTTGGAGCTGTAGCCCACTGCCGTCAACCGCGCCGGCGCCACGCCGGCATCAATAAACAGGCGCACCACGCTGCTGGCGCGCACCGACGACAACTCCCAGTTGGACGGATAGCGCGGATTGGCGATCGGCTGATTGTCCGTATGCCCCTCCACCTGCACGTCATGACTGTCCTCCTTGAGCAGCGCCGCCACCGCGCGCAGCGCCTCCACCGACTCCGGCATCAGCTTGGCCTCGCCCGGATCGAACAGCACCGACGCATTGATCTCGACGCTGACGCCGCGCGAATTCTGCGTCACCCGCACCTTGCCCTCCTTGACCAGCGGCGCCATGGTCGACAACAAATCCTGCGCCAGCTTGGTCATCTGCTCCTTTTCCTTGCGCAGCAGCTCGGTGCGGCGCTTCAGGCCGGGATTGGGGATGGGCAGGTTCTGCACTTGCGTATTGACCGGCGTGGCCGAGCCCTGGCCGCCGAAGGCATTGCCCAGCGCATCCGAAAACACCTTGTACTTGCCGATGTTGACCGCCGAAATCGCGTACATCACCACGAAGAAGGCAAACAGCAAGGTGATGAAGTCGGCGTAGGAAATCAGCCAGCGCTCGTGGTTTTCCGGCTCGTCGTCGAACTTTTTGCGGGCGCGGCGGTACTGCATGATCAGTGATCCCGCATCAGCGTGGCGATGCGCTCGTCGATGACGCGCGTGTGGTCGCCGGTGGCAATGTCGTAGAACACCTGGGCGGCGATTTCCTGCTGGTGCACGGCTTGGGTAACGATGGCCTTCAACTTATTGGCCACCGGATAGAAGAACAGATTGGCCAGGCCGACGCCGTAAATGGTCGACACGAACGCCACCGCGATGCCGGAGCCCAGCTTGCTGGGATCGCTCAGGTTTTCCATCACGTGGATCAGGCCCAGCACCGCGCCCAGGATGCCGATGGTGGGCGAATAGCCGGCTGCCGATTCCCAGATGCGCACCGCCTGGCGCTCGGCCGTTTCGTAGGCGGTGATTTCGGTGTCCAGCAGCTGGCGCAGCTTTTCCGGCGCGATGCCGTCGACGATCAGGCGCAAGCCCTTGACGTTGAACGGGTCCTTGGACGACAGCATGTAGCGCTCCAGCGACAGCAGGCCGTCACGGCGCGCGGCCAGGTTCCAGGCGTTGATCTCGCGCGCCAGCGCGGCGCGGCCGTCCTTGGGCGGCGCGAACACCAGCCGCAGCATGCGCAGCCCGCGCCACAGCGTGCGTGGCCGGGTCTGCAGCAGCACCGCGCCAAAGGTGCCGATCACCACGATGGCGAAGGCCGCCGGTTGCAGCAAGGAAGTGACCTTGCCGCCCTCCATGCCCTGGCCGACCACGATGCCGACCAGCGCCAGCAGCACGCCGGCTACGCTGGCCCAGTCCAAGACCGCTCCCGGAGTGAGGCGCGCAGCCGCGCCACGGCCTGCGTATGCAACTGCGATACGCGCGATTCGGATACGCCCATCACGGCGCCAATTTCTTTCAAGTTGAGCTCCTCTTCGTAGTACAAGCCCATCAGCATCTTCTCGCGCTCCGGCAGGGCGTCGATGGCGTCGATCACCGCCTGGCGGAAGTCGCCGTCCAGCAAGGACCGCAGCGGGTCGGCCTCTTCGTCGGACGCGTAACGGTCGAGGAAGCTGTCGTTGCCGTCGTCGTCGTGGAAATCCTCGTAATACACCAACTGGTGGCCGCCGCTGTCGCCCAGCATTTCCTGGTAGTCGGCCAGCGACAGCTTGAGCGACTTGGCCACTTCCGATTCGCTCGGCGGTCGGCCCAGGCGCTGCTGCAGCGTCGCCATGGCGGCCTCGACCTTGCGCATGTTCTGCCGCAGCGAGCGCGGCAGCCAGTCGCTGTTGCGCAATTCATCCAGCATGGCGCCGCGGATGCGCAGCACCGCGTAGGTTTCAAATTGTGCGCCGTGGGTTTCTTCGTAACGGCTGATGGCGTCCAACAGGCCGATCATTCCGGCTTGCACCAGATCGTCGACTTCGACGCTGGGCGGCAGTTTCGCCTTCATGTGGTGGGCCAAGCGCTTGACCAACGGCATGTGCTCCGTCAGTAAGGTATCCTTGTCCGCTTTCCCTTTTACCGTATACATTCGAATATTTATGATTTAATCAAGCGCGCAGTTGGTGTTGTCCCCCCAGCGCAAAACGTCCCGCCAGCTGGCGGAACGCGACCGAAGCACCCGCCAGCGGAAACGCATCGACCACCGCGCGCCCCAGGCGCGCCGCGCGTTGCAGGTACTCGTCCGCCGGCACCGATCCCATCGATACCAGGTTGACGGCAAGGTAACGGCTTGCCGCCTGTGCCATATTATCGTAAACCACCCGCGCTTCCTCTTCAGAGGCGCCGGTGACCAGGATGCCGAACGGCCGCCGCCCCAGTTCCTGGTTCAGGCGCTTAATCATACTGTACGCCGCCTTGATCGAGGTAGCGCTATTGGAAACTTGTACGACGATATCCGAGCTGGCCATGATCGGCACCGGGAAGGCGTCGCCGTCGAATTCGCCGTCGACCAGCACCATGCCGGTCTGCTTGGCCAGCACATCGAAGGCCTTGGCCAGGCGGCGCGTCTCGTCCGGGCCGGAGCGTGCCGCGCCGCGCGTCATCGACGCCACGGCAAAGCCCTGCGGCACCTGGTGGATCACCTGGTTCAGCGCGCATTCCTGGCGCGCCACGTTCAGCAGGCTGTGGCCGCCATCGACGCCGAGCCGGCTGGCCACGCCGTGCGCGCTGGCGCAGGCGTCGACCACCAGCACGTCATTGCCGGCGCGCGACAGCGAGGCGCCCAGGTTGACCAGCATGGACCCCTTGTCGTCCTGCGGCGTGGCCGACAGGAAGGTGACGATGCGGGGCTGCGGCCCCGCCAGCATGCGGCGCAGGCCCTCCGCCTGGTCGAAATTGAAGTTAGCCAAGGTGCACCTCGCGCATCGTCTTGTCGTTGCTCATCAGCAGAGGCAGCTCCGCGTCCTGGTATTGGGTGTTGACCAGCTCGCGCTTGAGCTTGAACGCGCGGTCGATCAGGTAGGCCGGGTCGGCCAGGTGCAGGTCTTCCGGCACGCGCTGGCCGTTGGACACGTAGAACAGGTTGAGCTTGTGGCGGATCACCACGTCCAGCGCGTTGCCGATCGCGGCCGCCTCGTCCAGCTTGGTCATGATGCAGCCGGCCAGGCCGCTGCCCTGGTAGGCGCGCACCACTTCGCTCAGGGTGTCCTGGGTGGCGGTGGCGTTCAGGCACAGCAGGCGCTTGACGTTGGCGTCGGCGCCCTGCAGCATCGATACCTGCTCGGTGACCATCTGGTCGCGCTGGCTGACGCCGACGGTGTCAATCAGCACCGTGTGCTTGTTCTTCAGTTCCTTGAGGGCGATGCGCAGGTCGGCTTCGTCCTTGACCGAGTGCACCATCACGCCGAGGATCTTGCCGTAGATGCGCAGCTGCTCGTGCGCGCCGATGCGGTAGGCATCGGTGGTGATCAGGGCCAGCTTGTCCGGGCCGTGGCGCATGACGCAGCGCGCGGCCAGCTTGGCGGTGCTGGTGGTCTTGCCGACACCGGTCGGGCCGACCAGCGCGAACACGCCGCCCTGGTCGATCAGCGCGTCTTCGTTGGCCATGGTTTGCAGGTTGCGCGTGAGGACGGTTTTAATCCAGCGCAGGCTGTCGGCGGCGTCGCGGCCGGCCGGCAGTTTTTCGATCAGGTAGCGCGCCAGGCTGGCCGAGAAGCCGGCCGCCAGCATTTCGCGCAGCACGGCGGTCTTGTGCGGTTCGCGCGCTTGCGTCGCGCCCCACGACAGTTCGGCCAACTGGGTTTCCATCATGCCGCGCATGGCGCGGATTTCATTCATCATGCCGTTCATTTCGATGGCGGCGGAGTCCTTGGCGCTGGCGACGGCGGCGTTGACCAGGGCGGCGATCTGGCTGGCGTCCAGCGAGGGCGCGGCTTTCGGCTGGGCGGCCGGCATGGCGGCGGGCGCCGACGCGGCGGCGACCTTGGTGGCCAGCGAGGAATGCGAGGCCACCACGCGGCGCTGCGGCTGCGGCGGCAGGCTGGCCGCGCGCGGCGCGGCCACCGGCGGCGACATGTGCGGCAGTTCGTCTTCAAAACGCGGTTCGACGCGGCCGGCGGACAGGACCGGTGCCGGCGCCCCCAGGTCGAGCGACGGTGCTGGTTCGGCCATCGGCGAGTGCGGGGCCGGCATGGCCAGCGAGGCGGCGTCGTCGTTGGCCAGCGCGAGGATTTCAACGATGCCGTCGGATTGACGGTTGGACAGGATCACGGCGTCAGGGCCGAGGGATTCGCGGACTTTGCGCAGCGCTTCGCGCGAAGTCGGTGCGGTAAATTTTTTAACGTTCATGACCGTCTCTCAAGGGAACCAGGTTGAGTGGCGCGTCTGCCATGGCAAAACGCCCTACTCCAATGGTGTCCATTATTGACGATGCACTCTGGAAACGATCCGATGAACAGCGGCGGAAATGGCCCGTATTTCAGTCGCGGAAAACCTCGTCCAGCGAACCCGCGTCGACGAAGTTCAACGCCCACCGCGACAGCTGCTGCACGTCAGCCGCCACCACCTGCCGCACCACCGCCGGTGCAAGCGGTCCGAAGCGCGTAGCCAACATCTCCAGCAGCAGCCCGGCCCGGCCTTCCTGGCGGCCTTCCTGGCGTCCTTCCTGCCACCCCTGCTGACGCCCTTCCTGACGCCCCTCTTGCAAGCCCTTGCGGCGGCCCTGACGCAGTCCCTTGCCGATGGCATGGCGCTCCAGGCTGGTCAAATAAGTCATGTCTTTTCTCCTTTGCAGTTCGACCGCGCCGCGCATGAACCTGGTTTGCATCCCGCCCGGCAAGTGCATCATCCAGTCGATCGCCTTGAACAAATTCATAATACGCCGCTTATCCCAATTCCGCTCATACAGAAGCCTGGTCAGGCGCCATTTCGCCAGGCGGCGCTGGTGGTCTTTATTGCGGGTCTGCTGCGTCAGCAAATGCGCGGCGGTCATCAGGGCGAAGGGATTGTCGTGCAGCAGCAGCTGATCCATTGAATCCGCGTAGTCATGCAATTTGACGATGGGAAAAATCAAGCGCATCTCGCAGCCCAGCAGCGCGTAGGAAAACGATGCCGGCCGCCAGCTGCCGCTGCGGTCGGCCAGCACCGCCAGGCTGGCCAGCGGACGCCGGTAGTGATCATAGACGCGGTAATGGTAGACAAAAATCCGCTCGGCAAATCCGGCCTCGCGCGCGCCCTGCATTTCCACGTGCACCAGTACCCACTGTTCGCCGCCATCGCGCAGGTAGACCCGCACCAGCTTGTCCAGCAAGCGCCTGCCGAGCGCCGCGTCCGGCGACAGCGCAGCCAATTCCTGATCGAGAAAAACCGGCGGGCGTGACCAGTCGATCGCCGCGTGGGCGTCGCTGAAATAGAAGGCCATGAAGTCAGCGAAGTGATCGGTGACCAGCTGCTTCCATGGCGTGTCGTAATCATCCGTCATGCAGGCAGTCTAGGCTGCCTGCATGACCGACGTGACGCGCTGGATCAACCCGGCTGCTGGCCCACCAGCGCCGTGACACGGATGGTTTTGCTTTCCGGGATCTCGGCATGCGACAACACCTTCAGCTGCGGCAGCGAACGGCGCAGGAAGCGCGACAGCAAGGCGCGCAGCGGACCCGGCACCAGCAGCACCGGCGTCAGCCCCAGCGCCTCCTGCTGCTGCGCGGCTGCCGCCGCCTGCTGGGCGATGGTGTCGGCCAGGCCGGGCTCGATGCCGGCACCGTCCGGACCGCTGGCTGCCAGCGCCTGCATCAGCAAGCGCTCCAGGCGATTGTCCAGCGTCATCACCGACAGCTCGCCCGAGCCCGGGAACAGCTGCTGCACGATGGCCCGGCCCAGCGCGATGCGCACCAGCGCGGTCAGGTCGCCGGCGTCTTGCGTGTGCACCGCGTGCTCGGCCAGCGTTTCGATAATGGTGCGCATGTCGCGGATGTGCACGCCCTCCGCCAGCAGGTTCTGCAGCACCTTCTGCAAGGTTGCCAGCGACACCATCTTCGGCACCAGATCCTCCACCAGCTTCGGCGACTCCTTGGCCAGGTGATCCAGCAGCGCCTGCACCTCGGCGCGGCCCAGCAACTCCGACGCATGCGTGGTGATCAGGTGGTTCAGGTGGGTCGCCACCACCGTGCCGGCGTCCACCACCGTGTAGCCCATGCTTTGCGCCTGGTCGCGCAGGCTGGCGTCGATCCACACCGCCGGCAGGCCAAACGCCGGATCGGTGGTCACCATGCCCTGCAGCGTGCCGGTCGCCATGCCCGGATTGATGGCGAGGAACTGGCCGTTATAAGCCTCGCCGGTGCCGACCTCGACACCCTTGAGCGCGATGCGGTAGGCCGACGGTTTCAGCTCCAGGTTGTCGCGGATGTGCACCGGCGGTGCCAGGAAGCCGACCTCCTGCGCGAACTTCTTGCGGATGCCCTTGATGCGCTTGAGCAGCTCGCCGCCTTGCGCCTTGTCCACCAGCGGTATCAGGCGGTAGCCCACTTCCAGACCCAGCGTATCGACCGGCATGATGTCCTGCCAGGTCGCCTCCTCCTGCTCGGCCGCCGCGGCCGCAGCGGCCGGCGCCGCCGCTTCCGCCGCCGCCGTCTCGGCCGCCACCTTCTCCACTTTTTTCTTCGACATCAGATACGCCGCGCCGCCCAGCGAGCCGGCCAGCATCAGGAACACCAGGTTCGGCATGCCCGGAATCAGGCCCATGCCGCCGATGATGCCGGCCGTGATGTACAGCACCTCCGGCTTGGCGAACAGCTCGCCCACCAGCTGGGCGCCGATGTCGCGGTCGCTGGCCACGCGCGAGACCACGATACCGGCCGCGATCGAAATCACCAGCGACGGAATCTGCGCCACCAGGCCGTCACCGATGGCCAGCAGCGTGTAGTTTTTCAGCGCGTCGGCAAACGGCATGTCGTGCTGGATCAGGCCGACCAGCAGACCGCCGACGACGTTAATCACCGTCACCAGGATGCCGGCCACGGCGTCGCCGCGCACGTACTTCGAGGCGCCGTCCATGGCGCCGTAGAATTCGGCCTCCATCGATACTTCGCTGCGGCGCTTCTTGGCCTCGGCCTCGCCGATCAGGCCGGCGTTGAGGTCGGCGTCGATCGCCATCTGCTTGCCCGGCATCGCGTCCAGGGCGAAACGCGCGCCCACCTCGGCGATACGGCCCGCGCCCTTGGTCACCACCACGAAGTTGATGATGGTCAGGATGATGAACACCACGATACCGACCGTGTAGTTACCGCCGATCAGGAAGTGGCCGAACGCCTCGATCACCTTGCCGGCCGCGTCGGCGCCGGTGTGGCCCTCGGTCAGCACCACGCGGGTTGACGCCACGTTCAGCGACAGGCGCAGCATGGTCGATACCAGCAGGATCGTCGGGAAGGACATGAAGTCCAGCGGTTTCACCGTGTACAGCGAGGTCAGCAGCACAATCACCGACAGCGCGATATTGAAGCTGAAGAACAGGTCCAGCACGAACGCCGGCAACGGCAGGATCATCATCGCCAGCAGCATGACGATCAGGATCGGCGCCGCCAGGCTGGCCTTGTTCGGCGTGGACACCAGGCCTTGCAGCCATGGCGGTAACTTCACGTTGCTGAGGGCGTTCATGCGGATGCTCCGTTATTCAAATCTGCTTGCTTGCCGTGCTTGGGGATATAGGCCGGGTTCAGCGGGTCCATGGTGGCCGGCACGTCGAGCTGTTTCGGCTCGACCGGACGGTTGCCGCCGCCGCGGTTGAACACGCGCAGCTGGAACACATAGGCCAGCACTTCGGCCACGGCCGCGTACAGCTGCTCCGGAATCTCGTCGCCGATCTCGGTGTGCTTGTGCAGCGCGCGCGCCAGCGCCGGCGCTTCCAGCAAGGCCACCTTGTGCTCCTTGCCGATTTCGCGGATCTTGGCGGCCACCTCGTCGGTGCCTTTGGCCACCACCTTCGGCGCGCCGCGCATGCCGTCGTTGTACTTCAGCGCCACCGCGTAGTGGGTCGGGTTGGTGACGATGACGTCGGCGGTCGGCACGTCGGCCATCATGCGGCGCTTGGCCATCTCGCGCTGCAGCTGGCGGATCTTGCCCTTGATTTGCGGATTGCCGTCCGACTCCTTGGATTCCTGGATCAGTTCCTGGCGCGTCATCTTCAGCTTGTCGGCGTAATGCCACATCTGGTACGGGCCGTCGATGGCGGCGATCAGGCCCAGCGCGCCGACGATGAACATGAAGCTGGCCGCCAGCATGTTCAGCGCGTGGCCGATGCCCAGCTTGAGCGGCTCGACTGACAGGCCGATCACCGCGTCCTTGTACTTCATCACCACCAGGTAGGCGACAAAGCCGACCACCACGGTTTTGAGGATGGCCTTGACCAGCTCCACCAGCGCGTTCTTCGAGAACATATTGCTGATGCCGTTGATCGGATTGAGCTTGTTGAAATTGGGCGTGAACGCCTTGGCGCTGAACAGCCAGCCACCCACCAGCAGCGGCGAGGCCAGCGCCACGATCATCACCGCCACGCCCAGCGGCAGGCAGGCGATCAGCACCTGCACCAGGTCGACGGCGATGCGGTGGAACAGCACGTCGGGGTCGAAAATCTGCTCCTGGGTCAGCTTGAGGCCGGAAATCAGCACGGTCTGCAATTGCCGGATCAGGCCGTCGCCGGTCATCCACAGGCCGGCGCCCGCTGCCATCAGCACGGTGAACGTCGCCACTTCCCGCGATCGGGGAACGTCGCCTTCTTCGCGCGCCTGCTCGAGGCGCTTCGCTGACGCGGGTTCGGTCTTTTCGGCGTCGCTATCTTCTGCCATGGGGTCTGCCTGCTGCGTGGGTAATTGTCGACAGTGCCATTATCGATGGCGGCAGCGCGGCGGCATCGGTCGAATACGGCGGGTTTTCACCGCCTTATTCGCCATTCCATGAGGAAACTTATGCTTGCTTGACGGTCTGGTCGATGGCGCCGAACACGGATTTGCCGTCGTCCAGCATCTCGATGCGGATGGTGTCGCCAAACGCCATGAACGGCGTCACCGGCGCGCCGCTGGCGATCATCTCCAGGCAGCGCTGCTCGGCGATGCAGGAATAGCCGCGCCTGGCGTCCTGGTTGGACACGGTGCCGGAACCGATGATGGAACCGGCGCGCACATGGCGCGTCTTGGCCAGATGGGCGATCAGTTGCGGGAAATTGAACACCATGTCGACGCCCGCGTGCGGCTTGCCGACCAGCTTGTCGTTCCAGGTCGACAACAGCGGCAGGTGCACCTTGCCGCCCTTCCAGGCGTCGCCCAGCTCGTCCGGCGTGACCGCCACCGGCGCAAAGCTGGTGGCCGGCTTCGATTGCACGAAGCCGAAGCCTTTGGCCAATTCGTCGGGAATCAGGTTGCGCAGCGACACGTCATTGGCCAGCATCAGCAGGCGGATGCGCTGGTGCGCCTGGTCTGCGGTGGCACCCATCGGCACATCGTCGGTGATCACGCACACTTCCGCCTCGAAATCGATGCCCCATTCCTCGTGCGCCAGCACGATGTCGTCGGTCGGACCGAGGAAGTCGTCGCTGCCGCCCTGGTACATCAGCGGCTCTTCCCAGAACGAGCCCGGCAGCTCGGCGCCGCGCGCCTTGCGCACCAGCTCCACGTGGTTGACGTAGGCCGAGCCATCCGCCCACTGGAAGGCGCGCGGCAGCGGCGCCATGCAGTTTTGCGGCGCGAAATCGAAGCTGCGGCGGCCACCGCCCCGGTTCAATTCCTGGTAGATGGCGTCGAGTTGCGGGGAGATGAAGGCCCAATCGTCCAAAGCGCGCTGCAGCGTGCGGGCGATGCCGTCCGCCAGCTGCGCCGTTTTAAGGTCGCGCGAGACCACCATCAGCTGGCCGTCGCGGGTGCCGTCTTTCAGCGTGGCGAGCTTCATGCGGGCGCGAGCAAGGCGAGTTGTTCATCGGTCAGGTAACACCAGTCGCCTTCCTCGATCCCGAGCGAGGACAGCGCCAGGCCGCCGATGGCCGAGCGGTGCAGCGCCGCACAATGGTTGCCGGCGGCCGCCAGCATGCGCTTGACCTGGTGGTATTTGCCCTGCTCCAGCACGATCTCCAGCTGATGCTCGCCGCGCTTGATGCAGGTCTGCGCCGCCAGCGGCGCCGGCTCGTCGTGTAGTTGCACGCCGGACAGCATCTTCTGGATCAGTTCGTCGGTTACGGGCTCCGCCGTCGTGGCCTGGTAAATTTTCGGCACATGGCGCTTTGGCGACGATTGTGCATGGATAAAGGCACCATCATCGGACATCAGCAGCATGCCGGTGGTATCGTGATCGAGCCGGCCGACCGGCTGCACCTCGCGCCAGGTCAGTTCTTCCGGCAGCAGCGTCAGCACGCCCGGGTGGTGGCTCGGCTTGCGCGAGCACTCGTAATTCTGCGGCTTGAACAACGCGATATACACGTGTTCGCGGTACACCACGTCCTCGTCGAACAGGCGGAACACCAGGCCCTCGGTTTCAATGGTTTCTTTGTAATTGTCGTGCACCACGCCGTTGATGGTGACTTCGCCGTCCTCGATCAGGGAGCGGCAGTATTTGCGGGTGCCATAGCCCTGCGATTGCAGGATGCGGTCCAAGGATAGTTTGCTCATGGCCGCGATTTTACAGGAGTCTGCATGCTTGATACATATCAAGCCCTGCCCAGATTATATTGATAGACTGAAACCGCATTAGGAATTCCCCTACTGCGCTTCGGAATCTCAGCAGGACATCCCATGACTTCTCCCGCCAACCCAGCCGCGCAAGCCCAGGCAGCCATCCACCGCGCCGCGCTGCTGCTGGACCGCTGCCGCCACGACCCGCCGCAAGATCCCGCCACCGCGCAAGCGCGGTGGCACCGCGATCAACAAACCCTGTTCCTGGCCTGGCTGGACGCCGGCGGCTTTGCGCGGGAGGCGCCGCCAAAAGAAAACAGCGGCATTGCGCCGCTGTTTTCAGCCCCACAAAGGGACTTGAACGAGGAATTGAAATTCTCTCTGAGCCGCATCGACGATGCGGTGGAGTAGTTCCGTCAATCAGACTGAGTCAAGAACGTGCTGACAACAAGCTAAACTGTTTATATCGGCCCCCCTTGGAAAGAACTACAACACCACTATAGTTCACCACTCCAGATATGCAAGGCAAAACAAGGCCGTATTGATAATGTTAATCGCCGAGCCAGTCATCCGACAACGATGGCTAATGCAGGCTTGGACGTACCGTCTCGACCGCCGACTTCATCGCGCCGGCGCCCATGGCGGCGCCGAATTTCTTCAGCACGCGTTCCGGCAGGCCTTCATGCTGGGTGTAGTCGACGATGTCCTCGGCCTTGATGACGTCGCGCGCCACCGAGTCGACGGTGCCGTAGGCATCGGCCAGGCCCATGTCGATGGCGCGCGCGCCGGTCCAGAACAGCCCGGAGAACATCTCCGGCGTTTCCTTCAGCCGCTTGCCGCGGCCGTTGCGCACCACCTGGATGAACTGCTCGTGGATTTCGTTCAGCATCACCTGCGCGTGCTGCTTGTGCTTCTCTGTCAGCGGGCTGAACGGGTCCATGAAGCCCTTGTTCTCGCCGGCGGTCAGCAGCCGCCGCTCGACGCCCAGTTTTTCCATGGCCCCGGTGAAGCCGAAGCCATCCATCAGCACGCCGATCGAGCCGATGATGCTGGCCTTGTTGACGTAGATGCGGTCGGCGCCGGCCGCGATGTAGTAGCAGCCGGACGCGCAGATCTCGTCCACCACCACGTACAGCGGCTTGCCCGGATAGCCCTTGCGCAGCCGCACCATCTCGTCGACGATCATGCCGGCCTGCACCGGGCTGCCGCCGGGGCTATTTATATGCAGCACCACCGCCACCGAGCCGCTGTCCGAGAACGCCTTGTTCAGCGCCGGGATGACCACCGCCGCCGCGCCGCTGCCCTCGGACTCGATGGCGCCCTCGACCTCGATCAGCGCGGTATGGCGGCCCAGCGTTTCGCTGTCCGAGCCGGTCCAGCTGAAGTCGAAATACGCGCTGAGCGCGAACACGATCACCAGCAAGGTCACGGCCTTGAAGAAAATGCCCCAGCGGCGCGCCGCCTTCTGCTCCTTCAAGGTGGCGAACACCAGTTTTTCCAGCACCTCGCGCTCCCAGTTGGAGGCGCTGACGGCCGGCCGGGCCGGCTGCGGGGCGGGAGTCGGAGTGCTGCTGATGTCGGTATCGTCGCTCATGGATTGCTAATGTTGGGGGTTAAATCAGGCACGTGCCGGACGCACATAGTCGTCCGGCTGCCAGTAAATCTGCTGATCGCGCTCGACCACGCCGATCGGCCGCAGCCGGCCGCCGCGGCATGGACCGCCGGCGCACTGCCCGGTTTCCGGCACGTAGACGGCGCCGTGGGTCGAGCACATGATGTACAGCTTGCTCGACTCGAAGAACTCGCCCTCGGCCCAGTCCAGCTCGATCGGCACGTGGGCGCAGCGGTTCAGGTAGGCGTAGGCCTTGCCGCCGTGACGCACCACGAAGCCGGTAGCGTCGTCGCCGCCCGCCGTCAGCGGAAAGCGCACGCCCTTGCCGCCATCCTCGATGGCGTCGGCCGCGCAGATCAGAATCTCATCCATTACGCGTTCTCGCTCAGCCATTGATGCAGTTCGGCCACCGATTTGGCGGAGAACAGCGGTTTGCAGGCATGCAACTGCTCGACCGGATGGGCGCCATATTCGACCGCGACGCCGGCGGCGCCAGCGTTGCTGGCCATCAGCAAATCATGCGTTGTGTCGCCAATCATCACGGTACGGCGCATATCCTGGCCCAACTCCCGCGTCAGCTCCTGCAGCATGGCCGGGTGCGGCTTGGAGAAGGTTTCATCGGCGCAGCGGGTGGCGTCGAACAGCGACAGCACTTTGACATCGTTCATGGCGCGATTGAGGCCAACCCGGCTCTTGCCGGTGGCCACGGCCAGGAAATAGCCGTTCTGCGACAAGTCTTCCAGCATGTCGTGCACGCCGGGGAACAGGCTGATTTCGTGGTCGCGCGACAGGAAATGGTAACGGTAGCGCTCCACCATGCGCGGGTAATAGGCCGGATCAATGTCCGGCAGCACCGCCTGCATGGCTTCGTGCAGGCCGAGGCCGATAACATGGGCGGCGCGGTCGTCATGCGGCACCGGCAGCGACAGGTCGCGCGCGGCCGCCTGGATGCATTTGACGATGGTGGAGGTGGAATCCATCAACGTGCCATCCCAATCGAAGACGATCAGATCAAATTGCTTTCTTGCCATGTGTTTGCGATTAGTTAAGAGGTTTTCCCAAGCTTACCAAGAATCGCTCACATTCGGCGGCCAATGGCGCGTTCAGCGTCATGTTTTTGCCGGATTCGGGATGGGTAAACGTAATTTGATGCGCGTGCAGGAACATGCGCTTCAGCGCGCCGCGTGTTTCGGTGGCTTTTTGCAGTGCCTTGTTCAAGGCGAAATCGCCGTATTTGTCGTCACCTAGGATGGGGAAGTCGGACGATGACAGATGAACGCGGATCTGGTGAGTGCGGCCGGTCTTCAGTTCGGCTTCCAGCAGGGCAAAGCCGTCAAACTTCTTCAGCAGCGTGAACACCGTGTGCGACGCCATGCCGTCGGCCGACACCGATACCCGGCGTTCGCCGTCAGCGGTCGTATATTTGTGCAACGGCAGCTTGATGTGCTGGCGCGCGTTTTTCCAGTCGCCCGACACCATGGTCAGGTAACGCTTGTCGGTTTTGCCGTCGCGCATCTGCTCGTGCAGGCTGGTCAGCGCCGAACGTTTCTTTGCGAGCAACAACAGCCCGGACGTTTCGCGGTCCAGGCGGTGCACCAGTTCCAGGAACTTGGCGTCCGGCCGCGAGGCGCGCAACTGTTCGATGACGCCAAACGACACGCCGGAACCGCCGTGCACGGCCACGCCGGCCGGCTTGTCGATCACCAGCAGGTGGCTGTCTTCGAAAATAATGGCGAACTCGGCCGCCGGAACGTGGTTTTCCTGCTTCTCTGCCAAACGGATGGGGGGAATCCGCACCACGTCGCCCTGCACCAGGCGGTACAGCTGGTCGATGCGGCCTTTGTTAACGCGGACTTCCCCCGAGCGCAGGATGCGATAAACGTGACTTTTCGGCACTCCTTTGCAAACACGCAACAGGTAGTTGTCGATCCGTTGACCGGCTTCTTCTTCAGTAATGGTGACGAATTGGGCTTGCAGCGGGGCGGACGTTGAAGCGGGAACAACATCTTTTTGCATCTTCATTTGCTCTGTCTTCCCAGAAATCTCTCTAAGTCCTTCATTTTGAATATATAATCGTTTCGCTGCGGTTCAAACTGCGGCAAGTGTAAGAATAAAAGCACATTTTACACAGGGGCGTCTCCACTGGCCTCGCCAAATTGCAAATTCAGAGGAAAAAATGTATGCGCACCATCCCTGCCGGAATCAGGGTTGCACCGTAGTTGTAATCGGATGGCGACAGGGGTGCTGAAGAAGAATGATTGGATAGTAAGGATAAAGTCCGGCCAGCCTGTTCACTTTTGGGCTGATCGGTTGATGAGTAGTTGATAACGCTTGCCGTTTTCGCCAGACCCCATGCTCACTGCAAGCTCGACGGAAGGCTGAAACCAGCCTGGTTACCGAAGTTGCAATACTTGTAGTATGAAAGCCTGGTCGAGATCTGGCCATCAAGACGCTGCTCTCCGTCTGTTCTTTTCTGCCGTCCGTTGGGGCCGCATGGAGAAGGACTGATGAAGCGAGCACTCGGCATGTCGATCAACCCTCATGCGCCCAGTTGTGGCCGCCTACGCGGCCGCACAGGATGGGCATACCCACCGCAATCGTTCGATTCTCGCGCATATCCCTGTAGCTTGCCGCACCGGTCCTAAGAAACCGGACGGCATAGATGGCCCAAGGGTCGCGGAGTTTATAAAAATGAAACGCATGTTGTTTAATGCCACGCAGCAAGAAGAGCTGCGCGTAGCCATTGTCGATGGTCAGAAACTGATCGATATCGACATCGAAACCGCCGGACGCGAGCAACGCAAGTCCAATATCTACAAAGGCGTGATCACCCGCATCGAACCGTCGCTCGAAGCCTGCTTCGTCAGCTACGGCGAAGATCGCCACGGTTTTCTGCCGTTCAAGGAAGTAGCCCGCACTTACTTCCGCGAAGGCGTGGACGTGCGCAATGCCACCATCAAGGATGCGCTGCGCGAAGGCCAGGAAATCATGGTCCAGGTGGAAAAGGAAGAGCGCGGCAACAAGGGCGCAGCCCTGACCTCCTTCGTGTCGCTGGCCGGCCGCTACCTGGTGCTGATGCCGAACAACCCGCGCGGCGGCGGCGTGTCGCGCCGTGTCGAGGGTGAGGAGCGCCAGGAACTGCGCGAAACCATGGACAAGCTGGACCTGCCGCCCGGCATGTCGGTGATTGCCCGCACCGCCGGCATCGGCCGCAACGTCGATGAGCTGCAGTGGGACTTGAACTACCTGATGCAACTGTGGCGCGCCATCGAAGGCGCCGGCAAGTCGGCCTCCGGTGCGTTCCTGATCTACCAGGAGTCGTCGCTGGTGATCCGCGCGATTCGCGACTACTTCCAGCCGGATATCGGCGAGATCCTGATCGATACCGACGACATCTACGAACAAGCGCACCAGTTCATGAGCCACGTGATGCCCGACATGGTGCACCGTGTAAAACGCTACAGCGACGACGTGCCGCTGTTCTCGCGTTTCCAGATTGAACACCAGATCGAAACCGCCTACAGCCGCACCGTGCCGCTGCCATCGGGCGGCGCCATCGTCATCGACCACACCGAAGCGCTGGTGTCGGTGGACGTCAACTCGGCCCGCGCCACCCGCGGTTCCGACATCGAAACCACCGCTTTCCACACCAACTGCGAAGCCGCCGAAGAGGTGGCCCGCCAGCTGCGCCTGCGCGACCTGGGCGGCCTGATCGTGATCGACTTCATCGACATGGAAGTGGCCAAGAACCAGCGCGAGGTGGAACAGCGCCTGAAGGACGCGCTGCACCACGACCGCGCCCGTGTTCAGATGGGCAAGATTTCCCGCTTCGGCCTGATGGAACTGTCGCGCCAGCGCCTGCGTCCGTCGCTGTCGGAAGGCTCGCACGTGACCTGCCCGCGCTGCTCGGGCACCGGCCACATCCGCGATACCGAATCGTCGGCGCTGCAAGTCCTGCGCATCATCCAGGAAGAGGCGATGAAGGAAAACTCGGCCACCATCCATGTGCAAGTGCCGGTGGACGTTGCCGCTTTCCTGCTGAACGAAAAGCGCGGCGAAGTGCTGAAGATCGAGACGCGCCACCGCATCAACATCATCCTGGTGCCGAACAAGCACCTGGAAACCCCACACTACAAGCTGGAGCGCATCAAGCACGACGATCCGCGCCTGGAAGACAGCGCCGCCAGCTACTCGCTGGCCGAGCAGGCGGAAACCGACATGGCCTACAGCAAGCGCCAGAAGGAAGAAGCCAAGCCGCGCCAGGAAGCGATGGTCAAGACCATCACCCCGGATCAGCCGGCGCCGCTGGTCGAGCGCAAGCCGACCGAAACCGTCATCAAGCCGGCCCCGGCTCCGGCGCCAACGCCCGCTCCGCAAGGCTTCTTCGCCAAGCTGATCGGCTTCTTCACCGGCGCGCCAGCCGCGCCGGCGCTGCCGCAACAGCCGACCATCGTGGTCAAGACGCCGGCCAACGGCGACCGCACCGATCGCAACGCCCGTGGTCCACGCGGCCGCAGCCGTAACGGCAAGGCCGGCCGTGGCGAACGCGAGGAGAAAGAACCCGCCGTCGCCCGCGCCGGCGCCGGCCAGGAAGAAGGCAAGGCGGCGGACGCCAACGGCCGTCCGCCACGCCAGCCGCGTCCGCCACGCGAAGCGCGCGAGCCGCGTGAAGCGCGTGAGCCACGCGAACAGGCCGCTGAAGGCCAGGGCCGCGAGCGTGCCGAGCGCGCGGAGCGTCCTGAGCGCGCCGAGCGTCCGGAACGCGCTCCGCGTGAGCCACGCGCGCCACGCGAGCCACGCGGCGAGAAAGTCGCGGCCGAGGCCAAGGTGGAGGAGCTGGCACTGAACGCCGGCGTGCCATCGACCGGCCCGGTCACCGACGCAGCCACCAGCATCCTGAAAACCGCGCCGAACGCCGGTCCGGAAGGCGAAGAAAACGATGTGGCGGGCGAAGGCGATGAGCCACGCCGTCGTCGCCGTCGTGGTGGCCGCAACCGCAATCGCCGTGAGCGCGAAGGCGTGGAAGGCCAGGAAGGCCAGGAAGGCCAGGACGGCATGACCAGCGAAGCCGGCGAGCAGGCTGAACTGAGCTTCACGCCAGCCAGCGAGGCGGCCGCGATTGCCGCTGTGGCTGACACTGCCGTTGGCGCTGTTGACACCGCCGCCGCTCCTGCCGTTGCCACCCCGGCCGCCGCCGAAGCGCCTGCAGCAGAAGCCGCACCAGCCGCTGCCGCGTCCGACGCACCAGCCGTGGCGACCGCGCCAGCCGCCCCGGCCGCCGAAGTTGCGTCCGCAGCGCCAGTAGCCGAAGGCGCCCCAGCGCCGGCAGCAGAGGCCGCGCCTGCCGCACCGGTCGCGGAAGTTGCTCCGGCCGCACCCGCCGTGGCCGAAGCGCCAGCCGCCAAAGCCCCTGTGGCGGCAGAAGCGCCAGCACCGGCGGAAGCCGCGCCAGTGGTGGCCGCGCCGGCCGCACCGGTAGAAGCCGTCGCCCCAGCCGCACCGGCTGTTGCGGCAGAAGTCGCCACGCCTGCGGCGGAAGCAACCCCGGTAGCAGCCGCGCCAGCCCCGGCAGCCGCAGCCGCGCCGGCCACCGCCGAAGCGCCGGCCATCGCTGCCGAACCGGCCGCCGCCGCCGAGCCGACCGAACCGGCAGCCGCAGCGCCAGCGCCAGCAGCAGCGGCGCCCGCAGCGGCCCCGGCTCCAGTAGCCGCCGTACCGGCCCCGGCGCCAACCGTGTCGTCGCCGGTCGACCTGCAAGCCGTGCTCGGCTCCGCAGGCCTGACGCTGGCCTCGACCGACCCGGCCAAACTGCGCGCCGCGCAGGAAGCCGCCGCGCAGGTCAAGCCACCGGTGCGCGTGCCACGCGAGCGCAAGCCGCTGCCGCCGCAAAATGACGAACCACTGATCCAGGTGGACACCCGTCGCTAAGCTGCACCGGCAAACAGAAAAGGGAAGCTCCGGCTTCCCTTTTTTTATGCCCCTCGCGACAGCCAGCCAACTCACTTTGGGGGAGTACGCCAAATGGCCGCTCGTGGTATCGTAGTTGACTGGACGCACGAGGGTGCGCGCCGATTTTCAAAAACAGCAAGATTGCACTCCCCATGGCAGAAAAAATCATCATGATGACCGAGCAGCGCGCGGATACCGATCGCGCGCCGGCCATTCCCGCCCAACTGGAAACGCCCACCGGCCTGCTGAGCGACCGCCTGGCGCGGCCGCTGCACGACCTGCGCATCTCGGTCACCGACCGCTGCAACTTCCGCTGCGTCTACTGCATGCCGAAAGCAGTGTTCGACAATAACTACCAGTACCTGCCGCACACCTCGCTGCTATCGTTTGAAGAAATCACCCGCCTCGCCCGCCTGTTCGTCGACCACGGCGTGGAAAAGCTGCGCATCACCGGCGGCGAGCCGCTGCTGCGCAAGAACATCGAACGCCTGATCGGCATGCTGGCCGAGCTGAAAACCATCAGCGGCAAGCCGCTCGACCTGACGCTGACCACCAACGCCTCGCTGCTGGCGCGCAAGGCGCAATCGCTGAAGGACGCCGGCCTGCAACGCGTCACCGTGTCGCTCGACGCGCTGGACAACGACACCTTCCGCCGCATGAACGACGTCGACTTCTCGGTGGACGACGTGCTGAAAGGGATCGACGTCGCCCACCAGGTCGGCCTCGGCCCGATCAAGATCAACATGGTGGTCAAGGGCGGCATGAACGATCAGGAAATCGTGCCGATGGCGCGCCATTTCCGCGGCTCGCCCTACATCCTGCGCTTCATCGAGTACATGGACGTGGGCGCGTCCAACGGCTGGAAGCTGGACGAAGTGATCCCCTCGGCCGAGGTGGTGCGCCGCATCAGCGCCGAGATGCCGCTGCAACCGGTGGCCGCCAACTACACCGGCGAGACGGCGTCGCGCTGGCGTTACGCCGACGGCAGCGGCGAAATTGGCGTGATTTCAAGTGTGACCCAGGCATTTTGCGCCGACTGTACTCGCGCGCGCCTGTCAACTGAGGGTAAACTGTACACCTGTCTGTTCGCCACCAGCGGCCACGATCTGCGCGCGCTGCTGCGCGCGGGCCGCAGCGATGCCGAAATCAGCAGCGCGCTGGCGCAGCTGTGGCGCGCGCGCGGCGACCGGTATTCGGAGCTGCGCACCAGCCAGACCGAGGCGTTCAAGCGCGAGCGCAGCGCCAATAAAGTGGAAATGTCATATATCGGGGGATAGTTTGTCTTTGAAGAGCAGGGTCACGGGACTGGTACTGGCGGGCGGTCGCGGCACACGCATGGGCCGGGTGGACAAGGGCTTGCAGCCGTTTCGCGGATCGACGCTGGTGGCGCATGTGCTGGCGCGGCTGACGCCGCAGGTGGCCTCGGTGGCCATCAACGCCAACCGCAACCTGCCGCAGTATCAGGCCATTGCCGGCGCGGCGCCGGTGCTGCCGGACTTCCTCGATGGTTTTGCCGGGCCGCTGGCCGGCCTGCAGATCGGTCTGCAGTTCTGCCCGACCGAATTGCTGCTGACGGCGCCGTGCGATTCGCCGTTCTTCCCACTCGACCTGGCCGAGCGGCTGCACGCGGCCATGCAGGCCGAGGGCGCCGATCTGGCGATGGCGGTGACCATGGAGCGCGATCCCGAGCAACCGGACGCCGCGCCGTTCCGCCAGCCGCATCCTGTCTTCAGCCTGGTCAAGGCCAGCGTGCTGCCGCAGCTGGACGCCTACCTGGAGACTGGCGCGCGCCGCATGGAAGGCTTCTACAAATCACTGCGCGTGGCCGAGGTACTGTTCGACGACAGCGCCGCCTTCGGCAACATCAACACCCTTGAAGACCTGCAGCGCCACGAGCGCGCAGCCGCCGTGAGCGCGCAGCAGCCGGACGCCGCCGCGCCCGCCCATGCGCCGGCTGCAGCGCTGTCGGCGCGCCGCGCCCCGGACGGTGACCCGGCCGCGCTGGACGTCGACGAGGCGCGGCGCCTGATCCGCGAGCGGATTGCCCCAGTCGAGGCCACCGAAACACTCCCGCTGCTCAACGCCCTGGACCGCGTGCTGGCCGCCGACATCATCTCGCCGATCAACGTCCCGGCCTACGACAACTCGGCGATGGACGGCTACGCCCTGCGCGGCGCCGACCTGCCGGCCGACGGCGCCGCGCCGGTCACGTTCAAGACCATCGGCGTCGCCTACGCCGGCCACCCGTTCACGCAAGCGCCGCGCCAGCACGAATGCGTGCGCATCATGACCGGCGCCGCCATCCCGCCCGGCTGCGACAGCGTACTGCCGCAAGAGCTGGCGACAACCATAGCCGGTGACAACGTCACCATCGCCGCCAACGCCATCCGCGCCGGCGCCAATCTGCGCCGCGCCGGCGAAGACCTGAAGCAAGGCGGCATCGCCATCGCCGCCGGCAAGCTGCTGCGGCCAGCGGACCTCGGCCTGATCGCTTCGCTCGGCATCGGCCAGGTCACGGTCAGGCGCAAGCTCAAGGTCGCCTTCTTCTCCACCGGCGACGAACTGCGCTCGCTCGGCGAACCACTGGAGGAAGGCTGCGTCTACGACAGCAATCGCTACACCCTGTTCGGCATGCTGCAGCGCCTCGGCTGCGACGTCATCGACATGGGCGTGGTGCGCGACGACCCGCCAGCGCTGGAAGCCGCGCTGCGCGCCGCCGCGAACAACGCCGACGCCATCATCACCTCCGGCGGCGTCTCGGAAGGCGCGGCCGACCACACGCGCGACATCATGGCGCTGCTGGGCGATGTCGCCTTCTGGAAGCTGGCCATGCGCCCCGGCCGGCCGCTGGCCTTCGGCAAGGTGCAGGCGGAGCAGGACAGCGCCTGGCTGTTTGGCCTGCCCGGCAACCCGGTGGCCGTCATGATCTCGTTCTACCTGTTCGCCCGCCCCGCCCTGCTGCGCATGATGGGCAGCGACAGCACGCTGCAAACGCTGCAGGCCCGCGCGACCGAAAGCATCCGCAAGCGCCCCGGCCGCACCGAGTACCAGCGCGGCATCGTCAGCACCGCTGCCGACGGCACGCCGCAAGTGCGCCTGACCGGCGCCCAGGGCTCGGGCATCCTCAGCTCCATGACCGAGGCCAACTGCATCGTCGTGCTGCACCACGCGCAGGCCAACGTCGCCGCCGGCCAGATGGTCGACGTGCTGCTGTTCGACGGCCTGACCTGAGCTGATCTGACGCCTATGCCGCCACGCCTCCAGGTGCGCCAATTGCAATCGCCGCTCGCCGGCCCGTACTCGTTCGCGCTGGCGGCCGGCCAGTGCGCCACCATCTCGGGCCCGTCCGGCGCCGGCAAGAGCCTGCTGCTGCGCATGCTGTGCGACCTCGATCCCAACACCGGCGAGGTGCTGCTGGACGGCACGCCGCGCAACAGCATGAGCGCGCCGGCATGGCGCGCGCAGGTGGTCTACCAGCCGGCCGAACCGGCATGGTGGCTGCCCACTGCCGGCGCCCACTTCAAGCCCGGCCAGATCCCGCGCATGCAGCAACTGCTGCCGCAACTGAACCTCTCGCCCGCGCTGCTGGAACAGGAAGTAAGCCGCCTCTCCACCGGCGAACGCCAGCGCATGGCGCTGATCCGCTCACTGGCCTGCGATCCCAAGGTGCTGCTGCTGGACGAACCCACCGCCGCGCTGGACCCGGAGTCGGTGACCGCCACCGAGGCGCTGCTGCACCGCGAGGTGGCCGCCGGCCTGTCGCTGATCCTGGTCACGCACTCGGAAACGCAGGCGCACACGCTGGGCCACCGCCACATGACGATGCGCGACCGCCAGCTGACCTGGCACGATGAGGACACGGCATGAACACCATCCAGCCCGGCGCCACCGACCTTGCCGTCGCCTCCTCGCTGGTGATTCTCAACGCCGGCATCTCGGCCTACCTGGGGTTGCGCATGCAGCGCATGATGTTGTGGTCCGCCGCGCGCATGGTGGTGCAGCTGCTGCTGGTGGGCCTGGTGCTGCGCTGGGTGTTCGCGCTGGCCTCGCCCGCCGCCACGCTGGCGGTGGCGCTGCTGATGATCGTCGCCGCCGCGCGCGAAGTGCTGGCGCGGCCGGCGCACAGCCTGCGCGGCTGGCCCGGCGTGTGGCTTGCCACGGGCAGCGTCGGCCTGTCCAGCATCGCCACCGTGGTGCTGGCGCTGCTGACGGTGCTGCACCCGACGCCGTGGTACGAGCCGCAATACGCGGTGCCACTGATCGGCATCGTGCTGGGCAACGTGCTGAATTCCGCCAGCCTGGGGCTGGACACCTTCTACGGCGGCGTGGTCAACGCGCGCGCCGTCATCGAGGGCCAGCTGGTGCTGGGCGCCACCCGCACCGAGGCGCTGGCGCCATTGATACGCGACTCGGTGCGCAAAGGGCTGATCCCGATCATCAACCAGATGTCGGCGGCCGGCATCATCACCCTGCCCGGCATCATGACCGGCCAGATCCTCGCCGGCATGGATCCGATGGACGCGGTGCGCTACCAGATCCTGCTGATGTTCCTGCTGGCCGGCGGCAGCGGCATCTCGGTCACGCTGGCGGTCTACCTGGCCGCGCGCAGCATCACCGACGACCGCCAGCGCCTGCGGCTGGAACGGTTGACGAACCGCTGACGTCGAACGCCGCGCCGCGCCGGCTCAGGCGTCTCCGTCCAGGTCGTGGCGGTCGAGGTCCGCGCCCATCAGCAATTGCGCCTGCTCGCTCGGCAGCGCCTCCACCGTCTTCAGCTTGCGCGCCATGGCGCGACTGCGGGTTTCGGCCGATTCGATATTCTTGGCGGCGCGTTCCAGCGTCAGCTTGGTGGCGGCCAGCACGTCGCCGAACTTGGAGAACTCGGTCTTCACCGCGCCCAGCACCTGCCACACTTCCGACGAGCGCTTTTCCAGCGCCAGCGTGCGGAAGCCCATCTGCAGGCTGTTGAGCAGCGCCGTCAGCGTCGACGGGCCGGCGATGCTGATGCGGTGCACGCGCTGCAGCTCGTCGGCCAGGCCGGGACGGCGCATCACTTCCGCGTACAGGCCCTCGGTGGGCAGGAACAGGATGGCAAAGTCGGTGGTGTGCGGCGGCGACACGTACTTCTCGGAGATGGTCCTGGCCTCGACCCGCACCGCGCGTTCCAGCTCGCGGCCGGCCAGGGCCACGCCGTCGGCATCGGCGCTGTCGGCCGCTTCCAGCAGGCGCTCGTACTGCTCCTTCGGAAACTTGGCGTCGATCGGCATCCACACCGGCGTGCCGCTGTCGTTCTGGCCCGGCAGCTTGAGCGCGAACTCCACGCGCGCGCCGCTGCCGGCGATGGTTTCGACGTTCTTCGCGTACTGGTCGGGCGTGAGCACCTGCTCCAGCAGCATCTCCAGCTGCACCTCGCCCCAGGTGCCGCGCGTTTTCACGTTGGTCAGCACGCGTTTCAGATCGCCGACGCCCAGCGCCAGTTGCTGCATTTCGCCCAGGCCCTGGTGCACACGCTCCAGCCGTTCAGACACCTGCTGGAACGACGCCGTCAGACGCGACTCCAGCGTGGCGTGCAGTTTCTCGTCTACCGTCTTGCGCATCTCTTCAAGGCGCGCGCCGTTGTCGGCCTGCAGATCCTTGATCTTCAGTTCCAGCGTGGCGCGGATCTCTTCCATGCGCTGATGCATGGTGTCCGAGAACAGCTTGAGGCTGCGCGCCTGCTCGTTGCGGCTGACCATGCCCTGCGCTTCCAGCTGGCGGCGCATGGCCTCGAACTGCTGCACAGTGGCGGCGTTGCTGGTCTGCGCGGTGGTCTGCAACTGCATGCGCACTTCGCGCTCCACGCGTTCAATGCGCTCGGCCAGATCGCCCCCCGGGCTGCTGCGGGATCGCAGCAGCGCCAGCACCTGCAGCACGATCACCGCCGCCAGCGCGGCCAGCAAGACGAAAAACTCGATGGAGGTCATGGATTCAATCCGGCTTGTTACGCATCCAGTCGGCGGTCTGGAAGAAGGAATTCATCAGGCGCACGCGCAGTTCGGTGTCGATGCCCACGTCCTCCATCGCCCACGCCATGCAGCGCAACCACTGGTCGCGCTCCTGCGTGCCAATGGCGAACGGCATGTGGCGCATGCGCAGGCGCGGATGGCCGTGCGCCTGCTGATACAGGTCCGGCCCGCCCATCCAGCCGCTGAGGAACATGAACAGGCGCTGGTTGGCATTCTCCAGCGAGGGGCCGTGCACGGAGCGCAGCAACTGGAACTCGGGTTCGAGCTCCATCAGATCATAAAAGCGGTCGACCATCGCGCGGACGGTTTCCTCGCCACCGATTACTTCATAGAGGGTACGGGATTCTTCAGTCATACCCGCCATGATAGCTTATACGAGGGCCAGCTTGCGCAGCCGGCGCGTGGACGACCAGCTTTCCAGATCCACCTGGCCGCGGATCGCCTCGCAGGCGAGGACGATGCGCGCCAGCTGCGCGCCATCCAGGCCCGAATTGAGCGTCAGCCGCACCAGCGAGCGGTTCTTCGGCGTGGCCGGCGCGCAGAACATGGCGCCGTAGACGCCGTGGTTTTCCAGCAGCTTGCGCAAGGCCAGCGTCTTCGGCTCCGGGCCCGGCTCCAGCGCGATGATTTGCTCGGTGCCGTCGCTGACGTTGTAGCCCAGCGCGCCCAGCTCCTCGCGCAGTGTGCGCGCGCTGGCGTGCAGCGCGGCGCGGCGCCCATCGGCGGCGGCGATGAAGTCGATGGCGGCGTCGAACCACGCCAGCTCGTGCCCCAGCAGGCAGGAACTGAAAATCGCCGGCCGCGACTCGGACAGGAAGTAGCCCTTGAAATGACTGGAACAGGTAATAAAACCGGCGCGGCCGGCGAACGCCTTGGCCAGCGAGGCGGTGCGGAAGTGCACCCGCTCGCTCAGACCCAGCGCCGCCACCAGGCCGGCGCCGCGCGGCCCGTGGGTGCCCAGCGAGTGCGACTCGTCGACGATCAGCATGCAGCCGTGGCGCTCGGCGATCTCGGTCAGCGCCGCCAGCGGCGCGAGGCTGCCGTTGGTGCTGTACAGCGCGTCGACCACGATCAGGCCGCGCCCATGGCGCTGCAGTTGTTTCTGCAGATGCTCGACATCGTTGTGCAGGAAGGACACCGGCAGCGCGCCGGCCGACTGCACGCCTTCCCACAAGGACGCATGCGCCTGCATGTCCAGGTATACCGGAATGCCCGGCCCGGCCAGCGTCTGCACCAGGCCGACGTTGGCGGCCCAGCCGGACTGCGCCAGGATGCCATCCTCGGCGCCCATGAAGCGCGCCAGCTTGCGCTCCAGCCGGTGCTGCGGGCTGCCTTCCTGCAGGTACACGGCCGACATCAGCATCTCGCCCTGGCTGTGCCGCAGCGCCTCCACCTGGGCGCCGACCAGCGCCGGCTCGCCGGCCAGGCACAGGTAGTCGTTCCCGGCCAGCAACACGGCGCCGGCCGGAGTCGGTTGCCAGGCGTGCGGGTGCTCGCCGCCCAGCAATTGGGCGATCCGCGTGACGTAGTGCAAGTCCATGCGGCGGGTGACGAAGTCGGGGAAGGACGAACAGGGTTGGTGGTCGGCAATAGCGTAGGTCATGGCAAATCTCCTGGAGGTTGTAACAAGAAAGATTGTTTTTTTGTGAACCGCGCAGCCACCATGCGGCTAAAAAAACTCAAAGAGATTGATGCGGATCAATTACCGTTTTGATATCCCCAAACACGTTGTAAATTAAGGCGATGATGGCAACTTGATAAAAGTCAAACGTCATCATGAAGCCAACCCTGCACGAACGCTGGAAACGCTGGCAGCACGGACTGGTGCAGTCCCTGCTGCTGTACCACGGCCGCGAGGACCATGCGACCGTGCGCGTGTTGCTGCTGTCGTGCATCGGCACGGTGGGCATGCCGCTGTATTACGTGATCTGGCAGCACTTCTTCCCGCAGGAGTACGAGTCGCTGTCGCTGCGCCTGCTCGGCATCCTGCTGTGCGCGCTGGGCCTGTTCGCGCGCCAGTTCAGCCGGCAGATGCTGCATCTGTACCTGCTGGTCGCGCTCAGCTACATCTTCCCGTTCTTCTTCACGTTCATGTTTTTGATGAACCACGCGTCCGGCGTGTGGGGCGAGTCCTTGCTGATCGGCCTGGTGGTGCTGTTCCACTTCGACACCGGCCTGGCGCTGAGTGCCTACCTGATCGGCACCGGGCTGGCCTGCGCGGCAGCGGCGGCACTGGGCGAAGGCGACATGCTGCTCAGCCGGCAGGTGCTGCAGCAGGTGCCGATCCACTGGTTCACCATTGCCGTGCTGTCGGTGGCCAAGATCAGCCGCCACGTTCTGGCGCAGGAAAAGCTGGCCGGCATGGGCGCCGGCCTGGCCACCGTGGCGCACGAGTTGCGTACCCCGCTCACCAGCGTCGACGCCAACGTGCGCGGCCTGCTGCGCATGATGGCCGACGCCCAGGCGCCGGGCCACAGCCCGGAGGACCGCCTGACCATCATCGACGCGCTGGCGCGCATCCAGTTCGAGGTGCGCCACATGAACCACATGATCGACCTGTTCTTGCTGAGCGCGACGGCGGTGCGGCAAAACCTGCATCCGGTGGAGACGGTGTCGATGGAGACGGTGGTGGAGGCGGTGCTGCGGCGCTATCCCTTCTCCAGCCAGAAGCAGCAAAAGCAGGTGCGGCTGGAGGTGCGCCGCAACTTCCAGTTCGCCGGCCAGACCGAGCTGGCGGTGGTGGTGCTGCTGAACCTGTTGCGCAACGCGCTGCGCGCCGTGCAGCGCGCCGGCAAGGGGCGGGTGCGCATCATCATCGACGGCGGCCACCAGCCGCCACGCCTGCTGTTCATCGACACCGGCTGCGGCATCCCCGCCGCGCAGCTGGCGATGATCTTCCGCCGTTTTTACTCGCATCCGCCGCACAACGGCGCCGGCATCGGCCTGGCCTTGTGCCAGGAAATCATGGATGCCTGGCGCGCCAACATCCGCTGCGTATCGCGCGAGAGCGCCTATGCCATCTTCGTCCTGGAGTTTCCCACGAGGTGAACCATGCATCTACCCGTCTACGCCCATCCCACGCTGACCGTGCTGGTTGACGACAGCGATTCCTTCTTGCGCAGCCTGTCGTTCCAGCTCGATCCGATGCTGGCCAATAAAACCTTCCATGACACCGCCGAGGCGCTGCACTGGCTGTGCGCCAGCGCGCCGGTCGGTGGCCTGCCGCTGCACATCAATTTCGACATGCAGAACCTGCCCGCCGACCAGTGCAACGTGGCGCTGGACCTGGAGCGCATCTACCGCATCGCCGAGCGGCGCGAGCGCTTTGCGACGCCGTCGGTGCTGGTGGTGGATTATTCGATGCCGCAGATGAACGGGGTGGAATTCTGCGAGGCGGTGGCGCATCTGCCCTGCAAGAAGATCCTGTTCACCGGCGCGGCCGACGAGAAGATCGCCGTCAGCGCCTTCAACCGCGGGCTGATCGACCGCTATATCAAGAAGAACGACGATCACGCGCTGGACCTGCTGGAGATGGAAATCGCGGCGCTGCAGGAGCGTTATTTCGACAGCCGATCCGACACGCTGCGCGAGATGGTGGCGCTGCACGATTACCGCTTTCTCACCGATCCGGCGCTGGCCGAGGTGGTGCGGGAGCTGAAGCGCACGCTGGGCTTTGTCGAGCACTACATCTTTCCCAATCCGACCGGCATCCTGTTCCTCGACCAGCACGGCAAGGCCACGCTGATGATGATCGAGACCGAGGACAGCATGCAGGCGCAATACGAGATCGCGCGCGACAGCGACGCGCCACGTTCGCTGCTCAACGCGCTGCTGGAAAAGCGGGTGCTGACATTTTTCAGCGATCCGTTCGGGGATGGCATGTACACCCACAGCATGGCGGAAAACTGGCACCGCTACAGCGCCGCGCCGCGCATCTGCCAGGGCAGCGAAACGTATTACTGGGCCTTGTTCGACCTGCCCGGCCATTACTTCGACCAGCGCCCCCACCACTACGCGCAGTTCCTGCGGGAGCTGCAGCCGCAGGTCATTGCGGCATGAGCGTCTGATCCGTCATTTCGGCGCAGGCCGGAACGACGGGTTCAGGCCTCGCGCAGCGTTTGCAGCGGCGGCTGGCGCAGCACGTTGCGCAGCCCGAGCCAGCCGCCGGCGATGGCGCACAGCGCGCCAGCCACCAGGCCGACCAGCCACACCGCCGGGCTGAACGCCCACGCAAACTTGAACTGGTAGGTGGCCAGCGCCCAGCCCATCGCCGCCGCGCCGGTCGCCGCCAGCACGCCGGACAACGCGCCCACCAGCGTGAACTCGATCAGTTGCGCCTGCGACAGCTGCTTGCGCGTGGCCCCCAGCGCCCGCAGCAGGCCGGCCTCGCGCGTGCGCTCGTCCTGGGATCCCATCAGCGCCGCATACAGCACCAGCACGCCGGAAGCCAGCGTGAAGATGAACAGGAACTCCACCGCCGTGATCACCTGATCCAGCACCGCCTGCACCTGGCGCAGAATGCCGCCCACATCCACGATGGTCAGGTTGGGATAATCACGCGTGAAGGCGTTCATCAACGCCCCCTGCCCCTGCGGCAGATGGAAGGCGGTGATCCAGCTCTGCGACACTTCCGTCATCGCCGCCGGGTTGATGATGACGAAGAAGTTGACCCGCATCGAGCCCCAATCGAGCTTGCGGATGCTGGTGATGGTCACGTCCACCGGCGTGCCGGCGATGTCGAAGCGCAGCTTGTCGCCCAGCTTCCAGCGCAGCGTCTTGGCGATGCCCTGCTCCACCGAGGCCTCGCCGAAGCCCGGCTTGTCCTCGAACCATTGGCCCTCGGCCAGCTGGTTCTCGGCCTGCATCTGCGCCATGGTGGAGATGTTGAATTCGCGGTCGGCCAGGCCTTTGGCGCGGTCCTCGGTATAGGTGTCGGCGGTGACCGGCTTGCCGTTGACCGCGGTCAGGCGGCCGCGGATCATCGGGTATTGCGGCGCGTAGTTGACGCCGGCCGCCTGCAGGCGTTTGGCGATCTCCGGCCCCTGCTCCGGCTGGATGTTGATGATGAAGCGGTTCGGCGCGTCCGGCGGCGTGGCGTTGCGCCAGGCGGTCATCAGGTCGCCGCGCACCACGGTCAGCACCAGCAGCGCCATCATGCCCAGCGCCAGCGACACCACCTGCACGATGGTGGCGCCGGGACGGCGCTGCAGCGAGGTGACGGCAAAGCGCCAGCCCTGGTGATCGATGGCGCCGCGCAGCGACCGCAGCGAGCGCAGGCCGAGCCAGGCCACCAGCCCAAACACGGCAAACGCGCCGACGAAGCCGAGCGCGGTGTACAGCGCCATTGTCGCGTCGCCGGCCTGCCACAGCAGCAGCGCGACAAAGCCGGCCATGCCGAAGCCATAGGTGGCCAGCGCGGTGACCTTGGGCGGATCCTGCTCGCGCCGGATCACGCGGTTGTGCGGCACTTTGCGCAATTGCAGGATCGGCGGCAGCGCGAACGCGGCCAGCAGCAGGATGCCGATCGCCAGCCCTTGCAGCGCCGGATAGATGGTCGGCGGCGGCAGTTCGGCGGACACCAGTGATCCCAGCACCTCCAGCAGCACGTAGTGGGCGCCGAAGCCGACCGCCACGCCGAGCGCGCTGCCGACCAGGCCCACCAGCAGGAATTCGATCAGGTACATGACGGTGACCTGGTTCTGCGTCAGGCCGAGGCAGCGCAGCATGGCGCAGGCGTCCAGGTGGCGCTGCATGAAGCGGCGCGCGGCCATGGCCACCGCCACCGCCGCCAGCATCGCCGACAGCAGGCCGACCAGCGACAGGAAGCGGTCGGCGCGCTCCAGCGTGGCCTGCATTTCGGGGCGGCCGTTTTCCAGCGACTCGACGCGCACGCCCTTGATGTTGCCGTTCTTGATTTGCGCCTGCAGCCAGTCCTGGTAGGCCCGGGCGATGGCGGCGCCGTTCTTCAGCGTCGGCGGCGCGCCGATCAGCAGGCGGTAGTTGACGCGCGAGCCCGGCTGGATCAGGTTGGTGGCGTCGAGGTCGGACAGCGCGAACATCACGCGCGGCGCGAAGGCCAGGAAGTTGGCGCCGCGGTCCGGTTCGGCGGCGATCAGCCGCGTGACGGTGAAGGTTTTGTCGCCCAGCTTGAGCGGCTGGCCGACCTTGGTGTTCAGGCTGCCGAGCAGGCCCGGTTCGATCCAGACGGTGCCGGGCGCCGGGACGGTGTCGGCGGGCGTACCGATGCTTTGTTCGGCTTGCGCGGGGTCGGTGGTGATTTTCAGCTTGCCGCGCAGCGGATAGCCGGGGCCGACGGCTTTCAAGGCCGACAGCATGGAAGTGGAGGCCTCGCCCTCGCCGGCCGAGGCCATGCTGGGGAAGGTGACGGTGTCGGTGACGGTCAGGCCGCGTTGCAGCGCTTGCGCGCGCCATTCGGCGCGTACCGGCAAGTCGGCGCTGATGACGACGTCGGCGCCGAGCAGCTGGTGGGCGTCGCGATCCAGGCCGCTGCGCAGGCGGTCGATGAAGAAGCCGGTGGCGGACAAGGCGGCCACCGCCACCGTCAGCGCGATCAGCAGAAAACGCAACTGGCCGGCGCGCCAGTCGCGCGCCGTCATGTTCAGAGCAAGTTTTAGCATAACAATCCTGGGTTGGTACCCCGCGCCCCAAGGGCGCTGACGGATACTGAACACATAGCGCGCGGAAACCGTTCAGCCCCGCACACCAGGGACAGGGGTCTGACCCCGCACGGGGTCAGACCCCATCCTCCGGGGTTCACAGCGCGGCGAAGAAGGCGTCCACCTCGTCAAGGTACTTTTGCTTTTGCGGCGCCGGCAGAAACGCCGCCTCGAAGCTGTTGCGCGCCAGCCGCTGCGCATGCGACAAGCCCAGCGGCAAGGCCTCAAACGTGGCGATGAAGTTGTCGTTCATGTAGCCGCCAAAGTAGGCCGGGTCATCCGAATTGACCGTGGCCACAATCCCCGCATCCAGCAGCTCCAGAATGTTGTGCTGCTCCATCCGGTCGAACACGCACAGCTTGATGTTGGACAGCGGGCACACCGTCAACGCCATCTTCTCGCGCGCCAGGCGCGCGGTCAGCGCCGGGTCCTCCAGGCAGCGCACGCCGTGGTCGATGCGCTCCACCTTCAGCGTGTCCAGCGCGGTGTAGATGTAGGCCGGCGGCCCCTCCTCGCCCGCGTGCGCCACCAGGTGCAGGCCCAGCTGGCGGCAACGCGCAAACACCCGCGCGAATTTTTCCGGCGGATTGCCAACCTCCGACGAATCCAGCCCCACGCCGATGAACTTGTCGCGGTACGGCAGCGCCGCTTCCAGCGTGGCCAGCGCGTCCTCCTCCGACAGGTGGCGCAGGAAGCACAGGATCAGCGTGGCGCTGACCGGGCTGTCCTGGCAGGCGCGGTGGATGCCGTTGATGATCACGTCCATCGGCACGCCGCGGTGCGTGTGCGTCTGCGGGTCGAAGAAGATTTCGGTGTGGCGCACGTTGTCCTGTTCAGCCCGCTTGAGATAGGCCGCCGTCATGTCATGGAAATCCTGCTCCGTCAGCAGCACGCTGGCGCCGGCGTAGTAGATGTCGAGGAAGGATTGCAGGTCGGTGAAGGCGTACGCCGCGCGCAGGTCCTCCACCGAGCCGTAGTTCAGCTTGACGCCGTTGCGTTCGGCCAGCGCAAAGATCAGTTCCGGCTCCAGCGATCCTTCGATGTGGATGTGCAGCTCGGCTTTGGGCATGCGCTGCAAAACACCGCGCAATTGATCGTTCAACATGTGATTTTTTCCTGTGACTTGAGTTCCTGAATTGGTCCATCTTATCGCATGCGGCGGATAGCGTGTCAGCACATCTTCGTCAGGCGTGTTACTGTGGTGTTTAAGGACCAAGCAGCACCACCAAAATTGCGTGATGAATTCGATATTTCCGTTTTAAATCAGGCCGTTACAAAAGGGTATTAACGATATGACGACATACCTTTTGACTTCCTGCACCAATAGCGCAATAATCAATTTCATAGACGTAAGAAGCGTTACGACCAACACATAAAAGCCGCCATCCGGCCATAAAGCCAGCTCAACGGCGCGGGCAATCCGCGTCTTCCCAAGGAAGCTGACCACAAGAAAAATAAGACAGAAAGGAATTATACGAACCAGAGCCAGGGCAGGCGAACTGCCGGTGACTCGTGACATGCAGGTTTCCATCATAAAAGGACATTCAAACATGACCATTTTTGACAACTACGCCGCACGATACGAACGGACCAAAGAAGAAGAGATGTCCATGAAGGAGTATCTCGAACTTTGCAAGAAAGACCGGCTGACCTACGCCAGCGCCGCCGAGCGCATGCTGGCCGCCATCGGCGAACCGACCCTGGTCGACACGCGCAACGATACGCGCCTGTCGCGCATCTTCGCCAACAAGGTCATCAAGATTTATCCGGCGTTCCGCGAGTTCTACGGTACTGAAGAAGTGATCGAGCAAGTGGTGTCCTACTTCCGCCACGCCGCCCAGGGCCTGGAGGAACGCAAACAGATCCTGTACCTGCTGGGCCCGGTGGGCGGCGGCAAATCGTCGATCGCCGAAAAGCTCAAGTCGCTGATGGAGCACGTGCCCTTCTACTGCCTCAAGGGCTCGCCGGTGAACGAATCGCCGCTGGGCCTGTTCAACGAGGACGAGGACGGCACCATCCTGGAGGAAGACTACGGCATCCCGCGCCGCTACCTGCGCAATATCCCGTCGCCGTGGGCGGTCAAGCGCCTGCACGAGTTCAACGGCGACATCAACCAGTTCCGCGTGGTCAAGCGCTACCCGTCGGTGCTGAAGCAGATCGGCATCTCCAAGACCGAGCCGGGCGACGAGAACAACCAGGACATTTCCTCGCTGGTCGGCAAGGTCGACATCCGCAAGCTGGAGGATTATTCGCAGGACGACCCGGATGCCTACAGCTACTCGGGCGGCCTGTGCCTGGCCAACCAGGGCCTGATGGAATTCGTCGAGATGTTCAAGGCGCCGATCAAGGTGCTGCACCCGCTGCTGACCGCCACCCAGGAGGGCAACTACAAGGGCACCGAGGGCTTTGGCGCGATTCCGTTTGACGGCGTGGTGCTGGCGCACTCCAACGAATCCGAGTGGAAGTCGTTCAAGAACAACCGCAACAACGAGGCCTTCCTCGACCGGATCTACATCGTCAAGGTGCCGTACTGCCTGCGCGTGACCGACGAGATCAAGATCTACGACAAGCTGCTGTTCAACTCCTCGCTGTCGAGCGCGCCGTGCGCGCCGGGCACGCTGCGCATGATGGCCCAGTTCGCCATCCTGTCGCGCCTGAAGGATCCGGAGAACTCCAGCATCTTCAGCAAGATGCTGGTGTACGACGGCGAAAACCTCAAGGACACCGATCCCAAGGCCAAGTCGATCCACGAGTACGTCGACTACGCCGGCGTGGACGAGGGCATGAACGGGCTGTCGACGCGCTTCGCGTTCAAGATCCTGTCCAAGGTATTCAACTTCGATAACACCGAGGTGGCGGCCAACCCGGTGCATTTGCTGTACGTGCTGGAGCAGCAGGTCGAGCGCGAGCAGTTCCCGCCCGAGCTGGAGCAGAAGTACTTCTCCTACATCAAGGAGCACCTGGCGCAGCGCTACGTCGAGTTCATCGGCAAGGAGATCCAGACCGCCTACCTGGAATCGTATTCCGAGTACGGCCAGAACATCTTCGACCGCTACGTGACCTTTGCCGACTTCTGGATCCAGGACCAGGAGTACCGCGATCCGGACACCGGCGAGAGCTTCGACCGCGAGTCGCTGAACAACGAGCTGGAGAAGATCGAGAAGCCGGCCGGCATTTCCAATCCCAAGGATTTCCGCAACGAGATTGTCAACTTCGGGCTGCGGGCGCGCGCTAATAATGGTGGCAAGAATCCCGCGTGGACCAGCTATGAGAAGTTCCGCACCGTCATCGAGAAGAAGATGTTCTCCAATACGGAGGAACTGCTGCCGGTGATTTCGTTCAACGCCAAGGCCAGCGCCGAGGACGCCAACAAGCACGCCGACTTTGTCGCGCGCATGGTGGAGAAAGGCTACACCGCCAAGCAGGTGCGGCTGCTGTGCGAATGGTATCTGCGCGTGAGGAAGTCGTCGTAGCATGAGTCGTCGTTCCGGCGCACGCGGGCGGTCCGCCGACGCGGGCCATAAGCCGCGTGATGGCACGCGCAGCATGGGCCCCTGCTTTCGCGGGGGCGACGTGCGTACAGTAGGAGGCATCTTTTGACTTACCTCATCGACCGTCGTTTGCAAGGCAAGAACAAGTCCGCCGTCAACCGCGAGCGTTTCTTGCGGCGCTACAAATCGCAGATCAAGGACGCGGTGGGCCGCGCCATCAAGGGGCGCTCCATCACCGACGTCGAGAACGGCGAAAAAGTCTCCATCCCGGTCAAGGATGTGAGCGAGCCGTCGTTTGGCCACGCCCATGGCGGCGTGTGGGAAGTGGTCAACCCGGGCAACCAGGAATACCAGAAAGGCGACCAGATCAACCGCCCCAAGGGCGGTGGCGGCGCCGGCCGCGGCAAGGCCGGCAATAGCGACCAGCTCACCGAGGATGACTTCATCTTCGAACTGTCGCGCGAAGAGTTCATGAACTATTTCTTCGAGGACCTGGAACTGCCGCACATGGTCAAGACGCAACTGACCGCCACCACCGATTTCAAGAACCAGCGCGCCGGCTACAACATGTCCGGCACACCGTCCAACATCCACGTGCTGCGCTCGCTGCGCGGCGCGCTGGGCCGGCGCATCGCCGTCGGCGGCGGCTCGCGCAAGCGGGTGCAGGAGGCCGAGCGTGAACTGGAGCAGTTGCTGCTGGACGGCGTGCCGCTGCAGGACGCCCGCGTGGTCGAACTGAAAAAGCTGATCCACCACCTGCACACGCGGCTGCTGGCCATCCCCTTCATCGACCCGTTCGACCTGCGCTACACCAACCGCATCAAGGTGCCCAAGCCGATGACGCAGGCGGTGATGTTCTGCATCATGGACGTGTCCGGCTCCATGGACGAGACGCGCAAGGACACCGCCAAGCGCTTCTTCATCCTGCTGTACCTGTTCCTCAAGCGCGTCTACGACAAGATCGACGTGGTATTCATCCGCCACCACACGGCCGCCGCCGAGGTCGACGAGGAAGAGTTCTTCCACTCGCGCGAGTCGGGCGGCACGGTGGTGTCGTCGGCGCTGCACCTGCTCGACAAGATCATCGACGAGCGCTACGGCGCCGGCAGCTACAACGCCTACGTGGCCCAGGCCTCGGACGGCGACAACTGGGACAACGACTCGGTGCTGTGCCGCCAGCTGCTGGTCAACACCATCATGCCCAAGGTGCAGTACTACACCTATGTCGAGATCACCGACGGCCCGCCGCAAAACCTGTGGGAGCAGTATTCGCAGGTGCCGGACCACCATCCGCACTTCGCCATGCAAAAGATTGTGACGCCGGCCGATATCTATCCGGTCTTCCGTGAACTGTTCAAGAAGCAGCCAAAATGAACGACATGACCACGCCCAAGCCGAAACATCCGAACGCGCTGCCGGAGCAATCCGAGTGGACTTTCGAGCTGATCGAGCAAATTCACCAGGAAATCCGCCGCGTGGCCGACAACTTCGGGCTGGACACCTACCCCAACCAGCTGGAAATCATCACCGCCGAGCAGATGATGGACGCCTACACCTCGGTCGGCATGCCGGTGTCGTACAGCCACTGGTCGTTCGGCAAGCACTTCCTCAGCACCGAGAAGGGCTACAAGCGCGGGCAGATGGGGCTGGCGTACGAGATCGTCATCAACTCCAATCCCTGCATCGCCTACCTGATGGAGGAAAACAGCCTGACCATGCAGTCGCTGGTGATCGCCCACGCGGCCTATGGCCACAACTCCTTCTTCAAGGGCAATTACCTGTTCCGCACCTGGACCGACGCCGACGCCATCGTCGACTACATGGTGTTCGCCAAGAACTACATCGCCGAGTGCGAGCAGCGGCACGGCATCGACGCCGTCGAGCTGCTGCTGGACTCGTGCCACGCGATCCAGAACTACGGCGTCGACCGTTACAAGCGGCCGGCCAAGCTGTCGATGGCGCAGGAGCGCGCGCGGCAGAAGGAGCGCGAGGCCTATGTGCAGTCGCAGATCAACGAGCTGTGGCGCACCCTGCCGCGGCGCGAGGAGGAGGAGGCGGCCAAGGCGGCGCCGCGCTTCCCGCCCGAGCCCGAGGAAAACCTGCTGTACTTCATCGAGAAGTATGCGCCGCTGCTGGAGCCGTGGCAACGCGAGGTGGTGCGCATCGTGCGCAAGATTTCGCAGTATTTCTACCCGCAGCGCCAGACCCAGGTGATGAACGAGGGCTGGGCCACGTTCTGGCACTACACCATCCTCAACCAGTTGTACGACGAGGGCGTGATCGGCGACGGCTTCATGATGGAGTTCCTCAAGAGCCATACCAACGTGGTCTACCAGCCGCCGGTCAACAGCCCCTACTACAGCGGCATCAATCCGTACGCGCTCGGCTTCGCCATGATGACCGACATCCGCCGCATCTGCGAGCATCCGACCGACGAGGACCGCGAATGGTTCCCCGACATCGCCGGCAGCGACTGGCGCAAGACGCTGGACTTCGCCATGCGCAACTTCAAGGACGAGAGCTTCATCGCCCAGTACCTGTCGCCCAAGCTGATCCGCGAATTCCACTTCTTTGCCGTGCTGGACGACGACAACAACGAGAAGCTCAACGTCTCGGCCATCCATGACGACAGCGGCTACCGATACGTGCGCCAGCAACTGGCGGAACAATATAATCTTGGTAACCGCGAGCCCAACATCCAGGTATGGTCGGTCAACACGCAGGACGACCGCGCGCTGACGCTGCGCCATACCCAGTTCCAGCGTCGCCCGCTGAACCAGCAGGCCGGCGAGGTGCTGAAGCATGTGGCGCGCTTGTGGGGCTTCGACGTCCACCTGCAAACGGTGGCGCCAAACGGCGAAGTCATCAGTACCCTGGAGGTCAAACGGGAGAAGCGTGCGCGGATGCCGTGACCGACTAATATATAAGGCTTTTTTCAGGCGCCGGCCCTGCCCCAAAAGCAGGCACGGCTCTTGCAAGAGTCGGAACCGGGGGCAGCGACGGCGCGCTGGCCCCGGTTTTTTTTTGGTGGATGCACGGCGCGGCCCGGAAGTCAATATTTTTCTGAAGCTACTTGTATAGAAGTGCCCGCAAGAATTTCATCAAAGAAACATTTACGGCCAAATTATCAACTGTCCGTAGTAAAACTACCGACATAAAATTCCGTATTTGGCCTTAAGGGAAAACTAAGTAACGTCGTGGTGCGCCACCGCCCAAAAATGCGACGCGCGGTCTTGCTCGTTGAGCCAGAACGGTGCAAAGTGAGCGCTACCATATAGGAAAACCCTATGAAATTTAACCGGTTTTAGGGATGAAAATTCTATGTAAAATCAAGAATTCGTATGTATAATTCGCCGACGTCCCGGATGCGGCTGTTGTTTTGTGTCGCCATTTTGGGGTTTAAGTAGCACCAAAGAGAGTTGGTATTGGAGAAAGCAGGCATGAATTTCACGCACAACGAGAAAAGCACCGGGAAGAACTTTACAGGCATTACGATTGTCGTTTTGTTGCACATCCTGGTCGCTTATGGGATCGTGACGGGCTTGGGAAAACGTCTGGTGGCCAAAATGGTCGCACCAGTGGAGACCAAGATCATTGAGGAGGTCAAACCTCCTCCACCGAAAGAGCTCCCACCACCGCCACCTCCACCAGAGATGAAGGCACCACCACCGCCTTTCATCCCGCCAGTTGAGGTGAACGTGCAGCAGCCGCCACCGCCGAACAACACGATCGCCAACGCGACCAACGTGAAGCCGGCGACCACCGAGATTCAGAAAGCACCGCCAGCACCACCTGCGGCGCCGCCTGGTCCGGCCAAAACGGGTGTGCGCACCGCGGCAGTGGTTGACTTCAGCACTTGCGCCAAACCGGAATGGCCGAAGTCGTCGCTGCGTAACGAGGAAACCGGCACCGTGCAGCTGTCGTTCCTGATTGCGGCCGACGGTCACGTGGCGGAAGGCAAGGTAGTGAAATCGAGCGGCTTTAGGGATCTGGACAAAGCCGCGATCGCCGGTATCACCAAGTGCCGCTTCAAACCGGCAACGGAAGATGGCGTACCAAAAGAAGGCTGGCAGCAGATGCAATACGTCTGGACGCTGGAGTAAAACCGGGACAGAACACCGTCTCACTTAGTAATTTCGTTGTCATTACGCCAGCGATCTGATTATTTTATCAATTTGGAGGAAGCATGTTTAAGAATACCCGTTTGTCCGCTGTACTGGCCGCTGTGCTGTTCTCGGTGACCGCAGCCACCGCCCTGGTTAGCTCGGCACAAGAGCAAGCCTCGGCAGCCGCTTCGGCCCCTGCAGCAGACGCGGCAGCGCCGGCAGCAGCGCCAGCAGCGGATGCGGCAGCAGCACCAGCAGCAGAAGCTCCAGCAGCGCCAGCAGCGCACGGTGGTAAAGAAGAAGTGGAAAACCCATACGGCTTCGCTGCTGTCTGGGAAGCCGGCTTCGTGTCGCGCGGCACCCTGATCATCCTGTCGCTGATGTCGATGGGTTCGTGGTACATCATCATCACCAAACTGATCGACCAGACCAAGATCTTCAAGCAGTCGAAAGAAGCCTCGGCCAAGTTCTGGAAAGCCTCGTCGATCGCCGCTGGTTCGGCAACCCTGACCGACGGTTCGCCATTCCGCTTCATCGCTGAAACCGGCACCAAGGCCACCGCCCACCACGACGGCGCCCTGCTGGAACAAATCGACCTGTCGACCTGGGTGACCATGTCGATCCAGCGCGCCGTGGACAAAGTTCAGTCGCGCCTGCAAGACGGCCTGTCGTTCCTGGCCACCGTCGGTTCGACCGCACCGTTCATCGGTCTGTTCGGTACCGTGTGGGGTATTTACAATGCACTGATCGCCATCGGCATGTCGGGTAACGCCTCGATCGACAAAGTGGCAGGTCCAGTGGGTGAAGCACTGATCATGACCGCGTTTGGTCTGTTCGTGGCAGTTCCTGCGGTTCTGGGTTACAACTGGCTGGTCCGTCGTAACAAGTCGGCGATGGAAGACGTGCGTGCTTTCTCGGCTGACGTACACTCGGTCCTGATCTCGGGCGCAATGTCGACCGCAACCGGCTCCAAAAAAGTAGGCTAATTCACCATGTCCATGTCCGTAGGCTCCGATACCGGAGACGAAGATACCGTCATGTCGGAAATCAACACGACGCCCCTCGTGGACATCATGTTGGTTCTGCTGATTATCTTCCTGATTACGAGCCCGGTGGTTCTGAAGCTGATCAAGATCAAGCTGCCAGAAGAAACCAACCAGGTTATCCAGACCAAGCCGGAAGACGTCAACATCGTGGTGAGCAAAGATGGCGACATCTATTGGAATCAGCGCAAGATGCGCGACACCAATGAGTTGTTCGACAACCTGAAGGTGGAAGCTGTGAAAGTGCCGCAACCGGAAGTGCACGTACGGGGTGACCAGGAAACCAAGTACGAAGCCATCGGCAAGGTTATTTTCACCACCCAGCGCGCTGGTATCCAGAAGGTCGGCTTCATCACCGAACCGCCTGATAAGGGTTAATCCCCCGAGCGCACCGCAGGCCTGGTTGCCAGGCCTGCCCTTCTTAAAAGGAAACAACCCATGAGTATGAATGTCGGCTCTCCATCGAGCGGTGGTTCGGATCCGGAACCAATGATGGAAATGAATATGACGCCCCTCATCGACGTGATGCTGGTGCTGATTATCATGATGATCATTACGATTCCTAAGGCCAACCACTCGGTGAACCTGAATATGCCGGTCGGCACCCCGCCGCCTCCTACCAAGGAGCCAGTGGTGGTGACGATTGACGTCGACTTCGACGGTACGATTCTGTGGGATAACGCTGTCGTTCCTGACCGCGCCACCCTGGAAGCGAAACTGACCGATGTCGCCGCGCAAGCGGATCAGCCGGAAGTGCATCTGCGTCCGAACAAGCTGGTCTCGTACAAAGTTGTCGCAGGCGTCATGGCTTCGGCCCAGCGTCTGGGCGTGACCAAGATTGGACTGGTCGGTAACGAACAGTTCCAGTAATTAGTCCCATGTACAATAATAGGCAGGACCATTCCTGCCTATTTGCTTTTTTGAAGAAAGAAAACTCACCCATGACCAAGTTTCGTCTCGCTCATCTCGGCCTGGTAATGGCCGCCATTGGTTTTACCGCAGCAGCTCCCCTCGCAGGTTTCTCGTCGGTGGCCTACGCTGCCGAAACGGTGCGCGCAGAAATCGGCAAACCATTGCAGGAAGCACAGAAACTGGCCGCGGCCGGCAAGAACAAGGAAGCACTTGCCAAACTGAAAGAAACCGACACCGTCGGCGGCAAATCCGCCAACGAGATGTACCTGATCGAACGTACCCGCGCCTCGGCCGCGGTCGCTGCCGGCGATAACGACGCCGCCGCCAAAGCCTTTGAATACGTGATCAACTCCGGCAAGCTGTCGCCTGCCGAATCCGCCAAATTCTCCGAAGCCCTGGCCGGCATCTACTACCGCGCCAAGGACTACAATAAGGCCGTGACCTGGTTCCAGCGCGTGCTGAAAGACAACCCGAACAACACCGCCGCCCACGAATACATCGTGCAGATCCTGTACACCTCGGGCAAATACGCCGAGGCCGCCAAGGAACTGCAATCGAGCAAGAACCTGAGCGAAAACCAGCTGGGCATGCTGGCCAACATCCAGCTCAAGCAGAACGACAAGGCCGGCTATGTGCAGACGCTGGAAAAACTGGCCGGTTCATATCCGAAGGCCTCCTACTGGGCCGACCTGCTGAACCGCGTGTCGGGCAAGCCGGGCTTCTCGCCGACGCTGTCGCTGGACGTGCTGCGTCTGCGCCTGGTCAACGGCCTGCTGACCAAGCCGGGCGAATACCTGGAAATGGCCCAGCTGTCGCTGCAAGCCGGCAACCCGGCTGAAGCCAACAAGATCATCGAGCAGGGCTACAAGAAAGGCGCGCTGGGCACTGGCGCCGACGCCGCCCGTCACCAGCGTCTGAAAGACCTGGCGATCAAGACCCAGACCGAGTTTGACGCCAAGGCCGCCGCCACCGAAGCCGAAGCCGTCAAGGCCAAGGACGCCGACGCGCTGGCCAACCTGGGCTACGGCCTGGTCTCGGCCGGCAAGGCCGACAAGGGCCTGGCGCTGATGGACCAGGCGGTCAAGCTGGGCACCGGCCGCAATCCGGAAGCCATCAAGCTGCACTACGGCATCGCGCAGAGCATCGCCGGCAAGAAAGCCGCCGCGCTGGCCACGCTGAAGACCGTCAAGGGCACCGATGGCACCGCCGACCTGGCCCGTTACTGGACCCTGAACATTAACCACCCGATGTAAATCGGGCAGGTGGATGCGCGAAGCGCTGTTCCGGCCCCCGCCGGACAGCGCTTTTTTCATTTGGAACCCGGTACGGCGGGGTCAGACCCCGTACGGGGTCAGACCCCAAAAGCGGCCGCCGTGCGGGTTAACCGCCGGCCACACCAAACAAACCGTATAATCCCGTATTTGCGACAAGTTTTCCCCAGATTCCCATGAAGGTATTTCGAGGTCTTCCCAATGCAGCGGCGCGCGCGCCCTGCGCGCTCACGATCGGCAACTTCGACGGCGTCCACCTTGGCCACCAGGCCCTGCTGGCCCGCGTGCGCGCCGCCGCCACCGGGCTGGGACTGGAAGCGGCCGTGATGACCTTCGAACCGCATCCGCGCGAATTCTTCGCGCAGAAAGCCGGCGACCTGTCGCGCGCCCCGGCGCGCATCGCCAACCTGCGCGACAAGCTGCAATCGCTGTCCGACAACGGCATCGACCGCGTGATCGTCGAACACTTCTCCGATTCTTTCGCCGCGCTGACGCCGCGCGAATTCACCGAAAAAGTGCTGGTCGAGGGCCTGCACGTCAAATGGCTGATGGTCGGCGACGACTTCTGCTACGGCGCCCGCCGCGCCGGCAATGTGCAGATGCTGCTGGAAGCCGGCCAGCAATACGGCTTCCACGTCGAGACCCTGCCGACCGTGATGAACGGCAGCACCCGCATCTCCTCGTCCGCCGTGCGCGCAGCGCTGCACGCCGGCGACTTCGCGCACGCCCAGGCCCTGCTGGGCCACCCGTACGCCATTTCCGGCCACGTGATCCACGGCCAGAAACTGGGCCGCACGCTGGGCTTCCCGACGCTCAATCTGCGTGTGCCGCACCGCCCGGCGCTGTCCGGCATCTTCATCGTCCAGGTGCACGGTCTGGGCGGGCAGCCCTTGCCGGCCGTGGCCAGCCTGGGCGTGCGCCCGACCGTCGACGACAGCGGCCGCGTGCTGCTGGAGGTGCACGTGTTCGACTTCGCGCAGCAGTGCTACGGCAAGCAGGTGCGCGTCGAATTCCTGCAAAAGATCCGCGACGAGGAAAAATACGTCGACCTGCCAACGCTGACGGCCGCCATCCACCGCGACGCCGACATCGCCCGCGCCTTCTTCGCCAAGCGCGCCACCGACCGAATTTGACCGCGCGACCAGCTACGAGCGCCGGCTACCGAGAATTCCCGAATACCTACACTGAACGCATACCATGTCCGACAACAAACCAGCAAAGAAGCCAGAGAGTAAATACCCGGTCAACATGACCGAAACCCCGTTCCCGATGCGCGGCGATATGGCCAAGCGCGAGCCGAACTGGGTCCAGCAATGGCAAGACAAGAAAATCTACGAGCGCGTGCGCAAGGCGGCCGCCGGCCGTCCGAAATTCATCCTGCACGACGGTCCGCCGTACGCCAACGGCGACATCCACATCGGCCACGCCGTCAACAAGATCCTGAAGGACATGGTGGTCAAGGCCCGCACGCTGGCCGGCTACGACGCGCCCTACGTGCCGGGCTGGGATTGCCACGGCATGCCGATCGAGATCCAGATCGAAAAACAGTACGGCAAGAACCTGCCGACCGCCGAGGTGCTGACCAAGGCCCGCGCCTACGCGCTGGAGCAGGTCGACCGCCAGCGCAAGGACTTCATCCGCCTGGGCGTGTTGGGCGAATGGCAGAATCCTTACCTGACCATGAATTACTCCAACGAGGCCGACGAACTACGCGCCCTCGGCAAGCTGCTGGAAAAAGGCTATGTGTATCGCGGTCTGAAGCCGGTCAACTGGTGCTTCGACTGCCAGTCGGCGCTGGCCGAGGCGGAGGTGGAGTACAAGGACAAGCGCGATCCGGCCATCGACGTCGGCTTCAAGTTCGCCGACACCGGCAAGCTGGCGCAGATCTTCGGCCTGGACAAGCTGCCGACCGATAACGGCTACATCGTCATCTGGACCACCACGCCATGGACCATCCCGTCCAACCAGGCGCTGAACGTGCATCCGGAAGTGATCTACTCGCTGGTGCAGACCGAGCGTGACGGCCAGCCCCTGCTGCTGATCCTGGCGCAGGACCTGGTGGAGTCGTGCCTGGCGCGCTACAAGCTGGAAGGCGTGACCATCGCCACCGCCCACGGCGCCGCCTTCGACGGCGTCAGCTTCCGTCACCCGCTGTACGCGGCCGATCCGTTCTACGACCGCCTGTCGCCGGTCTACATGGCCGATTACGTGACCACCGACAGCGGCACCGGCGTGGTCCACTCGGCGCCCGCCTATGGCCTGGACGACTTCATCTCCTGCCGCGCGCATGGCATGAAGGACGAGAACATCCTGACGCCGGTGATGGGCGACGGCAAATACGCGTCGACGCTGCCGCTGTTCGGCGGCATGAGCATCTGGGAAGCATCCAAGCCGATCTGCAACGCGCTGAAGGAAGCCGGCGCCCTGTTCGAGCTGAAGATGTTCGACCACAGCTACATGCACTGCTGGCGCCACAAGACGCCGATCATCTACCGCGCCACCTCGCAGTGGTTCGCCGGCATGGATGTGAAGCCGAAGGACGGCGGCCACACGCTGCGCGAAACCGCGCTGCAGGGCATCGAAGCCACGCAGTTCTTCCCGGACTGGGGCAAGGCGCGCCTGCACGGCATGATCGCCAACCGTCCTGACTGGACGCTGTCGCGCCAGCGCCAGTGGGGCGTGCCGATGGCCTTCGTGGTCCACAAGGAAACCGGCGCGCTGCATCCGCGCACGCCGGAACTGCTGGAACAGGTGGCCAAGCTGATCGAAAAAGGCGGCATCGACGCCTGGCAGGCGCTGGACCTGAAAGACCTGATCGGCGACGAGGCATCGCAGTACGAGAAGAACAAGGACACGCTGGACGTGTGGTTCGACTCCGGCACCACGCACCAGACGGTGCTGCGCGGTTCGCACAAGGAGCAATCGGCGTTCCCGGCCGACCTGTACCTGGAAGGCTCGGACCAGCACCGCGGCTGGTTCCACTCGTCGCTGCTGACCTCCTCGATGCTGAACGGCGCGCCGCCGTACAAGGCACTGCTGACGCACGGCTTCGTGGTCGATGGCGAAGGCAAGAAGATGTCCAAGTCGATCGGCAACACGGTCGCGCCGCAGGACGTATGGAACAAGCTGGGCGCCGACATGCTGCGCCTGTGGGTGGCGTCGACCGACTACACCGGCGAGCTGTCGATCTCCGACGAGATCCTCAAGCGCGTGACCGAGTCGTATCGCCGCATCCGCAACACGCTGCGCTTCCTGCTGGCCAACCTGTCGGACTTCGACGCGGCCAAGGACGCGGTGCCGGTGGCCGAGCTGCTGGAGATCGACCGCTACGCCATCGCCAACATGGCGGCGCTGCAGAAGGAAATCGAAGCGCACTACATGCAGTACGAATTCCAGCCGGTGACCTCCAAGCTGCAGAACTACTGCTCGGAAGACCTGGGCGGCTTCTACCTGGACATCCTGAAGGACCGCCTGTACACCACGGCCGTGACCTCGCACGCGCGCCGCTCGGCGCAGACCGCGCTGTGGCACATCACGCATAGCCTGCTGCGCCTGATGGCGCCGGCGCTGTCGTTCACCGCCGAAGAGGCATGGGAAATCTTCGCCGGCGCACAAGGCTGGAAGGACAGCGACGAAACCATCTTCACCCAGACCTGGTGGCAGTTGCCGCAACTGGCCGATGGCGAGGCGCTGCTGGCCAAGTACACGGCGCTGCGCGCGGTGCGTACCGACGTCACCAAGCAGCTGGAAGACCTGCGCACCTCGGGCGCGATCGGCTCCTCGCTGCAGGCGGAACTGAGCATCAAGGCCGCCGGCGACAAGTACCAGCTGCTGGCCAGCCTGGAGGATGATCTGAAGTTCGTGTTCATCACGTCGCTGGCGACGGTGACCGAAGTGGCGGGCGAAGCGGAAGAAGCGGTCAACGTGGCCGCGTCGACCGCCGAGAAGTGCGAGCGCTGCTGGCACTACCGCGCCGACGTCGGCGCCCACGCGGACCACCCTACGCTGTGCGGCCGCTGCTACAGCAACCTGTTTGGTGCGGGCGAAAAACGCAAGTTCGCTTAATATGACGCGCACCGTCATTCCGGCGAAAGCCGGAATGACGGGTTTAACGCTACGAAAAATAATTAACATGGCCACCAAAAAAATCTTCCCGACCAAATCCTCGGCAAGCCTGACGCCTTGGCTGTGCATCGCCGCGCTGGTGATCCTGATCGACCAGCTGACCAAGATCACCATCACCAAGATGTTCCAGCTGGGCGAAGAAAAAGTCATCACCTCCTTCTTCAACCTGGTGCTGGCCTATAACAAGGGCGCCGCCTTCAGCTTCCTCAGCAACAGCGGTGGCTGGCAGCGCTACTTCTTCACCGGCATCGGCATCGCCGCCGCCATCTTCATCGTCTACCTGCTGAAAAAGCACGCCGGCCAGCGCATGTTCGCCTGGGCGCTGTCGCTGGTGCTGGGTGGAGCGCTGGGCAACGTCATCGACCGCCTGCTGTACGGCCACGTGGTCGACTTCCTCGACTTCCACTGGGCAGGCCTGGGCCATTTCCCTGCCTTCAACGTCGCCGATTCCGCCATCTGTGTCGGCGCCGCCCTGTTCATCCTGGACGAACTGCGCCGGGTGAACAAATAAAGGAGCCGCATCATGCTCGAACTGACTGGTAAAAAAATCGTCCTCGGCCTGTCCGGCGGCGTGGCCTGCTACAAGGCGGCGGAACTGTGCCGCGCCTTCACCAAGGCCGGCGCCTCGGTGCAGGTGGTGATGACCGAAGCCGCTACCCACTTCATCACCGCCGTCACCATGCAGGCGCTGTCCGGCCGCCCGGTGTACACCGACCAGTGGGACGCGCGCGTCAACAACAACATGGCCCACATCGACGTCACCCGCGACGCCGACGCCATCATCATCGCCCCCTGCTCGACGGACTTCATCCGCAAGCTGGCGCACGGCGCCTGCGACGACCTGCTGTCCACCATGTGCGTGGCCCGTCCGCGCCACGTGCCGCTGCTGATCGCGCCGGCCATGAACGTCGAGATGTGGCAGAACCCCGCCACCCAGCGCAACGTGCAAACGCTGCGCGACGACGGCATCACCCTCTTCGGCCCGGCGGCCGGCGACCAGGCCTGCGGCGAAGTGGGCCTGGGCCGCATGCTGGAGCCGGAGCAGTTGCTGGAAGAAGTCATCGCCGCGTTCCAGCCGAAAGTCCTGGCGGGCAAACGCATCCTGATCACCGCCGGCCCGACCTTCGAGCCGATCGACCCGGTGCGCGGCATCACCAATCTGTCCTCGGGCAAGATGGGCTACGCCGTGGCGCGCGCCGCGCGCGAAGCCGGCGCCGAAGTCACGCTGGTATCCGGCCCGGTGGCGCTGGCCACGCCGTTCGGCGTGCAGCGTATCGACGTGCAGAGCGCGCAGCAGATGTACGACGCGGTGACGAGCCACGTCGACAACCAGCACATCTTCATCGCCGTGGCGGCGGTGGCCGACTGGCGCATCGCCAACGCCAGCGAGCAAAAGCTGAAGAAAAATCCGGACGGCACCGCGCCGGTGTTCAAGTTCGAACAGAACCCCGACATCCTGGCCACCGTGGCCGCGCGCACCAACCTGGCCGGCCACCCATACTGCGTGGGCTTCGCCGCCGAATCGGAAAACCTGGTGCAGTTCGGCGCCGACAAGCGCGAGAAAAAAGGCATCCCGCTGCTGGTCGGGAATATCGGCCACCACACCTTCGGCCAGGACGACAATACCATCATCCTGTTCGACGAAAACGGCCACACCATCCTGCCGCGCGCCGACAAGCTGACGCTGGCGCGCCAACTGATTTCCGAGATCTCCAAGCGGATCTCCCAACACTCCCTGTTTGCTAAATAAATGAAAACCGTTGACGTTAAAATCCTTGACCCGCGCATGAAAGACCAGCTGCCGGCTTACGCCACGCCGGGTTCGGCGGGCCTGGACCTGCGCGCCTGCATCGACGCGCCGATGGTGATCGAGGCCGGCCAGACCGTGCTGATTCCAACCGGCCTGGCGATCCACGTCGCCGATCCGGGCTACGCCGCCATGATCCTGCCGCGCAGCGGCATGGGCCACAAGAACGGCATCGTGCTGGGGAATCTGGTAGGCTTGATCGACTCCGACTACCAGGGCCAGCTGATGATCTCGACCTGGAACCGCGGCCACAGCGCCTTCACGCTGCAGCCGATGGAACGCCTGGCGCAGCTGATCATCGTGCCGGTGCTGCAGGTCGGTTTTAACGTGGTGGACGAATTCGAATCGAGCGAACGTGGCGCCGGCGGTTTCGGCAGCACCGGCAAACACTAAGAACGGAGACGGAGTGCGGATGAACAAGACGAAACCATTTGGCACATTGTCCCTGATAGCAGCAAGCGCGCTGCTATCCGCCTGCTCCACCTTCCAATCCCAACCGGCCGCGCCCGAACCGGCGCCGGCGGTGGTCAGCACCGCCACCGAGGCGCCGCCGGTGGTCACCGCCAAGATGGCCGCCGCGCGCCAGCAACTGAGCCAGATGGTGGCGCTGCAGGATCGCCTGTACCGCGTCGCCGGCCCGCTGCTGATCAATAACGCCGACCTGTGCCGCACGCAGGCGCGCAACCTGCTCGGCTTCACCGCCAAGAACAAATATTCCTACACCGGCGAATTCGTCGACGCCGCGCAGGCGGTGCTGAACTACGGCGACCGCCTCGAAGTGGCCAGCGTGCTGGCCGGCAGCGGCGCCGCCCGTGTCGGCCTGCGCAAGGGTGACGTGCTGGTGGCGGCCGACGGCAAGCTGCTGCCGGTGGGCGCCAACGCGGAAACCGAAGCGGCGGCGGTCCTCGGCCCGCTGGTCAGCGCCAACAAGGTGCTGACGCTGACCATCGCGCGCGGCGGCAGCAACCAGCAACTGCGCGTACCGGTCACGCGTGCCTGCGCCTTCAAGATCGACATCGGCAACGCGGACAACGTCAACGCCTACTCCGACGGCCAGCGCGTGATGATCACGCGCGGCATGGTCAACTTCGCGCAGAGCGACGACGCCATCGCCTACGTGCTGGCCAAGGACATCGCCCACAATGTGCTGGGCCACGCCGCCACCACCAAGCAGGCCTACACGGTCGGCGGCATCATCGACAACCTGGTGGCGGTGCGCCCCGATCTGTCGATGCTGATCGGGACCGCCGGCGTCAAGCCGATGCCGCAGGAACTGGACGCGGCGGCCGACAACCTGTCGCTGTACATGGTGGCGCGCGCCGGCTACAACGTTGAAGGCGCGCGCGCCTTCTGGCAGCGCCTGTCGACGCAATATCCGGCCTCGGTGCTGAACGGTTATACCGCCAACCACCCGGCGGTGAACTACCGCCTGGCCACCATCGACAAGACGGTGGCGGCGATCCGCGCCAAGCAGTCCAACAAGCAGCCGCTGGTTCCCTGACACCGAAAGCATGCCATGAACAAATCCGGCCTGATCGCAATCGTCTTGATAGTGGCGGCCGGCTGGGCGCAGGCGGCGCAGTGGGTCAGGGTAGGCGGCGGCAAAACCGTCACCTACTACATGGACAAGGCCAGCATCATCAAGACCGACAAGACACGCAAGGTCTGGTCGATGCAGAACTACACGCGCATGCAGAAGACGCCCGAGAGCAAGCTGTATCGCTCGGTGAAGATGCTGCAAATCTACGGCTGCGACGACCACACCACCACGCTGCTGGCACAGGTCTACTATCCCGACGCCATGGGCAAGGGCGAGCCGGTGGAGAATTACAAGTTCGAGAAATTCAACCCGGAAGACATCGTCCCCGACAGCGCCTTCGACGCCACGCTGGCGGCGGCCTGCAAGGACTAGGACGGGAAGTTCGGGAACACGGTCGCCATCAGCCAGGTAAGGCCGGCGCACAGCAGCACGGCGACAATCAGTACCACCAGCAAGCGCCCGAATTTGGGGGTAGCGTCATCTTCCTTATGAGGCATAGGCGTCTCCGTTCCCTGCAATCTTTGAAGAGCCGTAGTATATTCCAATCATGGACTCTATCGACCTCGAAGTATTGAAAACCAGCGCCGCGTGGATCGCCGCCGGGCGCCGCTGTGAGCTGATCACCGTCATCAAGACCTGGGGCTCCAGCCCCCGTCCCATCGGCGCCACGCTGGCCATCTGCGAAGATGGCACGGTGGTGGGCTCGGTCTCCGGCGGCTGCATCGAAGATGACCTGATCGCGCGCGTGCGCGACCACGGCATCGTGCGCGAAGTGCCGGAAATCGTCAGCTACGGCATCACCGCCGACGAGGCGCACCGTTTCGGCCTGCCGTGCGGCGGCACGATCGAACTGTCGATCGAACCGCTGTCGCAGCGCAGCCGCATCGACGAACTGCTGCAACGGCTGGAGCGCCATGAACTGGTGCAGCGCCGGCTCGACCTGCGCAGCGGCGAAGTGGAACTGTCCAAGGCCACGCCGGGCGCGCAGATGCAGGTCAGCGAACAAGTGATGGTGACGCTGCACGGACCGCGCTGGCGGTTGCTGATCATCGGCGCCGGGCAGCTGTCGCGCTTCCTGGCGCAGATCGCGCTGGCCATGGACTACAGCGTGATTGTGTGCGACCCGCGCGAAGAATACCGCGCCGGCTGGCACGTGGAAGGTGTACAACTGGTGCACGACATGCCGGACGACGTGGTGCTGGCGATGCAGCTCGACCACCGCAGCGCCGTGGTGGCGCTGACGCACGACCCCAAGCTGGACGACCTGGCGCTGATGGAAGCGCTGAAGTCGGACGCCTTCTACGTCGGCGCGATCGGCTCGCGGCTGAACAACAGCAAGCGCCGCGAGCGGCTGCTGGAATTCGACCTGACGGTGGAGCAGCTGGCGCGGCTGCACGGCCCGATCGGACTCTACATCGGTAGCAAAACCCCATCCGAAATCGCCATCTCCATCCTGGCCGAAATGACCGCGATCAAAAATGGCGTGCCGACGGAGATGATCGTGCCGCACGCCGCCGCGCCAACCAAAGCCGGCGACGCGATCTGCGTGGTGGACAGCGGCGCCGTTTAAACACCCGCACGGCGGCACACCGGGGTCAGACCCCGTACGGGGTCTGACCCCAGCCTCTCCGGGTTCCGCCGCGTCTCACTCACCGTCCGAATTCAAAAGCAAGATTCGGCTGGTTTGCCGCGTGCGCTTGAGCGACAATATCGCGGCCGGGGTACGCCGCCCCGCTCAACCCCACTGGAACCCGCATGAGCACCGCCAACCTGCTACGTCTTATCCTGCTTGCCGCCATCTGGGGCGGCTCCTTCCTCTTCATGCGCATTGCCGCGCCGGTGCTGGGCGCCGCGGTACTGATCGAATACCGGGTGCTGTTTGCCGCCATCTTCCTCGCCGTGGTCGGCGTCTTCTTGAAAAAATCGCTGGACTGGAAAGCACACTGGAAGCACTACCTCATCCTCGGCCTGTTCAACTCCGCCGTCCCCTTTTTGATGTTCGCATTCGCCGCCCGCACGCTGTCGGCCTCCGTGCTGGCCGTGCTCAACGCCACCACCCCGCTGTGGGGCACACTGATCGCAGCCGTCTGGTCACGCACCATGGTCAAAGGCATCGTGCTGATCGGCCTTGGACTGGGCACCTGCGGCGTCGCGCTGCTGGTTGGCTTTGACCACGTCAGCACCCGGCCCGGCGCCGACATCGCGATTGCGGCCGTGCTGTTCGCGTCCTTCAACTACGGCATCGCCAGCAACTACGCCAAACAAGCCAAGGCCGTCGAACCGTTCGCCAACGCGCATGGCTCGATGTGGGCCTCGGCGCTGCTGGTGGCGCCGGTGGTGCCGTTCTTCCCCGCGCCAGGCGAACCGACCATCGGCATCATGAGCGCGGTGGTAGCGCTGGCAGTGCTGTGCAGCGGTGTCGCCTACCTGATCTACTTCCGCCTGATCCAGGACGTCGGCCCCTCATCGGCGCTGACGGTCACCTTCCTGAGCCCACTGTTCGGCATCCTGTGGGGCGTGCTGTTCCTCGGCGAGACGGTCGGCTGGTACACCTTTGCCGGCGCCGCCATCGTCATCACCGGCACCGCGCTGGTGACGGGCTTCCGACCGCGCTTCCTCAAGGCCCGCGCCGCATGAAGCCCTACACGCTGCCGCTGCCGGCCGACTACCGCCTCGACGACGTCCTGGCCTTCCACCGCCGCGACCCCGAAAGCATCGCCGAGGAAGTCAGCGCCGAACGCCTGCGTAAAGGCGTGCTGCTCGACGGCGTACCGGCCGTGCTGGACATCACGCTGCCAAAGACCAGCCGCGCCCTCCACGCCAGCGCCAGCGCCAGCACCGACACCGACACCGACACCGACGCAGCCGCTGGCGCAACCGCCCGCGTCACCGTGTGCGCCGATGCCGCCCTGAGCGCGGCGGGCCGCCAGCAAGCCCGCGACGCCGTGCTGAACATCCTCGGCCTGCGCATCGACCCCGCGCCCTTCTGCGCCTTCGTCAAAAAAGACAAACTATTCGCCGCGCTGGCCAAGCGCCAGCCCGGCCTGCGCATCGTCCAATCGGCCACAGTATTCGAAGCGCTAACCTGGGCCATCATCGGCCAGCAGATCAACCTGTCCTTCGCCATCGCGCTGCGCCGCACCTTCATCCTGCTGGCCGGCCGCCAGCACAGCAGCGGCCTGTGGTGCTACCCGGACGCCGGCAGCGCCGCCGCGCTAACGGTGGCCGACCTCACCAGCCGCAAATTCTCGCGCGCCAAAGCGGAAACCCTGCTGCGCCTGGCCGCGCTGGTCGCCAGCGACGAACTGCGGCTGGAGATCGCCGCCGACAACAGCATCGAACAGATCTCCACATCGCTGCTGGCGGTCAAAGGCATCGGCCCCTGGACCGTCAACTACGGCCTGCTGCGCGGCTACGGCCACGCCGACTGCTCGCTGCATGGCGACGTCGCCGTGCGCGCCGCCCTGCAAACACTGCTCGGCGAAGACACCAGGCCAGACATCCAGCGCACCGAAGAAATCCTCGCCCGCTACAGCCCCCACCGCACCATGGCCGCCGCCCACCTGTGGGCCAGCCTGCACCCGCGCGACTAAATTCCGCTTGCGCCTCACGTAACGTCAGGCTTTACGCTCTCCCCATCAACCACAAGGAGAGCACCATGCAGAAGCCCAGCGCCTGGATCACCGCCACCGCCCGCGCCGCCCACCAACTGTACGACGAGCCGCGCATCCTGAACGACCCGCTGGCCCTGCGCATCCTCGGCCCCGAGCGCGAGGCCGAACTGCGCGCCGACGCCCGGCGCCAGCAGCATCCGCTGGCCGCCGCCATGCGCGCGACGATGGCCGTGCGCGCCCGCCTCGCCGAGGACAGCGCCCAAGGCGCGCACCAATACGTCATCCTCGGCGCGGGCCTGGACACCTACGCTTACCGCACCACGTCCACCGCCGCGGCCATCTTCGAAGCCGACCTGCCGGCCATGCTGCAATGGAAGCGCGACCGCCTGCGCGCCACCGGCATCGCCGAGCCGGCGCACCTGCGCTACGTCGCCACCGACTTCACCGACGGCCGCCTGCTGGACGACCTGCAGCAGCAAGGCTTCGACGCCGCGCAGCCGGCCTGCTTCTCGTGGCTGGGCGTCAGCATGTACCTGCGGCCGGATGAAGTGATGGGCACCTTGCGGGAGATGGCGGATTGCGCGCCCGGCAGCAGCATCGTGTTCGACTACTGCGTGCACCGCCAACACCTGACTGACAACGAACGCGCGGGACTGGACTTCGTCGCCGCATCGCTGGCGGCACAAGGCGAACCGCTGCAAAGCAGCTTCGAGCCACATCTGCTGGAACACATGCTGCGCCACCACGGCTACCGCCAGATCGAACACTTCGGCGCCGACGAACTGCACGCCCGCTATGGCGCGCGCCTGAGCGGCATCTTCCGGCTGATCCGCGCGACGGTTTAAACTATCGCGCATGGAGAACACCGTACTGAAAATCGGCGAACTGGCGACGCGCTCCGGCCTCACCGTGCGTGCGCTGCACCACTACGACGACATCGGCCTGCTGAAGCCCTCGGCGCGGGCCGATTCCGGCTACCGTCTCTACAACCGCGACGACGTCGAACGGCTGCACAAGATCCAGGCACTGCGCAAGTTCGGCATGTCGCTGGCGGACATCGGCACCTTCCTCGCCAGCCCGGACGCGCAGTTCGCCGACATCGTCGCCCAGCAGATTGCCGCGCTGGACCAGCAGATCAAACAGGCCAGCGCACTGCGCGAGCGACTCAGCCTGCTGCAGCGGCAAATGCCAAGCGATGCCGCGCCGGCACTGGAGGACTGGCTCGGCGCGCTGGAGCACATGAAACTGTACGAGCAATACTTTACGCCGGAAGAGCTGCGCCGCCTGCCGTTCTGGCAGCAGAGCGCGCGCCGCAACGCCAACTGGCGCGCAATGGTGAACGAGCTGACGTCGCTGATGGCGCGCGGCGTGTCGCCGGACAGCGAGCAAGCCAGCGCCCTGTCGCAGCGCTGGATGGAAACGCTGGAACACGACACCGCCACCAATCCCGCCTTCGCGCACCGCATGACGCTGATGCTGCAGCAGGAACAATCGGAAGGCCGCCGCTCGCCGGTGACCGAGGAGATGCGCCATTACATCGGCGCCGCCTTCAATGCCCGCAAGATGGCGCTGTATGCGAAGTATCTGGACGAGGACGAGATGCGCTACTTGCGCGCCAACAGCCGCAAGCACACGGACGAGTGGATCCTGCTGTTCATCAAGGTCCACCAGCAGATGGAGCAAGGCGTGGCGCCGGAAGACCCGGCCTCGCAGGCCTTGGCGCAAGAATGGATGCGCCTGTTCCACGCCCGCGCCGGCAGCAACCCGGCGACGCAGGACAAGATCCGCCACGCCCACGAAGTCGAGCCGGAACTGTTGAAAGGCACGTGGGTCAGCCAGGACACCATCGCCTGGATCCGCCAAGCCCTGGCCGCTTGCACGCGCGCTTGATCGGGCATACAGTGTCAGCCCACACCCCGTTCTACGATGGTGTCTTATGGACGATCATCTCAACCACCTCTACGAAACCGACGCCCTGATCTGGACCGAACGCCAGATCGCCCTGCTGCGCGCCGGCCAATTCGACCAGCTGGATGTGGAGAACATCATTTCGGAACTGGGATATCAAGTGCGAAAAGACAAGCGCGAGGTGGCGACCCGCCTGCGTCGGCTCCTGCACCACCTGTTGCAGTATCAATTTCAGCCCACGCGCATCGGCAACAGCTGGCGCCAGACGATCGCCACGCAGCGCCGCCAGATCGACGTCGTGCTGGAGGAGATACCCAGCCTGCGCCGTTTGCTGGACGACTACGCCGCCCGCGCGTATCCCAAGGCCGTCCGCGACGCGGCCCTGGAAACCTACCTGCCAGCCTCAACATTCCCGAACCAGCTGCCTTACACGCTGGATCAAATCCTGGACGAAAACTATTTTCCCGCGCCAAGTAAAAAAGCCGCTGATCCCTGACGGCATCAACGGCTTAGAATTTGGTTGCGGGGACAGGATTTGAACCTGTGACCTTCGGGTTATGAGCCCGACGAGCTGCCAGACTGCTCCACCCCGCGTCTGATAGGCAGTATTATACGGCAGATCGCGCGCTTAGGCAATATTAATCCCCACTTCCTTCACGATAGATCGAATAAATGCTGAGTTCCGGCTGGCGGCGGCATGCCGTAGCGCCGGCAATCGGTGTAAAGTACGCTTAAAACCGACCTGACTCCTTGTTTATGAAATTCTGTTCCGAATGCGCTTCCCCCGTCAGCCTCAGCATCCCGGCCGGCGACAACCGTCCCCGCTATGTCTGCGGCAACTGCGGCACCATCCATTACCAGAATCCGAAAATGGTGCTGGGCTCGATTCCGGTGTGGGAGCGCGACGGCGAGCTGAAGGTGCTGCTGTGCAAGCGCGCCATCGAGCCGCGCTACGGCTACTGGACGCTGCCGGCCGGCTTCATGGAAAACAATGAAACCACCGGCGAGGCCGCCATCCGTGAAACGCAGGAGGAAGCGGGCGCCAATATCAAGCTTGGCAATCTGTTCAGCCTGCTCAACGTGGCGCGCGTCCACCAGGTGCACATGTTCTACCTGGCCGAGCTGCTGGACCTCGACTTCGCGCCCGGCGAGGAAAGCCTGGACGTGCGGCTGTTCACGGAACAGGAGATTCCGTGGAACGACCTGGCCTTCCCGACCATCCGCACCACGCTGGAACTGTTCTTCGCCGACCGCGTCAAGCTCCGCGAGGGCGGCAGCTACGGCGTGCACACGCAAGATATCACGCGCGCCATGCGCGCCGACGACGAGCCAACGTGATCCCCTGGCTGAACACCGACACCCCCTTCCCTGACGTTTCCGAAGCCCTGACGACGGAAGCGCCCGGCCTGCTGGCCGCCGGCGCCGACCTGTCGCCGCAACGCCTGCTGATGGCCTACCGCCAGGGCATCTTTCCGTGGTTCTCGGAGGGGCAGCCTATCCTGTGGTGGAGCACCGATCCGCGCATGGTGCTGCGAACCGACCAGTTCCGCATCAGCGATTCCCTCAAGAAAACGCTGCGCAAGGTCGAACGCAGCCGCCAGGAAGGCGGCCGCTGGCAGGTGCGCTTCGACAGCGCCTTCGAGCAGGTGATGCGCAACTGCGCCGCCCCGCGCCGCGACGGCGGCGGCACCTGGATCTCGGACGACATCATCGCCGGCTACGGCGGCCTGCACCGCCTGGGCCACGCGCACTCGGCCGAGGTCTGGCTCGATGGCGCGCTGGTCGGCGGCGCCTACGGCGTCTGCCTGGGCCGCATGTTTTATGGCGAATCGATGTTCGCGCGCGTCACCGATGCCTCCAAGATCGCGCTGGCCTACCTGGTACGTTTCCTGCGCGCACACGGCGTCGGCATGATCGATTGTCAACAGGAAACCGGCCACCTGGCCTCGCTGGGCGCGTCGCCGATGCCCCGGTCGCAATTCCTGGCGCATCTGCGCAACAATATCGACTTGCCGCAGATCACTGATTGGGAACCCATTGCACCTCTGGGCCCGGACAGTGTTAAGCTAACCATAGACTCCACCACCGCACCGATGGGACGTGCATGACGCACCTGAACGACCTGCCTTTCGCCACGCTGCAGTTTTACACGACGGCACCCTACCCTTGCAGCTACCTCGACGCGCGCCAGGCGCGCTCGCAGGTGGCCACGCCGTCACACCTGATCAACGCGGACGTCTACTCGGAACTGGTGAAGAACGGCTTCCGCCGCAGCGGCATCTTTACTTATCGTCCATATTGCGATGGCTGCCAGGCCTGCATCCCGGTGCGCGTGGTGACCGATGACTTCCGCCCCAACCGCACCCAGCGCCGCGCATGGAGCCGACATGGCGACCTGATCGCCGGCGTCGCCACGCTGTCCTTCTCCGACGAGCATTACGAGCTGTACCTGCGCTACCAGAGCCGCCGTCACGCCGGCGGCGGCATGGACCAGGACAGCCGCGACCAGTACGCGCAGTTCCTGCTGCAAAGCCGGGTCAACACGCGGCTGGTGGAATTCCGCGAACCGGGCGGCACGCTGCGCATGGTCAGCATCATCGACGTGCTGTCGGACGGCCTGTCGTCGGTGTACACCTTCTTCGATCCGGACATCGAGGGCGCGTCCTACGGTACCTTCAACGTGCTGTGGCAGATCGAGCAGGCGCGCGAGCTGAAACTGCCGTACGTCTACCTCGGCTACTGGATCAAGGAAAGCCCGAAAATGTCCTATAAAACCAACTTCAAGCCGCTGGAAGCGCGGATCAAAGGCGTGTGGAGCGTGCTGGACGCCTGATAAAATACGGGCGAATTACAACCAGAGCCGCCCATGTCCAACAAATTCCTGTATTCCCTGGCCCGTCCAATGCTGTTCTCGATGGACGCCGAAGACGCCCACCACTTCACCCTGCCCGCCCTGAAACGCGCCGCCGCGCTCGGCCTGACGAGGCTGGTGTCGCAGCCCAAGGCCGATCCGCGCACCGTCATGGGCATCACCTTCAAGAACCCGGTCGGCCTGGCCGCCGGCCTGGACAAGGACGGCGCCTACATCGACGCGCTGGCCGACCTCGGCTTCGGCTCGATCGAAGTCGGCACCGTGACGCCGCGCGCGCAGCCCGGCAATCCCAAGCCGCGCATGTTCCGCCTGCCGGAAGCGCACGCCATCATCAACCGCATGGGCTTCAACAACGGCGGCGTCGACGCCTTCGTGGCCAATGTGCAGGCCTCGCGCTTCTACCAGAACAAGGAGGGCGCGCTGGGCCTGAACATCGGCAAGAACGCCGCCACGCCGATCGAAAACGCCACCGACGACTACCTGCACTGCCTGGAGAAGGTCTATCCCTACGCCAGCTACGTCACTGTCAACATCTCGTCGCCCAACACCAAGAACCTGCGCCAGTTGCAGGGCGGCTCCGAGCTGGATGGCCTGCTGAGCACGCTGAAGACCGCGCAACTGCGCCTGGCCGACCAGCACAAGCGCTACGTGCCGCTGGCGCTGAAGATCGCGCCGGACATGGACGGCGACCAGGTCAAGAACATCGCCGATGCGCTGCTGCGCCACCAGATCGACGGCGTGATCGCCACCAACACCACCCTCAACCGCGACGCCGTGACCGGCATGCTGCATGGCGCCGAGGCCGGCGGGCTGTCGGGCGCGCCGGTATTCCAGTTCTCCAACACCGTGATCCGCCTGCTCAAGGCCGAGCTGGGCGACGCGCTGCCCATCATCGGCGTCGGCGGCATCATGCAGGGCGCGGACGCGCGCGTGAAGATGGACTGCGGCGCCCAGCTGGTGCAGCTGTACAGCGGCCTGATCTACGCCGGCCCGGCGCTGATCAAGGATTGCGCCGACGCCGTGCGCGGACGCTAAGCCGGCATGGACAAGGTCCGCCTCGGCGCCAGCCATCTGCAGGTGTCGCGCGTCTGCCTCGGCACCATGACCTGGGGCGAGCAGACCACCGAGGCCGACGCCCACAGCCAGCTCGACTACGCGGTCGAGCGCGGCATCAACTTCATCGACACGGCGGAGATGTACCCGTCGCCCTCGCGCGCCGAGACGCAGGGCGCCAGCGAGCGCTATCTGGGCAGCTGGCTGAAGAAAAGCGGCCGGCGCGACCAGGTGGTGATCGCCACCAAGGCCGCCGGGCCGAACGCCACGCTGAACTGGCTGCGCGGCGGCCGCGCCCGCAACCACGACGCCGCCAACCTGAAGGCGGCGGTGGACGCCAGCCTGCAGCGGCTGGGCATCGAGCAGATCGATTTATACCAATTGCACTGGCCGAGCCGGAATGTGCCGGTGTTCGGCAACAACGTATTTTTGCCGAAGAAGGAGCGCGCCAGCGTGCCGGTGGAGGAAACGCTGGCTGCGCTGGACGATCTGCTCAAGGCGGGCAAGATCGGCGCGGTGGGCGTGTCCAACGAATCGAGCTGGGGCGTGAGCGAATTCATCAAGCAATCCGAGATGAAGGGCCTGCCGCGCATCGCCACCATTCAGAACCTGTACAACCTGACGGCGCGACATTTCGAAACCAGCCTGCTGGACGAAACCTGCTACCGCGAGAACGTCAGCCTGCTGGCCTACAGTCCGCTGGCATTCGGCCAGTTGACCGGCAAATACCTCGACGATGCCGCCGCGCATGGCCGGCTGACGCTCTACCCGCCGAGCTGGAGTCCGCGCTACAGCCGGCCGGCGACGGTGGAGGCAGCGCGCCAATATGCACAGCTGGCGCGCGCGCACGGCCTGACGCCGGCGCAACTGGCGCTGGCGTGGTGCTACACGCGCTGGTTCGTGGCCTCGACCATCATCGGCGCCACCAACCTGGCCCAGCTACAAGCCAACATCGACACCTACGGCCTGGCGCTGCCGCCCGACCTGATCAAGCGAGTCGACCAGATCCACGCCACCATCACCAACCCCGGCCAATAACCCTCCGGGGTCAGGTCCTCCATTTCTACACGAGCTGTGCCGTAGGCGTCGCCTACGGCACAGCTCGTGTAGAAATGGAGGACCTGACCCCGGAGTTGGGTGCCGTTACAACATTATTCCAATTTCACATATCTTAATTGCTAACGATTAGTGTGCGCGGCGGGGGGCTGCATATAAGATTTCAGTATTCATGTCACTCATAGAAAGAAAGTCACCATGCTGAATCGCCGCTTCGCTCTCGCCCCGCTGCCCCGCGCCCTGCTGATGGGCGGCCTGATGGTGACCACGCTGCACGTGGAGGCGCAGGACGGCGGCGTGACCGACGGCGAACTGCAGTCGGTGGTGGTCACCGGTACCTATGCCAAGAACCGCCGCACCGTCGATTCGGAATCGCCGATCGACATCATCGGCGCGCGCGAACTGCAGGCCAGCGGCTCGACCGAACTGGCCACCGTGCTGGGCCGCGTGCTGCCGTCGCTGAATTTCCCGCGCCCGTCCGGCGCCGACGCCTCCGACGCCGTCCGTCCGGCCCAGCTGCGCGGCCTGTCGCCGGACCAGGTGCTGGTGCTGGTCAATGGCAAGCGCCGCCATGCCTCGGCGGTGGTCAACGTCAACGGTACCCAGGGCCGCGGCTCGGCACCGGTGGACCTGAACGCGATTCCGCTGTCGGCCATCGACCACATCGAGGTGCTGCGCGATGGCGCCGCCGCCCAGTATGGCTCCGACGCGATCGCCGGCGTCATCAACATCATCCTGAAAAAAGGCGCCAGCGGCGGCGAGGTTGAAGCCGGTTTCGGCGAATACCAGAAGCATGACGGCCAGCAGCGCTCGCTGCGCGCCTCGGCCGGCCTGCCGCTCGGTGAGGACGGCTGGGTACGCCTGGCGGTGGACGCGGCCGACCGTGATCCGACCAACCGCGCCGGCGCCGACTTCCGCAATCCGGCCGAACCGCTGTACGGCAAGGTGACGCAGCGCTTCGGCGATCCGAAAACCAAGCCGGCCGCGCTGTTCCTCAACAGCCAGTACCGCGTCAACGACGATATCGACTGGTACGCCTTCGCCAACTACGGCCAGCGCGACACCTCGGCGGCCGCCACCTGGCGCACCGCCTACAACGGCACCGCGCTGCGTTCGCCGCTGTTCCCGCAGGGCTTCCTGCCGCTGGAGAACAGCCGCTCGACCGACACCTCGCTGGTGACCGGCGTGCGCGGCGAGGCCACCGGCTGGCGCTGGGACCTCAGCCTGAACTACGGCGAGAACGAGTTCAAGCTCAACCTGGACAACACCGTCAACCAGGACCTGGGCGCCAACAGCCCGACCCACTTCTACGCCGGCCGCCTGAAGAATTCCCAGACGCTGGTCAACTTCGACATCGCCAAGGACTTCCCGGTGGACGCCTTCAGCGGCCCGGTCACGCTGGCCCTGGGCACCGAGTACCGCAAGGAGACTTATGAGATCGGCGCCGGCGATGCGGCCTCGTACAGCGGCACCGGCGCCCAGGGCTTCTCCGGCTTCCGTCCGGTCAACGCCGGCAGCAACAGCCGCAACAACAAGTCGGTGTACGCCAACGTCGAGGCGGAAATCACCAAGCAGTTCTCGGCCTCGGGCGCGCTGCGCCACGAGCGCTACAGCGATTTCGGCAACACCACCTCGGCCAAGGGCTCGGCGCGTTATGCGTTCAACGATGCGCTGTCGCTGCGCGCAACGGCCTCGTCGGGCTTCCGCGCGCCGTCGCTGGCGCAGCAGTTCTACACCATCACCACCACCAACTTCTCGGTGGTGAACGGCATCAACACGCCGATTGAAACCGGCACCTTCGCAGTCGGCAGCGCGGCCGCCACGGCGCTGGGCGCGACGCCGTTGAAGGCCGAGAAGGCCCGCAACTACAGCCTCGGCCTGGTGGCGCAGCCGAGCCGCAACTGGACCACCACGGTGGACGCCTACCGCATCAACATCGACGACCGCATCGCGCTGTCGGCCAACATGACCTTGAACCAGACGTTGCGCAACGCGCTGGCCGCGCAAGGCATCCTGGTCGGCGCCGGCCGCTACTTCACCAATGCCATCGACACCCGCACCACCGGCGTGGACGTGCTGAGCACCTACCGCTGGGACACGCGCGCCTACGGCCGTTTCGACTTCACCGGCGCCTACAACCACAACAAGACGGACGTGGAAGGCGTGAAAGCCAATCCGGCCATCCTGACCGCCAACGGCCTGACGCTGATCGACCGCCAGACCGTCAACCGCCTGACCGTGGGATCGCCGAAGGACAAGCTGAGCCTGACCACCGACTGGTCGGTCAACAATTGGGGCCTGCGCGCGGTGGTCACGCGCTACGGCCACTTCACGGTGCCGCAAAACAACGCGGCGCTGGACCAGACGTATGCCCAGCAGTGGACGTTGGATGTGTCGGGCAACGTCCGGCTGGGCAAGAACTGGCGCCTGACGGCCGGCGTGGACAATGCCACCAACCGCTACCCGGACCAGGTGACGTCGGCGGGCAATCTCAACACCAACGGCATCTACCCCTACAGCGGCTGGGCGCCGAACGGCTTCAACGGGCGCTACTACTACGCCAAGGCCAGCTACGCGTGGTAAACACGGGGTAGGCTTGCGCCTTTCGTAGCGTAGTGATTCGGCTCGCTTTCACCCCGCACGGCGGCAGGCCGGGGTCAGACCCCGTACGGGGTCTGACCCCTCCCTCAGGGGTTGACCGCGCGGCTCACGCAACGGCCAGCTGGTTTGACAGCTTGAACACGCTGACCGCCCGCGCCAGCAAGTCCGCCTGGTCACGCATGCTTTGCGCGGCGGCCGCGGCCTGCTCCACCAGCGCGGCATTCTGCTGCGTCACATCATCAATCGACACGATCGCCTGGTTGACCTGCTCGATCCCGTTGCTCTGCTCGCTGCTGGCGGCGCTGATCTGCTGCATGATCTCCGCCACCTGCCGCACCGACTGCACAATGCTCTGCATGGTGCTGCCCGCCTGATTGACCAGCGCCGACCCCGCGTCCACCGTCTGCACCGAACGCCCGATCAACTCCTTGATCTCCTTGGCCGCTGACGCCGAACGCTGCGCCAGCGTCCGCACCTCCGACGCCACCACGGCAAAGCCCCTGCCCTGCTCGCCCGCGCGCGCCGCCTCCACCGCCGCGTTCAACGCCAGGATGTTGGTCTGGAACGCGATCCCGTCGATCACGCTGATGATGTCGACGATCTTGTTGGAACTCTCCTTGATCGCCCCCATGGTCGACACCACCTCGTCCACCACCTGCCCGCCCTTGGTGGCCTGATCGGTGGCGGCCACCACCAGCCGGGTCGCCTGCCGCGCGTGCTCGGCGTTCTGCGACACGGTCGAGGTCAGCTCCTCCATCGACGACGCCGTCTCCTCCAGGCTGGAGGCCTGCTGCTCGGTGCGCGACGACAAATCCATATTGCCGTTGGCGATTTCATTCGACGCCATGGTGATCGTATCCGTGCCCGACCGCACCTGCCCGACCGTGCGCGCCAGTGCCGCGTTCATGTCGATCAGCGCCCGCAGCAGCTGGCCGGTTTCGTCGTTGGAATGCACTTCCATGCGCATGGTCAGGTCGCCGCCGGCCACCGCCTGCGCCAGGCCGACCGCGCGGTTCAACGGTTGCGTAATGCTGCGCGTGATCCCGTACAGCACCCACGCCGCCAGCGCGGCCGCCGCCACGGTCAGCACAATCATGGTGGTGCGCGACGTGGAATAGGACTGCTCCGCCACCGCGCTGGTGTCGTCAATGGCGGCGGTCTGGTACTTGACCATCTCGGTCAGTGCGTTCAGGTAGGCGGTCTGCTCCTTGCGCACCGTGGTCAACAGGTATTTGACCGACTCGTCGCGCCGGCTCTCGTCGGCCGACATCTTCAGGAAGGCGCTCTGCACCACGCTGTATTTTTCACGCGCTTCCAGCACGGCCTGCAGCCTGGCCTTGCTTTGCGGATCCTCATCGTCGGCGATCAGCGCGCCCAGCTTGCCCAGCCGCTCGGCGTTCTCCACGCGGCGCTTCTCGACCCGCTCCAGCTCGGCCTTGACCACCGCCGGGTCGGTCGACAGCATGGCGTTGCGCATGGCGCGCGCCACGTCGTTGAGACCGCCTATCGTTTCGTAAGCCAGGATCACCTTGGGTACCTTGTCGGTCGCCAGGTCCCGCGTGTTGTTGTTGAGCTTGGCCAGGCTGCCGATGCCCTCGATGGCGATGCCGATCATGAAGACGATGGCCAGACCCAGTCCGGCCGCCAGGCGGTAGCCGATTTTCCAATTACCGAACCCCATGAGGCGCTCCCCGCAAGTTGGTGGCAGGAATTCAGTATATGGTCATTTCGGCACGGAAATTAGAAAATTTGAACGACTGTTTTGCCGCCGCCACACCGGAGGTGGCGGCGGCAGGCGCTCAGGACACTTCTCCGCCGTTGAGGGCGGCGTCGATGTCGGCGCGGCTCAGGTCCGGCGCGAACTGCTGGATGAAGTGGTAGGCGTACGAGCGCAGGTAGGCGCCCTTGCGCACCGCCAGCCGCGTGGTGTTCTGCGCGAACAGGTGCGACGCCTCCACCGCGCGCATGCCCTTGTCGCGGCCATGGTCGAAGGCCATCGAGGCGACGATGCCCACGCCCAGGCCCAGCGACACGTATTGCTTGATGACGTCCGAATCCATCGCGGTCAGCACGATGTCCGGCTTGACGCCGGCCTGGGCGAAGGCCGCGTCGATATGGCCGCGGCCGGTAAAGCCGACGTCATAGGTAATCAGCGGGAACTCGGCCAGGTCTTCCAGCCGGATCGGCGAACGCGACAGCAGCGGATGGCCGTCCGGCACCACGATCAAATGGCTCCAGCGGTAGCACGGGAACGACACCAGGTCGGGAAACGCCGACAAGCCCTCGGTGGCGATGCCGATGTCGGTCTTGCCCGACAAAATCCATTCGGCGATGTGCTCGGGCGCGCTCTGCTGCAGGGCGATGCGCACGTCCGGATAGGCGGCGCGGAAGCTCTGCACCACTTTCGGCAGCGCGTAGCGCGCCTGCGTGTGGGTGGCCGCCACGCTCAGCGTGCCGCTTTGCTGGCCGGTGTATTCCAGGCTGGCCTGTTGCAGGTTCTCGGCCTCGATCAGCAGGCGGTCGATGATTTTCAGGATGCCTTTGCCCGGCTCGGTCATGCCGGTCAGGCGCTTGCCGTTGCGCTCGAAAATCACGACGCCCAGTTCATCCTCCAGTTCGCGGATCTGGCGCGACACGCCAGGCTGCGAGGTGAACAGGGCATTGGCCACTTCGGTCAGGTTGTAGCCACGGCGGGCTGCTTCGCGGATCGACCGCAGCTGTTGAAAATTCATATGGAAGCTCCTTCGTCCACGAACACGCGCAGGCGTTTCGGCCGGACGACCAAGGTTTCACCTTCCTTCAGCCCGAGCGAGCTGAAGCGTTCATTTGGAATCACCGCCTCGATCAGCTCGGCGTTGTCGCCGCGCTCCAGGTCGAGCTGGGCCAGCGGGCCGATCGCGTGCGCGCGGCGCAGCCTGACGACGATGCCCTCGGCGCCCGGCGTGTAGCGCTCCACGTCCAGCTCGTGCGGACGCACATAGGCCGTGCCCTTGCCGGCCGCCGCCGATTCGCCTGGCACGTTGAAGCTGGCGTCGCCGCTGGCCAGCACGCCATCCTGCACGCGGCCGTGGAACACGTTGACGTTGCCGAGGAAGCCGTAGACGAACGGCGAGGCCGGGTGGTTGTACACCTCGTCCGGCGCACCGATCTGCTCGACGTTACCCTTGTTCATCAGCACCACCTGGTCGGCCACTTCCAGCGCCTCTTCCTGGTCGTGGGTGACGAAGATCGAGGTCACGTGCAGCTCGTCGTGCAGGCGGCGCAGCCAGCGGCGCAGCTCCTTGCGCACCTTGGCGTCCAGCGCGCCGAACGGCTCGTCCAGCAGCAGCACGCGCGGCTCCACCGCCAGCGCCCGCGCCAGCGCAATGCGCTGCCGCTGGCCGCCCGACAACTGCGGCGGGTAGCGATCCGCCAGCCAGTCCAGCTGCACCAGTTCCAGCAGCTCCTTGACCTTGCGGCGGATCTGGTCTTCCGACGGTCGCTCGCCGCGCGGCTTGACGCGCAGGCCGAAGGCGACGTTTTCAAACACCGTCATGTGCTTGAACAGCGCGTAGTGCTGGAACACGAAGCCGACCTGGCGCTCGCGCACGTGGCGCTCGGAGGCATCGTGGCCGTCCAGCAGTACCTGGCCCGAGTCCGGATGTTCGAGGCCGGCGATGCAGCGCAGCAGCGTGGTTTTGCCGCAGCCCGACGGGCCCAGCAGCGCGGTCAGCTCGCCCTGCGGGAAATCCAGCGAGATGTTGTTGAGCGCGACGAAATCGCCGAAGCGCTTGTTGATGTTCTTAACTTGGATCGTCATGGTATTACTCCGAGTTGCGGGCGTCGTCGGCGACGGATTCGTTCAGGCGCCAGGCGATCAAGGTTTTCACGACCAGCGTCACCAGGGCCAGCAGCGCCAGCAGCGACGCCACGGCAAAGGCGGCGGCAAAGTTGTATTCGTTGTACAGAATCTCGACCTGCAGCGGCATGGTGTTGGTTTCTCCACGGATGTGGCCGGACACCACCGACACCGCGCCGAACTCGCCCATGGCGCGGGCGTTACACAGGATGACGCCGTACAGCAGGCCCCACTTGATGTTGGGCAGCGTCACGCGGCGGAAAGTGTCCCAGCCGGAGGCGCCCAGCACGATGGCGGCCTCTTCCTCCTCGCTGCCCTGGGCCTGCATCAGCGGGATCAGTTCGCGCGCCACGAACGGGAAGGTGACGAAGATGGTGGCCAGCACGATGCCCGGCACCGCGAACAGGATCTTGATGTCATGGTCCATCAGCCACGGGCCGAAGTAGCCCTGCGCGCCGAACAGCAGCACGTAGATCAGGCCGGAGATCACCGGCGACACCGAGAACGGCAGGTCGATCAGCGTCAGCAGCAGGCTCTTGCCGCGGAACTCGAACTTGGCGATGCACCACGAGGCCGCCACGCCGAACACCAGGTTCAACGGCACGGCGATGGCGGCGGTGATCAGCGTCAGCTTGATGGCGGCGATGGCGTCGTCCTCGACGATGGCGGCGGCGTAGGCATCCCAGCCCTTCTTCAGCGCTTCGTAGAACACCGACACCAGCGGCACGAACAGGAACAGCGTCAGGAAGATCAGCGCGATGGCGATCAGCACATAGCGCACCCAGCGCGGTTCCAGGATGTCCGGCGACGAGGGCAGTTCGCCACGGCGGACCGGCGTAACAGGGGCTCCGCTCATATTATTTCCCCGACTTTCCGCGAGCCCAGGCTTGCAACAGGTTGATGGCCAACAGCAGGATGAAGGACACCACCAGCATCACCACCGCGATCGCGGTGGCGCCGGCGTAGTCGTACTGCTCCAGCTTGGTGATGATGAACAGCGGCGTGATTTCCGACACCATCGGCATATTGCCGGCGATGAAAATCACCGAGCCGTATTCGCCGGTGGCGCGGGCGAAGGCCAGCGCGAAACCGGTCATCAGCGACGGCAGGATGGTCGGGAACACCACGCGCGAGAAGGTCTGCCAGGCGTTGGCGCCCAGGCTGGCGGCGGCCTCTTCCAGTTCACGTTCGGCGTCTTCCAGCACCGGCTGCACGGTGCGCACCACGAACGGCAGGCCGATGAAGGTCAGCGCGATCACCACGCCGATCGGCGTGAACGCCACCTTGATGCCCCACTGGCCCTCGATGTACTGGCCGAGCCAGCCGTTGGCCGAGTACAGCGCGGTCAGCGTGATGCCGGCCACGGCGGTGGGCAGCGCGAACGGCAGGTCGACCAGGGCGTCGACGATGCGCTTGCCGGGGAACTGGTAGCGCACCAGCACCCAGGCGACGATGCCGCCGAAGATGACGTTGATGAAGGCGCCCAGCAGCGAGGCGCCGAACGTCAGCTTGTACGAGGCCAGCACGCGCGCCGAGGTCACGGTGCTCCAGAACGACTCCCAGGTCAGGGTGAAGGTCTTGAGGAACACGGCCGACAGCGGGATCAGGACGATCAGCGTCAGGTAGAAAATGGTGAAGCCGAGCGAGAGCCGGAAACCCGGCATCACGCGGAACGGCGCGCCGCGCCTGGCCACCGATGCCGTGGCCGCGGACGCTGTAAGAACAGCAGACATGAATGCTCCCTTATTACAAATCCTTCTATAAGGGCTGCATGTTCTCATCTAAGCTTCATAATACAAACGAAGCATTTGTCATTTGATTAGATGTTTCAGCTATATACGGCGTTAAACCCGCAAAGCCAGGCGGGGTCAGACCCCGTACGGGGTCTGACCCCACATTGGCGGAGTCTGCCTTACTTGTTCGGCTGTGGGGTAACGCGCAAATACGGACGCTCGGCGGTGAATCCCTTCGGATACTTCTGCTTCAGCACCTCCGGGTCCTGCACGGTCAGCGGAATGATCACATCATCGCCGTCCTTCCAGTTGCCCGGCGTGGCCACGGTATACCCATCGGTCAGCTGCAGCGCGTCAATCACGCGCAGCACCTCATCAAAGTTGCGGCCGGTACTCATCGGATAAGTAATCGTCAGCCGCACCTTCTTGTTCGGATCGATGACAAACAGCGAACGCACGGTGGCGGTGGCGGACGCCTCGGGGTGGATCATGTCATACAAGGTCGACACCTTGCGGTCCGAGTCCGCAATGATGGGGAAGCCCACCACCGTCTTCTGCGTTTCCTCGATATCCTTGATCCACGCGGTATGCGACTCGGCCGGGTCCACCGACAGCGCGATCGCCTTCACGTTACGCTTGTCAAACTCCGGCTTCAGCTTGGCGGTCAGGCCGAGTTCGGTGGTGCAGACCGGCGTGAAGTCGGCCGGGTGCGAGAACAGCACCACCCACGAATTGCCGGCCCACTCATGGAACTTCAGTTTGCCGATCGAAGAATCCTGCTCAAAATCGGGCGCGGTATCGCCCAGGCGAATAGTCATGTTTTGTCTCCAGAAAAGAAAAGGTCATGCGGACAACGCACCATTGTGCGCTTGCTTTGCCAGAAAACACAAGGTGTCCAGGCCTTCGGGCCAATCGCCGAGGCCAGACTCGGCATTGATGTGGCCAAGCGGCCCGCCATTGATAAAGCGGCTGCCCCAGCGCTGCGCCCACAGCGCCGCGCGCGGCGCCGCCATCCACGGATCATTGGTGCTGCCGACCATGATGGACGGCACCGCCAACGCCTGATGCGGCAGCAGCGCCGTCACCTGGAATTTATCGGGATCGGCCGGCGCCACCAGCAGCACGCCCGCCACGCCAGCGGCATCGCGCGCCACGCTGTGCACGCTGGCCAGCGCGCCGAAGCTGTGGGCGACGATCAGCAGCGGACGGCCATCGTCGCCCTGCCAGCGCCGCTGGTCCACCCGCGCCGACCAGCGCGGCAGGTCCGGCGTCTCCCAGTCGTCCTGTTCCACCCGCTCGAACGCGGGGAACAGCTGTTGCCAGCGGCTTTGCCAATGGTCCGGTCCGCTGTTATGCAAACCAGGCGCGATCAGAACACGGAACTCGGCAAGCACGCTGCGGGCCATGGCAATTACTTGTTGGGTTGATAGATCTGATCGAACACGCCGCCATCGGCGAAGTGGGTCTTCTGCGCCTTGGTCCAGTCGCCGGCCACATCGGCCAGCGTGAACAGCTTCACTTTCGGGAACTGGCCGGCATATTTCTTGGCCGCCTTCTCGGTGGCCGGACGGTAGTAGTTCTTGGCGATGATGTCCTGCGCTTCGTCAGTGTAGAGGAAGTTCAGATACGCCTCCGCCACCTTGCGCGTGCCGCGCTTGTCCACCACCTTGTCGACCACCGCCACCGGCGGCTCGGCCAGGATCGATACCGACGGCGCGATGATGTCGAACTTGCTTGGGCCCAGTTCCTTGACCGCCAGCAGCGCTTCGTTTTCCCACGCGATCAGCACGTCGCCGATGCCGCGCTCGACGAAGGTGGTGGTGGCGCCGCGCGCGCCGGAATCCAGCACCGGCACGTTCTTGTACAGCTTGGTCAGATAGTCCTTGGCCGACGCTTCGCTGCCGCCCGGCAGGCGCAGCGCGTAGCCGTAGGCGGCCAGGTGGTTCCAGCGGGCGCCGCCGGAGGTTTTCGGATTCGGGGTAATGACCGACACGCCCGGCTTGATCAGGTCAGCCCAGTCCTTGATGCCTTTCGGGTTGCCCTTGCGGACCAGGAACACGATGGTCGAGGTGTACGGGGTGCTGTTGTGCGGCAGTTTTTTCTGCCAGTCCGGCGACAGCAGCTTGTGCTCGGCGATGGCGTCGATGTCGTAGGCCAGCGCCAGCGACACCACGTCGGCCGGCAGACCATCGATCACCGCGCGGCCCTGCTTGCCAGAACCGCCGTGCGACTGCTTGATCTTGACGTCGTCGCCGGTCTTGGCCTTCCACTCCTTGGCGAATGCCGTGTTGACGTCCTGGTACAGCTCGCGGGTCGGGTCGTACGACACGTTCAGCAACGAAATCTCGGCGGCCAGCGCGGGCGCGGCGGCGGAAATGGCAAGAATAGCGGCGGCAATGATTTTTTTGGACAGCATTGGATTCCCCTGGTAGTGAAGGACTCCAGATTACTGGCCGGCTTTATAAATAGGAACTAAACTTTTTTTAGTTCTATATACCGGAAAATCATATGAAGCGGTTGTACAACACGACCGCCCAGGTGGCAATGGCCAGCAGGCAGGTCAGCAGCACGGCGGCGCTGCCGAAATCCTTGGCGTTCTTGGACAGCGGATGGCGTTCCAGCGACACGCGGTCAACCACCGCCTCGATCGAGGAGTTAATCAGTTCGACGATCAGGATCAGCAACAGCACGCCGATCAGCACCAGCTTTTCAAACGCCGACACCCGCAACAGCAGCGCGACGATGGCGCCGACCACGAACACGCTGACTTCCTGGCGGAAAGCGTGTTCATGGCGCCACGCCGAGCGGAAGCCATCGAGCGAGTATAAAAATGCCTGGTAAATGCGTTTAAGCCCGCTTTTGCTCTTGAATTCGCTGGTCGGCTGCATGGGAGAAGTTAGTGAATGTGAAAGTCCTATTATGCACTTTTTTCCACATTATGGTATAAATCAGGTATCGCATACCGCATTGCACCAACCACATCATGAAAATCGAATCCGTTCCCGAGCAGAAGACCACCATCCAGGTGATCGAACGCATGGTGGCGCTGCTCGATGCGCTGGCCAAGTATCCGGACCCGGTGAGCCTGAAGGAATTATCCCGGGTGTCGGGGCTGCACCCCTCCACCGCGCACCGTATTTTGAACGACATGGTGGTCACCCGCTTTGTCGACCGGGTCGAGCCGGGCACCTACCGGCTGGGCATGCGGCTGCTGGAACTGGGCAATGTGGTCAAGAGCCGGCTGTCGGTGCGCGAGGCCGCGCTGGATTTCATGCGCGCACTGCACAAAAAAACCCAGCAGACCATCAACCTGTCGGTGCGCCAGGGCGACGAGATCGTCTACATCGACCGCGCCTTCTCCGAGCGCTCGGGCATGCAGGTGGTGCGCGCCATCGGCGGCCGCGGCCCGCTGCACCTGACCTCGACCGGCAAGCTGTTCCTGTCGGTCGACGAGCCCAAGGCCATCCGCGCCTACGCCACGCGCACCGGCCTGGCCGGGCACAACAAGAATTCGATTACCGATCTGAGCAAGCTGGAGCGCGAACTGAGCCTGGTGAAGTCGCGCGGCTACTCGCGCGACAATGAAGAGCTGGAGCTGGGGGTGCGCTGCATGGCCGCCGGCATCTACGACGACAGCGGCAAGCTGATCGCCGGCCTGTCGATCTCGGCGCCGGCCGACCGTCTGCAGGAGGAATGGCTGGAAGACCTGGTGCTGACCGCGCGCCAGATCTCCGTCACGCTGGGTTACATGCCGGTGGAATAAGCGCTGGCGCTGCTGCCGCCCACCAGGTTGGCGGGACGCAGCGCTTCCAGCCACTTGCGCATGCGGCCGGCGTCGGCGGTCCGCGACTGCTTGCCCTTGGAATCGAGGAATACCATGATCACCGAGCGGCCTTCAATCACCGCCTGCATCATCAGGCAACGCCCGGCTTCGTTGATGAAGCCGGTTTTCTGCAAGCCGATGGCCCAGTCCGGGCTGGCCACCAGGTGGTTGGTGGTGCCGAACTGCATCGGCCGGCCATTGCTCAGTTCCACGGTGGCTTTCGGGTCGGTCGAATACTGGCGCAGGATCGGCTGCTGGTAGGCGGCCATCGCCAGCTTGGCCAGGTCGCGCGCGCTGGCCACATTCATTTTCGACAGGCCATTGGAATCGACATAATGGGTGTCGGTCATGCCCAGTTCGCGCGCCTTGGCGTTCATCGCCTCGACGAAGGCCGGACGGCCGCCCGGATAGTTGCGGCCCAGCGCCGAGGCGGCCCGGTTTTCCGAACTCATCAGCGCAATGTGCAGCATATTGGCACGGCTCATCTGCGTGCCGACTTTCAGGCGCGAGCTGCTGAATTTCTCGCGGTCCACGTCCTCGTCGGTGATGGTGAGGATTTCGTCCATGTCCTGCTTGGCTTCCACCACGATCAGGCCGGTCATCATCTTGGTGATCGAGGCGATTGGCAGGGCAACATTGGAATTCTTTTCAAACAGCACTTCCGAATTGGCCTGGTCCAGCACCAGCGCCACGTTCGAGGCCAGCGACAGCGGATCGTCCGTCTTGTTCAGGCCGGCGAGATCGCCCATGGTTGGCATCGCCGGTGCGGCAGCCAGCACGCGCTGGTACACCACCTTGCGTTTGCCGTTGACCTTGACCACGCGCTTGACCACGCGGTCGCCGGGGTTGGCGGCGGCCACGCGCACCGGCTGGCGTTTCTTCAGCACCACTTTTTTATTGGGTGCCGTGCTGCCGGCTTCCGCCGGCGCGGCAATGGCGGCCGACGCAAACATCACCGAAATGAGCGCGCTTAATGCGAGTTTGATCATGCGTATCCCCAAAAAAATTCAACCCAAGACTCGTTGCAGTGTAGCAAATCGCTGCGCTAGCGCAAGGAAATTTAACACTCGCCGCATCAATGGTTGTGTCGACGCAATATAGGAAAAAACAAGTTAGTCCTATTCGATAAATTTAACAAATTCTGCAAGCGCCATGCGCTCAGTGACCAAAGAATTTTCGATTTTGCTCAAGTCCGCAACACCGAGGGCCATGCCGCACACCACGGTTTCATTGTCCGGCAATGCCAGCTGCTCGGCGATGATGCGGTGATACTGCGTAAAAGCGGCTTGCGGACAGGTGTCCAGCCCGCGCGCGCGGGCTGCGATCATGATGTTCTGCAGGAACATACCGTAGTCCAGCCACGAACCCTGCTCCATTACGCGGTCGATGGTGAAGATCAGGCCCACCGGCGCGCCGAAAAATGCGTAGTTCCTGCCGTGCTGGGCGGCCATGCCAGCCTTGTCGTCGCGGGTCAGGCCCAGCAGCGCGTACAAATCCCAGCCCACCTTGCGGCGCCGGTCGATATAGGGCGACACCCACTCGCGCGGATAGTAGGCGTACTCCTCCTTGTGCAGTTTTGCCTGCTCAGGATCGTTATGTGCGGCCAATATCGCCGACGACAACCTCTGCTTGGGCTCGCCTTGCAGCACGTACACTTTCCACGGCTGGGTGTTGGTGCCGGACGGCGCCCGGCCAGCCACCTGCAAAATCTGTTCGATATCCTCGCGCGCCACTGGCGTCGGCAGGAAGGCGCGCAGCGAACGGCGCGACGTGATCGCGGCGTCGACGGCTTGCTGCCCGGGAGTTGAAATCATGCGTCCTCGCTCACTTTGGTTTCTTGACCACAAAGATTACGCCCGTCACCGCCAGTACCATGCCGGCGATGCCGAGGGCGTTGAAAGCCTCGCCAAACATCAGCCATGCCATGATAGCGGTGGTCGGCGGCGTCAGATACATCAAACTGGTGACCTGGGTGGCGTCATTTCGGCGGATCAGCGCAAACAACAGGAAAATCGCGCCGATCGACAGGCCGAGTACCGACCACAGCAAGGCACCAATCAAGCGCGGCGTCCACTGCACTGCAGCAAAATCCGGGCCAAGTCCTTCCACGTACACGGCCAGCGGCAGCACCAGCAGCGCAGACGCCGCAAACTGGATCACCGTGCCCACGCGCAGGTCGAATTGCGGGCAGTAATGTTTCTGGTACAACGTGCCGGCGGTGATACTTATTAGTGCAAGCACGCACAACAAGATGGCATCCAGCGACAGGCCAACCAGCTGGATCTTGGCCGCCACCACCAGCCCCACGCCGCCGAGGCCGAATGCCAGGCCCAGCCACTGGCGCGGGCGGACGGTTTCGCCGATCAGCGGCGCGGCAAACGCGGTCAGGATCGGCTGCATGCCAACGATCAGCGCCGACAAGCCGGCCGGCATGCCCTGTTTGATTGCGCACCAGACGCCGATCAGGTAGCCAGCCTGCACCAGCAGCCCGGCTACCGCAATATGGCCCATCTTGCCGCGCGGCCAAGGCGCGCGCAGCACCAGCACGGCGGGCAGCAGAAACAGCAGCACCCCCAGAAAACGCAGCGACAGAAAGGTCAGCGGCGGCGCGTAGGGCAGGCCAAACTTGGCGACGATGAAGCCACTGCTCCATAACAGCACGAAAAACAGCGGCAGCGGCGACAAAAAACTGGCGTGCCGGGCGCTTTGCACGGCTGAGGGCGATTCTGGCATCGGGATGGCTTGTGATCTACAAGGCAATCGGCGGCAGAATGCGGCGCCGACGCGGACTGAGCGAGTCTAACACGGTGGCGCTTTTTCCACCGGAAAGCCGCTGTTTGCCTCATTCTTAAGGAATAGTTCTTTTGGAAAACATTGCTTTCGTACGAAGTCCAGGTTCCTTGATGCAACGCACAAAAAATCGCTTGACTTAATTTTTGAAGACCGTAGAATCGTTCGTGTTGCGTTGCACAATATGTTGTTCGGTCTGAAACGTAGTTGGCCTGTTTCTCACCGACGGTAGAAACACGATTTTTTAACGACTATTTTCTGGAGATATACATGTTTTCGATTCCTGAGCAATTTTCGAATGCGACCAAAGCTAATTTCGAAGCCCAGTTCGCTATTTTCTCGACCCTGACCAATAAAGCGTTTGAAGGCGTGGAGAAATTCGTCGATCTGAATCTGACCGCAGCCAAGGCTTCGCTGGAAGAAACTTCGACGACCGCCAAGCAATTGCTGTCGGCTAAAGATCCACAAGAATTCTTCTCGCTGGCCACCGCTCAGGCTCAGCCAAGCGCAGAAAAAACCATCGCTTATGGCCGTCACCTGGCAACCATTGCCACCAGCACCGGCGCGGAATTCAGCAAAGCGGCTGAAACGCAAATCGCTGAAACCAACCGTAAAGTCATTTCGCTGGTAGATGAAGTCAGCAAAAACGCGCCGGCGGGTACTGAGAATGCGGTAGCGATGTTTAAATCGGCCATTGGCAATGCAACCGCCGGCTACGAGCAATTCACCAAAACCGCGAAACAGGCGATTGAATCGATGGAAGCCAATGTGAGCAATGCGGTGAATCAATTCAGCGCTGCCGCCGCCAAGGCTGCACCGGTTAAAAAATAATGAATGATCATCCGGCGCGATAGGGCGCCGGATAAAAACGAAAAGCCTCGGAATATTCCGAGGCTTTTTTTTTACCCCAAACAGAAGGGGTCTGACCCCGTACGGGGTCAGACCCCGGGCGTTGCGGTGTGCGGGGTGCGGCGGTGCCGTCCGCGCCACAAAATGGTTTGGTTATGCCAATAATTGGCATGCTCTACCCCAAAAAAAGCCACTCAGATCGCTCTGAGCGGCTCGGCGGGGGGACGGGCTTACTCGCCCAGGTAGGCCGCCTTCACGCGCGGATCGTCCAGCATATCGCTGGCGTTGCCGGTCATGGTAATACTGCCGGAATCCATCACATATCCCCGATGCGCGGCCTGCAGCGCGAGTTTCGCGTTCTGCTCCACCAGCAGCACGGTAATCCCCTCTTTCGAGACATTGCGAATCACCTCGAAAATCTTATCCACCATAATCGGCGATAAACCCATCGACGGCTCGTCCAATAACAGTAATTCAGGATGCGACATTAATGCCCGCGCCATTGCCAGCATTTGCTGCTCACCACCGGATAAAGTCCCGGCCAATTGCTGCGCACGTTCTTTTAAACGCGGGAATATATCGAACCACTTCGCAATATCCGCATCCACTCCAGCTTTATCGCTGCGGGTATAAGCACCCATCATCATATTCTCGTGGATGGTCATGCGGGTAAATACGCCACGTCCTTCCGGCACCATAGCCAGTTTCTTTTCCACCAAATGGAACGATTTAGTTCCCTTCAGCGAAGCGCCTTGATAAGTAATCGTGCCTTCGACTTTGCATGGTGGCAAAGTACCCGTAATCGCTTTCAGCGTCGTGGTTTTACCGGCGCCATTGGCGCCAATCAAAGCGATTAATTCGCCCTTGTTCACTTCCAGATCGATACCCTTGACGGCTTTAATGCCGCCGTATGCGACTTTCAGTCCCGATACTTTAAGAACATTGTCGCTCATTAGTGCGATCCTCCCAGGTAGGCGTCAATCACCGCCTGATTGCTTTGTATTTCCGCCGGCAGCCCTTCGGCGATCGGCTTGCCGTATTCCAGCACCATCAGCCGGTCGCACAGCCCCATCATCATCTTGACATCGTGTTCAATCAGCAACACCGTCTTGCCCTGCTCTTTGATCTTGATCAATAAATCGCGCAGAGCCAGTTTCTCGGTGGCGTTCATGCCGGCGGCCGGCTCGTCCAACGCCAGCAGTTGCGGATCGGTGGCCAGCGCGCGGGCGATTTCCAGCCGGCGCTGGTCGCCGTAGGACAGGAATTTCGAGGTGCGATGGGCAAACTTGCCGATGCCGACGAAATCCAGCAGCTCCTGCGCGCGCTGGCGGATCGCCGCCTCCTCATCGCGCGCGGCCTTGTGGCGGAAGATCGCGCCCAGCAAGCCCTGCTTCGAGCGCACGTGGCGCCCCACCATGACGTTTTCCAGCGCCGTCATCTCGCCGAACAGGCGGATGTTCTGGAAGGTGCGGGCGATGCCGGCCCTGGCCACCTCGTGCGGCGCGGACGGCGAGTACGGCTTGCCGGCCAGTTCGAAGGTGCCGGTGTCCGGCTGGTACAGGCCGGTAATCACGTTGAAGAAGGTCGTCTTGCCGGCGCCATTGGGGCCGATCAGGCCGTAAATCTGGCCTTGCATGATCTTGATGCCAACATCGGTCAGCGCCTGCAAGCCGCCGAAGCGCTTGTTGACGCCGGCGATCTGGAGAATTACCTGTTCACTCATCTCTGTGTTCCTCACGCCGCCATCACGCCGGTCGATTGATTCTTGCTGTCGGAGTCGCCATCGGGACGGTCCTCATGCTTGGGCGCGGGCCACAAGCCGGCCGGACGCAGCAGCATGGTCAGTACCAGCGCCAGGCCGTACAGCAACTGGCGCAGCACTTCGGCTTCGATCAGCACGTGGCCGAACAGTTTTTCCTGTAGCGGCTCAACCACGTGGCGCAGCACCTCCGGCAAGGCCGCCAGCAGCGCGCCGCCGAGGATCACGCCCGGAATGTGGCCGATGCCGCCCAGCACCACCATCGCCAGCACCACGATCGATTCGGTCAGCGAGAACGATTCCGGTGACACAAAGCCCTGGAACGAGGCAAACATGGCGCCAGCCACGCCGCCGAACGAGGCGCCCATCGAGAACGCCAAGAGCTTGACGTTGCGGGTGTTGATGCCCATCGCCTTGGCGGCGATCTCGTCCTCGCGGATCGCCACCCAGGCGCGGCCCAGGCGCGAGTGCTGCAGGCGCGAGGTGATGAACACCACCGCCACGCACAGCGCCAGGAACAGGAAGTAGTAGGCGTTAACCGACGGCATGCCGTAGCCGCCAATAAACACGGTGGCGCGCGAGCCGGCCTCGCCGGCCAGGTTGACGCCGAACACGCGGATCGGGTCGATCATGTTGATGCCCTGCGAACCGTTGGTGAAGTTGATCGGCGCGTTCAGGTTCAGCATGAAAATGCGGATGATTTCGCCGAAGCCGAGCGTGACGATGGCCAGGTAGTCGCCGCGCAGCTTCAGCGTTGGCGCGCCTAGCAGCGCGCCGAAGAAGGCGGCCAGCGCGGCCGCCAGCGGCACGATGAACCACACCGACAGGTGGATGCCGTTCTGCTGGATCTCCGGCCCGAGGATGGCGATCAGCGATTGCGCCAGCGCCGGGTATTCATTGACCACCGATTCCAGCAAGGCCGCGAATTGCGGCGAGGCCAGCAGGCCGGCCAGGTAGGCGCCCACCGCGTAGAAGGCGATGTAGCCAAGGTCCAGCAGGCCGGCGAAGCCGACCACGATGTTCAGGCCCAGCGCCAGCATGATGTACAGCAGCGCCATGTCGGCGATGCGCACCCACGAGTTGCCGTAGTCCTGGGCAATGAACGGGAACACCAGCAGCAGTGCGGCCAGCACGGCCAGGCTGATGCCGGCCTGGCGTGGATGGCGCTTGAAGTCGAAACTCATCAGTGACATGGTCGTTTCTCCTTAAGCCCGGTCCGCCACGCGCTCGCCCATGATGCCGGACGGCCGCACCGTCAGCACCAGGATCAGCACCACGAAGGCGAAAATGTCCTGGTACTGGCTACCCAGGAAACCGCCGGTGGCGTCGGCCAGATAGCCGGCGCCCAGGCTTTCGATCAGGCCGAGGGCGATGCCGCCGACCATGGCGCCGTAGATGTTGCCGATACCACCCAGCACCGCCGCGCAGAAGGCCTTCAGGCCCGGCAGGAAGCCCATGCTGAACTGCACGGTGGCGTAGTTGGCGCCCCACATCACGCCGGCCACCGCCGCCAGCGCCGCGCCCAGCGCGAAGGTGACGACGATGACCATGTTCGAATCCACGCCCATCAGGCCGGCGACGCGCGGGTTTTCCGCCGTCGCGCGCATGGCGCGGCCCATCTTGGTTTTTTCCACCAGCAGCACCAGGCCGGCCATCGACACCAGCGCCAGCGCCAGCAGCAGGATCTGGGTCGGCGTGATGACGGCGCCGCCGATCATCACCGGGTCGGACGGCAGCAACTGCGGGAACGGCAGCGGATTGCGGTCCCAGATCATCATGGCAAACACGTTCAGCAGGGTCGAGACGCCAATCGCGGTGATCAGCGGCGCCAGCCGCGGCGCGTTGCGCAGGCGGCGATAGGCGACGCGCTCGATGATGACGTTGACCAGCATGCAGACCGGAATGGCGCCGCCGATGGCGATGGCCAGCTTGATGGCACCGGGCATGTCGGGGAAATGCACATTGAGGAAGTTAAGAATGGTCATGCCGGTCATGGCGCCGATCATCAGCACGTCGCCGTGGGCGAAGTTGATCAGATTCAGCACGCCATACACCATGGTGTAGCCCAGCGCGATCAGTGCGTACATGCTGCCCAGCACCAATCCATTAATGATTTGTTGGATAAAAGTATCCATTCAGTTGCCTTTACCTAGTGTTATGCGTCCATGTAACAAAAACGGCACCCGGGTGTCCCCGTAGTGCCGCCGTTGACTACACGTTCACGATGCAAGTTTCATGCCTGATCGTAGTCTCCATCGCCCGGTTTTATTAAGCCGAAACGACAACTTTTTAGAGCGAGGCAAATAATAACGAGAATTCCAGAAAACTAAACCCGGAATAACGCAAACGAAGGTGAATTATATTCTGCTTCAAGACAAATGATCAGACCGCGCCCTCGATTGGTGCAGTTTTCTGTCCGCCATCCAGGCCCTTGGGCAGCGGGAAGGTGACGTTTTCCTCCACGCCCTCCAGCGGACGCACGCTGCGCACGCCCAGTTCCTTCAGGCGGTCGATCACGGCCTGCACCAGCACTTCCGGGGCCGAGGCGCCGGCCGTCACGCCGACGCGCAGCTTGCCCTCCAGCCACTCCGGCTGGACCTGGGCGGCGTTGTCCACCATGTAGGCCGGCGTGCCCTTCTTCTCCGCCACTTCGCGCAGGCGGTTGGAGTTGGAGCTGTTCGGGCTGCCCACCACGATCACCACCTCCACCTGCGGCGCCATGAACTTGACGGCTTCCTGGCGGTTGGTGGTGGCGTAGCAGATGTCGCCCTTCTTCGGTTCGATGATCGATGGATACTTGGCCTTCAGCGCGGCGATGATGTCGGCGGTGTCGTCCACCGACAGCGTGGTCTGCGACACGTAGGCCAGCTGGTCCGGCTTGGTGACCTGCAGCCTGGCGACGTCGGCCACGGTTTCCACCAGGTACATGCCCTCGTCGGTCTGGCCCATCGTGCCCTCGACTTCCGGGTGGCCGTCGTGGCCGATCATGATGATCTCGCAGCCCTGCTTGCGCATCTTGGCCACTTCCACGTGCACCTTGGTCACCAGCGGACAGGTGGCGTCGAAGATGCTGAAGCCGCGCGCGTCGGCCTCGGCGCGCACCGCCTTCGACACGCCGTGCGCCGAGAACACCAGCGTATTGCCCGGCGGGACTTCGCTCAGGTCCTCGATGAAAATCGCCCCCTTGGCGCGCAGGTCGCTGACCACGTAGGCATTGTGGACGATTTCGTGGCGCACATAGATCGGCGCGCCGAACTGTTGCAGCGCGCGCTCGACGATTTCAATGGCGCGGTCGACGCCGGCGCAAAAGCCGCGTGGCTGGGCCAGCAGGAGTTCTTTATCGCTCATCCCATCCTCACAGTACGGAAATCAGTTGCACTTCAAACTTCAGCGGCTGGCCGGCCAGCGGATGGTTGAAGTCGAACAGGCAGGTTTCGTCGCCCAGCTCGCGCAGGATGCCGGCGAAGCGGCCGCCGCCCGGCGCGGCGAAGTCGACCAGGTCGCCGATCTTGTACTCGGCGTCCGGCGCCGAGTTCTGGTCCAGCGTGGCGCGGCTGACTTCGCGGATCAGCTCGGGATTGCGCGGGCCGAAGCCGACGCCCGGCTCCAGGTCAAACGTCTTGTGCGTGCCTTCCGGCAGGCCGATCAGCAATTCCTCCAGCACCGGCGCCAGCTGGCCCTGGCCCATCAGCAGCGTGGCCGGGGTGGCGCCAAAGGTGGTAACAATATCGTTGCCATCCAGCGAGGCCAGACGGTAATTCAGGGTGAGATACGACGACGCGGTGACAACAGGTTGCTCGTTAGACATGACTTAAGCTTCGTTGGACTGAGAAAGGCCATATTGTAAGCCACCTTTGATCCGCATCGCTTTCCCCGGCCGCCACTCATGCAAAGTAATTGCTGATCAAAGGAGAATCCCATGCCCATCCTGGACTGGCCGCAAGAAAAACGCCCGCGCGAGCGGCTGATACGCGAGGGCGCGCAGGCGCTGTCGGACGCCGAGCTGCTGGCGATCTTCCTGCGCGTGGGCGTGGCCGGCAAGGACGCCGTCCAGCTCGGGCAGGAGATGATGCACCATTTTGGCTCACTGCAAAAACTGTTCGGCGCCACGCTGGCAGAGTTCGCCGCCGTCAACGGCCTGGGCCCGGCCAAGTTCGCGCAGCTACAGGCGGTGATGGAACTGGCGCGGCGCGCCCTGCTCGAAGACATCAAGGCCGGCGCCATGCTCGGCTCGCCGCGCGCGGTCAAGGACTACCTGCGCACCGCGTTTGCCGGCAAGCCGTTCGAGTCCTTCCACGTACTGTTTCTCGACGTGAAAAACCGTCTGATCGACGCCAAGGAACTGTTTCGCGGCACGCTGACCCACACCTCGGTCTATCCGCGCGAGGTGGTGAAGGAAGCGCTGGCGCGCAACGCCGCCAGCGTGATGCTGGCGCATAACCACCCGTCCGGTACGCCCGACCCGAGCGAGTCCGACCTGCTGCTGACGCGCGCGCTGATGCAAGCGCTGGCGCTGGTCGATATCCGCATCCTCGACCATTTTGTGGTGGCTGGGCATCAGGTGCACTCGTTTGCCGAGCACGGACAACTGTAGGTTTACCCCTATGCGCTCAAGGGTTTACGAGCGAATTCACAATTGTTAAATTTTTTTGAGAATTCAAGACACAATTGTTTTTCGTAAGTGATTGAAAAACCTGATTTTTTTGGATATACTCTCGTTTTTCCAATTTTGGAATGTCTTTTAAGGAGTGCGTTATGGCACGTGTTTGCCAAGTTACTGGGAAGAAGCCGATGGTCGGCAACAATGTTTCCCACGCAAACAACAAAACCAAACGTCGTTTCCTGCCTAACCTGCAGAACCGTCGTATTTTTGTTGAATCTGAAAACCGCTGGGTCTCCCTGCGTCTGTCCAACGCTGGTCTGCGTGTAATCGACAAGGTCGGCATCGATGCCGTTCTGGCCGACATGCGCGCCCGTGGCGAAAAAGTCTAAATAGGGAGCTATCATGGCGAAAACTGGCCGCGACAAAATCAAACTGGAATCGACCGCTGGTACGGGTCACTTCTACACCACCACCAAAAACAAGCGCACGATGCCTGCCAAAATGGAGATCACCAAGTTTGATCCTAAAGCACGCAAGCACGTGATCTACAAAGAAACCAAGATCAAGTAATCGGTCTTTGCTTCTGTGAAAAAGCCACTCATCGAGTGGCTTTTTTTATGTCCAGGCGCCGCGCTGCAGCCATTCGCGCGGCGACTGCCGGCAGGCGGCGCGGAACGCGCGGGTAAAGGCCGGCTGGGTGCTGTAGCCGACTTCGCAGGCCACGTCCTGCACCTGGCGACCGCGCCGCAGCAAGCCCTTGGCCAAACGCATGCGCTGGGCCAGCAGATAGTCGGCCGGCGTCACGCCCACCACTTCGCGGAAGCGGCGCGCGAATTTGCTGCGCGACATGCCGCACAGGTCGGCCAGCGCGGCGACCGTCCAGGCTTCCCCCGGCGCCTCCTGCATCGCCACCACCGCTTTCGAGACGCCGGCGTCGCGCAGGCCGAGCGGCGCCGCGCCGCTGCCGCGCTCGGCCAGCATCTGCCGCAGCAACTGCACCAGCACCCAGTCCACCAGCCGCCCGGTGGCATCGGCGCGCGCGCCGCCGCCGGCCGGGGCCGCGTTCAGCCGGGCCAGCATGTCGGCCACGCCCGGCAGGCTGGCCAGCGGCATGTCGATCACCAGCGGCAGGTTGCCCGCCGCGCCGCCGGACTGGCACAGCGCGACAATCTCGGCGCACAGCAACTGCGCCGTGCCCGGCACCACGATGGCGTGGGCGCAGGGACGCGGGTACACCACCAGCGACGGCGTATCGATCCGCAACTTTCGCCCCTCATGTTCGAACTCGGCGCTGCCGGCCAGCAGCAAGTGCAGATGCCCGGTACGCGGCACCACATAGGACCAGGTGCCGGCTTCCATCTTGCCGTGAAAGAAGACGCGCGTCGAAAATCCATGGCGGCTGAACAAAGCCGAAGATCGCTCCAATTGCACTCCGATCGAGACGATTAGCTACAAAATGTGTACGTATAGAAATTATCTAACAAATTGTAACTGATAACATCTAGCAAATGTTCCTTGTCTTAAATAAATCATTGTTTCCTCAACTTACCAGTATTTTCACACTTATGAAACTATCTGATCTGAGAATTACCGTACGCCTGTACCTGGCATTCGGCCTGATCGTCGCCATCCTGGTGGCCTTGGTGACGCTGGCCGAACTGGGCTTTCGCCGCCAGAGCGACGCCAACGGCCTCAACGTCCATACCTACGAGGTGCTGGACCGCTGCGCCGGCGTGCTGGAGAGTCTGCTGAATATCGAAACCGGCCAGCGCGGCTATTCGTTGACGGGCAAGGACGGTTCGCTCGAGCCTTATGACAGCGGCAAGAAGAATTTCGAGGTGCAGCTGCGCGCCCTGGCCGCGCTGACGGCCGACAATCCGCAGCAGCAGGAGCGCCTGAAGCGTCTGGCGGACAAGCAGCGCGAGTGGGTGAGCGGCGCCATCGATCCAGCCATCGCCCTGCGCCGCGCCGCCGGCGACGATCTGGCGGCCGTGGTGGCCAGCGAGCAGTCCAACAAGGGCAAGGCCGGCATGGATGGCATGCGTCAGCTGTTGAGCGACATCACCGGCACCGAGCGCGCGCTGCTGGTCCAGCGCACCGAGGACGCCAATCGCGTGCGCAGCCGCACCGAGTGGCTGATGATCGGCGGCGGCCTGCTGGCGGCGGCGCTGGCGGTGCTGCTGGCGGTGGTGCTGGGGCGGAATATCAGCCGTCCGCTGGCGGCGGCGGTGGCGCTGGCGCAGCGCGTGGCGCGCGGCGATTTGAGCAGCCAGATCGAGGTGCGCAGCAAGGATGAGACCGGCGAACTGATGCAGGCGCTGCGCGACATGAACAGCGCCCTGACCGGCATTGTGCTGGAGGTGCGCGGCGGCACCGATACCATCACCACGGCGGCGGCGGAAATCTCGTCGGGCAATATGGATTTGTCCTCGCGCACGGAGCAGCAGGCCAGCTCGCTGGAGGAGACGGCGTCGTCGATGGAAGAGCTGACGGCGACCGTCAAGCAGAACGCCGACAGCGCCCACAAGGCGCGCGAACTGGCCGGCAGCGCCTCCAGCGTGGCGGTGCGCGGCGGCGAGATGGTGGCTGAGGTGGTAACCACCATGGGCACCATCAATGACTCGGCGCGCAAGATCGCCGACATCATTGGCGTCATTGATGGCATCGCCTTCCAGACGAATATTTTGGCGCTGAATGCGGCGGTGGAAGCGGCGCGCGCCGGCGAGCAGGGGCGCGGTTTCGCGGTGGTGGCGTCCGAGGTGCGCAACCTGGCGCAGCGCTCGGCCAGCGCGGCCAAGGAGATCAAGGCGTTGATCGACGACTCGGTGAGCAAGGTCGATGCCGGCAGCAAGCTGGTGGACCGCGCCGGCGCCACCATGGAGGAAGTGGTGGCCAGCGTGCAGCGCGTGACGCAGATCATCAACGACATCGCCATCGCCAGCGAGGAGCAGCGCAACGGCATCGAGCAGGTCAACGATGCCATCACGCAGATGGACCAGGTGACCCAGCAGAATGCCGCGCTGGTCGAGGAAGCCGCCGCGGCGGCGGCGGCGTTGAAGGATCAGGCCGACGGGCTGACGCAGGCGGTCAGCATCTTCCAGCTCAACGGCGTTGGCGCAACAGCCGCGCGCCGTCAGCCGGGCATGTCGGCCGGCCGCAGCCTGGCCGTGGTACGGTCGTACTAAGCCGCACGCGCGGCGCGTCAGCGCCTGGTGTTGGTGTTGCCCTCCGGCGGTTGCGTGACCGGGCGGTCGCTGGCAGTCGGATTGGCGCCAGCAGTGCCGGTGCCGCCCGTCGCGCCGGTGCCGGATGTGCCGGATGTGCCGGACGCGCCAGTACCGGTCGTGCCGGTGCCGGTCGTGCCGGTGCCGCTGGTGGTGCCGGGCACTGTGGCCGCCGGACTATCCGAACTCGTGCCTGTATTGCCGCGCTCAGTCCCCGGCGACGCGGCCGAGCCGCCGCTGGCACCGGCTTCGCTGTTGCCGGCCCCGCTCGGCGTGGCGCTAACGCGGTCATCCTTGCAGCCGGCCAGCGCCAGCGCGGCCAGCCCGGCGTATAGGCCGGCGCGATGCGCGCCTTAGGAGAGCGGGCAAAAAAAATGGCCCCGAGGGGCCACATGCCGTTAAGTTGGCGTGGATTCGTCATTCCGGCGCAGGCCGGAATCCATACACGGCGTGCAAGCGTTCTATGGGTTCCGGCCTACGCCGGAACGACGGGTTGCCGCGTTAGGCGTAGCTGCGCAGGCGCAGCGAGAAGTCTTGCAGCGACTTGATGCCGGACGCTTCGGCGCGGTTGCACCAGTCCTGCAACTTGTGCAGCAGGTCATCCTTCGTGAAGTGCGAACGCTCCCAGATCACGCCCAGCTCCACGCGCATATTGTGCATGGTCTCCAGCGCTTTGCTGTGCTGGAACAGCTCCACCAGCTGTTGCTGCTGCGGCGCCGCCAGCTTGCCCGGCTCGCGCTGCAGCAGCTTGCGCGACGACTTCAGGAAGCGCGACTCCAGCTGCGCCTTGTCCTTCAGGTGCTCCAGCTCTTCCTTCCACGCGTGCTTGACCGACTTGGCGTACTTGGCCATCACGTCGTAGCGGTTGGCGATCACCGACTGCAGCGTGTCGAAGTCGGCTTCCAGCTTGCCCTTGGCGAACTTCGGCGCCGGCGCCACTTTCTTCACCTTGGCCAGGCCGACCAGCTCCAGCGCGCGGATGTAGCCCCAGCCGATGTCGAACTCATACCACTTCGACGACAGCTTGGCCGAGGTGGCAAACGTGTGGTGGTTGTTGTGCAGCTCTTCGCCGCCGATCAGCAGGCCCAGCGGAATGATGTTGGTGGCGGCGTCGGCGCAATCGTAGTTGCGGTAGCCCCAGTAGTGGCCGATGCCGTTGATGATGCCAGCGGCGGTCACCGGGATCCACAGCATCTGCACCGCCCACACGGTAATGCCGATCACGCCGAACAACAGCACGTTGAGCACCAGCAGCGACGACACGCCCAGCGCGCTGTAACGCGTGTAGACGTTACGCTCCATCCAGTCGTCCGGCGTGCCGTGGCCGTACTTTTCCATGGTTTCCTTGTTCTTGGCCTCGGCGCGATACAGCTCGGCGCCTTCCCAGAACACTTTCTTGATGCCGCGCGTGACCGGGCTGTGCGGATCTTCCTCGGTGTCGCACTTGGCGTGGTGCTTGCGGTGGATCGACGCCCATTCCTTGGTCACTTGGCCGGTGGTCAGCCACAGCCAGAAGCGGAAAAAGTGCGCCGGGATCGGGTGCAGGTCGAGCGCGCGGTGCGCCTGGCAGCGGTGCAGGTAAATCGTCACGCTGGCGATGGTGATGTGGGTGACCGCCAGCGTATAAAAGAACACTTCCCAGCCCGTGAAACGGGTCACACCGTTCGACAGGAAATCCAATACTGCGTATAAACTCATTACTACTCCAAAGGATGGCCAGACGGCCAAGATTGTGTTTTCGACAGGCGTGGGGCGCCCAGCGATTATGACTTTTGGACGACATTGTACGCTGAAACCAGCGGCATTTTCTGACTATTCTTTAGGCACGGTCGTGCTTTCCTGACCGGCCACCGGGGCCGGCACCGGGCCGAGGATGCGCATCTCGCGTTGCGGGAATGGCACAGAGATGTTGTTTTCCTTGAGCGCGCGCCAGATCGCGCGGTTGACGTCGGACGTCACGCTGCCGCGGCCGTTCTGCGGATCGTTGATCCAGAAGCTGACCGTCAGTTCCAGGCCGTCCGCGCCGAAGCTGGCCAGATACACCGACGGCGCCTTGTCCTTCAGCACCCGCTCGGCAGTCAGCGTGGCCTCGGTCAGCAACTGGACGACGAAGTCGACATCGGTGTCGTACGCCACCGACACCTTGGTCGAGATATTCACCAGGCTGTTGGACAGCGACGAATTCTGCACCGCGCCCGACACCAGCATCTCGTTCGGCACGATCGACTCGACGCCGTCCAGGCTCTGGATCACCGTGTAGCGGGTGTTGATCTGTGTGACCTTGCCGCTGTACTTGTCGACCGTGATCATGTCGCCGATGGTCAGCGAGCGGTCCAGCAGGATCACGAAGCCGGACACGTAGTTGCTGGCGATCTTCTGCAGGCCCAGGCCGAGGCCCACGCCCAGCGCGCCGCCAAACACCGACAGCACGGTGAGGTCGATCCCCACCAGCGACAAGCTCATCAGCACGGCGATGACGATCAGCAGCGCGCGCGCGGTGCGCGACACCACCGCCCGCAGGTTGGTGTGCATGCCCGGCATCTTCATCAGCCATTCCTCCAGCGCCGCGCCGGCCCACAGCGCCAGCATCAACAGCAGCACCACCGACGCGGTGGCCTGCAGGATGTCGGCGATGGTCACGTGGTTTTTGCCGATCGGCAGCTGGGTCTCGTCCATGTACTGGAACACGTCGGCCCACAGGCCGGTGACGTACAGCACGAACGCCAGCCACACCAGCAGCTGGAACACCTTTTCGAACGCCAGCATGGTCGGGCTGATGGTGCGGCCGTTGCGCGCGAACACGCGGCGCAGCAGGTAGAAGGTGAAGCGGATCACCGCCAGCGAGCCGAAGATCGGCAGCGCCACCAGGATCAGGTTGACGTGGATGTGGTACTTGGCCAGCGCCAGGCGCGACAGGTACAGCAGGCCGACCACGGCCAGCGGCGCCATCACCCGCCCGAAGCTTTCGACGCCAAAGCCCAGCACGCCGGTCGGCACGTCCGGATGGCGCGTGAAGCGCTTGCGCAGCAGCCGCGCCACGCCAAAGCCGACCACCACCGACAGGATGATGGCGGCCAGTTGCCACAGCAGGCTGACATCGTGGAGGTCGCCGGCGATCAGGTCGTCGATCAGATTGAGCAGGGGCTGTTGACGGGACATTGCTTGCGTGGATGAGTTACGGAGCCGTGATTGTAAAACAGGCCGGGGATGCCGGCCTGTTCAGATTACTCCTGGTCTTCCGCGCTGGCCTTTTTCGCCATCGGCTTGCGCTCGAAGACGGCGGCGAAGAAGCCGTCGGTCTGGTGCTTGTGCGGCAGCAGCTTCAGGTAGTCGCCCATGTCGAGCTCGATCTTCTGCTCGGCCAGCGCCTTGTTCATCGGCACCAGTTCGAAGTCCGGATGGGTTTCCAGGAACTGTTGGGCGATGAAGTCGTTCTCGTCGTCCAGCACCGAGCAGGTGGCGTACACCAGGCGGCCGCCGCCCTTGACCAGGCGCGCGGCGCCGTCCAGGATGGCCGCCTGCTTGGCCTGCAGTTCGGCGATGGCTTCCGGCTTCTGGCGCCATTTGACGTCCGGGTTGCGGCGCAGCGTGCCCAGGCCCGAGCACGGCGCGTCGACCAGCACGCGGTCGATCTTGCCGGCCAGGCGCTTGATCTTGGCGTCGCGCTCGTGGGCGATGACCACCGGATGCACGTTCGACAGGCCGCTGCGCGCCAGTCGCGGCTTCAGCTTGGTCAGGCGCTTTTCCGACACGTCGAAAGCGTACAGGCGGCCGGTGTTGCGCATGGTCGCGCCCAGCGACAGCGTCTTGCCGCCGGCGCCGGCGCAGAAGTCCACCACCATTTCGCCGCGCTTGGCGCCCACCAGCGCCGACAGGATCTGGCTGCCCTCGTCCTGCACCTCGATGTGGCCGTCCTTGAACAGCGGCAGGTTCTGCAGCGCCGGCTTGGTCAGGATGCGCAGGCCCAGCGGCGCGTACGGCGTCGGCGTGGCGGTGATCGGCGCCTCGGCCAGCTTGGCGATGACGTCGTCGCGGTTGTCCTTGAGCGCGTTGACGCGCAGGTCCAGCGGCGCCGGCGTGTTCATGCCGTCGGCCAGCGCCAGCGTCTCGTCTTCGCCGAACTGCGCCACCAGCTTTTCAAACAGCCACTTCGGCATGTTGGAACGGCTGGACTTGTGCATCAGCTTGCGGTCGATCGCCATGATGCCCTCGACCCAGGCGGCCTCGTCGGCGCTGACGCCGCCCAGCGACTCCAGGCCGACCGCGTCGGTCATGCCCAGCAGCGTCAGCCGGCGCATGGTGGCGCCGCCGCCCTGCTCGGAGAAATCGGTGTAGAAGTTTTTATTGCGCAGCACGTTGTACACGCACTCGGCAATGGCGCCGCGCTCGCGGCCGCCCAGGCGCGGGTGGTCTTTGAAATAGCGCGACAGCGTGGTGTCGGCCGGCGCGGCAAAGCGCAAAATCTCGCGCAACACGTCTTCGGCGTTGGCGAGTATCGCTGGAGGCAATCTCATGGAAATCCTTTTCGTTTAACTGTGGTCCACCTGGACCGTGCCCTGCGCCAGCGTCAGCCTGTCCTCGACAAACCAGCGCACCGCGCGCGGGTAGATGACATGCTCCTGCGCCAGCACGCGGGCCGACAGGGTTTCGACCGTATCTTCCGGCAGCACCGGCACACTGGCCTGCAGCACCGCTGGCCCGTGGTCGAGTTCGGGCGTTACGAAATGCACCGTGGCGCCGTGCTCCCTGACGCCGGCGGCCAGCGCCTGCGCGTGCGTCGCCAGCCCGGGGAACAGCGGCAGCAGCGACGGATGGATGTTCAGCATGCGGCCGGCGTAGTGCGTGACGAAGGGCTCGGTCAGGATGCGCATGAAGCCAGCCAGCACCACCAGGTGCGGCTGGTAGCCGTCAATCACCTCGCGCAGCGCGGCGTCGAACTCGGCGCGGCTGGCGTAGTCCTTGTTGGGCACCACTGCCGTGGCGATGCCGTGCGCGGCCGCGAAGGCCAGGCCGGCGGCGTCAGCGCGGTTGCTGATGACGGCGGCAATGCGGGCCGGCCAGCGCTCGGCCTGCAGCGCGCGGACGATGGCTTCCATATTGCTGCCGCGACCAGAAATCAGGATGACGATGTTTTTCATAACCCGGCATTGTACCGCGTCCCACCTCGCAGGGCCACTAAAAGGCAAGAATTGTTGCGATGCAGCAGGGCGCCGGCGCGGCGGCCGGCGCGCCGGCGGGCTTACTCGAAGGAGTAAAACACCCGGAACGGCACTTTTTTGTCGGCCCACCAGTCGGCGGCGTCGCGGAAGACATCCAGCAGGGTTTCCCGTGCTTCCTTGTCAAATTTCTGGGTATTGGGCAATTGTTCCAGCACCACCAGGAAGCCGGTCTGCGCGCCGGCCTGGAACATGGTCTCGGTCAGCGTCGCGCGCAGGCCGTCGAAGTTCTTGCCTACCCCCTTGGGAAACTGGAACGATTCCGAAATCAGGCCCAGCACCTGCTGCTTGGTCAGGCCGGTGTTGGGATGCGCGTACAGGAAGTGCTGGCCGAGCCGGGCCGCCTCCTCCTGCAGTTCGGCGACGCGGAAGGCGCGGATCGACTGCACGAGGTTGGGCGGCACACTGGCCAGCAGGCTCTCGTTTCCCTCAATTTGACCTGGTATGTACGGAGTGTCCACTTTGCTGTCGGGAGTGCCTAACTTGTGAATTAATGAGTAAATAATTTGAGCACCTGTCCACGAAACATGGCGGGCGGGTCGGCGCCGGCCATGGTTGATTCAATATGTTTCTGAATCCCATACGGATATTAGGGTAACGTGTTGTTCCTCCCAGATCAACACGTATATGATATTCAACGCAATATTTGTTAAAAACAGAAGATTTTTGCCGGTTTTAGCGGTGAAATCGGCACAATTCGCCGGAGCGCCGCTGTTACATTTTGTTGCCACAGATACTGATGGAGGACTAGCCGCGCCGGGGCGACGGGATTACCATACGATTCATGCAATATCAGAATCCCCCTGATAGACACCCTGAACGATAAACGAGGTCCAAAATGAACTTCCAAGCCAAACTGATCGCCTCCGCCCTGTGCGTTGGCGCCCTGCCGTTCGCCCAGGCCGCCGATTTTGAAGATTTCGGTCGCGTGGTCAACGTCGTGCCACAAGTGCAACAAGTCAACGTGCCGCGCCAGGAATGCCGCACCGAGTACGTGCAAACCCAGGCGCCGGCGCCGGAGCGCAGCGTCGGCGGCGCCATCATCGGCGGCCTGGTGGGCGGCCTGGCCGGCAACCAGATCGGCGGCGGCTCGGGCCGCTCGGTGGCCACCGCGGCCGGCGCCATTGCCGGCGCGCTGGTCGGCGACCGCGTCGACAATGCCAACACCCCGAACAGCGGCGGCGTGCAGGAACAGGCCGTCAAGCAGTGCCGCACCGTCGACCACTGGGAATCGCGCACCTCGGGCTACCAGGTGACCTACAACTACCAGGGCCGCAACTACACCACGCCGATGTCCTACGACCCGGGCGACCGCGTGCGCCTGCGCGTGGTGGTTGAGCCAGCGCAACGCTAAGCGATTCCGCCCCCGCCTTTTGAATGCCGGCCTTGCGCCGGCATTGTTGTTTTCAGATAATGCCGGTTCATCCTCCTGCCGCCGCCCCCAATGTTAATTAAACGCAAATCCATCGAAAAAGAAGAATCCTCGCGCCCGGCCGCGGCCAAGGCGGCGGACAAGCCGGCGCGCAAGCCGAAGTATGCGCCGGTGACCTTGTCGGAATTCGATGGCGTGCGCTATCTGCATTTCGGCACCGAGTGGGTGCAGGGCGCGATGCGCCTCCGCAAGCCCAACTGGCCGGAGCTGGAATACGCGCAGCAGATGATGGCCTGGATGCTGTGGCTGGACCAGCCGCGCCGCATCGCCCAGCTCGGCCTGGGCACGGCCGCGCTGACCAAGTTCTGCCACGCCACCTTCCCCCAGGCGCAGGTGACGGCGGTGGAGCTCAACCCATCGGTGATCGCCATCTGCGAGTCGATGTTCAAGCTGCCGCCCAACGATGACCGCCTGCAGGTGCTGGAGATGGACGCGCTGGACTTCGTCAACGACCAGGCCAACGCCGACACGCTGGACGCGCTGCAGGTCGACCTGTACGACGCCACCGCGCGCGGCCCGGTGCTGGACACGCCGGCCTTCTACCAGGCCTGCAACGCCTGCCTGACCGACGACGGCGTGATGACCGTCAACCTGTTCGGCGACCACCCCAGCTACGCGCGCAACATCAAGGCCATCAAGTTCGCCTTTGCCCAGGTGATTTGCCTGCCGCAGGTGCATGATGGTAACGTGGTGGCGATCGCCTTCAAGCGCCCGCGCCGCATCGACCCGGACGCGCTCAAGGCGCGCGCCGCGCAGATCGTCGCCGACACCAGGCTGCCCGCCAAGTCCTGGGTCAAGGACATCGCGGCGGCAAACTAACCTGAAAGGCGGCCGCACAGATGAATTCAGCAAGCGCATCACCGGGCAAGGCGGCCCCGCTCGATCTGCAACAGATTTACACCTGGCTGCTGGCCGACGGCATGATACGCAAGGCCGAGGTCAAGGAGCTGTACGCGCAAAGTTCGGCCATCCTGAAGAACACCAGCGGCTATATGCATCCGCTGTGCGCGGTGGCGCACGCCAAGCTGCTGTCGGCGCGGCCGCCGCACAAGCTGCTGACGCTGGACGCGCTGTGCGAGTGGCTGGCGGCGCGCGTCAACCTGCCCTTCATCCGCATCGATCCGCTGAAGATCGACTTCACCCGCGTGGCCGACGTCATGTCGGCCAGCTACGCGGCGCGCTTCAACATCCTGCCGGTGGAACTGACCGCGGACACGCTGGTGGTGGCCACCGCCGATCCCTGCGCCCACGAATGGGAGGCGGAAATCGCCAAGCTGTCGCGCCGCGCGGTGCGCCGCGTGATCGCCAACCCGCTCGACATCGCCCAGTACATCACCCAGTTCTTCAGCCTGGCCAAGTCGATCAAGAAGGCCAACAAGAGCGGCGGCAACGACCTCTCGCTGCGCAACAACTTCGAGCAGCTGGTGGAGCTGGGCAAGAACAACAAGCAGGTCGACGCCAACGACCAGCACGTGATCAACATCGTCGACTGGCTGTGGCAGTACGCCTTCGAGCAGCGCGCCTCCGACATCCACCTCGAACCCAAGCGCGACCTGGCGGCGATCCGCTTCCGCATCGACGGCGTGCTGCACCAGGTGTACCAGGTGCCGGCGGTGGTGATGATCGCCATGACCGCGCGCATCAAGCTGCTGGGGCGCATGGACGTGATCGAGAAACGCCGCCCGCAGGACGGCCGCATCAAGACCCGCACCGCCGGCGGCCAGGAAGTCGAGCTGCGGCTGTCGACGCTGCCCACCGCCTTCGGCGAAAAGCTGGTGATGCGGATTTTCGATCCGGACGTGGTGGTCAAGACGCTGCCCGAACTGGGCTTCCCGCTGGACGACGCCCAGCGCTGGGACGCGCTGACCCAGCGCCCGCACGGCATCATCCTGGTCACCGGGCCGACCGGCTCCGGCAAGACCACCACGCTGTACACCACGCTGAAGGCGCTGGCCACGTCCGAGGTCAACGTCTGCACGGTGGAAGACCCGATCGAGATGGTCGAGCCGGCCTTCAACCAGATGCAGGTGCAGCCCGGCATCGAGCTGTCCTTCGCCGACGGCGTGCGGGCGCTGATGCGGCAGGACCCGGACATCATCATGGTCGGCGAGATCCGCGACCTGGCCACCGCCGAGATGGCGATCCAGGCGGCGCTGACCGGCCACCTGGTGCTGTCGACGCTGCACACCAACGACGCGCCGTCGGCCGTGATGCGGCTGCTGGAGCTGGGCGTGCCCTACTACCTGCTGGAAGCCACGCTGATCGGCATCATGGCGCAGCGGCTGGTGCGCACCTTGTGCGCGGACTGCAAGACCGCGGGCGGCGAACTGAGCGACGAAATCTGGCGCAGCCTGGCCGGCGCGTGGGACCTGCCCAAGCCGGCCACCGTGTACCAGCCGGTCGGCTGCCCCGAATGCCGCCAGACCGGCTACCGCGGCCGCACCGGCCTGTATGAGCTGCTGACGGTCAGCGCCGCCTTCAGCGCCCAGGTGCGCGAGGAAACCGACCTGCCGGCGCTGCGCCGCCAGAGCATCGCCGACGGCATGAAACCGCTGCGCGTCGCCGGCGCGCTGAAGATCCAGGAGGGCGTGACCACCGCCGACGAGGTGCTGAAAGTGACCGCCGCGCTGGGCCTGCGCTAAAAAGCCCTTTGCAATTATCGCCGGGCTGTATATAATACGGCCTCTTTCGGGGGTCGTTAGCTCAGCTGGTAGAGCAGCGGACTTTTAATCCGTTGGTCGCAGGTTCGAATCCCGCACGGCCTACCACCGAATTCCTAAAAAAGCTTCCGCTCAGGAAGCTTTTTTTTCGCCCCCACGCCATCGGGCAGGCCGCTGGTGTAAGCTAGCGGCACAGCGCGCGAGGCGCCACTTCTGGGGATGGTATGGCAGGCAAATACGGCATGGGGACCGCGCTGCTGGTGGCAGCCTGCTGGGTGTCCCCGCCGGCCGTGTGTGGCGCCGACGCGCCGCTGCCGCTGCGCATCGCCGCCCAGGAAGGCTCGGAACCCAAATTCGTCGCCGAGGGCGACAAGATCGGCGGCCTGTGCATCGACATCCTGCGCGCCGTCGAGGCCATCGATCCGGGCCTGCGCTTCGTCGGCGACCAGCAATGGAAACCGCTGATCCGCGTCATCAGCGAACTGGCCAACGGCAGCGAGGACGTGGCCTGCGCGCTGCAGCGCACGCCGCAGCGCGAGCAGCAGTTCCATTTCATCGGCCCGGCGCTGTTCACCATCGATTACCACTTCCTGGCGCGCAGCGACGACAACGTCGTCATCACCAGCTGGGACGACGTGCGCAGGCTGGGGCCGGACACGGTGGTGCTGGTCAACCGCGGCTACGCCGCCGGCGAGATCATCGGCGCCATGGGCAACTTCAAGGTGGACGCCAGCTCGCCGCGCGCGGAGCTGAACCTGCACAAGCTGATGATCGGCCGCGGCCGCCTGTACTTCCATCGCGGCCCCGGCCTGCACCAGCTGCTGGCGCGCACCGGCACCGCCGGCCAGGTGCGCATCCTGCCGCAGGTCATGTACAGCGCCAAGTTATACTTCGCTGCCAGCAAGCAGCTGGACCGCAAGATCAGCGAGCGTCTCGCCAGCGCGCTGTTCGCGCTGGAAAAAAAAGGTGAACTGGAAAGGCTGATGCGTAAATGGGATTGAATCGCGTGACACGATGGCTGGCGGCGGCGCTGCTGGGCGCCGCCATGGCGCTGGCGCCGGCGGCGCGGGCCAAGCCGGCCGTGCTGAAGGTGGTGGCGCAGGAGGGCACCGAGCCCAAGTACATCCCGGCCGGCATCGGCCGCGTGGTCGGCCTGTGCGTCGACCTGTACCGCGCCATCGAGCGCGTCGATCCCGGCATCGTGTTCGAGGGCGACCAGCAGTGGACGCCGGCGCTGCAGGCGCTGTCGCAGCTGGCCAGCCACCAGAGCGACGCGCTGTGCGCGGCGCAACGCACCGACGAGCGCGCGCGCCAGTACGTGTTCCTCGATCCGCCGCTGTTCCAGTTCCGCTACCAGCTGATCGCGCGCGCCGACGACCCGGCCGTCATCGCCGGCTGGGACGACGTGCGCAAGCTCGGCGCCCAGGGCGTGGTGCTGATCAACCGCGGCTACACCACGCCGGACATGATGGAGCGCCTCGCCGGCCTGCGCGTCGACGCCGACGCCACCACCCCGGCCGCCAACCTGCACAAGCTGGTGACCGGGCGCGGCCGCTTCTTCCTGCACCGCGCGCCCGGCATGCAGGGCTTCATCGACCGCGCCGGCGTGGCCGCCAAGGTCAGGATCCTGCCAACGGTGCTGGCCACCACCAATGTCTACATGGCGATGGGCAGCCACGTCGATCCGGCGCTGCGGCTGCGGGTGCAGCGCGCGCTGGAACAGCTGCAGAAAAACGGCGAGCTGGCGCGGCTGCTGCACAAGTGGGAATGAGCGGCGCCCTACTCGCCCAGCCAGCGGGCGCTGCCGGCGACGCGGATCGAGCTGCCGCGCTCTGACGGAATCTGCACCTGCAGGTGGCACGGCGCGCCCATGTCCTCACCCTGGATGATGTCGATGGCGCCGCCGTGCGGCCAGTCGAGGTCGCGCAGATAGCCGGCCAGGGCCGCCGCCGCCGCGCCGGTGGCCGGATCCTCGTACACGCCGCCGGAGGCGAACGGATTGCGCGCGTGGAAGCGCTGCGGCGTTTCGGCGTAGATCAGCGAGATGGTGGCAAAGCCGTAGCGGCGCATCAGCTCGCGCCCCGCGTTCAGCTCGTAGCGCATGGCGCGCAGCTTGTCGCGGCTTTGCAGCGCCAGGATCAGGTGCTGGGCGCCGCCGTTGGCCACCGCCGGCGGAATGCGGTCGTCCAGATCGGCCAGCGTGTAGCCGAACAGCGCCAGCGCCTCGCGCACCAGCGTCGGCGTGGCCGGCGCGCTGGAGGTGGCCGGCGACTGCAGCGCCGCGTGCGCGCCGTTGGCATGGGCGCGGCCCTCGACCGTCACGCGCGCGTGGTTGGTGGTCAGCGGGAAGATGCCGTCGCCATTCTGCTGCGCCAGCACGGCGCCCAGCGCGATGGTGGCGTGGCCGCAGAACGGCACCTCGCCGTCCGGCGAGAAATAGCGCACCCGCCAGCCATCCTCGTGCGGGGCGGCAAACACCGTTTCCGAATACCCCATTTCCGCGGCGATGCGCTGCATGGCCGGCTCCTCCGGCAGCGCGGCGCGGATCATGACGCCGGCCGGATTGCCACCCTGCTCGCCGGCGGTAAAAGCGGCGACCTTGTGCACCTTGGTAATCGTCTGCATGTTGTCTCCTGGCGTGAAAGTTACTGCTGGTTAGGCCCCTTCCACATGACTATACCGCGACTTGCGGTTCCCGCCCTCATCATTTCGGCCCAGTTGACGCAACTCCGGGGTCAGGTCCTCCATTTCTACACGGCCTCTACCGTACGCGAGCGTACGGTAGAGGCCGTGTAGAAATGGAGGACCTGACCCCGGAGTTGTTAGTTGAAGCTGAGGGCGCTGCTGCTGGCGTTGCTGAGCTTTTGTGCTTTCAGGTCGATGGTGAAGTGGTCGCTGGGCTTGCCCGAGCCCAGGCCTTTCAGGATCGCGAACACTTGCTTGAACTGCGACTGGAACGCGACGTGCACCGGGTTCTGGTCGGACAGCTGGTCGCCTACCTTGAGGATCGCCGCCGGCGCGGCCGGGAAGGCGTTCATCAGCACCTTGTATTGCGCCACCCGCTCGGCGCCCATGTCGCGCAAGGCCAGCTCGCCGGCGTACACGGTGCGGTGGAAGTCGCCATAGAACTCGTAGGCGCTGATCTTGGCGAAGTCGGCCAGCTTGAGGTTGGCGGCGGCCGCCACTTGCTCGGCCTTGGCAGTGGCGGTGGCCCAGTCGGCCGTCAACTGGCTGGCGGCCACGCTGTCGCCGGCCGGCGTGCCCTTGGCGGCGCAGGCGGCGCTGATCGGCAGCACCGACGGGTTGTCTTTCAGCTGCGCCAGCGTGACCCTGGTTTGCAGTTGCGACAGGATCAGCATCTGCCGCGCGTCCAGCGACATCGCCGCCTCCTTCATTTCGCACGGCCAGTAATCGCCCATGAAGCGCAGGCGCGACAGTTCGCCGAAGTAGGTGCGGGTGAATTCGCCATACGATTTGCTGTCGAGGATGCCGCGGTTCCAGCGCTTGGCGACATCGCCGGCGGCGCTGCTGCCTTGCAGGTAGTCGTATTCGACCTGGTACAGCGGGAACAACTCGTTGTGGCGCGCCACGTTGTTGAGGCCGACCGTCTGCACGTCGACCACGTCCTTGCTCTGGTAGCTGACGATCTTGTACGCCGCGCCAAACACCGCCAGCGACGGCGACTGCACGTTGACCAGGTAGTTGCCGGCGCTGTCCTTGTAGTCGTTGGTGCCGTTGAAGTGCATGTGACCGCCGATGTGCAGCGGCAGGCCGGTGGCGGCCAGCGCGGCGGTGGTGGCGGCGGCCGGCATGCGCGACACCTGGAACGCGCCCGGCTTGAACACGGCCTTCATGGCGTCGGTCTGGTTGGCGTAGAAGTCCATGGTCGGGTAGTGCGAGAAGGCCATCAGCTGCTTGCCCTGGGCCTTGGCGCGTGCGGCCACCGACTTGATCCATTCCATCTGGTGGAGCTTGTGGGTCTGCACCTTGTTCCAGCCGGCGTCGCCGGCGTTGTCGAAGCCCTTGAAGGCGGTCGGATTGGCCGGATCGAAGTTGGCGTTGGGCACGTGGACGTTGGCGTCCAGCGCCAGCAGCCAGATGCCCTTGACCGGCTCGACCAGGTAGCTGGCGTCGATGATGCTGGTGCAGCGGCTGTAGGTCTTGCCGGCCACCTTGTACTTGCCGCCCTCGCCTTCGGCGCAGATGTCGAACTTGCGCTTGCTGAGGTCGGCCGCGGCGGCGGCGGCGTCGTAGCTGTACTTGTTGTCGGCGTAGCTGGTGAACGGGGTTTCCCAGTAGACGTCGTTCTTGTTGGGCGCGTAGCCAAATTCGGCCAGCTTGGTCAGCAGCTTGTCGTAGCCCTGCTCCATCAACTGGTTGGTGCACACCACGGCCGGATCCTTGGCCTTGCAGGCGGCGCTGTTGACGGCGTAGATTTTCTGTTCCTTGCCATCCTTGGTCAGGAAATCGTTCTTGCCGGCCTCGTCGTCATCGTACGGCTCGTTGGGGTCGTGGTTGCCGGGCGCGATGAAGAAGCGCATGCCCTTGGCCTGGTATTCGTGCAGGATGTCGGCCAGGCCGTCGATGTTGATCGGCTGGGCGTCGTCCGAGATGTCGCCCGGCAGCGCCACCAGGCGCAGGCCCTTGGCGTAGGCGTCGTCCAGCGCGGCGCGGAAGGCGAAGTAGTTTTCGTTGAACAGCCGGGTCGAGGTCAGCTCGGCGTACATGGTGCGGATGGTGGCGTTCTTGCCGTCCTTGGTCGGAATGCCGGCAAATTGCGTGCTCTTCAGGTCGCCGTAGATGTTCTCGAAGTGGACGTCGCTCATGAAGGCGACGGCGGTCTGGTTGACCGTGTCGGCCGGCGCGGCGGCGGCGGCCGGTTGGCTGTCGCTGCCGCAGGCGGCCAGCAGCGCGGCAATGGCGACGGCCGAGAGGGCCGCCGCCGGCAGGGCGTAACGCATACAAAACTCCATCAGGCTGGTTGCAAACCGGCGCATTGTCACACCGGCAAATGACAACCTGATTACATTTTGGAAGCGCTCCCAGGCTTATGCGGCGCGCGCCGCGGCCGGGGCGGCGGCACTGGCGGCGGCCGGCTTGCGGATCAGCCAGATGATGGCGGCGGCCAGCAGGCAGGCGGCGCCGGCGGCGAACAGCGCCGGGTTATAGGTCAGCAGCAGGGTGCGCACGCGACCGGCGCCATAGGCGGCCACTGCCGCGCCGAGCTGGTGGGCGGCGAAGATCCAGCCGAACACCATGCCGGCCTTTTCCTTGCCGAAGGTGGCGCCGGCCAGGCGCACGGTCGGCGGCACGGTGGCGATCCAGTCGAGGCCGTAGAACATGGCAAACACCGACAGGCCGTACAGCGTGAACTCGGAATACGGCAGCCACAGCAGCGACAAGCCGCGCAGGCCGTAGTACATGAACAGCAGCTTGCGGTTGTCGTAGCGGTCCGACAGCCAGCCGGAGGCGATGGTGCCGACCAGGTCGAAGGCGCCCATCATGGCCAGCACCGAGGCGGCCGGCACCGGACCGAGGCCGGCGTCGCCGCACAGCGAGATGAAGTGGGTCTGGATCAGGCCGTTGGTGCTGAGGCCGCAGATGAAGAAGGTGCCGGCCAGCACCCAGAACACGCGGCTGCGCGCGGCCTCGGCCAGGATGCGGAACGGCGTGGCCAGCGTGATGTGCATGGCCGGCGCGGCGGGCGCCACGCTGCCGGGGGCGGCGCCGTAGGGCGCCAGGCCGACGTCGGCTGGCCGGTTGCGCATCAGCAGGAACACCGCCACCGCCATCAGCGCGCAGGCGCTCAGCACCGGCAGCACGGCCAGGCGCCAGCCGTAGTGCTCGATCATCCACGCGCCGACCGGCAGGAAGATCAGCTGGCCGGTGGCCGAGCTGGCCGTGAGGATGCCGACCACCAGGCCGCGGTGCTGGTCGAACCAGCGGTTGGACACCACCGCGCTCAGCACCAGCGCGGTCAGGCCGGAGCCGACGCCAAGCATGATGCCCCAGAACAGCACCAGCTGCCAGAACTGGGTCATTTGCGTGGCCAGCGCCATGCCGGCCGCCACCAGCGTCAGCGCGGTGACGACGACGTTGCGCAGGCCGAAGCGCTCCATCAGGATGGCGGCGAACGGGCCCATCAGGCCAAACAGCGCGAAGCGCACCGCCAGCGCGGACGAGATCTGTTCGACGTCCCAGCCGAATTCTTTCGACAGCGGTTGCAGCAGCGCGCCGGGCAGGCCCAGCGCGGCGGACGAGCTGAGCGCGGTCAGGAAGGTCACCGCGACGATGACCCAGGAGTAGTGCAGGCCGCGCCGGTGCAGCCAGGTGGATAGGGGTTGTGCGAACATCATGTTCCTCATGCGGGCAATGCGCGCGGGAGGCGCGCTTGCCTTGCATTTTAAATGATGATCATCATGAATACAACCAGAATCAAGTTTTACCCCAAAAACGAAAGGGTCTGACCCCGTACGGGGTCAGACCCTGGCCGCAGCGCTGTGCGAGGTGCACCTGTGCCGCGGACGCAACAGGTAGGGCGGGCGGTGGTGGGGGAAGGCCGCCCTACGCCGTTACTTGATGCGCAGCGAGCTTTGCACTTTGTTCACGCCCTTGACGTTGCGGGCCACGTCCACTGCCTTGTCCACTTCGGCCTGCGAAGGCACGAAGCCGCTCAGCATCACGGTGCCGTTCATGGTTTCCACGTGCACGTCCAGCGATTTCAGCGCCGGCTCGGCCATCAGCTCGGTCTTGACCTTGGTGGTGATGGCGGTGTCGGCGATCGCGTCCTTGGCCAGCTCGGTCTTCGAGCGCGCTTCGCACGAGGCTTTGTCGCTGCCGGTCATGGCGCTGCAATCGATGCCGGTCTGCGCGGTGTCGGCGGCTTTCTTGCCGGCCTTGGCGTCGTTGACCCAGGCGGTGTGCTGCTGTTTCGCGCCGCTCAGGCAGCTGTCCTTGTCGGCGCCGCTGCGGTTGGCGCACTGCGCTTTGGCGAGGTCGTAGTTGGCGTCAGCCACGTTGATCTGGGCTTTTTCCACCGATTTTTTATCGTTCTTGTATTGCAGGGTGGCGGTCGATTCGGCGTTGGCGCGGGCCACTTTGGCCTGCTCCTGGCAGACATCCTTGGCATTACCCGATTGTGCGTCGCAAGCGGCCTTGGCCGCTTTGTAGTCGGCGTCCGATTTGTTGATGGCGGCCTTGTAGGCCACGGTGTCGTTGGTCGGCGTCGCGGCGAAGGCGGCGCTGGCTGCGGTGGCCAGCACGAAGCAGAGTAATTTGTTCATGATCTGTGTCCCTATTGTGGTGGTTGATGGACACATTAGACCTCTGCAGCGCTACCGGCTCCGTGCGGAAACGTACACAGATCCAGTTTTCATTGTTCTTGCAACAAGCCCTGGCGCCACAGCAGGCTGGCCTGCTCGAACACCGGCAGGCCCGGCTGGAAGGCGGCGCCGCTGGGCGCCAGTTGCAGCCAGGTCAGCGTGCTGTGGCTGCCGCTGGCCGGCGACGGTTCGCGCACCTGGCGCATCCAGGCCGCCACCGTGGCGTACTGGGCGGGATGACGCTGCTGGGTCCACGCCAGCGCCACCAGGTCGGCGTAGCCTTCCTCGCGGCGGGTGTCGCGCAGCTGTTCGGCGGCGGTGGCGTGCGTCTCCTGCTGGCGTTCCTCGAAGCCGGCCGGCAGCGCGTGCCACACGCCCTGGGCGTAGCGCCAGCAGTGGCCGAGCTCGTGCGCCACCATGGCTTCGATCATCAACGGCCGTTGCGCGGCGGGCACGCCGGCCAGGATGTCCTCGGCCTGCGGGTTGCCGCGCATCGACAGCACCAGCTTGCAGCGGCCGTTGTCGTAGCCCAACGCCAGCGGCACGTCGTTGGGGCGCGCCTGCGGCTGCACGGTGATGTCGATCGGCAGCTTCAGCTCCTGCTTGGCGTAAGCCAGCACGGCGGAACCGGCGGTCAGCCAGCGGATTTCCACCTCGGTCAGGTCGGCGGCGGAGGCCGCGCCGGACGTCAACAGCAGCAGGGGGAGGAAGGCGCGTTTGATCATGGTGATCAAACTGTAGCATGCACCGGGCAATAATTATTGCCCGGTGGCAGGTAAATTACTACGTAGAAAAACAGGAATGTTTACTGTGCCAACAAGGTATTTGCCGTTTTGAACTCGGGGCGAATGTCGTTGGGCACGGCCTTCATCTTGTCCAGCGCCTTTTGCACGTCGGGGCGGATCACCACGTAGCGGCTCATCATGTCCTTGGCGCGGGCATAGTCACCGGTGGCCTCGATGGTCAGGAACTCGCGGTCCAGGTCGGCCACGGCCTGCTTGATCTTGCCGAAGTCGACCGCGAAGGTGCCGTCGCCGTGCGACACGAAGCCGCCCTTGTCGAGGAGGTAGTTGACCTGGATCGCCATGCCGCGCGCGTGCGAGTCGGTCAGGCCGAAGTGCAGCGTGCGGAAGGCCGAGGCCAGGAAGGTGGTGTACAGCTTGCGCTCGGCCGCCGCGCCCTGCCCCAGCGTGCCCTTCAGCTGGCCCTTGTCCATCATGTAGGCCAGCGCGTACAGGCCGGTGATGTCGGCCTTGGCTTCCTCGATGGTGGAATAGGCTTCCTTCAGGTCCTGGCGCGGCGTCGATTCCTTGCCGTCCTTGCGGGTGATGTGCGGGCCGAGGCCGTGCGTGATTTCGTGCGCCAGGATGTGGGTGAAGAAGGAATCGAAGTCGAGGTCTTTCTGGTCGGCCGGGCGCAGCACCAGCTTGGCGATCGGCGTCAGCGTCGACTTGAACTTGGCCTGCTGGACGTTCTTCAGCATCACGCGCTTGGAGCCGCGCTGGCTGATGATGCGCTCGTCGTTGGGCAGGTTGTAGGCGGCGGTCTGCACGCCCATGTTGCCGTCGCCGGCGCCGTACACCTGGTTGACCACCACCATCGGCGCCAGCGCGCCGACCTTCGGATTGCGGTATTGCGCATCCAGCGGCAGGTTGTCTTCCAGCTCCTGCATGTGCTTGGCGAAGAAGTCGAGCTTCTGCGTTTCCTTCTGGTCGCGGATGTTGACGTAGGCTTCAAACGCGGCCTTGTAGCCGAACAGCTCGTCGTTGTAGGTTTCGTAGGGGCCGATGGTGACGTCGACCGGCGAGTCCAGGTCCATCCAGGCGAAGTCCGAGGCCAGGTAGTCGTTGCTGAGGAAGGCGTCGGCGCGCAGGTCGAGGAATTTCTTCAGCGAGGCGTTGTCGGTGTCGGCGGCGGCCTGCTTCAGCAGCGCCGCGGCTTTCTCCAGGTCGTCCTTGTATTCGTCGGCGTATTTGACGGTGGTGAACAGGCCGTCCTTGTTCTTGCGGATGACGGTGAAGAACCACTGCGCCTGCTCCTTGTCGACCGCCGGCAGCGCGTTCATCCACGCTTCCAGTTCGGCCTTGGTGGCGCCTTCCGGATAGAAGTTGCCGCCTTCCGGTTTCTTGTCCGGCACCTGGATGCCGACCACCTCGGCCGGCAGGAAGGACTGGTGATCGTCGAGGATGGACCACGGGCCCTTGTTAAGCCAGAAGTAGTTCAGGCGCGCCTTGCCCAGCGGCGTGGTGTCTTTTTGCAGCGCGGCCCACAGCGCCTCGTTGCCGGACCAGCGCTGGCGCAGTTGCAGCACGTCGATGATCTTGGCGGCCTCGATCAGCTTGGCGATGGCCTTCTTGTCGCCGGCCGACAGCTTGCTGGTGTCGGCGGTCAGCGCGACCGGCGCGTAGCGCTTGCTCATCTTGTTAAGTTGATTGACGTCGGCCGGCACGGCCCAGGCGGTGGCGCAGGCGACAACCATCGCCAGCGGGAGCAGGATTTTTTTCATGTGGTCCTCTTGTGGAGTGAGGGCCACATTGTAACCCCGCAGGGCCACAGAGGGGTCTGACCCCGCATGGGGTCAGACCCCGGCGGCGATGCACCGGTTGAGGGGGAAAGGTCGCGCCACCAGGCTGATAGATTTGGCCGGCTTCTCCCCCTCGACGTTCACAGCCGATTGACCTCGTTCTGCCACGCTTAGGACCAGCAGCGCCACCGCTGCTGGCCTCATCGCGTAAATGGAAAAGGCTTACTGCGCCTTGAGGTTGCCGTTCTGGGCGACCTGCGCCAGTTGCGGCGACGGCTGCCAGCCGGCGCCCAGCGCGCGCGCCACCGACACCGCCGCCAGCAGGCGCTGGGTGTTGATCTGCACCGCCGCGCGGTCGGCCGCCAGCGCGCTGCGCTGGGCGTCGGTCACGTCCAGGTAGGTCGACACGCCGCGCTCATAGCGCGCCCGCGCCACCAGGTAGCCGCGCGCCGCCGCTACTTGCGAGGCCTGCTGCGCCTCGCCCTGTTGCTGGCGTTGCTGCACGTCCGACAGCGCGTCCTCCACCTCGCGCAGCGCGGTCAGCAGCTTGGTCTGGTGGTTGGCGATCGCTTCCTCGTATTTGGCCTTGGCGATGGCCAGGTTGGCCTTGTTGCGGCCACCGTCGAACACCGGCAGCGACAGCGCCAGCGGGCCGACGCTGAACTGGCGGGCGTCGCCCTTGGCCAGGTTGCTCAGGCTCTCCGACGCGAAGCCGAAGTTACCGGTCAGCGAGAACGACGGGTAGAACGCGCCCTCGGCCACGCCGATCTGCGCGTTGGCCGAGCGCAGCGTCGCCACGCTGCCCGCCAGGTCCGGCCGCTGGGCCAGCAGGCTGGCCGGCAGGCCGACCGGGATCGCCGGCGGCGCCGGCAGCACGGCCGGGGTGGCGGTCGGCGCGGTCAGCATGGCCGACGGCGAGGCGCCCACCAGCGTGGCCAGGCTGTGCTCCAGCAGATTGCGCTGGCGCTGCACCTCGTGCAGGTCGGCCTGGGCGTTGGCGCGCTCGATGCGGGCGCGCGACACATCCAGTTCATTGGACAGGCCGGCGTCGAAGCGCGCCGTGACCAGCTCCTCGGTCTCGCGCCGGGTGTCCAGCGCGCCGTTGAGGATGGCGATTTCGGCGTCCAGGCCGCGCAGTTGCCAGTAGGTGGTGGCCAGCTGCGACGACAGCATCAGCAGCACGCCGTCGCGGTCGGCCTCGGCCGCCAGCGCCTGCGCGTCCGACGCCTCCACCAGGCGTCGCACGCGGCCCAGCAGGTCGATCTCGTACGAGAAGCTGGAGCCGACCGCGTAGTTGTTGCCCTTGATCGCGCGCCCGCCCAGCGCCAGGCCCTGCGAGGTTTCGGCCGAGGTACGCGAATTGGAGATGCCGGCGTTGACGCTCAACTGCGGCTGCTGGTTGGCGCGCGCCACGCCGGCCTGTTCCTGCGCCTGCAGCAGCCGCTGGGCGGCCGCCTTGACGCTCGGGTTGTCGCGCAGCGCGGCTTCCTCCAGGCGGTTCAGGGTGGCGTCGTTAAACACGGTCCACCACTGGGCCGGCAGGTGCGCGGCGCTGGTGCCGCCCTGCGGCAGGTGGCGGAACGACGCGTCGGCCACATTGGCCGGGGCCTGGAAGTCGCTGCCCACGGTGGCGCAGCCGGTCATGGCCAGGGTGACGGAAACAGCGAGCGTCAGGCGCTTCAAAGCTGAATGCAACATGTGATTACCTCTTGTTTGATTTTGTTAGTGAGCGCCGCCGCCACCGCCGGAGGGGGCTTTGACCTTGTCCGAGAACCACAGCACGCCGATGCACGCGAACAGCACCATCGCCACCAGGAAGAAGCCGTCGTTGTAGGCCATGACGAACGCCTCGCGGCGCACGATGCCGTCGACCGCCTTCACCGCCATGTCGGACGCGGTGGCGCTATCGAAGCCGTTGCCGACGAACGACGCCGTCAGCGCGCTCAGGCGCTCCTGCGTGGTCAGCGCGTAGTTGCTGACCGACTCGCCGATGCGCGCCGAGTGGAAGTGCTCGCGGTTGGTCAGCGCGGTGGCCAGCAGCGCGATGCCGATCGAGCCGCCCAGGTTGCGGGTCATGTTGATCAGGCTCGATGCCGACGGCATGTCCTTCGGCTGAATGCCGTTCATGGCGAAGTTCGACAGCGTCAGCATGACGAACGGCTGGCCCAGCGCGCGCACGATCTGCGACAGCAGCAGCTGGTCGTAGCCGGTGGTGGCGTCCATGTAGGAGTTCATCAGGCACGAGCCGCCGAACAGCAGCAGGCCGAAGGTGCACAGGATGCGGTTGTCGATCTTGGACGACAGCTTGGCCACGAACGGCATGATGAACAGCTGCGGCAGGCCGGCCCACATGATCACCTCGCCGATCTGCATCGGCGAGTAGCCAGGGATCTGCGCCAGGAACAGCGGCAGGATGAAGGCCGAGCCGTACAGGCCCATGCCCATCGCCATCGACAGCGCGGTGGCGGCGGCGAAGTTGCGCTGGCCATACAGGCCGAGGTTGACGAACGGCTGCTTGCGCAGCGTGCTGTTGACCACCCAGCCCAGCAGGCCGACCACGGCCAGCGCGGCAAAGGTGTTGATGAACGGCGAGTCGAACCAGTCCTTGGTGTTGCCCTCTTCCAGGAAGATGGTCAGGCTGCCCAGGCCAACGGCCATGAAGGCGATGCCCAGCCAGTCGGCGGTCAGCAGCGCCGCCAGGTTGCTCTTCTCCTTGTCCAGGCCAACGGCGATGCCGCCGATCAGCAGCAGGCCGGGCACCCAGTTGATGAAGAAGATCGACGGCCAGCCATACAGGTCGCTCAGGTAGCCGCCCAGCGTCGGGCCCATGGCCGGCGCCAGCGTCGCGGTCAGGCCGAAGATGGCCATGCCGGTGGCGCGCTTGGACGGCGGCAGCTTGGCCATCACCAGCGTCATCGCCATCGGGATCAGCGCGCCGCCGGTGAAGCCCTGCAGCATGCGGAACACGATCATGCTCGGCAGGTTCCAGGCGAAGCCGCACAGCGTCGAGAAACCGAGGAACAGCGCGGTGGTGCCCATCATGTAGGCGCGCATGCCGAACACGCGCACGAACAGCCCGGTCATCGGGATGACGATGATCTCGGCCACCAGGTAGGCAGTGGCGATCCACGAGCCCTCCTCCTGCGTGGCCGACAGGGCGCCGAGGATGTCCTTCAGCGACGAGTTGGTGATCTGGATGTCGAGCACCGCCATGAAGGCGCCCAACATGCCGGCGGCCACCGCCAGCCAGGTGCGGCCGGAAACCTTGTCGCTCGGCGCGGGCGGGGCGAACGCCTTCCCGCCGGCCGGCGTATCGAGAGTGGTGCTAGCCATGAGGCGGCTCCTTAGTGGGCGGCGTCGGACTTCAGCGACACTTCGGCGATCGCCGACATGCCCGGCACCAGGCGGCCGCTCAGGGCCTTGACGTCTTCCGGCTTGAAGGTGATCTTGACCGGCACGCGCTGGACGATCTTGGTGAAGTTGCCGGTGGCGTTATCCGGCGGCAGCAGCGAGAACTGCGCGCCCGAGGCCGGGGCGAAGCTGTCGACCTTGCCGATCAGTTCCTTGCCCGGCAGCGCGTCCACGGTCACCTTGACCGGCTGGCCCGGCTTCAGCTCGGCCAGCTGGGTTTCCTTGAAGTTGGCGGTCAGCCAGACGTTTTCCTGCACGATGGCGGTCAGCTGCTGGCCCGGCTGCACGCGCTGGCCCACCTCGATGGTGCGCTTGCCGATGCGGCCCGCCACCGGCGCCAGGATCTGGTTGTAGGCCAGCTGCTGCTTGGCGTCCTTCAGTTGCACCTGCAGCACGGCGATCTGCGCCTGCAGCACCTCTCGCGCCGACTTGGCCGAAGCAATCTGCGCCTTGGCGGCAGCGGCGCTGTCCTTGCGCGCAGCCACGTCGGCCACGGCGCTGGCGCGCGCCGCCACGGCGGCGTCCAGCTCGGCCTTCGAGACCGCCTTCATCTGGTTGTTGTACAGCTGGCCGAAGCGGTCAGCGTCCTGCTTGGCGCGCACCAGTTGCGCCTCCGACTGCGCCACCTGGGCGGCGGCGGCGCTGGCTTGGGCCTGCACCTGGGCGATCTGGGCGTCGGCCTGGGTTACCTGCTGTTGCGCCGAGGCGATCTGCGCCTGGATCTGCTCCACCTTGACGCCCTGGTCGAACGGATCGAGTTCAGCGATGACGTCGCCTTCCTTGACCAGCTGGTTGTCGTCAATCAGCACCTTGGTCACCACGCCGGCGATGCGCGCCGACACCGGATGCACGTGGCCGGCCACATAGGCGTTGTCAGTCTCGACATAGTAATGGCTGCGATACCACATGCGCCCGCCGATGCCGATGGCGGCCAGCGCGATGATGGCGGCCACCACCAGCACGCGGCGGTTCGGGCCCTGGGCAGCCGGCGCGGCGGCCGCTGCCGCGGCGGCCGCCGCCGGTGGAACTGCGCTGAGTTTTTGTTCTGGATTGGACATGGACAGCTCCGAAAAAAATGAAATGAGATAGGTGCATTATGGCGGGTTTCCGCGCAAAGTCAAGAAATGAAACGATTGCATTTCATTTTTTTTTGGACTAGCATGGCGGCATTCGCTATCATTCGACCGCCATGAACACCACCGACCTGACCGACCACGCCTCGGCGGACGAGCAAGATTGTCCGGAAGGCATGTATTCCCCCGACTCGCCCTGCTTCGGCAAGGCCGCCGGCCGCCCGCGCGCGGCCGACAAGGCGGCGCGCCGCGCGGCGCTGCTGCATACCGCCGGCCAGCTGTTCCTGGACAAGGGCTACAGCAAGGTCAGCCTGGAAATGATCGCCCGCGAGGCCCACGTGGCGGTGCGCACCATCTACGTCAAGTTCGGCGGCAAGGTCGGGCTGCTGGAGGCCATCATCGCCGACGGCCGCGCCAACTTCCTGGCCGGCGTGCCCGACATGGAAACCGACCCGCGGCCGATGGAGCAGGTGCTGGGCGACTTCGCGCTGCGCTTCCTGGAACTGATCTCGCTGCCCACCTTCACCAGCCTGCACCGCATGGTGGTGGCCGAGGCGCAAAGCACACCGGAACTGGCCAAGGCCTTCTTCGAGGCCGGGCCGCTGCGCACGCGCGAAGAGCTGGCGCGCTTCTTCGCCCGCGCCGACGTCCGCGCCGAGTTGCGGCCGGACGTGCGGCCCGAGCTGCTGCCGGTGTTCCTGCTCAACTGCATCATGGGCGACCACATGGCACGCCTGCTGTTCCCGACCGACCAGCCAGCCGACAAGGCCGTGCTGCGCGCCCGCGCGGCCGAGGGCCTGGACCTGTTCCTGCGCGGCGTGCGCCGCTGAGTTGCGACGCTAAGTTCGCTAGCGCACAGTAAAAAGCGCCCAAACTTTGCCAATTGGTCTATACTGATTTTTTGCAAATCGGAGCACACATGAGCAAAACGAATCGTCTGGACTGGAGCAAGCACATCACGCTCATGAACGAGCGCATCAAACACTTCCAGGCCAATCCCGGCCAGGAACAGCTGGAGGCGGTGATCGCCGAGCTGCAGGCGTACGCGGACGCGGCGCGCAGCGGCGGCATCGAGATCCCGGCCCGCTTCACCGTCAACTGAGTATGCAGGCCCTGCGCTGGGCGGTGCTGGCCATCGCGCTGGCGGGCGTCGGCGGGGCCGGCTACTACCACGTCCGCAATCCGGAACACCTGACGCTGGACGACGCCGCGCGCCGCGCCGCGCAGGCGCAATCGCCCGGCGCCTTTGTCACGCTGAGCGATGGCGTCACCCACTATGAAATGGCCGGCCCGGCCAACGGCCGCGTGGCGGTGCTGGTGCACGGCTTCTCGGTGCCGTCCTATATCTGGGACCCGACCTTCGCCGCCTTGCGCGACGCCGGCTACCGCGTGATCCGCTACGACCTGTTTGGCCGCGGCCTGTCCGACCGGCCGGACGCCGCCTACGACGGCGCCTTCTACGACCGCCAGCTCGACCAGCTGCTGGCCGCGCTCAAGGTGGACGGCAAGATCGATTTGTTTGGTTTGTCGTTTGGCGGCTACGTCAGCGCGCATTACGCCGCCACGCATCCGCAGCGGCTGCGCACGTTGACGCTGGTCGATCCGTCCAACAGCGCGCCCCGGCTGCCGTGGCAGATGACCACGCCGCTGCTCGGCCCGTATCTGTTCCAGACCGGCGCCGTGCCCGGCATGGCGGACAACCAGAGCGGCGACTTCCTGCATCCGGAACAATTCCCCGGCTGGGCCGAGCGCTACCGGCCGCAGATGCAGTACCACGGCTTCGGCCGCGCGCTGTACCGCTCGCGCCTGGCGCTGTCGCACGAGGATTTCGACGCGCTGTACGCCGCCATCGCCCGCGCCGGCACGCCGGTGCACCTGGTGTGGGGCCGGCAGGATCCGACCATCCCGGTGGCGCAGGCCGCGCGCCTGCGCGCCGCGATGCCGTCGCTGACCTACCGCGAGATCGACCAGTCCGGCCACCTGCCGCACATGGAGCAGACCGCGCTGTTCAACCACGACATGCTGACCTGGCTGGCGGCGCAGCCCTGACAGCCGCGCATCCGCGCGGCCGCGGAGACCTTACTTCTTGCCGGCGCGCGCCTGCGCCACCAGCGCGTCCAGCACCTGCAGCGTGGCCGCGTTCAGGTACTGGCGCGGCGTGCCCGGATTGCTGCTGTCGACCATGGTCGGATTGGTGACCCAGCGGCCATCCACCACCAGCGTCGGCGTGCTGTTGACCTCATAGGTGGCCGCCACGCGGCCGGCGTTCTTCAGGCGCGTCATCACCGCGAACGAGTTGTACATGGTGGTGAACTTGTCCTTGTCGATGCCGTTCTTGACCGCCCAGTCGATATTGTCGGCATCGCTCTTCAGGCGGCGGCGCTCGACGTGCCAGGTGCTCAGGATCTTGGCGTGCAGCTGCTCTTCCAGCTTGAGCGCCTCCAGCGTCAGGAACATGTGCGCTTCCGGATCGTTTTCGCCGGTCAGCGGCAGGTGGATGCGGCGGAACTGGATGTTATCGCCCTGCTTCTTGACCCAGGCCAGCATGTCCGGCTCCAGCGCGTAGCACGCCGGGCAGTGGTACATGAAGAACTCGATCACCTCGACCTTCTTGCCCTGTGCCTGCACCGGCTGCGGGGTTTTCAGGGTCAGGTACTCGGCGCCGTTGCGCGGCGCGGTCGGCGAAGCAAATGCGGTGGCGGCGCACAGGCCGGCGACCACCAGGGCCATCTTCATCAAACGCATGATCATCCTCAAAAGTGCAAAGACAGCAGAGTATCACTTCTGCGCCGGCCGCGCCTCCCATCCGGCCAGATTCCGCATCAGCGCGATCAGGCGGCGCGCGCCCAGGCCCAGCGGGCGGTCGTTGAGCCACACCACGTCCACCCACAACCGCAGCTCGCAACTCATGTGGGCGAAGGCGATCGCCAGCAGCTCGCCGCTGTCCAGCAGCGGCTGCGCCAGCCGGCGCGGCAGATAGGCCCAGCCCAGGCCGGCCAGCACCAGGCTGCGCGTGGCCAGGTGGCTGTCGGTGCGCCACAGCTTGCGCGACACCAGCACCCGCTGGTCGGCCTCCGCCGTCACGCGGCTGAAGATGGCGATCTGGCGCAGGTCGACCAGATCCTCCAGCCGGAAACTGCCGTTGCGCGCCAGCGCCAGCGGATGGCGCGGCGCGATCACCGGCACCAGCACCTCGCTGCCCAGCTCCTGGAAACTCTCATGCTCGTCGACGCGGGCGCGCTCGTAGATCAGCGCCAGCTGGGCGGCGCCGTCGTGCAGCATGCGCAGCGCGTCGTCCTGCGGCGCCGACAGCACCTCCACCTCCAGCGACGGAAACTCCTCGGCCAGCCGCGCCAACGGCTCGCTCCACGGCGCCGACAACAGCTCCGGCGCCACCGCCAGCGTCAGCCGCCGCTCCAGGCCCTGGTGCAGCGACAGCGCGTGCGCCTGCAAACGGCGCAACTGGCCGGCCATCTGCCGCGCCTCCGCCTCCAGCGCGCGCGCCGACTCGGTGGGACGCACCTCGCGCGAGCTGCGCTCGAACAGCGTCAGATCCAGTTCCGCCTCCAGCTGCGCGATGGCCATGCTCACCGCCGACGGCACCCGTCCCAGCGCCCGCGCCGCGGCCGAGAACGAGCCGTGGTCGAGCACTGCCAAAAAAATCGCGATGTTATCGGAAGAAAAAGCCATGGGCGTCAGCCTATCAGAAAAACTGACAGCCGCTGACTTTTTCGATCAGCAAACCGGCAGTACCATGCGGGCTTGTCCGGATTTGAGGAATTACCATGCAAGGCCTGAAACGCAAAGTCGTCTACGCCACCCTGTTTGAGCTGATCGCCATCGGCTTGACCAGCAGCCTGCTGATGTTCGGCGCCGGCCACGACGCCGGCCATGCCGGTGTGGCGGCGGTGGCGTCGTCGGCGGTGGCCTACGTCTGGAACTTCATCTTCAACTACGCGTTCGAGGCGTGGGAAGCGCGCCAGGCCAAGCGCGGGCGCGGCTGGCAACGGCGCGTGGCCCACGCGGTCGGCTTCGAAGGGGGACTGGTCGTGATGCTGGTGCCGCTGTTCGCGTGGTGGCTCGGGATTACGCTGTGGGACGCGCTGGTGCTGGACATCGGCCTGCTGCTGTTCTTCCTGGTCTACACCTACATCTACAACCTCGCCTTCGACCGCGTGTTCGGCCTACCCGCGTCGGCGCAGGGCTAGGCTACAATCGGCGGCATACCTGTCACTGGAGCCGTCATGAAGTTGAATCCGTTCGCATTTTCCGTGTTGGCATTGGCGCTGGGCGCCGCACACGCCGAGGGTCTGTCGCCGGCGGAGCAAAAGATCGTCGCCGAGGTCAAGGCGCACGCGCCGCAAGGGCTGGAGCTATTGGAACGCTCGGTCAACATCAACAGCGGCACCATGAACCACGACGGTGTGCGCGCTGTCGGCCAGGTGTTCCGCGAACAGTTCGACCAGTTGGGCTTCGCCACGCGCTGGGCCGAGATGCCGCCGGAGATGCGCCGCGCCGGCCACTTGATTGCCAGCCGCGAGGGCAAGCAGGGCAAGCGCCTGCTGCTGATCGGCCACCTCGACACCGTGTTTGAAAAGGACAGCCCGGTCCAGCTGTGGCAACGTAACGGCGACCGCGTACGCGGCCAGGGCGTCAACGACATGAAGGGCGGCGACGTCATTATCATCGAAGCGCTGCGCGCGCTGCAGCGCGTGGGCGCGCTGGACAACACCAGCATCACCGTGGTCTTCAGCGGCGACGAGGAAAACGCCGGCGACCCAATCGACATCTCGCGCGCCGACATGATCAATGCCGCCAAGCGCAGCGACGTCGCGCTGGCCTTCGAGGCCACGGTGCGCGACAAGAACGGGCGCGACACCGGCACCATCGGCCGCCGCGCCTCGTCGTCGTGGACGGTGGAGGTGAAGGGCAAGCAAGGCCACTCCAGCGGCATCTTCAGCGACACCGCCGGCTACGGCGCCGTGTACGAGGCGGCGCGCATCCTCGACGGTTTTCGCCAGCAGGTCATCGAGCCCGACCTGACTTTCAGCCCCGGCCTGATCCTCGGCGGCACCGACGTCAGCACCGGGCCGACCGTCACCCAGGGCCAGGCGGCCGGCAAGGATAACGTCATCGCCCGCAGCGCCCTCATCCACGGCGACCTGCGCTACCTGAGCGACGCACAGCGCGACCGCGCGCGCGCCAAGATGCGCGCCATCGTCGCCCAAAACCTGCCGGGCACCAGCGCCAGCATCCAGTTCCACGACGCCTACCCGCCGATGTCGCCGACGGCCGGCAACCTGGCGCTGCTCAAGGTCTACTCGCAAGCCAGCGTGGACGCCGGCCTGGGCGAGATCCCCGCCCTGCCGCCCGGCCAGCGCGGCGCCGGCGACGTCCAGTTCGTCGCGCCATTCCTCGACAGCCTGGACGGCCTCGGCGCCACCGGCAACGGCGCCCACTCGCCCGACGAGGATCTTGAGATCGCCTCGATCGAACGCGCCACCATCCGCACCGCCCTGCTGCTGTACCGCCTGACGCGCTAGCCCTCGCGCGCGCCCAGCCAGCTGCCAAACCGGGATTTCGCCTCCAAACCGGCCTGACCTGGAGCGAGCACCGCGCGCGCGCTGCGCGGCTGCACATACAGCCGGAAAAACTGCTTCCAGCTCCACGCGCGGAACCCTTCCGGCGTGGGCAGATCGTCAAGCGATCCTTGATGATCCAGGGATCTAAATATCACCCAAGGAGTGCCGCCCGCCACCGCGGCCACTTCGGCCGCCGTCAGTTCGGTCAGCCCGCAGGCTTGCTCGTTCCGATTCCTCATTTCATCCTCCAACAATAAATGGTCTGTGAACCCGCATCCTAGGACGACCGGCACACGCAAGCGATGATTGACCTCAACAGAATGCTTTAAAGTAATTTCTTGCGACGTCACAAATGCCGGCCGGGCAGGGCGCGGCATCATGCGTTCTTCTCCCTCAACGGAGCTGTCATGAATAGAACGTCCCTGTTCCGCATGGAAGCGCTGTCCGCGTCGCGCATAACCTGGCTCGGCGAGATCACCCTGATCCGGCCGTTGGGATTGAGCGTGCTGAGCGCCATCGCGGTGGCCTTTGGCATATTGATTGCCGCCCTGCTGCTGTTCGGCTGCTACACCCGGCGCAGCACCATCACCGGCCAACTGATGTCCGATCTGGGCGTCATCAAAATCCACGCGCCGCAGTCCGGTATCGTCCTCAGCAAAATGGTGCGCGAGGGCCAGGCCGTGCACCAGGGCGACGTGTTGTACCTCGTCTCCAGCGAGCGCCAGAGCGCCAACCTGGGCGACGTTCAACAGGCCATCACCCAGCAGGTTGCCTTACGCACGCAATCGCTGCGCGACGAGTTGATGCATACCAGACAACTGCAGCAGGACGAAGAGGCTGCACTACACAAAAAAATCGGCGCCATGGAGGCCGAGCAAAGCAATGTCGCACAGCAGATCGCTTCGCAGCGCCAGCGTGTCGAGCTCGCGGAGCGCTCGTTGCAGCGCACGACGCAATTGTCCGAACAGGGCTTCTTTTCGCAGGAGTCGACGCAGCAGAAGCAGGTGGACGTGCTGGACCAACGCCAGCGCCTGCAGATCCTGGAACGCGAAGAGATCAACCTGCGGCGCGATTTGCAGGCGGCGCACAGTGATCTGGCCAACCTGCCGCTACGGCATCGCAATCAGATCGCCCAGATTGATCGACAACTGTCCACCACCCGGCAGGAATGGACCGAGAGCGAGGCCAGGCGGTACAGCGCTGTCACCGCGCCGGCCAGCGGCATCGCCACCGCCATTACTGCGGAACCGGGCCAGGCCATTGATGCCAGCCAGCCCATCGTCAGCATCATTCCCGATGGCGCGCGGCTGCAGGCCCATTTGTACGCGCCCAGCCGGGCGGTCGGATTCATCCGCAAAAATGATCGGGTACTGCTGCGCTATCAATCCTTTCCATTTCAAAAGTTCGGCCATGCATACGGCACCGTGCTGTCGGTGTCCCAGAGCGCCCTCAGCGCGAAAGAGCTGAACGGCGTGGCGCTCGTCAACAACACGGGCGAACCGCTATACCGCGTCACCGTCAGCCTGGCGCGGCAGACGATGGCCGCCTATGGCCGGCCGCAGCCACTGCACCCCGGCATGCAGCTCGAAGCCGACGTTCTGCTGGAGCAGCGCAAGCTCTATGAGTGGGTGCTCGAGCCGCTGTACAGCGTCACCGGCAAACTATGAGGAGAATGCCATGTCGATTTTGAATGCGCTGCATTGGGGCGCGGGCCGCAGGCTGCCGATGGTGCTGCAAACCGAAGCGACGGAGTGCGGCCTGGCCTGCCTGGCGATGGTGGCGGGATTTCATCGCCACCAAACCGACATGATGACGTTGCGCCGCCAGTTCCCCATCTCCCTCAAGGGCGCCACGTTAAAGGACGTGATGCAGATCGCGCACCAGCTCGACATGGGCACACGGCCGCTCAAGCTTGACCTGGACAATATGGGCCAGCTGAAATTGCCTTGTGTGCTGCACTGGAACTTCAACCACTTCGTGGTACTGAAGCGGGTCGGCACGCGCGGCGTACACATTCACGACCCGGCCTGCGGCGCACGCAGCCTGTCGTGGGACGCAGTGTCGCAGGCATTCACCGGCGTCGCGCTGGAGGTGTGGCCGGCCGCCGGCTTCAAGCCAGCCCGGCAAACACAACCCGTCAGGCTGCGCCAGCTCACGGGGAAAATCTCCGGCCTGATGACCTCGCTGGCGCAGATGCTGGCCCTGGCGCTGGTGCTGGAGTTGTTTGCGCTGGTGTCGCCCTTTTTCCTGCAATGGGTGGTGGATCATGTACTGGTGGCGGCGGACCGCGATTTGCTGACCACACTGGCGCTGGGCTTTGGTCTGCTGATGCTGATGCAGCAAGCCGTCGGCGCGCTGCGCAGTTGGGGGATTCTCTACCTTGGCACCACGCTCAATATCCAGTGGCGCGCCAACGTGTTTACCCACCTCGTCCGGCTACCGGTGCAGTATTTTGAGAAGCGCCACCTGGGCGACATCGTCTCGCGCTTCGGCGCCATCGACCACATCCAGCACACGCTGACCACCGCGTTCCTGGAGGCGGTCCTCGACGGGCTGATGACCATCATCACGCTGGGCATGATCTTCGTCTACAGTCCGCTACTGGGGGCGGTGGCCCTGAGCACGATCGTCCTGTACGCCCTGTTGCGGTGGCTCTGGTACAGCCCGCTTCGCAACGCCACCGACGAACAAATCATCCACGCGGCGAAGCAACAGACGCACTTTCTTGAAACCGTACGCGGCATCAAGACCATTCAGCTATTTCAGCGCCAGGATTACCGTCGCGGAAGCTGGCTCAGTCTGCTGATCGCGCAAATCAACGCCGACCTGCGCATCCAAAAGCTGCAATTGGCCTACAAGCTGGTCAACGGTGTGCTATTCAGCGCAGAAAACATCTTGATCATCTGGCTCGGCGCCCGCCTGGTCCTCGACGGGAATTTCAGCGCCGGGGCCCTGCTGGCGGTGCTGGCCTACAAAGGACAATTCGACGCCCGTGCCAGTGCATTGGTCGACAAATTTTACGATGTCAAAATGCTGCAGTTACAGGGCGCCCGCCTGGCGGACATCGTCCTGGCGGAGCCTGACGCTGCTTACACCCACACCGCCCACGAGGCTGGGACGGCGCCGGTGCGGATTTGCGTGAAGCACCTCAGTTTTCGTTACGCCGAGCAGGAGGCGATGGTGCTGGAGGACATCAACTTCACGATCGAGGCAGGCGAATCGGTCGCCGTTGTTGGACCGTCCGGCTGCGGCAAGACCACGCTGATGAGCATTCTGCTGGGTCTGCTCACACCCACCTCTGGCCAGGTCACCATCAACGGCGTCGACCTGCGACATTGCGGCGCCGGCTATGTGCGCACACTGGTTGGCACGGTGCTGCAGGACGACGTGCTGTTCACCGGCAGCATTGCCGACAATATCCACTTCTTCGATCCGCACGCCGACCATGCCTGGGTAGAAAAATGCGCCGGGATGGCTGCGATTGCAGATGAGATCGGAACCATGCCCATGGGCTACCAAACGCTGGTTGGCGACATGGGGACCGTCCTGTCTGGCGGTCAAAAGCAGCGCATCCTGCTGGCCCGTGCTTTGTACAAACGCCCGCGCATATTGCTGCTGGACGAGGCGACGAGCCATCTGGATGTGGACAACGAAAAACTGGTCAACGAATCCATCAAAAGTCTCAACATAACTCGCATCATTATCGCGCATCGTCCAGAAACCATCGCCAGCACCGACCGAGTAATATCGATCGAAAATGGAAAAATCATGTGATTTATCAGAAATTGCTCATCTAAATTTTGCAACCAAAAAGTTTCGTACTAAATTTACCTCGTTGACAAAAAATTTATTTTGATGCCAACTTTCAATATTTATCAATCAACTTTTGGAGGGAAAAATGAAAGAACTCGATGATGCAGAGATCAACGCAGTATCTGGCGCAATTGTCAAACAGCTTTTAAACGCGACTGCAATGATCTTCACTGGATTGTATAACGCAGGAATGAACGCGAGACAAGTAGGTTTAGATGAAATGTATTTGGAGGCGCTTCGGGGAGGAAATCTAGGGGCTTAACCAGCAAGTCGGATAGTTATAGAACTATTCGACTTAACGTAGACATAGGATGAAAAATGAAGCCTCCTTACATCTATGATTTCATAAAAAATAATTCAGCCCTGTATTTGATTTTTATTTTTACAATGATATGGGCAAGCATCCAATTTTCAGGCCAAGCCGCTATATTTTTATTTCCACAAATCCAAGATCCGCACATAAACCAAACTTCGGCAGCAGAGATATTTTTCTCCACAGTAGCATCACCAATAATTGAAACAGCGATACTGGCATACTGTTTACTTATCGCAAGACAGATAATACGAAACAGGAACCTCTCTATAATGTGTGCGATCATTCCCGTCTGTCTTTTACATGCTTTCACTTATTGGCAACTAGCTTTTATCGTGGCGACACCGTTTTTCTTTCAAGCAATTGGGTACACATACCTTCGAGAAAAATATTCAGCTTTCCGAAGCACGCTGACAATCGCCACCTTGCATTCTCTGGCGAATCTTCTTACCCTATACTTGACCAATAGTTTCTAGTCTCAAGACAGCGCTAAAAAAAAACCGGGAACAAGTCCCGGTTTTGAGTGATGATGTTGACTGCTTAGCGCTTGCGCGGCGGTGGCAGGTCGGTGCAGACGCCTTCGTAGACTTCCGCCGCCATGCCGATCGATTCGCCCAGCGTTGGGTGCGGGTGGATCGTCTTGCCGATGTCGGTGCCGTCGGCGCCCATTTCGATGGCCAGCGCGATTTCGCCGATCATGTCGCCGGCGTGGGTGCCGACCATGGTGCCGCCGATGATGCGGTGAGTCTCAGCATCGAACAGCAGCTTGGTGAAGCCTTCGGCGCGGCCGTTGGCCACGGCGCGGCCGCTCGCCGCCCAAGGGAAGTGGCCCTTCTCGACCTTGATGCCCTTGGCTTTCGCTTCGTCCTCGGTGATGCCGGCCCACGCCACTTCCGGATCGGTGTAGGCCACCGACGGAATCACTTTCACATCGAAGTGCGACTTCTGGCCTGCTGCCGCCTCGGCAGCGACATGGCCTTCATGCACCGCCTTGTGCGCCAGCATCGGCTGGCCCACCAGGTCGCCGATGGCGAAGATGTTCGGCACGTTGGTGCGCATCTGGCTGTCGACCGGGATGAAGCCGCGATCGGTGACGATCACGCCAGCTTTTTCAGCGGCGATTTTCTTGCCGTTCGGGCTGCGGCCCACGGCCACCAGCACCAGGTCGTACACCTGCGGCGCAGGCGCGGTGGCACCGGCTTCCGCCGCTTCGAAGGTGACCTTGATCCCCTCCGGCAGCGCTTCAACGGCCACCGTCTTGGTCTTGGTCATGATGTTGTCGAAGCGCGCTTCGTTGTACTTCTGCCAGACCTTGACCGCGTCGCGATCGGCGCCCTGCATCAGGCCGTCCATCATTTCGACCACGTCGATGCGCGCGCCGAAGGTCGAGTAGACGGTGGCCATTTCCAGGCCGATGATGCCGCCGCCGATGACCAGCATGCGTTTCGGGATCTGGCGCAGTTCCAGCGCGCCGGTCGAGTCGACGATGCGCGGATCTTCCGGCACGAACGGCAGCTTTACCACCGACGAACCGGCGGCGATGATGGCCTGCTTGAACTGCACGACTTTTTTCGAACCATCCTTGGCGGTGACTTCGATGTGGTTGGCGCTCAGGAACTGGCCCACGCCTTGCACGACTTGGGTCTTGCGCGCCTTGGCCATGCCGGCCAGGCCGCCGGTCATGGTCTTGATCACGCCTTCCTTGTACGTGCGGACCTGGTCGATGTCGATGGTCGGCTTGGCGAAGGTGACGCCGGTCTTGGCCATGTGCGCGGTTTCATCGATCACCGAGGCCACGTGCAGCAGCGCTTTCGACGGGATGCAGCCGACGTTCAGGCACACGCCGCCCAGCGTGTCGTAACGCTCGACGATCACGGTGTTCAGGCCCAGGTCGGCGGCGCGGAAGGCGGCCGAGTAGCCGCCAGGACCACCGCCCAGCACCATCATGTCGCAGTCGACGTCGACCTGGCCGCTGTAGCTGCCACCGATCGGGGCCACGGCTGGCGCGACTGGTGCGGCAGGCGCCGCGGCCGGCGCGGGTGCAGGTGCAGCAGCAGCAGGCGCTGGCGCGGCGGCCGGTGCCGACGACGACGCGCCGGCGGCTTCTTCCACCACCAGCAGCGTCACGCCTTCCTTGACCTTGTCGCCGACCTTGACGCGCAGTTCCTTCACCACGCCGCTGTGCGACGACGGGATTTCCATGCTGGCCTTGTCCGACTCCACGGTGATCAGCGACTGATCGGCCTTGATCGTGTCGCCGACTTTCACCATCACTTCAATGACTTCTACTTCGCTGAAGTCGCCGATATTCGGCACTTTCACTTCGGTGCTCATGTGGGCTCCTTACAGCAGAATTTTGCGCATGTCGCCGAGCACTTCGCTCAGGTACACGGAGAAGCGGGCGCCCATCGCGCCGTCGATCACGCGGTGATCGTAGGACAGCGAGGTACCCATCATCAGGCGAGGCTGGAACTGCTTGCCATCCCACACCGGCTTGGTCGATGCCTTGGACAGGCCAAGGATCGCCACTTCCGGCGCGTTCACGATTGGCGTGAAGTGCGTGCCGCCGATGCCGCCCAGCGACGAGATGGTGAAGGTGGCGCCCTGCATGTCGGTCGGTTTCAGCTTGCCTTCGCGCGCCTGGGCCGACAGCTCGGTCATTTCCTTGGCGATCTGCGTCACCGATTTCTGGTCGGCGTTCTTGATCACCGGGACCACCAGGCCGTTCGGCGTGTCGGCCGCGAAGCCGATGTTGTAGAACTTCTTCAGGATCAGGTTCTCGCCCTTCTCGTCCAGCGACGAGTTAAAGGTCGGGAATTTCTTCAGCGCGGCAACCGAGGCCTTGATGACGAAAGCCAGCATGGTCAGCTTGACCGCGTCCTTGTTCTTGGCGTTGGCGTTATTCGACTCAACGCGGAACGCTTCCAGGTCGGTGATGTCGGCATCGTCGAACTGCGTGACGTGCGGGATCTGCACCCAGTTGCGGTGCAGGTTCGGGCCGGAGATCTTCTTGATGCGCGACAGCGGCAGCAGTTCGGTTTCGCCAAACTTGCTGAAGTCCAGCGACGGCCATGGCAGCACGCTGAAATTGCCGCCACCACCAACGGCCCCACCAGCGGCTGCCGGCGATGCGACGGTGCCGGCGATCACGCCCTTGACGTAGTTCTGCACGTCCTGCTGGGTGATGCGGCCTTTCGGACCGGAGCCCGGCACCTTGCCCAGATCCACGCCCAGTTCGCGCGCGAACTTGCGGATCGACGGCGAGGCGTGCGCCAGTTTGCCGGTTTGGACCGAGCCTTGCGACGCGGCCGGCGCGGCCGCAGCTGGTGCTGGCGACGGCGCGGCGGCAGGCGCTGGGGCCGGCGCGGCAGCGGTGGCAGGCGACGGCGTGGCGCTGGCCGGCGCGGCGGCGGCGCTCACCGGACCGCCGGTGGCCTCGACCACCAGCACGATCGAGCCCATGGCAACCTTGTCGCCGACCTTGACCTTCAGCTCTTTCACCACGCCGGCGTGCGACGATGGAATCTCCATCGATGCCTTGTCCGATTCAACGGTGATCAGCGACTGATCGACCTTGATGGTGTCGCCGACCTTGACCATGACTTCAATGACTTCCACTTCCTTGAAGTCGCCGATGTCCGGCACTTTGACTTCGACCGGGCCGACCGAAGCGGCAGGTGCCGGAGCCGCAGCGGCGGCAGCCGCCGGCGCGGGCGCCGGGGCAGCGGCGGCTGGCGCCGGAGCCGAAGCCGGAGCCGGAGCTGCGGCGGCGCCATCGGCCTCCAGCAGCAACACCAGCGAACCTTCCGCCACCTTGTCGCCGACCTTGACCTTGATCTCCTTCACCACGCCGGCGGCGGACGACGGGATCTCCATGCTGGCCTTATCCGATTCCACGGTAATCAGCGACTGGTCCACCTTGATGGTGTCGCCGACCTTGATCATCACTTCGATGATCTCGACTTCCTTGAAATCACCGATATCCGGGACTTTAACTTCCACAATGCTCATAGCGTTTGCTCCGTTCTAATTATTGGGTCACCGGATTTGGTTTGTTCGGATCGAGGTTGTACTTGGCAATCGCTTGCTCAACCACTTTGACATCGATCTTGCCTTCTTCCGACAGCGACTTCAGTGCGGCGACCGTGATGTAGTAACGGTTCACCTCAAAGAACTCGCGCAGCTTGGCGCGGCTGTCCGAACGGCCGAAGCCATCGGTGCCCAACACGCGGTAGGTGCGGTCCTTCGGAATGAAGGCGCGGATTTGCTCGGCAAACGCGCGCATGTAGTCGGTGGTCGCCACGATCGGACCCTGGGTATCCTTCAGCAGCTGGGCAACGTAAGGCACGCGCTGCGGCTGGGTAGGATTGACCAGGTTCCAGCGCTCGGCGTCCTGGCCGTCGCGCGCCACCAGCGTCAGCGACGGTGCGGACCACACGTCGGCGGCGATGCCCCAGTCGTTCAGCAGCAGTTCCTGGGCGAAGATCGACTCGCGCAGGATGGTGCCGGAACCGATCAGCTGCACGCGCTGCTTGGCTTTCTCGTCGCCCTTCTGCAGCAGGTACATACCTTTGAGGATGCCCTCTTCCTGGCCCGGCTTGATGCCTGGGTGCGGGTAGTTCTCGTTCATGATGGTGATGTAGTAGAACACGTCTTCCTGTTCTTCCACCATGCGGCGCATGCCGTCCTGGATGATGACGGCCAGCTCGTGACCGAAGGTCGGGTCATACGGCATGCAGTTCGGCACGGCGGCGGCGAACAGGTGGCTGTGGCCATCTTCGTGCTGCAGGCCTTCGCCGTTCAGCGTGGTGCGGCCAGCGGTGCCGCCCATCAGGAAGCCACGGGCGCGCATGTCGGCGGCGGCCCATACCAGGTCGCCGATACGCTGCATACCAAACATCGAGTAGTAGGTATAGAACGGGATCATCACGCGGTTGTTGGTCGAGTACGAGGTCGCCGCGGCGATCCACGAGCTCATACCACCGGCTTCGTTGATACCCTCTTGCAGGATCTGGCCGGCCTTGTCTTCACGGTAGTACATCACCTGGTCCTTGTCGACCGGCTCGTACAACTGGCCTTGCTGGTTGAAGATGCCGACCTGGCGGAACAGGCCTTCCATACCGAAGGTACGCGATTCATCCACCAGCACCGGCACGATGCGCGGGCCGACGCTTGGATCTTTCAGCAGCGTGGTCAGGATACGCACGTAGGCCTGGGTCGACGACACTTCGCGGCCTTCGGCGGTGGCGTCCAGCACGTTCTGGAATGCCGACAGCGGCGGCACGGTCAGCTTCTCGTCGGCCTGCTGGCGACGGGCCGGCAGGTAGCCGCCCAGCGCGGCGCGGCGCTCGTGCAGGTACTTGATCTCCGGCGCGTCATCGGCCGGCTTGTAGAACGGGATGTCGGCCAGCTTGTCGTCCGGGATAGGGATCGAGTAGCGGTCGCGCATTTCGCGCACGGCTTCGTCGGTCAGCTTCTTGGTGTTGTGCGCGGTGTTGCGCGCTTCGCCGTGCTTGCCCATGCCGAAGCCTTTGATGGTCTTCACCAGCAGCACGGTTGGTTGGCCCTTGTGTTCCTGCGCGACCTTGAAGGCGGCATAGATCTTGTGCGGATCGTGGCCGCCACGGGTCAGGCGCCAGATGTCGTCGTCGGTCATGTTGGCCACCATCTCCAGCAGCTTTGGATGCTTGCCGAAGAAGTGCTTGCGCACGTAGGCGCCGTCCTTGGCCTTGTAGTTCTGGTACTCGCCGTCGACGGTTTCCATCATCACCTTGCGCAGGATGCCTTCTTTATCCTTTTGCAGCAGCGCGTCCCAGCCCGGGCCCCAGATGACCTTGACCACGTTCCAGCCGGCGCCACGGAATTCGCCTTCCAGTTCCTGGATGATCTTGCCGTTGCCGCGCACCGGGCCGTCCAGGCGCTGCAGGTTGCAGTTGACCACGATGACCAGGTTGTCCAGCTTCTCGCGCGCGGCCATGCCGATCGCGCCCAGCGATTCCGGCTCGTCCATTTCGCCGTCGCCGCAGAAGGCCCAGACTTTACGGTCGGTGGTGTCGGCGATCGAGCGCGCGTGCAGGTACTTCAGGAAGCGCGCCTGGTAGATCGCCATCAGCGGGCCCAGGCCCATCGACACGGTCGGGAACTGCCAGAAGTTCGGCATCAGTTTCGGGTGCGGGTACGACGACAGGCCGCCGCCGTCCACTTCGCGGCGGAAGTGCAGCAACTGGTCTTCGGTCAGGCGGCCTTCCAGGAAGGCGCGCGCGTAGACGCCGGGCGACGAGTGGCCCTGGATGTACAGCAGGTCGCCGCCGTGGTTTTCGCTCGGCGCTTTCCAGAAGTGGTTGAAGCCGATGCCCAGCATGTTGGCCAGCGAGGCGAACGAGGACAGGTGGCCACCGAGGTCGCCGTCGAAGCGGTTGGCTTTCACCACCATGGCCATGGCGTTCCAGCGCATCCACGAGCGCAGTTTTTCTTCGTATTCCAGGTTGCCCGGGCAGTGCGCTTCCTTGTCGGCAGGGATGGTGTTGACGTAGGCGGTGTTGGCGGAGAACGGGATGTCCGAGCCGCTCTGGCGGGCCAGGTCGATCAGGCGCTCCAGCAGGTAGTGAGCACGTTCAGGGCCCTCTTGTTCCAGCACTGCGGCCAGGGAATCCAACCATTCTTTGGTTTCTTGCGAATCAGGGTCGGTGTTTGCCGTTACCTGGTCAAGTTGAGCTGACATGTAATAAGTCTCCTGCTGAGTTGAGATGTGCCCCGAACCATGCGGCTTTCGGGTTGAGAGTTCGCTGATTATTTACTAATACTTTGATGACGTGTGGGGATTCTAGCAGTGTATTTTTGCTTTTTCAAATTACGATAACGCATTTTATATCGTGAAATCTCACTATGAAAAACTTGTGCGGCGCAGCATGGGTGTCGCGCCAAAAACGCGGCGGGATGGGCCCGGCGGCCTTATAATGCGGTTCTCCCTCTACCACCCTGGTTAAATCATGTCTGCACAACTGATCGACGGCATCGCCCTCTCCAAAAAACTGCGCGCAGAAATTGCTGCACGTGCTGCAAAACTCACCGCCGAGGGCAAACAGCCCGGTCTGGCCGTGATCATCGTCGGCGACGACCCGGCCAGCCACGTCTATGTGCGCAACAAGGTCAAGGCGTGCGAGGACGCCGGCTTCTTCTCGCTGAAGGAAGAATACCCGGCCGACCTGACCGAGGCCGCGCTGTTGGACCGCATCGCCGCGCTCAACGCCGATCCGAAGATCCACGGCATCCTGGTGCAGATGCCGCTGCCGAAGCACATTAACCCGCACAAGGTGATCGAAGCCATCTCCACCAAGAAAGACGTGGACGGTTATTCGGTGCTGAGCGCCGGCGAACTGATGACCGGGCTGGAAGGCTTCCGTCCCTGCACGCCGTATGGCTGCATGAAGCTGATCGAGAGCACCGGCGTGGATCTGCGCGGCAAGCATGCGGTGGTGATCGGCCGTTCCAACACCGTCGGCAAGCCGATGGCGCTGCTGCTCTTGCAAGCCAACGCCACCGTCACCATCTGCCATAGCGCGACCCCGGACATTGGCGTGTACACGCGCCAGGCGGACGTGGTCGTGGCCGCAACCGGCCGCCGCAATACCCTGACTGCCGAGATGGTCAAGCCGGGCGCGATCGTGATCGACGTCGGCATCAACCGCAACGACGAGGGCAAGCTGTGCGGCGACGTGGACTTCGACGGCATCAAGGAAGTGGCATCGCACATCACGCCCGTGCCGGGCGGCGTGGGGCCGATGACCATTACCATGCTGCTGATGAACACGGTGGAAGCGGCCGAGCGCGCTTAACCCCGGACGATGGGGTCTGACCCCGTACGGGGTCAGACCCCTGCCTGCGGTGTGCGGGGTACAACTGTGCCATCTGGGCACGTAATTAAACGGATCTGATCATGACTATTGACGCTACCAACCCCCTCCTCGATTTTTCGGGTCTGCCGCGCTTCGACGCCATCAAACCGGAACACGTGACGCCGGCCATCGACGACCTGCTGGCCAAGAGCCGCGCCGTGGTCGGGCAACTGCAAGCCCCGGCCGACCACGTCACCTGGGACAGCTTCGTCACCCCGCTGGAAAACGCCACCGAACTGCTGGGCCGCGCCTGGGGCATCGTCAGCCATCTGAACAACGTGGTCGACACGCCGGAACTGCGCGCCGTCTACAACGAGAACCAACCCAAGGTCACCGAATTCTGGACCGAACTGGGCCAGAACGAGGCGCTGTTCGCCAAGTACAAGGCGCTGCGCGCCTCGGCCGAGTTCGACACGCTGTCGCCGGCCCGCAAGCGCATCATCGACAACGCCATCCGCGACTTCCGCATGGGCGGCGCCGAGCTGCCGGAAGATCAGAAAGCCCGCTTCGCCGACATCCAGGAAGAACACGCCAAGACCTCCACCCGCTTCTCGGAAAACGTGCTGGACGCCACCAACGACTACAAGCTGCTGGTGACCGACGAGGCCGACCTGGCCGGCCTGCCGGACGACGTCAAGGCCGCCGCCCGCGCCGCCGCCGAAAAGGCCGGCAAGCAAGGCTGGGAATTCTCGCTGCACTTCCCGTCCTACTACCCGATCCTGCAATTCGCCGACAAGCGCGAACTGCGCGAAACCATTTACCGCGCCAACGCCACCAAGGCCTCCGAGCAGGGCGAGGTGTTCAGCAAGAAGGACGAGTGGGACAACACCCAGAACATCGTCACGCTGCTGAAGCTGCGCGACGAGGAAGCCAAGCTGCTCGGCTATAACAACTTCGCCGAAGTGTCGCTGGTGCCGAAGATGGCCAAGTCGCCGGACGAGGTGATCGCCTTCCTGGAAGACCTGGCCCGGCGCGCCCGCCCGTTCGCCGAGAAGGACCTGGCCGAGCTGAAGCAGTTCGCCAGGGACCAGCTGGGCATCGCCGAGCTGAAGGCCTGGGACATCCCCTACGCTTCCGAAAAACTGCAGGAAGCGCGCTATGCCTTCTCGGCGCAGGAAGTGAAGCAGTACTTCCCTGAGCACAAGGTGATTGACGGCCTGTTCCGCCAGATCCAGAACCTGTTCAACGTCGAGATCAAGCCGGACGAGGCGCCGGTATGGCACAAGGACGTGCGCTTCTTCCGCATCGAGCGCGACGGCAAGCTGATCGGCCAGTTCTACCTCGACCTGTATGCGCGCGCCGGCAAGTCCGGCGGCGCCTGGATGGACGACGCGCGCGGCCGCCGCGCCGACGCCACCCATGTGCAGACGCCGGTCGCCTACCTGACCTGCAACTTCACCGAGCCGGCGGTCGAGGACGGCGTCACCAAGCCATCGCTGTTCACGCACGATGAAGTGATCACGCTGTTCCACGAATTCGGCCACGGCCTGCACCACATGCTGACCCAGGTGGATGAGCTGGGCGTGTCCGGCATTTCCGGCGTCGAATGGGACGCGGTGGAGTTGCCGTCGCAGTTCATGGAAAACTTCTGCTGGGAGTGGGAGGTGCTGGAGCACATGACCGCGCACGCCGTCACCGGCGAGCCGCTGCCGCGCGCGCTGTACGACAAGATGCTGGCCGCGAAGAACTTCCAGTCCGGTCTGCAGACGCTGCGCCAGGTCGAGTTCTCGCTGCTGGACATGCACCTGCACTACGACTACGATCCGGCCACCGGCCAGACCGTGCAGCAACTGATCGACGACGTGCGCCGCCAGTTCGCGCTGGTGATTCCGCCGGCGTTCAACCGCTTCCAGAACTCGTTCGGCCACATCTTCGCCGGCGGCTACGCGGCGGGCTACTACAGCTACAAGTGGGCCGAGGTGCTGTCCGCCGACGCCTACGCCGCGTTTGAAGAGGCGCAGAAACTGGGCCCGGCGGCGGTGTCGGAAACCGGCAAGCGCTACCTGGCCGAGATCCTGTCGGTCGGCGGTTCGCGTCCGGCGCTGGAATCGTTCACCGCCTTCCGCGGCCGCGAGCCGAGCATCGACGCGCTGTTGCGCCACAGCGGCATGGCCGCGTAACCATTCGTCTCACGTCCTCCACGCCGGAGCGCGCTCGGTAGCAACATCGATGCCAGCGTTCTCCGGCGTTTTCGCATACACTGGATTTACCATGACACGCATCGACTTCCACACCAACGTTCCGGACAAAGTCGCCTACGCCTGCCGCCTCGTGCGCAAGGCCTGGGCCGCCAACCACCGCGTGGTGCTGATGACCGACGATGCGGCCCAACTGGCAGAACTTGACGCGGCGATGTGGACGTTTTCCGCCACCGACTTCCTGCCGCACGTGGTGGCGGACGATGCGCTGGCGGCGCACACGCCGATCCTGTTGACGGACAACGATGAGGCGGAATTACCACACACGCACACGGAATTATTGGTCAATCTGTCGCGCCGCGCGCCGCGCAATGTGACGCGCTTCGCCCGCATGATTGAAGTGATTTCTTCTGAAGAAGATGATGCGGCTGAAGGCCGCAAGCGTTATGTCGCATACAAGCAGCAAGCCTATCCACTGACCCACTTTGTCGCAGGAAAATCATGAGCCAAGCATCGTTTGACGCCAGTATCCCTGTCTTGACCGAAGTTCTGAAAGCGGAACCGCTGAGCGACGAAGGCGCGCCGCCAGCGCCGATCGCCCCCGCCGCGCAACTGGAAGCCGACGCCATCGACGGCTGGACCGATGCCGAATGGGCGGTGATGGAGCACCGCCTGTCGGTGCGCATCATGCACCAGTTGCAGTCGCGCGTGGATTTTGTGCTGGAGCAGCGCATCAAGGACAGCATGGCCGACGTGCTGAGCCACGCGCTGCATGACCTGACCAACGAAATCCGCATCGGCCTGCACGACACGATAGAAAAAATCGTCTCGCGCGCGGTCGCCCAGGAACTGACGCACCTCCAGGCGCAGAAAAAATAACCCCAGAACGGAGGGGTCTGACCCCGTACGGGGTCAGACCCCGGCGCCGTCGCCGTGCGGGGTAAACAGTGCCGCCAGCCGCCAAATCACAACCATCCTGGTGCGCCGCGCGCACCACCCCGAAGCACCCCCGCATCAAATCAGGGAAACGCTCCAAAAAAGTACAAAAGCCCCGGTTTGCCGCTTTGCGCGGCGAATATTTTGTTGTACCTTGGTGGCCTTGCATACAACTATTGGAGATTGCACATGCAGTTCAAATGCATTCCGCTGGTCCTCGCCCTGGCATTCGCCGGCGCCGCCAGCGCGCAGGAAGTGATCAAGATCGGCCACGTCGCCCCAGTCTCCGGCCCCTCGGCCCACCTCGGCAAGGACAATGAAAACGGCGCCAAGATGGCGATCGAGGAGCTCAACGCCAAGGGCATCAAGATCGACGGCAAGCCGGTCAAATTCGTGCTGCTGCTGGAAGACGACGGCGGCGATCCCAAGCAGGGCACTGCGGTCGCGCAGAAGCTGGTCGACGCCAAGGTCAACGGCGTCATCGGCCACCTGAACTCCGGCACCTCCATCCCCGCCTCCAAGATTTACTACGACGCCGGCATCCCGCAAATCTCGCCGGCCACCACCCAGACCAAGTACACGCAGCAAGGCTTCAAGTCGACCTTCCGCGTGGTCGCCAACGACGCCAAGCTGGGCGGCACGCTGGGCAGCTACGCGGTCGGCAAGATCGGCGCCAAGAAGATCGCCGTGATCGACGACCGCACCGCCTACGGCCAGGGCGTGGCGGACGAGTTCGTCAAGGGCGCGAAGAAAGCGCTGCCGGGCGTGGACATGGTGGCGCGCGAATACACCACCGACAAGGCCACCGACTTCAACGCCATCCTCACCAAGATCAAGGCCAAGAATCCGGACCTGGTGTTCTTCGGCGGCATGGACTCGGTGGGCGGCCCGCTGCTGCGCCAGATGAAGGCGCTGGGCATCACCGCCAAGTACATGGGCGGCGACGGCACCTGCACCGAGTCGCTGCCGAAGCTGGCCGGCGCCGCGGCCGTGACCGGCACCGTGACCTGCGCCGAAGCCGGCGGCGTCACCGCCGAGCAGCAGAAGGGCATGGACGATTTCGTCGCCCGCTACAAGAAGAAATACAACGCCGATGTGCAGCTGTATTCGCCGTACGTGTACGACGCGGTGATGACCATGGCCACCGCCATGCAGCAGGCCAACTCGGCGCAGCCGGCCAAGTACCTGCCGTTCCTGCAGAAGATCCAGTACCAGGGCGTGACCGGCCTGATCTCGTTCGACGCCAAGGGCGACATCAAGGACGGCGCGCTGACGCTGTTCAACTACGACAACGGCAAGAAGACCAAGTTCGAAGTCATCAAGTAAAAAAAAACGCGCCTCGAAGGCGCGATATCGTTAAGTCAGCGTTTGATCCGTCATTCCGGCGGACGCCGGAACGACGGATCGTCAGATCAGGCGCGGCTCATTTCTGCGACAGCACCCATTTGACCAGCGTGTGGGCTTCGGCTTCGCTGACTTGCGGGTTGGCCGGCATCGGGATCGCGCCCCACACGCCCGAGCCGCCCTTCATCACCTTGGTGACCAGCTTGGCTTCGGCGTCTTTCTGGCCGGCGTATTTGGCAGCCACATCCTTGTAGGCCGGGCCGACCACCTTGTTGGCAACCGCGTGGCAAGCCATGCAGTTTTTCGCCTTGGCCAGATCCAGGCCGGCATCCGCCATGGCGGCTTGCGAAGCGAAGGCCGATGCAGCCACTACCCCAACCATCATCAAATTGCGTTTCATTGTGTGTTCTCCAGGTTAATGCGACTAAATCCCGCCGGTTCATTCTACCGCGTTTTGCTTTTAAACATTTAACGCTTAAATCAAGTAACGGTTGACGCGGCAAAGAATATTGCCCTCAATGAAACCAAGGTAAGATAGCGGAAAAGGAGAACATCATGCCATTGATCCTGCTGATCGTTGCTTTGGTTGTGCTGCGCTATTTTGAAATCTGGAAGTTCGCGGAACTGTCGTGGTGGGCCATCGGCGCCATCATGGTGCTGGCCTTCCTGTGGTTCGAGTTCCTCGAACCGATGCTGGGCTTCGACAAACGCAAAGCCCACAACGAAGACGAAAAACGCCGCAAGGAGCGCGTCAAGCAGTCCTTCGACAAGAAGAAATAAGGCCATTCCCGCGCCAGCGGGAATGGCGGCAGATAAACTTACTTCCGGAGTTGCGACAGGTCGCGCACCGCGCCGCGGTCGGCGGAAGTGGTCAGCGCGGCGTAGGCTTGCAGCGCTTGCGAAACGTAGCGCTCGCGGTTGACCGGCTGCCAGGCGGCAGCACCCTTGGCTTCCATGGCGGCGCGGCGCGCGGCCAGCTCGGCATCCGGAATGCGCAGGCTGATGGTGCGGTTGGGGATGTCGATGTCGATCATGTCGCCCTCTTCCACCAGGCCGATCGCGCCGCCCTCCGCCGCCTCCGGCGAGGCGTGGCCGATCACCAGGCCCGACGAGCCGCCCGAGAAACGGCCATCCGTCAGCAGCGCGCACGCCTTGCCCAGGCCCTTGGATTTGATGTACGAGGTCGGATACAGCATCTCCTGCATGCCGGGACCGCCCTTCGGCCCCTCGTAGCGGATGATGACCACGTCGCCGGCATGCACGGTGTCGCCGAGGATGCCCTTGACCGCCGCGTCCTGCGACTCGAACACGCGCGCCTTGCCGCTGAACTTCAGGATGCTCTCATCCACGCCCGCCGTCTTGACGATGCAGCCCTTCTCGGCCAGATTGCCATACAACACAGCCAGGCCGCCGTCTTTCGAATACGCGTGTTCCATGTCGCGGATGCAGCCGGCGCTGCGGTCCAGGTCCAGCGCCTCGTAGCGTTCCGATTGCGAGAAGGCCACCTGCGTCGGCACGCCGCCCGGCGCCGCGCGGAACAACTGGTGCACGGCCGGATCGTCGCTGCGCTTGATGTCGTTGCGCTCGATGGCCTCGGCCAGCGTCGGCGCATGGATGGTGGGACGCGAGGTATCCAGCAAGCCGGCGCGCGCCAGCTCGCCCAGGATCGCGATGATGCCGCCGGCGCGGTGCACGTCCTCGATGTGGAACTTGTCGGTCATCGGCGCCACCTTGCACAGGCACGGCACCTTGCGCGAGATGCGGTCGATGTCGGCCATGGTGAAGTCCACGCCGGCCTCGTGCGCGGCCGCCAGCAGGTGCAGCACGGTGTTGGTCGAGCCGCCCATCGACACGTCCAGCGCCATGGCGTTTTCCCAGGTCGCCTTGGTGGCGATGGAGCGCGGCAGGATGGTGTAGTCGTCCTGCTCGTAGTGGCGCTTGGCCAGTTCGACGATCAAGCGGCCGGCGCGCAGGAACAGTTGTTCGCGGTCGGCGTGGGTGGCGACGATGGTGCCGTTACCCGGCAGCGACAGGCCGAGCGCCTCGGTCAGGCAGTTCATCGAGTTGGCGGTGAACATGCCGGAGCACGAACCGCAGGTCGGGCAGGCCGAGCGCTCGATCTCCGCCACGTCGGCGTCGCTGACGGTGCTGTCGCCGGCCTTGATCATGGCGTCCACCAGGTCCAGCTTGATGACCTTCTGGCCGCCGTTGACCACCTTGACCACCTTGCCCGCTTCCATCGGGCCACCCGATACGAACACCACCGGGATGTTGAGGCGCATGGCGGCCATCAGCATGCCCGGCGTGATCTTGTCGCAGTTGGAGATGCACACCATCGCATCGGCGCAGTGGGCGTTGACCATGTACTCGACCGAGTCGGCGATCAGGTCGCGCGACGGCAGCGAATACAGCATGCCGCCGTGGCCCATGGCGATGCCGTCGTCAACCGCGATGGTGTTGAATTCCTTGGCCACACCGCCGGCCTTTTCGATCTCGCGCGCGACCAGTTGCCCCAGGTCCTTCAGGTGCACGTGGCCGGGCACGAACTGGGTGAAGGAATTGACCACGGCGACGATCGGCTTGTCGAAGTCGCCGTCTTTCATGCCGGTGGCGCGCCACAGGGCGCGGGCGCCGGCCATGTTGCGGCCGTGGGTGGTGGTGCGGGAACGGTATTGCGGCATGATGATTCTCCAAAGGTAAGGCTAGCCTAAGAGTGTGCGACTACCCTGTCACCGTGTCAAATATATGATTTCCGCTGCCGTGAGTCGTATAAAATATCACAGAGGCTTAATCATATGGAATTGCGACAACTACGCTACTTCGTCACCGTCGCCGAAGAACTCCACTTCGGCAAGGCGGCGCTGCGCTTGCACATGACGCAGCCGCCGCTGTCGCAAACCATCCAGGCACTGGAGGAGGAACTGGGCGCCGCGCTGTTCGACCGCAACCGCCGCGGCGTCGCGCTAACGCTGGCCGGCGCCGCCCTGCTGCCGGAAGCGCGGCGCATGCTGGCGCAGGCGCAGGAACTGCCGCAACTGGTGCGGCGCGCTGCCAGCGGCGAAGCCGGCCGCCTGACGCTGGCCTTCGTCTCCTCGGCCGACTACAGCGTGCTGCCGCCCTTCCTGCGCGCCTACCGCGCCGCCTATCCGCAAGTGCAGATCACGCTGCGCGAAGCCACCTCCGACCTGCAACTGGACGACCTGCTGCACAATCGCATCGACGCCGGCCTGCTGATTCCGCCGCTGCCGGACAAGGCAAAACAACAGCTCGACTACCTGCCGGTGCTCAGCGAGCCGCTGGTGCTGGCCCTGCCCGCCGGCCTGCCGGCGCTGAAGAAGCAAGGCAAGCTGCGCCTCGCCGCACTGCCGCCGCTGCCGCTGATCATCTTCCCGCGCGCGATTTCGCCAGCGCTGCACGACGCCATCCTGTCGGTGTTCCGCGACGCCGGCGTCACGCCGCAGATCGGCCAGGAAGCGATCCAGATGCAAACCATCGTCAGCCTGGTGTCGGCCGGCATCGGCATGGCGCTGGTGCCGCAGTCCGTCTCCAACCTGATGCGGACCGGGGTAGAATACCGGGCGCTGGCCGAGGCCACGCCGCTGGTCGAAACCGGCCTGGCCTGGCGGCGCGATAACCGCTCGCCGGTGCTGCACGGCTTTTTGGACTTACTAAGAAAGAACACTCTATGCTGATACACCCGATGCCCGATCCCATCGCCCTGCAGCTGGGGCCCATCGCCATCCACTGGTACGGCCTGATGTATGTGCTGGCCTTTGCCATGTTCATCGCGCTGGGCCGCGTGCGCATCAGGCAGCCGCACATCGCCGCGCAGCAGTGGAAAAAGGAGGACCTGGACGACATGCTGTTCTACGGCATGATGGGCGTGATCATCGGCGGCCGGCTGGGCGAGGTGCTGTTCTACGAGCCGGTCAAGTACTTCTCCGACCCGATAGAAATCTTCAAGGTGTGGCACGGCGGCATGTCGTTCCACGGCGGCTTTATTGGCGTGCTGATCGCCATGTCGCTGTGGGCGCGCAAGGCCGGCCGCAACCTGCTGGACGTGTACGACTTCATCGCGCCGTTGGTGCCGCTGGGCTACGCCGCCGGCCGCATGGGCAATTTCATCAACGCCGAACTGCCGGGCCGCGTGGTCAGCGACCAGTCGCTGCCATGGGCCATGCTGTGGCCGGACATCCGCTACCCGCTGCATCCGAATCCGGTGTTCCTGCCCGGCCTGCGCCATCCGTCGCCAATCTACCAGATGCTGATCGACGGTTTGCTGGTGTTCGTGATCCTGTGGTTCTTCTCGCGCAAGGAACGTCCACGGCTGGCGGTGGGCGCCATGTACACGCTGCTCTACGGCTGCGCGCGTTTCTTTACCGAATGGTTCCGCACGCCGGACTGGGAAACCGAAGTGTTTGGCCTGCCGATTACCTCCGGCCAGGTGCTGTCTCTGCCAATGATCGTCGGCGCCATCCTGATGCTGGTGTGGGCGTACAAGGTCAAGCAAAAAGGCCGCGCGCCGATCAAGTAAGCATCTCCCCCAGCCACCGTCATTCCGGCGCAAACCGGAATCCATGCTGAGCGTGCGTGCCAACGTTCCATGGATTCCGGCCTTCGCCGGAATGACGGTCAGCGGGTCAGGAGTTTGACGACCGCCGTCCATTGCGCCGGCGTCACCGGCGTGATCGACAGGCGGCTACCCTTCTGCAGCACCACCATGTCTTCCAGCGCCGGCAGGGTGCGCATCTCGGCCAGCGGCAGCAGCCGCGTTTTTTGCGTGCCCTTCACATCGATCGACATCCAGCGCGGCTGCTCCGGCGTGGCCTTGGCGTCGTAGTATTTGCTCTTGCTGTCGAACTGCGAGGCGTCCGGATAAGGAGCGCTCACTATCTCCGCCAGGCCGGCAATGCCGGGCTCCGGGCAACTGGAGTGGTAGAACAGCACGCCGTCGCCCACCTGCATCTGATCGCGCATGAAATTGCGCGCCTGGTAGTTGCGCACGCCGAACCAGGCGGTCGTCTGCTTGGGCGACGCCATGACGTCATCGATGCTCACCTCATCCGGTTCGGATTTCATCAGCCAGTATTGCATGCAAGTTCTCCAGACGAAAAAAAGCGGCTGCGCATTCTCATGCTTGCAACCGCTTTTTGTTGAATAGGGCCCCGCCTGTGCCGTCTTGCCGGCATCCCGAACCAAGAGGCTCAGGTGGTCACAGTTAGTTCAATTTCGGGTTCATCGGACTAGCGACGCTCTCGCCCATCGAACAAATTTCCGTAACCGGTGCAAAAGAATGGTTCAAGGAATATATGACAAGTCTCGAACACTGCAGGGTAAGACGAGTTTACTCTCTTGTGCGCCGCAAAGGAAGGGCTGATTCAATTAAAACCTGATTAAAACAGCGCTTCCTGCGGCGTCAGCGCGGCATCCAGCACCTTGTTCATGGCGGCGATCTTGGTCTGCACTTCCAGCAGCGACATGTCAGACAACGGCCCCTGCGGCGCCTTCACCGTCAGGAACTCCGCCGCCACGGCCAGCGCCGCCATCACGGCGATGCGGTCGTTGCCCTTGATCTTGCCGGCGTCACGGATCGAGCACATTTTGCGGTCGACCACCGACGCCGCCTTGCGCAGCGCCGCCTCTTCATCTTCCTTGCAGGCCAGCTTGTAGCTGTTGCCCATGATGGTCACGTCGACCTGAATCATCGTGCTTCCTCGTTTTCAGGCTGCTTGTCTTCTGGCGTGGCGCCATCCAGTGGCGGAATGTGTTCCAGCAACGCCTCGACGCGCGCGGTGGCCTCGCTCAGTCGGCGCTGATAGCCCATGTTCTCGACCACGAGGGCGGCATTGGCCTGGCGCAGCTGTGCATTTTCACGCCGCAGTTGCGTGGTCATCTCGGCCAGCTGGTCGATTTTGTCGGAGAGTTCTTGGAATTCTGAAATCATCCCGCCACTATAGGCAGCGCGCGGGATGCCGTCAACCGAATCGCGTGTTTGCGACCAACAAGCACGCGATTTATTTACACGCTGTCAACTAGCGCGCCGGTTCGATGGTCACATTGCCCTCGATGCCCACGCCCTGCCCCGCTTCCGCCTCCAGCAGCACGTTGATTTCGCGCTTGCCCGCACCTGCCGGCAACGGCACGTCGAGCGGCGCGGCGGCTGCGCTGTCCTTCTTGCCGATCAGCACGCCGTTGAGCCAAATCTCGGCCTTGCCCGCGATCGACGCGAAGCGGATGCGCCCGCTGCCATCGGCCAGGTTCTTGCGCGGCGTGAAGCTGGCGCGGTACAGGTGATACTTGCCGCCGGCGGCCGCGCGCATCGGCGGCGAGCCCCAGCCCCAGGTATTCATGTCGAAGCTGGCCAGCTTCTGGTTCGGGTCCGGACGCGCGTCGCTGTCCGGCGCGATGCGCCAGCTGCGCACGAAGGTCAGCGGCGCGTCGGCCAGCGCCACGAAGGGCTCGGCCGCCACAGGCTTGACCGGAATCGTCACGCGCGCCTCGCGCAGACCGGGCGCGGTGGCGCTGATGGTGACGGCGTCCCTGGCGTCGTAATTGGTCTGCACGATCAACTGCGCCAGGCCGTTGAACAGGCGCCGCGTGGCGCCCTTCTCGTCCTCGTGCGAATTCGGATCGCCGTTGCCATGGCCGATGGAGCGCCCGCCGCCGCTGACGGCGAAAGTCACCTGGTTGTCCGCCAGCGGCACGGCACGGCCTTGCGCGTCCAGCGCGCGCACGGTAAGCGGCATGGCGTCGCGGCCATCGCCGTTCAGTTGCGCGCGGTCCGGCACCAGCTCCAGGGCCACCGGCGCGCCGGTGGTTTCCACCGCCGTGCGCGCGACTTCCTTGCCGCCACGGTAGCCGATGGCCTCTAGCTTGCCCGGCTCGAAGACGACTTCGTAGTTGTTCATGCGGTACGGGTCGGCCTTCTGTTCACCCAGGTCGCGGCCATTCAGCAGCAGCTTGATACGCTCCACGTTGGACATCACCATCACGCGCACCTTGTCGCCCTGCTGCCAGTTCCAGTGCGGCGCGATGTGGATCAACGGCTTGTCCTTGATCCACTGCACCTGGTGGATGTAGTAGGCGGTCTTGGGGAAGCCGTTCAGGTCCATGATGCCGAACACCGAGCTGACCGACGGCCATTCGTTTGGCGTCGGCTCGCCGCGGTAGTCGAAGCCGGTCCACACGAAGCCGCCCGCCACGAACGGGCGCGTGTCGATGGCCTGCCACGCGTCGCGGTGGGTGTTGCCCCACTGGGCCGCGTCGTCGTCGTAGCTGGCGATCAGGTTCTTCTCCTTCACCGTCTTGTATTCGCCGCGCGTCATGAAGGCCGAGGTATCCTCCGAGCTGGTGAACGGCTTGTTGGGATAAGCCTTGTGGTAACGGTCATAGTCCGGCACCTGGTAGTTGGCGCCCACCACGTCCACCGCGTGCGACACATTCAGCTCGGTCAGGAAACCGCCGTTCATGGCGGCGGTGACGGGTCGCGTGTCGTCCAGCGCCTTCACGGCGGCCGACATGCGGCGCACCATCTCGTAACCGACTTCGGTGGCCTGCACCGGCTCCTCGTTGAACACCGACCACAGGATGATGCCCGGATGATGGCGGTCGCGCCTGACCATCCATTCCAGCTGCTTCATGTAGTCCGGCGACGGATTGAAATTGCGGTTCTCGTCCATGACCACGAAGCCCATGCGGTCCACCATGTCCAGCACCTCGGCGGCCGGCGCGTTGTGCGAGAAGCGGATGGCGTTCACGCCCATCTCCTTCAGGCGGCGCAGGCGATACTCCCACACCGAATCCGGCACCGCCACGCCCACGCCGGCGTGGTCCTGGTGGATGCACACACCCTGCAGCTTAACGTGCACGCCGTTGAGGAAAAAGCCCTGCGCGGCGTCGAAGCGGATGGTGCGGAAGCCGGTGTTGAGCGACACCTCGTCCTGCGCCTTGCCGGCCTGCAGAACGCGCGTGGTCACGCGGTACAGATTGGTTTTCTCCAGCGACCAGATGGCCGGATCGTTGATGGTCATCGGCAGCGCCACCGTGCTGGTGGCCAGCACACCCACGCGCGCCGGCGCGGTGCGCTGCGCCACCTGCTTGCCGGACGGATCGTACAGCGTCACTTCCACGATCACGTCGCCGGCGGCCTTGCCGCTGTTGTTCAGCGTGACCTCGACCGGAATGCTCCACTGCTTGCCCTGCACCAGGCGCGGCGTGGCGTGCACGCCGTCGGTCACCACGTGCACCGGGTTGCGCTTCACCAGCCAGCTATGGCGGTACATGCCGGCGCCCTCGTACCACCAGCCTTCCATCGCTTCGGCGTCGACGCGGATGGCGATGGTGTTGAGCGCGTCGCCGTAGCGCAGGAACGGCGTGATGTCGATGTAGCTGGCGTTGTAGCCGGACCAGTTGCGGTTGACCACATTGCCGTTGACCCAGACCGTGGCGTGGGTGGCGATGGCGTCGAACTGCAATTCAAAATGCTTGCCGCGGTCGGCCGGATCGACCTTCAGATAGCGCCGATACCAGCCGATGCCGCGCGGGCGGTAGCCCTGCGCCACATTGGCCTTGGGATCGAACGGGCCCTCGACCGCCCAGTCGTGCGGCAGGTCGAGATGGCGCCAGTCCGAGTCGTCGTATTCATTGCCCGCCGCGCCGCCGGCGCTGCCGGCCTTGGCGTTGCTGTAGGATTCCTCGTGTCCGAGGATGGGCGGCTGTACGATGTCGCCCTGATGGAACAGCCAGCCCCGGTCCAGCGACAGCCGCTCGCGCGTGGCGGCGCTGGCGCTGCCCATGCCGCTGACGCAGGCGACCAACAACAGTAGTGTGCTTATCAGTTTTGTTCTCACATTTGTCTCCCCTGATAAAAAAAAACGGAGCAGCGCCATCACGCACCGCTCCGCAAAACCACGATAAATGGTGACGTGCTTACAGTTTGAACGACAGCCCCAGATTGTAGCGGCGGCCAAACTCGGTCACTTCCTGCTGCACCGGAATGTTGGCGCTGGTGTAGACCGACTTCTGGTTGGTGACGTTGTCGATGCCAAAGCGCAGTTGCAGGTTCGGCGTCAGTTGCTTGGCGAAGTTCAGCGTGACATAGGTTTCGGCTTCGTTCATCAGCAGCTGGCCGGCGGTCCAGGTGGGATTACGCACGAACGGGCTGTGGTAGTTGGCCGACAGGCGCGCCTCGTAGCCGGCTTTCTCGTACCACAGCGTGATGCCGCCGTTGGACTTCATCAGGCCTTCGATCTGGTACGGATTCACCGACGGCGTCTGCTCGTGGATGCTGCTCTTGGTGTAAGCGTAGTTGCCGGAGAAGCCCAGGCCATCGAATGGCGCCGGCAGCCAGTTGAACGACTGCTGGTACGCCAGTTCCAGGCCGCGGATGTTGCCACCCTCGCCGTTCACCGAACGGGTCAGGGTCGCGGGACGGCCGTTGACGGTGGTCGTATCCGAGGTGATGGCGATGTAGCGCTGCACCTGCTTGTAGAACGCGCCAGCCGACAGCAGCGAACCTTTGGCGAAGTACCACTGGTAGGCCAGGTCCAGCTGATTGGCCATCATCGGCTTCAGGGTTGGGTTGCCGGCGCTGCCGGTGGTCGGTTGGGTCGAATCGAGCGGCACGCTCAGGTTGCGCGAGGCGCGCAGCTCGTCCAGCGGCGCGCGCGACATGGCGCGCGCAACACTGAAGCGCACCTGGCGTTCCTGCGCTTCGTCCATGTTGAAGATCAGGTTCATGCTAGGCAGGATCTCGGTGTACGACGTGCCGCCCTCCACCGGCGTGGCGGCCGCGTTGTCGATCGACTGCATGCCGTAGCCGGTCTGTTTGGTGTGCACCAGGCGCACGCCAACGTTGCCGCGATACGTCTTGCCGAACGCCTCGCCGTCCAGGTCACCCTGCACGAAGGCCGAGGTGCTGCGCTCCTTGACCTTCCAGCCCGACAGCAGATCGTTCTGCGTCTGTACGCGGCCGGTGGGATTGAAGGCGTCGGGGCCGAACGCCGAGTAGGCGGTGCCGTAGAAGTCCTTGAGCTGGATAAAGGCCGGATCGCCGGACACGTTCACCGTCTCGTAAGCCGAGTCGGGAATGGTGGCCGATGGCGTCAGCGACCAGGTGGTCTGGCGGTAGCTCTTCTCGCGGTCGGTGGCGCGCACGCCGATCTTGATGCGGCTGACGATGCCGTTCTCCAGCGGACGCGAAGCGCTCAGGCTGACCGCGTTCAACAAGTCCTTCACATGGCCGTCGGTATCGACGTACAGCGTGGCGCCGCCGAAGTTGGCCGGATTGCCGGTGTCCATGCCGAAGCTGTACGACTGGCGCTCGTCGCCGGTGAAATCCCAGGTGACGTTGGTGCCGGTCCTGGAATTCTGGCGGATGTCGCGCCACTGGCTGCTGCGCAGCGCGTGAGACGTCGACAGGTCGGCATCGATCTTCCAGTCGCCGGCGTTGAACTTGCCGTTCAGGCCACTGGCGGCCACGCTGGTGTCCTGCACGTAGAAGAAGTCGTTGTTGATGACGTTGACGTTGCTGACCGTGGCGCCGGCCACATAGCCGTTGCGGATATCCAGGTTGCTGTAGTTGCCGTTCTGGTAGCCGTCCCAGTTACCGAGGTCGCCGGTCCAGTGCTGCAGGCCGCGCTCATTGATCTTGGCCGATGCGTAGTAGGTGTCGGCGGTGATCAGCACGTCGCTGTTCGGTTTCCACTCCACCTTGCCCAGCACGCTGGCGCGCTTGTCCTTGCCGCGGCGAGCTTCGTCCTGGAAGCCCCACGGCGTCTTGTCGATCTTGCCGTCGCCGTTGATGTCGGCCGAATTGGTTTCGTTGAAGCCCCAGTGACGCACGTTCTTCTGCACCGAAGGCTGGTCCTGGTAGCTGAACGCCAGCGCCGCGCCGATGGTCTTGTTGGCAAACTGGTCGACGTAGATGCCGCCCAGGCGCGGCGCGGTGCTGTCGCCGCCGGGGATGTCCTTGGCCAGCGGGTAGTACAGCGCGTCGGCCTTGAGCGACAACTGGCGGCCGTTGTACTTCAGCGGCGACACGGTTTGCAGGTCGATGGTGGTAGCGATGCCGCCTTCCACCAGTTCGGCGTTCTGCGTCTTGTACACGGTGGCGCCGCTGATCGACTCCGACGGGAACTGCTCGAAGCGCACCGCGCGATTCGGCTCCGACGACGCCAGTTCGCGGCCGTTCAGCGTGGCGCCGATGAAGCGCGGCCCCATGCCGCGGGCGACGATCTGCGAGGCGTTGCCGCGATCCAGGCCGGACGACAGGCCGGGCAGGCGCGCCAGCGATTCAGCGATGGTGGTGTCCGGCAGTTTGCCGATGTCTTCCGACGACACCACTTCCACGATGCTGTTCGAGGCTTCCTTGGCCGCCAGCGCGTTGCGCACCGAAGCACGGATACCGGTCACGTTCACTTGCTGGATATCGCCTGCTGCGGCGGCTTCTTGCGCGATGGCTTGTTGAACCAGCAGCGGGGAGGTGAAGAGCGTGGCGATCAGCCAGCTCATTTTTTTGTGCTTCATTGTGCATCTCCAGTGTTTGTCTTGTCCCGTCTCTATCAAGATGTGGACGGATCACCGGATGCTAGCGAAACACGTGTTGACAAACCAATAGATTATTTAGCGCGGGCCATACCAAGTTCGTATATCAGCCTGCAAGTCAACCCTGCGCGGGCGCGCGATAGTGCGGATAGATGCTGGCCGCGGCGTCGCGCAGTGCGCCCAGCATGGCGTCGGCGCCGGGCGAGAGCTGGTGTCGCTTGCGCGTCACAATGCCGAACGAATCCATGCTCACGCCCAGCGCGAACGGCAGCGCCTTCAGCAGGCCGGCGTCCAGATACGGCTGCACCGCTTCCGCCGGCAGCGCCACGATCATGTCGTTGTTCAGCAGCAGGCTGGCGACCACCGGCATGTCCAGCGTCTCGACGGTTTCCGCCGGCTGCTCCAGGCCGTGCGACAGGAACAGCGCGGTCAGGCGGTCGCGCAGGATGGAGCCGGCCGGCGGCAGTATCCAGCACTGCGTCATCAGGTCTTCCAGCGTCAGATCGGTGCGGCCGATCAGCGGATGGCTGGCGCGCGCGATCAGCAAATGCGGCTCGTCGGTCAGCGGTTCAAAATTGAGTTCGTCGGCGGCCTCGGTGTCGAGGATGCGGCCCACCACCAGATCCAGCTCGCCGCTGCGCAGGCGCTCGACCAGCACCTTGCTGGTCGACATGGTCACCGCCACGTGCACGCGCGCGTGGCGCTCCTTCAGCAGGTTGATGGCCTTCGGCACCAGGCCGGTGGCCGGCGCCAGCACCGTCCCCAGGCCGACGCGGCCGCGCAGACCGGACAGCAGCTCCATCACTTCCTGGTGCGCCGCGTCCATCTCGGCCAGCGCCGCGCCGGCGCGGCGGATCAGCACCTTGCCATACCAGGTCGGCGACACGCCGCGCGACAGGCGCTCGAACAGCTGCACCCCGAGCGCGTGCTCCAGCTCGCCCAACAGCTTGGAGGCGCCGGGCTGCGTCAGGTTGGCGGCCTGCGCCGCGTGGGCGATGGACCCGTGCCGGCCCAGCTCGACCAGCAAGACCAGGTGGCGGGTTTTCAGGTGGGAGCGAACAAAGCGGTCCGAGCGGGAATCAGTCATAACGGTGCGTGGTTTGGTTGCCCATCATAAAGGGGGGCTGCACCAGCGTCAATCACGTCACGCCCGCGCCAGCGGGCTGGAAGCGCTACCGCCGTCAGCAAACAAGCCGTCCGCCACGCCCGGCGCCAGCCCCTCGGCCAGATCAGGCGGCAGCCCGTACAGGCCGCCCCGCGCGCCCAGCACCAGCAACTGATCCAGCCGCCGGCCGCCGAACGCCACCGAGGCCGCCGCCTCGCGCCCCGGCGCGATCCGCAGCAGCGCCTCGCCGTCGCGGTCGTACTGCACCAGCAGCCCGCCCTGCACGCTCCACAGATTGCCCTGACTGTCGGCGACGGCCGCGCCGGCGCCCGGCGCCTGCAGCACCGAAAATGCTTGCATCCCGCTGACCTTGGCCCGCTCGGGGTCGTAGCCGCATTGCATCAACTGGCCACGCGCGGCGTCGGCGAAGTACAGCGTGCGGCCGTCCGGGCTGAAGGCGATGCCGGTGGCGTGCACCACCGCCGGCAGGGCCAGCCGCCGCAGGCCGTGGCGTAGCGAATACTGGTAGAAACTGCCGATCGGCCGCCGGTCCGGTGCGGTGTTGGCGGTGCCGAACACGAAATTGCCGTCGCGGTCGGCGCAGCCGTCGCTGATGCTGGTGCGCGGCTCGGCCGCGTCGATGGTGATCAATACCTGGGCCTGCAGCGGCCGGCCCGGTTGCCCCGGCTGTGGCAAATCCACCATGCCCAGCCGCTTGCCCAGCCCCAGCAGCAGGCGCCCGGAGGTGCAACATGCCATCCCGCGTGCGCTTTCTAACATACGCACGCCGCCGGGCATCGCCGGCGCCGCCGGCCAGGCGTACAGTTGCTTACCTACCGGGTCCGGCCAACGCCAGCATTGCCCTACGGCATCCCATCGCAATGCGCAGCCGGCCTGGCCGGCGCGCAGCAGCATGACGCCGGGCGTGACAGCGGCGGAGGTGGCGACATTCATGGAAGTCCTGTGGCGGTTTTTGACAGCAGAAAGTCTACGGGAAGGAGGCCGGCGGCAGCTATGAATTTAGCGCCGCCAGCCATGCGGATATCGGATAGCAGGCCGGGCGCCCCTGCTATCAGATAATGATATGGCTCCTTGCGAATTAATCATATTTCCAGTGTGGCGAGCCGCTTTAGACTGAGCGTCTGTTCCCCGAACTCGATCCTGACTTTACCCTATGAAAATCATTAAACTGACGACCTACCGTGTGCCACCGCGCTGGATGCTGCTGAAAATCGAAACCGATGAAGGCGTGGTCGGCTGGGGCGAACCGGTGATCGAAGGCCGCGCCCGCACGGTGGAAACCGCGGTTCAGGAAATGGAACCCTATCTCATCGGCCAGGATCCGTCGCGCATCAACGACCTGTGGCAGACCATGTACCGCGCCGGCTTCTACCGCGGCGGCGCCATCCTGATGAGCGCGATCGCCGGCATCGACCAGGCGCTGTGGGACATCAAGGGCAAGGTGCTGGGCAAGCCGGTGTACGAACTGCTGGGCGGCCTGGTGCGCGACCGCATGAAGATGTACAGCTGGGTCGGCGGCGACCGCCCGGCCGACATCATCGCGCAAATGCGCACGCTGCAGCAAGGCGGCTTCAACACGTTCAAGATGAACGGCACCGAGGAACTGGGCATGCTGGACACCTCGGCCAAGGTCGACGAGGCGGTCAGACGCGTGGCCGAGATCCGCGAGGCGTTCGGCACCACCATCGAATTCGGCCTGGACTTCCACGGCCGCGTGGCCGCGCCGATGGCCAAGGCGCTGCTGCGCGAGCTGGAACCATTCCGCCCGCTGTTCGTCGAGGAACCGGTGCTGGCCGAACAGGCCGAGTACTACCCGCGCCTGGCCGAGATGACTTCGATCCCGCTGGCGGCGGGCGAGCGCATGTACTCGCGCTTCGAATTCAAGAACGTGTTCGCGGCCGGCGGCCTGTCGATCGTGCAGCCGGACCTGTCGCACGCCGGCGGCATCACCGAATGCCTGAAGATCGCCTCGATGGCCGAAGCCTACGACATCACGCTGGCGCCGCACTGCCCACTTGGCCCGGTGGCGCTGGCATCGTGCCTGCAGGTGGACTTCGTGTCGTACAATGCCGTGTTGCAGGAGCAGAGCATGGGCATCCACTACAACAAGGGCGGCGAGCTGCTGGACTACGTCATCAACAAGGAAGACTTCAAGATCGTCGACGGCTACTGCAAGCCGCTGCCAAAGCCCGGCCTGGGCGTGGAAGTGGACGAGGCGCGCGTGATTGAAGCCAGCAAGAACGCGCCCGACTGGCGCAATCCGGTGTGGCGCCACGAAGACGGCAGCGTCGCGGAATGGTAATGTCGACCCGCCTCCGCCTGTGCGCGGCGGTGGTGGCAAGCGTGCTGGCAGCCGGCTTTGCCGGCGCCGGCACGTTGACCATTGACGCCAGCGCCCCCACGCCCGTCCCGCTCAACGCCGCGCTGCGCCTCGGCAGCGCCACCGCGCCGAATGGCGACACGCTCGGCGCCAACGCCCGCTACCTGACCCGCAACGGCGCCCCATGGTTGCCGGTGATGGGCGAATTCCACTACAGCCGCACGCCCGCCGCGCAATGGGAGGCGGAACTGCGCAAGATGAAGGCGGCCGGCATCGACATCGTCGCCAGCTACGTCATGTGGAATCACCACGAGGAAGTGGAAGGCAAATTCGACTGGTCCGGCAACCGCGACCTGCGCCGCTTTATCCAGCTGGCCGGCAAGGCCGGGCTGGATGTCGTCGTCCGTGTCGGTCCGTGGGCGCATGCCGAAGTGCGCTACGGCGGCATTCCGGACTGGGTGGTCAACGCCATGCCGACCCGTTCCAACGATCCGCAATACATGACCTACGTCGAGCGCCTGTACGCGCAGATCGGCCAGCAGCTCAAAGGCCAGTTGTGGAAGGATGGCGGCCACGTGATCGGCATCCAGCTGGAAAACGAGTACAACCTCGATGGTCCCGGCAAGGGCGTGGCGCACATCGCCGCGCTCAAAAAGCTGGCGCTGAAGGCGGGCATGGATGTGCCCTACTACACCGTCACCGGCTGGGACGGCACCATCTACCCGACCGGCGAAGTGACGCCGGTGTTCGGCGGCTACCCGGATGAACCGTGGGGCGTCAGCACCAGGGAACTGCCGCCGAAGGAAACCTATGCGTTCCGCTTCGACACCCGCGTCAGCGGCGACCTGGGCGCGCAAACCGCCGCCCACGCGCCGGGCACCGCCGACACCGACAAGGACGTGACGCCCTTCCTCGGCGCCGAGTATGGCGCCGGCCTGCCATTCATGTACCGCCGCCGCACCGTGGTGTCGGCCGACGACATCGCCTCCATGCTGCCGGTGCAACTGGGCTCCGGCGTCAACCTGATGGGCTACTACATGTTCCACGGCGGCCGCAATCCGCTGAGCCTCGGCGGCACCGGCATGGAGGAAAGCACGCTCAGTGGCGGCTACAACGACACCACCATGATCAGCTACGACTTCCAGGCGCCGCTTGGCCCGGACGGCCAGCAGCGCAAGGTGCTGGAGAAGCTGCGGCCGTTCCATTTGTTCGTCCACGCCTTCGGCTCGCGGCTGGCGCCCATGACCGTGCGCCAGCCGGACGTGTCGCCGGCCAAGCCGGATGATCTGCGCACCGCGCGCTTTGCCGTGCGCAGCGAGGGTGATCGCGGCTTCCTGTTCGTGAACAACCACGTGCGCCAGTACGACATGGCGGCGCAGCAGGCGACGCAGTTCGCGGTCACGCTGCCGGGCCAGCGCATCACGCTGCCGAGCAAGCCGGTGGACATCGCCAACGGCGCCTACTTCATCTGGCCGCTGAACCTGGACCTCGACGGCACCAACCTGCGCTACGCCACCGCGCAGCCTTTGACGCTGCTGGACCAGGGCAAGGCGGGCGTGGTGGCGGTGTTCGGCGCCAGCGCCGGCGTGCCGGTCGAGCTGTCGTTCGACGCCGGCGCGCGCGTTGCGGCGGCGGGCGGCGCGCAAGTGTCGGCCGCCGATGGCCACACGCTGGTGACGGGCGTACAGCCTGGCGCCGGCGCGGCGGTCACGGTGCAGCGCGACGGCAAGCGCCCGCTGACCATCGTGGTGCTGACGGCGGAACAGTCGCAGCAACTCAGCGTGGTGCGGCTGGCCGGCCAACAGCGCCTGCTGCTCAGCGCCGATCAGGCCTACGTGGACGGCAACGCGCTGCAACTGCGCTCGGTCGGCGACAGCACGTTCCGCTTTGCTGTCTACCCGGCGCTGGCGGGTGCGCCGAAAGCCAGCACCACCGGCGCGGCGTGGAGCGCGCAACCGGCGCATGGCGGCAAGGCTGGCGTGTCGCGCGCGGCACTGCTGGCGGCGACGCCGAGCAATGGCGGCGGCGCGGCGGCGGCCGATGCGCCGACCGCCACCGTCGCCCTGCGCGCGGCCGGCAACGACGGCATCTTCCAGGCGTTTGAAGCCACGCTGCCGGCGCACGACATCCGGGCCACGCTGACGCCAACGCGCGAGGCGCAGGAAGCGGCGCCGGTCGTCATCGGCGGCACGGCAAAGGCGGCGATCCAGCCGATACCGGAAAACTTCAAGGCTGCGGGCGCGTGGCAGATCCACGTCCCGCGCGAGCAGCTGAAAGGGCTGGACGACGCGCTGCTGCAGATTGACTTTGTCGGCGACATCGGGCGGCTGTATGCTGGCACCCGCATGCTCGACGACTGGTACTACAGCGGCTACCCGTGGCAGTTTGGCCTGCGCCAGCAAGCCGCGCTGCTGGACCAGCCGCTGACACTGTCGGTACTGCCGCTGCGCGCGGACGCGCCCATCTACCTGCCCAAAGAGGCACGCCCCGATTTCGGCGGCGCGAAGCAGATGGCAACCGTGCGCGGGGTGAAGGTGATTCCGGTGTATCAATTACGCGTTACCCCGTGAGCAGTTCGTTTTAAAAGTGCGCTGCACCTGCCAAACCCGCACACCGCTGCGGCCAGGGTCTGACCCCGTACGGGGTCAGACCCTTTCGGTCGGGGTAGCTCCAAAAAATCGAATGGAGACTCGATATGAAACGTACTTTGTTGGCGGTTGCGGCGCTCTGCGCCGCAACCCTTGCCCATGCCGCTGATCCCATCAAAATCGGCTTCCTCGTCAAACAGGCCGAAGAACCCTGGTTCCAGGACGAATGGCGCTATGCGGACGTCGCCGCCAGGGAAAAAGGCTTCACGCTGGTAAAAATCGGCATCCCCAACGGCGAAAAAACCATGGCCGCCATCGACAACCTGGCGGCGCAGAAAGCCCAGGGCTTCGTCATCTGCGCCCCGGACGTCAAGCTGGGCAAGGCCATCGAGCGCGCCGCCAAACGCAACAACCTCAAGGTCGTCTCGGTCGACGACCGCCTGGTCGACGGCAGCGGCAAACCGATCGAATCCATTCCGCACATGGGCATCTCCGGCTACCAGATCGGCAAGCAGGTCGGCGAGGGCATCGTCGCCGAGATCAAGGCCCGCAAATGGAATATGGCGGAAGTGGGCGCCATCCGCGTCGCCTACGACCAGCTCCCCACCGGCAAGGAACGCACCACCGGCGCGGTCGATGCGCTGAAAGCCGCTGGCTTCCCGGCAGCGAACATCATCGACGCGCCGCAAGCCAAGACCGACACCGAAAACGCCTTCAACGCCGCCAACATCGCGCTGACCAAGAACGCAAAATTCAAGCACTGGGTGGCCGTGGGCCTGAACGACGAGGCGGTGCTGGGCGCCGTGCGCGCCGCTGAAGGACGAGGCATCAAGGCCGACAACATGATCGGCATCGGCATCGGCGGCGCCAAGGCCGCTGAAAATGAATTGAACAAGCCACAGCCAACCGGCTTCTTTGGCTCGGTGATGATCAGCGCTAAAGAACACGGCTACCAGACCTCGGTCAACCTGTTCAACTGGATCACCGGCAAAGCCACACCGCCGGCGGAAGTGCTCACCAAAGGGATGTTGATGACCCGCGCCAACCAGGCCGAGGTCCGCAAAGCGATGGGCCAGTAACCATGGCCGCGTATCTGGAATTCGACCAGGTCAGCAAATTCTTCCCCGGCGTTAAGGCGCTGAACGACGTCAGCTTCGCGGCCCACGCCGGCCAAGTCCATGGCCTGCTGGGCGAGAACGGCGCGGGCAAGTCGACGCTGTTGAAGATCCTCGGCGGCCAGTACAAGCCGGATGGCGGGCGCCTGCTGGTCAACGGCGAAGAGCGCCACTTCAGCAGCGCCAAGGACGCCATCCGCGCCGGCATCGCCGTGATTCACCAGGAACTGCAGTACGTGCCGGAGCTGACGGTGGCCGAGAACGTGCTGCTGGGCCGCATGCCGACCCGCTTTGGCTTGCTGGACAAGCGCGCCGCGCACCGCATGGTGGCCGAACGCCTGGCCGCCATCGGCGTGGACCTGTCCCCCGCCGCGCGCCTGGCCGACTTGTCGATCGCGCAGCGGCAGATGGTGGAGATCTGCAAGGCCATCATGCAGGAGGCGCAGGTCATCGCCTTCGACGAACCCACCTCCTCGCTGTCGCACCGCGAGACCGAGATCCTGTTCCGCCTCGTGAAAGACCTGCGCGCCAACGGCCGCACGCTGATCTACATCTCGCACCGGCTGGAGGAGCTGTATGCATTGTGCGACGCCTGCACCATCTTCCGCGACGGCCGCAAGATCGTCACGCACGATGTGATGGCCGAGGTGCCGCGCGATCGCCTCATCAGCGACATGGTCGGCCGTGAACTGAGCGACATCTACGACTACCGCGAACGCCCGCGCGGCGCGGCGCGCCTGCAGGTACAGGGACTGGACGGCAAACACCTGCAAGGCCCGCAAAGCTTCAGCGTGCACGCGGGCGAGGTGCTGGGCTTCTTTGGCCTGGTCGGCGCGGGACGCAGCGAGTTGATGCGCCTGCTGTACAACGCCGACGCGCGCAGCGGCGGCACGGTGCTGCTGGACGGCGCGCCCGTGGCCACGGGCGGACCGGCGGACGCCATCGCCGCCGGCATCGTGCTGTGCCCGGAGGACCGTAAGGAACAAGGCATCCTCGCCACCGCCTCGGTGGCGGAAAACATCAACATCAGCGTGCGACGCAATGACCTGCGCGGCGGCATATTCCTGCGCCACCAGCGCGAGGCGGCGCTGGCGGATGACTTCATCGCCCGCCTGCGCATCAAGACGCCCCATCGCCAGCAGGAGATACGACTGCTTTCCGGCGGCAACCAGCAGAAGGTGATCCTGGCGCGCTGGCTGGCCGAGCCGGGACTGAAGGTGCTGATACTGGACGAGCCGACGCGCGGCATCGACGTCGGCGCCAAAAACGATATCTATCGCATCATTCACGAGGTGGCGGAACGCGGCTGCTGCGTGATCGTGGTGTCGAGCGAGCTGCCGGAGGTGCTGGGCATCGCCGACCGCGTGATCGTCATGCGCGAGGGGGCCATCTGCGGCGAACTGCCGCGCGTCCAGGCCACCGAAACCGCGGTGCTGCGTCTCGCCCTGCCCGACAATGCCGCCCCCTCCACCGCCGCGCCAAGCGCCGCCGTGCCGCCCGCCGCTGTGCCGCCCGGCGCCGCTGCCATGCCGCCCGGCGCCGTGGCCGATGCGCCGGCCGCGCACCTTGAATCGCCTGCCCAACCTGCACGGAGCAACGCATGAGCGCCTCACAACTGAAATCCGCCACCGCCGCCTCGCCGCTGGTCTCGCGCCAGTGGTTGTCCGACTACAGCATGCCGCTAGCCTACCTGGTGCTGTTTGCCGTGCTGTCGGCCACCGTGGAAAACTTCTTCTCCGTGACCAACGTGGTCGGCCTGATGCTGTCGGTCGCGCAGATCGGCATGGTAGCCTGCACCATGATGCTATGCCTCGCCTCGCGCGACTTCGACCTGTCGGTCGGCTCCACCATCGCCTTCGCCGGCGTGCTGGGCGCCATCGTGCTGGAACGCAGCGGCAGCGTAGCGATCGCGGTCGCCGCCGGTCTCGGCGCCGGCGCGCTGATCGGCGCGCTGAATGGTGTGTTGATCGCCTACCTGCGCATCAACGCGCTGATCGCCACCCTGGCCACCATGCTGATGGTGCGCGGCCTGGCCTTCATCGTCTCCAAGGGCCAGGCGGTCGGCATCAACGACGACAGCTTCATCGACTTCGGCGACACCCGCCTCGTCGGCCTGCCGCTGCCGGTGCTGGTGGCCGGCGCCTGCTTCATCGTCTTCGGCATCCTGCTCAACCAGACCGTCTTCGGCCGCAACACGCTGGCCATCGGCGGCAATCCGGAAGCGGCGCGGCTGGCCGGCGTGCGCGTCGAACGGCTGCGCGTCTGGATCTTCCTGCTGCAAGGCGTGGTGACGGCGATGGCGGGCCTGATTCTCGCCTCGCGCATCACCAGCGGCCAACCGAATGCCGCGCAGGGCTTCGAGCTGGATGTGATTTCTGCCTGTGTGCTCGGCGGCGTCTCGCTACAAGGCGGCAAGGCGCGCATCTTCGGGGTGCTGATCGGGGTGCTGATCATGGGCACGGTGGAAAACGTCATGAACCTGCTGGACGTCGACGCCTTCTACCAATACCTGATGCGTGGCCTGATCCTGCTGGTGGCCGTGCTGCTCGACCAGTTGAAGACGCGCGGAGAGCGGCGCTAAGCATCAAGGTCAGGGGCCCGGGCGCGCGCGCCGCAGTTGGTTGGCGCGCAGCACGCGCGCATGCGCCTGATGGCCAATCGCCAGCCTGCGCAGCGTCAGCACCGCCAGCACGGAGCCCAGTGCCGGCACGCCGAACGCCAGCACCTGCATGCCCCGCACCACGGACAGCGACTGCGCCAGGCCCGGCACGTAGCCGAGCGCGCCCAGCGTCCAGCCGATGGCCGCCGACGATGCCGCCGCCCCGGCCTTGAGAATCACCAGCACGGTGGCGAAGGTGGCCGTCTCGCGCCGCTCGCGGTGGCGGAACTCGGCGAAGTCGATGACGTCGGCCAGTATCCCCCACGGCAGCATGAAGATGCCGCCGAAGCCGACGCCGGTCACGGCCGCCGCCGCAAGCAGCGGCGCCGGCCTGGCGTCGGCCAGCGCGCACAGGGCGATGCCGCCCAGCGCCACACCATGGCTGACCGCCAGCAGCCGTGTCTTGTCGTGATGGCGGATCATGAAGATCCACCAGACCGCGCCGGCAAACTGCCCCAGCGTCAGCATGAACAGTACCCTGCCCGCCAGCGCCGGCTGATGCCAGGCGTAGGTGGCCACGTACAGCATCATCTTGCCGAACACCGGCGTGGCGAAGCCGGTCACGCCGGCGATCAGCGCCATCGCCGCGAACAGCCGATCCAGCCGCGGCAGGAAGACGGCGCCGGCCGGGCGCCGCGCCCCCGCGCCCGGCGCGCCCGCCGCGTCAAGCTCCTCGCGCGACGACCACGCGGCCAGCAGCATGGCCCCGCAGAACAGCAGGCCGCCGGCCATGCCCAGCCACGCCAGCTGCCCCGGCGCGGCGTGCTGGCCCGGCTGGGCGTGCTGGCCGGCGCCGCCGACCAGCGGCACTACCACCGTTGCGATCACCACGCCGGCCGCCGAACTGAACACGGTTCGGTAGCCGGACGCCCGCCCGCGCGCGCGGCTGTCGCTGGTGATGCGCGCCAGCAGGCTGTTATGCGGCACATCGATCACCGCATAGGCAGCGCGGAACAACAGGATCGCCGCGCCGCTCAGCGCCAGGCTGGCGTGACCCAGCAACGGCAGGCTGAAGATCAACGCGAAGGCCAGCGCGCACGGCAGCGTGCCCAGCACGATCAGGCGGCGGTAGCCGATGCCGCTGTGTTGCGCGCGGCTGGCCAGCAGGCCGGCACCGAGGTCCAGCAGCAGATCGCCGCAGAACACCACCGCCATCAGCACGCTGACCTGCTGCGCCGGCACGCCCAGCAGGTCGGTCAGCAGGAACAGCAGCGTGACGTCGACACTGCCCAGCAGCAGATTCTTGCCGAAGTTGCCGACCGAGTAGCCGATCAGGTGACGGTCCCGCGTCAGCAGATAGCGGTGGCTGCCCATGGCGCCCTACCAAAACGAGACGGCGGTGGAAGCGTGGATCGGCAGCAGCGCCGCGCCCAGCGCGATCGAACTGCCGCCCAGCCGCGACACGCGGATGGCGGCGGCCGGCCGGTGCGGCGGCCAGTGCAGCTGTCCCTGGTTGAGGCGCGCGGCCAGCCGCGTCATGATCGATTGCGGCAGCGGGCTGGAAAAGATGATCTCGCCCGGATCGAACCACGAAATGGCGCTGTTGACCACCAGCTCCAGCTGGCCGGCGGCGCGCTCCAGCCAGCGCTCGATCAGCGCCTCGTGGCCGGCAATCGCCTGGTCACAATGCGCCACCGACTGGATCTGGCAACCGGCCTCGCGCAGCACCGACAGCAAATCCATGGTGCTCGGGCGCGGGCGGTCCATCGGGTACAGGCCGCCGATGTCGCCGGCGCCGCCGAATTCCCCCTTCAGCAGGCGGCCGTCCTCGATCACGCCGGCGCCGATACCGTAACCGAGCAGGAACACCACCACCGTCGCCGCGCGCCGCACGGTGTCGTCCAGGTAGTACTCGGCCAGCGCCGACAGGTTGGCGTCGTTGTCCAGCATGGTCGGCAGGCCGAGCGCGTCGTCGAGGATCTGGCGCAGCGGCACGTCGCGCCAGCCCGGCAGGTCGTTGACGATGTTCCAGCGGTCGCCCGCGCGGCCCGTCGGCGGCCCCGGCAGGCCGATGCCGACGCCCAGGAAACGTCCGCCCAGCAATTTGTGCCGCACCGACAGCTCGGTGATGCGCTGCTCCAGCAGGCGGGCGAAGGCCAGCGGGTCCGGCGCGCCGACGTCCTCGCTGGTCAACGAGATGATGCCGCCGGCGTAATCGACCAGCGCGATCTCCAGCACGCCCTTGTGCACGGTGGCGCCGACGGCGAAGCCGCCGGCCGGCGAAATCGTCAGCGGCACGGTCGGCCGGCCGCGGCCGCTGACATCGGCCGACGCCTGCTCCTCCACCAGCCCCAGGCTGATCAGGTTGCGCGACAGCTTGGTCAGCGCCGAATTGCTGACCTGTAGCGCCTGCGACAGCTCGGTGCGCGGCATCGCGCCCTGCGTGCGCAACTGCCATAACAAACGTTTTTCTTCTGAAGACAGTTTTAGTCGCGCAATTTTCATACAAACGCTGGCAAACAGACAATTCTTGTCACACAATTGTCATATTCTATTTATTTCACAAGTAATAAATAATTATACCGAAAACGCCGCCCTATACTCGCCGCCAGTTGCCTTTCCCCCTACCCAACTGGAGAAACAGATGAGTACCAAAAAGAAGATGCTGGCGCACGCCATCAGCATGGCGTGCGCGGTAGCCGGCCCCGCGCTGGCACAGGACGTGACGCCCGCGCCAGCGCCGGCGCCAGATGTGCCCGCAGCCGAGGTCGATAGCGTGGTGGTCACGGGCTCGGCCCGCCCGCAGCGCCGCTTCGACGTCTCGTACGCGGTCAACGCGCTGTCGCAGAACGAGGTGCAGAAGCTGGCGCCGCAGAACATGGCCGACCTGCTGGGCAAGCTGCCCGGCATCCAGGTCGAGGCCACCGGCGGCGAGGTGCAGAACATCACCCGCGTGCGCGGCATCCCCACCGACGACGGCCTGGCGCTGTTCCAGCAGGATGGACTGCCGCTGTTCACCGAAATCAACGGCTTCTTCTTCCGTGGCGACAGCCTCAACCGCTACGACCTGATGACCAAGAGCCTCGAAGTGGTGCGCGGCGGCCCTGCCTCGATCTACGCCAGCCAGGCGGCGGCCATCGTCAACAGCACCACCGTCACCGGCACCGACAAGACCAAGGGCAAGGCGCAGGTGACGCTGGGCACCACCGGCCTGGCCCGGCTCGACCTGTACCAGGCCGGCAAGATCGACGACCAGACCTTCTACGCGGTCGGCGGCTTCATCCGCCAGGACGACGGCCACCGCGACAACGGCTTCCCCAATGACAAGGGCGGCCAGATTCGCGGCAACCTCAAGCGTGTGCTGGAGCACGGCACGCTGACCGTCAGCGCCAACTACCTGAACGACCACAACACCTTCTACCTGCCGATTCCGATCGCCGATCCGCGCAATCCGGCGGTGTCGCTGAACCAGTACATCGATTACTTCGACGGCACCATGAATTCGCCGGCGCTGCGCAACGTGCCGATCAAGTACCGCGACGGCAGCGGCAAGCTGGCCACCGACACGCGCGACCTGGCTGATGGCCGCCATCTGCAATACGGCAACCTCGGCGTCCAGTACGAGGGCGAACTGGGCCAGTGGCTGCTGTCGGCCAAGGCCGGCGCCACCAAGGGCACGCTGGACTTCGACGCCTTCTACTCCACCTCCAACCCGGCCGACGCCACACAGTTCGCCAACGGTTTCCTCAACGCCGCGAAAAGCGCGTTCGGCGCGGTCGACCATCTCGGCTACGCGATTGCCGGCAGCAACGGCGCCCAGGTCTACAACCCGGCCGCCGCCTCGGGCCTGGTGATGCAGGCGCAGTATCGCGCCGCCGGCTCGGACTTTTATTCCAACCAGGCCGACATCAACCTGACCCGCAACTTCCAGACCGGCAGCGGCAGCCACGACGTCAAGCTGGGCGTCTACCTGAGCGGCTACGGCCAGACCAGCAAGTCGGTCTACAACGACATGCTGATCGAGGTGCACGGCCAGCCGCGCACGCTGGACCTGGTGGCCTACTCGGCCAGCGGCGCGGTGCTCGGCGCGGTGACCGACAATGGCGTGCTGCGCTACACCACCACGCTGAACCAGGGCGACGTCGACGCGCGCATGGGCGCTTTCTACGTCAACGACACCTGGGAAGTGACGGACCGCCTGCGCCTGGATGGCGGCGTGCGCCGCGAGCGCTATCACTACGACGGCTACGCGCTGCTGACCAACCAGGTCAACCTGGGCGATCCAAAGACGCTGGCCGACGACACCACGCGCGCCTTCACCGGCGGCGTGCAGGCGCACAAGTACAACGTCAATACCATCAACTGGACGCTGGGCGCCAACTACGACTTCACCCGCCAGCTGGGCGCCTATGCGCGCGCCTCGCACCTGGAAGTGCCGCCGTCGATGCAGGTGGCGGCGTCGGTCGACCCGCTGGTGCTGAAGACCAAGGCCAACCAGTTCGAGGTGGGCTTCAAGGCCACCGCCGGCCGCTCCTATTTGTACGTGACCGGCTTCTACACCCAGTTCAATCCGCTCAACGCCTCGTTCGTGGCGTTCAACCCGGCCACCGGCCGTAACGACCAGACCGTGCCGTTCTTCGGCAAGGCGGTGGTCCGTGGCGCCGAGCTGGACGGCGCGCTGGCGCTGGGTTCGCGCTTCTCGCTGGCCGGCTCGCTGACGGTGCAAGACCCGCAATACCGCGACTTCGTCAACGCCACCGGCGCCGATCCGTCCAAGGTGGTGGGCAACCAGATCATCCGCGAGCCCAAGGTGTTCGGCAACATCCGCCCCAACTACGACTTCAACGTGCGCGATTACCTGGTCGAGCTGTACGGCAGCTATGCCTACACCGGCAAGCGCTATGTCGACTTCTTCGAGGCCACGGCGCTGCCGGCCTACCACTCGCTGGGCGCCGGCGTGTCGGTCACACGCGGCGACTGGAAGCTGCAGCTGTCCGGCGACAACCTTACCAATGCGAAAGGCTTGACCGAAGGCAACACGCGCACTGATACACTGGCGGGCCAGGGCAGCCAGCAGGCCATCTACGGACGTCCCGTCTTTGGCCGCAGCTTCCGCCTGGTCCTGAGCAAAGCATGGTGAACCGAATGATCAAGAAAACTGTATTGCCGCTGTCCTTCGTCCTGTCGCTCGCCTGGTCGCTGCCGGGCGGCGCGGCCCCGGTCACCGACCAGCACTGGTCGCTGCTGGCGCGCCAGCTGTTCCCGGCGCTGACCGACCTGGGCAACGCCCGCCTCGCCACCGCCAACGCCGTGCTGGCCACGCGCCGCGCCCGCATCGACGCCTGCCAGCAGGCGCCGGCCTGCGTGCTGAACGCCGGCCTGTGGAACGAGGCAGAGATCAGCGAACTGGCCGCTGTCGCCGCCAAGGCCCCGGCCTCGGCCTGGCACAAGCCGGCGCTGGCCGACGATGGCATCCCGGCCCAGGTGGGCCGCGAGCTGCGCGGCCTGAACGGCATCCTGCAAGTGTACGGCCTCGGCGCAGCGCCGCACTACCCGCTGATCGACGGCCCGCTCGACGCCGCCGGCACGCCGCGCTTCAGCGCCACCGTGGCCGACGCCGTGGCGCTGGCCGCGGCCGGCGCCGACGATCCGGCGCTGGCGCTCGACGCCAGCCTGCGCCTGGCGGTGGCGCTGCTGGACGCCAACGGCCGCGACGACGCGGTCGCCTTCGAGCCGCTCGACCCGCAGCACAACGCGGCGGCGCTGGGCCGCGCCCACATCATCGACTGGACGCTGTACCGCTACACGGCGATCATCATTCCCGGTATCGGCCCGGAAAACGCGCTGCCGCTCAGCCCGCGCGGCAAGCTGAACGTGCGCATGGCCGCCAAGCGCTTCGCCGACGGCGAGGCGCCGTTCATCATCCTCAGCGGCGCCTCGGTGCACCCGCGCGGCACCCGCTACGTGGAGGCGGTGGAGATGCGGCGCGCGCTGATCGAGCGTTACGGCGTGCCGGCCGAGTCCATCATCATCGAGCCGTACGCGCGCCACACCACCACCAACCTGCGCAACGTCACGCGCCGGCTGGTGGCGATGGGCGCGCCGCTGGACAAGGACAGCCTGATCATCACCAACACCAGCCAGAGCGGCTATATCGAGAGTCCCGAGTTCTCGGCCCGCAACCAGAAGGAGCTGGGTTATTTGCCGGGCAAGGTGGGCGCGCGGCTGTCGCCGACCGAGCTGACCTTCCGGCCGTCGGCCAAGTCGCTGCGCATCGACCCGGCCGATCCGCTCGATCCCTGAGCGGTGGCGCCGAACCACGGCGCGGCGGCGCGCGACAGGTCATCGTTGCCGTCGCCGTCATACCAAGCGATCACGCCATCCGGCCGCACCAGCAGCGCGTGGTAGCCGAGGCGCTCCGCCACCGCGCCGCTGACGTAGCGGATGCCATGCCGGCGCGCCCAATCGCGGCGCGCCGGATCGGCATCGAAGTCCAACAGCATGCCGTGGCCGTCGCGCAGCATCTGATTCACCGTCACGCCATCGATCACAACATTCGGCACGCTGCTGGCGTGGATGCCCCACACGCGGCTGGCGACGTAGGTCGCGCCATCGCGCGTGCCGATTAGATCGCGGAAGATGGCATGCAGCGCGCGCGCCTCGGGGCCGGGGCGCATGATGGCCACCTGTGCGCGCGACCAGTCCAGCACACGCTCGCCGAGCGGATGGCGCTCCGCCTCGTAACTATCCAGCAGCCCATCCGGCGCATCGCCGCGGGCGGTGGCGGCCAGCTTCCAGCCCAGATTCATCGCATCGCCCAGCCCCAGATTCAGTCCCTGCCCGCCCAGTGGCGAATGGATGTGCGCGGCGTCGCCGGCCAGCAGGATGCGGCCGTTGCGGTAATGGGTGGCCTGGCGCGCGCGATCGGTCCAGGTGCTGGCCACGTGCAGCGCGGTGATGGTCACGTCCAGGCCGGAGATATGGCGCAGCACCGCCTGCGCATGCTCGCGCGTGACCGCCTCGCCGCGCTGATGAAACGCGCCGCCGTCAAAATCCTGCAGCACCAGGTAGCCGGGCTGCGACTGCAGATACATGCCGCGCGGCGTGACGTGGCGGCCGACGCCCAAGGGCTCGGCGCCGGCCAGCTCGGCGTGCAGCGTGTAGCCGGTGAACGCCGGCTCGGTGCCGGCGAAATCGAAACCGCCGGCCTTGCGCACCACGCTGCGCGCGCCATCGCAGCCTACCAGCCAGCGCGCGCGGAAGGCGGCGGCGCCGGCGTGCACGGTGACGCCGGCAGCATCCTGTCCGGCCCCGATGACGCCGGCGCCACGGCGGATCGCCACGCCCAGCGACTGCGCGCGGCGTGTCAGCAGCGCCTCCAACTGCGCCACTTCGACCGGCAAGGTGAACGGCGTGGACGTCGGCAAGCGGCGCGGCCATTGCGCGGTATCGATATCGGACTGCAGGAACGGAATACCGGCGAAGTGTCCACCCTGTCCTGCGCCCACGTGGCCGGCCGGATGCCGCTGCGGCACCTCAAGCTGCTCAAGCAGCCCGCGCCGGTCCAACGCCTCGATCGACGGCGCGTTCAAGCCGCGCAGGCCAAACGGTAGCCGCTTCAACGGCGCGTCCGGCCGCGCCGCCTGCTCCAGCACCAGCACGGCGCAGCCGCCCAGCGCCAGCTCGCCAGCGAGAAACAAGCCGACCGGGCCGGCGCCAGAAATAATGATGTCGTAAGTTTTCATGCCCGCCAGTCTAAGCAGCGCCGGCCCGGCCGGATTGTACAAACGCGACAAACCCCAACATCGGGGTCAGTGCCGACATTCGGACACGAACACAACCGTAATGCCGCTCTACGGTTGTGTTCGTGTCCGAATGTCGGCACTGACCCCGGTTTTAGGTTTTACGGGCGGCGCTTGCGGGCGAAGGCGGCCGGTGTCATGCCGCTGTAACGCTTGAACTCGCGCGTCAGGTGCGACTGGTCGGTGTAGCCCAGCGATTGCGCCAGCGCGGCCAGACTGGTGTCCGGTTCGGCCCACAGCCGGTTGCGCGCCTGCTCGAAGCGCATCAGCCCCGACACGTCCTTCACCGTCCGGCCGGACGATTGCTTGAACTTGCGCTCCAGCGTGCGCACCGTCGCGTGCGCGGCCGCCGCCACCGCGCTGACCGGCAGCGCGCCGCGCGCGGCCAGCATTGCCGCGCCGGCCTTGAACAGCGTGCCGTCCGGCGCGGCCGGCGGCGCGCCGCTGAAATAGCGCGCCAGCAAGGCTACCGCGTCGTCGATGCTGCCCTCGGCCACACACGCCGCCAACGGCGTCTGCAGCCGCGCCACCGGATGCGCGAACGTCCGCACGCCTTCCCGTCCCGGCGGCAGGCCGAGCAGCTCGAACACCGTCCAGGGATAGCAGCGCACGCCCAGCACGTCCAGCGGACCATCGGTGGTCAGCACCACCGGCTGGTCGAGCAGGCCCATCAGGAACGGCGACGGCAGCGGCTTGCCATCGAGATAACAGCTGCCGACGTAAAAGATGATTTCCGCATACCCGTCGGGCACGATCTCGAAACGCGGTCCGGTGAACGGCCGGCGCGTATGCCACAGGCAGCGGATGGCGCCGCGCAGCGCCTCCGGCGGCGCAAATTCACGGTGCAGAGCATGTGTTGTAGTCATATCGATACTATTTTCGCTTCTTTTTGAGGTTTCGCAAGCTTGCGCGCCTTGAAATGCCCCAAGGTCATCCCTATAATTGGCACTCGTTAGGGATGAGTGCTAACAACACACCCAACTACCAACACACTGTATCATTGCTAAAAAATTAAGGAGTTTTGTATGAACCTTCGCCCTTTGAACGATCGCGTCATCGTCAAACGTCTGGACCAAGAGACCAAAACTGCGTCCGGCCTGATCATCCCTGATGCGGCTGCTGAGAAACCAGACCAAGGCGAAGTCCTGGCTGTTGGCAATGGCAAGATCCTGGACGACGGCAAAGTCCGTCCGCTGGATGTCAAAGTAGGCGACCGCGTCCTGTTCGGCAAGTACGCCGGCCAGACCGTCAAGATCGACGGCCAGGAACTGATGGTCATGCGCGAAGAAGACATCATGGCGATCGTCACCAAGTAATGCTTGGCTGAACTGATCCCACCTAACACCTCAAGGAGTAATAAACATGGCAGCTAAAGAAGTGATCTTCGGCGACGCAGCGCGCGCCAAAATGGTTGAAGGCGTCAACGTCCTGGCCAACGCGGTAAAAGTGACCCTGGGCCCGAAAGGCCGCAACGTGGTGCTGGAGCGCTCGTTCGGCGCCCCGACCGTCACCAAGGACGGCGTGTCGGTTGCCAAGGAAGTCGAACTGAAAGACAAGCTGCAGAACATGGGCGCGCAGATGGTCAAGGAAGTGGCCTCGCGCACCAGCGACAACGCCGGTGACGGCACCACCACCGCGACCGTGCTGGCCCAGGCCATCGTGCGCGAAGGCATGAAATTCGTGGCCGCCGGCATGAACCCGATGGACCTGAAGCGCGGCATCGACAAGGCTGTCGCCGCTACCGTGGAAGAGCTGAAGAAAATCGCCAAGCCAACCACCACCTCGAAAGAAATCGCCCAGGTTGGCGCGATCTCGGCCAACTCGGACACCTCGATCGGCGAGCGCATCGCTGAAGCGATGGAAAAAGTCGGCAAGGAAGGCGTGATCACCGTGGAAGACGGCAAGTCGCTGAACGACGAGCTGGACATCGTGGAAGGCATGCAGTTCGACCGTGGCTACCTGTCGCCGTACTTCATCAACAACCAGGAAAAACAAGTTGCCGCGCTGGACAACCCGTTCGTCCTGCTGTGCGACAAGAAAATCTCGAACATCCGCGACCTGCTGCCAGTACTGGAGCAAGTGGCCAAGGCCGGCCGTCCGCTGCTGATCATCGCTGAAGACATCGAAGGCGAAGCGCTGGCGACCCTGGTGGTCAACAACATCCGCGGCATCCTGAAGACCGTTGCCGTGAAAGCCCCTGGCTTCGGCGATCGTCGCAAGGCCATGCTGGAAGACATCGCCATCCTGACCGGTGGCCAGGTGGTGGCGGAAGAAGTCGGCCTGACCCTGGAAAAAATCACCCTGGAAGAGCTGGGCCAGGCCAAGCGCATCGAAGTGGGCAAGGAAAACACCATCGTTATCGACGGTGCTGGCCAGGCTGCCGCGATCGAAGGCCGCGTCAAGCAGATCCGCGTGCAGATCGACGAAGCGACCTCGGACTACGACCGTGAAAAACTGCAAGAGCGCGTGGCCAAGCTGGCCGGCGGTGTGGCAGTGATCAAGGTTGGCGCCGCCACCGAAGTGGAAATGAAAGAGAAGAAAGCCCGCGTGGAAGACGCGCTGCACGCGACCCGCGCTGCCGTCGAAGAAGGCATCGTGCCAGGCGGCGGCGTTGCCCTGCTGCGCGCCCGCGCCCAAGTGCAAGGCCTGAAAGGCGACAACGCCGACCAGGACGCCGGCATCAAGATCGTGCTGCGCGCGATGGAAGAGCCGCTGCGCATGATCGTCCAGAACGCCGGCGAAGAAGCGTCGGTGGTGGTGGCCGCGGTACTGGCCGGCTCGGGTAACTACGGTTACAACGCCGCCAACGGCACCTACGGCGACATGGTTGAAATGGGCGTGCTGGATCCAGCCAAGGTGACCCGTTCGGCGCTGCAAAACGCCGCATCGATCGCCGGCCTGATGCTGACCACCGATTGCATGGTGGCTGAGGTGGTCGAAGACAAACCAGCCGGCGGCATGGGCGGTATGGGTGGCATGGGCGGTATGGGCGGCATGGACGGCATGATGTAATCCTGCCGGCCGGCTGACTTAGCCTGCCAACAAAAGCCCGCGCAGCTTCGGCGACGCGGGCTTTTTTTCGTCTGTTACACTGGTGCTTATGAAATTACTTCCTCTTCTGTTCGCCGCCTTGCCGGCGCTGGCCATGGCGCAGGCGTTGCCGCCGGTGCTGCATCCCGATCAACTGACCGCGATTCAGGCGGCGCCCGGCGTCACGCTGTGGGAACTGAGCGGCCGTACCGCGCCGGCCGGCGCCCGCAGCGACAAGGTCAGCGTGGCGCTGTTCCGCCTGGAACCGGGCAAGGCCAGCGCCTGGAGCCATAACAAGCTGGGCGAGGAATCGTTCTTCGTGCTGAGCGGCGAGGGCGAGGTCTGGACCGATGGCAAGGTGCAGGCGGTGAAGCCGGGTTCGTACATCGTCATCCAGCCCGCCACCGTGCGCTCGATCCGCGCCAGCAAGGGCGTGCCGTTGACGTTTTACGCCGTCACCTCGCCCGCGTGGAGCAGCGACGACGACGTGCTGACCACCGTGCCCGCCGGCGCGCCGAAATAATCGCCCCATCCTGGCGCGGGTAAAGGCGGGAACGACCGTCACCACCGGGCGCGCCGGGCGAACGCCCGGCTTGCCTGGCTACTGCGCCGGCTGCATGCCGGCATGCGGAGGTGCCTGGGGTGACTCAGGCGTCGCTGTAGGCGGCTTCGAGGTCTTCGCGGCGCGGGGCGTCGGCGATGTGGAGGATCAGGGTGTGCTTCAGGTCGGCCGGGTGCGCGGCGCGGTGACGGGCGTACCAGAAGACTTCGTCCAGCTCATCGTCCTCGTGCGCGGTGACCAGCACGCGGCGCTCGTCGGGGACGTCTTCGTAGTTGACAGCCTCCAGCGCCGCGTCCTCGATCGCCTCGCGCCACTGTTCGCTGTCTTGGCCCCACACTAGCACGTACAGGCTGCCGGAGTCGATCAGCCAGCGGCTGACGTCCCACATCATCGGCTCCTGCACGTCGGCGTCGGCGACGAGGATGGTTTTGAACTGGCGCAAGCCTTCCAGCGCCGGCAAGTCGCTGGAAGGGGTCAGATGAAGATAGTTGAGGGTGGAATTCAGCATGACCGCATTCTCGCCGGATCAGCCCAATCCCGCAAGCCTGGCCTTAGCACGGATCGAGCGCAATGGTGAACTTGCCGCTGGCGTCCATCGCGCCCTACCCGCTCGATTCCTGCTGGCTGCCCCTGCTGAGATCGGCGCCGTTGGCAAACGTGGCGCCACGTGCGGACAGGGCGAACGCCAGCCGCACGCCGCCCATCGCAAAGAGTTGAGATGTCGGGTTAGCCGAAGCGCGCGGCCGGTACGCCGGGCACGTCAACGCGCACGGCGAAGACGGCGCCGGTCAGCGGATGGGCGGCCAGTTGCTCGGGCGTGTTGTCCTCGCGCGCGGTGGTGATGAACAGCGTTTTCAGGTCATCGCCGCCGAAGGTACAGGAGGCGGGATTGCGCACCGGCACGGTGATCGTCTCCAGCAGCGCGCCCTCCGGCGAATAACGGCAGACGCGGCTGCCGCCCCACTGGGCGATCCACACGCAGCCTGCGCTGTCGACCGTCATGCCGTCCGGCGAGCCTTCGCCGTCGCCGAACTGGCGCCACACGCGCGGCGCGCCCAGCGTGCCGTCGGCGGCCAGCGGATAGGCGTAGGTGCGGCCTTCGTAGCTGTCGGTGTGGTACATGGTGGCGCCGTCCAGGCTGAAGGTCGGGCCGTTGCAGATGTGGTATTCGTTGTCGGCCGCGTGCAGCTGGTGGTCGGTGTCCAGGCGGAACAGCGTGCCGACCGCCTGCGCGTAGTCGGTGTTGTGCATGGAACCGGCCCAGATGCGGCCGGCGCTGTCGACCTTGGCGTCGTTCATGCGCAGGCCGCTGCCCTCGGCGAACGGACGGTGCAGGTACTCGATGCGCAGTTCCGGCTCCAGCCACACGCGGGCGATGCCGTCGCGCAGGCCGGCCATGAAACCGTCGCCGTCGCGGCGGGCGATCAGCCAGCAGATGTAGTCCGGCATGGTCCAGCTGCGGCGCGCGCCGCCGGCGCTGTCCACCGAGTGCAGGGTCTGGTTCTTGAGGTCGACAAAGTACAGGCGGTTCTGTTCCGCCACCCACAGCGGGCCTTCGCCCAGTTGCGCGCCCACGTCCCACAGGCACTGCACATCATGCTTGCTCATCAGTTCGATCCGGTTAAATTAGACAGCCGCCATCATACGGCCAAAGCGCGCCAGGTGTTGACGAAGGATGCCGCGCGTTCTTGCAATTGCGCCAGCGTGACGCCGGGCGTGTACAGCGCGCCGCCGATGCCGAAACCGGTGGCGCCGGCCTTGACCCAGTCGGCCATGGTGTCCGGCGCCACGCCGCCGACCGGCCACACCGGCGTGCCGGCCGGCAGCACGCTCTTGAGTGCCTTGATGCCGCCGTGGCCGACCGACTCGGCCGGGAAAATCTTCAGCGCGTGGGCGCCGGCGTCCAGCGCGGCAAACGCCTCGGTCGGCGTGGCCACGCCCGGCGCGCAGTACATGCCGAGATCGGCGGCGCGGCGGATCACCGCCGGCACGCAGTTCGGCGACACCAGCAGGCGGCCGCCGGCCGCGTGCACGGCTTCCACGTGCTCGACAGTGAGCATGGTGCCGCCGCCGACCAGCGTGTCCGGCAGGTTCAACGCGACGATGGCCCGGATGGCCTCGATGGCGCCCGGCCGGTTCAGCGGCACTTCCAGCGCGCGGAAGCCGGCCGCGTGCAGCACCTTGGCCACATCGGCCGCCTCGGCGGGATCGAGGCCGCGCAGGATGGCGACCAGCGGTGTATTGGGATGGGAAACAGTCGTCATGATCAGGCCTTAAGGAATTGGGAAATGGCGGTGCAGTACACCTGATGTGGGTCCAGCACTGCGCAGTGCAAGCCAAAGTGGCGGGCGGCCAGCGCATAGCGCGCGGCCAGCGCCGGCGAGCCGATGACGGCGATGCCCTGCCCTTCGGCCGCGCGCGCGGCGGCGGCAAATTCGGCGCCGATCAGCAAGCCGCTGACGGTGGCGGCCGCCTGCTCGGCAGGCGCCGCGCGCGACACCACGCCGGCCCGTACACGGAACAGGCTGTTCGACAGCGGCTCGTGGCGCGCCGCCTGGTGGAGGCCGGTGGCAAAGCCCTCGGCATCGCTGCTGTCGCCGCCCATCATCGCCGCCAGCGTGCCGCCCTTGGACAGCATGGCAAACAACTCGCCGGTCATGTAGGTGGCGAACGACTGGATCACGCCGTCGCGCAGCAGCACCCACTTGCTGTGGGTGCCTGGCAGCACCAGCCAGCCGTCGCGGTGGCCCTGCAGGACCGCGCCCAGCAACTGGGTTTCCTCGCCGCGCATGACGTCGGCGGCGGCGCCGTGGCGGTACACATAGCCGGGCACGATGGTGGCGCGGCCGGCCCAGGCCGGGTCGGTGACCGGCGCCAGGTGGCGCGGCAACTGTTCCAGCGGCACCGAGGCGTCGAGGTAGCCGACTTCCTGCCAGCCGGAGGCGCTGCCCACCATGCCGGACATGATGACCGGCACGTCGGCCGGCAGCCGCATGGCGTCCAGCAGGCCGGCCAGCGCGGCGCCGAAGTGCTCGCGCCCGCCGACCGCCAGCATGCCCAGGCCATCCTCATGCTCGGCCAGGCAGGCGCCGGTCTGATCTATCAGATAGGCGCGCCGGTTGCTGGTGCCCCAATCGATCCCCACTATGTGCTTGTTCACAGGCATATCCTTTACTGATGCTGCCTCGATGGTACGAAAAACCGCCCTCAACAGCCAATGAATTATCGCGCCGGAGTAATACCAAAATAATATAGGCAAGTCACGGAACAATAGCAACGAGACAAGCAAAATCGCGTAAAAAACGGGCAAAAGTTGCCCCTGAGATGCCTTTAGTTTAGTATGGCCGACTATAAAATCCGTCTTCTGAATCCCCTCATGGAATTAAGCAAGCAGTCCTCCCGCAAACTGGTCATCGCCGGCGTCGCCACGACCGTCATTGCGCTGGGTTTGGCCGCCTACTTCGCCAGCTCGCCCACCGCTGAATCGCACGTGGTGGTCAAGGCGCCGGTGACGGCGCCATCCAGCGCCAGCAGCGCGGCCTCGGCCAAAAAGCCGGCGCCGGCCGCCACGCCGCAGCGCCCGGCCGAGATCAAGGATCCGGCGCCGCCGGGCGAACCGCGCGCCATCCGTACCAAGGAGCAAGGCGCGGCCGCCCTGATGGCGCTGCCGGAACTGCAAGCTTGGTCGGCGCTGATCGAAAAAAATACCAATGGCAAGGCCCACGGCGGCCTGCTGGAATACGACCCGGTGCCACGCAAGCTGAACGGCAAGAACTACTGGCAGTTCAGCTTCGTGGAAAACAGCGCCGAGTCGGCGCTGCGCTGGGAAAGCTTCCTGGTGTCCTCCAGCGACGATGAAATCCTGGTGGAGGACGCCGCCAACGACGAGGTCATCAGCCTGGGACGCTGGCGCCGCGAAAAGCATCCGGACAAGCGCACCAGCTTCGACGCCCCGGCGCCGCACTAAGCCACACTAGGCCGCCTTGGCCTCCCCCGCCGGCGCCGCCGGCGCGGCGGCGCCGCGCACCTGCCCCACCCACAGCACCGTCAGCACCGCCAGCCCGGCGGCAATCCAGCCATTCAGCCCATAGCCGGCGATATGGCCGGACGCCGCCGTGTGCAAGGTCAGCCCGCCCAGCAGCGCGCCGATGCCGGTGCCCATCTGCTGGATCGCCGAGTTGGCGCTGAGGAAGGCGCCACGCCGCGCTGGCTCCGGCACCGTGGTCATCAGCGCCTGCATCGGAATATTGCGGCCCGACGCCAGCACCATGAAGAACGGGAAGAACAGCATCACGCCCACCAGCGGCACCACCGGCATGTGGGTGATGAACAGCACCGGCACAATGAACAGCAGCGAAACGATGCGGTACACCTTCTGCGCGCCATACCGGTCCGACCACTTGCCGATCAGGCGCGCGGTGAAGAAGGTCGCCAGGCCGCCGGCCAGGTACACATAGGTGATCTCGGCCGGCTGCAGGCCGACGTTGCTGACCAGCACAGGCGAGATGAAGGGAATCACCATCATGCCGGTCATCATGTTGACCACCGACAGCAGGAAGGCCTTCAGGTGTTGCGGCTTCCGGTACAGCGCCACCAGGTTGGGCAGCACCTCGGCCAGCGGCACGCGGTTGGGCAGGTGGCTGTCCAGCGCCGGCAGCACGCGCGCGGCCAGCAGCAGAATCGGCAGCGAGCACAGCACCAGGATGTAGAACGGCGACGCCCAGCCATAGTGGGCGGCCAGCATGACCCCGGTCGGCACGCCGGCCACCGAGGCCATGCTGAACGAGGTCATGACGATGCCGGTGGCGGCGCCGCGCCGGTTGGCCGGAATCAGGTCGCCGATGATGGCCATGACGATGGCGCCGAGGATGCCGCCGGTCAGCCCGGCGAACGCGCGCGACAGCACCAGCACATGGAAGTTGGGCGCGACCGCGCACGCCAGGTTGGACAGCGTGAACAACGCAAACACGGTCAGCAGCAGCTTGCGGCGGTCGAAGCGGTCGATATACATCGCCGCCGCCAGGCCGGAGAGGCCGGCGCACCAGGCGTAGGCCGACACCGCGCCCGACACGGCGGCCGGCTCGATGGCAAACGCGTGCATCAGCTGCGGCGCCAGCGGCATCATCACCATGAAATCCATGATGACGGTGAACTGCGTCAGCGCCAGCAGCCACAGCACCAGGCGCTCGCGCGCCGGAGTCAGGGGCAGGCTCATAGCGCGTTGATGTCCTCGGCCGCCTTGCGCAGGATGGCGCGGATCTGCTCGATGCGTTCCGGGCTGTGGTGGCTGGCGCGCGCCTGCTCAATGGCGGCGTGCTTCAGCTCGTGCATGACGGCGCGCAGGCCGTCGCGGTGCGCGTCGCCTTCCGTCAGGCGGGCCAGGATGGCGTCGACGAACTGGCGGTTCTCGGCCAGGAAGGCCTCGCCCTCCGGCGTGATGGTGTGCAGCTTCTTGTTGCCGTCGGCGGAGGCGACCACGTGGCCCATGTCCAGCAGCATGGACAGCAGCGGATAGATCGCCCCCGGGCTGGGCGAATAGCCGCCGCCGGAACGCTGCTCCAGCTCCTTGATGATCTGGTAGCCGTGGCGCGGCTTCTCGGCGATCAATTGCAGCACGACATAGCGCATGGCGCCGGCGTCGAACATCTTCGGGCCCCGGCCGCGCGGGCCGGGACCGCCGTGGTGGTGGTGATGGCCATGCGGGCCGTGCGGGTGATGATGGTGATGGAATCCAAACACGATAAACTCCTTAAGATATAACTTAATACGATATATCTTAACACATCTCCACACTCCGGGGTCAGGTCCTCCATTTCTACACGACCTCTGCCGTACGCGTGCGTACGGCAGAGGTCGTGTAGAAATGGAGGACCTGACCCCGGAGTTTAGCGCTCGTTGCCGGATTGTTTGGCGTATTGGGCGGCCAGCTCTTTGCCCTTTTGCATGAAGGCGGCGTAGGCGTTCAGGTCGAGGTGGCCGTCGTCGCCGTTGATGTAGGAGTTCAGCAGGTTCTTGAACAGGTCGTTGCCGCTGGCGATGCTGTCCTTGACGCCCTGGATGTATTCGTCCGGCGAGACCTTGCCGTCGCCCGAGGCGTCGAAGGTGGCGAACAGTTTTTTCGCGTCGTCGGCGCTGACGCCGATGCGCGCCAGTTGCTTGCCGAATTCGTCGGCGTCGATTTGCTGGTCCTGGTTGCCGTCGCCCGCCACCAGCATCTCCGGCGACCGCAGCACCGCCAACGGCGTGGCTTTCAGCGCGCTGGCGTCGCGCTCAATCACGTTCATGGAACTGCCGTCGCTGAGCGTGACGATCGACGACTTGCCGTCGCCGCTTGGCGTTGACGTTACCGCCGGCTTGGCGGCGCCGGCGCTGTCATTGTTGCTTGGGGCGGCAGAATAGCCGCCGCTTGCTGAGTTGATGCCCGAAATAGCCATGATCGTGCTCCCTGATGTGTTGAGTTGATGAGCACGATATCGCCACTAAAAGTCGCAACTTGAGAAAATACCTCGATCGGTGGAGTGCCTAGCCGTCCAGGTGCGAAATCAGCAGCCGGCGGTTGTCGGCCTCGCCATTGCTGCTCTTGTGCTCGACCACCAGCCGCGCGTTCTGCGCGTCAAGCGAAATGCCCACCGACAAGATGTCGATCAGCAGCAGTTGCAGGATGCGCGAGATCATCGACAGGAAGGTGGTGCTGTCTTCCGTGTGGTCGACCGCCAGGCACACGCTGGCCTTTTTCGCCAGCGCCGAGTTACTGGAAGTAATGGCGATGACGTCGGCGCCGGCCGCGCGCGCGGCGTCCACCGCCGCCAGCAGGTCCGGCAGCTTGCCGGAATTCGAGATCGCGATCACCACGTCGCCCGGTTTCAGCAGCTCGGCCGCCAGCGTCAGCAGGTGCGAGTCGCCGTAGGCCGCGGTGGGAATGCGGAAGCGGAAGAATTTGTGCTGGCCGTCCAGCGCCACCACGCGCGAGTTGCCCATGGCGTAGAACTCGACGCGCTTGGCCTTGGCCACCAGCGCGATCGCCTTGTCCAGCGAGCGCACGTCCAGCTGGTCGCGGAATTTCAGGATCGCCGATACGGTGTTGTCGATGACCTTGGCGCTGAGGTCGTGCGTGCTGTCGCTGACCCGCACCTGGCTATGGCGCACCGGAATGGCACCGGTCAGGCTGCTGGCAAATTTCAGTTTGAAGTCGGCCAGGCCGAGGAAGCCCAGCGAGCGGCAGAAGCGGATCACGGTCGGCTGGCTGACCTCGGCCAGGCGCGCGATGTCGGCGATCGGTTCGTTCAGCACCAGGCGCGGCTGCTCCAGCACCAGCTGGGCGACGCGCTGCTCGGCCGGCGTCAGCTCGTGCTGCAGATGCTGCACGCGCTCCATCAGCGTGTTGGCGCCGCTGCGCCCGCGCAGGTGTTCGGACAGGATGGTCGCCACGCCGTAGAAGGCCGGGTTGGGCGTGGTGATGACGTAGGTGGGAATCTCGGCCAGGTAGCTGGTGAAGCGGCCCTTGGCTTCGAAGCGCGCGCGGAACGGCGACGAGGTGAACCACTCGCCCAGGCGCGGCACGATGCCGCCGCCGATGAACATGCCGCCAAACGCGCCCAGCGTCACGGCCAGGTTGGCGGTGGCGCCGCCCAGCATGGCGCAGAAGCATTCCAGCACTTCCAGGCACAGCGGGTCCTTGTCGGTCAGCGCGCCGGAGATGATTTCCTGCGAGGTCAGATCGCGCACCTGGCGGCCGTTGCGCTTGGCGATGGCGCGGTAGATGATTTCCATGCCGGGGCCGGAGATCAGGCGCTCGGTCGACACGTGCGACCAGGTTTGCCACGCGTATTGCAGGATCGCGTACTCGCGCTCGTCGGCCGGGGCGAAGTTGGTGTGGCCGCCTTCCGAGCCGAGCGTGACGAAGCCGTCGACGGTCGGGATCACGCCCGACACGCCGAGGCCGGTGCCGGGACCGAGCACGCCGATGACCGAATTCGGCGCCGGCTTGCCGCCGCCCACCTGCATCAGGTCGGCCGGCTTGAGGCCCGGCAGCGACATCGCCAGCGCGGTGAAGTCGTTGACCACCAGCAGCGTGTGCAGGCCGAGCGCACGCCGTACTTCGTCGGTGGAGAATTCCCAGTCGCGGTTGGTCATGCGGATGTAGTCGCCGCTGACCGGGTTGGCGACGGCCAGCGCCGCGTGGTTCAGATTGACGCCGGCGTGGTCCGACAGGTAGGACCGCAGCATGGCCACGATGTCCGGGTAGTCGTCGCACTTGAGCACGCGCACGGCGCGGAATTCGCCGGGCGCGGTCTGCAGGGCAAAGCGGGCATGGGTGGCGCCGATGTCGGCCAGCAGGCGCGGGCCGTCGGCGAAGGCGGTACGGTTCAGTTTTTGATCCACTTCAGCTTGTTTCATCGTCGTTCAGTCCGGACAGTTGGCGGAAGCATACCTGAAATGTTGACTTACCACTATGTCATTCCGGCGTGCGCCGGAATGACGTTGTTAGGCGGCGTAGGCGAACCAGGCGCCGTAAGGCGGCAGCTGGACCTTGCCGCCGTCCGCCGTGCCCGGCAGTCCGTGACCAGACAACGGCTCGGCACCCACGCTAACCGGCAGATCGACTGTCTGCGCCTCGCCGCTCAGATTGAACACGGCCAGCATGCCACGCTCGCCGGCCAGATCCCGGCGCAGCGCCAGCACCTGGTCCTGCGTATCGAAGAACACGATATCGCCGCGCAGCAGCTGCGGATGCTTGCGGCGCCAGGCGGTGAACGCGCGGGTGAAGGCCAGCGTCGACTCCTGATCCCCCTCCTGCACCGAGGCCGCCTTGGCCAGGTGGTCCGGCGACACCGGCAGCCACGGCTTGCCGGTGGTGAAGCCGCCGTTGGCGCCATCGGTCCAGGCGATCGGCGTGCGGCAGCCATCGCGGCCCTTGAACTCCGGCCAGAAGGTGATGCCATACGGGTCCTGCAGCAGCTCGAACGGCACATCCGCCTCGGCAAACGCCAGCTCGTCGCCCTGGTACAGGCACGGCGTGCCCTTCAGCGACAACTGCATCGCCAGCGCCAGCTTGGCGAAGGCCTGCGGCGCCGCCGGGCCACCCCAGCGCGAAGCCACGCGCGGCACGTCGTGATTGCCGACCGACCACGAGGCCCAGCCGCCCTTGACGCGCTGTTCAAACTGCTCGACCTGCTGGCGGATGTAATGCGACGACAGCTGGTTGACCAGCAGGTTGAAGCTGTACGCCATGTGCAGCTTGTCGCCGCCCTCGGTGTACTCGGCCATGGTGGCCAGCGAATCGTCCGAGCCCACCTCGCCGATCGACACCGCCTTGTATTCATCCAGCAGCGCGCGCAGCTTCTTCAGGAAGGGCACGTTTTCCGGCTGCGTCTTGTCGTGGTCATGCGCCTGCATGCCGTACGGGTTGACGTCGGTGACGGTGATCGAATCGCGGTTGGTGGCCGGCGGGTTGTCGCGCAGCTGGCGGTCGTGGAAGTGGTAGTTGCAGGCGTCGAGACGGATGCCGTCGACGCCGCGCTCCAGCCAGAAACGCAGCGCGTCCAGGTGCGCCTGCTGCACGGCCGGATTGTGGAAGTTCAGCTGCGGCTGGCTGACCAGGAAATTGTGCATGTAGTACTGGCGGCGGCGGGTATCCCACTGCCAGGCCGAGCCGCCGAACACCGACAGCCAGTTGTTCGGCGGATTGCCGTCCGGCTTGGGATCGGACCAGACGTACCAGTCGGCCTTGGGGTTGTCGCGGCTCGACCGGCTCTCCTTGAACCACGGATGCTCTTCCGCCGTGTGCGCCATCACCTGGTCGATCATGATCTTCAGGCCCAGGCTGTGCGCCTTGGCGATGAGCGCGTCGAAGTCGGCCAGCGTGCCAAACAGCGGATCGACGTCGCAGTAGTCGGCGATGTCGTAGCCGAAGTCTTTCATCGGCGATTTGAAGAATGGCGAAATCCAGACGATGTCCACGCCCAGCGATGCGATATAGTCCAACTTTGCCGTGATGCCCGGAAGGTCGCCCACGCCGTCGCCGTTGCTGTCCATGTAGCTGCGCGGATAAACCTGGTAGATGATCGCGTCGCGATACCAGTCGGCGGGGTGTGGGGACACTTGAGTAAGTTGCTTAGTCATAAGAAAATCCGGGGTTGGCTGGCTGTGGTTTATTTTTTGTAGAGAATATACATCACGAAAATAGATTTTTCAATCAGCGCCCGACCATACAAAAACCGGCCATAAACCTTTAAAAACAAAAGCTTAGGTATTCCAACCGGAATCCTTGACATAAAAAATAGTAGTCAAACTACACAACTTCAGGAGTGAACAGACAGTGAGCACCAACGGCAACGGGCCGATGCCCCGGCAAATTCCCTACATCATCGCCAACGAAGGCTGCGAGCGTTTCAGCTTTTACGGCATGCGCAACATCCTGACGCCCTTCCTTCTCAGCACGCTTCTGCTGTTCATTCCGGTCGGCGACCGCGCCACCGAAGCCAAGCACGTGTTCCACACCTTCGTCATCGGCGTCTACTTCTTCCCGCTGCTGGGCGGCTGGATCGCCGACCGCTTCTGGGGCAAGTACAAGACGGTGTTCTGGTTCAGCCTGATCTACGTGGCCGGCCACGCCTGCCTGGCGATCTTCGAGCACAACCTGGAGGGCTTCTACCTCGGCCTGGCGCTGATCGCGTTCGGCTCGGGCGGCATCAAGCCGCTGGTGGTGTCGTTTGTCGGCGACCAGTTTGACCAGACCAACAAGAACCGCGCCAAGGTGGTGTTTGATGCCTTCTACTGGATCATCAACTTTGGCTCCTTCTTCGCCTCGCTGCTGATGCCGGTATTCCTGCGCGACTACGGCCCGGCCGTGGCGTTCGGCATTCCGGGCATCCTGATGGCGATTGCCACGCTGGTGTTCTGGGCCGGCCGCAAGAAGTATGTGCACGTGCCGCCGGCCGCGCCGAATCCGGATTCCTTCAGCAGCGTGGCGCGTACCGCGCTGCTGGCGCGCGCGCCCGGCCAATCGCGGCCCGGCCTGATGGTGGCCGGCGCCGGCGCGGTCGCCGCCGTGATCTCGCTGTGCATGACGCCGGCCTGGGGCTTCGTCATCGCCGCCTGCACGGCGCTGGTGCTGCTGCTGGCGTTTGGCGGCATCGGCGTGTCGCTGCAACTGGAACGCGCGCGCGGCCAGCACACCGATGAAGCGGTGGAAGGCGTGCGCTCGGTGCTGCGCATCCTGATCGTGTTCGCGCTGACCACGCCGTTCTGGTCGCTGTTCGACCAGAAGGCCTCGACCTGGATCGTCCAGGCCAACGCCATGGACAGCCCGCTGCTGTCGGTGTTCGGCTGGGATTTCAAGCTGCTGCCAGCGCAGATGCAGGCGGTGAATCCGATCCTGGTGATGCTGCTGATCCCGTTCAACAACGTTGCCTTGTTCCCGCTGATGCGCGCAGTCGGCATCACGCCCACGCCGCTGCGCCGCATGGGCCTGGGCATCGCCTTCTCGGCGGCGGCGTGGGTGGTGATCGGCATGATCCAGCTGTGGATGGACGGCGGCGACAAGGTTTCCATCCTGTGGCAGCTGCTGCCCTACGCGCTGCTGACCCTGGGCGAGGTGCTGGTGTCGGCCACCGGCCTGGAATTCGCCTACAGCCAGGCGCCGGCCTCGATGAAGGGCATCATCCTCAGCTTCTGGTACCTGGCCGTCACGGTCGGCAACCTGTGGGTGCTGATCGTGAACGCGGGCGTGAAGAACGACGTGGTGGGCGGCTGGATCGCCAGCAGCGGCCTGACTCCGATCGCCTTCCAGATGTTCCTGTTCGCCGCCTTCGCCGCCATCGTCGCCGCCCTGTTCGCGCTCTACGCCCTGCGCTACAAGATGGTGGATAATTACCGCAAGACGGCATAACCAAACGAGGCACGCCATGGCGATTTCTGTTGAACTGGATGAAAAAATAGAACAGCGCTTGAGAAAGTTGGCCATGCGCACAGGGAAGACGCTCGACGACCACCTTCACGAACTCATTTCACGCGGCATCGACGATCTGGAGGATCTTTACTTCGCCGATACCATCATGCGTCGCGTCGCCGAAGGCAAAGAACCAGTTTATTCATCAGAACAGGTCAGGAAAAATCTTGGCCTGGCAGATTGACTATACCCGTCAGGCGCAGCGTCAGCTGGCAAAGCTGGACAAAGCTGCGGCGCGGCGCATCCTCGACTACATGGATCAGCAAGTTGCACCACATGCTGACCCGCGTCGCCTCGGCAAAGCGCTGACAGGTGCCAGGCTTGGCAACTACTGGCGCTATCGCGTCGGTGACTATCGCATCATTTGCGATATACAGGATGGCATTCTGCATGTACTGGTTGTCGGGATAGGCCATCGAAGGCACATCTACCGCTAAATTCCTACACGGTAGATGGCGAATGCCAAATCAGTGAATTCTGGAGTACCATAGCCGCCAATTTTTATGTTTCAGGAGACGGCAGATGGTTGGCAAGCGTTGGGCGGCAGGTTGGTTGGGCGGCGCGTTGGCGCTGACGTGTTGCGCGGCGTCGGCCGCGCCCACGCTGGCGGATTGTGATGGACCGTTCGCCTCGCCGCTGCACGCCGCGCCCGCCGTCGATGCGCGCGCCTACTGGCTGAATCGCCAGCTAATCAAATGGCCGGGCGCCGATGCGGCGCGCGGCGTCTTCAAGCTGTATTACTCGTCCAGCGCGTTGCTGCGCGCCGCGCCGGGCGCGCGCGTGACCGGCGAGGATGGCGTCATCGCGCTGTCGCGCTTCGACGGCGAACTGCCGGCCAGCGTGGCGCAGCGCTTCAAGTTCACCGCCGACGGCATCGTCTTCAGCGTCGCCAACGCGGCCCGGCTGATGACGCAGCAGGTGTTGCTGGTACAGGAGGCCGAGGACGGCACCGTGCGCGACGCCACCACGCTGCAGATCGCCGGCGCGCTGGATGACCTCTACGCCAGCGCCGCCAAGGCCGACGACTTGGGCGCCACCGTGACCACGCGCGGCACCGCCTTCAAGCTGTGGGCGCCGACCGCGCAGGGCGTGGCCGTGTGTTCCTACGCCAGCGGCGCCGGCAAGGCCACCGCCATCACGCCAATGCAGCGCGACGACAATACCGGCATCTGGTCGGCCACCGCGCCCGGCCCCTACTACCAGTATGTGGTCGACGTGATGACGCCGACCGCCGGCATCGTCCGCAACCTGGTCACCGATCCGTACTCGGTCAGCCTGACCACCGATTCAAAGCGCAGCTACGTCGCCAACCTGAACGCCGCCAGATTCAAGCCGGCCGGCTGGGACAGCACGCCATCGCCGAATAAGGTCGCCGCGCAAACCGACATGACGGTCTACGAGCTGCACGTGCGCGACTTCTCGATCAACGACAACACCGTCAGCGCCGCCAATCGCGGCAAATACCTGGCCTTCACCGAGGCGAAGTCCAACGGCATGAAGCACCTGGCCGCGCTGGCCAGGGCCGGCATGACCGACATCCACCTGCTGCCCGTGTACGACATCGGCAGCGTGCCGGAACAAGGCTGCGCCGATCCGGAGATTCCGGTGGCGGCGGCGGACAGCGAGGAACAGCAGGCCGCCGTGGAAAAAGTCAAACTGAAGGATTGCTTCAACTGGGGTTACGATCCGTTCCACTACAACGCGCCGGAAGGCAGCTACAGCACCGATCCGGCCGACGGCGCCAGGCGCATCGTCGAGTTCCGCCAGATGGTGCAGGCGCTGCACCGCACCGGCCTGCGCGTCGGCATGGACGTGGTCTACAACCACACCTTCATCGCCGGCCAGAACGAGAAGTCGGTGCTGGACCGCGTGGTGCCCGGCTACTACCACCGCCTCAACGCCAAGGGCGAGATCGAGCGCTCGACCTGCTGTGACAACACCGCCACCGAAAACCTCATGATGGGCAAGCTGATGGTGGACTCGGTGGCCTTCTGGGCCAGGCACTACAAGATCGATTCCTTCCGCTTCGACCTGATGGGCCACCAGCCGCGCGCGGTGATGGAGCAGGTGCAGGCGCGGGCCGATAAAGCCGCCGGCCGTCACATCAACCTGATCGGCGAGGGCTGGAACTTCGGCGAGGTGGCCGACGGCGCGCGCTTCGTGCAGGCCTCGCAGCTGTCGCTGAACGGCAGCGGCATCGGTACCTTCAGCGACCGCGGACGCGACGCCGTACGCGGCGGCGGCGCCGGCGACAGCGGCCAGCAACTGTTCACGCAGCAGGGCTACATCAATGGCCTGGTGTACGACGCCAACGAGCAGGCCGGCCAGCGCCCCGCCGCCGACCTGCTGCGCGCGGCGGACATGGTCAAGGTCGGCCTGGCCGGCACCATCCGCGGCTACCAGCTGACCACCGCCGACGGCAACACCGTGGCGCTGCAGGACATCGTCTACGGCGGCAACCAGCCGGCCGGCTACGCCAGCGAGCCGGGCGAAGTGGTCAACTACGTCGAGAACCACGACAACCAGACGCTGTTCGATATCGACGCGCTCAAGCTGCCGCAAACCACCACGCCGCGCGAGCGCGCGCAGGTGCAGATGCTGGGCGCCGCCATCAACGCCTTCAGCCAGGGCGTGGCCTACTTCCACGCCGGCTTCGACATCCTGCGTTCCAAGTCGCTGGACCGCAACAGCTTTGAATCGGGCGACTGGTTCAATCGCCTGGACTGGAGCTACCAAGACAACTACTTCGGCACCGGCCTGCCGCCGGCCGCCGACAACGGCAAGGACTGGCCGCTGCTCAAGCCTGTTCTGCTGAACGCGAACGTCAAGCCGGCACCGGCGGACATCGCCTACGCGCGTGACGCCTTCCGTGACCTGCTGGCGATCCGCGCCAGCAGCACCTTGTTCCGCCTGCGCAGCGCCAACGACATCCGGCAGCGCCTGCGCTTCCTCAACACCGGCCCGTCGCAGGTACCGACCGTGGTGGCCGCGCGCCTCGACGGCAAGGGCTACGCCGGGGCGCGCTTCAAGAGCATTGTCTACCTGATCAACGTCGACAAGGTCGAGCAGCGCGTGACCGCCACCGAGGAACGCAACCGCCGCTACCAGCTGCATCCGGTCCACACCGGCGCCAACGCGGCGGACAAGCGCGTGGCCGCGCAGGCCAGCTACGACAAGCTGAGTGGCACCTTCACCCTGCCGCCGCGCAGCGCCGTGGTCTTCGTGGAGAACTGACGGCGCCCCGCCCGCCCCCGTCATTCCGGCGCCAGCCGGAATGACGGTGTTTAGTAAATCGGCGTTAAACAAGCCGCCGCCCGCGTCCCGGCGGCTTGGGCTGGCGGCATGGCTGCTACACTAGGTCATCGTCAGCCACCACACCCCAGGACATGAAACTGCACACGCTCGCATTGCCCGCCCTGCTGTTTGCGCTCTCCGCCACCGCCGCGCCGGTCGCCGATCCGGTCGACTGGATCAATCCCCTGATGGGCACCGCCAGCAAGCCGGAACTCTCCAACGGCAATACCTACCCGACCATCGCGCTGCCGTGGGGGATGAATTTCTGGACGCCGCAAACCGGCAAGATGGGCAACGGCTGGGCCTACACCTACGACGCCGACAAGATCCGCGGCTTCAAGCAGACGCACCAGCCATCGCCGTGGATGAACGACTACGGCCAGTTCGCCATCATGCCGGTGACGGGCAAGCTGCGCTTCACCCAGGACGACCGCGCCAGCTGGTTCTCGCACAAGGCGGAAGTGGCCAAGCCGTACTACTACAGCGTCTACCTGGCCGACTCGGATGTGACCACCGAAATCGCGCCGACCGAGCGCGCCGCGCAGTTCCGCTTCACGTATCCGAAGACCGACGAGGCCTACGTGGTGGTGGATGCCTACGACAAGGGCTCCTACGTCAAGCTGCTGCCGGAGCAGCGCAAGATCGTCGGCTACAGCACCCGCTATGCGCGCGGCCCGCTGCCGAAGAATTTCAAGAACTACTTCGTCATCTATTTCGACAAGCCGTTCACGTCGGCCCGCATCTGGAGCGGCGACAAGCTGGTGGACGGCGTAACGGAACTGGCCAGCAACCATAGCGGCGCGGTGGTCGGCTTCAAGACCGACAAGGGCGAAAAGGTCGGCATGCGCGTGGCCTCGTCCTTCATCAGCGAGGAGCAGGCAGAACTCAATCTGCAACGCGAACTGGCCGGCGACAGCTTCGACGCCACCGCGCAAAAAGGCAGGGAGGTGTGGAACAAGACGCTCAGCCGCATCGGCGTGGAAGGCGGCAGCGTCGACCAGACGCGCACCTTCTATTCCAGCTTGTACCGCATGCTGTTCTTCCCAAACAAGCTGTACGAGATCGACGCCAACAACCAGATCGTCCACTGGAGCCCCTACAACGGCCAGGTCCTGCCCGGCTACATGTTCGCCGGCACCGGCTTCTGGGACACCTTCCGCGCGCTCTACCCGTTCCTCAACCTGATGTACCCGTCGATCAACCGCGAGATGCAGGCGGGCCTGGTCAACGATTACAAGGAAGGCGGCTGGCTGCCCGAGTGGTCCAGCCCCGGCCTGGCCAACGTCATGATCGGCAATAACTCGGCCTCGGTGGTGGCCGAGGCCTACGTCAAGGGCCTGCGCGGCTACGACATCGACACGCTGTGGCAGGCGCTCAAGCACGGCGCCGGCCACGAGGGGCCGATGGACGCCGTCGGCCGCAAGGGCGTCCAGTACTACAACGAGCTAGGTTACGTGCCGTATGACGTCAAGATCAACGAGAACGCCGCGCGCACGCTGGAATACGCCTACGACGATTTCGCCATCTGGCAGCTGGGCAAGGCGCTCGGCAAGCCGGAAGCGGAAATCGCCATCTACAAGCAGCGCGCCATGAACTACAAGAAGCTGTTCGATCCGGAGACGGGCCTGATGCGCGGCCGTAACCAGGACGGCAGCTTCCAGGCGCCGTTCAATCCCTTCAAGTGGGGCGACGCCTTCACCGAGGGGAACAGCTGGCACTACACCTGGTCGGTGTTCCAGGATGTGGATGGCCTGATGCAGCTGATGGGCGGGCGCGACAAATTCGTCGCCAAGCTGGATCAGGTGTTCACGCTGCCGCCGACCTTTGACGAAAGCTACTACGGTGAGGTGATCCACGAGATCCGCGAAATGCAGATCGCGAACATGGGCCAGTACGCGCACGGCAATCAGCCGATCCAGCACATGATCTACCTGTACGGCTACGCCGGCGCGCCGTGGAAGACCCAGTACTGGGTGCGCGAAACCATGAACCGCCTGTACCAGGCCACGCCGGACGGCTACTGCGGCGACGAGGACAATGGCCAGACCTCGGCCTGGTACGTGTTCTCGGCGCTGGGCTTCTACCCGGTCACGCCGGCGGTGCCGCAGTACGTGCTGGGCGCGCCGCTGTTCAAGAAGGCCACGCTGCGGCTGGAAAATGGCAAAACCATCATCATTAACGCGCCGGCCAACAGCGACAGCCAGCGCTACGTGCGGACGCTCAAGGTCAACGGCCAGCCTTACGCCCACAACTGGCTCGATCACGCGGCACTGACCCGCGGCGCGACGCTGGACTTCGACATGGCGGCGCGGCCCAACACGCAGCGCGGCACGGCGCCGGCCGACGCGCCGTTTTCGCTATCGCGTCCATAGTTAATCATGTGGGCGGCGCGGGCCGGATCGTGTTACCATGCAGTTTCCATCTGGAAACATCATTGAATGCTTCTACAAGCATCCCGAGCCCTCGCCCCGCTCCCCGCCACCTTCGTCAGTGCCCAAGCCCGCATTGCACCCTGACCGCTTACGGACTTGCACATGACGCCCATCACCACCTGCGAACTCGCCGAGGCGCGCCGCCTCGACGCGCTGTATAAACTTCACCTGCTGGACACGCCGCCCAGCGAGGCCTTTGACCGCATCACGCGCATGGCGGCCAATCTGTTCCAGTTGCCGATTGCGGCGGTGTCGCTGACCGACGCCGACCGCCAGTGGTTCAAGTCGCGCGTCGGCGTCGAGCACACCAGCATCCCGCGCCTGCGCGCGCCGTGCGGCCAGGTGGCCGACGACAGCGGCCTGCTGGTCATCCCCGACCTGATGGCGGACGACTATTACCGCGACAGCCCGCTGGCCGCCAGCGGCATCCGCTACTACGCCGGCGCGCCGCTGATCACCGCCGACGGCCACTGCCTGGGCGCCATGTGCGTGCTGGGCACAACGCCGCGCCAGACCACGCCGCAGGAGATCAGCGCGCTGTGCGATCTGGCCGGCATGGTGATGGCGCAGATCGAGCTGCAGCATGCGCTGGGCCGGGTCGACGCCGTCAGCGGCCTGCCCAACCGCCACCAGTTCAGCGAGGATTTCGACGACCTGCAGCGCGATGCCGCCGGCGGCGAGCAGGGGTTGGCGGTGCTGGTCAACCTGGCCACGCCGGAGCAGTTGGCGCACGCCGCGCGCGCCATGCAATCGTCCTACCTGGACGAGCTGGTGACCGACGCCGCGCGCTGGCTGCGCGAGACGCTGGGGCCGGGCCGGCGCATCTATCACGTCGCCACCGCGCAGTTCATGCTGCTGTCGCCGCCGGGCGCCACGCTGAAAAGCTGGCTGCCGCTGGTGGAGGCGCGCATGCAGGCGGCGCTGGCCATCGCCCGCGGGCGCCACGTGGTCACGCCGTCGGCCGGCGTGGTGCCGTTCGAGATCGGCCGCGCCGACAGCCTGGCGGTGCTGCGCCAGGCGCAAAGCGCGGCGCACGACGCCATCGATAGCCCGACCCACGTGGCGGTGTATTCGCAGGTGGAGGATGCGCTATACCAGCGCCGCTTCCGCCTGCTGAACGATTTCGTGGCGGCACTGGAGAGCGGCGACCAGCTGCGCCTGGTGTACCAGCCGCGCGTGGACGTGGCCAGCGGCCGCGTTGTCGGCGCCGAGGCGCTGCTGCGCTGGACCCACCCGCAACTGGGCGCCATCGGTCCGGCCGAGTTCATTCCCATCATCGAGCGTTCCGGCCTGGCGCAGGCCACCACCGCGCGGGTGCTGGAGATGGCGCTGCGCCAGCAGCGCGCCTGGCGCGCGGACGGCATCCTGCTGCAGATGTCGGTCAACGTGTCGGCCGCCAATCTGGCCGAGCCAGGATTTGCCGACGCCGTGTCGGCCGCGCTGGCGCGCCACCAGTTGCCGGCCGATTGCCTGGAGCTGGAGATCACCGAGAGCGCCATCATGGCGCAGCCGCTGAAGGCGCACGCCACGCTGGCGCAAATCGCCGCGCTGGGCGTGGGCCTGGCGATCGATGATTTCGGCACCGGCTACAGCAGCCTGGCCTACCTGCAAACCATGCCGGCCGACGTGGTCAAGATCGACCAGTCCTTCATCCGCCAGCTCGATGGCGACGCCCGCCAGCAGGCGCTGGTGACGGCGATGATCACGCTGTCGCAGGATCTGGGCCACCGCGTGGTGGCCGAGGGTGTGGAAACCGAGGCGGCGCTGGACTTCCTGCGCCGCGCCGGCTGCGAGGAGGCGCAGGGCTATCTGTTTTCGGCGCCGCTGGAGGCCGCGGCCTGCGCCGGGCGCGCCGCCGGCATGAGCGGCGCCGGCGCGCGCCCGCACTAGGACGCCACGGCTTACTGGCCGATCAGCACCAGCGCGTTCCGGGTGCCGAAATTGACGCTGCCGCCGCGCACGATGGCAGTTTTGCCGGAGTAGTAGTCGGTCACGCGCTGGCCGTTGGCGAACACGCCGTGCAGGTTGATGGTCGCCGCCTTATCGGTCGGCAGGTCCAGCGCCACCACCACCTTGTCGATGACGCCGTCCTTGTTGTAGGTGCGCTTGAAAACGTAGGGTTTGGCCTGCAGCTGCTGGTGCACGCCGGCGCCGACCGCCACGTGGGCTTTGCGGAACTGGCCCAGTTTGGCCCAGTGTGCGCGCACGTCGGCCACCTTGTAGCCATCGCGCGCGGCGTTCTGTTCCAGCTCGTCCCAGTTCATGAAGGAGCGCAGCTTGGCGTCGCCGCTGGCCTCGGCCACGTCGAGCCTGCGCGCGGTTTCGTCGCCGTAGTAGATCTGCGCGGCGCCCGGCGCCAGCAGCAGCTTGGTGGCGCTTTCGAAGGGCTTCTTGCGCGCGGCGTCGAACGGCGCGCCGTCGTCGTGCGAGTCGAGATAGTTGAGCACCGAGTAGCCATTCAGGCGGCCGCCATGCAGCGCGTTCGAGTAGCTGCTGAACAGCGTTTCGTAATCCTGCCCGGCGTCCTTGACCAGGCCAAAGTTGATCATGCTGTTGAAGTTGGCCTGGTAGTAGTTGACGCTCTGGCCACCGCCCAGGTCGTGGTACAGGCCATCGCTGATCTTGTAGTTGTACACCTCGGCGGTCATGTAGAACTTGTCGTCGCCGAGCTTCTTGTCCGGGTTGGCCTTCTTCCAGTCCTCGAAGGCCAGTGCCGCTTCCTTCTGCAGTTCCTTCCACACCTTGGCCTCGACGTGCTTGACGGTGTCGGCGCGGAAGCCGTCCACGCCGTACTTGCGGATCCAGTCGGTGTGCCACTTGATCAGGTAGTAGCGCGGCGCGCGCGGGTAGCCGGTGCGGGCGAAGAACTCGTTCAGGCTCTTGACCTCCTGCTCAAAGCGGCCCTCGCGCTGCCACTTGGCCATCAGGCGCTCCGGCAGTTCGACCGGCTGGTCGCTCTCGGTGCGGAAGTCCGGCAGGTTTTTCACCAGCGTGCATTCGATGGTGGTCTTGGCGTCCTTGTAGGTGCACTGCGGCGCGGTGCGCACCCAGTCGTTCGGCCACACCGGATCTTCCTCGGTGACCGGGCCAGTGTGGTTCATCACCACGTCCAGCAGCACGCGGATGCCGTGCGCGTGGGCCGCTTCCACCAGGTTGCGGAAGTCGTTCTCGGTGCCGAGGTTGGCGTCCACCGTGGTGAAGTCGGAGGCCCAGTAGCCGTGGAAGCCGTAGGACTTGCCGGTGCCTTCGTCGGTGCCGCCGTGGATCTGCTCCACCGGCGGCGTGATCCAGATGGCGTTGACGCCCAGGCTGTCGAAGTAGCCGTCGTTGATCTTGTTGATCACGCCGGCCAGGTCGCCGCCCAGGTAGCCGCGCAGCGGCGCCGCATCCTTCTGGCGGTCGTAGGCCAGGTCGTTGCCGGTGAAGGCGTTGCTGAAGCGGTCGGTCAGCAGGAAATAGACGGTCGCGTTCTCCCACAGGAAGGGCCGCTGCTGCGCGGCCGGCCTGGCCACGGCGGCCGGCGCCTTGGCGGCGTGGGCAACGCCGCCGGCGCCGATGGCCGCCATGGCCGCCAGGGTGGCCATGGCGCCGAGGCCCGGTGCGAGGGAGGAGGCGAGTGTCGTCAATTTCATGCTGTCGTCCTTATCGTGGTTATGTGGTGACGGTGGGGTGGGCGCGGCCGGTCCAGTCGGCGATGCCCGCGACCTGTTCGGCGATCAGGATCAGCGGGTACAGCGCCTGCTGCGTCGGCAGGTGGTGGAACTCGGGGTCGGCCTCGTAGCGCTCCAGGTAGACGCGCAGCGTGGCGCCCTCGGTGCCGGTGCCGGACAGGCGGAACACGATGCGCGAGCCGTTGGTCATGACGATGCGCACGCCCTGCTGCTTCGCCACCGAGCCATCCACCGGGTCGGTGTATTCGAAGTCGTCGGCAAAGTCGACCACGTAGTGGCCCAGGTCCTGGCCCTTCAGCGTGGCCAGCTTGATGCGCAGGGAGGCCATCAGCTCATTGGCGGCGTGGGTTTCCACCGCCTCGTAGTCGTGGCGCGAGTAGTAGTTGCGGCCGAAGCGCTGCCAGTGCTCGCTGACCAACTGCTCGACCGATTTGCCGCTGGCGGCCAGCAGGTTCAGCCAGAACAGCACCGCCCACACGCCGTCCTTTTCGCGGATGTGGTCGGAGCCGGTGCCGTAGCTCTCCTCGCCGCACAGCGTGGCCTTGCCGGCGTCCAGCAGGTTGCCGAAGAACTTCCAGCCGGTCGGCGTCTCGAAGGCGGGGATGCCCAGCGCCTGCGCCACGCGGTCGGCCGCCTGCGAGGTCGGCATCGAGCGGGCGATGCCTTTCAGGCCGGCGCGGTAGCCCGGCGCCACGGTCGCGTGCGCGGCCAGCACGGCCAGGCTGTCGGACGGCGTGACGTCGAATTTGCGGCCGAGGATCATGTTGCGGTCGCCGTCGCCGTCGGAGGCGGCGCCGAAGTCCGGCGCGTCGTCGGCGGCCATGATGGCGATCAGCTCGGCGGCGTTGACCGGGTTTGGGTCCGGGTGGTGGCCGCCGAAGTCCTCCAGCGGCACGGCGTTGATGACGGTGCCGGCCGGCGCGCCCAACAGGCCTTCGATGATGGCCTTGGCGTACGGGCCGGAGACGGCGTGCATGCCGTCGAAACACATGCGGAAGCCGCCGGCGAACAGCGCGCGGATGGCGTCGAAGTCGAACAACTGCTGCATCAGTTCCGCGTAGTCGGCCACCGAGTCGATCACCTCGACCTCGGTGGCTTCGATGCGCGTGACGCCGAGCCGATTCAGGTCGATGTCGGCGGCGTCGCTGATGCGGTACTGGGCGATGGCTTCGGTGCGCCGGTAGATCGCCTCGGTCACGCCTTCCGGCGCCGGGCCGCCGTTGTCGATGTTGTACTTGATGCCGAAGTCGCCGTCCGGGCCGCCGGGATTATGGCTGGCCGACAGCACGATGCCGCCCAGCGCGCCGCGCTTGCGGATCACGCAGCTGACGGCCGGCGTCGACAGGATGCCGCCCTGCCCCACCAGCACCCTGGCGTAGCCGTGCGCCGCCGCCATGCGCAGGATGGTCTGCACCGCCACGCGGTTGTGGTAGCGGCCATCGCCGCCCACCACCAGCGTTTTGCCGGCGCAATCGCCCAGCGTGTCGAACACGCTTTGGACGAAGTTTTCGAGGTAATGGGGCTGCTGGAAGACGCTGACTTTCTTGCGCAGGCCCGAGGTGCCCGGCCGCTGGCCGGGGAAGGGAGTGGTGCTGACGGTCTGGATACTCATGTTCGCTCCGCGTGGGTAGATGACAAATTGGCTGCGACGGTTTTACCTGTTCCGGCAAAATCGCGTCGCACAACTGCTTGTCTCGCGAACAATATTACATCAGCCCTCGGCCGTGTCGCGTACCACCAGCGTCAGCACGCCCGCCACCACCATGCACAAGCCGCCCAGCATCAGCGTCTTGACGGTGTGGCCGGCAAACCAGTGCCTGGTGACGAAGCCGAGCAGCAGGCCGCTGACAATCTGCGGGATGACGATGAAGAAGTTGAACACGCCCATGTAGTAGCCCATGCGGTTGGCCGGCAGCGCGCCGGCCAGGATCGCGTACGGCATGGTCAGGATCGAGGCCCAGGCGATGCCGACGCCGATCATCGGGTAGAACAGGCTATCGAGGTCGCGGATGGTGTAGATGCTGAACAGGCTCACGCCGCCGATCACCAGGCACACCAGGTGCACCACCTTGCGGCTGGTGTGGCGCGCAAACACCGGCAGGATGAAGGCAGCCAGCGCCGACACGCCGCTGTACACGGCAAACATCACGCCGACGTGGTTGCCGGCTTCCTGGAACGCGGCCGATTGGGCGTCGGTGGTGCCGAACACGTTTTCGGCGACGGCGTTGGTGGTGTAGATCCACATGGCGAACAGGCCGATCCAGGTGAAGAACTGTACCGCCGCCAGTTGCACCATGGTGGCCGGCATTTTGCCGAAGCCGCCGAAGATTTCCTTCAGCGCGTGGCCCAGGCCCTTGCCGTTCTGCTGGGCGGCGCGGAACGCGGCCAGGTCGTCCGGCGGCGTTTCCTTGGCGGTCAGCACGGTCCACAGCACGGCGCAGAAGTAGACCGCGCCGCCGGCGTAGAACGAGTAGCGCACGGTGTCGGGGATGGTGCCGCCGGCGGCGTCGTTGCTGACGCCGAGGTGGGTGAAGATGGTCGGCAGCAGCGAGGCGATCACCGCGCCCCATCCGATGAAGAAGGTCTGCATCGCGAAGCCGGCGGTCTGCTGGCGCGGGCCGAGCTTGTCGCCGACGAAGGCGCGGAATGGTTCCATCGAGACGTTGATGGCGCCGTCCAGCAGCCACAGGACGATGACGGCCATCCACAGCGAGGCGGCATTCGGCATCAGGAACAGCGCGATCGACGCCAGCAGCGCGCCGATGAAGAAGAACGGCCGGCGGCGGCCCCACACCGGGTGCCAGGTGTTATCGCTCAGGTAGCCGATGATGGGCTGCACCAGCAGGCCGGTGACCGGCGCGGCCAGCCAGAACAGGGACAGGTCGTCGGGGTTGGCGCCCAGCGTCGAGAAAATGCGGCTGACGTTGGCGTTTTGCAGGGCGAAGCCGAATTGAATGCCGAAGAAGCCGAGGCTCATGTTCCACAGCTGCCAGAACGACAGTATGGGCTTGTTGCTGGAAGAATGCATGCTGCGCGTCCCGATATTAAAATTTGTAGCAAAATAACACGCTGGGCGGGGCGTGTCAATCACAAGAAATCTTCAATAAAATGAAGGGAATAGGGCTGTTCAGGGGGTGGAATATGGTGTCAAATGTAGCCAAACAACAGCCGAACCCCGCAGGGCCACAGAGGGGTCTGACCCCGTACGGGGTCAGACCCCGCGTCGACGCACCGGTTTGCGGGGTAAGCGCACGATAACAGACAACTCCACCGACAACTAAGCTGATGAACACCACCCCGCTGACCCTCCTCGCCGCCGCGCTGCTGACCACCCTCCCCGCCCACGCTCAAAACGCCGAGCGCAAGTTCGATGGCCTCACCCAGCGTGACGGCTTGCTCGAAGTCCGCACCAGCGACGGCGCTTATCTGTTCAAGCCCTACGCCGCCGGCATCATCGAAACCACCTTTGTGCCGAAAGGCGAAAGCGCCGATCCGGCCTCGCACGCGGTGGTGCTGGCGCCGGCCGCCGTCAAGACCACGCTGAAGCAGAAAGCCGGCACCATCGAATACGCGACACCGGGCCTGACCGTCATCATCACCAAGGCGCCGTTCAAAATCGCCTACGCCTACAAGGGCAAGCCGCTGGTGGCCGAGAAACGCGGCTACCTCCACATCAAGGACGACCCGGCCAAGGGCAGCAAGGATATCAACCAGGGCGAGGCCCGCGCGCTCGAAGCCATCGAGTTCGCGCTGGATAAGAACGAGGCCCTGTACGGCGCCGGCTCGCGCGCGGTGGGCATGGACCGCCGTGGCCACCGCTTCACGTTGTATAACAAGGCGCACTACGGCTACGGCGACCATTCGGAGCTGATGGGCTACACCATGCCGGTGGCGCTGTCGTCGAAGATGTACGCCATCCACTTCGACAATCCGCAAACCGGTTACCTCGATTTCGACAGCCGCAAGAACAACACGCTGACCTACGAAACCATCGGCGGCCGCAAGACCTACCAGGTGGTGGCCGGCGATACGTGGGAGGACGTGGTGGCCAACTACACCAGCCTGACCGGCCGCCAGCCCTTGCCGCCGCGCTGGGCCTTCGGCAATTTCGCCATGCGCTTCGGCTATCGCAACGAGCGGCAGGCGCGCGACACGGTCGACAAGTTCATCGCCGACGACATCCCGCTGGACGCCATCGTGTTCGACCTTTTCTGGTTCGGCAAGGAGGTCAAGGGCACCATGGGCAATCTGGCCTGGGACAAGGACAACTATCCCGACCCGCAGGGCATGATCGCCGACTTCCAGAAAAAAGGCGTGCAGACGGTGCTGATCTCGGAGCCGTTCGTGGTCGATACCTCCAACCGCTGGCGGGAGGCGGTCGACAAGCAGGTGCTGGCCACCGGCGCCGATGGCAAGCCGCTGGCGTATGACTTCTTCTTCGGCCACACCGGCTTGATCGACATCTTCAGCCAGCGCGGCAAGGACTGGCTGTGGGACATCTACAAGGGCCTGCACCAGCAGGGCGTGAAAGGCGTGTGGGGCGACCTGGGCGAGCCGGAAGTGCATCCCGCCGAAGCGCGCCACGCCACCGGCACGGCCGAGCAGGTGCACAACATCTACGGCCACCAGTGGGCCAGGCTGGTGGCGGAAGGCTACCAGCGCGACTTCCCGAACGAGCGGCCGTTCATCCTGATGCGCGCCGGTTACTCCGGCACCCAGCGCTACGGCATCATGCCGTGGTCGGGCGACGTCAATCGCGGCTGGGACGGACTGCAGTCGCAGCCGGAGATCGCGCTGCAGATGGGCATGCAGGGCGTGGCGTATATGCACTCGGACCTGGGCGGCTTCGCCAATCCGGTGCTGGACAACGAGCTGTATCAGCGCTGGCTGCAATACGGCGTGTTCCAGCCGGTGTTCCGCCCGCACGCGCAGGAGGAGGTGCCGTCGGAGCCGGTCTACCGCGAGGAACGCACCAAGGCGCTGGCGCGCGAGACAATCCGCCTGCGCTATCGCCTGCTGCCGTATAACTACACGCTGGCCTTCGACAACAACCAGCAAGGCCTGCCGCTGATGCGTCCCATGTTGTACGAAGAGCCGGGCAACGCCAGGGTGCGGGCGATGTCGTCAACCTACTTGTGGGGCAAGGACTTGCTGGTCACGCCGGTGCTGAAGCCGGGCGCGGTCACGGCCGACGTCTACTTCCCGGCGCGCAGCGCGTGGTTCGACTTCTACACCGGCGAAAGGCAGGCCGGCGGCGCCACGCGCGCCGTCGCGCTGACGCCGGACCATGTGCCGGTCTACGTGCGCGCCGGCGCTTTCATCCCGATGGCCAAGGTGGTGCAGACCACGCGCGATTACAGCACCCGGCAACTGGAGCTGCACTACTGGCACGACGATACGGTGCGCGCCGCCAGCGGCAAGCTGTATGACGACGACGGCCTGACCGCGCAGGCCTACGAACAGGGCAAGTATGAACTGGTGCGCTTCAGCGGCAAGCTGCAGGGCAAGGTGCTGTCGCTGCGGGTCGAATCGGAAGTCGGCCAGCAGTACCAGCGCCCGGAGCGGGCGATTGCGCTGACCGTGCATAACGTGGCCACGGCGCCGTCGTCGGTGCGGGTGGACGGACGCGTCGCGGTGTTTGCGTGGGATGAAGCGGCCAGGCTGTTGACCGTTGAACTGCCGGCCAGCGCCCAGGCCAGCCGCGGTGTCGACATCGCGCTGTAGTCGCGCCGTCAGCGCAGGCGCGCGATGGCGGCGCGCGCCGCCGCGTTGATGGTCTCCAGGCTGTAAGGCTTGCGGATGAATTCCAGCGCCAGTCCATCCAGCCGCGCCGGGTCGCCGAGGAAGCCGCTGGCCAGCACGATCGGCAGCGCGGGATGGTCGCGCCGCAGCTGGCGCGCCATTTCCACGCCGTCCATCGACCCGGGCATTTTCACGTCCGAGAAAACGAAATCGATCTGCGCGAAGTCCGATGTCAGCGCCGTGTCGGCATCGTGCGCGCAGCACACGCGGCAACCCATGTTGGCAAACATCTCGACCGCCAGTTCGGCCACGAACGGGTCGTCTTCCACGCACAGCACACGCTTGCCGGCGAGGATCTGGCCGTCGCCGCCCGCTTCCGCGCCGGCGTCGGCGCGCGCCGGCGCGGCGGCCGCCGAGGCCTCCTGCCCGCGCGGCAGCACGATGTGCACCGTGGTGCCATGGTCCGAGGTGCGCAGGTAGGCCAGGCCGTTGCTCTGCTGCGCGTAGCCGTACACCTGCGACAGTCCCAGCCCGGTGCCCTTGCCCAGCGGCTTGGTGGTGAAGAACGGCTCGAACGCCTGCGCCGCCACGGCCGGCGTCATGCCCTCGCCCTCGTCGGCCAGCGCCAGCTGCACGAACTCGCCGCGCAGGCTTTGCAGCTCCGGCAGCGCCGCATCGGGCAGCCGCAGATTGGTCACCGACAGCACCACCTTGCCGCCGTCCGGCATGGCGTCGCGCGCGTTGACCACCAAATTCAGCAGCGCGATCTCCAGCTGCGCCAGGTCGGTGCGCACCGGCCAGGCGTCGTCCGGGATGCGCAGCGACAGTTCGATGTTCTTGCTCAGCGAATGCTGCAGCAACTGGGCGATGTCCGGCAGGTGCTGCTGCAGCCGCACGTCGGCGATCTGCATCGGCTGGCGGCGCGCGAACGACAGCAGTTGCTGCGTCAATTGCGCGCCCTGGGCGGTGGCGCGGGCGATGCTGTCCACGCTTTTCAGCAGCGCCGGCTGTTCCTTCAGCTGGAAGCGCATCAGCGCCGAGGCCGAGGCGATCACCTGCAGCAGGTTGTTGAAGTCGTGCGCGACGCCGCCGGTCAGCCGCCCCAGCGACTCCAGCCGGCGCGCTTCCGACAGCGACAGCTCGATCTGGCGCCGCTCGCGCACCTCGCGCGACAGCGCGGCGGTGCGCTCGTCGACGCGCCGTTCCAGTTCGGCCGCGTGGGCGTTCAGTTCTTCCAGCTGGTCGCGCACCTGCCACTGCAGGCCGCGCGTGCGCTGCGCCGACAAGATGGCCAGCATCAGCACCTCGTGGCGCAGGGGTCGGGTCAGCAGCGTGACGTTGCCCAGCCTTTCCAGCACCGAGGTCGGCCCGCCGGGAATCAGCGCGTCGGCGTCGGCGATCGCCAAAATCGGGATGCTCGACCAGAACGGCTGCTTGGCCAGTTGCGCCGCCAACTGCTGCGCCGAGCAGCGCGTCAGCCCCTCCTCGGAGGCGATCGCCATCAGCGCGGTCTGGTCCAGCGCGGCGCAGAACGCGTCCGGGCTGTCGCAGCGCACCGAGTCGATATGAAAGGCCGCCAGGATGCTGCTCAAGACCTGGGCATCGCGCCCCAACGGTGCGTAGATGACCGCATGCATAATCAGGCGTCCGTGACGGTGTCGCCGACCGTGAAGCCGTCCTCGGTCAGGATGAATTCACGCACGTCGTGGCTATGGGCGCTGTGGCGCTTTTTCAGCACGCAGATGTTTTTGCGGATGCGGCCATGCGCCACATCGCTGCTGAGGGAAATCACGTTGTCGGTGATGATCGACAGCGCGTCCGGCTCGCGCGAGGTGTCCAGCGTGTGCGAGTGGGCGCCCACCACCACCGCGATCACGCCCATGTTGGCCAGGTAGGAGAACAGCTCGTTCATCTGCAGCAGCAGCGTGCGCTCCTCCTTGATCAGGTCGAGGTAGGAGTTGATGCTGTCGATGACGACGACCCGCACGTTGTCATCCTCGACGCGGCGCCGCACCTGCCAGATAAAGGCGCCGGCCGAGATGCGCGATGGGTTGATGCGCGAGATCAGCAGGTCCTGCGGCTGCGCGCCGCCCTCGCCCTCGCCCTCGCCCTCGCCCTCGCCCTCGCCGACGCCGAAGCGCTCGATCATGCGCGACTTCAGCGTGATCTCCGCCTCGTCCAGCACGAAGTAGGCGGCCTTGCCGCCGGCGCGCACGGCGGCCAGTGCGTATTGCAGCGCCAGCGTGGTCTTGCCGGCGCCCGAGGTGCCGATGATCATGGTCGAGGTGCCGCTCAGCAGGCCGCCGCCCATCATCTGGTCCAGTCCCTCGACGCCGCTGTCGAGCGTGGAGCGTTCGTAATCGCGGTGGTGCTCCTCGGCGATCAGGCTGGGGAACACCAGGATCTCGCTGCGCTGGATGGCGAAGTCGTGCCAGCCGCTCTGGTAGTCGGCGCCGCGCAGCTTGACCACCTTCATCACCCGCCGCACCGAGCCATACGAGCGCTCGCGCTGCTCCAGCGTGATGGCGCCGTGCACCGCGCTTTGCAGCTCGAATTCGTGCTCCACCGAGGTCAGGTCGTCCAGCAGCAGCACGGTGGCGCCGGCGCGCGTGAGCCGCTCGCGCAGCGAAATCACCTGGCGCCGGTAGTGCGAGCTGTTATGCGCCAGCAGGCGGATTTCGGCCATCGAATCGATCACCACCAGCTTGGCGCCGGTGCGTTCCACCTCGCCGGCGATGGTGCCGATCAGGCGTGACAGCTCGGCGTCGCTGGGCAGCATGATGGTTTGTTCGCCGTACTCCTGGGGGCTGAACAGCTCGGGGTTAAACAACAGCACGCCGTCCAGCGACCAGCCATGGCTGGCGGCCGTCGCGTGCAGTTCCTCCGCCGATTCCGACAGCGAGATGTACAGGCGCACCAGATCCTGGTCCGTCTCCGAAATCAGGAAGCGCATGCCGATCGTGGTTTTGCCGGTGCCCGGCCGCCCCTCCAGCAAGTGGATGCGGCTTTTAATCAGACCGCCGCGCAGCACGGCGTCAAATTCGGGAATCCCGGTGGGAACGCGCTCAGGTGACATGGTTTGATCCTGCTCGATGATTGATGTGATAACTCATCATCCCATGGGCAGCGGCTTTCCTATGCGACACAACGCACAAGAGCGCGCGCGTGCCGCGCCGACCTGCGCGCGACTGTGAGGCCGCTAACAAAAGCGGCGCCTCCGCCGCGCTAGCCGATGCGGTCCAGGATCATCTGCTCGGCGCGGTCGGTCAGCACCAGCACCAGCTTCAGGCGCGCGCGCGTCATGCCGACGAACAGCTTGCGCAGCACCAGCTGGTCCATCTGCTCGAAATCGATCTCGGTGAAGATGATGGCCGGCGCCGACTGGCCCTTGAAGCGGTACACCGATTCGGCCAGCAGCCCGCCGTCGCGGTACTGCGGATTGCCGAACAGGTCGTACTCGCCGGTGAAGGACTTCAGCGTGTGCACGTCGCTCAGCTGGTCCAGGTGCAGGATCACCGACTTCTCGCGGCCGCGGAACGAGGCGATGGCGATGTCCTCGCGCGTGAAGCCGGCGCCCAGGCACAGGGTGACGGCGCGCCGCGTCTGCGCCAGCATGGCCTCGGTGTCGCCCTGCGGGTACACCAGCTCCTCGATGTCCGCGCCCTTGAACGGGCTGCCCGCCTCCACCGGCGTCTGCGTGGCGCCGATGGTGGCCAGCAGGTCGACGATCTGGCGCGGGCTGCGGTAGTTGGTGTCCGAATGCAGTGTCACCCAGCCGGGCAGCGGCACGCCTTCCTTGCCGTACAGGTTCTGGTTCGGGTCTTCCAGCCAGATGGCGCGGCCGTCTTCCCTCAGCATGCGCAGCAGGATGTCGCGCCAGGCCGGCGAGAAGTCCTGGCCCTCGTCGACGATCAGCACATCGTATTGCCAGCTGGCCGGCAGCGGCGACTCCGTCATCTGCTGCTCGATCCGGTCCCATACATCCGGCGCCGCGTAGTTGGGCGTGTCGCCGCGCTCGCGGGCGAAGGCGTCGCTCAGCATGTGGAAGCTGGTGACGCGGCCGCCGTCCGGCACCAGCGTCTGGATATGGTCGGCCAGCGGGCGGTTGTAGCACACGTACAGCGGGCACAGGCCGGCCTCGATGGCGGCCGTGTATTCGGACAGCGCCAGCTGCGTCTTGCCGCTGCCGGCCGTGCCCACCACGCGCAGGCGGAACGGCGCGAACTCCAGCCGGTGCGCCCACGTGGCCAGGCCGCCGGACAGGCGCGCCACCATGCGCGCGGCGTTGCCGATCATGGCGCTGGGGTCGGGACGGAGGCTGAGCATATTGCCGAGGAAGCGCGACACCTTGTCGAACTGCGCGTCCGGCCGCGGGTCGTCCACCGGCAAGATGTCGCGCACCATCTGCGCCAGCCGGTGCTTGTTGGTGGAGTCGATGATGTGGCGCGGGTCCAGCCCCGCCAGGTGCGGCTCGCGCACGATGTAGTCGGGGCAGTACAGCACGTAGTCGATCGACAGCTCGCCGCCAAAGCGCTCGCTCAGCACGCGGATCGAGCGCATGATGTGCTGCGCCACGCGGCGCGGCTTGCCGGCGTACTGCTTGACCAGGCCATCCGGCGTCTCGTTGAGGAAGCCGGCGATCTGCTCGATCAGCAGCACGCGGCCGTTGGGCGCCACGATCACGAAGTCCACCTCGTCGAACACCGAGTAGCCCTTCTCCACGTTGGTCCAGTGGACGCCGTGGTAGATATGGTAGGGCGATTCCGCCAGCGTGGCGTTCAGGTAAGCCAGCGTTTCAATCTCGCGCGCCGCCGCGCCGGTTGCCGACATCTCTTGCCAGCCGGTGGGATGAAGATGAGCCATGAAGTGGAAGCCGTGATGGGAAAAATGCATTGTAAGGCATCAGCTAATCGGCGCCCGCCCGCCTCGGGCCCGTCATGCCTCCTTTGAATAAGCGGCCGGCGACCGTGTATGATGACCGGCGGTCGCCGCCATGAGCGCGACCGCCACCACACCACACCTCGGGAGATGTCTGTGACACCAAAAATTATCAGCACGCTGCTGGCCTCCGCGCTCGCAGCCGCCAGCGTGACCGCGCTGGCCGCACCCGCCGCCAAGCCGAGCGTCGCCGAAGCCGAGCGCTTCCTGGCTGACACCGAAGCCAAACTGAACAAGCTGAACAACGAGCAGTCGCGCGCGGCCTGGGTCGGTTCCAACTTCATCACCGACGACACCGAGGCCATCGCCTCCTGGTTCGCCGAGCGCTACCTGACCGCCTCGGGCGAAGCCGCCATCGGCGCGCGCCGCTTCAACGGCGTCAAGCTGTCGCCCGAATCCGCGCGCAAGATGATGCTGCTGCAGCAAACGCTGGTCTTCGCCGATCCGAAGGAACGCGAACAATACGCCCAGCTGCAGGCCGTCATGAACGGCGCCTACGGCAAAGCCAAATACTGCCCGACCAAGGACAACTGCCTGGCGCTGGGCGAGATGGAAAAAGTCCTGGCCACCAGCCGCGACGAGGCCAAACTGAAAGAGATGTGGCTCGGCTGGCACGCCCAGTCGCCCTCGTACAAGCAGAAATACGTCGACTACGTCGCCCTGTCCAACAAGGGTGCCAGGCAAATGGGCTTCGCCGACACCGGTGTGATGTGGCGCTCGCAGTACGACATGCCGCCTGAGGCCTTTGCCGCCGAGATGGAACGCCTGTGGCAGCAGGTCAAGCCGCTGTACGACTCGCTGCTGACCTACACCCGCTACAAGCTGCGCGCCACCTATGGCCCGGACGTGGTGCCGCTGGACGGCCCGATCCCGGCCCACCTGTTCGGCAATATGTGGGGCCAGACCTGGACCAATCTGTACCCGATCCTGAAACCGGCGACGGGCGCCAGCAGCTACGACCTGACCAAGGTGCTGGAAGAGCGCAAGACCAGCGCCAAGCAGATGACGCAATATGCCGAGGGCTTCTACACCTCGCTCGGCATGCAGAAACTGCCGGCCACCTTCTGGGAACGCTCGCTGCTGACCAAGCCGCGCGACCGTGAAGTCGTGTGCCACGCGTCGGCCTGGCCGATCAACGAAAAGGACGACGTGCGCATCAAGATGTGCATCACGCCGACCGCCGAAGACTTCACGGTGATCCACCATGAACTGGGCCACGTCTACTACTTCCTGGCCTACAACCAGCAGCCCTTCCTGTTCCGCAACGGCGCCAACGACGGCTTCCACGAAGCCATCGGCGACACCGTGGCGCTGTCGATCACGCCGGGCTACCTGAAGAAGATCGGCCTGATGGACCAGGAACCGGACGTCACCGCCGACATCCCGCAGCTGCTGGAGCGCGCGCTGAGCAAGGTGGCGATCCTGCCGTTCGCGTATTCTGTGGACAAATGGCGTTGGGACGTCTATGCCGGCAAGACCAAGCCGGCCGACTACGACGCCAGCTGGTGGCAGCTGCGCGAGCAGTACATGGGCATGAAGCGTCCGGCGCCGGTCAACGGCATCGCCGGCTTTGACGCCGGCGCCAAGTACCACGTGGCCGCCGACGTGCCATACGCGCGCTACTTCCTGGCCGACATGCTGCAATTCCAGTTCCACCGCGCGCTGTGCCGCGAAGCCGGCTACACCGGCCCGCTGAACCGCTGCTCGGTGTACGGCAACGCCAAGGCCGGCGCCAAGCTGCAGCAGATGTTGGCCATGGGCGCCAGCAAGCCGTGGCCGGAAGCGCTGAAAGCCATCTCCGGCGAAGACAAAATCGACGGCAACGCGCTGCTCGAATACTTCGCGCCGCTGAAGACCTGGCTGGACCAGCAAAACGCCGCCCTCGCCGCGGCGGAAAAGAAATCGTAACGCCACCCCGCACGGCCCCCCTGGGGTCTGACCCCGTACGGGGTCAGACCCCGAAGCGCAAGCCTCGGGGTGCGCGGGTTTAAGCTAAGGCGTAATCCATCGCCTGCAGATCGGCGATCAGCCCCGGCCCCACCGGTTGCCAGCCCAGCCGCTCCCGCGTCAGCGCGCTGGACGCCGCCATGTCGACGCCCGCGAACATCCCCAGCCAGCCGAAATGCGCGCCCGCCTGCTCCGGGCTGATCGACTGGACCGGCACGCCCAGCCCCTTGCCCACCACCTCGGCGATGGCGCGCGCCGTGACGCCCTCCTCGCCCACCGCGTGATAACGCTCGCCGGCGCGCCCCTTCTCCAGCGCCAGCCGGTACAACAGCGCCACGTCGCCCAGATGACCGGCCGACCAGCGATTCTGGCCATCGCCGATATACGCCGACACGCCCTTCTCGCGGCTGTTCTGAATCAGGTACGTCACCAGCCCCTGCTTGCGCGTATCGTGCACCTGCGGCAGCCGCACCACGCGCAGGTCCACGCCCGCCTCCAGCGCCGCCATGCCGGCCAGCTCGGACGCGATGCGCGGATTGCGGTGTTCGCGGTTCAGCACCGTCTCCAGCGCCGGCTCGCCATGGGCGCGCTCGCCCATGCCAACGCCGGACGTGATGATCAGCGGCCGCGCCGAACCGCGTAGCGCCTCGCCCATCGCCGCGATCAGGCGCCCGTCGTGCGCGCAGCTCTCGACGAATTTGCCGAAGTCGTCATGGTTGAACGCCGTATGGATCACGGCGTCGGCCTGCGCCGCGCCGGCCACGATCCGCGCCACATCGTCCAACTCGGCGCGATACGGCTGCGCGCCCGCCGCCGACAGCGCCGCGGCGCCGGCGTCCGAGCGCGTCATGCCCACCACCTGGTGGCCGGCCGCCAGCAACTGGTCCACCACCCGGGCGCCGATAAAACCGGTCGCGCCTGTCACAAATACCTGCATCGCATCCTCCATCATCGTTTGAGTCAGCGTATTATGGACAGCGCAGCTTTCCTATTAAAGTAGTGACGTTATACAGGTATAAACACCAACAGCATGAACGACCTCAACCCCCTCGGCCAATTCCTGCGCGACCGCCGCACCCGGCTCGACCCGGCCGCCTTCGGCATCCCCGCCGGCCGCCGCCGCACGGCCGGTTTGCGCCGCGAGGAAGTCGCACAGCGCGCCAACATCAGCACCACCTGGTACACCTGGCTGGAACAAGGGCGCGGCGGCGCCGCCTCGGCCGAGGTGCTGGACCGCATTGCCGCCGGCCTGATGCTCACCGAGCCCGAGCGCGAGCACCTGTTCATGCTCGGCCTGGGGCGGCCGCCGGAAGCGCGCTACAAGGCGCCGGACGCCATCACGCCGCGCCTGCAGCGGGTGCTGGACGCCTTCCGCGGCAGCGCCGCCATGCTGCGCACGCCAACCTGGGACATCGTCGCCTGGAACCGCGCCGCCACCCTGCTGCTGACCGACTACGCCCAGCTGGCGCCGAAGGACCGCAACGTCGCCCGCCTGATGTTCAGCAACGCCCGCGTGCGCGCCTTGCAAAGCGACTGGGAACACGTGGCCCGCTTCGTGGTCGGCTCGCTGCGCGCCGACGCCATCCGCGCCGGCGCCGGCCACGAGGTGGCCGCGCTGGCCGACGAACTGTCGCGCCAGAGCCCCGAATTCGCCGCCATGTGGGCCGACAATGAAGTGATCAGCGTCTCCGACGGCCGCAAGGTGCTGCACCACCACGCGCTCGGCCCCATCGCGCTGGAATTCTCCACCTTCGCCGTCGACGGCCGGCCCGACCTGTCGATGATGGTCTACAACCCGGCCACGCCGGACAGCGCCGCCCGCATCGCCGCCTATCTGGCCCAATAAAAAAGGCGCCCCGAGGGGCGCCTTGGACTGGCAAGCGCGGACGCTTAGAACTTGTAGTTGACGCCAGCCAGCACGGTGCGGCCGTACTTCTGGTATTCCAGCTGCTGCGCGCGGTCACCGTTGTAGGTTTCGTAGGCAGCGTTGCGCAGGTTGTTCACCTGGACCAGCAGGCCCACGCCCTTCAGCGGACCGTTTTCGAAGGTGTAGCCCAGCTGCAGGTCGATGACGTTCTCGCCGACCACGTAACGCAGCGCGCGGTCGTTCGAGAAGTTGCCGATCTCGCCGACGAAGTCCGAACGCTTGCGCTGGCTGACGCGCGCCTCGAAACCAGCCTTCTCGTAGTAGGCGGTCAGGTTGGTGACGCGCTTCGACAGGCCTGGCAGCGGGATGTGCTGGCCGATGCTGCCGCTCGGATCCTCGATCGAGATCTTGCTGTCGGTGTAGGTGGTGCTGGCGGTCACGCCAAAGCCATCCAGCGCCTTGGTCAGCATGTTCAGCGGCAGCGAGGCCGACAGCTCAACACCCTTCAGGTTGCCACCGTTGCCGTTATACGGCGCGGTGTAGTTACCGATGGTGGTGTGTAGCGGGAAGCCGGCCGCGTCGCCCACCGAGCCTGGCGGCACGTAGGCGCTGAAGTCATACGACTTGGTCTGGGTGAAGATGTAGGTGTCCAGCTTCTTGTAGAACGCCGCGGCCGCGAAGTAGGCCTTCTTGTCGAAGTACTTCTCGTACGAGATGTCGAAGGCCTTGGCGCGCCATGGGTCCAGGCGGGCATTGCCGCCGCTGCCGCCCGGCTCGCGCTTGGTGGTGTCGATGCCGAAGTCCAGCGCCGAACGCATCTGGTCCACGCGCGGACGCGCCAGTTGCTTGGCCAGCGCCACGCGCACGGTCTGCTGGTTGTCGAAGCCGAACGCCAGGTTCATGCTCGGCAGCACGTCGGTGTACTTCTTGCCGTCGTCCACCGGCTTGATGGTGCCGGTGGTGTTGTCGTACCAGCGCGAGGCCGACGACTGGTCGGTGCGCTGCACCTGGACGCCGACGTTGCCGCGCAGGCTGACGTCGCTGCCCAGCTCGGCCTCGATGTTGGCCTTGGCAAAGGCGGTAGTGATTTTCTCGCTGACTTCCCAGGTCTTGGCGATCAGGTAACCCTGGGTGTCGGTTGGCGCGAACACCATGTACTTGTCGACCACGGCCGGCACGTTCCAGGTCGGGATGAAGCCGGCGCCGGCGAAGCCCAGGTTGGCCGACTGGTAGAACAGGTCCGGCGAGATGGTGGTCGGCGCGCCCTTCAGGTTGATATTGCCTTCAGGCTGGTGCTTGTTCTTGGTACGGTCGCTGTAGTTGGCGCCGATGTCGAAGCTGGAGAACGCCTTTTCCAGCATGCCCCACGACTGGATGTTGGCGGTAACCTTGAAGCCCTTCAGCTCGTCTTCCACGCTCGGCGTCTTGCCGTAGCCGGAACCGTAGATGGTGTTGGTCACGTACAGGGCATTGCGGTTGTTGTAGTCCAGGCCCGGGGTCAGCTGCGAGAAGCCGCCGTTGCCGTAGCCGAGCTTGACGTAATCCAGGAAGGGCGCGCCGGCGGCGTTGCTCATCTGCAGATTGTTTTCCAGGCTCAGCTCGGCGCGCTTGGCTTTCGAGTAGTTCAGGTCGGTGAACAGCGACCAGCCGTCCATCTTGAATTCGTTGCTCCAGCCGGCCGCGCGGATATCGTCCTTGCGCTTGTTGTACATGCCGCGCACCAGTGGGTAGACGTTGTTGTCGGTGCCGCTGGCAATGGTGCCGTTGTTGATCACCACCGGGTTGTAGATCGGGTCCGGCTTGTTGCCGCCGTTCCAGCCGCTCAGGCTGATTTCCAGTTGGTTGGCGGTTTCCTCGTTCTTGAACTGCGACGCGTACACGTCGACGATCGAGGTCCACTGCTTGTTCGGACGGTACTGCAGCACGCCCATCAGGCCGTCGCGCTGGTTGCGGCCGCTCTTGGCCACCGCCTTGATGCCGTCCGAGGCGAAGGTGCCGCTCGGCAGCCCGGCGCGGTCGTCGCGCTTCCATGGCTCATACAGGCCGGTTTCATTGTCCAGCACCGGGGTTTCCAGGTGGGCGTAGCCCAACGCCACGCCGATCGTGCGGTTGGCGAACTGATCGATGTAGCTGGCGCTGAAGCGGTTGCCGGTGTCCTTGGCGTTACCGATCTTGCCCAGCGAATTCTTTTCCCCGCGCGCGTTCAGCGCCACGGCGCGGCCGCCGAAGGCCAGCGGACGCACGGTCTGCAGGTCGATGGTGCCGGACAGGCCCTGGCCCACCAGGCCCGCGTCCGGGGTCTTGTAGACCGTCACGGCGCTGATCAGTTCAGATGGATACTGGTCGAATTCGACGCTGCGGTTGTCGCCGGTCGAGACTTGCTCGCGGCCGTTCAGCAGGGTGGTCGAGAAGTCCGGCGACAGGCCGCGCACGGAAATCACCTGGGCACGGCCGGCCACGCGCTGGGCGGCCAGGCCTGGCAGGCGCGAGATCGATTCGGCAATCGACACGTCCGGCAGCTTGCCGATGTCCTCGGCCGAAATGGCTTCCACGATGGAGCTGGCGTCACGCTTGACCGAGATCGCGTCCTCGATGCCGCGGCGGATACCGGCCACGGTCACCGATGCGATATTGTCGCCGCTGTTGGCGGCTGGCTTGTCGGCGCTGGTCTGTGCAAACGCTGGTGCGGCGGCGGCCGCCATCAGCAGGGCGCAGCCGGCAGCCACTGGCTTCAACGGGAACGCAGTGTGGCTGCGCTTGCGTGCGAAGATATTCATTAATGTCCCCTCTCAACTGACACAAATTTAAGTCCCGCATTCAGCAAACGCCACGGGATCCAAGGATTAACAACGTTCTAAAGACGTTCTAGGCGGAATTCTGTACTAAAACTAGATTTGGTGTCAATGAAACTTCCCTGTCACTACGGATTGACAGGCCTTATCTACAAGGCCTCTCCTATGAAAACATGGTTGTCGTTGTATTTCGGCTACAACACCCCACGGCTGGTGGTGTAGTAGAACTACAGTTTGACTGCCCAAAGCTATCATTTTTGTAGCGTTTCGTCATGCCATGTGACGCGCCAGGGGGAGACTTTCCCAATTGAAATCAAATTTGTCGAAAACTGACGATGCAGCTGTATTCCGACTAAATTTTGCTCGGCCGCTGCGTTTGATACCTTCGCACTTTCAGAGTATTCTCTTGAAAAATCAATGAATTAAGCAAAGCTGCGATAAAAGACTGGCCATGTAGTACAACTACTAGCCGGTCAACATAAAGGAGATGCCAGAAGAATGAAACCAGTCCACACCGCGCTCTGCGCCGCCGCCCTGCTGCCGCTGTTCGCCCACGCGGCGCCCGGAGCGGCCACCGCCACCTACCCCACCTGGGACGGCAAGCAGGAAAGCGTGCGCTACGCCTCGCCCGATGCCGGCGCCGCGCTGCGCAGCTACACGCAGTCGACCACGATGACGGTACGCGAGGGCGGCAAGCAGGAAATCAGCTACAGCGAGAGCGCCGCGCTGCCGACGGTCCGCAGCGGCAACCTCGCCTTCGACGCGCTGTTCGCGCTGGCCGGCGCCGAAATGAAGCAGGACTCGGTCAGCGAGATCCGCGACGGCAGCTACAACGGCGGCAACGCCATCCCGTGCGAGTGCTTCGAGACCGGCGAGTTGTGGCATTACGTGTGGACCCGCGACCTGTCCTACGCCGCCTCGCTGGGCCTCGGCATGCTCGATCCGCTACGCACCCGCAACTCGCTGGCCTTCAAGCTGGCAGGCTACCGCGACGGCGTCAAGGCCGGCCCGCACGCCATCGGCGACGGCTATCAGATCGTGCAGGACACCGGCAGCGGCGGCAGCTGGCCGGTCAGCACCGACCGCGTGAGCTGGGCCTTCGGCGCCGACGAGGCGTTGAAAGCGCTGCCGCCGGTCGAACGCCAGGCCTTCGCCAGGCAGGCGCTGCACGCGCTGCGCAACACGCTGGAGAACGACCGCATCGCCATCTGGGACGCGGCCGATGGTCTGTATCAGGGCGAGGAGTCTTTCCTCGACTGGCGCGAACAAAGCTACGCCGCGTGGATGCCGAACGAACTGTCGTACATGGCCACGTCCAAGGCGCTGTCCACCAACGCCGCCCACTACAAGGCGCTGACGCTGGCCGCGCAGCTGGCGGCCGAACAGGGCGACGCCGCCACCGCCGCCCGCTACAGCGGCTGGGCCGCCGCGCTGAAGACCGCCATCAACCAGCGCTTCTGGCAGGCCGACAGCGGCATGTACAGCAGCCTGACCGCCGGCCACTTCGACGGCGCCGCCATGTACAAGTACGACTGGCTCGGCCAGTCGCTGGCCATCATCACCGGCATCGCCGACGCGCGCCAGGCGAAAAGCATCCTCGCGCATTACCCGCACGGGCCGCTGGGCGCGCCGGTGATCTGGCCGCAGCAGGCCGATACCGCCGTCTACCACAACCGCGCCATCTGGCCGTTCGTCACCGCGTTTGGCCTGAAGGCCGCCGCCATCGGCGGCAATGTCGCCGTGGCTGACGCGGCCTATGCCACGCTGATGCGCGGCGCCGCCACCAATCTGTCCAACATGGAGAATCTGGAATGGCTGTCCGGCCAGCCGATGCTGGACGACGGCAAGCTGAGAGGCCCGGTGGTCAATTCGCGCCGCCAGCTGTGGTCGGTCGGCGGCTATCTGGGCATGGTGGTCGGCAGCGTGTTCGGCGTGCAGACCACCAACGACGGCATCGCCGTGCGGCCGTTCATCACGGCGCGCCTGCGCCGCGAAACCTTTGCCGGCAGCGAGGCAATCATGCTGAACAACCTGAACGTGCGCGGCAAGCCCTTGCAGGTGCGCGTGCAACTGCCCGCCGCCGTGGCGGGGGATGGCTACTACGCGGTCGAGGGCATCACCTTGAACGGCAAGCCTGCCAGCGCGACGCTGGCATGGGCTGCGCTGGGCGACGATAATGTCATCGAGGTCCGCCTCGGCAAGCTGCTGCCCGGCCAGCAGGCCAAGCACAGCGTGACCGCCAAGCCGCTGGTGCGGGACGCCGCCGTCTACGCGCCGGCCGAACCGCGCATCACCCGGCTGGAACGCGGCACCTACGGCTTTCCGACGCTGCACATCGCCAGCGGCCCACGGCACGATGGCGCGAGCAGTGGCGCGGACGGCAGCGGCGGCGCCGGCGGTGCCGGCACATTGGCGAGCGGCGACATCGTCTACAACATCTACCGCGATGGTCAGCTGGTCGCGCCGCGCGTCAGCGCCGGCACGTGGTCCGACCGCCATGCGAACGCCGACGCGTGCTACGCGGTGGAAGCCATGTCCACCCGCTCCGGCAACCGCAGCCACCACAGCATGCCGGCCTGCCTGAACCCAGGCCAGGAAATCGCCGTCTCCCGCCCCGCTTGGGGCGCTCCGGCCGACACCTTCTCGCAGCAGTTCACCGTGCGGGCAGCCGGCAACTATGCGGTGCAAATCAAATACCGCAACACGGCGCACCAGATCAACCTGGGCATCAGCGGCGGCGTCAAATGGGCTGCGCTGACAGACAACAACGGCGCCACCGTCGCCAGCGGCGTGGTCCAGTTGCCGCACTCCCCGGCCAGCGAGGGGGCCAAGTACTCCACGCCCCTGCGCGCCGCGCTCAAGCCGGGCAGCTACACGCTGCGGCTGGAGGACTTCTACAACATGAGCTACATGCAGAACAACGCCACCTACAGCGATGCGGGTGGCGTCCAAGGCCCGTCCAACCGCTTCGACATCCATGGCGTGCGCGTGATGCCGGTGGCGAAGGGCGACACCGCCGCCGGCACCCTGCGCATCGTCGACAACTTCGCCTCGCCGCAACTGGGCAACAGCCGCAAGCTGCGCATCTACCTGCCACCCGGCTACGAGGCCAATCCGCGCCAGCGCTACCCGGTGCTCTACATGCATGACGGCCAGAACCTGTTCGATCCCAGGACCGCCGCCTACGGCACCGCATGGGAGATCGGCGCCACCGTCGACCGGCTGATTGCCAGCGGCGCCATCGAACCGATCATCGTGGTCGGCATCGATAACACGCCCGACCGCATCGCCGAATACACGCCGTGCTGCGACAAGCAGCACGGCGGCGGCAAGATCGACGCCTACGCCGCCTTCATCGTCGACACCGTCAAGCCCTGGGCCGACGCCAACCTGCGCACGCAAAAGGAGCGCGGGCACACCGCCATCATGGGCTCCTCGCTGGGCGGCATCGCTTCGGTCTACATCGCGCAGAAATACCCGCAAGTGTTCTCGATGGCCGGCGGCGTTTCCAGCTCCTTCTGGTGGAACGATCAGATGTTGCGCAAGAATCTGCCGGCGCGCCAGCCGGTCAAGTTCTACCTCGACGCCGGCACCGAAGGCGACGGCATCGACGATACCATCGCCTACCGCGACGCCATGCTGGCCAAGGGCTACGTGGAAGGCAAAGACCTGCTCTACCTCCGTGCCGAAGGCGGCTCCCACAACGAAAAATCGTGGGCCCAGCGCGTCGACACGCCACTGACCTGGTTCTTCAGGAAGTAAGCGACACCGCCTGCTGCTGGCGCGCCGCCAGCAGCAGCTCCACCTCCGCCGGCGGCACCGGCGCGCTCAGGCAGAAACCAAACGCCTCGTCGCAGCCCATCGCCGACAGCTGCGCCAACTGCTCGTCCGTCTCCACGCCCGCCGCGATCACCCGCATGTTCAGCGAGTGCGCCATGTCGATAATCGAGCGCACCATCGTGCCGCCGCGCGCCAGGTCGTCGATGAACGACTTGTCGATCTTCACCACGTCCACCGGAAAGCGCCGCAGATAATTCAGCGACGCATAGCCGGTGCCGAAATCGCTGATCGCCACCCGCACGCCCAGTTGCCGGAACTGCTGCAGGATCTCCTCGGCGTGCTGGTTGCGGTCGATCAGCATCGCCTCCGACAGCTCCACCTCGATGCAGCGCCCCGGCAGCTGCGCCTTCTCCAGCACCGCCGCGAGACTCTGCACGATATCCTTGTGGAAGAACTGGCGCGGCGACAGCTGCACCGCCACCGTCAGCGCCAGCCCGCGCTCCAGCCAGCGCCGCGCCTGCGCCGCCGCCGTCGCCATCACCCACGCGCCCACCGGCAGGATCAGCGCGCTCTGCTCCAGCACCGGCAGGAAATCCAGCGGCATCACCAGTCCCAGCTCCGGGTGCTTCCAGCGCAGCAGCGCCTTGACGCCGTTGATGCGCCGCTCGCGCAGCGCCATCTTCGGCTGATACGTCAGCAGGAACTCGTTGTGCTCCAGCGCGTGGCGCAGCGCCGTCTCCAGGATCAGCCGCGAATACGCCTTGGCCTGCATGCTGGGCAGGAAGCGCAGGCTGGCGCCCTTGCCGCGCTGCTTGGCCGCGTACATCGCCAGATCGGCTTTCTCGATCAGCGCCTCGATATCCTCGTCGTCATCGGGATACACCGCCACGCCGATGCTGGCCGCCACGTCCAGCAGATCGCCGTTCACCGTGAACGGCGCGGCCACCGCCTGCATGATCTTGGCCGCCACCTGCTGCGCGGCGGCGCCGTTGCGCAGCTCCGTCAGCAGCACGATGAACTCGTCGCCGCCCTGGCGCGCCACCGTGTCGACCTCGCGCACGCACTGGCGCAGGCGCTGGGCAAACTGCACCAGCACCTGGTCGCCGGCGTCGTGGCCCAGCGTGTCGTTGATGCTCTTGAAGCGGTCGATATCGACAAACAGCACCGCCAGCAGGCTGCCGTGGCGGCGCGCGTAGGCCACGCCGTGCTCCAGCTGCAGCTGCAACTGCAGCCGGTTCGGCAAGCCGGTCAGGCTGTCGTGATGGGCGATGAAGTCCAGCCGCATCTCGGTGTCGCGCTGCGCCGCCAGCGCGGCCTGCAACTGCGCGCAGCGCGCGCGCAGGCCGCGCGTCTGCCATTGACCGAGCGCCAGCGCCAGCAAACATGGCGCCACGCCGGCCGCTACCGGCCATAAGCTGTTCATGCTGTCCCTCTTCCTCGGGTGCACTGCGGAAGAGGAAATGATAGAGGATAGTGCCGCGCGCAATCGTCCGTTCACGCGTCCGGTTGAGGCACATCAAACGGCCTGTGGCGGATTTCAGTGCGCCAGCCGCAGCGCCCCGCCGCGCGCCGTCGCCGGCTGCCCCTGCAACTTAAAGATGCTGACCGCCGCCGACAGGCTGGCCGCCTGCCGCTCCAGCGACTCGGCCGCCGCCGCCGCTTCCTCCACCAGCGCCGCGTTCTGTTGCGTCACGCTGTCCATCTGGCTGATGGCGATGCTGATCTGCTCGATGCCGTCGCGCTGCTCGCCGCTGGCCACCGAGATATCGCCGATGATGGCCGTCACCCGCTGCACGCTGGCGACCACCTCGTGCATCGTCTCGCCGGCCTGGCCCACCAGCCGGCTGCCCTCCTCCACGCGGCCGACCGAGGTGCCGATCAGCGCCTTGATCTCGCGCGCCGCCGCCGCCGAGCGCTGCGCCAGGTTGCGCACCTCCGACGCCACCACCGCAAAACCGCGCCCCTGCTCGCCGGCGCGCGCCGCCTCCACCGCCGCGTTCAGCGCCAGGATGTTGGTCTGGAAGGCGATGCCGTCGATGACGCCGATGATGTCGGCGATCTGGCGCGAGCTGTCGTTGATCTCGCCCATGGTGCGCACCATCTGCGCCACCGCGTCGCCGCCGCGCGCGGCCACCACCGAGGCGGTGTCGGCCAGCTTGCAGGCCTCGGAGGCGTTGGCGTTGTTCTGCTGCACGGTGGTGGTCAGCTGCACCATGGCGGCGGCGGTCTGCTCCAGCGAGCTGGCCTGCTCCTCAGTGCGGCCCGACAAATCCAGGTTGCCGGCGGCGATCTCGGTGGCCGCGTGGTGGATGGTGTCAGTGCCGGTGCGCACCTGGCCGACGATGCTGCTCAGGTTGTGCTGCATCGCCTTCAGCGCGCCCAGCAGGTCGCCGATCTCGTCCTTCCGATTGACGCGCACCTCGCTGCGCAGGTCGCCGCCGGCCACCGTCTGCGCCACGCTCACCGCCGCGTCCAGCGGCCGGGTGATGCTGCGGATCAGCGACATGACCGTCACGCAGCCGACCACGACGGTAATCAGCAGCGTCACGCCCATGGTGGCCAGCGTCTGCGCATAGGCCGCGCGGTTGTCCTCCTCCATGGCGGCCGTCAGGCGCGCCGACTCCTTGCCGATGAAGGCGACGATGTCGTCGATTTTCTTGGTCGGCTCGCGGTCCATGCCCTTGACCCGCGCATCGACCACCTGCGCGCTGCCGGCGTTGGCCGGATCGTATTGCTTGAGCGCCTCCATGTAGCGCGTCACCAGTTCGGTCTGGGTGCGGATCGCCTCGTCGACCAGCGGCGTGCGCAGGCCCAGCGTGTTGAGCATGCCGTCGAGCTTCTTCAACTCGGCGCGGGTGCTCTCGCCGCCCTTGACGAAGGCCTTGCTGTATTTGTCGAGCTGGGCGGGATCATTGCCGCGGATCAGGATGTTCTTCCACTCCTGCACCTGGATCTTGAACTCGACCTGGGCGCTGCGCGCGGCGTCGATGGCCTGGCTCAGCGCGGTCGCGCGGGCCAGCGCGTCGGCGCTGCGCACATTGCTATGATCCAGCGCGCGCCAGCCGGCCAGCGCCACGATGGCCAGCGCCAGCAAAAAGAAGCCGCCCAACAACGCCAGCCGCACGCCAATTTTCATATCGGCCAATTTCATACCCACCCCTCTTCAAGAATTCAATTCAGACAAGCTTGCTGCTTTGCTTAATTGGTTCCGTTTTTTGGGGAACAGGCAACGATGATTGCCGTGATTTTATGATGCTATAGACGCCAGAAAAAATCTATCGAATCCGCGCGCTAGCGAAGTTCGCGCTGGTAAATATTGGTAGGACGGTTATCCGGCGGCAGCATTTTGTGTTCAATAAACGTCAGCCCCAGCTTGGCCAGCAGCTTGATCGACACCGTGTTGGCCGGATTGGTGATGCCCATCAGCCGCTTCAGGCCCAGCACGTCGCGCGCATAGGCCACCACCGCCGACGCCGCCTCGTAGGTGTAGCCCTGGCCGAAATAGGCCGGGCGGATGGCATAGCCAATGTCCACTTCCGGCAGGCTGTCGCGCTTGATCAGGCCGCACAAGCCCAGCGGCTCGCCGTCCTGCTTGCGCTCCATCACGTACAGCGAATGGCCCAAGCGCTCCTGCATCGCGCACGGCCCCTCGATGATGGCGGCGCGCGCGCCGTCGACGCTGCGGATGCCCTTGTCGCCGATGTGCTCGATCCAGCTCGGGTCATTCACCAGCGCATAGTAAAACGCCGCGTCGTCGGCATGGATGGTGCGCAGGCGCAGGCGTTCGGTGTCGAGGATCTTCATGCGTCCGGCCAGTGCGACGGATCTTCCAGCAGCTGGTACATCACATACACGTCGACATAGCCGAGATACTGGTGGCGGTAGGCGCGCGGCAGCGTGCCGACGATGGAAAAACCGAGCTTCTTCCACAGCAGCACGGCCGGCATGTTGGAGCTGACCACGTAGTTGAACTGCATCGCCAGGTAGCCCTCGGCGCGCGCGCGCTCCAGGCAATCCTGCCCCAGCAGCTTGCCGACGCCGACGCCCTGCGCCGCCGGGCTGACCATGAACGAGGCGTTGGCCACGTGGGCGCCGCGGTCGCGCTGGTTGGCGACCAGCCGGTACATGCCCACCAGCCGCTCGCCGTTGAGGATGGCCACGTAGCTGCTAACGCCGGGGCCGAACCAGTACGCGTGGCAATCGTCGCGGCTGGTGTCGGCGGCAAAATAATAGGTGTCGCCGCTGGCGATCAGTTCCTGAAATATGTCCCACATGGCGCCGAAGTCGGCGTCCGTGGCGGGTCGGATGGCGATTTCTTTCAAGGCAGCTCCAGGCGGATTAAACAGTGTTCAATTGTCATGTATTTCCGCCTGCAAGTCCAGCCGACAGCGGCTGCCGAACTAGCGGTGCAGGCGGAAATCGACCTGCTCCGGCCGCCCCGGCAAGGTCAGCCGCGCCTGCGCGCGCGGCGACTCGGCGATAATTTTTCCCCGGCGCATCACCATGCGGCGCGCGGCGCGCAAGCGGATCGCCTCCACCGGATCGGCCGCGTCCAGCAGCACCAGGTCGGCGTGGCAACCGGGCGCCACGCCATAGCCTTGCAGGCCGAGGATGGCCGCCGGCGTGCTGGTCACGGCGCGGAAGCAATCGCGCATCGCCTCCTGGCCGGTCATCTGCGCCACGTGCAGGCCCATGTGCGCCACCTCCAGCATGTCGCCCGAGCCCAGGCCGTACCACGGGTCCATCACGCAGTCGTGGCCGAACGCCACCGGCACGCCGGCCGCCAGCAGTTCCGGCACCCGCGTCATGCCGCGCCGCTTCGGGTAGGTGTCGTGGCGGCCCTGCAGCGTGATGTTGATGAGCGGATTGGCAATGGCGTTGACGCCGGCCTCGCGCATCAGCGGCAGCAGCTTGCTGACGTAGTAGTTGTCCATCGAATGCATCGACGTCAGGTGCGAGCCGGTGACGCGGCCGTGCAGGCCAAGCCGGTTGCTCTGGTAGGCCAGCGTCTCGATATGGCGCGACAGCGGATCGTCCGACTCGTCGCAATGCAGGTCCACCATCAGCCCCTGGTCGGCCGCGTACTCGCACAGGATGCGCACCGACTCGGCGCCGTCGGCCATGGTGCGCTCGAAATGCGGAATGCCGCCAACCACGTCCACGCCCATGCCGATCGCGCGCTTCAGGTTGATCAGCGCGTTGGGCGCGCGCAGCACGCCATCCTGCGGAAACGCCACCAGTTGCAAGTCCAGGTAAGGCGCCACTTGGCGCTTGACCTCCAGCAGCGCCTCCACCGCCAGCAGGCGGTCATCGCAGACGTCGACGTGCGAGCGGATCGCCAGCAGGCCGCGCGCCACCGCCCAGTCGCAGTACTGCAGCGCGCGCTCGATCAGCGCCTGCTGCGTCAGGTCCGGCTTCAGTTCACCCCACAGCGCGATGCCCTCCAGCAGCGTGCCGGAGGCGTTCACGCGCGGCAAACCGTAGCTCAGCGTGGCGTCCATGTGGAAGTGCGCGTCCACGAACGGCGCGCTGAGCAGATCGCCGTCGGCGTCGATCTCCCGCCCGGCTTGCACCGCCAGCCGCGGCCCGACCGCGACGATGCGGCCCCGCTCGATGGCCACGTCCATACCCTGCTGGCCGTCCGCCAGATTGGCGTTGCGTATCACGACATCCATCTGCACTCCCATTGATTTGACGTAAAACCATTGTAGACATATTCAACAAAATACAGCAATTATTGCATTGCACCACATGGTAGAAAAAATAACTTTCCATCACCAAAAATCGTCGCTAGAATGGACTTATTGCGTTGCATCATAATTCAGGAGAAACCATGTCTTCGATCACCGAACAGTTTTCCGCAGCCACGAAATCGCAACTTGAAGCGCAATTCCACCTCATCAACACCATCGCCAGCACGGCGGTGGACAGCGCCGAAAAAGTCATCGCGCTGAACATCAACACCACCAAGGCCTCGGTGGAAAAATCGTCGGCCGCCGCCAAGCAATGGCTGGCGGTTAAAGACCCGAAGGAATTTTTTACGCTGAGCGCGCAGCAGCCGGGCAGCTTCGACAGCCTGCTGGCCTATGGCCGCGAATTGGCCAACATCGCCAGCACCGCCCAGAGCGAGCTGATCAAAAGCGCGCAAAGCACGCTGAAGCAGGTGACCGACCTGGCCGTGACCAAGGTGGAACCGACGCCAGTCAAGGCCACGCCGCCAGCGCTGGCGGCCGCCGTCAGCGCCGCCGTCGAGGCGGTGAACGAGCCGGTGGCGGCCGTGGTGCCGAAAGTCCCGAAAGCCAAGCCGCTGGCCGCCCCGATTCCCGCGCAGGAAGACTTCATCGAAGTCAAAGCCGACGTCAAGCCCAGCAGCTTCCCCAAGCCGATTGCCCTCGGCGGCGAACCCAAGCCCGCTAAAACCGCCAAACCGAAAAAGTAACCCCGACCGAAGGGGTCTGACCCCATGCGGGGTCAGACCCCGGGCGTGCCGGTGTGCGGGGTCCGGCGGTGCCATCCGCACCCACACCTTTTTTGTGCATGCTGTATCCTAGCGCCCTACCCCGCACTACAAGGCAACATGCATGTCTAAACTCTCCCGGCTGATCGGCGGCTTCGTCCGCCAGCACAGCCGCGCCTATCTCCTGTCCGGCGCCATGCTGGCCGGCGTCGCCACGCTCAGCGTCTGGGTGCCGCGCAAGGTCGGCGCCATGATCGACGGCCTGGCCAGCCACACGCTGGCCGGCACCGCCCTGCTGATGGAAATCGGCACGCTGCTGCTGATCGGCCTCGGCATCTACTTCCTGCGCGTGGCCTGGCGCCAGATCCTGTACGGCGCCGCCTACCAGCTCGGCGTCTCGCTGCGCACCCGCCTGTACACGCGCATGACGCTGCAAGGCCCGGGCTTCTACCAGCGCCAGCGCACCGGCGACCTGATGGCGCTGGCCACCAACGACATCGACGCCATCGAAATGGCCGCCGGCGAGGCCATGCTGGCCGGCTTCGACGGTGCCCTGACGCTGGTCATGGTGCTGGGCGTGATGCTGCTCGGCGTCGACTGGCGCCTGGCCTGCGTCGCGCTGCTGCCATTCCCGCTGATGGGCTGGGCCTTCTGGTACATCTCCGGCCATATCCACACCGCCTCCACCGATTCGCTGAAACGCTTCAGCGCCCTCAACGGCCACGTGCAGGAAACCCTGTCCGGCGTGCGCACGCTGCGCGCCCTCGGCCTGGAACAACGCAGCGCGCGGCAATTCTCCGAACTGGCCGCGCAAGCCTCCGACGCCAGCCTGCGCGCGCAAGTGTGGGAAGCGGCTTACGAGCCGGCCGTCGGCCTGACGCTGACCGCCGCCACCGGCCTGACGCTGGGCCTCGGCGGCTACCTGATCTGGCACAACCAGCTGACCATCGGCGCGCTGACCAGCTTCACCATGTACCTCGGGCAGCTGATCTGGCCGATGTTCGCCGCCGGCTGGGTGCTGTCGCTGATCGAGCGCGGACGCGCCGCCTGGCAGCGCCTGCAGCCGATGCTGGACGCGCCGCTGGCCATCGACGACCACGGCACACTGACCGCCGTCCCGGCCGGGCCGCTGTCGCTGCAAGGCATCAGCTACGCCTACGCCGAGCAGAGCACGCCGGCCATCAGCGACATCACGCTGGAACTGAAGCCCGGCCAGACGCTCGGCCTGGTCGGCCCCACCGGCAGCGGCAAGTCGACGCTGCTGCGGGTGCTGCTGCGCCAGGTCACGCCGCAACACGGCCGCGTGCAATGGAGCGGCCGCGCGCTCGATGACTACAAGCTGCAAGCGCTGCGCGCTGCCATCAGCTGGGTGCCGCAGGAATCCTTCCTGTTCTCCGCCTCGATCGCCGACAACATCGCGCTGGCGCGGCCGGACGCCACGCGCGCGCAGATCGAACACGCCGCCAACCTGGCCGCCATCCACGACGACATCCTGCTGTTCGCCGACGGCTACGACACCCAGGTCGGCGAAAAGGGCATCACGCTGTCCGGCGGCCAGCGCCAGCGCGTCGCCATCGCCCGCGCGCTGTTGGCCGACAACGACCTGCTGCTGCTCGACGATGCGCTGTCCGCCGTCGACACCGGCACCGAAACGCGCATCCTGCAACACCTCGAAGAACTGCGCGCCGCCCGCCAGGGCCGCAGCGCCGTCATCGCCAGCCACCGCCTCAGCTCCGTGGTCAGCGCCGACGTCATCGTGGTGCTGCGCGATGGCCGCATCAGCGAAACCGGCAGCCACGAGCAGCTGCTGGCACTGGACGGCTGGTATGCCAGCCAGTGGCGCTATCAACAATTGGAAGCCAGCCTTGATGAAGCCTGAAACAAAGTCCGACACCGCCTCCACGCGCGGCCAGATGCGCCAGGCGCTGTCGCTGCTGCGCCGCGCCGCCCTGCCCGACCAGCACCACCTGGGCTGGGCCATCCTGTGGCTGATCGCCGCCGCGCTGCTTGAAGTGCTGGGGCCCATCATGGGCAAGGCGCTGATCGACGAACACCTGCTGCCGCACCACCTGGACTGGCCGCGCATGGCCGCGCTGCTGGCCGGCGTGGTGCTAACCGGCTGGATCGCCAGCGGCCTGCGCTACCTGCAACTGGTGCGCCTGTCCGGCCTCGCCATGCGCTCGGTGATGCGCCTGCGCGAGATGGTCTACACCCACGTGCTGCTGCTGCCGATGTCCTTCTTCGACCGCGCCATCACCGGCCAGCTGGTGTCGCGCGTCACCAACGATACTGAAGCGGTCAAGAGCCTGTACATCCAGGTGCTGTTCGTGATGCTCGACTCCACCATCGTGCTGGTCGGCACCGTGTGTGCCATGGCCTTCCTCGACTGGCGCCTGATGCTGATCGTGCTGGCGCTGCTGCCGGCGGTGCTGCTGATCGTCTGGCTATACCAGCGCTGGAGCGCGCCGGCCGTGACGCGCGCCCGCGCGCTGCGCAGCGAGATCAACGGCCAGATGGCCGAATCCATCGGCGGCATGAGCGTGCTCCAGGCCAGCAACGCCGAACAGCGCTTCGGCCAGCGCTTCGCCAACACCAACCAGGAACACTACACCGCGCGCCTGGCCGAGCTGCGCGCCAACGCCTGGCTGCTGCGCCCCGCGCTGGACCTGTTCAACATCATCCTGCTGGCGGCGGTGATCTTCGTCTTCGGCCACCGCGAAATGACCGCCACCGAGGTCGGCATCCTGTACGCCTTCATCAGCTACCTGGCGCGCGTGATCGAGCCGCTGATCCAGATCACCATGCAGTTCAGCCAGTTGCAGCAATCGGTGGTGGCCAGCGCGCGCGTGGCGACGCTGCTGGACGAAGGCGCGGCCAGGGAGCATACCGGCGCCCGCGCCGTGCGCGCCGCCGCCAACGACAGCAACGCCCCCGCCATCGCCATCCGCCACCTGGACTTCGCCTACAACCCCGGCCAGCCGGTGCTGCACGACCTGTCGCTGGAGATCCCGCAGGGCGATTTCGTCGGCATCGTCGGCCATACCGGCAGCGGCAAGTCGACGCTGCTGTCGCTGCTGCTGCGCTTCTACCCGGCGCCGCACGGCAGCATCCTGGTGCACGGCGTGCCGCTGGACGACATCGACAACGAACGCTTCCGCGCCGAAGTGGGCCTGGTGCCGCAAGACCCCTTCCTGCTGGCCGCCTCCGCGCGCGACAATATCGACATGGGCCGCGGCCTGACGCCGGCGCAGATCGAGGCCGCCGCGCGCGCCGCCCACGCGCACGACTTCATCGCCGCGCTGGACCAGGGCTACGACACGCCGCTGGGCGAAGGCGGCTCGCGCCTGTCGGTCGGCCAGAAGCAGCTGATCGCCATCGCCCGCGCGCTGGCCGGCGCGCCGCGCATCCTGCTGCTGGACGAGGCCACCTCGCACATCGACTCGCAAACGGAGCAGATCGTGCAGGTGGCGCTGGACGAGTTGCGCGGCAAGGTGACGGTGATCGCCATCGCCCACCGCCTGTCCACCATCCGCGACGCCAACCGCATCATCGTGCTCAATCATGGCCGCATCACGGAAACCGGGCCGCACGAGCAACTGATGCAGATCGACGGCGGCTTGTATCAACGTCTATACCTTTTGCAGCAACTAGCTGCTTAATGTAGTTTAAAAGCCATCGAAAACTGTGCGATTTGCGGGAAAAATCGTGCCCCGCCGGGCTTTCTCGCTTGCAACACGCATATAATTGTCTAGACATTGCGAGGTTTGCGGGGGCGTCAAGTTGGCTGGATCAAGAAAACGTGGATGGCGGCACAGCGGGCGGGTGGCCGTGGCGGCAGCCATGGCGCTGGCGCTGGCGCCGGCGTGGGCGCAAGACCCGGCCACGCTGGATGAACGCATCCTCGACATCCGCGAACAAAGCCGCTTCGTCCCCGACAAGGCGCTGACGCAGCTGCAGAAACTGCAGCCCGAACTGGCCGGCGCGCCGCCGGCCACCCGCGCCGAATTCCTCACGCAGATGAGCGCCGTGCGCATGCGCCTGGGCCAGAACGACATGGGCATGGAGGCCGCCGAACAGGTCATCGCGCTCGGCAAATCGCTGCACGACAACGCCCTCATCGCCAAGGGCATGCTGGCCAAGACCTATGTGCTGTTTGCCCAGGCCGACGTTGAGGCCGCCCACCGCCTGGCGTTCGAGGCCGAGGCGCTGGCCATGACCACCAGCGACAGCGCGCTCAAGGTGCAGGCCACCATCACCGCCGGCCAGTCCTACGCCGAGCAGGGCAACTTCCCGGCCGCGCTGCTGAAACTGCAGCATGCGGTGGACCAGGCGCGCCCGCCGGCCGGCGACCGCATCAGCCTGGTGGCCGCGCTCAACGCGCTGACCAAGCTGCACGTGCAGATGAAGGAATACGACAACGCCGGCGAAACGCTGACCGAGCTGCTGGCCGAAACCGAGCAACTCAACTCGCCCGGCCGCATGGCCATGGCCAAGAACACCGAGTACGGCCTGGCCATGGACGCGGGCCAGCCCAAGCGCGCCTTGCGGGTGCTGCAGGAAAGCCTGGCGCTGGAGCGCAAGCTGGGCGCGGAACGCATGGTCGGCGTCACGCTGGTCAACCTGTCCGACAACGCGCTCAAGGACCGCGACTACGCGCGCGCCGCGCAATACGCGCAGGAGTCGCTGCTGTCGGCGCAGAAGACCGGCGACAAGAGCACCGAGGCCACCGCCCGCATCAACCTGGGCCAAACCTATCTCGGCACCGGCCGCCTGGCCGAGGGCAAGAAGCAGTTCGAGCTGGGCCTGGCGCGGCTGGAGCAGGAGAACAACAAGCCCGATCTGCAGGCGGCGCTGCGCGAATACGGCGAGGCGCTGGAACGCGCCGGCGACCTGGCCGGCTCCATCGCCGCCTACCACCGCGAACGGAACATCTCCAACGAGCTGTTTGAGAAGCGCCGCCAGCAGGCCATGCTGGAGCTGCAGGAAAAATACGAGGCCGAGAAAAAGCAGCGCCAGATCGAGCTGCTGAGCCGCGAGAACCAGGTCAAGGGCGCCGAGATCGACAACCGCCGCCTGCAGCAGCGCGTGTGGTGGCTGCTGGCCCTGGTGTTCGCGCTGGCGGCGGCGGTGGTCGGCCTGTTATACCGCAAGGTGCGCCACACCAATGCCCAGCTGGAGGTCAAGAACCTGGAGCTGAAGGCGCAATCGACGCTCGATCCCTTGACCTCGCTGTACAACCGCCGCCACTTCCAGGACTACATGCGCAGCCTGACCACGCACGACCAGGCAGGCGACACCGTCGGCGCGCTGTTCCTGCTGGACGTCGACCACTTCAAGCATATCAACGACAACTACGGCCACGCGGCCGGCGACGCGGTGTTGAAGATGATCGCCGAGCACCTGCGCATCGCGCTGCGCGAAACCGACATGATCGTGCGCTGGGGCGGCGAGGAGTTCCTCGCCTTCCTGCCGGCGATCCCGCGCCACGGCGTGGACGAGGTGGCGCGCCGTATCCTCACCACCATCTCGTCGCAGGCGCTGAAGTACGGCGAGCATGAGATCACGGTGAATGTGTCGGTGGGCTTTTCGCCGTATCCGCTGGTGCCGGGCGGTGGCGAGGCGCTGGCATGGGAGCGCGCGGTCAACCTGGTCGACATGGCGCTGTACCTGGCCAAGGCCCACGGCCGCAACCGCGCCTACGGCGTGCGCGGCTTCGAGAACTTCCACCTGACGTCGATGGAAGCCATCGAACAGGACCTGGAACGCGCCTGGCGCGCCGGCTTCGTCGACCTGACGGTGGTGCTGGGCGGCGAACCCGGCAGCCATCCGCCGACGCCCACCGAACACACCAACGTGGTGTCGATCAAGCAGGCCGCGCACAAGCACTGAGCCGCCGGCGCGCGCCCTGCGGCGGCATTATCATTACTTCTTGGCCTCGCGCTCCTCGGCCGCGCTCTGCATCTTCTCGCCGGCGCGTTCCAGCTTGCGGCCGGCCTCCTTGGTGGCCTGGTTCAGACTGTCGCTGGCCTTGTCGGCGGCCTGGTCGAGTTTCTGGCTGGTGTCCTTGGCGGCCTCGGACAGCTGCTGGCTGGCCTGCTGGGTTGCACTGTCCAGCTTGGCGCCGGCCTGCTCGGTGGCCTGATCGATCTTGCGGCCGGCACGTTCGGCCGGACCGGCCTCGCTCGGATCGTCCTTCTTCTGGCAGCCGCCCAGCAGCGCCAGCGCCGTCAACGTCACCGCTACATAACGCATCATCATATTTATCTCCTGAAAGAATGACTTCTTGCCAAGAGCATACAACGACCGGCGCCGACGCAGCGCACGGCAGATACGGCCCGCTTACAGGCTTTCGACGATCTTCTTGGGCGGCGGTGGCGGCGTGAAGGCGATGGTTTCCGACTCCGGGCCGGTATCGGCCATGTCCGACTGGGCCAGCCAGTGCTGCAGCTTTTCCATGCGGCGGATCAGGATGCCCTTGTTGCTGATATAGCCCACCTGCTCGAAGTTTTCCGGCTTGCTGACCATCTTCGACACCGTCGGCAGATTCTCCGCCAGCCGCTCGAAGGCCTTGCGCGCCTTGTGCTCCCACTTGACCAGATTGGGCTCGTTGAAGCGGTTGCTTTCGTAGTAAATCGTCAAGGTGCGGTCATGGTTGCCGAAACCGACAATGGCCGCGCCCATCCGCACCGTCTCCAGCACGTCGCCCTTGATCGCCGCCGTCGGCACGAACAACGCAGCACGGCCGGTGGCGTCCGGCCGCTCCAACGGCAAATCCTGTCCCATCACTCTGGTCATCTTGCTTCCTGTCTTTATCGCCACGGAGTTGCTGCTAGGCTATTTTTTTCATTCTATATCGCTCTTTTCGCCAATACAAGGAGAAAGCGCACCGCCGTGGCGCGCCCGGCAACTCCCTTATAATGCGGGCTGAACCTGATAACCGCCTCACCATGACCACCTCCGCCTCCCGTTTCGGCGCCATTCCGGAAGCCGCCGTCGACACCGCCGCCGGCCACCTGCGCGACACGCTGACCATCGCCATCGAACACCGCCCGCCGCACGCCGCGCTGATCGTCTACGACACCCGCACCGACCTCAATCGCGCGCTGACCGAGGCCTACCGCCGCGCCGCGCCGGACGCCCGCTTCATCGACTTCGACGCCACCACGCCGGACGCCGTGCTGGCCCTGTTCGACCAGTTGCACGCCGGCGACCTGGTGGTGCTGGTGCAATCGACCAGCTTCCGCATGGACGCCTACCGCATCCGCATCGAACTGTTCAAGCGCGGCCTGAAGGTGATCGAGCACGTGCACCTGTCGCGCATGCCCGGCGCGCAGGGGCTGCACTACATCGACTCGCTGGCCTATGACCCCGCCTACTATCGCGGCGTCGGCCACGCGCTGAAGCAGCGCATCGACCGCGCGCAACACGGCATGGTCGATACCGGCAACGGCGAGCGGCTGGTGTTCGCCTCGCCGTTCGAAGCGGCCAAGCTGAACATCGGCGACTACAGCGGCATGACCAACATCGGCGGCCAGTTCCCGCTGGGCGAAGTGTTCACCGAGGCGCAGGACCTGGAAGCGGTCAGCGGCCGCGCGCGCATCCACGTGTTTGGCGACACCAAATTCCTGGTCAACCGCCCGGCCACGCCGCTCACCATCATCGTCGACCAGGGCCGCGTGGTGGGCACTGAAAACAGCACGCCGGAATTCGACAACATGCTGGCCATCATCCGCGAACACGAGGGCGAGGTATGGCTGCGCGAACTGGGCTTCGGCATGAACCGCGCCTTCTCGCGCGAGCGCATGGTGGACGACATCGGCACTTATGAGCGCATGTGCGGCATCCACCTGTCGCTGGGCGCCAAGCACGGCGTCTATACCAAGCCGCAGCTGAAACGCAAGGACGCCCGCTACCACATCGACGTCTTCGCCGTCACCGAGGGCGTGTACCTGGATGACCAGCGCGTCTACCAGGACGGCGCCTGGCGGCTGGCATGACATTTGCCGGGAGGCTGTGCTACTGTTGCGCTGGTTCTATTTTTCTCTAAGGATGCCATGCGCCGCTCACCCCACTCAGCCGTCTCCCAGCTGCTTCGCACCACCGCCCTCGCCAGCCTGCTGCTGGCCGCCCTGCCCGCCGTTACTGCGCATGCCGCTGATGCGCCGGGCGCTGCCGCCGCGGCCGACGCCAAGGGCAACAAGCCCGACCTCGACCTGCCGCCGCTGTCGGAAGACAAAACCATCCACCAGACCATCCGCCTGAACGGCAAGCCGTTCAACTACGACGCCACGGTCGGTTCGATCAAGGTGCGCGATGCCAAGGGCAAGGTGATCGGCGAAGTGGTGTACACCGCCTACACCGTGCCCAACAGCGGCGCCCAGCGGCCGGTGACGTTCGCCTTCAATGGCGGCCCCGGCGCCTCGTCGGTCTACCTGAACCTGGGCGCCATCGGCCCGCGCCGCGTGCAGTTCGGCGCCGCCGGCGACACGCCGTCCGACTCGTCCGAGCTGCAGGACAACCCGCACACCTGGCTGGACATGACCGACCTGGTCTTCATCGACCCGATCGGCACCGGCTACAGCCGCGCGCTGGAAGAACCGGCCAAGGCCAAGACCGATTTCTACGCCACCGAGGCCGACATCAAATACCTGTCGCGCGTGGTGTATGACTGGCTGGTCAAGAACGGCCGCCTGCGCTCGCCCAAATTCCTGATGGGCGAATCGTACGGCGGCTACCGCGCGCCGCGCCTGGCGCGCGAGCTGCAGACCCAGGTCGGCGTCGGCATCAAGGGCCTGTTCATGGTCTCGCCCTACCTCGACCCGGCCGCCATCGGCGACGACACCGCGCTGTCGCCGCTGCCGTGGATGATCAACCTGCCGTCGATGGCCGCCTCCCACCTCGAAGCCGAGAAGCGCCTGACGCCGGACGCCATGCGCGGCATCGAAGCCTACACCCGCGGCCAGTTCGCCACCGACCTGCTGGCCGGCCGCTCGGACCCGAACGCCGTCACCCGGCTGGTCGGCAAGGTCAGCGAACTGACCGGCATCGACGCCGGCCTGGTCGCCCGCCTCGACGGCCGGCTCGACATCAACACCTTCCTGCGCGAACTGCACCGCAACGACCGCAAGATCGGCTCGGTGTACGACGCCAACGTCACCGCCTACGACCCATTCCCGTCGTCGGCCGAGCGCAAGTCGGGCGACCCGATCCTGAACGCGCTGATCGCCCCGACCACCAGCGCCATGGTCGACTTCATCACGCGCGAAGTGGGCTGGAAATCGGACGCGCAATACAAGGCGCTGTCGTATGAAGTGAACAGCGCCTGGGACCGCGGCGCCAGCCAGGACAAGCCGGTGAGCGACCTGCGCCAGGCCATGGCCAACGACCCGAAAATGGGCGTGCTGATCGCGCACGGCTACAACGACCTGTCGTGCCCGTACTTCACTTCCGCGCTGATCCTCGACCAGATGCCGGCCGCCATGGCCGCCCCGGCCAAACTGTCGGTCTACCCCGGCGGCCACATGTTCTACAGCCGCGACGGCTCTGCGCAATCCTTCAAGCGCGACGCGCAAACCTTGTTCACCAAGTGAGGTAGCGTGCGGGAATCGCAAAACCCACACTGCGGCGCACTGGGGTCGGACCCCGCATGGGGTCCGACCCCGACCTTTTCGGGTTGCGACAACGCTCAATCCGGCAGCGCGACTTCGTCCCCAACTGGCCGCGTAAAGCCCTAGCGCCGGCGCGGCTGGTCGATCTTGCGCCAGTACTGCGACGCTTCCTCATGCACTTCAAATTCAAGGTCCGCCACCCGGACCTGAAGATGCTGCTGCACGTCGGCCACCGCCTGGTTGTAGATGACCGGGCCGATCTCCTCCAGTACAAATCCCAGCAAGCCGCCGGCGGCGATATTGCCGATTTTTTCGTCCATGTTCACGTCAAAGTAACGCTGGATGGAGCGAACCAATTCCTCGCGCACTTCCTTTTTTAACTCAATCGCCACGAAGGCCTCCTCAAAGATCGTTATCCACCGGGGACGGCCACCCCGCCAGCGCCTGCGCCGCGATTGCATCCAGCGTGGCGCGTTCGACGCCAGCCTTGGCCTGCACCGCCATCCCATGCAGCACCATCAGCACGAAACCCGCCAGGATCGCGGGATCCGCATCGGCCGGCAGATCGCCCTGCCGTCGCGCCAGTTCCAGCCGCTGGCGCAGCGTCTGCTCGCCGGCGTTGCGCGCGTCGATCAGCGCGGCCTGGATGGCCGTCACCTCGTCCGAGCCGGCCAGCGCGCCATGGATGCCCAGGCAACCGCGACGGTCCTGGTAACGGGTGTGCAGTTCCGCCGCGTCCGCCAAAATTTTCTCGACCACCTTGCGCGCGCTCGGCTGCGCCATCGCGGCCGGGAAAAACGCCAGGTACTCCGCGTAATAGCGGGTCAGCACCTGGCGGAACAAATCCTCCTTGTTGCCGAACGCCGAATACAGCGCCGGACGCGCCACGCCAGTCGCCTCGGTCAGATCGGTGTACGAGGTACCCTCGTAGCCCTTGCGCCAGAACACCCGCAGCGCGGCTTCCAGCGCCTGGTCCACATCAAACTCGCGGTGACGACCCATGATCTTGCTTCCTCCTGTAATGAGCCACCCATGGTAAAGCACCGGGCGCGCCGCGTCAAAATATCGTACTGATCGTTATTTTACCCTTGACGGACGCTCGGCGGATAAGATAACGTTCGTTACCGTACTGGTCGTTATGAAATGTGCCGATCCCCGGCGCAATGCCGGCCAGTCGCTTGCAGGGGAAATCCATGTCGCAATCATTGAAGGGTAAAACAGTACTGATCACGGGCGGCTCGCGCGGCCTGGGCGCGGCCATGGCGGAAGCGTTCGCCGCGCATGGCGCCGAGGTCGCCATCAGCTACGCCGCGTCGGCCGACAAGGCGCACGCCGTGGTGGAAAAACTGAGGGCCATGGGCGCGCGCGCCATTGCCATCCACAGCGATCAGGCCCAGCCCGGTTCCGCCCGGCCGCTGATCGACGCCGTGTTCGCGGAATTCGGCAAGCTCGATATCCTGGTCAACAACGCCGGCATCGCCATCCAGGGCACGCTGGTGGATGATCCGGCGCTGGACGAAGACAAGTTCAACCGCCAGTGGCAGGTCAACGTGATGGGTTCGATCGCCAACACGCGCGCGGCGGCACCGCGCCTGACGGATGGCGGCCGCATCATCTTCATCGGTTCGCTGCTGGGCGCCTACGTGCCGTTCAAAGGCGTGGCCGATTACGCCGGCACCAAAACGGCGCTGGTCGGCTACGCCCGCGGCATCGCGCGCGACCTCGGCGCCCGCAACATCACGGTCAACGTGGTACAGCCAGGCGCCATGCCGACCGACATGAACAAGGAAGTGGCCGGCGAGCTGCCGGAGATGGAGACGTTCCTGAACATGCACCCGATCCGCCGTTTCGCCACGCTGGAAGAGGTGTCGGAAGTCGTCTGCTTCCTGGCCGGACCGCATGGCGGCTACATCACCGGCGAAACCCTCAACATCGCCGGCGGCCTGGGCATCTAACCCCGCCACACCGGGGTCAGTGCCGACATTCGGACACGCACTCAACGTTAATACGCATCAGCTCGTGTCTAAATGTTGGACCTGACCCCGCCGTTCGCTCAACATCGCCGGCGGCCTGGGCATCTAACCCCGCCACAACGCACAACAGGGTCAGTGCCGACATTCGGACACGCACTCAACGTTAATACGCATCAGCTCGTGTCTAAATGTTGGACCTGACCCCGCCGTTCACCGCTCAACGTTAATACGCATCAGCTCGTGTCTAAATGTTGGACCTGACCCCGCCGTTCACCGCTCAACGTTAATACGCATCAGCTCGTGTCTAAATGTTGGACCTGACCCCGCCGTTTATGTTCGGACACGCACTCAACATTAATACGCATCAGCTCGTGTCTAAATGTTGGACCTGACCCCGCCGTTTTGACCCCGCCGTTTAAGAGGCCGGAGGCTTGCAGTTCGCGGTCCCACGGCGGCACGGGGTGGTATTCGGCGACCAGGAAGTCGATCAGCGCGCGCACTTTGGGGGATGGCTGGCGGCTGGCGGGGTACAGCGCGCTCAGATGGTTGAGCGGCAGTTCCCAGTCGCCCAGCACCGGCACCAGTGTGCCTTCCAGCAGGCTGCGCCAGGCGAGGAAGGTGGTGTTGTAGACGATGCCCAGCCCCTGCTGCGCCGCCTGCTGCAGCACCAGGCCATTGTTGGCGGTGAAGGCGGCCGGCACGCGCACCGATTGCTGTTGGTCGCCGCGCGCGAAGTGCCATTGCGTGCCGTCGGTCAGATGGCTGAAGTGCAGGCAGCGGTGCTGCAGCAAATCCTGCGGCGTGGCCGGCACGCCGTGCCGCGCGAGGTACGACGGCGACGCGCACAGCACGCCGCGGCACGGCGCCAGCGGCCGCATCGCCAGCGCATGCACGTCCGGAATGCCGCCCACGCGGATGGTCAGGTCGAAGCCGTGTTCGATCGGGTCGAGCAGCGCGTCGTCGACGAACAGCATCGGCTCCAGCGCCGGGTGCAGCAGCGCGAACCGCGCCAGCGCGCCGGCCAGCCATTCGCTGCCGAAGCTGGACGGCGCCTGGATGCGCAGCGGCCCGGCCAGCTCGTCGCCGGCCTGCGCCACCACCCGCGCCGCTTCCCGCGCCTGTGCCACCGTCGCCATGCACGGCGCCAGGTAGGCCTGGCCGACGTCGGTCAGGCTCACTTCGCGCGTCGAGCGGTGCAGCAGCCGCGCGCCAAGCTTGTCTTCCAGTTGCAGGATGTGCTTGCTGACCATGGCGCGCGTCAGCCCCAGGCGACGGCCGGCCTCGCTGAAGCTGCGCAGCCTTGCCACCTCGACAAATATTTCCATCGCCCGTAACTGGTCCATGCGTCGATTGTCGCCACTTCAGCGACAATGTGTCAACCTTTTACCGATTGTGACGCCCCGCCGGTCGCCGTAAAATGCCATGCATCGACTTTCCGCCATGGAGCCAGACATGCTGACAGAAGCACAAAAACAACAATATCAACGCGATGGGTTCATCGTTATCCCCGGTTTCAAGAGTGCCGGGGAAATCGCCACGCTGCGCGCCCGCGCCGGCCAGATTGTCAACGATTTCGACCCGAGCGCGCAATCCGGCATCTTCAGCACCATCGAGCAGGAAAAGACCACCGACGATTACTTCCTCGGCTCCGACAACACCATCCGCTGCTTCTTCGAAGAGGAAGCCTTCGGCCCGGACGGCCAACTGAAACAGGCCAAGGAACTGTCGATCAACAAGATCGGCCACGCCATGCACGACCTGGACCCGGCCTTCCGCGCCTTCACCGCCGACGCCCGCCTGGAAGAACTGGCGCGGGAACTGGGCCTGAGCGATCCCCGGGTCTGGCAGTCGATGTACATCTTCAAGCAGCCGGGCATCGGCGGCGAGGTGCGCTGGCACCAGGACGCCACCTACTTCGACACCGATCCGGTCAGCGTCACCACCTTCTGGTTCGCGCTGGAAGACGCCACGCTGGACAACGGCTGCATGTGGGCCGAACCGGGCGGCCATCGCGGCCCGATGCGCGAACGCTTCCTGCGCAACGGCGACCACGTGCGCATGGAAAAACTGAGCGATATGCCATGGCCGGACAACAGCACCGCCGTGCCGCTGGAATGCAAGGCCGGCAGCCTGGTATGCTTCCACGGCCTGCTGCCGCACTACAGCGCGCCGAACCGCTCGCCGGTGTCGCGCCACGCCTACACGCTGCACGTGACCGACGGCGCCACCCGCTACTCGCCGCAAAACTGGATCCAGCGCGACGACAAGCTGCCGGTGCGAGGTTTCCTGTAATGCGGATCGAAATTTTCGCCGCCCACTGGGGCAACAACGAGCTGCCGGCGCCGGTGTTCATCGAGCGCGTCAAGGCGGCCGGTTTCGACGGCATCGAGATGTCGCTGCCGCTGGACGCCACCGCGCGTGACGACTGGACCCGTCAGATCGCCGACGCCGGCCTGGGCCTCATCGTCGCCCAATGGGAGACGGTGTTCCACCCGACCTTCGCACCGCACAAGCAAGCGCTGGCCGAACTGCTGCACAACGCCTGCGCCGCCAGGCCGCTGCACGTCAACTCGCACACGGGCAAGGACTACTTCACGACGGAGCAGAACAGCGAGCTGCTGGAACTGGCGGCCGACATCTCGCGCCAGCACGGCGTGCCGATCGTCCACGAGATCCACCGCAGCCGCTTCAGCGGCCATCCGATGCTGCTGCTGCCCTACCTGAAGCAGATGCCGCAGCTGCAGCTGACCGCCGACCTGTCGCACTGGTGCTGCGCCTGCGAGTCGCTGCTGGAAGACCAGCCGGAGACGCTGGCCGCAACCCTGCCGCACGTGCGCCACATCCACGCCCGCGTGGGCCACGCGCAAGGGCCGCAGGTGGCCGACTTCCGCGCGCCGGAATCGCAGGCGGCCTTGCAGGCGCACCTGTCGTGGTGGGACGAGGTGATCCGCCTGCGCCGCGCCGCCGGCGCCGAGCGCATGACGCTGACGCCGGAATTCGGCCCGGTGCCGTACACCCAAACCCTGCCCTACACGCAGCAGGAAGTGTCCAACGCGTGGGAGCTCAACGTGGCGATGCTGCAGCTGCTGCGCCAGCGCTACGCCTGAAGCGTCTCCTCTTCCGGCGCCGGCGACAACGGCAGCACCAGCAGCACGCTGGTGCCGCCTGCCGGCACCGACTCCACGCGGATGGTCCCTTTCAGCACGCCGGTCACAATGTTATAAACGATATTCATCCCCAGGCCGGAACCGCCCTGCCCCATCTTGGTGGTGAAGAAGGGATCGAAGATCTTGTGCAGCACCACGTCGGTCATGCCGATGCCGTTGTCCTTCAGCTGCAGCGCCACCAGATCCTTGCCCTCGCGCCGCGCGCTGATCGCCAGCACGCCGCTCTCGCGGCCATCGAAGCCGTGCAGCAGCGCGTTGCCGATCAGGTTACTCAGCACCTGGCTCAAGCTGCCCGGATACGAATCGAACACCAGGTCGGCCGGCACGTCCACCGTCACCGCGCAGGAGGCGCGCCGCAGCTGCGCCGCGTAGGTGGCCAGCGTATCGTGCAGCACCTCGTCCAGGCGGAAGCGGCGCCGCTGGCCGCTGGCCTGGTCCACCGCCACCTGCTTGAATGAGGTGATCAGATCGGCCGCCCGCGTCAGCGAATGCGCCATGATGTCGCAGGCCTTGCGGGCGTCGGCCAGGTGCGCGTCCAGCGCCGAGCGTTTCAGGCCGCCGTCCTCGCGCAGGCGGCGCTCGAAGTCGCGCACCATGTCGGCCAGCGCGGTGGCGGTCAGCAGGCTGTTGCCGATCGGCGTATTCAGCTCGTGCGCCACGCCGGCCACCAGCGCCCCCAGCGACGCCATCTTCTCCGACGTCTGCAGATTGGTCTGCGCCTGCTTCAGCGTGGCCACCACGCGCGACAGGTCGTTGCGCGCATGCTCGGCGTGCTGCTTCTGCAGCTCCAGTTCCTTGAGGCTGAATTCCAGTCCCTGGCGGGCATCCGACTCGCGCCGGTTGGCCACCATCAGCGCGGCGATCAGCGCGCTGATGATCACGCCCGCCATGCCGATCAACAGCACCGGCAGCTGCGAGCGGCCGTAGCGCGCGCCGGAACGGCCCTCGAACTTGACGATCCAGTGGCGCTGCGCCACCGGCAGCACCGTCTGCGCGGTCAGCCCCGGCACGTTCTCGCCGCGCTCCTGGTGCGACTCGACCTTGCCGTCGCTGTCGTACAGCAGCGTATCGATGCCGGCCGGCGGCGGTTTCCCCTGCTGGAAGCCGCCGTCCTCGATGCGCACGTGCAGGTGCTCCAGCAGCGCCGGGTCGAGCAACTCGCGCATCAGCGCGTTGACGCGGAACACCACGGCCACGAAGCCTTCCAGCGCCGCGCGCCGCTGCGCCGTGGTGTCCAGCGGCACGCCGTTGCGGTACACCGGCGCGCGCGCCACGAAGCCCGGCTCGCCGCTGGCGTCCTGCACCAGCGTGATGCGCTCGGTGGCGACGATGTCGCCGCTGTCGCGCCCCAGCTCCAGCGCCTTCAGGTGCGGCGGCAGCGCCGACAGATCGAGGCCGAAGGCGTTCTCGTTGCCTTTCAGCGGCTCGGTGTATTCGATGATGTAATGCAGCGGACGGCGCGTGGCCGGGTGCACGTGAAAATCCGGATAGCCCCGCGGCGCCAGCGAAGTGTCGCACCGGACCTGCTCCACAAACGCCGGCAGTTCCGCCTCCGGCACCACGCGCACAAACTGCAAGGCCTGGTAGCCGGGATAGCGCTGGTCGATCTTCAGCTCATTGACGAAGCGGTTGAAACGCAGGCGGTCGATCTGGTCGTTGACCGCGTACACGCCCTTCATGCTGTGCAGCGTGTCGAAGTAGATCTGCAGCCGGTTCTGCAGGTCGCGCGCCACCTTTTCGGTGTCGCGCTGGAAGCCGGCGCGGATTTGCTGCTTCTGCTGCTCCTCCATCACGAAGTAGCAGGTCCACGCAGTCAGGCAGATCCCGACAAAGAACGCCAGGTAGCCGCGCCCGCGCATGATTCAGGCGGCGGAATCGCTGTAACGGTTGGCGATGGCCATGAACTCCTCCTCCACCGTCAGCATGGCGTCGACCACGTCCGGATCGAAATGCTCGCCGCTGCCCTGGCGTATCATCTCCATCGCCGTCTCGTGGGTGAAGGCCGGCTTGTAGACGCGCTTGGAAATCAGCGCGTCGTACACGTCGGCCACCGCCATCAGGCGCGCCGCCATCGGGATGGCGTCGCCCGCCAGCCCCTGCGGATAGCCCGAGCCGTCGTACTTCTCCTGGTGCGAGTAGGCGATTTCGCGCGCGTAGCGCAGGAAGGTGTTGGTGTAGCCCAGCGTGTTCTCAACGTTGGCGATGGCGTCGCGGCCGTACACGGTGTGCTGCTTCATGATCTCGAACTCTTCGTCGGTCAGGCGGTCGGGCTTGAGCAGGATGGCGTCCGGGATAGCCACCTTGCCGATGTCGTGCAGCGGCGCCGCCTTGAACAGGGCCTTGATGTTGGCCTCGCTCAGTTCCTCCTCGAAGCGCTTGTGCTGGCGCAGCTGGCGCGCCAGCGCCGCCACGTAGTGCTGCACGCGGCGCAGGTGGTTGGCGGTTTCGTACTCGCGCGTTTCGGCCAGCGACGCCAGCGCCCAGATCATCGCGTCCAGCATCTGGCTCAGTTCCAGCGTCACCTCCTCCACCACGTGCTCCAGCAGATTGCGCTGCTGCTTGAGCAGCTCGCGCGAGTGGCGCAGCTGCAGGTGGGTGTCGATGCGCGCGCGCAGCACGCTGGCCACCACCGGCTTGGACACCACGTCGGCCGCGCAGGCGTCCAGCGCGCGCTGCTCGTCCGGCGCGCGTTGCAGGAAAATGACAGGGATGTCGGCGGTGTCGGGGCTGGACTTGAGCTGCTGGCAGACGCTGTAGCCGTCCACGTCCGGCAGTTCGGCGTCCACCACCACCAGGTGCGGGCGCGGCACGTGCTGCATGATGTCCAGCGCCGCGCGGCCGCTGTTGGCCAGCCGGACTTCGTACTGATCCTCCAGCATGCCGTTCATCTGGATCAGGTTGTCCGTCGCTTCATCCACGATGAGTACGATGGCCTTTTTGACATTCATGCGCCGCTGCTCCCCGAGTGTTCTTACCACCATCATAACCGAGCGGAATTGCCGGCCAAAACTATTTTTCCCCGTCGAGCTTGCAATTATATAGTGCACTACCTATACTGGGAACATGGATACGCAAACCACCCCCACCTCCGGCGTGCCGCAACTGGACCAACAGCTGTGCTTCGCCCTGTACTCAACCTCACTGGCGATGAGCAAGCTGTATCGCAAGCTGCTGCGCGGCCTGGGGCTGACCTACTCCCAGTACCTCGTGATGATGGTGCTGTGGGAGAAAAACGAACTGACCGTGTCGGAGGTCGGCGAACGCCTGTTCCTCGACTCGGCCACGCTGACGCCGCTGCTCAAGCGCATGGAGGCGGCCGAGCTGATCACCCGCACCCGCGCCGCCAGCGACGAGCGCCAGGTCATCATCAAGCTGACGCCGCACGGCGACGCGTTGCGCCACGAGGCGGCCAAGCTGCCGCCGTCGATTTTGCAAGCCACGCAATGCACGCTGGACCAGGTGGTCGGCATGAAACAGCAGCTGGACGAATTGCGTTCCAGCCTGATGGCCTCCGCCGGTTGAGCGCCATGACGACACCCCTGTACACGCCGCTGGCGGACGCCGTGACGGCCCTGCGCCAGGACGGCTACGCGCTGCTGCAGCCGGAGGACGTGGCCACGCTGGCCGGCCTGCCGCTGGCCGCGCTGGATGCGCTGATTCCCAGCTGGGACGCGCTGGAACCGGACCAATACCTGAAGGACGGCGGCCGCTACCGGCGCCGCCGCCATTCCTGCTTCGTGCAGGACGGCGGCCAGCTGACGCAGACGCCGCACCGCGCCCACTGGCAGCCGCTCGAATACAACGCCCTGCACGGCGGCATGCACCGCCTGTTCGCGCCGGTGCAGCCGGCCACCGTGGCGCAGCCGGCCTGGCCGGCGCTGATCGCCGCCATCGGCCAGCTGTGCAGCGCGGCGCGCCGCACCAGCGCGCCGTGGTATGTTGAGGCGCACCAGTTCCGCATCGACACCACCGACGGCATCGGCCGGCCGACGCCGGAGGGCGCGCACCGCGACGGCGTCGATTTCGTCGCGGTCATCCTGATCGCCCGCGACGGCATCAAGGGCGGCGAAACGCGCGTGTTCGAGGCCGATGGCCCCAACGGCAAGCGCTTCACCATGACCGCGCCGTGGACCATGCTGTTGCTGGATGATGCGACTGTCATCCATGAATCCACACCGATCCAGCCGCTGGCGCAACACGGCCATCGGGACACGCTGGTGCTGACCTGGCGCGCCGGCGCATTCCAGGGGCAGGAAACTTCCCCTTGAGGGGGTAATCCGCTATAGTTTGCCAACCAACTACGCACCAGGAGGGTGGTCTGTGGACACCAGCTACGAAATACAGCCCGATGAAGTTGAAGTACTGATCGTCGAGGACAGCCCCACCCAGGCCGAGCGTCTGCGCCGGCTGATCCAGTCGATGCGCTACAACGCCCGCGTGGCGCCCAACGGCCGCCTGGCGCTGGAGGCCATCCGCGAACGCAAGCCGCACCTGGTGCTGTCGGACATCGTCATGCCGGAGATGGACGGCTACGCGCTGTGCCGCGCCATCAAGGCCGACCCGGAACTGCGCGACATCCCGGTGATCCTGGTCACCTCGCTGATGGACCCCAAGGACATCATCCGCGGCATCGAGTGCGGCGCCGATAACTTCATCCGCAAGCCGTACGCGGAGGACTATCTGCTCAACCGCATCGGCCACATGCTGATGAACCAGAAGCTGCGCAAGAACCAGAACATGGAGATCGGCATCGCCCTGTACCTGGGCGAGCAAAAGCACTTCATCAACGCCGACCGCCAGCAGATCCTCGACCTGTTAATCTCCACCTACGAGCAGGCGGTGCAGGTCAACAGCGAGCTGCAGGCGCGCGAGCGCCAGGTGATCGAGCTCAATATGCGGCTGGCGCACCACGCCGGCGAGCTGGAAACCATCAACCGCGAGATCGCGCTGAAGAACCTGGAGCTGGCGGAAGCGAGTCGCATGAAGTCGGCGTTCATTGCCAACATGTCGCACGAGCTGCGCACGCCGCTGAACGCCATCATCGGCTTCACCGGCGCCCTGCTGATGAAGCTGCCCGGCCCGCTGACGCCGGAGCAGGACAAGCAGCTCAACACCATCCGCACCAGCGCGCGCCACCTGCTCTCGCTGATCAACGACATTCTGGACGTGGCCAAGATCGAAGCCGGCAAGGTCACGCTGGAGCTGGAAACGGTGCTGTGCCAGGACGTGGTGCGCGACGTGGTGGACACGCTGCGCCCTCTCGCACTGCAAAAAAACCTCGCGCTGGAGATCGATCTGGCCGATCCGGCCATCGTGCTGGAAACCGACCGCCGGGCGCTGACGCAGATCTTGCTCAACCTCGGCAACAACGCCATCAAGTTCACCGAGGCCGGCGTGGTGCGGGTGACGCTGAGCGAGCGGCCGGGCGAGAACGGCCAGAACAGCATGATCGAATTTTCGGTGGCCGACAGCGGCGCCGGCATCCGCGAGGAGGACCAGGCCAAACTGTTCCAGGCCTTCTCGCAGCTGGACTCGACCTCGACGCGGCATGCCGAAGGCGCCGGCCTGGGCCTGTACCTGTGCCAGAATCTGGCCAACCTGATCGGCGGCTCGCTGTTCTTCAAGAGCGACTTCGGCCACGGCAGCACTTTCACGCTGGCGCTGCCGGCGAAGTGACGGCGCGGTGAGCGCGCAGTAATCGTTTAACCATTACAAAAGATGACTATAATAACAACGTAGTTCTACGGTATTGCAGTGCAACATAAAGAGGGGTATAGTTTGAACTGTCTCCTCCAATACGTTCGCTGAACATTGGAATTCAACCCGCGCCGAGTAGCCGCGGGTTTTTTTTTGCCTGTGCGCCTGCAATATTTTCAGACGGCTAACGTCTACATCCTCGCAACAGCCGTTGCGGCAATAAGTTAAACAAACGATTTAGTTATATCATTTGTTTAAATTGTGTGATGTAATGCCGTCCATGAACGCCAAACCTACCCAACCTACTCAAGCCGATACCAGCCAGCCCGCCGACGACGCCCGCAAGACACGGTCGGACGGTGAACAGTCGCGCGAACGCCTGCTGACGGCGGCCATGCGCCTGTTCGGCGAACAGGGCTTCTCCAAGACCTCAACCCGCGAGATCGCACAGGCGGCCGGCGCCAACGTGGCGGCCATCAGCTACTACTTCGGCGACAAGGCCGGCTTGTACCAGGCCTGCTTCACGGCCATCTGCAAGCCGGTCGACGACAACATCGCGCTGTTCGACCAGCCGCATTTCACGCTGCGCGAATCGCTGCACGGCTACTACCGGCAGATGATCGCACCGCTGCTGGCCGGGGCCGACGCCGATGTGCTGCTGCGGATGTTCTACCGCGAGATGCTGGAACCCACCGGCATGTGGCAGCGCGAGATCGAGACCAACATCAAGCCGGAGCACATGGCGCTGGTGGCGGTGTTGTGCCGCCATCTGGGCCTGTCGCAGCCGACCGACGACGTGCACCGGCTGGGCTATGCGATCGGCGCCATGTGCGTGCAGATGCTGATCGCCCGCGACGTGGTGGCGCAGATCACGCCGCACATGATGGCGTCGCCCGAGGCCATCGCCGACTGGGCGGGGCACCTGGTGGTGTATGCCGAGGCGCTGGTGGCAGCGGAAAAAACCAAACTACTTCAACAAGGGAAAGCATGAGAGTCTTTTTACGCGCGATGGCGGTGGCCGTCGCGGCGACGCTGAGCGCCTGCGCGGTGCAGGGACCGGCGACGCGGGTGGATCCGCTGGCGCCCCAGCAGTGGCAGGCGCCCTTGCCGCACAACGGCAGCCAGGCCGATCTCGCCGCGTGGTGGCGCGGCCAGGCGGATGGCCTGCTGGTGCAGCTGATCGAGTCCGCGCAGGCGGTCAGCCCGACGGTGGCGTCGGCGGCCTCGCGCATTGCGCAGTCGCGCGCCGAGCGCGTGGCCGCTGGCGCCGTGCTGGCGCCGAACGTGGATGCTGCAGCCAGCGCCAATCGCTCCAACCAGCAATCGGCGCTGCCGATGGGGACGACCTCGCAACTGGCGTTGAACGCCTCCTGGGAGATCGACCTGTTTGGCGCCAACCGGGCGGCGCGCGACGCGGCGCAGGCGCGCCTGGAAAGCGCGCACGCCGGCTGGCATGATGCGCGCGTGTCCGTCGCCGCCGAGGTGGCGAACCAGTACTACGGCCTGCGCGCCTGCGAACAGTTGATGACGGTGGCGCGGCAGGACGCGGTGTCGCGGGCCGATACGGCGCGGCTGACGGAGCTGAGCGCCAGCGCGGGCTTCCAGTCGCCCGCCAGCCTGTCGCTGGCTCGCGCCAGCGCCGCCGATGGCAACAGCCGCTACATCGCCCAGCGCGCGACGTGCGACGTGGATGTCAAGGTGCTGTCGGCGCTGACCGCGATACCCGAGCCTGAACTGCGCGGCAAGCTGGCAGCGTCGGTACGCGCCGCCAGCGCCGGTGCGGGCGGTGCGGAGGCTGCCTATGCGTCCTTCTCCGCGCCGGCCATGGCGATCGGCGAACTGCCCGCGCGCACCCTGAGCCAGCGCCCGGACGTGTTCACGGCGGAGCGCGAAGTGGCCGCCGCCAGCGCGGACGTCGGCAACGCACAGGCGCAGCGCTATCCGCGCCTCACCTTGTCCGGCTCGGTGGGCGTGGCCAACTTCCGCGCCGCCGGCGACAACACCAGAACCGACACCTGGACCATCGGCCCGGTCGCGCTGTCGCTGCCGCTGTTCGACGCCGGCCGCCGCCGCGCCAACGTCGACGCGGCCAGCGCGCGCTACGAAACGGCCGTGGTCAGCTACCGCGCCACGGTGCGCCAGGCGGTCAGCGAAGTCGAACAGGCGCTGGTCAACCTGGACAGCACCGCCTCCCGCGCCGGCGACGCCCAGACCGCGCTGGAAGGGTACCGCGCCAACTACGCCGCCGTCGATGAGCGCTACAAGAACGGCATGGCCAGCCTGTTCGAACTCGAAGACGCGCGCCGCACGCGCCTGGCCGCCGAACAAACGGTGATCAACCTGCAGCGCGAACGCAGCGCCGCCTGGGTTGCCCTCTACCGCGCCGCCGGCGGCGGCTTCGCGCCCGCCGCCGCAACTGCCGCACCCGCCACCTCTGCTGCTGCACTCGCGCCCGCCCTCGCCAGCGCCGCCCACTAACTTGCCCCGCTCACCATGAAAACCACACTGAAACCACTCGCCTACATCCTGGCGGCCGCCTTTGCGGTGGCAGCCGCCGGCATCGCCGCCTACTCCGAAGCCGCCGACGACAAACAAGCCGACACCGCGAAACCGGCGCTAACCGTCACCGTCACCCAGCCCAGCGCCGCCAGCCTGCCGATCAAGCTGGCCGCCAACGGCAACGTCGCCGCGTGGCAGGAAGCCAGCGTTTCCAGCGAATCGAGCGGCCTGCGGCTGACCGAAGTGCGCGTCAACGTCGGCGACGTCGTCAAGGCCGGCGAAGTGCTGGCCGTGTTCTCCGCCGACACCGTCAACGCCGATCTCGCGCAAGCGCAAGCCGCCGTCCACGAAGCCGAAGCCAATGCCGCCGACGCCGCCGCCAACGCCGCCCGCGCCCGCACGCTGCAAAACTCCGGCGCCCTGAGCGCCCAGCAGATCAGCCAGTACAACACCGCCGAACAGACCGCCAACGCCCGCATCGCCTCCGCCAAGGCCGCGCTGGCGAGCCAGCAGCTGCGCCTCAAGTACACCAAGGTGGTGGCGCCGGACAGCGGCATCATCTCGGCCCGCAGCGCCACCGTCGGCGCAGTCTCCAACGCCGGCACGGAACTGTTCCGCATGATCCGCCAGGGCCGCCTCGAATGGCGCGCCGAAGTGGTGGCCGCCGACCTGCGCCACCTCAAGCCGGGCGTCAACGCGATAGTCAAAGCCGCCAACGGCAGCGAAGTCACGGGCAAGGTGCGCATGGTCGCGCCCACGGTCGATCCGCAAACCCGCTCGGCGCTGGTCTACGTCGACCTGCCGCAAAGCGCTGGCAGCAAAGACGCGCCGTTCAAGGCCGGCATGTTCGCCAGCGGCCAGTTCCAGCTAGGCGCATCGGACGCCATGACCGTGCCGCAGCAGGCCATCGTCGTGCGCGACGGTTTCAGCTTCGTGTTCCGCCTCAACGCCGACAAGCACGTCACGCAAGTGAAAGTGCAACCGGGCCGCCGCCTCGGCGACCGCATCGAAGTGCTGGGCGGCCTCAAACCGGATGCCCAGATCGTCGTGCGCGGCGCCGGCTTCCTCAACGACGGTGACCTGGTCAGCGTCGTTGCCAGCTAAGGACCGCCATGAACTTTTCCGCCCTCTCGATCCGGAACCCGATTCCGGCGATCATGCTGTTCGCCCTGCTGTCGCTGGCCGGCTTCATGGCCTACAAGGCCAATCCGGTGCAGGACTTCCCGGACATCGAGCTGCCCATCGTCACCGTCACCGCCACGCTGGACGGCAGCGCACCGGCGCAGCTGGAAACCGAAGTCGCACGCAAGATGGAAGACTCGATCGCCACGCTGCAAGGCGTCAAGAACATCCACACCACCGTGCTCGATGGCGTGGCCACCATCGCAGTGGAATTCATCCTGGAGAAAAACATCTCCGACGCCGTCAACGACGTGCGCGACGCGGTGGCCCGGGTCAAAGCCGACATGCCGGCCGAGCTGCGCGACCCGACCGTCACCAAGGCCACCACCGCCGGCCGCGTGGTGCAGACGTTCACCGCCGCCGCTGCCGCCGGTCCCGGCGAACCACTCGACGCGCAGGAACTGAGCTGGTTTGTCGACAACACGGTGTCCAAGCGCCTGCTGTCGGTGCCCGGCGTGGGCTCGATCAAGCGCGTCGGCGGCGCCAGCCGCGAGATCCGCGTCGAACTGGACGAGGCCCGCATGGCCGCGCTGCGCGTGTCGGCGCTGGACGTGTCGCGCCAGCTGCACCAGGTGCAGAAGGAAGCGCCGGGCGGGCGCGGCGACGTCAGCGGCGCCGAGCAATCGGTGCGCACCATCGGCACCGTCGCGACGGCGGCCGAACTGGCGGCGATGGAACTGCCGCTGCCGGACGGCCGCCGCGTGCGCCTCGACCAGGTGGCCACCGTCACCGACAGCGTGGCAGAGCAGCGCGCCATCGCGCTGCAGGACGGCAAACCCGTGGTGGGCTTTGAAGTCTTCCGCACCAAGGGCGCCAGCGAAACGGCGGTGGCCAGCGGCGTGCGCGCCGCCATAGCCGAACTACAGAAGAACAATCCGCGCGTCGAACTGACACAGGTGATCGACAACGCCCACCCGGTCCAGGAGAACTTCGACGGCTCGATGGAGCTGCTGTACGAAGGCGCCATCCTCGCGGTGCTGGTGGTGTGGTGGTTCCTGCGTGACTGGCGCGCCACCGTGGTGGCCGCCGCCGCGCTGCCGCTGTCGGTGCTGCCGGCCTTCCTCGGCATCTACCTGTTCGGCTACACGCTCAACACCGTCACGCTGCTGTCGCTGGCCCTGGTGGTGGGCGTGCTGGTGGACGACGCCATCGTCGAAATCGAAAACATCGAACGCCACCTGCGCATGGGCAAAACGCCGATGGAAGCCGCGCTGGAAGCGGCCGACGAAATCGGCATGGCGGTCATCGCCACCACCTTCGCGTTGGTGGCGGTGTTCCTGCCGACGGCCTTCATGAGCGGCATTCCCGGCCTGTTCTTCAAGCAGTTCGGCTGGACCGCCGTGATTGCGGTGCTGGCGTCGCTGGTGGTGGCGCGTCTGTTGACGCCCATGATGGCCGCCTACCTGCTCAAGCCAACCGCGCACCGCGAGGAAAAGGACGGCTGGCTGATGTCGCGCTACATGCGCGTGATGAAGTGGTGCCTGCAGCACCGGCTGGTCACCGCGCTGGCGGCCGGCGTGTTCTTCATCGCGTCGATCATGCTTACCGGCCTGCTGCCGACCGGCTTCGTGCCGGCCGCCGACCGCGCGCAAACCCAGATCAACCTCGAATTGCCGCCGGGGTCCACGCTGGCGGAAACCAGTGTGGTGGCCGAACGCGCGCGCCAGGCGGCAATGCAGGTCAAGGGCATCAAATCGGTGTTCAGCTCCATCGGCGGCGGCTCCAGCGGCGATGCCTTCGCCCCCGGCGCGGCAGCCGAAGCGCGCAGCGCCGTGCTGACGCTGACCACCGCGCACCGCACCGACCGCAAGGAATCGATGGCCGACCTGGAAGCGGAAATCCGCCACAAGCTGGATGCCATTCCCGGCGCCCGCTTCAAGGTCGGGCCGCCGGACAACGGCGTCAAGATGCAGCTGGTGCTGCGCAGCGAAGACCCGGTGGCGCTGAAGGAGGCCGCGCAAAAGGCGGAGCGCGAACTGCGCACGCTCAAAGGCGTGGGCAATGTGCGCTCGACCGCCTCGCTGGTGCGGCCGGAGATCATCGTCAAGCCGGACTTCGCCAAGGCGGCGGACCTGGGCGTGACGGCCGCCTCGATCGGCCAGACCGTGCGCGTGGCCACCGCCGGCGACTACGACACCGACCTGACCAAGATGAACCTGCCGGAACGCCAGGTGCCGATCCGCGTCAAGCTGCCGGACGCGGTGCGCGCCGACCTGGACGCCATCGGCCGCCTGACGGTGCCGGGCAAGAACGGCCCGGTGCTGCTGGCCACCGTGGCCGACATCAGCATGGAAAGCGGCCCGGCGCAGATCAATCGCCTGAACCGCAGCCGCAACGTCACGCTGGAAGTGGAGCTGGGCAAGCGCGCGCTGGGTGAGGTCAACACCGAGGCGCGCGCGCTGCCCTCGCTGAAAAACCTGCCGCCGTCGGTCAAGATCGCGGAACTGGGCGATACCCAGGAGATGGCGTCGCTGTTCGCCAGCTTCGGCATCGCCATGCTGATCGGCGTGTTGTGCATCTACTGCGTGCTGGTGCTGCTGTTCAAGGACTTCATGCAGCCGGCGACGATTCTGGCGGCGCTGCCGCTGTCGATCGGCGGCGCCTTCGTGGCGCTGCTGATCACGCGCAGCGCGCTGTCGATGCCGTCGATGATCGGCCTGATCATGCTGATGGGGATCGTGACGAAAAATTCAATCCTGCTGGTGGACTATGCTATTCTGGCGCGCCAGGCCGGCATGGGGCGTTTCGAAGCGCTGGTCGATGCCTGCCACAAACGTAGCCGTCCGATCCTGATGACCACCATCGCCATGGGCGCGGGCATGATGCCGCTGGCCCTGGGCTGGGGCGCCGACCCGAGCTTCCGCTCGCCGATGGCCATCACCGTGATTGGCGGCCTGATTACCTCAACGCTTTTGAGCTTGCTGGTGGTGCCCGCGGTGTTCACCTACGTCGACGACTTTGAACACTGGCTGCAGCGCATGATGCGCAAGCTGCGCCGCCAGCCGGCCGTTCAGAATGGAGACGTGCATGCACTACGAGATAAAAGAACTGCCTGAGGTCCGTGTCGCCTACCTGCGTTACAAGGGGCCGTTCGGCCCTGGCGTGGGCGAGTTCTGGAAGGAAGTATTCACGCCGTGGCAGCAGGCGTTCCATTTGACCGGCAAGGTGACGTATGGCGTGGCGCAGGATGATCCGTCCACCACGCCGGCGGCCGAGTGCCGTTACGACGCCTGCGTGGAAGTGCCGGCGGAGTATGCGATCCAGCCGCCGGCCAAGGAAGCACACCTGCCAGCCGGCCGTTACGCCGTGGCCCGGTTCAAGGGCACGGGGGCGGATGTGTCGAAAGCCTGGGCCGAATTCTTCGGCCAGTTGTCAGCGGAGGGCAAGGTGGCCGACGGCCCGTGCTTCGAACGCTACCCGGCGGACTACGCGATGGACCCGGCCACCGGCATCTTCACCGCAGAACTCTGCATCGCCGCAACATAACCCCCAGTCCGATGGGGTCTGTCCCCGTACCGGGACAGACCCCGGCGTGCGAGGTGCGGCGTCAAAGTCAGCGCCAACCGCCGCCCATCACGCGGTACAGGTCGACCGACGCCACCAGCATCCGGGTCTTCAGCTGCAAGCGCCCCACATCCGCGCTGTACAGCGTGCGTTGCGCATCCAGCTCTTCCAGGTAAGACGCATAGCCGTTGCGATAACGGTTATGCGCGATGCGCAGCGTCTCGGCCGCCGTGGCGCGGCGGGCGTCGTTCTGCACCGCCTGTTCGCGCAGGCGCACAATCGCGCCCAGGCCATTCTCGGTTTCCGAAAACGCCGACCGCACCGCGCTCTCATACGCATACACCGCCTGATCGCGCTGCGCCGCCACCGAGTCAGTCTGCGCCTGCACCCGGCCACCGTCGAACACCGGCGCGGCCACGGCGGCGGTCAGGTGCCACAGCGCGGTCGGCGCGTTCAGCAAATCGTGCCACTTGAGGTTTTGCACGCCGCCGGCCGCCGTCAGCTTGAACGACGGCAGCAGCTGGTCGCGCGTCGCCTGCAGGTTGGCGTTGACCGCCACCAGGTTGTACTCGGCGCGGGCGATGTCGGGACGGCGGCGCAACAGCTCGGACGGCAGCCCTTCCGGCACTGGCGGCGCCTGCAGATCGGCCAGCTCGACGCCGCGCGCCACCGGGCCGGGATTGCCACCGGTGAGGATGGACAGTGCGTTCTCCTGCTCGAAGATCTGCCGCTTCAGCTGCGGCACGGTTTCGGCGGTGGTCTGGTATTCGGCTTGCGCCTGCAGCCACTCCAGCCGCGAGCTGTAGCCGACCTCGAACTGGCGCTTGGCCAGGTTGGCCGATTCCTCGCGCAGCTTGAGCGTGGCCTCGGTCAGCGCCAGTTGCGCATCCAGCCCGCGCAGGTTCAGGTAGCCCGAGGCCACGGTGGCGGCGATCGACAACGCCACCGCGTCGGCGTTGGCCTGCTCGGCCTGATAGGTGGCGGTGGCGGCGTCGGTCAGCGCCGACAGCCTGCCCCAGGCGTCGATTTCGTAACTGGCCTGGAATTCGGCCTGGTAGACGTTGGTCACGTACGGCACGCCGTTCCACGCCAGCTGGCGCGTGCGGGTCGGCGTGCTGTCCACCGAGACGTTGGCCTTCTGCCCGGCTTCGGCCACGCCCACCAGCGCGCGGTACTGCGCCACGCGGGCGCGCGCCACGCGCAGGTCGCCGTTGTTCTGCAGCGCTTTTTCCACCAGCGCGGTCAGCGCCGGGTCGCCAAAGCTCTGCCACCACTGCCGCGCCACCGGCCCGCTGCCCTGCTGCTGCACCGCCGTGCGCCAGGCGCTGGGCACCTGCAACGTCGATGGCGGCGGCGGCGCGACGGTCGCCGCGCAACCGGCCAGCATCGCCGCCACGGCCACCGTCACGGCGGCGGCCACGCCGCGCCGCGCGGCAACAAATGTCCGAATGTCGGCACTGACCCCGGTCATGGTTTGGCTCCGTCGCGGACCTTGACCGAGGTGTCGATGCTGACAATGACCGACATGCCGGGCGCCAGCCGGCGCGCGTTGGCCTGGCCCTGGTCGATGCGGATGCGCACCGGGATGCGCTGGGCGATCTTGACGAAGTTGCCGGTGGCGTTGTCGGCCGGCAGCACGCTGAATTCCGAGCCGGTGGCCGGCGAGATCCGCTCCACCACGCCGGTCAGCTGCGCGCCGTCCAGCGCGTCGACCTTGAAGGTGGCCGGCTGGCCGACCTGCACGCCGTTCATCTGCGTCTCTTTCAGGTTGGCGATCACCCACAGCTGCTTGGGCACCAGGCCCATCAACTGTGCGCCGGTGTTGACGTAGGCGCCCTTGCGCACCGTGACCTGGCCCAGTTGGCCGTCCTCCGGCGCCGTGATGCGGGTGTTGTCCAGGTCGACCTTGGCGGCCTTCAGCGCCGCCTCGGCATTGGCCACCGCCGCTTCCAGCGACTGCTTGTTGACGGTCACCGTCAGCACCTGCTGCTTGGCGATGTCCAGGCTGGCGCGCGCCTGCGCCACCGCCGCCGAGGTCTGGGCGCCGGCGGCGCGCGAGGCGTCCTGTTCGCGCAGCGACAGCGAGCCGTCCTCCGCCAGCGCGTTCACGCGCCGCAAATCGGCCACCGATTTGGCCGCCTGCGCCTGGGCGTTGGCCAGCGTGGCCTGGTTCAGCGCCACGCTGGCTTCGGCCGCGCGGCGCGCCTGGACCCAGTTTTCCAGCGCCGCCTTCTGCGCCGCCAGTTGCGCCACCGCCTGCTCGTAGCGCTGCTGGTAGATGCGGTCGTCGATCTGCGCCAGCAACTCGCCCTGCTTCACGTACTGGAAGTCCTGCACCTTGACGTCGACCACGTAGCCCGGCAACTGGGTGCCGATCAGCGTCACCTGGCCGCGCACCAGCGCGTTCTCGGTGGAGACGATGGCGCTGGTGAACGGCGGCAGCCGCCACGCGTACAGCACCACCAGCACGCCGACCAGCGCCACCAGCGCGAACAGGATGGCGGAGATGATCTGCCCGCGCCGGTCCGGCGCCGGCGCGCTGGGCGCGGCCGCGGCGACGGCTGCCGCGGCGGCGGCGGCGGCCACCGCTGCCACCCGGCTGTCGGACGAGGAAGCGTTGTTCGGAGCGTTGTTTGGAGTGTCGTTAGCCATGGGTTCAGCGGGATCCGGAGTTGTTGAGGGAGACATTGGCCATGCCGGTCTGGGCGTTGTGCGCCGACTTCGGCTGGCAGGCCACGCAGGCGGTCCACAGGTAGCGGATCAGCAGCCACGCCATGGTCAGCAGCGCCAGCAGGGTAATACCGAGGAAAACATCGTTATAGGCCAGGATGTTGGCTTCGCGCGTGGCGGCCGCGCTCAGCGACGCCAGCCCTTGCGCGCCGCCGGCCTGGATGCGCGCCGCCACCTGCGGATCGAGCAGCGTCAGGTGCTCGACCAGCACGCTGGAGTGGTACTTCTCGCGCCACACCTGGAAGGTGGTGGTCAGCGCCGTGCCCAGGATGCTGCCCAGCGTCTGCGTGATCGAGAACATCACCGAGAAGCTGACCAGGTTGTTGGGCGCGGCAATCACCGCGCCAAAGCCGGAGATGAAGGTGGGGCCGACAAACAGCGCGCCGCCAAAGCCCAGCAGGAACTGCGACACGTACAGGTCCTGCGGCCGCGTCAGATTGGTGGAGTCGGAGTCCAGGTAGGCGCCCAGCGCCATCACCGCCAGCGCGAACAGCAGCTGGCCGGGAATGCGCGCCGGCGCGATGTACCACGCGCTGGCCAGCAGCCCGGCCACCGAGCCGGCCATCACCACCCACCACAGCGTCAGCATCTGGTCGTTGTTCAGGCCCAGCGCCTGCAGGAAGCCGACCGTGCCGCTGGCCTCGGACTGCACCACGCGGATCAGCAGCACCGACAGCGCCAGCCGCGCCATGTTGCCGTTGCTGAGCCAGCGCGTGTTGAGCAGCGGCCGCGCGCGGTTGTGCTCGACCGCCAGCGCCGCCAGGATCAGCACGATGGCGCCGGCCAGCGCGTAGCCCAGCCACGGTGCCTCCAGCCACCACACGGCGCGCCCCAGTGCCAGCACCGCCGACAACAGCGCCACGCCGGGCGCGAACAGGCCGAAGGTGAGGAAGTCCATTTTCTCGAACACCTTGATGCGGTCGCCCGGCGGCAGCTTGAGGCACAGCACGCAGGCCAGCGACACCAGCGCCAGCCCCAGCTCGAAGAAGTACAGGCCGCGCCATTCGGCGATTTCCAGCAGGTCCGACGAGAACAGCCGCGCCATCGGAATCGCCAGCTGCGAGAAGCCGATGCCCAGGACCGCGCCCTTCAGCCGGTGCTGGGCCGGGAAGGCTTGCAAGGTGTAATACAGGCCCAGCGTGGTCAGCGCGGCGCCGCTCATGCCGTGCGCGGCGCGCACCGCGATGGCCGAGCCGAGGCCGTGGACGAACAGGTGGGCCACCGTGACCGCCGCGTACAGCACCAGGAACAGCTCGGTGAACAGGCGCAGGCCGAACTGCTGGCGGAATTTCACCAGCAGCAGGTTCATCGTCACATTGGTCATCACGTAGGCGGCCGGCAGCCACTGGATCTCGGTGCTGAACACGCCCAGCGAGCCTTGCAGGTACGGCAGGTTGACCGACACCAGCGCGTTACCCAGCCCGCCGGTGATGGCGACGATGAAGCCGACCACCAGGAAGGCGACGCGCTTGGAAAGGGAATGGTTCGGATTGGACGGCGATCCGGGTAAGGTCGGGCGCTCGTGCGGCTGCCAGGTCTGTGGGGCGTAAACGTCCATGCGTCAGGTGTCCTGATTCTATCTTTTGAGGGAGATGACGAATAGCATCAATGACGAGCATATCACTATGCTCGTCATTGTTAAACACTTCGTTGGTATAGGAGATGTTTACAGCGGGGCGGCGTCGCGTTCGCGATGGAAATCGCGGTGGCTGGCGAGCGCCTGTTTGAAGGCCGTCAGCGCCGCGTCCAGCGCGCCGGCGTCAACCTGCCACAGGGCTGGATCGGGCGCGCCGTCGGCCAGCGCCGGCGGGATGCCGGCCGCGTCCAGCAGTTGTTTGCCGTCGCCCAGCGCCAGCAGCGGCTTGCAGTGGCGGTACTGCTGGCGCACGAATTCGCGGGCGTCGGCGTCGCCGGCCAGCATGGCCGCGCTGGCGGCGCCGTCGGCCACGATCACCGCGTCATACAGCACCGACGGGCCGGCTTCCAGCGAGATCTCGATGTCGATCCGGCTGCCATCGGCGGCCGCCAGTTGCCCCAGTTGCGGCGCCACCACGCGCGGCACGGCGCCAGCCGCCAGCAGGTCGGCGTAGACGGCCTTCAGGCTGGCGGCGTCAACGCCGTGGCCGGCCAGGATTGCCACCTTGCGCGCCTGCGGCCCGGTCACGCCCGGCCGCGCCAGCAGCGACAGCGCCGGCGACGGCTCGTAGTGCGGCGACGGGCCGTCGATCGCCAGCGGCATCGGCGCCGGCACCTCGATGCCCAGGCCCTGCGCCACGCCCTCGGCCAGGATCGGGTCGACGTTGGCCAGCATCGACACCAGCCGCACCCGCACCGCCGGCGTCTGCACGCGCGTCAGTTCAAAGCGGAAGGCGTTGACGATGTGGGCCTGCTCGGCCGGCGTCTGGCTGATCCAGAACAGGCGCGCCTGCGCGTAGTGTTCGGCGAACAGTTCGGGCTTGCCGCGCACCTTGTCCTCCGGCGGCTGCGGCTGCTGGCGGAAGGTGGTGGTGAAGCCGGCCATGCCGGCCTGGAACGGGCAGCCGCCGCCCAGCGAATTGGGCTCGTAGGCGACGCGGCCGCGGTGGATAGCCTGGCGGTGCATGCCGTCGCGCTGGTTGTTGTGCACCGGCGCCAGCGGCGCGTTGACCGGGATCTCGTGGAAGTTGGGGCCGCCCAGGCGGCTGATCTGCGTGTCCAGGTAGGAGTGGATGCGGCCCTGCAGCAGCGGGTCGTTGGTGAAGTCGATGCCAGGCACGATGTGGGCGGTGCAGAACGCCACCTGCTCGGTCTCGGCGAAGAAGTTGTCCGGGTTGCGGTTCAGGGTCATCTTGCCGACCACGCGCAGCGGCACCAGTTCCTCCGGCACGATTTTGGTCGGGTCCAGCACGTCGAACGGGAACGACGCGGCCTGTTCCTCGGTGAAGATCTGCAGCCCCAGTTCCCATTCCGGGAAGGCGCCGGCCTCGATCGCTTCCCACAGGTCGCGGCGGTGGAAGTCGGGATCGGCGCCGACGATCTTGGCGGCCTCGTCCCACACCAGCGAGTGCGTGCCCGGCAGCGGGTTCCAGTGGAACTTGACGAACACCGACTCGCCCTGCGCGTTCACCAGGCGGAAGGTGTGCACGCCGAAGCCCTGCATGGTGCGGTAGCTGCGCGGAATGGCGCGGTCGGACATCTGCCACATCAGCATGTGGGTCGATTCCGGCATCAGCGAGACGAAGTCCCAGAAGGTGTCGTGCGCGCTGGAGGCCTGCGGCATGGCGTGGTGCGGTTCCGGCTTGACCGCGTGCACCAGGTCCGGGAACTTCATCGCGTCCTGGATGAAGAACACCGGCATATTGTTGCCGACCAGGTCCCAGTTGCCCTCGTCGGTGTAGAACTTGACGGCGAAGCCGCGCACGTCGCGCACGGTGTCGGCCGAGCCGCGCTCGCCGGCCACGGTGGAGAAGCGCACGAACACCGGCGTGCGCTTGCCGGCCGCCGCGAACGGCGCGGCGCGGGTGATGGCGCTCAGGTCCTCGTAGGCTTCGAAGTAGCCGTGGGCGGCCGAGCCGCGCGCGTGCACCACGCGCTCGGGGATGCGTTCGTGGTCGAAGTGGGTCAGCTTTTCGCGCAGGATGAAGTCTTCCATCGCGGTCGGGCCGCGCAGGCCAACCTTCAGCGAATTCTGGTTGTCGGCCACCGGCACGCCCTGGTTGGTGGTCAGGCGCTGTTCGCTGCCGTCGGCGCGCACGCGGTCCAGGTGGCCGGCCGGGCACACGCCCAGCGGCGGCACGCCGCTGCCGGTCTTGGGCGAAGCGTTGGTTTCGCCGGCGGTGCTGGCGGTGGCCACCGGGTGCGGCACCGGGCAGGTCCGGCCCGGCTGCGGCGTGCGCGCGGCGTCGCCGTGCTCGCCGGCCTTGTTGGCGTTATACGGCAGGGCAGCGGCGGTCTGCTGGCCGCCGGCCACTTTCTCGATCAGCGCGTCCTCCTGCGGGCTGGCGCCGCCGAGGCTATCGGGCGGATTGGCGTTGGATGGTCCGGATACGGTGCTCAAGACGGAACCGGCCCCCATGACGGAGGCCGGCGAGGTTGGATTGGTTGCCATGGATATCCTTAGGAACGAGACGACGAACGGTGCCCGGGCGGCGCTGCCGGTCGTCCCGGCGATACCGGCCGGGCCAACGGGGACTTACTTGGTGCTGCGCGAACCCAGCAGCTTGGAGATGCCGTAACCGGCGGCGGCCGCCACCAGCACCGACAGCAGCGGGTTGGCGCTGACGTGGGTGCGGCTGGACGCGGTGAAATTCTTGTAGGTTTCCACCACTTGCTTGCCGCGCGCGGCCAGGCGGTCGGAGGCGCTTTCGGCGGTGTCGGCTACCTTGTCGACGCCGGTGTGGGCCTGGGCGGCCAGCTTGTCGGTGGCTGGCGGGATTTTTTCAGCGACCTTGTCGATGGTGGCGTGGGCGTCGGCGCGCAGGTCCTTGCCGATCTGGGTGACGCCGTCGCGGGTGTTGTTGATCTTGCTGTCGATGTTGTTTTCCATGATGTGATCCTCTCGTTGTTGAATATTCGTGGGTGGGGAACTGCAACGATAGGCTGAGTCAACGGGCTTGACCGTGCGGAAGCTAACAATGTGAAAAATGGCCGCCGAATGTGAAATGGCACACGGACGCGGCTGCCGTGGCGGCGCATGCTACAGGTGACGCATACCTTTCTTGGAGCGCTGCAATGTTTCCCATCTCTTCCCTGACGCCGTCGGCGGCCGCCGAACTCCAGCCTGTCAGCCGCGCGAGCGAGACCGCGCCGGTCAACAGCGCCACCATCAACGCGGTGGGGTCGGCCACCGACGCGCCGCCGGCGGCCTCGGTGACGGTGGACTTGTCGCCGGTGGCGAGTTTCCTGTTGTCGGTCACCAATGCCCAGCAGCAGCTGGCGCAGGCCCAGGGCAACACCACGCTCGACATCGCGCAGCGCGCCGATACGGTGAATACCGCGGTGCAGAACGTGGTGGATGCGTTCAACCTGCTGCCGACGGTGGATTTCGATCAGGGACAGCCGCTGGAGGCGTCGCTGCTGAACAATCTGGTCAACAGCCTGAACCGGCAGACCAATGATGGCGCCAACACGCAGGCGCAGAATCTGGCGCAGTTGGGCGTGACCTTGCAGCCGCCGCTGCTGTCGGCGCTGAGCGGCGGGCTGTCGCTGGAGCCGGAGGTGCTGCGGGCGGCGTTCAACGCCAATACGCAGCAGACCACGTCCACGCTGGACAACACGCTCAACAATTTCCGCACGCTGGCGACCGAGTTTGCCGAGCAGTTGAGCGCGGCCGGCAGCGCGCAGTTGCCGGGCCTGGGCACCAATCCGTTCCAGAGCCTGACGGCGCAGCAGCGCGCCGGGCTGACGCCGGAGGAGCTGGCGGCCAATACCCGATTGCAGTTGGCGCAGCAGGAGATCAACAATCTGGCGCGCAATCCGCTGCCGGAGACGGCGGCCGACCGGCTGGCGGCGCAGCGCGCGCAACTGGAACAGCCGGATCTGCTGGCGCAGCAGCCGGAGACACCGTCGCCGATCGTGCAGCAGCAAGCGGCGCAGGCCGCGCAGCAGGCGCAGGCGACCCAACAGGCACAGGCCAACGTCGAGCAGGCCAATTTGCAGCAGGCGCTGCTGGATCAGGCGACGTCCGACCAGCAGGCGCAGGCGACGCAGCAGACCGCCGCGCAGCAGTTGCAGGCCAATCAGCAGGCGCAGCTGGCTAATCAGGCGCAAGCGCAGCAACAATTGCAGGCGGACCAGCAAGCCAATGCCCAGCAGTTGCAAGCCAACCAGTTGACCGCGCAACAGGCGCAGCAGACGGCGCAGCAGGCGCAGACCGATCAGCTACAGGCGGCCGACCAGCAGCGCGCGCAACTGGTGCAGGCGGCCACGCAGCAGGCCGACATCACGCGGAACCAGCAGACGCAGGCCGCGCTGAACCAGCAAGCCCAACTCGACCAGACGCGCGCGGCGCAGCAACAGCAGTTACAGCAGACGGCGGCGCAGGTGCAGAACGCGCAGCAGGCGCAGGCGGCCGAAGTGTCGGCGCTGCAGCAAACGCTGGCGCAAACGCGCGCCGCGCAAGACGCCGCCACCGAACAAGCGCGCCAGGCTGGCCAGACGCAGACCACCGCCGCGCAGCAAGCAACGCAGAACGCGGCCGACCTGCAGAACGCCAACCCACTGCAACTCAGCACCCAGGCAGCCATCCGCCAGGCCCAGCAAGCCGCCGAGACGCAAGCGCAGCAGACGCAAAATACCGCCAATACCCAGACGCAGCAGGCCGCGCAGATCAACGCGCAGCAAGCGCAGCAGACCCAGGATGCCGCCGACGCGCAGGCCCAGCAAGCTGCCCAGACCAGCGCCCAACAAGCGCAGCAGACGCGCGATGCCGCCGACGCGCAGGCGCAGCAGGCTGCGCAGACCAGTGCGCAGCAGGCGCAGGCTGCTGCGCAGGCCCAGACTGCCCGCCAGCAGGCCGGCGTTACCGTGACCAGCGCCACCAGCGCCGCGCAGCAGGCGGCGCAGCAGGCCGTGGCCGCGCAGAACGCCGCTCAAAGCGTGCCGAATCTGCCGCCTAACGCCAGCTCAGCCCAGCAGGCCGAAACCGCCCAGGCAGCGGCCGCGCAAGTGGCCATCGCCAACGCCGCCGCGCAGGCCGCCGCGGTGCAGGCGCAAGCCGCGCAAAACGCTGCCGACGCCATGGCAGCACAGAACGCCGCCGCCGTGGCCGCCGCCGCCCAGGCCCGTCTGGCGCAGAACAATACCAGCACCGCCGACGCCGCCACCACCGCCGCCAGCGTGGCAGCCCAGCAAGCCGCCGCCGCACAGGAAACCGCGGCCAGCCTGGCGGCCGCCAACGCCGCTGCTGCCGACGCCGCGCAACAAGCCGCGGCCGCCGCCAATGCCGCGCAGCAGGCCCAGGCCGCACAGGCCGCCGCCGAGCAAACCAGCGCCGCGCAACTGGCCGCCGCGCAAAACGCCGTCAACGCGCCTGCCGATCTGCGCTCGAACCCGGCGCTGGCGGCCGCCATTGCCGCCTACAACATCAACGACCTGGCCGGCAACAACGCCAACGCCGCCCGCGCCGCCACCGACGCCATCCCGCGCGTGGCCGCAGTCAACGCCACCACCGCCACCCGCAGCATCGGCAACGCGCCGTAAGCTGCCGGGCACCCCGGACCCGGACCCGGTCCGCCGCCGAAGCCCGCCCTGCCCCGCCGGAGCCGGCGCCTCCCGCCGAAGCCCGCCTGCCCCACCGGAGCCTGCCCCGCCTGCCGACGCGCGATCCGCCCTACCCGGCGACGCGCGACCTGCCCACCGGAGCCGGCCCGGCCCCCGTCATCCCGGCGAAAGCCGGGATCCATGCGCCGCATGGATTGACTCGCCGTATGCACCGACACGCAGTATGGATCCCGGCTTTCGCCGGGATGACGGGCCGGGCCCCGACCGACGCCGGGATGACGGGCCGGGCCCCGGCCTGTGCCGGGATGACGGGGCGGGCGTGCCGCGGCCGGGCGCCGAATTAAATTCTGGCGACCACCGCTTTGCCGACCCAACTCGCACGATAATATGCTCCATTTTTAGCGATAATCACCGCACACCACCCATCAGGAGATCGCATGAAATTGAAGCACACCGCCGCCGCCCTGGCGCTGCTGACCGCCTTTGGCGCCCACGCCCAGGACACCATCATCAAAATCGGCCACAGCGGCCCGCTGTCCGGCGCCCAGGCCTTCGCCGGCAAGGACAACGAAAACGGCGCCCGCCTGGCGGTGGAGGAACTCAATGCCAAGCCCATCACCGTGGCCGGCAAAAAACTCAAGTTCGAACTGCTGTCCGAAGACGACCAGGGCGACCCCAAGGCCGGCATGGCCGCCGCCCAGAAACTGATCGACGCCGGCGCCCGCTACATCGTCGGCCCCTACAACTCCGGCGTCGCCATCCCCGCCTCGCGCGCCTACAACGACGCCGGCGCCCTGATCGCCAGCGTCGCCACCAATCCCAAGCTGACCCAGCAAGGATACAAGGGCGTCTACCGCGTCAACGCCAGCGACACCCAGCTCGGCTCGAAAATGGCGCTGTACGCCGCCAACGAACTGAAACTCAAAAACGTCGCCGTCATCGACGACCGCACCGCCTTCGGCCAGGGCTTGGCGGAAGAATTCAAGAAGCAGGCCAAGGCCTCCGGCATGACCGTGGCCGGCCACGAGTTCACCAACGACAAGGCGTTCGACTTCACCGCCATCCTGACCAAGCTGAAAACCAGGAACGTCCAGGCCATCTTCTTCGGCGGCTACGCGCCGCAGGCGGCGCCGATGGCGCGCCAGATGAAACAGCTTGGCATCACCGCCAAACTGCTGGGCGGCGACACCATCTGTACCGCCGAAATGGGCAAGCTGGGCGGCGACGCCGTCGGCGACAACGTGCTGTGCTCGCAAGGCGGCGCCATCCTCGACAAGGCCGCCACCGGCCCGGCCTTCAAGGCCAAGTTCAAGGCCCGTTTCAAGCAGGACGCCGACGTCTACGCCGCCGCCTACTACGACGCCGTCATGCTGTACGCGCAAGCCATGCAGAAGGCCAACTCGACCGACGCGCAAAAAGTCCAGCCCATCATCAGCGCCGGCTCCTACCAGGGCGTGGCCGGCACCTACGCCTTCGACGCCAAGGGCGACATGAAGCAGTCGCCGGTCACCATCTTCACCTTCAAGGCCGGCCAGCCGGTGGCGCTGACCAGCTATTAAGCAGCGCCAGCAGCCGGTCGAAGGCCTGCCGGGCGCCCGCGCAGGCCTGCTCGATCTGCGCCGGGGTCGTCACCTCGGCACGCAGCGCGGCCAGGAACGCCTGCCAGCGCGGCCCCGGCGGGCCGTCGCCGCGCAGATAATCCAGCGGATGCGGCGCCAGCCGCTCCGCCAGCCGCTTGTACAGCACCGCCCCGCCCAGTTGCGAGCCCTCGATCACGTACGCCACGCCCCAGCGCCAGGCGGCGTCGTCCTGCGCCGGCCACGGCAGCGCGGCCAGCGGCGGCGGCGGCGGCAGGCCGGCCAGCGCGGCGTCCGCCAGATCGGCGTGCAGCCGCGCCAGGTGGTCGCGCATCGGCAGCGCGCCTTGCGGGCCGTCGGCGTGCCGCGCCAGCGCCGCCTGCAGCGGCGCCAGCCATGCCGCCAGCAACGCCAGATGATCGCGGTAGGCGCGCAGGTCCGGCGCCGGCGCGGCCAGCGGCGTGCGCGTGTCCAGCTCGGCGTGACGGGCGGCGGTGGCGGCGCGCAAGACGGTCAAGACATCCAACATATTCCCCAAATTCAACATCAATAGATAATTTTACACAGCCCGGCCCGCGCACGGTACGTCATGGTACATTCACCAGCCGTCCGCTCAGGTAAAATTTAACCATCCTTATTTGTCGCGCCCATGAACCATACCCACTCGCCCCACTGCTCCGTGCTGCTGCTTGACGACGAAGCCATGGCCGAAGACCTGATCGGCTACCGCCTGTCGCGCCTGGATGACATGCGCCTGCACTACGACAGCCGCGCCGAACTGGCCGTGCAGCTGTGCCAGCAAAGCCAGGCCAACGTCGTGCTGGTCGACCTGCGCATGCCGGGCCCGGACGGTTTTGACGTCATCAGCATGCTGCGCGCCGACCCGGCCACCGAGCATGTGCCCATCATTTTGCTGTCGAGCGAGGACAACGCCGACATCAAGGCCCGCGCCTTCCAGCTGGGCGCCAACGACTACCTGGTCAAGTGGCCCGAGGCGCGCGAGCTGGAGGCGCGCATCCGCTACCACTGCGCGGCCCACCAGGCGCGCGTGCAGCGCGACGCCGCGTTCGCCGAACTGCGCCAGCGCGAGGAGGAACTGCGCGCCAGCCAGGCCGCGCTGCACCAGTCACAGAAGATGGAGGCCATCGGCCAGCTGACCGGCGGCGTGGCGCACGACTTCAATAACGTGTTGCAGGTCATCGGCGGCAACCTGCAGCTGGTCAAGATGATCGGCGGCGTCAACGCCCAGGGCATGGCGCGCATCGACAACGCCCTCAACGGCGTCGAGCGCGGCGCCCGCCTGGCGGCCCACCTGCTGGCCTTCGCGCGGCGGCAGCCGCTGCAGGCGGCGGTGGTGGCGCTGGCACCGCTGCTGGCCAATATGGACGACATGCTGCGCCGCGTGCTGGGCGCGCGCGCGCTGGTGGTCACCGACCTGGCGCCGCAGCTGTGGCATACCGAGGTCGACGTCGGCCAGCTCAACAACGTGATCCTCAATCTGGCCATCAACGCCCGCGACGCCATGCACGGCGACGGCACGCTGACCATCCGCGCGCGCAACCTGCCGACCGGCGCGCCGCTGCCGGACAACCACGGCCCCAGCCGCTGCGACTATGTGCTGATCGAAATCGCCGACACCGGCGCCGGCATGCCGCCGGAGGTGCTGCAGCGCGCCTTCGAGCCGTTCTTCACCACCAAGCCGACCGGCCAGGGCACCGGCCTCGGCCTGAGCATGGCGTATGGCTTCGTCAAGCAGTCGGGCGGCGAGATCGCGCTGCAAAGCGAAGTCGGCAAAGGCACCTGCGTGCAGATCTACCTGCCGCGCAGCCACGGCGCGCCGGCGGCGGCGCTGGCCAGCGAGGCGCCGGCGCTGAGCCGCGGCGTCGAGACCATCCTGGTGGTGGAGGACGAGGACGACGTGCGCGCCGCCACCGCCGACCTGCTGGCGGCGCTGGGCTACGAGGTGCTGAGCAGCGCCAACGCCGAACACGCCGCCCACCTGATCGAGGACGGCGCCCATATCGACCTGCTGTTCACCGACGTCATCATGCCGGGCCGCGTCAGCAGCCTGGAGTTGAGCGAGCTGGTCAAGCGCAAGCTGCCGCGCGCGCAGATCCTGTTCACCTCGGGCTATGCGGAAGGGGTGCTGGCGCACGACGGCAAGCTGCCGGCCGGCGTCCATCTGCTGCACAAGCCGTACACGGCCGAAACGCTCAGCGCGCGCATCCGCCACCTGCTGCGGCGCGGCGCGGCAGCGCCGGCGTCCGCCTCTACTGCGGCTTGATGTAGCGCTGCGACCCTGGCGGCGGCTCGTTGAGCACCGCCCAGAAGATGCCGAGGTCGGCGATGGCGCGCACGAACTCGGTGAAGTCGACCGGCTTGACCACGTAGGCGTTCACGCCCAGCTCGTAGCTGCGCACCAGGTCCTGTTCTTCCTTGGACGAGGTCAGCATCACCACCGGGATGCTTTTCAGGCTGGCCGAGTTGCGGATGTCGGCCAGCACTTCCAGGCCGTCCACCTTGGGCAGCTTCAGGTCCAGCAGCACCACCGCCGGATTGCCCTGCTCGCGCGTGGCGTAGGCGCCGCGCGCGTGCAGGTAGTCGAGCGCCTCGGCGCCGTCGCGCACCACGATCACCTCGTTGGCGAGCTGGCTGCGCTCCAGCGCGATCAGCGTCAGTTCCAGATCGTTCGGGTTGTCTTCCACCAGAAGGATGGGCTTTAACATAGTCTTTCTCAATCAGTCTTGGGCAGGGCAAACGAAAAAGTCGCGCCCTCTCCCGGCACGGAGTTGGCCCAGACGCGGCCGCCATGGCGCTCGACGATGCGGCGCACATTGGCCAGGCCGATGCCGGTGCCATGAAAATCTTCCATGCGGTGCAGGCGCTGGAATACGCCAAACAGCTTGTGCGCGTATTCCATGTTGAAGCCGACACCATTGTCGGCCACGTGAAACACGGTCTCGCCCGGCAGCTGCTCGCTGCTGATGCGGATCACCGCCGGATCGCTCTTGCCGGTGAACTTGACCGCGTTCGACAGCAGATTATACAGCGCCAGCTGGAGGAAGGCCGGATCGGCGGTGACCTCCGGCAGCGGCGCGACGATCCACTCGACCCGGTGCGGCGGCAGGTCCGGCGCCAGCTTGTCGATGACGCCGCGCACCAGGTCGTCCATGCGCACGCGGACCGGCCGCAGCGCCGCCCGTCCCATCTGCGAAAAACTCAGCAGGTCGTCGACCAGCTTGCCGGCCAGCCGCGCGGCATCCTTGATGTTGGCCAGGAAGCGCTGGCGCCGTTCGGGGTTGTCGCTGCCGGCGGTTTCCATCAGCAGGTCGGAGAAGCCGACGATGTGGCGCAGCGGCGCGCGCAGATCGTGCGACACCGAGTACGAGAACGCCTCGAGCTCCTTGTTGGCGCGGCCCAGCTCCTCGGCCAGGTCGGCCATCTGCTCGGCGCGCTCGAGCGCGATGCCCAGCAGCGCGGTGCGGAACTCCAGCGCCAGCTCGACCTCGCCCTCGCGCCACGGCGTGCTGGTGCCGTGCACCGTCTCGCGCCAGATCTGGAAGCTGGTGCGCGGCGACAGCTGGCCGCTGCGCGTGGCCTGCTTGTCGTCGGGCCGCCCGGCCCAGTCGATCTGCACCACGTGCTCGGGCCGGAACCACAGCAGGTAATGCGGGTGGATGCGCGAAATCTGCATTGCCAGCAGGCCGCTGGCGCTGTCGGTGTAGGCCGCCGCCGGCGCGTAGCGGGACGACAAGTGGGCGCTGTGGAACACGTCGCCGTGGATCTGCTGGCCCAGCCAGCCGGCCAGCGCGCGGATCTGCGCATCGGACGGCGTGTCGCCGAAGGTGATCAGGCGCTCGCCGATGACGATGGCAACACCGCCGGCGCGCGCGAAGTGCAGCAACTCCGGCAGCACGCTGCGCAAATTCTCGATGAAGTCGGCGCCCTGGGTCAGGCCACCGAGGATGCGCACCATCGAGCGCCGCACGTCGAGGCGGAACGCCAGCTCGTCGGCGTCGCTGCGGTTCTTGATGTGCAGCGCCAGGATCTGGCCGATCTGTTCGCACACCGTGCGCTGGTGGAAGCTGAGCGGGCGCGGCGCGGCGTGGTGGCAGGAGATCAGCCCCCACAGCTTGCCCTTGACCACCAGCGACACCGACATCGACGCCAGCGTGCCCATGTTGCGCATGTATTGCAGGTGCACCGGCGACACGCTGCGCAGCGCGGCGAACGACAGGTCGCTGGGCTGGCCGGTCAGCGGATGCAGCGGCGGCAGCAGCGCCGCCGGCGTGTAGTTGGCGTCCTGGATCAGGCGCACGCGGTTGGCCACGTACAGCTCGCGCGCCTGGCGCGGGATGTCGCTGGCCGGGAAGCGCTGGCCCAGGTAGCTGTCGTAGCCCTCGGCCAGGCATTCGGCCAGCACCGTGCCGTGGCCCTGGTCGTCGAAGGAATACACCATCACGCGGCCGAAGCCGGTCAGCGCGCGGATGTCGGCGGCGGCCAGCCGGCTCAGTTCCTCGATCGAATCGGCGTCGGTGATCTTGTTGAGGAAATCGCCCAGCAGCGGATACAGTTGCAGCAAGTCGGCGCCGTAGCTGCCGCGCGTGGGTTCGAATTCGAGGATGTGCAGGCCATCCCAGGCGTGCGCCAGCACGTCGAACGGCTGATCGCGCAGGCTGATGGTGGCCAGATGCGCCGGGCGCTCGCGCAGGCGGTCGGGCGCCAGTTGCGGCGCCAGCGCGGCGGCGTTGTCGGCGCCGATGACCCGCGCCAGCGGCTGGCCCAGCGCCGCCGCCGGCGCCACGCCGGTGAAGGCCGCCAGATTGTCGCTGACCTGCAGCACCGTGCCGGCGCCCTCCAGCGCCAGCAGAAAACCGTGCGGCTGCACCCCGCCCGGCGTGCGGATCGGTTCGCGCTCGCAGCTGGTGAGGTCGATGGCAGTGCTATCCTGGGGCATGGTGCGGACGGAAAAATCCTAAACTAACAGGCCTGCATCATACCAAGTTCTGCCGTGGTGGGACGCACAAATCAATCCAGTTTCAATTCCCAGTAGCCGACGTCGATCCAGCGCTCGAACTTGCGCCCCACCTCGCTGAAATGCGCGACCTTGACGAAGCCAAGGCGCTCGTGCAGCGCCACGCTGGCCGGATTGGGCTGGGCGATGCCGCCGATGGCCAGGTGGACGCCGCGCGCGCGCAATGCGTCCAGCAGCGCCGTGTACAGCGCGCTGCCGATGCCCTGGCCGCCGCGCCCCTGCTCGACGTAGACGCTGGTTTCGGCGGAAAAGCGGTAGGCGCTGCGCACCCGCCACCGGGTGGCGTAGGCGTAGCCGGTGACGCGGCCGTGGTCCTCGCGCACCAGCCATGGCAGGATGGCGCCGAGATCGCGGATGCGCTGCGCCATCTCGTCCACCGTCACCGCGCGCTCCTCGAAGCTGATGGTGGTGGTGGCGACGTAGTGGTTGTAGATGGCGGCGATGGCGCCGGCATCGTCCGGCGTGGCGGGACGGATCATCAGTTGTCCGGCGCCGTGTGCAGCGTGGCGAACACCGGCGACGACACCGGGCCGATGTCCGGCAGCGGCATGGTGGCGATGGCGCGCGCCTCGTCGGCCGCCAGCCCCACGCCCTGCAGCACCATGGCCAGCATCTCCTCGACGTGGCGCGGGCCGGCGCCGCCCTCGGTCAGCTGGGTTTCGATGCCGAAGAACACCGAGCCCAGTATCATGTCGCGCACCACCAGCGCGCTGGCGGCGCGCAGCCGGCCGCTGGCCAGGCCCAGTGCCAGGTCGCGCATCAGGTAGCGGTCCAGGCGCCGGCCGCGCACCGCGTGCGCCGGGCCGATGCGCGTCAGGAAGGTGCCCCACACCGGGTAGCGCAGCGCGAAATGCACGTACAGCCGGGTGCCGACGCAGAAACGCTGCGCCGGATCGTCATAGCGCAGCACGTGCGGATCGACCATGCCCAGCACCTCCTCGTTGAGCGCTTCGGTGACGGCCGCCAGCAGCGCGTGCGGGCTGCGGAAATAATTGTAGAAGGTGCCGCGCGCCACGCCGGCGGCAGCGATGAAGTCGTCGATCACCGGCGCGTCCGGCCCCAGCCGGGCGAACACGTCGATGGCGCTGCGGATCAGCAACGCGCGCGTGCGCTCGCGCCGTTCGATGCCGACGCGCTTCTGGTGAGGGTGCCCGGTGGCGGCCGTGGGTGTATTCATGCGGCAAGTATAGACCAACTAGCGCCGCTCCCGCACGTCGTCCAGCAGCGGCACCAGCGCCAGCACCAGCAGCGCGCCGGCCAGCGGCAGCGTGGCGCCGTAGCCCAGGTACTGGAAGCCCAAGGCGCCGGCCACGCCGCCGGCCAGGAACATCGCCAGCAGCGAGCCGAGCAGCGCCAGCCGGCCGCGATCGGCCACCACCGGCGCGGCGGCGGGGTCACGGTTCCAGTAGCACAGCTTGCCCAGCTCGATGCCGATGTCGGTCACCAGCCCGGTCACGTGGGTGGTGCGGATTTCCGCGCGCGAGGCCTTGGTGATGATGGCGTTCTGCAGCCCCATCACAAAGCACAGCAGCGCCACCGTGGCGCCCAGGTGGCCGTGCGCCGTCGCGCGCGCGCCCAGCAGGCCGAACGCCAGCAGCAGCGCCGCCTCCAGCAGCAGCGGCAGCGCATAGCGGCTGTGCGCCGCGCGCCGCCGGCCCCAGTTGATCAATATGGCCGACACCGCCGCGCCGGCAAAGAACGCCGCCAGCGACGCCAGCCCCGCCAGCAGCAGCGCGCCGTGGCCCAGCGCCAGGTTGTCGGCCAGCGCCGACACCACGCCCGACATGTGCGAGGTGTACTGCCCCACCGCGAAAAATCCGCCGGCGTTGACGGCGCCGGCCACAAAGGCCAGCGAGCGGCCCAGGCGGCGATTGCTGAGGTCGGTGCGCTGCGGACCGGCGTAGCTGCGCAGATAATGCAGGGGCATGTCAGAAGTCCTGGCGGGCCGGATAATCGCTGTAGAAGTCGTTATCCCAGCGAAAATGCGTGGTGGAGACGGTGATGCTGACGTCCAGCGCCTCGACGAAATGCCACCAGCCGACCGGCAGGAACAGCAGCTCGCCCGGCGCCAGCACGCACTCGCGTACCGGCACGCCGGCCATCAGCGGAAAGCGTTCGGTGTCGACGCGGCGCCCGTCCACCGGCGAAAAACAGTGGCGCTGGTTGTACATGCCGGGCGTGTCGCACGGCGCCACCATGCGCACCCGCTTGCGGCCGGCCACCTGGATCATCAAGTTGTTGGTCAGGTCGTGGTGGAACGGCGTGATGGTGCCGGCCGGGCCGAACCAGAAAAAGCCGCCGCGGTCGGGCCGCAGATAGGCGTCCAGCGGCGGCAGGTCGGCCAGCAGCTGGCGCAACGCGGCGCGGTTGTGGCCGTCGTTATTGGCCGTCATGTAGAAGTCGTTGGTGACGCCGGCGTCGCGCACCAGCGCCACGTAGTCGGCAAAGCGCAGGCGGCGGCGGTGCGCGGCGCTGTTGATTTCGTAGTCGGGGTCGGCGTCGCGGCCAAACTGCACCTCCACCTCGTGCTCGCCGAGTTGCGCGGCCAGGTAGTCGAAGCTCCACTTGTCGCGCGCGGCGCAGCCGTCCAGCATGCCGGTGAGGATGACCGGCTGGTTGCGGCGGTAGTAGTCGCGCAGGAAGTCGTCGCCCGTCAGGCCGGCGCGGCGCGGGATGGCGGCCGCCTCCGCCGACGGCGCCAGCCGGTTCAGGCGCGCCTGGATGCCCAGCAGCCAGTCGCGCTTGGCCAGGCGGTTGCGCAACCGCTCGGCGCCACGCAGATAGGGACTGGCCAGCGCCGCCTCGACCTCGGCAAGCGCGACTGCCTCGGCAACGCCGGCCCGCACCATGACGCCGGCCAGATCCCCGGGCTGGCCGCCCAGGATGAGATTTTCGGCTATCCAGCCGCGCCAGGAATCATTGACGTCCATCGCCCCGTTGAGATGGCAAAAAGATCAATATACCACCTCCGGCAGCACTGCGCGCGCCACGCCGTCGCGCACTTCGATCAGGCGCGGAAATAATTTACCGATGCTCATTTTGTAACACGCCTGGCCATCCTTCCACGCGGTCGGCAGCACCATCAGCAGCTGGAACGAGGTGGGCGTTTCGTCGGCGGCGGCGAACATCGGCGGCGTGCCGGCCAGCACGATGGCCTGCAACGCGGTGTCGCCCTCGATTTCCATCAGGTGGCCGCGCACCGATATATCGTGGACTTCGCCGGTGACGGTTTCCAGCATGGCGCTGCCGACCACGCTGTCGGTGGCGCGGTTGACCACCAGATTCAGGCGCAGGGAGGGACGGCCGAGGCTGGCACTGTGGATCTCATAAACGGCGGCAAATAACTGACTCATGGCATTCCTAAAGTGAGGAGGTGAAACACGCTCCGCACTCTAGGACTGCCGCCCGAAAATTGCCTTCCGAATACCTTCGGATTTGTAAGCTACTGTTTTTTAACGCAGTTTACCGCTTGGGCAAGACCCAGCCCGGCCGCACATAATGGCAGGTGTAGCCGTTGGGAATGCGCTCCAGGTAGTCCTGGTGCTCCGGTTCGGCCTGCCAGAACGGGCCCGCCGGCGCCACTTCGGTGACCACTTTGCCCGGCCACAGGCCCGAGGCGTTGACGTCGGCGATGGTGTCCTCGGCCACGGCCTTCTGCTCGTCGTTGACATAGAAAATTGCCGAACGATAACTCATGCCGATGTCGTTGCCCTGGCGATTCGGCGTGCTCGGGTCATGGATCTGGAAGAAGAATTCCAGAATCTTGCGGTAGCTCAACACCGCCGGATCGAACACGATCTCGATCGCCTCGGCGTGGGTGCCGTGGTTGCGGTAGGTTGCATTGTCGACATCGCCGCCGCTGTAGCCGACGCGGGTGCTGACCACCCCCGGCATCTTGCGGATCAGGTCCTGCATGCCCCAGAAGCAACCGCCGGCCAGGATGGCCTTTTCCGTGCTGGTCGTCATATTCGATTCCTTTCAGTAAATGTTACTAGCCAAAATGGAGACACCCCCATAATTCTTCAAGCAAACAGCGAAATACCCACTATAATTGACGCTGGGAAAGCAAATCGCCTCCCTTGCGTGACCACTCCCCGTCGCGCCCTGACTTCCCCGGCCTGGACCCAGCCGAACGCAACGTTTTATTTTTCCGTTCTTATCATGGACCAGACCACATCCCAACGTATTCTCGTCGTTGACGACAACAGCGAAGCGGCCGACATCTCGGGCGAACTGCTGGAACTGCATGGCTATCGCACCGCGGTGGCCTATTCCGGCCTGACCGGGCTGGAAGCGGTCCGCACTTTCGAGCCGCACGCCGTGCTGCTCGACCTCGGCATGCCCGGCATGGACGGCTACCAGGTGGCCGCGGCGCTGCGCGCCGTGCCGGACTTCGACCACGTGGCGCTGATCGCCTTCACCGCCTGGGGCGACGTCGTCACCCGCCAGCGCGTGATCGACACCGGCTTCGACGCCCACGTCATCAAGCCGGCCAACCTCGATCGCATCCTGGGCGCCGTGCGCGAGGCGCTGATGGCGCGCGCGCAGCTGTGCGACAGCGCCGGCTGATTATTTGAGCAGCACCCGGCCGAACGCGGTATCGGTGCGTTCGCCCGCCTGCCCGGCCGCATGGGCAAAGCGGCAGCCCGCCACATAGTCGATCGCCTGCGCGACCAGCGCCGGCGGCTGGCCATTCGGCTCGGCCACCACGCGCACCGGCGCGCCGTCGGCGTTCAGCAGGAAGCGCAGCAGGATGCCGTGGCGGTCGCTGGGGCGCTGGTCGGCCTCGCGGAAGGCGGCAAAGCGCCCGGACGGCGCACAGCTGTCGGCCACCAGCGCCGGACGCGCGGCCACCGGTCCGCCCAGTTTCCACACATACTGCAGCGGGAACACGGTACGCTGGCGCGCCGCCTCCAGATCCGGCTGGAACACACAGCGGGCGATGCCCTGCAGCGCCGCCTCGTCCAGAATGCGCCAGCCGCTGCTGCGCGTGACCAGCGGCCGCAGCACCTTGCCGTCGTCGCCGATTTCAAAGCGGATGGTGGTGGTGCCCTCGATTTCGTAGCGGCGCGCCTCGGCCGGCCACTGCGGCTGCGCGCAGCTGGCCGGGCTGACCAGGGACTGGAATGGCGCTTGCGGCACCGCCTGGCCGGCGCGGCTGGCGAAGTTAATGGCGCCAAACACGGCGGCCACCGCGCCGAGCGCGAGGAGTTTGCGGTTCATGCCGCGATCATACAATGATTTACAATGCCGCATCCCCACCGCTCAGGAGCCCTGGCATGGCCGACGAACCGTATCAGCCCATCAGCTGCGACTTCCACGACCTGCTGGAAGTGCACGCCACCCGGCGCCAGCCGACGCGGCTGCGCTTCCGCGACGCCGCCGGCCAGCCGCAGACGCGCGACGCCGTCATCACCGACGTCTACGCCAGAAACGGCGCCGACTATCTCACGCTGAGCAGCGGCGAAACCCTGCGCCTCGACCAGCTGATCGAAGTCGGCGGCACGCCGCTGGCGTGAAGCCGGCCTGCTGCCGCGCGCCGACGCCGGCGCGGCGGCGTACAGCGCCATCCGCATGCCGGGCCAGCGGGCCGGCATGCGCGTGATCCATATCGACCAGCGCAGCGGCATCGGCCGCGTGACGCAATGGGGTGTGGAGTGATGGAAGCGCCGCCGGCGCGGTGTTGCCGCTGCTGGGCGCGTCCATGCTGCTGGCCGCGGCCGTCGCCTGGGGCGCCGGCCGGGCCACAGCGTGGCGTCGTGCTTAGGACTTGAAGAACGCCAGCAGGTCGGCGTTGATCTGGTCGGCGTGGGTGGTTGGCATGCCGTGCGGGTAGCCTGGGTAGGAAATCAGCTTGCCGTGCTTGAGCAGCTTGACCGACTTGGCGCCGCTGTTGTTGAACGGGACGATCTGGTCATCTTCACCGTGCAGCACCAGCACCGGGATGTCCAGCGCGCGCAGGTCGTCGCTGTAGTCCACTTGCGCGAACTGGTAGATGCAGTCGTAGGCCGCCTTGACGCCGCCCATCATGCCCTGGCGCCACCAGTTCAGGCGCACCGCTTCCTGCACTTTCGCGCCCGGACGGTTGAAGCCATAGAACGGCATGGTCAGGTCCATGTAGAACTGCGAACGGTTGAAGGCGGTGCCCTTGCGGATGTCGTCGAACACGCTCAGTGGCACGCCGTCCGGATTGGTGGCCGACTGCACCATGATCGGCGGCACGGCGCTGACCAGCACCGCCTTGCTCACCAGGCCCTTGCCATGCTGGCGCACATAGCGCGCCACTTCGCCGCCGCCGGTCGAGTGGCCGACGTGGATGGCGTTCTTCACCTTCAGCGCGGCCACCACGGCGGCGACGTCGGCGCTGTAGGTGTCCATGTCGTTACCGTGGTCGGTCTGGGTCGAACGGCCATGGCCGCGACGGTCGTGGGCGATGACGCGGAAGCCGTGCTGCAGGAAGAACATCATCTGGTTGTCCCAGTCGTCCGAGCTCAGTGGCCAGCCGTGGTGGAACCATACCACCGGCGCTTCTTTCGGGCCCCAGTCCTTGTAGAAAATCTGAGCGCCGTCTTTAACTGTTACGAAACCGCTATCCATGTTGAATGCTCCTTGATGAGTGTTGGAAGATGGCGTCGCGGCAGAGGCGATCGCTGGGATGCCCGCTGCCGCGGCAGCGACAGCACCCAGGCTGCCGACGATGGCCGAGCGGCGGGACGAGCTAACCTCGGATGAAGTCTTTTCGGAATTCACGTGATACTCCTGTGTGAGTGATTAGGATGGCAAAGCCAGTCCCCATTGGAACCGAACGGCCGCTCGTTTGTAACCCGCCTAAAGGTAGGCTTATCCCGTTCGAGATAACTCCTTCAAGGCCAACACAAGTTGCTCAAGATCACTTTCGCGCGTGAACAGGCCGGGCGTGACCCGAATGCAGGCGCCGCCCACCGGCCCCTTGCGCGCCACCGTGAAGAGGCGGTATTGCTCGAACAGCCGGTTGGACAGCGCCACGTTCTGCTCAAACGTGGTGTGGCCGCGCAGGCGGAACGAGGTCACCGCGCCGTAGCTGCCCGCTTCGTCCGGTGTCAGCACCTGGATGCCATCCAGCCCGCGCACCTGCCGCACCCAGTGGTCGCGCAGTTCGCGCAGCCGGCGGCCGCGGTTGGCCACGCCGATGTCGTCATGCAGCTTGAGCGCCGCCGGAATGGTCATCAGCGCGGCCGCGTTGACGGTGCCCGAGTGCACGCGCGAGCGGATGTCGCTGGCCGGATAATCCTCGTCGCCGCGTTCGACGCCGATGTCCGCCAGCCGCTCCTTGCGGATGTAAAGAAAGCCCGTGCCCAAGGGCGCACCGACCCACTTGTGCAGATTGGCGCCGATGAAATCCGCGCCCAGGTCGGGCAGCTTGTAATCGAGCTGGCCCCAGGACTGCGCCACGTCGACAATCACGTCGATATGACGCGCCTTGGCCAGCTTGACGATCTCCGCCACCGGCAGCACAAAGCCGGTGCGGTGGTTGATGTGGGTCAGCAGCAGCAGCCTGGTACGCGGGTTGGCCAGCATGGCCTGCTCGTAGACGTCGATGGCGGCCTGGCGGTTGACCGGCTCGGGCATCTTGACCAGCGCCACCCTGGCGCCGTTGCGCTGGGCCAGATCGTTCATCGCGTACTGCATGGCGTCGTAATCCAGGTTGGCGTACATGATGGTGTCGCCGCGCCTGAGCAGACGGTAATTGCAGATCAGGTTTTGCAACGACTCGGTGGCGCCGCGCGTGATGGCCAGTTCCTCCGCCGCCACGCCGGTGTGCGCGGCCAGCAGCGCGCGCAGCTGCTCCATGCCGGCGCGGTCGAACTGGCGCCGCAGGTACATGGAATTGTAGCGGTTGAGGTAATCGATATTGCGCTTGAAGTCCTCCGCCACCGGCCGCGCCATGATGCCGTAATAGGCGTTTTCCAGGTTGACGAAGTCGCCGGCGATGTCATAGCTGCGCGCCACCGCTTCCCAATCCGCCGCCGTCGACGGCGCCGCCAGCGACACGCCGCTCGCCCCCAGTGCCGTCACGCCCGCCGCCGCCCCCAGCAACCTGCGCCGCCCCGCCTGAAATCCATCCATGCCCCGCCTCCCGAAAGTTGATCTTGCAAGCCAGTATAAGGAGAAGTCGCCGCGCTGCACGTTGCCTGATTTATCATTCCATAAATTCCAGTTATAGGGCCCCTGCCATGTTGAGCCGCGAAATCGAGATCTTCCGCGTTGTGATGACCACCGGCTCCGCCACCAAGGCGGCCCGGCTGATGAACCTGACCCAGCCCGCCATCAGCCAGTCGCTGCGCCGGCTGGAACACTCGGCCGGACTGGCGCTGTTCCAGCGCACGGGCGGCAAGCTGCAGCCCACGCCGGAAGCGCGCGTGCTGCTGGCCGAGGTGGAGCGGCACTTCGTGGGCATGGAAGTGATCGAGCAGCGGCTGCGTTCCTTGCGCCAGTTCGGCGTCGGGCGCATCCGCGTGGCCAGCTTTCCCGGCATCGGCGTCGGCTTTCTGCCGCGTGTCCTGGCCGATCTGACGCCAGAGCGGGAACGCACCCTGGTATCACTGCAGATTATGGGCTCGCAGGACGTCCGCAAGCGCATTCTCAGCAACGAGGCCGAGCTGGGCGTGGTGGCCGACGACGTCTCCACCAGCGGCATCGAGGCCACGCTGTTCGCTCACTACTTCGGCGTGGTGGCGCTGCCGGCCGGCCACGCGCTGGCGCGCCACAAGCGCGTGACGCCGGCGATGCTGGCCAAATACCCGTTCATCGCGCTCAATCCGGAGGACAGCGTGAGCCTGCGGCTGGACCGCATCTGCCGCCAGCACGGCGTGGAACTGCGGACGGTGGTGGAGTGCCCGTTCACTATCAGCCAATGTGAACTGGTACGCAACAAGGTGGGCATCGCGCTGGTGAATCCCATCACCGCCTGCGACTACCTGCATGCCGGCCTGGTATTCCGGCCCTTCTCCGAGCGGCTGACCTACACGTCGCTGACGGTGCAGCCGGCCGGCCAGCCGGCGCCCTCTTTCATAAGGCAGATGCTGGGAGCGATGCGCAAGCGGCTGGAAGCCGATATGCTGATGCTGTCGGCAGCGATGTCCGGCGGCGACAGCGTCGGCCCGCTGCATAGCTTCCACCCGCTCACCGGCGCATCATAATCAACACCATCCAAGGAGTGTTTCATGCCAGGAGTGACACGCCGCAGCGCGCTGACGGCCATGGCGGCAGGCGCCGCGGCCGGGGCCTTACCGGTCCTGCCCGGCCTGTCGCATGCCGCCCCGCAGCGCGCGCCGCTGCGCCTGACCATCGTCAACCTGATGCCCTGGGCCGGCAACGACGCGCGCGGCCAGCCGGTCGGCGCGCTGATCGACCTGTGCGGACAGCTGGCCGCGCTGGCCGGCATGCCGATCACCCCCATGCTGGTGCCTTACGGCCGCGCGCCCTATATGCTCAATAGCGGCGGCACGGAGCTGATGCTGGCCATCGATACCAGCAGCAGCAGCAGCAGCGCCATCGAATACGTCGGCACCGTCGACATCGTGGTGCTGGGCCGCAGCGGCTTCCGCTACCAGCGGCTGGACGACCTGTTCGGCCGCACCGTCGGCACGCTGCGCCACAGCGGCTACAGCCCCGGACTGGAGGCCGAAGCGCGCATCCGCAAGCACGCCTTCGACAGCTACGACCAGGGCCTGCGCATGCTGCAGGCGGGCCGCCTGGACGCGGTGATGGGCGTGGACAACAGCATTGCCCACGCGCTGGGCAACGCCGCCGGCCAATTCAGCCCGCGCTATCCGATGGCGCGCGGCCGCGTGGCCCTGTACGCCGACGCCAGGATCGGCGCCGACGCCATCGCCGCGCTGCAAGCCGCCTGCCGCCAGCTGCGCCAGAAAGGCGCGATGGACGAGCTGCTGCAGCGCTATCAGCGCCGGTAGAACTGCTTGACCATCGACGTGAAATTCTTCACCGTCACCGACTTCTCGCGCGGCCGCGTAATCAGCGCGATCGCCGTGCCCAGCTCCTTGTTGCTGATGTCCTGGTAGGTCACGCCCTCGGCGCGGAACTGGCCGATCGACTCCGGAATGATGGCCACGCCGAAGCCCGCCGCCGCCATATTGACGCCCGACGAAATCTGCGGCGACTCCATCTCGATCTTGGGCGAGAACCCCGCCGCGCGGCAGGCGCTGATGATGGCGTCGTGCAGCTCCGGGCCAATCGCGCGCGGATACAGGATGAAGGGATCGCCGGCCAGCTGTTTCAGGTCGATGGTGCGGCGCTTGCCCATCGGGTGCCCGCTGGGCAGCACGGCAATCATCTTCTCCTGCACCAGCGGCGTGACCACCAGGTCGCCGCAATCGAGCGGCAGGCGGATCATGGCGCAATCGACCTGCGCGTCGGCCAGCTTGCCCAGCAGCGCCACGCTGTTGCTCTCCTCGGTGCGGATCTTCACGCCCGGATAGCTCTCGCGGAAGCTGCGCAGCAGCCGCGCCACGGTCGGATGAAACACCGTGGACCCGGCAAAGCCGATCGACAGATGCCCGCTCTCGCCACGCGCCGTTTTCTTTACCTGCTCCAGCGCGTGGTTGGCGTCGTCCAGCACGCGGCGCGCATGTTCGCGGAAGATCTCGCCGGCCTCGGTCAACTCCACCCGGCGCGGATGGCGGATGAACAGCTTGGCGCCGATTTCCCGTTCCAGCTTGAGGATCTGCTGGCTCAACGGCGGCTGCGCGATGCCCAGCCGCTCGGCCGCCACGGTGAAATGCAGGTGCTCTGCCACGGCCAGGAAATAGCGTAACTGGCGAAACTCCATCGTTGTCCTTTCATCTTGAAGTGCACTGACTGATATCTTTTTCGTCTTGAAAAGACTACCACGAAATATTGGATTCGCGCCTGCGCGTCTCGTAAGCTGTACCCATGACGACCTCACTCATTCCCCACCTGATCGGCATCGTCGGCAAGCAGCATGTGCTGACCGGCGACAGCCAGACCCGCCGCTACCGCACCGGCATCCGCTTCGGCAGCGGCAAGGCGCTGGCGGTGGTGCGTCCCGGCTCGCTGGTGGAGCAATGGCGTGTGTTGAAGGCCTGCGTGGCGGCCAACGTCATCGTCATCTCGCAAGCGTCCAACACCGGCCTGACCGGCGGCTCGACGCCGGATGGCGACGATTACGACCGCGAGATCGTCATCGTCAGCATGAGCCGCATGAGAACCGTGCACCTGATCGAAGACGGCAAGCAGGTGGTCTGCCTGCCCGGCGCCACGCTCGACCAGCTGGAACGCGCGCTGGCGCCGCTGGGCCGCGAGCCGCACTCGGTAATCGGCTCCAGCTGCATCGGCGCCTCGGTGTTCGGCGGCATCTGCAACAATTCCGGCGGCGCGCTGGTGCAGCGCGGCCCGGCCTACACCGAACTGTCGCTGTTCGCCCGCGTGGACGCGCAGGGCCGGCTGGTGCTGACCAATCACCTCGGCATTTATCTCGACGGCGATGAGGAAGCCGTGCTGGCCGCCGTCGAGCGCGGCGCCTTCGCGGCCGGCGCCATCGTCGCCGATGCCGGCGCCGTCCACGACCACCGCTACGTGGACCACGTGCGCCAGATCGACGCCGCCACGCCGGCGCGCTACAACGCCGACCCGAGCCGCCTGTACGAGGCGTCCGGCTCGGCCGGCAAGGTAATGGTGTTCGCCGTGCGGCTGGACACCTTCCCGATGGAGAAAGACCCGGTGGTGTTCTACATCGGCAGCAACCGCATCGACGAACTGACCGACGTGCGCCGCGCGGCGCTGGGCCAGTTCACGCACCTGCCCATCGCCGGCGAATACCTGCACCGCGACGCCTTCGCCGTGGCCGAGAAGTACGGCAAGGACACCTTCCTGCTGATCCAGCACCTGGGCGCCGCGCGCCTGCCGGCCATGTTCGCGCTCAAGGCCCGCTGCGACGCCTTCTTCGACAAGCTGCCCTTCCTGCCATCCAACCTGACCGACCGCATCGCCCAGGGAATCAGCGCGCTGCTGCCGCGCCACCTGCCGCCGCGCATGATGGACTACCACCAGCGCTACGAACACCACCTGCTGCTCAAGGTGAGCGCACAAGGCGCGGACGAAGCGCGGCGCTACCTGCAAGGCTACTTCGGCGGCGCCGAGGGCGGCTACTTCGAATGCACGCCGGACGAAGGCGCCAAGGCCTTCCTGCACCGCTTTGCCGCCGCCGGCGCCGCCAACCGCTACCGCGCCGTCCACACCCGCACCGTGGAAAACATCCTGGCGCTGGACATCGCCCTGCCGCGCAATCAACGCAACTGGTTCGAGACGCTGCCGCGCGATATCGAAGAACCGCTGATGCTCACGCTGTACTACGGCCACTTCCTGTGCCACGTCTTCCACCAGGACTACATCGTCCGCAAGGGCCACGACCCGATGGCGATCGAGCACAAGATGTGGGCACTGCTGGACGCGCGCGGCGCCGAATATCCGGCCGAGCACAATGTGGGCCACCTGTACTACGCCAAGGAGGCGCTGCGCCGCCACTACCAGGAACTGGACCCGTGCAACTGCTTCAATCCCGGCATCGGCCACACGTCAAGGCGCGCCTTCTACCGTGAAGAGACGGAGGCCGCGCATGCTTAAAGCACTCGTGGCCAACGCCACCGACAAGGCCAATCTGCTGGAAGGCATGCGCGCCGCCTCGGCCTCCGCCCTCATGCTGCTGGTGGGCTGCGCACTGCACGCGCCGGATTTCGCCTGGGCCGCCATCGGCGCCTTCTGGACCTCGCTGGCGACGGCCTCGGACAGCGCGCGCCACCGCGTGGCGTCGATGCTGTCGTTCGCCGCGCTGTCCACGCTCACCGGCGGACTGACCACCTATGCCGCCAGCTTCGGCACGATGGCCGGTGCCGCTGCCCTCTTCCTGTGGGTGACCAGCGCCGGACTGGCGCGCATCTGGGGCGCCAAGGCCTATCAGGTGGCCATCCTCGCCGCCACCGCCTGCGTGGTGATGGTCGACCGTCCATGGCACGGCGACGCCGGCGGCATGGCCTGGCTGGCGGTGTACCTGGTCGGCTGCCTGTTCGCCACCGCGCTGAGCGTGATGATCTGGCAGATCGGCCCTCAAACGCCGGAGCGCTACAGCACCAACTGGCGGCAAGCCGCCGTGCAGTCGGTGCGCGAAGGACTGCGGCAGCTGCGCGACCACGCCACGCTGTCCAGCGACGGCCTGCACTTCGCGCTGCGGCTCGGCATCGCCACCACGGTCGCCTACCTGACGGTGCACCTGCTGCACCTGCCCTACGGCTACTGGGCCACGATGGCCGTGCTGCTGATACTGCAGCCATCGGCCTCCGGCACCCTGCCGCGCAGCATGGAGCGCGCGGTCGGCACCGTGGTCGGCACGGTGATCGCGATCGGCATCAGCGGCGTGGCGACGTCGCCGCTGGCAATCGCGCTGGCGGTGTTCCCGCTGATCGGCCTGACGATGACGCTGCGGCCGGCCGGCTATGGCGTCTTCGTCGCCTTCCTGACGCCATCGTTCGTGCTGGTGGCCGATTACGCCATGCCGCTGGTCGACGAATACAACTACGCGCTGGCGCGGCTGGAAAACAACCTGCTCGGCAGCGCCATCGCCGTCATCGCCACGCTCACCCTGTGGCCGCTGACCGAACGCCTCAGAAAGTCAGTAGAATAAGCGTCTTCCCAACCAGGAGACCAAGCCGGCATGCCCTACGATTGCCAATCCTGCGGCGCCTGCTGCGCCGTATTCCGCGTCAGCTTCTACTGGAGCGAGACCACGCTCCATCCAGACGGCACCGTGCCCAGGGAACTGGTCACGCCGGTATCGCCCTGGCACGTGGCGATGAACGGCACGCTGCAATCGCCGGTGCGCTGCGCCTGCCTGAGCGGCGAAGTCGGCCAGGCCGTCAGCTGCACTATCTACCCGCAGCGCTCCAGCACCTGCCGCGAATGCGAAGCCGGCGACGCCACCTGCCTGCGCGCGCGTGAGCTGGCCGGACTGCCACTACAAGCCACGGTCTGACAAACAAATCGGCGTCCTCCTACGCCCCCGGCGCAGCGCCGCCGATATCATGGACCTCCCAGCCACCACGCCAGGAGACACCGCCATGTTTGCGCTCAAAAAACTCAGCCCGACCATCACCGACATGATCCGCTTCGACCACTCGCACGTGCTGGTCACCTTCCACCAATACACGATCGACGCCAAGCCCAAGGTCAAAAAAGCGCTGGCCGACACCATCTGCAACGCCCTCGAAATCCACGCCACGCTGGAGGAAGAAATCTTCTACCCGGCCGCCCGCACCTTCGACGCCAACGAGCCGGTGCTGCTGAAAAGCGTGCCCGAACACAACGAAATGCGCCGCCTGATCGCCGAACTGCGCGCCACGCCCGCCACCGACCTGCACCACGGCCAGCTGCTGCACCAGCTGATGCGCGAAGTGATCCACCACGTGGCCGACGAGGAAACCGTGCTGCTGCCGCACGCCGAGCGCGTGCTGAGCAAAGACCGCCTGAGCGAGCTGGGCGCGGACATGACCAAGCGCCGGCTGGAACTGGTTGGCCCCAAGGCCGGCAAGCTCGCCATCGACACCGCCGTCGGCTTCTCCGGCAGCACCACCGCGCTGGTGCTGGGCATCGTCGGCACGGTGGCGGCAGCCACGCTGCTGACCCGGAAAGCGAAAACCGCCTGACGGCAACGGGAGCCTGGCGCCGGCCAGCCGCTATCGGAAGGCCACACCGGAGGCGATTTGCTCCCACACCACCTGCAGCAATTGCTTGCCCTTCGACCGCCCGGCAGGCAGCGTATCGGCTTCCCTGGCGGGCCAGGCGGCGGTTAATAATCGGCTGAAGCTGTTGGCCTCCAGCGGCGCATAGCCCATGGTCCAGGCGGCGAAGTCGCGCGTCTCGATCGGCTCATCGACCAGCAGCAAAATGTCCCTGTGGCGCCGGTCGACCTGGATCGACGCGAACAGCGTTTGCAAAGGCCCAGCCGGGCCTTCAATGCACTGGATGAAGTGCGGACGTTAATGCTCCAAGTGTGATTGTATGGCGCCTCATCCTAATCTCCAGCTAGAACAAGGGTAATTATTCCTGGTCTTTAATTACCGCCATTGCTAAAACGCAAACCTGCGCTTAATACCAATAAGTCTGCACTGAGAAAATAATAATTCAGGGGGGCGCTGCTATTGAAAGAGGAGCGAATACAAAAAACCCGCTTTCCTCAACGAGAAAAACGGGTTTCTTGATTGTTCCTGGTGCCGCTGACCGGAATCGAACTGGTGACCTTCGCATTACGAATGCGCTGCTCTACCGACTGAGCTACAGCGGCGACGACCCGCATTCTAACAAAGAACCTTCCGTCCAACCAGTCCCAAAACAATAATTTTTGGAACTGGTTGCAACTATTTCATTGCCTTGTGCGGATAGGCGGCTATTCAGCCCTCGGCGTGGTAGGCGGTGACCACCGCCACTTCGTCGCGCGAGCCGAGGAAGACGGGCACGCGCTGGTGCAGTTTGTGCGGCTGGATGTCGAGGATGCGCTGCTTGCCGTCGGTGGCCGCGCCGCCCGCCTGTTCGACGATGAAGGCCATCGGGTTGGCTTCGTACATCAGGCGCAGTTTGCCGGGCATCGAGGTGTCGCGGGTGTCGGCCGGGTACATGAAGATGCCGCCGCGGTTCAGGATGCGGTGCACGTCGGCCACCATCGAGGCGATCCAGCGCATGTTGAAGTTGGTGCCGCGCGGGCCGGTGTCGCCGGCCAGCAGCTCGCTGATGTAGCGCTGCACCGGCGCGTGCCAGTGGCGCTGGTTGGACATGTTGATGGCGAATTCCTTGGTCTTGGCCGGAATCTGCATGTCGCGCTGGGTCAGCACCCACGAGCCCATTTCACGGTCCAGCGTGAAGCAGTTGACGCCGTTGCCGGTGGTGAGCACCAGCATGGTCTGCGGGCCGTACACCGCGTAGCCGGCGGCCACCTGCTTCGAGCCGGGCTGCATGAAGTCGGCTTCGCTCGGCTGGGTCATGCCTTCCGGCGCCTTCAGCACCGAGAAGATGGTGCCGATCGAGACGTTGACGTCGATGTTCGACGAGCCGTCCAGCGGGTCGAACAGCAGCATGTATTCGCCCTTCGGATAGCGGTTGGGAATCGGGTGGATCGATTCCATCTCTTCCGAGGCCATGGCCGCCAGGTGGCCGCCCCATTCGTTGGCTTCCAGCAGGATTTCGTTGGAGATGATGTCCAGCTTTTTCTGCACTTCGCCCTGGACGTTTTCGGTGTCGGCGCTGCCGAGCACTTCGCCCAGCGCGCCCTTGCCGACCGAGTGGCTGATGGTCTTGCAGGCGCGCGCCACCACTTCGATCAGCAGGCGCAGCTCTGCCGGGATGTTGTTGTGGAGGCGCTGCTCTTCCACCAGGTATTGCGTGAGGCTGACTCGTTTCATGGGTTCCCTTGGTAGTAATGTAATGGTTTTCTTTGCTCAGCATGGGCTCCTGCTTTCGCAGGAGCGACGCTAGGCGGCCAGCGCTTTCGTCACGACTTCGGCGACGTCGTTCGACAGCTTGTGGCTGGCGACCTTTTCCAGCGCCTGCTTCATCTTGGCCTGCAGCGCCGGCGCGTAGCGGCGCCAGCGGTCCAGGGCGCGCGCCAGGCGCGCCGCCACTTGCGGGTTGATGGCGTCCAGCTGGATCACGTACTCGGCCCAGAAGGCGTAGGCGCTGCCGTCCACCGCGTGGAATTGCGACGGGTTGGCGTTGGTGAAGTTGAAGATCAGCGCCCGCGCGCGGTTCGGCGTTTTCAGCGTGAAGGCCGGGTGCTGCATCAGCTTGCGGATCGCGGCCACGTTGGCGGTCGGCGCCGAGGCCTGCATGGCGAACCATTTGTCGATGACCAGCGCTTCGTTGTCGAAGTCGTCGTAGAAGGCTTGCAGGTAAGGGCCGGCGTCGGCGCCGCTGTGGATCAGCGCGACCAGGGCGGCCGAGCGGTCGGTCATGTTGGTGGCGGTTTCGCACTGCTGTTGGGCGAGGCGCAGCTCGTCCGCCTGGGGCGCCACCAGCAGGTAGGACAGGCACAGGTTTTTCAGCGCGCGCTTGCCGGCCGACAGCGCGTCCGGGCTGTATTCGCCCGGCGTCTGATTGGCGTGGTATTGCGCCAGCAGTTCCGGCTTGAGCGCGGCGCCGATGGTGCGGCGCATGTACTGGCGCGCGGCGTGGATGGCGTGCGGGTCGACCACGTCCATCTGCTCGGCGATGATGGTTTCCGAGGGCAGGATCAGCGCCAGTTCGCGGAACGCCGGGTCGAGCGACTCGTCGGTCAGCACGGCGCGCATGGCGTTGATGAAGGTGCTGTCCAGCTTGAGGTGGGCGCTGCCGTGGGCGGCCACCTGCGCGGTCAGCTTCAGCAGGCGCTCCATGGCCAGGCGCTGGCCGGCTTCCCAGCGGTTGACCGGGTCGCTGTCGTGGCTGAACAGGTGCAGCAGTTCGTTGTCGGTGTAGTCGTATTCGAGGATCACCGGGGCCGAGAAGTCACGCAGGATCGACGGCGTCGGGCGCTCGTCGACGTGGCGGAAGCGGAAGATCTGCTCCTGCTCGGTCAGCTCCAGCACCACCGTGGTGGCGCCCTTGTCGTGCTGGCCGTTTTCCAGCGTCAGCGCCAAGTCCTTGCCGTTGGCGCCCAGCAGGCCGACCGCCACCGGAATGTGGAACGGCTGCTGGCCCGGCTGGCCGCGCTGCGACAGGATGATGTCGAAGTGGCGCTTGACGGCGTCGTAGCGGGTGCGCGCGGTCACCACCGGCGTGCCGGCCTGCGAGTACCAGCGCTCGAACTGGGTCAGGTCGCGGCCGTTGGCGTCGGCCATGGCGAAGCGGAAGTCGTCGCAGGTGACGGCCTGGCCGTCGTGGCGGTCGAAGTACAGGTCCATGCCCTTGCGGAAGCCGTCGCGGCCCAGCAGGGTCTGGTACATGCGCACCACTTCGGCGCCCTTCTCGTACACGGTGACGGTGTAGAAGTTGTTGATCTCGACGAAGGAGTCGGGCCGCACCGGGTGCGACATCGGGCCGGCGTCCTCCGGGAACTGCGCCTGGCGCAAGGTGCGCACCTGGTCGATGCGGGTGACGGCGCGGCCGGAGTCGGTGCCGATCATGTCGGCCGAGAATTCCTGGTCGCGGAACACGGTCAGGCCTTCCTTCAGCGACAGCTGGAACCAGTCGCGGCAGGTGATGCGGTTGCCGGTCCAGTTGTGGAAGTATTCGTGGCCAACCACCGCCTCGATGCCGGCGAAGTCGACGTCGGTGGCGGTGCGCGGGTTGGCCAGCACGAACTTGGTGTTGAAGATGTTCAGGCCCTTGTTTTCCATCGCGCCCATGTTGAAGTCGCCCACGGCAACGATCATGAAGCGGTCCAGGTCCAGCTCCAGGCCGAAGCGCTCCTCGTCCCAGCGGATCGAATTCTTCAGCGACTGCATGGCGTAGTCGGTCTTGTCGAGGTTGCCCTCTTCGACCCAGACCTGCAGCAGCACGGTGCGGCCGTCGGCCAGCTTGAATTGCTCTTCCTGGCACACCAGCCTGGCCGCGACCAGCGCGAACAGGTAGGACGGCTTCTTGAACGGGTCTTCCCACTTGGCGTAGTGGCGGCCGTCGCCGAGGTCGCCCTCCTCGACCAGGTTGCCGTTGGACAGCAGCACCGGGTACTGCTGCTTGTCGGCGCGCAGCATCACCGTGTACTTGGCCATCACGTCGGGACGGTCGGGGAAGAAGGTGATGCGGCGGAAGCCTTCGGCCTCGCATTGCGTGAAGAAGTTGCCGTTGGAGACGTACAGGCCGGACAGCGTGGTGTTCTCGGCCGGCGCGCACAGCGTTTCAATATCCAGCACCACGGCGGCCGGGGCGCTGCGGATGGTCAGCGTCGATTCGTTGAGCTCGTACTCGCCGGCGGCCAGCGGCTTGCCGTTGAGGCGGACCTGCACCAGGTCGATGTCCTCGCCGTGCAGCACGAGGTCATGGCTGGCCGACGCCGGGTTCTGGCGCAGCGTGATGCGGTTGGCCACCACGGTCTGCGCCGGGGCCAGGTCGAATCCGAGTTCTACGGTGTCCACCAGGTAGGCCGGAGGGGTGTAATCTTTGCGGTATATCGTCGTGGGGCTGCTGTCTGTGCGCATTGGAGACTCGGTAGGGACGGAGGCAAAAGCTTATTTTACCAATACGGGACCAGCCCATGCGCGGAATTGGCCGCGCTCTGTTAAAGTTGCTGATTTCCATGATGCCGTAACATTGTGTAATAAAACTGCAGGGTCCGGGGCGGCGTCCTAAACTTAGCCCTGAAAAATACCGTCTCATTGGAGGACTTCATCATGAAATACCTTGCCACACTCGCCACGGCTGCCGTGATGCTGTTAAGCGGCTGCGCCACCACCATCCACAGCAACGTGACCGCGTTCAACGACTGGCCGGCCGACATCCAGGACAAGACCTATGCCTTCGAGGCGCCGCAAGGGGCCGAGGACACGCTGGAATACCGCAACTACCAGGTGCTGGTGGCCAACCAGCTGGGCCAGCTGGGCTTCCACCAGGCGGCCGAGGGCCAGCAGCCTAAGTTGCTCGTGGGCATGAAATACTTCACCATCGACCATCCGGTGCGGGTGCTGCAGGAGGATCCGTTTGGGGGGCCGTACTGGGGTCCTGGCTATTATGGCCGCTGGGGGTATTCGCGTTGGGGCTATCGTCCGTACTTCTACGATCCGTACCGCTTTGGTCCGACCTACGCGGAGGAGCGCATCAAGCACCAGTATCAGCGCCAGCTGCGCGTGACGATCAACAGCACCAGCGGCCGCAAGCTGTATGACGTGACGGTGCAGAATACCAGCGCGGTGCAGGCCACGCCGCATGTGATGCCGGCGCTGGTGCAGAGCGCGTTCACCGGGTTCCCGGGGCAGAACGGCGTGCCGCGCACCATCGACGTGACCATCGATCCGAAGACCGAGACGCTGCAGGCGGCCAATCCGGCGCCCAAGGCGAACTAAGCCTGCACCCCGGACGTAAGGGTCTGACCCCGTACGGGGTCAGACCCTGGCGTTAGCGGTGTGCGGGTTTCGCGGATGCCGCACGCAATTACTACATGCGGCGCTTCATGTAGAGCGGCATCAGCCACCAGGCCAGCAGGATCAGCACCCCCATCACCCCCGCCACCACCAGCCCGATGGTGGCGCCAAACACTTCCGATATCACCAAGTCCGTCCCCAGCACCAGCGCGATCGCCAGCGTGAACGCGCCGGCCACAATCTGCCGCGTGGCAATCCGCTTGAAGCGTGCCCTGTCCTTCAACGGTCGCAACAGCCGGTGCTGGATCGCCGGCGCACTCAGCAGCACCAAGCTGGCCAGCGCAAACACAAACGTCGCCAGGAACAGCAGCTTTTCCACCTGCACAATCTGCGCGAAGCCGGAGTTGAACGGCAAAATCACCAGGAAGGCCGACAGCATCTGCGCCCCCGGCAGCAGGATGCGCATCTCGCTCAGCATGTCCGAGAAGTCGCCGTCGTCGCGCTCGTCGCTCTGGGTGTCGTCGTCGTCGGGGCGTGCGGTCATGGCAGCAGGATGGTCGAGCCGGTGGTCTTGCGCGCCTCCAGGTCGCGGTGCGCCTGCTGCACGTCGGCCAGGGCGTAGCGCTGGCGGATGTCGATCTTCACTTCGCCGCTGCTGACCACGCCGAACAGCGACTTGGCCATCGCCTCCAGATCCTCGCGCCTGGCGGCATACGACATCAAGCTCGGCCGCGTGACGAACAGCGAGCCGCGGCTGGCCAGCTCGCTCAGGCTGAACGGCGGCACCGGGCCGGAGGCATTGCCGAAGCTGACCATGGTGCCCAGCGGCCGCAGGCAGTCCAGCGAGCCGATGAAGGTGTCCTTGCCGATCGAGTCGTACACCGCCGACACGCCCTCGCCGCCGGTCAGCTCGCGCACCCGCTCGGTGAAGTTGTCCTTGTTGTAGTTGATGACGTGGGTGGCGCCGTGCTCGATCGCCAGCGCCGCCTTCTCGTCCGAGCCGACCGTGCCGATCAGCTTGACGCCCAGTACGCGCGCCCACTGACAGGCGATCAGGCCGACGCCGCCGGCCGCCGCGTGGAACAGGATGGTGTCGCCGGCCTTCAGCGCCACCGTGCGGTGGAACAGGTACTGCACCGTCAGCCCCTGCAGCATCATGGCGGCGGCGGTGTCGAAGTCGATCTGCTTGGGCAGCACCAGCAGCTGCGCGGCGGGAATGATGCGCGCCTCGGCATAGGCGCCGAGCGGCCGGCCGCCGTAGGCCACGCGGTCGCCGACCTTGATGTCGGTGACGCCCTCGCCCACTTCCTCCACCACGCCGGCGCCCTCCACGCCCAGCGCGCCGGGCAGCGGTTGCGGGTACAGGCCGGTGCGGTGGTAGACGTCGATGTAGTTGAGGCCGATGGCCTCATGGCGCATCCGCACTTCGCCCGGACCGGGCGGCGGCAGATCGACCTCCACCAGTTCCATCACCTCGGGACCGCCGACGCGGTTGATGCGGATCGCCTTGACCATGGCCGTCTCTCCTTTATGGTTGCGCAGCGGCGCGCTGCTGAAGCTGAGACAGTACCAGATGTGCCGACGCCACGTTGGTGGCGCACGGCGTATTGTGCACGTCGCAGGCGCGCACCAGGGCGTTGATGTCCGGTTCGTGCGGCTGCGGCGTCATCGGATCGCGCAGGAAGATCACGCAGTCGATCATGCCCTCCACCAGCAGCGAGCCGATCTGCAAGTCGCCACCGAACGGGCCGGAGTGCTTGCGTTCGACCTCCAGGCCGACCTCGTTGATCAGGCGGCCGCCGGTGGTGCCGGTGGCCACCAGCGCGCAGGTCGAGAGGAAGGCCTTGTATTCGCTGGCCAGCGTGATCATGTCGTCTTTTTTCTTATCGTGCGCAATCAGGGCAATGCGGAATTTCATGTGTCGTGATCCTATTTTTTGGACAGCAGGTAGATCCCGGCCAGCACCAGGGCGGTGCCGCCCAGCTGCCAGGAGGTGACGGGCTCGCCCAGCAGCAGCGCGCCCAGGAACAGCGTTGATACAGGGCCGATCATACCAGCCTGCGAGGCGGTGCCGGCGCCGATGCGTTCGACGGCGATCATGGTCATGAACACCGGCGCCACCGTGCACAACAGGCCGTTGACCAGCGACAGGCCGTAGACCGGCAATGGCTGGATCAGCCCCGCGGCCGGGCGCAGCAGGAAGAACTGGCCGACGCAGGCGACGGTGGAAACGCACATGGCGTAGGACACCAGCTTCAGCGGGCCAAGGCGCTTGACCATTTCGCCGGACAGTAGCAGGTAGGCGGCGTAGGCGGCGGCCGAGCCGGTGACCAATGCCGCGCCGAGGATCACGTTGCTGCCGCCCAGCAGGTCGTGCACGAACACCAGCACGATGCCGCAGTAGGAGGTTAGCAGCGCCATCCACTGCTTGCGGCTGATGTGTTGCTTGAGGAAGGTGGAGCTGATCAGCAGCACGAAGGTGGGCGTGAGGAACAGGATCAGGCGTTCCAGGCCGACCGAGATGTATTGCAGGCCGAGGAAGTCGAGAAAGCTGGACAGGTAGTAGCCGACCAGGCCGAGGCCGAGGATGCGCCAGCGGTCGGCGCCGGTGAGCGCCGGGCCGGTGCGCATCTTCCACAGCGCGACGGCGGCGAACACCGGCAGCGAGAACAGCATGCGGAAGGCGATCAGGGTGACGGCGTCGATGTGGTAGCGGTACAGCAGCTTGGCGACGATGGCTTTGGTGGAGAAGAGTACCGAGCCGCCGATGGCGATGCCCAGCCCGCTGAGGAAGGCGGCGCGCGTGAGTGGTGTGCTTTTGTCCATGGGGCAATTGTACGGGCAAACCGGGCGGTTCGCTTTCTACCCCGCACCCCACGGCGGGGTCTGACCCCGTACGGGGTCAGACCCCATGGACGCGCCGCTGGCAGGCCGGCGGCGCGTGTGGGGTACAACTCAGCTAATGGCCACCGACGGCGAACCCGCCGTCACCGTCGCCACCGTGGTGCGCGCCACCACCGTGCCGGGCGCGCTGGCGCCCACCAGCTTGTTCACCTGGCGGAACTGCGCGGTCATCTTGCCGGGGGTGAGGGTCACCAGCGTGTAACCCTGCGCATCGGTGTTCAGGTGCTTCAGCCACGGGTTGTTGCCCAGCGCGGACAGCTGCTGCGCCAGCGTCAACAGGCTGGTGTTGAAGTCGCTGTTGGCCTGCAAACCGGCCAGCACGGCCGCCGTGGTCGCCTCCAGTTGCGCCTCGGGCACGCCTTTCGCGGCCAGCGCGCCGCGCAACTGCACGCGCGTCTGCTCGGCCAGCGACGCCACCGTCGGCGCCGCCTTGCCCATCGTGTAGTCCAGCAGGTTGAAGCTCAGGTTGACCGTGCCCAGCCCGGTCACCGGCAGCGCCAGCGGGTAGGACACCAGCGTGCCGATATCGCCCAGCGCCGCCGCCGCGTCGCGCAGGTAGCTGAAGAACGAGTCGGAGCTGACGCCGGCCGTCACCAGGTCCACCATCACCGGCGTGCCGCCGCCGGCCGCGTCGAAGTCGTCGCTGACGGTGCCGGCAAAGAAGGCGTGGATGTCGCCGGTGATCGCCACCACGTTGCCGATGTTGTTGCTCTTCAAATGCGCCATCAGCGCCTTGCGCTCGCTGTTGTAGCCATCCCACTGGTCGCAGTTGAGCAGGAACCTGGTGAAGAACGCCGCCAGCGCGTCCTTCTTGCCGGACGCCGCCACGAACACCGAATCGGCCTTGTTGGCCTGCACGTCCGGCTTGATGTAGCCAAAGGCGATGGTCTGCCCCGCCACGGCGGCCTGCGCCGCGCCGGTGACGCCGGCGCTGGCGGCGGCACTGACTTTGCCGAAGGTGGCGACGGCGATCGCCGCCTGCGCCGCGCTCAGGCCGGCCGCCACGCCGGCCGCGGCCTGCGCGTCCGCCGCGCCGCCGCCGGCCGCCTTGCCGGCGATGGCCAGCGCGCCGGCTTGCGCCACGGCGGCCGTGGCGCCGGCCGTCACACCGGCCACGATGGCGCCGGCCACGGCAAAGTTGCCGCCGGCCGCTGCCGCCGCCGTGCCGACCGAGGTGGCCAGCGTGCTTACCGCATTCAACGCCAGCAGGGTCGCAATCGCGTCCACGCCGTTCAGCCCCATGCGCAGCAGCGATACTTCATTGCCCCACACTTTCCAGGTGGCGGTGGCGGCCTTCATCTTGTCCATCCACCACTGGCGCTGGCTGTTGCCCAGCATGGTGGCGGTGGTCAGCGGGTCGAGGCCGATGCTCCTGGCGCCGGCCATCTTCTGCGCTTCCACGCTGTTGAACAGGTCCTGCGGCACCAGGTAGCGCGCGCCGATGCGGCCCAGTGGCTTGCCGGTGGCCGGGTTGATCGACGATTCCGGAATGATGTGGTCGGCCCGGTACAGGCGCTCGTCGGTCATCACCAGTTGCATCAGTTTGCCGAACTGGAAGTCGCGGTAAATCTTGATGTTCTGGAAGGTGGTGTTGGCAGCGTCCAGCGTCACGTCGGCCGGCATGTACTCGAACCAGGCCTGGTTGGCGCTGCGGCGGCGCGCGGGCTGGTGCAGGTCGGAGCCGTCGGCGTTGAAGGAGCCGTCGTAGGTTTCGGCATCCTGCCAGGCGTCGTCGGTGAACTCGTGGTCGTCCCAGATGGCGATGAAGGCGAAGCGCTCGTGCAGCGCCTGCAGGCGGCTGTCGGTGCGGTACTTCTTGTACAGGTAGCGGTAGTCGTTGACGGTGTTGGCGTACTTGGCGCCCGACACGCCGTTCTTGTAGACGCCGTCCGGCAGCACCAGCGCGTCGTGGCGGCTTTCCACGGCGCCCAGCTGGAAGTCCTCGCCCACCGTCTCGTAGATGTAGTCGCCCAGGTGGACGATGAAGTCGAGCTGCTCGGCGGCGATGGACGACATCGCGCCCCAGTGGTTGACGCTCCAGTCCTGGCAGGTCATGTAGACGAACTGCAGTTGCGCGACGTCGGCGTCGGCCGCCGGCGCGGTCTTGAAGCGGCCGACGTTGGAGCGGTTGTCGCCGGCGATGAACTGGTAATAATAGGTGGTGGCCGCCGACAGGCCGGTCAGCTTGTGGCGCACGGTGTTGTCGTACTGGACCTGCAACGGCAGCTTGACGTCGGCCACGGTGGCGCCGTTCAGCGCGGCGTTGCTGCCCAGCGCGGCGCTGTTGTCGGCGGCGGTGACGATCAGGCGGATGGCGCTGTCGCTGCCGGTGGCCACGGCCACGTTGTCAAACGCCGCCGGCACGGCGCGGGTCCACAGCAGGATGCTGTCCGGACGCGGATCGCCGGAAGCCACGCTTTGCGGGAACTTCCACGCGCCGCTGGCCAGCGGCAGGTCGCTGCCCGGCGCCGGGTCGCTGCCGCCGCACGCCGTCAGGCCCGCGCCCGAGGCCACCGATACCGTGATAAAGCTGCCGAATTTCAGAAACTGCCGACGATCCATGTTTGCTCCCGCTCACGCAATAATGTCAAAAACGTAAACACTAGCAGCAGGATATGACAGCTTCTCTACAAAAAGTGGAGGCCGGCCTCTAGCCGGAGCGGCGGCGGCGGCGGACGGTTTCTGACGGGGCTCTTATGCTAGAATACCGCCCTCACCGCATTCTCCAACGATTACCAACGACATACCGCCGAAGGAAGACCGAACATGGCTGGACACAGCAAATGGGCCAACATCAAGCACAAAAAAGCAGCAACTGACGCGAAACGCGGCAAGATCTGGACTCGCCTGATCAAGGAAATCACCGTTGCTGCGCGCATGGGCGGCGGTGACCCGACCGCCAACCCGCGCCTGCGCCTGGCCATGGACAAGGCGGCCGACGCCAATATGCCGAAGGATAACGTGCAGCGCGCGATCACCCGCGGCACCGGCGGCGAGGACGGCGCCAACTACGAGGAAGTACGCTACGAGGGCTACGGCATCGGCGGCGCGGCGGTCATCGTCGACTGCATGACCGACAACCGCGTGCGCACCGTGGCCGAAGTCCGCAACGCCTTCAACAAGAACGGCGGCAATATGGGCACCGAGGGTTCGGTGGCCTTCATGTTCAAGCACGTCGGCCAGTTCCTGTTCGCGCCCGGCACCAACGAGGACGCGCTGATGGAAGCGGCGCTGGAAGCTGGCGCCGAGGACGTGCTCACCGACGACGAAGGCGGCATCGAGGTGCTGTGCGGCCCGCACGATTTCGCCGGCGTCAAGGACGCGCTGGAAGCCAAGGGCTTCAAGGCCGAAGTGGCCGAGATCATCATGAAGCCGGACGCCGTCACCGCCGTCACCGGCGACAACGCGCTCAAGATGCAAAAGCTGCTGGACGCGCTGGAAGCCCTGGACGACGTCCAGGAAGTGTATTCCAACGTTGAAATCGAAGACTGAGCGAAGGCTGAGGATTTATGAAAATTTTGGTAGTCGGCTCCGGCGGCCGTGAACATGCGCTGGCCTGGAAACTGGCGCAGTCCGAACGCATCCAGATGGTGTACGTGGCCCCCGGCAACGGCGGCACCGCGCGCGACCAGCGCCTGGTCAACGTCAACATCACCGACCTGCACGAACTGGCCAACTTCGTCGAGAGCGAAGGCATCAGCCTGACCGTGGTGGGTCCGGAGACGCCGCTGGCCGGCGGCATCGTCAACCTGTTCCGCGCACGCGGCCTGAAGATCTTCGGCCCGACCAGGGAAGCGGCGCAGCTGGAGTCCTCCAAGGACTTCGCCAAGGCCTTCATGCAGCGCCATGGCATCCCGACCGCCAAATACCAGACCTTCTCGGACGTGGCGCAAGCGCACGCCTACATCGACGCCAACGGCGCGCCGATCGTCATCAAGGCCGACGGTCTGGCCGCCGGCAAGGGCGTGGTGGTGGCGCTGTCGCTGGAAGAGGCGCACCGCGCGGTGGACGACATGCTGGCCGATAACCGCTTCGGCGACGCCGGCGCCCGCATCGTCATCGAGGAATTCCTGGCCGGCGAAGAAGCCAGCTTCATCGTCATGTGCGACGGCAAAAACATCCTGCCGCTGGCCACCAGCCAGGACCACAAGCGCCTGAAGGACAACGATGAAGGCCCGAACACCGGCGGCATGGGCGCCTACTCGCCGGCGCCGATCGTGACGCCGGCGATGCACGCGCGCGTGATGCGCGAGATCATCAACCCGACCATCGCCGGCATGGCCAAGGACGGCATCGTCTTCACCGGCTTCCTGTACGCCGGCCTGATGATCGACGCCGCCGGCAATCCGCGCACGCTGGAGTTCAACTGCCGCATGGGCGACCCGGAAACGCAGCCCATCATGTCGCGCCTGAAGACCGACCTGGTCGCGGTGATGGAGCACGCCGTCAACGGCACGCTGGACCAGATCGAACTGGAATGGGACCGCCGCACCGCCGTGGGCGTGGTGCTGGCCGCCGACGGCTATCCGGACGCGCCGCTGAAAGGCGCCGTCATCGACGGCATTCCGGCGGAGACGCCGGAAGCCATCACCTTCCATGCCGGCACCGCCGAAGTGGATGGCCAGCTGGTGGTGAGCGGCGGCCGCGTGCTGTGCGTGGTCGGCCTGGGCGACAGCGTCAAGCTGGCGCAGAAAACCGCCTACGAGGTGGTCGACCAGATCCGCTTCGCCGGCATGCAGTGCCGCCGCGACATCGGCTGGCGCGGGCTGAAACACTAAGATGACGGCCACCGCCTCGCCACCCCAGCCGGCGGCAGTCAAAGCCTGGCTGCTCGACCTGCAAGCCCGCATCGTGCAGGGACTGGAAGCCATCGACGGCAAGCCATTCCTGCGCGACGAGTGGCAGCGCGCCGAAGGCGGCGGCGGGATTTCGCGCCTGGTCGAAGAAGGCCATGTGATCGAGCGCGGCGGCGTCAACTTCTCGCACGTGCTGGGCGCCAGGCTGCCGCCGTCGGCGTCGGCGCACCGCCCGGACATCGGCGGCAATCCGTGGGAAGCCATGGGCGTGTCGCTGGTGATCCATCCGCGCAATCCATACGCGCCGACGGTGCACATGAACGTGCGCTTCTTCAGCACCACCAACGCCGCCGGCGAGCCGGTCTGGTGGTTCGGCGGCGGCATGGACCTGACGCCGTACTACGGCAACGTGGCGGACGTGAAGCACTTCCACCAGACCTGCCGCGACGCGCTGGCGCCGTTCGGCGACGGCCTGCACGACAAGTTCAAGAAGTGGTGCGACGAGTATTTCTACCTGAAGCACCGCCAGGAAGCGCGCGGCGTCGGCGGCGTCTTCTTCGATGACCATAACGCCGAGGGCTTCGAGCGCAGCTTCGCCATGACGCAAAGCGTCGGCGACGCCTTCCTCAAGGCCTACCTGCCGATCCTGGAAGCGCGCAAGGACACGCCGTACGGCGAGCGCGAACGCGACTTCCAGGCCTACCGGCGCGGCCGCTATGTCGAATTCAACCTGGTGTTCGACCGCGGCACGCTGTTTGGCCTGCAATCGGGCGGCCGCACCGAGGCGATCCTGATGTCGATGCCGCCGATCGTCAAATGGCGCTATCGCTGGGAACCCGAGGCCGGCACGCCGGAAGCGGCGCTGTACACCGACTTCCTGCCGCACCGCGACTGGCTCGCCGCATAAGATGGCCTTCCGCATCGCACTGCTGGGAGGCAGCTACGATCCGGTGCATCTAGGTCACGTCGCGCTGGGCGAATACTTCGCCACGCTGCTGCAGGTGGACCAGTTGCGCGTGATCCCGACCGGACTGCCGTGGCAAAAGGCCACGCTGAAAGCCTCGGCGCAGCAGCGCGCCGACATGGTGGCGCTGGCGTTCGCCGGCCAGCCGTTCAGCGTGGCGGTCGACCTGCAGGAGATCGCGCGCGGCGCCCAGGGGCTGCCGACGTATTCCATCGACACGTTGCGCAATGTGCGCGACGAACTCGGGCCGCAGGCCTCCATCAGCTTCCTGATGGGCGCCGACCAGCTGCAGCGGCTCGACACCTGGCATGACTGGCAGGCGCTGTTCGGCTACGCGCATTTCTGCGTGGCCGCCCGCCCCGGCTATGACATCGCCGCCGCCGGCCTGCCGCCGGCCGTGGCCGAGGCGTTTTCCAGCCGACTGGGAACGCCTGAACAAATCCGTAACACGCCGCATGGTCTGACTTATCTGGCACAGGACTTCGCGGTGGATATTTCCGCTACCCAGATACGTGCGGCATTACAACGGGGGGAGACGGCGGACTCGCTTATCCCGCCGCTAGTGCTAGACTATATTGAACAACACCATCTCTACAAAAGCTAATGGACATCAAAAAACTGCAAACCCTGGTCGTTGACGCCCTCGAAGACGTCAAGGCCCAAGACATCGTCCTGTTCGACACGACCCACCTCACCAGCCTGTTCGACCGCATCGCGATTGCCTCCGGTACCTCCAACCGCCAGACCAAGGCGCTGGCCGCCTCGGTGCGCGACAAGGTCAAGGAAGCCGGCGGCGACGTCTACGGCATGGAAGGCGAGGACACCGGTGAATGGGTGCTGGTCGACCTGGGCGACATGATCGTCCACATCATGCAGGCGCCAATCCGCGCCTACTACCGCCTGGAAGAAATCTGGGGCGACAAGCCGGTCAAGCTGGGCGCCGCCAAGCGCAAGTCGACCAAGGAAGCGGAAGACGCCGCGCCGAAGAAAGTCAGCAGCCACCTGGCCGCCGGCAAGAAGGCGGTGGACGCGTCGCCGGTGGTCGAGAAGAAGACGCCGGCGCGCAAGCCGGCCGCCGCCAAGGCCACGACCGCGAAGAAGGCCGCCGCCGACAAGCCGGCCGTCGCCGTCCCGGCCGGCAAGAAGGTGAAGGTCGCCGCGCCCAAGGCCACCGTGGCCGCCGTCAAGGCGCTGAAGGCCGCGCCGAAGCCGCGCGCCGCCAAGCCGAAGGCGGACGAAGCGCCGGTGAAAACCGTCATCAAGCGCATCAAGAAAACCGAAGAGTAATCCGGCATGCAGCTGATCATCGCTGCGGTCGGGCACAAGATGCCGGCCTGGATCGAAACCGGCTATGCCGAGTACGTGAAGCGCATGCCGCCGGAGCTGAAGATCGTGCTGAAGGAAATCAAGCCGGTCGAGCGTTCCGGCAGCAAGACCGCCGCCACCGCGATGGCGCTGGAGCGCGAGCGCATCGAGGCGGCGCTGCCGAAATCGGTGCGCATCATCGCGCTCGATGAACGCGGCAAGGACCTGACCTCGGTCGGCCTGTCGCAGCAACTGGAGGCGTGGCAGCAGGACGGGCGCGACACCGCCTTCCTGATCGGCGGCGCCGACGGCCTCGATCCGGCGCTGAAGGCGCGCGCCGAGGGCCTGATCCGCATCTCCAGCATGACGCTGCCGCATGGCATGGTGCGGGTGATGCTGGCGGAGCAGTTGTACCGCGCCTGGACCATTACGCAGAACCACCCGTATCACCGGGTCTGACAACCATCCTATGAAACCGGTCGACAAGAAGATCTACCTCGCTTCCAAGAGCCCGCGCCGGCGCGAACTGCTGCGCCAGGTCGGCATCGACTTCGAGCTGCTGCTGCTGCGCAGCGACGGCCCGCGCGGCGCCGACGTCACCGAGGACGTGCTGCCGGGCGAAGCGCCGCTCGACTACGTGGCGCGCGTGGCCAGGGAAAAGGCCGCGTTCGCGGCGGACCTGATCAGCAAGCGCCGCATGGCGCCGCGCCCGGTGCTGTCGGCCGACACCACCGTCACCATCGATGGCCAGATCCTCGGCAAGCCGGCCAACGCCGCCGAGGCCACCGCCATGCTGCAACAGCTGTCGGGCCGCACCCACCAGGTGCTGACGGCGATCGCGGTGGAGGCGGCCGGCTTTTCGGCGCAGGTCACGCAGGTGTCGGAGGTGCGCTTCGGCGTGCTGACGCCGGCCGCCATCGCCGCCTACTGCGCCACGCCGGAACCCTACGACAAGGCCGGCGGCTACGGCATCCAGGGCCCGGCCGCCGCCTTCATCGAACACATCGCCGGCAGCCACTCCGGCATCATGGGCCTGCCCATCTACGAAACCGTGCAGCTGCTGCGCCAGGCCGGCCTGCCGCTGCCCTAGCCCACTGACCGCGCCGCGGAGGACACATGCACCCCATGGATCGTCGCACCGCCTGGCGCCTGCTGGCCGCGCTGCCGCTGCTGCCGGCCGCGCCGCGCGCGATGGCGCAAGCGCCCGCCATCCTGCTGATCGAAAGCTACAACGCCGACTTTGAATGGGACGCCGGCTACCGCGCCGCGCTGCGCGAGCGGCTGGAACCGGCGTGGCGCCTGGTCAGCTTCGAGATGGACACCAAGCGCCTGCCGCCCGAGCGCCACGCGGCCATGGCCGACCAGGCCTGGGACACCTACCTCAAGCTCAAGCCGGCGCTGGTCATCCTCGGCGACGACGCCGCCCTCAGCCTGCTGCACGCGCGGCTGGCGGCCACCGCCACCCCGGTGGTCTACCTTGGCATCAACAATAATCCGCGCGCGTATTTCGATCCCGGCAAGGTGCGCAACATCACCGGCGTGCTGGAACGGCCGCTGGTCAAGCGCAACGTGGCCGAGCTGCGCAAGATCGTGCCGGCGGCGCGCCGCGTGCTGTTCCTGTTCGACGTCAGCATCACCTCGACGGTGCTGTTCAGCGAGGTATTCGGCGGCAACCAGCGCCAGCGGATCGAGGGGCTGGAAGTCGACGTCAAGCTGCTCGGCGGCTGGCGCGCGTGGCAGGCCGAAATCCTGGCGGCGCGCCGCAACCGCTACGACGCCATCTACCTCGGCACCTATCAGGCAGTGCGCGACGACGGCACGGCGCCGCCACCGGCCATGAACATCCTGCGCTGGAGCTCGGCGCACGCGCAGGTGCCGTTGTTCGGCCTGTGGGACTTCTTCGTCGGCGCCGACAAGGCGGTCGGCGGCCTGGTGCTGGATGGCCGCGACCAGGGCATGGCGGCGGCCGACATCGCGCTGCGCATCCTCGGCGGCGCCACGCCGGGCAGCATCTATCCGGTGACCGCGCAACGCGGCCGTTTCGTCTTCAGCCGCGCGCAACTGGCGCGCTACCGCATCACGCTGCCGCCGGAGATTGCGGCCCAGGCGCGCCTGCTTGACTGAGGTTTGCCGCCCCGCATGGGCGCGTGTATGATCGGGGCATGAACGAAGATATCCTGATCAACATCACCCCGCAGGAAACCCGCGTCGCCCTGATCGTCCAGGGCGCCGTGCAGGAACTCCACATCGAACGCACGCTCACCCGCGGCCTGGCCGGCAACGTCTACTCCGGCAAGGTGGTGCGGGTGCTGCCCGGCATGCAGTCGGCTTTCATCGACATCGGCCTGGAACGCGCGGCCTTTCTGCACGTGGCCGATATCTGGGAAGCGCGTCCGCACGACGGCGGCGGCAACGCCGCGCCCACGCCGATCGAAAAGCTGCTGTTCGATGGCCAGGTGCTGACGGTGCAGGTGATCAAGGACCCGATCGGCACCAAGGGCGCGCGCCTGTCGACGCAAATCTCGATCGCCGGCCGCATGCTGGTCTACCTGCCGCAGGATGGCCATATCGGCGTGTCGCAGAAGATTGAAAAGGAATCGGAGCGCGAGGCCTTGCGCGCGCGCTTGCAAAGCCTGCTGCCCAAGGAGGAAAAAGGCGGCTACATCGTGCGCACCCAGGCGGAGGACGCGTCGGACGCCGACATCGCCGCCGATGTCGAGTACCTGCGCAAGACCTGGGCCGCGATCACGCACGGCGCCCGCACCAAGCCGGCCACCACCTTGCTGCACCAGGACCTGAGCCTGGCCCAGCGCGTGCTGCGCGACTTCGTGCACGACGACACGGCCACGATCCAGGTCGACTCGCGCGAGAACTACCTGAACCTGCAGGAATTCGGCCAGGCCTACACGCCGGGCGTGCTGCCACGGCTGCATCACTACACCGGCGAGCGGCCGCTGTTCGACCTGTATGGCGTGGAGGAGGAAATCCTGCGCGCGCTGGGCCGGCGCGTGGACCTGAAGTCGGGCGGCTACCTGATCGTCGACCAGACCGAGGCCATGACCACCATCGACGTCAACACCGGCGGCTTTGTCGGCGGGCGCAATTTCGCCGACACGATTTTCAAGACCAACCTGGAAGCGGCGCACGCGATCGCGCGCCAGCTGCGGCTGCGCAATCTGGGCGGCATCATCATCCTCGACTTCATCGACATGGAAAACACCGAGCACCGCAACGCCGTGCTCAATGAATTGAAGAAGGCCTTGTCGCGCGACCGCACCAAGGTATCGGTCAGCGGCTTCTCGGCGCTGGGGCTGGTGGAGATGACGCGCAAGCGCACCCGCGAATCGCTGGCGCATATCTTGTGCGAGCCCTGCCCGGCCTGCAACGGCAAGGGCCAGGTAAAAACCTCGCGCACCATCTGCTACGAAATCCTGCGCGAGCTGCTGCGCGAGGCCAAGCAGTTCAACCCGCGCGAATTCCGCATCCTCGCCTCGCAGGAGGTGGTGGACATGTTCCTGGAAGAAGAGTCGCAGCACCTGGCGATGCTGGGGGATTTCATCGGCAAGAAGATCTCGCTGCAGGTGGAAACCGCCTACCACCAAGAACAGTACGACGTGATTCTGATGTGACAGGAGTCTGCCATGAAGTCTTCCGCCCTGCCCCGCTGGCTGATGCTGCTGTGTCTTAGCGCCTGCGCGCCGGCCACGCAGGAGGCTGCGCCGGCGGTCGGCGCGGCCAGCAAGGGCAGCCACGCCAGCGCCGCCTGCGGCACCGCAACCGCCGCAACCGCCGCGACCGCCACCAGCAAGCTGCGCCACATTCCGGACGAGAACGATCCTTGCGCCGAGTCGCGCGGCCTGCCGCCGCGCTGACATAAAAAAAGCCGCGCGGCGGCGCTAATGCTGTTCAATTAAGCCTGTCATTCCGGCGAACGCCGGAATCCATAGAAGGCCAGAGTTACCACAGCCCAGGCGTTCCATGGGTTCCGGCTTTCGCTGGAACGACAGGCTTAATTGAACAGCATTAGCGCGGCGGCGCGGCTTTCGCCCCAGCGGCAAACGCTTAGCCGCGGCGACGGCGTTGTGCCACACCCGCTACCAGTGCCATGCCGGCCAGCAGCATCACGATGCTCGACGGCTCCGGCACGGCCGCCAAGGGCGTGCCCAGGATCTGGCCGCCGTAGTTGCCGCCGTTTAGCAGATAGCTGCCCGCCACATACAGGCCGTAGGTGCCGCTGCCCAGCAGCCATGCGCCGCCGGTGACGGTGTTGGATTTGGTGGCGTCGACCGCGGCCACCACATCGCCATCGCTGTAGGTGTAGATCAGGAAGCCGCCATCCTGGAAGCTGACGCCATTCGCATTGCCGCGCAACAGCGAGGTCAGCGTGACCGAGATGTATTGCGTATCAGGCACGTTGAAGATGAAGAAGTCATCGAATAGCTTGCCGGCGACGTGCGCGGTGTCATTCACGCCAAGGAAGGTCCAGGTGTTGTTGAAGTCGCCTGGCGCGCCGATGTCCTTGTTGATGAAAGTGTCCGCATGGGCGGCGAAGGCGCTTGCGGCCAGCGCGACGGTAACGATCAGTTGCTTGAAGAAGTTCATGTGCGATCCGTATCTAAAAGTTCAGGAAAAGGACGGCGGCCACCCGGGCGCCGTCCCGTGGGGGCTTACTTGACGCCCAGCGCCTTGGCCAGCGCGTTCACGTCCAGCGAACCGAGACCGGTGGCCGGGTTGTAGCTGGCGGTGGACGGGTAGTACTGGTTGGTGCCGGCGGTGATCGGCTTGAACGGCGAGCCGGCGCCATAGCCGTAGGTCTTGAAGGCGCTGTACAGCTGCGGATTGATCGGACCGACGCGGCCGTTGATGCCGGCGCTGATCAGGGTCAGGATGCCGTTCAGCTGCGGCGATACGAAGCTGGTGCCGCCCGAACCGCTCGACCAGGCGCCGTTGACGTACACCGCGTAACCGCTGTACGGGTCGGCATTGAGCGACACGTCCGGCAGGTTGCGGCCGGCGATGTTGGCCGGGATGTCCAGGTAGTCGCCATAGCCGGTGCCGTTGTCGAACACCGCGTTTTCGCACACCAGCGATTGCGCGGCGGCGGTTTTCTGCACGCCCGCCAGGTTTTTCTGGTACGACGGCAGGTTGTACAGCGCGCTGACGCCGCCGCCGCCGCCCACCGCCAGGTAGTTGGCGTAGTACACGTCGGTACCGTAGTACTTGACGATGTAGTCTTTCTGGTAGTCCCAGCCCCAGGCGCGCTCGGTCGGCACGGTGACGGTGCCGTATTTACGCACCGCGGTGTTCGGCAGCGTGGTGCCGCCGGCAGCCAGCACCAGCGGATCGGCGGCCGGGAAGTCGACGCCCAGCAGCGTGGTGCAGGCCGGATATGGCAGCGAGCGGTTGATGTCGAACGCGCCGGCGTCGCCGGCGGCGGCGATCACGGGAATGCCTTGCGCGGCCGCCTGCTGGAACACGGCGTGGAAGGCGGCGATGGTGGCATCGTCGAAATACACTTCCGGATTGCCCCAGCTGACCGACAGCACGTCAACGATGTTCTCGTCCACCGCTTGGGCAAAGACGTCGATGAAGCCGGCGTCGGTATTCGGCGCCAGGTAGACGCGCAGGTTGGCGCCCGGCGCCACGCCGCCCGACTGTTGCACGTCCAGCGTGGTTTCGCCGGCGCCGTCCGAGCCCGGTCCGTCCTGCGGACGCGGGCCGCCGTCGACCAGCACGTCGGTGATGCGGTTGCTGTTGACGTTCAGGCCCAGCTGGTGCCAGTAGGCGAAGGCGTCGGATTGCAGGTAGCCGGCCAGGGTGGCGATGCCGATGGTCTTGCCGGCGCCGGTGATGCCGCGCGAATACAGCGGATTGATGTTGTACTTGGCCGCCAGATCGGTGGTGGTGTACTGGCCCGGCGTGCCGCCGATGGCGCCCGCCACTTTCAGATTGACGTCGCCAGCCAGGGCGCCGCTGCGCGGCACCGCGGTCGAGTGCTTGTTGAACAGCGCGCGGGTGCTGATGCCGTTGACTGCTTTCACGACCGACGCCAGCGCGGTCGGGATGGTGGGCGTGGTGGCGGCGGCCTGGAAGCGGTTGCCCAGCAGCGAGTAGTTGTGCACGCTGGCGCCGAAGGCGGCGGTAATCTGGGCGTTGGTGCCGGTGGCGGTAATCTGCAGGTTGTTGCCAAACACCTTGTTGACCGTGAAGCCTTTGGACTTCAGGTAGCTGACCACGCTGGCCACCGATTGCGCGCTCTGGCCATAGCTGGCGGCAAACTGCTGCGGGGTGATGAACTTGCGGAAGTTGGGGCTAGTCGGGTCGGCCAGGCTGGCGATGAACGTATCCAGCTGCTCGGCGTTGCGGACCGCCAGCGACAGCGAGATGGTCTTCACATCGGTCGGCGCGGCCACACCGAGGTCGACGATGCGCGGATCGGGCGCGACGCGCGGTTTGGTCAGGGGAGTAGTACCCGGCAGCGTGATGGCCTGCACGCTACCCGTTACGGCCGCGATGGCGGCACACACTAGCAGAAGCTTCGTCTTCATTTGGTCCCTTATCAGCTGGTATAAACGTCAATCAATGTGGTGATTTTTGACACACCACTCTAGCATTTCATTGTTGAAATTTATACATATTTTCCCGCGCATCGATAGACGGAAAATCAGCATAGTTACTGGGAATCCAGTGTTTTTACTTGAAGGGAATTCATGATGTGGGCGCGCCATAGGGAAATCGCGGCGTGCTAGGCAAATAGTGCCCGCGACCAGCCTTGATACAAATCGATACAAATGTTGTATTTATGTCATTCGACAAACGCGGCCATGGCGGATGGCGAATTCCAGCAGCAGCGCCAGCGTTGCGCCGAACGTGTAGGCGCCCAAATCGCCCCCGTTTAAGGCCCCCAGACGCTCAGCGCCGGCATCATGGCAAAACGCCGCGACGCCAGTCCGATCGCGATAACGCCCAACGTGAGGCCGCAATGCAGCAGCCGGGTTCTCGCTTGCCTCAATTATTTGAATACCTCTTTCAGTGACTGCGCCTCCAGCGCTGCATCGCTCCAAGCCTCCAACTGCGCCAGACCGGCTTTCGCGAGCTTATTTTGAACAGCTTCAGGCAGTGGGCCAAAGCGCTTGCTCAGCTGACGGGCCAGCATCCTCACAGCCTCCTCCTTGCGCCCGCGTTCAATCCCCTGCTCCAGTCCTTTCTCGATCCCCCTCTCTATCCCCTTTTCGATTCCCTGCTCCAATCCCTTCTTCCATCCCTTGTCGATAAACGACTGTTCCAATGGGCTAATCCATTCCATTTTTCGCTCCTTTTCCAGCTTGAGCAGGGCCTTCCAGTAACGCTCCTGAAGAGGTTGAGGCAGGGCCATCATCCAGTTGATCACTTTGAACAAAATAATTATGCGCTGTTTGCGCCAGCCGTGTTGGTACAGTAGCTTGGTGAGCTGCCATTTGGCGGCAAACAATTTATCCGGATCATGCCGCGCCTGCTGGGTGCGCAGGTGCGCCAGGGTGATCAGGGCGAATGGATTGTCCGAGGCCAGCAAGGCCTCGCTCCTGGCCGCGTAGTCCTGCAACTTGGCAACGGCAAACGAGATGCCCATCACCGTGCCAAGCACGTCGTTGTGAAACGCCGCTGGATGCCAGTTCGGGTCCTCGTCCGCCAGCAATACCAGGCTGGCTACCGGCTGCGCATATTCGTTAAAAATTCGATAGTTGTAGTCGAGCACGCGCCGCGCCAGCAGTGCGTCACGCTGTGCCTGCACCTCGATGTGGATCAATACCCACTGCACACGGCCATCGCGGAGCGCCACTTCGACCAGCTTATCTGCCAGCAGGCTGTGCGGACTGCCGCCAAGACTGATGCCCGCCAGTTCCTTGTCACGAAAGCGTGGCCGCTGGGCCCAATCAATCTGCGTGGAGAGTTCCGCAAAGTAGAAGGACATGAAGGCCCGGAAAGCATGCGTCAAGGCGGTTTTCCAGGGCAGGTCATAACGGGCGGTGGGCATGGCGCCAGTCTACGGACGGGGCGCACCGGAGCATTGAGAAAATACAAAAAGCCCGCGCGAGTCGGACTGCCGTTAAGGTGACGTCAACCGGTCATTCCGGCGGAAGCCGGAATCCATGCCCAGGGTGCGATTACAGCAGGCGTTCCATGGGTTCCGGCTTGCGCCGGAACGACCGGGGTGATTAACGGTATGGCTGAACACCGATCAATGGAACTGGTTCATGGTGTTGTCCTTGCCGGCGGCCTTCAGCGCGGCGTCGCCGCTGAAGTATTCCTTGTGGTCGTCGCCGAGGTCGGAGCCGGACATGTTCTGGTGCTTGACGCAGGCGATGCCCTGGCGGATCTCCTTGCGCTGCACGCCCGCCACATAGCCCAGCATGCCCTGCTCGCCGAAGTACTCCTTGGCCAGGTTGTCGGTCGACAGCGCGGCGGTGTGGTAGGTCGGCAGCGTGATCAGGTGGTGGAAGATGCCGGCCTCGCGCGCCGCGTCGGCCTGGAAGGTGCGGATCTTCTCGTCCGCCTGCTTGGCCAGCGGCGTCTCGTCATACTCGGCGCTCATCAGCTGGGTGCGCTCGTAGGCGGACACGTCCTGGCCGGCGTCCTTCATCGCGTCATACACCTGCTGGCGGAAGTTCAGCGTCCAGTTGAACGACGGGCTGTTGTTGTACACCAGCTTGGCGTTCGGAATGACCTTGCGGATTTCCCGCACCATGCCGCCGATCTGGCCGATGTGCGGCTTCTCGGTTTCGATCCACAACAGATCGGCGCCATTCTGCAGCGAGGTGATGCAGTCCAGCACGCAGCGCGCCTCGCCGGTGCCGGCGCGGAACTGGAACAGGTTGCTCGGCAGGCGCTTCGGACGCAGCAGCTTGCCGTCGCGCTTGATGACCACGTCGCCATTGCCCAACGCCTCGGCCGCCACCTCGTCGCAGTCGAGGAAGCTGTTGTACTGGTCGCCCAGGTCGCCCGGCTCGCTGGTGACGGCGATCTGCTTGGTCAGGCCGGCGCCCAGCGAGTCGGTGCGGGCGACGATGATGCCGTCGTCCACGCCCAGCTCCAGGAAGGCGTAGCGCACCGCGCGGATCTTGGCCAGGAAGTCCTCGTGCGGCACGGTGACCTTGCCGTCCTGGTGGCCGCACTGCTTCTCGTCCGACACCTGGTTCTCGATCTGGATGCAGCAGGCGCCGGCCTCGATGAACTGCTTGGCCAGCAGGTAGGTCGCCTCGGCGTTGCCGAAACCGGCGTCGATGTCGGCGATGATCGGCACCACGTGGGTGACGTGGTTGTCGATCTTGTCCTGGATGGCGGCCTTGTCGGCGGCGCTGGTGGCGGCGTCCAGCTGGCGGAACAGGCCACCCAGCTCGCGCGCGTCGGCCTGGCGCAGGAAGGTGTACAGCTCCTTGATCAGCGCCGACACGGCGGTCTTCTCGTGCATCGACTGGTCCGGCAGCGGGCCGAACTCCGAGCGCAGCGCGGCCACCATCCAACCCGACAGGTACAGGTAGCGGCGGTCGGTGCTGTTGAAATGCTTTTTAATCGAAATCATTTTTTGTTGGCCGATGAAGCCGTGCCAGCAGCCCAGCGACTGGGTGTACTTCGACGGGTCCTGGTCGTACGCGGCCATGTCGGCGCGCATGATCTTGGCGGTGTACCTGGCGATGTCCAGACCGGTCTTGAATTTGTTCTGGGCACGCATGCGCGCGGCGGACTCGGGATTGATGGCGTTCCAGGCGGAACCTTGTTGCTCTTTCAAACGCGCAACTGCCTTGATGTCGTCTTGGTACTGGGACATGGTAGATCTCCTAAAAGAAAAAAGTAAGTCTTCGAGTGCCGAACTGCATGACTAAATAGTAGGACATTCTGATGCGCCGCACCAAGTCTTATATAAGACATATAACTTAAATTTATTCCTTCATTTTCAATGAGATAGCCACCATTTCCTATATCGCAAAACGTGTTTTCAAAAAATGAGAAAAAAGATGCGGCAGCCCGGCATGCCGCATCTCACGATATGAAAGCGCTTTTCTTATGCTGATGCGGCAACGCCATTCAGGCGCGCCACCGCCGCCGCCGGCAGCACCAGCTTGTCTGCTGCAAGGTTCTGGCGCAGGTGCGCCACCGACGAGGTGCCGGGGATCAGCAGGATGTTCGGCGAGCGTTGCAGCAGCCAGGCCAGCGCCACCTGCATCGGCGTCGCCGCCAGCTGCGCCGCCACCTCCGCCAGTTGCGACGACTGCAGCGGCGTGAAGCCGCCCAACGGGAAGAACGGCACGTAGGCGATGCCGTCGCGCGCCAGTTCATCGATCAGCGCGTCGTCGTGGCGGTGCACCAGGTTGTACTGGTTCTGCACGCAGACAATCGGCGCGATGCCGCGCGCCTGCCGCACCTGCGCGGCGGTGGCGTTGCTCAGGCCGATGTGGCGGATCAGGCCGCGCTCGCGCAGCTCGGCCAGCTTGGTGATCAGCGCTTCGACATCGCCCTCGGCCGGGCCCATGACGTCGAACATCAGCCGCATGTTGACCACATCCAGGACGTCCAGGCCGAGGTTGCGCAGGTTGTCGTGCACCGCCGCTTCCAGCTGCGCGGGCGACTGCGCCGGCAGCCAGGAGGCGTCGCTGCCGCGCAAGGCGCCGATCTTGGTGACGATGGTCAGGTCGTCGCGGTAAGGATGCAGCGCCTCGCGGATCAGCTGGTTGGTCACGTGCGGCCCATAGAAGTCGCTGGTGTCGATATGGTTGACGCCGCTGGCCACGGCTTCGCGCAACACGGCCAGCGCCTGCGCGCGGTCCTGCGGCGGGCCAAAGACGTGCGGGCCGGCCAGTTGCATGGCGCCGTAGCCCATGCGGTTGACAGTCAGGTCGCCGAGTTGGAATGTGCTCATGATCTTGCTCCTTTCAGTGGATGGATGAACACAGTCTAGGCCTGCCCCCGCTGTGCGACAATACATGACAATCGCACAGCTTGTGCCGAAAACAGGACAATCACACCATGGCGGAATTACAGGATATCGGCGCGTTCGTGGCGGTGGCCACGCACGGCGGCTTTCGCGAGGCGGCGCGCCAGACCGGCAACAGTCCGTCGCAGCTGAGCGAGGCGGTGCGGCGGCTGGAGGCGCAACTCGGCGTGCGCCTGCTCAACCGCACCACCCGCAGCGTGGCCGCCACCGAGGCCGGCCAGCGCCTGCTGGAGCAACTGACGCCGGCGCTGGACGCGGTCAGCTCGGCGCTGGACGTGGTCAACGGCTTCCGCGACCGTCCTGCCGGCCGGCTACGGCTCAACGTGCCGCTGAGCGCCTCGCGGCTGATCCTGCCGCGCATCCTGCCGCCGTTCATGGCCGCCTATCCCGACATCTGCGTCGAAGTCATCGTCGAGGACAGCTTTGTCGACCTGCTGCGCTCCGGCTGCGACGCCGGCATCCGCTACGAGGAGCGGATGGAGCAGGACATGGTGGCGATCCCGATCGGGCCGCGCACCCAGCGCATGGCGCTGGCGGCGGCGCCCGCCTATCTGCAGCGGCGCGGCGTGCCGAAGAAGCCGCAGGACCTGTTGCAACACGACTGCCTGCGCGGCCGCTTTGGCAGCGGCGCCATGCCGGCGTGGGAATTCAGCCACAAGGGCCGCACGGTGGTGATCGAGCCGGCCGGGCCGCTGGTGGTCAGCCTGGGTGGCGGCGCCGACCTGGCGGTGGACGCGGCACTGGCCGGCAGCGGCCTGGTCTACCTGTTCGAGGACTGGCTGCGGCCGTACATGACGCGTGGCGAACTGGTGCCGGTGCTGGAGCGCTGGTGGCCGGCGTTCAGCGGGCCGTCGCTGTACTACCCCGGCCGCCGCTACCTGCCGGCGCCGCTGCGCGCCTTCGTCGAGTTCATCCAGACCACGCGCTGGTAACGCTAGACGAAGCGGTAGGTCTCGTCGAAGATGTCGGCGGCGACGACGCCAAAGTCACCTGGGCCATATTGCAGCAGCCAGTCCCCGGGCTGACCGCGCAGAACGCCGCGCCGGCCGTTGACGGCGACCTCGATGGCGTGGTCCAGTCGCAGCGCCAGCACCGTCTGTGGACGCTTGCGATATTGCCCCGGCTGGCCGGGCAGGGGCTCGTAACTTTGCTTGAAGCGCGTGCACAGCATCGGCCACTGTTCGCCGCGCACACCGGTCAGGATGGCGTCGCCGGCGTGGTAGGGCACCGGGCCTTCAAGCGTTTGGCAGACGCCGTCAGCGTCGGCAAAGCGCGCGTGTACCGGCACCGGCAGCTTGCGCACCTGGCGGGCGCCAGGCAGGGTGGACAAATCGGTTTGCTGGGCCAGCATGGAGGACTCCAAATCATCAGTCACAATGAAATTCTAGCGCGAAAGCGCGGGTATAATCGTATGCATCTTAGCAACTTTCCATCTTCCATGCGCTCCGAAACTTCCCTGGTTGACCGACTCTATCAATTCACCTTCCTCACCTTCCGCGATACCCTCGGCGGTAAACCAGGGTATACGCCACAGCCGCCGCTGCCTCCCTTGCCGGCCGCCGCGCCGCGGCTGTCAGGCGTGCCGGATTACGAGCATGAGGCCATGCACTATGGCCACCGCTACCGCGGTGCCTTCATCCTGAACTTTTCGCTCGGCTTTGTGGCGGTGCTGCTGGCGCTGATTCCGCTGACCGGCCTGCTGTCTGAACACACGCTGCACAGGGCGGCACCGTGGCTGACCGTGGCCGAACTGGCCACGATTGTCTCGATCCTGCTGATCCACCTGTACGGCCGCGACCCCGTCACCTATGACAGCAAGAGCGGTTGGCTGCGCGCCATCGGCCTGCGCCGGATCAACCAGGGCTGGCGACAGCGCTGGGCCCGCGCGCGGCTGGCGCACGAACACGTACGCCATGCCAGCCTGATGCTCGGCTTTCCGGGGGCACCGCTACAAGCCGGCGGCATGTTGAAGGACCGCTACGCGGACATCGCCGCGACGCTGCAACAGGCGGCGGCGCGCTGCGCGCCCGCGCCCGCCGACGCCGGCTATAGGACCGCCTATCGCGACTATTTCCTGGGGCAGATCCGCGACCAGGCCCGTTATCACCGGATCAATATGCACCGTTGCCACCATATTCATCACCGGCTGCACCATACAGCCAGCGTCTGTTTTTACCTCACGCTTGGGGTGTGCCTGGCGCACTTCTGGCTGCACCACCCGCTATTGTCGGTGCTGGCGGCACTGCTGCCGGCGTTGGCCGCCACCTGCCACGGCCTGCTGGCCACCGGCGAATTCCAGAAACTGGCGCAGCAGTCGCATGATATGCAAGCGGAGCTAGCCCAGCTTGAACAAGAGGTCAAGACCGACCAAGGCGCGACGCTGACCACGCTGCACGAGCAGGTCGGCAAGTTCTTTTCGCTGATGGTGGAAGATGCCCTCGGCTGGCACGTCACCTTGAGCGACAAAGACCTGGCGACCGCTTAAGCGGCCGGGTGCAGGCGCGCGGCCAGCGCGCCGATTTCCTGCCGCAGCGCCATCGCTGTGCCGATCTTGTGCTGGGTGGCGCAGTAGACGTCGACCAACGCCGACAGCGTGATGATCAGCACCTGCGGATTGGCGCCATGCGCGCGGTACAGCGCCAGCGCCTCTTCCAGCGGGGCGACGGCGCGTGGCGACTGGCCGCTCTGGTGCCGCAGTTGCCCCAGGCCGGCCAGCGCATAGGCCAGCTGCTGCAGGCACACCGCGTCGCCGGACTGGGCGGCGTCGCGCCACAGCCCCACCTGCTCCTGCCGCAGCGCCTCGGCTTGCCCAGTCGACTTCAGCTGGGCTGCCGCTCCCGCAGCGTGATCCAGCACAACAGACAGGCGCGGCAAGATGTCCGGCAATAACGTGCGTCCCAGCGCCAGCGCCTGCTCCTGCCATGCCAACGCCTGCTCAGGTGGTTGCGGCGCGATCGACAGGATGTGCAAGCAGTTGAACTGCTGCTGTTCAAATCCGCTCCCCAGCGGTTGGTAGATGGCCAGCGCCTGCTGCGCCAGTGCGACCGCTTCCGCCCAGTGATCGACCATCATGCGAACCATTGCAAGCAACACCACCGCGTCGCCGAGATGGCCTGGGCTGGCGCCAATGGCTGCGGTAAAAATAGCAGCGGCTTGCGCTTGGGCGGATTCGGCGTCGGCATAGCGCTGCTGCATCAGGTATAAATTGCCCAGGTTCAGCAAGATGCGGCCACTTTCCACCTGTGGTGTGGCAGACAGCGTCTGGGTGATTTGCAAGGCCTCCAACAACAGCGGTTCAGCCGTTTCGGCCTGCTGGCGCAGCAAATATAGCTCACCCAGTTGATGCAAAGTCGAGGCAAGATAAGAATGCCCCGCCGGCAATGTCTGGCGGCGCTGCGCCAGTACGTCCAGCAAGAGCCGCTCGGCCTCGTCCAAACGCCTGGTCTCGCCATACAGCTCCGCCAGGTAAGAAGACGCCGTCGCGTACTCCGGGTGGATGGGTGCGACCCGGGCCTGGGACAGGGCGATCGCCTCCTGGCACAATTGCTCGGCCTCAGCATACTTGCGCAGGCCCTGCTTGCATTTCGCCATCACCAGCAGCGAGCGCAACAGGGCCAGCACGTCGGTGGATGGCTGTGCGCGCCAGAAGGCCAGCACCTCCTCCAGCGCGGCCTCGACTTCGGCGTAGCGCCCCTGTACTTGATAAACATTGCCAAGATACGTGAGATCCTTGGCGATTTCCGGATGCATGTCGCCATACGCGGCGCGGTGCAGAGCCAGCGCCCGCAGCAGCAACGCTTCTGCTTGCTCTAAGCGGTTCAGTTGATGATACAGTCCCCCCAGTTGCGTCATGATGATACCGGTCATCGGGTGCCCGGCCGTCAGATGCTCCTCGCTGGCCGAGAGCGCCCGCCGGAACAGCGCCTCCGCTTCGTCGAAACGATTCGTGTACGCATAGCTCTGCGCCAGATTGGCCATGACCAGCATCCGCGACGGATGGTTGGCAGGCCGGCCTTGTTCGCTTGCGGCCAGCGCTTCCTCCAGCACGGCGGAAGCAGCCTCGGCATCGCCGAGATTATGGCGGATTGTGCCGAGTGTTTCCAACGCTGCCGCCAGCTGCGCGGCCGAATATGGCACTGCGCGGCGCAACTGTTCGACCGCTTCCAGCGCTAGCGGCAGTGCCTGCTGGTACATGCCTTGTCGCAAGTACAGGCCGGCCTGATTGAGGATGTATAAGCTCTGATCTGCGCGGACCGCCTCGGGCACCTGTTGCGCCAGCCGATCCAGCCGCGCATAGACGCTGTTGGCTTGCTCCATGCGGCCCAATTCCATGTTCAACAAGGCCAGGTTGCTGTAGGCGGCCGCCAGCTTGGCTGGCTCGTCGCCGCGCTGCTCCAGCACCGCCAGCGCGGCCTCGGCCAATGGCAGGCTGACCTGCAGGTAAGCCCACTCATTCAGCTCCCCCACCAGTTCGTTAAGCCAGCCAAGTCGGGTACTTTCCTGCACGGTGCCTTGCTTGCTGCGCAGCCACCCCAGGGCCTTTTGCGCCAGCGATAGCTGCGGGATGCTGCGCAGTTGGGCGCCCCAGGCCTGGCCAATCCGGGCTGCAGGCGTGTCGTCGGCCGCACTGGCAGCGTCCATCAGATACAGGCTGTCCCGCATCAGCACGCGCTGGTCGCGTGGCAGATAGATGAAGGTGGACAACGACCGCAGTTGCTGTTCCAGCGCCGTCCACTCCGCACCGCCCTGGGCGGCCGCGCGCGTCAGTTGCAGTTGCTGGAACAGGCGTTCGGTCACGTGGCGCCAATGCCAGGCGGGGAACTGGCGAATCAGCGCCTGCCGCAGGGCGGCCGGCGCCGCCGGCTGGGCGCCACGTTGCAACGCCTGGTGCATCAGCGTTTCCTGGCCGGCGTTGCGCAGCAGGTAGGGCCGCAGCACGCCCAGCAACGGGCTCAGGCGCGCAGACGGCAAGCGCGGCTTGCCGCTCTCCGGCGAGATCGGGTCGTCCGGCGCGGCCAGCAGGTCGGCCAGTTCGGTTTCGCTGAGACCGCCGCGCGACAGCGCCAGCAGGCCAGCCAGCGTCGAGACGATGGCCGGATGGCGGGCGTCGCTGTAGTCGGCGTCCCAGCCGCGCAGCAAGTGGGCGAACAGCGCGTCCGGCTGTTGCTGCGCCAGCAGAGTGTCCATGTCGGCGCCCAGCGTTTCGTGGTGGCTGCGCACCCGCAGTTCTTCCAGCACCATGCGCAGGAACAGCGGCGAGGCGCTCGGCACGGCGGCGGCCAGCCGCGCCACCAGCGCCGGCGCCAGCGCCTTGCGGTAGCCGCTGGTAAAGGCGCCTATGATGTCGGCGCGCAGCGCGCTGTCGGGCGCCGGCACGGTCAGCACCGTGTAACCTTGCGCCGGCTGGATCGCCGTCAGGCCGCTAACCACCAGGCGGACCGGCGCCGGCCAGTATTGCTGCGCCAGCGTGGCCAGCGCGCGCGGCGCGTCGTCGAGCTGGTCGATGGCGTCCAGCAGCAGCACGATGGGACCGGCCGCGGCGCGCTGCGCCAGCGCGTCGCCCAGCGCCTGCCAGCGTTCGGTGTCGCCCTTGGGCAGCACGGCCGCGCCCAGGTGCACCAGCAGGTCGTCGCGCCATTGCGCCAGGTCGCGGCTGCCGTCGGCGCCGCTGTAGCGGGCATAGATGTCGGCCCCGCGCAACTGTTGCGGCAACCACACGGCCAGGTCGGCCATCAGCGCGCTCTTGCCGATGCCGGACGGGCCGCTGAGGTAGAGGGGCCGTGGTGCGCCGCCGGCGCTGGCATGGTTGAGCGCGTCCAGCACGGCGAGCCGCATGGCCGGCAGCGGGACATAGTTGCGGCCGCGCGAGACGGCGAAGCGCGCGTGGTCCTGGGCGCGTTGCTGGCGCTCGTCCGGCACCTGCTCGGCCGGATAGCGCTGGTCCAGGCCTTCCAGCAGGCGCTGGTAAACGCGCTCGCCGAAGGCTTCGATGCTGGTATAGCCGTCCAGGTCCACCTTGCCGCTGGCGCGCAGCGCCCGCTTGAGCGCGTCCAGCTTGCCGTGGCCGGCATCGAAGAAGTCGGCCGGCGCGCAGCCCTGCGCCAGCCGGTCGCTGAGGCCGGCATCGCGCAAGTAGAAGTGGGCGTTAGCCGCCTGCGGCGCGTCCAGGTGGTCGAGCACGCCGAAGCGCATTTCCAGTTCCGTGACGCTGATGCCCTGCCCCAAGGCGGCGCGGATGGCCTCGGCGTACAGCGGGTCGTGGTGCCCGGTCCAATAGGCGTCAAGGTCGGTGGAGTCGGGCACCCAGCCGTAGCGCGCGCCGAGGAAGCCGATGAAGAACGGCGGGTAGTCGCGGCAGCGGTCGATTTCGCTGAGACAGATTTCCACCGTCTGGCCGTTTTGCGCCGCTTGCTCGGTGATGCCCCAGCGCAGGTCGATTTCGGTGAAGCCGACGTTGCGGCTGGCGCAGTCCTGGCGGAAGCGCGGGAACACCTGCTGCAGCAAATAGCTGCGCTCAGCCTCCATGTCGCGGAAGGTGGAGGACAGGAAGATGCGGATTTCGCGGCTGTCAATGACTGTGGTCATGGTGGGTTTCCTTGGTTGGCGGGCGTCAGCAACTGGACGTCCAGCGCCACGCGGGTAACTTGCAGTTGTTGCGCGGCGACGGCAGCGCTGCCGCTGGCGGAGAGCAGGTAGGCGCCGCTGTGATCGGGGCCGTGCACGATGGTCAGGCCGAGCGTGGCCAGCGTCGCGCGCAACTGGCCGGCGCTGATGCTGTCGTCGAATTGCACGCGCAGTTGGGCGCTGGCGGTGTTGGCGAGCGCGACGCCGCGGTACGGGGCGGCGTCTGGCGCGGGCTGCGTCAGACGCCAGGTGTGCGCGGAGATGCTCAGCACCAGCAAGGCCATGGCGACGTAACCGTAGCCGGCCTGCATGGGGCGTTGCCACCAGGCGCACAGTGCGGCCAGCAAACGGTAGGCTGCCGATGGCGGCCGCCGCTGCGGCGTTGCGGCCGCGGCCGCGGTGGCTGTCGACGGGACGGGCTCGGGCGCCGGGGCTGGGGCGGCGCTGGCCCGTTCGGCGTCAACGCGCTCGGCCAGCGCCATGAAGTCGGCGTCGGACAGGAGCGGCGCTTGGGCGGCGTGGCGCGCAGCCAGCGCGCCGCGGCCGGCTTGCACCAGCGCGCGTTCGGCGGACAGCGCGGCTTGCCATTCGGGATGCGCGGGCAGTTGCCGCTCGATCCAGGCGGCGTCGGCCGGGTCAGCCTTGCCGCAAGCGTAGAGGAAGCACAGCTCGTCGAAGCGCTGCTGGTCCTTAGTCATGTTGGCCACCTTTCTTGTTCCACTGCCGTTTGCCCTCCAAGCATTCCATCACCTTGGCACGGGCACGCCGTATCCATACCTGCACCTGCTCCAGGTTGAGCGCCGTGCCATCCGGTTGGTGGGCGGCCAGAATGGCGACCATCTCCGCGCGGCTGACCTCGTCATCCAGCACCAGTTCCATCGCCAGCCGGTAGTTGGGACCGCCATCGCCGCCGGGCAGCGCGTCGATGCAATCGGCCGCCGCGCGCGCCAGCCGTGCGCCGATCAATTCATCTTCGGCGCTGGGCATGTGGGGCGGCTCAGGCAGCGGGCACACCATGGGCTCGCGGTCGCCACCGCCCTCATCGGCCGCGGCCGGCGTCGGGCGCTTGCCGCGGCGCGCCTCCGGGTGCGATTTGTAATACCCGCGCAGCTCGTCGGCGGCGCACTGCGAGGTGATCATCTTGGCCCAGGTCAGCACCGACGACTTGCCGGGATCATACGACCGGGCGCTGCGGAAGATTTTCATCCACGCCTCCTGCAACGCCACCTTGGCCAACTCCTCGTTGTGCTGGACCGCCATGCGGGCACGGCGGTCCAGCACCGGTTTCAGGCGCTGGAACAATTCATTCTGCGCGCGCCGCCGCGCTTCCGGATGGCCTTGGTCCATCCAGAAGCTTTGCAGCAGCTTGCTCAGTTCCTCCTGTTCACCGTTGGTTGTCATAAAACAAAAACCCGTTGCAGAAATACATTTTCGAAAATGCAATATTACCCGATGTCAGTTCACGGCAGCAAAGGGCGCGGCCGGCAACGCCGGCGCGTCGCGCATCTGCTCGGTGAGCAGGTGCAAGCCGTGCGCGAGGAGGCGGATGGCGCGCGGCAGCAGCAGTTGCCAGCCAGCCGGATCGGCCATCCACATCTCCACGCTCAGCCACAGTTGGTCGCGCATGGTGTAGGCCTTGAGCAGCTTCAGGCGGCGGTTCAGGTAATCGGCGGCGGCCAGCGCGCGCTGGTATTCGGTCTGGCTGTCGATCTCCCACACATTCGGCAAAATCAGCTTGGTAAACATGGGATCGTCGGCGTCGAAGCACAGCGCATAGTGCTTGCCCTCGTACCGGAAGGCGAGGTCGCCGTCGTCGTCCAGTTCAGCCTGAAAGCCGTCGTGGCGCAGGTGGTGCAGCAGTTGTTCAATCATGATGTCCTCGCTTATTGGGTGGCGCTGGCGATGGCGGCGCGCAGCGCGGCGTCGGTCCAGCCATAGGTCTGGGTCTGGTTCTGTTCGCCGCCGCTCAGGGTCACGCCATTACTGCCCAGCGTGGCCTGCAGCGCTTGCGTGGCGCCCAGACGGGTGATCATCAGTTGGCCGCGGTCGGGGCGGTTGTCCCCGGCCTCGTGCACCGGCGCCATCACCGTCACTTGCCAACTGCTGCTGCCGTTGCTGACGGTGTACACCAGGTTGTTGGTGCTGCGCTCCGGCTTGCCGTTGACGAAGGTGATCACCGTGGAGGTGCTGCCGGCGCCGCTGACGGTGTATTTGCTGGCGGCACCGGCGCTGAACAGCAGTTCGTTGGACGCATAGAAATAGCTGTCATCGCTGCCGTTGTCGGTCATGGTGCCGCTGATGTCGCCGCCGAGCAGCTTGAACTCAACATTGCCATCGGTGTCAAGCACGTCCAGCGCCGGCGCGGTCAGCTTGGCCACCACCTGGGTGTGCGCCGGGTTGGCGCTCAGCGCACTGACGCTGGCGCTGCCGCTGTACAGTTGGTAGGGCATTTCGTTGGGACGGCAACGGTTCAGTGTTTGCTTGCCGCTGGCGGCGTCGTAGGCGGTGGTCCCGCCCTGGCCGCAGTTGCCGGTGCCGCCGGCGGTCAGTTGCAGCGCCTGCACCGCTTCCAGCATCTGGAAGCTGGCCCAGGCGACCGCGAACGCGGCCAGGTCGTTGCCGACAGTGGCCGGTGGGGTGGTGACGGGTGGGGTGGTGACGGGTGGGGTGGTGACGGGTGGGGTGGTGACGGGCGGGGTGCCGCCGCCCGGCGTGGCAGCGACGGGGTTGCCGTCGCCACCGCCGCAAGCACTCAGCGTCAGGGCCAAGGCGATGGCGGTCAGGGTCGGGTGGGGGGTGCGCATCTTGCTTCCTTTCAGTAGGTGGATGGGACGCCGCGTTCAGCGCGCGGACACCCCCTATTCGTTGGCCGGCGCGACAATGGACAAACTATTTGAAAATATTTGTTGGCGCTGGTTGGCAACCGCGCTTCCTCTATAATTGCCTTCATGACACTATCCCCTTCCCTCCTCCGTTGGACGCGGCGCGGCGCGGCCGTCCTGGTGCTGTTGTGCGCCAACGCGCGGGCGGCCGACTTGCCCTATCGCAGCGCGCCCAAATTCGCGCTGGTAGTGGGCAATACCGCCTATCCCGGCAAGCTGGCGCTGCGCAACGCCGAGCGCGACGCGCGCCTGATGGCGCACAAGCTAACCCAGGCCGGCTACGCCACCGAGCTGCTGCTGAATACCGACCGGGCAACGCTGTACCGCGCGGTCGGCAAACTGGCGCAGCAGTTGCAGGGCGGCGGCGCCGGCGTGTTTTATTACGCCGGCCATGGCGCCCAACTCGATGGCGCCAACTACCTGATCCCGGTCGACGCGCCGCTGGAGCAGCCGGCGGCAATCGCGCGCGGCAGCGTGGCGGTCGATTATCTGGTCGAGCGCATGCGCGGCAGCGGCGCCCACCTGTCGCTGCTGTTGCTGGACGCTTGCCGCAATGATCCGTCGCTGCCGCGGCTGGGCGGCGTGTATCGCGGGCTGGAAGTGACCGGGCTGGCGCCCGAGCAGCCAGCCAACGGCATGCTGATCGCCTACGCCACCCAGCCGGGCGAGCGCGCGCTGGACGGCGCCGGCCAGTACGGGCCCTTCGCACAGGCGCTCGCCAAATGGCTGCCGCAGCCGGGACTGCCGATCGAGTCGGCCATGAAGATGGTCCTCACCGATGTCCGTGCCGCCACCCGCGATGAGCAGCGGCCGTGGTATGCGACCTCGCTGGTGGGCGGTTTTGCGCTGGTGCCGGCCAGCGGCGCCAATCCGATGCTGCGGGCGCCGGCGACGCCGTCCAGCGGCGTGCGCGTGTCGGCGCGCGGCGCCGATGACGCGGCCGGCGCCAGCGTTCCGCAGTGGTTCCAGCAAGGCACGCCGGAAGACCGCGCGCTGCTTGAGCGCGAGATTCGCGCCCGCGCCGCCGTGCTGCAGGACAGCGACCTGCCGCTGCTGGAGCAGCAGGCGCGCGGCGGCAATGTGGTGGCGGCGGCGGTGCTGGGCGTGGCATACCATCAGGGCTTCGGTTCCGATCCGGCGGCGCGGCGCAGCACGCAGGCGGCGGCCGGTTGGTTGGCGCTGGCCGACGCCCAAGGCTTGCCGTTCGCGCGCAGCGAGCTGGCGCTGCTGACCGCCATGGCGGGCGACCTTAAACAGGTGAAGGAGGATGTTGGCGCAATCCGCGCGGCACTGACGCCGGCCGACGCGCGCGGCAAGCTGAAGGCGATGGGCTACGGCTTCGATGAGGAATCGAAGGCGCGCGCGCTGGAAAGCTGCGACCTGGACGCATTGCGGCTGTACCGCGAGGCCGGCGAGCAGCTACCGCTGGCCACGCCGGTGCTGGGCCAGCGCGGCGGCTCCAACCTGGAGATGCCCATCATGAACCACAATCCGCGCCTGCCGCAGGTGCTGGACCTGCTGGCCGAGCAGCACGCCGACTTCGACCGCCGCTACATGCTGACCTTCACGCAGGCGCAGACCGGCGAGATTCCCGGCTTCGACCAGTTGGTGGCCAGAGTGGCGCCGGACTTGCGCTTCATGGTGCAGCCGAATCTGGTGAAAGCCAATGCGCTGACGCTGGCGATCTGGGCCAACAACCAGGCGGCGATGCGCAAGCTGCAGGCACTGGGCGCGCGTACCGATGTCGGCGTCGAGGCACTGGTGCCGGAGTTGCGCAACGGCCAGCCGACCGGGCGCCTGACGGCCATGCCGATCTCCAGCGCACGCGATGAGGCAGCCCGGCTGAACCACTGACGATGCGACTTGCACTGCTCCAACCTTGTGCTATATTCAATGAACAAATCACAACAAAGGAGACAGCATGACCATCAAACGTTCGTTTGCAGTGCTCTGTTTCATCCTGCCGTGCGCGCTCGCGTGGGCAGGCAGCCACGAAGCGGTGCCGGCCCCGGCGCCAGCGGTCGGCGATTCGTGGACCTACCAGTACACCGATGTGTGGAAAGGCGCCAAGGGCAACATCAACCGCATGGAAGTGACCGCCATCGACCAGGCCGGCGTGCACGTGGCGATCAAGCGCGCCGCCAGCGGCGCACTGATCAGCACCCAGTTGTTTACGCCCGAAATGAATCCGGTCGAGCGCGGCGGCATGCACTTCTCGCCGTCGTTCGCGCGCTTTGCCTTCCCGATGGCGCCCGGCAGCGAATGGAGCAGCGATGTGGTCGGCGACAACAGCAAGGCCGGCAAGCAGTGGCGCTATGCCATCAAGGGCAAGGTGGTGGACTGGGAAAAAGTGCGGGTGCCGGCCGGCGAGTTCGAAGCGCTGAAGATCGTGGTCGAGGCCCAGTACGCCGACGTCAACGACGCCAGCAAGATCGGCGGCAAGCTGACCGAAACCGTGTGGTTTGTGCCGGCGCTGGCCAATTACGTCAAGCTCGACTACCAGGACGCCGACGCCGCCGGCCGCCTGTACAGCCGCGACAGCTGGGAGCTGACCGCCTACAGCCACAAGGGCGCGCCGCCGCTGGCCACGCTGGTGATGCCGCCGCGCCACTAGGCTATTTCGAGATGCGCAGAATGGCCGAGGCCAGCTTGGAGAAGCACGGCGTCAGGTCGTTCTGCGTGGCGGCAAAGCAGTACACCCCGACCGGCTTGTTGGGGTTGTAGCAGCGGGCTGGCGCGTCCACCGTGTTGGCCATGCACTTCAGCGTGTCCTCGCCCTTTTCGCCATCCACCCCGGTGCCGACTTTCAGGCTGGACCCCAGTCCCAGCGTGAACACATAAATCCCCTCGTCGCGCGACTTCGCCGCCATCGCCTCCACCAGGTTGCGGGCGGCGCGGTTGACGTTGGCGTAGGTCAGCGCGTTGGTCACCACCCGCGGCGAATTGGTCACCACCGGGAATTCGCGCAACGACGGGTCGTTCGGCGTCAGCAGCGGGTTGTGGGCGTTGTACCAGTCCGGCAGCGAGGCGGCCTTGCCGGGCAGGTCGGCCGGCGTGCAGTTGCCGCCGATATCATCGTATTGCTGGTCCAGCTTGTACAAGCCGGCCGGCGTGCCGGCGCCGTCGTCGTCGGTGTAGACGGTGCCGGCCTGGGTGCAGTAGCCGGCCGTCTTCCAGTTCAGGTAGGCGCCGAAGGAGTTGGGCGCGCCGTCCGAGAAGAACACGATGACGCGCATGTTGGAGCGGTTCAGGTTGGCCGTCGGCACGCTGTTGATCTGCTGGCGCGCGGTGTACATGCCTTCCGCCGACGCGGTCGAGCCGCTGAAGGCATAGGCCTTGATGTGGTTGGTCATGCTGGTGCGGTCGAAGCCGCGCGCGATCGGGCGGATGGGGTCGTCGACGATGGAGCCGAAGGCGAAGTGCACCAGTCCGACGCGGTCGCGCGTGACGTTGAACTGGTTGAGAAAGGTAACGGCCGAGCTGCGCACGTTGGCGGCCGAGCCGGACAGCGAGCCGGAGGTGTCCATCACCACCACCATGTCCAGGTCCTTGCGCTTGGTTTCGGTCAGCACCGCCGGCGCCAGCGCGCCGGCGCCAAAGCCGCCGAACAGCGCGGTCGGCAGGTTGGCCGAGGCGCTGACCGTCACCGTCGCCTCGCTGCCGCTGAAGCTGACGCCGATATCGTTCAGCGTGGCGCTGGACATCAGGTAGTTGCTGGGGAAGTTGGCGTAGAAGAAGCGCTGGCCGGCGGCCTTGGCGTTGGCGATCTGGTCGGCCTGGGTGGTGCCGTTGCTGATGGCGCGCGCGGCCGCCAGGCCGGCGGCGTCGGTGGCGGCGTTGAGCTTGGACCGCACCATGTAGCTGAGGCCGGCGCTGAAGGCCAGGCCGACCACCGCCAGCAGGGTGGTCAGCGAAATGATCACCATCACGGTGATGCCGCCACGTTGCGCATGTTGGAAAGGACGCATGATCAGAACACCGTCATCGAGTAAAAATCGGTCGCCAGCGTGGGCGTGGCGAAGCTGCCAAAGGTGAAGGTCTGGAACAGCATGTTGAACTTGTAGTAGACCTCGACCACGTAAATGATTTCGCCGTCCAGCAGCTGGCCGCTCATCATCGACACCACCGGCGCCAGCGCGCCGCTCGGCACGACGCAGGTGCCGGCGGTGCCGCTGGCCCAGTTGCCGCAGTTCCAGATCTTCGACTGCGGCGCATAGCCGCTGACGCGGTAGCCGCGGTTGTTGACGGCGTCGTCCCAGCGGTACTGCTCCAGCACGATGCTCCTGGTGACGCCGTTGCTGGTCGAGCCCATGATGCGGGTAATGTACATCATGCCCTGCTTGTTCATGTCCAGCGGCGGCGCCGAGGCCGCCACCTGGCTGATGATGGTCTGGGCGTTTTCCGACAGCTGCAGCTTGCCGCGCGAGGCCAGGTTGGCGCCCTCGCGGCTCAGGTTAATCAGGATCATCTGCGCCTGCATGGCGCGCGCGATGTCGACCAGCGCGATCAGCAGCACCAGCAGCACCGGCAGCAGCAGCGCGAATTCGACGGCGGCGATGCCGCGCCGGGGCGCGCGGTAGCGGCAATGGCGGCGCGCGGACCTCATTGGTAGAACTGCTCGTTCTGCATGGTGGCCGCCACGGCAAACTTGTAGACGCCGTTGGGGAACACGGCGGCGACGATGGGCGTGGCCAGCTTCCAGGTGCAATCGACGCGCAGCACCACGATGTCGCCCGGCGCGCCGAGCACGGTGGCGGCGTTGCCCGACGAGCTGACCGTGCCGTTGACCGACAGCGGCGTGCAGATGCTGTCGTAGTAGCCGAGCGACTGGTTGCGGATCACCGCCACCACCGAGTTCAGGCGCTCGCCCGGACTCTGGTCGGCGCGGCCGGTGACGGCGTAGCGCGCGCCCTCGCGCACCGCGTATTGCATCACCAGCGTGGTGAAGAACACCAGGCTGAATTCAATAATGCCTATCAGCAGCAGAAACGCCACCGGCGCGATGATGGCCATCTCGACGGCGGCGGCGCCACGCTGGCGCCGACGCTGGCGGCGCAGGAATCCGGTCACTCTCATGGTGTTGCGTCCGTGGTACGGTGCGGTTGTAAAAACAGGCGGGAGCGCAGATGGCGCGGCACTGCAGTCTGGCTGGCCGGATCAGCGGGGACCGGCGGCAGCGCCACAGGAATGAGGTGACGGTAAGCCATTCTAACGCGATTCATGTGTATCGCCCAGTTATTTAATGTTTTCAGGAAGCATTAACAACGCGGCGCCGGCGCGGCGCGTTGGCGGGCGCCGGCGTGAATCATGTCGGCAGCGTATCACGCTCCGGCTAGACATGGCAGCGCTGACTGCGTAGACTCGATCGCGTTCGCAACAACTATCGAATCGCTATTTCGTTTAGTCTGCCTATATCTAGAAGCCGCCGGCAAGGGCGGCAGGAGACCGCAGTGATACCGCACAGCCCTTCCACCGCCGTGGCGCGCACCGGAGGCGACGCCGTCGGCGCCTCGATGGTGTTTGTCATGCGCCTGGTGCTGGCGCTGACCGCCATCCTGACGCTGTTTGTCGCGCCCGGCGACCTCGGCAACCGTTACGGCACGCGCACGCTGGTCCACACGCTGGTGTTCGGCGGCTACCTGCTGCACAGCCTGACGCTGCTGCTGGTGGCGCGGCGCTACCGTACGCCATTCTGGCATGGCAAGGCGGTCTATTGGATCGACCTCGGCTGGTTCGCACTGATGGTCTACTGCACCGGCGGCGGCAACAGCTTCTTCTTCCCCTTCTTCTTTTTCGTCATCCTGACCGCCTCCTTCCAGTGGGGCTTCGACGAGGGCGCGCGCATCACGCTGGGCGCCACCTTCGCGCTGGCGCTGTCAACCTGGCTGACCGACACCAGCATCAATCACGGCCACCTGCTGCTGCGCACCGCCTTCGTGCTGGCGCTCGGCTACATGATCGCCTACTGGGGCGGCATGGGCGTGGCGCAGCGTCGACGGCTGAGCTTGCTGCGCGACGTCAGCCGGCTGGCCAACCCGCGCTTCGGCGTCGACCAGACGATTGCGCTGGTGCTGCAGCAGACGCGCGACTTCTACCATGCCAGCAACTGCCTGTTGCTGATGCGCGACCACGCCGACGAGCTGTGGCAGCTGCATTCGTCGGGCGCGCCGGACGGCCGCGCCTCGCTGTCGCGCCTGCCGGAAGGCGCGGCCGCGCCGCTGCTGGTGTTCGCGCCGCAGGCGCTGGTGCAGTACGCGGCGCCGCTGCATCCGCGCCTGCCGCGCACGCTGGAGTCGCGCACCCGGGCGCCAGGCGAGGCGCACTGGCAGCGGCTGGATGCGGACACGGTCGGGCAGCTGACCGACTTGCTCGATGCCAGTTCCTTCATCAGCGCGGCGCTGCCGCTGCGCAAGGGCGAGGGCCGCATCTACGTGGTGGCGGACCGGCACCGCTTCAGCCGCAGCGATGCGGTGTTTTTACAACAGCTGGCGGCGCAGGTGTTTCCGGTGATCGAGAACATCGTGCTGCTCGACCGCCTGGCCTCGGACGCCGCCTTCCGCGAGCGGCAGAAGATCGCGCGCGACCTGCACGACACCACCATCCAGCCCTACATCGGCCTGCGGCACGGCATCAGCGCCGTGCGCCAGAGCCTGCAATCGGATCACCCGGTCGCGGCCGAACTTGATAAACTGCTCGACATGACCACCCAGGTGATCGGCGACATGCGCCAGTTCGCCCGCAACGTGCGGCAAGGCGCGGCGCAGACCGAGGCCGAGCTGCTGGTGGCCTTGCGCCGGCAGGCGCAGCAGGTGCAAGAGTTCTACGATATACAGATAACGATACAGGCGCAGGACGGCCTGTCCATCAGCGACCGCCTGGCCGCCGAGGTGTTTCAGATCGTGAATGAAGGCATGCATAATATACGCAAACACACCCGTGCCCGCACGGGCCTGATCAGCCTGAGCAACGCTGACGGCCAGCTGCGGATACGCATCGAGAACGAAACCCCGGAAGGTCCCGCGGCCCCATTCCTGCCCGGATCGCTGGCCGAGCGCACCGCCGCGCTTGGCGGAACGATCACGATCGACCGCGACACGCCCGGCGTGACCGCGGTCAGCATCGCCATCCCGGTATAACTGACCGAGGCAAGACCATGAGCATCCGCATCATGCTGGTAGACGACCACAAGACCATGTTGTGGGGACTGGAAAAACTGATCGAGGGCGGCGGCGCCGACCTGCAACTGGTGGGCACGGCGTCCAACAACGACACCGCGCTGCAACAGGGGGCCGCGCTGAAGCCGGACGTCATCGTGTTGGACCTGGACCTGGAGGGCCGCAGCTCGATCGAGATTTTGCCGCAGCTGCTGCAGGACAGCGGCGCCAGGGTGATGATCCTGAGCGGCAACCGCGACCAGGGCCTGCTGACGCAGGCGGTGCGGCTGGGCGCGCGCGGCGTGGTCAGCAAGGAGGCGCCGGCCGACGTCGTGCTCAACGGCATACGCGCGGTGGCGCGCGGCGACATGTGCCTCGACCCGGCGCTGATGAACGCGCTGCTGGGGCAGTTGTCGGCGCCGGCCAAGGCCGATCCGGAGGCGGCGCGGATTGCGTCCTTGACGCCGAAGGAGCGCAAGATCGTCGCCGTGGTGGTCGAGGGCAACGGCGCGCCCAACAAGGAGCTGGCCTCGAAGCTGTTCATCGCCGAGCCGACGCTGCGCAACAACCTGACCACGATTTACCAGAAGCTGGGCGTGGCCAACCGGCTGGAGCTGTACGTGTACGCGACCAGGCACGGCATGACAAATGTCACGGCATAAAGTGACGTTTGTCCGCTGCGCGGCGGCGCCGGCCCGCGTAGAATGCATTACATCAGCAGTGCAGCAAGACCTAAAACCTGAACCCCGTTTTAGTTGACGCAGTCGCCCTTTTTTATCAACTTTAACGAGGATTCAATCATGAACGCAATCACCAACTTCATCCGCAACGAAGACGGCATCACCGCCATCGAATACGCCCTGATGGCTGCCGCCATCGCCGCCGCGATCACCGCCGGCCTGGCCATCCTGGGCCCGAAACTGACCGCTTCGCTGACCTACATCTCGGGCCTGATCAAGTCGTCGTAATCATCGCCCCGCTTCAGAAAAAAATCCGGCCTTGCGCCGGATTTTTTTTTGGAGCGGAGTGTGAGAATTGGTGACAAATGTCATGGCAGATCATGACGTTTGTCCACTGCGCACAGCAGAGGGACTGCGTAGAATGACTTTCATCGGCAGTACCTAAAACCCCGAACCCGTTTTAGTTGAAGCACAACTTCATCATTCAACCAAACTAAACGAGGACTATCATGAACGCCATCAAGCACTTCATCCAGGACGAAGACGGCATCACCGCCATTGAATACGCCCTGATGGCAGCCGCCATCGCTGCCGCCATCACCGCCGGCCTGGCGATTCTGGGGCCGAAGCTGACCGCGTCGCTGACCTATATTTCCGGCCTGATCAAGTCGTCCTGATTACCCCGCACACCGCTGCGGCCAGGGTCTGACTCCGTACGGGGTCAGACCCTTTCAGCTTTGGGGTCTGCGCTTACTGCTTTGGCGGCGCGTCTTTGACGTACTTGTCGAACCAGCGCAGCATTTCATACACCAGCTGCTCGTTCGACTCGCGCGCGGCGTACCAGTGCGGCTCGTGCGGCAGCATCACCAGGCGCGTCACCCCGCCATTGCCGCGTATCGCCTCGTACAGCTTGACCGATTGCAGCGGCGTCGTGCCCGGATTGGCATCGTCGCCGCCGTGCACGATCAGCAGCGGCGTCTTCAGCTTGTCGGCGTAGAAGAAGGTCGAGGCCTTGGTGTACACGTCCGGCGCTTCCCAGACCGAGCGGCGCTCGTTCTGGAAACCGAATGGCGTCAGCGTCTTGTTGTACGAGCCGCTGGTGGCCGCGCCGGCGCGGAACAGGTCGGAGTGCGCCAGCAGGTTGGCCGTCATCAGCGCGCCGTGGCTGTGACCGGTCACGCCCACGCGGTTCGGATCGGTCACGCCCAGGCGCACCGCCTCGTCCACCGCCGCCTTGGCGTTGGCCACCAGTTGCTCGGTGTAGGTGTCATACGCCTTGCGCGGATCGCCGACGATCGGGAAGGCCGCGCTGTCGATGATGGCGTAGCCCGACAGCAGCAGCAGGCGGTACTGGCGCAGGCGCGTGAACGTCGCCTGCGAACCGGTGGTCTGGCCGGCCTTGGACGCGTCCGCGTAATCGAGCGGATAGGCGTTGAGGATGGTCGGCAGCGGCGTGCCCTCCTTGTAGCCCGGCGGCGTGTACAGCGTGAACGACAGGTCGATGCCGTCGGCGCGCTTGTACTTGACCAGGCGCTTCTTGATCTGGCGTACCTGCGGCACCGGATCGACCAGGTGGGTCAGCGCCACGCTGTTGGAGGCGTAGTTCGGCTCGCCGGCCTCGGCGGTGGTGGCCGCGCCGACCGTGCGCACGAAGGCGTTCGGCGTGTCTTCCGGCGACTGGTACCAGGTCAGCAAACGGCCCTCGTCGTTGCCGGCGAAGCCGATGAACTGCTCATACGAGGTTTTGCTGCTGCGGAACAGGCGCTCCTTCTGCTGCGTCTTCAGGTTGAACTTGTCGAGGAAGGGACGGTCGCCGTCCGGCGACGCGCCGGCGCCCGACAGGTAGATGGTGTCGCCCTGCAGGCGGATCACCGGGAAGCCGTTCGGCAGGCGGCGCATCACCGGATTGCCCGGATTGGCGTACTTCTCGTCGCTCGACTGGTCCCAGATCAGCCGGCGCGAATTCTGCGCGTCGTCGACGTTGAGCTGCCAGGTGCGCACCCACTTGCGGTTGACGTCGTAGTCGGTCAGCAGCGCCACATTGGCCTGCTCGCTCCACGCCAGGCCGCCGAAGCGCTGCTCGGTGCGGGTGATTTCCACCGGCGCGGCGGTGAACGGCGCCTTCAGCAGCATCACCTTGTCGCGCTCGCTGGCCTTGGCGTTGGGATCGCCGCCATCCAGCGCTTCCACCCACACCAGCGCGGCCGCTTCGGTCGGCCGCCACATGAAGTGGCGCGGGCCGGTCGGCACGCCGCGGTTCGGCACGCGGTCGGCCAGCGGCAGCGCGGCGATTTCACGCAGCACCGGATTGCCGTCCTTGGCCGGACGCGCGGCCAGGTCCCACAGCGTGATCTGTTTCGGGAAGCGGTCGAAGGTGGTGACGTAGGAATACGGCGGACGGATTTCCGTCACCACCAGGTGGCGGCCGTCGGGCGCCACGTCCAGTTCCTCGTACAGGCCCGGCTTGCCAACCGGCGTCATCTTGCCGGTGGCCGCGTCAACCAGCGTCAGCTGCGAGGTGCCGTAGTAATTGAACAGTTCCTCGTCGTGCTTGTTGCGCAGCGTGTCGCGGTTTTCGTAGGTGCTGCTCTGGCCTTTCTGGCCCAGCGATTCCTGGATGCCCGGCCCTTCCGAGCCCGGCGCCTCGGCCGGCGGCGCCTTGCGCGCCACCACCTGCTTGACCAGCAGCGTCTTCTGGTCCGGCATCCACTGCACCTGGTCGCCGAACATCTGGTTCAGGCGCACGTTCGGCAGGCGGCGGATGGCGCCGGTTTTGGCGTCGCCGACCCATAGTTCCACGGCGTCGTTGGTGACGTTCTCAAACGCGAAGCGCTGGCCGTCGGCGCTCCACACCGGGCGGCGCGGGCAGGCGTCGGCGCCGGCCGGCAGCTTGACGGCGGTCGACTTGCCGTCGGCCACCTGCACCAGGTCGATGGCGCTGACGCACGGCGGAATGCCGTAGCCGCCCGGCGTGTCGTGCTGGCTGTGGTTGCCCGGCTCGATGCGCACGCCGGCCAGGCGCAGGAAAGGCGTGGCCACCTTGGCGATCGACGGGTAATCCTGCATGGTCACCAGCATCAGCTTGTCGCGGGTCGGGCTCAGCGACGGCAACGGCGGCGCTGGCGCGCGCATCACGTCGAGGATCTCTTTGGGCGGCTGGTTGTAGGCGCTGGCGGCGGCTGGCGCGGCGACCGTTGGCGTGGCTGGCGCGGCCATTGCGGCGCTGGCGAGGGCGGCGCTCACCAGTGCGCACAACAGGTGTTTTCCCTGCATGGTATTTCTCCCGTTTTATGTAACTACATGAGTGGAACGGAGCATTAGGCCACGAAAACATTTCTGCGGCAATAATAAAATAGACCCCGCACCCCGATGATGGGGTCGGACCCCGTACGGGGTCTGACCCCGGCTTCTGCCTTGGGGGTGGCAGGCCGAGGCACAACGTGACAATTGTCACCGCACATGGTGACGTTTGTCCGCTGCGCCACGGCGGCACGGTGCGTAGAATGACTTCCATCAGCAGTACCGCAGCACCTAAAACCCGAACCCCGTTTTAGTCCATTCCATCCACTGACTTTAACGAGAGGTTCATCATGCAAGCAATCACCAACTTCATCCGCAACGAAGACGGTATCACCGCCATCGAATACGCCCTGATGGCCGCCGCCATCGCCGCCGCGATCACCGCCGGCCTGGCCATCCTGGGCCCCAAACTGACCGCCTCGCTGACCTACATCTCGGGTCTGATCAAGTCCTCGTAATACCCGTCTCCTCGTTGTACAGCTCCTAGTAGCTTTTCATCCGGAACCGTGCGTTCCGGATTTTTTTTGTCCATATTTAAATCATGACAAATGTCACGCCACAGCATGACGTTTGTCCGATGCCGAAACTAACGCCGCTGGTTAGACTGGCAACATCGAATTCATCATCCACCTCAGGAGTAGCAATGCGGCAGTTATCCATCCCAAGCGGCCTCGCCCGTTTCGTCGGCAACGACGACGGCGCTACGCTGCTGGAGTACGCGCTGATTGCCGCCCTGGCGTCCGTGATCATCATCATCGCCGTGCTGGCGGTGCTGGGCTCCAAGACCTGAGCCCGACCTAAAACCTCGCCCCCGTTTTAGTTAAGCGCAGCAACCGACTAACAACTCGAACGAGGTTCGCCATGCACGCATTGCACCAGTTTCTTCACGACGAGGACGGCGTCACCGCCATCGAATACGCGCTGATGGGCGCCGCCCTCGCGGCCGCCGTCACCGCCGGCGTCATCCTGCTCGGCCCCAAGCTCGGCGACGCGCTGAGCTACATCGCCAGCTTCCTCAAGACCGCCTGAGTGCGCGCGCTCGCCAGCGCGTGTTGCGCGCAAAAAAAATCCCGGAATGGTGCACGCCGTCCCGGAAATTTTCTATACACTAAGCTGGTCCCCTTCTTCCACAGGGCATGCCGATGACTCTCTTGCCGTTGATCATACTGTGCTGCTTTCTGGCACTGGCAGTCTGGAACGATTTGCGCACGCGCCGCATCCCCAACGCGCTGGTGTTCGGCGGCGCCGTGCTCGGCCTGCTGTTCAACGCCGCGCTGCCGGCCGGCGCCGGCCTGTTTATCGCGCCGTTCGGCGGCATCGGCCTGCTGAAGGCGCTGGCCGGCCTGGCCGTGGGCCTGTGCCTGCTGCTGCCGATGTACGCCATGCGCGCGCTGGGTGCCGGCGACGTCAAGCTGATGGCGATGATCGGCGCCTTCGTCGGCCCCGGCGCGGTGGCCGGCATCACGCTGCTGACCTTGCTGGCGGGCGGCGTGCTGGCGCTGGTGGTGGCCGGCTTTAACGGCCGCCTCAAGCCGATGGTCTACAACACCTGGCAACTGGTCAAATACAGCATGCTGCGCTCGCTCGCGGGCGAGGTGCCGAAGATGGACGCGCCGGCCACGCCGAGCGGCCGCCTGCCGTACGCGGTGGCCATCGCCGCCGGCGCCGCGCCCTATCTGCTGGTGGGCGCCACCTCCGGCCGCAGCCTGTTCTTCTAAGGGAACCATGCTCACTCAGCAGACGAACGCGTCCCCCGCCCCAGCCGCTATGCGCGCCCCGCGCACCACGGACGAAACCGGCTTGCCGTTTCTGTTCCTGGTCGAGCTGCTGTCCAAGGTGCTGTTCCAGCGCGGACAGGTCCGTTTGCCTGAACTGGCTAGCCATCTGAAACTGAGTGTCAGCGTCATCACGCCGCTGGTGACGCATTTACGCAACGAAAAATTGTGCGAGGTCACGCGCAGCGGCAGCAGCGGCACCGACGCCGACCTGACCTATCATCTGACCGACGCCGGCATGCAGCGCGCGGTCGCCGCCATCCACCGCAACGCCTACGCCGGCCCGGCGCCGGTGCCGCTGGCCGCCTACGTGGCGCAGATGGCGGTGCAAAGCGTACGCCACTTGCATGTCACCCGCGACGCCGTGCGCACCGCCTTCCACGACGTGGTGGCCAGCGCGCAGGTGCTGGACCAGCTGGGCGCGGCGATGAATTCGGGCCGCGCGATGTTCATCTACGGCCTGGCCGGCAGCGGCAAGACCTTCCTTGCCGAACGGCTGTGCCATCTGCTGCACGGCGCCATTGCCGTGCCCTACGCCATCATGATCGACAACGAGGTGGTGCCGTTCTACGATCCGGTGCAGCACCAGCCGGCCGCCGCCGCCGCGCCGGCCGACGATGGCGGCGACCTGCTGCGCACGCTGGACGCGCGCTGGGTGCGCGGCCTGCAACGCCCCACCGCGCTCAGCGGCGGCGAACTGACGCTGGAAATGCTGGACCTGCGCTTCGATCCCAACACGCGGCTGTACCAGGCGCCGCCGCATCTGAAAGCCAACAACGGCATCTTCATCATCGACGACCTCGGCCGCCAGCGCTGCTCGCCGCTGGAACTGATGAACCGCTGGATCGTGCCGATGGACCGTGGCGTCGATTATCTTTCCTTGCACACCGGCCTGGTTTTCCAGGTGCCTTTCGATGTGGTCGTGGTATTCTCGTCGAACTTCCTGCCGGAGCGCCTGTCCGATGGCGCCTTCCTGCGCCGGCTGGGATACAAGATCGAAGTACCGCCGCAGACGCCGGCCGAATACCAGCAACTGTTCCGCCAGGCCTGCGCGCAGTACGGCATCGCATTCGACGCCGCAGCGTTCGACTACCTGCTGAGCGGCTTGCATGCCAGGGATGAGACGCCGCTGCTGGCCTGCTATCCGCGCGACCTGATCCGCCAGGTACGCGACCTGGCCCGCTACGAAGACACGCCGCCCGTCTTGAACCAGCGCGCGCTGGACTGGGCCTGGCACAACTACTTTGCCGGCGCCGGCGCCCGCCGCGTGGCCGCCGAACAGCAGAAGAAAGACCGCGAACGCCGCGAACAACAACCGACTCCGCATAACCTGGGAAGGCTGGGATGAGAAACACACGTGCTCTGACGATGATAGGGGTGGCGCTGTTCCTGGCGCTGGCGGCCGTGGTGGTGGCGGCGCAGTGGATCGCCGGCCAGTCGGCCGCCAACAGCAACAAGGTGGCGGTGGCCCTGCTCGACATCAGCATGGGCGCGCGCATCACGCCGGAACTGGTGCACATGGTCGACTGGCCGGCCAGCTCGGTGCCGCCGGGCGCGGCCACCGATGCCAAGGCGCTGGAGGGCCGCATCACGCGCGCCAACATCCAGCGCGGCGAGCCGATCACCGAGGCCAAGCTGGCGCCGGCCGGGACCCAGGGCGGGCTGTCGACGGTGGTGGCCGAGGGCAAGCGGGCAATGACGGTACGCGTCAACGACGTGGTTGGCGTGGCCGGCTTCGCGCTGCCGGGCAACTATGTCGACATCCTGGTCAACACGCAGAGCGACGCCAACGGCGACCACCTGGTGCGCGAGCAGGCCATCTCGAAGATCGTGCTGGAGCGCATCCTGGTGCTGGCCATCGCGCAGGAGTCCAGCCGCGACGATACCAAGCCGAAAGTGGTCAATGCGGTCACGCTGGAGCTGACGCCGGACCAGGTGGAGAAGCTGGACCTGGCGCGCAGCGTCGGCACCCTGTCGCTGGTGCTGCGCAACCAGGTCGACCCCAATACCGCCAACACCGAGGGCGCCACCAAGAGCAGCTTGCTGGGCGAGGCGGCCAGCGCCAACGTGCCGCTGCCGCGCGCGGCTACCAGCCTGCCGACGCCCGCACCTGCACCGGCCGCCGTGGCTACCGCACCGGCCGCGCCACGGCCGCCGCGTGCCGAACGCGACACCGACAAGGTGGAAGTCATCAAGGGTCTGGAACGTAGTTCACAACAATTTTAAGCACCGGGAGATCGCGACTTGAGCAACGTATCCTCTGCGCCATTCCACGCCGCGCCGCTGGGCGCCGCCGCCCTCGCCGTCCTGCTGAGCGCTGCGCCGCCGGCTGTCCTCGCCGCCACGGCCGACAAGCACGCTGCGCCGGCCACCGCTTCCAGGGCCACCGCCGGCATGGGGGCGGCTACTGGCGGGGCGGCTACCGGCGGGCCTGCCACGGCGACTACCGCCGCCGCGCCGCGCAACGCCGCCAGCGGCACGGCAGCAGCGCCGGGCGTGGAGCTGGCCAAGGAGGTGACGCTCTCGACCGGCAAATCGACGCTGCTGCGCCTGCCCTTCCCGGCCGCGCGGGTGGCGGTCGGCGACGCCAAGATCGCCGACGTCATCCTGCTCAATCCGAGCGAAATCTACATGCTGGGCAAGACCACCGGCTCCACCAACCTGATCGTGTGGAACCGCGCCAACCAGGCCAGCGCCATCGACATCACCGTCGGCCTGGACATCGCCGGCCTGCGCCAGCAGTTCACCGACCTGTTCCCGGGCGAGCGCGACATCCGCGTCACCGTCTCCGGCAATTCGCTGATCCTGTCCGGCACGGTCAGCGACGCGGTGCGCGCAGCGCAGATCGTCGCCGTGGCCAGCGCCTACCTGACGCGCAACAACCGCGCCGGCAACCAGGGCGGCGCCGCCACGCCGGAAGCGGCCGCGCAGGCGGCACAGGCGGCCGGTGGCGGCGGCGCCCCCAGCGCCGCCTCGGGCGCGGCGGCCGGCGCCGCCTTCCAGGCCGCGATGGATCCGATGTCCGGCCTGTCCGGCGCCGGCGGCAACAGCAGCGGCCGCGTGGTCAACATGCTCTCGGTGGCGGCGCCGCAGCAGGTCATGCTGGAAGTGAAAATCGCCGAGGTGTCGAAGACGCTGGTGGACCAGCTGGGCGCCAGCGTCGGCCTGAACGGCTCGCGCGGCAGCTGGACCTACACCATGCTGTCCAATCTGCTCAGCGGCAATCCGAGCAAGATCGACGCCTTCAACAACAAGAACGGCAAGTTTGTCACGCTGGACGCGCAGCGCAACGATGGCCTGGTCAAGGTGCTGGCCGAGCCGACCGTGATGGCCATCAGCGGCCAGGAGGCCAGCTTCCTGGCCGGCGGCAAGATCTTCATCCCGGTGGCGCAGAACACCACCGGCGGCACCAACCAGGTGACGCTGGAGGAAAAGGAATACGGCATCGCCGTGCGCTTCACGCCGACCGTGCTCGATGGCGGCCGCATCAACCTGCGGGTCACGCCCGAGGTGTCCGAGCTGAACCGGGAAGGCATCGGCATCAGCGCCACCGGCACCACCGCCACCGCCGTGCTGCCGTCGTTCACCACGCGGCGCGCCAGCACCACGGTGCAGCTGTTCGACGGCCAGAGCTTCGCCATTGGCGGGCTGATCAAGAACAACGTGACCAGCAGCATCAAGGCGTTTCCGGGCCTGGGCGAGATCCCGATCCTCGGCGCGCTGTTCCGCAGCAGCGATTTCCAGAACGACCGCACCGAGCTGGTGTTCATCGTCACGCCGCACCTGGCGCAGCCGCTGCCGCCCAATCCGAAACTGCCGACCGACGAGTACATCCAGCCCAGCCGCGCCGACTTCTTCCTGAACGGCAAGCTGGAAGGCCGCCCGCCGGCCGCGCCTGCGGAGGCCGACGCCCTGCCCCGCGCCACGCCCGCAACACCCGCCACACCTGTGACGACTTCCACGCCACCGGGCGCCGCCCAGACGCCGCCGGCCGCCGGCATGCCCGGCCCGGCGCCAGCGGCCCCGCGCGCGCCGTCCGCCATCCCCGGCGAAGTCAACTAGGAGAGCCGCCATGCGCACACCCATCATCCTGCTGGCCCTGCTGACGCTGAGCGCCTGCGCCACCTCGCCGCACTACGACCAGTACTTCGGCAGCAGCGTGCGCCTGGCCCAGGCGCAGCAGACGCTGAATCCCAACGCCGCCGGTCAGCGCCGCACCGCCAACGGCATGGACGGCGCGGCGGCGGTGGCGGCCTACCAGAACTACCAGCAGTCGTTCACCACCAAGGAAGACCAGAGCGGCGCCTTGAGCATCGGCGTCAGCAAACGCTAAGGAGCGGCACACTTGAAAATCACCGTCATCTCCCGCGACGAACGCCACCTGGCCGACCTGATGCGCCTGCTGCGCGCGCGCTCGCCCTCCGACGAAATCGACCAACTGGTCGGCGGCGTCGGCCGCACCGCCGCGCTCAACGACGACCAGTTGCCGGACGTGCTGATCATCGACCGCCCGCACACCGACGACGACGACCTCGACCAGCTGGAACGCTTCTCGGCCCAGCACCCCAACATCGCCTGCGTGGCACTGTGCATCGACCAGGACCCGCAATTCCTGCTGCGGGCCATGCGCGCCGGCGTGCGCGAGGTACTGCCGTCGCCGGTGACCAGCAGCGCGCTGTACCCGGCGCTGGAACGCATCGGCGAAAAACTCGAACGGCGCGGCCAGACCAGCGGCAAGGTGCTGGCCTTCATCTCGTGCAAGGGCGGCAGCGGCGCCACCTTCCTCGCCACCAACCTCGGCTACGCGCTGGCCGCCAGCGGCAAGCAGAAAGTCGCGCTGATCGATATCAACCTGCAGTTCGGCGACGCCTCGCTGTTCGTCTCCGACCACAAGCCGCTGGCTACGCTCAGCGACGTGGCGCAGCAGATCCACCGCCTCGATCCGTCGTTCCTGGCCTCGTCCATGCTCAGCATCACGCCCAACTACGGCGTGCTGGCGGCGCCGTCCGACCCGGCCCACGCCAACGACGTCAAGCCCGACCACGTCGACGCCATCCTCAAGCTGGCGCGCCGCCAGTACGACTTTGTGCTGCTGGACGTCGGCCGCAGCCTGGACGCGGTCAGCATCCGCGCGCTCGACCATGCCGACCTGATCTTCCCGATCTTGCAGACCACGCTGCCCTACATCCGCGACAGCAAGCGCCTGCTCAACGTGTTCCGCTCGCTGGAATACGGCAAGGAGAAGATCCAACTGATCGTCAACCGCCACGACAAGAACAGCGAGATCCGCCTGAAGGACCTGGAGAGCGCCTTCGACGCCGAAATCGCCTTCACCATCCCCAACAACTACGACTCGGCCGCCGCCTCGGTCAACCAGGGCGTGCCGGTGCTGCAACTGGAACCGAACGCGCCGATCAGCCAGTCGCTGGCCGAACTGGCGCGCAAGCTCAGCGGCGAAGCGGCGCCGGTGCAGCAAGGCGGCTGGCTGGCCCGGCTGCGGGCACGTAAATAAAGGAACGCACCATGAGCACCCCGGTCTCCCTGCGCGAACGCCTGGAAAACACCGACATCCGCGGCTCCGGCCAGCGCACCCAGGGCATCGACAACCGCGCCTACCAGAAACTCAAGGGCCGGCTGCACGCCGCCCTGCTCGACCGCGTGGACCTGGAGAGCCTGCAGCGCCTCAACCCGGACCAGATCCGCGCCGAGCTGCGCAACCTGGTGGAAAAGCTGCTGGAGGAAGACGCGGTCGTCATCAACGACGCCGAGCGCAAGACGCTGACGCGCGACATCCAGAACGAGATGCTCGGCTTCGGCCCGCTGGAGCCGCTGCTGGAAGATCCCACCGTGTCCGACATCCTGGTCAACACCTACCGCCAGATCTACGTCGAGCGGCGCGGCAAGCTGGAGCTGACCGACGTCACCTTCAGCGACGACGCCCACCTGATGAAGATCATCGACAAGATCGTGTCGCGCGTCGGCCGCCGCATCGACGAGTCCAGCCCGATGGTCGACGCCCGCCTGCCGGACGGCTCGCGGGTCAACGCCATCATCCCGCCGCTGGCCATCGACGGGCCCATCATGTCGATCCGGCGCTTCTCGGCCGACCCATTGCGGCTGGCCGACCTGGTGGCCTACGGCAGCATGACGGCCGACATGGCCGAGGTGCTGCAAGGGCTGGGCAAGGCCAAGGTCAACATCGTCATCTCCGGCGGCACCGGTTCCGGCAAGACCACCATGCTGAACGTGATCTCCGGCTTCATCAGCCCGTCCGAGCGCATCGTCACCATCGAGGACGCGGCCGAGCTGCAGTTGCAGCAACCTCACGTGGTACGGCTGGAAACGCGCCCGCCCAACATCGAGGGCAAGGGCGAGGTCACGCAGCGCGCGCTGGTGCGCAACGCGCTGCGCATGCGGCCCGACCGCATCATCCTCGGCGAGGTGCGCGGCGCCGAGGCGCTGGACATGCTGGGCGCCATGAACACCGGCCACGAGGGCTCGATGGCCACCATCCACGCCAACACCCCGCGCGACGGTCTGACCCGGCTGGAAAACATGGTGTCGATGGCGGCCGCCAGCCTGCCCACCAAGGCCATGCGCCAGCAGATCAGCAGCGCGGTCGGCGTGGTGATCCAGGTGTCGCGCCTGACCGACGGCAAGCGCAAGGTGATGTCGATCCAGGAAGTGACCGGCATGGAGGGCGAGATCATCACCATGCAGGAAATCTTCGCCTTCAAGCAGACCGGCCTGTCAGACGACGGCAAGGTACTCGGCCACCACACCGCCACCGGCATCCGCCCGCGCTTCATCGAGCGCCTGCGCAACTTCGGCGTCAACATCGGCTCGACCGTGTTCGACCCGTCGGGGCACTGATCATGGACCTGCGGCTGCTGCTGTTCATCGTGCTGATCTTCGCCGCCGTGGCGCTGGCGGTGTGGGGCGCCTACACCGGCTGGAACAACGCCCGCGGGCCCGAGGCCGAACGCATCGCGCGCCGGCTGCGCAACGCCATCGGCGACAGCGGCAGCGAGCTGGCGGTGTCGATCACCAAGGAGCGCACGCTGGCGCAGGACCCGTCGATGCAGCAATTCATCGCCGCCCTGCCGGGCATCCAGAAACTCGACCGGCTGCTGTTGCAGACCGGGCGCAAGATGAACGCCGCGCAGCTGGTGGCGCTGATGGGCGGCTGCTTCCTGCTCGGTTTTATCATCGCCAGCGCGCTGGCGCTGCCGTGGTTCGGCCGGCTGATGATTGGCGCGCTGGCGGCCGCGCTGCCGGTGCTGGAAGCCATGCGCGCCAAGCGCAAGCGCATCCTGCGCATCGAGACGCTGCTGCCGGACGCGCTGGACATGATGGGCCGCGCCATGCGCGCCGGCCACGCCTTCCCCACCGCCTTGAAAATGGTCGGCGAGGAAATCCCCGATCCGCTGGGCGCCGAATTCCGCATCGTCTTCGATGAAGTCAATTTCGGCGTGTCGATGCCGGACGCGCTGATGAACCTGGCGCTGCGCGTGCCCAGCACCGACCTGCGCTACTTCGTCATCGCCGTGCTGATCCAGCGCGAGACCGGCGGCAACCTGACCGACCTGCTGGCCTCGATCAGCGCCATCATCCGCGACCGCCTCAAGCTGCTCGGCCAAGTCAAGGTGATGTCGGCCGAGGGCCGCATGTCGGCCTGGGTGCTGGGGCTGATGCCGTTCGCCGTCGGCGGGCTGGTGTCGGTGGTCAATCCGGGCTCGCTGCAGATCCTGTTCACCGATCCCGGCGGGCGCAAGATGCTGGGCGTGGCGGCGCTGCTGATGGTGATCGGCATGCTGGCCATCCGCAAGATCACCACCATCCGCATCTGAGGGGCTGGCCATGACCATCATCCAGATCATGTTCCTGGTCGTCGTTTTCATCGCCGTATTTGGCGGCGTGGTGCTGGCGATCCGGCTGTTCACCGTCAACCCGGTCAAGGACCGGCTGGAGGCGCTGCACGAACGCAGCCAGGTGACGCGCAAGAGCGCGGTGTGGCTGGAGTCCATCGTCAACCTGGCGGCGCCGCTGGCGCGGCTGTCGCTGCCCACCGAGGGCTGGGAAAACTCCCCGGTGCGCATGCGCTTCATCAACGCCGGCTGGCGCACGCCGTCGACGCCGGCGCTGTTCTTCGCCGGCAAGACCGGGCTGGCGGTGCTGCTGCCGCTGATCGTGTTCCTCTACCTGAGCAGCAAGGCGGTGGCCACCGACGGCAACGTCAAGCTGTTCTGGATGGTGGTGGCCGGCGGCCTTGGCTACTACGTGCCCAACCTGGTGCTCAACCACGTGGTCAAGACGCGCCAGCGCGACATCTTCGAATCGTTCCCCGACGCGCTCGACCTGATGACCGTGTGCGTCGAGGCCGGGCTGGCGATGGACGCGGCGCTGGCGCGCGTGGCCAACGAGATCGGCCTGAAAAGCGTGGTGCTGGCCGAGGAGATGCAGCTGGTGACGCTGGAGCTGCGCGCCGGCAGCGCCAAGGACAAGGCGCTGCGCAACCTGGCGCTGCGCACCGGCGTCGAGGACGTGGACGCGCTGGTCACCATGCTGATCCAGGCCGATCGCTTCGGCACCAGCATCGCCGACTCGCTGCGCGTGCAATCCGAGCAGCTGCGCACCAAGCGCCGCCAGCGCGCCGAGGAGCACGCCGCCAAGATCTCGCTCAAGCTGCTGTTCCCGCTGATCTTCTTTATCTTCCCCAGCCTGCTGGTGGTGCTGCTTGGCCCGGCGATACTGAATTTGTATCGCAACCTGCTGCCCGCCATGGCCGGCACGAATTGACCAACCCAGGAGTGACCATGACTGCACGCCGGATCGACTGTTTGACGCATTATCTGCTGGCCCTGTTGTGTGCGGCGCTGCTGGCCGCCTGCGGCGGCGGCGGCAGCGGCGGCGGCGGCTGCACCACCATCGATCCCAACCGCGACCCGGCGCTGCCCGGCTGCGGCACCGGCGGCAACGGCGGCGGCACCACCGGCAAGGCAGCCATCACGCTGAGCATCACCGACGCCAGCGGCGCCGCGCTGACCACGCTGCCCACCGGCGGCAGCGCCACGCTGACCGCGCAGCTGAAGGACGCCAACAACGCTGCCGTGCCCAACACGCTGGTCACCTTCACCAGCACCGACAAGAACGCCGTGTTCTCGGCGGCCGGCGGCGCCGTCGTCAGCGACGCCAGCGGCAAGGCCACGGTGCAGCTCAGTCCCGGCGCCGCCAGCACCGCCGGCAACTACGTGATTACCGCCAGCGCCAACATCGGCGGCAGCGCCGTCAGCGCCAGCGCCAACTACACCCAGGGCGCCGCGCCCGGCGCCAGCGCCAGCCAGCTGACGTTCGTCTCGGCCACGCCGCAAAACATCGCGCTCCGGGGCACCGGCGGCGCCGGCCGCCAGGAGACCGCCACCGTCACCTTCCGTGTGCTGGACAGCGCCGGCAACCCGGTCGGCGGCCAGCAGGTCAGCTTTGCGCTCAACACCAGCGCCGGCGGCCTGACGCTGGCGCCAGCCAGCGCCATCAGCGGCAGCACCGGCCTGGTCACTACCATCGTCTCGGCCGGCACCGTCAACACGCCGGTGCGCGTGACCGCCACGCTGAACGGCGGCATCAGCGTGCCGTCCGACCAGCTGGTGGTGTCGACCGGCGTGCCGGAGCAGAACAGCTTCTCGCTGGCGGCGGTGATCCGCAACGTCGAGGGCGGCCAGTACAACGGCTGCACCGCGCCCACCGGCACCACCGTCACCGCGCGCCTGGCCGACCACTTCCACAACCCGGCGCCGGACGGCACGGCGGTCAGCTTCACGGCCGAGGGCGGCAGCATCGACGCTTCCTGCCTGACCGGCCTGATCCAGACTACCCAGCCGGACGGCAGCGTGGTCACCAGCAAAGGCACGCCGGGCGAGTGCACGGTGCGCTATTGCGCCGGCAATCCGCGCCCGGCCGACGGCCGCGTCACCATCCTGGCCTACGCGCTGGGCGAGGAAAGCTTTAGCGACACCAACGGCAACAACCGCTACGACGCCGGCGAACCGTTCACCGACCTCGGCGAGGCGTTCCGCAACGACCGCGCGGTCAGCGACGCCAATGCCAACGGCGTCGACGACGCCAACACCAGCGGCAACGCGGTGCGCGCCGCCGGCGAGCAGTACATCGACTCCAACGGCAACAGCGCGTGGGACCAGAACGGCAACGGCATCTACAACGGCGTGTTGCAGGCCACGCCCAACATCAGCGGCGGCAACACCGTGCACGTGCGCCAGGCGATGGTGATGGTGCTGTCCAACAGCACCGCCGCCGTCAGCCTGCTCGACAGTCCTAGCGGCAGCGGCACGCTGGCGCTCGACCGCTGCGTCAACAACGTCGCCTTCAACAACACGCTGCGCACGTTCAGCTTTGCCATCCGCGACAACAACCCGACCGTGTTTGCCACCAACCGCCGCAGCGCCCATCCGGGCGACCCGCTGTGGCTGTACGACCGGCCCGGCAACCCGCTGCCGGCCGGCACCCAGATCAGCTTTACCACCACCAACGGCATCCTGCAAAGCCCCGCCAGCATCACCGTGCCCAACACCAGCAGCGCCGATTCCAGCGCCTGGGTGTACACGGTGGCGCTGCTCAGCGACGCCAGCCAGAATAGCGGGCTGATCTGCACCAACCTGCAGAACAGTGGCGTGCTGACCATCACCGTCACCACGCCCAACGGCACGGTGACGCAATTCAGCTATCCAGTGGCGGATTAAGTGCTACATTGAAAAGTCGTGACTTGCTCATGTGGAGGCTTTCACCATGCGATTCTCTGATCTTGGCATCACCCGCAAACTGTATCTGGGCTTTGGCGCGGTGGTGGTGATCCTGGCGCTGTTGCTGGGCACCGCTTACACCAATTTCTCGCGGCTGGCCCAGGCCAACGGCTGGAACACCCATACCCACCAGGTGATCACCGAAACCAAGTCGCTGCTGGAAAGCCTGCTGAACATGGAAACAGGCGAGCGCGGCTATGCGCTGACCGGCGAGGCGGCGTCGCTGGCGCCGCTCAAGGCCGGCCAGGCGGCGTTTGCCGAGCACCTGAGCAAGACGCGCGCGCTGACTGCCGACAATGCGGCGCAGCAGGACCGGCTGCGCAAGCTGGAGCAGGCGCAGCAGGCGTGGTATGGCGACGCGGTGGCGCCGGTGCTGGCACTGCGCGCCAAGGCCAACGACGGCGCCAGCATCGATCCGCTGCTGCAGTTCGAGCGCGAGGGCCGCGGCCGCGCCGGCATGGACGCGATGCGCGCGCTGCTGCGCGAGATCGGCGGCGCCGAGGAAGCCTTGCTGGCACAGCGCGCGGCCGACGCGGCGTCGCTGCAGAGCCTGACCGCCAACACCATCATCATCGGCGGGCTGCTGACGGTGGCGCTGGCGGCGGTGCTGGCGTGGATACTGAGCCGCAGCATCGTCGGCCCGCTGAGCGAGGCGGTGCGCATCGCGCGCACGGTGGCGTCGGGCGACCTCAGCAGCCGGATCGAGGCGCGCACCCGCGATGAGACCGGGCAGATGCTGCAGGCGCTGGGCGAGATGAACCAGAGCCTGCTCAACATCGTCGGCGAGGTGCGGCGCGGCACGGACACCATCGCCACCGCCACCGGCGAGATCGCGCGCGGCAACCAGGATTTGTCGAGCCGTACCGAGCAGCAGGCCAGCTCGCTGGAGGAAACCGCGTCGTCGATGGAGGAGCTGACCGGCACCGTGCGCCAGAACGCCGACAATGCGCGCCAGGCCAACCAGTTGGCCGCCACGGCTTCCGAGGTGGCCAGCAAGGGCGGCGCGGTGGTGGCGCAGGTGGTGCAGACGATGCAGTCGATCAGCCACTCGTCGCAGAATATTGTCGAGATTATTTCGGTGATCGACGGCATCGCTTTTCAGACCAATATCCTGGCGCTGAACGCGGCGGTGGAGGCGGCGCGCGCCGGCGAGCAGGGACGCGGCTTTGCAGTGGTGGCGTCGGAGGTGCGCACGCTGGCGCAGCGCTCGGCGGCGGCGGCCAAGGAGATCAAGGCGCTGATCGATGATTCGGTCGGCAAGGTGGAGGCCGGCGGCAAGCTGGTGGAGGAAGCCGGGGCCACCATGCAGGAGATCGTCGGCAGCGTACAGCGGGTGACGGCCATCATGCAGGACATCGCCTCGGCCAGCGAAGAGCAGATTGCCGGTATCGAGCAGATCAACCATGCGATCAGCCAGATGGACCATGTGACGCAGCAGAACGCGGCGCTGGTGGAAGAGGCGGCAGCGGCGGCAGCGGCGCTGCAGGAGCAGGCGGCCAGCCAGGCCGGCGTGGTCAGCGTGTTCACGTTTGACGAACGCGCCCTGGCGGCGGCAGGCGCCACGTCGACGGCGGCGGCGCCGCACGCCACGGCCAGCGCGCCAGCCGCGCGACTGACGGCCACCGCGTCGCGGCCAGCGATCGGCAACCGTTCGTCGGCCAGCCGGCACCGCGCGACCGCGGCCCCATCCGCCGCCGCGTCCGCTACCGGCACGTCCGCGACCGGCACGTCCGCTACCGGCACGTCCGCTACCGGCATGTCCGCGACCGGCACGTCCGCTACCGGCACATCCTCGGCAGCTTCGCCCCCCTCCACGGCGGCCGCATCCGCCGGCGCGCGCGTGACGGCGGGCGGCGCAACGGCCAGCGCGGCCATGGCCCACGGCGCGGCGACAGCCCGTGCGGCCACGACGGCCACGACAGCCGTCGGCGCGTCCCAGTCGGGCGCCAGCCGCGCCAGCGCGCCGCGCGCGACGCCGGCCGCCGCCATTGGTGACGACTGGGAGGAGTTCTGAACACGCCCGCGTCCTACGCCGACGGCCGCCTGCACGCGCGGCCCGATCTGCTGCGCCTGATTCCGCACCAGCGCCACGCGGCGCTGGATTGCGGCACCCACCAGCTGGCGTTCGCCGATGGCCGCAAGGCGGTGCTGCACGTGCCGCCGCACCTGGACTCCGGCGCCGGCGCCAGCGGCGCGCCGCTGCACCTGCTGGTGCTGCTGCACGGTGCCGGCGGCCAGCACGGCGGCGGCGACCATATCGCGCTGGCGCACGCCATCCGCCACGGCGCGCTGCTGCTGATTCCGGACGCGCTGTCGACCAGCTGGGACTTCCTGCGCGGCGGCTTCGGCCCCGACCTGGCCTTCCTCGACCGCGCGCTGTTGTGGACCATGCAGCGCTACCAGGTCGACGAGCAGGCGATGGCGCTCGCCGGCTTTTCGGACGGCGCCTCGTACGCGCTGTCGGTGGGCTTGATGAACGGCCACCTGTTCAGCGACATCCTGGCGTTCTCGCCGGGCTTCATGGCGCCGCTGCGGCGCGAGGGGCAGCCGCGCATCTTTGTCGCGCACGGCAAGGAGGATCCGGTGCTGGCGGTGCAGCGCGGCCACGACATCGCCCAGCGGCTGACGCAGGAGGGCTACGATGTCAGCTACGAGGAATTCGACGGTGCCCACATCGTCTCGCCGCCGGTCGCCCGCGCGGCGCTGCAACGGCTGGAAACCTGACCGTCGTACCGGCGCAGGCCGATACCTGACTGTCGTACCGGCGTACGGCGATACCTGACTGTCGTACCAGCTCAGGCCGATACCTGACTGTCGTACCAGCTCAGGCCGATACCTGACTGTCGTACCGGCGTACGCCGGTACCCATGCTGAGTCGGCTGTGCAGGCGTTCTATGGGTACCGGCCTGCGCCGGTACGACGGGATTCAGGCCGGGCTGACGCGGTTGCGGCCGGCCGACTTGGCCGCGTACAGCGCCTTGTCGGCCGCCTCCACCAGCATGCCGGCCACATGCTCGCCGCGCCTGGGCGCCAGCGTGGCCACGCCCGCGCTCAGCGTCACCACTCCAAATCCACTGCCGTTGTGCGGCATCTGCAGATGCTCCACCGCCGCGCGGATGCGCTCGGCCACCGCCCGCGCGCCGGCCAGGTCGGTGTTGGGCAGCAGAATCCCCACCTCCTCGCCGCCGTAGCGTGCCGTCAGGTCGCCCGGCCGCTTGGGCGTCAGCGCGCGGATCAGCTTGCTCACCGCGCGCAACACCTCGTCGCCGGCGCTGTGGCCGTACAAATCGTTGTACTGCTTGAAGTAATCGACGTCGATCATAATGAAGGCCAGCGTGCTCTGGTGCCGCGTCGCTCGGCTGAATTCATTGGCCAGCGTAACGTCGAACTGGCGCCGGTTGGCCAGCCCGGTCAGGCCGTCCGACATCGCCTGCCGCTCCAGCGTGCGGTTGGCGCTTTCCAGCGCGTCGCGCGCCTGGCGCAGCTCGGCCTCGGCACGCTCGCGCAGCTTGATCTGGTCCACCAGCCGCTTGCCGAAAAAGCCCAGCAGCGCCGCCAGCACCACCACGCCGACCGAGCGCGTGAACGTGTCGCGTCGCCAGTGCTCCAGCATCTCCTCGCGCGACAGCGCGGCGGTGACAAACAGCGGGTAGTGCGCCAGCGGCCGGTAGCTGTTGAGCCGCACCGCGTTGTCGTGGAACGAGCGGAAGAAACCGCTGCCGGTGCGCGCCGGTCCGGACAGCCGTGCGTAGTGGCGGAACAACTCGCTGTCGCGCATGCTGCTGCCGACGCGCGTGGTGTCGAACGGCTGGCGCAGCATCAGCACGCCGCCGTCGGTCATCAGCGCCACCGCGCCGTGCTGGCCCAGCTCGAAGCTCTGGTAGAAGCGGCGGAAGTAGTCGATGTCCAGCGTGGCCAGCACCACGCCGCCAAAGCTGCCGTCCGGCTTGTCGAGGCGGCGCGACACCGGCATGATCCACTTGCCGCTGGAGCGGCTGATGACCGGATTGCCGACGTGCGGGCCGCGTCCGGCGTGGGTGCGGTGGTAGATGAAGTATTCGCGGTCGGCGTTGTTGTAGGCCTGGTTCAGCACGCCGCGCGAGTTGACGATCCAGCGGCCCGTGTCGTCGTACACGAACAGGCCCACCAACTGCGGCAGGTTGGCCACCTGCGCCGCCATCTGGCGCTGCAGCCGCGCCAGCGCGGCGGCGCCCTGCCCGTCGGTCTCGATGCGCTCGACGATGTCGGCCAGCGCGATGTCGGCCGCCTTGATGGTGTCGTCGGCCTGCTGCGCCATGGCGCGCGCCAGGTTGGCGCCCTGGTGCGCCTTTTCCGCCAGCTGCTCGCTGCGGGCGTTCAGGCTGCGCCAGACGTCCACGCCGACCAGCGACAGGCACACCACCGTGACAAACACGGTGGCCCAGAAGGTGATGGAAAATCGCTTGAACATGCGCTGGAAGCAATCGTTGCCCTGACTGCTTTATACCGTAAATCCGCCCGCCCTGCAGCCTGGATCAGCCGGCCTCCAGCATCGGCCGCAGCCGCTGCCAGGCCAGGTCCGGCGTCAGCTTGACCATGCAGTCGTGGTGGCCCAGCGGGCACTCACGCTGCTTGCACGGCGCACAATCGAGGCGCAGCGAGATCGACGCCGCCAGGTCGGAGAACGGCGGCGCGTGGTCGGGATCGGTGGGGCCGTACAGCGCCAGCACCGGCCGGTTCAGCGCCGAGGCGATGTGCAGCAGGCCAGAGTCGTTGGCCACCACGGCGGCGGCGCCGGCGATCAGCGCGATCGCCTCGGCCAGGCTGGTGGCGCCAGCCAGGTTGAACACCGCCGCGCCGTCCGGCAGCCGGGCCGCCACCTCGGCGCAGGCGTCGCCGTCCTTGGGCGAGCCGAGCAGGACGATCTGGGTCGCCGCGTCGCGCGCCAGCACCGCCGTGGCCAGGCCGGCGAAGTGCGCCGCCGGCCAGCGCTTGGCGGCGCCGAACTCGGCGCCCGGCGCCAGCGCCACCAGCGGCCGCGCCGGATCGATGGCGTGGCGCCCGAGCACCGCCGCCCGCTGCGCCGCGTCGACCGTCAGGCGCGGACGCGGCAAGGCGGCGCGCAGGCCCGGCCCCTGCACCGTCACCGGTGGTTTGGCCAGCGCCGCATAGAACGGCACCATCGGCCGCGGCGGCACCTCGTCGTGGTGCATCACGTTGATCAGGCCGTAGCGGCTCTCACCCTTGTAGCCGACCCGCCGGCGGACGCCGGCCAGCCACGGGATCAGCGCGTACTTGATGGTGTTGGGCAGGATGTAGGCGTCGGCGTAGCCGCGCTGGCGCAGCAGGCGGGCGAATTGCCAGCGCTGCCGCAGTTGCAGGGCGCCGTGGCGGAACGGCGTTTCCAGCACCTCGTCCACCTCGGCCACCTGGCGCCACACCGGCGACACCGCCGGCGGCGCCAGCACGTCGATCGGCCGCTCCGGGTGGGCGGCGCGCAGCAGTTGCAGCAGCGGCTGTGCCATCACCGCGTCGCCGATCCAGTTGGGCGAAATAATCAGGGTGCGCGGCTGGCTCATGGCTGCTCCTCGCGCGCGTTCAGGCACAGGCCGGCCAGCAGGAACAGCATCATCGCGTAGAACATGCAGCTGCGCACCGACCAGAAGATCACCTCGGTCAGGCCGAAGCTGAAGTAGCTCAGCACCAGCAGCATGCCGGCCAGCGCCGGCGCGTTGCGGGCGCCGCCGCCGTGCCGCAGCTGGCCGAGGAAGAACAGGAACGGCGCCACCAGCATGGCGCCGAACACCAGCAGGCCGAGCACGCCGCCGAACACCAGCGACTGCAAAATGTCGTTATGGAAGTGCTCATACTCCAGCACGTACGGGTGGGCCCGCCCCTGCGCCACCAGCTCCGCCATCTCGCGCTTGACGGTGGGGATGCTGGCGCCCAGCAGCGGGCGGCGCTCGATCAGCTGCAGCGCGCTGCGCCACAGCTCGAAGCGCACGCCGACGTTGGTGAAGGTGTTGCCGCCGCTGACATACTGCTGGACGTCGCTGATGCCCTGGTCGATGCGGGCGCGGGTGCCGGTCTGCGGAATGAAATAGGTGCTGACCAGCAGCGCCAGCGCCAGCAGCGCCAACACCTTGCGCCAGCGGCCGCGCAGCACGTGGCCGTAGCGTCCCAGCAACAGCGCCGCCAGGATGATGGCCACCCAGCCGCCGCGGGTGCCGGTGGCCACCGAGCCGGTCAGGCCGGCCAGCGCGCCCAGCGCCGGCCAGATGGCGCTGCGGCCGGCGAAGTCCAGCGTGGCGGCCAGGCACATCAAGCCCATGCACAGCATGATGTCGCCGAAGGTGATCGAATTGATCAACCCGCCGGGGCGGTCGAGACCGATCACCCAGCGCTGGTAGGCGATGAACACCGCGCCGGCGGCGGCGCCGGCGATCAGGCCCCACCACAGCGCCTTGCGGCTGGGGCGGCAGGCCAGCACGGTCAGCATGACGGTGGCCGAGGCCAGCATGCGCGCCGGCTTTTCCAGGTCGCGCAGGCGGCTGTCGCCGCTCAGCGCGAACCACAGCAGCGCCAGCAGCAGGACCGCGCCAAACGCTATCAATACCCCGCGAATCTCAGTAAGATGGCGCATCAGCACCGGCCAGCCGGCGCGGCGGTAGACGATGGCCGCCAGCAAAAAGGCGAAACTGCACAAGCCGACCCCGAAGCGGGTGATCAGCAGCAGAAAGGGAAACAGAAAGATCAGGCTGTGGATAAAGACAGTGCTGGCAGTGGACTGGGCTGATGTATTATTCATTCATGTTATCGTTTATTGCAAAGAAGCAATCCGCTACAGCAAGTTGCCTACCATGTCACCCGTGCTCATTTCCGTCATCGTCACCACGTACAACCGGCCGGACGCGCTGAGCGCCGTTGTCGAGGCGTGTTTTGCCCAGGATGACCTGGGTTTCGAAATCATTATCGCTGATGACGGCTCGGGCCACAACACGCAACAGGCGGTAGCGGCGCTGCAGGCGCGCGCGCCGGTGCCGCTGCGCCATGTGTGGCAGGAAGACCTGGGCTTCCGCGCCGCCCGCGCCCGCAACCTGGGCACGCTGGACGCGCGCGGCGACTACATCGTCTTCCTCGACGGCGACTGCGTGCCGCAGCGCAATTTTATCAGCCAGCACCGCAAGCTGGCGCAACGCGGCCACCTGGTGCAGGGCAGCCGCATCCTGCTGGACGAGGCCGCCACGCGACGGGTGCTGGACCAGCACATCGACCTCGGCGCGCTGGACGCCGCCACCAAGCTGGCGTGGCGCCGCCAGGGCGGCCTCAACAAGGTGCTGCCCCTGCTGCTGACCTGGCCGGACCTCGGCCGCACCAGCAAGCGCTTCAGCTGGCGCCGCATCAAGAGCTGCAACCTGGCCGTGTGGCGCGACGACCTCGAGCGGGTCAACGGCTTCGACGAGAGCTTCCTCGGCTGGGGCCACGAGGATTCCGACCTGGTGGTGCGGCTGTACCACGCCGGCGTGATGCGCAAGGACGGCGCCTACGCCACCGAAGTGTTCCACCTGTGGCACCGCGAGAACCCGCGCGACCAGGAAACCAGCAACCGCGCCACCGTGCTGCGCCGCCACGCCGAGCGCGCCACGCTGGCGGTGAAAGGATTGCGCGCATGAAACCGTTCGTGCCGGACAGCGGCCTGCTGCTGAGTATCCTGGTGCCCGCCTACAACGTCGAGCGCTACATCACCGACTGCCTGGAGCACATCCTGGCGCAGATGGACGCACGCCACGAGCTGATCGTGGTGGACGACGGCTCCACCGACCAGACGCTGGCGCGCATCCGCGCGCTGCAGGCGGCCTGGCCGCGCTGCAACTTCACGCTGATCGAGCAGCGCAACAGCGGCATCGCCGACGCCCGCAACCGCGCGCTGCAGGAGGCGGGCGGCGAGTACATCCTGTTCATCGACAGCGACGACCGGCTGCTGCCGCGTTCGCTGGAAGTGCTGGGCCAGGCGATCGCCCGCGACCATCCGGACGTGATCGCCACGGCGCTGCGCATGTGGCACCCGCACGCGCCGCACAAGGACCGCGACATCTTCATGAGCTACGCGCCGGAGCGGCCGATCACCTGCCAGGACGCGATCCTGACCTCGTTCTTCGACGACCGCCACATGTACGTGTGGTGCAAGGTATTCCGCCGCGCCATTTACGCCCAGGCCGGCACGCCGGTGTTCCCGTCGCAGCGGGTGTTCGAGGATGTGGCGGTGGTGCCGCTGCTGCTGCAGCGCTGCCGCAGCCTGGTGTACGTGCCGCACGTGCTGCTGGCCTACCGCCAGCACCCGGTCAGCATCACCAAGCTGGTAAGCGAGCAGTGGTGCGTGGATTTCGTCTCGGCGCTGGCCACCGTCAAGCCGCAGCTGGAGCGGGCCGGCGTCAGCGCCGCGGTGCGGGCGCAGTTCGACGTGGCGGTGTGCCACTTCTACCTGAGCATGATCAAGAGTTCCTACCAGCTGCCGCGCGCGGCCGGCGCGGTGGTGCGACGGCGGGTGCATGACATCTTCCTGACCAGCCTGTTCTCGCCGCCGCAGCAGGTGCTGTCGGCGATGGCGCGCAACCTGCGCGACGCCCGCACCGCCTTGCAGGTGCAGCACGTCATCGACGGCAACCGCTGGTTCCACGTGCGCCAGAGCGTGGTGCGCAAGTTCAAGCTATGGCGCCGCCTGCGCCAGACCCGCGCCCTGCCGCGCAGCTGAACAAAACCGGCAAAACCGGGGTCAGTGCCGACATTCGGACATTTCGCGCGCGAAATGTCCGAATGTCGGCACTGACCCCGGTTTAGTCTTCCTGGTCCAGCATGCTGATGCGGACCAGATCGGCCACGTTGTCCACGCCAAGCTTGGCCATCAGGCGCGCCTTGTGCACTTCCACCGTGCGTACGCTGATGCCCAGCTCGGGACCGATGTCGCGGTTGTGCCGGCCCAGCACCACCAGCTGCATCACCTCGCGCTCGCGCGGCGTCAGCTCACTCAGCAGGCTGGCGCTGCGGTGGCGCCGCTGCTGCGCGCTCTGGGTGGCGCGGGCGCGCGACAGCGCCTCGTCAATGGCGGCGATCAGCTTGCCGTCGTCCAGCGGCTTTTCCAGGAAGTCCACGGCGTCGGCCTTGAACGCCGCGCGCGCCGTGCTGACGTCGCCATGGCCGCTCATGATGATCACCGGCATGGCGCAGCCGCGCCGCAGCAGCTCTTGCTGCAGCGCCAGCCCGTCCATGCCGGACATGCGGATGTCGATCAGCAGGCAACCGCTCCAGGCCGGCTGCCACGCCTGCAGAAAGGCCTCGGCGCTGGCGAACACCGCCGTGCGGTAGCCGCGCACCCCCAGCAGCAGCCCCAGCGCGTCGCGCACGGCCGGATCGTCATCGACAATGAATACGGTTAAATCATGCTGCAACATAGTTCTCCTGCCCTTCCACTGCGTGGCGCGCCAGCGGCAGCGCCATTTTAAAAATGCCGTGATCGCCCACTTCGGCCCAGAGCGAGCCGCCGTGCGCTTCCATGATGGCCCGGCTCAGCACCAGGCCCAGTCCGAGGCCGGTGGCCTTGGACGAGACAAACGGTTCAAACAGGCGTCCCAGCACCTCGGCCGACACGCCCTTGCCACTGTCCTCCACGCACAGCTGCAGGCAGCTGCCCTGGCCGTGCTTCTTGCTGTCCAGCAGCTGCGCCGTCACCGTGATGCGGCGCTCGCCCTCGGGCCGCTCCTGCACCGCGTCCAGCGCGTTGGCCACCAGGTTGCGCAGCACCAGCTCGATCTGCAGGCGGTCGGCCAGCATCGCCAGCGCCGGCATGTCGCCCACCTCCAGCAGCACGCCGTGCTGGCGCAGCTGGGTGAAGAACTGCTGGCTGACCGACGACACCAGCTGGCCGGCGTCGACCGCCTCCAGCTTCATGGCGCCGGTGCGGAAAAAGTCGCGCAGGCGCCGCACCACCTCGGCCGCCCGGCCCGACTCGGCGATCATGCGCTGCACCGCGCTTTTCAGCATCTCGCCGCTCTCGCCACGTTCGACCAGGAATTCGCACGCCTTGCCGTAGGCGCTGAGCGCCGTCAGCGGCTGGTTCAGCTCGTGCGCCAGCGCGGCTGCCATCTCGCCGGCCGCCGCCAGCCGCAGCGACTGCTTGAGGTCGTTCGACACCTGGCGCAGCTCGTCCACCACGATGCCCAGCGAAAAACCGACCAGCGTCAGCATCGCGTCCAGCATCTGCAGCTCCGGCACTTCGATGTTGACGGCGTTGTTCCACTTGACCAGGCCGCCGATGCCCAGCTGCAGCACGAACACCATCAGCGCCGTGCCGTACAGGCCCTGGCGCGAGGCGGCCCAGATCACCGGCAGGAACAGGAAGTAGAAGTGCTTGAACTCCGACGTCTCGATGGTGCCGAACACCAGGTACAGCACGCAGATGGCCAGCGCCAGGTACCCCAGCGTCTCGTAGCGCCACACGGTCTGGCGCAGCCGCTGGCGGCCGTCGGCACTGGACAGCATCCAGATCAGCGGCATCGACACCAGCACCCCGACCATGTCGCCGATGCCGAAGCGCAGCACCACCGCCACCCACTCGCCGGACGGGATCAGCCCGGCCAAGGATAGCAGCGACATGTAGACCACATCGTTGAGCAGCGTACCGACCAGCACCATCAGCACCCACTGGAACAGCCGGTGGCGGCTGTCGAACAGCCCGGCCTGGCCGAAGGTGCGCCGCAGCACCGCCCCCAGCAGGCCGTAACCCAGCGTCAGCCACAGCGACAGCAACAGGCTCAACGGCAACCCGGCCGGCATGCCGCGCACCAGCCACTCGCCCAGCACCAGCGCGGCAAACCACGGCAGCGCCGTGCGCCAGCCAAAGCGCAGCCAGCACACCAGGCCGAGCGCCGGATCCGGGTTCCACGGCGTGATGTTCAGCCCGTACAGCGGGTCGATATACGTGGCCCAGTCAAACAACACATACAGGCCGATAAAGACCGGAAAGACCAGATAAGGGGATGGGGAAGGCGTGCTCATACAGCGTTGTTTGTATCGCAATGTAACATTATGCATTGCCCATGGTCATCTTGTTCTGTCTTTTTGCAACTAGGGGCTTCCCTTATAACTTAGGCATCGCATCTATACAACAGCCGGGTTACCCGAGGTGCAATTATTAAGGGAAATTCTTAGTTCTTTACCCGAATTTACATTGCGTTACACGACCACTACCATCGCGACTTGCCATCAGGCCCCTTTTTGGAAGAGTTCACGATGCAGTCCATCACCATCCGCTCCGGCGTTGCCGGCCTCACGGGCCTGAAGCAGCTGCGCGAGACGCTCAAACTGTCGCTGCGCGCCCGGCTGCACCGGCACGCCACGTTTGGCTGGCTGGAACTGCTGAACTCCCACCCGATGTTTGCCGAGCTGGTCAAGGCGCGCCCGCGCCTGGTCTACAAGATCTACCGTCCCTACCAGAGCGACACCATGGACGCCAGCCAGCGCCTGGCGCTGCTGCGCAGCCACTACCGCCACATCTTCCGCCATGGCATGGGCCCGCTGACGGTGCAAGCGGCGCGCGGCGCCGTGCCGCTGGCCACGGTCGAGGGCAAAAGCGGCCTGCCCTACCAGCTGCAACTGCGCGCGATCGAGCCGATGGAGCGCGAGGGCGAGCTGGTGCTGCAACTGGTGCAGAACGGCGACCTGGTGTACAGCGCGGCGTTTTCCTTCCGCGAGGGCGATGGCGCGGGCCGCGGCGGCATGGCGCTGGGCATCGGCTGCATGCAGGGGCCGAAGGGCGAGCGCGGCCTGCAACTGATCAAGGATGCCACGCGCGAGTTGCACGGCCTGCGGCCAAAGAACCTGATGGTCAAGCTGCTGAGCCAGATCGCCTACGATCACGGCTGCGGCGAGCTGCGCCTGGTCGGCAACGCCAACCGCGCGGTGTGCGGCGCCACCCGCCAGGGCAAGGTGCACGCGGACTACGACGCGCTGTGGCTGGAACTGGGCGCGGTCCAGCGCGGTGACGGCGACTACACGCTGGCCAGTGAGCCGATCTGCGCGCCCGACCTGGCGGCGATCGCGTCCAAGAAACGCTCGGAGGCGCGCAAGCGCCACGAGACGCTGTGCGAACTGGCGCAGGCGGTGGCGGTCAGCCTGCACGCGCCGCGCATCGAGGCGGTGCCGGTGCTGACGGCGCCGGTGTTGGTGCCCTTGGATAACGACACGGAGCAGTACGCCCTGGCGTAAGAAAATCCGTTACCATGGGCTTTTCGTCAGAGGAGAGATACCATGCGTGTGGATATTTATTGCCGAGATGAAGCACAAGGCAAGCATAGTTATTTGGCCGTGCCGGAAGGCAAGCCGATTCCGCAGGAAGCCACCAGTACCGACTGGCACCCCGAAGCCCAGCACGTGGAAGTGGATGACGACCACGATGATTTGTCCAAATACCATATTGAGCAGCCGCTGGCGCAGATTGGCGCCAAGGGGTATGCCATTACCGGCGTCAGCGCGCAGTTTTAACTGCGGACGGCACCCCCACAACCCGCACACCGCCGGCGCCAGGGTCAGACCCCGCACGGGGTCTGACCCTTCTGTCCGGGGTACTAATATTCGACCGCGACTTCCTTGGCGCCCAGCACCTGCTGCAGCGCCAGCTGCAGCTCGTCGGACGGCGCCACCCGCCACCCCTCGCCAAACTGCACCACGCAGCTGACGCCCTGAGGCTGGATGCGCGCCGAAATCGGCAGCCCGTCGGCGTGACGATGCGGCGCCAGCACTTCCGCCACCTTCTTCGCGTCCACCGTGGTCGGCAGCGCCATGCCCAGTTGCTTGCCGTGCTTGACGCGCGAGCTGACGATGTCGAACACCTTCTCCGCCGAAATCCGCAGCCCGCCCGAGAAGCGGTCTTCCGACACCTTGCCGATCACCGCCAGGAATTCATCTTCCTTGAACATGTGCTTGTTCTCCTCGAACACCTCGGCGTACACGGTCACTTCCACCACCGCGCTCTTGTCGTCCAGCGTGACGATCAGCAGCTTGCCGCGCTGGGTCATCTGCGGCCGGATGCCGGTGATGACGCCGCACAAAATGCGCGGATCGCGCGACGGCTCCAGGTCGGCCAGCTTGGTGCGGGCGAAGCGCCGCGCTTCCGGCGCGAACGAGTCGAACATGTGGCCGGACAGGTAGAAGCCCAGCGCGATCTTCTCCTCGGCCAGCTTCTGGCGGTCGGTGAATGGCGCCGCCTTGACGTAGTCCGGCGGCGGCTCCAGGTCGGAATCGTCGCCGCCGAACAGGCTGACCTGGTTGGCCGACTTGGCCTGCTGGTCGGCATATTCCATCGCGAAGCCGACCGACGCCAGCAGCACGGCGCGGTCGACGCCGAAGCAGTCGAAGGCGCCGGCGCGGATCAGCGATTCGATGGTGCGGCGGTTGATCTGCTTCTTGTCCACGCGCTTGCAGAAATCGAACAGGCTGGTGAACGGGCCGTCGGCATTGCGGGCGGCGATGATGGCCTCGATGGCGTTCTGGCCGGCGCCCTTGCACGCGCCCAGGCCGTAGCGGATCTGCGTCACCTTCTTGCCGGTGACCGACGGCGGCGGGCCGTCCGGCACAAAGCGGAAGTCGGACTGGTTGATGTCCGGCGGCAGGATGGTCAGGCCGCAGACGTCGATCGCGTCCTCGACCAGGATCTTGACCTTCTCGGTGTCTTCCATCGCCAGCGACATATTGGCCGCCATGAACGCGGCCGGATGGTGCGCCTTCAGGTAGGCCGTGTGGTAGGACAGCAGCGCGTAGGCGGCCGCGTGCGACTTGTTGAAGCCGTAGCCGGCGAACTTCTCCATCAGGTCGAAGATCTCGTCGGCCTTCTCGGTCGACAGGCCATCCTTGGCGGCGCCGGCGCGGAAGATGGCGCGGTGCTCGGCCATCTCCTCGGCCTTCTTTTTACCCATCGCCCGGCGCAGCATGTCGGCGCCGCCGAGCGAATAGCCGCCGACGATCTGCGCCATCTGCATCACCTGCTCCTGGTACACCATGATGCCGTAGGTTTCCGACAGAATCGATTCGGTGCGCGGATCGGGATAGTCGAACTTCTCGCCGTGCTTGCGCTTGCAGAAGTCCGGGATCAGGTCCATCGGACCCGGACGGTACAACGCCACCAGCGCGATGATGTCCTCGAAGCGGTCGGGCCGCGCGTCCTTCAGCATGCCCTGCATGCCGCGCGATTCAAGCTGGAACACCGCGACCGTCTTGGCCTTGGTCAGCAGGTCGTACGACGGACGGTCGGTCAGCGGCAGCTTGGCCAGGTCGAACTCGGCCTCGGCCGGATCGAGCGCCTTGATGTAGCGCACCGCGCGGTCGAGGATGGTCAGCGTGGTCAGGCCCAGGAAGTCGAACTTGACCAGGCCGACCGCCTCGACGTCGTCCTTGTCGTACTGCGACACCACGCCGGAATCGCCGGACTGGGTGTACAGCGGGCAGAAGTCGGTCAGCTTGCCCGGCGCGATCAGCACGCCGCCGGCGTGCATGCCGATGTTACGGGTGATGCCCTCGACCTGCTGCGCCAGGTCCAGCAGTTGCGCCACCTCCTCCTCGTTCTGCTGGCGCTCCTTGAGCATCGGCTCCTCCTCGATCGCCTCGGCGATCGACACCGGCTTGCCGGGCTTGAACGGAATCAGCTTGGAGACGCCGTCGCAGAAGTTGTAGCCGAAGTCCATCACGCGGCCGACGTCGCGGATCGCGCCCTTGGCCGCCATGGTGCCGAAGGTGGCGATCTGCGACACCGCGTCGCGGCCGTACAGGTCCTTCACGTGCTGGATCACCAGTTCGCGCTTTTCCTGGCAGAAGTCGATGTCGAAGTCGGGCATCGAGACGCGCTCGGGGTTCAGGAAACGTTCGAACAGCAGGTTGTATTTCAGCGGATCGAGGTCGGTAATTTTCAGCGCATACGCCACCAGCGAGCCGGCGCCCGAGCCACGGCCCGGACCGATCGGCACGCCATTGTTCTTGCCCCACTGGATGAACTCCGCCACGATCAGGAAGTAGCCGGGGAACTTCATCTTGATGATGGTGTTGTTCTCGAACTCCAGCCGGTCCTCGTAGCGCTTGCGGTTGGCCTCGCGCTTGTCCGGATCGGGGAACAGCTGGATCAGGCGCTCTTCCAGGCCCTTCTTGGTTTCCGCCACCAGGAACTCGTCGATGGTCATGCCCGGCGTCGGGAAGTTCGGCAGCTGCGGCTTGCCCAGGGTCAGCGTCAGATTGCAGCGCTTGGCGATTTCCACCGAATTTTGCAACGCCGCCGGCAGGTCGTGGAACAGTTGCTGCATCTCGGCCTGCGTCAGGAAGCGCATCTGCTCGTTGAACTTGCGCACGCGCTTGGCGTTGGCCAGCATCTCGCCCTCGGCGATACAGATGCGCGCCTCGTGGGCGATGAATTCATCCTTGGACAGGAACTGCACCGGATGGGTCGCCACCACCGGCAAGCCCAGCTTGGACGCCAGCGCGACCGAATGGCGCACCTGCATCTCCTGGTTGGCCTGGCCGGCGCGCTGGATCTCGATGTAGAAGTGGCCGGGGAACAGCGCCGCCCACTTGCGCGCGTTGGCCTCGGCCAGCGCCGGATTGCCGTTCTCGATGGCCATGCCGATGTCGCCGAAATGGGCGCCGGACAGCGCGATCAGGCCGTTGGCCGGGCTGTCGTCCGGCAGCAGCGGGTAGGACTTGGACGTCAGCTCCTGCAGCCACTCGGTGCGGATCTCGGCGCGGCCCTTGTACTGGTTGGTCAGCCACGCCTGCGACAGCAGCTCGCACAGCTGCAGATAACCCATGCGGTTCTTGGCGAACAACATCAGCCGCGACGGCTTGTCGCGGTTTTCATCGTTGGTGATCCAGCAGTCGACGCCAACCACCGGCTTGATGCCCTTGCCGCGCGCGGCCTTGTAGAACTTGACCATGCCGAACATATTGGCCAGGTCGGTGACCGCCAGCGCGCCCTGCTGGTCCTTGACCGCCGCCTTGACCAGGTCGTCGATGCGGACCAGGCCGTCGACGATGGAATACTCCGAGTGCACGCGCAGATGGACGAAGGACGGTCCCGCCGGCACGACGGCACCGCCGGCCACTGCTTGTTCATTTGCTACCATATTCATACGCGACTCGGGGCTGGTTCAATAACCCCCTATTTTACCGCGCAGCGGCCCGGACCGGGAGCGGCCGTGCCGTATAATACGCGCTTCGCCGAGTTAACTGGAAAGCAATCTTTACCATTTCACTAATGAGCACGGATAAAATCAAAACCCTGCTGGCCTGGCTGCTGCTCGCGCTGAGCGCGTCGCTGCTGCGCTTCCAGACGGTACTGCAAAGCGACAGCCTGTTCCTCGACGATTTATTCAGCGACCTGCTGCATCATGGCGGCCATTGGACGGAGTGGAAGTTTGCGTCGGCGCCCGCCTTCGTGCCGGACATGCTGTTGTACTGGCTGGCCATGCCGCTGTTCGGCGAAGTCACCGCGCGCATCTTCTTCGTGTCGGTGGCGCAGGTGTTCTTGCTGGCGTCCGCGCTGCTGTGGTGCGCGCGCCAGATCCATCCGGCGCTGAGCAAGTCGGCGCAGGCCTCCATCGTGCTGCTGCTGGCGCTGTTCACCGCGGCGGCCGGTCGTTCCAGCATGTGGCTGTATTTTTACAGCACCAACAACCACCTGGCCGTGGTCTTGTTCGGACTGACCGGCATAGGCCTGATGCTTAACCATCTGGAGCGCCCGCGCGCTGTCAGCGCCGCGCTGCTGGTGGCAGGGTCGGCGGCCGCGCTGCTGTCGACCCAGCTGTTTGTGCTGGGCTTCATGCTGCCGGCGCTGCTGCTGCTGGCGACCGCTTGGCTGACGCTGGGGCCGGGCCAGGCGCTGCGCCGTCCGCTGGCGCGGCTGATCGGCCTGCTGCTGCTGGCGCAGGTGCTGGCCACGCTGCTGGGCAAGCTGCTGATACGCTATCCGGCGCGCGAGGGCCGCATCCACCCGTCGCCGGATACCGCCGGCGCGGCGCTGCGCAATTTCATGAACGCGGTGACCACCGCTTTCACGCCGGACAATCCGCTGACCTTTCTGTGCGCGCTGCTGGTGCTGCTGGCGCTCGGCTTCCTGGCGCTGCGCCTGCTGCGCGCCACCGCGCTGCGCCAGCAGGGCCTGAGCATCGCCACCGGCGACTGGCGCTTCGCCGCCGCCGCCGCGCTGCTGGCCGTGGGGCTGACCATCAACCTGCTCGGCGTGATCCTGTCCGGCGGCTTCGGCGACCCGTTCGCGCTGCGCTATCTGGCGCTGCCGATCGCGCTGGCGCTGCTGCTGGCGGTGATCCGGCTCGACCTGTCGCCAATCCAGCGGCCCATGCGCGCCCTCGCCATTGGCGCCGCGCAGCTGGCGCTGTTCGCCGTGGTGCTGGTCAGCGCGGCGCGCCTGACGCTGCGGCCGCCACCGCCCATCGTTGACGCCTCGGCGCTGGCGGCCGGCTGCCTGGCGCAACTGGAAAGCGCCGGCTTTCCGCTCAAAGCCGGCATTGCCGACTACTGGAACGGGCGCGGCGTGCGCTACCAGCTGCCGCACCGCAATCCCATCCTGGTCACCACCAACACGCTGGCGCCGGACTTCCACGTCTCGACGCTGGGGCCGGTGATGCGGCCACGGGACTATCCCGAGCATGTCTACAACTTCGCGGTGCTGTATGGCGCGGCACAGCCGGCCAACCCGCAATACACCGCCGCCGCCATGCGCCAGGCGCTGCCGGCGCCGGCGCGGGTGGCGAGCTGCGGCAACGGCCGGCTGGAGATCTGGCTGTACCAGGATGACAGCCTGGACCGCGCGGTCAAACAGGCCGGCGCCGACTGGCTGCGGCAGGGCAAGCGTTGATGCGCGCCGTGCCGCCCAACCTGCGCGCCTTCCTCGGCTTCCTGCTGCTGTCGGGCCTGGGCTGGCTGTGCGACATGCTGACCTACACCGCGCTGGTGCGGCTGGCCGGCGTGGCGCCGTTTGCCGCCAACGTGGTGTCGTCCTACGTGGGCGTCAGTTTTGTCTGGTTCACTTCGCTGGGCACGGTGTTCCGCCGCAGCGGCGCCGGCTCCGGCCGCTTTTTGCTGCTCTACTGGGGCTACCAATTCCTGTCGATCATGGCATACTCGCAACTGTTGCAACTGACCGCGGCCGCCGTGGCCAGCCACGCCGGCGTGCCGGCGCTGCACAGCGCGCTGGCGGCCAAGATCATCGTCACCCCCTTCAATCTGGTCACCAACTTCCTGTTTATGAAAGTCCTGACGCGCCATATGCGCGCCGCCTGAAACCATGTCGCCCACCCAGCCCCGCATCCTCGTCTTCATTCCCGCCTACCGTTGCGCGCCGCAGATCGTGCGCGTGCTCGACCAGTTCGACGAGCGCGTCCAGCGTGCCATCGACACCGTGATGGTGGTCGACAACCGCTCGCCGGACAACACGCTGCAGGCGGCCATCGAGCGCGCCAGCAGCCGCCTGACCCACTGCAACTTCATCGCCTGGACCAACGACGACAACTATGGCCTGGGCGGCTCGCACAAGGCGGCCATGCGCTATGCCATCGAGCAGGGCTTCGACTACCTGGTGGTGCTGCACGGCGACGACCAGGCCGACATCCGCGACCTGCTGCCGCAGCTCGACAGCGGCGCCCATCTCGGCGCCGATTGCCTGATGGGCGCGCGCTTCATGCCGGGCAGCCGCCTGATCGGCTATTCGCTGCTGCGCACCGTCGGCAACCGCGTCTACAATCTGCTGTTCTCGCTGGGCGCCGGCCGCCGCATCTACGACCTTGGCTCCGGGCTCAATATGTACCGCCTGGCATCGCTGAAGCCGTTCTACTACCAGACCTTCCCGGACGACCTGACCTTCAATTACGTGATGCTGCTGGGCAGCTACCACCACGGCCAGACGGTGCGCTTCTTCCCGATCAGCTGGCGCGAGGAAGACCAGGTCTCGAACGTGCGCCTGTTCCGCCAGGCGTTCAAGGTGCTGAGCCTGCTCGGCGCCTACGTGGTCCAGCGCGGCCGCTTCCTCGCGCGCGAGCTGCGCGGCAAGCGCTTCGAGGCCTACAGCGGCAAGATCGTGGCGCGCCACGACGCCGCCCAGCGGGAACAATGAGCCGCCCGAGCCGCATCTACCTCGCCGTGCTGGCCGCGCTGCTGCTGGCGTGGCTGGCCCTGCAGGCCCTGACGCCCGACAGCCTGCTGCGCCGCGGCGCGCCCGCGCCGCTGCTGCCGGTGCTGCTGCTGTACTTCAGTTCCCACCTGTTCCGGCTGGCGCGGCTGGCCATGCTCAGCCTCGACCAGCGCGCACATGTGCCGGCGCTGCTGGCGGCGCACGGCCTGACCGCCTTCCCCAGCAGCCTGTTGCCCTTCAAGATAGGCGAGATCCTGCGCCTGGCCGCCTTCCTGCGCGTGTTCGACGACCGCCGCAAGGCGCTGGCCGTGTGGCTGGCCGAACGCTGCGCCGACGTGCTGGTGCTGGCGGCGCTGATGCTGGCCCTGTCGCTGTTCCAGGTCCAGTTGCCGCCGGCCACCCGCACCGTGTTCCTGGTGTTCCTGCTGGTGAGCGTGTTCGGTCTGCTGGGGCTGTTCACCGTGGCCAGGACCTTCGTCTACCTGAACCGTCACCTGGTACTGAACAGCAGCAGCGCGCGCGGCCTGCGGCTGCTGCGCGCCAGCCACGCGCTGCGCCAGCTTGAACTGGCACTGAAGCGTTCGCTGGAAGGCCGGCTGACCGGCCTGCTGCTGCTGTCGGCGCTGATCTGGCTGCTGGAAATTTCCGCGCTGGCGCTGTTCCTCGAACACCTGGCGCCGTCCAACAGCAGCTTCGCCGCGCTGTTCGCCAACGGCCTGCTGAACAACCTGAGCGCCAGCCCGCCGGCGGCCAGCCAGTACCAGTCGCTGGTGCTGGCCGCGCTGGCGGTGCTGTCGCTGGGCGCGCTGGGCCTGGCGCGCCGCCTCCACCAAGGAAAGTCCTGACATGCCAAGCCACCATGACCATCTGCTGATCGTGATCGATGACCGCGAACTGGCCGCCGGCGACGTGCGCGGCGTGGTCGGTCCGCGCCGCTACGGCGACATCCTGTTCCAGCGCCGCACGCTGTTCGAGCGCTGCCGCGCCAGCCTGCCGGCGTGGGCCCGGCAACGGCTGGTGCACCTGCGCAGCCACGAGCAACTGGCCGAACTGCGCGCCGCGCTGGAAGCCAGCGGCGACGATGCCGCGCTGTGCGTGATCGCCGGCCGCGCCGGCTTTCCCGACACCGGCCAGCTGTTCCAGCTGATCGAACGCCTGCCCTACGCCGAAGACAGCTTCAGCGACCGCCTGTACCAGCCGCTGCTGGTCTTCCTGCGCAACGCCCACTGGCTGGTGCAGCGCTGGCCGGCGTTCGAGGCGGCGCCGCTGCACAGCTGGGAGCCGCCGTGGCAGGAATTGCAGCGACTGCAATCGCTGCAACCGCTGGACCTGGCGCAGCTGCAGCAGTTCCTGACGCTGACCAGCGGCTCGACCGCCACCCGCCACTTCAACCAGGTGCACGTGGACGACTACTACTACACCAAGAGCTCCACCGACCAGCGCAAGATGCGCGCCGAATACAGCTTCTACGCGCTGGCGCCGGAAGCCATGCGGCCATGGCTGATCCAGCCCTTCGACTACCGCGAGCACGACGGCCGCGCCTCGTACAAGATGATGCGCTACTACCTGGCCGACGCCGCGCTGCAATGGGTGCATGGCGCGTTCGAGACCGACACCTTCCAGTCCTTCATCGAGCGGCTGCTGTTCTTCGTGGCGCAGCGCCCGCGCCGCGCCTGCTCGCGCGAGCAGGCGCAGGCCGAGGCGCGCAAGCTGTTTGTCGACAAGGTCCAGCAGCGCGCCGAGGCCTTCCTGGCGCAAACCGAGGGCCGCCGCATCGACACGCTGGTGGCGGCCTCGGCGCCGTCGCTGGCGCTGGGCGCGCAGTTGCAACGCTACCTGCGCCTGTATGGGCGCCACGAAACAAGCTTCGCCCTTGATTACCAGGTGGTCGGCCACGGCGACCCGTGCTTCTCCAACATCCTGTACGACCAGCAGCGCCACCTGATGAAGCTGATCGACCCCAAGGGCGCGGTGGACGAAGCCGAGCTGTGGACCCACCCGCTGTACGACCTGTGCAAGATCTCGCACAGCGTGCTGGGCGACTACGACTTCATCAACAACGGCCTGTACCGGGTTGGCTTCGCCGACGACAACACGCTGCAGCTGCAGCTGTCGCTGGATCGCCAGGCCGGGCTGAAGCCGCTGTTCGCGCGGCAGCTGGCGCGCCTCGGCCACGACCCGCGCGTGGTGCGGCTGGGCGAGGCCTCGCTGTTCCTGTCCATGCTGCCGCTGCACATTGATTATCCCAACAAGGTGATGGCCTTCCTGCTGAAGGCCAACGCCATCCTAGACGAGGTGGAATTTGGACAAGCAACTTAACGACGACGACGCGCTGCTGGTGGTCGACATCGACGGCACGCTGTGCGACATCAAGACCGCCGAGCAAAGCTACGCCGACCTGGTGCCGCGCGCCGACATGGTCAGCAAGCTGCGCGAATACCAGCAGCGCGGCTACCGCATCCTGCTGTACACCTCGCGCAACATGAAGACCCACAACCACAACCTGGGCCTGATCAACAAGCACACCGCGCCGGTGCTGCTGGACTGGCTGGCGCGCTGGGACATTCCCTACGACGAAATCCTGTTCGGCAAGCCGTGGCCGCGCAGCAAGGGCTTCTACATCGACGACCGCGCCATCCGCCCGGACGAATTCCTCAAGCTGAGCGAAGCGGAAATCCACCAACTGCTGGGGCAAGCATGAGCAATACGATCGTCATCACCATGGCCGGGCGCGGCTCGCGCTTCTACCAGGCCGGCTACACCGTGCCCAAGTACCAGATCGAGGCGCACGGCCACAGCCTGTTCTACTGGTCGATGCTGTCGCTGCAACACTTCATCACGGCCGACAGCCGGCTGGTGTTCGTCTGCCTGAAGGAAAACAATTCTGGCGACTACGTGCGCGGCCAGTGCGCCGCGCTCGGCATCGGCGACGTCGAGATCATCGATCTGGAGACGCTGACCGACGGCCAGGCCACCAGCGCCTACCTGTCGCGCGGGCTGTGGCGCGACGACGGCCCGCTGATCATCTACAACATCGACACCTACGTGGAACCGGACGCACTGCGGCCGGACACCATCCGCGCCGGCGCCGACGGCTGGGTGCCCTGCTTCCAGGTGCCGGGCACGCACTGGAGCTTCGTCAAGCTGGGCGACGACGGCTGGGCCACCGAGGTGGCGGAAAAACGCCGCATCTCCGACCACGCGTCGATCGGCCTGTACTGGTTTGCTCGCGGGGCCGACTACGTGGCCGCCTACGAGCGCTATTTCGCCGACCCGGCCCACCTGGTCGGCGGCGAGCGCTACGTGGCGCCGCTGTACCAGCAACTGCTGCGCGACGGCAAACAGGTGGCGATCGCCGACCTCGATCCGGCGCGGGTGCACGTGCTGGGCACGCCGGCCGAACTGGCCAACTTCCTGGCGGCGGCGCCGGCGCGTTTATAATACCGCCTGTTTAATTTATTCCGAGCCGCACCATGCAAGCTACCGCCACCGGCGCCGAGTACGTCAATATCGCCGCCTACAAATTCATCACCCTGGACGACCTGGAAACCCTGCGTCCGGCCTACCAGGCCATCTGCGCCGAGCAGGGCCTGAAAGGCACCATTCTGCTGACGCCGGAAGGCATCAACATGTTCCTGTCCGGCACCCGCGCGCAGATCGACACCTACCTGGCATGGGTGCGCAGCGACGCCCGCCTGGCCGATCTTGAAGTGAAGGAAAGCTTGTCCGCTGAACAATCGCACAAGCGCATGCTGGTCAAGATCAAAAAAGAAATCATCACCATGCGCATGCCGCTGATCAAGCCGGAAGAAGGCCGCGCGCCGTTCGTCGAAGCGCACACGCTGAAGCGCTGGCTGGACAATGGCGTCGACGACAACGGCAAGCCGGTGGTGATGGTCGACACCCGCAACGACTTCGAAGTGGACGTCGGCACCTTCAACAACACGGTCGACTACCGCATCAAGAAATTCACCGAATTCCCGGAGGTGATCGCCGCCCACAAGGACGACTTCGCCGGCAAGACGGTGGTGACCTTCTGCACCGGCGGCATCCGCTGCGAGAAGGCCGCGATCCACATGCAGAACATCGGCTACGACAACGTCTACCAGCTGGAAGGCGGCATCCTCAAGTACTTTGAAGAAGTGGGCGGTGCGCACTACACCGGGGACTGCTTCGTGTTCGACTACCGCACCGCGCTGAATCCGCAGCTGGAGCCGACCGAGACGGTGCAATGCTTTGCCTGCCGCGCGGTGGTGACGCCGCGCCAGCAGCTGTCGCCGGAATATGTCGAAGGCGTATCCTGCCCGCACTGCCACGGCAAACAATAAGGCTATTGCGGCGCGCGCGGCACCAGTTGCTGCAGCGCCGCCTGGTAAGCGTTGCGCGCGGTCTGGTACACGGCCAGCTGGGCATGGAGCCTGGCCATCTCCGTATCGACAAACTGCAGATTAGTGACCTGCACTTGCGCCTCGGCACTGAGCTCGCCGACCTTATAGGTGATGCCATCCACCGTCACCTCCAACTCCTCATCCATTCCCCACCCCCTCTGGGGACAGACCACGTTTTTGCAACAACGCGTCTTGTCCGCTAATCGTTTGATCTACTGCCATGTACCGGCCCGGCGCATAGTCTACAGTCGCTCATCCATTAGACCAAGTGCAAACTATGCCCCGCCGCGCCCGCCTGATATTGCCTGGTGCCCCGCTTCATATCATCCAGAGGGGCAATAACCGCCAAGCGTGCTTTTTCCAGGAGCGGGATCGCAGGCGCTATCTGGACTGGCTAACCGAGTATGCCGACGCCAGCGGCTGCGATGTCCATGCCTATGTGTTGATGAGCAACCATGTCCACCTGCTGCTCACGCCCGCGTTCACACGCTCCGCCGGCGATTTGATGAAGGCTGTCGGCCAGCGCTACACGCAGTATGTGAATCGCAACTATGGCCGCACCGGTTCGCTGTGGGAGGGACGCTTCCGATCCTGCATCATCCAGGACCGCCATTATCTGTTGAACTGCTACCGCTATATCGAACTCAACCCGGTACGCGCCCAGATGACCACGCATCCAGCCGCCTATCCCTGGTCCAGCCATCGCAACAACGCTTACGGCGCCCACAGCGAGCTGTTGCGGCCCCACCCCTTATACCTGGCCTTGGGCGAGGACCAGCCCGCTCGCCAGAGCGCCTATCAATGCCTGTTTCAGCATGAGCTGGCATCGGACGTTATCGACAGCTTCCGCCGCTCCACCAACGGCAACTTCGTCTTGGGCGATACCGATTTTTCGCTCGGGGTGGAAGAAGCGCTAATGCAACGTGCTAGCCCCGGGCGAGCCGGCAGGCCAAGAATTTGAAAATCGTGGTCTGTCCCCAACGAATTTTTGCAGGGCGTGGTCTTGCTGGAAGACGCTGGGCAGGTGGCGAATAAGAAAGGCGGAGGTGAGGTGATTCCAATCCGTTATGAACGGCACACCATCGGCACTCGTTGGGCACGTCAGGTTTTGCGCCGGACAGATGATCCGGCCAAAATCAACATAGGAAAATTTGATGTCTTTGGGGTACAACGGCTCCGACTCGATGCTCTTGCCCGCTACCGGGTAGGTCGCGTACTGCAGGCATACCTCCGCGCCCTTTTTCGCCTTGACCATCAGCTTTTCACACGACGGAAAATCCTTGGGGTTGAGCTGGAAGTAATTCCCAAAAATGAACACTTCCATTTTCGGATTTTTGTTCGTCAACAATTTGATCAGATCAAATCGGAAGGTGTTGGCGCCGTACTCAAAGGGCCTGTGGCTGACGAGCATGAGTGCCGTCGCATTGTTGACGACAGCAGGATCGTTCAGCAACGTTTCGAACGCGCTGCAATTTTTATCGTGCTTCTCGGCGGTGGATTTTGCGACTATGCGGCCGCCATCCAGGCTGACAGCGCAGCCCAGGTACGATACGTTGACCAGGTTGTACCGGGTCAGATCAATGGTATGGCTCAATCCCACGCCCCAGTTGGTCACATAGGAGTCCCCCATGACCAACACCACCGGCTTGTTGATGTCGGGACTGCCGTAGAAATTGCGGAAACTGTCACCCAGGCTTAACTCGTAAGCCCGGGCCGCAGCCGGGAACAAGTTATTGACCCGCTTCTGAATTGGCCGAAAATACAATCCACCGCGCGCATAGGTGCTGTAGCCAACCGCTGCCACTACCGCCATCAGCACAATCAGCACCACAAGCTTCACTTTGCCATTGCCACCAAAACGCATGGGACGCTCAACCAGCCAGTACGTCAGCCACGCGAGTACGACAGCGACCACCACGGCGGCAATCCGCATGTCACGGCTCGGCGCGTCGACCTCCACCATTCGGAGAAACGACAGCAAAGGCCAATGCCACAGGTAGAGTGGAAAGCTGATCAAGCCAAACCAGACAGCGATCTTGTGCGACAAGATGGCGCGGTTGATCCAGGCGTTGGCGCCCGCCAGAATCATCAGCACCGCGCCCGCGACCGGTATGACAGCCCATACGCCCGGAAAATCCGACTCTTTATTGATCTGCCAAAATCCGTAGCCTAGAAGCAGCGCCCCTGCAAATGAAACGACATTGGCCAGCGCCTGTCCGTCCGCCGCTTTAGCGTCCCGGTAAATGACCCGGCCAAGAACACCGTCTATCCGGGTGACGATATTTGTATAGCGTCCCTTTTGGTAGACCGCATACCAGGCCAGCAGACTGCCACTCAACAGCTCCCAGAATCGCGTTTGCGGAGAATAAAAGGTGGCCGTCGCATCCGGCTTCACGCCTTCGATATTCAGATAAAACGACACGCTGGCAACCAGGATGGTGATCGTCAGCAGATTAAATTTGCGCTTCCAGGCAAGCCACAACAGCAGCGGCCACACCACATAAAATTGTTCTTCAATACCCAAGCTCCACAAGTGCAGCAGCGGCTTGGTTTCAGAAGTATTGTCGAAGTAACCGGCTTCATTCCAGAGGACGAAATTTGACACGAAGCCCGCACCGGCCGCCATGTGCTTGCCCAACTGCTTGAATTCGTCCGCCAGCAAGGTCTGCCACCCCAAAACAAAACAGGCGACAAGCACGACGATGAGCGCCGGGAAGATCCGCTTGATGCGACGGGCATAGAATTCGGCAAAGCTGAACGTGCCCCGATCCAGATTCTCAAAAATGATCGTCGATATCAGATAGCCCGAAATCACAAAGAAAATATCGACGCCAATAAAGCCGCCTTGTATCCTCACCGGAAAGGCGTGAAAAGCCACGACCGCCAGAACAGCAATGGCGCGTAATCCGTCAATGTCGGGACGGTATTTGGGATGGGATAGATGAGGGTGCTGAACTGTCATAAAGCTCTTGGAGGAAGTCGATCGTCGCTATCGCAGAGCAGGGATTATACCGTCCTCATGGCGGCAACCGTCCCGGGGGAGTGGCGACCTCCGCAAGGACCATGAGCGCGGCCATACTATAATAGCGCGCTAAGCCGACCTACCATCAACCTCGCCGCGCCACCATGCAAAAATACATCTTCGCCAATCAGTTGCGCGGCATCGCCGCCATGCTGGTGGTCATGACCCATTACTTCGGCACCTTCTTTGCCGAGCAGGATCTGCTGGCGGCGCGGACCTTCTCGCCCAATCTGCACCTGTTCAAGGGGTGGTGGGTGCACTTCTTCGAACTCGAATACCAAGGCCCGTTTGGCGTCGGACTGTTTTTCCTGATCAGCGGCTTTGTGATTCCCTTCAGCCTGCGCAAGACCAGCATGGCCGGCTTCCTGGTCAACCGCGCGCTGCGCATTTTCCCCACCTATGCCTGCTGCCTCGCGGTGGGGACGCTGGCTGTCTACCTGAGCTCGCGTTACTGGGGTCAACCGTTCAGCTACGACGCCAAGGTGCTGGCGGCCAACGCGCTGCTGGTGCATAACCTGCTCGGCTTCCCGTCGATGGACGCGGTCAACTGGACGCTGGCAATCGAGATCAAGTTCTACCTGCTGATGGCGCTCGGCGGCACCGCCGTGCTGCGCCCGTCGCCCACGTGGCTGATCGCCTTCGTGGCGGCGGCGCTGGCGCTGACCTGGAACGGCGAGCACGGCATCGGTATCGCCACACCGCTGCTGATGGAACTGAACTTCATCGTCTTCATGCTGACCGGCTGCGTGTTCTACCAGCACGCCGCCCAGCTGATCTCGACCCGCGCGCTGGTGGTGCGCGCGCTGCTGATCGTGGCCGCCTTCAGCGGCACGTGGTCGATGGGGCCGCAAAAAGGCATGTTCCCCGGCGTGACCGTCTGGTACTACTGCGCCTTCATCGTGTTTGCGGTGTGCTATGCGCTGCGTGACCGCTTCCGTCCGGTGCGGGTGCTGGACTTCCTGGCCGCCATCAGCTATCCGCTGTACTGCGTGCACGCGCTGTTCGGCTACTGTGCGCTGAAGATCCTGATTGATTTGGGCTGCCGCTACGGCGTGGCGATGCTGATCACCCTGCCCTGCACTTTCGCGCTGGCCTACCTCGTGCATCGCACGGTGGAAAGCGCGACCATCACGCTGGGCCACCGCTGGGCGGCGGCGCTGTCGCGTCACAAACGGCCGGTGATGCCGGCTGCGGTATAAGCTCCTCCCCCCCCAAAAAAAAAGGCAGCCATACGGCTGCCTTGGGATCGCTGCGTCATCGCTCAGTGGAAATAGTTACCAACCTCACGTATGTCGTCCACGCTAATGACGCCCGCTGCCGCGCGCAACCGCAGCGAGGCCATCAGATAGTTATAGCGTGCCTGGGCCAGATCGCGGTATGTCGTATTCAACTGTGCCTGTGCATTCAGCAAGTCGAGATTAATACGAATACCACCTTTGATACTCTGCTGCGTCGCTTTCAACAGTAATTCGCCGGAGACGACCGCCTGATCCAGAGCACGAATGCGAGACACGCTGCTGATCACCGTCGTGTATTGCTTGCGCAAATCGAGCATCACTTTGTCGGTACGTATTTGCAGTTCGTCACGCGCCTTTTCCAGACCGGCTGCGGCCTGGCGGGTACTGGCACTTACCGCACCGCCGGAATATAAAGGAATGTTAATCTGCACACCAATAGCCCGTATGGTCTGATCCTGATTGTAGGTATTCAGCGTGTCCGAATTCGCCTTGGTATAGCTGGCGACAAAATCGACACGTGGAGTATGACCAGCGCGGTTCTTGTTCACCTCCTGTTTTGCCGCCTCGATGGCGTAAGTCTGTGCCTCGATATTGGGATTGTGTTCCAGTGCCGTCTTGACCCAGGTTTCCAGGCCGCCCTCAGGCATGGGGGCGATACGGAAATTAGGCGCTAACGCGTCGATCTCAAAGTCCTGTTGACCAATGATTGTTCCTAGCGTGGCGCGCAACACTTGCAAATTATCTTGGGCTTCCAACAACTGGGCTTCCGCCAGATCAAGCTTAGACTGGGTTTCCAGCATATCGGTGCGGGTACCCTCGCCTTTTTCGAACATGCGGTCATTGACCTTTTTTTGCTCGGCATAGGCGTCACGCTGGGCGGCCGCAAGGCGAACCTGCTCCGCAGCGAACAACACGTCGACGTAAGCGCTGCTGACCCGCAGCATGGTGTCCTGCAACTGCGCGGTATAGGTCGAATCACTATAGTCGGTTTGCGCTTTCCCCTGTTTGTAGCGCGCCCATGCATCCAGGCTGAATACAGGTTGACGCAGCGTCACGCTGCGTGAGCGGCTGTAATATTCAGGGTGGTCGGCAAAACCCTGCCCAGCGGAATTATAGGTAACCTGATCCGCGCGGTTCTTGCTGGCCGCATAATTGGCAGATATGTTCGGCAACAAGTTGGAACGACCCAGCACCGCATATTCCTTGCCCCCTTGCGCGTCGTGCAGCGCACTGCGGTAGGTCGGATCATTGTTCAGCGCAGCCTCGTAAGCCTGCATCAGGCTGATAGCAGAAGCGTGGCCACTGACTAGCAGTGCGCCAGCGGCCGCCATGGCACCAACCACACCGCGTAAGGCGGGCAGCCGGGAAATTGCTCGCTTAATCTTCACGTCAATCCTCCACCATCGCCGACTTGGCGCGGTCGAATACAGGCTTCAGCAGATAGCTAGCCATCGTGCGCTCCCCGGTCTTGACGAACATTTCCACTGGCATACCGGAACGAATATTGAGGTTCTTGGCAGCGATCAGCTTCTGGCCCTCCTTGGTTACACGGGCACGGACCTTGTAGTAAGGCTGGCCGGTGTGTTCGTCCACGGTGCGGTCGGCAGATACCTGGATCAGTTCACCCGGAATATGCGGCGTGCGGTTGGAATTAAAGGCGGAGAACAACAGTTCCACTTCCAGCCCGGTATGAACACGGTCAATCAAATTCACCGGCAACTGGCCTTCCACCACCAGCGCATCGTCGCTCGGTACGATATCCATCATTCGCATGCCAGGCCCCACCACGCCGCCCTTGGTGAATACCGCCAGGTTAACGACGGTCCCGTCCACCGGTGCCTTGACTTCGGTGGCCGCCAGCTCATAGTCCTGTCCTTGCAGACGACTATCCAACGAGTCGGCTTCGCGTTGTACATCGGACAGCTGAGTTCGTACTTCTTTCTGGTAATCAGAGGCGCGCTGTTGACGACGGAGTGTGGTTTCAGCGATCTGACGCTGAATGCGGCCGATGTTGCCATCGTCCTCCGAGATTGATCCGTTCAGCTGCACAAACAAGCGCTCGACTTCCTGCATCCGGCTACGCGCCACATAACCGTCCTTCGCCAAATCCCGCATATTGTCGAGCTGATCTTTAACAATGGCGTTCTGGCTTTGCTTGCTGGCGCGGGAATCTTTGAGGCCGGCAAGTTGCGATTTAAGGCCGGCGATATTCTCGTCGTACGCTTGCAACTCGCTGCTGAGCGAGGTACGGCGCGAGTTGAACAATTGCGTTTGCAGTTCCATGGCTTCCGCGACACGCGGATCCGACTTTTCTTTTAGCAGGACGTCAGGAAACGTCAGCTTGGTCAGGCCATCACGCTCGGCCAGCAGACGAGCTTCGCTCGCACGGGCCACGATGAATTGCGCACGCGAGGTTTCTGCCTGCGCTTTGGCAATGGTCGGATTGAGGCGCACCAGCACTTGACCAGCTTTCACCACATCACCATCCTTGACCAGGATGTCCTGAATCGTGCCGCCAGTCTGATGCTGGATCGACTTGCGGCTGCCCTCTTTCGCTACCGTGCCCTGCATCGGCACGCCTTTGTCCAGCGGCGCGAGCGATGCCCACAGAATGAAACCGAGTACACCGACCAGCACAATCACCCAGCCGATACGGGCGTAGGCACTGGCATCGGTATTCACATCCATCGGTGTCACATCGTGTGCGACGACTTCGGTGGCTCCTTTGGTATTAACACTCAAATTACTCATATTTACTCCTGTTCCTTCGCGCGGGCCGTAGCGGCAGCCTGCATCTCGGCCAGTACTTGGGCTTGTGCCTGCGCCTGTGCCTGGGCTTGCGCCTGAGCCTGGGCTTGCGCCTGGGCTTGAGCTTGCTGCTGTGCCATCTTCTGGTTGGCCTCGTTCAGCGCATTGAGCACATCCTGGGTACCGCCAAACATATTGACCGTACCATCTCGTAACAACAGCAACTTGTTGGTGGCAGCAATCGCGGAGGTCCGGTGGGTAATCAACACGATCGTCTTTCCGTGCTGTCGCAGGTCATTCACGGCATTGATCAGCGCCGCCTCGCCGACATCATCCAGATTGGAATTGGGTTCATCCAACACGATCAGAGAGGGATCGCCGTACATTGCGCGTGCCAGGCCCAGACGCTGTTTCTGGCCGCCGGACAAGCCCGCGCCGCCGTCGCCCAGACGGGTGTCGTAGCCATCCGGCAGATGCAGAATCATGTCATGCACGCCGGCGCGCTTGGCGGCCTCCACCACCTTGTCCGCGTCAATCTCGCCAAACCGGGCAATGTTTTCGCTGACGGTACCACCAAACAATTCGATCTCCTGCGGCAGGTAACCAATATGCGGCCCCAGTTCGGCCTTGTTCCATTGGTAGATGTCGGCGCCGTCCAGGCGCACTTTGCCGACCGCGCTAGGCCAGACGCCCACCATCAAACGCGCTAGGGTCGACTTGCCGCAGCCGCTGGGGCCGATCACGCCCAGCACATCGCCCGGCTGAATGCCAAAGGTAATGCCTTTCAACACCGCCATATTTACGTTCGGCGGAGCGGCGGTCACACCTTCAACCGTCAGCACACCTTGCGGCTTGGGCAGTTCCATGCCGGCCGGGCGCTGAGGATTGTTGCCCAGCAGCGCCACCAAGCGCTCGTACGCACTGCGTGTATTGCTGTAGCTTTTCCAGACGCCGATTACTTGCTGCACTGGTGCCAACGCACGACCCACCAGGATCGAGGCCGCAATCATCATACCCGAGGAGATTTTGCCTTCGATAACCAGCAGCGCGCCGAAGCCCAGCACCAGCGACTGCAGCGACACCTGCACGAACTTGGTGATCGACTGGATCCAGCCAGCCTTCTCGCTGGCATCCGCCTGCAGGCGCAGGAACAAGGAATGCGTCTTGAACCAGCGGTTCAACAAGCTCGGCAGCATCCCCATGGATTCGATCACTTCGGCATTGCGCAAGTTATTCGTCGCCAGCGCGCTGGACGTAATGGCCATCATATTGGCTTCTGCCAGGGGTTTGTGGGTAACGCGCTCGTTTACAAAAGCCAGAATGATCAGCACGATCGTACCACCCAAGGCGAACAGCCCCAGCGATGGCTCGAACAGGAAAATCACAATCAGGTAAATCGGGAACCATGGCGCATCGAAGAAGGCGAACAATGCGTTGCCCGTCAGGAATTGTCGGATGTTGGTCAGGTCCTGCAGCGCTTGGCCGGCATTGCCGCCAACACGCTTCAAGTTCTGCTCAAATGCAGCAGTGTACACACGCTTGTTCAATTCAATATCGAAACGGGCGCCGATGCGCACCAAGACGAAACTACGCACGAGTTCCAACCCGCTCATCAGCAAATACGCGCCCAACATGATGATGGTGAGCATGACCAGCGTCAACTCGTTGCGACTGGCCAGCACCCGGTCATATACCTGCAGCATATACAACGAGGGCACCAGCATCAGCAGATTGGTGATGGCGCTGAATACGCCCACGGTCACAAAGGTCTTTTTAAAAGATGAAAGGACCTGAATGATCTCGTTTTTGGGTTCTAGAAGTTTTTTCATGGAAGGCGTCACAAGGCAGGTTGAACGCGGGCCGCTCTGGCAGGCCGCTACTCGTCACTTACGAGAATTGACAGGATGCAGCATTATCGCTCAAAAGCATTACAAAATGTGATCTGTGTCACATTTTTTACACTTGCATCGTGTGGCAGGGTCACAAAATAAAAAATCCCGCCCCAAAGGGCGGGATTCGAAGACCTCAGACAGGAGGTTGCCCTCCCGTCATCAGACCGTTAATTAAACAACGGTCAGGGCGCCAGCCGTGGTCAGGGTCGAGTTGCTCAGATCGTGGATACCGGTCAACTTGATCAGCAGGTCACTGCCGGCGGTGAAGGTACCAGCAGCGGCGTTATCCTGAACAACGTAGGTGTCGCCGTTGAATTGGAACCAGGTCACAGCGTGGCCAGCGTTACCAGCAGTAGCGGCATTCAGCAGCGAGAAGATGTCGCCGAATGGGCTGGTGATGGCAGCGCCCAGTTTCGCGCCGCTCACCCATGCAACGCCGTTGATGTCGTTGGTCACAGCAGCGAACTTGACGGTATCGCCAGCAGCCAGGTCCTTGATGGTCGAGAACACGGTTGCGGTGCTGGTTGCAGCCGAAGCGTCAACCACGTCTTTGCCGCCACCCAGGGTAACGGTGTTTGCCAAGCTGCTCAGCTTGACGGTGTCAACACCCGAACCGCCCAGGTAGGTAACAGCGGCAGCGGCAGCCGACAGGTCCACTTTCACGCCGCCGGTTGCAGCCGAAGCGTCAACCTTGGTCACAGCGGTCAGGGTCGAACCGGTCAGGTCCAGAGCCACGTTGCCGGTAGCAACAACGGTGGTAGCAGCCGCAGCGTTCACTGCTACGGTGTTGACGTCAGCAGCGATCTTGGCAGCGGTGGTGTCACCGGTGGTCGAGTTCACGTTGACGGTTTCCACGTTCGCAGCAACCACGGTGCCGAAGGCGTTCGCTGCGCCAGCAGCGGTAGCGTTCAGCTTCACGGTCAGCACGTCTGCGGTGTTCGACGAGGCGTTGTTCACAGCAACGATGATGTTACCTGCGCCGGTGGCAGCGCCGTTGAATTCGACGGTACCGTTCGAATCCAGCGAAGCGATGGTCAGGTCTTTACCAGCAGCAGCGGTGGTGATGTTGCCCAGGATATCGATGTACGACTTGGTGCCGAAGTTCACCAGGTTGATGGTGCCAGCGGTGGTCGAGGTGTCGATAGCGCCGCTCACAGCCAGCTTGCTGAAGTTCACCAGTTCGGTGTGCGCGTCGGTGTTGCTGCTTGCCAGGGCGTAGGTGGTCTGCACGGTGTTGGTGCCAGTGCCGCCATCGATGGTCACGCCGTTGGTGGTAGCCAGGGATTGCAGGATGATGGTGTCATCGCCGGCGCCCAGGGTCACAGCCTTCAGAGGAGCAGCTGCGGTCAGGGTAACCACGTCCACGCCAGCGCCGCCTTTGTAGGTGGCTTTGGTTGCGTCCACGATCACGGTGTTTTTGCCGGTCGAAGCCGAGGCGTCAACGCTGGTGACGTTCGCGCCGCTGAAGTCACCTTTCACGCCAGCTGCGCCGGACACGGTAACGGTTTTCAGGGCGGTCAGGGTCGAGCCGCTCATGTCAACGGCGTTGGTGCCCGAGATTGCCAGGGTCTGAACGATCGCGCCGGTCACTGCCAGAGCGGAGTCTTTGGTTGCGGTGGTAACGTTCAGGGTCTTGTAAACCTGGTTAGCGGCGTTAGCGCTGTTTTCCAGATCCAGGGTACCAGCCGCGTTGTTCACGGTCAGGTTCAGGGTGGTTGGAGCAGCAACAGCGGCGGCGGCGTTAGCGATCACGGAGATCGTAGCGGCGGCGTCCGAGTTAGCCAGGGTCAGCGACGTCAGAGCGTTCGACTGAACCGACGAACCAGTCTTGTAGCCGTCAACGGTGGCGGTGGTGATGGTGCCAGCGGTGGTAGCCGAATTGAAGTTTGCGTCCTTGATGGTCACAACGCCGGTAGCGATCGAGCCAACGGTGCTGGTGGCAGCAGCCGAAGCGGTTTGCTTAACCGAAACGGTGGTGGTGATGCCGGTGCCGTTGACGTTGATTGCGCCGCCAGCCACGGTCTTGGTGGTGTCAGCGGTCGAACCGGTCAGGTTTTCGGTCACGGTCACGGTTTTGCCACCGTTCACGGTCACGGTACCAACCGAGGCGTTAGCCGCACCAGCGGTAGCTGCAGCGGTCACAACTACGTCGCCGGTCACGCCACCAACGGTGATGGTGCCAGCAACAACTTTGGAAGCCGACACGTTAGCCGACGAGCCACCCGAGATAACGATCGCGCCGCCAGCCAGAGCCGAGTCAGTTTCAGCAACTGCGGTGGTGGTAGCAGCGGTCAGGGTCGCGCCGCCAGTCGATACCACGTTGGCGTTGGTCAGGCCGGTCCAGCCCGAAACGTCAGCGGTCACGGTGTTGCTTGCCGAGGTGATGTTGGCGATTTCGATGTTTTGCACTTTGGCCGATGGGGCCACGGTGAAGCTACCGCCAGTGCTGGTGTCGATGATGTTCAGGGTGTCGATACCAGCGCCGCCGTCCAGGCTGTCCAGTGCCGAGAAGGCTTGTACGCCGCCGGTCAGGGTGCTGGCGTTGAAGGTGTCGTTACCAGCGCCGCCAACGAAGGCCGAACCGGTGTCCACGCCTGCGGTCAGGGTGATGGTCAGTGGGTTGTTGACGGTGTTGTCGTGAGCAGCGGTCGCAGCGGTCGACACGGCTTGCAGCGCGGCGTCGGTGGTCGCGGTTGCCAGGTTGGTCGGGTTGGTCACGGTAGCCAGCCACTGTTTTACCACGGCGTTGGCAGCAGCGCCGTCGTAGCCACGGATTTCAGCGGCGGTGTTCAGCGAGGTGGTGAAGGCGGTAGCAGCCGACACTTTGCTGGTGATGGCGGTCAGGTCGTTGTTGGTGCCGTCGTCTTGCGCGTTTTTAGCGATGGTCAGAACGATCGAAGCGAAGGTGTCTTGACCAGCTTGCAGGCGGCTTGCCCAGAACAGCAGGCCTGCTGGCTCGGCGTGACGACCGAACAGGTTCATGTAGATCGAGTCAACCAGGTCCAGCGGGGTCTTGCCAGCGTAGGTGGCTTTGTATTCGTCGGAACCCGAGAAACCGTTGGCGATGGTCTGGATCGACGCACCGCTGTTGAGCCACAGCTGCAGGCCCAGCGGATCTGCTGGACGATTGAAGTACGCTACGTACAGGGTTTGGATATCAGTAGCGGTAGCGGCGGTAGTGGTAGCCATTCAGTAAACTCCTAAGGATTAATAAATTTCTGCGCTATACAGCAATCAGCTTGCAGTACTACGGCAGCCATCATGGCAGAAGGTTGCGTAGTTTTTTGTGACGGACGTCACACGAAACTGCGAAACCTCCCTTTTTTTACGATTTTTTGTATAAAAAAGTGCGAGATGCATTATGCGAGAAGCTTATGGCGAAATCAATAGTGCTGACTGCTTAATGTTTACGCAGCGATCACAATCACACGACAAGTTAATAAGGGGTTTTAGCATATTAAAAAATAGAATATCGGCGCGCACGAATCATAGGGACAAAAAAAATGCCGCTTAACGCGGCATTTGTTAATTCAGCGACTAGTTTACTTGGTCCAGTAGGTCACGCCATTGGCGGTGCGCTTATCGTCCAACCGTGTGGAGAATATATAGGCCGCATTATTGTTGGCGCCCAGCGAACCACTAACATTCATATTGGTCGGCTTAACGAATTGGCTGTTACCACTGAGATCGCCATTGGCGCCAACGAAACCCGTGGCTTGCAATTTAAATGTTTCAGTGCCAGTCAGTAAATCGAAACCGGTGCTGAAAGTTTTCTTATCGAAGTCCACCTGCAACTGGCCGTTTTGCAGCGCGGCGGCACTCGCCAACTGGGTGACATTGTTCATCACAAACGCCTCGCTGTCGCGCAGGACGAAGCCAACCGAACCCTGTTGCGGAATTTCCCAATCGGCGCCCTTGGTGCGGACAATGGTGTAGTACGAGTTGTATGCCACGCGCTTGCCACCGGCCGCCAGCAGCGGCGTGGCGTCGATGGTCGGCGCCTGGTCGGCCACTGCGGCCCAACGGCCCCACACCAGCTCGCTCGCGGCAGGCACCACGGCTGGCGGGTTGACCACCACTTCCGGCGGCGTGACGGTGATCGGCGGCGCATCATTCTTGCCGACATTGCGCACCTGCTGCAGCAACAGCGCCGACTTTTGCACGTCCAGCGCAGGCTCGTTCAGCGCCTGACCGCCACCGGCGCTCTTGGCGGACGGCTCATCGCTGCGCGGCGGCGACACGGCGTCCGGCGACGAGCTGTTGCTGTTCAACAACTGGGGCGCCGCCTCGCCGCGCTTCACGCGCAGCATCTGGCCGCTCTGACCGGCCGCCAGTTCGCGGCTGGCCTGGTGTTCGCACGGGCCGCCGCCAGTCGGCAGGCAGTTGCCGCCAAAGCCGCTCATGACAATCGCGCCGGACAGCACGGTGACGCTGGAGCTGTCCTGGTCGGTAAATACGGTGAAGTCGGTGCCGCGCACACCGATGGCGGCCACCGGCGTGTTGAAGCGGAAATTCTGGCGCGCTTGCTTGACGGCGGTGCCCGAGACGCTGCGCGCCACGCCCGACAGCAGTTCCAGCTTGACGCGCGTGTTGGACGGCACGGCGCGGTCCACGTGGTAGGAAACGATGCGTGCGCGGCTGGACGGGCGCAGGATCAGCAGGCCATCATCCACGGTTTTCAGATAGACAAAGCCATCCTTGCCGGTGCTCAGCTCCTGGCCTTCCTGGACGGCGTCGTTCAGCGCCACCCGGCGGTTATCGGCTTGCACCTCGCCGGTGACGAACACGATGCGGCCGGCCTCGCCCGCATGAGCGAACGCCCCGCAGGCCAGCAATGCCGCGCCCGCAGCGAGGCGGCGCCAGCTGCGCAGCGTATGATTCGGCGAAAATTGAGACCACATATCCATTACTCCTTTGGGCACCATTGTGCGGCTACTGCAAAATAATTCCTGTGATGCACGTCACATTCGCACGCAGACACTTGACTCTAGGATACACTGTAGTCTGTCGTAGCCGGACTAGCCACGCCTGTTACCCTTTTTCACTTTTTGTTACACCTCACGGCCGCGCCCTGCCCGGCCTCCGGCCCGCCCAACCACAACCTACTTTACCGCGCATGCCGTCTCTGCCTTGATGAAGTTGCCTTATTTGCCACACGTCATATCCACAGCAGCCGCGCGCCGCCTGATCGCGCTGGCGGCGCTGCTGCTGGCCGTCTGCAGTCAGTGGCCGCAGACCGGCCTGGCGTGGACCGGCGCCGACGAGTGGCTGCGCGACCAGTTCATCCGCCGCCAGGCCTCGGCCCGGACCGAGCAGCGGGTGGCGGTGATCGACATCGACGAAACCAGCCTGGCGGCGGCGGGGCCGTGGCCGTGGCCGCGCGAGCGCATCGCCACCATGATTGAGCAATTATTAGGCGAGTATGGCGCGCGCGGCGTGGCGCTCGACCTGGTGCTGCCGGAAAAAGCCGACGTCGGCGGCGACGCCCGGCTGGCGATGTTGAGCCAGCACGGTCCGCTGGTGCTGCCGCAAGCCTTTGATTACAACGGCAACACGCCGCTGCGGGTGGGCCAGCTGACCGGCGGCCAGCCGGCGCCGCGCCAGGGCGAGGCGGTGGCGGCCAGCGGCTACATCGCCAACCACGCCGGGCTGGCCCAGGCCGCCCACATCGGCAACATCGGTTTCGTGCCGGATGCCGACGGCGTCATCCGCCGGCTGCCGATGCAGACCTGGTTTGCCGGCCGCGCCTACCCGACGCTGTCGCTGGCGCTGCTCAATTGCTGTGGCGGCGGCGCAACAGCCGCCCCGCTGCGCGGCCCCACCGGCGGCATGCAGGAGGGCGACGGCCTGCGCCGCCTGCCCTACCGGCTGCAATGGGAAGCCTATAACGTCATTCCGGCCAGCATGATCCTCGACCTCAGCGCGCCGGCCGCGCTGCTGCGCGACAAGCTGGTGCTGATCGGCTCGTCCTCGCTGGGACTGGCCGACCGCGTGGCCACGCCGCTGTCGGCCTCGACCAGCGGCCTGCTGGTCCACGCCGCCGCCCTCACCGCCCAGCTGGACGCGCGCGCCGGGCTGGCGCCGGCGCCGTGGCCGGGCCGGCTGATCGCGGTGCTGTACGCCGGCGCCACCATCGCCCTGTGCAGCTGGACGCTGCGCCGCACCGCCGCGCTGGTCAACGTGGCGGTGCTGGCGGCGGCCGCCGCGCTGTGGCTGGCGCTGGCCTGGCAGATGGCGCCGCACGACGCCCTGTTCAGCCCGAGCGGCCCGCTGCTGGCCCAGCTGTTCCTGCTGGCGGTCGGCGTGCCGTTCGCCTGGCAGATGTCGCAGCGGCAGTCGCGCCGCCTGCTCGACACGCTGCGCCAGTACGTGGCCGACGCCGTCGTCGATGAATTACTGCGCAGCAATCTCTCCGACCCGCTCAAGCCCAGCCATTGCGAAGTGACCACGCTGATCGCCGACATGCAGGGCTATACCGGCCACGTGGCGGCGCTGCCGCTGGAGCAGGCGGCCGAGCTGACGCGCGCCTTCCTCGACTGCCTGACCGGCCCGGTGCTGGCGGCGCACGGCACGCTGGACAAGTTCACCGGCGACGGCCTGGTGGCGTTCTGGGGCGCGCCGCTGCCGGTGCCGGACCACGCCGACCAGGCGCTGGACGCGGCCGCCGCCATCCTGGCCGCGATGGCCAGCTTCAACGCCGCGCGCCAGCGCCAGGGCCAGGCGCCGATCCGGGTCCGCATCGGCATCGAGAGCGGGCGCGCGATGGCCGGCGATTTCGGCTCGGCGGCGCGCAGCATTTATACTGCGGTCGGCGACAGCGTCAACGTCGCCTCGCGGCTGGAGACGGCCGCGCGCGACCTGCCGCACGACGTGGTGATCGGGCCAGGCACGGCGGCGCTGTGCCGGCGCCACCCGCTGCAGCGCATCGGCGAACTGACCTTGCGCGGCAAGCAGCACCCGACTACCCTGTACACCCTGGTGGCGAGCCTGCCGCAACAAGGAGTTTTGTGAAGAAATACCTGTTAGCCCTGCTGAGCGGCATGCTGCTGGCCACAGGGGCCTCTGCGCAGCAGGCGCCGGTTGACGAAGACCTGTACCTGAGCGCCATGCAGTCGATCGCCGAGGGCCGCCGCGCCGACGCCAGCCTGATCCTGGAGCGGCTGATCGCGCGCGGCCCGCAGCACGCCGGCGAGTGGCTGGACCTGGCCATGATCCAGTGCGCGCTGGGCAACGACGCCGATGCCGAGGCATTGTTCCTGCGCATCGAGCGCGAATTCCAGCCGCCGCCGGGCATCCGCGACATCATCGCCCAGCAGCGCGCCCAGGGCTGCTACCGCTGGAAGGCGCAGGTGCTGTGGGGCCTGAACGCGGCGCGCGGCTACGACAGCAACGTCAACCAGGGCGCCAGCTTCCCGATCTTTACCGATAGCAACGGCGTGCCGCTGGAGCTGCTGCCCGAGTACAAGCCGCACAGCGACCATTACAGCGTGGTGTCGGGCGACTACCTGCGCGACCTCGACGCCGATGGCGACCTCGCCTTCGCGCAGGTGCACCTGCGCCAATACGACCACCTGTCGGCGTATAACTCGGCGTCGCTGTTTGTCGGCGCCGAGCACCCGTGGCGGCTGGCGCGCTGGCAGATGCGCAGCTCTGCCCTGCTGGGGGCGCTGACGCTGGGCGGGGTGTTGTACCAGCAGCAGGCGCAGCTGCAATTGCGCGCGGCGCCGCCACTGAAGCTGCCCAAGGGCTATGATTACAGTGTGCTCGGCAGCGTGACCCGCACCAGCTACAACACGCTGGCGCATTTCGACTCGACCACCCTGGAACTGCGCAACGTGCTGGGCTACCAGAACGACACCAGCCAGGCCCAGGCCGCCATCGGCTACCAGCGCGACTTCGGCAACGCCGCCCGCCCCGGCGGCGACCGCAGCGGCTGGTCGGCGCGGCTGTATGGCCGCCGCATGCTGCGCGACTCGCTGCAGGCCGAGCTGGAACTGACCGGCCAGCGCTGGCGCGGCGAGACGCCGTATTCGCCCGGCCTGATCGATGTCACGCGCAAGCAGAACAACGTGGTGCTGCGCAGCGTGCTGAGCTACGCGGTGCGGCGCGACCAGACCGTGCAGTTCGAATGGCGCCAGGTGCGCAACCGGGAGAACATCTCGCTGTTCCAGTACGATGCGCACCAGATCCAGCTGAGCTGGCGCTGGTCCAACCTGTGACAGCTGAAACAAACTGCAACAATCTGCGTCGAACGCGGCAAAATTGTGTATAAGTAATGTTTTAGGCCGGGCGGCACAGCCGCCGCGCCGTGAGTACAAGCGATGAATAAACCGACCACCACCGAACAGCTGGCCCAGCCTGCCGCCGAAGGCAACGAGGCGTCCGCACAGAATGTGCAGGTGCACCTGCGCCGCATTCCGCTGCTGGCCGGGCTGAGCGATGAGGAGGTGCAGCGCCTGAAGCCGGAGCTGCGCTTCCGCCAGTACGCCAAGCGCGACATCGTGCTGCAAAAGGGCGCGGCCGGCGACGGCCTGCTGTTCCTGCTGTCGGGCCAGCTGCAGGTGATCGACGTCACCGAGGACGGCCGCGCGATCGGCCTGCGCATGCTGGCGCCGGGCGACTTCTTCGGCGAGATCGCGGTCATCAACGGCAGCCAGCGCACCGCCTCGGTGGTGGCGATGAACTCGGTGCTGGTGGCCTTCCTGCCGGCGCCGGCCGCGCTGCACCTGTTCTCGCACTCGCCGTCGGTGGCCAACATGATGCTGCGCCACCTGGCCGAAAAGATCCAGCGCGACTCGGAATTCCGCTCATTGCTCAGCATCAACAACACCACGCGCCGCATCTACACCTATCTGGTGCAGATGAAGTCGCCGTCCGAGCAGCCGGGCGCGCCGGAGGTGGTGAAAAACCTGCCGACCCACCAGGACATCGCCAACATGATCAACACCAGCCGCGAGAGCGTGACGCGGGCGCTGACCGCGCTGGTGCAGCAGGGCATTATCCAGAAGGGCAGCCAGGGACTGGTGATTGTCGATCCGCAGGGATTGCAGAAGCTGGTCGAGGGGCCGTGATGTGCGCCTGACAACATCCTCGGCGCGTTATAATTGCGCGCTTTTTTTTCGCCGCCCGCGCGGCGTCACTTTGTCCCAACCCATGACATTACACAGCCTGTTCCACCGCCCGCCGGGAGCCCGACCATGATCGTCCTCGGCCGCCTGCAGAATCTCGCCAACTACCGCGGCTTCATCCTCGGCAGCGTGCAGCGCGAATTCCAGTCGAAATACCGCAACTCGATCCTCGGCGCCGCCTGGACCGTGCTTAATCCGCTGGCCATGATCGTGGTGTACACGGTGATCTTCTCGCAGGTGATGCACAACCGCCTGGCCGGCGCCAGCTCGGCCTTCGCCTACAGCATCTACCTGTGCGCCGGCGTGCTGACCTGGAACCTGTTCGCCGAGATCACCACCAAGGCGCAGTCGGTCTTCCTCGATAACGCCGGCCTGATCAAGAAAATCAATTTCCCGCGCCTGTGCCTGCCCATCATCGTGGTGTGCAACGCCGGCGTCAATTTCGCCATCATCTTCGGCCTGTTCACCGCCTTCCTGGTCATCTCGGGCAACTTCCCCGGCTGGGTGTTCCTGGCGGTGTTCCCGCTGCTGGCGCTGCAGGTGCTGCTGGCCATCGGCCTCGGCATGATCCTCGGCGTGCTCAACGTGTTTTTCCGCGACGTCGGCCAGTTCTTCTCGATCAGCCTGCAATTCTGGTTCTGGTTCACGCCGGTGGTCTACCCGGCCAGCGTGCTGCCGGACGAGGTGCGCCCGCTGCTGGCCTACAATCCGATGGCGCCGCTGATCCAGGGCTACCAGGACATCCTGGTGCATGGCCACCTGCCGCACTGGCGCGGCCTGCTGCCGGCCGCCGTGCTGGCCGTCATCCTGTGCCTGCTGGGCATGCAACTGTTCCGCCGCCGCGCGGGAGAAATGGTGGACGAACTGTGAACGGCAGCATTCAAGTATCGCATCTGGGCAAGGCCTACAAACGCTATCCCAGCCACCGCGCGCGCCTGCTCGAATGGCTGCTGCCCTCGAAGCCGCGGCACCAGGACATCTGGGTGCTGCAGGACATCAATTTCAGCGTCCAGCCCGGCCAGGCGCTGGGCATCATCGGCATCAACGGCGCCGGCAAGAGCACGCTGCTGAAGCTGATCACCGGCACTGCCGCGCCCACCACCGGCAGCGTGACCATGCACGGCCGCGTGGCCGCCATGCTGGAGCTGGGCATGGGCTTCCACCCGGACTTCACCGGCCGCCAGAATGCCTACATGGCCGGCCAGCTGATCGGCCTGAGCGCCGACGACGTCACCCGCCTGATGCCGGAGATCGAGGCCTTTGCCGAAATCGGCGAATACCTGGACCAGCCGGTGCGCGTGTACTCCAGCGGCATGCAGATGCGGCTGGCGTTCGCGGTGGCCACCGCCCGCCGTCCCGACGTGCTGATCGTCGACGAGGCGCTGTCGGTCGGCGACGCCTATTTCCAGCACAAGAGCTTTGAGCGCATTCGCGCCTTCCGCGCCGAGGGCACCACGCTGCTGATCGTCTCGCACGACAAGGGCGCCATCCAGTCGATCTGCGACCGCGCCATCCTGCTCGACAAGGGCCGCGTCAGCAAGGAAGGCTCGCCGGAGGAAATCATGGACCTGTACAACGCCATGCTGGCCGAGCGCGAGGGCGTGGACGTGCGCCAGGAAACGCTGGACAGCGGCAAGGTGCAGACCATCTCCGGCACCGGCGAGGCCACCGTGCAGTCGATCGCGCTGCTGAAGGCGGACGGCACGCCGGCCGAGGTGCACGGCACCGGCAGTCTGGTCGACCTGTGCATCGAGGTGGCGGTGCATGCCGACATTCCCGAGCTGACGCTGGGCTTCCGCATCAAGGACCGGTTGGGCCAGGCGGTCTTCGGCACCAACACCTTCCACAAGCTGGCGCCGCTCAACGGCATGCGCGCCGGCCAGCGCTTCCGCGCCCACTGGCGCTTCCCTCTGCTGCTGGGGCCCGGCAGCTATTCGGTGGCGACCGCGCTGCACAGCAGCGACAACCACCTCGGCCAGAACTACGAATGGCGCGACCTGGCGCTGGTGTTCGAGGTGATGAACCTCCAGCACAGCTACTTTGAAGGCACCGCCTGGCTGAACCCTGACATCGAGATCGAACACGGAGTTGCGCAACCATGAGCATGACCTGCTACGCCCACAATTGTGAAGACGTGCTGCTGATGCGCGCGCTGGGCCACATCGAACGCGGCCAGTACCTCGACACCGCCGCCGGCGACCCGCTGCACAGCAACGCCACCCAGGCGTTCTACGCGCGCGGCTGGCACGGCGTCAACCTGGAGACCGCGCCGGCGCTGCTGCGCCGCCTGCGCATCGCGCGCCCGGCCGACATCAACCTGGCGCTGGCCGCCGCCGCCGCGCCCGGCGAGCGCGCCTGGTACCAGGTCGACGCCCCCGGCGCCTCGACCTTTGACGCCGCGCTGGCGCAGCAACAGCGCGCCGCCGGCCGCGAGGTGGTCGCGCACCAGGTCGAACTGCAGACGCTGAACGCCATCTGCGAGCAGCACCTGGACGGCGCGCTGCATTTCCTGCGCCTGGTCGACAGCGCCGCCCTTGGCGGGCTGGACCTGCAACGCTGGCGGCCGTGGATCATCGTGCTGCGCGGCGACGGCGTCACGCCGCTGGACGCGCTGCAGGCGGCGCGCTACCGCCTGGCCCACGCCGACGGCTACAACCAGTTCTACGTGGCCGAGGAACAGGCGGCGCTGGCCGCCGCGCTGGCCCTGCCGCCGCACCCGGCCGACGACTTCGTGCTGGCCGAGGACCATCACTACAGCCACCCGCTGGCCGAATGGCGCCGCCGCACCGCCGAGGCGGAAGCGGCGTCGCAGGAGTCGCGCATCTGGGCCCAGGCCCACGTGCGCGAATGGCGCGAGAAATTCGAGCGGCTGGACGCCGAGCAGCAGCGCGCCAACCGCGCCGAGCAGCAACTGGCCGAGATGAGCGGCCGCGCCCACCGCGCCGAGGCGCAGCTGCCGCACCTGAACGCGCGCGCGGCCGCCGCCGATGTGGCCGAGCAGACCCTGGGCGCGGTGTACGCCAGCCTGTCGTGGCGCATCACCCGGCCGCTGCGCGAGGGCAAGCTGCGCCTGAGCCGCCTGCGCGCCTGGCTGCGCGCGCTGCCGCGGCGCGCCCGCGGCGCCGTGCTGCGCCGCGCCAAGGGCCTGGCCGGCCGCGCCATGCGCTTCGTGGTGGCGCGCCCCCAACTGTCGTTCTTCCTGCGCCGCCTGGTATCGCGCGTGCCGTTCCTGGTGCAGCCGATGCGCGCGCTGAAGATGCGCCTGCAACTGAACAACACCCACGCGGACGCCGCTGTGCCCGCGCCCGCCGACCTGGACAGCCTGCCGGAAGCGGCGCGCCAGGTCTTCGACGACCTGCGCCGCGCCCGCCGCCAGGCCCCTCATTCCTGACCGACCACTATGCGTATCGTAATCGACCTGCAAGCCTGCCAGGGCTCCAGCACCAACCGCGGCATCGGCCGCTATTCGATGGCCCTGCTGCAAGGCATGCTGCGCCAGGCCGGCAACCATGACCTGCGGGTGGTGGTCAACCACCACTTCCCGGACGCCGTGGCCAAGCTGCGCCAGACGCTCGGCCAGTTCCTGCCGCAAAGCCACATCAGCGGCTACACGCTGCCGGCGCAGATCTGGGAGCACCAGCCGCTCAACCACTGGCGCCTGCGCGCCGCCGAGCAGCTGCGCGAGCATTACCTGGCCAGCCTGAAGCCGGACGTGGTGCACATCTCCAGCCTGTTCGAGGGCCTGGGCGAGGACGCCTGCACCTCGGTGCTGCACAGCCGCAACCAGTTCGACACCGCCGTCACGCTGTACGACCTGATCCCGCTGATCCGCAAGGAAACCTACCTGACCGATCCCAACGTCGCCAACTGGTACTACCGCAAGCTGCAAAGCCTGAAAAACGCCGAGCTGCTGCTGGCCATTTCCGGCCACTCGCGGCGCGAGGCGATGGACGCGCTGCAGCTGCCGGGCGAGCAGGTGGTCAACATCTCGTCGGCGGTGGACGACATCTTCGTGCCGCGCCAGCTGAGCCCGGACGCCGAGCAGGCGCTGCGCCAGCGCTACGGCCTGACGCGCCCGTACATCATGTACACCGGCGGCATCGACTACCGCAAGAACATCGAGGGCCTGATCGAGGCCTACGCCCAGTTGCCGGCCGCGCTGCGCCAGCAATACCAGTTGGCCGTGGTGTGCAGCATCCGCGAGGAAGACCGGCTGCGCCTGCTGGCGCTGGCCGACAAGTTCAACGTGCCGGCCGGCGACGTGGTGCTGACCGGCTTCGTCTCCGACGACGACCTGGTGTCGCTGTACAACCTGACCGCGCTGTTCGTGTTCCCGTCGCTGCAGGAGGGCTTCGGCCTGCCGGCGCTGGAGGCCATGTCGTGCGGCGTGCCGGTGATCGGCTCCAACAACAGCAGCATTCCCGAGGTGATCGGCCGCGCCGACGCGCTGTTCGATCCCAACAAGGTGGCCGACATCAGCGCCCGGATGCAGCAGGTGCTGACCACGCCGGCCTTTGCCGACGACCTGCGCGCGCATGGCCTGGAGCAGGCCAAGCTGTTCTCGTGGGACGCCAGCGCCAAGACCACGCTGGCCGCTTTCGAGCAGGCGCACGAGCGGCGCCAGCGGCAACAGCGCACCAGCGTGGCGTTGGCGCCGCGGGCGCCGGCCACGCGCCGGCCACGCCTGGCCTATGTGTCGCCGCTGCCGCCGGAACGCACCGGCGTGGCCGACCAGAGCGTCGAGCTGCTGCCCGAGCTGGCGCGCTACTACGACATCGAGGTGATCGTCAGCCAGCCGGAAGTCCGGGAACGCTGGGTCGAGGCCAACTTCCCGGTGCGCGCCAGCGACTGGTTCGACGCCAACGCCGACCGCTACGACCGCGTGCTCTACCACTTCGGCAATTCCGGCTTCCACGCCCACATGTTCGCGCTGCTCAAGCGCCATCCGGGCGTGGTGGTGCTGCACGACTTTTACCTGAGCGGCGCGGTGCACTACCTGTCGTCGCTGAACCGCGAGGCCAACACCTACGCCCACATGCTGTACCAGTCGCATGGCTACGGCGCGCTGCTGCACGAGCAGGCCGAGGGCCGCGAGGCCTCGTACTACCAGTATCCATGCAACCAGCCGGTGCTGCAACACGCGGCCGGCATCATCGTCCACTCCAGCTACTCGAAGCAGCTGGCCAACCAGTGGTACGGCCCCGGCAGCTCGGACGACTGGCGCTACATCCCGCTGCTGCGCGCCCTGCCCGGCCCGCTGGACCGCGCCGCCGCCCGCGCCGCGCTGGGCCTGACCGACCAGGACTTCCTGGTGTGCTCGTTCGGCCTGATCGCCATGACCAAGTGCAACGAGCGCATCCTGGAAGCGTGGATCAACTCGACGCTGGCCAGCGACGCCCACTGCCGCCTGGTGTTCGTCGGCGAAAACCATGTCGGCCCGTTCGGCAACGCGCTGGCGGCGCGCATGGCCGGCCAGCGCAATGTGCAGATCACCGGCTTCGTGTCGATGGACATGTTCCGCACCTACCTGGCAGCGGCCGACTGCGCGGTGCAGCTGCGCAGCCGCTCGCGCGGCGAGACCTCCGGCACCATCCTCGACAGCCTGGCCTACCGCCTGCCGACCATCATCAACGCCCACGGCTCGGCGGCGGAAATGCCGGACCACGTGGTGCTCAAGCTGCGCGACCAGTTCAGCGACGACGAGCTGAGCGCGGCCATCCTGCGCCTGCGCGACCAGCCGGCGCTGCGCGCGCAGCTGATCGACAACGCGGTGGAATACATGCAGCGCGTGCACCATCCGGCCGCCGTCGGCGCCGCTTACCACGAGGCGATCGAACAGTTCGCCCAACACAGCCCGCATGCGCAGTACCGGCAACTGGTGGACCGCCTGGGCGACATCGCCACCGCCGCCGCGCCGTCCGAGCAGGACTGGGTGACGGTGGCCGGCGCGCTGGTGGCCAACGCGCCGGCGCCGCGCCGCCCGCAGTTGCTGGTCGACGTCAGCGGCGTCGAGCAAGATGAGGCCGCCCGCGCGCAATGGCTGGCGCTGCTGCAGACGCCGCCAGCCGGCCAGCGCGTCGAACCGGTGCGGCGCGTCGACGATGTCTATCACTACGCGCGCAACAGCACGCTGGCGCTGATCGGCCGCGACGACATGACCATGGACGACGCCGTGGCCGACATCAAGCCGGGCGACAGCCTGGTGGCGCTGGACCCGCAAGCGGCGCCGCCGGCGCCGTGGCTGCGCAACCGTGGCGTGACCATGCTGGCGCACGCCGACCTGGCGGCGCTGGCGCCAGCCGCCGGAGCCGCCGATGCGCGCTAAGGCCCCGCCCCAACTGCTGGTCGACCTGTCGGAACTGGTGCGGCACGACGCCCGCTCCGGCATCCAGCGGGTGGTGCGCGGCATGCTGCAGGCGCTGCTGGCGGCGCCGCCGGCCGGCTACGCGGTGCGGCCGGTGTACGACGCCGGCGGCTATTACGCCTACGCCGAGCTTGGCCAGGATGAGCAGGGCCAGCCGCGCTACGCGGCGGCGGCGGCCGGCCATGAGCAGCCGCTGCGGGCCGGCGCCGGCGACCTGTTGGTCGCCATCGACCTCAGCCTGGACAGCGTGGTGCGCAACCGCGCCGTGCTGGCCAGCCTGCGCCAGCACGGCGTGGGCCTGTACTTCATGGTCTATGACCTGCTGCCGGTGCACCAGCCGGGCTGGTTTGCCGACGGCATGGGCGAGGCCTTCACCGGCTGGCTGCACACGGTGGCCGAACTGGCCGACGGCCTGATCTGCAACGCCCGCGCCACCGCCGACGAACTGATGACGTGGCTGGAACAGCATCCGCCCCGGCGCGCGCTGCCGCTGCACCTCGGCTGCGCCGCGCTGGGCGCCGACCTGGCGGCAACGCTGCCCACCAGCGGCATCGCCGCCGCCGACGCCGCCCTGCTGGCGCAGCTGGCGCAGCGGCCGACGCTGCTGATGGTGGGCACGCTGGAGCCGCGCAAGATGCAGGGCCAGGCGCTGGACGCGCTGGAGATGCTGTGGCAGCAGGACACCGAACTGAACCTGGTCATCGTCGGCAAACCCGGCTGGCGCATGGCGGCGCTGGAGCGGCGCCTGCGCCAGCATGCGGAACTGGGGCGCCGCCTGTTCTGGCTGGAGCGCGCCAGCGACGAGCTGCTGCTGCGCTTGTACCGCGACAGCAGCGCCCTGCTGGCCGCCTCGCGCGGCGAAGGCTACGGCCTGCCGCTGATCGAAGCGGCCCAGCACGGCCTGCCGGTGATCGCGCGCGACCTGCTGGTGTTCCGCGAGGTGGCCGGCGCGCACGCCTGGTATTTCACCGCCGCCGACGGCACCGAGCTGGCCGCCGCGCTGCGCGCCTGGCTGGCCTTGTTCCAGGCCGGACAGGCGCCCGCCTCGGCCGGCATGCCGCGCCTGGACTGGGCCGCCAGCACCGCCCAGCTGCTGGATTGCGTGCTGGGCCAGCGCTGGTATCGCCGCGCGCCGGTGAAACTGCCGTAACAGCCTTACAAATTCTCACAAATCCCGGCCGCCCAACGGCGGCCGCGGCGTTGCCGATTTCGCAATAGTGCTTTATACTGCGCGGCACTTTTACCTTAATTTACATATCCCTATGCTGCGACCCCTGGCCCCTAACGGGAGGCTGCTTGAGCGCGGCTTATCGCTGCTCATCGGCGTCAATGTCCTGCTGCTGGCCTTCTACCTCGTGATCGACTATCAGTTGGTGTATCACTCGGACTCGGCCGTCAAGAATCTGCTGGCGCAGGAAATTCTGGATACCGGCCAGTACTTCCCGCGCGACTGGAACTACGTCAACGGCGACCTGTGGGTGCTGAACACCCACACCTTCATCCTGCCGCTGCTGCACTGGATGCGCAACGGCTTCCTGGCGCACGCCGCCTCCGACCTGATCTCCGCCACGCTGATCCTGCACAGCAGCTGGCTGCTGACCGGGCTGCTGGAACAGTCGCGCCGCGCGCGCCTGGCGGGCATGGCGGTGCTGTCGGCCGGCATGTCGCTGATCATGGCCGAGCACATCTACGGCCAGGCGGCCTATGGCTCGCTGTACTACATGGCCTGCTACCTGCTGGTGGCCTACTGGTCGCTGAGCCAGGCGCGCGGCGGCCGCGCGCTGCCGTGGGCGCTGGCCACCGCCGTGCTGACGGCGCTGGTGTTCTGGACCAATCCGCAGCGCGCGCTGCTGTTCTACGGCCTGCCGCTGCTGGCCGCCGGCGCGCTGCAACAGGCGCTGGCGTGGCGCGCCGCGCGCGCGGCCGGCCAGCCGGCGGACTGGCGCCAGGCGCGCGCCATGGGCGTGGTGATGCTGGGCCTGGTGGCCGGCACCGCGCTCAGCGTCTACACGCTGCGGCAGGTCAACAACCACGTCGGCCTGACCGCCATCCGCTGGCTGGACTTCAACGGCATGACGCACAACCTGCTGGCGGTGCTGGAAGGCGTGATCGGCCTGTTCGACGGCTTGCCGCGCCTCGACGGCAAGGTCGTCTCGCTGGCCGGCGCCTACGCGGCGCTGCGGCTGCTGGGCGCGCTGCTGCTGGCCGGGCTGCTGCCGTGGGGCCTGTACCGCGCGCTGCGGCCGCACACCGGTCCGCGCCAGCTGGTGGTGGTGTTTGCCGCCGTGGCCTTCGCCGCCAACCTGTTCATGATGCTGACCACCTCGCTGGCCGACATGAGCGCGCCGACCGCGTCGGTGCGCTACCTGGTGCCGTCGCTGCTGCTGATGCTGCTGATCCTGGTCAGCCTGCTGGTCGACCGCCACGCGCTGGCGCCGCCGGCGCGCTACGCCGGCCTGGCCGCGGTGGCGCTGCTGGCCACCAGCGCGCCGACCTCCTACCTGTTCCCCTACAACGAAGTGGCGGGCATGCCGCACCATGGCCTGATCCTGAAGACACCGGACCAGCAGTTGGGCGAGTTCCTGCAACAGCAGGGCCTGCAGTATGGCTACGCCAGCTTCTGGAACGCCGGCAAGATCACCGTGCTGAGCGGCGGCAAGGTGCGGGTCCGCTCGGTGGTGGTGGAACGCGAGCTGCCGATGCCGATGCACAAGCTCAATTCCAACCGCTGGTACACGCCGGCCGCCTGGCAAGGCCCGACCTTCCTGATGCTGCGTGACAGCGAACTGGCCAGCGTCAACCAGCCGCTGCTGGCCAGCTACGCCGGTACGCCGCGCGTGCTGCGCTACCAGGACGTCACCATCCTGGTCTACCCGCGCAACCTGGCGGCGGCGCTGCCGGGCTGGGACATCGACGTGCGGCAGGCGCAACACTACCCGATGGACCAGCGCGCGCTGCACCAAACGGGCACGCTGCGGGACGGCGCGATGATCGCGGCGCCGGGCGAAAACGGCACCCTGCATTTCGGCCCGATGCGCATCCTCGGCCCCGGCACCTACGCGGTCAGCTTCAACCTCGACATCAGCGGCGACGCCGGCGACGGCGATTTCGGCATGGTGGACGTGGTGACGCAGGCCGGCACCATGGTGCACGCGCGCCAGGCCATCACCCGCGCCGGCCAGCAGCGCGTGACGCTGCGCTTCAGCACCGACCACCTGCTCGACATGGTCGAGTTCCGCGCCTTTACCAGCGGCCGCGGCCGCTTTGCGCTGAGCGGCATCGACGTCGCCCGCATCCCCACCGCTCAGGAGAACCAGTAATGCCCGCAACCCCCTTGATTTCCGTCGTGATCCCGGTCTACAAAGCCGAAAAGATCCTCGACGAGCTGTATCGCCGCCTGCGCGACGCGCTGGAAACCGTCAGCCCGCTGTTTGAGATCGTGCTGGTGGAGGACTGCGGCGGCGACCGCTCGTGGGAGGTGATCGAGCGCCTGTCGCAAGCCGATCCGCGCGTGGTCGGCCTGCAGTTCTCGCGCAATTTCGGCCAGCACTATGGCATCACCGCCGGCATGGACCACTGCCGCGGCGACTGGGTGGTGGTGATGGACTGCGACCTGCAGGACGCGCCGGAGGAAATCCCGCGCCTGTACGCCAAGGCCCAGGAAGGCTACGACGTGGTGCTGGCGCTGCGCGGCAAGCGCCAGGATCCGCCGCTCAAGCGCGCGGTGTCGTGGTTGTACTACCGCACCTTCAGCTACCTGGCCGACCTCGACATCGACGGCGACAGCGGCAACTTCCGCATCATGTCGCGCCAGGTGGTGAAGAACTTCGTGCGCATGCGCGAGCAGCTGCGCTTCTTCGGCGGCCACGTGCAGTGGATGGGCTTTCCCACCACCGGCATCCCGGTGCAACACGCCGCCCGCGCCGAGGGCAAGTCAACCTACACCTTCGCCAAGCTGTGGCGGCTGGCGATGGACACCATCCTGGCCTATTCCGACAAGCCGCTGCGCATGGCCGCCAAGCTGGGCCTGACGATGGCGGCGCTGGCGCTGCTGTTCGGCGTCTACCTGCTGCTGCGCTCCTGGCACCAGGGTTCGCCGGTGCCGGGCTGGAGCAGCCTGATCGTGTCGCTGTACTTTATCGGCGGCCTGATCATCGGCATCCTCGGCATCCTCGGCATCTACCTGGGCAAGGCCTTCGATGAAACCAAGAAGCGCCCGCTGTACATCGTGCGGCGCGCCACCCCCAACACCATCATCCGCGAGGACTGAGCCGATGGACATATCCCTTTCCCCCCTGGACCTGCAGCGCTTTGGCGTGGTCACCGCCAAGGCCGCGCTGCAGCCGCAGGACAGCGCTGCCGCGCTGGCCGACTGGTGCCGCGCGCAATCGGTGCAGATGCTGATCGCGCGCGTGCCGACCAGCGCCGTGACGCTGGTGCAGCAACTGGAGCAGCAAGGCGCCTTCCTCACCGACACGCTGCTGTACTACAGCCGCAAGCAGCTGGCGCCGCAGGCCGCCGACCTGCCGGACGGCTACCGCTGGCGCCTGGCCAGCGCCGCCGACGCCGACGCCGTCGGCGCGCTGGCGGCGCTGACCTTCACCGGCTACGCCGGCCACTACCACGCCGACCATCGCCTCGACCAGGCCGCCGCCGACGCGGTCTACGCCGCCTGGGCCGCCAACGCCTGCCGTCACCCGAAGGTGGCCAACGCCGTGCTGCTGATCGAGCACGCCGACCAGCTGGTGGCGTTCGCCACGCTGCAGGACCGCGCCCACGGGCTGCTGGAGGGCGTGCTGTTCGGCGTCCACCCGCAACACCAGGGCCGCCGGCTGTACCAGGCGCTGATGCAGCAGGCGCAGCACTGGGGCCATGCGCATGGCTTCAGCGCCATGACCGTCTCGACCCAGGTGGTCAACCTGGCGGTGCAGAAGGTCTGGTGCCGCCTCGGCTTCGAGCCGTCGTCCAGCTATTACACCTTCCACCAATGGTTTGGAGAGCAACCATGAATTACCTGTACATCGTTGCCACCATCGCGCTGACCGTGTTCGGCCAGATCGCCATCAAGATGCAAGTGCTGAAGGCCGGCGCGCTGCCGGCCGAGGCCGGGGCCAAGCTGGCCTTCCTGGTCAAGCTGCTGCTCAACCCGTGGATCATCGCCGCCTTCGCCGCCGCCTTCCTGGCGTCGGTGACGTGGATGGGGGCGATGAGCAAATTCCAGCTCAGCCACGCCTATCCGTTCATGGCGCTGAACTTCGTCATCGTGCTGGGCCTGAGCGCCTGGCTGTTCCAGGAACCCCTGTCCCTCACCCGCCTGGCCGGCGTGGCGCTGATTTGCATCGGCACCGTGGTCGCCGCCCAGGGCTAAGGAAACCGCATGAACCCGATCCCGTTCAACAAACCCTTCATGACCGGCCGCGAACTGTGGCACATCGCCCAGGCGCACAACAACGGCCACCTGTCCGGCGACGGCCAGTTCACCAAACAATGCCACGCGTGGCTGGAACAGCGCACCGGCGCCCGCCGCGCGCTGCTGACCCACTCGTGCACGGCGGCGCTGGAAATGGCGGCGCTGCTGGCCGAGCTGCAGCCGGGCGACGAGGTCATCATGCCGTCCTACACCTTCGTCTCGACCGCCAACGCGTTCGTCATGCGCGGCGCGGTGCCGGTGTTCGTCGACATCCGGCCCGACACGCTGAACATCGACGAAAGCCAGATCGAGGCCGCGATCACGCCGCGCACCCGGGTCATCGTGCCGGTGCACTATGCCGGCGTGGCCTGCGAGATGGACACCATCATGGACATCGCCCGCCGCCACGACCTGATCGTGATCGAGGACGCGGCCCAGGGCATCATGTCGACCTACAAGGGCCGGCCGCTGGGCAGCATCGGCCACCTCGGCGCCTACTCGTTCCACGAGACCAAGAACATCATCGCCGGCGAGGGCGGCGCGCTGCTGGTCAACGATCCGGAACTGGCCGAGCGCGCCGAGATCATCCGCGAAAAAGGCACCAACCGCAGCCAGTTCTTCCGCGGCCAGGTGGACAAATACACCTGGGTCGACATCGGCTCGTCCTACCTGCCGGGCGAGGTGATCGCCGCCTTCCTGTGGGCGCAGATGGAGGACGCGGAGAGCATCACCGCGCGCCGGCTGGCGCTGTGGGACCACTACCACGCGGCGCTGGCGCCGCTGGAGCAGCAAGGCCGCCTGCGCCGCCCGCTGCTGCCGGCCGACTGCCAGCACAACGCCCACATGTACTACATCCTGCTGGACTCGCTGGCGCAGCGCACCCAGGTGATGGCGGACATGAAGCGCCAGGGCGTCAACTGCGTGTTCCACTACGTGCCGCTGCACAGCGCGCCGTATGGCGTCCAGCACAGCCGCCATCACGGCGACATGGCGCACACCAACCAGCTGTCGGAGCGCCTGCTGCGGCTGCCGCTGTGGGTCGGCCTGGAAAATGAACAGGAGCGCGTGCTGCGCGCGCTGCGCGAGGCGCTGTAAGCGCTGTCAGGACGGGCGCCAGCGGATGCGGCGCTCGACCACGCGGGCGAAGCCGTAGGCGAAAATCAGGCACAACGGCACGCCCAGCAGCGCCAGCCCGAGCAGCTTCTCCAGCGGCGCCAGCGCGCCATAGGCCGGCCAGTGCAGCAGGAACTTGTAGGCGGTGGCCAGCAGCGGAATGTGGACCAGGTACAGCGAGTACGAGAAGCCGCCGATGCCCACCAGCGCGCGCCGCTCGAACAGCCAGCGCAGCCACTGGCCCGGCGCCAGTCCGGTCAGCCACACCAGCAGCGCGGCGGTAAACAGGCCGGCCAGCGGATCGACCCGCGCAAAGCGGCCGGCAAAGCGCACCGCGCTGGCGCCGTCGACGATCGGATGGCGGCACAGCACCGCCGCCAGCAGCGCCAGCAACAGCAGCACACCCCAGCCCAGATAGCGCCGCGCGCGTTCGCGCCAGGCGGCAAAGGCCGTGCCGTTGGCCAGCGCGGCCGCCGCGATGCCGAGCACGAACAACAGGATGAAATGCGGCGGCTGCGGCACCGACGCGTCCACCAGCGGCAGGCGCGGATAACGGCCGGACAAGCTGGTCAAGCCCCAGGCCAGCAGCACCGCCACCGTCAGCAGCACGCCCAGGCCGTGGCGGCGCAGCAGCCAGATCAGCGCCGGGAAGGTGAAATACAAGTGCCACTCGCAGGCGATGCTCCAGAACGCGCCATTGATGTTGTTGTACTGGCCGTAGATATCCTGCAGCAGCAGCAGATTGGTCCACCATACGGGCGCGCTGATGGTGGCGGTCAGCCCCAGGTCATGGCGTCCCCAGTAGGCCAGCGGCACGAAGCAGTTGACCAGCAGGATCAGCGCCAGCGTGGCGAAATACGGCGGCAGGATGCGCAACGCGCGCGCGGTGAAGAACGCCGGCCAGCCGGCGCGGACGCGGTAGTCCTGGCGCACCACCGGCAGCGCCAGGCAGTAGCCGGACAGCACCAGGAACACGACCACGCCCAAGTGCAGGTACATCAGCAGGTTCAGGGGTTGGGCGGCCCACAGCGTCTGCGCCTGCCAGCCGATGGCGAACAGGTACAGATGGCCGCCCATGACCCACAGCGCCGCCAGCGCGCGCAGGCCGTCGAGGAACAGCAGGCGCTGCGGCGCCAGCGACACGGGCGCCGGGCTCAAGACTTGGGCGCGCCGCCCAGCAGGAAGGCCAGTTTGGGTTTCACCTTGGTGATGCCGTTGCCGCTGGTGGCCGGCGTGGCGGAAGGCGCCGGCGTGGCCGCCTTGCTCGGTTCGTACGGTTTGAGGAACCACGGGTCGACCTTGTCGCGGCGCGGCGACGGGCCCGGGCCCATGCCGCGCGGCGCGCGGTCGGCCGGGCGCGCCGGGCCGCGGCCGAGGTCCTCGCTGCGGCGCGGTCGGCGTTCGCCGCGCTCGTCGGCGAAGGCCGGCGCCGGCATGAAGCCCTGCGGCTCGGCGCGCTGGATGGTCTGCTTGATCAGCTTTTCGATGTCGGCCAGCAGGCGCTCGTCCTTGTCGGAATAGATCGAGATGGCGTCGCCCGAGGCGCCGGCGCGGCCGGTGCGGCCGATGCGGTGCACATAGTCCTCGGCGTTGTACGGCAGGTCGTAGTTGATCACGCACGGCAGGTCGGAAATGTCGAGGCCGCGGGCGGCGACGTCGGTCGCCACCAGGATGTCGATCTCGTTTTTCTTGAACGCGTCCAGCGCCGCCATGCGCTCCTGCTGGGTCTTGTCGCCGTGGATGGCGACCGCCTTCATGCCCTCGCGCTCCAGCTCGCGCGCCAGGCGCGAGGCGCCGATCTTGGTGTTGGAGAAGATGATCACCTGCTTCAGCGCGCGCTGGCGCAGCAGGTGCGCGGTCAGCGCGTGCTTGTGCTGCTCGGCGATCTTGTACACCACCTGGGTAACGGTGTCGGCGGTCTTGTTGGCGCGCGCCACCTCGATCGTCACCGGGTCGGTCAGGAAGGTGTTGGCCAGCTTCTTGATTTCCGGCGAGAAGGTGGCCGAGAACATCAGGTTCTGGCGCTTCTTCGGCAGCAGGTTGATGATGCGCTGCAGGTCCGGCAGGAAGCCCATGTCCAGCATGCGGTCGGCCTCGTCCATGACCAGCATCTGCACCTGGTTCAGCGCGATGTTCTTCTGCTCGACGTGGTCCAGCAGCCGGCCCGGGGTGGCGATGACGATTTCCACGCCAGCCTTCAGCGTGGCGGTCTGCGGCTTCATGTCCATGCCGCCGAACACCACGGTCGAGCGCAGCGGCGTGTGCTGGGCGTAGGCCTTGACGTTGTCGGCCACCTGCACCGCCAGTTCGCGGGTCGGCGTCAGGATCAGCGCGCGCACCGGGTGGCGCGCCGGCGAGGTGCTGCTGCTGGCGTGCGCCAGCAGCATCTGGATGATCGGCAGCGCGAAGCTGGCGGTCTTGCCGGTCCCGGTCTGGGCCGCGCCCATGACGTCGCGCCCCTGCAGCAGCACCGGAATGGCCTGGGCCTGGATCGGCGTCGGGTGCTCGTAGCCCTGGTCGTTCAGCGCGCGCAGGATGTCGGGCGACAGGCCGAAGTCGGCGAAACGGACAGGGGCGGCAGCGGCGACGGCGGCCGGCTCGGGGGCGGAAGGGGTGGTGATCTCGGTATCGGACATAATCTGGACGGATGGTGAAGCGCCGTAAACTATACCCTACTTTCTGACAACTGCGCTAAAAACCAGCAGCTTTTATCACGAAACCATTGCATCAATGGCATGTATAATAACCAATCTGATCAGAAACCAGGTTGCTTTCCCGATGTTCGTGCCCGTTGCGGCCCTGCGCCGCCTGCTCCTCCTTTGCCTGTTGCTGGCGCTGAGCGCCGCCAGCGCCGCCCCGGCGCCGTCGCTGCGTTTCAAGAAGCTGGGTCCGCTGGGCGGCGACGAGCCGTCGATGCTGTCGCTGTTGCAGGACCGCCAGGGCTTCGTCTGGGTCGGCACCCACACCAACGGCCTGTACCGCTACAACGGCTACCAGGCGGTCAAGTACATCAACAACCCGGCCGATCCGGCCAGCCTGCCGCACGACCGCGTGTCGGCCATCTTCGAGGACCGCCAGGGCCGCATCTGGGCCGCCACCCAGAACGGCCTGGCGCGCTTCAATCCGGACACCAACAACTTCACCACCTTCACCACCGACCAGGCGCCGAAGAACCACCGCATCGTCAAGAACATCATTTCGGACGGCAAGGACGGGCTGTGGATCGGCACCTGGGGCGGGCTGCAGCATTTCGATCCCAACCGCGGCGTGTTCGACGCCGTCTACGCCCACGACGACGCCGATCCGGACAGCCTGGCCAGCAACGACCTGAACGCGCTGGCGCTGGACGCCCGCGGCGGCGTGTGGATCGGCACCTGGCCCGGCGGCCTCGACTACCTGGCCCCGGGCGCCAAAACCTTCCGCCACCACCAGGTCGACCCGGCCACCAGGCCGGACGCGCGCGTCAACATCGTCCGCGCGCTGCAGTTCGACCACGGCGGCGCGCTGTGGATCGGCACCGAGTCCGGCATCATCCGCTGGGACGGCAAGGGCGACTGGAGCACGCGCAAGGCGATCGCCTCGCCGTACAGCCGCATCACCAACTTCGGCCTCGACAGCAAGGGCGTGCTGTGGGCCACCACGCTGTCGGCCGGCCTGCTGCGCTGGAACGAGGCCAACGACAGCTTCGACCAGTTCGTGCACGCTGCCGACGACCCGTACAGCCTGCCCGGCGACAACCTGCGCGCGGTGATGCAGGACCGCGGCGGCATGCTGTGGATCGCCTCCTTCACCGACGGCATCGCGCTGGCCAACCTGAGCAGCGAGGGCTTCACGCGCCACGTGCCGTTCCGCATCGACAGCCGCTCGGCGCCGGCCAGCAACGCGTTGCTGAGCCTGGCGCGGGCGCCGAACGGCCGGATCTGGCTGGGCGGCAATGTCGGCATGAGCTTGTACGATCCGGCCACCAGCACCGTACTGCGCAGCTACCGCGCCGACGACAAGACGCCGGGCAAGCTGTCGCATGCCATCGTCTACAGCATGTACCAGGACGAGGACGGCAAGGGGCCGCTGTGGCTGGGCACCTCCAACGGCCTGAACCGGCTGGACACGCCGGACAGCCCGTTCCAGGCCATCCACTTCGGCAACACCGCCAGCGACTACATCAACGCCATCGCGCCCGGCGCCGGCGGCGTGCTGTGGCTGGCCACCGGCAACAGCCTGATCCGCTACGAGATCAAGACCGACGCCCGCAAGATCTATTACAACGATCCGCGCGACCCGGCCTCGCGCAGCGTCAACGGCACTTCGGCGGTGCTGGAGGACCGCCAGGGCCGCGTGTGGGCCGGCTCGGAATGGAATGGCGGCGGCCTCGACCTGCTCGACCCGGCCAGCGGCAAGTTCCGCCACTACCGCCACGCGGCCAGGGATCCGACCAGCCTCAGCGACGACAACGTCGCCAGCCTGCACGAGGACGCGCAGGGGCGGATCTGGGTCGGCACCAGCAAGGGCCTGAACCTGGTAGTGTTCCAGCCGGACGGCGCGCTCGCCTTCAAGTCGTACGCGGCGGCCATGCGCGCGCCCAAGATCCTGGCCATCCAGCACGACCACGAGGGCCGCATCTGGTGCAGCACCATCGCCGGCCTGTACCGGCTGGAGCCGGACAGCGGCAAGGTCACGCACTTTTCCGCCTCGGATGGCCTGACCGAGGGCTTCACCGTCAACTCGTCGGCGTTTGGCGCCGATGGCACGCTGTATTTCGGCGGCGTGCACGGCATGACGGCGGTGACGCCGTCCAAGGTAAAGACCAGCTCGGTGCCGCCGCAGGTGGCGATCACCGACATCACGGTGTTCAACCACTCGCTGCAGAACGGCCAGCCGGCCGAGAACGTCAAGGCCGACGGCCCGGTGACGGCGCCCACCGCGCTGACCTTGTCGTCGCAGGCGTCGGTGTTCGCGCTGGAGTTCGCGGCGCTGCATTACACCGAGCCGTCCGGCAACCGCTACCTGTACCAGCTGCAGGGCTTCGACCGCGACTGGGTGGAGACCGACGCCAGCCGGCGCGTGGCCAGCTACACCAACCTCAATCCCGGCAAGTACGTGTTCCGGGTCAAGGCCGCCAATCACCTGGGCGTGTGGAACGAGGTGCCGGCCACGCTGGCCATCACCATCACGCCGCCGTTCTGGCAGCAGTGGTGGTTCCGCTCGGGCGTGGCGGCGCTGGTGGTCGGCTCGCTGGCGCTGGCGTACAAGGTGCGCATCAACCGGCTGACCCGCCATCAGGCCGAGCTAGAGCAGACGGTGGCGGCGCGCACGGCCGAGCTGGAGGAGTCCAACCGCAAGCTGGCGGCGCTCAGCACCACCGACGGCCTGACCGGCGTCAGCAACCGGCGCGGCTTCGACCTGGCGCTGGAGGCCGAGTGGCGGCGCGCGGCGCGCACCGGCCAGACGCTGGCGCTGTCGATGCTGGATGTGGATTACTTCAAGAAGTACAACGACCATTACGGCCACCTGGCCGGCGACGCGGCGCTGCGCACCGTGGCCGAGCTGATCACCACGCACGGGCGGCGCACCAGCGATCTGGTGGCGCGCTATGGCGGCGAGGAGTTCGCGCTGCTGGCGGCCGCCACCGATGCCACCGACGCTTTTGGCGTGGCCGAGGAGATCTGCGCCGAGCTGGCGCGGCGGGCGCTGCCGCACGCGCAGTCGCCGTTTGGTATCATGACGATCAGTATCGGCGTGGCGGTGCTGGTGCCGACCGAGGAGACCTCGCCGCAGGACCTGGTGCGGCTGGCCGACCGGGCCTTGTATCGCGCCAAGGAGAAAGGGCGGAATATGGCCTTGCTGGCCATGCCGCCGATGTGAGATGAGCAATGATGATGGATGACCCGAAGCCGCAACCACCCACCCCGCCCGCGCCGGGCGATTGCTGCCACAGCGGCTGCACGTATTGTGTGGAAGATTTGTATCAGGAGGAGCTGGACCGCTACCGCGCGGCGTTGCGGGCGTGGGAGTTGCGCCACGCCGGCGCCGACTCCACCCGGCAAGTCAACCCCGCCCGGCAAGGGGTCTGACCCCGCACGGGGTCAGACCCCGGCTTCGGCAGGCCGCCTTGGGGTGGCGGCGTGCGTGGCCTGGCTGGCGTTAACACATGGCCGTTGCGGCCGCGTGCCGGGTGCGGTCTTTACCCCACCTATCTAGAACGCTTCCCACTCGTCCCCGCCCACCGTTTCCTTGACCGGCTTCTTCAACGCCGGCCGCACCACCGGCGCCCCGGCGCTGGCCGCCACCGCGGCCGGCACCGCCGGCTTGCGCGCCACCGGCGCCGGCCGCGCCGCCGTCTGCGCTGTCGCCAGCAGCTTGAACACGCTGACCACCTCGCTCAGCCGCGCCGCCTGCTCCTGCATCGACTCGGCCGCCGCGGCCGCCTCCTCCACCAGCGCCGCGTTCTGCTGCGTCACCTGGTCCATCTGCACGATGGCGGTGTTGACTTGCTCGATGCCGGCGCTCTGCTCCACGCTGGCCGAGGTGATCTCGCTCATGATGTCGGTCACGCGCGTGATGCTGGTGACGATCTCGTTCATCGTCTCGCCGGCCTGGTTGACCAGCGCCGAGCCGGTTTCCACTTTTTCCACCGAGTCGCTGATCAGCAGCTTGATGTCCTTGGCTGCCGCCGCCGAGCGGTGTGCCAGGTTGCGCACCTCGCCCGCCACCACCGCAAAGCCCCGGCCCTGCTCGCCGGCGCGCGCCGCTTCCACCGCCGCGTTCAGCGCCAGGATGTTGGTCTGGAAGGCGATGCCGTCGATCACCGAGATGATGTCGACAATCTTGCGCGACGACTCATTGATCGAGGCCATCGTGCCCACCACCTGCCCCACCACGTCGCCGCCCTTGAGCGCGATGCCCGAAGCCGACTGCGCCAGCTGGTTGGCCTGGCGCGCGTTGTCGGCGTTCTGCTTGACGGTGCTGGTCAGCTCCTCCATCGACGACGCCGTCTCCTCCAGGCTGGACGCCTGCTGCTCGGTGCGCGACGACAGGTCCTGGTTGCCGCTGGCGATTTCCGACGAGGCGGTGGCGATGGTGTCGGTGCCGTTGCGCACCTGGCTGACCAGGTTTTGCAGGTTGGTGGTCATGTCCTTGAGCGCCTGCATCAGCTGGCCGGTTTCGCAGTTGCTCTTGACGTCGATGTCGCGCGTCAGGTCGCCATCGGCCACCACGCGCGCCAGCGACACCGCCTCCTGCAGCGGCCGGGCGACGATCTTCGCCACCCACATCGCCAGCGCCATGCCGATGCCGATGTTCAGCACCAGCAGCACGATCGAGGTTAGGCGCGCGCTCTGGTAGACGCGGGTCGCCTCTTCGCTGGCGGCGTCGCCGCCGTCCACGTTCAGCTTGACCAGCTTGTTGACTTTGTCGGTGATGGCAGCCAGCGCCTGCGCCGAGGAGCCGGCCGACAGCGCGCGACCCTCGGCCTTCTGGCCGGCGCGCGACATGCGGATCATCTTGTCATGGTCGAGCATGAAGGCGGCCAGCGCCTTGTCGAATTCGCTGGCGATGGCTTTTTCCTGCGGGCTGGAGATCAGCTTTTCGTAGGTGTCGCGGTGTTGCTTGAGCAGGGCCAGCGCCTTGTCGAGCCTCTGTTCGTAGTCGGCCATGGCGGCCGCGTCGTCGTTGAGCAGGTGGGCCAGTTCCCAGCGGCGGATTTCGCCGACGTCGGTGCGCAGGTCCATCACCGCGCGCACACTGGGCATCCAGTTGTCGGCCAGGTCGGTCGAGGCCTGGTTGACGCGGTCCATCGACAGCATGTTGCTGAGGCCCAGCACCAGGGTCAGAAACAATACTGCACCGAAAGAAACGATCAGCTTGGTGGCTATTTTCAGATCGTAAAACCATTTCATGGCTCTTCTCCTCATCGCTGCGGCTGGCTATCCAGTATGCAACTATGTGGGGCGCCATGCCAGCGCCGCGCTGTGCCTGTGTTATCCGTGCAACAGCGCGGCGCCGGGACCGCTTACAGCTTGCCGTTCAGCGTCAGGAAGAACTGGCGCGGCGCGCCGGTCAGCAGGGTCTGTGCCGTGCCTTTCGGGTCGCTGGCCTGGAAGCCGTTGGTGCCGATGGTGCTGATGTACTGCTTGTCGAACAGGTTGGTCACGTTCAACTGCAGCGACAGCTCCTTGGCCCAGCCCAGCGACTTCAGCTTGTAGCCGGCCGACAGGTTGGACAGCCAGAACGCCTCGACGCCGGCGTCGTTCAGGTAGGTGTAGTAGCGCTTGCCGGTGTACTTGGCGCCGAGGCGGGCGAACCAGGCGCCGCCTTCATACGACACTTCGGTGTTGAACAGCTGGCGCGGCGCGTTGACCACGGTCTTGCCGCTGACCGCCACCAGCGTGGTGCCGTCGACGTAGTTCGACTTGTACTTGGAGTCGTTGTAGGTGTAGGAGTTGAACCAGCTGAACTCGCGGTTGAACTTCCACACCGCCACCGCTTCCGCGCCCTTGGTGTCGACCTTGCCGACGTTGACGAAGGTCGACGGGCAGCCGACGATGCCGGCGCAGGTGGCCACGCTCAGCTGGCGGTCGTCGAAGCGGGCGCTGTACAGCGCTACCGAGCCTTGCAGGCTGGCGCGCTTGAAGCGGTAGCCGAGGTCGACGTTGGTCGAGGTTTCCGGACGCAGGTTGCCGATGCCGGCGTTGTACGCGGCCTGGGTCTGCGAGAACGGGCCGCCCACGCCCGGCTGGAAGGCGCGCATGTTTTTCGACGCCGAGCCGAACACCTCGTCGTCGGCGGTGACGGCGTAGTTGAAGCCGGCCTGCGGCAGGAACTTCTTGTTGGCGTCCAGGTCGCCGGCAGCGCGTGTGCCGACGATGTTGGTGGCGTGGATGTCGACGTCCAGCGCCTTGAAGCCGGCGTTGATCTTCAGCTTGTTGTCCAGCAGCGCCAGCGTGTCCTGCAGGTAGTACTGCGAGGTGGTGGTGATGAAGTTCTGCTTCCAGTCGGTGGCGAACGGATTGCTCAGGTAGTACATGGTGTCGGCCGGACCGGTGACGCCGTAGTAGTTGCGGCTGGCGGTGTGGTTGTTACGCTCGCCCCACAGGCCGGCGCTGATGGTGTGGTCGCCGATTTCCCAGCTCAGGTCGCTGGTGACGCCGTCGCGGTAGATGCTGTACTCGGTGGTGCGCAGCGAGATCGGGTTGGCGGCATTGGTCGGCACGTACGGCGTGTACCAGTGGCCCTGGCCCTTGTTGTCGTGGTGGTAGATGGTGGTTTTCAGGTCGACGTTCTGGCTCAGGTGCAGGTCCAGCGTCAGGCCGCCGATGGTGTCCTTGCGCAGGCCGCCGGCCGAGTAATAGGCGTCGTCCAGGCTGTTGACGCCGCCGGTGTAAATGCCCTTGGCGGCGTTGACCGCGCGCTGCCAGTCCGGCTGGTAGTTGTCCCAGTTGTAGCCGAGGCGGTTGATCATTTCCAGCGACATGTCCTGGTAGTCGATTTCCTTGCGGTCCGAGTAGTTCAGGAAGCCGGTCAGGCTGTTGTCGCCGAAGTTGAACACGAAGCGCGAGTTCCACTGATCCTGGTCCTGGCCGCCGTCGCCCTTCCACTTGTCGGTGCGCTGGCGGGTGCCGCTCAGGAAGGCCTTGAAGACGCCGTTGATCAGGCCGGAGTCGACGCGCACAAAGGTGCGCGAGGTCGAGTCGCTGCCACCGGTTTGCGCGAAGGTCAGGCCGCGCTCGTCGCTCGGCGCCAGCGTGAAGAACTGCACCGTGCCGCCCAGGTTGCTCGACGAGGCGGTGCCGAGCGAACCGGCGCCCTGCGACACCTGCACGCTGCCGATGTTTTCCGACGAGATGGCGCGGCTGATGTGCAGGCCGTTGTTGTTACCGTAACTCATGTCGCCCAGCGGCACGCCGTCCAGCGTGTAGCCCAGCTGGCTCTGGTTGAAGCCGCGGATGCTGAAGCTGGTCGACCATTCGTAGGCGCCGAACGGGTCGGCCGACTGGAAGTTGACGCCCGGCAGCTTGTCCAGCACCTTGAGCGGGCTGGTGCCCGGCAGGGCTTCGGCCAGGTCGAGCTTGTTGATGTTTTGCACCTGGCGCGACTGACCGCGGCCGGTGATTTCCACCGTCTGGACAGGGCCGGCCAGGGCGCCGACTGCCGCGCTGTCGTCGGCGGCGGTATCGGTGGCTTCGCCGGCGTACGCCTGGCAAGCCAACGCTTGCAGGACGACCAGGCACAAAGGTTTCAGAGGGAAGCGCTGTCGCATGATTGTTGTTCTTTCTTGCTAGGTTGGTGGAAAATCAACTGGCAAGATTGTAGGAAGCGGATGTGACCAAGCGATGACGCCTGCGTGACATCTTGATGACACAGCAACATTTGTTCATGCAGTCGCAGTTCGGCACCATGACGGTGGTGGCGAGGTGGGCCATGCTGCGGTAAGCTGGCGGCATGAACCCGACGCGATTCCTGATAGCGCTGCTGCTGAGCGCCACGCTGGCCCTGCCGGTGCTGGCCATCGATCGCCCCTTCCCGGCCAATATCCTGCGCGGCAAGTTCACGCCCGGCTACTTCCCGGACATCACGCTCGACGGCAAACCACGCCAACTGTCGCCATCCGCGCGCATCTTCAATCAAGACAACCGCATCGAAATGCCGGCCGCCGTGCGCGGCAGCGACATCGTCGTCAACTACACCGTGGACGGCATGGGCTATATTGATCGCATCTGGATTCTGACCGCCGAAGAAGCGGCGCAGAAAGTGCCCAGCGCTAAATAACGTAATCCGGCTGGACTGCCGGCGAGGCGGCGCGGCTGCCGGCGAAGCGCAGCAACTCGCCGGGCGCCACCGGGCGCGCGATGTGGTAGCCCTGCAGATAGTGGCACCCCATCTTTTCCAGCATGGCGGCCTGGCCGGCCGTCTCCACGCCCTCCGCCACCAGTTGCAAGCCCAGGCTATGGCCCATGGCGATAATGGCATGCACCAGATTATGGCTACGCTCGCTATGCTCGATACCCATGACGAAGGAGCGGTCGATCTTCAGCGTGTTCAGCTGGAACTGGGTCAGGTAGCTGAGCGACGAATAACCGGTGCCGAAGTCGTCCAGCGAAATGCCGACGCCCAGCGCACGCAACTGCGCCAGCACGGTCTGCACATTCGCGGTATCGTCGATCAGCACCCGCTCGGTCAACTCCAGTTCCAGCTGGTGCGGCGACAGGCCGTTGCGGATCAGCGCCTGCGACACCAGCGTCACAAACGCCGGATCGGCCAGTTGCCAGGCCGAGACGTTGATGCTGATGGTCACATCGCTCAGCGTGCTGTGCGTCCACTGCCCGACCTGGCGACAAGCCTGCTCCAGCACCCAGGTGCCGAGCGCGATGATCATGCCGCTGTCTTCCGCCACCGGGATGAAGCGGTCCGGCGACACTGGCCCCAGCAGCGAACTGTTCCAGCGCAGCAGCGCCTCAACCTTGGTCAGTTTGCCGCTCTGGGCACTGATGATGGGCTGGTACACCAGGTAAAACTCGCCGGCATCGATGGCGCCGGCCAGCGCGCCATCGATAACCAGCGCATCTTTCGCCATCGCGTTCATATCGTCGCTGAACACGCGCTGTTCGCCGCGACCAGCCTTCTTGGCCTGGTACATGGCGATGTCGGCGTTGCGTATTAGCGTATCGCTATCGGTTCCGTGATTTGGATAGCAAGCAATGCCTATGCTGGCGGTGACGCTGATGGCGTGGTAGGACAGTTCGAACCCCCGCGCCGTGGCGGCGATGAGCGCATCGGCGCAGTCGGCCGCCATCATCTCGGCGCTGCGCGGCGCCAGATCGGGGATGACGACGATAAACTCGTCGCCGCCGAAGCGGGCCAGCACATCCATCGGGCGCAGCAGCGCGTGCATGCGGTCGGCAGCGGCGCGCAGCAACTCGTCGCCGGCGGCGTGGCCGAAAGAATCGTTGACGCGCTTGAACTTGTCCAGGTCGATGAACAGCACCGCGCACTCGCGGCCATTTTCGGCGGCCTGGGCCACCTCCTGCGCCAACCGGGCCGACAGCGCGTGGCGGTTGAAGTAATTGGTCACCGGGTCGATCCGCGCGGCCTGGTACAGCTGATCGTCCTTCTTTTTGCGTTCGCTGACGTCCAGCAACTGGACCAGACAGAACAGCCGGCCGCGCTCGACGTACGGCGACGCCAGCAATTCGACCGGCAAATGATTGCCGTTGCGCAACTTGAAAATGGCCGTATCGGCCATCGGATAGGCCGTTCCCTCCGCCTGGAACCGGAAGAAATAATGGTCGGCCATGTCGCGTGACAGGCCCGGCAGCAGCTCGCACACATGCTTGCCGATCAGTTCCTGAGCGCCATCAAAGCCCAGCAATTTTGCACAACGCTCATTGGCCACGTGGACATAGCCGCGCCGGTCGCGGATCAGGAAACCGTGGCTCAAGCTATCGATGGTGCGGGCGTAGCGCTGCTGAATTTCATCCTGCACCGCATACACCAGACCCAGCATGGACATTACCTTCAAAATACTGGTGCCGACAAACCACACCACATACGTATCCGGATCCAGGGTCACAACGGAAAATAAATTAAAGCCGGCACGCAATATCAACGTCATGCCCAGAAAACGGTAGCGGTTATTCACCGCCATCAGCCGCACGCCGGCCCACAGCATCACCAGGCCTAATGCCGCCGCACTCCCGCGCACCAGCCAGTCATTATTTGCACGCCACAGCAGATAAAACAACCCACTGGCCAGCATAATAACCGGCAACATCCCGCGTACGTGAACCGCGCGCAGCCTACCGATAAAGAATTGCGTCCCCGACCAATATCCCGCCATGCCGACGGTTAAACCCAAGGCGCTTAAATACAAACGCCACTGCAACGACAATATATCCGCAGTACCAAACCAGATAGTGCCGCCAGCCATAATGGCCAACTGTCCGGCACCCCAGAATAGCGCGTGCTTTTCCTTGCGCTGCATCAGCCAAAGAAAAATTAATAAGGCGCTGAGGATGGTATCAGCGGTAAATTCCACGACCATCGCGGTGAGGAAGCCTGGTTGTGCGCTCATCGACATGCGGCGTCCGGGGACGCAGGTTCAAAAAGACCACCTCATTGTATGCCGAACCAGGCTTTTCATGCCAGAAATTAGCATGAACCAGCCAGTTTTGAGCTTATGCTCTATAGAAACAACGAAATGGCAAGACTCCACATGACCATCGCGATAATGCCGTCCAAAATCCGCCACGCACTGGGCCGGGAAAATATCGGCGTCAAATAGCGTGCTCCGAGACCCAGGCTACTAAACCATAGGACGGATGCCAACATTGCCCCAAGAGCAAAATACCAGCGGCCGCTTCCAGGCTGCTGACCACCGATCGAACCCAATAACACCACGGTATCCAGATAAATATGCGGATTCAGCAAACTGAAAGCCAGCATCGCAGCAATAACCGTGCGTCTATCCGGCGCGGCATTATTCATATCTGTCACCAAGGCCGATGGATGAATGGCGGAGCGCGCCGCGCGCAAGCCATACCAGAATAAAAATCCCGCGCCAGCGATTTTTATCCAGAATAAAAGCGACGGCGCCTGAATAATCAGCTGCCCCATGCCGGCCACGCCGGCACCAATTAAAACCACATCGCAGATAATACAAATCGCGATACACGTCAGCACAAATTCACGCTTCAGTGCCTGCCTGAGTAAATAGGCATTTTGCGAACCAATGGCCACGATCAAGCTGCCGCCCAAACCCAAACCTTTCAAAAAAGCGGTGGCTTCCATACGCCTCTCCCGTGCGAAAAAAACGCCAGATTACGTCCCGCCAGCAGATAAGTATAATTAATATTATTTGCCAAATATTAGGTGAGCTAATGAGTCGCGTAGACTACCGGGGACTGGCCGCGCTGGACGCGGTGATCGATCATGGCAGTTTTGACAAGGCCGCCGTAGCGCTGTCGATCACCCAATCGGCAGTGTCGCAACGCATCCGCATGCTGGAAAACAGCGCCGGCGAATTGCTGATCGTGCGCAGCCAACCGCCCGTGCCGACCGAAGCCGGGCAGCGGCTGATCGCCCACTACCGCCAGGTACGGCTGCTGGAATCCGCGCTCGACAAGCGTCCAGGCGACACCGACGCCCGCCCGGAAATCGCCATCGCCGTCAACGCCGACAGCGCCGCGACGTGGCTGCAGGAAGCCGTCACGCCGCTGATGCGCGATGGCGATTGCATGTTGCAGATCCGCCTGGACGACCAGGACCACACGCTGAGCATGCTGCGCGAAGGCCGGGTATTCGGCTGCGTCACCAGCGAAACCGCCCAGGTGCCGGGCACCACCGCCACGCCGCTAGGCATCATGCGCTATTTTTGCGTGGCCACGCCGGTCTTTGCCGCCCGCTGGTTTCCGGACGGCATGACCGCGCAAGCCGTCGCGCACGCGCCGGTGATGACCTTCGACCGCAAGGATATGCTGCAAACCCGCTTCATCGCCCAGCATACCGGCTACACCGGGCGCTACCCGCATCATGCGCTGTCCAGTTCGGAAGGTTATGTGCGGTTCGTCGAGGCGGGGTTTGGCTACGGCATGCTGCCGCTGCCCCAATGCGACCGGCAACTACAGGAGGGAGCACTGATCGATCTAGCGCCCGGCAAGTGGCTGGACGTGATGCTGATCTGGCATATGTGGGACATCCAGACACCGTTCACGCGCGCATTATCTGATAACCTGGTGGCTACTGCACGCAAATGGCTGCTTTAGCTAGCCAAATCCGCGCGCGCCCGAGCTTCCCACGCGACCACGTCCGGCTGGTGCAGATAACGCGCTTCGGACGCCGGTTCGGCCATTTGCGGGCCAATACGCTGATAAATCATCACGCTGGTCCACGAAAGCGTTCCGGGCGCGTGCGATTGCAGCAGCCGGAACGCTGGATGCTTGATCGGATAAGTAGTGGTAGTGACCAGCGCGCCCTCCGGCAGTTCACGCGCCAGCTTGTTGCTCAGCGCATCCATCAGCGGCCCGAAGCAGGTGCTGTACAAGAACACCAGGCTGGCACCACGCACATCGACCTTGAACATATCGCTTTCGATAAAGGCGATGCGCGCACCTAGCTCCAGCAGATGGCGGCCGCTGGTCTGCACCCCGGACGGCAGCATTAAGGGCGAGTCCGGCGTCAACGGCTGCGGCAAGGCTTCCAACCCTTGACGGGCCAACGTCAGCAGCCTGACCAGCCGTTCCTGCGCCAGCCGGTGCCGGTAAGTCATCAGCTCGATGCCAACGCAGCGCACAAACGGCCAGCTCAGCGCCGCCGTCATGACCACCTTGCCCAAGCCGCTGCCGAGGTCAACCATCACGCCGCCGGGCGGCAGGAAGGGTTGGACGGCGTCGAAATAGTTATCCAGCTCGAAACGCTGCATTTCGCCGTAAATCAAGCCACCTTCCTGAATCAGCCAGGAACGGACTTCATCATCGGAGATCTGCTCCAGCGGCCGAAATCCGGGCAGCGGCGCCAGCTTGGGCAGCATGCCCATCGGCAGGATGCTGGCTGGCAGCGTGCCGATCATCACGCTCAGATGCGGGCGCAGGCGCTCGATCAGGTAATCGTGACGGGACGCCTTTTCCGCGCAAGCGCGCAGCGCATAGCCAATTTCGAGGAAAGGCAAAAACGGCGAATCCGGCGTCAGCTCCAGCGTGGGCCGGGCATGCGTCTCGCCGCCCTGGATACTCTGGAACAAGGCCTCGAAAATATCGGCCGGCTGGCGGAAGCGCTGGACCGGCTCCGTTGGCCGGTTTTCGGTGCGGAAGGTGGGCTGCGGGGTCGAGCTATTCATCTGAGGGAATATTGCACTTCCCCATCATTTTGTAAATAGAACATCAAGCCGCGCGCAATGCATTTAGCATTTTTACAACATCATCATAATGCGCCTGCCAGCCCGAGTTGGCCAGCTTGGGCGCACACACCGGGCAAACAGCGAAAGGATCGCAATCGTGCTGCAGCTCGACATAGTAGCGGCCGATGACCGGCTTGCCGGCATACGAATCCGACAGCACCGGCCGCGACTTGAGCGACGGCTTGGCGATGGCCGGCACAAACTCGGCGCCGCCCGGCGGCAGCCAGCGCGCAAAGGCGTCCACGTCCTTCCCATCCGGCACGTACCATGACTTGCGCTCATTGTTCCAGCGCGCGCCCAGCGCCTTGGCCTCATCTTTTTCCGCGAACGGCACTTTTAAAAACATCATCTTGAATCTCTCCGCAACGGCAAGATGCGTATTTTACCGGCGCTATGCGAAAATGCGTGTATGCCCACGATAGAACCTCTTACCCTCACCCTGTCCGAACTGGCCGAACGCTGGCAGATGCTGCCGCAGGAAGTGCTGGACTCGCCCCACGCGCTGCCGATGTATTTCTACTTCGACGGCCTGGTCTTCGACTTCAACGACAAATGGCACCGCGCCAATGGCGACGTCAGCGTGGTGCAAACACTGGAAGCGCACAAGACGCGCCAGTCCACGCTGGAAATCGACCTGCAGCGCCAGACCATGCACAAGCGCGGCCTGCTGAAGCTGACGCAGTGGGAAGAAGCCATGAGCGACGAGGAAATGCAAAGCCAGCAGGCCGAATCGGACCGGCTGACCGAAGAAATCGCGCGCCTCGCCGAGTTGCTGAAAAAGCGCGACGAAGAGCGCCAGCGCTGCGTGCGCAACGGCCTGTTGCGCGCCGCGCCGCGCAGCCTCAACGAAATTGCCGAACGCGGCCAGACCCGCTTCCCGCAATTCGCCTACATGCCGCACACGCCCAACCGCGCGGCCGGCGACACCGCGTCGATCGCCGAAGGCGCGGTGGTGGCGCTGGAAGACGGCTTCCCGCTGAAGGAATACCTGACCGGCGCGGACCTGGTGGTGGCCATGCAGGACGTCCGCGCCGCCGAAGACAGCGCCAGGTCTTAAGTCAGCGCAATCCGCTTCTGCTCGCGCGCCGAGCGGTAGACCGCTTCGATGATGCGGATGTCGCGCAAGCCCTCCTCGCCGCCCACGATCGGCTCCTTGTTATTGATGATGCACAGCGACAGGTGGTCGAGCTGGCCCGCCCACTGGGTCGCGCCCGGGCCGGGCGGCGGCGTGACCAGCTTGCTGCGATCCTGGCCCACCCACAACTGGTTGCCCTCGTAGCGGGTGCCCGGCTCCAGGTCGATGCGGCCCTTGTCGCCTATCAGCAGAATGTGGTTCTGGTTGGCGCTGTACATCGACATGCAGGAGCCGATGACGCCGGACGGAAACTCCAGCTGGAACTCGATCATGTCCTCGACTTCGCGGAAGCGCGGATCATTGCGGTCGGTGGTTTCCTTGGCGTAGACCGAGACCGGCTCCTCGCCCGTCATGTAACGTGCCGCGTTCAGCGCGTAAATGCCGATATCCATCAGCGAACCGCCCCCAGACATCGCCTTCTTCAGGCGCCAGGCGTTGGGATTGCCGGCGGTGAAACCGTGCTCCGAGCGGAAGTAGCGCAGCTTGCCGATGCCGCCGGCACGGGCGATACGGCGCGCCTCCAGATTGTTGGCCTCAAAGTGGCAGCGATAGCCGATCATCAGCTTCTTGCCGGCTTTCTTGCAGGCGGCGATCATGGCCTCGCATTCCTTGGACGACACCGCCATCGGCTTTTCGCACATCACATGCTTGCCGGCTTGCGCGGCGCGGATCGTGTACTCGGCGTGCATCGACACTGGCAGGCAGACGTAGACGACGTCGATGTCCGGATTGTCCTTGATGCTGTCGAAATTCTCGTAGTTGTAAATGCCGCGCTCCGGCACGCCATACTCGGCCGCGACCCGCTTGGCCTTGGCCGGATCGCCGCTGACCAGCGCCACCAGCTTGCTGTGCTGACAGTTCTTGAACTGCGGGATGATGATTCCCAGCCCATAGCCGCCCAGCCCGACGATCGCATAGCCCAGCTTGCGCTCCGGCGTCGCCGCCATCGCCGGCAGCCCCATCGCCGATGCCGTGATAGCGCTACCAGCAGCAAGCACAAGCCCGCGTCGATTCATATCAATCATCTCCTCGCTCCTTTTTGGTGGTTTGTCGGACAATTTTAGTCCAAGCACAAGGCCGTGGCGCATGCGGAGCAAGAAAAAAGCGCGCCATGGAAAAAGACAAGGAGACTCGAAGCCTTTAGGCAGAGCGCAGTTTAAGTGTTTTCTAAATCACCACACTTAAGCTGAATTTGTAGCCGAGAGGCAACAACATCAATCCACCCAAGGAGTTTTGCCATGAAAATCGTTCCTTACCTCGCCGCCCTGACGCTGTCCGCCATCGCCACCACCTCCGCCATGGCGGAGACCGCAGCCAAGCCGGTCGTCAAAACCTCTTGCGCCGACTACGTCGCTCTGAACGAAACCATCAAGCCGCAATTCATCTACTACGTCGTCGGCCACGGCAAAAAAGGCCAGAAGGAAGCGGTCTTCGAAGAAGTGGATATCGAGAAGATTAAGCCGGAAGTCGACAAATTCTGCTCCATCAACCTGACCAAATCGGCCTACGACCAAGTCATCGCCAGCAGCGTCGCCTCTGAAAAAGCCTACCGCGCACAACACGCAACCAAGGCTAAATGACACTGCGCAAGGCACAACAGGGGCGCCGCCCCTGTACCCATGATGAGAATTTGACCCCACCCAACTACGGCAACGCCTTCAAGAAAGTCGCCGGTCTGAACGGCTGACACCACCAGTCGCAGGCGCGTGCTGGCTATACATTAAGTTCAAGTTCACGGTGGCAATAGCGGCGTATAATGATGACAATGGTTTATTGACAACCTCTTCGTTCCCTGCCAGAACGCCATGGACATCGACAGCTCCCTGCTGCTTGAACTGTACCGCGCCGCCCGTGTCATGCCGGTTGCCGAATTTCCCGAATTCGCCCTGGGTTTGCTGCGACCCTGTGTCGGCTTTGATTCCGCCCGCTTACTCACGGTCGAATTTGCAGGCAGCGCCACCCTCATCCGAAGTTCAACCGCCTACAACGTCGCCGGCGATCATGTGCTGGACTGGGATGCAATCAGCCGCAAGGATTTGGTGCTGTCAGCGATCCGGGAACAGGTGAATCGTCCCATCAGCTTTCATGTTCCCACGTTGTTTGCCTCGCCGGAATATTCGGTAGTACGCGACTATGCCGAGCGCTATGAGCATACCAACGGCTTATGCGTGGCCCTGCCCGACACCGAGAGCGGCTACACCGACGGTCTGTCGCTCTACCGTGCCCGCAGTGACGACCATTTCGGCGTACCAGAACAATTGAAGCTGCGCCTGCTGATGCCGCATCTGATCGAAGCGCTCAAGCTGAATCGCGAGCTGGCGGCCGTCAGCCGGCCCGCGGCGCCGCAGGGCGCCTTGCTGATCGCGCGCACCGATGGTTCGGTGCAATACTGCACCAACGCCGCCAGCACGCTGCTGGCCAAGGAATGGAGCGACTGGCACGCGGCGCGGCTGCCGGCGCGGTTGCTGTATGAACTGGGTCGTCCAGGCATCCAGCATTACGAGGGAGCCTGGCTCAGTGTGCTGGCCGAACGCATCGGCGACCTGCTATTTCTGCGGCTGCGGCCACAGTCGCCACTGGCGCAACTGAGTCCGCGCGAACGTGAAGTGGCCCGCAAATACAGCGGCGGCGCCTCCACCAAGGAAATCGCCGCCGCACTGGGACTGTCGCCAGCTACCGTGCGCAACTTTGTACAGCGGATTTACCAGAAGCTATCCGTGGGCGACAAAGCTACCTTGGCCAGCCTGCTGGCTGCCAGCCAGCACTGAGCGCTCGAAATCGCGGCGGCCCACCTGGTTGGTTTCTGCTGAGTCAGATTCGTCATGCGAAACGCTGGCGGTGGCCAAGCTGTTCCGCCTGGGCCGCGACGCGCAAGACATCGGCACCACGCTCAAACTGCTGGCGCCTAAAAGAAAATAGCTGCCCTGAAGCAGCTATTGAAAAGTGGTAGGCCCTCGCGGAGTCGAACCGCGCACCAAAGGATTATGAGTCCTCTGCTCTAACCAAGCATGAGCTAAGGGCCCGAAGAACACGGGAGCATATAGGCTCCCCCTACCTCAGTCAAGCCTTAGTTGCCTTCCAGGAAGCTCTTCAGCTTGTCGGAACGGCTTGGGTGACGCAGCTTGCGCAAGGCCTTGGCTTCGATCTGACGGATGCGCTCGCGCGTGACGTCGAATTGCTTGCCGACTTCTTCCAGCGTGTGGTCGGTCGACATTTCGATGCCGAAACGCATGCGCAGCACCTTGGCTTCGCGCGGCGTCAGCGAGTCCAGCACATCCTTGACCACGCCACGCATCGAGGCGTGCAGCGCGGCGTCCGATGGCGCCAGCGTGTTGTTGTCCTCGATAAAGTCGCCCAGGTGCGAATCGTCGTCGTCGCCGATCGGCGTCTCCATCGAAATCGGCTCCTTGGCGATCTTCATGATCTTGCGGATCTTGTCCTCCGGCATTTCCATCTTGATGGCCAGCGTTGCCGGGTCCGGCTCGGCACCGGTCTCTTGCAGAATCTGGCGCGAGATGCGGTTCATCTTGTTGATGGTTTCGATCATGTGCACCGGGATACGGATGGTGCGCGCCTGGTCGGCGATCGAGCGGGTGATGGCCTGACGGATCCACCACGTCGCGTAGGTCGAGAACTTGTAGCCGCGGCGGTATTCGAACTTGTCCACCGCCTTCATCAGGCCGATGTTGCCTTCCTGGATCAGGTCGAGGAATTGCAGGCCGCGGTTGGTGTATTTCTTCGCGATCGAAATCACCAGGCGCAGGTTGGCCTCGGTCATTTCGCGCTTGGCCTTGCGCGCCTTCATTTCACCGGCCGCCATCTGGCGGTTGATGTTGCGCAGGTCCGGCAGCGGCAGCACCACGCGCGCCTGCAGGTCGATCAGGCGCTGTTGCAGCTCCTTGATGGTCGGGATGTTGCGGCCCAGGATGGCGCTGTAGGCATGGCCGGCGGCCACTTCGCCATCGACCCATTCCAGGTTGGTTTCATTGCCCGGGAACACTTTGATGAAGTGGGCGCGCGGCATGCCGCACTTGTTCACCGCCACGTCGAGGATCTGTTTCTCGATATGGCGCACTTCGTCGACTTGGCCGCGCAGCGTGTCGCACAGCTTCTCGACCACCTTGGCGGTGAAGCGGATGCCCAGCAGTTCTTGCGAAATCGCTTCCTGCGCTTTGACGTAGGCTTTCGAGTTGTAGCCTTCTTTTTCGAAGGCGCGGCGCATCTTGTCGAATTGCAGGGAGATGACGTCGAATTTCTCCAGCGAAGCCGCTTTCATGGCTTCCAGCTGTTCGGCCGAGTAGCCCGCCGCCGCGCCCGACGGGCTGGCTTCTTCCTCTTCCTCTTCTTCCTCTTCTTCTTCCTCCTCGTCCTCTTCCTCGTCGTCGGACGAGGCGGCGGGCGCCGCGGCGGCTTCGTCTTCGTTGTCGTCTACCAGGCCGTCGACAATTTCGTCGATCTTGATCTCATCAGCGCGGATCCGGTCCGACGCGGCGATGATTTCGGCGATCGTCACCGGGCAGGCGGAGATCGCCTGGATCATGTCTTTGAGGCCGTCCTCGATGCGCTTGGCGATTTCGATCTCGCCCTCGCGCGTCAGCAGCTCGACCGAGCCCATCTCGCGCATGTACATGCGGACCGGGTCGGTGGTGCGGCCGAAATCGGAGTCGACGGTGGACAGCGCCGCCTCGGCGGCGGCTTCCGCTTCGTCATCGCTGGTGACGGTGGCGACATTGTCGGACAGCAGCAGCGTCTCGGCGTCGGGCGCGTGCTCGTAGACGGCAATGCCCATGTCGTTGAAGGTGCCGATAATGCCTTCGATCGCTTCCGGATCGACGATATTGTCGGGCAGATGGTCGTTGATCTCGGCGTACGTGAGGAAACCACGTTCCTTGCCGAACTTGATCAGGGTCTTGAGCTTCTGGCGGCGGCGTTCGAGTTCTTCCTCGGTGGCCTCGGTGTCCGACGAGAACGCGTCTTTGAGCAGCGCTTTTTCCTTGGCCTTGCGGTCCTTGGCCTTGGCCTTGTCGACCGCCTTCAGCTCGGCGCGTTCGACTGCGTTGAGCGCGGCGACTTCGTCGTTCTCAGGCTGGAATTCTTTCGGTTTGCGCCCGCGCCGGCCCGGCACTTTGACCGTGGGCAGCACGTAGCTCGAAGTATCGATGGCGGCCAAGGTGGCCGCATCCGTGGTCTGGCTGACCGCTGGCGGCTTGCTGGCGACGCGCGTCTCCGGCTTGTCCGCCGTTTTGGCGGATTTTGCGCTCACTTTAACCGGCTTTGCAGCCGCTTTGGATTCAGGTTTCTTGATTGGCACAGGCGCTTTCGATTACGGATAAAGTTTCGATCCTTAGATCACTACGTCTTCGAACTTGCCGACTACACAAGTCCGACAATACTACGACTTACTTACACCTGGGTCAGGCCGACCGCCGCTATAGAACTCCAAGGAATTCTACTGCATCAGACACGTGCGTGGGGGCAAGAAAGCGTGACTCGGTTAGGTAGCAAACAGACTATTTGCTCAACCGTAGCTGGCCCTGGCCGCCGACACCTGTCCTTCCGCGTCGATCAAGAGCCTAACTCACTGAAAACAAACACACTCTGAACAGAAAAACGATGCCAAAACATACAACACTTAGCGTTTTATTATAGCACGTCACTTTTCAATTTCCAGAGGGAAGACCTGCGCCTCCCCCGCTGGTCCCTTGCCTAGCGCGGCGCCAGATCGGCCTGCGCCTCGCGCAACAGCTGGTCTTGCTGCGCGGTTAATTCCCGGTAGCGGACGCCGATCTCGTCGGACGACAGGCCGGCCGCGAACAGCTGGCTCAGCTCCTGCTTCAGCGCGTCGTGCTTGACCTGGCGGATTGCCGCCCGCAGCACCACGCGCTCGGTGTCGCGCTCGGTTTCCGGTTCCTTGACGATCTCGGCAATGATGCCGTCGTACTCGTCGCCCTGCGATTTCAACTGCTGGGCAAAGGCGGCAAACGCGCCGCCCTCGCCCATGGCCCGGGCCGTCGTCAGCAACTGCCCCAGCCGCTCGGCCGATTCCTGGCCGAAGAACTGGAAGGCCGCCTCGGCCGCCTGGTCGACCTCCAGCGCCAGCGACGGGTGCGCCACCAGCACGCGCATGATCTGCAACTCCAGCCCCTTCGGCTGCGGCCGGCCGCCCTTGGGCGGCGCGATCTTGACCGTGGCCACCGGTTTGGACAGCTCGAACAGCACCTCGATTTCCGACGGCGAGGTCTGCGTCAGCTGCGCCAGGCCGCGCACGATTTGCAGGCGCAGCGCGGTGGGGGTCATCGCCTGCAGCATCGGCTTGGCGTCGAACTGCGCACGCGCCCGGCCTTCCAGCGTGTTCATGTCGTGCTCGCCGCAGGCTTCCTTGATCAGGAACTGCGACAGCGGCATGGCCTCGTGAATCTCTTGCTCGAACGCTTCCTTGCCGTGTTCGCGCACATAGCTGTCCGGGTCGTGCTCGGTCGGCAGGAACAGGAACTTGATGGTCTTGTTGTCCGTCACGTGCGGCAGGCAGGCTTCCAGCGCGCGCCGCGCGGCGCGGCGGCCGGCCTTGTCGCCGTCGAAACTGAAGATCACCGTGTCGGTCTGGCGCAGCAGTTTTTGCACGTGGTGGGTGGTGCAGGCGGTGCCCAGCGTTGCCACCGCTTGCGGGAAGCCCATCTGCGCCAGCGCCACCACGTCCATATAGCCCTCCGTCACCAGCACGTAGCCCGCGTCGCGGATCGCCTGGCGTGCCTCGAACAAGCCATACAGCTCGAAACCCTTTGAAAATAAAGGCGTTTCGGGAGAATTCAAGTACTTTGGTTCGCCCTGATCCAGCACCCGGCCGCCAAAGGCGATGACCTGGCCCTTGGTGTTGCGGATAGGGAACATCACGCGCTCGCGGAAGCGGTCATAGCGCTTGCGGTTGTTGCCGTCCTCATCCACCTTGTCGATGACCAGGCCGGACTCGGCCAGCACCACCGCCTCGTAGTCGGGGAAAACGGCACGCAGGTTGTCCCAGCCGTGCGGCGCGTAGCCGAGGCCGAAGCGGGCGGCGATTTCGCCGGTCAGGCCGCGCCGTTTTAAATAGGCGATGGCGTCCGGCGCGCTGCGCAGTTGCTGCTTGTAAAAATCGCTGGCGCGGGTCATGGCGTCGGTCAGCGCCAGGCTCTGGGCCGCCATTTGCGCGCGCTGCGCCGGCGGAATCTTGTCGTCCTGGTCCGGCACCACCATGCCGACGCTCTGCGCCAGTTCCTTGACGGCATCGACAAAGCCCATGCCGGAATATTCGATCATGAAGCCGATCGAGGTGCCATGGGCGCCGCAGCCAAAGCAGTGGTAGAACTGCTTGGTCGGGCTGACCGTGAAGCTGGGCGACTTTTCATTGTGAAACGGGCACAACCCCATGTAGTTCGCGCCGCCTTTTTTCAGCTGCACGTAACGGCCGACCACGTCGACGATATCGACGCGGTTCAGCAAATCGGCGATAAAAGTTTGTGGTATCACAGGGCGGAACGGTCTCGGAGTAGGTCAGACTATACCGCCGCAGCCGACACGCCTTGAGGCACATCAAACCGCGGCAGCGATGCAATCGTCCGTCGTTCCGGCGCAGGCCGGAACCCATAGAAGGTATGCATGCCGCCTATGGATTCCGGCCTGTGCCGAAATGACGTTTCAAACGGTGACGGTGTTGCTTACGCCGGGGTCAGTGCTTTTTTGACCAGCGCGGAGACCACGGTCATGTCGGCGCGGCCAGCCAGCTTCGGCTTGACGATGCCCATGACCTTGCCCATGTCCTGCGGACCGGCGGCGCCCGAGGCGGCCACGGCGGCGGCCACTTCGGCGGCGATTTCCTCGTCCGACAGGCCGGCCGGCATGTAGGCGCTCAGCACGGCCAGCTCGGCCTTTTCGATGTCAGCCAGGTCGGCGCGGCCGCCGGCCTCGAACTGGGTGATCGAATCCTTGCGCTGCTTGATCATCTTTTCCACGATGGCCACGGTCTGGGCGTCGTTGACTTCGATCTGCTCGTCCACTTCCTTGCGCTTGATTTCGGCCAGGATCAGACGGATGGTCGCCAGGCGACCGGCTTCCTTGGCACGCATCGCGGTTTTCATGTCTTCGGTGATTTGTTCTCTCAGGCCCATGAGGTTTCTTTCAGAAAATGTGGAGATGAAAATGCGAAAACCCGCTGCGGCCTGGCCGGAGCGGGTATCTCTCAGATGCCGCTAAACACAACCGGCGTGTGCCAGGTTGGCCTGCGTAAGCAATCTTAGAAGAGTTTTTTCGGCAGCTGTTGGCTGCGGATGCGCTTGTAGTGACGCTTGACAGCAGCAGCCAGCTTGCGCTTACGCTCAGCCGTTGGCTTTTCGTAGAACTCGCGTGCGCGCAGTTCGGTCAGCAGACCGGTTTTTTCGATGGTGCGTTTGAAGCGACGCATTGCGACTTCGAACGGCTCGTTTTCTTTAAGGCGAATAGTGGTCATGTAAAAATTCAAACCGTTGGAGGTTATAGGGAGACAGAGACTATAGCAGCTTTTTCCGAAAAATGGAAGCCCGAGGCCGTTCAACACAGCCTGCCATGCGGCCTTCATGGGAAAAACAACAACGTGCAGACCGTCAGTATATCAGACCGCCTGCCCGGCCGCCACGCCGGATGCCCACGCCCACTGGAAGTTGTAGCCGCCCAGCCACCCGGTCACGTCCACCGTTTCGCCGATGAAATACAAGCCCGGCACCTTGGTGGCCATCATGGTCTGTTGCGACAGTTCGCGGGTGTCGATGCCGCCGCGCGTGACTTCGGCTTTTTTGTAGCCTTCGGAGCCGTTCGGCGTCAGCGTCCACTGGTTGATGGCGGCGCCGAGCTTGCGCAGTTGCGCGTCCGGCAGGTCGGCCAGGCGGGCGTCCAGCGCAAAGCCGTGGGCATGCAGCAAGCCTTCCGCCAGGCGGGCCGGCAGCCATTGCGACAGCACGTTGCCGAGCTGTTTCTTGATGGTGTTCTTGCCTTCGATCAGCGTGGCGGCCAGGTCCAGCTCCGGCAGCAGGTTGATGACGATCGGCGTGCCCGGCTGCCAGTACGACGAAATCTGCAAAATCGCCGGCCCGGACAGGCCGCGATGGGTGAACAGCAGGTCTTCGCGGAAGCGCGCGCCGGTCGGGTTGCGGCCTTTGAGCGAGCCGGTTTCGACGTCGACCTCCAGCGCGATGCCGGCCATTTCCACGAATGGCGCCCACTGCTGGGCGTCGAAGGTCAGCGGCACCAGCGCCGGGCGCGGCTCGACCATGCGCAGGCCGAATTGCTGGGCGATGCGGTAGCCAAAGTCGGTGGCGCCGATTTTCGGGATCGACAGGCCGCCGGTGGCGATCACCACGCTGGGCGCTTCGATCGGGCCGCTGTCGGTCTGCAATACGAAGCCTTCCGCGCCCTGCTCCAGCGAGACGATCTTGCATGGCATGCGCCAGTGGACGTCACCGGCGGCGCACTCGTCCTTGAGCATGTCGATGATCTGCTCGGCGGAGTCGTCGCAGAACAGCTGGCCCTTGTGCTTTTCGTGGTAGCCGATGCGGTGTTTTTTCACCAGCGCCAGGAAATCGGCCGGCGTGTAGCGCGACAGGGCGCTTTTGCAAAAGTGCGGATTCTCGGACAGGAAGTTGGCCGGGCCGGCGTTGATGTTGGTGAAGTTGCAGCGGCCGCCGCCGGAGATGCGGATTTTCTCGGCCAGCTTGGCGGCGTGGTCGATCAGCACCACGCGCAGGCCGCGCTGGGCCGCCGTGGCCGCGCACATCATCCCGGCCGCGCCCGCGCCGATTACCGCTACATCAAACTTTGCCATGTTGTTCCCGTCAGTTAACTACCGCCACCGGTCGTCCCGGCGCTGGCCGGGACGACGGCAAAGGGCGGGATTTTACTCGATCGGCTCGCTCACATGCTGGCGCGAGGCGATGGTCCGCGCCACCAGCAGGCATTGCGCCACCTGCTCGGCGATGGGCGGCGGCACCGGCACGTCGCCGTCCAGCACCGACTGAATCCACGCCGCCGTGGCCGCCGCGCCCTTGTCCTCGGGCAGCAGCGGCAGCTCACCGACCAGCGTCTGCTTGGGCACCAGCGTCGTGCGCAAGCCGCCGTGGAACCAGTCGATCTGCTGCGCCTTGTTGGCGTTGGCCACCGTCTCGCCCTCGGTGCCGCGCATCAGGAAGGCGTCGCCGCGCTCGTGCAGCGCGGCCGTGGTGAAGTATTCGCCCAGCATCTCCAGATATTCCGGGTGCGTGTACGACACCAGGCGCAGCGCCGGCCCGGCAAACGGCTGCATGATCTTGACCAGCGTGTGCGTCGAATTGCGCACGCCCAGGATGCGCCGCAGCGACAGCAGATGCGCCAGCTTGGGCGCCATATTGTCGATGGTGATGAAGGCCGGCTTGCCCTGCGACATGGCCTCCTCCGCCTCCGAGCGGTGGCGCGCCGCCACCACGCCCATCTCGGCCAGCACCTCGGCCGAGGTCACCCGGCCCGGATCATCGGCCACGCCGTGCAGCAGCACCGGCACGCCCTCGCGCGCCAGCAGCAGCGCCAGCAGCGGCGTCAGGTTGGCCATCTTGCGCGCGCCGTTGTACGACGGGATCACCACCGGCGCGAACGGCCCCGGCGGCGCGTTGAGCGGTGCAAACGATGCTTCGGCCGCGTCGAGGAAGCCGGCGATCTCGTCCACCGACTCGCCCTTGATGCGCATCGCCAGCAGAATGCCGCCCAGTTCGAGGTCGGACACGCGGCCGTCCAGCATGGCCTGATAGAGATCGTGGGCGTCGTCCTGGCTCATGCTGCGGGCGCCCGCTTTGCCGCGCCCGATTTCTTTGATAAACCGCGCAGCGGGGAATGGTGAATGTGTGGTCATAACGCCAGCTTAAACCACTCCAGCCCATTTCGGCTACACTATCCCTCCCCCGAAATAAAACACACTAGAGATCATGATTTCCCCAGACATTGAAAACGTCAACGTCACCTCGTTCGCGCCGATGCCGTCGCCGGAAGCCTTGCACAGCAAGCTGCCGCTGACCGACCTCGCGTCCGAGACCGTGATGAAGGGCCGCGAGGCCCTGCGCAACATCATCGACCGCCAGGACAAGCGCCTGTTCGTGGTTGTCGGTCCGTGCTCGATCCACGACCCCGTGGCCGGCCTGGACTATGCACGCCGCCTGAAGGCGCTGCAGGCCGAAGTGGCCGACACCATGCTGCTGGTGATGCGCGTGTATTTCGAAAAGCCGCGCACCACCACCGGCTGGAAAGGGTATATCAATGATCCGGACATGGACGACTCGTTCCGCGTCAACGTCGGCATGGAGAAGGCGCGCCAGTTCCTGCTGGACGTGTGTGAGCTGGGCCTGCCGACCGCCACCGAGGCGCTGGACCCGATCTCGCCGCAATACCTGGGCGACCTGATCGCCTGGACTGCCATCGGCGCCCGCACCACCGAATCGCAGACCCACCGCGAGATGTCGTCCGGCCTGTCGACCCCGGTCGGCTTCAAGAACGGCACCGATGGGGATATCGGCATCGCCATCAACGCCATCCTGTCGTCGGCGCACCCGCACTCCTTCCTGGGGATCAACGCGCAGGGCAATGTGTCGATCGTGCGCACCCGCGGCAACGCCTATGGCCACGTGGTGCTGCGCGGCGGCGATGGCCGTCCGAACTACGATTCGGTGTCGATCGCGATTGCCGAGCAGGCGCTGGCCAAGGCCAAGCTGCCGGCCAACCTGGTGGTCGATTGTTCGCATGCCAACAGCTACAAGAAACCCGAGCTGCAGCCACTGGTGATGGCCGATGTCATCCACCAGATCACGCAGGGCAACAAGTCGCTGGTGGGCGTGATGATTGAATCGAACATTGTCGGCGGCAACCAGAAGATTCCGGCCGACCTGAGCCAATTGGTGTACGGCTGCTCGGTCACCGACGGCTGCATCGACTGGGACACCACCGCGCAGATGCTGCGCGATGCGCACAAGCAGTTGCTGAACCGTCCCTGATAGACCCGCACGGCGTGACGCGCCGGGGTCTGCCCCCGTACGGGGTCAGACCCCATCTGCCCTGGGGTCAATAACAGTACGCCACCAGGCTGGTCGCCACCCCGAACGTCCCCGCCAGCGCCGCCTCGGCCTTGCTCGCCGGGGCGCTCAACTCCCCCAGGTCCAGGTAGACCTTGCCGCCCTCCACCCGCACCGAATACCGCCGCGCGCTACTGTAGCGGGCATCCACGCCCGGGCAGTCAAGCACGGCATGCACGCTTTCCTCGCCGCTGCGGTACAGCGCCACACCCGGCAACTCCTGCCACGCCAACCCACGCGGCACCAGGCGCACGCCGCCCTCCAGCGGCACATCCTTTAGTTTGCAGATCAGTTTCCATTGTCCAGACATCGCATCCTCCCCTGCTGTGCCTGTTTTCCAAGCAAAAGCGATGCCATCGAAATCCTGACCGTTTGGCAAAATTCTGCACCCGGCCAGTGCGGCCCGGCGCGGTGCTGGTGCATGCTTGCACGCAGTTTCCATTACAATGGCGGATTCCCCTTTTGACTTTTGCTGCTTCCATGATCGTTCTTGGCGTTGAATCCTCCTGCGACGAAACCGGCCTGGCGTTGTACGACACGCAACACGGCCTGCTGTCCCATGCCCTGCATTCGCAGGTGGCCATGCACGAGGAATACGGCGGCGTGGTGCCGGAACTCGCCTCGCGCGACCATATCCGCCGCGCCATCCCGCTGCTGACGCAGACGCTGGAGCAGGCCGGCAAGACCCCGGCCGACATCGACGCCATCGCCTACACCCAGGGCCCCGGCCTGGCCGGCGCGCTGCTGGTCGGCTCGTCGGTCGCGTGCAGCCTCGGCCTGGCGCTGGACAAGCCGGTGCTCGGCGTCCACCACCTGGAAGGCCATCTGCTGTCGCCGCTGCTGGCGTCAGAGCCGCCGGAGTTTCCGTTCATTGCGCTGCTGGTGTCGGGCGGCCACACGCAGCTGATGCGGGTGGATGGCGTGGGCCAGTACACGCTGCTGGGCGAAACGCTGGACGACGCCGCCGGCGAAGCCTTCGACAAGTCGGCCAAGCTGCTGGGCCTGGGCTACCCGGGCGGCCCGGCAATTTCGCGCCTGGCCGAGTTTGGCGATCCCACGGTCTACAAGCTGCCGCGCCCGATGATGCACACCAAGGACTTCAACTTCAGCTTTTCCGGCCTGAAAACCGCGGTGCTGACGGTGGTCAAGAACCACGAGGAAAAAGTCATCGCCAACATCTGCCAGCAGGACAAGGCCAACATCGCGCGCGGCTTCGTGGATGCGATTGTGGAAGTGCTGACCGCCAAGTGCGTGTCCGCGCTCAAGCATACCGGCCTGAAGCGGCTGGTGATTGCCGGCGGCGTCGGCGCCAACGCGCAGCTGCGCGCGTCGCTGAACGCGGCGGCGGCCAGGAAGAAATTCAAGGTCTACTACCCTGAGCTGGAATTTTGCACCGATAACGGCGCCATGATCGCCTTCGCCGGGGCCATGCGCTTGATGATCAACCCCGACGCGGCCAAGAAGGATTACTCGTTCAACGTGCGGCCGCGCTGGCCGCTGGACGAGCTGCGGGTGATTTAAGCCTGCGCGAAAGCCATGCCGGCCAGCACGGCCAGACCGACCAGCGGGATCAGGTATTTGGCCTTGCCCTTGCCCAGGCTGATGCCACGGGCGGCAATGCGCTCGCTGCGCAGGCGATGTTCATCGGCCGGCGATTCGTGTACCACGGTTTTATTGTCTTTTTCAGTTACGGTATTCATAACAGCCTCCATGTAATCGATCATCGTCCTTTCTGGAGGGCAATGCAATTGTTGTGCCAACCAAATAGGCAGTAATTGGCCTATACAGCTTGATTCTAGGCGCTTTTGTGGTGAAGCCACCACACAATACAACGCGCCAGGCACTAAAACCGTGCACAAACACACCTTATCTTGCTTTGGCCGCATTGACAGCGTTGCGCTGCGCCTGCAGCCGAAGTGTGGCCCGCTCGGCCACGAAATCGATGAAGTGCCGTACCCGCAACGGCATCTGCGTGCGCTGCTGGTAGTACATGAAGACGCCGCTGTTGGCGGTGATGGTCTGCGTCAGCAACGGCACCAGCGCGCCGCTGGCCAATTCCCGCTCGATCATGAACACCGGCACCTGGCCGATGCCGACGCCGTTCAGCACCGCCGTCAACTCCCCCTCCACGGTGTTGAAGCTGGCCACCGCCGTCACATCCTGATAGACCGTGGCGCCGTCCACATGAAATTCCCACGGCAGCAAGCGGCCGGTATTGGGCTGGCGGAAGCCGGTGCAGCGATGGGCGGCCAGGTCGGCCACGCGCCGGGGCGTGCCGTGCTGGGCGAGGTAGGCCGGCGCGGCGCAGGTCAGCAGCGTCATCGCGCCCAGCTTGCGCGAGATGAGATTGCGCTCGGGCGGGCTGCCGGCGCGGAAGCCGACATCGATCTTGCTTTCGACCAGATCGGTGAAGTGGTCGTCCAGCTGCACATCGAAGTGCGCGCCAGGATAGCGCTGCTGGAATTCTTGCAGCAGCGGCACGATGATGGCGTTGCCGATCGACGTCGGCGCGGCCAGCCGTATCAGGCCATCTACTTCCAGCCGGCTGTTCCGGATCTGCTCCAGCGCCTCGTCCAGCAGGCGCAGGCCGGGATTGGCCAGCTCGAACAGGCGCGCGCCGTCGTCCGTCAGACTGAGGCTGCGCGTGGTGCGGTGGAACAGGCGCACGCCCAGATGATCCTCCAGCTGCCGCACGGCCTTGCTGACCGCCTGCGGCGTCAGGCCGGCGTCCACCGCCGCCTGGCTGAAGCTCTTGGCGCGCACCACGCCGATGAACAAACTGATGACCCGCGCTTTATCCATGCTATTTACAACCAAAAGGTGAAAATCAAACAGCTTTCCTATGGCTAGTGTAGCAGGTGATGGCAGCCTAAACTGGGCTCCATCAACTCACACACCGAAAAGGAAATCATCATGACTCGCACTGCACAAAAAGTATGGTTCATCACCGGCGCATCGCGTGGCTTCGGCATGCTGACCGCGAAGAAGGCGCTGGCGCGCGGCGACTTCGTCGTGGCCACAGCGCGCGATCCACGGACCGTGATCGCCGCCCTCGGCGAACATCCGCATCTGCTGGCCTTGCGGCTGGATGTGAAGCTGGAGGCGCAAGCCATCACCGCCGCCCAGCAGGCGGTGGCACGCTTCGGCCGCATCGACGTCCTGGTCAACAACGCCGGCTACGGCTTGCTGGGCGCGGTGGAGGAAGCCGACGCCGAAGAGGTCCGCGCGCTGTACGAGACGAATGTCTTCGGCCTGCTCAACGTCACCCGCGCGGTGCTGCCGGTGATGCGCCGCCAGGGCAGCGGGCATGTGATGAACATTTCGTCCGTGGGCGGCTACTCGTCGTATCCCGGCTGGGGCGTGTACTGCTCGACCAAGTTCGCGGTGGAGGGCCTGAGCGAGGCCATGTCGGCCGAACTGGCGCCGCTGGGCATCCACGCCACCGTGGTGGAGCCGGGCTTCTTCCGCACCGACTTCCTCGACCAGGCGTCGCTGGTGACGATGCGCAGCGAGATCGGCGACTACCACGGCACCGCCGGCGCCACGCGCGAGTTTGCGGCGGTCGCCAATCACACGCAGCCTGGCGATCCGGCCAAGCTGGCCAGCGCCCTGCTGCAACTGGCCGACAGCCCGACGCCGCCGGTGCGCCTGCAACTGGGCTCGGACACGGTGCAGCGCGTGCGCGCCAAGAACCAGTTGGTCGAGCAGGAGATGGCGCAGTGGCTGGACGTCGCCACCTCCACCGACCATGACGACGTGGTGCAGCAGGCCGCCTAAAACAGGTCGGCGCGCGGATAGCCCCATGCCGGCACACCGTGCGGGCATGGGGCCGGCGCGTCGGGCGGCGCGATGGGCAGCGTGCTGAAGTTGCCGCGCGGCGTGGCGGCGAAGCGGTAGTCGGACAGCGCGCCATGCGCCAATTCCGGCATGCGGCCGAAGCGCAGCCACGCGTCGACCATGCAGTTGGACGCCTTCAGCGCGCGCAACTGCGGCAGGCTGGCCTCCGCGCTGCCCTGCTGCAGCACGCCGGCGCCCAGCGCCAGCGCCGGCTTCTGCTCCACCAGGCCGGCCGGGCAGGCGGCAGGCGCCAGCCAGTCCGGCGCGATGCTGGCGACGCCACGCCGCAGGCGATAGGTGCCCGCCTTCGCATTGCTTTCGACACTGGCGTAAGCCCAGCACAGAGGCTGCGACGGGAAGGCTGTCATCGCCACATCCAGCACGCGCGACGCCGGATCGATGCGCTGCAAGTCCGCCGTAATCTGCGCGCGGCCGGCATGCGACGCCACACCCTGCACGGCGATGAAGCCCACGCTGATCGCCAGCGCCAGCAGCAGCCCGCCGCGCCCCCGCTCACCGGAGCGCGATTGCGCCCAGCCGCACAGCAGACCAACCAGCAGCAGCGCCGCGAACGACGGCCATCCGATAAAGCCGCGCGCCGCAAACGCCACCAGCGCCGCAGCCAGCAGTATCAGCCCGCCGATGCGCAGGCCGCGCCAGCGCATGATGAGCGCCATCGGCACCGCAATCGCCACCCAGAACAGCGGCTCGATGATGAACACCATGTCGCCATACAGCCAGCGCGCATCGAGCGGATACCACGGATGCACGCCATACGAATTGGTGTAATCCATCAGCAGGTGCAGCGCGAAACCGAAGCCGATACTCAGCGCCAGCCCGATCCGCGCCGGCCGGCTGGCGGCCAGCAAGCGCCGCGCGTTGGGCCAGCATAGCCACAGCAACGCCGCCAGCAGCAAGGCCTGCGGCAGCGCCCACGCCACCGTGTGCGTGTGACCGCGATGGTTCAGCAGATAGCGCAGCGGGTCCGGCAACAGCCGCGTGAGGAACAGGTCCAGATCCGGAAAATTGGAGGCCAGCGCGCAAGCCACCAGCAGCAGCCGATGCCGCACGCGCTGCGCCGGCGTGTCGGCTTCCGCCAGCAGACTGCGGTGCACCACTTCGCCAACGCCAAAACCGATGATGCTATGGGTGATGTTATCCATCCGATTCGAACAGCTGCTCCAGCCGCCTTGGGTAGTGATTGAGAAAATCGTGGGTGATCGCGTAATGCTCCGTATCCTCGTACGCCACCTCGGTGATGCCGGTGCCGTCGAACAGCAGGATCTTCGCGTTGGGATAGGCCAGCAAGATCGGCGAGTGGGTGGCGATGATGAACTGCGAATCCTGCGCCACCAGCTGATGAATCACGCGCAGCGCCGCCAGCTGGCGGTTGGGCGACAGCGCCGCCTCCGGCTCGTCCAGCAGATACAGGCCATGGCCGCGAAAGGTATCCAGCAGCACCGACATGAAGGCCTCGCCGTGCGAGCGCGCATGCAGCGAGCCGGCGCTGGACGCGCTGCGCTCATAATACTGGTCCATGCGCGTGGCCACGGTGTGGAAACTCTCGGCGCGGAAGAAGTAGCGGTCGCGCGGCGTCTTGAAGCTCTTGGACAGGCGCAGCGACTGCGCCAGCGGTGCCCGTTCCTGCGCCGTATTCAGGTTGCTGACATTGCGGCTGCCGCCATCGATGCTGAAGCCCAGCGCCAGCGCGATCGCCTCCAGCAGCGTTGACTTGCCGGCGCCGTTTTCGCCGATGAAGAAGGTCACGTCCGGATGAAAATCCAGCGCGGACAGATCGCGCACCGCCGGCACGTTGTAGGGATGGCGCTCCCAGTCCACGTCGTCGCCAAACAGCGCCGTAATCCGTTGCAGATACGGCCGCGCCGACAAGCCCACTAGCGTTGCACCTCAACGCCGCGCCAGAAGGCCACGTGGTCCTTGATCTGCGCCGCCTTCTCGGACGGCTCCGGGTAGTACCACGCCGCGTTCTCGTTGACCTTGCCGTTGACGTTGAGCGAGTAGTAGCTGGCCAATCCCTTCCACGGGCAGCGCGAGGTGTGGCTGCTCGGCTGCAGGTACTCGCGCTTCACGCTCGACGGCGGGAAGTAGACGTTGTTCTCGACGATTTCCACCTCGTCGTCATTCGCCTGCGCGATGACGACGCCATTCCAGCTAGCGGTAGGCATGACCTATCTCCTTTTACGTTGCGCCGCACTCCACCCGGTTGCGGCCGCCGTGCTTGGCGCGGTACAGCGCGGTGTCGGCCTGGCGCAGCAGGCTTTCCGCGTCATCGATTTCCATGTGGTCGAACGCGCCCACGCCCAGGCTGGCCGTCACGTGCAACGGCCGCGTGCCGGCGTAATGCACGGCCGACTCGATCTTCACCCGCAGCGACTCGGCAAACTTGCAGGCGCCCTCCAGCGGCGTGTTCGGCAGGATCACGCACAGCTCCTCGCCGCCGTAGCGGCCGGGAATGTCGATCACCCGCACGTTATCGCGCAGCAGCCGGCCCAGCGTGGTCAACACCTGGTCGCCGACCGCGTGGCCGTATTCATCGTTGATCTTCTTGAAGTGATCGAGGTCGATCATCACCGCCGACAGCGGCGCGCGGAAACGCTTGGCGCGCGCGGTTTCAAACTTCAGCCGGTGCAGCAGCGAGCGGCGGTTGTGCAGGCCGGTCAGGTCGTCGGTGGTGGCCAGCAGCTCCAGCTCGCGCACCGTCGCCTCCAGCGTTTTCTCGTTGGCGCGCAGTTCGATCAGCGCCATCACCTGGCGCGCCAGCTTGGCCAGCAAGGCGCGCTTGTCGTCGCCCAGCGCGCCGGGCTTGACGTCCATCACGGCCAGCGTGCCGATGGCGAAACCGTCCGACGACGTCAGCGCCACACTGCTGTACATGCGCATGTGCGGCGCGTGCAGCGTCAGCGGCATGTTGGCGGTGCGCGGGTCGCGCGTCAGGTCGGGGATTTCGGTGGCAGCGTCGCCCAGCACGGCTAGCGAGCAGTAGCTCTCGCCGCGCGGCAGCTCGCCCATGTGCATGCCGGCGCAGGACTTGATCCAGACACGCTCGGCATCGACCAGCGAAATATAAGCGTAAGGCACCTCGCAGATTTTGGTCGCCAACTCGGTGAGGAAGCTGAAATCTTCGCAGGCGGGCGTATCGAGGATGTGGTAGCGGTGCAGCGCAGCCAGGCGGAAGTTATCGGCCTGCGAGTGGGCGGTAATCAGCGTGTGTACTTTTTCTTCGGCCAGCATGGGCCTCCCTGGTAGTAACGGCGTGTTCTTTTACCCAGAGAGTTTATAGCAAAACAAGACCGGTGGGAGCGCTTCCCCCACCGGGCCGGCGATTTTTATGCCGATTTGGCCATAATTTCGCGCAGCGCTTTTTCAAACACCGCCGCCGGCTGGCCGCCGGAGATCAGGTGGCGCTCGTTGATGATCACGGCCGGCACCGAGTTGATGCCGTGACGGTGGAAGAACTCCTCCGCCTGGCGCACTTCGGCGCCGTATTCGCCGCTGTGCAGCACCTGGCGCGCGCGCTCCTTGTCCAGGCCCACTTCACCGGCCACGTAGATCAGCACCTCGTGCGCGCTCGGGTCCAGGCCCTGCGTGAAGTAGGCCTTGAACAGCGCCTGCTTCAGTTCCTTCTGCTTGCCTTCCAGGCCGGCCCAGTGCAGCAGGCGGTGGGCGTCGAAGGTGTTGTAGATGCGGCCGCGCTTGTCCATCGCGAACGCGAAGCCGACATCGGCGCCGCGCGAGCGGATCATCTCGCGCGCCTGTTGCTGCTGCTCCGGCGTCGAGCCGTATTTCTCGGTCAGGTGCTCGGTGATGTCCTGGCCTTCCGGCGGCATGTTGGCGTTCAGCTCAAACGGCTGGAAGTGCAGCGCGACGTCGGCCTCGTCGCCGATGGCGTCCAGCGCCTTGTTCAGCGACGCCAGCCCGATGGCGCACCAAGGGCACGAAACGTCGGAGACGAAATCAATTTTTAGCGGAGTTGCCATGGGTACCTTTCGATTTGCTGCCGATGCGGCTTTCCTTGCCGGCGATCAGATTCGAGATATTCTTGCTGTGACGGAATACCAACAGCACGCTCATGACAAACACGGCGGCCAGCTGCGGCTCCACGCCAAACAATAAACCATAATAGAACGGCGCGAACACCGCCGCCACCAGTGCGGCCAGCGACGAGTAGCGGAACGCGAACGCGACCACCAGCCAGGTCACCAAGGTGGCGACGCCCAGCCAGACATTCAAGCCCAGCAGCACGCCAGCCGCCGTCGCCACACCCTTGCCGCCGACAAAGCGGAAAAACACCGGCCACAGGTGGCCGAGGAACACGGCGATGGCCACCAGCGCGATGGTGGCGTCGCCGACGTTCAACTGCGACTGGAAGCGGATCGCCAGCCATACTGCCAGCCAGCCCTTGACGGCGTCGCCGACCAGCGTGGCGATGGCCGCTGCTTTATTACCACTACGCAACACATTGGTGGCGCCGGGATTTTTCGAGCCGTAGGTGCGCGGATCGGCCAGGCCGAACAACTTGCTGCTGACGACGGCAAACGAGATCGAGCCGATCAGGTAAGCGGCCACGGTCATCCAAACTGTATTCATCTTTTCCTCTATTTATCGTTCTTGGCCCAAACACCGGGCCGCTGACTATACAGCCTTACTCGGCCAGCGCGCAATGCACCGGCCTGGCGTTGAGCAGTTCGGTCAGTACCTGCGGCGCGATGCCGACCAGATACCCGCGCCTGCCGCCATTGATATAAATCGTTTCCAGCGCAAGGATGCTATCCTCTACATACACCGGCATGGTCTTCTTGGTGCCGAACGGCGAGGTGCCGCCGATCATGTAGCCGCTGTGGCGCGAGGCCACCTCCGGCTTGCACGGTTCGACGGACTTGCAGCCGATGTTGCGGGCGAGATTCTTGGTGGATACCTTGCAATCGCCATGCATCAGCACAATTAAAGGTTTGGCGGCTTCGTCCTGCATCACCAGCGTCTTGACCACGTGGTGCTCGTCGACGCGCAGCTCGCGCGAGGACACGCTGGTGCCGCCGTGCTCCTCGTAGGTGTACGGGTGCTCGGTGAATGCCACCTTGTGCTTGCGCAGCATCTGGGTGGCAGGAGTTTCGGAGATATGCTCTTTTTTAGCCATGGTGAGATCGGAGTTGTCCATATGCAGCAGGAAATTCGTTTTGCCACTTTCAATGTTTGCAATCTTTCCCAGCCTGGGGCGAAATTGTACGACAATCTGGCCCCGCTGACCGAGGCCGAGTATGAAGCAAAAGTCGCCTGGACCGCGCGCCAGCTGGACCAGCTGGACGCCGACGTCATCGGCCTGCAGGAAATCTTCTCGCTGGCGGCGCTGCGCGACGTGCTGGCCCACAGCACCCGCTACCGCGAGGCCACGCTGGCCGGCTTCGAGCCGCCGCCCGATCCCGCCACCGGCCTGCCGCGCCTGACGCCGGAACTGGCGCTGATTTCGCGCCTGCCGCTGGCCGGCCCGGCGCAGGCCTACATCATGTTCCCGCAGGGTGTGGCCCTGCCCGACGGCCACCGCGACGCCGACCGCTTCGCCCGCGCGCCGCTGCACGTGCAGGTGGTGCTGCCGGATGAGCGCATCGTCGACGTCATCGTGGTCCACCTCAAATCCAAGCGGCCCGACTACCGCAACGGCGACACCGGCGACGATCCGATGCTGCACGCGCAGGCCAACCTGCGCTCGCTGATCCGGCGCGGCACCGAGGCGGTGGCGCTGCGCGCGCTGCTGAGCGAGATGGACAAGGGCCCGCGCCGGCCGCGCGTGGTGCTGGGCGATTTCAACGACACGGTGGACGCGGTGACCACGCACATCGTCATGGGCGCCGGCGCCGCCTGCGAGCCGGGCGAGGAGTTGCACGGGCAGTTGTTTGACAGCCGGCAGATCCAGGCCGGCCGCGAGCGCCGGCGCGACAGCGGCTACACCATCGCCCATGACGGGCGGCACGCCACCATCGACCATGTGCTGGTGTCGGAGGAATTTCACCCGGCCTCGCGCCATGCGATTGGCGAGGTGGCCGAGGTGGCCTACTTCAACGAGCACCTGGTGCAGGCCACGCCGGCCGCGTCCGATCATGGCCAGGTGCTGGTCACCCTGCGCCTGCACCCCGTCCCCGTCCCCGCCGCCGCAGCAGCCGTCATTCCGGCGAAAGCCGGAATCCATACATAGCGTCCCGGCCAGCTCAGCATGGATTCCGGCGTTCGCCGGAATGACAGCGTCGACGGCGGTGGTGGCGATGCCGCGTTTTCTGCATTTCAGCCACGGTTTTACACCGCCTATCGCATTTCTCTGGCCCTTGCGCTTGTGTCTACCTAAAGTGGCACCATGCGCAAATCCCTTCAGGCCAGAAAAACGATATGAAACTAGAAACTTTGCCCCCCAACACACAGCCCACCGTGCGCGCTAAAAGCTGGCGCGCGCCGGCGGCCATCCTGATCGTGGTGGCGCTGGCCGGCGGCGGCTGGACCGTCCTGCGCGGCAAGAGCGAGCCGGCGCCCGCCCCCGCGCCCGCCGCCAAAGAGAAAAAAGACATCTTCGAACTGTCGACCGGCGACGTCGCCGCCGTCAGTGCCCGTTCATTGGCGGTCAGCTTGCCCCTGTCGGGCTCGCTGACGCCCCTGAGTTCCGCCACCATCAAGTCCAAGGTCTCGGGCGTGGTGGAGGCCACCACGCTGCAGGAAGGCATGGCGGTGCGCGCCGGCCAGGTGCTGGCCCGCATCGACCAGGCCGACCTGCGCGCGCGCCTGCAACAGCAGCAGGCGCAACTGGATGAAGCCCAGGCCAAACTCGCCCTGGCCACCAAGAACGAAACCAACAGCCAGGCGCTGCTCAAGCAGAAATACATCTCGCAAAACGCCTACGACTCGACGCAGAACTCGGTCGACCTGGCGCGCGCGGCGGTCAAGTCGGCCTCGGCCATGGTCGAGCTGGCGCGCATCGCGCTCAACGACGGCGTCATCAAGTCGCCGATCGACGGCGTGATCAGCAAGCGCCACGTGCAGGCCGGCGAAAAGCTGGCGCTCGACATGCCGGTGTACAGCATCGTCAACCTGGCGGAAATGGTGCTGGAGGCGCAGGTGCCGGCCTCCGAAATCCCGCGCGTGAAGGTCGGGCAGGATGTGAAATTCCGCGTCGAGGGCTACGCCCAGCGCGACTTCCACGGCAAGGTGGCGCGCATCAATCCGGCCACCGAAGCCGGCTCGCGCGCGATGCTGGTCTATATCGCCGTGCCGAATGCGGACAACGCGCTGCGCGCCGGCATGTTCGCCAAGGGCAGCATCGTTACCGACCGTTCCGCCGTGGCGCCGATCGTGCCGCTGGCCGCCATCCGCAGCGACAAGGCGGGCAAGCAGATCGTCTACAAGATCGAACAGGGCAAGCTGGTCGCGCAGCCGGTCAGGATCGGCCTGCGCAACGAGGACGAGGGCGTGGCGGAGGTGACCGACGGGCTGTCGCAAGGCGCCAACGTCATCGTCTCGCGGCTGGACAGCCTGAAGCCGGGCGCCGCCGTCAAGCTGCCGGCCGGGGTGGCCGACGCGCCGCCATCGGCCCAGGCCAAGGCCGCTGAACCGTCGAAGGGCTGATCATGTGGATCACGAAAGTCAGCATCCAGAATCCGGTGTTTGCCACCATGGTGATGGTGGCCTTGATGGTGCTCGGCCTGTTCTCGTACCGCGGCCTGGGCCTGGAAGCTATGCCGAATATCGACATCCCCGGCGCCGCCATCGAGGTGCAGTATCCGGGCGCCTCGCCGGAAGCGGTGGAGAACGACATCACCCGGCCGATCGAGGAAGCGGTCAACACCGTCAGCGGCATCAAGACGCTGCGCGCCAACTCGTGGGAAGGCCGCGCCGGCGTCTACATCGACTTTGAACTGTCGACCGACATGAACCGCGCCATGCAGGACCTGCGCGACAAGGTGGCGCAGGTGCGGCCGCGCTTCCCGCGCGAGGCCAAGGACCCGTTCATCGTCCGCTTCGAGGGCGAGAACGCACAGCCGATCGCGCAGATCGGCCTGACCGCCAGCGAGCACTCGCTGCGCGACCTGTCCACCATGGCCGACCAGGTCATCGCCAAGCGCTTCCAGGGCGTGGCCGGCGTCGGCCAGGTGCGCACCAACGGCATGGCGGCGCGCCAGATCCTGATCCAGTTACGCCCCAACGACCTGACCGCGCAGGCGGTCGGCGTGGATGAAGTGCTGAACGCCATCCAGAACACCAACACCAATCTGCCGGCGGGTTTCATCAGCTACGGCGCCAGCGAGCGCCTGGTGCGGGTGGAAGGCAAGATGAAGGACCCGCGCGACTTCAACAAGATCATCGTCGCGCGCCGCGCCAACGGCCCGGTGTACCTGGAGCAGGTGGCGACGGTGGAAGACGGCGCGCAGGAAGAGCTGTCGATCTCGCGCATCAACGGCCAGCGCGCCGTCACGCTGGACATCACCAAGGTGCAGGACGCCAACGTGGTGGAAGTGGGCCGCCGCATCCAGCAGGTGGCGGCCGACCTGCAAAAGACGCTGCCGCCCGATATCAAGCTCGAAGTGCTGCGCGACGAATCGCTGAAGGTGCAAAGCCAACTCGATAACGTCAAGGAGACGATTATCGAAGGCGCGGTGCTGACCATGGTGATCGTGTTCTTCTTCCTGCACTCGTGGCGCTCGACCATCATCACCGGTCTGACGCTGCCGATTTCGGTCATGGCCAGCTTCATCGCCATGAAGGCCTTCGGCTTCACGCTCAACTTCCTGACGCTGATGGCGCTGTCGCTGTGTATCGGCCTGCTGATCGACGACGCCATCGTGGTGCGCGAGAACATCGTGCGCCACCTCGGCATGGGCAAGAACCACCGCCGCGCGGCGGCAGACGGCACCAACGAAATCGGCCTGGCGGTGATGGCCACCACCTTTGCCATTGTCGCCGTGTTTATCCCGGTGGCCTTCATGGAAGGCATCATCGGCCGCTTCTTCCTGCAGTTCGGGATTACGGTGGCGGTGGCGGTGCTGGTGTCGCTGTTCGTGTCGTTCACACTGGACCCGATGCTGTCGTCGGTGTGGCCGGACCCGGTGCAGGACCGCTTCAAGTACGCGCCATGGCTGGGCCGCTTCATGCACTGGCTGGAAGGCGGCGTCGAATGGCTGCACGTGGTCTACGGCAAGGTGCTGGCGCTGGCGCTGCGCTGGAAGAAAAGCACGCTGCTGCTGGCCTTCGCGCTGTTCGCCGGCAGCATCCTGCTGGTGCCGAAGATCGGCGGCGAGATGATGCCGGAGCAGGACAGTGGCTGGGTCAACTTCATGATCAAGACGCCGGTCGGCTCCAGCCTCGACTACACCGACAACAAGATCCACCAGGTGGAAGACGCGCTGAAGGCCTTCCCGGAAATCGAGCGCGTGATCACCGTGGTCGGCACCTGGGACGGCCGCAATACCGCGCAGATCGACATGAAGCTGCTGGACCGCAAGCTGCACAAGCGCCGCACGCAGCAAGAGCTGGAAGCGGCGATCCGCGCGCGCCTGAACAAGATCGCCGGCATCACCCTGACGGCCGGCTTCAAGCCGGTGTTCATCGCGATTCTGGGCACCGACGAGGGCAAGCTGGATGACGTGGCGCACCGCCTGATGGACAAGATGCGCAAGATCAAGGGCATCGCCGACCTGGAATACAGCCAGGAAGGCGCCAACCCGTCGACCAACATCAAGATCAACAACGAGCTGGCCAGCGACCTGGGGCTGACCACGCAGCAGATCGGCGCCGCGCTGCGGCCGTTCGTGGCGGGCGACACCACCTCGCACTTCCTGGCGTCGGATGGCCAGAACTACGACGTCAACGTGCAGTTGCCGAAGTCCGGCCGCCAGAAAGTGACCGACCTGGCCGACCTGTCGCTGGCGTCCAGCAAGCTCGGACCGGATGGCCGGCCGATCATGGTGCCGCTGCGCCAGGTGGTGGAATTCGTGCCGGCCTTCAGCCCGCAGGTGCTGAAGCGGCAGGCGCTGCAACGCCGGGTGGCGGTGTACGCCAGCATCGAAGGCCGTCCGGGCGGCGACGTCGACGCCGACGTCAAGAAGGCGATGAAGGAAATCGAACTGCCCTCCGGCGTGCGTTTCGACGTCGGCGGCAACGCGCAGAACATGGCGGAGTCGATGAACTCGGCGATGATCGCGCTGGGCATCGCGGTGATCTTCATCTACCTGGTGCTGGCATCGCAGTTTGGCAGCTTCCTGCAGCCGGTGGCCATCATGATGTCCTTGCCGCTGTCGCTGATCGGCGTGCTGGTGGCGCTGCTGGTGACCGGCAGCACGCTGAACATCTTCTCGGTGATCGGCTTCATCATGCTGATGGGCCTGGTGACCAAGAACGCCATCCTGCTGGTGGACTTCACCAACCACGCGCAAAAGGAAGGCCAGAGCCAGCACGACGCGCTGATGAGCGCCGGCCAGGTGCGCCTGCGGCCGATCCTGATGACCACGCTGGCCATGGTGTTCGGCATGCTGCCGATGGCGATCGGCATGGGTGACGGCGGCGAGACGCAGGCGCCGATGGGCCGCGCGGTGATCGGCGGCGTGCTGACCTCCACCCTGCTGACGCTGGTGGTGGTGCCGGTGGCCTACACCTATCTGGACAACTGGGGCAAACGCGCCGCGCGCTGGTTCAAGGGCAAGCACGTCGAAGAGGATCACGTGCTGCGCGAAGTGGCCTGACCGCACGTCGCTACGGTGCAGGCCGGAGCCCATGGAACGCAAGCTCGGCATGGATGCCGGCTTGCGCCGGCATGACGATCAGTCTTCGTCGGGGGCGAGGCCGGAGGGTTCGCCGTCGGCGATGTCGGCCTCGCTTTCGGGCGCCAGGCCGGGGTTGTTTTTCAGCTCGGCCTTGCGCCGGGCTTTTTCTTCCTGCTTTTTCTTCTTCTCCAACTCACGCTGCCGCTTTTCGTAGGCGAAGTTCGTCTTGGCCATTTGCTACCTCTTTCAAGTTAAAAGGGTTGCACTGCGTAACCCCCATTATGACCCAAGTTGCTTACCCGCGAGGATGATGTTGCGCATGCAATTGCTTCAAACGCTCGCGCGCCACGTGCGTATAGATCTGCGTGGTGGAGATGTCGGAATGCCCCAGTAGTAATTGCACAACACGCAAGTCGGCGCCGTGATTCAGCAAGTGCGTGGCAAACGCGTGGCGCAGCGTGTGCGGCGACAGCGGCGTCTTGATGTCCGCCTTCAGCGCATGCTTTTTAATCAAGACCCAGAACATCTGCCGCGTCATCGGCCCGCCGCGGCTGGTAACGAACAGCGCGTCGTCCTGCTGGCCATTGAGGATGACGCCACGCGCCTCCTGCACGTAGCGCTCGATCCACGCCCGCGCCTGCTGGCCGAAGGGCACCAGCCGCGTCTTCGCGCCCTTGCCGGTCACGCGCAGCACGCCGTCGTTCAGGCTCAGTTCCAGCATCTTCAGCTCGACCAGTTCGGACACGCGCAAGCCGCTGGCATACATCAACTCCAGCATGGTGCGGTCGCGCAAGCCCAACGGGGTATGGACATCCGGCGCCGCCAGCAAGGCCTCCACCTGCGCCTCGCTCAGCGTCTGCACGAAGCGTTGCGGCTGCCTGGCCGACACCAGCTTCAAACTGGGGTCCTCGTCGATGCGGCGCTGCCGCTGCAACATCTGGTAGAAGCGCTTGATGACCGACAGCCGCCGGTTGGACGAGGTGGCCTTGCCGCTGTCCGCGTGGCGCGCGGCGATATAGCCCTGGATGTCGTGCGCCGCCACGGCCAGCAGGCCGTCCACCTGCGGCCGCTTTTTCTCCAGCCAGGCGGCGAACAGGCGCATGTCGCGCCGGTAGGCTTCCAGCGTGTTCTTCGACAGCCCGTCCTCCAGCCACAGGCTGTCGCAGAACTCGTCGATCAGAGCAAGGTTGTCTGCTGCCATGCGTACTCGCTCGATCCTTCGTGCGCCAGCAGCCAGCGCTTGATGCCCAGCAGGTAGCCGTTGGGGTCGTCGCTGTTGCCAAAGCCGCCCAGGCCGCCGACGGCGGTCACGCGGTGACACGGCACCACCACCGGGAACCAGTTGGCGCCGCAAGCCTGGCCCACCGCGCGCGGCGCCGAGCCGAGGTGCTTGGCCAGTTCGCCATAGGTGCGGGTGCTGCCGCGCGGAATCGCGCACAGCTCGTCCCACACCTTCTGCTGGAACGCGGTGCCATTGCGCTTGAGCGGCAGCGTGAACTGGAAATCGGCGTCCTCGCAATACTTGCCCACCTGGTGGGCGACCAATTCGGCCGCCGTGTCCTGTGGCGCTTTTGCCTCAAAATGGGGCGGCAGATAGCACAGCTCGCTGACCAGCCCCTGCGCCGTGCGGACCCCGAGTTTGCCAAAGGGGAACGCCAGTACGGCGGAAAACAGCTCACTGCCCTGTTGTATTTTCATCACAGTCACTTGCACCAAAAAAGTACGAAAGTTGTCCGTATGCACCATTTTGTTGCATCGGCACTACAGCAAAAAAACCACGCCGGCGTGGATTGTAATGGGTACGGGCGAAAAAAAACGCACCCTCAGGTGCGTTTTCAAATCCTGCTTCACGTTCCCGGTCGCTTGCCTGGTTCCGTAGCGCGCTTGTGGCGGCCTGCAGAGCCTATAACAGCGACATTCTGTAAAACGTGTGTCTCCTCGATCTAGTGCCGGTATTCAGTACCGATTCTCTACACACTCCCCACTTACAATTCTTTGCTACTGGATCGCATATCGATATGCATGTATCCCTGAGGGCGTCGCCATCATAACGTATTCGTTAAGCTTTTTCTCAATTTTTTTTGTGCGCTCGCGCACGGTTAGTTTAAACATCAAACATATTTGACGCAGCTCAAACAAGTTGTGGTATGGGGGCAATCTGACACAATGGCCAAGTTAGTAATAGCCCTTATTGCCACCTCGCAAACAGCTGGCTAAGTTAGCACCATGCTGGATTCCCCGGCACTAATAATTCTTAGAGACATATTATGCTGACAAAAATTCTTGATCATCTGGAGGAGTGGATCATCACCCTGCTGATGGGCGGAGCGACGCTGCTCATCTTCCTGTCCGTGGTCCATCGCTACGGCACCGGCCTGCCGATTCCCTACGTGCAGGACTACCTGCTGTCGCTGCATTTTGAATGGGCGCAAGAGCTGTCCATCATCATGTTCGTGTGGATGGCCAAGTTCGGCGCCGCCTATGGCGTGCGCAAGGGCGTGCACGTCGGCGTCGATGTGCTGGTCAACCGCATGCCGACCGACTGGCGCCGCTTCACCGTGCTGCTGGCCCTGTTCTGCGGCATGCTGTTCACCGGCATCGTCGGCACGCTGGGCCTGACCTTCGTGTGGGACAACGGCATGCACCACGCGGTCTACACGCTGCTGGGCTGGGACGCCAGCGCGGTGCCGGAAGGCCCGACCACGCCGGACCTCGAATGGCCGACCTGGTTCATCTACTCGGCCGTGCCGCTGGGTTCCTACCTGATGTGCTTCCGCTTCATCCAGGTGGCCTACGCCTACCTGGTGCGCGGCGAACTGCCGCACCATGACGAATCGCACGTCGAAGGCCTGGACGACGACGAGGACGACGAACTGTTCGCCGCCGCGCCGCATCCACACCCTGCGCACGGAGGTGCACGATGAGCGGCGCCGTGGCGATGCAGGGCATCGAGCCCTGGACCAAGAAAAAAGCCGGCACCGTGCTGTCGGTGATCGCCGGCATCCTGCTGGCGGTGTGCCTGCTGGGCGGCAAGGTTGGCATCGTGTTCGCGCTGCTGATCCTGCTGATGCTGACCGGCATCCCGGTTTCCATCGCGCTCGGCCTGACGGTGCTGATGTTCATGTACCTGCTGACCCAGGTGCCGGTGGAGGCGGTGGCGCTGAAGCTGTTCAGCGGCATCGAGAAGTTCGAGATCATGGCCATTCCGCTGTTTATTTTGGCCGGTAACTTCCTCACCCACGGCGGCGTGGCCAAGCGCATGATCGCCTTTGCCACCAGCCTCATCGGCCACTGGCACGGCGGCCTGGCGCTGGCCGGCATCATCGCCTGCGCCATGTTTGCGCTGGTGTGCGGTTCGTCGGTGGCGACGGTGGTGGCGATCGGTTCGATCATCCTGCCGGCCATGGTCAAGCAGGGCTATCCGAAGCACTTCGGCGCCGGCGTCATCATCACCGCCGGCTCGCTGGGCATCCTGATGCTGCCGTCGATTCCAAAGGTGATTTACGCGATTTCAACCAACACCTCGATCGGCGCGCTGTTCCTGGCCGGCCTGTTCCCCGGCATTTTGCTGACCGTGATGTTGTGCGGCACCACGTGGGTGCTGGCGCGCAAGAACAACTATCCGCGCATGCGCAAGGCCGGCTGGAAGCAGCGCTGGACCGCGTTCCGCAAGAGCGTGTGGGGCTTGATGCTGGTGGTGATCATCATCGGCGGCATTACCAAGGGCATCTTCACGCCGACCGAGGCGGCGGCGATGAGCGCGGTGTATGCGTTTCTGATTTCGGTGTTCGTCTACAAGGACATGCCGCTGTCGAAAACGCCGGAAGTGCTGAAGAAATCGGCAGCGCTGTCGGCCATGCTGTTGTACATCATCACCAACGCCGTGCTGTTCTCCTTCCTGATGGCGCACGAGAACATTCCACAGGCAATGGCGGACTGGATACTGGCCAAGGACCTGGGCCAGGCGGGCTTCCTGTTCTTCACCAATATCCTGCTGCTGCTGGCGGGGAATGTGATGGAGCCGTCGTCGATTATCCTGGTGATGGCGCCGATCCTGCACCCTGCGGCGATCCGCCTGGGGATTGACGCCGTACACTTCGGCATCATGATCGACGCGAACATGGAAGTGGGCTTGTGCCACCCGCCGGTGGGCCTGAATCTGTACGTGGCCAGCGGCATTTCGAAGATGAGCATCTCCGAGCTGACCGTGGCGGTGATGCCGTGGCTGATCACGATGCTGGTGTTCCTGGTGATCGTGACCTACTGGCCGGGGTTGTCGCTCTGGCTGCCGAAGGCGATGGGGCTGATGTAAGCGGCACCCGCAGAACCCGCACACCGCTGCGGCCAGGGTCTGACCCCGTACGGGGTCAGACCCTTTCGTTTGGGGGTACTGAGCGCGGCATCGTCGCAAAAAAAAGGAGGCCCGCGGCCTCCTTTCCTTTCCCCGCCGGCGAATTACTTCGCTGCCTCCTTGTTGATCGCCGAGATCAGGTCCTTGCCGATCCGGCCTTCCATCTGCTGCTGCACCGGTAGCAGGGCCTTGCGCCATTCGGCCTGCTCTTTCACGCTGAGGGTGTACACCTCGGTCTTGCCGGCCTTCTTGATCGCGTCCAGCGCCATGTCGTTGTCGCGCTGCGCGATGGCTTTCTCGAAGGTGGTGGCTTCCTTCATCGCCTTATCCAGCGCGGCGCGGATATCCGGCGGCAGGCCGTCCCAGAACTTCTTGTTGACGATTACCGCATAGCCCAGATAACCGTGGTTCGACACCGTCACATACTTCTGCACCTCGTGCATCTTCTGCGTGTACATGTTCGACGGCGGGTTCTCGGTGCCATCCACCACGCCGGTCTGCAGCGCCTGATACACCTCGGAGAACGCCAGCACCTGCGGATTGGCGCCCAGCGCGCGCATCTGCGCGTCCAGCACCTTGGACGACTGGATACGCATCTTCAGGCCCTTGAAATCGGTCGGGTTATGCAGCGGCTTATTCGCCGACATCACCTTGAAGCCATTGTCCCAGAACGCCAGGCCGGTGATGCCCTTCGGCTCCAGCTTCTTCAGCAGCGACTTGCCGATTTCGCCTTCGGTCACGTTGTACAGCGCGGTCTTGGACGGGAAGATGTACGGCAGGTCGAAGGCTTCGAATTCCTTCACGCCCAGCGGGCCGAATTTGGCCAGCGACGGCGCCAGCATCTGCACGGCGCCCAGCTGCAGCGCTTCCAGTTCTTCCTTGTCCTTGTACAGCTGGCTGTTCGGATACACCTCGATCTTCACGCGGCCATTGGTTGCCTTTTCGGCCAGCTGCTTGAAACGCTCCGCGGCCTGGCCTTTCGGCGTGTCGGTCGCCACCACGTGGCTGAATTTGATGACGATCGGCGCCTGGGCGTATGCGTTGAAGCTCAGGGCTGCGCTCAGGACGAGCAGGACGGGTTTCAGTTTCATGAAGTCTCCTGGTGGGTTTAAAGTTACACTATTGTTCTATTCTGACCGATTCTTATAAATCGCTGCAACACTGGCAACTGTGGATAACCACAATGACCACATTCCCGTGACAAGCTACCCTCACCACCCATGACGCCACCGCCCTCCGACACCCCGGCACCGCGCCGCCGCGGCCACTCCAGCACCTCGCTGCGCTGGCTGCTGCCGATCGTGCTGGTGTTGTTTTTTCTGGCCATCCTGATTTGGCTGCCGTGGCAGGCGCGCCAGATGGAGAGCAATGAGCGCCAGGAGCAACTGATCGCCGACACGCTGTGGGTCGAACAGACCATCCGCTTCCAGATGGGCCGCGACGAGGAAAGCCTGCGCAGCCTGGGCGTGGAAATCGCCGCCGGCCACCTGTCGCAGAAAGAGCTGCACGAGCGCATGGCACGGGTGCTGAAGAACGGCCACGAGCTGGTGCGCGTGGCGTGGCTCAAGCCGGACGGCATATTGGGCGCCAGCAGCGACCCGCTGGCCAACCCGGTGGAGCTGTCGCCGGCGTCGCGCGCCACCGCCGAGATCACGCGCAAAACGCGCCGGCCGATGTACACGCAGCCGGAGGCGCAGTCGCACGTGTCGTCGGCCGCGCCGTCGGCGGTGCTGATGGACTATCACGTGCCGCTGTTCCGCGGCGACGACTACCTGGGCGACCTGGTGGCCACCTACCAGACCAGCGCGCTGCTGGACGAAATGGTGCCCTGGTGGTTCGCGCAGGACAACCAGGTCACGCTGGTGGACCGCGACGACAAGGTGCTGGCGCGGCGCGCGGCCGCCGGGCCGGGACACGGCGTCTACACCCACAAGCGCGCGCTCGACCTGCCCGGCGCCTCGGTCACGCTGGTGACGGACAGCGTCAAGAGCGAACCGCAGCTGCTGCCTAACCTGCTGGTCGGCTCGGTGATCGTGCTGTCGCTTGGCCTGCTTTGGAGCCTGCTCGCGCTGTGGGGCCACATCTCCAGGCGGCTGGCAGCGGAAGGCGCGCTGCGCCAGCAGATGTCGTTCCGCACCGCGATGGAAAATTCGCTGGTCACCGGCCTACGCGCGCGCGACCTGGAGGGCCGCATCACCTACGTCAATCCGGCCTTCTGCCAGATCGTCGGCTATCCGGCCGAGGAAATCGTCGGCAAGCTGCCGCCCATGCCCTACTGGGCCGAGGAAGCGATGTCCGAATACCAGGCGCGCTTCGCCTCGGTATTGGCCGGCAAGGTCACGCCGCAATTCGAAACCTTCTTCCAGCGCCCCAATGGCGAACGGGTGCCGGTGCTGGTGTTCGAGGCGCCGCTGGTGGACAACAACGGCAAGCAGACCGGCTGGATGGGCTCCATCCTCGACATCTCCGACCGCAAGCGCATCGAAGAGGTCAACCGCCAGCAGCAGGAGAAGTTGCAATCGTCGGCGCGCCTGGCGACGATGGGCGAAATCGCCTCGATGCTGGCGCACGAACTGAATCAGCCGCTGGCCGCCATCTCCAGCTACACCACCGGCGCGCTGAATGTGCTGGACCGCGCGCAGGATGACAAGCCGCTCGATTGCGCCATCCTCAAGCCGGCGCTGGAACAGGCCAGCGCCCAGGCGCAGCGGGCCGGCCAGATCATCCGCAGCGTGCACGAATTCGTCAAGAAGCGCGAACCGCAGCGGCAGGCGGTGGCCATCGCCTCGCTGCTGGACGGCATCCGCGCGCTGATCGAACTGCAGGCGCGCCAGAGCTATGTCTCCTTCCGCACGGAGATTCCGCCCGACCTGCCGCCGGTGCGCGCCGACCGCGTGATGATCGAACAGGTGCTGCTCAACCTCACCCGCAACGGCATCGAGGCGATGCAGCACGTGTCGCCGCAGCGCCGCATCCTGAACGTGGTGGCGTCCTACGACGCCGAGGCGGAAAAAGTCAGCGTGGAAGTGATCGACCAGGGGCACGGCATTCCGGACGAGGTGGCGCAGCGCCTGTTCTCGCCGTTCTTCTCGACCAAGGCCGAAGGCATGGGCATGGGACTCAACATCTGCCGGACTGCGATAGAATTCCACGGTGGCGCGCTGACCTTCCGCGCCAATCCGCAGGGCGGGACCATATTTACGTTCGTGCTGCCGGCCGTGCCGGCCGCCGCGACCCAGGAGACATAGGAAAAATGCTGCATATCGTCGACGACGAAGCGGTCGTGCGCGACGCGCTGACCTGGCTGGCCACATCGCGGGCGATCCCCGCGCGCGCCTACGAATCCGGCACGCAGTTCCTGCAGCAGATCGGCGACTTCGACGCCGACGGCGACTGCGTGCTGCTCGACGTGCGCATGCCGGACATGAACGGCGTGGCGGTGTTCGACCAGTTGCTGACGCGCGGCGTGGCGCAGCGCATGCCGGTGATTTTCCTGACCGGCCACGGCGACGTGCCGATGGCGGTGGACACGCTCAAGCGCGGCGCCTTCGATTTTTTCGAGAAGCCGTTCAACGACAACCAACTGATGGACCGGGTGCAGGAAGCGCTGGCCAACTCGCGCCGCGCCGGCGAAACCGCCGCCGTCCACGCCCGCCTGGCCACGCTGTCGACGCGCGAGCGCGAGGTGCTGGACCTGATCCTGGCCGGGAAAATGAACAAGGTGGTGGCCGACCAGCTGGGCATCAGCATGCGCACGGTGGAAGTGCACCGCGCCCACATCTTCGACAAGATGCAGGTCAAGACCGCCGTCGAGCTGGCCGGCCTGCTGAAATAAACCCGCACGGCGGCACACTGGGGTCTGACCCCGTACGGGGTCAGACCCCGCCTTACCGGGGTGGCGGCAACGAGCGGCGTTTAAACCACAGCGCCACGAGGCACGCCACCGCCACCACATTCACCGCAAAAAGCCGCGCGTGAGCGCCTGCGTCCAAGTCCACCATAAAGTCCACGCCGATGGACAGCTCCTGATATGGCGCCCCATCCTGTATTCCCACCGGCAGGAAAAACCCCAAACCCGGCCGAAACACCACCGTCCCCACCGAGAACACCGGCAGCAGAAAAACCTGCAGCACCACGGAGCCCAGCCACGCGGCACCCACCCTCCTCAACAGCCTCACCCCCGCCACCAGCGACACCGCCCCCAGCGCACAGAACACGCCCTGCTGAGGCCCCACGACACCATGCGCGAACAGCCGTCCGCACACATCAATCAGCATGAACACACCAGCGATGATTTCAGACCACGCTACCCAATAAACCATGTCATTCCTTGCACAAACCAGCCCAAAAAAATAAATACATAAGCACTTATGTATTGTGCTACATTGTAGGCCATGAGACAAGGACTGGGAACCCAATTACGCCACCTGATCGACCTGCTGGACGGCGCCGTCAGCGCCGCCTACGAGGAAGCCGGCATCGACTACCGCCCGCGCTACACCCCGGTGATGCGCGCGCTGGAAGGCAGCCAGCCGCACACCATCAGCCAGATCGCCGAGGCAGCCGGCATCACCCAGCCGGCCGCCACGCAGACCGTGGCGCTGATGATCAAGGAAGGCCTGCTGGACGCCTCGCCCGGCGCCACCGACGCGCGCCAGAAAGTGATCCGCCTCGGCGCCCGCGGCCGCAAACTGCTGCCGCAACTACGCATCTGCTGGCAGGCCACGCGCGCCGCCGCCGACAGCCTGGATGGCGACATGCCCTACCCGCTGTCCGACGCGCTGGCCGCCGCCATCACCGCGCTGCACAGCAAACCATTCGGCGAACGCATCCGCACCGCGCGCGCCGCCATCACCAAGGAGACATCATGAGCATCGCCAGGCAGGCTGTTACCCCCGTCCCTTCGTTCATCACGCGCCTGCTGGCGCACCCGGTCACGCGCATCGTGCTCGGCATCGCCGCCGTCATGCTGCCGATTACGCTGACGCTGGCGCTGATCCACGCCGCCGTGCCCGCGCCGTTCCGCGTCGTGTGGCCGATGCCGCTGGCGGCGGTACTGAGCTTCCTCAGCTACCGCTACTTCACCCTGATCATCGAGAAGCGCCAGCCCTCGGAACTGGCGCTGCAAGGCGCCGCGCGCGAAGCCGGCATGGGCGCCGGCATCGGCGCGGCGCTGGGCCTGAGCGTGGCCGGCATACTGGCCGTCGCCGGCGCCTTCATCGTCACCGCCAGCGGCACCAGCTGGGACATCCTGCTCAAATGCCTGCCGGAGCAGATCATGGTGGCGACGTTTGAAGAACTGATGTTCCGCGCCGTGATCTTCCGCATTGTCGAACAGCGCTGGGGCACGCGCACGGCGCTGGCGGCGTCATTCCTGCTGTTCGCCCTCGCCCACCTGCAGAACGACAGCATCGGCGCGCTGGCGATCCTCAACACCGGCGTGGTGTCGCTGACGCTGTGCGCGGCCTACATGCTGACGCGCCGCGTATGGCTGCCGATCGGCATCCACTTCGGCTGGAACTTCCTGTACGACGGTATCTTTGCCGTGCCGGTTTCCGGCCACCAGGCGCGCGGCTGGCTGCAGGTATCGCTGCCCGGCCCCGAATGGCTGACCGGCGGCGCCTACGGCGTCGAAGCCTCGGTACTGACCTTACTGGTGTGGGCCGTCGCCACCGTGCTGGTGCTGCGCCAGCGCCCACGCAACGTGCTCGCGCACTAAGTCGGAGGGATGATCGCGGCGCGCCTGCAGCGCCGCGACAATGGCTGCGTCCCCGCGCGCGCCGGCCGCTGCCGCGTTGCCCAGCCCCACCGCGATATTGCGCAGCCAGCGCTCGTGACCGATGCGACGTATCGGGCTGCCCTCCATCTTGCGGTTGAATTCCTCTTCGCTCCAGGCAAACAGCTCGACCATGGAGGCGTGGCCCAAGCCATGGCGCTCGTCGAAGTCCGGCAGCACGGCGCGCTGCGCGAACTTGTTCCAGGGGCAGGCGGTCTGGCAATCGTCGCAGCCGTAGACGCGGTTGCCGATCAAGGGCCGCAGTTCCAGCGGAATCGCGCTTTTCAGTTCGATGGTCAGGTAAGAGATGCAGCGCCGCGCATCCAGCCGCCCCGGCCCGAGGATGGCCTGCGTCGGGCAGGCGGTAATGCATGCCGAACACTGGCCGCAGTGGGCGCCGGTCGGCTCATCCACCGGCAGCGGCAGGTCGACCAGGAATTCGCCCATGAAGAACATCGACCCGGCGCTGCGCGACAGCAGCAAGGTATGCTTGCCGCGCCACCCCAGGCCAGCCTTCTCGGCCAGCGGCAGTTCCATCACCGGCGCCGAGTCGGTGAACACGCGGTAGCCGAAATCGCCGATTTCCGCCTTCACCTTGTCGGCCAACTGCTGCAGGCGCGCGCGCAGCACCTTGTGGTAGTCGCGGCCACGCGCATACACCGAAATCACCGCCGCGCCGGGATCGTCCAGCCGCGCCAGTTCGCGCGCGCGCCAGTCGTTTTCCGCGTCCCTCGGCAGATAGTTCATGCGGGCGCTGACCACGCGCACCGTGCCCGGCACCAGCTCGGCGGGCCGCGCGCGCTTCATGCCGTGGGCCGCCATGTAGTCCATTTCGCCGTGCATGCCCGCGTCCAGCCACGCCTGCAGGCCCGCTTCGGCGTGACTGAGGTCGACGTCGGTGATGCGGATGTCGGCAAAGCCCAGCTCCGCGCCCCAGCGCTTGATGCTGAGGGCAAGTTCGGCTAAATTGGATTCGGACAGGGACATCTTGGCGTTTGAAGAAGCGTAGGCGGTTACAATGGCGGTCAAACCAACATGACATTTTAATTGATGCAGCACTTCACAGCCCATCTGCACGACGAAGAAGGCACCGCAGCACTCGGCGCGGCACTGGCGCGCGCGCTCCTTCCCGGCCTGGCGATCCATCTGCACGGCGACCTTGGCGCCGGCAAAACCGCCCTCACCCGTTCGCTGCTGCACGCCGCTGGCCATATTGGCACCGTCAAAAGCCCGACCTACACGCTGTCCGAACCGTACAGCATCCAGCTCGACGGCCGCGCCGTCAGCGTCATCCACTTCGACCTGTACCGCATGGGCAGCCCGGAGGAATTCCTCGACGCCGGCTTCCGCGAAGACTTCAACGGCGCTAACATTTGCATCGTCGAATGGCCGGAAAAGGCCGACGGCGTGCTGCCGCCGCCCGATCTGAACGTGTTTTTGACTGTGGCCGGCCACGGCCGTGATGTAGAATTGCAGGCGTCTACCGCCTTGGGTAACTCATGCCTTCAACGCCTCAAATTCGCTCCCAACATGTGAGCCGCCGCACCGTCCTGAAGGCCGGCGCCACCTTGCTGCTGTCCGTGACGGTGCCGCTGCGCGCCAACGCCGCGCAAATCCTCGCCGTGCGCGTATGGCCGGCCGACGACTACACCCGCGTCACGCTGGAAAACGACTCCGACCTCAAAGCCACGCACTTCATCGTCAAGGACCCCGAGCGCATGGTGGTCGACATCGAGGGCCTGGACCTGAATCCCACGCTGAAAAGCCTGGTGGCCAAGATCCAGTCCAACGACCCGTACATCAAGCAGGTGCGCGTGGGCCAGAACCGGCCCAACGTGGTGCGCCTGGTGTTCGACCTGAAGGAAGAAGTCAAGCCGCAGGTGTTCACGCTGCCGCCGGCCGGCAATTACAAGCACCGCCTGATCTTCGACCTGTATCCGGTTAAGCCGGCCGACCCGATCGCCGCCATGATCGAAAAAGGCGACTGGTCCGGCGACGACAAGACCGCCGCCGCGCCGCCGCCATCGCCCAAGGAACAGCTGGAACAGCTCAAGCCCGACCTCAAGGCCGAGCCGCGCGAGGAGCTCAAGACCGAACTCAAAACCGCCGAGGCGCAGACCAGGGCCGACAAGAACGGCAAAATGGTGCGCATGATTACCATCGCGCTTGATCCGGGCCACGGCGGCGAAGACCCCGGCGCCTCCGGCAAGAACGGCAGCCGCGAAAAGGACATCGTGCTGTCCATCGCCAAGCGCCTCAAGGCCAAGCTGGAAGACCAGCCGAACATACGCGTGATGCTGACCCGCGACGGCGACTACTTCGTCCCGCTGGGCACCCGCGTCGACAAGGCGCGCAAGGTGCAGGCCGACCTGTTCGTATCGATCCACGCCGACGCCTTCGTGCAGCCGACCGCGCGCGGCTCGTCGGTGTTCGTGCTGTCGGAAAAAGGCGCCACCTCGTCGGCCGCGCGCTGGCTGGCGGACAAGGAGAATTCGGCCGATACCATCGGCGGCGTCAACGTCAAGAACCACGACCGCCAGTTGGCCAGCGTGCTGCTCGACCTGTCCACCACCGCGCAGATCAACGACAGCATGAAGCTGGGCCGCTCGGTGCTGGGCGAAATCGGCGGCATCAACCGCCTGCACAAAGGCTCGGTCGAGCAGGCCGGCTTCGCGGTGCTGAAGGCGCCGGACATTCCGTCGATCCTGATCGAGACGGCCTTCATCTCCAACCCGGAGGAGGAAGCGCGGCTGCTCGACGACAGCTACCAGAACAAACTGGCGGACGCCATCGTCACCGGCATCCGCCGCTATTTCGCAAAGAACCCACCGCTGGCGAAAAACCGCCTGACTTAAGAAGAGAGATCCATGGCTGTCGTAACGCACACCACCTACGGCGATCTGCCGGCCGTCCACCTCACCGCCGCCGACGGCGCGCAGGCCACCGTGTCGCTATTCGGCGCCCACCTGCTGTCGTGGAAAACCGCCGACGGCAAGGAGCGCCTGTTCGTCAGCTCGCAAACGCCGCTGGACGGCAGCAAGGCCATACGCGGCGGCGTGCCGGTGATCTTCCCGCAATTTAATGTGCGCGGCCCCGGCCTGCGCCACGGCTTTGCACGCGTCAGCACCTGGCGCCTGACCGGCCAGGGCGGCGATGGCGGCAGCGCCTACGTTGAATTCAGCCTGGCGCCGCAAGACCTGTCGGCGGAACATGCGCAAGCCTGGCCGCACGACTTCACGCTGACGCTGCGCTTTACGCTGCGCGGCGACGCGCTGGACTTCACGTACACGGCCCACAATCCGGGCCGGGAGCCCTACCCGTTCGGCGTGGCGCTGCACACCTACTACGACGTCGGCCAGTTGGACGCGACCAGCATCGGCGGCCTGCAGCACCAGCCCTTCCTCGATCATCACAACAACAACGCGGTGCAGGACGCGCCGGCGCTGCACTTCACCGAAAAGCTCGACCGCATGTACCAGGCCACGCCGGGCGTCACACTGAACACGGCCAGCGCCACGCTGCGCCTGGAGCAGCAAGGCTTTGAACAGTGGGTGGTGTGGAATCCGGGGAGGGACGACGCGGCCGCGCTGACCGACCTGGCCGATGATGAATACCTGCGTTTCGTCTGCATCGAGCCGGCGCGCATCTACCAGCAGCCGCTGGAAGCCGGCGCCACCTGGACCGGCAAGCACACCATCAGCGTAATGCCGTTCAATTAAGCCTGTCGTTCCGGCGAAAGCCGGAACCCATGGAACGCCTGGGCTGTGGTAACTCTGGCCTTCTATGGATTCCGGCGTTCGCCGGAATGACAGTGCAAGCCCTAACTGAACGGCATTACACCATCAGCGTTTAATTCGACTCTTTGATGATGCGGCCGGCGCTTGGCTGGATCGGCCGCGCGTTCAAGGGATACAGGCGGCTGAACAGCGCCATCTGCTGCGGCGAGGCCTGCACCGGTTCCTTCATCACCATCCACAGCACGCCCTCGTTGCACGGCGGCGTGGTCATCGAGCCCATGAAGGTGTAGTACTCGCGGCGCGCCGGCAGCAGGTCCTGCGGATCCAGCGTCTCGTTTGGCGCGGCGGTATCGAATTTTTCCAGCGGCAGGTTGTTCCACACGGTCTGGATCACCGGCTGCGGCTTGCCGCGCTCCAGCAGCAGCGCCAGCATGGCGATGCGGCCCTCGCCGTCCTTGTGCACCAGGTGCACCACCATCTCGTAGCCCTTGCCGTTGATGCGCTCCTCGGACGGCCGGTGGAAATGGAACTGGATCAGCTCATAGGTGCGGTTGCCCACGGTGAGGAAGTTGCCGCTGCCGACCATCACCTGCACGGTGTGGCCGTTGTCGGTCACGTTGAACGAAGACGGATGATAGTCAAAGGTGATCTGCTCCAGGTCGACCTTCATGCCGTCGCGGATGTCGATCGGCGACTGGCGGTTGCCGCTGCCGCACTTGGCCCACGCCGGATTGATTTTGCCCCAGTTGGCCGGGCCGGTCTCGCCCTCGTACGACCACACATTGCTGTACACCTTGGGCGCGGCCGCCACCGCCGCCGCCTTGACCTCGGCCGCCTTCTTGGCCTTGGCCGCCGCCGCCACGCGCGCGGCCTGGTTGGCGCGCATGATGGCCAGGCGCTCCTGGATGCGGGCCGTCAGGTCGGCCTCTGCCTGCGCTTCCTTCTCGCGCTCGGTCATCTTGCGCGGCGGCGCGCTGGACGCCGAGGCGGCGCCCGACGACGTGGCCGACGTGGCCCCGGCGACACCCACCAGCGCCGATTTCGTCGAAGGCGAAAGCAGCGGGTCTTTTTCAGTGCCGGCGGCCGCGGAAACCACGCAGCAGCAGGCAATCAGGGTCAGGAGGGAGCGCATGAAGTATCCAGAGTGAACAATTACACTCTGGTATACGGATGCATTTGGGCAAAACTTGAGGGTGTCCCTCTGGGGACGCGGAGATTTCAGCGGCTTTGCAGGCGGCGCGTCAGCTTCCACACGCCGCCGATGGCCATCGGCACCACGGCCACGCCCACGCCGACCAGCACGATCTCGGTCAGGTGCTCGCGCACGATGGGGATGTTGCCGAAGAAGTAGCCGGCGGCGGTCAGCAGCACTACCCACAGGATGGCGCCGGTGAAATTGAACAACTGGAAGCGGGCGAAGGTCATGTCCGACACGCCGGCGACGAACGGCGCGAAGGTCCGCACCACCGGCACGAAGCGCGCCAGCACGATGGTCTTGCCGCCGTGTTTCTCGAAGAATTCGTGGGTGCGCGTCAGCGCCTCCTTGTTGAGCCAGCGGTAGTCGTGCGTGAACACCCGCTGCCCGACTTTCTCGCCGATCCAGTAATTGACGGTGTTGCCGGTGATGGCGGCGGTGCTCAGCAACAGCATCAGCAGCGGCAGATTCATCTCGCCCACCGCGCACAGCGCGCCGGCGATGAACAGCAAAGTATCACCCGGGAAGAAGAACAGGACGACCAAACCGGTCTCGGCAAAGATAATGGCAAACAGGACAACGTAGATCAACGTACCATATTGCTGAATCAACACTTCCAATGTCTTATCGACATGCAGGATCATGTCAAAAAATTGCACTAAGTCCATATTCATTCCATGAGGTGAGCCGGCATCATACACTACCGAAGACCTGCGGTAGCGGTTTCCGAGCATACATAACCAGTTTACAATCGGCGCAGGTCCCGCAGCAAGCGGGTTCGCTCAACCAAGGAGATCTGGATGGCTTTGTTACGCACTTTCCGTGTTTTATCCCTGCCTGTTCTGGCGCTGGGCCTCGGCGCCCACGCCGCCGATTTGCCGGTGCGTCCCGGCGCCGGCGACATCATCAAGACATCCAAGCCATCGGACTGGCGTCCGACCGATCCAGCCAACACGCTGTACATGGACCTGCCGACCGGCCGCGTGGTCATCGAACTGGCGCCGGACTTCGCGCCGCTGGGCGTGGCCAACATCAAGACGCTGGTCAAGGAACACTACTTCGACGGCCTGGCGATCATCCGCTCGCAGGACAACTACGTGGCGCAGTGGGGCGACCCGAACGCGGAAACCAAGCCCAAGTCGCTCGGCACGGCCAAGGCCAAGGTGCCGGGCGAGTTCTCGGTGCCGATGTCGAACGACAAGCACTTCGTGCAGCAAAAGGATGCGGACGGCTACGCGCCGCAGATCGGCCACTCGAACGGCTTCCCGGTCAGCCGCGATCCGGTCGCCAAGACCACCTGGCTGGCGCATTGCTATGGCATGGTCGGCGTGGGCCGTGACAACGACACCGACAGCGGCAGTGGTGCCGAGCTGTATGCGGTGACCGGTCACGCGCCGCGTCACCTCGACCGCAACATCACGCTGCTGGGCCGCGTGATTTCCGGCATGCCGCTGTTGACCACCCTGCCGCGCGGCAGCGAGGCGCTGGGCTTCTACGGCCCGAACGAGCCGCGCATGCCGATCGTCTCGGTGCGGCTGGAGGCGGACGTGCCGGAAGCGGAACGCAGCCACCTGGAAGTGATGCGCAGCGACGCCCCGATCTACGAGCAGGTGCTGGACGCGCAACGCAACCGCGGCGGCCCGTGGAACAAGTTCACCGCCAACTATCTGGAACTGTGCAACGCCATGATGCCGGTGCGCGAAAAGCCAAAACAGTAACCCCCAACCGGATGGGGTCTGACCCCGTACGAGGTCAGACCCCTGCCTGCGGTTTGCGGGGTGAAAGGTGCCGCACACGTTATATAATCGCAGGGATGAACGCCCCAGACCTCCGCCCCCACCGCCCCATCCAGGCCCTGCCTGACCAGCTGATTTCCCAGATCGCCGCCGGCGAGGTGGTGGAACGGCCGTCGGCCGTGGTCAAGGAACTGCTGGAGAACGCGCTGGACGCCGGCGGCACGCAAATCGCCGTGCGCCTGGAGGAAGGCGGCGTCAAACGCATCTGCATCACCGACAACGGCCGCGGCATCCCCCACGATCAAATGCCGCTGGCCCTGGCGCGCCATGCCACCTCCAAGATCGCCTCGCTGGACGACCTGGAAAACGTCGGCACCCTCGGCTTCCGCGGCGAGGCGCTGGCCTCCATCGCCTCGGTGGCGCAGGTGACCATCACCTCGCGCACCGCCGACGCCGCCCATGCCTGGGAGATCTCCGGCTCGCACAACAGCACGCCGACGCCATCGTCCGGCGCGCTGGGCACCACGGTCGATGTCAAGGACCTGTACTACAACACGCCGGCGCGCCGCAAATTCCTCAAGTCCGAGCAGACCGAGTTTGGCCACTGCGCCGAAGTCGTGCGCCGCATCGCGCTGGCGCGGCCGGACGTATCGTTCTCGCTGACCCACAACGGCCGCACGGTCGACCACTGGAACGTCAGCGAAATCGCCCGCCGCAGCGCGCAGATCCTCGGCGACGGCTTTGCCGAGGCGCGCCTGCCGGTCGACGAAACCATTGGCCCGTTGCGCCTGCACGGCTATGTCGGTCTGCCGACCGCGTCCAAGGCGCGCGCCGACGGCCAGTTCTTCTACGTGAACGGCCGCTTCGTGCGCGACAAGGTGCTGGTGCACGCGGTCAAGGCGGCCTACCAGGACGTGCTGCACGGCGACCGCTTCCCGTCCTACGTGCTGTCGCTGGACATGGACCCGGCGCTGGTGGACGTCAACGTCCACCCGTCGAAAATCGAAGTGCGCTTCCGCGACGGCCGCGCCGTCCATCAATGCGTGTTCCACGCCGTGCAGCGCGCGCTGGCGCAGACCTCGGCCACCGCGCATGGCAGCGTGCCGTCGCCGCTGCCGGCGGCAGACAGCCTGACCACCACGCCGGTATGGCGCGGCGAACAAACCTCGTTCGGCCCGCTGCTGGCGCCAGACTACGCGCCGACCTTCTCGCCGTCGCCCTTCGCCGCGCGCGGAGCGGATGGCAACGGCAGTGGAGGTGACGGCGCGCGCGACAGCGCCGCCACGGCTGGCGGCTTCGGCGCCATCGGCGCAGGCTTCGGCAGCGCGCCGGCCGGCAGCGGCTTTGGCGGCGGCTACGCCGGTCCGCGCTTTGGCGCCGGCGGCGGCGTGGCGCAGAGTACCGAAAAATACGGCGCCCTGTTCCGCGACAACGAACGCCCCTCCAGCGAACGTGCCGCCGCCGACATGGCGCTGCCGCAGGCCAGCTCATTCACCATCTCCGCCGCCGCCATGGCGCAGGAAGAGTTCCCGCTCGGCTTCGCGCTGGCGCAACTGCACGGCATCTACATCCTGGCGCAAAACGCCAAGGGCCTGGTGCTGGTCGACATGCACGCCGCCCACGAACGCATCCTGTACGAACAGCTGAAGAACGCCCTGGACAGCCGCGTGGCCGGCGAAGAAATGCAGGTGCAGCCGCTGCTGATCCCCGTCACCTTCTATGCCGACGCGGTGGAAGTCGGCACCGCCGAAGAACACCAGGACACGCTAAAGGCGCTGGGTTTCGACATCGCCGTGCTATCGCCCACCACGCTGGCGGTACGCTCGGTGCCAGTGCTGCTGAAGAACGCCGACGCCCAAACGCTGGCGCGCGACGTGCTGCGCGACGTGCGCGAATTCGGCGGCTCGCGCGTGCTGATCGAACGCCAGAACGAACTGCTCGGCACCCTCGCCTGCCACACGGCGGTGCGCGCCAACCGCATCCTGTCGCTGCAGGAGATGAACGCCCTGCTGCGCCAGATGGAAATCACCGAGCGCGCCGACCAGTGCAACCACGGCCGCCCGACCTGGGTGCAGGTGGAAATCGGCGCGCTGGACAAGCTCTTCCTGCGCGGTCAATAAGCATGAGCGCCAAACCACTGGCCGTCGCCATCATGGGGCCGACGGCGTCGGGCAAAACCGCCGCCGCGCTGGCGATCGCCGAACGCATCCCGTCCGAAATCATCTCCGTCGATTCCGCGCTGGTGTACCGGGGCATGGACATCGGCACCGCCAAGCCGACCAAAGACGAACTGGCCGCCGTGCCGCACCACCTGATCGACATCATCGATCCGCTGGACGCGTATTCGGTGGCGCAGTTTCGCAAGGACACGCTGCGCCTGGTGGACGACATCAGCGCGCGCGGCAAGCTGCCGTTGCTGGTCGGCGGCACCATGCTGTACTTCAAGGGCCTGGCCGATGGCCTGGACGATCTGCCGGGCGCCGATCCCGCAGTGCGCGCCGCGCTGGACGAGGAAGCCGCGCGCGTGGGCTGGCCCGCCATGCACGCGCGCCTGGCTGCGGTGGATCCCGACACCGCCGCGCGCCTGGCGCCGGCCGACGCGCAACGCATCCAGCGCGCGCTGGAAATCCACGCGCTGAGTGGCAAGCCGATGTCCGAACTGCTGGCGCAGCGCGAACACGTGGCGCTGCCGTTCGACCTGCTGTCGTTCGCGCTGGAGCCGTCCGACCGCGCCGTGCTGCACCAGCGCATCGCGCGCCGCTTCGACATCATGCTGGAAGAAACGCCGCAAGGTAACCTGATCACCGAAGTGGAAGCGCTGCGCCGGCGCGGCGACCTGCACCTCGGCCTGCCATCGATCCGCTGTGTGGGCTACCGCCAGGCGTGGGAATACCTCGACGGCAGCATCGACTACGCCACCATGCGCGAAACCGGCATCATCGCCACCCGCCAGCTGGCCAAGCGCCAGCTCACCTGGCTGCGCGCCATGCCCGAGCGCGTGGTGCTCGACTGCCTGGCGCCCGACCCGGCCGGCAGCATGCTGGCGCGGATCGCCGACCGCCTCGGTTAAGTTTTGGGCGGCTCGCCGCTCATGTAGACGATTTCCCACAGATGGCCGTCCAGGTCCTGGTAGCCGTGGCCGTACATGAAGCCATGGTCCTGCGGCTCCTTGTAGGCGCTGCCGCCGGCCTCGATGGCCTTGTTGACCATGGTCGTCACCGCCTCGCGCGAATCCACCTGCAAGCACAGCAGCACCTCGGTTGACGTGCGCGCGTCGCTGACGGGCTTCGGCGTAAACTCCTTGAAGCGCGATTCGGTCAGCAGCATCACAAAGATATTCTCCGCCACGATCATGCACGTGGCGGACGCGTCGGTGTAGTGCTGGTTGAAGCTGTAGCCCAGGTGGGTAAAGAACTGGATGGACTTCTGCAAATCCCGCACCGGCAGGTTGATAAAGATGTTGGTGGCCATGACGCCTCCATGGAAAATGGTTATGCCTTCAGAATACCAATATGCCAACGTTTTGACGATCGCCGCACGCTACCCCGCACTTTTTTCAAAAAAGTTTGGGGTCGTCCTTGACAGTTAAGCCCCCATCCCCGATAATGCTTCGCGTTGCAGGTGATATAGCTCAGTTGGTTAGAGCATAGCATTCATAATGCTAGGGTCGGTGGTTCAAGTCCACCTATCACCACCAAGATTCCGGAAGCCGTAAATCATGCTAAATGATTTACGGCTTTTTTGTTTCTCTTGTCCGCTCACAAGGCTGATGACTGTGGCCGGCGCTACATTGAGTCTTTCCACTGTAGAACGGCAAGCCATGCAACGCTACCACATCACCCTCGGCGCCAGCACCAGCACCGGCGGCAAAGTCATCAGCGCCAGCAGTTGCTGCAGCATCGACGGCGTGCTGGTCGCGCTGGAGGGCGACGCGATCTTCTGCCCTGCCTGCAAATCGCCAGGCAAGATCAAAATCTTCGGGCCGCGCATCCCGGAAAGCTGGAACGGCACGCAAGTGGCGCTGCAGGACGACCTGTGCATTTGCAAGTGCGCCCCGCCACCCAAACTGATCGCCAATCAGCAGCGCAAATATCAGGTGGTGGACGGCAGCGCCCCGTCCTCTTCCGCCGCAACGCAAACCGCATCGGCGGCACGCGAAGAGGCACAAGCCGCCGCCCTCGGCGATCAGGACGAGCAGATCACGCTGCGCCTCCTGGACGACCTCACGCAAGCCCCACTCGCCGCCCGGCGCTACCGGTTCGAGCTGGCAGGCAAAACCATCGAAGGCGTTACCGACAGCAGCGGCTACACCCAGCCCATCAGTGCAGCCGAGCGCGCGCAACTGGTCGCCTGGCATCTCCTCGACTAACAGGGGGCTCCCATGCCGGACGACATTTTTACCAAGCACCAGCACGACAACACACCGCTGGGACGCAATACCACGCCAGTGCCAAAGTGTAACGCCCACAATGCCAACATCGGCGGCAAGGACTGCAAGGCCATCGACGTGCCGATACTCGGTTGCGCAAGCATCTGGCTCCGCGTACAGAAAGAAGCTGAGACATGGATCGCTCCCGGCGGCAAATTGATCGCCGATCCAGTCGCGCGCAACCGGCGCATCAACCAGGCCTACGCGCAGCTTTGGCTGGCTGACAAGCGCTTTCAGTGGGCCGGCTTGGCAGCCTTCGCCTCCAAACAAGTCGGCTGCGGCCTGCTGCATGCGGCAGATAACATCCACAAATCACAGGAAGAAATGGCGGCCAATGCCTACCGTCCCGACATCACCGGTAGCGCCGACATCGCAGCGATGAACACTATCCCGGCAGCCATCAGCGCCAGCTCGGCCTATATGTACCAGCAACTCGCCCTCGGCAACACCACGCTGTTCCTCGACACCTACCCGTTGCACCGCTTCTACATGCTGCGCGGGATCGAGCAACTAAAGAAATGCCTTAACGACCGTAGGCTCATCTCCGACAACGTCATGTGGCCGATTGGCAAATCAAAATTGCCTTTCGGCCAAGCTTTCAGGACGGTTCTGGAAGCATTCGACCTCATAGAACAAGGGCTTGTTGCCGATAGCGTCAGGCGGCTGGCATATCACGAGCAAATCAATATTCTTCAAACAGCAATTTACAACGATGTGGCGATGAGAAGAGCATTGGATGCCAATCAATTTTCATGGGCTATCGATTTCCCGACAGGAGTCGCAGCGGAGATTTCCTTGACGCTATCAGCTGCATGCAAAGCGAAAACTGAATCGCGTAGGGTTATGTTCTCAAAAAATAAATCGGCCAAGCTACATGACGAAGACCAGCGAATGGCCTTTGTCTATTCTGCAGCGATACGGTTCGATGCGTTACTTCATAGCAGCAACAAGGCAGACGTCGAAGCATCCATCAGCGAGATTGCACGCAACGGAGAGCCGCGATGAACAAGCTTTACGTGCTGGCGATTCCAGCTTGTGGATATATGTTATGGACTTATTTTTACTCGCCCACTCCGACTGTCATCTCACTTCATATTGGCCAAACATTTCACGAGGTAGTCAATAACTCGAGCTTCAAAGTCATGGAAGCTTCGAATATTCCCGATGAAAGTACGGAGGGCAGCGGCGCGACCTGGATTACCCGACCTGCGGTCATCGTTCACTTCAATGATCCACAGTATGAATTCACTTTGCCCCCCACTACATTTGCTGCAGTCGACTATATGAATTACCGGGTCAGCACCATCTCGACCTCCCCTATGTTGAAGAAGCTTCCGTTCGACGACGCATTTGCCATAGCCGAATCGCTGCAACGGCAGTTCCAGAGCAAAGGATGGCAACCAGAAAATGGCACCAATTGGTTGAACCTTGGCGACAAAGAATCCGTACATCAAACGCTGCGCCGAGACCTCCCAACGCTCCGAAATTATGTGGAGTTGGTCGCCCCCAAAAAATACTCGATCATTTTTCGTTTCTACTGCTCGGAGCGATGTGACAGCCGTCTAGGCTTGGATCGCTATTTGATCGATGTTGGTGTTGGCCGGGATTACAGCTATGCAATCGAGCAAAGAAAACATCAACATCACAAACCTATTAAATCAGAACACGCGAAAGGAGGTTGAGGCTTCCAACCCGCAAACGATGCGTTGTCAAGATCTCGCGCGTGTTACCCATGCTTGGGCGGCTCGGTGCCGCCGCCGCGCAGACGCTCGTCGGTTTTTCCCCACATCGTCGTATAGAAAATTTGCGTTGGCCTATACGATGTCGGCATACCTGACCGTCCCAAACCTTGCCTGCCGCACTGTTTTCAATTTCTCCACATGGATAAAGTTGCTCGCTTTTAGAGCGAAATCCGCTTCAGCACGCCCGCGTCCAGCCTCTGCCGCACCGCAATAAAACGTTTTCCGAATCTTGTTGCTCCTGATTGCCGAAATGGCTAGTCTTGATCCTGACAGGTCGTCAGACAACCTGCGCCATCCCAGCATCAACCACTGAGGACAACATGAAAAAGAAAATAATGGAGACCATGGTTCCGCTCGCTTTGGCGGCCATGTATGCGCCCGCGGCATTCGCCCAGCAGGCGCCTGAAGCACCAGTCGCGCCGCCGCCGGCGGCCGACGATCCCGGCACCACCGTGGTGGTCACCGGCTTCCGATCCAGCCTGCAAAAGGCGCTGAACCTGAAACAGCAGGCCATCGGCGTGCGCGATTCCATCGTCGCCGAAGACATCGGCAAGTTCCCCGAGGCCAACGTGGCCGAGTCGCTGCAGCGCGTGCCCGGCGTGATCCTCAACCGCGACGAATCGTCCGGCGAGGGCCAGCGCATCTCGATCCGCGGCCTGCCGACCGAATACTCGGTGACCACGCTGAACGGCGCGCCGGTCAACACCACCTCCACCGCCACCATCGGCTCGGCGGCGCGCGGCTTCAATTACGACGTGTTCGCGTCCGAACTGTTTGGCCGCGTCGACTTCTACAAGTCGCCGCTGGCCGAGCTGACCGAGGGTGGCCTCGGCGGCGTGGTCGACCTGCAAACGCCACGGCCGTTCGACAATCCCAAGCGCACCATCCGCTACGGCGTCACCGACACCTACAACACCGCCTCCAAACACAATGACCCCAACGGCTTCGTGCTGTACTCGAACACCTGGGACCATCTCGGCTTCCTGATCGGCGCCTCGCACAGCGGCAACGTCAACACCCGCTCCGGCTTTGAAGCCACCGGCGGCTACAACAGTTCCTTCAACGGCAGCCAAAACCCGGTCAAGGGCAACTTCGCGCTGGCACTGGACTTCGACAGCCCGCTGGCCAACCTGGGCACCTACACGCGCGACCAGGTGGCGCGCGCTTTCCTGCCGCGCATCTACCGCTTCTACGGCTCGCAAAACGAGCGCACGCGCGACGGCCTGGTATCGTCGGTGCAGTGGAAAACCCCCTCGCTCAACGTCAGCTTCGACACCATGTACTCGAAGCTGAAGAACACGCGCGCGGAACAACTGTTCGGCATCCTGATCCGCAGCACCGCCACCACCAACCGCAACGCGCCGGTCGGCGCCAGCGGCAACAACGGCCTGATACCGCTGAACGTGAGCATCGACCCGGCCACCAATCTGCTGACCGGCACCTTCGGCAACACCACCTACAACGGCGGCGCGGCTTACACCAAGGACGACACCCAGTTCGGCTACGGCGCCTTGAACGCCAGCTGGAAAGCCAGCCCGAAACTGACGCTGAGCGGCCAGGCCAGCCTGAATCAAAGCACCGCCACCAGCGCCACCGGCCAGCTGTCCGGCTACATCTACGGCGCCACCTCGACCATCGACTACGGCAGCGATCACGTCTACCCGTCGGTGTCGTCGCCGACCAGCTACACCGATCCGAATAGCTGGAGCGGCTTCACCATCAGCTCCGGCTGGACCAAGGAAACCGACAAGGGCAAGCAGGCGCGCGTGGCCGCCGACTACGACTACGACCTGCCCGGCGGCTGGACCGGCCACCTGAAAACCGGCCTGACTTACGTGGCCACCATCAAGGGCGTCAACAAGCGCAATGGCACCGCGCTGGCCACGGCAAAGCTGAACAGCATCGGCGCGGCCGGCCTGCGCGGCGCGATGACGTCGCAACTGCCGATCAATAACCTGGACTTCGGCCCCGGCTGGCCGCACAGCTGGGCCACCTGGAACAGCGACTACTTCTATTCGCAGTTCGATCCCAACGTCTACAACCCGGATGCGGCCTTTACGCCCTCGCAAAGCTTTGCGGCGGAAGAGGATGTGAAAACCGCCTTCGCGCAATCGGACTTCAAGGGCGACATCGGCGGCCACGAGCTGCGCATCAATGCCGGCGTGCGTTTCTCCAAAACCGAAACGAAGATCGACAACTTCAAGCAAAAGGGCGCGGGCCTGGTCTACTCGCCGAATCACGAGCAAGGCTCGTACAGCAACGTGCTGCCGGCCGTCAGCAGCGCGCTGGATCTGACCGATAACCTGATGTGGCGCGCTTCGTGGGGCAAGACGATCACGCGCGCCTCGCTGTCCATCATCGCCGCACAGACGGTCATCCCCAACCAGTTCGACAACTCGGCCACCTCGGGCAATCCGGGCCTGCGTCCGCAGCAGTCGAAGAACCTGGACACCAGCCTGGAATGGTATTTCAAGCCGGGCAGCCTGCTGTCGGCCGCGCTGTTCCAGAAGAAGCTGACCGACGCCACGGTCGCCAACACCACGGTGGTGCCGTTCTCCTCGCTCGGCCTGCCGGATACGGCGCTCGGCCCGCTGTTCCAGGACGCCAACGGCCACGTCGATCCCAACCTGGCGATGACGCTGCGCACCTACACCAACGCCGGCGAGCAGACGTTCAAGGGCTACGAACTGGCCTACCAGCAGGCCTTCAACTTCCTGCCGGCGCCATGGAACGGACTGGGCGCGCTGGCCAGCTACACCCACATCAATCCCTTCAACAGCGTACCTTGGATTACCACGGCGGGCAAAGTCATCGACGTCAACTCGGTGCCGAAGTACGCCTACAGCACCACGGTGTACTACGAGCAGGGGCCATGGGCGGCACGCCTGTCCTACAACTACAAGGACAAGTCGCTGCACCCGGACAGCCCGCGCAACCTGGGGGATGACCTGATCCGCTGGCGCGCAGGCCGTGGCTACCTCGATGCCAACATCAGCTACAAGATCAGCGACAGCCTGGAGTTCCGCATCGATGCGCTCAACCTGAGCAATACGCTGGCCTACGATTACTTCGAAGACGCCAGCGGCAAATACGGCAGCGGCAAGAAGACCCGCATGGACTATGCGAAGTATGATGGCCGCACGATCAAATTCGGCATCCGGGGCAAACTCTGATGATGAGACGACTCTACGCCGCCAGCCTGCTGGCGGCCAGCGTGACCATGTTGGCCGGCTGCGCCTCGGCGCCGCCGGCGGTCGACACCTCCGAGCAGGAAGTCATCGGCATTATCAACAAGGTCAATGGCTACTGGCAGCAGCGCGAAGCGCCGCAGAAGTGGGCCTTCTGGGACATCGCCGCCTACCATACCGGGAATATGGAGGCGTACCAGATCACCGGCAATCCGGCGTGGCGCACCTATTCGGAGGACTGGGCCGCCTACAACCAGTGGCAAGGCGCCAAGTCCCCCAACAAGGCCACGTGGAAGTACCAGTATGGCGAGACCGACGACCATGTGCTGTTTGGCGACTGGCAGATCTGCTTCCAGACCTACGCGGACCTGTACCAGTTGGCGCCCGATCCGAAGAAGATCGCCCGCGCCCGCGAGGTGATGGAATACCAAATGAGCACGCCGAACAAGGATTACTGGTGGTGGTCGGACGGCCTGTACATGGTGATGCCGGTGATGACCAAGCTATACACCATCACCGGCAACCGCCAGTACCTCGACAAGCTGCATGAATACTTCGAGTACGCGAACAGCATCATGTACGACAAGGACGCGCAGCTGTACTACCGCGACGCGCGCTACGTCTATCCGAGGCACCAAAGCGTGAACGGCAAGAAGGACTTCTGGTCGCGCGGCGATGGCTGGGTATTCGCCGGACTGGCCAAGGTGCTCAAGGATCTGCCAAAGGACGATCCGCACCGGGACGACTACATCGCCAAGTTCAAAGGCATGGCGCAGGCGCTGAAGCAGGCGCAAACCGAAGACGGCTACTGGACCCGGAGCCTGCTCGATCCGCAGCACGCGCCGGGACCGGAAACCAGCGGCACCGCCTTCTTCGTCTACGGCTACCTGTGGGGCATCAACAACGGCCTGCTGGAGCGCGACGCCTACCTGCCGGTAGTGCGCAAGGGCTGGCGCTACCTGAGCCAGACCGCGCTGCAACCGGACGGCAAAATCGGCTACATGCAGCCGATTGGCGAACGCGCCATCCCGGGACAGGTGGTAGACCAGAATTCCACCACCGCGTTTGGCGTCGGCGCGTATCTGCTGGCGTCCTCGGAACTGGTGCGCCTGCTGCGTCAATAACAACGGAGACTGAATGGAACGACGACACTTTATCCAGACCCTCGCCGCCGCCGCCGGCGGCGGCATCGCGGCAGCGACAGCCACCACCACGTCCGCCGCATCGCTGGCCGTAGCGGACAACAGCGGCGCCGCCGCCCGCGCCCAACTCGCCGCGCTGGCGCAGAAAATGTCCGAACCGGTGCTGGCCAACATGGCCGCCGGCACGCTGAAGAAAAACTTCGCACTGGAAGTCAGCCCGACCTGGGATGGCCGTGACAAAGGCGTGGCCTACCTCGAATGCTTCGGCCGCCTGATCGCAGGCATCGCGCCGTGGCTGGCCCTCGCCGACGACGGCACACCCGAAGGCCGCACGCGCGAGCGGCTGCATCAACTCGCGCTGCAAAGCTACACCAACGCCGTCGATCCCGCCCATCCCGACTACCTGCTGTGGAAGGGGCCGGGCCAGACGCTGGTCGATTCCGCCTACTTCACCAACGCCCTGATCCGCGCGCCGCAAGCATTGTGGGAGCCGCTGGACGCCAGGACCAAGCAGCGTATCATCGCCGAAATCAAATCGCTGCGCCGCATCGAACCGCCCTACATCAACTGGATGCTGTTCGCCGCCATGAACGAAGCGTGGCTGATGTCCATCGGCGAAGAATTCGACCCGCTGCGCATGAACGTGGCCATCCGCAAGATCAACGAATGGTATGTGGGCGACGGCTGGATCAAGGACGGTGACGCCTTCCACTTCGACTACTACAACGCCTACGTCATGCACCCGATGATGGTCGAAATCCTCGACGTGCTGGAGGCGAAGAAAGGCGCGTTCTGGAACGGCAAGCCGGAAGAGCTGCGCGCGCAAGCGATCAAGCGCATGCAGCGCTACGGCGAACACCTGGAGCGCTTCATCGGCAGCGACGGCAGCTTCCCGCCCATCGGCCGCTCGCTCACCTACCGCACCGCTGCCTTTCAGCCGCTGGCGTTGCTGGCGCTGCGCAAGCAACTGCCGCAAAGCCTGCCGGAAGGCCAGATCCGCGCGGCGCTGCAAGCGGTGCACCAGGCCGTGTGGTCGGCGCCGTCCAACTTCGACAAGCAAGGCTACCTGACCATCGGCTTCGTCGGCCATCAGCCGGAGCTGGGCGACTGGTACTCCAACAACGGCAGCATGTACATTGCCTCCGCCAGCCTGCTGCCACTGGGCCTGCCGCCATCCGACAGCTACTGGACCGCGCCCGCGCAAGACTGGACGCAGAAAAAAGCCTTTGCCGGCGCCCGCTTCCCTAAAGACTATCCAGTGAACTACTAATGACGATCACGTCCCCATCCCGGCGCCGCGCCTTGCGCAACGGCCTGCGCGGCGCCAGCGTGGCGGCTGCGGCGACCTCGGTTGGCGGCATGCTGCTGCCGCTGTCCGCCCATGCCGCGACCCGCTTCACCATCAGCGACACCGACTTCATGCTGGACGGCCAGCGCTTGCAAATCCGCTGCGGCGAAATGCACTTCGCCCGCGTGCCGCGCGAATACTGGCAGCACCGCCTGAAAGCCATCAAGGCCATGGGCCTGAACACCGTCTGCGCCTACCTGTTCTGGAATTACCACGAATGGCGCGAAGGGCGCTTCGACTGGCAAGGACAGCGCGACGCCGCCGAATTCTGCAAGCTCGCGCAGCGGGAAGGCCTGTGGGTCATCCTGCGCCCCGGCCCCTATGCCTGCGCCGAATGGGAAATGGGCGGCCTGCCGTGGTGGCTGCTGAAAAAACCGGGCAACGCCTTCCTGCGCACGCGCGACGCCAACTTCATGCAGCCGGCTCGCCGCTATATGAAGGAAGTCGGCCGCGTGCTCGCCCCCCAGCAGATCACCCACGGCGGCCCGATTCTGATGGTGCAGGTCGAGAACGAATACGGCTTCTTCGGCGAAGACCTCGACTACATGCGCGAGATGAAAAGCATGTTGCAGGACGCCGGCTTCGACGTGCCGCTATTCCAGTGCAACCCGACCAACGCCGTGGTCAAGTCGCACATCGACGGCTTGTTCAATGTCGCCAACTTCGGCAGCGATCCGCTGACTGGCTTCAAGGCGCTCGACCAGGTGCAGAAAGGGCCGCGCATGTGCGGCGAATACTATTCTGGCTGGTTCGACACCTGGGGTGCGCCACACCGGCGCGGCTCCGCCAACGGCGCCGTGGCCGACATCCAGACCATGTTGAAGGCCAACGGCTCCTTCAGCCTGTACATGGCGCACGGCGGCACCAGCTTCGGTTTGTGGGGCGGCTGCGACCGCCCCTTCCGCCCCGACACCAGCAGCTACGACTACGACGCGCCGATCAGCGAAGCCGGATGGACCGGCGAAAAATTCCAGGCCTACCGCGACGGCATCAAACCCTTCCTTCCGACCGGCGCAACACTGCCGCCGCCACCACCAAAAAATCCGATCATCGCCATCCAGCCGTTTGCGCTGAAAGAATCGTGCAGCGTGACTGCCGCGCTGCCGGCGCAAGCCTTGCGCGTCCCCGCGCCGCAGCCGATCGAGCAGTACGACATCAGCCGAGGCCTGGTCTCGTATCGGGTAATGCTGCCCGCCGGTCCGGCCGGCACACTGGAAGCGGCCAAGGTGCGCGACCTGGCATGGGTCAGCATCGACGGCAAACAGGTGGGCACCATGGACACGCGCCACCGCCGCTTCAGCCTCGATCTGCCGGCGCGCAGCAAACCGGCGATGCTGGAGATCCTGTTGTACACCATCGCCCGCGTCAACTTCGGCGTCGAGATCCATGACCGCAAAGGCCTGCATGGGCCCGTGCGCCTCAACGGCCAGCCGCTGGAAAACTGGGAGATCCGCGCCATCGACTTCGACGCCGATGGCGTGCTGCCGCCGCTGACATGGAACACCGGCCGCGCCCAGGGCCCCGCCTTCTGGCGCGGCGGTTTCGACGCTACGCAAACCGGCGACACCTTCCTCGACATGTCCGGCTGGGGCCAGGGCATCGTGTGGGTCAATGGCCGCTGCCTCGGGCGCTGCTGGAGTATCGGCCCGACGCAAACCATGTACCTGCCCGGCCCATGGATCAAACCTGGCCATAACGAAGTGATCGTACTGGACCTGACCGGCCCGCGCAGCGCGCGCATCGCAGGCCTGACCATGCCCATCCTCGACCAGTTGCGCCCGGAACTGGACCTGCCACGTCCGCCGAGCAAAGTGAAGCCAGCGCTCGGCGGCGTCAAGCCAGCCTACGAAGGCGAGTTCGCCCAAGGCTCCGCCGTACAGGACGTGAAGTTCGCGCAGCCGATGAAGGGCCGCCAGTTCTGCCTCGAATCGCTGGACGCCTACGACGGCAAGCAGTACGCCGCCGTGGCCGAATTGGCGCTGCTGGGCGCCGATGGCAAACCACTCAACCAGTCCAACTGGACCATCGCCTACGTCAGCAGCGAGGAGTTCACCAAGGAAGACGGCGGCGCGCTCAACGCCATCAACGGCCAGGCCTCGGACTTCTGGCACACCGCCTACAGCGGCAAGGCCGCCACCGCGCCCGGCAGCAGACACCCGCACCGCCTCATCATCGATCTGGGCGCCGACGCCACCGTGGCCGGCCTGCGCTACACGCCGCGCCAGGGACCGGACAGCGTCACCGGCCGCATCAAGCACTTCCGCGCCTACGTCGGCGACCAGTTGACGAAAGAGAAATGACGAACGTCTATAGCGACAAGACAGGAATCAAACTGAGGAAATCAGTCTGGCTCCGCAGGCAGCCTTGTCGCCTTCGTAAGCGCCGGCTTTGCCGTGGTGATGCCTGTCGCTGGACGCCACCTGTATCGGAAAGGTGCCTTTGCACTTAGGACAAGCCGTCATATCACCGTCCACCGCGACAGGCTTGCCCAGTGCTTTGAAATCAACGCTGGCCGAGATCACCTTGCCACCGTGGGATGTTAAGTCACCCAAGCGAATCACGCCTTTTCCCTGACTGTTTTTCACGACGCACCCCTTCCGTTTCCAGGCGCGACCTCGCCCCGCCACAGTTCCGCGATCTTGAAACTATCGGTCTCGCCGTGCCAACCCGGGGTTTTTCTGCGCGGGTCGCAAGGATAGGTTTGTGCTTTATGCGCTTGCGAGGTAGCCGCCCAGCCAACCGGCGTATCACCGCATGGCTGCCGATAAGAGTCTTCGCTGGCGACCTGACAAATGTCCCTGATTGCCGGCGGCCAGATGGGCCCCCGACAGGTCGCCAGAGAAGACACGCGCAAGAACGTAAGCCAGAGGAAAAACGGCATGAACGCTATGCGCAAGCCAGCGCTCAAACCGAAGCCGACCTCGTACATACAATATAAAAAAGACTCAAAGAAGGTTTCGCGCTCCGTCAGGAACAGCAGCGGCTTGGGTAACTCGGCAGGCCCCTGATTCATAAACCAGCACCAGTAGTTCCACTGGCAAAGCAAATCGTTCATCCCATCCAGACCATCCCATTCCCTGCCAATAGCAAAGCCCCCTAGCACGATTCCAGCGGAATCCACTTGGTAGTAGCGAATATGATAGCTATCTGCGTGGTCGGAATTGTGCTTACCTCGGTGAACGCAAAAGACGGCCTCCGCATTCCACGGAACTTCCACCGTGATGTCACCCAGCACTTGTGCCGAAGCGAACCGACGCCGGCGTATGGCAAAGATTTTCTTCGCGGCACGATGAAACCGAATCGGTCTTCGCGTCAGAGAGAATATTTCGTCCCGACCGTACTTGACGCACACGTATCCAAAGCCGATAGCAGCAGCGAAGAATTCGAAACTAGCAGAGCTAAGTGCAAATCCCCAGTGTGCTTCCCATGAGTGACAAACCACATAAAGAAAGAAAATAAGGAATACGGTGGCAAAAAGCCCTGCAGTAAAAGTCCCTCCGGCGAGCCATTGCCTCATCATGTGAGGCTGGTCACTAACATCCATAAAGATCGAATTGATCCGATAAATCGTCGCGCTATCCTTAGACTCTGGACCAATACACCCTGTCATCGGCAAGCGATGCTTTGCATCCCAGTCGGGAACCGGACAGCCTATCTTAATTTTGAAAACTCGCTCATCCATTTAACCTCCTAGTGCAATCTTAAGCGCAGCAAACTCTTCCATCGGTGCGGCTCGATTATCCTCTTGGCTTGTTGTGTCGCGTTTTTGAAGTGTCGCGTAGCGGCTTCTACGCAGCGCTGGAGCGTCAGCCATCGCAGCGTGCGCAGGACGATGAGCGATTGAAGGTCGCGATCAAGGCCGCTCACATACAGATGCGCGAGACCTACGGTCCCTTGCGCCTGCAGCCGGAGCTCGCTTCGCAAGGGTTCAATGCTGGACGTGACCGGATCGTGCGCCTGTGGCGGGAGCTGGGCCTGCGCTGCAAGCAAAAACGGAAGTTCAAAGCCACGACGAATTCGCATCACGCGTTCCCAGTGGCGCCGAACCTGCTGGAACAGCGCTTTACGCCGGCACGGCCAAACGAAGCCTGGGTCAGTGACATCACCTACGTCCCGACGAATGAAGGATGGCTCTACTTGGCGGGCATCAAGGACGTCTTCACCTGTGAAAGGGTGGGCTACGCGATGGGCGCCCGGATGACGCAGGAATTGACGGCGCAGGCGCTGTGGCGGGCGGTGCGCAGCAAACGGCCTGCGCCAGGCTTGATTCTGCACTCGGATCGCGGCAGCCAATACTGTGCCGACGACTACCGCGCCCTCGTCGCGCAGTTTGCGCATGCGAGCATCCATGTCGCGATGCTTTGCATCCCAATCAGGAATTGGATGACCTATCTTAATTCTAAAAATACGCTCATCCATTTTAGGCCCCCAGTGCATGATGAAGGGCACTTAGCTCTTCTTCCAAATTCGCGTAGCCGGATTCGCTGTAATTGGACGAAAAAAACAATGACTTAACCATTTAGTCAGAGCAGATTTTTTGAGCACAAAAATAACGATGGCCAGCAAAAGTGCAGCGACAAACAACGGCCAAAATATCGCTAAGCTAAAGTATCCTGCTAAAGATAGAACGAGCCCCAAGCTCGCATTAGATACATACAGTATGGCTAGCAATTTATCGTTTTCAGTGTAAGCCATCCTTCTCGTGTTGAAGCAGGTGCCGAGCACTGGGTTTTTCTGCCGCCATTCGTTGAGGATGCGCAGGACGATGTCGACTTCGTCCATGTTGCGGAACACGCGGGTGTTGGTACGCTTTTCCAGGATGGCCAGCGCGTCGCGTAGCACCAGCTGGTAGCTGGCCAGGCCGCCGTCGCTGTCGCCGGAGCTGGCCTCGGTGACGATGCCGCAGACGTTGCGCAGGTCGCCGCGGTCGGTGACGAATTGCAGCACCGCCGGCACGGCGATCATCTGCTTCAGCGGCAGATGGGCGTTGGCGGAGACGCATAGCACACGGTACTCGATGCCGCCGCAGATGCTTTCGGAGCCGAACACGCGCTGCGGCAGCAGCATGTCATCGTTAACGCCGCCAGGTAGGGCAAGACGCAGGCGTAGTGGCCGGTTGTCGGTGATCAGTTCCTTGGCCAGGGCCATGAAGCCGAAAAAGTCGCTGTCGCTTTCCATCGTCTCTCCCGCTCGCTACGAGTGGCCAATGATGGCACGATGGACGACGGCGATTTTGACGTTCAGCAACACTATCGAGCGGGGCCATGACAATTTCACATCGCAATCATTGACAGCACCACAGCGGCCACACGATGATGCTGATAATGATCAAACGCGAAAAATTCTGGCGGCGGCCTGGCTGGCTGTTTTGCCTGCTGCTGCCGCTGTTCCATTTTGCCAGCGTCAAGCTGACTTTCTTCTGCGCGGTCACGCCGGAAAACGCGGTGGTGGTGTGGCTGCCCAACGCGGTGCTGCTGGCGGCGCTGCTGCGCTTCCGCGGCCGGCGCGCGCCGCTGATGGCCGCCCTCACCTTCAGCTCCGACGTGCTGGCCAACCTGCCCGTCTTCCGCTGGTACGAGGCGGTGCTGTTCAGCGCCGTCAACCTGCTGGAGGTGGCGGTGGCCTACCGGCTGATGCTGTTGAGCCGCGCGTCGCCGCACCTGCACCGTTTGCAGGACCTGATCAAGTTCATTCTCGCCGGCCCGGTGTGCGGCGCGCTGCTGGCCGGCCTGGCCGCCGCCGTCGTGCTGCAGCAGGTCGGCGGCTCGGCCACGCCCTATCTGACGCTGGCGCGCGTGTGGTGGTTTGGCGATGGTCTGGGCCTGCTGATCTACACGCCGCTGCTGCTGGCTTTCACGCAGCCGCAGCACCAGCGTCCAAGGCTGACGCGCTGGGACGATGCGGCGCTGGTGCTGACGCTGCTGCTGGCCCTGGCCGTGCTGTCCGCACAGGGCGGCCAAATCGAGAACGTGTCGGTCACGCCCACCCTGCTGCTGCCGGCGGTGGCGGTAATTGCGTTCCGTTTCGGCGTGCGCCTGACAACGCTGCTGGTGGCGCTGATTTCGCTCGGCACCGCGATGATGATGACCACCGGCCTCAAACCGTTCGGCGAGGTGCCGATCCACCTGGAGGTGGTGCGCGCGCAGGAGTTCATTCTGACGCTGTGCATCATCGGCATCGGTTTCGCCGTGCTGCTGAACGAGCTGCAGACGCGCGAGCGCGAACTGGAAAGCCGCGTGCGCGCACGCACCCGTGAGCTCGAACGCAGCAATGCGCGCCTGGCCGCGATCAGCGCCACTGACGGCCTGACCGGCATCCCCAATCGCCGGCGCTTCGACGAAACACTGGCGGCCGAGTGGAGCCGCGCGCGCCGCAGCGGGCAGCCACTGATGCTGGCATTGATCGATGTCGATCTGTTCAAGCAGTACAACGACTACTACGGCCACCAGGCCGGCGACGACGCGCTGCGCGCGGTGGCCGCCGCATTGGCCAGCCATGCGCGCCGCAGCGGCGACTTCGTGGCGCGCTATGGCGGCGAGGAATTCGCGCTGATCGCTCAATGCGCGGACAAAGAGCAGGCCTTGCAAATGGCGGCCATCATCTGCCGCTGCGTGGCCGAGTTGAAGATCCCGCATATGACTTCGCCGTATGAGGTGCTGACCATCAGCGTCGGCGTCACGGTGCTGAGGCCGTGCGAGCATGACCTTATTTTGTCGGCGCTAAAAACCGCCGATGTGGCGCTGTACCGCGCCAAACAACTGGGCCGCAATCGGGTGGAGGCGGCAGACGTCGAGCCGGTCGCCTGAGGTTCAGCGCTCCGCGCGCCGCGCTGCCAGTTGCCGGTATTGGCTGGGCGTGAGGCCGGTGGTGGCTTTGAACTGGCGGGTGAAGGCGGAGTGGTCGCCGTAGCCGCAGGCCTGGGCAATTTCCGCCACGCTGGCGCCGCCGCTCAGCATGCGCGAGGCAGCGTCCACGCGAGTCTGAATGATCATCTGGCGCGGCGTCAGGTGGAAGATGCGCAGGAAGTAGCGCTCGATCTGCGCCACCGACATGTTGGCGATGCGCGCCAGTTCCGGCAGTTGCAACGGTTGACCGTACTGCTCGTGGATCACGTTCACCGCCGCCGCCACCTTGCGGTAGGCGGGATTTTTTTTATCTGCCATCGCCAGGTCGCGCGAGATGCCGGTCAGGCCGACGATGCGGCCGTGAGTGTCGCGCAGCGCGGTCTTGCGCGTCAGGCACCAGCCGGGATCGCGGTTGGGATACAGGTGCAGTTCCAGCTGGTTGTCGATGTCACTGTCGCCTGCCAGCACCTGCAAGTCCTGCGCGTGATAGGTCTGGCCGAAGGGATGGGAGAATACCTCCACCGGCGTCCGGCCGATCAGCGCCGATTTGTGCCGCTGGCCGCATCGCTGCACCAAGGTCTGGTTGACCACCACGTAGCGGCCTTGCACGTCCTTGACGAAGAACACCACGTCCGGCAACGCGTCGAACAGCCCTTCCGCGAAGAACGGATTGTCGATGGTGGCGCCCAGCGCGGCGCGGGCGGTGTCGTGGTGCGTGGCGTGCATGCAGCGCATTCTGCACCATTATGCGGATTTCGTCACCCATCGTGCGCAAGTGGTGCAAGACAACGGCGGCCGCCCATCCTAAGATGCAGACATGAAAACCATCTCCATCATCGACTCCCATACCGGCGGCGAGCCAACCCGCCTGGTGACCGACGGCGGCCCCGATCTGGGCAACGGCCCGCTCAGCGAGCGCGTGGCCCGGCTGCGCGCCGCCCATGACAATTTCCGCTCCGCCGTCGTCTGCGAACCGCGCGGCTCGGACGTACTGGTGGGCGCCCTGCTGTGCGAGCCGCACGCGCCGGACTGTGTCGCGGGCGTGATCTTCTTTAACAACGTCGGCTACCTCGGCATGTGCGGCCACGGCACCATCGGCCTGGTGGCGTCGCTGGCCTTCATGGGCCGCATCGCGCCCGGCCGTCACCGCATCGATACGCCGGTGGGCGTGGTGGAGGCGGAGCTGCATGCCGACGGCAGCGTCACCGTCGACAACGTCGCGTCCTGGCGCAGCCGCGCCGCCGTCACTGTCGACGTGCCGGGCATCGGCCCGGTGACCGGCGACATCGCCTACGGCGGCAACTGGTTCTTCCTGGTGGCCGAGCATGGGCAGGACCTCCACGTGCGCAACGTCGAGGCGCTGACCAGCTACACGGTGGCCGTTGCCGCCGCCCTGGCCGACCAGGGCATCACCGGCGACAACGGCGCGGTGATCGACCACATCGAACTGTTTGCCGATTCGCGCACCGGCGCGGACAGCCAGAGCTTCGTGCTCTGCCCCGGCAAGGCTTACGACCGCTCGCCTTGCGGCACCGGCACCAGCGCCAAGCTGGCCTGCCTGGCGGCCGACGGCAAGCTGGCCGAGGGCGCGCTGTGGAAGCAGGAGAGCGTGATCGGCAGCGTGTTTGAAGGCTCGTACCGCGTGCGCGACGGCCAGCTGCTGCCGAGCATCCGCGGCAAGGCCTGGGTCAATGCGCAGGCGCAGCTGATCCTCGATCCGAGCGATCCTTTCGTCTGGGGCATCCGTTGAATCATGCCGAAGTGATCGTCATCGGCGCCGGCATCGTCGGCGCCGCGTGTGCGGATGCGCTCAGCGAGCGCGGGCTGCGCGTGGCGGTCATCGAGCAGGATATCGCCGGCGGCGGCGCCACGGCGGCCGGCATGGGCCACCTGGTGGTCATGGACGACAACGCTGCCGAACTGGCGCTGTCCTCCTACTCGCTCGCGCTGTGGAAGGATCTGGTGGGCGATCGTCCGCAGCGCCACGAGTACAGCGGCTGCGGCACCATCTGGGTCGCCGCCGATGACGAAGAGATGGACGCCGCGCTGCACAAGGCGCAGACGCTGGCCGGCCACGGCCTGCTGGCCGAGGTGCTGACGCCGCCGGCGCTGTACGCGCGCGAGCCGCAACTGCGCGCAGGTCTGGCGGGCGGCCTGCTGGTGCGCGGCGATGGCCTGGTCTATCCGCCCAAGACCACCCGCATCCTGCTGGACCGCGCCATGCGGCGCGGCACCATCACCAAGCGCGCCACCGTGACGGCGATCGAAGACCACGGCGTGGTGCTGAGCGACGGTACCCGCCATCAGGCGCAGCACATCGTGCTGGCGGCCGGCGCGCGTTCCAGCGCGCTGCTGCCGGAACTGCCGATCCAGCCCAAGAAGGGCCACCTCGCCATCACCGACCGCTATCCCGGCTTTGTGAAGCACCAGCTGGTGGAGCTGGGCTACATCAAGAGCGCGCACGCGGCCAGCGGCGACTCGGTCGCCTTCAACCTGCAGCCGCGCCCCACGGGACAGCTCCTGATCGGCTCCTCGCGCCAGTTCGACACCAGCGATCCGGCGGTGGAGCCGGCCATGCTGCAACGGATGCTGCGCCACGCCGCCGCCTTCACGCCGCGGCTGGCGGAGCTGAACGTGCTGCGCACCTGGACCGGCTTCCGCGCCGCCACGCCGGACGGTCTGCCGCTGATCGGCCCTTGCGCCGCCCGACGCGGCTTGTGGCTGGCCACCGGCCATGAAGGGCTGGGCATCACCACCTCCCTGGCGACGGCGCAACTGCTGGCCGGCCAGATGCACAACGAAAAAACGCGCATCCCGTTTGCGCCCTATCTGCCGGGACGCTTCCATGACTGACGCCCAGATCACCATCAACATCAACGCCCACGAGATCAGCGTGCCCGCCGGCGTGACCGTGGCCGCCGCCATCGCCATGGCCGGCAACACGATCACGCGCCGCTCCGTGGGCGGCGCCGCGCGCGCGCCCTTGTGCGGCATGGGCGTCTGCCAGGAATGCCGCGTCACCATCGACGGCCGCCCGCACCAGCTGTCGTGCCAGATGCTGTGCGCCGATGGCATGCACATCGTGACCGGAGCCACGGCATGAAGCGCTTCGACGTGCTGGTGGTGGGTGCCGGGCCGGCCGGACTGGCGGCGGCCCACGCGGCCATGGAGCAAGGCGCCCTGGTCGGCGTGGTCGACGACAATCCGCACGCCGGCGGCCAGATCTGGCGCGGCGATCCCGAACAGCAAAGCGACCCGCGCGCGCGCCAGCTGTGGGCGGCGTTGAGCAGCTCGCGCCGCATGGTGTTCCTGCCACAGACGCGCGTGCTGTATGCGCTGCAGCCCGGCCATCTGCTGGTGCAGACGCCGTCGGCGTCGGCCACCCTGCATTACAACAAACTGGTGCTGGCGACCGGCGCGCGCGAGCGCCTGCTGCCCTTCCCCGGCTGGACGCTGCCCGGCGTGACCGGCGCCGGCGGCCTGCAGGCGTTGTCCAAGGGCGGTTACCCGTTGCAGGGCAAGCGCGTGGTGGTGGCCGGCAGCGGCCCGCTGCTGCTGGCCGTCGCCACCACGCTGCGCGGCAAGGGCGCGCACATCGTTGCCATCGTCGAGCAGGCGTCCACGCCGGCGCTGCTGCGCTTCGGCGCCGGCCTGCTGGCCACGCCGTCCAAAATCACGCAGGCGCTGCAACTGGGCGCGCAGTTGCGCGGCGTGCCGTATCTGCGCAACAGCTATGTGCTGTCGGCGCAGGGCGATGGCACGCTGCAGTCGGTGCAGATCCAGCGCAGCGGCGTGCCGGAAGTGGAAACGCTGCAATGCGATTACCTGGCCTGCGGCTACGGCCTGTTGCCCAACGTGGAGCTGGCGCAGGCGCTGGGCTGTGCCACCGCCGCCGAAAACGGCCAGGCCGTGGTCCGGGTCGATGAGCTGCAACTGACCTCCGTGGCCGGCATCTACTGCGCCGGCGAAGGCACCGGCGTGGGCGGCGTCGATCTGGCGCTGGCCGAAGGCCGCATCGCCGGCCTGGCGGCCAGCGGGCACGAGGTGCTGGCGCGGGAAAGCATCGCGCAGCGCACCTACTGGAAAAAGTTTGCCGCAAGGCTGGCGCGCGCGTTTGCGCTGCGTCCCGAATTGCGCACGCTGGCCGGCGACGACACCATCGTCTGCCGCTGCGAAGACGTCTGCCATGGCGACCTGCGCACGCACACCGGCTGGCGCAGCGCCAAGCTGCAGACCCGCTGCGGCATGGGACCGTGCCAGGGCCGCATCTGCGGCGGCGCCACCGAAGTGCTGTACGGCTGGCGGCCGGACGCGGTGCGCCTGCCGGTGTCACCGGCGCGGATTTCCAGCATCATCGATTGATCGTAACCCGGCGACGGACGGCGCAACGGCAGCGTTCGTGTCCGAATGTCGGCACTGACCCCGGTTTGGGGGTTAGCGCTTGATGGTGGAGCCGCGCAGGATTAGTTGCGGTTCGATCATGGTGGTGGCCGGCGGCTCCTTGCCGTCGATGGTGGCGATCAGTTTTTCCATCGCCGCCGCGCCCATGCGCTCACTTTGCAGGTCTACCGTGGTCAGTGGCGGCGAGGTGTACAGGCCGTAGTGGATGTTGTCGAAGCCGGCCACCGACATGTCCTCCGGTAGCTTGAAGCCCAGCGACTGCGCGGCTTTCATGAAGCCCAGCGCCATCAGGTCGTTGTAGCAGATCAGCGCGTCGGGATGCTGGGCGCCCAGCATGATGGAAGAGCATACGCGCTCGCCCTCGGCCGCCGTCGGCGCGCTGCCTTCATGCACGCTCAGTTCCAGGCCGTGCGCGGCCAGGCATTCGCGGATGCCGCCCAGGCGCTCCTCGTCGCGCCGCGAGCGCGGGAAGCTCAGGTAGGCGATGCGCTTGTGGCCCAGCGATACCAGGTGGCGCGTCAGCATGTAGGCGCCGCGGTGGTCGTCGCTGATCACCCACGGGATCTCCAGCCGGTTCAGGCGGCCGAAGAACACCAGCGGCTTGCCCAGTTCCGTCATCCAGTCCATTTCCGATTCCAGCATGCGCGAAAAGACGATCATGCCGTCCACGCGGCGGCTCAGCGCCTCCAGCAGCGGGCGTTCGCGGCCGGGATTTTCCTCGGTGTCAACCAGCAGCAGCGTGTAGCCGTGCGCCAGCGCCACGCGGTTGGCGCCCTTGACGATGCTGGTGAAGTGCGGGTTGCTGACGTCCAGCACCGACAGGCCGATGCTCTTGGTGCGGCCGGTGATCATCGACGCCGCCAGCGGGTTGGAACGGTAGCCCAGCTTTGCAATCACCTCCGTGATGGTCGCTTCCACGGCGGGCGAGAAGCGCTGCGCACCGTTGACGAACTTAGAGACGGTGGCGGTCGATACGCCGGCGGCGGCGGCGACGTCACGGATGGTGGCTACGTTTTTTTTCATGTTCAGACTGTCGTATATCCTGGCGCATGCTGCACCAAAGGGACAATCTTAGCATGACGGCATGATCCCTCAGTCGTCGCCGAAGTAGAAGCGCGTCTCGGATTTGAACACCTGACCCGGATACAACGCCGTGCTGGGGAAGTTGGCGTGGTTTGGACTGTCCGGCAGGTGCTGGGTTTCAAACGCAAACGCGCCGTGCCGCTGATAGGCCACGCCCTCGCTGCCGATCTCCTTGCCGTCAAAGCCATTGACGGTGTATAGCTGTACCGACGGCTCGCTGGTGCCGACCACCAGCCGTCGCCCGGCGGCGGTGATGGTGGCCACGCGCGCGTAGGTGCCCGGCGGTTTGCTCAGCACCAGGCTGTGGTCAAAGCCGCCCGGCACCGATGGCAGGCGCTCGGTGACGCTGGCCGCGCTGCGGAAATCGAACGGCGTGCCCGCCACGTCCAGCAGCTTGCCGGTGGGGATGCGCATCGCGTCGGTTTCCAGATAGCGATCGGCGTCGATCTGGAAGCGGTGCTCCGCCAGCGTGTTGGCGGCGGCGCCGGCCAGGTTGAGGTAGACGTGGTTGGTCAGGTTGAGCACCGTCGGCGCGCTGGTCGTGGCCTGGTATTCGATGCGGAATTCGTCGCGCTGGCGCAGCAGGCGGTAGGTCACGGTGACGTCCAGCGCGCCGGGGAAATTCTGGTCGCCGTCGGGACTGTGCAGCCGGTAGACCGAGCCGATCGCGTCCTGGTCGGCAAAGTCCTGGCGCTGCCAGACGCGCTTGTCGTACGGGTCCGGATCGCCATGCAGGGCCATGCCCTTGTAGTTGGAGATCAGTTGCACGGTCTTGCCGTCCAGCGTGTAGCGGGCGTTGGCGATGCGGCCGGCGTAGCGGCCGATGATGGCGCCGTACCGGCCACGCGTGCGCTCGAACGCGGCCAGGTCGGGCAGGCTGAGAATGACGTTGGCGCGCTGGCCATCGCGGTCGGCGACGTCGGCCTGCACCAGCGTGGCGCCGTAGTCGATGTAGGCCAGCCGCATGCCGCGCGCATTTTCCAGCACCACTTTTTCGACCTTCTGGCCGGCGGCGGTGACGCCGTACGGTTCCACGCGCAGGCCGGCGCCGGCAACCGCGGCGCCGCTGGCGAACAGGGAGGCCGCCAGCAGCGCGGCCGGAAGCGTGGCGCGCATCACAGGTCGGTGATTTCCTTGTGGCGCGGCACCAGCGCCTTCATCACCACCCATGCCGCCAGGTAGGCCAGCGCGCAGATGCCGAACATGATCATGTAGCCGGTGTGGATGTCGTTGACCGACTTGTAGTAGTCGAACACCCAGCCACCCAGCTTGGTCAGCAGCACGCCGCCGATGCCGCCGGCCATGCCGCCGATGCCGATCACCGACGCCACCGATTTTTGCGGGAACATGTCGGACACGGTGGTGAAGATGTTGGCCGACCAGGCCTGGTGCGCCGACGCGCCCACGCCGATCAGCAATACCGGTATCCAGTAGCTGATGGAGCCGAGCGGCTGCGCCAGCAGCACCACCAGCGGGAAGAAGGCGATCAGCAGCATGGCCTTCATGCGGCCGTCGTACGGTGCATAGCCGCGCGCCATGAAGTAGCTGGGGAACCAGCCGCCGCCGATCGAGCCGATCATGGTCATACTGTACAACACGGCCAGCGGGATGACGATGGCCTCGCCCTTCATGCCGTACTGTGCCGACAGGTAGGTCGGCAGCCAGAACAGGAAGAACCACCAGACGCCGTCGGTCATGAATTTACCGAAGGCGAAGGCCCAGGTCTGACGGTACTTCAGCAACTGGAACCACGACACTTTCTTGGCGGCGGCGATCGATGCTTGCTCGCTGTTTTCCGCCGGCGCCACCGAGTCGCTGCGGATGTAGGCCAGTTCGGCGGCCGTCAGGCGCGGCTGCTGCTCGGGCTTCTCGTACAGCCACAGCCAGACGCTCATCCAGATGAAGCCCAGCATGCCGATCATGATGAAGGCCGCCTGCCAGCCCCAGATGGCGGCCAGCAGCGGCACGGTGATCGGCGCCAGCACCGCGCCCACATTGGCGCCGGAGTTGAAGATGCCGGTGGCGAAGGAGCGTTCCTTCTTCGGGAAGTATTCCGCGGTGGCCTTGATGGCGGCCGGGAAGTTGCCGGCCTCGCCCACCGCCAGCACCGCGCGCGACAGCATGAAGCCGACGATCGACGGCACCGCCGCCACGCCAAAGATGCCGAGGAAGGCCACCGCCACCTCGCCCATCGGCACCGAGAACGCGTGCATCAGCGCACCCAGCGACCACACGGTGATGGCCACCACGTAGGCGGCCTTGGTGCCGATCTTGTCGACCACGCGGCCGGCAAACAGCATCGAGATGGCGTAGACAAACTGGAAGGCGGCGGCGATGTTGGCGTAGTCGGTGTTACTCCAGCCGAACTCGGTCGACAACGCCGGCGCCAGCAGGCTCAGGACCTGCCGGTCCAGGTAATTGACGGTGGTAGCAAAAAACAACAGGGCGCAGATGGTCCAGCGGTACTTACCGACGGACTGGGCCACCGCTTGCGCATTGACGGGCTCGCTCAGGTTCATGGCATCACTTATTGTGTGTTTATGGTGATGATCTCTCGGTCTCCACGAGATCATGCTTTAGTCGTATGTCATCGTACAACCATAAAACGGCGGAAGCAAGCAGAAAGATGCGCCCGCCGCCAACTGTTGTACGATGACTTAGCGTGTTTTTACCAGCAGCAGCGCCACCAGCGTGATCAGCGCGGCGGCCGACAGATAGTAGCCCACGTACTGCAATCCATAGTTGGTCGCCAGCCAGGTGGCGGCGTACGGCGCCAGCGAGGCGCCCAGGATGCCGGCCAGGTTGAAGGTCAGCGACGAGCCGGTGTAGCGCACCTCGGCCGGGAACAGTTCCGACAGGATGGTGCCGAGCGGGCCATAGGTCAGGCCCATCAGGCCCAGGCCGACCGACAGGAACAGCGTAACCTGCAGGCTGCTGCCGGAGCCGAACATCGGCGCCAGCGCCAGGCCGAACACGGCAATGGCGGCCGAGACCCAGATCAGCGTGGTGCGGCGGCCCTTGCGGTCGGCCCACACGGCCGACACCGGTATCGTCAGCGCGAAGAACAGCACGGCGAACAATTGCAGGATCAGGAAATGCTGGCGCGAGAACTTCAGCGCGGTGGTGCCCCAGCTCAGCGCGAACACCGTCATCAGGTAGAACAGCACGAAGGTGGCCAGCGCGATCAGCGTGCCCAGCACCAGCGCCCGGCCGTGCTGCTGCCACACGGCCAGCACCGGCACCTTGACGCGCTCGTTCTTGTCCAGCACCTGCTGGAAGTCCGGCGTCTCGTGGATCTTCAGGCGGATATACAGGCCAACGATCACCAGCAGCGAGCTGGCCAGGAAGGGAATGCGCCAGCCGTAGCTGAAGAATTCGGCGTCGCTCAGCAGCTGGCTCAGCAGCAAGAAGATGCCGCCCGACAGGAAAAAGCCGATCGGCGCGCCCAGTTGCGGGAACATGCCGTACCAGGCGCGCTTGCCTGGCGGCGCGTTCTCGGTGGCCAGCAGCACTGCGCCGCCCCATTCGCCGCCCAGGCCCAGGCCCTGGCCAAAGCGGCACAGCGCCAGCAGCGCCGGCGCCAGCGTGCCGATGGTGGCGTAGGTCGGCAGCAGGCCGATCACCACGGTGGAGATGCCCATGGTCAGCAGCGCCGCCACCAGCGTCGCCTTGCGGCCGACGCGGTCGCCGAAGTGGCCGAACACGGCCGAGCCGACCGGGCGCGCGAAGAAGGCGATGGCGAACGTGGCCAGCGACTGCAGCGTGGCGGCGGCGGGATCGCTGGCCGGGAAGAAGAGCTTGGGAAACACCAGCACCGCCGCCGTGGCGTAGATGTAGAAGTCGAAGAACTCGATGGTAGTGCCGATCAGGCTGGCAAACAGCACGGTGCCGGCCGAATTGGTCTGGTGCTGACTCATGGGCGCTCCTGCAGTGGGTGTGCGGGCCATCATACACATCCCCTTGCAGGATTGCCAAGCTTGACTAGGGGTCTATTTGCGCAAAGCCGACGGCCAGCTCGTCGGCGCGTAGCGGCCGCACCACGCGCGCCTTTTCCTCGCCGTCCAGCAGGAAGATGAAGGTGGGCCACAGCTTGACGCGGAACGAGCGCCCCAGCGGCCGGCCCGGGCCGTCCTCGACCTTGTAGTGCGCCACGCTCTCGCTGCCGGCAAAGGCTTGCTGCAGCGGCGGCTGCGCGGCCATGCAGTGGCCGCACCAGTTGGCGCCGAATTCCAGCAAGACCGGCCCCTGCATCGCGTCGACCTCGGCGCGCTGCGGCGCCTCGGGGATGTAGCGTGTTTTCATTTATCCCTTTTTCACCTGTTTGCACGGGTCGTCGCGCTGTTGCGGCGCCAGTGGCTGAATGCTGTCATACCGGCCGCCGTTGTCGCGGCCCTCGATAAACCCCACGCTGCGCATGCTCAGCGTGGGCGCCGCCTGCCGGATCCAGTAGCCGGCGCCGATGTCCTTGCGCACGTGGCCGTTGCCGGCGATCAGCACAACGTCGCGCGGCTGCTGGTCCAGCACGATCTTGGCCATCCAGATGTCGCGCGCCACCTGGGCGTTGACCATGCCGCCGACCATCATCTCCGGCAGCATATTGCAATGGCCGCTGATGATCTCCTGCTGTTGCTCGCTGACGATGGCCGCCGGCAGCGGCTGGTCCAGCTGGTATTGCCTGACGCTTTTCGGATCAAAGCTGGAGGCCACGCCATCGCGCACCACGCGCGAGGCGTCGGAACGCGACAGATTGCCGGCCACCAGCGGCAGATGGTAGGTCAGCGCCAGTTGAATCACAGGATAATACAATTGCCAATCCCAGTGCGCACCGCCGGCCACCCGGATCACGCACTGCGCATCGGCGCAGCCTTTCTGCGCCTTGTCGACCAGGTCCTGGTTCTCGCGGTCGAACTGCTCCATGACGATGGCCGGGCGCCAGCCGGCCTCCACCCGCTGGCGCAGCAGCTCGTAGCGCAGCTTGTGGCCCTGGGCGTTGTCGTGCACCTCGCCCAGCAGCAGCACCTGGGGATTGCCCGCCCCCAGCAGGTCGGACGCCGGCGCGGTCGCTGGCTTGCCGCCGCTGGCGCAGCCCGCCAGCACTACCGCCGCCGACACCGCCGAAGTCAATCGAATTCTGGCCCTATATGTGGAAATCATCTGATGAACGCCTGTCTTGTGCAAATTGGTTTGTTGAAAAAGTGATATTCATCTGCGCCACTGGCAAGCCGCCGACAGGTGTTGTTGCGGCGCAAAATTACGTTGTTCCAAAAGAAAAACAGATGGCAATTTATTATGGGATATGATTTAATATCAGAACGGTAGCAAGTGTCAGATTGATACCGCATCATTTTACAGTTTGTGCATTAAATCGACCTTAACTTCCTGTTCTTGTAGCACTGCCGGGAGTGTCATCGTGAAAGTACCGTCCTTGATCTCGACTGCTTTACTAGCTTTAAGCCTCGCCGGCGCCGTACAGGCTCAGCCTGCCGCACCGGCAAACAGCAATATTGCACCTGCAACAATCGAACTGGTGCACTGCGACGCGCACGACACCGCGCCGTGCAGCACCGACGCGTCCGTTGCCGCCCCATCCGACGACGCCGAGCATACGCTGCCGCCCGCCGATCCGAAACAGCGCCAGCAGGACGTGCCGGCCACGCCGGTGCCGGAGCCGGAAACCTTCGTCATGCTGATGCTGGGCCTGGTTGTGCTGGGCGTGGCCTCGCGCAGCCGCCAGTCGCCGGACAAGTTCAGCGACTGAGCCGTCTCATCCGTTCACACCACATCCCGCCGCGCGCGGGATTTTTTACGTCCGCCGCTCAAGCGTGCAGGCGGCTGTCCGGCTGCAGCGCGGTGTCGTCGGACGGCGTCACGCACGGCATGCGCAGCGTGAAGCTGGCGCCCTGCCCCAGCACGCTGGCCACGGTGATGCTGCCGCCAAACTGCTTGGCGATCAGGTTGAACACGATATTCAGGCCCAGGCCGGTGCCGCCCTGGCCGCGGCGGGTGGTCACGAAGGGGTCGAACACCTTGTCCAGCATGTCCGGCGGAATGCCCTTGCCGTTGTCGGTCACATGCATCTCGATCCAGTCGCCCTGCTGCGCCACGCCAATCTCGATGCGGCCCTCGTCCTCGGGATCGAAGGCGTGGTCGACGCAGTTCAACGTCAGGTTGGTGATGACCTGCGCCAGCGCGCCCGGATAGCTGTCCAGCATGATGTCGGCCGGGCAGACGATGCTGACCGTGATGCGCGTCTTCTTCAACCTCGGCTGCAGGCTGGACACCACCTCGTTGATGTAGTCGCGCAGCTCGAAGCGGCGGCGCGCCTCGCTCACCTGGTCGACCGCGATCTGCTTGAAGCTGTGGATCAGGTGCGCCGCCCGGTAGGCGTTGTTCATGATCAGCCGCGTGCTTTCCGAGGCCGTCTCCAGGTAGCGCGTGATGTCGGACTTCTTGACGTTGCCGCCCTCGACCGAGGCCTGCACCTTCTCGGTGGCCTCCATCAGCACCGAGGCGCTGGTCAGCGCGATGCCGACCGGCGTGTTGATCTCGTGGGCGACGCCGGCCACCAGCCCGCCCAGCGACGCCAGCCGCTCGGCCTGCAGCAGCGACTCCTGCGTGCGGCGCAGATCGTCCATCGCCTTGGCGGTGGCCTGGGCCGACTTGCGCGCCTCGTCCTCGGCCTCGCGGATGCGCTGGATGTTGGACTTGATCTTGCGCTGGATGGCGTTGAAGCCGCGGATCACCTCGCCCAGCTCGTCCTGGCGGTTGTCCGGCAGTTCCTCCACCTCGTCGCTGCCGCGCGTGGCCAGATCGAACAGGCCGTCGCGCAGCTGCTTGAGCGGGCCGAACACGAAGCGCAGCGACCACGCCAGCGCCGCCACCAGGATCAGGTCGAGGATCAGCACCTCGGTCACCTTGCGCCGCACCTCGGCGGCCAGGGTGGCGTCGATCTGCGCGCGGCTGAAGTTGACCACCACGCGGCCGACGATGACCGGCTTGAGGGCCGCCCCGGCCGCGCCGGAATCGCGGTAAGCCAGGTCGGCCACCACCGGCGTGCCCGGCACGGCGGCGTCGTTTTCAATCGAGGTAATGGTGCCGTTCTCGTTGCGCAGCTTGCCCGAGAACAGGCCAACCGACGTATCATAGACGCGGATCGACACCAGTTCCGGCGGCATCATCTCGGCCGCGACGATGTTGTCGACCTTGGCCTTGTCGAGGTCCCACAGCGCCGACGGCAGGCTGGTCTGCAGACGCGTCAGCACGCCCTGGCGCAGGCGCTGGCTGCTGACCTCCAGTTCATGGCCAAGGCTGTACTGGGCGTAGGTGCCGGACACGCCCAGCACCAGGGTGACTATGACCACAAAAAGCAGCGTTAAGCGGCCTTTAATACCAAACATCGAGCGATCTCCCGACAACACGGATTTGACGGCAACGTCCCAATGTACGGTATGGGCTGCATCTTGGCAAGACAATGGTAAGATCGGGAAATAGTGACCAGGAAGCAAGCAGGAGGCGGGCATGACAGGCAATTATCATCAACTGACACTGGCGGAGGTGCGGCCCGGCATGGTGCTGTCCGACGTGCTGCTGGACGTGCAGGGCCACGTGCTGCTGCCGCAGGGCACGGTGCTGACCGAGGCCATGCTGGCGCTGATGCCGCGCCACGGCATTGCCGTGCTGCCCATCGTCAAGGACGAGGTGACGCCGGAGCAGGCGGCCGCCACGCTGCAGCACCACGAGGCGCGCCTGGCTCACCTGTTCCGCAAGACCGATCCGGACCGCGACAGCGACTGGGCCACCGCCACGCTGCGCCGCTTCGTCACCGATTTCCGCCTGGGTGCGGAGGAGACGCCCGACCATGAGTAATACCCTGAGCTACGACGACGTGGTGCGCACGCTGGACGACCTGCCCTCGCTGCCGGCGGTGGTGATGGAACTGCTCAACAGCATCGACCAAGACGACGTCGACATTTCGGTGCTGGCCAAGAAGGTCAGCTACGACCAGGCGCTGACGGCCAAGACACTGCGCCTGGCCAACTCCTCGCTGTACGGCCTGCAGGTCAAGGTCACCACCATCCAGCAGGCCATCACCTTCCTGGGTTTCCAGACCACGCGCAACCTGATCACGGCGGCGGCCGTCACCGGCTGCTTCGCCGAGGGCCACTGCCCCGGCTTCGACCACAAGGCGTTCTGGCGCCACTCGATCGCCACCGCCGCCTGCGCCAAGGTGCTGGCGCGGCAGATGCGCTTCAACCAGGACTACGCTTTCACCGCCGGGCTGCTGCACGACATCGGCCGGCTGGTGCTGGTGTCCTGCTTCCCGAATCACTACTCGGAAGCCATCGCCTACCGCGAGCAGCACGACTGCTACATGCTGGACGCCGAGCGCAGCGTGCTGGGCGTCGATCACGTCGACGCCGGCCTGGCACTGGCAGAACACTGGAATTTTTCCGATACGATGCGGCTGGCCATCGGCGGCCACCACGACCCGGAAGCGCCGGGCGCGGGCTTTTTGGCGGCCATCATCCACGTGGCCGACGCGATTGTCCATGCGCTCGATCTGGCGCAGGTACAGGACGACCTGGTGCCGCCTGTGTCCACCGTGGCCTGGACCGCGCTGGGCCTCGATGAGGAAGTGTATCTGCAGATCTTCCGCGAAACGGAATTGCAGTATGAAGAAATCTCTATGGTGTTGCTAACCTGAAGTGGCGTCCTGCCGGGACGGGATCATCCTCGCACCGGCAGGCGCATGCGCGGGCGCATCAATGATGTGCCGCGTTTCCGGCCTCGGCCTTTTTATCGGTGGCTGGACGGTCTTCTGGCTTCGGACGGCCCTGGGCGTCGGACAGGCGGTACTTGGTGCGGCGGTCGCCCATCAGGTCGCGCAGGTCGCGGATGCTCATGCCGGTCACTTCGTGCATGCGGATCAGCAGGGAAGCGCCGACCGGCAGGCGGTGGTGGCGGATTTTGCTGATCACCGGCGGCGCCACTTCCAGCAGGCGCGACAGCGCGGCATCGTTCTTCAGCTGCATCTTGCCGAGCAAGATATCCAGCAGGTGGTTAGGGTTGTAGCTTTCCTGAGAAGCGAGAGCATGATGTGCCATGATGAAATTCCTCGTGAGTTGGGGTGAACAGATAGTGCTGGTTTGAACTTAAGCAAAACTTAGATTCTGGAATTGCTATTTGCACAAGATACCAGCGCACACCGGGCTAAGATTGTTCGACATCAATCAGTGGCTAGAAACCTTAGCAACAATGCTATTTCATCACATGGGACCAGAGTGTGTCGCACACAAGAACTTGTAGGAAACTGTTACACAGCAAAACCGGGGTCAGTGCCGACATTCGGACATTTCGCGTGCGAAATGTCCGAATGTCGGCACTGACCCCGGTTTTCAGGCGGTGGTGTCGATGTTGCGGCCCAGCGTTTTTTCGCTGCCGCGGCGGTCGGCGACCGCCTGGTCGTTGGCGCGGGCTTCGTTGCGGGTGGCTTCGCTGTTTTGCTTGACGCGCTGCTGGAGTACGGCGTCATCCTTCTCGGCGCGTCGCGCCGTGTCGCTGCGGCGCGTCTCCGCCGCCTGCTCGCTACGCTGCTCGACACGGTTGGCGCGGGTCTCGCGCAGATTCAGCTGCAGCGGATTCGCGTTGGAGGTGGACGTTATATTGATTGCCATGGCTCCACTGTAGCGCAACAGCAAGCAAAATCAAGTGACCGTTGCGGCAAATACGATAAACTATCGGCTGTGCCGCCCGTCGGCCGTCGGCCCTCTCTCAGCAAAGCATCCCATTGAAAACCAAAACTCCAGTCCAGCCGCATTACTTCGTTCCGGAGCCGCTCGATAACGCGCGCCTGGCCCATCTGTGCGGCCCGCTCGACGAAAACCTGCGGCAGATTTCCGCCGCGCTGGACGTCACCATTTTCCGCCGCGGCGACCAGTTCATCGTCAGCGGCCACAACGCCGAACGCGCGGTCGAGATCCTTGACCACTTCTACGCCATCGCCAACAAGATCGTGCCGATCGAGGAGGTGCAACTGGCGCTGGTCGAACAGCGCGCCAGCATGCATGCCGGCAACACCGCCGCGCTGGCCCCCGAGGCGCAGGCCGCCGCCGGTGACGACGCGCCCGCCGCCCGTCCGGCCAGGCCGCGCAAGATCGAACCGGTGCCGGCCGTCGACATCGACATCAACAGCCCGGTGCTGAAGACGCGCCGCAGCGACCTGCGCGGCCGCACGCCGCACCAGATCCGCTACCTGCGCAACATCCTCGAGCACGACATCAGCTTCGGCGTCGGCCCGGCCGGCACCGGCAAGACCTACCTGGCCGTGGCCTGCGCGGTCGACGCGCTGGAGCGCGATGCCGTCAAGCGCATCATCCTGACCCGGCCCGCGGTGGAGGCCGGCGAGCGCCTCGGTTTCCTGCCAGGCGACCTGTCGCAAAAGGTCGATCCCTACCTGCGCCCGCTGTACGACGCGCTGTACGACCTGCTGGGCTTCGACCGCACGCAGAAGATGTTTGAAAAGCAGGTGATTGAAATCGCCCCGCTGGCCTATATGCGCGGCCGCACGCTGAACCACGCCTTCGTGATCCTGGACGAGGCGCAGAACACCACGGTCGAGCAGATGAAGATGTTCCTGACGCGCATCGGCTTCGGCAGCAAGGCGGTGGTGACCGGCGACGTCACCCAGGTCGACCTGCACAAGAGCCAGAAGAGCGGCCTGGTGGACGCCATCCAGGTGCTGAAGGAAGTGCGCGGCATCGCCTTCAGCCACTTCAACAGCGAGGACGTGGTGCGCCACCCGCTGGTGGCGCGCATCGTCGACGCCTACGAAACCGCCCACAACCACGAAGCGGAAATCGCTCCCCTCCTCAAAGCCACGGCTCTCAAAAATGTCCGCAAAAAATAAACTGACGCTGTCGGTGCAATACGCCGACCCGCGCCTGCAAGAAACCATCACCCGTCCGAAAATCCGCAAGTGGGTGCAAGCCGCGCTGTTTGCCCCGGCCGAGCTGACCATCCGCTTTGTCGACGCCGAAGAAGGCCAGGCGCTGAACCGCGAATACCGCGGCAAGGACTACGCCACCAACGTGCTGACCTTCGCCTACAACGAGGGCGAGGAGGAACTGCCGGACGACGCCCCGACCCAGGCCGACATCATCCTCTGCACCGACGTGCTGGAGCGGGAAGCGGCCGAGCAAAAGAAAACCGTGGAAGAGCACACCGCCCACCTGATCGTCCACGGCGTGCTGCACGCCCAGGGCTACGACCACCTGGACGATGACGAGGCCGCCGAGATGGAAGGCATCGAGACCGAGATCCTGGCCGCATTGGGGATGGCAGATCCTTACGCATAGTGGTACAGTGGGGCTGTCTTTTTGACAAAAACGGCCCCACCTCCCCATTTGGTGTATCCTATACCCCTTCGAAACAACGGCTCACGCCTGCTATGCAAGAGCACTCTAGTAGCGTCAAGACTGACGCTAAACCCCACAGGTCGCTGTTTGAACGGCTGACCGCCCTGATCTCCCCCGAGCCCGAGAACCGATCGGAGCTCCTCGAAGTTCTGCACGATGCCCACGAACGCAACCTGATCGACGCCGACGCCCTGTCGATGATCGAGGGCGTGTTCCAGGTGTCCGACCTGTCCGCCCGCGACATCATGATTCCGCGCTCGCAGATGGACGTCATCGATATCTCCAAGCCGATCGACGAGTGGATGCCGCTGGTGCTGGAAACCGCCCACTCGCGCTTCCCCGCCATCGAAGGCGAACGCGACAAGGTGGTCGGCATCCTGCTGGCCAAGGACCTGCTACGCTACTACGCCGAAGAGTCGTTCGACGTGCGCGACATGCTGCGCCCGGCCATCTTCATCCCCGAATCCAAGCGCCTGAACGTGCTGCTGCGCGACTTCCGCGCCAACCACAACCACATGGCCATCGTCGTCGACGAGTACTCCGGCGTGGCCGGCCTGATCACCATCGAGGATGTGCTGGAGCAGATCGTCGGCGACATCGAGGACGAGTACGATTTCGACGAGGAAGAGGACAACATCCTGTCGATCCGCGAGGGCCAGTTCGGCCCGCGCTGGCGCGTCAAGGCGCTGACCGAGATCGAACAGTTCAACGAAGAGCTGGACACCGCGCTGCCGGACGACGACGTCGACACCATCGGCGGCCTGGTGGCCAAGCACCTCGGCCGCATGCCGCACAAGGGCGACACCTTCGAGTTCCAGGGGCTGCGCTTTGAAGTGCTGCGCGCCGACGCCCGCCAGATCCACGTGCTGACGGTCGAGAAGCTGCCGCCGGCGCCTGCCCAAGACGACGACGCATAATGCGCTTTCGCCGCGCCAACCCCAACGACCCACCCAAGCCGCAACGCTCGACCCGAGGCCGGATGATCATCACCGGCATCGCCGGCGCGCTGTGCGTGTTCGCCTTCGCGCCGTTCGGCTGGTGGCCGCTGGAGATCCTCGGCCTGGCCACGCTGTTCTACCAGGTGCTGCGCAGCAGCGGCGTCAAGGCCGCCGCGCTGATCGGCTGGGCCTTCGTCACCGGCTGGACCGTGGCGGGCGTGCACTGGCTGTACGTGTCGATGCACACCTATGGCGCCATGCCGGCGCCGCTGGCGGCGCTGGCGGTGCTGCTGCTGGGCGCCGCCATGGGCCTGTACGGCGCCGCCGCCATGGCCGGCGCCGCCTGGCTGCGCCAGCGCTGGACGCTGCCGCTGCCGGCCGCCAACCTGCTGGTGTTCCCGGCCATGTGGTCGCTGTTCGAATGGCTGCGCGGCTGGCTGTTCACCGGCTTCCCGTGGCTGTCGTCCGGCTACGCCCACAACCACAGCCCGCTGGCCGGCTTTGCGCCCGTCATCGGCCAGTACGGCCTGGGCTGGCTGGCGGCGGTGATCGCCGGCGCGCTGCTGTTGCTGCTGCACCGCACGCGCCTGCGCGCGGCCGGCCTGATCGTCGCCATCTGCGTGGCCGGCGTGGCGCTCAGCTTCCTGCAGTGGACCTACCCAGAAGGCAAACCGATCTCGGTGCGCCTGTTGCAGGGCAATGTGCCGCAGGAAGAGAAATTCAACGGCGCCCGCATCGTCGCCATCATGCAGCAGTACCAGCAAGCCATCATGGCCGCCCCGGCCGACCTGATCGCCACGCCGGAGACGGCGATTGCCGCCCTGCCGCAGGCGCTGCCGCCGGATTACCTGTCCGGCATCGCCCAGTACCTGAACAAGACCAACAGCAACCTGATCCTCGGCATCTTCACCGCCGACAGCGAAACCGTCTACCACAACAGCGTGATCGGCATCCCGGCCAAGCTGGGCGGCAGCTACTACCGCTACGACAAGCACCACCTGGTGCCGTTTGGCGAGTTCGTGCCGTTCGGCTTCCACTGGTTCGTCAACCTGATGTCGATCCCGCTGGGCGACCAGACCAGCGGCGCGGACATCCAGCCGGCGTTCCCGATCAAGGACCAGCGCGTGCTGCCCAATATCTGCTACGAAGACTTGTTTGGCGAGGAAATCGCGGCCCAGCTGAACCATCCGGCACAGGACCAGAAGCCGGCGACCATCCTGCTCAACACCTCCAACCTGGCCTGGTTTGGCGACACCATCGCCATCCCGCAGCATTTGCAGATCTCGCAGATGCGCAGCCTGGAAACCGGCCGTCCGATGCTGCGGGCGACCAATACCGGGGCCACCGCCATCATCCACGGCGACGGCAAAGTGGAGCGGCAGCTGCCGGTCAACACGCTGGGCTCGCTGGATGCCCGCGTCCAGGGCATGGCGGGCAGCACGCCCTATATCATCTGGGGGAACAAGCTGTTCCTCGTGCTGGCGGTGCTGTCGCTGCTGGCGGCGTGGTTTTTGACGCGCCGCGCAAAAAATCAGCCAAAAGCCGCTTAACCCGCTAAAATCATCCCTTTAGCGAAACTGCAACCGCGCGCCCGCCGGCCCTTGCCCGGGCGCGCCACCGACGATACAAGATGCTGACATTTCAACAAATTATCCTGACCTTGCAAACCTACTGGGACAAGCAAGGCTGCGCCCTGCTCCAGCCATACGACATGGAAGTGGGCGCCGGCACCTTCCACACCGGCACTTTCCTGCGCGCGATCGGCCCCGAGCCGTGGCGCGCCGCCTACGTCCAGCCGTCGCGCCGCCCGAAAGACGGCCGCTATGGCGAGAACCCGAACCGCGGCCAGCACTACTACCAGTACCAGGTGGTGATGAAGCCGGCGCCGGAAAACATCCTCGACCTGTATCTGGGTTCGCTGGAGGCGCTGGGCCTGGACCTGAAGCAAAACGACGTGCGTTTCGTGGAAGACGACTGGGAATCGCCGACGCTGGGCGCCTGGGGCCTGGGTTGGGAAGTCTGGCTGAACGGCATGGAGGTGACGCAGTTCACCTACTTCCAGCAAGTGGGCGGCCTGGATTGCAAACCGGTGCTGGGCGAGATCACCTACGGCGTCGAGCGCCTGGCCATGTACCTGCAGGGCGTCGAGAATATGTATGACCTGGTGTGGACCACCTGGGAAGAGAATGGCGAAACGAAAACGCTGAAGTACGGCGACGTGTTCCATCAAAATGAAGTGGAGCAGTCGGCCTACAACTTCGAGCATTCGAACACCGAGCTGCTGTTCTCGCAGTTTAACAACCACGAATCGGAAGCCAAGCGCCTGATCGAAGCGCAGCTGACGCTGCCGGCCTATGAGCAGATCATGAAGGCCTCGCACAGCTTCAACCTGCTGGACGCGCGCGGCGCCATCTCGGTGACCGAACGCGCCGCCTACATCGGCCGCGTGCGCGCGCTGTCGCGCCTCGTCGCCCAGGCCTACTACGACTCGCGCGAGCGCCTCGGCTTCCCGATGGCCCCGAAGACTGCCGCCGTCGCCGCTGAATAAAACGATATAAACGATATGACTCAAACTCTGCTCATCGAACTGCTGACCGAAGAACTGCCGCCGAAGGCGCTCGCCAAACTGGGCAAGGCTTTCGCGGACGGCATCGTCAACGGCCTGAAATCGCGCGACTTCCTGGAAGCCGACAGCGTCGCCACCGCCTACGCCACGCCGCGCCGCCTGGCCGTGTCCATCACCAAGGTGCGCGCCGTGTCGCCGGACAAATCGATCCGCGAAAAAGTGCTGCCGGTCTCGGTGGCGCTGGACGCCAACGGCAACGGCACGCCGCCGCTGGCCAAGAAACTGGCCGCGCTGGGCTTCCCTGACCTGACCGTGGCCGACCTGGAACGCGCGCAGGACGGCAAGGCCGAAAGCTTCTTCTACACCTACACCGCTGCCGGCAGCGCGCTGCAAGGCGGCCTGCAAGCCGCACTGGAAGAATCGGTCGCCAAGCTGCCGATTCCAAAAGTGATGAGCTACCAGCGTCCGGACGGCGCCACCGTGCAGTTCGTGCGTCCCGCCCACGCGCTGGTCGCGCTGCATGGCGACACCGTGCTGCCACTGACGCTGCTGGGCCTGACCGGCGGCAACCTTACCGAAGGCCACCGCTTCCTGACCGCGCCGGGCAAGCGCGCCGTCACCATCGCCAACGCTGACGCCTACGCCGCCACGCTGAAGGCCGATGGCAAGGTGCTGGCCTCGGTCGAAGAGCGCAAGGAACAGATCCGTGCCGAGCTGCTGGCCAAGGCCGGCGCCGACCAGGTGCTGATGCCGGAATCGCTGCTGGACGAAGTGGCCGCGCTGGTCGAATGGCCGGTGGTCTACGAATGCAAGTTCGAGGAAGAATTCCTGGCCGTGCCGCAGGAATGCCTGATCCTGACCATGCAAACCAACCAGAAATACTTCGCGCTGACCGACACCAACGGCAAGCTGCGCTCGCGCTTCCTGATTGTCTCCAACATCGCCACCGACACGCCGGCCGCCATCATCGACGGCAACGAGCGCGTGGTGCGTCCGCGCCTGTCCGACGCCAAGTTCTTCTTCGAGCAGGACAAGAAGAAGACGCTGGAATCGCGCCTGCCGCTGCTGAAGAACGTCGTCTACCACAACAAGCTGGGCACCCAGGCCGAGCGCAGCGAACGCGTGACCGCGCTGGCCGGCGCCATCGCCGCCAAGCTGGGCGCCGCCGGTTTGCAAGCCGATGTCGCGCTGACCGAGCGCGCCGCCAAGCTGTCCAAGGCCGACCTGCTGACCGACATGGTGGGCGAATTCCCCGAGCTGCAAGGCATCATGGGCACCTACTATGCCCGCAACGACGGCGAACCGGAAGACGTGGCGCTGGCCGCATCGGAACACTACCAGCCGCGCTTCGCCGGCGACGCCCTGCCATCGACCGTGACCGGCACCGCCGTCGCCCTGGCCGACAAGCTGGAAACCCTGGTCGGCATCTGGGCCATCGGCCTGCAGCCGACCGGCGACAAGGACCCGTTCGCGCTGCGCCGCCACGCGCTGGGCGTGCTGCGCATGCTGATCGAAAAGCGCCTGTCGCTGTCGATCACCGGCCTGCTGGCCGACGCCGCGCAACAGTTCACCACCGTCGCCGGCTTCAAGGACCCGGGCGCCGACGTCGCGGCCTTCATGTTCGACCGCCTGCGCGGCATCCTGCGCGAGCGCGGCTTCTCGGTCAACGAGATCGAAGCCGTGGTGGCCCAGAACCCGGACCGCCTGGACGACATCGTGCAGCGCCTGGAAGCCGTGCAAGCCTTCGCCGCGCTGCCGGAATCGGCCTCGCTGGCCGCCGCCAACAAGCGCATCACCAACATCCTGAAGAAGAACGAGGAAGCGCTGGCCGCTGTTGGCGAACATGGCGTCAACGTCGCGCTGCTGAAGGACGCGGCGGAAGTCAACCTGAACGCCGCCGTGGTGCGCGTACTGCCAGCCATCGACGACGCCTTCAACAAGGGCGACTTCGCCGGTACGCTGAAAACGCTGGCGCAGCTGAAGGAGGAAGTCGACGCCTTCTTCAACGACGTCATGGTGATGGCCGAAGACGTCGCCCTGCGCAACAACCGTCTGGCGCTGCTGTCCTCCCTGCACGGGATGATGAACCGCGTGGCCGACATTTCCAAGCTGGCGGCCTAAATGGGAGCGCCGTCCATGAAACTGATCATTCTCGATCGCGACGGCGTTATCAACCACGATTCGCCGGACTTCATCAAATCGCCGGCGGAGTGGATCCCCATTCCCGGCTCGATGGAGGCGATCGCCCGCCTGAACCAGGCCGGCTACCGGGTGGTGGTGGCGTCGAACCAGTCGGGCATCGCCCGCGAGTTCTTCGACATGACCATCCTCAACGCCATCCACCAGAAGATGCACAACCTGGCGCAGCAAGTGGGCGCGGACATCGACGCGGTGTTCTTCTGCCCGCACGCGGCGGCCGACAACTGCGACTGCCGCAAGCCCAAGCCGGGCATGTTCACAGAAATCTCGCAGCGCTATAAAATCAGCCTGAAAGGCGTGCCGGTGGTCGGCGACTCGCTGCGCGACCTGCAGGCCGGCTATGTCAGCGGCTGCGTGCCGTACCTGGTCCTCACCGGCAAGGGAGAAAAGACCCAGGCCACCGGCGGTCTGCCGCCGGGCACCATGGTGTTCCCGGACCTGGCGGCCATGGTCACGCACCTGCTGAAAACCAGCACCCCGCCGGCGCTGCACGTCGTCAGCTAATCGTTTTTGGAGTCTGCCCTTGGGTCATCCCGTTCTGTTCCTGCGTTCCCTGATCTTCACCATCGTCATGGTGGTATCGACCATTCTCTGGTCCTGCGTGTGCTTCCTGGCGGCGCCGCTGCCGTATCGCCAGCGCTTCTTCATCACCTCGCGCTGGAACGTCTTCATCATCTGGTGCCTGCGCGTGATCTGCGGCATCCGCTACGAGATCCGCGGCCAGGAGAACCTGCCGGACGCCCAGGCCATCGTGCTGTCCAAGCACCAGTCGGCGTGGGAAACCATCTTCCTGCTGCCGAACATGCCGCGTCCCCTGGTGTTCGTGTTTAAAAAAGAGATCCTGTACATTCCCTTCTTCGGCTGGGCCATGGCGCTGCTGCGCATGATCCCGATCGACCGCAAGCAAGGCAAGAACGCCTTCAAGCACGTGGTCCGACACGGCAAGCGCCGGCTGGCGCAGGGCTTGTGGATCATCATGTTCCCGGAAGGGACGCGCATCCCGGTCGGCCAGACCGGCAAGTACAAGAGCGGCGGCACGCGCCTGGCCATCGACACCAATTCGGTGGTGGTGCCAATTGCCCACAACTCGGGCGAGTGCTGGCCAAAAAACTCTTTCATCAAACGGCCCGGCCTTGTTACAGTATCGATAGGTAAGCCAATCTCGCCGGAAGGCCACACGCCGGACAGCATGATGCAACAGGTGGAAAATTGGATAGAATCAGAAATGCGCGTCATTTCGCCCCACGCCTACAGCGCTGGTTAGACGATCTGGCGACCACGGTCAAACCGGCGTCGCCCGATCCGAATCAACCAGACCTGTTTGGACGGGAGGCCTCGCCGCCTCCCCGGCCGGTGTACACCACGCCGGTATGGTCGGTTCCACCGACACCCGCCGCATCGCAACAACCTCCTCCCGTATCGCCCTACGTCGCCCCGCCGGAAACCGCGGTGCCGGTGAAAACCCGGCCGCTGGTGGCGCCGCCGTCGGACCAGCCGCCGCGACGGCAGCTGCTGGTGGGCGACTTTGTGCTTGAATATGAGCTGCGCCGCTCGACGCGCCGCTCGATCGGCTTCATGATCGACGACGATGGCCTGCGCGTGACCGCGCCCAAGCGCGTCAGCATCGCCGAAATCGATGAAGCCATCCGCACCAAGCAGCACTGGATCCTCAGCAAACTGAAAGAACGGCGCGAACGCCGCGCGGCGCGGCTGCAAAAGCCGCCGGTGGAATGGATCGACGGCGCGCAGTTGCCGTATCTCGGCGCCGACATCACGCTGCGGCTGCTGGTGGGCGGGCGCAATCGCAGCATCTACAACCCCAACACGCGCGAGCTGTGGATGACGCTTCTCCCCGGCGCCAGCGAGACGCTGCTCAAGGAGCGGGTCAAGCAGTGGTATCAGCAGCAGGCCAAGGAGCTGTTCGCGCAGCGGCTGGATCTGTATGCCGGGCGGCTGGGCGTGCAGTATCACTCGTTCGGCCTGTCGTCGGCCGGCACGCGCTGGGGTTCCTGCACCGCCGACCGCAAGATCCGCCTGAACTGGAAGCTGATCCACTTCTCGCTGCCGCTGATCGACTACGTGGTGGCGCACGAACTGTCGCACATCCTGGAAATGAACCACAGCCAGCAATTCTGGGACACCGTCGGCCTGATCTACCCGGAATACGAAGACGCCAAGAACCTGCTGCGCAAGCGCTCGCAGGAACTGCCCGTCCTGTTCAACTAGCACGCGCGCTCATTCCTGATCGTAACGCGCGCGTCCCGTCTGGCGCACGTGACAAAATACGCCTCACATACACGCTGATCGAGGTCGCCATGAATCCAGGAGATGACGCACCAGCCGGCACGCCCGGCACCGGTGAGGATGTTTGCCCCGTTTGCCACGGGACTGGCCACTTGCTGGATGAGGATGACGCGGAATCCAGCACGCCCTGCCCCAATTGCGGCGGCACGGGCGTGGTTACGGAAGGGATAGGCGGCGGCTAGTGCCGCCCGCCGATCAGCGCCGGCAGCAGGGCCAGGGTGCGGCGCGTGGCGCCGCGGTGCTGGTTGGCGAAAGCCTGGGCGTTGCGGCCCATCTGGCTGCGGGCGGCGGTGTCGGTCAGCAGCGTGCCGGCGGTGGCGATCAGGTCGGCCGCGTCGGTGATGCGTTGGGCGCCGCCGGCGGCCAGCGCGTCTTCCGTCACCAGTTCGAAGTTGAAGGTGTGCTGGCCGATCAGGACCGGCTTGCCGAGTGCCGCCGGTTCGATCAGGTTCTGGCCGCCCAGCGGTTGCAGGCTGCCGCCGACGAAGGCCACGTCGCACGCCGAGTAGTAGGCGAACATCTCGCCCATCGAGTCGCCCAGCAGCACCTCCACGCTGTGCGGCATGGCGCCGCCGTCCAGCGCCAGGTGGCTGCGGCGCTCGACCGTCAGGCCGCGCGCGGCGACCATTTGCGCCACTTCGTCGAAGCGCTGCGGGTGACGCGGAACGATCAGCAGCAGCACCTCTGGCGGCAGCGCGGAGCGGGCGCTCACATACGCTTGCAGGATCAGGTCTTCCTCGCCTTCGCGGGTCGAGGCGCACAACAGCACCGGACGCTCGCCGATGGCGGCGCGCAGCGCGGTGCCGGTGGCCAGCGCGGCATCCGGCACCACCACGTCGAACTTGATGCTGCCGGTGATTTCCACCCGCTGCACGCCCAGCGAACGGATGCGCTGCGCGTCCGCTTCGGTTTGCGCGGCCACCAGCGTGATGCCGCGCGCGGCGTTGCTCATCAGCGAACCAAGGCGCGTGGCCTTGCGCAAGGAGCGCTCAGACAAGCGGGCGTTGGCCAGCAGCACCGGCACGCCCTTGGCGCCGCAGACGGCGATCAGGTTGGGCCACACTTCCGTCTCCATCAGGATGCAGACGCTCGGCCGGAAATGGCGGATGAAGCGCGACACCATGCTGCCGGTGTCGTACGGCAGATAGGATTGCACCAGGCGTGCGCCGTGTTTGGCGAACAGCGCCTTGCCGGTGGCGCGGCCGGTCGGCGTCATGTGCGTCAGGATGATGCGGCTGGAGGGATATTCGGCCAGCAAGGCGTCCACCAGCGGCTCGGCGGCGCGCGTTTCGCCGACGGAGACGGCGTGGACCCACAGCACCGGGCCGGTGGCCGGCGCGGCGCCATTGGCGCGGCCGTAGAAGCCGAGTCGCTCGCCCCAATGCTGGCGATAGCCGGGCTCCTTGCGTCCGCGCAGCCACAGGCGCGCCAGCACCAGCGGCAAGGCCAGCCACCACATCAGGGAATAAAACAAACGCATAGAAAATCAGCCCAGCAAACTCCGGGCCGCGGCCAGCACGTCCGCCACCGAAGGCGGCGTCCCTTGATCGCCCAGATTGATAATGCGCGGCGACCAGTTGCCCTCGGTCTTCCAACGCGGCGAATCCGCATAAATTTCCACCGTCGGCCGCACGAAGGCGGCGGCGATGTGCACCAGTCCCGTATCGACGCCCACCACCAGCGTCGCCCGCCGCGCCACCATGATGGCATCGGCCATCGACAGCTTGGGCAGCACGCGCGCGTTCGGCAGGCCGGCGGCGATCTGCTCGGCCTCGGCCTTCTCCTTCGGCGAGCCCCACGGCAGCAGCACCGGCAGCGGCGCCAGTTCGCGGCCCAGCGCGATCCAGTTTTCAATCGACCACTTCTTGGCGTCGCGCGCGGTGCCGTGGAAAAACACCGCGTAGGATGCCGGCATCCACTCCGGGCGCGGCGTATCGTCCGGCACCGACGGCAGGCCGAAATCGGCCGGCGTATCGACCGCGTAGCCCAGCGCCGCGCCGGCGACGATGCGGCCGCGCGCCACCGCGTGCGTGCGCGGATCGGTCGGAATGCTCAGATGATGGAAGATGCGCGAGATGCCCTCGTAGCCCGAGCCCTCGCTGCCATTGGCCAGGCCCACCTTGCGGCCGCCCTTGACCACGCGCGCGGCGCCCATGATGATGCCGGTCTTGAGCAAGCCCTGGGTGTCGAACACAAAATCGTATTCCTGCTGGCGCAGCGTGCGGAAAAAGGCCTTGATCTCGGCCCGCGTTTCCGGCTTGCCGAGGCTCTTGCGCCAGCGCCGCAGCGCGAACGGAATCACGTTGCGCACGCGCGGGTTCATCCGCACCAGGCTGACGAAGCCCTCCTCCACCACCCAGTCGATATGCGCGTCCGGGTAGTGGCGGGCGATGTCGGCCACCATCGGCATGTTGTGCAGCACGTCGCCCAGGGACGACACCCGCACCAGCAGGATATTCAGCGGCTTTTGCGTCGACATCACAAACTTAGAAAGGCAGCTCCGCGTCCGGCTTGGCGGCCAGGATCACATCGCGGAACTGGCCCTGGATGCGTTCCAGCGCGGCCGGCGTTTCCGCCTCGAAGCGCATCACGATCACCGGCGTGGTGTTGGACGAACGCGCCAGGCCGAAGCCGTCCTCGTACTCCACGCGCAGGCCGTCGATGGTGATGATCTGCTTATTGCCGGGGAACTTGGCGTCGGCGCGCAGCTTGTCCATCACGGCGAAGTTCTCGCCTTCCTTCAGGTGCAGGTGCAGTTCCGGCGTGCTGTCCGACTGCGGCAGCGAATTCAGCAGCGCCGACGGATCTTGTTCCTTGGTCAGGATTTCCAGCATGCGGGCACCGGCGTACAGGCCGTCGTCGAAGCCGTACCAGCGGTCCTTGAAGAAGATGTGGCCGCTCATCTCGCCGCCCAGCGGCGATCCGGTTTCCTTCAGCTTGGCCTTGACCAGCGAGTGGCCGGTCTTGTACATCAGCGGCTTGCCGCCGGCTTTTTCGATGTACGGCGCCAGGTGGCGGGTGCATTTGACGTCGTACAGGATTTCGGCGCCGGCATTACGCGACAGCACGTCAGCCGCGAACAGCATCATCTGGCGGTCCGGGTAGATGATCTGGCCATCCTTGGTGACCAGGCCCAGGCGGTCGCCGTCGCCGTCGAAGGCCAGGCCGATCTCGGCGTCGGTCTCCTGCAGGCAGCGGATCAGGTCCTGCAGGTTTTCAGGATGGGCCGGGTCCGGGTGGTGGTTGGGGAAATTGCCATCCACTTCGCAGAACAGCTCGATGACTTCGCAGCCCATGCCACGATACAGGTCGCCCGCGAACGCGCCGGCCACGCCGTTGCCGCAGTCCACCGCGATCTTGATCGGGCGGGCGATCTTGACGTCGCCGATGATGCGCTGCAGGTATTCATTGCGGATGTCGTAGGTGCTGTACGCACCCGGATTGGCCACCGCCGAACCATCGTGGGCGGCGATGCTGTCGTACAGGCCGGTGATCGCCTCGCCGTGGATGGCCTCGCCGGCCAGCACCATCTTGAAGCCGTTGTAGTCCGGCGGGTTGTGGCTGCCGGTCACCATGATGCCCGACGCCGCGCCCAGCACATTGGTGCCGAAGTAGACCATCGGCGTGGCCACCACGCCCAGGTCGATGACGTCGACGCCCGACGACTGCAGGCCCTCGGCCAGCGCCTTGGCCAGCGACGGGCCGGACAGGCGGCCGTCACGGCCGATCACCACTTTCTTCTCGCCCTTGGCCAGCGCGGCGCGGCCGAACGCGGCGCCGATCTGGTGCGCCACGCCGGCGTCCAGGGTTTTATCGATGATGCCGCGGATATCGTAAGCTTTGAAGATGGTTTTGGATAAGGAGACCATAGTGGGAATGAGCTTGATGCGCAACCGGGCACTGCGGGCCAACATGCAGGATCGATGCGCGGGATTAGTCGGATTGGGCTTGCCTGCGTTGCAGCAGACACAACTTTCATATAGTAATTGTGATAAGGACGGCGCGCAAGGGTTGCAATTGTGCGCAGCACAAAAATCAATGTTTCTTATGCCGTATCATCCAGCGCGGCGCCTTGAAGCGGACGATGCGCACGTAAATCCAGATATAGCTGCCGATAAACAGCAGGCAGGACACCATCAGCACCCAGGTCTGGCGCCAGAACACGGTGGCCGGGATCACCGCCATCAGCGAGAACAGCCACAGATACGGCGAGGTCAGCGAATTGCGGCGGATCAGCGCGCGCGCCTCCTTGCGGCCCACCGCCCACTGGACGATGCGGCGGAAGATCAGGCTGTGCAGGTGGATCCCATCCGGCATGGCCGGCGACTTGCCGCGCACAAACATGCGGCGGTAGACCGAGAACAGGGTTTCAAAAGTCGGATAAATCAGCAGCAGCGCGGCGTACCAGGTCGACACCTGCGGATTGCGCATCACCAGCAGCAGCGCCAGTTCACCCAGCATGAAGCCGATGAAATAGGCGCCGCCGTCGCCGAGGAAGATCAGGCCGACCGGGTAATTCCAGATCAGGAAACCGGCGGTGGCGCCGGCCACCATCAGCGCGGCGATCAGCACGAACATATCGTTGACCTGCAGCGCCACGTAGCCCAGCGACAGCAGCATGCAGATGGACACCACGCTGGCCAGGCCGTTAAAGCCGTCGATGATGTTGACCGCGTTGGCGATACCAGCCACCGCCAGCACCGTCAGCGGCAGCGTGACCCACATATACGGCAGCGCCCAGGCGGTAAACGGCAAGTCGAGGCGGTCGATGCGGGCGTCGAGCAGGAAATAGCCGAGGGCGGCGGCGGCCATGGTCAGCAGCAGGCGGCGCGCCGGGCTGACGCGGCCGGTATAGTCCTCGACGATACCGCCGGCAAACGCCACGGCGGCGCAGGCGATCAGCGCCAGCAGCAAATCGCTGAGCACCGGCACGCGCCAGATGGAAATAGCGGCGCTGAGCGCCACCGCCACGAAGATCGGCAGGCCGCCGATGCGGGCCACATGGTGGGCATGGACCTTCTGGACGCCGTCGAAATTGGCGTCCAGCGCCGGACCGTGCAATCTCGCCTCTTTAATGACCAGCAGGGTCAGCAGCGCGGAAGCGACAAAGCTCAGTAGGAAGGAAAACATATTCTTTTAATTTCTGCGTTGTATCGCAACACCAGGCATTATCAGCGTGCCAACAGCCGATTGTACAGGATTCGCGCGGCCCGGCCGAACATGCTTACCAATCGATACAACTCCGGGGTCAGGTCCTCCATTTCTACACGGGCTCTGCCGTAGCGCAAGCTACGGCAGAGCCCGTGTAGAAATGGAGGACCTGACCCCGGAGTTAGCGCATGCAGAGCTGCAACGCTTCTTTCCAGTGCGGCAGGTGGCAGAAGCGGGCCATCAGGCGCTCGGAGGACAGCACCGAGTATTGCGGCCGTCGCGCCGGCGTCGGGTAGTCGGCGCTGGTGATTGCCTCCACCTGGCACGACAATCCGGCTTCTTCGATGATGGCTTGGGTGAATTCGTGCCACGTGGTCTGTCCCTGGGCGCTCAGGTGGTAGACGCCGCTGTTTTGCTCCCACCACGCGTGGCCGCCCGCGTGCGCCTGCGACAGCACCTGCGCGGTGACGTCGGCGATCGTCCGGCTCCACGTCGGCGCGCCGTGCTGGTCGGCCACCACGCGCAGTTGGTCGCGCTCTTTGGCCAGTCGCAGCATGGTCAGCAGGAAGTTCTTGCCGCGCATGCCGTACACCCAGCTGGTGCGGAAGATCAGGTGCGGAATGCCGGCCGCCACGATCGCGCGTTCGCCGGCCAGCTTGCTGGCGCCGTAGACGTTGAGCGGGCCGACCGGGTCGTCTTCGACCCGCGGCGTTGGCTGGGCGCCGTCGAACACGTAATCAGTCGAGTAGTGCACCAGCGCCGCGCCCAGCGCCCTGGCCTCCTCGGCCATGACAGCCGGCGCCTCGGCGTTGACGCGGTGCGCCAGTTCCGGTTCGCTCTCGGCCTTGTCGACCGCCGTGTAGGCGCCCGGGTTGACGATGAGCCTGGGCTGAACGCGGCGGATGACGTCGCGCACCTGGTCGAGGTCGGACAGGTCCATGACGTTGCGGTCCACCGCCACCACCTCGCCCACGCCCTGCAGGCTGCGCGCCAGTTCGTAGCCCACCTGGCCGCTGCTGCCGGTCAGCAGCACCTTCATGCGAACACCTCGGCGCTGGCCAGCGGCGCGGCGTTCTGGTCCTTGCCCGACAGCAGCGGCGGCCCGTCCAGCGCCGGCCACTGGATGCCGATCGCCGGGTCGTTCCACTGGATGGCGCGCTCGTGCTCGGGCGCCCAGTAGTCGGTGGTCTTGTAGAGGAATTCGGCGCTGTCCGAGGTCACCACGAAGCCGTGCGCAAAGCCGGGCGGGATCCACATCTGGCGCTTGTTCTCGGCCGACAGCTCGATGCCAAACCACTGGCCGAAGGTGGGCGAGCTCTTGCGGATATCCACCGCCACGTCGAACACCGCGCCGGCGCTGGCGCGCACCAGCTTGCCCTGCGCCTGCTGGATCTGGTAATGCAGGCCGCGCAGCACGCCCTTCGCCGAGCGCGAGTGGTTGTCTTGCACGAACTCGGCGCTGACGCCGGTCAGCTCGGTAAAGCGGCGGGCGTTGTAGCTTTCAAAGAAAAAACCGCGGTCGTCGCCGAACACCTTGGGCTCCAGCACCAGCAGGCCTTGCAGCGGCGTAGTCAGGACGTTCATCGTGGCACAACCTTATCTTCGAGGATTTGCAGCAGGTACTGGCCGTAGTTGTTTTTCTTCAGCGGCTCGGCCAGCTTGCGCAACTGCTCGGCGTCGATATAACCCTTGCGATAGGCGATCTCTTCCGGGCAGGCGACTTTCAGGCCCTGGCGTTTTTCAATGGTGGCGATGAACTGACCGGCTTCCAGCAGCGACTCGTGGGTGCCGGTGTCCAGCCAGGCCATGCCGCGCCCCATCACTTCGACGTTCAGCTGGCCCTTGTCCAGGTACACCTTGTTGACGTCGGTGATTTCCAGCTCGCCGCGCGCCGACGGCTTGATGCTGGCGGCGATGTCGCACACCTGGTTGTCGTAGAAGTACAGGCCGGTGACGGCGTAGTTGGACTTCGGCTGCTTCGGCTTTTCCTCGATCGACACGGCGGTGCGCTGCTCGTTGAACTCGACCACGCCATAGCGTTCCGGATCCTGCACGTGGTAGGCAAACACGGTGGCGCCGTCGGTCTGCTCGGTGGCGTGGCGCAGCAGCGCGTCGAGGTCGTTGCCGTAGTAGATGTTGTCGCCGAGGATCAGCGCCGAGGGCGCGTCGCCGACGAAGTCCTTGCCGATGATGAAGGCCTGCGCCAGCCCGTCCGGCGACGGCTGCACCGCGTAGCTGAGGTTGATGCCCCACTGGCTGCCATCACCAAGCAGATCCTTGAAGCGCGGCGTGTCCTGCGGCGTCGAGATCAGCAGGATGTCGGTCATGCCGGCCAGCATCAGCACCGTCAGCGGATGGTAGATCATTGGCTTGTCGTAGATCGGCAGCAGCTGCTTGGAGACGCTCATCGTCACCGGGTACAGCCGGGTGCCGGAGCCGCCGGCCAGGATGATGCCTTTGCGTTTAGGAGTGCTCATTGCTGGCCTTCGCGGTTAAAGTAATTGGTTTCCACCCACTTGGCGTAGCTGCCCGACTGCACGTCCTGGACCCAATCCTGGTTGTCCAGATACCACTGCACGGTCTTGGCGATGCCGGTCTGGAAGGTTTCAGCCGGCTTCCAGCCCAGTTCGCGCTCCAGCTTGCGCGCGTCGATGGCGTAGCGGCGATCGTGGCCCGGACGGTCCTTGACGAAGGTAATCTGGTCGCGGTAGCTGCCCTCCGCTTTCGGCTTCAGCTGGTCCAGCATGTCGCACAGCGTGTGGACCACGTCCAGGTTGGCCATCTCGTTCCAGCCGCCGACGTTGTAGGTCTCGCCCAGCCGGCCCGCGGCCAGCACGCGGCGGATGGCGGCGCAGTGGTCGCTGACGAACAGCCAGTCGCGGATCTGCTGGCCGTCGCCGTAGATCGGCAGCGGCTTGCCGGCCTGGGCGTTGGCGATGATCAGCGGAATCAGCTTTTCCGGGAAGTGGTAAGGGCCGTAGTTGTTGGAGCAGTTGGTGGTCAGCACCGGCAGGCCGTAGGTGTGGAAGTAGGAGCGCACCAGGTGGTCGGACGCGGCCTTGGAGGCCGAGTACGGGCTGTTCGGCGCGAACGGCGTGGTTTCGCTGAACGGCGCGTCATCCGGGCCCAGCGTGCCGTACACCTCGTCGGTGGACACGTGCAGGAAGCGGAACGCCGCCTTCTCGTCCTCGGGCAGGCCGGACCAGTAGGCGCGCGCCGCTTCCAGCAGGCTGAAGGTGCCGTTGATGTTGGTGTTGATGAATTCGCCCGGACCGAGGATGGAGCGGTCGACGTGGCTTTCGGCGGCGAAGTGCACCACCGCGCGCGGCTTGTGCTGCTGGAACAGGGCCAGCACCTGGGCCTGGTCGCAGATGTCGCCGCGCACGAAGATATGGCGCGCGTCCTGTTTCAGCGACGCCAGGTTGTTCAGATTGCCGGCATAAGTCAGCTTGTCGTAGTTGATGACAGGCTCATCCGACTGAGCCAGCCAGTCCAGGACGAAATTCGAGCCTATAAAACCAGCACCACCCGTTACAAAAATCATTTAGTATCCCGCAGCAAGCATCAGTTAGTCGTATGCATGATTTTATGTGAAGTGCCCCGTGCCGGGGCAAAAATTCAGGGTATTTCAATCCCCAAAGCAACGAACCTATGAGCATCGATATGAAAACCTATGTAATCGGGGATTTACAGGGCTGCCATGAACAGGCGCTGGCCATCCTCGACCGCATACGCGCCCACGCGGCGGCCGCCGGCGTGGCCGAGCCCGCCATATTGTTCGCGGGCGACCTGATCAATCGCGGACCGGACTCGCTGGCCACGCTGCGGCTGGTGCGCCAGTTGTCGCTGTCCAGCGGCGGCCTGGTCGACAGCGTGCTGGGCAACCATGACCTGCATTTGCTGGCGGTGGCCTACGGCATCCGGCCGGAACACAAGTCGGACACGCTGGCCGAGATCCTGCACGCGCCCGATCGTGACGAGCTGATCGATTGGGTGCGGCGGCGGCCGCTGGCGATCCGCTCCGGCGAGCACATCCTGGTGCATGCGGGCCTGCTGCCGCAGTGGAGCGGCGAACAGGCGATGGCGCTGGCCGGCGAGGTGCAGGACATGCTGCGCGGCGACGGCATCGCCGAGTTTCTGGCCGAGATGTACGGCAACGAGCCGGCGCGGTGGTCGGATGATCTGCAAGGGGCGGACCGGCTGCGCTGCATCATCAACGCCATGACGCGCCTGCGTTTCTGCACGGCCGATGGGGAGATGGATTTCAAGATGAAGGAAAGCGGCACGGCCGATCCGTCGACCGGGCTGATGCCGTGGTTTGACGTGCCCGGCCGCCGCAGCGCGCGGCAGACGGTGGTGTTTGGGCACTGGTCGGCGCTGGGGCTGAAGCTCGAGGCCAACGTGGTGGGACTCGACAGTGGCTGCGTGTGGGGCGGGCAGTTGTCCGCGCTCTGCCTGGAGGATCGCAGCTTGTTGCAAGTGCAGTGCCCGCAGTTCAAGGCGCCCGGCAAAGCTTGACCCGCACCGCGGCCACCAGGGACTTCATGCCGTCAAGTTGGCGCTTGATTCGTCATTCCGGCGCAGGCCGGAATCCATCCACGGCATGCTAACGTTCTATAGGTTCCGGCCTCCGCCGGAACGACGGTGTGGGGACGGCGTCCCGGTTACGGGGTGGCGGGCTGCACGCCGAGCGATGCGGCAATGGCCTGGTGCGACGCCTCCGCCAGCTCGCGGCGGTGCGCGCCCTGGGTGTCCAGCGGCGGCAGAATCGCCAGCCGCGCCTTCACCGGTGGCCCGTTCAGAATCAGCACGATGCTCTCGGCAAAGCTGGTCTCGCCGATAAAATCCACCGACGGATGCGCACCGCCCCCGACATCCTCATACATCAGCGCAAACGGCTGCACCGGCACCCGCGCATCGATCGCCGCCTCGAACAGGTTGGCGTGGAACGGCAGCAAATTCCCTTGCGCCGCCGTGGTCCCCTCCGGGAAAAACGCCACCCGCTCGCCCTTCTCCAGGCTGCTCACCAGCCCCTTGAAAATATGCCGCAGATCACGCCGGTTGCCGCGGGCGATGAACACCGTGCCAGCCTTCTCCGCCAGCCATCCCGCCAGCGGCCACGAGCGGATCTCGGCCTTGGCCACGAAGTGGCTCGGGTACAGGCTGTGCACCACAAAAATATCCAGCCACGACACGTGGTTGGCCACCACCATGGAACACGGCAGCACCGCCGCGCTGCCCGGCGCCAGCGATACCGTCACATTGCACAGCGCCAGCAGCCGCGTGGACCAGCGGCGGATATGCGCGTTCCGCTGGTCCCAGCCGATCCACGGAAACACCGTGGCACAGATCGCCATGCCCTTGAACACGTGCAGCAGCACCCGCGCCAGGCGGAATATCGTCGACAGTTTCATGCGGGCAGATCAGCGTTGATAGGCAACGTGGCCGGCCACGATGGTTGTCTGTACCTGGCCCGCCAGGTTGTAGCCGAGGAACGGCGTGTGCTTGCCCTGGCTGGCCAGCGCCGACGCTTCCACCGTCCAGTGCGCGCCGGCGTCGAACAGCACCACGTCCGCCACCGCGCCCACCGACAGCGTGCCGGCGTCGATGCCGGCCACGCGCGCCGCTTCCGAGGTGATGCGCGCCAGCGCGCGCGACAGCGGACGCTGCTTGCCGGTGTCCTGCGTGGCGGCGTAATCGTCGGCCCACTTCAGCGTCAGCGACAGCAGCAGCTCCAGGCCGGTCGCGCCCGGCGAGGCTTCGCCGAACGGCAGCAGCTTCTCGTCGTCGTCGACCGGCGTGTGGTCCGAGCACAGCGCGTCGATGGTGCCGTCCAGCAGGCCGTGGCGGATGGCGTCGCGGTCGCGCTGGCTGCGGAACGGCGGCGTGACGCGCGCGTTGGAGTCGAAGAAGCCGATGTCGGCGTCGGTCAGGTGAATGTGGTGGGCGCCGACGTCGCAGGTGACCGGCAGGCCTTCGGCCTTGGCCTTGCGGATCAAATCCAGGCTGGCGGCGGCCGAGATGCGGCACAGGTGCACGCGCGCGCCGGTGGCGCGCATCAGCTCGAAGATGGTGTGCAGCGCGATGGTTTCCGACATCACCGGCACGCCGGACAGGCCGAGGCGCGAGGCCAGCGGGCCGGACGCGGCCACGCCGCCGCGGCCGATGTGCGCGTCCTGCGGACGCAGCCACACGGTGTAGCCGAAGGTCTTGGCGTACTGCATGGCGCGCAGCAGCACGTTGGTGTCCTTGATCGCCTCTTCGGCCTGCGCGAAGCCGATGCAGCCCGATTCGGTCAGCTCGGCCATCTCGGTCAGCTGCTCGCCCTTCAGGCCCATGGTCAGCGCGCCCAGCGGGTGCACGTGCGCCTGGTTCAGCTTGTGCGCGCGGTGCTTCAGCATTTCCACCAGGCCGGGTTCGTCCAGCACCGGATCGGTGTCCGGCGGGCACACCAGCGAGGTGACGCCGCCCTGCACCGCCGCCTGCATTTCCGATTCCAGCGTGGCCTTGTATTCAAAGCCCGGCTCGCGCAGGCGCGCCGACAGGTCGACGAAGCCGGGCGAGACGATCAGGCCGGTGGCGTCAATGGTCTGGTCGGCCGTGAAGCCGGCCGGCGCGGCGCCCACCGCCAGCACTTTGCCGTCGGCCAGGTAAAGGTCGTTGATGCCGTCGATGCCGTTGGCCGGATCGATCAGGTGGCCGTTTTTGATGTGGATGTTCTTCATGCTTGCGTTCCTGCTACGATACTCATCACCGCCATGCGCACGGCGATACCAAACGTCACCTGCGGCAGGATCACCGCCTGCGCGCCATCCGCCACGGCGGAATCGATTTCCACGCCGCGGTTCATCGGCCCCGGGTGCATGACGATGGCGTCCGGCTTGGCCAGCGCCAGGCGCTCCGGCGTCAGGCCGTAGCTCTTGAAGTATTCGCCGGCCGACGGCAGCAGCGCGCCGCTCATGCGCTCGTTCTGCAGGCGCAGCATGATGATCACGTCGACGTCCTTCAAGCCCTCGTCCATGTTGGTGAAGGTGCGCACGCCCATCTGCTCCAGGCCGCCCGGCAGCAGCGTGTGCGGGCCGATGGCGCGCACTTCCGGCACGCCCAGCGTGGTCAGCGCGTGGATGTCCGAGCGCGCCACGCGGCTGTGCAGGATGTCGCCGACGATGGCCACGCGCAGGTTGGTGAAGTCCTGCTTGTAGTGGCGGATGGTGTACATGTCCAGCAGGCCCTGGGTCGGGTGCGCATGGCGACCGTCGCCGGCGTTGACCACGTGCACATGGTTCTGCTTCGTCTCCATCAGGTGCTTGGCGATCAGGTAGGGCGCGCCCGACTGCGCGTGGCGCACCACGAACATGTCGGCGTGCATGGCCGCCAGGTTGTCGATGGTGTCCAGCAGCGATTCGCCCTTGCTGGTGGACGAGGCCTGGATGTTCAGGTTGATGACGTCGGCCGACAGGCGCTTGGCGGCGATCTCGAACGTCGTGCGCGTGCGGGTCGAGTTCTCGAAGAACAGGTTGAACACCGATTTGCCGCGCATCAGCGGCACTTTTTTGACGTCGCGGTCGGAGATGCCGACGAAGGACGAGGCGGTGTCCAAAATGTGATTGAGGATGCTCTTGGGCAGGCCCTCGATCGACAGCAAGTGCTGCAGCTCGCCGTGTTTGTTCAGTTGCGGATTAAGCATGGTCTTACTCGATGGTTAGCGTGAAAGTGTCGTCGTCTGCGCGCTTGAGCACCAGCGCCTGCCCGGCTGGCACGCTCACCTTGGCGGCGACGAAATCGGCGGCCACCGGCAGCTGGCGTTCGCCGCGGTCGACCAGCGCCGCCAGCATGATGCGCGCCGGGCGGCCGTAGTCGAACAGCTCGTTGATGGCGGCGCGCGTGGTGCGGCCGGTGTACAGCACGTCGTCCACCAGCAGGATGTTGGCGGCCGCCACGTCAAAGCCGATATTGGTTGGTTTCACTTCCGCCGGCAGGCCCTTCTTGGCGTAATCGTCGCGGTAGAAGGACACGTCCAGCACGCCGCAGCGCGCGGACAGGCCGAGGTCGGCGGCCAGGCGCTCGGCGATCCAGGCGCCGCCGGAGTGGATGCCGACGATGGCGACATCCGGCACGCCGGCCAGGCCGGCTTTCACATCGGCCAGCAGCGTCGCGTACAGCGCCTCGGCGTCGAGTTGGTGGGGATTCAGGTTCATAGGGAGTCGAAGTATTGTTGCAGAATGATGGCGGCGGCGCGGTCATCGATCACTTCGCCGCGCCTGGCGGAGATGACCGCCGAGGAATAGCGCTCGTCGACCAGCTCCACCGGCAGGTTGAAGCGGCCATTGAGCTGATTGGCAAAACGGCGCGCCCGCGCCGTCATCTCGTGCTCGTTGCCGTCCGGGTGCATGGGCAGCCCGACGATGAGCCGGGCCGGCTTCCACTCCTCCAGCAGCTTCTGGATGTCGGCGAAGCGGGTGGCGTTGTCTTCCGCCTTGATGACCTTGAGCGGCTCGGCCTGGCGCAGCATGGTGTTGCCCATTGCCACGCCGATTCTTTTCACGCCGAAATCAAAAGCAAGCAGGGTGTCGATACCGCTCATTTACGCGTGGCCCGCCTCGGAGGTCAGCATCAGCGGATCGATGCCCAGCAGGCGCATGGCGGCCGTGTAGCGGTCCTCGATCGGCATGTTGAACAGGATTTCCGGATCGGCGCCGACGGTCAGCCAGCCGTTGCGGCCGATTTCCTCTTCCAGCTGGCCCGGGCTCCAGCCCGAATAGCCGATCGACACCAGCATGCGCGGCGGGCCCTCGCCGGCCGCCACCGCCTCCAGCACGTCGATCGAAGTGGTGAAGGCCACGTCCTTGGTCACCGTCAGCGACGACGAATAGCGGTGGCCGGGCGTGTGCAGCACGAAGCCGCGGTCGTCCTGCACCGGGCCGCCAAACATGATGGGTTCGTCGTCATGGCCTTCCAGGCCGGCCTCGACCTTGAGGTCGATGCGCTCGAACAGCGTGTGCATGGTCATGTCGGTGGGCTTGTTGATGACCACGCCCAGCACGCCGTTCTCATTGTGTTCACACACATACACCACGGTGCCGCCGAACACCGGATCTTGCATGGACGGCATTGCAATAAGGAAATGATTGGCCAGGTTCAGCGTGCTGGCGGCAGCGCCGACGGGCTCCAGGGGATCGCCGGCCTCGTGGATCATGCCGGGTACAGGTAGAGTTTTGCCTATTTTGCTCTTCTTCATACAAGTTGCTCTCTCTGCTGGGGTGCGTGTTCTTTCTGTGCTGCTGACAATTACTGTAGTATTCGCGCGGCTAGCAACTCTGTTTACCCCGTAGTTTACACTGAATTACGGGGACGGCCATGATTGCGTCCATCACAAGATTGATACAGACCGAATGAAACTGACTTCTTCCCTCGTATGGCTGCGCCGCGATTTGCGGGTTTTTGACCACGTTGCCCTGCACCAGGCGCTGCAGGCCAGCAGCAAAGTGTATTGCGTTTTTGTCTACGATACGACCATCCTCGACCACCTGCCCCGGCGCGACCGCCGCGTCGACTTCATCCATGCCAGCATCGCCGAGGTGGCGGCCGAGCTCCAGCAGCTGGGCGGCCACCTGATCGTGCGCCACGGCGACCCGGTCGCGGAAATTCCGGCGCTTGCGGCCGAGCTTGGCGTGCAGGCGGTGTTCTGCAATCACGATTATGAACCGCAAGCGATGGAACGTGACGCCACGGTGGAGGCGGCGTTGCAAGCGGCCGGCCGCCAGTTCTACAGTTACAAGGACCAGGTGATCTTCGAGCGCAGCGAGGTGCTGTCGCAGACCGGCGGCGTGTTCTCGGTGTTCACGCCGTACAAGAATGCCTGGCTGAAAAAGCTGGCGGCCGATCCGTCGGTGCTGGCGCCGTACAACATCGAACCGCATGCGGCCCGGCTGGCGCCGCCGCCCTCGCCGGCGCCGGCGCTGCCGACCCTGGCCGAGCTGGGCTTCGAGCCGAGCAACCTGGCCGAGCTGAAGATTCCGACCGGCATGTCCGGCGCGGCCAGGCTGTTTGACGAGTTCCTGACCCGCATCGCCGACTACAACGTGGCGCGCGACTTCCCGGCAGTCAAAGGGCCGTCCTACCTGTCGATCCATTTCCGCTTCGGCACGCTGTCGGTGCGCCACCTGGTGCGCACGGTGCTGGACCTGCAGGAACGCGGCGCCGGCGGCGAAGGCGCGGCGGTATGGCTGTCGGAACTGATCTGGCGCGAGTTTTACGCGATGATCCTGTACCACCATCCGCACGTGGTGCACAGCGCCTTCAAGCCGGCCTACGACGCGATTGCATGGGAAACCGGCCCGGAAGCGGACGAACTATTCGCCGCCTGGTGCGAAGGCCGCACCGGCTATCCGCTGGTGGACGCCGCCATGCTGCAGCTGAACCAGACCGGCTACATGCACAACCGGCTGCGCATGGTGACGGCGTGCTTCCTGATCAAGGACCTGGGCATCGACTGGCGACGTGGCGAAGCCTATTTCGCGCTGCACCTGAACGATTTTGACCTGGCGTCGAATAATGGCGGGTGGCAGTGGGCGTCATCGTCCGGTTGCGATGCCCAGCCCTACTTCCGCATCTTCAATCCGGTGACGCAGTCGCAGAAGTTCGACGCGCAGGGGAAATTCATCCGCCGCTACCTGCCGCAGTTGAAGGGCTTGAGCGACAAGGAGATCCACGCGCCGTGGGACGCGCCGCGCATGCTGGCGCCGGACTACTGGCCGCCGGTGGTGATGCACGACGAAGCCAGGAAAAAAACGCTCGAACGCTACGAAATCGTCAAGAAACCCTGAAACGAAGGGGTCAGACCCCGGCCGCAGCGGTGTGCGGGTTTCCGGGGTGCCGTCCGCCGCTACCGCGCGATCAAGCCGCTGATCGCCTCCAGCAGCACGGCTTCTTGATAGGGTTTGCCGAAATAAGCGTTCACCCCAAGCTCCAGCGCCAGATTGCGATGCTTGTCCGCGCTGCGCGAAGTGATCATGATGATGGGTATGCCCCTGGTCCGCTCATCCCCGCGCACATTGCGCGTCAGGTCGAAACCATCCATGCGCGGCATCTCGATATCCACCAGCATCAAATCCGGCGGCGCCTCGCGCAACTGCTCCAGCGCATCCACGCCATCCTTGGCCAGCAGCACCCGATACCCCTCACGCTCCAGCAGCCGCTGGGTCACGCGCCGCACCGTCAGCGAATCATCCACCACCATGATGGTGCGGCCCGGCGCCGGCTGCGCCGCCGGGCTGTCCGCGGCCGCCTGCGCATACTGCGGCCGCGACTCCGGATGATGCGCCAGATGCTGCGCCAGCGCCACCGGATTCAATATCAGCACGATATCCCCGGTCCCCAGCACCGTCGCGCCGGCGATGCCCACCATGCGCGACAGCTGCGGACCAATATTCTTGATCACCACCTCGCGGTTGCCCAGCACCTCATCCACCTGCAAGGCCAGGCGCTCATTGCCGTTCTTGAGCATCATCACCGGCGAGGAACGCTGCGCCGGCGGCTGCGCGGGATCGCCCAGCAGCGTGGGCAGGTACTGCATGCCGTTGTCGCGCGCCTCGGCCAGCGCCGCGTCCTTCATCTGCAGCACCTGCTCGACCAGGATGGCCGGCAGCGCATAGGTCTTGCCGCCGGCGGCCAGCAACACCACCTGCGTCACCGCCAGCGTGAGCGGCAGGCGGATGGTGAAGCGCGTGCCCTTGCCCGGCTCGGAGAACAGGTCCACGCGGCCGCCCAGTGCCTGCGCCTCCGACTGCACCACGTCCATGCCGACGCCGCGTCCCGACAGTTCGGTCAGCGTGTCGGCGGTGGAGAAGCCGGGTTCGAAAATCAGGTCGGCGATCTGCGCATCCGAGGCGGCATCTTCCTCGGCCAGCAGGCCGATGGCGATGGCCTTGGCCTTGATGCGCGCCAGATCGAGGCCGCCGCCGTCGTCGCTGAAGGCGATGACAATTTCGTTGCCCTCCTGCGCCACCTGCACCAGCAGTTCGCCGGTCTCGTTCTTGCCGGCGGCGGCACGGCCTGCGCGCGATTCCACGCCGTGGGCGATGGCGTTGCGCAGCAGGTGTTCAAACGGCGCGGCCATGCGTTCCAGCACGCTGCGGTCCAGTTCCACGCCGCCGCCGCGAATGTCGAGGTTGACGCGCTTGTCGACGTCCTTGGCGCTCTGGCGGGCGACGCGGAACAGGCGCTCGGAGATGCTGGCGAAGGGCACCATGCGCACGCGCATCAGGTCGCGCTGCAGGTCGCGTGTCAGGCGGGCTTGTTGCGTCAGGTCGCCGTGGGCGTTGTCGACGCTGCGGGTCAGGCTTTCGTGGAAGCTGGCGACGTCGTTGACGCTTTCGGCCATCATGCGCGTGAGTTCCTGCAGGCGCGTGAAGCGGTCGAATTCGAGCGGGTCGAATTCGCGGTCGCTGGAAATGGCCATGCGCGAGGCGATTTGCGATTCGGCTTGCATTTCGACTTCGCGCAGCTGGCGGCGCAGGCGGGCCAGGTTGTCGGAGAAGTCGGCCAGCGAGGCGCGCAGGGTGTCGACTTCGTTTTCCAGCCGCGAGCGCGAGATCGAGACTTCGCCGGCCTGGTTGACCAGGCGGTCGAGGATGTCGGCGCGCACGCGGACCAGGGGCGATTTGACGCCGACTTGGGTCTCGTCCGGCAGCGGCGCGGCTGGCGTGTCGGCGGCGCCGGCCGGCTGTTCGACGGTGCGGTTGGCTGGCGCGTCGTCCGCCAGCTTGGCGACGTTGTCGGCCAGGCCGGCTTGCAGCGCTTGCGGGTGCTGGAGCTGTTCGAACAGCAGCAGCGCATGGTCGTAGTGGGCCAGCAGTTCGTCGAAGGCTTGCGGCGTGGCGGAGCCGGCGTGCACCATGTTTTCGATGTGCGTCTCGATGTCGTGGCAGTGCTGGCCGAGGCGCATGGCGCCGGCCATGCGCGCGCTGCCTTTGACGGTGTGCAGGAGGCGCAGCAGGCTTTGGGCTTGCGCGGTGTCGGCGGGATGGTGCTGCCAGGTGCGCAGCGCCTCGCCCACTTGCGGCAGCAGGTCAGCACCTTCTTCGAGGAAGACTGGCAGCAAATCGGCGTCCAGGTCGTCGTGGAAGATAGGCGGCGTGGCGGCCAGGATGCCTGGTTCGGCGGGCGGCAGCGCGATGATCTCCGCGTCAGGCGCGGGCAGCGCCGGCTCTTCGGCGACATCTGGCGCCAGCGTGGGCGCTCGCGCTGGCTCGGCCTCCGGCTCGGGCTCGGGAGGCGCCTCGGCGGCGGGAGGTGTGGCGTCTGACGCGGGCGGCGGTGGTGGTGGTACTGGCGCCACTGGCTCCGCGATCTTCAGCGGTGGCTCGGCGAAGGCGTCGTCGAAGGCGGCGTTGAACAGGTCGTCGATGCCGTCGTCGACATGCACCTCCGGTTTCTTTTTCTTCGGCGGCGCAACCGGCGCTTCCGACTCCGGCACGGTGCCGCTGATGGCGTTGTACGTCTCACGGAACAGCTTATCCAGCGCCGACTCCTGCGGCGCCGGCGGCGTGTTGATGCCGTCCATGGTCTCCGCCACCAGATCGTCCAGCCGCGCTTCGATCTCCTTGCTGGCCGCCGGCGGCGTCGCCGCCAACTGCTCGCGCAAGCCTTGCAGCGCGCCGATCAGCTCCGGTTGCGCCGCCGGCAGCTCGCCCGCCGCAAAACTCTGCAGCATCTGGCGTATCCGCTCCATCGTGAAGTCCAGCAGATCATGCTGTACCTGATCCAGATGCGGCGCCGGCGGCAGCAGCGTCTCCAGCGTGCCCTCCAGCGCCAGCGCCAACTCGCGCAAGGCCTTGAAGCCGACCGTGCCCGACGTGCCGGCCAACGTGTGCGCCGCCTGCAGCGCCTCCGGGCTCACCGGCCGGCGCGGCTCGTGGCGCCACTCGCCAAAGTCCTGCACCAGCTTGCGCACCAGGTCATCCGATTCGTGCAGATAGATGTTGTACAGCGGCAGAGGAATCGCCAGGTCGCCAATGTGCTTGACGTTGTCGTCGCGCGGTGCCGGCGGCGGGGTGATGGTCGGGAATTCGATGACATTGCCATGGCTGACAAGCGGCGGCGTCACCGGCGCGGCGATCTCCGGCTCGTCCGGCGCGCCGATGGGCTCGATGTCCTCCGGCGCTTCGTCAGCGGCCGGCAGCGCATCGGCGAGCAAAGGCTCGTCGGCGACGGGCGGCGCATCGGCGGCGGGCGGCTCGACAGCCGCCGCCTCTGCAAACGAGGCATCCGCCGACGGCTCCAGCGCAGCCTCCGCCCCCTGCTGCACGCGCGCGGCGGCGGCGATCAGCGTATCGGCGTTGCGCGCCGAAACGCCCTTGGCCGCCAGCTCCGCCACCCACGCCTCCAGTTCGCGTGCCGCCCCGTCCAGCAACTCGTACAGCGCATCGGTGGCCGGACGCTGCTCCGCCAGCCACACATTCATCACCTTTTCGATGGCATACGCCGCATCGGCAAACTGGTTCAGCCCCACCATGCGCCCGCTGCCCTTCAAGGTATGGAAGGACCGCCGCAGCATGGTCAGATGCTCCTCCGTGCGCGGCCGCGGCAAGGTCTCGCCGACAAACTCCAGCACCTCGCGCGCCTCGGAGATGAAGATCTCCAGCAGCTCCGCCTCCACCGCCGCATCGCTGGCGGCGGGCACCGGCGCCTCCGCCGGCATCGCCAGCGGCGCCGGTGCCGGCACCTGTTCATCCAGCACCGGGATCGGCGCCGTCGCCGCCATCTTCTTGAACGGCACCGAGCGGAAGCTGCCCTGCTCCGTGTCAAACGCAAAGCGCTCGCGCGCGCCAGCCGCGTTCTGCGCCAGCATGTCCACAAAGAAGCCCAACGCGCCGACGTTCTGCGCGATATCGTCCAGCACCTTCGGCTCGGCCGACGGTTCGGTGTCGCCATGCGCCAGCGCATGCACGACCGACTTCACCTGCAGCACCGCGCGCGTGGCATCCTCCTGATCCAGCACCGACAACGCCCCCTGCAACTGATGCAGCACCGGCTCCAGCGCCAGCAACGACGGCCGCTTCGACGGATCGGCGTAATACTCGTCCAGCACCTTCTCCACCTGGCGCAGGCCGGACTTCATCTCGGTCGCCAGCGCCACCACGGTGTCATCCTGCTGCATCTGGTGCGTCAGGCCCTGCTGCCACTGCGCCGGCTCCGGCGGCGTCTGGCCGGACACCAGCGCCAGCAGACGCGCGCCTATGGTATCGGCATGCGCGGCAAAATCATCCGGCAGATGACGGATATGCTGCAAGCCATGTTCGGCGAACAGCAACGCCGTCGCCATTTCCAGCGCCAGCTCCACGCTGCGGCCAGCCGATGCCGCGGTGCGGGCCACCTCCGCCAGCTGGCGCAACAAGGCGCCCAGCGCCGGCAGGTGAAGTGTTTCGCACTGCGCCGCCACATCGGCCAGCGCGGCCTCGAAGGCATCATCTAGCGCGGGATCGATCTCGGCGTCAGCCATACGGTCCCACTGCGCCTTGGCCTGCGCGATGCCGGCCTTGGCGCGCTCCAGCGCCCCGGCGTCGATCTGGCCATAGCGGCGCGTTTCATAATCCGCCGGCGCCAGGCCGTCCAGCGCATAGGCCGCGCGCAACTGGCGCACCAGCGCCGCCGGCGAGTGCTCCCCAGCGGTGGCGATGAAGAACAGCGCGTCCCGCAGCATCGTTTCCGGCTGCGCCGCCGTGCCCTGGCTCAGACGGCGGATCTGCAGATTGATCAGGCCAAACAGCTGCTTGACGTACAGGTTGGCCGTCAACTGGCCGCCAGCCACCAGCTCCGCGAAGCCCTGCATCGCCAGCCAGAAGGCGCGCGCCTGGCCGTCACGCTGCGCATCGGCCACCTGCCGGATCGCCTCCAGTAGCGCGGCAGCATGCTCCTGCTGCTGCGCCGGATCGCCGCTCTTCAGATACGGCAGCAGCGCGCGCTCGAAACGCTGGCGGCAGGCCGCGTAGTCCGGCGCATCGTCGGCATCCCCGGCGCCTTCGGCCAGCGGCAGGCTGACCGGCTGCGACAGATCAGGGAAGAACAGATCGGCCGGATGGATGCGCTCCACGCCGAGCATCTCCTGCACGGCGCGATAGTAAGGGAACAAGCGGGCTGGCTGCGACGGCGCGCCATCCAGCAGCGCCTCCAGATACTCCACCAGCGCCTGGTACAACTGCGCCACCGCCTGCGCGTGGTCGGCGCTGCATTTCAGCGTGCCCGCCTTGAAGCGGTCCAGCGCCGCCTCGGCCACCTCGGTCACCAGGCTGACGCCGTCCAGATCCACCATCTGCAACGCGCCATGCGCCTGGTGCAGGTGCGACTTGGCGTGCTGCAGCTGCGTGGCCTGATCTTCCGGCTCCCGGCCGCCCGCTTCAAACAGCGCGGTGCGCGAACGGGCCAGCGACTCGCGGATTTCCACCATTACCCATGACAGCGGGCCGGTGTCCAGTTGCGGTTGCTGCGAGGTCGAAAGATCAGTGTTGGTCATGCTTGCTCTCAGTCTTAAGCGATGCGGAAGCGCGCCACGGAGTTCTTCAGCTCCTGCGCCAGTACCGATAACTTGTGAATGGATTGTGCGGTCTGCTGGGTGCCGTCCTGGGTCTGCTCCGTCACCGCCAGAATGTGCTGGATGTTGTGCGCCACGCCGGAGGCCGACGTGGCCTGCTGGCCGGTGGCCTGCGAAATGCCGGAGATCAGCTCCGCCAGGCGGTTGGACACCTGCGAAATGTCATGCAGCGCCGCGCCGGCGGCGTCGGACAGGCGCGCGCCCTCCACCACGCCCTGCGTGGATTTTTCCATGGCCGCCACGGCGTCGTGGGTATCGGTCTGGATCGCGCGCACCAGCGCGCCGATCTGCTTGGCCGCTTCGGCCGAGCGTTCGGCCAGCCGCTGCACCTCCTCCGCCACCACCGAGAAGCCGCGCCCCGCCTCGCCGGCCGACGCGGCCTGGATGGCGGCGTTCAGCGCCAGCACGTTGGTCTGCTCGGTGATGTCGGAAATCAGCTCGGTGATCTCGCCGATCTCCTGCGACGATTCGCCCAGCCGCTTGATGCGCTTGGACGTATCCTGAATCTGCTCGCGGATCTCGTGCATGCCCTTGATGGCGTTTTCCACCGCCGTCGACCCCTGGCGCGCCGCCGCCACCGACTGCCGCGCGACGTCGGCCGACTCGCTGGCGGAACGCGACACGTCGGTGATTTCGTTGGCCATCTTGACCACCGTGGCCGAGGCGTCCTGGATCTCGCGCGACTGCTGCTGCGACGCCTGCAGCAGGTTGGCCGAGATGCTCTGCGCCTGGGTCGATGCCCGCGTCACCTGCTCGGCGGTCGCCGTCACCCGGCCCACCAGGCCACGCAGCTCTTCCACCGTGTAGTTGACCGAGTCGGCGATGGCGCCGGTGATGTCCTCGGATACCGTGGCCTGCACCGTCAGGTCGCCATCCGCCACTTCCTGCAGCTCGTTCATCAGGCGCAGGATGGCCGCCTGATTCTGGTCGTTCATGGCCTTGGCCTCTTCCTCCTTGCGTTGCGACTGCTGGCGCATGGCCTCCGCCTCCTGGCGGCGGCGCTCGGCGCCGCGTGTGCGGTTGTGCGAATCCATCAGCAGCACGCGGCCGATGGCGGCCGCGCAGATCAGCGTCAGCATGCCGCCGGCCACCATCAGCCAGAAGGTCAGGCCCAGCGAGTCCTGGCTTTCGCGGTACACCTGCTGCACCACGCTCAGGCGCTGGCGCAGCGCCTCGTTGTCGTTGAAGATCAGCTGTTCGGCGGCGCGCGCGGCGCTGAATTTATCCAGCTTGCCCAGCACCGCCGCCACCAGCTTCTGGTACTCCTCGAAGTCGGTCATCAGGCCGGTGAACTTGTCGCGCAGGTCCGGCTCGCGCACGGCGGCCAGTCCCAGCGGCGCGCTGCCCTTGAGGAAGCCGTCGATGGTGGTGCGGAACACCGTGGTGTCGCGCCCCAGCTGGAAGGCGGTTTCCGAACTGATGCCGCCGGCGGTGAGGAATTCGCTGGCGCTGCGGCTCATGCGCTGGGTCAGCATGGTCAGCTTGCCCAGCGCGGCGATCTCGCGCGCCGAGCCGCCGCGCTGCAGCTTGAGGGCGATGATGTCCTCGGTGCGCACCAGCAGGTCGGGCGACATGTCGTTGAGCTTTTGCAGCGTCTTGTCCATGCCGCTCAGGTCCGCCTTCAGCATCAGGATGGTGCCGGCGGCGAGGTCGGTGGCGGTCCACTGCTTGCGCGCGGCCGCCACCACCACGGCGATGTCGGCCGGCGGATCGCTGATGGTGCGGCCCTGGTATTTGCCGCCGCGCGTCATCAGGTTGATGTCGCGCGTCAGTTCCTGGCGGCTTTCCTCCAGCTGGCGGAAGCCTTCGGCGCTGCCCTGCACCGCGTTGGGCGCGGCCTTGCCGATGCGCTGCGAGTGCATCAGCGCGTCGCTGGCCACCTGCGTCTGCGCCGAGCGGTTGGCGTTGTGGATGGTGTTGAGCGCCACGAACACCGCGCTCATGGCCAGGCAGACCGCCAGCGCGGTCGACAGCAGACTGAGTTGGCGCTGCGCCGGCAGGTGGCCGATCAGCGGCAGCTTGCCGGGGCCGGCGTCCAGCGCCGGCGCGCCAACGCGGCGCCGGCCCAGCGCATCGCGCAGGCGCAGCGGCGCGTCGCCCTCCTCGGCGCCGGCCTGCGGCGCGGGTGGCGCGGATGGCGCGGGGGTGGCGGCCGTGTGCAGGAACTGCGAGTCGCCGAACGCTGAATTTGCTGCCGCATCCTGGGCGGCACTCCGGCTGCCGCGCGAGAAAAAGCCCAACTTGAAAGCCATACACCTCTCCGGATTCGTGTTTGCCTGCTAGATCAGTCCTACCTGCGAAAAACGGGGTTCCAGCACCAGCTGCGCCAGGTCGATGCGGGTCCACGGCTGGCCGTCGGCGTCGACGAACTCCAGCGGCGCGTCCTGCCGCGGCGTCATCTCCGCCAGCTTGCGCAGGCCCAGCACGCGCTCCACCAGCAGCGCGCAGTTGAAGCCCAGCGACGGCGCAAAAGTGATCAGGCGGCGCTCGGACGGCGCGCTGTCGCCGGCGGCTTGGCCGTGGTAGCGCGCCAGATCGATGACGCCGGTCAGGTGGCCGCGGATATTCACCAGCCCCAGATACCACTCCTGCGTCAGCGGCACCGGCGTGATGGGCTGCAGCGGCACGATCTCGCTGATCTGCGTCAGGTCCAGCAGGCACAGACGCCCGCCCAGCCGCACGCCCAGTTCGCGCCCGCCCTCGGCCGCGCCGCTCCTGGCGGCCTGCATGCGCTCCAGCAGCTGCACCTGGTACTGGCGCAGGCGGCTGCGGCGTTCGGTCGGGGCCTGGCGGTCCATCGTCAGTTGAGCGCCGCGATCTTGGTCAGCAGCTCGGCCGGATCGACCGGCTTGACCAGGTAATCGCGCGCGCCCTGGCGCATGGCCCAGATGCGGTCCGTCTCCTGGCTCTTGCTGGAGCAGATAATCACCGGCACATCCTTCAGTTCCGGATCGCGGTTGATCGAGCGCGTGACCTGGAAGCCGTTCGCGCCCGGCATCACCACGTCCATCAAGATCAGTTCCGGCTTGCTGGACTTGATCTTTTCCAACGCCTCCTCGCCGCTTTCGGCCACGGTGACGGTGTAGCCGTTCTTCGACAGCAGATCGCTCAGGTAGTAGCGCTCCGTGGGCGAGTCGTCGACGATCAGAATTCTTTGTATGGCCATATTTCCCCCTGCGGCGTTCTTATTCTGGTGTGGCGACAGCGCCGCCGGTGTGCTCGCGCACCGCCGCCAGCAGGCTGTCCTTGGTAAAAGGTTTGGTCAGGTAGGCCACCGCGCCGACCATGGCGCCGCGCGCGCGGTCGAACAGGCCGTCCTTGGAGGACAGCATCAGCACCGGCGTGGCGTGGAATTTTGCACTTTTTTTAATCAGCGCGCAGGTCTGGTAGCCGTCCAGGCGCGGCATCAGGATGTCGCAGAACACCAGCGCCGGGTGGTGGTCGTTGATCTTGGCCAGCGCGTCGAAGCCGTCTTCGGCCAGCACCACCTGGTAGCCGGCCTGGCTCAGGAAGATCTCGGCGGAGCGACGGATCGTGCTGCTATCGTCGATCACCATGATTTTCAGGGGCGTGGAGGTCATAATGGTTCCGCTAGATGAGACTACACCATAGCATAGGCGCGCCCCTCGCTGGCGCGGCGGTGATGGCGGCGGCGCCCCTGCTGGCCACCGTCAGATGGCTACCATCTCGAAATCGTCCTTGCGGGCGCCGCATTCCGGGCAGCTCCAGTTCATCGGCACGTCGGCCCAGCGGGTGCCGGGGGCGATGCCCTCGTCCGGCAGGCCGGCCGCCTCGTCGTAGATCCAGCCGCAGATCAGGCACATCCAGGTCTTGAATTCCTGCGTTGTTTCGTTGCTACTCACGTTTTGCCACCCTCAAGTAAAATGCTGAATTAGGTATCTTAATCTACCCGCCGTGCAAAACCAAACTTCTCCCCTCATTCTCAGCTTTGGCGCCGCCGACCCGGCCGGCGCCACCGGTGTCCAGGCCGACCTGGCAGCCTTTTCCGCCCTCTCCTGCACCGGACTGGCGGTGACCACCGCGTTGCTGATCGGCGACAGCGCCCGCGTCGAAGACCTGCAGGACATCGACCCGGACTGGGTGGCCGACCAGGCCCGCGTGGTGCTGGAGGACATGACCATGGCCGCCTTCAAGGTCGGCGGCATCACCAACGTTGAACAGGTGGCGGCGGTGGCCGAGATCCTGTCCGATTATCCCGACGCGCCGCTGATCCTCGACCCCTTCAGCTCGCGCCTGCCGTCGCTGTCCGACGATGACGCCGAGGAGCTGCTGACCGCGATCCGCCAGCTGCTGGTGCCGCAGGCCACGCTGCTGATGCTGTCGCAGGTGGAGCTGGGCCGGCTGGCCGAAACCTGGCGCGAGCCGGGCGACGGCGGCGAGAACGAGGACACGCTGGAATCGGACGTCGAGCACCTGCTGGCCCTGGGCTGCGAGTTCGTGCTGGTGACCGGCACCCCGGCCGGCAGCCCGCACGGCGAGAACGCCGCGCCCAACACGTTGGCCAACACCCTGTTCGGCGCCGATGGCGTCATCAGCCACGACGCCTGGCAGCACCTGGCCGGGCCGTTCATCGGCGCCGGCGGCACGCTGTCGGCGGCGCTGACGGCCTTCATGGCGCGCGGCGCCGACGTGCCGGAAGCGGTGGCGGCGGCGCAGGAGTACACTGTCGGCGCGCTGGCGCATGCGCAGCGCTACGGCATGGGCAAGTTCGTGCCCAACCGTTTTTTCCATTTACAGTCCGCAGCGGACATGCAGTAGCCTAGAAAGATGCCACTATGACCACGATTTCCAAGAACGACCAGCTGTTCGAACGCGCCCAGAAAACCACTCCCGGCGGCGTCAACTCGCCGGTGCGCGCCTTCCGTTCGGTGGGCGGCACGCCGCGCTTCATCACCCGCGCCGAGGGCCCGTACTTCTGGGACGCGGACGGCAAGCGCTATATCGACTACATCGGCTCGTGGGGCCCGGCGATTGTCGGCCACGCGCATCCGCAGGTGGTGAAGGCGGTGCAGGAGGCGGCCGCGCGCGGCCTGTCGTTCGGCGCGCCGACCGAGGGCGAGATCGAGATGGCCGAGGAAATCGTGCGCCTGGTACCATCGCTGGAGCAGGTGCGGCTGGTGTCGTCCGGCACCGAGGCCACCATGAGCGCGCTGCGCCTGGCGCGCGGCGCCACCGGCCGCGACAAGATCGTCAAGTTCGAGGGCTGCTACCACGGCCACGCCGACTCGCTGCTGGTGAAGGCGGGCAGCGGCCTGCTCACCTTTGGCAATCCGACGTCGGCCGGCGTGCCGGAGGACTTCGTCAAGCACACGCTGGTGCTGGACTATAACAATGTGCAGCAGATCGAGGAGGCGTTCGCCAACTTCGGCGACGAAATCGCCTGCGTGATCGTCGAGCCGGTGGCCGGCAATATGAACCTGATCAAGGCCACCGAGGCCTTCCTGCAAACGCTGCGCGCGCTGTGCAGCCAGCATGGCGCGCTGCTGATCTTCGATGAGGTGATGTGCGGCTTCCGCGTGGCGCTGGGCGGCGCGCAGGAGCTGTATGGCATCCAGCCGGACCTGACGGCGCTGGGCAAGGTAATTGGCGGCGGCCTGCCGGTGGCGGCGTTTGGCGGCAGCACCGAGTTGATGAGCAAGATGTCGCCGGTGGGCGCGGTGTACCAGGCCGGCACGCTGTCGGGCAATCCGGTGGCGGTGGCGGCGGGCATGACCACGCTCAAGCTGATCCAGCAGCCGGGCTTCTACGACAAATTGAGCGCCACCGCCAGGCGTCTGGCCGACGGTCTGACGGCGGCCGCCAAGGACGCCGGCATTCCGTTCTGCGCCGACGCGGTGGGCGGCATGTTCGGCCTGTATTTCAGCGAGACGCCACCGAACAACTACGCCGAGATGATGGCCGGTAACCGCGAGCGCTTCAACGTCTTCTTCCATCACATGCTGGATGAAGGCGTGTACTTCGCGCCGGCGGCGTTCGAGGCCGGCTTCGTGTCGGCGCAGCACAGCGACGCGGTGATCGACGACACCATCGCCGCCGCCCGCCGCGTGTTCGCCAAGCTGTAATCTGGCTTTTCCGCGCCTCCCGTCGCCGGCGGGAAGCGCATCCTCCGCGCCTTGCACTAGCTCAAAGGCGCGCTGGCAGCCTCGCCGTAGACTGCCGGAATGCCCTCCCCCGCCCGTTACGACCTGCCGTGGAAAGCCGCGCTGACGCATGCGTTCAGGGCGTTCATGGACTTTTTCTTTAGCGATCTCTGCAAGGAAATCGACTGGTCCCGGCGGCCACGCTACCGCGACAAGGAGCTGGCCGGGATCGCGCTGGCCGACGCGCCCAACGTCATGGTGGCGGACAAGCTGGTGGAAGTGGCGCTGCGCGATGGCCGTGTGCAGTGGGTGCTCATCCACATCGAAGTGCAGGCACAACGCGACAAGACGCTCGCGCGGCGCGTGCTCGATTACAACTACCGCATTTTTCAGCAATATCAACAGCCGGTTGCCAGCCTGGTGCTGCTGGCGGACGAGGATGCCAACTGGCGGCCGTCCGCCTTCCACAACACACTGCTCGGGACCCAAATGGGTATCTCGTTCGCGACGGCCAAGCTGCTGGACTACGCAACACGGAGCGATCTGGAAACCTCGCCCAATCCGTTTGCGCTGGTAACCCTGGCCCATCTGCGTACACAGCAAGCACGACACGATCCGGATGCGCTGTACGCCGCCAAGTGGCACCTGACCAAGCTACTGTACCAACACCGCTGGAGCAAAGCGCGCATAATCACCATGTTCAAAGTAATCAACTGGATGATGGCGCTGCCCGAAGCTCAGCAGGAGCGCTACAGGCAAACCGTTTTCCAACTGAAAAAGGAGAACAACATGACGAATCCGATGAAATGGATCACGCCACTGGAAGAAATGATTCTGGATGAGGGCATGCAAAAGGGGGCCGCGATCATACTGGAACGACAGCTCACGCGGCGCTTCGGCCCCTTGTCGAAAACCAACCAGCGCAAGCTGGCGAAGGCCAGTGTGGAGCAGTTGACGGCGTGGAGCGATGCCGTGCTGGACGCGGCATCGCTGAAGCAGGTGTTTGAGACTCAGTCGCCCGCTGACTGATCCTCTTCCGAACGCTGGATCACGCCGGTGTTGAAGTTGTACTCGAACAGGTCGCCATAGCGGCCCCACTCGATCGCCACGCGCAGCGCGCGCTCGGCCTCCTCTTCGCTCAGCGTAAAGCGCAGCAGCTTGAGGAACAGGTCCTCCGGCAAATCGCCCGACTTGTCCTGCTGCAGCCCGTGGCAGATATAGGCGATCAGCGGCACATGCTCCAGCAGCTGCTTGCCGAACATCTCCTGGCGCTCGGTGTTGTTCGCCTTCACATAGCGCCCGCCCAGCTCCGTCATCAGAATGTCGCCATTGGTCAGATAGGCGAAGCCCAGCAGGATCAGCGCGTTCAGCACCTCCAGCAGCTCGGCGTCCGTCAGCTCCGTCTCCTCGGCGATCTTCGGCAAATCAGCGCGGCCGTGGAACGGCTCCTCCGCCAGCAGCTCCAGTATCCCTTCCATGTGCGCGATGCCCGCCTGCGGCAGCCGATCGCCCAGTTGCAGCTTGACGTCACGCTCGCTGATCAGGCCACTGCCGCTGCCGCGACGGCCGGAGCTGGCCGTCATCAGCTCATACACCTTGTCGATCAGATGGCGCACCTCGGCGCTTTCCGCCTTGCGCGGCTGCGGCAGCGAGATCGGCAGCTCGGCGCGCACGCGTCCCGGATCGCTGGCAAAGATCAGCACCCGGTCGGCCATCATCACCGCTTCCTCGATGTTGTGCGACACCACCAGAATCGCCTTGGTCGGAATCTGGCCGGACTGCCACAACTCCAGAATCTCCTCGCGCAACCGCTCGCCGGTCAGCACGTCCAGCGCCGAAAACGCCTCGTCCATCAGCAGCACTTCCGGCTCCATCACCAGCGCGCGGGCGATGCCGACCCGCTGGCGCATGCCGCCCGACAGCTCGCGCGGCAGCGCGCCCTCAAAGCCGGACAGGCCAATCAGGTCGATCACCTTCTCGGCGCGGCGCGCGCGCTCGTCCGGCGCCATGCCCTGCGCCTCCAGGCCCAGCTCCACATTCTTCTGCACCGTCAGCCACGGGAACAGCGCGAACGACTGGAACACCATGCGGATGCCACGCGCCGTGCCATACAAGGGCATGCCGCGATACAGCACCTGGCCCTCGTCGGCCTGGATCAGGCCCGCCATGATGCGCAACATGGTCGACTTGCCCGAGCCGGACTGGCCCAGCAGCGCCACGATCTCGCCTTCGCGCAGCGTAAAGTCCACGCCTTCCAGCACCGAACGCGCGGAGCCATCGGCTGCGCGGAAGTGTTTGCCGACGGCTTTCAGTTCAACGATAGGAGTGCTCATGATTCTGTTCCTAGAAATGCAGCCGGCTTTCGGCCAGGGTATACAAACGGCGCCAGACGAAGTGGTTGAAGCCCATCACGAAAATACACATGATGCCGATGCCCAGCGCGATGCGCGGGAAGTCGCCGGTGGCGGTCATCTCGGCGATGTAGCTGCCGATGCCGTGCGCCTTCAGCGTGGTCGGTCCCCAGCTCACCAGCTCGGACACGATGGCCGCGTTCCACGAACCGCCGGACGCGGTGATGGCCCCGGTCACAAAACTCGGGAAGATGGCCGGCAGCAGGTAGCGGCGCCATTTCAGCCAGCCGGTCAGGCCGAAGTTCTTGGCCGCGTGCCGCAGCTCGGTCGGAATGGTCGAGGCGCCGGCGATCACGTTAAACAGCAGATACCACTGGGTGCCAAGGATCATCAGCGGCGACAGCCAGATGTCCGGATTCAGGTGATAGCGCACGATGATGATCACCGCCACCGGGAACACCAGGTTGGCCGGGAACGCCGCCAGGAACTGCGCCACCGCCTGCGTGCGCGAGGCCCAGCGCGGATTCATGCCGATCCAGATCCCCACCGGCACCCAGACGATGGCCGCCAGTGCCAGCAGCACCACCACGCGCAGCATGGTGTACACGCCCAGCATCAGCACATGGCCCACCTCGCCCCAGCCGACTTCGGTGCGGATGAAGTGCACGAGGCTCCACAGCGCGTAGAACACCACGGCGGCGATTACCGCGTCCCACACCCGCTGCGGCACCAGCGACGGTTTGTCGCGCCGGGCGCGGATCGAGGTGCCGTCGTGCGACAGGCGGAACACGGCGATGGAGCGCGACAGCTGGTGGGCGAACCATTCGACGATCTGCTGCGTGCGTTCGGTGCGGCGCAGCCAGGTGAGCAGCCACGAAGACTGCGCGGTGTCGCTGCCGGTTTCCTCGAAGCGGAACTTGTCGGCCCACGCCAGCAGCGGGCGGAAGAACAACTGATCGTACAGCAGCACCGCGATCAGCATGGCGAAGATGGCCCAGCCGATGGCGCCCAGATTACTCTGCTCGATGGCCAGCGCGATGTAGGAGCCCATGCCCGGCAGCTTGATGGTCTGGTTGGACACCACGATGGCCTCCGACGCCACCACGAAGAACCAGCCGCCGGACATCGACATCATCATGTTCCACAGCAGGCCGGGCATCGCGTACGGCAGCTCCAGGCGCCAGAAGCGCTGCCAGCCCGACAGCTGGAACACCCGCGCCGCCTCGGACAATTCGGCCGGCACCGAGCGGAAGCCCTGGTAGGCGGAAAACGCCATGTTCCACGCCTGCGAGGTGAAGATGGCGAAAACCGCCGCGCATTCCACGCCCAGCAGGTTGCCGGGGAAAAGCGCGATGAAAGCCGTCACGGTGATCGACAGGAAGCCCAGGATGGGGATCGACTGCAGGATGTCCAGCAGCGGCACCAGCACTTTTTCGGCCAGCCGGTACTTGGTGGTCAGCGCGGCGAACACGCAACTGAAGATGACCGAGGCGCCCAGCGCGATGAACATGCGCAGCGTGGTGCGCAGCACGTAGTACGGCAGATAGCTCGGGTCGAGCGACATCGGCAAGGTCTGGCCGAGTTCATAGGGGCGCGCCATCTGCTGGCTGCCATAGGCCATCAGCACGAAGATCGCCAGCACGATGGGCAGCAAGGCCCAGTCCCAGCGGTTACCGCCGGCTTCCACCACCTGGCGGGGGAAAAATTGCCGTTTCTTGTTCATATTATTACTTTCTCAGGGCGGCGGGAGGGGCCGCGAGGAGCAAAGGTAGGAGGGAGCGCATTACGCCGCCCGCCATTCTAATAGATTAATCCGGCAACTATATTACGATCTTGAAAGTATCTTACTTCAGCCAGCCCCGGTGGCGGAAGTACAGGAACGGCGCGATGGCGCTGGCCAGCATCAGCACGATGGCGAACGGGTAGCCCAGCTCCCATTCCAGCTCCGGCAGCCACTTGAAGTTCATGCCGTAGATGGACGCGATCAGCGTTGGCGGCAGGAAGGCCACGCTGGCCACCGAGAAGATCTTGATGATCTTGTTCTGGTTGATGTTGATGAAACCGACCGTGGCGTCCATCAGGAAGTTGATCTTGTCGAACAGGAAGGAGGTGTGGCCGTCCAGCGATTCGATGTCGCGCAGGATCTGGCGCGCCTCCTCGAACTGGTCGGAATTGAGCAAGCGGCCGCGCATCAGGAAGCTGACGGCGCGGCGCGTGTCCATCATGTTGCGGCGGATGCGGCCGTTCAAGTCTTCCTCGTGGGCGATGGCGTTCAGCGCGGCGGCCGCGTCCTGGTCGGTGAATTCTTTTTGCAGCACGCGGCCGCTGACTTCTTCCAGCTGCTGGTAGATGCCTTCCAGCGCGTCCGCAGAATATTCGGCGTCGGTGGCGTACAGGTCCAGCAGCACGTCCATGTAGTCGGCGATGGAGCCGGGGCGCGAACGGGCGCGCATGCGCACCAGGCGGAACACCGGCAGGTCGTCGGTGTGGACCGAGAACAGGATTTTGCGCGCCAGGATGAACGCCACCGTCACGATGCGCGACGGGCCATCCTCTTCTTCCAGCAGGAAGTCGGTGCGCAGGTGCAGGTCGCCGTTTTCCGCCTCGTAGTAGCGGGCCGAGGCCTCGATGTCCTTGACCTCGTCCTCGCCCGGCAGGATCACGCCGTAGATGGTGCGTACCCAGGCGCGCTCCGCATCCGTCGGGTCGGTCAGGTCGACCCAGACCGGCTCGACCTTTTCCAGGTCTTCGCGACTGTCGATGGGGACCTGGTTGAGCCGGCCATTCTGGAGAACGAAAACATTAATCATGGATAAACGCGCCTTTGGAAACAGCGCAAGTGTACCCGCAAAGCCCCTGCTAAGCCAGCCCAGTGCCCAGTTAGCGCTTGATCTGTCATTCCGGCGCAAGCCGGAATCCATACACTGCGTGCGTTATTCATGCCGGCGTTCTATGGGTTCCGGCTTTCGCCGGAACGACGCGCTGAACTTGACAGCATTGGGAGCTATGGCAGGTCGGCGGACCCCATGCGACGCAAGATCACCGCCGTGCGGCGCGCCAGGTAGTTGGAGTCGCGGTGCTTGTCGAAATAGCGCGGATTGGGCAGCAGCACCGCCAGCCTGGCCGCCTGCGGCGCGCTCAGGTTGGCGGCGCTGACGCCGTAGTAGTGGCGCGCGGCCGCCTCGGCGCCAAAGGTGCCGGTGCCGAATTCCACCACGTTCAGGTAGATCTCGAAGATGCGCTCCTTGTCCATCAGCGTTTCCAGCATGAAGGTGATGATCAGCTCCTGCCCTTTGCGCACGTAGCTGCGCGAACCGGACAGGAACAGGTTCTTGGCCAGCTGCTGGGTGATGGTGGAGCCGCCGGACACCACCTTGTGCTTCTTGTTGTTCTTCTCGTAGGCCTTTTGCAGCGCTTCCCAGTCGACACCGTCGTGGTCGGAGAAGTTGGCGTCCTCGGAGGCGATGATGGCGCGCTTGAGATTGTTCGAGATGCGGTTGTACGGCACCCACTGCTGCTGGATGTTGGCCTTGGGATTCTTCTCGCGCAAGGCCGCCTGCTGCTCGCGCATGAAGCTGGTCATGCCGGGATTGTGGTCGACCCACCACCAGATCTGCAGGAAGAAGTACAGCTGCACCGCCAGGAACAGCAGGATCGGGACGATGAAGAGCCACTTCACCCAGCGCCATTGACCGGACGATTTGCTCATAGCTGGTCGCGCAGTTGTTTCAATACATCGGCGGTGGCCGGCTGCACGCCGCGCCACAACTGGAACGCCTCGGCAGCCTGTTCCACCAGCATGCCCAGGCCATCGCGCAACTGCGCGCCATGGCGGGCGGCGAACTGCAAGAATACCGTGGGGGAAGCACCGTACATCATGTCCAGCGCTAAACAGCCGGGCGCGAAAATCGATGGCGAGACCGGCGGCACTTCCGCGCTCAGGCTGGCCGCGGTGCCGTTAATGACGATGTCGTACTGGCCGTCGATGTCGGCAAAGCTGCAGGCCGACACCACGCCCTCGCCGCCCAGCGCGGCAAACTGTTCGACCAGTTCTTCCGCCTTGGCCACGGTGCGGTTGGCGATCACCAGCCTGGCCGGCCGATGCTCCAGGATCGGCAGCACCACGCCGCGCACGGCGCCGCCCGCGCCCAGCAGCAGCACGCGCTTGCCGCTGATCGGCACAGCGGCGTTGTTGACGATGTCCGCCACCAGGCCGGCGCCGTCGGTGTTGTCGCCGATGATGCCGTCGTCGCTGAACACCAGGGTGTTGACCGCACCGGCCGCGCGCGCGCGGATCGTCAGCGCCTGCGCCAGCCTGGCCGCTTCCAGCTTGAACGGCACCGTCACGTTGGCGCCCTTGCCGCCCTCGGCGATGAAGGCGCGCACGGCCTCGGCGAAGCCGTCCACTGGCGCCAGGCGGCGTTCGTATTGCATGTCCTGGCCGGTCTGCGCCGCGTAGGCGGCATGGATTTCCGGTGATTTGCTATGGGCAATCGGGTTGCCAAACACGCAGTAGCGGTCCATGTTGTTATCGTCCTCCGCCGCTCATATCGGCTTGTAATTTGTCTTCGCGGGTGAATTTGAAGGTGGTGATGATGACCCACAAATCATCGCGGTCGCTCGACAGCATGTTCGGCGGGAATTTGCCGAACGGCGCCGAGCGGCGCACGATGCGCATCGCCGCCTCGTCCAGCGCCGGATTGCCGGAGCTGCGCTCGACCTTGATGCCGCCTTCCTTTTCATAGATGGTGCCGTCCTGGAACACCGGGATCGACAGCATCAGCTGGCCATACAGCTTGCGCCCGTTCACGTTGGGGAAGTTCAGCGTGCCGATGTCCTCGATCCGCTTCTGCATGGTTTTGTAGTAGATCGCGTAGCCGGCTTCGCGCGTGCTCGGCGTGATCATGGTTTTCTTGGGCCGCTTGTTCTGGTCCTCGATGGTTTCGCTGATTTCCGCCACGCGGCGGGCGATGGCCTTGCTCGATTCGATCAGGTCGGCGCCGGTGGGTGTCGGGTCCGGTTTGGCGTTTTCGGTCAGCGGCGGCGCGCTCACGGGCGACGGCGAGTGCACTTGCGTCATCAGCTGCTTCTGGCGTTCTTCCAGCTCGGCGATGCGGCGCTTGCTGGCCTTGACGCTGTCGCCCATTTCGGTCTTGCGCATGTCCGGCATCGGCGACCGGGAGCGGCCCTGGTCGACCGTGCCGCCGCCGTCGAGGTTGGCCTGGGCAACGGCGTCGGCCTTCAGCGGCGCCTTGTTGTGCTTGGCGTTGACGAGGATCACTTCCAGCCCGGGATCGGCAGCCTGCACCGGCGCTGGCGCCGGGGCCACAAAGCGCACCGCCAGCAAGGCGGCATGCGCCACCAGCGAGAAGCCGATGGCAAGGTACAGCAAGCGATTTTCTTTAAAAGACTTCACTCGGGCAGGCTTCATTAGACGTCGGAACAAGGCGGCGCGCTGGTGTTACCCGCTGATTTTACTCGATTTGCCGGGCCGGTCCGAACGGGCGGGGCTTTCATGCAACGGCAGCGTTGCGGCGCAGGTTGAAGAAGGCGTTGACCGTCAGCCGGCCGCTCTGCACATCGTCGACCAGCAGCTCGGGGTGATGGATGTCGGCGCTGTGCAACACCGTGCCCGGATAGAAGATGGCCCGGTTCCACGCCGGCTGCGCCGTGTAGACCTTCTCGAAATAACGGTCGCTGGCCACGGCATAGCCGGGCCCGGCGCCGGTCAGCGCGGTGAAGGCGTCGCGCTCCATGGCGCGCGCGCGCAGCACCATGTCGGTGAAGGCGGCGTCGGAACAGGTCTGCCGGAAAAAGCCGGTGCCGCCCAGCCGGGTGTCATGGAACAGGTACAGCACCATGGCGCCGGTGCCTTCCATGCCGGGTCGCGGCACGGTGTCGCGGTGACACACCCGCTGCAGGTTCTGCAGTTGCGGCGGCTGCAGCGTGGCCAGCGCCAGCCGCGCGGCCAGCATGCTGGTGCGGCGCGCGCCCAGCGGCTTGCGCACATGGGTGACGATGAATTGATCGAAAGCCTGCGTCAGCGCCGGCGGCAGGTTCAGCTCCGGACCGGGGAAATAATTATGGTCGGCGTCGGAAAAGTCCGCGCGCGATTGCCTGGCCAGTTCGACCATCTTGTGCGGTTCCAGCAGCAAGTCGTCGACGATGACCAGGTGTTCCTTGTCGGGCAGCGGCACGACGCGGATCGTGGGGCGCGGATTGAACATTTAGGGCGCTGGCGTGTCCGCCGCTGGTGCCGCGGTGACCTCGGCGGTGTTTTCCTCGGCGGCGGTCTGGTCCGCCACTTCGGCGTCGCCGGCTGGCGCATCGCCCGCCTCGTCCACCTCGTCGTCCTCGAAGTCGACGTCGGTGGCGGTGGCGTCGGTCGGGATTTCCAGCAGACGCGCCTCGATAGTCAGGTCCACCTCGTCCCAGCGCAGGATGTCCAGCTTGACCGCCGCGCCGCGCGCCACCGACGGCATGCCCGGCAGACGGATGATCAGCGGTATATCGGTCAGGCGCAGCACTTCGTCCTTCAGCACCACCGCCTCCACCTGGCGCGCGTTCTCCTGGCCCAGCCAGCGCAGGCACCAGTAGCGTTCCATATTGGCCTGGTGATCCGCGTATGCGCCATAGGCCGCGTCAAATTGCGACACGATCGCGAACAGCTCCGCGTCCTTGTGCTTGAAGTGCGCCACCAGCGGCGCCATCACGCCCTTCTCGGCGCAGGCCAGGATCTGCCACTGGTTGACCAGGTCGGTGTAACGGCGCAGCGGCGAGGTGCTCCACGCGTACTGGTCCACACCCAAGCCCTCGTGCGGCGCGGCGTGCGTCAGCATGCGCACCTGCATCTTGGCGTTCCAGCCGCCCACGCCGCGGCCCTGGCTGCGGTAGATGCCGGGCACGCCGCTGTCGTGCATCAGCTTGCCCCAGGTGCTATTGGCGAAGATCATCAGCTCGGCGACGATCTTGTCCAACGGCGCGCCGCGCTTGCGGCGGGTGACGGTGACGACATCGTCTTCCACGTAGAAGTTGTAGTCGACGCGGTTGTTCTGCTCCGGCTTCAGGCCAAAGCCTTCGCGCTTGACCATGCGCGCGGCCTCCAGCACCTGCGCCCATTGCCAGATCAGGCCCAGCGATTCCTTGTGCGGATAGTCGCCCGCGCCGCTGGCCAGGGTTTCCTCGTTGACCAGGTCGTCCAGGTCGTTGTGGCGCAGGTTGTTGGCGATGGGCACCATCTCGGCGCGCGTTTCGGTGGCCAGCACCGACCAGTCGGCCGGATTCAGCGTGGCGTACAGCGACAGCGCCGGGCAGGTCTTGCCCTCGGCCAGCGTGAAGGCGTCGACGATGCTGTCCGGCAGCATGGTGATCTTATCGCCCGGCATGTAGACGGTGGACATGCGGCCGCGCGCGATCTTGTCGACCGCGTCGTCCGGCTTGATGCCCAGGCCTGGCGCGGCGATGTGGATGCCGATCCTGACGTTGCCGTCGGCCAGCCTGGTGACCGAGAAGGCATCGTCGATCTCGGTGGTGGTGACGTCGTCGATCGAGAACGCCTGGACGTCGGCCACCGGCAGGTTGGCCGGCGCGGCCGGCACCGGCACGTCCGGGAAGCCGGCGCCCTTGGGGAAGTTCTCGAACAGGAACTTGGCCATGTGCAGCGCCTTGGCCGACTGCACGCCGCCCACCGCCAGCATCAGCCGCTGCGGATTGGTGTGCAGTTCCGCGCAGGCCGCGTCCAGCGCCTTGTATTCGATCGAGTTCTTGTCCGGCTTGAACAGCAGTTGCAGCACGATGTTCTGCATCGATTCCGGCAGCTTGTTGGCCTTCAGTTCTTCCACGTAGGCGGCTTGTACCAGCGCCTGCTGTTTCTTCTTCTCGATGCCGGCCAGCGCGGCGCGCAGCGATTGCTCGGGCGCGGCCTTGTAGCGGCCGCGGCCCTTTTTATAGAAGTAGATCGGCGACGAATGCAGGCTCAGGATCAGGCCGGCCGCTTCGGCCGGCTGCGGCGCGTGGCCGAAGTATTCGGCGCCCAGCTCGGCAAAACCGAACTCTTCCTCGCCGGCGACTTCCCACAGGAATTCCAGGTCGACGTCGGCAGCGATGGCCTTGGCCTGCTCCATCAGGTCGGCCGGAGACGGCTTCTCGAACTGCAGCAGCACGTCCTTGGCCTTGACCTTGGTGCGCTTGCCGCTGGCCATCTCGACTTGATAGGCCTCGCCGGCCTGGGTCATCACGCTGCCGACTTTGAAATCGCCGGATTCTTCAAAAAATACATTCATCGTTTATTGTCGTTCGTTTTAATCAGTTCCAGCACAGTCGGCAGGAATACTTCCGTTACCAGCAGCGTACCTTGGCGGCGCTGATACAGGCAGCGCCGTGCATATAATATGTGGTCCGGTGGCACCACCGCGCCATTGACGGCCAGTGCCGCCCGCGCGCGCCGCGCCAAAGGATGCCCTTCTCGCAATCTTGCAAATTCCAACACACCGCGCCGCACCAGCGGATCGCCGAACAGCGTGGTGCCCAGCGAGCGTTCGCCCAGCGTGCTGAACAGCGGCCAGTCGCTGGCGTTGGCCGACATCGGCACCACCGTGTGGCCGAACACCGCAGGCGTATTATCACATCTCAGCAGCACTTCCCTTTCCCACACGCGGCCGCGATGATGCATGCCGATCACGCCGGCCTCGTCGCTGAGGCAGATCGCGCTGCGCTGATGCAGGCACTGTACGCGGAAATTGTGACTGTGTGCTTTCAGGCGCGCGGTCAGCGAGCCGCCCTCGGTCAGCCACGGCACGTAGGCCGGCGGCGCGTTCAGGGCCAGCACGTGCGGCTGCCACTGCGCCTGCCGCAGCGAGGCGCTTCTCGGCGGCGCGCTCAAGAGCGGGCCTCGATGCCGCAGAAGGCCAGTACCTGGTCCACATAACGCGGAAACTCGGAAATCGCGTGGTCGCTGCCGTCGATCACATGCTGGCGCGCGCCCTGGTAGTGGGCCAGCATGTCGCGGTAGTCCAGCACCTCGTCGCCGGTGGCGGCGATCAGGAAATAGCGTTCCGGCCTGGTGATCTGCGGCACCGCCAGCGCGCGCAGCTCGGCGATGTATGCGCGCTTGAATTCAAACGGCTCGTCGGAGTGGTATTGGGTGCTGACGCCGACGTGCTGGTCCAGGTCCAGTTGCGGCACTACGGCCGGATTCAGCAGCACGGCGCGGCAGCCGATGCGCTCGGCCAGCCAGGTGGCATAGTAGCCGCCCAGCGACGAGCCGATGATGCTCAGCTCGCCGGCAGGCACGTCCTTGACGGCCGCCTCGGCCAGTTCCATCGCCAGCCGGGGCGAGGCTGGCAGCTGCGGCGACAGCAGTTGATCGGCCAGCCCCAGCGCCGCCATGCGCTCGCCGACCACGCGCGCCTTCATCGACTTGGGCGAGGAGCGGAAGCCGTGCAGATACAGGATCATGGCGCCAGCGCTTTCAGGATTTTGTCGTGCACGCCGCCGAAGCCGCCGTTGCTCATCACAATAATCTGGTCGCCCGGTTGCGCGGCCCTGGCCACGGCGGCCACCAGCGCGTTCAGGTCTTCGTAGGCACTGGCGGTGGCGCCGAGCGGCGACAACGCCTGGCCCAGGTTCCAGCCCAGCGCCTGCTCGCTGCCGAAGCCGAACACCAGGTCGGCGTCGCCCAGGCTGCCCGGCAGCGCGTCTTTCATCGTGCCCAGCTTCATGGTGTTGGAGCGCGGCTCCAGCACCGCCAGGATGCGCGTGTCCTGGCCAATTTTCTGGCGCAGGCCGCCGACGGTGGTGGCGATGGCGGTCGGATGGTGGGCGAAGTCGTCGTAGACGGTGATGTTGTTGACCACGCCGCGCACTTCCATGCGGCGCTTGACGTTCTCGAAGGTGGCCAGCGATTTGGCGGCCTGCGCGATCGGCACGCCGACGTGGCGGGCGGCGGCGATGGCGGCCAGCGCGTTGGCCCGGTTGTGCTTGCCGGTGAGCGACCACGCGACGCGACCCTGCACTTCGCCCTTGAAAATGACGTCGAACGTGCCGTCATCGTATTCGTTCAGCGCCCAATCCGTGCCTTCGCTACGGCCGAAGCTTTCCTTCTCGCTCCAGCAGCCGCGCTGGAGCACGCGTTGCAGCGCTTCCTCGTCGCCGTTGTAGATGACGCGGCCGATGCCCGGCACGGTGCGCACCAGGTGGTGGAACTGGGTTTCGATCGCGTGCAGATCGGGGAAGATGTCGGCGTGATCGTATTCCAGGTTGTTCAGGATCGCGGTCTTGGCGTGGTAGTGCACGAACTTGCTGCGCTTGTCGAAGAAGGCGGTGTCGTATTCGTCCGCCTCGATGACGAAGAAGATCGAATCCTTGTCGCCCTGCAGGCGGGCCGAGACGCCGAAGTTCTTCGGCACGCCGCCGACCAGGAAGCCGGGCGCGTAGCCGGCGTCTTCCAGGATCCAGGTCAGCATGGCGGTGGTGGTGGTCTTGCCGTGCGTGCCGGCCACGGCCAGCACCCATTTGTCTCTTAATATATGGTCGCCGATCCACTGCGGGCCGGACACGTACGGCAGGCCGCGGTTCATGATTTCCTCGATCAGCGGATTGCCGCGCGTGACCACGTTGCCGATCACGTACAGGTCCGGGTTCAGCGCGATCTGTTCCGGGCCGTAGCCGGTGATCAGTTCGATGCCCTGCGCTTCCAGCTGCGTGCTCATCGGGGGATAGACGTTGGCGTCGCAACCGGTGACGCGGTGGCCCGCTTCTTTCGCCAGAACCGCCAGGCCGCCCATGAAGGTGCCGCAAATACCGAGGATGTGAATGTGCATAGTAAGTAAGACGACGTGTGAATCTCCGTCGCTCCGGCGCAAGCCGGAATGACGCGCTAACTGAAGACGCGATTTTACCTGAGCCGACGCGCTTTTCCCGGTTCAGAGTATTATCTCGTCCATGACTGCCAATGTGAACGAAGAACTCCAGCTCCTGCGTGCCGAAATCGCGGCGGCCGCCGCTCGTCTCATCGCGCAGGACGGCGCCGACTACAACACGGCCAAGCGCAAGGCCGCGCGGCAGATCCTGGGCGACACCCAGCCGCCGCTGAACCTGCTGCCGGACAATGCGCAGATCGAGGCCGAAGTCCGCATCTACCAGCAGCTGTTCCACGCCGACACCCAGCCGGCCCGGCTGTTCCGGCTGCGCACGCTGGCGGTGGACATCATGGAAGGCCTGGAAAAGTTCCAGCCCTACCTGACCGGCGCCGTCCTGAACGGCACCGCCGGCCCGCACGACGACATCCATCTGCAGCTGTTCGCCGACAGCGCCAAGGAAGTGGAAATCTTCCTGCTGAACCGGAATGTACAAATCGACATCTCCGAAACGCCGCACTTCAAAGGGCCGCGCTACGGCATGGTCGAAACCGTCAGCTTCATGTGGCACAAGGAAGGCGTGCACGCCGCCCTGTATGAACTGGACGATCTGCGCGGCGCCGTCAAGAACAAGGACGGCAAGCTGGCCCGCGCCGACCTCGCGGCCGTGCGCGCCCTATTAGTTAACAGTACCCACCCACCTACACCATGAGCAAAAAAAATCTGCCCGCCTATATTGCCGTCGCCGTGCTATTCGCCGCCGCCGGCGCCTACCTCGGCATGCATAAAGAAGCAGCGCCGCTGACCGCCACCGCGCCGGCCGGCGTCACCGCCCCGGTTGCCGCCCTGTATCAGCAGACGCTGCCGGACGCCAAGGGCGTCGCCACGCCGCTGGCCCAGTACAAGGGCAAGGCCATGCTGGTCAATTTCTGGGCGCCGTGGTGCGGTCCGTGCGTGCAGGAGATGCCGGAGCTGTCCGCGCTGGCCGCCGGAGAAGAAGGCAAGAAGCTGCAAGTTATTGGCATCGGTATCGATTCGCCATCCAATATCGCGGAATTTAGCGACAAATATAAGATTACCTACCCGGTGCTGGTGGCCGGCATGAGCGGCACCGAGCTGTCGCGCCAGTTTGGCAACAGCGGCGGCGGCCTGCCTTACACGGTGCTGATCGGCGCCGACGGCCAGGTCAAGAAGACTTACCTGGGCAAATTGAAATTTGACGAGCTGCGCAAAGATTTGGCAACTCTATAAGTAGTTTCACAGGTTTTTTTCTCTTGCCAAATGTCCGCAGTTGGCGTCAAAATGCGGATCTTTCGCGGAGAAGGCTCACGAATCATGGCAAAAAACCTCCTACTGCTCAACGGCCCCAACCTGAATTTGCTGGGGACGCGCGAGCCCGAGGTCTACGGCGCTAGCACCCTGGCCGACATCGAACACGCCGCCCAGGTCCAGGCCCAGGCGGCGGGTGCGAGCTTGTCTTGCTTCCAGAGCAACCACGAAGGCGCATTGATCGACCGCATCCATGCCGCCAAAACGGAAGGCGTGGACGCCATTGTCATCAATCCGGGCGGCCTGACCCACACCAGCGTGGCCTTGCGCGACGCCCTGGCGGGGGTGGCCATCCCGTTTGTGGAAGTGCATATTTCGAATATTTACCAGCGCGAGTCGTTTCGCCACCACTCGTTTCTGAGCGCGATCGCATTGGGAACGATCTGCGGACTGGGTATCGAAGGATATCGGTTTGCCATCGACTTCGTTCTTAAAAAGCGATAACCTACGCGATCTGCGCGCAATTTAGCGCGGCAACGTCCACAAGACGGCGCCGCTCACTCACATTAAAAGACATTCCTCTGGGGGTTACATGGATCTACGCAAGCTGAAGACCTTGATTGATTTGGTCGCAGAATCGGACATCGCCGAACTCGAAGTGACCGAAGGCGAAAGCAAAGTTCGCATCGTCAAATCGTCGGCCCTGCCGCAAAATCAGATGGTCATGATGCAGCCGCAAGCCATCCCGCAATACACCGCGCCGGCCGCCGCCCCCGTGGCCGCGCCCGCCGCCGCCCCAGCCCCAGCGGCCGCCGCCGAGCCAACCGGCCACATCGTGAAGTCGCCGATGGTCGGCACCTTCTACCGCTCGTCCGCGCCAGGCGCCGCGGCGTTTGTTGAAGTCGGCCAGTCGGTCAAGGAAGGCGACACCCTGTGCATCATCGAGGCGATGAAGCTGCTGAACGAAATCGATGCCGACAAGACCGGCACCATCACCCAGATCCTGGTCGAGAACGGCCAGCCGGTCGAGTTCGGCCAACCGCTGTTTGTGATCGGCTAAGACAGGCCAGCGCCCGCCCCTTCCGGCGTCGGGCGCGCCTGCCTGGTCCGCAATCCCTCCTCACCTGACGCAGCCAATCGGCGCTCACAGACATAGCGAACCTATCATGTTTGAAAAAATCCTCATTGCCAACCGCGGCGAAATCGCCCTCCGTATCCAGCGCGCCTGCCGCGAACTGGGCATCAAGACGGTCGTGGTCCACTCGGAAGCAGACAAAGACGCCAAATACGTGAAGTTGGCAGACGAATCGGTGTGTATCGGTCCGGCGCCTTCTTCGCTCAGCTACCTGAACATGCCGGCCATCATCAGCGCCGCCGAAGTCACCGACGCCGAGGCGATCCACCCCGGCTACGGCTTCCTGTCGGAAAACGCCGACTTTGCCGAGCGCGTGGAAAAATCCGGCTTCGTCTTCATCGGCCCGCGCTCCGACTCGATCCGCCTGATGGGCGACAAGGTGACCGCCAAGCAGGCCATGATCAAGGCCGGCGTGCCGTGCGTGCCGGGCTCGGAAGGCGCGCTGCCGGACGATCCGAAAGTGATCGTGCAGACCGCCCGCAAGATCGGCTATCCGGTCATCATCAAGGCGGCCGGTGGCGGTGGCGGCCGCGGCATGCGCGTGGTGCACACCGAAGCCGCGCTGATCAACGCCGTGCAGATGACCAAGGCGGAAGCCGGTTCGGCCTTCGGCAATCCGGAAGTCTACATGGAGAAGTACCTGGAAAATCCGCGCCACGTGGAAATCCAGGTGCTGGCCGATGAACACAAGAACGCCGTCTGGCTGGGCGAACGCGACTGCTCGATGCAGCGCCGCCACCAGAAGGTCATCGAGGAAGCGCCGGCGCCGGGCATTCCACGCAAGCTGATCGAAAAAGTCGGCGAGCGCTGCGCCGAGGCCTGCCGCAAGATCGGCTACCGTGGCGCCGGCACGTTTGAATTCCTGTACGAGAACGGCGAGTTCTACTTCATCGAGATGAACACCCGCGTGCAGGTCGAACACCCGGTCACCGAAATGATCACCGGCATCGACATCGTGCAGGAACAGATCCGCATCGCCTGCGGCGAGAAGCTGCGCTTCCGCCAGCGCGACGTCATGCTGTCCGGCCACGCCATCGAGTGCCGCATCAACGCCGAAGATCCATTTAAATTCACGCCGTCGCCGGGCCGCATCACCTCCTGGCACGTGCCGGGCGGTCCGGGCGTGCGCGTCGACTCGCACTCGTATGCGGGTTATTATGTGCCACCGCACTACGATTCGATGATCGGCAAGGTCATTTCCTACGGCGCCACCCGCGAGCAGGCGATCCGCCGCATGCAGATCGCGCTGTCGGAAATGGTGGTCGAAGGCATCTCGACCAACATCCCGCTGCACCGCGAGCTGATGGTCGACGCCCGTTTCATCGAAGGCGGCACCAATATTCACTATCTGGAACAGAAGCTGGCGGACATGCCCGACCTGCATAAACTGAGCCTGAGCAACAAGGGTTAAACATGAGCTGGACTGAAATCGTCATTGAAATCGCGCGCGACCACGCCGAGGCCCTCTCCGAGGCGCTGATGGACGTGGGCGCCCTGTCGGTTTCCGTGGAAGACGCGGACGAAGGCACCGACGCGGAAAAACCGCTGTTCGGCGAGCCGGGCATGGAACCGGCCGAGGCGGCCTGGGACCACAGCCGCGTGGTCGCGCTGACCGACGAAGATGACGACCAGGCCGTGATCGTCGCGGCCGCGGCCGGCCAGATCGGTCTGACCACCCTGCCCAAGTTCACCACCCGCAAGGTGGAGGAGCAGGACTGGGTGCGCCTGACCCAGTCGCAGTTCGCGCCGATTCACATCGGCAAGAACATCTGGGTGGTGCCGTCGTGGCACGAGGCGCCGAATCCGGACGCGCTGATCCTGGAACTGGACCCCGGCCTGGCCTTCGGCACCGGCAGCCACCCGACTACCCGGCTGTGCATGGAATGGCTGGAAGCCCATCCGGCGCCCGGCAAGACCGTGCTCGACTACGGCTGCGGTTCCGGCATCCTGGCCATGGTGGCCAAGAAGACCGGCGCCGGCGAAGTGGTGGGCGTGGACATCGATCCGCAGGCGATCGAGTCGGCGGCCGACAATGCCAGCCGCAACAACTGCGCGATCGACTACTTCCTGCCGGATAACTTCGCCGAGTCGAAGCATGCGGCGCAGCGTTTCGATATCGTGGTCGCCAACATCCTGTCCAGCCCGCTGAAGCTGATGGCGCCGATGCTGTCCGGCCGCGTGGCCGAGGGCGGCTCGCTGATCCTGTCGGGCGTGCTGGCGCGCCAGGCCGAGGAAGTGGCGGCGGCGTACGCGCCGTTCATCAAGCTGGGCGTGTGGGCCGAGCAGGACGGCTGGGTGGCGCTGCATGGCCGCCTGGGCAGCGACACCGTTCCAGCCGCGCGTTAATCCGCATACATGGCGCTCGCCACTAAATGCCCCCACTGCAACACGGTATTTCGGGTCGCGCATGACCAGCTGAAATTACGTGGGGGCATAGTGCGCTGTGGCTCCTGCAATGAAGTCTTCGACGGCAACGCGGCGCTGCTTGAGCCGCCGCCGCCGCTCCCTGTTTCGTCCCTTCCGCCAGCCGTGTCCTTCGACCAGAAAATGGCCGCGCTCGACACCCGCGCCGCCGCAGTGCTGGCCGTGGAGGACGCCGAACCGGCGCTCGCGTTCGACGCGCTGGCGCACGACGACGCCGACATCGCGCCGCCGCCCGCCGCCACGGAGCCCTACTCCGCCGCCGAATTGCCGATCGCGCCGGCCGCGCCAGCTGCTGCTGAATTGCCGATCGCGCCTGGCGCGCCAGCCGCCGCTGAGCCGCCGCTCCCCGCCGAGCCGGAGCCGGCCGCGCCCGCCGACACCGACGCCGCGCCTCCGGCTGAACCCATCGCCATCGCCCTCGCCGATGACGTCCCGGCCGAGCCGGCCGACGACAGCCCCGCCGTCGCGCCAGCCCCGTTCCCGCTGCCCGCCGCGCCGGCCACGCTGCCGGCCGACCACGACGCGCTGTTCGACCTCGATCTCGACATGGAATCCGAGCCGGACCTGGAAGCCAGCATCGATCCCGAACTGGCGCCCCAACCGGTGCCGGACGACGTCATCAGCGTCGACACGCTGAGCGACGAAGAACTGGAAGCCGCGCTGGAAGCCGAACTCGCCGTCATGGAACAATCCCTCGGCGACATCCAGCACGACGACAACGGCCAGCCGATCTCCGCCGACTACGACCACCTGCCAGGCGGCCGCCGCGAACCCACCTGGGATGAACCGCCACTGGACGAACTGCAGGCCGGCGCCGGTCCCGGCGTCAGCGCCGCTGTCGCCGCTGCGGCAGACGCCGTCTTCGCCGCCGAAACCGAAGCCACCACGCCAGCGGCCGCCATCCACAGCATCGACGACGACCTGGCCAGCTTCAGCGCCGCCGACGACGACGCGCCACCCGTATCCGCCGCGCCGCCCGCCGCCACCCGCTCCGTCCGCGACGACGAACTGGACGAAGTCGACGAAGAAGCCCTGGTCCAGCTATCCAGCGCCGGCATGTCGCAAGCGCAAAGCGCCAGCGCCCACGCCTACCTGCGCGCCAGCAGCGCCGAGGAATCGCCGGCCCACGAAGACCACGCCGAACCGGAAGAACCCGGCTTCGTCAAACGCGACCGCCAGCGCCAGAAGTACGGCAAGGCCGCCACCATCGCCATGGGCCTCGGCTCGGTGCTGCTGGTGGCCGCCCTGTTCGGCCAGGCCATCACCACCTTCCGCAACACGCTGGCCGCCGCCATGCCGCCGCTGAAACCGGCGCTGAGCGCCGCCTGCAACGCGCTCGGCTGCAAGATCGAACTGCCGACCCAAATCGACGACCTCACCATCGAACAGGGCGAACTGCAAACGCTGAGCGACACCGCGTTCTCCTTCACCACGCTGCTGCGCAACCAGAGCAAAACCGCGCAAGCCTGGCCGTCGATCGAACTGACGCTGGACGACGCCAACGACAAACGCATCCTGCGCCGCGTGTTCACGCCGCGCGACTACCTGGGCGCCGACGTCGCGCAGGACAAGGGATTTGCCCCGCACACCGAACAAGCCGTTAAACTCTACTTTGAACTGCACGATCTGAAAGCATCCGGCTATCACATCGCCGTCTTCTATCCATAAAGACCTATCATGACCCAGACCTCCCTGATTTGCGGCTCGATCGCCATCGACACCATCCTCAGCTTCCCCAACCGCTTCGACAGCATCCTGCTGCCGGACCAGCTGCACAAGGTGAACGTGTCCTTCCTGGCGCCGACCATGCGCACCGAATTCGGCGGCTGCGCGCCCAACATCGCCTACAACCTGAAGATGCTGGGCGGCGAGCCACGCATCGTTGGCGTCATGGGCCAGGACAACGCCGCCTACATGGCGCGCTTCCAGAAGCTGGGCCTCGCCACCGACAACATCCTGATCAAGCACGACGCCTACAACGCCCAGTGCTTCGTCACCGCCGACCAGGACAACAACCAGATCAACGCCTTCCATCCGGGCGCCATGTCGTACGCGCATGAGAACGAGATCGCCAAGGCCGGTCCGGCGCGCCTCGCCATCATCTCGCCGGACGGCCACCTGGGCATGAAGAAGCACGCCGCCGACCTGGCCGACCTGCAGATCCCGTTCATCTTCGACCCGGGCCAGCAGCTGCCGATGTTCAATGGCGAAGAGCTGATTGAGTTCATCGACAAAGCCACCTACGTCACCACCAACGATTACGAGATCGAACTGCTGATCGAGCGCACCGGCCTGGCGCTGGACGACATCGCCGGCCGCGTGGAGGCGCTGATCGTCACCCGCGGCGAGCAGGGTTCGGAGATTTACACCAAGGGCCAGCGCATCGACATCCCGGCGGTGCCGGTGGCCGAAGCGCTGGACCCGACCGGCTGCGGCGACGCCTACCGCGCCGGTCTGCTGTTCGGCATCACCCAGGGCTGGAGCTGGGAGACCACCGGCCGCCTGGCCAGCCTGCTGGGCGCGATCAAGATCGCCCACCGCGGCGCGCAGAACCACAGCTTCACGCCGGCAGACATCGCCGACCAGTTTGAAGCCGCCTTCGGCTACCGCTTCTAACCCGCACGGCGGCCGGTTTTGGGGTCTGACCCCGTCCGGGGTCAGACCCCGCCGTACCGGGGTAAAAAAAAGCAGGCCACCGGCCTGCTTTTTTGCTTTTGACGTTGGGGTGAAGAGGCCTCAACGCCCCGCAAACGCCACCCCCAACAACAGCTGCGCAATCTGCAGCAGAATGATCGCCACCAGCAGCGACAGATCCAGATTCCCGACCAGCGGCACCACCCGGCGGATCGGCCGCAGCAGCGGCTCGTTCAGCGCGCGCACGAACGGCGCCAGCGGGGCATGCGGATTGACCCAGCTGAAGATCGCCTCGATCACCAGCAACGCCATGAAGCCATAAATAATCCACTCCAGGAAGCGCTGCACGGACGCCAGCAGCACCACCGGCGCCGGCCAGCCGACCAGGAACATCACCGAGGTCGCCGCCAGCACGATCAGGAAGGCGCCAATCAGGCTGGCCCAGTCATAGCCGCCCACGCCCGGCACGATGCGGCGCAGCGGCCGCACCAGCCAGTCCGACAATTGGAAAGTGAACTGCGCCACCGACGACGGCGGACGCACGCGGATCGCCTGCATCCAGAAACGCAGCAGCAAGGCCCCGCCCAGCAGCACGGCGATGGCGTCGACAATCAACTTGAGAATACTAATCAGCACGGAACCCCTCCAATAAAAAAGCCGCTGTGTGATTGTCTCACACAGCGGCCATTTGCCTCAGCAGGCGTCTAAGCGGTCAGCTCAGGATGGGCGCGTGCTGGTTGGGAAAGGCCATGCGGCGGCCGGTGCCAGAACGGTTTTCGCAGCTGGCGCGGCAGCGGCCGGCGCGGCGGCTGGTGCTGGAGCGGCGGCTGGCTTGGCGGCTTCCTTCTTTGGAGCGGCTTTCTTTGGCGCGGCTTTCTTCACTGCTGGCTTGGCGGCTGGAGCAGCTGCTGCTGGCGTAGCTGCTGGCGCTGCGGCCGGAGCGGCTGCTGGCTTGGCGGCGGCTTTCTTGGTCGCTGGCTTCTTGGCAGCAGCTGGCTTGGCAGCTGCTTTAACCGGCTTTTTTGCTGCTGGCTTAGCCGCAACCTTTGCAGCCGGTTTGGCTGCCGCTTTTACTGCTGGTTTTTTGGCAGCGACTTTTTTAGCGGCTGGCTTGGCGGCTGCTTTCTTGGCAGCTGGCTTGGCGGCGGTGGTTTTAGCAGCGACTTTTTTAGCGGCTGGCTTGGCGGCGGCTTTCTTCGCTGCTGGCTTGGCGGCTACTTTTTTCGCTGCCGGCTTGGCGGCTGCCTTGGCGACGGTCTTCTTCGCTGCTGGCTTGGCGGCGGCTTTTTTCGCGACTGGTTTAGCGGCGACTTTTTTCGCTGCTGGCTTGGCTGCTGCCTTGGCGGTGGTTTTCTTCGCTGCTGGTTTAGCGGCGGCTTTCTTCACTGCTGGCTTGGCGGCTGCCTTGGCGACGGTCTTCTTCGCTGCTGGCTTGGCGGCGGCTTTCTTCACAGCTGGTTTCGCTGCTGGCTTGGCGGCGGCCTTCTTCACTGCCGGCTTGGCTGCTGGTTTGGCGGCAGCTTTTTTCACTGCTGGCTTGGCCGCAGCTTTGGCGGCTGGCTTGGCGGCGGCTTTGGCGGCAGCTGGCTTTTTAGCTGGAGCGGCGGCTTTGGCGGTGGTGGTTTTCTTTGCTGGTGCGGCAGCTTTCTTAGCTGCTGGTTTCTTAGCGGCGGTAGCCATGTTTAGTTCTCCTTCATCGGGGATGGGAAAAATTCGTTTACAAGATTTAAACCCGTCCAACCCGGGATTGGGCCAGGCGAATTATTCATCGGCACAAACCAAACGCGGTTTGCGCTAATGAATTCGGCACTAGCTGAACTGCTGCATCTCCTCACAAGTGCAGCGCTTCAGCCATCGATCCACCCGCTGCCCATAGCTGGAACAGCGTGCGGATACAAATCTTGTGGCGACGCTTTGCGGCGGTCCGGGCGTGTGCTCAGCTCCTGGATCCTGCGTCGCTGCCGCGTCGCGCGTTTCGTTTTCAAACAAAAAACCGCCCGGCCTGAACTCGATCAGGCAAGACGGCTGATTAAAAACGACGACGTGGTCTTGTGCATATGTGTGTGAATCTGTATCCCGTATCTCGGTCTTCACTACGTGGTGTGCGCTTCGTATTTTTCAACGCACTTTAAAACACGTATTTTCAAGTTCGTAAAGTACACGAAAACCTTGTCGGTGCGCAACCAGCACGAGAGATATTCGCGCGCTTTTTTTTCGACTTACGCTCGCCAGCTCACATACCCATGCCGCTACGCGTCGTCGTTTGCGTCGCCGCGCAGGCGTCACGCGCGCTCAATCGGGTTCGGGAAGTGCCGCGCGCATCGCGCCGGAACAATCGCACTTCAAAGTAAGCCTTATTCCGCCTGGGTTTCTTTGATGTCGCCGGTTTTGGCTGGTCCATCGCGTCACCCGCTTCCGAATCCGAGAGCGCTTGCGCATCGCTTGCGCGCCACCACCACTCGCTGTTTTTAATTCGTCGCGATTATGAGACAGAGTAAGGCGAATAGCAAGCGGAATACAGCGGTGCGCCGCACCGCGCCGGCGTTTTAGAGCGCGTGATCGAACGCGCAAACGCGCGAAGGCGACGGTGACAATCGGCGTGAAGGCCTGCGGCGACAGGCGGCGTTTGAAGCGCGACGATTTTTACGCGGTCTTTACTCGACTTTACTCGGCGTCTTCCGACTTACGGCGGACCATCCATTCGTTCATGTCGGAAGCCATCCGTTTGAGCAGGCGCGCGAGGTCGCGGCGCTCGGCGTTGGTCCAGTCGGCCATCAACTCGCCGACCAGTTCCTCGCGCATGCGGTCGATGGCGTCGGCCATCTCGCGGCCGGCCTGCGTCACCTCGGCTTCGCGCACGCGCTTGTCGCGCGTGCCGGGACGGCGCACCACCAGTCCCAGTTCGTCGAGGCGGGCAACCTGGCGGCTGACGGTGGTGTAGTCGCGCCCCACCACATCGGCCAGCTCCACCACGCCAATCGGACCGCGACGGTCGATGCGCACCAGCAGCGGCAGCAACGCGCGTTCGAGCGGCATGGCCATCTCGGACATCAGGGCGACGTCCGGCTCGGGACGGCTCATGAAGCCGATGATGTCGAGCAGCGCGTCATGCATTTCGCGGATATCTTTATTCATATGTGCATTATACACATAGTTATTGACACGATTTTCAGGCCGGAATAATATGTGCAAAATACACATATCTAGGAAAGTCCCATGGATACTGACATTCTGATTTGCGGCGCCGGCGCCGCCGGGCTGACACTGGCGGTCGACCTCGCGCGCCGCCACATCCCCTTCGTGCTGATCGACCAGGCGGCGACGCCGTTCGCCGGTTCGCGCGGCAAAGGCATCCAGCCACGCACGCTGGAAATCTTCGAGGCGCTGGACGTGGCCGACCGCATGATCGCCGCCGGTGGGCGCTATCCGGCCCAGCGCCACTACGCCGCCGATGGCGGCTACCGCGACGAGGCGACCGTGGCCGCCACTGCCGCCACGCCCACCGAGCCCTATGGCGAACCGCTGATGCTGCCCCAGCATCTGACCGAAAGCATGCTGCGCACGCGACTGGCGGAGCTGGGCCATGTGCCACGCTATGGCCACACACTGAGCGGCTTTGAGCAGGATGATGGCGGCGTCACCGCGCGCGTGACCACCGCCGACGGCGAGGTCGACGTGCGCGCGCGCTACCTGGTCGGCGCCGACGGCGGCCGCAGCTTCGTGCGCAAGGCGCTGGACATCGGCTTCCCCGGCGAGTCGCTGAACGCGCGCGCGGTGGTGGCCGACCTGGCGCTCACTGGTCTCACGCGCGAGGTGTGGCACCGCTGGGGAAGCGGCGCGAAGCAGATCAGCCTCTGTCCTTTGCAGGGCACGGACCTGTTCCAATTGCAGATGCCGGTGCCGCTCAACGGACAGGTGGACCTGTCGGACGCCGGCCTGGCCGCCGTCATCGCCGAGCGTAGCGGCCGCACAGACATCGTGGTGCAGGCGGTGCACTGGTGCTCCGACTATGCGATGAGCGCTCGGCTAGCAGACCGCTATCGAGTGGGCCGCGTGTTCATCGCCGGCGACGCGGCGCACGTGCACCCGCCCACCGGCGGCCAGGGTCTGAACACCAGCGTGCAGGATGCGTGGAATCTCGGATGGAAGCTGGCGGCGGTGCTGCGCGGCGCCGACGACGCGCTGCTCGACACCTATGAAGAAGAGCGCCGCGAGATCGCCGCCGACATGCTCGGCATGTCCACCCGCCTGCTCGATGCGGCCCGCCAGCGCGGCGACCTGCGGCGCGGCCGCGAACAGCAGCAGCTGGACCTGGGCTATCCGGCATCCTCCCTGTCGCTCGACGAACGCGGTGACGATGCGCCACTGCGCGCCGGCTACCGCGCACCGGACGCGCCCTGCGTCGGCGCCGGTGGCCAGGCGGTGCGCATGTTTTCGCTATTAAGATCAGGCGATTGGATAATGCTGCGCTATGAGCCAGCCACCGCGCCGGTGATCGCGCCGCGCGCTGGCCTGCGCATCGTCACCGTGGGCGAGCACGCCGAACTGCGCGACCACCATGGCCACCTGCGCGACGCCTACGGTTTTGCCGCCGGCGACATTGCCCTCGTCCGCCCGGACGGCTACCTCGCCGTCCTCACCCACGACGAGCAAAGCCCGGCGCTAACAGCTTGCGTGGAAAAGCTAATATAATTGCTTTTAACTTTGTTTTTTGATTTTAAAAGGCAATATGTTTGACTTTACACTATCGACATCACAGGAAATCTGCGCCGAGCTGGGGCGGAGATTGCGGGCGCGGCGGCTGATGCAGGAGTGGTCGCAGATGGAGTTGGCGCAGCGCGCGGGATTGTCGGTGGGCACGATCAAGAATATGGAGGGCAAGGGGCAGGCGTCGCTGGAGTCGTTCGTGCAGGTGGTCGCGGCGCTCGGGTTGGCGGATGATCTGGGTGAGCTGTTCCGCATCCGCATGGTGTCCATCGCCGCCATGGAGCAGGCGGAGAAGGCCAACCGTCAGCGCGCCCCGCGCCGCTCGGCCACATGAAACTGCTGTCGGTCATGTACAACGGCTGGGGCGAGCATTGGCCGCTCGGCACGCTGGCCGACAATGGTCACGATATCCTGTTCGAGTACTCGCCCGAGGCGCTGCGGCGCGGGATCGAGCTGTCGCCGCGTCATCTGCCGCTGCGGGTGATCGCCTTCGGCGGCGCACCGCGCCACCAGCATGGTCTGCCAGGGCTGATCGCCGACTCGCTGCCGGATGGCTGGGGACAGCTGCTGATGGACCGGCTGCGCGGCCAGGCCAGCGTCTCGCCGCTCGACCGGCTGGCATTCATCGGCGAGCATGGCATGGGCGCGCTGAGCTACTGGCCCGCCTCCGCCCGCGAGCCGGAGCCGGCGCGGGTCGCCTCGCCGGCGTGGCTTGCAGAGCTGGCCAACGCCGCCCAGGACGTCGGCCGGGGCGAAGCCAGTCCGCTCCTCGGCCAACTGGCCCTGCTCGGCGCGGCGCCGCATGGCACGCGTCCCAAGCTGCTGCTATCCCTGCCGGACCAGGCCGACGCCCACGGCCAGAGCCACGACCATGGCGGCGCCGAGGCGGATGCCCATGCCGGCAGCGCCGCGCCCTGGCTCATCAAATTTGCCGGCCACGGCCAGCACAAGGAAGTCTGCGCCATCGAATACGTCTACGCCGAGCTGGCCCGCGCCTGCGGGCTGGAGGTGCCGGATACCCGCTACTTTGACCTCGACCGCAACCAGGCCGCCTTCGCCAGCCGCCGCTTCGACCGCGAGGACGGCCAGCGCGTGCCGGTGCAGACGCTGGCCAGCCTGCTGCACGCCAATTTCCGCCTGCCGTCGGTCGACTACGGCACCTTCCTGCGCGCCACCCGCCTGCTGACCCGCGACCAGCGCCAGGTCGAGGCGGCATTTCAGCGCTGCGTCTTCAACGTCCTGTTTAATCACCGGGGCGACCACGCCCGCAGCATCGCCTACCGCATGAACCGCAAGGGCGACTGGCAACTGGCGCCCTGCCACGGCCTGGAATTCAGCCACGGCCCGCTGGGCCAGCACCAGATGCCGGTGATGGGCGCATGCGCGGCGCCGGCGCGGGCCGACCTGCTGCGGCTGGCCGCCGACACCGCCGTGCCGGAGCGCCGCGCGCGCGACCTCATCGCCGCCACGCTCGCCCAGGCCGGACTGTTTGCCCGGCTGGCCCGCGACGCGCCGATCCGCGCCGGCACAGTCAAAACCATCGCCCAGGCCATCGCCGCCAACCGCGACCGCCTGAAATGACAAAAGCCCCGCAAGCGGGGCTTTTGAACTCGGGGCGACCGGGCATTAATCCCAGTTCAGCGCGCCGCCGGTCTGGTATTCGATGACGCGGGTCTCGAAGAAGTTGCGCTCTTTCTTCAGGTCGATCATCTCGCTCATCCATGGGAAAGGATTTTCTTCCTGGTCGAACAGCGCCTCCAGGCCAATCTGGGTGGCACGGCGGTTGGCGATGAAGCGCAGGTAGCCCTTGAACATGGTGGCGTTCAGGCCCAGCACGCCGCGCGGCATGGTGTCTTCAGCGTAGGCGTACTCCAGTTCCACCGCTTTCAGGAACAGCTGCTTGATCTCTTCCTTGAAGGCCGGGGTCCACAGCAGCGGATTTTCCATCTTGATGGTGTTGATCAGGTCGATGCCGAAGTTGCAGTGCATCGATTCGTCGCGCAGGATGTACTGGTACTGCTCGGCGGCGCCCATCATCTTGTTCTGGCGGCCCAGCGCCAGGATCTGGGTGAAGCCGACGTAGAAGAACAGGCCTTCCATCAGGCAGGCGAACACGATCAGCGATTTCAGCAGTTTCTGGTCCTGCTCGACGGTGCCGGTGGTGAAGGCCGGGTCGGTCAGCGTGTTGATGAACGGAATCAGGAACTCGTCCTTGTCACGGATCGACTTAATCTCGTTGTAGGCGTTGAAGATTTCCTGCTCGTCCAGGCCCAGCGACTCGACGATGTACTGGTAGGCGTGGGTGTGGATCGCCTCTTCGAAGGCCTGGCGCAGCAGGTACTGGCGGCACTCCGGCGCGGTGATGTGGCGGTAGGTGCCCAGCACGATGTTGTTGGCGGCCAGCGAGTCGGCGGTGACGAAGAAGCCGAGGTTGCGCTTGACCAGGCGGCGCTCGTCCTCGGTCAGGCCGTTCGGGTTCTTCCACAGCTCGATGTCGCGCTGCATGTTGACTTCCTGCGGCATCCAGTGGTTGGCGCAGCCGGCCAGGTATTTGTCCCAGGCCCATTTGTACTTGAACGGCACCAGCTGGTTGACGTCGGTTTTGCCGTTGATGATGCGCTTGTCGTCGGCGTTAACGCGCAGCGCGACCTGCTCGGCCGTGCCTTCGCTTTCCAGCGCGGCTTGGTTGATTTGCGGGGCCGCTGGCGCGGCGTCTTCGTCCCAGGACAACGACATGATGAGTTCCTCTTAAATTCTAGCTATATATATTAGTACCGCTGTCGCCCCGGCGAAAGCCGGGACCCATGCATACTCAGCATGGATTCCGGCGTGCGCCGGAATGACGGTGGCGGTGACGGTGGCTTATTGGCAGGCTTCGCATTCCTCGAAACCGTCGTCGCCCGGACGCAGGTAGCAGGCGGCGCCCTCTTCCACGGCCGGCGCCGAGGCCACCGGGGCTGGCGCCGCCGGCGCGGCGTTGGCCGCTGCCAGGCCGCCGTCCACCGGCACCGCGTTCAGCGCGCCGGTCTTGGTGGTCGACTTCTCCATGTGGGTGGCGGCGATGGTGCGCAGGTAGTAGGTGGTCTTCAGACCGCGCAGCCAGGCCAGCTTGTAGGTCTCGTCCAGCTTCTTGCCGGAAGCACCAGCCATGTAGATGTTCAGCGACTGCGCCTGGTCGATCCACTTCTGGCGACGCGAGGCGGCTTCCACCAGCCAGCTTGGCGATACTTCAAACGCGGTGGCGTAGATGTCGCGCAGGTCTTGCGGAATGCGGTCGATCTTGGCCAGCGAGCCGTCGAAGTACTTCAGGTCGGCGATCATCACCTCGTCCCACAGGTCGCGCGCCTTCAGGTCGCGCACCAGGTAGGCATTGATCTCGGTGAACTCGCCCGACAGGTTGGACTTCACGTACAGGTTCTGGAAGGTCGGTTCGATGCACGCCGACACGCCGATGATGTTCGAAATGGTCGCGGTCGGCGCGATCGCCACGCAGTTCGAGTTACGCATGCCGAACTTGGCGATGCGCTCGCGCACCGGGGTCCAGTCCATGGCCGACGACAGGTCCTGCTCCAGGTAGCCGCCGCGCTCTTCGGCCAGCAGCTTGATCGAGTCCTGCGGCAGGATGCCGCGGTCCCACAGCGACCCCTTGTACGAGGCGTAGTGGCCACGTTCCTCCGCCAGTTCGGTCGAAGCCAGGTAGGCGTAGTAGCACACCGCTTCCATCGAGGTGTCGGCGAACTGCACCGATTCCATCGACGAGAACGGCACGCGCATCATGTGCAGGCAGTCCTGGAAGCCCATCACGCCCAGGCCGACCGGACGGTGGCGCATGTTGGCGTTGCGGGCCTTGTCGACCGCGTAGTAGTTGATGTCGATCACGTTGTCCAGCATGCGCATCGCGGTGCGGATGGTTTTCTGCAGCTTGACGTGGTCCAGCTTGCCCTCTTTCATGTGGGCCGGCAGGTTGACCGAGCCCAGGTTGCAGACGGCGATTTCGTCCGGGCCGGTGTTCAGCGTGATCTCGGTGCACAGGTTGGAGCTGTGGACCATGCCCACGTGCTGCTGCGGCGAACGGATGTTGCACGGATCCTTGAAGGTGATCCATGGGTGGCCGGTTTCAAACAGCATCGACAGCATCTTGCGCCACAGGTCCAGCGCCTGGATTTTCTTGAACACGCGGATCTCGCCGGCGGCGGCCTTGGCTTCGTAGCCCAGGTAGGCTTGCTCGAAGGCCTTGCCGACCAGGTCGTGCAGGTCCGGGGTGTCGGATGGCGAGAACAGCGTCCACTCGCCTTTTTCCATCACGCGCTTCATGAACAGGTCTGGAATCCAGTTGGCGGTGTTCATGTCGTGGGTGCGGCGGCGGTCGTCGCCGGTGTTCTTGCGCAGGTCGAGGAATTCCTCGATGTCCATGTGCCAGGTTTCCAGGTAGGCGCACACCGCGCCCTTGCGCTTGCCGCCCTGGTTGACCGCCACGGCGGTGTCGTTGACCACTTTCAGGAACGGCACCACGCCTTGCGATTTGCCGTTGGTGCCCTTGATGTGGGCGCCCAGTGCGCGCACCGGGGTCCAGTCGTTGCCCAGGCCGCCGGCGAACTTGGCCAGCAGCGCGTTTTCCTTGATGGCGTCGTAGATGCCTTCCAGGTCGTCCGACACGGTGGTCAGGTAGCACGACGACAGCTGCGAGCGCAGCGTGCCCGAGTTGAACAGGGTCGGCGTCGACGACATGAAGTCGAAGGTCGACAGCAGGTTGTAGAACTCGATGGCGCGCGCTTCGCGGTCGGTTTCGTTCAGGGCCAGGCCCATGGCGACACGCATGTAGAAGGCCTGCGGCATTTCGATGCGGACATCGCGCACGTGCAGGAAGTAGCGGTCGTACAGGGTCTGCAGGCCGATGTAGCCGAACTGCAGGTCGCGGTCGGCGACGAGGGCCTTGGCCAGGCGGGCCAGGTCGAATTCGCCCAGCTTGGTGTCCAGCAGCTCGGCGGCGATGCCCTTGGCGATGTACTGCGGGAAATAGGTCACGTATTCGGCAGCGGCGGCGGCTTGCGCCACTTCCTTGCCGAACACTTCCTTGCGGATGGTGTGCAGCAGGATGCGGGCGGTCACCTGCGAGTAGGCCGGATCCTTTTCCATCAGCGCGCGGGCAGCCAGGATGGCGGACTTGTGCAGCTCTTCGACCGGCACGCCGTCGTACAGGTTTTTCAGGGTTTCAGCGACGATGGCGTCGGCGTCCACGTGTTTTTCCAGGCCGATGCAGGCGGCGCCGATCAGGCTGGTCACGCGCGACAGTTCCAGCGGCTTGCGCTCGCCGTTTTCCAGCACGCTGATTTGCGGGGCGTTGACAGCGGCGGCGCCGGCGGCTTCCTTGGCGGCGCGGCGCTCTTCCATGTGCTTGGCGCGGTACAGCACGTAGGCGCGGGCAACGTCATGTTCGCCCGAGCGCATCAGCGCCAGTTCCACCTGGTCCTGCACGTCTTCGATATGGAAGGTGCCGCCGGATGGCTGGCGGCGCACCAAGGCGGCCACCACGCCATTGGTCAGCTCTTCCACCAGTTCGCGGATACGGGCCGATGCGGCGCCCTGGCCGCCGTTGACGGCCAGGAAGGCCTTGGTCATGGCAACTGCAATTTTCGACGGTTCAAACGCGACGACCGCGCCGTTACGGCGGATGATGCGGTAGTCACCAAGCGCGCTGGCAGCCACGGCTGGCGTGCTGGCGGTGCTCGCAGCGGCTGCTGGTACCAGCGCTGGATTGATGGTGATGTCTTGAGTAGATTGCATTTAAGCTCCCCGGTTACAACGTGCAGTCATTGCTGCGCCGCGTATATGTTTGTTAAGAATTAGTGTCAGTGCAACCACTATATCTAGTGTCAGGCCTAACCCGATCCACTGATTGTAGTAGCCGCTCCCTACCCGTGCAAGGGGAAATTTTGTCGTTTACGGCAATTTTTCTATTGACTTTGCGGAACGCCTTTTACCACGCGCAATCCTGCGATAGCGGCCACTAACGCGGGCTCATCCGATGCCTTTTTATTCAGCAGCTTCCGGAAAAAATCCCAGTCGAAACACGGCCCGGGATCGGTTTTCCGGCCCGGCGCGATGTGTTGGTGACCTTGCACATCCGTCAACGGATAGTGCCCGAGGAGCGCGACGGCGAGGTCGGCCAGCGCCGCGTATTGCGCCACCTCGAACGGCACGAAATCGCTGCCTTCCAGCTCGACGCCGATTGAAAAGTCGTTGCATTTTTCCCGTCCCTGGAAGCAGGAACGGCCGGCGTGCCAGGCGCGCTCGTTGGCGGAAACATACTGGATCACGCGGCCATCGCGGCGGATGAAAAAGTGGCTGGAGACCTTCAATCCGCGCAGGTCGGCGAACGAGGGGTCAGCATTATAGTCGATCCGGCCGGTGAACAGGTCGGACACATGCGGGCCGCCAAACCAGCCCAGTGGCAGGGAGATGTTGTGCACCACCAGCAGCGTGACGTCGGCCGGCAGCGGGCCGGGGCGGGCGTCGTAGTGGGGCGTGTCGTAGCGCGTGGCCTGTGGCAGCCAGCCGTCGAAGCGGCTCACGCGTCCGGCTCCTGGATGTTCAGTTTCTGCATCTGGTAGCGCAGCTGGCGGAAGCTGATGCCCAGCAGCTGGGCGGCCTGGGTGCGGTTGAACTGCGTTTGCGCCAGCGCGCGCAGGATGATGTCGCGCTCGACCTGGATCAGGTAGTCGGGCAGGCTGGACGGCAACGCCTGCGGCAGCGGCGGCACGGCGGCGGCCGGCGCGGCCGGCACAGCGGCGGCGACAGCGGACGGCGGCGGCGCTGTCGGCTCGGCCATGCGCGCGCCCTTCAGCGACAGGTCGCCGACACCGATCACGCCGTCGTCGGCAAACGCCAGCGCCCGTTCGAGGATATTTTCCAGCTCGCGCACATTGCCGGGGAAGGAATAGCCGCGCAGCGCCTCCAGCACGCCGGGCCCGAGCGCCACCTTGTGCTCGAAGGTGCCCAGCCGTTCCAGGATGGCGCCGGTCAGCACCTCCAGGTCGTCCAGCCGTTCGCGCAGCGGCGGCAGGCTCAGTTCGATGACGTTGAGGCGATAGAACAAATCCTGGCGGAAGCTGCCCTGCTCCACGCACTGCGCCAGATTCTTGTGCGTCGCACTGATAATCCGCACGTCGACCGGCTCCTCGGCGGTGGCGCCGATCTTGCGCACGCGCCGCTCCTGGATGGCGCGCAGCAGCTTGACCTGCATCGCCAGCGGCAAATCGGCCACCTCGTCCAGCATCAGCGTGCCGCCGTTGGCAGCCTGGAAAAAGCCGTCGCGCTCGTCGGCGGCGCCGGTGAACGCGCCCTTGCGGTAGCCGAAGAACTCGGCCTCCATCAGCGCTTCCGGGATGGCGCCGCAGTTGACGGCGATGAAGGGCTTGCCGGCGCGCGAACTTTGCGCGTGGATCTCGCGCGCGGCCAGTTCCTTGCCGCTGCCCGATTCGCCGTTGATGGCGATCGGCGCCATCGAACGCGCCAGCCGGGCGATCTGCGCGCGCAGCGCCTGGATCACGGCCGACTCGCCGCGCAGGCGGCTGGCCGGCGGCGGCGCGGCCGGCGGCTGTCCCGGCGCCGGCTCGGCGTTCAGGCGCAGGGCCGACTGCACCATCACCCGCAACTGGTCCAGCGCCACCGGCTTGGAGATGTAGTCGAAGGCGCCGGCCTTCAGCGCCACCACCGCGTTGTCGGCGCTGCCGAAGGCGGTGACCACCGCCACCGGCGTGTTCTTGCAGGTGGCCGCGATCTCGCGCACCAGCTCCAGGCCCAGGCCATCGGGCAGGCGCATGTCGGTCAGCACCAGCTGGTATTCGGCCCCCGCCAGCAGCGCGCGCGCCTCGGCCAGCGTGGCGGCGCTGTCGACGTCCAGCCCCATTTTCAGCAGCGTCAGTTCCAGCAGTTCGCGCAGGTCGGCCTCGTCGTCGACAACCAACACGCGCGGTGAGCGAGCACTCATCAGACAGTCTTTCCTTGCTGGGCAAAGGTGATTACAAAGCGCCCGCTCAACAACGGGCTGCCATCGGCACCGGCCTGGTTATCGAAACGATATTCATAGTCCAGCCGCGCCTCGTTATTCAAGCACAATTCCCGCGCCAGATACAGCCCCAGCCCGGTTCCCTTGCTGGAGGTGGTGTAAAACGGCTCGAACAGGTGGGCGCGCACCTCCGGCGAAATGCCGGGACCGTCGTCCTGCACGTGCAGCTCCAGCCGCCGCGCCTGGTCGCGCACCACGTTCAGGCGGATCGAGTCCGGCCCGCCGCTGGCGTAGCGCACCGCGTTGTTGAGCAGGTTGAGCACCACCTCGCGCAGGTGCAGCGCGTCGAAGCGCACCAGCGTGTCCGGCGCCGCCGTCAGGCCGAGGATGTCCGGCGCCAGGCCGTGCGTCTCGATGAATTCGGCGCGCAGCTCGGCCAGGAAGCCGTCCAGCGCCAGCGGCTCGCTGTGCGGCTGCACCTTGCGCGACAGTTGCAGGATGTCCTCGACCATGCGGTTGACGCGCGCCACGTTGTCGCCGACGATCTTCAGCAGCCGCTGCTGCACCGGGTCGTTCAAGTCCTCGCCCAGCAGCGCGGTGGCGTGGCCGATGGCCGACAGCGGATTGCGCACCTCGTGGGCGATGCTGGCGGTCAGCCGTCCCATCGACGCCAGCTTCAGCTGCTGCGCCTGGTTTTCGATGCCGGTCACGTCCTGCAGGAAGATCACGCTGCGCTCGGCGCCCAGGCCGTGCGTGTCAGCGGCGGCGAAGCGCACCTTGAGGTGCGCGGCCAGGTCGCGGCGCGCGCTCCAGGCGGCGGTCAGCCCCTCCAGCGCGGCGTCGTTGAAAGGCTTGATGGTGACGAAGGCGGTGGAGCGGGCGGCGTCGGCGCGCCAGTCCTCGTACGCCTGCGTCAGCGGCGACAGCGAGGCGGCGGCCGATAGCCGGAACTTCAGCTCCGGCCCCACCAGTCCCAGCATCTGCTGCGCGGCCGGATTGCCGGCAAACACCTGCCCGTCGGCGTCGACCACCAGGATGCCGTCGCCGATATTGGCCATCACCAGCCGGTTGACCGCCTGCTGCACATTGATCTCGACGCCGCGCCGGCTGGCCAGCTCCTCCTGCCCGATCAGCTTGGCCGCCATGCGGTTGATCACCAGCACCGCCGACAAGAACGCCGCGCCGTACAGGCCGGACTGCATGACGTCGCGGTCGCTATCGGTGAGGAAGATTTGCCAGGTGCTGTCGCCCAGCAGGAACAGCGTCACCAGCGAGGCGCTGAACAGCGCAATCACCAGCGGCGCCAGGATGGCCAGCCCGGCCAGCGGGAACAGGTACAGGATCGCCAGCCCGCTGCGCATGCCGCCGCCGGCCAGGTACAGCACCGAGATGATGGCCAGGTCGCAGGCGATCTGCGACAGCAGCTGCAGCGCGAAGCGGCGCCGCACGTACACCGCCGACAGCGCGAAGCCGATCGACAGCGCCAGGTACACCAGGCAGATCTGCAGGTAGAAATACTGCCCGGCCACATGCAGGCCGCGGCTGTCGAAGCTCAGGTAGACCAGCAGCACCAGCGCGATCACCACGCGGGTGGCGTTGAGCGTCTGCAGCGACCGCCAGAAAGTGGCGCGCGATTCGGCCGTCAGGGCTGGCAGGCGCGCGAACATGACGCGCGGTCGGCGTTACGCGGACGGCAGTGCGGCGTGCGCCGCGCTGCAATAGTCACGGCCGTTGGCCTGCACCGTCTCGGAGGCGGGATAGAACACGCCGCAGTGGGCGCATTGCAGCATCACTTCGGCGTCATTGGCCGCCTGGGTGGCGGCGCGTGCCTTGTAGCCTGGCGCCGGCGTCGGCGCCGGCGGCTGCTGCGACTGGCGGAACTGCTGCTGGTGCCGCTTCTGCGCCTCGCGGATCTTGGAACGGATCGCGAAAATCACCAGGAAAACCAGCGCCAGCCAGAAAATGATACGGCTCATGCCCAACCCTTATGCAAAACCACTTCAAACACAAAACGGCTGCCGACATAGGCCAGCAGCAGCGTCGCAAAGCCGGCCAGCGTGAAGCTCAACGCGGTCTTGCCGCGCCAGCCACGGAAGCGGCGGCCGGCCAGCAGCGCGGCAAACAGCACCCACGACAGCAGCGTGAACACCGACTTGTGATCCCACTTCAGCGCCTGGCCGAACAGCTGCTCCGAGAACACGATGCCCGACAACACGGTCAGGCTCAGCAGGCTGAAGCCGAAGCCTATCATGCGGAACAGCAGCTTTTCCATGGTCAGCAGCGCCGGCAGCTGGTCCAGCGCGCCGGACAGGAAGGATTTCTTGTCGCTGCGCGCGTGCAGGCGCGACTCCTGCAGCGCCATCAGCACGGCGTGGAAGGCGGCAATGGTCAGCGTGCTGTAAGCCATGGTGGCGATGGCGATGTGCCAGCCGAACAGCGGCGACTTGCCCTCCAGCGGCACCAGGTTGCCGGGGAAAACCACCTGCAGCGCGGCCGACACGGCGGCGAACGGCATCACCAGGCGGCGCAGGCCGTCCAGGCTGAAGTTGCGGTTTTCCACCCAGTAGGCGGCCACCGACACCCACAAGGCCGACGACAGCATGGCGGCAAAGCCAAAGCGCAGTTCGCCGCCGCCGGCGATGTCCGACCACAGGCCCACGCCATGCAGCAGCCAGGCCAGCACGGTGATGGCGGAAATCAGGCCGCCACGGCGCGATGGCAGCGCGGCGCACAGGATGTACAGCGCGATGGCTGCGATAAAGGAATAGGTCTGCATCCCCGCAGTTTACACCATCGCTCAGTCGACGGCTGCCATGCGCAACTCATCGTGATGGTGACGTTGCTGTTCTTCCATCACCAGCTGGCCCAGTTCGCGCTTGAGCGCGTTGAACTCGGCGGCGGCCGGGTCGCGCAGGCGCGGCAGCTCCACCAGCAGGTCGCGCTTGACGGTGCCGGGGCGGTAGGTCATGACCACGATGCGGTCGGCCAGGTAGATCGCCTCCTCGATCGAATGGGTGACGAACAGGATGGTCTTTTTCAGCTCGGCCCAGATGCGCAGCAGCTCGTCCTGCAGATTGCGGCGCGTCAGCGCGTCCAGCGCGCCGAACGGCTCGTCCATCAGCATGATCGGCGAATCCAGCGCCAGCACGCGGGCGATGGCCACCCGCTGGCGCATGCCGCCGGACAGGTCCTTCGGGTAGCGGTTGCGGAAATCCTGCAGCGACAGCATGGCCAGCAGCTGGTCCACCGTGGCCTGGATCTGCGCCTTGGGCTGGCCCTTGATCTGCAGGCCGAAGGCGATGTTGTCGGCCACCGTCATCCACGGGAACAGCGCGTATTCCTGGAACACCATGCCGCGCTCGGGGCCGGGCGCGGTCACCAGCTTGCCGTCGGCGGTGATGCTGCCGGACGACGGCGGCGCGAAGCCGGCCACCGCGTTGAGCAGCGTCGACTTGCCGCAGCCGGACGGCCCCAGCAGGCAGACGAACTGGCCCTGCGGGATTTCCAGGTTGATGTCCTTGAGCGCCACCACCGCGCGTTCGGCGGTCTGGAACACCTTGTTGACTTGCGAGACTAATATATGCGACATCAATTCTCCAGTCCGCGGTGCCAGCGCAGCAAGTGGTTATTCAGCTTGTTCATGCCGACGTCGATGGCCAGGCCGATCAGGCCGATGGTGATCATGCCGGCGATGATCTTGTCCGACCAGAAGTACTCGCGCGCCTCCAGGATGCGGAAGCCAAGCCCGTTGTTGACCGCCACCATCTCGGCCACGATCACCACGATGAAGGCGGTACCGATGCCGATGCGCACGCCGGACAGGATGTAGGGCACCGCCGCCGGCAAAATCACGCGGGTAAACAGGGTGAAGCCGGAGGCGCCGAGGTTGCGCGCGGCACGGAGATAAATGCCGTCCACCTGGCGCACGCCGGCGATGGTGTTCATCAGCACCGGGAAGAAGGCGCCCAGCGCGATCAGGAACACCGCCGGCGGATTGCCCAGCCCGAACCACAGCATCGACAGCGGAATGTAGGCGATCGGCGGTATCGGCCGCACCATCTGCACCAGCACGTTGAACCAGTCATAGACGCGGTGGCTCATGCCCATGGCCAGGCCGAGCGGCAGCGCCAGCCCGCCGCCGATCAGGAAGCCGACCACCACCCGGTACAAGCTGCTCAGCGAATCGGTGATCAGCTCGCCGGAGAAGGCCCAGTGCAGCCAGCCGCCGGCGGCCGGATCATAGGGCTGCAGCGGCAGCAGGTAGGCGATCCACTTCTCCGCCACCGCCAGCGGCGACGGCAGCACCTGCGGATTGACCCAGCCCATGCTCGCCACCGTCTGCCACAGCGCCACCACCACGGCCGGCAACACCAGGCCGACGCCGACCTGCCGCCACGACGCGGACGAAGCGGCTGCCATTACTTGACGCCCAGCGACTTCTTGGCCGCGTCCAGCAGGTCGGTCTTGACCCAGTCCTTCGCCACCGGCGGCTTGCTCATGCGGCCGACGCCGGTCTTGACCATGACGTCGGTGGTGGTCTGGATGTGCTCGGGCGTGATGTCGTAGCTGTACGGCGAATTGCCGATGGCGTCGTCGAAATCATCCTTGGTGATCTGGCCCTTGAACACCACCTCGCGCACATACTTCTCGGCGATGGCCTTGTTGTCGATGAAGGTCTTGGTGGCCTGCACGAAGCAGCTCATGAACTTCTCGGCCAGCGGGCGCTTCTCCTTGTAGAACTTCTCGGTCATCACCATGGTGCGCACCGGCTCGCCGATCGGCGTGTCGTACGGCTTCAGGATCTCGCTGCCGAAGCCCTTGTTGACCGCCTGCGACGACTGCGGCTCGGACTGCATCATGGCATCGATCTGCTTGCCCAGCAGCGCCTGATTGAGGTCGGCGTAGGCCAGGAACACCAGCTGCACGTCCTTGCCCGGCTGGTCGGAGAAGCTCAGGCCGTTCTGCTGCAGCTCGGCCAGCAGCAGCACCTCCTGGATGCCGCCGCGCGTGACGCCGACCTTCTTGCCCTTGAGTTCCTTGACGCCTTTCAGCTTCAGGTCGGCGCGCCCGACCAGCATGGCGCCGCCCTTGGCGAAGCCGGCCACCACATAAATCGGCGCCCCGCCGGCGCGGCCGGAGATGGCCGCCTCGGACGCGGTGGTGCCGACATCAAGCTCACCGGCGATAATCGCCTGCATCACGTCCAGCCCCTTGGCGAACACCCGCTCCTCGACTTTGATGCCGCACTTGGGCGCGATTTCCTTGATATACGAGACGGCGCCGTAGTGGGCGAATTTCAGGTTGCCCAGCCGCACCACTTCCTGCGCCTGGGCGGTGCCGCACAGCGCCAGGGCGGTCAACGTGACGCCGATCGCTTTCAATTTCATGCCTGTCTCCCGAGAGTTTTTCTTGCGGAAATGATACCAAGCCCAGCAGCATATCTGTAAAAAATGTAACTTGTGATGATTATCACCTTTGAACGCCGCCACTGGGCTTACGATGGCTTGCGAAATCGCAAACATATTTCTTTTTACAACGGAGGCAGCATGCCCACATCCCCCCGCCACGCGTTATCCACCCTTCCAGCCGTATTGCTGCTGACCGCCTTGTCCGCCTGTGGCGGCGGTGGCGGCAGCAGCGGCACGGTTACCCCGCCGCCGGTCACGGAAACGCTGGCATTGAGCGCGCCGGTGTTCAAGACCATCGGCGGCAAAAACATCACGCTGGGCGCCGGCACCGCCACCGGCAGCGCCGCCACCTGGACCCTGGCCAGCGGCAGCGTCGGCAGCCTGTCGGCCAGCAGCGGCGCCAACCTCTTTTATCAGCCGCCTGCCAGCGTCAGCGCCATCTCGACGGCCACGGTGACCGCCGCCATCGGCAGCTTGAGCAAGTCGGCCACGCTGTATGTGTATCCGGATCCCGGCACGCCCGCGCTGAGCCTGATCGCGGGCGCCGACGATCTGCAGTCGGGGCCGGTCGATGGCCAGGGGGCCAGCGCCCGCTTCCAGAATCCGCGTCTGATGGGCGCCGCCCCGGACGGCAGCATTTATGTGGCGGACTTCAATCCGCAAGGCAGCTTGACCGAGGACCGCTTCGCGCTGCGCAAGATCAGCGCGGCTGGCGTGGTCAGCACACTGGCCACCAATGTCGACCTGAACCCGAACTACTACAACGACGTGGTGCGTATCGGCGTCGACCGCGCCGGCACCGTGTACCTGGCGGAAAACGGCCGCACGTCGCTGGGCAACAACAATCCTTCCGGCGGGGCGATTTACAAGCTGGGGACGGACGGCAAGCCGGCGCTGTTTGCCGGCGAACTGTCGCACAATGCCGCCGCCAACGAAACCTTCCAGCAGGACGGCACCGGCAGCGGCGCCAAGTTCTACGCGCCCGATATCGTCGGCTTCGATGCCGACAACAATCTGTATATCAAGGACAGCCCGCGCAACGTGGCCTTGACGCGCCCCTACCGCAAGGTGACGCCGGCCGGCGTGGTGACCACCATCGACGCGCTGCCGGCCGGCGTGGGGGCGGCCGACGACGGCAACAGCGACGCCTACAGCGCCGACCTCAACGCCAATGTGATTTACCGCACCCCGGCCGGCGGCGTCAAGACGGTGGTGGCCGGCGTCGCAGGGCAGCCAGGCGACCAGCTGGGCGCCCTGCCGGGCCTGCTGAGGGCACCCAATGCCCTGATCCAGCTGGGACCGTACAGTTACGCCTTCAGTTCGGGCACGCGGGTACTTAAGCTGGTGACGCCGCGCTGATGCGGTAAAATGGCGGCCAATCTTCAACTCCGCCATCACCATGCTAGATAATCTGACTCAACGCCTCGCCAAGGTCGTCAAGACCATGCGCGGCGAGGCCCGCCTAACCGAAGCCAACACCGCCGAGATGCTGCGCGAAGTGCGCATGGCGCTGCTGGAGGCCGACGTCGCCCTGCCGGCCGTGCGCGAATTCATCGCCCGCGTCAAAGAAAAAGCCCTGGGCGAGGAAGTGATTTCCTCGCTGTCGCCGGGCCAGGCGCTGGTGGGCGTGGTGCAGCGCGAGCTGGCTGCCATCATGGGCGCCGACCTCGGGCCGGAAGCGGCCCAGTTGAGCTTTGCCCAGCAGCCGCCCGCCATCATCCTGATGGCCGGCCTGCAGGGTGTGGGTAAAACCACCACCGTCGGCAAGCTGGCCAAGTACCTCAAGGAGGAAAAGAAAAAGAAGGTGCTGACCGTGTCGGCCGACGTCTACCGTCCGGCCGCGATCGCCCAGCTGCAGTCGGTGACCGCGCAGGTCGGCGCCGACTTCTTCCCGTCCACCGCGCAGGACAAGCCGGTCGACATCGCCTTGAACGCGCTGGACTGGGCCAGGAAGCACTACCACGACGTGCTGATCATCGACACCGCCGGCCGTCTCGGCATCGACGAGGAAATGATGAAGGAGATCGCCGCCGTGCACGGCGCGGTCAAGCCGGTGGAAACGCTGTTCGTGGTGGACGCCATGCTGGGCCAGGACGCCATCAACACCGCCAAGGCCTTCAACGACGCGCTGCCGCTGACCGGCATCGTGCTGACCAAGCTCGATGGCGACTCGCGCGGCGGCGCGGCGCTGTCGGTGCGCCACATCACCGGCAAGCCGATCAAGTTCGCCGGCGTGTCGGAAAAGCTGGACGGCCTGGAAGCGTTCGACCCGACCCGCATGGCCAACCGCGTGCTGGGCATGGGCGACATCCTGGCGCTGGTGGAGGAAGCGCGCAAGGGCGTCGACGCCAAGGCCGCCGCCGACCTGGCCAACAAGGTCAAGTCGGGTGGCAAATTTGACATGAACGACTTCAAGGCGCAGCTGGGCCAGATGAAGAAGATGGGCGGCATGGCCAGTCTGGTCGACAAGCTGCCGGCGCAGTTCCAGCAGGCGGCCGGCAACGCCAACATGGACCAGGCCGACAAGCAGGTGCGGCGCATGGTCGGCATCATCGACGCCATGACCCCGGCCGAACGGGCCAAGCCGGAGTTGATCAAGGCCACCCGCAAGCGCCGCATCGCCGCCGGCGCCGGCGTCCAGGTGCAGGAAGTCAACCGCATGCTGAACCAGTTCGAGCAGATGCAAACGATGATGAAAAAGCTGTCCGGCGGCGGCATGATGAAGATGATGCGCGCCATGAAGGGCATGATGCCGGGCCTGCGCTAAGCGGCGCGGCGCGCTGTCGAAAGCGGCCTCGCTCACGTAAACCGGGGTTTTGCCCCTTGTTTACGTGGTGTTTCCGGGAAAAAACGCGAAAAACACTTGCGCACCGGTTAAATCCCCACCAATATTAGCCGGTGCGATCAATTGCGCAATTTTCTATGTGTTCGTTAAGGAGGCTCGAATATGGCAACAGCCAAAAAAACCCCAGCAGCACCAGCAAAGAAACCCGCGGCGAAACCAGCCGCGAAGAAAGCAGCAGCACCGGTAAAAGCCGCCGCGAAACCAGCCGCCAAAAAGCCGGCCGCGCGCAAGCCTAACGCCGCCTTCATGAAAGAACTGACCCCATCGGCCTCGCTGGCCGCCGTGGTGGGCGCCGCCCCGCTGCCACGCACCGAAGTCACCAAAAAGGTGTGGGATTACATCAAAAAGCACGATCTGCAAGACGCCGCCAACCGCCGCAACATCAACGCCGACGACAAACTGAAAGCCGTATTCGGCGGCAAAGCCCAGGTTTCCATGTTCGAAATGACCAAGCTCATTTCCGACCACCTGAAATAATCTGCACACAAAAACCGGGGTCAGTGCCGACATTCGGACATTGGGTCGCTCGCGATCCAATGTCCGAATGTCGGCACTGACCCCGGTTTTTTTTATTTCCAGTTATTCCACGCGGCCAGCACCGCGTTCGGGTAGTCCGGCTTGCCGCGGCTGCCGTTGTAGCGGCCCAGCGCCAGGTACAGATTGCCGGCCTCCATGTCCAGGTACATGCGCAGGATCGAGCAGCCGTAGCGCAGATTGGTCTGCATGTCGAATAAGGCGCGGCGGTTGCGGTCGCCGATGATGTTGGTCCAGAACGGCATCACCTGCATGTAGCCGCGCGCGCCGACGATCGACACCGCGTACTTGCGGTAGGCCGATTCCACCTGGATCAGCCCCAGCACCATGCCCGGATCGAGGCCGGCGCGGCGCGCCTCGTACCACACGGTGGCGAGGAATTCGTTGCGGGTCTGGTCATCCGGCAGCTTGCGCTTCAGCCGGTAGGACATGGTCTCCAGCCAGTTGCGGTAGCGCGCGGCGTCGGACGGGTTGCGGAAGGTGGGCGTGGGCGGCGTGGCGTCCTTGATGGCGTTGGACAGCGCCAGCCGCACCGAGTCGGCCAGCGCCTCTTCCTTCTGGTTGCCGGCCAGCGCCAGCGGCGCGCAGCCTGCCAGCACCAGCGCCAGCAACCACCGTCGCCCCGGCGCACGCCGGGCGCTGCGCCGCCGCGCGCCATGCTGAGCGTCCCGCCCGGCGCAGCATGGATCCCGGCTTGCGCCGGGATGACGCGCGCCGTCCATCACTGCGCCATTTTGCCTTTGATAAAGGCCAGCGCCTCGGCCACCGGCACGGCGGTCGCTTCGGTGTCGCGGCGGCCCTGGTATTCCAGGTTGCCTTCCTTCAGGCCGCGGTCGCCGATCACCACGCGGTGCGGCACGCCGATCAGCTCCCAGTCGGCAAACATCTGGCCCGGACGCAGGCCGCGGTCGTCGATGATGACGTCGATGCCCGCCGCCACCGCCTCGGCGTACAGCTGCTCGGCCGCCTGCTTGACCGCCTCGCTGCGGTCCATGCCCATCGGGCACAGCACCAGCTCGAACGGCGCCAGCGCGGCTGGCCAGATGATGCCCTTGTCGTCGAAGTTCTGCTCGATGGCGGCGCCCAGGATGCGCGTCACGCCGATGCCGTAGCAGCCCATCTGCAGCGGCGCCGGCTTGCCGTTTTCATCCAGGAAGGTGGCTTTCATGGCTTCCGAGTAGGCCGTGCCCAGCTGGAACACGTGGCCCACCTCGATGCCGCGCTCGATCGCCAGCACGCCCTGGCCGTCCGGCGAGGCGTCGCCCTCGACCACGTTGCGCAGGTCGGCCACGATGGCCGGCTCGGCGCAGTCGCGGCCCCAGTTGGCGCCGCTGTAGTGGTGGCCGGCGTCGTTCGCGCCGCAGACGAAGTCGGCCATGTTGGCCACGGTGCGGTCGGCCACCACGGTGACCGGCGCCTTGGTGCCGATCGGGCCCAGGTAGCCCGGCACGGTGCCGTAGACTTCGAGGATTTCCGCCTCGGTCGAGAAGCGGTGCGCGGCCAGGCCCGGCACCTTGGCCACCTTGATCTCGTTCAGTTCGTGGTCGCCGCGCAACAGCAGCATGAAGTACTGCTTGCTCACCTTGCCGTCGGTTTCCTGCTCGACGGTCAGCGCCAAGGTCTTGACGGTCTGCGCCAGCGGCAGCTTGAGCTGCTCGGCCACCAGCTCGCACTTGGTGGCGTCGGGCGTGGCCACCTTGGTCAGCGGCTGGGCCGCGGCCGGACGGGTGGCGCTGACCGGCAGCGCCTCGGCCGCTTCCATGTTGGCGGCGTAGTCGGAGGTCGGGCAGTACACCAGCGCGTCCTCGCCGGTGCTGGCGATGACATGGAATTCGTGCGAACCGGTGCCGCCGATGGCGCCGTTATCGGCTGCCACCGCACGGAACTTCAGGCCGAAACGGTTGAAAATCCGCACATAGGCGTCATACATGATCTTGTACGACGCCTGCATGCCGGCCAGGTCGCGGTCGAACGAGTACGCATCCTTCATGGTGAACTCGCGGCCACGCATCAGGCCGAAGCGCGGGCGGCGCTCGTCGCGGAACTTGGTCTGGATGTGGTAAAAATTCAACGGTAGTTGACGATAGGATTTTATTTCCGAACGGACAACATCGGTGATCACTTCCTCGGCGGTCGGCTGGAAGGCGAACTCGCGGCCGTGGCGGTCCTTGATGCGCAGCAGTTCGGCGCCCATCTTGTCCCAGCGGCCGGTCTCCTGCCACAGCTCGGCCGGCTGAATCAGGGGCATCAGCAGCTCGATGGCGCCCGACTGGTTCATTTCTTCGCGCACGATGGCTTCGACCTTGCGGATGATTTTCAGGCCCATCGGCATGTAGGTGTAGATGCCCGAACCCAGGCGTTTGATCATGCCGGCGCGCATCATTAACTGATGACTGACGATCTCGGCATCCGAAGGAGCTTCTTTAAGCGTGGAAATAAAAAAACGTGACGCGCGCATACGGTGAATTCTTTTTAAAAAGAGAGAGTTATAATCAACCTAATTTTAAAGGATTAGCTGGCTGATGCACCCATACTTTATACAAATGCGTTCAAATCAGGGCCCGCCGGCCGTTTTCGCACCCCGAAAACCGCGCTGGCGTGCTGTTTTGTGGGCAAAAAGATAAGACAGGGAGCTCAGCGGCAGAAAGTTTGAGGTGCAATATGCTCGATCGTGAAGGGTTTCGGCCCAACGTCGGCATCATCCTGCTGAACGCCCAGAACGAGGTGTGGTGGGGCAAGCGGGTGCGCGAGCACTCATGGCAGTTTCCGCAAGGCGGCATCAAGTACGGCGAAACGCCGGAGCAGGCGATGTATCGCGAGCTGGAAGAGGAAATCGGTCTGCGGGCCGAGCACGTCAAGATTGTCGGTCGCACCCGCGACTGGCTGCGCTACGAGGTGCCGGACCACTTCATCAAGCGGGAAATCCGCGGCCATTACCGTGGCCAGAAGCAGATCTGGTTCCTGTTGCGGATGTGCGCGCGCGACAACGACGTCAACCTGCGGCTGACCGACCATCCGGAGTTTGACGCCTGGCGCTGGCACGACTACTGGGTGCCGCTGGACGTGGTGATTGAATTCAAGCGCGACGTCTACCAGCGCGCGCTGCAGGAGCTGTCGCGCTTCCTGACGTGGCCGGCCAACGGCCACGACCGCCGTCACCACGGCTCGCGCTACCTGCGCCAGCCGCACGCGCCGCGCAACAGCGCGACGCCGCCGCCCAAGCCGCTGCCGCCCACCACGGACGACTGCGCGTGCGCCGAACCGGCGGCCGGGCAGAAAAACAGCGCATGATGCCGAGCGCGGGGCCGTCTCTGACGGTCCCGCGGTTTTTCCGTACAATGGCGGCCTATGTTTAATCCATCCTCCGACGATGTGCGCCGCTTCTTTTGCGCCGCCTACCGCAAGCAGCAGGCGCGCGAACCGCTGACGCCGATCGAAACCATGGCGGCCGACTGGATCCGTCACCATCCCGAATACCACGACGTGCTGGCCGACGTCGACACGGCGCTGACGCGCGACTACCAGGTCGAGGGCGCGCAAGCCAATCCGTTCCTGCACTTGTCGATGCACCTGTCGATCGACGAGCAGATCTCGATCGACCAGCCGCCCGGCATCCGCGCGCTGGCCACGCAGCTGACGCTGAAGCTGGACGATGCCCACGCGGCGCAGCACGAGATCATGGAATGCCTGGGCGAGATGATCTGGAACGCCCAGCGCACCGGCACCCCGCCCGACGGCGCCGCCTACCTCGACGCCATCCGCCGCCGCCTGTAACGACGGGGTCATGTAACGACGGGGTCAGGTCCTCCATTTCTACACGAGCTGTGCCGTAGGTGCGCCTACGGCACAGCTCGTGTAGAAATGGAGGACCTGACCCCGGAGTTTCGGCGTTTAGCGGTGGGTGGCCAGCGTGCCTGGCAGGCTGTGCAGGTAGGCCGCCAGGTCCTTGATGTCCTGGTCGCTCAGCGGCTTGACCTGGCCGGTCATGATGGCGTTGCTGCGGCCGTTGGCGGCGTCGCCGCGCTTGTAGGCCCGCAGCGCGTGCTCCAGGTAGTCGCGGTGCTGGCCGGCCAGCTTCGGATAGCTGGGGTCGATCGGGCTGTTGAAGTCCTTGCCGTGGCAGCTGAAGCAGGCGTATTTGTCGGTCAGCGCCTTGCCGGCGTCGATGTTGCCGGCCGCGTGGGCGCCGGCGGCGGTGAACGCGGCCAGCGCGCAGGCCAGGATGGCGATAATGCGTTTCATGGGAGCGCTCCTCATTTCGGGTCTGCCGTGCGGGTCTGCTGCGAATAGAACGCCGCCACGTCGGCAATGTCCTGGTCGCTCAGGCTGGCGGCGATGCCGCGCATCGATGGGTGCTTGCGCTCGCCCTTCTTGTAGGCCTGCAGCGCGTTCTCGATATACTTGGCCGACTGGCCGCCGATCATCGGCACCTGGAACACTTCGGGAAACGTGGCCTTGTAGCCGGGGATGCCATGGCAGCCGATGCACATTTCGATCTTGGCTTTGGCGTTCTGGACATTGCCGACCACGTCGGCCGCGTGGACAGCGGCGATGTGCGACAAGCCTGCGAGCACGAGGAGTGCGGGGAGTTTTTTCATGGTGTCTCTAAGTAAGTAATCGGATGCTGCGATCTCGGATACTACTACCACGCGTCAATTCTATTGACTTTTGCTCTATATCTTCAAGGATTCTAACCCAAGTATTTTTTACAAACAACACGCTTCGGTCGCATGCCGCGCGCCGGCGTTTCCTTCTATACTGTTTTCACGTCGCTCACCAGGAAATCCGCATGACCACCGCTCGCTTCGAAGGTTCCGACCACTACGTGGCCACCGCCGACCTCAAACTGGCCGTCAACGCCGCCCTCACCCTGCAACGCCCGCTGCTGATCAAGGGCGAGCCCGGCACCGGCAAGACCATGCTGGCCGAGGAGGTCGCGGCCGCGCTCGACCGGCCGCTGCTGCAGTGGCACGTCAAGTCCACCACCAAGGCGCAGCAGGGCCTGTATGAGTACGACGCTGTCTCGCGCCTGCGCGATTCCCAGCTCGGCGACGAGCGCGTGCGCGACATCCACAACTACATCGTCAAGGGCGTGCTGTGGCAGGCCTTCACCGCGCCCGAGCCGGTGGTGCTGCTGATCGATGAAATCGACAAGGCCGACATCGAGTTCCCCAACGACCTGCTGCGCGAGCTGGACCGCATGGAGTTCTATGTCTACGAGACGCGCGAGATGGTGCGGGCGCTGCACCGGCCGCTGGTCATCATCACCTCCAACAACGAGAAGGAGCTGCCGGACGCCTTCCTGCGCCGCTGCTTCTTCCACTACATCCAGTTCCCCGACCGCGACACCATGGCGCAAATCGTGCAGGTGCACTACCCGCACCTGAAGCGCGACCTGCTGGCGCAGGCGCTGCAGACCTTTTACCAGCTGCGCGAGGTGCAGGGCCTGAAGAAGAAGCCGTCCACCTCGGAGTTCCTCGACTGGCTCAAGCTCTTGATGGCGGAGGACATCCCGCCCGAGGCGCTGCGCAGCCAGGACGCCAAGGCCATCGTGCCGCCGCTGCACGGCGCGCTGCTGAAGAACGAGCAGGACGTGCACCTGTTCGAGCGCCTGGTCGCCATGGCGCGCATGAACCGATGAGCGCGACGTTCGACACGCCGCTGCCGGTCACGCTGGCGCTGCATGGCGTACGGCTGGAGCCGCTCGGCGCGCACCACGCCGGCGGCCTGCGCGCGGCCGCCAGCGACGGCGAGCTGTGGCACCTGCGCGTGACCTCGGTGCCGGCGCCGGACGAGGTCGATGCCTACATCTACAAGGCCATCGGGCAGCGCCCCACCCGGCTGGCGTTCGCCGTGATCGACGCCGGCAGCGGCACGCTGATCGGCACCACCAGCTACCACGACATCGTGCCGGCCATCGGCCGCCTGGAAATCGGCTACACCTGGTACGCGCGGCGCTGGCAGCGCACCCACGTCAACACCACCTGCAAGCTGCTGCTGTTGACGCACGCCTTCGAGACGCTGGGGGCGGCGCTGGTGGGCCTGCGTACCGACAATTTCAACCACGCGTCGCAGGCTGCCATCGAGCGGCTCGGCGCGAAGAAGGACGGCGTGCTGCGCCACCACGCGCAGCGCCGCGACGGCACCGTGCGCGACACGGTCATGTACAGCATCGCGGCCGGCGAGTGGCCGGAGATCAAGGCCCAGCTGCGCGACCGGCTGGCGCGGCACGGAGTGCGCTGACATGCTGATCGATTTCTTTTTCACGCTCAAGGATGCCAGGATCCCGGTCACCATCAAGGAGTTCCTGACCTTGCTGGAGGCGCTGCAAAAGCAGGTCATCCTTGGCTCGCTGGACGATTTTTACTACCTGTCGCGGCTGACGCTGGTCAAGGACGAGGCCCACTTCGACAAGTTCGACCGCGCCTTCGGCCTGTACTTCAAGGGTATCGCCGCGGCGCTCGATGAACAGGGCGGCGTGCCGCTCGACTGGCTGGTGCAGCGCATGAAGCGCGAGCTGACGCCGGAGCAGATTGCCGCGCTGGAAAAATTCGGCTACGACAAGCTGATGGACCGCTTGCGCGAACTGCTCAAGGAACAGCAGGAGCGCCACGAGGGCGGCAGCAAGTGGATCGGCACCGGCGGCACCTCGCCGTTCGGCCACGGCGGCACCAACCCGGAGGGCGTGCGCATCGGCGGCAAGGGCGGCAACCGCACGGCGGTCAAGGTGTGGGAGGCGCGCACCTACAAGGACTACGACGGCGAGCGCGAACTCGGCACCCGCAACATCAAGGTGGCACTGCGGCGGCTGCGCAAGTTCGCGCGCCAGGGCGCGGCCGACGAACTTGCGCTGGACGACACCATCCGCGCCACCGCCAGCAACGCCGGCTACCTGGACATCAGGATGCGGCCCGAGCGCAAGAACAACATCAAGGTGCTGATGCTGTTCGACGTCGGCGGCAGCATGGACGACCACATCGAACGCACCGAGGAGCTGTTCTCGGCGTCCCGGTCGGAATTCAAGAACATGGAGTTCTTCTACTTCCACAACTGCGTGTACGACCACCTGTGGCAGAACAACCGGCGCCGCCACTCGGAGCGCTTCCCGACCTGGGACATCCTGCGCAAATACCCGCCGGACACCAAGCTGATCTTCGTCGGCGATGCCACCATGAGTCCCTACGAGATCCTGCAGCCGGGCGGCTCGGTCGAGTACAACAACGAGGAAGCCGGCAGCGCCTGGCTGGCGCGCTTCACGGCGGCGTTTCCGAAATGCGTCTGGCTCAATCCCGAGCCCGAGCACCTGTGGCAGTACCGGCAGTCGATCGCCATCATCCGCCAGCTGATGCACCAGCGCATGTACGCGCTGACCATGAACGGCCTGGAGCAAGCGATGCGCACGCTGAGCAAGTAATTAACGAAACGCAACTTTGTTAAATATATTGAAATTTATGAAACAAACTGCTACAAATCTTAAGTTGTAGCGCAACCGTCCATCCCTTAGCCTGACGGCCATGTCTATCCTGCTCTCTTTTCGCCGCCTCGGCGCGCGCCTGCGCGCGGCCAGCCCGCGCAGCATCGCGGCCGGCGCCGCCGTGCTGATCGCCGCGATTTTCCTGCTCGATGTCGGCAGCGGCCCGACCATTTCCTTTGGCCTGTTTTACACGCTGGCGGTGGTGCTGGTGGCGTGGCGGCTCGGCCCCGGCGCCACCGCGCTGGCGGTGCTGGGCGCCAGCGTCGCCCGCGTGGCCGATTTTTATCTGACGCGCCACCACGACAGCCCGCCGATGCTGGTCTACGATCTGCTGCAGAGCGCGGCCGGCTACGGCCTGGCGGCGCTGCTGGCGTGGCAGGGCCGGCTGCTGTTCGAGCGCACCGCCCGCCATGCGCGCAGCTTCCAGCGCCAGGCGCGCCGCGAACGGCGCCGGCGCCGGCTGGAGTCGACCATCCGCCGCGCGGTGCTGGCCGATGTGCCGGCCATCATCGCGCTGACCAACGCCGGCGGCGAGGATGGCGCCTTCGACCAGCGCGTGCAGGACGCCGTGCACCAGGCGGCGCTGAGCAACAGCTTCAGCCAGGGCATCATCGAGGGCGCGGCCCTGCGCGACGTCTGGCACGGCGGCCAGACCGTGGTGCCGATCGAGTTCTGGGTATCCGAGATCGATGGCCAGCTGGCGGCCTACATGATGGTGCTGGGCCTGGACGGCAACAAGGGGCCGGAGCGCGAGCTGCACGCGCTGGCGGTGGCGCCGGCGCAGCGCGGCGCCGGCCTGGGATCGGTGATGGTGAATTTCTTCTGCACCCGCTACCAGCAGCGGCGGCTGGTGGTGGCCAGCAAGGCCGGCTCGCAAATGATGCAGATGTTGCAGCGCCGCCACTTCCAGCAGCTGAGCAGCGACAAGGGCTATGACATCATGGTCCGCGACTGAAGCCGCCGCCCGGCCAACAGGGGTCTGCCCCCGCAGCTGCGGCGCTCATGCGGGCAGCTGCAGGCGGTAGCCGACCGCGGTTTCAGTCAGCAGGTAGCGCGGCTGGGTCGGGTCCTGCTCCAGCTTGTGGCGCAGGTGGCCCATGTAGATCCGCAGGTAGTGGCCGTTTTCCGACTGCGACGGCCCCCACACCGCGCGCAGCAGCTGCGGGTTGCTCATCACCCGCCCGGCGTTCGCCACCAGCACCGCCAGCAGCCGGTATTCGGTTGGCGTCAGGTGCACGTGTTCGCCGCCGCGCGTGACGCGCCGGTGCTGCAGGTCGACCGCCACCTCGCCAAAGCGCACCATCCCGCCTTGGTCGGCGGCCGGCTGGCGCTGCCGGCGCAGCGTGGCGCGCACCCGCGCCAGCAGTTCGCCGACGCCAAACGGCTTGCTCAGGTAATCGTCGGCGCCGGCGTCCAGTGCGCGGATTTTGTCGGCCTCGTTGACGCGCGCCGACAGCACGATCACCGGCACCGACGACCATTTGCGCAGGTCGGTGACGAAGTCGATGCCGTCGCCGTCCGGCAGGCCGAGGTCGAGCACGATCAGGTCGGGCTTGCGGGTGCCGGCGTCGATCAGGCCGCGCTGCAGGCCGCCGGCTTCAAACACTTGCCAGCCCTCCTCTTCCAGCGCGGCGCGCACGAAGCGGCGGATTTGCGGTTCGTCTTCGACCAGCAGGGCAGTCGGGGCGGTCGCGGCATGATCAGTCATGGGGTTCCTCGTCCGGCATCGCCGGTGGTGTGCCAAGCGGCAGCGTGAAGGTGAAGGCGGCGCCGCCGGCGGCGCCGCGGCCGGCGCGGATCTGGCCGCCATGCGCCTCGACGATGGCGCGGCAGATCGCCAGCCCCAGGCCGACGCCGGGCTTGGCCGATTCGCGCTCGCCGCGGGTGAATTTTTCAAACAGCGCCTCCTCGCGCCCGGCCGGCAGGCCGGGGCCGTCGTCGCTGACGGTGATGGCGATCCAGGCGCCGTGCAGCGCCGCGCCGATCGCAATGTGGGCGCCGGCCGGCGTGTATTTGGCGGCGTTTTCCAGCAGGTTGGCCAGCACCCGCTCGATCAGCACGGCGTCGTAGTGCAGCAGCGGCAGGTCGGCCGGCAGCTGGGTGCTGACGTGGTGCGCCCGCAGCGTGGCGCCGCTGGCGCGCAGCGCGCTGCCGACCACTTCTTCCAGCGGCTGCCATTGCAGATTGAATTTGACTTCGCCGCTCTGGATGCGCGCCATGTCGAGCAGGTTGGCCACCATGGTGCTCATGCGCAGCGCCTCGTCGTGCAGCGCGCGCGCCACGTCCTGCTGGGCGTCGCTGAGCGCCGGCCGTGAGCCGGCCAGCGATTCGGACAGGCCAACCAGCGAGGTCAGCGGGGTGCGCAGGTCGTGCGACAGCGCCGCCAGCAGCGAGTTGCGCAGCCGCTCGGATTCCATGCTGACCAGCGCGCTCTGGGCGACGTCGATGTAGTGCACCCGCTCCAGCGCGATGGCGGCCAGCGCGGCGAAGGTGTCGATCTGCTGGCGCTGCTCCGGGATCAGGATCCAGCGCCGCTGCTGCGGCTCGATCGCCAGCACGCCGCGGGTGCGCATCGGCGCCACCAGCGGCAGGTAAAAGATGCGGCTGGCCGGCAGGGTGCCGGTGCCGAGGCCGGCCGGTTCGGCGCGGTCGTAGGCCCATTGGGCGATGCCGGTGTCGAGCACCGACAGGTGCGCGCGGCTGGCGCTGTCGGCCATCAGGTTGGCGCGCTCGAACGGCGGCAGCTGCAGCCGGCCAGCGTCGTCCGGCAGCAGCAGCGTGGCGCGCGCGCGGAAGGCGTGCTGGATCACGCGCTGGGTGCTGTCGAAGATTTGCTCGGTTTGCAGGGCGCCGGACAGTTCGCGGGCAAATTCGTACAGCGCCCGCGCGCGCCGCTCGCGCTGCGCGGCCACCCGCGCCTGGAAGCGCAGGCCGGCCGTCAGGTGGCCGGTGATCAGGCCCACCGCCAGCATCACCACGAAGGTGATCACGTACTGGAAGTCGCTGACGGCCAGCGTGAAGCGCGGCGGCACGAAGAAGAAGTCGAAGCTGGCGACGCTGACGCAAGTCGCCAGCACCGACGGCCCGCGGCCGTGGCGCACCGCCACCAGCACCACCACCAGCAGGAACAGCATGGCGATGTTGGCCAGGTCCAGCCAGGCCAGCAGCGGCGTCGCGATCAGCGCGGTGGCGAGGCTGGCCGCGGCGGCCACCAGGTAGCCGGTGGCGCGGCGGCGCTGGGCGGCGCTGGCGGCGTCAGCATCGGCATCGGCCGCGGCGTCGGCCTCGCTGCGGGCCGCGCCATCGACGCCGCCCCAGTTGCCCGCGCTGGCCGCGCTGCTCGACGCGGCATCGTCGGCCGCGGCCGCGCGCGCGCTGGCCGGCTGCCGGCGCGGGGTGCCGATTTCGATCAGGTCGAGGTCGGGCGCCTGCTGTGCCAGCCGTTTCAGGTGCGGTGTGCGCCACGGCTGCGGCCAGACGGTGCGGTGCGCGCGGCCCAGCACCAGCTTGGACAGATTATGGCTGCGTGCGTAGTCCAGCGCGGCGGCAGCGATGTCGGCGCCGGACAGCACCGCGGTGCTGGCGCCGAGGTCTTCGGCCAGCTTGAGGTGTTTGAGGATCTGTTCGCGCTGCGCCGCCGGCAGCCGCTGCAGCGCCGGCGTTTCGACGTACACCGCGTGCCAGCCGGTGCCCAGCTGGCTGGCCAGGCGCGCCGTGCTGCGCACCGTGTGCTCGCCGTCGGCGCGCGGGCCGACGCAGGCCAGCAGCGCGGCGCCGGTCTTCCAGATGTCGGCAATCGATTTTTCGACCCGGTAGGCGCGGACGTCGTCTTCGACGCGGTCGGCAGTGCGGCGCAAGGCCAGTTCGCGCAGCGCGATCAGGTTGCCTTTGCGGAAGAAGTTCCTGGAGGCGCGTTCGGCTTGCGCCGCCTGGTAGACCTTGCCGCTTTGCAGGCGCGCCAGCAGTTCGTCGGCCGGCAGGTCGACCAGCACCACTTCGTCGGCCTGGTCGAACACGGTGTCGGGCACGGTTTCGGCGACACGGATGCCGGTGATGCCGCCCACCACGTCGTTCAGGCTTTCCAGATGCTGCACGTTGACGGTGGTGAGCACGTCGATGCCGGCGTCCAGCAGTTCTTCGACGTCTTGCCAGCGCTTCGGATGGCGCGAGCCGGGCGCGTTGCTGTGCGCCAGTTCGTCCATCAGGATCAAGGGCGGCTGGGCCGCCAGCGCGCCATCGAGGTCGAACTCGGCGATCTGTTTGCCACGGTAGGCGACCTGGCGGGGCGCCAGCAGCGGCAGCCCGGCCAGCATGGCGGCGGTGTCGGCGCGGCCGTGGGTTTCCACCACGCCGACCAGCACCGGCTGGCCGTCGGCCTGCAGTTTGCGGGCGGCGGCCAGCATGGCGTAGGTTTTGCCGACGCCGGCCGAGGCGCCGAAGTAGATCCGCAGCTTGCCGCGCGCGGCCTTGCGTTCCTGTGCCTGCACCTGCGCCAGCAGCGCATCGGGGTCGGGTCGGACGGAATCGTGGGGGAACAGGGCCATGCGCGGATTGTACCCTTAGCCGTGGTCCGGCGGGGTGGCCATATGCGCCGCCCGGTCCAGCGCCAGGTTCAGCGCCAGGACATTGACGCGGCTTTCACCGAAGAAGCCGAACCACTGTTTCTGCTGCTCGCGGGCGATCAGCGCCAGCACCTGCTCGCTGCTGACGCGGCGCGCGGCAGCGATGCGGCCGGCCTGGTAACGGGCGGCGGCCAGGCTGATCTCGGGATCGAGGCCGCTGGCCGAAGCAGTCACCAGGTCGACCGGGATCGCTGCGCTGTTGTGGACGCCCACCGCGGCGTCGGCAGCGTGCAGCGCGTCGATGCGGCCTTTGACGGCGTCGATCAGGGCCGGGTTGGTCGGCCCCTGGTTGGCGCCGCTCGAGCCGCTGGCGTTGTTGGGCATCGGCGCGGTGGCCGACGGCCGGCTCCAGAAGTACTGCGGCGAGGTGAAGGCCTGGCCGATCAGCGCCGAGCCGACCACTTTGCCGTTGACGCTGACCAGGCTGCCATTGGCCTGGTCGGCGAAGGCGGTCTGGCCGATGCCGCTGACGGCCAGCGGGTAGATGACGCCGCAGAGCACGGTCAGTGCGGCGAAGATGGTGAGGGCGGGACGCAGTTGCGATGCCATGGGAACTCCTTGCTGCCCCCTCGTCCAGCGAGGGGGCGTGAGATTAAACGAGGTTGAGGGCGGCCAGCAGCAGATCGATGGCCTTGATGCCGATGAACGGCAGGATGATGCCGCCGACGCCGTACAGCAGCAGGTTGCGGCGCAGCAGCGCCACCGCGCCGATGGCCCGGTATGGCACGCCTTTCAGTGCCAGCGGGATCAGCACCATGATGATCAGGGCGTTGAAGATCACCGCCGACATGATCGCCGAGGCCGGGCTGGCCAGTTGCATGATGTCGAGCGCCTTCAGCTGCGGGTAGGTGCCGACAAACGCCGCCGGGATGATGGCAAAGTATTTGGCGATGTCGTTCGAGATCGAGAACGTCGTCAGCGAGCCGCGCGTCATCAGCATCTGTTTGCCGATTTCAACGATTTCCAGCAGCTTGGTCGGGTTCGAATCGAGATCGACCATGTTGCCGGCCTCCTTGGCGGCCTGGGTGCCGGAGTTCATCGCCACCGCGACGTCGGCCTGGGCCAGCGCCGGGGCGTCGTTGGTGCCGTCGCCGGTCATCGCCACCAGCCGGCCTTCGGCCTGGTAGCTGCGGATCAACTTGAGCTTGTCTTCCGGCGTGGCTTCGGCCAGGAAGTCGTCGACGCCGGCTTCGGCGGCGATGGCGGCGGCGGTCAGCTTGTTGTCGCCGGTGATCATCACGGTCTTGATGCCCATGCGGCGCAGTTCGGCAAAGCGTTCCTTGATGCCGCCCTTGACGATGTCTTTCAGTTCGACCACGCCCATCACGCGGTCGCCATCGACCACCACCAGCGGCGTGCTGCCGCGACGCGCTATATCGTCGACGCTGCGGGCGATTTCGTTCGGATACGGCTGGCCCAGCGCGGCGACATACTGGCGCACGGTGTCGGCCGCGCCCTTGCGCACGGCGCGTACCGTGCCATCCGCGCCCGGCAGGTCGATGCCGGACATGCGGGTTTGCGCGGTGAACGGCACGAAGGTGGCGTTCAGCGACGCCATTTCGCGTTCGCGGATGTTGAACTTTTGCTTGGCCAGCACCACGATGCTGCGGCCTTCCGGCGTGTCGTCGGCCAGCGAGGCCAGTTGCGCGACGTCCGCCAGTTGCTGTTCGCTGACGCCCGGCGCCGGCACGAAGCTCGAGGCCTGGCGGTTGCCCAGCGTGATGGTGCCGGTTTTATCCAGCAGCAGCACGTCGACGTCGCCGGCGGCTTCCACCGCGCGGCCCGAGGTGGCGATCACGTTGGCCTGCATCATGCGGCTCATGCCGGCCACGCCGATCGCGCTCAGCAGGCCGCCAATGGTGGTCGGGATCAGGCACACCAGCAAGGCGATCAGCACGGTGATGCTGACCGGCGTGCCGGCGCCGGCGGCGCCGACCGAGAACAGCGAGAACGGCAGCAGGGTCACGGTGACGATCAGGAACACGATGGTCAGCGCCACCAGCAAAATCGTCAGGGCGATCTCGTTCGGGGTTTTCTGGCGCTTGGCGCCCTCCACCATCGAGATCATGCGGTCGAGGAAGGTTTCGCCCGGATTGGCGGTGACGCGCACCACCAGCCAGTCCGACAGCACGCGGGTGCCGCCGGTGACGGAGGAAAAGTCGCCGCCCGATTCGCGGATCACCGGCGCCGATTCGCCGGTGATGGCGCTTTCGTCGACCGAGGCCACGCCTTCGATCACTTCGCCGTCGATCGGAATGACGTCGCCTGCTTCGACCAGAATGTAATGGCCCTTGCGCAGGTCCAGCGCCGGCTGCGGCAGCCAGGTGGTGCCGTGCTTCGGCGTCGCCAGCTTTTTGGCGGTGACGGTCTGCTTCAGGCTGCGCAGCGAGGCCGCCTGCGCCTTGCTGCGGCCCTCGGCCAGCGCTTCGGCGAAGTTGGCGAACAGCACCGTGAACCACAGCCAGACGGCGGTGGCGGCGATGAAGCCGAACGGCGCTTCGCCGTGGCCGCTTAGCGCCTGCGCCGCCAGCAGGGTGGTGATGATGCTGCCGACGTAGACCACGAACATCACCGGGCTGCGCAACTGGGTGCGCGGATGCAGCTTGCGGAACGAGTCGGCAATCGCCGGCACCACCAACTGGGAGTCAAACATGCGCAGTTTGCGGGCGGGCGGATTGGTGAACAAGGTCGCCTCTTTTTGAGTAGCTTGTGACATGGTAATTCCTTATTTGGCAAACAGCTGCAGGTGTTCGACGACCGGGCCCAGTGCCAGTGCCGGCACGTAGTTCAGCACCCCGACCAGCACCACCACGCCGCACAGCAGGCCGATGAACATGCCGCCGTGGGTCGGCATGGTGCCGGCGTTGGCGTCGAGGCGCTGCTTGCCGGCCAGCGAGCCGGCGATCGCCAGGATCGGCACGATCATGGCGAAGCGGCCAAACCACATGGCCACCGCCAGCATGCTGTTGTAGAACGGCGTGTTGGCCGACAGGCCGGCAAACGCCGAGCCGTTGTTGTTGGCGGCCGAGCTGAAGGCGTACAGGATTTCCGAGAAGCCGTGGGCGCCGGGGTTGGCGATGCCGGCCTTGCCGGCGTCGCACAGCACGGCGATGGCGGTGCCGGCCAGCACCAGCGTCGGCGTCACCAGGATGGCGATCGAGGTCATCTTCATTTCATAGGCCTGGATTTTCTTGCCCAGATATTCCGGCGTGCGGCCGATCATCAGGCCGGCGATGAAGACCGCCATGATGGCGAACACCAGCATGCCGTACAGGCCGGTGCCGACGCCGCCGAAGATCACTTCGCCGAACTGGATCAGCAGCATCGGGATCATGCCGCCCAGCGGTGTGAACGAGTCGTGCATGGCGTTGACCGCGCCGCACGAGGCGGCGGTGGTAACGGCCGCGAACAGCGTCGAGGCGGAGATGCCGAAGCGGGTTTCCTTGCCTTCCATATAGCCCTGGCTCTGGTCGATATTCAGTGCCTGCAGCGCCGGATGGGCGCTCTGCTCGGCGCTCATCACCACGCAGGTGCAGAGCACGAACAGCAAGGTCATCGCGCCCAGCACGGCCCAGCCCTGGCGGCGGTCGCCGACCATGCGGCCGAAGGCGAAGCACAGGCCGGCCGGAATGATGAAGATCGCCAGCATCTGCAGGAAGTTGCTCAGCGCCGTAGGATTTTCATAGGGGTGGGCCGAGTTGGCGTTGAAGAAGCCGCCACCGTTGGTGCCCAGCATTTTGATCGCTTCCTGCGAGGCCACCGGCCCCATGGCGATGGTTTGCGTGGTGGCGGTCAGCGTTTCGGTGACCGGCTGGCCCTGGGCGTCCAGCAGCGGCTGGCCGTCGGCGCCGGTTTTAGGCTGGCTATAAGTGACTGGATCGAGCAGTTGCACTTGCTGGTACGGCGAGAAGTTCTGAATCACACCCTGCGCCATCAGCACCACCGCCAGGATCAGCGACAGCGGCAGCAGGATGTACAGGGTCGAGCGCACCAGGTCGACCCAGAAGTTGCCGATCGATTTGGCCGAGCGCGCGGCGAAGCCGCGGATCAGCGCATAGGCCACGGCAATGCCGGTGGCGGCCGAGAAGAAGTTCTGGCCGGCCAGCACCAGCATCTGGGTCAGATAGCTCATGGTCTGTTCGCCGCTATAGCCCTGCCAGTTGGTGTTGGCGACAAAGCTGACGGCGGTGTCGAACGCCGAATCCGGCGAGACATTGGCCATGGCCTGGGGATTCAGCGGCAGCCAGATTTGCAGGCGCTGCAGCGCGTAGGTGGCCAGCGTGCCGATCACGCTGAACAGCAGCAGCGAGATGGCGTAGGCTTTCCAGCCCTGGCCTTCTTTCGGGTTGACGCCGGCCAGGCGGTAAATCAGGTTTTCCAGCTTGGCCAGCCAGCCGAAGCCGCGCAGCGGGCTGCTGCCGGCGGCGCCGGCGTCACCGACGCGCGCCAGCACGATGCCGAGCGGCCAGGCCAGCGCCAGCAGCGCCGCCAGGAACACGATCAGCAGAACGACAGATTGCATGCTCATTACAGGTCCTCCGCTTTCAGCAGCGCCACCACCAGATAGACCAGCAGGCCGGCCGACGCCACCGCGCCGATCACATAGAAGGTATTCATTGTTTGCCTCCCAGCTTGTCGCAGCCGGCGGCCAGCGCCGCCGTCAGCAGATAAAACAGCACGATTGCGCCGATAAATACGATGTCCATCACACCCTCACAGGTCTTGTTTTGATAGCCTGAAGGTTAGCCAAATCGGTCTAAAGATTTTGTAAAGACTTGCCGGCGGGGTGTAAACAAGGCGTAAAAATTTATGTTTTCTTTACGCCCGGCGGGCCACTCTTTAGAACATTTTTACGGGCGCTTGGCTACGCTGGATCCATCGCAACTACCTCGGACTATCATGACTTCTTTACACGGCATCTGGGTGCCGCTGGCCACCCCCATGCGCCACGGCGAAATCGACCTGGCGCAGCTGCAGCGGCTGGCCGCGCGCCTGATCGACGACGGCGTCCACGGCCTGGTGGTGTGCGGCACCACCGGCGAGGCGCCGCAGCTGGACCTGGCCGAGCAGAGCGCGGCGCTGGCGGCGGTGCTGGAGGTAGCGCAGGGCGCGCACGGGGCGCATGGTTCGCACCAGCGCTGCCCGGTCATGATGGGCATCGGCGGCAGCGATACCTTTGCCGCCGCCAGCCGCGTGCTGGAATTCGATGACACCGACCTGGCCGGCTATCTGGTATCGACGCCGGCCTATGTGCGGCCGTCGCAGGAGGGGCTGGTGCGCCACTTCGAGACCATCGCCGACGCCACCGCCCGCCCCATCGTGCTGTACAACGTGCCGGCGCGCACCGGCGTCAACCTGGAACTGGCCACCGCCGAGCGGCTGGCGCAGCGGCCACAGTTTGTCGCCATCAAGGAAGCCGGCGGCAGCCTGCAGCAGATGACCGATCTGGTGCAGCAAACGCCATTGTCGGTACTGTGCGGCGACGATGTGCTGCTGTTTGCCGCGCTGTGCGGCGGCGCCCATGGGGCCATTTCGGCCTCGGCGCACATTCGCGCCGACCTGTATGTGCAGCTATTCGATCTGGTGCGCGAGCAGCGTCTGGTGGAAGCCTGCGCGTTGGCCGAACGCCTGCTGCCGATGATGCGGCTGCTGTTCTCGGAACCGAATCCGGCGCCGCTGAAAGCCGCACTGTCGATGCAGGGCCTGCTGCGCGATGAATTGCGGCTGCCGATGGTGCCGGCCACCGAAACCTGCCGCCAGAAGCTGGCGGCGGCGCTGGAGGCGCTGGAGGCGGTGCCGCTGTACCGGCCGCAACGCCCGGCAGCGGCGGCAACGACAGCAACGTCGGCAGCCGCGCGCACGGCGCGCTATTCGCTGGCGCATGCCACGGCGGCCGTATGATCGTCGCCCTGACTGGTGAAGACGGCGACAGCGCGGTCGCCGATCTGGCCGAAGACCTGGCCATGCTGCGCGTGGCGGCTGGCAAGCGCGTGCTGCTGGTGTCGCCCAATCCGCGCCCCTATGACGCCCAGCTGTTCGACGATCTGGTGATCGACGCCTCGCTGCGCAGCCAGGACACGGCGCTGGCCCGCGCCAGCGTGATTCTGGCGCTGCTGCGTCCCGAGGCGCTGGAGCGCGATGGCTGCGCCGAACTGCTGGCGCGCTTGAAGGTGATGCAGAGCGTGAATCCGGCGGCGCGGGTGCTAGTGACGGTGGCGCACGGCCGCCGCCCATTGACGGCGCATCAGGCCGGCTGTGTGCTGGTGTTTGTCGCCCAGCTGCCGCACGCCCGCCTGGCCGACACGCTGGTACTCGAAGATGGCCACGACACCTACCACTCGCGCCACAGCGAACTGGAGCTGCAGGCCTACAAGGAAGACCGCAAACTGTGCGCCCCCGAGGTGCGCCACCTGTACCGCGAAATCTTCCCCCAGCGCGCCGACCTTCACACGGGCGCCCTGTTCCCGCGCGCCTGCCCGCTGTAGCGGGAGGATATACATGGGGGTCGCATTTTTCGGCGTTTTACTAAAATTGTCTATTCCGTACTACCTCATCGTATCCGGTGCTATTTCACGCTAACGGGACGGCGCGGGAACTAAAACCCATGCCGGCGCTCTAACCTTAGTAAGTGTTAGAGCGCTGCCGCACTCTATAGCACGAATGAGCAGCTTTTAGTAAAACCCGTTTTTCGGAGCCCCCACATGCCTACTCTCCAATTTCCGATGCGCCTGCCTGCCGACCTGATGGTAGAACTGGGCGAACTCACCGGCATTGCCTGGAACAGCTGGGAGCTGGAACCCATCATCTGCGAAGCCATCCGCCGCTACATGCATCCGCCGGCCACTGCCGCGCAGGAGCCAACCAGTACCGCCAGCGGCGCCGGCTATCAATGGAAACAAGTCTATCTGCCGGATGGCACCCGGCTGCGCGCGAGCTTCGGCCGCAAGCCCTACTTCGCCACTGTCAGCGGCACCGACATCAAATGCGGCGATCTGACCGTCACGCCCTCCGGCTTTGCCAATCTGCAGGGCAGCGGCAACCGCAATGCCTGGAAAGCCGTCTGGCTGCGCTTCCCCGGTAATGAACAATGGGTGCTGGCCGACGTCTGCCGCACCAAGCAAAAAGCCGCGATCGCCCGCCTGTTTGCCGGCGCGGACTACGTAGCTGCCGATCCGCCAGCCAAACCGGCCCGCCCGGCCATCGCGCCAGCAAGGCAAGCGACGCAGCCAACGCCAGCGGCCGGGCAGACCCCGGCCGCGCAAAACGGCAAACAGCACAAACTCCGGAAACGCGGCAGACGCGGCAAGCGCCGCCACCCGCACGGCGCGGCGCCCGCCCCGGCCGCTTAGAACACCTTGCTGATGGTCAGCTGCAGCGCCGTCTTGCCGAGGAATTTGCCGTTGGCAGCCGAGGTATAGGCCGATTCCTGGGCATTGGTGCCGATTACCGCCAGCGCGCCGGTCACCACGCCGAAGTCCTTGGTCACGCCCAGCTTCCAGTCGGTGTACGAGGCAGCGTCGTTGTGACGCACATCTTGGCGGCCGCCGTGCAGATTGATGGTCCAGCCGTCGCCGGCGTCGAGGTTGGCGCCGATATCCAGGTAGCCGCTGTTCTTGCTGTCGGCAAAGCCAAACAGATTGGTCACCGAGTGCGAGTATTTCACATACGCCGGGCCATAACCCAGTTGGCCGTAGATCTCGGTGGTGTTGGCGCTGACCGGCAAACCGTTCGACGCGTACACATAGGTCAGCACACCAAGGTCATACGACACCGCCTCGGTGATCTGGCCGCGCTTGCCGCCATACAGGTCCAGCTCGACGTTGCCATCGCCGCCGGCGTCCTTGATCCATTTAATGGTCGAGGCCCAGGCGCCCAGATAGAAACCGGTCGGGTTGTTGACGTAATCGACGCCGCCCTGCAGCGCCGGCTTCAGGCGGGTTTGCGAAATGCCGCGATAGCGGTAATCGCTGATCGTCGCGACGTTGAAGCTGACCGCGTTGTCCGGCACCGCCGCCGCCGCAGGTTCCGCAGCGACGTCCTCGGCGCGGGCGCCAGTGGCAATAACAGCAAGGGTAGCCACGGCTGCGGCGAGTACTAACTTTTTCATGTTCTACTTTCTATCAGTGGTGGAAAACTTCGCGGTACAGCCCGTCCATATCGGCTGGCGCCGGACCGCGAATAATGGCGCTGGCCAGCGTCGCCGACATCACCCGCGACGCGTAGGCGCGCACGGCAGCGCGCTCCTCGTCACCGGGCGCGCGGTCGCCGCCAACCAGAACAAACAGCACGCGCAAGCCCGGATTGAACATGCGCGCAGCATTCAGGCGGGCAATCAGCTGGTACTGGCTGCCCAGATCGACCTGCTCGGCTGTCACCGGCACATCCAGCGGCACGATCGCCAGCCGCGCGGCGATCAGCGCGGCGCGGCTGTCGGCCGTGTCGCGGCCCTCGGTGTCGATGACGATATCGTTGTAGCGCTGGCGCAGCAGCTCCAGCTCGCCCACCAGCGCGCGGCCGCAGAGGGCGCGCGCGGCCACGCGCGGCCGCACGCCGGCCGCCGCCAGCTCGCCGCACCAGGCGCAGGAGGCGGCGCGCGGGTCGGTGTCGAGCAGCAGCACGCGGCGCCCGGCCCGTGCCCGCAGCAGCGCCAGATTGTTGGCGACGATGACCTTGCCGGCGCCGCCGCTTTGGTTGGCGACGGCGATGATCATGCGCTCCTCTGCGCCAGCGCGGTCAGGCGGCCGAATTCGGCGCCCGGCAAGGCCCGCATCACGGCCTCCATCACCTGCCCGGCCAGCGCCCGCGACAGGCACAGCCAGACCTTGACGCGGGCGCCGTGGTCGCAGGCCTCGACCCGCATGAACTCCATGGCGCCGCCGCAGGTGCGCATCACCAGCGCCCGCAGGTCGCTGACCGCGCCCACGTCCACGGTCAGCTGCATCAGGCAGCCGCGCGCCGGGGCCGGGCGGCGCGGCGGTTTGGCGCGGCGTTGCGCGGCTTGGGTGTGGAAAAAGGCGTGCATGACTAACCTCCAGGTGAGCGTTTCGATACCTGTCAGCTTAGCGACGGCGTCGTAAAAACGGTCTAAAAAGGCGGCCCCGCCCTGTAAACATCGTGTATAAATTGCGCGGTGCGCAATTTTTGCCGCGCCCCGGCACGGTTGAGGATAGAATACGCATTAATCGCCGCACCTGTACATAAACCCAGTATCAAAAACACAAGCTGCTCACGTATGGCCACCAAAAAACCTGTTTCCGACTATAGCGAATCCTCCATCCGGGTCCTGAAGGGGCTGGAACCCGTCAAGCAACGCCCGGGCATGTACACCCGCACCGAGAACCCGCTGCACATCATCCAGGAGGTGATCGACAACGCTGCCGACGAGGCGCTCGGGGGCAACTGCAAGAATATTATCGTGACGCAGAACGCCGATGGCAGCGTGACGGTCGAGGATGACGGTCGCGGCATTCCGGTCGGCCTGCACCCGGAGGAAGGCGTGCCAACGGTGGAAATCGTGTTCACCCGGCTGCACGCCGGCGGCAAGTTCGACAAGGGCAAGGGCGGCGCCTACGCCTTCTCGGGCGGCCTGCACGGGGTCGGCGTGTCGGTCACCAACGCGCTGTCCAAGCGGCTGGAGATCACCGTGTGGCGCAAGGAGCCCAACGGCACCGGCCTGCACCACCTGGTGTTCGAGCACGGCGACGTCGTCGAGCCGCTGTCGTCGGTGGTGGCGCCGCGCGACGCCAAGAAGTCCGGCACCAAGGTTACCGTGTGGCCGGACGCCAAGTATTTTGACTCGGCCGCGATCTCGCAGGTCGAGCTGCAGCGCCTGCTGCGCTCGAAGGCGGTGCTGCTGCCGGGCGTGTCGGTCACGCTGACCAACGCCAAGAGCGGCGAATCGCAGACCTGGCAGTACAACGACGGCCTGCGCGGCTACCTGACCGAGGCGCTGGCGCAGTCGAGCGACGGCGAAACGCTGATCCCGCTGTTCGAGGGCGAGCAGTTCGCCGGCCCGGACGCCGAGGGCTTCGCCGAGGGCGAAGGCGCGTCGTGGGTGGTGGCGTGGACCGAGCAAGGCGCCATCGTGCGCGAATCCTATGTCAACCTGATCCCGACGCCCAACGGCGGCACCCACGAATCGGGCCTGCGCGACGGTTTATATGGCGCGGTGAAGAACTTCGTCGAGATGCACTCGCTGCTGCCGAAAGGCGTCAAGCTGCTGCCGGAGGACGTGTTCGCGCGCGCCTCGTTCGTGCTGTCGGCCAAGGTGCTCGATCCGCAGTTCCAGGGCCAGATCAAGGAACGCCTGAACTCGCGCGACGCGGTGCGCCTGGTGTCGACCTTCTCCAAGCCGGCGCTGGAACTGTGGCTGAACCACCACGTCGACTACGGCAAGAAGCTGGCCGAGCTGGTCATCAAGCAGGCGCAGTCGCGCCTGCGCTCGGCGCAGAAGGTGGAAAAGAAGAAATCCTCGGGCGTGGCGGTGTTGCCGGGCAAGCTGACCGACTGCGAATCGACCGACGTCGAACGCACCGAACTGTTCCTGGTCGAGGGCGACTCGGCCGGCGGTTCGGCCAAGATGGGCCGCGACAAGGAATTCCAGGCGATTTTGCCGCTGCGCGGCAAGGTGCTGAACTCGTGGGAAACCGACAAGGACCGGCTGTTCGCCAACAACGAGATCCACGACATCTCGGTGGCCATCGGCGTTGACCCGCACACGCCGCAGGACACGCCGGACCTGTCCGGCCTGCGCTACGGCAAAATCTGCATCCTGTCCGATGCGGACGTGGACGGCTCGCACATCCAGGTGCTGCTGCTGACGCTGTTCTTCCGCCACTTCCCGGCGCTGATCGCCAACGGCAACATCTGCATCGCCCGGCCGCCGCTGTACCGCGTGGACGCGCCGGCGCGCGGCAAGAAGCCGATCCAGAAGCTGTACGCGCTGGACGACGGCGAGCTGACCGCCATCGAGGACAAGCTGCGCAAGGACGGCCTGAAGGAAGGCGCGTGGTCGATCTCGCGCTTCAAGGGCCTGGGCGAGATGAACGCCGAGCAGCTGTGGGAAACCACGATGAACCCGGACACGCGGCGCCTGCTGCCGGTGGCGCTGGGCGGCTTTGGCCTGCACGAATCGGCCGCCCGCTTCAACATGCTGATGGGCAAAGGCGAAGCGGCCGCGCGCCGCGCCTGGATCGAAGAACACGGCAACGAAGCCGACGCCGACATTTGACACGTCATTCCGGCGCAGGCCGGAATCCATGCTGAGCCGGCCAGGACGCGCCGCATGGGTTCCGGCCTGCGCCGGAACGACGCGGGACCAACAACACAGCCACAGACACCATGACTCAAGCAAATCTCTTTGACGACCCGGCGCCGGAAGACAACAAACCGGCGCCCGCGCCGGCCTCGGCGCCCAACGCCGCCACGCCCGGCGCCTCCGACCATCCGGTGCATAGCGCCGGTCAGGCCGCGTCCCACGCCGCCGCCGAGGCGCACGCCCACGGCCAGCCGGCGCCCGACGCTGACACCAGCGTCGCCCTGGCCGACGCCGACGCTGGCGGCGACCCCGCCGGCAATAACGGCGCCGGCGGCGGCGGCGGCAACGACGACGGCGGTATGTTCGGCAACGGCGGCGGCGATGACGGCGGCGACGCCTTGACGCTGTCCACCTTCGCCGAGCGCGCCTACCTCGACTACGCCATCTCGGTGGTCAAGGGCCGCGCGCTGCCGGACGTGTGCGACGGCCAGAAACCGGTGCAGCGCCGCATCCTGTACGCGATGAACGAAATGGGCCTGAACGCCACCGCCAAGCCGCGCAAATCGGCCACCGTGGTTGGCGACGTGCTCGGCAAACTGCACCCGCACGGCGACCAGTCGGTGTACGACGCCATGGTGCGCATGGCGCAGGACTTCTCGCTGCGCTACCCGCTGATCGACGGCCAGGGCAACTTCGGCTCGCGCGACGGCGACGGCGCGGCGGCAATGCGCTACACCGAAGCCCGGCTGACGCCGATCGCCAAGGTGCTGCTGGACGAAATCAACCAGGGCACGGTCGACTTCCAGGCCAACTACGACGGCTCGACCGAGGAACCGACCTTGCTGCCGGCGCGCCTGCCGATGGTGCTGCTGAACGGCGCCTCCGGCATCGCGGTCGGCCTGGCCACTGAAATCCCGTCGCACAACCTCGGCGAAGTGGCCTCGGCCGCCGTCGCCATGATCAAGCATCCCAAGATCAGCCACAGCGAGCTGATGGCGCTGATGCCCGGCCCCGACTTCCCGGGCGGCGGCCAGATCATCACCCCGCCGTCGCAGATCGCCGAGATGTACGCCACCGGGCGCGGCTCGATGAAGGTGCGCGCGCGCTGGAAGATCGAAGAACTGGCGCGCGGCCAGTGGCAGGCGGTGGTGACCGAGCTGCCGCCGGGCACGTCGGCGCAAAAAGTGCTGGAAGAAATCGAAGAGCTGACCAATCCCAAGGTCAAGCTGGGCAAGAAGGCGCTGACGCCGGAACAGCTGGCGCTCAAATCGCTGATCCTGAATTCGCTCGACACCATCCGCGACGAATCCGGCCGCGCCGCGCCGGTGCGCCTGGTGTTCGAACCGAAGTCGAAGAACCAGGACCAGACCGAGTTCATGCTGCTGCTGCTGGCCCACACCTCGCTGGAATCATCGGCCTCGATCAACCTGGTGATGATTGGCGGCGACGGCCGGCCGCGCCAGAAAGGCCTGAGCGACATCCTGCAGGAATGGATCACCTTCCGCTTCGCCACCGTCACCCGCCGCACGCAGTTCAAGCTGGGCAAGGTCGACGCGCGCATCCACATTCTCGAGGGCCGGCAGACCATTCTGCTCAACATCGACGAAGTGATCCACATCATCCGCAACTCGGACGAGCCGAAGGCGGCGCTGATCGAACGCTTCAAGCTGTCCGAGATCCAGGCCGAAGACATCCTGGAAATCCGCCTGCGCCAACTGGCGCGCCTGGAAGCGATCAAGATCGAACAGGAGCTGTCCGAACTGCGCAAGGAAAAGCAGATGCTGCAGGACCTGCTGGACAACCCGGCGTCGATGAAACGCGCCATCATCAAGGAAATCGACAACGACGCCAAGGTGTACGGCGATGCCCGCCGCACGCTGATCGAGGAAGCGCAGAAAGCCGTGGTCGAGCAGAAGGTGGTGGACGAGCCGGTGACGGTGATCATCTCCGAAAAAGGCTGGATCCGCGCCCGCAGCGGCATCGGCCACGACGCCACGCAGTTCACCTTCAAGGCCGGCGACACGCTGTACGGCGCCTTCGAATGCCGCACGGTCGACCACCTGCTGGCCTTCGGCAGCAACGGCCGCATCTACTCGGTGCCGGTGGCGGCCTTGCCCAACGCGCGCGGCGACGGCGTGCCGGTGACTACGCTGATCGACCTGGCGTCCGGCTCGCGCCTGCTGCACTACTTCGCGGGCAATGCCAACACGCGCTTGCTGCTGGCCACCAGCGCCGGCTTCGGTTTCGAAAGCAAGGCCGGCGACATGGTCAGCCGCAACAAGAGCGGCAAGGCCTTCATCACGCTGGACGAGGGCGACAGCGTGCTGCCGCCGACCGTGATTCCGGACAGCGCCAGCGCGGTGGCGACGTTGTCGTCGGGCGCGCGGGTGCTGGTGTTTGGCATGGACGAAATGAAGGTGCTGACCAACGGCGGTCGCGGCGTGATCCTGATGGAGCTGAACGACAAGGAAACGCTGCTGGCGGCCAAGCCGATCAGCCAGAAAGGCGTGACCGTGCATGGTATCGGGCGCGGCGGCAAGGCGCAGGAAGAGAAGCTGTCGGCGTCGGCGCTGGCGGTACACTTCGGCAAGCGCGCGCGCAAGGGCAAGGAGCTGGCGACCAAGATCAAGCCGAGCGGGTTGGTGCCTATCGTTTAACCCGCACGGCGGCAGACGTAGGGTCGGACCCGCAGGGTCCGACCCTGGGCCTTAATGACGTTGCGGCTCACGTATAGGACGAAGGGTCGGACCCCGCAGGGGTCCGACCCTCGTTTCGCTTGGGGGTAAAAGCTTAGTGCTTGGCAGCAGCCTCTTTCACATCCGCATCCGCCTTGGCCTTGACGGCAGCGGTCTTGTTGGCGGCCAGCGCCTTGTCTTCGGTGGCATCCACGGTAGCCTTGATGGCCTTGGCATCCGCCTTCACCGATTTCTTCTCGGCCTTTTCCATGGCCTTGGCGACGTTCTTGTCACCCTTGGCTTCGGCCTTGGCCTTGTCTTCCGGATCGGCCTTGGCTACTTTCTCATTGGCCTTGGCCTGCTCCACGGCTACCTTGGCCTGCTGCTCTTCATGCACCTTGTCGGCCTTGGCGATGGCCTTGTTGGCCTTCTTGTCGGCCTTGGCGTCAGCCTTGGCTTCCTTCTGCTCGGCCTTGGCGACATCCTTGTTCGCATCAGCTTGGGCCTTGGCGACGTCCGAGGTTTGCGCGAAAGCGGCGGTGGCGAACAGGCCGGCGATCAGGGTAGCGATAATCTTGTTCATGATGTGATCCCTTTCGGTGTGTTGTTGGAGTAAGTGAGACACAGCTTATTCCTCCAACGACACACACACTGTACGCTACCGTACTAAACCGCCTATTACTTTTCCGGCCGGGAATACAAATCGATGATGGTGCTGATCGCGTCCGCGCACACCGCGCAGAAGGCCGCGCTGCGGTCGAACATAATGCACTGCATCTCCGGCCGGTAATAGCCGGTGGCCTCGTAATTGGCGCCCTCGAACGCCCCCACCGTGTGCAGATGCGGGTCGCGCGAGAACAGCGCGTTGGTGTCCGCCAGATCGCGGCGGAACAAGGCGCTCATCTCCGACTCCGGCCGGTTGGCGGCGCGCAGCGCGGCGCGCTCCTTCTGGTAGGCGCGCGAGGCCGTCTCATAGGCCTGCTTCGGCCATGGCGTCGGCAGTGGCGTGCCCGCTTTCACGAACTTCTTCCATTTCAGCCTGGCCGGATCGCGCAGCGCGGTGGCATTGGGCTCCCACGGCTCGCGGCGCTCGCCGCCGGTCGCGTAGGCCACCGGCGAGGTGTAATACTCGTCGGCCAGGCCGGCGAAGTGGTGGCCGAATTCATGCACGAACAGGTAGTTGGCCCAGTCATTGTCGGCCGCCGCCGTGCTGAACTGGCCGAAGATGCCGCCGCCGCCGTAGGTGTCGTTGTTGACCAGGATCTCGATGAACTCGTACGGCGCGTACTGCGCCAGCTCGCGCAGCGCGCGGTTGTCGGTGGTCAGCACATAGCGTTCGCTGCCGAAAATATCGTAGCGCGCGCCCAGTGGCGACGCGTGATGCACGCCGGTCGACGGCCGCGACACGCCCGACTCCTGCGTCGGCAGCGCGATGGCCCAGACGTTGAAGTCCCGCGCGCGCTCCTTGAACGGCGATACCTGGAACAGGTGGTCGGCCAGGCGGCGGGCGGCGGCCTCGAACTTCGGCATCTCGGCCTGGGTATAGCCATCGCCGACGATCAGCAGATCGACCTTGTCCTCGGACGGGCCGTTGACGCGGATGCCAATCGGCTTGACCGGCGCCGGCGGCTGCTTGCGGACCACGTCCATCGCATCCGGGTTGACGTCAGCGGTCCAGACCAGCGAAAACTGGTTGCGCTCATCGCGCTTGAGGATGCGCACGCGCACCGGCTGCTCCGGCTTGGGGAAACGCACCGATTCCTCGAAGGCGCGGTCGACGCGCGCCGCCTCCTCGGTGCTGCGCCACTCGGCGAACACGGTCGAGAAGCCGCGCGAATACAGCAGCTTGCCGGTGTTGGCGTCCACTACTTCGACCATGTTGTTGCCGCGGTTGGTCTGGTCGATGGTCTGGCGCAGGTTGCCGGGCCACGGCAGCGGCTCGATCACCACGCGCTCGATCGCGTAATGCTCGTCGCGGGCGTTGCCGCTGTGAAGATAGTCGAGGCGCATGGTCGCCGGCTGCGCGGCCAGGGCGGAAGCCGAGGCGCACAGCGCCAGCAGGGAAAGCAGAGTGCGGAGCATGGGGATCCTGATGGGCAGTTGAAAACGTGGACCACATTGTAAACCGACATCGTGCCCGGCCCGTCCTTGCCGCGCGCGCGCAGCCGGATAGGCGCCGGGCGGTGGGCCGCTACGGTTGGCGCAGCGCGCCGCCAAGCTCGAGCGGACGGATGTCGAGCCGCAGGTTGAGGATGGAATAGCTTTGCGGCGCAGCCGATGCGTAGCCGACGCTGTCGCGCGTCTTGCTCAACGTGAACTGGAAGGCCAGCTCCGGCGGCGTCGCGCCGGGGCCGCCGGTGGCAATGCCGATGGCCTCGCTGCGGCGGTTGTTCATCAGGTTCTCCATCAGCTCGACCAGCGCGTTGCGCGCCAGGATGTCGGGCGAGAAGACCGGGCCGGCCAGCAGGTCCGGGCGCGGGCCCAGCCGCCCGCCCGCCTTGGCCGGCGATGGCGTGAAGGTGTGGCTGGCGAGATCGTACAGGTCGCCGCGATCCAGGTAGCTGATGACCGCGTTGGACACATTGAAGCCGGCGCTGGCCGGATCGGTGATGGCATGCGACAGGTCGACCAGCAGCGCGCCCTTGCTGCCGACGATTTCCACGCGGCGGCGGCGATCGACCACCATGGCGGTGTTCTCGTCGATGCCCAGGCCGAACTTGTAGCCCTTCTTCAGCATGGCCGGAATCATGCGCGCGAAGCGGCCGCGCACCAGGAAATGCTGGTCGACGAACACGTCATCGCCGATGAAACCGAGGCCGGGAGCGATCTCCTGGCCGTCGGTGACGCCGCCGCGCAGCGTGGCGTACACCGTCTTGGGCGCGTAAAACATGGTGCTGCTCATCACCGCCGCGCCGGCGCTGTTACCCGCCACCACGCCGCCGTTGCGATAAACCTCCCACACCGCCTCCAGCACCGCGCTGCGGCTGCCGTCCGCGCGCACCAGCGCCTGGGTGATGCGGGCCTGGTCGCCGCCGGAGAAGAACACGCCACCGGCGCCGCGCACGGCGTCGGCCAGCAGCGGATCGTCGGCGGCCTGGCGGAAATCGCGGTCGGCCAGCTTGACGGCCAGCGGGATCTGGAAGGCGTCGGCGCCGTAGCGGTTCAGGTAGCCGACGATGGCGGCCGCCACCGGCGCCGGATCGGCCGCCGCCGACGCGAACACGGCGATGCGCGCGCCCGGGCCGCCGGCCAGTTGGACGATGCGTTGCCAGACGGCGTCGTTATCCGGCCGCAGGTTGCCGCCGATGATGACCAGCGAGCCCTTGGGGCCGTCGCTGGCCACCACCGGGAACGGGAGGGCCAGCAGCAGGGCCGCGTGGACCAGGAATTTGAGTGCCGTGCGCATACAATCTCCGGAAGAGGTACGGGGTCATTGTATGCAATTTACGGCGGGAAGTGGCGGCGGATGGCACCCGCGCAACCCGCACCGCTAGCGCCAGGGTCTGACCCCGTACGGGGTCAGACCCTTTCGTCCGGGGTACTTTTAGCGGTAGCGGTACAACGGCTGCTGCAACTGGATCGGCCGGATGTCCATGCGCAGTTTCAGCACCGAGTAAGCCTCCACCTCGGTCGAACTGTAGCCCACGCTGTTAATAGTCTTGGAAAAGCGAAACTCGAAACCCAGTTCCGGGTTGAAATCGCGCGGGTTGCCAAAGGCGATGCCGATCGCCTCCTGCTGCGCGTTGTCGATCAGATTGACCATCAAATCCAGCACCGCGTTATTGCCAAGAATATCATTGGTATACACCGGCTCGCGCGTATCCGGCTGATTCGGATCGAGCTTGTTGTCGGCCTTGTCCGGCGACGGCGTGAACTCGCGGCTCACCAGATTGAACTTGTCGCCCCGGTCCAGATAACTGATGGTGGCATTGGAAATATTAAAGCCCTTGATGCCGCGGTCGGTAATCGCCGCCGACAAATCCAGCAGCAACGCCCCGCTGTAACCGATAATTTCCACATCGCGCTTGGCATTGACCACCATCGCCGTATTCTCGTCGATCCCCAGGCCGATCTGATAGCCCTTCTTCAGCATCACCGGTATCATGCGCGCAAAGCGGCCGCGCACCAGCAAATGCTGGTCCACAAACACATCCTCGCCGATGAAGCCCAGCCCCGGCGCGATCTCATGGCCATCGTTGACGCCCTGCTTCAGCATATCCAGCGTCGACTTGGCGTCATAAAACATGGTGGTGCTCATGATCGCCGCGCCGGCCGACGAGCCGGCGATGACGCCGCCGTCGCGGTACACATCCCACACCGCGTCCAGCGCCGCCGTGTGGCTGCCGTCGGTCCGCACCAGCGCGCGCGTGATGCGCGCCTGGTCGCCGCCGGTGAAGTAAATGCCGGTGGCCGAATGGATCATGGCCACGGTTTCCGGGTCCTCGGCCGCCTTGCGGTAATCGCTGTTGGGCCAGGTTACGCCCAGCGGAATGGCGAATGCCTGCGCGCCGTACTGATTGAGCTTGTTGACGGTGGCCTGGGCCGCCGCCTCCGGGTTGATCGAGGCCGAGCCGAACACGCCGATGCGCGCGCCCTTGCCGCCGGCCAGTTGCACGATGCGCTGCCACACCTCGGCGTTTTCCGCGCGCAGGCCGCCGCCGATGATGACCAGGTTGCCCGCTGGCGGCGCCAGCACCGGCTTGGGTGGCGGCACGGCCTTGGCCGGCTTGCTGGTCTTGCCCGGCACCTGCACCTTGGGAACCGGGGTCGTCGTCGCCGCCTGCGCGGCGGCGCCGGCCAGCACCAGCAGCCAGAGCATGCACAACCGCCACATGCCCCAGCCCTGGCGCGTCAAACCAGTAAATTTCATGTTGCCCTTCCGATGAAAACCGGCGCCGGGCTGTCGCCGGGCGCCGCAATTACCGCAGATGATACCAAGCTATTGCTTAAAAACGCATTACTTGAACGCGTAATTTACACTAGCAAACAGGCGACGGCCGCGCACATCGGTATACGTCGGGTCATAGCCGGAAATGAAGTAATACGCCTGGTTGGAGAACGGCGGCGCGGTGTCGAACAGGTTCTGGATGCCGGCCCGCACCTTCAGCGCCTTGCTGGCCTGCCACGAGCCGGTCAGGTCCCACAGCGAGTAGGACTTGACGTGATTCGGTTTGACCACCGAGCCGTCGTCCAGGTTGATGGCCGAGTTCTGGTCCTCGTAGCCGGTCGAGAAGGTGTTGGACAGCGTGGCCGCCCACGGGCCGCGGTCCCAGTCGAAGCTCAGGGTATGGCGCCAGCGCTGCACCACGCCGTCGGTGACGAAGCGGCCCAGGTTGGACACGTAGACGTCGCCCTTGTCGTTCTGGATCTTGGAATCGGTCACATAGGTGCCGCTCAGGCGGCCGCCGAAGCGCCCGGCCCAGGTCTGCACGCCCTTGAACTCGATCGTCAGGTCGAGGCCGGCGGCCTTCTGGGCGCCGCGGTTTTCCTTGTACTGGTCGATCCACAGGATGTAGTTGTCGTCGTCCGGGTCGCGGTGCACCAGGCTGGCGTACTTGACCGGGTTGGCCAGGATCAGGTCGTCGCCGACCTCGGCGATCAGGTCGGTGCGCTTGATGTTCCAGTAATCCAGCGTCAGCATCACCTGCTTGGACGGCTGCAGCACCATGCCCAGCGAGTACTGGCGGCTCTTCTCCGGCTTCAGGTTGGGATTGGAGTGGCGGTGGGTTTCCCACGACTCGGCGCAGGCGGCGTAATCGTTGTCGACCACCGCGCAGTAGACCGGGTCCGGCAGCACGGCGGTGCCGCCGACCTGGGTCGGGCGGTACAAGTCGGTCATCGACGGCGCGCGGAAGCCGCGCCCGGCCGAGGCGCGGAACAGCATGGTCTTGGTCGGCATGTAGCTGAGGCCGACCTTGGGGCTGGCGGCGCCGCCGACCACCTGGTAGTGGTCGTAGCGCGCCGACAGCTGCGCCTCCCACTGCTTGGTCAGCGGCAGCAGCAGCTCGCCGTACACCGCCTGGATGTTGCGCGCATAGCTGGTGGCCTGGCCGCCCTCGGGCGCGGCGTCGTTGTTGATGTTGTCGCTCAGCAGCAGGGCCGACGGCCGGTAGTCGGTCTTCTCGCGGCGGATTTCGCCGCCGATGGCCAGCGCGGCGTCGCCGCCGGCCAGCGTGCCGACCGCGTGCGAGATCTTGAAGTCGACCGAGTCGGTGGTGCCGCGCGCGTGGCGCACCTCGTCGTTGACCTGCAGGCTGTTGATCAGGTCGCGGCCAGCCTGGCTGGACGGGCCGAACGGGTTGATCAGGCCATCGCTGATGCCCTGCACCAGCTCGTTGTACAGCAGGTAGCCATGGGTGTCGCGGTCGCGCACCACGTTGACGCTGTGGTTGAGGCCGATGTCATAGTCGAAGCCGTTGCGCGAGCCGCTCAGGCCGACCACGTAGCGCTGGCTTTCGCTGGTCAGCTCGCTGGTGCGGCGGCCGGCCTCGTTGAGGCGGATGCGCAGCTCGACCTCCGGGTCGCCGCCGGCCTCGTCCGAGCCGAGGTCGTAGCCCTTGAAGGCCGGGATCACGCTGGCGTCGACATAGGCGCGCACCCGCGCCGACGAGGCCGCGTACCAGGTCTTGGTGCGGCTCAGCGCGATTTCGGCGTACAGCTGGTTGTCCGGATTGAGCTGCAGCACGCCGCGGGTCAGGAAGTTGGCCTTCTCCGATTTCGGGTACAGCTCGGTGTCGCCCATGTAGTTGTAGGTGCAGCCCTCGGGGCCGCCGGTGCCGGTCGGCAGGTACAGGTTGGCCGGCGTCGAGCAGGTCGGCACCGACGGGTTGATCAGGCGGCTGCTGATGGGCTGGCCGTTGATCTTGAAACCGTTGGCGGCCAGGTAGTCGCGCTGGTCGGCGCTGAGGCGGATGTTGGCCGGCGAGGTGTAGCCGGACAGCAGGTGCGGCAGGCGCTCGGGGATGCGCAGCTTATCGATGAAATCGCGCTGCGAGGTCGACAGCGCGTCGGTGCGCTGGAAGTCGGCCACCGCGAAGAGGTTGTAGCCGTCCTTGGACAGGTCGCCGTGGCCGGCGGTGATGGTGGCGGTGCGCTTGCCGGCGCCGCCCTCCTCGGTCTTGAGGCCGTAGGCGTTCAGCTCCAGGCCCTGGAAATCCTTGCGGGTGATGAAGTTGATCACGCCGCCGATGGCGTCGGTGCCGTACAGCGCCGAGGCGCCATCCAGCAGCACCTCGACGCGGGCGATGGCGGCCGCCGGGATATTGTTGAGGTCGACGCCGGTGTCGTCGCCGGGCGAGGCGAAGTTGGCCATGCGGCGGCCGTTCAGCAGCACCAGCGTGGACGAGGTGCCGATGCCGCGCAGGTTGGCGCTGTTGAAGCCGCGCTGGTCCTTGCCATCCGAGATGCTGGCGCCGTCGGTCAGGCCGTTGACGTTGGCCGACAGCCGCGCCACGATTTCAGACGCGGTGGTGACGCCCACCTTGTCGATCTCGTCGCGGGTGATGATCTGCACCGGCAGCGCGGTCTCGGACTCGATGCTGCGCTTGATCGCCGAGCCGGTGATCTCGACCTTGGCCAGCGGTTCCGGCAGCGGCGTGTCCTGCGCGCGGGCCGGCTGGCCGAGGATGCCGGCCACGGCACCCAGGCCGACGGCCAGGCGGACGGCAAGGGTCATGGCGCGGGCGCGCGGACGGTGCATGTGCTTCATAGGCTCTCCCTGCTTTTCGATATATAAATAATTCATTTAAACTAACTGTACGCAGTTGTAGCCGAAAACTCAAGAAAGCGCGCCGCCTTTCTCCGGTGCGCGATTTACTTTGTGAAAATAGTGCTACATACTCAATCCTTGACCACAACGGTGACCCGCCATGCAAGCACATACCCATCCCCTGTCCGCGCCGTACGCGCGCGCCACGTATGAACTGACCAGTTTCCATTTCGGCACGCCCGGCCGTGGCAAAAAAGTCTACATCCAGGGCTCGCTGCACGCCGACGAGGTGCCGGGCATGCTGGTGGCGCAGTTCCTGCGCAAGGAACTGGCGGCGCTGGAGGCGGCCGGCAAGATCAGCGGCGAAATCATCCTGGTGCCGGCCGCCAATCCGATCGGGCTGGCGCAGGTGATCCACGGCGCCGCCTTCGGCCGCTTCGACCTGACCACCGGCGTCAACTTCAACCGCGCCTACAAGCACGTGGCCGAGGATCTGAAAAAATCGCTGGCGGGCAAGCTGGGCCAGGACGCCGCCGCCAACGTGGCGCTGATCCGCGAACACGCGCGCGCCTCGATCGCCGCCTGGCAGCCCAACACCGACGCCGAAACGCTGAAGAAAACCCTGATGATGCTGGCGATCGACGCCGACATCGTGCTCGACCTGCACTGCGACAACGAGGCGGTGCTGCACCTCTATGCCGGCACGCCGCTGGCCGAGGCCATCGCGCCGCTGTCGGCCATCCTTGGCTCGCACGCCACGCTGCTGGCCTACGAGGCCGGCGGCGAGCCGTTCGACGAGGCCTGCAGCCGGCTGTGGTGGGACCTGGACCGCCACTTCCAGCACCAGTACCCGATTCCGCCCGCCTGCCTGGCCACCACGGTCGAGCTGCGCGGCGAGCAGGAAGTCAGCTACGAACTGGCGCGCAAGGACGCCGCCGGCCTGCTACAGTTCCTGACCCTGCAAGGCGTGCTGCACGCCGACGACGCCGCCGCGCGGGCCGCCGCCGCCGTGCTGCCGGCGCCATTGTGCGCGGCCACGCCGCTGGAGGGCGTGGAACCGCTGTATGCGCCGCACGCCGGCATCCTGGTCTACACCCGCGAGCTCGGCGCGCGCGTGGCGGCCGGCGACGAAATCGCCGACCTGATCGACCCGGTCAGCGGCGACGTCACCGTGCTGCGCGCGGCAGTGGATGGCGTGTTCTTCGCGCGCAGCGCGCACCGCCACGTGATCCGCGGCATGAACGTCGGCAAAGTGGCCGGCGCCAAGGCCTACCGCGAGGGCGACCTGCTGAGCGCATGATGAAGAAGAAACTCAAACTCCCGCATACCTTCGTCCTGCTGTTCATCATCCTGGCGCTGATCGCGGCGGCCACCTGGCTGGTCCCCGGCGGCAAGTACGACACGCACCTGGTCAATGGCAAGCAGCTGATCAACCCGGACAGCTTCCACTACATCGACAGCGCGCCGCAGGGGCTGGTGGCGCTGATGAAGGCGCCGATCAAGGGCTTCGTCGAGGCGGCGCAGATCATCGGCTTCGTGCTGATCGTCGGCGGCGCGTTCGCGGTGCTGCAGAAGACCGAGGCCATCGACGCCATGATCAAGTCGCTGGCCAAGGCGCACGCCAGCTCGAAGTTCATCCAGCGCGCGCTGATCCCGGTGTTCATCACGCTGTTCTCGATCGGCGGCGCGACGTTTGGCATGAACGAGGAAGCCATACCGTTCATCCTGATTTTCGTGCCGCTGGCGCTGGCGCTGGGCTATGACACGGTGGTGGGCGTGTCGATTCCCTTCCTAGGCTCGCAGGTCGGTTTCTCGGCGGCGTTCCTCAACCCGTTCAACGTCGGCATCGCCCAGGGCATCGCCGGCGTGCAGGTTTTTTCCGGTTGGGGCTACCGGCTGATCGTGTGGGCGATCGCCACCGCTGTCACCATCGTCTTCATGATGTGGTATGCGGCGCGCGTCAAGCGCGACCCGACCCTGAGCCCGACCTACGCGCTGGACCTGGAAAAGCGCAAGGACCTGCCGGTGGGCGGCATCGGCGAGTTCCACGGCATGACCTTGCGCCACAAGCTGGTGCTGTGGATCTTCGCCGGCTCGCTGGCGGTGATGGTGTTCGGCGTGGTGCACTACGGCTGGTACATCGACGAAATCGCCGCGCTGTTCCTCAGCATGGCGGTGGTGATCGGCCTGGTGGGGCGGCTCGATTCGACCCAGATCGTCGAAGGCTTCATGCAGGGCGCGCGCGACCTGGTCGGCACGGCGCTGGTGATCGCGCTGGCGCGCGGCACGCTGGTGCTGGCGCGCGACGCCCACATCATCGACACCATGCTGCACGCGCTGATGCCGCTGGTGCAGTCGGCGCACCCGGTGTTCGCGGCGTGGAAGATGTTCGGCATCCAGACCGTGATCAACTTCTTCATCCACTCCGGCAGCGGCCAGGCCGCGCTGACCATGCCGATCATGGCGCCGCTGGCCGACCTGGTGGGCGTCACGCGCCAGACCGCGATCCTGGCGTTCCAGTTCGGCGAATTCACCACGCCGATGATCCCCACCTCCGGCATCACCGTCGGCGTGCTCGCGCTGGCGCGCATCCCGTGGATCACCTGGGCCAAGTGGATGATCCCGCTGCAACTGATCTACGCGGTCCTCGCGCTGACCCTGCTGGTGCCGCCCTGCCTGATGAACTGGCAGTAGTCCCGCCCGCGCCGGCCGGCGCCGTCACGCCGAGGACGCTGCGTAGATATCGGGGAAATAGCGCTCCATCAGCGTCGCCGGGCGGGCCGGCGGCGTGAAGCCGTAGCGGGCGTAGAGCGCGTGGGCGTCGCTGGTGGCCAGCATGAAGCGGCGCAGCCTTTGCAGGTCCGGATGCGCCAGCACCGCTGCCATCAGCATCTTGCTGACGCCCTGGCCGCGCTCCGCCTCCACCACGAACACATCGGCCAGATAGGCGAACGTGGCGCGGTCGGTGGTCACGCGCGCGAAGCCCACCTGCCGGCCATCGCGATACGCGCCGAAGCACAGCGAGTTGGCAATCGCCCGCTCCACCGTGGCACGCGGTATGCCGCGCGCCCACGCCGAGCGCTCGGACAGAAACTGGTGAATCAGGGCGACGTCGAGCGCCGCCGGATCAGTGCTGATGTGCAGTTGGGCCATGTTTTCCGTAACCATAAAGACAATGTTGACGTATTTTAGGGCAGATGCCGGTTTATAATCGCTGTTGATCTTCAGCGACATTCCACTATTTGACTATGACTTCACAATTCTCCAAAAAAGCCGAAGCCTGGTCGGCGCGCTTCAGCGAACCGGTTTCGGACCTCGTCAAACGCTACACCGCCTCGGTGTTCTTCGACAAGCGCCTGGCCAAGGCCGACATCCAGGGCTCGCTGGCGCATGCCGAAATGCTGGCCGCGCAGGGCATCATCAGCGCCCAGGACCGCGCCGACATCGAGCGCGGCATGGCGCAGATCAGCGCCGAAATCGACGCCGGCCAGTTCGAATGGCTGCTGGACCTGGAAGACGTCCACCTGAACATCGAAAAGCGCCTGACCGAACTGGTAGGCGACGCCGGCAAGCGCCTGCACACCGGCCGCTCGCGCAACGACCAGGTGGCCACCGACATCCGCCTGTACGTGCGCTCGGCCATCGACGACGTGCTGCAACTGCTGCACGCGCTGCGCTCCGCGCTGGTCGACCTGGCCGACAAGAACGCCGACACCATCCTGCCCGGCTTCACCCACATGCAGGTGGCGCAGCCGATCACCTTCGGCCACCACATGCTGGCCTACGTCGAAATGTTCGGCCGCGACGCCGAGCGCATGGCCGACGCCCGCAAGCGCGTCAACCGCCTGCCGCTGGGCGCTGCCGCGCTGGCCGGCACCACCTTCCCCATTGACCGCGTGCGCGTGGCCAGGACGCTGGGCTTCGACGACGTCTGCCACAATTCGCTGGACGCCGTCTCCGACCGCGACTTCGCCATCGAATTCACCGCCGCCGCCTCGCTGATCATGACCCACATCTCGCGCATGTCGGAAGAGCTGATCATCTGGATGAGCCCACGCGTGGGCTTCATCGACATCGCCGACCGCTTCTGCACCGGCTCGTCGATCATGCCGCAGAAGAAAAACCCGGACGTGCCGGAACTGGCGCGCGGCAAGACCGGCCGCGTCTACGGCCACCTGATGGGCCTCCTGACCCTGATGAAAGGCCAGCCGCTGGCCTACAACAAGGACAACCAGGAAGACAAGGAACCGCTGTTCGACACCGTCGATACGCTGGTCGACACGCTGCGCATCTTCGCCGACATGGCCGGCGGCATCACCGTCAAGCCGGACAACATGCGCGCCGCCGCGCTGCAAGGCTACGCCACCGCCACCGACCTGGCCGACTACCTGGTCAAGAAAGGCCTGCCGTTCCGCGACGCCCACGAAGCCGTGGCCCACGCGGTGCGCGCCTGCGACGACCTGAAGATCGACCTGGCCGAGATGTCGCTGGAACAGTTGCGCGCCTTCTCGACGCTGATCGAGGACGACGTGTTTGCCGTGCTGACGCTGGAAGGCTCGGTGGCCGCGCGCGACCATGTTGGCGGCACCGCGCCGAACCAGGTGCGCCAGGCCATCGCCCGCGTGCGCGCGCAACTGCAGTAACCAAGCGTCGTTCCGGCGCAGGCCGGAACCCATAGAACGCCAGCCTGCCCGCGTTCTATCGGTTCCGGCCTGCGCCGGAACGACGTGGCGGTTTGTTGATCTGGCACAGTACCTGCAGCCCGCCCGCGATCTAGCGTGAAGTCATCTACCAACGGAGGATGACATGACACCCCACACGCCCCTGACCGCCATCTGCCTGGCCCTGCCCCTGGCCTTGGCCACCTGGCCCGCCCGCGCCGCCCAACTGATGTCCGCCCCGGTGGCCGTCGCCACGCCGCAGGAAAGCGCCAGCCTGGTCGCTCGTCTGATGGCGCTCGACGCCCGCCAGGGCCTGACCAACGACTACAGCTTCCGCATCAGCAGCCAGCACCCCGGCGTGATCGGCCAAAAAATCACCCGCGCCCAGCACACCTACAAGAACCTGCGCGTGCTCGGCTCCGAATCGGTGGTGGTGACCAACGCCGCCGGCGACATCGTCAGCGTGTCGGTGTCCGACCGCCGTCCCGGCCTGACGCTGCAGGCCACCACGCCCGGCGGGCCGCCGCCGCCGGCGCTGCCCTCGCCGGCCGAGCTCACGCCCACGCTCAGCCCCGACGACGCCATCCAGCGCGCGGTCCAGGCCATCGCCCCCGGCGCCACCCACCGCTGGCCGCCCGGCGCCGAACTGCTGATCTACCCGGTGATGAAAACCGTGCGCAACGCCAGCGCCGCCAACAAGCCGGACGAACAACTCAACGCCCTCGACGTGGAAGAAGTGGTGGAGCGCTACGCGCTGGCCTACCTGGTGCGGCTGCGCATGGCGCTGGACGGAAAGCTGGTCTACTACGACGTGGTGGTCGACGCCCGCGACGGCGCCATCATCGCCAGGTGGCCAGCGCTGCAGACGGTGATCGGCACCGGCAACAGCCAGTACAACGGCGTGGTCCCGATCAGCACCTCGCAGATCGCCAGCGGCTTCCAGATGCTCGATCCGTCGCGCGGCAGCGGCGGCAAATTCGGCGGCATGGCCATCACCAACGCCAACCACAGCTCGCCCAACAACCCCGATCCCGGCGCCATCTACACCAACAGCAGCAACACCTGGGGCGACGGCAAGCAGTACACCGGCGCCAGCACCACCGACGCCAACGGCCAGACCGCCGCCGTCAACGCGCTGTGGGGACTGATGAACACCTACGACACCAACCGCAATGTGTTGGGATGGCAGTCACTGGACGGCAACAACACCGCCACCTACATCGCCGCCCACGTCGGCACCCGCTACGACAACGCCTTCTACGACGACAGCTGCGCGTGCATGTACATCGGCGACGGCAACAGCTTCACCAGCCTGGGCGCGATCGACGTCATCGGCCATGAAATGTCGCACGGCGTCACCGCCGCCACCGCGAACCTGATCTACGCCGGCGAATCCGGCGGCCTGAATGAATCCAGCTCAGACATCGGCGGCGAAATGGTGGAAGCTTACGCCCGAGCCGGCGGCAGCGGCACCACGGTGCCAGCCAGCGGTAACGACTGGATGATGGGCACGGAAATCAGCAAGAGCGGCCAGCCGCTGCGCTGGATGTACAAGCCGCACAAGGATGGCAGCAGCCCGGACGCCTGGAGCGCCAGCCTGAAAAACCTCGACGTCCACTATGCCAGCGGCCCGAATAACCGCATGTTCTACTTCCTGTCGCAAGGCTCCAGGGCCGATCCGGCCAGCGACTACTACAGCCCCTATCTCACGCGCACCCCGGCCGCCATGACCGGCATCGGCAACGACAAGGCCTACCGCATCTGGTTCAAGGCGCTGACCACCAAATTTACCGCCGCCACCAACTACGCAGACGCCCGCAACAAGGTACTGCAAGCGGCGCAGGAACTGTACGGCGCGGCGTCGAAGGAAGCCATCGCCGTGCAGCGCGCGTATGCCGCCATCAACGTTGGCGCGGATATCGACGAGGAAGGGGGCGGCGGCGGGGGCGGCGGTGGCGATGGCGGCGCCGTCGAGCAGATCGTCAACGGCGGTTTTGAAAACGGCGTCACCGGCTGGAACGGCAGCACCGGCGTGATCGGCGCGCACAGCGGCCAGACGCCCTACGAAGGCAAGCGCTACGCCTGGCTGGGCGGGAACGGCCGGCGCAGCAGCGAGACGCTGACGCAGCAGGTGCAGATCCCCGCCGCCGCCAGCAGCGCGCAGTTGAGCTTCGCGCTGCACATCGACACCGCTGAAACCAGCAACACCGTCTACGACACGCTGACCGTATCGCTACGCCCCGACAGCGGCGGCGGCGCCACGCTGGCCACCTACACCAACCTGACGCCGGCCGCCGGCTACCAGCTACACAACTTCGACCTGCTGGCCTACAAAGGCCAGACGCTGACGCTATCCTTCGCCATGCGCGAAGACCGCAGCAAACAGACCTCCTTCGTGCTCGACAAAGTCAGCCTGCTCACACGCTGAATCAGCGCAGCGTGACGAACACCGGGTTCGAATAGAACCACAGGCTGCGGTAATTGCGGTCGTTGATGTCGTTGAAGCGCTGGGTATTGTCGGTGGTGCTGGTGCGCTGGTCGGCCAGCGGTTCGCCGTTGGCCGTCAGTCCCGCCACGTCGGTGCCCAGGTTGGTGCCGCGCAAACGGAAGTACTGGTTCTTCGACGCCGTGGTTTCATACGTCACGCTGTAATAGCCATCCGCATCCACCTTCCAGTCGGCCGCCGTGAAACGCTTGACCACGCGCGTGCTGGCGTTGGTCGCCACGCTGTACGCCGCGCTGCCCGGCGCCGCCTTGGCGCCGACATCGCCGGCGATCAGGTCCACATGGTCCACCACCGGCTTGACGTTGGCCGCCGTGCCGCTGTCCACCGGCTTCTCGTAATTGTTCTTGGCCGGCGACTTGAAGCGGATGGTGATGGTGACCTTGTCGCCGCTCGTCACTTTCAGCTCGCCGCCCATCTCCTTGCGGTCATCCTTGCTGGCCAGGTTGAAGTCCAGCGCGTTGATCAGATCACCGTAGACCGAGAACATCTTGCCCGAGCGCAGACCGGCCAGCAGATCCTTGGCCGCAGGTTTGCCGGTGCCGCTGTTGAACACATAGTTCTTCGCGTACTCGCCGGGGAAGTAACCGCTGCTGTTACCGCCAACGATCTTGAAGTGCGTATCCGAATCGGTCAGGTTCCAGATGTGGCGACCCTCGCCCAGCAGCGCGTCCCACGGGCCGCCCAGCTTCGCCACCACGTAATCCACGCCGCCGTACACGCGCAGCAGCGCGTTGTCGTCAGTGTAGGCCGCCGTGTAGCCGCCGCGATCCGGCTCCATCTGGTTGCCCACCATGCCCTCGATGGCAAACATGATGTTCGGCGCGGCGTCGTTGAAGGCGCGGAAGTCGGCGATGCTGTAGCTGCCCTTGTTGCGCGACGGGTGATTGATCACCGCGTAGCTGGTGTCCGGATAATTTGTCTTCAGCCAGTTGAACGCCTGCAGCGCATCGTCGGCGGTCTTGTTGTAGCGCGTGTCGCCGTACTTGGCCTTCCACGCCGTCACATCGGCCGGATCGAACATGGCCACGTCACGCGTGGTGAACAGGTACTCGAACTCCTTCAGGCCCTTGGCGCCGCCGTCCAGCAGCGCGATGCCAACGTGATCGTGGGTCGGCATGTCCCACTCCACGCCGGAGAAAATCAGCTTGTCGGCATACGTACCTGCGGCCTGCAAGGCCTGGATGTGCGGCGTCTCGTAACGCTCTATGCCAACCGACATCGGAATCTGCGCCGCCAGCGTGGCGCCCTTCTCGTCGCGGGTCGACACGCGCAGGTGGTTGGACACGGCCATCCAGTCCAGGCCATAGCTGGTAAAGGCCTTGGACAAAATCTTGTCGAGCGTCTGGCTGACGTCGGCGTCTGCCGACTGCGTGGTGTGGGTGTGCAGATCGCCGGCGAGCCAGCGGCCCGCTGGCAGCGGCGGCACCGTGTTCACGGGACCGTTGTCGCCACCGCAGGCGGCGACAGTCAGGACGGCGGCAATGGCGGATGGGATCAGCAATTTTTTGAACGACATGGGTGGGTATCCTGAAGTGTAAAACAAACGAGCGGGCACCATAACATTGGTGTGTGACGGCCGAATGACCTGCTATCATCGACAGCTTGTACGCACACCCATCAGGATATAAAAATGACTATTGGCGGAAAGACCATCGACCAGGCGCTGGCCTCCTTATCGGACATGACCGCGGGCGCGGTCCCCATCGGCAAAGACGAACACCTGCAACGCATCGCCCGCGCCCAGGCCTACATGCAGGCGCAGGGCATCGCCGCCATCTACATCAACGCCGGCGCCAACCTCACCTACTTCACCGGCACCAGGTGGTACGCCAGCGAACGCATGGTGGGCGCCATCCTGCCGGCGCAAGGCGCGGTGGAATACATCGCCCCGGCGTTTGAAGAAAGCACGTTGAAAGACTTCATGCTGGTCGAAGGCGCCGTCAACTGCTGGGAAGAACATGAAAGCCCGTACGCGCTGTTCGTCGCTGTGCTGAAACGCATGGGCATCATGCCGAATACCGCACAACCACCGCGCGTGGGCATTTGCGAAAGCGCCGCCTTCTTCATCTATGACGGTATCCGCCCGCTGGCCGATGGCTACGCACTGGAAAACGCCCGCACCGTCACCGCCCACTGCCGCACGCGCAAGTCGGCCGCCGAAATCGCCCTGATGCAGCGCGCCAAGGACATGACCATGGCCGTGCACATTGCCACCGCCAGCATCCTGCATGAAGGGATCACCACCAAGGAGGTGGAAGAATTCATCGACCGCGCGCACCGCAAGGTCGGCGCGCCCGCCGGTTCGTATTTCGTCATCGTGCTGTTTGGCGAAGCCACCGCCTACCCGCACGGCGTCAGCTACGTGCAGACGCTGAAGCCGGGCGACACAGTGCTGATCGACACCGGCTGCAAACTGCACAACTACATCTCCGACATCACCCGCACCTACGTGTATGGCCCGATCAGCGAGCGTCAGCGCTCGGTGTGGAACAGCGAGAAGAAAGCGCAAGCCGCCGCCTTCGCCGCCGCACAACTTGGCGTGCCATGCGAGGAAGTGGACCAGGCCGCGCGCCGTTCGCTGGAAGCCGACGGCTTCGGCCCCGGCTACAAGCTGCCCGGCCTGCCGCACCGCACCGGCCACGGCATCGGCCTCGACATCCACGAATGGCCCTACCTGGTGGGCGGCGACAAGACGCCGCTGGACGTCGGCATGTGCTTCTCCAACGAGCCGATGATCTGCATCCCCGGCGAATTCGGCATCCGCCACGAGGACCACTTCTACATGACGGAGAACGGTCCGAAGTGGTTCACCGAACCGGCGCACAGCATCGACGATCCATTCGGCCTGCAGCGCTAAGGGCTAGCGCAGCTGGCGCACATCGGCCGCCACCTGCGCCACCAGCGGCGCCCAGTCGCCGCGCTGCGCCTGGCGGTACAGCGTGGCCGTCGGATACCAGGGGCTGCTGGCGCCCTGCTCCAGCCAGCGCCATTCGAATGGCCTCTGCAGCATGATCCACACCGGCAGCCCGAGCGCGCCGGCCAGGTGCGCCACGCTGGTGTCGACCGTGATCACCAGGTCCAGCACCGCGCACAAGGCGGCGGTGTCGGCGAAATCGTGCAGCTGATCGGCCACCTGCAACACCGGCAGCGTGTCGAGCAGGGCCTGGTCGCCCGGCCGCACATCCTTTTGCAGGCTGATGAAATCGCACGGCGCGTCAAACAGCGCCGCCAGCAGCGGCAGCGGCAGGCTGCGATTGCGGTCATTCTGGTTGTCCGCGCTGCCGCTCCAGGCCACGCCCACACGCGGCCGCGTGCGCGGCCCCAGCGCGGCGCGCCAGTGCGCCACCTTGTCCGCGTCCGGCGCCAGATACGGCGTGGCGGCCGGTATGCTGTCCAGCCGCGTGCCAAAGGCCAGCGGTAAACTCATCAACGGAATGTGATAGTCGAACGACGGCAGCGGCTTGCCCTTGGCCACGATGCGGCTGACGCCATCGAGGGTGCCCATCAAGGCCACCAGCGCCGGCCGCACCTCCAGGATCACCGTGGCGCCGCGCTGCGCCACCAGCGGCGCGTAGCGGCAGGCCTGGATGGCGTCGCCAAAGCCCTGCTCCGCGTGTAGCAGGATAGTCTTGCCGGCCAGCGGCTCACGCCCCGTCCACATGGGTTGGCGAAAATCGCGCTGCTTCTTGTGCAAGTCCAGCGTCTCCGCTTTCCAGCGGTATTCGTAATCGCGCCAGCCCTGCTGGTAATCGCCGCGGCGCAGATGCACCAGGCCGCGGTTCCAGCGCGCCAGCGCGTTGCCCGCATCGAGCGCAATCGCGCGCTCGTAGTTGGCCATGGCCTGATCGGCCAGGCCAAGCTGGTCCTGCACGCTGCCAAGATTGGTGTAGCCAGCAGTGTTGTGCGGGGCCAGCCGCACCACCTGCTCGTAGCTGTGCAGCGCCTCGTCGTAGCGCCCCGCCGCGCGCAAAATGACGCCGCGCGTCAGGTGGAATTCCGCCGCGTCCCGCTTCAGCGCCACGGCGCGGTCAATGCTGGCCAACGCCGCGTCGCGCTGTGCGGCGGCGTTGAGCGCGCGCGCATGCAGCTGCCACAATGCGGCGTCGCCCTCATCCAGCCGCAACGCGGCGGCGACATGGCGCGCCGCCGCTGCCGCGCGTCCCTGCGCCAGCTGCTCTTCGCCGTGCCGGCGGTAGGCTGCCACCTGTTCGCGCCGCAGCTTATTGGCCGTGGCCTCGGCGCGTTGCGCGTCATCGCGGCGCTCCAGCTGGCGCAGCACGGCGGCGCGGCTGGCGTGGGCTTCGTGCCATTGCGGTTGCAGCGCCAGCGCCTGATCGTAGCAATACAGGGCGTCGGCCGGCTGGCCCGCCGTCGCCATCAACAGGCCAAGGTTGTGGTGGGCTTCGGCATATTCCGGCACCAGCGCCAGTGCCTGTTGCAGGCTTTGGGATGCGTCCTCCAGCCGTCCCAGCGCATGCAGCGCGACGCCGCGCAGATTGTGCGCCTCCACGTTCTGGGGATTGATGGCCAGCGCCTGCTCCGCGCTCTCCAGCGATGGGGCGTGTTGCCCCAGTTGGCGCAGCGCGGCAGCGCGCTGCTGCCACGCCTGGTCGTCGGCGTCGTTCAGCGTCAGCGCCTGCTCGAAGCTGTGCAGCGCATCCTGCGGCCGCGCCACGGCCAGCAGCACGGCGCCGCGATTGAACCAGGTGTCGGCATCGGCCGCGTTCAGCGCCAGCGCGCGCTCGTAGCTGTCCAGCGCCTCCTCCAGCTGCTGCTGTTCCTTGAGCGCGTTACCGAGGTTGCTGTGCGCGGCCGCATCGTCCGGCGCCAGCGCCAGCACGGAACGGAAAAAGCCGGCCGCCATCTCGAAGTTCCCGGTCTGGAAGCCGACGATGCCGACGTGGTACAGCGCGTCGATGTGCTGCGGCGCCAGCTTGAGCGCCTGCTCGTAAGCTTGCATGGCCTGCGCCAGATCGCCCTGGCCATGGAATTGCAGGCCTTGAGCAAACAGCTGGTCGGCCTGGGAAGAATGTGGAGTGGTCATGAAAAACTCAGGCCTGAAGGCGCTTCAGGCGGAAATAGAAGTAGTAAGGGGCGGTAACCTGCAGCGCGCGATTCTGCGGCGGTGCGGATCACGATCCGGCGGGAGTCCCCGCGCGCCGGGCGCGGGCCCTTGTCGTTGAAGATGCGTCCTTCGGCGGTTTCGCCGGCAGCCACGCTGCCGTGCACCGGCAGACAGCCCGGCAGCGATGGCAGGCCGCCAAAAATGAGCCAGTCACGCAGGGCGAGCATCGGGCGGACGCCGATTGATGGCATGATGAAGGAGGATCTCATTCCTTCATCATGCGCCAGTTTGGCAAAAAAATCAAAGCCCGGTCGGGCGGCCCGGCCTGCGGCGTCAGGCGCGCTTCATCACCAGCGTCAGGATGTCGTAGCTGGCCACCAGCTCGTCGCGCTGGTTGGTGACCTGCACGTCCCACGCCACCACGCCCTGGCCAACGCCTTTGTCGTCGGTACGGTTGCGGTCCACCTTGCGCTTGCAGGTCAGGCGCGCGCGGATGGTATCGCCGATCGCCACCGGCGCCACGAAGCGCAGGTTGTCGAGGCCATAATTGGCCAACACTGGCCCCGGCGCCGGCGACACGAACAGCCCGGCCGCCGCCGACAGCACAAAGTAGCCGTGCGCGATGCGCTGGCCAAACTGCGTATCTTTCGCCGCCACCTCGTCGAAGTGCATGTAGAAGTAATCGCCCGAGACGCCGCCGAAGTTGACGATGTCCGCCTCGCTGACCGTGCGGCGATGCGTGAGCAGCGAGTCGCCAATCGCCAGGTCTTCGAAGTATTTGCGGAACGGATGCAGGTCATGCTCCTGCACCGCCGCGCCCCGAACGTACTCGCCGGTGACGGCGGCCAGCATGGTCGGCGATCCCTGCACGGCCGCGCGCTGGAGGAAATGACGCACCGCGCGAATGCCGCCCAATTCCTCGCCGCCGCCGGCGCGTCCCGGCCCGCCGTGCTTGAGCTGCGGCAGCGGCGAGCCGTGGCCGGTCGAATCCACCGCCGCTTCGCGATCCAGCACCAGCACGCGGCCATGCGAGGCGGCCGCCGTCGGCACCGCATATGCCGCAATCGCCGGCTCCTTGGTCACCAGCGTCGACACCAGCGAACCCTTGCCGCGCGCGGCCAGCGCCAGCGCTTCGTCGATGCCGTTATAGCTGATGATGGTGCTGACCGGCCCAAACGCTTCAACATCATGCACCGCCTCGTTACGGTGGCCGTCGCGGCACAGCAGCAGCGTCGGCGCGAAGAAGGCGCCATCGGCCACGCCCTCGCCCACCGGCTTGAAGCCGTCGCGCGCGCTGAACAGCACCTCGTTGCCGCGCGCGAGCAGCTCGACCCGCTCGGCCACGTCGCGCTGCTGGTCGCGCGACGCCAGTGCGCCCATGCGTACGCCCTCCACCGACGGGTCGCCGACGCTGACCTTGGCCAGCCGCTCGCGCAGGCGGGTGCCTACCGCGTCCACCATCTGCTCCGGCACGATGATGCGGCGGATGGCAGTGCATTTCTGCCCCGCCTTACCGGTCATCTCGCGCGCCACCTCCTTGACGAACAGGTCGAACTCGGCATCGTCCGGCGTCACGTCCGGCGCCAGGATGGCGCAGTTGAGCGAGTCCGCCTCGGCGGTGAACGGCACCGAGTTGGCGATCAGGTTGCGGTTGACGCGCAGCCTGGCAGCGGTATCGGCGGAACCGGTAAAGGTCACCATGTCGGCGCCGCCCAGCCGATCCAGCAGATCGCCGGTGCTGCCGATGACCAGTTGCAGCGCGCCATGCGGCAGCAGGCCGGAGTCGTGCATCATGCGCACCAGCGCCTCGGTCAGGTAGCTGGTGGCGGTGGCCGGCTTGCCGATGCACGGCATGGCGGCCAGGAAGCTCGGCGCGAATTTCTCCAGCAGGCCCCAGATCGGGAAATTGAAGGCGTTGATGTGCACCGCCAGTCCGCCGCGCGGCACCAGGATGTGGGTGCCGGCGAAACCGCCGTTCTTCCCGAGCGCCATGGCCGGGCCTTCGTGCAGCACATTGGACGACGGCAGCTCGCGGCTGCCCATGCTGGCATAGGCGAACAGCGTGCCGATGCCGCCTTCGATGTCGACCCAACTGTCGGCGCGGGTGGCGCCGGTCTGGTGCGAGATGGCGTACAGCGCCTCCTTGCGCTCCAGCAGATGCAGGGCCAGTGCCTTCAGGCGCGCGGCGCGCTGCTGGAAGTTCAGTTGCATCAGCGCCGGCACACCGGTCTTGCGGGCATAGGTGACCGCTTCGTCGAAGTCGATCTGGTCGGCGTGGGTGTGGTAGATGACGGCGTTGGTCAGGGCGCTGTGCAGCGGCGCGGCGGCCTCGCTGCCGATCCAGCGGCCGGCGATATAGCTTTGCAGAGTAGGTTGTGACATGTGCGGTCTCCGTTGATATTGTGATTGCGGCTGGTGGCGCGTGCTATGCGCTGGCGTTCTTGTGCAGATGCAGCGGCAGCGCGCTGTCCCATTCGACGCGTTTGCGGTCCGGCTCCGGCGCGGTCAGGGCCTCGGTTTCGCGCATGGTCCGCATCGAGCGCACGGCCAGTTCCTGATATTGCGCGGTGCCACCGGACTTCCAGGCGATTTCGTCATCGCGCAGTTCGCGCGCCACCTTGGCCGGGGAACCCATCGCCAGGCTGCGCGGCGGGATCTCCATGCCGGCGCGGACAAAGCTCATGGCGGCGACGATGCTGTCGGCACCCACCACCGCGTTGTCCATGATGACGCTGTTCATGCCCACCAGCGCGTTGCGGCCGATGCGGCAGCCGTGCAGCACGGCGCCGTGACCGATGTGGCCATCGCGCTCCACCACCGTGTCGCAGCCGGGGAAGCCGTGCATGACGCAGGTGTCCTGAAGGTTGGCGCCCTCCTCCAGAATGAGCCGCCCGAAGTCGCCGCGCAACGCGGCCAGCGGGCCGATATAACAGCGTGGGCCGACGATCACGTCGCCGATCAACACCGCGCTCGGGTGGACGTAGGCGGTGGGGTCGACCACCGGCGTAACGCCATTAATTTCATAGACCTTGACCATGCTCACACCCGTTCGATGACGACGGCGATGCCCTGCCCCACGCCGATGCACATGGTGCACAACGCGTAACGGCCGCCGGTGCGTTCCAGTTGATGCAGCGCCGCCAGCACCAGCCGCGCGCCGGACGCACCCAGCGGGTGGCCGATGGCGATGGCGCCGCCGTTGGGATTGACGTGCGGCGCGTCGTCGGCAAGGCCCAAGTCACGCGTCACTGCCAGCCCTTGCGCGGCAAACGCCTCGTTCAATTCGATGACATCCATGTCGGCAATACTGAGGCCCAGTTGCGCCAGCACCTTCTTCGACGCCGGTGCCGGACCGAAGCCCATGATGCGAGGCGCCAGCCCGGCGGTCGCCATGCCCAGCACGCGGGCGCGTTTGCGCAGGCCATACTGCTCGACGGCGGCGGAGGAGGCCAGCAGGATGGCGCAGGCGCCGTCATTGACGCCGGACGCGTTGCCGGCGGTGACCGTGCCATCCGGCCGCACCACGCCTTTCAGTTTGGCCAGCATCTCCAGCGTGGTGTCGGGGCGCGGGTGCTCGTCGGTGTCCACGACCTGCGGCGGCGCCGACGCGCGGCGCGCCTGCGGCAGGGTCACCGGCACGATCTCGTCGCGGAACACGCCGGCCGCGTGGGCGGCGGCCCAGCGCTGCTGGCTGCGCAATGCAAACGCGTCCTGGTCGGCGCGGCTGATGCCGAACTCCTGCGCCACGTTCTCCGCCGTCTCCGGCATCGAGTCGATGCCATGCGCCTCTTTCATGCGTGGATTGACGAAGCGCCAGCCGATGGTGGTGTCCTCGATCTTGGCGGCGCGCGAGAAGGCGCTGTCCGCCTTGCCCATGACGAACGGCGCGCGCGTCATGCTCTCCACGCCGCCGGCGATCACCAGTTGCGCCTCGCCCGACTTGATGGCGCGCGCCGCCATGCCCACCGCGTCCAGCGACGAGCCGCATAGGCGGTTGATGGTGCTGGCCGGGACGTCCACCGGCAGGCCGGCCAGCAGCGCTGCCATGCGGGCGACGTTGCGGTTATCCTCGCCAGCCTGGTTGGCGCAGCCGTAGTAGACGTCGTCCACGCGCGCCCAGTCGACGCCGGGATTGCGGGCGACCAGCGCGGCGATCGGCAACGCCGCCAGATCGTCGGTGCGCACGCCGGCCAGCGCGCCGCCATAGCGGCCGAACGGGGTGCGGATGGCGTCACAAATATAGGCTTCGTTCACGGTGTCTCCTTTAGTGTTTGGGGCGTTTGTCGACCACGCGACGCGCCTTGCCGGTCAGCGTGCGCTCGATGCCGTTGGGCGGCAGCGGCGTGACCCGTGTACTGACGCCAACGTTGGTCTTGATGCGCTGTTCCAGTTCGCGCCCCAGCGCCGCGGCGTCGCTGGCCGGGGTGTCCGGCCGCAGCTCGGCCAGCACTTCCAGCTTGTCCAGGTGGCCGTCGCGCGTGACCACCAGCTGGTATTGCGGCGACAGTTGCGGCATCTTGCAGATCAATTCTTCGATCTGCGTGGGGAATACGTTGACGCCACGGATGATCAGCATGTCGTCCGAGCGGCCAGTGATCTTGCCGATGCGGCGCATGCTGCGCGACGTTGGCGGCAGCAGGCGCGTGAGGTCGCGCGTGCGGTAGCGGATGATGGGCAGCGCTTCCTTGCTCAGCGAAGTAAATACCAGTTCACCCTCTTCGCCGTCCGGCAGCACGTCACCGGTTTCGGGATCGATGATCTCCGGGTAGAAGTGATCTTCCCAGATCACCGGGCCATCCTTGCTCTCGATGCACTCGCTGGCGACGCCGGGACCCATCACTTCCGACAGGCCGTAGATGTCGACGGCGTCGATGCCGGCGCGCTGCTGGATTTCGGCCCGCATGGCATCCGTCCACGGCTCGGCACCGAAGATGCCGACCTTGAGCGAGCTGGCGGCGGCGTCCAGGCCCTGGCGCTGGAATTCTTCGATGATGTTCAGCATGTAGGACGGCGTGACCATGATGATGGATGGCTTGAAGTCCTGGATCAGCTGCACCTGCTTTTCGGTCTGGCCGCCGGACATCGGCACCACCGTGCAGCCAAGCCGTTCGGCGCCATAGTGCGCGCCCAGGCCGCCGGTGAACAGGCCGTAGCCGTAGGAGATGTGCACCATGTCACCACGCCGGCCGCCGGCGGCGCGAATCGAACGCGCGACCACGTTGGCCCAGGTGTCGATGTCGTTCTGCGTATAGCCGACCACGGTCGGCTTGCCGGTGGTGCCGCTCGACGCGTGCACCCGTGCCACGCGTTCCCGCGGCACGGCGAACAGGCCGAAGGGATAGTTATCGCGCAAATCCTTTTTGCTGGTGAAGGGGAATTTGGCGATGTCGGATAGCGTGCACAGGTCGTCCGGATGAACGCCGGCGGCGTCGAAGGCGGCGCGGTAGTGCGGCACGTTGTCGTACGCGTGCTTGAGCGACCATTGCATGCGCTGCAGCTGCAAGGCTTGCAGCTCGTCGCGGCTGGCGCGTTCAATTGGCTCCAGGTCGGATGGCGCCGGGGTGCGTTGGACCATCGATGTCTCCTCGTTATATGACTTCGCCGCTGATGCGGTGCGATTTACCCCGGAACAGGGCGATCGTGCGGCCGTCCTGATTGGTGACCTTGACGTCGTAGATGCCGGTCTTGCCGGCCAGCGTTTGCTCGCTGGCGGTGGCGGTCAGCACGTCGCCCTCGCGGCCTGGCGACAGGTAGTCGATGGTGCAGCCGGCGCCCACGGTGACCTGGTTATGGCTGTTGCAGGCGAAGGCGAAGGCACTGTCGGCCAGTGCGAAGATGAAGCCGCCGTGGCAGGTGGCATGACCATTCAGCATGTTGGCGCGCACCGGCATCGACATGCGCGCATAGCCGGGAGCGATGGTGTCCAGCGTCATGCCGAGCGATTGCGAGGCCGGGTCGCGCGCATACATCGTCGCGCCGACCGACTCGGCCAAAGCCTGTTCCGGCACGCACGCGTCAGACGATGACGCGCGAGGTTGCGCCGCGCCGGCGGCGAGGTTGTCGAGCGGTTTAGTCATGGAAGCGCCCTCCGCTCATCTGCTTGCGGCGCAACAGCGGCGACACGCGGTAGCGGTCCTCGCCATAGCTGGCGGCCAGGTTGGCCAGCACGCGCACCACATGTTCGATGCCGATGACGTCCGCCCAGGCCAGCGGGCCGCGCGGATAGTTGACGCCTTTCTTCATCGCGGTGTCGGCGGCGGCGGCGTTGCAGACGCCCTGGTTGACCGCGTCCGCCGCCTCGTTGGCCAGCATGGCGACGGTGCGCATCACGGCCATGCCGGGCACGTCGTCCAGCCGCGTGACGGTGAAGCCGGCCGCCTGCAGCAGGCCGACCACCGCGTTGTAAGCCGCCAGCGAGCACTGGTCTGCGCGGGCGACCGCAATGCGCCTGGCGCTGCCGTAGTCCAGCGCGAGGTCGAACAGCACCGTATCGTCGTGGTGGTTGTCGCACGCGCGCTGGGTGGCGCTGCGGCCATCGGTAAGGTAGATGGCGGCGCCGTTGCAGTGGAAGGCTGGCGCATCATCGTGGGCGCCGGCCGCGCGCATCGTCTCCGGCGTCTTGCGGTGCGTGATGTCAATGCCGGACGCGCGCAAGCGAGCCGCCAGCGCGTCCACCACCGTGCCAGCCACCGCATGCGCGGCGCTCCCCTGCTCGATCGTGTAGCTGACGTATTCCGGCTTGGGCTGCGCCGCCTCGGCATTGACCCAGGCCACAGCGGGCGCCTCCGCAGCACCTGCCGCCGCCGGCGACACGCCGTCGCCGTAGCGATAGACGCCGCGCCCCGTTTTACGCCCAAGGAAGCCGGCGTTGACCATCTCTTGTTGCAGCACCGACGGCGTAAAGCGCGGATCGCCAAAATAAGCGTTGAAGACCGACTGCGTGACCGAGAAGTTGACGTCATGCCCGATCAGGTCCATCAGCTCGAAAGGCCCCATGCGGAAACCGCCGGCCTCGCGCAGCACGGCATCAATGGTAGCGGCATCGGCGGCCTGCTCGTTCAGCAAGCGCCAGCCCTCCGCATAAAACGGCCGCGCCACGCGGTTGACGATGAAGCCCGGCGTCGATTTGGCATGCACCGCCTGCTTGCCCCACGCGGAGGCGGTGTCGTACACGGTCTGCGCGACGGCAGCGTCGGTGGCCAGGCCGCTGACCACTTCGCACAACGCCATCAACGGCACCGGATTGAAGAAGTGCATGCCGGCCACGCGCTCCGGCACGCGCAGGCCGGCCGCAATCGCGGTGACGGAAATCGACGAGGTGTTGGTGGCCAGGATGCAGTCGTCGCCAACGATGGCCTCCAGCTGCGCGAACAGTCCGCGCTTGGCCTCCAGGTTTTCGACGATGGCTTCCACCACCAGGCCCGCCTCGGCAACCTCCTCCAGCGCGGCCGCGGCATGCAGGCGGGCGATGGCGGCGGCGCAGGCCACGGCGTCCATGCGCTCTTTGGCGACCAGTTTGTTCAGCGCGGCCGCAATTTCGGCGATGGCCTTGGCGACAGCGTCTGGACGCGTGTCGAACAGGTGCACGGTATACCCGGCCACCGCCGCCACTTGCGCGATGCCCGCGCCCATGGCGCCGCTGCCGATGACGGCGACCGCGCGGTCAGTGCTCAGGGCCGCCATCTCAGCGCCCCTTGAACTGTGGCGCGCGCTTTTCCATGAAGGCGGCCACGCCTTCGCGGTAGTCGTCGCTGCGACCCAGCTCGCTCATCATGCCGCACTCCAGCGCCAGCTGCTGTTGCAGGGTGTTGTGGCCACTGGCGTGCAAGGCCTGCTTGGTGAAGGCCAGCCCCTTGGTCGGCGCGCTGGCGAAGTGGCGCGCCATCGCCTGCACCTCGGCGGCAAAATCGGCATCCGGAATCGCGCGCCAGATCAGGCCCCAGGCCTCGGCCTTTTCAGCGCTGAGCTTTTCACCGGTCATGGCCAGGCCCATGGCGCGCGCGCTGCCGACCAGGCGCGGCAAGAAGTACGTGCCGCCGGTGTCGGGGATCAGGCCCAGTTTGCAGAATACTTCGACGAAGCTGGCCGAGTGCGTGGCCAGCACGATGTCGCACGCCAGCGCGATATTGGCGCCGGCGCCGGCCGCCACGCCGTTGACGGCGCAGATCACCGGCAGCGGCAGCGCGCGCAGCGACTGCACCAGCGGCGCATAGTTCTTTTCCACCGAGTCGCCCAGATCGACGGCCTTGGCGCCCGGCTCCACCGCGCGGTCGCCCAGGTCCTGGCCGGCGCAGAAGCCGCGTCCCGCGCCGGTCAGCACCAGCACGCGCGCGCTGCCATCGCCGGCCGCCGCGGCGGTGCGCTTCAGCGCGTGCCGCACCTCGTCGTGCATGGCCTGGGTGAAGCTGTTCAGCTTATCGGGGCGGTTGAGCGTCAGCGTGGCGATGCCGCCGCTGATCTCGAACAGGATGTTCTGGTAGTCCATGGGGTCTCCGTTTTTATTCCGCCTGGTCGAAGTCGATGACGACTTTGGCGGTGGTGGGGAAGCTTTGGCAGCTCAATACGTAGCCGCGCGCGATTTCGTAGTCCTCCAGCGCGTAGTTGACGTCCATATCGACCTTGCCTTCAATGACCTTGCAGCGGCAGGTCGAGCATACGCCGCCCTTGCAGGAGTAGCGCATGTCGAGGCCCGCGCGCAGCCCGGCGTCCAGTAGCGATTCCTTGTCCTGCTCCATGGTGAAGCTGGCGGCGTTGCCGTCCATGATGACGGTGACTTCGGTCTGGGCGTGGGCGGCAGCGCTGGTGGTGCTGGCACGCGGTTGGTGGGCGTGCCTGGGAATGCTGGCGGCGAACAGTTCGACCTTGATCTGCGCTTTCGGCAGGCCAGCCTCCTGCAGCGCTTCGGAGACGCCCAGCATCATGTCTTCCGGGCCGCAGATGAAGGCGGTGTCGATGTCCTCCACACGTACCCAGTAGCGCAGGAATTGCGCGGTTTTTTCCTTGGTGATGCGGCCGTTGAACAGTTCAATGTCCTGCTGCTCGCGGCTCATGACGTAGGCGATTTTCAGGCGGTCGAGGTAGGTGTCCTTGAGGTCCGAGAGTTCTTCCTTGAAGATGACCGACGACGAGGCGCGGTTGCCGTAGAAGAGCGTGAAGTGGCTGTGCGGTTCGGCGGCCAGCGTGGTCTTGATGATCGACAGGATGGGCGTGATGCCGCTGCCGGCGGCGAAGGCCAGGTAGTGCTTGCGGTTGGCGGCGTCCAGCGGGACGTTGAAGTGGCCCATCGGCGGCATTACCTCGATGGTGTGGCCGGCTTGCAGGTTGTCGTTGGCCCAGCACGAGAACAGGCCGCCCTGGGTGCGCTTGATGGCGACGCGCAGCGTGCGCTCCTGCGCGGCGGAGCAGATGGAGTAGGAGCGGCGCACGTCCTCGTCGCCGATCTGCGCGCGCAGCGTGAGGTGCTGGCCTTGCTGGTAGTGGAAGCTGTCGCGCAGTTCGGGCGGCACGGTGAAGGTGACGGCGATGGTGTCGCGGGTTTCCTGGCGCACGGCGGCGATGGTCAGCGGGTGGAATTTGCTCATGGCGGTTAGTGGCACTTGAAATAGTCGAACGGTTCGCGGCAGTCCAGGCATTTGTAGAGGGCTTTGCAGGGCGTGGAGCCGAACTGGCTGGTGATTTCCGTGTGCGTGGAGCCGCAGTGCGGGCACGCGACCGTCGGCGCCGGCGCGGCGTGGCGGGCGACGGCGGCTGCGGCGCTGCGGTGCGGCGGAACGGCGACGCTGGGGGACGGCGCGCCGTCGGCGCCGCGCCGGGCGGCGGCGGACGTCGCCCGCAGGCCGCTGATGTCGATCACTTTCTGCGCCGGTGGGGCGATGCCGTAGCCTTTCAGCGCGGCTTTGCCGGCGTCGCTCATCCAGTCGGTGGTCCAGGCGGGGGATATCTGGGTGTGCAGGCGCACTTGACGCATGCCGCGCGCGTGCAGGGCGTCGGTGATGGCGTCGGCGATGACTTGCATGGCCGGGCAGCCCGAATAGGTCGGCGTGATGGTGATGTCGCAGGCGCCGTCGTCGCCTACGCGGACGCTGCGCACGATGCCCAGGTCGACGATGCTGATGACCGGGATTTCTGGATCGGGAACTTCGCCGAGCCAGGCCAGGATTTGCTCAGCATGGGCCCCGGCTTTCGCCGGGGCGACGGTGGCGGCGCCGGCGCTGCTGATGGCCGGCGTAACGGCTGTGATGGCGTGCGTGGCGGCTTTCATGGGCGGCTCGCGCTTACCAGGTAGCGCCGGGATAGGCGCGCTGCAGGAACTGCATCTCGGCCAGAATGTAGCCCAGGTGCTCGCTGTGGCGGCCTTGCTTGCCGCCCTTCTGCATCCACGCGTCGGCGGGCGGCATGGTCAGCGTGGCTTCGGCAAAGATCTCCGCCACGTGCGCTAGCCATTGCGCGCGCAGCTGCTCGGCGGCCGGCGCGACGCCGGCGGCGATCATGGCCTCATCCACTTCGTCGTAGGCGAACACTTCGCCGCTATACATCCACAGCGCGTCAACGGCGGCCTGGGTCTTGGCGTGGCTGATCTCCGTGCCGTCGCCCATGCGCACGATCAAGTCGCCGCTGCGGCGCAGGTGATAGGTCACTTCCTTGAGCGACTTCTCGGCGATGGCGGCGATGCGCGCGTCGCTGCTGCGCGTCAGGCCCTCGATCAGGAAGTAGTGCCAGGTGTCGAAATAGAACTGCCGTACCAGCGTGTCGGCATAATTACCGTTCGGCTGTTCCAGCAGCAGGCAATTCTTGAAGTCGTGGGCGTCGCGCAGATAGGCCAGCTTGTCCTCGTCGCGACCGGCGCCTTCCAGTTCGGCGGCGTACTCGTACCACAGGCGGGTCTGGCCCAGCAGGTCCAGCGCGACGTTGGTCAGCGCCATGTCCTCCTCCAGCGCGGGGCCTTTGCCGCACCATTGCGACAGCTGCTGGCTGAGGATCAGCGCATTGTCGCCAAGGCGCAGCAGGTAATTGACTTTGTGGTCCATGGCGGCGCGCCTCACAGGTTCTTGACTTCTTCCGGCATCGGGAAGAAGGTCGGGTGGCGATACACCTTGCTGTTGGACGGCTCGAACAGCGCCCCCTTGTCGCCCGGGCTGCTGGCGACGATGTCGGCCGCGCGCACCACCCAGATGCTGACGCCTTCATTGCGGCGGGTGTAAACGTCGCGCGCGTTGTTGACCGCCATCTCGGCATCCGGCGCGTGCAGGCTGCCGACGTGCTTGTGCGCCAGCCCGTGCTGGCTGCGGATGAAAATTTCCCACAGTGGCCATTCTTTGCTCATGCTTGTCTCCTGTTTATGCGGCGGCGCGTTTCTTGTCGGCGTGGGCGACCAGCGCGTCGCGGAACCATTCGCCGTCATCCCACGCCTTGACGCGGGTCTGCAGGCGCTCGCGGTTGCACGGGCCGTTGCCCCTCAAAACGTTGTGGAACTCGGCCCAGTCAATGGCGCCGAAGTCGTAGTGGCCGGTATCGGCGTTCCATTTCAGGTCCGGGTCGGGGATGGTCAGGCCAAGGTATTCGGCTTGCGGCACGGTCTGGTCGACCATGCGCTGGCGCAGTTCGTCGTTGGAGAACAGCTTGATGCGCCACTGCGCCGACTGCGCGCTGTTGACCGATTCCGCGTCCGACGGGCCAAACATCATCAGCGACGGCCACCACCAGCGATTCAGCGCGTCCTGCGCCATGGCCTTCTGCTCCGGCGTGCCGCGCGCGAGGGACATCATGATGTCGTAGCCCTGGCGCGCGTGGAACGACTCTTCCTTGCAGACGCGGATCATGGCGCGCGCATACGGGCCGTACGAGCAACGGCACAGCGGGATCTGGTTGATGATGGCCGAGCCATCCACCAGCCAGCCGATGGCGCCCATGTCGGCCCAGCTCAGCGTCGGGTAGTTGAAGATGCTGGAGTACTTGGCCTTGCCACTGTGCAGCGCGGCCAGCAATTCGTCGCGCGACACGCCCAGGGTTTCGGCGGCGCTGTAGAGGTACAGGCCGTGGCCAGCCTCGTCCTGGATCTTGGCCAGCAGGATCGACTTGCGCTTGAGGGTCGGCGCGCGCGTCACCCAGTTGCCCTCCGGTAGCTGGCCGACAATCTCGGAGTGGGCGTGCTGCGAGATCTGGCGTATCAGGGTCTTGCGGTAAGCCTCGGGCATCCAGTCCTTGGCTTCGATTTTGACGCCGTCATCGATGCGGGCCTGGAAGGCCTGCTCGTCGGCGCTCATGTCCGCGGCCGTGCGGACTTGCTTCAGGCCGGTTTCCACCAGTTGTGCGTACATGGCTGTCTCCTGTTTCACCACATAATACGATACGTATTTTGATTTAGCTACAGTTTTTTTGTGTCATATTATTTTAATGCATCTCGTTAAATTTTGGCGCAGGGCAAAGTAAACTATTGTTTCCCTGTACAGATTAGTAAGCCGCTTATGAATTGCAACGACTGGATAGCCGGGTTTCTGGCCAGCGATCCGCCGCGCTCGAAGTCGCTGGTGGTGACGATTTTTGGCGATGCCATCGTGCCGCATGGCGGCATGGTGTGGCTGGGCAGCCTGATCGAGTTGCTGGCGCCGTTCGGCGTCAACGACCGGCTGCTGCGCACCTCGGTGTTCCGGCTGGCGCAGGAGGGCTGGCTGGGCGCGCAGCGCGACGGCCGCCGCGCCTCGTACGCCATCACGCCGGATGCGATGGCGCGCTTCGTGCACGCCTACCGCCGCATCTACGCGCCACCGAATGTGCACTGGGACGGCAGTTGGACGCTGGTGCTCAACGGCGATGGCGCGCTCAATGCGGCCGAACGGGCGGCGGTGCGCAAGGAATTGTTGTGGGAGGGGTATAGCGTAATCGCGCCCGGCATCATGGGCCATCCGGCCGCCGACGGTCCGGCGCTGGACGAGCTGCTCAAGCGGCTGGGCGTGGCCGGCAAGCTGTTCGTGGTGCAGGGCAAGGCGATGCGCCAGGTCAGCGCGCGGCCGCTGAGCGATCTGGTAGCGAATGGCTGGGATGTGGCGGCGGTGGCAGAGGGCTACAACAAATTCATCGCGCAATTCCAGCCGCTGCTGGCGGCGCTGCACGCGACGGCCTGCGACGAAACGCTGACGCCGGAAAAAGCCTTCGTCGTGCGCACGCTGCTGATCCACGCCTACCGCCGCGTCCAGCTACACGACCCGCAGCTGCCGGTCGAGTTGCTGCCAACGCCGTGGCCGGGCACGCTGGCCTACGAGCTGGCGCGCGACATCTACCTGCACGTCTACGCCGCCGCCGAACGGCACATCGACGCCGCCCTGCGCCGCGAGGACGCCGCCGCCCCGTCCGCCGAAGCCGCCTTCTTCGACCGCTTCGGCGGCCTGGCCTAGCGCGCGATCAGCGGAAACGCCGCCGGATCGCGCAACGAGGCCACCGCCAGATCGACATCCAGCGCCGGCCAATACAAGTGGTCGGCGCTGGGCCGCCGTACGTCGCTGATCTGTTCAATGGTAGCGTCAGCAAACCACGGGAAATCCGCATAAGCCGCATACAAGCGCTCATTGCCCAGATCGACCCAGAAGCCGTACACGGAACGCTCAAGGATTCTGACCTGATGAGAAATAGGTATGCCATGCATCTTGCAACTCCAGTCGATGATCCTTGATGAAACGCTCGGCGCTGCGTAGCTGGTGCGACGACAGGCCACGATGCTCTGCCAACTTCACGTCCGGCGACAGCCAGAATTTTGCGTCGCCGTCTGGATGAGACACGTGAACATGCTAGCGAGTTTCCTCGCGTGAGAAAAAAAAGTAGCGGAAATTGCCATCGTGGTACACGGTCGGCGTCATGATGATTTTACCCCGGTCTACGGAGACACCAATCTAGCCTCGCCGCCGGACAACGGTTTGCGCTAGCGCAGAGGGACAGGAAATCCGGCGCAGTCCCGCGCAAGCCTGTATCATGTCGGCTCCGCGCCACAAGCGCGAGCCACTATTTCCATAGAATTCACCAGGATTCCTGCCATGCCTATCAAAATCAGCCAGCAGTTTGACGCTGGCGCCATCGAGGTCGTGCGCGCCGACGATCCGGCCGCCATCGACCTGAACATCCGCAAGGATTCCCACGCCGACATCGTTCAATGGTTCTACTACCGTGTGCAGGGCGCGCAGGGCACGCCGCTGACCATGAACTTCCTGAACGCCGGCCAGGCCGCCTATCCGGATGGCTGGAAGGATTACCAGGCCGTCGCCAGCTACGACCGCGACAGCTGGTTCCGCGTGCCGACCACCTACGATGGCAAGACCATGACCATCAAGCACACGCCCGAGCACGACAGCGTCTACTACGCCTACTTCGAGCCGTACTCGTGGGAGCGCCACCTGGCGCTGCTGGACAACGCCCAGCTGTCGCCGCTGGTCAAGCTGGTGGATCTCGGCAACACCGTCGACGGCCGCGACCTCAACATGCTGGTCATCGGCGACCCGGAAGCCGAGCAGAAGGTGTGGGTCATCGCCCGCCAGCACCCTGGCGAAACCATGGCCGAGTGGTTCGTGGAAGGCTTCGTCGAAGCGCTGCTGGACCCGGCCAATCCGTTCGGCCGCCAGTGCCTGAAGGAAGCCGTGTTCTATGTGGTACCGAACATGAACCCGGACGGCTCGGTGCGCGGCAACCTGCGCACCAACGCCGCCGGCGCCAACCTCAACCGCGAGTGGCTGAATCCGACCATGGAGCGCAGCCCGGAAGTGTTCCTGGTCAAGCAGAAGATGCACGAAGTGGGCGTCGACCTGTGCCTGGACATCCACGGCGACGAGGGCCTGCCGTACGTGTTCGTGGCCGGCAGCGAATCCCTGCCGACCTTCACCGAAGATCAGGCCGAAGCGCAGCAATACTTCATCGACAACTTCCTGATCGCCAGCCCGGACTTCCAGGATGAGTACGGCTACGGCGAAACGCCGTACACCGACGAGACGCTGACCATGGGCTCGCCGCACATCACCCACGCCTTCGGCTGCCTGTCGCTGACGCTGGAAATGCCGTTCAAGGACAACGCCAACGATCCGGACCCGGACACCGGCTGGAACGGCGCCCGCTCGGCCGAGCTGGGCAAGTCCATCCTGCAGCCGGTGCTGCAGTCGCTGCTGGCACAGCAACAGTAAGCCGCTTCCCTGCGGCGCCACAAAGCGGTCGCCGCGGGGAAAAATACACTGGACCTCGGGCGGCGCATCCACGCGCCGCGTTCGGAGGTCCATCATGCCATTTCCCGCCTTGTGGCGCCGCGCGGCGCTGTTGCTGATGGTGCTGCTATGCGCCTGCACCACACCCTACCATCCGCCGCTGGTACCGTCGGCGACGTTTCCCGGATTGATCGATCTGGCCGCGCAGGCCGATGGCCGCGAGGCCGACGTGCTGCTGGTGCACGGCATCTGCACCCACGACGCCAGCTGGGCCAGCGTCACCGTCGCGCAACTGGCGCGCGCGCTGAGCGACGCCACCACGACCACCACGCCCGCGACAGCCATCGTCGCGCGCAATGCCGCCGCTCCGGCCGTCGACATCGTGCCCGCCACTATCGTTACGCCGGCAGGACGCCTGCGCTTTAGCGCGCTGATCTGGTCACCACTGACCAACGACCTCAAGCGCCAACTGTGCTACGACCAGACCGACAAGTCCGCCCTATGTACCGACGCCCCGCCCTATCCCTACACCCGCGCGCGCCTCAACGCCCGCTTCAAGGACGGCCTGATCGACGACTGCCTGCCGGACGCGTTGATTTACCAGGGCGTGGCGCGCGACAGCATCCGCCAGCGCATGCGCGCGGCGGTCCTGCAAGTGCTGTCCGCCGCACACGCCGACGTGCCGCTGGTGGTGATCGCGCACAGCATGGGCAGCAAGATCCTGTTCGACACCTTGTTGAGCATGACCGAGGAGCCAGCCGGTTCGCCGGCGGCGCAACTGGCGCGGCAAGCGGTAGACCGCATGCGCTTTCTGGTGATGGCAGCCAATCAGATCCCGCTGCTGTCGCTGGCCGACCAGCAAGTGCCAGGCGCGACGCTCGCCGCCGCGCCCGACAGCCTGCAACTATTGCTGCGCCAGCGCCAGGCCAGCCAGCGCCGCGTGCCCGGCGGCAACCTGACCGTGGTAGCCTTTACCGATCCGAACGATCTGCTGTCGTACACGCTGGAGGAAAGCAAATACGCGCAGCAAGGCGTCACGGTCTACAACATCCTGGTCTCCAACGCGCCAACCTGGCTGGGCCTGCTGGAGCGGCCGGACACCGCCCACCTGGAATACCTGAGCAATCCAGACGTCGGCCGGCTGATTGCCTGCGGCCAGCCGATCAGCCGGCGCTGCAACTGAACTGCCTTACAGGAAGGTGAAGACCTGCTCTTCGGGCAGGCGCGACTTGGGCAACTTGGCGTTGAAGTCATCGTCGGCGTGATAGCCGAGGCTCAACACCATCAGGCTGGTCAGCCCCTTGGCATGCAGGCCGAATTCCTCATCAATGGCCTTGGTGTCGACGCCTTCCATCGGCGTGGTGTCGATGCCCAGCGTGGCGGCGGCCAGCATGCCGGCGCCCAACGCCAGATAGACCTGCTTTTCCAGCCAGTGGCTCATGTCTTTGCCCTGGAAGCGATGCTGATCGACAAAGAACTTGCGGGCCTTGGCTTGCGCGGCCTTGTCGTCGTCGGTGCGATAGCGGCCATCGCGCTGCTCCTGCGACAGCAGCAACTCCTGGTGGCCGGCATCGGCATCGACGCGGGCGCAGAACACGATCACATGGGAAGCCTGGGTAATTTTCGGGGCATTGAAGCTGTAGCCGCCCTGCGCGCCCTTGGCCACGCGGGCCTTGCCCTCCGCCGTGCTGGCAACGATGAAATGCCACGGCTGCGAATTGACCGACGACGGGCTGAGTTGCAACACACTCAATACCTGGCGGAATACGTCGTCGGGGATCTTGCGGTCTGGATTGTAAGCTTTGGTGGTGTAGCGGTTTTTTGCGGCGGTAACGATGTCCATATTGTCCTTCATGTCATGTTGGCGATACAACCTGGTGTGTATCGCCACCATTATCATGCGGCTGAAAACTTATGGCGCACGGCACCGACCTTTGGCATAGCGCAAAAGTGCAATCGCTTAGCTGCCGGCCACCACCATGTTCTCGATCAGGATCGAGCCGGTCTGCTTGGTGCCGCGCACCAGCACATCGTTACCGACTGCAACGATTTGCGCCAGCATGTCCTTCATGTTGCCGGCGATGGTGATTTCCTCGACCGGATACTGGATCACGCCGTTCTCCACCCAGTAGCCGGCCGCGCCGCGCGAGTAGTCGCCGGTGACGTAGTTGGTGCCCTGCCCCATCAGCTCGGTGACCAGCAGGCCGGTGCCCATCTTGCGCAGCATGCCGGCGAAGTCATCGGCCTCGGCGGTCAGCGTCGACGTCAGCGACAGGTTGTGCGAGCCGCCGGCGTTGCCGGTGGTCTTCATGCCCAGCTTGCGCGCCGAATAGGTCGACAGGAAATAACCCTGCACCACGCCATCCTTGACTACGTCACGCTTGACGGTGCGCACGCCCTCCTCGTCGAACGGCGCCGAACCGACCGCGCCGATGACGTGCGGGTCCTCGTGGATCTGCACATGCTTGGGCAGCACCTGCTTGCCCAGCGAATCCAGCAGGAACGACGATTTGCGGTACAGCGCGCCGCCGGACGTCGCCTGCACGAAGGCGCCCAGCAGCCCGGCCGCCAGCGGCGCCTCGAACAGCACCGGGCAGGTGCGGGTGTCGATCGAGCGCGCGTTCAGGCGCGCCAGCGCGCGCTCGGCGGCGTAACGGCCGATCGCCTCCGGCGTCGACATCTTCGACGCGTCGCGCACCGACGAATACCAGTCGTCGCGCTGCATGTGCTTGCCCTTGCCGGCGATCGGCGCCACCGACAGCGTGTGGCGCGAATACGGATAACCGCCGATGAAGCCGCGCGAATTGGCCGCCACGAAGTGCGACTGCTGCACGTGCACGCCGGCGCCTTCCGAATTGGTCACGCGCGGATCGACGGCAAACGCCGCCGCCTCGGCGCGCTGCGCCAGCGCCACCGCGTCGGCGGTCGAGATATCCCATGGGTAGAACAGTTGCAGGTCGCGCGGATGCAGCTCCAGCTGATCCTCGTCGGCCAGGCCGGCGCAATCGTCATCGGCAGTGAAGCGGGCGATGTTGTAGGCCGCTTCCACGGTCGCCTTCAGCGCCGCCGGCGAAAAGTCCGAGGTCGAGGCATTGCCGCGGCGCTGGCCGATGAACACGGTCACGCCCATGCCCTTGTCTTTATTCTGCTCGATGGTCTCGATCTGGCTCTTGCGCACCGACACCGACAGGCCGCTGCCCTCGCTGATTTCGACGGCGCAATCGCTCGCGCCCTGGGCTTTCGCATAGCCCAGCACATCGCGTGCGAGCTGCTTCAACTGGTCCTGGGTGTGGGTAAAATGGGTATCGCTCATGGGCTGTTTTCTTCGGGTGGCCACTAAAACAGTTATCATAGCAGTCGTTTACAGTTTAAGGGCGCAGCCAAGCGCCCGCAGGAAAGTTGATATTATGGTAAATCCCAACCGCAGCGGCGGCGGCGTCGGCTTCAGCTCGGCCGAATTCGAAGACGAATACGAACGCCCTTCCAAATCCGAAATGAAGCGCCAATCGGACGCGCTGCAAAAACTCGGCAAGGAACTGGTCGAGGCCCCGCGCGACCGCGTGAAAAAAGTGCCGATGCCGGAAGACGTCCTGGACGCCATCCTCGAATGCCAGAACATTACCAACCACGAGGGCCGTCGGCGCCAGATGCAGTTCATCGGCAAGAAGATGCGCACGCTGGACGAGGCCGAAGTGGCCGCCATCCAGAAGGCCATCGACAGCTGGAAAGGCGGCTCCAAGGCGGAAACCGCCGCCATGCACGCGCTGGAACGCCGCCGCGAGAAGCTGCTGGCCGACGACAACGCCCTGACCGCGCTGCTGAGCGAAGCGCCGCACCTCGACGTGCAGCACCTGCGCACGCTGATCCGCAACGCCCGCAAGGAACAGGCCGAGAACAAGCCGCCCAAGGCCTACCGCGAAATCTTCCAGATCCTCAAGCAGCTGGAAGCTGACAAGCACAAGGCCGCCGCCGGCGATGATGCCGACGCCGACGCCGACGACGGTCACGAAGACGATGACGAATAACGCCGCAGCGCCGCTGCTGGTCGGCCTGGTCTCGATCTCCGACCGCGCCAGCGGCGGCGTCTACCAGGACCAGGGCATACCGGCATTGCAGGAGTGGCTGGCGCGCGCGCTGACCACCCCGTTCGAGGTCGAAACCCGCCTGATCGCCGACGAGCAGCCGCAGATCGAAGCCACGCTGATCGAGCTGGCCGACGTCGCCCGCTGCCACCTGATCCTGACCACCGGTGGCACCGGGCCGTCGCGCCGCGACGTCACGCCGGAAGCCACCAAGGCGGTCGGCACCAAGGAGATGCCCGGCTTCGGCGAACAGATGCGCCAGATCAGCCTGCACTTCGTACCGACCGCGATCCTGTCGCGCCAGACCGCCGTGATCCGCGAAAGCGCCGATCACGCGGCGCTGATCATCAACCTGCCCGGCCAGCCCAAGGCCATCGCCGAAACGCTGGGCGGCCTGAAGGACGCCGACGGCGCCACGCTGGTGGGCGGCATTTTCGCTGCCGTGCCCTACTGCGTCGACCTGATCGGCGGCCCGTACATGGAAACCGATCCGGCCGTGTGCAAGGCCTTCCGCCCCAAATCCGCCATTCGCCCCGCCCAAGGACAAGCATGAGCCAACTGCTGCAAACGATCGAAAAAGAAACCGGCGCCAACCCGACCGTCTCCATCATCTGGATGCACGGCCTGGGCGCCGACGCCAACGACTTCGTGCCGATGCTGCACGAGCTGGACTTCACCGGCCTGCCGGCGATCCGCTTCATCTTCCCGAATGCCGAGACCATGCCGGTGACCATCAACGGCGGCTACGTCATGCGTTCGTGGTACGACATCGTGCACACCGACCTGGGTCGTCAGGAAGACGAAGCCGGCCTGCGCGCCTCGCAATTGAAAGTGGAAGCGCTGATCGCGCGGGAAAACGCGCGCGGCATTCCGAACGAGCGCATCATCCTGGCCGGCTTCTCGCAGGGCTGCGCGATGACGCTGCAAACGGGGCTGCGCCAGAAGAGCAAGCTGGCCGGCATGCTGTGTTTGTCGGGCTACCTGCCGATCGCCGCCAAGGCGGCGGACGAGCACACGGCGGAAAGCAAGGCCACGCCGATCTTCATGGCGCATGGCCGCATGGACCCGGTGGTGCAACTGCCACGCGCCACCGCCTCGCGCGACCTGCTGGTGGCATGGGGCTACCAGGTGGAATGGCACGACTACCCGATGCAGCACTCGCTGTGCCAAGAGGAAGTAGACGACATCAGCGCCTGGCTCAAGCGCACCCTCGGCTAAAACCCCACCCCGCACGGCGGCACACCGGGGGTCTGACCCCGTACGGGGTCAGACCCCAGCCTCTCCGGGTTAAAACGCCGCTCAATCAGGCAATGGCAAAGCGGACGACGGCGGCACCGCCGTCTGCGCCGCGTTCATCACCATGGCCAGAAACGTGTAATAGCCGTTAATGCCCATCAAATCCACCACCCCCTGCTCCCCGAACGCCGCCAGCGCCGCCGCGTAGGTCGCATCGTCCACCCGCTGCCGCTGATGCAGCTGCACGCAAAAGTCATACACCAGCGCCTCATCCTCCAGCGCAAACGCCGGCCGCGCGCGCGCCGCGATGGCCGCGATCACCTCCTCGCCAACGCCATCATCGCGCGCGATCGGCGCATGAATCGCCCACTCCACCTGCTGGCTCCACTGCCGCGCCGTCACCAGGATGGCCAGCTCCGTCAGCCGCGTGCCGATGGCCGACCGATAGCGCAGATACTCGCCCATCCGCTGCGCCGCCGCCATCAGCTCGGGCGAGCGTATCAACGGCACAAACGGCCCATACAGCGCCCCGCGCGGCCCGTCGATCACCGCCTGCGCCGCCACCTGCTGCGCCGCCGTCATATCGGCAAACGCAATCGGCCCCAGTCGATCCTCCATGCTGCCTCCCTCAAAGACCTCATCATGGCATACATCAAAAAGCCCGCGCCAAAATCCGGCTATCGTCGGCAGTCTGCACCTCGCCACGAAAGGACGCCATGAGCCACATCATCCACCGCAACCTGCGCCGGCCGCCGCCGGTGGCCGCCCACGCCGCCGGCATCACCGTCACCGACACCGCCGGCCGCACCTATCTGGACGCCAGCGGCGGCGCCGCCGTCTCCTCGCTCGGCCACGCCCATCCCGACGTGCTGGCCGCCATGCATGCCCAGATCGACCGCAACGCCTACAGCCACACCGCCTTCTTCACCAGCGACGCCGCCGAGGAACTGGCCGCGCACCTCGCCGGCCACGCCCCCGGCGACCTCGATCAGGTCTACCTCGTCTCCGGCGGCTCGGAAGCCATGGAAACCGCGCTCAAACTCGCCCGCCAATACTGGCTCGAAGCTGGCCAGCCGCAGCGCGCCACCTTTATCGGCCGGCGTCAGAGCTACCACGGCAACACCCTCGGCGCGCTGGCCGTCGGCGGCAACGAGTGGCGCCGCCAGCCCTTCGCGCCGCTGCTGGTCGACGTGCCGCGTGTATCGCCCTGCTACGAATACCGCGAACGCGCCGCCGACCAAAGCACGCCGGCCTACACCGCCGCCCTGCTGCGGGAGCTGGAGGACGCCATCCTTGCCACCGGCCCGGAAAAGATCATCGGCTTCGTCGCCGAAACCGTGGTCGGCGCCACCGCCGGCGCGGTGCCGCCCACGCCCGGCTACTGGCGCGGCGTGCGCGCAGTGTGCGACCGATACGGCCTGCTGCTGATACTCGATGAAGTCATGTGCGGCATGGGCCGCACCGGCACGCTGTACGCGTTTGAGCAGGACGGCATCGTGCCCGACCTGGTGGTATTGGGCAAAGGCCTGGGCGCCGGCTACCAGCCGATCGGCGCCGTGCTGGCGCGCGCGCCCATCGTGGAGCGCCTGCGCGACGGCAGCGGCGCCTTCCAGCACGGCCACACCTACATGGGCCACCCGGTGGCGGCCGCCGCCGCGCTGGCGGTGCAAAAAGTGATACAGCGCGACGGCCTGACGGAGGTCGTCACCGCGCGCGGCAAGGCGCTGCGCACGATGCTGCAAGACGCCTTCGGCCAGCACTCGCAGGTGGGCGACATCCGCGGCCGCGGGCTGTTGATAGGACTGGAACTGGTGGCCGACCGCGCCAGCAAAGCGCCGTTCGACCCGGCGCGGCGGCTGTACGCCATCATCAAGGACGAAGCCATGGCGCGCGGCCTGATGATCTACCCGATGGGCGGCACGATCGACGGGCGGCAGGGCGACCACATTCTGCTGGCCCCCCCCTTCATCGCCACCGAGGCGGACCTCGGCGAAATCACCCACCGCTTGTCAGAAACGCTGTCCGCCGCGCTGAACCCCGCCACCGCACGAGGGGTCTGACCCCGTACGGGGTCAGACCCCGCGACGGAACGACGTGCGGGTTTAGCGCGCGCGCCAGCTGATCACTTCCTGCTGCTGCTCGCCCAGGCCCGCAATCCCCAGGCGCATCACATCCCCCTTCTTCAGGAAGCGCTGCGGCTTGCGGCCCATGCCCACGCCCGGCGGCGTGCCGGTGGCGATCACGTCGCCCGGCTCCAGCGTCATGAACTTGGACAGATAGCTGACAATCTGCGCCACCGTGAAAATCATGGTCGAGGTATTCCCGGTCTGCATGCGCTTGCCGTTCACCTCCAGGTACAGGTCCAGATCCTGCACGTCATAGATATCCTCCGGCGTCACCAGCCACGGGCCGACCGGGCCAAAGGTATCGCAGCCCTTGCCCTTGTCCCATTGGCCGCCGCGCTCCAGCTGATACTCGCGCTCCGACACATCATTGACCACCGTATAACCGGCGATGAACTTGTGCGCATCCGCCTCGCTCACATACTGCGCGCGCGCGCCGATGACGATGCCCAGCTCCACCTCCCAGTCGGTCTTCTTGGACCCTTGCGGCAGCATCACCGGATCATCCGGGCCGCTCAGCGCGGAAATCGCCTTCAGGAAAACGATCGGCTCCTTGGGCGCCGCCATGCCGGCTTCCGCCGCGTGGTCCGAGTAATTGAGGCCGATGCAAATGAACTTGCCCACCCGCGCCACCGGCACGCCAAAGCGCGGATTGCCACGCACCAGCGGCAGCGATGACTGCGCAATCTTCTCCAGCTTGCGCAGCGACTTGGGCGCCAGCGCCGTCGCGTCCACATCGGCGATCACGCCGGACAGGTCGCGCAGCTTGCCCTCGTCATCGATCAAGCCTGGTTTCTCTTTGCCTGGACGGCCGTAACGTACGAGTCGCATCTATCATCCTCAGTAAAAATAAGTCACGCTTATTTTAACCGTAGCGCTCCTGCCGCAGCCACTTGTTGGCGATGATCTTGGTGCCGCGCACCACCGGCGCGCCGCCGTGCAGCGTCTGCGGGTCCGGCTGGTGATTGCTGTCGGTGTTGAGGAACCACAGCGCATGGCCCTTCTTGGGAAACACCTCCAGCCCGAGATTCGGGAACACCGTGCCGCCGCCGGCCTCCACATCGCACAGATACAGCACAAAGGTCGCCAGGCGCTGGCCGCCGCGCGCCAGGTGCGAACGGTGGCCGGCGCTGTCGGGATCCAGCCAGTCGTAGTGCGGCCGGTACTCCTGTGTCCTGTCGTACTTCTGTAGCTGGAACGGTTCGCTGCATTCGGGCGTCCAGTGGGCGATGGCCGCCAGGCGGCGGTCGATGCGTTCCGCCACCTCGGCCTCGCCGCGCTGGATGAAGGCCATCTCCGACGTGCGGCCCTCGTGCACCACGCTGGCGCCGTCGGCTTCCGCTGTCACCGTCGACCGCGTGTAGCGGCTGCCGCAATGGGCGACAATGGCGTCGCACTCGTCGTCGCTGAGCACATTCCCCAGCAGGATCACCTGCGGCTTCTTCAGCACGAACAGCACCTCGATCTCGCGGTCCGGCGCCGCGATGCGGTTGCTGCTGGCGTCAATGAACGGCATCTCGCGCGGCGCCGAAAACGCACTGGCCACCGGCGCCGCCGCACCAGCAACGCCAGCGCCCGCGCCGGCGGCACGGATGCGCACCGCATCGTCGATCGCCGCGCGCGCGGTGGCCATGCTGTACTGGCCGGTGCGCGCCATGCTGTTGGCCATATCCAGCGGGCTGCAGGCGCGCGCCAGGTTTTCCATGATCCAGTCGCGCCAGGTCAGCGGCAAGGAAGCAAACACATTGTGATCTTGGGTCATCGCAGCATCAGAGGGTGGTCGGATGGGAAGTCCATTCTACCGGATTGCGCCAGCGCCGCCACGCAAACCAGAACAGTCCGGGCAGCTGCAGCGCCACCAGCGCGCCAAACGCCACCTGGTAGGCCAGCGCCGGATAATGCCCCAGCAAATCCGGCCGCCAGCAGCCGACCACCAGGCCGAATCCCGCCTGCACGGCGAATGCCCCCAGGAAGATCAGCAGGTTCAGGCAGGTGGCCGCGCGCCCGGTCAGCGCGCCGGGCAGGCTTTGCGCGACGATGGTGTACTCGATGCCGGTCACCGTGCCCACCAGCGTGAACAGCACCGACAGCAACTGGTAGCTGGGCCGCCAGTTCAGCACAAAGCCGGCCTGCACGGCGACAAACAGCGCCACCCCGGTGGCCGCCACCGCGATCGGCGCAACGCCGCGCCGTCCGGCCCACTCGGTGATCATGCCCACGGCGATGGCGCCGAAGATTACCGCCGCCATGCCGAGGTACAGCAGATACGTCACCGCGTCCTCGGGATAGCGCGCCACGTCGCTCAGCCAGCGCCCGATCCACAGGCCCTGGATGCCGAAGAACACCATGTGCGGCACCAGCACCAGCGCCGCCACCTCGCGGAATGCCGGATGCTGGTACACGGCGCGCATGGCGTCGCGCAGTCCCGGCTTGTGGCCGGCGCCGGGCTGCGGCGGCGCCAGCGCGCGGATCAGGATGCCCACCATGGCCGCCGCCGCGGCCAGCCACAGAAACAGGCCACGCCAGTCCATGTACTGCATCGCCAGCCGCACCGGCAGCGTGGCCGCCGCCGCGCCCAGCCCGCCGACCGCGATCAGGTAGCCCTGCACCGAAGGCAGGCGCGCCGGCGCGATCCACGTCGAGATGGCCTTCACCGCCGACATGAAGCAGCCGCCCAGTCCCAGGCCGATCACCGCGCGCGCCGCCAGCAGCTGGCTGAAGGTGTGGCCGCCAGCGAAGGCCAGCGCGCCGACGCCGGCCAGCATGAGCATCGGCAGCTGCACCTTGGCCGGCCCCCAGCGGTCCAGCGCCATCCCCACCGGCAACTGCGCCAGCGCGAAGGCCAGGAAGAAGGCGCTGGTCAGCAGCCCAAGCTGGCCGGGGGTGAGCGACAGCGACGCCACCAGTTGCGGCGCCAGCGTCGCGTTCACCGTCCGCATCAAGCTGGAAAGGAAGTGGCCCAGCGCGAACGGCAGGAACACCAGCACAAACACCGCCCGGCCGGACAGCGGAACCACCGCCGGCAGTGCCACGCGCCCCACCACGTCTGAAACCGCCGCAGATGGCGCGGTGGGGCGGCGCGGATCGCGCGTCATACCGCCCCGCCGCTAGGCCGCGCTGTGCGAATCGCAACCGGCCGCGCTGTCGCCCGCGCCGGCCGCTGCCGGGGCCGCGCCGGCCGCGCCGCCGTCCGCCCGCGCCGCCATCAGCGGTATCACCTTGCGCGCTCCCGGCGGCGCGATGCCGTACTCGCTGCGGCTGCCGCCCTCCTCCTCGAAGAAAAACTTCTCCTTGCCAAACGCCGGTTTCAACTCATCCATCCACGTCGCCTGCGGATCAAACTTCGCATAAAACGGCTTGCGCACCCAATCCGCATTGCGCGCCTGCAGGAACTGCAAGGCAAACACCTTCTCGCCGCCGATGGTGGCAATCCCGTCGATCACCACCTTGCCCGGAAAAGCGCTCATCGACGGCCCGCGCACCGTGCGCGACAAGCCGGACACCATCTGGTAGGCCGCCTGGAAAATCGCATGCGCGCGCGCCAGCGGCAACTGGAAATACTCGCGCGGCCCGGTATCGCGCTCGACGAACATGTAGTACGGAATCGCCCCCAGCCGCACCCCGGTCTGCCACAGCTCCGCCCACGACGCCGGATCCTCGTTGATATGCCGGATCAGCGGCCCCTGCATGCGCAAGGTCGCGCCGGTGCCGACGATGCGTTTGACCGCCTGCTGCGCGATCTCCTGGCGCAGCTCCACCGCATGGTTGTAGTGCCCCATGATCGCCATGTTCTTCCCGGCCTGCACCACCCGCTCGAACAGGCGCAGAAGATCATCCGCATCACGGTCCGACACGAAGCGCTGCGGCCAGTACGCCACCGACTTGGTGCCGATGCGGATGTTCTGGATATGCGCCAGCTCCGGCGCCAGCAGCGGCGCGATATACGCCTCCAGCGAACGCGTGTTCATGATCAGCGGATCGCCGCCGGTGATCAGCACATCGGTCACCTCCGGATGCAGGCGCAGATACGCCGCCAGCTCGTGCGACTCCCTGGCGTCGAACTTCATGTCCTCCATGCCGACGAACTGCGGCCAGCGGAAACAGAAGGTGCAATACGCGTGGCAGGTCTGGCCCGCGCTCGGGAAAAACAGCACCGTCTCCTTGTACTTGTGCTGCAAACCCTTGAGCGGCGCGTCGTTCACGCGCGGCACATTGTGCGTCATCTGCCCGGCCGGATGGGGATTCATGCGCAGGCGGATGCGCCGCACCAGCTCCGCCAGCGCCGGCTGGTCGGCGCGGCCCAGCACCAGCTCGCGCAGGCGCGCGTAGTCGTCCGGCGCCAGCATGTCCCGGTGCGGGAAGGTCAGGCGGTACATCGGATCGTCGGGGATGTTGTCCCAGTCGATCAGATGATCCAGCACATACTCGTTGGTGCGAAACGGCAGCACGTGCGACACCACCTGCACCGCCTCCTGCAGATCGGGCGGTATCCATTCCCACTGCCGCGCGTGGGAGATGGTCTGTCGTATAAACGGTTTGAATTTGGGCGTATCCATCACGGTATCCTGTGTTGAGGTTTGGAAACGCCATGCTAGGCCGCGCGGCGCCGCTCAGTCTTGCGGCAACGCAACTCTTTAAATTTCCTGACGGTTACAGTGGACAGGTCATCCACCCGACAGGAGAACGCTGATGAAACCCCTCGCAAGCCTGATACTGCTGGCCGGCCTGGCGCACACCGCGCATGCCGCAGAACCGACCGAGAAGGACGCCATCGCCATGGCAGAAAAAGGCGCCGCCTACATCAAGGCCAACGGCCAGGACGCCTTCCTCAAAAAGATCGCTGCCAAGGATCCCGAGTACCTGCAAGGGTCCTTGTACGTGGACGTGCGCGATCTCAAGACCGGCATCGTGCTGGCGCACCCGGTCAACCCGTCGATCGTCGGCAAGGATCTGACCGACATCCCCGACGCCAGCGGCAAGAAGTACCGCCGCGAGATCATCGAGCTGGCCGCAAAAAAAGGCCATGGCTGGGTGGACTACCAGTACAAGAACCCCACCACCGGCAAGATCGAGCCCAAAACCACCTACATCCTGCGGGTGGGGGAAGTGGTACTGGAAGCGGGCATCTACAAAAAATAGCACCGCTACCCCGGGGCACAGCGGGGTCTGACCCCGTACGGGGTCAGACCCCATCGCCCGCGGGGGTTCAAGGAGAACACCATGCTCAACCAACTGCGTATCGGCCCCAAACTGCTGCTCGCCCCCATGCTGGTGCTGGCACTGCTGATCGCCACCGCCGCCGCGGCCTATGTCGGCATGGTGCGCCAGAACGCCTCGCTGGAAAACCTGGTACAGGTGCGCGCCGCCCGCCTCAAGACCGCCGCCGACGTCAGCGGCGAGGCGCGCTACGCCCACGCCAACATTTACCAGTTGCTGGCCTGGGTCAACGGCAGCTTCGCGCAAGCGCGGCTGGACGCGCTGTCACGCGACATCAAGGCCCGCCACGCCGCCACCGACACCCTGCTGCGCCAGCTCAACGCCGACGCCAGCGACGCCGCCGAGCGCCACATCGCCGCCCAGTCGCTGCAGGCGCTGGCGGCCTACCGCAAGGCGGTGCTGGAGACCATGGACATGGCGCAGATGGACCAGAGCATCGCCACCAACGCCATGGCCATCGCCGAAAAACAGTTCCTGCTGCTGAACGAACAACTGGCGCAACTCTCGGCGCTGGAAAAGCGCCTCAGCGAACAGGCGCACGCGCAGGCCAAGGCCGACTTCCACACGCTGAACACCAGCATGGCCATCATGGTGCTGCTGTCCATCGCGCTGTCGCTGGGCGTGACAGTGGCGGTGCGCGGCGCCATGCTGCGCGATATCCGCGCCATCGCCGACGTGGTGGTGGCGCTGGCGGCCGGCCGCCTCGCCGCCGGCCGCGGCACCCAGGGCCGCGATGAAATCGCCGATACCGCGCGCATGCTGGACCAGACCATGGCCAATCTCACGCACACCCTCACCACCATCCTCGGCGCGGTGCGCTCGATCGACACCGCCGCGCGCGAAATCGCCACCGGCAACCTCGATCTGTCGACCCGCACCGAGCTGCAAGCCAGCTCGCTCGAGCAGACCGCCAGCGCGATGAACACGCTGACGCAGGCGGTGCAGGCCAACGCCGCCAACGCGCGCCAAGCCTGCCAGTTGGCGGCCGGCGCCAGCGACCTGGCGCAGCACGGCGGCGCGGCGATGGAGGACGCGGTGCGGACCATGACCTCGATCCGCGCCAGCTCGCGCCAGATCGTCGACATCATCGCCGTCATCGACGGCATCTCGTTCCAGACCAATATCCTGGCGCTGAACGCCGCCGTGGAAGCGGCACGCGCCGGTGAACAGGGACGCGGCTTCGCGGTGGTCGCGGCCGAGGTGCGCACGCTGGCGCAGCGCTCGGCCGCCGCCGCCAAGGAGATCAAGACGCTGATCGCCGCCTCGGTGGCCACCATCGACAGCGGCAGCGCAACGGTGCAGCAGGCCGGCGAGCGCATGGCCGGCATCGTCGCCGCCGTGCGCCAGGTGAACGACATCATCGCCCGCATCAGCGCCGCCAGCGCCGAGCAGGCGCAGGGCATCGCCGAGGTCAATCAGGCGGTCGGGCAGATGGACGATGTGACGCAGCAGAACGCCGCGCTGGTGGAACAGGCCGCGGCGGCGGCGGCCAGCCTGCAGGACCAGGCCGGCCACCTGTCGCGGGCGGTGTCGGTGTTCAAGCTGGAGGGTTCAGCGCATGGGCTTGCTCAAAAAGCGCGAGCCGGCCTCGACGAAGCGCCACGGCAGATCCACGGCCTTGGAAATGCCGATGCGCGGACCGGCTAGCACCGCCACCTCGCGTGCGCGCGGCAACAGCAGGAACGGCGCCTCGGCCAGCGGCAGGTTGTTCTGCGCGCGCGTCACGCCCAGCGCCTGGCACAACCGGCCCGGCCCCGAGCACAGCAAGCGGACGTCGTCCAGCCCGCGCCGCGCGCGCATGCGCGCCAGGCCGTCGTCGTCCGCCAGCGGTTCCAGCGCCCGGATCAGCACGCCGGCGCCATGGCCGGCCTCGCGGCAGACGAAGTTCAGGCACCAGTGGATGCCGTGCGACTGGTACACATAGCTGCGCGCGGGCGGTCCGAACATGGAAAAATTGCGCGCCGTCTCGCCGATGTAGCAGTGCGAGGCCGGCTCGTCGCGGTCATAGGCCTCGGTTTCGACGATGCGGCCGCCAACGCCGCCGACCAGCAGCGTCACGCCGATCAGTTGCGCCGCCACCTCGTGCGCGGGAGCGCTGAAATCTATGCCTGCCAGGGTGGTCATCATTGCCCCATTGTAAACGCCAACCGGCGCCGGCCGCGCGCACGATTGGTGACAAATCATTATCAAATCGCGGCAATACATGACAAAATACGGTGCAGTCCACACAATTTCATTGCAAATTCACGCAATCGACGCCGCTTGCGGCGATAATCGAGGGTAAGATTGCCTTTTGCCCCGAAAACCACGATGACGACCGTTGCTGCCCCAGCCCTGCCAACCGAAAACGCGGTGGAAGACGCGCTGATGCGTTCCATCCGGATTCCGCCTCGGCCCAGCCTGCTCGTCGACCTGCAGCGCGAACTGGCCCGCGACGATCCGTCGCCGCGCCAGATCGCCCGCATCATCGCCAACGACGTCGGCATGTCCGGCGCGCTGCTGAAGCTGGCCAACTCGCCGTTCTTCGGCGCCGCGCGCAAGGCCAAGTCGGTCGAGCAGGCGATCAACTTCCTCGGCATCAACCAGTGCGCGGCCCTGCTGACCGGCCTGCTGGCGCGCCAGGCCATCGACGGCAACGATACCGACCTCAGCGCATTCTGGGAAGTCTCGGCGCGCCGCGCCCAGGCGCTGGTGTTCACCTCGCGCAAGCTGCGCGTGGCGCCGCCCGACATCGCCCACACCTTCGGCCTGTTCTGCGACATCGGCGTGCCGCTGCTGATGAACCGCTTCGCCGACTACACCGACACCTACCAGCGCGCCTGCAACGACGCCGACGGCGTCTTCACCGCCGTCGAGGACGCGCGCTACAGCACCAACCACGCCGCCATCGGCTGCCTGCTGGCGCGCAACTGGGGCCTGTCGCCGGACGTCTCCTGGGCCATCCTGCACCACCACGACTACCGCGTGCTGGACGACCCGGCCACCGACGACGCCATCCGCTCGCTGGTGGCGCTGTCGCTGCTGGCCGAAAAAGGCATCCAGCGCCTGCACAACCACCACAGCTCCTACGAATGGGAAAAAGGCGGCGACAGCGCCTGCCGCCACCTCGGCCTGACCGAGGATGAAACCGAAGACCTGCTCGACGAGCTCAACGAAACCTTCCACACCGAACGATAAGAAGAACCACCAGCATGCCCAAGAACAAGCGCCCGGTACCGCGCAAATCCGCCAACTCGCCCGAGCTCAAGGACGAGCAGCAAACCACCGAACTGTGCGCCCTGGCGCTGGACCTGGCCGACGAATCGGCCGGCGCCGACATCGTGGCCGCCAGCACCCGCGAGGAGCTGGCGCAGAAGCACATCGACTTCCAGCGCCTGCTGCGCCGCCTGCTGGCGCAAGGCAAGAACGAGGTGCTGTACGGCGCCATCGAGCTGGCGCGCGAGGAGTCGCTGGACGGCTACCGCTACCTGCGCAACGCCGTCGAGGAAGGCGCCGCCAACCTGATTCTGCGGCGCGACAACGCGCCCGACCTGGAAATCGACGCCTTCGCCATCCCGGTGTTCGTCCACAGCCAGGGCGGCCTCGACCCGGCGGCCGACTTCCAGGACAGCGACGCCTACGAGGCCCTGCTGCACAGTTTCACCGACGCCGGCCTGGAAAGCCCGAAAGCGCAGGTGGTGCTGGTCAGCCACGCCTACGACCTGAGCGAGATGGCCCGCATCACCTACGGCCAGCTGCAGGCCATGGTGCGCGAGGCGGCGCACTCGCTGACCGACAAGAAGATCGCCGCCGCGCCGGCGCTGGAGCGCAGCCTGGCGGCCGGCTGGTCGGCCACCAGCTTCGGGCCGGACGACACCGCGGTCGAACTGCGCTTCCTGCTCGGCTTTGCCATGAAGCGCGCCGACGACGCCTTCTACAAGGTGCCGGCCGGCGAGAAGGCGGCCGACGCCTACTTCGCCAAGCGCGCCGCGGCCTACCAGAAGTGGACCGAACAGCATGCGCCGCTGGTGGCGCGCTGCCTCGGCCGAGCGCGCGGCGCCAACCCGGCGCTGACGCTCAATTTCCTGTACCAGGACCTGTTCTTCGGCGCCCGCGCCCAGGGCCAGGCCGAGTACGACATGCTGGGCCTGCTGTCGACGCTGAACCAGGCGCTGGCCGGCCACGACCCGGCCGCGCTGCGCGCCGTCATCGCGCCCGGCGGCGACGACGACGAGCCGGCGCTGCGGGTGCAGCTGTCGCACGGCGACACCGTGCTGGTCAGTGTCGACAAGCCGCTCGATCCGGCCGCCGCGCTGGACCTGGCGCTGGAGGACCTGGCCGACGCCTTGTCCAGCCTCGGCGTCACCGATATGTCGGTATCGGAAGATCCGCTGCCCTGAAAGCGTTTTCCAGTTTGACAGTCCCGGTTTAGCCGAGGATACTTTCCAGCACGCGGAACGCAGATTCCGCTGCCTGGTGCGGCGCCGGCCTTGTGCTCCGCAGCAAAGGGAGACAGTCATGCAACCATGGGCCATCCTCGTGTGCGCCGCCGCCTTGCTGGGCGGCTGCGCCAGTCAGCCGGCGCATCAGGCGCCGGCGCAGCAACTGTTCCACGACCAATTGTTCCAGCCGGCCAGCCGGCCGATCGACACCGCCAGCGTGTTCGCGCTGACGCCGGCCATGCGCGACTACGTGCGCCACGAGATCGGCACGCCCGGCCCCGGCCGCGACGTCCGCCGCGTGCTGTTCGACGCCCTGTACCGGCGCGACAAGCTGCAGCTGGAATACGACGCCGCCATGACCCGCACCGCCGCCGAAACCTTCGCCGCGCGCTCCGGCAACTGCCTGTCGCTGGCCATCATGACCGCCGCGCTGGCGCGCGAGCTGAAGATGCCGGTGATCTTCCAGCAGGTGCAGGTGGACGAGGTATGGAGCCGCGCCGGCAACCTGTACTTCGCCAGCAACCACGTCAACCTGTCGCTGGGGCGGCCGCTGGCGGGCCAGAACCCCTACATGGCCACCACCATGGACGTGGCCAACTCGCTGACGGTGGACTTCATCCCGATCCCGCCCAAGGCGCGCGAGAACGCGCGGCCGCTGACCGAGCAGACGGTGCTGGCCATGTACCTCAACAACCGCGCCGCCGAGCTGCTGGCCGCCGGCCAGGTCGACGACGCCTACTGGGCCGCGCGCCGCTCGGCCGAGGTGGATCCGCTGTTCATCAACGCCTACAACACGCTGGGCGTGATCTACCAGCACCACGGCAACCCGGCCGAGGCCGAACAGGTGCTGCGCTACGCGCACAGCCAGCTGCCGGACAACACCATTTACCTGTCCAATCTGGCGCAGACGCTGGACAACAACCACCAGCCGGAAGAGGCGGCCGCGCTGCGCGCCCGGCTGGCGCGACTCGAGCCCTATCCGCCGTTCTACTTCTTCACCCAGGGCCAGGAAGCCATGCAGCTGGGCGACTACGCGCGCGCGCGCACGCTGTTCGAGCGCGAGCTGGACCGGGTGCCGGATTACCACGAGCTGCACTTCTGGCTGGCGATGGCCAACTACCAGTTGGGCAATCTGCGCGCGGCCGACCGCCACCTGGCGCTGGCGATGGAAAACAGCACCACGCGCAGCGACCACGCGCTGTACTCGGCCAAGCTCGACCGCCTGCGCGCGCACGCCGCGCAGTTGCGGCAAAAATAGCCGCACACGGCGCGCCGGCGCGGCCGCCGCCACCGCATGACGATGGTATGCTGAGCAAGCTTGGCTTGACACCCAGTTGCGTTCGCGCAACAATTGCAAGTAAATTAAGCAACGTCAAGCTAGCTGTATCTACCTAAGGATTTTGTCATGCTGAGATTCAGGCCCGCCCACGCCGCCCCCCTCCTGATTGCCGTGCTGCTGGCTGGCTGCGGCGGCGGTGGCGGGGGTGGCGGCGGCACCACCGGCGGCGGCACCACCACGCCGGCCACCAGCCCCGCCCTCACCTTCACCCCGGCCGCGTTCACCGGCAATGTCACGGCCGGCACCTCGCTGACCGCCAACATCACCGCCAACGTCACCCGGCCGGGCGACTTCACCAACGCCAGCGTCACCGCCGTGGTGGTCGACAGCGCCGGCGTGCTGCTGCCGAACATGCAGCTGGTGCAGGACAGCGCCAGCCAGTACCACGCGGTGCTGCAGACCGCGCCGTCGCTGGCGGCCGGCAATTACAAGGGCAGCTTCAGCGTGCGGCTGTGCCGCGACAGCGCCTGCGCCAGCCAGTTCCCCGGCTCGCCGGTGGCGCTGCCGTACGACATCACCGTGCAGCCGGCCGGCAGCGCGACTTTCACCGCCGTGCCGGCCATGCCGCTGACCGCCACCGCCCAGAGCGGCGGCGCGGCGCCGTCGGGCGTGACGGTGGCCATCACCAGCGGCGGCAGCTGGACTGCCGCCAGCGGCGCCGGCTGGCTCAAGCTGAGCGCCACCAGCGGCAGCGGCAACGCCAGCCTCGGCGTCAGCTACGACGCCAGCGGCCTGGCCGCCGGCACCTACACCAGCAACCTCACCGTCACCAGCGGCGGCAGCACCATCACGCTGCCAGCCACGCTGACCGTGCTGCCGGCCGGGCTGGTGCTGGATAACAACAGCCTGACCTTCACCGTCATCAACGGCGCGCCAGCGCCGAGCCAGGTGGTGCGTCTGGATACCGACAACAAGATCACCACCGCCTGGACCGCCAGCAGCAACACGCCATGGCTGGGCGTGTCGCCAGCCAGCGGCACCACCCCGGCCACCGCCGTGCTGACCGTGGATCCGACGGTCGGCACACTGGCCAGCGGCAGCTACCCCGGCTCGATCACCATCAAGCCCACCGGCCTGGCCGACCGCACGCTGCCGGTCACGCTCAACCTGACCCCAGCCACGCTGCAGACCTCGACCGACACGATCACACTGGGCGGCACCTACGGCCGCGACTTCAGCGCCGCCCAGATCGCCCAAGCGCTCAAGCTGACGCTCAACACCAGCACCAACAGCTGGCCGTGGAGACTTGGCCACGTGCCGCTGTGGGTCAGCGCCAGCAGCGCCGGCGGCACGGTCAACGCGGCCGGCGCCAGCACCACCTTCAAGGGCCTGCCGGGCGCGGCCCCGGCCGGGCGCAACCTGGGCGCGCTGGAAGTCGTGGCCCAGGTCAACGGCGACACCGTCAGCTCCTTGCTGCAGGTGGTGATGAACAAGGATCAGCACAAGCTGCTGCCGGCCACCACCGCCGTGGCGTTTGTCAGCACGCCGACCTGGAACGTGGTCCGCCGCACCATCACCGTCAGCGACAACTTCAACGCCTTCGGCGGCATGAGCGCCACCAGCGACCAGGCCTGGCTGGTGGTCGCCGTCAGCGGCAACCAGCTGACGCTGACCGTCGACCCGAGCCAGCAGCTGGCCGACACCCTGGTCACCGGCACCATCACGCTGACGCCTTCCGATCCGGACGCGACAGCGCCGGAGCCGATCCGCGTGGCCTTGTGGAAGGGGGCGGCCGCGCCCGGCGCCACCGTCAGCACTTCGCTGCCCTACACCACCGTGATCACCGACCCGTTGCGGCCATACGCCTACGCGCACAACGGCGGCGCCTACATCGACGTCTACAATCTGTACACCGGCCAGAAGGAAGCCAGCATCACCGGCTTCTCGATCAGGCTCGGCGACATGACCACCAGCCCCAACGGTGACACGCTGTACGTGATGGACATCGATAACAGCCGCATCACCACGGTCGACCTGGCCACCCGCAACATCAACGGCCAGGTGCCGCTGGCGGCAGCGGCCACGGCCGCCACCCGCATCAAGGCCATCCGTCCCAACGGCGTTGGCATGCTGGCGCTCAGCGACGGCCAGCTGTACCTGACCGCCAACAACAGCCGCCTGGCCAACCTGCCGCTGAGCGGCGGCACGCTGGCCGCCAGCGCCGACGGCAAGCACGTGGTGCAGCAGAGCGAGGGCGCCGCCACCGTCCAGCACACCACCGTCAGCGTCGACTACGCGGCGCTGGCCGGCGGCACGCTGTTCGCCGCCAAACTGGCCAACGCCAGCCACGCCAGCCCCGGCACGCAAGGCCAGGACCTGTGGGTCAACGCCGACGGCAGCCGCCTGATCTACGCCGCCGGCACGCCCAAATCGTGCACCATCATGGATGGCAGCAACCTCGGCATCCTCGGCTACCTGGCCATCGGCGACGCCGTCCCCAACAACGTGGCGGTGCTGCTGGACGGCCGCATCGTCTGCGCCGGCGCCGCGCGCGGCAACACCAACGACGTCTACCTGTACGACAGCACCGGCGCCCGCCTGATCCAGCAATACAAGCTCAACAGCGCCGGCAAGGCCCTGCTGCCACGCCAGCTGGCCGCCTCCGGCGACGGCTGGATCCTGGCCGGCATCACCGAAGACGGCACCCTCAGCTTCCTGCCGATCGGCCCGTAAGCGCCGTCAACGCCCCAATGCCCGCCACGCCGCCAGCTTCTGCGCGAAGGACATGGCGGCATGGGCGGGCGACGTCGACGGCAGCACCACGGTGCGGTAGCCCGCGGCGGCAAACTGCGGCGCGAACTTGCCGGAGGTCTGGCCGTTGAAGCCCACCGTGTGCAGCCGCGGGCACAGTTCGCGCAGGCGCGCGAAATCATTGGCGGCCGGCTTGCGGATCGCCGAGTCCAGGCTGCCCTCGCGCTCGCACGCGCCCAGCACATCCCACAGCCCGATGCCATGCGCCAGCAAGCGCGGCAAGCGCTCGGCATAGGGCAAGTCGGCCAGCGGTTCGCCGGTCAACGCCGACAGGATCGGCCACAGATGATTGATGTTTTGGTTAATTTGACACGCCACAGAAATTTCGTGTCGACTGATATATCTGCTTGAGCTAGACTTGGTAAAAAAACAAATCTCGATAGGCAGACATGCAAATGCACTTTGACGCAGACAAGGTTGCACAGCTCCTGCAAAACAAGAAGACTGCAAAAAACTGGTCAGGTTTTCGTCCCAAAGATAACCATCGCGGACTGCTAGTTGGCACGGCGGTATTGTTTGACGACAGCGAAATTGCAATTCCTGGAATGACGTTGCAAATCGAGTTGCGCATTCCAACCGTTGTCGATGACTGCCTCATCATTTTATCGATCTTTCAACGCCTAGGCGCTAGACGTCATCGAGCTTACCAGCTTGAGGTCTGCCCCCAGGACAAGCTCAGCCACAATGGCATAGAGGTGATCTATGGCCCACATGAGCACATGCCCCATGGGGAAGTTCGCCCTGTTCGTAAGATTGGCGTAGACTGTGGAAATTGGCAGGGTCTTGTTGATTGGTTTCTGTCGCGAACGAATATTGATCCTTTCGATCTGGAGCAACCATGCTGAACTGCGAATGGGCGCAGACGCTTACCCGATACGACTGCAAGCCCGTACGGGGCATACGGGGCGAGCTTGGGCTGCGGATTGGAACTCCTTTCAGTCTGCCCGATGATGCAGCAATTATCCTTTACATTATCCAGGCTGGCGATGGCCACTTGAAGATCAGCGATAATGGCGACACATTTGCGCACTTGAGCGCATTGGGTCTCGACCTGACTCACCATGCAAAAGTTCGCGCTTTGCGGGACCTCGTCATGCCCCACGGCCTCACTTTGGGGGATGAGGGAGACTTCAAACTACTTACCCAAAACAAGAATGCAGCATGGAATTTTGCGCGCAGTGTTACTGCACTTTTGGCCGTAGCACAGTGGGCTAGAGGACAGATGAATGATTCGGCTGTTGAGCATGATCTTCTTGCGGAAGCTGAGCCGTATATTTTAGCTCGCAATCCCTCGGTCAAGGTCAAGCGTCGTGTACATGTTCGCGGAGCATCAGCGGTTGACCACATTTTTGACTTCGAACACGGTAATGAAGTCATCGACGTCATTTCCCCGAGTCCGCAAGCGACGGGCGGGGCGATGCGCAAAGTTGGAGATGTGTTGAACGGGCCTTTTGCTGAAACCTACTCTCCATTAATCATTGTGGATGATCGAACCGATCCCCACAAAGCAGAGAGTGAAATTGGAATACTAGCCTCGCTGGTTCGAGCACAACCTTTCTCAGCTCTGGTTAAGCCTTTGCACTAAGCACGCTCCGCGCTCAATGTTTACTACAACGTATTACCTCATGGCCTAGAGGTTTTCTATGTCGTGTGAAGGCCATGCAGCGCAAGCTTAATTTGACCGGATGATTCAATTCTTTTGCTCTCCAAGTGACGGCAAAACTGAGCCATATCGTCCAACATGCCTTCGACTTCACGTGAAAAGACAAAAACATTTGTCATAAACAGGTACGGGATCGCTCCGGTTCCACGCGAATTAACAGGATATCGAAAAGTATATGAGCCAGAATCAACTGCATCAATCCTGGATGCAATATCCAGTATCCGGCGATCCAACTCCCCATTCATTGCCAGCAACTCGCCTGAATTGACGCTAATAATCGGTTTGGCCATCTCAGCCAAAGCCAGCAACGAGTGCTCCCGCCATAGTTTGGGCAACGCTGCTTTTAACTCCATCTCGTTGATTGTCACCACGGCAGCCTTGTAGACGATCGCTTTAAGATATAGCTCGATCGCGTGACGATAAAGGAACAAAATCGGAAGAGCTCCTTCATCAATAGTGCCGTGTATGCGTTGTTGGTACATCGACACAAGACACATAGCAGCTCTGCGATAATTATGTGCATATACCGTGAGATCTTGCGTGGGCTGCCCTTGCCAATTGATCAGCGCATTTCCATACGTATAAAGAGGTGCAGCAAAGAATTCATGAATTGGGGGCGATTTTTTCATAATCCCTCCAATACATAAGCCAACAATTTCCACTTCGCTAGCTTTTCAGAATAAGCTAAGGTGTACGCAGGACTGCTCGATGGCAAAATAAAAACCTCGTATCGCGAGAGATGTTCCCCTAGCACTTTCATACCAAGCTTTGCAGCAGTCCCGCCATTAAATGCGATGGCTTGGACGCTGGGGAAGCGAGCAAGCAACCCCAATAAATCATTATTTTGCCTGTCTTGAATATTGCTGTCCAAACTACCGGGACGATGTGCTTCGGCTACAACGTCCCATAGGCCAACGCTATGCTCCAGCAAAGATTGCAAGCGTGCGCCGTATTCAAGCGGCACCAGCTCAATGCCGATCACCGACGACATCAACGTCCAAAATTTATTCTGCCGATTCCCATAATATTCTTGAGCCGCTAATGACTTATCGCCAGGAAGACTACCTAACACAAGTAGGCGAGTATTTCCGTCAACCACCGGATCAAAAGAACGCTTTCGAATAAGCTGGTTCTGATGTGCTAAAGACATATTTAGATTCTACTACGCTAGCAACGGTTGCGCGGATGCGCGTAGTACTGCTGCGCAGCCAGCGAGGCGGCGCCGGGAAAACTGCCAAGTATCAGAATGCGCGTCTGCGCGTCGAGCACCGGCGCCAGGCCGGTCAGGGCGGAAGAAGTCATGCGGGCATTGTAGCGGATGGCCGCCGGCGCCACGTTCGGGTGTAGAATTTCCCAAACAATAATCGCAGGAGACAAGCATGGCGCAACCCCGTACCATCGATACGCTGCTGGCCAAGTACAGCGAAAGCCACCTCCACCCCACCAACGAGCTGATTCATTTCGTCTGCGTGCCGGTGATCGTGTTCACCCTGCTGGGCTTGCTGTGGGCGCTGCACCCGCTGGCGGCGCTGGCGGCCGTGGTGGCGTCCATGGCCTATTATGTCCGCCTGTCCCGGCCGTTCGCGCTGGGCATGGCGCTGATGGCGGCCGTGATGCTGTCCATCCTGGCGGCGTTGCCGCCGCAGACCGTCCTGCCGCTGTCGGTAAGCGTGTTCGTGCTGGCCTGGATCGGCCAGTTCATCGGCCACAAGATCGAGGGCAAAAAGCCGTCCTTTTTCGACGACCTGCGCTTCCTGCTGATCGGCCCGCTGTTCGTGCTGAGCTTTTTGTACCGCCGCCTGCACCTCGCCTATTGAACTAGCGCAACAGGGCGTAGAACAGCGCCGTCGCCGCGCCCTGGGTGCCCTCGTCCGCCAGCATCAACACCAGCGCGGTGCTCAGGGCCACATAGCCCAGCAGCGTGACGACCTTGATTTGCAGCGCGGTGCTCATGGCGCCCTCCGGTTGGCGTAAATGTGACGTGTCATTTCACTATACTTGGTCTTTCGGCCAGCACACCTGAATTTACACTCCTGATACAACTTTGGCCACGATCTGTTGCGTCGCAACAAAATGCTAGCCGCTAGGCAAGATATGGCGCGGCCAGCTATACTCGTTCGATGTCCTCTCCACTGTTATTCATCATCGCCTGTTTGATCTGGGGCTCGACCTTCTTCGCGATCACGCTGCAACTGGGCGAGGTGGCGCCGGCGGTGTCCGTCGTCTACCGTTTCGCGCTGGCCTCGGCCGTGCTGTTCGCCTGGTGCGCGGCGCGCGGCGACCGCCTGTTGCTGCCCTGGCGCGCGCAGCGCTGGATGCTGCTGCAGGGCGCCGCCACCTTTGCCGTCAGCTATATCTGCACCTACACCTCGGAGCAATACCTGGTGTCCGGCGTGGTGGCGGTGCTGTTCGCGCTGATGGTGTTCTGGAATCCGATTTTCAACCGCATCGCCTTTGGCAGCGCGCTGGGCTGGCGCACCTGGGCCGCCGGCGGCGTCGCCATCTGCGGCATCACGCTGCTGTTCTTCCATTCCATCGCCGACGCCTGGCGCGAACTGCGCGCCGGCGGCAACGGCCACTTCCTGCTGGGCCTGATGCTGGCGGTCACCGCCACGCTGGCCAGTTCGGTTGGCAACGTGGTGGTGGTCAAGGTGCGCGAGCAGTCCGACAATGTGCTGCTGACCATGGCCTGGTCGATGCTGTGGGGCACGCTGCTGGTGGCACTGTGGGTGGTCGTCAGCGGCCAGCACTTCGGCCTGCCGACGACGGCCAGATACTACGGCGGCCTGCTGTGGCTATCGCTGCTGGGCTCGGTCATCGCTTTTGCCGCCTATTTCACGCTGATCCACCGCATCGGCTCGGACAAGGCGGTCTACATCGGCGTCGTCACGCCGGTCATCTCCGTGCTGTTGTCGATCCAGCTTGAACATTACCGCCCCGGTGCCATCGAATGGATCGGCATGGTACTCTGCCTGTCGAGCGTGGCCTGGGCGCTGCAACCGAATTCTTCCACTACTGCCAACACCTGATGAGTACTTCCGAACTGACCATCCGCCCGGCCACGCCGGCCGACATCCCCGCCATCTTCAGCATGATTTTCGAACTGGCCGTATTTGAAAAGCTGGAGCACATGGTGGTGGCCAACGAAGCGATGCTGCACGACAGCCTGTTCTGCGAGAAGCCGGTGTGCGAGGCGCTGGTCGGCGAAACCGGCGGCGAGGTGGTGACGTTCGCGCTGTTCTTCCATAATTTTTCCACCTTCCTGTGCAAGAAGGGCCTGTACCTAGAGGACTTGTACGTGCAGCAATCGCATCGCGGCAAGGGCTATGGCAAGCAGATGCTGGTGGCGCTGGCGCAACTGGCGGTGGAGCGCGACTGCGGCCGCTTCGAGTGGTCGGTGCTGGACTGGAACGCCAACGCCATCAAGTTCTACGAGGGCATGGGCGCGACGGTGATGCCGGACTGGCGCATCTGCCGCGTCACCGGCGACGCGCTGGCGCAATTGTCGGCGCAAGCATAAAAAATTCCCACCCGGCGCCGCCGCCGGATGGGAGAACCCGTTGTCAGTGGGAGGGAGATTGAATCAACGGGTTCACTATAGCGCCGCTGCTGCGCGCGCGCCGCTGCCCTTACAAATCATTACGACGGGTGAAAGACGCTTACATACGCTTTACAGAAACGCGATGCCTGTTCGTCACCACCCGTTCCAGCAGTTCGAACATCCCCTGGGTCAGCAAGGCCAACAGCGCCGCCGGAATGGCGCCGGCCAGCAGCATGTCGTTGTCGTTCAGCGCCAGGCCGATGGTGATGCGCTCGCCATAACCGCCGGCGCCGATGAAGGCGGCGATGGTGGCCGTGCCCACGCTGAACACCGCCGCTGTTTTCACTCCGGCAAGAATGACCGGCAGCGCCAGTGGCAAATCGACATGCACCAGGCGCTGCATCGGCCGCAGGCCCAGCGCCTGCGCCGCCAGCTTCAGGCCCGCCGGCACCTGCAGCAGGCCGGTGCAGGTGTTGCGGACGATCGGCAACAGCGCGTACACCACCAGCGCCACCAGCGCCGGCACGGTGCCGATGGCGCCCAGCAAGGGAATCAGTAGCGCCAGCAACGCCAGCGACGGGATGGTCTGCAGCACGCCGGCCAGCCCCAGCACCACCTGCCGCAACCGCGGCAGCGACGCCGCCAGCACGCCTAGCGGAATGCCGATCACGCACGCCAGTGCCACCGACAGCAGCACCAGCGTCAGGTGCTGACGCGTCATGCGGCCCAGGTCCTGGTCGAAGATTTTGCTCAGCAGCCCCGCGCGGTGCGGCGCAGCTGCGTCTGCGCGCGCGCGCGCTCGCGCTGACGCAGCGGGATCCGCGGCGGTGGCGGTGGTGGCGGCGACGGTGGTGCCCTCGGCCGGCAACGGATGCGCCGCCAGCCAGTCGTGCGCCACGCGCGCGAAGCTCTGACCATCGATCTCCGCCGCCGCATTCATCGCAATCATGTCCTTCTCGCTGATGCGCCCTTCCAGCTGGCTGATCGCCTTCCACGCCGCCGGAAAACGCCGCGCGGCGTCGAGCCGGTACAGCAGCACCGCGTCATAGCGCGGGAAGAATGCGCGATCATCCTCCAGCACCCGCAAGCCGTACTGGCTGATACGCGCCTCGGTCGAATAAATATCGATCACATCGACCTGCTCGCGCCGCAGCGCCTCATACGCGATGCCGTGGTCTAGCCCCTCCGGACGCTGCGTCAGGCCATAGCGCGCCGCCAGTCCCCGCCAGCCGTCCGCGCGGCCGATGAACTCATGCGACAACCCAAACCGCAATTTGGGCCGTCCCGCCAGTTCGCTCAGCTTGTGCGGCGCGTCCGCGTCACCGCGCATCGCCAGCGCATAGGTATTATTGAAGCCCAGCGGCACCGCCACGCCCAGGCCCATCGCCGCCAGCTCCTTGCGCATCTGCTCCAGGGAGGCCGGCTGGTCATGCTTGAGAATCTCCAGATCCAGCGTCCCCACATACTCGGGATAGACATCAATGCGCCCGGCCTGCAACGCCGCCAGCACGATCGCCGTATTGCCCAGGCCCTGCAGATGCTCGACCTTCGCATGCGGCGCCGCCGTCTCCTTCAATATCTCGCCCAGGATATACGACTCGGTAAACCGCTTGGAACCGATATGCAGCGTATCGCCCGCCGCCATCGCCACCTGACCAGTGCACAGTAACGCCAGGACGGCGGCACGCACGAAATTCAACGCATACATACAGCTTCCTTCAATGACATTCGGATAATGTAACCGAAAGCACAAGGAAGCAAACAGATTTTTACACCGCTGGAGAGCGCAGGATGCCGGCGTTGACGACGCCGCGGCAAGGATTCAGCCCGATGGCGTAGGACAGATCGGCCGGACGCGCAATGCGCCACAGCGCGAAGTCGGCGCGCTTGCCCACTTCCAGCGTGCCGATATCGTCCCGCAGTCCCAGCGCGGAGGCGGCGTGGCGCGTGACGCCGGCCAATGCCTCGCTCGGCGTCAGGCGCCACAAGGTGCAGGCCATGTTCATCGCCAGCAGCAGCGATGTCATGGGCGAGGTGCCAGGATTGCAGTCAGTGGCCACCGCCATCGCCACGCCGGCTTCGCGCAGCGCCGCCACCGGCGGCGGCGTGGTGTCGCGCAGGAAGTAATAGGCGCCCGGCAGCAGTACCGCCACCGTGCCGGCGGCCGCCATGGCCACGACGCCGTCCGCGCCCAGGTGCTCCAGATGGTCGGCCGACAAGCCTTGGTAACGCGCCGTCAGCGCCGCGCCGCGCTGGTCGGACAACTGCTCCGCGTGCAGCTTGACCGGCAGGCCTTGCGCCCGCGCGGCCTGGAACACGCGCTCCGTCTGCTCGTGTGAAAAACCGATGCGTTCGCAGAACGCATCGACCGCGTCGACCAGCCCTTCAGCCACCAGCGGCGCAATCATCGTGCAGACTTCATCGACATAATCGTCCGCGCGGCCGGCGAACTCCGGCGGCAAGGCGTGCGCGCCAAGGAAGGTGGTGGCCACGCGCACCGGCAGTTCGCGGCCGATGCGCCGGGCGGCGCGCAGCATCTTCGCCTCCGACGCCAGCGTCAGGCCGTAGCCGGATTTGATCTCGATGGTGGTCACGCCTTCCGCCAGCAGGCTGCGCACGCGTGGCAGGCTTTCGCGCAGCAAGTCGTCCTCCGACGCCGCGCGCGTGGCACGCACGGTGGACATGATGCCGCCGCCGGCGCGGGCGATGTCATCATAGGTGGCGCCGTTCAGGCGCGCCTCGAATTCGTCGCTGCGGTTGCCGGCGTGGACGATGTGGGTGTGGCAGTCGATCAGGCCCGGCGTCAGCCAGCTACCGCCGCCGTCGTGCACCGTCGCCGCTTGCGCGCCTTGCGGCAGCGCGGCCCGAGGTCCCAGCCATGCGATGCGGCCATCCTTGACGGCGATGGCGGCGTCGCGCACCTCGCCATAAGCACCGTCACCATCGGCCATCGTGGCCAGATGGACATTCGTAAACAACACGTCCCACATGCTTTGCTTTCTTAATTGCGAATGATGTCGGCCACCAGCACGGTGGCCTGTTGCGCTTCCAGCGTCCATTCCTGCTCGGCGTCCGTCATCACCAGCGTGTCGTAGCGGACCATGGCGATGCGTTCGCGCGCGCTGCTCAGGGTCAGGCTCTCGCCTTCGGCCAGGAACAACACCGTGGTGCCGCTGCGGCGCTTGAGCGTCTCGGTGCCGCGCACGGCGCGCAGCTCCAGCCGGTGGCGGCACAGGCCACGGCGCGTCATCACGTTGAAATCGGTGGTGTGCTGGCCGGTGACGGTGGCGTGCAGCGTGTCCTCGCCGGCGAATTCGATCACCGGCTCGCTGGGGCTGAGCACAAAGCGCTCGTCGCCAAAGTCCAGCAGCACGCCGTCGCCGTCCACCAGCGCCAGCGAGCGGTCGATGCCGGGGAAGGAAGAGAACGGGCCATCCTGCGCGATGGTGGCCAGGCTGACGCGCCACTCGAAGTCGTCGAGCGTGGCGCCGGCCGGCGAGACGGCGATTTCCGTGGTGCTGCCGCCGCCGTTTTTCCACGGCGCGGAACGCAGGCTTGCATACTGGATCAGCTGGGTCATCGGAACTCCCTCAGTTCGGCCAAGGTCTGCTTGAAACGCGCGGCAATTGCCTGCTGCGCCACGTGCTGCTGATTGCGCACTACCCACTGGCCGCCGACCATCACGTCCTTGACCAGATTGTCGTTGCCGCTGAAGACAAAGCTGCCGAGTACCTCGTCCAGCGCCAACCCAAACATGTTCGGATGCGCGTCATCCAGCACCACGATGTCCGCGCGATGGCCCGGCGCCAGCGCACCCACCGGCCGTCCCGCCGCCTGCGCGCCGCCCTGCAAGGCGCGCTGCCACAGGAAATCGCCCACGTTGCGCTGCGCGTCCGACACCGCGATATTGCGGCGCTGGTGCTGCAGGCGCTGTCCATATTCCAGCCAGCGCAGCTCTTCCACCGCGCTTTGCGACACGTGGCTGTCGCTGCCGATGCCAAAGCGGCCGCCCTGCGCCACGAACGACGCCAGCGGAAACAGGCCGTCGCCGAGATTGGCCTCCGTGGTCGGGCACAGGCCGGCCACCGCGCCGCTGCGGGCGATGCCGCTGACCTCCTCCTCGCTCAGGTGCGTGGCGTGGATCAGGCACCAGCGCGCGTCCACCTCCACCTGCTCCAGCAGCCATTGCACCGGGCGGCGTCCGCTCCAGTCCAGCGATTGCAGCACTTCGCCCTGCTGCTCGGCGATGTGGATGTGCACCGGGCGCGCCGCCGGCAAGGCCGTCAGCACCTCCCTGATCTGCGCCACCGACGCCGCGCGCAGCGAATGCGGCGCCACGCCAACTTCGACCTGCGCGTCACGTTGCGGCGCCAGCGCTTCCACAATGCGCAACACGTCTTGCGCGTCCGTGCGGAAACGCTGCTGTTCCGGTTTCAGCGCCTTTTCGCCAAAGCCGGAATAACTATACAACACCGGCAGCATGGTGATGCCGATTCCGGCCAACCGTGCGGCGGCAATGACGCGCTCCGCCGTTTCAGCCGGACGCGGGTACATGGCGCCGTCCGGCGTGCGCTGCACATAATGGAATTCGCACAGCGAGGTGTAGCCGTGGCGCAGACATTCGCTGAACAGCTGCGCGGCGATGGCTTCGATATGCTCGGGCGTGATGTTGCGCGCGAAGCGGTACATCAGGTCGCGCCAGGTCCAGAAGCTGTCCTCGCTGTCGCCAGCCTTTTCGGTGCGGCCGCCGAGCGCGCGCTGGAAGCTGTGCGAGTGCAGGTTGATCATGCCCGGCAGCGCATACCCGACGCTGGCGATGGCGCCCGGGCCGGCCGACTGCGCGGCCGCGCCGGGTGTCACCGCCGTAATCGCGCCGCCGTCGTCCCATTCGATCAGCACATCGTTGGCCCAGCCTTCGGGCAGCAGCGCGTGGCGCGCGAACAGCCCGCTCATGCGCGCACCCAGTCGGCGGCGGCTTGCACCATGTCGCGCAGTGGCTGCCGCACCCGCGCGGCCAGATCGGCGCGATAACCATACGGCGCTTCCTCATCCATGTAGGTCGATTGGCACATCTCCAGCTGGATGGCATGCACGCCGGCCGCCGGCTGGCCGTAGCAACGCGTGATATACCCGCCCTTGAAGCGGCCGTTGACAGCGATGGTGTAGCCGCCCCCCTCGGCACGCGCAACGACGGCGTCGCTCAGGCCCGCGTCGCAGCTCTTGCCGTCCGCCGTGCCGAAGTTCAGGTCCGGCAGCTTGCCCTCGAAGAAGCGCGGCACATGCGAGGCGATCGAATGCGCGTCCCACAGCACCACGCGGCCGTGCAGCGCCAGCAGCCGGTCCAGCTCCGCGCGCAGCTGGTCGTGATACGGTTTCCAGTACGCCGCCAGGCGCCGCCGCACCTCGGCCTGGTCCGGCGCGCGGCCGTCCAGATACAGCGGCTCGCGGTGGAAGGTATCCACCGGGCACAGGCCAGTGGTGTCCTGCCCCGGATACAGATTGGTGTTCTCCGGTGGCCGGTTCAAATCGATGACGTAACGCGACCAGCGCGCCGACAGCACCGAGGCGCCCATCTCGCCGAGGAATTCATACAGGCGCACCAGGTGCCAGTCGGTGTCCTGCTTGTCGACGGCGGCTGGCGTCATCGTCGCCAGTACGTCGTCTGGGATATCGGTGCCCACGTGCGGCATGGACACCAGCAAGGGAATACCGCCTGCTTTGAACTGATAATCCATGCCAGTTCTCCTTACGGATGCAGCGCCGTGAACAGCGCTTTGCACGATGCGCTCAACTCGCCGCGCAGCACCATGCCCTTGGCCGCCTCGATGTCCGGCGCGAAGAAGCGGTCTTCCTCGTAGAACGGCACCTTGGCGCGCAGTTGCGCATGCACGTGCTCCAGGTGCGGCGACGTGGTCAGCGGACGGTGGAAGTCGATGCCCTGCGCCGCCGCCAGCAGCTCGATGCCGACGATGGTCGCGGTGTTCTGCGCCATGTCCTCCAGGCGGCGGGCCGCGTAGGTCGCCATGCTCACATGGTCCTCCTGGTTGGCCGAGGTGGGGATGGTGTCCACGCTGCCAGGATGCGCGATCGACTTGTTCTCCGACGCCAGCGCGGCGGCGGTCACATGGGCGATCATGAAGCCGGAATTGACGCCCGGATCGCGCACCAGGAACGGCGGCAGGCCGGACAAGGTGGCGTCGATCAGCAGCGACACGCGGCGCTCCGAGATCGAGCCGATTTCCGCGATTGCCAGCGCCAGCGTATCGGCGGCAAACGCCACCGGCTCGGCGTGGAAGTTGCCGCCCGAGACCACCACCGACAGCTCGCCGTCCTTGAACAGCAGCGGGTTATCCGTCACCGCGTTGGCTTCGATCAGCAGCGTGCGCGCGGCGTTGTTGATGATGTCCCAGCAGGCGCCCATCACCTGCGGCTGGCAGCGCAGGCAGTACGGGTCCTGCACGCGCTCGTCGCCGACCAGGTGCGAGGCACGGATGGCGCTGGCCGACACCAGTTGGCGGTAGATCGACGCGGCGGCGATCTGGCCCGGCTGGCCGCGCACCTCGTGCACGCGCGCGTCGAACGGCGAATCCGATCCCTTGGCCGCGTCCAGCGACAGCGCGCCGGCCACCATGCCCGCTTCCAGCAGGCGCTCGGCCATGAACAGGCCATGCAGCGCCAGCGCGGTCGATACCTGGGTGCCGTTGATCAGCGCCAGGCCCTCCTTTGCGGCCAGCACCACCGGCGCGATGCCGGCTGCCTTCAGCGCGTCGGCGGCGTCGGTCAGCACGCCGTTGACGCGCACCTGGCCCACGCCCATGATGGCCAGCGTCATGTGCGACAGCGGCGCCAGGTCGCCCGAGGCGCCCACCGAGCCCTTGGCCGGAATGGCCGGCATGATGCCGGCGTTATAGATGGCGATCAGCGCGTCGATGATCAGCGGGCGCACGCCCGAGTAGCCGCGCGCCAGGCTGCCGATCTTCATCAGCAGGATCAGGCGGCAGACCGCGTCCGACATCAGCTCGCCGGTGCCCACCGAATGCGACAGGATCAGGTTGCGCTGCAGCTGTTCCAGCTTGTCGTCCGGGATGCGGGTCTTGGCCAGCAGGCCGAAACCGGTGTTGATGCCATAGGCGGCGTCGCCCTTGGCGACGATGGCCTGCACGGCGGCGGCCGAGGCCTCGATCACCGGATAGGCTTCCGGCGCCAGCGACAGCGGCGCGGCGGCGCTCCACACGCCGCGCAGTTCGGACAGCGTCATGGCGCCGGGTTTGAGTATCAGGGTCATAGCTTCAATCACTTAATCATGGGGAGGTTCAGGCCATTGCGCTTGGCGCAGGCAACGGCGGTTTCATAGCCGGCATCGGCGTGGCGCATCACGCCGGAGCCGCTGTCGTTGACCAGCACGCGCGCCAGGCGCTTGGCGGCGGCGTCGGTGCCGTCGGCCACGATCACCACGCCGGAATGCTGCGAGTATCCCATGCCCACGCCGCCGCCGTGGTGCAGCGACACCCAGGTGGCGCCGCCGGCGGTGTTGAGCAAGGCGTTCAGCAGCGGCCAGTCGGAGACGGCGTCGGTGCCGTCCTTCATCGCCTCGGTTTCGCGGTTAGGGCTGGCAACCGAGCCGGTGTCCAGGTGGTCGCGGCCGATCACGATCGGCGCTTTCAGTTCGCCGTTGCGCACCATCTCGTTGAAGGCCAGGCCGGCGATGTGACGTTCGCCCAGACCCAGCCAGCAGATGCGCGCCGGCAGGCCCTGGAAGGCGATGCGCTCGCGCGCCATGTCCAGCCAACGGTGCACCTGCGCGTGGTGCGGGAACAGCTCCTTGATCTTGGCGTCGGTCTTGTAGATGTCCTCCGGGTCGCCGGACAGCGCCACCCAGCGGAACGGGCCGCGTCCCTCGCAGAACTGCGGGCGAATATAGGCCGGCACGAAGCCGGGGAAATCGAACGCATTCTGCACGCCGTGGTCGAACGCCACCTGGCGGATGTTGTTGCCGTAGTCAACCACCTTGGCGCCCAGCGCCTGGAAGTCCAGCATGGCCTGCACGTGCACCGCGCACGAGGCGGCGGCGGCGGCTTTCAGTGCCGCGTGGCGCGTCGCCTCCTGCTGCGCCGCCTTCCATTGTTCGATGCTCCAGCCCTGCGGCAGGTAGCCGTTGATCAGGTCATGCGCCGAGGTCTGGTCGGTCACCAGGTCGGGCACCAGGCCGCCGGCGCGCGCGCGGCGCACCAGTTCCGGCAGCACGTCGGCAGCGTTGCCCAGCAGGCCGATGGAGATGGCGTCGCCAGCCGCCTTGTGCTGCTTGATCATCGCCAGCGCCTCGTCGATGGAGGCGGCCTGCTTGTCGAGGTAACGGGTGCGCAGGCGGAAGTCGATGCTGCTCTGCTGGCACTCGATGGTCAGCGACACCGCGCCGGCCATGGTGGCGGCCAGCGGCTGGGCGCCGCCCATGCCGCCCAGGCCGGCAGTCAGCACCCAGCGGCCTTTGAGGTCGCCGCCGAAGTGCTGGCGACCAGCTTCCGCGAAGGTCTCAAACGTGCCCTGCACGATGCCTTGCGTGCCAATGTAAATCCACGAACCGGCGGTCATCTGGCCGTACATGAACAGGCCCTTGCGGTCCAGCTCATTGAAGTGCTCCCAGTTGGCCCACTTCGGCACCAGGTTGGAATTGGCGATCAGCACGCGCGGTGCGTCTTCGTGGGTCTGGAACACGCCGACCGGCTTGCCGGACTGGATCAGCAGGGTCTGATTTTCTTCCAGTTCGCGCAGCGAGGCCAGGATCTGGTCGTAGCATTCCCAGTTGCGGGCGGCGCGGCCGATGCCGCCGTAGACCACCAGGTGTTTCGGGTTTTCGGCCACTTCCTTGTCCAGATTGTTCTGGATCATGCGGTAGGCCGCCTCGGCGCCCCAGGTCTTGCAGGTGCGCTCGGGACCGCGCGGCGCGCGGATGTCGCGGCTGGCGTCGTAACGGGGATCGCTGTCGAATGGCGTGCTCATGATGTCTCCTGCGGCGTCAATGGATGTACGCAGCATAGGTTGTCTATACAACTAAGTCAATCGCTTTTTTCTTCACTTATTTGAAACCTCATTTGTGAAAATACAACGCACTTGCAATACGTAATCGTCCTATCAAACAACTAATAAAAATTTAGCCCCTGCATACAAACCGTCTATTCAACCGCCTTCTTTCATGAATATTTTCTGCGTGACGCCGGCAGGCAAGGCCCCTATTGTCGAATTGCAGTATGGGTATTTTGAGTCTCTAACAAGGTAAGTAGGGGAATCGAAATGAAAAACAAAAAATTGCACCTCCACGTACTCACGCTGGCAGTCATGCTGGCGGCATCGTCGGCGGCCATGGCCACGGTCATCCCGATCACGCTGACGAACACCACAGGCAATATCTGGACGGCCAACATCGGCAACACGCCTGCGCTGGTCAACAACACCCTGACGCCGTTCTCGGACACGTTCACGTTCCTGCCGGTGGCGACACCAGGCTCGACCGCCTACACGATGCTGAACAACATCACCTACTCCTTCACCGGATTGGGCAATATCATGTTTAGCAACGCCAACTTGAATGGCAATTCCTTAAGCATCACCAACACCACTTTCCCGGGCGGTAGCAGTACCATGGCCTTGCTCACGCCAACCCTCATCTCCGGCCCACTGACGCTGAGCGTCAACGGCACCAGCACCGGTGGCAGCTACTCGGGCAATTTCGTCGTGGCGCTGGAGCCGGTCCCCGAGCCGGAAACCTATGCCATGATGTTCAGCGGCCTCGGCATCCTCGCCATGCTGGCGCGACGACGCCAGCAGTAGCACCGACAAAAAAGGGAATCCCGCCGGATTCCCTTTTTGCTTATTTGCGGCTGTAGACCTTTTTGCCGCCCATCCAGGTTTGCAGCACCTGCGTCTTGCCCAACTGCTCCGGCGGAATCTTGAAGATGTCGCGGTCGACCACGATGAAGTCCGCCCACTTGCCCGTCTCCAGCGAGCCGATGACGTTCTCCTGGTGCGCCGCGTAGGCCGCGTCCAGCGTGAAGCAGCGGAATGCCTCGTTCAGCGTCATGGCCTGGTTCTTGTACCAGCCGCCCACCGGCACGTTGGCATTGTTCTGCCGCGTGACCGCCGCATGCAGCCCCTCGAACGGATTGGGCGACTCGATCGGGAAGTCCGAACCGCAGGCGATCTTCGAGCCCTGGTCGAGGAAGGTGCGCCATGCATACGCGCCCTTGATGCGCTCATGGCCGACGCGCTGCTCGGCCATGTTCTGGTCCGAGGTGGCGTGGGTCGGCTGCATCGACGGGATGATGCCCAGCTGCTTGAAGCGCGGAATATCCTCCGGCGTCACCACCTGCGCGTGCTCGATGCGGTGGCGCCGCTCGACGTTCTTGTACTGCGGGATCAGCTGCGCGTAGGCGTCCAGGATCTGGTGGTTGCCGGCGTCGCCAATCGCGTGGATGTTGACCTGGTAGCCGGCCTTCATCGCCTTGCTCATCTTGGCGCGCATCTCGGCGTCCGGGTAGAACAGCAGGCCCTTGGTGGACGGCATGTCCGAATACGGCGCCAGCAGCGCCGCGCCGCGGCTGCCCAGCGCGCCGTCCGAATACAGCTTGACCGCCGCCAGCGCGTACACGTCGTTGGCGTAGGACTTCAGCGGGCCATCCTTGGACAGCTCGTCGAAATCGGCCGTGGTGTCGCCGATCATGGCGTAGACGCGGGTGGTCAGCCTGCCGTGGTCGGCATAGTCGCGGTAGATATCGTCCTGCACCACCTTGATGCCGGCGTCGTGCACGCTGGTCAGGCCGACCTTGGACAGCTGCGCCAGCGCCACGTCCAGCGTGGCGCGCGCCTCGGCCGGCGTTGGCAGCGGCACCACCTTGTTGACCAGTTCCATGGCCGCATCGACCAGCACGCCGGTCGGCCGGCCGCTGGCGTCGCGCTCGATCTTGCCGCCGGCCGGATCGGCCGTCTCGCGCGTCACGCCGGCCATTTCCAGCGCCTTGGTGTTGACCCAGATGGCATGGCCGTCGACCCGGTGCAGCAGCACCGGGCGGTCGCGCACCACCGCATCCAGCTCGGCGGCGGTGGGGAAACGGCCGAGTTTCCAGATTTCCTGGTTCCAGCCGAAGCCGATGATCCAGGCGTTGCGCGGGTGCGCGCGGGCATAGTCCCCTACCGCCTTGACCGCGCCGCCGAGCGAGGTCGGGCTGTACAGCTCGACGCCGGAGGCGATCTCACCCAGCTCGAACACGTGGCCGTGGGCGTCGATCAGCCCCGGCAACACGGTCTTGCCCTGCACGTCGATGTGCTCCGCGCGCGGCAGGGCCGCCGCCGTCTGCTGCTCGCTGCCGACCGCCACGATGCGGCCCAGGTCATCGAACGCCAGCGAGGTAAACCGCTGCAGCTGGCCGGCGGCGGTTAGCGTGTAGCCGTTGGCGCGGTCGATGATGGTGTCGGCATGGGCCGGCAGGGCAAAGCCGGCCAGCAGGGCGGCGGTCAAAAAGGTCAGGCGCATCGGGTTCTCCATTCGGCGGCAAGATTCAGAGTGTAGCGAAGTTTGCGTTTTGGTCAACCGAACCGTGCATAACTGGGCGGGGCCAGTGGCCGGACGGGTACAATGCTGGCTTCCCGTCTTTCTTTAGCGTGAATAGCCAGTGTCCAGCCGCCAACTCTACCTTCGCCTCATCAAGGAATTCCTGCCCTACGGCGGGATCATGCTCGCCACGCTGGTGGCGGTCGGCGTGGCTGCGGCCACCGACGTGCTGCTGCTGGGCCAGTTGCAAAACGTGGTCGACGCGCTGACGCCGGCCAACGCGCTGGGCGTCATCAAGACCCCGTCCACCGGCATGATGGCGGCCATGAAGCAGGCGCTGGGCGATTTGCTGCCACGCGATCCGTCGCGCGCCGCGCTGTGGACCATCCCGGCCGTGATCTTCGCGCTGGCCCTGCTGCGCATGGTGTCCAGCTTTTCCGGCGAATACGGCGCCGCCTGGCTCAACAGCCGGGTCCAGGCCAATCTGCGCGACACCATGTTCGCCCGCATCATGCGCCTGCCCAACGGCTATTTCGACCAGTCATCGACCGGCACCACGCTGTCGCGGGTGGCGTTTGACGCCGCCCAGGTGGCGCAGGCCGGCCTGACCGTGGTCAACGTTGCCGTGCGTGACTCGGTGGCCACCATCGGCTACCTGATCACGCTGTTCGTGGTGGACTGGCAGCTGGCGGTGTTCTGTCTGTTCCTGCTGCCGCTGGTGGCCACGGTGGTGATCTTCGCCGGCCGCCGCATGCGCACCCTCAGCAACAACGCCCAGGCCGCGATGGGCGAGCTGACCAATGTGCTCGACGAGAGCATCAGCGGCCAGCGCGTGGTGAAGATTTTCGGCGGCCAGCGGTACGAGCAGAACCGCTTTGCCCAGGTGGTCAAGCTGAACCGCCAGCTGGCGGTCAAGCACGCCGCCACCTCGGCCTTCAATTCCGGCCTGATCATGCTGCTGATCGGCATCACGCTGTCGTCGGTGATTTATTTCGCGCTGATCCGCGCCCAGGCCGGCGCGCTGTCGGCCGGCGGCTTCGTCGCCTTCCTGACGGCGCTGATGGCGATGCAGTCGCCGATCAAGAACCTGACCAAGATTAACGAGCCGATGCAACGCGGCCTGGCGGCGGCCGAATCGGTGTTCGGCCTGATCGACCTGGAATCGGAGGCCGACCGCGGCACCCGCACCACCGAGCGCGCCGAGGGCCGGCTGTCGGTGCGGGACGTCAGCTTCCATTACCGCGGCGCCGACGGCAAGCCGCTCGACCCGGACGCGCGTCCGGCGCTGGACCATGTGTCGCTGGAGATCGCCGCCGGCGAAACCGTGGCCCTGGTCGGCAGCTCCGGCAGCGGCAAGACCACGCTGGCGGCGCTGCTGCCGCGCTTCTACGACGTCAGCGACGGCAGCATCACGCTGGACGGCGTCGACCTGCGCGACTACACCATGGCCTCGTTGCGCCAGCAGATCGCGCTGGTGTCGCAGGACGTGGTGCTGTTCAACGACACGCTGGCCGCCAACATCGCCTATGGCGACCCGGCGCCGTCGATGGAGCGCATCGAGGCGGCGGCGCGCGCCGCCCACGCGCATGAATTCATCAGCCGCATGCCGCAGGGCTACCAGGCGCAGGTGGGCGAGAACGGGTTGCGGCTGTCCGGCGGCCAGCGCCAGCGGCTGGCGATCGCGCGCGCGCTGTACAAGAACGCGCCGATCCTGATCCTGGACGAAGCCACCAGCGCGCTGGACACCGAATCCGAGCGCCTGGTGCAGCAGGCACTGGAGGTGTTGATGAAAGACCGCACCACGGTGGTCATCGCCCACCGCCTGTCGACCATTGAAAACGCCGACCGCATCGTGGTGCTGGATCGCGGCCGCATCGCCGAATCCGGCACCCACGATGCGCTGCTGGCGCGCAACGGGATTTACTCCCGCCTGTACCAAACCCAGAAAAGCGTTCAGGCGGAATAGCCGCCGTCGATGGTCAGGCTGGCGCCGGTGACGAAGCTGGCTTCGTCGCCGACCAGGTAGGCCACCATCGCCGCCACCTCCTCCGGCTGGCCGAGGCGCTTGACCGGCATGCTGGCCCGCACGTGCGGCACGTGTGCCTTGTCCGGACCATTCATGTCGGTTTCGATCGGTCCCGGCTGGACGTTGTTGATGGTGATGCCGCGCTCCGCCACGTCCAGCGCCAGCCCGCGCACCAGTGTCGATACCGCCGACTTGGTCATCGCATACACGCCGGCGCCCGGATAGCCCACGCGCCCGCCGGAGATACTGCCGATGGTGACGATGCGGCCACCCGCCTTCATGTGCCGGAGCGCCGCCTGCACCGCCACAAACACCGCGCGCACGTTCACCGCCAGCATGCGGTCGAAGTCTTCCAGCGGGAACTGGTCCACCGTCGCCAGGTGCAGGATGCCGGCGCTGCTGACCAGGATGTCCAGCTGGCCGAAGTGCGCCACCGTCTGTTCCACCGCCGCCCGCAGCGCGGCCGCGTCGGCGCTGTCGGCCTGGATGGCCAGTGCCTTGCCGCCGCTGGCGGTGACGGCGTCCGCCAGTTCCTTGGCCTTGTCCGGCGACGATACATAGGTGAAGGCCACCGCCGCGCCATCCCGCGCCAGGCGTTGGACGATGGCCGCGCCGATGCCGCGCGCGCCGCCAGTTACCAGAGCTACTTTCATGATATTCCTTTCATATTTTGGATCAATCGGTCAAAAATCGAGATCATGGTAGTTATTCTGGACTACATGGTCAAGTAAACGTTTTGTGATAACTAGCCGCGCAGGCCCCGCACGGCGAAGCTGGCGATGGCGCGCAAGGTGGCGATGCTGGCGCCGGCCTTGGCGCTGATTTTCATGCCGGACAGGGTGGACGCCAGGAAGGCGGCGGCTTGTGGAATGTCGGTGTCGGCGCCGATTTCGCCGCTGGCGGCGGCGGCGCGCAACTGCTCCTCCACCGCGCGGTTGAGCCGCCGGGCGCTGGCGTCGCGCAGGGCGTTGACCTCCTCGTCGCCGGTGCCGAACTCGGAAATCGCGTTGACGCCCATGCAGCCCTTGGCGTTGTCGCGCCTGGGCCGCGAGGCGAAGGCCTGCAGCATGTTGTCGATGGCGGCCAACGGCGTGTCGCCCTTGAGGTGGCGCAGCAGGTCGGTGACGCTGGCGTCGTTGTACTGGGCCAGCGCTTCCAGGTACAGCGAGCGCTTGTCGCCGAAGGTGTCGTACAGGCTTTGACGGCCGATCTGCATCGCCTCCAGCAGGTCGCTGGTGGAGGTGGCGGCGTAGCCTTTTTGCCAGAACACTTCCAGTGCCTTGTTCAATGTGTCGACGCGGTCGAACTCTTTTTGCCTTGCCACAGATATTCCTTTGTTAATGCGCGTCGTGGAAGATGATGCCCAGCGTGTGCCGGGTTCCGGCCCGCAACCGGCTGACGCCGTGCCGCAGGTTGACGCGGTAGATGCCACGCGTGCCCTGTACGGGCCGGTGGTTGACAGCGAAGATTACCATGTCGCCGCGTTTCAGCGGTACCACCTCCACCCGCGACTGCATGCGCGGGCGCTGTTCGGTCAGCACGAATTCGCCACCGTCGAAGTCCTGGCCGGGTTGACTGAGCAGGATGGCCGCCTGCAGCGGGAACACATGGTCCCCGTACAGGTCCTGGTGCAGGCAGTTGTAATCGCCGGCGCTGTATTGCAGCAGCAGTGGCGTCGGGCGGGTCTGGCCGGCGGCGTGGCAGCGGGCCAGGAACTCGGTGTGCTCGGCCGGAAAGCGGTCGGGCAGGTCCATCAGCGCGTGCCAGCGGTTGGCGATGCGCGCCAGCGGGCCGTATAGCGCCTGGCGCAACGCGGCGATCAGCGACGGCAGCGGGTAGCGGAAGTACTGGTACTCGCCGCTGCCAAAGCCATGCTGCGACATCACCACGCGGCTGCGGAACAGCTGCGGTTGGGCGTACTGCGCCGCCATCGCCGCGCATTCGTCGGCCGCCAGCATGCCGGGCAGGATGGCGTAGCCGTGCGCATTCAGCTCGTCGGCGATCGCCTGCCAGTCGAGGCCCGCGACGTGGACGGCGATGCCGGCCGCCGCGCCCACCGCGCGCCTGGCCGCCAGCGCGGCATCGGCATCGCGCTGCGGCGGCGCGGCCTCCGCCGGGGCCGGGGCCGGTGCACGCGGCACGGGCGCGACGGGCGGCACGGTGCGCGGCTTGCGCTGCGCCGCCGCATCGCCGAAATCCAGCTCGCCGTTATCCGCCTTGCTCATTGCCCGCCTCCCGGTTCAACAACGCCGCCTTGCGGTCCACACCCCAGCGGTAGCCAGAGATCGAGCCGTCATTGCGCACCACGCGATGGCACGGTATCGCCACCGCGATCGCGTTCGCCGCGCAGGCCGAGGCCACCGCCCGCGCGCCGCGCGGCACGCCGGCCAGTTCGGCCAGCTCCGCATAGGTGACGCGGCGGCCGGACGGAATCGCCCGCAGCACCTGCCACACGCGCTGCTGGAACGCCGTGCCGCGCACATCCAGCGGCAGATCGAGGCCCAATGATGGCTGCTCGACCATGCCCACCACGCGCGACACCACCTGCTCATAGTCCGCTTCGGCGCCGATCAGTTCCGCCTTGGGAAAGCGGTCCTGCAAATCCTTCACCAGAAAATCCGGATCGTCATCGATCAGGATCGCGCAAATGCCCTGCGCCGTGCTGGCCACCAGGATCGGCCCCAGCGAACACTCGGCGATGGCAAAGCGTATCCGCTCGCCCGCACCGCCGGCGCGGAAGGCCGACGGCGTCATGCCCAGCACCGCCGGCGACTGCGCATAAAACCTGCCGCTGGAATTGAAACCGGCCGCGTACATCGCGTCCGTCACCGAGCCCGGCGCCGCCAGCCCCGATTGCACCCGCCGCGCCCGCGCCGCGTTGGCATACGCCTTGGGCGTAATCCCGGTCACCGCCTTGAACATGCGGTGAAAATGAAAACGGCTGACGCCCACCGCCGCCGCCAGGCTGTCCAGGTCCGGCGTCTCCCCGGCCTCGTCGATCAGGCGGCAGGCCCGCGCCACGATGGCCGCCTGCCGTTCGGCCAGCGGCGGCTGGTCCGGCTTGCAGCGCAGGCAGGGCCGGAAGCCGGCCTGCTCGGCCGCCTCGCGCGTGTCGTGGAAGGCCACGTTCTTGCGCAAGGCCGGCCGCGCGCCGCACGACGGCCGGCAGTACACCCCGGTGCTGCGCACCGAATACCAGAATTCGCCGTCGGCGCCGGCGTCGCGCTGCTGCACCGCGGCCCAGCGCCGCGCTTCACTCACATACTTGGCCATCTCGGACTCCGTCACAGGTGGAATGATGCCATGCTAGCCAGCGCCGCGCGGGCACGCACTCCGCCTCTTGCTTTTGAATTGTACAAGCAGCCGATGCTAGAATGACAGCTCAAAGGAGACCGCCGTTTGGACGACACAATAACTCAAGACAGCACCCCCATCTTCCAGCGCATCAAGGACTATCTGCTGGCCGAAATCGCCGCCGGCACCTGGAAAGAAGGCGATGTGATCCCGTCCGAACAGGCGCTGGTCAAGCAGTTCGGCGTGTCGCGCATGACCGTCAACCGCGCCGTGCGCGAACTCACCGCCGAGCAGGTGCTGACGCGCCGCCAGGGCTCCGGCACCTACGTCGCCCAGCAAAAATACCAGGCCACGCTGCTGGAGATCAAATCCATCGCCGACGAGGTGCGCGCGCGCGGCCACGCCCACCGCAGCAGCCTGCAACAACTGGAACGGGTGCGCGCCAGCGACCTGATGGCCAAGCAGTTCGACCTGCCGCCCGGCCATGCGCTGTTCCACTCGGTGATCGTCCACTTCGAAAACGGCGTGCCGATCCAGGTCGAGGACCGCTGGGTCAATCCGCAATGCGCGCCGGACTACATGGCGCAGGACTTCGCCCACATCACGCCCAACGAATACCTGATGCAGGCGGCGCCGCTGCAAGGCGCCACCTACAGCATCGAGGCGCTGGCGGCGCCGCGCGACATCGCCGACATGCTGGCCATCGACACCAGGCAGCCCTGCCTGGTGCTGCGGCGCCAGACCCGCTCCGCCGGCCTGATCGCCTCGCTGGTGACCATGTGGCACCCCGGCCACCGCTACCAGTTCGCCGGCAGCTTCAACCAGTAGAACGCCTCACTAGCAGGGCGCAAGCCGGTATTTCTCTCGGAATGTCACAAAAATCGGTCGAAAACGTGAAATTTCGCCCGGTTTTTCGCTCCGAACGCACGTAATCGTTTTCCTGCCACATCGCTGTCTACGGCCGGGGCTTCGATGCTATAGTTTTCTCTCAGCACAGCATGCTTAAGTCCACCGAAGGGGATCTCTTGTTTCACAGCCGTCCGCGCTTGCGCCAGTCCCGCTGGCACCGTCTGTCGCTCAGGCTGGTGTCGGGCGTGTTTGCGCTTGCCCTGCTGCCGGCCGGCGCGGCGGAAAAGGTCACCATCCAGCTCAAGTGGCAGCACCAGTTCCAGTTTGCCGGCTACTACGCCGCGCAGGACCAGGGCTACTACCGCGACGCCGGCCTCGATGTGACGCTGCTGGAGGCGCGCCCCGGCGTCGATCCGCTGCAGAGCGTGCTCCAGGGCCAGGCCCAGTACGGCGTCGGTAACACCTCGCTGCTGCTGGCGCGCGGCAACGGCCAGCCAGTGGTGGTGCTGGCCTCGGTGTTCCAGCATTCCGCCGCCACGCTGGTGCGGCGGCTGGAGGCCGACGGCAAGCCGCGCCCCTGGCCCGGCAGCCGGCTGATGATCGCGCCAAACAACGACGAGCTGACCGTCTTCCTGAAAAAATCCGGCGTGCGCATGGACACCGTCTACCAGGTGCCGCACAGCGCCAATTACGACGATCTGGCCGATGGCCGGGTGGACGCCATGTCGGTCTACCGCACCGAGGCGCCGTACGTGCTGGACCGCCTCAACGTCCGCTACGAACTGCTGTCGCCGCGCAGCCAGGGCCTGGATTTCTACGGCGACGTGCTGTACACCACCGAGAGCGAATTGCGCGAGCATCCGGCGCGCGCCCAGGCCCTGCGCGAAGCGACGCTGCGCGGCTGGGTGTACGCCATGCGCCACCCGGCCGAAATCGCCGACCTGATACGCGCCCGCTATCCCGAACGCCATAGCCGCGAACACCTGATGGTTGAAGCGCAGGCGATCGCCCAGTTGCTGGAGCAGCCGCTGATCGAACCCGGTTACAGCAATCCGCAACGCTGGCACGCCATCGCCCAGGCGTATATCGAGCAGGGCATGTTGCCGGCCCATTTCAGCCTGGACGGCTTTCTGTACCAGCCGCCGGACGGCAATCCGCTGCTGCGCTACGGCGGCGCCATCGCCGGCGCGCTGCTGCTGATCATCTCGTTGGCCGGCGCCTGGCGCCTGCGCGTGCAGGGCCGGGCGCTGCGCGAGGCGCGCGCGGAGCTGGGCGGCGCCGAGCGCATGGCCAGCCTGGCGCTGGAAGGCGCGCGCGAAGGCAGCTGGGAATGGCGGCTGGACAGCGGCGCCCTGCTCTTTTCGCCGCGCTACTGCGAGATGCTGGGCTACACGCCGGACGCATTCCATCCCACGCTGGCGCAATGGCTGGACTACGTGCACCCGGACGACCGGCCGCGCATCGAGCGGCTGATCCAGCTGCACCTGGCCAGCACCACCGACGCCACCGGCGATATCCGCAGCGAGCACCGGCTGCGCACCAGCGACGGCAGCTGGAAGTGGGTACTGGCGCGCGGCATGATCCTGCGGCGCGACGCCAACGGCCGGCCGCTGCGCGCGGCCGGCACCATGGCCGACATCAGCGAACGGGCGCAGGCCGAGGAACAGCGCATGTGGGCGGTGCTGGACGCCACGCCGGGCGCGCTGCTGGTGGCCGAGAAAAACGGCAAGGTGCGCCATGCCAATCCGGCCTGCGCGCACAGCTTCGGCTACGAGGGCGACCTGGCCGGCCGCTCGGTCGAGCAGCTGGCGCCGGAGGCGATGCGCAGCAATGGCCGCGCGCGCGAGCTGTTCGTGCGCCCCAACCTGCCGGGCCGCGTGTTGTGCGCGATGCGCGCCGACGGCGGCAGCTTCCCGGCCATGGTGCATATGACGCCGGTGTCGCTGGGCGAGCAGGAGCTGGTGATCATGGCGTTGCGCGACATGACCCAGCGCCAGCGCGCCGAGGAGGCGCTGCAAGCCTCGTCGGAACGCTATCGCCAGATCGTGCAGACCGCCGCCGAGGGCATCTGGATGACCAACGCCGACGACCTGACCACCTTCGTCAACCCGACGCTGGCGCGCATGCTGGACTACGACATGGAGCAGATGATGGGCCGCGCCATGACCGATTTCATGGACGACAGCGGCCGCGCGCTGCTCAAGCAGCATTTGCGGCGCCGCCTGTCCGGCGAGGCCAGCCAGGGCGACGTCTGCTTCCGGCGGCGCGACGGCAGCAGCGTCTGGTGCCTGCTGTCGACCACCGTGATGAACGCCGACTCCGGCCACTACGCCGGCACGCTGGCCATGCTGACCGACATCACCGCGCGCCGCCAGGCCGAGGAGGCGCTGCACGATTCCAGCCAGCGCCTGGCGTCGATCTTCAACGCCGTCACCAACGGCCTGGTGATGATCGGCGGCGGCGGCGCCATCATCGAACGCAACGCCGCCGCCGCGCGCATGCTGGCGCACACCGCGGAGCTGACGCCGGCCGGCCTGTGGGCCGGCGTGCGCGAGGACGGTACGCCGTTCGACGCCGCCAGCCATCCGGTGCAACTGGCGCTCACGCTCGGCATGCCGGTGCGCGACGTGGTCATGGGCCTGGCACAGCCGGACGGCACGCGCTGCTGGATGTCGGTCAACGCCGAGCCGATCCCGGACGACAGCGGCGCCGTGCACCTGGTGGTGGCCAGCCTGACCGACATCACCGACCGCAAACGCGGCCAGGACGCGCTGGAAGAACGGGTGGCAATGCGCACCCGCGAGCTGGAACACGCGCGCCAGGTGGCCGAGGAAGCCAGCCAGACCAAGGGCCAGTTCCTGGCCAACATGAGCCACGAGATCCGCACCCCGATGAACGGCGTGATCGGCATGGCCTACCTGGCGCTGAAGACCGAACTCGATCCGCGCCAGCGCGATTACCTGGAAAAGATCCGCTTCGCCGGCGAGCACCTGCTGGGCATCATCGACGACATCCTGGACATCTCCAAGATCGAGGCCGGCAAGCTGGAAATCGAGCACGTCGACTTCGCGCTCGACCACGTGATCCAGACCCTCAACACCGTGGTGGCGCCCAAGGCCGCCAGCCGCGAGCTGGAACTGGTGGTCGACCTCGATCCGACCCTGCCCAGGGTGCTGCGCGGCGACCCGCTGCGCCTGGGCCAGGTGCTGATCAACTACACCAACAACGCCATCAAGTTCAGCGAGAAGGGCCGCATCGAGGTGCGGGTGCGCCAGGTGGTCGGCGACGCCCACGGCTGCCTGCTGCGCTTCGAGGTCAGCGACTGCGGCATCGGCCTGTCGGAAGCGGAAATCGACAAGCTGTTCCAGTCCTTCCAGCAGGCCGACACCTCCACCACCCGCGAATACGGCGGCACCGGCCTCGGTCTGTCGATCTGCAAGCAGCTGGCGCAGCTGATGGGCGGCGAGGTGGGCGTGCGCAGCCGCCCGGGCCACGGCAGCACCTTCTGGTTCACCGCGCGCCTCGGCATCAGCAGCGCCAGCGTGCCGCAGCTGATCGACCGCGTCAAGGACGCCGCCGCCGAGCTGCTGGCGTCCTCGCGCAGCGCCGCCGTCATGGCGGCGCTGAAGAACGCCCGCATCCTGCTGGTGGAGGACAACACCTTCAACCAGCAGATCGCGCTGGAGATGCTGGAGGAAGTGGGATCGTCGGTGTGCCTGGCCGCCAACGGCATGGAGGCGCTGGAGCTGCTGCGCCAGACCGCCTTCGACTGCGTGCTGATGGACGTGCAGATGCCGCTGATGGACGGCCTGGAGGCGACCCGCCGCATCCGCGCCGACCCGCGCCTGGCCGACATGCGGGTGCTGGCCATGACCGCCACCGCCACCAGCGAGGACCGGGTGCGCTGCATCGAGGCCGGCATGGACGACTTCATCTCCAAGCCGATCCAGCCGGCGCTGATGTACCAGACCATCGCCAACTGGCTGCCCGAGCGCGACGACAACCACGCGCGCGACCTGCCGGCGCGGCCGCGCCAGCCGGCCTTCAAGACCACGCTGGGCGGCGACCCGGCGGTGATCGACCTGTCGATCCTGGCCAAGCTGCTGGGGTATCATCCGCACAAGGTGCGCAAGTTCGCCTTCAAGTTCCTGCAGAACGCCCAGGATGGGCTGAACCAGATGGAGGCGGCGCTGCGGCGCGGCGACCTGTCCCTGCTGCGCGACCTCGGCCACAAGCTGAAATCGCCGGCGCGCACCGTCGGCGCGCTGGGCATGGGCGAACTGCTGCTGCAGCTGGAACAGTTGCCGGCCGACGCCAGCGACGCCGACAACCAGCAACGCGCCCAGGCGCTGCTGCAGCAACTGTGGCCGCTGCTGGAGCAGATCACCGAGCAGATCATGACCAACACCACCTTCGCCGACGACAACTGAGATGCGCATACTGCTGCTGGACGACGATGCCTTCATGCTGGAGCTGGTGGCCGACATGGTCGCCGCACTGGGCGAACACACCGTGCTGCGTGAAACCGACGGCCGCCGCGCGCTGATCGAGCTGCGCCTGCGGCCGCCGGAACTGGTGATCTGCGACCTGTCGATGCCGGTCATGGACGGCATCGATTTCCTGCGCCTGGCGGCGGCGCAGCAGTACCGCGGCTGCGTGGTGCTGCTGTCCGGCGTCGACGCGGCGGTGCTGAACACCGCCGGCCGCCTGGCCGAGGCCCAGGGCCTGCACATCCTGGCGGCCTGCGCCAAGCCGATCGGCGAGGCGACGCTGGCCGGCCTGCTGGCGCGCGCGGCCGCCCATTGCCACGTCGAAATCCCCCCTTTGCCAGGCAAGCTTGGCAAATAGTTCAGCGGCTTTCGACAAACAACCGCACGTTTCTGAAAAATGGGTTATTATTTACGCCATCCCTGCCTGCCGACCTTGTTGCTATCCCCTCCGAGACATTGAAATCGTGCAAATGGCACCCAATTGCTGCCCATGGCAGCGTTTGCGGGTCGTCCCCAGGCGTTATTGATTCCCCTGACCTCGAATGAGGAAACTATGAGCGAAAATATCAAACACATTACCGATGCATCCTTTGAAGCCGACGTGCTGAAGTCCGACCGTCCTGTGCTGGTCGATTTCTGGGCCGAATGGTGCGGCCCTTGCAAGAGCATCGCCCCGATCCTGGAAGAAGTGGCCAAGGAATACGAAGGCAAGATCCAGATCACCAAGATGGACGTGGATTCCAACCAGCAGATCCCGAGCAAGTTCGGCGTGCGCGGCATCCCGACCCTGATCCTGTTCAAGAACGGCGTCGCTGCCGCGCAAAAGGTTGGCGCCATGGCAAAAGGCCAGCTGACCTCTTTCATCGACAGCAATATCTAAGTTAAGATATCGCTACGTTGCACAGCGGCGCCGCGCCCGCGGCCGCCGCTGAATAATACGAGACAACCCACGTAGTCCCCTCCCCTACCTTTACTTTCCCGTCGCGGGATACTCAACAATATGCATCTATCTGAATTGAAGGCCTTACACGTTTCGGCGTTGTTGGAAATGGCCATCGGACTGGATATCGACAATGCGGCGCGCCTGCGCAAGCAAGAGTTGATGTTCGCCATCCTCAAAAAACGCGCCAAATCGGGCGAGCAGATCTTCGGCGACGGCGCCCTGGAAGTGCTGCCGGACGGCTTTGGCTTCCTGCGCTCGCCGGACGCCAGCTACATGGCGTCGACCGACGACATCTACATTTCGCCGTCGCAGATCCGCCGCTTCAACCTGCACACCGGCGACTCGATCGAAGGTGAAGTGCGCACGCCAAAAGACGGCGAACGCTATTTCGCGCTGGTCAAGGTCGACAAGGTCAACGGCGAATCGCCGGAAGCGTCGAAACACCGCATATTGTTCGAGAACCTGACGCCGCTGCACCCGAACGAGCCGCTGCGCCTGGAACGCGACATCAATGGCACCGAAAACATCACCGGCCGCATCATCGACCTGATCGCGCCAATCGGCAAAGGCCAGCGCGGCCTGCTGGTGGCGTCGCCGAAGTCCGGTAAATCGGTCATGCTGCAGCACATCGCCCACGCGATCACCTCGAACCACCCGGACGTCACGCTGATCGTGCTGCTGATCGACGAACGTCCAGAGGAAGTGACCGAGATGCAGCGTTCGGTGCGCGGCGAAGTCGTCGCTTCCACCTTCGACGAACCGGCCACCCGCCACGTACAGGTTGCCGAGATGGTGCTGGAAAAAGCCAAGCGCCTGGTCGAAATGAAAAAAGACGTGGTGATCCTGCTGGACTCGATCACCCGCCTGGCGCGTGCCTACAACACCGTGATCCCGGCCTCGGGCAAGGTGCTGACCGGTGGTGTCGACGCCAACGCGCTGCAGCGTCCGAAGCGCTTCTTCGGCGCCGCCCGTAACGTCGAGGAAGGCGGCTCGCTGACCATCGTCGCCACCGCGCTGATCGAAACCGGCTCGCGCATGGACGACGTGATTTACGAGGAATTCAAGGGCACCGGCAACATGGAGGTGCACCTGGAGCGCCGCCTGGCCGAGAAGCGCGTCTACCCGGCCATCAACCTGAACAAGTCGGGCACGCGCCGCGAGGAACTGCTGATCAAGCCGGACCAGCTGCAGAAGATCTGGATCCTGCGCAAGCTGCTGTACTCGATGGACGAGATCGAGGCGATGGAGTTCATCCTCGACAAGATGCGCGCGACCAAGAACAACACCGAGTTCTTCGACATGATGCGCCGCGGCGGCTAAGCCCCGCCCGTCGTACCGGCGCAGGCCGGCACCCATGGCACGCTGGCCGTCAGGCTCAGCATGGATTCCGGCCTGCGCCGGAATGACGATGATAGACAGGCAACTCCGGTTGCCTGTTTGCGTTTACCGGCGTATAATCGCCGATCGCATTATTTTTAACCCTGGCAAGTGAGCGGCAATCGGGTCACGAGGTGGTATCGACCGACGAAGTGCTGTTTGGCTACCAAACTAACCGAGGTTCCCCATGAAAGCAGAAGGCCATCCAGAATACCGCGAAGTCGTGTTCCACGACCTGTCGTGCGACTTCAAATTCATCACCCGCTCGACCATCGCCACCCGCGAAAAAATCGAATTCAACGGCCAGGAATACCCGCTGGTGAAGATCGAGGTCTCGGCTGAATCGCACCCGTTCTACACCGGTAAGCACAAGATCGTCGACACCGCTGGCCGCGTTGAAAAATTCCGCCAGAAGTTCGGTTCGGTCGGTTCGAAAACCGCCGTCGCAGCAGGCTAATCCCCACGATTATTGCCGCTTCGATAAAAAAAGCAGCCTCGGGCTGCTTTTTTTGTTTATTGCCCTCATACTCCGGTTCTACTCTTTAAAACACACTGATCGATGAAGCCAGTCCGTCTTCCCGCCGCCGCTACCCTGGCACTGCCGCGCTGGGCGCTGTTCGCCCTCGGCCTGCTGTACATCCTGCCTGGCCTGATCGGCCGCGAACCGTGGAAGAACGACGACGCCGCCAGCTTCGGCATCATGTGGACCATGGCGCATGGCAGCTGGCAGGACTGGCTGTGGCCCAACATCGCCGGCCTGTCGTGGCCGGACGAGGGGCCGCTGGCGTTCTGGCTGGGCGCGCTCGGTATCAAGCTGTTCGGCTGGCTGCTGGGCGACGTGCTGGGCGCCCGCGTCGGCACCGTCGGCATCTTCCTGCTGGGCGTGCTGTCGCTGTGGTACGCCACCTTCAACCTTGGCCGCCGCCAGGACGCGCAGCCGCTGCGCCTGGCCTTCGGCGGCCAGCCCGAGCCGGACGACTTCGGCCGCACGCTGGCCGACGCCGCCGTGCTGATCTACCTCGGCTGCCTCGGCCTGCTGCAGCACAGCCACGAAACCACGCCGGAGGCGCTGCAGGTGTCGCTGACCGCGCTGCTGCTGTACCGCACCGTGCGCTACGTGGAAACGCCGTCGCTGCGCAACGCCGCCCTCAGCGGCCTGGCGATCGGCCTGCTGACGCTGGCGCGCGGCTGGATCACGCCGGTGTTCCTCATGCTGGCCCTGTTCGCCTGCACCCGCTTCCTGGCCCAGCCGGCCATCCGCGCCCTGCGCGACCTCGGCGCCATGATCGCCGTCGGCGCCGTCGTCACCGCGCTGTGGCTGGCGCCGGCGCAGTTGCTGGCGCCCTACCACCAGCAGCCGCTGAACGCCTGGCTGGGCTGGAACTGGCTGCAACTGGACTGGCCAAGCTGGACCTCGGTCAAGTTCTTCTTCCGCGTCGGCGTCTGGTTCTTCTGGCCGGCCTGGCCGTTTGCCGGCTGGGCGGTATGGGCCTGGCGCCGCCAGCGCGGCGTGTTGCACATCGTGGTGCCGCTGGCCTTCTTCGGCATGGGCCTGCTGCTGACCTTGTTCAATCCGCAACCCGAGCAGGGCCAGCTGCTGGTGCTGCTGCCGCCGCTGGCGGTGATGGCCGCCTTCGGCCTGCTGACCGTCAAGCGCGGCGCCATCAACGCCATCGACTGGTTCTCGGTGATGGCGCTGACGCTGTGCGCGGCCGTGATCTGGGTGTTCTGGTTCGCCAAGCTGACCGGCTGGCCGGCGCAGGCCGCGCGCAACGCGCTCAAGCTGGTGCCGGGCTTCACGCCCGAGCTGGGCTGGATCGCCTTCCTGGTCGCGCTGGCCGCCACGCTGGGCTGGTTCGTGCTGGTGTACTGGCGCATCTCGCGCCAGCCGGCGGTGCTGTGGCGCGCGGTGGTGCTGTCCTCGGGCGGCCTGATCCTGATCTGGATATTGCTGATGACGCTGTTCCTGCCGGACTTCAACTACGGCAAGAGCTACGCCGGCGTGGCGCGCCAGATCGCCAACAAGCTGCCGGCCGGCACCCGCTGCATCGAATCCAACGTCGGCCCGGCCCAGCGCGCGTCGCTGGCGTTTTACGGCCAGCTGCCGTTCGCCGGCGTCGAAGCAGGGCGCTGCAACGTGCTGCTGTTGCAGGATAGCGTCAAAGTCCGCGACGACCATGAAATCCAGCCGCAGTTCCGCGGCAAGCAATGGGTGCTGCTGTGGGAAGGCCGGCGCCCGGCCGACCGCGAGGAACGCTTCCGCCTGTACCGCCGCGCCGACTGAGCCGGGGCGCGCACGTTACAAACGTCATGTTGCTGGCCGGATAGCATGCTGCTATCCTTTTTGGCAGAAAGCGGCCAGCCCATGCGATTTATTTTCCTGACATTATTCCTGCTGGCGACTTGCGCGCGCGCGGCCGAGGCCCCGCTGTACATCACCACGGAACACGCGCCGCCATCGAGCATGCGCGGCGACGACGGCGTCGTGACCGGCCGCGCCACCGAGAAGATCCGCGCGCTGATGGCGCGCACCGGCACCGACTACCGCATCGAGCAGCTGCCGTGGAAGCGCGCGCTGATGCTGGCGCAAACCCGCGACCACACCTGCGTCTACTCCACCTCGCGCACGCCGGAGCGCGAAGCGCGCTTCAAATGGATCGGTCCCACCGACGAGGCCGAATGGCAGTTCTGGGGCCGCGCCGATCACGCCTTTCCGCTCAACACGGTCGACGACGCGCGCAAGCTGCGCATCGGCACCGCCATTGGCGACGCCCGCGACGACTACCTGCGCAACCGCGGCTTCAACGTCGACGCCGCCAGCAGCGACCTGGCCAATCCGCACAAGCTGCTGCTCAACCGCATCGACCTGTGGGCGGTGGCGGTGCGCAACGGCAGCGCCGGCCCCAGCCAGCCGGGCTGGGCCGGCAAGGTGGTGCCGCTGCTGGTGTTTCACCGGGTCCAGGTGTACCTGGCCTGCAACCGCGCCATGCCGGACCAGCAGGTCGAGCAGCTGAACGCCGCGCTGGCCGAACTGCGCCGCGACGGCACGCTGGCGCGCATCGACCGCAAGTACGAGCACGGCGGCCAGTAGGCGCGGTCGCGCGCGCTTAGCGGCGCGCCACCATGATGCCGTTGGCCGGCACGTTTTGCGCCAGCGGCAGCTTCTGGAAATCGCTGATCGCGATGCCGTCGCCATCATCCTGGAAATCAAACCGCACGCCGGCGTCGGTCATGAAGCTGGTCTGCGAGATGGCGTAGATGCGCACTGGACGGCCTTTGTCCAGCGTGGCGTACAGCTTGGTCAGGCGGTTGTCGAACGAGATGCGCTGGCCGTTTGCCAGCTTGTAGGTATTGCGATACGGGCTGAATTCGTCAGGCTGCATCTGGTACTGCTGGGCACGCGGGGCGGAGACGCTGACGCTGGTGTCGCCGGCGTGGGCGGCGGAGAAAGTGGTCAGAACGAGCGCGGCGACAACGCCGATCATGGTCGATTTCATGGTGAACTCCAGTAAGTAGTGTGAACTGCGGGAGTCACCGCTGGGGGTTGGTTATTCAGCGGCGGACATGAGCAGATTATCAAAGCCGGCGCCAAACATCCTGCGTATGCGACGAGCGGCAAAAGCGCGGGCGCGAGCGGTCAAAAAGCGGGGACAGACGGTTTACCGGCCGCGACTGTTGCGCGCGCCGGCTTTTTCTGCGGACGATGTGATACAAACCGCGCCAACCGGGCTATAGTGATGCAATGAGTTGCCCTACGGCAGCAAATACCTCCCGGTTGCGCCTCCAGTCCGCGCACCGGCCACGGCGGCCCAGGCTGCTGCGCCCCACCCTCGCGCCCAGCCCCCGGCAACATGCTCCCGATGGTGCAATATGTTCACTCTTTACAAACTTCAAACGGCACTGCGCAAAACCACCGTGCGCGCCGCCCTGCTGGTCCTGACGCTGTCGCTGGCCGTGCTGCTGGGCCTGCGCGCCGACGTGCCGCAAGACCCCAGCCCCATCCTGCGCACGCAGGACATCGCCCAGATCACGGCGCTGCCGGCCAAGCGCGCGCAGCTGGAGTACCTGCTGATCGCCGCGCCGCAGTCGGAGGCGCCGCGCTATGTGTTCAAGCTGAAGAATGACAACAAGCTGTACGTGGTCAAGGTGCCGGGCACCACCCACATCAGCCTGGAGCGCGAGGTCCTGCTGCGCAACAACCTCCCCTACGCCATCGCCCGCGACGACTACCTGGCCTCGCACAAGGCGGTGATGCAGGACGACGACAGCAGCCTGCTGGCGCGCGCCGGCGCTTTCGTGGTGCGCCACCTGCTGGACATCCTGCTGGTCATCCTGGCCTTGTTCCTGCTGAAGAACGGCCTGCCCGGCATGGGCGTCAACGCCACCGTGCTGACGCCGGACCAGCTGGGCGGCAGCATGGACGACCTGATCGGCATGGAAGACATCAAGCAGGAAGTGCTGCACCTGGAAGACATGATACGCAACCGCGACCTGTACAAAGAGCACGACATCGACAAGCCGTTCAACGTCATGCTGACCGGCCCGGCTGGCACCGGCAAGACCAAGCTGGCCGGCTACCTGGCCAAGCGGCTCGACATTCCGCTGATCCAGGCCTCCGGCTCGGCGCTGGAATCGGGCTACATCGGCGGCGGCTCCAAGGCGCTGCACGCGCTGCACCGCAAGGCCTGCGCGCGCGGCAAGTGCATCATCTTCCTCGACGAGGCACAGGGCCTGTTCATGCCGCGCGGCCGCGGCGAAAAGAAATGGGAGGACGACACCGCCAACACCCTGCTGGGCCTGCTCGACGGCGTGCGCAGCGACAAGGGCGAGGGCGTGATCTGGGTGGTGGCCTCCAACTTCGACGACGCCTCGACCCGCATGGACGAGGCCATGCTGCGCCGCTTCTCGGTCAAGATCAACTTCCGCCTGCCGAACAAGAGCGAGCGGCGCGAACTGCTGCGCTCCTTCCTGGCGCGCAAGGCCGACGGCTGCGTCGACTGGAACGACCTCAACCTGGACCACGTGGCCGAGATCACCGCCAACCTCAGCCCGGCCGTGCTGCAGACCGTGGTCGAGCGCGCCAGCATGCTGTCGATCCAGGAGAAACAGGTCATCAACACCGACCTGATGTTCCGCGCCTTCGAGCGCGCCACCATCGGCCTGACCGACCGCGCCACCACCGCCGAGAAAACCCGCCAGCGCGAGCGCGTCGCCCTGCACGAGCTGGGCCACTTCTTCATGCAGATCGACCCGTGGCTGCGCCAGGGGCTGTCGCTGGCCGAGGTCAAGGAACGCTCGCCGCTGTTAAAAATTTCCACCGAGTCGGTGTCCAAGCTGGGCGCGCTCGGCTACGTGCTGTCGGCCGCGGACGACGTGGCGCTGCGCACGCTGGAGGAACTGGAGCGCGACGTCATCCAGCTGTACGGCGGCGTGGCGGCCGAGGAACTGTTCTACGGCGCGCGCGGCATCTCGGTCGGCAGCCAGAACGACATCGAAAAAGCCACCTCGATGCTGGACCTGATGGTCAACAAACTGTCGATGTACTCGCGCTCGAAGATCGACCACAGCCAGTTCAAGGACCAGGAGGCCGACCTCGGCCAGGTGGCGGCCAAGGCGGACGAGCTGTACAGCTACACGCTGACCGCCATCGCCGACTACCGCGAGCAGATCGCCGAACTGAAGGGGGTGCTGATGGACCAGTACGTGCTGTCGAAAGACGCCATCTTCGCGCTGCTGGAACAGCAGCAGCAACGCGCTCAGGCGGAGGCCCTGTGCTGACCGGGCGCCACGCCAAACAGGCGCCGGTACTCGCGGCTGAACTGCGACGGGCTGTCGTAGCCCACGGCAAAGCCGACGGCCGCCACATTCTGCGACGAACTCAGCAACAGGGAGCGCGCCTGCTGCAGACGTATCTGCTTCTGAAACTGAATCGGACTCAGCGACGTCACCCGGCGGAAGTGCCGGTGGAATGACGTCGGGCTCATGCCAACCTGCCCGGCCACGTCCTCGATGTGGAAGGGCTCGGCGTGATGCTGGCGTATCCAGCGGATCGCGCGGCTGATCTGCGCCATCGTGCTGTCGGCCAGGCCCAGCTGGCTGACCATGGCGCCCTGCGGCCCGCGCATCAGGCGCCATAAAATTTCGCGCTCGATGGCCGGCGCCAGCACCGGCAAGTCCGCCGGCCGCTCCAGCAGGCGCAGCAGACGCACCAGCGGCTCCAGCAAGCCATCGTCCAGCGCGCTGACGGCGATGCCCGGCGGCTCGGCGCTGGGGCCGCGCGGCAGGCCGGTGTCCAGCATCAGCGCGGTGATCACGTCCGGCTTCAGCGTCAGGCTCATGCCAAGGAAAGGCCGGGCGGCGCTGGCCTGCGACACATGGCCGCTGACCGGCAAATCCACCGACGCCACCAGATACTGGCCGGCCTGATAATCCAGGTCCTGCGTGCCCAGCACCAGGTGCTTGGCGCCCTGCGCCACCACCGACAGCACCGGCTCGGTCACGTAGGCGGTCAGCGGCGTGGGCGCGGGCGCGGCCGCCACCAGCAGGCCCGGCAACGGACGCCGCAGGCCGTCCGCGCCGGCGTGGCGGGCGATCAGGGCTTGCAGTTCGGCGAAAAGGGTGGCGTCCATGGTTGGTCGGATTATGCATGAATCTGGCAGTTTTGCGATACCTCGACCGGATGAGAAAAGCGTCCAATAACGCTATCGACTGATCCCTCAAGGAGCCCATCATGCAAAGCGTCACCTTTCCCAGCAACGGCCTGAAGATCGCCGCCCACCTCTACCTGCCGGCCGGCGCCGGCCCGCACGCCGCCATCGTGGTCGGCCATCCGGGCAGCAGCGTCAAGGAGCAGAGCGCCGGCCTGTACGCGCGCCATCTGGCCGAGCTCGGCTATATCGCCCTGGCCTTCGACGCCGCCCACCAGGGCGAAAGCGAAGGCCTGCCGCGCGGGCTGGAAGACCCGGCACAGCGGGTGGAAGACTTCAAGGCCGCCGTGTCGTATCTCACCACCCGCGCCGACGTCGATCCGCAGCGCATCGGCGCGCTCGGCATCTGCGCCTCGGGCGGCTACGTGACGGCGGCCGGCGCCACCGACCACCGCATCCAGGCGGTGGCCACCGTCAGCGCGGCCGACATTGGCCGCCACCTGTCGCGCGGCGCCGACGGCCAGCAAAGTCCGGCGGTCCTGCAAACCCTGCTCGACACCGCCGCCGCCGCCCGCACCGCCGAGGCGCGCGGCGACAGCCTCGGCGCGCTGCCGCTGTTCCCGGCCGACGCCGAGCAAGCCCGCGCCGGCGGCCTGCACAGTTTTGAAGGATGGGAATACTACTGCACGCCGCGCGGCGAACATCCGCGCTCGGCGCGCACGCTGACCTGGGACAGCGTCGACCGCATCGCCGGCTTTGACGCCTTCCACTTCATCCACCTGATCGCGCCGCGGCCGCTGCTGATGATCGTCGGCGGCGACGCCATCACCGCCTGGATGAGCGAGGAAGCGATGGCACAGGCGCGCGAACCAAAGCAACTGCACCGCATCGACGGCGCCACCCACGTCGACCTGTACGACCGCAAGGTCGCGCAGGCGATCGACAAGCTGGCCGGGTTCTTCGGGCAGCAGTTGGCCTCACGGCGTGAGGAAGCGTAAATAAAGCGGTAATGCTTGCAGCGCCAGCACGGCGATCGTAATCCACTGCAAAATTTCGACGCGCCGCAGTCGCGCGTCCATTTTTTCGACCTTGCGCTCCAACGCCTCGACCCGGCGCTCCAACGCCTCGACCCGGCGCTCCAGAGCCTCAACCCGATGCTCGAGCGCCTCAACCCGATGTTCCAGCGCCTCAACCCGCTTTTCGAGCGCCTCGACCCTGGCGGACAGCGCATTCACCCGCTCCTCCAGCACCGCGACCTTGACGATCAATATCGCCACATCCTTGCGCAGATCCCGCAGTTGCTCGCTATGGTTATCAATCAAGCCATCATGCTTGTCCTTGACGAGCCGCTTCAACTCATCAACCTGCTCCTCCAGCGCCTCCACCCGCTCGACCAGTTCCATGGCAGCCTCCGACGTGAGGCATTCATTATCCGCCCCGTCCAGCCGCGCTCCGTTTGATCTGCGTCACACTTTCATCGGCAGGATCACCATCTGCAAGCCCTCCAGGTGCAAGCGCCGCTGCGCCGCCAGCGCCGCCTGGTTATGCAGCAGCCGCGTGAACCAGTTATCCGAAGCAAAGATCAGCTTGCTCGTGAAGAAAATCGAATGCGGAAACTCGCGGCTGATCTCCTCGCACATGCGCGTCACCTCCTCCACCGCATCCGTGCCAAAGCCCAGATACGACGCCGATGCCATGCCATGGCTATGACAGAAATCCACGAAGAACTCCAGCGTCTCCGCCGCCTCCGCGCGCATCTGCTCCATCGCCCCCTCGCCGCCATAGGCATGCGCATCGACGGTACGCGCATTCACAAACAGAAAATTCTTGAAGTGATCGGGAAACATGCGCTGCACCCACAACAACGCATGCAAACCGCCGCCGCGCGAATTCCCCACGATGAACACCGCCGTCTGCGCCGCCGGATCCGGCTCCACCGGCTCCGTATTCGACCCGAACGGCTGCGACGCGAACACCTCATCCACCGAATGGATCGCCTGCTTGGTCTGGCGATAGTGATTGCGGATATACACACACAGCGTCGCAATCGCCGCGATAATCAGCGCCGTCGCCCAGCCGCCCTCGGCAAAGCGCTCCACCAGCAACACCAGCAAAATCCCCGCGCAAATCACAAAGCCCAGCGCAGACAACAACCAGCGCCGCTTCCAGTGCGAACCCTTCTTGCGATTGCGCGACCAGTACAACACCAGCCCGAACAGCGAAATCGCAAACGTCAGAAACACCGAAATCGAATACAGCACCACCAGCAAGGTCACGCTGCCGCCCGTGCCCCACAGGATCGCCAGCGCCGCGACGCCCATCACCAGGATGCCATTCTGCGTCACCAGCCGCGTCGACAGATAACGGAACTTGTGCGGCACCCACGAATCCGCCGCCATGTTCGACAACACCGACGGACCGCCGAGGAAACCGGTATTGGCCGCCACAAACAACAGCCCCGCCTCAAACGCCAGCACGATCACCAGCAGCATCTGATTCACCATCTCGCCGCCGAGGCCCATGCTGGCGATGATGGACTTGAAGGTCGACGCATTCAGCGTCTCGCCCGGCACCGGCCGCGCATCCCACAGCAGATACAGCAGGATGATGCCGCCGGCCGTGAACGCCAGCGACAAGGCCATGTAAATCATCGTCACCTTGCCGGTACGCACGCGCGGCTCGGCCAGCAGATTGACGTTGTTGGACACCGCCTCCAGCCCCGTGTACGTGCCGCCGCCCTGCGAATACGCCAGCAACAGCATGCCCGCGACGCCGGCCCAGCCGATATGGCTGGCCAGATCGGCCGTCTCCGCCATGGTGTTCGGAATCAGCTCCGGCAGATGCGACGCGTGCGCGAAGATGCCGTACACGATCAGCACCAGATGGGTGGCCACGAAGCCGAGGAAGATCGGCAGCAGAATCTGGATCGCCTCCTTCAGCCCGCGCAGATTCATCACAATCAATAGCCCGATGAAAAACATCTCGGCCCACAGCTTGTACGGCTGAAAGCCCAGCGGCAGGAACGACGCCAGCGCGTCGACGCCGGAAGCGATAGAAATCGCAATCGTCAGCACATAATCGAGGATCAGCGCGCAGCCCGAAATCAAGCCCATGTACGGCCCCACCAGCTTGGTCGCCACGCGGTAGCCGCCGCCCCCGGTCGGGAACAGTTCGATCACCTGGTTGTACGCCAGCGCGATGATAAACACCGTCACCGCCGTCGCCAGCGCCATGTACAGGCCCAGATGGGCGTGACCACCCAGCGCGCGGAAGGTTTCCTCGGGACCGTAAGCGGACGAGGACAACCCGTCCGCGCCCAGCCCGACCCAGGCCAGGAAGGCGACCAGCGCCATGGAGTGGCGGGTTTCGCTCTTCATTGGATCGAGCGGCTTCCCCAGGATAATCTCGCGAATCTTATTATTTTTCATGCGTCTCGGCGCCGGCGACGGGGCCGGCAAAGTCTTGCGGTAAGCAGGATGATACCCGCTTCAGACGGCTGAAAACTTGTTGAAATATAAAAATACCGAAGCAGGGTTGCGGCAGGGTTGCAAATCGGTGATAATGCGGGTCGCATTGCAAAACACCTGCCTCGGTGGTGGAATTGGTAGACGCAGCGGACTCAAAATCCGCCGCCGCAAGGCGTGCCGGTTCGATTCCGGCCCGAGGCACCACAGGTATTGCAGAGAATTAGGTATAGACGAGGATGCTCAATTATACCGATTCACATCAGGTCATTTGACCAAATTTGACCAGCGCCTGCTGGCTTTTAATCATCTCCCCTTCAAAAAGCTAATTTGGTATATCGCGGTATATCCCGATACTTGCTGCTGCGGTTGGGCCTTGGTACATTGCAGGTTATGCACAGCAAGAACCGACTCCATCTCGTGATAAGCACTGCGATCTTCTTCGCAGCGTCTCTTGCTGCATTTCTGATCGTATGTTGGCTGATTTTGCACGACGCCGGTTTCGCACCGCTTTTAGCGTGCGTAACTCTCTACGTGCTCCTCTTCCGAGCCTGGCGGGATACACGTGTCGCAGCAAAAGAGTTCCGCATCACCCTTCCGGGCACTCCTTGGCACACCGAGTGCCAACGGCCAATCTCAATATTCACCAGCGCTGATCAACGAGCGGCAGAACGTCCGCCCCGTAAAACTCCATAAAACGACCGAAGCGCACCGCTAGGTGCATTGACAGTTTACGACCAGTCCGCAACTCAGACTGGCGATGGAGAAGCATATGGCACAACAAACCACGTTGGATCTCGTCTTATAAATCTCGCAGGGTGCATTACTCGTCCCCCTTAAGAAAACCGCGGCTATCCTTGGCTTAGAAACGCAAACGGTCCGAAACCGCCTCTGCGAAAAGCGCTTCCAACTTGACCCCGTCAAGATCGGGAGTCGCAATTTTTTCCGCGTAAGCGATATCGCACAACTCATTGACGCCTCGTCCATCACAGCATCAACACCTACGCGAGGCCGCCCTCGAAAGTCATCGAAGGTGGCCAAATAACCTCTGCGGACAGCGTGCAAAAGACGATACGAGTTATTCGAATCAGCGAATTTGCAAGCACAGCGGGTATCGCTCTATAGCGTATTTCTAAAAGGTGAACTATGTCACGACGCGTCATAAGAATTTCCGAACTTGCCAGTACGCCCCGCTGCGCTGCACATCTACGCGAGCGAGTACTAACCGGCAAAGGCAGGCTACGCCTGGCCGCTAGGGCGGCTTCCCTTTGCCTTTTCCGCTAGGGCGGAAATTAGCACTCGCTCTTGTCTCCGGTTCGCTGCGCTCTCTCCGCGCCAGAACGGGCTTGGCAGGTCCCCGCGAAGCGCGGGAAAGTGCCTTTTTTCCTCGCTGGACGCTCGTCAAAAAAGCACTTTCCCGCGCTTCACTTGGGGACGGGCTCCGCCCCCAACCCAGACCGCGTCCTTGGGGCCACTTTCGTCGCCGTTCGGCGCCTCATCCTGGTTCGGCTCCCCCGGCCTCGCAAGTCTTCGCTGTCGCTCGCATGCGAGGTCTTCGCTGTCGCTCGATTTTGCGCGCTTCGCCGCAAAACCAACGAGCCCCCTTTGTTGCCGATTTAAACTGACAAATATCCAACGTGATGAATCAACCCTCTCCCGTCCACTCAACAACATTTGATCCCCAAATATAGCCGACTGCCCCCATGTTCTAGTCCACCGTTCCAATAAACTGAGGCTAAAAGGTAGTGCCACGTTTCCCTCATCAGCCGTCTCAACTGGAACCCTGTTAATGCTTCCTTCGGCTATACCTGAAAGCAGTACTTTCCGACAATCACGTTTCCTTTCTTCTAAGTTTCTCGTATTGACAGTAGAATTACTGCTAGCAACCAATAATTACGAGACGACGACAGGCTTGGGCCAGTGTTTCGACTTGTGAACTTGCTCGGCCAAGTTCAATGCAAACAGATGAAGCAGCCTCGCTATCGGCAAATCAACAGTTAGACAACTCAATGAGCGTACACAGATGAAGCCGCAGTCGGAATTTTTAAAGCCTCGATGGCTACGCGATCTACTGAGATTCACTCCCTTAAAAAGCCAGTTCGTGCTATCCGGGAACGTCCGAGACTTGCAGCCGTGCGAGGTCTCGCCTGGAATCATTACTGCCCAGTCCCTAATCAGTACGCTGTGCGACGGCCTGCGTGAATCAGGCTACTCTCAATTCGTCACTTGGAATCCGCTGTTGGGCTTTACTGTCCCCGCGAAGGGAATAACAACGAACGAGTCAACAGAACAGCTCCTCAGTAGCTTGGGTTTGGTCCCTGTAAATGGAGTTGCAACGGGTGGCATCGACAGCGTAGGTGCGGCCATGGAGCGCTTAATCAGCCTTGCCGGCCCGCCAACCGCGCTGATCGTCGATTTTGCGTCACGCTTGACGGTACGGCCGGAATCCCTTACAGCCGCCGAACACAGCATGTTTACGCGCGCGTTGGTGCTCAGCCATACAGCGCAGGCGCGCCCACATGGGGAGCAGCGGCTCCCGTTCTTTAACACCATTATCTGGATTGTGGATAAAGAAAGCGATATTCCGGATTGGATTCTGATCGACAATCCCCGAATTCGTCACGTTCCTGTAGCAAAACCTGACGGCGCCGCACGCCGCGTTTTGTCACCAGCGCTTCTACGCGCGGTTCCGGGATTCCAACAAGCAGCAGCTAATGTACGGGCCGACGCCGAGCGCGCATTTATCGATGGCACAGAAGGGATGTTACTGTCGGACATGAATGCAATCGCCACCCTGGCAAGGGTGGAGAATGTTTCCGTAGAAAGAATTGCGGATGCTGTCAGACGCTACAAAGTCGGTGTCACCGAAGACCCTTGGCTACAAATCGATCGCGACAAGATCCGCAACGCGGAAGCTGAGATAAGCAAGCGAGTCAAAGGACAAACCCACGCAGTGACGCATTTGCTAGATTTAGTGAAGCGCGCAATGACAGGAGTCGGTGCGCAACGCAAAGGTGGACGCCCGCGCGGCGTAGCCTTTCTCGCTGGTCCAACCGGCGTGGGCAAGACCGAGTTGGCGAAAACCATTACAAGCTTGCTATTCGGAGATGAGAGCGCCTATATCCGATTCGATATGTCTGAGTTCAGTTCCGAACATGCGGATCAACGCCTAATTGGAGCGCCACCGGGCTACGTCGGATATGACGTGGGAGGCGAGCTTACCAACGCAATTCGAGAAAGGCCCTTCAGCGTTGTGCTCTTCGATGAAATCGAGAAAGCCCATCCTCGTATCCTCGATAAGTTTCTGCAGATACTCGATGATGGCGTACTCACGTCGGGTCGTGGTGATCGCGTCTACTTCTCCGAAGCACTAATCATCTTCACCTCGAATCTGGGCATCTATCGACAGAGTGAATCAGGTGATCGTGTGCCAAATGTGGTTCCTGGGGAACTATTCGTTAACGTGCAAGAAAAGGTACGCAACGAGATCGAGCACCATTTCAAAGTGGTGTTGAACCGACCTGAAATCCTGAACCGGATAGGCGAGAATATAATCATCTTCGATTTCGTTCGGCAGGAAGTTGCAGAACAAATTTTTGAGCACATGCTACGCACCGTACTCGACGACCTCGTTACACAAGGCATTACCATCGAACTGGACGAGGTATCAGAGACCTCACTCAAACAGCTTTGCCTGAGTGACCTATCAAATGGGGGCCGAGGTATCCGCAACCAGATTGAAGCTTATCTGATCAATCCGTTGGCGAGAGGCCTATTCGACCAAGACGCACAAGCGGGTGACCATTTCATCCTCGCCGGAACGGACGCGGCCACCCTGCGCCTCCAAAAGCGTTAGTCCATGGATATTCATATCTCACGACTCCACTTTCCAGTGACCACACTCGGCCCCGGACGACGCATTGGCATTTGGCTACAAGGCTGCAGTATCCATTGCCCAGGCTGCATTTCTGCGGACACGTGGGCCGTTGATAAGGGAAGGACCACAGTGGATAGCGTAATGACGCATCTCGCGCAGTGGCTACCAGCCGCCGAAGGTATTACGATTTCTGGCGGTGAGCCATTCGAACAGCCTGAAGCGCTTGTTGCACTGGTGACCGCTCTGCGCAGTGCAACGCCGGCCGACATCCTTGTCTACAGTGGCAAGCCCATTGAGCACTTGACACTTGTGCTGCAACGATCGGCGGGGTGTATCGACGCACTAATCTCAGATCCATTTGACCTCAATGCTCCGCATACAAAGCCCTTGCGCGGCAGCGACAACCAGCGCCTTCATCTACTTACGGCACTAGGGATTGATCGCTTCAGTGCATATGAAGCGCCATGCAAAGTGCTAGACAAGTCACTTGACGTCATGTTTGACCCGGATGGCAGCGTCTGGTTCGCCGGCATTCCGCAGCGCGGAGATTTTTTGCGCTTGCAAGAGCTATTGATTAATCAGGGACATCGAGTCCACATCAGCGCCGACAGGGCGCGCACCACCAAGGTACACCAATCATGATGCGTTTTTGCCCCAATTGCCGAACAGAACGTCCCTTGGAGGAATGGTTCTGTGAGGGTGTCGTCGACACCGCACCTTGTCAGTGGGATTTATCTGCACTTCCCATCCGCGAAATCGGCGACCGGCCACAAGAAATCGTCACTCAAGATGAGCAACGGCTTCTATCAGTCGGACTAATGTGCACAAACGGACACCAGATAGATGCCGGTGACTTGATGTGCCTGACTTGTGGTGCAGATCCTGCCAGTAATGAGGATGCGACAGTAGCCACTGCGCTGCCACCACCGATATCGGAAGAGACTCAAATTGGCGGCTGGCGATTAACGCGTCGCATTTCCAGTAGCGATAGTGTACGAGAACGCTACATCTGCCAGCATCGCGACACAAATCGCCAAGCGGTATTGACGCTCTATCGCCCGGGTGCAGAACCAGATCCTGCCGTGTACGAAGTAATCGGCCGCCTTCCGCGAGAACACGTTCCCGAGATCATTACTACTGGTCGCTGGGATGGCCGAGCCTACGAGGTAGCCGAAGAACTGAGCGGTGGAACGTTAGCCGATGTCGGCATCGCTTTCAGCGACATGGCCACCATCCGCCATGTAATTTCTGAGTTGGGCCAAGCATTGCATTGCTTCTCGGAAGCTGGTCTTCGGCATCGTGACCTGCGTCCAGGTACCTTGCTGGTGCGTAGCCGTGACCCGCTCGATCTTGTAATCAACGGTTTTGGCTCTGCGCGTCTTTCGGAGTTTGATCTCGATATAGTTTCTCCTCTCGAAACCTCGCGCTACATGGCACCAGAAGCCATCGCAGGTGGGGTTGCTGCCGCTTCCGACTGGTGGAGCCTGGGCATGATTCTGCTTGAACAACTAACCAGCGGTGCTTGCTTCGCAGGATCTAACCCCCAATCATTCCTCATCCATGTTCTAGCGAACGGCATCACCCTGCCCGATGATTTAGATCCTCAACTCCACCTATTGTTCCGTGGTTTATTAGCAAGGGACCGGCACCAACGCTGGCAGTGGCAGCAAGTTAAAAGCTGGCTAGACGGTGAGATAGTCAACGCTCCTGCTGCGGTGAGTCCTGAGATCGACAGTACCGATGGAAATAGTATAGTGCTCAACAAAAAGCGCTATCACAAACCAGCCGTATTCGCGTTAGCCGCCGCTGAGAGTGAGAATTGGAACGAGGCCAAGGATCATTTAAATCGTGGTGTATTGACGACCTGGGCTGAGCAAGTCAAAGTCGCTCCTGCCACGCTCGCGGGTCTGCGCCAAGTCGCGCAATTGGAAGGTGTGGACGACGATTGCCGACTGATGATTGCACTCAAACTGCTCAACCCTGAGATCCCGTTGATTTTACGTGGAGACATTGTCACACCAGGGTGGCTTTTGCAGAATGCGCTGGAAGCATATGACCTCATCACTGGCGCGGTTCCACCCTTTTTGCAAAGATTGCAGACGGAGACTTGGCTATCGCAACTCCGGACACGTGCCGAGGTGGTGCGGCAGCGCGCCGCCAACTTGGGCATTGATCTCAACGAGGAGACCGTCCGCGTCAATTTACTTTCCACCTCACGCGCACGTCTAGCAGCAGTATGGGACCAGCAACGGCTGTTGTTCCCTGATTCCGACCATCCAGGTTTGCTGTCCTTGTCGGAGCGACGTACGATCAGCGAAGAAGACCTGATTGTCCTGCTGAGTGCTGCCGTCTCGCAGTTCCGTTCAATTGATGCAGTGCTGGAACAAGCCCAAGAACTAGCGAAGCAAGAGGATATTCTCAGTTTTGACCCGTTCGCCGCGCGAGCTGAGTTAAGCCTGTTACGTACTGAACTGTTCCGGAAGGTCGACGACCGTATTGCAGGCTTTGCCAGGACTGGGAAGAAAATTATCGATGATCTGGCCGACCAGTTCCGGCTCGAACGCCGGCTGCCGTTGCATGAAGTCGTACTGATCTTGGCAGTGCCGGCAGATCAATGGCTGGAGCCACAAAAACAGCAATATGTCTCGCAGATCCTCGATTTTTTTGAAAAGAAATTGTCCTCCGCAGTATTGCGTGGCCCGTTGGTACGTATGACAATCGGCAAGTCCACTGGCCGCGCCGACATGATGGAGCTGAGCAGTGCGCGGCAGAGTGGCACTGCCTTATTAGAGCACCTGCTGCAACGTAATTCTCAATCGGTAGCCATCGATCCAGGCGTCCTCGCCGACAATCTCCCATTGGTCGGCAGGCTTACAGCCCTTCATCGCCAGACCTCGATCTATAAACGAGATACCGGTATCGATGGTATGTATCTCGGGTTCCCGTTTCTCATCATTAAGGACAACCGCAGCAAGACGCGCCCCAGAATCACGCCGGTACTACTTTGGCCGGTGAAATTGCTAATGGAGTTGGGAGCACGAGGGCAAGTCGCACTGGCCTTCGATACCGAACGCGAAGAAGTTCGCATTAATCCTGCGTTAGAAGGCTTATTGGGGCGCGAGGCGGTCAAAGAATGGCGCAGCGCTGCGGACGAAGTACTGGGCCGTTCTGCGCTGAAAATGAGCGACGTCCTTGACGCTTTTGGCATGCTCGCAGCACCGGAGCAACGCCAGTTGACTTCCCTACCGCCGCCCTCTTATGACATTCCAGCTGGCACTGCGTCGCTTCGTTGCGCCGCCGTTCTGTTCCACGTGACATTCAGTGGTCAGGCCATCGGCGAAGACCTCAGGCAACTCAGAACTCTGTCTCCGTCGGGTACTGCGCTGGAATCAATGCTAAGGCTCAAGGAGAAGGCGGAGTTTGATACGCCAGTTGAGCAGTCAATGGAGATTGACCGCTACTTGACCGTCGCTAGCGACCCCTCACAGGAGTCAGCCGTTCTGAAGGCACGCCAGTGGCCCGGCCTGCTCGTAGAAGGGCCACCAGGGACCGGCAAGAGCCAGACCATCGTTAATATGGTCGCGGATGCCATCGGCCGAAAGAAGAGTATGCTGATCGTGTGTCAGAAGCATGCGGCACTTGAAGTGGTGTATAAACGCCTTGTGGCCGAAGGACTCGGCGACCGCATCATAATGATCAACGACGTCAACAAAGACCGAGAGCCGACTATACGCGCGGTCCGTGAGCAGCTGGATGGCATATTCAAAGGGTCGCAATTTGATAATGGTTGGGTACGGCAGCGCGAGCGGGTTGCCGCTAAAATCGAGTCCCTTGAAGGTGAGTTAGACCGTCTGCACCAGGCCATGCATCGCGTTGACGAAGCGACAGGACTAAGCTACCGAGCCCTGCTGGGCCAACTCATTGAGCTGGAACTTGGAAGCCCACCGCTTAATATTCCGCAGCTTCGTACCAAGCTGTCTGTACTCGACTCATCCGTCTTGACGACGGTCGAAGAGGAATGTGCGCCACTGGCCCGATACTGGCTGCCCGCGAAATTTGAAGGCAGCGCCCTTGCTCATCTGAAGGCGTTCGCAACCGATCAAGGAACCCTCGACGAATTCCATGTCGCATTCAAAACGTTCCTTGATGCCGAGCACAGCCGCATGGAGATATTGAATCAGCATCCAACTCGATTTGATATCGATGATCCCGCTCCGCATAGAGCTTGGTTGAATGAAAACGCACCACGTCTGGAAGCATTGGATGAAAGTCAACGCAAACGCCTGGCTCACTGGTTACCGCTTTTTCGCCCTGCCGACAAAGCCGATGCGCCTGGCCAGTTACTCTATAACTCACTGCGCAAGCTCCACCAGGAGTTAATTTCCATAAGCGGCGCCGGCTATCATGGCGTGCTCTCAGCCGCACTCGCAAGTCTGCCGAGTGCCCAATTGGACAAGATCACCCAGCTGGCCGACTTAGCAGCCCGGCCGCTCACGGTTGTTGACCGTTTGAATCCCTTCACCTACCTTCGACGTAGTCAGGTATTAAAATTTGTATCGCAGACAGGTGCCAAGGCCGAGCTGGATCCGATCACCAAACTACTCGCTGCCGCCCGCCTTGAACTACAGTGGCGACCGATCCGGCAGGCGCTGTCCGAGATATCGAGCGAACTCCACCTAGAGCCTGTAGAAACAACCTCTGGACCAACCTTGGCGGCCGAATGCCTGACGCGATTGCGGAAGCTGGAGGAAGTGCGCGAACTAGCACAGTATTTGGCGATGGCGCCACGGGGGAGTGAATTCGACGCAGCGGTCATGACGGGAGACCGTGCGCCCGTAGAGCAACTTCTAGACGGTTTTGAGCGCGCTTTCGTACGCCATGCAGCACGTCAGCACAGTTTCCAAGCTCTATCACTACTGGAAGAATGGATTGAGCCGGATCTTACAGCCCAGTGTCGTCATGCCATTTCGCAAAATACCGAATTCCGCACGATACCCAATCGTATTCAAGATGCGCTTTCCACTTTAGTGGCTTATCAGCAATTCCGCATGCGGTCGCGGAATCTGAGCAAGGAATCTCTTGAGACATTTGCCGTGATGCGCACCCATGAAGCCTCCATGAGCGCGATTCCGATGAATGATCTGGACGGCGAGGTTCGTCGCGTGATTAATAGGGAGGCGCGACTGGGTTGGAAACGCAGAATAGAACAAACCAGTCCCGAGTTACTGCTTGAACAAACTGAAACGATCGCCAAAGTAGAATCCCTTGCAGTGGCTGATGAAGAAATGCGTCGGCTGAACCGCGACGTTTTGCGTGATGGGATTCAGCGCGGCTTCTTAGCCGGTCCCAAGCAATGGGAGGACGTCACACGTCTCAAAGGTCAACGCTCCCGTCGGTTGCGCGAATTCATTGAACTTGGCGCAGGCATGGGGTTGATGGCGTTGCGCCCCGTGTGGCTAATGAACCCTGACGTTGCCAGCCGGGTTCTTCCGTTAAAGAATAATCTCTTCGATACAATCGTTTACGACGAGGCATCACAGATGCCAGTGGAATATGCATTGCCGACCCTGTTCCGCGCAGGCGTCGCCATCGTGAGTGGTGACGAAAAACAAATGCCTCCAAGCGCATTTTTCTCGGGCCGCACTAACAGTGACGAGACAGACATATTCGATGGCGACCAACCTGACGACGACGCCAGCGAAGAAGAAAAGGAGCAATTTGAGGAAACCTGGAACCGCCGGGAGATAAAGGACTGTCCGGACTTGCTTCAACTCGCGCGCAGTGCGCTACCAGTTACTACGTTGCAGATACACTATCGCTCAGTTTACCGAGAACTCATTGGCTACTCAAACGCTGCTTTTTATGAAAATAATCTCAGTGTCCCAGCACGCCATCCCGACTCAACCATCCGAGCCATCAAACCGCTTGAACTGATTCAGGTGAATGGTCTGTATGAGAAACAGACTAACAGCGCGGAAGCCGATCGCGTTGTAGAGCTCTTGGCCGAACTGTGGCGCCTTCCCTATTCCGAGCGGCCTTCCACCGGCGTCGTCACGTTCAATATGAAGCAAGCAGACTTGATCGAGGAGCGGCTGGAGCAACGAGCCGAAGCTGATCCGGAATTCCGCATTGCTTATCAAGAAGAGGCCAGTCGCAGCGAGCACGGCGAGGACCTGGCAATATTCGTCAAAAACGTTGAAAACGTGCAGGGTGACGAACGCGATGTCATTGTCTTCTCTACGACCTTCGGACGAAATAGCCAAGGCACCTTCCGACGGTCATTCGGCGTCCTCGGGCAAAAAGGCGGCGAGCGGCGCCTCAACGTCGCGATAACACGGGCACGAAAAAAAGTCATGCTGGTGACGTCTATGCCAATCGCCGATATCTCCGACATGCTAACCACCAAGCGCCGGCCGGCAATTCCCCGCGACTACCTGCAAGGTTATATGGAATACGCGCGAACCTTGTCCAATGGCGACCTGCATACCAGCAGTGCTTTGTTGGGACGGCTGCACAGTGAACGCGTGAACGCCCGAATGAAACAAGGCCAACAGCTAGACGGTTTTGCGAGCGATGTACTCAGTTTCTTGCATTCGCTGGGGGTGCACCCAGTGACAGCGCAGGAAGGCGACGCATTCGGCCTGGACTTCGCAATTGCCGATCCCAAGACCGGCCTCTACACAATTGGCATCGAGTGCGACGCGCCACGACACGAATTACTACACCGTGCCCGCGCGCGGGACATCTGGCGCCCGTCCGTATTAAAACGTGCGATCCCAAAGCTACATCGAATTTCATCACACGCTTGGTACCACAACAATATCGCGGAGAAGGCCAGGCTGGAGTCTGCCATTGAATCCGCCATCCACAAGGACTAGATAACATGAGTGGCCCCAAAGTTGTACGCATCGTCACACGCGAAGAAATAATAGCAATATGCGAGAACCTCCTACGCCAACTGGACCAAACTATCGCGACGTGGACGAGTGAGGGACATCGGATCAAGGAACTATCCGATGCGGAGATCGCGTCGACGTTGCTACGGAAGCAGGAGCTGGGCGACTTGCTCGCGCAAGAAGCCTTCGCTGAATTGCAAAAGAATGTTCCTGACGAAATAGAATATTTGCATACTGATCTTGAACGACGCCGACAACGCAGCGTTGAAAAGCTGGTACATGCTCGGCAACGCCGGCGCCAAGGCGAACGCAGTGCCACCACGCTCATAAGGGCATTGGAAGTGCGTGGTATCGTCGTGCCAGCAGCATTGCGGAATCTGGCCGCAGGTGAGGAAGTGGCCGACATTGATGCCGTTCTTGCAGATGGACTTGCTATGCTCAATCCAATGGCGAGTGGATTGACCGACGTGCAACGGGAGCAGGCGAGAAAGCTCATGACCGAGGTACCGGAAATCGGTGCGTGGGAATCAGTTGCCATCGCAAACCCAAGGATTGAACGCATTGATCAGCAGATCGCGGAACTCCATACGTTGCTCGGAGTGGAACAGGCAGCAGCGTTTAACGAACGCCTCCGCACGATCGAGACAAAGACTGTTGATGCGCATCAGCACCTCCTGTTGGACAGCTTAATCGTCGACCTCGCGGCAGCGCTGAAGGAAATGCGCTCCCAGCGTACGATCCCGACAGAGGCGACGCCGCCTGCTGTTGATGAGCGTTTTGCGGAAGCTCGCCGCAAGGCAATCCTGAACGGCTTGGCCCACTTGGGATACGAGGTTCATGAGGGAATGGAAACAGCATGGGCAAGCAATGGCCATATCGTGGCGAAGAAACCATCATTGCCAGATTATGGCGTTGAGATTGGTGGCCAAGCCCAAACTGGGCGGATACAAGTACGCACTGTTGCGCTCACGGAAAACCGCGATACTCGCCGCGATAAGGACGTTGAGACGTTGTGGTGCGGCGAGTTTTCACGCCTTCAAGATTTACTCGCCCAGGAAGGCGACGCACTGATTGTCGAACGTGCATTGGGCGTTGGGACAGTTCCGCTGAAGCTATCGCCCAGTACGCGGACCGTCGAGAATCTCGAATCCAAGAGTCGTACCTTTCCTTAAAGAGTCTGCCTCATGCGGATCTCTCAGCAGAACCAGCGCTACTGGCAAGATGTAAGGTGAACATATTACTGCCCGACAAAGGCGACGGACGCCCATGACGAGCTAACAGATACTTTGTCCCGCTGCTTCGCGGCGAATTTTTCTTGAGAAATTTTGGAGAGCAATTTTGAGCATAGATGCCCTTGAGCTTTCAGAGACGCTCGCTTTTGGTGGCCGGCTCACTGCACGCGAGTCTGGCTTTGACTTAACTTACTACTTCCCTGGTCCAGATCGGCGATACAACGGCACCATACTGAAAATTGACTCTTCGATGCTTGAGCAGTACATCACCGCTTGGCAAGATAACTGGAGTATGCACCAGACATTAAGTGGCTCTGTGCAATCTATCTCTTTCTCTACATCAGGAAAACTGGGGATGACCATTGATTCCAGAGGAGTCCAACTTTATAAGCTAAGGGTAAGCAGTGATTCAGAGCTTTCCGCCATGCTGGACACTTTGCGGTATGCCCAAATGCGCGGGGCTGCATTAAGGCTGGACATCCTGAGTCGTTTGGGTCGGACCGAAATGTCGACAGATGAAAAGCTAAACCGCTTTGCTCGATTTAAGAATGGGGAGGACTTGCGAATATGCGCCAACCCAGACGTCGATAGGGAATTAACCACTGCGCTGCTGCTAGTGCGCTCAAAAATAAAAATCGGAATTAATAGTTGCCGCCACCACGTTAGCAATTGGTTCGGTAAGCAGGCAAGTCAAGATTTCATGGAGGATATTCGCCGCCACGGGCTGGATGTCTTCTGCGAACAGGCTACTTTTATTATCTCTTGGCAGGGTCGGTCGTAAGATGTATTCAAAGGCTTGCCATCAGTTTCTGCGAGAACGTACACATGCCGATCACCTCTTTCACGCTCTTGCCGTTCGCTTTTTGGAGAATTCCTATGGAACCGCTCGCTCCTGCTTTGGCGTCTAAATCTTCCAAGTGCGTGGATTGATCTATTTTTCGTTCATGATGATCTATCTGATCGCGCTTTGGCCTTTCGTCCGCAACCTCAAAATGTTCTATCCCCATGCTTCCCCTTCTCAGCACGCTCTTGAGCATCAAGAGCAGCAGCATCTAATAGCTCTGCAATCGCGCTTACATGCCACACTTTACCGATATCTGAGTGAGGGTGAATACGACCAGAATAGATTCCAAGAAACTCCCAATGAGGACCGGGAGACACAACTGACACCACACCTCCCTCAGCGTTGAGTTTCCTGTAATTGCCCACACGCCAAGCAATGACTGCTGATCCAGACTGCCCTTGCCTAGTGCGGCAATCGATCATAAAGGTTGGGTTTTCTGCCGTCACAAGGCTCAGTTCGTGTGCAAGAAAACCGGTGGCCCAGATTGGAAATTTGGCCACCGACGTTCGCCCGAATGGATAACCAATCACACTCACAGGTTCCGCCGGACCAACCACGATACCGTGCCGATCCAGCGTCGTGTCAATGTAATAAGGAAGTTTGTGTACATCATTTCCCCAAGTAAAGTTGAGCGCGACAATATCAGCGCGTTCTTTGAGGCGCGGATGCTCGATCCAGTAAGGGGAACCGTTCTCTCGATAGAGGGGCAGACTAACTTTGTTCCAGTCCTTTGGTCGATCCTCAAACGGAGCAAGAAAATAAATATCGATGTGATCCGGTATCGCTGCGGTACTACTAAGGCACTGCCCGCTTTCCTGATGCCGCCCTGTGAGGTTGTGCCGATTCGTAATTAATGCACAGTGCGACTCGCGAGTACGTGAAACTAAAAAAGCCGTACCTGAGCTAAGGATCGTATCGCCGAACCGCATTTCGATATAAAGCGCTTTGGCAGACGGAATAGCAACGTCATATCCATCATCTCCGACCACAGTTTCTGAATTTTTGATCATGCTCGCGAAGTAAAATTGCGCCTCACATCAAACATTTTTGGGTCTTCCAATACAGCAGTCAGTTTTTTTTCTTTGTTACCTTAACAAGATTGCTCACTTAGGTCACTCCACGCGACAACATTGGAAACTCACTAACACAACTATTGCCATAGAAATTATTCAAAGCCAATCTCGGTAGCTTTGACATTCACGGAGTGTCGGTTCCATTCCTCGCCCCGCATTTTCGTGCGCACCTTGACCTCCATTTTTGCTGGAGCTCGTACAGCGCCGTCGTCATGAACGTAAATTATTCCCTCAGCCATCAAGTCCGTAGCCTTTGCCATGCCGCGCTTGATACCTCGGATGTACCATTCAATGGCCTGCTCTTTGATTGCATCCGGAATCGCCTCAAGCGCTGCCTCAAAATCCAAGCTTGGGTATCTGGAGTGAGATGGTTCAATTTCCAGAACTTCGGCGATACCATTGACCGCTTTTCGATAGGTAGCAGATGCTGCTCCGACTGGTGTTTTACTCATGTTGTCCTCTCTGGGCCAAGTACATCACCTAACTCTCTCGATGTCGAAGCCGACTCATGGGTCGGCTTGCGCAATATTGTGGATTTTCCTGACATGAAGCAGGGTAATAGAACCAATGAATAGGGCCTCTTAGACCTCAAAACCGAGTCAGTGAAACGAACGGGTTACGTAAGAACGTCAAATACAATGCGGCGCCAAAAATCAGGGCCAGGAGTAATTCACTTTGGTAAGTTGCAATGGAATATGCCACTAATGCAATTCCCAATAGCAAGGCACTCAACAGCATCATGGCCCCAAACCCGCGGTCAACAACTCCGGAATCTCGACTTCGCATCAGATTTGCTCCGACCTCACCGAATAGTAAAATGCCGCCAGCGACACATGCGCCGACAGAGAGAAATTCCAGCAGATCGTGCGGGGGGCGCCCCTCTGGTAGATGCCACTTCAAATAGGCGAACATCACGATACCAATCCAGAAAACCAGCGAAGCAACGGTGCTATTTGAAGAGCAGTCTCTCATTAAATTTCTCCTATTAAGCGCATTGGTCCTTACAGCAAAACTGCAGCGCTTGTATCTCGCAAATTTCTTGCTGATACCGCAGTCTCATCAATCAAGGAAACTATCGCAGCATGCAGAGCATCCAACTGTTCACTACAATAACGACCATCCCAATCGCTGCAGGAATCCACAACAGCACAGCCAAAGTCACACTTATCCATACTGGAAAAAAAAGGTGCACGGCTATGGTCGCTAGCAAAGGCACACTTATCGCAATTATTCCGTGTGTCCTTTCAATAAAACTAAACAGTACGCTCAAGACACCAATACAGTAGCCTGAAAGGCATCTCTCAATTTTTTCCAACATGACTTCAACTCTATCAATTCAAAACCGACTTCATTATGTTCAGCTAACGTGAAGAATCGGTAAGAAGCTGCATCAACGAACAGGCCACCGCGCCGAGCGAAACCCAAGCAAGCGGCATCTCACAAGAGCGTTTTCAAGTCTGAAGACTTAACATCCCACCAGTCTTGAGAAATAGGGGTAACAGCGCCCAACTTAGCGACACGTTTAGCGATATCGTCCGTGATGCTAAGCTCATTGGACAACCATACACGGTAGCTATCCGCCTCGTCCGTCCGCATGACGGCCACGATTGAATTTTCGTTTACCGCGATTTCTGAATTCAGTAAAGACAGGGTCATTTTGTAGAATTTTGCCATTGGCGTCCTTTAGCTATCTGTAACTAGGTATGCAGAGTGGACCGCACACCCGGTAATTTCCAAGAATAATATACCTCAAATAAATATAAATTGCCTCAGTAAAATTATTGCTATCATAAAAGAAGTATCTGGGACATGGCTAACCCAGTTTCTTCGCCAGATCAGTTGCGCGTAGGTGCGTGTACCGCTTCAACATCGCGAGAGTCTTATGCCCAGTGATCGAGGCTACTTCCATGAGGTTCAATCCCTTTTCGAATAACCGGCTGGTTGCCTCATGCCGAAGGTCATGGAAGCGTAAATCTGCAAGGTAGCCAGGCTGAGCTTGATGCCCGTGAGCGGCGCACTCGCTGAGGTAACGCTTTTGCGCTCGCTGCTTGGCAGCATTAAACGCTCGTCGCAACTCCACTTCTGTCACTTGAAACAATGCTCCCTTGATTGGTATAGGCACCTGCGCAAGGATAGCAACCGCCCGAGTAGATAGAGGAATGATCCGGTCATCGCCATTCTTTGTGTATCGCAGCGTTGCGATAGCATTCGAAAAGTCGATGTCTTTGTGCTGCAGTTTCAGAATTTCTCCCTGCCGGCATGCCGTTTCAACTGCAAGCTCGAACACTGGCGCCACATACCGATTCCGCGCTTTCTTCAATTCGGCCAATAAGCGCTCGAACTCGCCTGCCTCTAGACGTCGATCTCGCCCCTTACCGTTAGTGGGAACCTCAACGCTACGGATTGGGTTATCCAAGCTCATTCCCCAACGCTTCGTCGCCACTTGGAAAAGGCTTGAAATCAGCATTAAGTACTTTCGAAGACTACTATCGGACCACCTTTCAGATTTCGCTGTTTCCATAAACTGGAGCACCGCTTCACGTCGAACCAAATTAATCGGCAAACGAGCAATCGGGTATCTCTTAAGCTTGCCAATCTTGGAGATCTCGGCGCGAGCTCCGCGCTTGGTCGGAGTTATCTCCGCCAAATACCTGTCCAGCAATGCTTCTAAAGTGAGCTTGGCTGCGGTTTCTTTCCGTTGCTTAGCTTCTAGCACTAGCTTGTATGCCGGGTCAGTAGCGGCATCAGCGCGCAACCTATCACGGTAGGCCCGTGCTTCTTGAACTGTATCGAAGGTCTCATCGATACGAGTTCCGTTGACCATCATGCGAACACGGTAGGAGAAACCATCGCAGCGAATAGTGATATTGCGCTCTACAACGCGCTCGTTCTGAATTTTTTTGGTTGCCATTGACGAAGACCTTTTTGACCAAATTTGACCTGAAAGTACCTTACGGCACTCGCCTGTCCTCGTCTAATAGCCAGATATACTGCCTTCTACCAAATTGCCGATAGTGCCCTCAAAATCCGCCGCCGCAAGGCGTGCCGGTTCGATTCCGGCCCGGGCACCAGAACAGCAAAAGCCGCACGTCATTCAGACGGTGCGGCTTTTTTGTTTTTACTGACATTGAATCTTGATGGCGTGTTGCCCAGCCTTGGTCCCTTTCCGGTAGGTGAACTTGCATTCACGGGTTTCATCGGGCAGCCGACGCGACAGCGTGACCTGATTGCGGTCCCCGTATGTGCACTGCAACCATTTCCCATCAGGAAACGCTCCGTCCAGCTGGTAAGTGTATGACCAGACATCGTGTCCACGTGTCTCCGTGAAATCCGCGAGATCTCCTTTCATGACTGGCGGACCGTACATCGGTGCGGCGGCATGCAAGTACAACGGGGAAGCAACAAAAGAAGTCCATTCGCTCCCCATGCCGCTTACCTGGACCGATGAGGGAGAAATCTGCTCGGGACACTCAAAAGCTGGCATCGGTGCGCCGAGAAGCAACGGCGGGAACATCAGCAATAGCGACATCATCCGCACGTTGAGGGAGCTCAATAGCACTGATCCACTAGCGCCTTCAGTGACGCAAAATATTTTTCGTCGGCTGTAACCCGCACGTACAAGGCTCCGTATTAACCAAAGGATCGGCTGTTCTGCCGGTCATTTAACCAATACCTCAAAGGAGCACTACCATGAACGCACGTCACTTCGCCACCGCTACCTTCACGCTGGCCGCCCTCGCTGCGGGCGTTGCAATGGCCCAGGACAAGCCTGCGGCAGCCAAGCAAACCGCCGTTGAAAAATGCTACGGCGTGTCGATGGCCGGCCACAACGACTGCAAGGCTGGCGAAGGCACCACCTGCGCCGGTACCGCCAAGGCCGACTACCAGGGCAACGCGTGGAAGAACGTCCCGGCCGGCACCTGCACCTCGATCAAGACCCCGAAGGGCCACGGTTCGCTCACGCCTTTCTAAGCACCGCCATGCAGCCGGTACTGACGGCGGGCCTGGGCCTCAAGCCACAGCATTTCGACGACGCACTCGCGTGCGATGCCGATGGGATCTGGTTTGAGGTCCATCCCGAGAATTATCTGGTCGCCGGCGGCCCCCGGCTGGCCTGGCTCGATGCGATCCGGGCACGCCATCCCTTGTCGATCCACGGCGTGTCGATGTCGCTTGCCGCCGCCGAACCGCCGGAACGGGAACGTTTGCAGGCGCTGGCGACACTGGTCGCCCGCCTGCAGCCGGCGCTGGTATCCGAGCATCTGGCCTGGTCCACCTGGCGCGGCCACTATTATCCTGACCTGCTGCCTGTGCCGCGCAACCTGACTACCTTGCACCAGGTCGCGGCCAATGTGGAACGCATGCAGGATGCGCTGGGACGCCGGATTGCGCTGGAAAATCCCAGCCACTACATCACGATGCCACACGACTTCAGCGAAACAGACTTCCTCGCGGAGCTGTGCCAGCGCACCGGTTGCGGCTTGCTGGTGGACGTCAACAACATCTATGTCAGCGCGCACAATGTCGAACAGGACGCGGCGCGCTGGATCGATGCGATTCCCGCGCAGGCGATCATGGAGATTCACTTGGCCGGCCATCAGTTGGACGCGGCGGGCGCGCTGCTGGTGGATAGTCATGACACCGCCGTGGCGCCGCCAGTGTGGGATCTGTACCAGCGCCTGCTGGCACGCACCGGCCCGGTGCCCACGCTGATTGAGCGCGATGGCGACATTCCGGCCTTTTCCACGCTGCTGATGGAGCGCCATCGCGCGCACGACATGCTGACGGAGCAATCATGAAAGATGTCGAGGAGTTGCGGCGTTACCAGGACGCCTTCATCGCGGCGGCATTCCACGGCGGCGACGACGCCATCACGGCGCAACCCGGCTTCGTAGTCTACCGCAACACGCTGCTGAAAGGCTGCGTGGACAACCTCGCCGCCAATTTCCCCACCGTGATGCGACTGGTCGGCGAGCAGTGGTTCCGCGCCGCCGCGCTGGAGTACGCCCGCGCCGAACCGCCGGTCAGCGTCAGCCTGTTCGACTATGGCGCCACGTTCCCGGCATTCCTGAAGCAGTTTCCGCCAGCCGCCACGCTGCCCTACCTGACCGAAGTGGCGCGGCTCGATCGCCTCTGGATCGAATGCCATACCGCGGCAGACGCCTTGCCGCTGTCCGCCGAACACCTGGCGACGCTGGCGCCTGAAGCGCTGGGCGCCACCTGCTTGCGCCCACATCCCGCCGCGCGTTGGCTGACTAGCGACCAGCATCCCGCCTGCGCGATCTGGATCGCCAACCGCGAGCAGCGCGAATTCGTCTCCGGCGCCATCTGGCGCGGCGACAGCGTTCTGCTGACACGCATCGACGGTGCCGTCCACTGGCGGCTGATCGATGCCGGCGTCACCGCGTTTCTCGATGCCTGCCTGTGCGGCGACGCCCTGGAGGCAGCCGCCATGCACGGCCTGTCCCTGCAACCGGACCTGGATATCGCCGCCACCCTCGCCATGCTGCTGCAGGCCGGCGCATTAACCACCTTACCTGAAAGCCCCTGACATGAACCTGTCCGCCGTGCGCACCGCGTGGAACCGCGCAGCACATTTCGCCTCGACCGCGATCTCCCACAATCTGCTGGCCGTCACCGCCCGCGCCGCCATCGCCGCCATCTTCATCCAGTCGGGACGCACCAAAGTCACCGGTCTGCTGACGCTCACCGACGGCACTTACCAGCTATTCCGCGAGGAATACCGGCTGCCGCTGGTGCCGCCCGAGATCGCGGCGCACATGGCCGCCTATGCCGAGCATTTCTTTCCGCTGCTGCTGATCCTCGGGCTGTTCACGCGTGGCGCCGCGCTGGCCTTGCTGGGCATGACCGCCGTCATCGAAATCTTCGTCTATCCATACGCCTGGCCGACCCACCTGTCGTGGGCAGCGCCGCTGCTGTACCTGATCGGGCGTGGCGCCGGAAAATGGTCGCTGGACCGGCTGCTCAAGCTGGACTAGCTTCATGCTCGGCAATATCAAAATCCGCACGGCGCTGGCCGCCGTGCTGGCCCTGTTCTGCTGCGCGCTCGGCGCCAGCCTGCTGGCCGGCTGGCTCAACGCCCGCGCCGCCGCCAGCGCCATGGAGGCAGTGGTCCACCTGTCCGACCGCCAACTGGGGCCGTTGCATGACACCGAACGCCTGCTGCTGCTCACACTGAGCCAGATGGACAACGCCTACATCGACCTGCTGCGCGGCGACCAGATCGCGTCCAACGACAACACCCGCAAGGCCTCGGACTCGCTCAAGGCCGCGCAGGCGGCGTTCGGCCGCTACCGGCTGGTGATGCGGGACGACCCGCAGCTGACGCGGCAATCGGCGACGCTGGTGCGCAACTACGAGGACTACGCCCATGTACTGGGCCTGCGGGAACAGGCGCTGTACGAAGTCTCGCTGGACCAGTACGCAGCGGCGACCGTGGACGCGCAGCACGCCGATGCCAGCTTCGCGGCCACGCTGCGCCAGCAGATAGTGCAGGCGGAAGCCACCCGCGCCCAACTGCGGCAGGCGTCGATTGAGCGCTATCAGGGCGCCAGCCGCATGGCGGCCGGCATCGGCCTGTTCTCGCTGTTGCTGGTGCTGGCGTGCTGGCGGTTTTTCCGTACCGTTCTGCTGGAGCCGCTGCGCGTCGCCCAGTCGCACTTCGACCGTATTGCCACCGGCGACCTGAGCGCCGAGATCGGCGTCAGCGGCAACAACGAAATCAGCCGGCTGCTGCACGCGCTGCGGCGCATGCAGCAGGCGCTGATCCACACCGTGAGCGCGATTCACGACGCTACCGGCGACGTCGACCAGAGCGCGCGCCAGATCGCCGACCGCAATCAGCAGCTGGCGGCACGCAACGCGTCGCAGGCGGCGTCGTTACGCCAGACGGCCAGCGCGCTGCAGCAGCTGGCGGCGGCGGTGCAGCAAAACGCCGACGACACGCTCTGTGCCGACCGCCAGGCCGCCGGCGCGGCCAGCGACGCCGCGCTGGGCGGCAACCGCGTGGCCGACATTGCCGCCACCATGCACGGCATGGCGGCCGCCGGCAAGCAGATCGCGGAAATGGTTGGCATCATCGACGGCCTGGCGTTCCAGACCAATTTGCTGGCGCTGAACGCGGCGGTGGAGGCGGCGCGCGCCGGGCCGCAGGGCCGCGGCTTCGCGGTGGTGGCCGCCGAGGTGCGCGCGCTGGCCCTGCGCAGCGCGGACGCCGCGCGCCAGGTGCAGCAGGTGGTCGAGGCGTCCACGTCCAGCATCGCCGATGGCGCGGCGCGCGTTGACGAAGCGGAGAAAACCATGGCGCACATCGTCGGCTCTGTGGAACGCGTGATGGGCACCATGCAGCGCATCTCGCAGGCCACAACCGAACAGTCGGCCGGTCTGCAGCACGTGCATGCGGCAGTGGCGCAGATGGACCGCACCACCATGCAGAACGCCAGCCTGGTCGACGTCACCACCGAAACGGTCGACGCGCTGGCGCGCCAGGCATCGCGGCTGGTCGATGCGGTAGCGGTGTTCCGCATCGCGGCCGACAAAAAATTGGCAGTGCTGTAACCACCCCGGAACGCGCGCCGAAGTAGTTGCAGGAGCTGCAGTCAATCACGACTGCACCAGACCTGAATGGGAAAAACGTATGATCAAAAATCTTGTCATGGCCAGTACGATCGCGGGCCTGCTGGCGGCCTGCGGCGGCAGCGATGTACCGCCGGCGCCGGTGGCACAATTGTTCGCCCAGACCAACGACACCGACAACGCGGTGCTCGTGTATGTGCGTAACGCGGATGGCACCTTGAGCGCACAGTCGCCGGTCAAGACCGGCGGCAAGGGCACGAATGGCGTCAACTACTTCATGGGCAACACGGTGGGGCCGGACGCGCTGACCAGCAATCACAGCGTGGCGCTGTCGGACGATAACCGGCAACTGTTCGTCGCCAACGCTGGCGACAACACCGTCAGCGTGTTCACCATCAATCCGGCCGGCGGCCTGACCTTGCTGGGTGTTTCCGGCACCGGCGGTATCCGCCCGACCTCGCTGGCCTGGAACAACGGCGTCCTGTACGTGACGCACCAGCAAGGCGCCAACGAACTGGGCGCGTATCGCGTCGGCGCCGATGGCAAGCTGACGCAGCTTGGCCAGTACCCGGTGCTGCAGCAGGATGCGCTGCCGACCGAAGTGTCGGTCAGCCCGGATCATCAGTTCGTCATCGTCAACGGCTTCTTGCGCGCGCTGACGCCGACCACGCCAGGCAATACGCTGCTGGCGTTTCCGATCAACGCCGACGGCGGCCTGGGCCAGCCGGTCAATTCGGCCACGGTGGGCGTGGGACCGTTCGGCGGCGTGTTCGGTCACGGCGCGCTGGCCAAGACCTACTTCACGGCGGACGCCGCCGGCACCACCGCCAGCGCCTATACGCTGTCCGCCGGCGGCGGCTTCAGCGCGCTCGGCGCGCCGGTGGCCGTCAACGGCCAAAAGGCGCCCTGCTGGATCGTGGCGACGCCGGACAACCGCTTCGTTTATGTCAGCAATGGCAGCGGCACGATATCGCAGTTCGCGGTGGATGGCACCGGCCGGCTGAGTCTGGTCAACGCGGTGGCCGCGTCCGAACCGGCCACGGCGGCCGGCGCCTCCAGCTTCGCGGCCGATGCCTGGATCAGCCCGGACGGCAAGTTCCTCTACCAGGACTACGTCGGCGCCGACAAGATCGTCGTCTATGCGATCGGCGCGGACGGCGCCCTGAGCAAGCGCGGTGAGCAAGCGGCGGGCACCAAGTCCGGCATCAGCCTGCAGGGCCTGGCCGGCATTTAAGCACCCGGGCGTGACTGGCTGCGGATCAACGCAGCCAGCGCCTTCAGGCCGCGATGGATGCCGACCTTGACCGCCGACTCCGACATGCCGGTATGGTCCGACGCCTCGGCCACCGACCAGCCCTGCAGTTTCACCAGTTCGATCGGCAGGCGCTGGCGGTCCGGCAACTGGCCCAGCAGCACGGCCACATCGCGCCGCGCGTCGCTCAACTGCTCGGCCGATTGCTCGAACAGTTCGGCCGCGTCGTCGAGCGGGTCGTTGAGCGCATCCTGGCGCACATGCGCGCGCAGGAAATCCACCAGCTTGTAGCGGGCGATGGCGTAGATCCACGCCGTCACCGGCTGGTCGGCGCGATAGGTGAAGCGCGCGTTGTGCACCGCCAGCAGGGTCTCCTGGACGATATCCTCGACATGGTCCTGCGAATGGAACAGCCGCTTGCGCAGGAAGGCCCGCAAGCGCTTGCTGAGCTCTTCCAGGAAGCGGCGATAGGCCACGGCGTCGCCATCCAGCCCGGCGAGCAGCCAGGCTTGCAGGTGTTCCTCGACAGGCGAGCGTTCTTTAGTATCGTGCATTTTTATTGGACTGGATGTGGTCGGACTCGGAAGGGCGGCAGACGGCGGCGAGGGCTTACCAGCGCAACAAAGCCTTGCCGACGGCCGCACCCAGCACGGCCGGCACCAGCATGCCAAGCGTGTACCAGATGGCCCAGAACGGCAGCGCGGTTTCCGGACAGTGGAAGCAATACACCAGCAAGCCCTGCGCGCCGGCCAGCAGGCCGGCCGAGGCGCCGGTCTGGCGCGGCCGCGTCGGCGCCAGACCGCGCAAGGCCCAGAACAGCGCGCAGAACGCCGGGATCGACAAGACGGTGACACAGGTGGTGCAGACCTTCCAGGTATCGCCCAGCATCAGACCGGGCCGCAGTTCGGCCGGCGCGGCGGCCAGCACCGCCACCCCGCCCAGCCAGAAGCCGGCCAGCACCAGGCCGACCACTTTCCAGCCCGGTCCGGCGCCGCGGCCGGGACGCGCGAGCCGGGTGGTCATCGACAGCGTGGCGCAGATCACCGCCAGCGGGAATGACACCTTCAGCCAGAACATGCCGGTCGCCATCACCTGCATCAGATCGTGCCGCACGCCCAGCAGGGCCACCATCAGCAGGCTGGCGCCGGCCAGCCCGGCCGCCAGCGCCACGGCGAAGCGCTTTTCCACATAGCGTGGATCGGCCGGCTCCGCGCCCGCCGCCAGCATTGTCACAAGATCATCTGTTTTCATGTCATTCCCTATCCATCGCTGTCATTCGCACGCTGTTATTCGTAGGCGCCCACGACAAGGTTACAGGTAACGGAAATATATTCCTGATTTCCGCCACCACTTCCATGCCGCGAGGAATAGGTCTTATGCCCCTGGCCTTGCTAGTGCGGGCGCCGCGAAAACTTCATAGTTCGTCCTGTCGCAACCAACTTCAAGCAAAGGACCTACGATGAAAACCTTCACCATTCCAACCGCCGCCACCGTGTCGCCCGCCAACCAGGCCATCTTCGCCAACCTGCAAAAAGGCCTGGGCATGGTGCCCAACCTGTACGCCACGCTGGCCCATTCCGAGCACGCGCTGGGCAACTACCTGACGCTGCAAAACGGTAAAAGCTCGCTGAACGCCAAGGAGCGCGAAGTGATCAACCTGGTGGTCAGCCAGGTCAACGAATGCGCCTACTGCCTGGCGGCCCATACCGCCCTGGGCGGCATGGTCGGCTTCACGCCGGAGCAGATCATCGCCATCCGCCAGGGCGGCGCCGCCTTCGACGCCAAGCTCGAGGCGCTGGCCCGGCTGGTGAAAAGCGCCACCGAACGCCGCGGCCACGCCGATCCGGCGCTGCTGGACGCCTTCTTCGCCGCCGGCTACACCGAGGGCCAGCTGGTCGATACCGTGATGGTGATCGGCGACAAGATCATCACCAACTACCTGCACGCGCTGACCCAGGTGCCGGTCGATTTCCCTGCGGCGCCAGCCCTGTAAGGAGCATGACCATGATGAACTTGCGTACCCTGAGCGCGGCCCTGGTGGCCAGCATCGGCCTGACCGGCCTGGCGCACGCCGCCGACCCGGCCTACTTCACCCAGACCGAGAACATGCACATGAGTCGCGACGCCAACGGCGTGCTGCTGGTGGAGATGAACACCGCCGGCGGGCCGTTCAAATTCACCGCCAAGGCGCATGAAGCCTTTGTCGACGCCTTCTATCACATCAGCCGCGATCGCGATAACAAGATCGTTATCCTGACCGGCAAGGGCGGCCAGTGGATGGGCGACATCGACTTCGCCTCGTTTGGCGACGTCAGCGATCCCGATGTCTGGTCCCGCGTGCATGACGAGGGCACGCAGATTGTCGAGAACATCGCCAACATCCGTGTGCCGATGATCTGCGCGGTCGAGGGCAAGGCCTGGGTGCACAGCGAATACTGCGCCATGGCCAACGTGGTGGTGGCTGGCGCCGGCGCCAGCTTCAACGACGCGCCGCACTTCGCCGGCGGCATCGTGCCGGGCGACGGCATCTACACCACCTGGTCGTACCGCATGGGACCGACCCGGGCCGAAGCGCTGTTGCTCGATCCGGCGCCGTTCTCGGCAAAGCAGGCCAAGGACTACGGCCTGGTGTCGGAGGTGGTGGCGGACGGCCAGGCGGTGGCGCGGGCACGTGAACTAGCAGCGCGCTACCTGAGCAAGCCGGAGGTGACGCGGCGCGACACCCGCACCTACTTCATCCAGCCGCTGAAGCTGGCATTGATCCAGCAGACCGGCTACGGCCTGAGCCTGGAAGGCGCCAGCGCGGCCGCCCTGGTCAAGTCGATCAAGGCCGGCAACCACTAACCCGCACCGCGAAGAGAGCCCAGCATGTACCACCTCCACGCTTTCGCCACGCCGAACAGCATCAAGCCGGTCATCGCGCTTGAGGAACTCGGTCTGGATTACGAGCTGCACGCGGTCAACGTCCGCCAGGGCGAACAGAAAGCGCCGCAGTTTGTTGAACGCAATCCCAACGCCAAGGTGCCGGTGCTGACGGTGAGCGGCGATGGCGAGACCGTGTCGCTGAGCGAGTCGGCCGCCATCCTGGTCTACCTGGCGGAGCGCCACGGTGGACTACTGCCGGCGGCCGGCACGGCGCGCGCCCGCGTGTTCGAGCAACTGTTCTTCCACGCCTCGGCGGTCAGCCCGGCGTTTGGCCAGGCCGGCTACTTCCAGAAGCTGGCGCCGGAAGCGCTGCCGCTGGCCATCGCGCGCTTCCATGGCGAAGCGCTGCGTACGCTGGCCCTGCTCGACGGCCTGCTGGCCAACCACAATTACGTGGCCGGCGACGCTTACAGCATCGCCGACATCGCCCACTTCGGCTGGATATGGCGGCGCGCGTTTGCCGGTGTCGACCTGGACGCCAGCCCGCACGTGGCGCGCTGGTTCGCCACCCTGTTGCAACGACCGGCGATACAACGCGCCATCCAGCGGGTGGAAGCGCTGGTGCCGGCCGCCTGATCCCCCAACTCTACAAGGAACCTCATCATGACACTGCAAGCCAAACTCGACGCATTCAAAGCCGACTTCAAGGGCGGCAAAGCCCCCTACTTCGCGCCACCGGAGATCCATCCCGTGATGGAGCGCGCCACCGCCGAACTGATCGCCTCCGGCCAGGCCGGCCGGGCGCTCAAGGCCGGCGACCGCGCCCCGGTGTTCACCCTCAACGATCCCGATGGCAAACCGGTGTCGTCGGCCGAACTGCTGGCGCGCGGGCCGCTGATCCTCAGCTTCTACCGCGGCGTGTGGTGCCCGTACTGCAACCTGGAACTGCAGGCGCTGCAGGAAACGCTGCCGCAATTCCAGGCGCTGGGCGCCAGCCTGGCCGCCATTTCGCCGCAAACGGCCGCCAACAGCCGCAAATCGCAGCGCCAGAACAAGCTGGACTTCCCGATCCTGAGCGATACCCACAACGACGTGGCAGCCGCGTTCGGCCTGCGCTTCACGCTGCCCGACTACCTGGTCGACCTGTACCAAAGCCTGAAAAACGACCTGCCCGCCTTCAACGATGACCCGGCCTGGACGCTGCCGATGCCGGCCCGTTACGTGATCGGCCAGGACGGCGTGATCGCCTATGCCGAGGTCAATCCGGACTACACGCTGCGTCCTGAACCGGACAGCATGCTGCCGGTGCTGCGCGGCCTGCAAACCAAGGCCTGAAACGGGAACGATCATGACCCCACGCACTTTTCTGGTCACCGGCGCCAGCCAGGGCATCGGCCTGGCGCTGTCGGCCCGCCTGGCGGGCGCCGGTCATCACGTGGTGGGCCTGGCGCGCCGCGCGCAGCGGCCCGACTTTCCCGGCACCCTGGTTGCCATCGATCTGGCGGACCGCAACGCCACCGCCGACACGCTGGAACGGCTGGCCGCGCAGTACCGCTTCGATGGCGTGGTCAACAACGTCGGCCTGGTGCGGCCGCAGGCGCTCGGCCGCATCGACCTGGACGACATGGACGCGGTGTTGGGGCTGAACCTGCGGCCGGCGGTGCAGGCGGCGCAGGCAGTGCTGCCGCACATGCGCCAGCAGGGCTGGGGCCGCATCGTCAACATCGCCAGCCTGACCGTGCTCGGCGCGCCGGAGCGCACCGCCTACGCCGGCGCCAAGGCGGCGCTGATCAGCTTTGCCCGCACCTGGGCGCTGGAACTGGCCGCCACCGGCATCACCGTCAACGCGGTGGCGCCGGGGCCGACCGAAACCGAACTGTTCCGGGCCAACAACCCGGCCGGCAGCGCAGGCGAGCGGCGCTACCTGGGCGCGGTGCCAATGGGACGCCTCGGCCGGCCGGACGAGATCGCGGCGGCCGTGGCTTTCCTGCTGAGCGACGACGCCAGTTTCATCACCGGCCAGACGCTGTTCGTCGACGGCGGCGCGGCGCTGGGCAAGGCGGCAGCGTGACAAGGCTGGTGCGGGCGCGGCGCCAGTGCCGCAGCACGGCAGCGCCGTTCAGGCCGGCGCTACTGCCGCGCCACCGCCCGCCGCCATGATCTCCTGCACAAAGGTGGTGAAGGCGCGGGCCTTGGCACTGGCCAGGCGCCCGGCCGGGTACACGGCCCAGACGTCGATGGTCGGCAAGGACCACTCCGGCAGCAGCTGTTCCACCGCGCCACTGGCCAGTTCCGGCGCAAACATCCACTCCGACACGATGGCCACGCCAACGCCGCTGCAGACGGCCGCGCGCACCCCTTCCGCCGCGTTCACGCGCAGGCGCCCGCCAACGGTGACCGACACCTCCGTACCGTCGCGCTCGAACGACCAGGTGGTGGCGCCGCCGGAATCGCGCAGGTACACCACCGCCTCGTGCCGCGCCAGATCGGCCGGCAACCGTGGCCGGCCGTGTTCAGCCAGGTAGGACGGCGCCGCCACCGCCAGCCGTCGCCCGGTGACGATGCGGCGCGCCGTCATCGACGAGTCGCCCAGGTCGCCCATGCGCAAGGCCACATCGATGCCGTGCTCCAGCAGATCGATCTGGCGATCGTCCAGCATCACCTCCACCTCCAGCCCCGGATGGCGTTGCAGGAACTGTTTGATGTGCGGAATGATGTGCAGGCGCGCGAAGGTGACGGCGGCGCACACGCGCAGCTTGCCGGCCAGCTCGGCGCTGGCGCCGCGCGCCACGCCGTCGGCCTCATCGACCATGGCGATCGCGCGTTTGGCGGACTCGTAATAGGCCTGGCCGGTCTCGGTGGTGGTCAGTCCGCGCGTGGAGCGCAGCAACAGGCGCGCCTGCAGCCGTTCTTCCAGCTGGGCGATGGCCTTGGAGACAGCGGGCTGACCCACGTCCAGCCGCCGCGCCGCCGCCGAGAACGAGCCCGTCTCCACCGTGCAAACAAAGGTTTCCATCAAAGTCAGTCGATCCATCCCTATCCTTTCCCGAGGCGCGGCCGACCGGCGCGGCGCCACGCGCAATCCTGCATTATGCCGTGTAACCGAACCGGCGGCGGCAGCGTATTAGATCGCAGCGCTTGCGGCACACTGGAGCGGCCGCCGCTACACGTCAAGGAGACCCCACAGTGGCAGTAGAACATTTTGAAGGCACGGCCATCATCAACGGCGTGCCGATCTGGCACAAGGTGCTGGGCAGCGGCCCGGCACTGGTGGTGCAAAGTCCCGGCTGGGGCATCGGCTCGCGGTTGTACCAGGAGACGCTGAGCGATCTCGCCGCCCACTTCACGCTGGTGTTCTATGACACCCGGGGCAGCGGCCATTCCGACAGCGCCGATCTGGATTACGCCCAAGTCACAGTCGGCAACCTGGTCGAGGACCTGGAGGCGCTGCGGCGCCACCTGGCGCTGGACCGCTTTGCGCTGGCCGGCCATTCGCATGGTGGGTACATCGCCCTCAACTACGCGCTGAAATATCCGGCGCGCCTGACTGCGCTGGTGCTGGCGGGCGCCCAGGTCGGCGTCGAGGAGCCGGGCGAGGACTTGAAGCGCACCCTGCCGCGATTGGCGCAGCGGCCCGAATATCGCGAGGCGGTAGCCGCGTTCACCGCGCCGCGTGCGCTGCGCGACCACCGGGATTTTTCCGCCTTCCTTAAAAAGATCGGTCCGCTGTACTTCAGGCATCCCGCCGGGCCGGCGTTCCGCCGCTTCATCGAGAATATCGAACACGCCCACATTTCCCTGAACAGTTTCCTGGCCACCGCGTCGACCGACAAGCGCTTCACAGTGCGGGAGCGGCTGTCCGCCATCTCGACGCCGACGCTGTGCATGGTCGGCGAGCACGACTTCATCTGCTCGCCGGTGCAGGCTCAGATAATCGCCGACGCCATTCCTGGCGCCGAGCTGCGGGTATTCTCCGAGAGTGGACACTTCTGCTGGATGGAGGAGCCCGAACAATTCCGCGAGGTGTTGGTCGCGTTCTTCCACCGCCGTACCTGATCAGCGGAAGAAACTGGCCGCGTCGCTGAAGAATCGCTGCGACTGTTCGATCCAGGGGAAGTGGCCGGTGTTTTCATATACCAGCAGCCGCGAGCCCGCGATCTCCTGCCGCAGCTTTTCCGAGACGCTGACCGGACAGACTGGATCTTGCCGTCCCACCACCATCAGCGTCTGGGCCGTGATCGTCGGCAGCGCGGACAGCGGCGGCACCTGCGGCCTGGGCGCGCTGGACGTGTATAACGCATACGCGGCGCCGGTCAGTGGCGCGCTGACCGTTTGCAGGAAGGCCGCGCCATCCTTGACCGGATCATACACGTAATACGCGGCGGTATCGCGGAACCACTGCGTAAAATCAGCGTCCTGCTTGGGCGCGTCCTCGCCAAAGCGCGCTACCGCCAGCTTGAAGCGCGGATCGGCGCGGCGCCAGGCGGCTTGCTCCTTGTTCGCCTGGCGGTCGGAGAAGCCAATCAGTTGGGTGCCGACCAGCATCAGCTTGTGCACGTGGTCCGGATAGCGCTCGGCATAAGCGATGGCGATGGCGCCGCCGTTCGAATGGCCGATCAGATCCAGCGTCGGCAGCTGCCAGTAGCGGCGCAGCCGCTCCAGGTCGTCCGCCATGTCCGACTCGTTCAGCGTGGGATAGTCGACCGCGTGGCTGGATTGTCCGCTGCCGCGCGTGTCGTAGGTCAGGACGGTAAATTGTTCTTCCAGCGGCGCCAGGCCGTTGCGCAGATAGGCCGAGCCGATGCCCCAGCCTGGCGCCTGCACCACCAGCACCGGTCCCTTCCCCTTTACCGTGTAGTGGAACGACAGACCGTTCAGCGTGACCTCATGTTCGCCGGGCTGCAGCCGGGCCTCGGCCACGGCGTCTTGCGCCGCGGCCGAGGCCAATGCCGGTTGGCCGAACAGGATCGCCGCGCCGGCGACCAGCGACGCCGCGACAAGCGGATACTTCATACCTTCTCCTTGTGACTGAATCGTGAAATCAGTTAATTGACTATGATGAGGGTATTACGTATCAGTGCCGCAAATGGTTACACCGCGCGACGATTCCAGCGACCAGCCATCGTCAGCGAGACGGCGGCGGCCGCGAAGCCCTGACAGTCCGGGGCGATCAAGCTGTCTCGGCGACGACGGGCTTGACCAGATCCTTGCGCTCCACGCCCAACCACATGGCCACCGCCGCCGCCACAAACACCGACGAGTAGATGCCGAAGCAGATGCCGATGGTCAGCGCCATGGCGAAGTGGTGCAGCGTTGGGCCGCCGAGAAACAGCATCGACAGCACCATCATTTGCGTGCAACCGTGGGTGATGATGGTACGCGAGATGGTGGAGGTGATAGCGTTGTCGATCACCTGCTGCACGCTGGCGTTGCGGCGCTTGCGGAAATTCTCGCGGATGCGGTCGAAGATCACCACCGACTCGTTCACCGAATAACCCAGCACCGCCAGGATCCCCGCCAGTACCGTCAACGAAAACTCCCATTTGAAGAAGGCAAAAAAGCCGAGGATGATCACCACGTCGTGCAGGTTGGCGATAATGGCCGCCACCGCGAACTTCCATTCGAAGCGCACGGCCAGGTAGATCATCACGCCAATCACCACCATCACCAGCGCATTCAGTCCGTTCTGTCCCAACTCCTCGCCCACCTGCGGGCCGACGAATTCCACCTTGCGCACGGCGCAGGCGTCGTCCTTGCACAGCGCTACGGAGACGCGCGCGGAGGCGTCCTTGGACGAGATGCCCTGCACCACCGGCAGGCGCAGCATCACATCGTGCGCGGTGCCGAAGCTGGTGGCCTCCGGCTGCTCATAGCCCAGCGATTCCAGCGTGTGACGGATACGCTCCAGGTTCGCCGGCTGCTGGTAGCGCAGCTCCATCACTGTGCCGCCGCTGAACTCCACCGAGTAATTCAAGCCGCGATGCAGCAGGAAAAACACGGCGGCCACGAACGTCAGTGCCGAGATGATGTTGAACACCAAGGCATGCCGCATGAACGGGATGTCTTTTTTAATGCGGAAGAATTCCATGATGTCTCCGTTATTTTTGCGCCGGCGTCCACACGGTGCCGATGGCGAGCGATTGCAGTTTCTTCTTGCGGCCATACCAGAGGTTGACCACGCCACGCGACACAAACGCGGCGGAGAACATCGACGTCAGGATGCCCAGCGTGTGCACCACGGCGAAGCCGCGTATCGGTCCCGAGCCGAAGATCCACAAGGCCAGGCCCACGATCAGCGTGGTGACGTTGGAATCGATGATGGTGGCCCAGGCGCGTTCAAAGCCGGTGGCGATGGCGTTCTGCGGCGACGCGCCGCCGCGCAGTTCTTCGCGTATGCGTTCGTTGATCAGCACATTCGAGTCGATCGCCATGCCCAGCGCCAGCGCGATGGCGGCCATGCCGGGCAGCGTCAGCGTCGCCTGCATGCGCGACAGGATGGCGACCAGCAGCAACAGGTTGACCGCCAGCGCCAGCACGCTGAAGACGCCAAAGATGCGGTAGTAGACAATCATGAAGATGGCAACCGCCGCGAAGCCGTACATGGTGGAATGCCGGCCCTTGTTGATGTTCTCGGCGCCCAGCGCCGGACCGATGGTGCGTTCCTCGATGACGTCCATCGGCGCCGCCAGCGCACCGGAGCGCAGCAGTAGCGCCAGTTCGGCGGCGTTGTCCGAGCTGCCCATGCCGGTGATATTGAAGCCGCTGCCGTTCAACTCCTGCTGGATGCGGGGCACGGACAGCACTTCCGGCTTGCCGGCTTTTTCAAACAGCACGATCGCCATGCGCTTGCCGACGTTGCCGGCGGTGGCTTCGCTGATGCGGCGCCGGCCTTCGCTGTTCAGCTCCACGTTGACCGCCGGGCGGTGGTTGTCGTCCAGGGCGGCGACGGCGCTGGTGATGTAGTCGCCGGTCAGCACCACGTCCCTGGAGACGACCACCGGCGCGTCGCGGCCGACGGTCAGCAGTTCTTCGTTGAAGGGAATCGCCGCAGAGCGTTCGGTGCCGGGCGTGATGCTTTCATCCACCATGCGGATCTCCAGCGTGGCGGTGCGGCCGATCACCGAGCGGGCGCGCGCCACGTCCTGCATGCCTGGCAGCTGGACGACGATGCGGTCCGCGCCCTGCTGCTGGATCACCGGCTCCGCCACGCCCAGCTGGTTGACGCGTTTGGAGAGGGTGTTGATGTTTTGCTGTACGCCGTCATCGATGGTTTGCTTGAGCGCTTCCGGCTTCAGGCTGATGACGGTGGTGAGGTCGCCGGCGTCGATGAAGGCCAGGCCAGTCAGCTGGCCGGCCAGGATGTCCTTGGCGCGCTGGCGCGTGGCGTCATCGCGGAATGTGATGGTGACCGTGTCGCCTTCCCGGGCGATGCCGGCGTGGCGTATGTCCTTGTCGCGCAGGATGGTGCGGGCGGAAGTTTGTATGCTCTGGATGCGTTTATTGAGGACCGCCCTGGTATCGACCTGCATCAGGAAGTGGACGCCCCCGCGCAGGTCCAGGCCGAGGTACATGGGCACCGCGTGCAATGTCTGCAGCCACCTGGGCGTATCGGCCTGCAGGTTGAGCGCCACCACGTATGCGGGGTCGGACGGATCGGTATTCAGGGCTTTTTCCAGCGCGGACTTGGCGCGGAACTGGATGTCCGGTGTGGCGAAGCTGGCGCTGACGTAGGGATAAGCGCCGCTGGTGTCATAGCTGACGCTATCGCTGGCGATACCCTCTTGCGCCAGCGCGCCGGCGACCTTGGTCCGCATCTCGGGCGTCATCTTGACGGTGGATTTGCCGCTGGTGACCTGTAGCGCCGGCACCTCGCCAAAGTAGTTCGGCGCCGCGTACAGGGCCCCCAACAGAATGGCGCCGGCAATCAGGACGTACTTCCAGATTGGGTATCGGTTCATATTTCTCTCGTTTTTGTCGAATGTGCACGAGTTGAGGTTGGTGTTTCGACAAACAAGAGCTGATCAAAAATATATTTTTGAGCGACGTGAACGCGATAAATGCGTGGAGGTCTAAAGAAAAAGGAGATCATCATGACCATTCATTTCGATAGCCACCAATATGCTACCCGGCTGACAGAAGCCGGCATGCCCTCCGCGTTGGCAGGCATCCAGGCGGAGATGGCGGGCGATGTCATGAGCGAATTGTCGGCGCTGGACTCACGGCTCGGGCAAACCGACAGCAAAATTGAACACGCGAAGATCCTGCTCAACGCGCGCATCGATCAGGTGGAGGCGCGGCTGGAAGTAAAAATTGCAGACACCGGCAGCGACATCATTAAATGGATCGTCAGCGTCGGCATACTGCAATCATCGCTGATTACGGCTTTGCTGCTGAAGTTAATGCAGTAACATCTGCTTACGCTGGATACACTTTTTGTGTCAGCGCTGCCGGTATCTCTCCCGTTCTATATGCAAGCGCCGCTGATGGCGATATTCAGGAGAGAAAAAATGGAAAACACCCCACGCACCCGTATTCATCCGATGATGGCTTTCGCTGCCGGTTCCGTTGCCCTGGTCAGCCTGATCGGCGCGGCGTCGATTGCCGGTCTGCTGCCGAATTCGCACGCGAACAATGCCAACGATCTTCCAGCGCAGACCGCAGTGGTCGCACCCGCGCCGGTCGCGCCGGTGCAAGCCGCAGTGCCAGCGCCTGCGCCTGCGCCTGAACCACGCCGCGTGGTGGAGCATAAAACTGTCGTGCATCACACCTATGCACCCGCACCACAGGTGGCGCAAGCGCCCGCACCGGCTCCCGCTCCCGCGGCAGCACCGCAAAACAGCATCGTCGGCATGGGACTCGGCGCGGTAGTCGGTGGCCTGATCGGCAACCAGGTTGGCAGTGGTAATGGCCGCAAGCTGGCGACGATTGCCGGCGCTGTCGGCGGCGGTTATGTCGGCAACGAGATCGCCAAAAATCAGCAACAGCAGCAACAACAACAGCGTTAAAAAAAATGGCCCGCGTACAGCGGGCCATTGGCTTACTTGGCCGGGAACTTCGGATTCCACAGCTTGCGGCTGGACTTCTTCTCGTAGCCCTTGCCCTGCGGGTAGCCCACCAGCTCCATCTCCGAGCCCCACGGCGACAGGAAGTGTACCCAGGTTTCGCCTTCGGTATCGCCGCTGGTCATGGTCATCGGTTCGCCGACGATGGCGATGCCTTTCGACTTCAGGTAGGCCACGCCGGCTTTCACGTCGTCGGTGTAAAAGGCGATGTGCGAGGCGCCGATGTCTTCCTGCTTCGGCATGGTGCCGCTGCCGGCCGAGTGCTTGTACTCGAACAGTTCGATGTTGGCGCCGGCGCCGCAGCGGACCATGGCCAGCGTCACGCTCTCCGCGCGCGGCGCCATGCCGAATGGGCCGATCTGCGTAATCGGCTCGCAGCCGAAGGTCGACACCAGGAAGTCCTCCGCCTGCTTCAGATTCGGCACGTTGATGCCGACGTGGTCGATACCCGCCGTCTTGATGCCGGCCGCCTGCGCCGCGCCACCCAGGTTCAGGACAAACGCCGTCAATATCGCTGCCATGATTTTCATAATTCGCTTCCTTATTTTTTGTCGATAAACACACGTGCGCTGGCCAGCTTGCCGTTCTTGATGGTGAAGATGTCTTCACCGCGCACCTGATTGGGATTGTCCCTGGGGCCATAACCCCAGGTCACGCGGCCTACGCCGTGATTCCACGCCACCGGTTCCGGCGTGAACACAAAGCCGGCATGCCCGCCCTGCACTCGCTGAATCAGCTTTGCCACATCGGCGTAGCCGGCGGCCGCGCCACCGTAGTCGGCGACGTAGAAGTCCTCGGCGTACACCGCTGGGAACTTCGCCGCCCAGTTGCGCGGATCGGGATCGTTCCAGATTTCGAAGTGGCGGTTGATCAGTTGCTGGGCAACCGCCACCTCGTCGGTCTGCTGGCCATGGGCTAGCGTTGCCGCCGCCATCGCCGCAATGACGATCAGGGTTCTCACGCTCAGATCTGCGCCATGCCGCCGTCGACGAACAGCTCAACGCCGTTGACGAAGCTGGCCGCGTCGGACGACAGGAAGGCCACAGCCTTGCCGATTTCCTCCGGCTCGCCCAGGCGCGCCAGCGGCACTTGCGAGGCTAGGAAGTCGAATAGGCCCTGGCGCGCTTCGTCCGGCACCAGGCCGCCCAGGCCAGGCGTGCGGATCGGACCAGGGCTGACGACGTTGACGCGGATGCCGCGTTCTTTCAGGTCCATCACCCACGAGCGGGCCAGGTTGCGCACCGCGGCCTTGCTGGCGCTGTAGATGCTGAAGTTGGCCGTGCCCTGGATCGACGTGGTCGAACCGGTCAGCACCACCGAGCCGCCATCCACCAGCAGCGGCAGCGCCTTCTGCACGGTGAACACCACGCCGCGCACATTGGTGCCGAAGATGCGGTCGAAGTGCTCTTCGGTGATGGCGCCCAGCGGCAGCATGTCGCCGCCGCCGGCGTTGGCGAACAGGATGTCCAGTTTGCCGGCGCTCTTGGCGATCTGCGCGTAGACTGCATCCAGATCGCTCAGCGAGGAAGCGTCGGCGCGGATGCCGGTGGCGCCGGCGCCGATGGCGGCAACGGCGGCATCCAGTTCGGCCTGACGGCGGCCGGTGATGAACACGCGCGCGCCTTGTGCGGCCAGTTCCCGCGCGGTGCCCAAGCCAATGCCGGTGCTGCCGCCGGTGACCAGTGCGATTTTGCCTTCGAGTGGTTTGTTCATGATTTGCTCCGTTAAGTAAGTTGCGATGGGTGCACTTTACCGCCCACCGATTTATTGATAAACGGTGTAAAATTAAAATCACTATCCACACATGGGAATAATCGATGAATCAGCTGTTGGCGATACGCGCCTTTGCGCGGGTGGTGGAGGCAGGCAGTTTTACCAAGGCGGCGGATTCGCTGGACATGCCCAACGCCACCCTCAGCAAGCTGGTACAGGAACTGGAGGCGCATCTGGGCGTGCGCCTGCTGCAGCGGACCACGCGCCGGGTGACGGTGACGCCGGACGGCCAGCAGTACTACGACAAGACGGCACTCATCCTGCGCAATCTGGAAGACGTGGACACCTCGTTCAACATCGCCCGCGCCAAGCCGCGCGGCAGCCTGCGCATCGACGTCGGCGGCTCGACCGCGCGCGATGTGCTGATTCCGGCGCTGCCGGAGTTCCTGGCGCTGTATCCCGACATCCGCATCGACCTCGGCGTGTCGGACCGCTCGGTGGACATGGTCAGCGATAACGTCGATTGCGTGATCCGCGGCGGCGCGCTGGATAATTCATCGCTGGTGGCGCGGCCGATCGGCCAGGCGGCCATGATCACCTGCGCCACGCCGGCCTACCTGAAGCAGTTTGGCGTGCCGGCCTACCCGGATGAACTGAAGAACGGCCACCGGCTGGTGGCCTACCTGCTGGCGCAGAGTGGCCGCGCGATGCCGTTCCGCTTCCAGCGCGACGGCGAAAAGACCGAGATCAAGGTCGAGCACCGCGTCGGCGTCAACGAGAGCAACGGCCACATGGCGGCCGGCCTGGCGGGACTGGGCATCATCCAGACCTTCGCCTACGCCGCCAAGCCGGCGCTGAAGGAGGGCTCGCTGGTGGAGATTCTCAAACCGTGGCGGCCGGCGCCCTACCCGTTCCACGTGGTCTACCCGCAGAACCGCCATGTCTCGCAGCGGCTGCGGGTGTTCATCGACTGGCTGGTCGAGACGCTCCCGCAGCGGCTGTAGAACTCACCCCAGGCTGGGGCGCTTGGGCGAGTAGGTCCATCCCGGCACCAGGTAGCGCATGGCGATGGCGTCGTCGCGCGCCGTGGTGGCGACCTGCTTGTACAACGCGTGCGCGGCCTGGATGCGGTCCATGTCCGGCTCGATGCCGAGCCCCGACTTCTGCGGCACCTGCACCGCGCCACCGACGATCTGCAGCGGCTCGCGCGTCAGCCGTTCCTGGCCTTCCTGCCAGATCCAGTGCGTGTCGATGGCGGTGATCTTGCCCGGCGCGGCGGCGGCGGCGTGGGTGAACATTGCCAGCGACACGTCGAAATGGTTGTTGGAATGCGAACCCCACGTCATGCCCCACTGCTCGCACAACTGCGCCAGCCGCACCGATCCCTGCATGGTCCAGAAGTGCGGATCGGCCAGCGGAATGTCGACGGCGCCCAGCAGGTGCGAGTGCGCCATCTGGCGCCAGTCGGTGGCGACCATGTTGGTGGCGGTCGGGATGCCGGTGGCGCGGCGGAACTCGGCCATGATCTCACGGCCCGAATAGCCGTCTTCCGGGCCGCACGGGTCTTCGGCGTAGGCCAGGATGTGGCCCTGGCCGCGACACAGATCGATCGCTTCGCGCAGCGACCAGGCGCCGTTCGGGTCCAGCGTCACGCGCGCGTCCGGATAGCGCTGCTTGATGGCGGTGACGGCTTCCATCTCCTCGGCGCCGCGCATCACGCCCCCCTTCAGTTTGAAATCCTTGAAGCCGTATTTGTCGACCGTGGCCTCGGCCAGTTCGACGATCTGCGCCGGCGTCATCGCTTCCTGGTGGCGGCGCGCATACCAGCCGCTGGCGCCCTCGCCGCCCAGGTAAGGCAGATCGGTGCGGGCGCGGTCGCCGATGTAGAACAGGTAGGCCAGCATCGGCACGCTGTCGCGCTGCTGGCCGGCACCCAGCAGTTCGCACACCGGCACGCCGAGGTGCTGGCCGAGCAAATCCAGCAGCGCCGCTTCCACCGCCGTCACCACGTTGTCCAGCCGCAGATTGATTTCGTGCGGCTGCTTCAACACTTCCGCCTCGGCCGCCGACGTCACCTGGTGATGACCGCCAATGGCGGCGCGGATCGCGTTCAGCGTGCGGTTGTAACGGCCGATTTCGGTGCCGACCACCAGCGGCACCGAGCGCTCCAGCGCCGCCAGGATGCCGGCGCCCCCCGGCACCTCGCCGATGCCGGTGTGGCCGGCGCTATCGGTCAACAGCACCAGGTTGCGCGTGAAGAAAGGCGCGTGCGCACCGCACAGGTTCAGCAGCATGCTGTCATAGCCCGCCACCGGAATGACTTGCATCGCGGTGATGACTGGGCTGGTTGCATTGCTCATGTTGTGACTCCGACTCATAAAAAAAACCGCCCCCGAAGGGGCGGGCTAAAAGGGCCCCGCAGGAGATGACGGGCCCCGACGATTAGAACTTGGCGCGCAGGCCGAGCGAGTAGGTGCGGCCCGGCGAGTACTGCGTGAACGGCGCGTTACCGAACTGGAAGTAGCCTTTGCGCGAATCGTTGTTCAGGTTGACGATGTCGAAGCTCAGGGTCGGCCAGCCTTCCTTGTCCAATACTTCCGCCAGGTCGATGCTCGACGAGAAGTCCAGCTGCTTGTAGTCGTTCGAGAACAGCGCGGCGTTGGTGATGCCGTTCTGGTTCGCGGTCGCGGTCTGGCTGCCCTTCGAGAAGGTGTGCGACAGGCGCGCGGTGTAGCCGTGGTTGTCGTAGTACACCGAGAAGTTGTTGGTGCGGTTAGGCACGCCCAGTGCGATAAAGCCGTTCAGGCCATCGCCGCTGGCGCGCTGGGTGATGAAGGTGGCCGTCTCGTTGATGCCGAAGCCGCGCACCGGCAGGATCTTGTCCAGCGGTTGCACCCAGCCCAGTTCCAGGCCGCGGATGCGCAGATCGCCGTCGGCGTTGCGGGCGCGGGTCATCACCACGGTGGCCACGCCCGGGCCGCCGCGCGAATCGATGGCGGTCTGCTGGTTCGGCGTCAGCGTGCCGTAGTTGATGCCGTAGGCGGCCAGCGCGCTGAATGGCAGCGTGACGTTCTCGTTGACGGTGAAGCCGTCCACCTTCTTCTGGAACACGGTCAGGCTGATGTAGCCTTCGCGGCCGGTGTACCAGTCGATGCCCAGGTCGATGTTGTCCGACAGGTAGGGCTTCAGCGCCGGGTTGCCGATGGTGCCGGTGTCGGCCGACACGCCGGAGAAGTTCACGCCGGGACGCAGCGCGTTCGGGTCGGCGCGGGTCATGCTGCGCGACAGGGCGGCACGGGCCACCACGTCGCTGCGCAGGTTGACCGCCAGCGTGCCCGATGGCAGCGTGTTGTTGTAGGTGGTGTCCTGGTACACCCACTGGTCGATGTTCGGATACTTGCTGCCGTTGAGCGGCAGGTTGGCGTTGCGCGGATCCGAAATCGAGTTCAGCGAGCCGACCGACTGGCGGGTGCGCACATAACGCACGCCGCCGTTGTAGCGGGTCGGGAAGCCGGCCAGGTCGAACTTGCCGTTGGCTTCCAGGTACAGGCCGGTGGTCTTCTCGCCGATGTAGCCGGCGCTGGCGCCGGTCGACGAGGCGCCGGTCGATGGCGCGGTGTTGTAGTAGTACTGGTAGTTCGAGTCCTTGGCGAAGCGCGGCCAGTCGACGATCGGCTTGCCGTACGGGCCAGGGACGATGTAGCTGGCCAGCGCGGTCTGCGGAATCAGCGAACCGCCGTAGGTCAGCGGCGTGGTGGCGCCGGCGGTATAGCCGGTGCCGTAGCCCGGATACAGGGCGGCGGCGCTGGCGCCCGGCGTCGAGGCGCCGTCGCAGACTGGCGCGCCGTTCGGGCCTTGCAGGAACACGCTCGGGTTGTTGCCGCACACGGCGGCCTGCCACGCGGCCGAGTTGTCGCTGGCGCCGATGCGGCGGGTGATGTCATCGTAGGCGATGCCGCCCTTGATGTTGAACTTGTCGTCGCCCCAGGTCAGGTCGCTGTGGAAGCCTTTGGTCTCGGTCTTGCGGAACTCGTTCTGGATGTTGACGCGGCCGGTGTTCCACACATAGCTGGCCGGGTTGTTCAGGTCCGTGGTGGACACCACCGATGGAATGCCGCCGGTGTTGGTGTAGGTGACCGTGTTGCCGCTGTTCGGCGGCGTGATCAGGTACACGGTCGGCGCTTCGTGGGTGAAGTTACTGCGGGTGTAGTTGACCTGTGCGTCCAGCTTCAGCGTCGGCGTGATCTTCCATTCCATGCCCGGGTTGATGCCCAGCAGGCTGACCTGGTCGTGGCGGTAGCCGTGCTCGAAGAAGTTCTGGGTGTTGGCGAAGGTGCCGCCGGTGACGGTGCAACCGTTGCTGCAATCGCTCTTGTCGACCGTCATGTTCAGCGGGATCATGCCGCCGTTGCGGACCGACCAGTCGTAGTCCATGCGCGTCATCTTGTCATCGCGCTTGCTGTACATGGTGTCCAGGTAGAAGTGCAGCTTGTCCGACGGGCGGTATTCGGCGGCGAAGATGGCCGAGCCCTTGTCTTTGGTGCCGAAGTAGTCCATGGTGCGACCCAGGCGCGGCACGATGGCGTTGTCGATCTGCTGGATGGTCAGGCCGGGATTGTGCGCCAGCAGCCAGGCCTGGTCGATGACCTGGCCGGTGACCAGGCCATTGCCGGCGCCAACCGGCACCGTGGCCGGGATGGTCCAGTTGCCGCCGCCGGTGTTGTTGCGGTTCGACGCCGGATTCTGCGCGGCCGACAGGTTGGCGTTGGTGTAGCCGACGGTTTCCCAGCCGGTGGTGTGGATCTGCTGGCGCGACAGCGCCAGGCCGCCCAGGATGCCCCAGTCGCCGAAGGTCTGGCTGGCCAGGAAGGAGCCGCGGCCGCCGGTCTTGTCGGCGATCTGCTGCTTGGTGGCGGTGACGCTGGCGGAAATGAAGCGGCCTTCCTTGTCGAACGGGCGGGCGCTGCGCAGGTTGACCACGCCGGCCGCGCCGCCCTCGATCATCTCGGCGGTCGGGCTCTTGCTGACGGTCAGCTTGGTGAACAGGTCGGTCGGCAGCAGGTCGAGGTCGACCTCGCGGTTGGTGTTGGCGCCGTCGACCGGGCCGGACGAGGCGACCGCGATCGGTGCGCCGTTCAGCAGGATCTTGGTGAAGCTGGAGCCGAGGCCGCGGATCTGGATGGTGGCGCCCTCGCCGGTGACGTCGCGCGACACGCCCACGCCAGGAATGCGGCTCAGCGATTCGGCAATGTTCTTGTCCGGGAATTTACCGAAGTCTTCGGCGTTGATCGAATCCTGGAAGCCGACGGCTTCCTTCTTGTCCTTGGCGGATGACAGCAGCGAGTTGCGGTAGCCGTTGACCTGCACCACCGTCATCTGGGCGTCGTCTTGCTGGGCTGCGGGGGCGGTAGCGGTGGCTGGGGCGGTCTGGGCGTATGATTGCGCAATCAAACCTGCCATCACGGTCAGGCCGAACGCCATCTGCCGACCGGATTGCCGGGCTTTTTGGTGTTTCACTAACATTTGACAGTCTCCTTCGGAAATTATCCGTGGTTATTGTTATAAACCTCGCAAACAATCTCGAAATGGTTGCGCGATCATTTGAGTTTAAAAGCGAAGAAAAGTTGTTGTCAACAAAAATAAACTTTGAAATGTTATACGCTACCATTTCATACCAAAAAGCAAGCGCTTTGGCGGCGTGTGCAGAGGGACGGACAGCCAAACGGGCGTAGAATGGCACTGTGGCGCGATAGACACGCCCGCCGGGGGCGGCGCCCTGCCGCATACCTTTGCGCTATATCAAACGCCGCTCAGGCCGCGTTTTTAAGATGGATGCTCACCTCGCGGAGAGAGCCATGACCATTCTTTTCGACAATCATCAATACGCCAGGCGCCTGCAGGACGCCGGCATGCCGGCGGCGCTGGCCGACATTCATGCCGAAACCACCGGCGACATCATGAACGAGCTCAGCGCGCTCAATGCCAAGGTCGATCACTACGCGGCGGAGACCCACGCCAAGATCGATACAGTCCAATTCAAGCTCGATGCCAAAATCGATCGATCCGATACCAGTATCAACGGCAGGATCGAAGAAATGGACACCCGAATCAACGGCACGATCGAAGAAATGGACGCCCGAATCAACGGCAGGATCGAAGAAATGGACGCCCGAATCAACGGCAGGATCGAAGAAATGGATGCCCGAATCAACGGCAGGATCGAAGAAATGGACACCCGAATCAACGGCAGGATCGAGCAAGTGGATATCAGAATCAACGGCAAGATCGACCAGGTGGACATCAGGATCAATGGCCGAATCGATCAGGTCGAGGCTCGGTTGGAGGCAAAAATTGCCGACAGCCGGGCGGAGTTGATCCGCTGGGTGGTCGGCGTCGGCATCCTGCAATCCTCTCTTCTGTCCGCGCTGCTGCTCAAGATGATTCCGGCATGAGCGGCATCACGGCGCGGGTGTCCAGTCCAGCACCGTCACCGGCTGCGGCGGCACGCTGGCCTGGCCTTCGCCATCCACCTGCTGGACGTTTTGCACGAACAGGCTGAGGGTGCCGGTGCGGCGCCACAGCTCGGTGTCGTAGCTGGGCTCCCAGGCGCCGACCGAGGCATCCGTCAGATCCCGCACCTGCCACGCGCCGCGCGCAATGTCGGACGTGCTGGCGACAGACACTCTGCTGCCGCGCTCCTCGTCGCGGAACACCAGCAGCGCGCCGGCCTGGCCGACCATGATCTGCGGCCGCGCGATCGGAATGCGCTTGGTGCCCTGCCCGGCCAGCGAGAACGGCGTCTTGCGGAAGTCCAGCGCCCGCACCCGCCACGTCGCGCCATTGTGGTAGATCACGTGGTACTGCGGCACCGCCGGTCCGGCATCGCGCCAGTAGCTGGCAATGTAGGGATGACCGTCCTGATCGGCCGCCATCGAAGTCTGGTTGATCAACTCGCTGTTCTGCGGAATGTGCAGCGCATACTCGGCGCTGGCGGCGTTGATCGGCAACGCGTACGGCGTGCCGTCCGAGCGCTCCCACGTCACGCCGCCGTCGCGCGAGCGCGCATAAGCCATGTCATGGTTGCTGGCCACGTCCGGCGACTCGCGCCACACCCATGACAGGTGCAAGGTGCCGCGATGATCGAGAAACGCCTGCCAGTAGGCGTTGCGCTTGCCCTCGCCGCTGATCAGATTGGTGTGCAACCGCGTCCAGCGCCGCGTGGCGACGTCGTAGCGGTTGATGATCAAATCGCCGCGCCCCGATCCGCCCAGCCGGTAGAAGAACAGCAGACTGCCGTTCGGCAGCCGATAAAACTCGGGATAGGACACCTCGTCCTCATCCACCCCCACCATGGCCTGCCTAGGGCCCAGCTCCAGCGAGCCGGGCGCCACGCCGCGCGCATAGCGCAGCGGATTGTTGTGATGGTCCCACGCCACGTGCAGATAGCCGTCGCCGTCCACCATGATGCTGATGGCGTTGTGCGCATCGGCCGCGTTGCCCTGCCAGGCGCTGCGCAGCGTGGTCCACCGCGTGGTGCCCAGGCGGCGCTTGCCCAGCACCAGGTAGCGCTGCGCATCGTAGTAGGCCACGTACTGCGTGTCGCCATGCGTCACCAGCGAATTCTTGCGGAACACCACCGCGTTGACCGAATTGTTAGCCCAACCATCGCCCACCACCGAGACCACCGGCGCCGCCTGGCACGACGCGGCCAGCGCCAGCGCCGCCACCCATCCTCTGATTATCATCAACACCTCTTTAATTTCCACATGGAAAAATATGAGATAATTTCGCTAGCGCCCCAAACAACTGACGCTATGACCACCCCATACGACCACACTCCCTATCTCGACCAGGCCACCGAAGATCCCCACGCCTTCTGGGAATCGCGCATCCGCGCCAGCCGCTGGATGATCGTCAAGACATTCTGTCTGGGCGTGCTGGCGGCCGTGCTCGGCGTACTGGGCCAGGGCTGGCTTGAACACGCCGCGCCGATCTTCCCCTTCATCAGCCAGAACTACGGCCTGTGGCAGGCCGGCTACCTGCTGTCGCTGGTGCTGGTGTTCCTGCTGTGGGCCGCCGCCATGCTGCAGAAAGTCGGCCTGCTGCAAAACAGCAAACAGGGCCTGAAAACCCAGCAGCGCATCGACGAGCAGAACGCCCGCATCGAAGAGCGCCGCCGCGCCAACCGCGAACGGCGCGAGGCCGTCCGCAAGGAACGCGAGGAACACAGCATCTACTTCAAGGCCAGCGGCGGCACCAGCAAAAAGTTCGACTACTGATCACTCGTAGCGCAGGCAGTCCACCGGTAGCAGCCGGGACGCCCGGCGCGCCGGGTAGAAGCCGAAGAATACGCCCACCAGGCTGGAAAAGCCGCACGCCACGATCACCGCCTGCAGCGTGATGAACACGTCGAACTTGCCGGTGGCGGTAATGCCGGCCGCCGCCAGCGTGGCCAGCACGATGCCGAAGATGCCGCCCACCAGGCAGATCACCACCGCCTCCGTCAGAAACTGCAGCAGCACGTCGCGCGGCTTGGCGCCGATCGCCATGCGGATGCCGATTTCGCGCGTGCGCTCGGTTACCGACACCAGCATGATGTTCATGATGCCGATGCCGCCGACGATCAGCGAAATCGCGCCGATCAGGCCAAGCAGCGCGGCCAGGCCGGCGCTGATCTTCTGCGCCGTCTCGGCGAACGAGGCCAGGTTATCGATGCGGAAGTCGTCCGGCTGGTCGATCTTGATGTGGTGGCGGTCGCGCAGCGTTTCGCTGATGTCGAGTATCGCGTCCTGCAGGTTGCCGCCGGACCTGCCCTGCGCCACCACGTAGTGCACATTGCCGGGGAACGGCATCTTCACCAGGTTGGCCGCCGCCGCGGTGATCGGCACGATGACGTACTCGCTCAAGTCGCCGCCGTCCACCTGCTTGCCCTCGCCGTACAACACGCCCACCACCTGGAACGACACGTTCTCGATGCGGATGTATCTGCCCAGCGGGTCCTGCTTGTAGAAGAACTGGTCGGCGATCTTGCGGCCGATGACCACCATGCGCGCGGCGCCGCGCACGTCGGCATCGCTGAAGGCGCTGCCCTTGTCGACCTTCCAGCCACGGATCTTGAACATGGCCGGCGTGACGCCGTGCACCGTCTTCGACGCGTTCTCGTTGCCCACCGAGAGATTGAAGCCGCCCTGCAGCACCGGCGCGGCGCCGGCCAGCGACGGCAGCTCGTTGAGCGAGGCCGCGTCGGCGATGGTCATCGCCGGCTGCGCGCCGGTACGCATGCGTTGCTGCTGCGCGCGGTCGCCGCCGGGGGAGATGAACAGCATATTGGTGCCCAGCTGCTCCAGCTCCTTGGCGATGAAGCGCTTCATGCTGTCGCCCACCGCCAGCAGCAGCACCACCGAGGTGATGCCGATGATGATGCCCAGCATGGTCAGCAAGGTCCGCAGGCGGTTCGCCAGCATCGAGCGAAACGCCTCCACCACTATCTGTAAAGGATTCATATTGTTTATACCGTCACGGGTTCATGGCTTTGCGCCAGCTGGCGCAGCCCCTCGGCGGACGGGCCGTCGTACAGCACCCGGCCATCCTTGAGGCGCATCAGGCGCTTGCTGTAGGCGGCGATGTCCGGCTCGTGCGTCACCAGCAGGATGGTGATGCCGCGCTCCTGGTTCAGCTGCTGGAACGAGCGCATGATCTCGACGCTGGTCTGCGTATCGAGGTTGCCGGTCGGTTCATCGGCCAGGATCAGCGGCGGATCGCCCACCAGCGCGCGCGCGATCGCCACCCGTTGCTGCTGGCCGCCGGAGAGCTGGTTCGGCGTGCGTTTGGCCATCGCCGCCAGGCCCACGCGTTCCAGTTCTATCAAGGCCTTGGCATGCGCCTTGGCGCGCGACACGCCGGCGTAAATCAGCGGCAGCGCCACGTTCTCCGCCACGCTCATGCGCTTGATCAGGTTAAAGCTCTGGAACACGAAGCCGATGGTGCGGTTGCGGATGGTGGCCAGCTGGTTGCGCGACAGCGTCAGCGTGTCGACGCCGTCCAGCAGGTAGCTGCCGCCGCTGGCCTGGTCCAGGCAGCCGAAGATATTCATCAGCGTCGACTTGCCGGAGCCGGACTGCCCCATCACCGCCAGGAAGTCGCCGCGCGGCACGGCCAGGTCGATGCCGTGCAGGACTTGCGTCTCCACGCTGCCGGAGAAGTAGCTCTTGGTGACCTGGCGGATGTCGATCAACAGGCCGGGCGCGGTCACATGCCACCTTCTTTGTCGTTGCCGATGGCGCGGGTGATCACCTTGTCGCCCTTTTTCAGGTCGCCGGCCAGCACTTCGGTGTAGCGGAAGTTGGACAGGCCGATTTTCACGTCCTGCGCCTTGGGCTGGTTTTTCGCGTCCAGCGTGTAGATGCGGAAGCTGCGCGCCAGGTCGGCCTTGGTGCGGAACGAGGCGTCGTCGTCTTGCGCCGCGTCGGTGGCCGCGCTAGCGCTGGCACTTGCGCTGGCGCTGGCCGAGGCCGGGGCGGATGCCGCCGCCAGCTTCTTCTGCTTCTCGATCTCTTCGTCGCTGAGGCGGAAGCGCAGCGCGGCGGTCGGCACCCGCAGCACGTTCTGCCTGTTGCCCACCAGCAGACGCACCTGCGCCGTCATGCCCGGCTTGAGCAGCTCGTCCTGGTTGTCGACGTCCAGCACCACGTTGTACGTCACCACGCTGTTGACCACATTCGCGGCCAGGCGGAACTGGCGCATGCGGGCGTTGAATTCCTTGTCCGGATAGGCGTCCACCACGAAGCGCGCCTCCTGCCCCTCCTTCAGCGAGCCGACGTCCGCCTCCGACACGCTGGTGTCGATCTGCATCTTGGTCAGGTCGCGGGCGATCTGGAACAGCTGCGGCGTGGTGAACGACGCCGCCACCGTCTGCCCCAGGTCGACGGTGCGCTTGATGATCACGCCATCGATCGGCGAGCGGATCACCGAGTTATCCAGGTCGGCCTGGGCGCGCGCCAGCTGCGCCTGCGCCAGCTGGATATTGGCCTGCGCCACATCGACCTCGCGCTTGGACTGGTCCAGCGCCAGCGGCGAGATGTAGTTCTGCGCCAGCAGCGACTGATTGCGCTGGTGCGTGGCCTGCGCCAGCTTGAGCGAGGCGCGCGCCGACGCCAGTTGGGCGTCGGCCTGGCGGATCTGGGCGTTGAAGATGGTCGGGTCGAGCTTGAGCAGCACCTGGCCCTTGGTCACGTGGTCGTTGAAGTCCGCCTTCAATTCGCTCACCGTGCCGGACACCTGGGAACCGATGTTAATCAGCGCCACCGGGTTGATGGTGCCGGTGGCCGTTACCGTCTGCGTGATGTTGCCGGTGTCGACCGCCGCCGTGCGGAAGCGCGGCGCCTCCACCACCGGGGTCTTGCTTTTGGCGTAGTAGGCGGCCGCGCCGCCGCCGATCAGCAGCAGGCCGATGGCCAGCGCCATTTTCTTCTTCGTCAGGAAAGCCATTGTTGTCAAAGTATCCCATAGTGAGATCCGGCAAAATGCGGATCAGCCCGGCAAGTATCAAACATATTTGTCTTTAAAGCAATAACTGCATGGCGGCGCTTTTTTCTGTGATATGGTGTCCGCATCATGCTGGAACTCTTCACTTCTCCGGACGATCCGTCCCTGCTCCACTACGGCACGTATTCGCCGCCGCTGGTCATCCTCTCGATCCTGGTTGCCATCTTCTCATCATGGATGGGATTGCAAGTGGCGGCGCAGGCGCGCCTGGCCACCACGCGCGGGCTGCGCGCCACCATGCTCGGCACCGGCAGCCTGGCGCTGGGCTGCGGCGTGTGGTCGATGCACTTCATCGGCATGCTGGCGTTTAATCTGTGCACCGACGTCGATTACAACCACGAGCTGACGCTGCTGTCGGTGCTGCCCAGCCTGGCCGCGTCGTGGGTGGCGCTGTACATCATCAGCATGCGGCGCCTGAGCGCCATTTCGCTGGTCAGCGGCGGCGTGCTGGTCGGCGCCGGCATCGGCGCCATGCACTACACCGGCATGGCGGCCATGCAGACCGCGCTGCGGCTGCACTACGATCCCTTCATGTTCGGCCTGTCGATCGTGGTGGCGGTGGTGCTGGCCACGCTGGCGCTGTGGATACGCTTTGGCCTGCGCACGCTGCGCCTGCCGCGCCACGTGGTCGGCGCCATCAGCGCGGTGGTGATGGGCTGCGCCATCGCCGGCATGCACTACACCGGCATGGCGGCGGCGCGCTTCATCGGCCGGCTGCCGCTCGACGCCTCGCCGCAGCAGAACTCCACCTTCGTGGCGCTGGCACTGGCGCTGGTCACGGTGGCGGTCACCGTGTTCGCCATGGCCGCCAACGGCATGCTGCGCTACCGCGAGATGTACCGCCAGCAGGCCGAGAGCGAAGCCTGGATGCGCGCGCTGCTGACCACCACCGTCGACGGCGTCATCACCATCGACCGCGCCGGCGTGGTCCACGAATTCAACGCCTCGGCCGAACGCATCTTCGGCTGGGCGCGCGACGACATCGTCGGCCGCAACATCCGCCTGCTGATGGCCGACGTCGAGCGCTCGGAGCGCGACGGCCTGCTCAACTACCTGCGCACCGCAGACGCCGCCGTGCCGGGCAAGGGCAGCGAGGTGATGGCGCTGCGCAAGGACGGCAGCACGCTGCCGATCCGCCGCGCGCTGGGCCATGCCCGGCTGGGGCAGCGCGACCTGTTCGTGCTGTTCATTACCGACATCAGCGAGCGGCGCGCCATCATGCAGGCGCTGCGCGACAGCGAACAGCAGTTCCGCTCCCTGATCGGCAACATCCCCGGCATCTCCTTCCGCAGCAGCATGGCGTTCGACGCGCCGCCGGTGTTCGTCAGCGACGGCATCGAGCGGGTGGCCGGCTATCCGGCCAGCGATTTCGTCGGCGCCCGGCGCACCCGCACGCTCGGCTCGCTGATCTGCGAGGAAGACCGCGAGCGCGTGGCGGCCGAGATCGCACGCAGCGTCGCCGAGCTGGCGACCTACCAGGTCGAGTGGTGCCTGAACCACGCCGACGGCAGCCGGCGCTTCATGTGGGAACACGGCGCGGTCACGCAGGACGAGAGCAACCCGGCGATCCGCTGGATCGACGGCGTGATCCTCGACATCAGCGAACGCCGCGAGATGGAGCAGGAACTGCGCAAGGCCAAGGACACGGCCGAAAAGGCGGCCGCCGCGCGCGCCAGCTTCGTCGCCAACATGAGCCACGAGATCCGCACGCCGATGAACGCCATCCTCGGCTTCACCGACGTGCTGCTGGACACCGACCTCAACGCCGAGCAGCGCCGCCACCTGGACACGGTGCGCAAGGAAGGCCGCTCGCTGCTGCGGCTGCTCAACGAAATCCTCGACACCGCCAAGCTGGACAAGGGCGCGGTGGAGCTGGAACCGGACGACTACACGCTGCTCGGGCTGATCGACGAACTGGCGTCCACCTTCGGCAGCAACGCCCGCGCCAAGGGGCTGGTGATCGACATCGCCTACGACCCGGCGCTGCCGGCCTGGCTGCACGGCGACGAGCTGCGCATGCGCCAGATCCTCGGCAACCTGCTGGACAACGCCATCAAGTTCACCGCCGCCGGCAAGGTGTGCCTGCGCGCCGGCGTGCAACAGGGCCAGTTGCACATCGCCGTCGAGGACACCGGCATCGGCATCGCGCCGGAGCGCATCCACGCCATCTTCGATCCGTTCACGCAGGCCGACGCCTCGATGACGCGCCGCTTCGGCGGCACCGGCCTGGGCACCACCATCAGCCGCCAGCTGGTGGGCCTCATGGGCGGCAAGATCTGGGCCGAGAGCACGCCGGGCGTGGGCACCACCTTCCACGTGCTGCTGCCGCTGGAGCCGGCGCGCAACGGCCAGGCGCAGAGCAGCGAGCGCTTCGACTATCCGCTGCCGCCGCTGCGCGTGCTGGCGGCCGACGACGTGCCGCAGAACCTGGAGCTGCTGTCGCTGCTGCTAGCCAAGCGCGGCCACACGCTGGAGCGCGCGCACGACGGCATGCAGGCGGTGCGCATGTCGGCCGAACAGCGCTACGACGTGGTGCTGATGGACATGCAGATGCCGCTGATGGACGGCCTGGCCGCCACCCGCGCCATCCGCGCGCGCGAACAGCAGGGTGGCGGCGCCCGTCTGCCGATCGTGGCGATGACGGCCAGCGTGCTGGCCGCGCACCGCGAGGCGGCCGCGGTCGCGGGCATGGACGGTTTCGCCTCCAAGCCGGTGGACTGGCATGCGCTGTCGCACGAAATCGCCAAGGTGCTCCAGCTGCCGGCGCTGGCGTCGGCGCCGCCGCCGGCCGAGGCGCCGCGCCAGCGCGTGCTGAATCAGAAGGCTGGCCTGCAGCGCTGGGGCGACCAGGAGGCCGCCTATCACCAGGCGCTGCACCGCTTCGTGGCCGATTACGGCAGCGCCGCCGCCACGCTGGCCAAGCTGCTGGCCGGTGCCAGCGAGGCCCGCCTGGCCGAGGCGCAAGCCTGGAGCCACAAGGTGCGCGGCGTGGCCGCCAACATCGGCCTGGAACAGATCAGCGCCACGCTGGCGCAGATCGAGAAGCTGTGCGGCTCGCCGCAGCGCGGCGGCGACGATGACGGTGACGCCGACGGCGCCGCTGCCTCGGCCGCGCTGAAGACCGAACTGGCGCAGGCGCAGCGCACGCTGGCCGGCCAGATGGACGCGGCGCTGAGCGCCATCCACGCGCTGGCGCCGCCGCGCGGGGCGCGGCTGGAGGCGCCGCCGCCGGCCGCCGTGTTCGACCTGGCGATCGCCCGCCAGAAGTCGGCCGCGCTGCTGCCTTTCCTGCAGCGCGGCGCGCTGAACGACGCCGCCCTGACCGCGCTGCAGGCGGCGCTCACCGGCGCCCCGCCGCGGCTCGCGCAGCAGCTCGACGCGGTGCGCGACGCCTTGAACGATTTCGATTTTCCGCAGGCCCTGGCCGCGCTGCAAGCGCTGCAGGCCAGCCTGTCGATGGAGACGCCATGATGACCACCCACCCCGCCAACCAGCCGCAAATTCTTGTGGTGGACGACGAGGCCAGCAACCTGCAACTGCTGCGCCATATCCTGCAGGACCAGTACCGCCTGCTGTTCGCCAAGGACGGCCCGCGCGCGCTGGAGCTGGCGCGCTCCGAACAGCCGCAGCTGATTCTGCTGGACGTGATGATGCCGGGCATGACCGGCTACGAAACCTGCCGTTTGCTGAAGGCCGACGCGGTCACCGCCCACATCCCGGTGATCTTCGTCACCGCCCTCAACGACACCGACGACGAAGTGATCGGCTTCGAGGCCGGCGCGGTCGACTACATCACCAAGCCGGTCAGCCCGCCCATCGTGCGCGCGCGGGTGCGCACCCACCTGTCGCTGGTGGGCGTGGGTGAGCTGAAGAAGACGCGCCTGGAAATCGTCCAGCGCCTCGGCCTGGCGGCCGAATACAAGGACAACGAAACCGGCCTGCACGTGATCCGCATGAGCCACTACGCGCGCATCCTCGGCCTGGCCATCGGCATGAGCGAGGCCGAGGCGGAGGACCTGCTGCACGCGGCGCCGATGCACGACGTCGGCAAGATCGGCATCCCGGACAGCATCCTGCGCAAGCCCGGCCCGCTGGACCCGGAGGAATGGCAGGTGATGCAGTCGCACGCCAGCATCGGCGGCGACATCATCGGCCAGCACCCGGCCGGCATGCTGGCCATGGCCTACGACGTCGCCATGAGCCACCACGAGAAGTGGGACGGCAGCGGCTATCCGAACGGCCTGCAAGGCGAGGAGATCCCGCTGGTGGGCCGCATCGTCGCCGTGGCCGACGTGTTCGACGCGCTGACCTCGGCCCGCCCCTACAAGGAGGCGTGGCCGGTGGAGAAAGCGGTGGAACACATGCTGGCGCAGCGCGACCGGCATTTTGAAGGACGCCTGGTCGACGTCTTCATTGAACAGATGCCCGCGCTGCTTGAAATCAAGGAGCGCTGGGCAGAGCGTTGATTACGCCACCAGGCGTTCGCCGCGGCCGGCCAGGCGCGCCATCACGCTGACCGCGTGGTCGATCTGCGCCCGGGTGTGGCCGGCATTCATCATGAAGCGCAGGCGCGCCTGGCCCACCGGCGCGGCCGGGAACTGGATCGAATCCACGTGCACGCCCTCGGCGCGCAGCGCCATCGCGTAGCGCTGGCAGGTTTCGGCGTCGCCGATCAGCACCGGCAGGATCGGCGTGGCGGTCGAGATGATGGTGTAGCCCAGCGGCGCCATGCGCTCGATGAAGTAGCGCTGGTTGTCCCACAGGCGCTGGCGGCGCTGCGGCTCGTCTTCCAGGATGTCCAGCGCGGCCAGCAGCGCCGCCGCCTGGTCCGGCGGCGGCGGGCAGGTGAAGCCGTAGGCGGAGCTGGTCAGGCGGATCACGTCCGCCACTTCCTTTTCCACCGCCACAAAGCCGCCGATGCAGCCGAGCGCCTTGCTCAGCGTCCCCATCTGCATGATGTTGGTGCTGTAGCAGTTGAAGTGCTCCGAGGTGCCGCCGCCGGTGGCGCCCAGGATGCCGGTGGCGTGGGCATCATCGATGTACAGCAGCGCGCCGAAGCGCTCGGCCAGCGCCACCAGCTCCGGCAGCGGCGCGATGGTGCCCTCCATGCTGAACACGCCGTCGCTGACGATGATCGGCGTGGTGCCCTCGGCGGCGCCGGCCTGCAGCAGCGACTCCAGGTGATTCATGTCGCAGTGGCGGTAGTTGTAGCGCAGCGCGCCGGACATCTGGATGCCCTCGCGGATCGAGATGTGATTGAACTCGTCCGAGTAGTAGGCATACTTGTGGCGCTTCTTCGAGCGGAAGCCGTGCAGGCGCGCCAGCGTGGCCGCCTTGACGATGGACGACAGCACGCCGATGTTGGTCATGTAGCCGGTCACGAACAGCACCGCGTCGCTCTTGTGTTTGAGCGCGCCGAGGCGGTATTCCAGTTCGCGGTAGACTTCCAGGTCGCCGCCCAGCAGGCGCGACTCGCAATTGCCGACGCCATAGCGGTCCAGGCCCGCCTTGGCCGCCGCCACCAGGCGCGGATGGTTGGCCAGCGCCAGGTAGTTGTTGGTGCTGAACGACACCACGCTCTCGCCCTCGGTGACGAAGGTCGGATCGGGCAAGGTGCTGTGCACCGACGAGTCATGGTAGATGGGATGATGGCGCAGCCAGCTGGCGATATCGCTTAAGTCGTGCATGATGTGGAAGACCGAAAAGGAACAGCTCATCATAGGGCTGCGCGGCTTTCCACAAGCTTGCGGTCACATTACGAATTGGATAGCCGCTCAATTCACGGCCAAGGGCAGCACGATGCGCGCCACCAGCCCGGGCGCGCAGTCCTCCAGCACCAGCTTGCCGTCATGCGCCTTGGCGGTGGCGCTGACGATCGACAGGCCCAGGCCATTGCCCGGCATGTGGCGGCTCTTGTCGACGCGGTAGAAGCGCTGCGTCACCTTTTCGCGCTCGCCGTCCGGAATGCCGGGGCCATTGTCGTGCACCGACATCGCCGCCTGGCCATGGTGCAGGCCGGCGCGCACGTGGATCACCGCGCCCGGCCCGGCGTACTTGATGGCGTTGTCCAGCAGGCTGGCGAGCGCGCTGGCCAGCAGGTTGCGGTCGCCGTCCACGTACAGCGAGGCCGGGGCATCGACCGTCAGCGTGATGTTGCTGTCCTCGGCGATGGCCTCGTACATTTCGCCGATGTCGGCCACCACCCGGCCCAGGTCGAGCCGCTCGAACAGGCGCGCGCGCATGCCGGATTCCGCCTCGGCGATCTGCAGCAGGCGCTCGAACAGGCGGATCAGGTCGTCGATGTCGTCGATGGCGTCGTGGGCGGCGGTGGCCAGGCGCGGCACCGTCATGTCGTGGCGCAGCGCATCGTCCAACCGGCCGCGGATGCGGCTCAGCGGCGTGCGCAGGTCGTGGGCGATGGCGTTGGAGACGTTGCGGATGCCCTCCATCAGCAGCTCGATGCGGTCCAGCATGCGGTTGATGTCGCGGTTGAGCAGCGCGAACTCGTCGTTGCCGGTGACCGGAATGCGCGGACTGAGGTCGCCGGCCTCGATCTGCGCGGCGGTGCGGCGGATCTCGCCCAGCCGCGCCTCGATGCTGCGGCGGAACAACATGGCGCCGGCGATGGTCAGCATCAGCGACACGCAGGCGCCAGCCGCCAGCGCGCGCCAGATCACCTCGCGCACCGCCTCTTCCTCACTCAGGTCGCGGCCGACGATCAGCACCCCGCCCTGCGCCAGCGGCCGCAGGTACAGGCGCGCCGGCGCGCTGCGGCCGTAGCGCAGCACGGTGGTGGTCACCAGGTCGGGGGCCTGGTCCACGCCGGGCCAGGAGCCGAGATTGCCGGCCAGCGCGGTGCCGTCGGCGTCCAGCAGTTCGAAGATTTCGCGGTCGTTGTCGACGCCGTCGGTCAGCAGGCGGTGCACCTCGGCCTTCAGCGCCTCGCGGCTATTGCCGTTAACCTTGTCCAGCATGCGCTCGGTCTGCGACATGATCTTGCCGTCGATGTTCTGGTCGATGACGCCGATGGTGCCGCTGTAGAACACCACCGATACGGCCACGATCGAGGCGATGCCGAGCAGGCCGTAGCCCAGCACCAGCTTGGCCGCGATCGAGGTGCGCAGCTTAAACAAGCGGCTCCGCCTCGTCCGGCGGCGTCACGCCCATGCGGTAGCCGACGCCGCGCAGCGTGTGGATCAGCATCACCGGGAAGTCCTTGTCCACCTTGGCGCGCAGGCGCGAGATCTGCACGTCGATCACATTGGTCTGCGGGTCGAAGTGATAGTCCCACACCGATTCCAGCAGCATGGTGCGGGTCACCACCTGGTTCTCGTTGCGCATCAGGTATTCCAGCAGGCGGTACTCGCGCGGCTGCAGCGTGATGACCTTGTTGCCACGCGTGACGCGCAGCGTGCGCAGGTCCAGCCGCAGATCGGCCACCTGCAGCTGGGTGCTGTCGGCGCCGGGCGCGCTGCGGCGCAGCAGCGCCTCGACCCGCGCCAGCAGCTCGGAGAAGGCAAAGGGTTTGGACAGGTAGTCGTCGGCGCCGCCGCGCAGGCCGGTCACGCGGGCGTCGATGGTGGTCAGCGCGCTGACGATGATGACCGGCGTCTGCTTGCCCAGCGCGCGCAGCTTGTCGACGATGGACAGGCCATCGATGCGGCCCGGCAGCATGCGATCGAGGATGATGATGTCCCAATCCTCGCTGGTGGCGTAATCCAGTCCGTCCGGACCGTTGGCGGCGGCGGTCACCACATAGCCGGCCTCGCGCAGGCCCTTGCAGATGTAGCTGGACGTTTCGGCTTCGTCTTCAATCACCAGGCAGCGCACGCGCATCTCCGCAAAATCGTGGGTAAAGCCTATTTTACCTTGGCCGCGCCACCAGCTCACGGTACAGCGCATGATAGTTCTGCGCCATCTTCTCGGCGGTGAACAGCTCCCAGTAGCGCGCCTCGGCGCGGCGCCCCATGGCGGCCGCGCGCGCCGGGTCCTCCCACAGCGCGCGCATGGCCGCGCCCAGCGCCGCCGGATCGTCCGGCGGCACCACCAGGCCGGTGTCGTTGTCGATGTTGATGTAGGTGGTGCCGGTGCCGATTTCGCTGGAGATCATCGGCTTGCCGAACATCGCCCCTTCCAGCAGCGAGATGCCGAAGGCTTCCGAGCGCAGGTGCGACGGGAACACCATGGCGTAGCTCAGCTCCAGCAGCGCCGCCTTGTCCTCCTCGTCCACCGCGCCGATGAACTGCACATGGGTCAGGCCGAGGCGGCGGGCGTGGGCCTTGAGCTCCTGCTCGATCGGGCCGGCGCCGACGATCACCACCGGGTAGTCGACATTGGCCATGGCGTCCAGCAGGATGTGCAGGCCCTTGTAGTAGCGCAGCACGCCGACGAACAGGAAGAAGCGCTCACCGCACTGGGCGCGCCACTTGGCCTTCAGCGCTTCCGACGGTTTCGGATAGATCGATTTATCCAGGCCATAGGTGATGGTGCGGGTCTTGTGCGCGAAGCGCTTCAGCACCGGCGACGAGGCCAGGTAGTTGGGCGAGGTCGCCACCACCGTGTCCACGCTGTGCAGGAAGCGGCGCTTCAGCGGGCCGTACACGCGCAACAGATTCTTCTGGCGCACGATGTCGGAGTGGTAGGTCACCACGCTCGGCTTGTCGATGCGCGCCATGAAGTGCGCCAGGTCCATGAACGGCCACGGGAAGTGGTAGTGGATCACGTCCGCCTTGCGCGCCAGGCGCGCCAGCTTGCGGATGGCGGCGAACGAGAAACCGGTCGAGGCGATCTCGAAGTCCAGCGGCACGCGGTGCACGGTGTGCCCTTCGATGTCGATTTCGGAGGGACCGCCGCGGCTCAGCGTCAGCACCTCGTTGGTGACGCCAAGGCGGCCGGTGCCCACGCACAGCTGGCGGATCACCTGCTCGATGCCGCCCCAGGTGTCGGGATAATAGGTCTTGTAGAAATGGAGGACGCGCATGGTGTTCAGCGGGACAGTACTTGATGATAAACGGCGGCGGTGCGGCGCGCCGCGGCGTCCCACGTGAGTTCCAGCGCGCGCCGTTCGCCGGCGGCGATGCAGCGCGCACGCACGCTGTCGTCGCGCGCCAGCGTGGTCATGGCGGCGGCGATCTCGCCCACCGACAGCGGATCGAATTCCAGCGCGGCGCCGGCCGCCACTTCCGGCAGCGAGGTGGCGTTGGCACAGGCCACCGGCACGCCGCCGGCAAAGGCTTCCAGCACCGGCAGGCCGAAGCCTTCGTGCAGCGACGGGAAGATGAAGGCGCCGGCGCCGGCATACAGGTGGCGCAGCTGGCGCTTGTCGGTCAGCTTGTCCAGCCAGGCCACGTTCTCGCCCTTCTGTTGCGCCGCCTTGATCTGCCTGACCAGTTCCTCGCTGTGCCAGCCCTGGGCGCCGACGATCACCAGCTGGCGCGCGGAGCGCAGCACCGGCGGCAGCGTCAGGTATGCCTCCAGCAGCCGCCCGACGTTCTTGCGCGGCTGCAGGGTGCCGACAAACAGGAAGTAGCCTGCGCGCAGCTGGTGTTGCGCCAGCGTGGCGTCGCGCTCTTCGGCAGACGGGCGTTCGTGCCACTCGGCGCCGACACCGGAATGCACAACGCTGATGCGCTGCTCATCGACGCCGAAATGCTCGACCAGCTCGCGCACCGCGTAGTGCGACACGGCGATCACATGCTGCGCCTTGCGCGCGGCACGCACCTGCAGCCAGTTTTTCAGCTTGCGCATCTTCGGGCTGGCCCACTCGGGACGCGCCACCGGCACGGCGTCGTGCAGCGTGGCCACCACCGGGCAGTCCATGCGCACGATGCGGTAGTCGGTGGCGTGGAACAAGTCCAGCGGCGCAGCGCCCTTGCCCAACGCGGTCCGTGTGCTGAGGTGCACCGATGACGGCAGCAGCATGTCGCCGATCACCGCCAGCGGGAATGACAGCGGCAAGGCGCGGCCGGCGCTCAGGCGGCGCGCATCGCCGGGCGGCGCGAACGACAGCGGTTGGACATCGACGCCGGCCTGCGGCAGGTGTTCCATCAGCGCTTGCGTGTAGACCCCGATGCCATCCATGCGGCCGCCGGTCAGCGCCGGCTCGATGGTGGTGGCGGACAGGCCGACGCGCAGGGAGGCGGCACCTGTCATGCGGAATACATCCAGCGCAGCGTGTCGGCCAGCGGCACAATGTCCAGCGGGCCGGCCACCGACTGCAGGCGGCGGTTGTCGCCGACCAGGCGCACCACTTCGTTGGCGCGCACGAAGGCCGGGTTGACATGCACATTAATCTTGTAGCCGGCGATGTCGGCCATCATGTCCAGCGCCTCGCCCAGCGAATAGCCGTGACCGGAGCAGATGTTGAAGGTGTGGCCGATCGCCACGCCGGCCGGCGCGGCCAGCAGCTTGCGGTAACTGGCGGCGACCATGCGCACGTCGGAGAAATCACGCCACACGTGCAGGTTGCCCAGTTCAATGTCGGCCGCCTTGCGGCGGAAGTGCGCGACGATTTTCGGCAGCAGGAAGTTCTCGTGCTGGCCCACGCCGGTGTAGTTGAAGGGACGTACGACGATCAGCGGCAGCTTGTCCTGCCACAGGCGCGCCATGTACTCCATCGACAGCTTGCTGACGGCGTAGTCGTTGGCTGGCGCCGCCGGCACGTCTTCGTGAATCACGCCGACGTCGGTATTGCCGTAGATATTGGCGCTGGAGGCCAACAGCACGGCCGACGGTTGGTGCTCCGCGCCAGCCAGCGCTTCCAGCAGATTGCGGGTGCCGACCACGTTGACGCGGTAGACCTGATCAACGTCGCCATGGGCCACAAAGGCGATGGCGGCCAGGTGCGCCACCACATCTGGCCGCACCTGCGCCACCACTTCGGCCAGGCCGGCCCGGTCCAGCAGATCGACGGCGAACTCGCCCTCGCCGGCCGCGTGGCCGGGGGTGATGGTGCCGAAGACCTGGTAGCCGGCGGCGCGCAACTCCTGCGCGACGTAGCGGCCGGTGAAGCCGGACAAACCGGTGATCAGGGCGCGTTTGCCCTCGCCTTCAGCCGCCATGGGTACTCCTTGAATCAGAACGAGAAACCGGCCTTGTTGCGGCGCAGGTCTGCCTCCACCATCATCTGGCACAGCTGTTCCAGCGTGGTCGATGGCTTCCAGCCCAGCTCTTTCTGCGCCTTGGCGGGGTCGCCGATCAGCAGCTCGACTTCCGCCGGGCGGTAGAATTTCGGATTGACGCGCACCAGCACCTTGCCGGTTTTCTTGCAGGTGCCGATTTCGTTGTCGGCCGAACCGCTCCACTCCAGCGCCACGTCGATTGCCTTGAAGGCCATGCTGACGAAATCGCGCACGGTTTCGGTCCGGTTGGTGGCCAGCACATAGGTGTCAGGCTGATCGGCCTGCAGGATGCGCCACATGCCCTCCACGTACTCCTTGGCAAAGCCCCAGTCGCGCTTGGCGTCCAGGTTGCCCAGTTCCAGCACCTCCAGCTTGCCCAGATGGATCTTGGCCACCGAGTCGGTGATTTTGCGGGTGACGAACTCGCGGCCACGCAGCGGCGACTCGTGGTTGAACAGGATGCCCGACGAACCGAAGATGCCATAGGACTCGCGGTAGTTAACGGTCATCCAGTGGGCATACAGCTTGGCCACGCCATACGGGCTGCGCGGGTAGAACGGCGTATCTTCCTTCTGCGGCACGGCCTGCACCTTGCCGAACATTTCCGAGGTCGACGCCTGGTAGAAGCGGATCTTCGGATTGACGATGCGGACGGCTTCCAGCAGGTTGACCGGGCCAACGCCGGTGATTTCGGCGGTGGTCACCGGCTGCTCGAACGAGACGCCGACAAAGCTTTGCGCGGCCAGGTTATAGATCTCGTCCGGCTGCACGTTCTGCAGCAGGCGGATGCTGGCGCCCAGGTCGGTCAGGTCGTATTCGACCAGTTTCAGATTTGGATGCGCCTGGATACCCAGTTCCTCAATACGCCAGAAATTAACCGAGCTGGTGCGACGATAAGTGCCGGTGACTTCATAGCCTTTGCCCAGCAACAGTTCCGCCAGATACGCGCCATCCTGGCCGGTAATGCCCGTAACCAGGGCTTTTTTTGTTGTTTGCATGATGAGTACTATCCAAATCGTGGGTAATCTTAGTAGCCCGACATTGTAACAGAGCGCTACAAAGCGATTTCTATCGAAAACGCTCGTTTTACATCACTTACATCTTGTTACAGGAGAAATAAAAACCGGGGTCAGTGCCGACATTCGGACATTTCTCATGGAAAATGTCCGAATGTCGGCACTGACCCCGGTTGGGGGTGGGGTTAGGCCTTGCGCTGGGCGACCGCGTCCACCACGCACAGCGCGGTCATGTTGACGATGCGGCGTACCGTGGCCGATGGCGTCAGGATGTGCACCGGCTTGGCGCAGCCGAGCAGGATCGGGCCGACCGCAATGCCGTTGCCGGACGAGGTCTTGACCAGGTTGTAGGCAATGTTGGCCGATTCGATGTTCGGCATCACCAGCAGGTTGGCGTCGCCGGTCAGGGTCGAGCCGGGCATGATCTGGTTGCGCAGTTTCGAGTCCAGCGCGGTGTCGCCGTGCATCTCGCCGTCCACTTCCAGCGACGGATCGCGCTGCTTGATCAGTTCCAGCGCCGCCCGCATCTTGCGCGACGAGGCGTTGTCGGACGAGCCGAAGTTGGAGTGCGACAGCAGCGCGGCGCGCGGCGACAGGCCGAAGCGGCGCATCTCGTCGGCCGCCATGACGGTGATCGCGGCCAGCTCGTTGGCGTCCGGATTCTCGTTGACGTGGGTGTCGACCATCACCAGCTGGCGCTGCGGCAGCACCAGCACGTTCATGGCGGCGTACACGCAGGCGCCCTCGCGCCGGCCCAGCACCTGGTCGATGTAGTGCAGGTGCAGCTGGGTGGTGCCGAAAGTGCCGCAGATCATGCCGTCGGCGTCGCCCTTCTTGATCATCATGGCGCCGATCAGCGTGTGGCGGCGGCGCATTTCCAGCTTGGCGTATTCCTGCGTCACGCCCTTGCGCGAGGTCAGCTCGTAGTAGGCGTGCCAGTAGTCGCGGTAGCGGTCGTCATGGTCGGGGTTGATGACGTCGAAGTCCACGCCCAGCTTCAGGCGCAGGCCAAACTTGGCGATGCGCGATTCCAGCACGGCCGGACGGCCCACCAGGATCGGCCGCGCCAGCTTTTCGTCGACCACCACCTGCACCGCGCGCAGCACGCGTTCCTCTTCGCCCTCGGCGTAGACGATGCGCTTGACGTCCAGCGGCGCCTTCTTGGCCACCGCGAACAGCGGCTTCATGAAGGTGCCCGAGCGGTAGACGAACTGCTGCAGGCTTTCCTCGTAGGCGACCAGGTCCTTGATCGGCCGGGTGGCGACGCCCGATTCCTCGGCGGCCTTGGCCACGGCCGGCGCGATCTTGGTCAGCAGGCGCGGGTCGAACGGCATCGGGATCAGGTAGTCCGGGCCGAACGACAGGTTGGTGAAGCCGTAGGTGGTGGCGACGATGTCCGATTGCTCGGCGTGCGCCAGCTCGGCGATCGCGTGCACCACGGCGATTTCCATTTCGCGGGTGATGGTGGTGGCGCCGCAGTCCAGCGCGCCGCGGAAGATGTACGGGAAACACAGCACGTTGTTGACCTGGTTCGGGTAGTCCGAGCGGCCGGTGCACATGACGGCGTCGCCGCGCACGGCCTTGACTTCCTCCGGCAGGATTTCCGGATTCGGGTTGGCCAGCGCCAGGATCAGCGGGTTCGGCGCCATGGCCTTGACCATGTCCTGCTTCAGCACGCCGCCGGCCGAGACGCCAAGGAAGATATCCGCATCCGGAATGACTTCGGCCAGCGTGCGGGCCTCGGTGTCGCGGGCGAAGCGTTCCTTGTCCGGGTCCATCAGCTCGGTGCGGCCCTTGTAGACCACGCCGGCCAGGTCGGTGACATAGATGTTTTCCAGCGGGAAGCCGAGGTCGACGATCAGGTCCAGGCAGGCCAGCGCGGCCGCGCCGGCGCCCGACACCACCAGCTTGCACTTCTTGATGTCCTTGCCGACCAGCGAGATGCCGTTCAGGATGGCGGCGCCGACGATGATGGCGGTGCCGTGCTGGTCGTCGTGGAACACCGGAATCTTCATGCGCTCGCGCAGCTTGCGCTCGATGGTGAAGCATTCCGGCGCCTTGATGTCTTCCAGGTTGATGCCGCCGAAGGTCGGTTCCAGCGCGGCGATCACGTCCACCAGCTTGTCCGGGTCCTGCTCGTTGATTTCGATGTCGAACACATCGATGCCGGCGAATTTCTTGAACAGCACGCCCTTGCCTTCCATCACCGGCTTGGCCGCCAGCGGGCCGATATTGCCCAGGCCCAGCACGGCGGTGCCGTTGGTGATGACCGCGACCAGGTTGCCGCGCGCCGTGTATTTATAGGCGTTGGCCGGATCGATGACGATTTCTTCGCATGGCGCGGCCACGCCCGGCGAGTAGGCCAGCGCCAGGTCGCGCTGGTTGGTCAGTTGCTTGGTGGGCGTTACGCTGATCTTGCCTGGTGTCGGGAACTCGTGGTACTCCAGCGCCGAGGCGCGCAGTTGTTGACGAATTGCTTCTTTTTTCTCAGGGGACGAATCCATGCTGTACTGCCTTCCTATTTTTGCGATCGAAGGCCTGTGATTTTAGCAGAGCGGTTCTGGCGCAGAACTAGGTATTTTCACCAACAGCAATAAACGTTATCAGCATTTTTTATGAGGCAAGACGGGCGTTAGCCGAATTTTTGCGCCGGTTGCGACGCAATAGCCGCAACATCATCAATTTTCCGCCCTCATTACGTTTGACTATCACATGACGAAATATGATTGAAATTATCAATATTTCACCATGCGAAGCGGCGCGCTGCGCAAGCGGCGGCGTTTCGGCTAAGCTGATACCGTCAACCGTTCATCAGGAGAATTCCATGTCCGCCTTGATTGTGTCCAAACGTCTTCCCGAACCGGCCGGCGCCTCGCCGCAGGGCGCCGCCTGGCAACAATTGCTGCGCTGGCAGGCGAGCGGCCAGCCGCTGGCCTTCGTCTACACCCGCTCCCAGGGCGGCCTGATCCACACCGGCCAGGGCAAGCTTGACCAGTTGACGCTGGACGCCGCCACCATCGAAGCCGGCGCCAGCCGGCTGTACATCGTGCTGGCCGGCGCCTCCTACGAGGCCGGGCCGCAGCTGTTCTTCACCCCCAACCTGCTGAGCCGTTTCCACGTCAACGGCGTGGCGGTGCGGCTGGCCAACCATGACTGGCTGTTCCTGTCGGACGAGTCGCTGCCGGCGATCGGCATGCAGGACCTCATCAAGCGGCTGCAAGCGTAGCGGGTACAATGCCGCCCATGCTCTCCGAATTCGATCTCATCAAGGAATACTTCCAGCGTCCCCAGCATGCCGTCCCGCCCCAGGTGGCGCTGGGCATCGGCGACGATTGCGCGCTGATCGCGCCCACGCCCGGCCTGCAGACCGCCATCTCGTCCGACATGCTGGTCGAGGGCCGCCACTTCTTCGCCGGCGAGGACCCGCTGCGGCTGGGCCACAAGGCGCTGGCGGTCAACCTGTCCGACCTGGCGGCGATGGGCGCGCGCCCGCTCGGCTTCACGCTGGCGCTGGCGCTGCCGGCCGCCGACCGCGGCTGGCTGGCCGGCTTTGCGCAAGGGCTGTTCGCGCTGGCCGACGCCTTCAACATCGCGCTGATCGGCGGCGACACCACCAAGGGTCCGCTCACCATCTGCATCACCGTGTTCGGCGAGCTGGCGCCGGGCCAGGCGCTGCGCCGCGGCGCCGCCCGCCCGGGCGACGACATCTGGATTTCCGGCACGCTGGGCGACGCCCGCCTGGCGCTGGCCGGTTACCGGCTGGAACTGGCGCAGCCGCTGGACGCCGACAGCCAGCGCGCCGCCGCCGTGCGCATGCACACGCCGGTGCCGCGCGTGGAACTGGGCATGCAGCTGGCCGCGCAGGGCGTGGCCCATGCGGCCATCGACATCTCCGACGGCCTCGTCGGCGACCTCGGCCACATCCTGGCGCGCTCCGGCGTGGGCGCCACGCTGGACGTCGACGCGCTGCCGGCCGGCGACATCCTGGCCACGCAGCCGGCCGCGCTGCGCCGTGCCTACAGCGCCGCCGGCGGCGACGATTACGAACTGTGCTTCACCGCCCCGGTGGCGTCGCGCGAGGCCATCCTGGCCATCGCCGCCAGCGTGGCCACGCCGGTCACGCGGGTCGGCCGCATCGAGGCCCAGCCCGGCCTGCGGCTGGTGGACGCCGCCGGCGCGCCGCTGGATTTGCAGCTCGGCGGCTTCGATCACTTCACTTCCTGAAGCGTCGGCAAGGCCGTCACGTCCTCGCCGGGCTGGCCGGCCAGCTTGCCGCTGCCGTGCATCAGCCAGTAGTGGTGGAAGGCCAGGCGGATGTTGTCGCGCAGCTGGGTGTCATCCCACGGCTTGGTGTAGAAGCGGTAGACGGCGCCGCGGTTGATGGCGTCCAGCACCGCCTCCAGCCCGGTGTAGCCGGACAGGATGATGCGTATCGTCTCCGGATACATCTCCTTGACCTGGCCGAGGAACTCGGTGCCGCTCATGGCCGGCATGCGCTGGTCGCAGACGATGACCTGCACCGCGTGCAGCGCCAGCAGCTCGAACGCCTCGGTCGGCGAGGCCGCCGTCAGGATCTGGTAGCCGTCGCGGCGGAACAGCCGGTGCAGCGCCGCCAGCACGTTGACGTCGTCGTCGACGATCAGCAGCGTCTGCGCCGGCGGGCTGGCCTCGCCCGGCGCCGGCGGCAGCGGCTGCGCCGCGCGCACCAGCTGGCTCAGCGCCTCCGGCGCCAGCGGCCGGCTGTAGAAATACCCCTGCACCTCGTCGCAGCGGCTGCGCCGCAGGTATTCCAGCTGGGCGCGCGTTTCCACCCCCTCCGCCACCACCTGCAGCTTGAGGCTGTGCGCCATGCTGATGATGGCCAGCGCGATGGCGGCATCGTTGGGGTTGATGGTGATGTCGCGCACGAAGGCGATGTCGATCTTCAGCTTGTCGATCGGGAAGCGCTGCAGGTAGGCCAGCGACGAATAGCCGGTGCCGAAGTCGTCGATGGCGACCTTGATGCCCAGCGCCTTCAGGCTTTTCAGCACGGTGATGGTGCGCTCGGCGTTGGACATCAGCGAGGTTTCGGTCAGCTCCAGCTCCAGCAGCTCGGGCGGCGTGTGGTGGCGCGCCAGCGCGTCGCGCACCAGCGCCTCCAGGTCGCCCTCGACAAACTGGCGGCTGGCGACGTTGACCGCCACCCGCACCGGCCCGGTGCCGTCGCCCAGCCAGGTGCTGATCTGGCGGCAGGCGGCGTCGATGATCCAGGCGCCGACGCGCACCACCAGCCCGGTGTCCTCCAGCACCGGCACGAACTCGGCCGGGTAGACCAGGCCGAAGCCGGGCCGCTCCCAGCGCAGCAGCGCCTCGGCGCCGGCGAAGCCGCCGGTGTGCAGGTTGACCTTGGGCTGGAAGTGCAGGCGCAACTCGTCGTTGTCGAAGGCGCGGCGCAGCGCCAGTTCCATGTCCAGCCGCGCCAGCACCTGCACGTTCATGCCAGCGGTGAAGAACCGGTAGCCGTCGCGTCCGGCCTGCTTGGCGCGTTCCATCGCCGTGTCGGCGTACTTGACCAGCGATTGCGGGTCGGTGGCGTCGTCCGGGTACATCGAGATGCCGATGCTGGCGCTGAGGATGGCCTGGTGGCCGTCCAGCTCGAACGGCTGGCGCAGCGCCTCGCGCACCTCGTTGGCGGCGTTGACGGCGTCCTGCTGGTCGCGGCTCATGGTCAGGATCAGCGCGAACTCGTCGCCGCCGACGCGGCCGACGGTGTCGCGGATGCGCGCGGTCTGCACCAGCCGGTTGCTGAACTGGCGCAGCAGGTCGTCGCCCAGCACGGTGCCCAGCGAGTCGTTGATGTTCTTGAAGCGGTCCAGCCCGATCATCAGCACGGCGATGCGGCGCGACTTGTCCTGCGCCACGCTGATGGCGTCGGCCACGATCTTGAAGAACAGCGTGCGGTTCGGCAGGCCGGTCAGGCTGTCGTAGTGGGCCATGTGCTGCAGCAGTTCCTCGGCCTGGCGCCGCTCGCTGATGTCGCGCGCCACGCCCAGCATCACGGCCGGCTGGCCGGGGCGCTGCAGCAGTTGCCAGTACAACTCGACCGGCACGGCGATCAGGTCGCGCCGCATCAGCTCCAGCTCGTGCAGCTCCGGCGACCGGGCCGGGCCGATGGCGGCCGCGTAGTCAGCCAGCCGCTCGGCCTGGGCGCGCAGCGCGCCCGGCTCGCCCAGGCCGAGGCGGCTGGCACTTTCACCCAGCAGCTCGCCGCGCGGGTAGCCCAGCATGCGGCAGGCGCCGTCGTTGACATCGACCAGTTCGGCGTTGGCGGCGTCCAGCAGGAAGATGGCGTCGGCGGTGGCGTCCATGGCGCTGCGGAAGCGCTGCAGCTCGGCGGTGCGCTCGCGCACGGTCTGCTCCAGGCGGGCGGCATAGTTGCGCTCGCGGTTGTGCAGCAGGCGCATCTCCAGCATGTTGCGGATGCGGGTCAGCGTCTCTATCGGATCGAAAGGCTTGCTGATGAAGTCGCGCGCGCCGGTTTCGAAGGCGCGCAGCTTGTGGTCCGGCTGGGCGGTGACCACCAGCACCGGCAGCCAGCCGTCCGGCTCCAGCGGCTTGAGCGCGTCCATCACCTCGAAGCCGCTCATGCCGGGCATTTGCAGGTCGAGGATGATCAGGTCAAACCGGTGTTCCTGGTGCCAGCCGGCCACCACGCGCGGGTCGGTGGTCGAGCGCACGTCCTTGTAGCCCGTCGAGGTCAGCAGGTATTCCAGCAGTTCGACATTGACCGGCTGGTCGTCGACAATCAGGATGCGGGCGTGTTGGATGTCGGTCTGGCTGATCATTGAGCCTCCGCTCGATACGTACTCTTCAATAAGCTTACCAGCCTGCGCAGAAAGTGGCGCACAACAGCGCGCATTTTTGCAGGATTGCGACGATGGCAAGCTGCATGGTACAGTGGCAGCAAGCCACTCAGCACCATCCCGGAAGGAGCAGCCATGAGCAACAGCGACACCATCCTCGACCTCGCCGCGCAAGTCGGCAAAGCGCTACACGACAAGGGGCTGATCCTGGCCACCGCCGAATCATGCACCGGCGGCGGCGTGGCCCAGGCCATCACCGAGATCGCCGGCTCCACCGCCTGGTTCGACTGCGGCTTCGTCACCTACTCCAACGCCTCCAAGACCGAGATGCTGGACGTGTCGGCGGCGCTGATCGCGCAGATGGGCAGCGTCTCGGAGGAAGTGGCCGGCGCCATGGCCAGCGGCGCGCTGGGATCCAGCAACGCCCACATCGCCGTGTCCACCACCGGCATCGCCGGCCCCACCGGCGCGGTGCCGGGCAAGCCGGTCGGCACCGTCTGCTTCGGCTGGGCCAACGCCGACACCGTCCATACCGAACGGCTGGTGTTTGCCGGCGACCGCCGCGCGGTGCGCGAGCAAACCGTGATCCACGCGCTGCAGGGCCTGCTCCGCTTCATCAATTAAGCTTTCGCTTCGTACCAGGTTGCCTTTAGACCACAAACCTATTACTCTCGCCCCATTGCACATTGCGTTTCGGGAGTGGTAATGCAAAACACGGTACATTTTATTCTCCAGGGTAAAGGCGGCATCGGCAAGACGCTGGTGTCGACCATCCTTGCGCAGTGGATCGCCAGCAAGGACGTGGCCGAGGGCCAGCAGCCGCTGCGCTGCTACGACACCGACCAGGAGAATCCGACCTTCTCGCGCTACAAGGCGATGAACGTCAAGCATGTGCCGGTGATGACCGACAGCCGCACCATCGATCCCAAGCGCTTCGACGCGCTGATGATCGACCTGCTGGAGGAGGAAGGCAACTGCGTCATCGACAACGGCGCCAACACCTTCTCGCCGCTGATGGGCTACCTGATCGAGAACGACTGCTTCGCGCTGCTGCAGGAGTCCGGCCGCAAGGTCTACATCCACACCATCGTCGGCGGCGGCGACACGCTGCATGACACCGCCACCGGCTTCGTCTCCACCGCCAAGGCCACCAACGTGCCGCTGGTGCTGTGGGAGAACGAGCACTTCGGCCTGCTGCAATCGGCGTCCGGCAAGCAGTTCATCGAATCGCAGACCTACGCCGACAACGCGGCCCGCGTGATCGGCCGCGTGGTGCTGACGGCGCGCAACGCCGATACCTTTGGCGCCGACCTGAAGAAGATGAACACGGCGCGCCTGACCGCCGCCGAGGTGCGCGAGAGCGACCGTTTCAACGTCATGGAAAAGCAGCGCATCAAGGTGGTGTTCCGCGACCTGTTCGAGCAACTCGACCAAGTGCAGTGGTAAGCGGCCATGGATCAGCACAAGCTGCGCAGCCTGGTATTTGACAAGACCGGCGTCCGCATCGACGTCGACGACCCGGTGTTCGCGCTGGTGGCGCTGAACGAGGCGGTGCTGGAGGAGGCGGTGGAGCGCCACGTCGCCCGCATCGACGCCGCCTCGCACGAGCTGGCCCGGCTGGCCGGCGCGGCGCCCGCCGCATCGCCCCCTGTCCACGGCGGCCACCGCGCACACGACGCCGCCCATGACAGCCCGCGCGAACCGGCGGCCCACGGCCACGCGCCGCACGGCGCCGCCCACCCGCCCGGCTACGTGCCGACGCCGCCGGCCGGTGCGGTGCGGCCGATTTCCACCCAGTCGCCGCTGATCACGCCGCGCGAGCTGCGCCTGCTGGCGGCCGCCGCCGGCATCGCCATCCTCAGCGCGCTGATCGTGCTGGGCGGCCAGGCGCTGTTCCGCACACCAGCGCCAGCACTGAGCGCCGACCAGGCGCAAGCGCTGCAACGCGCCGAGCGGCTGGAACAGGCCCTGCACAACCTCGACCCCAAGCTGCGCGCCCAGTTGCCGGCCGAACTGCAAAAATAATCAGCGGAAGGTCGGCGCGACAATCTCCGCCAGGAAGGCGGACACCGCCCGCACCCGCGCCGACGCGCTCAGGTCGGCATGCGTCACCAGCCAGACGCCGTTGCTGAACACGCGCTCGGCCGGCACCACCCGCACCAGCTCCGGCGCGGTGGCCAGAAAGTCCGGCACGATGGCCAGCCCCACGCCGGCGCACACCGCCGCGATCTGCGTCGGCAGGCTGGAGGTGGCCAGCACCACCTGCTCCGGCGCCACGTTCTTCGCCCACCATTGCGCCGCCGGCAAATGGCCGCGCGCCTCGTCCCAGGTGATCACCGCCCGCCCCGCCAGCGGATCGCTGCCGGTCTGCGGATAACGTTCCAGGTAATCGCGGCTGGCGTACACGCTGTAGCTCATGCTGCCCAGGCTGCGCATCTTGACGTTGCCGCTGTTCGGCCGGATCACGCGCAGCGCCAGGTCGGCCTCGCGCCGCCCCAGCTCCACCGTGCTGGTGGTGGTGACGATCTCCAGCCGCAGATTCGGATGGCGCCGCATGAAGGCCGGCAGCGCTGGAATCACCAGGTCGCAGGCCAGGTTTTCCGATGTTGCCAGCCGCACCGTGCCGCTGACGTTGGCGTCCAGCGCCGCGGCGCCGCGCTCCACCGCCAGCATGCCCTCCTCCACCGCCTCGGCGCGGCGCAGGATTTCCTCGCCCTCGTCGGTCAGCAGGTAGCCGCTCTGGTGCCGCTCGAACAGCCGCGCGCGCAGGCTGTCCTCCAGCTCCGCGATGCGCCGCGCCACCGTCGACTGGCTGGTGCGCAGGCTGGCCGAGGCACGCGTCAGGCTGCCGGTGCGGGCCACCGCGAGAAAGAATTTGAGGTCGTTCCAGTCCATGGCATTTTCTATTTTTGGAAAATGATCCACCGATTATTGGCATTTTCACGGCAAAAATCAATGCCTATATTGGAGGCATCCCAACTTCAAAAGGCAATCAACATGCAACGCTTGCACAACAAGGTCGCCGTGGTGACCGGCGCTTCCAAGGGCATCGGCGCCGCCATCGCCCGCCGTTTCGCCGCCGAGGGCGCGGCCGTGGTGGTCAACTACGCCAGCAGCCGCCAGGCCGCCGACACGGTGGTGGCCGACATCCTGCACGCTGGCGGCCAGGCCATCGCGGTCCAGGCCGACATGCGCGACGCCGCCCAGGTGGCGCAGATGTTCGCCCGCAGCGCCGAGGTGTTCGGCCGCGTCGACATCCTGGTCAACAACGCCGGCGTGTACGACTTCCAGCCGCTGGAAAACCTGACGCCGGACCTGTTCCAGCGCCACTTCCAGCTCAACGTCTATGGCTACCTGCTGGCCATCAAGGAAGCCGTGCCGCACATGCGCGACGGCGGCAGCATCATCAACATGAGTTCGACCGTCACCGAGTTTGGCCCGGCGCAGTCGTCGGTCTACACCGCCAGCAAGGGCGCCATCGACGGCCTGACGCGCGCGCTGGCGACCGAACTGGGCCCGCGCAAGATCCGCGTCAACGCCATCAAGCCGGGCGTGGTGGATACCGAGGGCGTGCAGGCCGGCGGCTTCCTGCACACCGACTTCGGCCCGCGCATCACGGCGGCCACGCCGCTGGGCCGCCTCGGCGTGCCGGACGACATCGCGCCGGCGGCGGTCTACCTGGCCTCCGACGAGTCGGCCTGGACCACTGGCGAAACCATCACGCTGGCCGGCGGCCACCGTTAATCCAGGGAGCACATCATGAAGAAACCGACTCCGGCCCAGGTGGTCCAGCATTATCTGGACACGTTTTTCGCCAAGGACGTCGAGCGCACGCTGGACTGCCTGACCGACGACGTGGTGTGGAAAGTCCAGGGCGCGGCCGAGGTGCCGACCATCGGCCTGCGCCAGGGCAAGGACGCGGTGCGCGCGTGGCTGGCGGCCTTTCCGCAGCACTTCAAGCCGCTGGCCTTCCGCATCGACCGCATGTTCGAGAATGGCCAGCAGGTGGTGGTGACGGGCGACTTCACGCACCAGATCCTCAGCACCGGCCGCACCTTCAGCAGTGATTTCGCCGCGGTCTGCACGGTCCGCGACGGCAAGATCAGCGCCTACGCCTTCCTCGAAGACTCGTACGCGCTGTGGCAATCCTTCCAACCCGTTTAACTCACGACAGGAGCAACATCATGCAATACAAAACTCTCGGCAACACCGGCCTGCTGGTTTCGCAACTGTGCCTCGGCACCATGACCTTCAGCAATGGCGCCGGTATCTACAAGCACATCGGCAATGTCGGCCAGCAGGAAGCCGACCAACTGGTGCGCACCGCGTTCGACGCCGGCGTCAACTTTTTTGACACGGCCGACGTCTACTCGGGCGGCGCCAGCGAGGAGACGCTGGGCCAGTCGTTCAAGAACCTCGGCATCGCCCGCTCGGACGTGGTGCTGGCCACCAAGGTCTACAGCCGCATGGGCCAGGGCCGCAACGACGTCGGCGCCTCGCGCGGCCACATCATGGACGCGGTCGAGGCCAGCCTGCGCCGCCTGCAGACCGACCACATCGACCTGTACCAGATCCACGCCAACGACAGCGTCACGCCGGTGGACGAAACGCTGCGCGCGCTGGACGACCTGGTCACGCAGGGCAAAGTGCGCTACGTGGGCGTGTCCAACTGGCAGGCATGGAAGATCGCCCGCTCGCTCGGCACCTCGGCGCAGAAAGACCTGGCGCGCTTTGAAACCGTGCAGGCCTACTACTCGCTGGCCGGGCGCGACGTCGAACGCGAAATCGTGCCGCTGCTGGAGGCCGAAAAGATGGGCCTGCTGGTGTGGAGCCCGCTGGTCGGCGGCCTGCTGTCCGGCAAATTCACGCGCGACAACCAGAAGCCGGGCGACTCGCGCCGCTCCGAGTTCGACTTCCCGATCGTCGACAAGGACCGCGCCTGGAACATCATCGACGTGCTGAAGCCGATCGCCGAGGCGCACCAGTGCACGCCGGCGCGCGTGGCGCTGGCGTGGCTGCTGTCGCGGCCGGTGGTGACGTCGGTGATCATGGGCGCCAAGCGCGTCGACCAGTTGCAGGACAACCTGGCCGCCGCCGAGCTCAAGCTCAGCGCCGAGGAACTGCGCCTGCTGGATGAGGTCAGCGCCCTGCCGCCGGAATATCCGGGCTGGATGCTGGCCACCCAGGGTGCTGACCGCCTCGGCCCGGTCGACCTGTGGGCCCAGGCCGTCAACTCCTAAGCGGCGCGCCGCACCTTGCGCTGCCAGCGGCCGCGCAAGGTGCGCAGGAATTCCTCGCCATACGGCAGCAGTTCAAACAGCACGATGGCCACCATCAGCCACACCACGTACTGGCGCGGCAGCGGGGACGCCTTCCAGCGCAGGCTGAAGTCCGCCGTCTCCGGGCCCATGCCCAGCAGCGCGGTGAACTGCGGCCAGTGCAGCAGCGCCACCATCGACACCGCCATCAGCGGCAGCATTTCCAGGAAGCTGTGGATGTGCTGCTCCAGCGGCGTCACCACGCGGCGCGTGACGGCGTAGCTGACGTCCCACATGGCCGTGGCCTCATGCACGAAAAAGGCCACGATCATGAACAGCAGCACCAGCGCGTTCACCTGCAGGAACAGCGCCGCCAGCACCGGCAGGCCCATCTCGGCCAGCATCAGCAAGTGAATCATCGACTCCTTCGGCCCGCTGTTATGTTCGATGCCGGCGCGGCGGTGCATGATCCAGTCCGCCACCCCGGCCGCCAGCCACAGCGGCACGATGAAGTACATCAGGTATTGTTCGCTCAATTGACTCAAATCCGTCGGCACGGCAGTTCTCCCATGGTGTTGTTGTTGCTGCCATGCTAAGACGCACGATTGCAGCCCGCCATAGGATGGTGCGCCGCACCAATGTCAGACTATGCCGCCGTGGCCGATATCTGCTAACATGTGAACACCTATTCATACGTTAGCCATGATGAGCTGCCAACACGACTATTCCACTTGCGATCCGCAGATCGCGCAACTGGCTGATTTGTTTCATTTGCTGGGCGATCCGACCCGGCTGCGCATCGTGCTGGCCTGCATGCCAGCGCCGATTGCCGTCTCCGAGATCGCGTCTACACTGGAACTGAGCAGCTCGCTCGTGAGCCACCATCTGCGCCTGCTGCGCGCCGCCCGCATCGTCAAGTCCGAGCGCCAGGGCAAGCAGGTGTTCTATTCCGCCGCCGATGCCCACATCAGCGGCGTACTCAACGATATGCTGGAACATATCGCCGAACCTTCCACCGGGACCGAAGCATGAGCAAGCACCACGATCACCACCAGCATGACCATGCGCACCATGATCATGACCATGGACACCATCAGCACGGCCACCACGGCCACAGCCATGATCACGGTCACGGCCATCACCACCACCACGGCGATCCCAACACCATGGGCCGCGCCTTCGCCATCGCCATCGTGCTCAACACGGCCTTCGTGGCGGTCGAGTTCTTCTACGGTTTCCTGGCCAACTCCACCGCGCTGATGGCCGACGCCGGCCACAATCTGTCGGACGTGCTGGGCCTGATGCTGGCCTGGGGCGCGGCCATCCTGGCCAAGCGCCTGCCCAACCAGCGCTACACCTACGGCCTGCGCGGCACCTCGATGCTGGCGGCGCTGTTCAACGCCATGCTGCTGATGGCGGCCTGCGGCGGCATCGCCTGGGAAGCGGTGCTGCAGTTGCTGCATCCGGACCCGGTGGCCGGCATCACGGTGTCGGTGGTGGCCGGCATCGGCATCCTGATCAACGGTTTCTCGGCCTGGTTATTTATGTCCGGCAGCAAGGACGACATCAATGTCCGCGGCGCCTATCTGCACATGGCGGCCGACGCCGCCATTTCGCTGGGCGTGCTGGTGGCCGGCCTGATCGTGCGCTACACCGGCTGGAACTGGCTGGACCCGCTGGTCAGCATGGTCATCGTGGTGTTCATCGTGGCCAGCACCTGGTCGCTGCTGACGCAGTCGCTGCGCATGATGGTGGCGGCCGTGCCGGACAATGTGAACCGCGCCGAGATCGAGCAGTTCCTGCGCCGCCAGCCGGGCGTGAGCAAGGTGTGCGACCTGCACATCTGGGCCATGAGCACCACCGAGAACGCGCTGACGGCGCAGCTGGTGACGCCGGCCGGCTATCCGGGCGACGGCGTCATCGACGCCATCAGCAAGGAATTGCGCGAGGCATTCTCCATCCAGCACAGCACGCTGCAAATCCGCACCGCCGACGCGGCGCTGGAGTGCTGCCTGCAAGCGCCGGCACCGGCGCCCGCCGCCCACGCCCATGCGCACTAATCCGCCAGGCCGGCGTACAGCGCGGTACTCAGGTAGCGCTCGCCGAACGAGGGGATGATGGTGACAATCAGCTTGCCGGCGTTCTCCGGCCGGCGCGCCACCTGCAGCGCCGCCCACAGCGCGGCGCCGGACGAAATCCCCACCAGCAAGCCCTCCTGGCTGGCCGCGCGGCGCGCGGTGTCAAACGCCTCCTCGTTGCCGACGCCGATCACCTCGTCGTAGACGGCGGTGTTGAGCACGGCTGGCGCGAAGCCGGCGCCAATGCCCTGCAGCGGATGCGGCCCCTTGACGCCGGTGGACAGAAACGGCGACGCCGCCGGCTCTACCGCCACGCAGCGGAAGGCCGGCTTGCGCGCCTTGATGACCTCGCCCACGCCGGTGATGGTGCCGCCGGTGCCGATGCCGGCCACCAGGATGTCGACCTGGCCGTCGGTGTCGCGCCAGATTTCCTCGGCCGTGGTGCGCCGGTGCACCTCGGGATTGGCGGGATTGTTGAATTGCTGCGGCATCAGGTAGCGCGGGTCGGACGCGGCCAGCGCCTCGGCGCGGCGGATCGCGCCCAGCATGCCCTCGGCGCCCGGTGTGAGGATCAGCTCGGCGCCGTAGGCGCGCAGCAGCATGCGCCGCTCGCGGCTCATGGTGTCCGGCATCACCAGCGTGCAGCGGTAGCCGCGCGCCGCGCACACCATGGCCAGCGCGATGCCGGTGTTGCCGCTGGTCGGTTCAAGGATGATGGTGTCGGGGTGGATCTGGCCGGCCGCCTCGGCCGCCTCGATCATCGCCAGGCCGATGCGGTCCTTGACGCTGTGGGCGGGGTTGCAGTATTCCAGCTTGGCCAGCACCTGGGCGCCGCTGCCCTGGGCCAGGCGGTGGATGCGTACCAGCGGGGTACGGCCGATCAGTTCAGTAACGTTGTTGGCTACTTGCATGACAACCTCCGGCGAACGGGGAAGAACCGTCAGTCTACCCCGGTTCGCGCGGCGGCTGCGATTATTTGACGCCGACCAGTTCGACGTCGAATATCAGCGCCGAGTTCGGCGGAATGCCGCTGCCCGGCGTCGGCCGCGAGCCATAGGCCAGCTCGGCCGGGATGATCAGCGTGCGCTTGCCGCCCACTTTCATGCCGACGATGCCCTGGTCCCAGCCCTTGATGACGCGGCCGGCGCCCAGCACGAACTCGAGCGGCTCGCCGCGCGGAATCGACGAGTCGAACAGCTTGCCGTGCATCTGCTTGGCCAGCGGGCGGTACAGCCAGCCCGAGTAATGCATCGAGACGGTGGCGCCGGGCGTGGCCTCGGCGCCGGTGCCAAGCTTGGTGTCGGTGACGATCAATTGCTCGGCGGCCGGACCCGGCGTGGCGGAGCCCACCACCACCGGCGCCGCCTCGGGCTGGGCCGGCTGGGCGGCCGGCTGGGCCTGCGGCGCCTGGGCCTGGGCCAGCGTCGCGGCCAACAACATCGCAACAAATACGGAACTACGCTTCATGTGGCTTCTTTCAATGAGGTCGGTAGACAGCTCGCCATGATAGCAAACTAGGCGGCGTCCGGGGCGCTTGTTGCCAGAGCGTCATCGGCCAGCCGGCGCAGCGCGTGGCCGGCCGCCACCATGCCGAAGGTGGCGGTGACCACCATCGCCGAGCCGAAGCCGGCGCAATTGAGGCCGGTCACGCCGCCGCCGCGGTCGTCGCCGTCGACGCTGCACGCCTCGCCGCTTTCGGGGAACTTCAGCGGCTCCATCGAGAACACCGCGTCGATGTGGAACTTGGTCTTTTCGCCGCGCGGGAAGCCATACTGCGCGCGCATGATCTTGCGCACTTTTTTCAGCAGCGGTTCCTGCTCGGTCTTGGCCAGGTCGCGCACCGAGATCTGCGCGGCGTCGGTCTTGCCGCCGGCGCTGCCGATGGTGATCACCGGCAGGTTGTGCTGGCGGGCCCAGGCCAGCATGGCGGCCTTGGCCTTGACGGCGTCGGTGGCGTCGATCAGGTAATCGAAGCGGCCGCCGCCCAGCATGGCCTCGAGGTTGTCCGGCTCGACAAAGTCTTCCACCTGGTGCACCTGGCAGAACGGATTGATCTGGGCGATGCGCTCGGCCAGCGCGGTGATCTTGGCCATGCCGACGGTGCTGCTCAGCGCCTGGATCTGGCGGTTGATATTGGACTCGGCCACGTTGTCGAGGTCGATCAGCGTCAGCTGGCCGATGGCGCTGCGCGCCAGCGCCTCGACGATCCACGAGCCGACGCCGCCCACGCCCACCACGCAGACGTGGGCGGTGCGGAAGCGTGCCAGTGCATGGGCGCCATACAGGCGCGCGATGCCGCCGAAGCGGCGGTCAAAGTCGACTTCATCGAAGTCTGGAGAAGTAATGCTGTTCATCCCGCCATTTTAACGGACTGCGGGCAAATCAATGTTAATATCAAATTTGATAACATTCTGAACAGAAAGGAATGCCATGCGTGCCTGCTTACCGCTGCTGCTGTGCTGCGCCACGGCGCTGGCCGCGCCGGAACCGCCGCAGCAAACTTCGCTGGATGGCCTGCGCAACGGTCTGGCGCGCAGTTTCGTGCTGCCGGCCGAGCTGCCGCTGGACCAAACGCTGCGCCGCGCCGCCGACGAGATCAGCGCGGCGCACGTCGCCCGCATCCAGGCCCTGCTGCCGGCGTGGCTGGAGGAGGAAAACCAGTTCAATCACGCCTCCGGCAAGAAGACCGCGCCGTGGGAACCCTATATCGCCGTCTGGGCGCGCTTGCTGAACGAACTGGGGCTGTGGCAGCTGGAGCCGGGCGACGCCGCCTATGAAGACACCACGCTGGCAATCCTGCGCGGCACAACGCCGTTCTGCAGCCTGCAAAGCGACCCGCGTGCAAGCGATTTCGCCGCCCGCATCGCGCGCATCCAGACGCTGCCGGAAGCCCAGCGCCCCGCCATGCTGGCGGCCGAACGCGAGCTGCTGGCGCACTGGGGCCGGCCGCGCGCCAAGCTGGCCGCCTGGCCCCGGCCGCTGCCGCAAGACGCCGCGCTCATGCTGCTCAAGACCGGCAAAGCGGCGCAGCGGCCGGCGCTGACGCCGGTGCTGGCGTCCGAGCTGCTGGGCGAGCGCAAAACCTACCAGGACTTGCCGCAGGTCGAGCAATGCATGCTGCAGCAGTGGTGGTTCAAGTACAGCCTGCAACAGGGCGTGGCCCCGGCCACGGCGCTCAACGCTTACCGCTATGGCACCATGATCAACGTCACCGAGCGCCTGGCCGGCGTGGCCGACCAGCCGGACGACAGCGGCGCCTCGCCCTTCCCCATCCTGGCCGCGCGCTTCCAGGCGCATGGCGCCTCGATTGTCGAAGTGCAGCTAGACGCCAACGGCAAGCTGCAACAGGCCAGCATGGCTGAACGCAAGGTCGAGGTGCCAGGCATCCGCGGCGTGCGGCCGGTGGCATTTGAAACCCTGTTCGACCGCCCGGCGCTGCAGTATGCGGCGGCTCACGCGCAGCGCCAGCCGAGCGGCCAAAACCCGTACAAATTCCAACTGGTGTGGACCCTGCCGGAGGCGCCCCAATGACACGACGTTTGCTGCGCCTGCTGCCGGCGCTGGCGCTGTGCGCGGCCACCCTGGCCGGCGCCGCCGAACCATCGCCGCTGAGCCAGCAGGCCACCACGGACTTCTGGCTGGGCGACTTCGCGGCGCTGGAACGGCAGAACGCGCTGCTGCGCCAGCCCGGCCACGTCCGCGCCGACGGCGTGCTTGAAATCGAGCTGTTCCGCATCGGCCTGAACAAGGTCACCGGCGCGGCGCCGAAAGACCAGGAAGCCTACCTGAACGAACTGGAAAAACTGACGCTGCAATGGACGGTCGAGCATCCGTCGTCGGCGCTGGCGCACGTGCTGTACGCGCGCACGCTGACGGCCCATGCCTGGTCGTATCGCGGCGGCGGCTACGCCAAGGATGTGCCGCCCGCGGCGTGGAAGCAATTCGACGCCTATCTGCGGCGCGCCGCCCAGTATCTGCTGGACCATGCCGAGGTGGCGATGACCGACAGCTATGCCCATATCTCGCTGCTGGAAATCGGCAAGGCCCTGGGCTGGGACGACACGCAGACCTGGGCCATCATCGACGATGGCCTGAAGCGCAATCCGGACGACATCGACCTGTACCTGACCGCGCTGACGCAGATGCTGCCCAAATGGGGCGGCGACGCCCGGCGGCTGGACCAGTTCATCCGCCGCGCCACCGAGCAAAGCAAGGCGCAGTTCGGCACCGGCATGTATGCGCGGCTGTATTCGTCGGCGGCGGAACAGGATTATGGCCACGCGCTGTTCCAGAGCAGCCTGGTGGACTGGCCGACGCTGAAACGCGCCTACCAGGATATGCAGCAGCGCTACCCGAGCGACACGCGGCGCAACCGCTACGCCTACATGGCCTGCCTGGCCAAGGACAAGCCGACCATGCAGGCCCAGCTCGACGCACTGGGCGACCAGCTGGACGCCTCCAGCTGGGGGCCGAATCCGCAGCGCAGCCTGGAGGGCTGCCTGCGCTGGGCCAGGGAGGGCTAATCCTTTCCCCATCCATCCCCGGTTCGGCGAAGTAATCTAGAATGACGGTGTTACCAGCCAGAGTCCACGCCATGAGCAACGCCTTGATCGACACCGCCCCCGACTTCAGCCAGCCGATCGCCGTGCTGAAGCATTGTCACGACCGCATCCGCAAGCAGCTGCAGACGCTGCAGAACCTGCTGTCCCACCTGCCCCAGCACGGCGCCGATGTTGACGCGCAGAAAGCCGCGCAAGCGGTGCTGAAATACTTCAACCACGCCGCCCAGCTGCACCACGAGGACGAGGAGCACAACCTGCTGCCGATGCTGCAGGCCACCGCGCGCGGCGCCGACGCCTCCCTTCTGGCAGAGCTGGTTCCCGCCATCATGGCCGGTCACAAGCAAATGGATACGGACTGGTCTATAATCAAAACGCAACTTGAGCAGATCGCCAACGGAACCAGCACCGTGCTGTCGACCAGCGATGTCGCACGTTTTTGCGACACCTACGCGGCCCACATGGTGATGGAGGAAACCCATATCGCGACCATGGCCAAGCGGCTGTTCAGCGCCGAACAGATGGCGCAACTGGGCAGTGCGATGCAGGTCCGGCGCGGCATTCTCCCCGGCCTGCCGCGCAGCCAGGTGCCGGAGCAGACCACCATCGCCGTCAACCATGCGGTGGCCGACGGCGTGGTGCTGGCCGACCTGCGGCTCGACTACGGCCGCGCCAGTCTGACGGAGCAGGACGTGCTGGACGATCCGATCGCCCAGTTCGGCAAGTGGTTTGAGGAGGCCCTGCATGCGAAGGTCAATGAACCCAACGCGATGAGCGTGGCCACGGTGGACGCGGACGGCAAGCCCAGTTCGCGCATCGTCCTCATCAAGCAGTACGACCAGCGTGGCTTCACCTGGTACACCAATTATGACAGCCAGAAAGGGCAACAGCTGCGCGCCAATCCGCATGCGGCGCTGCTGTTCTTCTGGAGTGAACTCGAACGCCAGATTCGCATCGAAGGTAAGGTGGTGCCAACCAGCGCCGAGGAAAGCGACAAGTATTTTTACAGCCGGCCGGTGAAAAGCCAGATCGCCGCGATCGCCTCGCGGCAGAGCGCGCCCATCGCCAGCCGGGAGCAGATGGAAGCCAATTACGACGCCGCCGCGGCAGCCAGCGGCGAGCAGCCGGTGCGGCCGGCGCACTGGGGCGGTTACCGCCTCGACCCGGTCCGCATCGAGTTCTGGCAGGGACGCCGCTCGCGGTTCCATGACCGGATCGTGTACGTGAAACAAGCCGATGGCAGCTGGGTGAAGGAACGCCTGCAACCGTAAGCAGGCCGCCTCCGTTCGGATCCCCAGACCATCGCTTGCGGTGGTCTTTTTATTCCTGAACTCGGAGGTTATCTTGTTCGTACAGAATCAGTTAAGCAATTGGATCTCGGGTGTCCGCGAACAGCTGTCGCTGCCGCTGCGCATCGAGCTGTGGAACGGCCAGCAGGTCGACCTGTCCAGCGAAACGCCGCGCGTGACCATCCGGCTGCCGAACATGGCGGCCGCGCGCTACCTGCTGACGCCGTCGCTGTCCAACCTGGGCACCGCCTATGTCGAGGGCGCCATCGAGGTCAAGGGCAAGGCCAAGGACATGATCGCCGTGGTCAACGCGCTGGCGCGCGGCACGCTGAAGGCCGAGGGCAAGTTCGCGCGCATGGTGCGCACCATCAGCCACAACAAGCAGAAGGACGCCGAGGCGATCCGCTACCACTACGACGTCTCCAACGAGTTCTACCAGCAGTTCCTCGACCCCAACATGGTGTACTCGTGCGCCTACTTTGAAAACGGCGACGAGGACCTGGCCACCGCCCAGCTCAAGAAGATCGACCACATCCTGCGCAAGATCGAGCTGCGGCCCAACCAGACGCTGCTGGACATCGGCTGCGGCTGGGGCGCGCTGGTGATCCGCGCGGCGCAACAGTACAACGCCCGCTGCGTCGGCGTCACGCTGTCGGAAAACCAGTACGCGCTGGCCAGGGAGCGCGTGCGCGCCGCCGGCCTCGAGCACCTGGTCGAGATCCGCCTGCAGGACTACCGCGACGTGCGCGGCCAGTTCGACCGCATCACCAGCGTCGGCATGTTCGAGCATGTCGGCATCCGCCACCTGCCGGAGTACTTCGCCGCCATAAACAGCCTGTTGGCGCCCGAGGGCATCGTGATGAACCACGGCATCACCTCCACCGACCCGGACAACGGCGAGACGCCGTACGGCGGCGGCGAGTTCATCGAAAAATACGTGTTCCCGCACGGCGAGCTGGCGCACATCGGCCATGTGCTCAAGGCCATGCAGCAGGGGTCGCTGGAGGTCAGCGACGTCGAGAGCCTGCGCCGCCACTACGCCCGCACCTGCGCCATCTGGACCGACAACTTCGAGGCCAACGGCGAGCGCGTGCGCGCGCTCGGCGGGGACAAGCGCTACCGCATCTGGCACGTCTACCTGGCCGGCTGCGCCTACGCCTTCGAGCAGGACCTGATCAGCCTGTACCAGATCGTCGGCCGCAAGGCCGGCCAGCGGGCCTCGGTGCTGCCGTGGTCGCGCAAGCACATGTATCCGTCGGCCGACAGCGCGCCGGCGCCGGCCGCCGCGCCGTACGCGCTGGGCGACGGCGGCGTGCCGGCGTTCGCCGTGCTGGGCGAGGACGGCGCGCCCGCGCTTACCTCAGCCGGCTCGCATACGTCTTCCTGAACTTGTCGAGCTTGGGCGCCACCACGAACGCGCAATAGCCCTGCAACGGATGCAGGCGGAAGTAATCCTGGTGGTAGTCCTCGGCCTTGTAAAAGGTCTGCGGCGGCGCCAGCTCGGTGACGATGGGCGCGTCCCACACGTGCGCCATCTCGGCGATGACCTGGCGCGCCGTGGCTTCCTGCTGCGGCGACTGGTGATAGATGACCGAGCGGTACTGGGTGCCAACGTCGTTGCCCTGGCGGTTGAGCGTGGTCGGATCGTGGATGGTGAAGAAGATTTCCAGCAGGTCGCGGTAGCTGACGACGGCCGGGTCGTAGGTCAGCCGCACCACTTCCGCGTGGCCGGTGGCGCCGGTGCAGACCTGCTCGTAGGTCGGATCGGCCACCTCGCCGCCGCTGTAGCCGGACTCCACCGACGTCACGCCCTTGACCTCCAGGTACACGGCCTCGGTGCACCAAAAACAGCCGCCGCCCAGTATCGCCGTTTCCATATTGCCAGCCATGACTCCCCCTGCGTAGAAGACTTGCCCATCTGCTCACTGTAACGCAAACCGGGGTAATCCGCTATGACGGTACGAATCTTTGGCATAATGGCTCCATGAACACGACTTCCCCCCGCGCCGGCGAGCGCACGTTCGACACCGCGCACTTCCGCCAGGCGCTGGGCCAGTTCGCGACCGGCGTGACCATCATCACCACCCGGCTGGCGGACGGCAGTTTCCGCGGCCTGACCGCCAGTTCCTTCAATTCGGTGTCGCTGGACCCGCCGCTGGTGCTGTGGAGCCTGGCCAATGGCGCCAACAGCATGCCGATTTTCACCGGCAACTCGCATTATGTGATCAACGTCTTGAACGCCGAGCAAGCCCACCTGGCCAAGCGCTTTGCCACGCGCGGCATCAACCCGTGGGACGGCGTGGAGTACGAGCTGTCGCGCACCGGCCAGCCGATCATCAAGGGCGCCTCGGCCTGGTTCGAGTGTCATAACCGTAGCCGCTATCCCGAGGGCGACCACGTGATTTTTGTCGGCGAGGTGGAATTCTGTGCATTTTCGCCGGCGCCGCCGCTGATTTTCCACAGCGGCCAGTTTGCCGGCCTGGGGTAAAAACGGAAATTGGTGTCGCTCTTTGAAAAGCCGGCACCGGGGCGCGGGCATAGAATGCTGGCAGCATTGATCACCATAACGAGAGACTATCTATGAGCCAAGCCCGCGCCCAATTCCACTGGGATGACCCGCTGCTGCTGGACCAGCAGCTGACCGACGACGAGCGCATGGTGCGCGACGCCGCCGCCGCCTACTGCCAGGACAAGCTGCAGCCGCGCATCCTCGACGCCTTCCGCCATGAAACGATGGACACCTCGATCTTCCGCGAGATGGGCGAGATGGGCCTGCTCGGTCCGACCATCCCGGAACAATACGGCGGTCCCGGCCTGAACTACGTGGCCTACGGCCTGATCGCGCGCGAGGTCGAGCGCGTCGACTCCGGCTACCGTTCGATGATGAGCGTGCAGTCGTCGCTGGTGATGGTGCCGATCTACGAGTTCGGCACCGAGGCGCAAAAGCAGAAATACCTGCCCAAGCTGGCCAGCGGCGAATGGATCGGCTGCTTCGGTCTGACCGAGCCCAACCACGGCTCCGACCCCGGCTCGATGATCACCCGCGCCAGGAAGGTGGCGGGCGGCTACGCGCTGACCGGCGCCAAGATGTGGATCACCAATTCGCCGGTGGCCGATGTGTTCGTGGTGTGGGCCAAGGATGACGAGGGCGCGATCCGCGGCTTCGTGCTGGAAAAAGGCATGGCCGGCCTGAGCGCGCCCGCCATCCACGGCAAGTTCGGCCTGCGTGCCTCGATCACCGGCGAGATCGTCATGGACAATGTGTTCGTGCCGGAAGAGAACGCCTTCCCGGACGTGCGCGGCCTGAAGGGCCCGTTCACCTGCCTGAACTCGGCGCGCTACGGCATCGCCTGGGGCGCGCTGGGCGCGGCGGAAGCGTGCTGGCACACGGCGCGCCAGTACGTGATGGACCGCGTGCAGTTCGGCCGTCCGCTGGCGGCAAATCAGCTGATCCAGAAAAAGCTGGCCGACATGCAGACTGAAATCACCATGGGCCTGCAAGGCTGCCTGCGCCTGGGCCGGATGAAGGACGAGGGCACGGCGGCGGTCGAGATCACCTCGATGATGAAGCGCAACTCGTGCGGCAAGTCGCTGGACATCGCCCGCATGGCGCGCGATATGCTGGGGGGGAATGGTATTTCGGATGAGTTTGGCATCATCCGGCACATGGTCAACCTGGAGGTGGTCAACACCTACGAGGGCACGCACGACATTCACGCGCTGATCCTCGGCCGGGCCCAGACTGGCATTCAAGCGTTCCAATAAACAAGGGGTACGGCGTGCGCGGCACCCGCGCACCCCGCACACCGCTGCGGCCAGGGACTCGGCGTCCCCGTCTGACCCCGTACGGGGTCAGACCCTTTCGTTTGGGGGTACGCCCTAGAAGCCCTTGAACGCGTAGCCGATGCTGAAGTTGACCGCCAGCGGATCCAGCCGCACTTCCTGGGCCTGGCCGGTCGAGTAATGGGCCGTGGTCTTCAGCTTGGTCTTGATGACCGACGCGTCCAGGAACCATTTCTCGTTGATCTTCACCGTGCCGCCGATCTGGAAGCTGGCGGCCGCCTTGTCATCCAGCTTGAAGGTGGCGCCCGGGCCGCCGGTGTTCAGCACCGCCGTCAGCTGGCCCGAACCGCGCTCCTTCTGGAACATGGCATAGGTGAAGCCCAGGCCGACATACGGACGGAACATCGAGTCCGCATTCAGGAAGCGGTACTGGATGAAGGCCGTCGGCGGCAGCACTTCCGCCGTCGCCAGCTTGCCGGTGCCGTTGATCGACCCCGCACCGAACAGCTCGTGCTTGTACGGCAGGCCCAGATCCAGCTCGGCCGAGATATTGTCGGTGAACAGATAGCCTATCGTGAAGCGCGGCTTGGTGTCCGAACCGACGTCGGTCTTGGTGCCCGGCAGCGCCGGCGCCGACACGTCGCCCGACTCCACTTTTGGCGTGATCTTGTTCACACCCAGCGTGCCCAGCCAGGTGCCAGCGGTTTGTTGTGCCGAGGCGGCCGAGGCCACCGTCATCGCGGCGGCCAGCGCCAGCAGTTTTACCGTGTTCTTCATATCGTCTCCAGATATCGGTTGGCCTGAATTACAGCCAGCCCTTGGTTACCATGGCCTTGGACACATAACGCGCCAGCAGCAGGTTGTTGTACGGGGTCGGGTGCACATCGTCGGCGAACGACCAGTGGCTGACATCGCCCGATTTCAGGTTGCTGCCGTTGCACGTCAGCGAGCTGCCCAGCGGGTTCTTGGCCGTGCTCAGGTCGCACGCGGTTTCGGAGACGTTGGTCAGGCCGTACGGGCCGGGATTGGTGGCCTGGTCGTGGCTGACGGCAAACACATCCACCAGCAACACTTTCGATTCGCTCGACAGGCCGCTGCTCAGCGCGCTGTTGAAGGCATTGACCATGGCGTTGATCAGCGCCTGGGTCGAGGCATCCTTGGCGCGGCCGGCCGGCGTGGTGGCCACGTCCGGCAGGTTGTTGACCACCACGTAGTTGGCGCCGTTGGCGATCAGCTGGGTTTTGACCAGCGCCACCAGCTCGGTGCCGGCTTGCGCCATGGCGGCGACCAGGTCGGGACCGTGGGCGGTGGCGTAGTCGGCGCCGGCTTTCTGGCCGGCGGCGGTGGCGTCGGCGGTGGCCTTGGTCACCATCGGACCGTACACGGTCGGCGCGGCGACCGCCGAGTTACCCGGCTGCACGGCGGCGGCGCCGATGGCGGCCTGGGTGATGGTGGTCTGGGTCGCGCCCGGTTGCGCGGCGGCGGTCTGGGCGGCCAGGCCGATCGCTTGCGCGGCGGTCTGCGGATTGGTCGCGCCGGCGGCCAGCTGGCCGACCAGGCTGGTGACGTAGGCAGTGTTGCCGGCAGCGGTGCCGGCAGCGGTGGCGGCGCTGCTCAGCACGCCCAGCTGGAACAGCGCGTCGTTACCGCCAGCCATCACCAGCACCAGCTCGTCGCCCTTGAACTTGCCGCCCACGGTTTTCAGGTGGTTGGCGATCTGGGTGGCGACCGGGTAGGTCAGCGCGCCCAGCGCGCTGCCGGTCAGCTTGTTGTTCGGACCAACAGGGTTGGTCACACGCGAACCGCCCATCGCATAGCCATAGCAACCCGCGTGCGGCGTGGCCGGCACCGAGAAGCCCTTGGTGGCGTCGCCGTCCAGGCCGGTCACGGCAGCGCATGGCGCCGGCAGACCCAGCTGGGCAGCGGTCAGCTCGGTCCAGTTCTTGCCGGTCAGGGTGGCGTTGATCGCGGTGTTGTCGCCATTGATGGTGAACTTGCCGCCCTTGAGCGCGGCCACGGTGCCGACATTGTACGAGCCGACGTCGGACAGGCTGTCGCCGAACGATACCTGGGCGCTGTATTTGACTTTGACGGATTGGTCGCCGGGGGCCGGATCGGTGCCGCCGCAAGCCGCAAGGACGGCCAGGGCCATTGCAGCAAGTGCAAGTTTGGTGTGACGCATGTTGTCTCCTAAGAATATTTTTTAGCTTTGTGATACGAACGGCCGTGCTATTCGCAACCCGACTAATATGCCATTCCCATTACTTCTTGTATAGAGGAACACCCCTAAAAACAGATGGTTGTGAGAAAAAAAGAACGCTTGCTCGGCGTTTATTACGCTACATCAAAGGGGCGTTCACCGCGATGGTGCAGAATCAAGGAAGGCGCGCGCCTCGCGCAGGCAGAACGGCGCCACCAGGCCGGCGTGGTAGGCATCCTTGACGGCCTGGTCGGCAGCGGCGGCGCTGCCGGTCTGGTTCAGCGTCAGGCGGCGCAGGGCCTCCTTGGCGGCGGCGAATTCGGTGCGGGTGGTCAGCGACGGTCCGCCCAGCGACAGATCATCCACGTTCAGCACCGTCAGCTGCAGGCCGGCGCCGCCCTGCGCGCGGAAGTAGGCCGCCGTGCTGGTGGTGTTGGCGTACGGGACCACCGGATCCTCGTCGCCGCCGCACAGGAACAGCGGCACGCCGGGCACATAGGTGCGCAGGTCGTTCTTCAGCAGCCACTTGCGCAGCGGCTGGGCCGGCGCGCAGGACTGCGGCGTGCCGTTGCTGGCGTTGCAGGGGTTGGCTTTGAGGTCGGCCAGATAGGCATCGCGGTAGCTGGTCTTGATCAGGTGGTCGGGGCCGAAGAAGCTGGCGTAGCCGGACGACTGCGGCAGCGAGTCGGCGGCGAACAGCACGTCGTTCGGCAGCTTGCCGGCCGCCACCAGGTCGCCCAGGCCCTGGGTGCCGGGCAGCAGCGTGTCGATGCCGCTGGCGTATTTCGGCTCGTAGATGTCGCCGAGGCTGGTGTACAGCGCCGCGCCGGCGCGCTGGCCAGCGTTGATCAGCATCGGCATGAAGCCGGACGAGCCGACCGTGGGCGCGCCGTTGAAGATGGTGTCGCCGAACAGCGTCAGCGCGTACGGGCCGGACAGCGGCGCGGCGGCCGTCACGGCGAACTCGGACGCATACTGCGTCTGCATGGCGCGCTGCGTGGCCAGCGCCACGAAGCCGCCTTGCGAATAGCCGGTCACCATCAGCCGGCTGGAGGCGCCGGCGCCGATGCCGCTGAAGACGCTGCGGGCGGCGCGCAGCGCGTCGATCATGTCGGCCGACTGCTGCTGGGCGTCGAGGTAGGGATGGTAGCCGGCGGTCGAGCCCGCGTAGCCGACGTAGTTGGGCGCCACCACGATGTAGCCCTGCGCCGCGAACATGGCGGCGATCAGGCGCGGCTCGGAGGCGGACAGGTTGGCCATGTCGGTGCTCTTCAGCACCGAGGTGCCGTGCGCGTACAGCAGCACCGGCCGGCCGCCCTGGCAGGCCGGGTTGCTGCCGGACGGCACGATGATGGCGGTGTTGGCGGGCGTGTCGGCGCCGGCCGAGTCGATGGTGTGGTATTTCAGCGTGTAAGTGGTGATGGCGCAGGTGGGCGTGCCGGTGACGGCGCTGCCGAAGTCGGTGCCGGCGTCGACCAGGGCTTTCAGCGTGGCCGGGTCGACGGTATTGACGCTGCCGCCGCTGGTGGCGACCGGCACCAGCGTGGCGCCGCCGATGGCTTGGCCGCGCAGTTGTTGCGGCGGTGGCGGTGGCGAGGTGACGACCGTGCCGCCGGTGTGGTCGGCACTGCCGCCGCCTCCGCAGGAGGCCAGGAGTAATGCCACGGGGATCAGAGCCAGCCGCACGTTGCGCATGTCGCTTCCTTGCAAGATGGCCGGGCGGAGTCGTCGGCCGGCAACAGGGTCATCTTAGCAAATCAGGGACGGCATGCGCGCGCTTTAGAGCGGACGGCACCGCTGGAACCCGCACACCGCTGGGCCGGGGTCTGACCCCGTACGGGGTCAGACCCCTTCGTTTGGGGTGAAAGCAAGCTCAGCTTTGTAGCAGCGTTTCTATGACGCCGGCAGACCCGAACACCGACCGCCGCAAACGGTCGTTGACGCCCAGCCACGCGGCATCCTGCGGCGGGGTTTCCACCAGGATCAGGCCGGCGCCGGTCTGGTCCATATCGCGCAGCGCGGCATACAGGCCGTAGGCGTAGCCGGCAGCGTCGGCGGGCAGCATGCGCTGCGCATGCGCGGCGCCGGTCAGCGCGGACGGCAACGCATGACCGATCAACGCCACCTTGATACCTTTCGCGTGCAGCTTGCCCAGCGTTTCCGCCAGCGCCCCGGCCGCCAGCATGGTCACCGGCGTGCGTGGCGCATAGTGCGACTCCAGCGTGCCGGAAGCGCGCGGCGCAGCCTGGTCCGGCGCGGCCGGCAGCATGCCGATCACATCGGCAATCTGTTGCGCGCTGATGTGGCCCGGACGCAGCAGCACCGGTCCATGCGTTGCCAGCCGCGACATGTCGACAATCGTCGATTCAATGCCGACCTCGCTCGAACCGCCCTCCAGCACCATGCCCAGCGGACCGGCCGAGCAAGCCTCACCGCCGTTGAGCGCGCCGTCGTCGTGCGCGTCCATGCCGAACTCGTCGCGCACGTGCTGCGCGGTGGTCGGGCTGACGTTGCCGAACTTGTTGGCCGAGGGCGCCGCCACGCCGCCCTTGCCGCCCTTAAAGGCCTGCAACAGCGCGATGGCGACCGGGTGCGACGGGCAGCGCATGCCGACCGTATCCTGCCCGGCCGATACCGCATCCGGAATATCCGGATTGCGCTTCAGTATCAACGTCAGCGGCCCCGGCCAGAAGGCTTGCACCAGCTGGCGCGCCGCTTCCGGCACGTCGGTGGTCCAATGGTCGAGGTCAGCGCCGGGCGCGACGTGCACGATCACCGGGTGGTCGTGCGGCCGGCCCTTGGCTTCGTAGATGCGCGCCACGGCGGCCGGGTTTTCCGCGTCCGCGCCCAGGCCGTAGACGGTCTCGGTCGGGAACGCGACCAGGCCGCCCTCTTCCAAAATGGCCGAGGCGGCGGCGATATCCGCCGCGCTGGCGACGCTTGCGGCTGGCTGCTTCACGGCGCCGCCCCGACGTCGATGCCCAGCACGGCGCAGGCGGCGTTTAGCTGTTGCTGCGCTTGCTCCAGCGTCGGCGCGATGAAGGTCAGGTGACCCATCTTGCGCGCGCGGCGCGGATCGTCCTTTCCGTACAGGTGCAGATTGGCGCCCGGCAGCGCGAGGATTTCATCCCACGCCGGTTCGCGTGGCGTGTCGCTGTCGCCCTCGAACCAGACGTCGCCGAGAATATTCAGCATGACGGCCGGCGAATGCTGGCGCACGTCGCCCAGCGGCAGGCGCGCCATGGCCCGCACCTGCTGCGCGAACTGGCTGGTGACGCAGGCGTCGATGGTGTAGTGGCCGCTGTTGTGCGGGCGCGGCGCCATCTCGTTGACCACCAGCGAACCATCGGTCAGCACGAAGAACTCGATGCACAGCACGCCCACGTAACCGAGCTCGGCCACGATGGCCTGCGCCGCCTTCTGCGCCTTCAGTGCGCTCTCGTCCGACACATGCGGGCCGGGCACGGTGGTGGTGAACAGGATGCCGTCGCGGTGCACGTTTTCGGCGATCGGGTAGACCACCGATTCGCCGTCATGGCCGCGCGCGGTCAGCACCGACACCTCATACGCCAGCGGCAGCATCTTCTCCAGCAGGCAAGTCACCTTGCCCATGGATTCAAACGCCGCCTGCACGTCGGCGCGCGACTTGACACGCACCTGGCCCTTGCCGTCGTAACCCATGCGCACGGTTTTCAGGATGCCCGGCAGCAGCTCGTCGCCGATGGCGTCGATGTCTTCCTGCGAAGCGATCACCTTGTGCGGCGCCGGCATCACGCCCGATTTATCGGCGCAGCTGACGAAGAACGATTTCTCGGCGATGCGGTCCTGCGCCACCGACACGCCATGCGCGTTGGGCGCCACGAACACCGATTGCGCCAGGCGCGACAGGCTGTCCGCGGGGACGTTTTCAAACTCGGTGGTGACGGCGGCGCATTGCGCGGCCAGCGCGTCGAGGCCGGCGGCATCGCTGTAGCCGGCGTTGACCAGGCGCTGCGCGACCTGGCCGGCCGGGCAGTCTTCCGACGGTTCCAGCACGGCAACCTGGTAACCCATGGCCTGCGCGGCCTGGGCAAACATGCGGCCCAGCTGGCCGCCGCCCATCACGCCCAGCCAGGCGGGCGGATTGGCTTGCGGCAGGATGGCCTTGTACTTCGGATCAGTCATCTTATTCCAGCGGCAGTTTCATGGCCTTGGCGGCCTCGGTTTGCGACACGCGGAAGGCTTCCAGCTTGTCGGCCAGCGCGGCGTCGGTCGACGCGATCATGGCCACGGCGGTCAGCGCCGCATTGGCCGCGCCCGCTTCGCCGATGGCGAAGGTGGACACCGGCACGCCCTTCGGCATCTGCAGGATCGACAGCATGGAGTCTTCGCCGCGCAGGTACTTGGACGGCACCGGCACGCCCAGCACCGGCACGATGGTCATGGCCGCCACCATGCCCGGCAGGTGCGCCGCGCCGCCGGCGCCGGCGATGATGGCGCGCAGGCCGCGCGCGCGCGCGCTCTTGGCGTAGGCGTACATCTCATCCGGCATGCGGTGCGCGGAAATCACCTGCGCTTCAAACGGCACGCCGAACTGCTTGAGGATGTTGACGGCGTTCTGCATCACGTCCCAGTCCGAGGACGAGCCCATGATGACGCCGACCAGTGGCTTCTGTTGATCGCTCATCGCTCAGGCCTTCAGCTTTTCGCCGGTCAGGCGTTCGATGGCTTCGAAGTACTTGGCCTGGGTCTTGGCGATGACGTCGGCCGGCAGCGCCGGCGCCGGCGCAGTCTTGCCCCAGTCGGTCAGGGTTTCCAGGTAGTCGCGCACGAACTGCTTGTCGAACGATGGCGGCGAGATGCCGGTGGCGTACGAGTCGGCCGGCCAGAAGCGCGACGAGTCGGCGGTCAGCACTTCGTCCATCAGGTGCATGACGCCGTTTTCGTCCAGGCCGAATTCGAACTTGGTGTCGGCGATGATGATGCCGCGCGAGGCGGCGTATTCGGACGCTTCGGTGTACAGCTTGATGGCAACGTCGCGCATCTTGGTGGCCAGTTCGGTGCCGATGCGTTTTTCCATGTCCTCGAAGCTGATGTTTTCGTCGTGCTCGCCGATGTCGGCCTTGGCGGCCGGCGTGAAGATCGGCTGCGGCAGCTTCTCGGCCTGCTTCAGGCCTGCCGGCAGCTGGATGCCGCAGATGGCGCCGGTGGCCTGGTAGTCTTTCCAGCCCGAGCCGATGATGTAGCCGCGCACCACCGCTTCCACCAGGATCGGCTTCAGGCGCTTGGCGACCACGGCGCGGCCTTTGACCTGCTCCACCTCGTCCGGCGCCACCACGGATTCCGGCGCCACGCCGGTCAGGTGGTTCGGCACGATGTGGCCCAGTTTCTCGAACCAGAAATCGGTCATCTGGTTCAACACCATGCCCTTGCCGGGAATCGGTTCATTCATGACAACATCGAAGGCCGACAGGCGGTCGGAGGTGACGATGAGGATTTTGTCATCGCCGACAGCGTAGTTGTCGCGGACTTTGCCGTGGCCGAGGAGTGGCAGGGACTTGATGGAGGACTGGTAGAGGCTGTTCATAGCAGGGGAATGTAATGAAAAAGCAAAAACCGGCGGGAGGAAGCCTCGATCGCCGGTCGAAAGAGTCGGCCAGACCCGCGCCACCACCACCGTCATTCCCGCGCAGGCGGGAATCCATAGCACCGCTGAGCAGAGTCAGCATGGATTCCTGCTTTCGCAGGAATGACGGGGTGTGTGGCGCGGGCCTTAAAGCCGTTCCAAAACGAGATTTTACTTCACAATCTGGGCCAACTCGCCGGCCTTGTAGCGTTCCGCCATTTTTTCCAGTGGAATTGGCTTGATTTTCGACGCCTGGCCTTCGCAGCCAAACGCCTGGAAGCGCGCGCGCACCACTTCCTCGGCGGCGGCGCGGGCCGGCTTGAGGAAGTCGCGCGGGTCGAACTTGGACGGGTTCTGGAACATGTACTTGCGCACGGCGGCGGTCATGGCCAGGCGGATGTCGGTGTCGATGTTGATCTTGCGCACGCCGTGACGGATGCCTTCCTGGATTTCTTCGACCGGCACGCCGTAGGTTTCCTTCATGTCGCCGCCAAATTCGCGGATGATGGCCAGCAGTTCCTGCGGCACCGACGACGAGCCGTGCATCACCAGGTGGGTGTTGGGGATGCGCGCATGGATTTCCTTGATGCGGTCGATGGCCAGGATGTCGCCGGTTGGCTTGCGGGTGAACTTGTAGGCGCCGTGGGAGGTGCCGATGGCGATGGCCAGCGCGTCGCACTGGGTTTTCTGCACGAAGTCGGCGGCCTGGGCCACGTCGGTCAGCAGTTGTTCGCGGGTCATGGTGCCGTCGGCGCCGTGGCCGTCTTCCTTGTCGCCCTTCATGGTTTCCAGCGAACCGAGCACGCCCAGCTCGGCTTCCACCGTCACGCCGATGGCGTGCGAGAACTTGACCACTTCGCGCGACACGTCGACGTTGTATTCGTACGAGGCGACCGACTTGCCGTCGGCTTCCAGCGAACCGTCCATCATCACCGAGCTGAAGCCCGAGCGGATGGCGGCCATGCAGACCGCCGGCGACTGGCCGTGGTCCTGGTGCATGACGACCGGAATGTGCGGGTAGGCTTCGATGGCGGCGTCGATCAGGTGGCGCAGGAACGCTTCGCCAGCGTACTTGCGGGCGCCGGCCGACGCTTGCATGATGACCGGCGCGTTCAGCGCGTCGGCGGCAGCCATGATGGCCTGCACTTGCTCCAGGTTGTTGACGTTGAACGCAGGGATGCCATAGCCGTTTTCAGCGGCGTGGTCCAGCAGTTGACGCATGGATACGAGGGACATGGTAATACTCCAATCACAATAAAAAAACCTGTCACCGCCGCCCCGGCGAACGCCGGGGCCCATACGTCGGCTGCCATTCAGGCGCAGCATGGGTGCCGGCTTGCGCCGGCACGACGGGTGTTAACTAAATTCGCCAACCTTCACGATCTTCAGCGCATTGGTGCCGCCGGCCTGGCCCATCGGCGAGCCCCAGGTGACCACGATCAGGTCGCCCTTCTTGACTACGCCCTGCGCGACCAGCAATTCCTCGGCTTTCTTCAGCACCGCGGTGCTGCTGCCTTCCTGGAGCAAATTGTATGCCTTCACGTTGCGATACAGCGATACTTTACGCAGCGTGGTGGTCGACGGCGTCAGCGCGTAGATCGGCGTGTCGATGTTGTGGCGGCTCATCCACAGTGCGGTCGAGCCCGACTCGGTCAGCGCCACGATGGCCTTCACCGCCAGGTGGTGCGCGGTGAACAGCGCGCCGTAGGCGATCGACTGGTCGATGCGGGTAAAGGTCGCGTTGAGGAAGTCGGCGTCCAGCTTGTTGTACTCGGAACGCTCGGCTTCCACGCAAATGGCGGCCATCATTTCCACCGTTTCGATCGGGTAGCGGCCCGAGGCGGTCTCGGCCGACGTCATCACGGCGTCGGTGCCGTCCAGCACGGCGTTGGCCACGTCCGACACCTCGGCGCGGGTCGGCACGGCGTTGAAGATCATCGACTCCATCATCTGGGTCGCGGTGATCGCCAGCTTGTTCGATTCGCGCGCCATGCGGATCATGCGCTTTTGCAGCGCCGGCACCGCCGCGTTGCCCACTTCCACCGCCAGGTCGCCGCGCGCCACCATGATGCCGTCCGAGGCGTCGAGGATCTCCTGCAGCAGCGGGATCGCTTCGGCGCGCTCGATCTTGGCGATCATCATCGGCTTGTGGCCAAAGGCCTCGCCGGCGATGTTGGCCAGCTGGCGCGCCATTTCCATGTCGGTCGCGCTTTTCGGGAACGAGATCGCCAGGTAGTCGGCCTGGAAACTCATGGCCGTCTTGATGTCTTCCATGTCCTTGGCGGTCAGCGCCGGCGCGGTCAGGCCGCCGCCCAGGCGGTTGATGCCCTTGTTGTTGGACAGCTCGCCGCCGATCTTGACGACGGTGTAAATCTCGCTGCCCACCACTTTTTCCACCACCAGCACGATCAGGCCGTCGTTCAGCAGCAGCTGGTCGTCCGGACGCACATCCTGCGGCAGCGCCTTGTAGTCGAGGCCGACGCGCTCCTGGTTGCCCAGTTCGCCGTTCTCGCCCCACTTGGCGTCCAGGATGAACTTGTCGCCCTTGGCCAGCTCGATCTTGCCGTTCTCAAACTTGCCGACGCGGATTTTCGGTCCCTGCATGTCCGCCATGATCGCCACCTCGCGGCCGCACTCGGCGGCGGCCTCGCGCACCAGGCGGGCGCGGTCGATGTGGTCCTGCGCCTTGCCGTGCGAGAAATTCAGGCGCACGACATCGACACCGGCACGTATCATTTTGACCAGTACGTTGAAGTCGGTAGAAGCTGGGCCGATCGTGGCGACAATTTTGGTGCTACGAGACATAGTATTCCTTAGCGATAGGTCATGCGAACAGTTCCCGCAGGGGCGGAAACCCGGGTTTTATTGTGGTTAAGACATCAAATCTGTAAATCTGTTACAGATTTGACGCCCTTCCCAGGCATTACCTGGATTCTACTGTTAATTTGCTACAAAGCACGACCGTGCTATTTTCTATACTTTACTTCGCCGCGCGCTGGGTCAGGATCTCGACCGCCGGCAGGGTCTTGCCTTCCAGGAATTCCAGGAAAGCGCCGCCGCCGGTGGAGATGTAGCCGACCTGGTCGCCGATGTGGTACTTGGCGATTGCCGCCAGCGTATCACCGCCGCCGGCGATCGAGAACGCTTTCGATTGCGCGATGGCCAGCGCCAGCGTCTTGGTGCCTTCGGCGAACTGGTCGAATTCAAACACGCCCACCGGGCCGTTCCACACGATGGTGCCGGCGGCGCCGATCTGCTGCGCCAGCTGGGCGGCGGTTTGCGGGCCGATATCCAGGATCATGTCGTCATCGGCGACATCCTTGACGTCCTTGACGGTGGCGGCGGCGGTCGGCGAGAACTCCTTGGCGCACACCACGTCCACCGGAATCGGCACTTGCGCGCCGCGCTTGGCCATCTTCTCGATGATGCTCCTGGCGTTGGCCACCAGATCCGGCTCGGCCAGCGATTTGCCGATCTTCAGGCCGGCGGCCAGCATGAAGGTGTTGGCGATGCCGCCGCCGACGATCAGGTTGTCCACCTTGTCCGCCAGCGATTCCAGGATCGACAGCTTGGTCGACACCTTGGAACCGGCCACGATGGCCAGCAGCGGACGGGCCGGCGCGCCCAGCGCCTTGCCCAGCGCGTCCAGCTCGGCGGCCAGCAGCGGGCCGGCGGCGGCGACCGGCGCAAACTTGGCGATGCCGTGCGTCGAGGCTTCCGCGCGGTGCGCGGTGCCGAAGGCGTCGTTGACGTAGATGTCGCACAAAGCGGCCATTTTCTGCGCCAGTTCGTCGCTGTTCTTCTTTTCGCCCTTGTTGACGCGGACGTTTTCCAGCAGCACCACCTGGCCGGCCTGCAAGCCTTCCAGGCCGGCGCCGTCGACCCAGTTCTGCTTCAGCTCAACCGGCTGGCCCAGCAGTTCGGACAGGCGCTTGGCGACCGGCGCCAGGCTGTCTTCCGGCTTGAACTCGCCCTCGGTCGGACGGCCCAGGTGGGACGTGACCATGACCTTGGCGCCAGCGGCCAGCGCTGCCTTAATGGCTGGAACTGACGCGCGGATGCGGGTATCTTCGGTGATATTGCCGGCATCATCCTGCGGCACGTTCAGGTCGGCGCGGATGAAAACACGCTTGCCTTGCAGCGCGTTTTGATCAATGAGGTCTTGCAGACGGATGAAGTTCAGAACAGCGGACATGGCTACCCAAGGTCGAGTTGTTGGAAGATCGCTATTTTACCTGAACCGCAACGTGATTTTTCTGTTATTAAGTTACAGAAATCAGCCTCAACGCGGTAAAGAACACCATGCCGAAGATGATGGTTTCCAGCATATTGCGACGCAGCAAATAATAGATCGTCGCAGCAATGCCGGCCAGCAGCTTGTAATTGCTGGCATCCAGCACCGCCTGGCCATCGGCGGCCAGGATCAGGTCCGGCGCCACGATGGCCGCCAGCGCGCAGGCCGGCGCGTAGCGCAGCATCTCCTGCACCCGCTTGGGGATGGTGATGTGGTGGCCGACCAGCCAGAAGGCGCTGCGCGTGGCGGCGGTGGCCAGCGCCAGCACAAAGATCACCACCCAGATTTCCCAGTCAGCCACGCTTGCCTCGCCATTTTTCCGAAGTTTCTTCAATCAGCATCGCCGTCAGCATGCCGATCAGCACCGCCGCCAGCAGGCCCAGCTTGTACGGCAGCGCATGCGCCAGCACCGACACGGCGCCGGCCACCAGCACGCCGCACAGCGCCGGCCGCCCTGCCGTCAGCGGGATCATCACGCAAATAATCGCCAACGTGCCGGCAAAACTCAGGTTCCACTCCGGCGGCACCGCGCTGCCGAGGAAAATGCCGGCAATCGAGCCGATCTGCCAGGACGCCCAGTTGGGGTACAGCAGCCCTTTCAGGTACGACAATTTGCCCAGCTGCGGCGCTTCGGAAGGAAATTTTTGCAGGAACAGCGCCACTGAAATGTCGCCCGACACATAGCCCAGCATCAGGCGCTGGCGCCACGGCAGATGGGAAAAATGCGGCGCCAGCAGCGCGGAAAAGATCACAAAGCGCAGATTGACCACCAGCGCGGTCACGAAAATGACCCAGATCGGCGCGCCGGCGGCGATCAGCGGCAGCGAGGCCAGTTGGGCGGAGCCGGCAAACACCACCAGCGTCATGCCCAGCGCCTGCGGTATCGTCAGGCCGGACTTGACCATGGCGATGCCCACCACCAGGCCCCAGGCGCCGATGCCAAACAGCGACGGCAGGCCGGTCTTGACGCCGGCGCGCCAGGACGGTTCGTGGTGGGTGTCCACGCTGGGCGGCGCGGCTGTGCTGCTCGATTCGGTCATGATGGTTGTGGCATTCCTGCCACATGGCGGGCTGGGCCGGTGTTGTAGAGGCGCTATTTTACCGACGATTTTTGCCAAATGCGCGAATCCGTTAAAATCGTGCTTTTCTCTCAGCCATCCGGAGCCACCAGACATGACCAACCCAAACACCGCCGCAAACGCAGTTGAACTCGATGGCAAAGACCTGCCGGCCCACTGCCCGAACCCTGCCATGCCGCTGTGGTCGTCGCATCCGCGCGTGTTCCTGGAATTCGACGCCCACGGCGTGGCCAAGTGCCCTTACTGCGGCACCGCCTACCGCCTGAAGCCAGGCACCGTGGTCGGCCACCACTAATCCAGCGTCGGCCCGCCATGCCATCCAAGAAAACGCACAACGGCAGCGCCGCTGAGACCGAAGCCGCTTTCTACGACGCCCTCAACCGCGCCGACCTGGAAGCCTTGATGGCCTTGTGGGCGGACGACGACGAAATCGTCTGCATCCATCCGGGCGGCGTGCGCCTGATCGGCCACGCAGCCATCCGCGCCTCCTGGGCCGCCATCCTCGAACATGGCGGCCTGCACATCCTGCCGTCGCAGTTGCACGAGACGCACACCTTGATGAGCTCGGTCCACACGGTGGTCGAGGGCACCACCGCCGCCAGCGGCGAACCGGCGCACCTGCTGGCCACCAATGTGTATGCGAAAACGCCGAAAGGCTGGCGCATTGTGCTGCACCATGTCTCCATCGCGCCCGGTCCGGCGCCGGTCGACACCCACAGCCAGATCCTGCACTAAGCCGCCGTGAAATACAGCGCACCGTTCTGGCTGCCGAGCGGCCATCTGCAGACCATTTATCCGGCGCTGCTGATCCGCAAGCCGGCGGTGCGCTTCCGCCGCGAACGCTGGGACACGCCGGACGGCGACTTCATCGATATCGACTTTGTCGACGGCGCGCCGGACCAGCCCTTCGTGGTACTGTTCCACGGCCTGGAAGGCTCGTCGGACAGCCACTATGCGCGCGCCCTGATGGCCGAGGCCCAGGCGCGCGGCTGGTCCGGCGCCGTGCCGCACTTTCGCGGCTGCTCGGGCGAAGCCAACCGGGCGCCACGCTTCTACCACTCCGGCGACGCCGCCGAAATCGACTGGATCATCCGCCGCCTGCACGCCCGGCGCGTGGCGGCCGGCGCCACCGGCAAGTTCTACGCCACCGGCGTCTCGCTGGGCGGCAACGCGCTGCTGTGCTGGCTGGGCGAGTCGCAGCATGATGCCGAGTTCGTCAACGCCGCCTGCGCCGTCTCCGCGCCGCTGGACCTGGCGCAGGGCGGCGTATCGCTGTCGAGCGGCTTCAACATGGTGTACACGCGCATGTTCCTGCAGACGCTGAAACCGAAATGCGTAGCCAAACTACAGCAGTTCCCCGGCCTGTTCGATCTGGACGCGCTGCACGCCGCGCGCGACCTGTACGCCTTCGACAACATCGTCACCGCGCCGCTGCACGGCTACCGCAACACCGAGGACTACTGGGACCGCGCCAGCGCCAAGCACGTGCTCAACGACATCACCGTGCCGACGCTGGTGCTGAACGCCAAGAACGATCCCTTCCTGCCCGGCCGCCACTTGCCGCAACGTGCGTCGCCGCGCGTGGTATTGGATTATCCTGAGCATGGCGGCCATGTCGGCTTTGCCGTTGGCGGGCCGCCGGGGCGCATCACCTGGCTGCCCGGCAAGCTGATCCACTTCCTCGAACAACATGGATGACATCGTCAAACAGGCGCTGGCCAAATGGCCCAATGTGCCGCACTGCTACGGCTGGCTGGCGCTCGACGCGCGCGGCCACTGGCGCATGCGCGACGAGCGCGCCCAGCACTGCAACCTGCCCGGCGACAAGCTGACCAACGCCGCGCTGGTCGGCTTCATCACGCGCAACTACGCGGTCGATGAGCACGGCTGCTGGTATTTCCAGAACGGACCGCAGCGCGTGTACGTGCAGCTCGAAGCCACGCCCTACATCGTCCGCACCGATCCTGCGCAGGGCTGGCGGCTGCACACCGGCGCGCCGCTCGGTGCGCCCGAGGCCGCCTTTATGACCGAGGCCGGCGCGCTGGTGCTGCGCCATGGCGATATCGTCGCGCAACTGGACGACCGCGACTTCGCCGACGTGCTGCCGCAGTTGCGCATGGACGGCGCGCCGGTGGAAGACGAGGTGCTGCTGGCCTGGCTGGAAGGCCGCGCGGCCGGCGCGCTGACCTTGCATGAGGTGGTGGTGGAACGGATCGCCGCCGATCAGCTGGCGGCGCGCTTCGGCTACGTCAGCGTACCGACGGCCCCTGCTGCAGCGGATCGGTGAGCTTGCGGATGCGGTCGAATGGGTTGTTGGCGTTGAAGCCATCGTCCTTGCCGTCCTGATCCGACTTCATCTCCAGCTTGAACGCCGGGCGCGACTCGCCCAGTTCCTTCTTGCCCTTGTCGGCCATTTCCTCGCGGCGGCGGGCCTGCCACTCGCGCTCGCGCGCATCGATCAGCGACTGGTCGTAGAACGACGCGTCCGGCGCCTTGCGCGCATAGCTCAGCTGGTCCAGCGCCGCCATCACGCCGCCCTGCAGATTGTACGACTCGGCCAGCGCGATGTGCTGCAGTGCCAGCTTGCCTTGCTTGGAATACACCTGCGCCAGCAAATCGTAGGCCTCGATGTCCTCGCGGTACAGCTGCACCTGGTCGCGCAGATAGGCGCCCGCCTCGTCCAGCTTGCCGGCGGCGATCAGCGCCTCGCCGTACTGGTGCGCGATGCCGCGCGACAGCGGGAACTTCTGGTGCGCGGCCTCGGCCTCGGCGGCCGCCTTGGCCAGCACTTCCTTGTTGTCGGTCTGCGCCAGCTTGATCTCGATCGACGTCGCGGCAAAGATCGATTCCGCCTTGCTGCGCGGCGACGCGCCGAACACGCCGGCCGGCGGCGGCCGGTTGACCGTCTCCTGCGCCTGCGTCAGCCACTTCTGCGCGGCGGCGGTGTCGCCCTGCTTCATGGTCAGGAAGGCCATCCCGTACTGGCCGGCGGCCTTTTGCTGCCAGCTGTCCTGCAGCATCTGGCTCTCGAAGAACGCCTTGGCTTCGCCATAACCGTTGGCAGACTGGTCCTGCAACACGCGGGCGCGCGAACGCACCAGGAAAAAGTCCAGGCTGTCTGGACGCTGGCGATACGGCTGTTCGCGGATGCGCGCCTGGATGTCGGCGATACGTTCCGAGGTCAGCGGGTGCGTCAGCAGCCACGCCGGCACCAGATCGCTGTAGTTGCGCGTGGATGCCTGCATCTGCTGGAAGAAGGCCACCATGCCCGAAGTATCAAATCCGGCCGCGCCCATGATCTGGAAGCCGATGCGGTCGGCTTCGCGCTCGGCATCGCGGCCGAAGTTCAGCTGACGCTGTATCGCCAGTCCCTGGCCGCCGAGGAACACGCCCATGGCCGCGTCGCCGCCCTGGCGCGCCGTCAGCGCCGCCAGGATCATGGCCGCCAGCGGGATCAGCGCGTCCTGCTTCTGCTGGCCGATGGAACGGGCGATGTGGCGCTGCACCACGTGGCCGATCTCGTGCCCCAGCACCGAGGCCAGCTCCGACTCGGTTTGCGCCTGCAACAGCAGCGCCGAGTGCACGGCGATGAAACCGCCCGGCAACGCGAACGCGTTCAGTTGCGGATCGCGCACCACGAAGAAGAAATAATCGTACTTGGCCTCGCCGCGCGCGTCCTTGCGGGCATCCACCAGCGCGTTGCCGAAGTTGTTCATGTATTCGAGGATGGGGCCGTCGTCGAGGTAATCGCGGTCGCGGCGGATATCGCGCATGATTTCCTCGCCCAGCTTACGCTCCATCAACGGCGACAAGTCCTGGCTCTCGGTGCCGCCGAGCGCGGGCAAGTTGGGGATCCTGGCCGGCGCAAGCGCGGTCTGCGCCATGGCCATCGGCATGGTCAGCAGCAGCGCGACGGCGACGGCGCGCATGCGTCCAGAGTAAGAAGAGCGTTTAGCATTCACGGTGATATGATACCCGCAACCCGGGCACGAAGACTGAGTGCCACATTATGAATCATTTTAAGCTGCAACCATGACCACCGAACACCTGACCCACTTCGACGCCACCGGCCAAGCCCACATGGTGGACGTCGGCGCCAAGGCCGACACCCACCGCATCGCCCTGGCCAGCGGCTCGATCCGCATGAAGCCGGAAACGCTGGCCATCATCATGGGCGGCACGGCCAAGAAAGGCGACGTGCTGGGAATCGCCCGCATCGCCGCCATCATGGCCTCCAAGCGCACCAGCGACCTGATCCCGCTATGCCACCCATTGGCCCTGACCCGCGTGGCGGTCGACTTTGAAACCGATGTGGAGAATTCCTCGGTGCACTGCAAGGCGCAGGTGGAAACCTACGGCAAGACCGGGGTCGAGATGGAAGCGCTCACTTCGGTGCAAGTCGGCCTGCTGACTGTGTATGACATGTGCAAGGCAGTGGATCGCGGCATGGTCATGTCCAACATCCGCGTCACCGAAAAACACGGCGGCAAGTCGGGCGACTGGAGCGCCACCAGCTAAGTGTTGACTTTCAACTACTTGAGCGAACTTTATCGCCGGTCAAGCTAGCCGCTACCAGCAATTCCAACAATGATGCATACCCATTCCGCCTGGAGGACGTATGCCTGTCATTTACGGGTTTGCTCTGCTGATCGCCAGTTGGGCAGTTGGTTCTGAACAGCGTGTTGTATGCCCGGAATGGCTTGAACCTGACGCCATCCAGGCGAACCGGCCACCAGCAGGATGGGAGCGTGGATGTATTGCGGGTACAGCAAGTGCGACCGAATGCAGACTATCCAGTCAATCCACCGACGGGCGGATCAAGGAGGTCGTTGAATTCGTCTGCCGCTAGCAGCGAATATCAACGCCCCCTTCTGCCGTTGCGCAACCGGCGTCAGATCTGGGCGATGCCGCCGTCTACGAACAATTCAATGCCGTTGACGAAGCTAGCGTCGTCCGATGCCAGGAATACCGCCGCCTTGGCGATCTCATCCGGGTCGCCCACGCGCCCCATCGGGATCTGCGACGCCAGGTGATCGAGCAGGCCTTGCTGCTGGGCTGGATCGTTGCCCACCAGCTCGACCAGGCCGGGCGTCTTCGTTGGCCCCGGGCTCAGGGTGTTGATGCGGATGCCGCGCCCTTTCAGATCCAGAATCCAGTTGCGGGCAAACGCGCGCACCGCCGCCTTGGACGCGGCGTACACACTGAACGCTTCCGTGCCGCTGCTGCCGGCGGTGGAGCCGGTCAGGATGACCGACGAACCATTGCCCAGCAGAGGCAATGCCGCCTGCACCGTGAACAGCGTTCCTTTGACGTTGCGCGAGAAGGTGTCGTCGAAATGGGCTTCGGTGATTTGTCCCATCGGCAGCATCGAACCGCCGCCGGCGTTGGCGACCAGCACGTCCAGCTTGCCATGGCGCGCCTTGATGCGGTCGAACAGCGCTTGCAGTTGGGCTGGGTCGGCCGAATCCACGCGGACGCCCTCGACCGTGCCGTCGATGGCGCCTACCGCCATATCCAGTTCCGCCTGCCGGCGGCCGGTGAGGTAGACCGTGGCGCCTTCCTTCACAAATCGTTTGGCCATGGCCAGGCCGATGCCGGTGCTGCCGCCGGTGATGACGGCGACTTTCTGCGCGAGTTTAAGTGTCATGTTGATGCTCCTTTGCGATGAAGTTGTGCATCCAGTATGCGGAGCGAAACCGCCGGCGATAAGACAAGCGGGACTCATAACATTTATGCTTTAATCGCATGAGCGAAACAAAATTCCGGTCAGAATGAATAAATTACTTTGGATGCATTGCCTGGTCAGGGCGATCGAGACCGGCAGTTTTTCCGCCGTTGCGCGGGAACTGGGGATAGGCCAGCCGAATGTGAGCCGGCATATCGCGTCGCTGGAGCAGACGCTGGGCACGCGCCTGCTCAACCGCTCGACGCGCCAATTGGTGCCCACGCCCGACGGTCAGCGCTACTACGCGCTGGCGAAGCAGGCACTGGATGTGATCCAGCAGGCCGAGTCCGAGGCGCGCGGACAGCACAATCCACATGGCTTGCTGCGCGTGGCCTGCCCTTCAGCGCTGGCCACCGAAAAATTGGTGGATGCGCTGCCGGAATTTTTGACGCGCTATCCCGATGTGGAGGTGGAGCTCAAGATGGGTGACGGTTATGTCGATCTGATCGCCGAAGGCGTGGATCTGGCCATCCGTGGCGGCGTGCTGAAAGACAGTGCGCTGCGGGCCCGGCGCGTCGGCACCTCGGAGCGCATCTGTGTTGCCAGTCGGGCTTATCTGGACAAGCATGGCACGCCGCAGCGTGTCGAGGATCTGCTGCATCATGAGTGTCTGATCTACACCTTGCTGGCGGGCGATGTGCGGGGCTGGCCGTTGGACAATGGCGAGGTACAGGTGTCCGGGCGGCTGCGTCTCAACAGTCTGGAGGCGATCCGCCGCGCCGCGTTGGCCGGGCTCGGCATTGCTTATCTGCCGGCGTGGATGGTGGCGCAGCATCTGCGCAGCGGCGAGCTGGCAGCGGTGTTGGGCGCCTCTACCACCCGGATGTCGCCGCTGAACGCGGTGTATTCGGCCGATCGCCTGTTGCCGCAACGCGCTACCGTGTTTATCGATTTTATCGCCGCGTTGTTGGCGCGGACGCCCGGGCTGGATGGGCGCTCGCTGTTGCGCTCGCCCGACAGCTGACCGCGGAAATTACCAGTTAGCAATGTAGTGTATTGTCTGATTGTAACTTTTCGTTGGCGAGCATATAATTAATGTCGCAAGGACAATTTTTTGACGGTGGTGTCACCGTAGCCGTTTTGCGCACATAAGAAAGAGTTTGCATGAGCAGCAACCCTCCGCCAGGCGAAGCCAAGACTCAGGAGTACGAGTTCGAGCAAATGAATCTGCAGGTTGGCGGCAGAATTCAGTTCATCACCCACCGCACCATCAAACCCATCCAGCACTTTTCCACGCTGATCGGCTGGGTCAAGGATGAGTACATGATCGTCAAGGTGCCGTTCGAGAACAATGCGCCGATCGCGCTGAATGAGGGCGACAAGCTGACGATCCGGGTGTTTTCCGGCGTCAATGTGTGTTCGTTCTCGTGTGTTGTGCAGCGGGTGTTTCCGCGGCCGCTGTTTTATGCGCATCTGAGTTTTCCGGTGTCGATTCAGGGCACCAGTTTGCGGGCGGCGATGCGGGTCAAGGTGGACATTCCGGCGCAGGTGACGACGTCCACCGGCAACACGTCGGTGTTTCTGGTCAACCTGAGCGTGTCGGGGGCGCTGATCGAGTCGCCCAAGCAGTTGTCGGACGGCGATGCGCAGGTGGGGCTGTCGTTTTATCTGATTGCGCAGCCGGGCAACCGCCAGGTGCGGGTGAATCCGAACGCGACCATCCGCAACATCAACGTGGTCAAGCCGGCGACGGGGGACAAGCCGGAGGTGTTCACTTATGGCGTGCAGTTCATCGACCTCGATCCGGTCCACTACACCATGCTGCAAAACCTCACCTACGAAGCGCTGATCGCCGACCGCCAGAAGATCGTTTAAGCAGAAAAAAACCCGGCGGCTGCCGGGCTTTTCATCTGCGTCCCAATTAAGGAGTGGTAGGAGGAGGATTGTTCTTCTCCACTGCACTTTTCACACTATCGTTACCGGAATCAATCGTCGTGGACCAGGCAATGTTTGCGGTGGAGCCGCTGGAAGGCACCATCGTAATCGTATTGGCTTGCAGACTGGTTTTGGCGGCATCGGACAACGTGGCGACGATCGTGCCAGCGGTGACAGCCACCGAGTCAATTTCGGCAGTCTTGGAGAAAGCAGGCAGCGCTGCAGTTTGGTTGGTGCTGCTGCAGTTCGTCGCAACACCGCCGGATTCCTGAATGCACAATGCAACGGCAGTTTTCATGCCATCCAACGCGGCGACAGCGCTTTGTGCTTTGGCTTTGGCGGTGTAGTTGCTGTACTGCGGAATCGCGACGGCGGCCAGGATGCCGATAATGGCGACCACGATCATCAGTTCGATCAGGGTGAAGCCGCCTTGGGCTTGTTGTTTCATCATTTTCATGGATTTCATGTTCGGCTCCTTGGGTGGTAAATACATTGTTGGGTGACACATCCTGGTAATTGCAATTGGTGTGCCAGCCTGTTTTTGCCCAATATTTCAGCAATCCGGGCCGAAAACTGCCACTTTTTGTCAGGCCAGACCGCCGCAATTTGTCAGACTGGCCTGGAGTGACAAAAAGTGTCAGGCCACGCGGAACGCCAGTTGAGTGCCGCTGAGGTCGATCACGTCGCCGTTGCTCAGGCATTCGGCGGTTTGCCGGTCCAGCGCCGTGCCGTTGAGCAGCGGCGCGGCGTCGCCTTCGGTGTGGGTGATGGTGTAAAACTGGGGGTGACGGTGGATCACCACCACCTGCACGCCGGCCCGGCCCAGCGTGGTCTGCGGCTTGGTCAGTGGCACGTGCTTGCCGGCGTTGGCGCCGTTCAGTACCGACAGTTCGGCCAGCACCGGCTGCGCCGCCGCCAGCGGCCGGATGCCGTCGGCCACGAACGTCAGCCGGACTTTGGCCAGGCTGATCACGTCCTGGTGCTGCAGGAAATGCTTGCCGATGCGGTGGCCGTTGACGAACGTGCCATTGGTGCTGTGCAGGTCTTCGAGGAAGGAATCATCGAGGATGGTGACGATGACCGCGTGCTCGGCGCTGATGGCCGGGTGCGTCAGCACGATGTCGTTGCGCGGGTGGCGGCCCAGCGTCATGCGCTCTTTGCTCAGTTGGAGGTGCTGCTCGGGTTGTCCGTCGTGCGCGATGAGGAGCTTGGCCAATCTTTTCTCCGGCTGATTGTGGGTGGGACGGTGCGCTTGCTTTCACCCCGGACGAAAGGGTCTGACCCCGTACGGGGTCAGACCCTGACGCCGGCGGTGTGCGGGTTGCGCGGGTGCCGTCTGCCGCACAAAAATAAAGGGGAGCACGCGGCTCCCCTTTATTATTCCATAACCGGACGGTCTGGATTACAGCATCGCCTTCAGCAGACGCGCCATTTCCGATGGGTTCTTGGTCACCTTGATGCCGCAAGCTTCCATGATTTCCAGCTTGGCTTGCGCGGTGTCAGCGCCGCCCGAGATCAGCGCGCCGGCGTGGCCCATGCGCTTGCCTGGAGGAGCGGTAACGCCGGCGATGAAGCCAACCACCGGTTTCTTCATGTTGTCCTTGATCCAACGCGCCGCGTTGGCTTCGTCCGGACCGCCGATTTCGCCGATCATGATGACCGCGTCGGTGTCAGGATCGTCGTTGAACATCTTCATGACGTCGATGTGCTTCAGACCGTTGATCGGGTCGCCGCCGATACCGACTGCCGACGATTGGCCCAGACCCAGCGCGGTCAGCTGACCCACGGCTTCATAGGTCAGGGTGCCCGAACGCGACACCACGCCGATACGGCCTTTCTTGTGGATGTGACCTGGCATAATGCCGATCTTGATTTCGTCAGGGGTGATCAGGCCTGGGCAGTTCGGGCCCAGCAGCAGGGTCTTGGAACCGGCTTTGGCCATGCGATCCTTGACTTCCATCATGTCGCGGACTGGGATGCCTTCGGTGATGCAAATCGCCAGGTCCAGTTCGGCTTCAACGGCTTCCCAGATGGCGGCGGCGGCGCCGGCTGGCGGCACGTAGATCACCGACACGGTGGCGCCGGTTTCCGACGCGGCTTCCTTGACCGAACCGAAAATTGGAATGCCTTCGAAGTCTTCGCCGGCTTTCTTCGGGTTCACGCCGGCAACGAAGGCGTTTTTGCCGTTCGCGTAGTCGCGGCACATGCGGGTGTGGAACTGGCCGGTTTTGCCGGTGATACCCTGGGTGATGACTTTGGTGTCTTTGTTGATCAGAATAGACATATCGGTTCCTTAATTATTTACCAGCAGCTGCGGCAACAACGCTCTTCGCTGCGTCTTCCATCGTGTCGGCGGAGATGATCGGCAGACCGGAGTCGGCCAGCATCTTCTTGCCCAGGTCTTCGTTGGTGCCCTTCATGCGGACCACCAGCGGTACCTGCAGCGAAACGGCTTTCGATGCGGTGATCACGCCTTCGGCGATCACGTCGCAGCGCATGATGCCGCCGAAGATGTTCACCAGGATGGCTTTCAGGCCTGGGTTCTTCAGCATGATCTTGAACGCTTCGGTCACTTTCTCGGCCGTGGCGCCACCGCCCACGTCCAGGAAGTTGGCCGGCTCGCCGCCGAACAGCTTGATGGTGTCCATGGTTGCCATGGCCAGGCCGGCGCCGTTCACCAGGCAGCCGATGTTGCCGTCCAGCGAGATGTAGGCCAGGTCGAATTTCGATGCTTCGACTTCGGCTGGATCTTCTTCGTCCAGGTCGCGGTAGGCGACGATTTCAGGGTGACGGAACAGCGCGTTGGCGTCGAAGTTGAACTTGGCGTCCAGGGCGATGACCTTGCCCGAACCGGTCAGGATCAGCGGGTTGATTTCGGCCAGCGAGGCGTCGGTTTCCCAGTAGGCTTTGTACAGGCCTTGCAGGTTGGTGACGGCGTCGGCGATCGAGCCTTCCGGCACGCCGATCTTGGCGGCGATGGCAGCGGCGTCGGCGTCGGTCAGGCCCACGGCCGGGTCGATGGCGATCGAGTGGATTTTTTCAGGGTGCGATTCAGCGACTTCTTCGATGTCCATGCCGCCTTCCGACGAGGCCATCAGGACAACGCGCTGGGTCACGCGGTCGGTAACCAGCGAGACGTACAGTTCTTTCTTGATGTCCGCGCCTTCTTCGATCAGCAGGCGGCGTACTTTTTGACCTTCCGGGCCGGTCTGGTGGGTCACCAGCTGCATGCCCATGATCTGGTCAGCGTATTCTTTGACTTGTTCCAGCGACTTGGCCACTTTGACGCCGCCGCCTTTGCCACGGCCACCGGCGTGGATCTGCGCTTTTACAACCCAGACTGGGCCGCCCAAGGTTTCAGCAGCTTTGACTGCTTCTTCAACGGACATGCACGGAATACCGCGCGGTACCGTCACTCCGTATTTTCGGAGAATTTCTTTGCCTTGATACTCATGGATCTTCATGCTGGCTTCCCTTCTGATGCTGATGTATAAATCGGTTGAATGATTAAGCAGATGTTGTTGCTACGCGCTACCCGGTGCTGCTTTGTCCACCCAGCGCGGGTAAAACTTCGCCGCTGCGCCGGGGTCACGGTGCAGGACTTGGAATTCTTCGGATTGAAACAGTTGATGCAGAGGGGCTGCCAATATCCCGCGTGCCGTCCTCGCTGGGGACAGCTGTGGCGCGCGTGCTCGCTGCGCACGACGGGTGACTGGAGTTAACAGAGACATAAGATCGATACCGCTCTCACGGCATGGGTTAGTTAGCAGCCTGGCGTGTTTTCTCTTATTAAAAACACACGTTGCCGCAGCTTCTACGGACAACCACCGCCCCCGCGGTGCTGCAAAAACCCTCAAAGTGTAGCACACCCAAGATGGAGTTGACATCTTAGTCGTCGAGATCGGCGCCTTTGATGACCTTTTGCACGGTGCGTTGCGAGAAGCCACGCTGCAACAGAAAGCGAATTTGCTTATGCCGTTCCTGCACATCGTTTGCCACCACGCCGAACTTGCGCTGCCAGATGTCGCGCGCGCGGTCGAGCTCGGTATCAGCCAGGTGGGATTTGAGGTCTTGCAGGGCTTCGCCACCGACGCCATGGCTTTGCAGCTCGGCGACGATGCGGCTGTTGCCGTAGCGGGATGCACGGCGGTGGATCAGCGATTCGGAGAAGCGCTCTTGCGACAGCCAGTTGCTTTGTTCCAGCAGGTCGAGCAAGGCGTCGATGTCGTCGCCCTCCTCGGCATACTTGGCCAGCTTGCGGCCCAGTTCCTGGCGGCTGTGCTCGCGCAGCGAGAGGAAACGCAGGGCGCGCGCCTTGAGGCTTGGTGGGGGTGTTGGCATAGCGTTACTCCCGCGCGGGCGGGAGTCCATGGCATGCTTGCTCAGCATGGGTCCCGGCCTGCGCCGGGACGACAGGCTTAGGCCGCGTCGGCTTCAGGCTTGGCCGGCTTCAGCTTGACCACGGTGTTGTCGGTGGCCAGCGGCGGCAACACACGTACGCCCAGCGATTCGCGCACCTTGTTTTCAATTTCCCACGCCAGCTCCGGACGCTCCTGCAGGAACAAACGGGCGTTGTCCTTGCCCTGGCCGACGCGCTCGCCGTTGTAGCTGTACCACGAGCCCGACTTCTCGACGATCTTGGCTTCCACGCCCAGGTCCAGGATCTCGCCTTCGCGCGAGGTGCCGGCGCCGTACAGGATGTCGAAGTGCGCTTCCTTGAACGGCGGCGCAATCTTGTTCTTGACCACCTTGACCTTGGTTTCGTTACCGATGACCTCGTCACCGGACTTGATCGAGCCGGTGCGGCGGATGTCCAGGCGCACCGAGGCGTAGAACTTCAGCGCGTTACCGCCGGTGGTGGTTTCCGGCGAACCGAACATCACGCCGATCTTCATGCGGATCTGGTTGATGAAGATGACCAGCGTGTTGGTGCGGTTGATCGAGCCGGTCAGCTTGCGCAGCGCTTGCGACATCAGGCGCGCTTGCAGGCCCGGCAGGGCGTCGCCCATGTCGCCTTCAATTTCCGCGCGCGGGGTCAGGGCGGCGACCGAGTCGACCACCACCAGGTCCACCGAGCCGGAGCGCACCAGCGCGTCGCAGATTTCCAGCGCCTGTTCGCCGGTGTCCGGCTGCGAGATCAGCAGCTCGTGCAGGTTGACGCCCAGCTTCTGCGCATAAGTCACGTCCAGCGCGTGTTCAGCGTCGATGAAGGCGCAGGTGCCGCCCAGTTTTTGCATCTCGGCGATGGTTTGCAGCGTCAGCGTGGTTTTACCCGACGATTCCGGACCGTAGATTTCCACCACGCGGCCGCGCGGCAGGCCGCCGACGCCCAGCGCCACGTCCAGGCCCAGCGAGCCGGTCGACACGACCTGCACTTCTTCGATCGGTGCGCTGGCGTCCATGCGCATGACGGAACCCTTGCCGAATTGCTTTTCGATCTGGGCCAGCGCAGCAGCCAGCGCCTTGGCTTTTTCAGATGCAGGTACTACGCCTTTTTTGTCGTCCATAATGTGCTTTCAGCCGGTTAGATTGTTCGATACAGGTAGCACTGTATAAAAAAACAGTGCTTAATGCAAGCGGGATTTTTGCAAATTCTTTGAGAAAGCACAAAAAGTCGCCAAAATAGGGCCTTGTGCAGCCGGAGTAGATTCACATGCGTATATTACTTGCCGAAGACGACAGCGTACTGGCCGACGGGCTGACCCGCTCCTTGCGCCAGTCGGGCTACGCCATCGATTGCGTCCGCAACGGGCAAGAGGCGGACACCGCCCTGTCGACCCAGGAATTCGACCTGCTAATCCTGGACCTGGGCCTGCCCAAGCTGTCCGGGCTGGAGGTGCTGCGCCGCCTGCGCGCGCGTTCGTCGCTGCTGCCGGTGCTGATCCTGACCGCCGCCGACTCGATCGAGCAGCGCGTCAATGGCCTCGACCTCGGCGCCGATGATTATATGGCCAAGCCGTTCGCCTTGTCCGAACTGGAGGCCAGGGTGCGCGCCCTGACCCGCCGCGGCGCCGGCGGCGGCGCCACCGTCATCCGCCACGGCCCGCTCAGTTATGACCAGGTCGGCCGCAGCGCCTACATCAACGAGCAGATGCTGGACCTGTCGGCGCGCGAGCTGGGCCTGCTGGAAATCCTGCTGGCCCGCACCGGCCGGCTGGTATCGAAAGAACAACTGGTCGACCACCTGTGCGAATGGGGCGAGGAGGTCAGCAACAACGCCATCGAGGTGTATGTGCACCGCCTGCGCAAGAAGATCGAGGTCGGCGGCGTGCGCATCGCCACCGTGCGCGGCCTCGGCTACTGCCTGGAGAAATTCAACGAGGCCGCCGCGCGCGCCAGCGCCGAGGCCGGAGACGCCAACAAGTGAGCGCGCCCCAGGAAGCCGAACTGGCGTATCAGCCGCCCGCGCCCGACGCGGACGAGGACATACAACATTCCCTGTTCGGCGAAATCCTGGACTGGATGCTGGCCCCGCTGCTGCTGCTGTGGCCGATGAGCATCGCCATCACCTACCTGGTCGCCAAGTCGATCGCCAACCAGCCCTTCGACCACGCGCTGGAGGACAGCGTCACCGTGCTGGCCCAGCAGGTGCGCTCGGTCGACGGCAAGCTGATCAAGAGCCTGAGCGGCTCGGCCCGCGACATCCTGCGCGCCGACGACATCGACAACGTCTACTTCCAGATCCAGGGCCCGCGCGGCGAACACATCGACGGCGACCGCGACATGCCGCAGCCGGTGCTGGACGACGAGGACAAGACCAGCGCCGGCGGCGTGCGCTTCCGCAACGACAGCATGCACGGCGCGCCGGTGCGGGTCGCCTTCGCCTACGTGCAGATCGAGCGCAACGACGGCAGCTCGCCGCAGCTGGCGCTGGTGCAGGTGGCGGAAACGCTGGAGAAGCGCGCCCAGTTGGCCAACGCCATCATCAAGGGCGTGATCCTGCCGCAGTTCATCGTGCTGCCGGTGGTGCTGGCCCTGGTGTGGTTTGCGCTGGCGCGCGGACTGTCGCCGCTGGCGCAGCTGCAGGAACGCATCCGCGCCCGCGGTTCCGAGGACCTGAGCCCGATCGCCTCCAACCAGGTGCCGGAGGAAATCACGCCGCTGGTGCGCTCGCTCAACGAGATGCTGTCGCGCTTGTCGCTGACCATCGACATGCAGAAGCGCTTCATCGCCGACGCCGCCCACCAGATGCGCACGCCGCTGGCCGGCATGCGCATGCAGTCCGAGCTGGCGCTGCGCCAGACCGACAGCGGCGAGATCCACCGCTCGCTGGAGCAGCTGGCCAAGAGCTCGGAGGCGGCAACGCGCCTGGTGAACCAGCTGCTGGCCCTGGCGCGCGCTGAAAATCATCCGCAGACCGGCAGCGCCATGGCGCCGCTGGACCTGGCCGAGCTGGCGCGCATGGTGGTGCAGGACTGGGTGCAGGCCTCGTTCGCGCACCATATCGACCTCGGCTTTGAAGCGCCGCCGCAGCCGCTGGTCATCACCGGCAACGCCACCATGCTGCGCGAGCTGCTGTCCAACCTGATCGACAACGCGCTGCGCTACACGCCGGCCGGCGGCAGCGTCACGGTGCGCGTGCGCAGCGACGAGCTGGAGCACGGCTACCTGGAGGTGGAGGACACCGGCCCCGGCATCGCTCCGGGCGAGCGCGAGCGCGTATTCGAGCGCTTCTACCGCATCCTCGGCAACACCGCTGAGGGCAGCGGACTGGGCCTGGCGATCGTGCGCGAGATCGCCCAGCAGCACAACGCCGAGGTCGACATTTTCAACAACCCGCGCGCCACCCAGCCCAAGCTGCCGGGCGCGCTGTTCCGCCTGACCTTCGCGCTGCCGCCGGCGCCGCGCGAGGACGACGACGAACCGCCGTACTATGGATAAACCAGCCTCCCCCGCCGCCCAGCCGCAGCCATCCGCCGCCGGCCCCGCCGCTGTGGCCGGGCCGACGTCCGCCCACGCCGCCCACGCCGCCCTCCCGCCGGACGGGCCAACCGGGCCCCGGCTCACGCGCCTGCAGCACTGGCACAAGGTCCGGCGCATGACCACGTTGCTGCTGCTGCTGTGGCTGCTCACCGGCTTTTGCGCCGCCTTCTTCGCCCGCGAGCTGGCCGGGCTGAGCGTGTTCGGCTGGCCGCTGTCGTTCTACCTGGCGGCGCAGGGCGCGTCGCTGGTCTACCTCGGCATCATCGGCTTCTACGCCTGGCGCATGCGCCGGCTGGACCGCGCCGCCGCCACGGAGCACCGCGCGTGAAGCCGCCCCGCACCTTCTTCCAGCGCCTGCGCAGCTACTACGCCATGTTCACCGCCGGCTTCGGCTGCTTCCTGATCGCGCTGGCGGCGCTGGAGCAGGAAGGCATGCCGCGCCAATGGATCGGCTACCTGTTCATGTTTGCCACCATCGTGCTGTACGCGCTGATCGGCGTCATCAGCCGCACCTCCAACGTGCTGGAATACTACGTGGCCGGGCGCCGCGTGCCGGCCATGTTCAACGGCATGGCCACCGCCGCCGACTGGATCTCGGCCGCCAGCTTCATCAGCCTGGCCGGCGGCCTGTACCTGCACGGCTTCGACGGCCTGGCCTACATCATGGGCTGGACCGGCGGCTACTGCCTGGTGGCGCTGCTGATCGCGCCCTACCTGCGCAAGTTCGCCCAGTACACCATCCCCGACTTCCTGGCCGAACGCTACGGCGGCGCCGACAACGCCGACCACGGCGGCCGTCTGGTACGCGTGCTGGCGGTGATCGCCACCATCATCGTCTCCTTCACCTACGTGGTGGCGCAGATCTACGCGGTGGGCCTGATCGCCTCGCGCTTCACCGGCGTCGACTTCTCGGTCGGCATCTTCCTCGGCCTGGCCAGCATCCTGGTGTGCTCCTTCCTCGGCGGCATGCGCGCCATCACCTGGACCCAGGTGGCGCAGTACATCATCATCCTGGTGGCCTTCCTGATCCCGGCCATGTGGCTGTCCGCCAAGCACTCGGACAATCCGATCCCGCAGGTGGCCTACGGCAAGCTGCTGCCCAAGCTCAGCGCGCGCGAGCACGTGCTGCAGGAAGATCCGAAAGAGGCCGAAGTGCGCGCCCTCTTCCGCGCCCGCGCCGCCGACTACGAACGGCGCCTCGCCACGCTGCCGGCCTCGTGGGAAATCGGCCGCGTCGAGGCACAGCGCAAGCTCGACCAGGTCAAGGCGCGCAACGCCTCGCTGCTGGACATCCGCAACGCCGAGCGCGAACTGGTGGCCTACCCGAAAAATGCCGACGAGGCCGAACGGCTGTGGACCGAGGCGCGCGAGCAAAACCTGCAGCGCGCCGAGCCGATCACGCCGCACGCCACGCCCTACCCCGGCGACGCCGACACCTCCGACATCAAGCGCAACAACTTCCTGGCGCTGGTGTTCTGCCTGATGCTGGGCACGGCCGCGCTGCCGCACATCCTGATGCGCTCCTACACCACGCCCTCGGTGCACGCAACCCGGGTGTCGGTGCTGTGGACGCTGTTCTTCATCCTGCTGATCTACCTGACCATTCCGGCGCTGGCGGTGCTGGTCAAGTACGACATCTACAGCGCGCTGGTCGGTACCGACTACCACCACCTGCCCAACTGGGTGTCGTACTGGGCCAACGTCGACAAGGTCAACCCGCTGTTCAGCATCAGCGACGTCAACCACGACGGCGTGGTGCAACTGGCCGAAATCACCATCGACGCCGACGTGCTGGTGCTGGCCACGCCGGAAATCGCCGGCCTGCCCTACGTGATCTCCGGGCTGGTGGCGGCCGGCGGCCTGGCGGCGGCGCTGTCGACGGCGGACGGCCTGCTGCTGGCCATCTCCAACGCGCTGTCGCACGACGTCTACTACAAGCTGGTGGACCGCGGCGCCTCGACCCAGAAGCGGGTGACGATTTCCAAGCTGCTGCTGCTGGCGGTGGCCTTCATCGCCGCGTATGCCGCCTCCACCAAGCCGGGCGACATCCTGTCGCTGGTGGGCGCGGCCTTCTCGCTGGCCGGATCGACGCTGTTCCCGGCGCTGGTGCTGGGCGTGTTCTGGAAGCGCGCCAACCACCATGGCGCGGTGGCCGGCATGACGGTCGGCTTCCTGGTGTGCGTCTACTACATGCTGCACACCAATCCGATCCTGGGCGGCGGCGCGGCCAACCAGTGGTTCCACATCGCGCCGATCTCGGCCGGCATCTTTGGCGTGCCGGCCGGGCTGATGACGGTGGTCGCGGTCAGCCTGCTGACGCCGGCGCCGGGGCCGCAGAGCGGCGCACTGGTCGACTACATCCGGGCGCCGGAACAACAATAAAATACATTGTCGTGATGGCGTTTTTGATAACTTGGTGCTATCTTGCATCAGTTACCGATTTTATAACACGCCCCCCCATGCGCTACCACTTCCTTCACGTCCTGGCCCTGGCCGGCGCCCTGCTGTGCGGCCCGTCGCTGGCCGCCGACGCGGCCAAGGGTCCGCCGCCGATCGCCGACTTTTTCAGCAACCCGGAATTCACCGACGCCCTGCTGTCGCCGAGCGGCAAATACCTGGCGGTACGGGTCAGCAACAAGAACAGCAAGCGCGACATGCTGGGCGTGGTCGACCTGAGCACCAACGCCATCAAGGTGGTAGGCAACTTCAAGGATGCCGACATCGGCACCTACCAGTGGGTCAACGACGAGCGCCTGGTGTTCACCGCCACCGACCGCGACCTGGCCGAGGGCGATCTGCGCTATGCGCCCGGCCTGTACGCCATCAACCGTGACGGCACCAAGTTCCGCCAGCTGGCGATGCGCGACGGCCAGCCCTTCATCAGTGACGCCGGCGCCATGGGCGCGCGCGAGTTGCTGCCGTGGCACACCTATCTGCTGCCGCAGCACGGCACCCAGGATACCGAGTACATCTACGTCGAAGACCGCATCTTCAGCGCCAATGGCGAATACCTGTACAGCAACCTGGTGAAACTGAACACGCTCAACGGCCGCATCACCGGCGGCGTCAAGCGTCCGGGCGACAGCTACTTCTGGCTGCTGGACAACCAGGGCGAGCCGCGCCTGACCCTCACCAGCGACAAGGGCGGCACCAACAGCCTGTACTACCGCGATCCCGCCAACGACGAGTGGCGCAAGCTGACCGACTTCGAGCGCTACACCAACCAGGGCGCGTTTGGTCCGCTGTCGTTCGGACCGGACGGCACCTTCTACGTCATCAGCGGCAATCCCGGCAAGGACACCACCGCCGTATTCACCTACAACATCGCCACCGCCACCCTGGCCGGCAAGCCGCTGGTGGCGCTGGACGGCTACGACTTCCGTGGCGACATGATCGTGCGCAACAACAAGCTGCTGGGCGTCAACCACCTGACCGATGCCTGGGGCACCACCTGGCTCGATCCGGCGATGAAAGCCATGCAGGAAAAGATCGACAAGATGCTGCCCCACACCGTCAACCTGCTGACGCTGCCGGAGCGGCCGCAAACGCCGTGGGTGATGGTGACCGCCTTCGCCGACATCTGGCCCAAGCGCACGCTGCTGTACAACACCGAGACCGGGAAGCTGACCCTGGTCGGCGCGTCGCGCGCCAGCATCGATCCCAACCAGATGGCGCGCAAGGACCTGGTGCACTACAAGGCGCGCGACGGCCTGCGCATCCCCGCCTGGCTGACGCTGCCCAAGGGCGGCGGCAAGAACGGGCCGCTGGTGGTGCTGGTGCACGGCGGCCCGTGGGTGCGTGGCGGCGAATGGGACTGGGACGCGCAAACGCAGTTCCTGGCCTCGCGCGGCTACGCAGTGCTGGAACCGGAATTTCGCGGCAGCACCGGCTACGGCGGCCGCCTGTACCACGCCGGCTGGAAGCAATGGGGCCTGAAGATGCAGGACGACATCACCGACGGCACCCGCTGGGCCATTGCCCAGGGCTATGCCGACCCGCAGCGCATCTGCATCGCCGGCGCCAGCTATGGCGGCTACGCCACGCTGATGGGCCTGATCAAGGAGCCGGCGCTGTACAAATGCGGCGTCGAATGGGTGGGCGTCAGCGACATCAACCTGATGTACAACGGCAGCTGGTTCTACAGCTCCGACCTCACCGACGACTACAAGCGCTACGGCATGCCGGTGCTGATCGGCGACCCGCAGAAAGACGCGGAACAGCTGAAAGCCACCTCGCCGCTGCTGCGCGCCAGCGAGGTCAAACAGCCGCTGCTGATGGCCTACGGCGGCGCCGACACCCGCGTGCCGCTGCCGCACGGCACCAAGTTCTACAAGGCGGTCAAGGAAACCAACCCCAACGTCGAGTGGATCGAATACGAGGACGAGGGCCATGGCTGGCGCGTGCCGCAGAACCGCATCGACTTCTGGAGTCGCGTGGAGAAATTCCTCGACAAGAATATCGGCCACGGACCATAAGACCGCGCTTCCGGCGGCGCGCCGGCACAACATTAATATACATTTGGGTTGTAGCGCTTTTGGCAAGCTGGTGCTATCGTAATCACGTTACTTATTTTATAACGTATTCATGCGAGTCCACCACCTCCTGCGCGCACTGGCCCTGGCCGGCGCCTTCCTGTGCGGCCACACCGGCGCCGCCGACGCGGCCAGCCCTCCGCCGCCCATCGCCGATTTCTTCAGCAACCCGCAATTCACCGGGGCGGTGCTGTCGCCCAGCGGCAAATACCTGGCAGTCAAGGTCAGCAACAAGAACAGCAAGCGCGACATGCTGGGCGTGGTCGACCTCGCCAATAACGCGGTCAAGGTGGTGGGCAACTTCAGCGATGCCGACATCGGCGCCTACCAGTGGGTCAACGACGAACGGCTGGTGTTCACCGCCACCGACCGCGACCTGGCGCAAGGCGACATGCGCTACGCGCCGGGCCTGTACGCGATCAACCGCGATGGCAGCAAGTTCCGCCAGCTGGCGATGCGCGACGGCCAGCCGTTTATCACCAGCGGTTCCAGTCTGAACTCGCGCGACCTGCTGCCATGGCACACTTATCTGCTGCCGCAGCGCGGCGCCCAGGATTCCGAATACACCTACGTCCAGGACCGCATTTTCAGCAGCAGCGGCGAGTATCTGTACACCAACCTGCTCAAGCTGAACACGCTGAACGGCCGTGTCTCCCGCTCAGTCAAGCGCCCGGGCGACACCTACTTCTGGATGCTGGACAGCAGGGGCGAGCCGCGCCTGACCATGACCACGGAAAAAGGCGGCACCAACAGCGTGTACTACCGCGATCCGGCCAGTGACGAGTGGCGCAAGCTGACCGATTTCGAACGCTACACCAACCGCGGCGGCGCTTTCCGTCCGTTGTCGTTCGGACCGGACGGCACGCTGTACGTGCTGAGCCACACGCCCGGCAAGGATACCTCGGTGGTGTTCGCCTACGATATCGCGGCCGGAAAAATGGGCGACAAGCCGCTGGTCTCGCTGGACGGCTACGACTTCCGCGGCAACATGGTGGTACGCGACAACAAACTACTGGGCGTCAATCACCTGACCGACGCCTGGGGCACCAGCTGGCTCGACCCGGCAATGAAAACCTTGCAGGACAAGGTGGACAAAATGCTGCCCAACACCGTCAACATGCTGACGCTGCCGTCCAAGCCTGAAACGCCATGGGTGCTGGTGTCGTCGTTTGCCGACATCTGGCCGCGCCGCACGCTGCTGTATAACACCGAGACCGACAAGCTGACCCTGATCGGCGAGAGCTTCCCCGATATCGATCCGAACCAGATGGCGCGCAAGGAGCTGGTGCACTACAAGGCACGTGACGGCCTGAACATCCCCGCCTGGCTGACGCTGCCGAAGGGCGGCGGCAAGAACGGGCCGCTGGTGGTGCTGGTGCATGGCGGCCCGTGGGTGCGCGGCGGCGAATGGGAATGGAACGCCGACGCCCAGTTCCTGGCCTCGCGCGGCTACGCCGTGCTGGAGCCGGAATACCGCGGCAGCACCGGCTACGGCGGACGCCTGTACCGCGCCGGCTGGAAGCAATGGGGCTTGAAAATGCAGGACGACATCACCGACGGCACCCGCTGGGCGATTGACAAGGGCTACGCCGATCCCAAGCGCATCTGCATCGCCGGCGCCAGCTATGGCGGCTATGCCACGCTGATGGGCCTGATTAAAGAACCGGATCTGTACAAGTGCGGCGTTGAATGGGTGGGCGTCAGCGACATCAACCTGATGTACACCGGCAGCTGGTTCTACGCCTCCGATTTCACCGACGACTACAAGCGCTACGGCATGCCGGTGCTGATCGGCGACCGCGAGAAGGATGCGGAACAGCTGAAAGCCACCTCGCCGCTGCTGCGCGCCAGCGAGGTCAAACAGCCGCTGCTGATGGCCTACGGCGGCGCCGACACCCGCGTGCCGCTGCCGCACGGTACCAAGTTCTACAAGGCGGTCAAGGAAACCAACCCCAACGTCGAGTGGATCGAGTACGAGGAAGAGGGCCACGGCTGGAAGCTGCCGAAAAACCGCATCGACTTCTGGGGCCGGGTGGAGAAATTCCTCGACAAGAATATCGGCGCGGGACGGTAAAGCGGTATAGTCTCGGTGCAGCAAGCCTTTCAACCATCGTGGGGGAGCGAGCATGGCATCGGGAAAGATTCTGGTCGCACAGGGAGGCGGGCCGACCGCCGTCATCAACCAGTCGCTGGCGGGCGTGGTGCTGGAGGCGCGCCGCTTTCGCGACTGCAGCCGCGTGTACGGCGCGCTGCACGGCGTGCGCGGCATCGTCAACGAAGACCTGGTCGACCTGACGCGCGAAACCAGCAACAACCTCGAACAGGTGGCCGCCACGCCATCCTCGGCGCTCGGCTCCACCCGCGACAAGCCGGACGTGGCGTATTGCGCCGAGATCTTCAAGGTGCTGCAGGCGCACGAGATCGGGCAGTTCTACTACATCGGCGGCAACGACTCGTCCGACACGGTGCGCATCGTCAGCGAGCAGGCGCAGGCGGCTGGCTATCCGCTGCGCTGCATCCACATTCCCAAGACCATCGACAACGACCTGGTCGGCAATGACCACACGCCGGGCTTTCCGTCGGCCGCGCGCTTTGTGGCGCAGGCCTTCGCCGGCGCCAACCTGGACAACGCCGCGCTGCCCGGCGTCTACGTCGGCGTGGTGATGGGCCGCCACGCCGGCTTCCTGACGGCCGCCGCCGCGTTGGGCAAGAAGTTTCCGGACGATGGCCCGCACCTGATCTACCTGCCCGAGCGCGTGTTCTCGCTCGACCAGTTCCTGCAGGATGTGAAGGCCACATACGCCCGCTATGGCCGCTGCGTGATCGCGGTGTCGGAAGGCATCCATGACGCCAGCGGCACGCCGATCGCCTCGCTGCTGGCCAAGGAAGTCGAGCGCGACGCGCACGGCAACGTCCAGCTGTCCGGCACCGGCGCGCTGGCCGATCTGCTGTGCGATGAAATCAAGGGCAAGCTGGGCATCAAGCGCGTGCGCGGCGACACCTTCGGCTATCTGCAGCGTTCCTTTATCGGCTGCGTGTCGGACGTTGACCAGCGAGAGGCGCGCGAAGTCGGCGAGAAGGCCGTGCAGTTCGCCATGTGGGGCGAGCGCGATGGCTCGGTGGCCATCAAGCGCACCGGCTTTTACTCGGTCGACTACGAACTGTTGCCGCTCAGCGCCGTGGCCGGCAAGACGCGGGTGATGGAGGACGAGTTCATCAGCGCCAGCGGCACCGACGTCACCGACGCCTTCCGCATGTACCTGCGTCCCCTGCTCGGCGCCGGCATGCCGGACGCCTACCGCCTGCGCCCGGCACCGGTCGAGAAAATCCTCAAGCGGACGACTGGCACTTGACGTCCGCGAAGTGCGCGCAGAATGCCAGCTTCTGCCCGGGTATGGCGCTGTTGACCGGCTCACGCGCTTTTTCATGGGCGCGCGCCGTGGCGGCGGGCGGCGCACCACCTTCGCCGCGCCGATCGCGGGCTGCTGCCAGCGCTACTGTCCCAGCGCCGGCAACAGCGGCGTGATGTCGCCGTCGGAGGGGAGCGCGGTCAGGCCCAGCAGGCGCATCACCAGCGGATACACATCCACATTGTCGAACACCGGCAGCACCACGCCGGGCTTGAAGGCCGGGCCGGCGGCGATGAAGGTGGCCGCCATCTCCGGCGCCGCGTTGTCGTAGCCGTGCTTGCCGCCCTTGACCTTGGCCGCGCTTTTCTCGCTGAACACAATGCTCCAGCCCGGATCGGCCAGGCACAGGAAGGCCGGCACCCGCGCGTTGTGGCCGTACGCCAGCCGCGCCGGAATGTCCTCCTTGCGCCAGCACTGGATGTGCGCATACGGCTGGGCCAGCGCCGCCGCCAGCGGCTTCTCGTTGGCCGGCGACGAAGGATTGATGGCCGCATACGGCCCGCTGGTCACCTCCTCGTAACTGCCGGGCGGCAGCGCGCGGTGCAGCGGCAGCACGCGCGTGGCGCTCACGTCCGCCATGCCGTGATCCGACACGATCACCAGGTTGGCTTCGACATGGCGGCTGGCCAGACCATCCAGCAGGCGGCCGATGGCCTGATCCACCAGCGCCACCGCCTCGGTGGTCTGCGGCGCCGACGGGCCGAACTCGTGGCCGGCGTGGTCCACATCGTCAAAGTACAAGGTCATGAAGCCAAACCGCTGATCGGCCGGACGGTCGAGCCACGACAGCAGCGTGTCGACCCGCTCCGCGGCCGGCAGCTTGCCGTCAAACTTGGGCGCGATGGTCGGCCGCACGCCATGAATCGCCGCCTCCGAGCCGGGCCAGAACATGGTGCCGGTGTGGATGCCCTCGCGCTCGGCCGTGACCCACACCGGCTCGGCCTGATCCCACCAGCGGCGGTCGCCCACCGCGTCGGCATCGCTCATCTTGAAGCGCTTGTCGGACACCGAATTGTCGATGATGGTGTTGTCGACCATGCCGTGATGGTCCGGCCGCAGGCCGGTGACCAGCGTGTAATGGTTAGGGAAGGTAACCGACGGGAACGACGGCCGCATCGCCACCGCCCGCGCGCCTTGCGCTGCCAGCCGGTTCAGATTCGGCGTCACGCCGCGCTCCAGGTAATCCGGCCGGAAGCCGTCCATCGAAATCAGGATCACAGGCGGCGCCGGCTGCGCGGCCGCCGCGCCGGCGACCAGCGCCAGCCACAAGGTGAGGAGTTTTTTCATGGCCGGCAGTATGCCAGCCATGCATGACGAACACATGAAAAAAGCGGGCACGCGGCCCTAATGCCGTTCAGTTAAGACTGAACGGCATTTTTATTTTGCGGTGTTGTAAACGTAAGAAGAGCCTGTTAACCTGCGGCTCATGCTTGATGATGCGATTCACTATTTGGCTGAGAACCA
>NZ_JACBYS010000003.1 GCF_013408245.1 Duganella sp. 1224
CAGGCCGGAATCCATAGACAGCATGCGATATGGCACGCTGGCGTTCCATGGGCTCCGGCCTTCGCCGGAGCGACGCGCTTAACTTAACGGCATTACCGTCTGGTCGCCTTTTTTTGCAGACTGTCGCACGCGCATGGCGTACAGCGGCGGCGCTGGGTACACTTGCATCATGTTAAGTGTGAAAGCCGTTCATGTTTCCTACGCCTAAAGTGCAAGACACCCTGAAGACCGCCGGCAGCTGGCTGCACCGCGCGTTCGACGCCACCGCCACCTGGGTGACGCAGCTGTCGTGGTGGAAGTTCCTGGTGTTTGCCATCCTGATGCTGCTTGCCGGCTCCATCCTGCAGGACGAGTTGTTCTCGTCCAATCCAGTGCAGGAGGACGAGCGCACGCACTCCTCCAAGCGCAAAGGCGGCGACTCCAACATCCTGATCGACGATAGCGGCATTCACTTCAACCCGCGCAAGATCCGCAACAAGAACGCGGACGACAGCACCGAGACGCCGTCCGCGCCCGAAGCGGCCGAGCCGCCCGAGGCGGCGGAGGCGCCAGCCGCGCCCGAGACGCCCGCCACCCCGGCCAGCCCGACCACCTCGGCCAAGCCGTCCAAAAGCGGCAAGAACGGCGCCGCCTCGGTCCCCGCCCTGCCGGCGCTGCCGGGCGAGGAGGTCCACATCGACCTGCCGCCGCAAATCGGCGAGGAACTGTCCAACGCGATCGAAGAGGCGGTCGACACCGCCGCCGAGCAGAAAGTGGCCCGCTACCACGGCCAGGCCTCGACCTGGTTCAAGAGCTTCATCACGCTGCTGGTGCTGTTCCTGTTCGGCACCAAGGCACTGATGGGCAGCAAGAAGCGCGCGGAAGCCGAAACCCAGTCCGCCAACGCCGCCGCCGAGCGTGAATCCATGCAGCGCCAGCTCAGCGAGGCCAAGATGCAGATGATGCAGGCCCAGGTGGAGCCGCACTTCCTGTTCAACACGCTGGCCTCGGTCGAGCACCTGATCGAAACCGATCCGCCGCGCGCCTCGGCCATGCAGCACAGCCTGATCAAATACTTGCGCGCGGTGCTGCCGCAAATGCGCGACAGCTCGCTGTTCACCAACCTCGGCCGCGAGGCTGACATGGTCGAGGCCTACCTCAACCTGCTGAAGATGCGCATGGAAGAACGCCTCACCGTCGAGTTCGACGTGCCAGAAGGCCTGCGCACCGCCGCCTTCCCGCCGATGATGCTGCAATCGATGGTGGAAAACGCCATCAAGCACGGCCTGGAGGGCAAGCCGGAGGGCGGCATGCTGAAGGTGCGCGCCGACGTCGCCCACAACAAGCTGCGCGTGACCGTCTCCGACACCGGCCTCGGCTTCGGCGCCAAGCCCAGCACCGGCACCGGCCTGGGGCTGTCGAATATCCGCGAGCGCCTGAAACTGCTGCACGGCGACCAGGGCCAGTTGCTGATCGCCGCCAACAGTCCGAGCGGCGTCATCGTCACCATCGAAGTGCCCTACCAGTTGGCAAAAAAGACAGCATGATTGCGTATTAACGCAATTCGTTGAATAATGATTTAAACACCAACACACACCCGCACTATGCCTACAGCAATCATTGCAGACGACGAACGTTTGATGCGCGACCAGTTGCGCATGCGCCTGGGCCAGGTCTGGCCCGAGCTGGAGATTATCGGCGAAGCCAAGAATGGCGACGAGGCGATCGAATTGGTCGACCAGCTCAAGCCCGACTTCACCTTCCTCGATATCCGCATGCCGGGCAAGACCGGCATGGAAGCGGCCGCCGTCATCGGCAACAAGAGCAACATCGTGTTCGTGACCGCCTACGACGCTTACGCGGTGGAGGCTTTCGAGCGCGGTGCCATCGACTACGTGCTGAAGCCGCCCGAGCCGGAACGCCTGCAGGTGACGGTCGACCGCCTCAAGGGCCGCCTCAACAAGCCGGCCGCTGCCGCCGGCGCCGACATCAACGCCAGCGTCACCGCCATGCTGGCCCAGCTGACCGAGAAGATCGCCGCGCCCAAGCCGGCCCACCTGCAATGGATACAGGCCAGCATCGGCCAGGATCTGCGCATGATCCCGGTCGAGGAAATCCTGTTCTTCCGCTCGGACGAAAAATACACCTGCGTCCAGACCGAGAAGTACGAGGCGCTGATCCGCAAGCCAGTGCGCGACCTGGCCGAGGAGCTCGACCCGGCGCTGTTCTGGCAGATCCACCGCGCCACGCTGGTCAACGTCAACGCCATCGAGGGCGTGACGCGCGACATCCGCGGCCGCCACCTGGTGATGATCAAGGGCCGTTCCGACAAGCTGGAAGTCAGCCGTAGCTTCCTGCATCTGTTCAAGCAGATGTAGATCAACAGTCGCCACCGGTTTCCGGTTTAGCGTAAGTCCACGCGGCCCTGTCGGCCGCGGGGAGTGACGCCATGAGCCGAGTTGCCACCACCCTGTTAGTCCTGTCCGCGCTGACCCTGACCGGCCGCCTGTCCTGGCGGCTCGGCTGGTCATGCGCGCACAGCGCCGCCGCGGCCAAGCGCAGCCGCGGCATCATCCAGCACGCCACCGACGCCATCATTTCCACCGACGAGCGCCAGCGCATCCTGCAGGTCAATCCGTCCGCCGCCAGCATGTTCGGCACCACGGTGCAGGCGATGCAGGGCGCGCCGCTGCACCACTTCATCCCGCGCGACCAGCGCCAGCACGGCGGCAACGGCGCCGCCCAGTACTTCGGCAGCACCGGCATCCGCATGCGCATGAAGGGGCGGCGCACCAGCGATTACGCGGTGACCGGCCTGCGGGCCAGCGGCCAGCATTTCCCGCTGGAGGGGACGATTTCGTCGCTGGCCGAGAATGGCGGCCGCATCTACACCATCATTTTGCGCGACATTACCGAGCGCAAGCAGGTGCAGGAGCAGCTGGAGCAGTCGTATTCGCAACTGCGCGAACTGTCGGCGGCGCTGCAGACCATCCGCGAGGAGGAGCGCAAGCACATCGCGCGTGAGCTGCACGACGATCTCGGCCAACTGCTGGCCACGCTGCGCGGCGACCTGGCGCTGCTGCAACGGCATGCGGGCCACAATGCCAGCGCCCGCAAGTTGCAGGCCGGCATGGATGAGCTGCTGATGTCGGCCATCTCGTCGCTGCGGCGGATTGCCGGCAACCTGCGGCCGCGCGCGCTGGATGAGGGAGGCTTGTATTTCGCGCTGGAGAGCCTGCGCCAGGAGTTCGTCGAGCGCAACAACATCGATTGCACGCTGGACGCGTATGAGGAGGATTTGATACTCGATGATGCCTACAGCACCGCCATCTTCCGCATCGTGCAGGAGGCGCTGACCAACATTGCCCGCCATGCCCAGGCCGGCAAGGTGGCGCTGTCACTGTACCGGCAAGATGCCACGCTGCATGTGACGATACATGACGACGGCCGCGGCATCGCCGAAAAGGACATGGACAAAGCCTCGTCCTTCGGCCTGATCGGGATGCGCGAACGCGTCTGGGCGCTGCATGGCGATATCGCCATCGTCAGCGACGGCGGCACCCGGATCATGATCCGCTTGCCGCTGCCGCCAGAGCCAACTTAGAAGGCGTGACGGATGCCCAGGTTGAAGGCTTTGTCGCCGCTGCCGGATTCGTTGTTGTTACCCACGGTGTAGCCGGCGCCGTTCTTGTTCTTGATCTTGGCGTAGGCGATGTAGGCGCCGGTGCGCTTGGACAGCGAGTACAGGTAGCCCAGCGCCCACTGATCGGCGTCCTGGTTGGCGGCGGTCTTGTCGTTCTTGCGGATGTACGAGGTCATGATGGTGCCCGAACCCACCGGGATCTGCGCGCCGATCAGGAACTCGTTGCTGTCGGTGCTGGCCTTCGGCGCCACGGTGTAGTTGTACGGATTGTTGCCGTTCGGGATTTCAGCACTCTTGATGCCCTTGTCCGCACCGTAGGCGAAGTAAGCCTTGATGACCTGGAAGTCGTAGTTGGCGGCGAACATGGTGTTGCGGCCGGTGTCCTGCGGCTTGGCCGGGGTGGTCAGCGTGGCGGCGGTATCGTTGTTCTTGTTGTTGTACACCAGGCGCGCATTCAGCGGGCCTTGCGAATAGTTCAGGCCCAGGCCGAACTGACGGCCGGCGGTGGCGCTGCCTTGCTGCTCGCCCAGGGCGTACAGTGCGTCGGCGCTGAAGCCTTCCATCACCGGGGTCGAGTACACCAGGGCGTTGCTGACGCGAGTGTTGGCGCCCACCGATGGGAACAGGTTCTTGATGGTGCCGGCATAGCCTGCGCCGAATGGGTCGGCCACCTGGCTTTGCGCGTTGTACAGCATGGTGTATTGACGGCCGATGGTCAGTTGGCCGGCGTCCTTGCTCTTCAGGCCAACGTAAGCTTGACGGTTGAACAGGGCGCTGTTGCTGTTGTCCAGCGAGCCGTCATCAGCGCGGAAGCCGTTTTCCAGTTGGAAGATGGCCGACAGGCCGTTGCCCAGGTCTTCGGTACCGCGGAAGCCCAGGCGGGACTGGCCGCCGATGCCGCTGGTAACTTTGGTCAGGTTGCCTGCTGCGCCACCGCGCTCGCTGACGATACCGGCATCGACCAGACCGTAGATCGTGACGTTCGATTGCGCTTGGGCTTGGGCTGCGAAGCCACCGATGATCATTGCTGCCAGAGTAAGTTTTTTCACTTGATGTTCTCTACTTGAGGTTGAAGAAATACTGCACAATTGATTCCACGGCCGAGATCATGCCTGTCAATTACTTCAACAATGTGACAACGCCAATTTGTTGTAAATCGACATCATTGGAAAATAAAAAAGCCGCTTAAGCGGCTTTTAAGATTATTTCAGGCGGCAACTTAACAAGTAGTAGTACTGCAGCCGCTCGGTGCGGAACTGCTTGGTGTGCGCGGCGAAGCGCTTGCGCAGCGTACTGTCGGTCAGGTAATTCTTGAGGATTTCGTAGCGCTGGCCATCGTCGGCGGTCAGGATCTGGTAGGTGTTGCCTTCGGCGTCGGTGCGGGCGATCGGCGCCGAGTTGCCATCGACATACGATTCGTCCAGCAGCACCAGCAGCACATCCTTGCCCAGCTTGGCGCGCAGGGTCTTCAGATACTTCTCGTGCTGCTCGCGCGGCAGGTGCGCCCACAGGCCGGCGGCGAACACCGCCGTGTACTGGCCTTCCAGGCCGTCCGGCAGGTTGAAGGCGTCCATCTGCTCGAAGGTGACGATGTCCTCGTCCAGGCCGCGCGTTTCGGCCAGGTCCAGCATTTCCTGCGAAATATCGGTGGCGTGCACCGACTCGGCCACTTCCGAGATCAGGTCGGTCCAGTAGGCGGTGCCGCAAGCCAGTTCCAGCACCTTGTGGTCCTGGAACAGCTCGGCGACCATCTCCTGCAAATCATCGAGGTCGTCGAAACGCTCTTCCTGGGCGTAGACCTGGTCATAGTTGTCCGCGTTGACGGCGTAATATTGTGTCAACTGGTTGGTAATCATGTTGATGCTTTCTCTTATAGTTCGTAGTTCTCTTTTTCACCGCTCATGGCCTGTTCGATCAACTTGCGGTTAAGCGTCGGGGCCAGCAGTTCAATAAAGGTGTAGATATAGCTGCGCAGGTAGGCGCCCTGCTTGACCGCCACCCGCGAAACGTTCATGCCGAACAGGTGGCCCACGGGGATGGCGCGCAGGTTCTTGTCGCGCTCGGCGTCGAAGGCCATGCCCGCTATGATACCAATCCCCATGCCCAGCTCCACATACGTCTTGATGACGTCGGCGTCGATGGCTTCCAGCAGCACGTCCAGCTTCAGGCCGCGCAGCGAGAAGGCGTGGTCGATCTTGCTGCGGCCGGCGAAGGCGCCATCATACGTGATGATGGGGAAAGCCGCGATCTCTTCCAGCGTCGGCTGCTTGTTGCGCAGCAAGGGGTGATCGGGCGGCACCACCACCACGTGTTCCCATTGGTAGCATGGCAAGGTGACCAGGCCGGTGACGCCGGCGATCGACTCGGTGGCGATGCACAGGTCGGCCTGGTCGCGCTGCACCATCTCGGCGATCTGCTGCGGATTGCCTTGCAACAAAGACAAGCGCACCTTGGGGAACTTGACCATGAAGGCCTGCACCACCTTCGGCAGCGTGTAGCGCGCCTGGGTGTGGGTGGTGGCGATGGTGAAGCTGCCGCTGTCCTGTGCCGCGTACTCCTTGCCGATGCGCTTCAGGCTGTCGATCTCCTGCATGATCAGTTCCACCGACTGCAGTACCAGCCGGCCCGGCTCGGTCAGGCCGCGGATGCGCTTGCCGTGGCGGGTGAAGATGTCCACCCCCAGTTCCTCCTCCAGTTCGATGATCGCCTTGGACACGCCCGGCTGCGAGGTGAACAGCGCCTTGGCGGCATCGGTCAGGTTGTAGTTCTGGCGTACTGCTTCGCGCACGAAGCGCAGTTGATGAAGGTTCATTGCAGGTCTTGGCCCATCTTAAAATTATTAGCGTCCATGCTTATGCCCAATCCTTATATAAGCAAATAAAGACTAAGTCGTATGGAATAAAGACGAAGTTTATTACTATTAGCGCTAGTTTGGGGAATCAGCGACTATCCAGGAAGAATATTCATGTATCAATACGACCAATACGACCACCTCATTGTCCGGGAGCGCATCGCCCAGTACCGCGACCAGGTACGCCGCCGCCTCGCCGATGAGCTGACCGAGGCAGAATTCCTGCCGCTGCGCCTGCAAAACGGCCTGTACCTGCAGCGCCATGCCTACATGCTGCGCATTGCCGTACCGTATGGCCTGTTGGCAAGCAAGCAAATGCGCATGTTTGCCCATATCGCACGGAAGTATGATCGTGGCTATGGTCACTTCACCACTCGCCAAAACATCCAGTTTAACTGGGTTGAGCTGGAGCAGACCCCGGATATCCTGGCCGACCTGGCCTCGGTGGAGATGCACGCCATCCAGACCTCGGGCAACTGCATCCGCAACACTACCTCCGATCCGTTTGCCGGCGTAGCCGCCGACGAGATCATCGATCCGCGCCCGTACGCCGAGGTGCTGCGCCAGTGGTCGACCTTCCACCCCGAATTCATCGCCCTGCCGCGCAAATTCAAGGTGGCGATCAACGGCGCCGTCGAGGACCGCGCCGCCATCGCCATCCACGACATCGGCCTGACCGTGGTGCGCAACGAGGCCGGCGAAATCGGCTTCAAGTTCATGGCCGGCGGCGGCATGGGCCGCACGCCGATCATCGGCAGCGTGATCCGCGAATTCCTGCCATGGCAGCACCTGCTGACCTATACCGAAGCCGTGATGCGCGTGTATAACCAGTACGGCCGCCGCGACAACAAGTACAAGGCGCGTATCAAGATCCTGCTGAAGGCCATCGGCGTGGAGGAATTCACCCGCCAGGTGGAAGCGGAATGGGCCGACCTGAAAGACGGCCCGGAAACGCTGACCACCGAAGAGATGCAGCGCATCATCGACTTCTTCCAGCCGCCGGCCTACAAGACGCTGGAGGACAGCGACGTGGTCGCCGCGCAGCCGGGCAACAAGGCCTTCGCCAACTGGATCAACCGCAACGTCAAGCCGCACAAGGTGCCGGGCTACGCGGCCGTGGTGCTGTCGCTGAAGAAGACCGGCGTGCCGCCGGGCGACGCCACCGCCGAGCAGATGGACTTCATGGCCGACCTGGCGGACCGCTACAGCTTCGGCGAACTGCGCGTCACCCACGAACAGAACATCATCCTGGCCGACGTCGAGCAGTCGCAGTTGTTCGCGCTGTGGCAGGAAGCCAAGGCGCATGGCCTGGCGACGCCGAATATCGGCCTGCTGACCGACATCATCTGCTGCCCCGGCGGCGACTTCTGCTCGCTGGCCAACGCCAAGTCGATCCCGATCGCCGCCGCCATCGCCGAGCGTTTCGATGATCTCGACTACCAGCACGACATCGGCGAGATCGAACTGAATATCTCCGGCTGCATCAACGCCTGCGGCCACCACCACGTCGGCAACATCGGCGTGCTGGGCGTGGACAAGGATGGCAGCGAATGGTACCAGGTGTCGATCGGTGGCGCGCAGGGCAACAACGCCGCCATCGGCAAGATTATCGGCCCGTCGTTCTCCGCGCTGCAAATGCCGGAAGTGATCGACCGCCTGCTGCAGGTCTACCTGCGTGATCGTTTTGAGGGCGAGTCGTTCGCCGAATGCGTGGGGCGCATCGGCGTCGCGCCGTTCAAGGAATTTGTGTACGCCACGCCGATCGCTGAAAAAGGCGGCCGCCTGGTGGGAGAGGATGAATATGTCTAAGCATTTGATGATCAAGGGCCGCGAAGTGGTGGAAGACGACTGGCAGGTGCTGCGCCTGGCCGAACCGGTCGAAGGCGCGCCGGCGCACGACCCGGCCACCGTGGCCGTCCCCGCCGGCAAATTCATCGTGCCACTGAGCCTGTGGCTGGTGCAGCGCGAAGTGCTGGCGGCGCGCACCGCCGCCGGCGAGATCGCCGTGTGGATCGCGTCCGACGAACGTCCCGAAACGCTGAAAGGCCTGCTGGACCAGTTCCCGCTGATCGCCGTCGACTTCCCCAAGTTCACCGATGGCCGAGGCTATTCGATCGCCTACAACCTGCGCACCCGCCTGGGCTGGACCGGCGAACTGCGCGCCATCGGCGACGTGCTGCGCGACCAGTTGTTCTCCATGCAGCGCGTGGGCTTTGACGCGTTCTCGGTGCGCCCGGACCGCGATCCGTACGATGCGCTGAAAGGCCTGTCCGACTTCTCGGAAACCTATCAGGCGTCGGTGGACCAGAAAGTGCCGCTGTTCCGCCGCCACGCGCGCCCCGCGCCGGCGGCGATCAACAACGACGGCGCCGGCATCTGATTGGAGCGCCACATGACTGACCTGAGCAAGCTGATTGCGGACACGCGCGCCACGCTGTCCCGCATCGCCAGCGATTTTTCTCCGGCCGTCTTCGCCTCCTCGCTGGCGGCGGAAGACATGGTGCTGACGGATCTGATTCTGAAAGGCGGCTACGACATCGGCATCTTCTCGCTGGAGACCGGCCGCCTGCACAAGGAAACGCTGGCCATGCTGGACAAGGTGAAAGCGCACTACGGCTACGACATCGCCGTGTTCAAGCCGCAGCAGGAAGCAGTGGACGCCTACGTCGCGCAGAACGGCCTGAACGCCTTCTACGACAGCATCGAGATGCGCAAGGAATGCTGCCGCATCCGCAAGGTGGAGCCGCTGGGCCGCGCGCTGCTGGGCAAAAAAGCCTGGGTCACCGGCCAGCGCCGCGCGCAAGCGGCCACCCGCTCGTCGCTGATGGTGGAGGAAGACGATCCGGCCCACTTCATGACCAAGTTTAATCCGCTGGCCGACTGGTCGGAGGAAGACGTCTGGCAGTACATCCGCGACAACGGCGTGCCGTACAACGCGCTGCACGACCAGGGCTATCCATCGATCGGTTGCGAACCGTGCACCCGCGCCATCCAGCCTGGCGAGGATGTTCGCGCCGGCCGCTGGTGGTGGGAGAACCCGGAATCGAAGGAATGCGGCCTCCACGTGGTCGACGGCAAACTGATACGCATTAAACCTGTCGCAGCTTGAAAGAATTCAAATGAACGCTTTAGTAGAAAACAACGCGCACGTGAACGCGCGCCACCTCGATGCACTGGAATCGGAAGCGATCCACATCATGCGCGAAGTGGCCGCCGAATGCAGCAACCCTGCCCTGCTGTTCTCGGGCGGTAAAGACTCGGTGGTGCTGCTGCGCATCGCCGAGAAGGCTTTCCGTCCCGGTAAATTCCCGTTCCCGCTGGTGCACGTCGACACCGGCCATAACTTCCCGGAAGTGATCACCTTCCGCGACAAGCGCGTGGCCGAACTGGGCGAGCGCCTGATCGTCGGCTCGGTCGAGGACTCGATCAAGAAAGGCACGGTGCGCCTGCGTAATCCGCAAACCGATTCGCGCAACGCCGCGCAGGCGGTCACGCTGCTGGAAACCATCGCCGAACACGGCTTCGACGCCTGCATCGGCGGCGCGCGCCGCGATGAAGAGAAAGCCCGCGCCAAGGAACGCATCTTCTCCTTCCGCGACGAATTCGGCCAGTGGGACCCGAAGTCGCAACGCCCGGAACTGTGGGATCTGTATAACACCCGCGTCCATCCCGGCGAAAACATGCGCGTGTTCCCGATCTCGAACTGGACCGAGCTGGATGTGTGGCAGTACATCGCCCGCGAAAAGCTGGAACTGCCGCCGATCTACTTTGCCCACGAGCGCGACGTCATTCCGCGCAACGGCCTGCTGGTGCCGGTGACCGAACTGACGCCGCCGCGCGAAGGCGAAACCGTCGAAAAACAGGTGGTGCGCTTCCGCACCGTCGGCGACATCTCCTGCACCTGCCCGGTGTCCTCGGACGCGGCCAGCGTGGACCAGATCATCGCGGAAACCGCGGTGACGCAGGTGACCGAGCGCGGCGCCACGCGCATGGACGACCAGACGTCCGAAGCCTCGATGGAAAAACGTAAAAAAGCAGGATACTTCTAATGACTCAGCACACCAACGAACAAAGCCTGCTGCGCTTTATCACCGCCGGTTCCGTCGACGACGGCAAGTCCACCCTGATCGGCCGCCTGCTGTTCGACAGCAAAGGCATCTTCGCCGACCAGCTGGACGCCATGTCGCGCTCGAAGCACAAGCGCACTGTCGGCGACACGGTCGACCTGTCGCTGCTGACCGACGGCCTGGAAGCCGAGCGCGAACAAGGCATCACCATCGACGTGGCCTACCGCTACTTCGCCACGCCCAAGCGCAAGTTCATCATCGCCGACACGCCGGGCCACGAGCAGTACACCCGCAACATGGTCACCGGCGCCTCCACCGCCGACGCGGTCATCATCCTGGTGGACGTGTCGAAGGTCAAGCTGCGCGAAGATGGCGGCGTCGATCTGCTGATCCAGACCAAGCGCCACTCGACCATCGCCCACCTGCTGCAGATCGAACACGTGATCGTCGCGGTCAACAAGATGGACCTGGTGAACTACGACCAGGATATCTACAACCGCATCGTCAAAGCGTACGGCGAGTTTGCCGCGTCGCTGGGCCTGAAGGACATCACGCCGATTCCGCTGTCTGCCCTGACCGGCGACAACGTGGTGGAAAAGAGCGAGAAGCTGGGCTGGTATCAGGGCCCGACGCTGATCGAGCTGCTGGAATCGCTGTCGGTGTACGACGAGTCGCACGACGCGCCGTTCCGTTTCCCGGTGCAGCTGGTGGCGCGCCACAACGGCCACGAAGCCAACGACTTCCGCGGCTACATGGGCCGCATCGAAGCTGGCAAGGTGTCGGTGGGCGACAAGCTGGTGGTGCAGCCCTCCGGCCAGAGCGCGACCGTCAAGGACATCGTCACGCTGGAAGGTTCGCACCAGTCGGCGGTGGCCGGCCAGTCGATCACGCTGCTGCTGGAAGAATACGTGGACGTGTCGCGCGGCGACCTGCTGGCCAGCGCCGAGCAGCCGGCCACGCAGCTCAAGCAGTTGAAGGCCGATGTGTGCTGGATGTCCGACGAAGCGCTGGACCTGCGCCGCAAGTACTGGATCAAGCACGGCACCAGGCAGACGTCGGCCAAGGTCAAGGCGATCGAGTCCCTGCTGGACATCAACACCCAGCAACGGCATGGCGCCGAGGGCCTGAAGCTGAACGACATCGCCACCATCGAACTGGCCGTGCAGCAGCCGCTGGCGGCCGACGCCTACAGCGATATCCGCGCGACCGGCGCCTTCATCCTGATCGATGAGGTGACGCACCAAACCGTCGCCGCCGGCATGATCCGCCTGTAACCCCAACCGCCGTCATTCCGGCGAAAGCCGGAATCCATGCTGAGCATCCCGCATGCTGTCCATGGATTCCGGCCTGCGCCGGAATGACGGGGCGAGAGCCAACACACCATGACACTTCCCGGCAAGGTCTACCTCATCGGCGCCGGTCCCGGCGCGCAAGACCTGATCACCCTGCGCGGCGCACGCCTGCTGGCGCAAGCCGACATCGTGCTGCACGACGCCCTGGTCACGCCCGAGATGCTGGAACTGTGCCCGCAGGCCGAGAAGATCCCGGTCGGCAAACGCAGCGGCCAGCGCTCGGTGGCGCAGCAGCTCATCAACCAGCAACTGGTGCAAGCCGCCCGGCGCGCCCCCCTGGTGGTGCGCCTCAAAGGCGGCGACCCGATGATGTTCGGCCGCGCCGACGAAGAGCTGCGCGCGCTGGAGGAAGCCGGCATCGAGGCCGACATCGTCCCCGGCATCACCACCGCGCTGGCCGCGGCGGCGGCCACCAAACAACCACTGACCAAGCGCGGCGTCGCCCGCAGCGTGGCCTTCTTCACCTCCTCCACCGCGCCCGAGCATTCGGACCACGACGCCATTCCGGAAACCGACACGCTGGTGCAGTACATGGGCGGCCGCGAGGCCATCGCCACCGCCGAGCGCCTGCTGGCGCACGGTCACGCGCCGGACAAGCCGGTGGTGGTTATCGAGAACGTCAGCCGCGCCGACCAGCGCATCCACCGCATGACCATCGCCCAACTGACGCAGGGCCTGGGCAGGCCGCACGGCCCGGTGCTGGTGATGATCGGCGAAGCCATGCACCCGCGCCCGCACCAGCCCTGCGATGCGGAGAGTAGCGGTCCAATAGCCGCCCAACTCCGCGCCTGACTTCCAAAATTCGGTATTAAAATGTCCACTCCCACCACACGAGGTAGCAATGGACATTGTTCAACAACTGGAACGCGCCTGGAACGCCCACTCCGCCGGCGAATTTGAAGCCGCCCTGCAGGACTACACCCGGCTGTTCGACGCCACCGCCAAAGACCCGGACACCGCCTCGCTGCGCCTGTCCTACGTGCTGGCAGCGTGGGCCCGGCTTGCGGAAGAATACCTGCCCGCGCGCCAGGCACTGGTGGCGGAACGCGACCGCCTCACCGCGCAACTGCTGGCCGCGCCGACCGATGCCGCCACCTTCAACGACGTCAGCGTCATCAACGACAAGCTGGGCGACTTGCAAAACACCTACCGCCTGTTCCAGCAGTTGCCCGACGCGCTGGCGGCGGAAGTCGCGCACACCGCGCTGCCGGCGTTGATGGTCTGCGGCGACTACCCGCTGGCGCGCCGCTACCTGCCGGATCCCGAGCAGCACCTCGCGGATGCCGCTGCCCACCTGAATGAACAGAAAAGCCATCTCAACGTGCTGACCCACGACGGCATGGCCGAACTGCTGGCCGACGTTTTCAATTACATCACCGAAGTGGCGCTGGTACTGGACTTGCTGACCGGCTGCGGCGATACTGCTGCGGCGGAGCGCGCGCGCCAGCAGGCTGTGGATCTGGTGCAGGCGCCCGAGGCGCGCGCCTGTGTGCAAGCGGAGCTGGACGCTCCCGGCACCACGCTGGACGCCATGGTTGAACTACAACATTCGGTGACTGCATAGTGAAAAAGATTTACGCTCAAGCCCTCCTCCTCGCCTCCCTGCTGCCCGCCGCCGCCGTCCACGCGGCGCTGCCCACCTACGATTTCAAGGTGGTGCGCAGCTATCCGCACGACACGCAGGCTTTCACCGAAGGCCTGCTGTATCGCGACGGTTTCCTGTACGAGAGCACGGGCCTGAACGGCAAATCGTCGATCCGCAAGGTCGATCTGGCCAGCGGCAAGGTCCTGCAGAGCAAGGACATCCCGCCACAGTATTTCGGCGAGGGCCTGACCGCCTGGGGCGACACGCTGGTCGGCCTGACGTGGCAGACGCAGACCGGCTTCGTGTTCGATCTCAAGACCTTTGAACTGAAAAACCAGTTCGCCTATCCGGGCGAAGGCTGGGGCCTGGCGCAGAACGGCAAGGAGCTGGTGATGAGCGACGGCACGGCCACGCTGCGTTTCCTCGACCCCAAGACCTTCCTCGAAGTGCGGCGCGTGAAGGTGACGGCGGACGGCATCGCGGTCGATCAGCTCAACGAGCTGGAAGTGGTGGAAGGCGAAATCTACGCCAACATCTGGCACACCAACACCATCGCCCGCATCGACCAGAGCAGCGGCAAGATCACCGGCTGGATCGATTTCAGCAAACTCTATCCCGACGCCGGCAAAGGCCCCAACGGCGAAAACGTCATGAACGGTATCGCCTACGACGCCGAGAAGAAGCGCCTGTTCGTCACCGGCAAACTGTGGCCGAAAATTTACGAAGTCAAGATCGTACCGCGCAAATAAGCCGCTCCGCCGCTAGCTCGACCGGGTAGCCAGCGCCACGATGGCGGCGCCCGCCGCCACGATCAGCGCGTCCTCGATCAAGCCGCTTTTGGTCTGGCCGATCTTTGCCATGGCGCGCTTGCGGCCCGCCAGCGTGAGATAAGCCAGCGGCACGGCGGTGGCCACGGCCAGCGCGGCGCCGGCTTTCTCCTGCCCCTTGGGCGCCAGCGCGGAACCGGCGATGCCGGCACTGGCCACGCGCGCCAGCAGGCCAAGGAACACCGTGCGGTCTGGCGCGGTCTTCATCTTGTCGCCGGCCAGCTCGCCGGCGCCCATCGCCAGCGCGCCGTATTTGAACAGTGGACGGTCCAGCAGGAACAATTCGCCGGGCGTCTCGCGGTGGGCCAGCCGGGCCGCTGCCAGGGTTGCCATCGGTGTCATCGAACGCGCGCTTGCCACCGCGCCGATCAGCGCGGAGGAGAGTAGATTCCGGATGCTCATCTTTGCTCACTCCCGTATGTGTGGAAGTCACAGCTTAGAGGCTATTTTGCATTCCTTCTGTTAGATGAGGCATATATGCGCCAACGTTGGAGTGAGCCGCACGGCCTACCCCTAAAGGTCAGGGTCGGACCCCGTACGGGGTCCGACCCTTGTTCGCCGCCGTGCGGGTTGTGCGATTCCCGCTTGCGCCGCTAAGCGAGGGCGCTGACGCAGTAGTCGGAAAGCGCTTTGAGCACCGCCTCGTTTTCGCCGGCCGCTTCCACCACCTTGATGGCGGCTTGCGGATAGGCCACGCGCAGTTCGTCGATCATCAGCGGCAGGTCGCGCAACACGTGACCGCCCTGCCCGAGGAATACCGGCACTACGGTAAGATCGAGGATGCCGTCGCCGATCAGTGCCGCCGCCACTTCCGGCAGGCGCGGCGACATCAGCTCCAGGAAGGCCAGCTCCACGCGCACCTCCGGCTGGCGGGCCTGCGTCAGGTCGCGCAGGCGCTCGAACGGCGCCGCCCACGATGCGGCGCGGGCGCCATGTGCAAATAAAATCAGCGCACGTTGCGTCATCAGTGTCTCTCCACCCACCACAAGGCGCCCAGCGCCAGCAGCAGGAACAACATGCTCGGGGCGATCGCCGTCACGATCGCCGGCCAGGTGCTGAGCACACCCAGGTGCGAGAACAGCGCGTTGACCAGCTGGAAACTGACGCCGATCATAATCCCGATGAAGATTTTCAGGCTCACGCCACCGCTACGCGTGTGCAGGTAGCCGAACGGCAGGGCCAGCGCCATCAGCACGAAGATGGTCAGCGGGTCGAACAGCTTCTTCCAGAAGGCGATCTTGAAGCGCTCGGTTTCCTGCTTGTTCTCCTGCAGGTGGCGGGTGTACACCGCCAGCTCCAGCGCCGACATGCGGTCCGGGTCGGAGCCGGCCACCTGCAGGATCTTCGGCGTGATTTCAGACAGCAGGTCCTTGGTGGCGCTGTGGCGGGTGGTGATCATGCCCGACTCCTGCGCGAAGTTGTTCTCCAGGTTGGCCTCGGCGCCGGGCTTGAGCAGCTTGGGATTGCTGAACAGGTTTTCCGTCACATCGCTCAGCAGCCACTTGTTATTGCCCTGGAAGGTGCCGGTCTTGGCCAGCGTGATGGAGCGCAGGCGGAAGTTGGTGTCGAACTCGTACAGCTTGACGCCGATCAGCGTGCCGTCCGGCTTCACCTGGCGCACGTTGAAGAAGCGCGAGCCGGTCACCTCGCCGGTCATGCCGTTGGACTTGACGATGTCCTTGGTCCACAGGCCGGAACGGAACTCGGTGGAGATGGCGGCGCCGCGCGCGCTGAGGCGGATCTTTTCGGCCATCGGCGCGGTGCGCGGCGCAATCAGTTCGCCGAAGATGAAGGTGATCACCACCAGGACTACACCGATCTTGGCCAGCATCCACGCCACCGTGCCGGTCGACATGCTGGACGCGCGCATGATGGTGAATTCCGACGTGGCCGCGAACTGCGCCATCGTGTAGATGGTGCCGATCAGCGCCGCCAGCGGCATCACTTCATACACGTGGCTGGGCAGCTGCACCAGCACGTACAAAAACGCGTACTGGATCGCGTAGCCGTTGGTGCCCACCGCCGGCAGTTCGCCGGTCAGGTCCATGAAGGCTTGCAGCGCCAGAAACGCCACCAGCACAAAGGCCACCGCTTGCAGTATCGAGACCGCGAAATAGCGTTGCAGGATTTTCATGCGATCAGTCTTTCTTGTTGCGCGAACGCTTGTATGCGGCCAGCAGCGCCAGCGGATGGTAGCGGTGGTTCAGGTTGAGCCGCCAGGCGAACAGGCCAAACACCACCAGCAGCGCCGCCAGGTGCAGCGGCCACCACGACAGCGCGAAGCTGCCCTTGCCCTGCTTGACGCTGGCCTCCACCAGCTTGACGAAGTTGTTATAGCTGAAGAACACCAGCAGCGCGATGATCAGGTTGGCCGAGCTGCCGGCGCGCGGGTTGACGAAACCCAGCGGCACCGCCAGCAAGATCAGCACCAGGCAGGTCAGCGGCTGGGCGATGCGCCACAGCAGCTCGGCGCGCGCCACGCTGCCCTCGTGCTGCAGCAGCTCCATGGTCGGCATGGCCACCGCCTCGTGGTCGGACTCCAGGTCTTGCGTCTGCTGCGTCACGCGCATGCTGTAGCTGTCGAACTCCATGGTCTGGAAGTCCGCCTGGCCCGGCGTGCCCTGGTAACGGCGGCCGTTCTTCAGCACCAGATAGCGCTCGCCCTTGGGGCCGGTGTTGACCACGCCCTCGCGCGCGACGATGACAGCGTCGCCGCGCGCATCGGTGGTGTTGACGAACACGTTCTGCACCACCGCCGACTTGCCGGCCACGCCTTCGACGAAGAAGATGCGGTTGGCGGCGGCCGATTCCTTGAACTGGCCGGGCGAGACTTTTTGCAGATCCTCGCGCTTCTCGAAGCGCTCCACGTACTCCATGCTTTTCTGCTTGGCCCACGGGGTGGCGATGAAACTCAGGCCGGCGGTGATCAGCACCAGCGGCAGGCCAAAAGTCAGCACCGGGCGCACCCAGCGCGCCAGGCTCAGTCCCGAGGCAAACCACACCACCATTTCGGAATCGCGGTAGGTCCGCGTGACCACCATCAGCACCGAAATAAAACTGGTGAGGATGACGAGAGTTGGCAGATAATTCAGCACGGCGAAAGCGATCAGCGCGACCACGTCACCCGAAGCGGCCTTGCCGCCGGCGGCTTTGCCGAGGACCCCGATCAGGGTCCAGGTGACGCTAATGCTGAACAACACAGTGAAGGTGGCCCCGGCGGCACTGGCCATTTCACGTCGTAGGGCGCGTTGAAAGATCATTGAAGATTATAATTCGGTAGTTTGGCCCATATATAAGCTACATGGGACCACAAGTTTTAAGTACGTACACGACACGGAGAATCAAATGGACTTTAGCATAAAAGCATTCGACACAAAAAACACCATCGCTACGGCCAAAGCCGGCGTCATCGCCGTCGCGGTCTTCGAGAACAAAAAGCTGTCGCAGGCTGCCAAGGCGCTGGACGGCGCCGGTGAAATCACGGCTGCGCTCAAGTCCGGCGACATCACCGGCAAGGCCGGCACCACCCTGCTGCTGCGCGGCGTCAAGGGCGCCAGCGCCGAGCGCGTACTGCTGGTGGGCCTGGGCAGCGACGAAGCCGTCAGCGAGAAAAGCTTTGCCGGCGGCGTGACCGCGGCGCTGAAGGTGTTCTCCACCCTGGGCGCGAGCGACGCTATTATCGCATTGCCGGCCACCGAAGTGAAAGAGCGCGACGTCAATTGGGCCATCCGCTGCATCGTGCAGAGCGCCCACGAATCGGTGTTCCGCACCGATGGCCAGAAGAGCAAGAAGGACCCGGCACCGGCCGGCGTCAGGAAGATCGCCCTGGCCGTGCCGAACAACGCCGCCACCAAGATCGCGCTGGCGCAAGCCATCGCCATCGCCAACGGCATGGACCTGACCAAGGAACTGGGCAACACCTCGGCCAACGTCTGCACCCCGACCCACCTGGCCAACGTCGCCAAGAAACTGGGCAAGGACTACAAGTTCGACGTCGAAGTGCTGGACCGCAAACAGCTGGAAGCGCTGAAGATGAACAGCTTCCTGTCGGTCACCAACGGCAGCGAGCAGCCGCCGAAGTTCATCATCATCAAGCACATGGGCGGCAAGCCGAAGGACGCGCCGGTGGTACTGGTCGGTAAAGGCATCACCTTCGACACCGGCGGCATCTCGCTCAAGCCGGGTCCGGGCATGGACGAGATGAAGTACGACATGGGCGGCGCCGCCTCGGTGCTGGGCACCTTCCGCGCCATCGGCGAGATGAACCTGAAGCTGAACGTGATCGGCGTGATCGCCTCGTGCGAGAACATGCCGTCCGGCCGCGCCACCAAGCCAGGCGACATCGTCACCTCGATGAACGGCCTGACCATCGAGATCCTGAACACCGACGCCGAAGGCCGCCTGATTCTGTGCGACGCCCTGACCTACGCCGAGCGCTTCAACCCGGCCGCGGTGATCGACATCGCCACGCTGACCGGCGCCTGCATCGTCGCCCTGGGCCACCACAAGAGCGGCCTGTTCACCCGCGACGACGAGGCCCACAACAAGCTGGCCGACGAGATCATGGCCGCCGGCAAAGCCGCCAGCGACACCGCATGGCGCCTGCCGATCGGCGAGGAGTACAACGAGCAGCTGAAGTCCAACTTCGCCGACCTGGCCAACATCGGCACGCCGGGCGGCGCCTCGTGCACGGCGGCCGCGTTCCTGGAAAACTTCACCCGCAAGTACACCTGGGCACACCTGGACATCGCCGGCACCGCGTGGAAATCGGGCGGCAACAAGGGCGCGACCGGCCGTCCGGTGCCGCTGCTGTCGAACTTCCTGATCAATCGCGCCTAAGCGCGCGGTCAGAACAGGGTCACGCCGGGCGCCGGCGGCGGCCCTTCTTCCTTCTCCTGGGCCGGGCGCATGACCACCGTCAGTATCGACGGGTAGTCGTAGCCCGCGCCCGTATTGCGGTCCACATACAGGCCGACGCCGGCCGTCAGCACCAGGTTGCCCCAGATATTGGCGTCCGCCCTGGAATCGACCTTCTCGTAAGCCCAGCCCTTGCCGCTCTTTTCGCAGTCGATGCGCAGCGGGCCGGCGCTCTTGCGCAGCGTCACGCGCGCCGGCGTGGTGACGAACCATTTGCCCATGTCGTTGTACAGCACGCAGCCGACCCCGGCGATCTCGCGGTGATCGAGCACGGTTTGCACCAGCACATTCTGGTCGGTGGATTCGGTCAGGGAAGCGCAGCCCGCCAGTGAGGCGAACAACGCAACCGCTGCAGCGGGGCGGAGATACATGGTCTGTCTCGGGAATAGCGATGCAGACGAGTGTACCAGCCCGCAGGCGGTTTTAGTCAGTGGATCAGGCGGCGTAAAGCCTTGCACTTTACGCCTTCGCCGGGCGCCTCAGGCGTTGTGGCGGTCCGCCGTCTTCTCGGCGCTGGCCAGCGGCGCGGCAGCCTGTTCCTGCTGCTTCTGCTTCAGGCCCTGCACCACTTTCAGGATGTCGTCCATGCCGCGCTCGCCGCCCAGCGACGAAAAGGCATCCAGCACCTCGTTCAGCACCTGGTTGCGCACGGCCGCTTCGTCAGGGTTGATCGCTGGCGGACGTTGCACGGCGGCGACGGCGCGCTTCTCGGCGGCAGCAGCCTCCTTCTGTGCGGCGGTCTTGCGGCCGCCCGGCGGTTTGCCATGTTCCAGCGCCGCTTGCCAGATTACCCAGCGGCGTTGCGTTTCGAAGACCAGATATTCGTCTGGCTTGTCTTCACGACGGCGTACGATATGGCCATCGCGCTGTGCCCATGCCTCAAATGCAGATCGCATTTTTTCATTCCTTTGCAAACGCGCTAAGCGCAATTCACTATAAAAACCACAAGTAATTTCCGTATGGTATCACTTATTGCGCCATCACAACACAAAAAGATGCCTGAATTACGCTGTCTTAGTTGCTAAACGGAAACACAAGTTTTCCACTCAATTTGTACTAGTATATTTCTATTTTGCTTACTTTGTCTTGCTTTCCAGTTCTATTCTGACAACAACGAGACAGTATTGGCAATTTTTTTTTGATTTCACACATTTCGCAACATTTTAGGCCCTCCCGCATGAAATAAGGAAGGGCTTTTCATGTTTTTTCATACAACTTTACAACCTAACAACTTATCTGTTAAATCCGGATACTGTAAGATGCAAGCCACTCGACCTTACCAGAAAGCACGATCACATGAAATTAGCCACTTGGAATGTTAACTCTTTGAACGTAAGACTGCCGCACGTTATGAAATGGCTAGAGGAAAACCCCACCGATGTGCTAGCTATTCAAGAAACAAAATTAACGGACGACAAGTTTCCACTGGCAGAACTGGAAGCGGCCGGCTATCACGTGGCCTACACCGGCCAGAAAACGTATAACGGCGTGGCCATCATTTCGCGCCAGCCGATCCACGATATCGTCAAGAACAATCCCCAATTCGACGATCCGCAGCAGCGCATCATCGCCGGCACCATCGACGGCGTGCGCGTGGTGTGCGCCTATGTGCCCAATGGCCAGGCGCTCGGCTCGGACAAATTCGACTACAAGATGGCGTGGCTGAACGCCTTCCACGACTGGATCCAGGAACAGGCGGCGGCCTACCCGCAACTGGCGGTGGTGGGCGACTACAACATCGCGCCGGAAGACCGCGACGTGCATGACCCGGCCGCGTGGGAAGGCATGGTTCATGTGTCGCCGCAGGAGCGCGCGCAGCTCAAGCGCCTGCTGGACATCGGCCTGACCGACGCCTTCCGCATGTTCGAGCAACCGGACAAGTCGTTCAGCTGGTGGGATTACCGCGGCCTGGGCTTCCGCCTGAACAAGGGCTTGCGCATCGACCACCTGCTGCTGTCGGACGCGCTCAAGCAGCGCTGCACCGCCTGCGTCATCGACCGCGTGCCGCGCAAATGGGAGCAGCCGTCCGACCACACGCCGGTGGTGGCCACCTTCAGCTAACAGCGCGGCAGCAGCAGCTGGGCGGTGGCATGCGGCACCGGCTGCGAGAACAGGTAGCCCTGGGCGAACTGGCAGCCATGCCGCTGCAGCAGCGCGTACTGCCCCTCCGTCTCCACGCCCTCCGCCACCACCGACAGCTGCAGGCTGTCCGACAGCGCGATGATCGCGGCCACGATGGCGCGGTCTTCGGCGCTCTGCTCCAGGTCCTTGATGAAGGCGCGGTCGATCTTGATCTTCTTCACCGGGAAGCGCTTCAGGTAAGCCAGCGACGAATAGCCGGTGCCAAAATCGTCGATCGACAGGCGGATGCCCATGGCGTTGATGTGACCGAGGATTTCCAGCGTCTGTTCGCCGTGCTGCATCAGCGCCGTCTCGGTGATTTCGAATTCGATCATGGACGGCGCGATGCCGGTGTCCTCCAGTATCGCCCGCACCGAGGCCAGCAGCCCGCGATGCATGAACTGGCGCGGCGACAGGTTGACCGCCAGCGGCACCGGCACCATGCCCTGCCGCTGCCACAGCATGATCTGCTCGCAGGCCTGGCGTATCACCCATTCGCCCACCGGCACGATCATGCCGTTTTCCTCGATGATGGGAATGAACTGGTCGGGCGTCACCAGCTCGCCCTCGGTGCCGCCGCGCCGCCAGCGCAGCAGCACCTCCATCGCGTGCAACCGGCGCGTGCCGATGTCCATGATGGGCTGGAAGTACAACTCGAACTCATTGGCGGCCAGCGCCCCGCGCAGGCTGGACTCCAGCTCGAAGTGGCGCGCCGCCGTCTGGTTCATCACCTCTTTGAAGAACTGGTGGTTGTTACGGCCGCTGGCCTTGGCGTGGTACATGGCGCTGTCGGCGTTGCGCATCAGCGCCTCGACGTCGCCGCCATCGTCCGGATACATGCTGATGCCGATCGACGGCGTGATGTGCAGATTGCGGCCCTCCAGCGGAAAGCCTTCGGACAGCGCCTCGATGATCTTCTCGGCCACCTGCCCCGCTTCGTCCGGCAGACGGATGCCCGGCACCAGCACCACGAATTCGTCGCCGCCCAGGCGGGCCACGGTATCGCTGGCGCGCACCGCGCGGCATAGGCGGCTGGCCACTTCCTTCAGCAACTGGTCGCCGGTCATGTGGCCAAGCGAATCGTTGATGGTCTTGAAACGATCGAGATCGATGAACATCACCGCCAGCTTGCGGTCGAAACGCTGCGCCGCCAGCATGGCGCGGTCCAGGCGGTCCGACAGCAAGGCGCGGTTGGGCAGGCCGGTCAGGCTGTCGTGATACGCCATGTGGTGCACCCGCGCCTCCACCTGGCGGCGCTCGACGATTTCGGCCTGCAGCAGCGCGTTGGCGCCGGCCAGTTCGGCGGTGCGCTCCTGCACCCGCAGTTCCAGCTCGTCGCGCGCGCGGGCCACCGCCTCCGCCGCCTCGCGCCGCGCGGTGATGTCGTCCACCAGCCATACCGAGCGGCCGCTGTTGTGCGCCAGGTCGAACGGCCGGCCGGACAGCCGTGCCCAGAAGGTGCTGCCGTCCTTGCGCACCAGCTCATACTCGGAGACGTTGACCTGGCCGTTCTGGAAGTCGCGCACGGTGGCGGCGCGCGCGTGCTCCCATGCGTCCTTGTCGGCGTAGAAGGCCTGCACGCTGAGATGGTTCATCTCGCCCGGCGCATAGCCGAACAACTCTTCCATCTTGCGGTTGCAGCGCAGGTTGCGGCCGTTCTCCACCACCGAGATGCCCAGCACCGCGCTGTCCAGAATCGCCTGGTTCTCCAGCAGCGCGTTGCGCAGCGCCTCCTCGGCGCGCTTTTGCTCGGTGCGGTCTTCGATCACCCAGATCGTACCCTGCGACGGATCTTCCGGGTTGACCACGTAGCCGATCAGCTGCGCCCACAGCGTGGAGCCGTCGGCGCGCTGCATTTCCATCTCGGTCTGGAACGGCTTGCCGATGGAGAGAAAAGGAAAGGCCTCGGCGCCCAGCTTGTCATACGCTTCCTGCGACGGATACAGCGCGCGCCCCTGCACGCCGAGGCCGGACTTGTCGTCGTAGCCAAACATCTCGGCAAAGCCGCGGTTGTAGCGGGTGATGACGCGGTTCTTGGTGAACAGGATGCTCATCGAGGCATTGGTCATGATGGCCTCGACCTCCATCTGCGTCTGCAGCGTGTCCGTCACGTCTTCCAGGATCCAGATGGTGCCGCCACCGCGATGCTCGGTGTCCACGGCGTTGGCGCGCACGCGGCACCAGAACAAGCTGCCGTCCTTGCGCTTGAAACGCCAGGCCGGCTTTTCAAATGGCTGCCCGGCGCCGAGCAGCGGCGTCGCCTCGCGGCCAAACGCTGCATAGTTTTCCAGCGACTCGAAAACGACCGAGGAATGCAGCCCTTCCATCTCGCCCGGCGCGTAGCCGAACATCTCCGCCATGCGCGCGTTACAGCGCATCATGATCTGCGATTTGCTGAACAGGATACCGACCGAGGCGTTATCGAAAATGGCCTTCTGCTCCAGCAGCATGCGGCGCAGTTGTTCTTCGCGCTGGGCGCGCAGGTCGTCGGTAGCATCGGAGAGCATAGTTGGCAGATCATAAACCACATTCCCGCCGATCGCCATGAAAGTACTTGTGCCGTGCGCCCAAAACGACAATGCCCGGACAGGCCGGGCATTGTCTAGACTACAAGATGGTTTTTAAATCAATGCGCGGTGGCGCCGGCGGCGCCGATGCCGGTTTCGGAACGCATTTGCTGCGCCTCGAAGCCCGCGCGGTCGATGCGCGCACGTTCGCTGTTATCCAGCAGCGAGAAGATCCAGATGCCCAGGAAACCAGCCGGCATCGAGAAGATGGCCGGCGAGGCGTACGGGAACAGTTCATGCGCGTTGCCCAGCACATCCACCCACACGGACTTGGACAGCACGGTCATCACCAGCGCCAGCGTCAGGCCGATAAAGCCGCCGATGGTGGCGCCACGCGTGGTGCAGCCCTTCCACAGCACCGACATGAACAGCACCGGGAAGTTGGCCGACGCCGCGATGGCGAAGGCCAGCGACACCATGAAGGCGATGTTCTGCTTCTCGAAGGCGATGCCCAGCACCACGGCGATGATGCCCAGCGCGATGGTGGTGATCTTCGACACTTTCAGTTCGCTGGCGCCGCTGGCCTTGCCCTTGGCGATGACGGTGGCGTACAGGTCATGCGATACGGCCGAGGCGCCGGACAGCGTCAGGCCCGCAACCACGGCCAGGATGGTGGCAAAGGCCACGGCCGAGATGAAGCCCAGGAAGACGTTGCCGCCCACGGCTTTGGCCAGGTGCACCGCCGCCATGTTGTTACCGCCCAGGAGCTTGCCCGCCGCGTCCTTGAACTCGGGGTTGGTGCTCACCAGGACAATGGCGCCAAAGCCGATGATGAAGGTCAGGATATAGAAGTAAGCGATCCAGGTGGTGGCCCAGAACACCGACTTGCGCGCTTCCTTCGCGCTTGGCACGGTGAAGAAGCGCATCAGGATGTGCGGCAGGCCGGCGGTGCCGAACATCAGCGCCATGCCGAACGAAATCGCGGAGACAGGGTCCTTGATGAAGGTGCCGGGGCCCATGATGGCGTCCTTCTTGGCGTGCACTTCCACCGACTTGGCAAACAGCGCCTCGGGGCTGAAGTTAAACTGCGCCAGCACGGCGATCGCCATGAAGCTGGCGCCGCCCAGCAGCATCACGGCCTTGATGATCTGCACCCAGGTGGTGGCGGTCATGCCGCCAAACAGCACGTAGATCATCATCAGCGTACCGACCAGCACCACGGCGATCCAGTATTCCAGGCCAAACAGCAGCTTGATCAACTGGCCCGCGCCCACCATCTGCGCGATCAGGTAGAAGGCTACCACCACCAGCGTGCCGGAGGCCGAGAAGATGCGGATCGGCGCCTGCTTGAAGCGGTACGCCGCCACGTCGGCAAAGGTGAAGCGGCCCAGGTTGCGCAGGCGCTCGGCCATCAGGAAGGTGATGACCGGCCAGCCAACCAGGAAGCCGATGGCGTAGATCAGGCCATCGTAACCGTTCAGGAATACCGAGGCGGAAATGCCGAGGAAGGATGCCGCCGACATGAAGTCGCCGGCGATCGCCAGGCCGTTCTGGAAGCCGGTGATGCCGCCGCCGGCGGTGTAGAAGTCGGAAGCGGAGCGGGTCTTCTTGGCCGCCCACTTGGTGATGTACAGCGTGAACAGCACGAACACCGCGAACATGATGATCGCGGTCCAGTTGGTGGGCTGGCGCTCGGCCTGGCCCAGGTCACCGCCGGCGGCCAGCGCGGCGCCGCATGCTGCCAGCAGGGCTGGCGCCATCAGACGTTTCAGGATGCTCATGCTTTCACCTTGGCGTGGATGGCTTGGGTCAGTTCATCGTATTTGCTGTTGGCGCGGCGCACGTAGACGCCGGTGATCAGCACCGTGAAGATGATCACGAACAGGCCAATCGGCATGCCCCAGGTCATGACGCCGGTGCCGGTTTTCGATGCGAGGAATTCCTTGTCGAACGCGATCAGCAGGATGTAGCCGTAGTAGACCACCATCATGGCGGCGGTCAGCCACCAGCCAAAGCGCGAACGCGACTTGACCAGCTGGTGATAATTGGGGTCGCGTTTAAGTTGTTGAACCAAATCGTCTTGCATTGTGTGTCTCCGTTATCGATGCTCTTCTATTCGAGCTTATACACAGAATAGAAGAGCAGCCTTACCGGTGGCTTACAACAATGCGCGTTGGATCTGCTGAAGTGACGATGGATCTTCGATCGAGGTCAGGTCCCCGGGATGGCGGCCTTCGCAGATCGCTTGTATGGAGCGACGCAGCAATTTGCCCGAGCGCGTCTTGGGCAGCTGCGTCACGAAGTACACACGCGCCGGCCGCGCCACCGCGCCGAGCTGGCGGTCGACCACGGACATGATGTCCTGCTCGGTGGTTGCCGCCCCCGCGTCTTTCAGGATCGCGAAGGCGACGGCCACCTGCCCCTTGATATTGTCCGCCACGCCAACCACCGCCACCTCGGATACGTTCGGATGGCTGGTCATCGCTTCCTCGATTTCGCGCGTGCCGAGCCGGTGGCCGGCGACGTTGATCACATCATCGGTGCGGCCGAGGATGAAGTAGTAGCCATCTTCATCACGCACGCCCCAGTCGAAGGTGGAGTACATCATGCGGCCGTTGATCTCGGACCAGTAGGTGTCGACAAAGCGCTGATCGTCGCCGTACACGGTCTGCATGCAGCCCGGCGGCAGCGGGCTTTCGATCATGACCACGCCCTTTTCATCGGCGCCGCATTCCGTGCCGGTGGTTTCGTTGATCAGCCGGACCTTGTAGCCGTACATCGCCACACCGGGACTGCCCAGCCGCGTCGGCAGGTCTTCTATCCCCTTGGCGATGGACAGGATCGGCCAGCCGGTTTCGGTCTGCCAGTAGTTGTCGATGATCGGCACACCCAGTTCGCCGGCGATCCAGCTGGAGGTGGTTTCGTCGAGCGGTTCGCCGGCCAGGTACAGCGCCTTGAGCGACGACAGGTCATGCTTGCGCATGAATTCCGGCGGCTGCTTGCGCAGCACGCGCACCGCGGTCGGCGCCGAAAACATGCGCGTGACCTTGTGCTTCTCGACGATGCGCCACCAGATGCCGGGATCGGGGCATATCGGCAGGCCTTCGTACATGATGGTCGCCATGCCGGCGATCAGTGGCCCGTAGACGATGTAGGAATGGCCCACCACCCAGCCGATGTCCGACGTGGCGAAAAAGGTTTCGCCGGCGCGGCCGCAGAAATTGTATTTCATCGACGCCGCCAGCGCGACCGCGTAGCCGCCGACGTCGCGCTGCACGCCTTTCGGCTTGCCGGTGGTGCCGGAGGTGTACAGGATATAAGACGGCTCGTTCGACTCCAGCCACGTGACCGGCACTTGCGCGGCCAGATGGCTGGCGCTCAACGTGGCATAGTCAACATCGCGCCCCTCCATGCGCTGCATGGGCGCCATGCCGCGGTCCACCAGCAGCACGCGCGACGGCTTGGCGGAGGACAGCGCGATCGCTTCGTCCAGCAGCGGCTTGTAGGGAATGGCCTTGCCGTTGCGCGAGCCGGCATCGGCGGAGACGATCAGCACCGGCCTGGCGTCGTCGATGCGGCTGGCCAGGCTGTTGGCCGCGAAGCCGCCGAATACCACCGAGTGCACGGCGCCGATGCGGGCGCAGGCCAGCATCGCAAACGCCGCCTCGGCGATCATCGGCATGTAGATCAGTACCCGGTCGCCCTTGCGCACGCCGAGCGACTGCATCATCGCCGCCCAGCGCTGGACTTCCGCGTGCAGCTGATTGAAGGAGTAGCTGCGCTCCGTGTTGGTTTCGGTGGAGATGGCGATTAACGCGGGTTGGTCGCCCTGGGTGGCGCACCAGCGGTCCACCGCGTTGTGACAGAGGTTGGTGGTGCCGCCCACGAACCAGCGGGCGAACGGCGGACGGGAATCGTCCAGCACCTGTGAAAACGGCGTGTTCCAGTCGATGAGCGCAGCTTCGTCACGCCAGAACGCTTCTGGCGTGACGATAGAGCGCTGATAAAAATCAGCGTACTTCATGTCTCCTCCGTTCGATGCCCCGCGTCGTTCCGGCGAACGCCGGAACCCATGCTGAGCGTGTTCCGCCAGCGTTCTATGGATTCCGGCTTTCGCCGGAATGACGGTGGAAGTGCTCAGGCGGGTACGCGTACCCAGCCTTCCATCAGTACCCGCGCGCTGCGGCTCATGACCGCTTTTGTCACGCTCCATTCTCCGTTCTGCTGCACCGCTTCCGCGCCCACCCGCAACGTGCCGGACGGGTGGCCGAAGCGCACCGCGTTGCGTTCACCGCCGCCCGCCGCCAGGTTGACCAGCGTGCCGGGGATCGCCGCCGCCGTGCCGATGGCCACGGCGGCTGTGCCCATCATGGCGTGGTGCAGCTTGCCCATCGAGAGCGCGCGCACCAGCAGGTCGATATCCCCCGCCGCCACCGGCTTGCCGCTGGAAGCCACATACGCGGCCGGCGGCGCCACGAACGCCACCTTGGGCGTGTGCTGGCGCATGGCCGCCTCGCCCAGGTCCTTGATGAGGCCCATGCGCAGCGCGCCGTGGGCACGTATCGTCTCGAACATGGCCAGCGCTTGGGCGTCGCCGTTGATGGCGTCCTGCAGCTCGGTGCCCGTATAGCCGATGGCGTCGGCGTTGATGAAGATGGTCGGGATACCGGCGTTGATCATGGTCGCCTTCAAGGTGCCGACGCCTGGCACGTCGAGGTCGTCCACCAGTTGGCCGGTCGGGAACATCGCGCCGCCGGCACCCTCCTCTTCCGCCGCCGGGTCCATGAATTCCAGTTGCACCTCGGCCGCCGGGAAGGTGACGCCATCCAGTTCGAAGTCGCCGGTCTCCTGCACCTCGCCGTTGGTCATTGGGATGTGGGCGATGATCGTCTTGCCGATGTTGGCCTGCCACACGCGCACCATCGCCACACCGTCGCGCGGCACGCGGGCCGGGTCAACCAGCCCGCCGCTGATGGCGAACGCGCCCACCGCCGCCGACAGGTTGCCGCAGTTGCCGCTCCAGTCGATGAAGGCCTGGTCGATGGAGACCTGGCCGAACAGGTAGTCGACGTCGTGGTCCGGGCGCTCGCTGCGCGACAGGATCACCGTCTTGCTGGTGCTGGACGTGGCGCCGCCCATGCCGTCGATCTGCTTGCCGTACGGGTCCGGGCTGCCGATCACGCGCAGCAGCAACTGGTCGCGCGCCGCGCCCGGCCGCTGCGCCGCTTCCGGCAGGTCCTGCAGGCGGAAGAACACGCCCTTGCTGGTGCCGCCACGCATATAGGTGGCGGGAATTTTGATTTGTGGCTTGTGCGTCATCATGCGGCCTTTGCGGATTCCAGGAAGTCCTGCGCGAAGCGTTGCAGCACGCCGCCGGCTTCATAGATCGACACTTCCTCCGCCGTGTCGAGACGGCAGATCACCGGCACCTGCATGCCCGTGCCATCGCGGCGATGGATCACCAGCGTCAGCGTGGCGCGTGGCGTGCGTTCGCCGATCACGTCGTAGGTCTCGGTGCCGTCCAGGCCCAACGTCAGGCGGTTGACGCCCGGCTGGAATTCCAGCGGCAGCACGCCCATGCCGACCAGGTTGGTGCGGTGGATGCGCTCGAAGCCTTCGGCCACAATCGCCTCCACGCCCGCCAGCCGCACGCCCTTGGCCGCCCAGTCGCGCGACGAGCCCTGCCCGTAGTCGGCGCCGGCGATGATGATCAGCGGCTGCTTGCGGTCCATGTAGGTTTCAATCGCTTCCCACATGCGCATCACCCTGCCGTCCGGCTCAACACGCGCCAGCGAGCCGGCTTTGACCTTGCCGTCGGCGTCGCGCACCATCTCGTTCTTCAGCGTGGGATTGGCGAAGGTGGCGCGTTGCGCGGTCAGGTGGTCGCCGCGATGCGTGGCGTAGGAGTTGAAGTCCTCTTCCGGCAGGCCCATTTTGTGCAGGTACTCGCCGGCCGCGGAGTTCATCATGATGGCGTTGGACGGCGACAGGTGGTCGGTGGTGATGTTATCGCCCAGCAGCGCCAGCGGGCGCATGCCGCGCAGCGTGCGCTCGCCGGCCAGCGCGCCTTCCCAGTACGGTGGACGGCGGATGTAGGTCGATTGCGGACGCCAGTCGTACAGCGGCTCGGCGCGTTCGCCGCTGTCGGCGCCGCGCGCAAACATCGGGATGTAGACCTTGCGGTACTGCTCCGGTTTGACGGCGCTGGCGACGATGGCATCGATCTCTTCGTCCGATGGCCAGATGTCTTTCAGCGTCACCGGCTGGCCATTGGCGTCATGGCCCAGCACATCCTTCTCGATGTCGAAGCGGATGCTGCCGGCGATGGCGTAGGCCACCACCAGCGGCGGCGAGGCCAGGAAGGCCTGCTTGGCGTAGGGGTGGATGCGGCCGTCGAAGTTGCGGTTGCCCGACAGGACGGCGGTGGCATACAGGTCGCGCTCCACCACCTCTTTCTGGATCGCGGGATCGAGCGCGCCGGACATGCCGTTGCAGGACGTGCAGGCGTAGGCCACCACGCCGAAGCCCAGCTTTTCCAGCTCCGGCAGCAGGCCGGCTTCTTCCAGGTACAGCGTGACGGTCTTGGAGCCCGGCGCCAGCGAGGACTTGACCCACGGCTTGCGCGTCAGCCCGCGCGCGTTGGCGTTGCGGGCCAACAAACCGGCGGCGATCATGTTGCGCGGGTTATTGGTGTTGGTGCAGCTGGTGATGGCGGCGATGATGCAGGCGCCATCCGGCAGCGCACCGGCAGCGGCGGATGCGGCATCCGCGCTGTCCGCCGGACGGGCGATGCCGCGCGCGGCCAGGTCGGCCGTCGCCACGCGGTTGTGCGGATTCGACGGGCCGGCGATGTTGCGCACCACGGTGGACAGGTCGAACTGCAGCACGCGCTCATATTCCGCGCCCGCCAGCGCATCGCCCCACAGGCCCGTCTCCTTCGCGTAGGTTTCCACCAGCCTGACCGTTTCGTCATCGCGGCCGGTCAGCCGGAGGTACTTGATGGTCTGCTGGTCGATGTAGAACATCGCCGCCGTGGAACCGTATTCAGGCGCCATGTTGGAAATGGTGGCGCGGTCGCCCAGCGTCAGGTGCGCGGCGCCTTCGCCGTAGAACTCCAGATACGACGACACCACCTTCTGCTTGCGCAGGAATTCGGTCAGCGCCAGCACGATGTCGGTGGCGGTGATGCCGGGTCGCGGCTTGCCGCCCAGTTCCACGCCGATGATGTCCGGAAGACGCATCCACGACGCGCGGCCCAGCATCACGCTCTCGGCTTCCAGGCCGCCGACGCCGATGGCGATCACACCCAGCGCGTCCACCATCGGCGTGTGCGAGTCGGTGCCGACCAGCGTGTCCGGGAAGGCCACGCCGTCCACGGCCTGAATCACCGGCGACATGCGCTCCAGGTTAATCTGGTGCAGGATGCCGTTCCCCGGCGGGATCACATCGACGTTCTTGAAAGCCTTCTTGGTCCAGTTGATGAAATCGAAGCGGTCCTCGTTGCGGCGGTCTTCAATGGCGCGGTTCTTGGCGAAAGCGTCGGGATCGAAGCCGCCGCATTCCACTGCCAGCGAGTGATCCACCACCAGCTGCGTCGGCACCACCGGATTGACCAGCGCCGGATCGCCACCTTGCAGGGCGATGGCGTCGCGCAGGCCGGCCAGGTCGACCAGCGCGGTCTGGCCCAGAATGTCGTGGCACACCACGCGCGCCGGGAACCAGGGAAAGTCCAGGTCGCGCCGGCGTTCGATCAACTGCGACAGCGAGGCGTTGAGCGTGGCCGGGTCACAGCGGCGCACGAGGTTTTCCGCCAGTACGCGCGAGGTGTAAGGCAGTTTGGCCCAGGCGCCCGGCTGGATTGCATCGACCGCGGCGCGCGCGTCGAAGTAGTCCAGTTGGGTGCCCGGCAAGGGCTTGCGGAATGCGGTGTTCATGATTATTTGCGGTCCTTGATCGGGACGAAAGTCAGGTCTTCCGGGCCGACGTAGTTGGCGCTCGGGCGGATGATCTTGTTGTCGATGCGCTGCTCGATGATGTGCGCCGACCAGCCGGAGGTGCGCGAGATGACGAACAGCGGCGTGAACATGGCGGTCGGCACGCCCATCATGTGATACGACACGGCCGAGAACCAGTCCAGGTTCGGGAACATCTTTTTAATCTCCCACATCACCGATTCCAGGCGCTCGGCGATGTCGAACATCTTGGTGGAACCGGCTTCCTCCGACAGCTGGCGCGCCACTTCCTTGATCACCACGTTGCGCGGGTCGGAGACGGTGTACACCGGGTGGCCGAAGCCGATCACCACTTCCTTGTTGGCGACGCGGTTGCGGATGTCGGCCTCCGCTTCGTCCGGATTTTCGTAGCGCTTCTGGATTTCAAACGCGACTTCGTTGGCGCCGCCGTGCTTCGGACCGCGCAGCGCGCCGATCGCCCCGGTAATGGCCGAGTGGATGTCCGAGCCGGTGCCGGCGATGACGCGGCTGGTGAAGGTGGAGGCGTTGAATTCGTGTTCCGCGTACAGGATCAGCGAGGTGTGCATCGCGCGTACCCACGAATCCTTCGGCTTCTGGCCGTGCAGCAGGTGCAGGAAGTGGCCGCCGATGGAGTCGTCGTCGGTTTCCACCTCGATGCGCTTGCCGTTATGGCTGTAGTGATACCAGTACAGCAGCATGGAGCCGAAGGAGGCCATCAGGCGATCGGCGATGTCGCGCGCGCCGGGCACATTGTGGTCGTCCTTCTCCGGCAGCACGCAGCCGAGCACCGAGACGCCGGTGCGCATCACATCCATCGGGTGGGCCGATGCCGGCAGCGCCTCCAGCGCCGACTTTACCGCCTGCGGCAGGCCGCGCAGCGATTTCAGTTTGGCCTTGTAGCCGCGCAGTTCCGCTTCGGCCGGCAGTTTTCCGTGCACCAGCAGGTAGGCGATTTCTTCGAACTCGCAGGTGGTGGCCACGTCCAGGATGTCATAGCCGCGATAGTGCAGGTCATTGCCGGTTTTGCCGACGGAGCACAGCGCGGTGTTACCGGCTGCGACGCCCGACAGGGCAACGGATTTTTTGGGTTTGAAGGTGGTGGATTCGGTCATGTCGTTATCTCCGGTATTGTGTCGTTCCGGCGAAAGCCGGAACCCATAGAACGTCTAAACGCCAACTCAGCATGGGCACCGGCTTTCGCCGGGGCGTCGGGTTATTTTTTCTGGGCCGCGAACAGCGCATCCAGCTTCTGTTCGAAATCGTGGTAGTTGATCCGGTCGTAGAGTTCCGCGCGGGTCTGCATGGTGTCGATGACGTTCTTCTGCGTACCATCGCGGCGAATCGCGCCATAGACGTTTTCCGCCGCCTTGTTCATGGCGCGGAAGGCCGACAGCGGATACAGCACCAGCCCCACATCGGCGCTGCGCAGTTCATCGACGGTGAACAGCGGCGTGGAGCCAAACTCCGTGATATTGGCCAGCACCGGCACTTTGACGGCGGCAGCGAACCGCTTGTACATATCCAGCGTGATCATCGCCTCCGGGAAGATCATGTCGGCGCCCGCTTCCACGCAAGCGACGGCGCGTTCGATGGCGGCGTCCAGTCCCTCCACCGCCAACGCATCGGTGCGGGCCATGATGACGAACTGGTCGTCGGTGCGCGCATCGACGGCGGCCTTGATGCGGTCCACCATCTCGTCCTTGCTGACGATTTCCTTGCCCGGACGATGGCCGCAACGCTTGGCGCCCACCTGGTCTTCGATGTGGGTGGCAGCGGCGCCGAACTTGATCAGCGACTTGACGGTGCGGGCGACATTGAAGGCGGAGGCGCCAAAGCCGGTGTCCGAGTCGACCAGCAGCGGCAGGTCGCACACGTCCGTGATGCGGCGCACGTCGGTTAGCACGTCGTCCAGATTCGAGATGCCCAGGTCTGGCAGGCCGAGCGAACCCGCGGCCACACCGCCGCCGGACAGGTAGATCGCCTTGAAGCCGGCACGCTTGGCCAGCAGCGCGTGGTTGGCGTTGATGGCGCCGACCACCTGCAATGGGGATTCTTCCTGAACGGCTTTGCGGAACGCGGCGCCAGCGGAGTAGTGACTCATGTTGTGACCTTTCGGTGTTGCGTTGAAGTTGCGCTCTGTAGTGCAAGGGCTGTGCCAGAGCGCCAACTTATATAAATCAAACACTTACAGTTCACACCATGTTTCATAGTGAAACACTGAAACAACTTTGCACTATAATTGAAACATGCGACATTCCACGCCCCTGCCCTTCGACGTCAACGACAAGCCGGTCATCTGGACGGTGTCGGTGTCGCGCCTGTCCGACCTCTTCCGCGACATCACGCTGGAATACGACAACCTCGCCACCATCGAACCGATCCACCTGGGCTTCGAGGAAGCGGCGCGGCACATCCGCGAGCGGCTGGCGACGGAGCGCTGCGACGCCATCATCGCCGCCGGCTCCAACGCGGCCTACCTGAAAGGCCGGCTGTCGGTGCCGGTGGTGATCGCCAAGTTCAGCGGCTTCGATGTGATGCAGGCGCTGGCGCGCGCGCGGCGCGTGTCCGACCGCATCGGCATCATCACGTACCAGGAACGGCTGGCGGAGCTGGCGGAATTTGCCGGCACCTTCGGCTTCGACGTGGCGCAGCGCACTTATGTCACCGAGGAGGACGCGCGCGCGCAGGTCAATGACCTGAAGGCGGCCGGCATCCAGGCGATTGTGGGCGCGGGACGCATTACCGATCTGGCCGAGGAAGCGGGGCTGACCGGTGTCTTCGTCTACTCCGCCGCTTCGATCCGCCATGCGTTTGACGATGCGCTGGAGATGGCGCACCTGGCCCAGTTGGAGTCCAACCGCAACCGCGCGCGCGGTGCCGTGGTGACGGACACGCTGCGCGCCAAGCATGGCATCACCGATCTGCGCGGAGACTCGGTGGCGATGGAGACGGTGCGGCAGTCGGTGGTGCTATACGCGAAGTCGCCGGCGACGGTGCTGATACAGGGCGAAACCGGTTGCGGCAAGGAGCTGGTGGCGCAGGCCATTCACCGCGAGGCGCCGCGCACGCTGGGTCCCAACCGCCCGTTCGTGGCGGTCAACTGCGGCGCGATTGCCGAGTCGCTGCTGGAGTCGGAGCTGTTCGGGCACGAGGAAGGCGCGTTCACCGGCGCACGGCGTGGCGGCCATGCTGGCCTGTTCGAGGCCGCCAATCACGGCACACTGTTGCTCGACGAGATTGGCGAGATGCCGCTGGCGCTGCAAACGCGCCTGCTGCGGGTGCTGGAGGAACGCGAGGTGGTGCGGGTGGGCGGCACGCGGCCGATACCGGTCAATGTGCGCATCATCAGCGCCACGCATTGCGATCTTGAACAACGCGTGCGCGAGGGCCGCTTCCGCGCCGACCTGTTTTACCGGCTGGCGGTGCTGCGATTGACACTGCCGCCACTGCGCGCGCGGCCGGAGGATGTGATGTCGCTGGCGGAATGGTCGCTGAAGAACGCGCTGGCGTCGCTGGGCGCGCGGCCGCATCCCAATCTGCATGCCGAGATGGCGGCATGCGCGCCGCTGCTGCAGCGTTACGACTGGCCCGGCAATGTGCGCGAGCTGCGCAACCTGACCGAGCGCCTGGCGCTGTTCCTGGCCGCCGAGCCGCTGCAGGCGTTGACGCCGGCTTTCGTGCTCAGCGTCGCACCCGAGCTGGCCGCGCGGCAGGCGCCGGTGCACCATGCCCAGCACATGCCGCATGCCGCGCACACGCCTTACTCAGCGCACTCAGCCCACTCCGCACATTCAGCGCCCTCGCCGCTGCCGTCGCCTGCGTGGCCAGCGGCGTCGGCCAGCGGCGCCATGACCGCGCCGTCGCGCGCCGACAGCATCGCATCCGTGCTGGCCCGCTTTGGCGGCCGGCGCGACGCCGCGGCCGAGTACCTCGGCATCAGCCGCACCACGCTCTGGCGTAAACTGAAGGCGGAAGGCGGCGCATGACCCGTGCGCCGGCCGGCGTCCCCGCTGGCTGCAAGGCCGCTACCGCTCATCCAGCCGGAAAAACCGCTCATCATGTACGCGTCGCCACCGCCATGGCCGGGCGATAGCATGGCCTCACTGACTCAACAACGCCACAAGAGGGGAACACCATGCTGATCAAGACCATCGCCGCTTTCGCCGCCACCATGATCGTCGGCCAGGCCGCCGCCGCCGACCATCCCGCATTCAAGGTCGACGTGACTGGCGCCGGCGCGCCCATCATCCTGATTCCCGGCCTGGCCTCGCCCGGCAGCGTGTGGGACGGCACGGTGGCGCATTACTGCGCCAGCGGCAAGCATCAATGCCACGTGCTGACGCTGGCGGGCTTTGCGGGCCAACCGGCCATCCAGGAACCGCTACTGCCGGCCGCCGAACGGCAACTGAGCGCCTACATCAAGGACAACAAACTCGATCATCCAGTCGTCATCGGCCATAGCCTGGGCGGCTATCTCGGCATGAAGCTGGCGGCGGATCATCCGGACCAGGTGGGCCAGCTGGTCATCGTCGACTCGCTGCCGGCGCTGGGCGCGACGCAAGTGCCATCGCTCACCCGCGGTCAACTGAAGCAGCAGGCCGACGTCATGCGCGCCGGCATGAAGGCGCAGGACGCCGAGACGTTCAAGGCCAACCAGATGCGCACCCTGCGCACCATGATCACCAAGCAGGAAGACATCGACCGCGTCATCGCCAACAGCAAGCAGTCGGACCGCGACACCGTGATCGACAGCATGGCCGAATTGATGGCCGCCGACCTGCGCGACGATATCAGCCGCATCAAGGCGCCGACACTGGTGCTGGGCACATGGATCGCTTACAAGGACTATGTGCCCAAGCAGGCCATCGCGTCGATCTACACCGCGCAATATGCCAAGCTGCCGGGCGTGCGCGTGGAAATGGCCGAAAACGCCCGTCACTTCATCATGGTCGACGACCCGGCCTGGATGTATGATCGCATCGACAACTTCCTCAACTGAGCACCATGAACGACAAACGTCCGCTGATCGCGCGCCTGAACTGGTACTGGATCTTTCAGCTGTCCGGCTGGACCTTCCTGCCGCTGATGTCCTTCCTGATGGGCGCCTGGCGCGTGCAGAACCTGATGTGGGTCATGACATGGGGCGCCGTCAGCGGCTTGCTGATTACCGATATGTGGCACCGTGTCATCAAGCGCCGCATCCGCAACCGCCAGCGCACCAGCTGGAAACTGGTGGCGGCCGCCGTGCTGATACTCGGCACCATCCACACCTTCATCCAGTATCTGGGCTACCTGGTCTTCCAGCCGCAGCACATGGATCGCGGTTTTGGCTGGGTGCCCGGCGCGCTGATGTCGTGGTGGGCGGTGTACCTGGTGTGGAATATCTTCTACATGGCGGTGATCTCGCTGCGCCGCGCCAACCGCGCGGAGGCCGAGTCGCTGCGGCTGGAGGTAGCGGCCAAGGATGCGGAGCTGCGCGCCCTGCAGGCGCAGGTCAATCCGCACTTCTTCTTCAATAGCATGAACAGCGTGCGGGCGCTGATTTATGAAGACGCCGATTCCGCCGCCCTGATGATCGACCAGCTGGCCAGCGTGATGCGCTACGCGCTGCAGTCGGGCCATCATGAAACCGTGCCGCTGGCGGCGGAGATCGAGGCGGTGCAGGCTTACCTGTCCATCGAGAAGATCCGCTTTGAGGAGCGCATGCGGGTCAGCGTGGAAATCGGCGTCGGGCTGGATCAGGTGCGGATTCCGCCGATGTCGCTGCAAACGCTGGTGGAGAACGCGGTCAAATACGGCGTGGAAGCCAGCCCCACCGGCAGCGAGATCCGCATCCGCGCGCAGCGGCTGGACGATGGCGCGGTGCACATCGAAATCGCCAACCTGGGCGCGATTGTGCCGTTTGCGAATTCCACCAAGGTGGGCCTGACCAACACGCGCAAGCGTCTCGCCCTCGCGCTGGGCGAGCATGCGCAACTGGAATTATCCGAAAACAGTGGATGGGTACGCGCCACAATGACCTTGCCGGAGGCCGCGTAATGCGGGCATTACTGATCGATGACGAGCGCCTGGCGCGCGCCGAACTGCGACGCCTGCTGGCGGCGCATCCCGATGTGGAGATTGTGGGCGAAGCGGTCAACGCGGCCGATGGCCTGCAGCAGATCGCGGCGCTGAAGCCGGACCTGATTTTTCTCGACGTGCAGATGCCCGGCGGTTCCGGCTTCGACATGCTGGCCGCGCTGGAGGAAGCGCCGGAGGTAATCTTCACCACCGCGTTCGACCAGTACGCGCTGCAGGCGTTTGAGGTCAATGCGCTGGACTATCTGCAGAAGCCCATCCAGGCGGCACGCATGGCGGCGGCCCTGCAGCGCTGCGCGGCGCGGCATCAACGGCTGGGTGGCACCGGCTCGGTGGCGCCGGCCACTACGCGCAAGCTGTTCATCAAGGATGGTGAGCGCTGCTGGTTCGTACCGGTGCAGGACATCCGCCTGTTTGAATCGGACGGCAACTACACGCGCGTGTACTTCGACCGCCATCAGCCGCTGATGCTGCGCTCCCTGAACCAGCTTGAAGAAAAGCTCGATCCAGACCGCTTCTTCCGCGCCAATCGCCGTCACATCGTCAACCTCGACTTCATCGAACAAGTGGCACCGAACGAAGCCGGAGGCCTCGACCTCACGCTGCGCGACCAGTTGCAAGTGGAGGTGTCACGCCGCCGCGCCGCCCAGTTCAAGGCGCTGACCACCATTTGATTCCCAGGCTGCCGCTCAGGAACGCAGCGCGTCCGCTGGCGGCAGCCGCATGGCAGCCCAGGTGTGCCGGGTGGCGGCGATGGCGGTGGTCAGCAGGGTGAGCAACAACGCCAGGAGCAGCGTCCAGCCGCCGATGGGGGCGTGGGCGATATAATTGCTGAGATAGCGCTGGATCAGCAGCAGCGCGATCGGCAGTCCGATGATGGCGGCCAGCAGCGTCAGCGCGCTGGATTCGCGCATCACCAACAGGCCAATGTCGGCGCGGCGCGCGCCTTGGAGCTTGCGCAACACGATTTCGCGCGCGCGACGTTGCACGGTGTTGGCGGACAGCGAATACGTGCCAAAGGCGGCGATCAGCATCGCCACCAGGCTGGCGGCGACCAGCACGCGCACCATGCGCGCGTCGTCGGCATAGTTGGCGGCGAGGATGGCGTCGGCGCGCTGCAGGTTGAGTATCTGCTCAGGGAAGTATTGCGGCCAGAGGCGGCGCACGGCTTCTTCGACAGCTGCCTTGTCGCCGCGCGTGCGCACGCTGAGTGTGACGCCCGCCGTCCACAATTCAAACGCGGTCGCGCGTGGTGGGGAGCGCAGCGACTGGAAGCGCAGCTCGGGGGCAATGCCGACGATGCGCTTGCGGACCACCTTGCCGTCAAACCCGGTGAACAGCACCGTCTCGCCCAGCGCGGCCTGCGGCGATGCGAATCCGAGTTCGCGCACGGCGATCGCGTTCAGCACCACTGGCACCGGATCGTCCTCCTTGTCGCGCCGCGCTTCAAACAGCCGTCCCGCCAGCGGCTGGATGCGATAGAGCTCAAAGAAGTTGGCGCTCACGCCTTTCATATCCATCAGCGCCGGCGTGCCGCCCGGCCGCGTCAACTCGCGCGACCATGCCATATCCAGCTTGCCGATCGGGTCTTCCGACACAGCGACGCCCTCCACGCCCGGCTGCGCCGCGAGCGCCGCCATAAAGCCGCGCGCCTTGTCGCTGTCGCGCACCGGTTCCGGCAAAACAACCACCAGCAGCGGCGCCGGATCGAAGCCCGGCTCGGCGCGCATCATGTAGTCGGTCTGCCAGGCGATGGCGATGGTGACGCCGGTGAGGCACATGGCGGTGGCGGCCTGCAGCACGGTCAGCGCGCGACGGAAGCGCATGCTCGCCACCGATTCGGCGTCCGGCCGTCCGGCCAGCACCTGCACCGGCCGCACCCGCAACGCGATCCACGCGGGATAGAGCGCGGTGAGCACACCAAGCACGCCGCCCAGCGCCAGCGCGCCGGCGATATTCGACAGCCGCAGCATGCCGTCCAGCTCACGATTCACCATGTGCGAAAAGAGCGGCAGCACCAGCCACGCCAACAACAGGCCAAGCACCGTCGCCGCCAGCGCCACCAGTACCGACTCGGCGATGAACAAGCCGGCGACGCGTGCCGCGGACGCGCCGAGCACCTTGCGCATCGCCACCTCGCGCTGCCGGCGCAGCACACGCACGGTTGCCAGGTTGACGTAGTTGATGGCGGCCAGCGCTACTATCGCCAGCGCGATCAGTGTCAGTCCGGCCAGTACCAGCGGATTGGCGCGCTGCGACGGCGTCAGGCGGCTCGTCTCCACGCGGTGGTCGAAATAGGCATCCCGCAGCGGAGCCAGTTCGAGATCCAGCGCGCTGCGGCCGGCCAGACGGGCCTTGGTCTCGGGCGGAACATCCTGCAGGCTGGGCGTGCGCGCCACCACGCGCTGCAGCGCATCGCGAATGGCGGACAGCGAGGCGCCAGGCTGCACGCGGATCAGCAGCTTGCCCATCCAGCCCTGCTCCCCGGTCAGCATCTCGCTGCGTATCGCCGGCTCGGTCAGCACCGAATTTACGCCGAACAGCGCTTCGAACGGAATCGTCGTATTGGCTGGCGCGCTGACCACGGCGCCAACGCGGATGGTTTTGCCTTCCGCCTGCAAGGTACGGCCCAGCACCTGCGCGCTGCCGAACAAGCGCAGCGCCGCCGCCTCGGACAACACAAAGCTGTCCGGCTGCTCCAGCGCGACACGCAGATTGCCCTGCAGCGCCAGCAGCCCCAGGGTGCTGTCGAAGCCCGGCAGCACCACCAGCGCGCCAAGGCGCTGCAGCCCGTTCCGCGCGCGCACCACCAGCGGCCGCTCGACGGGACGCATCGGCAGATAGCTGGTGGCATCCTTCACACCCGGGGTATTTATGGCCACCGCGCGCAGGAACAGCGGCGCGGCTTCATACTTGGGCCGTTCGGCCGCCACGTTGTAGTACTGGTTGACGACGTATAGCTGATCCACATGCGGAATGTCGGCGTTGTAGCTGCTCGAAAAACGCACGAAGCCAAGCAGCAGCAGGCTCGCCGCCAGGCCGATACCGAGGCTGAAGATGACCGTTAGCGCGTACGCCGGTTGCTGCGCCAGGGTGCGCCAGCCAATGCGGAAGTCCATGGGTGTCAGTGCGTAGTGAAGTTATCGCTTCTGACTGCAACATCCATGCCACGCGCACAAATGCGCGTGGCGGCGGCGCGGTGTGCGGAAACGAACGCCGGCGCCGCGCGCCAGCTGTTCAATTCCGGACATTCAGGCCAGGGATGACCTGCGGCGTGTAGGGCTTGACCGGCTGCTCCCTGATTTTTTTATCCAACAGCTGCAATGCCGCCTCCAGCTGGCGATCCTGCCCCTGATAAGTGGCATGCGGCGGATTGTCGACCACCACGTCCGGCGTCACGCCCACGCCTTCGATCAGCCACTGGCCGTCCTGCGTGTTGAACTGGCCCATCTCGGCCACGCGCGCCATGCCGTTGTCGCTGAGGCGATTGTTATCGCTCAGCCAGACGCCGGCGCCGGCGGTGCGCTTGCCGACCAGCGGCCCGAGGCCCAGCGCCTTGACGCCGGCGGCGAAGGTCTCGCCATCCGAATAGGTGTACTCGTCCACCAGCACCACCAGGTGGCCGCGGAAGGTGTGCTGCATGTTCGGCGACGGCGCCACGCCCGGCGGCGCCCAGAAGGCCCAGGCCTTGCGCAGCAGCTTTTCGATGATCCAGCTGTCGATGTTGCCGCCGTTGTTGCGGCGGACGTCGATGATCAGCCCTTCGCGGTTGACGTTGGCGTAGAAGTCGCGCGCGAACGAGGCGATGTCGTTGGCGCCCATCGCGCGCAGGTGCAGGTAGCCGATGCGGCCTTTCGACGCCGCCTCCACCTGACGCGCACGCGATTGTTCCCAGTCGCTGTAGCGCAGCGCGTTCTGCTTGACCATGTTGACCGGCAGGACGATCACCTTGCGCGTGTCGTTCTTGCGCCTGACCTCCAGCAGCACCTGCTTGTCGGCCTGATTAAGCAGCAGGTCGGCGATGTCGCGCGCCTCCAGCACCGGCTTGCCGTTGACGGCGGTGATGATGTCGCCCTCCTTCACGTCCACGCCCGCCTGCGCCAGCGGGCCGCGCTGCGTCGGCAGTTCCGGTTCGCTGGCGTAGATATGGTCGACGCGGTAGCCGTCGGCGGTGCGCGTCAGCAGCGCGCCCAGGCCGGCCGGCGTGCCTTCCGGCGCCGAGCGGCGGATGTCGCCCGGCGCGATCTGCGAGTGCAGCGCGCCCACTTCGGAAATCATCATGCCCAATACGTCGTTGAGTTCCGCGCGGTCGGTCACGCGGTCCACCAGCGGCGCGTACTTGGCGCGCACCGCCGGCCAGTCGGCGCCGCGCATCTTCACGTCGTACAGGAAGTCGCGGTGCATGCGCCAGGCGTCGTTGAACATCTGCCTCCACTCCAGGCGCGGATTGGAGACAAAGGTCCAGTCGTCGACCTTGACCTTGGCCTTGCTGACATCCGTCGGCGCCTTGGCGCCGGCGTCCACCACCAGCATGTCGCCCGGACCGCTGGCGGCCTGCGTGCGGTAGTAGACGTGCTTCTTGTCGGTCGACAGATCAAACTCGCGCACGTTGGCCGCGAACACCTCCGGCTTGGGATCGTTGCTGGCGATGGCCAGCGTTTTCAGCGCCGGCTTGCCGTCGGCGCCGTCGGCGTCAATGAAGTACAGGCGCTTGTCGTCGATCTGCAGGCCACGGTAATTGCCGGCCGCCAGCGGCACCTCGTACAGGCGCTCGGCCAGGCCGGCGTAGACGATGGCCGGCAGCGTTTTGCCGGTCGCCTTGGGCACGGCGGTTTTGGCCACGGCTTTTTCGGCGGCCCTCTCGGCCGCCTGCTCGGTCGCGCCTTCGGCCGGCTTGTCGGCCGGCTTGCTCAGTTCATCGTCCGGCTTGAACGGGAAGCGGTTGTCCGGCTGCAGCGCCAGCGCGTAGATGCCGGTGCGCTTGTCGAACACCGGGCCCATGTTGCGGTCGCCCCACGGCGAGCCGTTGGCCAGCGTGAAGTTGCGGGCGGAGAGGAAGTACAGCCATTTGCCGTCCGGCGAAAAGGCCGGCGAGCGTGAGGTGTAGCGGTCGCTGGTGACGAAGTGCAGCTGCTTGTCGGCCAGGTTGTACAGGCCGATCTGCTCGCGCTGCTCGGTGCTGCCGGCGCGGACAATCGCCAGGTTCTTGCTGTCCGGCGACCACAGGATTTCCTCGTAATCGCCCACGCCGGTCTTGCCGGCGTCATCGATGATGGTGTTGGCCTTGGTGGCCAGATCCAGCAGCCAGAAGCGGCCTTTCTTGTCGGTGTGGCCGAGCCAGCGGCCGTCCGGCGACGGGTACAGCTTCCAGCGGTGGTTGGTGCCGTCCCTGGTCAGTTGCTCGCCCTTGCCGGAACCGTCGGCGGCGAACTTCCAGATTTCGTTTTCGCCGGTGCTGTCGACGATCGCGTAGACCGATTTGTCGTCGTGGCTGAAGACGGCGTCGCGGGCGCGCGCGCCTTCCGGTATGGCGATCTCCACGCGGCGCTGGGCGCCGGTGCCGGCCACGCTGACGCGGCCGCGCGCGGTCAGCACGATGCGCTCGACCTTGCCGGCGATTTGCACATTGGTCAGCGTCTCCAGCGGCGAGCGGATCTGGCGGGTGCGCTGCTGGTCGAAGTCCGACACCAGGTCGATGGCCAGTTTTTCATCCTTGTTGGCGGCCAGGTCCAGCACGTGCAGGTCGGCGCCCAATTGATAGGCGATGCGGCCGTCGCCCATGGCGGCGTTGCGCACGTCCCAGGCGCTGTGGCTGGTCAGCTGGCGCGGGTCGCTGCCGTCCGGCGCCATGGTCCACAGATTGTCCGAGCCGCCGCGGTCGCTGATGAAGTACAGCCGGCCTTGCCACCACATCGGGCGCTTGTTGTTGCCGGTGTCCGAGGCCAGCAGCTGCACCGCCTCGCTGTTGCCGCCGAGGTCGTAGCGCCACAGCTGGGCGTAGGCGCCGCCACGGTAGAGCTTGACGTTGTCGTTGGTCAGCGCCAGGCCGTTGCGGGTGAAGTACAAGGTCTTGCCCTCGTCATCCAGCACGGCATCGTTGGCGTCGGCCAGCGGGAAGATGCGGCGTTGCAGGTCGCTCGGCGTGACGGCGGCGATGACGTAGCTGCGGCCCGGGCCGGTGCCGCTGGCCATGCTGACCAGCACCTCGCCCTGCGCGGTCCAGCCCAGCACAGTGACGGCGCCGTTTTCAAACGTGATGCGCTTGGGCAGGCCGCCTGCCAGCGGCATCACGTAGGCTTCCTGCGCGCCCTCGTAGGCGGCCGAGAAGGCCACCCAGCGGCCGTCGCGCGAGATGGCGGCGTTGGTTTCGGCCGACGGGTGCGTGGTCAGGCGCTGGGCCTGGCCGCCGTGGGCCGAAGTCCGCCACAGGTCGCCTTCGGCGGTGAAGACGACGGTGTCGCCGCGCAGGGCGGGATAGCGGTAATAGGCATCGGCGGCGGCGGCGCTGGACAGCAGGCCGGCGGACAACAGCAGCAAGGCAAGCGGGCGGGACAGGTTCATGGGACGGCGTCAAAAAGTTGTCATATGGATCGACAATTCTGACACAGAATGGATGGGGTTGACGTTGTATCTATGCCTTGGCGGCGGATGGCACCCGTGCAACCCGCACACCGCTGCGGCCAGGGTCTGACCCCGTACGGGGTCAGACCCTTTCGTTCGGTGTGCTTTTTTTGCGCGCGAAAAAAAGCCCGCTTGGAGAGCGGGCTTTTCTGACTTAGTCGACTTCGACCGTTTCCGGTGGCGGCGCCGGCGCCGCGTCCGGCGGTTCCGGGAACTCCAGCTTGACCACGTCCTTGTCGTCCAGATCCACGGTGACCTTGCCGCCGGTGACCAGGCGGCCGAACAGCAGCTCGTCGGCCAGCGCCTTGCGGATCATGTCCTGGATCAGGCGCGACATCGGACGCGCGCCCATCAGCGGATCGAAGCCCTTCTTCGCCAGGAAGCTGCGCAGCTTCTCGGTGAACACGGCTTCCACCTTCTTCTCGTGCAGCTGCTCTTCCAGCTGCATCAGGAACTTGTCCACCACGCGCAGGATGATCTCCTGATCCAGCGCACGGAAGCTGATGATCGCATCCAGACGGTTGCGGAACTCCGGCGTGAACATGCGCTTGATGTCGCCCATCTCGTCGCCGGCCTGCTTGGTCGTGGTGAAACCAATAGTCGACTTCTGCAGCGACTCGGCGCCCGCGTTGGTGGTCATGATGATGATCACGTTGCGGAAGTCGGCCTTGCGTCCGTTGTTGTCGGTCAGCGTGCCGTGGTCCATCACCTGCAGCAGGATGTTGAAAATGTCCGGGTGGGCTTTTTCAATCTCATCCAGCAGCAGCACCGTGTGCGGCTTCTTGGTGATGGCCTCGGTCAGCAGGCCGCCCTGGTCGAAACCAACGTAGCCCGGCGGCGCGCCAATCAGGCGCGACACGGCGTGACGCTCCATGTACTCCGACATGTCGAACCGCACCAGCTCGATGCCGAGGATGAAGGCCAGCTGCTTGGCCACCTCGGTCTTGCCGACGCCGGTCGGACCGGAGAACAGGAAGGAGCCGATCGGCTTGTCGGTCTTGCCCAGGCCGGCGCGCGCCATCTTGATGGCCGATGCCAGCGCTTCGATCGCCGGGTCCTGGCCGAACACCACGTTGCGCAGGTCGCGGTCGATGGTCTGCAGCTTGCTGCGGTCGTCCTGGTTGACGGTCTGCGGCGGGATGCGCGCGATCTTGGCGATGATGTCCTCGATCTCGGTCTTGCCGATGGTTTTCTTCTGCTTCGACTTCGGCAGGATGCGCTGGGCCGCGCCCGCCTCGTCAATGACGTCGATCGCCTTGTCCGGCAGATGACGGTCGTTGATGAAGCGCGCCGCCAGCTCGGCCGCCGTCGACAGCGCCGACGACGAGTACTTGACGCCGTGGTGCTCCTCGAAGCGCGACTTCAGGCCGCGCAGAATCTGCACGGTCTGCTCGACGGTCGGCTCGTTGACGTCCACCTTCTGGAAGCGGCGGCTCAGCGCGTGGTCCTTCTCGAACACGCCGCGGAATTCCGTGAACGTGGTGGCGCCGACGCACTTCAGCTGGCCATTGGCCAGGGCCGGTTTCAGCAGGTTGGACGCGTCCAGCGTGCCGCCCGACGCCGAGCCGGCGCCGATGATGGTGTGGATCTCGTCGATGAACAGGATGCCGTTGGGATTGTCCTTCAATTGCTTGAGGACCGCCTTCAGGCGCTGCTCGAAATCGCCGCGGTACTTGGTGCCGGCCAGCAGCGCGCCCATGTCCAGCGAATACACGACGGCATTCGACAGGATCTCCGGCACGTCGCCCTGGGTGATGCGGTAGGCCAGGCCCTCGGCGATGGCGGTCTTGCCGACGCCAGCCTCGCCCACCAGCAGCGGATTGTTCTTGCGGCGGCGGCACAGGATCTGGATCACGCGGTCCACTTCCTCTTCGCGGCCGATCAGCGGATCGATCTTGCCGTCGGCGGCCGATTTGTTGAGGTTCTGGGTGAACTGGTCAAGCGGGCTTTCCTTGCTCTGGCCCTCGCCGGCCGGCGCGCCCTCCTCCACGCCCTCGGACGCCTTGGCGGTGTCCGACTGCTGGTCCTTGCGCACGCCGTGCGAGATGAAATTGACCACGTCCAGGCGGGTCACGCCCTGCTGGTGCAGGTAGTACACCGCGTGCGAGTCTTTCTCGCCGAAGATGGCCACCAGCACGTTGGCGCCGGTGACTTCCTTCTTGCCATTCGACGCCGACTGCACGTGCATGATGGCGCGCTGGATCACGCGCTGGAAACCGAGCGTCGGCTGGGTGTCGACCTCGCCCGTGCCGGGCACGGTCGGGGTGTTGTCACCAATAAAATTGGTGAGCGTTTTGCGCAGATCTTCAATGTTGACGGCGCATGCGCGCAACACTTCGGCGGCCGAAGGGTTGTCCAGCAAGGCCAGCAGCAAGTGCTCCACCGTGATGAATTCGTGGCGCGCCTGTCGGGCCTCGACAAACGCCATGTGCAAACTGACTTCCAATTCCTGCGCAATCATACTTCCTCCATCACGCACTGCAGGGGATGCCCCGCCTTGCGCGCATGCGTTAAAACAAACTCCACTTTGGTACAGGCTATATCTTTAGAGAACACGCCGCACACTCCTTTGCCGTAGCGGTGAACACTGAGCATTATTTGCGTGGCTGTTTCACGGTCTTTGTTGAAATACTCCTGAATGATCGCTACCACGAACTCCATCGGCGTGTAGTCGTCATTGAGCAACGCCACCTGGTACAACGGTGGCGGCTTCAGCGTTTGCCGCTCCAAGAGGGTTTCGGTGTCATGCTTGGTTGCCATACGCTTATATTCTAATGCTTTCGGGGTTGATGCAATGTGCATTTCACTGCACATCTCCAATTGTTTTCCATCTTACGCGCTTTCTGAACTTGACGCAGATGGCGCCCCATTCCGCAAAATCAAGAGTTGCATCTTCGCCAATCGTGGGAAAAGTAGCAAAATGCATACAAATCTGCTTGACTTTCAAAATTGGTCCGCTAACAATGCGTTTATCGGCTTCGTGCAGAAATGTACACGTTGATAAGAAGTGGGCGTGAGGAGAGGGGCAAGAAGCTTCTTGCTTTTATGGCTCGTGTGATCTGTTTTAATTTAGAAAGTTCTTTTTATGGCAACTGGTACTGTTAAGTGGTTCAATGATTCCAAAGGTTTTGGCTTCATCACTCCAGATGACGGCGGCGAAGATTTGTTCGCTCACTTCTCCGCAATCAACATGAACGGTTTTAAGACCCTGAAAGAAGGTCAAAAAGTTCAGTTCGAAGTCACGCAAGGCCCTAAAGGCAAGCAAGCTTCCAACATCCAGTCGGCTTAATTGTTGAGCCTACCGATGTAAAAAACCTCGCGCCGCGAGGTTTTTTTTCGTCTGCGCTGTTGTACAGCCCACACAGCTATCAAGCCGACATCTGCTCGATCATGACCTCGCCAAAGCCCGAGCACGACACCTGCACGGCGTTTTCCATCAGGCGCGCGAAATCGTAGGTGACGCGCTTGGAGGCGATGGCCTGCTCCATCGATTTGATGATCAGGTCGGCCGCCTCGGTCCAGCCCATGTGGCGCAACATCATCTCGGCCGACAGGATCATCGAGCCCGGGTTGACATAGTCCTTGCCGGCGTACTTCGGCGCGGTGCCGTGGGTGGCCTCGAACATCGCCACCGAGTCCGACATGTTGGCGCCCGGCGCGATGCCGATGCCGCCCACCTGCGCGGCGGTCGCGTCCGAAATGTAGTCGCCGTTGAGGTTGAGCGTGGCGATGACGCTATACTCGGCCGGGCGCAGCAGGATCTGCTGCAGGAAGGCATCGGCGATCGAGTCCTTGATGATGATGTCGCGCCCGGTCTTCGGGTTCTTGACCTTGCACCACGGGCCGCCATCGATCAGCTCGGCGCCAAACTCCTTCTGCGCCAGCGCGTACGCCCAGTCGCGGAAGCCGCCCTCGGTGTACTTCATGATGTTGCCCTTGTGGACGATGGTGACCGACGGCTTGTCATGGTCGATGGCGTACTGGATGGCCTTGCGCATCAGGCGCTCGGTGCCCTCCACCGACACCGGCTTGATGCCCAGGCCGGAGGTTTCCGGGAAGCGGATCTTGTTGACGCCCAGTTCCTTCAGCAGGAAGTCCATCAGGCGCCTGGCGCCCTCGGAGCCCTGCGCGAACTCGATGCCGGCGTAGATGTCTTCCGAGTTCTCGCGGAAGATGGCCATATTGGTTTTTTCCGGCTCCTTCAGCGGCGACGGCACGCCGGTGAAATAGCGCACCGGACGCAGGCAGACATACAAGTCCAGTTGCTGGCGCAGCGCCACGTTGAGCGAGCGGATGCCGCCGCCCACCGGCGTGGTCAGCGGGCCCTTGATCGACACCACGTAGTCGCGTACCGCCGCCAGCGTCTCTTCCGGCAGCCAGACGTCGGGACCGTACAGCCGGGTCGATTTCTCGCCGGCGTAGATCTCCATCCACTTCAGCTGACGGCTGCCGCCGTAGGCCTTGGCCACCGCCGCGTCCACCACTTTGCGCATCACCGGCGAGATGTCGCGGCCAGTGCCGTCCCCCTCGATGTAGGGAATGATCGGGTTATCTGGTACATTCAGGGAAAAATCCGCGTTGACGGTGATTTTCTGGCCGTCCGCCGGTACTTTGATATGTTGGGACATCGTGGTTCTCCGAAAGGAATATTCTTGGTCTTCTATAAGATATAAGACGTTTGTGCCATTATGTGTCGAGGCATCAAAGTTTTCAAGCCTACACCATTTTCCGTTTTCGATAATGCCCCTGATTTTATTTAACAAGCCTTTCCACGTGCTGTGCCAATTTTCAGCGCAGGACGGCAAGGCCACGCTGGCCGACCATCTGTCCATCCCCAACATCTACCCGGCTGGCCGGCTCGACTACGACAGCGAAGGCCTGATGCTGCTGACCGACGACGGCAAGCTGCAGCACGCCATCGCCCATCCCGATCACAAGGAGGCCAAGGTGTACCTGGTGCAGGTGGAAGGCGTGGCGGACGCGGCGGCGCTGGCCAGGCTGCAGGCGCCGCTTGATCTGGGCGATTTTGTCACCCAGCCGTGCAAGGCGGTGCGCATCGCCGAGCCGGAATGGCTGTGGCCGCGCAACCCGCCGATCCGCCAGCGCGCCGACCAGCCGACCAGCTGGCTGGCGATCACGCTGCAGGAGGGCAAGAACCGCCAGGTGCGGCGCATGACGGCGGCGGTCGGCCTGCCGACGCTGCGGCTGGTGCGCACGGCGATTGGCGGGGTGTCGCTGGCCACGCATCCGTTGCTGCCGGGGGAGTGGATGGAAGTCGATTCAGCCGATTTGCGGCGCTGACTTTCACCCCGGCACGGCGCTCCGTCGCGGGGTCTGACCCCGTACGGGGTCAGACCCCTCTATCGGTTCGGGGTGGAAACGACAAAGCCCGCGCCGGACGAACCGGAGCGGGCTCCTTGCAAAACTTCGCGAACGAAATTAAGCCGACAGCGCTTTCAGGGCAGCTGCCAGGCGGCTCTTGTGGCGAGCGGCCTTGTTTTTGTGGATGATCTTCTTGTCAGCGATGCTGTCGATGGTCGACACCGAAGCTTGGAAGATGGTCGTCGCAGCAGCTTTGTCACCAGCCTGGATCGCTTTACGCACTGCCTTGATAGCGGTACGCAGGGTCGAACGCTGAGCCGAGTTGTGAGCGTTTTGCTTAACTGCTTGACGAGCGCGTTTACGCGCTTGTGCGGTATTTGCCATGAAATTTCCTAAATCAGGTAAATGATGCGTTTGCAAACATTATTGTTTGCCAACACAGGTACGTTCAGGTTGCGATGAGAGCGAACCGTGTGAGTCAAACTACTGCTTGCCAAACAATAATGTCTGCGCAACAGAATTTTGTACAGCCTGTGATTATAGCGATATTTTTCAGCAGGAGCAACTATAATCACGTCCCATGAACTTGCTCAAAACCCTCGCTGCCATCTCCAGCATGACCATGTTGTCCCGCATCACGGGACTGTTACGCGAAATCCTGATTGCCCGCGCCTTTGGCGCCGACGCCCTCACCGACGCCTACAACGTCGCCTTCCGCATCCCCAACCTGCTGCGCCGGCTGTTTGCCGAGGGCGCCTTCTCGCAAGCCTTCGTGCCGATTTTAGCGGAATACAAGAACCAGCAGGGCCAGGAGGCCAGCAAGCGGCTGGCCGATCACGTGGCCAGCACGCTGGTGTGGGTCACCGTGGCCACCAGCCTGATTGGCATCATCGCCGCGCCGCTGTTCCTGCTGCTGGTGGCCCCCGGCCTCGACAAGGATCCCGAAGCCTTCCACGCCGGCGTGTGGATGACGCGCGTGATGTTCCCCTACATCGCCTTCATGGCCTTCGTGGCGCTGGCCGGCGGCATTTTGAACACCTGGAACGAATTCAAGGTGCCGGCCTTCACACCGGTGCTGCTGAATATCGCGTCGATCCTGGCCTCGCTGTTTTTACAACAGCACCTGGCGCAGCCGATCTACGCCATGGCCATCGCCGTGTTCGTGGGCGGCTTGCTGCAGGTGGCGATCCAGATTCCGGCGCTGATCCGCATCGGCATGCTGCCGCGGCTGTCGCTGAACCCGGCCAGCGGCCTGGCCGATCCCGGCGTGCGGCGCGTGCTGAAAAAGATGGGGCCGGCGGTGTTCGCGGTGTCGGCCGCGCAGATCAGCTTGCTGATCAACACCAATATCGCCTCCGGCCTGCAGGAAGGCAGCATCTCGTGGCTGACCTACGCCGACCGCCTGATGGAATTCCCGACCGCGCTGCTGGGCGTGGCGCTGGGCACGATACTGCTGCCCAGCCTGTCCAAGGCCAACACCAAGGGTGACCGCGAGGAATATTCGTCGCTGCTGGACTGGGGCCTGCGCCTGACCTTTTTGCTGGCCATGCCGGCCGCGGTCGGCATGGCGCTGCTGGCCGAGCCGCTGATCGCCACGCTGCTGCAATCGGGCAAATTCACCGCCGAGGCGGTGCACATGTCGGCGCGGCCGCTGATGGCCTACGCGGCCGGCCTGCTGGGCATCATCCTGGTCAAGACGCTGGCGCCGGCCTTCTACGCGCAACAGGACATCCGCACCCCGGTCAAGATCGCCATCGGCGTGCTGATCGCCACCCAGGTGATGAACTATTTCTTCGTGCCGCAGCTGGCGGTGGCCGGCCTGGCGCTATCGATCGGCATGGCGGCCTGCCTCAACGCCGGCTTTTTGTACACCGGCCTGCGCAAGCGCGGCATCTACCGCCCGCAGCCCGGCTGGCCGCTGTTCTTCGTCAAGCTGGTGATCGCCTGCGCCGTGATGGCGGCGGTGGCGTGGCTCGGCGCCCGCCAGTTCGACTGGATCGGCATGCAGGGCCAGTCGCTGCTGCGACTGGGCGCGCTGTTGCTGGTGGTGGGCGGCTGCGGCGTGGTGTACTTCGGCGTGCTGCTGCTGCTGGGCTTCCGGCTGGGTGACTTCAAGCGCATCGTCCGCTAGACGGCAGGCACAAAAAAGCCGGGGTTCGCGCAGCGCGAAACCCCGGCCTACCCTTATGAATCTGCAACCGCTGACGTCAGACCTTGCCTTTCGCCTTGCGGCGCGCAATTGCCCCGACCAGCGCCAGACCACCCAGCATCAGGCCATAGGTCTCAGGCTCTGGCACTGGCAGCGCCGAGACTGTGGCAACGTAGCTGGTATTCAGCGCCGTGGTGGTGCCCCAGATGTGGATCGTGTAAGTCCCCACGCCCAGGCCGCCCTTCCAGCTCAGGCTTTGCTGGGAGTCATCTGCGCTCGTCGTCGGCCCCGTAAAGCTGCCATGGCCGACCAGCTCGCCACCAAAGCCGGTGATTGCCTTGCTCGGAGCTGCGAAGGTTTGCAGCGCCCCGAACGAGCTGAGCGAATCGGTCGCCAGCGTGAAAGTGATCGTATCGTAGAAATAGCCGATAGCGGAATGCTTGATGCTTTGGCCAGTGGAGTCAAACGTCGTTGGATCCAGGGATCCCAAGTCTACCGTAGCAGCAGAAGCCCCAAAGGACGCAGCCGCCAGCAGCGCGCCTCCGATGTATGTTTTTAGTTTCATGTCGAGTTCCTTGCAGTTCAATCGTGGCATACAGCCACACCAGGGTTAATCGGATACTACAGGAACTAGACTATCGCAAAATCGCGCGGAAATCTTAAAGATTTTCTATTGAGACTTAACCAAAATTAACTTTTTTCGCCAGGTAAAATGAAAAGATCCACGGTGCAATTTTGGAGCGGAAAAACACCTCTGCGACATCGTTGTGCATCCGGGGCGGCGTCGCAACAAAAATTTAACCAACCGCAATTAAATAGTTCTTTCGGCAACATTGTGTAGAATGAAGCGGCCAGCAAACGTGCTGTTTTGTGCAGTTGCACCGGCTGGCCAATTTAATTCCCTATTGCATTGATATATTCCAAAGGATAATTTTTATTTTTTTTATATCGAATCGTAGCGATAAAACAACAATCTGCTAAAAGTGCGGCATTTGCGCTCCTAACGCGCATACGGTGCGGCCAGCGGGTCGCCAATAAACAGGCCTTGGGCGGGCCATGCGACGCTTTTCCAATAGGCCTCAATGGCGCTGTCGCCATTCAGGTAATGACGCAACAAGACCAGCGAGTTAGGGAACTTTTCCCAGTAGTTGCATGGTTCGGAGACGGTGCCATAACTGGCGGTGGCCCCGGCTTCCAGCCAGCGCAAGCTGCTCATCTGCGCATCGCTGAGCAAATCACCGCCGGTCGAGGTCAGGTGATCGGCCAGCGCCCCGGGCAGAAAGTGCAGCGTGTCCAGTTTCGATACCTTGACGAGTCCGGTGTGATAGAGCATGACGTCCTGTGCCCCTTCTAGCACGTCAGCGTTCATGGTCTTGATGGTCAACTCTTTTGCTTTGACCACGCCGGAGGGCGGGAAGTAACGTGCGCGCGAGCTGCGCGCCCGATCACTGGTATTGAGAAAATAGGCGGTGGCGGAGGGCAGTCGCAAATAGCGGGTGGCGCCGCGTGTAATCACCGCACTGGCAAGTTCGACCGATTCGGTCGGCATCAGCATGCTGAGCCTGACGCCACCTTCGGCGTAGGACCGGCTTTCGCCGCCATTGAAATAGGCGCTGGGCCGGCCCGGGCCGCACGGCTTGTTGCACTGCGCAGCGTCATAGCCCAGCGAGAACGCCGCAGTGATCGAGTTGCATTCCACCGCATAGGGGGCGGTCCACACCATCAGCACCGCCTCGATGCCGGGCGCCAGTTGGGCATCGATCTGTTTTTTGAGCGCCGCGAACTCGTCGCTGGTCAAGCGCCGCTGGCGCGGTGGCAACCTGACGTGCACCACGTTGGCCGCCGGCACCTGGTGCGCATCGCGATACAAGGCAGCGATCGCCACGCTGTTGGGCTCATTGTCATTGACCACCAGCGCCAGTTGCGCCGGCGATAGCGGAGTACCGGCCCAAGCCGGCGCGCAGCACCAGCAATACACCAACACCATCAAAAAAATCCGCAACACGCCCTCCCCTTCGCTCCGCGATCAATTCACCGCATCTTACTGCAAAAGACCAGGTTCCCTATGAAAAAAGCCGAGCCCGTGCAACACGGAACTCGGCTTCGGAACACTGCGGATTCAACTCACGCAGCGCGTTTTAACGCCACGGCTTCAGGCGGCTTGCTTGGCTTTGCGGCGACCCACGAAACCAATCATGCCCAGACCAGCCAGCAGCATGGCATAGGTTTCCGCTTCTGGCACTGCGGTCACGTTCAAGCTACCAGCATACGAGCCGCCGGACTTGCTGAGCACCTGCCCCGTCACTTTCAAGTAGTAGTTACCAGCTTGCAGGGTCGCATCTGCGGGCAAGGTCCACCAATCATCCGTTTTCGGACTATCCGAGCCCGGCACCCTGTTGATACCGCCGATGACCAGCGCGTTGGTGCTGGCATCGTAAATACCGAACGAACCAATATAAACGTCTTGGGTACGGGTCCATGGCGCCGACACCGAGGCTGCGGCTCCGGCAGGGCCGCCCACGGTGAAGGTGTAGGAATCGCTAAAAGTTTTGTTGAGACCAGTATTGAAATTATTACCAAAGGTCGAAGTGAACCCACCCTCGCTATCGCTCTTGATGACCAGCGGTTGCCAAGTTGACGGCAGCGAGCCAACAGGAGTAGGGATGGCAGCAAATGCGGCTTGGGAAGTCAGACCGGCACCAGCCAGCAGGGAAACTACGAGCAACGACCTCGCAATATTTTTCATTTTTAGGTTCCTTCGCGTCGGGAAAGCGTTAAGAAATTGAGGAAAATTAGAATTCGTTAAACCACTGGAACGTATAGTAGCACGGAATCATCGAGAATTACCAAAACAATATTCAAGTTTCCTTTTTCGAAACATATTGCCGATATTTCTCTCCGCCGTGCGACCCCGCTCACGCCCGCTGGTAGACGTCTTCGATCCTCACAATATCGTCCTCGCCCAAGTAGCTGCCCGACTGAACTTCGATCAGATGCAGGGGCAATTTGCCTGGATTTTCCAGTCGGTGAGTCATACCGATCGGAATGTAGGTCGATTGATTTTCGGACAAAAGTGTTACCGTTTCGCCACACGTCACGCGTGCAGTGCCGCTCACCACCACCCAATGCTCGGCGCGGTGATGGTGCATTTGCAGCGACAACTTGCCGCCCGGATTGACGGTGATGCGCTTGACCTGGAAACGCTCGCCCATGTCGATGCCCTCGTACGAGCCCCACGGACGATAGACGCGGGTATGGTGCAAGTGCTCGGTACGTCCTTGCGTCTTCAGGTGGTCAACCACCTGCTTGACGCGCTGCACCTGGTCCTTGTGCGCCACCAGCACGGCATCGGCGGTCTCCACCACCACCAGGTCCTGCACCCCCACCAGCGCGACGATGCGGCTTTCCGCGCGCACCAGACTGTTGCTGACGCCGTCAAGGTAGACGTCGCCGCGCGTGGCGTTGCCGGCCGCGTCGCGCGCCTGCACCTCCCACAGCGCCGACCACGAGCCGACATCGCTCCAGCCGATATCGGCCGGCACCACCACCGCGTGGCGGGTATGCTCCATGACGGCGTAGTCGATCGAATCGGACGGCGAGGCGGCAAAGGCGGTCTCTTCCAGGCGACAGAAGTCGAGGTCGCGGTAGCCCTCGCGCACGGCCTTCTCGGCAGCGGCGTTCATGGCTGGCTGCAGCGCCTGCAGTTCAGTGATGTAGGTGGCGGCGCGGAACAGGAACATGCCGCTGTTCCAGTAATAACCGCCCTCGGCCAGGAACGACTCGGCCGTCTCCTGGTTCGGCTTTTCCACGAAGCGCTCGACCTGGTAGCCGCCGCTGGCGCCCACCGCCGCGCCGCGGCGAATATAGCCGTAGCCGGTTTCCGGCGCGGTCGGCACCACGCCGAACGTCGCCAGCGCGCCGTCATTGGCCAGCGCGGCGGCATTCAGGATGGCCGCATGGAAGGCGTCGCGGTTCTCGATCACGTGGTCGGCCGGCAGCACCAGCATCACCGCCTCCGGGTCCAGCGCGGTCAGGTAGTGGGCGGCGGCGGCCACCGCCGGCGCGGTGTTGCGGCCCACCGATTCGAGCAGGATGCCCAACGGGGCGATCCCGGCCGCGCGCAGTTGCTCGGCCACCAGGAAACGGTGTTCATTGCCGCAGACGATCAGCGGCGCCTGCATTTCGGGCCAGTCCTTCAGGCGCAGCACCGTGTCTTGCAACATCGTGCGCTCGCTCACCAGCGGCAGCAGTTGCTTGGGCAGCACGGCGCGCGACAGCGGCCACAGACGGGTACCGGCCCCGCCAGACAAAATTACCGGATAAATTTTCATGCGACTTCCTCTTTCTTATAAACGTTGCTGTCGGCCTCAGTACGGCGCTTGTTGCGGCGGTCGCGCGCATTGGTCCACTCGTCGCGGCTGTACTCGGAGACGTGTTTCATCTCGCCGGCGCGGTTGACACTGTAATCTTTGAACACGATCATTTCCTCCAGCCTTACATCGTGTAACACACGGGTGTATTCAAACAGCACGCTGCGCACCACCTCGGCGCCCTTGCACAAATGGCTGCCGTGGCCGATCCAGGTCGGGCCGACGATGGTGGTGCCGGCCTCGATCTTGCAGCCGGAGCCGATGTAGACCGGCCCTTCGATGGTGGTGCCCTCCCAGTCGATGCTGGTGTTCAGCCCGACCCACAGGCCATCGGCCAGCTGGATGCCGGGCACGTCCATGTGCGCCACCTCGCCCATCATCACGCTCTGCGACACTTCCCAGTAATCCTTGACGCTGCCGATGTCGATCCAGTTGAAGGTGCGGTTCTGCGCATAGAACGGCAGGCCTTTCTCGGCCAGCAGCGGGAACAGCTCGGAACCGATGTCGAACACCGTGTCGGCCGGAATCAGGTCCAGCACCTCGGGCTCGAAAATATAAATGCCGGTGCTGGCGAAGTTGGACAGCGCCTGTTCGCGGCTCGGTTTTTCCTGGAACTGCTTGATGCGGCCATCCTTGTCGCTGACCACCACGCCATAGCTGGACACCTTGTCCCAAGGCACCTCGCGGCAGATGACCGTGGCCAACGCGCCTTTGCGGCGGTGTTCGAACAGCGCCGACTTGATATCCAGGTTGATCACCGCGTCACCGCACAGCACGATGGTGGTCTCGTCGAAGAAACCGCCGAATTGCTGGATCTTCTTCATCCCGCCGGCCGAGCCCAGCGCCTGCGGCACCACTTCGCCCTTATCGTTGGTGTAGCCCTCGAACGAATAGCCGATCTGTACGCCGTACTGGTGGCCCTCGCCGAAATAGTCCTCGATTTTTTCATGCAGATAGCTGACGTTGACCATGATCTCGTTGACGCCATACTTCGCCAGATGCTCGATCAGGTAAGCCATCACCGGCTTGCCCAGGATGGGAATCATCGGCTTGGGCAAATCGTAAGTGAGCGGACGCACCCGGGTACCTTTACCTGCCGCCAAAATCATCGCTTTCATAGTTACCCCTTTTCACATGTTTATAAATCGCAGCAGGGATACCTGCTCGACGCGCGCCTCCACTCGTGCCTCTGGACATGGACACAATGGCAACTATACCAGCAATCCAATCGTGCTCGATATTATTTAAATAACATTTCGCAGCAATTTTATCTGTATCCGCAAGGAATATGTTGGCGGACGCCTTCTTAGTGAGCAGCAATTCGCAAGCGTTGCAGCCCCACCACAGGCATTTTGCGGCATTTGCCTCCAACCGAGCCCTCCGCGCCGCGCAAGGTCGCGCATCCGCGCATCCGCCGCCCACCGCACGCAAAATCGGCCACGCCCCCGATTCTCCTATGAAGCCGCGACAGGGACCGGGACAGCGGTTTGCCAGGCTGTCTAGCGCAAAAAACATGTGTGTGATGCATCTCTCCAGATGGACACAATGGCACGCCAATGCTATCCTGCCATCAAACGTCTAAAACCTCATCCCAACGGCCTCAAAAGCCGCTTACGCCCGTATCCACGTGTGTATAATTGTTCCTATGGTGCATTTTTTCTTGCCTGATTTGACCTAGGAGTAAGCAATGTTGACCCGTTTCCCGACCAACCACCGTGGTTGGAAATACAGCCTGCCTTTGGCTGCCACCATCGTGCTGGCCGCCTGCGCTCAGGCACAGACCACAGACACCACCACCACCACCCGAACCTACGGTACGCACACGACGCCATTCGCGGCCAATTCGCTGTGGAACTCGCGCCCGGTGAACCCGGTGTTCGACAATTCCTTCGTGATCCCGAAGTCGCTGTATTACCCTTCGATCAGCAACACCGTGTACTCCACCGGCGCCTTCAAGGCGGTGGCGTCCGATCCGGCAGTGACCGTCTATCCCCTGACCGACCAACCCGGCGTGTGGGACCCGGATGCCGAGGCCAACCGCCCCACCGTGGTGATTCCGCACTGGCCGGCCGATGTGGCCCCGGCCACCGGCGGTGACGGCCACGCCGACATCATCGACACCACCACCAACATCGTCCACTCGTTCTGGAAGCTGCAAAAGGGCACCGACGGCAAATGGCGCGCCCGCACCTACGCCTGGACCAAGCTGACGGGTTCCGGCTGGGGTGATCCGGCGCACTACTACCAAGGCGCGCGCGCGGCCGCCGTGCCGCCAACCGGTGGCCTGATCCGCAAGGAGGAGGTCAACGACGGCGACACGATGTTCCGCCACGCGCTGGCGCTGTCGCTGACCTTCAACGCGCTGTCGCCGAACCCGGCCTACGTCTACCCGGCCACCTCGGCCGACGTCTACGCGGCCAACCGCAACAGCGGCAAGATCCCGGAAGGCGCGCTGCTGATGCTGCCGCCGGACTATGACACCAGCACCATTGTCAGCCCGATCCTGCGCAAGATCGCCAACACCCTGAAGACCTATGGCGGCTATGTGATCGACCAGAACGACGGCACCCCGTACGCCATCTACGCGGAAATCGGCTCGAACATCGCGCTGCACCAGCCGAAGTGGGATCCGGTCGCGGCGGCCGAACTGGAGCGCATCCGCCTGGGCCTGCGCATGGTCAAGGCCACCCAGTTCATCAGTGGCGACGGCAAGCAGTTCACCTCGGTGCCAACCACCGCCGTCAACACGCTGTCGATGCGCGGCCCGTGGGTGCTGAAGTCCGGCCCGACCCTGGGCACGTTTGACACGCTGCGCCAGGCAGTGGTGTTCCCGTCGACCACGGTGCCGATCGTGCAAAACAATCCAAGCAACCGCAGCCTGGGCGGCGTCAGCTGGGCCTTGCCAGCGGCGAACACCACCCAGCGCCTGACCGCCATCACCACCGGCGGTGGCAAGATCCGCTTGCAATTGACGGTGGACAACAAAGTGGTGGCCGACACCGGCGAACTGGCCAATGGCGCCTCGGCGCGGCTGGTATGGCCGGCCAACGCCAAAACCGTGCTGTGGGCCATCAGCGGCACCGGCGGCCCATCGACCGTCAGCGGCACCTTGGTAAGGGTGGCCAACTGACCACCTGACGCACCGCAGCAAAAATAACGAAACGCAGCCAATCTTGGTGTAATATACACAAATTGGCTGTTTTTCTTTACTTTTTGCAAGGACGTTAGATGATCGATTGGGTGACCGGGCTACTCGCCATCCTGCTGGGCGTGTTGTTGATCCCCGTGCTGGTGCTGTTCACCCAATCCATGCTGGCGCTGCTGCCAGCGCGCCCGGCGGCGGCACCGACCGGGCGCCGGCCGCGCAGCGCCATCCTGATTCCCGCCCATAACGAAGCCGGTGGCATCGCCGCCACCCTCGCCACCGTGCTGCCGCAACTGCAGGACGGCGACCGCGTGCTGGTGATCGCCGACAACTGCAGCGACCAGACCGCGGCCATCGCGCGCGCCGCCGGCGCCGAGGTCTGCGAGCGCCAGCATCTCACCGAACGCGGCAAGGGCTATGCGCTGGATTTCGGCATGCGCCAGTTGCGCGCCGACCCGCCCGAGGTGGTCATGATCGTCGACGCCGACTGCCTGCTCGGCGCGGGCGCGATCGACCGCCTGGCGCGCCAGACGCTGGCGCGCGGCCGGCCGCAGCAAGCGTTGTACCTGATGCACGCGCCAGCCGGCAGCGGGGTGCTGAAAAAAGTCGCCGAGTTTGCCTGGGTGGTGAAGAACCAGGTGCGGCCGCTCGGCTTTCTGCGCCTCGGCCTGCCCTGCCAGCTGATGGGCACCGGCATGGCCTTCCCCTGGGCGCTGATCAGCGCCGCGCCGCTGGCCAACGGCCATATCGTCGAGGACATGAAGCTGGGCATGGACCTGGCCCGCGCCGGCCATGCGCCGCAGTTCTGCCCCGAGGTGTGCGTCACCAGCAGTTTCCCGACGTCCAATAGCGGCACCGACAGCCAGCGCACGCGCTGGGAGCACGGCCATCTGAGCATGATCGGCGCCGTCCCGCGGCTGCTGCTCGGCGCCGTGGGCCACGCCGACCGCGGCATGCTGGGTCTGGCGCTGGACCTGTGCGTGCCGCCGCTGGCCCTGCTGTGCCTGCTGATGCTGGCGGCCACCGCCCTCACCCTGCTGTTTGCCCTGCTGAGCGGCGCGGTGCTGCCGCTGGCGCTGGCCGCGCTCGGCCTGCTGCTGACCGGCGCCGCCGTGCTGGCCGCGTGGTGGCGCCATGGCCGCCACCTGCTGCGCGCGCGCGATCTGGCGACCGCGCTGCTGTACATGCTGCGCAAGATTCCGCTGTATCTGCGCTTTGTGATCAACCGCCAAGTCGAATGGGTGAGGTCGAAACGTGACACTGAAAAATAAGCACGAGGCGCTGACCAGCGTCGTCACCGATTTCCAGCGCGATGTCCACTGCCTGCTCGGGCTGCCGTTTGACGCGCTCGATCTGCGCCAGGCGCAACAGGCCGTGCTGGACGCCATCGGCGCCGACCGGCGCTGCTTTTTCTCCACGCCGAACCTGAATTTCCTGATCGGCTGCCTGGACGACGCCGCCTTCCGCAACTCGGTGATCCGCTCCGACCTGTCGCTGGCCGACGGCATGCCCATCATCTGGATCGCGCGCCTGCTCGGCGTGCCGCTGCGCGAACGCGTGGCCGGCTCGACACTGTTCGAGTTGCTGCGCCAGCAGCAGGCGCAGCCGCTGCGGGTGTACTTCTTCGGCGGTCCCGACGGCGTCGCCCGCCAGGCCGCCGACGCGCTCAATGCCGCGCCCGGCGCGATGCGCTGCGTCGGCTCCTGCTCGCCCGGCTTTGGCAGCACCGAGGCGCTCAGCAGCGACGCCATGATCGACGACATCAACGCCAGCGGCGCCGACCTGCTGGTGGTGGCGCTGGGCGCCAAGCGCGGCCAGGCCTGGATCGAATACAACCTGCCGCGCCTGCGCGCGCCGGCGGTCAGCCACCTCGGCGCCGTGCTCAACTTCGTGGCCGGCACCATCACGCGCGCGCCGTCGCGCGTGGGCAACCTCGGCCTGGAATGGCTGTGGCGCATCAAGGAGGAGCCGGCGCTGTGGCGCCGCTACCGCGACGATGGCACGCGCATGCTGCGCCTGCTGCTGACGCGGGTGCTGCCGGCGCTGTGGCACGGCTGGCGGCAACGCCGGCGCGGCGTGCGCCAGGCGCCGCGCGCCGACCTGGCCAGCGTGGCCGGGCACTACCGCCTGACGCTGGCCGGCGACTGGCACGCCGGCGCACTGGCGCCGCTGCGCGCGCTGCTGGACCAACTGAACCACCAGCCCGGCCCGCTCAGCGTCGACATGGCCGCCGTCAGCAGCGTCGACAGCGCCACGCTGGGCCTGCTGTTGCTGTTGTACGGCCACCAGCAGCGCTGCCGCCAGCCGTTCGCGCTGGGTCCGTGCGCCCCGGCCGTGACGCGGGCGCTGCGCCTGGCCTGCGTCGATTTCCTGGCGGCGCCCGGCGTGCCGTCCGCACCTTTTTAACAAGGAGTCCTGATGAAGATTCTGGTAACCGGCGGCGCCGGTTATATCGGTTCCCACACCACCGTGGAGTTGCTGCTGGCCGGCCATGAGGTGGTGGTGCTGGACGACCTGTCCAACAGCGAGGCCAGTGTCATCGACCGCATTGCCGGCATTTGCGGCCGCGCGCCGGTGTTTGCGCACGCCGACCTGCGCGACCGCGCGCTGCTGGAACAGCTGTTCACCGAGCACCGCTTCGACGCGGTGATCCATTTCGCCGGCCTCAAGGCCGTGGGCGAATCGGTGGCCGAGCCGCTGCGCTACTACGACGTCAATCTCTACGGCAGCCTGGTGCTGCTGCAAACCATGGCCCGGCACCAGGTGCACACGCTGATCTTCAGTTCCTCGGCCACCGTGTATGGCGATCCCGACAGCGTGCCCATCGACGAGAGCGCGCCGTTGCGCGCCACCAATCCCTATGGCCGCTCCAAGCTGATGATCGAGGACATGCTGCGCGACCAGGCGCGCGCCGCGCCGACGTGGCGCATCGCCCTGCTGCGTTACTTCAATCCGGTGGGCGCGCATGAAAGCGGCCTGATCGGCGAGAATCCGCGCGGCATCCCCAACAACCTGCTGCCCTTCATCGCCCAGGTGGCCGACGGCCGGCGCCAGCGCCTGGCGGTGTTCGGCAACGACTACCCGACCCCGGACGGCACCGGCCTGCGCGACTACATCCACGTGGTCGACCTGGCGCTGGGCCACGTCAAGGCGCTGCAGCGGCTGGCCGACGCCCCCGGCGTGCAGACCTACAACCTCGGCACCGGCGCCCCCAGCAGCGTGCTGCAGATGGTGCGCGCCTTCGAGCGTGCCAGCGGCCGCGCCATTCCCTACGACATCCTGCCGCGCCGCCCGGGCGACATCGCCAGTTGCTACGCCGCCACCGGGCGCGCCGAGCGCGAACTGGGCTGGAAAGCCACGCGCGGCGTCGAGCAGATGTGCGCCGACGCCTGGCGCTGGCAAAGCTATCTGATGGCGCAGGGCGCCGCGGAGGCGCCATGATCCTCAACGCCACCGCGCTGGCGCCGGGCGCCAACAGCGCGCGCACCACGGTGTGCATCGTCGGCGCCGGCGCCGCCGGCATCACGCTGGCCTGCGAGCTGGACGGCAGCGGCATCGAGGTGCTGCTGCTGGAGGCCGGCGGCTATGTGGCCGACCCCGCGGTGGACGACGATTATGTCGGCCAGGCGCGCGCGCCGCACCCGCCCACCACCCAGTTCCGCCGCTCGGTGCTGGGCGGCACCACCGGCATCTGGGGCGGGCGCTGCGTACCGTTCGACCCGATCGACTTCGAGCGGCGCGACTACATCGCCGACAGCGGCTGGCCCATCCCCTACCAGGAGGTGGCGCGCTACTATCCGCGCGCGCTGGCGTACTGCGACGCTGGCGCGGACGAGTTCAGCGTGGCCGAGGCCCTGCCCGGCGCCCGCCCGACGCTGGCCGACCTGCGGCCCAACCCGGTGCTGCTCAGCGATCGCATTGAGCGCTACAGCCTGCCCACCGACTTCGGCAAGCGCTACCGCGCCAAGCTGGCCGCCTCGACCAACGTCACCACGCTGCTGTACGCGCGCTGCGTCGGCCTGCAACGCGCCCCCGGCAGCGAACGCATCGGCGCGGTCGAGGTGGTGGACCAGGCCGGCCGCCGCCTGCACATCGCCGCCGACACGGTGGTGCTGGCCACCGGCGGCATCGAGGTGCCGCGGCTGCTGTTCCAGTCCGACCCCGAGGGCCCCGGCCTGGGCAACCACAACGACCTGCTGGGCCGCTACTACGCCTGCCACTTTGAAAACACCTGCGGCCGCGTCGTGCCCGGCCAGCCCGGCACGCCGTTCCAGTTCGAGAAGACCCGCGACGGCGTGTACGCGCGCCGCAAGCTGCAGTTCAGCGACCAGACGCAGCGCGAGCAGCGCCTGCTCAACACCGCGTTCCGCCTGCATTTCCCCGAATACTCGGACGCGCGCCACGGCAGCGCCGTGATGTCGGCCATCTTCCTGGCCAAGTCGGTGCTGCTGCCCGAATACCGCGCCATCCTGCAGCACAGCGGCGCGCCGGCCGCCACCTCGGGCCGCGCCGCCCACCTGCGTAACGTCGCCTGCGGCCTGCCGGCGCTGGCCACGTTCGGCGCCCAGTGGCTGTTCCTGCGCGTGCTGGCGCAGCGCAAGCTGCCGTACACGCTGGTGCCCAACGCCGACGGCAGCTTCCCGCTGGAATTCAACTGCGAGCAGACGCCGCTGGCGTACAGCCGCATCACGCCGAGCCGCGAACGCGACCGCCACGGCATGCGCCGCGTCGAGGTCGACTGGCGGGTCAGCCAGGACGACCTGGACGCCGCCTACCGCGGCTTCGGCGTGTTGCGTCAGGCGCTGCAGCAACACTCCGGCAGCCGCCTCGACTACGATGACGAGCAACTGCGCGCGCGCCTGGCCGGCTCGGTGCCGCTGGGCGGCCACCACATTGGCACGGCGCGCATGGCCGACAGCCCGCGCCACGGCGTGGTCGACACCCATTGCGCGCTGTTCCAGTGCCCCAATCTGTACCTGGCCAGCGCCGCCGTGTTCCCCACCAGCAGTCACGCCAACCCGACCCTGACCATCGTCGCGCTGGCGCTGCGGCTGGCCGATCACCTGCGCGCGCAGCGGGCGGCGCCATGAGCGGCGCCGTCCGCCGCGCCGGCGCGCCGGCCCAACTGAATGGCATCCAGCTGTTGCGCTTTGTCGCCGTGTTCCTGGTGCTGGCTTCGCACATTGTGCTGGAAATCTGGCGCCGCTACGCCGACGACGGCCGCTACCACTTCTGGCACGAGTTCGGGCCGATGGGGGTCGACATTTTCTTTGTCATCAGTGGTTTCGTCATCACCATCTCCACCCTCAAGCTGGAGCCAGGCGGCGCCGCTGCCGCCTGGCTGTTCTGCAAGCGGCGCCTGATCCGCATCGTGCCGATGTACTGGTTCTACACCGGCCTGAAGGCGGCGCTGATCGTCGGCGTCGGCTCGCGCGCCTTCCCGGCCGGGCTCGATCCGCGCTTTTTGCTCGAGTCGCTGCTGTTTTTCCCGGTGGTCAATCCGGCTGGCCAGCGCCTGCCGGTGCTGGAGTCGGGCTGGACGCTGAGTTTCGAAATGTTGTTTTACGCCGCCTTCGCGCTGGCGCTGTGGCGGCGCCTGCCGCCGTTGCGCTTCAGCCTGGTGCTGCTGGGCGGTCTGCTGTTCGTCAGCCAGTTCCTGCGCGACTACCTGTGGTTTGACTTTTTCGGCCGCAGCCTGCTGCTGGAATTCCTGCTGGGCGGCCTGATCGCGCGGCTGTGGGTGCGCGGCCTGACGCTGCCGCCGGCGTTGCCGCCGCTGCTGCTGCTGGTGTCGCTGGTGTGGCTGTTCTGGCCGGCCAAGCCGGACGGCCTGGACCGCCTGCTGACGGTCGGCCTGCCGTCGGCCCTGCTGGTCATGTCCATGGTCTGGCTGGAGCGCCATGCGCTGGTGGCGCGCGTCTGCGCCCGCTTCAAGCTGCTGGGCGACGCCTCGTATTCGGTGTACCTGTCGCACGGCCTGCTGGTGCCGGCCATGTTCATGGTGCTGCAAAAAGCCGGGGTCCAGAACACCGCCGTGGTGTTCGCGCTGACCCTGGCCGGCGCGTTGGCGCTGGGGTGCGTGCTGTACCTCGCACTGGAGCAGCCGCTGACCGCGCGCCTCAACCGGCGCTGGGGCGCCGCCGGTCCGGCGACGCCGGCGGCAGCGGCGGCCCGGCCTCCGGAAACCATGCAAAAAGAATAGCAAACATGTAAAAAAAATACACACGACTTGGTGATTCTATGCAAAAATTCCACTATGCTGCACCGCACTATGGCACCAGTCGCCGTGGGTCCAAACTCTTCGGTTAATGTATCGCTCCGGGACCGGCCGCGCGCCGCGACGGTCCCTTCACCACGCAAAGGAACTACATGAATATCACGATTATCGGCTCCGGTTACGTCGGTCTGGTCACCGGCGCTTGCCTGGCCGAACTGGGCAACAATGTCTTCTGCCTCGACGTCGACCAGCGCAAGATCGACATTCTCAACAACGGTGAAGTGCCGATCTACGAGCCGGGCCTGAAGGAAATCATCCAGCGCAACCGCGCGGCCGGCCGCCTGCAGTTCTCCACCGACGTGGCCGCCAGTGTGGCGCACGGCGACGTCCAGTTCATCGCCGTCGGCACCCCGCCGGACGAGGACGGCTCGGCCGACCTGCAGTACGTGGTGGCCGCCGCGCGCAACATCGGCCGCCACATGACCGGCTACAAGGTCATCGTCGACAAGTCGACGGTACCGGTCGGCACCGGCGAGAAGGTGCACGCGGCCATCGCCGCCGTGCTGCAGGAGCGCCCCGACGCCGGCGCCAGCTTCACCGTGGTGTCGAACCCGGAATTCCTCAAGGAGGGCGCGGCGGTGGACGACTTCATGCGCCCTGACCGCATCGTCATCGGCGTCGACGACGACGAGGCCGGCCGTCAGGCCAAGGAACTGATGCGTGAGCTGTACGCCCCGCTCAACCGCAACCACGAGCGCGTGCTGTACATGGACGTGCGCTCGGCCGAATTCACCAAGTACGCCGCCAATGCCATGCTGGCCACCCGCATCTCGTTCATGAACGAGATGGCCAACCTGGCCGACCGCCTGCAGGTCGACATCGAGCACGTGCGCAAGGGCATCGGCTCCGATCCGCGCATCGGCTTCAGCTTCCTGTACTCCGGCACCGGCTACGGCGGCTCGTGCTTCCCGAAAGACGTGCAGGCGCTGGTGCGCACCGCCGCCGAGTACGGCCAGGACCTGCAGATTCTGGGTGCGGTGGAAGCGGTCAATGACCGCCAGAAAGCCATCCTGGTGGAAAAAATCGTCGCCCGCCTGGGCCAGGACCTGAGCGGCCGCCACTTCGCGCTGTGGGGCCTGGCGTTCAAGCCCAACACCGACGACATGCGCGCCGCCCCGAGCCGGGTGATCATCCGCGCCCTGCTGGAGCGCGGTGCCAGCGTCACCGCCTACGATCCGATCTCGATGGAGGAAGCGCAGCGCGTGATCGCGCTCGACCTGGAGGACCTGGCGCCGGCGCAGCGCCGCATCCGCTACGCCGAACAGGCCATGGACGCGCTGGATGGCGCCGACGCGCTGGTCATCGCCACCGAATGGAAGCAGTTCAAGAGCCCGGACTTTGCCGCGCTCAAGGACGCGCTGTCGCAGCCGCTGATCTTCGACGGCCGCAACCTGTACGAACCGGCGGCCATGCGCAAGCTGGGCATCGAGTACCTGGCGGTCGGCCGCGCCTGACGCCAGCGGCGCCGGCCGCGGCCGGCGCATTTTTTTCTTGCTTTCCTGAGGTTACGCCGCTCCATGTCCGCCATCTCCAACGCCCGCTGGATCCTGATTTCGCAGGGCGCCCGCACGCTGCTCCAGTTGACCAGCCTGACCGTGCTGTCGCGTCTGCTGCCGCCGTCCGAATACGGGCTGATGGCCATGGCCACCGTGGTCATCAATTTCGCCAACCTGCTGCGCGACATGGGCACGGCGGCGGCGGTGGTGCAGAAACAGGAACTGACCGACCAGACCACCAGCACGGTGTTCTGGCTGAACATCGGTCTGGGCCTGGCGCTGGCGCTGGGCCTGCTGGCGCTGTCGCCGCTGATCGCCAGCCTGTTCCACGCGCCGCGGCTGATGCCGGTGCTGTGGGTGTTGGCGCTGGTGTTTCCGATCACCAGCAGCGGCGCCGTGCACCAGGCGCTGTTCGAGCGCGCCTCGGGCTTCCGCCTGCTGGCGCGGATCGAGGTGGTGGCGGCCGGCAGCGGCCTGGCGCTGGCCATTGTGCTGGCCTGGCTGGGCTGGGGCGTGTATAGCCTGGCGCTGCAGGCGCTGGCCACCGCGGTGATCGCCACCGGCCAGCTGTGGCTGGCGAGCCGCTGGCGCCCGCTGCGGCTGTGGGACCGGGCCGAGTTCCGCCAACTGCTCGGCTTCAGCGGCCACCTGACCGGCTTCACCTTCATTAACTATTTCGCCCGCAACGCCGACGCCATGATCATCGGCCGCGTGCTCGGCTCGATGCCGCTGGGGATATACTCGCAGGCGTACAAGGTCATGATGTTCCCGCTGCAAAGCATGACCTACGTGGCCAGCCGCGCGCTGTTCCCGATCATGAGCCGCCAGCAGCACGACAAGCCGCAGATGGCGCGCCTGTACTTCCGCTCGGTGGGCGTGATCGCCACGCTGACGGCGCCGCTGATGGCCGGCGTCTGGCTGCTGCGCGCGCCGTTCATCGACATCATGCTGGGCCCGCGCTGGGCCGAGGTCGGCACGGTGCTGGCCTGGCTGGCGCCGGTCGGCTTCATCCAGTCGCTGACCAGCACCATCGGCACCGTCTTCATGGCCACCGGCCGCACCGACATCCTGATGAAACAGGGCCTGATCAGTACCGTGCTGCTGGTGTCCTCGTTCCTGATCGGGGTGCGCTGGGGCATCAACGGGGTGGCGGCCTGCTATTGCGCCGCCAACGTGCTGAACCTGCTGCCGTGCTTCTACTACACGCTCAAGGAACTCAACTGCGGCGTCGGCGACCTGTTGGCCGCCGTGTGGAAGCCGGTGCTGTTCGCGCTGCTGATGACGGCGCTGCTGTACCCGCTGGTTGAAATGCTGCGCTCGCAACAGAGCGCGGTGCTGGTGGAGCTGTTGCTGCCCTCGCTGGTCGGCATGCTGATCTTCGGCGCCCTGATCCTGGCCTTCTCGCGCTCGCTGTTGCAGGACCTGAAAAAACTGATGGGCGCGCGCTAGCGCCCGCCTCCTTCCGAAGAGACTATGGCCCCGCTCGTTACTATCTTCATCCCCACCAAAAACCGCCTGCCGCTGCTGCGGCGCGCCGTCCACTCCATCCTCGGGCAGACGGTGCGCAACCTGGAGCTGATCGTGGTGTCCGACGGCGCCACCGACGGCACGCCGGAGTTCGTCGACAGCGTGCGCGGCGACATCCCGGTGCGCCTGATCCACAACGAACAGTCGCGCGGCGCCTGCGCCGCCCGCAACCAGGCGCTGGAGATGGCCAGCGGCGAGTTCGTCACCGGCCTGGACGACGACGATTTCTTCATGCCGCACCGCATCGAGCGCTTCCAGCAGCACTGGGCGCGGCTGGAGCAGGACGGCACGCGCTTTTCCTGCCTGTTCGACACCTGCATCGTCGACGACGGCCGGCGCGTGTACGTCAACAACCCGAGCCCGATCGTCGACAGCGCCATGCTGCGACGCGGTAACGCGATCGGCAACCAGGTCTACACCCGCCGCAGCGACCTGATCGCCGCCGGCATGTACGACCCGCAAATGCCGGCCTGGCAGGACTGGGAAACCTGGGTGCGGCTGGTGGACCGCGGCGGGCCGGCCATCAACATCCGCTCCAACACCTATTTCATGGACGTGTCGCACGAGTTCGAACGGATCACCGCGCGCTCCGGCGACAAAATCCACCAGGCCGCGCGCCTGTTCTACCAGAAGCACTGCAGCCCGGCCGACGCCGGCGGCGTGCTGCTGTCGATGTCCGGTTATCCGCAGGTCGAACTGACCGCGCGCGACCTGCTGCGGCTGCTGCTGGAGGCGCAGTTGCGCCCGGTCGCGCGCAAGCTGGTGCGCGGCAAATACACGCTCTCGTTGAACAACTCGCTCACCCGCTAGGTCCGCCCATGCGTCTTTCCGTTCTCCGCCATCGCGGCGTGTACGCCAGCGTGCTGGTGCTGTGCGTTGCCGCCGCCGGCTACGCCGTGCTGGTCAACCGCTACCACATCCCGGGCTGGCGCCAGTACCGGGCGCCGGCGGCGCAGGAGCGCCATCCGCTGGCGCCGCCATTCCTGCAGGACGGGCCCGACACCGCGCGCTATGCCGCGCTGTTCAGCTATTTCGCCCAGGGCTTCCAGGACAACGCCACCGCCGATTACGCGCGCATCCAGTATTCCGGCGTCGGCAGCTATAACGGCTACGCGGTCACCGGCCTGGAAGGCTTCTCGCGCACCGCGCCGCTGCTGGGCGCCTGGCTGTATGGCGGCCGCCCGGCGCGCTGGCCGGACGCCGACCCGGCGCGGCCGGACCTCGTTGCCATGCTGCGCAGCGGCCTGCTGGCCGGCACCGCGCCGGGCAGCGCCAGCTACTGGGGCGACATTGGCGACTACGACCAGCGCGTGGTCGAGGCGGCCGACGTGGCGCGCACGCTGTGGCTGACGCGGCGCCAGGTATGGGACCAGCTGAGCGGCGCCCAGCGCGACCAGATCGCTGCCTGGCTGCAGGGCGCGCTGCGGGTCAAGGTGCATCCGAATAACTGGCAGCTGTTCCCGGTGGTCACCGCGCTGGCGCTGCGCCAGCTCGGCTATCCGAACGTGGCGGTGCCGTCGCACCACTACCAGGCCTTCAAGCAGGCCTATCGCGGGCATGGCTGGTTCCACGACGCGCCGGAAGGCATCGATTACTACAACGCCTGGGGCATCAGCTACGACCTGCAGTGGATCCAATGGCTGGCCCCCGACTACGACCCCGGCTTCATCGGCCCGGCGCTGGCGCAGTCGGCCGACGTGGTCAGCCACCTGCTCGGCCCCAAGGGCGTGACGATGATGGGCCGCAGCACCTGCTACCGCACCGCCATCCCGGCGCCGGTGATCGCCCGCGCGGTGGGCAGCGACGACCCGCAGGTCGCCGGGCTGGGGCGCCAGGCGCTGGACGTGGTGTGGCGCCATTTCGTCAGCCACGGCGCGTTGCAGGATGGTCACCTGACCCAGGGCTATTATGGCACCGACCTGCGCCTGGTCGAACCGTATATCGGCCCGGGCAGCTGCCACTGGGGCCTGCGCTCACTGGTGCTGGCCTTCATGCAGCCCGACTCGGCGCCGTTCTGGACCGCGCCGCGCCAGCCGCTGCCGGTGGAGCAAGGCGATTACACACTGGCCCTGCCGGAACTCGGCTGGACCCTGCACGGCGAGCGTGCCAGCGGCGTGATCACGCTGGAAATCGCCGCCAACAACACCCCGCACTATCCGCTGGCCGCCTATGGCTGGCGCCAACGGCTGGACGAGGCGGTGACGCTGCGGCCGCGCCGCCCGGCCAACCACGAGGCCAAATACCTGCAGCGCTATTACCGCAATGCGCCGCCCTACATGGCGGTCGACGGCTGACGCCGCGTGCCCTTCAGCGAGCGTAGGCCTGGCCATTCCGGCGCACGCCGGCATCGATACGCCCCCTGCTGGGTGTGACGGTCATTCCGGCGCAGGCCGGAATCCATACACCGCCTGCGTCAGGTCATGCCAGCGTTCTATGGGTTCCGGCCTGCGCCGGAACGACTGGCCGGGCTGAACCGCCTTGGCGGCCGAGGGCGGCTCAGACCGCCTGCAGCATCAGTTGTTCCAGCTTGGCGGTCTCGGTGGCCACGTGGTGGCGCGCCCGCACGGCGGCCGCGCCGCTGGCGCCCATGGCCGCCAGCGTCTGCGGATCGGCGCTGGTGACGGCCTGCAACGCGGTGACCAGCTCGTCATGCGAACCGGCCGCCACCAGCCAGCCGCTGCGGCCATCCTCGACCAGTTCCGGAATGCCGGCGATACGGGTGGACACCACCGGCCGGCCCAGCGCCAGCGCTTCCATGATCACGATCGGCAAGCCCTCGGCAAAGCTGGGCAGCACCAGTGCCCGGCTGGCCTCGATTTCGCTGCGCACCACCGCGCTGCCCTGCCAGCCCAGCAAACGCACCGACTGCTGCAGGCCGTGCCGGGCAATCAATTGTTCGATCGGCCGCCGCGACGGCCCGTCGCCGATGAAGGTCAGTTCGCACTGGCCGCCGGCGGCCACATGCCGCGCCACCGCTTCGACCAGCAGCAGCATGCCCTTTTCCGGGCACAGCCGGCCGACACACACCAGCTTGGGGGCGGCCGGCACCGGCAGCGGCGCGACATCGGTGAATTCCGGCCCGACGCTGCAATGGACCACGTGCAGCTTGGCAAAATCGGCCGGGTCGGCGAACACCATGCACTGGCTCTTGCAAAAACTGGTGATGCAGACGGTGAAGCTGGCGCGCGCGATCTTGGTCGCCAGCGCCCACTTGCGCGGATCATAGAAAATACCCGGGCCATGCACAGTCATGCTGAACGGGATGCCTGACAGCGACGACGCCAGCATCGCCACCGTGGCGGAATTTTCCGCGATGTGGTTGTGCAGCAGCTGCACGCCCTGGGCGCGCAGGCGCCGCGCCAGGTAGCAGGCCTCGACCAGATAAACCAGCTGGCGCGCGGCAGCGGCGACGCCGGCCGGCCGGGTCTGCCATGCCAGGCGCAGCGTGCGCCAGAACGCCGCCGGTTGCCGCAGCACGGCGCCGGCCAGGTTGGCCAGCAATTGCGCGCGCGGGCGTTCGAGGATGTAGTCGGTGCCGGCCTGCTCGCTGCGCACCTCGGCGCTGACATGCTGGTCTTCCTCGGCACGCCGGATCGAATAGGTGTGCACGGTGTGACCGCGCTGGCGCAACGCGATGACCTCGTTGCGGATGAAGGTGTCGCTGGCGCGTCCGTAAATACTGGTGATGTAGGCTAGGATCATAACTCGGTCGGCAGGTAAAAAAAGAAATCGGGCGGCGCGCCGCGTCAGCGCCAGACGCTGTCGAAGTCGCGCGGCGGGCGCCAGCCCAGCGTGCGCTGCAGCGCCTGATGGCCGGCGCGCGCCGGGTGGAAGCGCGCGCGCAGGCGCTGCGGCACCAGCAGGCCCGGCGCGGCGCGCCCCGGCCGCAACAGCTGCCACGCCAGCGCGCCAGCGCGCCCCAGCAGCGCCGCCACCGCGTACGGCAGCGGCAGGCGCCGGCCCGGCGCCGCCAGCGCGGCATAGCGCCAGGCGCTCGGGGCGTGGCCATCGTCGATATTGAAGGTGCAGCCGGCGGCGGCCGGCGCCAGCGCCGCGACAAAGGCGTCGGCGCAGTTGTCCACATGGGTCAGTCGCAGCGGTCGGCCGGGGCCGACCACCACGGTGGCCGCGCCGGCGCCGGCGCCAACACAGTGCAGCGCGGCCTGCGCGCGGCTCCAGATCGCCGCCGGGCGCAACACCGTCAGCGGCAGGCCGCGGCGCGCGCACTCGGCACGCACCGCCTGCTCCTGCAACAGCTTGGCCTGGGCATAACCGTCCTGCGCCAGCATGGTGCGCGCGTCCAGCAACGGCGCGTCCTCGTCCAGGGTGGCGCCCACCCGGTCCCAGTCATAGACGGAAAAGCTGCTCGCCAGCAGCACCCGGGTGCCGGCCGGCAGCAGCGCCAGCAGGCGCAGCGAGCCATCCACCGCCACCGCGCGCTGTTGTTCAGGCGTGCCCTGCATGCGCGCCGCCAGGTGCAGCACGGCGTCGACACCGGCGCACGCCGCCGCCAGGCCGTCGCCGTCGAGCACATCGCACACCGGCTGCGCCACCGTCTCCGGCCAACCGCAGGCGGCCATCTGTGCCGGGCTCAGCGGCTCACGGACGCCGGCGCGCACACTGTATCCGGCCCGCGCCAGCGCTGCCACCACCGCGCGCCCGAGCATACCGGCCGCGCCGGTCACTAAAATCGTTTTCAAATCGCTAATAACGGCACGCCGTCCATGGGTTAAAGAGAAATAAAGGACCAGCCGGCAGCGCGCAGCGCGGCGCGGCGTAATTAGTGCGCCGCACCAATCTTGCACAATGTATCATAAGTTGCTGCCGCACGACGCCGCGCTGCAGCAATTTTTTCCAGTTTTGCAATGGCACTGTGCTACCATACTTGACACGCTGACAATCTCTTTAACGGCATCCATGACTTCCCAAAGCTCCACCGAATTCCACTTGCCATCGCTCGACGGCATCCGCGCCCTCGCGGTGATGATTGTGTTCCTGTCGCATGCCGGCTGGGGTCACCTGATCCCGGGCGGCCTCGGGGTCACCATCTTCTTTTTCCTGAGCGGTTACCTGATCACCACGCTGATGCGGCGCGAATACGCGCGCCGCCAGCGCATCGACTTCAAGGCCTTTTACCTGCGCCGCGTCTACCGCATCCTGCCGCCCATGTATCTCGTGCTATTCAGCCTGTTGATACTGTGGCTGGCCGGTGCCGTCCCCGGCCAGGTCACGCCCGGCGGCGTGCTGGCCCAAGTGCTGCAGGTCACCAACTATTATGTGATCCAGCCGGACAACACCGGCATCGTGCCGTATACCGGCACGTTCTGGTCGCTGGCGGTCGAGGAGCATTTTTACCTGGTGTTCCCGCTGCTGTTCGCGCTGGGCGCGCGGCGCTGGCCGCTGCAGCGACTGGCGCTGCTGCTGCTGGGACTGTGCGGGCTGGTGCTGCTGTGGCGCTGCGTGCTGGTGTATGGCTGGCACGTGCCGTCCAACCGCACCTACATGGCCACCGACACGCGCTTCGACAACATGCTGTTCGGCTGCATCATGGCGCTGTGGCGCAATCCGGCGCTGGACGCCGGCGACTTGCCGGGGGCGCCGCGCCAGCGCGGCCTGTGGCTGGCCGGCGCCGGCGGGCTGTTGTTGCTGACGCTGGTGGTGCGCGACCCGGCGCTGCGCGAGACCTGGCGCTACACGCTGCAGGGCCTGGCGCTGTTCCCACTGTTCTGGCTGGCAGTGCGCTATCCGGCCTGGTGGCCGTTCCGCTGGCTCAACTGGCGTCCGGTGCAATGGGTGGGCCTGGTGTCCTACGTGTTTTACCTGAGCCATTTCTATTTCCTGGCGCTGTGCGAGCAATGGCTGGGGCAGCGCACCGCGCTGGTGGCCGCCGCCGCGCTGGTGCTGACGCTGGCCTACTCGGCGCTGGTCTACCAGCTGGTGGAGCTGCCGTTCGCGCGGCTGCGCCGGCGCCTGCACACCGAGCTGCCGCCGGCGCGGACCGAGGCGGCGGCAGCCGCCGCCCAGCCGCACTCAGCGCCGCACTGAGCCGGCGGCGGCCGGCGGCGCGTCGAGCTCGACGCTGACCAGCGCGCATGCGCTGCCGAGCACCACCCAGAAGTACCAGTTGAAGGCCAGGTAGGCGAACAGATTGTCCGAGGCCGACACGATCAGGTAGGCGATCGTCACCGCAATCAGGATCACCGCCGCCAGGCGGTCGACCGCCAGCAGCTTGCGGATGCGCAGCAGCACCCGCGCGAAGATGCTCAGGTAGCTGGTCAGGCCGACCAGGCCGATGTCAAAGATCCATTGCACGTACAGGTTGTGCGGGCTCCAGTTGATGCCGCCGGCCAGCGGGAAGAAGTCGAGCGAATAGTAGCGGAACGCCTCCAGCCCGTAGCCGAACGCATAGCGCACCGGCCGCATGAAGTGCAGGCCGCTCTCCCACAGCAGCACGCGCCAGGCGAAGGAGTTGAGCTTGGCATACTGCACCGCGTCGTTGCCGCTGTCGAGCGACATGATGCGGTCACGCACGGTCGGGATCATCAATGCCAGCACCGGCGCCAGCGCCAGGTAGATCAGGTATTTGCGCTCGAAAAACAGCGCGTAAATCGCGAACACCGCCACGCAGGCGATCCAGGCGCTGCGGGTCTGGGTCAGCACCAGCATGCCCAGCAACAGCACCATGTAGCCGGTCAGGGTCCAGCGCCACAGCGGCCGCAAGGTCACATGCGGGCTCTTGATCAGGTACAGCGACAGCGACAGGATCAGCAGCAGATAGAAGGCGAAAATATTGGCGTGACCGAAGGTGCTGCGCAGGCGGAACGGCACGTCGGCGTGATTCAGCGCGATGTCGACGAAGGCGTAGCAGGCCGGCAGGATCGACGACAGCACCACCAGCCGCACCACCCGCACGAAGTCGTCGCGGCTGCGCACCAGGTAGGTGCCGGAGATGAACATCGCCAGGTAGGACAGCAGCGCCAGGAACACCCGGATCGCCTCGCCCTTGACCGGCGCGATCACCAGCGCGCCCAGGCAGATCAGCGTGAACGGCAGCCACATGCCGGCCAGCTTGCGCGGGAACCAGTGCGGCCGCTGGGCCGAGAACAGCACCGCCATGCCGATCACGGCTGCGTTGACGAAGGCGCCCACCCCGAGGTCGGCGCCGCCGACCGAGAAACGGGTGGTTTCCAGCACGATGTCGCCCACCGAGCGGAACAGCAAAATGCCGATGAACAGGGTTTTGGCGTCGTACACCAGCAGCAGCAACAGCGCCAGCACCGCCGGCAAGGCCGCCAGCTTGGCCACGCTGGCGCCCATCAGGCCGGCGTACACCGGCACCAGCAGGCCAAAAAACAGGCCGGCGCCGATCGCCGCCGCCACGATCAGCACGTTGCGGCGCGTCAGGCTGGCGGGCAGGACAAAGTTCTTCGAAAGGGTCAGCATGCAACCACCATAGTTTCTATCACACGGGTTAACAAACGCGCCTCACGGCGCGGCCGCCAGCAACACTTGCCGGCCGGGGGGCACGGCGGCCACCAGCGCCTGCAGGAATTGCTGCTGGCGCGCATAGGACGCGGCCGCCTGCTCCGGCTGGTCCACCAGCATCGACACCCGCACCAGCAGGCCATCGTCGATCTGGCCGCGCAAGCCGTCCTTGAAGATTTTCATGCGCATCGCCAGCCCGCCCTGCGGGTAGGCGTCGCCGATGCGCACCCAGTAGCTGATGGCCTCCATGCGGCCGTTGCCGGCGGCCAGCAAGCGGCGCCCCGGCACCGGCGCGCCCGGCGCCACCGTCAGCTGCGCCGGCGTGCCGCTGAGCACCTTGTAGCCTTGCGCCGGGTAGCACACATCGGGCAGGTGGATCTTGACGTCCTGGCGCTGCTCGCGCGCATAGGCCAGCGCCAGCATGACGTGCTCGCCGCGCGGATTGACATAGGTGCGCATCAGCACCTCGTCGTAGATCTGGTTGACCAGCGCGGCGCCATCGTCGTCGGTGGCCAGCTGGGCCTGGGCCATGGCGGTGCTGACCTCGCGCCACTCGCCGAACTGGCGCGGCACGCTGGCAGCCAGGTCGACCGCCGCCGTGGCACGGTAGACCGGGGTCAGCGCGTGCGCCGCCGCCACGCCGGCGCCCATGGCCAGCGCCACCAGCACCGCCGGGCGCAACGCCAGCGTGCCCAGCGCCGGCCAGATCTGGGCCCAGCCGGCGCGCGCCACCGGCGGCGGCGGCGGGGCCGGCGGCCGCCCGCGCGTCACCAGCCAGCTCAAGCCGCTATCGACCGCGATAATCAGGCCCAGCGCGCTGAGGAACAGCACCATGCCGGAGAAACCATGCAAAAAGCCCTGGCCGGCGGCATCGCCGAGGTGGTAGGTAATCAGGGCCAGCGTGACGATGCGGATGGTGTTGGCGGTAAACGAGATCGGCACGATCAGGGCCGCCAGCACCACGTTGCGCACCAGCGACGGGTGGCGCACCAGGTTCATGTAAAGCAGGCCCAGCGCTTCCAGCGTGAACAGCGAGTTCAGGCCGGCGCAGGCGTCGGCCACCAGCAACTGGTACTGGCCGATGTTGAGGATCACGCCGCTGCGCGAGATCGGGTAGCCCAGCCAGTACAACAGCTGCTCGCTGGCGTAGGACACGCCAATTTTCAGCGGCAGCGTCACGGCGTCCACCACCGAGGCCGGCAGCGGGATCATGAACAGCATGAAGAAGAAAGCGAACCACATGCGGCGCCAGGTGCGCAGCCCGAAAAAGCCCACCACCAGCGCCGTCAGCACGACGATCAGCGAGCCGACCTCCAGCAACAGCACGTTCTGCGAACGGCCCAGCGCGTAGCAAGCCAGGCCCAGCAACAGCAGCAGGCCGCCGGCCAGCGGCGCCGGCGCGTGCTGCCACAGGCGCTGCTCGACCAGCTGGCGCAGGCGCACCCCCAGGTAGGCGAACGCCACCGCCATGACGATCGGCCCATGGGCGTTCTTGTCCGAGCCCCAGGGGCCCTGGAACAGGTCGATAAAACTGGGGACATACATCGCCAGCAACCCGGCCGCGACGATCAGCCACGGCAGCGCCGCCTGGCGCCCGCTCAGCGCGCCCCGTTCGAGTGTGTGTGCCATGGCAACTAGAAGTTGTTCAGCACCGTGCCGACCACATGCACGCGGGCATCCTGCAGCAGGCCGACCAGCGCGTCCAGCTCCTGCAGCGCGGTACCGTCCTGGCGGGCCACGATCATGGCGGCGCCGGCGCGCACGGCCACCATCTGGGCGTCGGAATTCTCGGCGCTGGCCGGGGTGTCGATCAGGATGACGTCGAACTGCGGCACCAGTTCCTCCAGCAGCTGGCCAAAGGTCGGACGGCCCAGCAGTTCGAGCGGGTTGGGCGGCGTGGCGCCGGCGGTCAGCACCGACAGGTCCAGCAGGCCCGGCACGCGCTGGATCGCCGACTGGTTGCCGCGCCCGGCCAGGATGGCCGACAGGCCGCTGCGGTTTTCCAGGCTGAACAGCTGATGCTGGCTGGGGTTGCGCATGTCGGCGTCGATCAGCAGCGTGCGCTGGCCCTGCTGCGAGAACACCACCGCCAGATTGGCCGCCAGGAAGCTGCGGCCATCGCCGCGCTGGGCGCCGGTGATGGCCAGCGCGCGGCGGTTCTGGCCGGTCTCGAACCAGCGCCACATCAGTTGATTGCGGACGCCGCGCAGCGCCTCGACGCGGCTGCTGAACGGCTCGTAGGCGGCCACGACGTCGGCGCTGATCTGGCTCTCGCCGGCCAGCAGATACGGATAGTCGAACTGGCGCGACAGCGCGAACTCGATGTCGGCCTGGGTCAGCAGGCCCAGTTCCAGCGCGGCGTCGCCGAAGCGCATCTTGCGCTCGACCTGGAAGCGCGTGATGCGCTCGGAATCGGCCTGCGACAGGCGGCCGGTCTTGACCAGGATGGCGCCGATCGAGCGGTCAGGGCCCTCGGCGGCGGCGTCGCGTACTTCAGAGACTACATAGTTGGGGGTAGAATTCATGCTCGAGGCTCCGTGATAATCTTGAGGGCGGGGGTCAGGCTTGGGCCGGCCGCGCGCCGCCGTCGGTGGCCGACGGCAGCGCCAGGCGGCGACGGCGTTTGACCGCGCGCGGCTTGTCGATCACCCCCAGCAAGGGCAGCTCGAAGCGCGTGATCAGCTCATCGGCCGAACGCACGCGGCGGTCGCGCAGTTCCAGCACCAGCGCGATGCCGACGCCGACCATGGTGCCCACCACCAGCGCCAGCGCCGTGTTGAGCAGCACTTTCGGGCCGGCCGGCTTGATCGGCGCGGTGGCCGGGGTCAGGATGGCGACGTCGGTCTGGTTGGACTGGCCTTCCAGACTGGTCTGGTTGTAGCGTTGCGCCGCCAGCTCGTAGGCGCGGCGGGCGTTCTCGGCTTCATTGCTGAGCACGGTGAACTCGTCGCGCGCGGTGTTCAGCGCCAGCACCTTGGCCTTTTGCTCGGCCAGCGCCTGGCGCAGCTCGGCCTCGCGGCGCTGCAGGATCTCGGCGTTGCCGACCACGCCCGACGAGGTTACCTTGATCTGCTCGTTCAACGAGGCGCGCAGCTTGTCGACCTCGGACTGCGCGGCCTGGTACTGCGGGTGGTTCGGCGCCAGGCGCTGCGCGGTGTCGGCCAGCTTGGCCTCGGCCAGCGCCAGGCTGGCCTTCAGGTTCTGGATCAGGCTATTGTTGAGCACGTCCGGCGACGCCGCGCCCTCGCCCTGGGTCTGGCGGCGGCGCGCGGTCGCCTCCATCGCCTGGCCTTGCGCCACCACCAGCTGGCTCGACAGGTCGTTCAGGCGCGCCGTCTCGACGTCCAGGCGGTTGTCGGCGTTGTAGATGGCGTGCTGCTGCTGGTAGGCCGACAGCTTGCTCTGGGCCGCCTCGTAGCGGTCGCGCAGCAGCTTGGTCTGGTTGGTCATGTAGCCCGACGCCTGCTGTGCCGGCTCGGTCTTGAGCAGCACGCTGGTCTGCAGGTAGGCGTTGGCGAAGGCGTTGGCGACCGCGGCGACGAACTGCGGATCGGCGCCCTTGAAGACGATGGTCAGCACGCTGCTCTCGCGCGATGGCAGCACATCCAGCTTGTCGAGCAGCAGGTCGGCCAGCCAGTCGCGCACCGTGCCCTGGCCGTCGGTCTCGTCACGGAACTGGGCGATGACGGCCGGGTTGTCGGCCAGTTTCAGCTGGTCCACCGCGCGCAGCGCCACCGCGCGGCTCTTGATGATGTCGACCTGGGTCGACAGGTAGCCGGGCATCAGCTGCGCCGGCATGGTCAGGCCGGTGATGGCGTCGACGCCTTTGTAGTTGACCACCAGCGAGGTGCTGCCCACATAGGACTTCGGCAGCACCAGGCTGATGATGATGGTGGTGATCACCGTGATGACCAGCACCAGCGCGACGATCTTGTACCGGGCGCGCAACGCAAGCAAGAACTGGCTGAGATTCATGATTTACTTTCCAAAACAGTTGAGGCGGGTCCTCCGGGCACGGCGGCAGCCGCCCCCGGCGGGCATCAGAACAGGCTTTCCTTGACGTACACCACGTCATCGGGCTGCAGCAGGTCGTCATGCTGGGCGTCGATGATCTGCAGCTTGCCGGCGGCGTCGCGGCGCTTGATGCGCAGGCCGCGCTCGGTGCCGCGCTGGGTCAGGCCACCGCCGGTGGCCAGCGCCTGCAGCACCGTCATCGCGCGTTCCAGGCGGAACGCGCCCGGCCGCTGCACCTCGCCGTAGATGTAGAAGCGCGGCGCGCGCTCGACATAGATGACATCGTTGGCGGCCAGCTGATACTCGCGGCCGGCGTCACCGCGCGCCAGCGCGATCACATCCACCGTTTCCTTGGTGGTGGCGCCATCGCGCTTGCGGATCAGGCTGACCGTGTCGGCGCCGTCGGCGCTGATGCCGCCGGCCAGCGCCAGCATGTCCAGCACGGTGCGCTGGCTGTCCACCGGGAAGCGGCCGGGACGGTTGACCTGGCCCAGCACCGACACCTGCTGGCTCTGCATGGTGGTCACCAGCAGGTTCACCTGGGCCTTCTTGATGTAGCCGCCGGATTCGAGCAGCGCGGCGATTTTCTTTTCCGCCGCGGCCGGTTCCAGATTGTTCACCGACACCTGGCCGATCAGCGGAAAGGTGATGGTGCCGGACTCGCTGACGCGGGTCTCGGTGGTCAGGTCGGGGTTGTTGTAGACCGAAATCCGGACCACATCGCCGGCGCCCAGCGGCGCCTCGGCGTTCGCGTTGCCGAGCATCAGCGCCAGCGCCAGCCCGAGGATCCGCCATACGGAGTGTTTGATCATGTGCTTACCTCAAATGAATAAAAACCATGGTGACAAAAGCCCGCCATCGCGGACGCGCTACTTCAGGCCGGCCACGCCGCGCGCCGCGGCGTCGTGGGCATCCTGGGTGGCGGCGTCCGGTTTGGCGGCCGCCGCCGGCGTGGCGTTGTCGGCCTTCGCGTCCGGCGCCAGCGCCTTGTTCAGGTACTCGATCTTGGCCGCGGCGCGCAGACGCGCCACCTCGGCCGCCACCGCCTGCTTGTTCTTGGTGCCGACCAGGTACTGCTCGATCTGCGGGCGCGCCTGTTCCAGCGCGACCGGCGCCGGCTTGATGCCGACAATGCTGTTCAGGATGCTGCGCTCGCCCTCGCGCACGATGAAGATCTGGCCGCCGGCCAGCGCCTGCAGCTTGGCGCTGAGCGCCGGCGGCACGTCGGCGCTGGTCCGGGAAACCTGGTTGCGGCTGTACTTGATGCCGCGCGCGTCAAACAGCTCGGCCAGCTCGTCCAGCGTCTTCTTGCTGTCGATCTGCTTGCTCAACGACTCGTCCAGGTCCTTGGTGGCCAGCACCAGCTGGCGCAGGTCAAACTGCTTGCGCTCGCTGAAAAACTCGGGATGCTGGCGGTAGTACTCGTCCACTTCGGCCGCGCTCGGCTTGGCGGGCGGGCCCACGCGTTTTTGCAGGTAGGCCTGGGCGATGATCAGCGCCTTGGCGCGCTCGATGCTCTGGACCACGGCCGGATCGCGGTCGAGCTTGTCATTGACGGCTGCCGCCAGCAGCAGCTGGCGCTCGATCAGGCCGTCCATCAGCTGCTTGCTGGCGGCCGCCTGCTGCTCGGCCGTCACGCCGGCGCGCTGCAGCTCGTCATTCAGTTGCGAGGCCGTGATCTCCTCGCCGTTGACGCTGACCAGGGCCTGGCCGGATTTCTTCTCCTTCTGGCCGCAGCCGGCCAGCGCCACCGCCGCCACCAGCACAGCCATGCAGAGTCTGCCCAATACCGCCGGGGGACGGGCCTTTGCGTGATAGTTCAAGATGTAGTCCTCTATAGTTACTGCGAATTCCGGACGCCCCCGCCAGAGGAGAGGCAGACCACGTGGCTGACGAGTATGAGGGGGCACCCCTCAATTGTCAACATTGCAAATAGGAATGATATTCTGTCATCCCCCATCCTCAGTGCGCGTTCTCCCGCTTGAGCACCGTGCGCACCGTCAGCAGCACAATCCACAAGTCCAGCCACAGCGACCAGTGGCGCAGGTAATCGAGGTCGTAGTTGATGCGCGCCTCCATCTTGTCCAGCGTCTCGGTCTCGCCGCGCAGGCCGTTGACCTGGGCCCAGCCGGTGATGCCGGGCTTGACCTTGTGGCGCAGCATGTAGCCCTTGATCAGCTTGCGGTATTGCTCGTTGTGCGCCACCGCGTGCGGGCGCGGGCCGACGATGCTCATGCGCCCCTGCAGCACGTTGATGAACTGTGGCAGTTCGTCCAGCGAACTGCGGCGCAGGAAGCCGCCGATGCGGGTCAGCCGCTGGTCGTTCTTGGTGGCCTGGACCACCTTGGCGCCGTCCTCGGCCACCGTCATCGAGCGGAACTTGTAGACGATGATCTGCTCGCCGTTCAGGCCATAGCGGCGCTGGCGGAAGATCACCGGTCCCGGCGAGGTCAGCTTGATGGCCAGCGCGATCACCAGCATCAGCGGCGTCAGCATCAGCTGGATGCCGGCGGCCAGCACGATGTCGCTGAGGCGCTTGACCAGGCTGTTAAAGCCGGTGAACGGCGTCTCGCAGATGGCGATCACCGGCATGCCGCCGATGTTGTCAAAGCGCGCCTGCATCAGGTCGAACACATAGATGTCGGGCAGGAAGTAGACCGAGGCGGTGGTGTCCTGCAACTCGTCGATCAGCTTGCGGATGCGCGGCTGCGCCGAGATCGGCTGGCTGATGTAAATCTGCTGGATCTGGTGCTCGCGCACATAGCGCGCGATGTCGCCCATGTCGCCCAGCATCGGGTGCGCCAGATTCTCCGGCCAGCGCTCGGCCGCGCGGTCGTCGAAAAAGCCCACCACCTTCATGTACAGGTTGGGGTTGCGCTCGATGGCGGCGGCAAAGCGGATGCCGACCGAGTTGGCGCCGACGATGGCCACCGTGCGGGCGCCGCTGCTGCGGTCGGCATACGGGCTGGACAGGCGCACCGCCAGGTGACTGAACAGCACCACGAATGGCGTCACCACCACCCACACCAGCAAGGTGGTGCGATCGAAATAGGCCAGCATGCCGGTCAGCTTGCCCAGCACAAACAGGATTGCCACCGTGATCAGCCAGCCGGCCAGCACGTCGCGCACGTAAATCAGCATGCGGCCGCTGCGCCAGGCGCGGTACGGATCGATCTGCTGGTAGACGCCGGTGGAAATATAGAACACCAGTATCATCAGCACCAGCGAGAAGCCGGTCACCGGCGTGCCGCAGGCCAGTGAGCTCAGATACAGCATGGACATCACGATCACCGGGTCCAGCACGCGCTGAAAGAACGAAATCAGGGGAATATCATTGACCGTCATGTGGATTCGCGGGCCTTAAAACTGGAGGGTGACATTGAGAGAGGCGCCGTTCGCTTTATAGTTGGTGCTATAGAACGTGTTGGCGCGGCGCTTTTCATGGAACACCGAGGCCCCCAGCTGCACGTTCTGGCGCCACATATAGGTGGCGTTGAGCGAGCCGAGATCGGTCTTGTCTTCCGCGCCGAGCAGCACGGTGGTGGTCAGCGGCCCCTTGAAATCGCGCTCGATACGGCGCAACTGCAGTTCGAAATTCAGGTTGTCGCGCGGGCGCCAGCCGGCGCCGAGCAGCACGCCGCGGTCGAGGCTATAGCTGACGCCGCCGCCCTCGAACGGCTCGTACTGGCGCCACAGCGAACCGCTGAACCACAGCGCCGCCGTCGGCGACCATTGCGCGCTGAGTTTGCCGTTGGCGCCGCTGGAATCGGCGAAGCGCAGCTGGTCGTGGGTGCGCCGCGCGTGCCCGGCCAGCAACTGCAGCCGGGTCTGCGGGGTCACGCGCCACACCACCTTGAGGCTGACGTTGTCCTCGTCGTAGCCCTCGTTGAGCGTGCCGCCGGAAATGAAGTTCAGGTAGTCGGCGCGGCGGCGCTGCGCCTGCAGGCCGACGGTGCTGCCGGTGGGCGCCACGTAGTCGAAGCCCACCTCGGTGGTGTCGACGTCGCGGTCCAGGTATTTTTGCGACGACAGGTCGTAGCGGTAGCTGTCTCGACTGAGCTTGCCGTGCACCTGCCAGCGCGGGTGGAACAGCCAGTTGAGGTCGACAAATTCGCCGCGCTGGGTGCGCAGGTTGCGGTCGGTGGTGCGGACATCGTTGAACGGCGTCAGCACGTCCGAGTAGCTGGCGCCGACGTTGCCGCTGAGCTGGTTGCCCAGGGCCCAGGCCAGATTGGCGTTGAAGTCCTTGGCGTTGTAGTCAAGCCGGGTGTAATGGTCGAAGTCGACCCGGGTCACCTTGGCCGAAGCGGTCAGCACCTGGCGCCCGAACGGCCGCTCCAGCGTCGCCCCGGCAAAGCTCTGGCGCATGCTGTCGGCGCGCGGTTCGCCTGGCAGCGTCTGCCCGTCGTCGAAGCGGAACAGGTTATCGTCGTAGGAATAGCCAATGCCGACGAATGGGTGGATGGTGTCGCTCAACGCCGCCTGCGCCGGCGCGCCGGCCAGTCCGCCGGCGCAGGCCAGGCACAAGGCACAGGCCCGGCGCAGCCGGCTGGCGCCGGCGCGCGGCGCCAACGGCGCCAACTCAGGGGGAACGGGGGACGGCACGGGGGCGTGGCTGTTTCGATGACTTAACATTATTATCTTTACGAAATAATCAACAGATTTTTCAATATTACCAGTAAGACCACTGTTGAGTAACTACTATCCACATCCCGAGCGGGCCATCGGCGACCGCGTGCGCGATGACCGCCCATCACAGTTTGCCGCTGCGCCAGTACAGGGCGCCGCAGGCCAGCCCCGCAACCATACCGGCAAGCCACAAATTGTGCTCGACGCCAAATAGTAACACTACAATAACGAAAGCCCGCACACTAACGGCCGCCCGCGCCAGGCGCGGGAAATCTGTCGCGCTCAACCAACGTATCCGCAACGAGCGCAGCACAACACCTCCCTCACCGGCCAACCTGGCCGGCCTGACGCAGCGCGCCCATCCCCGGGTCGGCGGCAGCCAGAACATGCGGTCAATCGCAAGGAATGATGCGATGCAGCGCAGGCTTGGACGCCACCGGCCACCTGCGTTATCGCTGCCCAGCATGCCTTCGCGCGCATGTTTCACTCCAGAGCATCGATGCAATATCGACTATTATATTTAAATCATTGTTATATGCCTACACTGTTGACCAGTTTTTTGCGGCCCTGCAGCATAAGCCTCAGCGGCGGCTTTCAATTTGCTCCCATTTTTCCAGCGCCGCCAGCAGTTCCAACTCGATTTGGTCAACGCGGGCGCTGATCCGCTTGGCTTCGGCAGCGTTCTTCTTGTAAAAGTCCGGATCGGACAATTGCAGCGTCAGCGCACTCTGCTCGTCTTCCAGCGCGGCAATCAGCTCGGGCAAGGCTTCCAGTTCGCGCTGCTCCTTGAAGCTGAGCTTTTTGCCTTTTTGCGCCGAGACCGCCGGGGCCGGAGCTGGCTGGGGCGCCGGCGCCACCTTGGGCGCCGGCTTCACACCGCCCGCCGGCGCCGCGTCGCGCACCCGCTCCCAGTCGCTGTAACCGCCGACGAACTCGCGCCACCGGCCCTCGCCCTCGGCCACGATCACCTGCGTGACCACGTTGTCCAGGAAGGTGCGGTCGTGGCTGACCAGGAACACGGTACCGCTGTAGTCTTCCAGCAGCTCTTCCAGCAGCTCCAGCGTTTCGATGTCGAGGTCATTGGTCGGTTCGTCCAGCACCAGGCAGTTGGCCGGCTTGGCGAACAGGCGCGCCAGCAGCAGGCGGTTGCGCTCGCCGCCGGACAGCGACTTGACTGGCGAGCGCGCGCGCTCCGGCGAGAACAGGAAGTCGTTCAGGTAACTCATCGAGTGCTTGCGCTGGCCATTGATTTCGACCCAGTCACTGCCCGGCGAGATGGTGTCGACCAGGCTGGCCTCCTCGTTGAGCTGGGTGCGCATCTGGTCGAAGTAGGCCACTTCCAGCTTGGTGCCCAGCTTGGCCGTGCCGCTGTCGGGCGCCAGCTCGCCAAGAATCATTTTCAGCATCGTGGTCTTGCCGGCGCCATTGGCACCGATCAGGCCCACCTTGTCGCCACGCAGGATGGTGCCGCTGAAGTTGCTGACAATCGCCCGCCCGCCATAGCGCTTGCTGATGCCGTCCAGCTCGGCAACGATCTTGCCCGAGCGCTCCCCCACCGACACTTCCAGCTTGACCTGGCCCTGCTGCTCGCGGCGCGCGGCGCGCTGCAGGCGCAGCGCCTCCAGCCGGCGCACGCGGCCCTCGTCGCGCACGCGACGCGCCTTGACGCCCTTGCGGATCCAGATCTCCTCCTGCGCCAGCACCTTGTCGAACTTGGCGTTTTCCACTTCCTCGTTTTCCAGCAGCTCGGCCTTGCGGCTCTGGTAGGTGCTGAAGTTGCCGGGGAAGGACAGCAGGCGGCCGCGATCGAGTTCAATAATCCGGGTGGCCACGTTGTCGAGGAAGGAGCGGTCGTGGGTAATGAACAGCACACTGCCCTTGAAATCGCGTAGCAGCCCCTCCAGCCACTGGATCGAGGTGAAGTCCAGGTGGTTGGTCGGTTCGTCCAGCAGCAGCACGTCCGGGGCCGACACCAGCGCGCGCGCCAGCGCCACCCGCTTTTGCATACCGCCGGACAGTTCGCGCATGCGCAGCCCGCCCGGCAGGTTGAGCTTGTCGAGCACGGTCTCAACCTTGTTGCTGATGTTCCAGGCGTCGGCGGCGTCGAGCTGCACCTGGATATCGTGCATGCGCTCCATCAGCGCCTCGTCGTTGCCCTGGCCAAACTGGCCGGTCAGCGCCTCGTACTCCTTGAGCAGGGCCGGCAGCGCGCCCAGGCCGGCCGCCACGGCGTCGTGCACCGTCATCTCCGGCTCAAACACCGGTTCCTGCTCGACGTAGACGATGTGCAGGTTTTGCTGCATCACCAGCAAACCGTCGTCGAGCTTGGATTTGCCAGAAATGATTTTCAGCAAGGACGACTTGCCGGTGCCGTTGCGACCGATCAGGCCGACACGCTCGCCGGTCTCCAGTGAAAATTCCGCGTGATCGAGCAGCGCGACGTGACCGAACGCCAGTTGCGCCGAGGAGAGAGAGATGACTGCCATAGTGGATGTGTAAGGTTGGGCCGGCGCGCGCGAGGTGCGGCGGCCGGCGGTGAAGTCAATGAAAGCCAGCATTGTACCCACTGTTGACGGCCCGCCGGCGGAATTCCTCAAACGCTTGCCTAGCGGCAATCGCGCGCCACGCCAAGCTGAACCGTGCAAAAATTGAACTATTGCAATATGCGCATAGGCGCCATTGTGCGCCCGCCCGCCCATGACACCAACTCTCGTCCGCCAGCCCCATCTCGCCTACCTGGACGGCTGGCGCGGCCTGGCCATCCTGGCCGTACTGGCGGGACATTTTCTGCCGATGCGCGGCATCAACCTGGGCCGCATGGGGGTGGAGTTGTTCTTCGTGCTCAGCGGACGCCTGATGTGTCAGATCCTGTTCATCCAAGGGACTACGCTGGGCGAGTTCTACCGCCGCCGCCTGGCCCGCATCGTCCCCGGCTTGCTGGTGTTCGTGACCTTGTACGCCTTGTACCTGACCACGGTCGAGCACCAGCCGCCCAGCCTCAACGCCGTCGCCAGCACCTTGCTGTTTTACACCAATTACCTGGGCGCTTCCAATCCAGAGCAAGCGCCTGGCCTGGAGCACCTCTGGTCGCTGGCCATCGAAGAGCACAGCTATATCCTGCTGTCGCTGTTGATGGTGCTGACCCGGCACGCCCGCCGCGCCGCGCTGCCGGTAATCGCGACGCTGGCGGTTGCCGCCATCGCCAACGGCATGTGGCAGACCTATGCGCTGGAACGCGATTACTACGAGGTCTACTGGCGCTCGGACGTGCGCGGGGCGTCGATCCTGATCTCGGCCGCGCTGTGCCTGCATGAGCAGCGCCATCCGTGGCGACTGTCGGGCTGGCGCCTGGCGGCGCTTGGCTTCGCCGGCGTGGTCCTCAACACCAACCCGGTGCCCGACGCCATCAAGTATTCGCTGGGCACGCTGTGCTTTGCCATCGTGGTCAACCATGCCGCCGCGTTGCCGCCGCTGACGATCAACCTGCTGTCGAGCAAGCTGTTCGCTGGCATCGGCATCACGTCCTTCTCGATCTACTTGTGGCAACAGCCATTTTTCCAGGCCGCCGAGATGGGGCGGCGCCACGGCTGGATGCTGACCTGCGCGCTGCTGGTCGGCATCACCAGCTATTTCCTGGTCGAAAAGCCGGCGCGGCGCTGGCTCAACCAGCGTCGCCTGACGCAGGCCGGGCTCAGCGCGTAACGCCAAGCTGCGGCGTCGCCATCGCGGGCTGGCGCGCCGGGCCGGGATCGGCTAGCATCAGGCCATGAGTACGCCCTCCCCCCTCCCGCTCCGTCGCCAGCGCGGCGCCGCCCTGCTGTTGCTACTGGTGGTGCTGGGCCTGGGCGCATCCGCCCTGCTGATCAGCAGTTTCAGCCCGGGCAACGACAGCGCGCGCCAACAGCGCAGCGCCGCGCAGGTGGCCGAGGCCAGGGAGGCGCTGCTCGGCTTTGCCATGGTCCATGGGCGCCTGCCGCGCCCGGCCATCTCGGCGCAGGACGGACGGGAGCAGCCCGATCCGTGCAGCGACGACGGCTGCACCGGCTACCTGCCATGGGTCACGCTGGGCGTCAGCGGCAGCGACGCCTGGGGCAAGCTGCTACGCTACAGCGTGAGCCCCGGGTTTGCCCGGCGCATCGTCCCCAATCAGGCGGTCGCCGAGAAGCGTATTCTGGGGCGCGATGGCCAGGGCCAGCCCTACTACGTGGTGGGAGGTGAGCGCTGCGACGTCGGCACCCTGTGTGCCACGGCGGTGATCTTCTCCAGCGGCAAAAACAACCTGGGCACCAGCGAACTAGGTGTGCCACAAGCCAACAACGCCGAGGGCAACCTCGACGAACAGCACAACGACCGCGCCACCCTCGACTTTTTTGCGCGTCCGCTGGAAACCCGGCCACAGGCGCCGGGCGGCGAGTTTGATGACATCATCGCCTGGATCCCGCTGCAGCTACTGGACCGCAAACTGGAAGCCAGCGGCGTCCTGAATAAAAAGTGACGGCCGCTTGACGCAAAAATAATGTGAGCCGCCCCCTGCCTCGGCTATAATCTTCGCCGCGTCCTCCCCGTAGCACAATGGATAGTGCACATGCCTCCTAAGCGTGGGATACTGGTTCGATTCCAGTCGGGGGGACCACCCACCATTTTTACTTAACCCAATATTTAGCCATTTTGTCTTGGTTTTCATAGGGTTACAGCCTTTTTCGCCTCTTCCCGAAATCTACAAAACACCACAAAAAAACGCTATTTTCTGCTAGCATTTACGACTGATTTACGACTCTTTTACGACTGAGGTATGCATGGCCAGCTTCAAAAAGATCAAGGGCGGATGGCAGGCGCAAGTGGCGATTAAAGGCACTCGTGCAGCACGAAACTTCTCGACCAAGGCCGAGGCAGTCAGCTGGGCCGCCGAGCGCGAGACTGAGATCCGGAAGCAGCACGAAACCGGCATCGACCTCAGCAAGACCGTCGGAGATGCCTTTGATCGATATGGCACGGAGGTATCACCTCGCAAGAAGCGGGATCCGAAATGGGAGCAAAACCGGTTCGCATTTATCGGCGATCAGGAGATCAACGGCCGGGCAATTAAGACGATCCCACTCCACGAAATGACTTCGGACCTTTGGGGCAAGTGGCGCGATCATCGTCTAGACGTCGACAAGGTTGCGACCTCGACCGTCAACCGCGATTTCAGTCTAATCTCTAATGTGTATACAGTCGCGAGGCGCGAGTGGAAATGGGTCGCGGCAAGCCCAACTACTGATGTCCGCAGGCCGAGGGACCCTGAGTCGCGCGATCGCAGGATCTCCCAGGATGAAATCGACCGGTTTACGCTGGCCAGCGGCTTTGATGAATGCCCGGTGACAAAGGTGAAGCAACGCGTCGGCGTCGCGTTTCTCTTTGCGATTGAGAGCGCGATGCGCGCCGGCGAAATATGCGGACTGAAACCGACATCGATTGATGGCCCCGTAGCCACGCTTTACAACACCAAGAACGGCACTCGCCGCCGGGTGCCACTTTCAAAACGCGCCATCGAACTGCTGAGTTTCCTGCCTAAGAGTTCGGATTCTGACGCCCCTCTGTTCGGCCTGACAGCAGCATCCCTAGATGCAAACTATCGAAAAATTCGCATAGCAGCTTGTACTGAAGAAATAAATTTCCACGATACGCGCCACGAAGCGATTACCAGACTATCGAAAAAACTCAACATACTTGAGCTGGCCCGTATGGTGGGCCACAAGGATCTAAGAATGCTGCAAATCTACTACAACGAAACTGCAGAGAACCTCGCGGCCATGCTGGGGTAACTATGACTGCAGCGGTGTAATGCACACAATATTCATTTATGCGCCATTCAAGGCGGAAGCATACTTGCGTACCTACTTTCATACCTACACGCATATCATTGTTGGACTGATGGAGCATCCGCTTGGAAGTCAGACATCATGATAAAGATGAACGTTCTTAATACTTCGGGGCATACGAAACCATACGCGGCATTATTTTTTCCTCATAAAGTCCGTCAGGCATGGGGATGCCACTAATGTTTTCGAGAATGAGCTGCTCACCTATCGTTTGTAGCTGTCGGATATAGGTCCGACACTCTCCGCGCCTCTCTGCGGCTTCATATGGTGTTATACTTTTTTCTACCTCCATGCGATCCCAAATCCAAATCCAGCGTTCCCAGTAATTTTCTATCAGTTTTAAACAATTCCAGCGATATAGATCAAAACAAGATTTAACATCGTTGCCATTCATTACTTTAACAATAATCTCTCTCGCCATTTCATCGTTTATCTTATCAACATCCATCGTTTTAATATTAAATACCCACCCATAATCTAAGCTTGGTAGATCTTCAAAAGAATATAAAATTATTATGCTAATAAACTTACAATCTATCCGAAGCAATTTAATATTATCTTCATTTGTCGGACTAACGAATTCATCATTCACACCGCCTATAAATACACCAGCCATGAAAATCTGCTTACCTGGGTCGAATTCCTCTGGGATAACTATCAAATTTTCTTGATCTGAAAGTACTTCAGTCGGTGACATATTCATACGTGTGAAGCGGGCAAAAAATACTGCGGCAAATTTCTCCGGAGTGCTTAGCGCACGAGTGTAGTGACGGTTTTCTGCCATACGATCATCACCAGTATGCGGCTTTGTCATCTTAAAGTGAATCATATGCTCGCCTCCTTCGGCTCGCGGAGGATGCACGGAATATTTATGGCTTCCAATAGGCTTATCAGTAAAATCGCCTAAATTTAAACCTATAAATGGGAATATCTGAAGTAACCACTTTCCGCCATTCTTTTTTTCTCTATCATCTATTTTAAATACACGTTTCAACTCGCCGCCGCAATTAATCGCAACTATAGTTTCCAAAATATTCACTCCAATATTTAAATTAAAATATCACTAAACCACTAGAAGCGATTTGCAAAATACATCGCACGCTCTTCAGTCCACATAGAGGCGTCGTTGTCACGAGAAAATTGATTGTCAATAAAGCACTGTAGCATAGCCTACGGCTCCCGTTGCAGCAGTACATTTCGCCTTGAGGCCCGACGCTACGAAGTAAAGTTACACCAAAAGCTACGCCGGACCTACGCAGCATTTGGTGTCGCGCAAAGCATTAAGGAAGCCGATCGAATATCCTACGTTCTGACAAGGAGGATAGATGAAGGCAACCGACCGTAAGGACAGACCGGCCCGCAGTATGGCCTTGATCGTCAACGCAGGCGTCATCATGCAGGACCACCACGGCAGGAAGGCGGCCGCTGATTTCCTTCTCCAGTCCGGCGTCCCGTTACGAGTCATTGCCCGAGTCCTGGCTGAACCAGACCGCCGCCGCCACTGACCTACCGCAACATGCGCGCCTCGCGCTTCGTCAGCTCCCGCTCCTTGACGTCGATCTCGACGAGCCAGCCGGCACGCTCCAGCCGCTCGGGCTGATCTTCGTGCGAGGCACACACCCGCAGGCCGCCAAGCTCGAAGGTTTCATCGGACATCCACTCGATGTGACAATCAACCAGGCGCCCGGCCGGAAAGGTTGAAACCTGGTGATGATGCACCTCGGCACACAAGGTATAGCGCTGCAGTGGAGTCACGTAGTCGGTCGTCACTACTAGCCGGCCCCGGGTTCCGCTTGACTGACGGATTGCGCTTTTCGGCGCCAGAACACCCTGCTGACAGGTATCACGCACCCGGTAGCCGACGGCATTGTCGGGCACCCACAGCTTGCATACCCAAGTTTGTGCGACGCCGCGCGTCTGCCCTGCTACTCCCTTCAATTCCTCGATCCCGCTCAACACCAAGTTCCAGCCCTGCAGCTTCACCAGCTTGGGGAGCAGCAGCTGCGCCAGGATGCGCTGCTCGCCGATCGGCCGGAGGCGAGCGACCTTTGCCGGGCGGCGGTTGCCATCCAGCGTGACCTCCACCACAACCAACTCCATGAGCGAAGCCCCGTCTACAGCCGGCACCGCTGCGGCCAGCACCGCTCCTTCCTCTCGCCGTCTCGACGCCCACACCTTCATTATTTCCCCGCATTAATACTGTACGCATATACAGTATAAAACGGATCGAGAAAACACGCTATTATTTGATTTTCATCAAAATGAGCGGGGCGGCTATGTGCGTGAACTTCCGACCGCCGGATCCGGAAATGCTGGAGACGGTGATGGGCGTGATCATCGATCTGCACGACACCGGTTTCTGGAAGGCCGAGACGTGGAAGGACTACGGCGCGCCGATCGTTCGCCGCGGCGCCGACGGCCGGCGCGAAGGACTGGTGGCTACCTACGGCATGGTGCCGCGCAAGCGCATTCCGCCGGGCGTTCGGCCGTTCGACACCATGAACGCGCGCGCCGAGACGGTCGGCCAGCTGCGCTCCTTCTCTGGCGCCTGGAAGAACTCGCAGTTGTGCCTGGTGCCGATGACCGCCTTCTACGAGCCGAACTACGAGAGCGGCAAGCCGGTGCGCTGGGGGATTGGCGCCGCCGACGAGTCCATGTTTGCCGTGGCCGGCCTGTGGCGCGAGTGGGGCGGCGAGGCCGGGGCCGAGCACAGCTTCACCCAGCTGACGATTAATGCCGACGACCACCCGCTGATGCGGCGATTCCATAAGCCCGGCGACGAAAAGCGCGCGCTGGTGGTGGTGCCGCACAGCGAGTGGGACGACTGGCTCAGCTGCAGCGACCCGGAATATGCACGGAGCTTCCTACGTCCCTACCCGGCCGAACTGATGCGCGCGTGGGAATTCCCGGTGCCGCCGCGCGCCAAGAAAGCCGAGGCGGCGACGCCGGCGGCAGATATTCAGATGGGACTGCTATGAGCGAAGATTTGAGCGACCGACCGCCCGAGGGCAGCTTGGTCAGGATGAATGGCGACCCGGACGGTCAGGTGATGTGGGTAACGTGCTCGGCGCTGGGCGAAGAGCACGATTGGGAGGGGGTGAGAAACGGCATACTTTGCGAGTGGACCGTCGACGGCCAGCCGCAGAGCGAGGTGTTTCGTCCGGGCCAACTGGAAATTGTGGAAGCAGCGTCTGGCGAAAACAGTCTATAGGCATTCACCCATGCATTGGGTCAAACCACATATCAAGGGCACTTTCCAGAGTCTACGGACGCCTAGGATCCGACGCACTGCCGCTAAGCGTTTTGCTCCTTATGCTTTCTTTTCACATCCAAAGCAGACTCTACCCGACATCCATTTTTATCCCGGCAACGACCTTATAGCTTGGGAGCTGTTTTATTGCCTTGATTGCTATATCAGCAACAAAATAAGTAACGCCTTCCCGGGTCACCTCTTCCAGGGAAAGCTCTTCTTCTGATTTTGCCCCACCGGGATCTTCACCTATATACGTGAGGCAATAGTCCAAGTTCACGTTCACCCCCTCGATGATATCCATCAATAAAGGCGCAAACCCTTTTCCTTCCTTTTCCGCCCATAGAAAAGCATGAGCTGTCTTAGCTAACATCTGAAAAAACTGCGGAGAGCCGATGACAAATCCGTCTGAAGTTGCCGTAAATGTTTTGATTCGATGCTTTCTCAAAAACCGATCAACGTCTCGCTGATCTGGCGGCTCGGTTACAAAAGCTAGCCCTATCTCGCTCATGTACGGCAAGCCAGTCAATATTGTAGGTAATTGGGTAATCCTGGGAAAGATAAACGGCAGTGGGATCTCCCCCTTCGCTACCAACCTAAATCCTTTCTTGCCATCGTATCCCTCGACGGTAATCGGAACCTCCCGACTGAGGCGGGCATCTCGCTCCTCCTGCGGTCCCCTTGATTGCACTCCATGAAAGTCTCTGTAGTGCCGGTAACTTCGTTGGGACACATCTAGTTCAAAGGCGGAAGTTAGATCGCGATGATACTTGCAGCTAGCTTTCCGCAGAGTCACTGTACCGCCTAAAGAGTAGGCTAACAAATGTTCCTTTGACAGTTCTGACTGATCGTAGACTTTTCTTTTCTCATCCGATAAAAATTGACAATAAATGCAAACATCCGCAGATCGGTACTTTGCTTCCATTCCCGTTCCTTATTAGTTGTATCAAACAAACGATATCCTAATCATCTGTTCGAGACAATATGCCAACATGCATTTGTGATAGCCACCTGTAACGGGATTCTCTTCGAGGGGGGCAGAGATGGCGGACCACGATCGATGTATTCCGGCGTGGCTAACTGGAAGCGGTGGAAGCGGCACCTACGTCAGCGACAGCCAGCAATAACCGCCTCCAACTCGCCGGTGTATTTCCGGTACCGCGCCCAGTCGCGCACGAGGGCGAGAACCTTGTCTCCATCGCTCGCCGTGGCGGGCAGCTGGTCGAACTCGAACGCCGGGCGCGCCGGTGCAGCCTTCACGCACGGAACGGCCACCGGCACCTGGACAGTCTGAGTGGCCGGCGCGGGCGCGCTGGCACAGCTGGCCAGCATGCAGGCGGCGGACAAACCTGCCAATCTGGTCAAGTTGACGATTTCGCGTTTCATCGCACCTTCTCCAGCAGTTGGTTCACGTAGGGCATCGCGTCGGTGCAGCTGGTAGCCCGCGCGCCAGCGATCTGCTGCAGCGCCTGGTCGTAGCGCCGGCCGTTCGCCGCGGCGGCCTGCATCGCAGCCTGGCCGCGCGCCTCGGCCTCGCGCGCCAGCGTGGCCTGCGCCAAGATCGCGGTGTTCTGCGCATCGACGCCGGCGCGCAGCTGCGCGTTGATGCCCTGCTCCGCCCGGAGGTCGGCCAGCGCCTGATCGCGCGCGGCCGCCGCCGTCCACCATAGTGCGCCGCCGGCACCACCGCCGGCCAGCAGCACCGCCAGCAGCACCAGCGTGGCCACCTTCCACAGCTGGCCGGCCAGTGCGCCGCCCGCACCGGTGGCTACGTCGCCCAAGGCGCTCATAGCTTGGTCCAATCGGGCAGCGGCACCGTCTTGCCCGCCAGCGCGTGCGTGCAGTCGCTCAGAAACTGGATCTGACCATCGGTGACGAAGGAGTGACACACGCAGCATTTGAACGGCGACGGCCGGCCGAACCGCGCTTCGTAGGTGCACCAGCACTCCTTGGTATCGCCGTCGATGTAGTGCCCCGCGCGCGACAGCACCGACGGTGTAAAGGTCGGCGCGTCGCCGTTTCCGTTGAAGCCCCACACCGGGCGCGGCGTGCCCGCGGCCGACGGCCCGATCGCCAGCACGTGAATCTCCCCGCACCCCGGGCAGTTGAAGGCGACCTGGTTATCGCCAAAGTCATCCAGCTTTCGGCCAATCGTGCTCATGCGATCCCGGCGCTGTAGACCACGCCGCCCTGTGTGAAAGTTGCGGTCAACACCTGGCCGCGCAGCTTGCCGGCGGCCAGGCCGATGTGCACCCAGGTGCCCTCGTAGATCAGCTGATCGAACTGGATGCCGGCGGCGATGATCGTGCGCGCCAGATCCTTCGGCGCCATGCCGGATACATTGATGTCGGCAGCCAGGCCCTGCAGGTGTGCGCTGTCCCGCGCGCCGCCGACGGCGGTGTTCAGCGCCGGGCAGCGGTAACCGCTGGAGACGGTGATTGGACGGCCAACCGCGGCGCGCACCTGCTCCAGCACAGCAGCGACGCGCCGCAGGTTTTCGACGACGGCCGGGCCGGCGGTGTTGTCGATGCGCCGGCGGGCCGCGATCTGCGAGGCCGTCAGCTCATCCAGGGTGAAGTGTTCGGTCAGGTTCACAGGGCACCTCGCACGTCTTTGACTACCTCGGCAGCGTCGTGAGCGATCTCGCCGATATCCTTATCGCGGCGGCGATCGAGCCACCGGATAACCCCGCCGATAAGCCACCACGCCGGCAGGCCGGCCGCAACCATCAGCGGCGCCGCCACAAACAGCACGCCTAGCGCCGGGTCGCCGCCGTACAGGATAGTCACCGCCTTAGCCGAATCGAACAACGATGGCCACCAGCTGTGCACGGCCATCACCAGGAACGGTCCGCCGAGCGCGCTGGTGGCGATCGTGGTGAGGAAGCGCAAGAACGCTTCGCGCAGCGTCTTAGGCCACATGAACAAGAACGCCAGCGCAGTGGCAGTGGCGCCAGCCAGCACTGGGGCGCCGAAGATTTTGATCAGCGCGCCGCTGGCGGCAGAAGTAGTTTCGAGAGCAGGCATATGCGCTTTCATAGTGGTGGATTAAGGTGTGGGAGATGGATCTTGTGGTTCGGATTCTTGTGGCGCCGGCCAGGTCGTCGGGTCATCAGGATCGACGCCGTTGCGCCAGCGCCAGGTCCAACCGTTGCTGGCGCAGTACCAGTCTGCGAAGCAGCGCGATGCAAAGATGGTAGTGAAATGCTCCCCTTGCGCGTCAAACAGTTCGGCATCACCGGCGTTTTCTTGGCCAGTGCAGGTATAAGGTATGGTCGACATTCTTGCCCCTTATGGCGAAACGATAATTGCGAAAGCGGCACCGCCGTCACCAGAGGTCAGCGTGGCCGAAGAATTGACGTTGCTGGACAAAGAAACGCCACCAGATGCGCCGCCGTAGATCACACTCCCGCTGATCAGCGTCATCCCGCTAGAGCTGGCGTAGCCAGTCACCCCACCGGTGCCGCCCAACATTACTGCGCCCCCGCTATTCGCATTGGTCCCGGGACTCGTGAACACCCCGCCACTACCGCCGCCTGCGCCTGGTGACTGGCTGGCAGAATTCGTGGCCGCATTCGTTCCCGCCCCCAACAATTGGAGCGGCACCGCAGCGAGAACGGACACAAAGTCGTCCAACACCGGAGCCGCTCCGATGGAGCTGGTCGCGTCTGCGGATGGTGCCAGTGCGCTGGCCCCAGCAGACGCGCTCGCGTCGCCGAACACGGTCACGTTGCCGCTCTTCCCGCCGATACCGGCGCCGCCCGAGGCCCCTTGTACGCCGCCGGTACCATTGGTGGACACCACGACATCGCCGCTTTTGTTGGCGACGCCTTTATATGGAACAGCTGCGCCGCCAGTTGCGGCATTCGCATTAACGGCGCCTGCAGTCAAAGTCACGGTAGCGGATCCGGAAGCGCTGCCAGGGAAATTGAAGTCGCCGCCCGATGCAGTCCCGCCGGCGGCGCCAGTTGCGACAGTCGAGTTTGTGGTACCGACCGCCGCATTACCTTTCTTTCCGCCGCCAGCAGTCAGGGATACCGAGCCGCCAATGAAGGTCGAGTCCGTTGCATCGTTGCCGTTCTTGGCGACGTTGCCCACCGTGGTATTCGTAACGCCGAGGCCTTTGGCGCCCAGCGCCAACGTGTAGGTATCGCCGGCTACCGCGAAGAAGGTCTTGATGACCATGCCCCCTGTGCTGCCGCCAGAAGCAGCAGCGCGCGCGCCGCTAGAGGCAATCGCGACCGCGCCCGAACCCGCAGCGCCGATCAGGATAATCGTGTACCACCCGGTGACCGGCGCGGTCCAGACGACGGACTGTTTCAATACCTGAATCACCCGCCCGGTAACTCCTTGAAACGCGCCGTTGTTCCTCCGCACCGTGACCAGAAACTTCGACGCGGTGTCGGCTACGACATCCAGTTCGTCGCCGGGATTGATGACCGTCGAGCCGCCGTGGACATAGAAGTTTGCGCTGCTTACCACTGAAAACGTGCTTTCCGCTTTAAGCGTGCGCTTGGCGCCGGCCTGCGGCGCATTTGGTAAGCCGGTGATGTTTGCCGTCTGCGTGATCGGCACATAGTTGCCGCCGGCGTTCCAGATGTCGGGCGTCGCGCTGCTGGCCGGCGCCGTGCCCTTCAGCTCGTCCAGCGCGCCGGTGAGTTGGCCGCCGGCCGTGCCGCCAATAGGACCGCGCGCGCCGCCCGGTGCGATCGTCCAGTCATTGTAGGTGCCGGCCGGGCCTTCGGTCTGGGTGATGGTCGCGGTCAGCGTGGTCCCGGCGTAAGACGCGACCGTGCCGAACATGCGCGCGGCCGGCGTTCCGGAGCTGACAAACTGCAGCAGTTCGCCGGCAGGGAACTGCTTCCCGGCCGGCACGGTGAATACCTTGGCGCCGTTGCCCAGCACGACGGCGCTGGAGCTGCTGGCGGTCAGACTGGTGGATGCGTTCGCGGCGGCCGTCGCACTGTCCGCTGCAGCCTGCGCAGCGGCGCCTGCATCTTGGGCAGCCTGCAGAGCGGCGCTCTTGCTGGATGCCGCTTGGCCGGCACTGGTTGCGGCCGCCTGGGCGTTTGCGTCGGCGGCGCCGGCCAGGGACTGAACAGCGAGCGCATTCGCATACACGTTGTCGCCGAGGGCGTTCATCTGGATGCCGAACGGGCGCTGGGCGGCGGCAAACGCGTCGGCCTCGGCATCGAAGTTGTCCGGATCATCAATACTCGGCGCGACGGGTAGCACGTCGGCATGGACTGGTGCGGTGATCGCCATTACATTTCCTCCACTTGCAGCGTGATGACGCCGTAATTCAAACCTTTAAGGTTCAAGCTGAACTCCTTGTGAATACCGAAGATAAAAAGTGGCTCGAAATAGTCGAGTGTGAAATCGTCTAGCCCCGACCACACCGCCGGGCGGCCGTTGAGCTGCTCCCGCAATTCGAGGATCTGGCTAGTCAGGCTTTTGTCAAACCAGACCGTTAGGTCGACCTTGGGGACCGAGCGCTCGGGGTCGAGCTTGAGGTTCCCAAACTTGTCGCGCTCGACGTTGGAGAAATTCAGGTGATCCGAAGTCGGCTCGTACTGCACATCACCGATGTACACCGCATTCCCGATAACAATTCCACCGACCGCGCGCCGCCCGGGACCTGGCTTTGCGACGGTGATGGTGATCAAAGCATTCCGATACGGCGGCAGGTCGAAGTACTGGACACTAGTGCGGCTCTTGAACAGGCTAAAGAACCATTCCTTCCAGCTGCGGCTCTTGCGCTTACTGAGGTTGGCGGTGACAGAGTACTTCTGCACGCCGGCCACCGTTTGCGTGATCGTCACCGTACGGGCGTCCAATCCGATGACCGCGATAGAATCCGCGCGGCCAGTTAGCTGGATGCTCTGCACGATATCCACCGGTGCCTCAGCCTGCGTGTTGCGCAAGTTGTCGAACGCGGCCCGCCTGTTTGTCGTGCCTGGCACCTGCAGCCAGGCGGTTCCGCCTGTCAGGGGTTGATTCGTATTCGCATCCGTGAGCTGAGACTCATACACCAGATGCGCCACTGGATCGATTACCCGGTCGTGGAAAGCATAGGTGTGGGTGGAATCGTAGACAGCATACGTGGTGCCGATGTTCTGCCACCACGTCGGGCTGGTCGCTGGCGCGTGACCGGTGTTCGCCGCCTGCAGCGACTTCCAGACGGTGAGGATCCCGCCGACGGTGCCGGTGGCGACCGTGGCGCCGGCGGCGTATGTCGTGCCCATGACATGCATGGCTGGTGGGGTCTCCACCAAGGTGCTGCTCACCAGCATTGCATCGGTGATTTCGATGGGTGCTATCACTCGCATTACGCAGGTTCCTTCGCAGTAATCACCTTCACCGCGAAATAGTCGCCACGCCCCCCCACGCGCCGGACCACTTTCGCGACTTCACCGGTGCTGTCGGCAGTACTTGCTGCAGCGGCCCTCAGCTCGCGCACTTCGGCACGCAGCGCACGGATCTCCGCGACCAACTCAGCGTTGGCGGAACCGAGCATTGATCTCGTTTGGCTGGCGTTGAATATCCGCGATGGGCCAGTTGCCTCCAGCTCTGGTCCGTTTTCACCGACAAGGCGCAGGCCGCCCATGTGATCCCCGCCAGCAGCAAATCCGGGCGGATGGAGTCTTTTGTACTCATCGCTGCCCAAGAATCCCTGCTTGACCTGCTCCCAGGACATCCCGCCCTTGACCGCAGCTTCCCAAGCGTCCACGCCCGCCGCGTCACCGGTGCGTCCTAGTAAAGATTTATAGAGCGCCTGGATCTTCGCCTCGTCGGAGTTTTTGATTGCCCCCGCCACATCGACTCCCTTGGTGGCCTGCTGCTGCCAGAAGTCCAACTCCGAGCTGGTCGCAGTTCGGCCAAGATAGTCTTGATATGCAACAGCGGTCTGCTGGAGCGCTGCGGATCCAGGATTGGCCATCGCCTTCGAAATCGATGCGGCGAGTTCAGCCAACGCCTGCGGCAATGACACCAAGGCCGTCGAGACGCCGTTGAGTAAGTCGACTTGATTTTTCGATGTAGCCAGGATGCCGTCCAGACGCGCGAGATCCGCCTTGTGTGCTTCGTCGAGCGCTGTTTTCTGCGATTGCAACGATTTCAGCATCAACTGATCGGTGGAGAGCTGCGTGTCCGTGTAGCCCGCCAAACCAGCCACGGTGTTCTTCGTAAGATACAGATCACGCTGATAGTCGAGATACGACGAGAACTGGCCGGATGCATCTTTACCCACGGTCGCCAACGCGTTCTTGAGAACATCCGCGTCCGGCAGCGGTCCACCCGCCTTAGCGATCGCCAAAGCTGCCTGCAGCTGAGCTTGAGCCTGTTCACGTTCAGCTTTTTCCTGGCCGGGAACCGCCATTGAATCGAGGGTGGAGTGCAAAGCCTGCGACAAGTTTTGCAAGTTGCTGACAGCGCCCGTCACCTTGTCGATACCAGCTTGCAGGCCATCAGTCGCCGCCTGATACACGGTATCTAGATGATCCCGCTCCTGCGCGACGACAGCCTGCAGGGTGCTGTATGCCTGGTTTGTGTTATCGAGCAAATCCTTTACGGCATCCTTCGCCGCCTGCGCAGCGGCGACCTGGTCGTAAAGCGCACGGTTATGCCCATCGATCGCGTTGCGCGCCTTCTCCGCGAGCTGCGCCTGCGTCATGGTCAATTCGTCCAGTTTATCCTGGAGGTCGGCGCGCTCACGCGCCACGTCCGCTGCTGTTTTTTCACTGGCGTGCACTTGGGCAAAGGCATCCTGCAGGTTCATGAGGCCCGCATACAGCTTCTGTCCGCTTTCGCTGCTCAAGTCCAGCCCCATCACCAGGCTCTTGAACTCGTCCTTCGTCTTGGGGATGGCAGAAAGACCCAGGGCGGCAAGCTGGGCGTCCAGCTGCTTGGACACCGGCCCCAGGCGCTCGGCATCGCTGAGGTAGTTCTGGGCGAACGAGCTGGCCGCCGCCGTGAAGTTGGACAAGCCTCCCGACAGCAGGATGATCTGCGCGCGCATTGCCTCGCCGGCCAGGCCGGCGGCGCCGAACGCGGTCGAGACGTCCTTGCCAAGCAGCTGGACGACCTGGTTGGTGGCGGCAAATTCGCTGGTGATGCGCGTCAGCGCCGCGCTGGTCGCCTCGGTTGGCGTCTTCAGAGCGGCGATCTGCTGCAGCGTGACCTTGGCGCCGAACACGGCCTCGCCGGAGTCGTTCAATGCCGAACGATACGCCAGCAAGCTTTCGACTTCGGTGGCCAGCTCGGCCGACGTCCCCTGGAAGTTCTGCTCCAGCTTCGACAAGCCAGGCTCGATACCTTCCAGGATGTTCATGATCCGGTCGTTGAACACCTGAGCCAGCGCCTTGCCAGCGTCAGCGGAGTCTATCTGTCCTTCCGCGCCGACGTGCGCCGTGTCGGTCTTGCCGGTAAGGTAGCTGGTCACGCTGGCTTTTTCAGCCGTGGTCAGATATTTTGCCAGCGCATCGTCGGCCAGGCCGACCGTCTTGACGAAGTCCTGCACGGCTTTCGACTCGGCCGGCGCCCAGAAGGTGCTGGTGACGCCGAAAGTGCCGAAGGCAGAGTTCGTGCTCGCGCCGGCGATATAGGAATCGGACTTGCCTTCGTTGCCACGCTCGTTGATCGAGATGTTGCCGGCCTTGTTGTTGCTGCCGAAGGTCAAGCGGGTATCGGATTCCGGCCCATCGCTGAACAGCGCATCGAACGCCTTGTAGGCCACGGCGGCGCCGGCAATCCACGGCACGGCGGTACTGAGCGCCGATGCCAATGCCGTGCCGGCGCTGGCGGCTGCCGACATCGCCGGGATGGTCTCGCCGGCCAGCGTGGCGGCGATCTGCTCGGCGGCCGCCGAGCCGGAGAAGCCGGCGCCGAAGTCCGCCAGCGCGGACGAACCCGCCCAGCTGCCGATTGCACTGATGCCGCCGCCGAGGGTATTGGTGAGGCCTGCCGTGGCGAGGTTGTAGGCCGAGGAGATGCTGGAAGCGCCGCTGAGCAGATTGCCCGCGCCACCCGCGCTGGCTGCGGCACCCGCAGCGTTGCCGGCGCCGGCCAGCGCGCTGTACCCGCTCACCTGCGCGCCGATGTTCATGATCCACTGCTTGGCCGTCATCTGGTACAGCAGCTCCAGCAAGCCGTTCTTGAGGGTGCTGTAAAGCCGGTCGAAGGCGCCCTTGCCGTTCTGCTCGATGCTCAGGAAGGTGTCGTGCGCGGTGTGCTCGATACCCTCCCAGATGTTCTTCTGCCGCTCGAAGTCGAGGGTGCGCGCCACGCCGTCGGCTTGCGCGGTGGTCAGTTCGCGCAGGGCCTTGGCGCTATCTCGCATTTTTTCGGCCAAGGCTTCCCAGCCGAGGATGGTGTCCGCGATGGCGGCGTCGGATTCCAGCCGACGCGCGCGCTCCTCCACCAGCGCAGCCGAATAGGCCGCGACCTGCTGCTTGCCCATGCCGATGACGGCATTGGCATCCTTTTGTTTCTTGATCTGCTCGTTGATGCCGCGCAGATCCTCATCCCGTTTGTCGAGCTTGTCGGCGATGACGCCCAGCGCGGCGCGCTCCGCATTGACGTCCAGGTTAAACAGCTGCTGCTCCAGCTGGATTTTACGAGAGATCGATTTTTCATCAAGCTCATTGATCTGTCCACGCAGGCCCGCCTGGTCGCGCTCGGAATTCGCTTTCTGCGCCGTCAGCTTCAGCTCCTGCTCCAGACGGGCGCGCTCGCGCGCGAACTGCGCCTGGTCCAGCGCCTCAACCGCCTGCGCGTACTGTTGCTGGGCCTGGAAGCTATTGTCCAGGCCGGCCTCGCGCGCGGCCACCAGCGCCGACATCGATCGGGCCGCTACGGTATCCTCCACGACGCCGCGGCGCTTGATGGCCTCGATCTGGCCATCGATGCCGGCGTTGAAAATGTCGCTGTACTGCTTGCGGATCGCCGCCTCGCGCTGGGCGATTTCCGCATCGGAGACGCCGGCCTCGAGCCCCCGTTTCCGACTCGCCGCGATATCTCGTTCCAGCTGCTCACGCCGGGTGAGAAATTTCTCGCCTTCTTTATCCCAGGCAATACCGGCTTCTTGTAACTGGATGCGGCCGGCATCGATAGCGGCGATGCGCTCTTTCCTGTCCTTCTCGGCATTCAGGGCGTCAACGCGCGCCTGAGCCTTGTCAAGATCTGCCTTGCCGTCCGCACCCGCACCAATGAACGTCAGTCGCTTGCGCTTGGCCTCCTCCAACGCGGCATTGGCCTTTTCCAGCTTCTGCTCGAAGGTGTCCTCGCGACCGATGTCGAGCATCCAATCCCAGGCCTTGTGGGCGGCGCTGCCCAAAGCATTCCAGCCACGCGTGAGGTAGCCAAGGGAGGCGTCCACATCCTTGGCGCGCTGGGTGATGGCGTCGGCATACGCCGACTGCGCAACGCGCCCGGCATCGTCAGCGCGCCCCTGATCCTGCAGCGCCTTGATCTGCTGGTAGGTCGCCAGCGTCAGGTAGTGATATTTTTCGGTCAGCTTTTCGCTGGCCTCCAACGGCGACTTGGCCAGATCGGCGAACGTGGACACCGTGTCGGCCACCTTGATGCCGATCTCTTTATTAGCCAGCACCGTGGCGGTGGCTAGCTGCTGTAGGTTTTCTTTACCGACGCGGCCCGTCTGCACCAGTTGGTTCAGCGCATCAGCCGCATGCGATTTCGTGTCCTCCGCTGCCTTGGCGGTGGCCGCCGACATGCCGATCAGCTCACTGGTCGTGGCGCCGACGGCGTTGCCCGTAAGGGCTAGCGACTTGCGGAATTCCTCGCTTTCCTGACTGCCCTTGTAAAAGGCGACAGCCAGTACAGTACCGGCCGCGGCGGCGACCGTGAAAGGATTGACGAGGCCGGTGACATATGAGGCGACGCCGCGCAGCGCGTTGCCGACGTTGCCGAACTGGCCGACGATCTGGCCGCCCTGCTGCAGGAGTACCGTCAGCGGCGCCTGGCCGCCTTGCAGGCTGACGACCACGTCAGTGATCTGCGCCGGCAGGCCGGCCATCGCGGCGCGGAGCTGGCCGGCCGATACACCGGCACGGTTCAGCTGCTCACCGGCTTGGGCGATCTGCTGGATGCTGCCGGTCGCGGAGCTGCGTAGGCGGTTGAACTCAAGGACCGCCTGATCCGCATCCGCAGTGATGACTACCCTTGTTTCAGCCATTGCGCTTTTCGCTCCACGCTTTCAACGTCGCTTCTTCCATAGCTTGTATTTTGTTAAACATGTTCAGCTCTTCGCTGCGCTTGATGCGGTGCTTACGCATCACCACCTCGACACCGGGATAGTTCAGTCCCGTCGGCTCGCCGTTGTCTGTATTCCATTGCGTCAGCACCTTGCAGAACAGGTTCCATGCGGGCACGTTTTCGGGCCAGAGGTGGAATTCCTGAGGCTCCAACGCCGCACGATCATCGGTGACGATGTACAAGCCAAACATCGCCGCTACCTCGTCGAGCTTTCTGACCGCGACGCGCTCCTCTTTACCATCCCAGAGCTGCCCCAACGCGGCCAGGCGCGCGAGCTGCGCTAGTTTTTTTCCGCTACGCTCTGCTCGGCCAGGTACTTGGAGTAGCACAGCACCGCCATACCGGAGATATCCAGCAGCGCACCCAGCATGTCCGGATCGAACGGCGCCGGCGTGTCATCCTCCAGCAGCACCAGCTTCTGGCCGCGCACGTCGGTGATGATGTCCTGCAGAATGTCCTTCATCGGCTTGCCGTTGTTGGCGGTAACTTCGCTCGACGACTGGCGCTTGGCGGTAAACTCGAACTTGAAGGCCACTGGCTCGCCCTGCTCGTTCTTCAGCTGGCCTTTGACCTCGACCACGACCAGGTTGCTGACGGCGATCTTGTATTTTTTGTTGCTCGACATGGTGTTTCCTTATGGTTTGGCTTGCGCCGGTTTAGAAAAAGACGATGCGCAACTCGTCGTTACCCAGCTTCGGGTTGACGCGCAATTTGACGCCGATCATGCGCATACCGTTTTTTTCCTCTTTCGAGGGGTCGGTACGCTGCACCGAGGGCATGAAGATCAACACACGGTCGCCGACGACCGTGCCGTGCGCGAAGCCCAGGCTGGTCAGGGTCGTGGCTTTGACTGCAGTCAGCAGCGCCACTTCGTCCACCGCAGTCAGATCCATCTTCATGTCGGCCGTGACCTTGCGCTCGGTGATCGGCACGGTTTCGCCGCCCAGCAGCGCATTGAATGGCGCGGAGATGCCGCTGTCGATATTGATGCCTTCGCTGGGAAACGCGGTACCACCGACGAGCGCCGGCGCGCCCGTGATCGAGTGCGTGCAGCCAAAGGTCAAGTCACCGCTGTTCGCGTCGACGATAGTCTGTGGAATGCGCCATGCGTCCAGCGTGACGGTCGGCAGCGGGGCTGCGGTATCACCGCCGTCCAGGCCGGTGAAGCTGAAGCTCAGCTTTGGAATTTCGCCCACCTGGGCGCTTACCTTGAAGCTACCGCGGGCGCCCAGCAGCTTGTGCAGCACGCCGTCGTCGTAGTAGTAGACGGTCAGCGACTCGTAGCCACCGGAAACCGGGGTGTAGTCGACGCGTACGCTGGCGGTGATGGTTTCGGCAAAGCCGCAGGCGCGCAGCAGCGGGCCCAGGGCCGGCGCCGTGCCCGCAGTACCGGAACCGACCAGCTCGACATCAAATTCGAGCTGCTTGTAGCGGGTGCCGACCAGCGACTCCGAGTTGCCCAGGTACGGCCGCATCACGTTGCGGTCCGCGTTCTGCGCCACCAGCGGCGTGACTTTTTGATTGCTGATCAGCAAAGCATTTTGCGCGCCAGCGGGAGCGGCGTCCTGGCCGTAAGTGGTTTCCAGCTTCGCCAGGATGGCGGTGTTATTGACGAGACGGCTCATGGATTACTCCTCGGTGGATTGTTTCTTTGGCGCCGGCTTCGGCGGCTCCACCAGCAGCTCCAGCGCGCCAGTGTCCGGATCCCGGGCGTAGCTACCGCCGCGTGCCGGGTTAGCCGGTACTGGAGCGGGCTTTGCGACTTCGTCGCTTTCTTCCGTCGTGAAGCTCATGGGTTGAGAGTCCTTCCTTTGGTCTTATGTGAAACGATAAATTTGGCGGTCGTGCAACCGAGTGCCGTGTCCAGCTCGTCCAAGTCCCACGACAGCGTGTCGCCTTCCAGCGGGACCATCTGCATCACCGCTCCTGACAGCGTCGGGTCGGCCGCCAGCGCATCAAAAACTGCCGCCACGATCAGATCCGACGCTTCATCCGGCTCGCCGCCGGACATCCGGCCATAGCATTCGATCTGCACCAGGGTCTTCCAGGTAGTCGGCCCGCCCAGGACGCGCGACAGTTCGGAAGCGCTTCGGCCCAGTCGGATCACCACGGCGTGCGGCGTCTCTGCGGAGATGGAACGGGTCCTGGACGTGTAGACGCGTCCGAGTGCGACGCCCGCCGCATCCAGCACATCCTTCACGGCGACCAGAACCTGCCGGTGTGCAGTCGTCATGCTTTTTCCAGTATCGCGAGGCTCAAGCCCGGCCCGCTGGCTTTGTCCGCGTGCACGTCCACCACCTTCCAGGCAGCGCCATCGACCGATACCACCGTGTCGATGAACTCCGACGGGATATCAGAGTCAGCGATTACCATTTGCGGTTCCGATGCGCCCATGCCGACCACACCGACCATCCCGACCTTGTACTGCGCGTCGAAAATTACGCGTACATCGATGCCGTCGATCCGAGCCGTCGCGTTTGACAGCTTCTTCATCGCGGCCGCGTTGAGGCGAGCTTCGAGCGCTTCGAACATGGTCAGCCGTTGATCTTGATCTGGACGGTGGCGGCGCCTGCGGCCGCAGGCGACGCCGCATAGCCAGCCTGAACATTGCTGGCGGCCGTGGTCGTCAGCCGGCTATTCTGGGCATCCCAGTACAACAGATCACCCTGCCCCACCACATCGGTCGTCAGCTTGGCGATCTCCCACACGCCAGTGACATGGGCTGCGCCAACGGAGCCCTGCGACACCGCGCGCGCTGCAACACCAATGCGCTTGCCCAGCACGATGACTGCACCGCTCGCCACCGCTGCCGCAGCAGTGAAGTCCAGCACATCGCCTTCTTGAACGTAATTCGTTGCCATTGTTGGCTCCTTGAAATTTGGTGGTGAGCCGCCGGAGCGGCTAGTTTTCCTGGCTGTTTAGGCGCCTGGGTTTTTCTGCATGGTGCGGAAGTCCAGCGGTTTGACGCCGGCGTCCATACGTACCTTGAACTCGACACCATCGACATGCCAGCCATTCTGGTTTTCCAAGGTCGGCGTATCCACACCGTCCAGGTAGCTCACCTCGACGGTGTCGTGGACATCTTGGCTTGCGACGCCGTACCATGCAGCCGTGGAAGCCGCGTCCAAGCGAGCATCTGCGATCACCTCGAACGTGCCGCGCACGGAATTCGGAACGGTATTGTTTTTGGAGGCGGCGCCAACTTCGAATTCGCTGTCGCGGACGGTGTTGGCGGCGCCACGCAGGGAGCGAGGTACGATCAGCTTTGCCATGTTGATATTCAGCGTGCTGCCGGTCGCATCCTTCTGCAATGCCATGGACGTACCCATGGCGTCCACCGAACCAGTACTGATCACGCTTCCGGCCATCAAGTTCTTGTGGTCAGCATGGAACAGCGCAGTGCCGTCAGCCATCGCGGGATTGCTGGTCAGGACCGCGTACACCAGGTCGCCGATCGTACGAATAGCCGCGCGGCCCATCGCCTTCGGAATCTTGGTGAACGAGTCCAGATCATCGTTGATGATCGTGTGGCGGGTCAGGGAGAACAGCCGACCGTAGGTCGCCAGCTGGACGGTTTCACCGCGCTCACCGACCTTTGCATTTTTGTATTCGGCGCCGTCGGCCACCTTCAACAGCGATGGGAACGTGTTCAGGTCCACGCGACTGCCTGGCTTGAAATCGCCCAACGTGCCCTTGGAGGTCCAAAGTTGGAAAGTCTCCTCGGCTTCGTCGTACCCCTTCAGCATGGCTTTCTCGGCCACGTTCGCCAGCAACAGCGGAAAATCGCTGCCGGTATGCGTGAAAGCTGCGGCGACCAGCTGCATCTTGTCCATGCCCCGCACGTTGGCGCCGGCATGGGCCAGGCACTCACGTGCGATATCCATCAGCGAAAAGCCGCGATAGTTGTTGGCGCGATCATCCTTCTCCAGCGATGCACGCGCCATCACCGAGGCCATGACGCCAGCTCGGAATTTGTCGCGGGAATCTTCGACGGTGATGATGCGCGCGGTCGCCACCGGCTGCGCATCTTTCGCCAAGTGCGCGAGGATTTTCGAGTTAGCCAGGTCGACGGTGCACGCCTGATCGTCCACGCAGGCGGCGTGAATCTCGGCCATGCCAGGTACGCTGGTAAATTTAGCGAACGCCGCCGAGATGCCGGCACGGCGCTGTTTGTCCGCTTCCAGCGCAGCTTTAACGGCTGCGTCTGCTGCGGCCTGTACGGCTGCCGGCTCTTGCGTAGCTTCGGTTGGGGTAGGCATATTGGTGCTCTCCTTGGGATTGGTGGGACGGGTAGGCGCGGCAGACGCCGCAGGGAGTACTGGTTGCGGGTACGATTCGTACCGCGCCTTTACGAAACCGGACATGTGAGCCGATGCTGCCAACGGCAGGTCTGCGACGATCACGTCGATCAGCTGGGCCGCCAGCGCTTCTTCCGCGGTGAACCAGTGGTCCTTGCCGTCGGTCAGCAACGCCAATGCTGCCGGCTTGTCATTCGAGCGCACCGCATAGCTCGACGCCATGGCATCGGCATAGCTGTCCAGCATGTCTGCGGATTCGCGCAGTGCTACGCTATTGCCAGCCGCGTAGCCCCACGGCGCGTGGATCATCATCAATGCGTTGTTCGCCATCTCGATGCTGTCGCCCGCCATGGCGATGAGACTCGCGACGGAGGCAGCCACGCCGTCGATGACCGTGGTGATGTTCGCCTTGTGCCGGCGTAGCGCATTGAAGATAGCGATGCCATCGACCACCGAGCCACCCAGGCTATTGATGCGGATGGTTATTTGATCGACCTCCAGCGCCGCGATCTCGCGCACAAAGTCCTTGGCGGCCACAGTCTCTTCGTACCAACTTTCGCCGATGTCGCCGTAAATCAGGATCTCGGCAGCCGAGGCGACAGGCGTGTCTGCAGCAACTGGGGCGCCGGCAGCACGTGCGCGGATGGCATACCACTTCGCGTGTTCAGCTGGTTTGTTGACCGGTATTGGCATGATGCGTTCCTTATTTAGTGCGCTCAGTTTGCAGATCGCTCTGTCTCTTTTCTACTTAAAAGGGAGACTCACAAATTTCAGCTGAACGATGCTAGCCCACCATGATCGAGTAGCCGTAGCGACCGTGCACCCTCGCATCCCCCTGGTGCAGGGTATCGGCGTAATAGCTCGCCCGCGCTTTGTAGTAGTTCGGATTGTTGGGGTCATAGCTCAGCGAAACCACGTTGCGGTGCTCGATGTACCCGGTGATGGTGTTGGCAGTAACCGCGGCCTGCATCGCGGGTACGAAGTACTGCTGAATATCCCCACCCTTGTCGAGCTGCGGGTACGACGTCTGCCGGCTGGCGATCGTATTGCTGAACGTACTGGAATCTGGGTTGTTAGCCAGGAAGTGGTACATCAACGACAACTGGTAGATACGCAACGCGCGCCGACCGCTGCTGAGGGTGTAATTGTTCTTGATACCAGTCCATATCGAATTCGCATTGCTGATCAGGCCGGCCGCCGAGCCGCTATTAGGCCCGCTACCGATACTGTTGATACCCGGTTCAACCTGCCAAGTATTTGCGTAATTGGAGTACGCCTGTAGCTGACTGGAGTTGATAAACAGCGAGGCGTTCGTGCTTGACCGCCCAATCAGGCACCCCGCAATAGGAGGCTTGCCAGCATTGCGCATGGTCACGGTGAAGTGGATCGAGGACGTACCGCCCTGGGCGCCGCGCGAGTCGGTGATGCTGCCGATGATGATCGGGTCGGCCGAGACGAAGCGACCGCGCATGACCAGTTTCGGACCTGCCTGGCGGAAGGAGACAGTACCGCCGGTCGCGCTCACCCGGTAGTTGTTTCCGGCGTTGGTGTTACCGACGTCGTTGGTGACAGTATCGCTGGTGGTGTACCAGTAATGCTGGGACGGCCAGCTGATGTCGTCACCGGACTCTGCACACGGCACCTTGGTCCCTGCCGGAACGTCGCTGCGCGTCCGGCCAAGGATCACCTGGCCTGCAGGGATGCCGTTGGCGAACGCCGCGCCGTAGGCCGAGGTGGGGTACGGGTCGGAGGACACGATGGCGCCACTGTCCACCTCCAAGGGCTTCGCGGTGGTCGGTGTCTCGTTGTTGAACACGACGCCGTTGAAGGTCCCCGTGAATTTCAGCGGGACCACGACGCCGTTGTACACGGTGTCCGCAGCTTCGATCCGGCGGATGTTGCCCAGCGGGATCGTGTTCTGGGCCGTCGAATCCGTGGTCAGCGCCGCGACGTCGAATACGATCGAGTTGATGGCCCCGGAACCAACAATATGGCTCTCGTTCGACAGGATCTTGTACGAGGTCGCATTGGAGATGTTGAGCGGCTGGTCGGTCTGCGAGGTCAGTCCGAGACGGTTCGACGCCGAGGCAAAGTTATAGACGCCGCTCGACGGTGTTGACGGCACGATCATCACAGGATCGACGTACCAGCGGCCCTCCGGGGTGCTGCCTGTGCCGCCCAGATCAACATAGGGCCGCAGGCGACGGCCGGCTTCGCTGCCGTTGGACGGCGAGGTGTAGGCGTAATATGGCGTGGTGACGCTGGTGCCGGCACCTGGGGCGTAGACGCCGGTGCCAACACCAGTTTCAACTTCCCAGACAACAGCAGCGATCGTCGCACCGCTGGTGCGCTGGCCCAGGTTGAGGCAGATCTGCTCGCCTGCCGTGGCCTGGTAGCACATCAGGTATGGATGAACTGGCAGCCCGGTCCCGCCGATCTGCGACCAGGCTGGCGCCAAGGTAGGGTCCTGGATGGCCAGGGCAGTGGCCGAGCTGGCGGCGTCAATTCCTGCCGCGTTGCTGATCGACCAGACGGCCTGGAACTGGCACTGCACGTCCCGGGTGGTGACCAGATAGTCCTGGCCGACGTTCACACCATCCTTGAACACGACCAACAAATCGGTGTTGTAGGTACCGGTGGCGGTGCCCGCTACGGCGGACAGCACATTGTTCGCCGTAGGCGTCATATTCAACGTGGGCGCAGCTGTGATGATCGGCGGAGCCACCCCCGGAACTACGGTGTTGGAAAATGCGATGGAATACGGGCCTGGTCCTGCGCTGTTATTGGCGCGCGCTTTGAACTTGTACGAGCCACCGCTGAGGATGCCTTGCGAAGAGCCAAGCACCGCAGGGTTTGCGACGCCGGTGATGGTGCCGATGTAGGCGCCGGAGCCGTCATAGATCTGCAGATCGTGCGACGTGATCGCGGCGCCGCCGTTGCTGCCGTCGGCGTACGGAACGCTGACGGTGCTGCTGCCAGCCGTCGCGGTGCCCATGGTCGGCGCATCCGGCACAACAATCGGATTGCTGATGCTGAACGTCGGGCTGCTGACCTGGCTCAGCGTGCCGGTGGCCACAACAGGCCACGACTGGCCGATTGGCGGAATGTCGCCGGACTGCAGAGGATACGGGCCAAGGCCGCTAAACAACGTTACCGGGCCTGCGCCACGGTCGATAGTTGCGCCGGGGCTGGTGACGGTCCAGCCAGCCGGCACCGAAATGCGCAGCGTGTCGCCTGCCACCGGCTTTGCGCCAGCCTGCGTGATCGTCACGCGCAGACGTGGAACAATCTTGGTCGCTTCCGCATATTTCAGGAATTCGCTCAGGCTCATTTCTTCACCCAATCCGATTCGCCGACCAACACGCCATTTGCATAGGTGAAATATTTGACGTAGTCCACGTCACCAACCGACCATGTGTCGGAGACGAGGTTGCCATTGGCATAGCCATATACATGGCTGCCACCCGATGTCGGAATACCTTTTGAATCCACCACCGCAATATGTTGGATGCGCAATGAGTCGTCGTCCGGATGCGCCGAGCCGGCCGCCATGTTTGCCAATACCGCCTTTACCATGATTTCCTCTCGATTGTTGTTAATCAGCTGCGTCGGATGATGGCCGCGTGTGCGCCGCCTGCTTCACAAAATTTGCGTAGTCCGAAGAGAATACGAGCGCCTTTTCCCCACTCTGCTTACGATGGGCATTGATTTGCTCGAGTACGTCTCGCGGGTTGGCGCCACGCTTGCGCATGACTTCAACCTCACTGGCGAATCCGGCCTGCACCAGTGACAACCACGCGTTCGCCTCCTTGACGGGATCGATCCAGGGCATCGACTGCCCGACAAACAACGCGTCATCCATGCTGCCTGGGACCACATCGCTCGGGCACCGCACTACGCCCGACAGGTGTGCGGTCATGACGAAGTCCTGCCAGACTGGCTGTACGAACATGCCGACGAACTCGTCGGTGAGCACGGCATAGTGAATCCACTGCTCGACCAGTTCCTGCCGCTGCGCGGAGTAAGTGCCGTTGTAGTCGCGGGAGATGCTGGAGTAGCTACCGCCCAAGCCAGCGGCCACCGCGCGCAGTTGGCCACCGCGGAACGTGATCAGATTGGGGTTTGGCCGGTTGGAGTCGATCATGCCGATCTCTTCGCCGACCTTCAGGCCTGTGATGATCATGCCGGGCGCCATGCCGATTTCCGGCGTGGGGCCGTGGTCTTCACTCTTGCCCACGCTGGTGTCGCCGTACATATCCGGCGTGCCCTTCTTGACATAGGCTGTCAGCGCTGCGGCGACCTTGGCGGCGATGCGCTCGCTCTCCTCGTAATCCTTGATGTCCTCCAGGCGGGTGATCACGCTCGCGAAGGCGCTGACGCCGCGCATCTGGCCGATCCTGTCAATCAGCGCGACATGGTGCATGCGATTGGCCGGGATCCGCTTCATGGCGTAGCTCGCCTTCGACCATGTGGTGCCGGACGGATATTCCTTGTAGACCCAGAAGCCGGTGGGCTTGCCCCAGGCGTTGCTCTCGATCCCTTGCTGGATGCCTTGGGAGACATCGTTGTGGTCCATCGGCACCAGGTCAGCCTCGATCAATTCAAGCGAGTACGGCACGTTGGTGCCATGATCGAGCGCGGCGACGGGGCCCATGAGACGCTGCGCAAAAAATTCGCCATCGCGAAGCCACGATGCGCAGCCCATCCGCTGGACTTTTGCCCAATGGTGGCGCTGCGTCACCTCAGGAACCAGGCACCAATCGCGGTATGCGACACGCAGCGCCTGGGCATACTCCTCGTGTATGGTGCCATCGGCGCGCCGCGGCTGCGGCTCGATACCAATGCCACTGGGCCCGATAATGTTGTTGACCAGCGTACGCAGCGCGCCGCGCGCGAGGTCGTGATTCTGTTCGAGATTGCGCGCCAGCGCGCGCAGCGCTACCGCCCCTTGCTGGACCTGCTCATTCGGCGAGCGCGCATCGCGCGCTGCTTTGCGCAGGCGAGACGGACGTGCCGCCTCATATTCAGCCAGCACGCGACGCGCTTGCAGTCGCCGCAGCGCGGAGGCCGGTGAAAAGAACTTGATCACACGATCAAGTCCGTTCAGCTGAGCGTTGGCATCGTCACGTGGCATGTCAGCCCCGCCCGGCAAAGTTCGCGACGGAGAAGGCGACGCCGCCAACGGTCGGTCGGCCTGCGGCATTCGCGGCCTCTGCCGCGACCTTTGCCTCCCAGTCCTTCCGCCCCGCAATCACCATATCCAGATCTTCCATGCGAAGCTTGCGCTCGCCGAAGGAAACCTCCTTCCCTTCCAGGATGGCGGCCTCGGCAGTGAGATATTTGGCAAGCATTTCAGTGGCGGCAGACATTTCGGGACTCCTTCGTTGGAGGCTCCGAAGTTACCGGCGACGCAGTCTCCTTTCTAGGGAAATAGGAGACTCGACCGCCGGATCAATGCCGCTGCGCAGATCCTTGTAAAACTGACCACGGCTGATGCCAAATTCGAGCTGGAGCTGGCGCCTATTCGTTCCGTCGTACTTGGCGCGGATGGCGCGCCGGCGCGCGTGCACATCGATGGCAACTTTCTTGACGTACACCGCCTGCCCGCCCCAGTCGATCCGAAGTTTCGCCTCCAAAACCTTTTCTACTGCGGCGTGGAACACCTCGTCGCCAAGTAGCAACCGGACCTCGTTCAGCATCGCGGTCACGATGTCACATTGCACTTCCTCGATCATCTAAATCCCCTGCTAGACCACTCTGCCGAGGCGAAAGAACTCGCAGCGACACGTGGCGGTTGTTGTAGTTGTGCGGCTGGTGCAGGGGCTACCGGTTCGGTCGTTGCCACCGGTGCCGGATCGGCGACCGTCATCGGCGCGGCGAACAGGTCGTCGATGGCTGGCTGCACCTTTGCCTCCAGCTCGTCCCAATACTTCGCTGGCTTCTTCGTCAGCTCCAGATGCGTTTCCAGCCAGATCATGTAGGTTGCGCAGTCCCAGGCCTCGACACGTTTGCGCATGGATGTCCATCGCGACTCCTTGCCGGACGCAGTTGCGCGCTCGACGCGCGCCTCACCCGCCATCTGCTTGAAGAACTCGTCGCTGGCATCCTTCGAAAAATGCATGTAGCCCGGCCCGGGCCGCTCGATGCTGAGCCGGCCGAAGATCAGATCCTTGGCCAAGTTCGTGCCGACCTGCCACAGCTTCAGGCCGCGCTTACGGGTCTTCCCGCGCCAGTCAATATCGACCAGCGAGACGCCATCCTTGATGTGCTTCTCCCGGCCAGAGCGGCCGCGGATAGCGAACGTCCTCTTATCGGTGTGCGCGTGGACAAAGCTGTACACAGCCTGCGTGTTGTGGCCCTGCGTGTCGATACAGTTGGCGTGAATTTTCAGCGTGGTGCCGGCGGCATGCGGGAATTCAGTCTCAAAGAGGTATTCGGCGACGTCCTGCCACACCTGGTCCTCCTGCGGGTTGCCGTAGAAGATCTTGTGCTCGACCAGCCAGGTTTCGCAGCCTCGCCCGTAAGCACGCACGGTGTATTCGATCCGGTTATCCTGCGTGTCGCCGGCGGCCAGCAGCAGCAGGCCGCCGCGCGGAACGGTGCCGAAGGTATGCGGCTCTGCGCGATCCTTCAACTGGTCAGCATCCGTCTTTTCCATCTCGAGCGCCCAGGGCAGGCCGAGCGTGGTGTTGTGGAAGGTCTTCAGCTTCGTGATGTCACCGCTCAGCGCCTTCTCGTGCGCCTCCAGGAATTCGTTGACGAGATCCGCCCACGTAGCTGCCGGGCTATACGCGGTCCAAACATGGAAGGCAATATGCTGCAGCGGCGCGATGATGGCGCCGGCCGCATTGCGGAACACGCCGGCGCCGTCGATGGTGATGCTGGCGTCGGCATTCTGCCAGCGCCCCTGCTCTGCGATCGCGAGATATTCCGCCTGGGTGATCAGGAGGCCGCATTCAGCGTTCGGGCACAGGTGCCGAACAGAGGACGGATCACCGGCGATCCACTTGAAGCCAGTGCTGTCGTCTTTTTTCCCCCAGGCCAGCGGATGATACTGGCCACAGCCCGGGCACGGGATGGCGTATTTGAAGCGCTCGTCGGCCGAGTTATAGCGCTCTTCGATCAGCGAGAAGCCGGACAGTTTCGGGGTCGACCCTGTGACCATTTTGGGAAAGGTCGCGCCCTCCACCCGCTTGGCCGCCAGCTTGTCCGGTGCGCCTTCCTTCTCGATGTCACGCAGGAACGCGTCGAGCTCGTCCAGGTACGCGACGTCCACCGAAATTCGCCGATAGGCGCGAGCCGCCGTGCCGCCGCGGGTGTGCAGCAGGCACCCCATGAACTTCTTCTGCGCGAGCGTGTTGTCCTTGTGGCGCGCGAGGTGCGCCGGCATGGCCCGGCTCATCACCTTAACGTCGCGCAACATGGTATCCAGCTCGGTCTTCACAAACTCATCGTTGTCGCCGTCGGTCGGCTGCCACAGCACCTGGTTGCGGCGCTTGTGCTCTGCGAAATAGCCGATGGCCGCCAGCAGGATCTTCGTGTAGCCGACGCGCGCCGACTTCATGAAGTCGATGAAGCGAATGTCGTCGTTGCTGATGCAGGCCATGATGGCGCGCTGGAATGGCCACGGCCGCCATTCCTGCTCGACGTACGAGCTTTCCTTGGACAGGTAGAAATGCGCGCGCGCCCACTCCTCCAGCGTCTGCGGGGTGGGAACTCCGAAGGCCTCAAGGCCTCGCGCCAGCGTGCCGGCCAGCTCGGGAGCATCCCAGTTGAGCACGTCATACATGTCGCTCAAAGTTCGATCTCCTCTTCGTCAGCGTCGTCGGCGCCACCGGCATCGTCGTCGCGCAGATCGGCAAGCGACATGCTGGCAGCGATGTTGCGCGCGCGGGCGATCTCGGCGCCGATCGCGGTGATCTCTTCCGCCGGCAGCGACGGGACCCGCCGACGTACCGCGCCTGGGATGGCGTCGAAGATACCGGCGATCCGCGCGCCGGCCTTCGCCAGGATCTCCTCCAGCAGCGCGGCCGGCAGCAGCTGCTTCTGCTTCTCCGCGTTCTGCAGCGCGACGCGGATTTTCTGCTCGCGCGCCAGACCCGCACGTTCCGTCGCCAAATCCAGATCGCCGTTGGCGGCCCGGCCCGCCGCCTGCTCGCGCAAGTGCGAGCAGTAGGCCTGCAGCAGCTGAATTCCCGGCACGCTGGTGTCGAGCACACCCCGCCCGACCAGGTTGCCGACCGCCTGCTGGCTGATCCCGACGAGCGAGCCGAACTGTGCCTGGGTCAGGGGCTGGGTTAGGTCAGGGAGCGACAATACAACCCCCTTGGCATGGGCCGGTGACTAGCGCGCAGTCAGGGTTCGAATTACCCCTGACTGCCCGGGCTTGGGAGTACCTTTCGGCAACGTTGCTGCGACGCATTATCGTGCTGTCCTTTCCGCCTCGACCATGGCCTTGGTGAACTCGGTGGCGAATTCCTTCTGCGTGGTCAGCTCGACTACATACTTGAAATCGAAACGCTCCTGGTACACAGCGGAGCGGACGAACAGCAGCACGGGCCGGATGGCGGTCCCGCTGGCGAAGCTGGTGCGCTGGTAGACGCCCAGCGGCAGGCGGTCGCCAGGTTGGCCGATGAAGTACGAGAAGCCCTGCTGCCGCTTCGTGCCGCGCGCGAGGCGAGCACGCCGCTGGTCGCTCATGTTGGCCTTGTAGCCCATCTCGGGGAAGGCGCGGAAGAACGCCAGGATCTGCACGATCTGGCCGCTGCTCATGTTGCCGTAGGCATCCAGGCGCGCGCCGGCGCCCGGCACTGCACGGTAGCCGACCGGCATGGCGCCAACAGCCTGCAGCGCCCGCTCGAAACGCTTCTGCACGCGCTGGCCGCCGTCGATCTGCGGCCGCAGGAACTTCGCTGCCGGAATGGCTTTGGTGGCGTCGTCCTTCAGCATCACCGTCGCCTCCAGGCGCGTGGCAGTAGCCGGCTTCACGTAGACGCTGTTGAGCGTGTACGGCGTGGGATTGCGGAACACATCGCGCATTTCCTTGACCTCAGCGTCTGCAGCTTTCTTGGCGGTGCGCGTCAACGCGACCCTGGTGGCGAAGTTGACTTGCTTGGCACCGGCCTGGCAAATCTGCGCAATCGAGGCGACCGCCTGTCGAACATCAACGACCATTTGCTTCCCTTTCTGGCATCTCAGATGCCCAAACCTTCTACCCTGCATCCTTTTGCAGGGTGCGGAACCAACCCTGCAACGCTGTAACCCGCACCAACACTCACTCTCAGCAGGGTATGTATGGTGTGCATGGTGTTTTCGTGCGTATACGTGAGAAAAACTTAGACGCCTTCAAAAAATTGTTTCTTCACGTACGCGCCTGAAACCCTGATAACCATGCCTACCCTGCTGCGAGCCTGTATTTATGCGGCTCTCCACGTTGCAGGGTTGTATTTAAACCCTGCGCAACCCTGCATTAATCAGAGTCATCAGCCCTGCTATCGCCGCGGATATCGCCCAGTCGGCGGAACCGCTCGATCTGCTTTTCCAGCGATTCGGTTTCACCTTCGGCCTTGACCTCGAACACCATCCTGGTCGTCTTGCCCTTCGCGCCAACCGCTACCGAACGCTTCACCTTGTGCTCACGGCTGGCGATCAGGCCGGCGAACTTGCACAGCGTCAGCGGCTTCTCGCCGGTCCGGTCGCACCAGCGTCGGTAGATCTTGAACAGGTCTTCCGACAGGCAGGAGCAGTACGGCGCTGCCAGGTAGCCCTGCTGCCACGACCGGTGGAACGACATCCAGCTGCTGAGGCCGAACTCGATCACGCGCTCCTTGGCCAGCGTCATCGGCGGCTTGGTGTGCTCGTTGAACCCGTCCAGCGGCAGACGCAGCAGGAAGTCGTAGAACGCCTCGACGGCACCGGCCTTGATCGCCTCGGCGATCTGGTCATAGAACTCCTTCGGCTGTCGGTTGCGCGCCTCGATGACCATGAACCGGCGATCTTCCAGCTCGATCGGAATCGGCTGCGGCTCGTTGGACAGAAACACGCCGTTCATGTGGTTCGTTTCGATCCGCTCCGGCAGGTTTTTCTGGTTGATGCTCATCTTGGCGCCGGTGATCATGTACTTCAGCGTGCCGTTGTGGCTGTACTTGTCGTCCCGCGACAGCACCTCCTCGAACAGCACGAACAGCTTGCGGGAGCGCCAGGCGGTAAACGTCGAATCCAGTTGGTGCTGACTGGCCACCGTGCCGTACTCCCCGTAGATCGGCGCCATCACATCCTGGAAGAACAGGCTCTTGCCGGTACCCTGCTTCTCACCGAACATCAGCAGCGCCGTCTGCATCTTGGCGCCGGGCTTCTGCAGTGGGAACGCCAGCCAGCGAAGGATCCATGTGACGCACTCATCGACGTTGTCCTCGGCGCCGCACAGCGATTCAAGGAGCGCGAGGATTGGCTGGACGAGGTCAACATTCGGCTTCGGTGTGACCGGCCAGCCGAGGAAGATGTTCACGCATGTCTCAGGGTCCGCCTGCTGCGTCGGATCGAACACCAGGTTCCGGGCTTCGATCGTCTTGCGCAGCGCGTGCTCCTGCCACTTGGTCGTCAGCTCGGCCGTGTAGTCGGCGCGCACGGCGCCCAGCGACATCACCTGCTGGCCGATGCCATCCCATACGGTTTCCGTGCCGCGCAGCAGCGTCAGGTGCTCCAGCATCTCGTCAAGCTTGCCCCCGCTGCCCCCGGTAGCGGCACGGCCGCCGATGAGAGTGGGGAGCGACTCCCGTGTGACCGTGCGGCGCTTCGGGTTTGTATCCCACTCGGCTGCAGCGGCCTTGCCCACCCACGCCACGAAGGCCGAGCGCTTCATGCGCTGGCGCCGCAGGCTGTCCCAAACGTCGGTCGTGGGCCAGACGAGCGCGAAGTGGTCGACCAACTGCTCGGCCGTCGGCATCGTCAGACCGACGGCGTCCGCCTGTGGAGGGGGCGCGGGGGAGTCGGCGGGGTTCTGCGCTGAAGGAGGTAGCGGGATGTCATCGTCGGCAGGGAGCTCCGGCACCGGCTCAGCCACGCCGCTCTCGAGCAGACGCGCTACGACCGGCCCGAGCTGCGCGCGCACATCGTCAATCGACTGCTCGACGTGCAGGTCGTTGAAATCCGTCCATTTATTCTCGCCGCGATCTGCGAACACCGGGAATACCACCTCGGCGTTGCCGACCAATCGCGCAGCCGCGCGCGCCGCCGCGATGCCGGCGTTTTCGAATTTCCATTGCCGCATCCGTCGCCCGCACCGCACATCTGCCTCGATATACGGCGTGCCGGTCGCGTCGATGCGGCGCCAGGCGCGGACAGTGACGCGCTCATCGCCACGCGTCAGGCAGGTGTGGTCAAGACCATCGATAGCGGGCGGCGACTCGACGTCGAATTGCTCCAGCAGGTCACGCGCATAGCGCTGCTGGATCTGCCAGTCGTCGTCGGCAAAGAACAGCAATACGGCGCTGGGGAAGTCCGTACGCAGCTGGCGCGCGACGGCGCCGAGATTGCCCGCGCTGAACGTGACCATGACCGGGAAAGCCTCGTCGGTGGCCATGCGCACGGACTGCCCAGACGCGTAGCCCTCGGCGATGCCGATCAGGCGCGTGCTGTCGTCGATGGTGCCGAGCAGGCAGGCCGCGCCCACCATGTCGGCGCCGGTATTGAACTTCTTGCTGCCGTCGGGTGCTATCTTCTGCACACTGGTCAACTCTGGTTTCGCGTTGCGGCGATACTTGCGCGCGGGGATGAGGAGCACACCGTCGGACGTGACGCGCGCGAATGCACCACTGACCTGTTTCCGCTTCAGATAGGCGACTTCCTCGGGAGCAGCAACCGCTTTCGCCATCGCCCACTGGCCGCGCGCTCGGCCTGCCGCTGCCGCGGCGACCCGCGCACGGCGTTCTTGCTCGTGTTTCTCCAGTTCTGCCTGGCGGCGCTCAAACTCGACCTTCTCTGCATCGCTGATGCCCGACCAGTCGAAGGTCACGGACACGGTGCCGGGGTCGCGACCATGCCACAGGCCGAACGAACCGACGATCTGCTGCTGGCCGTTGTCGAGCGTGATTTCGCGGAGACGATACCAAGCCTTTTTCCCCTTGCCGAAGCGTTGAATTTTGCCATTGAGGACAGGCAGGCCATCGCCCGGGAGCGCTGGCAGACCGTGGCCACGCATCTCTGCAATCAGGTCGTCGAGCGTCATGCTGCGCAGCTGTCCAGAGGTGCAAGGGTTCGAACGGACATCAAAATACCTCGTGTATTATCCAAGTTTTAACTTCAGGGAGCAGATGGTGGCCAATCAAGACAATCAAATTGCGGCACTCGGCATGGTCTGGTATCGCGAAAATGATTACGATCGCTTAAAAGCCATGTTTGAAGACGGCGACAAGCTGCCGGGGACATTCCTCCGATGGCAGGATCAGGCCGAGCAAGGCAGGAAGAAACTCTCGCGGGAGGGTAAGACGGTCATCAAGGCCTACATCGATCCGGAAACTTTTCCCGAATGGTGCGCCGCCAATGGACACCGTGTCGATGCCGCAGGTCGTATGGCATTCGCCAACGCCGAGGCCTATCGAGTTCTTATGAAAATGTAGCTCGATCTGGCGAGCTGAAGTACGGCGATACTGCTTCGTTCCGGCTCCACCAAACGCCGGCTTCACGCGGCTGACACGACGTGCACACATTGCGCTCCCCTTCACTTTTGAACCATGCCCTTGAGGCGCGACACCAGCGCGTCCAGCGACATCTTGGCGCGGACGGCCACCGCTTCGACCTTCTCCACTTCGTGCTGCTCGACCTTGCCGTCGGCCAGGGTGGCGTACAGCTCGGCGCCCACGTCGCCGGTGCTGGACATCACCTTCGCCAGCATCTCCAGCACCGCCATATCAGACGAATCGACCTCCTGCTCCGTGCGGATCAATGTGTAGCCGTGATTGATGGCGTAGGCCTGCAGGATGCCCGTGTCGGCGGTCAGCGCCATCAGCGTATCCAGCTCCAGCGGGCTGAAGTAGTTCGTGTCGCTGTTCGGGTTGGCCTTGTTGCGCAGGATCTGCGTCCGCAAGCCCATCCGGACAGCCAGCACTTCAGGGCCGCCGGCGGCGTCACGCACAGTTTTGTAGATGGCGTCGGAGATGTTCATTTTGATAAATTAGGAAGTTTCTAAAATGGCATGCCATACTTCGATCTGTGCTAGGCAGGTTGCTTTGCCGGCGGATCGACCGGAACGCCGTGTTTGTTGGCCAAGTCAATAAGGCCCAGCACGACGCGCGCTGAAGGATTTCGAATGCCGGCGCGACCGGTTTCCATATCGCTAACCGAGGACTGACGGAGGCCGATGGCATCGCCAATTTGAGTCTGTGTGAGACCGGCCTTGCGCAGGCCTGAGATAGTGAAAGGGATGTTCATGGAGCCAATTATAGGAATTCCGGTATTTTCAGTCAACCGGTATTCCGGTATACAGCGTTGCGATAATATCGAAATGGCGATAGGAACCCGATTAAAAGAGGCGAGAAAAGAAGCTGGTCTGACTCAGGCAGAATTGGCTATTCGCTCAGGCACGAAGCAAAGCACTATTTCCGACCTAGAAGTAGGAAAGTCGAAGGGAGCGACAACTATCGCCCAGATGGCTGCTGTCTTGGGCGTAAGCGCGTTATGGCTGGAGACCGGCAAGGGCGATCGCCTCGTCAGGTCAGCCAAGCCCCAGGCTGTTCACGAAGCTGAGCGCAACACCCCGGTTTCACCCGCCCTCCAGTGGATCACCGATGATGAGTATCGACTGCTGAGCAACTACAGAGCTGCCACCTCGGGTTGGAAGGATGCCATTCAGAACTTGGCAGATGAGGCAGAGAAGGAACCTTCAGTTCGTATTGCGGACAATAAGTCGTAGGGCCGGGCGTGCGGGGAATGCTCGCGCAACAGCGGCGAGCTTTGCCACTGCATACTTCTTCTGTTCGGCATCCATTGCGCGCAGCGCTATCACAGCGCGCTCTTCAAGCGTCAGTTCGTTCTCGCGATTCGACGTTTCCACAATTCCCCGGCGGTTTTGGTATCAGACGCGTAGTTTCACACATTTTTGGTTGCTGAAATATAACCAATATTCACAAATGGAAAATATTTCGCAGTAAAGGTGGGCAGCGGGGCTGGGGCTGAAAGTACGACAAGCGCCTTGCGGCGATTACTGGGGTTTGTTTTTGTTCAAGATCAGGTAAAGCGATTTTGCTTTGTCTCTTGGATGTTGCTTTGCAGTCCGTTCAAGCATTTCGACCATTTTCTTGCGTCGCGCCTCATCCATTCCACGTAGCGCCGCCAGCGCCCTGACCTCATCCTCATCCGAGGTAGGATCATCTTCTGCCATGGGCACCTCATTCAACACAAAATCAGCGAACTTGCATTGTAGACAATTTTGATTCCAAAATGCAATCACACTGCAATAGGATCATAGCATCTTTCCGACCTGTAATGGGCGAAGGCTTAATGTTCTGACCACGGTGTCATCAGCAAAGTGTGTGTTTCTAGCACGGAAACACTTTCAACTAGATCTGTGCAGCACCGGCGAAAATCCGGCGATGAAAAAACCATTGCCGGAAAAGATACTTCAAACCGACTACGTCCAGTCCGCCTTCCGTATGCCACCTGCGCTGCGGGACGAGCTGCGCAAGAGCGCGGCCAAACACGGCCGCAGTATGAACGCCGAGATTCTAGCGCGGCTACAGGCGACGCCCGACCAGGCGGTCATCGCAGAACTGGCGGCGCTGAAAAAGATGATTCAACGGCTACTCGACCGCGACTGACACACCCATGAAATATCGAAATTCTGATTTATCGCACAAAAATACCGGTATTCCGGTTGACATCAAATAACGGAATGCCGATAATCGCTTCATCGACCAGATGGAGCTTGAAATGTCCCAGTCCACACGCCGCACCGCCGCCCTCAAAAAACTGACAAGCGCCGATTTGGACGCGCTCCTGAACGCGTCTCTCGCTCGCATCCAGGATATGGAGTCGTATCTTGCGCAAGGCGGTGAGCGCGCTTTTTGGGAGCCCCGCCTCGCCGATCTGAGCGCTGCGCGGACCCGGCTCATAGACATCAAGGCGGCCCAATGAGCGCGTACACCGTCACCGTGCGCCGCGCCGGCCACAAGCCCACCTATTCGTTCGCCATCGGCGCCAGCAGCGCAGCTGTGGGCGTCCGCGTCGCCGCGCGCTACAGCGACTCCGCTGCGCCGGCCATCACCATCCACCCACTGCACCGGAGCTGCAAATGAACATGCACGACCTGAAGCCACTGAACCGCATCGAGATCGCCGACATCATCGCCACCGCGTTCCCGGCAACGCGCCCGGCCCGTAGCCAGGCGTACCGCCTGGGCGTGGAGAAAGCGCTGGAGTCCGCCAGCGCCGGCGGCGTACTGCCTGAAATGTACGAAGGCGGCACCGTGGCATACGACGCCTACCATGCCGGCGTGGTGGAAGGCCGCGCGCTGTGGGCCCGCCACATCGCCACGAAGGCCGCCCTCCCCCACCGTCCGCTGGCGCCGGCGAACGTACCTGACCTGCTTGCAGCGGAGCTGATCCATTCCGGCGAGGTCATCACCACGCTGCTGAACCACATCACGGCCGTGCAGCTGGCCGACGTGCGCCACAAACTGCAGCAGGCCGGCCTGATCGGCAAGTCGAACGTCGTCGGTCGCGGCCCCGAGCGCCACGGCGTGCTGGTGGCCACCGGCTTCGCCATCGGACAGCAGGCATGAGGTCGCCAGCCACCGCGCCGCTGGCGGTCGCCGTAGCGCTGGCCATCGCCGCGCTGATCGGCAGCAGCGCCGCTGAAGGGGCGCCGCCCGCCAGCCTGGTCATCTACAGCAAGGCGCGCTGACATGGCCGCGCCGGCGCCAGACCAAACCGCACTCGAAGTTGCGAACCGCAGGATGCGGACTGGTCTGGCGCTGGAGCAGGCCCTGGCGCACCCCACGCTCCGAATCATTCTCGAAAACCGCGCGCGGTATCACATGCAGCGCCGCGCGCGCACCGATGTAAAAAAGCTGCAAGCCAACGACAACGACTGAAAGGAAGCGATATGTCCAACGCCCTGCCCCAATTTCAACTGAACGCCCCGGCGCTGCTCACGGCCGGCCAGATCCTCGACCAGCAGTGCCACGGTGCCGCCGTCTACAGCGGTTGGTGGAATGACCCAGCGACCGGCCGTCGCATCGAGCGCAATGCCGGCGAGATGCTGATGCTGATCGTGTCCGAAATTGCCGAAGGCATGGAGGGCGAACGCAAAGACCTCATGGACGACAAGCTGCCGCACCGCAAGATGCTGGAGGTGGAGCTGGCCGACGCGGTTATCCGCATCTTCGATCTGGCGGGCAGCCGTGGCTTCGACCTGGGAGCCGCCATCTCCGAGAAACTGGCGTTCAACCTCCAGCGCCCCGACCACAAGCCCGCCGCGCGCCTGGCCGCTGGCGGCAAGAAATTCTGATCACCAGCTCATGCGGCAAATGATCGATACCGGCGCCACCGTCAGCTTTGACAGCGACGCCGGCCGTACCGTCGGCCTGGTCGAACAGATCCAGACCGACATTTCCAACGGCGCCAAGGTTGCCACCGTCCGCATGCCGTGCGGCGGCACCACTGCGCTGCCCATCAACCACCTGCGCCACGAGGACACCAAATGACGCAAATCGCATTCGCCCGCATCCTGCAAGACCTGCGCGACGGGCGCCCACACAGCGAGATGACCGCCGGCATGGAAGAACTGCTGGCCGCCGTCCGCACCACCGGTAAGGCCGGCACCATCACCCTGGAAATCAAGGTGAAGCCCGGCTCGCGCGGGGGCGACGTCGACAAGGTCACCATCACCGACAAGGTGACGATCAAGGCGCCCAAGCCCGAGCGCGGCGACGACTATTTCTTCGTCACCGAAGACAACAACCTGTCGCGTAAGCACCCGCGCCAGCACTCCCTGGACCTGCAAGACGTCGGCCAGGGCAAACCATCCACCTTTAAGGAAGCAACCCAATGAACGAACAGACCGCAACCGCCGAATTGGCCAGCACCGCGGCCGCGCCGCTGGTAGGCGAACACCTGCACATCACGGACACCGCGCTGGATAAGCTGGCGCGCATGGCGAATGCCGCCAAAGCCACCGTAGAGGTAGGCGGCATCACCCAGCTGCTGGTGCCGGCCGACTATAAAGTGGTCGACTTGACCGCCGTGATCGAGGCGGCGCGCCCGGCCCCAACGCGCAAGAGCGGTACAGTGCGCTTGACGGACCTCGACAGCTTCCTGACCTACGTAACTCAGCAAGGCAATCCGGCGATCACGCGCATCTTCGCCGACATGGATGCCCGTACGTTGACCGCGATCTTCAATGACCACGGCAACGTCGACGCGGGCGACGCCACGGGCTGGCGCGATCACCGAGCCGTGTACACCGCCGAGCTGAGCAAAGAGTTCGCCACCTGGCTGAAATACGACGGCGAGAAGATGGGGCAGGAGCCATTCGCAGTCTTCATCGAGGACAACATCGCCGACATCACCCAGCCCACCGGCGAAACGCTGCTGCTCGTTGCCTCCACGTTGCAGGCAAAGAACGAAGTCAACTTCAGCTCCAGCCATCGCCTGGACAACGGCCAGGTCCAGCTGTGCTACACCGAAAACCTGAACGCCTCCGCCGGCGTCAACGGCTCGCTGGAAATCCCGCGCACCTTCGAGATCGGCGCGCGCGTGTTCAAGGGCGGCGCCGGCTACAAAGTGCGTGCCCGCCTGAAATACCGGCTGGTGGGCGGCGGGAAGGTCAGCTTCTGGTATGAGCTGGACCGTCCGGATGTGTCGCTGGAGCACGCATTCAAGGAGTACGTGGACCAGGTGCGCAACAGCCAGTTCACCGTCCTGCACGGCAAGGCCTGACCATGAGCTTCGACGCTTGGCTGATCACATTCCAGGACGCGCGCCAAGCCGCTCGCGCCGCATACGACCGCGCCGCCGAGCTGGCCGCCGAGAACGCTGTGCTGCGCGAGCAGGCGGCCTGGCAGCCGGCAGGGACGCTGCCACCGGTCGATGCTGACCTGCTGGTGCTGCTGGAGATGTCCGACGGCGAGGTCTACCCAGGCTTCGCCGACGGCGAGCGCTGGTTCTACGCGGACGGCGTGCCGGTCACCAGCGTCGATGTCGTCGCCTGGCGGCATCTGCCGCCAGCGCGGAAACAGCCAGCAGCGTGAGGTGACAAATGCCAGCCACCTCGAAGCCGCGCAAGAAATACCGCCGCGGGCGGGTCAACGTGCCGATGACAGCACCAGCGCACAGGCGCTTAGCGCTGGAGCTGCACCTGGCTGTCGAGGCGCTGGTGCTCGCTCCGAGCCCTGAAACCTACAACACGCTGACCAAGATGCTGGCTGCACTGGCAACGGCCGGCCTTGCCTGCGAGGCACTGGATATCGCGAACAACACGATGGACGCGATAGTCAGCCGATTTGAGCGCGTGGGCAAGGTCGGCCTGAAGGATGAGGAATCGACCGCGCTGCGCCGCGCTGTAGCGAGCCTTGATGGCCGCATGGTGCGACTGCCAGTGAACAAACTCGCAGAGGCAGTCGCGCAGATCGAAGTTTATTTTGCTGCCGCCGGCGTGGCTGGCGCCGCTTGAAGGAAGAACGATGAACGATTTGAAGATTATGGAATACATCGCCGCCACCAAGGACGTGCGTGCGGTGCAGATTGCAGACAAATTCGACGTCGAGCTGGTGGACGCCAGCGCTGCGCTGCGATCGCTTGTCGATGTTGGCGACCTCGTCCGCACGCAAGGCACCGCGCCGAACGGCCAGTCGGCTCAGATCTACAACCTTAGCCCAGAATACTGCAAAACGAGCGAGGGCAAAGCCCTCATGCAGCGTGTCGCCCCCGCTGCACCAATCGCGCAGCAAGCCCCTTCCGGCCAGGACCAGCTCCCCACGGCGCTGGTCGACCAGTTGTCGAAGGTAGGCCTGGAAGCGCAGGGCCTGCGCCCAGTAGGTAGCCGGCTAGATCGCGCGTTGGCCTACCTTCGCGCCAACGGCAAGGCGACAAACGACCAACTGCGTGACGTGATGGGCATGAGGAGCTTCGAATATCCCTCGACAGCGCTGCGCGCCGCCGTGAATGACGGGCGGGTCGCGCGCGATGGGGATGACTGGATCGTAGGCACGGGGCAACCTGCGACAAAACAGCGCCGGGCGAGTTCGCCAGCACCACGACCAGCTGCTGGTGCGGATCGACCCGCCGAGGCAGCGCGCGCCGCAGCGCCTGAAGCGCCAGTGGCGCCAGCAGCCGCTGGGCTGCGCTGCGCAGTCTGGTCGGATGGGGTAATCGAACTACAGCGGGACGCTAAGACCATCTGCACCATGAGCCGTGATGAGGCTCTGTTCATCGCCGCCTACATCAAGAGCACCGGGGCTGAGCATGCCTAAGTCGAAGCTGCCCACGAAGCGCGAGCCACCGCCAAGCGGATCCGAACTGCTGCTCAGCGTCGGAATCTTCATCGTCCTGGTGCTGCTGAACTGGTGGCCGTGATGAGCAAGCCCCACCCGCGCGACGACGCCGACATGCACAACATGCGCATCCACCGCGCCAAGCAACTGTGCCGCCCGGTGCTGCACGGCGGCGTCAAAAAATTTATCGCCGGCTTCTGCTGGCACGACGGAGACGACGAAATGGTCGTCTACCTCAAGGGCAGCAGCGATCCAGTGCGGCCTTGCGAAATAACCATATTGGAGCAATCCCATGAGTGAGCAAATCGAAGCAAGCAGCACCAGCACCGACGACATGCTGATCCGCACGCTGCGTAGCTGCGGCTTCTTCGTCCGTCAGCTGGGGCTGCTGGACGGCCAGCGGCCGCAGGTGATGGGCACCGTCGACAACGCCACCGCGTTCTTCAAACTGGCGGTGACCGGCGCCGACGTCGGTATAGCGATGGCGTTCGCGCCTTACCTCAAGGAAGGCGAGACACCCCTGCAGCGCCTGAAGCGCGAGATCAAAGACAGCGAGACGCTGGCGGCGATGCTGGCGGAAGAGCGCGCTAAGGTCGCCGCGCTTCAGGTGGATGCTGCCGCCGCGCGCCGGTATGGTTACCTGCGCGACACGCCCGGCATGCTCCCGCTGGAGGTATGGCACGCGCTGGAGGGTGCCGGCGCAACGACCGAAGGCAAGTTCGACCAGGCGCTGTACGGCGCTGATCTTGACCGTGCAATCGACAGTGCTCTCGCCGCAACTCAGAAAGGATGTGCGGCATGAGCATGCGCAAAAGACGGCGCCAGCATGGCCACCGGATGAATGACCTAAATCGGCTCCGCTGGCTTCTCGACTGGATTTCGGTCGACTTCATTTCTACCAGGAGGCAGGCACAATGACCCAACTCGATGAAGAATTTCAACGTCTACATGCTGCGGCGCTTGCCTGCCGCGGCTGGAGCTGGCCAAATCGTCGCCGCGACCCGGACACCGGCACTCACTACTTTGGCCGGCGAAACGAGGACGGCGATTTTAGCGAGATCGGCACAGTCGACGCATCGACCTACACTGGCGAGTATGTGGACGATCTGCGGGTGCTGAAATTTCTCCGGCTCGCGCAACCTAGCACCGTAGCGGCACTGATTGAACAGATCAAGCAGTTGCGCGCTGAACTCGCGGAAACAACCGCAGCGCGTAATTCAGTGTTGGAGGAAGCCGCGATCGAGGCTGAGCGGCAGGACCGCACCGGCCGCGAGTGGGTACGTGACAGCGTGTGGGACAACATCATCAAACGTGTGCCGGCGGCGATCCGTGCATTGAAGGAGAAGAAATGAGCACCGACGAAATCCTGTCGAAGATTCTGGAAAAGCTGAGCGCACCGCCGGCAATTCCGCTCTCGATCGATCTGTGGGACATAGCCTCGATCGCCGCATACCTGAAGCGCGATCCCCAGGTCGTACGTGAGCGCATGGCATGCCTGCCGAGTTTCCCCAAGGCGATCCGCCTGCCCACGAAAACAGGCCGCGCACAACCGCTGTACAAAGCAATGGAGGTGATCGCATGGACAAACAGCCACCAGGAGCGGAACTGATTCGGTTCCACTCCGACGCCGCCACAATAAAAAAGCGCTCGACTGGAGCGCTTTTTTTATTTGCTACAATGTCGCCAGGATCTCTGCCTATCCATACAGATCGACACTTTGTCATCGCAAAATCTTCTGCTGCGTTACGACAAAATTACGACAGACTCCTATAAGTACTTGATTCTACAGCGACACCGATTCCAGTCGGGGGGACCACTCCCCCTCTCTCTCTCTACAAAACACCCCTTCACTCTTCCCGCCACAGCCAAATCTGCTGCTGCGCCGCATTTTTGCGGCCATTCCATTGGCACTTCCACCAGGAAACTTAAGTTGAAATTGTGAACTTTTAAAAAAGAAATTTCACAAATGCCGACTATTATCATAGAATTGAGCCCGCAACTCGTTTCCTTTCCTCCTTTCACTAATTCGGCTACAGCCCGTTCCCAACCAAAGGACTGTATTAATGAAAACTCCCCTATCTCGATGGCAACGCTTACTAATCGCATCAAGTCTTTCCCTCCCCTTCCTCGCATCCACATCAGCGGTCCAAGCCCAAACCAATTTTGCATCGCGCACCGGGTTTAGCACCTACTACCAGTTGTTCAACGCCAACTCGCCATGGAATGTCCGCCCAGTGCGGCCCACCCTAGGCACCTACCAGATCAAAAAACCACTTTACAACCCGACCTGGATCCCGTTCGTGGGCGAAGGTCGGACTTCTTTGGCTGTCTTCATGACCGACAGCGACGATCCGCCGATCACCGTGTACGGCACCGCCGGCCTGAACGGCGTGAACGATCCCGACACCGGTGGCCAGCGGGACATCACCTTGCCCCATTGGCCATCGCGCGTGATGCCAGCCAGCGGCAGTGATGGCCACGCCGACATCATCGACACCAGCACCGGCATCATCCATTCGTTCTATAAGCTGCGTAACACGAACGGACGGTGGACCGCGTCCATGTATGGCTGGAGCCGGATTGACGGCCGCGGCTGGGGTGATGCCGCGCATTGGAGCCAGGGCGCCCGCGCGTCCGGCGTGCCGTCCTCCGGCGGCCTGATCCGACGTCACGAAGTCAACGATGGCGCCCCCTATTACAAGCATGCGCTGGCGATGTCGCTGCCGACCCACAGCCTGGCGAACGGCATCAGCGCCCCAAGCTATGTCTACCCGGCCACCACCGCGGACACTGGCGCAGCCAGCTTTACCGGCGCCCTGCCACTGGGGGCGCGCATGATGCTGCCGGCTTCGTTTGATCTCAGCCGGATCAAGAACCCCGACTTGCGCAAGGTTGCCAACACGCTCAAGGTCTACGGCGCTTATGTGGTCGACAGCAACTACGACACCGCCTACAGCATCTATGTGGAAAACGGTTCGGGCTTCTCACTGATGCCGAATGGATGGGATACCAGCGTGGTGGACGAGCTGGAGCTGATCCGCGCTGCGCTGCGCCAGGTGGTCGGCGCCGAGGGCTGGGTCAACGGCAACAACGCTTCGCTGCCCGCCGACGATGATGACCCCCTGTTGTCGATGCGCGGCCGCTGGGTTCATACCGGCACCAGCGTCACCGGACCGGGCGCCTTCCGCACCTGGGAACAGGCGATTGTGTTCCCCGATACCAAAACCCGCATCAGCCAGACCAATTACACCACCCTGAGCAAAGTCAACTGGGGGAAACCGGTCGCCGGCCGGAAGATGCGTTTCAAGTCGGTGGCGAGCGGGGGCGCGCGCATCCGGCTGCAGGTGAAAACCGGCCCGAGCGTCGCTTTCGACAGCGGCTTCCTGCAAAATGACACCGGCGCCAGCTTCACCTGGCCGGGCACGGAAAACGGCGCCGTCAGCGTGGTGCTGATTGCCGAGAGCGGCGTCAACATGCCTTCCAGCGTGCGCGGCGTACTGAGCGCCGATTAAGCTGGTGCGGCACGCGTCTTACGGGAACGCCGTGCAGTGGGCGTTGGCGTTGTCCTTCCGGCGCAGGGCGGAATCCATACGTCGCATGGGTCACATGCAAACGTTCTATGGGTTCCGGCCTGCGCCGGAACGACACGCTTAACTGAACGGTATTCGCGTTTTACGGCACCATCGCCGTCACTTCAATCTCCACCTTGGCGTGGTCTTCCACCAGCGCCGCCACCTGCACCGCTGTCATCGCCGGGTAGTGCGCGCCGATGATTTCGCGGTAGTGGCGGCCGATTTCCTTGTACGCCGCCACGTATTCGTTTTTGTCGACCACATACCATGTCATGCGGACGATGTGCTCGGGCCGGGCGTCAGCCTCCTTCAGCACGGCGACGATGTTGAGCAGCGCCTGCCGCACCTGGCCGGCGAAATCGTCGGTGTGGAACACGCCCTGCGGGTCCCAGCCGATCATGCCGCTGACGCACACCATGCGGCCGCTGGCGGCCACGCCGTTCGAGTAGCCGCGCGGACGCGCCCAGCCTGGCGGTTGCAGGATCTCCATCATCCCTCCTTCAGCAGTTCGCGCGCGATGATCAGTTGCTGCACCTCGCTCGCGCCTTCGTAGATGCGCAGCGCGCGGATTTCGCGGTACAGGTTTTCCACCACCTGCCCGCTGACCACGCCGAGGCCGCCGAACATTTGCAGCGCGGCGTCGATCACCTGCTGCGCGGTTTCGGTGGCGTGCAGCTTGGCCATCGCCGCTTCTTTGGTGACCTTGCCGCCCTGGTCGCGCTGCCACGCGGCGCGGTAGGTCAGCAGCGCCGAGGTGTCGATGCCGGTCGCCATGTCGGCCAGCTTGGCCTGCGTCAGTTGGAAGTCGGCCAGCACCTGGCCGAACATCTGCCGCTGCGTGGCGCGCTGCAGCGCTTCGTCCAGCGCGCGGCGCGCGAAACCCAGCGCGGCGGCCGCCACCGAGGTGCGGAATACGTCCAGCGTCGCCATCGCCACCTTGAAGCCCTGCCCCGCCTCGCCCAGCCGCTGGCCGACCGGGACGCGGCAGTCGCTGAAGCGCAGGCGCGCCAGCGGATGCGGGGCGATGACGTTGATGCGCTCGGCGATGGTCAGCCCCGGCGTGTCGGCGTCGACGATGAAGGCGCTGATGCCGCGTGCGCCGGGCTGTTCGCCGGTGCGCGCAAACACCACGTAGAAATCGGCGATGCCGCCGTTGGAGATCCAGGTCTTCTCGCCGTTCAGCACATAGTGCTCGCCATCGCGCGTGGCCTGGCATTGCATGGCGGCGACGTCGGAACCGGCCTGCGGTTCGGACAGCGCAAACGCCGCGATCGCGTCGCCGCGCGCCACGCGCGGCAGGTAGGCGGCGCGATTGGCCTCGCTGCCAAACAGCGAAATAGCGCCGGAGCCCAGGCCCTGCATGGCGAACGCGAAGTCGGCAAGGCCGTTGTGGCGCGCCAGCGTTTCGCGGATCAGGCAAATGGCGCGCGTGTCGATGCTGTCGCCGGTGCCGCCGTAAGCCACACCGCCGATGGCGTGGCGCAGCCAGCCGCCTTCGCCGAGCTGGCGCACCAGCTGGCGGCAGGCCGCGTCCACATCGTCCGTGTGCGCGCCGGCCACGTGTTGCGCGGCCCATGCGTCCAGCGCCTGTTCCAGCGCGGCGTGGCGCGGCGCGAAGAACGGCCACGCCAGGTAGTTTTTGTCGCTCATCAGTCGCCCTCGAATTGCGGTTTTTGCCTGGCCACGAAGGCGTGATACGCGCGGTGGAAGTCGTTGGTGGCCATGCAGATGGCCTGTGCCTGCGCCTCCGCCTCGATGGCTTCGTCCACGCCCATGTTCCACTCCTGCTGCAGCATTTTCTTGGTCATGCCGTGGGCGAAGGTGGGGCCGCTGGCCAGGCCTTGCGCGAAATCGCGCGCGGCGTCCAGCAGCGCTTCCGGTTCCTGCAGGCTGTTGAAGAAGCCCCAGCGCTCGGCCTCCGCGCCGCCCATCGAACGCCCGGTGTACAACAGTTCCGCAGCCCTGCCCTGGCCGATCACGCGCGGCAGCAGCGAGCAGGCGCCCATGTCGGCGCCGGCCAGGCCCACGCGCGTGAACAGGAAGGCGGTCTTGCTGCGCGCCGTGCCGAGACGGATATCCGATGCCAGCGCGAGGATGGCGCCGGCGCCGGCGCACACGCCGTCCACCGCGGCGATGATCGGCTGCGGGCAGTGGCGCATGGCTTTCACCAGGTCGCCGGTCATGCGGGTGAAGGCCAGCATGCCGGGCATATCGAGGCGGGTAAGCGGACCAATGATGTCATGCACGTCGCCGCCGGAGCAGAAGTTGTCGCCGGCGCCGGTCAGCACCACGGCCTTGACGTCGTCGGCGTAGGCCAGCGCGCGGAACAGGTCGCGCAGCTCGGCGTACGATTCAAATGTCAGCGGGTTTTTGCGTTCCGGGCGGTTCAGCGTGAGCGTGGCGACGCCGCCGCTGACCTCAAACAGGAAGTGGCTGGCCCGATAGCCAGCCAGCGACGCGCGGTTGCCGGGCAGTTGTTGCGGTTCGCCGGGTAGGTACTTCATGGTTCGGTCCTCAGTTTCTGCTTCATGTCGGACAGCAGTTCGATCAGTTGTCCCTTGTCGGCGGCGGAGACGTCCTGCAGCAGTTCTGCGATCCAGCCTTCGTGCACCGCCGCCATGGTGGCGAAGGCCTTGCGGCCGGCCGGCGTGAGCTTGACGCTGTAGGCGCGGCCGTCCTTGGGGTCGGGCACGCGCACCACCAGCTTTTCCTGCTCCAGCTGGTCGGTGATGCCGGTGACATTGCCGCCGGTGACCATCATGCGCTTGGACAGTTCCCCCATGCGCAGCCCTTGCGGAAAGCGCTCCAGCTGCGCCATCAGGTCGAAGCGCGGCAGCGTGATGTTGAAGGTGGAGCGCAGGCGGCTGCGGATCTCGTTCTCGATCTTGACGGTGCATGACAACATGCGCAGCCACAGCTTGAGCGACTGGTGGTGGTCCTGCGTCAGGCGGCTGGCCAGATCCAGCTGTTCTTCATCTTCCATGATTTCTTTCCAGTTGATGTTTGCCGGCCAGGTATTGCCTGGGCCAGGCGATATGCTTGTAGCCGATGCTGGCCGCCTGCGCCAGCGTCCATGCCGGGTTGGCCAGGTGCGGCCGGCCCACCGCGCACAAGTCGGCGCGGCCGGCGGCGATGATGCTGTTGGCGTGGTCGGCCTCGTAGATCGATCCCACGGCGATGGCGCCGATGCCGGCCTCGTTGCGGATGCGGTCCGCGAATGGGGTCTGGAACATGCGGCCGTACACCGGCTTTTCCTGTTTGCTGACTTGCCCCGAGGAGCAGTCGATCATGTCGGCTTCAGCCGCCTTGAACAGGCGCGCGATGCGCACCGCGTCGTCCGGCGTGATGCCGCCTTCCACCCAGTCGTGCGCCGAGATGCGTACGCTCATCGGCTTGTGGGCTGGCCACACGGCGCGCATGGCGGCGAACACGCGCAGCGGATAGCGGCAGCGGTTTTCAAGACTGCCGCCGTAGTCGTCGCCGCGCTGATTGGTCAGCGGCGAGATGAAGGAGGACAGCAGGTAGCCGTGCGCGCAGTGCAGTTCCAGCCAGTCGAAGCCCGCTTCTTCGGCGGCCAGCGTGGCGCGCACGAAGTCGGCCTGGATGCGGTCCATGTCGGCGGCGGTCATTTCGCGCGCGGTTTGCGATATGCCTTGCAGGTATTGTTGCGGCGAGGCGGAGACCAGCGGCCAGTTGTCCTTGTCGAGCGGCTGGTCGATGCCGTCCCACATGGCGCGCGTGGAGCCCTTGGCGCCGGCGTGGCCGAGCTGTACGCCGATGGCGGCGTCGCTGTTGGCGTGGACGAAATCGACGATGCGCTTCCAGGCTTGCGTGTGTTCTGGCGCGTACAGGCCGGGACAGTAGGGCGTAATGCGGGCGTCGGCGGAGACGCAGGTCATCTCCGCGATCACCAGCGCGGCGCCGCCCAACGCGCGGGCGCCGAGATGCGCGAGGTGGTAGTCGCCGACCACGCCGTCCACCGCGCTGTATTGCGCCATCGGCGAGACGAGGATGCGGTTTTTCAGTGTCAGGCCACGCACTTTGTATGGCGTGAACATCGGCGGCGCTGGCTGCGCGGCTGAATCGGCTGGTGTGGCTTGTACGGCTTGGGCGGCGCGGGCGGCGAACCAGCGTTCGTAGTCCGCCACGTAGGCGGCGTCGCGCAGGCGCAGATTTTCGTGCGACAGGCGCTGGCTGCGCGTCAGCATGGAGTAGGCAAACTGCGGCGCCTCCATGGCGCTGTAGCGGTCGACGTTTTCGAACCACTCCATCGAGTTGCGCGCGGCGTTTTGCAGCTTGAGCACTTCCACCGCGCGCGCTTCCTCGTACGTGGCCAGCGCCGACGCCATGTCCGGCCGGCTGGCGAAGCAGCGCGCCAGTTCGATGGCGTCTTCCAGCGCCAGCTTGGTGCCGGAGCCGATGGAGTAATGCGCGGTGTGCGCGGCGTCGCCCATCAGCACCACCGGCGTGGCGCCGTTCCAGTGTACCCAGCGGCCGCAGACGATGCGGGGGAACTTGATCCACATGGCCGATCCGCGCAGGTGGGCGGCGTTGGACATCAGCTTGTGGCCCTCCAGTTGGTCGGCAAACAGGCGTTCGCAGTAGGCGATAGATTCTTCCTGGCTCATGGCTTCTAGCCCGGCCGCGCGCCACACCGTTTCCGGCGTTTCGACGATGAAGGTGGAGGTATCGGCGTCGTACTGGTAGATGTGGGCCTGGAACCAGCCGTGCTCCGTCTGTTTGAACGCGAAGGTGAAGGCGTCGAACTTCTTGCGGGTGCCCAGCCACACGAAGCGGCAATGACGCTGCTCGATCTGTGGCTGGTAGCTGTCCGCATGGCGTGCGCGGATGCGGCTGTTCAGGCCATCGGAGGCGATGATCAGGTCCGCGTCGTACTGCCGCTCGTCGGCCACCTCGGTTTCAAACACCAGCGACACGCCCAGTTCTTCGCAGCGGTGCTGCAAGATATTGAGCAGGTGCTTGCGGCCGATGCCGCAAAAGCCATGGCCGCCGGAGGTGACTTTCTCGCCCTTGTAGAAGACGTCGATGTCATCCCAATGGTTGAACGAGGCCTCGATGGCGTGCGCGGTCGGCGCGTCGGCTTCCATCAGGTTGCCCAGCGTCTGGTCGGAAAACACCACGCCCCAGCCAAAGGTGTCGTAGGGACGGTTGCGCTCCACCACCGTGATCTGGTGATCCGGATTCTGCTTTTTCATCAGCAGCGCAAAATACAGGCCCGCCGGGCCGCCGCCTATGCACAGTATCTTCATGGGTGATCGCGTAATTTGAAACGTTGCAGCTTGCCGGTTTCGGTGCGCGGCAAGGCCTTGAGAAAGCGGATCGCGCGCGGATACTTGTACGGCGCGATCTGCTCTTTTACGAATTCCTGCAACTGCGCCGCCAGTTGCGGCGAGGCTTCGTGGCCGGCGCGCAGCACCACGTGCGCTTCCACGATCTGTCCGCGTTCCTCGTCGGCCTTGCCGATCACGCCGCACTCCGCCACGGCGGGATGGCGCAGCAGCGCGTCTTCCACTTCCGGCCCGGCGATGTTGTAGCCGGCCGAGATGATCATGTCGTCGGTGCGCGAGCGGTAGTAAAAGTAGCCGTCGGCATCCATCTCGTAGGCGTCCCCGGTCAGGTTCCAGCCGTCCAGCACGTAGTCGTTCTGCCGCTCGTCGGCCAGGTAGCGGCAGCCGGTCGGGCCCTTGACGGCCAGCCGGCCAATCACGCCCGGCCCCACCGGCTTGCCGTGCGGGTCGAGGATGCAGGCCTGGTAGCCCGGCACCGGCTTGCCGGTGGCGCCGGGCCGCACGCAGTCGCCGGCAGCCGCGATAAAGATGTGCAGCAGTTCCGTCGCGCCTATGCCGTCGATCATGATCAGTCCCGTGGCCTGGCGCCAGCTTTCGCGCGTGGCCAGCGGCAGCGCTTCGCCGGCCGACACGCTTTTGCGCAGGCTGGCGAGGTCAAATTTGTCCGCCAGCGCGGCCATCTGCCGATAAAAGGTCGGTGCAGTAAAGCATATCGTGGCGTGGTACGTCTCTATCGCTTTTAGCAGAGTCTCGGGCGTCAGCTTTTCCAGCAGCACTGCCGTGGCGCCCACGCGCAGCGGGAACAGCAGCAGGCCGCCCAGCCCAAACGTGAAGGCCAGCGGCGGCGTGCCGATGAAGATGTCATTGGACTGGGACTGCAGTACCGAGCGCGGGAAGCAGTCGCAGATCGCCATCACATCGCGATGAAAGTGCATCGTGCCCTTGGGGATGCCGGTGGTGCCGGAGGTGAAGCTGATCAGGCAGACGTCGTCGGCCGCTGTGTCAACGGCGTCGAAGTGCGACGGCTGCGCGGCCATCAGCGCTTCCAGCGAGCCGGGGACCGCGGCCGCCTCGGGGGCCGCCTCGGGGCACGCGTTCTCGCCGGTGCCGCCGAACCACAGCGTGCGTGCGCGGGCGGCGGCCGGCAGTTCCGCCGCTTCCAGTTCCGCGCGCAGGCCGTCGGCGCACAGCACGGCGTTGATCTGCGCCTTGCCGGCGATGGCGCCCAGCTCGCGCGCGCGCAGCAGCGGCATGGTGGGCACAGCGATCAGCCCCGCCTTCAGCACCGCCAGAATGCAGGCCGCCATCAGCGGGCAGTTGGCGCCGCGCAGCAGCACGCGGTTGCCCGGCTCCAGCCGCATCGGGCCGCGTAGCACGTGGGCGATGCGGTCCACCTGCTGCCGAAGTTGGGCGTACGTCCATGCCTGGCGCGCGCCGCGGATGGCGATGCGGTCGGGATGCGCCTGGGCGCCATGGTCGAGCAGCAGGGCCACGCAATTGAGGCGTGCGGGGTATTGCAGTTCGGGGAGGTCGAAGCGGAATTCCGGCCACTGGTCGCGCGGCGGCAGGTGCTCGCGGGCGAAATGGTCGGTGTGGGCACTGGCTGCGAGAGGTTGATTCATGATCGCCTTGAAGTTGGAAGTCGACAGGTATCCACTGCAACCCAGATACTTTAAGCTTAAACTATATCAACATCAAGCGATTCTTGGTCAGCCGCCGCTCTGGCGCACCAGGCCGGCCTGGTGGCCGACCGCGCGCGCCACGTCCGCCAGCACGGCCTGCACTTCGTCGTTGGACAGGCGCTGCGGCGCAAAGCTTTTCAGCGCGGCGGCGGCGCCGTGCAGGCCGAGCGTGACGCAGCCGGCGTGCAGGCGGTCGATGCGCACCTGCGCGTCCTGCTGGTCGCCCTTGGCCAGCGCCGCGTCCAGATCGGCGGCGGCGGCGGTCAGCTGGTTCTGGAAGCCGGTCAGGTACACCAGCAGACGTTCGGCGTTGATGCCGAGGCGGCGCTGGGTGTCCGCGGGCGCTTCGGCCTGGTGCTCGGAGCCGCTGGCCGCCTGGTCGAGAAAGCCCGCCAGGTGCACCCGCACCTGCTCCGCCTGGAATGGCTTGACGATGTAGCCGGCGGCGCCGGCCTTGGTGGCTTCCAGCACGGTTTCCTTGTCGTTGGCCGACGTCACCAGCACAAACGGCATGTTGTCCAGTTCCGCATGCGCCTTCACCCGTTGCAGCAGCTCGATGCCGGACAGGCGTGGCATGCGCAGGTCGCAGAAGCAGATGGCCGGCCGCAGGCCGTCCTCCAGCTGCTGCCAGGCGTCGGCGCCATCCTCGGCTTCGACGATATCGAACTTGCCGCAGCTATCGATCAGGTGCATCAGCACCATGCGTGAGACGACATCATCGTCCACTACCAGAACTTTCATGTGGCTCCTCGTGTCGTTTGTACCGATATTATATCAATAAGCATTTCTTGCAACTTACTGTGCGCCGGCCGCGCGCGCCAGCAGGCGCCGCAAATGCGGCATGGCCGCTTCCAGCTGCGCCCAGTTGCCGTGATCCGCCTCGCCTTCCAGATCGCCGCACAGCGCCTGCAGCTCCTGCTCTTCCAGGTAACCGGCGCTGCCCTTCATGCCGTGCAGCAGACGACTGGCGGTGTCGCTGTCGCGCTCCGCCACCGCCTGTTCCAGATCCGCCAGCCGCAGCGGCGCATCCTGGCTGAAAACACTGCGCAGGCGGGCTTTCAGATCGCTAGCGCCGCCGCTGTGCTGCGCCAGGCGCGACGTCTCCAGCGACGCCGGCGCCACGCCGAACATGGCGTCCAGTTCCGGCGTGCCGGCCGCCGGGGAGACGCGCGGCTGCATGCGCGGCAGCTGGAAGCCGCGCTGCAGCTGGCGTTCGATCGCGCGACTGAGCTGGAAGTGCAGCTTGTCCTCGTCGATCGGCTTGGTGAGGAAGTCGTCCATGCCGGCGGCCAGGTAGCGGCTGCGGTCCTCCTCGCTGGCGTTGGCGGTCAGCGCGATGATCATCAGTTCCTGGTCGCGCACCGGCGCGCCATCCGGGCCGCCGGAGCGGATCAGGCGCGTGGCGCTGGCGCCGTCCATTTCCGGCATGCGGCCGTCCATCAGGATCAGGTCATAGCGCGTCAGCGAGCAGGCCTTGACGGCCAGCGCGCCGTTGGCGGCGATGTCCACCTTGTGGCCCAGGTCTTCCAGCATCATGCGGATGATGATCTGGTTGGTGGGGAAGTCTTCCGCGCACAGCACCTTGAGCTGGTGGCTGTGCGGCTCGCGCGGCACGTGCGGCACCACCGGCGGCGCCACGCCGTTCGGCAGCGGCAGCTCGAACAGGAAGGTGCTGCCCTGCCCCGGCGTGCTGACGGCATTGATGCTGCCGCCCATCAGCTCCACCAGCTGGCGGCAGATCGCCAGCCCCAGGCCGGTGCCGCCGTAGCGGCGCGTGGTGGAGGCGTCGGCCTGCTCGAACTGCTGGAACAGGCGCGGGATGGCGTCGGCCTCGATGCCGATGCCGGTATCGGACACGCTGAAGCGGATGCGGTTGTCGGCGCCATCGTCGGGCACCCGCTCCACGCGCATGGTCACCATGCCCTGCTGCGTGAACTTGAAGGCGTTGCCCACCAGGTTGACCAGCACCTGGCGCAGGCGCGTGGGGTCGCCCACCACGAATTGCGGCAGGTCGTCGGCAAACTCCAGGCGGAAGCCGACGCTGTGCGCGGCCGCCTGCTCCTCGAACAGGCTGACCACGTTTTCCACCGCCGCCGACAGCGAGAAGTCGATGTTCTCGATGGTCAGCTTGCCCGCCTCGATCTTGGAGAAATCCAGCAGGTCGTTGATGATGGACAGCAGCGACTGCGCATTGGCCTGGCCGCGCAGGATCTGCTCGCGCGTGCCCGGCGCCAGCGAGGCGTCGCGCAGCGCGAAGCCCAGCATGCCGATCACGCCGGCCAGCGGCGTGCGCATCTCGTGGCTCATATTGGCCAGGAACTCGGACTTCTGGCGGGTGGCGTCTTCCGCCTTCTGCTTGGCGTAGCGCAGCCGCTCCTCGTTGTCCTGCAAGGCGCGGTTGGCCAGCGCCAGCTCCTCGGTGTGCAGCCGCACCTGGCGCTCCTGCGCCAGCAATTGGTCGCGCGTGTGGCGCAGGGTTTGCAGCGTCTCTTCCAGCTGCTGGTAGGCGCGCGCGTTTTCCAGGCCGACGGCGGCGTGCGCGGCCAGCGTCTGCAACATGTCCATGTGGACGCGCTGGTAGGCGTTGCGCTCCGTGCTCTGCACGCTGAGCAGGCCCACCACCTTGTCGCCGACGATCAGCGGCGCGTACATCAGCGAATGCGCCGGCGCCGCCGGCACACCGTCCTCGCGCACGCAGGGCGTCAGCGTGGCCAGGCCGGATTCGTCCATGTAGTCGCGGTACTCGTTCTGGAAGTCGTTGATCAGGATCGGCTTGCGCTGGCTGATGCACCACACGGCCAGCTGGTTGGGCTGGTCCAGCCGGCGCTGGTAGGGATGGGTGCGCACGCCGCCCTCGATGGCGAACGGGAAGTCGATCACGCCGTCGGCCTCGCGCACGAAGCCGATGCCGAAGATCGGCGCGTGCATCAGGTGGTGCACGTGGCGGTACAGCGTCTGCATGGTGGTTTCCATGTCCAGCGAGGCGCTCATCTCGCGTCCCAGCTCACTCAGCACCGAGATGTTGCGGTGGGCCTGCTCCACTTCCTCTTTCTGGCGCTCGGTGTCGATGCGGCGCTGCTCGGCCTCGGCGCGCTGCGCCTCGGCTTCCAGGCGGCGCCGTTCCAGTTCGTGCTTCTGCTGTTGCAGTTGGTGGTTCTTGTATTCCACCTCCGCCGTGCGCGATCCGACCAGATGCTCCAGCCGCAGCTGCTGGTGGCGCAGGCTGCGCACGCGCGCGTGGTAGGCCGCATAGGCGGCGCCCATCGCCACCCACACCATCAGCGTGCGGAACCACCAGGTTTTCCAGAATGGCGGTTGGATAGTGATCTCCAGCGTGGCGGCGTTATCGTTCCAGATGCCGTCCTTGTTGGCGGCCTTCACGCGGAACAGGTATTTGCCGGGATCGAGGTTGGTGTAGGTGGCAAAGCGCTTGGTGGAGTCGGTCACCACCCAGTCCTGGTCAAAGCCCTGCAACTGGTAGGCGAAGCGGTTGCGCTGCGGCGCCGCGTAGTGCAGCGCCGCGAACTCCAGCGAAAACACCGAGTCGGATTCCGGCAGCGTCAGGGCGCTGGTGTGTTCAATGGCGGTCTTCAGCACGTCGGGATGTTCGCCCTGCCCCGGCTTGACCGACTTGTTAAAGATTTGGAAGTCGGTGATTGCCACCGTGGGCGCCACGCTGTTTTCGCGCACGTCGGTCGGCGAGAAGGCGGTGATACCGTTAAAGCCACCGAAGTACAGCGTGCCGTCCGGTGTGCGCAGCGCGGCGCCGTCGAAATAGGCGCCCTCGATGGTGCCGTCAGCGCCGCTGTAGTTGCGCACCAGCCCCGTTTCCACGTTGAGGCGCGACAGGCCGCTGTTGGTGCTCATCCACAGGTTGCCGGCATCGTCCGGCAGGATGGAGGCGATGGCGTCGTCGGCGATGCCGTCCTGGCGCAGGTAGCGGCGGAAGCGCACGGCGCCGTCGGCCATCTGCTCCATGCGGTTCAGGCCCGCCGCCGTGCCGACCCAGATGGTGCCGCGCGCGTCTTCGTACAGGTAGTGCACCTCGTCGTGACTGAGGCTGCGCGGATCAGCCGGATCGCGGCGGAAGTGGCGGAAGGTGCCGCTCTTGCGGTCCAGCAGATCCAGGCCGTTGAAGGTGCCGACCCACAGCTGGCCCTTGCGATCCTCCAGGATCGGCCGCACCACGTTGTCCGACAGGCTGTTGCTGTCGGCCGGATCGTGGCGGTAGGTGCGCACGTCCATGGTCTGCGGGTCTAGCCGGTGCAGGCCGCCGCGCGAGGCGATCCACAGGATGCCGGCGCGGTCCTGCACGATGTTGCGGATGGTGTCGCTGGCGGGGTCGCCGCGCACGAAGGACACGGCGCGCACCGCGCCGGTGGCCAGGTTGAGGTGATTCAGGCCGGCCGGCCCGCCCAGCCACAGGTTGCCGTTCTTCTCGCGCCACAGCGCCGTCACCTGGTCGTCGCTGATGGTGTTGGCGCGCAGCGGATCGTGGCGCCACACCTTGCTCTCGCCGGTCACCGGATCGTACAGATTGAGACCGCCGCTGCTGCCCAGCCACAGCTTGCCGCGGCCGTCCGACAGGATGGCGCGCACCTTGTTGTCGGACAGCGAGTTGGCCTGCTCCACCTGGCGCACGATGCGCGCGAAACCGCCGCTGCCCATGTCGACCCGGCTGACGCCATCGTTCCACGTGCCCACCCACAGCGTGCCGACGCGGTCGCGGAACAGCGCCGAAATCTGGTTGTCGGCCACGCTGTGCGGATCGCCCACCTGATGGCGATACGGCACCATGCGCTCCTCCGCCGGCATCCAGCGGAACAGGCCATCGGCCAGCGAACCGGCCCACAGCGTCGACTCGCCGTCCTGGTACAGCGCCGTGATGCTGACGCCCGCATGCACGCCCTCGCGCGGGCCAAGCCGGCGGCGCTGCGGGTCGGCGGCCAACAGGCGCCATTGTTCCAGCCCGCCCTGGGTGCCGACCCACAGCGTCTGCGCGCTGTCCACCTGTAGCGCCGTCACCGAATTGAATTTGCTGTCGCCGCTGGCGTCGATGCTGTAGTGCTGGAAGCGGGTGGCGCCGGGCGGCAGCATGTCCAGGCCGGAGGCGGTGCCCACCCACAGGCGGCCCGCCGCGTCGCGCGCCAGTGCCGTCACGTGGTCGTTGGACAGGCTGCCGGCGTCGGACGGATCGTGGTGCCAACTGGTGAAGCGCCCGCTGGCCGGGTCGAAGTGATGCAGGCCGTCGGCGCTGGCCACCCACAGGCCGCCCTGGCCGTCGTCTGCAATGGCGCGCACGTGGCGGTTGCCGTTGCCGCGCTGCGCCGACTCGCGTGGCAGAAAATGGGTGAAGGTACGGGTGGCAGAGTCATAGCGATCCAGCCCGCCGTCGGTGCCCACCCAGAGCTGGCCGGCGGGGTCGAGGTGCAGCACCCGCACCCAGTTGTCCACCAGGCTGCGCGCATCGGCGACGGCGCTCTTGTAGGTCACGGTGCGGTAGCCGTCGAAGCGTGTCAGGCCGGCCTGGGTGCCGAGCCAGATGAAGCCTTGCCGGTCCTGGGCGATGGCCAGCACGGTTTCCTGCGCCAGCCCGTGTTCGACGCTGAGCTGCTCGAAGCGCAGGCTGCGCGGCGGCGCGCCGGCCCATGCCGTGGCCCACCACAGCATCAGGACCGGCAGCAGCAGCCAGCGGCAAAGGCGTTCAGGATTCGGCATGCATCAGGATTCAAAGAAGGCCAGCACGTCGCTCTTGCGGGCGAAGGTGTCGCGCTGGCCGAGGCGGATCAACTCGCAGGTGTAGGTCGATTCAAACAACAGGTAGGACGCCAGCGCGGCGCCGCGCGCCTCGGTCGCGCCTATGCCCGAGAGCATGGTGCGGATCGGCGCCGGCAGGCTGGCGATGTGGCGGCTGGCGATATCGTCCAGCCGCTCGGACGGCGCGATCACCAGCAGTCGCACCGGCTTGAGCGGCGTCTTCTCCAGCAGCTCCGGCGGCAGCATCGACAGCGTCTTGTTGATGCGCTCCAGCCGCTCGATGTCCACCGCCAGGCCGTCGAGGAAGATCGACGACAGCGCGTGGCCGGCGATCTGCGCCAGGCTCGGAGAGCGGGCGGCGTTTTTTTCGGCGGCGCTGCGCGCCGGTTCGGTCAGGCGGCCGGCGCCCACCACCAGCACCTTGCTGGCGCCGAGGTGGATGGCCGGGGAAATCGGCGCCAACTGGCGCATCGAGCCATCGCCGCAGTACTCGCGGTGGCCGCCCATGTACAGCGGCGTGGCCGGGAAGATGAACGGAATTGCCGATGACGCCAGCAGGTGCTCGACGCCGATCTGGTCCTGCAGCGCCACGCGCTGCATGCGGATCCACGGCGCAATGTCGGCCGCGGTCTGGTAAAACGTCAGGTGGTTGCCGGCGCTGTAGGACGAGGCGGTGACGGCCAGCGCGTGCAGCAGGCCTTCGGACAGCACACTGTCGAGGCGCGGCAGATCGAGCATGCGGTGCAGCAGGCCGACCAGCGGCGTGTTGTCCAGCAGGGAGGCCGGCGGCGCGGCGCGCCATTTGCGCAGCAGCCAGCCGAAGGACAACAGCGACAGCCAGCGCGCGCCGGAGCGGATCACGCCCAGCGAATCGGCGCGGTACACCTGCTCCACTTCGATGTGCTGCCAGACGTCCAGCAGCTTTTGTACGCCCTCGCCGAAGTTATCGGCGCGACAAGCCAAGGCCGTGGCGTTGATCGCGCCGGCCGAGGTGCCGCAGATGATGTCGAACGGATTGCGGGCCGGCGGCCAGCCCTCCTCCCACAGAATCTCCGAAATCGCCTGCAGCACGCCGACCTGGTAGGCGGCCCGCGCACCGCCGCCGGTGAGGATCAAGCCAGTTTTCTTTTGTAGTCCCATCTTGCAAGATTAGCAGGGTCTACGCGGTTTTCATAGCGATCAGTCGCCCAGCACCACGCCTTCGCGGCGCGGGTCGGCGCCGCCGAACCATTCCTGCTTGCCGTTGACGGTGCGGCGCTGGATGCCTTGCAGGCCGGAGTTCTGGTCATATTCGCGGATATCATGGCCGCGCGCCTTCAGCTCCGCCACCACGGCGCGGCTGACGCGTCCCGCCTCCAGTTCGGTCGGACCATTGCGGCTGCCGATGTTGGGCAGGCCGATGGCCTGCTGCACGTCCAGGCCCCAGTCCAGCGTCCCCACCAGCACCTTGGCCACATAGTTGATGATGGCCGAACCGCCCGGCGAGCCAGTGGCCAGCACCAGCTTGTGCGTGCCCTTCTCGAACACCAGCGTCGGCGACATGGCGCTGCGCGGGCGCTTGCCCGCCTGGACGCGGTTGGCGATCGGGCCGTCGGCGTCCTGCGAGTCGAACGAGAAATCGGTCAGCTGGTTGTTCAACATGAAGCCATCGACCATCTGGCGCGCGCCGAAGGCGTCTTCGACCGACGTGGTCATGGACAGCGCATTGCCGAACTTGTCCACCGCCACGAAATGCGAGGTGGATGGCGTCTGGATCGCGTTGTCGGTGCCCCACGCGACCTGCATGGTGGCCGGCGTGCCATACGGCGCGGTGCCCATCGACTGCTCGCCGATCAGCGACGCGCGCTGCTTCAGGTAGCCCTTGTCCAGCATGGCGCTGATGCCGTTGCCGGGCAGCGGAATGAAGTCGGTGTCGGCGAGGTAGCGGTTACGGTCGGCGAAGGCCAGGCGGCCCGCTTCGGTGAACAGGTGGATGCCCTGCGCGGTCAGCTGGCCGTTGACCGGCTTGTACGGACTGATGTCCTTGAACTCCAGGATGCCCAGCATCTGCGCGATGGCGATGCCGCCGGACGATGGCGGCGGCGCGCCACACACGGTCCACTGCTTGTAGTCGCTGCAGACCGGCGCGCGCTCCTTGGCCTGGTAGCCGGCGATGTCGGCGGCGGTCAGCTTGCCCGGATTGGTGGGATGCGCGGCCACCTTGGCGGCGATGTCCTGCGCGATGCGGCCCTTGTAGAAGGCGTCCGCGCCGCCATCGGCGATTTCGCGCAGCGTGCGCGCCAGCTCGGGGTTCTTCAGGATGTAGCCAACCGCGCGCGGCTTGCCGTCGGCATCATAGAAATAGGCGCGCGCCACCGGGTCGCGCGCCAGGTATTTGTCGTTGGAGATCAGCGCGTTCAGGCGCGGGCTGACGGCAAAGCCGTTTTCCGCCAGCTGGATAGCCGGCTGGAACAGCGTCTTCCACGCCAGCTTGCCGTGCTGCTTGTGCGCCAGCTCCAGCATGCGCAGCACGCCCGGCGCGCCGACCGAGCGGCCGCCGACGATGCCCTGCGCGCGCGACAGCGGCTTGCCGTCCTTGTCCTGGAACAGATGCTCGTCCGCGCTGGCGGGCGCGGTTTCGCGGCCATCGTAGGATTGCACGCACTTGCCGTCGGAGTACATCAGGAACGAGCCGCCGCCGATGCCGGACGATTGCGGCTCCACCAGCGTCAGCACCACTTGCACGGCGATGGCGGCGTCGATCGCCGTGCCGCCCTGCTTCAGGATCTGGTAGCCGGCCTGCGTGGCCAGCGGGTTGGCGGCGGCCACCATGAATTGTTGCGAGGATTTGCCGACCTTGGCGGCGTAGCCGGTGGCGATTTCCGGCGCCGCGTCGGGCGTGGTCGCCTTCTGGGCGTGGGCGGGCGCCTGCAGGGCACCCATCAATGCGAGGCTCAGCGCCAGGATCTTCATCTGCTTCATGGACTCTCCAAAATGAAAGCGCGCGGCTGGCGCCGCGCGCGCTATCACCTTGAATCGTACACGAAATCGTTTAGATCGTTTTAGTTGTGTACTACTTCGGCTGCATGCGGATGGCGCCGTCGAGGCGGATGGTTTCGCCGTTGAGCATCGGGTTCTCGATGATGGCCTTGGCCAGCGAGGCGTATTCGTCCGGCTTGCCGAGGCGCGGCGGGAACGGCACCATGGCGCCGAGCGCGTCTTGCACTTCTTGCGGCATGCCCATCAACATCGGCGTTTCGAAGATGCCGGGGGCGATGGTCATCACGCGGATGCCGTTGCGCGACAGGTCGCGCGCCATCGGCAGCGTCAGGCCGGCGACGGCGGCCTTGGACGAGGCGTAGGCGGCCTGGCCGATCTGGCCGTCGAAGGCGGCCACCGAGGCGGTGTTGATGATGACGCCGCGTTCGCCGGTGTCGAGCGGCGCGTTCTTGCTCATGGCGTCGGCGGCCAGGCGGGCCATGTTGAAGGTGCCGACCAAGTTGATGGCGATCACGCGCTGGAACAGGTCGAGCGGGTGCGGGCCGTCCTTGCCGACCGTTTTGGCGGCCGGGGCGATGCCGGCGCAGTTGATGAGGCCGCGCAGCGTGCCCTGGGCCAGCGCGGCGTCGACCACGGCCTTGCCGTCGGTTTCGGAGGTGACGTCGCAGCGAAGGAAGGTGCCGTTGAGTTCGGCGGCCAGGGTGTGGCCGGCGTCGGCCTGCAGGTCGGCCAGCACGACTTTGCCGCCGTGCGCGGCCAGCATGCGCGCCGTGGCCGCGCCCAGGCCGGAGGCGCCGCCGGTGATGATGAATACGCTGTCGTTGATTTGCATGGGGTCTCCTGGTTTTATTTGACGTTTACGTAAACGTAACCATTGTAGCGTATTTGGAGCCGGGCAACCCGCACAGCGCTGCGGCCGGGGTCTGACCCCGTACGGGGTCAGACCCCTTCGGTTGGGGGTTATTTTTTTGCCGGGAGCAGCGGATCGAGCAACTGGCCGCTGATGGTGACGGCGTGCGGCGTGTCGGTGCCGTATTCCGCCGGCCAGTGCTTCGGCAAATAGTGGCTGCCAAACACGCGGTCGAGAAACGGCAAGGTGGAGGCGTAGTTGCGGTCAATGTGGTCGTGCCGCGTATGGTGCCAGTGGTGGAACGCCGGCGTCGACACCAGCCATTCCAGCGGACCCAGCCGCCAGCGCAGGTTGGCGTGGATGAAAAAGCCCCACAGCGTCCCCACCACCAGCAACACCACCGGCGCCCCGCTGCCGGCCACACTGGGACTGGCCAGCCCCAGCAAATACAACGGCACCAGGCCGAACAACCGCGTCACCACCATGTCCACCGGATGGGTACGGGTATTGGCCAGGAAGCCCATCTGCTCGGTGCGGTGATGCAGCGCGTGGAAGCGCCACAGCCACGGCAGTTCATGGCTCAGGCGGTGCCCCCAGTAGAAGCCGGTCTCGGCGACCAGGAAGGCCAGCGCCAGCCGCGCCCACTGCGGCAGCGTTTGCAGCGCGGCGATCAGCGCGTCCGGCACCAGGCGCCGGGCCGCCACCGCCAGCAGCGCGGTGATCACGCTGAGCACGAAAACCGGCATCAGGCTGCTGATGACGTAGTAGACCAGGTCGTGGACAAGTTCGCGGCGCGGACGCGGCGCGTGCCGGACGCCGAACCAGCGTTCCAGCGGCACGAAGATGATCGTCAGCACCATCAGCCACAGGCTGAGACGCAGGACGGCAAGCGCGAATTCGTGCAGGGAGAGGTGCATGAAGGTCAAGCGGCGCACCTGTCAGGATGCGCCGGTGGCGACGAATGCGAACGGATCAGGCGCGCTTGGCGGCGCGGCGGCGGGCCATGAAGCCCACCAGGCCCATGCCGCCCAGCAGCATGCCCCAGGTCGATGGCTCAGGCACGGCGGCGGTCATCGACACATTGTCCAGCAGCAGGAACGGTGGCGCGCCTTCCGCACCCTTGGCGAAGAACGACAGCACCTGGCTGGCGTCCTGCGCGGTGAAGGTCATGCTGGCGGTGTGCCAGCCGCTGAAGCCGCCCTGGGCGATGGTCAGCGCGTCGCTGTTTTGCACCGCCGTGTTGGCCGGGGTCAGGCCGTGTTCCAGGTTGTGCGCCGAGGCCGATTGGCCGAACAGCACTTGCCAGTAGTCGGTATTGCCGCCGGTGAAGCCGGTTTGCTGGCCCAGCGCGTAGTCGAAGGTCAGCGTGTACTTGCTGCCCACGGTCAGCCCGTTGATGGTCTGCGACAGTACGCCCGGATGCCATTGCGAATCCGAGGCGAAGAAGTTGCCGCCGTTCGACTGGGCGGTAAAGCTCTGCAGCCAGATGCGCGAGGCGGTGGTGGTGACTTGATTGCTGTTGAGCACGAAGTTGTAACCGCCGTTGTTGCCGTCGTAGCTGGTCCAGCCGTTCAGCATGGTTTCACCGGAGACGCCGGCGGTGTGGCCCACCTGGTTGTTGTTGCCGTTGGTGGTCTGGCTGAAATCGCCGTTCTGGATCAGATTGGTCGAGGCGGCGTTGGCGACGCTCGCGCTCAGGGCAGCGATGGCGGACAGGGACAGCAGGACAGTTTTGATGCGCATGGACGCAGGCTCCAGTAAATTGATGACAGATAGTATGGGGTAACTGCCGGCGATTTCTGGGCCGGACGATGAGGCGGCCACCGTGGTGTCAGCCGCGTCGTTGGAAGCGCTTTCATTGAAGCGCATCAACTTGAATTGCATTACAGCTATTCTATCAGAAGAAAAGCTGAAAAGATCAAAATATCTCAAAAACAATTAAAATTGCTTTATGACACATTTTGCTTAACATTGAATGGCGCCGCCTGCGCGGGTGCAGGTTTTGCCCGAGGGTGTGATGACGCCCTTGCCGACGTTATTATAGCGCACGCCATTGGCGCCGTAGCAGCCGGCGGTGTCGCAGCCGGTCACCGGCACCGGCGCACGGGGCGGCGAGGTCAGGCTTGGCAGCGGCGGCGATGGCGTTACCGGCGGCATGGCCGGCTGTTGCGGACGCGCCACTGTCGGCATGGGGTCGATGATTTGCGGCACCGGACGGCGCGGCATGGGCTTGCGCGCCGGCGCCGTGCGGCAGGGCTCGACGGCCAGCCTGGTGCCGTCGGCGTTCAGGGTACAGATGGGCAATTTGGCGTAGTCGTCCGCCACCTCGGTCTCGTCGGCCCAGGCCACTTCGCACACCAGCATGCCAATCAGAAATGCGGCCGTCAGCGCGGCAGGTTTGATGAGGCTCATGGTCTTCCCTCCTGCCTCCATTATTAGCAGATGCACGATTGGAGGGAAGCCACGGAAACAATTGGTAACTTACCTCGGTGAAGGCGACGGCGTTTCGCCCGGCGGCGGGGATGGAGGATGGCCGGGGCTGGCACCACCTTGCGCCGGCGCCGCAGGCATCGGCCCGTCAGCGGGCGGATGGCCCGGTCCGCCGTCGAGGGCTGGCGGCATGTCCGCCGCGCCCGGCGCCGTCAGCGGAGTCGCCGGTGGCGCCGGCGGCGGTGGCGCCAGGGCCGGCGCGGTCATCGGCGCCGGCGCCGAGACCGCCAGCCAGCCGGACGCCGGCAGCAGCGGCACCAGCAGCAGCGCGACGATGTTGATGATCTTGATCAGCGGATTGACGGCCGGCCCGGCGGTGTCCTTGTACGGGTCGCCGACGGTGTCGCCGGTCACGGCCGCCTTGTGCGCGTCCGAGCCCTTGCCGCCGTAATGGCCGTCCTCGATGTATTTCTTGGCGTTGTCCCAGGCGCCGCCGCCGGTGGTCATCGAAATCGCCACGAACAGCCCGGTGATGATGGTGCCCATCAGCATGCCGCCCAGCGCGGCCGAGCCCAGCAGCATGCCGACCAGGATCGGCACCACCACCGGCAACAGCGACGGCACGATCATTTCCTTGATGGCCGAGGCGGTCAGCATGTCAACCGCCTTGTCGTACTCCGGCTTGCCGGTGCCCTCCATGATGCCCGGGATGTCGCGGAACTGGCGGCGCACCTCGACCACCACGGCGCCGGCCGCGCGCCCCACCGCCTCCATCGCCATGGCGCCGAACAGATACGGCACCAGGCCGCCAATGATCAGGCCGACGATGACCATCGGATTCGACAAATCAAACGTGACCGAGCGCCCGGCCGACTCCAGCGCGTGCGTGTAGTCGGCAAACAGCACCAGCGCCGCCAGCCCGGCCGAGCCGATCGCATAGCCCTTGGTGACCGCCTTGGTGGTGTTGCCGACCGCGTCCAGCGGATCGGTGATGGCCCGCACCGCATCCGGCATGCCGGACATTTCGGCGATGCCGCCGGCGTTGTCGGTGATGGGACCGTAGGCGTCCAGCGCCACCACGATGCCGGCCATCGACAGCATGGCCGTGGCCGCGATCGCCACGCCGTACAGCTGGCCCAGCTGGTAGGACACCAGGATGGCCGCGCACACCGCCAGCACCGGAAACGCGGTCGACTTCATCGACACGCCCAGTCCGGCAATGATGTTGGTGCCGTGGCCGGTGGTCGACGCCTCGGCGATGTGCTTGACCGGCGCGAAATCGGTGCCGGTATAGTACTCGGTGATGTAGACCATCAGCCCGGTCAGCACGATGCCGACCACGGTGCAGCCGATCATCCTCATGCGCATCGCCTGGTCCGGCCACAGCTGCCAGGTCACTACCACGAAACCGATCAGCGACAGCCCGGCCGCCCACCACAGCCCGGTGTACAGTGCCGACATGATCTTCTTGCCCGGCCTGGCCCGGACCATCGAGCAGCCGATGATGGAGGCGATGATCGACACCGCCCCCAGCAGCAGCGGATACACCACCGCCGTGGTGCCGGCCGCGCCCATCAGCAGCGCGCCCAGCAGCATGGTGGCGATCAGCGTCACCACATAGGTTTCAAACAGGTCGGCGGCCATGCCGGCGCAGTCGCCGACGTTGTCGCCGACGTTATCGGCAATCACCGCCGGGTTGCGCGGGTCGTCCTCCGGAATGCCGGCCTCGACCTTGCCAACCAGATCGGCGCCAACGTCGGCGCCCTTGGTGAAGATGCCGCCGCCCAGCCGCGCGAAAATCGAAATCAGCGAGGCACCGAACGCCAGCCCGATCAGCGGCTCGATCATCTGGTGCAGGTCGGCGCCCGGTCCCACGCCCGCCACCAGGAACAGATAGAACAAGGCCACGCCCAGCAGGCCCAGCCCCACCACCAGCATGCCGGTGATGGCGCCGCCCTTGAAGGCGACGTTGAGCGCCTCGTTCATGCCGGTGGCGGCCGCCTGCGCGGTGCGCACATTGGCGCGCACCGACACATTCATGCCGATGAAGCCGCAGGCGCCGGACAGCACCGCGCCGATCAGAAAGCCGATCGCGGTATTGACGTCGCGGAACACACCGAGGAGTATCAGCAGCACCACGCCAACGATGGCGATGGTGCGGTACTGGCGCGCCAGGTAGGCGGCGGCGCCTTGTTGAATCGCAAGCGCGATTTCCTGCATGCGCGGATTGCCCGCGTCCTGTCGCAAAATCCAGCTGCGCGACCAGAGTCCGTACACCACGGCGAGAATGCCGCAGGCCACTGCAAACCATAAGCTGGCTGCCATATTGTCCCCTTTATTTTTGTTGAGTAAGCCTACAAACCACACTTCACGTGCGAACTGCAAAACTTCAAAAATGCGGGATGGCACGGGCGAAAAAAAAAGCGGACCATCGGTCCGCTCTACTCTACGCCTTATTTCGACAGCGCGGCAAACGCTGCGTCGCGAATTTCCTCGACCGGGCCCACGCCCTCGATGCGGCGGTACTTCGGCGCGCCGGCCTGGCCCGACTGTGCCCAGTCGTTGTAGTAGCCCAGCAGCACTTCGGTCTGGTTGTGATACACGTCCAGGCGCTTCTTGACCACCTCGGCCTTGTCGTCGTCGCGCTGCACCAGGTCTTCGCCGGTGACGTCGTCCTTGCCGTCGACCTTGGGCGGGTTGAACTTGACGTGGTAGACGCGGCCCGAGCCCGGATGGCAGCGGCGACCGTCGATGCGCTCGATGATCTGCTCATCCGGCACGGCGATTTCCAGCACGTAGTCGACCGCCACGCCGCCATCCTTCATGGCGTCGGCCTGGGCGATGGTGCGCGGGAAGCCGTCGAACAGGTAGCCATTGGCGCAGTCCGGCTGGGCCAGGCGGTCCTTGACCAGGCCGATGATGATGTCGTCCGAAACCAACCCGCCCGCGTCCATCACCTTTTTCGCGGCCATGCCCAGTTCGGTACCGGCCTTGATGGCGGCGCGGAGCATATCACCAGTGGAAATTTGCGGGATGTTATATTTTTCTTTGATGAAATTAGCCTGGGTGCCCTTGCCGGCACCCGGTGCTCCTAAAAGAATGAGACGCATGAAAAATTCCTAAAAAACAGATATGGGTATGGGTTGGTCAGTAGCGGATCGTACGAAACTTACCACAAAACTTAGTTTGAACGCCAATTAATGCCCGATAGACCGTATGAATATCGCACAGTTAAGCGCGTTATATCAGGGGTAGCTGACGGGCGACTGACGGGCGTTTGATGCAAATCAATATAAATCAATAATGCTGGCGCACGCGCTCCAGGTCTTCCGGCGTGTCGACACCGGCGGCCGGGGCCGCGTCGATGACATGCACGGCGATCGGATAGCCGTGCCATAGCACGCGCAGCTGCTCCAGCGCCTCGATCGATTCCAGCGGCGACACCTGCAGCGCCGGATAGGCTTGCAGGAAGTCGTTGCGGTAGGCGTACAGGCCGATGTGGCGCAGCGGCACGTAGGCGGCCGGCAGCGTCTCCCTGGACTGCGCAAAGGCATCGCGGTGCCACGGTATGGTCGCGCGCGAGAAGTACAAGGCGCGGCCGGCCTTGTCCAGCACCACCTTGACCACGTTGGGGTTGAAGGCGTCGGCGGCGTCGTGCAGCGGATGGGCGCAGGTGGCCATCGGCACGTCGGCGTTGATGCGGGCGGCGGCGGCCTGAAGCAGCGACGGCTCGATCAGCGGCTCGTCGCCCTGCAGGTTGACGATGACCGCATCCGCCGGCAGGTTCAGCGCGTGCGCCACCTCGGCGATGCGGTCGGTGCCGGACGGGTGGTCGGCGCGGGTCAGGCAGACTTCCACGCCATGCTGCTGGCAGGCGGCCTGGATGTCGGCGTGATCGGTGGCGACGATGATGCGGGCGGCGCCGGACAGCCGGGCGCGTTCGGCCACGCGCACCACCATCGGCTTGCCGCCGAGATCGGCCAACGGCTTGTTCGGCAGCCGGGTCGAGGCCAGGCGGGCCGGAATGATGACGATGAACGACACCTTATTCGGCCTTGTCCTGCAGCGTGCGCGCCTCGTCGGCCCACATGATGGGGATGCCGTCGCGGATCGGATAAGCCAGGCGGTCGCCTTTGCAAATCATTTCCTGGGCTTTTTTATCGTACTCCAGAGGGCCTTTGCAGACCGGGCAAACCAGGATATCAAGCAATCGAGCGTCCACGACATTTCTCCACAATTTGGTCGGCCAGCGCGCGGTCGATGCGCGCCGTCACCGGGACGACCCATAGTCGCGGGTCGTCTCTGAGTTCTTCAATTTGCGCACATTTTACTGCATCCTTCTCGGTCATCAAGATCAGGTCGGCGTCGAGGGCGGCAAATGGACGGTCCTGGAAGTCGTGATGGTCGGGCAGGGGCAGCTCGGCGACCCGCAACCCGGCGCCGCGCAGCATGGCGAAGAAGCGCGATGGATTGCCGATGCCGGCGGCGGCGACGATGCGCAGTTGCGGGCTGGCGGCCAGTTCTGCCAGCGGGGTGTGACGGGTTCGGTCGCGGAGCTGTTCGGCGTGCTCCCCCACCAGCGTCATCTGGAATGCCGGCCGCGGCGGAGATGGGGTCTGACCCCGTACGGGGTCAGACCCCGCCGTGCCGGGGTCCACCGCGCGCACCAGCGCCGCCGTCATCTGCGGCGTATTGATAACGGTGAAATCGCGCCGGCGCGACACCGGCTCGCGCAGCGGCCCGGCCGGCAGCAGCCAGCCATTCCCCACCCCGCGCCCATCGAACAGGATGATTTCCACATCGCGCTGCAACTTGTAGTGCTGCAGCCCGTCGTCGGTCAACAGGATATCCACCTCCGGATGCGCGGCCAGCAGCGCCCGGCCGGTGGCCGCGCGATCGCGCCCCACCACCACCGGCGCCCCGGTACGCTGCTTGATCAGCAACGGCTCATCGCCCACCTGGGCCGGCGTCGATGCGGCGGTCACCTCGCGCGCGCCGTCCCCGGCGCCGCCAAACCCGCGCGAAATCACCCCCGGCCGCAGGCCGGCCGCCTGCAGCGCCCGTACCAGCCAGATCGTCAGCGGCGTCTTGCCGGTGCCGCCGATGTAGATATTCCCCACCACCACCACCGGCACCGGCAGCCGCGACGAGCGCAGCACGCCAGCGCGGAACAAGGCCGCGCGCGCGCCGCTCAGCGCGCGAAACACCAGCGACAGCGGCCACAGCGCACACGCCAGCGGCCCGCGCCGCAGCCAGTTGCGCGTCAGCGTCGCCTCCAGCGCCGGCTTATTTGCCGCCACCGGTTTGCGCCGCAAAAGTCAGTTTTTCATAGCCGGCGATGCGCGCGGCTTCCATCACGTTGATCACCATCTGGTGCATGGCGAATTGGTCGGCGTTGACGATCACCACCGGCGACTTGCCGGCGTCGCCGCCCTTGGCCGCCGCCGCGCGCAGCGCCTGCGCGAAGCCGTTGACGTCGCGGAACGACACCGGCTCGCCGTTGATGGTGTAGTTGCCCTTGGCATCCACCGTCACGTCCAGCTCGAACGGCTTGTCGGTGGCCTTTTGCGCGTCGGCGGTCGGCAGCGTGATCTGCAGCTCGGTGAACTTGCTGTAGGTGGTGCTGACCATCAGGAAAATCAGGATCACCAGCAGCACGTCGATAAAGGGGATCAGGTTGATCTCCGGGTCCTCGCGGCGCTGGCCTTTGCGGAAGTTCATGGCGCGTCCTTACTTGCGCTTGCTGTGCACGATGTCGACAAACTTCACCGCCTGCTGCTCCATGTCGATGATGAAGCTGTCCACCAGCGCGCGAAAATGGCGGTAAAAGACCAGCGTCGGCATCGCGATCGCCAGGCCGAAGCCGGTGTTGTACAGCGCCACCGAAATGCCGTGCGCCAGCGCGGCCGGATTGGAGCCGGCGGCATTCTGCGAGCCAAAGATCTCGATCATGCCAACCACCGTGCCGAACAAGCCCATCAGCGGCGCCAGCGTGGCGATCGTGCCCAGCGTGGTCAGGAAGCGTTCCAGCGTGTGGGCCACGCCGCTGCCCGCCTCCTCGATCGATTCCTTCATCACCTCGCGCGGCGCGTCGACGTTGCGCAGCGCGGCCGACAGCACCACGCCCAGCGGCGAACTTTTCTCCAGCTTGTCGATGATGTCCGGGGTGATGTGGTTGCCGCGGTAGACCTGCACCACCTCGTCCAACAACTTTTTCGGCAGGAGCTTGCCGCGGCGCAGATACAGCAGGCGTTCGATGATCAGGGCGGTGGCGACGATGGACGCGATCAACAATAACCAGATGGGCCAACCTGCGGCTTGGAAGATGGCAAGCAAAACGAACTCCTGTGGTGAAAATCCAGACGTGAATGGCGCAATGTAGCGTGTTGGGAGCAAGTCAGCAAGTGTCTGGCGGAGTTCTCAACATTTTCTGTGGACAATAATGTGAGCAAGGCCAGGCCTTCCACGCCAAGTGCTTGATCCATAAGGAAATAGTTACTCAGCTTAAAAATCGCGCAGCGGCTGTCGCGCCATGCACAGTTATGCCCAACTTCTGTGGACAACGTTGTGAGCAAGGATAACGGGTTAAGATGAAGCCCTTGATTTATAAGACTATTTTTATCCTGCGCAAAAAAATCGCATGCCCGGCAGGGGCAAAACCGTCTGTGCACTTCCCCACATTTATTGTGGAAAAGATTGTGAGCAAGGCCGGCGATAACAGGACATCTGCTTGATTTTGAAGGGATTTTTTGCCTTGCGTAAAAATTTGGCACCAGGCTGTTTTGGCGCCGTTTGGGGTTCAAAACCCGGCTTATCCACCGCTGCGGCGCCAGCCGCGACCGATCGCTTTCAACTATCGCGCACGACTGTGCACTTCTGCACATTTTGTGTGGATAAGATTGTTAGCAAGGAGCAAGTTAGGAAATCAAGTCCTTGATTTGCAAAGGCTTTATACCCTTGCGTAAAAATAAAGCAGGGGTTTTCCACCCCGCTGGCCGGGTGTGGGCACGCCCTTCCCTGATCGTTCGGGCTATTCCCTTCCAGGCGAAAATCGCGGACAAGTTCTGAGTTTTGCACAAATTCTGTGGATAAAAGTGTGCGAAACGGTGCCCGGCATAACTTAAGTCACTGATTTGTCACAATATAATTTCCGTGCGTAAATTTTAGGCATGACAAAATCAGCAACAAGAAAAAGGCTATCGCTCACCCAAGTTCCACACATCTTTTGTGGATAACTTTGTGCGTAACCGCCGGTGGCAAGGGCAAAGTGCTTGATCCGTAAGGCTTTTTCGTCTGTGCACGTAAATACGGCAGAAATGTTTACCCTTTAAAATCATGGACCTACCTATAATAGCTGGCGCTTTACCTGCTCTGTGACCGCTGTGTGACGTAACGCACATAGTGTGGATAGTTTCCATTTTTGAAATCTATGAACTTTGACGACCGTAACGATTCCGCCCCTGCCGCCGCCCCGGTGCTGACCGTCAGCGCCCTCAATCAGGCGGTGGCGCGGCTGCTGGAGCGCTCCTTTCCACTGACGTGGATTTCCGGCGAGGTGTCCAACTTCACGCGGGCGGCGTCGGGCCACTGGTACTTCACGCTGAAGGACGATGGCGCCCAGGTGCGGGCCGTGATGTTCCGCGGCCGCGCGCAGTACGCCAACTTCGTGCCGCGCGAAGGCGACAAGGTCGAGGTGCGGGCGCTGGTCACGCTGTACGGCGCGCGCGGCGATTACCAGATCAACGTGGAAGCGATCCGCCGCGCCGGCGTCGGCTCGCTGTTCGAGGCCTTCCAGCGGCTCAAGGAAAAGCTGGACGCGGCCGGCCTGTTCCACCCGGACCGCAAGCGCGCCTTGCCGATCTTCCCGCGCGCGGTGGGCATCGTCACCAGCCCGCAGGCGGCGGCGCTGCGCGACGTGCTGACGGCGCTGAAGCGGCGCGCGCCGCACGTGCAGGTGATACTGTATCCGGCGCCGGTGCAGGGCCAGCTGGCGGCCCAGAAGATCGCGGCGGCCATCGATACGGCGTCGCTGCGCGGCGAGTGCGATGTGCTGATCGTCTGCCGGGGCGGCGGCAGCATCGAGGATTTGTGGTCGTTCAACGACGAGGAAGTGGCGTACGCGGTGGCCAACTGCCGCATGCCGGTGATTTCCGGCGTGGGCCATGAAACCGATTTTACGATCTGCGATTTCGCCGCCGACCTGCGCGCCGCCACGCCAACGGCGGCGGCCGAACTGGCGGTGACCCCGCGCATCGACTGGATCGGCTCCCTGAAGGCCGACGTGGTCGACCTGCGCCGCGCCATGCGCCGCGCGCTCAACGACGCCGGGCAAACGCTGGATGGCCACACGCGCCGCCTGCTCAACCCGACGGCGCAGATCGACCAGCAGCGCCACAAGCTGCGCGCGCACGCCATGGCGCTCACGCACGCCAACCGGGTGCCGCTGGCGCAGGCGCGGCATCAGCTAGATCGCCTGGGCGGACGGCTGGGGGCGCGCAAGCCGGATGTCAGCGCCGCGCGGGCGACGCTGGGGAATCTGCGGCATCGCGCCGGCACCGGCATGGCGCGCCAGCTGCACCAGAAGCGCGATGCGCTGGCGGCGCTGGCATCGCAGCTGGAATTGCTGAATCCGCAGCGGACGCTGGAGCGCGGGTATGCGATCGTTACCGATCAGGAAGGCACCATCGTGCGCACCCCCGAGCAACTGCGGCAAGACATGGCGCTGACGTTGAAACTGGCCGAGGGCAGCGCGCGCGTTGGCATCAAGGATGTCCAACCCGGCAAGGCGGGGTCAGACCCCGCCGGGGTCTGACCCCATCAACGCGGCGGTCGCGGGTCGAAACGGCTGTGGGGTTCAGGCGGCCGACAGCATCGCCGACATCCCAATCAGCGCCGGATATTTCTCAGTAATCACGTAAGTGGGAATATGCGCCAGATAATCCGAGAAGCGCCCCTTCTGCTCAAACCGCGCGCGGAAGCCTGACCGTTCGAAGAACTCGCTCATCTTCAGCACCGTGCGGCCGCCGATGTAGATGCCGCCCTTGGCCCCCAGGGTCAGCGCCACATTACCGGCCACCGTCCCCAGCATCTCGCAGAACGCCAGCAAGGTCTCCTCGCACACCGGATCCAGCCGGTGCAGCCCGCGCTCCATGATCTCCGCCGTGCCGACCGGCTGCGGCTCCACGCGCGCCCGTTCGCACAGCGCCCGGTACACCAGCGCCAGCCCGATGCCGGACACCAGCCGCTCGCTCGACACGTGCTCGTGATAACGCCGCGCATAGCGCAGAATATCGATCTCGCGCTCATTCATCGGCGCAAACGTCGCGTGGCCGCCCTCGCTGTCGATGGCGATCCAGCGATCCCCGGCCGGCACCAGCCCGGACACGCCCAGCCCCGCGTCCGCGCCCACCAGGCCGATGGTGGCGCCGCTGCGGATAATGCCGCCGCCAATCTGATGCTTGTGCTCCGGCGCCAGGTAGGGCAAGGCGCTGGCCAGCGCGGTGAAGTCGTTCACCACCACCAGCGATTTCAGGCTGAATTGCGAACACACCGCCTCGATCGAAAACGACCAGTGGTGATTGGTCATGGTGACCCAGTCGCCATCGATGGGGTTGGCGATGGCGATGCCGGCGAAGCGCGCCTGGTAGCCGCCCGCCGCCACCGTGGGCGGCTGCGCCAGGTAGGCGACCATGGCCGCCCCCAGCGTCGGATAGGCCTCGCACTCGGTCACCCAGATGGCGTCGATCTGGTTGGGCGCCGTCTCCAGGCCAAAGCTGGCGCTGCTGCCGCCGATGTCGGCCAGAATGCGCGGGCCGTGCGCGAGATGCGAAAATGAATCGCGTTTCATTGTCTCTTCCGTTCTATCTCTTGGCATTCTTGCTCTTTCCGCTTGATTATATGTCACGTGTTGTTATGAAAACGATTTCAAGCGTGTTTTTCATTAAATACCGGCGCTGGCGGAAAGTCAATGCGCCATCGGCCCTCAAATTGCCTGATGTGAGGGGAATTTATGGTAACCTTCGGCGAAAAGGTTTTCATAACTACATTAAAAAGGTGAGACATTGGCAGACCTCCCACACTCCGGCCCATCGACCCTGATGGATGTAGCGCGCCAGGCGGGGGTGTCGCCCAGTACGGTGTCACGCATCCTCAACGGCACCGCCAAGGTGTCGGACGACAAGCGCCAGGCAGTGCTGGCCGCCATCCAGCAGATGAATTTCGCGCCCAACCAGATGGCGCAGGGCCTGAAAAAAGGCCGCTCGATGACCATTGGCATCGTGGTGCAGGATATTTCCTCGCCGTTCTTCGATGAAACGCTGCGCGGCGTCGACGACGGCCTCAAGGGCACCGGCTACGCCTCGGTGATCGTCAGCGGCCACTGGAACGCCGAGGAGGAAGCCGACCGCATCCGCCTGCTGTTGGCGCGCAAGGTGGACGGCATCATCCTGCTGTCCGGCCGCATCGGCGACGAGGCGGTGCTGGGCTTTTCCAGCCAGCGGCCGATCGTCTCCACCGGCCGCGCGCTGCACACCCGCAGCGCGCTCGGCTTCAAGATGGACAACGAGCACGGCGCCTACCTGGCGGTGCACCACCTGATCGAACTGGGCCACCGGCAGATCGCCTTCATTTCCGGCCCGGCCAACAACATCGACGCCAACGAGCGCCTGGCCGGCTACCAGCGCGCGCTGCGCGAGGCCGGCATTGCCGTCGATCCCAACCTGATCGTCGAGGGCAATTACCACGAGGCCAGCGGCATGCTGGCCATGAACCACCTGTTCGACACCCACCAGCAGTTCACCGCGGTGTTCGCCGCCAACGACCTGAGCGCGTACGGCGCGCGGCTGGCGCTGTACCGCAAGGGCATCCGCGTGCCGGACGACATCTCGCTGGTCGGCTTCGACGATTTGCCCGGCTCCTCGTACACCACGCCGCCGCTGACCACCATCCGCCAGCCGCTGTACGACATCGGCCGCATCGCCACCCAGGCCTTGCTGCGCATCATCAATGGCGAGGAGGCGCGTGGCCAGGTGCCGCCGCTGGAGCTGGTGGTGCGCGAGACCACGCGCCGGCGCTGAAGTATCCACACGGAACCGGGGTGATTTCAGCAGGGACGGCGTAACCGCTTTACAATGATGATCGTTTCGCCAAAAATACCCGGTTTTTGAAACCAACTTATCAAAGGAAGAACAATGGAACATACTCTGCCACCTCTGCCCTATGCCATCGACGCCCTGGCGCCGCACATCTCGCAAGAAACCCTGGAATACCACTACGGCAAGCACCATCAGGCGTATGTCACCAATCTGAACAACCTGATCAAGGGCACCGAGTTCGAAAACCTGTCGCTGGAAGAAATCATCAAGAAATCGTCGGGCGGCATCTTCAACAACTCGGCGCAGATCTGGAACCACACCTTCTTCTGGAACAGCCTGACCCCGAACGGCAAGGGCGCACCGGAAGGCGCGCTGGCCGACGCCATCAACGCCAAGTGGGGCTCGTTCGACAAGTTCAAGGAAGAGTTCACCAAGTCGGCCGTGGGCAACTTCGGTTCGAGCTGGACCTGGCTGGTGAAGAAGGCTGACGGCTCGCTGGAGATCGTCAACACCTCGAACGCCGCCACCCCGCTGACCACCGACGCCAAGGCGCTGATCACCATCGACCTGTGGGAACACGCTTACTACATCGACTACCGCAACCTGCGTCCGAAGTTCATCGAGACCTTCTTCAAGCTGGCCAACTGGGACTTCGCCGCCGCCAACTTCGCCTGAGCGAAGCCGGCAGCATGTCAAGAAAGCCCGCCTTATTGCGGGCTTTTTTTGTCCCCCCAAACGAAGGGGTCTGACCCCGGCCGCAGCGGTGTGCGGGTTTAACGGGGGCCGCGCGACTCCAAGACATCGAGCATCATGCTGACCTCTCTTCGCGTCTTCGCCTGCATCTGCAGCTTGCTGGTCCACGCCACCAGCGGCGCGCAGGCCGGCGCCCCGCGCGGCGCGTACATCTCGCCGCTGCTGCCTGGCCATCACCGCCTTGCCCTCCACGGCGTCCCCGCCCACTATGAAGTGATGGGCGACGGCCCGCTGCTGCTGGTGCCGGCGCCCCGCGACGATCTGGCCGAACTGTCCCGGCACTTCACGCTGGTGGTCTGCGACCTCCCCGCCAGCGCCGCCGGCGCCGACAAAGCCGACCACCTCGACGCGCTGCGCCGTTACCTGAAGCGCGAAAAAGTCGACCTGCTGGGCGACGCCCAAGGCACCGCCAGCGCCTACGCATCCCGCTACCCGGACCGCGTGCGCCGCCTGATGCCCTACCGCGCCGACGCCTCCGCCGAACGCATCGTCCAATTCTTTTCAACCCCTGAATGAGTCGCGCCACGCGTCTATAATCGCTGGACCCAACCTCACCACCGGAGACCTTCGATGACCTACCTCGCCGCGCCGCACCGTTACGATGAGATGCAGTACCGCACCTGCGGCCGCAGCGGCCTGAAACTGCCGCTGATGTCGCTCGGGCTGTGGCACAACTTTGGCGACACCACCACCCTCGCCTCGCAGCGCGACATGCTACGCACCGCGTTTGACCTGGGCATCACCCACTTCGACCTGGCCAACAACTACGGCCCGCCCTACGGCTCCGCCGAGTCCAACTTCGGCCACCACTACAAGCACGAGTTCAAGCCCTACCGCGATGAGCTGATCATCTCCACCAAGGCTGGCTGGGACATGTGGCCCGGCCCCTACGGCCAGGGCGGCGGCTCGCGCAAGTACGTGCTGGCCAGCCTCGATCAGTCGCTGCAGCGCATGGGCCTCGATTACGTCGACATCTTCTACTCGCACCGCTTCGACCCCGACACGCCGCTGGAGGAAACCATGGGCGCGCTGGCGCACGCGGTCCAGCAGGGCAAGGCGCTGTATGTGGGCGTGTCGTCCTACTCGGCCGAGAAGACCGCCGACGCCGCGCGCCTGCTGAAGGAGTGGAAGGTGCCGTGCCTGATCCACCAGCCGTCCTACAATATGCTCAACCGCTGGATCGAAACCGAGGGCCTGCTCGACACGCTCGGCCAGGAAGGCATCGGTTGCATCACCTTCACCGCGCTGGCGCAGGGCATCCTGAGCGACAAGTACCTGAACGGCGTGCCGGCCGATGCGCGCGTCAACCGTCCGGGCGGCGGCTCGCTGCTGCCGTCGCACCTGAGCGAGGCCAATCTGCAACGCGTGCGCGGCCTGAACGACATCGCCCAGCGCCGCGGCCAGACGCTGGCGCAGATGGCGCTGGCCTGGGTGCTGCGCGATCCGCGCATCACCTCCACGCTGATCGGCGCCAGCAACGCCGCGCAGATCCGCGAGAACGTCGCCGCGCTGAAGAACCTGTCGTTCACGGCGGAGGAGCTGGCGCAGATCGACGCCCTGGCGCAGGAAGGCGCCATCAACCTGTGGGCCGGCTCGTCGTCGCACCGATAATGGACCGCTTCAACGCCATGCGCATCTTCACCCGCATCGTCGAGCTGGAAAGCTTCAGCAAGGCGGCGGAGGATTTGCAGATACCGGCCGCCACCGCCACCTACACCATCAAGCAGCTGGAGGCGCGCCTCGGCGTGCGCCTGCTGCAGCGGACCACGCGCCACGTCAGCCCGACGCTGGATGGCCAGGCCTATTACCAGCGCTGCGTGCGCATCCTGGCGGACGTGGAGGAAACCGAGGCCGGCTTCGGCACCAGCGGTGTGGCGCCGCGCGGCAAGCTGCGCGTGGATTTGCAAGGCACGCTGGCGCAGCATTATGTGCTGCCACGGCTGAAGGAATTCTTCGCCCGCTATCCGGACATCGAACTGGAAATCGGCATGGGCGACCGCTACGTCGACCTGGTGCGCGACGGCGTCGACTGCGTGCTGCGCGTGGGCGAGCTGCGCGACTCCAGCATGGTCGGCCGGCGCGTCGCCAGCCTGGAACAGGTGACCTGCGCCAGCGCCGCCTACTTCGCGCAATATGGCACGCCGCTCACGCTGGAGGACCTGATCACGCAGGGCCACCGCGCGGTGAACTTCTTTTCGTCCAGCACCGGCAAGATGTTCCCGTTTGATTTCCTCGTCGACGGCGTCGAGCGCAGCATCGTCCTGCCAGGCAATGTGTCGGTGGCCAGCGCCGAGGCCTACGCGGCCTGCTGCGCTCACGACCTGGGCCTGGTGCAGGCGCCGCGCTATCACCTCGCCGAGCAGCTGCGCAGCGGCGCCCTGCGCGAGGTGCTGGCGCAATGGCGCCCGCGGCCGATGCCGGTGTCGGTGCTGTATCCGCACCAGCGCCAGTTGTCGCCGCGTGTACGCGTGTTCGTCGACTGGCTCAGCGACGTGATGAGCGCCGCCAGCTAGCCTGCTGCCAGCCTAGTTGGTGCGCGACCAGTCGCGGCGTTCCTCGCGCGGCGTTTGCGGCGGCTGATCGCGCTCGACGTCGCCGTCTTCCGGCACCGCCTCGCGGAATTCGCCATCCACCAGCGGGATGGCTTCGACGTGGTCGAAGCCGATGTCGCTGCCGGCCTCGGCCATGTCCACGCTGGCGCGCTCGCCGGTGCCTTCGGCGTCGGTATCGCTATCGAGTTCCGTGTCCGGCTCGCCGACCACGTCGCTGCCGCTGTCCGAATTGTCGCTCGGACCCAGCGCGCGCGTGCCGTGGCCGCGCCCCAGCGTCCGGTCGTTGCCTGCCGGGATGTTGTCCGGATCTAAAGTGCTGTCAGCCATGATGTCCTCCTTGCCTTGAAAACCCCATTCGACCACGGCCGGCGCACCAGGTCGGTGCGCGGCTTCGCATACTGGCCAGATGGGAGGCTATCGTGCTCATAGGAATTTTTTACTTTACAAATGTAATATTCATCTCTATAGTTCAATCCATTGAATACGGAGAATGTCATGAGCACCACCACCAAACATCTGTTGAGCGCCGTCGCCACCGCGGTCTTCGCCATCGCCGCGACCGCCACCACCGTCACCAACGCCTTTGCCGCCGAAGCGGCTGGCGCATCCGCCCCTGCCGCCAAGTCGGTCAAGGTGGCGGCGCCGGCCGGCAAAACCCGCGCCGAGGTGCAGGCCGAATACCTGGCAGCGCGCAAGAACGGCACGCTGCTGCAGACCGAGGCCGACTTCGACGTCGCCCAGACCCGCAAGCACGTCGTCCAGCACTAAACGCCCGCCGTGAAGCTGTCCTCGTCCCCTCTGGCGATTCCCGTGCTGGCGCTGGCCGTGCTGGCCGGTTGCGCCGACATGGGCAAGGTCCGGCCACCGGCCACGCGGGTCCAGCCCGCCGACCTGCGCCAGGGCCAGGCGCTGGCCGCCGCCAGCGCCAACATCGCCTGGCCGGACGAGCGCTGGTGGGAAGCATTGCACGATGAGCAGCTGAATCAACTGGTGAACGCCGCCCTGAGCGACAGCCCGACGCTGCGCGCCGCGCTGGCCCGCGTGCGCCAGGCCGAATCATTGGCCGGCGTCGCCAAGGCCGCCACGCTGCCGCGCGTGGACGCCTCGGCCAGCGCCGAGCGCCAGTTGTATTCGGCGCACAGTACGATCCCCGCGCCACTCGCCGGGAACTACGCGTGGACGAACAACGCCGCGCTATCCGGTTCCTACGATCTGGATCTGTGGGGTCGCAATCGCGATGCGCTGGCCGCCGCCGTGGACGAAGTCCGCCTGGCCGCCGCCGAATCGCAAATGGCGCGCCTGACGCTGGAAACCTCGATCGTCCGCGCCTACATCCAGCTGTCGCTGGAATACGCGCTGCAGGACAGCGTGGCGGACAATCTGGCGCAGCGCCAGCGCATCCTGGACATCACGCGCCGCCGCCAGGCGGCCGGCCTGGCCAGCGACCTGGACGTGGCCAGCATCGAGACCACGCTGCCGGCGGCGCGCCGCGAGCGCGAGCAGCACGGCGAGGCCGTCGCCCTGCTGCGCAACCAGCTGGCGGCACTGATCGGCAAGGGACCGGGCGATGGCGACACCATCGCCCGGCCAACGCTGACGCTGGACCAGGGCCACGGCGCCGCCGTGCCGGCCACGCTGCCGGCGGAACTGGTGGGCCACCGTCCCGACATCGTGGCGCAGCGCTGGCGCGTGGAAGCGGCCGGCGCGCGCGTCGCGGGCGCGAAGAAGGACTTTTACCCGAACATCAACCTGGCGGCCTTCGTCGGCATGCAGTCGCTGGGCTTCGGCCACTTCCTGGACGCCGGCGCGCGCACGCGCGGCATCACGCCGGCCATCAGCCTGCCGGTGTTCGACGGCGGCCGTTTGCGCGCGCAACTGGGCGGCCAGACGGCCGGGTACGACGGCGCGGTCGAGCAGTACAACGCCACCGTGATCCAGGCCATGTCGGACGTCGCCAACGCGGTGGTGAAAATCGCCTCCGTCAAGGAACAGGACCAACTGGCGCAGCGCGCGCTGGCATCGGCGCGCCGCCAGCAGCACCTGTCCGAGCAGGCCTACCGCGCCGGCCTGACCGACACCCTCAACGTCATCAACGCCCAGCTCACCTTGTTGAACGAGCAGCAGCAGATGGCGCAGGTGGCCAGCAGGCAGCTGGATAATTACGCTTTATTGATGTCGGCGCTGGGCGGAGGCTTAAAACTGGATTTAGATTGACACTTTAAATAGTACAATCTGACCTTTCCAAAAATATTAGAGGAGTGGCAATGAGTAGTTTTGATGCGACTAGAAAGCGCCTTAAAAATATCCATGGCCGAATACCGGAATTCCCTGAGGAGTTGATGCGCCTGTTGCGCATGACTTACCACATCCAGAAACGGATGAAAGATTTGAGCAACGCCGCGCTGCGCAAATATGAGCTGGTCGACGCCAGCTACATGGTGCTGGCGGTACTGTACGGTTCGGACAATGAGACCTCGACCGCGTCCACGCTGGGCGAGGCCTGCATGGAAAAACCGGCCAACCTGACGCGCGTGTGCAACGACCTGGAAGCCCAGGGCCTGATCACGCGCGGCAACCGGCCCGGCGACCGCCGCTGCGTGATGATCTCGCTGACGGACGCCGGCCGCGCGCTGGCCGAGAAGGTGCTGCCGGAAGTGTGGCGCACCACCACCCGCGCCTACGATGGCTACAGCGCGGAAGAAGTCACCCTGTTGGAAAACCTGCTGAAACGTCAGCTGGATAATTTAGAAGCAATCACCTAAACACTCGCACGCACATGAACGCATCTCCCGCCGCCCCGCCCTCCCCGGACCACAGCGCGGCGCGGAGGGCGTTGCGCTGGATCGGGGCGGAAAGCGCCGCCTGGGCCGGCACCGAGGGCCAGCGCTGGCTGTTCGTGGCCAGGACCATGCTGGCGGCCTTCTCGGCGCTGTGGCTGGCCTTCCGCCTCGGGCTGGACGCGCCCTACACCGCCCTCGCCACCACCCTGGTGCTTGCCCTGCCCAGCAGCGGCATGGTGCTGGAAAAAGCCCTGTATCGTTTTCTCGGCACGCTGGTCGGCTGTTCGACCGCGCTGGCGCTGGTGGCGCTGTTCCCGCAATCGCCGACGGTGCTGTTCATCGGCCTGGCGCTGTGGGTGGCGCTGTGCACCGGCGGCGCCGCCATGCACCGCAACCAGCAGTCGTACAGCTTCGTGCTGGCCGGGTACACGGCGGTGATGATCGCCGTGCCGTCGGTGGACGCGCCGTCCGGCGTGTTCGCGCTGGCCGTCACCCGCGTCACCGAGGTCAGCCTGGGCATCCTCTGCTCGGCGGTGGTGCACGACGTGTTCTTCCCCCGGCGCCACGCGGGCGCCGTGATGCGCACCGTGCAGGCGCGCTACAGCGGCTTTATCGGCTTTTGCCGCGAAGTGCTGGCACACCGCGTCACGCCGGCCGACGCCGAACTGGCGCACCTGAAATTCGCCGCCGACATCGCCGCCCTGGAATCGGGCCGCGCTGCAGCCTTCTTCGAGGCCGGCCACTCGCGCGCGCAAACGCGCCAGCTGCACGCGTTTAACGCCGCCTTCATGGCGGCGCTGACCACTTTCTACACGCTGCACCGCCTGAGTCACCGCCTGCGCGTGGCCGGCACCGGCCCGGTGCTGCCGCTGGTGGAACCGATGTACGCGCATCTGGCGCTGGCCATGGGCGAGGAACTGGCGCCGGCGCGGCTGGCGCACATGCGCGCGCGGCTGAGCGATGACATCGCCGCCGCGCGCGCGCAACTGGCCGCCGGCCCGGCGGTGGAACGCGCGCAGCAGATCGACTTCGACACGGCGGTCGAACTGCTGGAGCGCTTCGCCGGCAACCTGGCCGATTTCGCCGGCCTGTATCACGGCCTGACGCAGCAGAAAAAGCAGGAAGTCAGCGACCCCGGTTCGTACTCGCCGAAGACGCCGCCCGCCATCATCGTCGCCAGCGGCGCGCGCGCCGGCGTCACGCTGCTGGTGACGGCCGCCATGTGGTACTGGCTGGCGTGGCCGGCCACCGTCAACGCGATACTGATGGCGACCATCTTCTGCGCGCTGGCGTCGTCGTCGCCGCGCCCGACGGCGCTGGTGCGGCAGGTGGCGGTCGGCTTCCTGATCGGCGCGCCGCTGGCGTTCGTGACCGAATTCCTGATGGTGCCCAAGGCCGACAGCTACGGCCCGCTGGTGCTGGCCGCGCTGCCGCTGTTTTCGCTGGCGGCTTACCTCAGCAGCAGCCCGCGCTGGTCGGGCGTCGGCATCGGCATGGGCCTGTTTTCGGCGACGCTGGTGGTGCCGGCCAACCTGATGCACTACGACGTCGAATCCTTCCTCGGCAACGAGCTGGCGCTGATCATGGGCGTGCTGGTGTCCTACGTGATGTTCCGGGTGGTGCTGCCGGAGCACACCATGGGCCATCGCGGCCACGTGGCGGCGGCGCTGTGGCGCGAGGCGCGCAACGCCTGCGGCGCGCGCCTGCACCGACTCAAGCGGCGCTTCGACAACCGCGTGCGCGACCTGCTGAGCCAATTGAACGCCACCGCCGGCCCGGCGCCGGACGCGGCCACCCGCGCCGTGGTGCGCCAGGGCCTGACCTTGCTGGAACTGGGCCACGCCGCCATCGAGCTGCGGCAGCTGATCGCCGCCGCCCATGCCGGCGCCGCGCGCGACAGCCTGGAGGCGGTGCTGCGCGCGCTGGCCGGCTATCTCGGCACGCCGTCGCCGGCCAGCGGCCAGGCCACGCTGCGCGCCGTGCTGGACGCCGGGACGGCGGTGCGCGCCGCGCTGCCGGACGCCCATCCCGAGCGCCGCGCGCGGCTGCACACGGCGCTGACCGATCTGCATTCCATCTACACGTCCTTGCTGGACCAGCTTTCAGGAGAACCGCATGTTCCATCACCTGCCGCGTGAAGTCGACTTCTTTGGCGTGCTGCTGCCCGGCGTGCTGCCGGTGTTCCTCGTCAGCGCCCTGCTGCAACTGGGGCTGGACGCGGTGCTGAGCCACCTCGGCGCCTACCGCCTCGGCTGGCACCCGGCGCTGGTGCGCCTGTGCATGTTCGTCTGCATCTTCAGCGCCCTGCTGGTCACGCTGTACCGATAACACCTTCCTATTTTCTGTGAGAGCACGCCGTGAGCGCATCTAAAATCTTCCGCTTTTGTCTGACCCTGCTGCTGGTGGGCGCCGCCTTGTGGGCTGGCCGCACCGCATGGGACCAATACATGGAATCGGCCTGGACCCGCGACGGCCGCGTCAAGGCCGACGTGATCACCATCAGCGCCGATGTCGCCGGCATCGTCACCGAGGTGAAGGTGCGCGACAACCAGCTGGTGCAAAAGGGCGATGTGCTGTTCGTGATCGACAAGTCGCGCTACGCCAACGCGGTGGCGCAATCGAACGCGCTGCTGGCGTCGCAGCAGGTGGAAAAAAGCCGCCGCACCAGCGAGGCCAAACGGCGCGCGGGCCTGGATAGTTCGATCGTCTCGGCCGAAAGCAAGGAGACGGCGGATGCGGCCATGGGCGCCGCCTCGGCGCAATACCAGGCCGCCGTTTCCGCGCACGACCTGGCGCAGCTGAATCTGGAACGCACGGTGGTGCGCGCGCCGGTCACCGGCTACGTCACCAACCTGAATGTGTATGACGGCGACTTCGCCGCCGTTGGCGCGGCCAAGCTGGCGCTGATCGACGCCGCCTCGTTCTACGTGGTAGGCTATTTCGAAGAAACCAAGCTGCCCCTGCTGAAAGTGAACGACAAAGTGGAAGTCCATATGATGAGTGGCGACGCCGTGTTGCAAGGCCATATCGAAAGCATCGCGCGCGGCATCACCGACCGCGACGCCAACATGGGCCGCGAACTGCTGGCCGACGTCAACCCCACCTTCAACTGGGTGCGGCTGGCACAGCGCGTGCCGGTGCGCATCCACATCGACGACAAGCCGCAGCATCTCGATCTGGTGGCCGGCACCACCTGCACGGTGGTCATCCATGGATAGCAACCTGGTACGCCTGTTCCTCGACGCCGCGCAACTGGGCAGCTTTTCGGCGGCGGGCCGCAAGCAGGGGATGTCGCCGGCGGCGGCCAGCGCCAGCATCCAGCGGCTGGAAGCGTCGTTGCAGGTCAAGCTGTTCGAGCGCACCACGCGCCAGCTGCGCCTGACCGAGGAAGGCCGGCTGTATCGCCACTTCAGCGAGCAGGCCATGGCGCTGATGGCGGAAGCGGAATCCAGCCTGCACGCCGGCACCGGCCGCGTGCGCGGCATGGTCAAGATATCGGCGCCGTCGGACCTGGGCCGCAATGTGCTGATGCCGATGCTGGACGCGTTCCGCGCCGAGCATCCGGACGTGCAGTACGCGCTCACGCTGAGCGACAACACCTCGAACATGGTGCAGGACGATATCGACCTGGCGCTGCGCTATGGCCAGCTGGCGGACAGCGAGATGGTGGCGCGGGTGCTGGCGCCCAGCCGGCGCGTGGTGTGCGCGGCGCCGTCGCTGATCGCGCAGACCGGCGGCCCGGCGGTGCCGGAAGACCTGGCCGACCTGCCGACGCTGGTGCTGGTGACGGCCCTGGGCCCGATGCAGGACTGGCGCTACTGCAGCAACGACGACGCCGACGAGCGCCTGTCGGTGCGGGTGCGCCGCACGCAACAAAGCAACGATGGGGAAATCATCCGCAAGTGGGCCATCGCCGGCCAGGGCTACGCCTACAAGTCAATCATCGACATTTCGGACGACCTGCGTTGCGGGCGGCTGGTGACGGTGCTGGACGAATACTTCACCGACAGCGCGCCGCTGAACATCCTCTACCACCGCAACCGCTATCAGCCGCCGCGCATCGCGCTGCTTATTGCGTTTTTGATGGAGCGCTTTGCGGATCTGGCATGATGCCCATCTGCCGCAGCAGCGTGAGGTTGTCCTCCAGGTGCCAGTTTTCGGCGATGCGGCCGTTCACCACGTGATACAGGTCGAAGGCCTGGAAGTCGATGGCCTGGCCCTTGCCCCGCACCTCGCCGAACGTGCCGGTGAAGTGGCCGGTGAAGTGCAGGCGCACCGACACCAGGTCGCCATGCGGCACGATGTGCGTGGCTTCGGCCTTTAAATCCGGCACGGCGGCGCGGAAGCCCTGGGACGCCTGCAACGGGCCATTGACGCCCTGCTCGCGGCCGGCCGGCAAGGTGCGGTCGATGAAGTCCGGCGACAGCGCCTGGCGCGCCAGCGCCGGGTCGCCGGTGTTCCAGAACGCCGCGTAGGTACGGGCGGCATCGGTGACAGGATCGGCGTGGGCGGCCTGGGAAACTGCGCCGGCCAGCAGGCCGGCGATGATCAGTGCTTTCATGATGCTTCCTTTCGTAGAGTGGATGAGACCATTCTGCGCGCGCGCCGGCCGGCTGGGAACCGGGCCGGCGCTTGAAGCACCTTCAAGCCGCGCTTGAAGATCGGCCGCCGGCCAGCATGGCGCTGTCGATGGCGGTGACCACGTCGTTACCGAGATACAGGCCTTCCAGCGCGCGGATGGTGGCCGGGTCCAGCTTATCCTGCGCGTCGCGCCGCATCACCAGCGTGGCCGCGTCCTGCCCGCCCAGCAGGCCCTTGGGTTCATGCAGCGCGCGGATGCGGTAGCGCGCATGCAGGAATTGCGGGTGCCACAGCGGAATGATGACCCACTCGCGCGCCGCCACCGCGCGCTCATAGGCCCCAAAGCAGTCCTGCTCGGTGCCGCTCTGGAAACGGTAGCCCAGCTCCGCCAGGCCATACGCCTCCACCATGGCCGCCGAAAAGCGGCTAATGCCGGCGCCGGGGTTGATGCCTTGGATCCGCCGCTGCATGCGCCCCAGCACCTCCGGCTTGCGCAGGTCGTCCACCGACGCCAATACCTCCGCTGGTACATAATCCGGCACGCCCCAGATGCAGTAAGGCTCATACAGCACCGTCAGCTCGCGCACCTGATCGCGGATCGGCGCCAGGTATTTTTCGTGGCTGGCGGGCAGCCAGGCGGATGCCATCACGTCCACCTCGCCGCGGCCCAGCATCTCGAACATTTTTTCGTGCGGCGCTTTCAGGATGTGCACCTCGTGGCCGTGCAGGTTCAATAGCGACTCCACCACCGCCGCGCTGGCGGCGTGGAAGGACAGGTCGATATGACCCAGCTTGATCAGCGGCTTCATTTTTTCTCTCCTTCCAGCTGCAGCGTGAACAGCATGATCGGCCACTGCACCTTTGAAACGCCCTTGTTGAACAAGGCGCCACGGTCCATCTGCGGCACCGGCAACCAGATGCGGTTGGCGCTGTCGATCATCGGCGCGTCCACCCAGTGCAGGCGATCGTCCTGGATGATGGTGGTAACGCCGCCGTCCGGCGCGCGTTTTTTCAGGCTGCTGGTTTTGAGGTCGGTGAAATACAGATTGCCGTGGCGGTCCATGGCCGTGCCGCCCACCGGCGGCAAGTCGGCCCATGGCTGCACCGCGCGCTCCAGCGTGGCAGCGTCCACCTTCGGATCATCCAGCAGGCGTGTCTCCACCTGCGACCATGGGCCGGACAGCGGGCCGAAATACAGATGCTTGCCGTCCGGGCTGACCTCGAAAGGATCGGCGTTGACGCGCAGCGGCTGGCCGTCGCCGCCGCGCACGATGCTGCCAGCGACGTCGATCACGCGGTCTTTCGGCGCGGTGGTGGACGGCGCGTTATCCAGCACGCGGCGGCTGGCGCCGGTGTCCAGATCCAGCACGATCAGGCCCGGCTTGCCGGCGTCGGTCAGGTAAGCGTGCCTGCCGTGGAAGCGGATATCGTCGACATAGCTGCCCGGCAGCGCCACGTCGGCCGGGAACTCGTAGACGCGCTTGACACGGTTGGTGCGCAGATCGATCTGCACCGCCTTGGCGCCGTGCGGCAGCGGGTCGCCGCCAAAGTCGGGCGAACCGCTGTCGATGGCCCACAGGCTGCCCTTGCCATCCAGGTGAATGGCGTTGATGTTGACGAAGGCGATGGCGTTGTCGCTGCCCGGCGCCCAGTCGTTCCAGCCGGCGTCCGGATAGGGCTGCGGCTTGCCGGCCTTGTCCAGCACACCCAGCGCCGGGCCTCTGGAACCGGTCCAGCGCGGCCCGGCGACGAACACGCGGCTACCGTCGGCGGCGACGGCGTTCCAGATCATGCTGTCGCTTTGCGCGGCGACTTTCAGTTCGGCCGCGCCGGCGGCCAGCGCGGCGCTCATCATCAGCGCGGCGATCCATGTGCGTTTCATGCTTGCTCCTTGTAGGGTCGAATGGCATTAGCGTAGACCATGCAAAAAGCCATGCATACCCCTAGAAATGAGCTACCATCATGCAAAAATGAATGAGGCAGACATCATGCAATGGGATGACCTGAAGATCTTTCTTGCGATTGCGCGCCACGGCACGCTGGGCGGCGCGGCGCGCGCGCTCGGCCAGTCGCAGCCGACCATGGGGCGGCGCATCCGCGTGCTGGAAGAGCAACTGGGCTACCTGCTGTTCCAGCGCAGCGGCGACGGTTTCCTGCTGACGCACGAGGGCGAGGCGGTGCTGCAGAACGTGCAGCAGATGGAGGATGAGGCGGATGCGGTACTGCGCAAGCTGTCCGGCCGCCAGCAGTTGGACGGCTTGCTGCGGGTATCGACCACCGAATGGTTCGGCGCGCACGTACTGGCGCCGGTGTTTGCGCGCTTCAGCGCGGACAATCCGGGCATGACGCTGGAATTGGTGAGCGAGACGCGGCTGGTCAGTTTGGCGCGGCGCGAGGCGGACCTGGTGTTTCGCTTTCGCCAGTTCGACGAGCCGGACGTCATTCAGCGCAAGGCCATGCACGCGGCGTTCGGGTTGTACGGGGCCGGCGCCTACCTGCGCCAGGCCGGCGCGCCGGCGGCGGGCGGCGGCGAAGGCCAGCGGCTGATTATCATGGATACCGCGTACGGCGACCTGGCGGATGTGACGTGGATACGGCGCATGCTGCCAAAGGCGCATATCGCGTTGCGCGCCAACAGCCGCGATGTGCAGGCCAGCTTGTGCCGGCATGGCGCCGGGCTGGCGGTGCTGCCGCGGTGTATCGGCGATGCGATACGCGGGCTGCACCTGGTGGCGTTGGGCGAGGCGCCGCCGGGGCGCGACATCTGGGCGGGGTATCACAAGGATCTGAAACGCTCGCCGCGCCTGCGCGCGGTGTTGGACGCCACGCTGGCGGCGCTGGCGTAGCCTCCGGCAGTACCCCGAACGAAAGGGTCTGACCCCGTACGGGGTCAGACCCTGAAGCAAACGGTGTGCGGGTTTCGCGGGTGCCGTCCCTAGCGCGCGCCACCGGCGTCGACGATGGCGCCGCTGACGTACGAGGCCTGCTCGCTGAGCAGCCACAATATCGTTTCGGCGATTTCCTCCGGCTGTCCCCCGCGCCCCAACGGCACGCTGGATGCCAGCTTGTCGACCCGGCCGGCGTCGCCGCCGCTGGCGTGGATGTCGGTGTAGATGATCCCCGGCCGCACGCAATTGACGCGGATGCCTTCCGGGCCGACTTCCTTCGACAAGCCCAGCGTCAGCACATCAACCGCGCCCTTGCTGGCGGCGTAGTCCACGTAGACATTGCCGCCGCCATGCCGCGACGCCCCGGAAGACACATTGACGATGCCGCCGCCCTGCCCGCCGCGCGCGGTGGACATGCGCCGCACCGCCTCGCGGCTGCACAGGAAATAGCTGAGGACATTGGTGGCCAGCACGCGCTGCAGGCGTTCGGCCGACATATCGGCCAGCTTGCCCTGCTGTTCCAGCACGCCGACGTTGTTGACCAGCGCGGTCAGCGGACCGAGTTGCTGGTCGATGGTGGTGAACAGGCGCAGGACATCGGCTTCGATACCGACGTCCGCCTGGACGGCGATGGCTTCGCCGCCTTCCGCCGCGATTTGCGCGCGCAGTTGGTCAGCGGCGGCGGCATTGCTGACGTAGTTGATGCACACGGCATAGCCGCGGCGGCTGGCCAGCAGCGCCGTCGCCGCGCCGATGCCGCGGCTGCTGCCGGTGACGAGCATGACTTGTTTCATGAGTTATTCTCCGGCGTTTGCAGCACCCCAAACGAAAGGGTCTGACCCCGTACGGGGTCAGACCCTGGCCGCAGCGGTGTGCGGGTTTCGGGGGCGTTACTTTTCAGGGCTGAGGTGCGACATCGCGTACCCCAGATGCTCCCACCAATGCTCGCGCGACTGCACGCTGCGCAGGCACTTCATATCCACCTCGGTCTTGAACACCTGGTCACGACACTGCTTGTTGATCAGCGCATTGCGCTGGTTCTCCGCGTTCACCAGCGCCACGCCCATCCACAGGATCAGCCCCAGAAACACAATCACCAGGCTCCACGCCACGTGATTGATATACGACCACTCGAACAAGGTCTCCAGCGCCGGCGAAGATTCCTTGTAAATCTTCATGACCCGGCCTTCGGCCTCTTCCTGCTCATTGCGTGGGAATTTCATCGCCCTACCCGTCCTTCCTTGATCACTTCTTGCCGGCGCGTTCCTGCAGCGACTTCGCCACCAGGCTGTCCATCACCGCAAACATCGCCGTGTGCGCGGCCGCCGCCGAGGTCAGGCCGTGGCCCGCCACCGCCGGCGACGTGGTGTAGCGGCCGTCGATGACCACCGCCGGCACGCTGTCCAGTTTATATTGGTTTGCCACCTGCTCGCCACGCTTCAGTTTAGTCTGCACACCGAAGGAATTGAAGGTTTCCAGGTACTTGGCCTTGTCCACGCCGTTCTTGACCACGAAGTCCAGCAAGGCCTGGTCGGTATTCAGGCGGTTGCGTTCCACGTGGATGGCGTGGAAGATCTTCTCATGCATGCCGTTACCCAGCGCGTTCATCGCCTCCAGCGTGTAGAACGCCTTGGCCTGCGCGTCGTCGCCCATGTGCATGCGGCGGAACACGATCTTGTCGCTGTTCTTCTTGACCCACGCGGCCAGCTCCGGATCCAGCGCGTTGCAGTGCGGGCAGTGGTACATGAAGAACTCCAGCACCTCGACCTTCTTGCCGGTGTCCGGTGCCGGGCCGTTGACGGTGTTGTAGTCCAGGCCATCCTTGAAGTCGGCGGCGGAGGCGCCGGCGGCGGCGGCCACAAACGCTACGGTGGCAAGCAGTGGACGCAGCAGGTTCAGCAAACGCATATCTATCCTTCTAGTGTAAAAAGTGGCAATCGCCGGGGAGATTACCACTTTTTCCAGTGTTCGATCCAGGGATTAAGCGGGGCTTAAGACCCGGTCGGCACGGCGCGCCGCCAAGTTAAGCCGTCGCTCCGGCGAAAGCCGGAGCCTATAGAACGCCAGCGTGCCATGACGCTGGCGGTATAGGGATTCCGGTCTACGCCGGAATAACCCCGTCAAACGCCAACTTAACGGTATCAGGTTCAGAACGTGTAGCGCGCCGACAGCTTCAGTTGGCGGCCGTCGGCCGGATAAATGCCGCCCTTGCAGGCGAAGGCCTGCGAGTAGTAGTGCTTGTCCGCCAGGTTCTGGCCCGACACCGCCCACTCCCAGCGGCCGAAGGTGCGCGCATAGCGCGCGTCCAGCGTGGTGAAGGATGGCATCTCGCCGGCGCAGCTGTTGTCGAAGTCCGAACCGTAGCGCTGCTTGTCCACCCACTGCGCGCCGATGTCGGCGGTCTGGCCGCTGGCCGGGGTCCAACTCAGGCGCGCGGTCAGCGTGTTCTTCGGCACCAGCACCATTTCGCGGCCGTCGTTGACGCCGTCGCGGAACGTGGCCTGCACGTGCTGGTAGTGGGCGTTGACGGTCCAGGCGGCGGCGAGGCGCTGTTCCGCGTCCAGCTCCAAGCCTTGGCGGCGCGTCGGGTCCAGATTGGTGTTGGCGCCGAAGCCAAAGTTCGCGGTCGGATCGTAGAAGATCTCGTTGGTCAAGTTGTGGCGGAACACGCGCGCGGTGAGCTTTTGCGTGGCGGTGGCGTAGCTCGCGCCCAGCTCCATGTCGTGCGACTGCTGCGGCGCCAGCGCCTTGTTGATCACCGGAGTGACGGCGTTTTCATCGACGTTGGCCACACGGTAGCTCTGCCCCAGCTTGCCGAACACGGTCAGCGCGGACACCGGCATGTAGCTGGCCTGCAGCTCCCACGCGTTCAAGCCCTGCACCACGTTGTAGGCGGTGGTGGCGTAGTTGAGCGGATCGCTGAAGTCCTTGTCGAACAGCTCGCGGCGCACGCCGGCCGAGACGCGGCCCTCGTGCGCCGGATCGAAACGCAGCTCGTCGCGCAGGTACAGCGCCTTGGACTTCTGGTTGGCGTCCGCCGCCGAGAAACCGGACACGGTGCTGCGCTCCCACTTGATGAAGTCGACGCCGGCCACCAGTTCGTTGACCATGCCGCGCAGCGCGCCCAGCTTGCGCACGCGCGGCGAGAACTGCAGCTGCTTGCTGTCGTAGGTGGAGGTGGACGGTATGCCGCCGAACACATAGGTCGACGCCACCGTCTTCTTGCGGTACGACAGATCGGCCGCGAGGTCGTGGCCGAACAGGCGGTACTGGCCGAACACGGTCAGGCGGTCGCTGTCGAGCGAGCCGTTGTCGTTGGGCGTCAGCGTCTGGCGCGGATTGGCGTTGAACTGCGCCTCGGTCAACGAGCCGGCGAAGCGCATGTCCTGGCGCGCGCCTTCGTAGCGGAAGCCGGCGCGGTCGTAGTCGTTGGCGAACCACTGGGCGCCGCCGCTGAAGTGGGTCTGCTTGAAGGCGTTGTTGTCGCGGTAGTTATCGGTGCGCTGGCGGTCCAGCGTGGCGTCGGCGGCGAAGCCGTCCCAGGCCTGGGCGGCCGACACGCGCGCCTCGCCGGCGTGGAACTGGCCGCCTTCCAGGAACACGCTGCCACGGCTGCTGTACTGGCCGGGGCGCTTGGTGACGATGTTGATCACGCCGCCGGTGGCGCCATCGCCGTACAACACGCTGGCGCCGCCGCGCAGGATTTCGATGCGCTCGACGGTATCGATCGGGATGGTCGACAGGATGGCGTTGCTCAGTTCATTTTCCGACAGGCGCACGCCGTCCACCACGATCACCAGGTTCTGGCTGCTGTTGGTGCCGAAGCCGCGCAGGTCGAGGCCATAATCCGGGCTGCCGTCCAGGCTCTGGCGGCCGTAGACGCCGCCGATCTTGCGGATGGCGGCGTTGACGTCGCCGGCGCCGGCGCGGCGGATCTCGTCGGCGCTGATGATGGTGGCGCCGATGGGCGCAAGCGATGGGTCGGCGTCGAAGCGGGCGCCGGTGACCACCACCGAGGTCAGGGCCTGGCCGGCCTGCGCGGCATCGTCGGCGTGGGCGGCAAGAGGCGCGGCAAAGCACAGGGAAACGGCGGCGGCCAGCAGGCGCGGGCGGAATACGGAGGCGTTCATGCGTGAGTCGTTTTCAAAAGAGGCATCCGCCTGCGTCCCCGCAAGCTGGATGGGTACGGAAGCCGCGCGCGGCCTCCCCTGGTCTGGCCGATATCCGGGCTGGCACGGCGATGACGCCGGCGTTACCGTTGCGGGGGCAGCACACCTTGGCCGGCGCGCGAGGGCGGCAGCGGCTTTGTGTTTCCCGTTTAACCTCGCCTGCTTGCGCAGGGCGGGCACCAGAACTGCGGCATTATACGTTACCCGCCTGACAAGGGGCCGGCGCCGATCATTCAGCATTTCGATATGATCCATCTATATTTACCGCATTGATGGCGGCGGCCGGCGTCCTTATAGTGCAAGGTGAAAGGAATACACCATGAAACTACCCACCTATTTCCTGTCCCATGGCGGCGGCCCGTGGCCGTTCATGATGGACCAGGTTGGCCATCTGTACGCCAAATTGGACGCCTCGCTGCGCGACATTCCGCGCCAGATCGGTGTGACGCCGAAGGCGCTGCTGGTCATCACCGCGCACTGGGAAGGGCGCGACTTCATGCTGTCGTCGTCGCCGCGGCCGCCGATGATTTACGACTACGGCGGTTTTCCGCCGCACACCTACGAGGTGCAGTACGCCGCGCCGGGCTCGCCGGCACTGGCGGCGCAGGTCAAGGGGTTGCTGGAGGCCGGCGGTCACACGGCGGTGCTGGATCCGCAGCGCGGGTTTGACCATGGCACGTTCAGCGCGCTGTATCCGGTGTATCCGAACGCGGATGTGCCGATCGTGCAGCTGTCGCTGCGGCATGGGCTGGATCCGGCGGAGCACCTGGCGGTAGGACGCTTGCTGGCGCCGTTGCGCGAGCAAGGTGTGCTGATCGTGGGCAGCGGGCTGAGTTTCCACAATCTGCGCGCGTTCAATGCGGCCGGGGCGTCGGCCTCGCACGCGTTCGACCAGTGGCTGCGCCAGACCATGGCCTTGCCGCCGGCCGAACGCAGCGCGCAGTTGATGCAGTGGCAACAGGCGCCGGCGGCGCGCATGGCGCACCCGCGCGAAGAGCATCTGTTGCCGCTGATGGTGGCGCTGGGCGCGGCGGAGCAGGAAGCGGCGGCCATGCCGTATCACGAGGACGCCTTTATGGGGGGGCTGGCCGTCAGCAGTTTCCGCTTCGGGCAAGCTGCAGCGTAAGCTTGGGGACAGACCACGTTTTTGCAATTTTTGTTCCAAAAATTGCAAAAACGTGGTCTGTCCCCAACGGCTTCAACGGGCTTATCAGGTACCGCGCTTGCCGTTGGCGGCAGCGCGGGCTTTTTCGGCGGCGATGGCGGCTTTTTCGGCGGCCTTTTCCGCCATCTCGGCTTCGTGCTGCGCCAGCCGCACCTGGCGTGTCTCCGGCGTCTCCAGCGAGATGCGCCCCAGCGCGCCGCTGCGGTAGTCGCCCAGGAAGGTGTGCGCCGCCTTTTCGTAATCCAGGTCGCCGCCGCGCTGGCGGAAGCCGCGCTTGACGCCGATCCCTTCCACCACGCCTATCGCGTCCATCTTGTCGATGTCCTTGAAACCGTAGCGCGCCACCAGCAGCGCCGGGTAGTGCACCAGCAATTCGCCGGCCAGGAATTCGGCCACTTCCTCTTCAATCAGCGCGTTCGAGCCGATCGCGTGGCTGGCGGCCAGCATCAGGCCGTCGCTCGGCAGCGCGATCTTCGGCCACAGCATGCCGGGCGTGTCGACCAGCACGGTGTTTTTGTCCAGGTACAGCTTCTGCTGCTGCTTGGTCACCGCCGGCTCGTCGCCGACCTTGGCCACGCGCTTTTTCAGCAGCGCGTTCATCAGCGTCGATTTGCCGACGTTGGGAATGCCCATGATCATGATGCGCAGCGGCTTGGTCGGCACGCCGCGGTGCGGCGCCAGCTGCTTGGCCAGTTCCGGGATGCGGGCGACGTCGGCCGGCTTCTTGGTGGTCATGGCATAGGCCGTCACGCCGTCCTGCGCGTTGTAGTAGGCGCTCCAGGCGGCGGTGGCGTCGGGGTCGGCCAGGTCGATCTTGTTGAGGATCTTCAGGCACGGACGCTGACGGAACTTGCGCAGCTCCTCCACCATCGGGTTGGTGCTGGCCTCGGGCAGGCGCGCGTCGACCACTTCGATCACCAGATCGGTGTTCTCCATCTGCTCCGCCGCCTTCTTCCTGGCGGCGTTCATATGCCCCGGGTACCATTGTATCGACATGCTCTGACCTTCAAAAACGTTCTGACAACCCGCTATTTTACCTGCTAACCGGGGCGGGATTCGTTTATCATGGGTCGCCTTACTTTATAACTTACACAAACAACAACTCCGGAGTGCTGAAGATGAGCATAGCTGCACCGTCCAACCCGAAGGAAATCACCCTGCGCGGGATAATTCTGGGCATTCTGATTACGCTGATATTTACCGCCGCCCAGGTCTACCTGGGCCTGAAGGTCGGCCTGACCTTCGCCACCTCGATCCCGGCCGCGGTGATCTCGATGGCCCTGCTGAGCGCGTTCAAGGACGCCACCATTCAGGAAAACAACATCGTCCAGACCATCGCCTCGGCGGCCGGCACGCTGGCGTCGGTGATTTTCGTGCTGCCCGGCCTGCTGATGATCGGCTGGTGGGCGCACGTGCCGTTCTGGCCGACCTTTGGCGCCTGCGCCGTCGGCGGCGTGCTGGGCGTGATGTACACGGTGCCGCTGCGGCGCGCGCTGGTGTCGCAGTCCAACCTGCCCTATCCGGAGGGCGTGGCGGCGGCCGAGGTGCTGAAGGTCGGCATGGCCTCGCGCGAGGGCGCCAAGGAGGGCAAGGCCGGCCTGCGCGCGGTGATCTGGGGCGCGCTGACGTCGGCCCTGTTCGCCGCCGGCGCGGCCGCCAAGCTGCTGGCGGCCGAGGTGGCGATCTACTTCCGTACCGGCGCCGGCGCCACCGGCCTCGGCGCGTCGAGCTCGCTCGCGCTGATCGGCGCCGGTCACCTGATGGGCATCACCGTCGGCGTTGCCATGGGCGTGGGCACCATCATCGCCTGGGGCATCCTGGTGCCGCTGATGACCTCGCTGACGCCGGCCGCCGCCGGCGTCGACGCCGCCGGCCAGGCGCTGGGCGTCTGGTCGACGCAGGTGCGCATGATCGGCGCCGGCGTCATCGGCATCGCCGCCATCATCACGCTGGCCGGCCTGGCCAAGCCCATCCTGGGCGGCCTGAAGTCGGCGATGGAGACCGCGCGCAAGGCCAAACTGGACGGCGCGGTGCTGGACCGCACCGAACTGGACATGCCGATCTTCATCGTCGGCCTGGTGACGCTGATCGCGCTGGTGCCGGCCGGCTGGCTGCTGGCCAGCTTCCTGCAAGGCGGCGTGCTGGCCGCGCTGACGGCGCCGCTGGTGGCGGTGGGCGTGGCTTATATCCTGATCGCCGGCATCTTCGCCGCTGCCGTGTGCGGCTACATGGCCGGCCTGATCGGCTCGTCGAACTCGCCGGTGTCCGGCATCGCCATCCTGACCATCCTTGGCGCCGCGCTCAGCGTCGGCTTTGTCGGCCGCAGCATCATGGGGCCGGAAGTGGCGCAGGCGCTGATCGCCTTCGCACTGTTCGTCACCACCGTGGTGCTGGCGGTGGCGGTGATCGGCAACGACAACCTGCAGGATCTGAAGACCGGCCAGCTGGTCAACGCCACGCCGTGGAAACAGCAGGTCGGCCTGCTGATCGGCGTGGCCGCCGGCTCGTGCGTGGTGCCGCCGGTACTGGAGCTGCTGAACCACGCCAACGGCTTCGTCGGCGCGCCCAACCTGGACGCCATCTCCAACGAGCCGCTGGCGGCGCCGCAGGCGCTGCTGATCTCGACGCTGGCCAAGGGCGTCATCGGCGGCGACCTGAACTGGGGCTTGCTCGGCTACGGCGTGCTGATCGGCCTGGGCCTGGTGCTGATCAACTTCGCGCTGAAGAAAGCCAGCAACGACAAGTACAGCCTGCCGCCGCTGGGCGTCGGCCTGGCGATCTACCTGCCAAGCGCGGTGATCACGCCGGTGGTGATCGGCGCCGTCACCGGCTGGCTGTTCGACCGCGCGGTGGAAAAACGCGCCGGCGGCGAGTCGGCCAAGCGCATCGGCGTGCTGGTGATGTCCGGCTTCATCGTCGGCGAGAGCCTGTTCAACGTCGCGCTGGCCGGGCTGATCGTGTTGTCCGGCAAGGGCGAGCCGCTGGCCATCGCCAGCGGCATGGGCGAAGGCACCACCATGACCGCCGCCCTGATCGTCGGCACCGCCATCGTCTGGGGCCTGTACCGCTGGTCGGCCAAAAATGGCCAGGCCGTGCATCAGCAATGACGCAACAAACTAACTATTGCAAATAGACAAATAAATAATTGCCATTTATGATAGCGTAATTGCTAATCATAAAGGGCATATTGTGACGCTACGCTGTCTGACCTCCCTGTTGCTGGCCAGCGCCCTGCTGGCCAGCCCCGCGTTCGCCGTACCGGGCGCTGAAAGCTTCTTCCGCACGCCCAAAGTCAGCCATGTCGCCCTGTCCCCCAAGGGCGGCTATGTCGCCATGGTGACCACGCTGCCCGGCGGCGTCAGCGTGCTGAGCGTGCATGACACGGCCGACGTGGCGCGCGCCACCAACATTATCCGGACCTCCAGCGAGGAAGTGATTTACGCCGTCCACTGGATCAACGAGAAGCGCATCGGCTTCACCGTCAAGAACCGCCGCATCGAATTCGACGGCAATCTGGACGAGCTGGCGGCCGACCGCGATGGCAGCAACGTCGCCCACCTCATCACCGGCAACTGGAACCACCAGCAGGACACCACCGGCAGCTTCATCACCAACAAGCTGCTCACCGCCGACTACGCGTTCTTCGACGTGCTGCATGACGGCTCGGACGATATCCTGCTGAAGAAGTATTACTGGAACAATACCGACGCGACGCCCGACCACGCGCGCCTGTTCCGCCTGAACACCCGCACCCGCCAGCTGAGCGGGCTGGAAGGCTCGCAGCCGACCTCGGTGCAGGACTGGCTCACCGACAACCGCGGCATGGCGCGCGTATCATGGTCGCAGCAGAAGGGCCGCTGCATCAGCCATTACCGCACCGACCTGGCCGCGCCATGGCGCGAGCTGGACAACAGCGAATGCCTGCTCGGCGGCGGCTTCACGCCGGCCTTCTTCGATGGCGACGACGCGCTGTACGTGCGCGCCGACCACCAGGGCTACGGCGCGCTGTTCCGCTACGACCTGAAGACGATGAAGCGCGATCCCGAGCCGACCATCTCGGTGCCCGGCTTCGACTACACCGGTACGCCGGTCATCGATTACGCCAGCCGCCGCCTGGTCGGCTTCCACCTGTACACCGACGCCGGCACCACCCACTGGCTAAATCCGGCGCTCAAGGCGGACCAGGCCAAAATCGACAGCCTGCTGACCACCACCACCAATACCCTCTACTGCGCCGACGAGTGCCTGACCGCGCCAGTGCTGCTGGTGGAAGCGGCGTCCGACCGCCAGCCCAGCCAGTTTATTGTCTACCATCGCGCCAGCGGCCAGCTGGAAGGCCTGGGGCACGCCCATCCGGACATCCAGCCGGCCCAGATGGGCCTGCGCGACTTCCACCGCTACACCGCGCGCGACGGCCGCAACATCCCGGCCTATGTGACGCTGCCGCCGGACAAGGCCGGCGGTCCGCGTCCGGCGGTGGTGCTGGTGCACGGCGGCCCGGCGGTGCGCGGCGCCACCTGGGAATGGGAGCCGGAGGCGCAGTTTCTGGCCTCGCGCGGCTACGTGGTGATCCAGCCGGAATTCCGCGGCGGCACCGGTTTCGGCAGCGAGCACTTCAAGGCCGGCCTGCGCCAATGGGGCCAGTCGATGCAGGACGACCTGGCCGACGCCGCGCAGTGGGCGGTCAAGCAGGGCTGGGCCGACCCCAAGCGCATCGCCATCGTCGGCAGCAGCTACGGCGGCTATGCCACGCTGATGGGGCTGATCCAGAATCCGGACATCTTCCGTTGCGGCGTGGCCTCGGCCAGCGTCACCGACATCGACCTGATGTTCACCGTGTCTTATTCGGACGCCTCGCAAGAGTCGCTGAAATACGGCATGCGCACGCTGATCGGCGATCCCGACAACGCCGCCGACGCCGCCCGCTTCCGCGCCCATTCGCCGATCCTGCGCGCGGCCGAGCTGAAACAGCCGCTGCTGATGGCGCACGGGCTGGAGGACAAGCGCGTGCCGATCGTGCATGCCACCCGCTTCTACGATGCCGTCAAGCGCAGCAACCAGAACGTCGAGCTGCTCACCTATCCGAACGAAGGTCACGGCTGGCGCCATGACGATGACCGCATCGCCTTCTGGACCAAGGTCGAGGGCTTCCTCGCGACCAATCTGCGCGACGCCAGGTAGGCGTCAGAGTTCGGCCAGCGCCTTGAGGTGGGCCACCACGCTGCGGCCCAGCGCGGACAGGTTGTAGCCGCCCTCCAGGCAGCTGACGATGCGGCCCCTGGCGTACAGCCGGGCCACGTCCATCATCTGCTGCGTGATCCAGGCGTAGTCGTCCTCCACCAGCCCCATGCCGCCGATGTCGTCCTCGCGGTGGGCGTCGAAGCCGGCCGAGATGAAGATCATCTCCGGCTGGAACGCGTGCAGCGCCGGCAGCCATTGCTCGGTGACGATCCGCCGCACCACGTCCCCCTTGGTATAGGCCGGCACCGGCACGTTGACCTGGTGGTCGGTGATCGGCTGCGGCTCGCAGTACGGGTACAGCGGGTGCTGGAAGAAGCTGACCATCAGCGCGCGCGGCTCGTGCCTGAACGCTTCCTCGGTGCCGTTGCCGTGGTGGACGTCGAAGTCGACGATGGCCACCCGTTGCAGCCCGCGCACGTCCAGCGCGTGCTTGGCGGCGATGGCGACGTTGTTGAACAGGCAGAAGCCCATCGGCTCGACCGGCCGCGCGTGGTGGCCGGGCGGGCGCACCGAGCAGAAGGCGTTGTCGATTTCGCCGTCGATGACGGCGTCGGTGGCGGCCACCGCGGCGCCGGCCGCGCGCTGCGCCGCGCGCCAGCTCCAGGCGTTGAGCGAGGTGTCGCCGTCGATCGGGTAAGTTTCGCCCTCGGCCGGCACGTTGTCGCGCACGATGGCGATGGCGTTGGCGCTGTGGTTGCGGGCCAGGTCGGCCGGGTCCACCAGCGGCGCCTCGCGGTGGTCCAGCAGGTCGCTGATGTGCGAGCCGATCAGCTGGTCGGCAATCGCTTGCAGGCGCGCCGGCGACTCGGGATGCCAGTCGCCCATGTCGTGGCGCTGGCAGTCGGGATGGCTGTAGATGGCTGTGCTCATGTGACTTCGGTGTCTCGTTTTTTTTGCTGCCGCGAGCGGTTTCTCGCATAGAATCGCTTCAGGCGCTAATCTACCATACATATCATGACCACAAAATTGCATGCGGTCGCCCGCCAGGTGGGCAGCATCATTGTCGGCAAGGAGCTGCAGATCCGCCAGGCGCTGGCCTGCCTGCTGGCCGGCGGCCACCTGCTGGTGGAGGACGTGCCGGGCGTGGGCAAGACCACGCTGGCGCACGCGCTGGCCATCTCGCTGGGGCTGCGCTTCAACCGCATCCAGTTCACCAGCGACCTGCTGCCGGCCGACGTCAACGGCATTTCGGTGTTCGAGCGCGAGCGCAACGGCTTCGTGTTCCATCCGGGGCCGGTGTTCACCCAGGTGCTGCTGGCCGACGAGATCAACCGCGCCACGCCGAAGACGCAGTCCGGCCTGCTGGAGGCGATGGAGGAGCGCCAGGTCAGCGCCGACGGCGTCACGCGCGCGCTGCCGGAGCCGTTTTTTGTCATCGCCACGCAAAATCCCACACACCAGGTGGGCACCTTCCCGCTGCCGGAGTCGCAGCTCGACCGTTTCCTGATGTGCCTGTCATTGGGCTACCCGGACGCCGCCGCCGAGCGCGCGCTGCTGATGGGCGAGGACCGGCGCGTGCTGCTCAAGTCGCTGCCGGCGGCGATGACGCCGGACGAGCTGGCGCGCGAACAGCAGGGCTTGCGGCAGATCCACGCGTCGGCCGCGCTGATCGATTATGTGCAGGCGCTGGCGGCGGCCTCGCGCCACAACGGCATGTTCGCCGAGGGCCTGAGTCCGCGCGCGGCGATCGCGCTGCTGCAGGCGGCGCGCGCGTGGGCAGCGCTGGAGGGGCGCGACCATGTGCTGCCGGAGGATGTGCAGGCGGTGCTGGTGCCGGTGTGCGCTCACCGCTTGCGGCCGCTGAAGTCGGCGCACGGCGTGGCGCTGGCCAGCCGCGATCTGGTGTTGCAGCTGCAAGCGTCGGTGCCGGTGTAAATGGCCGGGCTGCTGCAGGCGCTGTACCGCAGGGGCCGTGACAAATGGCTGTTTCAGTTGCGCGACAGCGAGCCGGGCACGGTGACGCTGACCATGCGCCGGGTGTTCATCGTGCCGACCCGCGCCGGGCTGGCGTTTGCGGCGCTGCTGCTGGTGATGCTGATCGGCGCGCTGAATTACAACCTCGGGCTGGGCTTTGCGCTGACGTTCTTCGTCGGCGCCTGCGCGGTGGCGGACATGGTGCTGACCGCGCGCAACCTGGCATTGCTGCGGCTGGCGCCGGGCCGCGCGCAGCCGGTGTTCGCCGGCGAGGAGGCGCGCTTCGAGCTGCATCTGCAGAACCCCACGCGGCGCGAGCGCTATGCCGTGTGGCTGGGTTTTCAGGCCGACGGCGAACCGCGCCAGGTGGCCGATGTGCCGGCCGGCGCTGGCGGCATGGTGAGCTTGTCCGCGCCGGCGCGTGAACGCGGCTGGCTGGCGGCGCCGCGCGTGCGGCTGGTGACGCGTTTCCCGCTGGGGCTGTTCAAGGCGTGGAGCTATTGGCAACCGGACGCGCGGGTGCTGGTGTATCCGGCACCCGAGTGGCCGCCGGCGCCGCTGCCGTCGTCGGGCGCGGCCAGCGAGGATGGGCATGGCACCGTGGGGCTGGATAATTTTGCCGGCATCCGCGCCTACCAGGCCGGCGACCCGCTGCGGCATCTGGCGTGGCGGCAGATCGCGCGCCACGATCCGGCGCTGGGCGGGCAATTGGTGACCAAGCATTTCGAGGGCGGCGCGGTGGCCGAGCTGGCGCTGGATTTCGCCGCGCTGCCGGCGCAGATGGCGCTGGAGCACAAGCTGTCGCGGATGGCGGGCTGGGTGCTGGAGGCCGAGCAGCGCGCGCTGCCCTACCGCTTCCGCCTGGCCCGACACGACTACGGCCCCGCCCTTGGCGACGCCCACCGCGCCGCCTGCCTGCGCGCGCTGGCCCTGTTCGGCCGGGAGGACGCGCCATGAGCGGCACGCTCCCGCCGCCCCCGCACGCCGACGACACCACCCGGCGCGACGCAGCCGGGCAGCCCGCGCCGGATCCTGCGGTGATGTCCGCCCCCCTCCACGCCCCCGGCCGGGCGCCGGCTGCGCCGGGTGCGCCGGGTGCGAGGCTGGCGCTGCGGTTGACGCGCGACAAGTCCGACACGCTGCTGTTGCTGGCCGCCGCGCTGATGGTGCTGGCGCCGCACTTCGGCCACCTGCCGTCGTGGATCAGCGCGCTCGCCTGCGCCACCCTGCTGTGGCGCGCCGTCCTCACGTGGCGGGGCAAGCGCATGCCGTCGGCCTGGGTGCTGCTGCCGGTGGCGCTGGCTGCCATGACCGGGGTCTACCGCAGCTACCACACGCTGCTGGGCCGCGACGCCGGCGTCGCCATGCTGGTGCTGCTGCTGGCCTTCAAGCTGCTGGAAATGCACGCCCGGCGCGACCTGTTCGTGGTCACCTTCCTCAGCTTCTTCGTGCTGCTGACCGGTTTCCTCTACTCGCAATCGATGCCCGCCGCGCTGTGGACCGCGCTGACCTTGCTGGCGCTGCTGACTGCCCAACAGTCCTTCCAGTACACCGGCACGGTGCCGCCGCTGACGCAACGGTTGCGCACCTCGGTCCGGGTGACCGCGCTGGCGGCGCCGCTGGCGCTGCTGCTGTTTGTCGCCTTCCCGCGCATCCAGGGGCCGCTGTGGGGCCTGCCCGGCGACGCCAGCGCCGGCCGCTCCGGCCTGGGCGACACCATGGCGCCGGGCACGCTATCGTCGCTGGCGCAGTCCGACGACGTCGCCTTCCGCGTGCGCTTCACCGGCGCCGTGCCGGCGCAACCGCGGCTGTACTGGCGCAGCATCGTGCTGGGCGACTACGATGGCCGCACCTGGACCCGCGTGCCGCGCAAACGCGGCCTGCAGCGGCTGGACGTGGCCATCCACGCGCGCGGCGCGCCGGTGCGCTACGAATTGACCATGGAGCCCAGCAACACCCGCTGGCTGGCGCTGCTGGAACTGGCCGCGCCGGACCTGAGCGTGCCCGGCTACCGCCTGCGCGACAGCGACGAGATGGAACAATTCACCACCGAGCCGATCACCCGCCGCATCCGCTACGACGCGGCCGCCTACCTCGACTACACGCTGCAAGTCGGCGAACAGCCAGAGCACATGGCCCGCTGGCTGGAGCTGCCGGCCGGCTTCAACCCGCGCGCACTCGCGCTGGCGCGCCAGCTGCGGGTTGCCGCGCTGGCCGCGACGCCGGGCGCGGCCACCAGCACCGGGGACGCCGCACCCGGCCCCAGCGCCCCACCCTCCGCCTCGCTCTCTGCCTTGTCCTCCGCCTCGTCCTCCGCCCCGCTGAGCGCGGCGCAGGCGCAACAGCTGAGCAATGCCGTGCTGACGCGCTTCCGCACGCAAGACTACCGCTACACGCTGGAACCGCCACTGACCGGCGCCAACGCCGTCGACGACTTCCTGTTCACCACCCGCGCCGGCTTCTGCGAGCACTACGCCGGCGCCTACGTGGTGCTGATGCGCGCCATGGGCGTGCCGGCGCGCGTGGTCACCGGCTACCAGGGCGGCGAACGCAACCCGGTCGACGGCTACCTCACCGTGCGCCAGTCCGACGCCCACGCCTGGGCCGAAATCTGGACCAGCCAGGCCGGCTGGCAGCGCGTCGACCCCACCGCCGCCGTCGCCCCCGAGCGGGTCCAGCGCAACCTGGCGCGCGCCCTGCCGCGCAACGCGCCATTCGGTCTGGCGCCGCTGCTGGACCTGCCCAACCAGCCCGGTTCGTGGCTGGCGCAACTCAGATTCGCCTATGGCGCGCTGAATAATTCTTGGAATCAATGGGTACTGGATTACAATCCCGATAGGCAGCGAAGTTTCCTCGAAGAACTAAGCAGCATGTTTGCGCGCTGGCGCACGGCACTCGGTGCGGCGCTGGTGGCAATATGGCTGTTCGTGTGGCGCTGGCGGCGCAGGCGCCGGCCGGCCGATCTGCTGGACGCGCTGTACGCCGCCTTCGCGCGGCAACAGGCGCGCCATGGCTACGGCCGGGCGCCGGACGAAGGGCCGCGCAGCTACGCGGCGCGCTTGCGCGGCATGCCGGCCAGCGCGGAGAAACACGCTGCCATGGAGCAGTTTTTGCACCTGTACGGTACGCTGAAATACGGCGCCGGCGGGACCGAATCACGCGCGGCGTCGCTGGCGGCGCTGCGCACCTTGCTACGTTTATGCCGATGAAGACTCTGATCACCGCCCTGCTGCTGAGCGCAGCCACCATCAGCCACGCCGCCCCGGTCGACCCGTACGGCTACAAGCTACCGCCCAGCATGCAACCGAAGAAAAAGGCCAAGAAGACGCCACCCAAGAAAGTGGTGCCGGCCATCGATTACGTCGGCGAGTACGTCAACTTTGGCGACTGGAAAGACGTGCGCGCCTTCCTCGACGACCTCACCACGCGCGACGGCTTCGACCGCGCCGAGCTCACCACGCTGATCAACCAGGTGCGCTACGTCGACGCGGCGGTGCAGCTGGTCAAGCCGGCGCCGCCCGGCAAGCCGAAGAACTGGCAGGCGTACAGCAAGCTGATGATCGACCCGGTGCGCATCGACGCCGGCACCAAATTCTGGAACGACAACGCCGAGGCGCTGAGCCGGGCCGAATCGCTGTACGGCGTGCCGGCCGAGATCATCGTCGGCATCATCGGCATTGAGACGGTGTACGGCCGCAACACCGGCCGCTTCCGCGTGCTGGACGCGCTGACCACGCTGGCGTTCTCGTATCCGGAAGCGCCGCAACGGCGCGAGCGCATGGAATTCTTCCGCGGCGAGCTGGAGGCCACGCTGCTGTACGCGCGCCAGACCGGCATCGATCCGCTGTCGCTGAAGGGCTCGTTTGCCGGCGCGCTGGGCATGCCGCAATTCATGCCGAGCAGCCTGATGAAATACGCGGTGGACTTCGACGGCAGCGGCGCCATCGACCTGCAGAACTCAGCCACCGACGCCATCGGCAGCGTCGCCGCCTTCCTGGTCGCGCACGGCTGGCAGCGCGAGCTGGGCGGACCGCCGGTGTACGCCGCCACGGTGTCGCCCAACCGCGCCTGGGAAACCATGCTGAACCAGGGGCTGACGGCCAAGTACCGCGCCAGCGAACTGAACGCGGCCGGCGTGACCACGGCGGTGCCGGCGCCGGACCAGTTGTACGGCCTGGTGGACCTGCAAAACGGCGCCGACCCGACCGAATATTGGCTGGCCAACAACAACTTCTTTGCCGTCACGCAGTACAACCGCAGTTACTTCTACGCGATGTCGGTGCTGGAACTGGGGCGGGCGGTGCGGCTGTCACGCGGCGGCGCGGCCACGTCAACGGCCGCTTCAGGAATGTAAGCAAGCGTAAATCGGCTTGAACCGCGCCACCGTGCGCGGTATTGTTTTGTTGACACTTGGCAATAGTTTGTTCACACTTGCGGTCATGACAGCGCGATATGAGCTGCTTTACAACGCGATTGTTATACAATTAACTTTAATCGTTAATTAAAAGTGCGCACAGGCAGCTTAGCACAAAAGTCGGTGTATAATTCTCACACAATGTTGCAGACCGACAACAATACTCTGCGGTAAAAAGCTTTTTTGTATTGCTGCTGAGTATTAGATTGCGGAATGTTGTACAATTGTGTATATATTATGAAACTTGTTATCCTGGAATCCGTGTCCGTGTGTGAATTCTCCTGGTAAGGATGGACATTGACGCAGCAAAGCTCCGAGTGTTGTACTTTGCAGGACAACTTTACAGAAGGAAAAGACGACATGACAAACCAAGTCGGCATAGACATGAACAACGATGCGGATGGCGATGATCTGCTGCAATACAATCCCAACCGCCTGCTCGATACCCTGATCGAGAACCTGCGCCTGAAAAACGACGCAGCGCTGTCGCGCGCGCTGGAAGTGGCACCGCCCGTGATCAGCAAGATCCGTCACCACCGCCTGCCGGTCGGCGCTTCGCTGCTGATCCGCATGCACGAGGTGAGCGATCTGAGCATCCGCGACCTGCGTTACCTGATGGGCGACCGCCGCAACAAGTTCCGCATCAGCGACAAGCAATTCAAGCCTAAAGAAGGCGAAACCCCAGGCGGCGGCAACAACAATAACCAGGGCTGATCCAGCCCGCCCCGTCCGGCCAGCACGCCCTCGCCCTGCACCACAGGGAGGAGGGCGTTGTTATTTAAACCGGGGTCAGTGCCGACATTCGGACACGAGCCCAACCGTAGCGACCGCTACGGTTGGGCTCGTGTCCGAATGTCGGCACTGACCCCGGTTTAGGGTTTAGGCGGGGAAAACGCCGGTGGACAGGTAGCGGTCGCCGCGGTCGCAGACGATGAAGACGATGGTGGCGTTTTCCACTGTGCTGGAAATGCGCAGCGCGATCTCGCAGGCGCCGGCGGCCGAAATGCCGCAGAAGATGCCTTCCTCGGCCGCCATGCGGCGCGCCATGCGCTCGGCCGCCGCCTGCGACACCGACTCCACCCGGTCCACGCGCGAACGGTCGTAAATCTTCGGCAGATAAGCTTCCGGCCATTTGCGGATGCCTGGTATCGATGAGCCCTCCTCCGGCTCGGCGCCAATGATCTGGATCTCCGGATTCTGCTCCTTCAGGTAGCGCGAGGTGCCCATGATGGTGCCGGTGGTGCCCATGGCGCTGACGAAGTGGGTCACGCGGCCCTCGGTGTCGCGCCAGATTTCCGGCCCGGTGCTCTCGTAGTGGGCACGGGCGTTGTCCTGGTTGGCGAACTGGTCGAGGATGATGCCCTTGCCGTCCTTCTGCAGCTGCTCGGCCATGTCGCGCGCGTACTCCATGCCGCCGGTTTTCGGCGTCAGCAGGATCTGGGCGCCGTAGGCGGCCATGCTCTGGCGCCGCTCGACGCTGAGGTTTTCCGGCATCAGCAGCAGCATCTTGTAGCCGCGGATGGCGGCCGCCATCGCCAGCGCAATGCCGGTGTTGCCGCTGGTGGCCTCGATCAGCGTGTCGCCCGGCTTGATGTCGCCCCGCTCCTCGGCGCGCGTCAGCATCGACATGGCGGCGCGGTCCTTGACCGAGCCGGCCGGATTGTTGCCTTCCAGCTTGCCGAGGATGATGTTGTTGCGGGCGGCCGCCTCGGCGCCGGGCAGGCGCGTCAACTGCACCAGCGGCGTGTTGCCGATCGTGTCTTGCAGGGTCTTGTAAGCCATCGTGTTATTGTCTGTCAGTTCGCCAAAACAGCCATTTTAGCCGAGTTGCCCGAAAGCGGCGGACTACCCCATAAGACTTTGGACGGCGGGCGCCGCATCGGCTAGACTTGCATCAACTCTGCAACCAGCTTCATAACCTCGGATTCACCATGGCCACCTCCCCCACCGAACTGCTGCCGGAAGAAACGCCGGACGAGCCGGCGCCGACCACCACCACGCTCGACCTGGAGCAGCGCGCGCACCAGATTTTCCCGACGCTGAGCGCGACCGACATCCGCCACATGCGCCGCTTCGGCCACGTGGTGTGCTTCAAGAACGGCGAGATGATCTTCGAGGCCGGCAAGACCAGCTTCGGCCTGATGCTGGTGCTCAAGGGCGGCATCGAGGTCAACCGCTATGACGGTCTTGGCAACACCTCGTATGTGACCACCCACCTGCCCGGCCAGTTCAGCGGCGAGGTGGCGCAGTTGTCGGGCCGGCCGGCGCTGGGCAACGGCCACGCCGTGGGCGACGTCGAGGTGCTGGTGGTGCCGTCGGAATCGCTGCGCCAGCTGCTGGTCGCGCACGCCGATCTGGGCGAGCGCATCGTGCGCGCGCTGATCCTGCGCCGCGTCGGCCTGATCGAGCAGGCCTCGGGCGGGCCGGTGATCGTCGGCCCGCGCGGGCACGGGCGCATCCACACGTTGCAAACCTTCCTGCAGGCCAACGGCCACCCGCACGTGGTGCTGGACCCGGAACACAACCAGCAGGCGGCCGACCTGATGGCGCACTACCAGCCGGTGGCCGAGGAACTGCCGCTGGTGGTATGCCCGGACGGCGTGGTCAAGAAAAACCCGTCGGTGGTCGACATCGGCCGCTGCCTCGGCATGCTGCCCGAGCTGGACAGCGACAAGGTGTGGGACGTGATCGTGGTCGGCGCCGGGCCGGCCGGGCTGGCGACGGCGGTGTACGCCGCGTCCGAGGGGCTGTCGGTGCTGGCGCTGGAAACCCGCGCCTACGGCGGCCAGGCCGGCGCCAGCGCGCGCATCGAGAATTACCTCGGCTTCCCGACCGGCGTGTCGGGCCGCGCGCTGGCCGGACGCGCCTACGTGCAGGCGCAGAAATTCGGCGTCGAAGTTGCCATCCCGGCGCCGGCCGGCCGCCTGGTGTGCGACACCTATCCGCTGCAAGTGGAAATGTGCGGCAGCCTGCAGATGCTCAAGGCCAAGACCGTGGTGCTGTCCTGCGGCGCGCGCTACCGCCGGCCGTCGCTGGCCAACCTCAAGCAGTTCGAGGGCAAGGGCGTGTACTACTGGGCGTCGCCAGTCGAGGCCAAGCTGTGCAAGACGGAGGAGATCATCCTGGTCGGCGGCGGCAACTCGGCCGGGCAGGCGGCGGTATTCCTGTCGGGCTACGCGTCCAAGGTGCACATGCTGATCCGCAAGGACAGCCTGTCGTCCACCATGTCCAGCTACCTGATCGAGCGGATTGCCGCCACGCCCAACATCTCGCTGCACACCTGCACCGAGATCGTCGCGCTGGAAGGCGACGAGGACGGCCTGCGCCAGGTACGCACGCGCAACGCCAAGACCGGGCTGGAGTGCGATTACGACGTCTGCCGCGTGTTCCTGTTCATCGGCGCCGAGCCCAACACCGGCTGGCTCAGCGACTGCGGCGTGGACGTTGACCCGCACGGCTTCATCCGCACCGGTTTTGATGTGACCAAGGCGCAGTGCAAGGCCAACTTCGCCAACGGCGTCTACCCGCGCGACCTGCCGTCGCGCGCGGCGCTGGAGACCAGCGTGCCGGGCGTGTTCGCGATTGGCGACGTGCGCGCCACCTCCACCAAGCGGGTGGCGGCGGCGGTGGGCGAAGGGGCGGCCGTGGTGGCGCAGATCCACCAGTTCCTGGCCAACCTGCCGGCCGACAAGCAACACTAACACTGCGGCGCAGGCGGGAACCGTTCACCCCGCACGGCGGCGCACAGGGGTCAGCCCCGTACGGGGTCTGACCCCGAACTTGTGGGTTAGCGCCAACCCTCACTCGGCCTTCAAGGCTTCGATCTCGAAATCCCCATCGTCCACCAGGCGCTCCCATCCGGGGAATTTGCCGAGGCCCTTGCTGCGCGCGATCGAGAGCAGCAGGCTTTGGCCGGCCACCAGCTTGTCGGGCGGCTGCTGGTACACGGAATCGGCGAACGCTTGCGCCGGCGTGATGATGGTCCAGCCCATGTCCTTGAATTGCTGGATCGCGTCGTTCAGCCACAAGGCGTTGATCAGGTTGTGATGCAGCAGGATCACTTGCGGGATATCGCGGCCTTCCAGCTGGCGCGACAGGTCGCGATACGCCTGCGCGCGCTGGCGCAGGTGGGACAGATAGGCCTTCCGGATCGGCGCCACGTCGGCGCCGGCGTTGGCGCGCAGTACCTCGTTCAGCTTTTCGTCCAGGCGCCAGTCGCTGGTGTCCAGGCTGACGTAGGCGTTGCGGTAGCCGCGCTGCGCCAGGAAGGCGCGCATGCCGTCGCGCTTCTCGGGCGTGTTCCCTTCGCGCAGGAAGGTGAAGCGGAACCATTTCTGGTAGCCCGGCAGCGTGGCGGTGATGCGGTCGCAGTCGCTGATCTCTTGCTGGTACTGCGCCAGCGTGACCTTGGCGCTATTCAGGTCCAAGTGCGTCATCGTGTGGTTGCCGATCGCGTGGCCGGCCTGGCCCCACGCTTGCGCCAGCGCGTAACCGGCCGGGCGGTCGGCGCCGTTGCCGCAGGTGACGAACAACGCGGCCGACACCTTGTGCGCGGCCAATGCGTCCAGCAAGGCCTGGTTGCGCTGCTGCGGCGACAGCAGCGGGGTTTCCGCCAGCCGCGGGCCGTCGTCGAAGGTGAAGGCCACCGATTGCGCGTGGGCGGCCATCGCCGCCGCGTACAGCGCCAGCGCGCTGCATATCTTCTTCATATGGTTATCCCCAGTCGCCGCAGTTGCGCGGCTTGATAAGCGCCGATGGCGTCGTCGAACAGGCAGCGGATCAGCGGATCGTCGACGATGTCGGCGTCGGCCGGCGCGCCGTGGATGCGCAGGTACATGGAGGTCAGCGACTCGCCCAGCGCCAGGCCGGCGTACAACTTGGCCAGCGGGATTTCGGTGGCCCACGTCGGCGCCTCTTCATCGCCAGTCAGCGCGATGCTGTCGCCGTGCACGCGATAGCGGAACTGCTGCACGCCGCCGTCATGGTCGTACACCGACAGTTGCCAGACGCAGGGCGTGGCAAAGTAGCTGTCCTCCGGCAGTTCCATTTGCTCGTAGCGTTCCATCAGGCCGGTGCGGCAGAACGCCAACGCCAGCGCGGCCTGCTCCGCCGTGAGCGGCGCGAAGTGGCGCGCGATGTCGGCGGTGGGCGGCGGCACGATGTCGGCATCGTAGTCGTAATCGACGTCCTGTTCGCCGACCGGCAGCACCCACGGCAGCGGCGCGGCGGGCGTCAGCCCGGCGGCCGTCAACGCCACCGACACCGATGGGTTCAGCCGCACCACCTGCGCCGATGGCAGCCACTCGCCCACCGCCTGCGCGAAGCGGCGGTAGGTGATCGGGAATAGCGCGTGGTTGTACCACGACCATGGCTCCTGCCGGAACTGGCAGGAACTCGGCACCACGTAGCGCGGCGCCAGCGCTTGCAACTGCTGCGGCCATTCTTCCGGCAGTTCGACCGGCCCGCGCGCGGCGCGCGATGGGGCGATCACGTCCACTTCGCGCATGGTCTGGAAGGGCCACAGCACCATGTCCCACGGCGCGTAGGGTTTGAGTTGCTCCAGCGTTTGCGGGTCCATCCACGCGTCGACCACGTTCAGTACATTCAGGCCTTCGGCGCGGATCTGGAACATGGAGTCGACGTCCGCATCCAGCGCGCGGCGGGGGATGATCTCGAAGGCGCCGATGGTCACACTGGCATCGACTTCCAGCGACAGCACGTTGACGAAGCCCAGCGCGCGTATCATGGCGAACAGTTCGTCGAAGACGCAGTACAGGTAGACGGGCGTGGCGCGGTCCAGCAGGTTCAGGCTCTCCATCGAGCAGTGGTCGTCGTGGAAGTGGGAGATGAACACCGCGTCCGGCCGCAGTTCGCGCACTTGGGCCAGGTCGAAGCGCACGTCGGGGAAGGCGTGGCAGTTCCGGCTGAACGGATTTTCGAACACCGGGTCAAACAGGATCCGCGTGGCGCCGCTTTCAAAGGCGTAGCCGGCGTGGAGGATGCGGGAGATTTTCATAGCCCGCATCATCTCACGCGCCGCGCGCGGCGTCACCCGGGGCGCGGCGTGGCGGCTACCTGGCCGCGGCCTTGGCGGGAGCGGCCGCCTTGGCTGGCGCGCCGTCCTTCGACTTGCCGTTCACCTGCAGGCCGGCCTCCGACAGGCGTACGGCGTTCTTCTGACCGATGCCTTTGACACGGGCTTCGAAGTCGGCCCAGTCCTTGAATTCGCCTTTCTTGCGTTCTTCGAGGATGGCTTTGGTCTTGGCCGGGCCGAGGCCGCGGATGCTGTCGAGGGCCGCTTCGTCGGCCTTGTTGACGTCCACCTGCGCCCAGGCCAGGGTGATGCTGGCGATCAGGGTGGCCAGCAGCAGAACGAGTTGCTTGATCATGATGTCTCCTTGGTTGTTGGCAAGCGCGGGGATCGCGACTTGCTTCGACCTTAACGAGGCGATCATGCCTTCGTTGACGCGCGCGGCTGAGGTAGATCAAGGGGCTTGTGGACGATTGCTGGCAGTACCCCAAAACGAAAGGGTCTGACCCCGTACGGGGTCAGACCCTGGCCGCAGCGGTGTGCGGGTTTCGCTGGTGCCGCTTAGTCCGCAAAAAGCTCCGTGTGCGTCACCGTAGCCGTCCCCAGCTTGCCAACCACGATGCCGCCGGCGCGGTTCGCGGTTTCCACCGCCTCCTGCCAGCCAGCCCCCGCGCCCAGCATGCAGGCCATGGTGGCGATCACCGTGTCGCCCGCGCCGGACACGTCAAACACCTCGCGCGCCTGCGCCGGCGTGTGGAACTGGCCGCCCTCGGTGTACAAGGTCATGCCCTCTTCCGAACGGGTCAGCAGCAGCGCGTCCAGCTTCAGCTCCGCGCGCAAGGCTTGCGCCTTGGCCGTCAACTGCTCCTCGCTGCTCCACGATCCGGCGATCTGCTTGAATTCCGACTTGTTCGGCGTCAGCACCGTGGCGCCGGCGTAGCGCGTGAAGTCGTCGCCCTTCGGATCGACCATCACCACCTTGCCGGCCGCGCGCGCGGCGGCGATCATGTCGGCCACCGCCACCAGGCTGCCCTTGGCGTAATCCGACAGCACGATCACATCGTAATCCGGCAGCAGCGTCTTGAATTGCTGCAGCTTGTCGCGCAACACGGTGTCGGTCGGCGCCTCTTCAAAGTCGATGCGCACCATCTGCTGCTGGCGGCCGATCACGCGCAGCTTGATGATGGTGGAAATCGCCGCGTCGCGCTTCAGGTAGCTGCGGATGCCGCCGCCTTCCAGCAGTTGCTGCACCTCGTCGCCCGCCTCGTCGTTGCCGACAATGCCCAGCAGGCCGGCCTGCGCGCCCAGCGCGGCGGCATTGCGCGCCACGTTGGCGGCGCCGCCCAGCCGCGCCTCGCGCCTGGCGATGCGCACCACCGGCACCGGCGCCTCCGGCGAAATGCGGCTGACGTCACCGAACCAGTAACGGTCCAGCATCACGTCGCCCACCACCAGGATGCGTACTTTGTCCAGATTGGTCGTCACGGTGCGCCTCGCTCAGTTGCGGGTCAGGATGGAGCGGCCGATGCCGTGGTACTCGAAGCCCGCTTCGGCCATCACGCCCGGCTCGAACAGGTTGCGGCCGTCGAAGATCACCGCATGCTTCAGCGCCGCCTTGATCTTGTCGAAGTCCGGGCTGCGGAAGGCCTTCCATTCGGTAACGATGACCAGCGCCTCGGCGCCGGTCAGCGCGTCCATCGGGCTGTCGGCGAAGCGCACGCGCGCCAGTTCGTCCGCGCTCAGGTCCAGCGCCAACACGCGCCGGGCCTCGTCCATCGCCACCGGATCGTACACCGCCACCGTGGCGCCGGCGTCCAGCAACTGGCGCACCAGCACGCGGGCCGGCGCTTCGCGCATGTCGTCGGTGTTGGGCTTGAAGGCCAGGCCCCAGATGGCGAAGTGCTGGCCGCCCAGGTCCTCGCCGAAACGCTTGACGACCTTCTGGCCCAGCACCAGCTTCTGCTTGTCGTTGACCGCTTCCACCGCGCGCAGGATCAGCAGGTCCTGGTCGTACTGGCGCGCGGTGCGTTCCAGCGCCTGCACGTCTTTCGGGAAGCACGAGCCGCCATAGCCGGCGCCGGCGTACAGGAAGCTGTGGCCGATGCGCGGGTCGGAGCCGATGCCGTGGCGCACCGCTTCGATGTCGACGCCGACGCGGTCGGCCAGGTTGGCCAGTTCGTTCATGAACGAGATGCGCGTGGCCAGCATGGAGTTGGCGGCGTACTTGGTGAATTCGGCCGAGCGCACGTCCATCCAGAAGGTGCGTTCGTGGTTGCGGTTGAAGGGGGCGTACAGCTTCTTCATCAGCGCCGCGGCTTTTTCGCCTTCGGCGGTCATGTCATGGCCGATGACGATGCGATCGGGGCGCATGAAGTCTTCCACCGCCGCGCCCTCTTTCAGGAACTCGGGATTGGACACCACCGAGAAGGTGGCGTCCGAGCCGCGCGCCTGCAGTTCTTCGCGCAGCGCGGCGTGGACCCGGTCGCCGGTCCCGACCGGCACGGTGGATTTGTCGACGATGACCTTGAAGCCGGTCATGTGCTTGCCGATGTTGCGGGCGGCGGCCAGCACGTATTGCAGGTCGGCCGAGCCGTCTTCGTCGGGCGGCGTGCCGACGGCGATGAACTGCACTTCGCCGTGCGCCACCGAGGCGGCGACGTCGGTCGAGAACTGGATGCGGCCGGCGGCGCGGTTGCGCGCCACCACTTCTTCCAGGCCCGGTTCGTGGATCGGGATGCCGCCGCTGTTCAGCAGGTCGATCTTGCGCTGGTCGACGTCCAGGCAGAACACATCGTTGCCCAGCTCCGCCAGGCAGGCGCCGGTGACCAGGCCAACATAGCCAGTGCCGATAATCGTGATTTTCATAGTTAAAGTCGGTTAGTACCCCCGTCATTCCGGCGCAGGCCGGAATCCATGGAACGCCAGCAGCCTTGCACACGCGGCATGGATTCCGGCTTTCGCCGGAATGACGGCGGGGTGGTTAGTTCATGACATTCAATTCTTCGGTGCGGCGCGGCGGGTAGGTCTCCCAGCGGCTGCAGCCCGGGCACTGCCAGTAGAACTGGCGCGCCTTGAAACCGCAGTGGCTGCACTGATAGCGCGCCAGCTTCTGCGTGTAACCGTGCACCAGGTTCTTCACCATCGACAGTTCCGGCACCAGGGTGGCCGGCGCGTCCAGCAGGCGCGCTTCCAGCAGCTTGTCGAGGCCCAGCAGCGTCGGCGTGCGGCGCAGCTCATTCGACACCAGCTGCTTGGCGGCGTCCACGCCGTCCAGCTCCAGCACCGCCTTGTAGACCACCTCGATCAGGTCGATCGACGAGGCTTGCTCCAGGTACGATTTGAGCAGGTTGACGCCTTCCTGCGGCCGGCCCACCTTGCGGTAGCCGTCCATCAGCCGCTGCGCCACCAGCGCCACGTGCGGCACGCTGATCTGCTCGACGCGGCGCCAGGTCATCAAGGCGCCTTCGACGTCGCCCATGGCCAGTTGCGCGTCGCCGGTCAGCAGGGTGGCGCGCACGTTGACGCGGTCCGCCTGCAGCGACTTGTCCAGCAGCTCCAGCGCCTGCTCGGGATGCATGTGCACCAGCGCGTCCTGCGCCAGCTCGCAGTAGAACTGCGCGATCTGCTTCTGGCGCGAGCCGGCGCCCGCTTCCTGCAGGCCGATGGCCGCCTCGATCGCGCGTGGCCACTCTTTCTCGCGCTGGAAAATCTCCAGCAGCGCGCGGCGCGCCTGCGCGCCGTACGAACCATTGAGCAGCGTGTTGAAGGTCTCCTCGGCGCGGTCCAGCAGGCCGGCCTTCAGGTAGTCCATGCCCAGCTCATACTGCGCGTGCTCCTTCTGATCCTGCGGCAGGTCGGGACGCGCCAGCAGGTTCTGGTGTATGCGGATGGCGCGCTCGGTCTCGCCGCGGCGGCGGAACAGATTGCCCAGCGCGAAGTGCATCTCGGCCGATTCCGGATCCAGCCGGACGATGTCGATGAAGGCGTCGACCGCCTTGTCCTGCTGGTCGTTGAGCAGGAAGTTCAGGCCCTTGTAATAGCCGCGCGGCAGCGAGCGCGACTCGGACAGCAATTGACGGATGTCGACGCGCGCGGCGACCCATCCCAGGCCGAAGAAGACCGGGATGCCCAGTAACCACCAGAGTTCAAATTCCATGTGTGCTTGTTGTGTTTATTGTGGGGTGACGCTGTCCGGCTGCGGCGGGCGGTTGGCCTGCTGCGCCGAGCTTTGCAGCGTGTGGATGGTGGTTTTGTGCTTGTTGGTTTCGCGGCGGTGGCGGAACACGGTTGGCGTCAGCGCCAGCACGCCCAGCACCGCGCCGGCAACGAAGAAGCCGAGCAGCATCAGCACCAGCGGGCCGCGCAGCTCGTAGTGCAGGAACAGGTGCAGGTCGACTTCCTGCGTGTTCTTCAGCGCGAAGCCGAAAAACAGGATGAAGATGACAAAACCGATCAGCGTGGAGACAAATTTCATCAGCCAGTACCCAGTGAAAATTCTAAAGCGCCAGTATCGCACCAGAAGCGCCACCCCGCAATGCGGCCGACAGGGGTCAGACCCCGTACGGGGTCTGACCCCGGCTTTCGCAGTGGGGGTAACTCTCATTCCGGCAAAAAAAAAGCGGCATCCCTCAGGACGCCGCTTTTGCTTACCTATTGAATGCTTCAGTCCTCGATGATCGGTTGCCCGACCATCGCGTCAACCCGCTCGCGCAATTGCTTGCCCGGCTTGAAGTGAGGCACCCGTTTTTCGGGCACCATCACCTTGTCGCCCGACTTCGGATTGCGTCCGATGCGCGGTGGCCGGCTGTTGAGGGCAAAGCTGCCAAAACCGCGGATCTCGATGCGCTGACCGGTCGCCAGGGCGTTGGTCATCGCATCCAGAATGGTCTTGACGGCATATTCCGCATCTTTGGCCACCAGCTGAGAATAACGCTCAGCCAGGCGGTTAATCAGTTCGGACTTAGTCATCGCGAACTAGTGCTTAGTTCTTGTTGTCCAGCTTGGCTTTCAGCAGTGCGCCCAGGCTGGTGGTGCCCGAAGCGGCGTTGCTGTCGGCGGCGATGTTCTTCATCGCTTCCGCGGTGTCGGCCGAATCCTTGGCTTTGATCGACAGCTGGATCGAACGTGCTTTGCGGTCGATGTTGATCACCAGGGCCTCGACGGTGTCGCCGACTTTCAGGTGGGTGCCAGCATCTTCCACGCGGTCACGCGAGATTTCCGACGCGCGCAGGTAGCCTTCGACTTCTTCCGACAGCTGGATCACGGCGCCCTTAGGCTCCACCGATTTCACGGTGCCGGTCACCAGCGAACCCTTGTCGTTCATGGCGGCGAAGTTGTTGAATGGATCGCCTTCCAGTTGCTTGACGCCCAGGGACACGCGCTCACGCTCAACGTCGATGGCCAGAACGATGGCTTCCAGTTCGTCACCTTTCTTGAACTTGCGCACGGCTTCTTCGCCGGACTCGGTCCACGACAGGTCGGACAGGTGCACCAGGCCGTCGATGTTGCCAGCCAGGCCGATGAACACGCCGAAGTCGGTGATCGACTTGATCGCGCCCTTGACCTTGTCACCCTTCTTGTGGGTCACGCCGAAGTCGTCCCATGGGTTGGCCTTGCACTGCTTCATGCCCAGCGAGATACGACGACGCTCTTCGTCGATCTCCAGCACCATCACTTCTACTTCGTCGCCCAGCTGGACAACCTTGTTAGGAGCGACGTTCTTGTTGGTCCAGTCCATTTCCGACACGTGGACCAGGCCTTCGATGCCCTGTTCCACTTCCACGAACGCGCCGTAGTCGGTCAGGTTGGTCACTTTACCGAACAGGCGGGTGCCTTGTGGGTAACGACGCGACAGGCCGGTCCATGGGTCGTCGCCCAGTTGCTTCACGCCCAGCGAAACACGGTTCTTCTCTTGATCGTACTTCAGAACCTTGGCGGTGATTTCCTGGCCAACGGTCAGCACTTCCGATGGGTGACGCACACGACGCCATGCCAGGTCGGTGATGTGCAGCAGGCCGTCGATGCCGCCCAGGTCCACGAACGCGCCGTAGTCGGTGATGTTCTTCACCACGCCGGTCACCACGGTGCCTTCTTTCAGGGTTTCCATCAGCTTCTGACGCTCTTCGCCCATCGACGCTTCGATGACGGCGCGGCGCGACAGCACAACGTTGTTACGCTTGCGGTCCAGCTTGATCACTTTGAATTCGAGGGTCTTGCCTTCGAACGGGGTGGTGTCCTTGACTGGACGGGTGTCCACCAGCGAACCAGGCAGGAAAGCACGGATGCCGTTGGTCAGCACGGTCAGGCCGCCCTTGACTTTGCCGTTCACGGTGCCGACGACGATCTCGCCCGACTCCATTGCTTTTTCCAGCGCCAGCCACGATGCCAGACGCTTGGCCTTGTCGCGCGACAGGATGGTATCGCCGAAACCATTTTCCAGCGATTCGATGGCCACGGAAACGAAGTCACCTACTTTGACTTCCAGTTCGCCTTGGTCATTTTTGAATTCTTCAACAGGGATGAAAGCTTCCGATTTCAGGCCTGCGTTGACGATCACGAAGTTGTGATCCAGACGAACGACTTCAGCCGAAATTACTTCGCCCGAGCGCATATCTTGACGCGACAGGGATTCTTCGAAGAGGGCTGCAAAACTTTCCATAATAATAAAACTTCCAGGTTAGCCAGTAAGGCTCGCACAATGCGACTTCAACTGGGTTAGGGTTGGTAAAGGTGTTACTTGGTGATACTTGCGTACCATTTCAAGACCTGATCGACCGCTTCGTCAGCGGTCATTTCGGAGGTATCGAGCACGTGCGCGCCTGCTGCCGGGACCAGCGGAGCGATCGCCCGTTTCGTATCCCGGTCGTCGCGCGCCTGCAAATCCATCAGTAGGTCTTCCATATTAGCAGAAAAACCCTTGTCTATCAATTGCTTATAACGGCGCCCCGCGCGCGCCGCCACGGACGCGGTCAAAAACACCTTGAGCGGGGCGTGCGGGAAGATCACCGAGCCCATGTCGCGGCCGTCCGCCACCAGGCCCGGCGCCTTGCGGAAGCCCAGCTGCAGCCCGGTCAGCGCGTGGCGCACCGCCGGGAAGGTGGCGATCTTCGACGCCGTGTTGCCGACCTCCTCGGCGCGGATGGCGTCGGTGACGTTTTCGTGCGACAGGATGATGTCGCCGCCCTGGAAGCTGCAATGCAGGTGCTCGGCCAGCTTGGCCAGCGCGTGCTCGTCGGCCAGGTCGGTGCCGCGGCGCAGCGCCGACAGCGCGGTCAGGCGGTATAGCGCGCCGGAATCCAGGTAGTGGAAGCCGAGCTGGTCGGCCACGCGGTGCGCGACGGTGCCCTTGCCGGAGGCGGTCGGGCCGTCGATGGTGATGACGGGAATCTGGGAAGTTGCCATGGTATTTACTTTGCTATGTTGGCAAATGCGGTGAAATAGTCGGGGAAGGTCTTGTTCACGCATTTCGGATCGTTGATGCGGGTGGCCGCGCCCTTGCGCAGCGCGCCGTCCAGCGACACCAGCGAGAAGCACATCGCCATGCGGTGATCGTCGTAGGTGTCAATGGTAGCAGGCGCCAGGGTCGCCGGCGGCGTCACCTTGATATAGTCCGGGCCCTCCTCCACCGTGGCGCCGACCTTGCGCAGCTCGGTGGCCATGGCGGCGATGCGGTCGGTTTCCTTGACGCGCCAGCTGGCGATGTTGCGCAGCGTCGACGGGCGGTCGGCGTACAGCGCGGCCACGGCGATGGTCATGGCGGCGTCGGGGATGTGGTTGAAGTCGGCGTCGATGGCCTTCAGCGGGCCGTTGGCGCGGGCCTCGATCCAGTTGTCGCCCATGGTGATGTGCGCGCCCATCTGCTCCAGTGCGGCGGCAAAGCGGACGTCGCCCTGGATCGAGTTGTTGCCGACACCCTCCACCCGCACCGGCCCGCCGCCGATGGCACCGGCGGCCAGGAAGTACGAGGCCGATGAGGCGTCGCCCTCGACGTGGATGGTGCCGGGCGACTGGTAGACCTGGCCGGGTTCGATGGTGAACGACGCCCAGCCGTTCTGCCCGACCTTGACGCCGAAGCGGCGGATCAGGTTGAGGGTGATTTCGATGTAGGGCTTGGAAATCAGCTCGCCGATGACGTCGATGGTGATGGCGTGGTCTTTGGCCATCAGCGGCGCCACCATCAGCAGCGCGGTGAGGAACTGGCTGGAGACGTCGCCGCGCACCGACAGGCGCTGGGTGGTGATCTTGCCCTGCTTGATGTGCAGCGGCGGAAAGCCCGGATTGCCGGTGTATTCGACGTTGGTGCCGGCGGCGTTGAGCGCGTCGACCAGGTCGCCGATCGGGCGCTCGTGCATGCGCGGCACGCCGTGCAGCGTGTAGTCGCCGCCGATGACGGCCAGCGCGGCGGTCAATGGGCGGATGGCGGTGCCGGCGTTGCCCATGAACAGATCGGCCGATTTGTTGGGCAGCACGCCGGCCACGCCGGTAACGTGGTGGATGGTGCCGGTGGCGGTTTTCTCCTCGGTCCACTGCACGCCGAGCGAGCGCAGCGCGGCCAGCATGACGGCGGTATCGTCCGAGGCCAGCAGGTCGACGATGGCAACCTGCCCCTGCGACAGCGCCGACAGTAGCAGGATGCGGTTGGAGATGGACTTGGAGCCCGGCAGGCGCACCGTGCCCTGAACGTGGGAGACGGGTTGGAGGTCAATAAAATCGGTCATACAAAAAATCCTTAAAATACGTGCGCGGATGGCACCCGCGAAACCCGCACTGCGGCGGCCAGGGGTCTGACCCCGTACGGGGTCAGACCCCATCGTCCGGGGTTGGCGCCGGGGCTCACTCGCCGGCCGCGTGTTTAGTCCTTCGGCGGCGCCTCGGCCGTCTCGATTGCGGTAATCCATTGGTGACGCGCGTGCTGGGCGTTGGCGTAGACGCGCTCCAGCGCCGCCCCGTCGTTGGCGGCCAGGTGGGCGCGCAGTGTCGTCAATTGTGCCATGTACGCGTCCAGCTCGGTCAGCAGCGCTGGCTGGTTGGCCAGGCTGATGTCGCGCCACATTTCCGGCGACGAGCCGGCGATCCGCGTGAAGTCGCGGAAGCCGCTGGCGGCGTACTGGAACAGCAAATCCGCGTGCGGCTTGTTGGCGATGTCGTCCACCAGCGCGTAGGCCAGCAGGTGCGGCAGGTGGCTGACGGCGGCGAACACCTTGTCGTGCTCCTCCGCCGTCAGGCGGTGGAGGATGGCGCCGCAGGCGCGCCACGCGGCGGCCACGCGCTCGATATCGGCGTCGCTGTTTTCAGGCAGCGCGGTCAGCACCACTTTTTTGCCGATGTAGAGGTGATCGATGGCGGCGTCCGGGCCGTTGGTTTCGCGGCCGGCGATCGGGTGGCCCGGCACGAACTGCGCGACCTTGTCGCCCAGCGCGCGGCGCGCGGCGGCCACCACGTCGGACTTGGTGCTGCCGGCGTCGGTGACGACCGTGCCCTCGCCCAGGTGCGGCGCGATCGCCGCCAGTATCGCTTCGGTCTGCGCCACCGGCGCGGCCAGCAGCACCAGGTCGGCGCCGGCCAGCGCTTCCGCCAGCGACAGCGGCGCCGGGCCAACGGCAGCAGCCAGCGCGGCCGGCCCGCTTACGCCGATGGCGTCGATAATGCCCAACTCCAGCGCGCGCGCCATCGACGCGGCCGAACGGCCGACGCCGACGATCTCGCGCACGGCGCCAGCCTTTTTCAGCGCCCGCGCAAACGAGCCGCCGATCAGGCCTACGCCAAAAATAACGACTTTGTTCAGCATTTACTCCGCCAGTGCTTTCGTCAGCGCCTCGATGAACGCTTCATTTTCTTCCGGCAGGCCGATGGAAATGCGCAGCCACTCCGGCAGCCCGTAACCGCCGACCGGACGCACGATCACGCCCTGCTTTAGCAGCGACAGATTGATGCGCGCGCCGGCGCCGGCATCGTCACCCACCTTGACCAGCACGAAGTTGCCGTGCGACGGCACATATTCCAGACCGAGCTTGTCGAACGCCGCGACCATCTGCTGATAGCCTTCCTTGTTATTGGCCGCGCCGCGCGCCAGGAACGCCTTGTCGTTCAACGCCGCGATGGCCGCCGCTTGCGCCAGCGAGTTGACGTTGAAGGGCTGACGGATGCGGTTCATCAGGTCCGTCACCGCCGGCTGCGCAATGGCGAAACCGACGCGCAGGCCGGCCAGGCCGTAGGCTTTCGAGAAGGTGCGCGACACCAGCAGGTTGGGATACTTCTTCACCCACGCGGCCGACTCAAACTGGTCCTCCGGCGACAGGTACTCGTTGTAGGCCTCGTCCAGCACCACCACCACGTGCGCCGGCACCTTGGCCAGGAAGGCTTCGATTTCGGCCGCCGGAATGAAGGTGCCGGTCGGGTTGTTCGGATTGGCGATGAACACCAGGCGCGTATCGTCGCGGATCGCCGCCAGCATGGCCGGCAGGTCGTGGCCGTAATGCTGCGCCGGCACGATGATGTGCTGCGCGCCCACGCCCTGCGTGGCCAGCGCGTACACGGCGAACGAGTACTGCGAATACACCACCGACTGGCCGCGCTCCACGAACGCGTGGGCGGCGATTTCCAGGATGTCGTTGGAGCCGTTGCCGAGCGTGATCCAGTCGGTCGGCACGTCGTAGCGCGCGGCCAGCGCGCCTTTCAGGTCGAAGCCGTTGGCGTCCGGGTAGCGGCCCAGCTCCGCCATCGCGGCCGCCATGGCCTGTTTGGCCGATTCCGGCACGCCGAACGGATTCTCGTTGGACGCCAGCTTGACGATGCTGGCTTCATCCAGGCCGAATTCGCGCGCGACTTCCGCGATCGGTTTGCCGGCCTGGTAAGGGGCGATGGCGCGGACGTATTCCGGGCCGTAGGTCTTGGTCATAGTGTCTCTCTCGTGTTCTCAGTTCAGGCTGACAGGGTAGGATCCCAGCACTTTGAAGAAGGCGGCGTTGTTCTGCAACTCCGCCAGGGCGTCGGCCACCGCCTTGTCCCGCACGTGGCCCTGCACGTCGACGTAGAAGTAGTACTCCCACGTGCCGGTGCGCGCCGGCCGCGACTCGAAGCGCGTCATCGACACGCCATGCTGCGCCAGCGATCCCAGCAGGCGGTAGATCGACCCCGCCTTGTGCGGCGCCGCCAGCGCCAGCGAGGTGCGGTCCTCGCCCGACGGGCCGGCGTGCAGCGTGCCGATGACGGCGAAGCGGGTGCGGTTGTGCGGATCGTCCTGGATGTTGGCCTTGACCGTGCCCAGGCTGTAACGCACGCCGGCACGTTCGCCGGCGATGGCCGCCAACGCGTGGTCGTCGCGCGCCATGCGCGCCGCCTCGGCGTTGGACGATACCGCGATGCGTTCCAGGTTCGGGTAGTTGTTGTTCAGCCAGATCTGGCATTGGGCCAGCGCCTGCGCGTGGGCGCAGATGGCGGTGACGCCGTCCATGTTGCCGGTGCCGGTCAGCAGGCTGTGACGTACGGCGATCGCCACCTCGCCGCTGATGGTCAGCGGCGTGTGCAGCAGCAGGTCCAGCGTGCGGCCGATGGCGCCCTCGGTCGAATTCTCGACCGGCACCACGCCGAATTCGGCAGTGCCGGCCTCGGTGGCGCGGAACACTTCGTCGATCGAGGCGCACGGCAGCACGTCGACCGCGGTGCCGAATTGTTCGTACACCGCCTGCTCGCTGTAGGTGCCGGCCGGGCCCAGGAAGGCGACGGTGACGCGTTTTTCCAGCGAGCGGCAGGCGGACATGATCTCGCGCCAGATGGTTTGCAGTTCGGCGTTGCCCATCGGGCCGGGATTGCGTTCGGCCACGCCGCGCAGCACCTGGGCTTCGCGCTCGGGGCGGAACACCGGCGCGCCGGTTTCGGCCTTGACATGGCCCACTTCCTGCGCCACGCGCGCGCGCTGGTTCAGCAGGTCAAGGATTTGCGCGTCGATCGCATCGATCTGCTCGCGCAAGGGGGTAAGTTTATCGTTCATAGTTAGCGTAAATTCCTCTGCTATCGCCTGCGGCACCGTTCACCCCGCACTGCGGCGAACAGGGGTCTGACCCCGTACGGGGTCAGACCCCAGCCGTCCGGGGTTGGCCGCGCGGCTCACTCATCTGCCGGCGAATTCGTTCAGGTAATCGACCAGCGCCTGCACGCCCTCGATCGGCATGGCGTTATAGATCGATGCGCGCATGCCGCCGACGGACTTGTGGCCCTTCAGTTGCAGCAGGCCGCGCGCCTTGGCGCCGGCCAGGAATGCGTCGTTCCCGCTTTCGTCCTTCAGGTAGAAAGGCACGTTCATGCGCGAGCGGTTTTGCGGCGCCACGCGGTTCTGGTAAAAATCGTCCGCGTCCAGCGCGGCGTACAGCAGGTCGGCCTTGGCCTTGGCGCGGCGCTCCATCTCGGCCACGCCGCCCTGCCGCTTCAGCCACTGGAACACCAGGCCGGCGATATAGATGCCGTAGGTGGGCGGCGTGTTGTACATCGACTCGTTGTCGGCCACCAGCTTGAAGTCGAACGCCGACGGGCATGCCGGCAGCGCCTTGCCCAGCAAATCGTCGCGGATAATCACGATGGTCACGCCGGCCGGGCCGATGTTCTTCTGCGCGCCGGCGAAGATCACGCCGTAGCGCGACACATCGATCACGCGCGACAGGATGTGCGACGACATGTCAGCCACCAGCACGCGCTGCGCCAGGCGGGCGTCGTCGAAGTCCGGCTGGAACTCGACGCCGTCGATGGTCTCGTTGGTGCACATGTGCAGATAGGCCGCATCGGCGGCGGGCGTGAGCCGCCAGCCGGCCTGCGGCGGCACCGCCGTCGTCGACGACGCGGCGATATTCACGTTGGCGTATTTGCCAGCCTCCTTGATGGATTTGGCCGACCACGACCCGGTGTGAATGAAATCGATGGTTGCGCCGGCGGGCTTGTGGCCCAGCAGGTTCAACGGGATCAGGGCGTTCTGCGACAGTCCGCCGCCCTGCATGAACAAGATCTTGTAATTGTCCGGTACTGCCAGCAGCTCGCGCAGATCGCGCTCGGCCGCCTTGTAAATCGACATAAACTCCGGTCCGCGGTGGCTCATCTCCATCACCGACATGCCGCTGCCATGCCAGTCCAGCATTTCGGCGGCCGCCTGCGTCAGCACTTCCTTCGGCAGTACGGCGGGGCCGGCGGAAAAGTTGTAGATATGAGTCATTGCGATCCTTCAGTGGGGGTTATTTCTGTTGCTGCTGCAGCTTCTGCATCATCGGCCCGATGCGGCGCGCGACGATCTGCTGGCCAACCTGCATGCCCTCGCCCATCAGCTGCGGCATCTTGGTCAGCATCTTGGCGCCGACCGGCGTGCGGTAGAAGGCGGTGATCTGCTTCAGCTCATCGGCGCTGAAATTGCGCGCGTAAATCGGCACGGTTTCGTTGAGGATGTCGTCCACCAGCGCCGGGTCGTTCAGCACCGACTGCATGGCGCTGACGGCGCCCGGCAACTCGGCTTCCATTTGCGCCAGCGCCTTCTGCTTGTCGTCGGCACTGAGCTTGGGGTTGTTCTTGATGGCTGCTTCGGCGCCGCCGCGCATCGAGGCGGCCATGCCCTGCGCCATCTGCTGCATCATCCCCTGCAGCACGGCGCGGTAATTCATCGAATCGAACAGCTCCCGGGCGGCGGCGGTGGAGGCCGCATCGGCGGTCTGCGCATACAGCGCCGGGGCGGCGGTCAGCGCCAGCGCGGCGGCCGCACAAGCCAGGCATTGCTTCAGTTGTTTCATATCGTCTCCTTGAAATAATAACGGGGCCAGTTCTATTGTCGCGCAATAGTCGTGGCCCCGCTGACTCCCGGAAAAGCGAGCTTACTCGGTCGCTGAATCCGGGCCCGGTTCCAGCTCGACTTCGTCGATGTCCGTCTCCACCACGCGCTGCAGGCCGGACAGCTTGGTGCCGTCTTCCACCGCGATCAGGGTCACGCCCTGGGTCGCGCGGCCCATCTCGCGGATCTCCGACACGCGGGTGCGGATCAGCACACCGCCGGTGGTGATCAGCATGATCTCGTCGGTCGAATCGACCAGCGTGGCTGCCACCACCTTGCCGTTACGCTCGGAGGTCTGGATGGCGATCATGCCCTTGGTGCCGCGGCCGTGACGGGTGTACTCGACGATCGGGGTCCGCTTGCCGAAGCCGTTCTCGGTGGCGGTCAGCACCGACTGCTGCTCGTTCTCGGCCACCAGCAGCGCGATCACGCGCTGGCCCTCGTCGAGGTTCATGCCGCGCACGCCGCGGGCGTTGCGGCCCATCGGACGCACGTCGTTCTCGTCGAAGCGCACCGCCTTGCCGGCGTCGGAGAACAGCATCACATCGTGTTCGCCATCGGTCAGCGCGGCGCCGATCAGGAAGTCGCCCTCGTCCAGGTCGACCGCGATGATGCCGGCCTTGCGCGGATTGCTGAAGTCCTTCAGCGGCGTCTTCTTCACGGTGCCCAGGCTGGTCGACATGAACACGTAGTGGTCTTCAGGGAAGGTGCGGTTCTCGCCCGACAGCGGCAGGATCACCGTGATCTTCTCATTGTCCGCCAGCGGGAACATGTTGACGATCGGCTTGCCGCGCGAGTTGCGCGAGCCTTGCGGCACTTCCCACACCTTCAGCCAGTACATGCGGCCGCGGTTGGAGAAGCACAGGATGTAGTCGTGCGTATTGGCGATGAACAGCTGGTCGATCCAGTCCTCGTCCTTGGTGGCCATGGCCTGCTTGCCGCGGCCGCCGCGCTTCTGCGCGCGGTACTCGCTGATCGGCTGCGCCTTCATGTAGCCGGTGTGCGACAGCGTGACCACCATGTCCTGCGGCGTGATCAGGTCCTCGGTGTTGAGGTCGGAGGCGTTGTGCTCGATGTTGGAACGGCGCGGATCCTTGTTCGGATCGCCGAACTCGGTCACCACCGAGGTCAGCTCGTCGGTGATGATGGTGGTCACGCGGGCCGGCTTGGCGAGGATGTCCAGCAGGTCGGCGATTTCCGCCATCACGTCCTTGTACTCGTTGACGATCTTGTCCTGTTCCAGGCCGGTCAGGCGCTGCAGGCGCATCTGCAGGATCTCCTGCGCCTGGTCGTCGGACAGCTTGTACAGGCCATCCTTCTGCATGCCGTAGTGCTTCGGCAGGTGCTCGGGACGGAAGGCATCCACGCTGTTCGGGTGCTCGCCCTCGCCCGTGCGCGCCAGCATCTCGCGCACCAGCGACGAGTCCCACGATTTTTCCATCAGCGCGGCCTTGGCCACCGGCGGCGTTGGCGCCGCCTTGATGATGGCGATGAACTCGTCGATGTTGGCCAGCGCCACCGCCAGGCCTTCCAGCACGTGGCCGCGCTCGCGCGCCTTGCGCAGCTCGAACACGGTGCGGCGCGTCACCACTTCGCGGCGGTGCGACAGGAAGCACTGCAGCATCTCCTTCAGGTTCAGCAGCTTGGGCTGGCCGTCCACCAGCGCCACCATGTTCATGCCGAAGGTGTCTTGCAGCTGGGTTTGCTTGTAGAGGTTGTTCAGCACCACTTCCGGCACTTCGCCGCGCTTCAGCTCGATGACCACGCGCATGCCCGACTTGTCGGACTCGTCGCGGATGTCGGAAATGCCTTCCAGCTTCTTGTCGCGCACGTTCTCGGCGATGCGCTCCAGCAGCGACTTCTTGTTGACCTGGTACGGCAGCTCGTCGACGATGATGGCGGTGCGGCCGCCGTCCTTGCCGTATTCCTCGTAGTGGGTCTTGGCGCGCATCACCACGCGGCCGCGGCCGGTGCGGTAGCCGTCGCGCACGCCCGAGACGCCATAGATGGTGCCGCCGGTCGGGAAGTCCGGCGCCGGGATCAGTTCGATCAGCTCGTCGATCGAGCAGTCCGGGTTCTGCAGCACGTGCAGCGCGCCGGCAATCACCTCGTGCAGGTTGTGCGGCGGAATGTTGGTGGCCATGCCCACCGCGATGCCGGACGAGCCGTTGATCAGCAGGTTGGGAATGCGGGTCGGCAGCACGGTCGGCTCTTTTTCCTTGCCGTCGTAGTTCGGCTGGAAGTCGACCGTGTCCTTGTCGATGTCGGCCAGCAGTTCGCTGGAAATCTTGTCCAGGCGGCACTCGGTGTAACGCATCGCTGCCGCGCCGTCGCCGTCGACCGAGCCAAAGTTGCCCTGGCCATCGACCAGCATGTAGCGCAGCGAGAAGTCCTGCGCCATGCGCACCAGCGTGTCGTAAATCGAGGCGTCGCCGTGCGGGTGGTACTTACCCATGGTGTCGCCGACCACGCGGGCGCACTTGACGTAAGCGCGGTTCCACACGTAATTCGATTCGTGCATCGAGTACAGGACGCGGCGGTGCACCGGCTTCAGGCCGTCACGCACGTCCGGCAAGGCGCGGCCGACGATCACGCTCATGGCGTAATCGAGGTAGCTCTTGCGCATCTCTTCTTCGAGGGAAATCGGGATTGTTTCTTTTGCGAATTGATCCATTGGCGGGTCGTCGTTTACTCTGGTTTATTAAGCCTCTCCCAAGAGACAGGCAAGCGTTCGATTTTAGCATGGGCGCACGGCAACCAGCGCATTTTGCCGCCGGGCCTGCCGCCATGCGGTGTGGCGCACGGTTGGCACGCGTAACAAGTTGTAATATTCATGACACATTACTCAATTATTATCGACAATCACGTTGCAACAAAACAACATTTTGGTTGAACGCGAAAGAGCGCCATGTTGGCGCGTTTTTATCGCCATTGGCCGCTTGTGGCAAAATGGACGAGAAGTCAATTGCTTGATTCGCAAGCGGGAAATCAGCGTGACGCCCCTGCGTGGTAGAATTCGCCCCACGCAAAGGACTACGTCGCGCAGTTTTCTGCGGATATCACCCCCGAAAGGAAAAAAAATATGAAAAAACTGATTTCGATGCTGGCTATTTCGGCTGCATTCGCCGGCTCGGCTATCGCGCAGACCGCGCCGACCGCCCCACCATACGCGCCGGTCACCCAGGACATCAAGGCCCCGACCCCGAAGAGCGCCTACGTGCAGGATGCCCGCGGCATCATCGCCCGCGACCCGTTCGGCCTGTGCTGGCGCACCGGCTACTGGACCCCGGCTGACGCCGTGCCAGGCTGCGACCTGCCGCTGTGCGTCGAGCCAGAGAAGCTGGAAAACGGCAAGTGCGTGGCGCCGCCGCCACCAGCCGCGCCAGCCCCGGCCCCAGCACCAGCGCCGATGCCAGCCCCGGCGCCGGCCCCTGTGCCAACCGCGCAAAAAGTCAGCTTCGCCGCCGACGCCTTCTTCGACTTCGACAAGGCCGTGCTGAAGCCGGAAGGCAAAGCCAAGCTGGACGACCTGACCTCGAAGCTGGGTTCGATCAACCTGGAAGTGATCATCGCCGTCGGCCACACCGACTCGATCGGCACCGACGAGTACAACCAGAAGCTGTCGGTACGCCGCGCTGAAGCCGTCAAGGCCTACATCGTGTCGAAAGGCGTGGAAGCCAACCGCGTGTACACCGAAGGCAAGGGCAAGAAACAGCCTGTGGCCGACAACAAGACCGCCGAAGGCCGCGCGAAAAACCGTCGCGTGGAAATCGAAGTGGTGGGCACCAGCAAGTAATTGCTGACGCCGTCAAAAAAGCCTCGCTGACGCGGGGCTTTTTTTTACCCCAAAGCAGAAAGGGGTCTGACCCCGTACGGGGTCAGACCCCGGCGGTGCGAAGTGCGGGGTAAAATAGCGCATTCCCTCTGCCCAAAAAAACATGAACGCCGACCCATTAGAACTGCAAAAATTCGCCGAACTCGCCCACCGCTGGTGGGACCCGACCTCGGAATTCCGCCCGCTGCACGAGATTAACCCGCTGCGCCTGGAATGGATCAACGCGCGCGCGCCGCTGGCCGGCAAGAACGTCATCGACATCGGCTGCGGCGGCGGCATCCTGGCCGAGTCGATGGCGCGCAAGGGCGCCACCGTCACCGGCATCGACCTCGGCGAAAAAGCGCTGAAGGTGGCCGACCTGCACTCGCTGGAGTCCGGCGTGGCGGTGCGCTACAAGCTGATCGCCGCCGAAGACATGGCCGCGCAGGAAGCCGGCCAGTACGACGTGGTCACCTGCATGGAAATGCTGGAGCACGTGCCCGATCCGGGCGCCATCGTGCGCGCCGCCGCCGCGCTGGTCAAGCCGGGCGGCCAGGTGTTCTTTTCCACGCTGAACCGCAATCCCAAGTCCTATCTGTTTGCCGTCATCGGCGCCGAATACATCCTGCGCATGCTGCCCAAGGGCACCCACGATTACGCCAAGTTCATCACCCCGGCCGAGCTGTCGCAATACATCCGCAGCGCCGGGCTGGAGGTGGCCGGCTTCAAGGGCATGGGCTACAACCCGCTGACCAAGATCTATTCGCTCAACGACGACACCAGCGTCAACTACCTGGTGGCCGCGCGCCGCCCCCTGTGACCATGACCATCGCCGCCGCTCCGCGCGCCATCCTGTTCGACCTGGACGGCACCCTGGCTGACACCGCGCCCGACCTGGCCGCCGCCGTCAACCTGCTGCGCAGCCGGCGCGGCCTGGCGCCCACCGCCTACGACCTCCTGCGCCCGACCGCTTCGGCCGGCGCGCGCGGCATGATCGGCGCGTCCTTCGGCCTGACGCCGGACGACGACGGCTACCTGGCGCTGCGCGACGAGTTCTTCAGCAACTACGAGGCCGCCATGGCGGTGCACAGCCGCCTGTTCGACGGCGTGCCGGCGCTGCTGGCCGGCATCGAGGCGGCCGGCCTGCGCTGGGGCGTGGTGACCAACAAGTCGCGGCGCTTCACCGACCCGCTGCTGCCGCAGATCGGCCTCGGCCACGCGGCCTGCGCGATTTCCGGCGACACCACGGCCCATCCCAAGCCGCACCCGGCGCCGCTGCTGGAGGCGGCGCGCCGCCTGCAACTGGCGCCGGAACAGTGCTGGTACGCCGGCGACGACCTGCGCGACATCCAGGCCGGCCAGGCGGCCGGCATGCTGACCATCGCCTGCGGCTGGGGCTACGGCGGCGCCACCGAGCCGGCCAACTGGGGCGCCGATTACCTGTGCCAGCAGCCGGCCGAGCTGCTGGCGCTGCTGGAGGCGGCGCTGGCCGGCCGCGCACTGGCGGCCTGAGGTGTTGGTTTGGCGCCGCCCTGGCTGCGGCGCACAAGCGATTTTTGTTGCCCTGTGGATATATTCAGCGTAGTCTCCCGCATGACTGCGTAGCATTACTTATTTCCTAAAAGCCAAGTCCCCGCCGATGGGAAAAGTGAGCCGGTCACCGACACTCAACTTTCCGATCAGGTGCATGATGAATTTTCCCGAGCCGGCTGCCCCGTCCCCGCAGCCCTACGCTGGTTCATTGAGCGACTCGTTTGCCACGCTGCCGCAGCGCACCGCCGCGCCGCAGAGCTGGATGGTGCGCGTGGCCGACGCCAAATTCCACTGGTACGACCTGATCGCCGGCGTCGCCGACAAGCCGGACATCCGCGACCCGATCGGCCGCTACATGCGGCGCATGCAGTTCGAACTGGAGGCCACCGCCGAGCGGCGCCACCTGTTCCTGGCCGTGACCCGGCCGCGGGTCCGCTTCGACATCACCGGCGTGGTGCAGTGGGGCTTTTTCTCGCTCAAGCTGACGCTGCCGTTGCTGCTGGGCGCCGACGAGCGCAAGGACGCCATCACGGTCGAACTCAAGGCGCCGTTCGCGGCCACCATGAAGAAGCCGACCGTGACGCTGACCGACACCTTCCTCAGCCTGCACTGGGGCGGCACGGTCGAGGTGTTCTCGGTGCACGACCTGCTGCAGACCTACGGCCACACGCTGAAGCTGCCCAGCAAGGTGTGCTACGTCGGCCAGACGCGCGACCCCGAGGGCCGGCTCGGCAAGGGCCGGCTGGGCGCGCTGCACAAGCTGCGCGCCCAGTTCGGCATGGACTACGACACGCTGATCCTGGTGCTGGGCATGGAGGTGACCGTCAACTGCGCCGAGGGCGACGCGGCGGCGCTGCCGCACAACCTGCAGCCGCCGCCGGCCGACATCCTGCAGGCCGAGCGCATGGACGTCATCGAGGCGGCGCTGATCCGCTATTTCGAGGGCAGCGCGCCGCGCCTGCGCCCGCTGGACGAGCGCCGCGCGCGCGGCGAGCGGCTCACGGCGGTGCAGGCCGCCAACCACCTGGCGCAATACACGATCGATCTGGAACTGGCCGACACCGGCTTCTATACTGACTTGTGTTCGGAGGTGGTGAGCGCGGCGCGGCGCCACCTGCTGAGTTGCTACATCGCCGACGGCCAGGCCCAGGTTGCGCCGCTGCCACTGCCGGCGCCGGTCAAGGGCGGCAAGGCCTGAGCGGTGTTACAGTGGGTGGGCGCCGGGCGCCGCCTGACATTTCCACATGGAAATATCCCGGCGCAGGCACTATAATCACCGGACTATGACACCACGGAGCGCGCACATGAGCCATGACGACGACGATTATCCCGATCCGTCGCCGGAAGAGCTGGGCATCGGCGCGCTGTTCGCGGAAGCGCCGGAACCCTTCCACGACCTGCTGGCGCCGCCGCCGGACGAGATGGAGGAACTGCTGCCGCTGATGCCGCAGCGTAGCGCCGCGCCGCAGACCTGGGTGGTCACCGTGGCCGACGCCAAATTCCACTGGTACGACCTGATCGCCGGCTTCCCGCCGGTGCCGGACATCCGCGACCCGGTCGGCCGCCACCTGCGCCGCATGCAGTTCGACCTGGAGGCCACCAGCGAGAAGCGGCTGATCTACTTTGCCGTCAGCCGGCCGCGCATCCGCTTCGACCCGTCGCGCAACACCAGCTGGGGCTTCTTCTCGCTGAAGCTGACCATCCCGCTGCTGGTCGGCACCGAGGAAAAGAAGGACAGCCTGACCATCGAGCTGACGGTGCCGTTCGCCGCCACGCTGAAAAAGCCGACCGTGGTGCTGACCGACCAGTTCATCACGCTCAACTGGGGCGGCCTGATCGAGGCGCTGTCGATCCACGACGTGCTGCAGCAGTACGACAACCCCTACACCCACGCCAGCGAGGTGCAGTACGTCGGCCAGACCAAGGATCCGCTGGGCCGGCTGGCGCGCGCGCGCCTGATGCCGGTGCAGCGCGTGCACCAGCATCACAGCGAACACAACGACATGCTGCTGCTGATCCAGCGCATGAACGTCGAGGTGGTGTCGGCCGACGGCGACCCGGCCGCGCTGGAGGTCAACCAGAATCCGGTGGCCACCGACCTGCTGCTGAAGGACCGCATCGACGTCATCGAGTGCGCGCTGATCCGTTACTTCGAGGGCCCGGACATGCACGGCCGCAGCGACAAGGAGGCCGACGTGCGCAAGCAGCGCGTGGCCGAGGTGGCGCGCCTCAACAACCTGGAAAGCTTCCGCATCGACCTGCGGCTGGAGGAGGCCGGCAAGTACCACGACCTCTATTCGCGCCACACCAGCGTCTCGCGCAACCACGTGATCGACTGCCGCGTGGTGGACGGCAACGTCATCGTCGAGCGCGTGCCGGTGCCGGACAAGAAGGGCTGAGGCGCGCCGACCGGCAGGCCTTAGCGCCGGCCGTCGCCGGGCGCCGCCCGGCGGAACAGGTCGAACGGCGGCAAGGCCGCGTCGCCGCCGATGCGCCGGATGGACGCGGCCGCGCCGTCATAGGCCGGCCAGCGCGGCAGGCCCGGCCCGTTGGGCGTGCCGTCGCGCGCGAAGCGCACCCAGGTGTCGGCCAGCGTGGCCGCCAGTTGGCGGTCGGTCTGGCTCCACGGGCGCCGGTCCCGCTCCAGGTTATCGAACACGTACAGGATCTCGGCGGTATGGCCGGCGCCGCAGCCGTAGCTGCACGGCCCCGGCGGGTCCGGCCGGCGCGTGAAGAAATACACGTAGGACGCCGCTCGCCCATAGCGCTGCTGCAGCCCGGCCCAGGTGGTCGCGCGCCAGCCCCACCAGTCGGTGGTGAAGCGCTCGATGGCGGCCCTGGCCTCGGCCGCCGTGGCCGCCGGATAGGCCGCCAGCAACGCGTCGGACGGCGCGTGGCCGAGCAGCTTGCCCATCAGCGCCGGCCGGTTGGCCGGGGTGAACTCGCTGGTGCCCAGGATCTCCGGCGCCAGGTCCCGGCCCTCGTCGGCATTCCATCCGGTCAGCAGCGGCACGTCGTTGTGACGCTGCTGGCGGTAGGCGTCCGGCAACGTCTCGCGCAGCAGATAGCCGTCGATCAACACATCGGGCGACCAGGCTTGCTGGTGCAACGCCGCCACCGGCATGGCGCGCAGGTCGGCCAGATGCGCCGCGCCAGCCGCGCGGGCGAACGCCACGCCGCGCGCCTCGGCGCTGGCGCGGTCCAGCGGCGGCTCCAGCAGGTTGCTGCCGCTCTCGGCGATGGCACGCTGGAACAGGCCGCGCGCCAGCGGCGACGCGATCAGGAGCGCCACCGAGCCGGCGCCGGCCGACTCGCCGGCGATGGTCACGCGGCCCGGGTCGCCACCAAAGGCGGCGATGTTGTCGCGCACCCATTGCAAGGCCGCGACCTGGTCCAGCACGCCCTGGTTGCCGGACGCGTGCCGCGGCGACTCGGCCGCCAGTTCCGGGTGGGCGAAGAAGCCGAGGATGCCGAGCCGGTAATTCACCGTCACCACCACCGCCCCGCGCCGCGCCAGGTTGACGCCGGTGTAGCGGGCCTCGGCGCCGCTGCCGCCGTAATAGCCGCCGCCATGGATCCAGACGATCACCGGCAGCTTGCCGCCGCGCTGGCCATCCGGTTCCGGCGCCCAGACGTTGAGATACAGGCAGTCTTCGCTCTTCGGCATGGTGATCCAGACGGCGGTCTGGGCACAGGCCGGGGCGAACTGGCGCGCCGCGCGCACGCCATCCCACGGCGGCACCGGCTGCGGCGCCCGCCAGCGCAGCGGACCGACCGGCGGCGCGGCGAACGGTATGCCCTTGTACACCAGCAGGCCGTCGGCGCGCTCGCCGGCCACGGCACCGCCGGTGACGTCGACCGGCGGCGGCTCGGCGGCGCGCGCCGCCAGACACCATGCGACCAGGGCGATCGCGACTGCATTCTTCATTGTTGCTCCCGGGTGTAGGCCTGCGGTGGAGGGGTATGCCAGAGTCTATGAGGGAGCGCGCGGCGCGGCAAGCGAAAAACGCGGCGCCGGCGCGGTGGGCGGCGGCTGCGGTAAGCTGTCACAGATCGCCGGGATCGCCCGTCTAAGGTACATGATGACCGATACTTCCCTGTTCGCGGCCTTGCGGCCGCGCCTGTTTGCCACCGCCTACCGCATGCTCGGCACCCGCGCCGACGCCGAGGACGTGGTGCAGGACGCCTGGCTGCGCTGGCACGGCAGCGACCAGGCCGAGGTGCGTTCGCCCGAGGCGTGGCTGGTGACCATCACCACCCGGCTGGCGATCGACCGGCTGCGTGCGCGGCTGGCCGAGCGCGAGCACTACGTCGGCTGGTGGCTGCCCGAGCCCATCGTCGAGCTGGACGAGCACACGCCGGAAAGCAGCGCCGAGCTGGCCAGCGAGGTGTCGATGGCGCTGCTGTGGGTGCTGGAGCGGCTGGCGCCGGAGGAGCGCGCGGCCTTCCTGCTGCGCCAGGTGTTCGAGCACGACTACGCCGACATCGCCGCCATGCTGGACAAGAGCGAGGCCGCGTGCCGGCAGATGGTCAGCCGGGCGCAGCAGCGCGTGCAGCAGCAACAGCCGCGCTTCGCGGTGCCGCGCACGGCGCGGGCTGCGCGGCAGGCGCTGCTGGGCCGCTTCATGGCCGCCGCCGAGGCCGGCGACCGCGCGGCCATGAAGGCGCTGCTGTCGGACGACGTGCAGCTGGTGGCCGACGGCGGCGGCAAGGTCAATTCCTATCTGCGCGTGCTGCACGGCGCCGGCCGCGTGGCCGGCGCCTTCTGGTCGCTGGAACACAAGCATCCGCGACAGGTCAGCTACCGCCTGGCGCGCGTCAACGGCGAGCCGGGGCTGCTGCGCTACGTCGACGGCGCGCTGGAGTCGGCCCAGTCCTTCCTGATCGACGGCGACCGCATCGTCGCCGTCTTTATCGTCCGCAATCCCGACAAGCTGGCCGGCGTGCCGGCGGTTGTCGACGCGGGCTGTCACAAGCCGGCCGCGCCGGCCGTCTGACAGTACAGGAGGGCGCGCGGTGCGCCCTCGCCACTGTGAAAGAGCACATCATGAGCCAGACCGCCCGTATTCCCTTCTTCCAACTCGCCCCGGCCCAGTTGCAGGCCATGATCGCGCTGTCGGCGTCGGTCAAGAAAAGTTCGCTGGGCATCCGCCTGGTGGAGCTGGTCAACCTGCGCGTGTCGCAGCTGAACGGCTGCGGCGTCTGCATCGACATGCACTGGCGCGACCTGATCCGCCAGGGCGCCGAACCGCGCCACCTGAACGCCGTGGCCGGCTGGCGCGAGGCGCCGTTCTTCAGCGCGCTGGAGCGGGCCGCGCTGAACTGGGCCGAAGCCGTCAACGCCCTGCCCCAGCGCCAGCCGACCGACGACGACTTCGCCCAGCTCAAAGAACATTTCACCGACAACGAAATCGCCGAACTAAGCTACGCCATCGCCGTGATCCGTGGCTGGAACGTCATCAACGCCAGCCTGCACAACCAGATCCCCGAGGTGCCGGCGCCGGGATTCTAACGCCGACAAACAAAAAGGCCCCGACGCTGACGCGCCGGGGCCTTTTGTTTTATCCGGATGGTGGAGCCGGCGGGAATCGAACCCGCGTCCGCAAGCACTCTACAGACAGTTCTACATACTTAGCACTATCATTTAATTTAACCTGTACAACACGGATGTGCACGTTTTGGACAGGCGATTCACCTTAGATTTAGCGCTGCTTCAAGTGACCCGTTACAGCGCGATTCCCTGTAAATGACTCCTTGGCTTTTAACGGCCCGCCCCAGGGAAGAAGCGTTTAGGAGCTAACAGCCCTTAGGCTGCCAGTGCGTACGAGTTATCGTTTGCAGTTATTGATTTCTGGGTGTATTTACGAGGTAACCAGGCCTCGGTATGCCCTGTTCTGCTTTGCAACCCACGTCGAAACCAGGTCGGCCCCACAGAACTTCTATTCTACCGCACTTTGGGCTGCCCTGCTATCCACGTCAAACGCCGGTCATATTCGGGCGGTATGATCCGCTCAGTTCTCACATGGAACGACTTATTAGCGCCCTCGCGGCGGCTACTACCGGCGCCGGCGGTCGGGAAATATACCGGCACCAACACCCCTCACAGCACCTTGATCAGCAGGCCGGCGATGCCAGCGACGCTGGTGACGATGCCGAGCAAACTGGTCAGGACCATGCCGGCCAGCCAGCGCAATTGGCGCTCCAGGCCGTCGATCCGCAGCGCCGTCTCCTTGCGCAGCTGCTCGATCTTGGCGTCCACCAACCGCATGTTGTCCCGCATTTCCTCGCGCGACAGACGGAAATTTTCGTTGGTTTCCTCCCGGAGTCGCTCGATTTTGGCGTCGGCCAGCCGGAAATTTTCGTTGGTTTCCTCGCGCAATCCCTCGATTTTGGCGTCGACCAGCCGGAAATTTTCGTTGGTCTCCTCGCGCAATCGTTCGATTTTGGCGTCGGCCAGCCGGAAGTTTTCGTTGGTTTCCTCGCGCAATCGTTCGATTTTGGCGTCGGCCAGCCGGAAGTTTTCGTTGGTTTCCTCGCGCAGTCTCTCAATTTTGGCGTGGACCAGCCTGAAATTCTCGTTGGTTTCCGCCCGCAGGCGGTCGGTTCTGGCTTCGGCCTGCTGAAACTGGACCTGCGTCTCCGCGCGCAGGGCGTCGATGCGGGCGTGGACTTCCTGGCGCAGCAGGTCCATCCGCTGCAGCGATTCGCGGTGCAGCGCGTCGATCCGGGCGTTGGTTTCCCGGAAGCCGTTGTGCATCTCGCTTGTGAGCGTATCCATGGTTTCATCCTCGCGGACACGGTGGCGGTTGTCAAGCTGAGCCGGGGAATGCATGGCGTCTCTCCGTGTTTTACCCCCAGCTTAGGCGCGGCGGGCGCGGCCCGTCTGAGGTGGCGCAAAGGTGCGGTTGTTGTTGCATTGCAGCACAGCACGTGCGGATTTGTGAAATTGCGGCAATCCCAGTTTAGAATGACATGGTCATTACTTCAGCTCGCCACTGCCATGCACGATGCCGCCGCGCCCACTGTGCCCAGCCCGAAGAAACGCGGCCGCCCGCAAAAGGGCGAAAGCGGCAGCCTGCGCGCCGAGCTGATCGAGAAATCGGCGCGGCTGTTCCGCACCAAGGGCTATGACAACACCACCGTGCGCGATATCGCCGCGGCCGCCGGCATCCAGGCCGGCAGCTGGTTCTACCATTTCAAGACCAAGCAGGAGATCCTGGCCGCCATCATGGAACAGGGCATGCAGCGCGCGCTGACCGAGGTCGAGGCGATCGCCGCCGAGCCGCTGTCGCCCAGCGCCATGCTGCACCGGCTGGTCGAGGCCCATCTGCACACGCTGCTGGCGCCGGACCACCATTTCATCCCGGTGCTGCTGTACGAGTGGCGCTCGCTGGACCCGAACTCGCGCGAGCGCATCAACGCGCTCAAGGACCGCTACGAGGCGGTGTGGGACCAGGCCATCGCCGCCCTGCACCACTCGGGCGACTGGGCCATGCCGTCGCGCTTCGACCGCCTGCTGATTTTCGGCGCGCTCAACTGGACCGTCCAGTGGTACAAGCCCGGCAGCGGTGCCGACGTGCGTGAACTGGCACACCAGGCGATGCGTTTCATCCTGCGCACGCCGGCCGCAGTTCAGGCACAATAGGGCCATCTGCCACTACCAGGATGCGCCATGATTTACGAGATCGCCGAGATCACCGTCAAGCCCGACACCCACGCTGCCTTCGAGGCGGCCGTTACCCAGGCGGTGCCGATTTTTAAAGCGGCCAGCGGCTGCCAGTCGATGCGGCTGGAGCGCGGCATCGAGTCGCCCGACACCTACCATCTGGTGATCGGCTGGGCCACGCTGGAGCACCACACGGTTGATTTCCGCAGCAGCCCCGGCTTTCAGGACTGGCGCGCGCTGGTCGGCGGCTTCTTTGCCCAGCCGCCCAAGGTCGAGCATTACTCCCCGGTCGTGACCGGCTTTTGAACCCGTCACGCATAACAGCAAGAACAGGAGGCCATCATGACCCGCACCATCCATCGCAATTTCCCGCAAATCTCGGACGCCGAGAGCGCCCGCAGCGCGCTGCTGGCCAGCGGCTTTCCGCAGGCCAGCGTGCAGCTGACCAAGCACGCGACGCTGCCGCCCAACGTGGCCACCGACACCGTCGGCAATCTGCTCGACGCGCTGACGCCGGGCGGCCCGGCCGCTGCGGCCGCCGCCCGCCACCGCGCTGGCGCCATGCTGTCGGTCGATGTCTACGATGACGACGAGCACGACAAGGCCGACACCATCATGGGCGGCTACGGCGCCACCGAGGCCTGAGGCCGGCGCCGCCCGCCTAGGCCGCCTGCGGGTGGTGGAACACCTGGCGCAGATAGGCCAGGAAGGTTTCGTCCTTGCACAAGGTCTTGCCCGGCGAGTCGGACAGCTTGGCCACCGACTGGCCGTTGCAGCACACCAGCTTCATGACGATGTTGAGCGGCGCCAGGCCGACGTCGTTGGTCAGGTGGGTGCCGATGCCGAAGCCGGTCATGATGCGGTCGGCGAAGTGGCGGTACAGCGCGATCGCGCTGTCCAGGTTGAGCCCGTCCGAGAACACCAGCCGCTTGGTGCGCGCGTCGATGCGCAGCGCGGCATAGTGGGCGATGGCTTTCTCGCCCCACACCACCGGGTCGCCGGAGTCGTGGCGCAGGCCGTCGAACAGCTTGGCGAAATACAGGTCGAAGTCGTCGAGAAAGGCGTCCATGCCGACCACGTCGGTCAGCGCGATGCCAAGGTCGCCCCGGTATTCCTGCACCCAGGCCTCCAGCGAGGCTTTCTGGAAGTCGCGCAGGCGCACGCCAAAGGCCTGGAACGATTGCATGTATTCGTGTGCCATGGTGCCGATCGGGATCAGGCCGAACTTCATCGCCTGGTAGACGTTGGAGGTGCCCTTGAAGTATTCCGGCACCTCGCGCGCCAGCCGCTGCACCACCTCGTCGTGCCAGGCGCCGGAGAAGCGGCGCCGGGTGCCGAAGTCGGACAGCTCGAACGGAAAGTGGCGCGCCGGCTCGGCGCCGAAAGCCTTCAACCGGGCGATCTTGGCGCTCAGGCGCTTGCGGCCCTCGTCCAGCGCGGCGGCCTGATCGAAGCGGCGGAAGTACAGCTCGTTGACGATGTACAGCACGTAGATTTCAAAGCCCATCACGTGCACCTGCGGGCCGGCGGCGTGGATGGTCAGCGTGTCGCCAACCGCGCGCACCTCGATGAACTTGCGCTGGAAGCGGAACACCGTCAGGAAGTCGACGAAGTCGCTCTTCATGTAGCGCAGCGAGCGCAGATAGGTCAGCTCCTCGTCGCTGAAGCTCATCGAGCACAGGTGGTCGAGCTCGCGCTCGACCTCGCCCAGCAGCTCGGTCAGCGGGAAGGCCGGCGTGTTGCGGCAGACGAATTCGTATTCGGTGTGCGCGTTCGGGTGGCCGTGCAGCAGCGCCTGCCACATGGTGAATTTGTACAGGTCGGTTTCGAGCAGGCTGCGGACGACCGGGGCGTTCATGCGCGCTCCGCCTCGTGCCCGGCGTTGGCCAGCAGTTCCGGCAGCACGTCGGCCGCCGTCGCCAGCTGCACGCCGCGCGCGGCCATCGCCTGCAGGAAGGCCTGGTACTGGGGCGCGAAGCCGGTCACCGGGCTGATGCAGTCGGTCAGCAGCACCAGCTTGCTCAGCGAGGCGGGCCCGTATTCGGCCGCGAAGTAGTCGGCGATGTGCTCGACCGTGGCCTTGACGCAGTGGCTGCCGGCCTCGCCGGCCACGTAGATGCGGTCGGCCTCGGCCAGGGTGCGCACGAACTTGACGTTGAACTGGGTGTCGGGGTCGTCGGCGTCCGGCACCTCGGCCTGCACCGCCGAGTAGTGCTCGGTCCACGGATTCGAGCCCTTGGCCAGCTTGGCAACGATGCCCAGCGCCGCCTCTTCCCAGTGGCCATAGGCGGCGCGCACGTCGGCGTGGACGTTGTGGCCCCAGCTGCCGATCTCGCAGTGCACCGGCCACACCATCAGCTGGTAGCGGCCGGCCGCCTCCAGGCGGTCGAGGTAGTTCAGCGTGATGGCCAGCCCGGCCGGGTGGCGCGGCAGGTAGCGCCGCGCGCGCACGTCGGCCGCGCTGATTTCGGTGAACGGCGCCACCGGCGCGCCGTCGGCGGCGATCCAGTAGGTCGGGTGGGCGATGTCGAAGCGGTGGTGCGAGTCGAGCGTGACGCTGAGCGCGCTCAGGCCGGCGCGGCCGCGGTTGATCAGGCCGGCCACGCGCAGCATGTCCTGGTGGGCGCCCGGCACCGGCAGCGCCGGCGCCAGCGGCTGGCGCGTGACCGGGTCGGTCGGCAGGTAGCCGGCGGGCAGGTCGCAGAAATCGTTTTGCGGGTCGATCAGCAGCAGGTGCAGGTTGCGTTTCATGTCAGGCTCCAGGGCAATAGATCTGCATGATACAACAAGCCCCCACGGCCGGAGGGCGGTGGGGGCTGGGGCGCGTGTCGGTCGCTTCAGCATGGGTCCCGGCCTGCGCCGGGACGGCGGCCGCTTAGCGGCTTAGGCGGCGATGGCGTCGATCTGGGCGCGGGCCTTGGCCTGGGCCTGGGCCACGGCTGCTTCACCCATCGACACGCCTTCGGCCACCACGAAGCTGACGTCGGTCATGCCGAGGAAGCCCAGCGCGGCGCGCAGGTAGGTGGTGACGTGGTCGTAAGCGGCCGCCGGGCCCTGGCTGTAGACGCCGCCGCTGGCGACGACGACGATGACTTTCTTGCCGGTCACCAGGCCCTGCGGACCGTTGGCGCCGTACTGGAAGGTGCGGCCGACGCGGGCAATGTGGTCGATCCAGGCCTTCAGGCCGGAGGTGATTGAGAAGTTGTACATCGGCGCGCCGATGACGATGGTGTCGGCGGCCAGCAGCTCGTCGACCAGCGCGTCCGAGGTGGTGATGGCGTGCGCCTGCTCGGCGTTGCGCTGCTCGGCCGGGGTGAAGTAGGCGCCGATCAGCTGTTCGGTCAGGTGCGGCAGCGGATGGCTGACGATGTCGCGGGTGACGACCTTGGCGCCCGGGGTGGCGGCCTGCAGCTTGGCGATGACTTCGGCGCCCAGCTGGCGGGTCAGCGAACCGGCGCTGCGCACGCTGCTGTCGATGTGGAGGATGGTGGTCATGGTGCGGCTCCTTTCGGTGAGGGAATGGGCGCATCATAAAACGATTATAATATCGATGAAATGTGGTTTATTTCTATAATCTTTATCGAAAAAATCGATTATGCGTGATCCCGGCCTGCCCTCCCTCGACCAACTGCGCGTGTTTATCGCCGTCATCGACCACGGCGGCTTTGCCAACGCCGCGCGCGCCCTGCACCGCACCCAGTCGGTCATCAGTTATACCATCGCCAACCTGGAGGAGCAGCTGAACGTGGCGCTGCTCGACCGCGGCAAGCGCAAGCCGACCCTGACCGAGGCCGGCAAGGCGCTGCTGGCCGACGCCCGCGCGGTGTCGCTCAAGGTGGACGGCATGCGCGCCCGCGCCAAGGCGCTGTCGGCCGGGCTGGAGGCCGAGGTGTCGCTGGTGGTCGACGTCATGTTTTCCACCTGTAAGCTGGTGCGCATCCTGCACGCCTTCCAGAAGGAGTTTCCGACCGTGTCGATGCGCCTGCGCACCGAGGCGCTGGGCGCGGTGACCCAGCTGGTGGCCGACGGCACCTGCCGCATCGGCATCAGCGGCTGGATGCCGGGCACGCCGGACGTGATCGAGCGCCAGGCCTGCGGCTTCGTCACCATGGTGCCGGTGGTGGCGCCCGACCATCCGCTGGCGCAGATCGACGGCATCGTGCCGACCGCCGTGCTGCGCGAACACACCCAGCTGGTGCTGACCGACCGCAGCACCTTGACCGCCGGCCAGGACTTCGGCGTGCTGGCGCTGCGCGACTGGCGCCTGGGCGACCTCAGCTCCAAGCACGCGCTGCTGCGCAACGGCATCGGCTGGGGCAATATGCCGCTGGAGTTCGTGCAGTGGGACCTCGACGCCGGCCGCCTGGTGCAGCTGCAGATCGCCGAGGGCAGCTCGTTCAGCTTCCCGCTGTACGTGATCCGCCGCGGCGACGAGGAGCCGGGGCCGGCCACGCGCTGGCTGATCCAGCAGTTCCTCGACCTCGACCAGCCGGGCATGCCGGTGCCGCTGAACGCGCGCGAGGCCGACGAGCTGGCGGCGGCCGCGGCCCACGCGGCGCAGGTGCCGCCGCATGGCTACCACGCGCTGACCGACCGCCTGCCGCGGCCGCCGGCGGCCGAGCCGCCGGCCGGCATCGCGGTGGCCGCGCCTATTTCACTCCGGCCGCGCTGAGCTTGCCGCGCAGGCGGCGGATCTCCTCCGACAGGTCGACCACCAGCGCGGCGACGTCGTCGTTGGCGTCGAACGCGCGCTCGATCTGGCACAGCCGGCGCGCCCGCACCAGGTCGGCGCTGCTGAAGCGCCAGCCGGCGCTGTCGGCGGCGCCGGCGGCGGCCTCCGGGTCCAGGTCCAGCAAAATGCCGGTGCGCACCCGCGCCACCACCCAGTCGGGCTCGACGGCGCAGGCGCGCGCCAGCTCGGCCAGCGTCAGCGCGGCCTCGTCTTCGATCAGTACGGCGGTTACCGTGGCTTCCATGCTCATCCTCCCGCGCGCGGGTTGAAGGCCAGCTCGCGCGCCATTGTTTGGTACAGTTCGCGCGCCTTGTCGCTGCTGGCCGGCGGCAGCACCACCTCCAGCAGCAGGTACAGGTCGCCCGCTTCCTTGCCCGGAATGCCGCGCCCGCGCAGGCGCAGCTTGCGCCCGCTCTGCGAGCCGGCCGGCACCGTGACGTTGACCTTGCCCGACGGCGTGGCCACCTCGATCTCGCCGCCCAGCGCCAGCTCCCACGGCGCCACCGGCACCGTCTGGTAGACATCGCGGCCGTCGACGCGGTAGCGCGCGTGCGGGCGGAACTGGATTTCCAGATACAGGTCGCCCGGCCCGGCGGCGCCCGGCTCGCCCTGGCCGGCCAGACGCAGCTGCTGGCCGGCGGTCACGCCCTTGGGAATGTTGACGCTGAGGTTGCGCTCGCGGGTGACGATGCGGTCCTCGGCGTCGCGCTCGGCCACCATCAGGCCGATGGTGCGGGTGGCGCCGTGGTAGCTGTCGGCCAGGTCGATGGTGATGCTGGCGTGGCTGTCGGCGCCGCGCTGCGGCGCCTGCTGGCGCCGGCGGCCGCCGCCGAAGTTGGCGAACAGGTCCGAGAAGAAGTCGCTGTCGGCGCCGCTGAAGCCGCCGCCGCCATAGCCCCCGGCGCCGCCACCCGCGCCCGCGCCGCCGCCGAAGCCACGGCCCCAGTCCGGTGGCGGACGGAATTCCTGGCCGGCACGGTACTGGTGGCCGCGCCCCAACTCGTCGTAGGCGGCGCGCTTCTCGGCGTCGCCCAGCACGCCGTAGGCCTCGTTGATTTCCTGGGTTTTCTGCTGGGCGTCGGCTTCCTTGCTGACGTCCGGGTGGTATTTGCGGACCAGCTTGCGATACGCCTTCTTGATCTCGTCCTCGCCGGCGGTCTTGGCCACGCCCAGGGTCTGGTAGTAATCCTTGTATTCCACGCTGCGCACTCCGGTAATTGCCTTACTGGAGTGTACCCGGAAATGCGCCGCCGCCGCGCCTTCCTAAATGGCCTGGCCGTCATGCCGGCGCAAGCCGGACTCCATCCACAGCCCGCGCTACTGCCATGCCAGCGTTCCAGGGGGTCCGGCCTGCGCCGGAACGACGGTTTATTTGGCGGGGCGGGCGCGCTTCGGGTCGACTTCGCGCACCGACGAGATCATGTTGACGAAACCTTTCAGCTCCGGGTATTCGCCTTCCGCCAACACCAGGCATTTCCCTTTGTAGTGCTTTTCCGCGCACACTTCCCACGTGCCTTTTTGCACCACCACGCTGGCGGTCTTGTCGTTGAAGCCCTGCAGGTCGAGGTCGGGCACGGCCTCGTGCAGCGTGATCGCCGGCCCGCCCAGGTGGGCGCGCGTGTACAGCGTGATGTCGCCGGCGTGGACGGCGGTGCAGGCGGCGCCGAGGACGGCGGCGGCAATCAGGTGGCGCATGGTGGCTCCAAAAGGGCGGAACCCGCATCATAGCGCGCAAAACTGTTGGCAACACAGTAAAATTGTGCCTTTCTGTAACGACTTTATTGGGCCCGCCGCCGATGCCGCACACGTTTACCCTGCCGAATATCCGCCGTGAAATCGCCGCCCTGTGGCACCTGGCCTGGCCGGTGCTGGTCGGCCAACTGGCCACGGTCGGCATGGGCGTGGCCGACGTCGCCATGACCGGCCACACCAGCGCCGACGAGCTGGCGGCGGTGTCGCTGGGGGCGTCGGTGTGGGCCATCATCCTGGTCACCGTCAGCGGCGTGATGATGGCGATCAACTCGATCGTCGCCCACGACGTCGGCGCCGGCGCGCTGGACCGGGTGCCGCGCGCGGTGCGCCAGTCGCTGTGGCAGGCGCTCGGCGTCGGCCTGGCGGCGATGCTGCTGGCCAACCTGTCGACCTTGGTGTTCGATCATCTGCGCCTGGCGCCCCACGTGCAACGCCAGGCGGCGCTGTTCGTGCACGTGATCAGCATCGGCCTGCCGCCGCTGGCCGCCTACCGCGCGCTGTACGGCTACAGCACCAGCATCAACCAGACCAAGCCGGTGATGGTGATCGCCATCCTCGGCCTGCTGTTCAACGTGGCGGTCAACTGGCTGCTGGTGTTCGGCCACTGGGGGCTGCCGGCGCTGGGCGGGGTCGGCTGCGCGGTGTCGACCGGGCTGTGCATGTGGCTGATGCTGGCGGCGATGCTGCTGTGGATCTGGCGCGCGCCGGCCTACCGCGCCACCTTCCCGTTCAGCCACTGGGAAGGCCCGCGCTGGACCGAGATCGGCCCGATGCTGCGCCTCGGCCTGCCGATCGGCGTCACCTATTTCGCCGAGGTCAGCGCGTTTGGCGCGGTCAGCCTGCTGGTGGCGCGCTACGGCGTGGTGGAGATTTCCGCGCACCAGATCGCCCTCAATTTCAGCTCGCTGACCTTCATGGTGCCGCTCAGCTTTGGCATCGCGCTGATCACCCGCGTCGGCCAGGCCATGGGCGAAGGCGATCCGGTGCGGGCGCGCTTCGTCGCCTGGGTCGGGGTCGGCATGGCGCTGGCGTTCGGCCTGCTGTCGGCGCTGCTGATGGTGGCGTGGCGCCAGCAGATCGCCGCCGCCTACACCTCGGACTTGGCGGTGCGCGCGCTGTGCGCCTACCTGCTGCTGTTTGCCGCGCTGTTCCAGCTGTCGGACGCCACCCAGGTGGCCACCTCCAGCGCCATCCGCGGCTACAAGGTGACGCGCCAGCCGATGCAGATCCAGTTGCTGGCGTTCTGGGGCGTGGCGCTGCCGCTCGGCTGCTGGCTCGGCCTCGGGCATGACATGGCGGCGGCCGGCTTCTGGATCGGCCTGGTGGTCGGCCTGACGGTGGCGGCCGTGCTGCTGAGCTGGGCGCTGCACCGGCTGGCCTTGCAGAAGGTGCGGATGGCCTGACACCGAAGGAAAAACGGTTTTCCGGCCTGCATTCCCAATCTTGCCGTCTCGCCATGGCCGTGTGCGTCTGTTATTGTCTCGGATTCTGCCTTTTAGAGAGAGACCATGCGATTCATCCTTTGCTTCCTTGCCCTGCTGGCCGGCGCCAACGCCTCCGCGGAGAAACTGACCCTGGACCGCATCCACAGCGACCCGTCGCTGAGCGGCCCCGGCGTGCGCAGCCTGAAAGTGTCGCCGGACGGCGCCCGCGTCACCTTCCTGCGCGGCCGCGACGACAACCAGTTCCAGCTCGACCTGTGGGAATACAACCTCAAGGACAAAACCACGCACCGCCTGGTCGACTCCAAGGTGCTGGTGCCGGAAGAGACCCTGTCCGACGCCGAGAAGGCGCGCCGCGAGCGCGCCCGCACCGCCGCCCTCAAGGGCATCCTCAGCTACAGCTGGTCGCCGGACGGCAAGCGCCTGCTGGTGCCGATCGCCGGCAACCTGTACCTGGTGGACGTGGCCAAGCCGGACACCGCGCGCATGGTCGCCAGCGGCAACGTGCTGGACCCGAAGATTTCGCCGCAGGGCCGCTACGTGTCGTTCGTGCGCGACCAGAACCTGTTCGTCATCGACCTGACCACCGGCAAGGAAAAGCAGCTGACCACCGACGGCAAGGGCACCATCCACAACGCCGAGGCCGAATTCGTGGCGCAGGAAGAAATGGGCCAGACCACCGGCTACTACTGGGCGCCGGACGATTCCGCCATCGCCTACAAGCGCTACGACGAGGCGCCGGTGCCGGTGGTGCGCCGCTTTGAAATCTTCGCCGACCGCACCGAGGTGGTCGAGCAGCGCTACCCGGCCGCCGGCGATCCCAACGTGCTGGTCGAGCTGAAGATCGTTTCGCCCGAAACCGGCGCGATCCGCGACGTCGCGCTGGGCGACCACAAGGACATCTACCTGGTGCGCGCCGACTGGAGCGGCAACAGCAAGGCGCTGCTGTTCCAGCGCCAGAGCCGCGACCAGAAGACGCTGGAACTGGTGTCGGTCGACGCCGCCACGCTGGCGCAAAAGGTGCTGATCACCGAAACCTCGCCGACCTGGGTCAGCATCTTCGACGACCTGCGCTTCCTGGCCGATAACAAGGGCTTCATCTGGTCGTCCGAGCGCGACGGCTACAAGCACCTGTACCTGTACGGCATGGATGGCAAGCTGAAGCATGCCATCAGCAAGGGCAAGTGGGGCATCGACCGCCTGCTGGCGCTGGACGAGAAAAACGGCCGCGTGTTCGTGCAATCGAACCGCGACGCCGTCATCGACAGCCAGACCTACGTGCTCAAGCTGGACGGCAGCACTGCCGACAAGCCGACCCGCGTGACCCAGGGCGACGGCTGGCACGACTCGGCGTTCGCCCGCAACGGCGAGGTGTTCGTCGACACCTACTCGAACCCGGACACGCCGCCGCAGGTCAGCATCCGCAAGCCGGACGGCGCCATGATCGAATGGCTGGAGCACAACGAGCTGAACGCCAACCACCCGTATGCCAAGTACCTGGACGCGCACCTGAAGACCGAATACGGCACGCTCAAGGCCAAGGATGGCCAGACGCTGTACTACTCGATCATCAAGCCGAGCGGCTTTGACGCCTCGAAGAAATACCCGGTATTCCTGTCGACCTACGGCGGCCCGCACTCGCAGCACGTGTCGCGCCGCTGGGGCAACTTCTTCGACCAGTACATGGCGCAGCAGGGCTTCGTGGTATGGCGCCTGGACAACCGCGGCTCGTCGCGCCGCGAACGCGCCTTCACCGACGCCAACTACCACCAACTGGGCCGCGTGGAAGTGGAAGACCAGCTGACCGGCGTCGAATGGCTGGGCAAGCAGAGCTTCGTCGACGCCAAGCGCATCGGCGTGTTCGGCTGGAGCTACGGCGGCTTCATGACGCTGCGCCTGCTGGCGGAAGCGTCGGACAAGATCGCCATGGGCGTGTCGGTGGCGCCGGTGACCGACTGGTCGCTGTACGACACCCACTACACCGAGCAGTTCATGGGCACGCCGAAAGAGAACGCGGCCGGCTACGACTACAGCGGCGTCTACTCGCACATCAACGGCCTGAATTCGCCGCTGCTTCTGATGCACGGCATGGCCGACGACAACGTGCTGTTCACCAACACCACGCGCATGATCGACGCGCTGGTCAAGCGCAACGTGCACTTTGATCTGATGACCTATCCGGGCGCCAAGCACGGCATCTCCGGCCGCGCGCCGCAGCGCCACGTGTACGGCAACATCGAAGCCTTCTTCAAGAAAAACCTGAAGCCGGAATCGAACTAAGCCTCAAAGCAAAACAGCCGCTGAATCAGCGGCTGTTTTTTTATGCGGCGTCGCAATCCATTAGTTGCGGTTGCCTTTGACGACATCTTCAACGGCGTCCTTGGCGTCGCCGTAGCCCTTCTGGATTTTGCCTTCTGCCTGCTTGTTCAGGCCCTTGGCTTGCTGCTCGGAGCTGCCCACCAGCTTGCCGGCTTCTTCCTGGATTTTGCCGCCGATTTCTTTGGCCTTGCCTTTGACTTGGTCCTTGTTCATGATGCACTCCTTCGTAGCTAAAGGACACACAGCCCTGTGCTGTGTGCATGTGATCTACTATAGGCCTGCTATGGCTGAGGTTCTGTGCGTTCCCGAACGCTGCGCCACACGCTGGCCAACCACGGTTGTTGCTCGCGCGGCAGCCCCGTTGGACGGTAGTAATGCCGGACTTCGACAAAGCCTGCCGCCTGCAGGTAGGCCGACCAGGTATCGTAGTCGTAGTAGCTGCCATAGCGCGGGCCGTGCCAGCCTTCGCTGTTGTCGCCGCGCGGATTGGAACTGAACAGAACGCCGCCGGTCTTCAGCGCGGCGTGCAGGTCGCGCAGCACCTTGGGCAGCGCCGCGCTGGGCACGTGGAACAGCGAGGCGTTGGCGTAGATGCCGTCAAACCGCGCGGCCGGCAGGTCGAGCTGCACGAAGTCCTGCAGCCAGACCTCGCAGCCGCTATAGGCGCGCGCCATCTCCACAAACCGCGCCGAGCCATCGACGCCGATGGCCTCATGGCCCATCGCCTTGAATGCCTTCAGATCGCGACCCGGCCCGCAGCCCAGGTCCAGCAAGCGATACGGCGCGTCCGCCTGGATCGCCTGCAGCAAGGCGGCGATGTTCTGGCTCACGTCATGATCGATGGTGCCCGCGAAAAACTGCTCCGCCGTCCGCTCGTAATGCTGCAGCGTGGTCTGTGTGATGTCTTGAATCTTGTCCATTTTTGCCGTGAAGATGCCAGGTACCAGGTCTATTGTCGCACCTGGTCAGCCATCTGCGTATCGACGATCACTGAAAAGCGACGAAAGGCCACCAAATCTCTTCTGGTCCGCCAAGTTTCCCTATATAGTTAGCCTATAGCAACGCGATTATCGCCAAGGAGATAAATATGAAACTTGATGCCCTGTTCCAGAATCCGACTGCGTTGCCCACCGCGCCCAAGGTCGTGGAAGAGCTGATCAGCAGTTTCGACAAGGCCAGCGTCTCGACCGAAGAGATCGCGAAGAAATTGTCGACGGACCCGGTACTGAGCGCCAAGCTGCTGCGTCTGGCCAACTCGGCCTATTACCACGTCTCGCGCAGCATCGGCACCGTCGAGGATGCGGTGCTGATGCTGGGCTTCGTCACCGTGCGCACGCTGGTCATCAGTTCCGGACTGGTCAGCGGCTTCAAGACTGTGCCCGGCCTCGACCTCAAGCAATTCTGGAAATACAGCCTGCACACCGCCGTCTGCGCCAAGTGGATCGCCAAGAAAACCAAGGAAAATACCGACCTCGCCTTCACCATCGGCATGATGCACGCCATCGGCCAGCTGGTGATCCACTCGGCCGCGCCGGAGCAGGCGATGGCGCTGGACAAGGTGGCCAGCCCGATGGACGCGCGCCGCCTGGACGCCGAGCGCGCCTCGCTGGGCTACACCTTCGCCGACGTCGGCGCCGAGCTGGCCAAGCGCTGGAAATTCCCGCACACCTTCTCGGAAACCATCCTGGCCTTCCCCGAGCCGCACCACAACGGCGAGCTGAACCGTCTGGCCGCCGTGGTGGCGCTGGCCGCGTGGCGCGCCCGCGTCGCCCAGGCCGAGCTGAACGCCGAGGAAATCGAAGCCTGCTACCCCACCGACCTGGCCGAAGAACTGGGCCTGGATGACAACGCGCTGATCGACGACATGCCGCCGCCGGACGAACTGAGCGCCGGCCTGGAAGAACTGGTCAAATAATCAATTTTTCACCAGTAAAATCCGCCTGACTGACTGCAGGCGGATTTTTTTTCGATTTTTTTCAAAAAAACCCTAAAGTTCCCGCTCAAGGCGACGTTAATCAGGACATGCGGTACTCCGCGCCAACTAGCCAGGTGGGAATATGACCTCTTCCGAAGTCCTCTCGATGTACGAAAACATTGCCGGTTTGACCAATCAAATGGCGGCCGCCGCGCGCATGGGAGATCTGAACCGCCTGGACCAGCTGGAAGATCAGTGCGCCACTGAAGCGCGCGGCGTCGGCACCGGCGTAGCCGCCCTGAGCGGCGGTCAGCGTCTGCGCAAGATCGACCTGCTGAAACAGATCCTGGCCAACGACCGCGAAATCCGCGACCTGACCGATCCGTGGATGAACAACATTCCGGGCCTGTCCCGCCAATAAAAAAAAAGCGCCAGCCGGCGCTTTTTTTTCGCCCCTATGAGTGAGACCTACACCCATCAAAGCCGTGGGGTCAGACCCCGTACGGGGTCTGACCCCTGCCTGCCGCCGTGCGGGGTTCAGGCAGACAGTGCCACTTTCAAGGAAAGAGCGATCCCCCGCGCCGCCTGATCAATCTCCGCCAGCGACGGGAAGCTCGGCGCAATGCGGATATGACTATCCTTGGGGTCTACACCATACGGAAACGCCGCGCCGGCCGGCGTCAGCGTGATACCCGCCTCCCTGGCCAGTGCCACCGTGCGCTTGGCCGCGCCCTCCGGCGTCACCAGATCGATGAAATAGCCGCCCTGCGGCTGCGTCCACGACACCCCCGGCACGTCGCCCAGATGCTCCTGGAACTGCGCCAGCACCGCGTCGAACTTCGGCTTCAGTAGTTGACGATGGCGCTCCATCAACGCCTCCACGGTCGGCAGATCCTTCAGGCAGCGCACGTGGCGAAGCTGGTTGATCTTGTCCGGGCCGATGCTGCGGAAGCCCGCATGCCGGGTCCACCAGGCGATATTGGCCGGCGACGCCGCCAGCGCCGCCACGCCCGAGCCGGCCCAGGTGATCTTGGACGACGAAGCAAACACAAACGCCCGGTCCGGATTGCCAGCCTCGGCGCAGGCGTCCAGGATATTGGCCACAGCCAGCTTGTGCTCGCCCAGATGGTGGAAGCGGTAGGCGTCGTCCCACAGCAGGCGGAAGTCCGGCGCCGCCGTCTTCATCGCCGCCAGGCGCCGCACCACCGCGTCCGAGAACACCACGCCGCCCGGATTGCTGTACTTCGGCACCACCCACATGCCCTTGATGCTGGCATCCTCGGCCACCAGCTTCTCGACCAGGTCCATGTCCGGGCCGTCGTCATGCATCGGCACGTTAATCATCTTGATGCCGCGCGCCTCGCAGATGGCGAAGTGGCGGTCATAGCCTGGCACCGGGCACAGGAAGGTGACCGGCTCGCGCACCCACGGCGCATGACCCGGCACGCCATTCAGCAGGCTGTAGACGATGACGTCATGCATCAGCGACAGGCTGGCGCTGCTGTCCACCACCACCTGCGCGGCCGGCACGTCCAGCAACTCGGCGAACAGCGCGCGCGCCTCCGGCAGGCCGACAGTGCCGCCATAGTTGCGGGCGTCGGTGCCGTCGGCCGCGTGCCAGGCCGGCAGCGCCTCGGCCAGCACGTTGGACAAGTCCAGTTGCTCCGGCGCCGGCTTGCCGCGCGACATGTCGAGTTTGAGGCCGAGTTGTTTAAACGCCTGGTATTGTTCTGCAACGCTCATGAAGGATGTCTCTCTGTGGTGGGAAAATGGCGCCAAACACTATACCCCAGATTGCCTGAGCGAAGGCAGAGCTTCCAGCTATAAGCTTATGCGGCGGGCGTATTACGATGCGACCGATTCGGGCGCGGCCTCGGCGGCCGGTGCGGCGGCGGGCGCCGGGGCGGCCGCATCGGCTGCAGGCTCGGCCGGTTTCTTCTTGCGGAAGCCCTGCCAGATTTGCAGCGGGCCGCGGCCGGATTTCTTCTTGCGCCACCACAGATAACCGGCGCCGAGCAGCGCCAGCAGACCAACGCCGCCGATGGTCAGCGGCAGCGTGTAATCGGTCGGCGTCTCCGCCGGCTTTTCCTTCTTGTACTTCAGTTTGGGCAGCACGCGAATCTGCTTGACCGGCCCCGACGCCGATGCGGCAGCGGATGCCGACGCGGCGGCCGACGCCGATGCCGATGCCGATGGTGCAGCCGACGCCGGTGCCGACGACGCCGATCCCATTGGTGCCGCCGTCGCCGTCGATGCCGCGGCCGATCCCGCCGTTGCCGACGCTGCCGACGCTGCCGCCCCAGAAGCGGCCGAAGCGCCCGCCGCAACCCGTCCCGACGCAGCGGAAGCAACCGCCGACGACGGCGCGGACGCCGGCCCGCCGGACTCCGCCGGCGTCTTCGCCGCATTCATCTCCGCCGCCCCGTGCGCCGACAAGCTAGCCGCCACCGCGCCCTGCGTCCCCGCGCCGGCGGGAACCGGCACTGCCGCAGCCGTGGCCCTCTTGCCCGGCTGAGCCGCCGCACCGACCGCCGCCGCCGAGCCGCCCAGCGCGCCCTGCAAGACCTTCATCTTGCCCTCCAGTTCCAGCAGCTTGCTGGACAGCTCGGCATTATGCTGATCCAACGCCACGCACTCCTTGGCGCTGATGCCGGCTGGCGGGCAGGACGCCGGCGCCAGCCGCTTGACGCCCTTCGGCAGCGGCAGCGGCGCCAGCGGCAGCAAGGCCTGCGCCACGCGCACCGGCACCTCGGCCGGCTCCTCGCGCGGCGCCGATTTCAGTACCTTGCCATCGGCGCCGACCCAAACGCCGGCAATCCGCTGCGCCTGTCCCGCCGCCTTGACCTCGCCCGGCGTGCCGGTCTCCGCCTCATGCACCGACGGCAGCGGCGCCGGCTTGCTGCGGTCGATCGCCGCTGACCCCTGCGCCGCCTGCCCGGCCGGCGCCTGCCCACCTATTCCCCGGCCGCCCGACGCCTGGGCCGCCTGCGCCTGCCCGCCGGACGCCTGTCCCGTCTGCGTTTGCCCGCCCGACGCGGCTCCCGCCTGCGCCTGCCCGCCGGACGCTTGCCCCGCCTGCATCTGCCCGCCGGACGCGCGCCCCGTCTGCGTCTGCCCGCCCGGCGCGCGCCCGGCCTCCGCCCGCGCCGCGCGGGCCTGCGCGGCAATCTGCTCGGCCTGCGCCGGCGTCAGCGCGCTGGCCAACGGCACAGCGGGCGCGGCCGGCGGCGGTGCCGGATTCGGGTCCTTCTGCAGCCACACCGTGGCCAGCCGCACATCCTGCCGGCCCGGCACGCCCAGCTCCACATACAAATGCACGTAATCGGCTTCCACCGGCCGCGTGGTCGTCACATGCAGCACCGACCGCGCACCGCGCCGCTCCACCTGCAAGCGCACCGACGCCAGCGCCGGATTCATCGTCACATTGGCACCGCGATACACATTCTGGTCCGCCAGCCGCACCTGCAGCCCGGCCACCTCCTCCGGCGTCAACGCCACCAGATCGATATCCACCGCCAGCGGCTGCCCGATGTACGAGCGTGGCGCGATCTCGCCCAGCTCGGCCGCCGCAGCGCCCAGCGCGGCGCCGGCCAAGGCCAGCGCGCCTATCGAAATTGGCAAAAACTTAATCATCCACGGACCACCGAGCAGAATTCCAAAAAGTGTAACAGCTATAACGGCGCCAAATCCCGTTTTTGTAGCCCCCGGTTAATTTTTCCAAACTGCGCTACACTCGACAACTTCAATTCCCTACCAAGGATTCAATATGAGCACCCGTAGTGAACGTGACAGTTTCGGCCCCATCGACGTCCCCGACGCCCAGCTGTGGGGCGCCCAGACCCAGCGCTCGCTGGAACACTTCCGCATCTCCACCGAAAAAATGCCGCTGGAACTGATCCACGCGCTGGCCAGCGTCAAGCGCGCCGCCGCCCGCGTCAACCTCGACCTCGGCCTGCTCGACGGCCCCAAGGCCATCGCCATCACCCAGGCCGCCGACGAGGTGCTGGCCAACCAGCACCCGACCGAATTCCCGCTGGCCGTGTGGCAGACCGGCTCCGGCACCCAGTCCAACATGAACATGAACGAGGTGCTGGCCAACCGCGGCTCCGAGCTGATGGGCGGCGTGCGCGGCGAACAGCGCCTGCTGCACCCGAACGACGACGTCAACAAGGGCCAGTCGTCCAACGACATCTTCCCCACCGCCATCCACGTCGCCGCCGCCCAGGCGCTGGCGCACAACGTGCTGCCGGCGCTGCAACAGCTGCGCGCCAGCCTGCAGGCCAAGTCCGCCGCCTTCGCCGACATCGTCAAGATCGGCCGCACCCACCTGCAGGACGCCACGCCGCTGACGCTGGGCCAGGAATTCTCAGGCTACGTCGCCCAGCTCGACTTCGCCGAGCGCGCCATCGACGCCGCCCTGCCCGGCGTGCTGCAGCTGGCCGCCGGCGGCACCGCCGTCGGCACCGGCCTCAACGCCCATCCGGAATACGCCACCCGCATCGCCGCCGAACTGGCGCACGCGCTGAAGCTGCCGTTCCAGAGCGCCGACAACAAGTTCGCCGCGCTGGCCGGCCACGACGCCCTGCTGTTCGCCCACGGCGCGCTGAAAACGCTGGCCGCCGCGCTGATGAAAATCGCCAACGATGTGCGCTGGATGGCCTCCGGCCCGCGCTCCGGCCTGGGCGAGATCACCATCCCCGAAAACGAGCCGGGCAGCTCGATCATGCCGGGCAAGGTCAATCCGACCCAGTGCGAGGCGCTGACCATGCTGGCCTGCCAGGTGTTCGGCAACGACGTCGCCATCACCATGGGCGGCGCCTCCGGCAACTTTGAGCTCAACGTCTACAAGCCGCTGCTGGCCCACAACTTCCTGCAAAGCGCGCGCCTGCTGGCCGACGGCATGCGCAGCTTCGACGAGCACTGCGTGCACGGCATCGAGCCCAACCGCGAACGCATCGCCGAGCTGATGGAGCGCTCGCTGATGCTGGTCACCGCGCTGGCGCCGCACATCGGCTACGACAAGGCCGCCAGCATCGCCAAGAAGGCGCAGCACGAGGGCACGACGCTGAAGGAAGCCGCGCTGGCGCTGGGCTACGTCAGCGCCGAGCAGTTCGAGCAGTGGATCGTGCCGCTGGCCATGACGCGGCCGGGCGCCAAGGGCTGAGGGCTGAGGCGCCTAAAAGCCGTAGGAATAGCGCACGCCCATCAGCAGGTCGGGGGCGGCGTTGGCGTCGTGGCCGGGATTGACGCGGTACATCAGCGCGCCGGTCAGCCGGCCGCGCGCGCCATCACGGCCCAGCAAGCGGGTATAGCTGAATTCCAGGTCGCGCTCGGTCGCGGTCGGCCGCAGGTTCAGGGTCGGCCCGCTGCCCGCCGTGGCAGCCGCGATGCCGGGCGCGGCGTCGACCGCTACCGGGCCGCTGGCCTCCAGCGCGCCGGTGCGCACCCGCGCTGGCACCGACATGGTCAGCGCCAGCCGGTCGTTGCCGGTCAGCCATTGGCGCCGCACATAGCCGACGCTGTAGGCCACCGTGCGCACCGACGACACCTGCGCCAGCAGGCTGTCCGGGCTGCCGATGCCCTCGGTCTTGCCATACGAGGCCATGGCCACCAGCGCGCTGCGCGCCGACAGCGCATAGCCCAGCGACAGCGCGGTGAAGGTGGTGGTCGGGCGCGTGTGCAGCATCATCGCCATGCTCTGCTGCATGCCCGGCGCACCGCCGGCCTCGCGCAGCACGCCGACCGTCAGCACGCCGGTGCCGCGCCCCATCTTGCGTTCGAACTCGGCGCTGCTGAGGAAGCGCCTGGCGCGCTCGTTGAGCACCGGGCCGAGCGGATCGAGCAGCGTCGGGTTGTCCGGCAGCGCACCGAAATGCAGTTGCGGCACGCCGGACAGCGCGCGGTAGGTGCGGCCGGCGGCCGGCTGCAGTTGCTCGGCCAGCGCCGCCTGGCGGTCGCTGGCGTCAAACAGCCAGGCCGCGTTGGGGCGCGGCTCCAGCCACGGAAAAGCGGGCGGCTCGGCCGCACGGGCGCCGGCGCCCAGCGCCGACGCTATTACCAAGGCAAAAGAGAACTTATTCATGATGCAACTCACTCGACGGTCGTTGCGCCCTGCCTCAAAAAACAGCAGTTAACTCAGAATAGCAACTTCTTTTCTGCGTAGCAATCGGATGAGCGCCACGCCGATAGAGTAAACTGCGCGCCTGTCGGAATGCCGCTACACTAGACTTCGGAGGGGGCGGCCCCGCCTTCCCATCATGGCACCAGAGGATAAAATGCAGAAAGTAAGTTTTGAATTAAACAGCGAGTTTGTTGAGCTGAATCAGCTGTTAAAGCTGGTCGGCCTGTGCGACAGCGGCGGCGCCGGCAAGCAGATCGTCGCCAGCGGCGACGTCAGCGTTGACGGCAAGCAGGAGTTGCGCAAGACCGCCAAGATCCGCGCCGGCCAGCAGGTGCGTGTCGGCGACGTCCACATCAGCGTGGTCGCCGCGTAATATTTATTGCCTTTAGGGAATTTCAGTGTAAGCTGCAAGCTGCGCCGGTCGCCGCTTGATCCGCCGCAAACCAGCCGCCGCCCGCCTCGCTATAGTAGGTTGGCCAGTTGTTCAACCAGTACGCGCAAGGGGGGAGTCATGGACGGTCCGGAGCCAAACGGCCCCACCCAGGCCAGCCTGCTAGGCGACTTGCGGCAAGTCATCGAAAACGCCGAGGAACTGCTGAAGAACACCGGCCAGTACCACGGCACCGCCTACCAGCTGGCGCGCAACAAGCTGGCCGAGGCGCTGCAAACCGCCACCGCCGAGCTGGCCCGCTTCGAGGACATGCAGATCGACCGCATGATCGAGCTGACCGCCATCGCCGCCCGCCTGCACCGCGACCTCACCGGCGAAGCCAAGCTGCTACGCGCCTTCCGGCGCGACGAGTGACGCCACCAGCACCGCCTGCGCCAGCCACTGTTGCAGCGCGGCGGCCACATCGAACTGCTGATCCAGCGCGAATGCAGCGTCCAGCGCGGCGCCGAACGTGCCGCCTTGCGCCAGCACGCTTAACGCGGCGTGGCTGGCTGCGTCCAGCGGCAGCAGCAGCGGCCGCCAGTGCGGCCGCGCCACCAGCGCGTGGCTGGACGCCTGCAACTGCGACGGAAATGCCACGCCGCTGTCGGCCTCATGCGCCTGCCACAGCGGTACGACCGCCCACTCGGAGGCCAGCAGCCGCACCGCCGGATGCAGGCGGAAGCGGGTCAGCTCAAGCTGCTCCGGGGCGATGGCCGCCAGTTGCGCGGCGCTGAGGGGCTCCGCCGCCGGCGCGTAATGGGCGCGGTGCAAGGCCCACTCCAGCGCGGCCAGGTCCGGCAGATACGGGAATTGCGCCACGTGCGGAAAGTCGCGCAGGAAAGCGCCGAAGCGCGCGCCGAAGTGATTCAGGTCGGGATTGTCGGGCGGCTGCGCCCGGCCATAGGCGCGCGCCAGGCCGCCAAAAAAGTCCTCGCCCACCAGCGCCAGCACCACCGGATAGGCGGCCGCCAGCGTTTTCTGCCAGGTGGCGCTCTGGTTGCCGCGATACAGCGCGAGGCGGTGCGCGCGCTGGCCGGGCTTGCATTGCGCCAGCACCTGCGCGGCCAGGGCGTCATCCAGCAGCGCGCCGGCAAACAACTGCTGCGCCGACGCCAGCGCGCCCTCGCCCGCCATCGGCCCGCTCGTGGCATTTGTGGCATTCGTTTCGTTCGTGGCGTTCGGGGCGGGCGCGACGGGGACGGCAAGCGCGGCAGGGGCCGATGGCGTGGCCGCGACAGGCGCAGCGCCGCGCGCGGTGGCCGCCGCGTGCAGCGCGGCCGCCTTGTCCGCCTCGGCCAGCAGCACCTGCAGCGGCGGCAGGTCGGTATCCCACTCAATCAGGGTCGGCACCACGCCGAAGCGGCGCAAGGCCGCCTCGTACAGCCGCCAAACCGGCTCGGCCACCCGGGCGCCATGATGATCAATCACCGCCTCCGGCGTCACCAGATGCCCGGCCAGATGCATCTCGCCCACTATGCCCGGCGGAATCGCCGCCATGGCCGCCAGCGCATCCTCGCCGTGGTTGCACTGGTTCACATACAAATTATTGATGTCCAACAGCAGCCCGCAACCGGTGCGCGCCGCCAGCGCCGCCAGGAACTGCGCCTCGCTCATCGCGTCCGCCTGGAAGCGCACATAGGTCGACACATTCTCCAGCAGCACCTGCCGCCCCAGTGCCTCCTGCAACTGATCGACGCGCGCACACATCAGCGCCAGCGCCGCCTCGTCCAGCACCAGCGGCAGCAAATCGTTGAGCTGCCGGTCCGCCACCGCGCCCCAGCACAAATGCTCGGACACCAGCGCCGGCTCGACCCGCCGCACCAGCGCCCGCACGCGCGCCAGATGCGCTGCTGAAAAGCCGCGCGCCGAGCCCAGTCCCAGCCCCACGCCATGCAGACTGAGCGGATAATCGCGGCGCAGCCGCTCCAGCACATGCCAGTCCCAGCCGCCCTGATCCAGATAATTCTCGGTATGCACCTCCAGCCAGCCGGCGCGCGGCCGCTGGTCGAGGAACTGACGATAATGCGGCGCCCGCAGCCCGACGCCGACGCCCAGCGCGGGCGCCGCGCGCGCCTGCTGCGCCGGCGCCGTCATCGCTTACTTGGCGGGCGGCGTGGTCTTGCCGCCAGCCTTCTCGCAGGTGCCCTTCGGCACATATTTCCACTCGGCCGGCGCATTGTCCGCCTTGGCCTGGCCAGCGCACGAATGGGCGCCGGTGGCGCAATCGTTGCGGCCGGCCTTGGCCACGCCGTAGCATTTTTCCTTGTCATCGGCCGCCGCTGGCGCCGCCTGCGCCGCGCACACGGTCGCCAGCGCCGCCGCGATCAAAGCTTGACGTTTGTTCATGGTTCATCTCCTGAAAGAAAAGTGTGAGCACCCGCAGCGTACCAGCAATAGCGCCGCTATGCATCAGTTCTGTCGTCAGGGAAAAAAGCGGCGTGCGTGCGCACGCGCCGCGCCGCCGATCGGGCACGGAAGGGGCCGGGCGGCGCGGGACGCGGCCGCCGCCAAGCGCTCAGGCGGTGGTGTTGATATTGTTGCCGAGATGCGGTGGCAGATTCGGCACGGGCGGAATCGCCTCGATCAAGGCGTTGGCGCTGGAAGCCTGAATATCCTGGGCCTTTTTCAACACAGCAATACCGACCGCCTGCTTGGTGCCAGTGTCGGCCATCGTGGTGGAAAGCTGGGCAATACCGGTAACGTCCATGTGTACCTCCGTTAAGGGCTATCCCTCAGGTTAACGGACATTAGCGCCGCAACTTTAGGCCGGCGCCGGAGTTTTTTTCAGATGTGCCAGCAGCCAGGCCAGCACCTGCTGCGGCTGGTTCAGATCCAGCCACGCCAGCGTGTCGCGCAAGCCGTCCGGGCGCGGATAATCGGCCGCCACCGCCACCACCCGCGCATCCTGCGGATACAGCGGCGCCCGGCCATTTTCCAGCCGGTGCACCTCCAGCTTGTCGATCGGGTAAGTCTTGAAACCTTCCAGCAGCGTCAGGTCGGCCGGCGACATGCGCGCCAGTTGCTCGTCCAGCGTCGGCTCGGGCGCCCCGCGCAGCTCGTGGATGATGGCGTAGCGGAACGGCGAGCCCACCATCACCTCGGCCGCGCCGGCCGCGCGCAGCCGCGCGCTATCCTTCTGCGGCGGCTCGAACTGCAGATCGTGGTGACTGTGCTTGATGACATTGACCTTCAGGCCCTGCGCCGCCAGCTGCGCCAGCAGCAGCTCCAGCAGCGTGGTCTTGCCGCTGCCCGACGTGCCGACCACGCCCAGCACCTTGCGCGCGAACGCGGGACTGACTTCTTGCATTGCCTACCTCACCATCATGTTGATGGCCGTTATTATACGCAGCAACGATAGGCGGGCGCAGCGGACGCCGCTTAATGCTGGACTTTGAAGCTGCCCGGATCGCGGGCGCAGGACAGCACGATCAGCCCGGCCCAGATCAGCAGCAGCGTGATGCTGCTGGGCTCGACCGTCGAGGCGGCATCGGCGGCGTGGGCGCGCGGCACGTACGCGGCGGCGGCGATCAGGAACGGCAGGCACTTCAACTGTTTCATGATATTTCCCTTGCTGAGTTCACAATAATAAGAAAATATCATTTTTTTGTGACAGGCGAGTGACGATTCAATACGGAACGCGGTAGCGGTAGCCCTTGAAATTGAACACCGCCTCCTTCGGCTGCAGTTTTTCCAGTACCAGGCCGGGCGCCACCTCCTCGCCCTCGTGGCGCAATACTTTGTCGACCAGCAACAGCCGGTCGGCCGGGTTCTTGGAATAGATATAGCCGCCCACCGTCACCGGCGGCAGCGAGCGCTGGATCGGCTCCGGCAGGTCGCGCAAGTTGACCACCGGCTCGTCCGACGCCGTCGGCGCCGGCCGGGCGGCTGCGGCTGCGGCCGCCGTGGCTGGCGCGACCGGCTGCGCCGCTGACGGTTCCGGCGCGGCGGCGCGCGCCAGATTGGCCACCGACTGTGGCAAGTCCGCCACCGGCGCCGGTAGCGGCGTCGGCGTTGGCATGGGCGTGGTCGCGGGCGCGAATGCTGGCACCGTCGCGCTGGCCTGCGCAGCGGCGGGCGCTACCGTCTGGGCCGGCGCAGCCGCCAGCCGCGCGGTGCTTGGCGGCGCCGACGGCCGCCACACCAGCACCAGCAACACGCCGATCACCACCGCCATCCCCAGCAGCGCCCATAACATCGGCTTGCTGAAGCGCGCCGGCGCCGCGCCGTCCGCCGACTGCAAGGTCGGCGCGTGCAAGGTCGGCGAGCTGCCCAGCTGGCGTTCCGCTTGCGCCTTCTTCAGCGCTTCCAAAATATAAGACATAGCCGTAATCGAGATGGAGACCGCACTATCTTAACGTAAGCCCGGAGCTTGACAAAGCCGCAGCCCCGGACAATACTTAACCACATGGTAAAGCATACTGACGAACAACTCGATCTGGTCTTTTCCGCGCTGGCCGACGCCACCCGCCGCCGCGTGCTGACGCAACTGGAGCAAGGCAGCCTGACCGTCAGCGATCTGGCGCGGCAGCACGCGATGTCGTTGCCGGGCTTCATGAAGCATCTGGCAGTGCTGGAGGCCGCCGGCCTGATCGCCCGCTCCAAGGAGGGCCGCATTGTCCGCTGTACGCTGGAACCGGCGCCGATGCGCGACGCCGCCCAGTGGATCGCCCATTACGAACGCTATTGGACCGCCCAGCTAGATGCGCTCGGGCGCTATCTGTACCACCAGGAGGAAACATGCCAGCCCACACCGGAGAAGTCCGCATCGTCCGGCACTACCCCGTCAGCGCCGACAAACTCTGGCGCGCCTGGACCGACCCGCAAGCGCTGATGCGCTGGTTCGGCCCGTCGCCGGACACGGTCGCCACGCTGGCCGAGATCGACTTGCGCGTCGGCGGCCGCTACCGCATCGCCTTCCGCTCGCCGGATGGCGAACAGAACGAGGTGGGTGGCGAATATCTGGAAGTCGTGCCGCGCGAGCGGCTGGTGTTCGACTGGGCCTTCCACAGCACGCCGCAGCGCGTGTCGCGCGTCAGCATCACGCTGGCGCCGGCTGGCGAGGGCACCGAGCTGACGTTCGTGCACGACCGCTTCGTCGACGTCCAGGCCCGCGACAACCACGAGCGCGGCTGGCACGCGTTCTTTCAGCAACTGCAGCACTACACGGAGGCGCCATGAAATACACCGGAAGCTGCCATTGCGGCAACGTCAAATTCGAGGCCGAGGGCGCGATCGAGTCCGGCCTGGCCTGCAACTGCTCGATCTGCCAGCGCAAGGGCTCGCTGCTGTGGTTCGTGCCGCGCGCCAACCTGCGGCTGCTGACGCCCGAGGACCAGACCAGGAGCTACCTGTTCAACCAACACAGGATCGAGCACCGCTTCTGCCCGAACTGCGGCATCCATCCGTACGCCGAGGCGGTGGCGCCGGACGGCACGCCGACCGCCGCCATCAACCTGCGCTGCATCGACGGCATCGACCTGGCCGCCATCCCGGTGCACCACTACGACGGCCGGGCGCGGTAATCAGCGCAGGCGCGGCTCCTGCACGCCGCCCAACTGATACAGGCGGATGAAGGTTTTGGGCCCGGCCACGCCGTCGGCCTTGAGGTTCTGCGCGGTCTGGAATTCGACCAGGCGCTTGCGCAGGGCCGCGTCCAGCGGCTGGTTGTCCTGCGGCTTTTTCAGATCGTAGAGTTGCGACAGGCGCTTGGCCAGCCAGTCGACATCCGGGCCCTGGTCGCCGCCACGGACCTCGTCGCGCCAGGCTCTCGGCGCGCGCCAGTAGGTGGCGAACTCGCCGTCGTAGCGGGCGGTCAGCGCGTCCACGCTCAGCGTTTGCGGCTTGCCGCCGGCGCTGACGATGGTGGCGGCGCCGGCGTCCAGCGCGGTCAGCAGCACGTAGTTGGGCGCGACGGGGTCGTCGTGCAGCTTCAGCATGGCCGGGCGGTCCAGCAGACGGATGTCTTCAATCGTGCCCTTGGCCTGTAGACAGCGCAGATTGGCGCGCGCCGCCGTCGGACAGGGATCGCCGCCGGTCAGCGTCAGTCCCCACAGCGCGGCCAACTGGCGCATGGCGGCGGCACTATCGGCGCCCGCCCGCACGGCCGCGCCTGCCGCGCCCGCGGCGCTCTGCCCGCCCGCGCCGCCCGCGTTCGCGCCAAGGCCAGCGTTCGCCGCACCGCTTGCCTGCGGCGCGCCCGGCTGCGGGGCGCCCGTCGCGCTCGCGCTCCCCGCCAGCGCGCCGGCTGCCGCGGCCGACTGCGGCGTGCTGCTGCCCGCCAGCGGCATGCTTGGCGTGCCTGCCGCCCGCGCCTGCGCCTGCGCCAGCGCTGGCGCCTCGCGCGACGCCAGTTGCCACGTCAGCGCGCTGATCACCACGCCGCCCAGCACGCCCGCCGCCACCAGCGGCCAGCGCGCGCCGGCACGCGGCGCCGCGCCCGCCGCCGCGTCCGGCCCGGCAAACACCTCGCTGGCGGCCCGCTTCAAGATCGTCCGCGTCACCTGCGGCTGATTCTCCACATACGCGCCCAGCAACGCCCGATCGCACAGCAGATTGATCCGTCGCGGCACGCCCTTGGTCAGCGCATGCACCAGCCCCATCAATTTGCGCGGAAACGGCGCGATCGCCCCGGCGCCCGCCACTGCCAGCCGGTGTTCGATGTAGGTGCCGGTCTCCGCCTCCGACAGCGAGCCCAGGTGATACCGCGCGATCACCCGCTGCGCCAGCTGCTCCAGCTCCGGCCGCGCCAGCATGCCGCGCAGCTCCGGCTGGCCGATCAGGATAATCTGCAGCAGCTTGCGCTCGCTGGTTTCCAGATTGGTCAGCAGGCGCAGCTGCTCCAGCACCTCGGCCGACAGGTTCTGCGCCTCATCGATGATCAGCACATTGTTGCGCCCCTGCGCATGGCTCTCCAGCAGATAGGCATTGATCGCGTCCACATAGGTCTTGACGCTGACCGCCCCGGCGCCCGGCGGCGGCAGCGCGATGCCAAACTCGTCGCACACCGACAGCAGCAACTCCTCCACCGACAGCTTGGGATTGAAGATATACCCCAGCTTGCAATTCGCCGGAATCTGCTCCATGAAGCAGCGGCACACCGTGGTCTTGCCGGCGCCGATCTCGCCGGTCAGCAGCACGAAACCGCCGCCGGAGCCGACGCCATACAACAGGTGCGCCAGCGCCTCGCGGTGGCGCTCGCTCATGAACAGGTAGCGCGGATCGGGCGCGATGGAAAACGGCGATTGCTTCAGATTGAAAAATTGCGTGTACATGAAAACCCTGGGAGTGCGCGGTTCCCTATTTTAGCCGCTGTCGGACCGGCGGCGGCTGCACCGGCGGCAGCGGCTTGAACTTGGCGCAGTAAATCTTGGCCTTGGTATCGAAGTAGACGATGCGGCTGGCCGGCTTGGCCTCGCGCACCGGATAGGCCGAGGTGTCGATCACCGTGTAATGCGTGCCGACCTGCTGGATGATGGCCTTCTCCAGGTTTTCCGGCGTGGCCTCGGCCACCGCGCCGACAAAGATGAAGGTGCTGGTGTCATCACTGACCATCACCTCGGAAATCTCGGTGTTCCACAGCGACGCGCCGGCGGTGCGGAACCAGTAGGCGCCGCCCTCGTGCTTGTACCAGTTGCCGAAGTGCTTGACCAGATAGTTGTAATAATAGAGGTTGTCGGTATGGTCGCGGCACAGCAGGCCATTGCCGATGATGGTGCCGAAGGTGGTTGGCACCGACTGCGCGGCCGCGCCCGAACAGGCGAGCGCCAGCGCGGCGGCCAGCAGCAGGCGCCCGCGCATTACGTTTTGGACAACCACGCGCGGTTGGCGCTGATGCGCGCCTTGGCGGTGGCCGGCAGTGCTTCGTAACAACCCGGATACTGTTTCAACGCGTGTTCCCTGATTTCCTTCTGCAAGCCATTAATCAAAAAAACGTACAGCACCCCCCCCTCGCTGGTACTTCTGGTTCCAAGGTACTTGATCATGTGCGCTCCTTTCCGCCTGCGCGGGCCTGTCTCGGCGGCCGGTTGATGCGATCATTATGACATCACGGCCGCGGCGGGGCCACACAAACAGTAACGGCCGCGCGGCGGCAAAACTGAACTGCGGTTCAGCCCCGGTTTTTTGCAGTTGATCCCACGCTTTGGCACGTCCATCCCACGGCCCGCGACGGCCGCCGCGCTTTGTCATATCGTCCAGGCTTCACCACCAACGCCACGGGACCACCATGAAAAACCTCCATGCCGCCGCGCTCGCCAGCACCCTGCTCCTCGCCGCCGCCACCGCGCCGGCGCCGGCCGCCGACAAGCAGGACAATAGCTACGGCAGCGAAACGCGCACCGTGGCCGCGTTCAGCGGCATCAACCTGATCGGCCCGTTCCACGTGATCGTCACGCCGGATGCCGGCAACACCATCGAACTGTCCGGCCCGCGCGGCCAGTTCGCCGACATCGAAACCAGCGTCAACGGCGACACGCTGACCGTGCGCCAGCCGCGCAAGGAACACCACGGCTGGCAGTTCCACCTTAGCTTTGGCAAGGACAGCCAGCGCGAGCTGGTCGTGCGCATCAGCGCCGCCAACCTGAAAAGCCTGCGCAACGCCGGCAGCGGCGACGTCGAACTGCAGCGCTACCAGGGCCAGCAACTGAGCTTGGTGTCGGACGGCCCCGGCGACATCACCGCCAGCGGCAAGGTCGGCGCGCTGAGCGTGACCGCCAACGGCAGCGGCGACCTCGACCTGCGCGCCTTGCAAAGCGCCAGCCTCAACCTGCAAATGAACGGCCCCGGCGACGTCGAGGCCAGCGGCGTGACGCAGGAGCTGAACCTGGTGGTCAACGGCGCGGGCGACCTCGACATCGGCGACATCCGCGCCAACCGCGTCAGCGCCGCGCTGCACGGTCCTGGCAACGTCGCGCTGCGCGGCAGCGCCAACGAGATCCGCGCCGAGGTGTACGGCTCGGGCGACCTCGAAGCCTGCAGCCTCAGCACCGGCGCCGCCAGCGCCGTGCTGCGCGGCCCCGGCGAAGCCTGCCTGGCCGGCCACATCAAGAAGCTGGACGCCGAGGTGCACGGCTCGGGCGATCTGACGGTGCGCGGGCTGGAGGCGCAGAACGTGCGCGCGCGCCTGGCCGGGCCCGGCAACATGATCCTGTCCGGCACCACGGTCGCGCTGAGCGCCCAGGTCAGCGGCTCGGGCGAGCTGGACGCGCGCCAGCTGTGCGCGCGCCAGAGCGACGTCACCGTCCACGGCCCCGGCAACGCCGTGGTCGCCGTGGCCGACAAGCTCGACGCCAACCGCAGCCGCCTGGTCACCTACCACCGTTAACCCCCCACCGGGGTCAGTGCCGACATTCGGACATTGGGTCGCGCGCGACCCAATGTCCGAATGTCGGCACTGACCCCGGTGTTGCGGCAAAGTGGCATGCAAATGCCACACTCGCCCCGGCACCGCAAAAAACATTTTTAGCGATTGAAAACAGTCACTTAGAAAACCATTCCAAGAAAACAACCGCAGTCCACTTCGATATTTTTTAATACCAGTTAAATACCTGTTGACAAGCTGGTTTTGGCTACCCTATAGTGCCCTCATCCCGGGCCACTCCGGCCACAGCTTTCTCAGGTAAACATGATCGAATTTCTCATCGGCGTTGATGGCGGCGGCAGCGGCACCAGGGTACGCCTGGCGCGCGCCGACGGCGTCGAAATCGCGGAAGGCGCCAGCGGCCCTTCCGGCCTGATGCATGGCATCGCCAACGCCTGGTCGGCCGTGGCCGACGCCGCCGCCCAGGCCTTCCGCGCGGCCGGCCTGGATCTGCCCGCCGCCGCGCGCGTCGCCATCGGCCTCGGCCTGGCGGGCGTGCACAACAAGGACTGGGCGGCCGCCTTCGTTGCCGCCAATCCCGGCTACGCCCAAGTGGCGCTGGAAAGCGACGGCCACACTACCGTGCTGGGCGCGCACGCCGGCCAGCCGGGCGCCATCATCGCGCTGGGCACCGGCAGCGTTGGCGAAATCAGGCTGGCCGACGGCCGCCACGTCGAAGTTGGCGGCTGGGGCTTCCCGGCCGGCGATGAGGCCAGCGGCGCCTGGATGGGCCTGCGCGCCATCAACCACGTGCAGCAGGTGGTGGACGGCCGCCTGCCGCCCAACGCCTTCGCCACCGACGTCGCCAATGCCTGCGGCGGCAGCGGCGCCGCGCCACGCAACGCCATCCAGACCTGGCTGGCGCACGCCACCCAGACCCAGTACGCGCAACTGGCGCGCATCGTGCTGCAACACGGCGACAGCGACGACACCGCGCGCGCCATCCTGCTGGCCGCCGGCCGCGAGGTGGCGCTGATGGCCAATGCGCTCGACGCCAGCGGCACCTTGCCGATCGCGCTGTGCGGCGGCCTGGCCGCGCCGCTGCGCCCCTATCTGCCGGCCACGCTGCTGCCGCGCCTCGTGGCGCCACAGGGCGATTCGGCCGCCGGCGCGCTGCGCCTGATCCGCCAGCGTTTGAAGGACTGACTCCATGCACGACGCAATCAAAGGCAATATCCTCACACCTTCCGGCTGGGTCCATGGCGAAATCACCTTCGATGAGCGCATCGCCGCCATCATCGGTGGCGCCGCCGATCCCGCCCGCAACGAAGCGGTCTATATTCTGCCCGGCTTTATCGACCTGCACGTGCATGGCGGCGGCGGCAAGGACGTGATGGAGGGCGGCGACGCCGTCCACACCATCGCCGCAGTGCACGCCAGGCACGGCACCACCAGCATGCTGGCCACCACCATGACCGCGCCGCCGGAGGACATCGACATCGCGCTGAAGGGCATCGGCAAGGCCGCCGCCCAGCGCGGCAAGGGCGAGGCGCGGGTGCTGGGCGCGCACCTGGAAGGCCCGTTCATCAACTCCGGCAAGCTTGGCGCGCAGCCGCCCTACGCGCGTTCCGCCACGCTGGCCGACGTGCGCAAGCTGGAAGAACTGGCGCCGCTGCGCGTGATCACCGTGGCGCCGGAAATCGAAGGCCATCAGGCGCTGGTCAAGGAACTGTCGGACGCCGGCATGCGCGTGCAGATCGGCCACACGCTCGGCACCTACGAGGATGGCGTGGCCGCGCTCCAGCAGGGCGCGCGCAGCTTCACCCACCTGTTTAACGCCATGCCCGGCCTGCATCACCGCGAACCCGGCATGGTGGGCGCGGCGCTGGCGCACGGCACCTACGCGGAACTGATTCCCGATCTGCTGCACGTGCACCCCGGCGCCATCCGCACCGCGCTGCGCTGCATTCCCAACGTCTACTGCGTCACCGATTCGACTTCCGCCACCGGCATGCCGGACGGCGAATATATGCTGGGCCGTCATAAAGTCATGAAGTGCATGGGCGGCGTGCGCCTGCCCGACGGCACGCTGGCCGGCAGCACCCTCACCATGGACCAGGCCCTGCGCAACCTGGTCGGACTCGGCCTCGATCTGGCGGATGCCTCGGCACGGGTCTCAACCTATGCGGCCGATTATCTTGGCCTGCAAGAGCGGGGCCGCCTGGCTCCCGGCACCTTTGCCGACTTCGTGGTGCTCGACCGTGACCTGAACCTCAAAGCCGTCTATATCGAAGGAGAATTGTTGTGACCTCAATGATGTTGAAAGAAGCCCTGTCCGCCGCCGATTGCGTCGCCACGCAACTGGCGCACGACGGTGAACAGTACGCGGAGCTGGGCCGCAAATTGAGGAGCACCTCCTTCTCGACCGCGCTGACCATCGCGCGCGGCAGCTCGGACCACGCCTGCGCGTACGCCGCCTACCTGATCATGGCGCGCCTGGGCCGGGTGGTGGCGTCGCTGCCGATGTCGCTGGTGACGCTGAACAAATCGCCGCTGATCACGCGCGACACGCTGGCCATTTCGATCTCGCAGTCCGGCCAGAGCCCGGACGTGGTGGAGCCGATCAGGTACTTCCGCGATGGCGGCGCCACCACCATCGCGCTGGTCAACGACATCGACTCGCCGCTGGCGCAAGCGGCGGAATACGCGATGCCGCTGCGCGCCGGCAAGGAGCAAAGCGTGGCCGCGACCAAGAGCTTCATCACCAGCCTGGTGGCCAGCGCGCGCCTGGTGGCGGCGTGGCAGAACGATCCCGAACTGCAGGCCGGCCTGGAGGCGCTGCCGGAGTCGCTGCGCGCGGCCACCACCGAGGACTGGTCGAAGGCGGTGGAGGTGCTGACGCCGGCGCGGAATATCATGGTGGTGGGACGCGGCATCAGCTTCCCGGTGGCACTGGAGGCGTCGCTGAAGTTCAAGGAGACGTCGGCGCTGCAGGCGGAGGCGTTCAGCGGCGCGGAGATCAAGCATGGTCCGATGGCGCTGATCGAGGAAGGCTATCCGCTGGTGATCTTCGCCACGCGCGGCCCAACCCAGGCCAGCCTGCTGGCGCTGGCGACCGAGATGCGCGGCCGTGGCGCGCGCGTGCTGCTGGCGGCGCCGGCCGACGTGGCGGACCGCGATCTGACCCTGCCGGTGGCAGCCACGCCGGACCTGGATCCGATCGTGGCGATTCAGACCTTCTACAAGATGGCCGCCGAACTGTCGGCCGCGCGCGGCATGGACCCGGACCAGCCGCGCCACCTGAGCAAAGTCACCAAGACCAACTGATGATGGCGCCCGGGCGACCCCGCAAGCCGATGGGGTCTGACCCCGTTCGGGGTCAGACCCCGGTGTGCCGCCGTGCGGGGTGGCTGCTGGCTTTGGCCGCCCTGCTGGCAAACCCCGCCAGCGCAGCCCCGCAAACCATCGAATTCTGGACCTTCAGCATGAAGCCCAAGTTCACGCCTTATTACGAGACGCTGGTGCGCGATTATGAGGCGGCCAATCCCGGGGTGCGGGTCGAGTGGGTCGACTTCCCCTGGGATATCATCCAGACCAAACTGGTCACGCGCATCGTCGCCGGCACGCCGCCGGCGCTGGTCAATCTGAACGTGCCGTGGGCCGATGAATTTGCCCGCGATGGCCTGCTCGCTCCGGTCGATGCCCTGCTGGCCGACGCCCGCCCGCGCTACCTGGCCAGCACGCTGCAGGATCTGACCTTCAACGGCAAGACCTACGGCTTCCCGATGTACAGCAACGTCGCCGTCATCGCCTACAACACAAACATTTTCAAGGCCGCCGGCATTCCGCACGCGCCGCGCGACCTCGATGAACAACTGCTGTTCGCCCGCCAGATCGCCGCCCGTACCGGCAAGGCCGGCTTGTGCCCCGCCCTGTCCAAGATCGACGGCCTGATGATGCAGCAAGGCCTGCCTGTCATCGCCAACGGCAAGGCGGTGTTCAATTCGCCCGGCCACGTGGCCCTGATCCGCAAGCTGGCCGATACCTACAAGGCCGGCGGCCTGCTGAAAGATGCGCTGTTCGCCGAGGATAACTTCCCCGCCGCGATCGACGCCTACAAGGGCGGCCGCCTCGGCATGCTGCTGGCGCCGCCCACCGCCGTCAAGCGCATCGAGAGCGACGCCAAGGACATTTACGCCATCACCGACGTCGCTCCGGCGCCGCTCGGCCCGACCGGCATTGCCGATGGCGGCTGGCTGATTCACTTCGCCGTGCCGAAGAACGTCGACGCCCGGCTGCTGCCGGCGATCGGCAGGTTCGCGCGCTATCTGACCAACGACGCCAACCAGCTGGCCTTTGCCAAACAGGCCAGCGTGTATCCGGCCATGGCGCGAGCGGCCAATGATCCGTTCTTCACCACCGTGCCGCCCAACGCCGGCGCGACGGAAAAGGCCGTCGCGGCGGGCGCGGTGTCGATGCCGCATTCGCACACGCTGTACGTCGCCGGCATCACCGACTACGACGAGTTGCGCCGCTATCTCGTGAAGGCGGTAGAAGCCGGCGTCACCGGCAAGCAGGATATCCAGCAGGCGCTCGACCAGGCCGTCGCCATCTGGAACAAAAAACTCGCCGCGCAGGGAACCCGCTGATGCGCGACCACCAACACCACCATCCCGTCGCTCCGGCGGAAGCCGGAGCCCATGCCGAGCGTACCGGCCGGCGCTCCATGGATGCCGGCCGCCGCCGGAATGACGGAGTGGCGTGGCTGTTTCTTGCACCGGCGCTGATCCTGCTGGCCGTGTTCTCCTTCTGGCCGGTGGCCTTCGGCTCGCTGCTGGCCTTCACCGACTACAGCCTGATACGCGCAACGCACTGGGTCGGCCTGGACAACTTCCGCTACATCCTCGACAACGAGATGTTCGTCACCGGCCTCAAAAACTCGCTGCTGTTCCTGCTGATGGTGCCCTTCGTGCAAATCGGCGCGCTCAGTCTCGCGGTGTTGGTCAACAACCGCCTGCCTGGCATCCGCTACTTCCGCGCCGCCTTCTACGTGCCGGTCGTGACCACCGTCTCGGTGGTCGGCATTATGTGGGGCTTCATGTTCCACGAACAGGGGGCGCTGAATTACGTGCTGATGACCTGTCGCCTGGTCGGCGCTCCGGTCGGCTGGCTGTCCAACGATACCCTGGCGCTGTTCGCCATCATGTTCGTCACGCTATGGCGCGGGCTGGGATGGTATATGGTGATGTACCTGGCCGCCCTGCAAGCCGTCCCCGCCGACATGCAGGAAGCCGCCATCCTCGACGGCGCCAACCGCTGGCAGCGATTCTGGAAGATCACCGTGCCGATGCTGCGCCCGACCATCATGATCTGCTCCGTGCTGTCGGTGCTGGCCGCGCTCAAGGCCTATCAGGAAGTGGACGTGCTGACGCAGGGCGGCCCGATGAACTCCACCTTCACCGGCCTGTATTACGCCTACGACCAGGGCCTCAAGCACCTCAAGCTGCCGCGCGCACTGGCCGCCAGCTTCATCGTCTCGCTGTTCTGCGTCGGCATCGCCGTGCTGTGCCTGCGCTACATCCGGCCCAAACACCGATGAAGACGATCGCCCACTACCTGCTGCTGTGCGCCATCGCGCTGGTGTGCGTGTTCCCGTTCTGGTGGACGTTGGTGACCGCGCTGTCCAGCGAAGGGAACATCTTCGCCTTCCCGCCGACCTTCTGGCCGAAGGCACCGTCGATGGACAACTTCATCGAAGTGTTCCGCGCCATCCCGATGTGGCGCTTCTTCGGCAACTCGGTCTTCATCGCCGCCTGCACCGTGTTCTGGAAGCTGCTGTTGTGCTCCGCCGCCGCCTACCCGCTGGCGCGCATGCACTTCAAGGGCCGCAAGCTGGTGTTCGGCTTGATCCTGGCCACGCTGGTGCTGCCGTCGGAAGTCAACTTCCTGGTCAACTTCATCACCGTCACCAAACTTAGTCTGGTCGACACCTACGCCGGCGTGATCCTGCCCAATGTGGTCAACGCCGTCAGCATCCTGTTGCTCAAGCAGGCGTTCGAGGAAGTCCCGCAAGACCTGATCGACGCCGCCCGCGTGGACGGCGCCCCGGAATGGATCATCTTCAGCAAAATCATGCTGCCGCTGATCGCCCCCTGGCTGGCCACGGTCGGCATCCTGACGGCGGTGGAAGCCTGGAACGAATACATCTGGCCATCCATCGTCATGAGCAAGCCGGATGAATTCCCGCTGTCGGTGGGTGTGCTGTATTTGCGCGGCACCTTCGGCAGCAGCACGCGCGTGATTGCCGCCGGCACCGTGCTGACCATCCTGCCAACCCTGGCAGCTTTCTTATTGACCCAACGATTCTTCATGCGCGGCATGGACGGAGCAGTGAAATGACAACTCAACTCGAACATAGAAAAACAGCCGGTCAACTGATCATGATCCGCTTCCCCGGCACGGTGCTGGACGCGGCCACCGCCGACTTCCTGCAGCGGAACAGCATCCGCGCCGTCTGCCTGTTCCGTGGGAACATGACCGACTCCGAACAACTGGCCAAGCTCACCGCCGACCTGCGCGCCGTCATGGGCCAGGACGCGCTGATCGCCATCGACCAGGAAGGCGGCGCCGTGGTGCGCTCGACCTGGGTGCCGGCGCCGCCGGCCGCCATGGGCCTGGGCGCCGCCAACGATACCGACCTGGCCTACCGCACCGGCGCCGCCGTCGCCCGCGCCGTCAAGTCGCTGGGCTTCAACTGGAACTTCGCGCCGGTGCTGGACCTGAACAACAACCCGCACAATCCGGTCATCGCCGAACGTTCCTTCGGCGCCGAGCCGCAACGCGCCGCCGAACTGGCGATGGCGTGGATGGCCGGCAGCCACGCGGAAGGCGTGGCCTGCTGCGTCAAGCACTTCCCCGGCCACGGCGACACCAACGTCGACTCGCACCGCGACCTGCCAACCGTGAACAAGCCGGTGGAAGAACTGAACCGCCTCGAACTGGCGCCGTTCCGCATCGCCAGCGGCGCCGCGCCGGCCATGATGACCGCGCACATCGTCTACCCGACGCTGGACGCCGACAATCCAGCCACCATGTCGCGCCGCATCCTCAACGACCTGCTGCGCGATGAGTGGCAGTACAAAGGCATCATCATCACCGATGGCATGGACATGCACGCCATCGCCGGCCGCTACGGCGTGGGCAACGCTGCCGTGCGCGCGCTGACCGCCGGCGCCGACATGGTGATGGCACTGGGCACCACCGAAACGCAGAACGAGACGCTGGACGCCATCGCCGCCGCCATCGCCTCGGGCGAACTGTCGCAGGCCGACATCGACACGCGCCTGGCGCGCCTGGCCGCGCTGGCCCGCGCCTACCCGTGCAAGCCACGCTCGTACAAGGAAGACGCGGCCGACCGCGAGATCATGGCCGAAGGCTGGCGCCGCAGCCTGACCGCTTACGCCGGTCCATCCGGCGCAGCCGACACCCTGCGCCGCCCTGCCGCCGGCGCCAAGGTGCGACTGGTCGCGCGCCAGGACGTGGTCAGCGACGGCGTTTCCGAAGCCGGCGTGCCGGCTGCGGTGGTGGCCGACTCGCTGCGCAAGCTGTACGACGTGGAGCTGGTCACCTTCGCCGATGCCAACACCTTCGACTGGGATTCGCTGCCGCAGGATGGCCGTTTCACCATGCTGGCCTCCACCTCGCGCCTGCGCTACGGCGACCACGCCCGCGCCACCTGGCGCCCGGACCTGCACCTGGCGCTGTGGAATCCGTACCAGGCGCTGGACATTGCCGCGCCGGCGCTGATGACCTACGGCTTCGCCCGGCCGGCGCTGGACGCCATCAACGCCTGGCTGTCCGGCGAACTGCAGGCCAGCGGCAACGCGCCGGTACCCGGTTTCAAATAACGACAACAGAGACGCCGCAATGACTGACACCATCCGCAATCCCAAGCTTTGGGTTCCCAGCCTGTACCTCGCGCAAGGCCTGCCGTATTTCGCCGTGGCCATCGTGGCCGGCCAGATGTTAAAGAGCATGGGCGTGCCCAACGACGAGCTGAATCACTGGACCGGCTTGATCGGCTTCGCCTGGGTATTCAAGCCGCTGTGGAGTCCCTTCCTGGAGCTGGCGCCGAGCAAAAAACTGGTGGTGACGTTCTTCCAGGTGTTCGGCGGCCTCTGTCTCGGCGGCGTGGCGCTGGCGCTGCAGGCGCCGTTCTGGTTCGCCGCCTGCATGGCGATGCTCGCGCTGGTCGGCATCTCCGCCGCCACCCACGACATCGCCTGCGACGGCCTGTACATCACCAGCCTGGATGAAAAAGGCCAGGCCAAATACGCCGGCTGGACCGGCACCTTCTTCAACGCCGCCAAATTCTTCACCACCGGCGCGCTGCTGCTGCTGGCCGGGCACTTCGAAAAAACCATGGGCGTGGTGCCGGCATGGACCATCTGCTTCTGCATCCTCGGCGCCATGATGGTGGCACTGGGCCTGTACAACGGCTGGGCGCTGCCGCTGGCAAAGAACACCGTCAGCGCAGACACCAACGCCGCCACCATCGCCCGCACGCTGCGGGAAGTGATCGTCGAATTCTTCCGCAAGCCCGGCATCTGGGTCTCCATCATTTTCATCATCCTGTTCCGCGCCGGCGAAGCGCAGGTGCAGTCCATCGGTCCGCTGTTCCTGCGCGAAGCGCGCAACCTCGGCGGCCTTGGCCTGACCACCGCCGAAGTCGGCGCGGTCTACGGCACCGTGGGCACCGTGGCCTTCCTGGTCGGCTCCATCGCTGGCGGCTACTTTACCTCCTGGCTGAGCCTCAAGCGCGCCATCCTATGGCTGATCATCGCGGTCAACCTGCCGAATATCGCGTTCTACCTGCTGTCCTACTTCCAGCCCACCGAGCTGTCCATCGTCAGCGTGGCGCTGTGCGTCGAGATGTTCGGCTACGGCTTCGGCTTCGTCGGCCTGATCCTGTACATGATGCAGGTGGTCGCGCCGGGCAAATACCAGACCGCGCACTACGCGTTCGCCACCGGCATCATGCAACTGGGCTCGGTGCTGTTCAAGCTGTTCAGCGGCGACATCCAGATCGCGCTGGGCTACCAGCACTTCTTCATCTGGGTGATGGTGTGCGCGATTCCGGTAGCCGTGCTGTCGCAGCTGATTCCCATGACCAGCAAGCAGGCGGCATAAGCGCATGGCCAGCGTCAGCCTCAAAGGCATCGTCAAGCACTACGACAAAACGCCGGTCATCCATGGCGTCGACCTGGATATCGCCGACGGCGAATTCATGGTCTTCGTCGGCCCGTCCGGCTGCGGCAAGTCCACGCTGCTGCGCATGATCGCCGGCCTGGAAACCATCAGCGCCGGCACGCTGCACATCGGCGGCGCGCTGGCCAACGACATCGCGCCGGCGCAGCGCCAGCTGGCCATGGTGTTCCAGTCCTACGCGCTGTACCCGCACATGACCGTGTACGAGAACATGGCGTTCGCGCTCAAGCTGGCCGGCCGCAAGCCGGCCGAGGTGCAGGCCGCCGTTGAACGCGCCGCCGCCATCCTGCAAATCACGCCGCTGCTCAAGCGCAAGCCGAAGGAGCTGTCCGGCGGCCAGCGCCAGCGCGTCGCCATCGGCCGCGCCATCGTGCGCAAGCCGGAAGTGTTTTTGTTCGACGAGCCGCTGTCCAATCTCGACGCCAGCCTGCGCGTGCAGATGCGGGTGGAAATCAGCCGCCTGCACAGCGAACTGAAAACCACCATGATCTACGTCACGCATGACCAGGTGGAGGCGATGACGCTGGGGCAGCGCATCGCGGTCTTCAACGGCGGCCGCATCGAACAGGTGGGCACGCCGCATGAACTGTACAACGCGCCGGCCAACCTGTTCGTCGCGGGCTTCCTCGGCACCCCGAAGATGAATTTCATCCCCGGCGAGGTCACTTCGGTCGACGAGCACCGCGTGACGGTGCGCCTGCACGGCGCGGGCGGCCATGGCCGCCACGTCGTCCAGGTGGACTCGGCGCCCGCTGCGCACGGCCTGCGTGCCGGCGACCAGGTCACGCTGGGCGTGCGCGCCGAGCACCTGTCCATCGCCGCACCGCAACAGCACGACAATGTCATCCAGATCGGTGTCGGCCACGTTGAGTACCTGGGCGACCAGTCCATCGTCTACACCACGCTGGACGGGCTGCCCGGAATGATCGCCGTGAAACTGCCCGCGGAAGCCGTGCCGCCGCATGCCGGCAGCCGCGCGCGTGTGCACCTGCCGCCGGCCCGCTGCCTGCTGTTCGACAGCAGTGGCCAGGCAGTGCGCCGCAACACGGTTGAATTCGGAGTTTCCGCCGATTTTGTGTAACAATACGCGGGTTTACATTCCCAATGTGTTTGATTGAAGGATAACCATGTCCCACTCCCGTCTTGCTCGTATTAGCCTGCTCCTGGCCGCCATTGGCCTGAACGCCGCTCCCGCCATCGTGGGCATGGCCCCAGTCCACGCCGCCGAAGAAAAGAAAGCACCGGAAGCGCCAAAAGACGCCGTTCGACCTGAGATCTACAAATTGATCGATCCAGCACAGACCAAGGCCCTGCTGGACGCCAAGAACTACACCGAATTCCAGAGCCGCATCGACCAGGCGGCCGCCATGCCGAACATCACCCCGTACGAAGACTTCGTGCTGAACCAGATGCGCGTGCAACTGGGCCAGGCATCGGGCAACCACGAGATGACCGTCAAGGGCCTGAACGCCATGATCGAATCGGGCCGCCTGAAGCCGGAAGACAAGCTGCGTTTCATCGACGCGGTGGCCGGCATCTACTACAGCAACCTGAAAGACTACGACAACGCCATCAAATGGTTTGAGCGTTACGGCACCGAGTCGGGCGACAAGAACAAGCAGCGCCAGTTCATCGTTCGTTCGTACTTCCTGAAGGGCGACTACAACGCCGCCAAGACCGAAGCGCTGAAGGACATCGAAGCCGCCAAGGCCGCCAACACCGCGCCAAGCAAGGACACGCTGAACCTGCTGGGCAACGTCGGCATCAAGACCAAGGACACCGTGCTGTATCTGCAGGCCGTGGAAGAGCTGACCCGCTACTACCCGACCGAAGAATACTGGAACGACCTGCTGAACCGCACCCGCGGCAAGAAGACCTACAACAACCGTCTGGACCTGGACATGGACCGCATCAAGGCGACCATCATCCCGTCGAAGATGGAGACGGAAGACTACGTCGACCAGGCGCAGTTGGCCGTGCTGGGCGGCTTCTTCACCGAAGCCAAGATCGCGATGGACAAGGCCTACCCAGGCGCCATCCCGGCCGGCAAGGACAAGAAGGAACTGGACAGCATCCGCGCCAGCGCCAACAAGGGTGCGGCCGACGACGCGAAAAACATCGACAACGGCATCGCCGCCGCGCAGAAGTCGAAAGACGGCGTGGGTCTGGTCAACCTGGGCTACAACTACGTGACGCTGGGTCAGGCCGACAAGGGCATTGACCTGATGAAGCAAGGTATCGCCAAGGGCGTGGCCAAGAATCCGGACGACGCCAAGCTGCGTCTGGGCTACGCGATGATCATCGCCGGCAAGAAGGATGAAGGTGTGGAAGTGCTGAAGCCACTGGCCACCGGCACCGACCCGCGCGCGGATCTGGCCCGTTACTGGATCATGTACGCGACCGGTCCGAAGATCGCGCCGGCGGAAGCCAAGTAAGGCCAGCCTGCACGCCCAACCGGTGTGCTGAGGCTGGGGTCTGACCCGGTACGGGGTCAGACCCCGCTTGGCCCTGCGGGGCTCAGCGGTGCATACCTTCCCACAAAGTCCGCAGCAACTTGCCGTCACTATCGGCACTCAACTCCCAGAACATCGCGCCACGCAGGCCCTGCTGCCGGATGTACCCCGTCTTCTCCCGCAACGACTCCGGGTCCTCATACGTAATCCACACCCGCTCCACCGCGCTGTACAGATACGGCACCCGCGCCGCCGCATTCCAGTAACGCCGATATCCCGCTGCCCGCGCCAGCACCTGCCCATAGCCGTACGAATTGCCGCCATTGACGCCATCCGTCACGCCGCCCTCGCACAACTGATACTGCCCGTCCCCGTCCGGCCCGGCCGCGCAGCCCTTCCAGCCGTAGCCATAGAACGGCACGCCCAGCACCAGCTTGTCCCGCGCCACGCCGGCATCCAGATAACGCTGCACCGAACGTGAAGCATAGAAGCCGCTGGCGGTGACCGGATCCTTGGCATCCGCATACAACGCCGCATGATGCCCCGTACGCTTCTCCCATGGCATGTGGTAGTCATACGCCATGATGTTGATCCAGTCCAGGCTCCGCGCCAGTTCCTTCACCCAGGCGCCGTCGCCGACATAATTGCCATTGGCACCGGCGGCGATGGTGATACTGTAATGCCGGCCATCCCGCTTGCCCGCCTGATCGAACGCCGCGCGCAACTCGCGCGCCAGCACAATGAAATTGTGCCGGTCCTCCGGCCGCGCACACACCTCGCCCGCCACGCAAGGCACGCCGGCCTCGCCCGGATACTCCCAATCCAGATCGACGCCATCCAGTCCATAGCGCTGCATCGCCGCCAATGTCGACGAGATAAAATCGGCGCGCGCCGGCGCCGATGCCGCCACATTGGAAAAACGATTCGACCAATTCCATCCGCCAACCGAGATCACCACCTTGAACTGCGGGTGATCCTTCTTCAGCGCCACCAGCGCGCGCAGGTTGGCGCCATCGGCCGCCTCGTCACGCCACGCCAGCGCGCCGTTGCGCGCATCCTGGCACGGCGCCACATCATTTACCGACGGCTCGGGATTGCCATGCTTGCCGTCCCAGCACAGATCCACGAAGGCGTACAGCGCCATCGTCAACCTGCCGGCATCCACCGACGATACCGGAAACGACTCGTGCTTCCAGCCCGGGTAATAGCCGACGACCTCGGACGCCGCCGCCGGCAAAGCGGCCAGCAAGGCCGCGCTCAAAATCAGGTTAGCTCGCATTCAGTTCCGCCACAAAGTCATACATATCGCCACGGAAGTACGAGCGGCAGAATTCCACCGCGCGCCCGTCGCGCAAAAAACCCAGACGCTCGACCGCCAGCCCGGCGTCGCCCTCCTTCGCCTGCAGCAGCGTGGCCTGCTCGGCGTTCAGCAGCAGCGCCGACAAACGCTGCAGCGCGCGCACCGGCCGGTTGCCCGAGCGTTCCAGCGCGTCGTACATCGACACGTCCACCGCATCCAGCGACGGCAGGCAGGACGCCACGATGGTCGCGTACTCAAGACACATCGGCACATCGTCCGCATAGCGCATGCGGTTGAAGCGGTACACCCTGGAGCCGGGGCTGAGCCGCAGCCGCATCGCCTCGTCCGGCGTCACCGTGCCTTCCGAGCGCTTAAGCCACACGCTGCGCGGCGTGCGGCCACGCGCGCGCATGTCCTCGGAAAAGGAGGTCAGCTTGGCGAAGTTCTTTTCGATACGCGTGTTGATGAAGTTGCCGGAGCCGGGACGGCGCACCAGCACGCCCTCGCTCACCAGGCCATCGATGGCCTTGCGCACCGTGATGCGGGAGATTTCCAGATCGGCCGCCAGCTGGCGTTCGGCCGGCAGCGCGTCCTCCGGCTTCAGCAGATGCAGCTCGATGGCCGAGCGCAAGGCTCGCTGGAGACGCTGGTACAGCGGCAGGTTACTGGTCTCATTGAGGTGCTGCCGGATGTGTACCAGTGGACTCGTTTGATCGCTTTTCATAACGATGAGACATCCTCTCCGTGTTTGTTCGACGATAATACCAAAAAAAGACCACCACAAATCCACCACCTCCCGCCGGGCCCGCAAATATTTTCACTGAAATCGCACAACGCCTTTAGGTAAAGGCTTTATTCGTGTTGCGCCGGCACACAAAGGCTTTCCATACCACCATCCATCCGGTATTACAAAGTTACTTAAAAGATACTTTGTATGCCGCATACAACATAACAAAAAAGAATTTTAAAGTGGTAGTGATCTGGTATTAAAAGGCGAGTATATTGGCGTTGGATTGGTTTTGTAGGAAGAAAAAGAAACACATCGACAATCAGTGGGCTCGGCGGAGCCTTCATCAACGGGAGGGAACATGTACCACAATTCGAATAACATCAAAATGTCCAAACTAACGCCCATCGCGACCGCTACGGCCATCCTGACGCTGAGCGTCGCGATGAACGCCCAGGCGCAACAGGCAGCGACCGACAAGGAGCCGGAGACCGTCATCGTGAGCGGTATCCGCGGATCGCTGCAGCAGTCGCTGGCGGTGAAGCGCAACGCGTCGAGCAACGTCGACGTCATCACCGCTGAAGACGTCGGCAAAATGCCGGACAAGAACGTGGCTGACTCGCTGCAGCGCGTCCCCGGCGTGAACATCTCCACCTCGGGCGCGGGCTCGGGCGGCTTCGATGAAAACGACCGCGTGTCGATGCGCGGCACCGCGCCGTCGCTGACCCAGACCCTGATCAACGGCCACGCCGTATCGACCGGCGACTGGTTCGTGCTGGACCAGGTGGGCGGCGCCGTCGGCCGTTCCGCTTCCTACTCGCTGCTGCCATCGGAAATCGTGGGCCAGGTGGTGGTCTACAAGGCGCCGACCGCAGACCAGGTGGAAGGCGGTTCGAGCGGCTCGATCGACATCAAGACCCGTCACCCGCTGGACTTCAAGAACGCCATTTCGGCGGAAGCCACCATTCAGGGCGTGTACTCCACGCTGGCCGAAAAGACCGATCCGCAATTCAGTGGCCTGGTCAACTGGAAGAACGAAGCCGGCACGCTGGGCCTGATGGTGCAGGGCTTCTCCGAAAAGCGCTCGCTGCGCCGCGATGGCCAGGAGCTGCTGCAATGGACCCAGGTGGCGCCGACCAACGCCGCCGTCAAGACCAATCCCGACCTGGCCAATGTCTGGTTCCCGCGCCTGATCGGTTCCTCGCTGTTCCAGCAGGAGCGCAAGCGCAAGGGCGGCTTGATCGACCTGCAGTTCAAGCCTAGCCGCGACTTCTCGCTGGAAGCGACCTACTTCCGTTCGAAGATGGACGCGTCGAACTACAACACCAACTACATGACCGACATGAACGGCTCGGGCATGCTGGGTTCCGGCGTGGCGCCTGATCCGGGCTATGTGATCCGCAACGGCACGCTGGTGTCGGCATCGTTCACCAACAAGGGCACCGCCGCCGCGCCACTGCGCTACGGTATCGTCGACAACATCGTGCGCGACGGCGCTTACGCGCAGACCGAGTTCTTTGACCTGGACGGCAAATGGCGCGCCACCGACCGCCTGGTGTTCACCGCCAAAGCCGGCTCCACCAAGGGCAAGGGCGTGACCCCGAGCCAGGGCGTGTTCGAGGGCGACATCAACAACTCCGGCGCCAGCTACCAGCTGAACGGCCTGGGTTCGCCGGCCACCGTCAAGTTCCCGAACATTAATACCGCCGTGTTCACCGGCACGCCGCTGGACTGGGTGTTCGGCGTTTCGCCGGCCAGCACCGACGACAAGGAAACCTACGGCCAGATCGACGCCGCGTTCCAGATGGACGCAGGCCCGCTGCGCGAGCTGAAATTCGGTATCCGCGGCACGCACCACACCCGCTCCAACTTCGAAGTGGCGCAAGGTCCCAACTGGTCCAACACCGACGTTGGCGGCACCAGCACCAACCCGCAGTGGAACGGGACCACCTACCCTGGCAACTTCGGCCAGGACCTGGGCGGCGATTTCCCGAAAAACGTCTGGCTGCTGGATCCGGCGATCCTGAACGCCTGGGGCGACCTGCACTCCAACCGCGATGTCAGCCGCACCTACTACCAGGACATGTTCAACCTGAAGGAAAACACCAAGGCGTTCTACGTCCAGGGTGAACTGGAAGGCGAAGGCTGGAGCGGCAACGTCGGCCTGCGCGTGGTGCGTACCGAAGGCACGTCGAACGGCTACCAGATCCTGCCTAACCAGCCTGCCGGCGCTAATCTGCCTGCCTATCCGTGGGGCGGTTTCGTCAAGCAGACGGCGATCGACAACAACACCACGATTCCGCTGCCTAGCCTGAACCTCAAGTTCGACCTGCGCTCCGACCTGGTGGCGCGCCTGGGCATCTCGCGCACCATGACCCGTCCTGACTACGGCGCTCTGGGCGGCGCGGTGCTGCTGACCGACGAAACCCACACCGGCAACGGCGGCAACGCGCACCTGAAACCGGTCAAGTCGAACAACCTGGATGCGTCGCTGCAGTGGTACTTCGCGCCGCGCGCCTTGCTGTCGGCCGGCGTGTTCTACATGGACCTGAAGGACTACGTGGGCTACGGCACCAGCGTTGGCAACTTCCTGGATACCCGCGCTTCGCAGCAGCAGAACAAGGCGGTGTTCGCGGACTACACCATCACCTCGCCGATCAACGTCGGCGCCAAGGTGAAGGGTCTGGAACTGGCAGCGCAAGTACCGGTGGGCATGGGCTTCGGCATCGACGGCAACGTCACGCTGACCGATTCGCACCTGGACTTCGGCGCCTGCCCGGCGATGCAGACCGCGACCTCGGGCGATCCTTGCGACATGCTGGGCGCGTCGAAGACCACCGCCAACGCCGGCCTGTTCTTCGAGAACGACACCTTCAATGCGCGTCTGAGCTATGCATGGCGTTCGTCGTTCCTGGCGGCGCAGGACCGCGGCACGCCGCTGTACCAGGATTCGACCGGTACGCTGTCGGCTTCGTTCAACTACAACATCAGCAAGAACATCACGCTGACGATCAGTGGCCAGAACCTGAACAACCCGATCCTGAAGAACTACATCTACAACAAGGATCAACCGGCACGCTTCTATGCCAACGGCGCGCAGTACTACGCCGGGGTGCACGTGAAATACTAATCGGCTTCATTGTGTAGTCTGTGCCCGCCACGGCGTCCCCGGCCCTGGCGGGCTTTTTTTCACCCCCAAACGAAGGGGTCTGACCCCGAACGGGGTCAGACCCCGGCCGCAGCGGTGTGCGGGTTCCAGGGGTGCCGCGCGCCGCCAGAGCGATGTCGTTTTGTGCCATCATAGTGCTCATGACCACCCCGACCGAATTCCACGATCTCGACCCGGCCCGCTTCTTCACCGAAGTGACGACCAGCTACCGCCCCGCCATCCTGCGCGGCTTTGTGCGCCATTGGCCGGCCGTGCGCGCCGCGCTGCAATCGCCGGAAGCGCTATGCCATTACCTGCTGCCACTCGACACCGGCGCCGAGGTGGACGCCGTCATGACCCCGCCCGCCGAACACGGACGCCTGTTCTACAAGCCGGCGTTGGAAGGCTTCAATTTCGTCCGCAACAAGGTGCCGGTGTCGCGCGTGATCGAGCAACTGGCGCGCTATTCGCAGTTTGCCGAACCGCCCGCCGTGGCGGTGCAAAGCGCCTTGATCGACGATTGCATGCCACGCCTCGCACGGGAGAACCCGGCGCCGGCGCTGCCGCCGTCGGTGCGCCCGCGCCTGTGGCTCGGCAACACCATCACCACGCCAGCGCATTTCGACGAGTCCTATAACCTCGCCTGCGTGGTCAGCGGCCAGCGCCGGTTCACCCTATTCCCGCCCGAGCAGGTGGACAACCTGTATATCGGCCCGCTGGACTTCGCCCCCACGCCCACGCCGATCAGCATGGTGAACTGCCGCGAACCGGACTTCGGTCAGCATCCCCGCTTTCGCGAAGCGATGAAGCACGCGCTGGTGGCCGATCTGCTGCCCGGTGACGCGCTGTACATCCCCACGCTGTGGTGGCACCACGTGCAGTCCAACGGCCCACTGAACATGATGATCAACTATTGGTGGAAGAACGAACAACCAGCGGAGGACGCCGGCACCACCTTCGACGCGCTGGTCGCCGCGCTCAAGGCCATGAAGCACCAGCCGCCGGAAGTGCGCGCCGCCTGGGGCGCCATCTTCCAGCACTACGTGTTCGACCCGGCGCAAGACCCGTCGGCGCACCTGCCGGAACACAAGCAGGGCGTGCTGCGCAAGGCCAGGCCTTAGCGCGTGCGGCGGATGGTCGCCGCCACCGACCAGTCGCGGTCCTGCAGGCCCTGCGCAATCGCCTCCTGCATATTGGCGCGCACCTGCTCCGCCACCGGCAGCACGGCGCCCTTCGCTTCCGCCGCCGACAAGGCCAGGTTCACATCCTTGAGTCCCAGCGGCAGTTTGAAGCCCGGCTCAAAGCTGTTGGTGGCGATGAAACCGCCGTAGCGTTGGTAGCTCGGCGCCGTGAACAGCGTATTGGTCAGCACATTCAGCAGATCCGCCGCCGACACGCCGTAGCTCTCGCTCAGGTGCGCCGCCTCGCCCATCGCCGTGAAGGCCTGCGCGATCATCATGTTGCCCGAGATTTTGACCACGTTGGCGCGCTTGGGATCATCGCCCAGCGGCCAGGTCTTGCGTCCCACCGCATCGAGCAGCGGCTGCACGCGCGCGATGGCCCGCGCATCGCCAGCCGCCAGCACGTTCAACTGCGCGGCCGCGGCCACCGCCGGCACGCCGAACACCGGCGCCGACACCAAGGCCACGCCAGCCTCGCGATGGCGCTCCGCCAGCTCGTCCACCAGCGCCAGCGAAATGGTGGCCATCATCACGTGCACGCAATCCTTGTTGGCGTTGGCCAGCGCACCGCTGTCGAGGATCACGCTGCGCACCGCGTCGTCGTTGGCCAGTATGGTCATCACCGCGTCCGCCTGGAAGGCCTCGGCCGGCGACGCCAGCACCGTCACGCCTTCGATGGCTTGCGCCGCCGCGCGGTTGCGGTTCCACACGCTGACCTCATGCCCCGCGCGCACCAGATGGGGCACCATCGCCGCGCCCATGGCGCCTATCCCGATAAAGCTGACTTTCATTGCATACCTCCGATAGTGTGTTAGCCGGCCAGTATGCGCCGCCGGTGCCGCGCGCGGTAGTGGACCGCCCCGTACAAATGTTATACGCTCAACGTATGAGCACCTCGTCCAACGCCGCCGACCGCATAGCGCTGATGCAGACTTTCGTCCGCATCGTCGAAGCGGGCAGCCTGTCGGCCGCCGCCACGCAGCTGGGCACCACGCAGCCAACCATCAGCCGCCGCCTGCAGGCGCTGGAGCGCATGCTGGGCCTGCGCCTACTGCAGCGCTCCACCCACGCCATGCAGTTGACCGAAGACGGTGAACGCTGCCTGGCGCACGCGCGCGAGCTGCTGTCGCACTGGAGCGCGCTGGCGTCCGACGTGCAGGATGCGCGCGAGGAGCCGGCCGGCCTGCTGCGCGTGGTCGTTCCCCATGCCTTCGGCCAGCAGCAGATGATAGGCGCATTGAGCGACTTTTTGCGGCGTCACCCGCGCGTCTCCATCGAATGGCTGCTGCACGACCGCGCGCCGGATTTCATCGGCGAGAACATCGACTGCGCCATCCGGGTCGGCGAGGTCAGCGACCCGTCGGTCATCGCCATCAAGCTGGCCGACGTGCCGCGCATCGCCGTGGCCGCGCCCTCGCTGCTGGCGGGCCAGCCGCTGCCCACGCATCCGGAACAACTGGCCGCCCTGCCCTGGCTGTCGTTGCGCACTTTTTACCGCAACGAGATCGTGCTGCATCACGCCAGCGGCGCAAGCCACAAACTGGCGCTGCAACCGCGCATGAGCAGCGACGGCCTGTTCGCCGTGCGCAACGCCGCCGTGCAGGGCATGGGCGTATGCGTGATTTCATCCTGGGCGCTGCGCGAGGAACTGGCGCAAGGCACGCTTGTTCACCTGGCGCCGGCGTGGCAGGCCACGCCGCTGCCGATGTACATCGTCTACCCCCACGCGCCGCACTACCCGGCGCGCCTGCGCCGCTTTATCGACGCCATGCGCGCGGCCATGCCGGCGATTCTGTCAGACCTCTGACAGTCCGAAGACCGTCCATCTCCAGCGCGTGACCAGCCTGGCCAGCGTCGGGCGTTGCGCGCGGACCGCGCCGCCATCGGCGAGCGAGACACGGAACCACCAGCCTCCGGCGCCGCCCGCGCGGCCAAGCCTTCGCGCCCTCTTGGCCGAGTAAGCCATGTGAATGCCGCGCGTAGCGGTGACGGCGCGGGCCTACGTCGATCACCAGTACGCGCCGGCGGGCGCGCGCCAGTTGCGTTGCGGCCGACAAGCCGGCGTTGCTGCCGCCGACGACGATCACGTCAAATGCATCAATCCCCATGGTGCGCTTCGTGACGGCCCGCTCCGCACGGTTGCTCCATGCCGTTTCGATGGTTATTTTGTCGGCGCTGCCTTGCTCTCGTCGCCGGCCGTGGCGATCGACAGCTTGGCGGGATCGACCGCCTTGCGGAAGGCGGCGTTGACCTGCGCCAGTGTGGCCGCGCTCAGCCTGGCCTCGAACTCCTTGCTCCAGCTGAAGGTGCGACCGAGGTACAGGTTGCGTGTCCAGCCACCGGCCAGGGCGGTGTCCTTGGCGCGCGTCTGCTGGCGCTCCTGCAGCAGCCCGGATTTGGCGTTGGCCAGCTCCGCTTCGGTAAAGCCGTCCTTCAGCACACGATCCAGCTCCTCGCGCACAGCCGCTTCCAGCTTCTTCAGGTTCTGCGGCGCGGCGATGGCGGCGATGGAGAAGCTGCCGGCGCGGTCCTGCGTGCCCGGACTCAGATCGCTGCCGCCGCCATACGACAGGCCGTCCTTCTGGCGGATGCGGTCCATCAGGCGCGATTTCAGCGCGCCGCCGCCGAAGATGTAGTTGGCCAGTTCCAGCGCCGGATAATCCGCATCGTTGACGTTCAGGTCGACATTGAGACGCGCGGTGTAAAAGCCGTTTTCCTTGTCCGGCGTGTTGAGCATGACGCGCAACGGCGCCTTGTCCACGTTGGTGTTCAGCACCGGCGCGTAGGCCACCTTGCTGTCCCAGCCAGTGAAGCTGTCGGCGATGGTCTTGCTGATGGCGGCCTTGTCGAAATCGCCGACGACGGCCAGTTCACCGTGGCTGGCGCCGTAGTAATCGCGATGGAAGGCGATTACGTCCTCCAGCTTGAGGGCCTTCAGCGCGGCCAGCTGCTCGTCGAGGCTCATCGTATTGCGCACGTCACCTTGCGGATAATGGTTGAAGTGCTGGGCGATGGCCTGGCCGGCCAGCACCTGCGGCTCGTTGCGCGACGCTTCAAGGCCGACGATCCACTGCTGGCGCAACTGTTCGAATTCCGCCGGCGGGAAGCTGGCGTCCTTCAGCACGTGCGCCATCAGGCGCAGCGCCTCGTCCAGATTGGGGCCGGTGGTCTCGAACTGCTGCGGGCTGCCAGTGATTTTCAGCCTGGAGAAGGCATCGGCCAGCTGTTCGCGGCTGTACTTGCTGGTGCCGCGCATCAGCATCTCGCTGGTGAACGCCGACAGCACCGAGGTGTTGACCAGATTTTTCTCGTCGCCCCAGTGCAGTTGCAGCTTGACGGCCACCGTCTCGCCGCGGTTCTTCTTCGGCAGCAGCGCCACTTTCAGGCCGCCGATGGTCTTGATCTCGGTGCGGGCGTTGATGTTGTCGTTACTCGGATCGAACACTTCCGAGGTCAGCACGCTGTCCTTGGCCTTGAAGCCTTTCATCGCCTCTTCTACGCTCGGCGCGGCGGGGATCTCGGCGCGCAGCGGGTGGTCCTCGGGGATGAATTCGCCCACCACGCGGTTGTCGCGCCGCAGGTAGCGCGCGGCCACGTCGGCCACCTGCTGCGAGGTGATGGTCGGCAGCTTGTCGCGGCCCTGGAACAGCAGGCGCCAGTCACCCAGCGAAATCTCTTCCGACAGCGTCACGCCCACGCGCTGCGGATCGTTGAGCGACTTCTCGATGCTGTTGGCGAAGTTGCGGCGGGTGCGTTCCATTTCCTCCGCGGTCGGCGGCGTCTTGGCGAAGCTCTCCACCGCCTCGATCAGCGCATCGCGCACCGGCTCCAGCGGCTGGCCGGCCTTGACCACGGCGCCGATGATCTGCAGGCCGGGCGCGTAGCCGGTCTCGCCAAAGCTGAACACCTGCGCCGCCTTGCCGCTGTCCACCAGTTGCTTGTGCAGGCGGCCAGTGGGCGTGTCGCCAAGGATCTCGGACATGAAGCTCAGCGCATCGCTATCCTGCTGCAGCGCGCTCGGAATCTTGTAGCCCAGCGCGACGATCTGCACGTCGCCCTTGCGGCGCACGACGAAGCTGCGTTCGCCGTCCTGGGTTGGCTCCACGGTCCAGAAAGGCGGCAAGGCACGCTTCGGTTTGGGGATGGCGCCGAACGATTTGGTAATCCATTGCAGCGTTTGCGCCGGATCGAATTTGCCGGCCACCAGCAGCACGGCGTTATCCGGCTGGTAGTAGGTGTGGTAGAAGGCTTGCAGGTTCTCGATCCGGACATTCTCGATGTCGCTGCGGTTGCCGATGGTGGACCGGCCGTAGGCGTGCCAGTCGTAGGCCACGCTCTGCATGCGCTTCAGCAGCACGGCGAACGGGCTGTTCTCGCCGCTCTCGTATTCGTTGCGGACCACGGTCATTTCCGAGTCCAGGTCCTTGCGCGCGATGAAGGAGTGGACCATGCGGTCGGCCTCCATGTCCAGCGCCCACTTCAGGTTGTCCGGGCTGGCCTGGAACACCTCGTAGTAATTGGTGCGGTCGTTGGCGGTGGTGCCGTTGAACTCCATGCCGCGCGCGGAGAATTCCTGCGGAATGTTGCGGTTCTTCGGCGAGCCCTTGAACATCATGTGCTCCAGCAGGTGCGCCATGCCGGTTTCGCCATAGTTCTCGTGGCGCGAGCCGACCAGGTAGGTGACGTTGACGGTGACGGTGGGCTTGGAAGCGTCCGGGAACAGCAGCACCTTCAGGCCATTCGGCAGGCGGTACTCGGTAATGCCCTCGACCGACGGCCCCTTGACCACGCCGGCCGGCAGCGCGGCGCTGGCGGGAGCGGCGGCCCAGGCGCTGCCGGTGGCGACGAAAGACAATCCGCACAGCAGCAAGCTGGCGGCGGCGGCGTGTTTCAGACGGCGGTTGTTCATGTTCTCTCTGGAAAAGACGCGGGAACATGCAGCATACGCCCGCGCCGTCAGCGTGGGTAGTGTCTTAAGGAAAAATTAATACTATTTTTTCTCGGGCAGCAGGCAGGCGTCGACCACTTGCAGGTCGTTGTCCTTGGCGAACGACAGCACGAAGTGATAGGCCAGCGGTTCCAGCGCGCGCAGTTTGCCGTTGACCACCACGGACTTGACGCCGTTGACCACGGTCGGGGTGACGTACGGGGAATACTGCAGGTGGGAGTCGCGACCGCCGCCAGTGCCTTCCGGCTTGAAACAGGCCATCACGCCGCACAGGCGCTCCGCCCAGTCGCTGGGACGGAACTGGCGGCCATTGCTGGTCTGGCCAACGATGAAGAACGAATCTTGCTGTTCTGCCGGTTTTTGAACTGACATAGGCGCGGCTGCTTCTGCGGTGAGAGGACGGGACTTACGTATTATATCTTATAGAAGACTCAAATAAGTAAGCCTTTGATGAGTAAGGCTTTTTTCCTGCCGTTTCCTACTTTGGTGCAGGAATGGTGAATTCCCGCACCACAACAATACCGCTATTGTACCTCGTTAAGGCGATGCTCCGAGCCACCAGGCACTCGACAGCAGCAATAACAACATCATCCACAACAACAGCGCGCGCCACACCAGGCCGACCGTGCTCTGCAGCGAACGGATGCTGGGCTCGTCGCCCGGCATCACGTCCGGCTCGGTTTCGATGTCGACCGTGGTGGCGTCCACCACCTGGGCGCGGACGGCGTTTTCCGCCGGCGTGCCGAGGCGCACGCCCATGGCGCCGCCGCCGGCCGCCAGGATGATGCCGATCGCCTCGTTCGACCAGCGGTGGGCGAAATTGCGCCAGGCGTAGATCGCGTCCTCGAAGTTGCCGACCACGGCGAAGGCCACGGCGGTCAGCCGCACCGGTATCCAGTCGATCCAGTAGAAGGCGCGGGTAGCGAACTGGCCGAAGGCTTCGTTGCGCATGTGCTCGGGCTCGTTCCAGGCGCGCGCCAGGTGCTCGGCCACGCGGTACATTACCGCCCCCGCCGGCCCCAGCGGCATCAGGAACCAGAAGAACACGCCGAACACGTTGCGGTGCGTGGTAACCAGCGATTTCTCGACGGCGACGCGGGCGATTTCGGACACGTCCATGCCCACGGTGTCCTGCTTGGTCCACTCGGCCAGCAGCGCGCGCGCGGCCGCCTCGTCGCCGGCGTTCAGCGCCAGCTGGATCGAGGTGAAATAGTGGCTGTAGTGGCGGAAGCCCAGCGTCAGGTAGACGATCAGCACGTTCCAGGCGAACGCGGCCAGGAACCAGTCATAGTGCCGCAGCACCCAGTAAATGGCGGCGGTCGGGATCATCAGAATGGCCATCATCAGGAACCAGCCCATGCGGCCGTGGGTCGAGTGGCCGGCGTTGAACCAGGTCTCCATCCGCAACGCCAGACTCTTGATCTCGGCGTAAATCGGATTGTCTGCGCGCAGCGGTTTCATCTGCTCGATCAGCAGCGCGCATAGAATGGAAAGAAATGTCATTAAACGTCCTTTGCGTTGGCATAGCCTTAATGCCCGATACGATAGCGTAGTTCTTAGTCGGCGCGCAAGAAATGGAACAGATTGCGGATCATGCCCGCGGTCGCGCCCCAGATGTAATACCCCTCGTACGGCATCGCATAAAAACTGCGGCGTCCGCCCGCCAGCGCGAACGACTGGCGCCGGTGGTTGGCGCCGTCCATCAGGTAAGCCAGCGGCACCTCGAAGATGGCCGCCACCTCGGACGGATCGGCCGTCACCTCGAACGGCGGCTGGATCAGGCCGACCACCGGCGTCACGCAATAAGCGGTGCCGGTCAGATACCTGGGCAAGCTGCCAAGAATCTCGACGTGGCGGCGCGCCAGGCCAATCTCTTCTTCCGACTCGCGCAGCGCGGTATCGACGGCGTCGCGGTCGTAGACCTCGGCGCGGCCGCCGGGGAAGCTGATCTGGCCGGGGTGGTCGGTGAGGTCGGCGGTGCGCTGGGTCAGCAGCACGGTCAGGCCATGCGCGCGCTGCACCAGCGGGATCAGCACCGAGGCCGGCGTCGGCGGGCGGCCGGCGCGCGACGGCATGACGGCGTCGCCGCCTTCCGGCGTCCAGGCAGCGGGCGGCGTGGCAAAGCGGCGGCGCAGCCAGGCGGGCGCGAGGCGCTCCGGCGCCAGGGCGGGCTCGCCGGCCACACCGTCGATGGGCAATTGCTGGGGATCGAATGGGGGCTGGGCCAAGATAAGCTCCTTAGAAAAAAAAGGGACGCCCACGGGCGCCCCTTTCCTCCAAACACAACCGATATTACTCGGCTGCTTTCGCCGCTGGGCGACGGTTTGGCAGTTTTTCCTTGATACGTGCCGATTTACCGGAACGATCACGCAGGTAGTACAGCTTAGCGCGACGTACGTCACCGCGGCGTTTCACTTCGATCGAAGCGATCAGCGGCGAGTACAGCTGGAAGGTACGCTCAACGCCTTCGCCGGACGAGATCTTGCGAACGATGAAGTTCGAGTTCAGGCCACGGTTGCGACGGGAGATGACCACGCCTTCGTAAGCCTGGGCGCGCTTGCGGGTGCCTTCGACTACGTTAACGTTGACGATCACGGTATCGCCAGGCGCAAATTCAGGGATGTTTTTGCCCAGGCGAGCGATTTCTTCTTGCTCGAGTTGTTGAATCAGGTTCATTTGTAATGACTCCAAAAACCATCGTGCTGGCGCGCTGCGAGTGCTGCCACTCTTGCCCAGTAGAGGATGGGGTTATAACAGACAGGCTCAGAGGCCTGCCAAAAATTGCTCGTCGCGCTTGGTGAGCAGTCCCGCCTCACGCGCTTTGATGAGCAAATCCGGTCGCTTGCGCGCGGTCGCCTCCAGCATGCGCTGGCGGCGCCATTTTTCTATCTCGGCGTGGTTGCCGCCCATCAGCACCGGCGGCACGCCCACACCTTCATACGTTTCCGGCCGCGTGTAGTGCGGCGAATCCAGCAGGCCGTTGACGAAGCTATCCTCGATGGCCGAGGCGTCAGTGTTCAGCACGCCGGGAATCTGGCGGATCACCGCGTCCATCAAGGCCATCGCCGGCAGCTCGCCGCCGGACAGCACGAAATCGCCAAGGCTGATTTCCTCGTCGACCACGCGGTCGAGCAAGCGCTGGTCCACCGCCTCGTACCTGCCGCACAGGATCACCAGGCCCGGCTCCTGCTTCAGCTGCATCACGCGCTGGTGCGTCAACTGCTTGCCCTGGGGCGACATGAACAGCACCCGCGGCGCCGGCAGACCGGCGTCGGTCTGGCGCTGCCTGGCTGCGTTGATGGTCAGCTCCAGCGGCTTGGCCAGCATCACCATGCCGGGGCCGCCGCCATATGGGCGGTCATCCACGGTGCGGTGATTGTCGGTGGTGAAATCCCGCGGATTCCACAGCGACAGGCCACATTTATTCTGTTCAAACGCGCGCCGGGTCACGCCCGACTGCGTTATCGCGGCAAACATTTCCGGGAACAGGGTTACGACATCAAATTGCATGGCGAACCGCCCTCAATGTATTGCGCTAGTAATCAAGGCCCCAGTCGACGATGATCTTCTTCGCGGCCTTGTCCACCTTGTTGATGTACGCGTCCACAAACGGGATCAGGCGCTCCTGCGCCTCCACTTCTTCTGGCTTGGCATCCGGGGCCGCCGCTGGCGTGACGCGCAAGATCGACTGCGGACCATTGCTCATCATGTCAGTCACCGTGCCGAGGTGCTCACCTTGCAGATTCTCTACTTCCAAACCGATCAGATCGGCCCAGTAAAACTCATCGTCGGACAAGACCGGGAAGCGGCTTTGCGGAATGAAGACGGCGGCGCCTTTCAGCGACTCGGCCACGTTCCGGTCAGTCACACCCACCAGGCGCGCCACGACGTCGCCGCCATGCAGTTTGACCTGCTGGACGTCCACATCGCGCATCGCCGGCTTATCCAACCACCAGGTTTTGACCTTGAGGAGTGCATCCGCATCTTCCGAGAAAGGACGAATCCTGACCCAGCCTGCAACGCCGTAAGCACCGAAGACAAAGCCTACCTGTGCCAGATCGTCGGGGACTTGCACCCCGGATGCATTCTTATCGGTCAAACCGGTAACCAGACTTGCTTAGGCTGCTTTTTTGTTCTGAGCAACCAGGCGAGCCACGGTAGGCGACAGTTGTGCGCCAACCGACTGCCAGTGGGCCAGACGGTCTTCGGTGATGCGCAGACCTACTTCGCCACCTGCGGCCATTGGGTTGTAGAAACCAATGCGCTCGATGAAACGGCCATCGCGACGGTTACGCGAATCGGTTGCAACGATGTTGAAGAAAGGGCGCTTCTTGGCACCACCACGAGCTAAACGAATAACGACCATAATATTTCCAAAAATTGTGCTAGGACGGAAAAAGCCGCAAATTATAGCGCGCTTTGCCGCGAAGCAGCAAGCGTTAATGAAATAATTGGGCATGTTGGGGTAATCAAAGATTATCCCTTGTTCCGGCGATCGGGGCAATAGGTGCGCCCGCAAAAAAGGCGTGCCGGGGGCGGTATTATGCCTGATACTGCTGTTTTTCCGGCTATCTGATCGACAATCATGACTGTTTTGCACCAGACGCGTCACAAAAACAAGACACTCGCCGCCCTGCTCGCCTTCCTGCTGGGCGGCCTGGGCGCCCAGCGCCTGTACCTGCGCGGCTGGCGCGACCCGTGGCTGTGGACGCACCTGGCCTGCCTGCCGGCGGCGTGGCTGGTGGCGGCGGCGGCGCCGCACGCCGATGGCTTCTACAAGGTGCTGCCGGTGATTGTGTCCGGCCTGGCCGGCTTCCTGGAGGCGCTGGTGCTGGGCCTGATGCCGGACGAGCAATGGGACGCGCGCTACAACGCCGGCTCCGGCCGCCAGTCGGACACCCGCTGGCCGGTGGCCGTGGTGCTGGTGTTCAGCATGATGATCGGCGCCGGCAGCCTGATCGCCACCATCTCGCGCCTGTTCGATCTGCTCTACACCGGCGGCGCCTACGGCTAAGCGGCGACATCAAGATAAGCGACCACGCTGGCCGGTGGCGGCACTGGCAATCCATCCTCGCGCATACCGCCAAGATGAAACACGATGGCTTTCCGCAGGCCGGCCTCAACATCCTGCACCGTTGCGCCAGTGGCGACACATCCCGGCAGATCCGGCACATAGCCCACGTAGTTGCTTTCAGCTTTTTCGATAACGATAGCGTAGCGTAGGGTATTCATTTCAATCCTGCCTGCTTTTACAGGGTGCTTGAATTGGCGGTGACTGCCGCGAATAACCACTATATACCACTGGTCTTTTTTCAGCAGCCCGGCGGCGGCGGGCTTGGGCGCGCGGTGCTAGACTGTCCGGCGATGTCACTTGCGGAGCTTAATCATGAAATTCCTGGTGGTCGGCGCGGGAGCGCTGGGCGGTTATTTTGGCGGGCGCCTGTTGGCGGCGGGACAGGACGTGACCTTCCTGGTGCGCGCGCGGCGCGCCGCGCAGTTAAACGAGCGCGGCCTGCGCATCAGCAGCCCCAAGGGCGATCTGGTGCTGCCAGCGCCGCCGCACCTGCTGTCGGAGCAGATTGCGCAGCATTATGATGTGATCATCGTCGGCTGCAAGGCGTACGACCTGGACGCCACCATGGCATCGTTCGCCGCCGCTGTCGGGCCGGACACCGCCATCCTGCCGGTGTTGAACGGCATGGGCCATCTGGAGCGGCTGGCCGCGCGCTTCGGCCAGCAGCGCGTGCTCGGCGGCCTGTGCCTGATTTCCGCCACACTGGACGAACAGGGCGACGTCCAGCATCTGAACGACGCGCATGCGCTCGTGTTCGGCGAACTGGACGCCGCCACCTCGCCACGCGCGGCGGCAATCGCCGAGGCCATGGCCGGCGCCAATTTCGATGCGCGGCTCAGCGCCGGGATCCGCCAGGAGATGTGGGAAAAATGGATCTTCATCACCTCGCTGGCCGGCGCCACCTGCCTGCTGCGCGGCAGCGTCGGCGACATCGTCGCCGCCGGCCAGGCCCGCGTGCCGCTGGCCCTGCTCGACGAATGCGGCGCCATCGCCGCCAGCCATGGCTTCCCGCCGCGCCAGCCAGCCACCGAGCGCGCCCACACCATGCTGACGGCCGCCGGCTCGCCGATCACGGCCTCGATGCTGAAAGACCTGCAGCGCGGCAGCGCCATCGAAGCCGATCACATCGTCGGCGACATGCTGGCGCGCGCCCGGCAGCTGGCCGCGCCCACGCTGCAGCTGGCCTACGCCCACCTGAAAACCTACGAGGCGCAGCGCGCGCGCCAGGCGGCGCTCAATGCAGGTTGAGTGAGACGAAGGGAATCGCGGCAACCGCCGCGCGCCCGGACGAGCGCACGCCGGCCGCGATGGCCCACGCCAGCACCCATTGGCCGGCCCGGATTTCGTCTGCCATGGTGCCGGCCTGCAGCAGCCGCTGCGCGGCCCGCCGCATACGGTCGATGGCGTAGGCCTGACGATCGGCGCGCGCTGGATGGGGAGTGATTGGCTTCATGCTGACCTCTTAGAGAATGCAGCTTATACGCAAGCCACAACCGTTTGGATTCACCCGGTACGCTGCGGTACACTGGCGACATTCAAGGTTAGAAGGAGAACAACATGAAAAACCACACCCTGCTGGCCGCCCTGCTGCTGGCCGGTCTGGCCGGCACCGTCCAGGCCCAGACCTCCAAGGAACAGTTCGACGCCGACACCAGGCGCATCGCCAGCCGCTACGCCGAAGACAAGAAGCTGTGCGGCGACGAGCGCGATTCCGGCGCGCGCATGCAGTGCCTGCGCGATTCCAAGACCGAATACGACAAGGCCATGGCCCAGGCCCGCGCCCAATACAAAGGTCCGGGCAAACCGGGCGCCTGCCATGACTGCGGCCGGGTCACTTCCGTCGTGCTCGGCGAAAAAGCCGGCGAAAGCAGCGCGGTGGGCCTGATCGCCGGCGGCGTGGCGGGCGCCCTGCTCGGCAACCAGGTCGGCAGCGGCCACGGCCGTCAACTGGCCACCGTCGCCGGCGCGGCCGGCGGCGCCTATGCCGGCAAGAAGATCGAGGAAAACGCCAAGTCCAAAAAAATCTGGACCGTCAACGTGAAGTACGACGACGGCCGCCAGGCCGCTTTCACCTTCGACCACGATCCGCAAATGCTGAGCGGCGACCGCGTCGAGCACGTCAACGGCACCATCGTCCGCCGTTAATCAGCGGCCAAGGTCCTGAGGCGTTCGAGATAGCCGGCCACCGTCTCGGTGCTGATGTCACGGACTCGCCGGCGATATGGAAGCGTCGCGCAAAATGATGCTGGAACACGGGCACCTCGTTTGCACGTCGTACAAGGGCAAGCGTCCCACCGTGGGCGGTGGCCGGTTTAACTTGGATCAAACGAACGGGTAGAAGTTCAGTGTTGCAGGGCGTAGCCGGTGGCGATGGCGTGGGCCCAGTCGGGGCGGCCATTGCGGGCGGCCAGCGCGGCCATCGGGCGCCAGTCGTAGGGCACGGCGATCAGGGCGGCAGACCAGCCGGCCGCGCCGCGCTCAGCGATGGCGTAGCGCGCGTCCGGCGCGCCGGTTTGCATGGTGTGGTAGTGCAGATGGTCGTCATCGTACGCTTGCAGGCCAACGCTGCCGGGGTTGACGATCAGGCTGCCGGCGGACGCACGCATGGCGCGGGGCACGTGGCTGTGGCCGCAGGCGATCAGCGCGAGCGCTGCGCCGACGTCGTCGGCGCCGGCGAGGCGTGCGTCGATCTCGGCGGCGGTGGCCATGCGGGCGCCGCCCTGCTCCACCGTTTCGAGGAAGTATTCGTGGTCGCTGCGCGGCGTGCCGTGGCATAGCAGCACGTCGGCGGCCAGCCGGTGTTGCTGCGGCAGCGTCGCCAGCCAGGCCAGCTCGGCCTCGCCCAGTTGCGCGTGGGCGTAGGTGTCGGACGCGGTGCGTTGATGCGGATGCAGGATCTGGCGTTCGTGGTTGCCCGCCAGTTGCACCCAGTCGCGCGCCATCAAGTAACGCGCCGTTGCCAGCGGCAGCAGCGGCCCGGACAGGCTATCGCCCAGGTTGACCACCACGTCCACGCCACGGCGCGCGAGATCGCTCACCACCGCCTCCAGCGCCGGCAGGTTGCCGTGGATGTCGGAGACGATGGCGATGCGCATGCTGCTTAGAACTGCTCGATGTCGAGCGCCAGCACGCCTGCGCTGCCGTCGGTGATGGACGCGCGGATGCCGGCGGCTTGCGACAGGAAGTGATCGGCAAAGAAACGCGCCGTCGCAATCTTGGCCTGGTAGAAGCTGGCGTCGCCGTCGCCGGCGCTCAGCTTGCGCTGCGAGATCAGCGCCGCGCGCGCCATCTGCCAGCCGCCCAGCACGATGCCGGCCAGCTTCAGATACGGCACGCTGCCGGCGAACACGCCCTTGATGTCGGCCTTGATGTTGCCGACCACGTAGTCCACCACCGCTTCCAGCTCGGCCGCGCCCTGCGCCAGGTGCTTGCGGATGGCGGCAAACTCGGCGCCGTCCAGCGCGGCCAGTTCGACCTCGGTCGCGCGCACTTGTGCGATCAGGTCCTTGGCCACCTTGCCGCCGTCGCGCACGGTCTTGCGGCCGATCAGGTCGTTGGCCTGGATGGCGGTGGTGCCTTCGTAGATGGTCAGGATCTTGGCGTCGCGGTAGTGCTGCGCCGCGCCGGTTTCCTCGATGAAGCCCATGCCGCCGTGGATCTGCACGCCGTCGCGCGCCACGTCCTGCGACAGCTCGGTCGACCAGCCCTTGATGATCGGCACCAGGTACTCGTACACCGCCTGGTTGCGCGCGCGCTCGTCGGCGTCGGCGCTGTGGTGCGCCTGGTCGTACAGCGCGGCGCCGACATAGGCCAGCGCGCGCGCCGCCTCGGTCTGTGCGCGCATATTCATCAGCAGGCGGCGCACGTCCGGATGGTGGATGATGGCCACGCCAGCCGGCGAGCCGTTCAGGTCGCGCGACTGCACGCGTTCCTTGGCGTACGCCAGCGCGTGCTGGTACGCGTGCTCCGACAGGCCGATGCCCTGCAGGCCGACGCCAAAGCGCGCCGCGTTCATCATGATGAACATGTATTCCAGGCCGCGATTCTCCTCGCCCACCAGCGTGCCGATGGCGCCGCCGTTGTCGCCGAACTGCAGCACGGCGGTCGGGCTGGCCTTGATGCCCAGCTTGTGTTCGATCGACACGCAGTGCGCATCATTGCGCGCGCCCAGCGAGCCGTCGGCGTTGACCAGGAACTTTGGCACGATGAACAGCGAGATGCCCTTCACGCCCGGCGGCGCGTCCGGCGTGCGCGCCAGCACCAGGTGGACGATGTTCTCGGTCATGTCGTGATCGCCATAGGTGATGAAGATCTTGGTGCCGAAAATCTTGTAGGTGCCGTCGCCCTGCGGCTCGGCGCGGGTGCGCACGGCGGCCAGGTCGGAGCCGGCTTGCGGCTCGGTCAGGTTCATGGTGCCGGTCCACTTGCCGGTGACCAGGTTTTCCAGGTAGGTGGCTTTCAGCTGGTCATCGCCAGCGGTCAGCAGCGCTTCAATGGCGCCGTCCGACAGCAGCGGGCACAGGGCGAACGAGATGTTGGCGCCGTGCAGCATCTCCACGCACGGCGTGCCCACCAGTTTCGGCAGGCCCTGGCCGCCGAAGTCAGTCGGATGCTGCAGGCCCTGCCAGCCAGCCTCGGCGAATTGCTTGAAGGCTTCCTTGAAACCCTTGGACGTGACCACGCCGTCCTTGGTCCAGTAGCTCGGTTCCTTGTCGGCCGCGTGGTTCAGCGGGGCGATTTCAGCGGCGACAAATTTCGCGCTTTCCTCCAGCACGGCTTCGGCGGTTTCCGGCGTGGCGTCTTCGCAGCCCGGCAGTTCGCTGATGGCTTGCAGGTTGGCCAGTTCGTTCATCACGAACAGCATGTCTTTTACAGGTGGTTGGTATGGCATCTCGTCTCTCCAAGAAAAAGGCCACGGCAATCCGGCGTTCCGGATCAGCGTGGCCTCGGTGTGCTTTACGCGTTTTTAGCCCAGTTCGGATACCAGCTGTGGCACGACTTCAAACAGGTCGCCGACGATGCCGTAATCGGCAACGGAGAAGATCGGTGCTTCCGGGTCCTTGTTGATGGCGACGATGGTTTTCGAGTCCTTCATGCCGGCCAGGTGCTGGATCGCGCCCGAGATGCCGACGGCGATGTACAGGTTAGGCGCGACAATCTTGCCGGTCTGGCCCACCTGCCAGTCGTTCGGCACGTAGCCGGCGTCGACGGCGGCGCGCGATGCGCCCATGGCGGCGTTCAGCTTGTCCGCCAGCGGTTCCAGGATCTTGAACGCTTCGCCCGAGCCCATGCCGCGGCCGCCCGACACGATGATCTTGGCGGCGGTCAGTTCCGGACGGTCCGACTTGGCCACTTCGCGGCCGACGAACGAGGACTTGCCCGAATCGGCCACGGCCGTCACGGTTTCCACGGCGGCCGAACCGCCGCTGGCGGCAGCGGCGTCGAAGCCGGTGGCGCGCACGGTGATCACTTTCACCTTGTCGCTCGACTGCACGGTGGCGATGGCGTTACCGGCGTAGATCGGACGCTCAAAGGTGTCCGGCGAGTCGACCTTGGTGATTTCCGAAATCTGCGCCACGTCCAGCTTGGCGGCCACGCGCGGCAGGATGTTCTTGCCGTAGGCGGTGGCGGGCGCCAGGATGTGGCTGTACGACGCGGCGAGCGCCAGGGCCTGCTCGGCCACGTTCTCGGCCAGGCCGTCGGCGAAGTGCGCGGCGTCGGCGTGGAGGACTTTCGAGACGCCGGCGATGGCGGCGGCGGCGCTTGCCGCTGCGCCGGCGTTCGAGCCGGCCACCAGCACGTGCACGTCGCCGCCGGCTTGCGCCGCCGCGGTCACGGTGTGCAGGGTGCTGGCCTTCAGGCTGGCGTTGTCGTGTTCTGCGATAACTAATGCGACCATGATTGTTCCTTTGCGTTGCCCCGCGCTGCGCGCGGGACAGGATAGTGATTGAGCTTGGCCCGCGCCGCGCGCGGGCCACAGGCATTAAATGACTTTGGCTTCGGTGCGCAGCTTGGCGACCAGGGTGGCGGCGTCCGGCACGATGATGCCGGCCGAGCGCTTGGCCGGCTCGGCGACTTTCACCGTTTTCAGGCGCGGCGTCACGTCAACGCCCAGGTCTTCCGGCTTGGTCACGTCCAGCGGCTTTTTCTTCGCCTTCATGATGTTCGGCAGCGTCACATAGCGCGGCTCGTTCAGGCGCAGGTCGGTGGTGACGATGGCCGGCAGCGTCAGCGCCAGGGTTTCCAGGCCGCCGTCCACTTCGCGGGTCACGGTCGCCTTGCCATCTTCCAGCACGATCTTCGAGGCGAAGGTCGCCTGCGGCCAGCCCAGCAGCGCGGCCAGCATCTGGCCGGTCTGGTTGGAGTCGTCGTCGATGGCCTGCTTGCCCAGGATGATCAGTTGCGGCTGTTCCTTGTCGGCCAGCGCCTTGAGCAGCTTGGCCACCGCCAGCGGTTCCAGCTCGGCATTGGTGTCCACCAGGATGCCGCGGTCGGCGCCGATCGCCATCGCGGTACGCAGGGTTTCCTGGCACTGGGTCACGCCGGCGGACACCGCCACCACTTCGGTCACCTTGCCGGCTTCTTTCAGGCGGGTCGCTTCTTCCACCGCGATCTCGTCGAACGGGTTCATCGACATTTTGACGTTGGCGATATCAACGCCCGTGCCGTCGGACTTCACGCGCACCTTGACGTTGTAGTCGACCACACGTTTGACGGGTACCAAGACTTTCATAGCTATGCCTTTGGGAAAAGATGAATTCGGGACTAAATAATGTGGGCTAGATTATATGAGAAATCCACGCCGCACAAGAAATCAAAGCACGATCGTGCTATTTTTCGCTAGTAGAAATCGTCTAAAAATAAAAGCCTCAAGACGAATTTCTAAAAGGGAAGAATGCAGCGGCTGTTATTTGCGCTGCATCAAAAAGACAAACTCACGGCCGGTCTGGACGTGCGACAACAGGGTGTTGCCGGTTTGTTTGCTGAACGCCTGGAAGTCGCGGACCGAGCCGGGGTCGGTCGCCATGATGCGCAGCACTTCGCCGCTTTGCAATTCGGCCAGAGCCTTTTTCGCCTTCAGGATCGGCAGCGGGCAATTAAGGCCGCGCGCATCCAATTCCTTGTGGAATTCGATGACTTCGTTTTCTAGTATCGTTTCGCTCATCAAGAAACCCGCTGGTTTGTGGGGAGGTGTCGTCATACTACTCCTTTTTGGAAGGGATGACGCGCCGCACCAAAATAGTTCGTTGTACGTTGCAAGTTCACAACGCAAGCTGGAAAGTATACAACAGGTCTCCCCAGACGACAACGGCCCGCGTACGACACAATATCGCACGCGGGCCGCATAAACGCTGCCTTACAGCGGGATGACGGGCGTTACACGCGGCTGCCGATCCACTCCGCCACGCCCGCCAGGGCGCCCGGCAGGCCGGCCGGATCGGTGCCGCCGGCTTGCGCCATATCGGGGCGTCCGCCGCCTTTGCCGCCCACTTGTTGTGCAACGAAGTTGACCAGCTCGCCCGCCTTGACCTTGCCGATGCTGTCGGCGGTGACGCCGGCGATCAGGCTGACCTTGCCGTCGTTGACCGCGGCCAGCACGATGGCGGCGGTCTTCAGCTTGTCCTTCAGCTTGTCCATGGTCTCGCGCAGGCCGGCCACATCGGCGCCGTCCAGCGTGGCCGCCAGCACCTTGATGCCCTTGACGTCGACCGCTTGCGCGGCCAGCTCGTCGCCCTGGCCGGCAGCCAGCTTGGACTTCAGCGCCGACAGTTCCTTCTCCAGCGATTTGACCTGGTCCTGCACCGCGCCGATCTTGACGGTCAGCTCGTCCGGATTCGACTTCAGCGCGGCGGCCGCCTCGTTCAGCTTGCGGGCCATGCCCTGCACCAGCGCCAGCGCGCCTTCGCCGGTCACGGCTTCCACGCGGCGGATGCCGGCCGCGACGCCGCCTTCCGAGACGATCTTGAACAGGCCGATGTCGCCGGTGCGCTGCACGTGCACGCCGCCGCACAGCTCTTTCGAGCTGCCGATGTCCAGCACGCGCACCTGGTCGCCATACTTCTCGCCGAACAGCGCCATCGCGCCATGCTTCACGGCGTCGTCAAACGACATGTGCTGGGCCTTGGTGGCGTGGTTTTCCAGGATTTCCTTGTTGACCTTGACTTCCACTTCGGCGATCTGCTCGGCGGTCAGCGGCGCGTTGTGGCTGAAGTCGAAGCGGGTCTTGTCCGGATCGACCAGCGAGCCCTTCTGCTGCACGTGCGAACCCAGCACTTCGCGCAGGGCCTTGTGCATCAGGTGGGTGGCCGAGTGGTTGCGGATGGTGCGCGCGCGCTTGGCCTGGTCGACGTCGGCATTGACGGCGTCGCCCACCTTCAGCGAGCCGGACGCCAGCACGCCGTGGTGGCCGAACACGTCGGCCTGGATCTTCAGCGTGTCGCTGACGGTGAAGCGCGCGCCGGCGTTGCCGATCACGCCCTGGTCACCGACCTGGCCGCCCGATTCGGCGTAGAACGGCGTGGTGTCCAGCACCACGATGCCCGGCTGGCCGGCGGTCAGTTCCGGCACCGGCGTGCCGGCCGAGTACAGCGCGATCACCTTGGCGGTCGCGTGGCTCAGGCTGTCATAGCCGATGAACTTGTTCTTCTCGCCCGAGTACTCCACCTTGGCGTCCTTGACCGACTTGCCGCCCTTGCGCGACAGCTCCTGGCTTTCCTTCAGGGCGGCGTCGTAGCCTTCCTGGTCGAAGTGGATGCCGCGCTCGCGGCAGATGTCGGCGGTCAGGTCCGGCGGGAAGCCGTAGGTTTCGTACAGCGTGAAGGCGGTGGCGCCGTCGATGCCGGTGGCGTCCTTGGCCAGCTGCGCTTCCAGCACCTTCATGCCGGTTTCCAGCGTTTCGCCGAAGCGCTCTTCTTCCGCCTTCAGCATCTTGGCGACGTTGTCCTTGGCTTCTTCCAGCTCCGGATAGGCGGCGCCCATCTCGATCGCCAGGTCGGCCACCAGCTTGTAGAAGAAGGGCTTGGTCTGGCCCAGCTTGTGGCCGTGACGCAGCGCGCGGCGGATGATACGGCGCAGCACGTAGGCGCGGCCCTCGCTGCCCGGGATCACGCCGTCAACGATCATGAACGCGGCCGAGCGGATGTGGTCGGCGATGACGCGCAGCGACTTGTTTTCCAGGTCGGTGGCGCCGGTTTCGCGCGCGGCGGCCTTGATCAGCGCCTGGAACAGGTCGATCTCGTAGTTCGAGTGCACGTGCTGCAGCACGGCGGCCAGGCGCTCCAGGCCCATGCCGGTGTCGACCGACTGCTTCGGCAGCTTGTGCAGCACGCCCTGCTCGTCGCGGTTGAACTGCATGAACACCAGGTTCCAGATTTCGATGAAGCGGTCGCCGTCTTCTTCCGGCGAGCCCGGCGGGCCGCCCCAGATGTCCGGGCCGTGGTCGTAGAAGATCTCGGTGCACGGGCCGCAGGGGCCGGTGTCGGCCATCTGCCAGAAGTTGTCCGACGCGTAGCGCGCGCCCTTGTTGTCGCCGATGCGGATGATGCGCTCTTTCGGCACGCCCACTTCGTTGGCCCAGATGTCGTAGGCTTCGTCGTCTTCCTGGTAGACGGTGACGGTCAGTTTTTCTGCCGGCAGCTGGTACACCTTGGTCAGCAGTTCCCAGGCGAAGTTGATCGCGTCGCGCTTGAAGTAGTCGCCGAAGCTGAAGTTGCCCAGCATTTCGAAGAAGGTGTGGTGACGCGCGGTGTAGCCGACGTTTTCCAGGTCGTTGTGCTTGCCGCCGGCGCGCACGCAGCGCTGCACCGAGGTGGCGCGGGTGTACGGGCGGGTGTCGGTACCGGTGAACACGTCCTTGAACTGCACCATGCCGGAGTTGGTCAGCAGCAGGGTCGGGTCGTTGCCAGGCACCAGGGAGCTGGACCGGACAATCGTGTGACCCTTGGATTCGAAGAATTTAAGGAACTTCTCGCGGATTTCAGATGATTTCATGTCGTATGGGTGAGATAGCTGGCCGGTGCAAAATCGCAAAAGAGTGATTATGCCACAGCCAGCGTCGCCTCCCCAGCTAGCGGGCCGCCAGCCGGACCACCACGTCCTCGACCTCGCCGCCGGCCGCCAGCCGCATCGGCACCGCCATCAACACTTCGCCGCCGGCCTCGCCGTTGTCGTCCAGATCGATGCGTACCTTGAGCTTGCGGTCCAGCGCCACGAAGGTGTTGCGGTTGGCCGCCACCAGGCGGTGCGCGCCCTCGTTGCCAACTTCACCATACATGGCGTGGTCGTTACCGCGCAGGCGCAGGATGCGGCCGTCGGACAAGGTATAACTGCCGCGAAACTCGCGCAACTCCGCGCTGTTCATGCGGTACACCTGCTGCGGCAGGTCGATCGTCAGGCGCGGCGCCGGAATGGTCACCCGTTCTTCAAGCTGCGCCTGCGCGCCCACGCTGGCGGCGCACAGCAGCGCACCCAGCAGCCATTGCATTTTCATGATGAAGCCTCCCCAGGTTGGTCAGACAGACGCTCCCTCGGGTGGAGCGCTGCTGCCAGTCTAGGAAGAATAAACGGCAACCACATCGTTCAAACGATGGAGGCGGCGCCAAAGCGGCCGGCGTCGCGGTGCAGCATGGCCACCAGCTCGCCCTGGCGCCGGGTGCCGGTTTTGCGGAACAGCTTGTGCAGATGGGTTTTGACGGTGTGCAGGCTGATGTCCAGCGCGGCGGCGATGTCCTCCAGCGCGTCGCCATGCGCCAGCGCCAGCGCAACGCCGGCCTCGGCCGGGGTCAGGTCGAACAGCTGCATCAGCAGCTTGCCGGACAGCTGGTAGGCGTCCGGGTCGATGGCCAGCACGATGGCGCAGGCCGGCAAGGCTGGCAAGGCGGCCGGCGGCAGGAACGGCGCCACCGCCAGCAACAGCGGCTGGCGGCCGCCGCGCGGCAGGCTCAGCACCCGCTGGGCGGCGCCGTGGCCGTCCGCCAGCGCCGCCGCCACCGCGCGCGCCAGCGACTGCGCGCCGCAGCCGGCGTCCTGCATCAGTTTGCGGCCGTCCAGGCGCAAGGCCGTATCACGTTCCAGCAGCGCGGTCGCGGCCTGGTTGGCGTGCAGCAGGCACAGCTCGGCATCGATCAGCAGCACCGCCGTGTCCATGCGGTTGAGCGCGGCGCCGAGATACACGGCGGCCGCCTGGGACGTCAGCGTCTGTGGCATAGTTCCTCCGTATTCCCGGCCCGCCAACCAGCATACACGCGGAACGCCGCTTGGGCGGTAAAAGCTTTTTATTGAAAAGCCGCCGGGCAGCGGTCGCGCGCAATCGGCTCAGGCGAAATCCGGGCCGATCAGGTCGATGCGGTCGGTGCAGAAGCCGTCCACGCCCCAGTCCAGCAGGGTGCGCGCGCGGGCCGGGTCGTTGACGGTGTAGCAGAACAGGCCGTAGCCGGCGGCCTTGATCTGCGCCGCCAGCTCCGCCGTCAGGTGCTTGTGGTTGGTGTGGATGGCAACCGCGCCGAGCGCGCGCGCCTGCTGTTGCCAGTCGGCCGGAATCACGTCCAGCAGGTAGCCGCGCGGCAGTTCCGGCGCGGCGTCGCGGGCGGCGGCCAGCGCCTCGTAGCTGAACGAAGACAGCAGCGGATACGCGGCCGGATCGCCGGCCGCCAGTTCGGCGGCGTAGCTGTCGCGCGTGACCCTGGCCACCCAGGCGCCGGTGGCCGCCTCGTGGCCGTCGGCCGGCTTGATTTCCACGTTCATCCAGATCCGCTGCGCCTTGCAGAAATCGATGAACTGGGTGTAAAACGGTAGCGGTTCGTTGCGGAAGGCGGCGCCGAACCAGCTGCCGGCGTCCATGCCGGCCAGCGTGGCGGCGTCGGTGTGCGCCACGCTGCCCTGCCCGGCCACGGTGCGGCCGAATGCCGGATCGTGCACCACCATGCCGATGCCGTCGCGCGACAGCATCACGTCAAACTCGACGGCGTGGAAACCGCGCGCCAGGCCGGCGCGCAGGCCGGCCAGGGTGTTTTCCGGCGCCAGCGTGCCGCCGCCGCGATGTGCAACAATTTTCGGATAGGGCCACATGGCTGCGCCTTGAGGTGGTTATGATCAGGATACCAACGTTATCACGAATCATCGCACCGCTGCTAGCGGCGGCCTGCTGCGCCTGCCCGGCCGCCGGGCCGACGCAGGACCAGATCATGCAGCGCGCCGCCGCCATCTACGCCGGCCGGCTGACAGCGTACACCATCGACCGCGACGATGCCTTCACCGCCCGCGTGCGCCGCATCGCCGGCGCGCTGATCGCCCAGGCACGGCGCGACTACCCGGACACCGCCGGCTGGGCCTGGGAAGTCCACACCACCGACACGCCGGAGCAGAACGCCGACTGCATGGCCGGCGGCAAGATCCTGGTCAGCCAGGCCTATGTCGAGCGCCTTGGCCTGAGCGACGCCGAGCTGGCCATGCTGCTGGCGCACGAAATCCAGCATGCGGCGCTGCGGCACAATCTGCTGGAATACCAGGCGGCGCTGCGGCTGGCGCCGTCGTGGGCCGCGCGCCCGTTCGCCGAACTGGAATACGCGGTCGACAACGACCGCGCGCTGATGGCGCTGCTGGCCGACACCAATTACGCGCAGGAGCAGGAAGCCGACCGCGAGGGCCTGCTGCTGGCGTGGCGCGCCGGCTGGCCGGCGGCGGCGCTGACCGGCTATTTCCGCAAGATGATGCGCGACAGCGAGACGCCGCGCTTCAGCCGCGGCGACTACCCGGCGCCGGCGCAGCGCTGGCGGGCGGCACAGGCGGTGGCGGCAAGCTTGCAAAAAAACCACGTGCAGCCGGACGACTGAACCACTACACTAGCGGCCTGATTGTCCGTGCTCATAAGGTGAAACACATCATGACAGCTCCAAAAGCGCTAGGCCATATCCGCGTCCTCGACCTGAGCCGCGTACTGGCGGGACCGTGGTGCTCGCAGAATCTGGCCGATCTCGGCGCAGACGTGATCAAGATCGAACGGCCCGGCAGCGGCGACGACACCCGCGCCTGGGGCCCGCCGTACGCGCGCGACGCCGACGGCAAGGACACCACCGAGGCCGCCTACTACCTGGCGGCCAACCGCGGCAAGCGCTCGGTGACGGTGGACATCGCCAGCGCCGAGGGCCAGCAATTGCTGCGCGAGCTGGTGCGGCAGTCCGACGTGGTGCTGGAGAACTACAAGGTCGGCCAGCTGAAACGCTACGGCCTCGACTACGAGTCGCTGGCGGCGCTCAAGCCGGACCTGGTCTACTGCTCGGTGACCGGCTTTGGCCAGGACGGCCCGTACGCGCACCGCGCCGGCTACGATTTCCTGATCCAGGGCATGGGCGGGCTGATGTCGGTGACCGGCGAACGCGACGACCTGCCCGGCGGCGGTCCGCAAAAAGCCGGCGTGGCGCTGACCGACCTGATGACCGGCATGTACGCCACCATCGCCATCCTGGCCGCGCTGACGCACCGCGACCGCACCGGCCAGGGCCAGTACATCGACATGGCGCTGCTGGATGTGCAGGTGGCGATGCTGGCCAACGCCGGCAGCAATTACCTGAACAGCGGCAAGGTGCCCAAGCGCTGGGGCAATGCCCATCCGAACATCGTGCCGTACCAGACCTTCCAGTGCGCGGACGGCTACATCATCGTCGCCACCGGCAATGACGGCCAGTACCAGAAGTTTGTCGAGGCCGGCGGGCGCGGCGACCTGGCCTTGCACGAACGCTATGCCACCAACCCGCTGCGGGTGCGGCACCGCGACGAGCTGGTGCCGCTGCTGGCCGAGATGGTGCTGCAACATCCGCGCGATTACTGGATCAGCACGCTGGAAGCGGTGGGCGTGCCGTGCGGCCCGATCAACAACCTGGACGAGGTCTACCGCAATCCGCAGGTGGCAGCGCGCGGCATCGTGATGGCGGTGCCGCACCCGACCGCCGGCACCACCAAGCTGGTGCGCAGCCCGATGCGCCTGTCCGCCACGCCCACCGACCACGCCGTCGCCCCGCCGCTGCTGGGCCAGCACACCGACACCATCCTGCGCGACCTGCTGGGCCGCAGCGACGACGACATCGCGGCCCTGCGCGCGAAAGGCGTGCTGTAGTGCTCACGCCCGGCGGCCTGCCCGTTCAGACACTCATGTCACGCTTCAGTTCCTGGATCTGGCTGTGCATGTGCGTGACCGCGCCCTTGATCTGGCCCGACAAGGTGGGGATGTAGTTGCAGATGCGCCGGGCGCGCTCGGCCAGCAGGTCGAGGTCGCGCACCAGCTGGCGCACGCGCGCCTCGTCGCGGGCCTGCAACACCTCGCGCGCGCCGTCGACGTGCTTGTCCATCAACTCCAGGCAACTGCGCAGTTCGCGCGGCAGGCCCGGTTCGGCCGACGCCGCCTGCGCCGCCAGCCGGACCGCGCGCTCGACAAAATAAAAGCGGTGCTGAATATCGTTCGGATGCAGCATGATGGTCTCCTCCATGAAGCAGGCACCCCGGTGCCTGTGCGGATGAGACAGCGGCGCCCGCCGCCAGTTGCGCCGACCCGCCCGGAGACTGATCCAGATCAGCCCGCAAGCAAATAAAAACGCCACACGCCGGGGCCGGAAGTATGCCAGCCAGCCACAGCCTTCTGCTACTATCGAACCATACCGTTTTCGCATGGGCAAAACCCGCTATGGACCGACACCCGCAGCCAGCCTCCACCCGCGCGCCCCGGCGCCACCGGACGCAACGCGGCGGAGCAGCTAGCAAGCAGCAAGCGGATGCCTTCGACCAGCTGTTCGGCGCCAGCCGCTACTTTGCCTTCGCCATCGGCGAGGACGGCCGCCTGCTGGCCTGGAACCAGCACAGCGACGACGTGCTCGGTCCGCTTTCCCGCCGCACCCCGGCCAACACGCTGTACGCCACCTGGGCGCTGCCGATGCTGCAGAACGAGGCGCTGCCCATCGCCCGCATGCGCGGCGTCTGGCGCGGCGAGATCGAACTGCTGGGCCGCGACGGCGGCGGCCACCCGGTCACGCAAAGCATCGAATGGCGCGCCGACGCCGCCCCGCCCTGCTTCCTGTGCCTGGCCCATCCGCTGGCCGACTACGATGTCTACGAATCGCGGCTGCGCTTCAAGTACCTGTTCGAGTCGCATCCGCTGGCGATGTGGGTGTACGACCTGGAAACGCTGCGCTTCATGGTGGTCAACGCCGCCGCCGTGGTGCAGTACGGTTACACGGAAGCCGAGTTCCTGCAGATGACCATCCGCGACATCCGCCCGGCCGCCGAGCTGGAACGGCTGGACCGCAACCTGGCCGCCACGCCGGCGCGCGGCTCGGAGCAGTCCGGCATCTGGACGCACGCGCGGCGCGACGGTACGCTGCTGCAAGTGGCCATCTCGTCGCATTCGGTGACCTTGTCCGGGCGGCCCGGCCGGCTGGTGTTCGCGCACGACCTGACCGAGCGGCTCACGCTGGAGGCGGCGCTGCACGCCTCGCGCGAGCTCAAGCAACTGGTCATCAACCACATCCCGCACCAGATCTTCTGGAAGGACCGCGACGGCGCCTATCTCGGCTGCAACAGCGTGTTCGCCCGCTTCGCCGGCCTGCACAGCAACGCCGACGTCGCCGGCAAGCGCGACGAGGATTTCCCGTGGGCGCACAACGCCGACGCCATCCGCGCCGACGAGCGCGCCATCATGGCCAGCGGCCGCGGCCGCCTGAACGAGGAAGACCACATGACGCTGGCGGACGGCACGGTCCACTGGTACCTGATCAACAAGCTGCCGTTCCGCGACCAGCAAGGCCAGATCATCGGCGTGCTGGGCACGATCGAGGACATCACCGAGCGCAAGCAGGCCGAGCTGACGCTGCAGCTGCGCGGGCGGGCGCTGGAGGCCAGCGTCAACGCCATCGTCATCACCGTCCATGACGACGGCAGCGACCGCATCGAATATGCCAACCCGGCCTTCGCCCGCCTGTTCGGCCACGCGCCGGACGCGGTGCTGGGGCACGACCTGGAGTCGCTGCTGGGCGTGCAGGCGCACGACCAGCAGCAGGCGCTGCACGCCGCCATGCAGTCGCGCCAGGAGGTCACGCTGCTGCTGCGCACGCGCCACCGCGACAGCACCGCGCTGTGGACCCAGTTGCACGTCGGCCCGGTGCGCGGCGCCGACGGCGCCATCAGCCACCACGTGTGCGTGCTGACCGACATGACCGCCATCCTCGAATACCAGGAGCAGCTGGAGCACCAGGCCAACCACGACGCCCTGACCGGCCTGCCCAACCGCGCGCTGCTGAATGACCGCATGATGCAGGGAGTCACCTTCTCGCAGCGCTTCGGCCACAGCCTGTGGCTGGTATTCATCGACCTCGACAACTTCAAGCTGATCAACGACCACCTCGGCCACCAGGCCGGCGACGAGCTGCTGTGCGTGATCGCCAACCGCCTGCGCGCCTGCGCCAGCGAGGGCGACACCGTGGCCCGCCTCGGCGGCGACGAATTCCTGTTGCTGCTGCCGGTGGCCAACCAGCGGCCGATGTCCAGCCTGCTGCAACTGCTGCAGGACGCCATCGGCGCGCCGGTCACGCTGAACGGCCAGACGCTGGCGGTGACCTGCAGCATCGGCGTCAGCGTCTACCCGGCCGACGGCAGCGAGCCGGAGCAGCTGCTCAAGCACGCGGACATCGCCATGTACCGCGCCAAGGAGGCCGGCCGCAACCAGGTGCAGTTCTATGAGGCGGCGATGCATGCGCGCATCGCCGAGCGCGCCTCGATCGAAACCGAACTGCGCCATGCGCTCGCGCGCGACGAACTGCGCCTGGTGTACCAGCCCAAGCTGGACCTGCGCAGCGGCGCGGTGACCGGCATGGAGGCGCTGCTGCGCTGGCAGCATCCAGTGCTGGGCGCGGTGTCGCCGGCGCGCTTCATCGGCGTGGCGGAGGAGACCGGCATGATCGTGGCCATCGGCCGCTGGGTGCTGCGCATGGCCTGCACCCAGGCGGTGGCGTGGCAGCAGGCCGGGCTGCCGCCGCTGCGGGTGGCGGTCAACCTGTCGGCGCGCCAGTTCCGCGACCAGGGGCTGCACGACGAGGTCCGTTCGGCGCTGGCCGACAGCGGCCTCGACCCGCAATACCTGGAACTGGAATTGACTGAGAGCCTGATGATGCACAACGTCGACGACGCGGTGGCGGTCATCACTGAACTCAAGCAACTGGGCATTGCGCTGTCGATCGACGACTTCGGCACCGGCTATTCCAGCCTGTCCTACCTGACGCAGTTCCCGGTCGATTGCCTGAAAATCGACCAGTCTTTCACGCGCGAGATGCTGGACCAGCCGAAGGTGGCCGCCATCGTGCGCTCGGTGATCGCGCTCGGCCACAGCCTCGGCTTCCGGGTGATTGCCGAGGGCGTGGAAACCGCGGCCCAGCTCGACTACCTGCGCACCCAGGGCTGCGACGAAATCCAGGGCTACTACTTCAGCCGCCCGCTGGCGCCGGACGCCGTCGCCGAACTGCTGCGCACGCGCTGACTAGCGCTCCGCCTGCCCCAGCGGCGCCAGCGTGCGCAGGCGCAGCGCGACCAGCAGCGCCAGCAGCAGCGAGCAGGACAACACGGCCACCACGCCCGGCCAGCCGGCGCGGCCCCACATGATGCCGGTCGCCGAGCCGACCACGCTGGAGCCGAGGTAGTAGAAGAACAGGTACAGCGCCGACGCCAGCGCCTTGTTGCTGGTGGCGCGCCGCCCCACCCAGCTGCTGGCCACCGAATGGGTGGCGAAGAAGCCATAGGTGAACACCGCCACCCCGAGCAAAATCAGCGGCAGCCAGTTGGACAAGGTCAGCAGCAATCCGCTGAACATGATGATGGCCATCATCCACAACACGTTGCGGCGGCCGTAGCGGTCGGCCAGCCGGCCCGCCCACACCGAGCTGTAGATGCCGAGCAGGTAGAAGAACGACACCGCGCCCACCAGGCTCTGGCTTAGCGTGAACGGCGCGCCCAGCAGCCGGTAGGCGATGTAGTTGTACAGGCTGACAAACGCGCCCATCAGCAAAAAGGCCAGCGCGAACAGCCACGGCAGCCCCCGGTCCGCGAAATGCAGCCGCAAGCCGGCCGGCAGCACGCGCCAGCCATCGCCCGACGGCCGGAAGTGGCGCGATGGCGGCAGGCTGCGCCAGAACTCGAACGCGGCGTAAATCCCGGCCGCGCCCACCACGGCCAGCGCCAACCGCCACGAAAAATGGTCGCTCAGCACCGACGTGATCACCCGCCCGGCCATGCCGCCGAAGGCACTGCCGCTGATGTACAGGCCCATCGACAAGCCCAATGATTGCGGTTCGATTTCCTCGCCCAGGTAGGCCATGGCGATGGCCGGCATGCCGCCCAGCACCGCGCCCAGCAAGGCGCGCATCACCAGCAATTGCGGGTAGTTGTGGGCAAACGCGCACAGCAGCGTCATCACGGCCGCCACCGCCATCGCCGCCACCATCAGTGGCTTGCGGCCGCAGCGCTCCGACACGGCGCTGGACAACACCAGCGAGAGCGCCAGCGCCCCGGTCGACACCGACAACACCATGCTGCTCTGCGCCGCCGTCAGCGCGAATTCGTGCGACAGCACCGGCATCAACGGCTGCACGCAGTACAGCAGCGCGAACGTGGCGAAGCCGCCGAAGAACATGGCGCGGTTGCTGCGTTTGAATTCCTGGCTGCCAAGGGCGATACGGGGCATGGTGGCGGCTAACATGGTAATCCTGCGAGGTGCGATGCGTTTATCTTAGGATTGCGTCACTAAGCTGTCCAATATATATTTGAGACGTTGCTTATACTTTTAAAAGATAATGGAACTGCGCCACCTGCGTTATTTTGTTGCCGTCGCCGAGGAGCTCAGCTTCACGCGCGCGGCCGAGCGGCTGCATATCGGCCAGCCGCCGTTGAGCCATCAGATCCAGATGCTGGAGGCGGAGGTGGGCGCGCGGCTGCTGGAGCGCAGCAAGCGCTGGGTGCGGCTGACCGAGGCCGGCAAGCTGTTTCTCGACGATGCGCGGCGGGTGCTGGCCTTGTCCGAGCAGGCGATGCACACCGCGCGCCGGGCCGGGCGCGGCGAGGCCGGCGAGCTGCGGGTCGGCTTCACCTTTTCCACGCCGCTGACGCCGCTGTTCGCGGCGATGATCAACCGCTACCGCCAGCGCTATCCGGGCGTGCAGCTGACCTTGCAGGAGATGTCGACCGTCGGCCAGATCGAGGCGCTGGCGGCGCGCGAGCTGGACCTGGGCCTGGTGCGGCCGCCGGAGCTGACCTTGCCGGAGTCGGTGGAGCTGACCGTGCTGCGGCGCGATCCGCTGGTGATGGTGCTGCCGGCCGGCCACCCGCTGGCGGCGAAAAAGAAGATCGCGGTCAGCGACCTGCGCGGCGAACCGCTGGTGATGTACCCGGAAAGCGCCGGCACCGGCATCCATCCGCAGATTAACCGGCTGTGCAGGGAGGCCGGCTTCAAGCCGACCATTGCGATGGAGGCCGGCGAGGCGTCCACCATCATCGGCCTGGTGGCGGCCGGTTGCGGCGTGTCGGTGCTGCCGAGTTCGTTTGACATCATCCGCATGAGCGATGTCTGCTACCGGCCGATGGCTGACGCTTCGGCCACCACGGCGTTGTATCTGGCCAAGCGGAAGGATGCGGCGTCGCCGCTGGTGGCGGCGTTCGTGGAGGTGGCTGCCGAGGCGGCCCGTCCACGTCCACGCACCCGTCCACATACCCGTCACTCCGGCGAAAGCCGGAGTCCATGACGAGCATGCGTTCCATGGGTTCCGGCCTTCGCCGGAACGACGGGGGCGGGGGTCAGGAGTAGTCCGCGTCCAGCTCGGAGCCGGCGTAGTTTTCCAGTTCCGCGAACAAGGTTTTCATGGCCGTGCGGCCCTTGATGTTTTGCAGCACCGTGCAGGTCTGGCGGTAGCTGTCGATGCGCTCCAGCAGCACCGGATGGTGCTGCGCCGGCACCTTGGCCACCAGCTCGGCCCAGCCGGCCTCGTAGTCCGGCTTGTTCTTGCGCACCGCCTTGACGAAGCGCTCAAACTCCTTCTGGCCGGTGCGCGCGACGATGCGGCCGCCGCCCTCCACCGCGAAGATGATGGCCAGCGCGATCACGCCCTCGGCATTCAGGTCGGCGTCGCTGACCGGGCCCTCGGTGTTGTGACGGCGCAGCCAGCCGGCCAGCCGCACCACCGCCTGCACTTCCTTGCGCTGCTTGAACTGCACCGCATAGCGCGCCGTGCCGTCCCAGTTCTGGTTCGGATCGGTCTGGCAGATGTCGATGAACTTCTCGCGCAGGCGGCGCGCGGCGTACACCGGGTCGGTGTCGTACTCGCCCACCAGCGCGTCCTCCGGCAGCGACGACAGCTCCTTGATCATGCGGAAGCCGATCTGGAAGGCGTGCTCGGCGCCCTCGTCGATCAGCAGGTCCAGCGCGGCCAGGTCGTCCTCGTCCGGCAGCGCGTGGTCCAGCCCCAGCGACACGCAGCCCACCGTCAGCTGCAGCGCCTTCTGGATGCCTTCGGCGGTGCGGTCGTTGGTGAACTTCTCGGCCACCATGGCGGTGATGCCGGTCAGCTCGTCGGCCAGCGTGTAGGCGGCGTCATCATCCGGGTGCCTGGCCAGCTGCTGGATGGCGCGGGTCAGGCGCGGCAGGGTTGCTACTACGATTGCGGGCAGCATCGATGGGCCGCCCGTCACGAGAAGATGTTGGTGCCGACCGTGCGGCGCGTGGTGCGCACAGCACGCGTGGACGGCACCTGCTTGCGCAGACGGTACAGCAGCTCCTTGGTCGAGCGCTGCAGGATGGTCGGCTCGGCGTCCGGATCGTCGTCGTACTCGGCGTCGGCCAGGTCGGCGCTGTGGCGGAATTCCGGGAACAGCTCGAACAGCGCGCGGTCCCAGCCGTCTTCCGACGCCTGCGCCAGCGCGATCGCCACCGGCACGATGTCGCTGTCGGACGAGGTCTGGCCGGTCAGGTACGGGCCCTTCGAAATGACTTCGCCGGCCACTTCCAGGATCTCCTTCGGCGCCAGCGAGAACAGGATGGCGAAGATGGTGGCGCCGTGGTCGGTGGCCGAGGCGGCCGCCAGCAGCTCGTTGCGGCGCTCCTCGTCGTCGGTGGCGAACACCACGCCGTGGATGTGGGCGAACAGCGACTCGGCGATGCGCTCCGGATCGTCCTCGATCTGGTCGTCCGGCCAGGTGGCGGCGATGAAGGCCAGGCTGTCGGCCCAGGCCTTCGGCGGCACCAGCAGCGTGGTCAGCGACATCTTGCCGCCGTCAAAGCCGGCCATGTGCAGCGCGGTCACCTGCGGCGGGATGTTGTTGAGCACTTCCACCACCGCCAGGTCGCCGAACTGGTCGGCGGCCTCGGCAAAGGCTTCCTCGGCGTGGCTCAGCGAGCCGGCCAGCACCAGTTCCGTCACTTGCTTGCTCAGTGCGGGCAGATTAGATTTCTCGGACATGCTTATTCTCCATCCTGGTCGAACATTTGCGCGAAGTCGTCGCTGGCGGCGTCGTCTTCCTCGACATCGTCGCCATCGTCATTGGCCGACAGCTGGTCCAGCGACTGGTCGTCGTCGTCCCACTTGCGCGGATTCTTGTGCAGGAAGGCGGTGATGATGGCCTGGCGCGCCAGGTCCGGCATGCTGTCGGCGATGGCCGCGTACATCTTGCCCGCCTCCTCGCCCTTGCACTCGGCCATGGCGAACACGCGCGCGGCGTCGCCGAACTCGTAGTCCTCGGCCTCGGCCAGCAGGCCCTTCGGATTGGTGAACTCGATGTGGTCGACCAGCGCAAAGGCCAGCATATTGACGTCCTCGATGCCGCCGCCCTGGGCGTACTCGCCCACCAGCGCGTCCACCATGCGCTGGTAGTTCTTGCGGTCCGGCGGATCGCCCAGGATGCCGTCGATCTGGCCTTCCAGTTCGCGCGCCTGATAGGCGAACTCGGGGTGTACTTTTCTCATTGCTTACTTTCTCAAAACAGGTATCAGGCCGCCGGCAGCGTGGTGCCGTGCAGCGCGAACAGCGAACGCCACAGCTGGTACGCTTCGGCTTCGGCGTCGATGATGATGCGGTGATTCAGGCTCTGGTTGTATTCCTCGCGCTTGACCGGGTCCGACAGGATCTCGTAGGCCTTGGTGACGGCCTTGAAGCGCGCGTCGGCGCCAGGTTCGGGATTGCGGTCCGGGTGGAAGCGCATGGCCAGCGAGCGATAGACCTTTTTGATCTCCTCTTCGCTGGCGTTCGGCGCGATACCCAGTGTGTTGTAATAATTTTCCATTTGGAAACTCCGGGCCTTGGTGCGGAAACAAATTAATCGATCATTATACCGCGCCGCCATATCCCCACTGGCAATACGGTAAAATGGAGCAATATAGAACTTTTGCCTAATTCAACTTCCAGATGAGCAACGACAAAAACAGCCCAGCGCCAGCGCACCCATCCAATTTCCTGCGCGCCATCGTCGAGCACGATATCGCGGCCGGCACCCACGACCGCCAAGGCATGCCGAGCGTCATCACCCGCTTCCCGCCGGAACCAAATGGCTACCTGCACGTCGGCCACGCCAAGTCGATTTGCCTGAACTTCGGCCTGGCGCGCGACTACCACGGCCGCTGCAACCTGCGTTTCGACGATACCAACCCGGCCAAGGAAGAGCAGGAATACGTCGACACCATCATCGACAGCGTCAAGTGGCTGGGCTTTGACTACGACTATCCGAAGGCTGACGGCTCGGTCGAGCACCACCTGCACTACGCGTCGGACTACTTTGACCAGCTGTACACCATGGCCGAGTGGCTGATCGAACACGGCTACGCCTACGTCGACAGCCAGTCGGCAGAGGATATGGCGGCCAACCGCGGCAGCTTCAATACCCCCGGCAAGAATTCGCCGTTCCGCGACCGGCCGGCCGCCGAATCGCTGCAGATCTTCCGCGACATGAAGGCCGGCAAGTACGCCGACGGCGAACACATCGTGCGCGCCAAGATCAGCGAAGACGCGATGTCCTCGCCCAATATGAACATGCGCGACCCGGCCATCTACCGCATCCGCCACGCGCACCACGTGCGCACCGGCGACGCCTGGTGCATCTACCCGATGTACGACTACACGCACCCGATTTCGGACGCGCTGGAAAACATCACCCACTCGATCTGCACGCTGGAATTCCAGGACCACCGCCCGTTCTACGACTGGCTGCTGGAAACCCTGTCGAAAGGCGGCTTCTTCACGCTGCCGGTGCCGCGCCAGTACGAATTCTCGCGCCTCAACCTGACCTACGTGGTGACCTCCAAGCGCAAGCTGCGCCAGCTGGTCGAGGAAAAGATCGTCGATGGCTGGGACGACCCGCGCATGCCAACCATCGTCGGCCTGCGCCGCCGCGGCTACACGCCGGAATCCATCCACCTGTTCTGCGAGCGCATCGGCGTGACCAAGGCCGACGGCTGGATCGACATGAGCACGCTGGAAGGCTGCGTGCGCGAGGACCTGGACCCGAAAGCGCCGCGCGCCACCGCCGTGCTGCGCCCGCTGAAGCTGATCATCGACAACTACCCGGAAGGCCAGACCGAGGAGTGCACCTCGCCGGTCCACCCGCACCACCCGGAGATGGGCGTGCGCACCTTCCCGATCTCGCGCGAGCTGTGGATCGAAGAAGAGGACTTCATGGAAGTGCCGACCAAGGGCTATTTCCGCTACTACCCGCCGATCGGCGACGCTCCGGGCAGCCGCGTGCGCCTGCGCCACGGCTACGTGACCGAGTGCACCGGCTACGACAAGGATGAAAACGGCAAGGTCGTCGCCGTGCACGTGAAGTACTTCGAGGATTCCAGGTCGGGCACGCCGGGCTCGGACAACTACAAGGTCAAGGGCAACATCCACTGGGTGTCGGCCGCCGCTGCCGTGGAAGCCGAAGTGCGCCTGTACGACCGCCTGTTCACCGACGCCCAGCCGGACGCCGGCGGCAAGGACTTCCTGTCGCTGCTGAATCCGAACGCCAAGGAAGTGGTGAAGGCCTACCTGGAGCCGGGCATCCGCGCGGCGCAGCCGGACCAGCGCTTCCAGTTCGAGCGCCATGGCTACTTCGTGGCCGACCGCGTCGACTCGCAGCCCGGCAAGCCGGTGTTCAACCGCATCGTCACGCTGAAGGACAGCTGGGTCGCGAAATAAGCCGCCCCCGCTCCACTCAAAACGGCGCCCGCGTGGCGCCGTTTTTTGTTGACTTTAAGTTGACTAACCGTCCAGGACAAATAGCTTTTTTGCAAAGCTGCTTGACTCGGCGAAGGCTTATTTCCTATAGTCAAAATATTATGGCCATCGCCCACAGACAGCTATTCCCCGCTTCCCGGCCGGTATGGTGGGCGGGGGTGCTGTTGTCGCTGGGGATAGGCGGACTGTTTTACCTGGGGGCCCACCGCACCATCGACTACGATGCCAGCGAGCGGTTTTTGCACCAGGCGCAAAACGCCCAATACAACATCAGCTCGCGGCTGAACGCCTACACCGACGTGTTGCGCGGCACCGCCAGCTTCTTCCACGCGGCCGAGCACGTGGACCGCGCCAGCTTTCACCGCTACGTCAGCGGGCTCGATATCGACAAGCAGTTCCCCGCGCTGGACAACATCAACTATGCCCTGTACGTGACCGACGCCGGCCGCGACGCGCTGGAACAAGCCAGCTTCGGCGTGGCGCCCGGCTATCCGGCCCGGCTCAGCATCCAGCCAGCCGAGCGCCGCGCGGAATACTGGGTGCTGACGATGATCGAGCCGCTGGACGAATTCCGCGAAAAAATCGGCCGCGACATCGGCTACCGGGCGCCGGTGGCGCGGGCGCTGCGTCAGGGCCGCGACACCGGCGACCTCAGCGCCTCGGGGCTGCCGATCGACAGCGCCCACCAGCCGCTGGGCGCTGGCCTGGCGCTGCGCCTGCCGGTGTACCGCAACGGCGCGCCGCTGCGGACCGTGGCCCAGCGCCGCGCCGCCTACGTCGGCTCGGTGGGCATCGGCTTCAGCGTGCCGCGGCTGGTGGCGGCGGCGCTGGAGCCGATGCAGGTGCTCGACACCCGGCTGGTGCTGTACGACACCGGCGAAGCCGGCGCGCCGCGCACACCGGTGCAGCTATTCGACAGCAACCCAGCCGGCAGCCCGCCGCGCGGCAGCGGCCTGTTCAGCGTGGTGTTGCCGGTCGACTTCCACCATCGCCGCTGGAGCGCGCACTTCAGCGCGCCCAAGGCCAACTGGTACAGCCGCTTCGACATCTGGCTGCCCTGGCTGGCGATGCTGTGCGGCTTCACCGGCTCGCTGCTGTTCTACCTGCTGTTCCACACGCTGTCGTCGTCGCGCATGCGGGCGGTGAAGATGGCCAAGGAAATGACGCGCGAGCTGCGCAACAGCCAGGCGCGGCTGCAGCAATCGCACCACAAGCTGCGCCGGCTGGCGGCGCACTCGGACCAGATCAAGGAACAGGAGCGCAAGCGCATCGCGCGGGAAATCCACGACGACCTCGGCCAGAACCTGCTGGTGCTGCGCATCGACGTCGACATGTTCGCCACGCGCACGCGCCACCGCCACCCGCGCCTGCACGCGCGCGCCCAGCGCATGCTGAGCCAGATCGACAGCAGCATCAAGAGCGTGCGCCACATCATCAACGACCTGCGCCCGACGGTGCTGGACCTGGGCCTGAACGCGGCGGTGGAGTGGCAGATCGCCCAGTTTCGCGCGCGCTCCGGCATGGTGTGCGAGCTGATCGACCACGATACCGAAATCCGCATCGACGACCAGCGCGCCACCGCCTTCTTCCGCGTGCTGCAAGAGTCGCTCAGCAATATTCTGCAGCACGCCCACGCCAGCCTGGTGCGCGTGGAACTGCTGCAAACCGGCGGCATGCTGTGCATGACCATCACCGACAACGGCATCGGCGTGCGCGACAGCAGCCGCAACAAGATCGGCTCGTTCGGCCTGGTCGGCATCGAAGAGCGTATCAGCCTGCTGGGCGGCACCTGCTCGATCGCCGGCAGTCCCAACGCCGGCACGACGGTGGCCATCGCCGTGCCGGTCAGCGACCCGGCCACGTCGCAGTTACCCCTGCCGGCCGCCAGCACCGCCGACCTGGCGTTGTAAAATTTCCTTTGAAACATTGATTAACCTCAAGGAACACCTCTCTCCTCCGGGCAAAATCAAAGGCATTCGCAGCCTTTTCAACCCGCATCAATACAGCAAAGGAGATCCTGATGAATGCCCCAACCCTGCACGCCATCGCCGCCCTGGACCTGGAACCGATCAAAGTCAAGCTGATGCACCAGGAGTCCGGCGAAGGCTGGACGCTGGAGCGCGCCAACGCCGTCGAGTTCGAATACCGCCGTTTCCTGCACCTGATGAAGAAGTACCCGCACGAACAGACCGCGCCGCTGGTCGACGTCGACACCTTCTGGCATTACCACATCCTGGACACGATGAAATACCACGCCGATTGCGACGCCGTGTTCGGCCACTACCTGCACCATTTCCCGTACATCGGCCTGCGTGGCGAGGATGACGAGACGGCGCACGTGCGGGTTGGCCAGCGCATGAAAGAGCTGTACGAGGAGACGTTTGGCGAGGACTATGTGCGCGCGGCGGCGCCGGCGCGGAGCGCGCACTCGGGCGTGGTGACCGGGGCGTTTGCCCACTCCGGCGCGCTGCCGGACGTCGCCCACTCGGGCGTGGTGGCCGGCGAGATCGTGGTGGCGCAACAATCCAGCTTCTACAGCCAGCGCCCTCGCCTGGCCCAACCCGTTTGACGCACAAAAACCGGGCGGCTTGCCAAAAAAAGTGGCATACTCGGAAGTCTACAGATGATGGGAGTTCATCATGGCCGTCAATACCGTCGCTTCGAGCAATACCACCGCGATCCAGCAAGCCGCCCCCAACCGCCAACCTGAGCAGGTAAAAGCCGTGGACCGGCCCGCCGAGAAGGTCGAGCAGCCGCCACCGCCACCACCGCCGCAGGCGGCGGTCGCGCCGACCGTCAACACCAGCGGCCAGCGCATCGGCACCACCATCAGCACCTCGGCATAGCGGGGTAAGCCACAACCTGGCCCCCAAGCCTACGCGAGGAGGCCGTCACTGCGGACGGCACCGCCACACCCCGCACACCGCGGCGCCAGGGTCTGACCCCGTACGGGGTCAGACCCTTACGTTTTGGGGTAAAAAAAACGGCGCGTCACTCTGAAGTGCGCGCCGTTTCTTTTGCCTGTCCGCTATCAGGACGCCATCATTTCGCGCAGTTCGCGAATGCTGAAATCGCTGATCTCGTGCATGCGAATCAGGATGGTCGCGCCAATCGGCAGCGTGTTGTGACGGATCTTGGAGATGACCGGAGGAGCCACTTCCAGCGCGCGGGACAGCGCCGCATCGTTTTTCAGTTGCAGTTTTTCGATGATGGCGTCCAGCACACGGTTCGGGTTATAAGTCGGCGACGCGGTGATTTCTTTGAGGGACATAGTAGTTTAAGTAAGTTCGCGGTCGATTTTGCAAAAAAACGACACATGGATAAGAAAAATTTTTAGCTCAATTACCATCGAAGCACGAGAAACCACGAACATTTATGCCGCGTTTTAGTGCTTAACCAAGGTAATACACGCTGACGTTACAAAAGGGCTAACTCAACAGACGTTTCTGTGAGATTTAGTGAGATTCTAACCCTATTTTGTGTGGTAGTGCGTATATCTGTTGTAAAAATAAGTATCAAAGTATGTAAAGATCAACTTGGACGGGTGACGCCGGCGGCAAGGAAGCACCATTCAACCGCCATCAGCGTGGCCAGTTGGGCGATCGTGCCTGGGAGGAACAACGTGGAAGAGGAAAAATGCTCGGCATGTTGCGGATTGCAGTGCCAGCCCAGCTGGCGGCGGATTTCTTCCGGCACCGGCGGCGGGCAGTGGCCAAAATCCCGCTGACGCTGCTGCATGTAAGCGCGAACCTGCTCCTTGGTCGGCTGCAAAGTGGCTGACATGCGCGCACTCCTTCGTGGAAGATGGCTAACAGTATCTTAACATGTGTTGACTTATTTGATATGCATCAAATAAGTCAGCTTATAAGTTTGTCACAGAAAACTGACGACAGACTTTCACTGCTTTAACTTCTGTTGCTGCTTTACATATCTTTACATTCGCGCCAGCGTGGCCGCCACGCTCGGGTAGCGCAGCCGCACGCCCAGTTCGCGCTTGATGCGGTCGTTACGCAGGCGGCGCGACTCCGACATGAAGGACAACAGCGCCGGCGACACCACCCGCTGCAGTTCGGCGCGCGGCAGGCGTGGCGGGCGCGGCAGCTGGAACGCATCGGCGACCGCATCGAAATACTGCGCCATCTTCATATCGCTGTCATCTACCGCATGGTAGGCACGGTGAGGTAGCGCACGATACAAGGCCCGCACGATGATCGCGGCCAGGTCGTCGGCATGGATGTGGTTGGTGTAGACGTCGTCGGCGTCGATCAGCGCCGGCGTGCCCTCGCGCAAGCGCTTCAGCGGCAGCCGGTCGGCGCCATAGATGCCGGGCACGCGCAGGATGGACAGCGTGGCGCCGGCGCGGCACGCCCAGCGCCGCAGCGTGCGCTCGGCATCCACCCGCCGCAACGCCCGGGCGTTGCGCGGCGCCACCGGCCGGCTCTCGTCGAACAGCGCGCCGCCGCAATCGCCATAGACGCCCGTGGTACTGATATACACCACCTTGCCGCCGGCCGGCAGCACCGCCGTCAGATTGCGGGTGCGCGTGTCCAGCACGCCATCGGCCGGCGGCGGCGCCAGGTGCACCACCCACGGCGCCAGCCCGTCCAGCCGGCGCAGCGTGGCCGGCTGGTCGAGGTCGATGACCAGCGGCACGGCGCCGGCGGCCCGCAGTTCGGCGCGGCGCCCGGCCTGGCTGGTGGTGGCAAACACGCGGAAATGGCGGGCCAGCAAGGGCAGCAGCCGCATGCCGACGTCGCCGCAGCCCACGATCAGCAGGCGCGGGCGGTGGAAGTTGGAGGTTTTCATGCCGCGATTGTAAGGGACATTATCAACGCCGCGTTGAAACAGTTAGCGTTCCCGGCCAGTCCCCAGCCGCGCCCCCTTCTGCCACACTGCCGCCATCGACATTTGCTGGAGAACACCATGAAATACCTGCACACCATGGTCCGCGTGGCCGACCTGGCGCAATCGCTGGGCTTTTACCGCGACGCCCTCGGCCTGGAAGTGGTGCACCAGATCAACGTGCCGGCCGGCCGCTACACGCTGATTTACCTGGCCGCGCCGGGCGACCGCGAGGCCCAGGTCGAGCTGACCCACAACTGGGACGAGCACGCCTACAGCGGCGGCCGCAACTTCGGCCACCTGGCGTATTCGGTGCCGGACATCTACGCCGCCACCCAGCGCCTGCTCGACCATGGCGTCACCATCAGCCGGCCGCCGCGCGACGGCTACATGGCCTTCGTGCGCTCGCCGGACGGCATCTCGGTCGAGCTGCTGCAGGAGGGCCGGCCGCTGCCGCCGGCCGAGCCGTGGGTATCGATGCCGAATGTCGGCAGCTGGTAAGGAGGCGTCCATGGACTATCCCCACCACACCGTGGCCGAGCTGACCGGCTCGCTGCCAATGGGCGGCGCGGTGGCGCGCACGCCGGTGCACGCCTTCCGCCAGCTGCCGCCGGCCCTGCAACTGCAGGCGCGGCCGGCATTGCGGCAACAGCGGCGCGACATCGATCTGGGCGGCCTGCTGGCCTTTGAAATCGACAACGTGCTGACGCCGGACGAGGCCGACGCGCTGGTCGCCTGGTCGGAGCAGCTGGGCTACCGCAGCGAGGCGCCCGGCATCAGCACCCCGCCCGGCATGCGCATGAACAAGACCGTGCACTGGGTGGCGGACCAAACGCTGCTGGGGCCGATCTATCAACGCCTGGCCGCGCTGCTGCCGGCCGAGATCGACGGCGTGCCGCTGCATCCCGAACTGAGCCACCGCATCAATATGTACCGCTATGACGCCGACGACGTCTTCAACCGCCACCTGGACGGCGACTGGCCCGGCTACGGCCTGAGCGCCGACCGCCAGCGCATGGACACCTGGGACGGCCTGCGCTCGCGCCTGACCATGCTGCTGTACCTGAACGATGCCGGCGACGGCGTCAACGGCGGCGCCACCCGCCTGTACGGGCGCGACGGCAAGGTGGTCGACGTCCAGCCGCGCAAGGGCGCGGCCCTGTTTTTCCGGCATGGCTTTTCCACCGATTCGGTGTCGCACGCCGGCACGCGGGTGGGCGCGGGCCGGCCCAAGTACGTGGCGCGCATCAACGTCATGTACCACGAATCGGCCTTGCGCCCGCCACAGCGGCGGCCGGCCGAACCCGCCGACTAAGGTAAAATACCGGGTTTGATGCCACCTGCTTGATATCGTATGACGTTTCACATCACTGTACAGCCCAGCGGCCACCAATTCAGCTGCGAGGAAGACGAAACCATCCTGACGGCCGCCATGCGCGCCGGCGTCGGCCTGCCGTACGGCTGCAAGAACGGCGCCTGCAGCTCCTGCAAGGGCAAGGTCCTGTCCGGCGACATCACCCACAAGCCGCACCAGGAGCGCGCCCTGCCCAAGGAGGAGGAAGCCAATGGCATGTCGCTGTTCTGCTGCGCCATCCCGCACAGCGACGTGGTGATCGAAGCGCGCGAGGTGGCCGGCAGCGACGACTACCCGATCCGCAAGATGCCGTCGCGCGTGTCGACGCTGGAAAAAGTGGCGGCCGACGTCATCGTCATGACGCTGCAACTGCCGGCCAACGAAACGCTGAAGTTCCGCGCCGGCCAGTACATCGAATTCATGCTCAAGGACGGCAAGCGCCGCAGCTACAGCCTGGCCACCGCGCCGGACCTGGGCCAGCCGCTGACGCTGCACATCCGCCACCTGCCGGGCGGCCTGTTTACCGACCAGGTGTTCACCACCATGAAGGAGCGCGACATCCTGCGCTTCGAGGGCCCGATGGGCACCTTCTTCGTGCGCGAGGACAGCGACAAGCCGATGGTGCTGCTGGCCTCCGGCACCGGCTTCGCGCCGATCAAGGCCATCGTCGAGCACCTGCGCGCGCAGGGCTCGTCCCGCCAGATGACGCTGTACTGGGGCGGCCGCCGGCCGCAGGATATCTACATGGACGCGCTGTGCCGCGAGTGGGCCGCCAGCATGCCGAACTTCAGCTACGTGCCGGTGCTGTCCAACCTGCTGCCGGAAGACCACTGGGCCGGCCGCACCGGCTACGTGCACCAGGCGGTGATGGCCGACCTGCCGGACCTGTCCGGCCACCAGGTCTACGCCTGCGGCGCGCCGGTCATGGTGGAGTCGGCCAAGGCCGACTTTGTCGCGCGCTGCGGCCTGCCGGAGGAAGAGTTCTACGCCGACGCCTTCACCTCCGAGGCCGACATCCACCAATAACAGCATCCAACCCGCCGGGCCCTCGGGATGCGGAGTCCCGGGGCTCCGCATCCCGAAAGCCCCAATGTCAGACAGTTCCCGCAACGGTTTCAGCGTCCTGCGCCACCGCAATTTCACCCTCTACCTGTCCGCCCGCACGCTGGCCACGCTGGCCGTGCAGATGCAAAACGTCGCCATCGGCTGGCAAGTCTATTCGCTGACGCACAATGTGTTCGACCTGGGCCTGATCGGCCTGTCGCAATTCCTGCCCTTCCTGCTGCTGATCCTCATCGCCGGCCATGCCGCCGACCGCTATGACCGCCGCAACCTGATCGCGCTGACGCTGGGCGCCCAGCTGCTGTGCGGGCTGATGCTGCTGGGCTTCACCTACACCGGCCTGCGCGCTGTGTGGCCGGTGTTCGCGGTGCTGGCGGTGTATGGCAGCGCGCGCGCCTTCATGGGGCCGGCCACGCAGGCGATCCTGGTCAACCTGGTGCCGCAGGAGAGCTTCAGCAAGGCGGTGGCGCTGAGTTCGTCCAGCTTCCACGTCGCCGTCATCATGGGGCCGACGCTGGGCGGCCTGTTCTACCTGGCCGGGCCGAAAACGGTCTATATGATTTCGTCGACGCTGCTGTTGCTGGCGGTGGTCATGATGTGCATGGTGAAGTCGGTCAAGCAGGCCAGCGCCAGCGGCCCGGCCTCGTGGCACACGGTGCTGGAGGGCCTGCGCTTCGTGTGGAACAAGAAAGTGGTGCTGGGGGCGATTTCGCTCGACCTGTTCGCCGTGCTGTTCGGCGGCGCCACCGCGCTGCTGCCGGCGCTGGCGCACGACGTGCTGCACGTCGGGCCGGGCGGCCTGGGCGCCTTGCGCAGCGCGCCGGGCATCGGCGCGGCGCTGTGCTCGATCGTGCTGGCCTTCTTCCCGATCACGCGCCGGGTCGGCGCCTGGATGCTGGGCGGCGTGGCGGTGTTCGGCCTCGGCACCCTCGTGCTGGGCGCCACCACCACCTTCGCCATCGCGCTGGTGTCGCTGTTCCTGATGGGTGCCGGCGACATGATCAGCGTCTACGTGCGCCACCTGCTGGTGCAGTACGAAACGCCGGACGAAATCCGCGGCCGCGTCAGCGCCGTCAACTCGGTGTTCATCGGCGCGTCCAACGAACTGGGCGAATTTGAATCCGGCCTCACCGCCGGCTGGATGGGCCTGACGCGCGCGGTGCTGTTCGGCGGCGCCGCCACGCTGGCCGTGGTGGGCGCGTGGACCGTGCTGTTCCCGGTGCTGTCGCGCATGGACCGTTTCCCGCACGAGGAGAAAAAATGAGCTTGCGTATCCGTTGGCCCGCCATCATCCACAGCCGTCCGCACCTGAGCATGGCGATTGTGGCCGGCATCATCGCCGCGCCGTTTTTCCCGGACAACTGGCCATGGCTGACGCGCCTGATGGCGTCGTGGGATGTGCTGGTATGGACCTACATCGCCACCATGGGCTGGATGATGGCCAAGGCCGACCACCACGACATCAAGCGCGCCGCCGCGCGCCAGGATGAAAAAGGGCCGGTGATCCTGTCGGTGCTGTCGCTGGCGGTGCTGGCCAGCCTGGCGGCCATCGTCTCGCAACTGGCCACCACCAAGAACCTGCCGGACGAAACGCTGACGCTGCGCTACGCGCTGGCGGTGCTGACACTGGTCGGCTCGTGGTTCATGGTCGGCATCATGTTCTGTTCGCACTACGCGCACCTGTACTACACCAACGACAGCGACGACAAGGCGCTCGGCTTCCCGGACGGCGACCTGGTGCCGAATTACTGGGACTTCCTGTACTTCTCGTTCACCATCAGCGTGGCGGTGCAGACCTCGGACGTGGCGGTGCGCACGCGCGAGCTGCGCCAGGTGGTGCTGGGCCAGTCGGTGCTGTGCTTCTTCTACAACCTGGCCATCCTCGGTTTGTCGATCAACATCGCCGCCTCCTTGCTCAACGGCTAGAAAGCATGGTCAGATCAAGTGGACGTTAAGCAATTAACGCCCACTTAAGCCTGGAAGGAGTAAGATGGTCTCGCAGTCAAACAACAGGAGCAAGCTATGCAAATCCAAGTGAATACCGATAAAACCATCACTCATCACGCTGGCCTGGACGACCATGTCCAAACCGTTGTGAGCAATGCCCTCCACCGCTTCGGCGAGCAGATCACGCGCGTTGAAGTCCATCTGAGCGACAACCTGGGCCAGAAATCGGCCGATGGCGAAACCCGCTGCCTGATGGAAGCCCGTCTCACCGGCCTGCAGCCGATTGCCGTCAGCGACCACGCGGCCACGCTGCACCAGGCCATCAGCGGCGCCACCGACAAGCTGAAACGCGCTATCGATAGCGCCGTCGGCAAGCTGCACGACAACAAGCGCCATGCCGAAGGCGTGGCGGCCGTGTCGGCCGCCGTCGCCAACGCTGACGAGTAATCCCCGCCGCGGGGCTGGCGCGCCATCAGCGTTGCGCCAGCTCCCGCAGGTAGCGCAAGCCTTGCAGCGCACGGCTGCCATACCACGACATCATCTCCCCATCCACCAGCAGCACCGGCTTGCCGATCTGCCGCTCCAGCACATCCGCATGCGCTTCGGTGAACCGGTACGGCTCGCTCGACAGCAGCACGCCATCCACGCTGTCAATCAACTGGCGCGACCAGCGGAATGCCGGATAGCGCTCCTCGCCCAAGTCCGGCACGCTCCAGCCGATTTCGGCCAGCATGCGCGCGATGTAGGTGTCGCTCGAGATCGTCATCCACGGGTCCTGCCAGACGCAGTACAGCATGGTTTGCGGCGGCCCCTTGGGCGCGGCTTTCAGCAACGCGTACTCTTGCTCGAACGCCGCGCACCACTCTTCCGCCTGGCGCTGGCGGCAGAACACGCCGCCCATCAGCCGCGCCAGCGCCACGTTGTCGTATGGCCGCAGCGGATGCGTGACCACCAGGTTAGGCACGAACTCGGCCAGCGCGTCGGCGGTCGGCTTTTCGTTTTCGTCGATATTGAGCACGACGTGCGTCGGCGCCAGCGCGCGGATCTTGTCCAGGTTGACGTCCTTGGTGCCGCCGACCTTGGGGATGTCCTGCACCACCTCCCACGGATGGATGCAGAACCCGGTGCGCCCGACCACCTGCGCCGCCAGGCCGAGATCGCACAGCAGCTCGGTGATCGAGGGCACCAGCGAGACGATGCGCGCGTGCGGATCGGGTTGGTGGGCGGTGCCCAGCGCGTCGATAAAGCTCATGTTGTATCCAGTCGGTTGCGATGCCGTTATTGAACCACGCCGCCAGCGTTTTCGGATATGATAATTCCAGAACTATTGATTGCCTTTTGGCATCCTGCGAGACACCTTTGAAAGAATTCAGCACATTCGGCACATCCGGTTACCAGGTCAGCGATCTGCAGATGCTGCGCAACTCGGATGACGATGCCGCCGTCGCCAGACTGCTGGCCCACTGCCCGATCATGCTGCTGGACGCCGGCGAGGCGATCACCGAGTCCAACCGCGCGCGCCTGTACATCCTGCTGCGCGGCGCGCTGTCGGTGGCCAGCGATACCCGCACCGGCATGGCCGACGGCACGGTCAGCAAGATCCTGCCGGGCGAAAGCGTGGGCGAGCAGTCGGTGCTGGATGAGGAGGCCAATCTGTCGAGCATCACGGCGCTGGAGGAAAGCGAGGTGCTGGTGATCGAGGCCGACCTGGTATGGCAGCTCATTGATGAGTCGAACGTGCTGGCGCGCAATCTGTTGCGGCTGCTGTCGTTCCGCATCCGCGCCGCCAACGCGCAACTGCGGCGGCGGCAGAAATTGGGCGAGTTCTACCGCCAGCTGTCGATGATCGATGGTCTGACCGGCTTGTACAACCGCGCCTGGCTCAACGATTTGTTGCCGACCATGGTGGCCACCGCGCACGGCTCCAACGCGCCGCTGGCGCTGATCATGATCGATCTGGATCACTTCAAGAAATTCAATGACACCCATGGCCACCTGGCCGGCGACGAGGCCTTGCGCGCGGCGGCGCAGGTGTTGAGCGGGGCGCTGCGGCCGACCGATTTTGCGGTGCGCTACGGTGGCGAGGAAATGATGGTGTTGTTGCCGGATACCAGCGACAAGGTGGCGGTGGCGGTGGCCGAGCGCTTGTGCGAGCGCATGCGGCAGGCAAAGGTGTTTGCCGACATGCGCCAGCCGTTGCCGCATATCACGGCGTCGCTGGGGGTTGCGGTGCTGCGGCCGCAGCAGAATGAGCATGATCTGATCGCGGCGGCCGACGCCGCGCTGTACCGCGCCAAGGAACTGGGCCGCGACCAGGTCGCGGCCTGACCGTGATGCCGGCCGCCGGTGCGCTGCCTCAGCATGGGCACCGGCCTTCGCCGGTGCGACGGCCGGTGACGGCGGCGCGGTCACGCAGGTGCGAGCGCGGGTGTTTGCCGGCGCCCTGCGTGCGGGCGCTGCGTCAGGCGGCTTGGGCCGTCTTGTTGGTGCCGATCGTGGCGCTGGCGCTGCTGCTGGCGCTCGCGCTGCCCTCCGCCGCGCCGTCCGCCTTCGGCTGGTGCGCCGCGATGAAATCGGCATAGCCCTTCTGCACCAGCTCGTACGTCTTGTCGATATTGGACGCAATGTCGCCGTTCAGCACGTTCAGCCCCTGCAGCACCTCGCGCGCCTCCTTGAAGCCGCGTTCCATGCCGGATTTGATGGTATCCATGAACTTGTTGAGCAACTCGCCCTCGTCCTCGCCCGGATGCTGCTGCTTGTACGCTTCGAAAAATCCGGTGGACAAGGATACAATGCGGCCGGCGGTGCCTTCCGGGGTATTATCCTGCGACATGGCGTTCTGGATCGCGTCATCGCCGTAACCATCGTTCTTGAGCGCCTCGTTAATGCCGGTCAGCGCGGTTTTCAGCACCACCGACAGCGGTTCGTTCGAAGAATTGATCGATACCGACAGCGAAGCCTGTACGATGGAGGCATTCAGCTCCGCCTTGGCCTTGGCCGACGCCGACACCGGCTTGTCGTCCTTGGACTGAACCTGGGTAGCGGCATTGGTATTGCTTGAAGTAACCGATACGGGAGTAGCCATGATGTTGCTCCTCATTGAACACGCTGCAATTATCGGCAGTTTTTTAAATTTCTGTAGCACCCTATGACTAATCAGACCTTCCTCTGGCACGACTACGAAACCTTTGGCGCCGTTCCCCGCCGCGATCGCCCGGCGCAATTCGCCGCGATCCGCACCGATGCCGAACTCAACGAGATCGGCGATCCGATCATGTTGTACTGCAAGCCCGCCAACGACTTCTTGCCTGATCCACAATCCTGCCTGATCACCGGCATCACGCCGCAGCAGTGCCTGGAATGGGGCGTGCCGGAGCACCAGTTCGCGGCTACCATCGAGCAAGCCTTCTCGCAGCCGGGCACCATCGGCGTCGGCTACAACACCATCCGCTTCGACGACGAGGTGACGCGCTTCATGTTCTGGCGCAATCTCATCGATCCGTACGCGCGCGAATGGCAAAACGGCTGCGGCCGCTGGGACCTGCTGGACGTGGTGCGCATGACCTACGCGCTGCGCCCCGAGGGCATCCAGTGGCCGGTCAAGGACGACGGCAAGCCCAGCTTCAGGCTGGAAGACCTGGCCAAGGCCAACGGCCTGCTGCACGAGGCCGCGCACGACGCGCTGTCCGACGTGCGCGCCACCATCGCGCTGGCGCGCCTGATCCGCCAGCACCAACCCAAGCTGTTCGACTTCTGCTTCGCGCTGCACAAGAAGGAGCGCGTGGCCGACGAGATCGGCATGCACCTGGCGCTCAACCTGCGCCAGCCTTTCCTGCACGTGTCCGGCATGTTCCCGGCCGAGCGCGGCTGCATCGCGCTGGTCTACCCGCTGGGCACGCATCCGACCAACAAGAACGAAGTCATCGTCTGGGACTGCACCTACGATCCGAGCGAGCTGTTCACGCTGGACGCCGACACCATCCGCACTCGCATCTTCACGCGCGCCGACGCGCTGCCGGAAGGCATGACGCGGCTGCCGGTCAAGAGCATCCACCTGAACAAATCGCCGATGCTGGTGTCCAACCTGAAGACGCTGTCGCCGGCCATGGCCGCCAAGTGGGGCATCGACCTGGAACAGGGCAAGGCCCACGCCGCCATCGCGGCGGCCGGCCGCGACCTGAGCGCGGTGTGGCAGGAAGTGTTCCACCGCCCCGCCGGCGAGCCGCTGGACGTGGACGAAGACCTGTACAACGGCTTCATCAGCAAGGACGACCGCCGCCTGCTGGACACGCTGCGCCGCGAATCGCCGGCGCGGCTGGCGGTGGCGTCGCCGGCGTTTGGCGACGGCCGGCTGGCCGAGCTGCTGTTCCGCTACCGCGCCCGCAACTTCCCGGAAACGCTGTCGGACACCGAGATGGAACACTGGGAGCAGCACCGCGCCGCGCGCTTCTACGAAGGCGCCGCCGGCGCCCGCACCATCGACGATTTCTTCGCGCAGATCGACGAGCTGCAGCAGCATGCCGACGAGCGCGCGGAGCAGATTCTCGGTGAACTGTACGAGTATGCCGAGTTGGTGGCGCCGGCGCAGTAACCCCTCACTGCATGGGGTCTGACCCCGCCGGGGTCAGACCCCGGTATGCGGGCTGCGGGGTGGCTGTCAGCGATATTGGTTGATGGCGCCGCGGGTTTCTTCCGCCACGCGCCGCGCGGCCATGGCGAAGTCTTCCCCCGGGGTTGGGGTCGCGTACAGGATCGCGCGCGAGGAGTTGATCATCATGCCGGCGCCGCTGGTCGTGCGGCCCGACTTGACCGTGGCGGCGATGTCGCCGCCCTGCGCGCCGATGCCGGGCACCAGCAGCGGCATGTCGCCGACAATCGCGCGCACCTGCGCCAGCTCTTCCGGGAAGGTGGCGCCCACCACCAGCGCGCACTGGCCGTTGGCGTTCCACTTCTGCGACACCAGTTGCGCCACGTGCTGGTACAGCGGCTTGCCGCCCACGTCCAGGAACTGCAGGTCGGAGCCGCCGGCGTTGGAGGTGCGGCACAGGATGATGACGCCGCGCTCGCGCCATTCCATGTACGGTTCGACCGAGTCAAAGCCCATGTACGGGTTGACGGTCACCGCGTCGGCGCCATAGCGGTCGTAGGCTTCGCGCGCGTACTGGCGGGCGGTGGCGCCGATGTCGCCGCGCTTGGCGTCCAGGATCAGCGGGATGTGCGGATAATGCTCGCGCACGTAGTCGCAGATCTGCTGCAACTGGTCTTCCGCGCTCAGCGCGGCGAAATAGGCGATCTGCGGCTTGAACGAGCACGCCAGGTCGGCGGTCGCGTCGATGATCTCGCGGCAGAAGTGGTAGATGCCTTGCGGGTCGTTCTGGAACTGCGCCGGCAGCTTGGCCATGTCCGGGTCCAGGCCCACGCACAGCAGGGAGTCGTTGGCCGCCCACGCGGCAGAAAGTTTGTTGATAAAAGTCACGACGCCCCCTCACGAAAAATGCAAACCCTCTATTGTAACCCGCCCGTGGGTGGCTGTTAAAATTTGCCATCCCCACCACAGAAAGCTGAAATCCATGAAACTCACCGATAAAGTCGCGATCGTCACCGGCGCCACCCAGGGCATCGGCCTGGCCTGCGCCCAGCGCATGATCGCCGAAGGCGCCAAGGTCATGCTGGTGGACATCAAGCCGGAAGGCGCCGAGGCCGCCGCCGCGCTGGGCGAACAGGCGCGCTTCTTCGCCGCCGATGTCTCCCAGAAGGCGGACGTGGACGCGATGGTGGCCGCCACCCTGGCCGCCTTCGGCCGCATCGACATCCTGATCAACAACGCCGGCGTCACCCACGCCGCCAGCTTCCTCGACGTGTGCGAGGAGGATTTCGACCGCGTCATGCGCATCAACCTGAAGTCGATGTTCCTGTGCGGCCAGGCGGTGGCGCGGGTCATGGTCAAGCAGCAGAGCGGTTCGATCATCAATATGTCCAGCGTCAACGCCGAGCTGGCGATTCCGAACCAGGTGCCGTACGTGGTATCCAAGGGCGCGATCAACCAGCTGACCAAGGTGATGTCGCTCAACCTGGTCGAACACGGCATCCGCGTCAACGGCATCGGTCCCGGCACCATCCTGACCGAGCTGGCCAAGAAGGCCGTGATGGCCAGCCCGGAATCGCGCCACACCATCTTGTCGCGCACGCCGATGGGCCGCTGCGGCGAGCCGGAGGAAGTGGCGTCCATCGCCGCCTTCCTCGCCAGTGACGACGCCAGCTACGTCACCGGCCAGACCCTGTACGTGGACGGCGGCCGCCTGGCACTGAACTACACGGTGCCGGTCAAGGCCTAATCCCCGGCCAGCGTGGCCGCCTGCTCCAGCCAGCGCGCCACCACGGCCAGCTCGGCCTCGGTGAAGCCGGCCTTGAGATGGTTGTTCATCTCGTCCAGCAGGCGGCGCGACTGGCGGCTGGCGCGCTCGCCGTCGGCCGTCAGGCGCAGGCGGGTGGCGCGGCCGTCGCTGTCGTCGTTGGCGCGCTCGATCAGGCCGGCCGCCTGCATGCGCTTGGACAGGTTGGTCACCGCCGCCGGCGCCACCCGCAAGGCCTCGGCAATCTCGCCAATCTTGGCGTCGCGCCGCGACTCCAGGAAGAACAGCAAGCCCACCTGCGCCGAACTGATGCCTTCCCAGGCATGCGGCCGCGTCTCCACCCAGCGCTGCAAGGCGCGCTGGGCGCGGTTCAGCAGAAATCCAAACCGTGGCGCGCTCATGCCGCCGCCAGCAGCCAGTTGCCCACCTGCGGCCACAGCGCGGCGGCGCTGCGCTGGCGGAAAAAGCCCATGTGGCCGATGGCCGGCAGTCCGGCGTCGGCCGGCGCCAGGTGGCGGCGTTCGATGTCGGCATGGATCAGCGGCCGCAGCAGCAGGTCCATCGCCTGCCGGTTGGCCCACGGGTCATCGTCAAAGCCCAGCACCAGCAGCGGCAGCCGGACGCGCGCCACCCGCCGCGCCGCGTCCATGGCCGGATCGTCGTAGAAATAGCGCGGCAAGGTGGTCCAGCGGCTCCATTGCAGCATGACCGGTCCCGGCAGGTCTTCGCCCAGCCCCAGCCGGCGCCCCGGCATGTAGCCCAGCAGGCGGCACAGCAGCGGCGCCAGCAGCCGCATCACGCACCACACGCGCAGCCGTTCCAGCCCGCCCCGGATGGTGCGGGTGACGCCGGCATGCGCCGCCACCATGACCGCCGCCCGCAGGCGCGGCGTGGCCGACGACAGCGCGATCGCATGGCCGCCGACGCTGTGCCCCACCGCCAGCAGCGGCAGCGACGGAAAGCGTTCGGCCGCCCAGCGGGTGACGGCGCCGACGTCTTCCTCCATCCAGTCCGCCATCGAGACGGCGCAATCGCGCAGCGGACCACGGCGCGAACGCCCGGTGCCGCGATAGTCATAGGTCAGCACGTGCAGGCCGAGGCCGTGCAGGTAGGTGGCAAAGGCCAGGTAGTAGCGCTGCGTGACGGCGGTGGCCGGATGCAGCAGCACCACGGCGCGCGGCTGCGGCGCCTGCCACAAGGTGGCGGCCACCACGCCCGCTTCCGCCACGGGGATGTCGAACTGTTCCATTTGCCTCGCCCCAAATTAGTTAACGTGTTAAATAATTTAGTGCGCCGCGTGGCCGCTGTCAATCCCAAAGGCAGAGTTATGCCCTTGCCTGATGACTGGTATCTGAAAGAACAATTAGACACATATCTGGCGACGCAGCATAATGGCACCTGTCTCCACTATTCTCCTCCAAGAAAATAGTTTTAAGCCCGCTCCAGACAGCGGGCTTTTTTTTTGTTTGGTGTCATGATGGCGTCACAAACGCTGCCTATACTGGTCACATCTTAAGTACATGCAACCGATAGGCATGACTGAAGAAAAGGTGCACCGGGGCTCCGGTGCACCACTCCCCATTTTTTGCAGTGCATGGTATTGTCCTGCTCATGCTCAAGCAAATCTTCCTCACCCCTTCTTACGCCCGCCTCCGCTACTGGACCGCCATTGCGCTGTATCTGCTGATACTGATCATCGGCTCGATACCGGGCGCCCGGCAGGACATCGGCGAAGTGGCGTCCGGCGTCATCCTCCATTCGCTGGCCTACGCCGGCCTGACCTTCCTGATCTTTACCGGCGGCAGCGGCACGCCGTCACAGCGCGCCGGCAAGGCGGTGCTGACCATCGCCGCCATGGGCGCGCTCGACGAATTCGTGCAGAGCTTTTTCCCGTACCGCCACGGCGCAGTATCGGACTGGATGGTCGACTGCACGGCGGCGATGGTGACGGCCGGCTTCATGTGGGCTCTCTGGAATCGCTATCGCAGTCTTGCGGCTGGCTGACGTCGCCGGTCGCCCGGTCCACATCCCGCCGCATCTCCCGCAGCTGCTCGGCCCTGGCCACGCGTACCAGGCCGTGCAGTGCGTGCAGGAAGAAATGCCGGCTGCGGGTATCGCTGCAGGTGGCATCAATGAGCTCTTCGATAATAGTGTCTGTCACGCGTGTCAACATATCGATGTCCTTTAGTGTGATACCGGACAATTATTGTCTGCGGGTAGCATGTTTCAATTGATGTACATCAATCGGGACCGATGGCAAGGGAACGATGCGGCCGCGCGCCTCTCTGACGGTATTTACGGAGGCGAAGATGAAGAACACAACAGTTTGGATGATGGCGCTGTGCATGCTGGCGGCGACCGCGTGCGCGAACAGGACCGGCGACGGCAGCGCGCCCGGCGGCAGCGGCTACGTGCCGGGCAGCGCCAGCACCGGATCGGGCGGCAGCAGCACGGGCACCAGCGCAGGTAGCGCCGGCGGCGCCGGCTCGATGATGACCGGCACCGGCACGCAGCAATCGCCGGCGGGCTACGCCGTGGTACAAGCCATCGATCAGCTGCAGCGGCAAGATATCGGCGTCGGCGCCATGGGCGCGGCTGGCGCGGCGGCGGCCGGCGGCAGCATGGGCGGCTCGCCGACCGACAAGGTCTACCGCATCACGCTGCGGATGGACGACGGCAGCAGCCAGATGATCGTCGAAGAATCCCTGCCCAGCTATAAAATCGGCGATCGCGTCCGCTACAGCAACGGCAGCGTCCGGCCGTATTAATACAGCTGCTCGACCTGGTAGCCGCGCCGCCGCAGCAGTTGCGGCAAGCCGTCATCGCCCACCAGGTGCAGCAGGCCCACGCCCACAAACGCCACCTGGTCCTGCTGCATGATGCGCTCGATGCTGGCCGCCATCTCCGGATTGCGCTTGCCCAGCAACACGCGGTTCATGAAGCCGGCGGAGATGCTGTTGCCGCTGGTGGCGTTGTGCCACGCGGCCTGGATGCCCGTGCGGTCGGCCGCGCTCCAGGCCTCGATCAGCGCCTGGGATTTTTTCAGCGAATCGCCATCGGCCAGGTCGGCCAGGTTTTCGAGCAGATACTGCTCCTGCTGCTGCGCGTCCAGCGAGTCGAACAAGCCCAGCTGGTAATCTGCGCTCTCCAGCTCGCGCACCGTCTTGTCCTGCTTCTGCGCGGCCGCCAGCAAAGCGAACTCCACCGCCTGGCTGCGCTGATAGCCGTGCTTCTCCATTTCCGCGCCCACCAGCAGATTGGCGATCAGCCACGGCTTGTAGTGCTGCACCGACGACAGCGGGATGCCGGCACGCGTCAGCGCCTGCACGGTCTTCTGCAAGGCGGCGGGCGTCAGATGATTCTGGATCGTATCGCCATCCGGATAGCGGGCGTGGCGCGCCAGCGCGACCTGGAATGCCTTGTCCTCGCGGATGTCCAGCTCGATCACCAGCGCCTTGGAATCCAGCAGCGCGCGCGACGCCACCTCATCCAGCGGATAGAAACCGTCGCGGCCGACGTGGATGGTACCGTACAGATAACTGGTCTTGCCGTCATGCGTCACCCGGTAGAGCTGTCCGCGATGTTGCGCCGAAGTTTCCAGCGAGCCAGCGGCAAACACGAGCTGGCAGCACGCCAGCAGGAACGCGAATACGATACCGGATTTCATAATATTTACATTGGAATAAAAGAGAATAAGGGCGAGCGCCTTATGTATTCCAATGTTAAGTCAGCAGCGAGCGCTTCAAGAAACTTTTTTTAAAGACCGTCGGCAAAATAAAACATTATTTAAGGCGATTTTGATAATTACTGATTATTTTGCTCACACTTCCATCCCTCACCATCGCATCAATGGCTTTATTCACATCTTCCACGCCCACCTGCCCTTTGGGAGAGACGGCGCATTGGGATTTATATTTTTTCACCACCAGCGGCGGATAAACCGATAGTTTCTCGCCAACCTTGAGATAATAATTAAGGGTATTTTGCTGGGTAATCGCATGATGCAAACGCCCGGCCGCCAATTTACGCAAATTAGCCGATGACGAATGGCCATCATCTCGAATAAACTGTTTTCCTAACGCGTGGTCGAATTCGGGATAGTAATATCCCAAGACCGTGGCAATTGGCTGGCCGGCCACGTCCCGCAAGCTGCGCGGCTGCGGCACGGTGGTATCGGTGACCAGCACCTCGGCGACCGGGAAAAAGCCGCGCGACCAGCGCGACGCGCCCGGCAGCCACGGCGGCAGATACAGGCAGATCAGATCGGCCTGGCCAGATTCCAGCGCCATGGCGATACGCTTGCGCGGCAGCAGCAGGAAGCGCGCCTCGCGCCCCAGCCTGGCGGCCAGCGCATCGCCGATGTCCTTGTGAAAACCTTCGGTCAGCTGGTTGTCCCGGAAACTGGCCATCGGCATCTCGGTGCCGTTATCGACCGCCACCACCAGCGGCGGCAAGGGCGCGGCGGCGGACGCCACCATCACGCTGAACGCTATCAAGGCGTGGCCTGCACGCTTGGCCCAATCTGTGTATGCTTGTCTATCCATTTCGAAAGAATTATACCCACACACTTTCAATGGGATTGTCATTAGCCAAGAGATTACACCCATGATTCCATTTTCGATACTCGACCTGTCCCCGATCGCCGAAGGCAGCAATGCCAGCGCCTCGTTCCGCCACACGCTGGACCTGGCGCAGCACGGCGAACGCTGGGGCTACAACCGCTACTGGCTGGCCGAGCACCACGGCATGCCCGGCATCGCCAGCGCGGCCACGGCCGTCGTGATGGCCCACGTGGCCGGCGGCACCAAGACCATCCGCGTCGGCGCCGGCGGCATCATGCTGCCCAACCACGCGCCGCTGGTCATCGCCGAGCAGTTCGGCACGCTGGAAGCGCTGTTCCCCGGCCGCATCGACCTCGGCCTGGGTCGCGCGCCCGGCTCCGACCAGACCACCGCGCGGGCCCTGCGCCGCAACCTGGACAGCGACGCCGACGCCTTCCCGCAGGACGTGCTGGAACTGCAGGACTACATGTCCGACAACCCGCGCCAGCGCGTGCTGGCCGTGCCCGGCAAAGGCGCCAAGGTGCCGATGTGGATACTCGGCTCCAGCACCTTCGGTGCGCAACTGGCCGCGCACCTCGGCCTGCCGTTCGCCTTCGCCTCGCACTTCGCGCCGCAGATGATGCAGCAGGCGATGGCGCTGTACCGTGCCAACTTCCAGCCATCGGCGCAACTGGCCAAGCCTTACGTCATGCTGGGCTTTAACGTGTTCGCCGCCGACACCGATGAAGAAGCGCACTTCCGCGCGACCTCGATGCAGCAGGCTTTCGTCAACCTGCGCACCGGCCGGCCGTCGCAACTGCCGCCGCCCAAAGCCGGCTACCTCGACACGCTGGGCCTGCCCGAGCGCGCGATGCTGGACTCGGTGCTATCGTGCACGGCGATCGGCTCGCCGGCCACGGTCAGCCGCCAGTTGCAGGATTTCATCGCCCGCACCGGCGCCGACGAACTGATGATCACGTCGCAGATCTACGAGCACGCGCAGCGCTTGCGCTCGTACGAAATCACCGCCGACGTGCGGCAGACGTTGGCACGCCAACAAGCCGGCCTGTAAAACCAGCCCACGCTCAGCAGGAAATTGCCGAGGCCGTTAGAATGACCGCCTCTCAAATTTCCGGAGCCTGACGTGAGCCAGTCCCACGCCCATCAAGACCTTTCTCCCGGCATGGTCTGGCTGTTCGCGATTGCGACCGGCCTGATCGTCGCCAACCTGTACTACGCCCAGACGCTGATCGGCCCGATCAGCCGCGCCACCGGCCTCGATCCCGGCGCGGCCGGCCTGATCGTCACGCTGACGCAGATCGGCTACTGCCTCGGCCTGCTGTTCATCGTGCCGCTGGGCGACCTGCTGGAAAACCGCCGGCTGATCGTCATCGCCCTGCTGACGACCTCGGTGGCGCTGCTGGCGGCGTCGATGACCAGCAGTGGCCACCTGTTCCTGTTTGCCGCGCTGTGCATCGGCCTCGGCTCGGTGGCGGCGCAGATTGTGGTGCCGTTCGCGGCGCACCTGTCCAAGCCCGAAACGCGCGGCAAGACCGTCGGCAAGGTCATGAGCGGCCTGCTGATGGGCATCATGCTGGCGCGGCCGGTCGCCAGCCTGGTGGCCGATGCGCTGGGCTGGCATGCGATCTTCGTGCTGTCGGCGGTGACCACGGCGGCGCTGGCCTTCCTGCTGCGCGCCAGGCTGCCGCAGCGTCAGCCGCATGGCGGCATGCACTACTTTGCGCTGCTGGGATCGATGTGGCACCTGCTGAAGACCACGCCGGTGCTGCGCCGCCGGGCGGCGTACCAGGCCTGCATGTTTGGCGCATTCAGCCTGTTCTGGACCTGCGTGTCGCTGGAGTTGACCGGGCCGTATTTCCAGATCAGCCAGACCGGGGTGGCGATCTTTGCGCTGGTGGGCGTGGCGGGGGCGATCGCGTCGCCGATCGCCGGCCACCGCGCGGATCAGGGCAAGAGCCGCTCGACCACGTTTGTGGCCTTGAGCCTGGGCGTGCTGGCGTTTGCGATGCCGCTGGTGATCCGCAGCAGCCGGCTGGTGGATCTGGGTGTGCTGGTGCTGACGTCGATTATTCTGGACATGGGCGTGTCGGCCAACCTGGTGACGGGACAGCGGGCGATCTTTGCGTTGCCGCCGGAGATACGCAGCCGCTTGAACGGGCTGTACATGGCGCTGTTCTTCATGGGCGGCGCGGTGGGATCGTCGCTGGGCGGCTGGATGTTTGCCGCGCATGGGTGGACGGGGGTGCTGTGGACAGGACTCGCGTTTCCGCTGATCGCGCTGTGTGTGTTTGCCACTGAACCCCGCAAGGCGTAGGGTCAGACCCCGTACGGGGTCTGACCCTTGGGGGGCGATGCGGGTTAAAGGGGTTAATGCCTCCGGCGACTCGCCGCGTTTCAGGCCGCCGGCTGCGCTCCGCCGCTCCCCCGGCGTTTAGTTGCGCGGCACGGCGAAGGCGTCGCCGGCTTTCCATTCCGGCAGCTTGGCGCCATTGGCGATCAGGCGGCCGAGGTTGAGCGTGTACTGCGCGGTTTGCACCATGCCCGACAAATCCCAGCTCGGGTCATACTCATCGCTGACCTGGTGGTAGCGCTTGCCGTAGGCCTGGGCCTTGGCTTTCGCCGCTTCCGGGTCCTTGATGTAGTCGCGGCCCGATTCGATCGAGAATGCCGGCACGCCGTTCTTGGCGAAGTTGAAGTGGTCGCTGCGGAAGTAGCCGCCCGCCAGGTCCGGCTTGGCTTCCGCAATCTTCAGGCCCATCGACTTGGCGGCCGTCTCGGCCAGCTTGCCCAGCTCGGTGCGCTCGCTGCCCTGGGTGCCGATGTCGCGCGTGGCGCCGACAAAGTTCAGACTGTCCAGGTTGAGGTTGGCGGCCGTCTTTGCCAGCGGCCACAGCGGCGAGGCGGCGTAGGCGGCGCTGCCCAGCAGCCCCTGCTCTTCCGCCGCCACCCACAGGAACATCTGGCTGCGCTTGGCCGGCACGCGCTTGGCCTCGGCCGCCATCGCCAGCAGCGCCGCCGAGCCGGAGGCGTTGTCGACCGCGCCGTTGAAGATGGTATCGCCGCTGTCGCCCTGCTTGCCGAGGTGGTCCCAGTGCGCGCTGTAGATGACCACTTCATCCTTCAGCTTGGGATCGGTGCCCGGCACCACGGCCGCCACGTTGAATTGCTCGACCTTGCGCACGGCCGCCTTCATCTCGCCGTTCAGCTTGGCGGACAACGGCACGGGCTTGAAGTCCTTCTTCTCGGCGGCGGCGCGCAGCGCGTCCAGGTCCTGTCCGGCGGCGGTGAACAGCGCGCGCGCCGTGTCTTCCGTCATCCAGCCCTGCAGTTGCGTGCCCAGCGTGCCGGCCGCCAGCTGGAAGCGCTCCACGCCCGACCAACTGTTCTGGATCACGCTCCAGCCGTACGACGCGGTCGGCGTGGTGTGGATCAGCAGCACGCCGGCCGCGCCCTGGCGCTGCGCCTCTTCAAACTTGTAGGTCCAGCGGCCGTAGTAGGTCAGGCCCTTGCCATTGAAACGGTTGGGCTGCTCGGCGGTCGGCTGCGGGTCGTTGACCATCATGACCAGGACCTTGCCTTTCAGGTCCATGCCCTTGTAATCATTCCACTGCTCGTCCGGCGCGGTGATGCCGTAGCCGACGAACACCAGGTCGGCGTTGAAGCTGTGCGCGGCGGTGGCGTCGCCCGGCGCGAACACCCAGTCCTTGCCAAACGCGATGTCCAGCGGCTTGCCGCCGGCTTCCAGCTTCAGCGTGCTCTCGGCCGGCTGCGTCTTGACGCCGGCGATCAGCACCGGCTGGCGGAAGCTGTTGCCATTGCCCGGCTTGAGGCCCAGCGCCATGGCCTGCGTTTCCAGATACGCCACCGTCAGGTCGCCGCCGCGCTGGCCGGTGCCGCGGCCTTCCAGCAGGTCGCTGGCGAGGAACTGCAGATGCGCGCGCAGCGGCGCTTCCTGCACGACGGCGCTCTTGCCGGCGTCGGCGGCGTGGACGGGGAATGCCAGCGCCAGGCTCATGGCCAGCGCGGATGCTACAAAGGAGGTCTTCATTGTTGTGATGTCCTGAGTCAGTGGAGGTGCGTTTTTCCGCGCGCACATTGTATGCGATTTGCCGGCGTCGCCGGCCGCCATCCATGGCGCAGCGCAGCACGGCGGCGGCCGCGTTAAAATGGCGGCATGACTGCACGCACTCCCTACATTGGCCGCTTCGCGCCCTCGCCCACCGGTCCCCTGCATTTCGGCTCGCTGGTCGCCGCCATGGCCAGTTATCTGGACGCCAAGGCCCACCACGGACTATGGCTGGTGCGCATCGAGGACGTGGACGGCGCGCGCAACGTGGCCGGCGCCGATGAGCATATCCTCGCGTCGCTGCAGCGCTGCGGCATGCATTGGGATGGCGACGTCACCTGGCAAACCCAACGCTATCCGCTGTACGAGCGGGCGCTGGCACAACTGGGCGATCTGGTCTATCCCTGCGGCTGCTCGCGCAGGGAAATCGCCGATTCGCAGATCAATCACGTCGGCCATCACACGCAGGCGCTGGTGTATCCCGGCATCTGCCGCGACGGCCTGGCGCCGGGCAAGGTCGGCCGCGCGCTGCGTGTTAAGGTGCCGCTGGCGCCGCATTGCGTGCTGTCCTTCGACGACCGCTGGGCCGGCCGCTACAGCCAGGACCTGACCGCCGACGTCGGCGACTTCATCATCCGCCGCGCCGACGGCTACTGGGCCTATCAACTGGCGGTGGTGGTCGATGACGGCGCGCAAGGCATCACCGACATCGTGCGCGGCGCCGACCTGCTCGACTCGACGCCGCGCCAGTTGTACTTGCAGCAGGTGCTAGGGCTGCCGCAGCCGAGCTATCTGCACGTGCCGGTGGTGGTCAACGCGGCCGGCGACAAGATGTCCAAGCAAACCGGCGCGCAAGCGTTCGACACCGGCGCCGATCCGCTGGTCCTGCTGCGCGAGGCCATGCTGCCGGCCGCGCGCTTCCTCGGTCTGGAGATACAGGCGGAAACGATCGATGCTTTCTGGCGCGCCGCCACGCCTGCCTGGGCGCAACTTCTGCAGACGCTGCCGCGCCAGGCGTGAAGCCGTGCGCCGCGCGATCGCACTTTTCCCTACACTGATCCAATGGAAGTCGAACTCAAACTGCTGCTGGCGCCGGAACACAACGCGCTAGTCCTGCAACATCCGCTGCTTGGCGCGCCGGTGGGCGTGCAGCACCTGGCGGCGCGCTATTTCGATACGCCGGACCTGCATCTGCTGCGCCACGGCGCCGGCCTGCGCGTGCGCAAGGTCGACGGCGACTGGGTGCAGACCATGAAGGCCGGCGGCAGCGTCCAGAGCGGCCTGCACAGCCGTAATGAATGGGAAGGCGTCGTCGACCGTTCGTGGCCGCGTCTCGGCCAGCTGCGCAAGCTGATCGGCGACGACCAACACTGGCTGTCCGTGCTGGACGCGCCGCATCTGAAGGAGCGGCTGGAGCCGCTGTTTCTGGTCGACGTGCAACGCCATCTGTGGCATGTGGAGGTCGATGGCAACAGTATCGAGGTGGCGCTGGACGTCGGCCATATCGAGCGCGGCAGCCACCGCGTGCCGGTCAACGAACTGGAACTGGAACTGAAGGACGGCGATCCCGCCGGCCTGTACGCGTTTGCGCTGCAACTGCTGGAGGATGTGCCGCTGCGCATCAGCAATATCAACAAGGCGCAGCGCGGCTACATGCTGGTGCGCGAAACCGGCCACGCGCCGTTCCGCGCGCAGGCGCTGGACCTGGCGCCGGATGCCACGCTGGCCGAGGCGCTGCCGGCGGTGCTGGGCAACTGCCTGGAACATATCCAGCGCAACGAGGTGGCCGTGATCGAAGGCCATGATCCCGAAACGCTGCACCAGATGCGCGTGGGTGTGCGCCGCCTGCGCTCGGCCTTGAAGCTGTTCGAGTCGGCGGCCCCCTGCCCGCCCGCGCTGCTGGAGGACATCAACTGGCTGGGCACGGAGCTGGGCGCGGCGCGCGACTGGGATGTGCTGCTGTCGTCCACGCTGCCGCGCGTGGACAACGCACCGGCCGGCGCCCACGGCCTGCTGGAACTGAACGCGCTGGCGCAACAAACCGCGCAAGCCAAACGCGGCGAGGCGGCGCAAGCCCTGCTGTCGCCGCGCTACACCAAGCTGATGCTGACGCTGGGATCATGGATGCTGCAAACCGCGCCGCTGCTGAATGGCTCGGCCGCGCGCTTCTCGCGCCAGACCATGCAGCATCTGCACAAGTCGCTCCTCAAGCGCGCCGCCCGCATGAGCGAGGACGACGCGGCCAGTGCCCACCGCACGCGCATCGCCGCCAAGCGAGGCCGCTACGCGCTGGAGTTCTTCCACGCGCTGTACCGCTCGAAGGGCACGCGCGCCTATCTGAAGGCGCTGGCCGCCACGCAGGAAGAACTGGGACAGCACAACGATGTGGTGGTGGGCGTGCGGCTGCTGCAGGAGTTGGCGCAACAGGAGCCGCATGCCGCCGGCACCATCCAGTTCGCGCGCGGCTATCTGCTGGCGCAGCAAGCCATGCGGCCGGCGGACCTGGACGCGATACGCGGCCGCCTGCACGCACTGCGGCTGCCGCACGCCCGGCATTGATCAGCGGCGCGCCGGCTTGGACGTGACCGTCCAGCTCAACACCGCCTTGCACTTGGCCTGCTGCACGGCGGCCAGCACGTCGTCCGCCTCGCTGCTGGCCTGGGCGTATTCCTTCTGGCCGGAGATCTTGAAGTGCAGCGTGGGAATGGCCGAACTGGCAGTCCGGGACAGGGTGGGCGCGAAACCGTGGTCGGCGAGGATCTGGCGGCAGGGGTTCATGCCGGTCAGCTCCTCCCCTTCCAGGTCGATGGCGAAGATCCAGCTTTCCACGTAGCCGCGCGCGGCACGCTCCGGTTCCGGCAGCATCAGGTTGGACGGCAGGGTGGCGGCGCCGGCGGCGGCAGCCAGCAAGGTGGCGCTCAAGGCCAGCGCAATTCGACGATACATGGGCATTCCCTAAAAATCCGGTAAAGCGCTATGGTATCAGGCGAGCAGCGGATACAGCGTGGCCACCAGCGCCAGCGCCATGACGATGTTGAAGATACGCACCGAGCGCGGATCCTGCAGCACCCGCCGCATGGCGACGCCGAACATCGCCCAGCAGCCCACGCACAGGGTGCCGATCACGCCAAACACGCCCGCCAGCAGCGCGGCATCGCCGACGCCAAAGCCCTGCGGCAGATAGGTGGTCAGCGCGGTAAGCGACATCACCCAGGCCTTCGGGTTAATCCACTGGAAGGCGGCGGCGCCCCAGAATCCCATCGGCCGGGACAACGCGGCCTGCTCGGCGCTCATCGGCGCCGCGTGCGCCAGCTTCCACGCCAGCCAAAGCAGGTAGAGGGCGCCGCCGTATTTGAGCACGATCTGCAGCACCGGTACCTGCTCGAACACCACGTGCAGTCCCAGCCCCGTGGCAAAAATCATGAACGAGAAGCCGCAGGTAATGCCGAACAGGTGCGGCAGCGAACGCACAAAGCCGTAATTCAGGCCGGAAGCCAGCATCATGGTGTTGTTCGGGCCGGGCGTGATGGAGCTGATGGCGGCAAAGGTGCACAGTGGCAGCAGCAGTTCGGGCGACATGATTAATCCGTTCGTGAGGTGTGCTTGCATTGTACGGCCAAGTGTACTGGTGCAGACCTATACACTTCAGCAAACAGCTGCCACCACTGTATAGGTAGCTTTACCGGTACGCGTTGGAGCGCTTGCGCAATTGCTTGTAGAAGCTCTCCAGCTCCCGGTGCACGAGCTCTTGGCCATTCTCGATGACGAAGTCCTGGAACGAGGCCGCCACCTTGGGAATCGGCTGATCGGTCAGGTGCATGATCTGCCAGTCCGCCTCCACCGGGTTGCGCGCCATCGGCAGCATGGCCAGCAGGCCGGTTTCAAATTCCAGCCCGCAGGCGTGCACCGACAAGAATCCCACGCCCAGGCCGGCCGATACCATGCGCTTGATGGCCTCGTTGCTCGACACCTCGGAGCCGAATTCCGCCGCGTGCCCCTCCTCGCGCAGCAGTTTTTCCACCGCCGTGCGCGTGCCCGAGCCACGCTCGCGCACCAGCAGGTTGGCCGCCAGTACATCGTTGAGCGTGATCTTTTTCTTCTTCATCAGCGGGTGCGACGGGCTGGCCACGAACGCCATCGGATGGCGTGCGAAGCGGGCGGCGTTGGTGCGCAGTTCACGCGGCGGCGTGCCCATGATGGCCAGCTCGATCTCGTGCCGCGCCAGCATGTTGATGATCTCCGTGCGGTTGCCTACCTGGAGCTTGAGCCGCACGTCCGGCCGCTTGAGCGTGAACGGCACCAGCAGCGGCGGCAGCAGGTGCTCGGCCGTGGTCACCGCGCCGATGCGCAGCGTGCCGGAGGTGACGCCCTGCAGCGCCGCCAGTTCATCGGTGGCCTGCTCCCACAAGCGGAGGATGCGCTCGGAGAATTCGGCCATCACCTCGCCGGCCGCCGTCAGCTGGATATTGCGGCCCACCTTGCGCGTGAGCGGCATGCCGGCGATCTCCTCCAGCGTGCGCAGCTGCAGCGACACGGCCGGCTGCGTCAGGTGCATGGCGTCCGCCGCGCGCGACACGCTCTCGTGGCGGGCGACCAGCACCAGCGACTGCAATTGCCGAAAACTGGCGTGATACATAAGTGATCCTTATTGATTATCCAAAATCTTTAATTTTTCTTTTGTGGATTCTACCCCTATATTCCACACTTGACTGACATCGATTAAGGGAGAGTGACATGAGCATCGACGTGATCTTCCTGGGCCTGGACGGCGTGCTGTTCGATACCGAGGCCCTGCATCTGGCAGCCTGCAACGCGGCATTCGCCAACGCCGGCCTGTCGATCCGCTGGACCCTGCCGGCGCTGCGCGCCGCCGCCGCCAACCACGGCTACGCCCGCGCCCTCGCCGCCGCCGTCGCCACGCCGGCCCTGGCACGCGAAAAACAGCGCGTGGCCGAACTCTTTGAAGACAAGCACCGCCACTTCCATCAGGCCATCCTGATGCGCCCACCGCAGGCGCAAGCCGCCGCGCTGGCGCTGATCGAGGACGCCACCGCCGCCGGCTGCAAGATCTGCATCCTGACCGACCTGCCGGCGCCCGCCACCTCGGCGCTGCTGGAGCGCTATTTCGGCGCCGACGTCACCAGCTTGTTCAGCGTGGTCGCCGGCGGCGCCAGCTTCGACGGCCCCGCCGGCACCGGCCCGCATGCCCGCGCGCTGCACGCCATGGGCGTACAGGCCCGCGACGCCATCGCCATCGACACCGCCGTGCCGGCCCTGCGCGCCGCCGCCGATGCCGGCTTGTGGACCGTCTCGGTGGCGCCGTATGGCACGGACGTGGTGCGCCCGCGCCAGTTCATCACCTTCGACGCCCTGCATGACCTGCAGGCCAGCCCATACACGCCGGACCAGCAGCGGCCCGCGCCGGGACTGCACAAGGCGGCCTGATCGCCCCCTCTTTCCGGAGGCTACAACGCTGCCAAACCGGCCTATAATCAGGTTATGACAACGATTACCTCCCTCAATCGGACCACCACCACGCCGGCCATGCCCGCCATGCCGGCGGCCGGCGGTGCATCCGCCTCCCCTGCCGGCGGCGTGGCAGCCTCGCCGGCTACCGTGGTGTCCATCGGCGCGGCCACGCCGGCGCTGTCGGCCAACACCGCGCTGTTGTGGGAGAACCGCACCCGCAGCGGCTCGGCCGCGCTGATGGCACAGAACATCGCCAACCAGCCACTGGCCGGCCGCCTCAAAGGCCTGGGCGGCGAGCTGCTGAAACAGATCGCCTACGACGGCGCCGACTTCTCGCAAAGCGTGCAGCTGGCACCGGAAGGCGCACAGGCCAACACCTACGACATGCTGGTGGCGCCATCGCAGGTGTCGCGGCATGGCATGGGCGACAACCAGTTTGCGCTCGACATCACCACCCGCAGCGGCGTCAAGGTCACGCTGAAGCTGGACGCCGGCGACAACAGCATCGCCGTCGAGGCCAAGGCGGACGGCGAACTGACCGAGACCGAGCGCAAGGCGCTGGGCAAGCTGTCGGACGCCTTCCAGAAGGCGATCGACGGCCTGACCGAAGATCCGCCCCACATCGACCTGGCTGGCCTGACGCAGTTCGACAGCGGCGCACTGGCCTCGGTGGACCTCAAGGGCCAGGTCAAGCTCAACGCCAAGGACACGCAAACGCTGGCCTTCCACGCCGACAGCACCCAGCGCACCCTGAGCTTCAACGGTCCGGCCGGCAGCGCCAGCATCGGCGTGGACCTGAGCGAGCCGCGCACCTGGGGCGGCAAGGCGCAGCAGGCCACGGCGCTGAAGAACTATCTGGATCAGGTGGAGCAGGCCGGCGTGCGCGGGCGCGGCAACCGCGACATGATCGGCATGTTCAAGGACGCCTTCACCGGCATGAACGCCGACTATGGCACACCGCCGGCCGCCTCGCCGATGAGCATCGCGCTGACCGACCAGGACCACGCCATGACCACCGGCCTGGCCGACTTCAACGCCTCGTTCTCGCAGACCGAGGTGCAATCCAATCCCATGCGGCCCTCGGAAAAAGACACCTTCGCCTATGATCTGTCGCAGAAGACCAGCATCAGCGGCACGTCGCAACTGGATCGCGGCATCTCGCAACAGCAGCAGGCTCACCTGAAGGCGCGCTATCACGCGCCGGTCAAGGAAGGCGCGCGGCTGGCGCTCGACCTGACGAAGGAATCGCAGAACTACAAGTACATCACCATCGACGACTCGGCCAGCAGCACCACGGACATCGGCTACGACAAGGGCGTGCTGGCCAAGGCCACGCTGGAAACCCAGGCGCACCAGTCGATGCGCGTGCTGCAATACACGCTGGGCAAGCTGCAAAGCGACCACACCACGCCGTCCGGCCGCTCGGTGAAACGCGACCTGCTGGACACGCTGGAGCCGGAACGCGCCGGCCTGCCCCGCCTGTCCGATGCCGAACGCGCGCAGGTGCTGGCAAAACTGAACCAGCAGATTTTCCTGCAATCCGATCCTGGCCTGATTCCTGCATGACGACGCCCGCCCACTTCGCCCTGCTGGCCCGCTACAACGCCGGGATGAACCAGCAACTGTACGACGCCGCGGCGCGCCTGACGGCGGGCGAATTCACGGCCGACCGCAAGGCCTTCTTCGGCTCACTGGCCGGCACGCTGAATCACCTGCTGGCGGCCGACACCATCTGGCTCAAGCGATTCAGCACGCATCCGGCGCAGTTCCCCGCGCTGCTGGCGGCGCGTGACCTGCCGCAGCCCGCCGGCCTCACGCACAGTTTCGGCGACGACCTGGCCACGCTGCGCGCCCACCGGGAAAAACTGGACGCCATCATCAGCGCCTGGGTGCCGCAGATCACGGCCGCCGACCTGGCGCAGACGTTCGAATACCGCAGCATGCGCGGCGACGCCTACCGCAAGGAGTTCGGCCTGGTGCTGCTGCACTTCTTCAATCACCAGACCCACCATCGCGGCCAGGCCAGCACCTTGATGACGCAAGCCGGCGTTGATATCGGCGTCACCGACCTGCTGCTGTGGGTGCCGGAGCTGCCATGAAAATCGCCGTCTACAGCGCCCAACCATACGACCGCCGCTTCCTCGACGAGGCGCGCGCCGCGCTGCCCGCGCCAGGTGTGGAGGCGGTGTACTTCTCCGACCGGCTGGAACTGGATACGGTGCCGCTGGCGCAGGGCTGCCAGGCGGTGTGCGTGTTCGTCAACGACCTGCTGGACGCGCCGGTGCTGGAAGCGCTGCACGCGCTGGGCGTGCGCGCCGTGCTGCTGCGCTGCGCCGGCTTTAACAACGTCGACCTGCGCGCCGGCGCGCGGCTAGACCTGTTCATGGCGCGCGTGCCGGCCTACGCGCCGGAAGCGGTGGCCGAACACGCACTGGCGCTGGTGATGACGCTCAACCGCCGCACGCACCGCGCCTACGCGCGCGTCCGCGAAGGCAATTTCGCGCTGGACGGCCTGCTGGGCATGACGCTGCACGGCAAGACCGTCGGCATCATCGGCGCCGGGCAGATCGGCGCGGCCGCCGCCCGCATCTTCCACGGCATGGGCTGCAAGGTGTTGGTCAGCGATCCGGCGCCAACGCCGCAACTGGACGGCGTGGCGGAGCGCACCTCGCTGGACGATCTGCTGGCGCGCTCGGACGTGGTATCCCTGCATTGCCCGCTGATGGACGCCACCCGTCACATGATCAACGCCGCCAGCCTGGCGCGCATGAAGCGCGGCGCCATGCTGGTCAACACCTCGCGCGGCGGCTTGATCGACACCGCCGCCGTGATCGAGGCGCTGAAATCCTGCCAGCTCGGCGCGCTGGCCATCGACGTCTATGAACAGGAAAGCACCCTCTTCTTCCAGGATCACTCCAGCGACATCATCGCCGACGACGTGTTCCAGCGGCTCATGACCTTCCCCAACGTGCTGGTCACCGGACACCAGGGCTTCTTTACCATCGAAGCCATGCGCGAAATCGCCGCCGTCACCTTTTCCAATCTCGCTTGTCATCTGCGCGGCGCACCTTGCGCCAACGCGCTCCCCACCACTTAGTTCTGAAGGAAGTCCATGTCGCTCGCCTATCGTGCCAACGCCGATTTCGCCAAGCTGAATCACCCGATGCGGGTGCCGCTGTCTGCGGAAATCCATTCGCGCCCGTTCCTGCAATTGCAGGCGCCGGAAAGCCTGACCCATTTTGCGCTGTACCTGCAACAGGACCAGCCCTCGCGCCAGAACCACCGCGCCAGCCAGCACCAGATCCTGGAACAGCTTTGCCTGCACTACGGCGTGGCGACGCCGCACCCGCAGGCGCGCTACTTCTTCCACGATTTCGGGCGCTTCCGCCTCAAGTGGGAATGCCACACCGAGTTTGCCACCTACACCTTTGTCGAACCCGGCGAGCCGGGGCTGGACTGCCGCGCCTCGTTCGAACGCATGCCGCTGCAGCACGTGCCGCAGGAATGGCTGGCGGGGCTGGACGGCAAGATCATCGTCGCCGCCCACGTCCTGCTGTGCAAGGGTGACGATGACGACGGCTTCGCCGACGGCATCCGCGATCTGTTCCAGGGCAAATCGCTGGTGGGCAGCAGCGCCGGCGGCAATGCCGAGGTGTGGACCGATTTCCTGATCCAGCCGGACGGCTTCAGCCGCTTCGTGGTGCGCGACCAGCGCCTGCGCGAGTTCCAGTCCGGCCGTCTGGTCGGGCGCCTGCTGGAAATCGAAACCTACCGCATGATGGCGCTGCTCGGCCTCCCGCAAGCCGAGGCCACGCAACCGGAGCTGAACACCATCGAGAACGAGCTGGCGACGCTGACCGCCACCCTGGTCAACGACGAGGGCAAGGAGGACCAGGACCTGCTGGACCGCATCACCAGCCTGGCCGCGCGCGTGGAGAAAATCTCGGTCAACAACAGCTACCGCTTTGCCGCCTCGCAGGCGTACTTCAACCTGGTGCAGGCGCGCATCCAGGAACTGCGCGAGGTGCGCATGGAAGGCACGCCGACGCTGGCGGAATTCATGGGCCGCCGCCTGGCGCCGGCGATGAACACCTGCACCTCGGTGGCACAGCGGCAGGAGGCGCTGGCCAAGCGTATCGCCCGCAGCAACGACCTGCTGCGCACCCGCGTCGGCATCGAGCAGGAACAGCAAAACCGCAAGATCCTGCAATCGCTGGACGCGCGCGCGGCCCAGCAACTGCGGCTGCAACAGGCGGTGGAAGGCCTGTCGGTGGCGGCCATCTCGTATTACACGCTGGGATTGGTGGGCTACGTCAGCAAAGCACTCAAGGCCGGCAGCCTGCCGGTCAATCCGGAACTGGTGACCGGCATCGCCGTGCCGCTGGTGATCGGCGCCGTGTGGTTAGGCCTGCGCCGCCTGCACCACCAGCTGTCCGGCAGCGCTAAGCACTGAAGCGGCTCGCCAGGAAACTGGCGATGCGCTGCTGGGTCGACTCCAGGTAGGGAATGTTCAGGTGGTCGGAATCGGGCACGATTTCGTCCGCGTGCAGCGTGGCCAGCTTCTGCACCAACTGGTCGGTGTGCGAGTGCGGCACGATGTCATCCACCGCCGCACGCAGCACATAGGCTGGCGCCTTGATCTGGTCGGCGTACTTCACCGACTCGAATTTATGCCGCAGGAAGTAGTCGACCGGCAGCGTCCTGAATTTGCGCTTGGCCAGCGCCAGGATCGAGTCATACGGTGTAATCAGCACGACGGCGTTGGCGTCGCGTTCCTTGGCCACCTGCACCGCCACGCCGGAACCGAGGCTGCGGCCGACGACCGCGATGCGCTTCGGATCGACGTGATGGCGTTCGCTCAGCCAGTCGTACAGCATGCGGCCATCTTCCACGAAGTGTTCTTCCGCCGGGTCGCCATGCGAATCACCGTAGCCGCGGTAGTTCACCGCCAGCACCGCCATGCCGGGGAACAGCTTGCCGGCGTCGCGCGCCACCCACGACACTTCCTCGGAGCGGCCGCCGAAATACACCACGCCCGGATGCGGACCGGCCACCGGGGGCGTCATCAGCCAGCCGGACAAACGCGTGCCATCCTTGGCGCGCACCACGATCGGCCGGGTGCGATGGCCCGAGCTGTATGGCTTCAGCACTTCGCGCTTGCTGCCCAGAGGGTTGAACAGCAGCCGCTTTTGATTGGCGGCCACCGCTGCGGTCAATCCCATCCAGAGCACACTGACGACGCCTGCCAGGCCCGCGACTTTTTTAGAATGATTCATGATTGATACTCTACTCTTGTCCAGCGATACCGCTACATGCATAGCGTACAAAATTTGCAGCGGCGTGGTATAGACCACACATGGGGGCGATTGCCTCTTTCTCAAGGTGGATAGCGCGACCCGGTATAATCTGCGCTTCGCTTTTTTCATGATTTGCCGACAATGAAACCTGCCGTCGTCCTGCTGCATAGCTCCATGAGTTCCAAGTCCCAGTGGTCCGCCCTGAAGGCGCAACTGGGTGACGCCTACCGCTGCATCGCGGTCGATCTGCAGGGCTATGGCGCCTCTCCCTTCCCGGCCGATGCCGGCGACGCTTACGTGCACACGCTGGCGCATGAGGTGGACGCGGTGATCGCCGCCACCGCGGCGGAGCTGGAACCCGGCGAGGCGTTTCACCTGGTCGGCCACTCCTTCGGCGGCGCCTGCGCGCTGCACATGGCGCGCCGCATGCCGCAGCGCGTGCTGTCGCTCACCTTGTTCGAGCCGGTGGCCTTCCACCTGCTGCCGGCGGCGCATCCGGCCAAGGCGGAAATCGTCGGCGTGGTGGAGCGCATCCATGCCAGCGCCTCGGACCGCGACGCCACCCGCATCTTCATCGACTACTGGAACCGCGCCGGCGCCTTCGACGCCGCGCCGGACAGCGCGCAAGCCAAAATGGTGGCGCAAATCGCCAAGGTGCGCCTGGACTTCCAGGCCTTGCTGGGCGAACCGGCAACGTTGGATGATTTGTCCATGTTGACCATGCCGTCGCTGGTGATGGCAGGCGAGCATAGCCCGGCCTCCACGCGCCTGCTGGTGGCGCAACTGGGCGCATCGCTACCCAACGCCACCGCGCTGCAAACGCGCACCGCCCACATGGGACCGATCACGCATGCGGACGTCGTCAATCCGCTGATCGCCAACTTCCTGAGCGGCGCCGAAGTGGCCGCCGAACAGCCATGATGCGCCGCCTCGCCGCCGCAATCACCCTGAGCGCCGCCGCCCTGCTGGCGCAGGCCGGGGAACAGAACGTTACCATCGCGCCGGGCGTCAACGGCGCCTGGGTCACGCCGGACGGCGCCTGGGACGGCCGCACCGTGCTGTTCCTGCATGGCTTTGCCGACGACATGAACGGCGCCGGGGACCTGAGCAAGCGCATGTCGGCGCGGCTGGCGCGGATGGGCATCGCCTCGCTGCGCGTGAACTTCCGCGGCGAAGGGGACCGCAACCGCAGCGACATCGAATCGACGCTGGACACGCGCCTGGCGGACACCGAGGCGGCATATGCCTTCCTGCAGAAGCAGCCGGGCGTGCAGCCGGCGCGCGGCGCGGTGCTGGGCTGGAGCCTGGGCTCCACCACGGCGATCATCACCGGCGGCCGCCATCCGCAATGGTTCCGCAGCATGGTGTTGTGGTCGTCGCCGAGCGGCGACCAATGGCGGCAGATGGCTTCCTCGCCGGTGGCGCAGAAAGCGCTGCGCGATGGCGTCGCCAGCGACGACGTGCCGGGCTGGAAGCGCATCACCACCAAACGCGCGTTCTACGAAAGCTTCCGTGGCGTGAACCTGGACCAGTCCTTGCCCAAATATCCGGGCGCCTTCCTGACCATCCGCGGCAGCGCCGACTTCCTGCCGCAGGCGGACGCGCAGATGCTCAAGCTGGTGGGCGGCAAGCCCGCCGAAGCGGCGCTGATCAGCGGCGCGGACCACATCTTCAACGTCTTCGCGCCGGACAGCGGCGCCGCCCAGCGCGTGATGGACCTCACCGCCGACTGGCTGGCGCGCACGCTCTGACCGCAAGGCCGGAGCGTGCCACCATTCATTGCGGACTGATCTTGATCAGGACAACGTCGTTGACGCGCATCTTCACCTTCACGCTGGCGGCGCCGGACGCCGGAACGCGCACGGTGCTGGTCTGCGGGCGATCAGTGGTCAGCGCCTGCAGCCGCTCCAACTGCCTCGGCGTCAGCGTCTTCGGCGAGCCCATTTTCAGATACGCTGTATGGGCATCGTTGGCCTCAAAGCCGGTGCGATACACCTGGACCGAATACGCGCCCGGCTTCAGGCCCTTCAGATCGATATTCACCGGCTGGCTGTCGCGCGTCGGCTGCACCGTGGTGTAGAAGCCGCGATTGCTGCGGCCCTGCTTCGGCGTCTGGAAATCCCACGCCAGCACCTGCACACCCTGCCCATCCCTGGCCGCATAGCTCTGCACATCACCGGTCTTGAGCGCCGTATCGCCCAGCTGATTCAGATACTTGTACGCGAACCACGCCGGCTTGCGGATCCCCTGCGGATTCATCAAACCAAAACCGCCCTCGAACGGCGCGGTCGGCGGCCCCGGTTCCTCGAACAGATCGCTGTAGGTCCAGTAGCTCATGCCCTGCGCGATGCCTTCGGTGGCTTTGAGCTTGCTCAGGATGTACGGCGCGCTGATGTACGAATCGTGCACCGGGTCGCGCGGCGTGTAGCTGGTGCTCCATTCGGTGAAGTACAGCGGCATTTCCGGATGGCCGGCCTCCGCCATCTCCCTGCGCACCTTGCGCACGTCGCCGACGATGGCTTCCGGCGATGGCGACAGCTTGGTGTCGTCCTTGCCATTCTCGTCGAGGAAGCCGCCGTCCACGCCATAGGTGTGCGTGGTGATGAAGTCCGCCACGGCGCCGGACGATTTGACGTGGGCCAGGAACTCCGGTACCCACGCCGCACCGGCCGTCGACGGTCCGCCAACACGCAGCGCCGGATCGATTGCCTTGATGGCGCGCGAGGTGATGTCGAACAGCTCGAAGTACGCCTTCTGGTCGGCCTTCTCCCAGAAACCGTCCAGGTTAGGCTCGTTCCACACCTCAAAGAACCAGCTGCGCACTTCCTCTTTGCCGTAGCGCTCCTGCACGTGACGCACAAACGCATCCACCAGCGCCGCCCACTTCTTCGGGTCCGGATGCGAGGTATTGCCCTTCCAGTAGAAAATGCTCAGGTCCGAGCTGCGCATGGCCAGCGGCGTAAAGCCCAGCTCCACGAAGGGTTTGATGCCCATCTTCAGCAGGCGGTCGTAGAGATAATCGATCTTGCTCCAGTCGTAGACCGGCTTGCCGTCCACCTCCTTGTAGGTGCCCAGCACGTCGTGGAAGATGGCATGGAAGCGGATGTAGCGGAAGCCCAGTTCATCGCGCGCTGTCTTCAACTGCGACAGGCTGTCGTCGCGGATCAGCGTGCCCGGATAGTCCGAACCCACCGACAGATCGGCAAAGCGGTCGCGCGGCGTGCCGGCATCGGCGGCATCCACGGCGATGCGGCGCTCCGCGGACGGCGCGGCGATGGCTGGCACGGCCAACGCCAGCAATACTGCTGCGGTCAGAGTCTTCATGCTTAACGCTTCACAGTCACGGTTTTACCCTCGTAGCTGACGGTCTTGTCGGCCACGTCGAAGTTGTCGGTGCTCGACACGCCAGGCTTGATGAAGCGCACTTTGAACTGGCGCTTGGCCACCATGCCCTTGTACTGTCCCGCGCGGTCGCCAATGGTGACGACGCCGGTCTTGTCATTGTAGCGCAGCGGAATACGGCTGGCCTCACCGCGCAGATAGGCGTTGCTGACGCCATCGTCCTCATACAGGCTGAATGTGCCGTCGGCGCCGGTGTAGACGTACAGCGTGATCGGCGCGTCCGGCTTCTCGTCCACATACTGCGTCAACGGGCCGACCGGCACGATGGCGCCGGCCTTCACCAGCACCGGCATGCGTGTCTCCGGCGCCTTGATGGTCGCCGTGCTGCCGCCCTTGTGCAGTTCACCGGTGTACAGGTCATACCAGCTGGCGCCCTTCGGCAGATACACGCTGCGTTCGCGCGCACCGTACACATACACCGGCGCCACCAGCATGCTGTGGCCGAACAGGTACTGATCGTTGATGTTCTTGACCGCGTCGTCGTGCGGGAAGTCCATCACCAGGCCGCGCATGATGGAGCCGGACGCGTAGTGCGTTTCGGCGGCGGCCGAGTAAATATACGGCATGAGACGGTAGCGCAGCTGGTCGTACCACACCATCGATTCCCGCATCGGCGAGCCTGGCGGCGAAATCTCGTGAATCTCGCGCTTGACCACTTCGCCGTGGGAGCGGAACAGCGGCGAGAAGGCGCCGAACTGGAACCAGCGCAGATTCAGCTCGCGCCACTCCTTCAGGTCTTCCGGATTGCCCTGCTTGACGCCGGTGCTGCGGTTCTCCTGCGCCGAGCCCACGTCGCCAACCTGAAAGCGCGTCTCCTGCGCATAGCCGCCGATATCGTGGGTCCAGTTGGGAATGCCGGACATCGAGATGCTCACGCCGGCCGAGATCTGGTCATACAGATTGTTCCAGCGGCTGGCGGTGTCGCCGCTCCACACGGCGGTGGCGTTGCGCTGGATGCCGGCGAAGCCGGAACGCGACAGGATGAACTGGCGCTTTTCCGGTTGATCCGCCTTGAGGTGATTGTAGAAGCCCTCCGTATGCACCAGGCTATACGGATTGAAGGTGATTTCGCCGCCGCCATACACGGTGGGACCGATCAGCTTCTTGAAGTCGGCGGGGCGGGTATTGGACAGCACGTCCGGCTCGGTGTTGTCCATCCACCAGGCGTCGAAGCCCAGGTCCACCAGCTTGGGCTTCATCTGGCGATAGTAGATGTCGCGCGCCTCCTTGGTGTACGGGTCGTAGTGGCTGTTCTTGTAGCCCGGACCTACCCAGTCCAGCGCGCCGTCTTCGACGTTTTTGGTCCACATATAGCCCTTGGACGCCAGCTCCTTGTAGTTGTCGGTGTTGGCGTAGAACTTGCCCCAGATCGAAATCATGATGCGCGCATTGGACTTGTGGACCTCGTCAACCATCGCTTGCGGGTTCGGGAAGCGGGCCTTGTCGAAGTCGTGCGACCCCCAGCCGTTCTCCGGCCAGTAGAACCAATCCTGCACCATGTTATCGACCGGCCAGCCCTGCTTGCGGTATTCGCGCAGTACGCCCAGCAGCTGCTCCTGCGTTTCATAGCGCTGGCGCGATTGCCAGAAGCCGTAGGCCCACTTCGGCATCATCGGCGCCTGGCCGGTGAGGTGACGGTAGCCAGCGATGACGTTGTCGATGCTGTCGCCGCTCACCACGTAATAGTTGATCGCCTGCGCCACCTCCGACGAGAAGGTCAGCGAGTGACGCTCGTCCTGCGGCAGCGGATCGTTGTGGGTGATGGCGACCATGCCGCCACTTGGCTTCCACTCCAGCAGCAGCTTGACCGGCTTGTCGGCCTCAAACTTCACCTCGAAGTTGTGATACCAAGGATTCCAGCCCTGGCGCCACACGTCCATAATCTCCTTGCCGTCCACAGATAGCTTGGCATAATCGGACGAATACAACTGCATCTTGTGCACGCCCGCTTTCGGCGACGCCATCGTGCCCTCCCACACCACCTTCAGATTGGCGGCCTTGGGATCGACCTCTTTCGGCCAGTTCTCGGCCACGTCCTTCAGGTACTGGTAGGCGATGTCCTTTTCCTGGCGCGTGAGTACCAGCTTGTCGCCGATGTAGTAGCGCGCCGTCAATCCGCCGGCCTTGCCATCGGCGTCCGTCAACTGCAGGTCGCGGCTCAGCCACGCGTAAGGCTTGCTGTCGCCGAAGCGCGAGATGCCATTGTTATCCCACAGGACGCCGTAGTTCTTGTCGGAGACGACGAAGGGCACGGCAATCGCCATATTGTGCTGCATCAGCAGCACGTCCTCGCCGTTGAGGTTCATCTGGTGATTCTGATGCTGGCCCAGGCCATAGAAGGCATCCCTGGTGCCGTAGTTGAAGCCCTGCTTCACCGCCAGGAACGGCTTGCCGTCGACATCCGTCGGCGACATGCTCTCCGCCTGTTGCGTCAGGAACGCCTTGCCGGCGGCGTTGAAGAACTGTACCTGCCCGGTCGCCAGCGACACCGCCACCGCAATCTGTTTCGCCTTCAGCGTGACCTTGTCCTTGCCCGACGCGGCGACGCTGAAGTTACCGCTAACAGGCGCGGCCACGGTCATCAGCGATGGCGTCAGCGCCTTGCCCGCCTGGTCCAGCTTCACCACGTGGATGATGTTATCGGCCATGACCTCCAGCCGCACTTCCTTCGCGGCGCCGCTGTCCGGCTTGACCACCATGCCGGTGGCGGTTTTCTCAAAGGTGCCGGCCACCGCATGGCCGGCCGCAAGCACGGCTGCCGCCGTGGCGATCATCGTCAAACGCATATTGTCTCCGTTGTTTTAATAAGTCCCCACCGTGACCTTCAACACCACCGGGTTGCCGGTCAGGTTGAGGCCATAGTCGGTCTGGTCGCCGTTCCAGTTACGCTCCATGATCCATTTGCCGGCGGCGTCGTAATGCCCTTCTTCCACGCGGCCCCACAAGGACGGCTTGCCTTCCGCGTGATCGATTTTAACGCGTGCGCGCTGGCCGATGATGATGAATTCATTGGGGCCGGTCTGGGCGATGGCCACGCCGCCGTTCGGGATCTCGGTCCCGGCCGGCACGTCCTTGACGTCCTTGAAGTATTCGCGCTCGCCAAACTGCCACTCGCGGAACGAGATGGTGGCCTTCCAGCCCTTCATGTCGATGGTTTGCGGCTGGCGGTCATCGCCTTCCGCCACTCCGTAGGTACGGCCTTCAAACGCCCACCTGGCCCACTGGCGCTCCATCGGCCGGAAGGCGGCGTAGATTTTGCCGAACGGTTCCACCATGGTCTTGTCGATGGCCTTGTGGCCGAGCGGGAAATTGCTGTAGTCGGCATAGTCGATGCCAAACGGCGAAAAGCCGATGGCGCCCTTGCCCAGCACCAGCCAGGTGTAGCGCACGTATTCGGCGGCGTTGCTCATCTCCGGCACCATCAGGGGCTGGTCCGGACGCTGGAACAGGCGCAGCGAAGCATTGAACTTCTTCCAGTTCGGACCATAGATATCGGGGCCGGCGAAGTCGATGTGCGGCGCGGCGGCACGGTAGATGTCGATCACGTCGTAGGTCGGGCCGCCGCTGGCGAAGTTCTCGTGCCATGGCTTGACCAGGTCTTCGGTCGAATCGCGCTGCGAGTTATTCACGTACATCGGCAGGTTGTAGACGGCGCGGCCGGCCTTGGCGATTTCCTCGATATAGCTGGCGATGGAATAGGCGTGGAAGTATTCGTCGGCATAGTCGCCGTAGACCTGTTTCCAGGTGCCGCTCTTCGCCAGCGGCACCGGCGATTTCTTATAGTCCAGCACCGCCTGCGGCACCGGCTGATTGAACAGCGCTTCGGCCTTGGGCGCGTAGTCGCGCGCGAAACCGTAGGTGCCCACTTCATTCTCGACCTGCACCATGATCACCGTGCGTTTGGCTTCATCGATTTTTTTGATGTGGGCCATCAGCGCGACGAAAGCCTTTTTGTCGGCCTTCAGCGTTTCTTCCCCCTGCGGCGACAGGCAGTAGGTAATCTTGCCGTCCTTGGACACCATGCGCGGGAAGCGCGCGTTGTTGAACTTGACCCACTCCGGGGCGTAATTAGGCCCGGTGTTCTTCCAGGTGCCGAACCACAGCAGCACCAGCCGCACGTTGTTCTTGCGCGCTTCCGCCACCAGCGTATCGACGTAGCTGAAATCGAACTTGCCCTCTTCCCGCTCGATCTGCTCCCAGGCCACCGGAATTTCCAGCGTGTTGGCGTGCATGTCCTTGATGGCCGCGAACACCTTGTTCAGCGCCAGCGGATAGTTGCTGGAATTCTGCGCCTGGCCGCCGAGAATGACGAACGGCGCGCCATCCACCATCAAGGCGAACCGGCCGTCCTTCTTGACGATCTGCGGAATATCGGCGGCGGCCGCCGCGCCAGCCGCGGCCATCAACAAACTCAATGTGGTAACAAGCTGGCGGGCGGTGTGCTTCATCGTGCGTAAGCCTTTCTCAGGTTAGAAGTCGTAGCTCAGTTTAGCCACCACGCGGCGGCCGGTTTTAAACCATGCGCGCCCCATCATACCGATATTTTGCTGCATCAGCTGTTTGTAAGTTGCATCGGTCAGGTTCTGCGCCTCCACGCCCAGTTGCAGCTTGTCGCTGAATTTGTAGAAGGCCGATGCATCCAGCTGGCCATACGCGTCCGCCCAGGTAGGCAGCGCCCACGCCACATTGGTCTGACCATAGGTCGGGCTGGCGGGATTGGAATCCAGTCCGTCGCCGCCCTTGGTGCCATTGACGTTGACGCCTTGCAGCGACTTCGAGCGCCAGTTGTAGGCCAGGCGCGCCGACCATGGGCCTTTGTCGTACAACAGCGCCACGTTGTACGACTGGCGCGACAGGTTTTCCAGCGGCAGATTGCCAAAGGTGGTGCCGTTGGTATCGCAGCCGTTCAGATTGAGGTTGACGTTGGCCGCGTTGTCGCCGCCGGTGCAGTACTTCGAGAACACCGGGTTGTACAGATCGCGCTTGCTGTCGACGAAGGTGAAGTTGGCCTGCACGCCCAGCCCGGACAAGGCACCCGGCAACTTGTCGAAGTACTGCTGGTACGCCAACTCCACGCCGCGCGCGCTGCCCTTGGCGCCATTGATCGGGCCAGTCACGGTGAAGTTCTGCGCCTTGCCGCTGGTGTCGGTCAGCTGGTAGTTGTACACCTGGTTGATGATGATGTCTTTCAGGCGCTTGTTGAACACCGCGGCGGTGAAGGAACCGGTGGGCGCGAAGTACCACTCCATCGTCACGTCAAACTGCTTGGAGGTGGTCGGGCGCAGGTTGGGATTGCCGGTGCCGATGCCGCTCTGGGTCACGCTGTTGACCGTGGTGACGCCATTGACGGTGGTGCTGTCGGCGGTCTGCGACAGCGTGGTGTAGGCCTGCAGTTGCGTGAAGTCGGGACGCGACAGCGCCGACGCGGCGGCAAAACGGAACTGCAGCGTGTCCGACGCCTTCAGGCGCAGGTTCAGGCTGGGCAGCACGTTGTGATAGCTGTTGTCGTAGTCCTGCGCCTTGGAGAACGGCGCGATCACCGGGATCGGCACGCCCTGCGTGGTGCCGGTGGGCGCGGTGGAGCTGAACACGGTGTAGCCGTGCGCGGTCGAATCGGTCTTCACGTAACGTACGCCGATATTGCCGTCCACCGGATATTTCAGGTTGTCCCAGCCGAAGCGCAGCTGGCCGTACAGCGCCTTGGTCTTTTCCGACTGCTCGTTGGTGCCGGCGGGATCGGTGCCGAAAGTGGCCGGCGTCCATGGCGAGCAGGTGTTGCCGGCTTCCGCGCACAGGATGTCGTGGTACGAGTGCAGCGTGGCGTAAGTGCCCGGATAGCCTTGCGCCAGCGAGACGTTCGGGAACACCACCGACGGCACCGACACGCCACCGTTGAAGAAGTTGTTGAAGGTGTGCAGATTGGTGTTGCCGGAGAAGCGCGGGTCGCTCAGATACGCCAGGTGCGAAATCTCGCCCTGCCAGGTTTGCGTGATGGCGGCCCAGTTGTAGCTTGGGTTGCTGTTGATGGTGGTGGCCGATCGATCGGTCAGGCGCACGCCGAAACGCACGTCGCGCAGCACCGGATGATCGAAGTCGTATTTGACGTCGGTACGCCAGGCGTTTTCGTCCGCCTTGCTGCGGTCCAGGTGCTCCATGGTGAACGCCCAGTAGTAGTTGGCGGGATTGGCCAGGTAAGCGCGGTCGGCATCGTCGAAGATCAGCTTGGGCACGTTGCCGGTAAGGTCCAGCTTCTCCTTCGGCATCTGGATGCCGGTAGCTACGGTGGAGTCGAAGCTGCCGGTGGTGGCCTTGATGTGCTGCAGATCAGTGCTGACGGTCCAGCTGTCGTGACGCCAGCGCAGGTTCCACGAGATATCGGTGGTGTCGGATTTGCGGTTGGCGGCACGAGTGTCGTCGCCGAAGTTGATGCCGGCGCCGGTGGAATCGGTCAGCGTGCCGGTTAGCAGCGCGCCCTTCGCGTTGAAGGTGGCGTCGGGCGACACGCGGATGTTGTACGGGCTCGATTGCGCGAAGATCGCCTGCTCGTCCCACTTCATCTCGTACTTTGATTTGAAGTAGGTCAGGCCGCTCGACCAGTCATCCTTCTTCCATTGCAGCGCGCCGTATGCGCCCTCGCGCTTGCGGTTGAATTCCAGCGTGCGCCACTGCGCGCCTTTCGGCACAAAGACCGGATTGCCGCTGGCGTCTTTCAGCGGGTAGTAAGGCTCGACCTGGAAGGCGTCCGTGCGGGTGGCGCTCTCCGAGTAGGCCAGGTCCAGCAAGGCGCCGACTTCACCAACCGGCGTTTTCCAGCGGTTGGAAATCAGGCCGGAATACGATGGCGAGGTTTTGCCCTTCTTCAGTTCCGACCACGTGCGGTCGGCCGACAGCGCCGCCTTGAAGCCCTTGTAATCGAATGGCATCGCGGTGCGCAGGTTGACCAGGCCGCCGACGGCGCCCTCGATCTGCTCCGCCGACGGGTTCTTGTAGATGTCGACGCCGGCCACCAGCTCCGGCGGCACATCCTCGAAGTTGAGCGAGCGGCCGCCGTTGGCCGAGAACGAATCGCGGCCATTCAGTTCCGAACGCACGTAGCTCAGGCCCCGGATCGACACGCCCGAGCCCTCGACTGAGAAGTGCTCCGGGTCGCCCTTGGCCATGGTGCGGTCGATGGTCACGCCCACCACGCGCTGCAGCACCTCGGTCACCGAGCGGTCCGGCAGCTTGCCCATGTCTTCGGCAACGATGGAGTCGACGATTTCGTCGGAATTCTGTTTGATCTTTTGCGCCGACTGCAGCGCCGCGCGCTGGCCGGTCACGATCACCGCCACCGGGTCCGGGGCGGTGGCGTCATTGGTCTGGGCGACGGCCGCGCCGCTCAGCGTCATCGTCATCTGGGCCAGGCCCAGTGCGATGGCGTTTTTCTTGAACTGTCTCATCTACGGTCTCCAAAGTTATACGAATATGTCCTGGCTCTGCGGCCATTTCATTGGTATTTCTCGTCATCTGTGGGGTGAGGGAATGTGCGGCGCGAACAGGCCCGCAGGCGCTGTGCAGCGCGCGATGTGGGAACATTGTGCTTTTTACGGGAGCCGCTAGCAATTGCGAAATTCACCAAGGCGGCGAATGATAATGTGCAAGCGTAGCGTCGATCCGACAGATGCGGGGAGGATGCGCGGGGCCGGGCGGCCCCGCGGTACAGCTTATTTGGCCGCGAGTTGGGCCTGGGTGTAGAAGCCGTCCTTGACCACCATGTCCACGTTGGCCTTGGTCAGGGCGATAGGTTTGAGGAACACCGAGTCCACTTCCTTGAAGCCGTTGTTGTACCTGGCGTTGAAGGCCGGCTTCTCGCCGCGCACCAGCTGCACCGACAGCTTGGCCGCTTCCGATGCGATCAGCTTCAATGGCTTGTAGACGGTCAGCGTCTGCGTGCCGGCGATGACGCGCTTGACCGCCGCCAGATCGGAATCCTGGCCCGACACGGCCACCTTGCCGTCCAGCTTCTGCGCGGCCAGCGCCTGGATCGCGCCGCCGGCGGTGGCGTCGTTGGAGGCCACCACGGCGTCGATCTTGTTGCCGTTGGCGGTCAGCGCGTTTTCAACGATGGACATCGCCTCCGACGGGCTCCAGTCCTTGACCCACTGCTTGCCCACCACCTTGACGTCGCCCTTGTCGATCAGCGGTTGCAGCACCTTCAGCTGGCCGTCGCGCAGCATCTTGGCGTTGCTGTCGGTCGGTGCGCCGCCCAGCAGGTAGAAATTCCCCTTCGGCTTGGCCGCCAGCACGCCTTGCGCCTGCAATTGGCCGACCATGTTGTTATCGAAGGAGATGTAAGCGTCGATGTCGGCGTTGAGGATCAGGCGGTCGTAGGAAATTACCTTGATCTTGGCCTTCTTCGCCTCGCGTACGGCGTTGGTCAGCACGGTGGCGTTGTACGGCACGATGACCAGCACGTCCACGCCGCGCGAAATCAGGTTTTCGATCTGCGCGATCTGGCGCTGCTCGCTGGCGTCGGCCGACTGCACGAACACCTTGGCGCCCTGCTGCTCGGCGGCGGCGACGAAGTAGTCGCGATCGCGCGCCCAGCGCTCCAGGCGCAGGTCATCGATTGAAAAACCGATCTTCGGATGCTTGGCGTCCGCCATGGCGTTACCGCCCGCAAAGGCCATCATCACGGCGATCGCCGCGGTGCTCAGTAATTTCTTCATTGTTTCAGTCTCCAGATTGTTTGCCACGTTAAGGTATGGTACAGCGAGTTGGAGGCCAGCGCCGGATTCCGTGCGCTGGCGTGCGGCGGCAATGGCGGCCGGCCAGTCAGGCCGCCAGCTCCGGCGCCGCCAGCGCGGCATCGTCATCGATGACGCCTTTCATGGCGCGGTCCTGATAGGTGCGCGGCGTGCATCCCAGCTCGCGCTTGAACACCGCGTGCATGTACTGCACCGACGTGAAGCCACAGCATAGCGCCACCTCGGCGATGCTGCGCTCACCGCGCGCCAGCATGGAGGTGGCCGCATCGAGCTTGAAGCGCAGGATCACGTCATGCACGCTACAGTCCAGCTCCTGGCGGAAGTACGATTCCAGCGACGAGCGCGAAATGCCGACATACTCGGCCACCTGGTGCGTCTTGATGCCCTGGCAGGCATACTGGCGAATGAAATGGCGCGCGCGCATCACGTGCGGATGCTTGGGCGCCTCGTGCTGAGTGGACGCCAGCACGTTGATGCCGACCGGCGGCACCAGCACCCGCGTGCCGTTCATGCGCACACCGTGCAGCATCTGGTCCAGCAAATGCGCGGCGGTGCGGCCCATCTCCTGCGCGCCCTGGATCACGGAACTCAGCGGAATGCGCGTCAGCATGCGCGCCAGCGGATCGTTGTCGATGCCGATCAGCGCCACCTGCTCCGGCACCGCGATGCCGGCCATGATACAGGCCTGCATCAGCTGGCGCGCGCGCGCGTCGGTGACGGCGATGATGCCGACCGGCTTGGGCAGGCCATGCAGCCATTGGATCTGCTGCTCCACCGACTCGTCCCACGAGGGCGCGCTGGTGCCCAGGCCGCGGTAGATGTGCGGCGCCATCTGGTCCTGCAGCATCAGCGTGCGGAAGGCGCTTTCGCGCTCCTGCGCCCAGCGGTTGTTGGGCGACGCCGGCTGCGAGAACATGGCGAAGTGGCGCAGGCCGGCCTCGATCAGGTGATCGCGCGCCATCTTGATCAGTTTGAAGTTATCGGTGGCCACGTAGGGCACGTCTTCCGGATAGGCGGCCTGGTTCTCGTACGAGCCCCCCACCGCCACCACCGGAATGCGGCTGCGGGTCAGCGCCGCCGCCACTGCGGGATCGTCGAAGTCGGCGATGATGCCGTCACCCTGCCAGTGCTCGATGCCGGGCAGGCGCAGGCGGAAGTCCTCTTCCAGAAACAGGTCCCAGCTGGCGCGCGTGGAACTCAGGTACGCGGCCACGCCCGCGATGACATCGCGATCGAAGATTTTATTCGCATTGAACAGCAGCGCAATCCGGTGTGACTTCATCTGCATCGACAACTCCGCTCCAGGACGTAGGTGGCCTTTTTAATGGTACAGGCCGGCCGGATGGCGGAGATATGAAAAATTTCACATTATCCATAACGAAATTGACTAAATGCTTCCGGCCCATTATGTTTCCGGCAGCAGACGCCGCAACGCCGGCGCCATCGCCTTGGCCCAGATCTCGTAGCCCTTCTCGTTCGGGTGCAGCAGGTCCGGCATGATGTCGCGTGACAGCGTGCCGTCCGGCTGCAGGAACGCCTGGTTGATATTGGCGAAGAACACCGTCTGGTTGTCCGCATAGCCGGCGATGATGGCGTTGACCTGCTCGTTCAGCTGGCGCAGATGGTCGTCGGGCTTCTCGCCGCGCGGGAAAATGGCCAGCAGCAGGATCTTGGTGTCCGGCAGGCGCTTGCGCAGCTCCTCGATATTGCGCTTGATGCCCAGCGCCGTGGTCCTCGGATCTTCCTGGCGGTGGCCGGTGTTGTTGGTCCCGAACATCAACACCGCCACCTTGGGCGCCAGGCCGTCCACCTCGCCGTGCAGCAGGCGCCACAGCACGTTCTCGGTGCGGTCGCCGCTGAAGCCGAGGTCGATGGCCTGCAAGGGCTGGTAATAGCGGTCCCAGACCGGCGCGCCGCTCTTTTCCCAGCCCTCGGTGATCGAATCGCCGATGAACGCCACCTGCGCGCGCTTGCCAACCGCCCTCGCCTCCGCCAGCTTCTTCTCGTGACGCGCGGTCCACCAACTGATCGACCACGACTCGTTCAGCTTGTCCGGCGTGACCGAGACGGTGCGGTAATCCGGGCATTGCACGTTGGGCTTGCCGCTCGCCTGATACCGCACGTTGGCGATGGCCACCTTGCCCTTGCCCGTGCCGTTCAGCTCGAACGGCTGGGTGATCTGGCTGAAATCGTCGCCGTCGCGATAAAAGCAGCTGGCCGGCAGCACCAGATGCTGCCAGCCCTTGCCCTGCGCCGCCCGCGCCGGGACCACATACGGCACGCCGCGCTCGCATTGTTCGCCGCACTTGACGCGGAAACTCAGGCCGCCCTCGGCCAGCTCATCCACCTTGAGATCCAGCGCCAGCACGCCGTGCGCCAGATAAGGCCGCAAATCGACCGGCTTGCCGGCCTGCACGCGCAGGCTGGCGTACCAGGCCTTGTTGAAATTCAGCGTCAGCGCATCATCCTTGCGCGCCTTGGGCGACTTGCTGACTTCGACCACGCCATTGTCGGCCTTGGGGATGGCGACCGCGTCCCCGCTCAAGGTCTTGACGGAATCGGAATCCGAAACGGCGACGCTGCCGGCATCCGGCGGATGGCCGGCGTACACAGTCAGTTCAGCGGGCGCCGCGACGGCACACGACGACAATACGGCTAAAGCGGCTGCAAGGCGGATATGCATGGGATGTCTCCTGTTTTTTATGCGCACCATTGTGCTGTGGGCAGCGTCGCGCTGCAATTACGAATTTCACCAGGCAGCACAATGATATTGAACTTGTACTACCATGGGCGGTCTAACCGTGCATGACTTCGCCAAACAATACTGATGCGCCGCCGACCACCGTCCTTGAGGCATCGCCCATGGAGGCGACTTTTGCCGGCTTCGTCAAGCTAATGGACGAGCGACAAAAAGTCGCGGATGCGCGCTTCGATCGCATCGAGGCCATGCTTACGGAAATGCGCTCCAGCATCGCCAGCCTGCGCACCACCATTGTCGTCACCGGCATCACCAGCGTTCTGGCGGCCGTCCTTGGCATCTCCGCCGTCAATGCCGCGCTGTATTCAAACATGCTGGCGGCATTGAGCGCCGGCAAGGAAGTGGCGGCGGTGCATGCGGAAGTACAAAAACAGGCCGAAGAAACCGCCGCGCTCATCAGACAGATGCGGGAGCGGGAGAAGCAACCGCCGCCTTCGGATTAACGGCGTACGGTCGCTCGCGGTACTCGAAATAATCGAAGTCCGCGTGCTGCGCGGTGCCGGCCATGTCCTGGCAGGCCACGCCGACAAAGGCGCCGGTAAAGTTCGGCATGCCGGGCGCGTTGGCCTCGTCGGACAGGATGCTGGCATCGAACTGCTGCGGCAGCCACTGCCACGCGCCGCCATCGAACCGGTAGCCGAAGTACAACCGCTCCTCGTCCACCTCCACCCGCAGCTCGACCGGCACACCGGACGGCAGCGCCACCGGCGCAGTAAAGGTGTCGGTCTGCACGTGATTCGGCAGGCTGCTCATCACACGCAGGTGCTTGCCCAGCGCCTCGTCATGCGAAATGTACAGGTAGTGGAACTTGGACGCGTTGTAATAGCACACCAGCCCGGCCTGCTGCTGATAATGCTCCGGCTCAAACTCCACCACCGTGGACGCGCTGTAGCAATGCGCCTGCTGCCGCCGCGCCACCAGCGCCTGGCGGAACGTGCTGCCGATCGACTCGCGGCCGTACAGCCGCAAGTGCCCCGGCCGCGCGGTCAGGCTGAACAACTCTTCCGGCCACGGCGTGCGCAGCCACTGGAACGCCACCGGCAGCTCGGGCCGGTCGAACTCCTCGCGCACCGGCTCGGCGTCAAAACGGTACTCCGGCAAGCCCGGCGCCTCGACCTGCAACTCCGGCGTGCCCTCCCCGTCCAGCGTGCGCAGCCAGCCATCCTCGCCCCACACCACTTTCTGAATCGCCGTCTCGCGCCCCAGTGTGCACACGCCGCGGTTGCGCAGCGGCCGGCCGCACAAATAGGCCATGTAGGTCTGCCCGTCCGGCGTCTCGACGATGTCGGCATGGCCGGCGCGCTGCAAGGCCACGTCCGGCCGATGGCGCGCGCTCAGCATGGTCTGCTCGGGATGCAGCTCGTAGGGCCCCCACAGATTGCGCGAACGCGTCATCGTCACGCCATGGTTCCACCCCGTGCCACCCTCGGCCGTGAGCAGGTAGTAGTAGCCGTTGCGCTTGTACAGATGCGGCGCCTCGGTCAGTCCGTGCGCCGTGCCCTTGAAGATAATCTCGCGCTTGCCGATCAGCCGGCCGTCCGCGTACTCCTGCGCCACGATGCCGTTGAAGCGGTTGCTGCCCGGCCGGTGGTCCCACAACTGGTTGAGCAGGTACTTGCGGCCGTCGTCGTCATGGAACAGCGACGGGTCGAAACCGCTGCTGTTGAGGTACACCGGATCGGACCATGGCCCCTCGATGGTCGGACTGGTCACCAGGTAGTTATGGAAATCGCGCAGCGACGCGCTGCCCGTGGCGCCGCCGGTGGAGGTGCGGCCGTAGCGCTTGACGTCGGTGTAGATCAGCCAGAACAGGCCGCCGGCATAGGTCAGGCACGGCGCCCACACGCCGCACGAGTCCGGCGCGCCCAGCATGTTGAGCTGGCTGGCGCGGGTGAGCGGACGCGTCAGCAAACGCCAGTGCACCAGGTCGCGCGAATGGTGAATCTGCACGCCCGGAAACCACTCGAAGGTCGAGGTCGCAATGTAGTAGTCGTCGCCCACGCGCACGATGGACGGATCGGGATTGAAGCCGGTCAGGATGGGATTCTGAATCATGAGGTTTTTTCTCGCACCAAGGTCCACAACAGCAGCGCCGCCACCAGGTCCAGCACCGCCAGGCTGACGAAGAACGGCGTGTAGCCGACGCTGGCCATCAGGCCACCGATCATCAGCGAAAAGATCAGCAGGCCCAGGTTACCGAAGGTGCCGCACATGCCGGCCACCGTCGCCACCTCGTTGCGGCGGAACAGGTCGGACGACATCGTAATCACCGTCACCGACAGCGTCTGGTGCGCAAAGCCGGCCAGGCTGAGCAAGGCAATCGCCGCGTACGGACTATCGACAAAGCCGACGCCGGCCACGCCCATCATCATGCACGCGCCCAGCGTGAAGGCGCCGCGCCGCGCGTTGATCAGGCGCACGCCACGCTTTTGCAGCGCCAGCACCACCATCGGACCGAACAGGCAGCCGAGGTCGGCCGCCAGGAACGGCAGCCAGGCAAACATCGCGATCTGCCCCAGGTCGAAATGGCGCACCGAAGTCAGGTACAGCGGCACCCAGAACGACAGCGTGCCCCAGGCCGGGTCGGCCAGGAAACGCGGCAGCGCGATGCCCCAGAAATTGCGCATCTTGAGGATGCTGATGATGGACGGCTTGGCGCCGCTGCCTTGCAGGTGCTGCTCCTGCCCGGCCGCGATATGCTCGGCCTCCTCGCGCGACAGGCGCTTGTGCCGCGCCGGCGCGTCGTACAGCAGCAGCCAGATCGCCACCCAGACCAGGCCCAGCGCACCGGTAATGACGAACGCCGACTGCCAGTTGTAATGCAGGATCGCCCAGACCACCAGCGGCGGCGCCAGCATCGAGCCGAACGACGCGCCAACGTTGTAGACGCCGCCCGCCATGCCGCGTTCCTTGGCCGGGAACCACTCGGACACCGCCTTCATGCCGGCCGGATTGGCCGAGCCTTCCGCCAGTCCCAGCAAGCCGCGCAGCACGGCCAGCGTATGCCAGTTGGTGGCGAAGCCGTGCAACATGCAGATCACCGACCAAGCGGCCGCAAACATCGCGAAACCGAACTTGAGGCCGATCACATCGAGGATGTAGCCGCACAGCGGCTGCAGCATGATGGCGCCCTGGAAGGCGGCCGTGATGTACGAATATTCCTTGGTGCTGATGTGCAGCTCAGCCAGCAAGGTCGGCGCCGCGACAGCCAACGTGCTGCGCGTCAGATAATTGATGATGGCTCCGAGCATGATCAGGCCGATCATCCACCAGCGTAGTCCCCGTATTTTCATGTTTGCGCAAACATTTTTGTAATAGGCGCAACCATAGCACATTCAATAAAAAAATGATTGCGCAACCTTGAAGTTTTTATGCTGCGCTGTGTCATCAACAGGCGCACTCTCCGGTATCATTCGGCATGCAAAAGATTTCCTACCAACCTTTCATTATTGGCGTGGCCGGCGGTAGCGGCAGCGGCAAGTCCACGGTTTCCCAGCGCGTGTTGTCCTCATTCGGCACCGAGATGGTGTCGGTCGTGATGCAGGATGACTACTACTGCGACCAGACCCACCTCACACCGGAAGTCCGCCGCCAGCAGAACTACGATCACCCGCAGGCATTCGACTGGCCGCTGCTGGTGCAGCACGTGCAGGCCTTGCGCAGTGGCGACACCATCGCCATGCCGGAATACGATTTCACCATCGACAACCGCTCCAACCGCACCATCCCCGTCAAGCCGGCGCCGGTGATCGTCATCGAAGGCTTGTTCGCCCTGTACGACGCTGATTTGCGCGACATGATGTCGCTGAAGATTTTCGTCGACACCGCCTCCGACATCCGCTTCATCCGCCGCATGCAGCGCGACATCACCGAGCGCGGCCGCACGGTCGAGAGCGTGGTCGGCCAGTACCTGGACACGGTGCGCCCGATGCACAAGCAATTCATCGAACCGACCAAGCGCCACGCCGACATCATCATCCCGCACGGCGCCAACGGCCCGGCTGTTGACATGATTACCACCAAGGTCGCCAGCATCATCGGCCAGTCGCAACAACCCTGACGTTGCCACCGGATGCTGTCGGTTTAGCCGCAGTTCCGGTATCATGCGGCATGAATTCGATTTCCTTCCAACCGTTTATTATTGGCGTCGCAGGCGGTAGCGGCAGTGGCAAGTCCACTGTGTCCCAAAAAGTACTGGCCGCGTTCGGCGCCGACATGGTCTCGGTCGTGATGCAGGACGACTACTACCTCGACCAGACCCACCTTCCCCCGGAAGTCCGCAACCAGACCAATTACGACCATCCGCAGGCGTTTGAATGGTCGCTGCTGGTGCAGCACGTCCAGGCGCTGCGCGATGGCCAGGCGATCGAAATGCCCGAGTACGACTTCAAGGTGCACAACCGCTCCAGCCACACCATTCCGGTCAAACCAGCCCCGGTGATCGTCATCGAAGGGCTGTTTGCGCTGTACGATCCGGCCTTGTGCGACCTGATGTCGCTGAAGATTTACGTCGACACCGCCTCCGACATCCGCTTCATCCGCCGCATGCAGCGCGACATCACCGAACGCGCGCGCTCGGTGGAAAGCGTCATCGGCCAGTACCTGGACACCGTGCGCCCGATGCACAAACAGTTCATCGAACCGACCAAGCGCAACGCCGACATCATCATTCCCCACGGCGCCAATGGCCCGGCGGTGGACATGATCACCACCAAGGTAGCAAGCGTCATCGGCCAACTGAAAAAGCCCTGACTGACGCGTCGCCTAGCCCTGCACCAACACCAAAAGCCAAGACACAACACCGTTAAGTTCGCGCTCAACCTGTCATTCCGGCGCAAGCCGGAATCCATAGAACGCATGCATCAGACGTTCCAACGGTTCCACCGTCGCCAGAGGTTGTTTTCGCCAAGGGCGGAGCGACGAGCCCAACTCAGCGTAATCACCCAAGAGCTACAGCATCCGCTGCCAGATGCGATAAACCTCATCATCATTGCGCTTGCCAATCACGAGAATTTCGACTTCCGTTGCAGAAGCCGTATGCATACCGGGGTCAGTGCCGACATTCGGACATTTGATCGGATGAATGACGCTTGCAGGAATTGAGAGGGGGATTCCTATCACTCAAAGTAAGCCTTTACGGACTTGCTGCTCACACTTCTAGGCTCACAATATGCCCCGAAAAATGCCCCGTCCAATAAGGATACCAGGCTGAAAAATAAGCACAGGCCGCTTTCTTCTGCAGGTTCTACCGTGCACTTTACCAATATCTTAGGCTCATCAAGCAGCTCTTCCGCATACCGCAGACTTTGTGCGTCTGTGATGATTTTGTGTAGTGGCATAGAGCTCCGAAGAACGCACAGACCGAAAATACTTTTCCTATACGACATGTTGTAGACTTGTCGACAAATAAATTTAGGGACCTTAAATGAAAGTTTTTCTGAGCTGGTCGGGTGACCGAAGCCGAGAGGTAGCAAAACTGCTGGACTATTGGGTGAAGTGCGTTGTCCAGGCATCGCGTCCTTGGATTTCAACAAGCGGAATTGACAGCGGATCAATATGGTTTAACCAAATAAGCAGCGAGCTGCAGGACACTACCTTTGGCATCATCTGCTTAACTAAAGAGAACAAAGAGGCACCCTGGATCCTGTTTGAGGCCGGCGCCTTGGCCAAAGGTCTTGCTAGCAGCCGCGTTTGTACCTTCTTGATCGATGTTCAGACTAAAGACATTCGTGATCCGCTGGCTCAGTTTAACCATACGCTTCCAAATCCCGAAAGTATGTGGAAATTGATCTCAACGTTAAATGGAAGCCTTCCTGAACCGAACCGTCTAGACGTAGCGATCCTTAAAGGAGTGTTTGAAACTTACTGGCCTCAGTTTGAAGCTAAATTTGCAGCTATTTTGAAGACATATCCAGAGACAACAGTAGTCGAGCCACGCAAGCAAGAAGATATCCTTACCGAAATCCTAGAGAGTACGCGCGGCCTTGAGCGCCGGATGCGGGAAATTGAAAACACTCGATCAGACAACAATTCTTTTAGGCACGTTTTTCCGCGTGCCGTCAATGGGGATTCAGTCGTTGTGGGTGATATGTGGACACAAGCGCGAGAACCCGACCTAAATGAAGTGGTATCTCTAGTCCGATCAATGCAGGCAAAAGGCACACCTCGCGGTGCAATCGTTGAACTTCTCGTGGCTCAATTGGGCGTGTCTATCAAGAAAGCGGAAGATTTGATTACTCTAGCGCTCCGAAAAAAGCAGCGTCCTTCTGATGATGGGCAACCTGCCAACTGAGCTGAATTTTAGGAGAAACGCAGTGATGAGAATACTCAGTAGTACGGTAGCCACCTCGAGGTAGTTAGGGGAGCCCAGAATTCTTGGGGGACTGAATTTGCTTCTTGCGACCAAGAAGAAGGTGATTTCCGGCCTCGCCTGTGAGCAAGTCGATACTGCTTTATATGCAACATCGCTTGAAATTTATTGTAGATATCCGCTTGTAATCGCTGGAATACCGCCAACTACTTCTGGTAGCATTCATGCCAGTCGGAAACAATTTGTTAGTAAATTGCATCACCGGCTTCGATCAGGCTAGATGCTTGCGCTTGCCCCAAAAAAAAGGAGAATCTCATGGCTCGACAGGTATTTTTCAGTTTTCACTATAGGCGCGATGTAAAGCGCGTAATGCAGGTACGGAACTCTTGGCTCATTAGGCCCGAGGGTCAGGCCACTCCGTTCTTCGACAAAGCGGATTTTGAGGAGGCCAAACGTCGTGCCGGCGGTATCGAACGCTGGATTGAGGAGCAACTGAAGGGTACTTCCGTGACTGTGGTGCTGTTCGGAGCGGAGACGTATACGCGGCCTTGGGTTCTCCATGAAATTAAGCGTAGTTACGAGCTGGGTAAAGGCATCGTGGCGATCGATATCCACTCCATCAATGCACCAGGGCAGGGAACCGATATTCAGGGAAGGAATCCTCTTGATTATGTGACTGCCAACGGCCGTGCGCTGTCTAACCTGTACCGTACCTATGACTGGGTGCGCGATGATGGCTATAAGAACATGCACCTTTGGATTGAAGCAGCGGCTAATGCTGCAGGCCGCTAACTCGCGCACAGCGAGCGCAAAGCCAGTGCGGTCTACAAGCGGTACTGTCGCGAGCAGCGAGCAGGCGCTCCCATCGACGAACCTATGAACTTTCTTAACGAAAAAAACATTCGGGACAGAGCTGCCCAGTACGCGAAGCAGCGCCAGCTGACCGCCGACAAGGTGCTTTCTGCACTCACAAAGGGGCGACACAGTAGGTACGACATTTTCTTATCCCAGACTATCCGCGACGCGGAGCTAGTTCTTGGCGTTTATTTGTATTTGACTGATCGTGGCTATACGGTCTTTTGCGACTGGATCGCGGCGCCTGAAGTAGATCGTTCGGAGGTGTCACCAGCCAATGCTGCATTTGTTCGCAAGATGATGGGCATCAGCGAATGCTTAATGTTTCTGGACACGCAGCAGGCGGATCAGTCGCTGTGGATGTGTTGGGAACTGGGCTGGTTTGATGGAAACAAGGGAAAGGTCTGCATTGTCCCTGTGCTTCAGGAGCATGAAAAATACAGGGCTCGCGAATTCCTAGGGCTGTACCCATACATCGAAATCGATGCGCTGGGAAGGCTGCAGCTGAAGCGGCCAGTTGTGACTAGCCCTGCCGGCTTAACCATATTGGAAGCACCGGCTTCTCGAAGCTTCGATACCTGGCTGGCCGGTGACGAGGCTTACCTTCCCCATGCGTGGGGAACTTGGCGTGATTAAGGCACTGAATTGAATAAAAAGTTGAAAGCACAAATGCAAAACAATTTAGATAATTACGCCAAGGTTCTGGCGAAGCTGGTCAGGAACCGCGAGCTTGCAGTGTTCGCCGGGGCGGGGCTGTCTGCCGGGGTTGGATTTGTCGACTGGGCATCGCTCCTCAAACCTTTCGCAACTGAATTGGGACTCGACTCTGCAAAGGAGCGCGACAATCTCGTAAAGCTCGCGCAGTTCTCTGTAAATGCGAAGGGTGGCAACCGCCACCACCTGAATCAGGCGCTTATCGAAGCCTTCCCGGTGCTCGCCAAACCTGGCCAAAATCACGAGATTCTCGCCAAGATGCCGATCTCCACCTATTGGACGACGAACTACGACACGTTGATTGAAACGGCTCTTCGCAAAGAGCGGAAGGCAGTAGACATCAAGTGGAACGACAGCCATTTGCCTGCCTCGAATGCCAGGCGCGATGCTGTCGTGTACAAAATGCACGGCGATATTGGCACACCTAACGAAGCTGTGCTGACGCGTGATGACTATGAAAGCTATGCACACAAGCATCCCGGTTTGATTAACGCATTGCTGGGCGACCTTACTGTTAAGACTTTTTTGTTCGTAGGCTTTAGTTTCACAGATCCCAATCTTGATCACGTTCTGAGTGAGGTGCGACAGCGATATCAAAAGTCGACGCGCGAGCACTATTGCATTCTCCGACGAGTTAGTAGGAAGGATTTCAACACAACAGCTGAGCATACCTACGCAACGGCCAAGCAGGACCTGTTCGTCAAAGATCTTCAGCGCTTCAATATCACGGCAATCATGGTGACCGAATATGCGGAGATCACAGAGTTCCTCGGTGCAGTAGACCGATACTCGCGTAGAGATTCGGTGTTCGTCTCCGGCAGCGTCGCGGACTATTCGCCCTGGGGACAAGATATGGTTGAGGACTTCCTGCGGGCGGTTGGCGAGCTTCTGGTGAAGAAGAAAAAGCGGATTGTTTCTGGGCTGGGAGTCGGCGTCGGTAACTCCATCGTCGCTGGTGCAGTCGAGCAAGCTTACACACAAGATCACGTTAACTTGCACTCGCTTTTGGAGGTCAGACCCTTTCCGCAGAGGAGCTCAGTAGCAAGCGACCGAGACGAGATATGGGCTGTTTACAGGTTCGAACTGGTGCGTGCTGCAGGTATTGCGCTGTTCTTGTTCGGAAATAAGGCTGCCCCTGCAGGCGGCTCGGCAGTAAGTGCGACTGGAATGCGTGCAGAGTTTGACCTGGCATACCAAAACGGACTCTTCATGGTGCCTATAGGCGGAAGCGGCTCTATGGCGGAAGACCTGGCCCGGGAAGTTCTGGGTAATTTTGAGAAGTACTACCCAAGCAAAGATAAGGAAGTCAGGAAAATCTTGGAGCGCTTGAATGCGAAGAAGGCCGAACTCAAGGACTATCTGCCCGACATTGGAGCGATGATTGATCGGCTGATGGATCTGTAAGGAAAAGGCAAGTAACCTAGTAGATTGAGTGGAGAGCAGATTGTTTAAAGGTTTTAACTTAAAGATTGACGAGGATTATTTTGCGCGTTGGGAGGCTAAAGGACGGGCCCTTCATAAACAAAGGAAGGATGTAGTCAAAGCGGAGCTAGATAAATACTACCGTAGCGATGGACAAATTTCCGCTTCTAAGGTTGTCAACTCCTGGTTCCCAGCCATTGAGGCGGATGTGTTCATTTCACACTCGCATGCCGACAGTAGCCTTGCTTTGGGAATGGCTGGGTGGTTGAAAGAAACATTTGGATTAGATGCCTTTATCGATTCGACAGTGTGGGGATACTCAGAAGAGCTGCTTCGGCAGTTTGATAACGCACATTGTTACAACGAAAAAAGTGAAACTTACTCGTACAAAAAGCGAAATAAGACGAATAGCCACGTCAACATAATGCTCTCGACTGCATTGCACAACATGATTGACGCATGCGAGTGCGTAATTTTCTTGAACACCCCCAACTCGGTGTCCTGCAAAGGTTATATCGAAGATGACGCGACGAATTCGCCGTGGATATTCTCTGAGATATCGATGACCCGCCTGATTGAGCGTAAAGAAAAACGGCCGCTACCGCAATTTATGCGAAAGGCCTATGGCGCTTTTGATTTCGTTACTGAGTCGCTCGACATCGCGTACGATTTACCACTGGCGCATCTCATTCCGCTCGACTCGTCGGATCTAGAACAATGGCAGTCAACGGTCAGCGCATCTTCACAGGAAGGTCCAGAAACTTTGGACGACTTATATCTGATGTTTTCAGATTTTGATTGAAAGTCGGTGAGGATGCGCGTATCGCTGCGGTGGGCGGACTTATCCTCATCTTTAGTGGCGAAATTGAGCCTACATTCACGCATGTTAAATAATAATTTCGAGGGTCCGAGATGGATCGATGACAGAAGCCACTAGCTGCTCCTTCCATCGAATCACGTGTACCTGCGGGTAATATACTGACCGTCTGAGAGTAGCTCATATACTTGATGATGGCATGCTAGCGCCCTAGGTATACTGCGGTGATTTGCTCACGGCCATGTCCCATCTCTTCCGACAGTAAAAGACGAGCCGATAGATCGCGTTCCTTCTTCTCGACATTCAAATGTGACGAGCGAGGGCCGCCGCAACTTGAGCAGGGCCAGCCCGTAAGCTGCCTGTAGCGCTCCTGGGCATAGCGATGGCGCAATCCATGAACGCCGTGTATTCCCGCTTTATCGCATTGCGTACGAAAGCGCTGCAACTGATCGCGGTACCGCATGCTGGCCGGAATGAGACTCCCGTTAGCCGCCAACCGCTTGGCTTCATTGAGCACCTGGCGCTGTTCCGGGGTGCGGATGGCGATCTCACGATATTTCCCGCCCTTGGTCCACGTGTCCTTGAGCTTTAGCCGGTCACCGCCATCGGCCCACGAAGGAACGATCTTGATGCTTTCCTCGCGGCGTAGACCAAAGGCCGCCTGCAGGCGCAGCGACATAGCCGTGAAAGCATCTGTGATCTTCGCCAGGTGCACATCATCGAGCGTCTTGGCCTTGGAGATGTTCGTGACGAAAGTGCGCTTGTCGATACAGTAGGCGGCGTTGTTGCGCGCGATGATGTTGTCCTTGCCGATCTTCTGCGCCCACCAGCGCATAGCGCTCATGCGGTTCTTCATCGTGCCGGCGCTGACTGCATCGGCCTTCCACTGCCCTATCAGCGCCTCCACATGCTTGGGGCGCAGGCTGTCCGCATTCATGTGGCGGTATCCGAGATCGTGCAGCTGGTTGGCGATGTGCGACAGGATGCGGGCACGGTCGGATTGCGTGGCGTAACTGCCGTCGCGGTTGCGGTCGCAGAGCTGCTTGAGTTGATAGTTCAAATCGCGCATGCTGTCCTCCGTTAGCGCTTTGGTGTAATCGAGTCAGGTAAGTGTTTCTGGCCACCGTTCTTGCCGCAGCAAGGACGGAATCGAAAGGCCTCGGGACACCACTCCCGTGTATGCGGTTGTTCACTGCTTGCCCGCGCCGCATGCGCGTGTGGCGCCGCGATCCGCTCCTCTGGGAAGCGCGATCGCGGTGGGACCAGTTACCCAGGGTCCATGGGGTGTGCTTCGCACACGTTGTCGGCCCACGAGGGGCAAGGTTGGCAAGCAGCGTTCTGCTGCGCTGATAGCGGTAGGTCCGCTGTCACTGGCAGGCGTCACTGAGAAATCAGCGGCGGAGCCCATATAGCGCTTGGCTGCTGGCGCGTCGTCACTGGCAGCAGGCCGCCAGTAACGACGCGCGGCTTACGCTGCGGACTTCGGCAGAGTAAGAATATGCACGCGCTGTTGGACGGCGCGTGCGGCTCGCAATGTGCGTGATGACGCGAGCGATATTGGATTCCCGCCTGCGCGGGAATGACGTGCATACACCGGAGGGACATGCGCACGTGGCTGGCCTTTTACGTAGCCAAGTTGATGATTCTGGCTCGCTCGGGGCGATGCCGTTTGACGGTGAAGCTATGCACGAATGCGGTGCTATCTGAGGGCGCGTGACGAGCGCTACGCCTGACGCGATGCCAGGTCTTGCGAAGGGCGATCCTTCGCGGTGGAATATCTATTGTCCTCCCTTCTGGTCTTGGCGCAAATGGTATAAATCGTTTCTTGCATTTTATTTGTTGAAGAAGCTAACGCGAAATGGCACTGAATCATTCGCTCAATTCCCGCTGGTCCAAACTTGGCCGCTGGAGGACAGTATGGGTACCGTTTGAACTTTGGAGGAAAAGATGAACCTGTCCATGCCGCCCGGCGATAAGCGCTTTATTCGCCTTCCTGAAGTGATGCAGATCTGTGGCATCTCGCGCAGCACTGTCTACGCTTACACCAAGCGCGGAGAATTTCCAGCGCCCGTTAAGATAACCCGCCGTGCGTCCGCGTGGCTCCGTGATGAAGTGTTGGCATGGGTTGATGCGCGCATCTATGAAAGTCGGGGCTCCTCCGAAAATGCATCGTAACTTTATTTTCTAGGTGCGGTCTTAGCCACCGTGTCCAGATAGTCGGCCCAGTCCTGCATCATCTTGCCGCGCTCAGACAGGAACTGTGCGCGGTCGTATGCACTAGCGACCTTGTCCTTCGGTGCGTGCGCCAGCTGGCGGTCCACCACTTCGTGCCGATACCCCAACCGCTCCTTGATTGTACTCATCGCCAAGGCGCGGAAGCCGTGTCCCGTCATTCGCCCCTTGTAGCCCATGCGTTCAAGCGCCACTAGGATCGTGTTGTTGCTAATCGGTCTGCGGTGATCGCGCTGGTTGGGAAACAGATATTTTCCGCCGCCCGTAATGGCATGCAGATCGCGCAGTAGTTCGCATGCCTGGCGCGATAAACAGACGTGATGGTTGGTGGTGTCTGGATTGACGGTCAACTTGCCGCGCTTCATCCGCTGCCAGGGAATGATCCACTCGCCCTTCTCCAGGTCGATCTCGCTCCAAGGCGTCTCGATCAGTTCACTGGTTCGCACGAAAACCAGCAACATCAGACGTAAGGCAATGCGTGTAGGCTGGAACATGCGGGCTTCATTGCGCTCTAGCACTCCAAGAAAGGCTGGTAGTTCATCGGCATCAATCGCCGCGAAGTGCGACGCACGACGCGTCTTGAGTACGTCTTTCATGTCGGAGACGAGGTTGCGTTCCGCCAGGCCGCACTGGATAGCATAGCTGAAGATATGTGCGCAGACCGCCTTCATCCGGTGGGCAATTTCTGCGGCCCCCCGCTCTTCAATCTTTCGCAGCGTCACAATAATGTCGAGGTGTTTGAGCTCGCCGATTGGTCGGTTTCCGATCTTTGGAAAGATATCCGCCTCAAGTCGCTGGATCATGTTCTTGGCGGTACGCTCACTCCATGTCGGCACCCTGTTGAAGTACCATTCCCGCGCAACTTTCTCAAATGTGTTGGCAGCGTCTTCGGCTGCGCGGCGTTTGGCGTCGTCGCGACGCTTGGCCGGGTCAACCCCGCTGAGTATATGTCTACGCGCCTCCAGGCGCTTTTCCCGGGCGTGCTGCAGCGTTATTTCGGGATAGGGGCCAAACGTCAGCCGGTTTTCCCTTCCGTTACTCTGACGAAACTTCAGGCGCCATATCCGTGAGCCATTCGGGGCAACTTCGAGGTACAGTCCGCCTCCGTCAAACAGCTTGTATGGGTTTTCCCGGGGTTTCGCATTCTTGACTTGTATCGCAGTCAACGCGTCGCTCTTCTTAGCCATGACAGTCTCCTGGCTCGGCGGGATGCCGAAAGCAAGTTAGACCACAATTGGGGGCAAGCGTTCCGAGAGCGGGGGGCATTGGGGGCAGAATCTTGCCCCCTAAAGTGTTGGATGCAGCTGAACAGCAAAAGACGTCAGAAAACAAAAAAGCCGCTGTAGCAGGGGCTAAAGCGGCTTTTTCTGGATGATTTCGGACTTGCTCGGATCATCCAATTCGAATCCTTGGCGGAGAGAGGGGGATTCGAACCCCCGATAGGCTATTAACCTATACACGCTTTCCAGGCGTGCGACTTCAACCGCTCATCCACCTCTCCTGCATGTCCCAAACTTCGGGAAGCGCCGAATTATAGCAAACATTCTTGGGAGTACCAACAATATTTGTCGGGCTGCCATGACACTCTGCTCAGCATGGATTCCTGCTTTCGCAGGAATGACGTGCTGTGGCATGACATGCGGTGGTCCGCCGCGCGATTTAGGACGTCTCTTTGAGCTGCTCCAGAATCGCCGGATTCTCCAGGGTCGACACGTCCTGAGTGATCGTCTCGCCCTTGGCCAGCACGCGCAGCAGGCGGCGCATGATTTTGCCCGAGCGGGTCTTCGGCAGGTTGTCGCCGAAGCGGATCTCTTTCGGCTTGGCGATCGGCCCAATCTCCTTGGCCACCCAGTTGCGCAGCTCCAGCGCAATCTTCTTGGCCTCGTCGCCGGTCGGACGCGCCTGCTTCAGCACGACGAACGCGCAGATCGACTCGCCAGTGGTGTCGTCCGGCTTGCCGACCACGGCCGCCTCGGCCACCAGCGGATTGGCCACCAGCGCCGATTCAATCTCCATCGTGCCCATGCGGTGGCCCGAGACGTTCAGCACGTCGTCGATGCGGCCGGTGATGGTGAAGTAGCCGGTGTCCTTGTTGCGGATGGCGCCGTCGCCGGCCAGGTACATCTTGCCGCCCAGTTCTTCCGGGAAGTACGAGGTCTTGAAGCGGTCCGGGTTGTTCCAGATGGTGCGGATCATCGATGGCCATGGTCGCTTGACCACCAGGATGCCGCCCTGCCCGTTCGGCACGTCCACGCCCGCCTCGTCGACAATCGCGGCCATGATGCCCGGCAGCGGCAGCGTGCACGAGCCCGGCACCATCGGGGTCGCGCCCGGCAGCGGGGTGATCATGTGGCCGCCGGTTTCGGTCTGCCAGAAGGTGTCGACGATCGGGCAGCGCTCGCCGCCCACCTGGGTGTAGTACCACATCCACGCTTCCGGATTGATCGGCTCGCCCACCGTGCCCAGCAGGCGCAGCGACGACAGATCAAAATTCTTCGGATGCACTTTCGGGTCCACGTCGGAGGCCTTGATCAGCGAGCGGATCGCGGTTGGCGCGGTGTAGAAGATGTTGACCTTGTGCTTGGCCACGGTTTCCCAGAAGCGGCCGGCGTTCGGGTAGGTCGGCACGCCTTCGAACACCACCTGGGTGGCGCCGACCGCGGTCGGGCCGTAGGCGATGTAGCTATGACCGGTCACCCAGCCGATGTCGGCCGTGCACCAGTAGACGTCGGACGGCTTGATGTCGAACGACCATTTCATCGTCAGCGCGGCCCACAGCAGGTAGCCGCCGCTGGAGTGCTGCACGCCTTTCGGTGTGCCGGTCGAGCCGGAGGTGTAGAGGATGAACAGCGGATGCTCGGCCTCCACCCACTCCGGTTCGCATTCGGCCGACTGGCCATCGACCAGTTCGTGCAGCCACAGGTCGCGGCCTTCCTTGAAGCTGATGGCGCCGCCGGTGCGCTTGTAGACGATGACATCCTTGACGCTGTCGCAGCCGCCCAGGCCGAGCGCCTCGTCAACGATGGCTTTCAGCGGCAGGTGTTTGCCGCCACGCAGTTGTTCGTCGGCGGTGATGACGGCCACGGCGCCGGCGTCGATGATGCGCTCCTGCAGCGACTTGGCGGAGAAGCCGCCAAACACCACCGAGTGGGTGGCGCCGATGCGCGCGCAGGCCTGCATCGCGGCCACGCCTTCCACCGACATCGACATGTAGATGATGACGCGGTCGCCTTTCTTGATGCCGCGCGCCTTCAGGCCGTTGGCGAACTTGCAGACTTTTTCGTGCAGTTGCTTGTAGCTGACGTGGGTGGCGGTGCCGTCGTCGGCCTCGAAGATGATGGCGGTCTTGTCGGCGTTGCCGTTGCTCAGATTGCGGTCGAGGCAGTTGTACGAGACGTTCAGCTTGCCGTCCTCAAACCATTTGTAGAACGGCGCGTTGTCTTCGTTGAGGGTCTTGGTGAAGGGCTGCTGCCAGTCCAGGTGTTCTTTGGCCAGGCGCGACCAGAAGCCTTCGTAGTCGGCGGCCGCTTCGGCGCACAGGGCGTTGTAGGCGTCCATGCCGGATACGGCGGCCTGGGCGGTGAACGCCGCCGGTGGCGCGAAGATGCGGGATTCTTGTGGACCTTGTGTGGTAGTGCTGCTCATACATGTCTCCAGTGTAGTAGTCGTTTGCGATCAACATAAACGGGATCGCTTACTGCGCCCTTACAGGCCAGCCACTCCCCGGCGGAGGATGGCATGCCGGACAATTTTACCAATAATTCAACGCGCCGATCCGATGCGGCCGCCCGGCGGCGCGTGTAAAATGTCGCCTTGTCCAGATAGTCTGCCTCATTTCCAGGAGTTTTGCCGTAATGACCGACCCGAAGCACAAACTGCGTCCCCTGCCCGCGTTTATTTTCATGACCCGCTGGCTGCAATTGCCGCTGTACCTGGGCCTGATCCTGGCGCAGTGCGTGTATGTGTTCCATTTCTGGGTGGAGCTCAAGGACCTGATCGGCGCCGCGCTGGGCAGCGACGCAGCGCTGCAGCACATCCTGCAAGCGGTGGCGGTGCACGCGCCGGTGGCCGCCGACGCGGCCGTGCAGGTGCCGGTGCCGCCGACCAAGCTGACCGAAACCACCATCATGCTGGTGGTGCTGGGCCTGATCGACGTGGTGATGATTTCCAACCTGCTGGTGATGGTGATCATCGGCGGCTACGAGACCTTCATCTCGCGCATGAATCTCGACGCGCACCCGGACCAGCCGGAGTGGCTGTCGCACGTCAACGCCTCGGTGCTGAAGACCAAGCTGGCCATGGCCATCATCGGCATCTCGTCCATCCACCTGCTGAAGACCTTTATCAACGCCAGCGTCTACGACATTAAAACGCTGGTGGCGCAAACCGTGATCCACATCGTGTTCCTGCTGTCGGCCATGGCCATCGCCTACACCGACCGCATCACCACCATGACGCACAACGATTCCAAGCACCACTAAGTCCTTACCTCACGCGAGAACATCATGACCATCATAAAGCAAGAAGACCTGATCGAATCCGTTGCGGCCGCGCTGCAGTTCATCAGCTACTACCATCCGGCTGATTACATCGAGCACCTGGCCCGCGCCTACGAGCACGAGCAGAGCCCGGCCGCCAAGGACGCCATCGCGCAGATCCTGACCAACTCGCGCATGTGCGCCGAGGGCAAGCGGCCGATCTGCCAGGACACCGGCATCGTCAACGTCTTCCTGAAGATTGGCATGGGGGTGCGCTTTGAAGGCTTTACCGGCACCGTGACCGACGCCGTCAACGAGGGCGTGCGCCGCGCCTACAACTATGACGACAACAAGCTGCGCGCGTCGATCGTGGCCGACCCGCACTTCGACCGCAAGAACACCAAGGACAACACGCCAGCCGTGGTGCACATGGAGCTGGTGGAAGGCAACACCGTCGACGTCAAGGTCGCGGCCAAGGGCGGCGGTTCGGAGAACAAGTCGAAGATGATCATGATGAATCCGTCCGATTCGCTGATCGACTGGGTGCTGAAGACCGTGCCGACCATGGGCGCCGGCTGGTGCCCGCCGGGCATGCTGGGCATCGGCATCGGCGGCACCGCCGAGAAAGCCATGCTGATGGCCAAGGAAGTGCTGATGGAAGACATCGACATGTTCGAGCTGAAGCAGCGCGGCCCGCAAAACAAGCTGGAAGAACTGCGTATCGAACTGTGCGACAAGATCAACGCGCTGGGCATCGGCGCGCAGGGCCTGGGCGGCCTGACCACGGTGCTGGACGTGAAGATCATGATGCACCCGACCCACGCCGCCTCCAAGCCGGTGGCCATGATCCCGAACTGCGCCGCCACCCGCCACGGCCACTTCGTGCTGGACGGTTCCGGCCCGGCCTACATGACGCCGCCACCGCTGTCGACCTGGCCTGATGTGTCGTGGGCGCCGGACACCGAGAAGTCCAAGCGCGTCAACCTGGACACGCTGACCAAGGAAGAAGTCGCCTCGTGGAAGCCAGGCCAGACCCTGCTGTTGAACGGCAAGATGCTGACCGGCCGCGACGCCGCCCACAAGCGCATCCAGGACATGCTGGCGCGCGGCGAGGAACTGCCGGTGGACTTCAAGAACCGCGTCATCTACTACGTCGGCCCGGTCGATCCGGTGCGCGACGAAGTGGTCGGCCCGGCCGGTCCGACGACCGCCACCCGCATGGACAAGTTCACCGACATGATGCTGGAGAAGACCGGCCTGATCGCGATGATCGGCAAGGCCGAGCGCGGCCCGGCCGCCATCGAGTCGATCAAGAAGCACCAGTCGGCCTACCTGATGGCGGTGGGCGGTTCGGCCTACCTGGTGTCGAAAGCCATCAAGCAGTCGAAAGTGCTGGGCTTTGCCGACATGGGCATGGAAGCGATCTACGAGTTTGAAGTGGTCGACATGCCGGTGACGGTGGCGGTGGATTCGCAAGGCACGTCGGTGCACAACACCGGCCCGGCGGAATGGAAAGCGCGCATCGAGCAGCTGAACATCCCGGTCGTGACCGCCTGATGCAGCCCGCCCGCTCGCCCGGCTCCCCCATCGGCGTCTTCGATTCCGGCGTGGGTGGGCTTTCGGTGCTGCGCCATATCCGCGCGCAGTTGCCGCATGAAGACCTGATGTACTTCGCCGACTCCGGCCACGCGCCGTATGGCGACAAGACCGAAGAGTACGTGGTCGCGCGCGCGCTGGCGGTGACGGACTTCCTGTTGTCGCGCGGCGCCAAGGCGCTGGTGGTGGCCTGCAACACGGCCACCGTGGCCGCCATCAAGGCGGTGCGCGCGAAATATCCCGCGTTGCCGGTGGTGGGCGTCGAGCCCGGCCTGAAGCCGGCGGCGGCGGCCACGCGCAACGGCAAGGTGGGTGTGCTGGCAACGGCGCGCACGCTGAAGGGCGACAAGTTCCTGCAACTGCGCGAGCAGATCAGCGCGGCCACGCAGGCCGAGTTTCTGCTGCAGCCGGCCGTGGGCCTGGTCGACGAGATTGAAAAAGGCGACCTGTCCGCGCCGGCCATCGCCGCCATGCTGGAGCATTACGTGGCGCCGCTGCTGGATCAGGGCGCCGATACGCTGGTGCTCGGCTGCACGCACTATCCCTTTGTCCGCGACGGCATCGAGCGCGTGCTGCGCGACCACGCGCGCGCCGACGTCACGCTGATCGATACCGGCGACGCCGTGGCGCGCCAGCTGGTGCGTCTGCTGGACGCGGCCAGCCTGCGCCATGGCACCGATGGCGATACCACTTTGCGCGGCTACACCACCGGCGAGGCGGCCGCGCTGGCGCAAGCCTTTGCCGATTTGCTGGGCCTGAACCCGGCGGTGGAAAAGGTTGATGTTTAGGCCATCCGCCGGTTTTGAAAAAAATGCTGCAATTAAATTTGCAGGAATCGAAACTGGCTTGTATAATTCTGGCTCGTTGTTCAGCACTAGCTGAATAACAAAACAGCGGTGGCTGTAGCTCAGTTGGTAGAGTCCAGGATTGTGATTCCTGTTGTCGTGGGTTCGAGCCCCATCAGCCACCCCAAAGAATTCATCTTTTGAAATAAGCGCTTGTTTTCTAAGGAAAATAAGCGCTTTTTTCATTATCAAGCGCCAAACTAGCTATACAACCTGTAACCCAACTAGGAGTAACAGGTAATGAAAGCTATCGCTGAAAACATCTACGAACGCGGCAAGCGCAAGACGAAGTACGTTCGCCGTCGCATCCCGGCCGCCCTGCGGCACGCATATCCCGCTAATCAGTCCCACATCACCCGGAGCCTCGGGACCTCCGATCTCCGAGAAGCCAAGGCACGGGCGCATGCTGAACTGGCGTTTATCGAGGCCGAGTTCGCACAAGCGCGTGAACGCATGGAATTGAGCCGCGCCTCTTTGGCGGCAAAACGCATCAGCAAGCTGAGCGACGACCAGCTTCAGAGTACCGCGCAATACTGGGCAAGGCAGGTACTGCTGTTTGATGACAGCCAGCGTGAGGATGGTCTGGACGACGACGAGTTCGATGAGCTGGGTGAGAAGCTCACATCCGAGCGCAAACATTTCGGCCGCATGCTCGCTCAAGGGAACACAGCCCCTGTCCTCCCGGCCCTGCGTGCTTTCCTTTACATGTGTGGGTTGGACTTTGATCCGGCGGAAGCCGAAGCAAAGCGAGCTTCATACACCTTCCTCAGGACGATTGTTGAGACGCTGGATCACCAGTTGGCGCGACAACGTGGGGAGCCCGTACACACTGACGCTGTCGCTCCCGACGTGCCCCACCCTCTTCAGGTTGTCGCCCCTGAGCGTGCCCCAACTCGCTCAGACGCTCCAGGCTGGGACGAGGTCTTCGCCATATGGCGGGAGTACGTCGATGATCGACCAAAATCGACCACCATCGCAGCACAAACACCTTGGCGCGATCTGCAGCGGTTTTTGACAGGTAAAGGAAAAACGTTATTGCCTAGTCAAGTTACTCCGAGGGACATGACAGAATTCGCAGACGCTATGCGTGCACGCGGCTTGGCCGTTGACACCATCAACGAACGTATCTCTAAGATTCGGGCGATCTACAAAATTGCCGTCGGCAAGCACAAGCTCGTATCGAACCCTGCGGAAAACACCCTCGGCTTCAAGGAAAACAGCGTCAGAAAACGGCGTAAAAAGCGACTGCCATTCGATGCCTCAGACCTGAACCAGCTCTTTGGTTCCGAAGTTTTCACGTTGCATACGCGCTCTCGCGGACAGTCTGGCGAAGCGAGCTACTGGATTCCGCTCCTGATGTTTTACACCGGCGCCCGACCGGAGGAAGTCGCCGGCCTAGCGTTGAGCGACATTCGGTATGACGACGCCCACGGCTGGTACTTCGTAATTATCGATAGGCCGTCTGACGAGGACCACGACCTGTTCGATGACCCGATACCCGAGAGCCACCGTCGGACACTCAAAAATGCCCAGTCTGAACGACATATTCCCGCTGCCGCCGAGTTGATCGAACTTGGTTTGCTTCGTTACGTTGAGTACCTTCGCACCGAGGGGGAAACGATGCTGTTCCCGGGCCTGAAGAAGGACTGGCACGGAAAGTTGTCCGGGTCTTTTTCGAAGTTCTTCGGTCGCTACATCCGAGCGCTCGGACTCAAGGAGTCTCGGAAGGTACTGTACTCTTTCCGGCACACGATGAAAGACTTGCTCGAGGCTGCCGAAATACCGAGCAAGTATCTTCGCCGCCTCATGGGGCACACGACCGGTGACGGTGCCATAACAGATGGATACGGGTCTGACTTACCGCTCAACCTGATTGTTGGCCATTTCAACAACATCAAGTTCCCAACCATTCCCGCTTTACCTTGGCAACCTGGTGGAAGCTCGGTCATGTTGAAGAAATTAACCGAAGCCCACAGGCCTCGCGGAACCTAATTCAACATCTTTAACAACCAGGGGGGGGCGCTGCGCGTCCACCTCCCCCGGCGTAGACGAAGCGAAGCTACGACGGCAACTCGACTGGAGTCCTCACTTACGAGTCCGAAGAACGCTCGCTTATCGGGACCGACTTCCGCAAGCTTGATCAATCCGCCACGCAGGTGCCTTCCCAACGCTCGCGTCATCAAGTGAGAATTCACGCATTTTTTCAAATTTGCAACATGCTATCCTCTGCTTCCCTGTGCAAACAGGGACTCTGGAAAGCGCGCACATCAAGAACGAAGGGGAAGCCAGGTGTCTATCGTCAAAGAAGAGTATCGAGACCTTCCGCCAAAAGGCGAGAAGCTCTGCGATGTAGTTGTCCTGGCACAGGCCTGGAAGAAGTCACACACGTACATCCGCCGGCACAATTGGTATGCCGATGTTCTGGAGCTGGACGCTTCGACCATCGACCTAGAGAACCAACTGGTGCAGTGGGCAACGGAGGTTCGCCAAGCCGATTTCCGACCGAAGGACCTGCTGCTCGTCCCCGCACCAAAGAACGCGCGCTGGTGGTTTCGGCCTGCCCCCTCCATAACCTCGCTCGCCCAATTGTTGGACCTCAACCTCAATGACCTAGGCGCGGAGCCGACGTTTGATGACTGGACGCCCAGCGAGTCAAGTCAAGCAGAAGGCCCTAATGGGCAGTCAGTACAAGACCAGCCACGCCTGAAGTTGCGACCACTGGCCCACCTTTCCATTCGTGACCAAACATTGGCAACTGCAGTGATGATGTGTCTGGCGGAGGCCGTGGAGTCAGCCCAAGGCGATACAACGGGCACTGATGTAGCAGCAATGCGCGCAAATGGCGTGGTGAGCCACGGCAACCGCCTGCACTGCACATGGATCACCAATAGTGGCGCCCGGCCTCAAGCCCATTTCTCTTGGGGCAATAGCAGAATCTATCGTCAATACTTTCAGGACTATCGGACGTTCCTCGCCCGCCCCCGTCGCGTCTGCGCAGAACTGACTTCTCAGCTACGGCCACGGCGGGAGCTGTTTGTGGTTTCTCTGGACATCAAGTCGTTCTTTGACAATGTAGACCGTAACGCTTTACTCGGAGAGCTGAAGATTTTGGAGGGCGAACACCGGGCGGTACATGGTCTGCCTGACTCTGCGGCAGCAGACCCGGCATTCTGGGAGCTTGCTGCACGCATCTTCTCATGGCAATGGCGTTCCGAAGACCAGCGCGAAGCTGAGCTAATTCGCGGAAGAGAGCATCAAGAGCTCGAGCTCGGGTTGCCACAAGGACTGGTCGCCTCGGGATTCCTTGCGAACGCTTACCTAGTTCGATTCGACCGCGACATGCAAAAGTCTGCTGCCGAAGGTGCTATGGTTGGGGACGACGTCAAGCTGCTGGACTACTGCCGCTACGTCGATGACATGCGTCTTGTTATCGAGGCGAAGAGCGGCCCCGGCGGGCTTGGACAAGCTTCAGTGTTGGAGCATGTCAAACACCATGTGAGCTTGGCGATGAAAGCGCATTGCGACCGCATCGGCGCTCAGAAGGTGCTCGAGCTGTCGTTGGAAAAATGCGTAATCAACTCGTACCGGGCGATTTCAGCGCAGAGCCATGTATCGGCCCTAATGGAGATGCTCAACGCAGAGCTGAGCGGTACCTTTGACCTAGAGTCTCTGGCACAGGCGGCAGGCGGCCTTGACGGGCTACTGTCGGTTTCGGATCAAATTGAAAGCGCCGCCGACCCTAAGCCCTCTCGATTGTCGTTGGCGACGGTCACCGTGCCTAACACCGACGTCCGGGACGACACCGTAAAACGGTTCGTCGCGACGCGCATTGCCCAACTGATGAGACACCGCCTGGCGATGACGGACCTTGAAAGCCAGGCGGGCTCAGGCGAGACCACTAGCGACCAGGTGACACAGGGCGCGGTGCTGTCGCATGAGTTCGAGTCAACAGCGCGCAAGCTCATCAAATGCTGGGCTGAGAACCCTGCGCTGGCCTTATTGCTGCGTTGTGGTCTGGACCTTTTCCCTCACCCCCGCCTACTGAGTCCAGTGACCGAAGCGCTCAACATTAAATTGTTCGACGTGGCTGCGGACTTGGACACTGCCAAGCGCAGGCAGGTACGGGTGGCGGAGTACGTCCTGGCAGACCTCCTGCGAGCTGGTGCTGTGGAGACCGGCTTCCGTGCCCCAGAGGAGTACCCGGACGGTGCGGACATACAGGGTTACCGGGAGGACCTTGGAGGAATCGCTCGCCGCGTTTTGACCGAACGAACGTCGTCGCCCTGGTACCTGCGCCAGCAGGCCCGCCTCTATCTGGCTTCCATCGGTGATGCTTCGCTAGCCACGGTGGTCGAAGTTGCCCCAGAGGTGCAAATGTACGCAGCTTTGCAACGCGCGGCGCTGTTTGAACCCGCGCGGGGTGAAGGACTGAGGAACGCCATACCGCTAGCCATCGTGGCGCAACAACTGCAGCCAAATGCCCGACGCTTCGGTGTTTGGTTGTCAGACGGGCTCAGGCTCACGGACGACGAAAGGGTCCGGGAGGCAGTTGTACGATCCGTGGCGCTCAGCAGTCCGGACTTGCTGCTAGCAGCGCTGAACGGACGAAGGGCGTCGAATTGGCGCCAGTTTGTTCCAGCCGCGCTGGTTCAGGCTAACAAGCGGCCGAGCAATTCGCGAAAGCCCTCGAGCAAGTTGAAAAGCACCCAGCCACTCCTACAAGTCATCAGCGAATCGAACAACCTTTTCGACCAGGAAAACGCTCTGCTCGTGCTCGCTGATGCGTTGCTCCGCCATCCCGGCGTAGAGGAGCAGCTGTCCTCAGGTAAAAGCGCCGCTGACATCGTGCTCCGATGCGAGGATTGGTCCAGGCTATCGGAAATGCCTGAGAATCCTGGCTTCCTGCATGTGGAGTCAATTGAAGGAGGCGATACCACGAACCCGTTGTACGCTAGCCCGCCCTGGGTGGTGCCTGAAAAGGCCTGGCTTTATGGACTGGGCCGCATCCTGCGCTCGGCACTTACCGGGGAGCTTGACTTCACGAGCCGTCGCTACCTTGTCACTGAGGAGGTAGGCCGATACAGTGGGCTGCGTAGCACTTGGTACAAACGTCGTTTCGGCCTCTTGAACTCCGGACGCGGGTTGCTGGACGAGCCAGGACCGGTATCACCTTGGCTCTCCAGCCTGCTTTCGACGCTCCTGCAATGGCCGGGAGTTGAGTTCCGCGTAAACGCAGCTTCAGCAGCGGGAGATGTCAGAACTGCCGCAGAACTGCTTACGCTTGTTCAAGAGCGTATGACGGTGCAGCGGGGATTGTTTGGCCGACGAAGCAAAACGCCGATGTACGTGGTGCCTGTCGATGACCATGAGCCCTTGCAGGACCGACCACTGCGCGTGGCCATCGTTCAACCGATGCGACCACGACGCGAAGAGTTTAATGACAAGGACCCGACGCACTGGACGCCGGGAACGTTGGCCGAGCATCGCCGCCACCTGGCCGAGGTTTGCAGACTGACCCATCAGAAGCTTAAGACTTGGACGTCAGCAAACTCTTCGACAGCGTTCGACAATACCGATACTCCGATGGTCGACATCATTCTGTTCCCTGAACTAGCTGTGCATCCAGAGCACGTCTTCCTGCTGAGGCGGCTTTCAGACAACGCACGAGCCAATATTTTTACCGGCTTGACGTTTCTGCAGTCGCACAAAGCCGGCGGCACCGTCAATCAAGGCCTATGGTTGATTCGAACCGAATCTCCGGGACACGGTCGGGCGTTCCAGTACGCTTGGCAGGGCAAGCTGCATCCGATGAAGGACGAAGTGAAGATGGGAGTGAAGGGCCATCGGCCGCATATGACGCTGGTTGAGCTGCCGATTGGCACCAAGTCGCGCACCCGCATTGCGGCGGCCATTTGCTACGATGCCACGGACTTGGACCTCGTAGCCGACCTTCGCGACAGGTCAGACATGTTCTTGGTCGCAGCTTTGAATCAAGACGTTCAAACATTCGACAACATGGTGGCAGCGCTGCACTTCCACATGTACCAGCCAGTAGTCCTCGCCAACTCGGGCGAGTTCGGCGGTTCGACAGCACAGGTGCCTCTACCTAAGCACGAGCGTCTCATTGCACATGTGCATGGAAATCAACAGGTCGCTGTCAGCGTCTTTGAAGTGGACCCTTCTCTCTTCAAATCTACATCCGCAGCCAAGGCTCCTAAGTCGTTAAAGGCGCCGCCGGCTGGATACAAGGGGCGCCCCCGATAACTGCTGCTCGAATAAGAGAACGGAAGGAATAGCAGTCCTATGACCGACATGCCGTTTCCGCACGTGTTGCACGCCAGAGCCAATTTACCGAAAACCATAATTTAATTACAAAAAATATAATTTTCAGATATAGTCGTTGCTAAAAAGAACCCTTTAGCAATTTGCTGAGAACTGTGCGGAGGTTATCGTCCACCTCTGCCACACAGGTCGCCCTAACTCAGGAGGCACCGTGAAACTGAAATTGCCTTCCTCCCTTGCATTACGTTATACACAAAAGGGAGACGAAATACGGCAAATCGAATCGCCAGGCTGTGAAATCGAGGGAGTATTTGCCAAGTGGACCGGCGATGCCGGGACCGGCTTGGTATTCATTCCTGAAGATAAGGCAATTCCACACGTCCATGTGCTCGAAAAAAAGCCGAAAGGGAATGTGGACGGAATGCGGATCATCGTGCGCCCGCTCGATGAGGTCCCCGTGTCCGACCTGGACCTCTCGCACGAGGAATGGCTCGATTCAGGCGAATCAAGCATTGACAGCATCCTTGCCCACCGCGTTCCGATCAAAGCTGTCGCGTCTTGGCGCGGGGCATTCTCCTATGTGCAGGAGGATGAAATGCAGGAAATCGTAGGACTGAGACCGCCACAGATCGGCGCGCTGCACGCGATCATGGCACACTGGAGCGTGGATGCTGGAGTGGCGACCGTAGTAATGCCGACTGGGACGGGCAAGACCGATACGATGATCGCAGCAACAGTCGCTGCCGCCTGCGAAAGGGTGCTCGTCGTAGTGCCGACCGACGCTCTGAGGACGCAACTCGCCGAGAAATTCCTAAACCTTGGTGTACTGCGAGCGGACCGTGCGAAGCTCCTGCTGGATTCGGCCAGCTATCCGGTAGTAGGCACCCTCAAGCACACCCCTGCAACCGTCGATGAAGCGGAGCGATTCTTCAGCGCCTGCAACGTCGTGGTTATCACGAGCGGGATAGCGGCCCGTTGCGAAGCGGCCGTCAGGGAGCGCATATCTGAACTCTGCCCGTACCTGTTTATCGACGAGGCACACCATGCGGAAGCGCCGACCTGGAAGACGTTCAAGAAGTCGTTCAAGTCAGGCAAGGTCCTTCAGTTCACCGCCACTCCTTTCCGGGAGGATGACAAGCTCGTGGACGGGAGGATCATTTACCGCTATCCGCTTCGGAAGGCGCAGGCTGAAAACTACTTCAAGCCCATCGCCTTCTCTTCCGTGCTGGAGTTCGACCAGACCAAGGCAGATGCCGCGATAGCTGCCAAAGCAATTGAGGAGCTCCACAGGGATACCACGGGAAAGCATATCCTAATGGCGCGCGTTGCCAACATTCACCGCGCCGCCGATGTTTTCAAGCTTTACGAGCCGCACACGGAATACGGACCGGTCCTGCTGCACTCAAAATTGACCGCCAAAGAGCGCGAGGAATCCAAGCAGGCGCTAATATCGGGGCGCTCACGTATCGTCGTCTGTGTTGACATGCTGGGAGAGGGGTTTGACCTTCCCGAACTGAAAATCGCCGCGTTTCACGACATCCGCAAAACGCTGGCAGTAACACTTCAACTCGCGGGGCGATTCACACGTTCCAGGAGCGACCTGGGCAACGCGACCTTCATTGCCAATACTGGTATCGTCGAAGTGAGGGACGAGCTCAGAAAGCTCTACTCCCGCGATCCAGACTGGAACGTACTCCTGCCTCCGCTTAGCGACGGTGCCATCGACGAGCAGGTGGCGACCCAGGAATTCGTTGACGGCTTCTCGGAATTCCCCTCTGAATTTCCTCTCAGAGAAATCCGTCCGGCCGCTAGCACTGTCATCTACCGGACGAGGTGCGGCGCATGGAATCCACACGCTTTTGAAGAGGGACTACGCGGAGCGAGCTCTTTTGACCAGCTCCACATCTCGGTAAACGAACAGAAGCGCATGCTGGTCGCCATCGTCGGGCGCAGCAGCCAGACCGAGTGGGCGGACCTGGAGGACATTCGGGACTGGAACTGGGAGATGTTTGTGATGTACTGGTCCGAGGAGCAGGCGCTTTTGTACGTGCATGGCTCGGGCAACCACGGCGAGTTCCAGGGCATCGCCCACAAGGTCGGCGGAGACGATGCCGAGCTCGTGAGCGGAGCGCAGCTATTCAGATGTTTCCATGGCATCGCGCGCCTCATGTTCACTAACGTCGGCCTGACTGAGCACTTAGGCCGTTTGGTCCGCTACACAGGCCGCATGGGGCCAGACGTCGGACAGCGGCTTACGGACGCACAAAAGCAGAACACGCAGAAGTCGGTACTGTTTGGAGCAGGCTACTCTGGCGGCGAAAAGGCGACCATCGGAGTGTCACGAAAGGGACGCGTATGGTCTTTTAGGCGGTTGCGCCTTGATTCGTTCGCCGCCTGGTGTGATGCCGTAGGCGCGAAGGTGCTCGACACCAAGATAGACCCGGACGAGGTCCTGAAAGGAACGTTAGAGCCTGTCATGATCAGTACCCGGCCTGAAATCATGCCAATTGCCATAGACTGGCCCACGCATCTCTATCACGATCTGGAGCAAGGGTATTCACTGAGGTTCGGCGAAGCGGAACCAGTCCCGTTCTACTTTGTAGGGATTGAGTTGGAGAACCCAAGCACCAAAGGTGATCTCACTTTCCGAATATTCACTGAGGAAGCCGCCACAGTCCTGCGGCTCGAGCTGTTTGGCTCCGAAGATACCAGCAACTTCAGGGTCGTCCATGTCTCCGGGGACAGGCTGTCATTCTGCACAGCGCGCGCATCTGCAAGTGCGGAAGCATTTCTAACGAAGGCGTCGCCACTCATTTGGTTCGTCGACGGGTCGAGTCTGGAGGGCAACCAACACGTTTCCCCGAAGGCGAAGCACATACCTTATAACAAGAGCAAAATCGTCGCGTGGGACTGGATAGGAATTGACCTCACTCGTGAAGCGCAGGGAACATCGCGCCTTCCGAACTCGATTCAGCGAAGGGTTATCGAGAACGTCCTATTAGACCCAAGTTACTCTGTCGTGTTTGACGACGACGGTGCGGGCGAGTCGGCTGATGTCGTAGCGATACGTCAGGTGGAACGAGACGGTGCTAAAGAAATCGACGTCGTGTTTTACCACTGCAAGTTCTCCAAGGAGAAGCCGGGCGCACGAGTTGACGACCTATTCGTCGTTTGCGGTCAGGCACAGAAGAGCATTTCCTGGTTGTTCAGCCAAGACAAAAGGACCGACCTTTTCCGGCATTTGCTGAAGCGAGAACCGAAACGCAAGTCGGGCGTGGAGGTGACAAGGTTCGAGAGAGGCGGCGTGACCGAGCTTATGACGTTCGTCGAGATGAGCCGTCTCTGCCGAGTCAGTCTGCACATCTATGTAGTCCAGCCGGGAATGTCCAAAGCCCAGGCCAGTACCGCGCAGCTTGATCTGCTCGCAGCGACCGAGCACTATCTGATGGAGACTTGTCAGGTGCCGTTCGGCGTTATCGGGAGCCAGTAGCGGACGATTTCTTGACTCGCTTTCTACTTTCCAACGAGCGTCTCCAGGATACCGCGATACTGTTTGCGGCACACCACTTTTCACCACGCCATTTGGCGTCACGCGGTTAGAGATGAATGCCGAGCTAGCGCTTTGGGGGGGGGGGCCGCTTTGCCATGTCTGGCCGCAAGCCGGGAGCGCAGCGGACAGGCGGCCAGAGATGGCACAGCGGGGGCGCCAGCCCCGGTCCAGGCAGCCGCCTGGTGGGGGAGCCGTCGAGTTTTTTGCCGCAAGCCGGAGCCGGAGGCGACAGGCGGCAAAAAAGCTCGATGGGGGCAAAGCCCCGCCTCCCGATCCCGGTACGGGGGCGGGCAAGGTGTTTTTGCTGCGCCGTAAGGCGCAGGCCGAGCAAGGCTCGGAGCCGAGCCCCTGCGGGCGAGTGCCGAAAACGCCTTGCCCGCCCGCGAAGCGGTCCCCGTAGGGGAGGCCGGAGGCCGCGGGAGGCGCCCCGAGTCACCCGCAGGGTGACGCTGGAGCCCGACACGGAGTGCGGGCGCGAAGGCAAACCCGGCAAGGAGTTCTGCTTGCAGAACGACCTAGGGTGCGCAGGCTCTCCGACCTTAGGAGGAGAGCCGTAGTGCTGTTGTTTATTGCAGCTCGCTGCGATAAACAACAGCATAAACACGCCACGCCCTATACTGGGCATGACTACTCCTCACGAACAGCGGCGGCTGAACGACGCAAACGGGCTTCATTTCGTACATCAGTTCGGCTGGCTGCGCACCGCCGAACTTGGCAAACTTTTGTGGCCAAACAGCCCTGCCAGCCGGCAAGCCGCCGACCGCTTGGCAAGAAGCTGGATCGAACGCCAACTCGTCCTCGTGCGCGAGCTCCCCGATGGAGCCGGCCGAGCTCTCGTTTTGGCTGCAGCCGGCGTTCGGCTACTGGCTGAAAATGGCATTGAAGCGGGAAGCGGAAAAGATATCGGTAGGTTCCCTGAAGAAGGGTGGCTGCCGCCTGCTTCGTGGCGTCACGATCTCATTGGACATGGAGTGCTGTGCGAGCTCCATCGACGTGGCTACCAAATTTACCCCGAAATGGAACTGCGCCGCCACGCCAAGAATCATTCAAAGATTCCCGACGGATTCGCCATCAAAGGCAATGAAGGAATCGTTCTGGAAGTCGAACACGCGCGTAAGACAGGAAAAGAGATGCACAAGCTAGCGGATGCTCTTTGCATCGCGGCCAGCGGCCAAGCGGCATCTATCGCAGGCTTCAAGCCGAATGCAGTAATGGTGGCATTTCTTACTCCCGTAGTTGATGAGCGCGGGCATACGTTGAACCACCAAACAAGAGTGCGTAATGGCATCCAAGCCGTAGCCAAAACAGACTTGAGCATCTACTGGGCAAAATGTACTCTGCTCGGAAGCGCTGGCGTGGGGCAAATCGACATCCAGAAAGAACAGATAAGCGCCGACCGTGCGAGCCGAATCTTGCAGATTCTTGAAGCATCAGGATGGCGGCCTCACCGGAGTGGCGGTCTGGCAGTGGCTTACAACAAGCATATCGCGTACGTTTGGGACGACGAGAATGGGTGGAGCTTTGCAGTAGAAACCATCGACGGCAAACCAGTTGAAGCAAACTATGCCACGAACATTACAGAGGCCAAACGCGCGGCAGCGTCTGCCCTAGCACGGATAGAACAACCAGGGCGGACGCGGTCCGCCACCGGCTAACGCAGGCTTGTCAATGGGGGCCGGCCATCATCATGTCGTAGTGGGCCTGTTGATTAGTCTTCATGAAGACCTGCTTGAAAATGTCCATGTACACCTCGATGGAAGCTTCATCAAACGTGTAGAAGGCGTCGTCGTGGGCAAAGTGCGAGCCGTCGTTGACCCAGGCGAATAGCGAGCGACACATAGCCTTCTGCTGCCCTTGGAACTCGTCGCAAATTTTGTCAAAGTCGATCCGCCCCAGAATCTTGAAGTAGTTCTCGAGGATGCGCCGCATGGTGTTCTGGACGGTCAACGCCGACTTATCGGGGCGACGAAGCTCCGCCCACAGCAGGTCATAGGACGTCTTGATGGGATTGGATTTGTGGAGCTGGACCGTGGCACCGCCATCGCCCTTCCTGACGGTCCAATACGTTCGCTCGCCCACCTTGGCGTCGTCGCCGCGATCAGAGGTGTAAGTCACCTCCTTGTGGAAGTAGACGTTGTGGGTCAAGACAAAAATCTGCTTGATGCCGCTCTTCTTCTCGCGCACGGGGTCGAACAGCGACTTGATGAGGCTGCTGACGATGAACAGAACGTCACTGTCCAAGCTGGACACCGGATCGTCGAACACCACGACCCGGTCGGATGTCATGCCACTCTCGCTCTCACTGCCTTTGAGCAAATGGAAGAAGTAGAGGAACGTAAGGAACGACCGCTCCCCCTCGCTAAGTGACTCCTTGGCGTCGCTGCCGTCCGACCTCACCAGCTTGTAAAACGGACCGTCATCCGCCTTGGCGAGCGAGAAGTTTCGAAAGCCGAACGATTTCAGCAGACTGTTGATGCCTTCAATCGTCGGTTCAATGCTCGTCGCTGACTTCTCAAGCTCCTTGATTTCCTTCGCCTTGGCCGCCTTCGACGCAGTGGCCTCCTGGATTTGCAAGCCCAGCTTGCTGATCGCAGCCGTGAGCCCCGCCTTCTTGGCGGTGTACGCGGTCAATTCGGCCTTGAGCTCGATCTCCAATACATATTTCCACACCTGGCCGGTCAAGTTAGCCCGCTCCTTGGTAATGTTACGCGCGATCTCGTTGTGCGCGGTGACCGCCGCGTTGGCGTCCGCCACCAGCTTGGTGGCGGACGCGAGCATTTCGGTCAGCGACTCAAGTTGGATAGGAAGACTTGGCTCCTTACCCTTGCTGGACAGCAGCAACGCATTCGTGGCAAGGCGGGCCTCGATGGCCGAGCGCTCAGCCTCGAAGGCGTCCACGTTTATAAACCTCGAATTGGCATCCGCGACCGCCTTCAGCTTCGCGCGCAGGGCGTCCGCATCGCGTTCGTAGACGCTTTGCAGATCGGCAATGGCCGCCGTGTCCTGAGCGAACGTTTCGTCGAAGTAGCTGGAGAGGCTGACCTCAAAGCTGTCGAGCACCTGCTGTTGGCAGAATGGGCAGGTGGGTTTGCTTTGCCCGTAGAAGACTTGACCCTGCTTAACCCAGTCACTGTTACCAAGCCGCTGGATCAGCTCTGCGATGTCAACGTCCTCTTTGCCGATCACCTTTTTGGCCAGGATCGGATTCGACTCGTGGCCGGTGATCCCGGTGGCGCCGAGAGAGGGGACGGCAGCTTCGATGGCCGGCGCCTCCCCGAACACTGTCTTGGCCTTCTCAGTGAGATAGTCCAACGCTTTAAGCTCGGCCTTGTTCGACGCCAACTCCGTGAGAGTGCGCTCCTTGAATTTCTCTGAATTGGCTCGCAAGCCGGTGAACGCATCCTTGAAGGCGTCCTCGTGCTTTTGCTTCTGTGCCCAACATTTGTCTTTGATCTCGGATTCCAGAGTGGTCAACTCCCCCTTCTTCCCCGACTTTTGATCTGCCCCCTGGAGCGTGTTGGTCAGCTGCTCAATGGACTTGGAGATGGCGTCCAGTTCAACCTTTTTCGCAGCGATAGCTTCCAGGTTATTAATGTCCTGTTCGCCCAGGGTGAAGATGCCTTTGAGGCGTGGAGCGGCGTTGAAGTTGCGCTCGACGAAATCGCGGTTATAGACCAGTGGCTCTAGCGGAGTCCCTTTTTTCCACGCCACTGAACAGTTGGGGTACGCGCCGGGATTGGCGATGATCTTGGTGATGGTGGTCTTGCCGGCCCCATTCGAGCCGAAAAGGAAGTTGAAGCGTGCAAGCCCCGCGAGCGTTTGGGGGACTATGCCGTAGGTCGCGGTCTTAGCGATGCTCAGAGATTCGATCATGGACAGAGCTTCCTTCTTTCCAAAAAGCGATGAGCCATGCTACAACAAAAATTACAACGAAAATTGATTTTATGAAATGTCCCCCTTAACAATCGAAGGCTTTGTCAGAAGCCCTTTCCTAAAAGGAGAAATCGGAAGCAAGACTATCTGAGCAGAGGTTCGCCAGACTATCAAACTCGAAGGCGCCCTCGGTTTAGCGGCACGGCTTAGATCGACATAGAACCAACATACCAAAACGGACGATGTCCGCGCCCTCCATCTCAGCATTCCATCCCCTCGGATGGGGCGATGCGCCCTAACCTGGCCCTTCCCTGAGGAGCCCCTTTTTGCTAGGGAGGTTCTTAGCGGAGGGCGAAGCCCTCCGCCTGGTTGGCGCTTTTAGGGCGGGGCCCCTTGCCGAAGAGGAAGGGCCCAGCCTCCTTAGCTAAAGCCGAACTTTAGCAGGATCGCCCCTTCCACTTCAGGCCCCCGTGCCAAATGGGGGACTTGAAGCCCGGCAGTCTTGCGCGCAACGAACCACTACCTTCGCCAGTTCGGGGACTATCTCATGCGCTTTCCTCGTGGTGTTCCCGTTTCCCTGTGGCCCCACTGTCTACTCGCCCGTCGACCACAGCGGCACGTTTCACATAGCAACCTCCGCTAGTGCGGAGACCGACAGTCAAAGCCTTCCGTCTGGAAAGTCAGGGGCCGTTTTATCACTGTGTGCTTGCGGCAGTCAACGAAATAGTCGTCGTTGCCATGAGGCCCCATCAGGAGCATACCTTCGGTATCGGAGGCTTTTCGCGTCACCGTACATGTTTGCAAGCTGTGCAGTGAGTATAGGAGGAATCCTGAAAGATCGTGAAAGTCGCGTGAGGCCCGAGAGAATTTCGCATCCCGTACTATGTCAAGCTCTACCTTGGGACTACGTCGCGGGAATGGGCGTTAACAACTCGCCTTGATCTTGATCTCTTAGTTTCTTTCGGTGTGGCGTGATACACTATTGGTGTGCACCCGGCAGGTGCCAGCCGTCCGCAATGGCAAAGTTCAGTCGCTGCCTTTTTTCTGCGCACTCAGCGCAACGTCGTTGGAATCTCAATTTCGGATTCCTACAGAGCGGGCCTTAGGAAACCTATGATTGAGAGAACCGATGAGCACATATACCTCCCCAATTACCTGGGCAGACATAGTCCGGGTTAAGAAGGCCGCTAAGGCGGCCAAATCGACACATCCTGAACTCACCCATACCCAGCGGCTCGATGCCATGGCGCAGCAGTATTTCCGCGCTCGGCACTTTCACGAACTGCAGAAGCGCTACGAGGCGCAGGTTGCAAGCCACGTTGAGTTGAACGGCGCCCATTACTGCCGCTTTTGCCATCTGACCTTTTCGGATTACGACGCTGATGATCGTAAGCTGCACCGAGAGCGTCACCAGTGCTTTGAGGAAGCGCAGCTTGCATTAGGTTTCCTGCCCCTCCCCTTCAAGGCACGGGAGGACATAAAGCGGGACTTCGGGTACGAGCATTTGCACCACGGCGACACAGCCGCACGTCGCATGGGGGCGTTGGCCATCATTCTGTCGCACTACGACCGCTCGCTGGAGAGCGCTATCAAAAACGCTCGGTGGCACAAGCACCCTTGCCTGGTAGAGTACATTCCTTGCGCGGTCGCTAACTCCACGTTCTTAGGAGGAGAACTGCTGCAACAGCTCACGCAGGAGTTCGGTAGGCGGCCCGACATCATCGTCGCGGGTCACACAGACTGGCCGGCCGATGTGCCAAGCCAATTAAGCTGGGACTCTGCTGAGGCAAGTGTGTCGAAGCAACTGCGCCTGACCATTCTCGCGCCTTACCTGGCAACACAGAGCGAGGTAACTGCGCAGGAGTCCTAACGCTCCACGTGAAGACTGCCCCGGCTTATGCCGGGGCTCTTGTTAGCAATGCCGCTCACAAGTACCGCCAACCGCTCTCGGATCGCGGCCTGTACTCTTAGGTCACTCAGGCCGAGAGCATCCTCTGTTCTAATCAGATTGTCCTGACAGTGAATAGGCCAGCCCTCAGCATCGTTATCGATGGCAATCCACCCTGCCGGCCGTCGACGCTGAACGTCGGCGTATATCTGCGCGCCCCGAGCCATTTGATCGAATGCGAATTTGCTCATTTCACGGCGGTGAAACGTAGCACCGACTACTCGCTCTCGAAGGCCTCGAGGCAACTGCTTCTGGGCAAAGTCGAAACTTTTGACTCGCACCCAAGACGTGCTCAAGACGATCCGAACCTCAGGAAAAGGAGCCAGCAACTGCTCTAAAATGTACGCCCACTCGAATAGCGTGGCACCCGGCGCACGCATATGGATACCCTTTTTACGAGACCAATAGACATCGTCGTGATGCAACACTCCGTCATAGTCCAAGTAGGCGATCACAAGGCCCTTTTCTGCAAGACTTGATTCGGTGCCGCAGTCGTCCATCTCCAATCACCTTGGTCGTAACTCAGATCGAAATGCTTGGGTGCAGCTCGTGAAGAAACTTTACCGCCTGCATCGCGATGTCTTCGTTCAACATCTTTTGTGTCATGAAGCCAGCAATCGAGGCCCCCAAGTAAAGAGCGAAGACTTCGGCATTGCCATCCGCATTTTCTACTGCGGTTTTCAAGGCTTCATTTAACTGCGCCATATGATGGTCGTTCGCAACCTCGCTCGGCTCACTCGCCCCCTCCGCGTGCGGAGACAGCACATATTCCACGTGCCGGCTGGTGGCCACGATACTTTCAAACACCAGAGATGCACCTAGGTCGCCAGCGGAAAAATCATGCGAAAAGAGCGCTGTATGCTTGACCTCTTTGATGAGCTCTTGGAACTGCGGTAGCGGCATGTCGCGGGGCAAATTCGCCAAGGCGTAAAAATTTGAGACGGCCACTACATGTGGTCCGGCAGAAGCACTCGACCGTGCATGCTTGATGGCTGCACGTAGCACCGACAACGCTCCGGTCGAAAGGCCATTGGTATCGAGTTCGAAAGTGTTCATATGGGTCGCAACCTTCTTCACGGTGTTTTAGGAAAACATGTCAATCGGCAGCGGCTCAACGTTGACTCAAGTCGCACAGGACCGCAATTGCCTCGCCTGGTCGGTGGCTATGACCATGCCTGAGGGGAGGCTCAAGGGCCGGGTTTGCCAACGCTACGAGAGTTCAGTTCTCGCGCCTTGGCCTTGAAGGCATCGATCTCATTCGCCGCGACTTCAAAGTCCAGCCTTGACATTGCATCTTTAATAGATCGGTAAAGCAAATTGTTGGCCAACTCGTCCGTGGCATTTGCTGAATTCGCAAAGGTGCTTATACCCGCCTGATTCGAAATAACGCCCAAAATCGGGTCTTGCAACCTCACTTCCGCCCACGCCACTGAAGTGTTTCCTAAACCTTTCCCATAGCCCATCACATGGAGCACCAGCCCCTTGCTCTGCAGGAGCTTGCACTGCTGGTCGGGAACCGCGTAGCCGCCATTTGCTTCCATCACATCTCTGACTTGCTGGACCTCGACTATGTTAAGCACACATGCATTGCACGTGCCCGAAACTAGCGCGCACGCGGCAATCAGTTTTTTCACTGGCTGAGCTAAGGAGGCATGACGGGAGTTGAAGAGGGACATGATCAGACTGTTAATTTCCTAAAAATTTAAGTTACATTATTCCCGCTATAGCGGGAAGACCATATGCTAACCGCCAGCCAGAATTCCCGCAATAGGGGGAATTTTTTGGATACGTTAGCTACTGCTTTCGGAGAAGTGCTGAGAACCGCGCGGATAGAGGCGGGACTGACTCAAGAGCAGCTCGGTCTTACTGCTGGTATTCAAAGAAAATACGTTAGCGAATTGGAACTGGGGAAAAAAACCCCATCCCTGGACACGGTAGTAAAGATCGCCGGTGCTTTGGGTCTGCAGCCTGGCGAGCTTGTCACGCTCGCGATGTCTGCACTGCACCGTGCGGACAAATAACCGATCTCAATTCCCTTGCGCCTCGATTAGGGCCTTCCCGGACCGCACATCACTATCCATCTACCACCACAGGGAGGTACAGTAGCGGCATGGCGAAACTGGGATTGAAGAGGCACCGATATGTCGACCACAATTGTCAAAATAGACTCGAGGGGGCGCGTTGCTCTCCCCAAAACTCTACTCTCTGCACTCGGGGCTGGCCCTGGGGATCGGCTAGCTATCACGCAGCAGGACGGCGGCGAAATGGTTATCCGCGTGAAGCGCAGAAATGCCAGAGAGATAGCGGGCGCGCTAACGCGGCCGAATCAGCCGCATGTCACCATTGAGGAAATGAGCCGCTGACCGCCCCCCTGTTTGGCACCTGACGCCGGCCCCATCAAAAAAAGACAGACGTGTCCAGCTTGTTAAAGCATTCGACATGAAGGAACAAGCTGTGGCACAATCTGCGACACAGGCTCGTGTAGCAAAGTAAAAAAGCGCCCGAGAGATGAGAGTTTTTTGTGGCAAATGGTCCCCCATCAGCCACCCCAAAGAATTCGCATGTAGAGATCAGCGTCAGTTTTCCACGAAAACTGGCGCTTTTTTCGTTATGCGACGTCAAGCGTTTATGCAGCTTACTCCGTCGAGGCTCTATGTCGAAATTGCTCTGGCGCCGTCTCCGAATTGCAGCTTCTCCTCTACTGTTTGCGTTTGGCGCCGCCACGGCCAGTGGCGACAGCGCCGCGAACGAGGTGGTTCATGTGCTGGTGGAGGACAATTTCAGTCCGTGGTCCAACCACAATGGCACCGGGCTGGCGAACGAGCTGGTGCGCGCGGCGTTCGGCGCGGTCCATGTCGATGTCGACCTGCGCGTGGTGCCCTATGCGCGTTGCCGGGCGCTGGTAATCCGCGGTGCGTCGCCGAGTTGTTTCAGCATGTCGCCGTCGAAGGATTTGGCCGATACCGTGCGGTTTGCAGACAAACCGTTGTACGCCGTGACGTTGCATGCCTTCGTCGGCAAAACCAGCGGGTTGACACTGAATTCCATCGATGACTTGCGCGCGGGAATGCGCGTCGGCGTTGTGAACGGGTATGAGTATCCGCCCGGCGTTGCGGAGTTGGCCAAACGCGGGGTTGTGCTGGAGTCGACGCAGTCGGAAACCCTCAACCTGCGCAAGCTGGCTGTGGGGCGGCTGGATGTCGCGCTGGTGCTGACGGACCAGTTTCGCAGCGCCGAGCTGGTGAAGCTTCAATCAGGCGCGGTCAAGATCATGCGGTCTTTCGCGGGGGCGAGTCAGCCGTCGTTCATCGGCTTCAGCATGTCGCATCCGGATGCGGAGCGCCAGCGCACGCTGTTCAACGCCGGATTCAAGATCATCACCGAGAACGGCAAACGCGCGGCCATCGAGTCGCAATGGCACTACCAGTGCTCCGCCTACTGCCCCGAATGACAGCGCTTGCAACGCCTGTTTGATCCAAATCCAGGGCGCCATGACGATGCCGTGTATCAGCTAACCTGGCGCATGGCCGGTGGCGCCGTGGGGATCATTGGCGTCGTGGTGGCGGCGATACGTTATCTTTAGGCCTTGGCGGCGCGCTGGGCGCGTAATTGGGCGGCGATCTTGTCCAGCATGTCCATCACGGTGCCAGGATTGAAGGGCTTGACGATGTAGCCCTTGGCGCCGTTGCGCAGCGCCTGCTCCACCGTGCCACGGTCGGTGCTGGCGGTGACCATCAGCACCGCCGCCTTCGGCTGCCGCTCGGCGATCCAGTTCAGCAACTGCAGGCCGTCGCCGTCCGGCATCACCACGTCCAGACAGATGATGTCGGCGTGCTGCGAACGCAGCCGCAGACGCGCCGCTTCCGCCGTGCCGGCATCGCCCACCACCTCGTACTTGTCGCCCTGGATAATCGCGCGCAGCAAACTGCGCGTCATTTCGTTGTCGTCGATGATGAACACGCTCAGTCCCTGGTGCTGTGGCATGCCGGCCTCCCGTCGCTATCATGTTGCCAACTATAACCGAATGACCTTTACCAATGCGTAAGGTTACAACATTTTGACCACGGCCATTGCCCGCCGGAACTAGATTAACGCTACAATATGACATCGTTTGCATCCCCATGCAAAGCCGCGCAACACCGCTACTTATCCCCTGAAAACGTGTAAGTGTATGTCCCAAGAAAAATCCATCTCTGAAGTCAGTACCTATAGCAAAGACACGCCAGTGGGCCGCCCCGATACCGATGGCCGCGCCGCCGTCTTCGTTCCTTCGGCGTCGTTTGACGCCGGCAACAACGCCGGCATCCGCCTCGGCGCGGGCATCGTCGGCTTCGGCAATCCGGACGGCACGCTGACCGTGTATTTCGAAGGCAACCGCTTCGACGAGAGCAGCCTGCACAAGTGGGAAAACAAGGCGCGCAAAGCCTACGACCGCATGGTCATGAGCGCCCCCACCGTCTCCAAAGCCAAGCTGAACGCCAACATGCTGGAGCAGATCGGCATCATCGACGGCATGGGCATCCACCTGAAGCAGCCGGAACGCCTGGAACAATGGCTGGCGCAAGCCAACGCGCTGGACACCGCCCCGGCCGGACCGGTGACGCTGTGGAAAACCAAATAAAAGTTGACTAGAAGATAGAGACGAGCTTTTGTCCTACATTTTGTCGGACATTCGGCTGATGTCGCAGGCGCGGGCCGTGGACTATTCTGGAGTCATTCCAGATCCCTCTTTGTCCAGGAGCCCGCCATGGTACGCTATCTACACATCGCCTTCGGTGCCTTGCTGATTACGGTGGCTGGCGCGTCGGCGTACGAACTGTGCTCGGAAAACGTGCTGAGCCAGGCTTCGATCTACGTGTTGCGCTAAGCATCACCGTTCCACCAGGTCAAAAAAAAAATCCCGCTGCGCGCGCCAGGCGCCAGCGGGATTTTTATTGGCCAAGCCGCTGCTCAGCGGTGGTGGTAGCCACCCCAGCCACGGCCGCCCCAGCCGCCACGGCTCCAGCGGCTCCACGAGAAGTTCAGGCCGAGCGACACCGGCGGGTAGTAATACGACGGCGCCGGCGCATAGTACACCGGCGCGGGCGCGTAATAGACCGGCGCCGGCTGGGTCACATAGGTGGTGGTGGTGCTGTAGGCCGGCTCGGTGGTGTAGACCACGCGCGATTGCGGCTGGGCCGGCAGTTCCTCGGTCCACGTGCCCGATTGCGCCGGCGTGCCGGCAGGCAACACCGACACGGTGTGCCACTGATATGGGTCCTGCACGGTGGCAGTGGTGTAGTAGGCTGGACGCTGCGTGGCGCAGCCGGTTAGCGCCGCCAGCGCGGCAACAGCGATCACAATGGTTTTCATGGCGGTTTTCTCCTCAATCCAGATCCTACTATATAAGGAAGTCCGGCGCCGTTCCTGTGGCATTACAGTTTATTACAACCCTCAGCACAGACGAAAAAAAGGACCGCGAACGGTCCCTTTTTTCCCGGCACGCCGCTTGCAGCTTAGTCCAGCTTCCAGGCGTAATCGACCTTGGTCCAGGTTTCGGCGGGGGCCCCGTCCTTGGTGCCCGGCTTGAACTTGCAGGCGCTCAGCGCCTTGATGGCGGCCTTGTCCAGATTCTTGAAACCGCTGCTCTTGTCGACCTTGGAGTCGGCCACGCTGCCGTCCGGCTTGACCAGGAACGACATCGATACCGTGCCCTGCTCTTCGTTCATCAACGACGCTTTGGGATATTCGGCCTTGCAGTTCTTGGCATCGAACGATGCGGGAACTTCGGCGGCAAAAGCGGTGCCCGATACCAGCACTGCTGCGATCACACTCAACCAACGCTTATTAGTCAACATCTGATTTCCCCAAGTGTAAGAATCCGGCGTGCAGGCCATGCCCATGCATGGCCTGTTTGAGACGATTTACAGCTTCCAGCTGTAGTCGACCTTGGTCCAGGTCTGGGCTACAGCGCCATCCTTGGTGCCCGGCTTGAATTTGCAGGCGCTCAGTGCTTTCAGCGCGGCCTTGTCCAGGCCCTTGAAGCCGCTCGATTTCTCGACTTTGGAATCGACCACGTTACCGTCGGTGCCGACCAGGAAAGCCATGGTGACGTCGCCCTGCTCTTCGTTCAGCAGCGACGCTTTTGGATATTCCGCCTTGCAGTTTTTGTCGGCCAGCGAGGCTGGCACTTCAGCGGCGAAAACAGCCGAGGTGGCGACGGACAGGATGATGGCGGCGAATACAGACTTGTTCATAATACGATTTCCCAACAATTTGTTATTAATGACTGGTTAAACGAACTCCACAGCGGGCCATCTGTCCACAAGAGCGGACGGCAGACTGCGGCAAAATTTTTAGAACGGCTTAGAACTCTTCCCACTCATCGCTACCGGCGGTGCTGGCTGCCGCGGCGACTTTTTTCGGTTTGGCTGCCGGTGCCGGCGCTGGCGCCGCTTTGGTCGCCAGTTTCTTCACGGGAGCGCGGGCTGCGGCGATCGGTTTGACCACGGCGGCCTTGGCGGCCGGCGCCAGCGCCGGGGCGATCACCGCCGCGCGCTCTTCACCTTCCACCAGCTTGAAGATGCTGACCACGCGAGCGAGCTCGCCGGCCTGATCTTGCAAGCTTTGTGCTGCGGCGGCGGCTTCTTCCACCAGCGCGGCATTCTGTTGGGTCATGCTGTCCATCTCGATGATCGACTGGTTGACCTGGGCAATACCAGCGCTCTGTTCCTGGCTGGCGTTGGCGATTTCGCTCATGATGTCGGTAACGCGGCGCACCGAGGACACCACCTCGTCCATCGTCACGCCGGCCTGGCCCACCAGCTTGGTGCCGGCGCCGACCTTCTCGACCGAATCATCGATCAGGGCCTTGATTTCCTTGGCGGCCGCGGCGCTGCGCTGGGCCAGGTTGCGCACTTCCGACGCCACCACGGCGAAGCCGCGGCCCTGCTCGCCGGCACGGGCGGCTTCCACCGCCGCGTTCAGCGCCAGGATGTTGGTCTGGAAGGCGATGCCATCGATCACGCCGATGATGTCGACAATCTTCTTGGCCGAGGCATCGATCGAGCTCATGGTGTCAACCACTTCCGACACCACCTGGCCGCCCTTGACCGCCACATCCGACGCGGCCGAGGCCAGCTGGTTGGCTTCACGGGCGTTGTCGGCGTTCTGCTTCACGGTCGAGGTCAGCTGATCCATGGCCGACGCGGTTTTTTCCAGCGACGACGCCTGCATTTCGGTACGCGACGACAGGTCGACGTTGCCGGCGGCGATTTCACGCGAGGCGGTGCCGATGGTCTCGGTGCCGGTGCGCACCTGGCTGACGATGTCGCGCAGGCTGTTGCGCATTTCACGCATTTCGAACACCAGGCTGTTCTTGTCGGCGCCGGTGGTGTTGATCGAGATCGACAGGTCGCCGTCGGCGATGGCGCCGGCGATCGAGGCGGTGTAGTCCGGCTCGCCGCCCAGCTGCTTCAGCAGGCCACGGGTGATCACCAGCGCGGCCGCCACCGAGATCGCCACGGCCAGCAGGCCCATGATGATCATGAAGGTACGGGCGCTGGAGAAGCCGTTGGCGGCGTCCACCTGCATCTGCGCGTTCATCTTGTCTTCCAGCGTGCCCAGCTGTTCCAGCGCGGTCATCCATTTTTTCTGGGCCGGACGGATTTCTTTGACCAGCACGCGGGTCGCCTCTTCAGGCTTGCCCGCCAGCCACAGGTCCTGTGCCTTGGCGATGGCCGGCATGGCGACGGCTTCGGCTTCCTTGACGGTGGCCAGCAGCGCCTTCTCTTCCGGCACCGATTCCAGCGCGAATTGCGCGCCCAGCTTGTTCTGGTACTCGGCGTACTTGCCGGCCAGTTCCTTGATACGGTTCATGTCGGCTTCCATGTCGGCCGGATCGGCGATCATGGTCAGCACGCGCAGCGAATTGATGCGTTCGGCAACGTTGTTACGCATGTCCACCACCAGGCGCGACACCACGTTGTTGACGCTGATCACGTGGTCCAGACGGTTCTGGATCTGCGCCATGCGCAGGATGCCGACGGCGGTAACGGCCACCAGGAACACCAGCACCAGGGCGAATCCGAGGCCCAGGCGGGTACCGACTTTCATTTTTGCTAAATTCATTTCGTCTTCTTCTTAAGTGACACTGTTGATAGAAGTTGCCTCGGACAGGCCCCGCTTGTGGCGCCCCATCCCAACAAAACCCTTGCTGCTAAGTAATAGGCTTTAACAGTAGCAAACAATGACTGCGAATGCAAAAAATTGCAGCTCCACCGGCAGCCTGCATGTAGTTTTTTGGAACCGCTATACGACACGAAAGTCGGTGGATATGTGTGTATATTCAGGAATTATAGATGCAAATTTTGCCTCAAAGCAAGCAATTACTGCCCGGAAAATACGCAAACGAACTTTCTGTGTGGAAATGCCGCCACAGCCGAGAAAAGTTTGTCGTTAGCGCTGGTTTCAGGCAGCAAAACGCAGGCGGGCTGCGGCTTCGAGCAGTAAGTGGGCGTCGCCGAGGGCGAGCTTTTTGGAGTCGGACAAGGTCTGACGGAAGGCGCGGGCGCCGGGCAGGCCGGTCATGATGCCCAGCATGTGGCGGGTGATGGAGTTGAGCTTGAGACCGAGCGGGCCGTACTGGGCGAGCTGGGCCTGGATGTACGGCACCATGGCCTCCAGCACCTGTTCGCGGGTTGTCGGCGCGCGGCTGTCGCCGTAGTAGCGCTGGTCGAACGTGGCCATCAGGAACGGGTTGTGGTAGGCCTCGCGGCCCAGCATCACGCCGTCCAGATGCTGCAGATGCTCGTCGATTTCGGCCTCGGTCTTGATGCCGCCGTTGATGATGATTTCGAAGTCAGGAAAATCGCGCTTCAGCTGGTAGGCATAGTCATACTTGAGCGGCGGGATTTCGCGGTTTTCCTTCGGCGACAGGCCTTTCAGGATGGCGTTGCGGGCGTGGACGATGAAGGTGGTGCAGCCGGCTTCCGCCACTTTACCGACGAAATCGCGGACGAAGTCGTAACTTTGCACGTCATCGATGCCGATGCGGTGCTTGACGGTGACGTCGATCGACACCGCGTCGCGCATCGCCTTGACGCAGTCGGCCACCAGTTGCGGCTCGGCCATCAGGCAGGCGCCGAACGCGCCTTTCTGCACGCGCTCGGACGGGCAACCGCAGTTGAGGTTGATCTCGTCATAGCCCCACTGCTCGCCCAGCCGGGCGCTGGTGGCCAGGTCGGCCGGGTCGCTGCCGCCCAGCTGCAATGCCACCGGATGCTCTTCCTCGTTGAAGCGCAGGTGGCGCTCGACGTCCCCATACACCAGCGCGCCGGTGGTCACCATTTCCGTGTACAGCCAGGTGTGCTTGCTGATGTGGCGGTGGAACACGCGGCAATGGCGATCGGTCCAGTCCATCATCGGCGCGACGGACAGGCGGCGGCTCGGCACTACGGGCGCGTGGTCGGCGGTCGGCAGGTTGAGGATGGTCATGGCGGCTACGCTAAGGGAATCGCGGAAGGGGTCGGCATTATACCGCACTTTCGCCCGCCGCCGCGCTAGCCAGTCGGGCCGCCGGTGAGAATTGGTGAGAATAGTGATGCTAATTGGCAACTATAATGCGGCAAAAGTTTTACCTTTGATCAACAATTATTTATTGATAGGAAAATAATGCCTGCCGATCTGTCCTGCCCAGCCTGCCAAAGCGACGCCACACAAAAGTTGTCTCTGGTTTTTGAAAACGGCATGTCCGATGTCAACACCACCTCGCGCTCCGTCGGCGTCGGCATTGGACGCGGCGGTCTGGCCGTCGGCGGCGGCAAGACCAAAACCCAGGGCACCTCGCAGACGGTAGCGTCCCAGAAAGCCGCGCCGCCGGCGAAGAAGCCTTATCTGAAACCCTTGCTGTACATTTTCCTGGCAATGGTGGTGGCCGGCTTGTTCCTGACAGGTCCGGTGCTGGGCCCGGTGGTGTCGTTGGTCTGGCTGGGCGCGTCGATTGCTTACATCATCGCGGCGCGCAAACACAACAGCGAGGTATGGCCGCAACTGTATGCGCAATGGGACCGCAGCTTCGTCTGCAACCGCTGCAGCCACACCTTCCAGGCCTGACAGCCGGTCGCGCCGCCCGGCCGGGCGGTGCGAAATTCTTGCATATTCCGCCATATTCATCTTTTCATTCTTGCATGAATACCCAAGAATACGCCTCAAGTCCCCCCTCAGAAAGGTCGAGCGTATGCATTTTGGCGAAAAATTGAAGCAAATCCGCACCGAGAAGAATCTGACGCAACCGCAGTTTGCCGAGGCCATCGGCATCGAGCAGTCCTACCTGTCCAAGCTGGAGAACGACAAGTCGCAGCCATCGGCCGACATGTTCAGCGGCATCGTCAAGGCGCTGCAACTGACGCCGGCGGAGCTGCTGGCCGGCATCGACCGCAAGGTCCTGCAGACTTCGCTGCGCCACATTCCGGAAGTCAGCCAGTTTCTCAACGGCGAGGTGCGGCGCCGCGTGCACGACGCCCGCAAATACATCTGGAGCGCGGCAGCCGCCTGCCTGCTTGGCTTCGCGCTCATGCTGGCTGCCAATGACGGTATCTTCTTCGCCAACAATCTGTACAAGTACCGGTCGCTGGGCGTGATCCTGCCGGGCGAGTCGGACCAGATCTTCGAGCAGTACGCCAAAATCCAGAATCTCCTCATGCAGGCGCACACCATCACGCCCGAGGTGGCGCTGAAAGCCCAGGCTGAGTTCGAGGCCAACCGCGTCAAGATCCAGACCATCGAGCACTGGGGCAATCGCGGCGGCGTCTTCTTTGTGCCGGCCGCCAACGGCCAGCGCAAGTTCGAGCTGGTCGACGTGACCTACGTCCGCGCGCCGCAAAACCAGGTGATGCAATACGCCGGCGCGCTGCTGCTGTTCGGCGGGGTGCTGTTGCTGGTGGTTGAATGGCGCATGCGCAAAGCCGGCGGAGGTGCCCATGTCGCGGCTTAGCACCTTCCTGGCTGGCGCCGCCAGCATGGCCGGCGCGGTGGCCGCCGTGGCGCTGCTGACCGGCGCCCGCGCCGACCGCCACCCCGAGTTTGACGAGATCACGGTCGGCCGCATCAACATCGTCGAGCCCGACGGCACCAAGCGGCTGGTGATCTCCAACCGCGCCCGGTTCCCCGGCGACTTCATGCAAGGCAAGGAAGGCGCGCGGCCAGACCGGCGCACCTTCGCCGGCATGCTGTTCATCAACGACGAGGGCACGGAAAACGGCGGCCTGATCCAGAAAGGCAGCATCGGCGACGACGGCAAGGTGTCGTCCGGCCTGTCGCTGACCTTTGACCGCTTCCGCCAGGACCAGGCGCTGCAGTTGCTCAACAACGACAGCGCCACGCACCAACAGACCGGGCTGCGCGTCAACGACGTACCCTACTTCCAGACCACCTCGCTGGCCGACGTGCGCCGCTTCGGCGACGAGGCGCGCGCCCTGCCGGCCGAGCAGCGCGACGCCTACTGGCAAACGCTGGCCGACCAGGAACGGCTGAGCGTCAACCGCATCTGGCTGGGCAACACGCGCGACAAGGGCGCGGCGCTGCAGCTGAAGGACGCGCGCGGCCGAGTGCGCATGCTGTTGCTGGTCAGCGCAGACGGCGCCCCGCAGATCCAGATGCTGGACGAAAACGGCAAGGTCAGCAAAACCATCACGCCGGCTTCGCGCGAGTAGTCCGCTATACTGGCGCGCATGCAGATCACTTTCGAATCCCCCAACCAGCCGGAGGTCATCGCGCTGATCGCCGATCTCGATGCCTACCAGCTGACCTTGTATCCGCCGGAGTCCGTCTACGCGCTCGACCTGAATGCGTTGATGCGGCCGGAGGTGAAGTTTGCCGTAGCGCGCGATGCGGACGGCGTCATCGCCGGCTGCGGCGCGCTGGTGCTGTCGGCCGAGTATGGCGAGATCAAGCGCATGTACGTGCAGCCGCGCATGCGCGGCCGGGGCATGGCGCGCCAGCTGATGCATCTGCTGGAACAGGCTGCCCGCGACGCCGGCTGCCCGCTGATGGTGCTGGAAACCGGGCCGTCGCAGCCGGAGGCCATCGCCCTGTACGAGCGCCATGGCTTTGCGCGTTGTGGCCCGTATGGCGAGTACCGCGACGATCCGCTCAGCGTCTTCATGCGCAAGCCGCTGCGCTAGCGCAGGCGTTACCACCGTTCAGCCACCGTGTGATTCGTGATTCCGGCGCAGGCCGGAATCCATACAACGCATGCGTCGTCTCATTGCGAACGTTCTATGGGTTCCGGCCTGCGCCGGAACGACAGCTCAGGCGCCCTTCTTCTTGCCGCGCACCACTGCCAGCTTGGGCGCGGCCGGACCGAACATCTCCGCGATGCGCTCCAGCCGTGCGGCCGCCTCGCCGGTCAGCGTGCCGGTGGCGCCGGCCACCTGGCGCACGATGCCCAGCGCCGCCGCGCGCGCTTCCGGCTCGTCCGGCAGCAGCAGCGGCAGGTCGGCAACCGCGGCCGCCTCATCGACCTGCAGCATCAGGTACTGCTCGCGCAGGATTTTCTTCAGCATCGTCACGCTCATTTCCTGATCATCCGACGTGCGCAGCCGCAGCTGGCGCATCGCCGCGAAGGCGCGCTCGTCGGCCGCGCTCATCTCCGGACTGCGGAAGATGTACAGCAAGGCGCGGATGATGGCCTCGGTCACGCCGCCTTCCTTGGTCCTCAGCGCCGCTGCCGCGCGGTTGGCGTTGATGGTCGCCTCGCGCGCGATGTCGCGGCCGATGCGGCGCGGCCTGCCACCGTCCGTGCTCAGCCCCACCAGCGCCTGCAGCACCGGCGAACCATAAATGCCCAGGAAGATATTCTCGGTGGCCTGGTCGCGCACCTCCTTGTAGCGGTCCAGCGCGTCGACGATCTGCTTCGACCAGGCCTCCTGCAACTGCAGGAACACATTGTCCTTGGCCACCGGCCGGCGCGCCGCGCGCACCTTCTCGGCCAGCGCCGGAATGTTGTTGAGCAGCGGATTCTTGCTGGAGAACGCCGTGTAGCGCATGCGCAGCGGATGCGCCTCGCGCAGGTGCTCGGCGCTGGTTTCGGTCACCAGGCTTTTCACGAGCGGGGCGGCGAAGGTCTGGTACAAGCCCTTGTTGATCTCCGACACCCGGGCGACGGTGGCGAAGCGCCGCTCGTCGGCCACGTCGTTGCCGCCCAGCGCGCGCAGCGCGTCCAGGTTGCGGCGCTCGAAGCGCATCACGTAATCGCCGGCCGCCAGGTCGCCGGCGGCGATTTCCGCCTGCAGCATTTCCTCGTCCTTGTCGAGGAACACCGCCTCGTACAGGCCGGGCGGCATGATGTCGATCATGTCCATGGCGGCGGTGAATTCCTCGTGCTCCTTGTTGGCCACCGAGGCCGAGACGAAGATGCCGAGGTGGCCTATGCTCTGGTGCATCGAATAGATGATGGTCTGGCCGCCGGCCACCAGCGCCGCGTCGTCCTCGTACAGGTCCAGCACCCAGCCCAGCGCCTGCTGCGGCGGCGTGATGTCGTCGCCCCACGAGCAGAACACCACGATCGGCGACTTGACGTTGCGCAGGTCGATGCGATGGCCGGCGCTGTCCAGCAGTGCGGCGTCGCTCAGGCGGTTGCCGACGAACAGCGAGTCGGCGATGTACTGCATCTCGCCGGCGTTCAGCAGTACCGGGTTGCCCCACCATTTTTCAAAGTCGAGGAAGCGCTGCGCCTCGGTATCGATCTTCGAATACACGTTGTAGTTCTTGCTCCAGAAGGTGTTGGACGGATTCATCTTCTCGAAGTTGGCGACCAGTTGCGCGCCGTCGAAGATGCCGTTGCCCAGATCGCCCGCCAGCGCCGTCATCCAGGTGCCGCCGAGGATGCCGCCAAGATAGCGCAGCGGATTCTTGCCGCGCACGCCGGCCCAGTACGACAGCGGCGCGCCAGCCAGCACCAGCGGCCCGACCAGGTCGGGGTTGAGCGCGCTGGTCATCATGATCTGCCAGCCGGCCTGGCAGTTGCCGATCAGCGCCGGCTTGCCGTCGGCATGGGGATGCAGTTCGGCCACCCTGGCGATGAACTGCGCCTCGGCGCGGCACACGTCCTCGATGGTCTGCCCCGGCACCGGGTGCGGCGTAAAGCCGACGAAATAGCAAGGATGGCCGGCCTTCAGCACCACGCCGATCTCGCTGTCATGCTTCATGCCGCCGATGCCGGGCCCGTGGCCGGCGCGCGGGTCGAACACGATGAAGGGACGCTTGGTGGGATCGGGCTCGATGCCGTCCGGCTGCAGGATGCGCAGCAGGCCGTAATTGACCGGGCGCTCCAGGTGGCGGCCGTCCATCACCACGTCAAAGGCGAAGGTCAGCACGTGCGGCGCGGTCTGTTCGGCACGGTGGTTGCGTTCATCGCCGCGCTGGCGCAGCACGTCCATGAACAGGACCGAGCGCTGGGCGGCGTCGATCCAGTAGTCGCTTGCCTGTTGGGCAAGATTGAAGGGATTGCCGGGCCAGTTCAGCCAGGAAAAGCTCTTGTCGTCACTCAAGGTAAGCCTCCATGCGTTTTTGCTGCCACGCACAAAGTACCCCAGTGCAAAAGAAAACGCAAACGAAAAAAAACCGCGGCCGAAGCCGCGGTTTCATGAAGATGGCGCATGTTGCCGGCGCCATCAGATCAGCGTCAGAACTTGTGGTTGTATTCCACGGTGAACTTGGCATAACGCGGCGATTGATAGCTCATCACCTCGTTGTATTTTGCCGTGATCACGCTGCTGTCGCCGTCATCGTAGGTTGGGTTGGTGCTGATTGGCGACTGGTTGTTGAAGACGTTAAACACGTCCACTTTTACCGTCAGACCCTTGATCAGTTGTGGCGAGTACGCCAGGTTCAGATCCAGGCGCTTCTCCCACGGCATGCGGCCCAGGCTGCCGCGCGGGGTCGGCTTGTCGCCGCAGTAGTAGTACTCGGCGCCATAGCCCGGACCACCGTATTCCTGCCCCAGCGGATAGGCTGGATTGCTGCCGTTGTCGGAGGCGTCGTTGGTGCCCAGGCACAGCTTCGGACGGCCGGATTGCAGCAGCGCGAACGCGCCCACGGTCCACTCAGGCGTGAGCTGGTAGAAGCCGTATGCCTTCAGCTGGTGCTTGCGGTCGTTCGGCAGCAGGCCGTTCGAACCCGGCGCGAATTCCGGGAAGTCCCAGGCCGCCGAAGTGCCGACGTCGGTCTGGCCGGTGTCCGAACGGGTCTGGCCTTCCATATTGCCGCGGCTGCGCGACAGCGTGTAGTTCACGCGGCCATACCAGCCGTGGCGCATCGGGTGCTCGGCGAAGAAGTCCAGCGCGGCGTAGGTGCGCTCGGCTTTCGGCTCGCCGATTTCCGCAGCGCTGAAGTGCGCCATCTGGCCTTTGCCGGTCACTACCGGGTTGCCGGCGGCGTCGTTGCCGTCGACCCACAGGGTGACGTCGCGACCCGGGTTGTAGATGTAGCAGTTGACGGCGCCAGGGTTCTGGATGTCAATGCCGTGTTCGCTCGCAAACTTCAGGATCGGCCGGGTGTCGCAGCTGTCGTCGATACCGGCGCCCAACTTGCGGTAGGTGCCCTTGATGCCGAAGTTCAGATCAGGGCTGTAGGCCTTTTCGAAGCCCAGCGTGATCTCGTCCTGGTAGTTGGGCTTGAGGTCCGCCGCCACCACCGACTGGACGTTCTTCGCCTGGCCATACTCGCCATCCGAGGACACCGGCGTGTTCACCGCCTTCAGGCCCAGCGGCACGCCGGTGGTCGGATCGATGCCGGTGTAGGTGAAGTCCTGGGTGGTGAAGGTCGAGCGGCTGGCGGCGCGCGCGGCCACCTGGGTCGGCAGCTGCAGGTAGTAGCGGCCGGCGCTACCGTAGATCTTCAGCGAGCTGTCGCCATTGGCGTCCCACGACGCCGAGAAGCGTGGCGCCACTTCGTGCTTCATGTCGACGAACTTGGCGCCGTCGCCGGTCGAGTTGCTATAGCTGTCGTTACGCAGGCCCAGCGTCAGCAGCAGGTCCTTGCGCACCTGCCAGCGGTCTTCGATGTACTGTGCCGATTGCTTGGCGGCGGCCGAGGTCAGCGAGTTGAAGATCGATTGCGACACGTAATAACCAGCGGTGCCGGAGCCGCCGAAATCGGCGACGTTGCCTGGCCGCGCGCCGGACAGATTGATGGTCTGGCCAACGTTGGCGGCGCCGACGTATTTATACGCCCACGACGAGCCGCCGCTGCGGATCTGGCCGGCGGCCGAGGTGGTCAGGCGGGCCGAATCGATACCGGCGCGCAGGGTGTGGTTGTCCAGCTTGTATTCCAGGTCGAAGCGGGCCGCCTTGGTTTCATCTTCGCCCGGAGTGCTGATGTAGCCTGGGAAGATGTTGTAGTTGCGGTACAGCGCCGGATCAATCGCGCCCCACTTGGCGGTGGTGCCGTAGGTGATGGTTGGTGGTACGCCGCCGGTGCCGGCGTTGGCGCCCAGCGCCTCGTAACTGACGCCGTGCTTGCTCTTCAGTACGCCGTACAGACCGGTGATGACCAGGTTGTCGGTCAGGTTGCCGGTGTATTTCAGCATGTTGACGGTGGCGCCTGGCGTGCCTGGGAATTCCGGATCGGTCGGGCCCAGGTTTTTGCCCACCGCCGAGGAGTACAGCTGGCCGGTCGGCACGCCGTCCAGTTGCGCGGCGGCGTTAGGATTGTTGGGGTTGAGCGCGTAGCCGTATTTCTGGTAGCGGGTCTGGCTGCTGTCGCCGGCCGTGGTGAACTCCAGGCGGTGATCGTCGGTGATGTTCCAGTCCAGCTTGCCCAACCAGCGATTTTCCTGCTGGCGGTTCTTGCTCCAGCCGCTCTGGTTGATGGTGGCCGGGTTGGTCACCGAGGTCGAATTCACATACGAATCCTTGGTGATGGTCTGGTCGCCCGCGATGAACATGAACAGCTTGTCCTGGATGATCGGGCCGCCCAGGTAGGCGCCATACTGGCTGCTGCTGACCGAGCGGTTGTCGCGGCGAACGTCGAGCTTGCCATCGGTGCCGGTGTTGTTCGGATCGCCGGTGTTGGCGTAGTTGAAGTTGTGATACGAGGCGCGCAGGCTGGATGGCTCGATGCTGTACATCGCGCCGCCTTCCCAGGTGTTGGTGCCGCTCTTCGAGGTCACGCTCAGCACGCCGCCGATCGAACGGCCGTACTCGGCGCCGAAGCCGCCGGTCATCACCGACGCCTGCTGGATGGCGCCGAACGGCAGTTCCATCGAACCCAGCTGGCTCAGCGGGTTGGTGATCGGGAAGCCGTTCAGGTAGAACGCGTTTTCCGACACGCCCGAACCGCCGAACGACGCGGTGTTGCCATACGCGGAATCACCCTTGGTGGTGTTCGGCGCCAGCAGTACGATCGCGTTCAGGTTTTGCGCGACTGGCAGTTTTTCCAGTTCCTTGGCGGTAAACACGGCGCCGTTGTTGGTGTTCGACACATCGATGCGGTTGCGGCGACCGGTCACCTGCACCGCCTGGACGGAAGCGGCGAACGACGCGTTGGCGCCCTGCCCGGCAAACACATCCACTTCAGCGGTCTGGGCGACAGCGCCGTTGCGCACCAGGTCGACGCGGTAGTGGCCGGCCGGCAGCGCCGTCACCTGGTAGCGTCCCGATGCATCGACATTGACCGTACGCTTCAGGCCAGTTTCGGTGTTGGTCAGCGCCACCGAGGCGCCGGCCGGCGCATCGATGGTGCCGTAAATGTTGCCACTGGCGTTGGACTGCGCCATGACAGGCTGAACGACACCCGCGGCAACGATGGCGCTACCAAACGCGATGGTGAGGGCGCGCGCGATCACAGTTTTTCTCAGCATAGTTTCAATTCCCGATCAGTAGGCCGGCGGCGGGGGTATGGGTGTGTTTCCACCGTTCGGCTGTTTTTTAGTGATGCGACCGTTTGTAACCAATAGTCGCTTTTTCTACTAACTTTTAGAGCGCAAGCTCATGGGAGTGATAAAACCATGTTGCCAAAAGTGATGTCAATTGCCGAGAAATAGTTTCATCAATAAAACAACATTGTTGGATCGATTAGGCTGAAAATGCACATTTATGGTGCGAAAAATCACCAATCCGGAGCGGCCGCGCACCAGCTTTTTTAGTGAAAAATCTTACTTAACCTAGGTTAATACGATATTTAATTTTTTATTTTTCATTTTTTGTGAAATTTAATTCATAAAAACGACAGGATGCCCGTGCGAGCGCGCACGGCTGGAGGCACTAAAATGTAACGCAAATTGCGTGTCTTTTTACCACTGATACATAGGAATACATAACGCCACATGAACGTAACGCATTGTAACTGGCGGTATCACGTTGTAGCAGGAAGCATCGCTGCGAAACCGCAAAAAAAAACCGCCCGGTTTGCACCGGGCGGTTTGTCGAGGGACTGTCGCAGACTTATGCGCCTTCGCGGGAGGCTTTCTTGCGCTCGTGCTCTTTCAGGTAGCGCTTGCGCAGACGGATCGATTTCGGGGTGATTTCCACCAGTTCGTCGTCCTCGATGAACTCGACCGCGTATTCCAGCGACATCTGAATCGGCGGCACCAGGCGCACCGCTTCGTCGGTGCCCGAGGCGCGCACGTTGGTCAGCTGCTTGCCCTTGATCGGGTTGACGACCAGGTCGTTGTCGCGCGAGTGGATGCCGATGATCATGCCTTCGTACACCGGGGTGTTGTGCTCGACGAACATGCGGCCGCGATCCTGCAGCTTCCACAGCGCGTAAGCCACGGCGGCGCCGTCGTCCTGCGAGATCAGCACGCCGTTGCGACGGCCGGCCAGTTCGCCTTTCGAGGTGTCCACTGGTGCGTAGGCATCAAACACGTGCGACATCAGGCCGGTGCCGCGGGTCAGCGTCATGAATTCGCCCTGGAAGCCGATCAGGCCACGCGCCGGGATGCGGTATTCCAAACGCACGCGGCCCTTGCCGTCCGATTCCATGTTCTGCAGGTCGCCACGGCGGCGGCCCAGTTCTTCCATGACGCCGCCCTGGTTGGCTTCTTCCACGTCCACCGACAGCATTTCGTACGGCTCTTCGCGCACGCCGTCCACCATCTTGAACACCACGCGCGGACGCGACACGGCCAGCTCAAAGCCTTCACGGCGCATGTTTTCCAGCAGAATGGTCAGGTGCAGCTCGCCGCGGCCCGAGACTTCGAACACGGTGTCGTCGTCGGTTGGCAGCACGCGCAGCGCCACGTTGGATTTCAGTTCTTTTTCCAGGCGGTCGCGCAGCTGGCGCGAGGTCACGAACTTGCCTTCGCGGCCGGCCAGCGGCGAGGTGTTGACCATGAAGTTCATGGTCAGGGTGGGTTCGTCCACGGTCAGCATCGGCAGCGCTTCCGGGGTGTCCGGCGCGCACACGGTCGAGCCGATGCCGATGTCTTCGATACCGTTGATCAGGATGATGTCGCCGGCGACGGCTTCGTCCACCAGCACGCGCTCCAGGCCCTTGAAGTTCAGCACCTGGTTGATGCGGCCCTTGGTCGGGGTGTCGTCCGGACCGTTCAGGAACACCACTTCCATGCCTGGCTTGACGCGGCCACGGTTGACGCGGCCAATACCGATCTTGCCGACATACGACGAGTAGTCCAGCGAGGTGATCTGCATCTGCAGCGGGCCGTCCGGGTTGTCGTCACGCACTGGCACGTATTTCAGGATGGCGTCGAACAGCGGCTTCATGTCGCCGCCGCGCACGCTTTCGTCCATGCCGGCGTAGCCGTTCAGGCCCGAGGCGTAGACGATCGGGAAGTCCAGCTGCTCGTCGGTGGCGCCCAGCTTATCGAACAGTTCGAAGGTCTGGTTGATCGCCCAGTCGGCGCGCGCGCCCGGACGGTCGATCTTGTTGACCACCACGATCGGCTTCAGGCCCAGGGCCAGCGCCTTGCGGGTGACGAAACGGGTCTGTGGCATCGGGCCTTCCTGGGCGTCGACCAGCAGCAGCACCGAGTCCACCATCGACAGCACGCGCTCCACTTCGCCGCCGAAGTCGGCGTGGCCCGGGGTGTCGACGATGTTGATGTGGGTGCCTTCGTACTCGACCGCGCAGTTCTTCGACAGAATCGTGATGCCGCGCTCTTTTTCGAGGTCGTTCGAGTCCATCACGCGGGTATCGACCGCCTGGTTTTCACGGAAAGTACCCGACTGGCGCAGCAGTTGGTCAACCAGCGTGGTTTTGCCGTGGTCAACGTGGGCGATGATTGCAATGTTGCGAATTGCGCGTTTAGTAGTAGACATGGTCGTTATCTTGGGGGAAAAACTGCGGGCTGCGCACAGGACGTACGCTAAGCCCTCTAGTATAGCATGTTGCGATGCAACTTATCGTAAATATCGCATCGCCGCGGTGGTTTAGCTGTGGGACGCGGCAATCAGGCGTTCCGGCGCGAGGATGGCGTATTCCTGCAGCAGCCCGGTGCCGAGCAGGCGGTCGCCATCGTAGACGCGCACCCGCCCGCTGTGGCCGGGCGGCACGGCCACGGCCGGCTCCTTGCCCAGCGGCAGGCGCTGGCCTTGCAGGAAGCGCTTGGCCAGCGCGGCGGTCAGGTCCACGCGCGGGAAGCTGGACAGCAGCGCGTCGACCGGCGACAGCAGCGTCAGCGGCGCGCTGTGCGCCACCAATTCGTCCAGCGTGATCATGTGCGCGGCGGTCAGCGCGCCCACCTGCGTGCGGCGCAGCGCGTTGAGGTGGGCGCCGCAGCCGAGCGCCGCGCCGATGTCCTGGCCCAGCACGCGGATGTACGTGCCCTTGCTGCAGGTGACCGACAGCGTGAGGAACGGCGCCTCGTAGGCGACCAGTTCCAGCTTGTGAATGACGACGTCGCGCGCCTCGCGCTCCAGCGTGATGCCTTCGCGCGCGTACTCGTACAGCGGCTTGCCGTCGCGCTTGAGCGCCGAGTACATCGGCGGCACCTGCTTGATCGGGCCGCGGAAGCGCGCCAGCACGGCGTCGATCTGCGCCAGCGTGACGTTGACGTCGCGCGTCTCGATGACTGCGCCCTCGGTGTCGCCGGTGTCGGTGGTCTGGCCCAGGTGGACGATGGTGTCGTAGGCCTTGTCGGCCTCCAGCAAGTCCTGCGAGAACTTGGTGGCCTCACCAAAGCACAGCGGCAGCAGGCCGGTGGCGAACGGGTCGAGGGTGCCGGTATGGCCGGCCTTCTTGGCGTTGAGCACGCGCTTGGCCTTGATCAGCGCGTCGTTGCTGGAAAAGCCGACCGGCTTGTCGAGCAGCAGCACGCCGTCCACCAGGTCGCGGACTTTTTTAGGATGAGTTTGCTTCATAGTCACTTCAGCATGGGTTCCGGCGTGCGCCGGAACGACGGCGCGGGATGCCCGTCATTCCGGCGCACGCCGGAATCTATAGAACACCTGATTACTCGTCGCCGTCGTCCAGCGAGCGGGTGCTGTTGGCCTGGTCGATCAGCGCCGACATCGCCATGCCGCGCGCGGCCGAGGTGTCGTGCACGAAGTGCAGCTGCGGCAGCGTGTGGATGTGCAGACGCTTGCCCAGCTGGTTGCGCAGGTAGCCGGACGCGGCCTGCAGGCCGGCCAGCGTGTTCTTCACCGACTCCGCATCGTCCTTCAGCATGGTGAAGTAAATCTTGGCGTGGGCGTAGTCCGGGGTCACCTGCACCTCGGCCAGCGTGATCATGCCAACGCGCGGGTCTTTCAGTTCAAAGGCGATCAGTTCGGACAGGTCCTTCTGGATCTGATCGGCCACGCGCAAGCCGCGCTGTGGGATGTTTTTGCTATGTTTTGCCATGATGATTCCATAAACGGCAAGTGGACGGGAAGTCCCGTCCACTTTACCAGATACCGCGCTGTCGCCCTGAAATTACAGGGTACGGGCGATTTCCTGCACTTCGAACACTTCCAGGGAGTCGCCCACCTGGATGTCGTTGTAGTTCTTCAGCGACAGGCCGCACTCCAGGCCGGCGCGCACTTCCTTGGCGTCGTCCTTGAAGCGTTTGAGCGAGTCGATCTCGCCGGTCCACACCACGATGTTGTTGCGCAGCAGACGGACCGACGACGAACGCTTGACCACGCCATCGGTGACCAGGCAGCCGGCGATCGCGCCAACCTTGGACACCATGATGACCTGGCGCACCTCGACCTGGCCGGTGACGGTTTCCCGCTTCTCCGGCGCCAGCATGCCCGACATTGCCGCCTTCACCTCTTCGATGGCGTCGTAGATGATGTTGTAGTAACGAATATCCACGCCGTTCGATTCGGCCAGCTTGCGCGCCTGGGCGTCGGCACGGGCATTGAAGCCGATGATGACCGCCTTCGACGCGACCGCCAGGTTGACGTCCGACTCGGTGATGCCGCCGACCGCCGCGTGGACGATCTGCACCCGCACTTCCGAGGTCGACAGCTTCTGCAGCGAGCCCACCAGCGCTTCCTGCGAACCTTGCACGTCGGTCTTGATGATCAGCGGCAGGTTCTTCACCTCGCCCTCGGCCATCTGGTCGAACATGTTTTCCAGCTTCGCAGCCTGCTGCTTGGCCAGCTTGACGTCGCGGAACTTGCCTTGACGGAACAGACCAATTTCACGCGCCTTGCGCTCGTCGGCCATGACCATGACTTCCTCGCCGGCTTGCGGCACCTCGGTCAGGCCCTGGATTTCGACCGGAATCGACGGACCGGCTTCGGCGATCGGCTTGCCGTTCTCGTCCAGCATGGCGCGCACGCGGCCGAAGGACGACCCCGCCAGCACCACGTCGCCGCGCTTCAGCGTACCCGACTGCACCAGCACGGTGGCCACCGGGCCCTTGCCCTTGTCCAGGCGGCCCTCGACCACCAGGCCGCGCGCCGGCGCATCCACCGGCGCCTTCAGTTCCAGCACCTCGGCCTGCAGCAGCACCTGCTCCAGCAGACCATCGATGCCCTGGCCGGTCTTGGCCGACACCGGCACGAATGGCGAATCGCCACCGTATTCTTCCGGCACCACGCCTTCGGCCACCAGTTCCTGCGTCACGCGGTCGACGTTGCCGCCCGGTTTGTCGATCTTGTTGATCGCCACCACCAGCGGCACGCCGGCCGCCTTGGCGTGCGAGATCGCCTCCTTGGTCTGCGGCATCACGCCGTCATCGGCTGCCACCACCAGGATCACGATGTCGGTCGCTTTCGCGCCGCGGGCACGCATGGCCGTAAAGGCTTCGTGGCCCGGCGTGTCCAGGAAGGTGATCATGCCGCGTGGCGTGTCCACGTGGTAGGCACCGATGTGCTGGGTAATGCCGCCGGCTTCGCCCGACGCCACCTTGGCGCGGCGGATGTAGTCCAGCAGCGAGGTCTTGCCGTGGTCGACGTGACCCATGACGGTGACCACCGGCGCGCGCGGCACCGCTTCGAAGTGCGCGTGTTCGCCCTGGTCGGCCAGGATCGCTTCCGGATCGTCGACCTCGGCGGCATGCGCCTTGTGGCCCATTTCCTCGACCACGATCATCGCGGTTTCCTGGTCCAGCACCTGGTTGATGGTGCACATCTGGCCCAGCTTCATCAGCTGCTTGATGACCTCGGACGCCTTGACCGACATCTTGTGCGCCAGCTCGGCCACGGTGATGGTTTCCGGTACATACACGTCCTTGACGATGGCCTCGGTTGGCGCCTGGAAGTTGCTTTCGCGCTCGTCCGACTGGTGGTGGCGACGGCCGCCGCCCTTGCCGCCGCGCCAGCTGTCGCGGCCGGTGGAGGCGGTGTTGCCGGCGTTGCCGCCACGGCCCTTGGAGCCGCCCGGACCGCCGCGCTTCTTGGCGTCATCCTGCCAGGTCGACGACACATTGGCCGACTTGATCGACTTCTTGTCGTTGCCGGCGACCGGCTTCTTGTCGTCCTTCTTGTCGCCCGGCTTGGCCGCGTTGGCGGCGGTGGCCGGCTTGTGCAGCGTGCCCTCGGCAACCTTCGGCTTGGCCGGGGCCGGTGCCGGCTCCGGCGCCTTGATGGCGCGCCGCGGCGCGTTCATCATGGCCTTGATCTGGGCCACTTCGTCCGCCACGGCCTGGCGCGCGCGCTCGGTGGCGGCAGCTTGTTCGGCGGCCTCCTTGGCGGCGGCCGCAGCCTTCTTCTTGGCTTCCTCGGCGGCAGCTTTCTTCTTGGCTTCCTCGGCGGCGTTGTCGACCGCCGGGGCGGCCGCTGGCGCGGCGGCGGCAGCAGCCTTCTCGGCGGCAGCCTTCTTCGCCTCTTCCTCGGCCTCGCGCTTGGCGGCGGCCTCGGCTTCGGCGGTGGCCTTGGCCTGGGCGGCCTTGTCGGCCTCCAGCTTGGCCAGGCGCTCCTGCTTCTCGCGCAGCTCGGCTTCCTGGCGCGCGATCAGCTCGGCCTGCTTCTTGGCCTCTTCCTCGCGGCGCGCGACTTCCGCCGCGTCGATCACCGGCGCCGGCGCGGGCGCGGGCGTGGTGGTCAGCGGTTCGTCGCGCTGCACGAAGGTACGCGTCTTCTTGACGGCGACCTGGATCGTGCGGGCCTTGCCGTTGGCGTCGGCCTGCTTGATCTCGGTGGTTTCCTTGCGCGTCAGCGTAATTTTCTTCTTCTCTTCAGCGCCGGCGCCGTGGGTACGGCGCAGGTGATCGAGCAGCTTATCCTTATCCTCTTTCGACAATGGATCTGACGCCGAACTTTTCTCGACGCCGGCAGAACGCAGCTGCGTCAGCAGCAAGTCTGCAGGCATCTTCAGTTCGGTGGCAAATTGGGCTACGTTGTTACTCGCCATTCAGTCCTCTTTTCTATGTGTCGCGGAGATGATAAAGATACTCAAATTAAGCCTTTGCGGATTCAGTCAGACTCCAGGCCTTGGCTTGCAGCGCCTTGGCACGGTCGTCGTACTTCGCGTCAACCAACTTCATCTCATCGTCGGTCACATCTTCAAATTCACTCGTAATCAGTGCGCGTGCGCGGTCCGACGACAACGCCAGGATGGCGCCGAATTCGTCGTAAGCCAGGCCGGCAAACGCTTCTACCGTTTTGATACCAGCCAGGCCCAGCTTGCCGGCGGTGATGCGGTCCATGCCTTCCAGACCGACCAGCGCCTCGTCCATGCCTTCCAGGCCTTCTTCCGAAGCGATGGCTTCGGTGACCAGGGCGTCACGGGCGCGGGTGCGCAGTTCGTTGACGGTATCTTCGTCAAACGATTCAATCTCCAGCATTTCCGAGATTGGCACGTATGCGATTTCTTCCAGGCTGGCAAAGCCTTCTTCCACCAGGATGTCGGCCACTTCCTGGTCGACGTCCAGTTTTTCCATGAACAGCGCGCGGATCGCGGCGGTTTCCTGGGCTGCCTTGTCGGCCGATTCCTCGGCCGTCATGATGTTGATCTTCCAGCCGGTCAGGTCGGAAGCCAGGCGCACGTTCTGGCCGGAACGGCCGATCGCGATCGCCAGGTTTTCTTCGTCCACCACCACATCCATGGCGTGCTTCTCTTCGTCGACGACGATCGAGGACACATTGGCCGGCGCCAGCGCGCCGATGACGAATTGGGCCGGGTCCTCGGACCACAGCACGATGTCCACGCGCTCGCCGCCCAGCTCGCCGGTAACGGCTTGCACGCGCGAACCGCGCATGCCGACGCAGGTGCCGATCGGGTCGATGCGCTTGTCGGCGGTGTAGACGGCGATCTTGGCGCGCACGCCAGCGTCGCGCGCGGCCGATTTAATTTCCAGCATGCCCTGCTCGATTTCCGGCACTTCCAGTTCGAACAGCTTCATGATGAATTCCGGCGCGGTGCGCGACAGGATCACCTGCGGGCCGCGCATATTGCGGTCGACGCGCAGGATGTAGGCGCGCACGCGGTCGCCGATACGCAGGTTTTCCTTCGGGATCATCTGGTCGCGCGGCAGGCGCGCCTCGATCTTGCCGGATTCGACGATGGCGTCGCCGCGCTCCATGCGCTTGATGGTGCCGGTGACCAGCGAGTCGCCGCGTTCCAGGAAGTCGGCCAGGATCTGTTCACGCTCGGCGTCGCGCACGCGCTGCAGCACCACTTGCTTGGTGTCCTGGGCGAAGCGGCGGCCGAATTCCACCGATTCAATCGGCTCTTCGATGTAGTCGTCCACTTCGATGTCGGCGATCTGTTCCTTCGCCTCGAAGTGCAGGATTTCCTGGTCTGGCAGCTGCAGGCCGGCTTCGTCAGGCACCACGTGCCAGCGACGGAAGGATTCGAACTCACCCGACTCGCGGTCGATCGAAACGCGGATGTCGACTTCACCCTCATAGCGTTTCTTCGTGGCCTGCGCCAACGCGAATTCCAGTGCGCCGAAAACCACATCCTTATCGACGTTCTTTTCACGCGCCAGCGCGTCTACCAATAACAAAACTTCGCGACTCATGCTTTGCGTCCCTTAAAATCCACCTGCGGCACCAAGCGTGCCTTATCCACATCGGCGAGCGTAAAATCCAACTGCGCCGGACCTTCATTGCTTTCAAATTCCAACGACAAATTCTCGCCCTCGGGCTCCAGCAGGACGCCCGTGAACGATTTCCGGTTGTTCGTACCCGGCATGGCCGCGCGCAGCTTGATCACTGCCTCGCAGCCGGCAAACCGTGCATAATCCGACAGCTTGCGCAGCGGACGGTCCAGCCCCGGCGACGAGATTTCGAGCCGTTCGTACGGAACGTTCTCGACCGTCAGCACGTGCGACAGCTGATGGCTGACCGTGGCGCAATCCTCGACGGTGATCGGACCTTTTTCTTCGGCATCTTCCGCGCTGAAATCGATAAACACGCGCAGCAGTCCGCGCTCGGCCCGTTCGACATCAACCAGCTCATAGCCCAGACCGGTGACGGTCTTTTCAATTAATTCCGGCAGCTGCAAGAAAATTCTCCAGTTCAAGGCTTGTTAATGTGGGTACACAACAAGCCGTTTAAAACGGTTCAACAAAAAAAAAATGGGCATCTGCCCATCTTCTTGAAACACCTAGCCAGATGAAGAGTTCAGCGCCGTTTGTGCATTCCTGAACTTCTACTAGGCTAGATATTATAACCTTATATGCTGTTCGCCGCAATGCCGCACGGGCGGCATGACAGGCAAACAACAAGGCAAAGTGCGCTGATTAACCCTTGCGGCGACGCGGCATGCCATGATCCATGGCGCCACCGCGCGGCGGCTGGCCGCGGCGCGGCGCGCCACTGGCGGCGCCAAAGCCGAAGGTGGTCTGCAACGGATCCGGCTGGCGCGGACCCCGGCTCGGGCCCTTGGACTGCTGGCCGCGGGCCTGGCCCTGCGCTTGTCCCCGGCCACCCTGGCCTTGTGCGCGCGGACCCGGCGCCTCGCCCAGCGGACGGCCGCCGGCGTACGCGCCGATGCCCTGCGGACGGCCACCCGGACGGCCCGACGTCTGGCCGCCACCCTGGCCCGGGCGGCCCTTGCCGCCGCGGTTGCCGTTGCCGGCGCCGTTGCCGCCATTGCCGCCATTGCCACCGCCAAAGCCGCCCTGGCCACGGCCGCCGTTGCGGGCGGGCTTGGCGAACGGCAGCGCGTTGGCGTTGCTCAGATCGGCGCGGTTGAAGTTCGGCTCGTTCTCGTCGTCCTCGTCATCATCGTAAAAGTCACGATCATCGCGCTCGTCACGGCGCTCGGCGTGCTGGTCGCGGCTGCCGTTGCGGCCGCGCTTTTCCGGGCCCTTGTTCGGCGCCGGCTTGGCTGGCTGCTTGGCAGGCTGCGCGCCGCCCTTCTTCTCGACGCTGTAGGCGGCCATCAGGCCGCGCACCGCGTTTTCTTCCATCTCTTCCCAGCGGCCGCGTTTCAGGCTGCTTGGCAGGGTCATGGCGCCGTAGCGGGTACGGATCAGGCGCGACACGGTCAGGCCGATCGCCTCGAACATGCGGCGCACCTCGCGGTTGCGGCCTTCGCCGATGATCACGCGGTACCACTTGTTGATGCCCTCGCCGCCGCCGTCGGCGATCTTGGAGAACTGCGCCACGCCGTCTTCCAGCTCGACGCCGGCCAGCAGCTTCTGGCGCATGCCCTCTTCCAGCTCGCCCAGCGTGCGCACCGCGTATTCGCGGTCGATGCCGTAGCGCGGGTGCATCAGGCGGTTGGCCAGGTCACCGGAGGTGGTAAACAGCAGCAGGCCCTCGGTGTTGAAGTCCAGGCGGCCGACGGCCAGCCACTTGCCGGCCTTCATGGTCGGCAGGCGGTCGAACACCGATGGGCGGCCTTCCGGATCGTCCATCGAGACGATTTCGCCGGCCGGCTTGTGGTAGATCAGCACGCGCGGCGGCTTTTTGCTGACGCGGCGCTGGATCAGCTTGCCGTTGATGCGGACCGCGTCGGTCGGCAGGATGCGCTGGCCGATGTGGGCCGGCTCGCCGTTGACCGACACGCGGCCGGCGACGATCAGTTCTTCCATGTCGCGGCGCGAGCCCAGGCCGGCTTCGGCCAGCACCTTGTGCAGCTTCGGCGCGTCGTCCTCGGCGGTCAGGTCGCGGCGCGCGGCCTTCTGCGGCTGGCGGCCCTTGCCGTCGTCGCTGTCGAACGCATCCGAGGTGACGTAGGAGAAGGCGGCATCGGCGTCGTTCAGCTTGGCGCCGCCGGCGTTCTGGCCGCCGCGCTGCTTGCCGTTCTTCTTGTTCTTGCCGTTGCGCTGGTTGTTACGCTCGTTGCGCGGCTTGCCATCCTTGGCGACGGCCGGCGCGGCGGCGCCTTCCGCGCCTGGCGCGGGTGCTGGCGCCTCGGCGGCGTCGGCGGCCACCGGCTCCGGACGCGGATTGGCGGCCTGGCGGGCGGCGCGCTGTTCGCGCATCTGGCGCGGCCCACGCGGACGCTGCTGGCGCTCGGCGCGCTCGCCGGCTTCGGCGGACGCGGCCGGCGCTGCGGCCTCAGCGGCGGCCGGCGCGCTAACGGCGGCTGGCGCCTCGGCGCTCACCTCGGCGGCTGGCGCGGCCTTCCGGGTGCGCGGCTTGGCCGGCTTGGCGGCCGGCGCTGCGGCGGCATCGGCCTCAGCTGGGGCGGCGTCGGCGGCGGCATCGGCCTTTTTGGCGCGCGATTTTTTCACTGGCGCCAGCGTGTTGGCGGCAACCGCATCGGCGGTTTCGCTGTCGGCCTTGGTCTTGCGCTTGGGCTTGGCGGCTGGCGCGTCGCCGGCGGAAGCGGCGGCCGCCGCGTGGTCGGCCTCGATCTGGGCTTTGGTACGGCGCTTCGGCTTGACGGCAGCTTCGGCCGCCGCTGCGTCGTTCGTCACAGGGGTATCAGGTTTGTTCATTATTCGTTTCTTGGTTGTGCTCAGCGTCAACCGTTAAATCTGGCGCAGGGCCGGGTTCTTGCTCAATGTCTGCGGAATCGGCACTGTCCTGCTGCGCCGCTTTATCAAAGTTTTCTTGCAGAGCCGCTTCCAGGGTTTCCATCGCGTTCTGCCCGTCGCTGATTTGCTGCAACGGCGGCAGCTGGGACAGCGAATTCAAGCCCAAATCATCCAAAAACTGCTTGGTGGTGCCCAGCAAGGCCGGACGGCCGACCACATCGCGGTAGCCAATCACATCCACCCAGCCGCGGTCCTCCAGCATCTTGATCGTCTGCGAGTTGACCGCGACGCCGCGAATCTCCTCGATATCGCCGCGCGTGACCGGCTGGCGATAGGCGATGATGGCCAGCGTTTCCAGCGTCGCCCGCGAATACCTGGGCGGCTTTTCCGGATTGAGCCGGTCCAGGTACAGCTTCATCTCGGGGCGGCTCTGGAAGCGCCAGCCGCTCGACAGGCTGATCACTTCCACGCCCCTGCCGGCCCAGTCGAGCCGCAATTCTTCCAGCAATTCCTTGATCGTATCGGCGCCGACGCCGGGGCCGCGCGGCCGGTCCTGATCGTCCAGCTCGACAAACAGTTTTTTCAGACTGTGGATCGACAACGGCTCACGAGCGCATAGCAAGGCGGTTTCGAGGACTTTTTTAGCCTCAACTGTATCCATAAGCAAAATCGAAAGAAATCAATCACATTCAGTGAGGCTGGCGGGAGGACTCGCTGAAGCTGCTTTTCCGACACCAAGGCCTATGCGCACCTGGCGGGAAGGAGGGACATGCCGGCAACGGCCTAAGCCCTTGCTTTCTACGTGAAACGTGGGCAGGAAGCCAGACGTTTCATCCAACACCGCGAATTGTACCTGATAAAAGCACAAAACGCGCATTTCGACGTCATTGAAATGTAACTGAGTTTACTCAGCGGCAAGTCGCTCCGACAAGATTGCAGAAACACCAACAAATGCCGGATATTCGGCCGTGATCACCCAGGTTGGCACGGCGGCCAGGTATTTGTTGAAGCGGCCCTTGGCTTCGAAGCGGGCGCGGAAGCCGGAACGGTCAAAGCGCTCGCCCAGCTTGGGCACGATGCCGCCGCCGATATAGATGCCGCCCTGCGCGCCCAGCGTCACGGCGATATTGCCGGCGATGGTGCCCAGCATGCAGCAGAACGCCTCGATGGCCTGGTCGCACAACGCGCATTCGCCGCTCAGGGCGCGGCGCGAGATGTCGGCCGCGCTCAGTTTTTCGGCCGGCAGGCCGCCATGGTCGGCCAGCGCGCGGTAAATCAGTTCGATGCCGGCGCCGGACATCAGGCGTTCGGCCGAGACGTGCTCGAATTCTTTCCAGGCGTACTGCAGGATCGCCACTTCGGTCGGATTGGCCGGCGAGAAGGTGACATGGCCGCCCTCGCTCAGCAGCGCGGTCCAGCCGTCCTTGCCCGGGACCAGGCCGGAGACGCCCAGACCGGTGCCGGCGCCGATCAGGCCCAGCGGGGTGCCCGGCACGCCGACGCCGCCGCCCACCTGGTGCTTCTGGCTGGCCGACAGCTGCGGCAGCGAACTGGCCAGCGCGGTGAAGTCGTTGACCACCACCAGGGTGTCGAAATTGACTTCGCGGCGCAGCGCCTCGATCGAGAATGCCCAGTGGTGGTTGGTCATGCGCACCATGTCGCCGGTGACCGGGTTGGCGATGGCGATGGCGCCGTTGCGGATGCCGGTGACGCCCGCCTGGGCGACGGTCGGCGAAGCCAGATACGCAACCAGGGCGGCGGCCAGGGTTGGGTAGGCGGCGCACGCCAATACTTCGATCGCTTCAATCCGGCCCGGCGCGGTTTCCAGCGCAAAGCGCGCATTGGTGCCGCCGATGTCCGCCAGCAGACGCGGGCCACCAGGGAACACAGTGGTCAGGGAGGGAGGCGTTTGTACGGACTGAGCTGTCATGATGGATCGAAAAAAGTTGAGGCTTAAGCTTAAAGTATTTTCGCCAACTCAGGCAAGCGGAGTTTGTAGTTTTAGTACAGTTTTGCTACAGAACTTCGGGAAACGGGGGATTTGGGGCGTAGTATGACTACCGTTTCGGGATGCGACACCCCGCGGCGCAGCGGTGTGCGGGGTCTGACCCCGAACGGGGCCAGACCCCATCGGGTAGGGGTGCGGGTTGAATGTATTTATTAGGCGGAGGCGGTTTTGTCCTGCGGCAGCGATTCGCTGCGGAACGCGGCGTTCCACGCTTCCAGCCCGCCATGCAGCGGACGGGCGCGGTGGAAGCCCTGGCCGATCAGGCTCTTGGCCACGTGCGCGGCGGTCACGTCGTTCGGGCAGCTGCAGTAGACGATGATCGGCCGGCTCTTGTCCAGTCCGCTGATCTCCGCGCTCAGCTCGCCGCCATTGAACAGCAGCGCGCCCGGCACGGCCGGGTCCAGCATCTGCGCGGTGGCGCTGCGGGCGTCGACCAGAATCGGCTCGTGCCCCTGCTCCATCAGATGCTTGAAGTCATCGATGGTGATGCGCTCGATTTCCACCGACTGGCGGAAGCGCTTGCGCTCCACGTATTTGAATGCCACAAACAGGCCCAGCAACACCAGCAGCACCACCAGCGCGGTCGTGCCCATGGTGCTGAGGATGTCGAGCAACTTGTCCACGCTGGTGTGGAAGAAGGCGCCGATGGCGATGCCGGTGCCGGCCCACAGCAGGCTGCCCATGATGCTGAAGCACAGGAAGGTCCCGCGCCGGGTGCCCAGCGCGCCGGCCAGCGGCGGCGCGATCACGTTAAAGCCGGGAATGAACTTGGCGACAATCAGCGCCTTCGGGCCCCAGCGCTTGAAGTTGTCCTCGGTCTGGCTGACGCAGTAGTCGGGCGACAGCGAAATCTTGCACAGCAGCTTGAGGATGCGCTTGCCGTAGAAGCGGCCGGCGCGGAACCAGAAGCTGTCGCTGATCAGGCAGGCCAGCATGGCCACCGCCAGCACGGAAAACCACGACGCGTCGCCATCAACCGACATGGCGCCGGCCACGATCAGGATCGGGAAGGCAGGAATCGGCATGCCGATCTGCTCGATCAGCACGATGCCGAACACGATCAGGACGCCATATTGTTGGAGCAGGAGGATTAAATTCGCCATACGGATATCTTAACTTAAAAAACGCTTAACCGCTGCCGGACGCCGCCGCCAGCAAGGCCCGCGTGTACGGATGTTGCGGATTGCGGTACAGCGTGTCGGCATCGGCCAGCTCGACCACTTCGCCCTGCCGCATCACCAACACCTCGTCGGCCATGTAGCGCACCACCGCCAGGTCGTGGGAAATGAACAGGTATGACAGGCCCAGCTCATCCTGTAAATCCTGCAAAAGGTTGAGCACCTGCGCCTGCACCGACACGTCCAGCGCCGACACCGACTCGTCGCACACCAGTATCTCCGGCCGCAGCGTCAGGCAGCGGGCGATGGCGATGCGCTGCCGCTGGCCGCCGGAAAACGCGTGCGGATAGCGGGTGATCGCAGATGCGGGCAATCCGACCTTTTCCAAGAGGGCCAGCGCCATGGTCATGCGCTCGTGGTCGTCGGCGCCAATGCGGTGGATGCGCATCGGCTCCAGCAGAATGTCACCGACCGTGAAGCGCGGGTTCAGCGAGGCGTAGGGATTCTGAAACACTACCTGGATGCGCCGCTTGTAGTCCTGGAATTCCCGCGCCGGCATGGCCAGCAGGTCGCGGCCGCCGAACAGCGCGCGGCCGCCGCTGGCTTGATGCAATCGCAACAGGGTCAGGCCGAGGGTGGTCTTGCCGGAGCCGGATTCCCCCACCACGCCCAGGGTCTTGCCGCGCGCCAGCGTGAACGAGACCTCCCGCACCGCATGGAATTCCTTCCGGCGCAGCCAGCCGTCGCGCAGCGTGAAGGTTTTGCTCAGGTGGCGCACCTCCAGCAGCGGCTGGTCTGCCGGCGACCGCCCGCGCCGGCGCGCCGGCTGCGGCGCCGGCGTGGCGCCCTCCAGGTAATCGGCGATGACCGGCAGCCGCCATGGCCGCGCGTCCAGCGGCGGACGGCAATGCAGCAGCGCCCGCGTGTATGCGTCGGCCGGCTGCCGCAACACCTGCTGAGCCGCGCCGCTTTCGCGCACCACGCCGTGGCGCAGGACCACCACCTGGTCGGCCATCTGCGCCACCAGCCCAAGATCGTGCGTGATAAACAGCACCGACATGCCATGCCGCTGTTGCAGCCGGGCCAGCAGCGCCACGATCTGCTGCTGGATGGTGACGTCCAGCGCGGTGGTCGGCTCGTCGGCGATCAGCAGACGGGGCGCGCAGGCAATGGCCATGGCGATCATCACGCGTTGCTGCTGGCCGCCGGACAGTTCGCCCGGGTAGGCATCGATGCGGGCGGCGGGATCGGGAATGCCGACCTCGTCCAGCAGTTCCAGCGTGCGGCGGCGCGCCTCGGCGCGGCCCATGCCCAGGTGCAGCCGCAGCACCTCGGCGATCTGCGCGCCGACGGTGAACACCGGGTTGAGCGACGACATCGGCTCCTGGAAAATCATGGCAATGTCCTTGCCGCACAGCGCGCGGCGCTGCTTGCGGTCCAGCGCCAGCACATCGCGGCCGTCGAAAACGATGTCGCCGCTGACGGCCGCCGCCGCGTCGAGCAGGCCCATCACGGCCAGCGCGGTCAGCGACTTGCCGCTGCCCGACTCGCCCACCAGCGCCACCGTGGCGTGGCGCGGCACGCTGAAGCTGATGCCCTTGACCGCTGGCGCGGCGCCGAAACCGATGCGCAGGTCGCGCACCTCCAGCACGTTCGACACGTTCTGCATCTCCGACGCGCTCACGACGCCGCCCGCGGGTCAAGCGCGTCGCGCAGCGCGTCGGTGAGCAGGGAAAAAGCCGTGACCAGCACCGCCATCGCGCCGGCCGCCGCCGCCAGCTGCCACCAGCGGCCCAGCAGCAGCTCATGCTGCGCCTCGTTCAGCATGCTGCCCCACGACACCGTGCCGACCGGGACGCCGAAGCCCAGGAAGCTGAGGATGACCTCGGCCTTGATGAAGCCCACCGCCAGGATCGACAGCTGCACCAGCGCCACGTGGCTGACGTTGGGAAAGATGTGGCCGAACATGCGGCGCCAGTGCGAGGCGCCGATGGCGTCGGCGGCCAGCACATAGGCGCGCGTCTTGTGCTTCAGGTATTCGGCGCGGATCAGGCGGTAGGGGCCGGTCCAGCCGGTCAGGCCGAGGATCAGCACGATGGTCAGCACGCCCTTGTGCTGCAGCACCGCCGCCACCGCCAGGATCATCAGCACCGACGGCATCGCCGTGAACATGCTGTAGAACCAGGTGAACACATCGTCGACCACGCCGCCGCAATAGCCGGACACGGCACCGAACAGCGTGCCCAGCCCCACCGCCACCAGCGCCGCCACCAGCCCGACCACGATCGAGGTTTCGCCGCCCTTGATGGTTTTACGCAGCACGTCGTGGCCCCACTTGTCGGCGCCGAACGGCAGCGTGGCGCGGCGGCCAGCCTCCGGCGCGGTCGCCGCCCCGCTGCGCGCGGCCAGGCTGGCGCGCAGCGCCCGCAGGTCGTCCGCCAGCGGATCGAAGGGATTGTCGGGCACGGCGTGCGGCCGCGCGGCCGGCGCGACCGCCTCCGCCGCCGCGCCCACCAAGGAAGGCGGCGCGTAGCTGAGCGCCACCTCGTTTTCCCAGCCGGCGGCAACTAGGCCGGCGGCCGACAGCGCCGCCATCAACAAAAAGGCCGCCACCACCGCCAGCGACGCCATGGCCAGCCGATCGGCGCGCAAGCGCTGCCAGGCCGTCATGCCAGCCTCACCCGCGGATCGACCGCCTGGTACAGCAGGTCCGCCAGCAGATTGAACACCATGGTGGCGGCCGCCACGTAGACGGTGATCGCCTTAATCACCGGAAAATCGCTGCGCTCCACCGCCAGGATCACCTCGCGGCCGATGCCGGGAATGCCGAAGAAGCGCTCCAGCAAAAAGGCGCCGATCAGCAGCGCCGGCAGGTTGGCCATCACATGCGTGAGGATGGGAATGGCGGCGTTGCGCAGCACATGCACCCACAGCACGCGCCGCTCGCTCAGGCCCTTGGCGCGCGCGGTGCGCACATAGTCCTGCCCCGCCTCGTCCAGCACGAAGCTGCGGAACAGGCGCAAGGTCGGCGCCAGCGACACCGCCAGCCCGATCAGCACCGGCAGCACCGCGTAGCGCCAGCCGCCCCACCCTTGCACCGGAAACCAGCCCAGCCGGTACGCCAGGCCGTACTGGAACACGATGATGTACACCAGGATGCTGATCGACATGCCCACCGTGCACGCCAGCATCAGCGCGCGGTCGGTCAGCGTGCCGCGCCGGAAGGCCACCGCCAGCGCCAGCGCGACGCCCAGCACGGTTTCCAGCACGGTCAGCGGCGCCAGGATCGCCAGCGACGGTCCCAGCCGGCTGGCGATCAGTGCCGACACCGGTTCGCCGGTAGCCCAGCTCAGGCCGAAATCCAGCGTGGCGACCTGTTTCATGAAGATCCACAACTGCACGTAATACGGCTGATCCACGCCCAACTGGCGGCGGATGGCGGCAATGGCGTCGGCGTCAGCCATCTTGCCCGCCAGCAGATAGGCCGGGTCGCCGCCCACCCAATTAAACAGCCCAAACAACAGCAGCACCACGCCGACCATGGTGGGCAGCATTTGCCCCAGGCGGCGAACTGTAAACGCCAGCATCTCGCTCCTCTCGCCGAAAAACGGTTCCCACAATACCGCAGTTTCGGCACCCGCAACAGCCAGGCCAGTACCGCGCGCAGCTGTCGCGTAAAAGTAACGTAATGTTGCTGCATGAACTCAGTTTCATTAAAACAGGATGCACCAATATGAACCAAGTTTCATTCCTCGCCGCCACACATTTGCGTCGTTTTTGATTACAAAACAATGTTTCCGATGTTTTATAGCCTATGCGTACCAAATTAGAGCGCTTCGCGCACCAAATTGGCACATCATTTTGTCAACATTCAGTCGCTCCTTGCACGTTGACAGTGGCCGTCCGCGAATGATTTGATGGATTAAAGCAGCACAAAAAATAACGAATTCAATATAGGGAGTGACAGCAATGATGGTTGAAACAGCAATGGCACGATCGATTCGCCTGATCTGCGCTGGCGGTCTGGCGTTCGGTCTCCACGCCGCCGCGATGGCCCAGCAGGCCGCTGACCCGGACACGATTGCCCGCGTGGAAATCACCGGTTCGTCGATCAAGCGCATCGCCAAGGAAGGCTCGCTGCCGGTGCAGACCCTGAGCCGCGCGGACATCGAGCAAAGCGGCGTGCAGAACGTTGCTGACCTGGTGGCCCAACTGCCATCGATGCAGGGCTTCATCACCTCGTCGGCTTCGGTCAACGGCGGCGGCGGCGGCGTACAAACGGCGTCGATCCACGCCATCGGCACCCAGTACACGCTGGTGCTGCTGAACGGCCGCCGCATGGCGCCGTATGGCACCGGCAGCGCGGTCAACCTGGCCAGCATCCCACTGTCGGCCGTGGAACGGGTCGAGATCCTGACCGACGGCGCCTCCACCCTGTATGGTTCGGACGCGATCGCGGGCGTGATCAACTTCATCCTGAAGAAAAACCAGACCGACCTGATCGTCGAAGGCACTTACAACACGCCGCAGAAATCCGGCGGCAAGAGCAGCAACTTCTCCATCAGCAAGGGCTGGGGCAACGTCGAGGCCGATGGCTTCAACGTCCAGGTCTCGTATGCCCACGATGAGCAGAAGGAGCTGAACGCCTCGCAGCGCGACTTCGCCAAGTCGGGCGTGCACAAGTTCACCCACAACGGCAAGCAATACGCCACCTGGCAGACCTCGATCAACTCGACCCCGGCCAACGTGGAAGTGGTGACTGCCGACGACGACGTCGTGCTCAACACCGACCTGCTGACCAAGAACGGCTGCACCCAGCCCAACACCTTCGCGCGCAGTGGCGCCTGCCGCTTCGACTACGCCGCCACCGTGCAACTGCTGCCGGAACTGAAGCGCGACAGCGTGTTCGCCAACGGCACCCTGAAACTGGGCAAGGACACCACCGCCTACAGCGAACTGGTGCTGTCCAAGTTCACCAACACCGCGCGCTACGCGCCGGCCGCCCAGCCGCTGACCGTGTTCAGCACCGACCCCGATACCGGCGTCAAGAGCGTCAACAACGCCTACCTGGGCGCCTACAACAGCTCGGTCGCGCCGTTGCTGGCCAGCCAGGGCGTCAACCCCGCTGACGTGACCGACGCCTTCCTGTACTACCGCGGCGCCGACGCTGGCGGCCGTACCGACGAGTACCGCACCGACGCCGTGCACTTCGTGGCGGGTGTGGACAGCACCATCGCCGGCTGGGACGTGGGTGCCTCGTACACCCACTCGCAGAACAAGCAGACCGACAAGGCGCTGGCCGGCTACATGAGCGGCAACAAGTTCGAGGAACTGGTCCGCACCGGCAAGTACAACCCGTTCGTGTCGAGCACCGGCGCTGCCGCCGTGCTGGCCGGCGCCGTGCTGCAGCAGGACCTGGAAGTGACCAAGTCCAAGATCGACGTGGTCAGCGTGCACGGTTCGCGTGAGGTGTTCGACCTGCCGGGCGGCGCTGCCGGCCTGGGCCTGGGCGCCGACTTCACCAAGCAGACCTACACCGACACCCCGTCGCAGATCGCCATGGGCCCCGGCCCCGGCAACCCGGGCTGGACCGACGTCGAAATCGGCGGCGGCACCGGCTCGCAGGCGCTGGACGCCAGCCGCAAGAACTGGGGCGCGTTCGCCGAACTGCTGATGCCGCTGACCAAGACGCTGGAAAGCACCGCCGCCGTGCGCTACGACAGCTACGACGCCGTAGAGAAAAACAACGTCAGCTACGATACCGCCGGCAAGGCCGCGCCATCGGGCAAGCTGGGCGAGGATGTGGCCAAGGCCACCTACAAGCTGTCGGCGCGCTGGACCCCGGTGCAGTCGCTGCTGGTGCGCGGTTCCTACGGCACCGGCTTCAAGGCGCCAACGCTGAACAACATCGCCGACCCGCTGAAGAACGCCGGTTCGTCGAACAACTTCCCGTGCCCGATCACCGCGCCGACCGATCCGCGCTCCAAGTACTGCCGTCCGGGCTCGTCGGAATACGGCCTGCTGGACAGCGGCAACCCGGCCACCGGCGCCAAGGCGCTGAAGGCCGAGACCTCGAAACAAGCCACCTTCGGCTTCCGCATCGAGCCGACCACCGCGCTGTCGGTGGGCCTGGACTGGTGGGACGTCAAGCTGAAGAACCAGATCCGCACCTTCTCGCAGGATCAGCTGTTTGATCAGAACTCGTCGCTGGCACAGCAGTACATCGCCGTGTACGCCGACCCTATCCAGAAGAGCAACGTGCTGGTCGCGATCCGCCAGCCGCTCAACCTGGCGTCGTCGCGCTACTCCGGCCTGGACTGGGACACCACCTACCGCGCCAGCACCCCGATCGGCAAGGCCAGCATCAACTGGACCGGTACCTACATGCTGAAGGCCGAGCAGGAAACGCCGGATCCGCTGACCGGCAAGTCGGTCAAGGAAAAGTCGATCGGCCGCTTCGACTCCTACGACGACGTGGTGTTCCGCGTGGTCAGCCGCATGATCTTCACACTGAAGACCTCGGACAAGCTGTCGAACTCGCTGACCTTCAACTACCGTTCGGGCTACCACGACAAGCCGCTGACCGCGGACGACGCTGCCGTGCGCGTGGTCAACGCCGACGGCAGCATCGGTGGTGTGACCGCCATGCTGGACCACGACGTCAGCTCGTACACCACGCTCGACTGGCAAGCCAAGCTGAACTACGTGAAGAACCTGACCATCACCGCCGGCATCCGCAATCTGCTGGACCGTGATCCGCCGTTCTCGATCCGCAACTCGGGCGGCGGCAACCAGGTCGGCTACGACGGCCGCTACGCCGACCCGCTGGGCCGCACGTACTACGTCACCGCGCAATACAAGTTCTAAACCCTGCCGAGGGTAGCTTCCAAGGCCGGCCCCGCGCCGGCCTTTTTTTATTATTCACGCGAACGATAACGCATATCGGCCAAGATATTCAACTTAGCTATGGCGCATATCCAAACACGGAATTGTATTTATATCTGAGCCTGCTGTAATCTACCCCTATCGACATTTACCGCAGTACACAGGAGAGCCGCCATGACCACCGCTACCGCCACTTTCGCCGCCAAGCCAGCCACCACCTTCTCGTGGGGCCGCCTGATCCGCCGCACGCTGGAAAGCCTGGGCAAGCACTACGCGCACGGCCCGTACGTGCTGTAAAAGGCAACGCTGCAAAAAAATCAAGGGCCTGCGGGCCCTTTTTTTTCGCCGTTGTTTTATATAAACAGACAATCTTTTCAAATTGACACGGCCGCCCCGACAGTGAAATTATCGACAACAGGCCCTTCGTTGTGAACGAAGGTTCAATTCATAAGATCAAGTTCGCTTTGGGAGTAGAGCAAATGTTGAAAGAGACCGTGTTGTCCCGTTCCATGCGCCGTGTCTATGCGAGTGGCGTGCTGGGACTGGGATTGATCGCGCCGCTGGCGCAGGCGCAGAGCGAGGCGCCGATGCAGCGCGTGGAAATCACCGGGTCGTCGATCAAGCGGCTGGCGGCCGAAACCGCCAATCCGCTGACCGTGATCAAGGCCGACGATTTCGTCAAGCAGGGCCTGACCACCGCCCAGGAAGTGCTGGACCGCATCCCCACCAACAGCTCCAGCTTCGGCTCGGCCAACGTGGTCGGCGGCAACAGCTCGGGCCTGCCGACCGGCGGCCAGGCCAGCGCCGACCTGCGCGGCCTCGGCGGCGACAAGACGCTGGTGCTGCTGAACGGCCGCCGCATCGCCAACCACCCGTACGACGGCGCCAGCGTCGACCTCAACATCATCCCGGTGTCGGCGCTGGAACGGGTCGAGGTGTTGCGCGACGGCGCCTCGGCCATCTACGGCACCGACGCCATCGGCGGCGTGATCAACTTCATCACCAAGCGCTCGGTGCAGGTCACCACCATCACCGCCGAGGCGGTGCTGCCGCGCAAGGACGGCGCCGACGAGAAGCGGGTCAACCTGTCGAGCGGCTTCGGCAACCTGGACACCGACGGCTACAACGTCTTCGGCGTGTTCGACTACCACAAGCTGGACATCCTGACCTCGCAGCAGCGCGAGTTCTCCAAGACCGGCGTGATCCCGGAGCGCGGCCTCAACCTGACCTCCGGCACCACCTTCCCCGGCAACTACTTCGACCCGACCTCGGGCGCCACCGGCAACCCGTATTTCGCTTCCGGCTGCGACGCCCCGCTGTCGATTCCGCGCGCCAGCAACGGCACCTGCCGCCAGGACTACACGCGCCAGATCGACGACCTGCCGGAACAGAAGCAGACCTCGTTCTTCGGCAAGGCCAGCTTCAAGCTCAATGGCGACCACCTGGCGTCGATTGAATACCTGCACTCGGAAAACGACGTGGTGTCGCACACCGCGCCGCCGCCGCAGACCGGCCTGCTGTTGCCGAACACCAGCAAATACTATCCGGGCAACAGCGGCGGCGTGCCGGCCATGCCGGGGCTGTCGGGCGATCCGCTGTCGGTCAACTGGCGCCCGACCGAGGCCGGCCAGCGCGAGATCAACTCCAAGGGCGCGGCCGACCGCCTGGTGTTCAGCGCCGAAGGCCTGTTCCGGGAATGGGATTACAAGGCCGGCTTCACGCTGTCGGAAAGCCGCTCGGCCGAGTACTTCACCGGCGGCTACGTCAACGACGCCAAGTTCGCCGCCGGCGTGGCCAACGGCATCCTCAATCCGTTCGGCAAGCAGGACGCGGCCGGCAAGGCCTACCTGGACAGCACCGCCCTGCGCGGCAAGGTGCAGAACGGCAAAACCCGCAACACCGGCATCGACGCCAAGGCCAGCCGCGACCTGATGGACCTGGCCGGCGGCAAGCTGGCGGTGGCCATCGGCGCCGAGCTGCGGCGCGAGGAGGCCGACTTCAACGTCAACCGCGACATCGCCGGCCAGGCCTCGTCGTCCGGGCTGTCGGGCTCGCAGTCGACCGACGGCGCGCGCACCATCAAGGCCATCTTCGGCGAGGTCAACCTGCCGCTGCTGCCGGACCTGGAAGTCAACCTGGCGGCGCGCTACGACGATTACAGCGACGTCGGCAGCACCACCAATCCGAAGCTGGGCCTGCGCTACCAGCCGAGCAAGCAGGTGCTGCTGCGCGGTTCGGCCTCGACCGGCTTCCGCGCGCCGACGCTGTTCGAGAAGAACGCGCCGCTGTCGAAGAACGACACCAACAACTCGTACAACGACCCGATCCTGTGCCCGGGCGGCGTGCTGTCGTCCAACCCGATCGCCAACCCGCTGCGCGACTGCGACCTGCAGCAGTACAAGCTGCAAGGCGGCAACCAGGACCTGCGGCCGGAAAAATCCAAGACCTTCTCGGTGGGCGTGGTGCTGGAGCCCGTGCCGCAGGCGACCTTGGCGGTGGACTACTGGAACATCCGCCTGAAGGACAAGATCAACGCGCTGCCGGAGGAAGCCATCTATGGCGACTACGAGAAATACAAGGCGCGCTTCCTGCGCAACCCGGACGGCTCGCCGTACGCGATCCTGGACCTGAAGGAAAACCTGGGCAAGGTCAACACCGACGGCGTCGACGTCAGCCTGACGCTGCGCTCGGGCACCACCCAGGCCGGCAACTTCACGCTGACGCTGGACGGCACGTATGTGCACAAGTATGAGTACCAGGACGAGCGCGACGGACCGTTCATCCAGAACGTCGGCCGCTATGCCGCCAACAATCCGGTGTTCCGCTGGAAGCACAACCTGGCGCTGAACTGGCGCCTGGGCGACTGGAACGCCACGCTGGCGCAGGCGTTCAAGTCCGGCTATACCGACCAGAACCTGGACATCGACCCGCAGTACCTGAACAAGGTGCCGTCGTATGCGCTGTGGAACCTGAGCGGCAGCTACACCGGCTTCAAGGGCGTGACGCTGACGGCCGGCGTCAAGAACCTGCTGGACAAGGAGCCGCCGTTCTCCAACCAGGGCACGCTGTTCCAGAAGGGCTATGATCCGCGTTACACCGATCCGGTGGGACGCGCGCTGTACCTGCGCGGCAGCTACAGCTTCTGACCGCGCCCGCGCAACCCGCACACCGCCGGCGCCAGGGTCTGCCCCCGTACGGGGTCAGACCCTTCCGGTCGGGTTATTTCTCAGACGCCTGCATGGCCAGGCGCCGCTGGCGCACGGCAGCCGCCAACCCTTGCAGCACCTGCACGCTGCTGTCCCAGTCGATGCAGCCGTCGGTGATCGACTGGCCGTAGGTCAGCTGCTTGCCCGGCACCAGGTCCTGCCGCCCCGCCACCAGGTGCGACTCCACCATGACGCCGACAATCCGCGTATCGCCCGCCGCCACCTGCCCGGCGATGTCGGCGCATACCGGCACCTGGTTCTCCGGCTTCTTGGAGCTGTTGGCGTGCGAGGCGTCGATCATCAGCCGCGGCGCCAGCCCCTGCGCGGCGATCGCCTTGCAGGCCTCGTCCACGCTGGCAGCGTCGTAGTTCGGCGTCTTGCCGCCGCGCAGGATGATGTGGCAATCCTCGTTGCCGTTGGTCGACACGATCGCCGAGTGGCCGCCCTTGGTCACCGACAGGAAGTGGTGCGGCTGCGAGGCCGCCTTGATCGCGTCCACCGCGATGCGCACATTGCCGTCGGTGCCGTTCTTGAAGCCCACCGGGCACGACAGCCCCGAGGCCAGCTCGCGGTGCACCTGCGACTCGGTGGTGCGGGCGCCGATCGCGCCCCACGCGATCAGGTCGGCGATGTACTGCGGCGAGATGACGTCGAGGAACTCGGTGCCGGCCGGCAGGCCCAGCTCGTTGATGTCGCGCAGCAGCTCGCGCGCCATGCGCAGACCGTCGTTGATGCGGAAGCTGTTGTCCATGTACGGATCGTTGATCAGGCCCTTCCAGCCGACCGTGGTGCGCGGCTTTTCGAAATACACGCGCATGACGATTTCCAGGTCGCCGGCCAGTTGCTGGCGCAGCGGCGCCAGGCGGCGCGCGTACTCCATCGCCGCCTGCGGATCGTGGATCGAGCACGGGCCGATCACCACCATCAGGCGGTCGTCCTGGCCGTGCAGGATGCGGTGCAGCGCCACGCGGGCGTTGGCGGCAGTCTGCTCCGCCGCCGGCGTGCAGGCAAACTCGCGGATCAGGTGGGACGGTGGCGTCAATTCCTTCATCTCGCGGATGCGCAAATCATCGGTACGGGGCATTGCTGTTCTCCAGGTGATCGATCAAAAATGGGGGTAAAAAAAAACCGCCTCGGGGGAGGCGGTTTTTTTGGAATTCTGCTGGGACTCGGGTTGCTTCTACGTGCACCGGCCGCTACTCCACCGCCTGAGGGGTTGGGAAGCTAAAGTAAAACCAGCCGGTAAAGAAGAAGTGGGTCATGTCAGTCCGTAAAGTGTCCAACGACTATAACAACAACTTGCGGCGTTTGGCAAGCAGTTTATTGCGCACCTCTGACGCAGATCAGATTTCTCCCTCGTGAACGCCGCAAGACTGAACTTGCTGCGTATTGCGGCTTTTTCAAGGGAGAACATGATGACAACACGACTCACCACGCACCTCGCCCTGGCGTTGTTGGCGGCCAACGCCGTGGCGCAGACCACGGACGACACGCCCATGCAGCGGGTGGAAATCACCGGCAGCTCGATCCGCCGCATCGCCAGCGAAACCGCGCTGCCGCTGACCTCGATCCGCGCCGAGGACTTCGCGCGCCAGGGGCTGACCACCGCCCAGCAGGTGCTCAACAGCATCCCGATGAACCAGACCTCGGTGTCCAGCGCGCAGTCGGTAGGCGCCGGCACCGGCGGCCAGTCGCAGGCCGATCTGCGCGGCCTGGGCGGCCAGCGCACGCTGGTGCTGCTCAACGGCCGCCGCATCGCCGCCCACCCGATCCAGGGCGACAGCGTCGACCTCAACGTGATTCCGCTGTCGGCGCTGGACCGCGTGGAAGTGCTGCGCGACGGCGCCTCGGCGGTGTACGGCAGCGACGCCATCGGCGGCGTGGTCAACTTCATCACCAAGCGCCAGGTCAAGGGCGGCGCGGTCACGCTGGAGGCCTACCAGCCGCAGGAATCCGGCGGCGGCGCCGAGCGCCGCCTCAACCTCAGCGGCGGCTTCGGCGACCTGGCCAGCGACCGCTTCAACCTGTTCGGCGTGCTGGACGTGCACCGCCAGCAGGCGCTGCCGGCCACGGCGCGGCCGTTCTCGGCCACCGGCGTCATCCCCAGCCGCGGCGTCAGCCAGACCAGCGGCACGCCCTTCCCCGCCAACTTCTTTTCCGACAACGGCATCAGCGGCAATCCCGGCTTTGCCGGCGGCTGCCTGCCGCCGGCATCGATTCCCAACACCGGCGGTTCGCCGACCTGCCGCTACGACTACACGCGCGAGGTGGACGACATCCCGCGCACCAAGCAGGAATCCTATCTGGGCCGCTTCAGCTACAAGCTCAGCGACGACCACACGCTGGCCGCCGAAGCGCTGCACGCGCGCAGCACCAACACCGCGCGGGTGGCGCCGCCGCCGCTGGCCGGCATCGGCCTGATCATGCACGGCGACAGCCCCTACTATCCGGGCGGCAGCGCCGGCGTGCCGGCCGTGGCCGGCCTCATCGGCGAAGACCTCGACATCAGCTGGCGCCCGCTGGTGACCGGGCGGCGCGCCGACTTCTCCACCAGCACCTCGGACCGGCTGGTGCTGAGCGCCGAGGGCACGCTGCGCGGCTGGGACTACAGCGCCGGCCTGAGCCACTCCATCAGCCAGGCCGCCAGCGCCTTCGCCGGCGGCTACGTGATCGACCAGCGCATCGTCGAGGGCGTCGGCAGCGGCCTGCTGAATCCGTTCGGCGAGCAAACCGCGGCCGGCCTGGCCTACCTGAACGAGTCGCTGCTGATCGGCGAATACCTGCGCGCCCGCATGCGCGCCAGCGCGCTGGACGTGCGCGCCAGCCGCGACCTGATGCAGCTGCCGGGCGGCCCGCTCAGCTTTGCGCTGGGCGGCGAGGCGCGCAAGGAACGCGCGCTGTACACCATCAACCGGGCGCTGGCCTCGCAGGCCTCCAGCTCCGGCTTCGCCGACGCCCAGGACCAGTCGGGCGACCGCCGCATCTACGCGCTGTTCGCCGAACTGAACGCCGCCGCCATCCAGCACCTGGAGCTCAACGCCGCCGCCCGCTTCGACCACTACAGCGACGTCGGCCGCAGCTTCACGCCCAAGCTCAGCGCGCGCTACCAGCCGCTGGCGCCGCTGCTGTTGCGCGCCTCGTGGAACCGCGGCTTCCGCGCGCCCACGCTGTTCGACCTGCACGGCCCACAGACAGTGACCAACTCGTCCGATCCGTGGAACGACCCGGTGCTGTGTCCCGGCGGCGTGCCGGTGGCCGGCGCCAATCCCAACCTGGCGTGCGACCAGCAGCAGAACATCCGCCAGGGCGGCAATCCGGACGTGCGGCCGGAACGCTCCAAGACCTGGAGCGCCGGCCTGGTGTTCGAGCCGATGCGCGCGCTGACGCTGTCGCTCGACTACTGGGACATCCGCCTGCGCGACCAGATCAGCGCGCTGGCCGAGCAGACCGTGTTCAACGACTACGCCAAGTATCAGAGCCTGTTCCACTACAATGCCGCCGGCACCCGGCTGGACGACGTCTCGCTGATCACCAACAACCTTGGCGAGGTGAAGACCAGCGGCATCGATGCCAGCGTCCTGTGGCGCGCGCCGTCCGGCCCCTACGGCACGGTATCGTTGCAGCTCGACGGCACCTGGGTGCGCAAGTACGACTACCAGAACGAGCGCGGCGGCGTGTTCACCGAAAACATCGGCCGCTATGCCGATGCGTCGCCGGTGTTCCGCTGGCGCCACAACGCTACGCTGACGTGGAGCCGCGGACCGTGGGGCGCGTCGCTGACCAACCGCTACGTGTCCGGCTACACCGACCAGAACGCCGTGGCGCCGCAGTTCTTCAACGAGGTCGACTCGTACTCGGTGTGGTCGCTGTCGGCCAGCTACAGCGGCGTGCGCAACCTGGACCTGACGGTTGGCGTGCGCAACCTGCTGGACCAGGACCCGCCGTTCACCAACCAGAGCACCACCTTCCAGCAAGGCTACGATCCGCGCTACACCGATCCGCTGGGCCGGACGTGGTATGCGCGCGTCACCTACAAGTTCTGACATAAATTTACACTGCGCGCAATCACGTAAAGTTCCTCGCACCTGTAAGCAGTTGTAATGCCGGCGGAGAGACGGCGTGCCGCGCCTCTCCGCCGGCTCTCCGCCGCCTTGCCGCGCCGCCCGCGCAACGCGGGCTTTACACCTGTGACCGTTTGCGCGCAGCACACTTGTTCAAGCGTCATTGTTCGGGCCCCGCGGTGGGTGGTCTGATGAAACTCCCATACCCATGCAGGAGTGAACACAATGATGATTGAAAGAGCGATGTCCCGCACCGTGCGCGTGCTGTTTGCCGGCGGCCTGATGGTCGGCATGCACGCCGCGCAGGCGCAAACCGACGAGGCGCCGATCCAGCGCGTGGAAGTGACCGGGTCCAGCATCAAGCGCCTGGCCACCGAGTCGGCGCTGCCGATCACCACCATCAAGGCCGCCGACTTCGAAAAGCAGGGCCTGACCACCGCCGCCGAGGTGATGAACACGCTGTCGATGAACCAGAGCGTGACCGGCAGCAGCCAGTCGGTCGGCTCCGGCACCGGCGGCATCGCCACCGCCGACTTGCGCGGCCTGGGCAGCAACAAGACGCTGGTGCTGCTGAACGGCCGCCGCCTGGCCAACCACCCGTTCAACGGCTCGTCGGTCGACCTGAACATCATTCCCTTGTCGGCGCTGGAGCGGGTCGAGGTGCTGCGCGACGGCGCCTCGGCGATTTACGGCACCGACGCCATCGGCGGCGTGATCAACTTCATCACCAAGCGCTCGGTGAGCGGCGCCAACGTCAGCGTCGAGCGCTACCAGCCGCAGGCCAGCGGCGCCGGCGCCGAGACGCGCCTCAACCTGTCGGGCGGCTACGGCGACCTGGACAAGGATGGCTGGAACGTGTTCGGCGTGATCGACCTGCACAAGCAGACCGCGCTGGACGCCGCCGAGCGCGCCTTCTCCAGCACCAGCGTGCGGCCGGACAAGGGCATCAACAACAGCAGCGGCACCTCGCAGCCGGCCAACTTCTACTCGGACAACGGCATCACCGGCAACCCGTACTACGCCAGCGGCTGCATCGGCACCGGGCTGATCACCAAGTCCAACGGCACCTGCCGCACCGACACCAGCAAATACATCCAGGACATTCCGAAGACGCAGCAGGAATCCTTCCTCGGCAAGGCCAGCTTCAAGCTGAGCGCGGACGACGTCGCCACCGTCGAATACCTGCACAGCCGCTCGACCAACGCCAGCGCCATCGCGCCGTCGCCGCTGACCGGCATCACCATGACCTCGGCCAGTCCCTACTATCCAGGCGGCAGCGCCGGCGTGCCGGCGGTGGCCGGCCTGACCGGCGAAGACCTGACGCTCAACTGGCGCACCGTCGCCGCCGGCAAGCGCCAGGGCTACGACACCTCGATCTCCGACCGCCTGGTGCTGGCATCGGAAGGCCTGGTGGCCGGCTGGGACTACAACGTCGGCCTGACCTACGCGGTCAACAAGGCCGCCAGCGCGTTTGCCGGCGGCTACACCAACGACTCGCTGATGAAGGCCGGTGTGCTGGATGGCACGCTGAATCCGTTCGGCGAGCAGTCGGCGGCCGGCACCGCCTACATCGACGCGGCCCAGCTGCGCGGCGAATACCTGTCCGCCAAGATGACCAGCGTCGGCGTTGACGGCAAGATCAGCCGCGAGATTTACCAGTTGCCGGCGGGCGGCGTCGGCTTCGCGCTCGGCACCGAGTTCCGGCATGACAAGGCCACCTACAACGTCAACCGCGAACTGGCGTCGCAGGCGTCCAGCTCGGGCTATGCCGACGCGCAGGACCAGGCCGGCCAGCGCAATATCTCGGCCGTGTACTCGGAGCTGAGCGTGCCGCTGGCCAAGGATCTGGAACTGTCGGCGGCCGCGCGCTACGACCATTACAACGACGTCGGCGGCACCTTCAATCCGAAGGTCGGCCTGCGCTGGGAGGCCAGCAAGCAGGTGCTGTTCCGCACCTCGTACAACACCGGCTTCCGCGCGCCGACCCTGTACGACCTGCACGGCCCGGCCACCTCGACCTTCACCAGCAACGCCTATGACGATCCGGTGCTGTGCCCGGGCGGCGTGGCGGCGGCCGGCGCCAATCCGAACGTCGCCTGCAACCAGCAGCAATACATCCGCAGCGGCGGCAACGCCAACCTGAAGCCGGAGAAGTCGAAGACTTTCGCGCTGGGCGTGGTGTTTGAGCCGGTGAACGCGGTCAGCGTGTCGTTCGACTACTTCAACATCAAGATCAGGGATTCGATCGGCACCGTGGCCGAGTCGACCATCTTCGACAACTATGAGAAGTACAAGAGTTACTTCGTCTACTCGGCGGACGGCAAGACGCTGCAGTACGTGAACGCGGTGCTGGACAACCTGGGCGAGGTGAAGACCTCGGGCATCGACACCAGCCTGCGCTGGAAGCTGCCGCGTTCGTCGGTCGGGGATTTCCTGTTCCAGTTCGATGGCACGTGGGTGCACAGCTACAAGTACCAGAACGAGACGGGCGGCGAGTTCGTGGAGAATGTCGGCGTGTACGGCGACAATGCGCCGGTGTTCCGCTGGAAGCACAACGCCACGGTGACGTGGAAGAAAGGGCCGTGGAGCGCCAGTTTCGCCAACAAGTATCTGAGCGGTTACGTGGATGAGAACGATGTGGATGGGGCGTACTACCACAAGGTGCGGGCGTATTCGACGTATTCGCTGTCCACCAGCTATACCGGTTTCCGGAACACCGACCTGACGGTGGGGATCAAGAACCTGTTCGACAGCGCGCCGCCGTACACCAACCAGGGCACCACGTTCCAGAGCGGGTATGATCCGCGCTTCACCGATCCGCTGGGCCGGACCTTCTACGTGAAGGCGTCTTACAAGTTCTGACGGCACCCCGCAAACCCGCACACCGCTGCGGCCAGGGTCTGACCCCGTACGGGGTCAGACCCTTTCGTTTGGGGGTGAAAGCAAATTACGCCGTGCCGCCGACTGTGACCCCGTCAATCCGCAAGGTCGGCTGGCCAACGCCCACCGGCACGCTCTGGCCTTCCTTGCCGCACACCCCTACGCCCGGGTCCAGCTTCATGTCGTTGCCGATCATCGAGACGCGGTTCAGCACTTCGGGACCATTGCCGATCAGCGTGGCGCCCTTCACCGGGTAGGTGATCTTGCCGTTCTCGATCATGTACGCCTCGCTGGCGGAGAACACGAACTTGCCGTTGGTGATATCGACCTGGCCGCCGCCGAAGTTGACCGCGTACAAACCATTCTTCACCGACGCCAGAATCTCGCCCGGGTCCTTGTCGCCGCCCAGCATATAGGTGTTGGTCATGCGCGGCATCGGCAGGTGGGCGAACGATTCGCGGCGCGCGTTGCCGGTCACCGGCATCTTCATCAGGCGCGCGTTCATCGTGTCCTGGATGTAGCCTTTCAGGATGCCGTCCTCGATCAGCGTGGTGCACTGGGTCGGATTGCCCTCGTCGTCGATGTTCAGCGAGCCGCGGCGATCGGCCAGCGTGCCATCATCGACCACGGTGACGCCCTTGGCCGCCACGCGCTCGCCGATGCGGCCGGAGAAGGTCGACGAACCCTTGCGGTTGAAGTCGCCCTCCAGGCCGTGGCCTATCGCCTCGTGCAGCAGGATGCCCGGCCAGCCTGGGCCGAGCACCACCGTCATCGGGCCGGCCGGCGCCGGACGCGCGTCCAGGTTGACGATGGCCGACTTCACCGCGTCGTCCGCATACTGCTCCAGCAGCGCGTCGCTGAAGTAGCCATAGTCGTAACGCCCGCCGCCGCCCGACGAGCCGACTTCGCGGCGGCCGTTCTGCTCGACGATAACGGTCAGCGACACCCGCACCAGCGGCCGGATATCGGCCGCCAGTACGCCATCGCTGCGCACCACCAGCACCACGTCGTACTCGCCGGCCAGGCTGGCCATGACCTGCACCACGCGCGGGTCCTTGGCGCGCGCCATCTTCTCGATGCGCTCCAGCAGCGCCACCTTGGCGGTGGCGTCCAGCGACACCAGCGGATCGTGCGGCAGATACAGCGAACGGCCGCCGACATGGTTCATGGCGCCCGCCACCTTCACCTTGCCGGCACCGGCGCGGGCGATGGTGCGGGTGGCGGAGGCGGCATCCAGCAGCGCCGCTTCGGAGATTTCATCCGAATACGAGAACGCCGTCTTGTCGCCCGACACGGCGCGCACGCCGACGCCCTGGTCGATCGAGAAGCTGCCGGTCTTGACGATGCCCTCTTCCAGGCTCCAGCCCTCGTTTTTAGTAAATTGGAAATACAAGTCGGCATAGTCGACCTTGTGGGTGAACATTGCGCCCAGGGTCTTGAGCAGCTTGGCCTCGTCCAGCCCGAACGGCGTCAGCAAAATATCGCGCGCTACGGCCAGGGTGGACAGATTCGGTTCAAATGGCTTCATGGTGATGCTTTCTGTGAGGTGTTACCGGCATTGTAGTGGATATCACATGGTCCGGTGTTTCAGGGCCGGCAAGCTGTCGCGCACGCCTTCCATATAGCCGAGGTCGATCTCGCCGGCCACCACGCCCTCGCCCTCGGCCAGCACCGACTTGACCGTGCCCCACGGGTCGATCAGCATGCTGTGGCCCCAGGTGCGGCGGCCGTTGGGGTGGATGCCGCCCTGCGCTGCCGCCAGCACGTAGCACTGGTTTTCGATGGCGCGCGCGCGCAGCAGGATTTCCCAGTGCGCCATGCCGGTGGTGTAGGTAAAGGCGGCCGGCACCACGATCAGCGATACCGGCCCCATGGCGCGGAACAGTTCCGGGAAGCGCAGGTCATAGCACACCGACATGCCAACCTTGCCGAACGGCGCCTCGAACGTGCCAACATGCTTGCCCGGCACTATCGTCTTCGATTCGTTGTACGACTCGCTGCCCTTGGTGAAGCCGAACAGGTGGATCTTGTCGTAGCGGCTGACGTGCTCGCCCTGCGGGTTGTACACCAGCGTGGTGTTGATGACCTTGTCGGCGTCGTCCGAGGCCAGCGGCAAGGTGCCGCCGATCAGCCAGATGCCCAGTTCGCGCGCCAGGCCGGCCATGAAGTCCTGGATCGGTCCCTGCCCCAGCGGCTCGGCCACGCGCACCTTGTCGCTGTCGGTCAGGCCCATGATGGCCCAGTATTCGGGCAGCAGCACCAGCCCGGCGCCATCCCGGGCGGCCTGGGTCACCAGGCGGCGCGCGGTGGCGATATTGTCCGCCACGGTGGGCGAGGAAATCATTTGGATGGCAGCAACGGTGTGGTTCATGGCGATCCCCTTGTCGGTTCCAGTTTGGTGGCGTCCAGCTTGGTGACGACCGGCGCCTTCCACGGGCCGGACACCTGCATATGATAGGTCAGCGCCTTCATCACCGGCGCGCTCAGGAACAGTTGCGCCAGGAAGCTACCCAGGCCGATGACCGGATTGACCGCCAGCGCGTACACCAGCGGCGCCGTGCCGAGGTTGACCTCGGGTATCACCACCACGTGCAGGTTGGTGGTTTCGTTGGCGATATCGGCCGTGCCATCCATCAAGACAGTGGCGGCCACACCGTGCATTTTCAAGTTGTCGGTCTTGACGATGCCGCGGTTGATGGCGGCGTTGGCGGTGATGCCGTCAAACGCCAGGCCTTCCGAGAAGACGTCGTGGAAGTCCAGCTTGAGCAGGCGCGGCAACGCTTGCAGGCTCAGCACGCCGAGCAGCTTGGCGGCGCCCGGGTCCTGCTTGAGGAACTGGCCCTTCTCGACATTCAGCGCGATCTGGCCGGACAGGCTCGGCAGGTCCAGCGAGTACGGCAGGCCCTTCCACGCGATGTCGCCCTTCAGCGAGCCCTTGCCGCCCTTCAGTGTGTCGGCGTAGCCAAAGCGTTCCAGCAGCTTGCCGGCGTCGTTGATGGCCAGATTGAAGTTGAGGCTGGTGTCGTGGACGCCGTTCTTGCTGACCCACTTGCCGGTGCCTTCCAGTTCGCCGTCGGCATTGGTCAGCGACAGCTTGCTGACGCGCCACTCGCGCGCGCTGGCCAGCTGGGCGTTGTTGGCCTGCAGTTCCAGCCGCCCCAGCGGCTTGTTGAACAGTTCGAAGCGGTCCACCACCACGTCCAGCGCCGGGATGGTGGCGGCGGCGCTCTTGCCGTCCAGCAGCGCCTGGACGTCGCCCGGGGCCGACTCCGGTATCACCAGCGACGACAGCCGCGCGGTCACCTTGCCGAGGCCGGCGCCGGTGGACGGCTCGGCCCAGGTCAGGTAGCCATTGGCCTGGGTCGAGTCGATGCTGGCCTGCCACGTGCCTTTCTGATGGGTGACGCCGACCACCACGTTTTCCAGCTTGCGGTCGCCGATCACCAGCTCGCTGCTGCGGGCGGCGATGGCGTCGGGCACCACGTACTGGGCGACATCGCTGGCCTCGGACGGCGACGCCAACGCCGCCGCCGAACCGGCGGCGGCCGGGCCGGCGATGGCGTCGCCAAAGTCCAGCCAGTTGTCGACGTTCAGCTCGTGCATGCTGATGTTGAAGGCCAGGCCGCTGTCCGGCTCCGGCGCCGGCATGTTGACGCCGATGCCGCCGCGCACCATCTTCCAGTGCTGCCTGAGCTGCTTCTGGCGCTGGTAGCGCGCCGCGATGCCGTTGCCGAGGTTGATGCGGATATCGTCGTGCAGGTAGCCGGCGCCGTCCGCCGTCAGGCCGCTGGTCAGCAGGAAGCGCAGCGGCAGGCTGTCGGCGGCGCTTTTTTTCACCGGCGCCGGCAGGTCCAGCGCCAGCCCGGTCAGCGACGAGTCGACCGCGACGATGACCTGGTGGTCGCGCGCGGTCACCGTGCCGCTGTAGCGGGTGCCGCCGGAAAAATGGTCGGCCAGGCGCTGCATGGCCGGCATCGGGAAGGCCTGGCGGAAGCCGTCGGCGGTCAGCAGGCCGCCGAGGCGCACGACGATGGCGCCATCCTTCTGGCTGCCGCCGGTGATCGACACCGGACCGCCGAGGAAGGCGCCGGACAGCTGGTTGAGGTTGACGCCGCGCTCGTTGAATTCGATCTTGCCCTGCGCCGACTGTACCACCGGCAGGTCGTTCATCAGCACGATGTCGTTGTTGGCCAGTTGCAGCGTGCCCTGCACCTTGGTGTCGATCGCGTGCGCCAGCGGAATGCGCAGGCTCAGCGCCAGCTTGGCGTTGCCGCTGGCCTGGGTTTCGTCGGTGAAGTGCGAGATCCACTCCAGCACCGGGCTGAGCGCCACGTAGCGCAGGAATTCCTGCAGCGGCGCGGCGGCGTTACCGTCGATTTCCAGCATCGAATCGTGCACGCTCAGGTCCGGGATCACCGCCTTGACGTTGCTCAGCGCGGCGCCGGCGGTGGTGGCGGTGTCGCCGTGGATTTCCATGCGCGCGCGGTCGAACACGAAGCTGCCCTTGATGTGCTCGGCCTGCGGCCACAGCGGCAACGGCTGGCCGTCCTTGCCCAGTTCCTTGCCGTCGTGCAGATAGTAGCCGGGCTCGTAGTTCAGCTTGCCCTCGGTCAGCTTGCCGGCCACGCGGAATTCGCCGTGCGCCCTGCCCTCGCCCTGGAACGGGAAATGCGCCAGGTCGCCGCGCAGGCGGATGCTCACGTCGCTGGCGACGCCGCCCTCCAGCGCGCCGGTCAGCCAGTGGGTCAGGTCGTGCGGCGTCTGCATCGGCAGGTAGCGGCCGATGCGGTTCAGCTGGAAGCCGGTCAGCGTGCCGTCGAGGTCGGCCTTGCCGGGGCCCTTGCCGGCCAGCGAAATCAGGTGCGAGCCCTGCAAGGTGCCGCTCATGCCCTCCTGCTCGAAGTCCATGGCGTCGATCTGGAACAGCAGCTGGTTGTCCGCTTCGAACGACCAGCGCGCCTTCAGGTTGAGGTAGTCGAACGGCATCGACGGCTCGGCGAAATAGTCGGGCATCTGCAGCACCAGTTGCTGCGAGTTGAGGCTGAAGCTGCCGCCGCGCTCGGTGGCGTCGATCGCGCCGCTGAGGTTGTCGAAGCCGGGAATGGCCGGCATGCCGGCGATGGCCGGCGTCTTGGCGGTCTTCGCTTGCGGCAGGCGCGGCGGCTGCGGTTTCAGACCCAGCCCGATCAGGTCGCCCTTGACGCGGTAGGTCTGCAAGGCCGGGAACGTGCCCTGCCATTCGGCCGAGAAGTTGCGCAACAGGCCGCGCGGCGCGAAGCCGGCCACCATCTGGTGCTGGCGCTCGGTCAGCGGCAGGCGCTCGGCCAGGCCGGCCAGCGTTTGCAGGTCGAGCTGGGCGGCGCGCAGCGCGACCCGCTCGGGCCGCGCGCCGGCGGCCGCGACGAAGCTTTCCGACAGCGAGGTCGGCGCCATCACCAGGCCGTCGCGGGTGGTCAGCGTCAGGTTGTTCAGGGCGATGCTGTGGCCGAGCGCGCCGAAGCGCGGCGTGGCGGCGCCCTGGCGCGCCAGCGGCGGCCGGATGTCCTCGCGCACGGCGATGCGCCCGCTGAGTTGCTGCAGGTCCAGCAGCGGCAGCTCGGCGCCCAGCACGGCGGTGAGGTCGCGCAGGCCGACGTCGGCGGTGAAGCCGGTCAGGCGCGACTGCTCGACGCCAACCCAGGCACGCAGCGAACCGTGGCCCTTGCTCAGTTCAAACGGGTAATCGACCCAGGTCTTCCAGGCCAGCAGGTCGGTGTCGCGGATGTCGGCGTAGACCTCGCCCTTCCACATCGAGATGTTGGAGACGCGCGCGCCAAACGCCGGATGGGTGAAGTCGGCGCGCAGGTCAAGCGGCCGCGCCAGCGCCGCCGGCGGCGTGGCGCGCACCGACAGCTGGTGATGCAGCCACTGGTTGCGCAACACCAGCTGGACGTTGTCCAGCGCCAGCGGCGGCGCGCCGCGCTGGCGGTCGGTCCACTGCAGCCGGCCGTCGTGGATGACGATTTCGCGCTGCGTCAGCAGCCAGTCCAGGCCCTTGCCGTCGCTGGGCTGGTCGGGATCGATGAAAATGCCGGCCACGTACAGGCGGCCGTCGGCCTCGCGCCGGATGGACAGGTCGGGCCGGGTCAGCTCCAGCGCATGGAAGCGCACGCCGGCCGCCGCCACCGACCACCACGACAGCGTGGCCGACACGCTCGGCAGGCTCAGCGCCGGCCGTCCCTGCGGATCGTGCAGCACCACGTCGCCCAGGAACAGGCTGGGGCGGAAGCCGTTCCACGACGCGTACACGCGGGCGATGCTGACCGGGTTGCCGATCGCGTGGCTGGCGGCGCGCTCGATGTCGCCCTTGTAATGGTCGATGTTCGGCAGCACCACGTAGCGCAGCGCCAGGAACAGCACGGTGAAGGCGACATACAGCAGCAGCGTCAGTTTCAGCGCGAAACCGAGCACATGATGGGTGGCCAGGTTGCAAATCCGGTAGGCGGCACGGAGCCGGTGCCAGCGCGTGGCCAATGGGCCTTCGCCTGTCACGGTCTCCTCTTCTGGTTTTTGCATTAATACGCTAATAAATCAGGCCATGCGTCAAAAATTCACGAAACTCGCGCTAAACTCGGTTGTCGCAGCCATTCTACCTTATCCGTTTATGAGTTCACCGTCCGTTGCCCCCGCCGTTTCACGCTTTTACCAGCGCTGGCTGTCCGCCGCCCCCGAGCGCGCCGCCCGGATCGACGAACTGGCGCAATTATCGCTGGCCGAGATCGATCTGGCGCACTATTTGCGCCAGGAAGCCGCCGGCGGCCTGCCGCTGGTGCGCGCCATGCGCCGCCTGCGCAACCTGCTGGTGTGCACGCTGATCCGGCGCGACCTCGGCGGCCAGGCCAACCTGGCCGAGGTGGTGAGCGCCATGACCCGCTTTGCCGACTTTGCCATCCAGCAACATCTGGCCGAGCTGCACGCCGAGCTGGTGGCCGCGCACGGCGCGCCGACCGGGCGCGACTCCGGCCTGCCGCAGCAGATGATGGTGCTGGCCATGGGCAAGCAGGGCGGCGGCGAACTCAATGTGTCGTCCGACATCGACCTGATCTTCGTCTATCCCGAGGACGGCGACACTGCCGCCGGGCCGGGCCAGCGCGGCCTGTCCAACCACGAGTTCTTCGTGCGCCTCGGCAAGAAGCTGATCGCCGCGCTGGCCGAGATCACCGAGGACGGCTACACCTTCCGCGTCGACATGGCGCTGCGGCCGAACGGCAATTCCGGCCCGCTGGCCGCCAGCCTCGGCATGGTGGAAAACTACCTGATCGTCCAGGGCCGCGAATGGGAGCGTTACGCCTGGGTCAAGGCGCGCGCGGTGACCGGCCGCGCCGAGGACATCGCCGCGCTGGAGGCGATTGTCCGCCCGTTCTGCTTCCGCCGCTACCTGGACTTTGGCGTGATTGACGCCATCCGCAATATGCACGCGCAGATCCGCGCCGAGGTCAACCGCCAGGAGCGGCTGCACCCGGACCGCAGCAACAACGTCAAGCTGGGCCGCGGCGGCATCCGCGAGATCGAGTTCCTGGCCCAGGTGTTCCAGCTGATCCGCGGCGGCCGCGACGCCGCGCTGCGCGACCGCTCGACCCGCACCACGCTGCGCATCATCGCCGAGAAGGGCCTGCTGAGCCACGCCATCGTCTACCAGCTACTGGCCTCGTACACCTTCCTGCGCAACCTGGAGCACCGGCTGCAATACCTGGACGACGCCCAGACCCACACGCTGCCGGCCAGCGAGGCCGACCGCCAGACCGTGGCCGAGATGATGGGCCTGCCCGACGCGGCCACGCTGCTGACCCAGCTGGAGGCGCACCGCCAGTTCGTCGCCGGCCAGTTCGACGAGATGTTCTCGGACAAGACCGAGGGCGGCGACAACGACATCGAACTGCAGTCCAGCAACGAATGCGCCGATCCCGACAACCGCGAGGCGCTGGTGGCGCGCTTCGCCGCGCTCGGCTTCGACGCGCCCGAGGATGGCGCCAAGCGGCTGATCGCCACCTGGCAGGCGCCGCGCCTGCAATCGCTGCCCGAGGCCAGCCGCAACCGGCTGCAGAGCCTGATCAACAGCGCGCTGCCGCTGATCGTCCAGGCCGCGCAGGAATCGCGCGGCGGCAGCCAGCTGGCCACGCTGGGCCGGCTGCTCGACTTCCTGGAGGCGATCGCGCGCCGCGCGGCCTACCTGTCGCTGCTGACCGAGTACCCGCACACGCTGGCGCGCGTGATCCGCATGGTGCACGCCAGCGGCTGGGCGGCGCAGTTCCTCAGCCAGCACCCGATCCTGCTCGACGAGCTGCTCGACGACCGCCTGCGCCACGCGGTGTTCGACCCGGCCGCGCTGGCCGCCGAGCTCGACACGCAACTGGCCGCCGCCGCCGGCGACACCGAGCGCCAGATGGACATCCTGCGCGAGGTCCACCACGTGCAGCTGTTCCACCTGCTGGCGCAGGACCTGGCCGGCGACCTGACGGTGGAAAAGCTGGCCGACTACCTGTCGGCGCTGGCCGACACCATCGTTGCCGCCACCCTCCAGGCGGTGTGGCGCACGGTGGCCACGCGCCACCGCGAGGTGCCGCTGTTCACCGTCATCGCCTACGGCAAGCTGGGCGGCAAGGAGCTTGGCTATGTGTCCGACCTCGACGTGATCTTCCTGTACGACGACCCCGACCAGGAGGCGCCGGCCCAGTACGCCAAGCTGGCGCAACGCTTCATCACCTGGATGACCTCGCACACCCCGGCCGGTATCCTGTTCGACATCGACACCGCGCTGCGCCCTGACGGCGCCAGCGGCATGCTGGTGTCGTCGGTGGCCTCGTTCGAGAAATACCAGAGCAACTCGGCCTGGGTGTGGGAACACCAGGCGCTGACCCGCGCCCGCTACTGCGCCGGCGACGCCGCCATCGGCCAGCGCTTCGAGCAGATCCGCGAGGCGGTGCTGCGCAAGGCGCGCCCGGCCGACGGCCCGCTCAAGCCGGAGGTGATCGCCATGCGCCAGCGCATGATGGACGCCAAGCCCAACCACAGCGCGCTGTTCGACCTCAAGCAGGATCCGGGCGGCATGATCGACATCGAGTTCATCGTCCAGTTCCTGGTGCTGCAGCACGCCCACCGCTATCCGCAGCTGACCGCCAACTACGGCAACATCGCGCTGCTGAAGATGTGCGCCGAACTGGGCCTGATCGACGCCGCGCTGGCCGCCAGCGTGGCGGACGCCTACCGCCAATACCGCAAGCTGCAGCACCAGCTGCGGCTGCAGGGCCAGGACCTGGCGCGCGTCGACCGGGCGCGGGTGGCGCCGCAGGCGGCCCAGGTGCGGGCGCTGTGGGATGGCCTGTTCGGCAATCCTGTTGCCGATTAGCAACGCGCGCACCCTGTCCCGCCAGCGCCTGCGCTAAGATGGCCAGACATAATCATAAGAGGAGCATCGGATGAAGGCATGGGTGGCCGCGGCGGCCCTGGGACTGGCGTGGGGGCTGGCGCTGTGCGGCGGCGGTGCGGCGGCGGCGGCGCAGAAAGGCAGCCGCGCCGAGGCGGTGGCCATGGTCAAGCGGGCGGTGGCGATGGTCAAGGCGCAAGGCCGCGACAAGGCGTTCGCCGCGATCTCCGATCCGGCCAACACCGATTTCCACGACCGCGACCTGTACGTCTATGTCTACGATTTCAACGGCAAGGTGCTGGCGCACGGCAACAACCCGCAGATGGTCGGCACGCCGCGCATCGCCCTCAAGGACATGGAGGGCAAGTTCATGATCCAGGAAATGATCACGCTGGCCAAAACGCGCGGCGGCGGCTGGATCAGTTACAAGTGGCCCAATCCGGTCACCAAGACCGTTGAACTGAAGGAGGGCTACATCGAGCGGGTCGACGATTTCCTGATCGGCTCCGGCGCCTACCGCTAAAAAAAAAGCCTCCCGAGGGAGTAATGCCGTTCAGTTAAGGTCTCGTTTCAAGACCCGAACGGTGTATCGCTGAGGTAGTGCTTTAACGGCCCGGTCGTAATGACGACCGGGCCGTT
>NZ_JACBYS010000004.1 GCF_013408245.1 Duganella sp. 1224
ACGGCCCGGTCGTCATTACGACCGGGCCGTTAAAGCACTACCTCAGCGATACACCGTTCGGGTCTTGAAACGAGACCTTAACTGAACGGCATTACAGCCGAGGCTGCCTTTTTTGGGATGCTGCTGTGCGTTGCTTAGTGCTTGGCGCGCAGTTTGGCGATGGCTGCCAGCTGGCCGATGGCCGCTGCCAGTTCGGCTTGCGCTTTCGCGTAGTCGATGCCCGAGCTGTTGTTGGCCAGCGCTTCTTCGGCGCGTTTCTTGGCGGCCGTTGCTTTGGCCTCGTCCAGATCCTTGCCGCGAATCGCGGTATCGGCCAGCACCGTCACCGCGCTCGGCTGCACTTCCAGCAGGCCGCCGGCGACGAAGACGAACTCTTCTTCCGACTGGCCCGGAACCTGGATGCGCACCGCGCCCGGACGAATACGGGTAATCAGCGGCGTGTGCTTCGGGTAGATACCCAGCTCGCCCTGCTCACCCGGCAACGCGACGAATTCGGCGTCGCCAGAGTAGATCAACTCCTCGGCGGATACCACGTCAACGTGAATAGTGTTTGCCATGTGTGTCCTATCGGGTGGAACGGCCCCGCCTCGCGGCGGGACCGGTCAACTCAACTGATTAGTTGAGTTTCTTGGCTTTTTCGATGGCTTCTTCGATCGTGCCGACCATGTAGAACGCTTGCTCTGGCAGGTGATCCAGTTCGCCCGAGGCGATCATCTTGAAGCCCTTGATGGTGTCCTTCAGCGACACGTACTTGCCAGGTGCGCCGGTGAACACTTCAGCAACGTGGAACGGCTGCGACAGGAAACGCTGCATCTTACGGGCGCGTGCCACGGTCAGCTTGTCTTCCGGCGCCAGTTCGTCCATGCCCAGAATCGCGATGATGTCGCGCAGTTCCTTGTAGCGCTGCAGGGTGCCCTGGACCGAACGCGCGGTCTCGTAGTGCTCCTGGCCAACCACCAGCGGGTCCAGCTGGCGCGAGGTCGAGTCCAGCGGGTCCACCGCAGGGTAGATACCCAGCGAGGCGATGTCACGCGACAGCACCACGGTCGAATCCAGGTGGCCGAAGGTGGTCGCTGGCGATGGGTCGGTCAAGTCATCCGCTGGCACGTACACGGCCTGGATCGAGGTGATCGAACCGGTCTTGGTCGAGGTGATGCGCTCCTGCAGACGGCCCATTTCTTCGGCCAGGGTCGGCTGGTAGCCCACCGCCGATGGCATACGGCCCAGCAGTGCCGACACTTCGGTACCGGCCAGCGTGAAGCGGTAGATGTTGTCCACGAAGAACAGCACGTCCTTGCCTTCGTCACGGAACGATTCCGCGATGGTCAGGCCGGTCAGCGCCACGCGCAGACGGTTGCCTGGCGGTTCGTTCATCTGGCCGTAGACCATGGCCACTTTCGAGTTGGCCGGGTTTTCCAGGTCCACCACCTTGGCATCGGCCATTTCGTGGTAGAAGTCGTTACCTTCACGGGTACGCTCACCCACACCGGCGAACACGGACAGACCCGAGTGCGCTTTAGCGATGTTGTTGATCAGTTCCATCATGTTCACGGTCTTGCCGACGCCGGCGCCACCGAACAGGCCGACCTTACCGCCCTTAGCGAACGGGCAGACCAGGTCGATCACTTTAATACCGGTTTCCAGCAGGTCCTGCGATGGCGACAGCTCGTCGTAGGCAGGCGGGGTGCGGTGGATCGAGGCGATCTGGTCGTGCGAGACCGGGCCGCATTCGTCGATCGGGTTGCCCAGCACGTCCATGATGCGGCCCAGGGTCGCGGGACCCACTGGCACCATGATCGGCTTGCCGGTGTTCTGGATGGTCATGCCGCGGCGCAGGCCGTCCGACGAACCCAGCGCAATAGTACGGACCACGCCGTCACCCAGTTGTTGTTGTACTTCCAGCGTCAGCTCGGAGCCTTCCATCTTCAAGGCATCAAATACCTTGGGCATTGCGTCACGTGGAAACTCAACGTCCACCACCGCGCCGATACACTGAACGATTTTGCCATCAGCCATGTTCGTTCCTTCAAATATAGTTAAATTCGTTTAAACCGCTGCCGCACCGGCGACGATTTCGGAGAGTTCTTTGGTAATCGCAGCCTGGCGGGTTTTGTTGTAGATCAGCTTCAGTTCGCCGATCACATTGCCCGCGTTGTCGCTGGCCGCCTTCATCGCCACCATGCGCGCCGATTGCTCGGACGCCAGGTTTTCCGCCACCGACTGGTACACCAGCGCTTCAACATAGCGCTCCAGCAGTTCGTCGATCACGGTGGCCGCGTCTGGCTCGTAGATGTAATCCCAGTTGTGATTACCTTCGTCAGCCTGCTTCTTCGCAGCCGGCAGTGGCAGCAGTTGTTCAACCACTGGCTCCTGCTTCATCGTGTTGATGAACTTGGTGTAGCACAGGTAAACCGCATCGACTTCGCCGTTCTGGAATTTTTCCAGCATGACCTTGACGGGGCCGATCAGTTTTTCCAGGTGCGGGGTGTCGCCGATCTGGGTCACTTGCGCAACCACCGGCACACCAACGCGGTTCAGGAAGCCCAAACCTTTGTTACCGATCGCGACGGCGGCAATCTTGTTGCCCGCTGCTTCCAGCTCGCGCGATTTATTCGTCACCAGACGCAGGATATTGGTGTTCATGCCGCCGCACAGACCCTTGTCGGTCGTGACCACGATGAAACCAATCGCCTTGGCCGCGTCCTTGGCTTCATCGGCCAGGAACGGGTGCGTGTATTCTGGGTTTGCGTTGGCCAGATTCGCCGCGATGTTACGAACTTTCTCACTGTAGGGACGGGCGGCGCGCATGCGATCCTGCGCCTTGCGCATTTTCGATGCGGCGACCATTTCCATCGCCTTGGTGATCTTCTTCGTATTTTCTACGCTTTTGATCTTGCCACGTATCTCTTTGCCTACTGCCATGAGTCCTTACTCCTTCTGCGCAGAAGGCACCTCTTGCGAGGTGCCGTTACCCTTAAAATGCGCCGGATTTCTTGAAGTCGGCAATGGCGGCGGCCAGCGCAGCTTCGCCGTCCTTGTCCAGTTGCTTCGACGACTCAATCTTCGACAGCAGGTCGGCTTGCTTGGTCTTCAGGTAAGCATGCAGGCCGGCTTCGAATGGCAGCACTTTCTTGACTTCGACGTCGTCCAGGTAGCCCTTGTTCACGGCGAACAGCGAGGCGGCCATCAGCGAGATCGACAGTGGCGAGTACTGTTTCTGCTTCAGCAGTTCGGTCACGCGGGCACCGCGGTCCAGCTGCTTGCGGGTCGACTCGTCCAGGTCCGAGGCGAACTGCGCGAACGCAGCCAGCTCACGGTACTGCGCCAGGTCGGTACGGATACCGCCGGACAGGTTTTTGATGACCTTGGTCTGAGCGGCGCCACCGACGCGCGACACCGAGATACCGGCGTTGATCGCCGGACGGATGCCCGAGTTGAACAGCGAGGTTTCCAGGAAGATCTGGCCGTCGGTAATCGAAATCACGTTGGTCGGCACGAAGGCCGAGACGTCGCCCGCCTGGGTTTCGATGATCGGCAGCGCGGTCAGCGAACCGGTCTTGCCCTTGACTTCGCCGTTGGTGAACGCTTCGACGTAGTCGGCGTTGACGCGCGCGGCGCGCTCCAGCAGACGCGAGTGCAGGTAGAACACGTCGCCTGGGTAGGCTTCACGGCCTGGTGGGCGGCGCAGCAGCAGCGAGATCTGGCGGTAAGCAACCGCTTGCTTCGACAGGTCATCGTAGACGATCAGCGCGTCTTCGCCGCGGTCGCGGAAGTACTCGCCCATGGTGCAGCCCGAGTAGGCCGAGATGTACTGCATCGCGGCCGATTCCGACGCCGACGCGGCCACCACAATGGTGTACTCCAGCGCGCCGTGCTCTTCCAGCGAGCGCACGATGTTCTTGATGGTCGAGGCTTTTTGGCCGATGGCAACGTAGATGCACGTCATGCCCTGGCCTTTTTGGTTGATGATCGCATCCACCGCCACCGCCGACTTGCCGGTCTGGCGGTCGCCGATGATCAGCTCACGCTGGCCACGGCCGATCGGCACCATCGCGTCGATCGACTTCAGGCCGGTCTGCATCGGCTGCGACACGGACTCACGGGCGATCACGCCCGGCGCGATTTTCTCGATTGGCGAGGTCAGCTTGGTCTCGATGGCGCCTTTGCCGTCGATCGGCTGGCCCAGGGCGTTGACCACGCGGCCACGCAGTTCCGGACCGACCGGCACTTCCAGGATGCGGCCGGTGCACTTGACGGTGTCGCCTTCCGAGATGTGCTCGTAAGCACCCAGGATCACGGCGCCAACCGAGTCGCGCTCCAGGTTCATCGCCAGACCGAAGGTGTTGCCTGGGAATTCCAGCATCTCGCCCTGCATGACTTCCGACAGGCCGTGGATGCGGACGATACCGTCGGCCACGGAAATCACCGTGCCTTGGTTACGTACTTCAGCGCCACCATCAAGGCCTTGGATACGGCTCTTGATCAGCTCGCTGATTTCAGATGGGTTGAGTTGCATACTAACTAACTCCTAAATAGGGTTTCTCTCAGCTTGCGCGAGATGAAGAATCTGTTCCAAGCGGTCGCGGCTTAACCTTACGCGACCAGTGCGACACGCATTTGCTCGAGCTTGGCGCGGACCGAAGTGTCCAGCACTTCGTCGCCGACCACCACGCGCACGCCACCGATCAGGGCTGGGTCCACGGTCACCACCGGGTTCAGCTTGCGGCTGAATTTCTTTTCCAGCGTCGCGATCAGCGCGGTCACCTGCGCGGCGTCCAGCGCAAAGGCGCTGGTGATCTCGGCGTCTGCGGCGCCTTCCGCGGCGTTTTTCAGCGCCTGGAATTGCGCGCCGATTTCCGGCAGCAGACTGATGCGGCCGTTCTCGACCAGCATGGCCAGGAAGTTATCGGCTTCCTGGTTGACCGGGGTTTTCACCAGGGCCTTGAAGGCGGCGACGATATCGCTGGCCGACGCTTTCGGGTTGCGGGCGAATGCTTGCACCTCGGGATGGGCGGCGATCTGGGCCAGTTCGGCCACCAGTTCGGCCCATGCCGCGAGGTTGAACGATTCCTTACCTGCTTGGGCTACGCGGAACAGAGCTTCCGCGTAGGGACGGGCGACGGTTGCGTTTTCTGCCATGATTACAGCTCGACAGACAGGCGCGACAACAGTTCGGCGTGGGCCGAGGCGTTGACTTCGCGCTTGAGGATTTGCTCGGCGCCCTTCACAGCCAGGTCAGCCACCTGAGCGCGCAACGCTTCGCGCGCCGTGGCCAGTTGCTGCTCGGCTTCGGCCTTGGCTTGCGCAATGATGCGGTTCGCTTCAGCTTGTGCATTCGCCTTGATTTCTTCGGCCACCAGTTGCGCGCGCTTTTCAGCGTCGGCAACGCGTTGCGAAGCTTCTTCGCGTGCACCGGCCAGAGCTTCGGCGGCGCGCTTTTCCGCGACGACCATAGCTTGCTGACCCTGGTCGGCAGCGGCCAGACCATCAGCGATGCGCTTGGCACGCTCATCCAGCGCTGCATTCAGCGATGGAAATACGAACTTCATCGACACCCAGACCAGCACCGCGAAGGTGATCATCTGGCCGATGAGAGACATATTGATGTCCATACCTTTGCTCCTAACTAAAAGTTTCTCCTAGGGTGGAGCAGATTACTGAGCGACGGTTTGCAGGGCAGCCAGGAATGGGTTGCTGAAGGTGTACAGCAGAGCAACACCAACGCCGATCATCGAGATCGCGTCCAGCAGACCAGCGATAACGAACAGCTTGGTTTGCAGTTGTGGCATCAGTTCTGGTTGACGAGCCGAAGCTTCCAGGAATTTACCGCCCAGAATGGCGAAACCCAGAGCGGTGCCGATAGCGGCCAGGCCGATGATGATAGCGGCTGCCAGAACGGTCATGCTTTGTACTTGTGCGATCAGAGCTTGCATTGAAATTTCTCCTAAGATTTAAAAAAGACTACAGATACTAAAAAGTGAAAAACGAAAATTTAGTGCTTCTCAACCGCAATGGCCAGATACACAACCGTCAGCGCCATGAACACAAACGCTTGCAGGGTCACCACCAGGATGTGGAAGATCACCCACGGACCACCGAGCAGCCACTGTGCCCACCATGGCAGCAGAGCGATCAGGATGAACAGCAGTTCGCCGGCGTACATATTGCCGAACAAACGCAGCGACAGCGACAGTGGTTTAGCCAGCAGCTCGATCATCTGGAAGACAAAGTTGACCGGCGCCAGCACGATGGCCATGAAGCCATGCGCGTGGAACGGCGCGGTCAGCAGCTCTTTACCCCAGCCGCCGAGACCTTTGGCTTTGATCGAGAAACCGATAATGCACAGCATGACGCCGAACGACATGCCGAAAGTGTGGTTGACGTCGGCGGTAGGCACGACGCGCAGCTTGTGGACGCCAAAGAAGCCCAGGATCTTCGGCAGCAGGTCGACCGGCAGGAAGTCCATGGCGTTCATCAGCCAAACCCAGCAGAAAATGGTGATCGCCAGCGGGGCGATGACCTTGCTCTTGGCGTGGAAGGCCGAGTTGACGACGTCGTTGACCAGTTCCATCACGGCTTCGACGAAGTTCTGCAGCTTGCCCGGCACGCCAGCGGTGGCGCGGCGGCTGGCCAGGTAGAACACACCGAGGAAAACCAGGCCCAGAATGGCCGAAACCCAGAACGTGTCCAGGTTAAACATGCCGTCGGCCGATTTCAGGTGGCTAAGGTGGTGCTGAATGTACTCAATATTGGTGGGCGCTTCGTGCCCGACGTGTTCAGTGGTCATAAAAATATAAGATTTTGGTGATTAAATTGCGAGCAATGCCAGCCAGTAAGCGAAAGTTGACACCGCGAAACCCAAGATCAGCCATAACCATGAGGCCGACTGAAACAACACGAGTGCCGCCACAAACAGCACTACCGTGATAAAAATCTTTGTCACTTCGGCGCGCACATGCGCGCGGAAAGCTTTTTTGGCGTCATTTGTTCCGCCCGCAACAATCATCGCGTACATCAGGCTCCCGATGACTGCGATTGCTCCGCCATAGGCGGCCGACCAAGCTTTGATTACTCCACCTACGTTCCAGGTGAGCAAGGCGAATCCAGTGGCGATGGCCAACTGGAGGGCGACGACTCGGAACACCGGTTTGGAAATGCTCGTCGAACTACTCACTGCCGAGCCTCCTTAAAAACCGATTAAAACCCCAAAGACGCGTGATTATATGTGTCTTTGATGTATCACGTCAAACATGCTGCACCGCAGCAGAGCATTTGGTGCACGAATGAGACGCTTTTAGAAACATTTCCGCCGTCTTTGCACCAAGTTGGGATCAGTTAACCATTTTCCAAATGGTGAAATGGACCCCGCGCACCCCGAGGCTCGCGTTCTGGGGTCTGACCCCGTACGGGGTCAGACCCCGCCTTACCGGGGTCAGGCGCGCAAGCGGGCCAACACGCCGTCAAGAATATCGAGATCCGCAAAATCAATAATCATCTGGCCGCGCCCCTTGGCGCCCATCTTGAACACCACCGGTGTCGCCAGCTTGTCCGACAGTTCTTCTTCCAGACGCACGATGTCGCCGGACTTTTCTCTCAATCGCGCCTCTTTCGGCGACGATTTCAATTCTTCCAGCGTTTTGGTCACCAGTTTCTCGGTTTCTCGCACCGATAGCCTTTTGGCAACCACCATGTTGGCCAGATTGATCTGCGTGGCGGCGTCCACCGCCAGCAGCGCGCGCGCGTGGCCCATGTCGATATCGCCGGCCATCAGCATGGTCTGCACCGGCGCCGCCAGATTCATCAGGCGCAGCAGGTTGGACACGGCGCTGCGCGACCGGCCGACCGCGTTGGCCGCCTGCTCATGCGTGAAAGCGAAATCGGTGATCAGGCGATGGATGCCCTGCGCCTCTTCCAGCGGATTCAGATCCTCGCGCTGCATGTTCTCGATCAGCGCCATGGCAGCGGCGGCCTGGTCGTCCACATCCCGCACCAAAACAGGGAGCACTTCCAATCCCGCCAGTTGCGCGGCGCGGAAACGGCGTTCGCCGGCGATGATCTCGTATTTATCCTTGCCGACCGGCCGCACCAGGATCGGCTGCATGATGCCCTGCGATTTGATCGACGCGGCCAGCTCCTGCAGGCCGCCTTCGTCCATGCGGGTGCGCGGCTGGTATTTACCGGCTTGCATTTTTGCCACCGGCAGTTCGGACGGCGTATTGGCGTCCGGCGTGGTGATGTCGCTATCGCCGCCGAGCAGCGCGTCCAGGCCGCGACCCAGGCCCTTGAATTTTTTGGTTGCCATGTCTGTGCCTTACATTTTCTTGATGCGCTTGACCATCTCGGCGCCGAAGGCGATGTACGCCTGCGCGCCCTTGGAGGTCGGATCGAAGGTGACGCCCGGCACGCCGTACGACGGCGCTTCGGCCAGGCGCACGTTGCGCGGGATGATGGTCTTGAAGACCTTGTCGCCGAAGTGCTGCTCCAGTTGCGCCGACACCTGCTGCGACAGCGTCATGCGCGGATCGAACATCACGCGCAGCAGGCCGATGATTTTCAAATCCGGGTTCAGGTTGGCGTGCACCTTCTTGATGGTGTTGACCAGATCGGACAGCCCTTCCAGCGCATAGTACTCGCACTGCATCGGAATGATGACGCCGTGCGCGGCGCACAGCCCGTTCAGCGTCAGCATCGACAGCGCAGGCGGGCAGTCGATCAGGATAAAGTCATATTCTTTATCGACCAGCGCCAGCGCTTCCTTCAGGCGGCGTTCGCGGTTGTCCAGCTCCACCATCTCCACTTCGGCGCCGGCCAGTTCGCGGTTGGACGGCAGCACGTCGAAGTGGCCGGGCTCGGAACGCTGGCGCGCGGTGGCGACGTCGCTGGTGCCCAGCATGACTTCATACGTGGACGCCGCCAGCCCTGCCTTGTTGATGCCAGCCCCCATGGTGGCGTTACCCTGCGGGTCCAGGTCGACCAGCAGCACGCGCTGGTCCAGTTTTGCCAGACCGGCGGCGAGGTTAACGGTGGTGGTGGTCTTGCCTACGCCGCCCTTTTGATTTGCTACGCAAAAAATTTTTGCCATGTATTTCTTATGAGTATTGATGCTTTTGATTTATACGGTATAAACGATATAAACGATTTATACTATTTAAATGATATAAACCATTTATACCGTATAAACCGTTTATACTGTTTCTGCCTTGATGAAAACCAGATGCCGTTCCGCGTCCAGCCCGGGAACCGCCAAAGGCTCCAGTTTCTGCACTTTCCATGGCGCTGGCAGTCGCTCGCGCTCCTCCGCTGGTGCCGTGCCTTTCAAGGCGATGAACTGGCCGCCCTCCGCCAGCAAGTGCCCGGACCAGTTGACGAAGTCCGACAGGTCGGCAAACGCCCTGGAGGTAATGACGTCGAATTGCGTCTTCACTGCCAGCTCCTGCACCTTCTTCGTGTACACCGTCACGTTGCTCAGCTCCAGCTCTGCCTTCACCTGGTTGAGGAAGGCGGTTTTCTTGTGCACCGTGTCGATCATCGACACCTTCATGTCCGGGCGGCTGATCGCCAGCACCATGCCCGGCAGTCCGCCCCCGGCCCCCACGTCCAGCACGTTGACGGCGCCGGCGAAGGCCGGCACTGCCGTCAGCGAGTCCAGCAGGTGCAGCTTCACCATCTCCAATGGATCGCGCACCGAGGTCAGGTTATAGACCGAATTCCACTTGTTCAGCAGGGTCAGGTAGTCCAGCAGCTTCTCCACCTGTTCCTCGCTCAGCGCCAGCGGTAGCTGGTTGATGCCTTGTTTCAAAACATCCGCGACGACACTGCGGTCAAACACCTTCATGCTGCCTCATCTTTCTGAACGAAACCACCGAAACCGGCCTTCTTCAGGTGCACCAGCAACAGCGAAATCGCCGCCGGCGTCACACCTGAAATACGCGATGCCTGGCCCAGCGTCTCGGGACGCTGCGCGTGCAACTTCTGGCGCACCTCCACCGACAGCGCGGTGATGTCCAGGTAGTTATAGTTCTCCGGCAGCTTCAGGTTTTCGTAGTGCTCGTGGCGCTCCACTTCCCGCGTCTGGCGGTCGATATAGCCCGAATACTTGAGCTGGATTTCGATCTGCTCCTTGACGGCCTCGTCGGTTTCGCCCGGGCCGGCCAGCTCGCGGCCGTCCATGCCTTTCAGCGTCATCAGCTTTTCGTACTCCACGCCCGGACGGCGCAGCAGGTCGGCCAGCGAATATTCGCGCTCGATGGCCTGGCCAATCACGCGCTCGGACTCCGCCGCCTCCAGGATGCGCGGGTTCACCCACGTGGAACGCAGGCGCTCCAGTTCCTTGGCGACCGCCTCGCGTTTGCGGTCGAACGCTGCCCACTGGACGTCGCCGATCACGCCCAGCTTGCGGCCGATCTCGGTCAGGCGCATGTCGGCATTGTCTTCGCGCAGGCTCAGGCGGTATTCGGCGCGGCTGGTGAACATGCGGTACGGTTCCATCACGCCCTGCGTGACGAGGTCGTCCACCATCACGCCCAGATAAGCTTCCGAGCGCGCTGGCGTCCACGCCTCCTTGCCCTGGGTTTGCAGCGCGGCGTTGATGCCGGCCAGCAGGCCTTGCGCCGCCGCTTCCTCGTAACCGGTGGTGCCGTTGATCTGGCCGGCGAAGAACAGGCCGTTGATGGCCTTGGTTTCCAGCGACGCTTTCAGGCCGCGTGGGTCGAAATAGTCGTACTCGATGGCGTAGCCGGGACGCAGGATATGGGCGTTTTCCAGGCCTTTCATCGAGCGCACCAGCTCGATCTGCACGTCAAATGGCAGGCTGGTGGAGATGCCGTTCGGGTAGAACTCGTGGGTCGTCAGGCCTTCCGGTTCCAGGAAAATCTGGTGCGATTCCTTGGACGAGAAGCGGTGGATCTTGTCCTCGATCGACGGGCAATAGCGCGGACCGACACCTTCGATCACGCCGGTGTACATCGGGCTGCGGTCCAGACCGCCACGGATGATGTCGTGCGTTTTGCTGTTGGTGTGGGTGACCCAGCATGGCATCTGCTCAGGGTGCATGGCGGCGTTGCCCATCACCGAGAACACCGGCACCGGATCCAGGTCGCCCGGCTGTTCGGTCATCTGCGTGAAGTCGATGCTGCGGCCGTCAATACGCGGCGGCGTGCCGGTCTTCAGGCGGCCCTGTGGCAGCTTCAGTTCCTTCAGGCGCGCGGACAGCGACACGGCCGGTGGATCGCCAGCGCGGCCGCCCGAGTAGTTGTTCAGGCCGACGTGGATTTTACCGTCGAGGAAAGTGCCGGCAGTCAGCACCACGGCGTCCGCCAGGAACTTCAGGCCGATCTGCGTGACGGCGCCGACCACGCGGTCGCCCTCCACCATCAGGTCGTCCACGGCCTGCTGGAATAGCCACAGGTTGGGTTGATTTTCCAGGCGCGAGCGGATCGCGGCCTTGTACAAGATACGGTCGGCCTGGGCGCGGGTGGCGCGCACGGCGGGACCTTTGGAGGAATTCAGAATGCGGAACTGGATGCCCGACTCGTCGGTGGCGATGGCCATGGCGCCGCCCAGCGCGTCGACCTCCTTGACCAGGTGGCCTTTGCCGATACCGCCGATGGAAGGGTTGCACGACATCTGACCCAGCGTCTCAATGTTGTGGGTGAGCAGCAGCGTCTTCTGGCCCATGCGGGCGGAAGCGAGTGCAGCTTCGGTACCGGCGTGACCACCGCCGACAACGATGACGTCGAATTTGGTAGGGAATAACATGGTGGAAAATTGAAAGCGAAGGGATCAAGGTCAAATTATAGAGTTTTTTTCGTGCTGCGACTTTTTTAGGCAAAAATATTCTTGGATGTGTTCCACGTGAAACAATAAAAAAAGGACACCGTAGTGTCCAATTCAAGCTGTCGTTCAGGCTGCTGCCGGAACGACGACGCAGTGTTCCACGTGAAACAGTGTCACCAACGCAACCACGCATCGTGCCCGGTCTTGATGATTAGCACCGAGACAACCACCAGGAACAACTTGCGCACGAAGCTGCTGCCATGCTTCATCGCCATGCGCGACCCGATCAACGAACCGACGATCTGGCATACCGCCATCGTCAAGCCCAGCTGCCAGATCAAGTGGCCGGAATAGCCGAACCACACCAGCCCGGCAAAGTTGCACGCCACGTTGACGATCTTCGCCACCGCCGACGCCCCCAGGAAGTCAAAGCCGAACACGCGCACGAACAGAAACACCAGGAAGCTGCCAGTGCCCGGCCCAAAGAAACCGTCGTAGAAGCCGATGGCGGCGCCGACCAGCAGCGCCAGCGTCTGCTCCCTGGCACCGGAGTGAATCGGCGCGTGGACGCTGCCGAAGTCCTTCTTGGCAAAGGTGTAGATTGCCACCAGTAACAGCACCACCGGCAACGCGGTCCGCATGAAATCGGCCGACACATGCGTCACCGTGTAGGCGCCCAAAAAAGCAAACAGCAGCGCCGCTATCGCTGCCGGCGTCGCCACCGACCAGGCGATCGTCACCCGCCGCGCATAGCTGACCGCCGCCACGCTGGTGCCGAAGATGCTGGCCAGCTTGTTGGTGCCGATCAGCGTGGCCGGCGCCATGTTCGGAAACACGGTGAACATGGTCGGCAGCTGGATCAGCCCTCCTCCGCCCACCACCGCATCGACCAGACCCGCGCCAAACGCGGCCGCCCCCAACACCCAAAAGTCCACCATGATCCCGCCATCCCTCACATGCAAAGGCTCCATTGTACGGAAGAAATGTGCGGAAGCTGATGCGGATACGGCATGGCTTGGGGTAAGCTAGACGGAGAACTCACTATTGAACGGACGCCGTCATGACTGATTTCCCTGCCTTTGCTTTCAGCACCGTGGCCCATATTGTTTCCGAGCTGGGCGCCGCCCGCCGGCTGGGCCAGCACATCGCCGACCGTTTTCCCGCCGCCCAGCGCGCCTTGCTGGTCACCGATCCCGGCTTCCTGAAAACCGGACTGGTCGACGCGCCGGTGGCCAGCTTGCGCAGCGCCGGCCTGGCGGTGGAGGTGTACTCGGATGTGGTGGCGGACCCGCCCGAGGTGGTGGTGCTGGAAGCGGTCGGTGCGGCGCGCGCGTTCCGGGCTGACATCGTCATCGGCCTTGGCGGTGGCAGCTCGATGGACGTGGCCAAGCTGATCGCCGTGCTGGCCGACAGCGACCAGCCGATCAGCACCATCTATGGCATCGGCAATGTGCGCGGCGCGCGCCTGCCGCTGGTGCAGATTCCCACCACCGCCGGCACCGGCTCGGAGGTGACCAATATCGCCATCGTCACCACCGGCGCTACCACGAAGATGGGCGTGGTGGCACCACAACTCTATGCCGATTTGGCATTGCTGGACGCGGAGTTGACGCTCGGCCTGCCGCCGCACGTGACCGCCGCCACCGGCATTGATGCGATGGTGCATGCCATCGAGGCGTACACGACCAGGTATAAAAAGAACCCGCTGTCCGACGTGCTGGCGCGCAAGGCGCTGCAGTTGTTGTCCGCCAATCTGATCGCGGTCTGCGAGGACGGCAAGAATCTGGCGGCACGCCAGGCCATGCTGCTGGGGGCGATGTTGGCCGGGCAGGCATTTTCCAACGCGCCGGTGGCGGCGGTGCATGCGCTGGCGTATCCAATCGGCGGGATTTTCCACGTGCCACATGGGTTGTCGAATTCGCTGGTGCTGCCGCATGTGCTGAGGTTCAATGCGCCGGAAGCGGCGGCGCTGTACGCGGAGTTGGCGGCGATTGTGGTGCCGGCGGCCAGCGGGTCGGTCGAGGCACGGGCCGAGGCGTTGGCTGTTGCCATGCAGCAAATTGCGACGGTGGCGGGGATTGAGCGGACCTTGCAGCAAGTGGGAATCACGGAGGCGGATCTGGACCGGCTGGCGGATGACGCCATGCTCCAGACCCGCTTACTCGGCAACAACCCCCGCCTCGTAACCCGGGACGACGCACGCGCCATCTACGCTGCCGCGCTTTAATTTTTACCCCGCACGGCGGCACACCGGGGTCTGACCCCGGACGGGGTCAGACCCCATCGCCGGGGGTTCGCTGCGCCGCTCAATCAGGGATTGTAATCGTGGTGCCGCTGACCAGAATCGAGTTCGCCGCCGTTGGGGTCGCGGCGAACGGCGGCACATTGGCGGACGTGACCGGCGTGGTATTGTCCGCCCGGGTCACCGTCCGCACCACCTGCGACGGTGGCAGCGGCGTGGCGCCGTTGCGCAAGCTGGCCAGCATCGCATCCAGCGCCCGGAACAGATACACGTGCAACGGTACGATATTGCCCGGCAGCGCATTCGCGAACGAATCGAAATGGTTGGCATTCGTCACCTCGATGTAGCGCAGCTTGCTCGCACTGCCCTCCACCGCCGCATTCAGCCCCGCATACGCCCGTGACGCAAAATTCACCGGAATCAGCGTATCGCTGCGCCCCTGTACGATGATGGCCGGCTTGCCCTTCAGATTACCCGTCGCCGCCACCTCTGCCATGCCGGCCCGGACGCGCGCGCTCTGCGCCGCCAGCGCAGCACTCAACGGCGCGCCGGTGACGGCATCGACGCCGGTCGCCAGCGAGCGCAGGCACAGGAAGCCGTCCAGCGACTGGTCGGCTATGCCGCTGCCCGGCGACACGCCCGCGTTATACGCCCTGGCCCCGCCGACCGAATCTTCGTACACCACGCTGCCAACGATACCATTCTGCGTGGCGAAGCTGCTGGCCTTCTGCGCGGACGTGAACGCCACCGGCACCCCACTCGCATCGGTCGGCGCAAATGTGAAACCGCAGACCTTATCCGTCACAGAAAACTTGCCGTAGGCGTAGGCATACGTCACCGCCACCAGGATGTTGGTGCCGGCATGGGCCGCTTGCAGCACATCGGCGTCCGGCAGCCAGCCGTAGGCCTTGAGGCGCGCCTTGGCATCATTCTGCTGCGCGGTCAGGTCGGCGCCGCTCAACAGGCCACGCGCGACCAGCGCAGTGCAGCGTCCCGGCGCCGCCGCCGTCGAAGCGATGCACGGCTGGTAGAGGGCGGCATAAGTCGAGTAATCGAACAGCGCCTTGCCCTGCCCTGTCACCGCCGCCGCGCCCTGGCGCACCGAGTAGCCGGTGCCGCTCTTCGGCTGGATCTGCGGTTCGCTGGCGGCCACACCGGAGATCAGGCCCTTGGTGTCCTGCTCGGCCGCCAGCAGCGCCGCGCCGGCACCGTTGGAAATGCTGGAGGCGATGGTGATCGTGTTCTTGGGCGTCAACGCCACGATGTGGCTTTTGTTGTCCCGCGCCAGCGCGCCGTACTTCTCGTTGAGTACATAGAAGGCAAACTCCACCGCCTGCAAGGTGTACTTGCCCCAGTCCTTTTCCGGATTCTGCTGCGAGTGCGCGTGCTTGAAGGCGATGCGGCCCGGATAGGCCGCGGCAAACGCGGCGCGCTCGGCGTCGCTCAGCGCCGGGGCGAACGTGGCGTTGGCGCCGGCCGCCGCCCGGCTGGCGCGCACGCCGTTCTGCAAGTTCACGCTGTCGTCGTCGAAGGCATACAGGCCGGTGCCGCTGCCCTTGTCGGCGTAGGTCACCGCGCAGTTGTTCTTCAGGCCCCACTCGCCGGAGCTGCCGATGGCGCCGTAGATGCCGCGCGAGCCGCTCGATGTGCCGGTGACGATGCAGGGATTTTTCACGTCGAACCCGGCCGGCACCTGCACCATGAGCGTGACGTTGTTGTCGGTATAGGCCAAATACTCGGTGCCGGCGATCTTGCCCTCGCCGGTGCCGGCCACGCCCTTGGCATCCACATTCGGGCCGTACAGCGTGCCGTAGCCGCTGTTGGCGGCGATATCCAGCACCGCGCGGTAATTGCTGTAGATGGCGTTGCGGCGCAGCTCGGCGGCGGTGGGATTGTTGGCGTCGGCATAGGCCGGCGGCGCGGCGGCCGCCAGTCCGGTCTTGCCCAGGCCGGCGGTCAGCAGGTCGTCGCTGACGCCGTCGTAGGTATTGCTGCTGATCGCGCCGAGATAGGACGGCTTGAAGTTCAGGTCTTCCGGCTGGTCCGGGTCATGATGATCCGAACCGCAGGCGGTGACTGCGATGCCGGCCAGCGCCAGCACAATGGTTTTGATTTGCATACGCTCCTCACACTGGTTTCTTCTTTCCGGCCAGCGCAATGAACTCACCGATAATGCCGCGCCGGAACAACAGCACACAAATAATGAAGATCAGGCCAACCACCATGTTGACCGCTTCGCCGATGGTGTTAAACCATTCAATCCCGCTGAGCCGGGCCAGCAACGCGCCCCAGTCGCCCAGCTTGTTTTCCAGCGCGATAATGATGATGGCGCCGAGCATCGGGCCGGCCAGCGTGCCCATGCCGCCCACCAGCGTCATCAGGATTACCAGGCCGGACATCGTCCAGTGGACGTCGGTCAAGGTTTCAAAGCCCAGCACCACGGTCTTGGTGGCGCCGGCCAGCGCCGCCAGCGCGGCCGACAGCACGAAGGCCAGCAGCTTGTACTTGTCGACGTCATAGCCGAGCGAGACGGCGCGCGGCTCGTTCTCCTTGATCGCCTTCAGCACCTGGCCGAACGGCGAATGCACGGTGCGCACGATCAGCGCAAACGCCAGCACGCAAATGCCGAGCACGACGAAGTACAGGACGGTGTCGTTGCTGAGGTCGACCACGCCAAGCAGCCTTCCACGTGGAACGCCTTGCAGGCCGTCCTCGCCGCCGGTGAAGTTCCCTGCCCGCAGCGCGCCGAAGTACACCATCTGCGCCAGCGCCAGCGTAATCATCGAAAAGTAGATGCCCTGGCGGCGGATCGCCAGCGCGCCCATCACCAGCCCGATCAGCGCGCCAGCGGCGACGCCGGCCAGAATCCCAAGCTCGAACGGCAGTCCCCAGTTCCTCAGCGCGTTGCCGGCCACGTAACCGGCGGCGCCAAAGAAGGCCGCATGGCCGAAGGACAGCAGCCCGGTAAAGCCGATCAGCAGGTTGAACGCGCAGGCGAACAGCGCAAAGCACAGCAGCTTGGACAGGAACACCGGATAGCCGACAAACGGCGCGGCGACCGCGACGGCCAAGGCGAGCAGATAGCCGATTTTCTTGTTCATCATTTTTCCTTCCCGAACAGGCCGGCCGGACGCAGCAACAGCACCACCACCATCACCAGGAACACCACGGTGGACGAAAACTCCGGATAGAACACCTTGGTCAGGCCCTCGATGACGCCCAGCGCCAGCCCGGTCAGGATCGAGCCCATGATCGACCCCATGCCGCCGATCACCACAACGGCGAAGACGACGATAATCAGGTTCTGCCCCATCAGGGGTTGCACCTGGATGATGGGGGCCGCCAAAACGCCTGCAAAGCCCGCCAAAGCGACGCCGAAGCCGTAGGTCAGCGTCACCATCAGCGGCACGTTGATGCCGAACGCTTCCACCAGCTTGGGATTCTCGGTGCCGGCGCGCAGGTAGGCGCCGAGCTTGGTCTTTTCGATGACAAACCAGGTCGACAGGCATACCACCAGCGAGGCCACCACCACCCAGGCGCGATAATTCGGCAGCAGCATGAAGCCGAGGTCGGTGGAACCGGCCAGCGCCTCGGGCGTCTGAAACGGCTGGCCGGAGACGCCGTAGAACGAGCGGAACACGCCCTCCAGCAGCAGCGTGATGCCGAAGGTCAGCAGCAGCCCGTACAGGTGGTCCAGCTTGTACAGATGGCGCAGCATGGTCTTCTCGATGACGATGCCGAACACGCCGACCAACAGCGGCGCCAGCACCAGCATCACCCAGTAATTCAGGCCCCAGTACTCGATGCCCATCCACGCCAGGAACGCGCCCATCATGTACAGCGCGCCGTGGGCAAAGTTAATCACATTGAGCAGGCCAAAGATCACCGCCAGGCCCAGCGACAGCATCGCGTAGAACGAGCCGTTGACCAGCCCCAGCAGCAGCTGGCTCATAATCATGGGCAAGGGATAGCCGAAGATTTCCATGGGAATCCGTACATTGAGAGATCAGACGAACCGTCATTCCGGCGCACGCCGGAATCCATAGAACGCTGGCCATGACGCTCAGCATGGATTCCAGCGTTCGCTGGAATGACGCGGGGATAACTTAGATTATTTCCACAGGCTGCACTTGGTTTCCGCCTTGGTGGCGTATGCCTGCTCGCCCGGAATCGTGGCCACGACCTTGTAGTAATCCCACGGATATTTCGACTCCGACGGCTTCTTCACTTCCATCAGATACATATCGTGGACCATGCGGCCGTCGGGCCGGATCGTGCCGTTCTTGGTGAACACGTCGTTGATCTTGTTCGCCTTCAGGTAGGCCATCACCTTGTCGGAATCGTCGGTGCCGACCGCCTTCACCGCCTTCAGGTAATTGCCGGCGGCCGAATAGTCGGCGGCCTGCAGCATCGACGGCTCCTTCTTCATCTTCTCGAAATAGCGCTTGGACCAGGCGCGCGACTCCGGGCTCATGTCCCAATACCAGCCGTCGGTCAGGTACATGCCCTGGGTCAGGTTCAGCCCCAGCGAGTGCACGTCGTTGATGAAGATCAGCAGGCCGGCCAGCTTCATCTTCTTGGTGATGCCGAACTCGTTGGCGGCCTTGATCGAGTTGATGGCGTCGCCGCCGGCGTTGGCCAGGCCCAGGATCTGCGCCCCGGACGACTGCGCCTGCAGCAGGAAGGACGAGAAGTCCGACGCCGACAGCGGATGCTTGACCGAGCCCATCACCTTGCCGCCGGCCGACTTGACCAGGTCCGACGTGTCTTTTTCCAGCGACTGGCCAAACGCATAGTCGGCGGTCAGGAAATACCAGTTCTTGCCGCCCTGCTTGACGATGGCGCCGCCGGTGCCGCGCGCCAGCGCGATGGTGTCGTAGGCGTAATGCACGGTGTAGGGCGTGCATTCCTCGTTGGTCAGGCGGGCCGAGCCGGCGCCGATCGAGACGAAGATTTTTTTCTTCTCGGCCGCCACCTTGGCCATGGCCAGGTTGGCGCCGGAATTGGTGCCGCCGATCAGCATGTCCACGCCCTGCTGGTCGAACCACTCGCGCGCCTTGGAGGCGGCGATGTCGGCCTTGTTCTGGTGGTCGGCGGAAATGAATTCGATCTTCTTGCCGTTGATGTTGCCGCCCGCGTCGGCGATCGCCATCTTGATGGCCTCGGCGCCGCCGGCGCCGTCGATGTCGGTGTACAGGCCGGACATGTCGGTGATGAAGCCGATCTTGATGGTGTCGCCCGAAATCTGTGCCTGGGCGGAGAAGGTCGCGCAAGCGGCGACGGCGAGGGTTATGGCTTTGATTTTCATTGTTCGTCTCCTACCGTGGTTTTTATTTTCAAACACCGAGAAGCTCGTTCAACACCGGCATCTTGGCGTCCAACTCCGATGCAACAAAGGTCTCGACTATCTGCCCGTGTTCCATCACATAAAACCGGTCGGCCAGCGGCGCGGCAAACCGGAAATTCTGTTCCACCATCACGATGGTGTAGCCCTTGGCTTTGAGCGTGGTGATCATGCGCGCCAGCCCCTGCACGATGACCGGCGCCAGCCCTTCCGAGATTTCATCCAGCAGCAGCAGGCGCGCGCCGGTGCGCAGGATGCGCGCCACCGCCAGCATCTGCTGCTCGCCGCCGGACAGGCGCGTGCCCTGGCTGTGCTTGCGCTCCTCCAGGTTGGGAAACATCGCGTAGATTTCCGCCACCGACATGCCCTTGTCCACGCCGTTCAGCTGCGGCGGCAGCATCAGGTTTTCCTCGGTCGACAGCGACGAGAATATGCCGCGCTCCTCCGGGCAATAACCGATGCCGAGGTGGGCGATCTTGTGCGTCTGCAGGCCGATCGCCTCCTTGCCGTTGACCTTGATCGAGCCCTTGCGCGCGCCGGTCAGGCCCATGATGGCGCGCAGCGTGGTGGTGCGGCCGGCGCCGTTGCGGCCCAGCAGCGTCACCACCTCGCCCGGCTGCACCGTCATGTTGACGTTGTGCAGGATGTGCGACTCGCCGTACCAGGCTTGCAGGTTCGAGATGTCCAGCGCGGCCGCCATCAGTGCGCTCCTTCCAGCACGCTGGCTTCCGTGCCCATGTACGCTTCCATCACCTGCGCGTTGCGCGACACCTCGGCGTACGAGCCCTCCGCCAGCATGGCGCCGCGCTGCAGCACCGAGATCTTGTCGCAGATGCCGGACACCACCTTCATGTTGTGCTCGACCATCAGGATGGTGCGGCCGGCCGACACTTTTTTGATCAGCTCGGTGACACGGTGCACATCCTCGTGGCCCATGCCCTGCGTCGGTTCATCCAGCAGCATCAGCTCCGGTTCCATCGCCAGCGTGGTGGCGATTTCCAGCGCGCGCTTGCGGCCGTAAGGCATGTCGACCGTGATGGTATCGGCGAAGCCGGTCAGGTCGACTTCCGCCAGCAACTGCATGGCGCGGTCGTTGAGGCGGTCCAGCGCGCGTTCGCTCTGCCAGAAAAAGAAGCTGGTGCCGAGCTGGCGCTGCAAGCCGATGCGCACATTCTGCAACACCGTCAGGTGCGGAAAGACAGCGGAAATCTGAAACGACCGGATCACGCCCATGCGGGCGATCTGTGCCGGGCGGGCGGCGGTGATGTCATTGCCGTTGAACAGGATCTGGCCCGAGGTCGGCACCAGGAACTTGGTCAGCAGATTGAAGCATGTGGTTTTGCCTGCCCCGTTGGGGCCGATCAGCGCGTGGATGTGGCCGCGCTGCACTTTGAGATTCACGTCGTTGACCGCGGTAAAACCCTTGAATTCCTTGGTCAAACGCTTTGTTTCCAAGATAACGTCGGACATCCTGTCTCCCTGTTATTCTTTTCAAAGTACCAATTTTTTCTAGATCATACACAGTAACAAATTGGCTAACAATACAGTATAAATACGATGAATTTTTGATCTACATTCAAGTGCCACGGATTAGCTGAGCAGCTTTTTCGGCGATCATGATGGTGGGAGAGTTGGTGTTTCCGGACGTGATAAACGGCATCACGGACGCATCCACCACGCGCACATTGCGCACCCCTTTCACGCGCAACTGGCTGTCCACCACGGCGGCGGGATCGTCGGCGCGGCCCATCTTGCAGGTGCCGACCGGGTGGAAAATCGTGGTGCCGATCGCACCGGCGGCCTCGGCCAATTCCTCGTCGGTGCGGTAGTGGATGCCGGGTTTGTACTCCTCGGGCGCGTACTGTTGCAGCGCCGGCGCGGCGACGATGGTGCGCGTCAGCGTCAGCGCCTGCGCGGCCACCTTGCGGTCTTCCGGCGTGCTCAGATACAGCGGCGAGATTTTCGGCGGCGCATACGGGTCGGCGCTGGCGATGCGCACGTGACCGCGCGAGGTCGGCCGCAGATTGCACACGCTGGCGGTGAAGGCGGGAAAAGTGTGCAAGGGGTCGCCAAATTTTTCCAGCGACAGCGGCTGCACGTGGTACTGCAGATTCGGCGTTGTTTCGCTGGCGCTGGAACGCGCGAACGCGCCCAGTTGCGACGGCGCCATTGACATCGGTCCGCTCTGGAACATCGCGTACTCGAGGCCGATGCGCATCTTGCCGAACCAGTTGGACGCCATCGTATTCAGGGTGCGCGCGCCTTGGCCCACCTTGTAAATCATGCGCAGTTGCAGATGGTCCTGCAGGTTTTCGCCCACGCCCGGCAGGTCAACCACCGGCGTGATGCCGAGCGCATGCAAGCGCGCCGCCGGGCCAATGCCGGAGCACTGCAAAATCTGCGGGCTGCCAACGGCGCCTGCCGCCAGCAGGGTTTCCTTGTTCGCGGTGGCGGTGAAACGGGTGCCGCCGCCAGTGAACAGCACGCCGGTGCAGACGCCATTTTCAATCGTCAACCGTTCCACGTGACACCCGGTCATGATGGTCAGATTGGGCCGCCGCGCCGCCGGTTTTAAAAACGCCTTGGCGGTGTTCCAGCGGATGCCGCGTTTCTGATTGACCTCGAAATAGCCGCAGCCGGCGTTGTCGCCGCGGTTGAAATCATCCACTTTCTGGATGCCGCACTGCGCGGCGGCGTCGCGAAACGCGTCCAGTATCTGCCAGGATAAGCGCTGTTTTTCCACGCGCCACAAGCCGCCGGTGCCGTGGAATGCCGATGCGCCGCCGTGGTAGTCCTCGCTTTTTTTGAACAGTGGCAGCACAGCCTCCCAGCGCCAGCTGTCGTCGCCGGTGACCTCGGCCCAGCGGTCGTAGTCGCCGTCCTGGCCGCGCATGTAGATCATGCCGTTGATCGACGAACTGCCGCCCAGCACTTTGCCGCGCGGGTAGAGCAGGCTGCGGCCGCCAAGGCCGGGATCGGCTTCGGTGCGGAATTTCCAGTCGGTGCGGGGATTGTCGATGCAGTGCAAATAGCCGACCGGGATGTGGATCCACACGTAATCGTCACGGCCGCCCGCCTCGATCAGCAAGACTTCCTTGTCCGCATCGGCGCTGAGGCGGTTGGCCAGGACGCAACCGGCCGAGCCGGCGCCGATGATGATGTAATCGTAGCTGCCTGCTGATTCCAAAAACAGTCTCCTCGTTATGGCTTGCCGATCTCCGCCAGCAAGGTCTCCACCAGTTTCGCTGCCGGCATGGCGCGGGCGCGGGCCACGCCGGTGCCGCACCACAGCGACATCAGCTCGGTTTCGCCCCGCCTGGCCGCTTCCGCCCGGATGGGTGACGTTAATGCATTTTGAATGGGATATGGCGGCAATTGTCGCTCGTTGGCGGCCATCAGCTGCATGAAGCGATTCTCCAGCCCGCGTGCGTAACGGCCGGAAAAAGTGCGCGTCAGGCGGGTGGGATGGTCGCCGGCCGTCAGCAAGCGCTGCTTGTACGCCGCGCCAATCGACGATTCGTCACACACCAGGAACGCCGTGCCCATCTGCACCGCCTGGGCACCGGCGGCCAGCGCGCGGCGGATATCGGCGCCATCCATGATGCCGCCGGCCGCGATGACCGGAATATTCACGGCCGCCACCACCGCCGGCAGCAATTCAAATGTGCCCAGCTTCGCATCTTCCTGCGCGCCGATGAAGGTGCCGCGATGGCCGCCCGACTCCACGCCGGAAGCAATCACTGCATCGGCGCCCCTGCTTTCCCAGGCTAACGCTTCGTCAACGTGGGTAATCGTGCCGATCACAAAAATACCGGCCTCATGGAGCCGGCGGATCTGCTCCACCGTCAGGATGCCAAACGTAAAACTGGCCACGGCTGGCCGCAACGCGATCAGCGCCTCAAACTGCGCGGCGAAATCTTCACACCATTTGGCCGGCGTCGGCAACTCTGTCCATCCCAGCGATGACCAGACCGGCTTCAGCCATTCTTTGGCCCGTTCCACCTCGGCGGCGGACGGTGTCGGTGTCTCCTGCACGAAGAAATTCAGGCAAAAAGGACAGTCGGTCAGGGCGCGAATCTGCGCGGTTTGCTCGCGGATCACGTCCGGCGACAACAAGGAACAAGCCAGCGAACCGAGCGCGCCGGCGTTGGACACGGCGGCCACCTGAGCCGGCGAATTGAAACCGCCAGCTGTCGGCCCCTGGATGATGGGATGCGGAAAAACAGATGCTAAGGTCATCAATTCTCCTGCTCAGGGCTGTGGATAAGCTTATGGATATCCACAGGTGCCAAATGTGAGTAAACAAACGAATGGTTGGGACGACTTTTTTTATCCCAAAACAGTTCTTCGCTCATACAAGGTTTACGCGCCGCTTTATAAACCTCGTAAACGCCTGATTCTAATTCAAAATGCCCAGTTATCCACAGAAAAGTGTCGGTGTTAACAACTACCACTATTTTTATATCTACATCTTTAGGGTAAACCATAAACCTCCGATATACTGGACTTGCCAAACAAACAGCCTCAACCGGAGATGTTTTGTTCTCATCACACAAGAAACCCCGGTCGCCTGCATATCTGCGGTTTCGGCGACGTTTGATCACGGGCCTGTTGTCGATGGCCACGCTGGCCATCGCGGTGGTGATCAGCCAGTTTCGAACTTCTTACCTGGAACGCGAACTCGCCGTTCGCACACAAACCGAGCATTACGTGAAAGCGATGGAAGCGCACGTGATTTACTCGATACAAACGGTGGACTTGTCGCTGGTGGGTTTCGCCAACGCTATCAAAGTGCTGTCTTCCAAGCAAAGTCGTTCTCCCGAAACCATGTCGGACCTGCTGTCTTCGCGCGGCGCGACTGGCGACAACGACTACTGGATTACCTTTATCGACCCCAAAGGCAATGCCATTGCCACTTCGATAGGCAACAGCGTCATCGGCGCCTCGCTGGCCGACCGCGACTACTTCAGGATTCATCTCGACGGCGCCTACAAGGACAAACTCTTCATCGGCGAACCGGCCATCGGCAAAGTCAGCAAAAAAAAGCTGCTGTTTCTGAGCCGACGCGTGGAAACGGCCAACGGCGAGTTTCTCGGCGTGATCGCCGCGCCTGTAAATGTCGAGCGTTACGCCAAATTCTTTGAAAATTCCCGCTTCAATACCGACATTTCGATTTCCCTGGTCCACGCCCAGGGCAAAGTGATTGCCCGCGTACCCAATTTTGAACAAGCCTTCGGCCGTGACCTCAGCACCACTGCCCTGTTTGACCATGTGCGCCAGGCCAGTGCCGGCAACTACAAAGCCGTCAGCGTGATCGACAACCTGCGCCGGATTTTCAGCTACCACGTGATAGATGGCTTGCCGTTGATCATGGTCGTGGGCAGCAATGACGCGGAAAGTAACCGTCTGCTGCAGCAAAACTACCTGATCGCCGGCGCCGGTCTGGCGATCTTGTTGTTGCTGATGATCAGCGCCGGTCACTTTTCGCTCCGCACCTACCGTCGCCAGGAAGAACGCGAGCTGCGTTACCGCGCGCTGTATAGCGCCAGCCGGGAAATGGAGCGTCAGCTGCTGGCCAACGAAGAATCGCTGAAATTGTCATCGCTGATTTTCGAAAACAGCGGCGAAAGCATGATGGTGATGGATGCCCAAGGCCTGATTCTGACCGTAAATCCGGCGTTTTCCCTGCTCAGTGGCTACATGGAAAAGGAATTGATCGGCCACCGGGCCGAAGAACTGGCGTCACCGCGCAACGACCAAGCGTTTTTCGCGCATATTTTTGGCTGCGTGAGCGCTTCCGGCCACTGGAAAGGCGAAATCTGGCAGCGGAACAAGGACGGCGACGAGTATCTGGCCGCGATGACGGTCAATGCCGCCTACGATGAACAGGGAAATCCCGTCCGCTATGTCGCTTTGCTGAGCGACATCACGCAGAAAAAAGCGTCCGAAGAACTGATCTGGCGCCAGGCCAACTTCGACACCCTCACCGGCCTGCCTAACCGCAACATGTTCCACGAACATCTGCGCCAGGAAATGAAGAAAACCGACCGTTCACAACTGCCAATGGCGCTGGTGTTTATCGACCTGGACTACTTCAAGGAAATCAACGACACGCTGGGCCACGACAAAGGCGATATGCTGCTCAAACAAGTGGCAAGCCGGCTGCTCGGTTGTGTGCGCAACAGCGATATTGTGGCCAGGCTGGGCGGAGACGAATTCACCGTCATCCTCAGCCAGCTGCGCAAACCGGCCGACGTGACCCGCACGGCGCAGGAAATTCTCCGCCAGATGAGCGCGCCGTTCCAGTTGGGCGACGATGTTGCCCACATTTCGAGCAGCATCGGCATCGCCATGTACCCGGATGATGGCGCGGACGCCGATAGTTTGATGAAAAGCGCCGACAAAGCGATGTACGCGGCCAAGCAAAACGGCAGAAATCGCTTCAATTACGCCAATGCAGACCAAAAATCGACGGAGACTGTGAATAAGTGATTGGATATCCACAGGACGAGATGTGGCTAAGCGCCGCTTTTGACCACAGGCCCGAATTTTATCCAAAAATTGTTCCCGAACTGATACAGCGCTTATTCAGCCGGTTGTTTACGCCGTAAACAAATGATTTGTAAACGTATACACGACTTATCCACAGCCACTTATACGTTTACTACTACCACTATGTTTATATAAAACTCTTGTAAACAACTAAAACCGCAACTTCGAAAAAGCCGCTGGCGGAATAGCGCGCCTGCTTTGCGTTTGAAAGCCCTCCACCCAGCTAAAAACGCCTTAAAATTCACTTTTTTTCGCTACGCGTTGTGGAAAAAGCGCTGGATCTCCACAGCGACAACTCAACAATTGAAGGAAAAGTATGCGTTTAGGCATCATCAGCGCGTTGGCTGAAGAACAGCAGGGGCTGATAGAAGCCCTTCAGAGCCCCTCCAGGCACGTTCACGGCATGAGGGAGTACACGACCGGGAAACTCTGGGAAATCGACGCTGTGTGCGTTTTATCGCGTATAGGCAAGGTTGCAGCGGCTATGACCGCCACAATTCTTGTGGAGAAGTTCGGAGTTACCCACATTGTCGTTACCGGCGTGGCCGGCAGTGGGGATAAAAGCGTCCGTGTTGGTGATGTCGTGGTGGCCGATACGCTGCTCCAGCACGACGTGGATGCCAGCCCGCTGTTTCCAAGATTTGAAATTCCGCTGACTGGGCTTTCCAGCTTTGCCACGGACCTCGCGTTGACGGAGCGATTGGCGATCGCAGCAGCGCCGGTCACGCGCGTCCACCGCGGTTTGATTGCCAGTGGCGATCAATTTATCGGCAAATTAACGCAAATCCAGGCCCTGAAAGCGGCGTTGCCGGACCTGTTAGCGGTGGAAATGGAGGGCGCCGCAGTCGCCCAAGTGTGTTTTGAGCTAGGAATCCCCTTTGCGGTGATCAGAACGATCTCGGACAACGCCAACGACGATGCCGCCGTCGACTTCATGCATTTCATCAAAACAGTAGCGTCGCGCTACGCGTTCGACATCATTCAAAACTTCTGCAGGGCATAAAAAACCGGGGCCAGGGCCCTAAAACGTTCAGTTAGCGTTTGATGAGTCATTCCGGCGCAGGCCGGAATCCATAGACAAGCTGCGTCATGACACGCTAGCGTTCTATGGGCTCCGGCTTTCGCCGGAGCGACGGGCTTAACTGAACGGTATTGGGGTCAGGGCCCCGGAATGACGCTGACAGTACGCCGAATTACGCGATTTCCAGCGTCATCAGGCTGGCGTTGCCGCCGGCGGCCGTCGTATTCACGCACAGGGCTCGCTCAGCGAGCAAACGCCACAAGGGGATGCTGCCCTCCTCGTTCGTGCTGATCAGGCCCACCAGCGCCCCGTTACGGGCCGCCAGCGTGCCATACTGGCTCTTGGCCAGCATGTCTTCCACCAGCGCGATCTGGAAATCGCAGTCATCCAGGCTGGACACGGCCTGGACGCGGTCTTGCACCGCCGCTGGCAGGTCGGCTGGCAGCAGGCCGGTGCCGGGACCGGTTACCAGCGCCACGTTGCCGGTCGCCAATACCGCCGCCAGCTGGTTCAGCAAGCCGTCCAGCGTGCCGGCGACGCAGGCCACGGCGCCACGGGCCACCAGCGCCAGCGTGTTGCGTTCGCCGGTCGGGCCCGGCAGCGTGGTCTGGCTGCCCAGCATGGTCGAACGGCTGTATTGCTCGGCCAGGCCGGCGGCGCGGTCGTGGCCATTCTTCTTGGCCCAGCCGATCAGCGCGTCCAGCGACGGCGTGGCGTGGCGCTGGTGTACCGGCGCCGTGATGGCGCCGCGCTGCAGGCGTTTCAGGTACAGCGGGCCGCCAGCTTTGGGGCCGGTGCCGGATTTGCCTTCGCCGCCAAACGGCTGCACGCCCACCACCGCGCCGACGATGTTGCGGTTGACGTAGATATTGCCGACGTGCGCGCGGCTGGTGATGTAGTCGATGGTTTCATCGATGCGCGAATGCACGCCCAGCGTCAGGCCAAAGCCGCTGGCGTTGATCTGCTCCACCACTTTCGGCAGGTCGGCGCGCTTGTAGCGGATCACGTGCATGACCGGGCCGAACACTTCCTGCGTCAGCTCGGCCAGCGAACGGATTTCCAGCACGGTCGGCGGCACGAAGGTGCCGGCCGAGGTCACGTCGGCCGGCAGGTCCAGCGAGTAGTAATCCACCGCCGTCGCCTTCAGCTTGTTGATGTGGGCCAGCAGGTTTTGCTGCGCCTCGGCGTCGATCACCGGGCCGATGTCGGTCACCAGGCGGTCCGGCGAGCCGACTTTCAGCTCCTGCATCGCGCCCTTGAGCATTTTGATGGTCTTGTCGGCGATATCTTCCTGCAGGAACAGCACGCGCAGCGCCGAGCAGCGCTGGCCGGCGCTGTCGAAGGCTGACGACATCGCGTCCTGCACCACCTGCTCCGGCAGCGCCGACGAATCGACGATCATGGCGTTCTGGCCGCCGGTTTCAGCAATCAGCGGAATGTCGGCGTTTTCGGCGGTGGCGCGCTTGGCCAGCGTGCGGTTGATCAGCTGCGCCACTTCGGTCGAGCCGGTGAAGATCACGCCCTTGACGCGGCTGTCGGCGGTCAGCGCGGCGCCCACCACTTCGCCGCGGCCCGGCAGGAATTGCAGCGCGGCGCGCGGAATGCCGGCCTCGTGCAGCAGCTCGACCGCGCGGTGGGCGATCAGCGGCGTCTGCTCGGCCGGCTTGGCCAGCACCACGTTGCCGGCCGCCAGTGCGGCCGCTACCTGGCCGGTGAAGATCGCCAGCGGGAAGTTCCACGGGCTGATGCAGGTGACCGGGCCCAGCGCCAGCGTGTTGGTCGCGCCGCTGACTTCGCCGGCGTAGTAGCGCAGGAAGTCGACCGCCTCGCGGATTTCAGCGATGGCGTTCGGCAGCGATTTGCCGGCTTCGCGGATCGCCAGCGTCATCAGTTCGGTGGCGTTGGCCTCGAACAGGTCGGCCGCTTGCAGCAGCGCGGCGGCGCGCACCGATGGCTCGGTGGTCTGCCAGTCCATGGCGAAGTTGCTGGCGCTGGTCAGCGCGACTTCGACGTCGGCGGCGCTGGCTTCCACCAGTTGGCCGACGATGTCGCCGCGTTGCGCCGGATTGGTGACGTTTTGCACCGGCTGCCCGGCGCTGACGCCGCCGGCGATCAGCGGCGCGGCATGCCAGCTGCGCGGCGCGGCCAGCGCGGCCGACAGCTCGCGCAGCACGTCTTCATTGGCCAGGTCCAGGCCGGCCGAGTTCCTGCGGTCGTGGAACATGGCCAGCGGCAGCGGAATGCCCGGATGCGGCAGGCCGCCCTGCTCGCGCGCGGCCGCGACCGGGTCGCGCAGCAGCGATTCGATCGGAATCGCCTCGTCGACGATCTGGTTGACGAACGACGAGTTGGCGCCGTTTTCCAGCAGGCGGCGCACCAGGTAGGCCAGCAGCGTTTCGTGGGTGCCGACCGGCGCGTAGATGCGGCAGGCCTTGTCCAGGTTGTCCTTGCCCACCACCTGGTCGTACAGCGATTCGCCCATGCCGTGCAGGCACTGGAATTCGTAGTCGGTGATGCCGTCGCGCTTGGCCCAGGTGTAGATGGTCGACAGCGTTTGCGCGTTGTGGGTGGCAAACTGCGGATAAATCAGGCCCTGCGCGGCCAGCAGGCGCTGCGCGCACACCAGGTAGGACACGTCGGTGTAGACCTTGCGCGTGTAGACCGGATAGCCGCTCATGCCGTCCACCTGGGCGCGCTTGATTTCGGCATCCCAGTAGGCGCCCTTGACCAGCCGCACCATGAACTTGCGGCCGCTGCGCTTGGCCAGGTCGACCAGGTAGTCGATGACGAACGGGCAGCGCTTCTGGTACGCCTGCACCACGAAGCCGATGCCCTCGAAACCGGCCAGCTCGGGATCGTGCGCCAGCGCTTCCATCAGGTCCAGCGACAGTTCCAGGCGGTCGGCCTCCTCGGCGTCGATGTTCAGGCCGATGTTGTAGTGCTTGGCCAGCAGCACCAGCGCGCGCACGCGCGGCAGCAGCTCGTCCATCACGCGGCCGCGCTGGGCGCGGCTGTAGCGCGGGTGCAGCGCCGACAGTTTGACCGAGATGCCCGGACCATTGCGGATGCCGCGGCCGTTCGAGGCCTTGCCAATCGCGTGGATCGCGGTTTCGTACGAGGCGTAGTAGTTGCGGGCATCGGCCTCGGTCAGCGCGGCCTCGCCCAGCATGTCGTAGGAATAGCGGTAGCCGCGCGCCTCGTTGGCCTGGCCGTTCTTGATCGCCTCGTCGATGGTCTGGCCGGTGACAAACTGGTTGCCCAGCATGCGCATTGCCAGGTCGACGCCCTTGCGGATCAGCGGCTCGCCGCCCTTGGCGATCAGCTTGGTCAGCGCCGAGCCCAGGCCGTTTTCGCTATTGGTCGACACCAGCTTGCCGGTGATCAGCAGGCCCCAGGTGGCGGCGTTGACGAACAGCGACGGCGATTCTCCCAGGTGCTTGCGCCAGTCACCCTTGCTGATTTTGTCGGCAATCAGGCGGTCGGCGGTGGCGCTGTCGGGAATACGCAACAGTGCTTCAGCCAGACACATCAATGCCACACCCTCGTCCGACGACAGCGAAAACTCGTGCATCAGCGCGTCCACGCCGGAGGCGCGGGTGCGCTGCGCGCGCACTTGGCTGACCAGTTTATGGGCCAGTTGCTGCGCCTGCTGGAGGCTGACGTCGTCGTGCTTGTTGAGCTGGCCGAGCAGCCATTCAACGGCGCTGACTTCGTCTTTGCGATAGGCCGCCGTCACTGCTGCGCGCAGGGAAATCGGGTCGCGCAGGATCTCGGCCTGCAGGGCGGCGAACGGGGTGAAACCGGAGGAAACTGCTGCTTGCATGGGTACTCTCAGAAGAAGAAAAAAGGCGCTGGCCTACGTACAAAAACACGCCCGTCAGCGGGGCTGGCGAGCGTGATCTGAAGTGAACTGCTTGATGATTTGATTGTAGTGGGATTTCTTCTGGATTAATTCTGGTAATGCGGGGGGCTAGCAATAGATTGTTTTTGGTGAGACAATTTAACCAAATAATATTTATGTGGGGGTTCCCGGAAATGTTAGACAAGATCAGCAAGAAAATCTTGATGGAATTGCAGAGCGACGGCCGTATCTCCAACGTGGAGCTGGCCGCGCGGGTGAATCTGTCGCCCGCCGCCTGTCTGGAACGTGTGCGCAAGCTGCACGAATCCGGGTATATCATGGGTTACACCGCGCAACTGAATCCGCAGCTGCTCGACGTGTCCCTGCTGGTCTTTATCGAGGTGGTGCTGGACCGCACCACGCCCGAGGTGTTCGATGCCTTCAAGCACAGCGTCCAGGTGATTCCGGAAGTGCTGGAATGCCACATGGTCGCCGGCGGCTTCGACTATCTGGTCAAAGCCCGCGTCAAGGACATGGCCGCCTACCGCGAATTCCTCGGTAAAACCCTGCTCCAGAAAGGCGTCCGTGAAACCCACACCTACGCCGTCATGGAAGAAGTGAAGAATACCACCAAGTTGCCCATAAAATAGCATCACAGAAATAAAATTTGGAGCCGCCCAAGGCGCCTGTTGTCATAACGGGGGACAGATGAAGCTTTTGCAGCATAAGTTGGTGCAACGTGGATTGTGGATGTTGGGGGCGACGGCAGGGGGTACCTGCCTCGCGTATCTGTTCAACCTGGCGGGCGCCGGCCCGGTGACAGCGGCCGTGCCAGCCGCGCTGGCGGGCGCCGGCATCGCCTGGTGGGCGGCGCGCCAGAACAGCGACGAGGGCGGCATCCGCCAGTTCGCGCACACGGTCGGCGACGAGATCGACGCCATCATGATCGGCGCGGCGGAAACCTCGTATTTCGTCGATTCGGTCAAGAAGAAGATCGAGCTGGACGTCAGCACCGCCGGCGGCATCGTGCACAGCTCCAGCCAGAACGCCGACACCACCGAGCGCATCGCCGCCAACGCCGAGCGCGCCGCGAAGATCGCCGCCCAGGTGCGCGGCGAAACGGTGGCCGGCCGCGCCGAGGCCGATCACGGCCTGCAGCGCATCCGCACCGCGCGCGAAGACGCGCAGACCGCCGCCGCCGTCATGACGGCGCTGCAAAGCAATTCCCGCAAAATTTACGGCTTTACCGAGGCCATCAGCGAAATCTCCGCCCGCACCAACCTGCTGGCGCTGAACGCCGCCATCGAGGCCGCGCGCGCCGGCGAACAGGGCCGCGGCTTTGCGGTCGTCGCCAGCGAGGTGCGCCAGCTGGCGCTGCGCACCAAGGAAGCCACCGACGAGATCAGCGCCATGGTGCGCGAGATCAACCAGCAGGCGGAAAAGGCCGCCACCGGCATGAACGCGCTGTCGGCCAAGGTCAGCGAGGCGGCCGGCAATGTGGAGACGGTGCACGGGCTGCTGGGCAATATCGAGCAGTCGTCGGGCGTGTCGGAGGACGAGATCGGCCAGATCGCGCGGGCCTCGCGCGAGCACGTCGCCACCACCGAGGAAATCGCCCAGGCCATCGCCAGCATCCGCGACAGCCTGCTGTCCACCGAGAAGGAGCTGCCGCGCGCGGCCAGCTCGGCCATGGCGCTGGCGGAACGGGCGGAAATCATCACCGGCGCGCTGGGCGAGTCGGCGATTGCCACCTCGCACGACGCCATCCGCGAGGCGGCGCAGCGGGCGGCGGCGGAGGTGGGCCGCATCTTCGAGCGCGCCATCGGCAGCGGCCAGATCACGCGCGAGGCGCTGTGGGACCGCCACTACACGCCGATTCCGAATACCGATCCGCCCAAGCACAAGACCAGGTTCGACGATTTCACCGACCGCGTGCTGCCGCCGTTGCAGGAAGGCTTGCTGCAAGCGATGCCGCAGCTGGCCTATGCCGGCGCTGTGGATAACAACGGCTATTTCCCCACCCATAACAAGAAGTTTTCGCAGCCGTTGACGGGGAACTACGATATCGACATCGTCAACAACCGCACCAAGCGGATTTTCAGCGACCGCACCGGCAAGCGCTGCGGTTCGAACACCAAGCCGTTTTTGCTACAGACGTACAAGCGCGATACCGGCGAGGTCATGCACGACCTGTCGGCGCCGATTTATGTGGATGGGAAGCATTGGGGCGGTTTCCGCATCGGTTACCGCTCCAGCCATTAAAGCCCGCCGCGCGCGCCCGTCATTCCGCCCACTGGGCGAAATGACGGGCTAGCGGCTGGAGGCGGGCGCCTGCGTCGGCGGCGGCGATGCGGGAATGTTCACCGCGCGTTGCGTCTGCGTATTCATCTTTTCCAGATGGGTGCGCAGCCACTTGTGCGCCGGGCTGCGCGCGTCGCGCTCGTGCCACAGCATGTCCAGGTGCACCGCCGGCAGCGGGAACGGCAGTTCCTTGTGCACCAGCGCATCGGTCATGCCGGTGGCGGCGATCAGGTGGCGCGGCAGCACCGTCACCAGGTCCGAGTTGGCCACCACCCGGCCAGCCGTGAAGAACTGGTTCACTGTCAGCAGAATGCGCCGCTCGCGCTGCAACTGCGCCAGCGCCTCGTCCACCAGGCCGTGGGCACGGCCGGAGAAGCTCACCAGCAGGTGGTTGGCGGCGCAGTAGTTGTCCAGGTTCAGCTCCACCTTGGCCAGCGGATGATCGCGCCGCATCACGCACACATATTTACCCGAATACAAACGTTCGTGACGGATCGGCGAACCGGTTTCATACGACAGTTGCGCCGCCACGCCCGGGAAAAAGCCCACCGCCAGGTCGATATCGCCGCGCAGCAGCATCGGCCGCGGTTCGCGCGTGGTCAGCGGCACCATGCGCACATTGATGCCCGGCGCCTCGCTTTCGATCGAGCGCATCAGCGACGGCAGCCACATGGCGGCGGTGGCGTCGGCCATCGCCATGCGGAAAGTGGCGTGGGCGGCCGAGACGTCAAAGGTTTCCGGCGCCACCGCCGCCTCCAGGCTGGCCAGCGCGCTGCGCACGGACGGCCACAGTGCCTCGGCGCGCGGCGTCGGCTTGACGCCGTAAGCGGTGCGGATCAGTAATTCATCGCCCAGGCTTTCGCGCAGGCGCTTGATGGCGTTGGATACCGCCGGCTGGGTCATGGCCAGATGGCCGGCGGCGCGTGTCAGATTTTGCTCTGTCATCACCGCGTCGAAAACGCGCAGCAGGTTCAGGTCCAGCGTCAAAAAGCTCATGGCGGCTCAGGGGATTAGATGTTGGAGAAATAACGATAGCACAGTCCATTCACCAACCGAATAATTGTTATCGCGAAAGGAAATTGGATCGTTATGTTGCGGCGCACTATAGTTACAGCAGATTCTAAAGCTACCGTCACACCGTGTCCATCATGATTTCCGCAATACAAGATTTTTCGCTGTTCGCCGCCATCAAGCTGGCGCTGCTGATCGCTGTGAGTGGCGGTCTGGTGGTGCTGTTCAAGCCGCTGCTGCTGGGGTGCGCCCGCGCGGCCGTGCTGGTGGTCAAACCGAAAATGACGCGTGAACAGCGCCTGCAGCGCCGCCAGCTGGCGACGCGTGCCTGATACTGCGTCGCAGCATTATTTTTCGCCGAGCAGCGCCGGCTTGAGTGAACTGTCGGCCGGGTGCTCACCCAGCCAGATGCGCAGCACGGCGTTGTAGAACGCCACGTCCGGCATCAACTCCCCGATTTTCTTGCCATTCAAATAGCACTGGGTGCCTTCGTTGGGAATCCAGTCCAGCGACAGCTGGTCGCCCTTTTTCAGCGTGGGCGTCTGCGCGAACACCTCGCCGAACTTCATGATTTGCGGCAGGATCTTGTTGCGTTCTTCCTTGGCGGTGTTGGCGTTGAGGCCATCCGTGAAGGCCTTGCCGAAGTCTTCCGAGCTGACTTCGCGCAGCATGGTGATGGCCACGCGGCGCGGGCCGCCGACCGCCAGCACTTCCGGCACGGTGGATTTCTTTTCCGTCAGGTACAAACCGGCGGCGTAGACCTTGAAGATGACCTTGGTGCGCAGGCCGGCGCCGTTCAGCTTGAGCTGCTGGCCGGCCAGGGTAATGGTATCGTCGAACTTGACGCCGGCCACGTCGACGGCGGCCAAGGCAAGGGAAGGCATGGCCATCGCCAGCGCGGCGGCCGTCAGGATGTGCAAAGTGGTTCTGCGGTTCATGAATGTTGTCTCCGAGATGGTATGAGCGGACTATATCATCTCTTGCACCCCCAAACGAAAGGGTCGGACCCGTACGGGGTCCGACCCTGGCCGCAGCGGTGTGCGGGTCGCGCGGGTGCCGGCAGCGCTCAGGCCTTGGCGGCCTGCAACTTCTCAAACTTGACGAACAACTGTTCCTTGGTCTCCCGGAACTCGGGATTAAACGGAATGCAACTCACCGGGCACACCTGCTGGCACTGCGGCTCGTCGAAATGCCCCACGCACTCGGTGCACTTGTCCGGATTGATTTCGTAAATTTCCGCGCCCATGTAAATCGCGTCGTTCGGGCATTCGGGCTCGCACACGTCGCAATTGATGCAGTCGTCGGTAATCATTAAGGCCATGATGTAACTCGCTTACTTTGCCTGGCCGGCGTTGTTGGCGGCGATTTTCTTCTGCAGCCAACGGTCCACCGAGGGGAACACAAACTTGGACACATCCCCGCCCAGCATGGCGATTTCGCGCACGATGGTGCCGGAGATGAATTGATACTGGTCGGACGGCGTCAGGAACATGGTTTCGACATCCGGCAGCAGGTAGCGGTTCATGCCCGCCATCTGGAACTCGTACTCGAAATCGGACACCGCGCGCAGGCCGCGCACGATGACGCGCGCATCGTGGTCGCGCACGAAGTCCTTCAGCAGGCCGGAGAAACTCTCGACCTTCACATTGGGATAATGCCCCAGCACTTCGTTGGCAATTTCCAGGCGCTCCGCCAGCGAGAAGAACGGCTTCTTGTTTTGACTGTCGGCGACACCCACCACCAGCGTGTCGAACAGGCCCGATGCGCGACGCACCAGATCCTCGTGACCGCGGGTCAGCGGATCGAAAGTTCCCGGATAAACAGCTACTACCATTGCGGCTCCCTGCAGATGCACCAATATAGAACGCGCATTATGCCTGAAAATCGGCTTTTGCTTAAAATTGCCTTAATTTGGGGCGGTTTTAGCAGCAAATACAGCCGGTTACGGTTTGTATTTTAATAAATGATAGAACACCATCCCGGCTTTGTCAGCGCGGATGATGTCCCAGTTCGCCATCCACTCCGGCGCCTCGCCCTCGGCGAATTCCAGCGCCAGCCCGGACTCGGCGTACACCAGGCCGCCCTCTTTCAACAGCTTGGCGCACAACGGCAGGGTTTTTTCCAGAAAGTTTTGCTGGTACGGCGGATCGAGGAAGATCAGGTCGTAGCGCTGGCCGCGCGTGGCGGCCGACTGCGCCACCGACACCGCGTCGCCGCGCATGATCTGCACATTCTCGGCCTTGAGCTTGGTCTTGATGTCGTCCAGCTGGCGCGTGACTTGCGCGTTGCTGTCGATCATGGTCACCGATTGCGCGCCCCGGCTGGCCGCCTCGAAGCCCAGCGCGCCGCTGCCGGCAAACAGGTCCAGCACTTGCGCGTCGGCCCAGTAGCCGTCGCGCTGGTGGTTGATCCAGTTGAAGACGGTTTCACGCACGCGGTCCGGCGTCGGCCGCAGGCCCAAGGCGCTCAGCACCGGCAGCGGCGTGCGCTTCCACTGGCCGCCGATGATGCGTACCTGGTTGGCGTGTTGCGGACCGTGGACCGGCACCCGGGCGGGTTTGGCGGACTTGCTGGAAGGCTTCTTTGGCATGTGACGCTGTTCTAAGTCATTGATTCAACAGGCCATCATACCACAGCGCCGCCTATCGCTGGTTGGCCGCCAGCGCCCGGAAGTCGTCGATCCAGCCCTGCATGCGGCGCTGCGCGTGCGCCTTCTGCTGCTGCGTGGTCAGGTTGATCACCGTCAGCACAAATTGCAGATTGGCTTCCTCGTAGCTGTCGAAGAACGGCTTGCGGTCGGAGGTTTCCAGCCGCTGGAAGCCATCCTTGATCAGGCCCTGGATTACCGTCTGCGTGGCCTCCTTGCCCAGTTTTTCGCTCTGCACCTTGCGCACCGCGGCCAGGATGTTGTTCTGCCGGCGGATGCGTTCGTCCAGCCAGATTTCATTGTTCAGCGGCCGCGCGTCGGACGCCTTGCGGATCGCCGCCTCCTGCTCGCTGGTGAAATCGCCAAACCACAGCTCGAACTGCTCCATCGACTTCTTGAAGCGGAAACGTTGCTGCGCGTCGCGGTCGCCGCGCATATTCTTTTTGCGGAAATCGGCATTGTTGGCGGCGAACTTGCGCTCCAGCGTGGCGATCTGGTCCGGCTGCAGCGAGCGCGCCAGTTCCGCCAGTTCCGGCGTCGCCTTCAGCAGCAGCGCCTCGGTGCGCTTCTTGATCTCGTCGAAATCGTTCTGCAAGTCGGCCTGCGTGGGGCCGGCGGCCAGCTGGCGCTGGGCGGTTTGCAGGATCTGCACGTAATCCTGCAACTGCGTCTTGCGGTGCCACTGGAACAAGCGGTCGATATCGTCCTTGACCCATTCCTTCTGGTCGGACGTCAGGTCGACGTAGCCGTCGATCCACCAGTACAGCAGCGTGTCGCCATTATTGTAGGCCAGCCGCAGCGAACTGCAGGCGGCCAGCACGGCCATGACGGCAATCAGGAACAGGCCGTGTAGCGTCCGGCGGGCTGGCAGGGGCATGTTAGACTTTTGCATTTGACACTCTCTCGATTTGGCACCTCTATGAACGTCGTTATCCTCGCCGCCGGCATGGGCAAGCGCATGCAATCCGCGCTGCCGAAAGTTTTGCATCCCCTGGCGGGCAAGCCGCTGCTGCAGCACGTGCTGGACACCGCGCGCAGCCTGTCCGCCAGCCGATTATGCGTGATTGTCGGCCACGGCGGCGCAGCCGTTCAGGCCTTGCTGGACAAGCAGCCGACGCCGGTCGCCACCGCGCAACAGGCGCAACAGCTGGGCACCGGCCACGCCGTCATCCAGGCGTTGCCAGAGCTGGACGACAACGTCCCGACCCTGATCCTGTACGGCGACGTGCCGCTGACCACCGCCGCCTCGCTGCGCGGATTGCTGCAGGTTGCCGGCAACGACAAGCTCGGCATTTTGACGGTCGAACAAGACGATCCTACCGGTTTGGGCAGAATCGTCCGTGAGAATGGCCACATTGTGCGCATCGTCGAGCAAAAAGACGCCAACGACAGCGAACGCGCCATCAAGGAAATCAACAGCGGCATCATGGTCGCGCCCACCCGCCTGCTGAAAAAATGGCTGGGCAACATCAAGAACAACAACGCCCAGGGCGAGTACTACCTGACCGACATCGTCGCGCTGGCCGTGGCCGATGGCGTGCCGGTGGTGTCGGCGCAGCCGTCGGCGCAGTGGGAAGTGGCCGGCGTCAACAGCAAGGTCCAGCTGGCCGAGCTGGAGCGCATCCACCAGCGCAACATCGCCAACCAGCTGCTGGAACAAGGCGTAACGCTGCTGGACCCCTCGCGCATCGACGTCCGTGGCGAACTGATCTGCGGCCGCGACGTCACCATCGACGTCGGTTGCGTGTTTGAAGGCAAGGTCGAAATTGGCGACGGCGTACACATCGCCGCCCACAATGTCATCGTCAACGCCCGCATCCTGGCTGGCGCGCAGATCAAGCCGTTCTGCCACATCGAGGAGGCCGTGGTCGGCGAGGCCTCGCTTATTGGCCCGTATGCGCGCCTGCGGCCCGGTACCGTGCTGGCCGAGGATGTGCATGTGGGTAACTTCGTCGAAATCAAAAACGGCCAGGTGGCCGCGCACAGCAAGGCCAACCACCTGGCCTACATCGGCGACGCCACCATCGGTTCGCGCGTCAACATCGGCGCTGGCGTCATCACCTGCAACTACGACGGCGCCAACAAGTTCCGCACCGTGATCGAAGACGACGCCTTCATCGGCAGCGACAGCCAGCTGGTGGCGCCGGTCACTGTCGGCAAAGGCGCCACGCTGGGCGCCGGCACCACGCTGACCAAGGATGCGCCGGCCGGCAAGCTGACGGTATCGCGTCCGCGCCAGGTCACCATCGAAAACTGGACCCGCCCGGTCAAGATCAAAAAATAAGCGGGCCCAGGCCTGCCTCAGCCAACGGCGCCTGCGGGCGCCGTTTTTATTTGTGGATAAAGATGTGAGTAAGGCCTGATTAAGCGCGGGAAAACAGGTGGGCAAGTACACCATTTACTTGCAAGCGAGGTATACAAGGCTTGGCCCTGGCCGAAACACTGCTGACGCGCCCGTTTTCCAGCTAAATGTGCATAACTTTGTGGGTAAGCACCTGAGCAACTGCTGGATAAGCTGCGGAAAAGTGACGGATAACTTTTTTGCCGCCATTAAGCCTGTGCATAAAGCTGGGGAAAAGCTAATGAATATCCGTCTGACAAGCCTTGGATAACTGCACGGCTCATCGCGTTGTTCAGATGCCATCGGCAGGTCAGCCGCCACACTGTGAACAAACTTGTGACTAACCATGTGCATAGTCCATGGAAAAGCCCTGTACAAGCTGTGTGCAGCGGCTGGATAAGCGTGTATAACTTCGCTCACACCGCGATGCGGGTCTCGAATTTACTGCGGAAAGTCGAGAAGTAAGCCTTCACATTCCGCACATTGGCATGGCTGGTGAATACCCGGTGCGCCAGCGCGTGATAGGCCGGCATATCCGCCACCTGCACCACCAGCACAAAGTCCGGCCCCGGCGCCACGCGATAGCACTGCAACACCGCCGCCTCGTTGGCCACCAGCGCTTCAAACTCCACCATGCGCTCGGCCGCCTGGATATCCAGCGAGATTTCCACAAGCGCCGTCAGGCTGGGACCCACTTTCTCCGGCGCCACAATGGCCACTTCCCGCTGGATCACGCCAGACTCGCGCAATTGCTTGACCCGTCGCAAACAAGTGGGCGGCGACACGTGCACGGCCGCCGCCAGCTCGGCGTTGGTTTGCGCAGCATCCATCTGCAACGCATTTAAGATACGACGATCTATTTCATCCATACGACTTCCACGAAATAATATTTCACGCGATTAGTGTAATGAAATTTTATGCCAAATATGGAAAGAATTAGAAAGCATATTTCACCATCGCTGCTCTACGATGGCTTCCTGACTTAATTGAAGAGGTTTCCCATGTGCGGCATCGTCGGCGCGGTAGCGCAACGCAATATCACCCCCATCCTGCTGGAAGGCCTGAAACGCCTGGAATACCGCGGCTACGACTCCTGCGGCGTCGCCCTGCACGTGGATGGCCAGTTGCAACGCTCGCGCAGCACCTCGCGCGTGGCCGACCTGGAACACCAGATCGACGAAGCGCACCTCAAAGGCTTCACCGGCATCGCCCACACCCGCTGGGCCACGCACGGCGCGCCGGCCTCGCACAACGCCCACCCGCACTTCTCGCCGTCGGCCGACGCCGCGCGCGTGGCGCTGGTCCACAATGGCATCATTGAAAACCACGACGAATTGCGCGCCGAACTGACCGCGCTCGGCTACGTCTTCCAGAGCCAGACCGACACCGAAGTCATCGCCCACCTGGTCGACCACATGTACAACGGCGACCTGTTCGACACCGTGCAGCAAGCCGTCAAGCGCCTGACCGGCGCCTACGCCATCGCCGTGTTCCACCGCGAAGAACCGCACCGCGTGGTGGCCGCGCGCCAGGGCTCGCCGCTGATCGTCGGCCTCGGCCAGGGCGAAAACTTCGTTGCCTCGGACGCCATGGCGCTGGCCGGCACCACCGACCAGATCATCTACCTCGAAGAAGGCGACGTGGTCGACCTGCAACTGGGGCGCGTGTGGATCGTCGACAGCCACGGCAAGCAAGTGCAGCGCGACGTCAAAACCGTGCAGGCGCACACCGGCGCGGCCGAACTCGGCCCCTACCGCCACTACATGCAGAAAGAAATCTTCGAACAACCGCGCGTCATCGGCGATACGCTGGAAGGCGTCACCGGCATCATGCCCGAACTGTTCGGCGACGGCGCCTACAACGTCTTCAAGCAGATCGACCGCCTGCTGATCCTGGCCTGCGGCACCAGCTACTACTCTGGCCTGACCGCCAAGTACTGGATCGAATCGGTGGCCAAGATCCCGGTCAACGTCGAAATTGCCAGCGAATACCGCTACCGCGACAGCGTGCCGCACCCCAATACGCTGGTCGTCACCATCTCGCAAAGCGGCGAAACGGCCGACACGCTGGCCGCGCTCAAGCATGCGCGCAGCCTTGGCATGGAACACACGCTGACCATCTGCAACGTCGCCACCAGCGCCATGGTGCGCGAATGCAAGCTGGCCTACATCACCCGCGCCGGCGTCGAAGTGGGTGTGGCCTCGACCAAGGCCTTCACCACCCAACTGGCCGGCCTGTTCCTGCTGACGCTGGCGCTGGCGCAAGTCAACGGCTGCCTGAGCGACGCCGAAGAAGCCGAACACCTGAAAGCCATGCGCCACCTGCCGGTCGCCATCGCCGCCGTGCTGGCGCTGGAACCGCAGATCATCGCCTGGGCCGAAGATTTCGCCCGCAAGGAAAACGCCCTGTTCCTCGGCCGCGGCATGCACTACCCGATTGCGCTCGAAGGCGCGCTCAAGCTCAAAGAGATTTCCTACATCCACGCCGAAGCCTACCCGGCGGGCGAACTGAAGCATGGCCCGCTGGCGCTGGTGACGGAAGAAATGCCGGTGGTCACGGTGGCGCCGAACGACGCGCTGATCGAAAAGCTGAAATCCAACATGCAGGAAGTGCGCGCGCGCGGCGGCCAACTGTACGTCTTTGCCGACGTCGACTCGCGCATCACCTCGGGCGAAGGCGTACACGTGATCCGCCTGCCGGAACACTACGGCCTGCTGTCCCCAATCCTGCACGTGGTCTCGCTGCAACTGCTGGCCTACCACGCCGCCGTCGCCCGCGGCACCGACGTGGACAAGCCGCGCAACCTGGCCAAATCGGTTACGGTGGAGTAACGTTGGCCGGTCGCTTTGCCGTGATTTAAATTAACTAAAGTAGTGGTGTTTTTACAGGGCTTCCAAGGGAAACGACAAAAAAAATTCAGGTAATGGATTTTTCGACTAAACTTCCGACCTTTTCGCTTTAGTCGCCTGTTCTGCGCTGCAATCAGCGTAGAACAGGCTACCATTTGCAGCGGATATTCAATATCGTCCTACGCTTTTCTGTGGCGTAAGTAACTGAGCACTCGGTGGCATTGTCATCTATTCGTTTTGACAGGATCGCGTCGTGGCGCCCATCCTCTCCATAGAAGCAAGCCATCCATTTTTCAGACCCGGTCATCTCGCGTAGCTGGGTCCATTTTTCAATGTCCTGGCCATGAAGCTTACCGACGAAGCTCGGCTTCGAAATCGTCATGGTGGAAGGCGGCCCCCACATGAGCCCGGCCGAGACCAAGGGCAGGCCCGGCTGGAACTCAAACGGCACGAACGCTGTCCAGCCTGCAGGTACCCGGGTAATCGCGATGGAACTGCGCGGTATCTCAGTTGGACATTCAATGCGGTGATCTGCCCCGGCAGCGGGACCTACTCCCATCAAGATCGTGGTAGCTGCAGCAAGCAGAGGAATGGCATAGTTCGTCATGACCTTACCTGTGTTCGATTACGTAGAAGGCGTCAGCATTATCGCTTGCTCGGGGGAAGGAGCCATCAGGGCGCAGTTTCATGTGCAGCGATTTGATATAGCGTGCCGAGATTCTGGGCTTTTTGCCCCGGCCGTTGCCGTCCTTCCATTGGTCGATTACCCAGAAGCCATCGCCAGGCGCTCCGTGACGAAGAAAAAAAGCCGCATGGTTACCTTTGTCATTGTTTGGGTAACGCCCATGAACGAAAGTCGCAATGGCAGTGCCCGGCGCTACGTTCTTGTTGTCCAGCACGCGCGCTCCCGCTGTCCAGATTCGGTGGTCGGGGACATCAGCATAATAGCGAACCAACTCGACACAGTCGCCCGTTCCAACCTTGGGTTGACGCTCTAGCGTTGCAGCCTGCGGATAAATGTAAGGCATGTCAGATAGCTAAGGTCAGATAGGCCGATTACTGGATGCGCACCAGCCTCCGCTTGTATTGCCGCCAACACCGCCGCTTATTTTTTGCCGGGTGTAGCGCCATTTAATCTTCCCAAACTTCAGGCTAACCTGTTCGGTCAATACGTCGCCAGGCGATATGCTGGGTGCCAGATGGGCGATCAGCACATTCTCCATTTCGATCTCATAATACTTGACGCGTTGCCCATCGCCGTCTGCGCGCAAAAACTCAATGTTGGCTTTGCGAAAGACATTGCCGCACGCGCAGTGCTGGGCCAACATTGGTGAGGCCAGGTCGACAAGCTTGGTGAGGCTAATGTCGCTGAGTTCGCAGCGTTCTGCCGTGTGACCGGCACCGGTGGAAGCAGTGGCGGATTTGGGTTGCGACATGAGCCAGCTCACGGAGGTGCACTCGATCCAACCTTGATGTTCGTCGTCGGAGGATTCGCCTTTAATGCCGTCAATTTGAAGGTAGACATCGATAGCCATGATTGCTCCAGTCGCGATGTGTGCGCATGGCTTTATTGTTACCCTGAGTCTGCTCGCCTAATCTGCTGCCAATCAAAGCACGGTCATAATTGTTGGTTTTGGGATTTTTTTGAAGTTGCTACTTGAAACCGGTATTTTTCCCGGAGGTTCCGTCTTCCAGGAGAGGCGGCGAGGAGCCTATTTGAGAGCCACAATATTAACATCATCGAGAGGTGTTTGCCCTGCAGCAGGCTTTTGATCAGGTAACCGATCCAGCGGAAAACTGAGCGGACTGGTTGAGTGGCATCCAGCACCGGGGATCAAATTTGACCTGTTGCTGCAGTGCCAGCTCGCCAATCGTTCGTAAGCGTCTGCCCAGTGACGTCTTGAGTTGTTTGGTAATTTGATCGATGATGGCGTCACACCGCTGGGAGGCGGCATTATCTCAGAGAGCTGCTGACAGATTACAGTCCCAAGGCAAGAATTCATCAACCCGGTTGACGGGATGATCGGCGATATGCGTCAGCACGTGAAGCAACCAGGCTGAGGGGTCGACACCATTCAGCTTGGCCGTGCCGATCAACGAGTAGTTATAGCCGGCGAGGGACTTGACGCGCCCCCCACCCAGCACCCTTTGCACCCGCTCGTCGTTGAAGTACACGATCTTGATCCTCGGGTGCTCATAAAGAGGCAGATCAGCTTGACCGTGGCCTCAAGGTCGTACTCCCTCTGCCTGTAGCTGCAGCGCGCGGCTTGGCCGGTTATGTAGTCCTTGCGGACCGGCCGGCAGTCCAGCTCGATGCCCTTCATTTGTTACTGGCGAGGCGCCAGCCGCCAGCCGTGTTCCCGCCAGCGAAATGGTGCGCTGCTCGCAGCGCTCGGCGGTGTGGCCATCTCCGGTCGAAGCCGTAGCAATGCGAGGTTGCATGACCCCGAAATAGGCGCTGGATATTTCGATCCAGCCTTGATGATCCGAGTCGGCAGTGCACGCGGCTTTGCCGCTCGTGCTATGCGGCTTGCCGGCACCATATGTCAGGAGCCGGCGCACAGGTAGTAGCGCCCTTCTCCGCTCTGCTCGACGTCGATGCTGGCGCTGGCCAGGCGTTTTCTCATGTCCTCCTGGCAGGCTTCGCGCTTGAACACGTCGGCCGGTGTGGCCGGCTGGCCGATGCAGCCCAGTTGCGGCCACAGCGCGGCCAGCGCGCGCAGTCCGCTGGCCGGCCCTTCGGCCACCATCTGGCGGCTGCCGACGGACTTGACTAACACGCGCGGCTTAACGGCGGCGGCGATTTCCTTGCGCAGCCGTTCCAGCTCGGCCGCCTTCTTGTCGCCGCTGAAGTGGTCGTCGTAAAAGCAGACCGGGTAGCTTCTGCTCTGGTGGGGCACCGCCACCACCGGCACCGCTGTCGCGCTGGGCGTGGGGTCGGTGGCCACGCGTGCGTCGGCCGGCGGCAGGTAGGTGATGTTGACCGCCTCGATGAAGACATCGGCTTGCGGCGCGGCGCAGCCGCCGAGGACGACCGCCAGCAGGCCGACGCGGACAGGTTGGATGTTCACGGCAGCCTCTGTCTCACAGCCGCACCGCTGGCAGGCTCATCAGCGCATCCAGTTCCTTCGTGGCCATCACGTTCATCCACGGCCGCAGCATGCTCACCGGCGCCTGGTGCTGCGCCGGCTCCAGCATCGGTTGCAGCCGGAAGCCGAGGATGCGGCATTGGTTCGAATCGTCGCCGAAGGTAATGGTCGAGCTGGCCCGGTCACGGCTTTTTTCCGTGCTTTCGCCACCTCCGCCACCGCCGCCGCCGATCGAAATGCCGAAGATGCTGCCGCCGCCGCCGCCGCCGCCGCCGCCGCTGGATTGGGTGAACTTGTCCCAGTCATCGGAATTGTCGAAATGGACGGTCAGCGTCAGGCCGCGCGCGATGATGGCCGACTGCACCAGGTAGGTCAGCGGCACCGCCAGGCCCTTGGGATCGCGCGCCAGTTCCTTGCGCGATACCGGATGGGTGAGGCCGGCCAGCGAGAACCACGGGCCGCGAATGGCGAACACTTCGGCGATGTTTTCAAAATTCAATTCCAGCTTGCCGATGCGCTTGACCGTCTCGGTAAATGTGGAGCTCGATCCGGCGTTGACGTTCAGGCTCAGGAAGCCGAAGCTGCCGCCGCCGGAGCCGGACCACGAGTCCTCATGGCGGTAGTCGAACTGGCTGTTCCTTTCGATGATGATCGAGCGCGCGCCTTTGCGCTTGAGGAATTCTTCCAGATCGATGGACGGCAGGATGTCCTGGCCATCCTCGAAAGACGAGGGGATGCCGTAACGGTCGAAATCTCCCAGCATCACCTCGTCCAGCTTGTAAGCGGATTCGATGCCCGCTGTCTTTGGCCGCTTCATCTTAAACTCTTCGAGCGTAGTGTACTCGTAAGCGGCCAGCAGCGTACGGTCCTCCGGCGACAGCACCGTGGCACGCAACAGCTCCACGCTGTTGGACAGGCGCGAGATGGTCTTGCGCCACTGCGACAGTTTTTCAAACGCCAGCTCCGCTGAGCGGAAGCCGATGCTGGCAATGACATATTCGTGCGATTTTGGATCGGTCAGGCCGGCGCTGGCCGCGTATTTTTTCCACGCCTCGTTGACGCGCATCCGTTCGTCCTCGATTTTTTCCTGATAGGTTCCAATGACCTGCATCTTGGTGTCGATCTCCGCCTGTACCGCCGCCGGAATGGTGGCTTCGATCTTGGCGGTGCTGCGCGTCAGCAGTTCCCTGTAGACGTTGGAATGGCGCGCGTAAAAGCTTGGCGAGCCGGGATCGGATGGCGAGTTGTAGATCGAACGGTCGACCCAGGAGCGGAAAATATACTGATTGAACATCGGCGCGTCCGGCACGATTTCATATGACGTGATGCTGCCGAGCAGCGCCAGCTTGTGCGGCGATTTGATGCCGACCAGATGCATGAGGGCCGAGAAGAATTGATCGGTTGCGTGCGGCAGGCCGGATTCGGCCACCGTGAGACTCACTTTTTCGAGGTCCGACATAGTGCCTCCTGTTGTGGTTGAGAAAAGTCACATATGGCGCTGCGAATTGCCTGCGCTGCGATGCAGTGTGCGCGCATGCTGCCTGGGTGGGAATGGTGCAATTGCATTACGAGTTGAGGCGAACAATGGACTACAACGACTACCTGTTGCAGCTTTACCGCGGCACGCGGGAAGTGCCGGTCGATGAATTTCCCGCCTTCGCCTTCGCGGCCACCGCCCAGGTGCTGACCTTTGATTCGGCGCGCATCATGTCGCTGGAAACCGGCGACGCCAACGCCGTCGTGCATGCCTCGCTCACCCATAACGAACCGGACTCGCTGCATCTGGACTGGGAGGCCATCAGCAGTCTGGACACGGTGTTGCAGTCGGCCATGGCGCGTCCGCACCAGGCCTATGCCTACACCGCCCGCGACCTGTTTGCCGGTAGTGGCTACGCGGTGGTGCGCGACTATGCGGACCGCTATCGCCACGCCAACGGCCTGGTGCTGGCGGCGCAAGAGCCGCAGTCCGGTTACTGGGAAGGCTTGTCGCTGTTTCGCGCGCGCGAAGCCAGTCTGTTTTCCGCCGCCGACGAGCGCCTGTTGCAGGCGCTGGCGCCCCACTTTCGCCAGGCGCTGGCGATCAGCCGCTCGCGCGACACCAGCGCCGGGGGCGGCGCGTGCGCGATGGCGGTGGTCACGCCGTCCGGCGATCTGGAATATTGCACGCCGCAATTTGTGCGGCTGGTGAATCTGGAATGTCCGTCATGGCGCGGGCAGCGCTTGCCGGACCGGGTGATGGCGGCGCTGTCGCGGGTCGGCGTGATGGCGTTTCGTGGCGCGCGGGTCAAGATGAGGGTGCGGCGTCACCGGGGCCTGCTGTTTGTCTACGCCATGACCGACCAGCCGCTGGCGCGGCTGTCGGAGCGCGAACTGATGGTGGCGCGCCTGTTCAGCCAGGGTTATTCGCACAAGGAGGTGGCGCGCGCCTTGCAGATCGCGCCGGCCACCGCGCGCAATTTTATCCAGAAGATTTACGACAAACTGGAGGTGCGCGACAAGGCCGCGCTGGCCTTGCGCATCGGCCCGGCCGACGCCTGAGCGCCGGGCTGATCAGGCGAGTTTCGCCAGCGCCTCTGCCACCGCCTCCGGCACCGACGGGCGGCCGTTGACGAAGCAGGTGGCGACGAAGGTGGCGTCCGCGTACACCTCGCCGCCCACCTTGATCTGCTGGAAGAAGTTGACGCGGTTGCGCTTCTCGTGTTTCTGCAATTCGCAGGTCACTTCGACCTGGTCGTCCTTGGTCAGGCTCTTGCGGAAACGCAGCGAGTATTCCAGCACCATGTACATCTTGCCCTGCTTGAATTCCTCCTCGATGTCGATGCCGAGCGCTTCTTTCATGAACGCGTGGCGCGTCCATTCCATGTAGAACGGGTAGTACAGCCCGTCGACGACGCCCTGAAAATCGATGTGGGCGGGATTGACTTCGTAATGCTTGGTGAACATGGCTTTAACCTTTGATGAGATGAGAGACGGCAAAGTCGATGAAGCGGCGCACGCGGCTGGGCATGTCGGTGCGCTGCGCATAGTAGAGATACAGGCCCATGCGGTCGCTGGTGGTGTGCGTCAGCAGCGGCACCAGTTCGCCCGACTGCAACGGCGCGGTGGCGTTGATGCTGTCGATCTGGCCGATGCCGATGCCGTTCAGCACCGCCTGCATTTCGGCCTCGGGGTCGCTGCAGCAGACCACGTAGGGCATGGTCTGGTACTGCGTTTCGCCGTTGACGTTGAATTCCCACGGCACCGGCCGCCCGGTGCCGGGCTGGCGGTAACCGATGCAGTGGTGGCGGGCCAGGCTGTCGATGGTGTCGGGCGCGCCATGCTGGGCCAGGTAGGCTGGCGTGGCGCACACCACCAGCCGGATCGGGAACAGGCGGCGCGACACCACTTGCGCGGTCGGCGCGTTGCCGGCCTTGAAGCCGAGGTCGATCCGTTCGCCGACCGTGTCGGTGCTGCCGTCTTCCAGTACCAGGTCGAAGCTGACGCCCGGATGCAGCCGGCTGAACTCGGCCACCAGCGGCATCAGCACCTTGCGCCCGACCGCGCCGCCGGCGCTGATGCGGATCAGGCCGACGTCCTCGCGGGCGGCGTGCTTGACGCGGTTGAGGGCGCTGGTAAAGCCTTCCATGCTGGCGCGCACCGAGTCCAGCAGCAACTGGCCGTCCTCGGTCAGCGCGCTTTTGCGGGTGGTGCGGTGGAACAGGCGCACGCCCAGGTGCTGCTCCAGCTGCCGCACCGTCTTGCTGACGGCCTGCGGTGTCGTGCCCTGGGCGGTGGCGGCGCGGTTGAAGCTGCCCAGCTCGGCAGCCCGTATGAAGGTGGAAATCGCGCGCAGTTCGTCCATGCGGGCAGTATAGCCGATTAACAACCGTTAGTTGTGATTGATATCGCCGCGCCCTGACTACCGGCATTGCCCGCCGCTCCGTAAAGTGGTTCCCGTCAACCGACACCATATCCAACCCAAGGAGAACCAAGATGACCACTACCAATCTGAGCGGCCGTGTTGCCGTGATCACCGGCGCGTCCAGCGGCATGGGCCGCGCCACCGCGCTGTTGCTGGCTTCCCGTGGCGCCAAGGTGGCGTTGCTGGCGCGCCGCAAGGATGCGCTGGAGGCGCTGGCGGCGGAAATCCACGCCCGGGGCGGCGACGCGCTGGCGCTGGTCACCGATGTCACCGACCAGGCGTCGGTGCAGGCGGCGGCGGCCGCCGTGCTGGCCCACTACGGCAATGCCGATCTGGTGTTTAACAACGCCGGGTTGATGCTGCCGGGCGCCATCGGCAACCAGCCGCAGCGCGAATGGGAATCGCAGATCGACCTCAACGTGACCGGCGCCATGCGCGTGATCCAGGCCTTCGTGCCGCAACTGGAAGCCGCCGCCGCCGAGGGCAAGGCGGTCGACCTGATCAACACCTCGTCGATCGCCGGCCAGTACGTGTATGGCTATTTCGCGGTGTACTCGGCCACCAAGGCCTTCGTCAGCCACCTGACGCGCCATTTGCGGCTGGAGCTGGGACCGAAGAACATCCGCGTTTCGGTCATCGAGCCGGGCATCACCGAGACTGAGCTGCAGAGCCACTTCACTTTCCAGGGCGCCATCGACTGGCTGCAAAACGCCGCGCAGTCGATCGAGTTCCTGAAGGCGGAGGACATCGCCACCGCGGTCGAGTTCATCGTCTCGCTGCCGAAGCGCGTCAACATGCAGCAGATGGTGATCATGCCGACCCGCGAGGGCATCTGATCAGTGGTGCGGCGTCCTTTCGCCGGGGCGCAGCGTCAGCACCCGCACGCCGCCGCGGGTGACGGCCACCGTGTGCTCGAACTGGGCGGAGAGCTTGCCGTCGTCGGTGACCACGGTCCAGCCGTCGTCCTCGGTGTGGACGGCGCGGCCGCCCTGGTTGAGCATGGGTTCGATGGTGAAACACATGCCTTCGCGCAGCACCAGGCCGGTGTGTGGCTTGCCCCAGTGCAGCACCTGCGGTGCCTCGTGCATCTCGCGGCCGATGCCGTGGCCGCAGTATTCGCGCACCACGCTGTAGCCGTGGCGGCTGGCGTGGCGGGCGATGGCGTGGCCGATGTCGCCCAGCCGCGCGCCGGGGCGGACGGTGTTGATGCCCATCCACAGCGCATCGTAGGTCACCTGCACCAGCTTGCGCGCGGCCGACGACACGGCGCCGACCAGGTAGGTTTTGCTGGAATCGGCGATGTAGCCGTTTTTTTCCAGCGTGATGTCGAAGTTGACGATGTCGCCGTCGCGCAGGATGTCGCTGGCGGACGGCACGCCGTGGCAGACCACGCTGTTGCGCGAGGCGTTCAGCGCGTAGGCGTAGCCGTACTGGCCCTTGCTGGCCGGACGCGCCTGCAGATCGTCGACGATGAAGCGCTCGACCAGGTCGTTGACCTGCATGGTCGACATGCCGATCAGGTCCAGCTGGTCCAGGTGGCTGAACACGCTGGCCAGCAGCCGGCCGGACTCCGCCATCAGGGCGAGTTCTTCCGGCCGCTTGGTCATGTGGCCACCGCCTTCAGATGCCGGGCGTCGACGCCGGCGGCGCGCAGCTCGCGCGCCACCAGTTCGTTGAACGACAGCGTGGGATTGGTTTCGGCCAGCATGCCGATCTTGATCCAGAACGCCGCCTGCGCGTTGATCGAGCGGCAGCTGACCGCGCTGGCCTTGCGGATCTGGTCGTGCAGATCCTCGTCGATGTTCACAATGCCCATGCGATACTCCATATACGAAACGTATACGAAGTATATATCTCTTTTTACGCGCTGTGCAAGGCGGCCGACAGATTGGCCAGCACGCCGAGCTGGGCGAACAGGATGGTGGCGGCGGTGTAGCAGTCGAACGAGATCACCTTGCCGTCCCTCAGGCGGAAGACGTCGCAGCATGGCGCGTGGATGGTCTGCCGGGTTGGCGCGATGGTGCCGGCCGGCAGCACCAGCGGGCCCTGGTGGGTGCCGTTCAGCGACAATTGCACCACCACCACGTCGCCCATCACCATCACCTCTTCCAGCGCGCGGTGCATGTCGGGGAAGGCGGTGGCGTAGATGTCGACGGTTTTGCCGATGTCGGCGCCGTAGTATTTCTGGCCGGCCGAGACGTCGTGGAAATAGCCGTCGGCCGAGAACAGTTCGACGAAGCCGGTGCTGTCCTGCACCTCGGCGCGTTGATACAGTTCACGGATGATTTTTTCGTTGTCGGTCATGCCTGCTCCTCGGGTGGTGGGTAAGGCGGCAAGTCTGCGCCGGGGCCGCCCGGCTGTCATCGGACGAACGGCGTAGCATCATCCATCGGTGTGGATAAACAACCGGCTGCCTCTGCCAGAAGTAGCGGTTGAGACGAACGAGCAAAAAATCTGCCCTTCGGAGCATCGCCAGTGCCGGCGGACGGCTGGAAAATGGCAACATCGTATTTCACCGGTTGACCATCATGCAAAACGAATCCACCCCCCTCTCTTATCTGCCGGTTGGCATATTTGGCGGCGTCATGGGCCTGACCGGCCTGTCGGTCGCCTGGAAACTGGCGCACCAGCACTTCGGCGCGCCGTTGTGGATCAGCCAGGCGATCGGCCTGGCGGCGCTGGCGGCCTTTGCGGCGCTGGTGGCCGCTTACGGCGTCAAGGCCTGGTCCGGTTGGGACGCGGTGCGCGCCGAGTTCACGCATCCGATCGCCTCCAACCTGTTCGGCACGCCGATGATCAGCCTGCTGTTGCTGCCCTTCGTGCTGGCCGACTACAGCCTGGCGCTGGCGCGCCTGTCGTGGCTGCTGGGCGCGGTCGGTATGACGGCGCTGGCCTGGGTCATCGTCATGCGCTGGATGACGGTGCGGCTGGAGGCGCCGCACGTGGCGCCGGCCTGGATCGTGCCGGTGGTCGGCATGCTGGACGTGCCGCTGGCCGTGCCGCTGCTGCAATGGGACGGCCTGCACGGCGTGATGGTGTTTGGCCTGGCGGTCGGCCTGTTCTTCGCGCTGCCGCTGTTCACGCTGATCTTCCAGCGGCTGGTGCTGGAGGAACCGCTGGCGGCGCCGCTGCAGCCGTCGCTGCTGATCCTGGTGGCGCCGTTCGCGGTCGGCTTCACCGCCTACGTCACCACCACCGGCGGCATCGACCTGTTCGCCCAGGCGCTGTACATGCTGACGCTGTTCGTGCTGGCGGTGCTGCTGGGCCGCTTGCGCCACCTGCCGCACTGCTCGCCGTTCCGCGTGTCGTGGTGGGCGGCCAGCTTCCCGTTGGCGGCCTCGGCCGGCGCGGCAATCCGCTATGCCGGCTACGCCAACAGCGTGGTCACCGACGGCATCGCCCTGCTGGTGCTGGCCATCGCCAGCGTGACCATCGCGCTGTTCCTGTTGCAGACGCTGGCGGGCGTGTTCAAGGGGCAGCTCAAAGCGCTGGCGTGAGGAGGCACGCTGCTGACAAAAGGTGACAGGAGGGCTGGCTATAGTAGCGCCAGCAATGTTGCTCACCTTTCAGAAAGCGAGTTCTTATGTCCGTTACTGCCGTTACCCACATCAACCTGCGCGGCGAGGCGCGCGCGGCGCTGGCGTTTTATCAGGCGGTCTTCGATGGCGCGCTGACGCAGGTGACCTATGCCCAGATGGGCCAGGTCGCGCATCCCGCCGATGCCGAGCGCATCATCTGGGGCCAGGTGGTGGCCGCCAACGGTTTCCGCATCATGGCCTGCGATGTGGCGTCGGCGACGCCGTGGAGCGCGGGCGAAAACGCCTACTACGTGTCGCTGCGCGGCGATCACGTCGACGAGATCGCCGCGCTGTGGCGCAAGCTGAGCGAGGGCGGCACGGCGCTGCAGGCGCTGGCGCCGGCGCCGTGGACGCCGCTGTACGGCATGCTGAAGGACCGCTTTGGCGTGGTCTGGGTGGTGGACGTGGCCGTCGCCTGACTCAGACCTCGCTCCACTGGCGCAGCAGGTTGTGGTAGTGGCCGGTGATGCCGACCAGTTCCGGGCAATCGCCCAGCCGCGCGCGCAGGCTCTGGATGTTCTGGTCCAGCTCCAGCAGCATGCCGCGGCGCATGTCGTCGCGCACCATGCTCTGGGTCCAGAAGAATGAGCAGACACGGGCGCCGCGCGTCACCGGCTCCACCCGGTGGATGCTGGTCGACGGGTAGATGATGGCGTCGCCGGCCGGCAGCTTGACCTCGTGCTCGCCGTAGGCGTCGGTGACGATCAGCTCGCCGCCGTCGTACTCCTCCGGGTCGCACAGGAACACCGTGGTCGAGACGTCGGTGCGCACCCATTCGCCGCTGCCGGGAATGCGGCGCATCGACCCGTCCACGTGCGCGCCGTAGTGCTCGCCGCCGGCGTAGCTGTTGAACAGCGGTGGGATGGTGCGCAGCGGCAGCACAGCCGAGAAGTACAGCGGGTGGTTGGCCAGCGCCGTCAGGATGGTCTGGCCCAGCTGCTGCGCCAGCGGCGCGGTCTCCGGCAACTGGCGGTTCTGCTTGACCTTGGCGCCCTGCTCGCCGACGGTGGCGCGGCCGTCGATCCAGTCGGACGCGTCCAGCTGGCGGCGCATGGCGGCCACCTGCTCGCGGCTCAGCACACCGGGGATATGCAACATCATGATGAAGCTCCTCTACAAAGCAAAAACCCCGCCGCTACCAGGAACGACGGGGCCAGCAACACGGAAGCGGGAACCGCGCGCTTAGAACTTGAAGTTGGCCGTCAGGCTGGCCGAGCGCGGCGTGCCCGGGGTGTAACGGTAGCCCGACTTGTTAATCGCCTGCACGTAATCCTTGTCGCCCAGATTGTAGACGTTCAGGCGCAGGTCGACGTGCTTGTTGATCGGGTAGGCCGCCATGGCGTCGAACACCCAGTACGAATCGGCGTAGGCCGGGGTGCCGACGGCGCCGTCGGTGCCGCGCGCCAGCTTGTCGCTGAAGCGGGCGCCGCCGCCGATCTGCAGGCCGAACGGCAGCGTGTACGAGGTCCACGCGGTGAACGACTGCTTCGGCGTGTAGCTCAGCTGGTTCTCGCCGCTGGCGGTCACCACCTTGCCCGACTCGACGCTGGTCGACTGGTGCACATAGCCGGCGCTGATCAGCCACTTCGGCAGGATCTCGCCGGTCACGCTCAGCTCCACGCCCTGCACGCGCTTCTTGCCGGTCTGGTAGTACTTGGCGTCCACCGGGTCTTGCTCCACCTCGTTTTTCACCTCGGTGCGGAACAAGGCGCCGGCGAACGACAGCTTCTGGCCCAGCAGGTCCCACTTGCTGCCCACTTCATAGTTGGTGGTTTCCTGCGGGTCGAATTTCGGATTGGCGGCGCTGTTGGCGGCGGTGCTCAGCGCGAAGTTGGCGCTGCCCGGCGGCGCTTTCGACGACGCCACCAGCGCGTAGACGCTGCTGTTCTGGGTCGGCTTGTACAGCGCCGACAGCTTGCCGTTGACCAGGTTGTCGCCAGCCTCGATGCTGCTGCCCACCAGCGTGCCGACCGGGATCGTCTGCGGCGTTGTGACGGCCTGCACGGTGATGGCGTTGTAGCTGGTGTTGTAGTGGTCGACGCGCACGCCGCCGTTGAAGATCCACTGCTCGCCGAACTTGACGGTGTCGAACGCGTACACGCTCTGGGTGTTGGTGGTGCCCTCGGTGCGGCCGCCGTTGCGCTGCAGGTTGACCTGGGCGCTGCTGATCGGCGTGTTCGGGTTCGGGTGGTAGATGCTGGTCGGCGGCAGGCCGGCGGTGGCCGCCGGCGCGGTGTTGGCGTAGGTGTAGTTGATCTGCTTTTCGTTGGTCAGCTCGACGCCGCCCACCACCGTGTGCTTCAGCGCGCCGGTGACGAAGTCGGCGGTGACGGTGGTCTGGTTGGTCAGGATCTCGTTCTGCTGGTCCTTGGTGGTCAGGTTGGTGCGCAGCATGGTCCAGGTCGACGGATCGCTGCCGGCGACGTTGGCAGCCAGGTTGGCGTTGGTGGCCATGAACGAGGTCAGCAGGTAGTCCTGCTTGGTCTTGCCCCAGCGGCTGGTGTTGACCAGCTTGGCGCCATTGGCGAAGTCATGCTCGACCTTGACGGTGGCCATGTCGGCCTTGACGTTGTCGTGGTCCAGCACCGAGCCGTAGAAGTTCTTTGGATCGACCGGCGCGGCGCCGGCCATGAAGGCGAAGCTCTTGGCCGGCTTGGCCGGCGAGGTGGCGGTGGCCGGCACGGCGGCGATGTCCGGCGGCGGGGTCCAGCCCGGCAGGCCGATGGTCAGCACGCCGCCGTCCGGGATGTTGTCCTGCTTGACGTGGAAGTAGTTCAGGTAGACGCGGGTCGGCGAGTTCAGGCCGAAGGCGACCGACGGCGCCACGCCCCAGCGCTTGGCCTTGACGAAGTCACGGCCCGGGTTCTCGCTGTCCTGGTCCAGCAGGTTGAGGCGGAAGGCGGTGCCGCTGTCGGCGTCGATCACGGTGTTGATGTCGGCGGTGGCGCGGCGCTGCTTGCCGCTGCCGTAGGTGGCCGAGCCGAGGTAGGCGTTTTCCAGTTGCGGCTGCTTGCTGACCAGGTTGATCGAGCCGGTTGGCGAGGAGCGGCCGTTGTCGGTGCCGGCCGGGCCTTTCAGCACGTCGATCTGTTCGATGTTGAAGGTGTCGCGCGAGATCGAGCCGATGTCGCGCACACCGTCCACGTAGATGCTGCTGGAGGCGTCGAAGCCGCGCATGTAGATGGCGTCGCCGGTGTTGGTCGAGCCGTTTTCGCCGAGGAAGAAGGCGCCCACGCCCGGGGTGTTGCGCAGCGCCTCGGTCAGCGTGGTGGCGCCCTGCTGCTCGATCAGTTCTTTCTTGATGACGGTCAGGGTCTGGGCGGTGTCGACCAGTTTTTCGGTGTACTTGGCGGACGACGCGCGTTCGGCCTTGAAATCATTCTCGCGCGAGCCGTTGACCTGCACTTCCTGCATGGTCTGCGGCTTGGCCTGGTCGGCGGCGTCGTTGGGGGTGTCGGCGGCGTGGGCGGCCACCGGCAGCAGCATCGCGGCCAGCGCGGCGCTCATGTGTTGGTGGAAGCGCGTCTGCGCATGTTTGCGACTCTTGATCATTGCCATGTGCTTCTTTCGTCCAAAAGAGAAGGCTGGCTGCGCTGTGAAACAGTGTTCATGCCGCGTCTGGCTTGCCGGTTCATTAGTAAATTAGTGGGAAATATTGTAACAATAAAATACCGAAACGTAAATGCGAATTATTATCAATATGATTTATGGATGTGCGCGGGCGGGGGGAAACTGTTGCGTAAACGCCTAAAAGTTGTGCAGCCGGGCATGTTGCCCGGCGCACAAACGCTTACATCTGTGTGGAATCAGGGTTGTTGACGGTCGAGCCAGGCGCGGGCTTCGGCCAGCGCGCGTTCCAGTTCGCTGCGCACTTGCTGGTAGCGCTCGGTGATGGCGTCTTCACGCTGGTCCTGGATGGCGTCTTCGGCGTCGATGGTGGCCTGGATCAGCCGTTTGGCGCCCAGTACGCCGACGGCGCCGCGCAGGCCGTGGAACAGCTTGGCGGCGTCGCGCAGCCGGCCTTCGCGCAGCGCCTCGCCGGCTTGTTCGACCGGCGCCATGCCGGCGTCCAGCGCGCCGCGCACCATCTTGTACAGGGCGGCGCGGCCCTTGGCGTCCTTGCCCATCACGCGCATCAGGCCGTCCATATTGAAGACGGGGAGATCGCCGGCTGGCGCTGGCGGGCTGACCAGCTTGGGCGGCGGTGCGGGTTGCTGTTGCGGTGCGCCGGCCAGCGGGACCGCCACGGAGGGGGCGAACACCGGGGCCTGGGCGGCGGCGGCCATGGAGGCTAGCAATTCGTCTTCAATGGCGGCCGGCGTCGGCGCGGGCGCTGGCGAGGACATCGGCGGCACGGGCGGCGCTGCCGCCTCGGCGGGCGCCGGGGCCGGGGCGGGCGCGGATGGTGGCGGCGGCGGGGCGTGCTTCGGCAGATGGCGTTTCAGCACCGCCAGCATCTCGTCCACCTCGATCGGCTTGGGGATGAAATCGGTGATGCCGGCCTCGCGGCTGCGATCGCGTTCGGACTCCAGCACGCCGGCCGTCATCGCGATGATCGGCAAGTCCAGTTGCAGTTCCTGGCGCAGGATGCGGGTGGCGGTAAAGCCGTCCATCACCGGCATCTGCATGTCCATCAGCACCAGGTCGTAGTCGGCCGCGCGCTCGCGCATGATGTCGACCGCCTGGCGGCCATCACCGGCGATGTCCAGCGTGGCGCCGGCGTGTTCCAGGATGCCGCGCGCCACCGCCTGGTTCAGCAGATTGTCCTCCACCAGCAGGAAGTGTATATCGGCCAGCGTGCCGACGATGCCGGTGTCCGGCACCGCCTGCTGATCGGCCTCGCCCTGCGTGGCCAGCGCCTGGTGCAGCGCGTCGAACAGGTTGGAGCTGGTGATCGGCTTGACCAGCACCACATCCGCCTCCGGCGCGTGCGAGATCTCCTCGATGCGGTCGCGCGCGAAGGCGTTCAGCATCACCACGATCGGTTGCGGCTTGCCGTTGGCGGCGGCGCGGATTTCCTTGGCCGTCGCCAGCCCGTCCATGCCCGGCATGTGCCAGTCGGCCAGCACCACGTCATACGGCTGCTGGTGATCGATGCTCTGGCGGTAGCGGCGCAGCGCGGCCTCGCCCGAATCCACCTCGTCCGCCTGCCAGCCCCAGGCGCGGATCAGGCGCGCCACCAGGTCGCGGCTGGTGCGGTTGTCGTCCGCCACCAGCAGGCGGCGCTGGCCGAGCGCCGGCCGGCGCCGCTCGTCGGTCTGGTCGGCCTGGATGCCGAACGGCAGACTGAACCAGAAGGTCGAGCCCTGCCCCGGCTTGCTGTTGACGGCGATCTGCCCGCCCATCAGCTCGATCAAACGCTTGGTGATGGCCAGTCCCAGGCCGGTGCCGCCAAAGCGTCGCGTGATGCTCTGGTCGCCCTGCGAAAAAGCGTTGAACAGCTGGCCCAGCTGGCTGTCGGTCATGCCCATGCCGGTATCGCGCACCTCGAAACGCAGCAGCGCGCTCTGGTCGTCGCGCGCGGTCAGCTGCACGCTGACCACCACCTCGCCCTGCTCGGTGAACTTGATGGCGTTGCCGGCCAGGTTGACCAGGATCTGCTGCAACCGCATGGCGTCGCCGTACAGGCGGTTGGGAATGGCCGCGTCGACGCTGATGGCCAGCTCCAGTTCCTTGTCGCCGGCGCTCATGGTCATCATCGTCGCCAGCGAATTCATGGTCTCGTCCAGCGTGAAGTCGACCGGTGACAGTTCCAGCTTGCGCGCCTCGATCTTGGAAAAGTCCAGCACGTCGTTGAGGATGCCCAGCAGCGACTGGCCGGACACGCGCACCATGTTCAGGTACTTGCGCTGCTGCGGCGTCAGCTGCGTGTTGCCGAGCAGGTAGACCATGCCCAGCACCGCGTTCATCGGCGTGCGGATCTCGTGGCTCATGTTGGCAACGAAATCGCTCTTGGCGCGGTTGGCGGCCTGGGCGCGGTCGCGCTCGCGCTCCAGCTCCAGCGCGCGCGTCTCGATTTCCTGTTGCAGGCGGTGGCGCTCGGTGATGTCGGAAATCACCGCCAGCACCTTGGTGCCCTGGTCGGTGCGCACCGCGCTCAGGTTGACCTCGACCGGAAACTCGCTGCCGTCGCGGCGCCGGCCATAGGTGGCGCTGCCGTCGCCCATGCGCACCGGCTCGGCGCTGAGGCGGTCGGCGAAGAAGCGGTGGCGGTGGCCCACGTGCTGCTTGCGCAGGCGCTCCGGCACCAGGATTTCCAGCGGCTGGCCCAGCACCTCGTCGCGCGGGTAGCCGAAGCAGCGCTCGCCCTCGCGGTTGAAGGTCTCGATGCGGCCCTCCACGCCCACCACCACGATGGCGTTGGGCGCGAATTCCACCAAGCTTTGCAGGCGGGCGTCGGCCGCCAGCCGTTCGTGCATCAGGTCGTTGAAGGCGGCGGTCAGCTGGCCGACCTCGTCGCGCGCGTGCACCGGCAGCGGCGTGAAGCGGCCGGGCTCGGCGCGCAGGCCGACGATGGCGTTGCGCAAGCGCGCCAATGGCGCCAGCAGGCGCACTGTCAGGATGCTGATCATCACGGCGGTCAGCACCGCCGCCACGCTGCTCCAGATCAGCAAGCGCTTGATCACGCCCTCGAACGGCTCGAACGCTTCCTCGATCGGCATCGACGTGGCCAGCAGCCAGTCGACCGACTTCAGCTGCTTGTAGCTGTTGAGCGTGGGCTGGCCCTCGCCCATGCCCAGCGCCGTGCCCTCGAAGCCGTCGCGCAGCGCGCGCGTGGTGGCCGGATTGGCGTTGGCATCGCGCGGCTTGAGCAGCCGCGTGATGTCGGGATGCAGCACGTACACCGGCTGCTCGCCGCGGGTCAGCGCGAAGTAATAGCCGTGGTTGCCGACCTTGGCGGTGCGCAGATGGCCCAGCACATTGTCCTTGTACAGCCGCAGCACGCCCACCAGCACGCACACCACCTCGCCTTTGTCGTTGAGCACCGGCGCCACCATCTGCACCACCGGCTGCTTGTTGGCGCGGCCGATGATGGGCTCGGTGATCAGTGGCTTGTGGGTGCGCATCACCGCCTTAAAGTAGGCGCGGTCGGAGGCGTCGATGCCAACCCGGCCCGGCACCAGCGGCAGGTCGGAAATCACCTTGCCTTGCGGGCTGATCACCAGCAGGTCGTCGAACAGGGCCAGCACGGCGCGGTTCTGGTAATACTCGCGCAACTGCTCCTCGGAACTGGCCAGCGCCGGCGGCTGGTTGCGGGCCGACAGCGCGATGATGTCCAGCAGCATGGTCAGCTTGTCGTCCAGCTCTTGCGCGGTGCGGTTGATCAGCGTCGTCTGTTGCGTGAACAGCACGCGGGTGTAGTCCGCCTTCATGCGCTGGGTCTGCACCAGCGTGACCAGGCCGATCATCAAGACCGAAGTAATGCTGGTGACGAGCGCGACTTTAGCCTTGATGCCGAGTGGCTTCATATCATCCTTGACGTATGCAGGGGCTGGCTTGATTCTCCTATCAAAGACTGGCGTTGGCAAGAACGAAAAAGCAGGCGTGCCCAGGGGCATGCCTGCTTGGCTTTTAAGCTGAAAGTGCGCTTAGCGCTGGGCGGCGGCGATGATCACCTCGGCCACCTTGGCCGGCTGCGACACCATCGGCACGTGGCTGGTCGGCAGCGTGGTGACGGTGGCGTTGATCTTCTTGGCGAAGGCCTGCTCCAGTTCCGGCGCGATCATGCGGTCCTTGCTGGCAACGATGTAGTAGTTGGCCTTGTTTTTCCAGGCGGCCACGGTGGTGGTGTCGCCGAAGGCCTTGGCGGCAATCGGGCCCTGGGTGGCGGCAATCATTTTTTTCTCGGCCGCGGTCACGTCCTGGGCGAAGTTCTGTGCCACCGAGTCGGCGGGCAGCCACAGGTAGCCGCCGGCGTCGGCCTTCAGCGTGGCGATGCCAGGCGGCACGGCGTAGTCCTTGCCCAGATTGGCGGTGGCCTCGCCTTCCGACGGGGCGAACGCGGCCACGTAGACCAGCGCCTTGATCTTGTCGCTGGTGCCGGCCTCGGTGATCACGGTGCCGCCCCACGAGTGGCCCACCAGCACCACCTTGCCGGTTTGCGCGTCCACCACGCGCTGGGTGGCGGCGACGTCGTCGGCCAGCGAGCTCAGCGGGTTTTGCACGGCCACCACCTTGTAGCCTTTGGCTTCCAGGATGGGGATCACTTTGCTCCAGCTGGACCCGTCGGCGAAGGCGCCGTGCACCAGCACGATGGTGGTGTCGTTGGCGGGCGTGGCGGCGTGGGCGAAAGCGGTGGCGGCCAGCAGGGCGGCAGCGATGAGGGTACGTTTCATGGTCAATCTCCTTAAATTAGTTAGCGATTAGATCGGTTGCGATGTGTTGATGGTTGAACTATAGCGAGCAATTCAATCGCATGCAAGTGGTTTTTGAAAAAATATTTTCAGCGCCCCGCGTGGTCCGCCGCCGACGTGAATACCTGAACGGCCAACTGCGGAATTGCCGCCCGAACGGCGGTTGATGGGCTACACTAGCCGCATGATACGAGAACTTCCTTCGCTGGTGATTCCCGGCGCGACGATAGAGGTGCTGAAGGCGAGCTGCGCGTCATGCAGCATGCATCAGCTGTGCTTGCCCATGGGGCTGGACAACAACGACATGGAGCGGCTGGACCAGATCATTGGCCGCCGCAAGAAGGTGGCGCGCGGCGCCACGCTGTTCCGCATCGGCGACACGTTCCAGAATCTGTATGCGATCCGGCTGGGGCACTTCAAGACCTATCAGGTCAATCGCGAGGGCGCGGAGCAGATCACCGGTTTCCAGATGGCCGGCGAGCTGCTGGGCATGGACGCCATCAGCGCCGACCAGCACCATTGCACCGCCATCGCGCTGGAGGACAGCGAGGTGTGCGAGATTCCGTTCAACACGCTGCAATCGCTGCTGGGCGAGATGCCGACACTGTTGCGCCATTTCCACCGCATGATGAGCCAGGAAATCACGCGCGAGCAGAGTGTGATGCTGTTGTTGGGGAATATGCAGGCGACCCAGCGCTTTGCGGCGTTTCTGGTGAATTTGTCGTCGCGCTATGAGGCGCGGGGGTATTCGCCGACTACTTTCCAGCTGCGCATGTCGCGCGAGGAGATAGGCAATTACCTGGGGCTGACGATTGAGAGCATCTCGCGGCTGCTGTCCAGGTTCAAGAAGGAAGGGTTGGTGCGGGTGAGCAATCGCGAAATTGAGTTGCTTGATCCGCGCATGTTGAAGGCGATCACGGCCGGCACGGAAACCTGCGGCTAGCGCGGCACCCGCGCAACCCGCACACCGCTGCGGCCAGGGTCTGACCCCTTGGGGTCAGACCCTTTCGTTTGGGGGTTCAATCAGGCGATAGCGTAATGCCGCGGTTGGCCGGCCACACCCAGGCGCCGGCCAGGCGCCACTCGCGTTTGCCGCCCTCCACCAACACCACCCAGCGGCTGCGCTCCAGCATCGGCAGCGGCACGCTGAAATGGCCTTCGGCGTCCGGCACCAGCAGCAGCTTGATGTCCTTCTCCGGCTGCGTGGCGTGCGACAAATGCAGCATCAACGGCCCGGTATCAGCGCGATTGATACGCCCGCTCAGCGCGCCGCTGGCCGCGTCGTAGCCCAGCGTCATCGCCAGCCCCATCTGCGCCGCCACACGGTCGCGCCGCAAGTCCTGGTTGATGGCCTTGCCCTGCTTGTAGTAATCGCCGACCACCTCCGCATCGGGCGTCCTGATCGCCAGCCAGGCGGTATAGCTGGTGGCCACCATCACGGTCGCCGGGCCCAGCATCAGCAGCCACGGCCAGCGCTGTTTCCACCACGGCGTGACCGGCAGATTGAGAACGGACATCTTCTTCTCCTTAACGCGGCACGATGAAGACCGCGGATTCTTGCACATGCAGCGACGGATCGTCGACTGCGGTCAGGGTGACTGCAATTTTGTTCGAGCCGGCATGCCCGGCCCCATGTGCCGCGCGCAGCCGCACCGGATGGGCGCGCGTTTCGGTGGCCTCCACCCGCACCGTATCCGCATCCGCCACGCGCAGCGTGTCGATGCCGCTGACGGCGATCTTGTACACGTGTGCCTGTTCAGACGTGTTCATGATCTGCAGACGGTAGACATTTTCGATCATGCCGTCCTCCACCTCGCGGCCCATCGAGCCACGATCGCGGATCACGTCCAGCTTGAGCGGCATGCGCAGGTACAGCGAGGTACAGGCCGCCAGCACGATCAGCCCCAGCACGGCGGTATAAATCTTCACGCGCGGACGCAGCGCGCGGCGGCGAATTTCGGTCGGCGTCAGATGCTCGTCCATGGCGCGTTCGGTGCTATAGCGGACCAGGCCGCGCGCCTGGCCGGTCTTGTCCATTACCGTGTTGCAGGCGTCCACGCACGAGGCGCAGCCGATGCACTCGTACTGCAGGCCATTGCGGATGTCGATGCCGGCCGGGCACACCTGCACGCACAGCGAGCAGTCGATGCACGAGCCGCCGTTGCCGTTGCCATTCCTCGACAGCGGCGCGCGCGGTTCGCCGCGCCGCGCGTCGTAGGTGATGATCAGGGTGTCGCGGTCGAACATCGAGCTCTGGAAGCGGGCATACGGGCACATGTATTTGCACACCTGCTCGCGCATCCAGCCGGCGTTGCCGTAGGTGGCGACGCTGTAGAACAGCACCCAGAACCATTCCCACGGACCAAAGCTCAGCGTCATCACCTCGCCCAGCAGCGACCGGATCGGCGTGAAGTAGCCGACGAAGGTGAAGCCGGTCCACAGCGCCACCGCGCCCCAGGCCAGGTGCTTGGCGGTCTTCTTGCCCAGCTTGCGGGCCGACAGCGGCTGGCGGTCCAGCGCGATGCGGGCGCTGCGCTTGCCTTCGATCTTGCGTTCCAGCCAGAGAAAAATCTCGGTGTACACCGTTTGCGGGCAGGCGAAACCGCACCACACCCGCCCGGCGATCGCGGTCGCCAAAAACAGCAGGTAGGCGCTGATGATCAGCAGCACCGCGAGGTAAATGAAGTCCTGCGGCCAAAGGACCAAGCCGAAGATATAGAACTTGCGCGCGCCCAGGTCGAACAGCAGCGCCTGGCGACCGTTCCACTGCAGCCACGGCGTGCAGTAGAAGGCCAGTTGCGTCAGCCACACGAACAGCCAGCGCAGGCGGGCGTAGCGGCCGTTGATCTCGCGCGGATAGATCTCCTCGCGCGCCGCGTACATCTTGATGACTTGTTCCCTTGGTGCGTTCATTTTTCAGCTGCCACGGGTGGGTCGGCGGGCGCCGCTGCGGCGGCTTCGGCCGGGTTGTTCGACAGGCTCCACACATAGGCCGCCAGCACGTGCACCTTGGCGTCGCCGAGGAAGTCGGCAAACGCCGGCATGGTGGTGGTACGGCCCTTGTTGATGGTTTCCTTGATGGTCTCCACGCTGCCGCCGAACAGCCAGATCTTGTCGGTCAGATTCGGCGCGCCCAGCGTCTGGTTGCCTTTCGTATCCGCGCCGTGGCAGGCCATGCAGGCGCCAAACTTGCCCTTGCCAAACACCGCCTTGATCGGATCGTGGGTCGAGCCGGACAGGCTCAGCACGTAGTTGGCGACCGCCTCCACGTCCTTGTCGCCGCCGAGCGCCGCGCCCATCGGCGGCATGACGCCGGTGCGGCCATGCAGGATGGTTTCCTTGATGGTTTCCGGCGCGCCACCGAACAGCCAGTCCTTGTCGGTCAGGTTGGGGAAACCCTTGTTGCCGCGCGCGTCCGAACCGTGGCATTGCGCGCAGTAGGTCAGGAACAGGCGCTCGCCGATGGCGTGGGCCTGCGGATCGGCCGCCACCGCCTTCAGGTCCTGCTGCTGGTACCTGGCGAACAGCGGGCCGAACTCGGCATCCGCTTTCGCCAGCTCGGCCTGGTACTGGCCGCTGGATTTCCAGCCCAGTTTGCCGGCATAGCTGCCCAGGCCGGGGTACAGGAACAGGTAGGCCAGCGCGAACACGATGGTGATGTAGAACAGCCACATCCACCAGCGCGGCATCGGCGTGTTCAGCTCGGTCAGGTCTTCGTCCCACACGTGGCCGGTGGTGTCGACCTTGCCGTCGCCGGTTTTCACGACGCGCACTTTCGATTGCGAGTACAGCAGGATGCCGCAGCCGATGATGCCCAGCAGCGTCAGCGCGGCAATGTACAAGTCCCAGAAGCCGTTGGTGAAATCAGCCATGGCGGGCCTCCTCGTCGTCGTCGAACGGTAGCGCGGCTGCGGCGGCGAAATCGGCGTCCTTGTGGTGCACATAGGTCCACCACAGGATGCCGGCGAAGGTGATGAACGACACCACCGTCATCACGCTGCTGGCGTGGTCAAACAGGATATCCATGCTAGTTCCTCGTTTTGATCAGGGTGCCCAGGCCTTGCAGGTAGGCGATCAGGGCGTCTTCTTCGGTCTTGTCCTTGAGCTCGTCCGGCGCGGCGGCGATCTCGGCGTCGGTGTACGGCACGCCGATGCGGCGCAGCGCGCGCATCTTCGGCTGCACGTCGGCCGGCACCAGCGTGGTTTTGGCCAGCCACGGGTAGTTCGGCATGTTCGATTCCGGCACCACGTCGCGCGGATTGTTCAGGTGGGTGCGGTGCCATTCGTCCGAGTAGCGGCCGCCCACGCGCGCCAGGTCGGGACCGGTGCGCTTGGAGCCCCACTGGAACGGGTGGTCATAGACGAACTCGCCGGCCACCGAGTAGTGGCCGTAGCGCTCGGTCTCGGCGCGCAGTGGACGCACCATCTGCGAGTGGCAGTTGTAGCAGCCCTCGCGCACGTAGATGTCGCGGCCGGTCAGGCGCAACGGCGAGTACGGCTTGAGGCCCGCCACCGGCTCGGTGGTCGACTTCTGGAAGAACAGCGGCACGATCTCGACGGCGCCGCCGACGCTGACCACCAGCGTCACCAGCGCGATCAGCAGCCAAGGATTTTTCTCGATCCATTCATGTGAAAATTTCATACTGTGCTCCGATATCAGGCGTGGGCCGCGTTGACGGCCGGGATAGGCGCGACGGCGGTCTTGGTGTCACGCAGCGTCATCCAGGTGTTGTAGGCCATGATCAGCATGCCGCCCAGGTACAGCAGGCCGCCGGTGAAGCGCACCACGTAGTACGGGTAGGTGGCCTTGACGCTTTCGGCGAAGGTGTAGGTCAGGGTGCCGTCTGGATTGACCGCGCGCCACATCAGGCCCTGCATCACGCCGGCGATCCACATGGCGGCGATGTACAGCACCACGCCAATCGTCGCGACCCAGAAGTGCAGGTCGATCAGCCGGGTCGAGTGCATCTTCTGCTGGCCGGCCATGCGCGGGATGATGTAGTAGATCGAGCCCATCGTGATGAAGCCGACCCAACCCAGCGCGCCGCCGTGCACGTGGGCGATGGTCCAGTCGGTGTAGTGCGATAGCGAGTTGATGGTCTTGATCGACATCATCGGGCCTTCGAAGGTGGCGATGCCGTAGAACGACAGCGAGACGATCATGAACTTCAGGATCGGGTCGGTGCGCAGCTTGTGCCAGGCGCCGGACAGCGTCATCATGCCGTTGATCATGCCGCCCCAGCTCGGCGCCAGCAGCACCAGCGAGAACACCATGCCGACCGATTGCGTCCAGTCCGGCAGCGCGGTGTAGTGCAGGTGGTGCGGGCCGGCCCACATGTAGGTGAAGATCAGCGCCCAGAAGTGGACGATCGACAGGCGGTACGAGTACACCGGGCGTTCGGCCTGCTTGGGAATGAAGTAGTAGACCATGCCGAGGTAGCCGGCGGTGAGGATGAAGCCGACCGCATTGTGGCCGTACCACCATTGAATCATCGCGTCCTGCACGCCGGCGTAGACCGAGTACGATTTGAACAGCGAGGCCGGCATCGACATGCCGTTGACCACGTGCAGGATGGTCACGGCGATGATGTAGGCGGCAAAGAACCAGTTGGCCACGTAGATGTGCTTGACCTTGCGCTTGATGATGGTGCCGAAGAACACCACCGCGTAGGACACCCACACCAGCGCGATCAGAATCGAGATCGGCCATTCCAGTTCGGCGTATTCCTTGCCGCGCGTGAGGCCCATCGGCAGCGTGACCACCGCGCTGAGAATCACGGCTTGCCAGCCCCAGAAGGTGAAGGCGGCCAATTTATCCGAGAACAGGCGCACCTGGCAGGTACGCTGTACCACGTAGTAGGAGGTGGCAAACAGGCCGCAGATGCCAAACGCGAAAATCACCGCGTTGGTGTGCAGCGGACGCAGACGGCCATAAGTCAGCCATGGAATGTCCAGATTCAGCGCCGGCCAGGCCAGCTGGGCGGCGATGATGACGCCGACCAGCATGCCGACGACGCCCCAGACTACGGTCGCAATCGTGAATTGCTTGACGACCTTGTAGTTGTAGTGTTGATCCAATTGAGTTCTCCCCGGAACACTTTGATGATGTAGGTCAAAGGTTACTTAGGGGAGACTTAAAAAACTTTGATGTAAGTCAAAATCCGCCGGATCCCCGTCATTCCGGCGCAGGCCGGAATCCATGGAACGTCCGCGCGGAGTCAGCATGGATTCCGGCGTACGCCGGAATGACGGGGCGCGACGGCGTTCAAGCCGGCGGCGCGGGCGGCTTGTCGTCGTCCTGAAGAATGCGCAGGGCCGGGCCGACCAGGTCGTCGAACTGGCCGTCGTCGGAGGCGCGGAAGAAGATCCACAACGCCACGAACACCAGCAGCACGCTGAGCGGAATCAACAGGTAAAGCGCCTCCATCAGCGCACCTTCCTGAGCCGCAGCGCGTTGAGCACCACCACCGCCGAACTGAGCGCCATGCCCACGCCCGACAGCCACGGATTGAGCCAGCCCAGCGCGGCGGCCGGAATCGCGGTGACGTTATACACCGTCGCCCAGCCCAGATTCTGCCGAATGATGCGCATGGTCCGCTCGGCCACGCGCGCGCTGTCCGCCACCGCGCTGAGCCGGCCGTTGAGCAGCACCGCATCCGCATGCGCCTGCGCCAGCGCTGCCCCGCCGCCCATGGCAAACGACACATCGGCCGCGCCCAGCACGGCGGCGTCGTTGATGCCATCGCCGATCATCGCCACCACGCAACCGCGGCGCTGCATCTGCTGCACGAAGTTGAGCTTGTCCGCCGGCAGGTAGCCGCCAACGGTGGTCTCGATGCCCAGCTGATCGCCGACGCGCCGTGCCAACACGTCATCATCGCCGCTGACCAGCACCACGGTCTTGCCGCGTCGGCGGAAGTAGTTGACCGTCTCCTGCGCATCGGGCCGCAGGCCGTCGTGCAACTGGAAGCACGCCAGCCACTGACCTTCCACGCCAAGGTAAACCGGCGTCACGCCATCCGCCACCGCGCGCTCCGGTGCCAGCCCGGCGATGTCGGCCACAAACTGCGCGCTGCCCAGCCGGTAGCGACGGTTGTGCACCATGCCCTCCAGGCCGCGACCGGCGGTTTCGCTCAGCGCCGTGGCGGTCCAGTGCTGCCACCCCGCTTCGTCGGCGGCCGTCGTGATGGCGCGCGCCAGCGGATGGGCGCTGCCGGCTTCCAGCGCGGCCGCCACCTGCAGGCAAAAGTCTGCGCGCATCGCGCCCAGTTGCTGTATCCCTTGCAGCACCGGACGGCCCCAGGTCAGCGTGCCGGTTTTGTCCAGCACGATGTGGGTGGCGCGGTGCAGCGTTTCCAGCGTCTGCGCGCCGGTTACAAGGACACCCTGACGCAGCAGGCTGTCGGTGGCGGCGGCCAGCGCGGTAGGCGTGGCCAGCGACAGCGCGCATGGGCAGGACACCACCAGCACCGCGATCGCAATCGGCCACGCGCGCGCGGCGTTGCCGTCGTGCCAGCACCAGAAGCCGAATGCGGCCAGCGCAAACATTAGCAGCCCGGCGACGAAATACCCGGCCACGCGGTCCGCCCACAGCGCGATGCGCGGCTTTTCGCCACCGGCGCGGTTAATCAGTTTGACCAGGTCGGACAAGGTGCTGTCCTGCGCCTTGCGCGTTACGCGCGCCAGCACCACGGCACCGGCGTTGATGGCGCCGCCGGGAATGGCGTCGCCGGTATTCTTCGGCACCGGCGCGCTTTCGCCGCTCAGTAGCGACAGATCAAGCGAGGTGCGGCCTTCGATGATGACACTGTCGGCGGGCACCGCTTCGCCGGGTTTGATCACTATGACGTTATCCACAGCCAGCGCGGCGGCGCGCACGATGGTGGCGGCGCGGCTGGCCGGATAATTTTCCAGCAGCGAGGCCGATGCCGGCAGCGCGTGCTGCAAGCGTTCCAGCGCGGCACCGGCCTTGCGGCGCGCGCGCAGTTCCAGGTAGCGGCTGCACAGCAGCAGGAAGATGAACATCGTCACCGAGTCGAACCACACCTCGCCCTTGCCGCTGACGGTGGCGGCCACGCTGGCACCAAACGCGGCGGCGATGCCCAGTGCCACCGGCACGTCCATGCCGAGGGAGCGCGCGCGCAGGCTGGTCCAGGCGCCGCGCCAGAACGGCAAGGCCGAGTAACAGATGGCGGGCAGCGTCAGTAGCAGGCTGGCCCAGCGCATCAGCGAGGCCATGCTGTCGTCCAGCGTGCCGTCGCCGCGCGCGAGGTACGATGGCGCGACGTACATCATCACCTGCATCATCGACAGGCCGGCCACGAACAGCTGGCGGCCCAGTGTTTTCGATGCGCGCCGCTGCTGGTCGGCGTGGCGGCCGGCGTCGTAGGGATAGGCGGCGTAGCCGATGGTGTGCAGCGCGGCCAGGATGTCGCCGGGCTGGCACGCGGCGCTGCGCCAGCGCACATACAGGCGTTCGGTGGCGACGTTGAGCTGCGCGCAGTCGACGCCGGGCAGGCGCACCAGCCGGTGTTCGATCAGCCACACGCAGGCGGCGCAGCGGATGCCTTCCACAGTGAAGGTCGATTCGCGGCTGTCCTCATCGAGCGCGAAGCGCGGATCGGCGTTGTCGTACAGGTGCAGTTCCGGCGGCAGTTGCTGCGCGCCGTCGGCGCTGGCGGCGTAGGCGGTGCGGTCGCGGTAGTAGTTTTCCTGGCCGAGGTCGACGATGGTTTGCGCCACGGCGGCGCAGCCGGGGCAGCACATGGTGTGCGCCTGGCCGGCGATGGTGACGGTCCACGCCGCGTGGTCGACCGCGTCGGGCAGCGGCTGGCCGCAGTGGTAGCAAGGCGCCGGCGCCGTGTCGATTACGGGTGTGGTGTGAGGCATAACATGTCCATCCATTCGGGCGTGACGCCACCCGCTGCGCGGGCAAGCCCGAGGAGGCCGAACGCCAGCACCAGCAGGCCGCAGGCGATGCGCACGTGGCGGCGTTGCATGGCGTGCGTCAGGCGCGTGCCGAGCAGGCCAAGGGTGGTCAGCATCGGCAGCGTGCCGAGGCCGAAGGCCAGCATCATGGCGGCGCCGTTGGCGGCCGAGCCGCTCAGCAGGGCGGTGGTGAGGGCGCTGTAGACCATGCCGCAAGGGAGCCAGCCCCACAGGGCGCCGAGGGCATAGGCTTTGGCGGCGGTGTCGGCTGGCATCAGGGTTTTCATGGCGGAGGCGATGGCGGGTTGGGCGCGCTGCCACAGCACGCGGCCGCCCTGCTCCAGCACGGCCAGGCCGCGCCAGGCGTTCATCAGGTACAGGCCGAGGGCGATCAGCATCAGGTTGGCCAGCCAGTAAAAGTTCATTTGCAGGCCGGCCACGGCTGCCATGTTGCGTGCGCCGCCGGCGAGGCCGCCGGCCAATGCGCCGGCCACCATGTAGCTGGAGATACGGCCGGCGTTATACGCCAGCACATGCCCCACCCCGCCGTCGTTCCGGCGCAAGCCGGAACCCATAGAACGCCTGAGCGGATACTCAGCATGGACCGCAGCGGCGGACCGTCCGTCGTTCGCCGGAATGACGACGCGGGGGGCGGTGGTCGAGATCGCCGCGACGATTCCGCCGCACATCCCGGCGCAGTGGATGCTGCCGGCCAGGCCGACCACAAACACTGGCAGTAACTGTGCGGCGTTCATGGCATCCTCAAATCGTCTTCGAGTAGCGCAGTGGCTGCCCCGCGCCGAGATAACGATCGAACACCATGCAGATATTGCGGATCAGCAGACGCCCTTTCGGCGTCACCGACATCCATTCGTCATCGACGATCAGCAGGCCGTCCTCCTCGAAAGCCTTCAGCTTCTCCAGCTCCGTCGCAAAGTATTGACGGAACTTGATCGGAAAGCCCTGCTCGATCGACGACATCGACAACTCGAAATTGCACATCAGTTTGGCGATCACGATACGGCGCAGCAGGTCATCGTTATCCAGCTTGATGCCGCGCGTGATCGGCAGCACGCCGCCATCCAGTTTTTCGTAATACGCGTCCAGCGTCTTCTCGTTCTGGCTGTAGGTCGCGCCCACCGCGCTGATGGCCGACACGCCGCACGAAATCAGCTCCGACTCCGCGCGCGTGGAATAGCCCTGGAAGTTGCGCTGCAACCGCCCCTGGCGCTGCGCCACCGCCAGCTCGTCGTCCGGCTTGGCGAAATGGTCCATGCCGATGTAGATGTAGCCGGCGTCGCACAGGCGCTGGATGCTCATCTTCAGCAGCTCCAGCTTGACCGCCGGCGACGGCATGTCGGCATCCGCAATGCGGCGCTGCGGCTTGAAGATGTGCGGCAGGTGCGCGTAGTTGTACAGCGCGATGCGGTCGGGCGAGGCGGCGATTACCTTGTCCAGCGTTTGCGTCATGCTGGCGATGGTCTGCTTGGGCAGGCCGTAGATCAGGTCGATGCTGATCGAGCGGAAGCCGGCGGCGCGCGCGGCGTCCATCACCGCGCGCGTCTCGGCTTCGGGCTGGATGCGGTTGACCGCCTTCTGCACCTCGGGATCGAAGTCCTGCACGCCCAGGCTGATGCGGTTGAAGCCCTGCGCGCGCAGGCTGTGCACGCGCTCCACGCTGACCGTGCGCGGATCGATCTCGATCGAGTACTCGCCGTGGGCATCGTCGGCGAAGTCGAAGTTGGCGTGCAGGTGCGTCATCAGGTCGCCCATCTGCTTGTCGCTCAGGTAGGTCGGCGTGCCGCCGCCGAAGTGCAGCTGCTCGATCTGGCCCATGCCGTCGAACAGGCGGCCCTGCATGTCGATCTCCTGCTTCAGGTAGCCCAGGTAGACGGCGGCCTTGCCGTGGTCCTTGGTGACGATCTTGTTGCAGCCGCAGTAGTAGCACACCGTGTCGCAGAACGGGATGTGGATATACAACGACAGGGGCCGGCGACTGCGACGCATGCGCAGGCCGGCCACGGCTTCCAGGAACTGGCCGTAGCCAAAGTCGCCCTGGAAGCGATCCGCGGTGGGATAGGAGGTGTAGCGTGGGCCCGATTGACTCAGCTTGCCGATGATCTCGGCGTCGAATTCAACGGGTGGGAAAGGCGTATTCATGATTTATGCGGCGAGGCGTTTTACTGAAGAGGGCTGCTGTGCGGCGGCACGGGCGACACGCGCGCTGCGTACCGGACCAAACTTGAACAGGCTGACCGCCTGCGTCAGGCCGCCGGCTTCCTGCGCCAGGCTGGCGGTGGCGGCGGCCGCCTCCTCGACCAGCTGGGCGTTCTGCTGTGTCACCTGGTCCATGTGGGCGATGGCCGAATTCACCTGATCGACGCCGATGCTTTGCTCGTGCGAGGCGACCGAGATTTCCTTCATGATGGCGGTGACCTGCTGCACCGAGGCCACCACTTCCTTCATGGTGGCGCCGGCGCGGTCGACCTGCGCCATGCCGGCGCTGACCTTGCCGACCGAGACGTCGATCAGGTTCTTGATGTCCTTGGCGGCGGTGGCGCTGCGTTGCGCCAGGTTGCGCACCTCGCCGGCCACCACCGCGAAGCCGCGGCCCTGTTCGCCGGCGCGCGCCGCCTCGACGGCGGCGTTCAGCGCCAGGATATTGGTCTGGAAGGCGATGCCCTCGATCAGGCCGATGATGTCGACGATCTTGCGCGAGGAGTTGTTGATCTCGTCCATGGTGGCGATGACGTCGGCGACGATCTCGCCGCCCTGCACCGCCACGTCCGAGGCGTTCTGCGCCAGCTTGTTGGCCTGGGCGGAGTTGTCGGCGTTCTGCTTGACGGTGGACGAGAACTGCTCGACGCTGGATGCGGTCTCCTCCAGGCTGGCCGCCTGCGCCTCGGTGCGGCCGGACAGGTCGGCGTTGCCGGCGGCGATCTGGCGCGTGGCCACCGCCATGGTCTCGACGTTGACGCGGACGTCGCGGATGGTGGCGATCAAATTGCTGTTCATCTGCTGCAGCGCGCGCAGCAGCTGGCCGACCTCGTCGGTGGCCTCGGTGTCGAACGAGCCGGACAGGTCGCCGGCGGCGATGGCGCGCGCGCCCTGCAGCGCGCGGTCGAGCGGCTGCAGCACCGACACCCGCAGCGTGTACCACAGGAACACGTTGATCAGCAGGCCGAGGAAGGTGGCGGCGAAGATGCCGTAGCTGTTGGCGCCGTGGCCGTTCATCAGCGCGGCGGCGCAGACCAGCACCTGCAGCACGTTGACCACGCTGGTGGCGGCCCAGATGCGGAAGCCGAGCGAGGTGTGGCTCAGGCGCGACAGCAGCGTGCCGACGCCCGGCTCGATCACCTGGCCGTTCTTGATGCGGATGCCGTGGTTGGATTCGGTGCGGATGGCGCGGTAGGCCTGCTCGGCGCGGGCGATCTGGTGGCGCTCGGCCTTGACGCGCACCGACATGTAGCCGATGGTCTTGCCCTGTTCGCGGATGGGCGTGATGTTGGCGCGCACCCAGTAGTGGTCGCCGTTCTTGCAGCGGTTCTTGACGATGCCGGTCCACGGCGTGCCGGCCTTGATCGAGGCCCACAGGTCGGCGAAGGCTTCGGACGGCATGTCCGGATGGCGCACGATGTTCTGCGGCGCGCCCAACAATTCCTCTTCGGTGAAGCCGCTGATGTGGGTGAAATACGGGTTCACATAGGTGATGTTGCCGTTCAGGTCAGTCTTCGACACAATGGCCTGGTCGTCCAGCACGTCCACTTCACGATTGGTCACGGGTTGATTGTTGCGCATAGCGGCTCTCCGGGGGCGGTTTTATTGCTTTATCGCAATAGATATGGCCAGTTTACGGAGTCCGCCGGTCAAATTTATTGATTTAGATCAAATTTCCCCGGATTGGAGCGTGCCATGGCCACCGGGGAGAAATCCCTGCTGGTCAGCGGTGAGGGACGCTGGCGAGGTCGCGCACCGATTTCTGCAGCGAGACGGCGGCGAACAGGCCGTACATCAGGATCACGAAGTAGTAGCCTTTCTCGTTGAGCTGCATGGCGGCGTTCCACAAGCCGATCATGTAGGTCAGGGCGCCGGCCAGCAGGGCCAGCCAGGAGGCGCCGACGAAGGCGTTGGAGGGAGAATGCATGGGTGCTCCTTGTCGATAGGGAAAGCGAGGCCGGACGGCGCGCGCTCCCGTATCAGACCAGAAGACTCAGGGTTGCTTTTTGACCAGCCGCAGAACTTTGCCGACCGCCGACACCACCACCAGCGCCAGGCCGCCGGCGATGACGCCGGCCACGGCGTCCAGCAGGCTGGGGACGATCACGGCCAGCAGGCCGCCGACCGCCGGCGTGGCGGCCACCGCCTCGGTGGCGTGGTGGATCAGGTCGTGGGCGAACAGCAGGCCGTGGGTCAGGATGCCGCCGCCGACCATGAACATGGCCACCGTGCCGACGATGCCCAGCAGCTTCATCAGCACCGGCGCCGCCGACAGCAGCACCCGGCCCAGCGCGCGCACGGCCGCGCCGCCGCGCTGGCTCACGTAGAGGCCGGCGTCATCCATCTTGACGATGGCGGCCACCAGGCCATACACGCCCACCGTCATCAGCAGCGCGATGCCGATCACCACCGTCACCTGCTGCGCGAACGGCGCCGTCGCCACCGTGCCCAGCGCGATGACGATGATCTCCGCCGACAGGATGAAGTCGGTGCGCACCGCGCCCTTGATCTTTTCCTGTTCCAGCGCCACCAGGTCGACGTCCGGCTGGCTGAGCGCCTGGCGCAGCTCGGCCTTGTGCTCGTCCTCGCCGCCGTGGAACAGGCTGTGGGCGATTTTCTCGAAGCCCTCGAAGCACAAATACAGGCCGCCCACCATCAGCAACGGCGTGATGGCCCACGGCGCGAATGCGCTGATCGCCAGCGCCGCCGGCACCAGGATGGCCTTGTTCTTCAGCGAGCCGACGCCCACCGCCCACACCACCGGCAGCTCGCGCTCGGCGCGCACGCCGGCCACCTGTTGCGCGTTCAGCGCCAGGTCGTCGCCCAGCACGCCGGCGGTTTTCTTGGCCGCCATCTTGCTCATCAGGGCGACGTCGTCGAGGATGGTGGCGATATCGTCGATCAGGGCGAGCAGGCTGGAACCGGCCATGGAGAGTACTCCTAACTGTGGTTGGACAGGCAATATTAACCCAAGCCAGCGGCGGCACGATACCGCTACAATGATGATTGCCTACATTAAACGGAACCACCATGAGCTTCGCCACCTGGATCGCCTTCTTTGTCGCCGCCTGCATCATTGCCGTGTCGCCCGGCTCGGGCGCGGTGTTGTCGATGTCGCACGGCCTGTCGTATGGCGTGCGGCGCGCCAGCGCCACCATTTTCGGCCTGCAGACCGGCTTGCTGCTGGTGTTCTTCATCGCCGGCGCCGGCGTCGGCTCGCTGCTGATGGCGTCCGAGGTGGCGTTCAACATCGTCAAGACGGTGGGCGCGCTGTACCTGATCTACCTCGGCTTTAGCCAGTGGCGCGCCAAGGTCCACATCAGCGAAGCGCAGCAGGCCGCCGTGGCGGTGCCACCTGCCCGCAGGCGCTTCCTGACCGGTTTCCTGACCAACGCCACCAATCCGAAAGGGATCATTTTCATGGTGGCGGTGCTGCCGCAGTTCATCACGCACAAGGCGCCGCTGCTGCCGCAACTGCTGATCCTGGCGGTGACCATGTGCTGCATTGACCTGGTGGTGATGCACAGCTACGCCTTCCTGGCCTCGTCCATGCAGCGCTTCTTCCGCGACGCCCGCGCGGTCAAGAAGCAGAACCGCGTGTTCGGCGGCTTGCTGATGGCGGTCGGCGCGGCGCTGTTCTTCGTCAAGCGCGGCGGGGCTGCGGCTTAAAAAGTTTGCAAGGATTTGTAACCGCTGTCGTCGGATTCCAGCGTGCGGCGTTAAATCAGGGATAACCCACAGGAGACGCTGCCATGAGCCGCAAGATCATCCACACCATCGTGCTGGCCGCATTGGCCGGCTTTTCCGCGTTGGCGCAGGCGGAAGACCCGCCGGCGATTGTCGGCCGTATTTCCAGCGTCGAGGGCCAGGTCACGCTGGTGGGCGATGGCGGCGAGCCGGTCGGCGCCGCGCTGAACTGGCCGGTCACGGCGGACAACCACATCAACACCGCCAACGGCGCCCGCGCCGAATTCCGCGTCGGCTCGACCGCCGTGCGCGTGGATGGCGACTCCGACCTGCAAATCACCGGCATGGACGACGACCTGCTGCGCCTGCGCCTCAACTACGGCAGCGTCAGCATCCGTGTGCACAATCCCGATCTGCTGCGCGACTTTGAACTGACCACGCCGCAAGCCCGCATCACCATGCTGGAGCTGGGCGTGCTGCGGGTGGACGTGGATCGCCAGCCGGACACCAGCCAGGTCAGCCTGCTGGCTGGCAGCGCGCGCGTGGAGGGTGCCGGCTCGTCGGTGGTGGTCTACAACGGCCGCCACGTGGACGTGACCGGCGAGGACGTGCGGACCAGCGTGGCGCGCCGCGACGGCTTCGACATCTGGGCCGAGGAGCGCGACCGTTACGACAACAGCGCCACTGTCACCACCCGCTTCGTCTCGAGCGGCATGACCGGCTACGAGGAACTGGACCGCAACGGCACCTGGACCGAGAGCGTCGAGTACGGCCCGCTGTGGACCCCGCGCAACGTGGCGCTGGACTGGGCGCCGTACCGTGATGGCCGCTGGATCTGGCTGGCGCCATGGGGCTGGACCTGGGTCGACAACGCGCCGTGGGGGTATGCGCCGTCGCACTACGGGCGCTGGGTGATGGTGGGGCGCCGCTGGTGCTGGGCGCCGGGACGTCCGGCCGGGCGGCCGGTGTGGGCGCCGGCGCTGGTCGGCTGGGTCGGCGGTCATGACGGCGGCCTGCGTCCGGGACCGGGGCTGGGCTGGTATCCGCTGTCGCCGCGCGACCGCTTTGTGCCGACGTACCGGGTGTCCAACGACTATGAGCGCCGCGTGACGTGGACGCACAACGGCAAGCCGTTCACGCCGCGCAACGACTGGAATGGCCACCGCGATGGCCTGACCATGCTGCCGCGCGACCAGTTCGAGGGCCGCCGCAATGTGGTGGTGGGACGTGGCCAGCAGGTGATTCCGCCGGCGAATGTGGTGAAGAACGTGGCGCCGGTGGCGCCGCCGCAGCCGCCCGGCCTGTCGCTGACCACCCGGCGCGGCGGCTGGGGCGACCGCGACCATGACGGCATTCCTGACCGCTTCGACCGCAACGATGGACGTAACGACGGACGTAACGACGGACGTAACGAGGGCCGCAACGACGGCCGCAACGACCGTCCGGGCCGGGTGATCACGGCGCCGTCGCAGCCGGTGCCGGTGCCGGCGCAGCAGCCGCGCGGTCAGATCAGCACGCTGGCGCCGAACCAGTTCGGCCATCCCGACTCGCCGCCGCAGACGATCAATCCGAATGATGTGCGGATCGAATTGCGGCCACGCTTCAACCAGCCGGGGCAGCCGAACCTGCCCGGACAGGGACAGCCGCCGCACTGGCAAGCGCCAGTCGCACCGCCGCAGCTGCAACAGCCGCAGCAGCCGGCGCAGCAGCCACCGCAGTGGCAGCCGCCGCGCGACCGCGATCGCGCCGACCGCGAACGGTTTGACCGTGGCGACGACCAGCGCCGTTTCCGTCCGCGTGACGAACAGCGCCCACAGCCGGCGCAACCGCAACCTCAACCGCAACAAGCGCAACCGGCGCCGCAGCCGCCACGCCAGTTCACGCCGCCGCCGCAACAGCCGCCGCAACAGCAACAACAACCGCAACAGCGTGCCGAACCGCGCCGCGAGCCGGAAAAGCCGCGCGAAGAAAAACGCGACCCCAATCGCGACCGCCGCGACAACCGGCAATAAAAAAACGTGGTCTGTCCCCAAACTGGGGGACAGACCACGTTTTTGGAACTATTGCTGGGCTTTCAGGCGCAGGCGCGCGCGCCACTCGCCCAAGGCCGATAGCGCGCCCTGGAATTCGCGCTCGATCAGATCGGCCTCGGCCGTCGTCACCTTGCCGTCCATCAGCGCGCTGGAGACGGCTTCCGCCACCGCGCCCACCTGGCTCATCACCTTGCATACGGTCTGCGACAAATCGTCGTCGCCGATGCTGTGCGGCGTCGGCACCACGAAAGCCGCCATGCCGTGCCGCACCAGCAGCGCGTGCAGCGGCAGGTGGGCGTCCGCCACGCCCGCCTTGTGGCACAAGTCCACCACCGTCGACACCTCCTCGAACGACGGGTAGTGCGACGCGATCGTCGGCGCCAGCTTGTTGCGCAAGACGTTGACCGAGATCCCCATGGCCTGCGCCAGGGCGTCGATGCCGCCGGGATAGGCGCGCGCCACCTTGTAGAGCGCGTCGTGCTGATTCATGTCCAGGTATTTGCGTGTCATGGTGAAGCGTGCCTTTTATTACCGATGCAACCGCCGACGCGCGGCGCTATGCTGTTTTTCATTCAACTCTTTGTGAAAAGACATCATGAAGCCATTTCCATCTGCGCTGCTGTTGGCGGTTTGCCTGGCCTTGGCCGGCAATGTGCCCGCGTATGCGCGCTCAACTGCACATTCTGGCACATCGTCGTCGTTTAAAAGTGGATTTTCTTCACAAAAGAGCAACTCGGCGCGGCACAGCAAGCCATCGGCGCCGCCCGCCAACCGCCAGAGCGGCCCCGGCGCGTTTGGCCAGCAGGCGGGTTCGCCGGCGCAGCCGCCGCGCAATACCTCGGCCCTGTCGCGCGATGTCGACCAGAGCGCCGCCCGCGCCAACGCGCTGAAGACGCTGGACCAGCGCCGCGCCGCCGCCAACAACCAGCCGCTGCCGCCGTTGAACGATACCCTGCGCCAGCCGTCGTCGGCGCAGCCACCGTCTCCCGTGTACCGCGCGCCGGCCTATCCGGCGCCGGGGCCGGGCTACCAGCAGCAGTCGTCCGGCGGCGGTAACGGCCTGATGGCGGGCGTGATGGGCTTCATGCTGGGCCGCGCGATGAGCCAGAGCCATCAGCCGGTGGCCTACCCGACCACCAGCGGCCAGCAACCCTCGCCGCAGCCGGCAGCGGCCGCCACCACACCGGCCGGGCCGACCATGCCGTCCACCGCCGGCGCGGCTGGCAACGCGGCGCCAGCCGATGGGGCCGTGGTGACTGGCATGCCCGGCCTGGCCGCGCCGTCGCCAGCGGTCGCGCCGTCCGCCGCAGTGCCGGCGGTCGCGCCGCAGCCCTCGTTCTTCATGAGCGTGCTGCGCTGGTTTGCCTGGCTGTGCTTGCTGAGTTTGCTGGCGTGGACGGCCGTGTATTCGGTACGCAAGTTCCGCCGCCTGCGCGCCGCGCCGAATTATTCGTTTGAAAGGAATTGAAGATGGGCTGGTCGGATGGATACAACTATCTGCGCAATGGCGCGGCCAGGCTGGCCGGCAACGAGGCGCCGCGCACCGATGGCGATCTGCCGCTGGGCGCGCGCATCGGCAGCGTGGTCGGCCTACAGCAGTCGCCGCTGCTGCGCGCCGCTGGCGCCGGTTCGCTGATCACGCTGCCGGACGCCAACGACACCCGCGTCGTGGCCGTGTCGCAGTTGCGCCTCAAGCAATCGGGCGGCCTGTACCGCTACTACCTGGACACCGGCGACAACGACGACAAGGAAAAGTTCCTGCAGGTCTACCAGAATGCCCGTGGCGAGGTCAGCGAGATCCTGTACTGCACCCAGCTGGCGCGCGTGATCCCGGAGACCGCCGCCGACCAGGACGCCTATACCGGCCAGTCGGGCGCCGGCCTGGGCGACCGCAGCTATACGTTGTGGCGCGAGCAGCTGACCGGGCTGGATCTCGACCTGGACCTGATTTTCGGCGACAGCGACGGCGTCGACTACTGGCGCGATGCCGGTGACCCGGAAACGCCGTTCATGCCGCCATTCACCGGCACCGAGGTGCGGCTGGACGACGCCAGCGGCGGCACCGGCCTGCGCCAGGACCTGTATTTCATGCCCTACGTGCGCGAACTGCGCGGCGGCGGCCACGAATATCTGCTGATCACGACGGAAATCATCCACAGCGTGAACGGCGATGCAAGCAAACGCGGGATCCATGTGGACTTTGTGATCGGCATCCCGGTGGAGCAGCAACGCATCGTTATCCAATGATGCGCAACTTTGAAACGAAGGAAGACTGACATGAGCAACTTGAATGGCTGGGGTTTGACCGCGCGCCTGATTTCCAAACATTTCGGTGCGCTGGGCAATCGCGTGTCCGAAGCGATCGCCAATTTTGATCCGGAAACCGCCACCGAGGCCGACCGCGACCGTCTGGCCGACAACCTGCGCAGCGCCGCCCAGAAGCTGGCCGCCGCCCGCGCCGCCTTCGACAAGGAAGCGGCCGACGTGGTCCAGCTGCGCCAGCTGATCGCCACCGACGAGCAGGCCGCCGGCACGCTGGCCGAGCGCCTGGCCAGCGGCAAGATTTCCGAGTCCACCATCACGCTGTTCTGCGACGAACTGGAAAGCAACAAGGCGCGCCTGCCGCAGGAACTGCAGGAGGAAGCCGACGCCAGACAGTACATGAACGAGCTGCAAACCATCGTCGACGCGCTGTCGAAGCAGCTGGCCGAGTTCGACGCGCAGGCGAAGAAGGCGATGCAGGCGCTGGCCTCGGCGCGCGCCCAGCAGGATTTGCAACAGCTGCGCGCCGAGCGCCAGGCCCAGCTCAACGGCCTGCAGGGCATGCGCGGCCAGTCGAGCGCGCTGAGCGCCCTGACCCGCCGCGCCGAGGCCATCCGCAACGACGCCGAGGGCCTGCGCATCGTCACCGACATCGGCCAGAAGCCGCTGGACCAGGCCGCCGAACTGGAGGCGATCCGCAAATCGGTGAGCCAGCCGGCGCTGGGCGGCGAGTCGGCGCTGGCCCGCCTGCAACGCCTGTCGGGCCAGCCGGCGCAGGAGCCGCTGGCGCTTGCAAAGTCCTGATCCGGCTACAATATAGGGGGATTGCCGCCATCGTGGCGGCAGTCACCTATTATTAGATTGGAAAGAATATGCGCGCCATCCCACCATCAGAGTCCCTCATCGAATACCCGAGCGACTTCCCGATCAAGGTCATGGGGCCGACTCACGAAGATTTCGCCCCGACCATTATTCTGGTCGTGCAAAAGCATGACGCCGATTTTCACGAAGGCAAAATGGAAGTCCGTCCTTCGGCCAAGGGCAACTACACCGGCCTGACCTGCACCGTGCGCGCCACCAGCCGCGCGCAGCTGGACGCGCTGTACACCGAGCTGTCGGGCCACCCGATGGTGAAAATCGTCATGTAATCACGTGTGCTGGCGCTGGAAGGCTTCGATCTCTTCCAGCAGCCAGCGGCGGAACGCCAGCACCTGCGGCTTGCCGGCCGCGCCGGGCGGCGTGACGAAGTAGTACTCGTCCGGACTGGGCGTGGCGATGTTGAACAGCCGCAGCAGTTGCCCGGAGGCGATCTCCTGCATCGCCACCACATGGCGCACCAGCGCCACCCCGTTGCCGTCGGCGGCGGAACGGATCAGCATCGATAAATCCTCGAACAGCAGCCCGCCGGACGGTTCCGGCAGGTTGACGCCGGCCGCCCGCAGCCACGGCGTCCAGTGCTCCACCGAGCGCAGCAGCGTATGCCGCGCCAGATCAGCCGGCGTGGCCGGCAGCTGCCCACCGCGATAGTGTGGACTCACTACCGGGTAATACACATCCCCCATCAGCCTCAGCACCACCATGCCCGGATAGTGGCCGCGCCCGAAGCGGATGCCCACGTCCACCCCCTCGCGCGCCAGATCCTGCATGTGGCCGCTCGATTGCAGCACCACCTCGATATCCGGATGCAGCTCGATGAAACGCCCCAGCCGCGGCGCCAGCCAGCGCGCGGCAAACGACGGTATCGAGGTGATGGTCAGCCGCTGATTGATGCTGGCCGCGCGCATGGCGTCGGTGGCGGCGGCGATGTCGGCGAAGGCCTTGCCGAGGAACTGGGCGAACTTCAGGCCGTCGTGAGTTATTTTCACCTGTCGGCCGTGGCGCACGAACAAGGCCCGGCCCAGTTCCTCTTCCAGGCCGCGCACCTGGTGGCTGATGGCGCCATGCGTCAGGTGCAACTCCTCCGCCGCGCGCGAGAAATTCTCGTGGCGGGCCGCCGCCTCGAAGGCGCGCAAGGCGGAAAAATTGGGCAGGCGACGCGCCATCCTGTGGATAACTATGTGAGTAAAACTAACAAGAATTGCGAAAATATACCGTTATACAGGCACTTACACAAGGTTTACCATGTGAATAAATTTACCCAAGCCGGAGCCGCCATGCCGTTTCAACTGTACGTCGACAGCCTGTTCACCAGTCCTTATGCCCTGTCCGCCTTTGTGGCGCTGACCGAGAAGGGCCTGCCCTTCAGCGTGCAGACCGTGGATCTGGGCAGCGGCGCGCAGAAACGTTCACCCTACGCGGACAGGGCGCTCACCGCGCGCGTGCCGGCGCTGGTGGAGGGCGATTTCGTGCTGACCGAGTCCAGCGCCATCACCGAATACCTGGACGAGAGCTTCCCGCCGCCGGCATACATCGCGCTGTATCCGCGCGACCGCCGCCAGCGCGCGCAGGCGCGGCAGATCCAGGCCTGGGTGCGCAGCGACCTGGTGCCGGTGCGCACCGAGCGCGATACCGAAACGGTGTTTTTCAGGAAGCCATGCGCGCCGTTGACCGAGCGCGCGCAGGATGCCGCCGCCAGGCTGGTCCATGTGGCCGAGCGCTTCGTGCAGGGGCCGCAACACCTGTTCGGCGACTGGTCGATTGCCGACACCGACCTCGCCATCATGCTGAGCCGGCTGGTGCGCAATGGTGACCCGGTGCCGGCCAGGCTGCGCGACTACGTCGATTTCCAGTGGCAGCGCCCGTCGGTGCAAGCCTGGCTGGCCCGCCACCAGCCCGGCTGACCAACGTCATTCCGGCGCGGGCCGGGATCCATAGGCCGCGTGAAAGCCTGCGCAGCATGGATTCCGGCCTGCGCCGGAATGACTTGGTGGTGTGCTTTATAATGTCGGCATGACGTCTCCAACTTCCCCCGAGATCAAGCATCTCGGACTAGCCGATTACGACAGCACCTTCGCCGCCATGCGGGCCTTTACCGACGCCCGCACGCCGGACACGCGCGATGAACTGTGGATCGTCGAGCATCCGCCGGTCTACACGCTGGGCCTGGGCGCCGATCGCGGCCACCTGCTGGCGGGGGCGTCGTCGATCCCGGTGGTACAGACCGACCGCGGCGGCGAAGTCACCTACCACGGCCCCGGCCAGGTGGTGATTTACCTGCTGATGGACCTGCGCCGCAACAAGCCGGGCGGCAAGCTGTACGCGCGCCAGTTCGTGCATAAAATCGAGCAGGCGATCATCAATGTCTTGCAGGCGTATAATCTCGACGGTGAGCGCGTTGCAGGCGCCCCGGGCATCTACATGGCCGGCGGCGACCACCAAGGCGCCAAGATCGCCGCGCTGGGCTTGAAGGTACGCGGCAATGGCTGCACCTACCACGGGCTGTCGCTGAATGTGGCGATGGACCTGGCCCCGTTTTCCTGGATTAATCCTTGCGGCTATGCCGGGTTGGAAACGACCGATATGCGCACCGTTGGCGCGCAGGCAATGCTGTCGGATGTGCAACAGCAGCTGGCCGAGGAATTAGTCCGCGTCCTGGCGGCAAACGAATGAAACCATTATGACCACTGAAACCACCCTAGCTTACAACCCGAGCGAAAAGCAAAAAGGCGCCAGCAAGACCTCGCGCATCCCGATCAAGATCGTGCCGGTCGAACAGGTCGAGCGCCTGAAGAAGCCGGACTGGATCCGCGTCAAGGCCGGTTCGCCAAACACGCGCTTCTACGAAATCAAGGAAACGCTGCGCGAGAACAAGCTGGTCACCGTGTGCGAGGAAGCCAGCTGCCCGAACATCGGCGAATGCTTCGGCAAGGGCACGGCCACCTTCATGATCATGGGCGACAAGTGCACCCGCCGCTGCCCGTTCTGCGACGTCGGCCACGGCCGCCCCGACCCGCTGGACAAGGATGAGCCGACCAACCTGTCGCACACCATCGCCAAGCTGCGCCTGAGCTACGTGGTCATCACCTCGGTGGACCGCGACGACCTGCGCGACGGCGGCGCCGCCCACTTCGTCGAGTGCATCTCCAACACCCGCGCGCTGTCGCCGAAGACGCAGATCGAAGTGCTGGTGCCGGACTTCCGCGGCCGCCTGGAAAAAGCGCTGGCCATCTTCGCCGACGGCCTGCCAGACGTGATGAACCACAACCTGGAAACCGTGCCGCGCCTGTACAAGGAAGCGCGTCCGGGTTCGGACTACCTGCACTCGCTGAAGCTGCTGAAGGACTTCAAGGCCATGTACCCGAACGTCAAAACCAAGTCGGGCATCATGGTCGGCCTGGGCGAGACCGACGAGGAAATCCTGCAAGTGATGCGCGACATGCGCGAGCACGATATCGACATGCTGACCATCGGCCAATACCTGGCGCCGTCCAACAGCCACCTGCCGGTGCGCCGCTACGTGCACCCGGACGTGTTCAAGATGTTCGAAGAAGAAGCCTACAAGATGGGCTTCAAGCACGCCGCCGTCGGCGCCATGGTGCGCTCCTCGTACCACGCGGACGAGCAGGCCCACAACGTGCTGGCCGCCGGCTGATAAACAAAGGGCTCCGCAAGGAGCCTTTTTGATCTGTATCAGCACAGCCAGCTTGTGCTGGCAGATGTCCGGGCTAGAATAAACCTATGCCCACTTTCGACATCTCCGCAGCCCAACATGAATTCCTTAGCCTGCTTGAAGTGGCACGCCGGGGGGAGGAAGTCATGTTGTCCCAAAATGGCATGCCGGTCGCCAGACTGACAGCCATGCCCGCTCACAGGCCGCTTAAATTTGGCACCATGAAAGGCAAAATCTGGATTGCCGAAGATTTTGACGCACCTTTACCTGACGAAATACAAGCAGCCTTTGAGGGCAAATAGTGCGTCTGCTGCTGGACACTCACGTACTTCTTTGGTGCTTGCAAGGTAATCGTAGATTATCGAAGGCAGCGCGTAGCAAGCTTCTTTCGGCATCGGCGCTCTATATTAGTAGCGCATCGATCTGGGAACTGGCGATCAAAATCAACGCCGGCAAGCTGCAGCTCGATTTGAGTGAGCTGATATTACAGATCGCAGATATCGGCATGCTGGAACTCAGTATTTCATATCCCCACGCTGTTCAGGTAAAAAATCTACCGCGTATTCATCTTGATCCGTTTGACAGGATGTTGATCGCGCAAGCCACCTGTGAATCGATGACCCTGTTGACGGCTGATCGGCTTTTGCTTGCCTATTCGCCTCTGGTCGTACTGATTTGATGTTACACATCATCAAGCCGTGCCCGCGCATGACGGGACAGCCGTATAATCGTTTGGTTGGCATCATCCGGGATCGAGAATGAGTGTACGCATAGAGGCGTCATGGAAGCAGCGCCTGCAGGGAGAATTTGAACAGCCCTACTGGGAAGCCCTGACCTCCTTTGTGCGCGCGGAATATGCGGCCACGCAGTGCTGCCCGGCCGGCAAGAACATCTTCCGCGCCTTCGACCTGACGCCGTTCGACGACGTCAAGGTCGTCATCCTCGGGCAAGACCCATATCACACGCCCGGCGCCGCCATGGGCTTCTGCTTCTCGGTCCCGGACGGCAATCGTCCGCAGCCCAGCCTGCAAAACATCTTCCAGGAACTGCATAACGATCTTGGCGTGGAGCGCCGCCAGACCGATCTCACCGACTGGGCCCAGCAAGGCGTGTTCCTGCTGAACAGCGTGCTGACGGTGCGCGCGAGGGAGGCCGGCTCCCATGCCAACCAGGGCTGGGAGATGTTCACCGACAGCGCCATCCGCGCGCTGTCGCAGCAGCGCGAACACATCGTCTTCATCTTGTGGGGCAGCTATGCCATCGCCAAGCGCGCGTTGATCGACAGCCGCAAGCATCTGGTGATCACTTCGCCGCACCCGTCGCCGTTCTCGGCGCACAAGGGCTTCTTCGGCAGCAAGCCGTTCTCGCGCGCCAACGATTACCTGGTGGCCAACGGTCAGCCGCCGATCCACTGGGCTTGAACATCGAAGGCGCGCTCGATGAACCACACCAGCGCCACCAGCGCGATCAGCACCGAGCCGCCACTAAGCAGGCGCCGGTAGAGCCACGTATGCCGCAGCAGAAACGCCAGCGGCAAAAACGCGGCGACGATGCATAGCTGGCCGATCTCGACGCCGAGGTTGAAACCGAACAGGCTGGCCAGCAGCGCGCCTTTCGGCAGCCCAAGGTCGACCAGCACGCTGGCGAAACCAAAGCCGTGGATCAGGCCAAAGCCAAACGCCGCCACCGGCCGCCGTCCGCGAAACAGCGGATAGACATTGTTCAGCGCCGCCAAAATGACCGACGCGGCGATGGCCGACTCCACCAGCCGCGATGGCAGCGAGATCAGCGACAGGCTGGCCAGCGTCAGCGTCAGCGAGTGCGCCAGCGTGAAGGCGGTGACCACTTTCAGCACGTCGATGAAGGCGCCGCGCAGGTTGTCGGCCGGTGCCGCCAGCAGCACCGCTGGCAGCAGCAGCGACAGCAGGAACAGGATGTGGTCATAGCCGATCCAGATGTGCCACACGCCGTCGCGCACGTAGGCGCTGAACTGCCGCAGCGTGTCCGGCGCCGACAGCGACAGGCGCTGTTGCGCATGCGCCGGGTCGAATATTGCGGTAGTGGTGGCACCATCGCGCGTCAGCCGCAGCAGGCCTTTGTGTTGCGGATCGAGATCGGCGAACAGGCGGTAATCAATCGTCAGCGTGTTCACCGGCCCGGCGCAACTGGCCTGGAAGCGCAGCACGCTGTAGGCGCCGTCGGTATGGTCGTCGATCAATTGCTCGCCCGGCACGATGCGGCAGACGCCGTCGTCGGTGGTCAGGTGCAGGCGTTCCAGCGCGTAAGCGGCCATGGCGGCGTGGCGCGCGCGGATCTCGTCCCAGGTCAGCCGGCCGTCGTCGTCCGCATCCAGGCCGATGGCGTAGTCGAGATCGCGCAAGGCGATGTCCCACTGGCCAATGACGCGGTCGCCTTGCACCGTCAGCGACAGGTAGCTGTCGCTCGGCTTGTGCGCGGCGGCTGGCGTCAGCGCGCAGCACAGCAGCAATAGCAGGAGCAGCCGTTTCATCACGACCCCGCTTTCAACTGGCGCAGCAGGCGCGCGGCGGTCACGTCCTCGGTACCGTGGGTGGCGATCCAGTCGCTGACGGCTTTGGCGGCGGCGGCATCGCGCGCCTGGGCGGCGGCTTCGAGGTAGATGCGCATGTCGGCCGGTTCTTTCTGCACCGCCCAGTTCTTGCGCGCCAGCGCCAGGGCGGCGGGGACATCGCGCCGCAGCCACAGTTCGAAGCGCGCCTGTTCGCGCTGGTGCACGGTGTCGCCGCGCTGGCCGGCCGCGTCGAAGCGTGCCGCCAGTTCGCGGATGTCGGCTTGCAGCGCGTTGTGCTGGCCGCTCTGCTGCAGCGCCAGCGCGCGCCGCAGCAGCAGCGCGTCGATGCGCTCCTCGCCTTGCAGCAGCGCCAGCACGTCGTCGGCGCGGCCCTGGTCGAGCAGCAGGTCGGCGTAGGCGCCTTGCAGATAGCTGTCGCGCGGACGCATGGTCAGCGCCTGGCGGAAGCGTCGTTCGGCGAGCGCCGTGTCGCCGCGCCGTTGCGCCATCTCGGCCAATAACGTCAGCGCCCACAGCTTGAGTTCCTCCGGCGCGTTGGCGCTGCGCTCCAGCGTCAGGTCCAGCAGGCGTTCGCTGGTGGCCGCCTTGCCGGTCACGGCGCCGACGTTGGCCACACAGGTGATGGCCGCCAGATCGATCGACAAGGCGGCCACGCGCGCGCAGCTGGCGGTGGCGCCGGCGTAGTCGCCCTGCACGGTTTGCACGGTGGCCTGGGTCAGCCAGGCTTGCGGGTTGCCGGGATCGGCCGCCAGCACGCCGCGCAGGTCCGCCAGCGCCGGCGCGAACTGGTGGGTGCTTTGCAGCAGCGTGGCGCGCAGCAGGCGGATGTCGGTGGGCGGGGCGGGCTGGCGCCACCACGGTTGCAGCGCGGCCTGGGCGTAGCCGAGGTAGCGCGGTTCGGTTTCGCTGCGGGCCAGCGTGATGTAGCGGCGCGCCAGGCTGGCGGCCAGCGTGGCGTCGTCCGGATGGGCGTTGAGCTGGCTGCGCAGGCGGCGCAATTCCTGCTGCGCCGGATCGCCGCGGCGCGGCACGGTTTCGATCACCTGCTGGCCGCTGGCGGGGAGGTAGGGGGCGGCTTGGGCGGCGGCGGCGCAGCAGATGCACCCCAGTATCAGTTTGTGCATGATGTTGTAGCGGGTTTGACGTTGTGGTTGCTTTGGCGGCTTGCGGCACTGTTTACCCCGCACACCGCTGAGGCCAGGGTCAGACCCCGTACGGGGTCTGACCCTTTCGGTTGCGGGTTTATTTCACCGCCACCGGCTCGCTGTCTTCCGGCGTGGTCACGGCCACGCTGTCGATCGACTGCGGCTCGGTGGTCGTCTCGCTGCCGTCGCCGATGACCGCCAGCACCGCGGTGACAAATTTGTCCACCATCGATACCGGTGGCGGCGGCGTGGTGGTCGGCGGTGGCGACTCGTAGTGGCTGCTGCTGCCGCCGCACGCGCTCAGCACCAGCAAGGCGCTCAGGCCCAGCGCCAGGCCGGCCGCCCTCATGGCGCCCTCCGTGCAGCTTGCACCACCGCCCCGGTCTGCGGCGAACCCGGCAGCGGGTTCTTCAGGTACGGGAAGGCGGCGGTGAAGAAGCTGTCATCCAGATAGGCGCCATCGGTGAAGTGCAGGCCGCCGGCCGGCGCATCGGCCGGCGCGCACCCCAGGTTCAGCGTGCACAGATTGCCCATCACCACGCGCAGCGCGATGTCCACCACGTCGTCACCCGGACGGCGGCCGTTCGGGAAGCCGGCGTTGTCGCCGCCGATCACGCCCAGGCGGTTCTGCTTGCCCATGGCGACCGCTGGCGTGCTGGTGTTCAGGCGCAGCATTTCGGACGCGGTCACCGTGGCCGGCTGGTTCAGGCCCTTGACGCCGGTCAGGAAGGCGGCCACCAGGTCGTTGCGCGGGAAGTTGGTCGGCGCCTTGGCGCCGGCGCTGCCGTACAGGATTTCAATCAGCGCCGGCAGCGTCGGATTGGTCACGTAGGTGGCAAACTGCGCGTCGCCGGACGGCTTGCTGGCGTTGAAGGTGTCCTTGTCCTTCAGGCCGATCACCACCTCGTTCACCAGCGGCATGCCAAGGCGCGACACCTGGGTCCAGGCGCCGCCCTCCTTGGACGGCGTGCTGGTGTTTGGCGTCGGGTTCAGCAGGCGGCCCTGGCGCACGCTGGCGGTGGTCCAGCCGCCGATCACCGGATCGCTGCTGCCGGACGCGGTCAGGCACGAGGCCGCCACTTCCAGTTCGATGGCGGTGACGTTCTTGCCGGCCAGGTCATCCTTGGCGGCGCTCTCCGCGTTGGCGGCGAACTCGGTGGCCGGCGCCTTGATGTTGACCAGGTCGAAGGTCTCGCCCAGGTTGACCACGAACGGGTCCTTGCGCTGGCCGACGAACACCCGCGCCGGCGTGCTGCAGCCGGGGATGTTGACGTTGTACACATGCGCTGCCGCGTAGGCGGCGTAGTTCGGGATCGACTTGTTGCCGATGTTGTCGAGCGGCTTGTCGAAGGTGGTGCTGCCGTCGGCGGCGTTGGTCACGCTGGCGCGGGTGCCGGTGCGGCGGTCGCCGCGCACCACGCTGATGGTGTAGGTTTCGCGCACGTTGGCGCCGGCCGCGTTGGGCGCGGCGATGGCGCCGCCGTTGATCACCAGCGGTATCGACACCTGCTTGCCGCCCACGGTCAGCTTGGTGTCCTTGTTGGTGTTGTTGAAGCGGAACTGGAAGGTCAGGTCTTCCTTGGCGTCGCCGTTGTTGTCGATGTGGATTTCATACAGCGCGTTGGGGTCCATCGCGAAGTAGTTGGGACCGGCGCCGGGGTCCTGCAGCGGCACGTAGTCGGCGATCAGGGTGATGAAGTTGGCGCGGCCGGCTTCGTAGCTGCGGAACATGTAAAAGTCGGTGCCGTCGACCTTGGGGCTTTGCGTAATGAACGGCGCTTCGCGGTGGCTGGACGCCAGCGCCGCCGGCACGCAGACACCGGCCAGTGCGCCAATCACCGCCAGCCGCACTGCTTGATTGATGATAGTTTGCATCTCGCTTCCTCCGAATGAGTGAACCTTCTGTGGGTACTGCAGGCTGGTATACGCGGGTCGCCGCGCGCCAGATTCAGATTTCGTAAGATTAATTTTTAGAAATTGTGTGTCAGCGTCAGGCGCAGGGTGCGCGGCTCGACCGGGTGGAAATGCACGTCGTCGACACCGCCGGCCGGTTCGCCCGCCAGGCGCGAGGCGTAGTAATAGTCGATGTCGCTGGCGCGGCGGTTGAACAGGTTGAAGCCGTCCAGCGTCAGCCGGGTGCGGCGGCTCAGTTGATAGCCGATGCGGCCGTAGGCCAGCGTGGTGGCGGCCGAGCGCACGCTGTTGTCCTCGACCAGCGGCCGCGGGCCGAAGTAGCGCAGCTCGAAGCCGCCGAACCAGCGGCCCAGGTCCTTGACGGTGACGCCGAACGAGGCCACCCTGTCGAGCGCCTCCGGCACGTGGTTGCCGGCCGGGTCGCTCTGGCGGTAGCGCGCGTGCGAGACGGCCAGGTCGAGGTCGAACAGCAGCCAAGGCGCGACGATATAGTGGTTGCTCCACTCGACGCCGGTGCGGCGGCTGGCGCGGCTGGCCTCGGTCTGGCCGCTGTCGCCGGCGTAGACCAGTTCCGAATCGATATCCAGTCCCCACAACGCCAGCGAACTTTGCAGGCCGGGCAGCCACTCGCCGCGCAGGCCCAGCTCGGCGCCGCGCGTGCCCACCAGCGGCGGCGCGCGCCCGGCACCGGTGACGCCGCGCGCGTCGTTGCTGTGGAAGCCGGCGCCGTAGTTGATGAAGTATTCGGTGTTGGCCCACGGCCCGAAGATCAGCGACAGCTTGGGCGAGACCTTGTGGGCGCCGGCGCGCGCGTCGTTGACCTTGAAGCGGTAGGCGTCGTAGCGCAGGCCGGCGATGCTGCGCAGCGTCGGCGTCCAGTAGCTGGTGTTTTCCGCGTACAGCCCGATACTGGCCTCGTCCACGCGGTCCTCGCGCACGGTGGCGAGCCGCTGGCGCGCCTTCGTCGCATATAGGCCGATCGGCGCGATATGGTCGTAGCGCGCCTGTACGCCCAGCTGGTTGCGCATGTCGATGCCGCCGATGGTGCTCAGCCAGGCCTGGCTCAGGCTGGCGCCGCCCAGCGTGCGGCGCTCGCTTTGCTGGAACTGGTCGCCGTTGACCGGGTCGTTCAGCAGGTAGGTGAAGTTGCTGTACAGGTCGAGGCTGGAATGCAGCAGGTAGGCCGAGGCCTGCGTGACGCGCTCGCCGTCGCGGCGGTGCAGATTCCACGCCAGGCTGGTGCGCGTGGTGTCGCCGCCGTCGCTCGGATCGAGGCTGCCGAAGCGGCCGATCAGGCCTTCCTGCACGGCGCGCAGCGGCACCTGGTCGGTGGCGTGCCAGCGGTTGCGGTAGGCCATGGCGGTGACGCTGTAGCCGTCCTGGGCGTCGCCGTGGCTGTAGCGCAGGGTGGCGCTGAGCTTGCGCACCTGTTCCGGCGTCTGCCACGGGCCGTTGTTGCGGCTCAGTTCCAGGCCGTACAGCAGCGTGCCGCCGGCGGCGGCCAGCGAGTCGGCCAGCACGCCGCGCTGGTAGCCGTAGCTGCCCGCCGTCAGGCTGGCGATGCCCTGCTTCAGCTGGTCGCTGAGGCGGATATGGGCGGCGCCGGCGGACGAAAAATCGCCCTCGTCGGCAAAGTAACTGCCTTTTTTATAGTCGATGCGCTGCACCAGTTCGGGAATCAGGAAGTTGAGGTCGGAATAGCCCTGGCCGTGCGCGTGGCTGCGCATATTGACCGGCACGCCGTCGACCCAGGTGGCGAAGTCGGTGCCGTGGTCGAGGTTGAAGCCGCGCAGGAAGTACTGGTTGGCCTTGCCGTCGCCGCTGTGCTGGGTGACGATCATGCCGGGCACGAACTCCAGCAGCTCGCCGGTGCGCAGCGCCGGCCGGTTGGCGATCAGGTTGGCGGTGACCGTGCCCTGGCTGGCGGCGTCGGCGCTGCCCAGCGCGTTGTCGTAATGACCCAATACGGTCACGCTGGCCAGCGCGCCGCCGCTGTCATCGGTGGCCAGCGCCGCGCCGTGCCAGATTGCTGCCGCCAGCGCCGTCGTCCCGCATCTGATCGTCATCTCGTCCCCTTGCCCCGCGTTGTTGAATCCGTCATGTTGTAAGCCTTGTACGCGGGCGGACTGCAACTGGATTCACGATTTTGTTTCGTATTGGGTTGGGAATATGGTAATTTTCGTCATCTTCCCCTCAAGGCAAGCCGTGTCCGACGCTCCTACCCTCGATCCGCAACAGCTGCGCGCCTGGCTGAATGGCGCCGCCCAGCGCGACGCCGCCGCGTTCCGCTCCCTGTATGACGCCACGTCGGCGAAACTGTTTGGCTTCGCGCTGCGTATATTAGGCAAGCGCGAACTGGCCGAAGAAGTGATGCAGGAGAGTTTCGTCGCGATCTGGCACAACGCCGGCAGCTATCAGAGCCATCTGGCTGCGCCGATGACGTGGATGACCACCATCGTGCGCAACAAGGCTTTCGATCTGCTGCGCCGCAGCGATGTCGCCGCCGAAATCGATGGAGACCCTTTTGACGCCGCAATCATGGATGCCTTGCACGACCCCGCCGCCACGCCAATCGAGGCGCTGGAACTGAGCCGCGACGCCACCGCGCTGGCGTATTGCATGTCGGTGCTGGAAGGCGCGCAGCGCCAGGTGCTGGGGCTGGCGTTCTTCCACGACCTGTCGCACAGCGAAGTGGCGCAGCAGATGGCGCTGCCGATCGGCACCGTCAAGACCTGGATACGCCGCAGCCTGGAAAAGCTGAAGGCCTGCCTGACCAAGGGAGCGCGCCCATGAACCTGCGTGACAACGCGCCCTTGCGCGAAAAACTGGCGGCCGAATACGTACTCGGCACGCTGAAGGGCGGCGCCCGGCGCCGCTTCGAGGGCTATCTGCACAATGACGCCGCGCTACGCCGCCTGATCACGGAATGGCAGGATCGGCTGGTGCCGATGGGCGAGTTCGCGCCCGCCGTGCAGCCGCGCAAGCAGGTGTGGACCGGCATCGAGCGGCGCCTGAATTTGCGGCCGGCGCGTGCCGGCTGGCTGGAGTCGCTCAACTTCTGGCGCTGGCTGGGCGCCGCCTCGACGGCGGTGGCGGCCCTGCTGGTGATCGTCATCGGCACCCGCGTGCTCGATCAGCCGCAGCTCGATTACGTCGCCACGCTGACCGACGACAAGGCGCAGACCGCGCTGGTGCTAACCGGCGATACCCAGCACAAGGCGCTGACCGTGCGCCTGGTCGGCAACGCGCCGGTGGCCAGCGACAAGACGCTGCAGTTGTGGGCCGTACCCAAGCAGGGCAATCCACGCTCGCTCGGCCTGCTGGCCGACAAGGGTGAGGTCAGGCTGGCGCTGGGCAGCAACGCCATCGGCGACGACGTCGCGCTGCTGGCCGTGTCGCTGGAGCCGAAGGGCGGCTCGCCGGACCCGAATGGCCCGACCGGCCCTATACTGTATAAGGGCGCGTGGGTACGCGTGATGTAAACAAGGAGCACCATGGACGCTGAAAAATTCAACACCGAGTACTTCAACACCTTCGGCAAGGGCACCTTGCCGGACCATCTGGGCATCGTCATCACCTCCGTCAAGGAGGGCGAGATTGTGGCGGAATTTGCCGTCAGCGGCTATCATCTGGCGCCGAACGGTTTTCTGCACGCGGGCAGCGTGGTCACGCTGGCCGACACGGCCTGCGGCTATGCGTGCTTCGCGCATTTGCCGGAGGGCGCGCAGAACTTCACCACCATCGAGTTGAAATCCAATCACCTCGGCACCGCGCGCGATGGCACGGTGGTGGCAACCGCCACGGCGGTGCATCTGGGCCGCACCACGCAGGTGTGGGATGCAACAGTGGTCAACAAGGCCACTGGCAAGACAATAGCGTTGTTCCGATGCACGCAAATGATCTTGTACCCAAAATAATCTGATAAATTGCAGTAAAGCCTAGCCCCCGCTGAATTCTCTTTATCGTTTTTTGTTCAAGGACTGATATGAAAAAATTCATCAAGCTGGTTGGCTGTGGCCTGCTGCTGGCCTCGGCGCTGGCGACGGCGCAAACACCCTACACCGAAGACTCGACCTACCGCGGCCTGGGCGGCAAGGAAGGTATCAAGAAGATCGTCGATAGCTTCCTGACGCTGGTGCTGGCCGACCCGCGCATCAAGGATAACTTCACCGATTTCGACATCCCGCAGCTAAACGTGCGCCTGCAGGAGCAGTTCTGCGAATTCTCCGGCGGCCCGTGCAAGTACACCGGCAAATACCATGACAAGGCGATGGAGGGCGTGGGCCCGGTGCGCGACATGAAGACCGTGCACCAGGACCTGAAGATCACCAACGCCATGTTCAACGCCCTGACCGAGGACCTGCAGATGGCGATGGAACAGCACAACGTGCCGAGCCACGTGGCGCTCAAGCTGGTGGCCAAGCTGGCGCCGATGCAGCGCGATATTGTCACCCAATAATCCGCCGGGAGCATAACAATGAAAAAATGGATACCAGCCTTGATGGCGGCATGCGTGTGCGCGGGCGCGGCGCAGGCGCAGGACATGGGCAAGCTGCTGGCCACCGGCGGCGTGTCGCAGGTGGAGGGCGCGGGCGGCGGCGGCATTACGCCGTGGGCGCTGATCACCAGCTACGGCACGCGCGACAGCTGGGGCGCCAACGCCCACTACACCTACATCGATACGCAGGACTATAAGCTGGGCAGCTACGGCGTGGCGGTCGGCCTGGCGGACCGGCTGGAGGTGTCGTTCGCCAACCAGGAATTCAAGGGCAGCCTGGCGCCGCTGGATAAGCTGAACATCAAGCAGGATATCGTCGGCCTCAAGCTCAAAGTGCTGGGCGACGCGGTGTATGAGCAGGACAGCTGGGTGCCGCAGGTGGCGGTCGGCGTCATGTACAAGAAGAACAAGGGCGTGCGCGGGCTGGAGGCGCTGGGCGTCACCAACGTCAAGCAGCTGGGCGCCAAGGACGATCACGGCTATGACTACTACGTCTCCGCCACCAAGATCTACCTGGAATACAGCCTGCTGCTGAACGCCACGCTGCGCGCCACGCGCGCCAACCAGATGGGCCTCCTCGGCTTCGGCGGCGACCGCAATGACGATACGCGGCTGATGCCAGAGTTCTCGGCCGCGTACCTCATCAACCGCAAGCTGGCGCTGGGCGCCGAGTACCGCCGCAAGCCGCACAATCTCGGCGTGGACAACGAGAAGGCGTATTACGACGCCTTCCTCGCCTGGTTCCCGACCAAGAACGTGTCGGTGACGGCGGCCTACGCCAACCTGGGCGACATCACTGTCTTCAATCCGAAGAAGCAGAAGGGCTTGTACCTGTCGGTGCAGGCGGGCTTCTAGTAGGTTTTGTACGGCAGGAATTTGCCGCTCAGGACCACCTGCACCCGGTCGCCTTTCGGATCGGCTTCGCGCTGGATATCCATCGAGAAGTCGATCGCGCTCATGATGCCGTCGCCGAATTCCTCGTGGATCAATTCCTTGATGGTGGTGCCGTACACGCTGACGATTTCGTACCAGCGGTAGATCAGCGGGTCGGTCGGCACGGCGCTCGGCAGCGAGCCCTTGTACGGCACGATCTGCAACCAGGCAGCTTCCTCGTCGGTGAGGTCGAACAGTTCCTGCGCCTTGTCGGCCTGCACGCGGCTGAAGGTCATCTGGCCGAGCAGCGCGGCGGTGGTCCACTCCTTGCTCTGGCCGAACTCCTTGGCCAGGTCGGCCCAGCGCAGGCCCTTGGCCACTTTGGCCGAGATTATTTTTTGCGTGACTTGGTTGCGGTCCATGGGGTTTCTCCTTTAGTTGGAACGGTGGACGAGGAAGTCCACCAGGTGATTGCGTAAGGGGTAGAACTGGGGATCGTGGTGCATGCCGGCGCGCGTGCGGTCCTTCGGCAGCGGGTTGGCGACGACTTCCGCGATGCGCGCGCGCGGACCGTTCGACATCAGCATGATCTTGTCCGACAGCAGAATCGCTTCGTCCACATCGTGCGTGATCATGAACACGGTTTGATGGGTGGCGGCGCAGATCTTCAGCAGTTCGTCCTGGATCACACCGCGCGTCAGCGCGTCCAGCGCGCCAAAGGGTTCGTCCAGCAACAGCATTTTCGGCTCGATGGAAAACGCGCGGGCGATGCCGACGCGCTGCTTCATGCCGCCCGAGAGTTCGGCCGGCTTCTTGTGCTCCGCGTGCGCCAGGCCGACCATGGCGATGAAGCGTTTCGCATGGTCGGTCATCTCGGCCTTGCTCCACTGCGGGTAACGCGACTGCACGGCGAACAGCACGTTCTCCAGCACCGTCAGCCACGGCATCAGCGCGTGCCCCTGGAATACCACGCCGCGTTCCAGCCCGGGGCCGCTGATGGCGCGGTTATTCATGAAGGCGTGGCCCTCGGAGGCCGACTCCAGCCCGGCCAGTACATTCAGGATGGTCGATTTGCCGCAGCCGGAATGGCCGATGACGCAGACGAATTCGCCCTGCTCGATGTCGAAGGAGACGTTTTCAAACACCGGCGGCGCCGATGGCACGTAGCGCTTGGCCAGGCCCTGCACGCGCAGGAAGGGGATGTTATTCGACATAGGTCACCAGTTTTTGCAGTCGGCCCAGCGCCAGGTCCAGCAGCATGCCCACCACGCCGATCAGCACGATGGCGAACAGCACGCTGGTCAGCGACAGGTTGTTCCATTCATTCCAGACGAAGTAGCCAATGCCGGTGCCGCCCACCAGCATTTCAGCGGCCACGATGACCAGCCAGGCGATGCCCATCGAGATGCGCATGCCGGTGAGGATGGTCGGCGCGGCGGCCGGCAGGATCACGCGGCGCGCGGTACGCAGCGGGCCGACTTCCAGCGTGCGCGCGACGTTGAGCCAGTCGCGCCGCACCGAGGCCACGCCAAAGGCGGTGTTCATCAGCATTGGCCACAGCGCGCAGATGAAGATGACGAACATGCCGGATAGCGACGAGTCCTTGATGGTGTACAGCGCCAGCGGCATCCACGCCAGCGGCGAAATCGGCTTGATGATCTGCACGTAGGGATTGAGCGCGCGCTGCATCAGCGGCGACATGCCGAGCACAAAGCCGACCGGTATCGCCACCAGCGCCGCGCACAGGAAGCCGATGCCGACCCGCGCCAGCGAGTAGCCGAGCTGGATGCCGATGCCCTTGTCGTTTGGGCCGTTGTCATAGAACGGATGGGCGAGGTGGCCGGCGGCGGCGCGGGCGAATTCCAGCGGCGTGGGGAAGCCGCCGCCGCTCTTCGGCGCCTCGACGCTTTTGCCCATCAGCGCGGCGTACTCCGCATCGGCGGCTGAGATGGTGGCGGCGGGCGCCGCCGGCAGCGTGGCCAGATGCCAGGCGCCGACGATCAGCAGCAACAGCAGCAGCGACACCAGCGCCGCGCGCAGGGTGAGGGAGGTGCGCATCAACGGCTGCTCCGCTTGATGGCGAAGCTGTCGGCGTAGGCCGCCGGCTTGGCCGGATCGAACACCTTGCCCATCACCGTGATCGGCTTGTTGACGCCCTGCGGCACCGGCTGGCCGAGTTCCTTCATGTGCTTCTTGGCGTCGGTCAGCAGCAGCACTTTCTCGGTGATGCCCTTGTAGTCGACGTCGTCCTTGATGTAGCCCCAGCGCTTCATCTGCGTCAGTATCCACACCCCCATCGACTGCCATGGCACCGGGTCGAAGCCGGCGCGGTCCGGCACGTTGCGCACGTTGCCCAGGCCATCGGCGAATTTGCCGGTGAGGACCTGCGTGACCACCGTCTCCGGCTGGTTCAGGTAGGCCGCCGGCGAAATCACCTTGGCCACCAGCGCGCGGTGCTGCGGGTCGTTGGCCATGGCGGCGGCGGTCAGCACCGCGCGGAACAGCGCGGCGAAGGTGTTGGGATTCTGGCGCACGAAGTCGTCCGGCGCACCGAAGGCGCAGCACGGGTGGCCGTCCCAGATCTCTTTCGACAGGATGTGGATGAAGCCCACTTCGTCATACACGGCGCGCTGGTTGAACGGGTCTGGGCCGAGGAAGCCATCGATGTTCCCGGCGCGCAGATTGGCCACCATCTCCGGCGGCGGCGTCACGCGCAGCTGCACGTCGCGGTCGGGGTCGAGGCCATGCTCCGCCAGGTAGTAGCGCAGCAGGTAGTTGTGCATCGAGTACTCGAACGGAATCGCCAGTTTGAAGCCCTTCCACTGCTTCGGATCGCGCTTGTCCTTGTGCTTCACGTGCAGCGTGATGGCCTGGCCGTTGATGTTCTGGATGGTGGCGATGCGCATCGGCTGCGGCGTGGCGCCGCCCAGGCCAAGCGACATCGCCAGCGGCATCGGCGACAGGAAGTGCGAGGCGTCATGTTCCTTGTTGATGATCTTGTCGCGGATGAGAGCCCAGCCGGCGGTCTTGTTGAGCGTGACGTTGAGGCCCTGCTTGCGGTAGAAGCCCAGCGGATCGGCCATGATCAGTGGCGCCGCGCAGGTGATGGCGATGAAGCCGATCTTCAGGTCCTTTTTCTCCAGCGCGCCATTGGCGCCACTGGTTTCCTGCGCCATGGCCTGCAGGGCGCCCAGCGGCAGCACGCTGGCGATGGCGGCGCGGGCGGTGTTGGCGCCGACCGCGCGCAGGAAGTCGCGGCGCTGCCGCGCGCTGGGGAACATGGCGCGCAGCAGCGATTCCTCGACCACCTCGTTGCTCAGTTGTTCGACGGAGGCGGCTGGTTCATCGGCCGCGTGTTCGGCGGCGCTGGCGTGACGCCCGCAGCCGCAGGCCAGGGCCGGGCGGTCGGCGTCATAGGAACGAAAGATCGACATGGACTACTCCCTGTAGTGGTTATGTCGATCTCTGCTCGCAAGCGCCGGGCCACCGGCCGGCGGTTGTAGTGCTTCCCCTACATTACACTTTGATCAGCTGGTGCTGCACGGCGTACAGGGCGATGCCGACGTCGTTGCTGGTGCCGGTCTTTTCCAGGATGCGTGCACGATAAGTGCTCACGGTGTTGGAGCTGACGCCCAATTCCAGTGCAATCTGGCCGACGCTGCGGCCGGCGGCGATGGCCTCGAACACCTGGTATTCGCGCTGCGACAGCGTCTCGTGCGGCAGCTTGGGGCTGTCGCCCGGCGCCAGCGAGCCGCCGTCGGCGACGCGGCGGATGGCGTCCAGCAGCTCGTCGGCGTCGGCGCTTTTATTCAGGTAGCCGGCGGCGCCCAGCTTGTAGCAGCGCAGCGCGTACTGCTTTTCCGGATAGGTGGACAGCATCAGCACCGGCAGGCGCGGCGCGCGGCGCTTCAGTTCCGCCAGCACCTCCAGGCCGTCCTGCACCGGCAGCGCGATATCCAGCAGCACCATGTCGATGGCCAGGATGCCGGCCTGGCGCAAGGCCTCCGGGCCGTCGGCGCATTCGCCGGCCACTTCGATATCGCCGCTGTCGGCGATGATCTGCTTCAGGCCCGCGCGCACCACGCGGTGGTCGTCGCACAGCAGCACGCGGATCATGCCGCGCTCCGCAGCGGCATCGTCAACCGCACCAGCGTGCCGGCGCCGTCGTCGCCGCGCGTGATGTCCAGCGCGCCGCCGAAGTGCAGCGCGCGCTCGCGCATGCCCATCACGCCGTAGGCGCCGTGATCGTTCAGCTGGGCGGCGGGCGCGCCCACGCCGTTGTCCGCCACTTCCATCCGCAGCTCGTGCGGCAGCAAGTGGATGCGGATGCGCGCCGCGCTGGCGCCGGAATGGCGCGCCACGTTGCTCAGCATCTCCTGGAAGATGCGGAACACGGCGGTGGCCTGCTGCGCCTCCGGCGCCGGCGCGTCGGGCGCGGCGACGATGTCGGCGTCGCAGACGATTTCGGTGGCGTCGGCAAATTCCTGCAACTGCCATTCCAGCGCCGCCACCAGGCCCTGGTGGTCGAGGATGGAGGGACGCAGGTCGGTGATGATGCGGCCGACGTCCTCCACCGCGCGTTCGATCAGGCGGTTCATGGTCTGGCACTTGTCGGCCACCGGCTCGCGGTCGCTGACGCGGCGGGCGATCCAGTTGACGTCGAACTTCAGCGCCACCAGCAGGCTGCCCAGTTCATCGTGGATTTCGCGCGCGATGCGCTTGCGTTCCTGCTCGCGCACCGCCTCGGTGTGGGCCGACAGCTGGCGCAGTTGCAGCAGCGCCTGCGACAGTTCGGCGGTGCGCTCGGCCACGCGCTGTTCCAGCTCCAGGCGGGCGCGTTGCAGCGCGTCCTCGGTCTGTTTGCGCTGGGTGATGTCGGTGAAGGTGATGACGGCGCCGCGCACCGCGCCCTGGTCGATCACCGGGTGCGACGAGTATTCGGCGTTGAAGCGGCTGCCATCGGCGCGCCAGAACACTTCCTGGTCGTTGCGGCACGGGCGGCCGGTGCGGAAGGCCAGGAAGATCGGACATTGCGTCTCTTCGTAGTGGCTGCCGTCGGGATGGGAGTGGTGGATCAGGTCATGCATGTTCCGGCCCAGCACCTGGTCGGTGCTGTAGCCGAGGATGTCGGCGCCGGCGCGGTTGATGAAGGTGCAGCGGCCGTCCAGATCGACGCCGAACATGCCGTCGCCGGTGGATTCAAGCAGCAGCGTCAGCTTGTCGTGCCATGCCGCCTGCATGGCCGCTCAGCTCTTCAGCGATTCCGCCAGCAGCTTGTGCAGCGCCGCGAAGTCCGGCTCGCCCAGGTAGCGCTTGAGGATCTTGCCGTCCTTGCCGATGACGAAGGTGGTCGGCGTCATCGCCACGTTGCCATAGGCCTTGGCGGCCGAGCCGTCGACGTCCAGCGCCACCTTGAACGGCAGCTGGCGCGTTTCGGCGTAGTTGGCCACGTAGTTGGCCGGGTCGTAGCTCATGGCCACGGCCACGAATTCCAGGCCCTGGCCCTTGAACTTGTTGTAGGTGTCGACCATCTTCGGCATCTCGCCCACGCAGGTGGTGCACGAGGTGGCCCAGAAGTTGACCATGACGACCTTGCCCTTCAGGCTTTCCGGCGTGATCTTCTCGCCCTTGAGACTGATGAAGGCGACTTGCGGCGCCACCTCGCGCTGGCCCAGCGCGGTGTAGGCGGCCAGGCCGATGGCGGCAATCGCCACGGCGGCGATCACCGGCTTGATCCAGGCGCGCGATGAAGTACTCATGGTGTGCTCTGCGTGTTGGTGTTGGCGGGTTTGGGCTGGTACTGCTTCCACTCTTCCTCGGTGATGTATTCGAACACCTTGACCACCTTCATCACGCCGCTGACGCCGCGCGCGATGTCGGCCGCCTGCTGCCCTTCGCGCTGGGTCACGCGGCCCTGCAGGTAGACCACGCCGCGCTCGGTGACGACCTGGAAGGAGTTGGCGGAAATGTCCTTGGCGTCGACCAGGCTGGCCTTGACCTTGGTGGTGATCAGCGTGTCGCTGGAGCGCGAGGTGTAGCTCGACGGGCCGGCGATTTCCAGTTCGTTGATGACGTCGATCACGCCCTCGATGCCGCGTACTTCGCGCTCGACGGCGGCCTTCATGGCCTCGTCGCGCACCTCGCCGGTCAGCAGGGCGCGGCGGTTGAAGCTGTTGATGTTGACGTGGCCGGCGTCGCCGGTGACGTTGTTGATCTTGATGGCGCCCTTGACCTCGATCGCGCGGTCTTCCGTCTGGGCGCCGAAGGTGCGGCGGTCGGAGGCCGCCAGCGTTCCGGAAATCGCTCCGCCCGCGACCAGCGCGACGCAGCCCGACAGCGAGGCCAGCATGGCGCCGCACAGCACGCTCATCGCCAGCGGACGTTGTACCTGTTTCCAGATAGCGCTGGATTTACTCATTCACATCTCCTCCGAACAGCGCGACGTCGATGCCGTCGCAAATAGCATGGATGGACACCAGGTGGACTTCCTGGATACGGGCGGTACGGTCGTGCGGCACGCAGATATGGACGTCGGCGTCGGTCAGCATCTTGCCGATGGCGCCGCCGCCCTTGCCGGTCAGCGCCACCACGCGCATCTCGCGCTCCAGCGCCGCCTCGATCGCGGCCATGACGTTGGCCGAGTTGCCCGAGGTGGAGAACGCCATCAGGATGTCGCCGGCCTGGCCGTAGGCCTGCACCTGCTTCGAGAAAATCTCGCGGTAGCTGTAATCGTTGGCCACCGCCGTCAGGATCGAGGTGTCGGTGGTCAGCGCGATGGCCGGCAGCGGGAAGCGCTCGCGTTCGAAGCGCCCCACCAGCTCGGCCGCGAAGTGCTGCGAGTCGGCCGCCGAACCGCCATTGCCGCAGACCAGAATCTTGTTGCCATTGGACAGGGCCGTGAACATCATCTCGATCGCTTGCGCAATGTGCGGCGCGAGGACGGTCGCGGACTGGATTTTAGTTTCGGCACTTTCGTGGAAGTGCGCCAGGATGCGTTGATTAGTCATAGTGTGCTGATTATAGTGCAGTCGTCCTGCGGACCGGACAAGCGCTGTTAAAAATGCTTACATCTCCAGCGCATTTTGCATCCAGGATAACTTTTCCTGGTCGATGGCGACCACGTCGAAGCGGCACGGCGGCGGGATTTTGTGGCGCAACAGATAATATTGCGCGGCGCGCAGCAGGCGCTGCTGCTTGGCCGGGGTGACGCTGTAGACCGCGCCGCCGAAGTGGCTGCTGGCGCGCTGGCGCACTTCCACGAACACCAGCAGCGGCCCGTCCTGCATGATCAGGTCGATTTCCCCGGATTTGCAGAGGAAATTGCGCTCCAGCAGCGTCAGGCCGTGGGCCTGGAGGTGGGCCAGCGCCCGGTCCTCGCCCTGCCGGCCCAGCCGCTGCTGTGGGGTGCGCGGCATGACATCCTCATGGACGCACCGGCTGCGGCGCGCCGTTCTGGTAGATGGCCGACTGTTCCACCCGCTCGAAGCTGGCCGGGCCCTGGCCGAAATCGACGGTCAGCTTGCCGGTCACGCCGTCGAGCTGGAAGCGGCCGGCCGGGTGGCGGCCGATTTCGCGGGCGACGCGGAAGGCGTCGATGCCGAGCGCGTACAGGCGCGTCATGTCGGCGCTGCCGACGCCGCTCTGCAGCGGACGCGGGTAGACCATCACCGCCGGATGGTCGCGCTGCACTTGCCACGGCAGGTCCAGCAGGCGCACGCCATCCAGGTCCTGCGCCGGGAAGTTGGCGCCGCTGCCCGGATTGAGTGCCGAGGTGCCGTAGATCGGCAGACTGGCGAACTGGCCGTCGGGCGCCGATGGCGGCGGCGCCGGCAGCGCGTCGGCGGTGCTGAAGGTGGGGTTGGTCGGCTCGGTGCTGGCGGCGCTGGCCAGGGCCAGGCGCAGTTGGCGGGTCTGGTCGGCGCCCATGGCCGAGAACAGCAGCGCCGGCAGGCTCTGGCGCAAGGTGGCGCGCAGCTGCACCAGTTCCGGATCGCTGAGGTAGCCGTCCGGCGCGCTCAGCTCGATGGTGCGGACCGGGCGGCCCAGCCGCTGCCACTGGCCGGCGAAGGCAGCCGCCACCCGGCGCTGCCAGGCGGAGTTGGTGGTCAGCACCAGCGCGGCGCCGTCCGGCTGGTCGGCGTTGGCCCATTGCGCGGCCTGGCGCGCCTCTTCCTCGATCGACAGGCCGATTGCCACCATGTTCTGCGGCAGCGGCGCGGCGCCCGGCTGGCCGTAGCCCTCCGGCGTGTTGAGGGCGATGGTCGGCTTGCTGACCAGCGCGCTGGACGCGACCGTGGCCACGGCCGCGCGCGACAGCGGGCCGACCACGATGTCGTGGTCTTGCAGCGCGTGGGCGTAGGCGGACAGGATGTCCTGCGGCACGTCGCCGGTGTCGATGACGTTGACGGTGATGTTGGCGCGGTCGCGCTCCCACGCGGCCATGAAGCCGGCGCGCACCGAATCGGCGGCGGCGCCCAGCGTTTCCGAGCGCAGCGGCAGCAGCAGGCCGATGCGGACCGGCGTGTCGGGCGGCAGGGCGTTGTAGTCGACGTCGCGCACGGCGGCCGGCGGCTCGGCCTTGGGCGGCAACTGGGCGCGGTCCTCGTCCGTGACGCCGGCCGCGCCCGGCAGGCTGATGGCAAAGACCTCGGCCGGCGGCGGGGTAGGCTCGGGCGGCGGCTTGGGCAGCGGAGGCGGCGGCACCGGCACGGGCGGCGGCGCACTTGTTTTTGCGGTCTGGGGCGCGCACAATCCACCCGGCGCGTCGCAAAACGGCGTGCTGCATGCACTCAGCGCCGCGGCGGCCATGCACAGCAGCGTCAACCTCACACTATTCATCCTACCCCCAATGAGCGACATCGTATCCAGTTCCATCGCCAGCCTGCCCGTCATGGGCGAAACGGCGCACCAGACCTATCCTAGCGCAACCTTGTACGTTGTGGCGACCCCCATAGGGAATGTGACGGATATTAGCCTGCGCGCGCTGCACGTTTTGAGCCTGGTCAATGCTGTGGCATGCGAGGACACGCGCAACACCGCCACGCTGATGGGCCGCTTCGGCCTGCACAAGCCGCTGATTGCCGCGCATCAGCACAACGAGCGCGAGGCGGCCGAGACGCTGATCGCCCGCCTGCAGGCCGGCGAGCGGATCGCGCTGGTGTCGGACGCCGGCACGCCGGCGGTGTCCGATCCGGGCGCACGGATTGTCGACGCGGTGCGGGCGGCCGGGCTGCGGGTGCTGCCGTTGCCGGGGGCGTCGGCGGCGGTGACGGCCCTGTCGGCCAGCGGGCTGGTGAACGACCAGTTTTACTTTGTCGGCTTTCTGCCGGCCAAGGCCAAGCAGCGCGAGAATTTCCTCGGCACCCTGCGGGCGGTGACGGCCACCATGGTGTTCTACGAGGCGCCGCACCGGATTCTCGACTGCGCCAGCGCGCTGGCGTCGGTATTTGAGCCGACCCGGCAGGTGGTGTTTGCGCGCGAGCTGACCAAGATGTTCGAGGAAATCCACCGTTGCCCGCTGTCCGAGGCGGAAGCGTGGATCAAGGCCGATGGCCACCGGGAGAAGGGAGAATTCGTCGTGCTGCTGGAGGGCGCGGCCCCGGCCGATGACGAAAACGACGCCGAGGCGGACCGCATCCTGCAGATTTTGCTGGCGGAACTGCCTGTCAAACAGGCAGCGGGACTGGCCGCACAGATCACCGGCCGCAAGAAAAACGCGCTGTACGACCGCGCGCTGGCGCTGAAAAACGACGATTAACGCCGCGCCCGCGCCGGAACGACGGGGTGGCTAAAACTTGCAGTGCTTGTCGAACGCCCACACCAGCGGCGCCAGCAAGCCCATGCCGGCGCCCTTTTGCAGGCAATCGCCCTTCTTGGCACTGGCGATGCCTTTTTGCAGCTGCGTCTGGTTGTCCTCCGGATACAGCGGATGATCGTCGAGCTGCGCCACCGGCAGGCCGGCGCGCGCCGGATCCTTCTCGCTGGCCACCTTGCGGGCGGTCTTCAGCGCCGCGTTCATGTCGAACTGCCTGGGCTGCAGCTCCGGATGGAGCGGATCGGGCGCGGGCGGCAGCGTGATCGCCTGCGCTTCCGCCGGCCTGGCCTGTACCGCGACAGCGTCCGGCGGCGGCTCGGCGGCGCGCGGCGTGGCTGGCATCGTCTGCGCCGGCGCGTTGCGCGCGCGCGGGGCTGCCTTGGCGACGTCCGGCTTCTCGCGCTGCGGCGGTGGCGGTTCCACTTTGGCAACGATCTGCGGCGGCTTGGCCGGCTGCAGCCACACCGTCATCGTCCGCGCCGGCTGCTGGTGCTCGGGCGGCCTGGACAAGCGGTAACCGAACAACAGCACCGCGTGCAGTACCAGCGACACCGCGACGCCGGCCGCAATGCCCGGGCGCCGGCGCCGGTCGGATTGATCAAATGAAAAAGTTGCACTCATGGTCGGGAAATCATAGCACCAAAATTTGGCGGGCACTTGACGGCCTCCCCGCCAGCCTGTATTATCTTGCTTCTTCGGAGTGTAGCGCAGCCCGGTAGCGCATCTGGTTTGGGACCAGAGGGTCCAAGGTTCGAATCCTTGTACTCCGACCAAAATCTAAAAACCCTGTTTGATGGCAACGTCAAACAGGGTTTTTTCCTATTCGTGCCCGATTTTGGCCCCTTCGTCGCATGGGCCGTCGCGCCGCCCCACCGCCGCTAGAATGGATGTGATGAATACGACACCCTTCTACCGCCATCCTCCAACCGTCGAGCACGACCCGGCGCTGGTGCGACGCTATTACTGGCAGTCGCTGCTGCGCATCTGGTCCGCCATCGCGATCTTCGTCCTGTGCTTCATGGCGCTGGTGACGGCGCTGTATTCGTCGGCGAGCGCGCGCACGGGCATGCATTTCGGCTGGAACTGGATGGCGCTGTTCACCGTCGTCTGGCCGGCGCTGATTCCTTCGATTGGCGTCGCCAGCAACGTGCGCCGCCGCCTGAACGAACTGTCCGAGGCTGGCACGCCGCTCACCGCCGAGATGATCAGCTCCCGTCCACGCCGCGTGGTGCTGTCGCCGCTTGATCCGCTCAGCACCTACCACCTGTGCGCGGAAACGCTGTCCGGCCTCGCGGTCGGCATGGCGCTCGGCTACGGCGGCCCGGCCGTGTTCCGTCACTCGCCGTTCAGCGGCAAGATCGTGCTGGGACCATGGCGTCCGCTGTGGCTGGGCCGCAGCACCGAAGTGGTGGTGGCCGGCGAACCGGGCCAGCAGGTTGAGGTGCGCATCCGCCGCCGCTTCGGCGTCAACTTCTTCTGCGTGCAGCGTGGCGAGGCGCTGCATGCGGTGGACACCATCGCCACGCACCTGCAATCGCAACTGGAACAGCGCGACCGCGCGCTGCGCGCCGTCAAGCGCGAACAGGAACTGGAACGCGCCGCGCTGCAAGCGCGCCTGACCGCTCTGCAGGCCCAGGTCGAGCCGCACTTTTTATTCAACACGCTGGCCAACCTCAAATACCTGGTGCGCACCGACGCCGACACCGCGCAGCAGATGCTGGACCACCTGGTCGGCTACCTGCAAAACGCGCTACCCGACATGCGCTCTGTGTCGTCGACGCTGGAACGCGAGCTGGCGCTGGCACGCAGCTACCTGTCCATCATGCAGATCCGCATGGGCCAGCGTCTGCGCTTCCGCATCGATGCCGACGCCGCCGCGCGCGCCCATACCTTCCCGCCGGCGATGCTGATCTCGCTGGTGGAAAACGCCGTCAAGCACGGACTGGAACGCGCCAGCCGGCCGGGCGACATCACCATCACCGCCGCGCTGCGCGACGGCGAACTGCGGGTGCAGGTGTGCGATGATGGCGTCGGACTCACCGAGCAGATGGGCCAGGGCTTCGGGCTGGCCAACATCCATGAGCGTCTGCAATTGCTGTATGGCGAGCGCGCGTCGCTGTCGGTGGCGGCGTCGGAACAAGGCGGCGTGCTGGCCACGCTGATCATCAAGGAGTAAGCATGCCGATCGCATTGATCGTGGAAGACGAACCGCTGCTGATGGCGGAACTGCGCGACCAGCTAGCCGCGTTGTGGCCGGAACTGGACATTGCCGGCCATGCGGAAAACGGCGTGGAAGCGGTCTCGCTGCTGGAAGCGCTGAAGCCGGACGTGGTTTTCCTTGACATCCAGATCCCCGGCCTGACCGGTATCGACGTCGCGCGCCACGTGAGCGAGCAGACGCGGATCGTGTTCGTCACCGCGTATGCCGAGCATGCGGTGCAGGCCTTCGAGGCGGATGCGGTGGACTACATCGTCAAGCCGGTGACGGCGGCGCGGCTGCTGCAAACGGTGAAGCGGCTGAAAACGCGCAGCGCGGCGCCGGTGCCGCCAGGCGTGTGGCAGCAAGTGGCGCCGGCGCCGGTGCAGCATCTGAAGTGGATCAAGGCGTCGGCCGGCAACACGGTGCGGCTGGTGATGGTGCGCGACGTGCAGTTCTTCCAGTCGGACGGCAAATACACGCGCGTGGTGACGCAGGAAGGCGAAGCGCTGATACGGCTGCCGCTGAAAACCCTGATCGAACAGCTGGACCCGGCGCAGTTCACGCAAGTGCACCGCGGCGCCATCGTCAACCTGGAAGCGATCGACCGCATCGAGCGCGATGGCACCGGCATGGAAATCCGCATCAAAGGCCGCAACGACAAGCTCGCCGTCAGCGACGCCTACACCCGCCAGTTCCGCCAGATGTAAAAACAACCGGGGTCAGTGCCGACATTCGGACATTTCGCTGACGAAATGTCCGAATGTCGGCACTGACCCCGGTTTTCCGGGACGACTAGCCGGCGCGTTTGGCGGCGATGGCGTTGCCGGCGCGGCTGGCGCCTTTGCGGCCGAGGAATTGCGAGATGAACTGGCCCGCATCCACCACGATGTCGAGATCGACGCCGGTCTCGATGCCCAGCCCCTGCATCATGTACAGCACATCCTCGGTGGCGACATTGCCGGTCGCGCCCTTGGCGTACGGGCAGCCGCCCAGTCCCGACACCGACGAGTGGTAAATCGCGATGCCCAGCTCCAGGCTGGCGTAGATGTTGGCCAGTGCCTGGCCATAGGTGTCATGGAAGTGGCCGGACAAAGCATCCACGCGGAACTCGCGGATGGCGCGCTCCATCACCGCCTGCGTCTTGCGCGGCGTGGCCACGCCGATGGTATCGGCGATGTCGATTTCGTCGCAGCCCAGGTCGCGCATGCGGCCCACCACGTCCGCCACCGCGTCCAGCGGCACCTCGCCCTGATACGGGCAGCCGAAGGCGCAGCTGATGCTGCCGCGCAGACGAATGCCGTTGTCCTTGGCCGCCCTGGCCACACCCTCGAAGCGCGCGATCGACTCGGCGATCGAGCAATTGATGTTCTTTTGCGAGAACGCTTCCGACGCCGAGCCGAAAATCACCACTTCGTCCGCGCGCGCCGCCCGCGCCGCTTCAAAGCCCTGCATGTTCGGCGTCAGCGCGGAGTAGATCACGCCCGGTTTGCGCGTGATGGCCGCCATCACCTCGGCGCTGGTGGCCATCTGCGGCACCCACTTCGGCGACACGAAGGCCGCCGCCTCAATGTTGCGGAAGCCGGCGCTGGTGAGACGGTTCACCAGCTCGATCTTGACCTCGGCCGGAACGTTTTCCTTTTCATTTTGCAGGCCGTCGCGCGGACCCACTTCAACGATGTTGACTTGCTTCGGTAAGCTGCTCATTTCAGTACCCCAGTGTGCGGTCGACCAGGCCGGCGACGGGTTCGCCGGCCTCGGTCTTGCGGATGTTATCGGCGATCTGCTGCACGCTTTCTCGGCGCAAGGTCAGCGCCGAGATGTGCGGCGTGATGGTGATGCGCTGCTCCTGCCAGAACGGATGCTGCGCCGGCAACGGCTCGTTGCGGAACACGTCCAGCGTGGCGGCGGCGATGTGGCCGGACTTGACCAACGCCAGCAGGTCCGGTTCCGCGAAGTGCGCGCCGCGCGCCACGTTGATGATGTACGCGCCCTCCGGCAGCTTGTGCATATTGGCGCGGTCCATGATGTTGCTGGTGTCCGGCGTCAGCGGCAGCAGGCAGACCAGCACGCGCGTGCCGCGCAGGAAGGTGTCCAGGCCATCGGCGCCGTGGAAGGTCTGCACGCCGTTGAGACTCTTCCCGGTGCGGCTCCAGCCGCGCAGCGGGAAGCCGAACGGCGCCAGCGCTTCCAGCACGCGGGTGCCCAGCACGCCCATACCCAGCACGCCGACGGAGAAGTCTTCCTTGTGATGCTGCGGCAGCGGCGCCCACTGGCCGGCGCGCGCCTGCGCTTCGTATTCGTCGAAGCGGCGGAAGTAGCGCAGCACCGCGTGCGTGACGTATTCCGCCATCTGCACCGCCATGCCGGCGTCTTCCAGGCGGATGATGGGGATGTGGCGCGGCAGCGCGTCGCCGAACTTCAGCAGCGCGTCGACGCCGGCGCCGGTGACGAAGATGGCCTTGACGGTGGCCAGTTCCGCCAGCATGGCTTCCGGCGGCGACCACACGACGGCGTAGTCGCAGGCCTGGCACTTCTCGCCGGCGTGCCAGATCTCGATGTCGGCATCCGGCAGGTATTTGGCGAAGTCCTTGATCCACGGTTCGGTCTTGCCGTCGGCGCGGTGTAGCAGGATGCGCATGGGTTCTCCTTTATGCCGCCGCCTTGAAGGCCAGCAGCGGTGCGCCGTCCGCGACCTGGTCGCCGACGTTGTAGAGGATGTCGTCCACCACGCCATCGTGCGGCGCGGCGATGGTGTGTTCCATTTTCATGGCTTCCATGATGACCAGCGCGGCGCCCTTCTTCACTTCCTGGCCCTTGGCGGCGAGGACGGCGACCACCTTGCCCGGCATCGGCGCGGTCAGGCGGCCGCCTTCCGCTTCGGCCTCGCCGGCATGGGCCATCGGGTCGTTCCACACCAGCGCGTGATGGCCGCCGTTGGTGAAGACGTGGAAGGTGTCGCCGTCGCGCAGCACGTTGCCGCGCGCGCCCTGGCCGCCGGTGCTGAACTGCCAACCGTCGGGGCCATAGGTGACGTTGATGTCGTAGGCCGCGTGCTCGTCGGTGAAGGACAGCTTGCGGGTGCAGGTCTGGTTCATGCGCCAGCCGTTGGTCTGGCTCCATGGATCGGTGCCTTGGGTTTGTTCCGCCTTCAGTAGCGCTTGCGCCGCCAGGGCAAGTGCGCCGGCCGGCGCGGGTTGCGCGGCCGGGAACAGCGTATCGTGATTGCGCTCGATCAGACCGGTGTCCAGGTCCGCGCTGGAGAAGGCCTGGCCTTCCACCAGGCGCTTGAGGAAGGCGACGTTGGTGGACAAGCCGACGATCTGGTATTGCGCCAGCGCTTGCGCCATGCGGGCCAGCGCCTGCTTGCGGTCCGCGCCCCAGACGATCAGTTTCGCGATCATCGGGTCGTAGAATGGCGAGATGGCGTCGCCCTGGCGGACGCCGGAGTCGATGCGGATCGCCGCCGGCTCTGCGCCGCCCGCAGCTGCTCCGCCGAGCTGGAAAGTCACCGCATCCGGCGTGCCGAGATGGCGTAGCGTGCCGATCGACGGCAGGAAGCCCTTCTCCGGATTCTCGGCGTAAATGCGCGCCTCGATGGCGTGGCCGTTGATCGCCAACTCATGTTGCTGCTTCGGCAGCGGCTCGCCGGCGGCAACGCGCAGCTGCCACTCCACCAGGTCGGTGCCGGTGATCATTTCGGTCACCGGATGTTCGACCTGCAGGCGGGTGTTCATCTCCATGAAGTAGAACGAGCCGTCCTGGTTGGCGATGAACTCCACCGTGCCGGCGCCGACGTAGCCGACGGCGCGCGCCGCAGCCACCGCCGCCTCGCCCATGGCGGCGCGGCGTTCGTCCGTCATGCCCGGCGCCGGTGCTTCCTCCAGCACTTTCTGGTGGCGGCGCTGCACCGAGCAGTCGCGTTCAAAAAGATAGATGCAATTGCCGAGCGTATCGGCAAACACCTGGATTTCAATGTGACGCGGGCGCTGCAGGTATTTCTCCGCCAGCACCTTGTCGTCGCCAAAAGAACTGATCGCCTCGCGCTTGCACGAGGCCAGCGCGTCCTTGAACTGCGCCGAGTTCTCGACCACGCGCATGCCCTTGCCGCCACCGCCGGCCGACGCCTTCAGCAGCACCGGGTAGCCGATGCGATCGGCTTCGCCGTGCAGGAAGTCGGCGTCCTGCTGTTCGCCGTGGTAACCCGGCACCAGCGGTACATTGGCTTTTTCCATCAGCTGCTTGGCGGCCGACTTGGAGCCCATCGCGCGCATGGCCGATGCCGGCGGGCCAATGAACACCAGGCCCGCTTCGGCGCAGGCCTCGGCAAACTCCGCGTTCTCCGACAGGAAGCCGTAGCCCGGATGGATGGCTTGCGCGCCGGTGGCCTTGGCGGCCGCGATGATCTTGTCGCCGCGCAGGTAGCTGTCCTTGGCGGCGGCGGGACCAATGGCCACCGCCTCGTCGCATACGGCGACGTGCTTGGCGTTGGCGTCGGCCTCCGAGTACACGGCGACCGTTTTAATGCCCATGCGGCGCGCGGTAGCGGCCACACGGCAGGCAATTTCACCACGATTGGCGATCAGAATTTTGGTAAACATCGTCTCTCTCTTGACGGCTTATGGCCGGAAGTTTTTTTATCATCGTGGGAGCTGTGGACTGCCTTAGCAGCCGCAGCTCTCCTTTTGCACCGACTCCAGCACCGCGCCGCGCGTGCGCAGGCCCAGTTTCTCCAGCAGCGCGCGGTCGTCGTTCGCTTCCGGGTTATCGGTGGTTAGCAGCTTGTCGCCGTAGAAGATGGAATTGGCGCCAGCCATGAAGCACATGGCTTGCACCGCTTCGCCCAACTCGCGGCGGCCGGCCGACAAACGCACGCGCGCTTTCGGCATGGTGATGCGCGCCACGGCGATGGTGCGCACGAATTCAAACGGGTCCAGCGGGTCCAGGCCGTGCAGCGGCGTGCCTTCCACCTGCACCAGGTGATTGATCGGCACCGATTCCGGGTACGGATTCAGATTGGCCAGTTGCGCGATCAGGCCGGCGCGCTGGTCGCGCGTTTCGCCCATGCCGACGATGCCGCCGCAGCAGATTTTCAGGCCGGCTTCGCGCACGTGGCCCAGCGTGTCCAGGCGGTCCTGGTACTGGCGGGTGGAGATGACGTTGTCGTAGAACTCGGGCGCGGTGTCCAGATTGTGGTTGTAGTAATCGAGGCCGGCGTCTTTCAGGCGCTGCGCCTGGTGCTCTTCCAGCATGCCCAGCGTGGCGCAGGTTTCCAGGCCCAGCGCCTTCACCGAGCGCACCATTTCCTCGACCTTGTCCATGTCGCGGTCTTTCGGGCTGCGCCAGGCGGCGCCCATGCAGAAGCGGGTGGCGCCGTTGTCCTTGGCCTGCCTGGCCGCGTCCAGCACGGTGTCGATGTCGAGGATTTTCTTGGCTTCGACGCCGGTGTCGTAGCGCGCCGCTTGCGGGCAGTAGCCGCAATCCTCTTCGCAGCCGCCGGTTTTGATCGACAGCAGCGTGGCCAGTTCCACGTCGCCATCCGGGAAGTTGGCGCGGTGGACTTGCTGGGCCTTGAACATCAGGTCATTGAACGGCAGCTCGAACAGCGCCAGCACTTCTTCGCGCGGCCAGGTGGATGCGGCTGGCGTGATCGGCGCGGCGGGACGGTGCAGCGAGACGACCTTGGGTTCTTTCAGGATGTTCTGTGGCATGGTGATTCCTTCTTGGTTCAAATGGTGTTCTCCAGCGGCCAGTTGGGCAGCTGGGTAAAATCGATATGGTCCGCCGCCGCTTCGGCGGTCGGCTCGTCCAGGCGCGGCACGCGGCCGAGCAGCGGCGCCGGAATGCGCTGCGCCAGCGCTGCCACGTTTTCGTCGGCGAATGGCATGTCGGCCTGGGTTTCGTTGGCCACCCAGCCCACCAGCTTCAGGCCGCGCGACAGGATGGCTTCCACCGTCAGCAGCGCGTGGCTGATGCAGCCGAGGCGCAGGCCGACCACCAGCACCACCGGCAGTTCCAGCTGCTCGGCCAGGTCGGCGGTGTCGAATTCGTCGTTCAGCGGCACGATGAAGCCGCCCACGCCCTCCACTACCACCGCGTCCGACGCGGCGTTGATTTCCACGTAGGCCGCCAGGATGGGCACCGGCGAAATGGTGATGCCTTCCAGCGCAGCGGCGATGTGCGGCGCCGCCGGTTCCTTCAGCAGGAACGGCGTGGTGATGGACTGCGGCAGGTGCACGTTGCCGGCGGCGGCCAGCTGGTCGCAATCGTCGTTGTGCCATTTGCCGTCGTCGCCCAGTTCAGCGCCGGCCGCCACCGGCTTCATGCCGCAGGCGCGTACGCCGCTCTGCACCAGGGCGTGCAGCATGGCGGAGGAAATCAGCGTCTTGCCGATTTCGGTGTCGGTGCCGGTGACGAAGCAGTTGAAGCGCGGCGGTATGCCGCTGCCGGCCGCTGTCGGCTGGGTCTGTGGAGCGACTGCTAACACGGGATCGTCCAAGCTCATCTCAGGTCCTTTCCAATGCGTTGAGCGCAGTGATTAATGTTGACACGTCCTGCCTGGTATGACCGGCCGAGAGGGTGACGCGCAAGCGCGCGCTGCCCGGCGCCACGGTCGGCGGACGGATCGCGCCCACCCACAGCCCCTGCTCGAACAGGGCGGCGCCGGCGCGCATGGTTTCCGCATTATCGCCGATGATGACCGGCTGGATCGCCGTCGCCGAGGGCAGGCGCCGCCAGCGCTGCAGGCGCAGGCCGTGGTTCCATTGTGCCACCAAAGCCTGCAAATGGGCGCGCCGCGTGGCGCCTTCGTCGCCTTCCAGCAGATCGAGGCTGGTCAGCAGTGCGTGCGCCATGGCCGGCGCCGCCGCCGTGGTGAAAATATACGGCCGGGCTTTCTGGATCAGCGTTTCGATCACCGTCTCGTGCGCGGCGACAAATGCCCCGCCGACGCCGGCCGCCTTGCCCAGCGTGCCCATATAGACCAGGTAGGGCGAGCGCAGGTTGAAGTGCTCCAGCGCGCCGTGGCCATTGGCGCCCAGCGTGCCGAAGCCGTGGGCGTCGTCCACCACCAGCCAGGCACCGTATTGTTCGCACAGGGCCAGCAGCCGCGGCAGCGGCGCCAGGTTGCCGTCCATGCTGAACACGCTGTCCGTCACTACGACCTTGGTGGCGGCGTGGCTGGCTTTCAGCAGCGTTTCCAGCGCCGGCAGGTCGGCGTGCGGGTAGACGTGCGTCTTGACGCGGGCCAGCCGGGCGCCGTCGATCAGCGAGGCGTGGTTCAGTTCTTCGGAAAAGATCTCGGCGTCGCGGTCGTGCGCTGTCAGGCCGGCGATGACGGCCAGGTTGGCCATGTAGCCGGTGCAGAAGCTGATGGCGCGCGGCGCTTCCAGCTGGTCGCCGACGAATTGCGCCAGCCGTTCTTCCAGCATGGCGTGGGCGCGCCCATGACCGCTGATCAGGTGCGAGGCGCCGCTGCCGACGCCGTAGATCGCCGCGCCTTCCTGCAGCGCGAGCTTGATCTTGCGGTGGTTGGCCAGGCCGAGGTAGTCGTTGCTGCAGAAGGCCAGCAGCTCGCGGCCGTCCACGGTCACGCGCGGGCCGCACGGCGAGTCGACCGTGCGGCGCTTGCGGATCAGCTGCTTGTCGTCCAGCGCTTGCAGCTGCTGGTGCAGGCGGTTGAGCAGTTCCATCGTCAGCCCGCCATCACTTGGTTGAACACGGCCAGCGTGTTGGCGGCCAGGCCGTCGATTTCCTCGTCGCTCAGGATGTACGGCGGCATCATGTAGACGGTGGAGCCGATGGGGCGCATCAGCAGCCCGTGTTCGGTCGCGGTGGCGAAGAAGTTGCGCGAGAAGTCTTTCGGCGCGTCGATGGCGTCGAAGGCCCAGATCATGCCGCGCTGGCGGAAGTTGCGTACCCGCTCGTGCTGTGCCAGCGGTTGCAGCGCTTGCGTCAGGCGCGCGGCCTTGGCCTTGTTGGCGTTGAGGACATCGTCTTCTTCGAAGATGTGCAGCGTCGCCAGGGCGGCGCGGCAGGCCAGCGGGTTGCCGGTGTACGAGTGCGAGTGCAGGAAGCCGCGCGTGACGTCGTTGCTGTAGAAGGCCTGGTAGATGTCGTCGCGCGTCATCACCAGCGACAGCGGCAGGTAGCCGCCGCTGATGCCCTTCGACAGGCACAGGAAGTCCGGCCACACGCCGGCCTGTTCGCAGGCGAAGAAGGTGCCGGTGCGGCCGCAGCCGACCGCGATTTCGTCGAGGATCAGGTGGACGTCATGCTTGTCGCACAGTGCGCGTACCAGTTGCAGGTACAGCGGGTCGTGCATCGCCATGCCGGTGGCGCATTGCACCAGCGGCTCGATGATGATGGCGGCGATCTTGTCGCCACGTTCGTTGAACAGGCGCTCGACATCGGCGGCGGCGCGGCGGGCCTGCGCCTGCGCGCGTTCCTCGGCGCTGCCGGTTTCCTCGGCCAGGCGCCAGTCGGGCGACATCACGGTTTGCGAGGCGCGCAGCAACGGGCCGTAGGCGTCCTTGAACAGCGCGACGTCGGTGACGGCCAGTGCACCGATGGTTTCGCCGTGGTAACTGCCCTTGAGGCAGACGAATTCCTGCTTGTCCGCGTGGCCGTCGTTGCGCCACGAATGGAAGCTCATCTTGAGCGCGATTTCCACGGCGGAGGCGCCGTCGCTGGCGTAGAAGCTGTGGCCCAGCACATGGCCGGTGAGCGCCGACAGTTTTTCGGACAATTCAATCACAGGTTCGTGCGTGAAGCCGGCGAGCATGGCGTGTTCCAGCGTATCCAGCTGGTCTTTCAGCGCCGCGTTGATGCGCGGGTTGGCGTGGCCGAACAGGTTCACCCACCAGGAGCTGATCGCGTCCAGGTAGCGGCGGCCTTCATGGTCGTACAGCCATGCGCCCTTGCCCCGGCTGACCGGGATCAGCGGGATGGTTTCGTGATGCTGCATCTGGGTGCACGGGTGCCATACGCTGCGCAAGCTGCGCGCTACCCAGTCGCTTTGTGTATTCAATTCCAAAACTGCTCCATTAATTCAACCAGGCGGGCTTGCGCTTCTCCAGGAAGGAAGCCACGCCTTCGCGCCCCTGTCCGGAGGCGCGGATTTGCGCGATGCGTTCCGCCGTATCGGCCAGCAGCGCATCGCTCACTTCTTGTCCGCTGACGTCGCGCACCAGCACCTTGGCTTGCTGCACGGCGTGCGGACTGTTATTCACCAGCGCCTTGACGATCTCCGCCACCTTGGCGTCGAGCGCGTCGGCGCTGACCACTTCATGCGCAAAACCGATGCGCAGCGCTTCCCGCGCGCCGAAACGCTCGGCGGTCAGAAAGTAGCGGCGCGACGCGTTCTCGCCCATGGCCTTGATCACATACGGCGAAATCGTCGCCGGAATCAGGCCCAGTTTCACTTCGCTCAGGCAGAAGTTGGCCTCCTCCACCGCGACGACGATATCGCACGCGGCCACCAGGCCCATGCCGCCGGCGTAGCAATCGCCCTGTACCCTGGCCACCACCGGCTTGGGGCAGAGGTAGATGGTGCGCAGCATTTCCGCCAGTTGCAGCGCGTCGGCGTGGTTCTCGGCGTGCGTGTAGCCCGCCATTTTCTTCATCCAGTTCAGGTCCGCGCCGGCGCAGAACGCCGGGCCGTTCGCCGCCAGCACAATCGCGCGCAGGCCGGCATCTTCGCCGAGTTCACTGAAGGCCCGCTTAATCTCGGCGATGGCGGTTTCGTTGAAGGCGTTGCGCACGTCGGGACGGTTCAGCGTTACGGTGGCCACGCGTTCCTCGCGCGTGATGGTCAGGGTGTCAAAAGCCATGGTTAATCCTTGTGTTGATTTCGGCGGGAACCACCACTACCTGTTCCGGCACCATGTTCATTCCTTCCAGACGACATAGTCGTCAATGGCATACAGCTTGCACTGTGTGCGGCTGTTTTTCTGGCAGTTGGCCAGTGCCCGTGCGGTCGGATCATCGCCGTCTTCCGCCCAGCCCCAGGAACCGGAGGGCGACAGCGCGAATGCGCGTGGCACGGACTTGGTCAGGAAGGCCTTGTAGCCTTGCTCTCCCGGGGAGCGCAGATACGGCGGCACGGCATCCAGCGGTGCGAAGTTGGTCGGCGGCGCCGCTTCGATGGCGGCGATGGTGTACTTTGCGTCGGCGGGCATGCCGATCGTCTTCAGAAAGTGTTCGGTTTCCGGAAGCCAGATCGGTACGCCGTCGCGGCTGGCGCTCATGCCGTGCGCGTCATTTTTGAATGGGCCGTATGCCACCAGTTGCGCCTTGCCGCCCGCGCCGGTGTACGCCGCGTACATGCTGGCCGCCAGTTTGGGGCCGAACAGGCGGTCGTTCTCACCGTAGAACCAGATCGACGGCGTGGCGCTGCGTTTGCCGTAAGCGCCAAAAGCGTTGACCAGCGAGGTTTGCCAGTCGCATCGCGGATTATCCTTGTGCAGGCCGCCGGCGAAGTTGATGATGCCCTTCACGCCTTCCATATTGTGGCTGCCGGCCGCAATCGCCGTCAGGCCGCCATGTGACTGGCCGGCGATCAGCACGTGCTCTTTGTCCGCCCACGGCTGTTGCGCCACGTATTGCATGGCGGCGTACAGCGAGATGGCCTGGCCCTCGCCGTTGTGTTCCAGGTTGCATTCGCGGTCGACGTAGCTGCCGCCCGATCCGGCGAAGCCCACGCGCATGGGGATGACGACGGCGTAGCCCCGCTTGACGAATTCACGGCTGATGTAGATGTAGCGGGCGCGGTTCTGCTTGTGGGCGTCGCCTGGCGCCTTACCATGGTTCATGAACAGCACCGGGAACGGGCCATCGCCGGGCGGCTTGAAGATGGTGGTCTGCAGGCCGATGTCGTCACCGTCGATGTGCGCGGGAATCGACACCACCTGCTCGCCCATGCGGGTATCGATGGCCGGCAGCGGCGTCGCCAGCGCGGCGGCGCTGGCGCACAGCAGTGCGGCCCCTCCCAGTCGATACAGTGTGCGCATGGTCATCCGGATCACATCCTGAATACGCCAAACTTCGTGTCCTCGATTTCCGCGTTCATGGCGGCGGACAGGCCCAGGCCCAGCACCGTGCGCGTGTCGGCCGGATCGATGACGCCATCATCCCACAGGCGCGCGGTGGCATAGTACGGGTGGCCCTGGTGCTCGTACTGCTCCTTGATCGGCTGCTTGAACGCGGCCTCCTCCTCGGCCGACCAGGCGCCGCCCTTGGCCTCGATGCCGTCGCGCTTCACGGTGGCCAGCACCGACGCCGCCTGGTCGCCGCCCATGACCGAGATGCGTGCGTTGGGCCACATCCACATGAAGCGCGGCGAGAACGCGCGGCCGCACATGCCGTAGTTGCCGGCGCCGAAGCTGCCGCCGATGATGACGGTGAACTTGGGCACCTTGGCCGTGGCCACCGCCGTCACCATCTTGGCGCCATTGCGGGCGATGCCCTCGTTTTCGTACTTGCGGCCGACCATGAAGCCGGTGATATTTTGCAGGAACACCAGCGGGATCTTGCGCTGCGCGCACAACTCGATGAAGTGCGTGCCTTTCAGCGCCGACTCGGAGAACAGGATGCCGTTGTTGGCGATGATGCCGACCTTCATCCCGAAGATGTGCGCAAAGCCGCACACCAGCGTGGTGCCGTAGCGCGCCTTGAACTCATCGAACTCGCTGCCGTCGACGATGCGGGCGATCACCTCGCGCACATCGAAGGGCTTGCGGGTATCGACCGGAATCACGCCGTACAGTTCTTTGGCACCGTAGGCCGGCGCCACGGTCTCGCGCAACGCGCCCTGCTGCGGCTTGCTGCGGTTCAGATTGGAGACGATGGTGCGTGCCAGCGACAGCGCATGCAGGTCGTTCTGCGCCAGGTGGTCGGCCACGCCGGACAGGCGCGTGTGCACATCGCCGCCGCCCAGGTCTTCCGCCGTCACCACCTCGCCGGTGGCGGCCTTCACCAGCGGCGGGCCGCCGAGGAAGATGGTGCCCTGTTCCTTGACGATGATGGATTCGTCGCTCATCGCCGGCACGTAGGCGCCGCCGGCGGTGCAGGAACCCATCACCACGGCGATCTGCGGAATGCCCTTGGCCGACAGGTTGGCCTGGTTGTAGAAGATGCGGCCGAAGTGGTCGCGGTCGGGGAAGACGTCGTCCTGGTTCGGCAGATTGGCGCCGCCGGAGTCCACCAGGTAGATGCAGGGCAGGTTGTTCTGGTCGGCGATCTCCTGCGCCCGCAGATGCTTCTTGACCGTCATCGGGTAGTAGGTGCCGCCCTTGACGGTGGCGTCGTTGCAGACGATGACGCACTCCTGCCCGGCCACGCGACCGATGCCAGTGATGATGCCGGCGGCCGGTGCGGCGTCGTCGTACATGCCATAGGCGGCCATCTGCGACAGTTCGAGGAAAGGCGTGCCGGGATCGAGCAGCATCTGCACGCGGTCGCGCGGCAGCAGTTTGCCGCGGGCGACGTGCTTGGCCGAGGCCGCTTCACCACCGCCCTGGGCGATGGCGGCGATCTTGTCGCGCAAATCGTCGACGACGGCTTGCATGGCGGCGGCGTTGGCCTTGAAATCCTCGCTACGAGGGTTGAGCTTGCTTTCGATCTGCGGCATGGCGTGTCCCTTTTTCAACCGGGGTCAGTGCCGACATTCGGACATTGGGTCGCACGCGACACAATGTCCGAATGTCGGCACTGACCCCGGTGTTGTCATGATTATTCTGGAAAACTACCGTCAACGTAAAACCAGCGCAGGTCTCCTCCTGCTGCCGGTTCGCGGACAAAGTTGCTGATCTCGTGCAGGCGCTGCGCCCGGCCATTGATCTTGAACCGGGCGACGAACTCCACCGTATCCGTGGTCAGATCGGCATTTTCTGCTTTACGTTGACGTAAACGTAAAGCGGATTTTACCTCAAGTCCCAGCCATTGCACCTTTTCCTCGTCGCTCATGATCGGCTCGGTGGGACGGGTGCTGGCGTGCCAGGTGGCCAGCAGGTAGGGCTCGTTGCGCTGGCCGTAGGCGGTATAGCGCGAACGCATCAGCGCCTCGGCGGTGGGGGCGATGGCGCTGCCGTCGATGTACGGGCCGCAGCAGGTGGCAAGCGCGGGGCCGCCGCAGGGGCAGCCGGCGGGCGCGGTGGACTTCTTGGACATGGTCGGAAACGGTCTGGGCTGAGGGTGCAAACCCCGCATTATCCGCCAAATGCGCGGCTTTCGCCCGGTGCGGCGTTATGCTACTTGTAGAAATATTGTTGGTTCCGCTCGTGTAAGGCGTACACCGTTTTCCGCATCGCTATTACACTAGCGAGGTGAGGAGAAATGAATGAGCCAGACCAGTTTTGAATTCAAGGCGGATGCCAACGACAGTTCGCCGTTGTACATGCAAATTGCCCGCAAATTGAGCGACGATGTGCTCAATGGCCGCTACCAGGTCGATCAGGCGCTGCCGTCCGAACGGACCCTGTCGGAACTGTTAAACGTTTCGCGGGTCACCGCGCGCAAGGCCATCGACCAGCTGGTGGACCAGGGACTGGTGGTGCGCCGCCGCGGCTCCGGCAACTACATCGCGCCGCGCATCGAGCAGCCGCTGTCCAACCTCACCAGTTTTTCGGAACAGCTGCAGCAGCGCGGCCACATTCCCGGCTCGCGCTGGCTCAAGCGCGCGATCGTCGCGCCGACGCCGGAGGAGCAGCTGAGCCTGGGCCTGTCGCCGTATTCCAAGGTGGCGCGGCTGGAGCGGCTGCGCCTGGCCGATGACGTGGTGATGGCGTATGAGGTGTCGGTGCTGCCGCAGACCGTGCTGAACGACCCGAACGCGGTCGGCAATTCGCTGTATCAGTATCTGGACAGCATCAACAAGTCGCCGGCGCGGGCACTGCAGCACATCCGCGCGATGAACGCCTCGGCCGAACTGGCCGCGCAGCTGGGCGTGCCGGAGGGCCAGGCGCTGCTGTACATCACCCGGATTGCCTATCTGGAAACCGGCGAGGCGATGGAGCTGACCCATTCGTATTGCCATAGCGATCACTATGACTTTGTCGCGGAGATGCGCCGCGCCACTTAAAGCCCATGCTCAAGACCGAGACGCCGAGTACGCAGCATCCCCAGCTGGACCTCTACCCGGTGGAGGCCTTGGTCGAGGCGTTGGTCGACGATCAGGCGCTGGCGATGCGGGCCATCAAGGCGGCCGCGGCCAGCATCAGCACGGCGGTGGCGGCGATGACGCCGCGCGTGGCCGCCGGCGGCAGATTGATCTATGTCGGCGCCGGCACCTCGGGCCGGCTGGGCCTGCTGGACAGCGTGGAGCTGCCGCCGACGTTTTCCTGGCCGTCCGAGCGGGCGGCCGCGCTGCTGGCCGGCGGTCCGGGCGCGGTGTTCGAGGCGGTCGAAGGCGCGGAAGATGACCGCGACCAGGGCGCGGCCGACCTGCGTCGGCTCTATCCCGGCTACAACGATGTGATCCTGCTGGTGGCCGCGTCCGGCACCACGCCGTATGTGCTGGGCGCGCAGCAGGCGGCGCGGGCGGTGGGTGCGCTGACGGTGGGCATTGCCAACAATCCCGGCACGCCGCTGCTGGTCGGCGCCGACCTCGGCATCTGCCTGGACACCGGCCCGGAAGTGATCTCCGGCAGCACCCTGCTGAAGGCGGGCACGGCGCAAAAAATCGTGCTGAACACGCTGTCCAGCGCGCTGATGGTGCGCCTGCACAAAGTCTACGGCAACCTGATGGTCGACCTGCACCCGACCAATGCCAAGCTGGCCGAGCGCGCCGTGCGCCTGACCATGCACGCCACCGGCGCCGCCGAGCCCGCTGCCCGCGCCGCGCTGGCGCAATCCCAATTCCACGTCAAGACCGCCATCGTGGTCCTGCTCAAACACCTCCCCGCCGCCGAGGCCCAGGCCTTGCTCGACGCCGCCCACGGCAACCTCCGCGCCGCCCTGCAATAATCCGGGGTCAGGTCCTCCATTTCTACACGGGCTCAGGTGCAGAGCACCTGAGCCCGTGTAGAAATGGAGGACCTGACCCCGGAGTTGCGTTCTGTCCAAGGTGGCCGTATCGTACTGCGATGAAAATAATCGGCCGTAACTCCAATCCCTGGGCGTGGGTGCCCAGCGTGTCCTTCAGCCAGGGCGTGCCTTATGTCGCGGTGATGATGCTGTCGACCGTGATGTACAAGAATCTGGGCATTTCCAACGCCGACCTGGCGTTTTATACCGCCTGGCTGTATCTGCCATGGGTGGTCAAGCCGCTGTGGTCGCCCGTGGTGGAGATGTTCGGCAGCAAGCGCGGCTGGACGGTGCTGATGCAGCTGGTCGGCGGCGCCGGCCTGGCGGCCGTGGCGCTCACCCTGCACGCGCCGGATTTTTTCCGCTGGACGCTGGTGATTTTCTGGCTCATGGCGTTTTCGTCCGCCACGCACGATATCGCGTCCGATGGCTTTTACATGCTCGGCCTGCCGACCCAGCACCAGCAGGCCGCTTTCGTCGGCGTCCGCAGCGCGTTTTATAAGCTGGCGATGATAGGCGGACAAGGCGGGCTGGTGTATCTGGCCGGGCGGTTGATGCAGGCCACCGGCGATCCGGTCCACGCCTGGTCGGTGGTGTTCGCGCTGATGGCGCTGCTGTATCTGGCGCTGTGCGCATATCATCACCTGATCCTGCCGCGCGCGGACGCGGACCGCAGCCACAGCGCCGGCGGCGCGCGCTGGCGGGAGTTTGTCCACACGTTCCGCAGTTTTTTCCAGAAGAAAGATATCGCCGTCACGCTCGGCTTCCTGCTGCTGTACCGGCTGGGTGAGGCGCAGTTGCTGAAGATGGCCGCGCCTTTCCTGCTGGATCCGCGCGACAAGGGCGGCCTTGGCCTCACCACCGCGGATTTCGGCCTGGTTTACGGCACCATCGGCGTCTGCGCGCTGGTGCTGGGCGGGCTGGCCGGCGGCGTGGCGGTGGCGCGTTTCGGCTTGCGGCGGGCGTTGATGCCGATGGTGTTCATCATGCATGTGCCGGACCTGGTGTTTGTCTACCTGGCCACGGCCCTGCCGGACAATCTGGCGCTGGTGGCGGCCTGCCTGGCGGTGGAGCAGTTCGGCTATGGCTTCGGCTTTGCCGCCTTCATGCTGTACATGGTGCTGGTGGCCGATGGCGCGCACAAAACCGCCCACTATGCGATCTGCACCGGCTTCATGGCCCTCGGCATGATGTTGCCGGGCATGGTCAGCGGCTGGATCCAGCAGCAGCTGGGTTATCAACAGTTCTTCATCTGGGCCTGCGTGTCGACGCTGCCGGCGTTTGCGCTGGCCGCACGGGTGCGCATTCCAGCCGGGTTCGGCCGTGAATAGCCATTACAATGTCGATCTCAACTGATTCGGAGAGTGGTTTTGGTTTTTGATGCGAAGAAGCGGCTGACCTTGTCGGCTGGCGTGGCGGCCGGTCTGGCGGCGCTGCTTGAGGGATGTTCCAGCACGCCGAGTGCGCCCGCGCCGGCGGCGGGCGCCACGCCGGCCCCGCGTCCCGCCGACGCGGGCGCGGCGCGTCCGCTGCCGGCCCCCGCGCCGGCCGATCCCCACACGCCGCCGCCGGCGCCGCGCGAATTCCGCGCCGCCTGGGTATCGACCGTGGCCAATATCGACTGGCCCAGCCGCAGCAATTTGAGCACGGCCAAACAGCAGGCCGAAGCCGTCGCCATTCTCGACCGCGCGCGGGCGCTGAACCTCAACGCCATCGTGCTGCAGGTGCGCCCCAGCGCCGACGCGATTTATCCGTCCGAGCTGGAGCCGTGGTCCGAGTTCCTCACCGGCCAGCAGGGCCGCCCGCCGGCGCAGCCGTGGGATCCGCTGCAGTTCTGGATCGAGCAGGCGCACGCGCGCGGACTGGAACTGCACGCGTGGTTCAATCCCTACCGCGCGCGCCACGCCACCGCCAAGACCCCGCTGGCCGCCAACCATATCGGCCGCAAGCTGCCGGAGGTGGTCAAGCCGTACGGTCGCTATCTGTGGATGGATCCGGGCGAGGCGGCGGCGTCGCAGCACACGCTGAACGTGGTGCTGGACGTGGTGCGCCGCTACGATATCGACGGCGTGCATATCGATGACTACTTCTATCCCTATCCGATCGATACGCCGAATGCGGCCGGGCCGGAAGGCGTGGCGCTGGACGGCGGCGTCGGCGCCCGCCAGGAGCTGGAGTTCCCGGACCAGATCTCGTGGCAGCGCTACCTGCTGGGAGGCGGCACGCTGGACCGCGCGCACTGGCGCCGCCAGAACGTCAATGCGCTGATCGAAGCGATGTACCTGGGCATCCGCAAGGAAAAGTCGTGGGTGCGCTTCGGCATCAGCCCCTTCGGCATTGGACGGCCGGACCGCCGCCCGGCCGGCATCATCGGTTTCAGCCAGTACGACAAGCTGTATGCGGACGCGGAACTGTGGCTGGCCAACGGCTGGCTGGATTACCTGGCGCCGCAGCTGTATTGGCCGGTGGCGCAGGCGCCGCAGGCATTCGACGTGCTGCTGGATTACTGGCTGGCGCAGAACACGCAGGCGCGTCATGTCTGGCCCGGCCTGTACACCAGCCGCATCGACAACAGCATCAAGTCGTTCGCGCCGGAGGAAATCGTCAAGCAGATCGGCGTCACGCGCAGCCGTAATGGCGTGCGCGGCCACCTGCACTTCTCGATCGCGGCGCTGATGGAAAACCGCAAGGGCATCACCGATCAGCTGCGCACCCTGGCCTACCAGACCGCCGCGCTGACGCCGCCCACGCCATGGCTGGGCAGCGATGCACCGGCCGCGCCGCAGGCGGCCGCGCGGCGCGAGAGCAATGGCGTGGCGCTCAAGCTGTCCGCCGGCGCCGGCAAGCCGGTTGCGCATTATGCGATCTGGTCGCGCTACGGCAACGAGTGGCGCTTCGCGGTGGCGCCGGCGTCGCGGCCGGTGCTGCTGTTGGCCGACGACGCGGCGGGCGGCGCCGCGCAGGTGGTGGTGGTCAGCGCGGTCGACCGCCTTGGCAACGAGAGCGAACGGATACACGTCTACACGCGGAGCGGATGATGAGCGATCTCGGTCTGGGCATCGATGCGGGCGGCACGCAAACCCGCTGGGCGCTGGCCGATGCGGCGGGCGCCATCGTGGCCGAGGGCAGCGTCGGCGGCATGTCGGCCACGCAGATGAACAGCACCGCCGGCCGCGACGCGGTGCGCGGCATCTTTGCCATGCTGGCCACGCAGGTGCTGGCGGCCGGGCAGCCGGTGCGCGCCTGCGCCGGCCTGACGGGCTTTGACGGCGCCAGCATGCAGGCCACGCAACTGCTGGCCGAGGTGCTGAAGATCGCGCCAGCCAGCATCAGTGTGCGCAGCGACGTCGAGATCGCGTATCTGGACAGCTTTGCGCCGGGCCAGGGCTACCTGGTGTACGCCGGCACCGGCTCCATCGCCGCGTGGATCGACGCCGACGGCCAGTTCCACCGCGCCGGCGGCCGTGGCGTAACGCTGGACGATGGCGGCGGCGGCTTCTGGATCGCGCGCGAGGCCATGCGCCACATCTGGCGGCGGGAGGACGAGCAGCCGGGCGCGTGGCAGCAGTCGGCCATGGCGCGCGCGGTGTTCGGCCAGATCGGCGGCAGCGACTGGGCGCTGTCGCGCCAGTTCATCTACGGCCAGGATCGCGGCGCCATCGGCAGCCTGGCGCTGGCCGTCGCCGCCAGCGCCGATGCCGATCCGGTGGCGCGATCGATACTCGACAACGCCGGCCGCGAACTGGCGCGCATCGCGCTGGCGCTGGTGGGCCGCTATGGCGCGCGGCCGATCGTGCTGGGCGGCCGGGCGGCGCAGCTGCACCCGCTGATCGCGCAGAGCATGCGCGCGGCGCTGCCGGCGGACCTGTCGCTGACGCAGCGCCACACCCTTGCCCACCACGCGGCGGCGCGGATTGCTCTACACTCCCCTCATTGAACCGATTGCCGAGATGACGCCATGAAGATAGTTCCCCTGCTTGCCCTGACCGCGCTGGTGGCCGGTTGCGCCACGGTGCCGCCACCGCCGGCCGGTCCGCGCCTGGACCACTCGCTGACTTCGCGCGCGCAGAGTGACCGCATCAAGTACATCATCGTCCACTACACGGTCAGCGACACGCCGCGTTCGATCAGGACGCTGACCACCGGCGACGTCAGCGCGCACTACCTGCTGACCGACACGGAGCAGCCGTTCTTCTACACGCTGGTGGACGAATCGCGCCAGTCCAACCACGCCGGCTATAGCAGCTGGAAGATCTACAACCAGCTCAACGCCGCATCGATCGGCATCGAGATCGTCAACCCGGGCTTCAAGGAGACGCCGGAGGGCCGTGTCTACGCGCCGTTCAAGCAGGCGCAGATCGACCAGCTGATTTTGCTGTTGAAGGACATCGTCAAGCGCCACAACATCGCGCCGGGGAATATCCTCGGCCACAACGAGATCGCGCCGCAGCGCAAGCAGGATCCGGGACCGCTGTTCCCGTGGAAGCAGCTGGCCGACGCCGGCCTGATTCCGTGGCCCGAGCCCAGCCGCGTGGCGGCGCGCCTGCCGGGCTTCCAGGAACAGCTGCCGGAGGTGGCCTGGTTCCAGCGCAAGCTGGCCGAGCATGGCTACGCCGTGCCGCAGACCGGCGAACTGGATCAGGCCACCCGCAACGTCATCTCGGTCTTCCAGACCAAGTACCGCCCGGCGCTATACGACGGCACGCCGGATGCGGAAACCGCCGCCATCCTGGACGTGCTGACCAGCCCCGTGCCGATAGTGCCGGCAGCTGCCGCGCCGGCGGACGGCGGCCCTTAATCCTTGAGCGCGTTGAGGATGGTGTAGGCGGCCTTGACGCGCTCGGCGATCGGGTAGTTCCTGTTGGCCAAAATGACGATGCCGATTTTCTTCGCCGGTACAAAGGCGACGTAGGCGCCGAAGCCGTTGGTGGCGCCGGTCTTGTTGTACCAGGTGTTGGCGGACGGCGCTTTCGGTGGCGTCAGCAGCGCCACCGGATTGGCGTCGCGGCTCATCTTGTCGGAGTTGTTGGCCTGTAGCGTGTCCAGCGACACCGGCATCGCGTACTGTTCCCAGCCCAGTCCTTGCACCATGCCGCCGACGCGGTAGTAGCCGACGTGCGTGCCTTCGATGGCGCGCCGTACGCTGTCGTCCAGATGAGCCGGATCGATGTTGGCCTGCACGTAGCGGATCATGTCCGCGGTGCTGGAGCGGACGCCGTAGGTCTGGCCGGAAAACAGCTCTTGTCCCATGCGCACCGGCTTGTTGTCCTTGTTGTAGCCCCAGGCGTAATGGGCCATCGCGCCGCGCGGCATGCGCAGGTAGGTGCTGGTCATGCCCAGCTTGGGCAGGATCTGCTTTTCCAGCACGTCGGCCGGATCGGCTTGCAGCGACAGGCCGGCCAGGTGGCCGAACATGCCCAGGCTCGGATTGGAATACACGCGCACCTTGCCCGGCGAGGCGGTCGGCTTGAATCCGCCGAAGTAGATCAGCATGCCCTGCTCATCGTCCGCCACGTCGTCCGGGAATTGCAGCGGCAGACCACCGGCGGTGTAGGTGCCGAAGTGGAGCACCGTGGCCTGGTCGAGCGGCGTGCCTTTCAGCTTGGGCACATAGCGGCTCGGGTGGTCGTCCAGCGACAACTTGCCCTGCGCCAGCGCGTAGGCGGCCATGGTGGCGGTAAAGGTCTTGCTGACGGAGCCCAGCTCGAACAGCGTGTGTTCGCTGACCGGCGCGCCGCTTTCCTTCGACGCCACGCCGTAGCTGAAGAAGGCCGGCTTGCCATCGATCGTGACGGCGACGGCGATGCCGGGCACGCTGTACGCTTTCATGATCGGCTGGATGGCCTGATCGACCACGGTTTGCAGGTCGGCGGCGCCGGCGACGGGTGTGCAGCAGCATGCTGCGATGGCGAATGCCATGCGGCTCAGTGTGGACAAGATGTCTCCTCGGTGGGTGGTGGTTAAAGCGTGTCGAGTTGCGTGGCGACGTTGCGCAGGAAGGCTTCGCGCGTGCGGAAGCCGGCGTAGTCTTCCTGCCGCTGGTCGAGCCGCAGGTTGGCGAAGACGATGGTGCGCCCGCCCTTGGTGGCCCAGCCGACGTACCAGCCGTACTGGCGGCTGTCGTCATCGCCGCCGTTGGGCAGCGTCGGCGAGGCGGTGCCGGTTTTGCCGTAGATGGTCCAGCCGTTGGTCAGCGTTTGCGGATGCAGGATGCGGGCGGTCATGTCGTAGGCCTTGGCCGATATCGGCAGCTGGCGGTTGACGATCTTGCGCAGGAAGGCAATCTGCTCGTCGGCCGAAATCTGCAGCGATGACTGCACCCATGACTGGGTCAGGCCATCGTGTGCGCCGTGCGTGCCAGAGACGTCCCGGTTGCCGTAGCCAAAGCGGTTGACGTAGTCCTGCAGTCCCGTGGCGCCCAGCCGCGTGGTGACCTGCTGCGCGAACCACAGGTTGGAGTATTTGATCCAGCTGGAGGGATCGGTGTCGATGCGCCAGTCCTCGTGGTTCCAGGTGGTGTAGCGTGGGTCGTACTTGATCACCGGCGTGTGCTCGTCGATCAAGATGCCGCTGTCGTAGCCCATCAGGGCGACCACGATGTTGAAGGTGGAAGCCGGCGTGGCGCGGGTCTCGCACTGGCCGTCGCGGCGCAGTTGCTGACCGGTGGCGGCATCCATCAGCGCCACGCACGACAACTGGGCGGCGCTTGGCGATGCCAGCGACGGTCGCAGCGCGAGGCTGGCGGCCAGCACGGCACCCAGGGCGGCCAGCGTGGCGATGCGGGTCCACGGGCCTCGCAGCGCCTGGACCGGTGTGCGGATCAGCGCGATACGGTCGGCCAGCGTGGACTGGGTGACGTGGCCGAAGGCGAGGGCGGTGGCGATGGGCGTCTGTTGCAGCTTCAGTTGGGCGACCAGCGCGGCGGCGTAGGCTTTGCGCTGGGTGGCTGGACGGCCGTGCAGCACGTCGCGGTCGCAACCCAGTTCCTGGGCCCACGACAGTTGGTTGCGCAGCAGGCGCATGAAGGGGTTAAACCACAGCAGCGTTTGCAGCACGATGCCGGCGCTGGCCCATTGCAGGTCGTGGCGGCGCCAGTGTGTCAGTTCATGTTCGACGATCATCTGGCGCTGGTCGGCGTCGAAAGCGCGCAGGTGCAGCGGCAGCAGCAGGCGCGGGCGGAACAGGCCAAACAGCATCGGCGAGATGGGCGCGTCGACTTCGATGGTGTGCACCGGCGCGGCGCCGGTGCGGTGGCCGGCGGCGGCCAGGGCGTGCAGCGCGCGGCGGGTGCGCAGCAGTTGGATCAGCGAGTAGCCAAGGCCCAGCGCGTACAGCAGCAGCCAGCCTTGCGTGGCGCAGGCCAGCATCGACTGCGGCGTGAGCGCGGCCGGCGCCTCGGCCACGGCGGCGGCCGGCGACGCGGTGCCGGTGTCGGCGCGCGCGGCTGGCGCCGGGGTCGCATAGCTTTCGATGTCGATGGCGGGCAGCACGCGCAGGCGTTCGCTCTGTGGCATCAGGATCAGCAGGAAGGCGGCGACGATGGTGCACTGGCCCAGCAGCCACACCGACCGCTGCGCGGCGATGGCCGGCAGCCAGCGGCGGCACAGCGCGGTCACCGCCCACACGCCGAGGCCGGCGGCCACGCAGCCGGCGCTGGCCAGCGCAAAGCGCAGCGCTAGCGGCTCCAGGCCGGTAAAGGTAGCGAAGATAGACACGAGCGACTCCATATGCGACTGTTGCCATCATTATGCGACAGTTGTCGCAACAAGGTCAAGCGGCGTCGCGCGCCGTCTGCGCCGGGCGGGTTGCCGGCGGCGTGCGGCTGGGGGGCCATGTACGGATGGACGTCGTTGCCGGCCGGGCGACTGCCTTAGCGGTCGACGTTGGCCATGCGTTCGGCGCTGTAGCGCGGGCCGGCGACCTGTCGCAGCGCCTGCTCCAGCGTGGCGATGTCGCTGGCGCTGAGCGTCACGTCGGTGGCGGCGGCGTTCTGCTCCAGGTTGGCGCGGCGGCGGGTGCCGGGAATCGGCACAATGTCGTCGCCCTGATGCAGCACCCAGGCCAGCGCGACCTGGCCCGCTGTCAGGCCGCGGGCGGCGGCCAGTTCGCGCACCGCCTGCGCCGCCTGCATGTTGGCGTCAAAGTTGGCGCCCTGCATGCGGGGGTCCTGGTGGCGGAAATCGCTCGGCGGATAGTCTTCCGCGCGCTTGGCGGTGCCGGCCAGGAAACCGCGTCCTAGCGGGCTGAACGGTACCAGGCCGATGCCCAGTTCGCGCAGCAGCGGGATGATGTCGGCCTCCAGATTACGCTCCCACAACGAATACTCGCTTTGCAGCGCGCTGATCGGATGCACCGCGTGGGCGCGGCGGATATTCGCCACGCCGGCCTCGGACAGGCCCAGGTAGCGCACCTTGCCCTCCCGCACCAGCTCGCCCATGACGCCGACCACGTCCTCGATCGGCACTTTGGGATCGATGCGGTGCTGATACAGCAAATCGATGTAATCGGTGCCCAGCCGGCGCAGCGAGCCTTCCACCGCCACGCGGATATGCGCCGGATCGCTGGTGACGGCGTTGCGCACGCCCTCGCGGATATCGAAGCCGAATTTGGTGGCCAGAATCACCTCGCCGCGCCGCCCCTTGAACGCGCGGCCCAGCAGCTCCTCGTTGTGATACGGCCCGTACACCTCCGCCGTGTCGAAGAAATTAATGCCCAGCTCAATCGCCCGGTGCAGCGTGGCGATCGACTCGCCCTCATCCGCCGCGCCATACACGTTGCTCATGCCCATGCAGCCCAGGCCCTGGGCCGAGACGATCAGGCCCTGCTTACCTAATTTACGTTGATTCATATGATGGAATAGTGCCTGATTTGGCGAACTCGATGATTGGCAATGCGGACCCGTGAGGAATGACCAGCACATCTTTGCTTTTCAGTTCTGTCACAATCTCATTTTTTGCGCGGCCACGCGGTGATGATTCGTCGGGAGCGGGTCCCTGGACAGTGAATAACACTTGCGGCGGCAGCAGATCGCGCTTTTTCAAGGCAGCTATCCGAGTCAGCCACAGTCCACCGTGATCGATGATTTTAGCCGCGTCCGCATGGTTGAGATTAAGTGGTTTAATGATTCTTTCGGGATGGGTATCGGGGCCCGAGACGAATGGAAAATGGGCGTGGTATTCGTCGTTGCCTATGCGTGCTGGATGGAATTTGTTCTGCAAACCGGCATCACGCAACCAGCCCGTAACTGCCCGCTCAAGCAGTTTTTCATGATATTCCTTGGTGGCGAAGTTGTGTCCGACGTAGTAATCGTAGAGCGCAAGCAGCTTAGCCTCGCAATCGTCCGCCATGACAATCCTGGGCTCACTGAATCGCACCATGGTTTCGCGCGGCTTGACCAGATCAGTCCATACCGCTACCTGGCTCTCCTTGCTCAACGTGCCAGGCTCTTGAAGCATGCGCAAGATGCGGTCTAACTCTTCCCGCAGGCCAGTGATCGAACCTTTAAATACCTTGGTGTCCAGCCCCTCAAAAAAATTGGTGACGCGGGCGTATCGGTTGCCCAGCAGCTTGAATCCAAAAAAGCGCGCACCAGGCGCAAACATCACCACGCCAACATTGGCGAACTCTCCGGTTTCAACGAACGGAGCGAATCGGGCGATAGCATAGTGGCAGGCGATATTCATCATGGCGGTAGCTGCCAGAAGGCTTCGGAGGCGGCGCGCTCCAAGAGCTTCTTGACAGCATCAAACGGGTAGTTCACTGGAAGAGTCTTTTCTGCGTCGATAAAGAACCATGCTTCGGGAAGCGTATCACAAATATCCCCCCAACTTTGGAATGCCTGATCGAAGCGGGCGCTGTAACTTTCCCGAAGAAGAAAATCGCTGAAAAGAGCAGGTACCTCTTCCGAGAAAATATGCAGATGCAAGAACTCAGCAGCATTGAAATCGGGATCAAATGCAAGATTGTGGTCGATCATCGTAAGCGTCGCCGGCTGCTCATTGCTCCACAAAAGATTCGGGTTGCCACCCAACTCCGTCAGGTTGCGGTCCGCATTATGCACCCACCAATCGAACATGAGGACATCGTGCCGGACCTGTCGCGGTATCGCTCGAAGGCGTGTACGCGTCAGGCTCGTCGCGTTGATTCGCTTGGACAAAAGCGGGGCCAGCGCCGAGTTCAGCGTATTGGCCTGTCAAATCGGCTGCTATCAGCTCTTCGGGAACGACCGCGATCGAATAAGGTGCGATTGGCAGGGCCAAGCTACTGCACAAGCGAGCGGCTATCCACTCGTTAATCAATCCAGCGCTCGTCGCCGATCTGCCCTTGACAAAATACACCTCATCATCGTCGCATCGACAGATGTATGGCTGGGTTTGACCTTCTAAAGATCGGCCTAGAATTTCGGTGACGGTTAAAGGCATCGTTCGACGTTCCTGGTTACCGCAAACAATATTCTACGAGAGTTCTTTCTACCTTTATTCTTGCCTGCTCCGGGCGACCCAGTCGACCAGTTCGTCCAGCACGGCGCGGCCGGCGCCGTTGGCGACGTGGGCGTCGTTGAGGATGGCGACCACGATGCAGGTCTGGTTGTTGGCGTCCTGTACGTAGCCGGCGATGGCGATCATGCCGTTCAGGCTACCAGTTTTCAGCCGCGCGCGCTGGGCGGCGGGGCTGTCTTTCAGGCGGCGGCGCATGGTGCCGTCGGTGGCGGCCACCGGCAGGCTGGCGAGGAATTCAGGCATCCACAGGCTTTTCAGGCCGGCTTGCAGCAGGCCGGCCAGTTGCGCCGGCGTGGCGCGTTCGCTGCGCGACAGGCCGGAGCCGTTGTCGATCACCAGGCCGTTGCCGTCGATGTTGTGCTGCTGCAGCCAGGCGCGGATGGCGGTTTCGGCGCGCATCGGCGTGCTGGCGCCGCTGGTGTCGGGCGGCAGCGGTTTGCTGCCCAGCAGCGGGTCGGCTTCCAGGCTGCCGAGGCTGAGGAAGATGGTGCGCGCCAGCGTGTTGTCGGATTGCTTGTTGGTGTCGCGGATGATTTCCGGCAGCGTGCGGGAGACGTGCTCGGCCAGCAGGCGCGTGGTGGCGGGGGCCGGCGTTGCCGCACGTGCCGCAGGGGCGGCGTCGGTGGTGGCCGTGGCGGCGTCGGTGGCGGCGGGCGCGCTGGCCTCGCGCACTTCGCCGCCGATGGCGCCGCCCAGCTTGTTCCATTCGGCCAGCAGCAAGCGGGCGAGGTAGTCCTGGCTGTCCAGCACGTTGATGGCGGTGCTACGGGTACAGTCCTTGGGGAAGCTACCGTGCAGGACGACTTCGATGCGGTCGCCCTTGCGCGTGTAGTCCGGCGTGCGCCAGCCGTTTTCCCAGGCGGCGCAGGCGCTGTCGGTCAGTTTCATGTCCGAGCGGATGCTGACGTTTTCCAGTTCCGGCATCATCACCAGCGACAGCTTGTTGCCGGTGGAGCGCATTTCCACTTTCAGCAGGTTGGTGTTGATCAGGGCGGCGTTGGGGATGACGTTGTAGTAGGCCCACGGATATTCGTCAAACGGCGGCTGCCCCGCGTCCGGCCGCGCCGGCGTGAACAGCAGCCGGTCGACGACGATGTCGCCCTGGATGCGGCGGATGCCCTGGTTGCGCAGCGCCTGCAGCATATGGCCCAGCACGTCCTCGTTGAGGTCGGCGTCGGCGCCGCCGCGCAGGATCAGGTCGCCTTGCAGCACGCCGTTGACGACGTCGGCGCTGCTGCGCAATTCGGTGCGGCCGCGAAACACCGGCCCCAGTTGCTCCAGCGCCGTCAACGTGGTGAACAGCTTCATCGTCGAACCCGGCGCCATGCTTTGCCGCGGGTTGTGCGACACCAGCGTGGTGTCGCCGCGCAGGACGATGATGCCGGCCGCTTCCGGCGGGATGTTCGACGCTTGCATCAGCAGCGCCACCGGCTCGGGCAAGCCGTCGGCAAGGGCGTGCACGGCGCTGGCCGCGAGCAGCGCGGCGACAAGGCAACGGCGTAACAATTTAGTGGAAGAAGACATAGGAAATCGCAATCGCGGCAAGCACGCCGGCCAGGTCGGCGATCAGGCCGCAGGAGATCGCGTAGCGCGTCTTGCGGATGCCGACCGAGCCGAAGTACAGCGCGACAATGTAGAAGGTGGTATCGGCCGAGCCCTGGAACACGCAGGCCAGGCGGCCGACAAAGGAATCGACGCCGTAGGTCTGCATGGTGTCGATCATCATGGCCTTGGCGGCGCTGCCGCTCAGCGGCTTCATCAGCGCGGTCGGCAGGGCGCCGACGAAATCGGTGTTGACGCCGAGGTGGCTGAATACCCAGTTAAAGCCCTGCACCACAAAGCCCAGCAGGCCGGCGTTGCGGATCACGCTGATGGCCACCAGCATGCCGACCAGGTAGGGAATCACCGTCAGCGAGGTCTGGATGCCGCCCTTGGCGCCCTCGATGAACGCCTCGTAGACGTTGACCTTCCTGCGCAGCGCGCCAATGATGAAGCCGGCGATGACGGCGATCAGCACGAAGTTGCTGAATACCTTGGAGAAGGTTTCTATCTCCGGCTTGGTCAGGTAGTGGGTGAAGTACCAGACCACGCCGACGATGAAGGCGGTGATGCCGCCCAGCCAGCCCATCACCACGCGGTTGAACAGGTTGATGCGCTGGCGGATGGCGACGGCGATGATGCCGGTCATGGTCGCCACGTAGGTCGCCACCATGCAGGGAATGAAGATATCGGACGGATCGGCCGCGCCCAGGATCGAGCGCTGCGCCATGATGGCCAGCGGAATCAGGGTCAGGCCGGAGGTGTGCAGCACCAGGAACATGATTTGCGCGTCGGTCGGCTCGTCCTTGTTGGGATTGAGCGTTTGCAGGCTTTCCATGGCTTTCAGGCCGAACGGCGTGGCGGCGTTGTCCAGGCCCAGCAGGTTGGCCGAGAAGTTCATCACCATGTGGCCAGTGGCCGGGTGGTTGGATGGCACGCCGGGGAAGATGCGCGAGAAGAACGGCGCGATCAGTTTGGCCAGCAGGTCGATGGCGCCGGCTTTTTCGCCGATGTTCATGATGCCCAGCCATAGCGTCATGACGCCGGCCAGCGGCAGCGCGATGTCCATTACGCCGGTGCGGGCCGAGTCGAAAGTGCCGTCTATGATGCGCTTGAAGATTTCCGTGTCGCCCAGGAAGAGGAACTGCGCCAGCGCGGCCAGAAATCCCACCAGGAAGAAGCCAGACCAGATGTAATTGAGCGACATTTTTCTTGATTGCAGTAGGCGATTTGCAAAGTATAGCGGGTAAGCAAGCTCAAAAAGTTATAAGCTGCCGCTTTACCGTGCGAGGACCGATGCGAAGCATGCTAAAAATTTGTGCAGCCGCCACGCTGGCGCTGGCCGCCACCGCCACCGCCACCGCCACCGCCACCGCCACCGCCACCGCCGCCGCCGCCGCTCCGGCGAACGGCGGACGGTCCGCCGATGCGGCCCATGCTGAGCAAAAAGTCCTGCACGCCTTCCTCAGCACCAGCGAAACCGGGCTCGACCCCGCCGTCGCCTCTGACGTCGCCAGCCTCAGCCTGCTAGAAAACCTGTTCGACCCGTTGCTGCGCTACGACTACCTGGCCCGCCCGGTCAAACTGATGCCCAACACCGCCGCCGCCATGCCGCAAGTGAGCGACAACGGCAAAACCTACACCTTCCGCCTGCGCCAGGACGTCTACTTCACGCCCGACCCCGCCTTCAACGGCGCCCGCCGCCAGGCCACGGCCGACGACTACGTCTACAGCTTCAAGCGCCTGTACGACCCGGCGCTGAAATCGCCTTGGCTGTACCTGTTCGACGGCGTGGCCGGCATCGACGCGCCGGACAAGTTCACGCTGCGCATCCGCCTCAAGGCCCCCGATCCGAATTTCCTGTTTTACCTGGCGATGCCGGCCACCGCCGTGGTGGCGCGCGAAGTGGTCGAAGCCCATGGCGCCCAGGCCGGCAACCACCCGGTCGGCACCGGCCCGTTCAAGATCGGCCGCTGGCAGCGCAGCGACCAGATCGTGCTGCTGGCCAACCGCGGCTTCCGTCCGACCGAGTTCGCAGGCAAGCGCCTGCCGATGCTGGACCGCATCGACATCAAGATCGTCGAAGAATACCAGTCGCGCGTGCTCGGCTTCCTGAACGGCGAATTCGACTTCCTCGAACAAGTGCCGGAGTCGATGAAAGAGCTGGTGCTAACCGCCGACAACCAGCTCCGGCCTGAGCTGGCGCGCAAGGGCATCGTGCTGGCGCCCTTTCCCGTGCTGCAAACCTATTACATGTGGATGAACATGGACGATCCGGTGATCGGCGGCTACGGCAAGGAAAAAGTCGCGCTGCGGCGCGCCATCGCGCTCGGCTACAACAGCGCGGAAGACATCGCGCAAATGAAAAAAGGGCTGGCGCTGCCGGCCGCCACGCCGCTGCCGCCGAACGTGCTGGGCTACGATCCGGCCTTCCGCAGCCCGGTTGCTTACGATCCGGCGCTGGCCAACGCGCTGCTGGACCGCTACGGCTACCGCAAGGGCAAGGACGGCTACCGCACCCGGCCGGACGGCCAGCCGCTGCGGCTGGTGATGCACAGCGAAGCCTCCACCGTCGGCCGCCTGCGCGACGAGCTGTGGCGCAAGAACCTGAATGCCATCGGCCTCAACGTCACCTTCAAGAGCGACAAGAAAACCGAGATCATCAAAGCCTCGCGCCTCGGCAAGGTGATGATGTTTGAAACCAACTGGGTAGCCGACTTCCCCGACGGCGATAATTTTTATCAATTGCTGTACGGCCCCAACGCCGGCCGCGCCAATTACGCGCGCTTCAACCTGCCTGCCTACAATCGGCGCTATGAGCAAGCCCGCTCGATGGGAGATTCGCCGCAGCGCACCGCGCTGTATGATGAAATGGCACAACTCATTCACGCCTACACGCCGTGGGTGCTGTTGACGCATCCCATCTCCGCCGACCTGCAGCAACCGTGGCTGAAACATTACCGCCGCCATCCGGTGGAGTTCACCAACTGGCGCTATCTGGACGTAGACGCACATACCGCGCACTGAGCGGTGCATAGAATGACAGCATGAACCTACTCAACCGCAGGGCGCTGGCCTATGTGGCCGGCCATCCCCTGGATTTCGCGCTGCAATGCCTGAAGGGCTTTCGCGCCAACCAAGGCCTGCTGCTGGCGGGCGCGGTGGCGTATTACTCGCTGCTGTCCATCGTGCCGCTGCTGATGCTGGTGGTGGTGGCCTTGTCGCACGTCATCGATCAGGACGAGCTGCTGTCAGCCGTCGGCCGCTATCTGAACTGGCTGGTGCCGGGGCAGTCCAGGCCGATCGTGGCGGAGGTGGCGCATTTCCTCGAACACCGCGACCTGGTCGGCGGCGTGCTGGTGGTCACCATGCTGTTTTTCAGTTCGCTGGCCTTCACGGTGCTGGAAAACGCCATGAGCGTCATCTTCAAGCACCGCGTGGCGATACGGCGGCGGCATTTTTTGATCTCGGCGATCATGCCCTACTGCTACATCCTGTCGCTGGGCGCCGGCATGTTGCTGGTCACGCTGGTGGCCGGCAGCCTGCAGGTGCTGGGCGAGGAGAGCGTGCGGCTGTTCGGCTACAGCTGGTCGCTGAATGGCGTGTCGGGCGTGCTGCTGTATTTGCTGGGGCTGGCTGGCGAGGTGCTGGTGCTGTCGTCGATTTACCTGGTGATGCCGGTCGGCCGGCTATCGCTGCCGCATGCGCTGATTGGCGGCGTGACGGCCGCGCTGCTGTGGGAAATCGCCCGCCGCATCCTGGTGTGGTACTTCTCCACGCTGTCGCAGGTGAACGTGGTGTATGGCTCGATGACCACCGCCATCATCGTCATGTTCAGCCTGGAAATTGGCGCCACGTTGCTGCTGTTCGGCGCCCAGGTGATATCCGAATTCGAGCGCGCCGGCCGCGAACGGCCCAACCGCGCGCCCCAGTCGATGGTCACGCAAGCGGCGCCGAAATAAATTTGTGCGCCGCACAAAAATCTGTGTTACACTACGTTCGTGGTTGAGGTTTGCCCTGCAAACAGTCCCACGTTCGGCCAACGCGCCGCGCCCAGAGTTGTGTAAGTTCGATGGCGCAGGTGACGCGGAGGCCGGAGTTGTAATCCCGAAGACATTGGTCGATTTACACGTCAGGGGCACCACGCAGATAGCATGGGCGCCTGGGACGCCGCCTCACCTGGCAGATAGCCTTGGAGCCCGGTACGATTGAAGCATAGGTAATACATTGGAATCAAGCCTGCAGCGATGCGGGCTTTTTTTTCGTCCGGGTTTTATCGCGCGTTTGCGTTCGCCCAAACGGCCGGGGCGGGGCCGGCCTATTCTGAGGAACGGACGGAGGTGAACCATGGAATTCGCTTTTACGCTCAGATACCGGCTGGCCACCCAGCAGCACGACTACAACGCGCTGTCGGCCCAGCTGGCGGCCGGCGGTTGCGACGATGCGCTGGTCAGCATCAACCGCGCCGGCTGCCTGGTGCTGGACTTCCTGCGTCCGGCCGACAGCGCCGCCGCCGCCCTCTCCGCCGCCATCGCCGATGTGCAGCGCGCCCTGCCCACCGCCGAGCTGATCGACATCCGCGCCGGTTTCCCGCCGCCTTGACCAGGTTCATTTCAATATTACTTGAAGTGTTGAATTGTTTGCGGTAGCATCGCCGCATGGATACCAAGCAGACACTGGCCGCGCTGGCGGCCCTGGCGCAGGAGAGCCGGCTGGCGGTGTTCCGGCTGCTGGTGCAGGCCGGCCCGACGGGCCTGGCTGCCAGCAAGATCGGCGAGCAACTGGCGATAGCGCCCTCGTCCCTGTCGTTTCACCTGAAGGAACTCTCGCATGCCGGCCTGATCGTCTCGCGCCAGGAGGGCAGATTCGTCATCTATTCGGCCGATACCGGCACGATGCATGGCCTGATCGGATTTTTAACTGAAAACTGCTGCGGTGGCGGCACCTGCTAACGATGAACATACTTTTTCTGTGTACCGGCAACTCCTGCCGCTCGGTGATGAGCGAGGCCATCTTCAACCACCTGGCGCCGGAGGGCTGGCGGGCGATCAGCGCCGGCAGCCAGCCGACCGGCCAGTTGAACCCGCGCGCGGTGGCGCTGCTGCGGCGCAAAGGCATTGCCACCGACGGCTATTACAGCAAATCCTGGGACGACCTGCCGCTGACGCCGGACCTGGTGGTGACCGTGTGCGGCAGCGCCGCCGGCGAAACCTGCCCGGCGTATCTGGGCCCGGTGCGGCGCACCCATTGGGGCGTGGATGATCCGAGCCATCTGGTCGCCAGCGAGGAGGAGATCGAGGCGGCGTTCGAGCGGACCTACCGCATTATCCGCGCGCGCATCGAGGCCTTCCTGGCCGCGCCGACCCTGTCGCAGGCGGAACTGGACCGCATCGGCACGCTGGGTGCCGAATGCTGAGCGCCCTGCTGATTTTCATCGCCACGCTGGTGCTGGTGATCTGGCAGCCGCGCGGCCTGGGCATCGGCTGGAGCGCGTCGCTGGGCGCGCTGGCGGCGCTGCTGGCTGGCGTGATCCACGTCGGCGATATCCCGGTGGTGTGGCACATCATCTGGAACGCCACGGCCACCTTCGTGGCCATCATCATTACCAGCCTGCTGCTGGACAAAGCCGGCTTCTTCGAATGGGCGGCGCTGCACGTGGCGCGCTGGGGCCGCGGCAGCGGCAAGCGGCTGTTCGTCATGCTGGTGCTGCTGGGCGCCGCGGTGTCCGGCCTGTTCGCCAACGACGGCGCGGCGCTGATCCTGACGCCGATCGTCATCGCCATGCTGCGCGAATTGCGCTTCTCGGCCAAGGCCACGCTGGCGTTCGTGATGGCGGCCGGCTTCATCGCCGACACGGCCAGCTTGCCGCTGGTGGTGTCGAACCTGGTCAACATCGTCTCTGCCGACTATTTCGGCATCAGCTTCGCGCGCTACGCGGCGGTGATGGTGCCGGTGAACGTGGTGGCGGTGGCGGCCACGCTGGCGGCGCTGATGTGGTTCTTCCGACGCGATATCCCGGCCGATTACGACGTCACGCAGATCAAGGCGCCGGCGCTGGCGATCCACGACCGCGCCACGTTTGTCGCCGGCTGGTGGGTGCTGGCGCTGCTGCTGATCGGCTTCTTCGTGATCGAGCCGATGGGCGTGCCGATCAGCGTGGTGGCGGCGGCCGGATCGCTGGTGCTGCTGGTGGTGGCGGCGCGCGGGCACCGCATCTCCACGCGCGAGGTGCTGCTGCATGCGCCGTGGCAGATCGTGATCTTCTCGCTGGGGATGTACCTGGTGGTGTACGGCCTGCGCAACGCCGGGTTGACGGCGTATCTGACGGCGGCGCTGGACTGGTGCGGCCAGCATGGCGTGTGGGGCGCGGCGCTGGGCACTGGCTTCCTGACGGCGATCCTGTCGTCGATCATGAACAACCTGCCGACGGTGCTGATTGGCGCGTTGTCGGTGGACGCGGCGTCGGCGCACGGCATGGTGCGCGAGGCGATGATTTACGCGAACGTGATCGGCAGCGACCTTGGTCCGAAGATCACGCCGATCGGCAGCCTGGCCACGCTGCTCTGGCTGCACGTGCTGGCCAACAAGGGCACGCGCATCACGTGGGGGTATTACTTCCGCGTCGGCGTGTGCCTGACTTTGCCGGTGTTGTTTGTCACATTGGCGGCATTGGCTGTCCGTCTGGAGCTCTTTTGAAACCCAAAAAATGGATTGCTGTCGTACTGGGTATCCTGGCGTCGCCGCTGGCGTTTCTGTATGTCGGCGCACCACGCTGGGCGCTGCTGGCCTTTGCGCTGTCGCTGGTGGTGGGCATCGCCAGCTTTCTGGTGCCGGGCCAGCAGGCGCTATTTGGCGTGCTCTCGTTGGCGCTGATGGTGCTGTGGATCTGGCGCGCGTACCGCTTTGCAGGCCAGCGGAGGTTTGACGAACCGCGTCCGTGGTATTCACGCTGGCATGGGATAGTTGGCGTAGTGGTTGTGGCGTCGCTGGTGGCGATGTCGTTGCGTGTGTTCGTGTACGAGCCTTTCCGCATTCCCTCATCGGCGATGCTGCCGACACTGCCGGTGGGCGCGAATGTGCTGGTGCAGAAGTGGGGTTACGGCTACTACGGCACCATGGGCTACCGCCTCGGGCATGGTGCCATGACCGCGCCGCTGTCGCGCGGTGACATCCTGGTGTTCGATTACCCGGTCGATCCGCGACAGACATACATCAAGCGCGTGGTCGGACTGCCGGGCGACAAGATCGTCTACCGCGACAAGCACGTTCTGGTGAATGGCGTGGACGTGCGCGGCCAGCAACTGGCTGACTATCTCGACCCGGAACGGCTGGCCTATCGCCAGCGCTATCGCGAAAAACTGGATCAGACCGTGCATGACATTCTGCTGAACGATGGCGTGCCGTCGCGCCAGCCGGGCGCCGGCCGCGACCTGTCGAAGGACTGCACCGATGACGGCGAGACGCTGAGCTGCACCGTGCCGCCGGCAAGTTATTTCGTCATGGGCGATAATCGGGACAATAGCCTGGATAGCCGCTACTGGGGCTTTGTGCCTGCCAGCGCGGTGTTGGGCAAGGTGGTGTACACCGCCCTGCCACGTCAATAAGGAGTGCAAGTTGGATCAGCATATCAAGCCGGTGGCGCTGGAGAAAGCGTATCGTTTGTTGAATCATGGGCCGACGGTGCTGGTGTCGGCCAGTCATGGCGGTGTGGAGAATGTGATGTCGGCCGCGTGGTCGTGCGCGCTGGATTTCGCGCCGCCCAAGGTGACAGTGGTGCTGGACAAGGCCACCGCCACGCGGCCGCTGGTGGAGAAGAGCGGCTGGTTCGCGCTGCAGGTGCCCAACATGGCGCAGCTGCAGCTGACCTACGACGTCGGCCACACCAGCGCCAACGACGCGCCGGACAAGCTGGCCAGGTTCGGCGTGGGGCTGTTCCGCGCCGACGGCTACGATGTGCCGCTGGTGAAGGGATCGTCGGCGTGGCTGATCTGCAAGGTGCTGCCGGAGCCGCGCAATGAACAGGTGTACGACCTGTTCATCGGCGAAGTGGTGGCCGCGTATGCCGACGAGCGCGTGTTCCAGAACGGCCACTGGGCCTTCGAGAACGCCGGCCCGGAATGGCGCAGCCTGCACTACATCGCCGGCGGCAACTTCTACGCCATCGGCGACGCGGTCGTCGCAAACACCAACTAACCACCCCGTCATTCCGGCGAAAGCCGGAATCCATAGAACGTTTAAGACAAGTCAAAGCCGACCAGACCCAGTAGCGCAACCATTTTTCATCCAACCACAGGATGAGAAAAATGGACAAGACCAGCTACGTCTACATCATGGCCAGCGCAAGGTACGGAACCCTGTACATCGGCGTCACCTCAAACTTGATTCAACGAGCGTGGCAACATCGCGAAGGATTGGTCGATGGATTCACCAAACAGTACAACGTAAAGCGTCTGGTCTGGTTTGAGCAGCACACGGACATCTACGCCGCCATCACCCGGGAAAAGCAGATCAAGGAGTGGCGGCGGGATTGGAAGATTGAGTTGATACAGAAGACAAATCCCTTGTGGCGGGATTTGTTCTCCGATATCTGTGCTTGATGCGTTCTATGGGTACCGGCTTTCGCCGGTACGACGTTAGAGGGCGCGGGCGATGAGGATTTTCTGGATGTCGCTGGTGCCCTCGTAGATCTGGCACACGCGGGCGTCGCGGTAGATGCGTTCCACCGGGAAGTCGCTGACGTAGCCGTAGCCGCCATGGATCTGGATGGCGTCCGAACACACTTTCTCCGCCATCTCGGAGGCGAACAGCTTGGCCATGGCGGCTTCCTTCAGGCAGGGCAGGCCGGCGTCCTTCATCGCGGCGGCGTGCAGGATCAGCTGGCGCGCGGCTTCGATCTGCATCGCCATCTCGGCCAGTTTGAATTGCACCGACTGGTGTTCGAAAATCGGCTGGCCGAAGCTTTCGCGTTCGCGCGCGTACTGCAGCGCCGCTTCGTACGCGGCGCGCGCCATGCCCACCGATTGCGAGGCGATGCCGATGCGGCCGCCCTCCAGCCCGGACAGGGCGATCTTGTAGCCTTGCCCCGCTTCGCCAATCAGGTTGGCGGCCGGCACGCGGCAGTTGTCAAACACGATTTGCGCGGTGTCGGACGAGTGCTGCCCCATCTTCTGCTCGATGCCGGCGACGATGTAGCCGGGTGTCGATGTCGGCACCCAGAAGGCGCTGATGCCTTTCTTGCCGGCGCTCTTGTCGGTGACGGCCATGACGATCGCCACGTCGGCGTGCTTGCCGCTGGTGATGAACTGTTTGACGCCGTTCAGCACATAGTGGTCGCCCTCGCGCGTGGCGGTGGTGCGCAGCGCGGCGGCGTCGCTGCCGGTGTGCGGTTCGGTGAGGCAGAAGGCGCCGAGCATGTCGCCCTGGGCCAGGGGACGCAGCCATTGTTCTTGTTGCTGCGCGTTGGCGTACATCATGCCGATGCTGCACACCGGGCAGTTGTTGACGGAGATGATGGTGGAGGTGCCGCCGTCGCCGGCGGCGATTTCTTCCAGCACCAGGGCCAGCGAGACGTAGTCCATGCCGGCGCCGCCCAGTGCTTCGGGGACGGCGACGCCGAAGGCGCCCAGCGCGGCCAGTTCCTTCAGTTCTTCCTTGGGGAAGTGGTGTTCCTTGTCCCAGCGGGCGGCATTGGGGGCGAGGCGTTCCTGCGCGAAGGTGCGCAGCGCGTCGCGGATCATTTGGTGTTCCTGGCTGAGTATCATGACGTGTCTCTTGTTTTATTGTTGGACCCCAAACCGTCGTGGGGTCTGACCCCGTACGGGGTCAGACCCCGCCTGGCCGTGCGGGTTTACCAGCCGATTTCCGCGCCGTTGTAGTCGCGGTAGACGGCGACTTCGGAGGCCGCCAACCCGCTGAGCGTGGCGCGGATGCCGGCCGCGCTTTGTTCCACCGTGATGTCGGCGCCGGCACCGCCCATGTCGGTCTGCACCCAGCCCGGATGCAGGGCGACACAGGTGGCGCCTTGTTTGCCGTACACCAGCGCGGTGTCGATCAGCACCGAGTTCAAGGCGGCCTTGCTGGCGCGGTACAGCGATCCCTGCGGCGAATTGCGCTCGCTCAGGGAGCCCATGCGCGAGGACAGCACCGCCAGCTTGCCATTGCCGCGCGATGCGCACACCAGCGGCGCCACAATCGGCAGCAGTCGCATCGCCGCCAGCACGTTGGTGTGCATGACCGCGTCAAAGTCGGCCTGCGAAGGGAAGCCGTCGTGATGCGGGCCGTACACGCCCGCGTTGAGGATGGCGACGTCCAGTTCCTCGCCATCCAGCTTCCAGCCGATGCCGGCCACCGCTTCGACGCTGGTCACATCCAGCTTGTGCGGCTCGGCGCCCAGCGCCGCCAGCGCGTCGCAGTCTTCCTGCTTGCGCGCGGTGGCGATCACGCGCCAGCCGTCGCGCCGGTATTGCTTCACCAGTTCCAGGCCGATGCCGCGCGAGGCGCCGATGATCAACGCGGTCGCCATTTACAGCAGCTCCACGGCCATCGCGGTCGCTTCGCCGCCGCCGATGCACAGCGCCGCCACGCCCTTCTTGCCGCCGGTGCGTTTCAAGGCGCCCAGCAGCGTGACGATGATGCGCGCGCCCGAGGCGCCGATCGGGTGGCCCAGCGCGCAGGCGCCGCCGTGGATGTTGACCTTGTCGTGCGGGATGTCGAGGTCGCGCATGGCGGCCATCGGCACGGCGGCGAAGGCTTCGTTGATCTCGAACAGGTCGACGTCCCTGGTGCTCCAGCCGGTTTTCTTGTACAGCTTTTCGATGGCGCCGATCGGCGCGGTGGTGAACCAGTCCGGTTCCTGCGCAAAGGTGGCGTGGCCGTGGACGCGGGCGATGGGCGCCAGGCCCAGTTCCCTGGCCTTCGATTCGCGCATCATCACCAGCGCGGCGGCGCCGTCGTTGATCGACGACGACGAGGCGGCGGTGATGGTGCCGTCTTTTTTGAAGGCGGCGCGCAGCGTCGGGATTTTTTCAACCTTGGCTTTCAGCGGGCCCTCGTCTTGGTCGATGACGGTGTCGCCGGCGCGCGAGCTGACGGTGACCGGCGCGATCTCCCACTTGAACCAGCCTTCGCTGGTGGCGGTCTGCGCGCGCTTGACCGAGGCGATGGCGAAGTTGTCCTGCGCCTCGCGGGTGAATTGGTACTTGGCCGAGCACTCTTCGGCGAAGGTGCCCATCGAGCGGCCCTCGCCGGTTTTCTCGTTGCGCGAGTAGGCGTCTTCCAGGCCGTCGTACATCATGTGGTCGAACAGCATGCCGTGGCCGATGCGGTAGCCGCCGCGCGCCTTCGGCACCAGGTAGGGGGCGTTGGTCATCGACTCCATGCCGCCGGCGATGACGATGTCGGCGCTGCCGGCCACCAGCTGGTCGTGGGCGAAGATCGCGGCCTGCATGGCCGAGCCGCACATCTTGGACAGCGTGACGGCGCCGGTGGACGTCGGCAGCCCGGCCTTGAGCAGGGCCTGGCGCGCCGGCGCCTGACCCTGGCCGGCCATCAGGCAGTTGCCGAAGTAGACGTGTTCCACCAGCTTGGCGTCGATGCCGGCGCGCTCCACGGCGGCCTGGATGGCGACGGCGCCCAGGTCGTGCGCGGCCTTGCCGGAGAAATCGCCCTGGAATGCGCCCATGGGGGTGCGCGCCGCGCCAACGATGACGATAGGATCATTCATGTTCACTCTCCATTAACGGGTTTCCGCGAACAGCTCGCGGCCGATCAGCATGCGGCGGATTTCGCTGGTGCCGGCGCCGATTTCGTACAGTTTGGCGTCGCGCCACAGGCGTCCCACCGGGTATTCGTTGATGTAGCCGTTGCCGCCCAGCGTCTGGATCGCCTCGCCGGCCATCCAGGTCGCCTTCTCGGCGCTGTACAGGATGGCGCCGGCGGCGTCCTTGCGCAGGTTGCGCACCTGTTCCGGCGTCACCGCGCGGTCGCAGGCCTGGCCCACCGCGTACACATAGGCCTTGGAGGCCATCATGGTCGAGTACATGTCGGCGATTTTGCCCTGCATTAGCTGGAACTCGCCGATGGCCTGGCCGAACTGCTTGCGGTCGTGGATGTAGGGCACCACCACGTCCATGCAGGCTTGCATGATGCCCAGCGGACCGCCGGACAGCACGGTGCGCTCGAAGTCGAGGCCGGACATCAGCACGTTGACGCCCTTGCCCAGGCCGCCCAGCACGTTCTCGGCCGGCACCTCGCAGTCCTCGAACACCAGCTCGCCGGTATGCGAGCCGCGCATGCCCAGCTTGTCCAGCTTCTGCGCGATCGAGAAGCCCTTGAAACCTTTTTCGATCAGGAAGGCGGTCATGCCCTTCGGCCCGGCCTCCAGGTCGTTCTTGGCGTACACCACCAGCACGTCGGCGTCGGGGCCGTTGGTGATCCACATCTTGGTGCCGTTCAGTACCCAGCGGTCGCCCTTGAAGTCGGCGCGCAGCTTCATGCTGACCACGTCGGAGCCGGCGTTCGGCTCGGACATCGCCAGCGCGCCAATGTATTCGCCGGAAATCAGCTTGGGCAGGTATTTGCGTTTTTGCTCCTCGGTGCCGTTGCGCTTGATCTGGTTGACGCACAGGTTGGAGTGAGCGCCATACGACAGGCCGACCGAGGCCGAGGCGCGCGAGATTTCCTCCATCGCCACGATGTGGGCCAGGTAGCCCATGTTGGCGCCGCCGTACTCTTCCGGCACGGTGATGCCCAGCACGCCCAGTTCGCCCAGCTTGCGCCACAGGTCCATCGGGAACTGGTCGCTGCGATCGATCTCGGCCGCGCGCGGGGCGATCTCGGCGGCGGCGAATTGCTGCACGGCCTCGCGCAGCGCGGCGATATCCTCGCCATGGTCAAAGGTCAGGCCTGGGAGATGGAGCATGTCTTCCTCTATTCTGTTTTGGGACTGGAGCGGCCATGATACGCCGATGTGACGTTAACGTAAACGTCAAGCGACGGTGTGCGTTTCCAGCAAGCGTTTGCATTCGTCCTCGTGGGCCTGGATCTCGGCCAGCGACATTTCGATGTCCTCGCGCTGCTGTTCCAGCGTTTCGCGGTGTTGCGCCAGCACGGCCAGGAAGCGGTGCATCTGCGCCACCGAATCCTTGGGCGTTTCGTACATGTCGACCAGGCTCTTGATTTCGGCCAGCGACAGGCCGAGGCGCTTGCCGCGCAAAGTCAGCTTGAGGCGGGTGCGGTCGCGCGGCGTGTAGACGCGGTTGCGGCCGCCGGCGCCCTCGCGCGACGGGCTCAGCAGGCCCTGGTCTTCGTAAAAGCGGATGGCGCGGGCGGTGATGTCGAACTCGCGCGCCAGTTCGGTGATGGTGTAGGTGGACATAGGGATGTGAGGTGATTGCCGTTTACGTCAACGTCAAGCCATTGTAGCGCGAAAACACCGTTAGAACCCAGACTCCATGCGACAACGTGACCCCGGAGATGCGGAATGGTATCGTGCGACGTGAAAGGCGGCGCGGCAGGCATGATACCCATCCCGCACTTCCTGGCCGAATAATATTTGCTCCGCAATTCCCCTGGCGTTGGTCCCGGCAGAGGATGGAATGTTAATTATAAAATCCGGAAAAGTCACACTTGCGGCAAGCGCCGTAGAGACTGACTTTCATGACGCAACATGAAATAGTGCCATTATGAATTCCTCTAATGAACGCGAAAGCTTTAGCCAGCGACTCCAACAGGCTCTCAAGAACGCCCATTATTCGCCCGACAGCCCAACCCGGCTGGCGCGCGAGTTCAATATTCGGTTCGACGGCCGGCCGATAACGGTCCATGCTGCCCGTAAATGGCTGGTTGGCGAGGCGATTCCGACGCAGGAGAAGCTGCGCATGATCGCCCAGTGGCTGGGCGTGCCGGCCGAGTGGCTGCGCTTTGGCGGCCCGGAAGAAGGCGCGCCGAACGGCGACAACAATGGCAGCCTGACGCGTTTCGAGTCGGCCGACGTCAAGCTGATCGCCGATTTGCAGCGTCTGGACGAGCATCATCGCCAGATTGCGCGAGAATTTATCCGTATGCTGGTGCGTGTCAACTACCAAAAGTAATAAAGATTACGTAGTACTACGCAGGGAGGCCCAAGCGGGTGCCGGTGCCGCCTGCCTGATAAGATGAAACCAGTTTCATGATTGACCGGTTTTTGTTCGGGTCAGGGCGGCATTGTTTTTATTTTCGCCACGTTTGCGAATTGTCATGGATCCGACACGGATTTAGGGCACAATAGGCCAGTACCTTTATTTTGGGGAGTCATGCTTTGAGCCGTCTTATGAAAAGCAACTACAGCAATGTGGCCCAGTTGAAAGATCTGATGACCGCCCCGCCGATGACAGCCGAACAGCATGCTGAAGTGATGCGCAAGCGCATCGCGCACCGCCGCATGGTGGAAGAGGCGCGCGAACTCAAGCGCGCCAGCAGTTCCTACTACGACAAGCGCTAAATTTCCGGGGCGTCGCCAGCGGCCTGGCCTTTGAGGCCGGCCCAGCGGGGCGCCAGCGCGTTCTCAATGCCGAGCAGATCGATGACGCGGGCCACCGTGTGGTCGACCATGTCCGCAATGCTTTGCGGGTTGTGATAAAAGCTCGGCAGTGGCGGGAAGATGATGCCGCCCATTTCCGTGACCGCCGTCATATTGCGCAGGTGCGCCAGGTTGAACGGCGTTTCCCGCACCATCAGCACCAGCCGGCGGCGCTCCTTCAGCACCACGTCGGCCGCGCGCGCGATCAGGTTGTCGGACAGGCCATGGGCGACCGACGCCAAAGTTTTCATCGAGCAGGGAGCGATGACCATGCCGTCGGTCTGGAACGAGCCGCTGGCGATGGCGGCGCCGACGTCGCGCACCTTGTGCACCACGTGGGCCAGGGATTCGACCTCGCGCCGCTGCAGCCCGGTTTCCTGGTGCAGCGTGAGGACGGCAGATTCCGAGACCACGACATGGGTCTCGATGCCGGCGATAGGTTGCAAATGCTGCAGCAGACGCACGCCATACACGGCGCCGGTGGCGCCGGTGATGGCGATGACAATCCGCCGCGGGCGATCAGCCATTCAGCAGGGCTTTCAGTTCGCCCGACTCAAACATCTCGTTCATGATGTCCGAACCGCCGATGAATTCGCCCTTGATGTACAGCTGCGGAATGGTCGGCCAGTTCGAATAGTCCTTGATGCCCTGGCGCACTTCCGGATCTTCCAGCACGTTGACGGTGGCAATGTTCTCGACGCCGCAGGCTTTCAGGATCTGGATGGCGCGGCCGGAGAAGCCGCATTGCGGGAACTGGGCGGTGCCCTTCATGAACAGCACCACCGGGGTGTTGGTCACGGTTTCTTTGATCCAGGTTTGTACGTCGCTCATAGCTGCCTCGGTGAAGTGAAATATCAGATGCGACATTTTATAAGAAATGTGCCGCCGGCGTATTGACCGCCGAAAAAATCCGTGTAGTATGCCTATATCGAGACTCGATATAGCGAAAGGCGATACAGTGACCGAAATCCATTACGGCAAATACCTGCCGCTGTCGGAGGCGACCTTTTACGTGATGCTGGCGCTGACCCGGCCCATGCACGGCTACGCCATCATGCAGACCGTGGAAACCATGAGCGAGGGCCAGGTCACGCTGGGGCCGGGCACCTTGTACGGGGTGTTCGGCACGCTGGAAAAACAGGCGCTGATCGTCAAGGTGGCGGAAGAGGAACGGCGCAAGGTCTACGCGCTGACAGAGCTGGGCAAGGCGGTGCTGGCGGAGCAGGTGCGCCGGCTGGAAATCATGTTGGGCAATGCGCGCGCGCTGAAGCACGCATCTTAAAGAGGAGCGGTGATGAGCAAGCTGGTACGGAAATTCAAGCTGTGGTTCGTGTGGCAGGACGAGGAACATCAGCAGTGGTTGCAGCAGATGGCGGCGCAGGGACTGCACCTGCGCGGCACCAACACCTGTTGCATCCACACCTTCGAGCGCGGCGAACCGGCCGACATGGTCTATCGCTGGGACGTGCGCTACCTTGGCCCCAGCCAGGAATACAAGCAACTGTTCCGCGACGCCGGCTGGGAGCTGGTGACTTCCACCGTGGGCTGGCATTGCTGGCGCAAGCCGCGCGCGGCCGGCGCCAACACCGAGATTTTCACCCAGCGCGCCGACAACGCCGCCAAGTACCTGCGCGTGATCCGCCTGCTGGCGCTGGTGGTCTCGGCCGAGGCGCTGGCGTATTGGCTGATCCGCTGGCTGGCCCCGGGCGAGCACGCATTTGCCGAAGGCATGACCTGGGGCGCGTTCACCGGCACCGCCGTGGTGGGACTGTATGCGCTGGCCAGGCTGTCGCGCCGCATAAAGGACGTCCAGGGCGCCTGAGGCGGCGCCCCGGCGCGCCGTCTTAGCCGCGCAGCTTGGCGAAGGCGGCGGCCATGCTGCCGCCCAGCGCCGGCTCGCGCGCGGTCTGTTTCTGCTGCTGGCCCATGGCGCGGCGGTCGTTGCGGTCGCCGCGCTGTTGCGGCTGCGAACCGGCCTGCGGCGCGCTGTCGGACAGGCGCATGGTCAGGGCGATGCGCTTGCGCTTCTCGTCCACCTCCAGCACCTTGACCTTGACCACCTGGCCGGCCTTCACCACCGTGTGCGGATCCTTGACGAAGGTGTTGGACAGCGCCGAGATGTGCACCAGGCCATCCTGGTGCACGCCGATGTCGACGAAGGCGCCGAACGCGGCCACGTTGGTCACCACGCCTTCCAGGATCATGTCCGGACGCAGGTCCTTGATGTCCTCCACGCCTTCCTTGAAGGTGGCGGTGGTGAATTCCGGCCGCGGGTCGCGGCCCGGCTTTTCCAGTTCCTTCAAAATGTCGGTCACGGTCGGCACGCCGAATTTGTCGTCGGCGTACTTGGCCGGCTGCAGGCGCTTGATCAGCGCGCTGTCGCCGATCACGCCCTTGATGTCTTTCTGGATGTCGGCCAGGATTTTTTCCACCACCGGGTACGATTCCGGGTGCACCGCCGAGGCGTCCAGCGGATTCTCGCCGCCGATCACGCGCAGGAAGCCGGCCGCCTGTTCAAAGGTCTTGTCGCCCAGGCGCGGCACCGATTTCAGCCCGGCGCGCGAGGTGAACGCGCCCTTGGCGTCGCGGTAGGACACGATCGCCTGCGCCACCGAGGCCGACAGGCCCGACACGCGCGCCAGCAGCGGCGCCGAGGCGGTGTTGACGTCGACGCCCACCGCGTTCACGCAATCCTCGACCACCGCGTCCAGCGTGCGGGCCAGCTGGGTCTGCGACACGTCGTGCTGGTACTGGCCGACGCCGATCGATTTCGGATCGATCTTGACCAGTTCGGCCAGCGGGTCCTGCAGGCGGCGGGCGATCGACACCGCGCCGCGCAGCGACACATCCATGTCCGGCAGCTCCTTGGACGCGTATTCGGACGCCGAATACACCGATGCCCCTGCTTCCGACACAACAATCTTGTTCATTTTTTGCTCAGGGAAGCGTTTGAGCAGGTCCTGCGCCAGCTTGTCGGTTTCGCGCGAGGCGGTGCCGTTGCCGATCGAAATCAGCGACACATTGTGCTTCATGGCCAGCTTGCCCAGCGTGTGCAGCGACCCTTCCCAGTCGTTTTTCGGCTGGTGCGGATAAATCACGGCGGTGTCGACCACCTTGCCGGTGGCGTCCACCACCGCCACCTTGACGCCGGTGCGCAGGCCCGGGTCCAGGCCCATGGTGGCGCGTTGGCCGGCCGGCGCCGCCAGCAGCAGGGCTTTCAGGTTGGTAGCGAAGACGGTGATGGCGTCCAGCTCGGATTTTTCGCGCAGTGCGCCCATCAGTTCGGTTTCCAGGTGCATGAAGCTTTTCACGCGCCAGGTCCAGCGGACCGTGTCGGCCAGCCATTTGTCGGCCGGGCGGCCGCCGTGCTTGATGCCGAAACGGGCGGCGATGCGGCTTTCGCACGGGTTGTGCGGCGCGTCCCACTTGGGTTTTTCCGGCTCGGAGTCGAGGCGCAGCGTGACGTCCAGCACGCCCTCGCGGCGGCCGCGCATCAGGGCCAGCGCGCGGTGCGACGGCACGCTGGACAGGGTTTCCGCGTAATCGAAGTAGTCGGCGAACTTTTCACCTTCTTCTTGCTTACCTTCAATAACCTTGGATTCGACGATGCCATGCTCTTGGACATATTCACGCAGCGACTGAAGCAGGGTAGCATCTTCGGCAAAACGTTCCATCAGGATCTGGCGGGCGCCGTCCAGCGCGGCCTTGGTGTCGGCCACGCCCGGATTGTTGCCGTCGGCGGTGGTGAAGGCTTCGCGCAGGTAGTTGGCGGCTTCCGCCTCCGGGGTCAGGTCCGGGTTGGCCAGCAGGCCGTCGGCCAGCGGCGCCAGGCCGGCTTCGATGGCGATCTGGGCCTTAGTGCGGCGTTTTTGCTTGTACGGAAGATATAAGTCTTCCAGGCGGGTCTTGTCTTCTGCATGCATGACAGCATCTAACAGCTCTGGTGTCATCTTGTTTTGCTCGGTGATCGAGGCGACGATGCTGGCGCGGCGCTCTTCCAGCTCGCGCAGGTAGCGCAGGCGCTCTTCGAGCAGGCGCAGCTGGGTGTCGTCGAGGCCGCCGGTCACTTCCTTGCGGTAACGCGCGATGAAGGGCACGGTGGCGCCTTCGTCCAGCAGGGCGATGGCGGCGGCAACCTGGACCGGCTTGGCCGACAGTTCCAGGGCGAGACGTTGTTCGATGGAAGGCAACATGGTGATGATTCCTAGACTAACAAGCCCGGAATAATACAGTGAACGTGGGCAAGCCCACAGGTTTTATAAGATTTACGTAAACACGAACGCTTCAATGGCGGATAATATTGCCTGTTGCCGTTTTTGAACCATCTTTGAACAACAATGCGACCTATGGATTTTACCCGCGACGACGCCCCTGCCGCCCCTGCTGCTCCAGCACCGGCCCCCACGCGCCCTGCGCCGCCCGCGAATCAATTGTCGTACGCCGTGGCCACCTGGCTGCAGCGTGTGGATGCGGCAGCCCACCCCAAGGCCAAGCTGACGCCGCCGCCGGTCGATAACGACCCCAAGCAAACGCAATACAAACTGATTTACGTGCTGGCGCCGACCAGCGGCGGCCGCCACGTGGCGCTGTGCCTGTACAAGGCGCGCCTGCGGCCGAACGGCGACGTGGCCGCCGCCAGCCCGGTCAGCGAGGTGTTCTCGCTGCTGTCGACGCCGCCGACCTTCCTGACGCCGGCCGACGAAGACCTGATCCGCTTCTTCGTGGCCATGCGCAGCGGCCAGAATTCCCAGACCGGCTCGGCCACCGAGCCGCGCGGCAAGATCGGCGCAGCGCTGCTGCAGATGCTGGCCGAGCAAGATAAATTACTGTGGGCAAATTCGTGGTCGGACGTCGGCAACGGCCTGGTCTATCCATTGAAGGGCGGCGTGCTGCGCGAGGCCAACCTGGCCTGGCGCGAGGAAGGCAAGGGTTTGCGCCTTGGCTGGCAGGTGGCGCCGCCGCCGGGCGCCAAGCACGTCGGCGCCGACCAGGTCGACTACATGCTGCCGACCGATCCGCCGTGGTACATCGACAACCTGTCGTGCGGCGTGCTGCAACTGAACCAGGGCGGCGCGCAGATTCCGCTGGCCGACCTGCAGGCGCTGGTGGCGCAGGCGCCGCTGCTGACCAATAACGACAAGATGCGCGTGTCGCAACTGCTGCTGGCGCACGGCCTGCAAGGCCTGATGCCGCTGCCGCAGCCGCTGCCGCAGCGCATGCGCGACGACGTCAAGCCGCGCCCGGTGCTGACGCTGGACGCCGCCATGCTGGCCGACGGCTCGCTGCAGCGCTGGCACGATTTCGCCGTGCTGTCCTACGATTACGACGGCGAGCGCGTGTCGTTCGACCCGTCGCAGCGCGTGGTCCGCCAAAAGGGCGAGGTCACCGAAATCATCCAGCGCGACGAGGCCGCCGAGGCCGAGGCGCTGGCGCTGCTGAGCGAACGCCACTTCGTTGCGCCGACCACGCTGCCGCTGAGCAGCGTCAAGGGCGGCCTGTTGCTGCCGTCGCAAGCCGAGTGGATACGCTTCGCCCGCGATGGCATTGCCGCGCTGAAGGAAGCCGGCTGGAAGATCGAGAAAACCGTCAAATACCGCTACGACACGGTGGAAGTCGGCGACTGGTACGCCGACGTGGTGGAGGACGAGGCCGACGGCGGCCGCGCCTGGTTCGACCTGGAACTGGGCATCATGGTCAACCAGGAGCGCGTGCCGCTGCTGCCGGTGCTGGTCCAGCTGATCCGCAACGCACCCAACGATTTCAATCCGAAAGTCATCGCCCAGCACAGCGAGGAAGACCAGATGCTGGCCACGCTGGCCGACGGCACCCGCGTGGCCCTGCCATGGGGCCGCGTGCGCCCGATCCTGAACACGCTGGGCGAGCTGTATTTCAGCGACAAGATCAAGACCTCGGTCCACATGGCCACGCTGGACGCCGCCCGCCTCGACGAGCTGGCCCGCAACGTCGACATGGAATGGACCGGCGGCGAGGAGCTGCGCGAAATGGGCGCCCGCCTGAACCAGTTCGGTTCGGTCAAGCGCGTCGCCACGCCGGCCGGCCTGCAGGCCACGCTGCGCGACTACCAGACCGACGGCCTGTCGTGGATGCAGTTCCTGCGTGAATACGGCTTCGCCGGCATCCTGGCCGACGACATGGGCCTGGGCAAAACCGTGCAGACCCTGGCCCACATCCTGGTGGAGAAGGAAGCCGGCCGCCTGACCGCGCCAGCGCTGGTCATCGCCCCCACCAGCCTGATGGGCAACTGGCAGGAAGAGGCGGCGCGCTTCGCGCCCGGCCTGAAGGTGCTGCTGCTGCAAGGCAAAGACCGCATGGGCCAGTTTGACCAGATCGACGAGGCCGACCTGGTGCTGACCACCTACGCGCTGCTGCCGCGCGACGAGGAAAAACTGCGCGAGCACGATTTCCACCTGGTCATCCTGGACGAATCGCACTACATCAAGAACACCCGCTCCAAGGCGGCCCAGAGCGCCGGGCTGCTGCGCGCGCGTCACCGCCTGTGCCTGTCCGGCACGCCGCTGGAAAACCACCTGGGCGAGCTGTGGTCGCAATTCCACTTCCTGCTGCCCGGCCTGCTGGGCGACGAGAAGGGTTTCAACACCGTGTTCCGCCACCCGATCGAGCGCCAGGACGACCCGCTGCGCCGCGCGCTGCTGAACCGCCGCATCAAGCCTTTCCTGCTGCGCCGGACCAAGGACAGCGTGGCCAAGGAACTGCCGCCGAAGACCGAAATGGTGCGCAAGGTGGAACTGACCGGCGCCCAGCGCGACCTGTACGAAACCGTGCGCCTGGCCATGGACCAGAAAGTGCGCGAGGAAATCGACCGCAAGGGCGTGGCGCGCAGCCAGATCGTGATCCTGGAAGCGCTGCTCAAGCTGCGCCAGGTGTGCTGCGACCCGCGCCTGGTCAAGTCGACCACCAAGAAGCAGCAGGCCGCCGGCTCGGCCAAGCTGGCCGACCTGATGCAGATGATCGAGGACTTGCTGGAAGAGAAGCGCAAGATCCTGGTGTTCTCGCAATTCACCAGCATGCTGGAGCTGATCGAGGAAGAACTGGAGGCGCGCGACATCCCGTACGCGCTGCTGACCGGCGACACCAAGGACCGCAGCGCGCAAGTGGCGGCCTTCCAGCAGGGCGCGGTGCCGATCTTCCTGATTTCGCTGAAGGCCGGCGGTGTCGGCCTCAACCTGACGGCGGCCGACACGGTGATCCATTATGATCCGTGGTGGAACCCGGCGGCGGAAAACCAGGCCACCGACCGCGCCTGGCGTATCGGTCAGGACAAGCCGGTGTTTGTCTACAAGCTGATCGCCAAGGGCACGCTGGAAGAGAAAATCCAGATCCTGCAGCAGAAGAAGTCGGATCTGGCGCAATCCATCCTGGCCGAGGGCGAATCGCAGAAGATGGCCCTGACCCAGGAAGACCTGCAACAAATCTTCGCACCCTTAGTGGAGTAACACCATGACGCAGACGATAGCGGAACTCCAGGCTGCCCTCCAACAATCGCAAGCCAACGAGGCCCGCTACCGGCTGCTGCTGGACCACAGCAGCGAGATCAGCTGGATGGCCGACTGCGCCACCCTGCGGCTGACCTGGCTGAGCCCGGCCGCCGAACGCCAGTTCGGCTACACGCTGGACACCGCGCAAACGCTGGCCCATGGCCTGCTGCAAGACTTGCCGGCGCGGCTGGCGCGCTACGCCAATGGCGACCTGAGCCGCCGTCGCCTGCTGCGCGAAACTGAGCTGTCTGACGCGGCTGGTCGCGCGGTGCCGGTCGAAATCGAATCCACGCTGATGCTGGATGCCAACGGCGTGCCGGCCACGGTGGTCGGCGTGGTGCGCGACCTCAGCGCCCGGCGCGAGCTGGCCGCGCAGCAGAAAAAGTTTGCCTCCATGCTGTCGCACGAATTCCGCACGCCGTTGTCGACCATCGATGGCGCCGTGCAGCGGCTGGAAATGACCGGCGCCCACCACGACGAGGGCACCCGCAAGCGCTACCGCAAGATCCAGACCGCGGTCGACCGCATGCTGGCGATGCTGGACGAATATTTGTCGCCGGAACGCATGGCCAGCATCGGCCGTGAGCGTCAGCCGAACGAGGTCAATCCGGCCAACTTGCTGCAAGCGGCGGCCGAGCAGGCGCGCAAGCGTCGCGCCAATGTCACAGTCCAGACCGATAGTTTGCCGCAATGGATGCGTTGCGACCCTGCCGGCATGCGTTTATGCCTCGAAATGCTGCTGGATAATGCAATTAAGTACACAGAAGATAATATTCCGATAGAATTAACGGGAAGAATTGCAGCGGAAGGTGGCGTCGAGTTCCTGGTGCGCGATCACGGCGCCGGGATACCGGAGGCGGAATTGCCCAAGGTATTCGACAAGGCTTTCCGGGGTAGCAATGCCGCCAGTGTGGCGGGATCGGGCCTGGGCCTGTATATGGCGCGTTCCATTGTTGATGTGCACGGCGGTACTGTTACTGCGAGAAATGTTTCTGAAAGCGGCACGGAATTTCGGATTTGGTTGCCGGTGGCGGCCAATGCCGGGAAAAACCTTGCGCGGGCTGGTGCCAGCAGTGATAATTCCCTAGACGCAAGCTGATTGTCCCAAGTTGTGGGCACAATTTGCTCAACAATTGAACGAAGTGGCGCATCAATGACGCAAATACTGATCGTGGAAGACAATCTGGACTATGCCGAGGAAATGGCGGAGTTCCTGACTGAGCTTGAACACGAAGTGCACATCACCAACAACGCCAGCGACATGTGGTCGGCCTTGAGCCAAGGCAATGTCGGCGTGGTCGTGCTGGATCTGGGCCTGCCGGACGAGGATGGCTTCAACGTCATTCCGCGCATGCGGCAGCTGTATCCGCAGATCGGGCTGCTGGTGCTGACCGGCCGCGTGGCGTTCGATAATCGTATTCTTGGCTTGCGCCTGGGCGCGGACCACTATCTCACCAAGCCTATCAAATTCCCGGAATTGGCGGCGCACATTGAGGCGCTGGACCGGCGGGTCGGTCCGCAGGAGACCCTTCCGCTGCCAAGCAAGTGGACGCTGAAGGTGAGCGCTCGCCAACTGGAGTTGCAGGGGATGGCGATTACGCTGACGGAGAAGGAGTGCAATTTCCTGCATTTGCTGACGATTAATACGCGGCCGGTGCCGCGCCAGGTGATCGTGGCCGGGATCGGCGGCGATGATCCGGATGCGGGGCGGCGGGTGGATATGCTGGTGTACCGCTTGCGCAAGAAGGCGCGCACGGGGTTGGGCCAGGATCTGCCGCTGCGCAGCGCGTATGGCGAGGGGTATAGCCTGTCCGCCAGTTTCAACCTGTCCTGAAAAACGCCAACCCGCACTACGTGAGAGGGGTCTGACCCCGTACGGGGTCAGACCCCGCGGCCGGCCGCCTTGCGGGGTGCTAATGGGGACAGAGTCGTATCAAAGGGGTAGAATCGGGTTTCCGTTCACCCCTTTTTGTTCCTCGTATGGCCCGCCTGCCCCGTTTAATCGTCCCCAACCAGCCCCACCACGTCATTCAGACCGGCGCCAACAACCAGGACGTGTTCCTCGACACCGCCGACTACCAGGCCTTCCTCGGCTGGCTGCGCTCCGCCGCCAAAACCTACAAAGTCGCCATCCACGCCTACTGCCTGATGCCCAACCACCTGCATCTGCTGGTCACGCCAGCCGATGAAACCGGCCTAGGCCAGATGATGCAGTGGGTCGGCCGCTATTACGTCCCCTATTTCAATCAAAAGTATTCCCGTAGTGGAACTTTGTGGAACGGACGCTACAAAACCTCGCTGATCGACGCGGATGTTTACTTCATGTTGTGCAGCCGTTACATCGAATTCAACCCGGTTCGCAACGGCATGGTGGCCCGCGCCGAGGATTATCCGTGGTCCAGTTACTGCCACCACGCCGGCATCCGCCCGGACGGATTGATTACCGACCACGCCAAGGTTTGGGAATTGGGCAACACCCCATTCCAGCGCGAAGCGGCCTATAGCGCAATGTCCGAGCCGCCTTTGACGGCGGACGAAATCACTTTAATCAACAAATCCTTGCTGAAGGGCTGGCCACTGGGCTCGCAGCAGTTCCAGACTACCCTGCAGCACAAGATGAAACGCCAGGTATTGCCGGCAAAACGCGGCCGGCCTTTCAAAATAAAGCCTGTTGATACCCCCTGACCGTCATTCCGGCGCAGGCCGTAATCCGTGGAGCCCCGGACCACATAGTCAGCATGGATTCCGGCGTTCGCCGGAATGACGTGGCTCTGTCCCCAATTAAAAAAATCAGCTTCTCGCGGAATTTTAATTCGACTCCGACCCTAATTGTTATGCTTGAGGTTTACGCTGCGTTGCACTAACCTTGTTTTTCAAGCCAATCAGTTTTGGAGTTTAGCCATGGAAGCACAAGGTCTGTACGATCCGTCCAACGAACACGACGCCTGCGGCGTTGGTTTCGTCGCCCACATCAAGGGCAATAAAAGTCATTCGATTGTGGAACAGGGTCTGCTGATCTTGAAGAATCTGGACCACCGCGGTGCGGTGGGCGCGGATCCGCTGATGGGCGACGGCGCCGGTATCCTGATCCAGATCCCGGACCAGTACTACCGCGACGAAATGGCCAAACAGGGCGTGGAACTGCCACCGCCCGGCGAATACGGCGTCGGCATGGTCTTCCTGCCGAAGGAAAACGCCTCGCGCATCGCCTGCGAACAGGAAATCGAGCGCGCCGTCCGCGCCGAGGGCCAGGTGGTGCTGGGCTGGCGCAATGTGCCGGTCGATACCGACATGCCAATGTCGCCGACCGTGCGCGCCAAGGAGCCGGTGATCCGCCAGATCTTCATCGGCCGCGGCGCCGACATCATGGTCACCGACGCGCTGGAGCGCAAGCTATACGTGATCCGCAAATCGTCCGGCCACGCCATCCAGGCGTTGAAACTGATCCACGGCAAAGAATTCTTCGTGGCCTCGATGTCGGCCCGCACCATCGTCTACAAGGGCCTGCTGCTGGCCGACCAGGTGGGCGTCTACTATAAAGACCTGCAGGACGCGCGCTGCATCTCGGCGCTGGCGCTGGTGCACCAGCGTTTCTCGACCAACACCTTCCCGGAATGGCCGCTGGCCCACCCGTACCGCCTGATCGCCCACAACGGCGAGATCAACACCGTCAAGGGCAACTTCAACTGGATGCGCGCCCGCGAAGGCGTGATGAAGTCGGCCGTGCTGGGCGACGACCTGCACAAGCTGTTCCCCCTGATCTACGAGGGCCAGTCGGATACCGCCTGCTTCGACAACGCGCTGGAACTGCTGCTGATGGCGGGCTACCCGCTGGCCCAGGCGATGATGATGATGATTCCGGAAGCCTGGGAAAATCACGGCACGATGGACGACAATCGCCGCGCGTTCTACGAATATCACGCCGCCATGATGGAACCATGGGACGGCCCGGCGGCCATGGCCTTCACCGACGGCCGCTACATCGGCGGCACGCTGGACCGTAATGGCCTGCGTCCGGCCCGCTACATCGTCACCGACGACGACCTGGTGGTGATGGCCTCGGAATCCGGCGTGCTGCCGATTCCCGAGTCGAAAATCATCCAGAAATGGCGCCTGCAGCCAGGCAAGATGTTCCTGATCGACCTCGAAGCCGGCCGCATCGTCGACGACAAGGAGCTGAAGGACACCTACGCCAACGCCAAGCCGTACAAGGCGTGGATCAACGCCGTGCGCATCAAGCTCAACGAGATCAAGCTGAGCGAAAGCCAGCTGGCGCACAACCGCGCCAAGGACAAGCAGGCGCCGGGCGAGAAAGCCGTGCCGTCGCTGCTGGACCGCCAGCAAGCCTTCGGCTACACCCAGGAAGACCTGAAATTCCTGATGGCGCCGATGGCGGCCGCCGGCGAGGAAGCGGTCGGCTCGATGGGCAACGATTCGCCGCTGGCGGTGATGTCCAACAAGCTGAAGCCGCTGTATTCCTACTTCAAGCAGCTGTTCGCCCAGGTGACCAACCCGCCGATCGACCCGATCCGCGAGGCGATGGTGATGTCGCTGGTGTCGTTCATCGGCCCGAAACCGAACCTGCTGGACACCAACAACGTCAACCCGCCGATGCGCCTGGAGGTGTCGCAGCCAGTGCTGGGCTTCGACGACATGGAGCGCCTGCGCAACATCAGCCTGCATACCGGCGGCAAGTTCAAGTCGTACGAGCTGGGCATCTGCTACCCGCTGGCCTGGGGCAAGGAAGGCGTGGAAGCCTGCCTGGCCTCGCTGTGCGCGGAAGCGGTGGACGCGGTCAAGTCCGGCCACAACATTCTGATCGTGTCCGACCGTTCGATCGGCCCGGAGCGCGTGGCGATTCCCGCGCTGCTGGCCACCTCGACCATCCACCAGCACCTGGTCAGCAAGGGCCTGCGCGCCTCGACCGGCCTGGTGGTGGAAACCGGCTCGGCCCGCGAAACCCACCACTTCGCGCTGCTGGCCGGCTACGGCGCGGAAGCCATCCACCCTTACCTGGCGATGGAAACCCTGGCCGAAATGGCACAAGGCATGCCGGGCGACATGTCGGCCGACAAGGCCATCTACAACTTCACCAAGGCGGTCGGCAAGGGCCTGATGAAGGTGATGTCCAAGATGGGCATCTCGACCTATATGTCGTACTGCGGCGCGCAGATCTTTGAGGCGGTGGGCCTGAACAAGTCGCTGGTGGACAAGTACTTCAAGGGCACCTCGTCCAAGGTGGAGGGCATTGGCGTGTTCGAGGTGGCGGAAGAGGCGCTGCGCCTGCACAACCTGGCCTTCGGCAACGATCCGGTGCTGGCCAACCACCTCGACGCCGGCGGCGAATACGCCTTCCGCGTGCGCGGCGAGGATCACTTGTGGACGCCGGACGCGATCGCCAAGCTGCAGCACTCGACCCGCGCCAACAACTACAGCAGCTATAAAGAGTATGCCCAGATCATCAACGACCAGAGCAAGCGCCACCTGACGCTGCGCGGCCTGTTCGAGTTCAAGATCGATCCGAGCAAGGCGATTCCGCTGGACGAGGTCGAGCCGGCCAAGGAAATCGTCAAGCGCTTCGCCACCGGCGCCATGTCGATGGGCTCGATTTCGACCGAGGCCCACGCCACGCTGGCCGTGGCCATGAACCGCATCGGTGGCAAGTCCAACACCGGCGAGGGCGGCGAGGACCCGTCGCGCTACACCATGGAACTGAAGGGCATCAAGATCAAGCAGGGCGAAACCATGGGCTCGATCATGGGCAAGGAGCAGATGGTGGTCGACATTCCGTTGCAGGATGGCGACTCGCTGCGCTCGCGCATCAAGCAGGTGGCGTCCGGCCGTTTCGGCGTGACCGCTGCTTACCTGAACTCGGCCGACCAGATCCAGATCAAGATGGCGCAGGGCGCCAAGCCGGGCGAAGGCGGCCAGCTGCCGGGCCACAAGGTGTCGGAATACATCGCCACGCTGCGCTTCTCGGTGCCGGGCGTGGGCCTGATCTCGCCGCCGCCGCACCACGATATTTACTCGATTGAAGACCTGGCGCAGCTGATCCACGACCTGAAGAACGCCAATCCGCGCGCCTCGATCTCGGTCAAGCTGGTGTCGGAAGTGGGCATCGGCACCGTGGCGGCCGGCGTCACCAAGGCCAAGGCCGACCACGTGGTGGTGGCTGGCCATGACGGCGGCACCGGCGCCTCGCCGCTGTCGTCGGTCAAGCACGCCGGCACGCCGTGGGAGCTGGGCCTGGCGGAAACGCAACAGACGCTGGTGCTGAACGGCCTGCGCAGCCGTATCCGCGTCCAGGCCGACGGCCAGATGCGCACCGGCCGCGACGTCGTCATCGCCGCGCTGCTGGGCGCCGACGAAATCGGCTTCGCCACCGCGCCGCTGGTGGTGGAGGGCTGCATCATGATGCGCAAGTGCCACCTGAACACCTGCCCGGTGGGCGTGGCCACCCAGGATCCGGTGCTGCGCGCCAAGTTCTCGGGCAAGCCGGAGTACGTGGTCAACTACTTCTTCTTCGTGGCCGAAGAGGCGCGCCAGATCATGGCGCAGCTGGGCATCCGCACTTATGACGAGCTGATCGGCCGCGTCGATCTGCTGGACAAGTCGAAGGCGATCTCGCACTGGAAGGCGCAGGGCCTGGACTTCAGCAACATCTTCTACGCGCCGGCAGTGCCGAACGGCGACGCCATCTACCACACCATGGAGCAGGATCATGGCCTGGACAAGGCGCTCGACCACAAGCTGATCGCGCAGGCCAAGGCGGCGCTGGAGAAGGGCGAGCGCGTGTCGTTCATCTCGCCGGTGCGCAACGTCAACCGCACCGTTGGCACCATGCTGTCGGGCGAGGTGGCCAAGCGTTACGGCCACGCCGGACTGCCGGACGACACCATCCACATCCAGCTGCAGGGCACGGCCGGGCAGTCGGCCTGCGCCTTCCTGGCGCACGGCATCACCATCGACCTGGTCGGTGAGGGCAACGACTATGTGGGCAAGGGCCTGTCGGGCGGCCGCATCATCGTGCGTCCGAACACCGAGTTCCGCGGCTGGGCGGTGAACAACATCATCATCGGCAACACCGTGCTGTACGGCGCGATTGCCGGCGAGGCGTTCTTCAACGGCGTGGCCGGCGAGCGTTTCGCCGTCCGCAACTCGGGCGCCACCGCCATCGTCGAGGGCACCGGCGACCACGGTTGCGAGTACATGACCGGCGGCACGGTGGTGGTGCTGGGCCACACCGGCCGCAACTTCGCGGCCGGCATGTCGGGCGGTATTGCTTATGTCTACGATCCGGATGGCGACTTCGCGTCGCGCTGCAACACCGCCATGGTGTCGCTGGAGCGCGTGCTGAGCGCCAAGGAGCAGTCGGTGGACAGCGCTAGTTTCCACGTGCAGCACAAGGAGCATGGCCGCGAGGCGGACGAGGTGATCCTGAAGCGCCTGATCGAGCGTCACTTCAAGCACACCGGCAGCACGCGCGCCCGCCTGTTGCTGGATAACTGGGCGGACAGCCGCGCCAAGTTCGTCAAGGTCTTCCCGAGCGAGTACAAGCGCGCGCTGGCCGAGATGGCCGAGGACGTGGCGAACGAAGCCGCCGTGGTGCAACCCGTTGCCGCTTAATTAACCGCACGTCGTCCCGGCGCAGGCCGGGACCCATGGAACGTCTGATCTGGGTCAGCATGGGTTCCGGCCTGCGCCGGAACGACGGGTTCAAAGATTACGAAGGAAAATATTGTGGGTAAAATCACCGGCTTCATGGAATTCCAGCGTCAGGAAGAAGGCTATCTGCCGCCAGCGACGCGCCTGAAAAACTACGCGGAATTCGTCATTCCGCTGACCAACGAGCAAGCCAAGATCCAGGGCGCGCGCTGCATGGACTGCGGCATCCCGTTCTGCAACAACGGCTGCCCGGTCAACAACATCATCCCGGACTGGAACGACCTGGTGTATCGCGGCAACTACCGCGAGGCGCTGGACACGCTGCACTCGACCAACAACTTCCCGGAATTCACCGGCCGCATCTGCCCGGCGCCGTGCGAGGCCGCCTGCACGCTGGGCATCAACGAGGACCCGGTCGGCATCAAGTCGATCGAGCACAAGATCATCGACGAGGGCTGGGAACACGGCTGGGTGGTCCCCCAGCCGCCAAGCCAGCAGACCGGCAAGAAAGTGGCGGTCGTCGGCTCCGGTCCGGCCGGCCTGGCCGCAGCCCAGCAGCTGGCGCGCGCCGGCCACGCCGTCACGGTGTTTGAAAAGGCCGACCGCGTCGGCGGCCTGCTGCGTTACGGCATTCCCGACTTCAAGATGGAAAAGTCGCACATCGACCGCCGCGTCAAGCAGATGGAAGCCGAAGGCGTGACCTTCCGCACCAGCGTGCTGATCGGCAAGGACTTCCCGGCCAACGTCAATAACTGGGCCAAGGAAACCATCTTCCCGGAAGACCTGGAAAAAGACTTCGACGCCATCGTGCTGGCCGGCGGTTCGGAAAGCCCGCGTGACCTGCCGGTGCCCGGCCGCGAGCTGAAGGGCGTGCACTTCGCCATGGACTTCCTGCCGCAGCAAAACAAGGTCAACGCCGGCGACAAGCTGAAAGACCAGATCAAGGCCACCGGCAAGCACGTGGTGGTGATCGGCGGCGGCGACACCGGTTCCGACTGCGTTGGCACTTCCAACCGCCATGGCGCCGCCTCGGTCACCCAGTTCGAGCTGATGCCGATGCCGCCGGAGCAGGAGAACAAGCCGCTGGTGTGGCCGTACTGGCCGACCAAGCTGCGCACCTCGTCGTCGCACGAGGAAGGCTGCGAGCGCGACTGGGCGGTGGCCACCAAGCGCCTGGAGGGCAAGGGCGGCAAGGTCGAGAAGCTGGTCGCCTGCCGCGTCGAGTGGAAAGACGGCAAGATGACCGAGGTGCCGAATTCGGAATTCGAGATGAAGGCCGACCTGGTGTTCCTGGCCATGGGCTTCGTCTCGCCGGTGGCCAATATCCTGGACGCGTTCGGCGTCGACAAGGATGCGCGCGGCAACGCCCGCGCCAGCACCGATGGCGAAGGTTGCTACAAGACATCCGCACCGAAGGTGTTTGCCGCCGGCGACATGCGCCGCGGCCAGTCGCTGGTGGTGTGGGCGATCCGCGAAGGCCGCCAGTGCGCGCGCGCGGTGGACGAGTTCCTGATGGGCAGTTCCGAGTTGCCGCGTTGATTCCCTGAGGCGGCGACCAGGCGCGGCCTGGTTCTGTGCCGGACACGGACGGGCGATCCCCGGCTGTGTCCGGTTTTTTTATGCGCCGCGTCCCTTGCACCTGCCGGTGGGGGTGTAACATTTAGTGCCGGGTGTAAATTGCTGACTTTGGGTTCATTAGTGTTGTATTATCTGCCATTCGTGGTCCGCCCGGGGCGGCGTCCTGCAGAGATTGACCTTTCTGCACTACAATACGGCATTCCAAAAAATGAGTTCAGTCGTGCCAAATCTAGTCGAAATCCGTGATTTACACTTCACCTATGGCAAGCGCGCGATCCTGACGGGCTTGAACATGGACTTCCCGCGCGGGAAGGTGATTGCGGTCATGGGCGGCTCGGGCAGCGGCAAAACCACGGTGTTGCGCCTGATCGGCGGCCAGTTGCGTCCGCAGCGCGGCCAGGTCAAGGTCCAGGGCCAGGTGGTCCACAAGCTGAATACCGCCGGCCTGTACCTGCTGCGCCGCAAGATGGGCATGCTGTTCCAGCACGGCGCGCTGTTTACCGACCTGTCGGTGTTCGAGAACGTCGCCTTCCCGCTGCGCGAGCACACCGACCTGCCGGAGGAGCTGATCCGCAACCTGGTGCTGATGAAGCTGCAGGCGGTGGGCCTGCGCAACGCCGCCAAGCTGAAGCCCGGAGAAATCTCCGGCGGCATGGCGCGCCGCGTGGCGCTGGCCCGTTCGATCGCGCTGGACCCGGAACTGATGATGTATGACGAGCCGTTCGCCGGCCTGGATCCGATCTCGATGGGCGTCACCGCCAACCTGATCCGCAACCTGAACACGGCGCTGGGCTCGACTACCATCCTGGTGTCGCACGACGTCAAGGAAAGCTTTGCCATCGCCGACTATGTGTATTTCCTGTCGCAGGGCAAAATTGTTGCGCATGGCACGCCGGCTGAAATGAGCGTGTCCACCGATCCGTATGTGAAGCAGTTCGTCAACGCAGAAGCCGACGGCCCGGTGCCGTTCCATTATCCAGGCAAGTCCCTGGCCGACGATCTGGGCCTGGGAGTGCATGTATGAGTGTCAAGAATTGGTTGTCCCGCCTGGGCGCGCCGCTGCGCGACTACGTGGAAAGCATCGGCTATGGCGCGCGCACGCTGGCCACCATGCTGGGCCTGTCGCCGGGCCTGCTGAAGCGCCCGCGCCTGGTGATCGAGCAGCTGCATTTCATCGGCAATTACTCGATGCTGATCATTACCCTGTCCGGCCTGTTCGTCGGCATGGTGCTGGGCCTGCAGGGCTATTACACGCTGAATAAATACGGCGCCGAGCAGTCGCTGGGCCTGCTGGTGGCGCTGGGCCTGACCCGCGAGCTGGGCCCGGTCATCACCGCGCTGCTGTTCGCCGGCCGCGCCGGCACCTCGCTGACCGCCGAAATCGGCCTGATGAAGGCTGGCGAGCAGCTGTCGGCGATGGAAATGATGGCCGTCAACCCGATCCAGCGCGTGCTGGCGCCGCGCTTCTGGGCCGGCGCCATCTCGGTGCCGCTGCTGGCCTCGGTGTTCAGTGCCGTGGGCGTGCTGGGCGGCTGGCTGGTCGGCGTGCAGCTGATCGGCGTCGACGACGGCGCGTTCTGGTCGCAGATGCAGGGCGGCGTCGATTTCTGGAAGGACATCGTCAACGGCTTCGCCAAGAGCGTGGTGTTTGGCGTGGCGATCACCTTCATCGCGCTGTACCAGGGGTACGAGGCGCAGCCGACGCCGGAGGACGTGGCGCGCGCCACCACCCGCACCGTCGTGATCTCATCGCTGATGATCTGGTGGCTGGACTTCATGATGACGGCGCTGATGTTCAGCAAGTAAAAGCTTAGGAATTGAGATAGGATTTGAGGAATAATAACTATGCAACGTAAATCTCTGGATATCTGGGTCGGTCTGTTCATCGTCATCGGCGTGGCCGCACTGATGTTCCTGGCGCTCAAGGCGGGCAACACCAGTTCTCTGTCCTGGGGCAAGACCTACGCCATCACCGCCAAGTTCGACAACATTGGCAGCCTGCGCCCGCAAGCGGCGGTCAAGGCGGCCGGCGTGGTGGTCGGCCGTGTGGGAGAGATCAAGTTTGATGACAAGAGCTACCAGGCACTGGTAACCTTGAATATGGAAGAAGCTTATAAATTTCCCAAGGACAGCTCGGCCAAGATTCTGACGGCCGGCCTGCTGGGCGAACAATACGTCGGCATTGAAGCCGGCGGCGATACCAACAATCTGGTGGCCGGCGACAAGATCGCGCGCACCCAATCGGCTACCGTGCTGGAAGACCTGATCAACCAGTTCATCTACAGCAAAGCCGCCGAAGGAAAGGACGACAAATAATGAGCCGTACCGTAAAACAATTCCGCCAGGCCGCGCTGGCGCTGGGCGTCACCGCACTGCTGGCCGGGTGCGCCGGCCCCAATCCGCGCGACCCGTACGAGGGCTACAACCGCGCCATGTTCAATTTCAACGACAAGGTCGATGAATACGCGTTGAAACCGGTGGCCAAGGGCTACAAGGCCGTGACCCCGAGCTTCGTGCAGACCGGCGTGGGCAACTTCTTCGGCAACCTCAGCGACGCCTGGACCGCGATCAACCAGTTCCTGCAAGGCAAGCCGGCCGACGGCATGTCGGACGTCACCCGCTTCACGCTGAACTCGACGCTGGGTATTCTCGGCCTGTTCGACATCGCCTCGGAAGCCGGCCTGCCGAAGCACAAGGAAGACTTCGGCCAGACGCTGGGCACCTGGGGCGTAAGCTCCGGCCCGTACCTGGTGCTGCCGCTGCTGGGCCCGTCCACCGTGCGTGACACCGTGGCGCTGCCGGCCGACATCGCCGGCGACATCTGGCGCTACAAGGATCCGACCTGGGTCCGCAACAGCGGCACCGTGCTGCGCGTGGTCGACACCCGCGCCCGCCTGCTGGACGCGTCGAGCCTGCTGGAAGACGCCGCCCTGGACCGCTACGAGTTCCTGCGCGACGGCTTCCTGCAGCGCCGCGAGAGCCAGATTCACCCGGACGGCGACGGTGCGCCACGTAAAGTCGAAAAAGATGATACTGCCGACACTTCTGCGCCGGTGTCATCCGAACCGGCCGCAAAAGCGTTAAACTCCGGCACACCGGCTGCACAACCTGACAGCCAGTGACCCGAAGAACCACTGATAAGGCTTAGACAATGAAATTTATCAAACAATTTATCGCTTTGGCCACTGTTGCACTGGCGTTCAACGCCGCCCACGCCGCCGACGAGGCGCCCGACGCGCTGGTCAAGCGCATCAGCTCGGACGTGCTCAACACCGCCAAGAGCGACAAGGCCATCCAGGCCGGCGACACCAAAAAAGTCATCGACCTGGTGGAAACCAAGATCCTGCCGTACGTCGACTTCCAGCGCATGACCTCGCTGGCGGCCGGCCGCTTCTGGCGCGAGGCCACCCCGGACCAGCAAAAGGCGCTGACCGAGCAGTTCCGCCAGCTGCTGGTGTTCACCTACTCGGGCGCGCTGTCCCAGGTGAAGGACCAGACGGTGGAGTTCAAGCCGCTGCGCGCCGATCCGGGCGACACCGACGTTGAAGTGCGCTCCCAGGTGATCCAGTCCGGCGGCGAGCCGATTCCGCTGAACTACCGCGTGGCCAAGGGCCCGCAAGGCTGGAAGATCTACGACATCAACGTGCTGGGCGCGTGGCTGGTCGAGACCTACAAGGGCACGTTCGCTTCGGAAATCTCGAAAGGCGGCATTGATGGCCTGATCAAGGCGCTGACCGAGAAAAACAAGAAACTGGCCAGCAAGCCCCTTAACACCGCCGCCCCAAAGAAGTAAACTGACGCCATGAACGCCGTTACCGATCCCATCGACAACCTGCAGTCGCTCACGTCCCTGACCGTGCTCAACGCCTCGGCGGCGCTGGAGCGCGGCTATGCCGCCCTCAAGGCCGGCCAGACCGTGTTCGACCTGCGCCATGTGTTGACGGTGGATTCGGTGGCGGTGTCGGTGATGCTGGCGTGGCAACGCGCCGCCCACGATGCCGGCGTCACGCTGCAACTGAAAAACCTGCCGCCGGCGCTGCAGAGCCTGACCAAGCTGTACGGCGTGTGCTCGCTGGTGTTCCCGACCGACGTCAAGCTGGAGCAGGACGCCGCCGGCGCGCCGCGCAATCCGGCGCACGATGAATTTGCGCCCGCGAAGGCGCCCGACACGGTGTTCGCCCCGAAGACCGCGGTGGAAGCCGACAGCGCTTCGCACCATCACCATTGACCTCCGCCCCACCCCGCCGCTTCGCAGTGAGAACTGCGTAAATCCCCGGTCCGGCTCGGACCGATTGAAATTCCAATATAATTGAACGTTGCCACAGCCGCAGCGCCGTGGCCCCCGCAGCACTGACGCGCGTGCCGGCCCGGCCGCCGCAACCTTAACGATAAGTCAAGCATGACAGCAATCCAAATTAGCAATGTCGAGAAGCGCTACAAGTCGCTCCAGGCACTGGGCGGCGTGTCCCTCAGCATCGAAGAGGGCGAGTTCTTCGGCCTGCTCGGTCCGAACGGCGCCGGCAAGACCACCCTGATCTCCATCATCGCCGGCCTGATCCGCCCGGACGCCGGCGCGGTCAAGATCCACGGCCACGACGTGGTCAGCGATTTCCGCGCAGCGCGCAAGAAGCTGGGCGTGGTGCCGCAGGAACTGGTGTTCGACCCGTTCTTCACCGTGCGCGAAACGCTGCGCCTGCAATCGGGCTACTTCGGCCTGAAGAATAACGACGCCTGGATCGACGAGGTGATGCACAACCTCAACCTGACCAACAAGGCTGACACCAATATGCGCGCGCTGTCCGGCGGCATGAAGCGGCGCGTGCTGGTGGCGCAGGCGCTGGTGCACAAGCCGCCGGTGATCGTGCTGGACGAGCCGACCGCCGGCGTCGACGTCGAGCTGCGCCAGACGCTGTGGCAGTTCATCACCCGCCTCAACCGCGAAGGCCACACCGTGGTGCTGACCACCCACTACCTGGAAGAGGCGCAGGCCATGTGCAAGCGCGTGGCCATGCTCAAGCTGGGCCAGGTGGTGACGCTGGACACGATGGCCTCGCTGGTGCGGCGCATCTCCGGCTCGCAGCTGATCGTCAACCTCACGCACGGCGACCTGCCGGACGAGCTGCGCGCGCTGATCACGCACCCGGAAACCTCCGAGCACGGCAAGAAGTACAGCCTGCGCATCAATGAATACCCCGAAGTCGAACAGATCCTGCGCCGCCTGCGCGAGTCGGGCGCCATCGTCGACGAAATGCAACTGCAACAAGCGGATCTGGAAGACATCTTCATCCAGATCATGGAAAAAGGTACCGTATGAACTTCCTCTCCGCCGGCTTCCGCACCCTGGTCTACAAGGAGACCCTGCGCTTCTGGAAAGTCGCCACCCAGACCATCGCCGCGCCCATCCTGACGGCGATGCTGTACCTGCTGATCTTCGGCCACGTGCTGGAGGGCCGCGTCAATGTCTACGACGGCGTCAGCTACACCTCGTTCCTGATTCCCGGCCTGGTGATGATGAGCGTGCTGCAGAACGCGTTTGCCAACTCGTCGTCGTCGCTGATCCAGTCCAAGATCACCGGCAACCTGGTGTTCGTGCTGCTGACGCCGCTGTCGCACTGGGAGATTTTCTCGGCCTACGTGATCGCCGCCATGGTGCGCGGCATCGTGGTTGGCCTGGGCGTGTTCCTGGTGACCGCGTGGTTCGCCCACCTGTCGTTCGCGGCGCCGCTGTGGATCATCGTGTTTGCGCTGCTGGGCGCCGCCATCCTCGGCACCATGGGGTTGATCGCCGGCGTCTGGGCCGAGAAGTTCGACCAGCTGGCCGCGTTCCAGAACTTCCTGATCGTGCCGCTGACCTTTTTGGCCGGCGTGTTCTACTCGATCCACTCGCTGCCGCCGGTATGGCAGGCGGTATCGCATCTGAATCCGTTCTTCTACATGATCGACGGCTTCCGTTATGGCTTCTTCGGCCAGTCCGACGTCAACCCGCTGGCAAGCCTGGGCATTGTGGCCGGCTTCCTCGCGGTGCTGTCGTTGCTGGCGATTCGTTTGCTGCGCAGCGGTTATCGCCTGCGCCACTAATTAGGAAAATATCATGGTCACTACTCCTGAACTGATCCACGGCTACATCTCGGCCGGTCTCGAATGCACCCACCTGGAAGTGGAGGGCGACGGCCAGCACTTCCAGGCCATCATCGTGTCGCCGGCGTTCGCCGGCAAGCGCCCGATCCAGCGCCACCAGCTGGTGTACGCGGCGCTGGGCGACCGCATGCGCGAAGAGATCCACGCGCTGTCGATGAAAACCCTCACCCCTGAAGAATACCAAGGATAAGCATGGACAAGCTTCTGATTCAAGGCGGTAACCGCCTGCAAGGCGACATCACCATTTCCGGCGCCAAGAACGCGGCGCTGCCTATCCTGTGCGCCGGCCTGCTGACGTCGGGCGACGTCGAGCTGTCCAACGTGCCGCACCTGCACGACGTCTCGACCATCCTCAAGCTGTTGGGCGAAACCGGCCTCAAAGTCACGCAGGACAACGACAAGGTCACGCTGAACGGCAGCGCCATCACCAAGCTGGAAGCGCCGTACGACCTGGTGAAAACCATGCGCGCCTCGATCCTGGTTCTGGGTCCGCTGCTGGCGCGCTTCGGCGAAGCCAAGGTATCGCTGCCGGGCGGCTGCGCCATCGGTTCGCGTCCGGTGGACCAGCACATCAAGGGTCTGCAGGCGCTGGGCGCCGACATCACCGTCGAAGGCGGCTACATCTACGCCAAGTGCGCCAAGCTGAAAGGCGCGCGCATCGTCACCGACATGATCACCGTGACCGGCACCGAGAACCTGCTGATGGCCGCCACGCTGGCCGAGGGCGAAACCATCCTCGAAAACGCCGCCTGCGAACCGGAAGTGACCGACCTGGCCAACCTGCTGGTGGCCATGGGCGCGAAGATCGAGGGCATCGGCACCAACCGCCTGGTGATCCAGGGCGTCAGCGAACTGCATGGCGCGAAGCATGCCGTGATTTCGGACCGCATCGAAGCCGCGACCTTCCTGTGCGCGGTGGCGGCCACCGGCGGCGACATCACCATCCGCAACACCCGTGTGGACATCATGGACGCGGCGCTGGACAAGCTGCGCGAGATCGGCCTGCAGCTGACCATCGGCGACAATTGGATCCGCGCGCAGATGGACAAGCGTCCGGCGCCGGTGACTTTCCGCACCACCGAATACCCGGGCTTCCCGACCGACATGCAGGCGCAGTTCATGGCGGTGAACACCATCGCCGACGGCGCCAGCCGCGTGACGGAAACCATTTTTGAAAACCGCTTCATGCACGTGCAGGAGATGAACCGCCTGGGCGCGCAGATTGAAACCGATGGCAACACCGCCTTTATCAAGGGCGTGGAACAGCTGGTCGGCGCGCCGGTGATGGCGACCGACCTGCGTGCCTCCGCTTCGCTGGTGATCGCCGGCCTGGCGGCGCGCGGTGAAACGCTGATCGACCGCATCTATCACCTGGACCGCGGCTACGATCAGATGGAAGTCAAACTCTCCGCCGTAGGCGCCAACATCAAGCGTATCAAGTAACGTCGTTCCAGCGAAAGCTGGAACCCATAGAACGCATGAGCTGTGTTGGCGCATGTGTTCTATGGGCCCCGGCTTTGGCCGGGGTGACGGGGCTAACTTAGGATATATTTTTATGAGTGCATTCCAAGCCGACTCCCAGCAGCTGATACTGGCGCTGTCGAAGGGCCGCATTTTCGAGGACACCCTGCCGCTGCTGGAAGCGGCTGGCATCACCGTCACCGAAAACCCCGAGACCTCGCGCAAGCTGATCCTGCCGACCAACGATCCCAACGTGCGCGTGCTGATCGTGCGCGCCACCGACGTGCCGACCTACGTGCAGCATGGTGCGGCGGACTTCGGCGTGGCCGGCAAGGATGTGCTGCTGGAGCACGGCGGCGAAGGCCTGTACCAGCCGATCGACCTGCACATCGCCGAATGCCGCATGTCGGTCGCGGTGCGCAACGGCTTCGACTACGAAACGGCTGTGCGCCAGGGCGCGCGCCTGCGCGTGGCCACCAAGTTCGTGGAAACCGCGCGCGCGCACTTCGCCAAGAAGGGCGTGCACGTCGACCTGATCAAGCTGTATGGCTCGATGGAGCTGGCGCCGCTGGTCGGCCTGTCGGACGCCATCGTCGACGTGGTCAGCACCGGCAACACGCTGCGCGCCAACGACCTGAAAGAGGTCGAGGCCATCATGGATATTTCGTCGCGCCTGATCGTCAACCAGGCCGCATTGAAGATGAAACGCGAACGCCTGCAGCCTATCATTGAAGCATTTGAACGCGCATCCAAAAAATGACCGCCATGATTACCAAGCTCGATTCCAGCCAGGCCGATTTCAAACAGCGCCTGGACACCCTGCTGGCGTTTGAAGCCAGCACCGACGACGCCATCGAATCGGCCGTCGGCAAGATCCTCGCCGACGTCAAGGCGCGCGGCGACGCCGCCGTCCTCGAATACACCAACAAGCTCGACCGCCTGCCGAACGGCGGCGCCACCGGCATGGCCGCGCTGGACGTCTCGCAGGAGGAACTGCAAGCCGCACTGGCCGCGATCCCGGCCGCGCAACGCGCCGCGCTGGAAGTCGCCGCCCAGCGCATCCGCGTGTTCCACGAACGCCAGAAGCAGGAACTGAATGGCTTCACCTACACCGAGCCGGATGGCACGGTGCTGGGCCAGCGCGTGACGCCGCTGGACCGGGTGGGCATCTACGTCCCGGGCGGCAAGGCGGCCTACCCGTCGTCGGTGCTGATGAACGCGATTCCCGCGCACGTCGCCGGCGTCCAGGAAATCATCATGGTGGTGCCAACGCCGGACGGCGTGAAGAACCAGATGGTGCTGGCCGCTGCCGCGATTGCCGGCGTTACCCGCGTGATCACCATCGGCGGCGCGCAGGCGGTGGGCGCGCTGGCCTACGGCACTGAAACCATACAACCGGTCGACAAGATCGTCGGCCCGGGCAATGCCTACGTGGCGTCGGCCAAGCGCCGCGTGTTCGGCGTGGTCGGCATCGACATGATCGCCGGCCCGTCGGAAATCCTGATCGTGGCCGATGGCAGCACCGATCCTGACTGGGTCGCCATGGACCTGTTCTCGCAGGCGGAGCACGACGAGCTGGCGCAAGCCATCCTGCTGTGCCCGGACGCGGACTACCTCGCCAAGGTCGAAGCCAGCATCGCCAGGCTGTTGCCGACCATGCCGCGCCAGGAAGTCATCAAGACCTCGCTGGGCGACCGCGGCGCGCTGGTCAAGGTGCGCGACATGGACGAGGCCTGCGCCATCGCCAACAGCATCGCCGCCGAGCACCTGGAAATCTCCGCCGCCGAGCCGCAGCAATGGGCCGACAAGATCCGCCACGCCGGCGCCATGTTCCTCGGCCGTTTCTCGTCCGAGTCGCTGGGCGACTACTGCTGCGGCCCGAACCACGTGCTGCCGACCTCGCGCACCGCGCGCTTCTCGTCGCCGCTGGGCGTGTACGATTTCCAGAAACGCTCGTCGGTCATCATGGTCAGCGAAGCCGGCGCGCAAACGCTGGGCAAGGTCGCGGCCGAACTGGCGTACGGCGAAGGTCTGCAGGCGCACGCCCGCAGCGCGGAGCTGCGCCTGAAATGACCGCCAGCTGGATCAATCAGGTCTTCTGTGAGGATGCGCTGGCCGGCCTGGCGCGCATCCCGGAGGGTTCCATCGATCTGATACTGACCGATCCGCCCTACAACCTGGGCAAGGACTACGGCAACGGCTCCGACCAGCAAACGGTGGACGAATACCTGCGCTGGACCGAGCAGTGGATAGACGCCGCCCTGCCCAAGCTCAAGCCCAACGGCAGCTTGTACATCTTCCTGACCTGGCGCTTTTCGCCGGAGATTTTCGTCATGCTGAAAAAGCGCATGACGATGATGAATGAAATTATCTGGGACCGCCGGGTGCCGTCGATGGGCGGCAGCGTGCGCAGCTTTTCGTCGGTGCACGACACCATCGGCTTCTTCGTGCGCCGCAAGGATTATTACTTCGACCTGGATGCGGTGCGCATTCCGTACGACGCCGAAACCAAGAAGGCGCGCTCGCGCTCCATCTTCATCGGCGCCAAGTGGCTGGAAGTCGGCTACAACCCCAAGGATTTGTGGAGCGTGTCGCGCCTGCACCGCGAGCACCCGGAGCGCGCCGACCATCCAACGCAAAAGCCGCTGGAAATCATCGAGCGCATGGTCAAGGCCTCGTGCCCGCCGGACGGCGTGGTGCTGGACCTGTTCATGGGCAGCGGCACCACGGCCGTGGCGGCCAAGCGCTGCGGCAGGAATTACGTCGGCTTCGAACTGAATCCCGAATACTGCGCCATCATCAACGAACGGCTGGCGGCGCCGGAAGTCCCCGTCAAGAAATCACGAACCTTAGTCAACTCATAGGAGCCCAAGTAAGATGTCCCCCATCGACACGCTGGTCAACAGCACCATCCGTCCCGATGTGAGAGCCGTGGCAAGCTATCACGTCGCCGACGCGAGTGGTTTCATTAAACTGGATGCGATGGAGAACCCTTACCACCTGCCGCATCATCTGCGCGAGGACCTCGCGCAGCGGCTGGCCGACGTCGCGCTCAACCGCTACCCGGTGGCGTCGTACGCCAGCATCAAGCGGCGCATCGTCGACAAACTGGGCGTGCCGGCCGGCCATGACGTCATCCTCGGCAATGGCTCGGATGAGCTGATCTCGATTTTGTGCATGGCCTGCGCCATGCAGGACCGCCGCGCCACCGTGGTGGCGCCCACGCCCTCCTTCGTCATGTACCAGCGCTCGGCGCAATTCGCCGGCATGGACTATGTCGGCGTGCCGCTCAAGGCCGACATGACGCTGGACCTGCCGGCCATGCTGGCGGCGATCGCACAGCACAAGCCGTCGCTGGTGTTCCTGTCCTACCCGAACAACCCGACCGGCAACCTGTTCGCCGCAGAGGACATCGTCGCCATCATCCGGGCGCTCGACGGTTTCGGCCTGGCCGTGGTGGACGAGGCCTACGAGCCGTTCGCGCAGCAGACCTTCATGCACCGCCTGCCGGAATTTGCCAACCTGGTGGTGATGCGCACCGTGTCGAAGCTCGGCCTGGCCGGCATCCGCCTCGGCTACCTGTCGGCGGCGCCGCAATTGCTGGCGGAATTCGACAAAGTGCGGCCTCCTTACAACATCAACGTGCTGACGCAGGTGGCGGCCGAATTCGCGCTGGATCACGTGGAGGTCTTGAACCAGCAGGCGGCGGCGTTGCGCGCCGCACGCGCCGATCTGACGGCTGCATTGGCCCGTATGCCGGGCGTGGAGGTGTTCCCGTCGGCGGCGAATTTTATCTTGATCCGGGTGCCCGATTCCGATGATGCCCACGCGAAACTCCTGTCTCACAAGGTTTTAATTAAAAATGTGAGTAGAATGCATGGTGTGCTGGCCAATTGCTTACGCATCACCGTCAGCACCCCGGAAGAAAATTCCGCCTTCCTCGATGCTTTCGCCGCATCGCTGGCAGCCTGAGACCATCGCGAGCCTTTCATGAACCGCACCGCAGAAATCATCCGCAACACCAACGAGACGCAAGTCCGCGTCTCCATCAACCTGGACGGCACCGGCAAGCAAAAGCTGAACACCGGCGTGCCTTTCCTTGACCATATGCTGGACCAGATCGCCCGCCACGGCCTGTTCGACCTCGAAGTCGAAGCCACCGGCGACATCCATATCGACAACCACCACACGGTGGAAGATGTCGGCATCACGCTCGGCATGGCGGTGGCCAAGGCCATCGGCGACCGCAAGGGCATCGTCCGTTACGGCCACTCGTACGTGCCGCTGGACGAGGCGCTGTCGCGCGTGGTGCTGGACTTCTCCGGCCGGCCGGGCATCGAGTACCACATCCCGTTCACGCGCGCGATGATCGGCACCTTCGACGTCGACCTGACGCTGGAATTCTTCCGCGGCTTCGTCAACCACGCGCTGGTGACGCTGCACATCGATAACCTGCGCGGCACCAACGCCCACCACCAGTGCGAGACGGTTTTCAAGGCCTTCGGCCGCGCGCTGCGCATGGCGTCCGAGCTCGATCCGCGCGCCGCCGGCACCATCCCGTCGACCAAAGGCACCCTGTAAAAACACCATGAAAAAAATCGTAGTAGTTGATTACGGCATGGGTAATCTGCGCTCGGTCGCGCAGGCGCTGCGCGCCGTGGCGCCGGAAGCCCATGTGCTGATCTCGGGCGCGGTGGCGGACATCGCATCGGCCGACCGCATCGTGCTGCCCGGCCAGGGCGCCATGCCGGACTGCATGCGCAGCCTGCGCGAGTCCGGCGTGCAGGATGCCCTGCTGACGGCGGCCAGGAACAAACCTCTTATGGGAGTGTGCATCGGCGAGCAAATGCTGTTTGATATGAGTGAGGAAGGCAATGCCGCCGGCCTGGGCCTGTTACCCGGCAAGGTGGTGCGCTTCCAGCTGGATGGTCAGACGCAGGAGGACGGCTCGCGCTTCAAGGTTCCGCAAATGGGATGGAACCAAGTGATGCAAACGACGTCTCATCCGATGTGGCAGGATATTCCGGACAACGCCTGGTTCTACTTCGTGCACAGCTATTTTGCGCAGCCGGAGCAGGCGGCGCACACGGTAGGCCAAACGGTCTACGGTGCGCCGTTCAGTTGCGCCGTGGCCCGTGATAATATTTTTGCGACCCAGTTCCACCCGGAGAAAAGCGCCGCGGCCGGACTGCAGCTGTACAAAAACTTTGTTCACTGGAACCCTTGATTTCACTTTCACACTTTATTTAAACCATCATGCTGCTCATTCCTGCCATCGACCTCAAAGACGGTCACTGCGTTCGCCTGAAACAGGGCGATATGGAACTCGCCACCGTATTCTCCGAAGATCCGGCCGAGATGGCCCTGCATTGGCTGAAGCAAGGCGCGCGCCGCCTGCACCTGGTGGACCTGAACGGCGCCTTTGCCGGCAAGCCGAAGAACGAGGCCGCCATCAAGGCCATCCTGCGCACCGTGCAGGCATACGCGGAAGAGCATGACCTGGACGAGATTCCGGTGCAGCTGGGCGGCGGCATCCGCGACCTCGACACCATCGAGCGCTACCTGGACGCCGGCATCACCTACGTCATCATCGGCACCGCCGCCGTGAAGGAGCCGGGCTTCCTGCACGACGCCTGCGGCGCCTTCCCGGGCCACATCATCGTTGGCCTGGACGCCAAGGACGGCAAGGTCGCCACCGACGGCTGGAGCAAGATGTCCGGCCACGAGGTCATCGACCTGGCCAAGAAATTCGAAGCCTATGGCGTGGAATCGATCATCTACACCGACATCGGCCGCGACGGCATGATGGGCGGCGTCAACATCGAGGCCACCGTCAAGCTGGCGCAGGCGGTCAAGATCCCGGTGATCGCCTCCGGCGGCCTGCACAACCTGGCCGACGTGGAAGCGCTGTGCGCGGTGCAGGACGAGGGCATCGAGGGCGTGATCTGCGGCCGCTCGATCTACGAAGGCACCATCGACCTGGCCTCGGCGCAGGACCGCGCCGATGAGCTCAGCGGCGACCTCATCGAGGAAGAAGACGAATAATATGCTGGCCAAACGCATCATCCCCTGCCTCGACGTGACCGACGGCCGCGTCGTCAAAGGCGTCAACTTCACCGAGCTGCGCGACGCCGGCGACCCGGTGGAAATCGCCCGCCGCTACGACGAGCAGGGCGCCGATGAACTGACCTTCCTCGACATCACCGCCACCAGCGACAACCGCGGCCTGATCCTCGACATCATCGAGGCGGTGGCGTCGCAGGTGTTCATTCCGCTGACGGTGGGCGGCGGCGTGCGCGAGGTGGCCGATGTGCGCCGCCTGCTGAACGCCGGCGCCGACAAGGTCAGCATGAACTCGTCGGCGGTGTCGAATCCGCAGCTGGTGTACGAGGCCTCGCAAAAGCATGGCTCGCAGTGCATCGTGGTGGCCATCGACGCCAAGCAGACCGCGCCCGGCAAGTGGGAAGTGTTCACCCACGGCGGCCGCAAGGCCACCGGCATCGACGCCATCGAGTGGGCAAAGAAAATGGAACAGCTGGGCGCCGGCGAGATCCTGCTGACCAGCATGGACAGGGACGGCACCAAGTCCGGCTTCGACCTCGGCCTGACGCGCGGCGTGTCCGACGCCATCAGCATTCCGGTGATCGCCTCGGGCGGCGTCGGCGGCCTGCAGGACCTGGCCGACGGCGTCAAGCTGGGCAAGGCCGACGCGGTGCTGGCGGCCAGCATCTTCCACTACGGCCAACACACGGTGCAGGAAGCCAAGCGCTTCATGGCGCAGCAGGGCATCCCGATGCGCCTGGATGGGGTGGCGGCATGAACGCACCGGTGCAACCGAAGGCCGCGTGGCTGAAGAAAGTCAAATGGGACGAGCACGGCCTGGTGCCGGTGATCGCCCAGGAGGCCGGCACCAACGACGTGCTGATGTTCGCCTGGATGAACCGCGAGGCGCTGGCCAAGACGGTCGAGCTGGGCGAGGCCGTGTACTGGAGCCGCTCGCGCAAGAAGCTGTGGCACAAGGGCGAGGAGTCCGGCCACGTGCAGAAGGTGCTGGAGGTGCGGCTGGACTGCGACGAGGACGTAATCCTGCTGAAGATCGAGCAGGCCGGCGGCATCGCCTGCCACACCGGCCGCCACTCCTGCTTCTTCCAGAAATTCGAGGGCGATGCCCAGGAAGGCGACTGGCAGAACACCGAGCCAGTGCTGAAAGATCCATCCGATATTTACAAGGCAGGCAAATGAGCACCATCCTGGACCGTTTGGCCGGCGTGATCGAATCGCGCAAGCTGGCCAACGGCGGCGACCCCGCCACCTCCTACACCTCCAAGCTGTTCAGCAAGGGCGACGACGCCATCCTGAAAAAGATCGGTGAGGAGGCCACCGAGACCGTCATGGCCGCCAAGGATGCGCGCGCCGGCGGCGACAGCGGCAAGGTGCTGTACGAAGTGGCCGACTTGTGGTTCCATACGCTGGTGCTGCTGGCCCAGTTCGACCTGAAGCCGCAGCAGGTGCTCGATGAACTGGCGCGCCGCGAGGGCGTGTCCGGCATCGAGGAAAAAGCGTCCCGCACAGATTAACCGGAGCCCCGCGTGGAAAACTGCATCTTTTGCAAAATAGCTGAAAAGAAAATCCCCTCCACCACCGTGTACGAAGACGACGAGTTGCTGGCCTTTAAGGACATCAACCCGGCCGCGCCGGTGCACCTGCTGGTGATTCCGAAGAAACATTTCTCGACGCTGCAGGATGCGGCGGCGGAGCCGGCGCTGCTGGGCAAAATGTTGGCGCTGGCACCCCGTCTGGCAGGGGAAAACGGCTGCGCGGTCAGCTATGATGCTGAGGGTAAGCCGTCGGGTGGCTTCAAGACGCTGATTAACAGTGGGCCGGATGGCGGCCAGGAGGTGTACCATGTGCACCTGCACGTGATCGGCGGCCCGCATCCGTGGCGCGGACAGCGTTGAATCGCGCCGGACCGGCCTTATTTACCTGACAGACTGCGCTTCGCGTATACTATCGCCGTAGTTCTGGGAATCAACGAATAAATCTGGGGCGCACGCGCTCCGCAAGGGGAAGATGATGGGTTCTTTTAGTATTTGGCACTGGCTGATCGTTCTGGTAATCGTCATGCTGGTGTTCGGCACCAAGAAACTGGGCAATATGGGCTCGGACATCGGCAAGGCCGTCAAGGGCTTCAAGGATGGCGTGAAGGGCACCGACGAAGAGAAACCAGCCGCCCCGGCGCCTGGCACCATCGACGTCGACGCAAAAGAGAAGAAGTAATCCGCGCTTCTTATGATCGATCTCGGTCTTACCAAACTTGCTGTCATCGGCGTGATTGCGCTGGTCGTGATCGGTCCGGAGAAGCTGCCCAAGGTGGCGCGCATGGCCGGCACGCTGTATGGCCGCGCGCAGCGCTACCTGAATGACGTCAAGTCCGAAGTCACGCGCGAAATCGAGCTGGAGGAGCTGCGCAACCTGCAGAAGGAAGTGCAGGACGCCGCCCAGGCCATGAAGACCGACGTGGAGAATTCGATTTCGCAAAACGTGGCCGAGGTCGAGGGCGCGTTCCGCGAGGCGTCGGATGACCTGTTGTCGTCGGTGACGGACAGCGGCTCGTCGTACACCGCCGCCGCCGCGTTCAACAGCGCCACCACCGATGACCTGGCGCGCAAGGCGCGCGAGTTCCGCCGCAAGAAGCTGGTGCGCAATTCGGCCATTCCCAACTGGTACAAGCAGCGCCATGGCGGCAAGACGCACGTGACCTCGGGCGCGGCGCGCGTGGCGCGTTTCCGTCCGCGTGGCACCACCAACAGCTCGTTTTATTAAATGACTACTCCTACCCAGGGCGAAGAGACCTTTATCTCTCACCTGATCGAACTGCGCGACCGCTTGGTCAAGGCGTCGATCGGCATTGCGCTGGTTTGCATCGGCTTGATGATCTGGCCGGGGCCTTCGCACATCTACGACATCATCGCCGAGCCGATGATACGCTCGCTGCCGACCGGGTCGAAGATGATCGCCACCGGGGTGATTTCGCCGTTCCTGGTGCCGATGAAGGTGACGCTGGTGATCGCCATCATCATCTCGCTGCCGTGGGTGCTGTATCAGCTGTGGGCATTCGTGGCGCCGGGCCTGTACGCGCATGAGAAGCGGCTGATCGCGCCGCTGGTGATCTCGTCGTCGGTGCTGTTCATGTCGGGCGTGGCGTTCTGCTATTTCCTGGTGTTTGGCCGGGTGTTCCAGTTCATTTCCGAGTTCTCGCCGCAGTCGATCGCGGTCACGCCGGACATTGAAAACTACCTGGATTTCGTGATGTCGATGTGCCTGGCGTTTGGCGCGACGTTCGAGGTGCCGGTGGTGGTGGTGATCCTGGTGCGCATGGGCCTGGTGAGCGTGGCCAAGCTGAAGGAGATCCGTCCTTACGCGATCGTCGGCGCCTTCGTGGTGGCGGCGATTGTGACGCCGCCGGATGCGGTGTCGATGTTCTCGCTGGCGATTCCGATGTGCCTGCTGTTTGAACTGGGCCTGCTGGTGGCGCCGCTGTTCGTGCGCATGTCCACCGCGCCGGAAGAAGAAAAAACCTGATTACGCGCAGTCATGTCTGTACGCAGCATTTCGATGCGGACGATCATGTCTGTGCGCAGCAGCACCAGCTCGCTTGGCGCGACCGTGGCTTCGTCCATGGCCTGCGTGAGCGCCTGGGCTTGCGCTTCGGCCTGGTCTGGTGGGATGCCTGCTTCAATCAGGCTTCTGGTGTACTGCAGGGTGTCGAATTTGATCGGCATGTTCATGGCACCTCCCCGATTTGATCGTAACAGAAAACGGCTGACGTACAGCCGTTCCCCGTCGTATCGAATCACCTGCCCATCCGTTTGAGCGAACCCAAGACTACTGCGTCATCAAACCCTTGATCACCCGCACCGGCGCGCTGCCGTAGCTGAGGAATTGCTCGTGGAATTGCTTCAGGTTGAAGCTGGCGCCCAGTTGCTGCTTGCGCTGCTCGCGCAATTCCATGATCTCGCTGTAGCCGCTGAAATAGCTGGTCAGCTGCACCGACGACACCTGCACCCGGTGCCACTTCTCCACCGCCTCGCTGCGCGTCTGGAACGCCTGGCGCGTCAGCAGATCAATGGCCTGCTCCTCCGTCATGCCCAGCACATGCACGCTGTAATCGAGGATGGTATTGGTCACGCTGCGCAGATTCCACTTCGACCACATCAGCCACATCTCCGGCGCGTTGTCGCCATAGCCGGACTCCAGCATCATGCGCTCGCCATACACCGCCCAGCCCTCCACCATCGCGCCATTGCCAAAGATCGACTTGACGATCGACGGCGACCGGTTGGCGTACACCAGCTGCGCATAGTGGCCCGGAATCGCCTCGTGGATATTCAGGATCTGCAGTATCCAGTAGTTGTACTCGCGCAGGCTGCTCTCGGCCGCTTCCGGCGTCGCGCCATCCAGCGGCGTCACGTTGTAGAAGGTGCGGTCCTGCGGACGATATGGCCCCGGCGCATCGATGCTGGCGCCGGCCACGCCGGCCGCGTACGCCGGCGTCGCGCGCACCTCCAGCGGCTTGTTCGGGTCCAGCGTCAGCAGGTTATGGCTGACCACCCAATCCTGCAGCACCGGAATCTGGCGCTTGATCTCGTTGACGAACTCCTCGCGCGCCACATGGCGCTCGGACAGCTTGTCGATCACCATGCCGATCTTGGCAAAGCGGTCGCTCGGCTTGGCGGTGCTGCCCATGGTCTTGTCCCACAGTTCGTCGGACAGCTTGTCCATATTCGCCAGCAATTCCTCGCGCGCCGCCAGCGCCTTTTGATAGGTTTGCTCGGCGGTGCTGCCCGACTGGATATCGTAGGCAAACTTCTGCTCATACAGCTCTTTGCCCAGACGGAAAGTGCGGCGGCCGCGGGTATCCATCTGCTTGTCCATCTCGGTCAGGAAAGCGACATAGTTGTCGATGGCCGTCAGCGCCGCGTTGACGCGCTGCGTGTACAGTTGCTTCTCCACCGGCGTCAGGATCGACGCCTGGGCCACCTTGTCGACCTCGGTCAGCAGCGCCTGCACGCCGGGCGCCTGGGCGATGGCCAGGCGCGTATGCTCGCGCGTCGGATTGACGATGTTGGCGCGCGCCGCGTCGTAATAGGCCGGAATGCTGGCGATGCGCTTCAGCAGCGTGCGCAGGCGCTGCGGCTGCGCCGCGTACTCGGTATGCAGCACCAGGTCGATCGGCCCGGCGACGTTGTAGCTGGCTGGATTCCACTCCCACTCGCGCAGCGTGGTCAGGCGCCAGCGGTCGGCCTCCAGCTTGTTGACCAGCATGCCCAGGTCGGTGCGCTGCTTGGCCGACAGCTGGTTGGTCTTGACCGCGCCAAAGCGCTGCAGCCAGTCGTTGATGAAGGCCAGTTCCTTGTCGCGCTCGTCCTTGCTGGGCACGGTCAGCACGGCGGCGGTGTCGTACTTGCCGGCGTAGATCGCGCTTTCCGAATCGATGCGCCACAGCGCGTTGAGGAACTGGTTGCTGAGGTTGTCGAACTGGCGGTCGGCCCAGCGGTCCGACGCCACCTTCAGCGCCGGCACGGCGGCAGCGGCGGCCACCGCGCCGCGCGTCTTGCCGGTCGCCCTGGCGCTGGCGGTCTTGCCCTTGCCGCCCTTGGCGGACTTGACGGCAGATTTGGTGCTCTTGGCCTTGGAGGTACTGGCCTTGGCGCCGCTCTTCTTGGTTGGCGCGGCTTTGTGGTGGTGGGTCGCGGCGCCGGCTGGCGCGGCGGCCAGTGCCGCCATCAGCGCAGCCAGTGCGAATGTTGTCTTGATCATCATGTGCAGCCTTGTGTCTGAAGCGGTGGAGATTATCACTAATCCGACCGCTTGAGAGCGCTCGATACAAGACAAAACATTAAGCAAAAGGAATTTCGGTTTCCTGATCGTCAATCAAATCGAGGTCGGCGCCTGCCCCACCGGCACCGGCGATGAAATTTCCAGCAAGGTGTGCGCGGTCTTGCTGTCGTCCGTTTCAGTTGACCAGGCGCTGGCCGTCGGTGACCGGCAGCGCGCCGACGTCGAGGTCGTCCATCAGTTCGGCGGCGCGGCGGATCGGGTCGGCAGGCGACACGCTGGTCACGTCGCGGCTCATCACGTCAGCAATGGTTTTCATGTGGCTTCTCCCGGTGATGGACGCCGGCTGGCGCCCTCACACTAAGACGCGCCAGGCCGCATGAAGTTCCGCCTACTTTTTCAGGCCTTCCTGCAGCATGGCCAGCATCTCGGACGCCGACATGCGGCCGCTGACATCGCTGCCCTCCAGCAGGCTGTCGGCCAGGTCGCGCTTGTGCTGGTGCAGGTCGACGATGCCCTCCTCGATGGTGTGGCGCGCCACCAGGCGGTAGATGGTGACCGGCCGCAGCTGGCCCATGCGGTGCGCGCGGTCCGAGGCCTGGTCTTCCACCGCCGGATTCCACCACGGGTCCATGTGGATCACGTAGTCGGCCGCCGTCAGGTTGATGCCGACGCCGCCGGCCTTCAGCGAAATCAGGAACACGTCGCCCTCGCCGCCCTGGAAGGCGTCGACGCGTTTCTTGCGGTCGGCCATCGAGGTCGAGCCGTCGAGGTACTGGTAGCTGACGCCCTGTTCGTCCAGATGCTCGCGGATCAACGCCAGGTGGTCGACGAACTGGCTGAATACCAGCACCTTGTGCTTGTTCTCCAGCAGCCCTTCCAGCAGGTGCGCGAAAGCCGCCAGCTTGCTGCTGGCCAGCTCCAGCTCCGGTGCGATCAGGTTGGGATTGCAGCAGGCGCGGCGCAGCTTCATGATCTCGGCCAGGATCTGGATCGACTTTTTCTCGGCCGGTCCCTCGACCTTTTCCAGGTTTTCCAGCGCGGCGCGGCGCAGCGATTCGTACAGCGCCGTTTCGTCCGGCGACAGGTCGACTTCCAGCGTGATCTCGGTGCGCGACGGCAGCTCGGTCAGCACCTGCGACTTGGTCCGGCGCAGGATGAACGGCTGGATCAGGCGGCGCAGCCGCTTGCGCGCCCCCAGTTCGGCGCGGTGGTCCTGCGGCTTCTCGATCGGCGCGGCGAAGCGCAGGTTGAATTGCTCGATGCTGCCCAGCAGGCCCGGATTGATGAAGCGGAACAGGTTCCACAACTCGCCCAGGTGATTCTCCAGCGGCGTGCCGGTGACGGCCATGCGGAAGTCGCCCTTCAGCGCCATCACGGCGGCGGAGCGCTTGGTGGCAGCGTTCTTGATGGCCTGCGCCTCGTCCAGCACGATGGTGTTCCAGTGCACCTTGGAGAACAGGGCGGATTCCAGTTGCAGCAGGCCGTAGCTGGTCACCACCACGTCGTAGCCGTGCAGGTTGTTGAGTTGTTCGGCGCGGTCGCCGGGGCCGAACAGCCGCATGTTCAGCGTCGGCGCGAAGCGCGCGGCTTCGCTCATCCAGTTCATGCAGACCGAGGTTGGCGCGATCACCAGCGTTGGTCCTTGCTGCGCGCGCGACAGGATCAGCGCCAGTGCCTGCAGCGTTTTGCCGAGGCCCATGTCGTCGGCCAGGCAGGCGCCCACGCCCCAATGCGCAAGGCGCGACAGCCAGTTGTAGCCTTCCACCTGATAGTCGCGCAGCTCCGCCTGCAGGGTGCTTGGCAGCTGCGGCTCGAAAGTCGTCTGCGCCTGCATGCGCGCCAGGTGCTCTTTCCACAGCTTGTCGGATTTGAGGCCGCCCACGTCGTCGGCCAGTTCCTCCAGCGCGAACGACGCCAGCGGATGCAGGCGCACGCCGTCGGCGGTGATCTCGCCGTAGGCCGTTACCTCCTGCAGGCGGCGATACAGTTCCTCGGTCAGCGCCAGGTAGCGGTTCTCGCCCAGTTCGACGAAGCGGCCCTGGCTCTTCTCCATCATCTCCAGCAGCGTGCGCAGGTCGATGACCTTGCCCTCGTCCACCTGCAACTCGCCGCTGGCGGCAAACCAGTCCTTGTTGCTCTTGATGGCCAAGCGCAGATGCTTCGATTCCACCTTGTTGGTCACGCGGAAGCTCTCGCCCTCTGGCCAGGCGATGACGATGCTGGCCGGGTCCAGCGCCTGCAGTTCGACCAGCAGTTGCAGGCACAGCGCCGGTTGGCCCAGCAACCATTCGCCGTGTTCATGTTCAGCCGATTCCAGCACCGGGCAGCGCGAGATCAGGTCGCGCTCCGCATCGCGTTCGTCGATCAGCTTGCGGCGCGCCTGCACCGGCTTGCCGCCGATGTCGGCGAGCACGCTGTCGGCGCCGTCGCCCGGCTTGTAGTAGGCGCCGTTGACCAGCGGGCGCACCAGGATCTGCATCTTCAGGCCGTGCTGGTAGGGCAGCAGGTGCAGGTGCAGGCGCGTGTCGGCGTCCATCTGCTCCATGTCCGGCGCGGCGCCGCCGATGTCCGACTGCACCGTCACCAGCGACGAGATGGCGCTGATGGCCGACAGCACCTGTTCTTCCGCATGCGCCGGCACGTTGAGCGCATCGCCGACGATGGCGGCGATCTTGCGGTGCTCGTCGAGGATGTTCACCACGCGCAGGCGGGTTGGCGTCTCCTTGCTGATGACCACCGACGAGTTATCGTCCGGGATGGGGGGCTGCAGGCGCAGTTCCAGGTTGCCGGGGCTGCGCTTGACCAGCAGTTCCGGCTCGCCGGACAGCATCTCCACCCGCATGTCCGGCAGGTCGGACCAGAACAGCAGCGGGTGATTGACCAGCATCGGCGCGGCCCGCTGCGGGTCGATCTCGTACGTCAGGCCGGTGGACTGGTAGCCGCGATGGGCGACCGTGATGGCTTCCGCCGCGCGGATGTCCTGCGGCGTCAGGAAGTCGAACTGCTCGGACTCGAAGCGCAGGCGCTTCAGGCCCACGGCGCGGCCCTTGCTCCACAGGCCGCGCGCATCGCGCTTCTGCTCCAGCGGCGCGATGTCGGTCAGGCCGTGGCGCGGATCGTAGGTCAGCAGCCACACCAGGCGCGAACTGCCCGCCGCATCCGGCGTGGTCGGCTGGTGCAGGTTCATCAACGCGGTGAGCTGGCGCTGCCAGCCTTCCTGCCGCTCGAACCACGTGGTCAGATCGGGAAAGCCGTAGCGCGAGCGCAGCGCCTGCGCGTGGGTCTGCATGTCGTTGTCGCCCATCTGGCCCAGCAGCGCGGCGGCCTGGCCGGCGATGAACATGTAGCCGGCACGTTCGGCGTTCTTCACCAGTTCCTGCAACTGCTCCTTGCGCTCCTGTAGCTGCGGCAGCGAGAGCCAGAAGTACAGCAGGAACTGGAACACCTGCGTTTGCAGGCCAGGCTCCCACGCCAGCGAGGCGATGGCATCCACCTGCATGATGCCGGCGCGGATCTGACGCAGCATGTCGATCTGCTGGTGCACGGCGCTGTCGTGATTCTTCGGCTGCTTGACGGCGATTTCCAGGTAGGCCTCGGCCGCCTTCAGGTGTTTGGCGTCGCCGCTGCGCAGCATCGACAGCAGGTAGAGGTAGCCGCCCATGCCGCTGAACAGCTGCTTGCGTTTGCCGGTGTCGCGGCGCAGCGTTTTGAGTGCGGCGTCAAAGCCGATGATGGCGGCGCTGGCGGCGCCGCGCAGCAGCACGACGGCGCTGGCGAGGTACTGGCTTTGCGGGCCGGCGGTTTTATCCAGATAGCGCTTGGCGTCGTCCAGGCGGCCGCTCAGCAGCGCGTCCTCCGCCATCGCCATGCGCAGTTCGGCGTTGACGTCGCCGTGGCGGCGCTGCATGTGCATCTCGCAGAACTCGCGGATCACCGGCGCGGCGGCCGGTTCGTGCTGGGCGTTGTGCAGCAGCACCGCCAGCACATCGTCCTGCAGCAGGGGGCTGACCAGCGCGATCATGCCCGGCTCGAACGGCCGGCCGAAGATGTCGACGATCGGATGCAACTGCGCCGCCTCGTAGCTGCCCAAGCAGAACGCCAGCACCTGCTGGATCTGTTGCGGACCATGGCCGCGCAAAAGACCCATGCGCAGGCGCGCCATGCCGGCGCGGTAGCTGCGCGGCTCCATGCTGTTCCAGGTCTGGCGCATCGGCACCAGTTCGGCGTAGGCCGCGCACAGGTCTTCCATCGCGTGGGTGCCGATGGCGGAGCGGATCGCCGGCCAGCGCAGCTTGGGATTGCAGACGAAGCCGCGACCCGTCACCACGCTGATGAAGGCCAGCCGCTCCAGCTTGGACAGCGCATCATCCAGCGTGGCCACGGAATATGGCGTGCCACGGTCCTCGTCGACTTCGATGCGCGCGTGGTGCAGGTGATCGAGGATGGCGGTGCGGCCCATCGGCTCGCCCACCAGCGCGAGCAGGGCGAGGATGGCTTTTTCGTTGAAGGGCAGCGCGTCGAATTCGGCGAGCAGCTTGGGATCGGTCATGCGTGGTTCAGCTTAAAGATGTTTTGATAGAAGTGCAGTTCCGCTTCCAGCGTGCGGATGATGTTTTCGGCCTTGCGGAAGCCATGGCCTTCGCCTTCCAGCGGTACGTATTCGACCGGAATGCTGCGCTTTTTCAGCGCGTCGACCATCATTTCCGACTGCTGCGGCGGCACCACCTTGTCGTCCAGGCCCTGGAAGAAGATCATGGGGCGGGACAGCTTGTCGGTGTGGTTGATCGGCGAGCGCTGGGCGTAGATCGCGTCTGCCTGTGCTTTCGGCGCGATCAGGTATTCGTTGTAGTGCGACTCGAACTTGTGCGAGTCCTGGTCCAGGCCTTTGAGGTCGGAGACGCCGTAGTAGCTGGCGCCGGCCTTGAACACGTCGTGGAAGGTCAGCGCGCACAGCGTGGTCAGGCCGCCGGCGCTGCCGCCGCGGATGATCAGGCGCTCGCCGTCCACCAGGCCGCGCTCCACCAGCGCCTTGGCGCCGGCCACGCAGTCCTCCACGTCGACGATGCCCCACTGGCCCTTGAGCAGATCGCGGTAGGCGCGGCCAAAGCCGGTGCTGCCGCCGTAGTTCACATCCAGCACGCCGAAGCCGCGGCTGGTCCAGTATTGGGTTTTCAGGTTGAGCGTATTGACCGTCATGCCGGTCGGGCCGCCGTGGCTGATGACGATGACCGGCGGCTTGGTGCCCGCCGGCGCCTGCACGTCCTTGTTGCGCGGGGCGTAGTAGAAGGCGTGGGCGGTGCGGCCGTTGGCGCTCGGGTAGCTGATGCTGGCGGGGATGGACAGGTTGGCTTCGTCCGGCAGGTCTTCAATCGACTGCGCGAGGATTTCGACGCCTTCTTCGGTGAAGTCGATGCGCGCCAGTTCCATCGGAATGGTCGGGCCGCCGGCCAGCATGGCGATGTAGCCGTTACCGACGCGCAGTTCGCGGATTTCCTCGTAGGGATTGGCGATGGCTTCCAGCTTGCCGCTGCCGGGACGCAGGCGCGCCAGGCGGCTCACGCCCTTGTCGATGTAGGTGCAGATGATTTCGCTGGCGGAGCGGAAGCCGTACATGCTGTTGCCGAAGGTCCAGTGCGGGGAGCCGAATTCGGCTTCCATCGGGCACAGGCCCTCGGTGCGCTGGCGGTCGGCGCACAGGCGGTACAGGTTCCACCAGCCGCTGCGGTCGGAGACGAAGTGCAGCAGGTTGTCGGGCGACCATTCGGGCTGGCAGATGGATTCCTCGGCGCCGCCGGCGATGCGTTTCGGCGTCGACAGCGTGCCGTCTTCGTTGAAGTCGGCCAGCCAGAGCGTGGTGCCTTGCCACGGCATGCGCGGATGGTCCCAGCTCAGCCAGGCCAGCGAACGGCCGTCCGGCGACAGGCGCGGCGACGAATAAAAGTCCGCGCCCTGCACCAGCACCGTTTCGGCGCCCGCGCCGAGGCTGATCGCGCAGATGGTGTTGGTCGGCTGCGCATGTTCGTCATCGCCATGCAGCTCACGCACGCCGATCAGGCGATGGCGCGCGCGGTCCACGACCAAGTCCGCAAAGCGCTGCATGCCCGCCTGCGTTACCGCCACCGGCGTGGCGCCCGGCGCGACCTGATAGACGCAATTGTCCTTGAAATGCGAAAAATACACCGTCTCGCCATCGACAGCGTAGGCGCCGCCGCCGTATTCATGCACCCGCGAGCGGACATTGAACGGTGCCGGCGTCAGCTCCTCGGTGGTAGCGCCGTGGTAGCGCAGCAGCGTAGTGCGGCCCGCCTCCGCCGCGCGGCCGGCCAGCCAGAAGATATCGCTGCCATCTGACCCGCCCAGCAACAGCGACGACAACGGCGTCGCCCCGGCCGCCACGCGCTGCGCGCTGATGGTCGACGGCCAGGTGCCATAGGCAGCAATGCTCGGAGAAACAGGCGAAGTCATAAAAAGCTCCAGAAAGATCAATGCGCGGGTGCACCGCATAATAGATTAAAAACCGGGGTCAGTGCCGACATTCGGACACGGACTCAGCTATGTCATGGCTGAGTCCGTGTCCGAATGTCGGCACTGACCCCGGTTTATTAAATCCGCAAAATGGCGTGGGATGCGATAATACCGGTTTGATTGTTTACTATTGCCTTCCATGCCACAATTTGCTCCGCTCAAGAATGACACCTTCCTGCGCGCGTTGTTGCGCCAGCCCACCACCTACACTCCCGTGTGGCTGATGCGCCAGGCCGGAAGGTATCTGCCGGAATACCGCGCCACCCGCGCCAAGGCCGGGTCGTTCATGGGCCTGGCCACCAATCCCGATTACGCCACCGAAGTCACCATCCAGCCGCTGGACCGCTTCCCGCTGGACGCCGCCATCCTGTTCTCCGACATCCTGACGGTGCCGGACGCGATGGGCCTGGGCCTGCACTTTGTTGAAGGCGAAGGCCCGAAATTCGAACGCCCGCTGAAAACCGAGGCCGATGTGCTGGCGCTGCGCATGCCGGAACCGGGCTCGCTGGACTACGTGTTCAAGGCCGTGACCCAGATCCGCACCGAGCTGAATGGCCGCGTGCCGCTGATCGGCTTCTCCGGCAGCCCGTGGACGCTGGCCTGCTACATGGTGGAAGGCGAAGGCTCGCGCGAATTCCACAACATCAAGAAGATGCTGTACAACCGCCCGGACCTGATGCGCCACATCCTGGACATCAACGCCAAGGCGGTGGCCGAATACCTGAACGCGCAGATCGACGCCGGCGCGCAGGCCGTGATGATCTTCGACTCCTGGGGCGGGGCGCTGGCCGATGGCGCCTACCAGGAGTTCTCGCTCAAGTACATGCAGCAGGTGGTGTCGCTGCTCCAGCGCGAGAAGGATGGCGTCAAGATTCCGGCCATCGTCTTCACCAAGGGCGGCGGCCACTGGATCGAACAGATCGCCGCCTGCGGCGCCGACGCCGTGGGCCTGGACTGGACCGCCAACCTGACCGAGGCGCGCCGCCTGGTGGGCCATAAGGTTGCCCTGCAGGGCAACCTGGACCCGGCCATCCTGTTCGCCAGCCCGGACCAGATCACCGCCGAGGTCCACAAGGTGCTGGACGCCTTCGGCAAGCCGGGTGCCAGCGGCAGTGGCCACGTATTCAACCTGGGCCACGGCATTTCGCAGTTCACGCCGCCGGAAAACGTCGCGGCCATGGTGGAGGCGGTACATAGCTACAGCAAGGCGCAGCGCGCTGCCTGATCGATCTGGTGAACGAGGGCACGTCTCCTTCGGGAGCGTGCCCTTTTTTATTGTGTGCAGAGCGACTTATGCACAATTTTTTTTGCTGCGGAAATAACAGGCAGTGCATATTTCCATGCCCTTGGCGTATCTGTAAGTGATTGATTTTACTCGGTAAAATTTATGGCCTAGGGGGCAATGTTTAGCAAGCCGTAAACACTGTCATGAAGCTTCACGTAGTTTATTTCGCCATTTTCCACAAAGTTATCCACAAAAACTGTGGACAAGAAATAAAATGGCTTAGTAAACCGTGACTTAGCCCTAACATTGTCGTTTTGGCTGAGAATCATGTTGCGTTGCACGATTTTTAGGCAAAAATGACACCCTGACCAAGCTTGTTATCAAGCCGCAAAGCTTGGTGTGAGCATAAGGATAAAATTTGGTACGCTTGTGCGCCGCAATGCCGTGGATAAGTTCAAAAAAATGCTTGATTTCAGAAAAAAATCTCGCGTAAATACTTCACTTATGCACAGCTGGCGCCGAGCGATGGCGAATTTTCCTCCCCTAGGAAGCGTTTTCCAAGTCACTGATTTTAAAGAGGAAAAATTTTGAATTTTTACCCGGTTTTGGAAGATGCCAACTTGGATGTCCGTGCTTTCCGGGGGTTAAGATTCCATTGTCCACAAAGTTATCCACAGAAACTGTGGATACATACAGCATCGATATTTTTGCAGGGTGCAGCATGAATAATCCACGCCCTTGCTACCTGCAAATCGTCATTGATACGCCGCTCAACGCGGTTTTTGATTACCGCTGGCAAGGCGATCCGGCCGAGCGCCCGCAGGTGGGCCAACTGGCGCTGGTGCCATTCGCGCGGCGCGAGGTGGTGGGGCTGATCGTCGGCGTGGCGGACGAGTCGGATGTGCCGGTGGATAAGTTGAAGGACGCGCTGGCCGTGCGCGGCCAGTTGTCGCCCTTGTCGGCGCAGTGGCTGGCGCTGGCCGGCTTTGCCGCCGATTACTACCAGCGTCCGCTGGGCGAGGTGGCCCTGCCCGGCCTGCCCAAGAACCTGCGCGTGCTGACCACGGTGGCGCTGGACCGGGCGCTGAAGAAGCTGGCCAAGCTGGAGGCGCCGCACGATCCCACGCCGTCCAACATGCCGGCGCTGAATCCGCAGCAGCAGGAAGCCGCTGATGCCATCGGCGGCGCCCAGGGCTTCAAGCCGACACTGTTGTACGGCGTGACCGGCAGCGGCAAGACCGAGGTCTATCTGCAAGCCTGCGCCCAGGTGCTGGCGCGCGAGCCGGATGGCCAGATCCTGATCCTGGTGCCGGAGATTAACCTGACGCCCCAGCTGGAGGGCAACATCCGCGCGCGCTTCCCCGGCGTGATGCTGGCCACCTTGCACAGCAGCCTGTCCGAGGGCGAGCGCATGCTGCACTGGCTGGCGGCGCACCAAGGCAAGGCGCGCATCGTGCTGGGAACGCGGCTGGCGATCCTGTCGTCGCTGCCGCATCTGAAGCTGATCGTCATCGACGAGGAGCACGATCCATCGTACAAGCAGCAGGAAGGCCTGCGCTATTCGGCGCGCGACCTGGCCGTGTGGCGCGCCTGGCAGCTGCAGATTCCCATCGTGCTGGGATCGGCCACGCCGTCGCTGGAGAGCTGGCACCACGCGCAGTCGGGCCGCTATCGCCGGCTGGAGCTGCGCGAGCGCGCGGTGCGCAATGCCGTGCTGCCGACCGTGAAGCTGATCGACATGGAGCGCGACAAGCCGAAGGATGGCCTGACGTCGCAACTGGTGGCGGCCATCAAACAGCGGCTGGAGCGCGGCGAGCAGTCGCTGTTGTTCCTCAACCGCCGGGGGTATGCGCCGGTGATCTGCTGCGAGTCGTGCGGCTGGATCAGCGAGTGCACGCGCTGCACGTCGTTCATGGTGCTGCATCGTCCGGAGCACCGGCTGCGCTGCCACCATTGCAGCCTGGAGATGCGCATCCCGCGCCATTGCCCGACCTGCGGCAATGTCGACCTGCAGCCGCTGGGACGCGGCACGCAGCGCGTGGAGGAGGGCTTGCAGGCGATGTTCCCGGAGGCGCGCATCTTGCGCATTGACGCCGATTCCACCCGCAAGAAGGGCAGCGCGCAGGAAGCGTTCGATACCGTGCACCGCGGCGAGGTGGATATCCTGGTCGGCACGCAGATGGTCGCCAAGGGGCACGATTTTAAAAAGCTGACGCTGGTGGGGATCATGAATCCGGATACGGCGCTGTTTTCGCAGGACTACCGCGCCAGCGAGCGGTTGTTCGCGCAGCTGATGCAGGTGGCCGGCCGCGCCGGACGGGCCGGCATTCCGAGCGAGGTGCTGATTCAGACGCGCTATCCGCAGCATCCGCTGTATGGGGCGGTGGTGCATCACGATTACGATCACTTTGCGTCGGCCTTGCTGGAGGAGCGCGAGCAGGCGGATTTGCCGCCGTATCTGTTCCAGGCGCTGCTGCGGGCCGAGGCGCGCGAGCTGGCCATGGCGATCGAGTTCCTGAGCATGGCGCGCGATTGCATGGAGCATCCGGGCATCACCATCAATGATCCGATTCCGATGACGATGACGCGCGTGCATAACGTCGACCGGGCGCAGTTGCTGGTGGAGTCGCCGTCACGCCCGGCGTTGCAGGCGTTCCTCAAGGAGTGGATGCAGGTGCTGCGCGAGATGAAGAGCCGCGTGAAGTGGTCGCTGGAAGTCGATCCGCTCGACATCTAGCCATCGCATCGTCGCACCGGCGAAAGCCGGTGCCATGCTGAGCATGCGTTCTATGGGCACCGGCCTTCGCCGGTGCGACCTTATAGCAGGTGGCGCCTGGCGGTTGCCACGATTTGTTCGGACAGCGCGCGCGTGAATGGCGTGTCGAGATTCCACGCGTGCCAGCTGAGCGCCACATCGACGAAACGGCCGGGCGCCAGGTCCACCAGCCGTTCGTCGGCCAGCGCCGACGCGATCTGCTGCAACGGCAGCAAGCCATACGCCAGGCTGCCGAACACGCATTCGCTTGAAGCCGCCGACAGCGGCAGCGTGTGATGCGGATAAGCCCCGCGCCACGCCAGCACCTCGTGCAGGAACCCGCCCATCATGTCCCGGTCCGTGACCATGGCCGGCGCCAGCTGCACCGCGTCGGCGATAAAACCATCGCCAAACCAGTGGTTGGCAAACGCCTTGGTGGCCACGCACACGTAGCGCATGCGCCCCAGCGGCGTCACCTGCGGGCCATTGGCCGGCGTCTCCGACGCCGCGCCGGCCGCCACGCAGCCAAACACGCTGCCCTCGCGCACCAGGTGCAGCGCCATCTCCGTGGACGCCACCTGCACGTGCAACTGGCAGCGCGGCGGCGACAGCAGCGGCTGCAAACTCAGCGGGAACCACGTCGCCAGACTGGCGGCGTCCACCGCCAGAGAAATCTCCGGCATGCTGATCTTGTTGCCCAGGTCGATATCGAGCGACGCTTCCATCAGCTTGACGTTGCGGTGATGGGACACCAGCCGCTGGCCCAAGCCGGTCGGCAGCGCCGGCTGGCCGCGCACGATCAACAGGCGGCCCGCCGCGTCTTCCAGCGCCTTGATGCGCTGGGACACGGCCGATTGGCTGATGCCGAGCGCCAGCGCCGCCTTTTCAAAGCTGCCCTGGCTGACCACGGCATCCAGCACGGCCAGCGCCCGATAATCCAGATTGTTCATAAGTCAGGCTTATAAAATTGGAAAAGGATAAGTCATACTAATACCGTTTTGCTTCGAAGTAAAACACGATTGGCAATCCGGAGTAGACTTGGCGGCATGAAAACCCTACGCACCGAAGTCGCCGTCATCGGCGCAGGCACCGCCGGCATGACCGGCTATCGCGCCGCCAAGACCGGCGGCAAACAGACGCTGCTGATCGAAGGCAACGTCTACGGCACCACCTGCGCGCGCGTGGGCTGCATGCCCAGCAAGCTGCTGATTTCGGCGGCGGACGCGGCGCACATGCTGCAGGCGGCGTCCGGCTTCGGCGTCCATGCCGGCCAGGTCCGCATCGACGGCAAGGCGGTGATGGCGCGCGTGCGCAGCGAGCGCGACCGCTTTGTCGGCTTCGTGGTCGAGAGCGTCGACGGCTATCCGGCCGAGGACAAGCTGCACGGCCACGCCCGCTTTCTCAGCCCGACGCAACTGCAAGTCGACGAGCACACGCTGGTCGAGGCTGAACGCTTCGTCATCGCCACCGGCTCCACGCCCATCGTGCCGGACGAGTGGCGCGCCGCCGGTCCGCGCGTGATCAACAGCGACGCCGTGTTTGACTGGGACGACCTGCCGCAGTCCGTGGCGGTGGCCGGCACCGGCGTGATCGGACTGGAACTGGGGCAGGCGCTGCACCGCCTCGGCGTGCGCGTGACCATCTTTGGCCGTGGGGTCAGTGTCGCCCAGCTGAGCGATCCGGCGGTGCTGGACGTGGCGCACAGCGCGCTGCGCGAGGAACTGGACGTGCGCTTCAAGACCCGCATCGTCAAGGTGGAGCCGCAGGGTGACGGCCTGGCCATCACCAGCGAGGACGCCAACGGCGACCAGCAGACCGAGCACTTCGAGTACCTGCTGTCGGCCATCGGCCGCCGTCCGAACGTGCACCAGCTGGGGCTGGAAAATACCGGCCTGCAGCGCGACCACCACGGCATTCCGCTGTACAACCCGCAAACGATGCAATGTGGCGACAGCGCCATCTTCATCGCCGGCGACGCCAACGACGAGCGTCCGCAATTGCCGGAAGCCGCTGACCACGGCCGCATCGCTGGCGACAATGCCGCGCGCTACCCGGACGTCCAGCCCGGCCTGCGCCGCACGCCGCTGGCCATCACCTTCACCGAACCGCAGATCGCCACCATGGGCAGCAGCTACAGCGACCTGTGCGTCACGCACGCCGGCCGCTTCGCCGTCGGCCAGGTGTCGTTTCACAACCAGGGCCGCAGCCGCGTGATGCTGCAAAACAAGGGCTTGCTGCGCGTGTACGCGGAATACCAGAGCGGCCGCTTCCTCGGCGCCGAAATGATCGGCCCGCGCGCGGAAAACCTCGGCCACCTGCTGTCGTGGGCGGTCCAGGCCGGGTTGACGGTGGACGCCATGCTGGACATGCCGTTCTACCACCCGGTGGTGGAGGAAGGCGTGCGCACCGCGCTGCGCGACCTCGCGCACCACCTCAAAAACGAGCCGGCGCACGATTGTCCTTGCGTGGATTGCACACCTGCGCCGTGATTGTTATTGTTAAATCAACGATACAAAAAATTTTACACACTCGGCCGTAAAAACCGTATGCTGCCGCGTCGATAGTATCTTGATCAAGCAATGAACATACGCAAAGTGACAGCGGCCGATTTAAAGCTGGGCATGCTGCTGCCGTGGGATGTCTACGGTGAAAATGGCGCTTTGCTGGTCCGCAAGGGACATATGATCGCCAGCGCCAACCAGATCCAGTATCTGGTCGAGCGCGGTGTCTTTGAAGACGGCGAAGCGCCGGAGGCCGCGCCCGAGCCGCCTTCCGTGCTGCGCAAGCTCAACGCGGCCTATCTCGAACTGCACACGCTGCTGCAGGCGGCATCACAAGGCATGGCGCCGCCCGACTTCCGCCGCCGTCTGGACGACATCGCGCTGCTGGTGCACGCCGCCGTCGACCTGAATGCCGACATCGCCACCGCCAGCATCTTGCACAACCAGCAGGCGGCGCCGTACGCGGCGCGCCACAGCGTCAACACGGCCGTGGTGGCGGTGTTGCTGGCGCGGGCCCGCCAGCGTTCGCGCAACGACGTCATGACGGTAACGCTGGCCGCCCTGACCATGAACACCGGCATGCTGGAACACCATCAGCGCTGGCACGACAGCAGCGCCGTGCTGGACGAGGCCGACCGCGCCCGCATGCTGGCCCATCCGGCGCTTAGCGTGCAACTGCTGCGCGCCGCCGGCGTCAACGACGAGGCCTGGCTGGACTGCGTGCTGCACCACCACGAAAACGAGGACGGCACCGGCTACCCGCACGGCAAGGTCGGCGCGCAGATTCCGCTGCTGTCCAAGCTGGTGGCGCTGGCCGACCGCTACTGCGCCCGCGTGTCCGAACGCCACTACCAGCCGGTGATGACCGCCAACGGCGCGCTGCGCGACATGCTGCTGGAAGCGCGCACCACGCTGGACACCAACCTGGTGTCGCTGGTGATCCGCGAGCTGGGCATTTATCCGATCGGCACCTGGGTGCGCATGATCAATGGCGAGGTGGGCGTGGTGTCGCGCCGCGGCCTGCAATCGACCACGCCGCACGTGGAGTCGGTGCTGGGGCCGCGCGGCGCGCCGCTGGACGTGTTCCTCCAGCGCGACACGCGCAACGAACTGCATACGATACGGGAAGTATTGACCAACGCCCAGGTGCTGGCGCTGGCCGCCCCGCCGCTGCGCATGGCGCAGGTGTGGGGGCGGGCGGCGGTGGTTTAGTTCAGCATCGCGTCCAGCCGGCCCTGCTGCGCCAGCTCGCGCAGCATGCCGATGGTGTCGATGTCCGACTCGACGTAGGCCGAGCGGCGGAACTCGTCGTACATGGCGTTGGCCTCGTCGGTGGCGGCGTCGTGGCTGTCCTCGTACTGGAAGCGCACGAACAGCGCGTTCTCGTTCGGCTGCTCGATGGTCATGGTCAGGCTGGACTCGGCGATGTCCTGCTGCGCGGCCACGCGGTAGCGCACCTGGCGCATCGGCTCCAGCTCCACCCGGTCCTCCACCACCAGTTCGCCGTAGCGCAGGCGGCGGCGGAAGCCGTTGTCGGTGCGCTGGTCGATGATGGCCTCGTCCAGATGCGGCACGAACAGCTTGGGCGACTCGGCGCGCAGCACCAGGCCGGCCCAGACCTGCTTGACGCTCAGCGTGTCGATCAGGGGATTCAGCGGGTCGTTGACTTCGATTAAGTGTTCAAATTTCATAATTGCAACCAATATAAGGTGGGGCGGTGGCCGGGAATTCCCGCATGTTAGCGTATTGTTAGCTATGCTACCTGCGGCATATCAGTGGCGGCCGCTGTGACTGATACAATGTGGGGCTGTTTGTCCGTTTTACTAGCCCTCGTCCGATGTCCACCAAAGTCCCCGTTTTCGGCCTTAATTTGCCTCAGAGCCAGGCTGTTACCTACCTGGATGGTCCCTGCCTGGTGCTGGCGGGCGCCGGCTCGGGCAAAACGCGCGTGATCACCCAGAAAATCGCCCACCTGATCGAGGATCGCGGCTACGACCCGCGCACCATCGCCGCGCTGACCTTCACCAACAAGGCGGCGCTGGAGATGCAGGAGCGCATCGCCAAGCTGCTCAAGCAGCCCAAGCAGGCCAAACAGCTGACGGTGTCGACCTTCCACTCGCTGGGCGTGAAGATTCTGCGCCAGGAGGCCAACGGCGTCGGCCTCAAGGACCGCTTCTCCATCATGGACAGCGACGACTGCGGCTCGCTGATCCAGGACCTGGCCATTACCACCGATAAACAGGTGGTGCGGCGCATCCAGACCGACATCTCGCTGTGGAAGAACGGCCTGGTCGACCCCATGGTGGCGCTCAACCAGGCCAAGGACGAGGACGAGGCACAGTCGGCGCGCGTCTACGCCAGCTATGTGGCCACGCTGTCGGCCTACCAGGCGGTCGACTTCGACGACCTGATCCGCCTGCCGGTGGAGCTGTTCCGCAACAACGACAATATCCGCGACAAGTGGCAGCGCCGCCTGCGCTACCTGCTGATGGACGAGTACCAGGACACCAACACCTGCCAGTACGAGCTGGTCAAGCTGATGGTGACCGGCATCGGCAAGAAGCCGATGTTCACCGCCGTGGGCGACGACGACCAGGCCATCTACGCCTGGCGCGGCGCCTCGGTGGAAAACCTGAAGACGCTGCAGACCGATTTCCCCGACCTGGAGGTGATCAAGCTGGAGCAGAACTACCGCTCCACCACGCGCATCCTGCAGGCGGCCAACGCGGTCATCGGCAACAATCCCAAGCTGTTCGAGAAATCGCTGTGGTCCGAGCACGGGCTGGGCGAGCCGATCCAGGTGATGTCGATGCCCAACGACGATGCCGAGGCCGACCAGGTGGCGATCATGATCTCGGCCGACCACTTCGAGCGCAAGAACAAGTGGTCGGACTACGCGATCCTGTATCGCGGCAACCACCAGGCGCGCATCATCGAGCAGGCCTTGCGCAAGGAGCGCATTCCGTACACGATTTCCGGCGGCCAGTCGTTCTTCGACAAGGCCGAGATCAAGGACATCATCAGCTACCTGCGGCTGCTGGCCAACACCGACGACGACCCGGCCTTCATCCGCGCGGTGACCACGCCGCGCCGCGGCGTCGGCCAGTCGACCATGGAAACGCTGGGCACCTTCTCGGGCCAGTGGCAATGCTCGCTGTTCGAGGCGGTGTTCAAGGGCGGCATCGAGGCGCTGCTGAACGAGCGCCAACTGACGCCGCTGCGCGACTTCTGCAACTTCATCAACAACCTGGAGTCGCGTGCCAGCCGTCCCGGCCCGTCCGGCAGTGGCGACAATGCCGCCCAGGTGCTGGATGACCTGCTGGAGGCGATTAATTATGAAAACTATTTATACGATATGTTCGACGAGCGCGCGGCCCAGAGCAAGTGGCAGAACGTGCTGGAATTCGTCAACTGGCTGAAGGATCGCGGCCGTGGCGGCAAGGACCGCGACGGCGAAGAGAAGAACGTATTGGAGCTGACGCAGATGGTGGCGTTGATGTCGATGCTGGAAGGTCAGGATGAGGACCCGGACGCGGTGCGCATGTCGACGCTGCACGCCTCGAAGGGGCTGGAGTATCCGCACGTGTTCCTGGTCGGCTGCGAGGAAGGCATCCTGCCGCACAAGGGCGACGCCGACGCGCCGGCCGAATCGATCGCCGCGCGGGTGCAGGAGGAGCGGCGCCTGATGTACGTCGGCATCACGCGCGCGCAGCGCACGCTGAAGATCACCTGGTGCAAGAAACGCAAGCGCGCGGGCGAGCAGGTGCATTGCGACCCGTCGCGCTTTATCAAGGAAATGAAGTTGGATGAGGGCACCGCCGTGCCGCAGGAATCCGAAGTGCTGACGCCGAAGGAACGCCTGGCGCGCATGAAGGAACTGCTGTCCACGCCCAAACCCGACAAGGAACAACCATGAACACCGAAGACCGCTTCGTCAACATCGAAATCAAACTGGCCTACGCCGAAGACATGGTGGACTCGCTCAACCAGCGCATCCACGAGCAACAGCAGCAGATCGACAAGCTGGAGCAGTTGTGCGCCTCACTGGCCCAGCACGTGCGCAACCTGGCGCAGAACAACGGCGGCAGCCAGCTTCCGCACGAGCGCCCACCGCACTATTGATCAGGCCAGCACGGCGCGCAGGGCCTCGATGGCCAGCGCGTGGTCTTCCGCCTGACGCAGGCCGGAGACGGTGACGGTGCCGATGATGCCGGTGTCCTTGATGGTGATCGGGAAGGCGCCGCCATTGGCCGCGTAATCGACCGGCGGCAGGTATTTGATGTCCTCGAACGACACGCCACGGTGCTTGTGGTCGATGCCGACGTAGAACGAGCAGCGGCCGAAGCGCGCCACCACGTTATTCTTGCGTCGTATCCAGTCGGCCTGGTCGGCCGAGGCGCCCTGCATCGCGTGGTGGAACAGCACCTTGCCGTTGATGGTGATGTTGACCGTGATGACCTTGGCCCGCGCCTTGGCCAGCTCCACGATCTTCAGGCCCAGCGCCAGCGCGGTATCGCTGCTGAAGGCGGTGAACTGCAATTCCTTTTCCTGCTGCGTCAGCGTATCCAGCAATTCCGCGTAGTTTTCCATGCTTCTTTCCCGTTGGTGGCTATGTTCAGCCAGCAGTGTAGCCGATGCGCTGTCGATTTGCGCTATGCTCGTCCGTCGTCCGGGTACACTGACTTTTTTTGAGGGGAATCGATCATGACCATCAATACCGTACAACTGCAACGCGTGCTGAAAGCGACGCCGGACCGCGTCTACCGCGCCTTTCTCGACCCGGACGCGCTGGCCAAGTGGCTGCCGCCGCATGGCTTCATCGGCAAGGTGCACCAGCTGGACGCGCGGGTGGGCGGTGCCTACCGCATGTCGTTCACCAATTTCACCACCGGCGACAGCCACGCGTTTGGCGGCGAGTACCTGGAACTGGTGCCGGGCCAGAAGCTGCGCTACACTGCCACGTTTGACGATCCCAACCTGCCCGGCCAGATGCAGACCACCGTCACGCTGCGCGAGGTGTTCTGCGGCGTTGAAATGAAGGTGGTACAGGAAGGCATTCCGGCCGTGATCCCGGTCGAAGCCTGCTACCTCGGCTGGCAGGAATCGCTGGTGCTGCTGGCGCAGCTAACCGAGCCGGAAATCCGCGAATAGCCGCCCACCAAAGCTCATGCCGATGTCGTTCCGGCCCAGGCCGGAACCCATAGAACGTTTGCATGACATGGACGCATGCGGCGTATGGATTCCGGCCTGCGCCGGAATGACAAATCAAACGCTAACGGAAAGCTAGCCGCCCCCTTAGCCGTCCTTATCGATACGCGACTGAATGTGCCGCGCCCGGTCCGGCGACGATGGGTGGGAGCTGAACATATCATGCCCGGGCCCTTCCAGCCTGGCCAGCTTCTGGAACAGCGTCACCAGGCCCTGGCGGGACAGCCTCTCCTTCAACAAGATGCCGTAGGACTGGTCATCGGCATCGGTTTCCTGCGCCTGCGAGAATTGCGCCTGCAGGAACTTCTGCCCCAGGTCGGCCAGCTCCGACTGGCTCAGCGTCGCGGCGGCGCCGCTGACCGCGCCGGCCGCCCCGCGCGCCGCCTGCAGCGAGTAGGCGGTCTGCATCGATTTCTTCGAGTGGCCCAGCAGCACGTGGCCGATTTCATGGCCGACCACGGCGCGGATCTCGTCGTCGTTCATGATGTCCATCAGGCCGGCGAACACGCGGATGCAGCCATTGTCCATGGCGAAGGCGTTGACGTCGGTCACTAGGTAGACCTTGGCGTCGAGCCGTTTGCCGTTGAAGGTGTTCAGCTTGAGCGGCTTGAGCGCCGCCGCCAGGCGCTTGGCGTACTTGCTGCCGGGCGCCGCCACCTTGTTGGTGCGGTCCATTTCGGCGCAGGAGCGCGTGGCCAGATCGATGACCTCGGCGTCGCTCAGGGTGGCGGCCTTGATCGCCAGGCTGGCCGAGTTGGCCAAGCCGCCCAGATCGATGGGCGCGGCCATGGACGGGGTCAGCGGCAGCAACAGCGCGCAGCTACACAGCAAGGAAGAAAGATATTTCATGCGGCACTCCTTCAAGATCGATTTTGCCCCGGGCCGGGGCAGGCGGTTTCATTTCCTAAAAGAAATCATAGAAAGCTTTCCCCGGCGGCGTTTTAACCCAGGTCAATCAGCCGGACTGATCTTGCTGCAGTTGTCGCCACAGTTGATTTGGACCACAATGCCTGTCTTATCGAAGGAGGCAAGCGTGGGTAAAGGGAGATTGGAAGCATTCAGCGATGGCGTAATCGCGATCATCATTACGATCATGGTGCTGGAACTGAAGGTGCCGCATGGCGCCGACTGGGCGGCGCTGAAGGAGCTGGTGCCGGTGTTTGGCAGCTATGTGCTGAGCTTCATCTACGTGGGCATCTTCTGGAACAACCATCACCACATGCTGCACGCCTCGTCCGTGGTCAATGGCCGGGTGCTGTGGGCCAATCTGCATTTGCTGTTCTGGCTGTCGCTGCTGCCGTTCGCCACCGGCTGGATGGGCGAGAACGAGTTCGCGCCGCTGCCGGTGGCGCTGTATGGCGCCATGCTGTTCATGTGCGCGGCGGCCTACACCCTCCTGGAAAAGTCGCTGATCGCCATTAACCGGCACGACGCCGTGTTGGGCCAGGCGGTGGGCAAGGAAGTCAAGGGCATCGCCTCGGTGGTGCTGTATCTGTTGGCCATTCCGGCCGCCTACCTGCACGTGTGGATCTCGTTCGCCCTGTACGCACTGGTGGCGCTGCTGTGGTTTATTCCCGACCGCCGCATCGAGGCGCGCCTCAGGGATTAGCGTTTGTCGATTTCATGTGCAGTGCAGCATGGTTTGCCAGTGACGGCCGCCATGGCGCGCTGCTATGATCTGATGCTTAACGTGCTGCATTGCTACTTTGTCAGCATTTTCCCTGGCGTTTTTTGAAAGATGATTATGTCCCGTCCTCAAATGCTCGTTGTCGCGGCCGCCCTCGGCCTGGCGTTTTCGCAAACCGTTTTGGCCGCGCCGGCAGTTTTGGCTGGCAATCCGCTGGCCGTTGAAAGCACGCTGCCGTTCCACTATCCGGCGTTTGACAAGATCAAGGACGAGCACTTCATCCCCGCCTTCAACGAAGGCATGCGCCAGCACCTGAAGGAAATCGACGCCATCGCCAACAACAAGGCCGCGCCGAGCTTCGACAACACCATCGTGGCGATGGAAAAATCCGGCGCGCTGCTGACCCGCGTGCAGACCATCTTCGGCAACCTGCAGGGCGCCAACACCAACGACAAGCTGGACGCCATCGACAGCGAAATGTCGCCCAAGCTGGCCGCGCACAACGACGCCATCTACCTCAACGCCAGGCTGTACGCCCGCGTGAAAGCGCTGTACGACAAGCGCGCCTCGCTGAAGCTGGACCCGGAATCCGAACACCTGCTGGAGCGCTACCACACCGACTTCGTGCGCGCCGGCGCCAAGCTGTCGGCCGCCGACAAGGAAAAGCTAAAGGCCATCAACGGCACCATCGCCAAGCTGCAAACCACCTTCACCCAGAACGTGCTGAAGGAAACCAATGCCTCCGGCCTGGTGGTGGACACGCGTGAAGAGCTGGCCGGCATGAGCCCCGCCGCCATCGACTCTGCCGCTGCCGCCGCCAAGGCCAAGGGCATGGACGGCAAATTCTTCGTCGCCCTGGTCAACACCTCCGGCCAGCCGCCGCTGGCAGTGCTGACCAATCGCGCGGTGCGCGAGAAGCTGATGGCGCTGTCGCTGGCGCGCGGCAGCCATGGCGGTGAGTTCGACAACCGCGAGGTGGTGCTGAAGATCGCCAAGGCGCGCGCCGAAAAGGCCACGCTGCTGGGTTACGAGAACTTCGCCGCCTACTCGCTGGAAGACCAGACCGCGCACGACACCGCGTCGGTCAACAAGCTGCTGGGCGAACTCGCCAAGCCGGCCGTCAACAACGCGAAGAAGGAAGCGGCCGACCTGCAGGCGGTGGTGGACGCCGACAAGGGCGGCTTCAAGATCGGCGCCGCCGACTGGGCCTACTACACCGACAAGGTGCGCGCGCAGCGCTTCGCCTTCGACGAGAATCAGCTCAAGCCTTATTTTGAACTCAACAACGTGCTGACCAATGGCGTGTTCTACGCCGCCAATAAGCTGTATGGCCTGTCGTTCAAGGAGCGCAAGGATCTGCCGGTGTACAACCCGGACGTGCGCGTGTTCGACGTGTTCGACGCCGACGGCAAGCAGCTGGCCATCTTTATCGCCGACATGTACGCCCGCTCCAACAAGCAGGGCGGCGCATGGATGAACGAGTACGTGTCGCAATCGTCGCTGTTGGGCACCCATTCGGTGGTGGCTAATCACCTCAACATTCCGAAGCCGCCGGCCGGCGAGCCGACGCTGCTGACCTACGATGAAGTGAAGACCGCCTTCCACGAATTCGGCCACGCGCTGCATGGCATGTTCTCCAACGTGAAGTATCCTCGCTTCTCGGGCACCAGCGTGCCGCGCGACTTTGTCGAGTATCCATCGCAGGTCAACGAGATGTGGGCCGTGTGGCCGGAAGTGCTGGCCAACTACGCCAAGCATTACAAGACCGGCGAGCCGATGCCGAAGGAGCTGCTGGACAAGGTGATCGCGTCGAAGAAATTCAACCAGGGCTTCCTGACCACGGAATATCTGTCCGCGTCGCTGCTCGACCAGCGCTGGCATCAACTGACGCCCGCCCAGATCCCGACCGACGTGCTGGCGTTTGAAGCCCAATCGCTGAAGGACATGGGCGTCGACTTCGCGCCGGTGCCGCCGCGCTACCGCACCACCTACTTCTCGCACAGCTTCTCCGGCGGTTACTCGGCCGGCTACTACGCCTACCTGTGGTCGGAAAAGCTGGACGCCGACACCGTCGAATGGTTCAAGGAAAACGGCGGCCTGCAACGCAAGAACGGCGACTGGTTCCGTGCCAAGCTGCTGTCGCGCGGCGGCACGGACGATGCGATGAATTTGTTCCGCAACTTCCGCGGCCGCGATCCGGTGATCGAGCCGCTGCTGGAACGCCGTGGCCTGACCGGCAAATAATGTAAAGGGACCTCCATGAATCGCACCAACGTTATCATCGCCGCCAGCGTAGCGGCAGTGTTCAGCATCGCCCACGCGGAACCGGCTTCGCTGCTGCCCGCGTCGAACCCGTTCGCCAAGCCGAGCACCCTGCCGTTCGGCTACCCGGCCTTCGACAAGATCAAGAACGAGGACTATGCGCCGGCGTTCGAGGAAGGCATGCGCCAGAACGCCGCCGAAATCGAGGCCATCGCCAACAACAAGGCCGCGCCGACGTTCGACAACACCATCGTGGCGATGGAAAAATCCGGCCAGCTGCTGTCGCGCGTATCGAGCGTGTTCGGCAACCTGTCCGGCGCCAACACCAACGACACCTTCAAGGCGCTGGAACGCGAGCTGTCGCCGAAACTGGCCGCCCACAGCGACGCCATTCGCCTGAACAGCAAGCTGTACGCGCGCATCAAAACGCTGTACGACAAGCGCGACAAGCTGCACCTGGACGCGGAATCGAAGTACCTGCTGGAGCGCTACCACACCGACTTCGTGCGCGCCGGCGCGCAGCTGTCCGATGCCGACAAGGCCAAGCTGAAAGCGATGAACGCGGAACTGGCCAAGCTGCAAACCACCTTCGCGCAGAACGTGCTGGAAGAAGCCAACGCCTCGGCGCTGGTGGTGGACACGCGTGAAGAACTGGCCGGCCTGTCGGACAAGGCGATCGACGCCGCCGCTGCCGCCGCCAAGGCCAAGGGCATGGACGGCAAGTTCCTGATCCCGGTCGTGAACACCACCGGCCAGGCCAGCCTGTCGGTGCTGACCAACCGCGCGGTGCGTGAGAAGCTGATGGCGTTGTCGCTGGCGCGCGGCAGCCATGGCGGCAAGTACGACAACACGCAAGTGGTGCTGTCGCTGGCCAAGCTGCGTGCCGAGAAGGCCGCGCTGCTGGGCTATCCAAGCTACGCCGCCTACGCGCTGGAAGACCAGACCGCGCATGACCCGGACGCCGTCAACAAGATGCTGTCCGAATTCGCCCGCCCCGCCGTCGCCAACGCCAAGAAGGAAGGCGCCGAGATCCAGCAGGTGATCGACAAGGAAAAAGGCGGTTTCCAGCTGGCCGCGCAGGACTGGGCCTTTTACAGCGACAAGGTGCGCGCCGAGCGCTTCAACTTCGACCAGAACCAGCTGCGTCCCTACTTCGAGCTGAATAGCGTCATCACCAACGGCGTGTTCTACGCCGCCAACAAGGTGTATGGCCTGACCTTCAAGGAGCGCAAGGACTTGCCGGTGTACGACCCGGACGTGCGCGTGTGGGACGTGTTCGACGCCAACGGCAAGCAACTGGCCATCTTCATCGGCGACTACTACGCGCGCTCCAACAAGCGCGGTGGCGCGTGGATGAACGCCTACGTGTCGCAATCGTCGCTGATGGGCACCCATCCTGTGGTGGCCAACCACCTGAATATTCCGAAGCCGAATCCGGGCGAGCCAACGCTGCTCACCTACGACGAGGTGCGCACCACCTTCCACGAATTCGGCCACGCGCTGCACGGCATGTTCTCCAACGTGAAGTACCCGCGTTTCGCCGGCACCCGCGTGCCGCGCGACTTCGTCGAATTCCCGTCGCAGGTCAACGAAATGTGGTCGGTGTGGCCGGAAGTGCTGGCCAACTACGCCAAGCATTACCAGACCGGCGCGCCGATGCCGCAGGAACTGCTGGACAAGGTGATCGCGTCGAAGAAATTCAACGAAGGCTTCCGCACCACCGAGTACCTGGCGGCGTCGATCCTGGACCAGAAATGGCACCAGCTGGGCGTGTCGCAGATGCCGTCGGATGTGCTGAGCTTTGAGGCGCAATCGCTGAAGGACGCCGGCGTCGATTACGCGCCGGTGCCGCCGCGCTACCGCACCACCTACTTCTCGCACGTGTTCGCGGGTGGCTACTCGGCCGGCTACTACGGCTACCTGTGGTCGGAAAAGCTGGACGCCGACACGGTGAACTGGTTCACCGAAAACGGCGGCATGCTGCGCAAGAACGGCGACTACTTCCGCAAGATGCTGCTGTCGAAGGGCGGCACCATGGATGCGATGCAGATGTACCGCAACTTCCGCGGCCGCGACGCCCAGATCGAACCCCTGCTGGAGCGCCGTGGTCTGACCGAGAAGTAATCTGCATGGCGAGTAGCGCCGGCCCTTCGCCAGTGCTACTCGCATGCGATATCGCGGTAGTAGTTTTTGTCCGGATATTGCGGCTGATAGTCAGGGCGCTCTGGCATGGGATAGCCATGTCTGCTGGTCCATGCCTCGATGTCGGGGATGACGCCTGGCCGTTCGTCCGCTGGGCAGTCATGGAGACATAGCCAGGTATTGCCATGCATGCCGATGACAGGCTTGGGTGCGTCTTTCAGTCGGGCCCACCCGACGAGTTGGCCGATGAAGTTGCCGCGCTTTGTGTAGGTGGTGACATCGATATAAGGGCGTTCTTCGTCAAACAGTTGCGCCGTCCATTCTCTGCAACCGACGTCACCAAAATGTCTTCCGCTTTTCCACCCTTTCTCGTATCGCGCGCGATCGAGGAAAGTACATGGGCTGGGACCAAAACTGAGATTGCCTGGAATGCCCTGCGACCACCTGAGATAAGGAAGCGCATACGGTTGGGTCGCCGGATAATCGGGCGGGACGAGCATGATAAGGTCGTTGAGTGACCGCCTTCCCGTAAATCCTCGCAGATCGTTGTCGCCGCCGGTTACATTGCCTTTAGCATCGAAAGAAATCAGGGTCGTGGCAATAGCCTGACTGTTTGGTGCCGAAAAAGTCGTAGCGTTTCGCATCAGTATTCCACCATGACGGAGGGGAGAAGCAGAGCCTCTCCTGCTGTCTTTAGAATTCATTTGCTGCGCTTCACGATAGTCTTTTGCCCGGTCCTATGCTGGCGAGATAAACAGCAAGTAGCGAATTTCCCAGTCGCGTTCGAGCCAGTCGTGTTGCTCTGCCTCACTGAGATCCTCCGCGTGTGACAACGTCATCAAACAAGCCAACACGCCCGCCAACTGGACTTTGATTCTATACACGGTGTTCTCCTTACCAAGTTTGCTTATAGTGGTTATGCTCGTTAATATCGTCTCTGTAGTTTTTTGGAATATTCAGGTTTGGACCGTTTCATCTCCTCTTTTTTATTCATGCTCACTAGTCTTCGTAATTAATTTTCTCTTTAGGAACAGGCAGTTCATGTTGTATCGACCATGCCGCAATATCTGTAATGATTCCGGGTCTGTCACCGTGGGGACAATCGAGCAGACACATCCAAATACCATTATGCTGGCCGATGATTGGCTTTTTCTTATCAGTAAATCTTGACCATCCCATGAAGTGCCTGATAAAGCCCCCTTCATCAGTGTAGGTGGTGACGTCAATGTAAGGCTGATTTGGATTGTAGAGTTGGCTTGCCCATTCAACACAGCCAAAATAACCTACCCCTGATTTATTATCCTCACCCTTTTCGTAATACGCCGAGTCATCGGATGTGCAGAGCGCAGGAAATTCCAGATCTTCGTCATACCAATTTGCAAAGTGGTAAAGGTGGCGATCTTTTTTGCCACTTGTCTTAACAAATACCATGCGATCAAAATTAGTTCTTCGCGCGGTAAAATGCGAAAGTGGCGCAGCTGGATTGACCACCTGAGCACTTGGAGTAAAGCGGACCATCACAACAGCAAGTGGACCGATGAGGTAAGAAGGGGAAAGTAATTCTTTTGCATTAAGGTAAAGTAAATTTTTATTTGGAGCCATTTTCTGATTAATCCGTTGTGCGTAAGTCCTTTGCTGACGTATGTCTTTTTCTGGCGCCACAAAAATCACGTATTGAATTTCCCACGGCTTGCTGCTGCTCTGGCTTATCTCCAGCATCATTTGCTCGAGGGTCTGCGCGTGTGATGCGGAAGTCAGCATCAAGGCGAACCAAGTTGAATGAATAATGGCTAACTTATTCATAGATATTGTGCTCCCAAATAGTTAGATGAAGATGGTTGTCATGTATTTTCTCATTGCTAGTTATTTGTGCATTTGCGACGATTTGTCCGTTGTTAGTATTAACCTCCATATACCAGGGGTCGAATATTTGCTTGATTGATTTTTCCTTGCCCAATGCCTCACGAAGCTTGCGCATAAGTTTCGGATCGGATTTTTCAACTTGAGCTTTCCACTTGTTTAGCAACTCTGAAGAGTCGTTAGAGGATTTATTGTCTTTAGCCTTGGATGCCTTTTGCGATTGGGTGTAAAGATCCTTCTCCAGATCACTAACATTTGGATTTTTTGATTGTCCCGGCTCAGTAAGTCCTTCTCGATTTATCTGGACCTTACCGTCGGCATCGCGGATAGTGGTTATATCGAGGCCGAGACCAGCTCTGTGCAAAATCGAGCCATGCATCGGCCGCCATGTCGAGGTAACCAGTATTTCGTCGATGCCGACCGTGCAGGCAGCGCTGAAAAGGGCGGCGAACGCACATGGATGTGTTCGCGGCAGCACATCTTTCATAAGAGAACAGTTTTTAATGTTCTCTTCGGCATTACCGGACCTCTGAAACTGAACGACTAGCGCACCCGTGTCTTTGTTCTTGTGATTAGCTATCTTCAGCATGGCTCCGGGTAGTCCGCGATAAATGCTACACACAGCATCGCGGACAACAGCTGGAGTCTCATCCGGCATTAATGAATTAGCCTCGGCTTCTGTATATCGATGGGAGACCATCTGCCAGATATTTCCTGTCAGGCTAGCCTGGTAACAGGCGACACGGCTATTTGAGGGACGAAACTCGGGTTTTCCAACAACAGGTTTGAGATCGCTAAACTGACCTTTTTTTTCCACGATGTTGACTAAAACGTCATGCTCACCTACCTCAACTTCATAAACGGGGTATTGCCGAGAATTAGGATGGACGTCGCTGTTCAGATAGAGTGCGACTTTGCTGCCAGTCGCCACGTTGAGCTTGATCTGTCGAGAGATATCTAGTGTCCGTGCTTTGCCTCCGTTTTGTATTTTGCCGTCGATGACCACCAGATAAGGCAGCGCCAAGGTTTTGGCTTTAGAAGCTGTGGTGTCAAATTGGTAGCAGACTGTTCGTCTGGCGCTCACGGGGACGGCTTTGACGCTGGCGTTGGTGTCCAGGGTGGCGGCGGCATCACTCATCGCTCGCCTCGCTTTCCCAGTAGAGCTTGACGGTGTCCGGGTTGTCGCTGCTGACGTGCCGGGTGTGGCCGTCTTCATCGGTCACGCCGCGCACGGTGCGGCCGTCGGGCAGTTCGATGCGGTAGGGCAGGCCGGCGACCGGTTGGCCGGTGGTGTCGTCAACAGCGCGGAAGGCGCCGCTGTATGGCCTGCGGCTTTCGCTGGGCATGGCGCTGTTGGCCGATGCGGACGCGCTGTCGGTCGCGCCACCGCCGCCGCCGCCATCGTCGATCACCATCTGCTGCTGGGTGGCGATCAGTTTGGCGCCGCAGGCGGTTTGCATGCCGTCGACCGCCGTGCCGATGCCGGCGTAGGTGTGGAAGTCCAGCCCTTCAATGATGGGAAATGTCCCTTTGCACTGCGGACAGAAGGTTTTATGCCCCAGTTGCGCGACGGCGCGGCCGTTGGTCGTGATCAGCTCGTTGCCTTCCAGGACTTTGCCGCCGTGCGAGGTCGGGTCGCCTTTGCAGATGACTGCGCGCATCATGAGCTTCTCCGGGGGAAAAAGAAGCCACTCTAGAGCGCCGCTGCGTGGCCGGTGCTGATCTGGCGCAAAAGCTTGCGTTAAGCATCACACCGGCGCCACAGTCAGTTTGTGTACAATCACTTCATGAATACCCCGAACAACCAATTACACGGCGTGACGCTGGAAGCGATTGTGACCCGTCTGCAGGCATACTATGGCTGGGAACAACTGGCGCAGCGGATCGATATCAACTGTTTCATCAGCGATCCCAGCATCAAGTCCAGCCTGAAGTTCTTGCGCAAGACGCCGTGGGCCAGGGCGCAGGTCGAAGAACTGTATCTGGCCACCAAATTCTAAACAGGGAACGATTATGGACAGCAATCTGAAAACTTCGCTCAAGAGCCTGCACGCCAATCTGGCCAATGCCGGTCCGGTCGATGAGGAACTGCTGGACCTGCTGCGCCAGCTGAATGGCGATATCCAGGCGCTGCTGGAACGCGGCGCCGCGCCGGCTCCCGGCGAGTCCACCACCTATGGCCTGGCCGAGCGCTCGCAGGAGCTGTCGGCCAAGTTCGCCGCCAAGCATCCGACGCTGGAGTCGGGCCTGCGCGAGCTCGGTACCATCCTGTCAAACATGGGCATTTGATAGCGTTTTCGCACAAGTGTTTGAAAAGTAAAAGGAAATTCTTCGCCGCGTGCGCGGAACGGGGCCAATTCCGGTACAATACGGCCCCATGAATCCCCCTACCAATTTATTTGCGGCCGTCCCGAAGCGGTCTGAACGCGCTCCCGTCGCGCCTTTCCTGCCGATGTCGCGCGCGGAGATGGACCAGCTCGGCTGGGACGAGTGCGACGTCATCCTGGTGACCGGCGACGCCTATATCGACCATCCGAGCTTCGGCATGGCGTTGGTCGGTCGCCTGCTGGAAGCCAATGGCTACCGCGTCGGCATCATCGCCCAGCCGGACTGGCAGTCGGCCGACGCCTTCCGCGCGCTGGGCAAGCCACGCCTGTACTACGGCGTCACGGCCGGCAATATGGATTCGATGGTCAACCGCTACACGGCCGACCGCAAGCCGCGTTCGGACGACGCCTACACCCCGAACGGCGAGCCGAACAAGCGTCCCGACCGCGCCGTCACCGTCTACGCCCAGCGCTGCCGCGAGGCCTTCCCCGGCACGCCGGTGGTGATCGGCTCGATCGAGGCGTCGCTGCGCCGCATCGCCCACTACGATTACTGGTCGGACAAGGTGCGCCGCTCGGTGCTGTTCGAGTCCAAGGCCGACATGCTGATCTTCGGTAACGCCGAACGCGCGCTGGTCGACCTCACGCGCCGCATGGCCGAGGGCGAGAACATCAAGAGCATCCGCGACCTGCGCGGCACCGCCTTCCTGGTGCCGGCCGGCTGGATGCCGGGCGAGGAGTGGGGCGTGCACAACAGCACCCGCGTCGATACGCCAGGCAAGGTCGACAAGCATATCGATCCTTATCTGATGGTCGAGCCGAATTCGCCGACCTGCGCTACCAGCAGCGATCCGAACGCCAAGCCGGCCGAGGAAACGAATCCCGCCATGGTCGAGCCGACCAGGGCCGTGATCGAAGCCGCGCCGCCGGCGCCGCCGCCGTCCGAATACAAGCCGATCCGCATCATGAGCCGCGAGGAGCGGCGCGCGATGGAGCTGGAAAAGCACCACAAGACCGTGGTGCGCCTGCCGTCGTTCGAGACCGTGGCCAACGACCCGGTGATGTACGCGCACGCCTCGCGCGTGTTCCACCTGGAGTCCAACCCTGGCAACGCGCGCGCGCTGGTGCAGGGCCACGGCGACCGCGACGTCTGGATGAACCCGCCGCCGCTGCCGCTGCAGATGGACGAGATGGACAACGTCTACGACATGAATTACGCGCGCGCCCCGCACCCGAGCTATGGCAACGCCAACATCCCGGCGTGGGAAATGATACGCTTCTCGGTCAACATCATGCGCGGCTGCTTCGGCGGCTGCACGTTCTGCTCGATCACCGAGCATGAGGGCCGCATCATCCAGAGCCGCTCGGAACCGTCGATCCTGCGCGAGATCGAGCACATCCGCGACAAGACCAAGGGCTTCACCGGCATCATCTCCGACCTCGGCGGCCCGACCGCCAATATGTACCGTCTGTCGTGCAAGGACAAGGAAATCGAGAAGACCTGCCGCCGCCTGTCGTGCGTGTATCCGTCGATCTGTGTCAACCTCGGCACCAACCACAATCCGCTGATCAAGCTGTACCGCCGCGCGCGCGAAATCCCGGGCATCAAGAAGATCCTGATCCAGTCCGGGCTGCGCTACGACCTGGCGGTGCGTTCGCCCGAGTACGTCAAGGAGCTGGTGACCCACCACGTCGGCGGCCTGCTGAAGATCGCGCCCGAGCACACCGAATCGAATGTGCTGAGCAAGATGATGAAGCCGGGCATCGGCGCCTACGACGAGTTCAAGGCGCTGTTCGAGAAGTATTCGCTGGAGGCGGGCAAGAAGCAGTACCTGATTCCGTACTTCATCGCCGCCCACCCGGGCGCGACCGACGAGGACATGCTGAACCTGGCGCTGTGGCTGAAAAAGAACAACTTCCGCCTCGACCAGGTGCAGACCTTCATGCCGACGCCGATGGCCATGGCCAGCGCCATGTACCACTCGCGCCGCAATCCGCTGCACAAGGTCACCGAGGATTCGGAGGAAGTGTTCACGCCGCGCAGCCTCAAGCAGCGGCGCGCGCACAAGGCCTTCTTGCGCTACTACGATCCGAAGAACTGGCCGATCCTGCGCGAGGCGCTGCGCGGCATGGGCCGGGGCGACCTGATCGGCACCGGCGAGCGCCACCTGATTCCGCCGTACGTGGTGGGCGAAGAAAACTTCAAGGCTTCGCAGGGCAAGCGGGCGATGCCGATGCTGGCGCCGGGCGAGGGCAAGCGCAACCCGCGCGCGCCGCAGCCGGCCGCCGGCCACCGCGGCCGCCCGAACGCGCTGACCGGCTCGCTGACCGCGCGCGCCACCGTCGAGACCAAGGCCAAGCCGTCGATCCTGGATACCATCAAGGTCAAGAAGGCGGCGCCGGCAGCGGCACCGGCCAAGGGCGGACGCGGCGCGCCGCCGCCGCGCGGGCGCAAGTAAGCCGCACCACGAAAGCACCCTCCGGGGTGCTTTTTTTTGCATAAATTCTCAAAAGAAATGTTGTTAAGTTAGCGTAGCGGCTTAATAACGTGGATAATCCAGTTCTGCTCGTGCGATCTGTCGCCGCGCTGCCGGCCTACACTGTGTGCACCGCAGGCCTTATTCTGTGAACTGGAAGATCATGACTAAATTTAAACTCTCCTCCCTCTTGCTGGTACCGCTGTTTGCCGTGCTGGCCGCATGCGGCGGTGGTGGTGGCGGCGGCGGTGGCGGCTCGTCCGGCCCCGTGACGCTGAAAAGCATCGCCGTCAGCCTGAATTCCACCACCCTGCCGGTCACCACCACCCAGACCGCCACCGCCACCGGCACTTATTCGGACGGCACCACCAAGGCGCTGACCGTGGCCGGCGGCCTGGCCTGGTCGACCAAGAGCGGCAACGCCACCATCGCCTCGGTGGCCAGCGCCACCGGCGTGGTCACCGGCGTCGCGGTCGGCACCGAAACCATCAACGCCACCCAGGACGGCGTGACCGGCTCGGTCACCATCACCGTCATCGCGCCGTGGAAGGACGTGTCGGCCGGCGGCTTCCAGACCATCGCCCGCCGCGCCGACGGCAAGCTGTACGCGTGGGGCCAGAACAACTGGGGCCAGCTGGGCGACAGCAGCACCACCCAGCGCCTGTCGCCGGTGGTGGTCAGCAACGGCGCTGCCGCCACCGCCTGGACCAAGATCGCTGTCGGCGACCAGTTCGCCATCGGCCTGCGCGCCAACAGCGGTTCCTCGACCACCGCCGGCGGCACGCTGTGGGCCTGGGGCCTGAACAGCAACGGCCAGCTGGGCCTGGGCGACCAGGTCAACCGCTCGGTGCCGACGCTGATCGGCAAGGACACCAACTGGGTCGGCGTCTGGGCCGGCAAATACCACGTGGTGGCGCTGAAATCGGACGGCACGCTGTGGGCCTGGGGCCGCAACTCGGAAGGCCAGCTGGGTGACCTGACGCTGCAGGTGCGCACCGCGCCGGTCAAGGTCGGCGGCACCGACAAGACCAACACCGCCACCTACACGGCGGCCAGCGCCGGCGGCACCCACACCATGGCGATCGCCAAGGACGGTTCGCTGTGGACCTGGGGCGACAACACCTACGGCCAGCTGGGCAACGCCGCGGTCAGTACCACGCCGGTGCCGACCCCGGCCAAGATCGGCAGCCTGACCTATAACGCGGTCGCGGCCGGCGCCACCCACTCGGTGGCGATCGATTCGACCGGCAAGCTGTGGGCCTGGGGTAACAACGGCTCGGGCCAGGTGGGCAACAACGCCGGCAGCGGCACCGTCAGCGCGCCGGCCCAGATCACCACCGACAGCGACTGGACCATCATCGCCGCCGGCGGCGCCCACACGCTGGCGGTGCGCAGCAACGGCACGCTGTGGGCCTGGGGCGCCAACAGCGACGGCCAGCTGGGCGACGGCAGCGGCATCGACCAGATCTCGCCGATCCAGGTCGGCGCCGACCGCACCTGGGTCAGCATCAGCGCCGGCGCCGGCCACAGCGCCGGCCTCAAAGCCGACAACTCGCTGTGGACCTGGGGCCGCAACGCCGATGGCCAGCTGGGCAACGGCAAGACGGTGATCTCGGCGGTGCCGGTCAGCATCTCTAACCCGAACTAAGCGGTTGTCATCCGCAGCGACGGACGGCCGGCGCCAGCCTGGCCGTCCGTTGCTTTTTGTACCGTCACGTTGGCATAAAGCAGCGTGGCGCCGGGCGAAGCGGCTACACTAGAGTCACTCTCGTTTGCCCCGGAATCACTGTGACTGGATGCCGCTCCGCCCTCGCCTCGCTGTGCGCCGCCGCCCTGCTGCTGGCGGCCGCGCCGGCCTCGGCGCTGGAAAAAGTCACGCTGCAGCTCAAGCACGTCCACCAGTTCCAGTTCGCCGGCTACTATGCCGCCCGCGAGCTGGGCTATTACCGCGAGGCCGGCCTCGACGTGCGCATCCTCGAAGGGCTGGACGGCAACGCGCCCGAGCGCGACGTCATCGCCGGCAAGGCCGAGTACGGCACCGGCAGCAGCAGCCTGCTGCTGGCGCGCATGGCCGGCAAGCCGGTGGTGGTGCTGGGAGTGATCTTCCAGCATTCGCCGTACGCGCTGGCGATGCGCCAGACCGGCGGCGATCCCGACATCCGCCGCCTGATCGGCAAGCGCGCGATGATCGGCTCCCTCAGCGACGATCTCGGCAACGCCGACGAGCTGCTGGCCTATCTGACCAAGGAGGGCGTGCCGCCGAGTAGCTTCCAGCGGGTCGAGCACAGCTTCAATCCCGACGACCTGATCAACGGCAAGGTGGACGCCATGGCGATCTACACCACCAACGAGCCGGACACTCTCGACCGCCTGGGCTTTCCGTACGATATCTACAGCCCGCGCGCGGTCGGCATCGATTTTTACGGCGACAACCTGTTCACCACCGAGCAGGAGCTGATCAACCATCCGGAGCGGGTCAAGGCGTTCCGCGCCGCCAGCATGCGCGGCTGGCAATGGGCGATGAGCCACCAGGAAGAAGCGGTCGATATGATCCTGAGCAAGTACTCGCGCCGCAGCGACCGCCAGCACCTGCTGTACGAGGCGCACCAGATGGTGCCGCTGGTACAGCCGGTGCTGGTGGAAATCGGCTACATGAACCCGGAGCGCTGGCAGCACATTGCCGAGGTCTACGCCGGCCTGGGCATGATGGACCGGCGCGCCCGCTTCGACGGCTTCGTGTACCAGGCCGATGGCGCCCGTCCCGGCTTCAGCCTGGTCTGGCTGTACCGCGCGCTGGCCGGCGTGGGGTTGCTGCTGGTGCTGGGCGCGGCCATCCACTTCAGCCAACTGGCGCGCGAGCGCAAGCGCGCGCTGGAAACCATCCGCCACGGCGAGCAGCGCTTTCGCACGATGTTCGAGGCGTCCCCGCTGGGCATCGCGCTGATCGATTCGATCACGTATGAATACCGCGATATCAATGCGCGTTACCAGGAGATACTGGGACGTTCGCAGCACGAGCTGCGCGCGCTGCGGTGGCTGGAGGTGGGCCACCCGGACGACGTGGTGGCGATCAAGGCGCAGATGGCGCTGCTGACCACGCAGCAGATCAGCAGCTTCAAGGCCCTCAGCCGGCTGTTCCGGCCGGATGGCTCGGTGGCGTGGATCGACGTCTCGGTCAACGCCATCGCGCCCGAGGCCGGCAGCCATCCGCACCATTTGTGCATGATCGAGGACGTCACCGCCAAGAAGCAGAGCGAGACGCTGATCTGGCAGCAGGCCAACTTCGACACGCTGACCCAGCTGCCCAACCGCCGCATGTTCCTCGACCGGCTGGCGCACGACATGCTGAAGAGCCAGCGCGCGCAGTCGCGCATCGCCCTGCTGTTCATCGACCTCGACCACTTCAAGGAGGTCAACGACACGCTCGGCCACCAGCAGGGTGACGTGCTGCTGGTCGACGCCGCGCGCCGCATCGGCGCCTGCGTGCGCAAGTCGGACACGGTGGCGCGGCTGGGCGGCGACGAGTTCACCGTCATCCTGACCGAGCTGGAGTCGGGCGAGCAGGTGGAGCGCATCGCCCAGGACATCCTCAACCGCCTGCTGCAGCCGTTCGACCTGGGCGAGGAGCAGGCCTTCGTCTCGGCCAGCATCGGCATCACGCTGTATCCGGACGACGCGCTCGACATCGACGACCTGCTCAAGCACGCCGACCAGGCGATGTACGCCGCCAAGGGCGCCGGCCGCAACCGCTACAGCTATTTCACGCCGACCCTGCAGGTGGCGGCGCTGAACCGCATGCGCCTGACCAACGACCTGCGCGGCGCGCTCAAGGGCGAGCAGTTCGCGCTGTACTTCCAGCCCATCGTCCACCTGCAGAGCGGCGCCATCCACAAGGCCGAGGCGCTGATCCGCTGGAACCATCCGCAGCGCGGCCTGGTCAGTCCGCTGGAATTCATTCCGCTGGCCGAGTCGAGCGGGCTGATCGTCGACATCGGCGAATGGGTGTTCCGCGAGTCGGCGCGCTGGGTGCGGCGCTGGCGCCAGCAGGTGTATGGCGACTTCCAGATCAGCCTGAACCAGTCGCCGGCCGAGTTCCAGCGCGAGGGCCAGTCCTACCAGGGCTGGCTGCAGCACCTGCAATCGCTGGCGCTGCCCGGCCAGTCGCTGGTGGTGGAAATCACCGAGGGGCTGCTGCTGGACGCCAGCCAGGCGGTCAGCAACCGCCTGCTGCAATTGCGCGACGCCGGCATCCAGGTGGCGCTGGACGACTTCGGCACCGGCTACTCGTCGCTGTCCTACCTGAAGAAGTTCGACATCGATTACCTGAAGATCGACCGCTCCTTCACCCGCAACCTGGCGCCGGAGTCCAGCGACATGGCGCTGTCCGAAGCCATCATCGTCATGGCGCACAAGCTGGACCTGAAGGTGATCGCCGAGGGCGTGGAGACGCCGGAACAGCGCGACCTGCTGGCGGCGGCCGGCTGCGACTACGGCCAGGGTTATCTGTTCGCCAAGCCGCTGCCGGCCGAACAATTCGACGCCTTCCTGCGGGATAATGCTATGTCCACCGCAGATGCGATAGTCAAATCCAATTGAAACTATTGGAACAATCAATTTTGCAAATGGGATAAAAACGCTTAAACTGGCGTCTCAATGATTCACAACCCAACGAGGAAACCACAATGTCCCTGATCAACACCCAAATCAAACCATTCAAGGCCACCGCATACCACGCCGGCAAATTCATCGACGTGAGCGAAGAGACCCTGAAAGGCAAGTGGTCCGTTCTGATGTTCTACCCAGCCGACTTCACCTTCGTGTGCCCAACCGAACTGGAAGACCTGGCCGAGCAGCAACCTGAATTCGCCAAACTGGGCGTGGAAGTGTACGGCGTCTCGACCGACACCCACTTCGCCCACAAGGCATGGCACGACACCTCGGATGCCATCAAAAAAGTGAACTACCCGCTGATCGGCGACCCAACCGGCACCCTGTCGCGCAACTTCGAAGTGATGATCGAAGAAGAAGGCCTGGCACTGCGCGGCACCTTCGTCATCAATCCGGAAGGCCAGATCAAAGTGATGGAAGTGCACGACAACGGCATCGGCCGCGACGCTACCGAACTGCTGCGCAAAGTCAAGGCAGCCAAGTACGTTGCCGAGCACCCAGGCCAGGTGTGCCCAGCCAAGTGGACCGAGGGTGCCGCTACCCTGACCCCATCGCTGGACCTGGTCGGCAAGATCTAATTCTTGATCGCGTTTTGATCAAGACCGCAGCAAACAAGTAGTTACCGCGATGCCGGACCGGGCGTCCGGCCCGGCATACGCCTAAATATTTGTGAAAAGGAAGAACATCATGTTGGACGCTACCCTCAAAACCCAGTTGAAAGCCTACCTCGAGAAAGTGGTTCACCCACTGGAACTGGTCGCTTCGCTCGATGACAGCGCCAAAGCCCGTGAGATGAAAGAACTGCTCCTCGACATTGCCGAGTTGAGCGACAAGATCTCGCTGGTGGAGCGCACCGAAGCTGGCGTGCGTACGCCGTCGTTCAGCATCAACCGTGCCGGCACGGACATCGGCGTGCGTTTCGCCGCGATTCCGATGGGCCACGAATTCACCTCGCTGGTGCTGGCGCTGCTGCAAGTCGGCGGCCACACCATCAAATTCGACGAAGCCGTCATCGACCAGATCCGCAACCTGGAAGGCGATTACGAATTCGAAACCTTCATGTCGCTGACCTGCCATAACTGCCCGGACGTGGTGCAGGCGCTCAACGCCATGTCGGTGATCAACCCGCGCATCAAGGTCACCACCATTGACGGCGGCCTGTTCGCCAAGGAAGTGGAAGACCGCCAGATCCTGGCCGTGCCGATGATGTTCCTGAACGGCCAGCATTTCGGCCAGGGCCGCACCTCGGTCGAGGAAATCCTGGCCAAGCTGGACACCAACGCCGGCGTGCGCCAGGCAGCCGAGATCAGCAAGAAAGACGTGTTCGACGTGCTGGTGGTCGGCGGTGGCCCGGCCGGCGCGGCGGCGGCGATCTACGCGGCCCGCAAAGGCATCCGCACCGGCGTGCTGGCCGAGCGTTTCGGCGGCCAGGTGCTGGACACGCTGGCGATCGAGAACTTCATCTCGGTCAAGGAAACCGAAGGCCCGAAATTCGCGGTGGCGCTGGAACAGCACGTCCGTGAATACGACGTCGACATCATGAACACCCAGCGCGCCAGCAAGCTGGTGCAGGTGGGCAAGGTGACCGAGGTGCACACCGCCTCCGGCGCCGTGCTGAAAGCCAAGTCGGTGATCCTGGCGACCGGCGCCCGCTGGCGCGAGATCAACGTGCCGGGCGAGAAGGAATACCGCAACCACGGCGTGGCCTACTGCCCGCACTGCGACGGTCCGCTGTTCAAGGGCAAGCGCGTGTCGGTGATCGGCGGCGGCAACTCCGGCGTGGAAGCGGCGATCGACCTGGCCGGCCTGGTCAAGCATGTGACGCTGATCGAGTTTGGCGCCGAACTGCGCGCTGACGCGGTGCTGCAACGCAAGCTGCGCAGCCTGCCGAACGTTACCGTGATCACCTCGGCGCAAACCACCGAGATCCACGGCGACGGCAAGATCGTCAACGGCCTGAGCTACACGGACCGCAACACCAACGTGTCGCACAAGGTCGAACTGGAAGGCGTGTTCGTGCAGATCGGCCTGGTGCCGAACAGCGAGTGGCTGAAGGGCACGCTGGCGCTGTCGCGTCACGGCGAGATCGAGGTGGATGCGCGCGGCCAGACCTCGCTGCCAGGCGTGTTTGCCGCCGGCGACGTCACCACGGTGCCGTACAAGCAGATCATCATCGCCACCGGCGAAGGTGCCAAGGCTGCCCTGTCCGCCTTCGACCACCTGATCCGCTCGGACGACGACGAAGTCGTCACCGAATCGGCCGAGAAGCATGCGATGACCGCGTAATACGCCGTTAAGTCAAGCCCGTGTCGCTCCGGCGAAAGCCGGAGTCCATGGAATGCCAGTCAGGACGCAGGCTGTCCATGGATTCCGGCCTGCGCCGGAATGACCAATCTAGCGCTAACGCTGGTTTCTGCGGCAGCCCCGCCCAGCGCACGTTGATGTGGCGCTAGGCGCTCAGGTCGTGGCTGGCCTGGCGGGTGCGCAGGGCGATGGCGTTGCGGTGGCGGGCGCGCAGGCGCGGGTCGGTGATCAGCCGGCCCAGCGTTTCGCCGATCACCATCACCACCCCCAGCAGCGGCAGCACCAGCATCAGCCCGGCCACGCCGGCCACCGAGCCGCCGATGAAGATCATCAGCACCGTGATCAGCGGATGGATGTGCAGGCTGCGCCCCAGCGTCAGCGGCATGAACACGAAGTCGTCCAGCAGGCGCACCAGGATGAACACGCCAATCGCCAGGTAGGCCACCGACGGATCGGCCGGGGCGTCGGTTGAGGCCACCATCACCACCAGCATGCAGCCGACGATCGAGCCGACATACGGCACCCACGCCAGCAAGGCCGCGATCAGCCCCAGCACCAGCGGCGACGACACGCCAATCACCCACAGTCCCAGCGCCAGCACCGCCGTGTCGAGGATGGTCAGGCGGATCAGGCCCTGGAAGTAGCGGTGCGCGGTCTGGTCGACCTCGTGCAGCAGGCACAGCGTCCGTTCAAAGAAGGCATTGGGCACCGCGCGCGCGAGGAATTTCTTGAAGCGCAGGCCGTCACGCAAAAAGAAGAAGGTCAGGAACGGCGCCAGCAGCAGCGACGGCAGCCAGCCCACCACCGACACCAGGATGTCGGTCAGGTGCGCCTGGATGAAGTCGCCCGTGAATTCGCTCATGCGCTGGTTGACGGTGTCGGCCAGCGACACCTGCCGCAGCAGCGGGAACTGCTGCTCCAGCGCCGCCAGCGTGTGGCGCACGAACTCCAGTCCGCCGGCCAGGTAGATGCCCAGTTGCTCCTGCCACGACGTGGTCGGCGCCGATTTCCAGTACACCGCCGCCATCACCGCCAGCGCCACCAGCGCCAGGAATACCGTGCCGACCAGGAAGGTGGCGGCGTTCTGGCTGAAGCCCATGCGCACCAGCCGCTGCGTCGGCGGCTGCAGGATGTAGTACAGCACGATGCCGAGCAGGAAGGGCACGGCCAGGAACAGCATCTGCTGCAGCAGGAACAGCAGCACGCAGGTGGCGGCGATGATGCCGCTCCACACCACCGGCCCGCCGCGCTGCTGGCTCGGCAGCAGGTTCATAGCGCCTCCAGTTGCGGCTTGCCGGTCATCCAGTCACGCAGGCGGCGGCCGATGTGGCGCGCCAGGGCCAGCGAGATCTTGTAGCCGATCACCGGATCGGTTTCCATCAGGCCCATGAAGTCGGCGCGGAAGAACACCGCCAGCTCGCAGTTGTCCAGCGCCCGCGTCTGGGCGTTGCGCGGCGCGTTGTCCAGCAGCGCCAGGTCGCCGAAGAAGGAGCCGGCCGACAGCTCGGCCACGATCTCGCGCCCGGCGCCGAACTGGCGGCTGATGATCACCCGGCCCGACATCACCAGGTACAGCGCCTGGCCTTCCTCGCCCTCGTCGAAGATGATTTCGTCGGCCAGGTAGCGGCGTTCGTGCATCAGGCCGTCGATGATCTTCAGTTCGAGCGGCGTCAGCGAGTCGAACAGCGCCGAATCCTTCAGGCGCAGCAGGCGGGGCGACAGGGCGGGGGACTTGAACAGGCCAAACATGAAGTGAAACTCCTGCGGAGAAAACGGATCAGCAACCATTGTCGCCGGTTTTGCCGCGCCTGCCTCCATCCAAAGGGGCTTGTTGTTAAACAATCACATTTTTGCCGCGCCGACGTCACTTGCAAGGTCATACCCTTGACATACTCGGCCGCTATGCTGGCGCCCGCCACTTCCCCACAACCAGCAGAGATGAATATGAAACGTAGTCAAATCGCGGGCGCCGCCGCGCTGTGCGCCCTGCAGGCGATGAGCGCCGCATCCGCCGAGACCGTCAGCGCCGCCGCCGAGGATGGCCAGCAAGCCGTCATCGTCACCGGCACCCGCGCCAGCCACCGCACCCAGTTCGACACGCTGGCCCCGGTCGACGTGTTCAGCCGCGAGGACATCGCCGCCGTCGAATCGAACGACCTCAACGACGTGCTGGCGCAGCTGGTGCCCTCGTACGTGGTGCAGCGCCTGCCGATGGCCGACGGCCAGGTGTTCGTCCGCCCCGCCACCCTGCGCGGCCTGTCGCCGGACCAGACGCTGGTGCTGGTCAACGGCCGCCGCTTCCACCGCAGCGCGCTGCTGGGCGCGCGCGGCGCGCAGGCGCCGGACCTGGCGCAGATCCCGACCAGCGCCATCAAGCGCATCGAGGTGCTGCGTGATGGCGCCTCGGCGCAGTACGGCTCGGACGCCATCGCCGGCGTCATCAACATCATCCTGGACGACAGCGTCGGCGGCGAGCTGACCGCCCAGCACGCGCAGTACAGCGAGGGCGACGGCAAGGCCAACGAGCTGCACGCCAAATATGGCTTCATGCTCGGCGAACGCGCCCGCGTGACGCTGTTTGCCGAGGCGGCGCAGTCCGATCCCACCTCGCGCACGCGCCAGCGCCCGGACGCGATCGCCTTCCAGGCCGCGCATCCGAACCTGGCGGTGCCGAATCCGGTGCAGCGCTGGGGCCAGCCCGACCTGGAAAGCCAGCACCTCGGCTACAACGCCACGCTGGACCTGGGCGACGACCTGGAAGCCTACAGCTACGCCCTGTTCGCGCACAGCAACGGCACCTCGGACTTCAACTGGCGCAATCCGGACACCAGCACCTCGGTCTACAAGCTGACCACCATCTTCCCCGGCTGGGACGTGCGCAGCATCTATCCGGTCGGCTTCAGCCCGCAGTACACCAACAAGCAGAACGACGCGCAAGTGCTGGCCGGCCTGCGCGGCCGCCTGAGCGCGGCGCTGGGCTGGGACGTCAGCGCGTCCTACGGCCGCAACGGCATCGACTACGGCCTGCACAACTCGATCAACGCCTCGCTCGGTCCGGCCAGCCCGACCGCGTTCTACCTCGGCCGCCTGACGCAGGAAGAAAAACTGCTCAACGCCAACTTCAACTACGAGTGGCGCGTGGCCGGCCTGGCGCAGCCGGTCAACCTCGCCTTTGGCGCCGAGTACCGCAACGAGCGCTACGCGGTCAAGGCCGGCGATCCGGCCTCCTACGCGGTGGGGCCGGGCGCGGCGGCCGGCCTGGACGCCAACTCCAACGGCGCGCCGGGCTTCAGCGCCTTGCAGTCCGGCAAGTGGGACCAGGACAGCTACGCCGCCTATGCCGACGTCGAAGTCCCGCTGAGCAAGCAGGCCACCATCGGCGCGGCCGTGCGCTATGAGGATTTCTCCGAGTTCGGCAACACCGTCAATGGCAAGCTGTCGGCGCGCTTCGAGCTGACGCCGGACTTCGCGCTGCGTGGCTCCTGGTCGACCGGCTTCCGCGCGCCGACGCCGGGCCAGCTCAACACCAACAGCACCAGCCAGGGCCTGGACACCAAGACGCTGCTGGTGTTCACCAGCGGCCGCCTGGCCAACAACGATCCGCTGGCGGTAGCGCTGGGCGCCAAGCCGCTGCAGCCGGAGAAGTCGAAGAACCTGTCGCTGGGCCTGACGTGGAAGGACGCCGGCGGCCTTTCCGGCTCGGTGGACCTGTATGACATCAAGCTGCGCGACCGCTTCAGCACCTCGGCCTCGTTTGCCGTGCCGGCCGGCGTGCCCAATCCGCTGCGCTACACCTCGGTCACTTATTTCACCAACGACTTCGACACCACCACCAAGGGCGTCGACGTGGTCGGCAGCTATCTGCGCCGCCTCGGCGCCGGCAAGCTGAACCTGACCGCCGCGTGGAACTACAACCAGACCAGGATCGATGGCGGCAAGTCCAGCGTGGCCACCAACGAAAGCCAGCGCGTGGTGTTTGAAGAGCGCCTGCCACGCCAGAAGGCGACCTTCAGCGCCACCTACGACCAGGGCGGCTGGAGCGCGCTGGCCCGTGCCCGTTACTACGGCAGCTGGACCGACAGCACCGGCAACGCCACCGGCGACATCTTCCAGCGCTTCGGCGCCATGCGCTTCCTCGACCTGGCGGCGACCTACAAGCTGAGCGCGCGACAGTCGCTGCGCTTCGGTGTTGACAACGTACTCAACAAGTATCCGGACGAAGCCGTGTTCCAGGCCAGCCGTGGCCTGATCTACTCGCGCAACGCGCCGTACGATACTGACGGCCGCAACCTGTACGTCGACTATACGGTGAAATTTTGAGCCTGCGCAGCCCCACGCGCCGCACCTGGCTGAAGGCCGGCGCCCTGCTGGCGTCACCGGCGGCGCTGGCGGCAACGCCGATGCCGGCGCGGCCGGCCGTGTCGCCGCAGGACCTGGCGGCCGACGAAGGCTATTGGCAGTCGGTGGCCGCGCAGTACGACATCAAGCAGGATGTGGCGATGATGGACAACGCCTACTGGGGCTCGATGGCGCGGCCGGTGATGGAAGCGTATCAGCGCCGCGTGGCCGAGGCCAATCACGGCAATTCCTACTACGGCCGGCTGCAGTTTCCGGCCGAGTTTGAATCGGCGCGGCAGCGGGCGGCGCTGGCGCTGGGCGTCTCGGCCGACGAGATCGCCTTCACGCGCGGGGCCACCGAGGCGCTGCAGATCCTCATCGCCGGCTACAACCGCCTGCGGCCGGGCGACGCCGTGCTGTGCGCCGACATCGACTACGACAACATGATCACCACCATGCACTGGCTGCGGCAGCGGCGCGGGGTGGAGGTGGTGTCGATCGCCATGCCGGCGCCGTTCACCCACGACGCGGTCATCGACGCCTACGCGCAGGCGATGGCGCGCACCCCGCGCCTGAAGATGCTGCTGCTCACGCACGTCAACCACCGCAATGGCATGGTGCTGCCGGTGGCCGAGATCAGCCGCATGGCGCGCGAGCGCGGCATCGACGCCATCGTCGACACGGCGCACGGCTTCGGCCAACTGGACATGCGCATCCCCGACCTGAAGGCGGACTTCGCCGGCATCAACCTGCACAAGTGGATCGGCGCGCCGGTGGGCGTGGGGGCGATCTATATTCGTCGCGGCCGGGTGCGCGACATCGATCCCTACATGGGCGAGGACGACCGCGGCGATGTGCGCACCCGCGTGCACACCGGCACGCTCAACTTTGCCGCCTACACCACGCTGCCGCTGGCGCTCGACCTGCACGAGCAGGTGGGCGTGGCGTACAAGCAGGCGCGCCTGGCGCGGCTGCGCAACCGCTGGCTGGACGCGGTGCGCGATGTGCCGGGGCTGGAGCTGCTGGCGTCCGACGATCCGCGCCTGAGCAGCGCGATCGCCTCGTTCCGTCTGCGCGGCCGCGTGTCGATGGCGGACAACAACGCGCTGGCGCGCCGGCTATTGAAGGAGCATGGCGTGTTCACCGTGCCGCGCGACGGCCTGGCGGGCGGCGCCTGCATCCGCGCCGCGCCGTCGATCTTCACCTCGGAAGCGCAGGTGGACAAGCTCAGCGAGGCGCTACGCCGCGTGGCCTAGCCTCCCCACCCACCCCGTCATTCCGGCTTTCGCCGGAGGTCGTTTCGCCCAATGGGCGGAACGACGGTTCAGAGATCCACGGTGCGCGCCAGCGGCAGTTGCGGCGCCACGTGGCTGGTCAGCAGAATGCACTGGCGCGCCAGGCGTTCCGGCGCGGCCAGCTGCTGGCGCAGGTACGCCACCGCATCCACATCCAAGCCATTGAACGGTTCATCAATCAGCAGCAACCCGACCGGCAGCGCCAAGGCCAGCGCCAGCTGCATCTTCTTGTGCTGCCCCAGCGACAAGGTGGTGACCGGCTGGTCCAGCACCGGCAGCAAATGGAAGGCGGCCAGTTCGGCATTGAGCAAGGCCGGATCGGCGCCGGTGTACAGCGACACGTGCATATCCAGCATCTCGCGCACCGTCAGCCACGGCAGGGCCGGCGTGTCGCCGCCGCAGTAGTAGCACTGCAAACGGTAGGCCAGCGGCTGCGCCCGCAGTTCCATCCCGTTCAACCAGATGTGGCCGCTGTGCGGCGTCAGCGCGCCGCCGGCCAGTTTCATCAGCGTGGTCTTGCCGGCGCCGTTTTCGCCGCGCAGCCAGGTGATGCCCGCACCCAGCGTCAGGTTGAACTGACTGAACAGCGGATGGCCGGCGTACTCAAAGCTGAGCTGCTCGATTCTTAATTCCATAATTCGCTTCCAATGGCGGTGAGGAGGGCAATGGCGATGAGGACAAGGCCGACGCGGCCGCGCACGCTGAGCTTGCGCAGCGCCACCACCGCCAGTTGGGCGAGGGCGGCGGCGCACAGCCAGACGATGGCCACGGTGTGACTGTAACCGCCGGCGTCGCGGCCCAGCGTCAGCGCGGCAAAACAGGCCAGCACCAGCAGCGCCGGCAGCAGCGTGGCCAGCGCGGCCAGGCGATACAAGCGCTCGGCGCGCAGCGGCCAGCCGGCGGCGACCGGCCGCAGCAGCGCGATCTGTTCGGCCACGGCCTTGTCGCCGCGGTCGGTCAGCAGCATGATCATCAGCGCGGCGCAGGCGCCCCACACGGCCGGCGGCACCAGCGGCGGCCGCGCCATCCAGGCGCCGATGCTGAGCAGCGCGCCCGACAGCAACAGCGTCTGCTGGATACCGATGACGTTTTCCGCGCGCCAGAATGGCAGCCAGAACAGCCGATACCAGTAGTGCGCCATGCCGCCGCGTTGTGGCGCGTAATGCGTGGGCGCGGGCCGTGATCGGCCGGGCTTGCGTGCCGGTGGCATGCGGCCGCGATGCTGCAGCGTCAGCGCCGACAGCAGCCAGGCCAGCAGCAGCGAGGCCGCCGTCAGCAGCAGTGCTTGCGGCGCGACCGGGCGCAGCCAGTCCGGCCATTGGTACAGCCAGATCGCGGTGGAGACGGCGTAGACCAGGCCCAGCGGCCCGACGAGAAGGCCGGCGACGGCGGCGTCGGCCCGCCACTTGTCGCGCGGCGTGATCGGCAGTGGGTGGCTCCACAGCGCCACCGCCGCCGGCAGCAGGCGCTTGCGCAGCAGCCATACCGGCGCGCTGGCCAGCAGCGTTTGTCCGAGGAACAGGCCAAGCGCTTCGGGCCAGGGCCGCGCGGCCGCGAACAATCCCGGCAGGGCGATCACGGCCAGCAGCCCCAGCAGCACTGGCGCGAATCCAAGCAGGATGTATTCAAGCGAGCTTTGCAGGCTGAGGGCGAACTGCAGCAGCGCGTGCCGCGCCAGCCGGAGCCGGAAGTGGAGATAGGAATTTTTCATTGCCGATCAGCTTACATCGTAATCCTGAAGTCGAAATGAAAAGCGGAAATGAAAAAGGCCCGATGCGAACATCGGGCCTTCTTCGGAATATTGGCGGAGCGGACGGGGCTCGAACCCGCGACCCCCGGCGTGACAGGCCGGTATTCTAACCAACTGAACTACCGCTCCAATTCGTTTTTTAAATTTTCTGGTGGGTGCTGAGAGGGTCGAACTCCCGACCTACGCCTTGTAAGGGCGCCGCTCTACCAACTGAGCTAAGCACCCAGAAAACTTATCAGCGTTGCGTCACTTAACTGCTGCAACTGCTGAACGAGGCCGTATTCTACAGGGCGCTGATTCGATTCCGCAAGGGGTTTTAAAAATTATTTGGAAAATTGTTCAGCGAGGCGGCGGCAGCGCCGCCAGCAGCGCGCGCGTGCCGTCGGCCGTCAGCCGGTGGGCGATCTCGGCGCCGAGGTAGCGTTCGTAGAAGGTCTCCATCGTGCCGTCGGCCACGATCGAGCGCAGCGCGTCGGCGTAGCGTTGCAGCACGTGCGGCGGCACCTGGTTGGACACGTACAGGCCCACCATCATGCGCGGCGACTCGGCCACCGGGGTCGCGCTCATCTTGCCGTACAGGCCGAACTGGCGCTGGTTCAGCAAGTGGATGGTGGCCGGCGCCAGCGTGCCCTCGGCGCGACCGGCCTTGATCTTGCGGAACACCACGCCGAAGTCGCTGACGTATTCCAGCCGGCCACGCTGTTCCAGCCGGTCCAGCTGGCGCTGGGTGGCGGCGCTGTAGAAGACGCCGCGCGTGATGTTGAGGCGCGCCGTGCCGCGGTCGACAAAGTCTTCCAGGCTGCGGAAGCTGGCGGCGTCCTTGCCCATCAACACCAGTTCAAAGCGGGTATAGGTGTAGGGCAGCCAGGTGCCGTAGCGGTCGCGCTCTTCGGATCGCAGCGAGGCGCCGGTCATCTCCAGGCTGCGGTTGAAGAACATCGCGTACAGGCGGCTGCGCGGATACCAGCGGATGGCGAGCGGGCAGCCGCTGCGCTTCTGGATTTCGGTCAGCATGTCGATGTTGCTGCCGCGCATAACGGTGCCGTCGAGATAGGACGAGTAACCGAGATCGCTGACGCCCACCCGCGCCGGCGGGCAAGCCTGCGCCGCCGCCCGCACGCTGGCGCAGGGCAGCCACACAGCCAACAACACGGCGAGCAGATGTCTGGTCATGCGACGAGTGTAGCACCGGCAACTTGCATCCCGACGACTTTCGATGGATACTGTATGTATTTACAGTAATGTTTGTGCACCATGGCCGACACCGCGCGCCGCATCGCCCACATCGACATGGACGCGTTTTTCGCGTCGGTCGAACTGCTGCGCTACCCGCAGCTGCGCGGGCAGCCGGTGGTGATCGGCGGCCGCGGCTACGCGCCCGAGCAAAAGGAGGATGGCTCGTACGTGTTCAAGCGCCTGCGCGATTATGTCGGCCGTGGCGTGATTACCACGGCCACCTACGAGGCGCGCGCGTTCGGCGTCGGTTCGGCGATGGGCATGATGAAGGCGGCCAAGCTGGCGCCGGACGCGATCCTGCTGCCGGCCAACTTCGACGCCTACCGCCATTATTCGCGCCTGTTCAAGGAGGCGGTGGCCGGCATCGCGCCGGACATCGAGGACCGCGGCATCGATGAAATCTTCGTCGACCTGACGCATGTCGACGGCGAAACGCGCGCGCTGGGGATGCGCATCAAGCAGGCGGTGCAGGACGCCACCGGCCTGACCTGCTCGATCGGCATCACGCCCAACAAGCTGCTGTCGAAAATCTGCTCGGACCTGGAAAAGCCGAACGGGCTGACGGTGCTGGGCTTCGAGGACATTCCATCGCGCATCTGGCCGCTGGGGGTGCGCAAGGTCAACGGCATCGGCCCCAAGGCCACCGCCAAGCTGGCTGCGCTGGGCATCGAGACGGTGGGCCAGCTGGCGCAGGCCGACCAGGGGCTGTTGCAGGATTATTTCGGCGCGCACTATGCGGCGTGGCTGGCGCGGGTGGCGCAGGGCATCGACGAGCGCGGCATTTCCACCAGCCGCGAGAGCAAGTCGATGTCGCGCGAGACCACCTTCGAGCGCGACCTGCACGCGCGCCACGACCGCGCCGCGCTGTCCGCCATCCTGACCACGCTGTGCGAGCGGCTGGCGGACGACCTCAAGCGCAAGGGCTACGTCAGCCGCACCATCAGCATCAAGCTGCGCTATGACGATTTCCAGATCGTCAGCCGCAACGTGACGCTGCCGCAGCCGGTGGCCGAGCCGGCGGCGATTTTGCAGGCGGCGCGCGAATGCCTGAAGCGGGTGCCGCTGCAACGCAAGCTGCGCCTGCTGGGCGTGCGCGCCAGCACGCTCGAACCGCCGGGCGCCATGGCGCGGACGCCACAGCCGGTGCAGGGCGAGCTGTTTGCCTGAGACCGGGTGGTCGCCAGCGTGTAGAATGGCGCTCTTTTTTGCACACTTTTCAGAAACAAGGCCTGTCAACTTTATGTGGTTCAAGAATCTACAGATTTACCGTCTGCCGGCCCCTTGGGCCTACACCCCCGAACAACTGGAAGAAGCGCTGTCCAGCCAGGCGTTCACGCCGGCCAGCAGCAACGAACTGCTGCGCCAGGGCTGGGACAAGCCGCGCCCTAACGGCGGCCTGGTGCACGTGGTCAACAAGCAGATGCTGATCGTGCTGGGCACCGAGAAGAAACTGCTGCCGAACTCGGTGATCAACCAGGTCGCCAAGGCGCGCGCCGCCGAGATGGAGGAAGCCCAGGGCTTCGCGCCGGGCAAGAAGGCGATGAAGGAACTGAAGGAACGCGTGGCCGACGAGCTGCTGCCGCGCGCCTTCTCGATCCGCAGCAATGTGTGGACCTGGATCGACCCGGTCAACGGCTGGCTGGTGGTGGATGCCGCCTCGCCGGCCAAGGCCGACGAAGTCATCAAGCTGCTGCTGAAGGCGGTCGACCGCATGCCGCTGGAAAGCCTGCGCGTGCAGCGCTCGCCGGTGGGCGTGATGACCGAGTGGCTGCAGACCGACGAGGCGCCGGCCGGTTTCACGGTCGACATGGACACCGAGCTGCGCGCCACCGGCGAGAGCAAGGCGGCGGTGCGCTACGTCAAGCACTCGCTGGACCCGGAAGAGATCCGCCGCCACATCGCGGCCGGCAAGCAGTGCACCCGCCTGGCGATGACCTGGGACAGCAAGATTTCCTTCGTGCTGACCGAGTCGCTGGCGATCAAGGGCATCAAGCCGCTGGACGTGCTGGACGAAAAAGATGCCGGCGTGCGCAACGACGACGAGCGCTTCGACGGCGACTTCATGCTGATGACCGGCGAGCTGGCGAAGCTGATGGCCGACGTGGTGGAAGCGCTGGGCGGCGAAGCCAAGGCGTAAACCCTGCCATCCATTGCTTTTCAAGTAAGAATGCCGCGAAGTCGTTGATTTCGCGGCATTTTTTCGTTGAAAAATCGAAAAATTTATGCGTTGCTTTCGAGAAAGTAACCAAAACTCTGCTATAGTGAAAAGTCTTATCAAAAGAGGAACTTCCTATGAGCGGCCCCGTCGGACTGACCACCCAGCAGATCGCCAATCTGACCTCGCAGCAGCTTGCCGCCTGGACCAGTGATGACATCCAGGCGCTGACGCTGGCGCAGGTGCCGGCGCTCAAGCCGGCCGTGCTGAACGCCGCCGGCGGTGCCAACACCGCGCTGATGGCAGTGCTGTCCGCCGACCAGATTGCCGCGCTGAGCACCGCCCAGGTGGCGGCGCTGGGCACGCGCGCCTTCGCCAGCCTGGCGCCGGGCGCGATCGCCTCTTTTGAAACCGCCGACATTGCCGCGCTGAGCACCGCCAACATTGCCACGCTGCAGTCGGCCGACATCGCGCTGATGCAGGCGCCGCAGTTCGGCGCGCTGACCGGCGCCCAGCTGGCCACCTTTTCCAGCGCCGACATCCAGGCCATCGACGACACCGGTTTCGCGCTGCTGACCACGCAGGCCATCGCGGCGCTGGGCAGCGCGCAGATCGCCGCGCTGACCGCCAGCCAGACGGTGGCGCTGACCACGCGCCAGGCCGCCGCCTGGAGCTCGGCCCAACTGGCAGCGCTGTCGAGCGCGAACCTGGCCGCGCTGGAGGCGGCCGATCTGGGCGCCATGAAAACTGCCGCCATCGCCGGCCTGTCGACGCGCCAGGTGGCGCAGCTGTCGGCCGCGCAACTGGCCGGCATGAGCAGCGCGCAATTCGCCGCGCTCAACACCAGCCAGGTGGCGGCCATCGGCAACAGCCTGTTGGCCGGCCTGCCGACCGCCGACATCGCCGCGCTGAGCACCGCCGCCGTCGCCCAGCTGGGCACGGCCGTGCTGGCGCAACTCGACACCGATCAAATCAGGGCGCTGACCACGCAGCAACTGGCCGCCCTCGGCAGCGCGCAGTTCGCCGCCTTCAGTCCCGACCAGGTCGCCAATCTGCGCACGGCGCAGCTGGCCGCGCTGACGTCGCGCCAGGTGGCCGGCCTGTCCGGCGACGATATCGCCGCGCTCGACACCGGCGACCTGCCCTGGCTGAGCACGGCGGCGATCGCCGCGCTGACGTCGGCGCAATTCAGCATGCTGGGCGGCGCCGACTTCAGCGCCATCGCCGGTCTGACCACGCTGCAGATCGGTGCCTTGCGCACCGCCACGCTGGCGGCGCTGAACGCCGCCCAGGCCGCCGCGCTGAGCAGCCGCCAGGTGGCGGCGTTGAGCAGCGCCCAAGTCAGCGTGCTGTCGGCCGCGGCCGTGCAGGCGCTGCCGACCGCCGACCTTGGCGCGCTGCGCACCAACGCGGTGGCGGCGCTGTCGACCCAGCAACTGGCGGCGCTGACCAGCGACCAATTGGGTGCGTTCACCACCGCGCAATTCTCGGCGCTGAGCAGCCGCCAGCTGGCGGCCATCAGCAGCGACACCATCGTCGGCCTGTCCAGCGCCGCGCTGTCGGCGCTGTCGACCAGCGCGGTCATGCAGTTGAGCCCGGCATTGCTGGCGGCGCTCAGCGTCACCCAACTGGCCGGCTTCGGTTCGCGCCAGCTGGCCGTGCTCGGCACCGCCCAGGTGGCGGCGCTGGACGCGTCGCAGGTGGCGTCGCTGGGCACGGCGCAAATCGCCGGCCTCGGCACGCTGCAGGTCAGCGCGCTCAGCGATGACGACCTGGCCGCGCTCGGCACGCGCGCGCTGCGGGCGCTGACCACCAGCGCGGTGGCCGCGCTCAACGGCCACCAGCTGGCAGCCATCGGCGCCTTCGACAATGGCGCCGCCATCGCGGCGCTGAGCACGGCGCAAATCGCCGCCTTGCGCAGCGCCGCGCTGAGCGCGCTGACCCACGACCAACTGCTCGCGCTGACCACCGCCCAGGCGGCTGCGCTGAACAGCAACCAGGTGGCGGCCATTCCGGTCGCGCTGCTGGCGGCGCTGGAAACCGCCGACTTTGCCGCGCTCGGCACCAGCGTGGTCGCCAGCCTCGGCACCGCGCAACTGGCGCTGCTGGGCAGCGACCAGGTGACGGCGCTGAGCACGCTCCAAGCCAGCGTTCTCAGTTCGCGCCAGCTGGCGGCGCTGACGCTGGACAGCCTGGCCGGCCTGCAAAGCGCCGACCTTGGCGCGCTGGCCACCGCCGCCGTCGCCGGCCTTGGTACGGACGCGCTGGCCGCGCTGCGCACCGAGCAACTGGCCGGCCTGGCCACGCGCCAGCTGGCCGTGCTGGGCAACGCCCAGCTGAACGCGCTCACCACCGACCAGATCGCCAGCCTGCGTTCGGCGCAGATCGGCGCGCTCAATTCGCGCCAGATTAGCGGCCTCGGCACCGATGCCCTCGCCGCCCTCAGCAGCGCCGGCGTGGCCGCGCTCAGCACCGCCGCCGTCGCCACCCTCAGCGCCCAGCAACTGGGCGCGCTGGAGCTTGATGTGCAGGCGCTCAGCACGCTGCAGATCGGCGCGCTGCGCACCGCCGCGCTGCTGGGTCTGACCACCGACGAGGCGGTGGCGCTGACCACGCGCCAGGCCGCCGCGCTCAGCAGCGCCCAGGTGCGCGCCTTGCAGACCGACGTCATCCACGCGCTCGAAACCGCCGACTTCGCCGCGCTGCGCACCGCCGCCATCGCCGCGCTGACCACCACGCAGATGCTGGCGCTGACCAGCGACCAACTGACCGCGATGACGGCCGCGCAGTTTGCCGCGCTCAGCTCGCAACAACTGGCGGCGCTGCCGACCGACGCCATCGCCGGCTTCTCGACCGACAGCCTGGCCGCGCTTGGCCCGGCCTTCATCGCCACGCTGTCGGCCGAAACCATCGCCAGCCTCAACGCGGCGCAACTGGGCACGCTGAGTTCGCAGCAATTCGCGGTGTTCAGCAGCGCCCAGCTGACGGCGCTGAGCGCCGAGCAGGTGGGCTGGCTGGGCACGCGCCAGCTGGCCGGCCTGACCACGCGCAATCTGCCGGGCCTGTCCGCCGCCGACATTGCCGCCCTCAGCAGCGACGGCCTGCGCGGCCTCAGCACGGCCATGTTGCAGGCACTCAGCACCGCCCAGCTGGCGGCGCTCGGCGCCGACCCGAACGGCAACCTGTTCGGCAGCCTGACCACCGCGCAGATCGCCGCCTTCGGCACGCGCGCGCTGGGCGCGCTGACCACCGACCAGATCGTGGCGCTGAGCACCACGCAGGCCGCCGCGCTGAGCAGCGCGCAGCTGCGCGCGCTGAGCGCAGCCGACATCGCGGCGCTGGAAACGGCCGACCTGGCGGCGCTGCGCACCGCCACCCTGAGCGGCCTGAGCACGCTGCAGGCGGCGGCGCTGAGCAGCGACCAGGTGGCCGCGCTGACCAGCCAGCAGATCGCCACGCTGAATGCCGCGCAGTTCTCGGCGCTCAGCGCGGACGGCGTGCAGGGCCTGGAACTGGCCGATATTCCGGTGCTCAACACCGGTGTCATCGCCGGCCTGGCCACGCGCGCGCTGGCCGCGCTCAGCACCGACCAGGTGGCGGCGCTGGCCACGCGCCAGATCGCCGCGCTCGGCACGGCCCAGCTGAACGCGCTGACCAGCGACCAGATGCTCAACCTGCAGTCGGCGCAGATCGCCGCGCTCAGTTCGGCCCAGGTGGGCGGGTTGTCGCTGCGCGAAATCGGCGCCATCGGCAGCGACCAGCTGGGCGCGCTAAAGACGGCGGCGATCGCCGCGCTGAACTCGGCGCAGCTAAGCGTGCTGGGCAACGATCCCTACGGCAGCGACGCCACCGCCATCGCCCTGCTCACCACCGCGCAGATCGCCGCGCTGCGCACCGCCGCGCTGCTGGGCCTGCGGGTGCAGCAGGCCGCCGCGCTGCGTTCCGACCAGGTAGCCGCGCTCAACAGCGCGCAACTGGCGGCGCTGGCCAACGCCGACGTCGGCGCCTTTGACCTGGAAGACATCGCCGCGCTACGCACCGCCACCCTGCGCGGCCTGACCTCTGGCCAGTTGGCCAGCCTCAGCGGCGACCAGTTCGCCGTGCTCAACACCAGCCAGTTCGCCGCCCTCGGCAGCGGCGCGCTGAGCGGCCTGAGCGGCGCCCAGGCGGCCGCCATTACGGTCGACCAGGCCGGCGTGATGACCAGCGCGCAACTGGTGGGCCTGTCGCTGGCCGCCATCGGCCAGCTGGACGCCGAGGACATGGCGGCACTGCGCACCAGCGCCATCGTCGGCCTGACGTCAGCGCAGATGACGGCGGTGACGGCAGCCCAGCTGGCCGCGCTGTCGACCGCCCAGGTCGCCGTGCTGAACAGTGCGCAGATCGGCGCGCTGTCGGCCGCCGCCGTTGCCAGCCTCTCGGGCGACAACCTGGCCGCGCTCGGCACGGCCGCGGTGGCCGCGCTCAACACGGCCGGGCTGGCGCAGCTCAGCGCCGAGCAGATCCTCAGTTTCACCACGCGCCAGATCGCCAGCCTGAGCTCGCGCCAGGTCGGCGCGCTGCTGCCGGCGCAAATCTCCGCGCTCAGCGCCGAGCAGGTGGCGGCGCTGGGCGCGCGCCAGGTGCCCGGCTTGTCGGCAGCCGACGTGGTGGCGCTGGACAGCGACGTGGTGGCGCTGAGCACGCAGGCGGTGGCGGCGCTGAACGCCACCCAGATTGGCGTGCTCGGCACGGACGGCAACGGCCAGGCGGTCACCTTCGCGCTGCTCAGCACGGCGCAGATCGCCGCCATCACCACCAGCGCGCTGCAATTCCTGACGGCGGCGCAGCTACGCGCCTTCGCCAGCGACCAGATCACCGCGCTCAGCGTGGCACAGATCAAGTCGGTGTCGCCGGCCTTCCTGCACGGCCTGAGCGCGCCCCAGCTGGGCGGCCTCAGCACGGTGCAGGTGGCGGCCCTCAGCACCGCCCAGCTGGGCGGCCTGATGCCGAGCCAGTTCGGCGCGCTGAGCGCGGCCCAGGTACACGCGCTCACCGCCGCCCAGTTCGCCAGCCTGACGGTGGACGACATCGCCGCGCTGAGCACCGACGCGCTGGCCGCGATCAGCATCGGCGCCATTGCCAGCCTGACGCCGGAACAGCTGAACGTGCTGGGCGGCAAAGGCCTCGGCATCGCCGCGCTGGGCACGGCGCAGATCGCCGCGCTGAGCACCAAAACCTTCGCCGCCATGACCACTGCGCAGGCGGCGGTGCTGACCGTGGGCCAGGTGGCGGCGCTGACGGCGGCCCAGGTGGGCGCGCTGCCGCTGACCGTGGTGGGCGCGCTCAACGCCGACGAGATCGCCGTGCTGAGGCCGGCGGTGGTGGCCACGCTGAAGACCGAGCAGTTGCTGGCGCTGAAGAGCGACCAGGTGGCCGCGCTGAGCGCCGACCAGGTGGCCGCGCTGACCAGCGCGCAGTTGACCGCGCTGGCGGCCTCGCAAGTGCGCTACCTCGCCCCGAACGACGTCGCCGTGATCAACCCGCTGCTGCTGAACGCCGCCGCGCGCGACGGCAACCTGCTGGCCGCGCTCAACACCGACCAGCTGCAGGCGATGACGGCGCAGCAATTCGCCGCGCTGAACTCGTCGGCCATCGCGCGCCTGCTGCCGGCATCGCTGGCGGCGGTGGAAGCGCTCGACATCGCCGCGCTCAGCACCGGCGTCATCGGCGCGCTCAGCGACGCCCAGTTGCTGGCGCTGACGGCGCGCCAGGTATCGGCGCTGACGCTGCAACAGATCGCCGCCATCACGCCGCGCGACAGCGCGCAGCAATTCACCGCCGCGCAAATGGCCGCCTTCTCCGGCGCCCAGATCGGCGCGATGAGCACCGCGCTGATCGCCGACCTCAGCCCGGACAACCTGCGCGCGATCGAAGTCGGCGACATCGCCAGCCTCGGCACGCGCCAGATCCGCGCGCTGACGCCGTTCCAGATGGCGGCGCTGAGCAACACCCAGCTGTCACAGCTGACGGTGGTGCAGGCACGCGCCATGACCGCCAACCAGTACAACACCTTGTCGGCCGCGCAGCAGGCGGTGTTCACGCCCGAGCAGAAAGCGGCGATGCCGTTCGTCACGCCGCTGGTGTTGGACCTGGACGGCAACGGCATCCGCACGCTGGGGCTGGAAGCCGGCGTGCAATTCGACCTGGCCGCCAGCGGCGTTTCGCGCGCCACCGGCTGGGTCGGTCCGGGCGACGGCCTGCTGGCGCTGGACCGCAACCACGACGGCCGCATCAATGACGGCGGCGAGCTGTTCGGCTCGGCGACGGCGCTGGGCGACGGCCGCACGGCCGGCAACGGCTACCAGGCGCTGGCATCGCTGGACAGCAACGGCGATGGCGTGATCGACGCGCACGACGCCCAGTTCGGCGACCTGCGCGTGTGGGTGGACGCCAACGCCGACGGCGTCAGCCAGGCCGGCGAACTGAAGACGCTGGACGCGCTGCACATCACCCGCCTGGCGCTGGACGCGCAGCGCGGCGACGCCACCGACCACGGCAACCTGATCGGCATGAGCGCGACCTACAGCACCGCCGACGGCCAGACGCACGCCACGGCCGACGTCTGGTTCGCGCAAGGCCTGAGCGGCAAGGTCAGCGGCATGGCGCAAGCGCTCTCGTCCTATGACAGCACCAGCGCGACGCCAACGCCGGCCCCGGCCAGCGGCCAGCTGACGCAGCACAGCGCGCGGCTGGCGGACGCGTTGCAGCACTACGGCGCGTCCGGCCTCGGCATTGGCGACGCCGTGCACACCGAGCACGACACGCAGCGCCTCAAAGCCCTGCACGCCAGCGCCCCGCCAGCCCTGCTGGCGGCCCCGCGCTAAACTCCGGGGTCAGGTCCTCCATTTCTACACGGCCTCTGCCGTACGCGCGCGTACGGCAGAGGCCGTGTAGAAATGGAGGACCTGACCCCGGATTTCCTTTGCCCCCGGCTAGCCGCGAGTGCGGCGGGCTGGGTTCGTCCGCCGATCCACTCAGCGTTCGATAAAAAGGAAAATCCATGAGCTTTGATCCCAGCATGACCACCGCGCAGTTCGCGGCCGGCGGCACCCGCCTGATCAGCCGCCTGACCACCGCCGATCTCGCCGCGCTGTCTACCGACTATCTGGTCGCCATGACCACCTCCCAGGCCCACGCGCTAAACGCCGCGCAGTTGTCGGCCCTGTCCGACGCCAGCATCGGCGCGCTGGAGGAGGCCGACGTCGCCGCCCTCGGCCTGGCCGCGCTGACCGTGGCCTCGCAGTCCACCCGTTTCATGGCCGCGCTGAGCACCAGCCAGGTGGCGTCGCTGTCCGCGGCGGAGGTGCTGGTGCTGAGCGCCAAGGGCTTGTCCGGCCTGCAGCCGCAGGCGCTGGCCGCCATGCGGACCCAGCATCTGGCCTCGCTGCGCCAGATGCAGTTGCAGGCGCTGACCGCCGACCAGCTGCGCACACTCACCACCGCCCAGATCGCCGCGCTGACGCCGGCCCAACTACCCTATCTGCGGGTGAGCCACGCCGATGGCGTCGACGCTTTCCGCAGCGACCAGATCGCGGCCTTCAGCACCCGCCAGGTGGCGGCGCTCAGCACTGCTTTTGTGGCCAGCCTCAGCGCCACCGAGCTGGCGGCGATCGAAACCGCCGACATCGCCGCGCTGACCGCGTCCCAGTTGGGCGCGCTGAACGCGCGGCAGGTGCTGGCCCTGAGCGACACCCAGTTGTACGCGCTCGGCAGCCGCCAGATCGGCGCGCTCGGCACGGCGCAATTCCAGGCGCTGGACGCCAACCGCCTGCACGCGCTGAATACCACCGCGCTGGCCGGCATCAGCGCCCGCCAGCTGAACGCGCTGTCCGACGACACCTTCGCCGCGCTGGACAAGCAGGACCTGGCGCGCCTGAGCACCTTCGCCATCGCCGGCATCGGCACCCGCCTGCTGGCGCTGCTGGATGGCGAACGCATCGGCGCGCTGACCACGCGCCAGATCGCCGCGCTGAGCACGGCCAGCCTGGCGGCCTTGCGCAGCGACCAGTTCCTGGCGCTCAACACGGCGCAGGTCGCCAGCCTGAGCCCGCTCCAGCTGGGCGGCCTGTCGCCCGCCAACCTGGCCGCCCTCGACGGCGACCAGCTGGCCGCGCTGCCGCTGTCGTTGATCGCCTCGCTGAACGCGGCGCAGTTTGCCGCGCTGGGCGGCGCCGCGCACGACATCGGCACGCTGACCAGCAGCCAGATCATGCAGCTGCTCACGGCCGCGCTGTCCGGCATGACCACCGACCAGGCGCTGGCGCTCACCACCGACCAGGCCGCGCTGCTGAACGCGACCCAGGCCTCGGCCCTGTCGACGCAGGTGATCGCGGCGCTGGAGTCGCAGGACTTTGGCGCCCTCAGCGGCGCTGCCATTTCCGGCCTCAGCGCCAGGCAGTTTGCCGTGCTGCGCAGCGACCAGATCCTCGGCCTGACCACGGCCCAAGCCGCTGGACTGGGCAGCGTCCATCTCGCCGCGCTGGCCACCGATGTACTGCGCCAGATGCGCGCGGAGGAAATCGCCGCGCTGAAACCGGCCGCGCTGGCCGGGCTGGGCATGTTCCAGATGCAGGCGCTGTCCAGCGACCAGTTGCGCGCGCTGAGCACCACCCAGTTCGCCGCGCTGACCAGCACGCAGTTCCGCGCGCTGCACACCGAGATGGTGGCCAGCCTGGAAACGCAGGACGTGGCGGCGTTGAACGCCAGCGTGATCGGCACGCTGTCCAACGGCGCCGTGGCCGCGCTGAGCAGCGCACAGCTCGCGGCCCTCGGGGCGCGCCAGGTGGCGGCCTTGTCCAGCGACGCGCTGGCCGCGCTCAGCGACGAGCAGTTCGCCCTGCTGAGCGCGCAGCAACTGGCCGGGCTGACGTCGCGCCAGTATCAAAGCCTGTCCACGCATGACATGGCCGCGCTCAACGCCGCGCAGTTTGGCGGCCTGTCGACGCAGGTGATCGCCAGCCTGACCACGGCGCAGGCGGCGGCCCTGACCACGGAGCAGGTGGTGGCGCTGACCACCGCCCAGGTGGCCATGCTCAGCAAGTCGGTGCTGGCGGCGCTGGAAACGGAAGATCTGGCGGTGATGGAAACCGAGGATTTGCACGCGCTCGGCAGCGCGCAATTGAAAGTGCTGTCGACCGCGCAATTGAGCGCGTTCACGGCGGCGCAGGCGAATGTATTCACCACCGCGCAGATGGCCGGCCTGAGCACGGCGCAACTGGCGGTGCTGAACGCCGCCCGGGCCGCCCAGCAAACCACCGCCGCCGCGATGAGCATGCGGGTGCGCGACCTGGTGCAGGCCATGGCGTCCTACGGCGGAGAGGCGGCGCCGGCCGCGCTGGAACCGCAACGCCAGCAGGCCGCCAGCCACTTGCAGCTGAATATCTACGCGCCGGAGACGCCCCAGCACTTGGCGGCGCCGCGCGCCTAGCGCGTCACGGCAGGATTACAGCGGCTGGAACACGCCGGCCGCTTTGTTCTTCTGCACGTTGTCCCAGGCGAAGATCTTGCCGTTCATGGCCACGTACACGCCAGGCGGCAGGGTCTGCGCCACGCCGGCCGCGAAGCCGAGGTTGAACAGCGCGTCGGAATTGGCGATTTCGTAAGGAATCATGGCGCCGGTCAGCACGATGGTCTTGCCGAGGTTGGCCGGACCCAGCACCTGCGCCGTCTGCGGCATGGTGTCGGTGCCGTGGATGATGACGATGGCGTTTTCGGCGGCCGCCTGGCACGCGGCCAGGATGCGCTGGCGGTCGGCGTCCACCATGTCCAGCGAATCCATCAGCGGCAGCTGCTCCAGCGCCACATCAATGGTCAGACGGCAACGTTTCAGCAGGTCCGGCACGTGGCTGTCGGCGAAGCCGAGGGTGCCGTTCAGTTCGTTGTAATGTTTGTCGAAAGTGCCGCCGGTGGCCAGGATACGCAGGGTCATGATAAAAATCCAAGCTAACTAAAAGATCCGCATCATAACTCAAGCGGGACTGGAAACTTGGGTCGACTATGTCTACACTGATTTCTTTGTTCGCTCAGGTCATCATGAAAGCGCTCGCTCCCGGCACTGTTATTTTTCACCGCCACCGTGGCTACGGGGTGATCACCACGGTCAATCTGCTGACCGGCTGGATCTCCGCCCGCTTCGGCAGCGAGTCGCGCACGCTGGATCTGAACCTGTCCACCGACGAGGTGCAGTTTGCCGACGGCGAGGCCATCCTGTTCCGCCGCGCGCCGCCCGACCGCATGCCGCACGCGCGTCTGATGGCGGTGGTGCGCGAACTGCACCAGGCCGGTTATCAGAAGCTCTATCTGTATTCGTGGCCCAAGCCGTCCGGCCTGCACTGGCGCTGGCACCTGTTCACCGGCCAGCGCGACTGGATGCAGCGCTCGTGGCGCGAGGGCTGGTACGGCTCGGGCGCCGACTACAACAGCAATCCGGTCATGGGCTGGGGCGATACGCCGGGCGCCACCACCGAGGAGCTGATCCACGCGCTGGCGAAATTCGATCCGCAGGGGCTGGCGCAGGCGCTGGGCCGCGATGAGGATCACACCGCCTGGTTCGCCAGCGTGTGCGATGCGCTGCTGCCCGGCTATATGTACAGCCTGGACATGCAGCGTCCCAACGGCGGCCCGCTGACCGAGATGCCGCCGGTGCCGGTGATCCCGGTGCGCGCCTCGCTGCCGCCCTACGCCGGCCCGGACCTCGCCTGGCCGCCCGGTTGGGCCGGCCTGTGGAGCAAGGTCCACGTGATGCCGACGCCGCGCGTCAACCTCACCGGCGTGCCTGACGAGCGTAGTCTGGATTATTGAGGTTGGCGGCAACGCCGTTGGCGAAATCCACCACGTTCTGGAAGGCGTGGCGGAAGTACAGCTCGTAGCTGTCCCGCTCGACGTAGCCCAGGTGTGGCGTCGCCAGCACGGTGGGGATGCGCAGCAGCGGCGAATCGGCCGCCAGCGGCTCCGAGCTGAACACGTCCAGCGCCGCGTGGCCCGGCCGTCCCTTCTGTAAGGCCTGCTCCAGCGCGTCCGGCTGCACCAGCTCGGCGCGGCTGGTGTTGACGAACAGCGCGTCCGACCGCATGCGCGCCAGATCCTCGGCCGTGACGATGCCGCGGGTGGCGTCGTGCAGCCGCAGATGCAGGCTCAATACATCGGCCTGCTCGAAGAAGGCCGCGCGCGACGCCGCCGCCTGATGGCCATCGGCCACGGCCTGGTCGCGGCTGGCCTGGCTGCCCCACGCCAGCACCCGCATGCCGAAGGCGCGGCCGTAGCCGGCCACGGTCTGGCCGATCTTGCCGTAGCCCCAGATGCCCAGCGTGCGGCCCTTGAGGGCGAAGCCCAGCCCGTTCAGTTCGGGATTGATCGACGCCGTCTGCCACAGCCCGTCCCGCAGATTGTTCGCGTACGGCACGATCTTGCGCGCGGCCGCCATGATCAACGCCCACGTCAGCTCGGACGGCGCGGTCGGCGAGCCGACGCCCTCGGCAATCGCGATCCCCAATTCGGTGGCGGCGGCGACGTCGACGTGGCCGGACAGCCTGCCGGTCTGCGAAATCAGCTTCAGGTTGGGCAATCTGGCCAGCAGCGCGCGGTTGAAAGCGGTGCGTTCGCGGATCAGCACCAGCGCGTCGTAGGGCGCCAGCCGGATCGCCAGCTGGCCCAGCCCCCGGGTGCTACTGTTGAACACTTTGACGTCGTGGTCGGCCAACAACTCGAAGCATTTCAGGCTCGGAGTTGCATTCTGGTAATCGTCAAGAATTGCGATTTTCATGGAAGATGAACGATGTTTTAAGAAATTTCGTAGGGAAATAACACCCTCGGAGATCAGCCGAATAGCTTACTACTTTACTCAACCAATTCTCCTACATTTTTGTATGGAACCCCTGTTGACGGGTGTACAATCGGCCAAAAATCACAAGCCCGGCGACCTGATCCGGGCTGCGCCACGACCGCCGTAACGACCGCCGACCCATTTCGAATGGACCTCTGAGCGCCTAGCCACAAGCTGACGACGATCTGCCGCCACCGAATTCTTTATTAGCATTGGAGGTATCATGAATCAGCCCGTGATGGGTGGCGTTGCACCATTGAACGCCCCAGCTTACATCAAACAGCAAAAGCTCATCAATTGGGTGGCCGAAATCGCCGCCCTGACCAAGCCGGACCGCATCTACTGGTGCGACGGCTCGCAGGAAGAGTACGACCGCCTGTGCGCGGAAATGGTTGCCGCCGGCACCATGAAAAAGCTCAACCCGGAAAAGCGTCCGAATTCCTACCTGGCCTGCTCGGACCCGAGCGACGTCGCCCGCGTCGAAGACCGCACCTTCATCTGCTCGGCCACCCGGGAACAGGCAGGCCCGACCAACAACTGGATGGACCCGGCGGAAATGCGCGCCACGCTGCACCCGCTGTTCGACGGCTGCATGGTCGGCCGCACCATGTACGTGGTGCCGTTCTCGATGGGCCCGCTGGGCTCGCCGATCGCCCACATCGGCGTCGAACTGTCGGACTCGCCGTACGTGGCGGTCAACATGCGCACCATGACCCGCATGGGCAAGGCCGTCTACGACGTGCTGGGCACCAATGGCGAGTTCGTGCCATGCGTGCACACCGTCGGCGCGCCGCTGAAGGCCGGCCAGAAAGACGTGGCCTGGCCATGCAACGCCACCAAGTACATCGTGCACTACCCTGAAACCCGCGAAATCTGGTCCTTCGGTTCCGGCTACGGCGGCAACGCGCTGCTGGGCAAGAAGTGCTTCGCGCTGCGCATCGCCTCCAACATGGGCTACCAGGACGCGCAGAACGGCGGTCCCGGCTGGTTGGCCGAGCACATGCTGATCCTCGGCGTGGAATCGCCTGAGGGCAAAAAGCACTACGTGGCGGCGGCCTTCCCGTCGGCCTGCGGCAAGACCAACTTCGCCATGCTGATCCCGCCGGGCACCTTCAACGGCTGGAAGATCACCACCATCGGCGACGACATCGCCTGGATCAAGCCGGGCGCCGATGGCAAGCTGTACGCCATCAACCCGGAAGCCGGCTACTTCGGCGTGGCCCCGGGCACCAACGAAAAGACCAACTACAACTGCATGGCCTCGCTGCGCGAGAACACCATCTTCACCAACGTGGCGCTGACCGATGACGGCGACGTCTGGTGGGAAGGCCTGAGCAAGCCGGCGCCGAGCCACCTGATCGACTGGCAGGGCAAGGACTGGACGCCGGAATCGGCCACCAAGGCTGCGCACCCGAACGCCCGCTTCACCGTGCCGGCCACGCAGAACCCGGTGATCGACCCGGCGTGGGACGATCCGGCCGGCGTGCCGATCTCGGCCTTCATCTTCGGCGGCCGCCGCTCGACCACGGTGCCGCTGGTGACCGAGGCGCGCGACTGGGTGGAAGGCGTGTACATGGCCGCGACCATGGGCTCGGAAACCACCGCCGCCGCCGCCGGCCAGATGGGCGTGGTGCGCCGCGACCCGTTCGCCATGCTGCCGTTCATCGGCTACAACATGAGCGACTACTTCCAGCACTGGCTGGACCTGGGCAAGAAAGTGCAGCAGATCGACGGCGCCGTGCTGCCGAAGATCTTCTGCGTCAACTGGTTCCGCACCGACGAGCAGGGCCACTTCGTCTGGCCTGGCTTTGGCGACAACATGCGCGTGCTGAAGTGGATGCTGGAACGCATCGAAGGCGAAGCGGGCGGCATCGAAAACATCTTCGGCACCACCCCGCGCTTCGGCGACCTGAAGTGGGACGGCAGCCCGTTCTCGCCGGAAGAGTTCGAAATGATCACCTCGATCGACAAGGACGCCTGGCGCGAAGAGCTGAAGCTGCATGATGAACTGTTCACCAAGCTGGCCTACCGCCTGCCGGAAGAACTCAAGGCGGTGAAAGCTGACCTGGAAAAACGTCTGGCACGCTAACCCAAGTCGGGGTCAGAGCCGACATTCGGACATTTGTCCGAATGTCGGCTCTGACCCCGAACTTTTTTGCTTGCTGTTTCGCACAGGTGTGCTAAAGTTCCGCACATGGATACGTTGACAGCAAAAAGCGAGGCCACTTACGCCGCCATTCTGGAGGCGGCGCTGGACATGGCCGCCACGGATGGCATCGGCAAGCTGTCGCTGGGCGAACTGGCTAAGCGCACCGGCATCAGCAAGAGCGGCGTGTTTTCGCGCGTCGGCTCGCTGGAGGCCTTGCAGGCCGCCGTGCTGGATGAATATGACCGCCGCTTCGGCGCGGAGATTTTCCTGCCGTCGCTGCAACAGCCGAAGGGCCTGCCGCGCCTGATCGCCCAGGTCGACGCCTGGTCGCGCCGCGTGGCGGACGAGGGCTTGCGCAATTCCTGCCTGTACAGCGCCGGTGCCTTCGAGTTCGACGACCAGCACGGCCCGTTGCGCGACCGCCTGCAACAGGGCGCCGAAGCCTGGCGCGCCTCGCTGCGCAAGACCATTCTGCAGGCGATGGAGCTGGGCCACCTGCGGCCGGATACCGATCCTGGCCAACTGGTCTACGAAATCTACAGCCTGATCGTCGGCCTGATCCACGATACCCGTTTCCTCCACGACGGCCAGGCGCTGCGCCACATGCAGCGCGCCTTCAGCCGGCTGATTTCCACCTACAAGAGCTTTAACGACATCGGATAGCGCCACGCCCTTTTTTTGACCACATTTCGCACATCTGTGCGAAACGGAGCCCACCATGAAAACCTTTCTGCTGATGTTGCTTGTCCTGCTTTGCCTGCTGTGGCCGCGACTGGGCCGCACGTTGCGGTCGCTCCCGGACCGCAACGACGACTTCGTCCTGTTTTAACGGTATTGCGCGCGCTCGCCCAGGATGGCTTTCGGCTCCAGGTATGCCTCCAGGCCATACGGGCCAAACTCGCGGCCGATGCCCGACTGCTTGAAGCCGCCGAACGGCGCCAGCAGATCGTCGTGGATGCCGTTGATGTGCACCCGGCCGGCCACCAACTGGTCCGCCACGCGGTTGGCGCGCGCCAGATCGGTCGAGCTGACGTAGGCTTGCAGGCCGTACGGTGTATCGTTGGCGATGGCGATGGCTTCCTCTTCGGTGTCGTAGGTCATGATCGACAGTACCGGCCCAAAGATTTCCTCCTTGGCGATGGTCATCGATGGCGTGACGCCGGCAAACACGGTCGGCTTGACGAAGTAGCCCGCCTCCAGCCCGGCCGGCTTGCCCAGGCCGCCGGTCACCAGTTCCGCGCCCTCCTCGATGCCGACGCCGATGTAATGCTGCACACGGTCGAACTGCTTCTGCGTGACGATGGGGCCCAGCGCCACGGTGGCATCATGCGGATCGCCGACCACCATGGCTTCCGCCGCCGCCTTGGCCAGCGCCTTCACTTCCTCCAGCCGATGCGCCGGCACCAGCAGGCGCGAACCGGCGATGCAGGCCTGGCCGTTGTTCATGTAGCAGGCCGCCACCGCGTTCGGGATCGCCTTGCTGAAGTCGGCGTCGTCCAGGATCACGTTGGCGCTCTTGCCGCCCAGTTCCAGCGTCACGCGCTTCATGGTGTCCACGCCGAGTCGGGCGATCTGCTTGCCGACCGGCGTCGAACCGGTGAACGAAATCTTGTTGATGTCCGGGTGCACGCTCAGCTCCGCGCCAACCACGTCGCCGCGGCCGTTGACGAAGTTGACCACGCCCGCCGGCAGTTGCGCCGCGTGGAAGGCTTCGATCAGCACCTGGTTCTGGCGCGCGCTCAATTCGCTCGGCTTGACCACCACCGCGCAGCCGGCCGCGATGGCGGTGGCCACCTTGTTGGCGATGAACCAGGCGCTCGAATTCCACGGCGTGATGATGCCGACCACGCCCACCGGCTCCAGCACCACCTTCGAGGTGTTCACGGTCTTCACGAACGCGTGGTCCTCCATGACTTTTTTCACATCCAAAAACATCTTGGCGGTATAGCGCGCGCGGTTGACGCTGGTATTCATCGGCCCGCCGTATTCCTCCACCTGGGCGATGGCCGAGTCCTCGGCGCGCGCCAGCACGGCGGCGTGCAGGCGTTCCAGCATGGCGCCGCGTTCCGCCTTGGTGGTACGCGAGAAGGCCGGGAAGGCCGCCTTGGCGGCAGCGATGGCGCGGCGCGTGTCCTCGACGTCGCCCAGGCGCACCTGGCCGTCCCGCTGGCCGGTGGTGGGATTGATAAGATCGAACATCTCGGTGCCGTGAGGCGTGACGAACTGGCCGTTGATATAGATTTGATCGATGGTGTTCATGACAGCTCCTTTGCTAGGTTGATGGAGCCATTCTAGGAATTCGCGCGCCGCCGCATCAGTGGGATTCCTGCCGCATGGTTGCCTGATTCTGCAATCCATGCCGGTGTTTTGGCATTCCGTCACAATTGCACAGCGCCTGGCCGGCGGCGGGACTACAGTGCACGCTCAAACTTCTTCACGATAGGCCGACATGACAACCACCACCCGCATCGGCGCCGCCAGCGCCCTGTTGTTTTCCCTGATCCTGGGCGTGGCCCACGCCGACAACGCCGCTCCCGACCTGGAAGCGCGCCGCGCAGCCCTCAAAAGCCTGCTCGACGAGCAGTGGCAATACACCCTGCGCACCAGCCCCGAATGGGCCTCGCTGCTGGGCGACAAGCGCTATAACGATAAATGGTCCGACTTTTCGCAGGCCGGCATCGATGCCGACCTCCAGGCCAGCGCCGATTTCCTCAAGCGCTTCGAAGCGCTGGACACCACCGGCTTCCCGCTGCAGGAGCAGCTGAACCGCGAGCTGATGGTGCGCCAGCTGCGCCAGAACCTCGACGGCGCCCGCTTCAAGGACTGGGAGATGCCGCTGGCGCAGAACTCCGGCGTGCATATCGACACCCCGATGATCATCTCGGCGCTGAACTTTGAAACGGTGAAGGACTACGACGACTACATCAAGCGCCTGCACACCTTGCCCAAGCTGTTCGACGAAACCCGCGTGCAGATGGAAAAAGGCGTGCGCGATCACCTGATGCCGCCAAAGTTCCTGATCCCGAAAATCGTCAAGCAGTGCGAGGACGTGGCGGCCATGAAGCCGGCCGATTCGCCGTACGCGGAGCCGCTGAAGAAATTCCCGAAAGACTTCTCGGCCGCCGACAAGGCGCGCCTGAGCAAGGAGATCCTGGCGGCGGTGAAGAACGACGTGGCGCCCGCCTACAAGAAGCTGGCGGTGTACACCAAGACCAAATACCTGCCTTACGGCCGCAAGGACGTGGGCATGTGGTCGCTGCCGGAGGGCGCCGCGCGCTACGCCTTCAAGGCCAAATCGTCCACCACCACGGACATGACGCCGGAAGAGATTCACCAACTGGGCCTGTCGGAAGTGGCGCGCATCGAAGCGCAGATGCTGGCCACCGCGCAGAAGCTGGGCTACAGCGACCTGAAGACCTTCAACAAGGCGGTCGCGGACAATCCCGCGCTGCACCCGAAATCGCGCCAGGAGATCATTGACCTGTATCAGAAATACACCGACCAGATGTACGTGCAGCTGCCTAACCTGTTCGGCGTGCTGCCGAAGAATAAGGTGGAAATCAAGCCGGTGGAGGAATTCCGCGAGAAGGGCGCGTCCGCCGCGGCCTACATGCCGGGCTCCCCGGACGGCAAGCGTCCTGGCCGCGTGATGGTCAACACCGGCGACTTCGCGCACCGCTCCACCATCGACATCGAAACCACCGCGCTGCACGAAGGCGTGCCCGGCCACCACATGCAGCTGACCGTGGCGCAGGAGATCAAGGGCCTGCCGGACTTCCGCCAGCAGGGCAATTACACCGCCTACGCCGAAGGCTGGGCGCTGTACTCGGAACGCCTGGGCGAGGAACTGGGCTTCTACAAGGACCCTTACAGCTACTACGGCCACCTGCAGGACGAGATGCTGCGCGCGATCCGCCTGGTGGTGGACACGGGCCTGCACTACAAGCACTGGGACCGCCAGCAGGTGGTGGACTTCTTCCACGCCCACTCGGGCATCGAGGAAGTGGAAGTGCAGAGCGAGACGGACCGCTACATCGTCTGGCCGGGCCAGGCGCTGGGCTACAAGATCGGCCAGCTGAAGATCCTCGAACTGCGCGACTACGCCCGCAAGGAACTGGGCGAGCGCTTCGACATCCGCGCCTTCCACGACCAGGTGCTGGGCGCCGGCGCGCTGCCGATGGATGTGCTGGAGACCCACATCAAGCAGTGGGTGGCCGAGCAGAAGAAGGCCTAATTAACTTAACCTCGTCGTTCCGGCGCAGGCCGGAACCCATAGAACGTATGCATGGCACAACGCATGCGACGCATGGATTCCGGCCTGCGCCGGAATGACGGGGCGACGGCATTATTTACGGTGCCAGGCGCCGCAGATCTATTTTGGTGACCCACCAGGCGCGGTTCTGGAACGTGAAGTCCAGCGCGCCGATGGGCACCACCTTGCCGTCGCTGGCCTGCACCTCGCCGGGACGCGGCAACTGGTCGTTGTCGCCCTTGTTGTCGGCCAGGTAGTCCAGCGCCTGCATCAGGCGCGGATCATCGCGCTTCATGGCGGTGCAGATGCCATACTGGTCGCACACCTGCACCGGAAAGGCGATGAAGCGCACCGCGCGGTCCAGCATGTCGTCGTTGCGCAGATAGTTGAACACCCAGCCGGCGGTGTCGCCAAGGTCGCGCGCGCGGGCCAGGATGGCGTCGTTCTCCTGCTGCAGCTCCACCCGCATCGAGCGGTTCTGCGAGAACAGCATATCGTTCACGCGCCAGCCGTCGTCTTCCTGCACCAGCACATAGCGGATCTGGCGGTCGTAGGCCGTGCCCATGTCCGGATAGACGTTGAAGGTGGCTTCCACCACGTTGTCATCCACGCGGCTGATCTTGAAGCTGGAGCGGTCGAAGTCCAGGCTGGGCGAGACGTCCTGCGCGTCGAGGAACACGTCGCCATCGGCGCCGTAGCCGCACACATCGTCGCTGCGCGACAGGCTGTAGCAAAGCTGGATGTTGGCATCCACCAGCGCTTCCAGATCCTTGGAGTAGAAGCCCGGCGGCACCTGGCTCGGTTGCCGCTTGTCCGGCCGCGCCAGATGGTCGCGATAGAAATCGGTGATCAGGTCCAGTTGCTGCTGCTTCTCGGACCACGCCTTGTCCGCCTGCAGCACCACCATGGCAAACACAAACAGGCCTATGCCCACCGGCAGCAGGCGCTTCTTATTGATCTTCATGGTGCGATCCGTAATTTCTTGATGTCCTGCATGGGCGGCGCGCCGAACAGGCGGCGGTATTCGCGGCTAAACTGCGAAGGGCTTTCGTAGCCGACCTTGTAGGCGGCGGTGGTGGCGTCCACGTCGCCGTTGAGCAGCAGCGCGCGCGCCTGCTGCAGGCGCAACTGCTTCTGGTATTGCATCGGCCCGATATTGGTCACTGCCTTGAAACGGTGGTGCAGGCTGGAGACGCTCATATTGGTGGCCTGCGCCAGGTCCTCCACCTTGATCGGCTGGTCGTAGTGGTCCTTGAGCCAGGCGATGGCCTTGCTGATGCCGCGGTCCTGCTGGTCCAGCACCACGTTCTGGTATAGCTGGCGGCCGTAAGGGCCGTTCAGCATGCGGTAGATGATTTCACGCTTCAGGCCCACCGACAGGAACGCCGCTTCCGACGCCGGCGCCTGCAGCAGGCGCACCAGCTGGTACAAGGACTCCTGCAATGTCTCGTCGGTCTTGCCGATGAAGGCGCCGCGCACCGGCTGCTCCGAATCGATGGCGATGTTCGCTTCCAGCACGATCGCCGCGATCTCCTGCGGATCGAGCTCGATGTTCAGCAGCAGGTACGGCGCGTTCGCGGTGGCGCGGATGATGTGGCCGGAGGCCGGCATGTCGACCGTCACTACCAGGTATTCGCCGGGGCCGTAATCGAGAATGTCGTCGGCCAGGTGCACGCGCTTGAGGCCTTGCAGAATCACGCAGCACGACGGTTTGAGCACGCCCTTCGCCACCGGCGTCGGGTGCGAGGAGCGCAGCAGGGACAGGAACGGTATCGCCGTCGCCACCTGCCGCTCGTCCACCGCGTGCTGCTGGACGATGTCGATCATGTGATCGAGGCGGGTGAGGGCGATGTCGCGCTTCATGGCGTACTTACCTCAGCAGCGGCACCAGGTATTTGCCGGTCACGCTGGCGGGGTTCTTGGCCACGTCTTCCGGCGCGCCGCTGGCGATGATCTGGCCGCCGCCGGCGCCGCCTTCCGGCCCCAGGTCGACGATCCAGTCGGCGGTCTTGATCACGTCGAGATTGTGCTCGATGATGACCAAGGTGTTGCCCTGGTCGCGCAGGCGGTGAATCACCTTCAGCAGCAGGTCGATATCGTGGAAGTGCAGGCCGGTGGTCGGCTCGTCCAGGATGTACAGCGTGCGGCCGGTGTCGCGCTTGGACAGCTCCAGCGACAGCTTGACGCGCTGTGCCTCGCCGCCGGACAGCGTGGTCGCGCTCTGACCCAGCTTGATGTAGCCCAGGCCCACGTCCAGCAGCGTATGCAGCTTGCGCGCGATCAGCGGCACCGGCTTGAAGAACTCGTGCGCGTCCTCCACCGTCATGTCGAGGATCTCGGTGATGTTCTTGCCCTTGTACTGGACTTCCAGCGTTTCGCGGTTATAGCGCTTGCCGTGGCAGACGTCGCACGGCACGTACACGTCCGGCAGGAAGTGCATCTCGACCTTGATCACGCCATCGCCCTGGCAGGCCTCGCAGCGGCCGCCCTTGACGTTGAACGAGAAGCGGCCGGCGCTGTAGCCGCGTTCCTTGGCGGTCGGCACGGTGGCGAACAGGTCGCGGATCGGCGTGAACAAACCGGTGTAGGTGGCCGGATTCGAACGCGGCGTGCGGCCGATCGGCGCCTGGTCGACCGAGATCACCTTGTCGAAGTGTTCCAGGCCGGAGATGGTGTCGTGCGGCGCCGGCTCGGTCTGCGAACCATACAGGTGGCGCGACAGCGCCGGGAACAGCGTGTCGTTGATCAGCGTCGATTTGCCAGAGCCGGAGACGCCGGTCACGCAGGTCATCAGGCCCACTGGCAGCTTCAGGTTGACCTTCTTCAGGTTGTTGCCGGTGGCGCCGGTGATCACCAGCTGCTTGTCCGGATCGGCCACGTGGCGCTTCTTCGGCACTTCGATCTTGCGCGTGCCGCTCAGGTACTGCGCGGTCAGCGATTTTTTATTTTTGAGGATGTCCTTCAGCGAACCGGCCGCGATGACGTCGCCGCCATGCACGCCGGCGCCCGGGCCCATGTCGACGATGTAGTCGGCGGTGCGGATCGCGTCCTCGTCGTGCTCCACCACCAGCACGCTGTTGCCGATGTCGCGCAAGTGCTTCAGCGTGTCGATCAGGCGGTCGTTGTCGCGCTGGTGCAGGCCGATCGACGGCTCATCCAGCACGTACATCACGCCGGTCAGGCCGGAACCGATCTGCGACGCCAGGCGGATACGCTGCGCCTCGCCGCCCGACAGCGTGTCGGCGCTGCGGTCCAGCGACAGATAGTCGAGGCCCACGTTGTTCAGGAACTGCAGGCGCGAGATGATCTCTTTCACGACGCGGTCGGCGATGTCCTTCTTGGCGCCGCGCAGCTTCAGCTGCTCGAAGAACGACAGCGTTTCGCGCAGCGGCTTCTCGGCGATCTCGTAGATGGCCTTTTCCTGCTTGCCGGTGCCGACCTTGACGTAGCGCGCTTCCACGCGCAGGCGCGCGCCTTCGCAGGACGGGCACTTCTTCTCGTTGATGAACTTCGCCAGTTCCTCTTTCACCGCCATCGAATCGGTTTCGCGGTAGCGGCGCGCCAGGTTGTTGACCACACCTTCGAACGTATGTTCCTTGACCACGGTGCGGCCGCGCTCATTGATGTAGGTGAACGGGATCGAGGTCTTGCCCGAGCCATTCAGCACCGCGTCCTGCGCCGCCTTCGGCAGCTTCTCGAACGGCACATCCAGGTCGAAATCGTAGAACGCCGCCAGGTTGGACAGCATCGAGAAGTAGAACTGGTTGCGGCGGTCCCACCCCTTCACCGCGCCGGAAGCCAGCGACAGGTTGGGGAAGGCGACAATGCGCTTCGGATCGAAGAACTCGATGTGACCGAGGCCGTCGCACTCCGGGCAGGCGCCCATCGGGTTATTGAAGGAGAACAGGCGCGGCTCCAGCTCCTGCAGCGAGTAGCCGCAGATATTGCAGGCGAACTTGTTGGAGTAGACGTGCTCCGTGCCGCTGTCCATTTCCAGCGCCACGGCGCGGCCATCGGCCAGGCGCAGCGCGGTCTCGAAGCTTTCGGCCAGGCGCTGCTTGATGTCCGGGGTGACCTTGACGCGATCGATCACCACGTCGATGGTGTGCTTCTCGGTTTTCTTCAGCTTCGGCAGGTCGTCCACTTCGTAGATCTTGGCGTCGTGCGTGCCGCTCTGCACGCGGAAGCGGATGAAGCCCTGCGCCTGCATCTGCTCGAACAGGTCCGAGTGCTCGCCCTTGCGGTTGGCCACCACCGGCGCCAGGATCATCAGCTTGGTGTCGGCCGGCAGGGCCAGCACCGCGTCCACCATCTGCGACACGGTCTGCGCAGCCAGCGCCTGGTCCGGGTGGTTGATGCAGTACGGCGTGCCGACGCGCGCGTACAGCAGGCGCAGATAGTCGTGGATCTCGGTCACGGTGCCGACGGTCGAACGCGGGTTGTGCGAGGTGGCTTTCTGCTCGATCGAGATGGCCGGCGACAGGCCCTCGATCAGGTCCACATCCGGCTTTTCCATCAGCTGCAGGAACTGGCGCGCGTAGGCCGACAGCGATTCCACGTAGCGGCGCTGGCCCTCGGCGTACAGCGTATCGAACGCCAGCGAGGACTTGCCGGAACCGGACAAGCCGGTAATCACAATCAGCTTGTTGCGTGGCAGGTCAAGATTGATGTTTTTCAGGTTGTGCGTGCGTGCGCCGCGGATGCGGATCTGTTCCATGGGATTTTTTGGCCTTTCGAGTCAACCCGTCACTATAGCCGGGTTTGATTACTTGCGCCGGGCGCACGTCGGTTTGTGCGTACGCAAGCTAACACTGTACATAATACCAGTATTTTCTTGCGTTCGTTCAACTTGGCTGATGCGGGCGTTGTTGCAGCGCTTCGCCGATCATCACCAGCACCGGTCCCTGAGCCGCGTCCAGCCCGTTGGCCAGGCCGTCCAGCGTCAGGCGCAGGATGCGCTGGTCGGCGCGGCTGCAGTTTTCCACCACCACCACCGGCAGATCCGGCCGGCGGCCCTCGGCCAGCAGGCGGGCGGCGGTGGCGGCCGCCTCGCGCCCGCCCATGTATTGCACCAGAGTATCAGTTTCCGGCAATGCGGGATGATCGGGCTCGTCCGGCGCGGTGCTGGATGTAAAGAAGGCAACGCTGCGGGCGACGCCGCGGCGGGTCAGCGGCTGCTTGGTGGCGGCGGACGCGGCCAGCGCGGTGGTGATGCCGGGCACCACCTCGACCTCGATGCCCTCCGCCTCCAGCGCGCGCAGCTCCTCGTCGGCGCGGCCGAACAGCATCGGATCGCCGCCCTTGAGGCGCACCACCATCTGGTACTGGCGGGCGCAGTCCACCAGTTGCTGGTTGATGACCGTCTGCGCGGTCGAGCGCTGGCCGGAGCGTTTGCCGACCGACATCAGCTTCGCCTGGGCGCACAGGGCCAGCATCTCCGGCGTGACCAGCGCGTCGTACAGCACCACCTCGGCCTGCGCCAGCAGCCGCGCGCCGCGCACCGTAATCAGGTCGGCGGCACCCGGTCCCGCTCCGATCAAATAGACTTTCCCCAGCGCTGACATTGCGATCCTTTTTTAACGTGTCAGGACGAATGATACCGGCTGCGGGGCGGTTTGGGTTTCGCTTGGCACGGCTCCGGCCGCTAGTGTAAGATGCGATCCTTGGGTGCGCCGTTGGCATGTTTGTCACGGCGTTAAACGGGAAACCGGTGTGAATCCGGTGCAGCCCCCGCTGCTGTAAGCCAGACGACTCCGTCATCACGTCACTGCCGTAACACGCGGGAAGACACGGAGAAGGATGAAGGCGAGCCAGAATACCGGCCCAAAAAGTCCAGCACCATTCCCCGGGGTTACGGGAAGCCGCTGTCGACCGGCTCTCCGCCGCCCGCTTTCCGTCGACCGTCCTTTCCGCTCCCGCCTTGGTGTCCATCCAGCCCATTCGACGGGAGGTTTCGAATGCACATCATGGAAGGCTTTTTGCCGCCGGCGCACGCGCTGGGCTGGGCAGCCGCTTCCTTACCTTTTCTGGCCTGGGGCCTGCGCGCCATCGACCGCGACCTGCGGGCGCATCCCGAGCGGCGCATGCTGCTGGGCGTGGCGGCGGCGTTCGCGTTCCTGCTGTCGGCGCTGAAGCTGCCGTCGGTGACGGGCAGCTGCTCGCATCCGACCGGCATCGGCCTCGGTGCGGCCTTGTTCGGCCCCGCCGCGATGGTGCCGGTGGGCTTTGTCGTGCTGCTGTTCCAGGCACTGTTGATGGCGCATGGCGGCCTGACCACGCTGGGCGCGAATGTGTTTTCGATGGCGATTGTGGGGCCGTTCGTGTCGTACGGCGTGCTGCGTGGCGTGGCGGCGCTGGGCTTTTCGCGTTCGGTGGCGGTGTTCATGGCGGCGTGCCTGGGCGATCTGGCGACGTATGTGACCACGTCGGTGCAACTGGCGCTGGCGTTTCCGGCGGCGGTGGGCGGCTTCAGTGTGTCGTTCTTCAAGTTTGCCGGCATCTTCGCGCTGACGCAGGTGCCGATCGCCATCAGCGAGGGGCTGCTGACGGTGCTGGTGGTGAACGCCATGGTGCGTTTCAACGCGCATGAACTGCGCGCGTTGCCGGTGATGGCGCTCGGCGCGCGGAAGGGTGGCGCATGAAGGCGCGTACCGTGTTGTTATGTGCGGCCATCGTTGCGCTGACGGTGCTGCCATTGTGGCTGGTGAGCGCGCCGCCGGCGGCTGCGCCGGGGGGCGAAGCGCCTGCGCTGTTTGCCGGCGCCGACGACCGCGCGCAACGCGCCATCGGCGACATCGCGCCGGGCTACAAGCCGTGGTTCGCGCCGGTGTTCGAGCCGGCCAGCGAGGAAATCGCGTCGCTGCTGTTTGCGCTGCAGGCGGCCATTGGCGCGGGCTTCATCGGCTACTGGCTCGGCCTCTCCGTCGCCCGCGAGCGTGCCGCCCGCGACAGCCAGGCTGCCGCGCCCGCGTCGGCCACATCGTCACAGGCTGCCCGTGCTGATTGAGTCGTCGGCCTACGCGAGCCGCTGGCGCGATGTGGCGCCGTCGGCCAAGGCGCTGTTTGCGCTGGCCGGTGTCATTGCGTCCTGGCTGGCGCAAAGCCCGGCCGCGCTGGCCGCGCTGACCGCCATCCTGATGCTGACCAGCCTTCTGGCCGCGCGTGTGCCCTTGCGCGCCTACCTCGCCGTCGCCCTGCCGCCGCTGGGATTCCTGCTGCTCTCCTGCCTCACCATGCTGGTCGGACCGGACAGCAATGGCCACTGGCACCTGACCACCGCCATGCTGCCCACCATCCAGCACACGGCCCTGCGCTCGCTGGCGATGCTGGCCGCGCTGCTCGGCCTCGTCCTGACCACGCCCATGCCCGACCTGCTCGCGCTGCTGCGCACACTGCGCACGCCGGAACTGCTGCTCGATCTGATGGTCCTGTGCTACCGCATGCTGTTCGTGCTGCGCCAGGCATGGGACGAAAGCATCACCGCACAAACCGCGCGTCTCGGCTACCGCAACTGGCGCCAGGCCTGGCGCTCCACCGGCCTGCTGGCGGGCCAGATGGCAGTCCAGGTTTGGCAACGCGCCGCCGCACTGCAAACCGCCGCCGACGCCCGCGCCTACCAGGGCACCTTGCGCTTCATGCCCGCCACCTACCCGCAAGCCGCGCGCCAGGTGACACGCGCCGCGCTGGCCGGCGCCGTGATGCTGGCCATCGCCCTCGGAGAGCGCCTGTGAGCGCGCCGCTGCTGGAACTGCAAGCCGTCAGCCACGTCTACCCGGACGGCAGCAAAGGCCTGAACGGCTGCACGCTGACGCTGCATCGCGGCCGCCGCTACGCGCTGCTCGGCGCCAATGGCGCCGGCAAGACCACCGTGCTGCAACACCTGAACGGCTTGCTGCGCCCGACCACCGGCACCCTGCGCTACAACGGCCAGGCGTTCGACTACAGCCGCAAGGGCCTGACCGCGCTGCGCACCCGCGTTGGCCTGGTGTTCCAGAACCCGGACCGCCAACTGTTCTCCGCGCTGGTGGAAGAAGACGTCTCCTTCGGCCCCCTCAACCTTGGCCTGCACGAGTACGAAGTACGCCACCGCGTAAAGGCCGCGCTGGATGCCGTCGGCCTGCTTGCCCACGCGCGCCGCGCCGTGCACCAACTGAGCTTTGGCCAGAAGAAGCGCGTCTGCATCGCCGGCGTCCTCGCCATGGAGCCGCACGTGCTGCTGCTGGACGAACCTATGGCCGGCCTCGACGCGCCGATGCAAGCCGAGTTGACCGCCCTGCTGGACCGCCTGGCGCAGCAGGGCGTCACCGTGCTGCTGTCCACCCACGACATCGACTTCGCCCTGCGCTGGGCCGACGACATCCATGTGATGGCCGAAGGCCGCTGCATGGCCTCCGGCCCTGCGCAGCAACTGGCCGCGCAGACCGACGTGCTGCGCGCCGCCGGCCAGAAGCCGCCCGCCGCGCTGGCGCTGCACGCGGAACTGGTCGCCCTCGGCGTGCTGCCGCAAGGCCCGGCGCCACGCAGCGTCGACGCCCTGCTCGCCACGCTGCGCGCCCTCAACCCATCAGGAGTAAGCACCGCATGACCACCTTCGGAAAAATCTGGTTCGTCGGCGCCGGCCCCGGCGACCCGGAACTCATCACCGTCAAAGGCCAGAAGCTGCTGTCGCAGGCTGGCGCGGTGCTGTTCGCCGGCTCGCTGGTGGACCGCGCCGTCACCCTGTACGCGCCGGCCGATTGCGCCATCCGCGACTCCAAGGACATGACGCTGGAAGACATGACAGCATGGCTGATCGACCAGGCCAGCCGCCACGCCACCGTGGTGCGCCTGCAAACCGGCGACCCGGCGCTGTACGGCGCGTTGATCGAACTGGCGCGTCCGCTGACCGACGCCGGCATCGAATGGTCGGTGGTGCCGGGCGTGTCGTCGGCAATGGCGTCGATGGCCGCCGCCGGCGAATCCATGACGCTGCCGGAAGTGACGCAAACCGTCATCCTCACGCGTGTGGAAGGCCGCACGCCGATGCCGGATGGTGAAGACCTCGCCAGCCTGGCAGCGCACCGCACCACCATTTGCATCTTCCTGTCGATCACCCTGATGCACAAGGTGGAAAGCGCCTTGCGCGCCGCCGGCTGGGCCGAGGATTCGCCCATGCTGGTGGTGCACAAGGCCAGCTGGCCGGGCGAACAGAAAATCGTTCGCGGCACGCTGGCTGACATCAAGCAGAAATGCCGGGAGGCCGGCATCGCAAGCCAGGCGATGATCGTCGCCAGCCCCACACTGGGCGCGCTGCACTGGGAAACCCTGACGCGCTCCAAGTTGTATGACCCCACATTTACCCATCGTTTCAGAAAGGCCACCGCATGAACCCAGCTCACCTCGACACCATTTTGATCGTCGGCCACGGTTCCCGCGAGGACTCCGGTAACCAGGAGATCCGCGAATTCACGGAGCAGTGGCGTGCGCGCCGGCCGGACTGGCGCATCGAGTTGTGCTTCATCGAATTCGCGCCGCCGGAGATGAACGCCGCCCTGCTGAAAGCCGCGCGCACCTCCAGCCGCGTGCTGGTGGTGCCGCTGATCCTGAACGCGGCCGGCCACGTGAAGATGGAGATTCCGGAAGCGATCGAGCAGGCGCGCCTGGCTTGCCCGCAAACCGACATCCTGCTGGCGCCGCACCTGACGGCCTGCGATCCGATTCTGGCGATCTTGAAGCGCCGCCTGCGCAAGGCCATGAACGCGCTGGACATGCCGGATCCCAGCACCACCGGCGTGGTGGTGCTGGGCCGCGGCTCGTCCGACCGCGGCGCCAATGGCGAGATGGCCAAGATGGTGCGCTGGCTGCAGGAGGAGGGCGACCATGAGCTGGTTGATCTGGCGTTCACCGGCATTACGTGGCCGCGCCTGGAGAAAGTCGTGCAACGCCAGGTGCTGCTGGGCATGCGACAGATCGTGGTGCTGCCGTACTACCTGTACACCGGTACGCTGATGCAGCGCATCCATCGCCAGGTGGCGCATTTGCGCGTGCAGTATCCGCAGATCCGCTTTGCCTGCGGCGAGCATTTCGGCTTTGAGAAGGAGATCTTCGAGCTGATGGATCAGCGCGTGGAAGACCTCCGCGCCGGCGTGCCGGATAGCCGCCTGCCTTGCGACGGTTGCAGCTACCGCGAAATCGCTCACGACATGGGCCACGGCCATTCGCACGCGCACACGCACGACCACGCGCCGCACGATCACGGCCACGCGCATGAGCATGGCCACGATCACGGCCATGAGCACGCACACGGACACGAAAACGCGCATGCACACGCACACGACGGGCACGCCCATGAACACGGCCACCATCACGAGCACGCGAAAGGCCAGCCAGCATGAGCACCGTGAACACCGTCACCGAGCAGCTCACGCGCGCCGGCCAGGCGATTGAGCACGACAGCTTCGCCATCATCGACGCCGAAGTCGGCCCCCACGCCTACACCGACGCCCAATGGCCCATCGTGCGCCGCATGATCCACGCCAACGCGGACTTCGACTTCAATGGCCTGACCGCCTTCCATGCAGACGCCGTCGAAGCCGGCATCACCGCCATGCTGAAAGGCGGCACGCCCGTGGTAGCGGACGTCGAAATGATCTGTTCCGGCCTGTCGCAACCGCGCCTGGGCCACTTCGGCATGAAGACCCACCAGTTCATCAGCGACGCCGACGTCATCGAAACCGCCAAGGCCGAAGACACCACGCGCGCCGTGCAAGCGATGCTCAAGGCCCACCGCAAAGGCCTGCTGAACGGCGCCATCGTCGGCATCGGCAACGCCCCCACCGCATTGATCGAGCTGGTACGCCTGATCCGCGAAGAAGGCGCCAAGCCCGCGCTGGTGGTCGGCATGCCGGTCGGCTTCGTCTCCGCCGCCGAATCCAAGGACCTGATGGCCGAAGTAAACGCAGTCCCCTGGATCATCATCCGGGGCCGCAAAGGCGGCTCCACGCTGGTGGTGGCCGCGCTGCACGCGCTGCTTTCGCTGGCCGAAGCCCGTCAAAAGGCCCAGCCATGAAGGAAAAAACGGCTGCCGAAAAAGGCACCCGTACCGGTTTCACCACCGGCGCCTGCACCGCCGCCGCCGCGCGCGCGGCCGTGATGGGCCTCGCCCATGGACGGGTGCCGGAAGAAATCGAAAGCTTGCTGCCCAACGGCAGCCGGATCACGTTCGCCATCCATGACGGCAGTTGCGATGGCGAACGAGCGCACGCCATGGTGATCAAATTCGCCGGCGACGACCCCGATTGCACCGACGGCGCCCACATGACCGTCGACCTGCGCCTGCTGCCCGGCCAGGCCGGCACGGTCACGTACGTGGCCGGCGATGGCGTCGGCACTGTCACCATGCCGGGCCTTGGCCTGGAAGTCGGCGGCCCGGCCATCAACCCGGTCCCGCGCAAGAACATCGCTGAAAACCTGCACGAGGCCGCGCCGGAACTGATGGCGCAACATGGCATCGAAGTCACCGTCAGCGTGCCGGACGGCCAGGTCATGGCCAAGAAAACCACCAACGCGCGCCTTGGCATTTTGGGCGGCATTAGCATCCTCGGTACCACCGGCATCGTCAAGCCGTATTCGACGGCCGCGTGGCGTGCCAGCGTGGTGCAGGGCATCCAGGTCGCCGCCACCTCGGGCCACAACATGGTCGCGCTGACCACCGGCGGCCGCACCGAAACCTTCGCGATGACCGCGCTGCGCGCGGAACGTCCCGAACTGCCGGCCGCCTGCTTCGTGCAGATGGGCGACTTCCTGCGCTACGCGCTGGATGAAGTGGTCGCGCAGGGCATCGGCCTCGTGGTGCTGGCCGTTATGGTCGGCAAGCTGACCAAGATCGCGCAGGGCGAAACCATCACCCACGCCAACCGCAGCGAAGTCGATACCGACCTGGTGGCGGACATCGGCCGCCGCATCGGCGCGACGGAAGAAGACTGCGCCGCCATGGCCGCCGCCGAAACCGCACGCTTCGGCGCCGAGCTGATGGTGGAGCGCGGCCTCGGCGACGCCTTCCACCACGCGCTGGCACAAGCCGCCATCGACACGCTGACCGCGCCGGACCGCTACGGCCGCAAGTTCCAGCTGCGCGTGCTGGTGTGCGATTTCAGCGGCGTGCAGGTGGCGGACGTGTGGTCCGCGCCGGCCGATCCGCAAGAACGTCCCGCCAGTGCTGGCCGCATCGGCATCGATCATCTTCCTGAGGCCTGAATGAATATCAAAGATCCCAATCCCTGCCGCGTCATCGGCGTACTCGATGACGGCATCGCCAGCTTGAGCGGCACCGCGCTGGCGCTGCTGCGCAATGCAGACGTCATCATCGGCGGCGCCCGCACGCTGGCGCTGTTTGAGCGCGAATTCAAAACCGGCGCTGTGCGCCATGACCTCACCGGCAAGCTGAAAGAAGTGCCGGAATGGGTACGCGCCGCGCGCGCGGATAATCTGGCCTGCGTGGTGCTGGCCACCGGCGACCCGCTGTGCCACGGCATCGCGCCCTTCCTGGCGCAGCACCTGTGCGTGGATGCGCTGGACATTCTGCCCAACCTGTCCACCTTGCAGCTCGCGTGCGCCCGCATCGGCCTCGCATGGCAGGACGCGCGCATCGTTTCCGTCCACGCCAAGGATGCCGGCGAATGGCAACGCGGCGCCACGCCGGAACATGGCCTGTACGCGCTGGCGCAAGCCACGCGGCAGCACGCGCGCCTGCTGATCCTCACCAGTCCGGACAATTCGCCCGACCGCATCGCGCGGCTGCTGCTGGCGGAAGGCCTGGGCGACGATTTCCTGATGGCGGTGGCGGAAAACCTGCTGCAACCGGAAGAACGCGTGCTGGCCGAACTCACGCCGCAGCAAGCGGCGGAGATGACATTCGCTGCGCTCAACGTGGTGCTGCTGTGGCGCGTGACGCCGGCTGCGCGCCCGGTGCGCTTCGGCCTGGCCGATGCCGAATTCGTACAACGCCAGCCGGAGAAAGGCCTGATCACCAAGCAGGAAGTGCGCGCTGTCAGCCTGGCGCGCATGCAGCTGCGCGCCGACAGCGTGGTGTGGGACATCGGCGCCGGCTCAGGCTCGGTGGGTCTGGAAGCCGCGCGCCTGTGCCCACAAGGCCACGTCTACGCCACCGAAAAGAACGACGTCGACTACGCCATCGCCGGCCAGAATCACGCCGCCTTCGGCGTCAGCAACTATAGCCTGTATCTCGGCAAGGCACCCGAGGGACTGGACGCATGGCCGGATCCCGACGCGGTATTCATCGGCGGCTCCGGCGGCGAACTGGCTGGCCTCATCGAAGGCATCATCAAGCGCCTGCGCCCCGACGGCACGCTGGTGATGAACTTCGTCACGTTGGAAAACCTCGCCACCGCCACTGCCACGCTGCAAGCGATGGAAGGCGTCAACTGGGACGTGCTGCAACTGCAAGCCGCGCGCAGCAAGCCTATCCTGCACATGCACCGCATGGCCGCCGAGAATCCGGTGTGGATCGTCTGCGCGCGGCGGGAGGCCGGCAATGCGTAAGCCGGGCACCTTGTGGGGTATCTCGCTCGGTCCCGGCGACCCGGGCCTGATCACGCGCGCCGCCTGGGACGCGTTGCAACGCCGCGACACCATCTGGGTCTACCCGGCGCGCAGCGGCAAGACACCAAGCTACGCCTTCGACATCGTGCAGCGGGCCGGTCTGGCGCCGCCCGCCGATCACACGCAGCTCCTCTTCCCGATGACGCACGACGGCGAAAAGCTGGGCCGCGCATGGCTCAAGGCTGCCGAAACCGTGCTGCCATGGCTGAACGAAGGCCGCGACGTGCTGTTCCTGGTTGAAGGAGACGCCAGCACCTACGCCACCTTCGGCCACCTCGCCCGCACCGTCAAGGCGATCAGCGAGGAGGTGCCGGTGCAGATCATCGCCGGCGTCAACTCGTTCACCGCCGCCTGCGCGCAGGTGCCGGTGCCGTTCTCCGAGCAGGACGACACGGTCGCCATCGTGCCGGCCGCGTACGGCGTCAGCGCGGTGGACCGCCTGCTGCCGGACTTCGACACGCTGGTGCTGATGAAGGTGAAGCCCATCCTCGATGACCTCATCGACTGGATGCAGCGCCGCGGCCTGCTGGCCGGCGCCCACTTCATCGAACGCGTTGGCGCGCCGGACGAACGCCGCTACAGCGGCAACGCCATTCTGGAACTGCGCGGCACCAAGGTGAGCTACCTGTCGCTGCTGATCATCAAACACGCGCACCGCATTCGCGGTGAACGCATCAAAGGCTGTCTGAAGAAGGAGACTGTATGACCAATCCCACCATCGCCCCGCGCCTGTGCCTCGTGGCCATTACCAAGCATGGCGCCGCGCAGGCCGCGCGCCTGGCAGTCGATCTGCCGGAAGCGGAGATCTGCACCTCCGCCAAATTCGCCGCTGCCTTTGCGGACGTGGGCAACACCGTGCGCGCCTACGACGGCGCGCTGCGCGACGAAATTGGCCCGCTGTTTGAAGGCTACGACCAGATCATCTTCTTCGTCTCGCTTGGCGCCGTGGTGCGCCTGATCGCGCCGCACCTGCGCAGCAAGGACGAAGACCCGGGCATCATCGTGGTGGACGACGCCGGCCAGTACGTGATTCCGGTGCTGTCCGGCCACGTTGGCGGCGCCAATGAATGGAGCGAGCGCGTGGCCGACCTGCTGGGCGCCGCGCCGGTGCTGACCACCGCGTCCGACGTCGGCCGCACGATCCCGGTCGACATCCTCGGCCGCCACCTGGGCTGGAAGGTGGAGGCGCCCAAGATCAACATCACGCGCGTTTCCGCGCACGTGGTCAACGGCGAACCAATCGCCTTTGTGCAGGAAGCCGGCAGCCCGGATTGGTGGACACGCCCGACGCCGCTGCCGGAGAACATCCACCGCTACAAGCGCTTTGACGAAGTGCCGATGGACCGTTACGCCGCCATGCTGTGGGTGACGCACGCCCACGTGCCGCAAGAACGCTGGACCGCCTTGAACGAGCGCCTGGTGGTCTACCGCCCGCCGCAGGAATCATGAACGGGAAATTCACCATCGGCCTCGGCTGCGACCGCGGCGTGCCGCTGGAAACCGTGCGCGACGCCGTGCGGGCGGCGCTGGCGGCGGCGAACGCGCGCGCCGATCAAGTGGTGGCCGCCGCCAGCATCACGCTGAAAAAAGACGAAGCCGCGCTGCTGGCGCTGGCCGAGGAAAACGGCTGGCCGCTGTACTTCTACGAAGCGGAGCAACTGGCCGTGGTCGAGGTGCCGCATCCGTCCGAGACCGTGCGCAAGTACACCGGCACGCCGTCGGTCAGCGAAGCGGCGGCGCTGCTGGCCGCCGGACCCGATACGCCGATGACCGCACTGGTCGTCGAAAAACATAAACACAAAGGAGAGGACGGCCGCAACGCCACCGTCTCCATCGCAAGGAAAACACCATGAGCGAGGCAGGAAAAATCATGCTGGTCGGGATCGGCCCCGGCGCGGTCGAACACATGACGCAGCGGGCGCGCGACGCCATCGCCGAATCGGATGTGGTGATCGGCTACGTCACCTACATCAAGCTGGTGGCGGACCTCATCGAGGGCAAGGAGATCATCCGCAAATCGATGACCGAGGAACTGGACCGCGCCGTCAGCGCGCTGGAAGCGGCGCGCGCCGGCAAGAAGGTGGCGCTGATTTCGTCGGGCGACGCCGGCGTGTATGGCATGGCCGGCCCCACCTACGAGGTGCTGTTCCAGGCCGGCTGGACGCCGGACGACGCGGTGCAGGTGGAAATCATCCCCGGCGCCTCGGCGCTGAACAGCTGCGCCGCGCTGGTCGGCGCGCCGCTGACGCACGATTTCTGCGCCATCTCGCTGTCCGACCTGCTGACGCCCTGGCCGACCATCGCGCGCCGGCTGGACGCGGTGGCCATGGCCGATTTCGTCGTCGCGCTGTACAACCCGAAAAGCGGCCGCCGCACGCGCCAGATCGTCGAGGCGCAGCGCCTGTTCCTGCGCCACCGCCGGCCGGACACGCCGGTCGCCATCGTCAAGAGCGGCTACCGCCGCCGCCAGAACATCGTCTTCATCACGCTGGATGCGATGGCCGAAGCCGACATCGGCATGCTCAGCACCGTCCTGATCGGCAACAGCAACACCTTCGTGCGCCACGGTTTGATGGTCACGCCGCGCGGCTACGCCAACAAGTACGACATGGAAGATGGCGGCGCCACGCGCGAGGGCGAAAAGGCGGGTCGTTCGCTGTCCACCGGTCTGCTAGGCTGGCTGGAAACGCTACAGGCCGAACACGCGGCCGGCGACAGCATCGACACGCTGGCCGCGCGCCACCGCCTGCCGGCCGACTACATCCGCGATACGCTGGCTGAGCCGGTGGAAGAAGACGCCGTCGCCGGCGAGGAGAGCGAAGCATGACTGAACCAGTGATCAAGCCAAAAATCGGCAATTACTACCGCCACATCCTGATCTGCACCGGGCCGCGCTGCAGCCAGGACGGCGCCTCGCAGGCGCTGTTCGACAGCCTGGGCGACAAGTTCAAGGCGGCCGGGCTGAACGAGGGCGAATTGCGCGTCAAGCGCAGCCGCGTCAGCTGTTTCGCGGCCTGCAAGGGCGGCCCGATCATGTGCGTGCAGCCGGATGGCACGTGGTACTACAACGTCACGCCGGAAAACATGGACCGCATCATCGACAGCCACCTGTGCAAGGGCAAAGCGGTGGAGGACCTGGTCTTCCATCAGGCCGGCGCAACGGATTTTGAGCCATGACAAAGCCGGTGCGCACGGAAAGTCGGGGGACGGGTCAAAAGTGAGCTAAACTTCTAGTTTGGTCGAACACATTGGAGTTTTAATAAAATGGCATCAGTCAACAAAGTCATCATCGTCGGCAACCTGGGTCGCGATCCGGAAATTCGCTACATGCCTAGCGGTGATGCGATCGCCAACATCGCAGTGGCGACCTCGTACCGTTCGAAAGACCGCAACACCGGCGAGCAGAAAGAGCAGACCGAGTGGCACCGCATTTCGTTCTTCGGCCGCCTGGCGGAAATCGTCGGCCAGTACCTGAAAAAAGGCTCGTCGGTCTACGTCGAAGGCCGCCTGCAGACCCGTAAATACACCGACAAGGACGGCGTCGAGAAATACGCGACCGACATCATCGCTGAAAACATGCAGATGCTGGGCGGCCGTTCCGGCATGGGCGGCGGCGACGGCATGGACGACGGCGGCTACGGCGGTGGCGGCGGCTACGAGGCACCGGCCCCGCGGCCGGCCCCAGCGCCGCGCCCACAAATGGCAGCACCGGCCCCAGCCCCACGCCCGGCTCCACGCCCAGCGCCGAACTTCTCGGATATGGATGACGACATCCCGTTCTAAGCGGTTCGTTCGGAACGCGGTTTGAAAAAGCCCCATCACTTGTTGCAGTGATGGGGCTTTTTGCTTATGGGACGAGGCTGGCCTGCTCGCGCATGAAGTCGATGAAGACGCGCACGGCGGCCGAGGTCTGGCGGCCGGGGTAGTAAAGGTAGAAACCGGGCGTGGTGGCGCACCAGTCTTCCAGCAGGCTGACCAGCGCGCCGCTGGCGAGATACGGCGCGACCAGTTCCCGCGCCAGGCAGGCGATGCCGGCGCCGTTCAGGCAGGCCGACAGCAGCACCCCAATATCGTTGCTCGACACGGCGCCGTCGAACTGGATGTCAACCGCTTCGCTGTCGCGCCGCAACGGCCACGGATATACCTGCTGGCTGCCGCGCCAGCGATACATCAGGCAGGCATGGCCGCCGAGTTCCTGCGGCGTGCGCGGTGGTGTGCGGCCCGCGAGGTAGGTCGGCGCGCACACCACGGCGGTGGTCAGTGCCGGCGTCAGACGCAGCGCCACCATGTCGCGGTGCAGGCGCTCGCCGGGACGGATGCCGACGTCGAAGCCGCCGTCAACGATGTCGACCAGGCTGTCTTCCACGGTGATGTCGAGCCGGATGTCGGGATAGCGCCGGCAGAAATCCGCGAGCAGCGGCGCCAGCACCATGTGCGCCGCCACGCTGGGCACGTTCAGGCGCACGCTGCCGGCGGGCCGGCCCTGCAAGGCCTGCACCGCCAGCACGGCGGACGACACTTCCTCGAACGCCGGCGCGATCCGTTCCAGCAGCAGGCTGCCGGCCTCGGTGGGCGCGACGCTGCGCGTGGTGCGGTTCAGCAGCTTGACTTGCAGGCGCTGCTCCAGCGCGCGGATGGTGTGGCTGAGGGCGGACGGCGTCAGCCCCAGTTTGGCGGCCGCCTGGCGAAAGCTGCGCTGCCGGGCAACTTCGACAAACGACAGCAATTCGGTGTATTCATTGCCGCGCATAATAGTTGAGTATGGCTCATCAAGTCATCCAAATTATGGGGTATTGTTGAGCAGGGCGCGCATATTTACCATGGGCTTTTCTCTGAAAGGAAAGCATCATGCAAACACGTACTGTAGCGTTCAATTTGTCGGGCAAGGTTGCCCTGGTGACGGGTGCCGGATCGGGCATCGGCCGCGCTGCCGCGCTGGCGTTTGCCGCCCATGGCGCGGCGGTGGTGCTGGCGGGACGCCGCCGCGCCGCGCTGGAGGCCGTGCGGGACGAGATTCTGGCGGCGGACGGGCGCGCGATTGTGGTGCCGACCGATGTCCAGCAGGAGGGCGAGGTGGCCGCGCTGGTCAAGGCCGCCGTGGATGGCTTTGGCCGGCTGGACGTCGCCTTCAACAATGCCGGCGTCTCGTCGTACGGTCCGGTCACGTCGCTGACCGCGGCCGATTTCGATAACGTCATCGCCACCAATCTCAAGGGCGTGTGGTTGCTGGTCAAGCACGAAATCCAGGCGATGCGCGCGTTGGGGCAGGGCGGGGCGATCGTCAACACCTCGTCGATCGCCGCCACCGGCGGCACCGCCGGCTTGTCGCTGTATGCGGCCAGCAAGGGCGCGCTTGACGCCATGGTGCGGGCGCTGGCGGTGGAGGTCGGCGGCGAGGGCATCCGCATCAACAATGTCAGCCCCGGCCTGACCGCCACGCCGATGACCGAGAGCATGCCGCAGGCGATGCTGGACGCGGTGGCCGCGCACACGCCGCTCAAGCGCATCGGCGCGCCGGAGGACGTGGCGGACGTCGCGGTGTGGCTGGCCGGCGAGGGCGCCCGCTTCGTCACCGGCCAGAGCATCCTGGCGGACGGCGGCTTCAATATCCCCGGCCAGCGCTGAAGCCGGCGCGCCATCAGATCACTTCGATGTTGTAAAAAATGCACAGCTCGGGGTGGTTTGGTGACGCCGATAAGAAAATAGTAAATATTTAATACTGGACTTAGGTCAGGGGCGTGAACCGTGTGGCGAATTCATCATTAAACTGGATGGACTCATCCACTTACGCGAGGACACCATGCGATTGCCCCTGATCCACCCCGCAGAATTGACCCCCGAGCAAAAATCCCTGTACGACAGCATGCGTCAAGGCATCGCCAGCAATTTCAACGCCTTCCAGGTCGAGCGCGAGGACGGTGCCCTGATGGGGCCGTGGAATCCGTGGCTGCATTCGCCCGGCATCGGCAAGGCGATCTGGGATCTGACGCTGGCCATGACCGCCAACGCCGTCTTGCCGGACAACGTGCGGCAGATCGCCATCCTGGTGGTCGGCGCCCGCTACAACGCTGCCTACGAGCTGTACGCCCACGTGGCGGTGGCGGAGAAGGAGGGCATGTCGGCCGAGCGCGTGGCGGCGCTGGTGGCCGGCCTCAAGCCCACCGATTTGTCGAAGGCGGAAAACGCCGCCTTCGATTTCTCCTACGCGCTGGCGCGCGGCGGCGTGCTGCCGGAGCCGCTGTACCGGCTGGCGGTCGACACCTTCGGCCAGCAGGGCGCCAGCGAACTGATTTATCTGGTCGGCCTGTACGCGCTGGTGTCGACCACGCTGAACGGTTTCAACGTGCCGGTGCCCGAGCGCGAGTAGCGTGGCTGGCTACACGCGCGCACCAGATCCAGTAATCTAGCAACTCTCTACTTTGAAGGAACCATGATGAGCATACAAGACAAAGTTGCAGTCGTGACCGGCGCTGCCAGCGGCATCGGCAAGGAAATCGCCACGGTATTTTTCAAGAATGGCGCCAAGGTCGTCATCGCCGACCTTAACCTGCAGTCGGCGCAGGCCACCGCCACCGAGCTCGATCCGTCCGGCCAGCGCGCCATCGCGGTGGCGATGGACGTCACCAATGAGGAGCAGGTGGATGCCGGCATCCAGGCCGCCGCCGACAAGCTGGGCGGCATCGATGTGCTGGTGTCCAATGCCGGCATCCAGATCGTCGCGCCGGTCGATTCGTTCTCGTTCGCCGACTGGAAGAAGATGCTGGCGATCCACCTCGACGGCGCTTTCCTGACCACGCGCGCTGCCCTCAAGCTGATGTACGCGCAAAAGCGCGGCGGCAGCGTCATCTACATGGGTTCGGTACACTCGAAGGAGGCGTCGGTGCTGAAGGCGCCGTACGTGACCGCCAAGCATGGCCTGATCGGCCTGTGCAAGACGGTGGCCAAGGAGGGCGCGGCGCATGGCGTGCGCGCCAACGTCATCTGCCCCGGCTTCGTGCGCACGCCGCTGGTGGAAAAGCAGATTCCCGAGCAGGCCAAGGAGCTGGGCATCTCGGAAGAGGACGTGGTCAAGAAGGTGATGCTGAAGGAAACCGTGGACGGCGAGTTCACCACCGTCGACGATGTCGCGCAGACCGCGCTGTTCCTGGCCGCTTTCCCGTCCAATGCCCTGACCGGCCAGTCGATCGTGGTCAGCCACGGCTGGTTCATGCAGTAATCAGAAGGAATGCCGCACGCCGAGGTTGAAGGCGGCGTTGCCGCTGCCGGCCTCGCCGTCATTGCCGACCGTGTAGCCGGCGCCGTTGCGGTTGTTGATCCGTGCATAGGCCGCGTAGGTGCTGGTGCGCCGTGACCAGGCATAGCTGTAGCCGACGGCGTACTGGCTGGCGTCCTGGCGCCACTGGCGGTCGTCCTTGTGCAGGTAGGACGTCATGACAGTGCCGCGCGCGCCGACCGGGATGCTGGCGCCGATCAGCAGGTCGCGGCTGTCGGTGGTCGGCTTGGGCGGGGTGGCGTCACCGTAGGCGTTGGCCACCGGCAGCACCGCGCTGTTGTAGCCCTTGTCCTGGCCGTAGGCGAAGAAGGCTTTCACCACGTGGAAGTCGTAGTTGGCGACCAACAGCACGTTGCGGCCGAGATCGTGCGACGCCGGCGCCGTGCCCGGCAGCGCGTTGTCGCTGTTGCGGCTGTTGTAGACCAGCCGCGTGTTGAGGTCGCCGTTCTGGTAGGCCACGGCGGCGCCGTACTGGCGGCCGGCGGCCTGGTTGCCCGGCTGTTCACCCAGGCTATACGTGGCCTCGCCCGACCAGCCCGCCACCTGCGGCGTGGCGTAGGCGATGGTGTTGCTGGTGCGGGTGTTGGACCCGCCGATCGGGAACAGGTTCTTGGCGCTGCCGGCATAGCCGAGGCCAAACGGGTCGCCGACCTCGGCGAGCGCCTTGTACAGCGTGGTCTTCTGGCGGCCCAGCGTCAGCGTGCCGGCGTCGCGGCTGCTCAGGCCGACGAAGGCCTGGCGGTTGAAGAGGGCGCCGGCCACATCGGATTCGCCGCTGTCCACCTTGAAGCCGGATTCCAGCACGAACAGCGCGCTCAGTCCGCCGCCAAGATCCTCGTTCCCCTTGAGGCCGAGGCGCGACACCGAGCCGACGCCGCTGGTGACCTTGGTCAGGTTGCCGGCCGCGCCGCCGCGCTCGGCCACCACGCCGGCATCGACGATGCCGTACAGCGCGACGTTCGACTGGGCGTGGGCGCCGGCGGTGATGGCGCCCAGCGCCATGACACTCAATAGTGGTTTGCGCATGGTGTGGCGCGATCAGCCGCGGTACAGCGGGTTGCTGGCCACATACACTTCCACCGCGCCAGCGTCGAAACCGGCGGGGGCGATGTTCTTCAGGTCGACTTCGGTCACGTTCGGGTAGGTGTCGAAGTGGAAGGTGAAGTGCTTGCCGTTCTGGACGAAGTCCACGGTTTCGCCGTCGGTGACGTTGACATACCTGGTGCCGGCGTCGAGGTTGACGGTGCGCTGGCTGAAGCGCTGGTCGACGGTCTGGCCGAAGTCGGCCGCGTGGGCGGCGCCCAGCGTGGCGGTGGCGATGGTCAGGGCAAACAGGGTGTGGTTCAGGGTTTTCATGATGACTCCTTTCGGTGAGTGATGGAGCCAGTGTAGAAAACCGGCGCTGACGCCAGCATGACGCGGGGATTACAAAAACATGACGTAATCATTGCGCAAATCTGTCAGCCGGAAAAAATGACCGCTTTGTCATTTCTCTGTCAGATTCCTGTCGCCGCGCCGGGCTTAAAGTCGGGCCCTGGACTGCTACCAAGGATGGAGCCATGAGAATCTTAGTGATGGAAGACGAGCCCAAGGCCGGCGACTACCTGCGCACCGGCCTGACCGAATCGGGCTATGTGGTCGATCTGGCGCGCAATGGCAAGGACGGCCTGCACATGGCCAGCGAATTCCGTTACGACCTGATCCTGCTGGACGTGATGATGCCGCATATGGACGGCTGGGAAGTCATGCGCCAGCTGGACAAGTCGGCCGGCGTGCCGGTGCTGTTCCTGACCGCGCGCGGCACGCTGGAGGACAAGCTCAAGGGACTGGACCTGGGCGCCGAGGACTATCTGGTCAAGCCGTTCTCGTTCGCCGAGCTGCTGGCGCGCATCCGCGTGGCGCTGCGCCGCGGCGCCCAGCAGCGCGCGGACGACGTGCTGCGCATCGCCGACCTGGAAATCGACCCGCCGCGGCGCCGCGTGCAGCGCGGCGAGCAGCGCCTGACGCTGACCAACAAGGAATTCGCGCTGCTGCAGTTCTTCGTGCAGAACCAGGGCCAGGTGCTGTCGCGCTCGCTGATCGCCTCGCGCGTGTGGGACATGAACTTCGACAGCGACACCAACGTGGTCGACGTCGCCGTGCGCCGCCTGCGGCAGAAGATCGACGAGCCGTTCGCCACGCGCCTGATCCACACGGTGCACGGCGTCGGCTACCGCTGCGAGGCCGAGGCGTGACGCGGCGTTCGCTGGCGGCGCGGCTGGCGCTGCTGTTCGCCTGCCTGTCGTTCGCGGTGCTGGCGGCGGTGGGCGCGGTGCTGTACCAGTCGCTGGCGCGGCAACTGGCCGACCGCGACGATGCGGCGCTGGTGGCGCGCGTCGAGCAGATCCGCGCGCTGCTGCAGGATACCGACCTGATCGCGCTGATCCACCAGAAGCCGCGCCTGTTCTCCAATATGCTGGGCAACCGCGAAGCCCTGCTGGTGCTGCGCTTTCCCGGCCAGGCGCCGCTGATCGAGGTCAATCCCAGCCACACGCCGGTACCGCGCGTCATGCCGCTGCGCACCAACGCGCCGCTGGGGCTGGACGACGTGCGCCACGCGGCCGAGCACGGCGATATTCCGTTTTCCGTGCTGGCCGTGACGACGCCGATTTCCGGCGCGCCGCAGGACCTGGAAATCGTCGCCGGCCGCCTGATGAGCGAGCGCAGCCGGGTGCTGCGGGCCTACCGCAACGAGATCCTGCTGGTGGCGTCCAGCGGCGCCTGCCTGCTGGCCTTCCTGGCGTGGTGGGGCGCGCGCCGCGGCCTGTCGCCGTTGCGCGCGCTGGCGCGGCAGACCGCCAGCATCGGCGTGCGCAACCTGTCCACCCGCATCGAGCAGCGCGGCGCGCCGCGCGAGCTGGCGCCGCTGATCGACGGCGTCAACGGCATGCTGGAGCGGCTGGAGCGCAGCTTCACGCAACTGAGCCAGGTGTCGGCCGACATGGCGCACGACCTGCGCACGCCGATCGGCAACCTGCTGGGCCAGACCGAGGTGGCGCTGGGCCAGCGGCGCGACGTCGCCTACTACGAAAAACTGCTGGGATCGAATTTCGAGGAGCTGCAGCGGCTGTCCAAGATGACCGACAACATGCTGTTCCTGGCGCGCGCCGACAACGCCGACAACGCCATCGAGCGCAAGCTGCTGCCGCTGGCCGACGAGCTGCAGCGCATGGTCGATTATTTCGAGGGCGTGGCCGAGGAGCGCGAGGTGCGCATCGCGGTCAGCGGCGATGGCCAGGTCTGGGCCGACCAGACGCTGCTGCGGCGCGCGCTGGGCAATCTGCTGGCCAACGCGGTGCGCTACGCCGACGCCGGCTCGGTCATCGTGCTGACCGCCACCGCGCACACGGCCGGGGTCGAGATCAGCGTCGAGAACCGCGGCCCGACCATCCCGCCGCAGCACCTGGCGCGCATCTTCGACCGCTTTTACCGCGCCGACCCGGCACGCGCCGACTCGGCCTCGTCGAGCGGCCTGGGCTTGTCGATCGTGCGCAGCATCATGACCCTGCACCAGGGCCGCTGGCAGGCCAGCAGCAACGACGGCCTGACCCGCTTCACGCTGGGCTTTCCGCCGCAGCCTCGCTGACCTCGGCCTCGCAGCGGTAGCCGACGCCGTGCACCGTGTGGATCAGCTGGGTGGCGAACGGCAGGTCGACCTTCTTGCGCAGGCGCCGCACGGCGACGTCGACGACATTGGTGTCGCTGTCGAAGTTCATGTCCCACACGCGCGAGGCGATCAGCGAGCGCGACAGCGCCATGCCCTGGTGCTGGACGAAGAATTCCAGCAGCACGAATTCCTGGTTGGTCAGCGTCAGGCGCTGGCCGGCGCGCGTCACGCGGCGCGTCGCCACGTCGATCAGCAGGTCGCCCACGCGCAGGCTGTCGTCGCGCCGCTCGTGGTGGCCGCGGCGCAGCGCCACGCGGATGCGCGCCAGCAGCTCGGCGAACGAGAACGGCTTGCCGAGGTAATCCTCGGCGCCCAGTTCCAGGCCCTTCAGGCGGTCGGCCAGCGCGTCGCGCGCCGACAGGAAGATCACCGGCGTGGCCGGCGCCGGGCCGAGCTGGCGCATCACCTCCCAGCCGTCCATGCCGGGCATGCTGACGTCGAGCAGGATCAGGTCGTACTCCAGCGAGGTGGCCAGGTGCAGGCCATCCGGGCCGTTGCGCGCCAGGTCCACCACGTAGCCGGATTCCTCCAGGCCGTCGTGCAGGTAGTCGCCGGTCTTGGCGTCGTTTTCGATGACCAGGATTTTCATGCGTCACCAGATGCGTACGCGCTGCGCCGGCGGCAGGTACATCCGGTCGCCGGGCTGGACGTCGAAGGCGCGGTAGAAGTCGGGCTGGTTGCGCAGCGGGATGTTGGTGCGGGCGGCGCCGGGCGCGTGGACGTCGGTCTTCAGCCGGCGGATCAGCTCGGCGTCCAGCATCTTGACGCGGCGCGACTGCGCGTAGCCCATGTAGAAGCGCTGCTCGCCGCTGAGGCCGTCGATGACCGGCGCCGGCGCGCCGTGCAGCGAGCGCGTCCAGGCCTGGTAGGCGATCGCCAGGCCGCTGTTGTCGGCGATGTTCTCGTCGCGCGTCAGGGCGCCGTTGACGTGCTGGCCGGGCAGCGGGCTGAACTGGTCGTATTGGGCGGTCAGGCGCGCGATGCGGTCTTCGAAGGCCTGGTGGTCGGCCGTGCGCCACCAGTCGCGCAGGTTGCCGTCGCCGTCGTAGCGGGCGCCGTGATCGTCGAAGGCATGGCTGATTTCATGGCCGATGACGGCGCCGATGGCGCCATAGTTGACGGCGTCGTCGGCATCGGCGTCGAAGAATGGCGCTTGCAGCATGGCGGCCGGGAACACCACCTCGTTCAGCTGCGGGTTGTAGTAGGCATTGACGGTTTGCGGCGGCAGGCCCCATTCGGCGCGGTCGACCGGCCCGTCCAGCTTGCCGATCCTGCGCGCGTAGTCGGACTGGCGCCAGCGCAGCACGTTGCCCAGCAGGTCGTCGCGGCGCACCAGCAGCGCGCTGTCGTCGCGCCAGCGGTCCGGGTAGCCGATCTTGACCGTCAGCTTGGCCAGCTTGGCCTGCGCCGCGCGTTTGGTGTCCGGCCCCATCCAGTCGAGCTGGTCGATGTCGGCGCGGTAGGCGTCGAGCAGGTTGCGCACCAGCGCCGCCATGCGCTGCTTGCGCTCGGGCGGGAAGTACTGCCGCACATAGAGCTGGCCGAGCGCTTCGCCCAGCGTGTCGTTGATCAGGCGTACGCCGCGTTTCCAGCGCGGCGGCTGGGCCGCGGTGCCGCTCAGGGCCTGGCCATAAAACGCGAAATTGGCGTCGGCCGCCGCCCGGTTCAGGTAGGGCGCGCAGGCGTGCAGCAGCTGCCACTTGAAGTACGCTTGCAGCGTGGACAGCGGCGTGCGGTCCAGCAGCGCGGCCATGCCCTGGAAATAGCCGGGCTGGCCGATGATCAGCGGCGCGACAGTGTCTTGCAGGCCGGCCGCGCGCAGGTAGGCGCGCCAGTCGTAGCTGGGCGTCAGCGCGGCCAGCTGGGCCGGGGTGCGCGGGTTGTAGCTGGCTGCCGGGTCGCGCAGCTGCTCCGCCGTCCATTGCAGGCGCGCCAGTTGCTGTTCGAAGGCCAGCACGGCGCGCGCGTTGGCGTCGGCGTCGGCCACGCCGGCCAGCGTCAGCATCTGCGCCACGTGCCGCTGGTAGCGCTGCAGCAGGTCGGCGGCGCGGGCATCGTCCGGGCGCAGATAGTCGTCGCGGTCCGGCAGGCCCAGGCCGTCCTGGTCCAGCAGCAGCGCGTAGCGGGTGGCCTGGTGGCTGTCCTGGTCGACCGTCACGCTGTACAGCGCGCTGATGCCGAGTTGTTGCAGGTGGGCGATCAGTTGCGGCAGTTGCTGGCGGGTGGACAGCGCGTCCACCCGCGCCAGTTCTTCCCGCAGCGGCGTCAGGCCGAGTTGCTCCAGCCGGTCTTCGTCCATGTAGCTGGCGTAAAAGTCGGCCAGCCGGCGGCTGTCTGGTGTGGCGTCCGGCTGGGCGATGGCGTTGTCGAGCAGGGTGCGCAACTGCGGCAGCACCTGGTCGGCCAGTTGCTGGTAGGCGCCCCAGCTCGGCCGGTCAGGCGGGATGGCGGTGGTGGCCAGCCAGCGGCCGTTCATGTGCTGGAAAAAATCGTCCTGGCTGCGCACGGCGGGATCGATGGCCGCGCGGTCGATGCCGGCCGTCGGCGGCGGCGCGCCGCGGGCGCCGGCGGCGAATAGCAGGGGCACCAGGGGCAGCAGGCGCAGCAGGGGCAGCAGGCGTGGCGTCATGCGGCGGCGCTTCACGCAACTTCCACCATGACCAGCTCGGCATCCTCCAGCGCGGTGATGTGGGTGGTCTCGACGTTCAGGATCACCGCGCCGTCGCCGCTGGCCATGGTTTCGCCGTCGATGCCGATCTGGCCGGCGGCCACCACCAGGTAGGCCTGGCGGCCGCGCCCCAGCGCATGGCTGACCTGGTCGCCGGCCTTGAGCATGGCGTTCAGCACGCGGGCGTCGGCGTCAATCGGCAGCGCCTGCTCGTCGCCGGGCAGGCCGCTGGCCAGCACGGTGAAGCCGGCGCCCGGCGCGCGCGGAATCGGCCGGGTTTCCCAGCGCGGCGGCGCGTCCGGCACGCGCGGCTGCAGCCAGATCTGGTACAGCCGCAGCGGCACCTTGCCGTGGTTGGCTTCCGAGTGGCGGATGCCGGTGCCGGCGCTCATCACCTGCACCTCGCCGCCTTGCAACTGGCCGACCGAGCCGAGGCTGTCGCGGTGCTGCAGTAGGCCGTGCCGCACGTAGCTGACGATTTCCACCGCCCGGTGGCCATGCATCGGGAAGCCGGCGCCAACCGCCACCTCGTCGTCGTTCCACACGTAGAGCGGGCCCAGCGGGCTATGCTCGGGGTTGCCGGTGGCGTCCACCTTGAAGTGATAGCTGGCGCGCAGCCAGGGCAGGTTGTTACGGTCCAGTGATTTCGCGCGTCGATGTAAAAGCATGATGGTCTGTCTGATCAGGTAAAGCGACTTAACGCAGCAGCACGGCGCCGTCCTTGCCCGGCTGCTCGGCGTGGAGGACGGCGGCGGCGATGGCGTCCAGCGGATATTCGGCGGCCACGCGGAACAGCGCCGGCGCGGTGCGCGCCAGCCGCAGCGCGGTGGCGCGGTCGGCGTCGCGCTGGGCATCCGGCAGCGCCGGCCAGCGGCCGACCGAGACGCCGCCGATGCGCAGGTCGCGGGTGGAAAACGCCAGCGCCGGCACGCTCAGCGGCTGGCCCGACAGGTCGCCGTAGGACACCAGCGTGCCGCCGCCGTCCAGCAATGCCGCCAGCGTGCTGGCCACCGCGCCGCCGACCGGGTCCAGCGCCACCCTGAGCGGCATGCCCTGGGTGACGGCGTAGATGCGCTTGCTCCAGTCGGCCTGGTCGGTGCTGACAATGCCCATGTAGGGCGCCTGTTCCTGCAGCGCGGCGACGGCCGCGGCCGAGCGCACCACGCCCACCGCGCGGTAGCCGGCTTCGTGCAGCAGCTGGGCGGTCAGGCGGGCGACCGCGCCGCCGGCGGCCGACAGCGCCACCACGTCGCCGCGACGGGCGCCGGCGTCCTGCACCGCGCGGAACAGCAGCGCGGCGGTCAGCGGCGCCACGTGCAGCTGGGCGGCGGCGGCATCGGCGACGTCGTCCGGGGTGACCGTGACGAAGCGGGCCGGCGCGATCACCTTGTCGCTCCAGGCCCAGCGGGCCGGGAAGAAGGCCACGCGCGCGCCCGGCGCCAGCGCCGGATCGACGCCGGCGCCAACCGCCTCGATGACGCCGGCGCCCTCAAAACCGGGCCGGGCGCCGTCCACGCCGACCGGCGCGGTGTTGCCCGGCGCGCGGTAGCGGCCGCGCACGCCCAGCAGGTCGCCGGGGTGGATGGGCCGGTGCGTTACGCGGATCAGCACCTCGCCCTGCGACGGCGGCGGCAGTTCCGGCGCCTCGGTCAGGTGCAGGACCTCGGCCGGCTCGCCGTACTGGTGGTAGATGATGCTGCGCATGGGCCGTCTCCTTAGCGCAGCTTGGCGAAGCCGGCGCGCAGTTCGCGCACGAACAGCGCCGGTTGTTCAAACGCCGCGAAGTGGCCACCGCGCTCGACCTCGTTCCAGTAGATCATGTGCGGGTAGCTCTGCTCGGCCCACGAGCGCGGCGCGCGGTAGATCTCCTTCGGGAACACGCTGACCGCCACCGGCAGGTCGAGCCGGCCGCCGGAGAAACTCGATGGCGAGTTTTCCCAGTAGATGCGGGCCGAGGAGGCCGAGGTGTTGGTCAGCCAGTACAGCGAGATGTCGTCCAGCATTTCATCGCGCGTCAGCACATTCTCGACGTCGCCGCCGTTGTCGCTCCAGGCCTGGAATTTCTCGTAGATCCAGGCGGCCTGGCCGACCGGCGTCGAACTCAGCACCTCGCCCACGGTTTGCGGCCGCGTCGCCTGCTCGTTGAAGTAGCCGTATTCGCCGCTGAGGAAGCGGCCGACGCCGTCCACCGCGCGCTGCTCGTCGGCCGACAGCGTGGCCGGCATTTTTTCCGGGAACACAAACTGCCAGTTCAGGTGGATGCCGGCCAGGCCGGCCGGCTTGACGTGGCCGAGCGCGGTGGTGACGCCGGCGCCCCAGTCGCCGCCCTGCGCCACCCACTTGCTGTAGCCGAGGCGCGCCATCAGCGTGCCCCAGGCCTGGGCGATGCGCACCACGTTCCAGCCCTTGTCCCTGGGCTTGTCGGAGAAGCCGAAGCCGGGCAGCGACGGCACCACCACGTGGAAGGCGTCCTCGGCCTTGCCGCCGTGCGCGGTCGGATCGGTCAGCGGGCCGATCACCTTGAGGAATTCGAAGATCGAGCCGGGCCAGCCGTGGGTCAGGATCAGCGGCAGCGCGTTTTCGTGTTTCGAGCGCACGTGCAGGAAGTGGATGCCGACGCCGTCGATCTCGGTGCGGAACTGCGGGAAGGCGTTGAGGCGGGCCTCGGTGCGGCGCCAGTCGTAGCGCTGCTGCCAGTACCTGGCCACGTCCTGCATGCGCTTGAGTGGCACGCCTTGTGCCCAGTCGGGGCCGGTTTGCTGGTTGGGCCAGCGGGTCATCGACAGGCGCAGCTTGAGGTCGTCCAGTAGCGCCTGCGGCACATCCACGCGGAAGGGCGTGACGGCGCTGGTGGCGGGCGGCAGCGCCAGGCCTGGCGGCGCGGCGCGGCGCGCGGCCGCGGGTTTGCCGGTCAACAGCGCGCGGCGCGCTGGCTGGGTGGGTGTTGCTTGCATGGTGTTCTCCTGGGCTTAACGGACGGTGGCAAAGGCGCGGCGCAACTCGGCCGTGAACAGCGTCGGCTGCTCGAAGGCCGCGAAGTGGCCGCCGCGCGCCGCTTCGTTCCAGTAGTACAGCTTCGCGTACACGCGCTCGGCCCACTTGCGCGGCGGGTGGTACAGCTCGCCGGGGAACAGGCTGACCGCCACCGGCAGGTCCAGCTTTTGCGTCGCGAAATCGGTGGTGAAGCTTTCCGCGTACAGGCGCGCCGACGAGGCGCCGCTGTCGGTCAGCCAGTACAGGGAAATGTTGTCGAGCATGTCGTCCAGCGTCAGCACCGATTCCGGCTGGTGGTGGCTGTCGGTCCATTCGCCCAGCTTTTCGTAGATCCAGGCGGCTTGCGCCACCGGCGAGTCGGCCAGCGCGTAGCCGATGGTCTGCGGGCGCGTGCCCTGCAGCTTGGCGTAGCCGGATTTGCTGCCGTCAAACGCCACCAGTTGGGCGATGGTGGCCTGCTCTTCCTTGTCCGGTTCGCCTTCGATCGGCGGCGGGAACAGGATCGGCAGGTTGAGGTGGATGGCGGCCAGGCCGTCGGCGTGCTGCTTGGCCAGCCAGGTGGTGACGCCGGCGCCCCAGTCGCCGCCCTGCGCCACCCACTTCTTGTAGCCGAGGCGGCGCATCAAGGTGGCCCAGGCGCGGGCGATGTGCGGCAGGCCCCAGCCGGTGCTGGTCGGCTTGCCGGAGAAGCCGTAGCCCGGCAGCGACGGGATCACCACGTGGAAGGCGTCCTCGGCCTTGCCGCCGTGCGCGGTCGGGTCGACCAGCGGGCCGATGCTCTTGATGAATTCGAATACCGAGCCCGGCCAGCCGTGCGTCAGCACGATCGGCAGCGCGTTCGGGTGTTTCGAGCGCACGTGCAGGAAGTGGATGTCGAGGCCGTCGATGCGGGTGATGAACTGCGGGAAGGCGTTCAGCTTCGCTTCGGCTTGGCGCCAGTCATAGTGGTGCTGCCAGTGGTCGGCCAGCGCCTGCAGGCGCGCCAGCGGCAGGCCCTGGGACCAGTCCGGCACCAGTTCCTGGTCGGGCCAGCGCGTCATCGACAGGCGCAGCTTGAGGTCGTCCAGCGCGGCCTGCGGGATGGCGGCCTTGAACGGCTGCACGCCGGGCACGCTGGCCGGACGCTCGAAGGCGACCGGCTGGACGGGATTGGCGGCCGCGGCCGCCGAGACGGCCGCCGGCAGCAGGCTGGCGATGCCGCCGGCGGCGGCCGCCGCGGCGACACCGCGCAGCGCCGCGCGGCGCGAAGGGTCCGGATGCGGGAACTGGTCCATGGCGCGCTCCGCTTAAACCTGGGCCAGGCCGCCGTCGACGAACAGCTCGCTGCCGTTGACGAAGCTGGCGTCATCCGAGGCCAGGAACACCACCGCCTTGGCGATTTCCTCCGGTTCGCCGACGCGGCCCAGCGGCACTTGCGAGGCCAGGTAGTCCAGCAGGCCTTGCTGCGCGGCCGGGTCGTTGCCGGCCAGTTCCACCAGGCCCGGCGTGCGGATCGGGCCAGGGCTGACCACGTTGATGCGGATGCCGCGGTCCTTGACGTCCAGGATCCAGCTGCGCGCCAGGTTGCGCACGGCGGCCTTGCTGGCGCTGTAGATGCTGAAGGCGGCGGTGCCCAGCACGCCGGCGGTCGAGCTGGTCAGGATGACCGAGGCGCCCTTGGCCAGCAGCGGCAGCGCGCCCTGCACGGTGAAGGTCAGGCCCTTGACGTTGCGGTCGAAGGCGTCGTTGAAGTGTTCCTCGGTGATGCCGCCCAGCGGCGCCATCGAGCCGCCGCCGGCGTTGACGTACAGCACGTCGATGTGGCCGGCCTGGTCCTTGATGGTCTCGAACAGACGCTGCAGGTCGGCGCTGCTGGACGAGTCGGCCCGGATGCCGGTGGCGCCCGGCATGCCGGCGACAGCCTTGTCCAGCTCGGCCTGGCGGCGGCCGGTGAGGAAGACGCGCGCGCCCTCGGCGGCGAAACGCTGGGCGGTGGCCAGGCCGATGCCGCTGGTGCCGCCGGTGACCACTGCTACTTTGCCTTGAAGCTTGCTCATGATGGAACTCCTTCGTATTGGGTTAGTTGATGGAACCCAGTGTAGGTTGTGCAGCAGGCTGTGTAAATTGGGAGAAAGTGGAATCACTATCCATGTGGATGTACAATAAATGCTTTCTGACCGGGGAGCATGCATGGATCAATTACTCGCGTTGCGCATATTCGTACGGATCGCCGAGGCCGGCACCTTCGGCAAGGCGGCCGACCAGCTCAACATGCCGCGCTCGACCGCCAGCAAGCTGCTGCAGGACCTCGAGGACCATCTGGGCACGCGGCTGATCCACCGCACCACGCGCACCATCACCGTCACGCCGGAGGGCGCGCAGTACTACGAGCGCGCGCGCCGCCTGCTGGGCGACCTGGAGGACATGGACACAGCCACGCGCCAGACGCGTGCCCAGCCCAAGGGCCGGCTGCGCATCGACATCGGCTCGATCCACGCCAACCAGTTGCTGCTGCCGGCGCTGCCGCGCTTCCAGGCGGCCTACCCGGACATCGAGCTGCGGGTGGGCGTCAGCGACCGTCCCACCGACCTGATCAGCGAAGGCATCGACTGCGTGATCCGTGGCGGCGCGCTGGCCGACACCACGCTGATCGCGCGCAAGCTGTGCGAGATGGAGTTTGTCACCTGCTGCCACGCCTCGTACATCGAGCAGCACGGGCGGCCGTCGCGGCCCGAGGACATCGAGCAGCACCACCGCATCGTCGGCTATTTTTCCTCGCTGACCGGCAAGGTGTTTCCGCTGCGCTTCACGCGCGGCGAGCAGAGCGTGGAGATCCACGGCCACGCGGCGGTGGCGGTCAACGAGAGCACCGCGCACCTGAGCGCGCTGACCACCGGCATGGGCATCGGCCAGACCTTCCGCTGGTTCGTGCGCGACATGATCGAGCGCGGCGACATGGTGGCGCTGCTGGAGGACTGGCAGCCGCCGCGCCACCCGCTGTACATCATGTACCCGCCCAACCGCCACCTGAACGCCACGGTGCGGGTGTTTGTCGACTGGGCGGTGCAGCTGTTCGCGGCGGTCGACGACCGCGCGCTGGCTAGCGCAGGAAGTCGTTGAGGTAGCGCGCCAGCTTGTCCGGCTGCTCATCCGGGATGAAGTGGCCGCTGTCGGCGAACTTGACCACCTGGTGGTTGGTGCTCTTGTTGGCCAGCGTGGCCTTCAGCCATTCGTAGCCGGGGCCGCCGATGGCCAGCACCGGCATGGTGATCGGCGCATACTGTTCATTGTCCAGGATGTCCTGCGGGAAGGCCTGGTACCAGCCGTCGCCGGCGCGGATGGCGTCGCGGCGGTCGTAGGCGGCGGCGTAGACGGCGCGGTCCAGCAGGTCCATTTTGCTTTCGTCCTGCATCAGGTAGCGGAACATCCACGCCTGCAGCAGCCAGGAGCGGCCCTCCAGCAGCTCTTCCGGCAGGCCCTTGACCTGGTGGAAGGCGAACCACCAGACGTAGGCGTGCTTCTCGTCCAGCCGGTCGCTGAAGGTGCCGGCTGCCGGCAGCAGCGGCCAGGTGGCCAGGCCGGCGTCCGGCGGCGCCACGTCCAGCAGCACCAGCTTGTTGGTGGCCTGCGGGAAGCGGGCGGCGTAGCTGTAGGCGACCATCGAGCCGATGTCGTGGCCGACGATGTCGGCCTTCGTATAGCCGAGTTCGACCAGCAGTTCGTGGATGTCGCCGGCCATGGTTTTTTTCTCGTAGCCGCCGGCCGGCTTGTCGGAGCTGCCCATGCCGCGCAGGTCGACCGCGATCACCGTGTGATGTTTGGCCAGCGCCGGCATGATCTTGTGGAACGACCACCAGGTTTGCGGCCAGCCCGGCAGCAGCACCAGCGGCGGGCCCTCGCCGCCGATCACGTAATGCAGGCGCACGCCGTTGACCAGCGCCTCGCTGTTGCGAAAACCGGGCAGGTGCCTGACCAGCGCGGCGTCGGTGAGCTGCGCGGCCGGCACGTCCGGCCGGACCGGCGCCGCGCCGGCCGCGCCGGCCGCCAGCAGGGCCGCCGCCAGCGTGGCGGCCCGCACAAGTTGTTTCAGCATGGTGTTCCCCTCAGTGTGGATGGATGAGGGGGCAGTCTAGGCCGGCCGTCGCCGCCTGCCATCGGCAGAAAGTCGGGCCACTATCCATGGCCTTGCACAATCGTCAGGCCTCGGCGTAGGCGCGGCGCGCTGGCAGCCGCAGCGTGATGGTGGTGCCGCGCCCCATCTCGCTGCGGATGTCCAGCGTGCCGCCGGCTTCGGCCGCGCGCTCGCGCATGCCGGTCAGGCCGAAGTGGCCGGGACGGTGGCCGCGCGCGTAGACCTCGGCGCTCATGCCGCAGCCATGGTCGCTGACCTGCAGCGTGAACTGGCGCGCGGCGTAGTCCAGCTCCACCGTCACCTGTTCGCTGCGGGCGTGGCGGAAGGCGTTCAGCATCGCTTCGCGGCCGATGGCGTAGGCCTCGGCGGCGGCGGCGCCCAGCAGCGGCTGCGGCGTGCCGTTGACCGCCAGCGTGAAGCGCGTGTGGTAGCGCGGCGCAAAGATGTGGCCGATGGCGGTCAGCGCGGTTTCCAGGTCGCCGCCCAGCTCGTGGTTCAGGCGCAGCGCCAGCACCTGCTCGCGGCCCTCGGCCAGCGCGGTGTCGGCGTGGTCGAGGGCGCGGCGGATCTTGTCGCGCAGCGGATCGGCGGCCGGCAGCTCGTGGCGGATCAGGTCGAACTGCATCATCAGCGCCTGCACGGTTTGCAGGAAGTGGTCGTGCAGCGTGCGGGCGATGCGCTCGCGCTCGCGCAGCCGCTCGCGCAGGCGGTCGGTCAGGCGCGCGGTCACCAGCGCGATGCGCCACCAGTACAGCAGCCCGGCCAGCAGCAACAGCAGCAGCCCGCACAGCAGCTTGAACCACGGCGTCTGCACGAAGGCCGGCTCGATGCGGAAGGCGAAGCTGGCCGGCGCCGCGCTCCACACGCCGTCCTCGTTGGCGGCCAGCACCTCGAAGCGGTAGTTGCCCGGCCCCAGGTTGGTGTAGATGGCCGAGCGGCGGGCGCTGGCGTCGCGCCATTCCTGCTCCTGCCCCAGCAGGCGGTAGCGGAAGCGCACCCGCTCGGGAATGCCCAGCACGGCGGCGCTGAACTCCAGCTCCAGGTTGCTGGTGCGCTGCGGCAGCACCAGGCCGGGCAGGGCGTCGTAGCGGCGCTGGTCGGTGCGCAGCGCCGTCACCTGCGCGCTCGGCGCCTGGGTGTTGCGCAGGATGTGGGCCGGATCGACCCAGCCGACGCTGGTGGAAGTGGCGTACCACAGCCGCCCGTCCGGCGCCTCGCTCAGCGCCGACAGCGGCCGCACCTGCGACGGCTTGCCCTCGTGGCCGTCCAGATAGTTGAAGCGGTCCAGCGCGTAGCGGTGGCTGGCCATGCCGGCCGCCAGGGCGGCGCCGGTGATGCGGGTCAGGCCGTCGGCGCCGTGCAGCCACAGTTCGCCGCCGCGGGTGAACACCAGCGCGGCGGCGGCGCCCAGCGGCTGCCCCTGGGCGTCCAGCGCGGCGGTGAAGCGCCCGCCCTCCATCACCGCCACGCCCTGGTCGCCGGCCACCCACAGCCGGCCCTGGTGGCTGGCGATGGCGGCCACGTTGCCGACCGCCAGGCCATCGGCCGGCCCGTACTCGCGCACGGACTGGCCGTCGAACAGCGCCAGCCGGTTGGCCGGATAGCCGAACCAGGCGCGGCCGGGCGCCTCGTTGTACAGCGACACCGGCGTGCGCCGCGCCAGCGCCGGGTTGCCGCCGCCGGCCTGCCAGTGGCCGTCCTGGAACAGGTGGGCGCCGTTGTGCACCACCGACACCCACATCCGTCCGTGGCCGTCCATCGCCAGCGCCTGCACGTCGTTGCCGCGCAGGCCGGGCGGCAGCGGCCATTCCTTCCAGCGGCCGTTTTCGCCGCGCCACAGCGCGGCGTTGTTGGCTAGCCAGACGCTGCCGTCCGGAGCGCGCAGGGTGGCGGTGATGTTGCTGGCCGGGACCGCCAGCTTGCTGCCGTCGGGCCGCAGGCCGAAGGTGGCCACCAGGTAGTCGCCGTTGGTGCGGTGGTTGCCGATCCAGACGGTGCCGTCGCCACCGGTCTGCACGCTCAGCTGGCGCAGCATGTTGGGCGGCAGCGGGATGGTGGTCAGGCGCGATTCGCGGATGCGGTCGACGCCGTTTTCGGTGGTCAGCCAGAGGTTGCCCTCGCGGTCGTCCATGGCGTGGTAGACCTGCTTGCCGCTCAGGCTGTTGAGGCCGGTGAACGGGTAGCTGAGCCGGCCGTCCGGCGCGGCCAGCGCCAGGCCGGCGTCGGTATTGATCCACAGCGCGCCGCGCGCGTCGAGGAAGGGATCGGCGCCCGGGTCGCGGGTCGGCAGCGGCAGCGGCGTGACGGTGTCGCCGCGCGACGAATAGCGATAGAACGCGCGCTGGCGGTCGACCAGCAGGGCGTCGCCGTTGGGCAGCAATTGGTGCGCCTCCATGTGGCGGCCGCCAGCCACCTTGCGGAAGCGGGCGCCGTCCACGGTGCTGCGGTACAGGCCGTCCGGATTGTCGACCAGCAGGCTGCCGTCGGGCAGGTCGGTGAAATAGTGGACATTGCCCGGCGGCAGACCGTCGGCCGCGCCGATGTGGCGCCAGCGCTGGCCGTCGAGGCGGTACAGGCCCTCGCTGGTTGACATCCAGATGCTGCCGTCGCGGGTGCGGGCGATGTGGTAGACGGTGCGGATCGAGGCGCCGTCGTCGGCGCCGTAGTGGCGCGCGGTGCCCTGGTCGAACACGCTGATGCCGCCGAAGTTGTAGCCCACCCACAGCGCGTTGCCGACCGCCAGCACGGCGTTGGTGTTGAGCGAGCGCAGCGGGTTGCTGTCGATCGCCGTCAGCCGCTCGAAGCGCACGCCGTCAAAGCGGTACAGGCCGTCGGTGGCGGCAAACCACAGCATGCCGCGCGCGTCCTGGGTCATGCCGTAGACGGCAGTGGGGGCGCCGCTCTCGCGGGTCCAAGCCTTGTGCAGCAGGGAGCTTTGCCAGTAGGGGCGTGGCGGCGGCTCGGCCGCGTGGGCGCACGCGGCCAGCCAGAGGATGGCGGCAAACAGGGAACGGAGCATTGCGTTGTGGATGAAAAAATCGCGGAATTATCGATGCTACCTTTTTTTATTCATTTTTCCCTACTCTTAGGAGGAGTTTTTCGATAAAAATTTTGCGATAAAATGGTCATGCCGATGAAAAAACCGTAAGTAGATATGGATTTGTCACTGGTCCGCGTGATGATCGCGGACGACCACCCGATGATGCGCGACGGCATCGCCAACACGCTGCTGGCCCACGGCGCCTTCGACATCGTCGGCAGCGCCGCCGACGGCGAGCAGGCGCTGGCACTGTACCAGCGGCTGCGGCCCGACGTCGCCTTGATCGACCTGCAGATGCCGGTCATGGACGGGCTGGAGGCGATCCGCGCCATCCGCGCCCATGATCCCGACGCGCGCCTGATCGTGCTGTCCACGTATTGCGGCGACGCCCGCATCGCCGCCGCGCTCAAGGCCGGCGCCCGCACCTACCTGATGAAGAATGTCCACGGCGCCGAGTTGGCCGCCACCGTGCGCGAGGTGCACGAGGGCTGGCATGTGCTGCCCAGCACGGTGCGCCAGGAGATCGCCGCGCAGTACACTGGCAACACGCCATCGTCGCGCGAGCTGGCCGTGCTGCGGCTGGCGTCGGCCGGCAAGTCCAACCGCGAGATCGCCTCGTCGCTGGTGATCAGCGAGGCCACCGTCAAGGCACACATGAGCACGCTGCTGATGAAGCTGGGCGCGGCCGACCGCGCGCACGCGGTGGCGCTGGCCACCAAGCGTGGTTTTATCGAGCTGTAAGCGCTGTCATTTTTTTGTAATCCCGGCGTCATTCAGTCGTCATCCCTGGGTTTCTATAGTGAGGTCTGCACTCACTCACCAGGAGAAAATGATGTCAGAGCAACCGGAAAACCTTCACCGCCGCACTACCTTGCTGCAGGCCGCGCGCCTGTCCGTGGCCGGCACGCTGGCCGTCTCGGGCGCCGGCGCCGCGCTGGCCAGCCCGGCCGCGCCGACCGCCGACCAGGACGCGTCGGCCGAAAAAGCCATCGACACGCTGGAAGGCACCTATGGCAAGCACCGCGGGCTGCGCCGCAACCACACCAAGGGCATCGGCGCGCAGGGCACGTTCATCGGCAACCCCAAGGTGGCGGCGCCGTTTTCGCGCTCGCTGCTGTTCTCGGGCAAGCCGATCGCCGTAGTGGCGCGCTTCTCCATCGCCGGCGGCAACCCGGTGGTGGAGGACAAGGAAAAAAGCACGCGCGGCCTCGGCCTGGAGTTCCGCCTGCCGGACGGCAGCATGCACCACATCACCATGCTGAACACGCCGATGTTCTTCGCCCGCATGCCGGCCACCTTCATCGCCAAGTTCGCCGCCGTCAAGCCCGATCCGGCCACCGGCAAGCCGGTGCCGTCGGTGGTCAAGCATTTCAACGACACCCATCCGGACGCGGCCGCGCAGACCCTGTTCCTGACCGAGCACAATCCGCCACCCAGCTATGCCCATAGTGCGTTCTACGGCATCCACACCTTCAAGTTCGTCAACCAGGCCAACCAGGTGACGCTGGTGCGCTGGCGCTTCGTGCCGCACGACGGCGAAAAGAGCCTGAGCGACGCCGAGATGGCGACGGCGCCGACCGACTTCCTGTACGCGGCGCTGAGCGAGCGCATCAAGAAGGGGCCGATCAAGTGGGACATGCTGGTGTCGATCGGTGAGCCGGGCGATTCGGAAACCGACCCCACCATCCTGTGGCCGAAGGAGCGCAAGGAAATCAACGTCGGCACGCTGACGCTGACCTCGATCGCGCCAGCGGAAACGGCGGCCAGCAACCGCATCAACTTCGACCCGCTGGTGATGGCCGACGGCATCTTGCCGACCGAGGATCCGATCCTGCTGTTCCGTTCGCCGTCCTACGCCTACTCGTACTCGCGCCGCCAGAGCGAAGGCTGAGGCCACCCCGCAACCTTCAGCGATACACCCGCCTCACCACTTAGGGGTCGGACCCCGCATGGGGTCCGACCCCGCCTGGCCGTGCGGGGTCGCGGCCGGTCAGGCCCGCGCCTCCAGCAACTGCACTTCGCGCGCCGCCAGCAGCGGCAGCGCGCGCGTCACCACCAGCGACTGGTAATGCGCCGACTGCCGGTGCGCCTCCAGTGCCGCCGCGTCGCGATAGTGCTCCAGCAGCAGCAAGCTGTGCGGCGAGTCCACACCCCGGTAGACCTCGTAGCCAAGGCAGCCCGGTTCCGCCAGCGTCTGCGGCCGCACCTGCGCCAGCAGCGCCAGTACATCGCCGAGCTTGCCGTCCACCGGCTGCCAGCGCGCCACCACGGTGATCACGCCGGCGCTCATTGCGCTGCCCCTTGCAGTGCCTTGACGATTTCCTTCGCCAGCGCGCCGCCCGAGGCCGGGTTCTGGCCGGTCATCAGGCGGCCATCGACCACCACGTTTTCCTGCCACACCGCAGCGGCGGCGTAGTCGGCGCCCTCGGCGCGCAGCGCGGCCTCCAGGTTGAACGGCACGTCGGCCTGCGCGTAACCGGCTTCCTCCTCGTCCGAGAACGAGGTCAGCTTGCGGCCGTAGACCAGCGGCGTGCCGTCCTCCAGCTTGACGCCGAGCAGGGCGGCCGGGCCGTGGCAGACGGCGGCGACGATCTTGCCGGCGTTCCAGGCCCGCAGCACGGCAGCCTGGATCTCGGGGTTGCGGGCGATGTCCACCATCGGGCCGAGGCCGCCGGGGAAGAAGATGGCGTCGTAGTCGCGCACGTCCACCTCGCTCAGCTTGCGGCTGTGGTTCAGGCGGCGGATGGCGGCGCTGTTGCGGAACGCCAGCTGGGCCGGGTCGGCGGCGTCGTAGCCGTCTTCCGGAATCGCGCCGCCCAGCAGCGAGGCGTACTCCACCGCCACGCCGGCGTGGTCGAACACCTCGTACGGGTGGGCGACTTCGGGGAAGAAATAGCCGGTGGCGCGCTGGTGCGGGCCGATCTCGGCGGCGTTTGTCAAAATAAACAGTACGTGTTTGGTATTCATGGCAAGCTCCTTGGTGGGTTAAGAATCCGCGCAACGTCGCGGTTGAAATCACTATAGGCGCCTGTAGCCGGCGGGGGTAGATGCTGCTAGCATGACGCAATGTCAAATAAATTAATACAATCATGAGCGAGCCCTCCCCCATCCTCGACGAGCTGCGCGCCATGGCGGTGTTCGCCACGGTGGTGCGCAGCGGCAGTTTTGCCGCCGGCGCGCGGGCGCTGGGCCTGACCCGCGCCGTGGTCAGCCACCACATCCGCGCGCTGGAGGGCAAGCTGGGCGTACCGCTGGCCCAGCGCAGCACGCGCAGCTTCAGCCTGACGCCGGCCGGCGAAGCCTTCCGCGTGCATTGCGAGCGCCTGCTGGACGAGGCCAACGACGGCATCCGCGGCATGGAATTGCTGCGCGCCGAACCGCGCGGCGAGGTGCGCATCACCTGCTCGCACCACTTCGGCAGCAAGCGCATCCTGCCGGCGCTGCTGGCATTCCGGCGCCGCTATCCGGCGATCCGGCTGCACGTGTCGATGAACGACGCCAATGTCGACCTGGTGCAGCAGGGCATCGAGCTGGCGGTGCGGGCCGGGCCGCTGGCCGATTCGTCGCTGGTGGCGCGGCGGCTGGTGCGCGAGCCGACCATGCTGTGCGCGTCGCCGGCCTATCTGCGCCGCTACCGCGCGCCGCTCAACGCGGCCGAGTTGGAGCAGCATCGCTGGGTGGTCTATCCGCCCAGCCAGCGCGGGCTGACGCTGCGCCTGGACGGGCGGGAGACGCAGGTGGCGGTGCGCGGCGACGTGGTGACCGACAGCGCGGCGTCGCGGCTGGCGTTTGTGCTGGCCGGCGAAGGCATCGCCCGCCTGCCGGCGTATGACGCCGCCGCGTTGCTGGCCTCGGGCGAGCTGGTGCGGGTGCTGCCGGAAGCCGAGACGGCGGCGCTGGACATCTACCTGGTCCACTCGCAGCGCATCGGCCCCAGCGCCCGCCTGCTGCGCGACTTCCTCCTTGACGCCGCCCGCGAGGAAACGCACGGCGCCTGAGCCGCGTCTTTACGCAGATTTACGTGGTTTTTTGTGACAAATGACGGATGCGTAATGTATTTCCATGTGGAAATTTGCTAGCATAGACTGGCCTTCCTCCCATCCGTCTCCGCGAGAGTTGCCATGCAAGATTTCCACCGCACCAAGCGCCTGCTGGCGTTGCCGCTGACCGGTATCGCCGCGCTGTTGAGCGCCTGCGGCGGCAGCGCCGATAGCGCCGCCATTGTCGCGCAGAGTGCCGCGCCGCTGGCCACCGCCACCACGGTGTTGCAGCTCGATCCCGGCACGCTGGCGGCGGCCGACGCCCAGCAGTTCGCGCTGCCGGCCTATCACATGGCGCCGGTGCTGCTGGACACGCCAGCCGACACCGCGTCCGGCGAGGCCGCCACCACCGTCCACACGCAGACCGTACCGGCCCAGTTCCGCCGCCTGGACTCGCGCCGCCTGACGGTGCAAGCGCTGCGCCAGGCGCAGGCCTTGCGCAGTGACACCGCGCAGGCCGATGGCGACACGGACGGCTCGTCGGCCACGCCGCTGGCCAGCACCACCACGGTGGCCACCTACACGCCGGCGCAGATCCGCGCCGCCTATGGCCTGCCGACGCTGCCGTCCAGCTTCAGCAACCTGAGCGCCGCGCAGGCCGCCCAGCTGGGCGCCGGCCAGACCATCTACATCGTCGACGCCCAGCACAATCCGAACGTGGCGGCCGAACTGTCGGCGTTCAACGCCAAGTTCGGGCTGCCGGCGTGCGCCAGCAAGACCATCGCCACCAACGCCAGCCTGCCGCTGGCGACGGCGTCGTCGTCCGCCTGCGAATTGTCGGTGGTGTACAGCACCGCCGCCGGCGGCATGACCGCCAGCGCGCCGGCCTATGACGCCGGCTGGGCCACCGAGATCGCGCTGGACGTGCAATGGGCCCACGCCACCGCGCCGCTGGCGCGCATCGTGCTGATCGAAACGGCCAGCGCCTCGTACGACAACCTGCTGGGGGGCGTGCGCCTGGCCAACAACCTCGGTGCGGGCATCGTCTCGATGAGCTTTGGCGGCAGCGAGAGCAGCGGCACCAGCGCCGCCGACAGCGTCTTCTCGGCCGCCAACATGACCTACCTGGCCGCCACCGGCGACTCGGGCGCCGGCGTGGCCTGGCCGTCGGTGTCGCCGAAGGTGCTGGCGGTGGGCGGCACCACGCTGAGCTACAGCGGCGGCACCCGGTCGGAAGTGGTGTGGTCCGGCACCGGCGGCGGCGTCAGCGCCTACGTGGCCACGCCGGCCTACCAGAGCACGGCCGTGCCGGGCATGGGCGTGGCCCTGCGCCGCACTGTGGCGGACGTGGCCTTCAACGCCGATCCGAACAGCGGCCAGTACGTGGCGGTGATCCCGTCCGGCAGCGCCACCGTCAAATGGAGCAGCGTCGGCGGCACCAGCCTGGCGACGCCGCAATGGGCCGGCCTGATCGCCGTCGCCAACGCGCTGCGCGCCGTCAACGGCAAGGCCGCGCTGGCGACGCCGCACGCCGCGCTGTACACCAACATCGCCACCGTGCCGGGCACCTATGCCGCCAGCTTCGCCGACATCACCAAGGGCAGCCACGGCAGCTGCGGCGCCTGCGGCGGCGAGGTCGGCTACGACCAGGCCACCGGGCTCGGCACGCCCAACGCCACCGCGCTGCTGTCGACGCTGTCCGGCCTGACGGTGCAGACCGCGCCGGTGGTCACCTCCGCCACCATCAACGGCAAGGTGGGCACGGCGCTGAGCTTCACCGCGTCGGTCACGGCCAGCAACGCCGTCAGCTACACGCTGGGCGGCGCGCCGGCCGGCATGGCCATCAGCGGCGCAGGCGTGGTCAGCTGGGCGACGCCGGTGGCCGGCACCTATAACGTCACGGTCACCGCCAGGGACAGCAAGACCGGCCTGAGCGGGCAGGGCGTGTACACGGTGGTGATCGCCGCTGGCACGACCAGCACCACGACGGGCGTCAGCGGCGGTGGTCCGGTGATCAAGGCCAGCGCCATGAGCGGCGTGGCCGGGCGCGCGCTGAGCGGCACCATCAGCATCACCGACAACAGCAGCAAGTCGATCACGGTCAGCATCTCTGGCGCGCCGCTGGGCATGACCTTCCAGGTCAGCGGCATGCAAATCGTGGCCAACTGGGCGTCGCCGCAGACCGGCAGCTACACGCTGAAAGTGGTGGCCACCAACGGCAACGGCGCCAGCGCCGCGCTGTCGGTGCCGGTAACGATCAACGCCCGCTAACCCCCAACCGGGGTCAGTGCCGACATTCGGACACGAGCACAACCGTAGCGTAGCCTACGGTTGTGCTCGTGTCCGAATGTCGGCACTGACCCCGGTTTTGCGGGTGCGGATGGTGGTGAGTTGCTTGAGTTCCTTGTCGGTGGCGTTGGCCAGCAGGGCTTCGTGGGCCTTGCCCAGCTCGACGTAGCGGGCTTGCTCCGGCGTCAGGGCGTTGCCGCGCAGCGCCCAGGCGGTGAGGTAGCCGGTCGCCACGCAGCACAGCAACACCAGCACCGTGTAGACGGCGATCCAGGCGCCGGTCTTGAATTGCAGCAGGTTCAGCGCCACCCCGGTCTTGCGCGCCGATTCGGTGGCGACGTTGAGCGCCGTCACCATCTCGGCCACCGCCGCCTGCGTGGCCACCGTGGCCGCCGCGCTGGCCTCGGCGGCGGCGGTATGGGCGATCTGCTGCGCCTCGGCGCTGACGCGCACGGCCTCGGCAATCTTGCCGTCGATCTGGCTCAGGCCGGCGTTGGCCAGCCGCACCAGCTTGTCGCAGTTGGCGATCTGCCGCGTCACATTGGCCACTTCGCCATGGAAGCGCTCGACTTCCTTGGCATGCGCGTCGAGCTTGTCGTTGAAGAGATCGAGTTCGGCTTGGTTCATGGCGAGAGCGGCAGGTGGTCGATGTGGCTATCATACCTTTTGCGACGCTGAAGCAAAATCCTGCCGCTTGCGGGCATGGCCGGCGGCGACCGCCCGGCGCATACTGGCACCATCAATCAGGAGGACATCATGACCCAGGTAACCATCTATACCACCCCCGTCTGCGGCTATTGCACCATGGCCAAGCGCCTGCTGGCCGGCAAGGGCGTGGCCGTGACCGAAATCGACGCCGGCAGCGATCCGCAGGCGATGCAGGAGATGATGACGCGCAGCGGCCGCCGCACCGTGCCGCAGATCTTCTTCGGCGAGCGCCACATCGGCGGCTACGACGATCTGCTGGCGCTGGACCGCTCGGGCGGCTTCGACGCGGCCTTGTCCGCCGCCTGAGCGCCTTGCAGCGCCTGCGCCAGCGCCCGCGCCGCCCGCCCCGGCTGGCGCTGGCGGTGGTGCAGCAGCGAGAACAGCCGTGGCGGCAGGTCGAGTCCGGCCTGGCGCAGCAGACCGGCCTGCAACTGCGGTGCCACCACCAGTTCCGACACCACCGTCGCGTACGGCCCGGCCATGGCGGCGCTGCGCAGCGCCTCGTTGGACGGCAGCGTCAGCGCCACCCGCAGCTCGGCCGGGGCGATGCCCAGCGCCGCCATGCGCGCCTCGAACGCCGAGCGTGTGCCGGAGCCCGGCTCGCGCATCACCCAGCCGGCCGCGCGCAGCGCGTCCGCGTCCAGCGCGTGGCCGTCGGCCCAGGCGTGGCCGGGCGCCACCACCGCCACCATGCGGTCCTCGGCCACCGTGGCCGCCAGCAGTTCCGGCGCGTCGACGCCATCCTCCACCAGTCCCAGATCCGCCGCGCCGTCCAGCACCGCCCGCGCCACGCTGCTGGTGTTGCCGATCGTGAGGCTGAGTTCGATTTGCGGGTATTGCCGGTGGAAGGCCAGCAGCAGCGGCGGCAGCCAGTAGCTGGCGATGGTCTGGCTGGCGTGCAGCGCCACCGCGCCGCGTTGCAGTCCGGCCAGCTCGGCCAGCGCCAGCTCGGCGTTGCGGGCCGCGCCCAGCGTGGCGCGGGCCTCGGTCAGGAATAGCCGGCCAGCGTCGTTGAGCTCGATGCGCCGGCCGACCCGGTCGAACAGCGGCGTGTCGTAGCGTTCCTCCAGCGCGCGCAGCGCGGCGCTCACCGCCGATGGCGTCAGCGCCAGGGCGGCGGCCGCCTGGGTCAGGTGTTCGCGCTCGGCGACAGCGATGAAGATGCGCAGTTGTTCCAGCGTCATGCGGGTTCTCTCAGGCGATATGCAGCAAGTGGATCAGGCCGATGCTGATGGCGCCCAGCACCAGCAGCGACAGCACCACCACCATGGTAACCCGGCCGCCGGCGCGCAGCACGCTGCGGGCATCCACGCCCAGGCCCAGCGCCGCCATCGACATCACGGTCAGCGCGTTGGACGCCACGTGCGCCGGCGCCAGCAGCGCGGGCGGCAGCAGGTCGAACGAGCGCAACGCCATCAGCGCCAGGAAGCCGACGATGAACCACGGCAGCAGGTGCGACAGCCGCGGCCGCTGGCGCGGCGCGTCCCCGTCCTGGCGCGGGCCGAACAGCGACAGCAGCAGCACCACCGGGCCCAGCATCAGCACCCGCACCAGCTTGACCAGCGTGCCGACGTGGGCGCTGGTCAGCGACACCGCGCTGGTGGCGGCCAGCACCTGCGGCACGGCGTACACGGTCAGCCCGGCGAACACGCCGTATTGCGTGACTGACAGCGACAGCAGCGGCATTGCCAGCGGCAGCGTCAGCACCACGATCACGCCCAGCACGGCGGTGAAGGAGATCGAGGCGGCCACGTCCTGGCCGTCGGCGTCGATCACCGGCGCCACGGCGGCGATGGCCGAGTTGCCGCAGATCGAGTTGCCGCAGGCGATCAGGATCGCCAGCTTGGCCGGCAGGCCGCTCAGACGGCCGATGGTGTAACTGGCGCCGATGGCCAGCAGCACCACGGCGGCGATGCCGACCAGCAGCAGCCAGCCGTCGGCCAGCAGCGCGGCGGCGCTGACCGAAGCGCCCAGCAGCAGCACCGCCACCTCCAGCAGCGTCTTGGCGCTGAAGTGAATGCCGGCGTCCCAGCGCGGATGCAGGCGCAGCAGCGTGCGCACGCCGGTGCCGAGCAGGATGGCCAGTACCAGGCTTTCGAGCCAGGCGCGGCCGAAGAGGGCCGCCTCGATGCGCTCCAGGCCGGTGGCGGCGGCGGTGACGGCCGCGCACAGCAGCAGGCCGGGAAGAATGTTGCGTACCATGGTCATACTCCTTATGACGTTTCCGAATAAGGTTAGTATGAAATCTTCTATGGTATGCAGTCCATCGATATGTTTTTAATGAATCGTTCGATTTTTCTGAAAGATTCCTAGCGCAGCGCCAGCTGGCGCTTGCCGGCCACGCGCGCCGGCTCGTCGGTGCGGAACACGCTGATGGCCTGGTTCAGGCGGGTGGCCTCGTCCTGCATGCTCATGGCGGCGGCCGAGGCTTCCTCTACCATGGCGGCGTTCAGGCGGGTGGCGTTGTCCATTTCGGCGATGGCCTGGTTGATGTTGTGCAGGCCGGCGCTCTGCTCGCGCGTGGCGGCGGTGATCTCGGTCATGATCTGCGCCACTTCCTTGATGGCGCCGACGATGTCGGTCATGGTGGCGCCGGCGTCGTCCACCAGCTTGCTGCCGGCGTTGACCTGCTCCACCGAGGTGCTGATCAGCACGCTGATTTCCTTGGCCGCCGCCGCCGAGCGCTGGGCCAGGTTGCGCACCTCCGACGCTACCACCGCGAAGCCGCGCCCCTGTTCGCCGGCGCGCGCCGCTTCCACCGCCGCGTTCAGCGCCAGGATGTTGGTCTGGAAGGCGATGCCGTCGATGATGGCGGTGATTTCCGAGATGCGCTGCGAGCCCTGCTTGATCTCGGCCATCGTCGCCACCGCCTCGCCGACCACGGCGCCGCCCTTGCTGGCCAGCGCGCTGGCGCCCAGGGCCAACTGGTTGGCCTGGCCGGCGTTGCCGGCGTTGTGCTCCACGGTCGAGGTCAGCTCTTCCATGGCGCTGGCGGTTTCCTCCAGGCTGGCGGCCTGCGACTCGGTGCGGCCGGACAGGTCGGCATTGCCCTGGGCGATTTCGCCGGCGGCGCTGGTGATGGTGCCGGCGCTCTGCATGACGTCGCTGATCAGGCTGCGCAGCGCGATGTTCATCTCGCCCAGTGCCTGCAGCAGTTGGCCGGCCTCGTCCTGCGAGGTGGTGCGCACGTCGGCGGTCAGGTCGCCCTGGGCCACGCGGCGGGCGACGCCGATCGCGTAGTGCAGCGGGCCGACGATGCTGCGCTTGAGCGCCACGCCGCACACCACCACCACCAGGGCCAGCAGCACGGTCAGCGCCAGTTGCAGGCGCAGGCTCATGGTGGCGGCCTGTTCGATCTCGGCGGCGCTCTGGTCGATCTGCTGGCGCTCAAAGGCCACCAGCTCGCGCAGGCGCTGCTGGTAGACGTCGGCGGCGCCGATGAATTTATCGTTGAGCACGGCGCTGGCGGTGGCGTTGTCGCCGGCCGCCTTGGCCTTGGTGATGGCGGCCTTGTGCACGTTGTAGATGTCGCGCGCGTCGCTGATGCCCTTGAGCAGCGCGGTTTCCTTTTCCGAGGTCAGCAGCACGCCGACCTGCTTGAGGATTTCGCCGGCCTCGGTGGTGCCCTTGCTGGAGTCGGCCGCGAAGAAGGCGACCAGGCCGTTGTCCTCGCTGCGGGCGATGGCCAGCGTGCGGCGGGCGCCGGCGAAGATGATGCGGTACCAGTCGCTGACCAGGCGTTCCTTGGCCAGTGACAGGTCCAGCAGTTCCTTGGTGGCGGCGCGCATCTTGCCGAGCTGCCACAGGCTGACGCCGGTGGCCAGGCTGGACATGATCAGCACGATGCCGAAGACGAGGGTGATTTTCTTGCCAATGTTGGCATTTTGCATGAAGTTCATGAGAGATCCTGACGCGATAAACGCATATCCACAATCTTAGAAAGGGTATCACTATTTTTGCCTTGCAGAAACAATACCGAAAGTAAAAATTTTGTATCAGCATTGATACATTTTGTAATCTGTTTTCGATTTCCATGTGGAAATAATCTCGCTAGCATCGCAACGATCTGTCCAACGATCCCACGGAGCCCGAGTGATGAGCGATAACCGCGATCAGCAACCCCGGCGCGACTTCCTGTTGCGCTCCCTGGCCGGCGCCGTTGGCGCCAGCGCCGCCAGCCTGCCACTGGCCGCCAGCGCCGCGCCCGCGGCTGCCCCCGCGCCCGACGCCCCGCCCGGCTACCTGTGGCTGCGGCCCGACGAGCAGGTGTTTGTCGAGGCGCTGGTCAACCACATGTGCCCGGCCGACGGCCTGACGCCGGACGGCGTCACGCTGGGCCTGGCGGTGTTCTACGACCGCGCGCTGGGCGGTAACTGGGGCCAGGGCGACCGGCTCTACCTGCAAGGGCCGTTCAAGCAGGGCAGCGCCAACCAGGGCTACCAGCTCGGCATGACGCCGGCCCAGCTGTTCCGCGCCGGCACCGAGGGCCTGGCCGACTATTGCCGCGCCACCCATGGCAAGCCGTTCGACCGCCTGTCGCCGGCCGAGCGCGAGGCGCTGCTCAAGGGCCTGCAGTCGGGCCAGGTGGCGCTGCCCAACGGCGTGCCGTCGGCCACCTATTTCGCCCAACTGCTGCAGATGTTTTACGAGGCCATGTTTGCCGACCCGATCTATGGCGGCAACCAGGGCAAGCAGGGCTGGAAGCTGGTCGGCTACCCCGGCGTCAACACCGCCAACAAGCTCAACATCGTCAAGTACGCCAACAAGCCCTACCGGCCGGAACCGGCCGGCATCGCCGATCTCAGCTAAAAGGAAGCCGCATGAAGACATTCAAGGAAGTGGACGTGGTGCTGGTGGGCGGCGGCTGGACCGGCGGCATCCTCGGCAAGGAATTCTCCGAGGCCGGCATGACCGTGGTGTGCCTGGAGCGCGGCGGCCCACACACGGCCGACGATTTCAGCGTGCCGCGCATGCGCGACGAGCTGGCGGTGGGCCAACGCATGTCGATGATGGTCAACACCACCGACAACACCGAAACCGTGCGCAACAAGGACAGCGAGACGGCGCTGCCGTACCGCCGCCTCGGCTCCTACCTGATGGGCACCGGCGTCGGCGGCGCCAGCACCCACTGGAACGGCCACACCTGGCGCTGGAACGACAACGACTTCCAGATCCGCAGCCGCTACGAGGCCAAGTACGGCAAGCGCTACATCCCGGCCGACATGACCATCCAGGACTGGGGCATCACCTACCAGGAGCTGGAGCCGTACTACGACAAGTTCGAGAAGGTGGCCGGCATCTCGGCCAAGGCCGGCAACGTGCAGGGCCGCAAGATCGCCGGCGGCAACGTGTTCGAGGCGCCGCGCCGCAACGAGTATCCGATGCCGCCGCTGGTGTACGGCTACGCCGGCGAGCTGTTCGCCGAGGCCGCCGGCAAGATGGGCTACCACCCGTTCCCGCGCCCCACCGCCAACGCCTCGGTGCCGTACACCAATCCGGACGGCGTCAAGTTCGGCGAGTGCCAGTACTGCGGCCATTGCGAACGCTTCGGCTGCGAGGCCAACGCCAAGGGCGGCGCGCAGATGACGGTGATCCCGGCGGCGCTGCGCCAGAAGACCTTCGAGTTGCGCACCTACGCGTGGGTCACCAAGGTCGAGCGCGACGCCGCCGGCAAGAAGGCCACCGGCGTCACCTACACCAACACCGTCACCGGCGAGGAATGCTTCCAGCCGGCCAGGCTGGTGGTGCTGTGCGCGTTCGGCCTCAACAATGTGCACCTGATGATGTTGTCGGGCATCGGCGAGATTTACGATCCGGTGTCGGGCAAGGGCCTGCTGGGCAAGAACTACTGCTACCAGACCGGCAGCGCGGCCATGCTGTTCTTCGAGGACAAGTACTTCCACCCCTACATGGCCACCGCCGGCATCGGCGCCATCATGGACGACTTCCACGGCAACTGGGACTTCGACCGCGCGCCTTACGGTTTCGTCGGCGGCTCCACGGTGGGCACCGCCATGTACGGCGGCCGGCCGATCCAGTGGCATCCAACGCCGGCCGGCACGCCGGCCTGGGGCAGCGCCTGGAAGCAGGAAACCGCCAAGTGGTACGACCGCAGCATGAACATCACCGCCACCGGCACCGTGATGCCGTTCCGCGGCAACCACCTGGACCTCGACCCGACCTACCGCAACCGCTTCGGCGCGCCGTTGATGCGCATGACTTTCGACTACCAGGACAACGAGCGCAAGATTTCGGCGCATTCGGCGGACGTCATCAACCGCATCGCCGCCGCGTTGAATCCGACCCACCTGAGCAAGGCCAGCGCGCGCCAGTCATGGAGCAGCGTGCCGTACCAGAGCACCCACAACACCGGCGGCACCATCATGGGCACGCATCCGGGCAATTCGGTGACCAACAAGTACGGCCAGGTGTGGCAGGTGGACAACCTGTTCATCATGGGGGCGTCGCTGTTCCCGCACAATTCGGCCTACAACCCCACCGGACCGGTGGCGGCCATCGCCTACATGGCGGCCGACATCATCAAGAACGTCTATGTCAAGCAACCAGGGAAACTGATCCATGCGTAATTTACTGATCGCCGGGCTGCTGTGCCTGGCCGCCGCCGGCGCCGCCGCCCAGGACCTGGGCAAGAAGGCTTTTGAGCAGTGCGCCGCCTGCCATTCGTTGAAGGCGGGCGAGAATGGCGTGGGGCCGACCTTGCATGGCTTACTGGGCAGCACGGCCGGCACGGTCGAGGGCTTCCGCTTTTCCGGGCCGATGAAGCGCAGCGGCATTGTGTGGGACGAGAAGACGCTGACGGAGTTCCTGCGCAATCCGCAGGCGGTGGTGCCCAACACCCGGATGCCGTTTTCCGGCATGACGGACGAGGCGGAGCTGAAGGCGCTGGTGGCTTACCTGGCCACGGCGACCAGGTAAGCCTGCCTTCCGCCCCGGCGTGCTTAGCCCAGCGTCAGGGTCAGCGTGGTGGCGCCGTAGTTCGGCGTCACGTTGCTGAAGCCGTCCACGGTGATGGTGCTGAATTTGCCTTTCAGGCTGCCGGCGGTGATGACGGTCAGCACGTCGCCCGCCTTCGGCTTGTAGCCGTTGGCGAACTTGATGCGCAGCGTGCCGCCGGCGATGGTGGCGGTGCCGCTCACCGTCAGCGTACCCTGGCTGCCGGCGGCGCTGCCGCCCACGTCCAGTTCCAGCGTGGTGCTGCCGCTGAGCTGGGTGTACTTGCCGGCCAGCTTCAGCGCCGCCGGCGCGTTGGCCACCAGCGTACCGCCGCTGTTGTAGACGTCACCCGCGCCGAAGGCCGCCACCGAGTCGCCTTCCAGCGTGCCGGCGGTCAGCTCGGTGCCGCCGGTCCAGCTGTTGGCGCCGGCCAGCTTCAGCGTGCCGCTGCCTTGCTTGACCAGCTTGCCGGAGCCGCTGATGTCGTTGCGCCAGCGGTCGACCGCGTTGAAGCCGCCCTTGCTGGCGTCCATGACGATGGTGACGTTGCCGCTGAACGAAGCGTAGCCGTCGGCGGCGGCGAACAGGTTCAGGCGGCCCCAGCCTTCAGCATCGTCCATCACCGGATAGCCCGACGGCAGCGCGGTGGTCTTCAGCACCACGCGGCGCTGCGCCGCGCTGAGGTAAGGCTGGCGCGTTTCCAGCAGCACTTCGGCGCCCTTCGGCACGGCCACGGCGGCGTTGGTGGCGCCGGCCGGCGTCATGCCGATGGTGCTGCGGCGCAGGTAGTTGGCCTTGTTGGTGGCGTAGTCGGCGAAGCGGTCGTTGGCCGCGGTGCCCGATTGCGCGTAGGCGGCAAAGGTGGCGTCGGTGGTGCCGGTGGCGGCCATCAGCGCGCTGTGGGCCTGGGTCACGGCGGCGGCTTTCTTGTCGGCGTTGGCCGGATCGGCCAGGTTGGCGGCGGCGCTGGCGGTGCCCAGCATGCGGCCGCTGATCACGTCCAGTGGCGAGTGCATGCCGGCCAGGATGCGCGATTCGCCCAGCTCCAGGCCACGGCTGACCATTTCCTGGAAGCGTTCCGGCACCGCGTAGGCCATGGCGATCGCGTCGCGCACGCCCTCGGCCGTGTGGCCGCTGGTGAAGCCGCCGTCGGTCGGCGGCGTGGTGCTCTTGGCCGGCACCAGCGCCGGCAGCACCTGCACGCTGCTGCTCCAGCGGTACGGACGGGCGTATTTGAAGAAGCGCTTGGACGGCTCGGTGGAGGCGTTGTTGCCGACCAGGTTGACCAGGTCGACCACGCTGCCGAAGCTGGCGTTGGCGCTGCCGCCGACGCCGGTGTTGTTGCCGCCGTCGTTGTACAGCACGGTGGTGGCGTCGGCCGCCACGCTGGTGATGGTGGTGGTCTGCTGCGCGGCCGCGCGGTAGGCCGCGGTCAGCGGGCCCATGCCGTCGGTGACGCTGTAGCCCTTGCCGCGGCGGTCATCCAGGTAGGCCAGCGTGGCCTGGTCGGCGGTGCGGTTGGTGGTGGCCTTGACCACGTAGTCGATATTGGCCTGGTGCACGGCGGCGTTGAGCACGGTGCCGTCGGGGGTGCCGTCGCCCGGCACGCCGCTCCAGGTCGATGGCACGATGGCCGGGAAGTTGCCGTTGGCCGGGGCGCTGACGCCGGCGTCCACCAGCAGGGTCAGCGGTTTCCAGACGCTGAGGAAGCCGCTCAGCAGGCGCACGGCGGCGTTGGTGTCCACCGTGGCGTAGCGGGCGTCGCCGCGCTGGTTGGTGGCGGCGGTGTCGACGAAGGCGGTGGCCGACGGCACGGCCACCGCTTCCGGCGCGCCCTGGTCGGCGGGCGCGGCTGGAATGACCAGGGGCTCGTCATGGTCGGAACCGCCGCAGGCGCTCAGCGCGGCGGCAATGCTCAGGGCCAGGATCAGGGGGCGGGCGGGAGTCAGGTGCATGGCATATCCGTTGGACAGTTGAAAGATGCGATAGCGTAATGAGGTCATATGACAACGTTGTTACGCGCCGGCGCTGGCAGCGGTTCCAGTTGAAAATATCGTCGCGCGGCATGACACTGCTACAATGAACGGGTGAAAAAACTCCTGCTGATCCTGCTGCTGACCGTCTTGCCGATCCAGTATGTCTGGTCGATGGCGGCCGTCTATTGCCAGCATGAGGTGAGCAAGGCATCGCACTTTGGCCACCACGGCCACCAGCACCAGGCGCAGGCCGGCGAGGATCTGGACAAGAGCAAGCTGTCCAAGCATGGCGACTGCGAGGTGTGCCATCACGCGGTGCAGGCCTCGCTGCCGGGCGCCGAACCGGCGCTGACGGCGGCGCCGGCCAAGGTGTTCGCGCCGTCGGGCGCGCCGCGCTACCACTCCTATATCGCCGACGGGCCGCCCCGGCCCAACTGGTTACTCGTCGCCTGAGCGCGGCGAGGCCTGATCCTTTTCCTGTCACGTCTCGTCGAATTCCTGTCCCGTTTTTAACCGGAGAATTCGATGTACAACTATTGGTTGCCGCTATGGTTAGCGGCGTGGCCTGCGTGCGCGCAGGCCGTGAATGAACCGTGCGCGCCGCTGACGCTGTCCGCCGCGCAGGCGCTGGCCGACGCCGCCCACCCCGGGCTGGTGGCGGCGCGGCATGATCTGCTGGCGGAGGATGGCGCGGTGTTGCAGGCCGGCCTGCCGCCCAATCCTTCCCTGTCGCTGGAGCGCGTCGACACACGGCGCGATACCCGAGAAACCACCTTGCAACTGAGCCAGCCGCTGGAGCTGGGCGGCAAGCGCGCGGCACGCCTGCAGGCGGCCGAGCGCGGGCGCGAGGGCGTGGCGGCGTTGCTGTCGCAGCGTCGCGCCGAGGTGCGCGCCGACACGGCGGCGGCGTGGTTCGCGGTGCTGGCGGCGCAGGCGCAGTTGCGGTTGGCGCAGCAGGCGTCCGAGCTGGCGCAGCGGGCGGCGGCGGCGACCGCGCGGCGGGTGGTGGCCGGCAAGGTGTCGCCGGTGGAGGAGACGCGCGCGCAGGTGGCGGCGTCCACGGTGAAGCTGGATTTGATCCGGGCGCACGGCGCGCTGGCGACAGCGCGCGCAAAGCTGGCGGCGTTGTGGGCCAATCCGGCGCCGTGCTTCGCGCAGGCGGCGGGAGCGATGGCGGCGCTGCCGGCGCTGCCGGAGCGACCGGAGCTGTCGAAGCTGTCGGAGTGGCCGGAGCCGCCGGAGCTGCGGGAGTTGCCTGAGCTGTCGGAGTTGCCTGAGTTGCCGGAGCTGCCGCCGCTGGCGTCGCAGCGCGAGCGGCTGTTGCAGGCGCCGGCGATGCAGGTGGCGCGGGCGGAGCTGGCATCGCGGCAGGCGGCGGCGCGGGTGGAACTGTCGCGCCGGACGCCGGACGTGGCGCTGACCGTCGGCGGCAAGCGTTCGGAGGAACTGGGGCGCACGCAGGCGGTGTTTGGCGTGACGCTGCCGTTGCCGCTGTTCGATCGCAATCAGGGCGCAGTGCTGGCAGCCGCGCGGCGCGTCGATCAGGCGCGCGATGGTTTGAGCGCCGTGGCGTCGCAGCTGGCGGCGGAACTGGTGCAAGCACGCGAAGAGTATGCGGGCGCGCGCGCACAGGCGTTGGCTTTGCGGCGGGAGATTCTGCCGGGCGCGCAGAGCGCCTACGACGCCGCCAGCACCGGCTTCGAGTACGGCAAGTTTGGTTTTCTCGACGTGCTGGATGCGCAGCGCACCTTGCTGCAGGCGCAGTCCCACTATCTCACCACGCTGGCCGACGCGCATCGCGCGCAGGCCGCCATCGACCGCCTGATCGGAGCAGAACATGAATAGGAAACAAACCATTGTGGTCGCCATCATGGTGGTGATCGCGCTGCTGCTGGCGGCGCTCATGCTCAAGCCGCGTGAGGCGGGCCACGGTGGCGAGACGCATGGCGAGCGGGCGTCCGCCACGTCCGCCGCTGGCGATGGCGTCGCGATCGCGCTGAGTGGGTCGCAGATCAAGGCGGCCGGGATTGCGCTGGCCACCGCCGGGCCGGCGCAGATCAGCACCATTCTCACGCTACCGGGCGAAATCCGCTTCAATGAAGACCGCACCGCGCACGTGGTGCCCAAGCTGGCCGGCGTGGTGGTCGCCGTACACGCGGAACTGGGGCAGCGCGTCAAGCGCGGACAACTGCTGGCGGTGCTCGCCAGCAGCGCGCTGTCCGAGCAGCGCAGCGAGCTGCTGTCCGCGCAAAGAAGGCTGGCGCTGGCCAGCACCACGCTGGAACGCGAGCGCAAGCTGTGGCAGGACAAAATCTCCGCCGAACAGGACTACCTGCAAGCGAAACAGGCAATGAGCGAAGCCGACATCGCGGTGCAGAACGCCAGGCAGAAACTCAGCGTGCTGGGCGCCGGCGCGGCCGGCGGCGCGCAACTCAACCAGCTCGAACTGCGCGCCCCATTCGACGGCTTGGTGATGGAAAAGCACCTCGCGCTCGGCGAAGCCATCAAGGAAGACGCCAACGTCTTCACCATCTCCGACCTGTCCACCGTGTGGGCCGACTTCGCCGTGCCGCCGCAAGACCTGAACCGCGTGCGCGTCGGCGAAAGCGCCATCGTGCGCGCATCCGCGTTTGACGCGCACGCCAGCGGCAACATCATCTACGTCGGCGCGCTGCTGGGCGAGCAGACGCGCACCGCCAAGGCGCGCGTGGCGCTGGCCAATCCGCAGGGCGCCTGGCGTCCCGGCCTGTTCGTCAACGTCGACGTGCAGTCCGGCCTGAGCGAAGCTGCCGTCACCGTGGCCGCCGGCGCGGTGCAGACGGTGGCTGGCGCACCGGCGGTCTTCGTGCGCACGCCACAGGGCTTCACCGCGCGGCCGGTCAGATTGGGCCGCAGCGACGGCAAGCTGACCGAAATCCTGCAAGGCCTGCCCGCCGGCGCCGTCTACGCCGCCGCCAACAGCTACGTGCTGAAGGCGGAACTGGGCAAGGACAGCGCGGAACATGAGCACTGATGCGGGAGGCCACCATGTTTGAACGCATCATCCGCCATGCCATCGACCAGCGCTGGCTGGTCCTGCTGCTGGTGGGCGCCATGGCCGCGCTGGGCGTCTACAGCTACAGCAAGCTGCCGATCGACGCCGTGCCGGACATCACCAACGTCCAGGTGCAGATCAACACCGCCGCGCCGGGCTACTCGCCGCTGGAAACCGAGCAGCGCGTGACCGTCCCGCTGGAGGCCACGCTGGCCGGCCTGCCACGCATCGAGCAAACGCGCTCGCTGTCGCGCTACGGCCTGTCGCAGATCACCGTGGTGTTCAAGGACGGCACCGACATCTACTTCGCGCGCCAGATGGTCAGCGAACGGCTGCAAGAGGCGCGCGCCCGGCTACCGGCCGGGCTGACCCCGGCGATGGGGCCGATCTCCACCGGCCTGGGCGAAATCTACCTGTGGACCGTGGAAGCCGTGCCAGACGCCACGAAGGCCGATGGCACGCCCTACACGCCTACCGACCTGCGCGACATCCAGGACTGGATCATCAAGCCGCAGCTGCGCAACGTGGCCGGCGTCACCGAGATCAATTCCATCGGCGGCTACGCCAGGGAATACCACGTGGCGCCGCAACCGCAGCGCCTCGCCTCGTATGGCCTGACCCTGCGCGACGTGGTGCTGGCGCTGGAGCGCAACAACGGCAACGCCGGCGCCGGCTATATCGAAAAGCGCGGCGAGCAGCTGCTGGTGCGCGCGCCGGGGCAGGTGCGCTCGCTGGAAGATATCCGCAACATCGTGCTGCGCACGGCGGGCGGCATCCCGGTGCGGGTGCGCGACGTGGCCGACGTCGACATCGGCCGCGAGCTGCGCACCGGCGCCGCCACCGAGAACGGCCGCGAGGTGGTGCTGGGCACCGTTTTCATGCTGATCGGGCAGAACAGCCGGGCCGTCGCGCAGGCGGTGGACAGGCAGATGGCCGTCATCAACCGCAGCCTGCCACCGGGCGTGCGGGCGATCACCGTCTACGACCGCACCGCGCTGGTGGACAAGGCCATCGCCACGGTCAAGAAAAACCTGCTGGAAGGCGCGGTGCTGGTGATCGCGGTGCTGTTCCTCTTTCTCGGCAACCTGCGCGCGGCGCTGATCACGGCGATGGTGATCCCGCTGTCGATGCTGTTCACCTTCAGCGGCATGGTGGCGTACAAGGTCAGCGCCAACCTGCTCAGCCTCGGCGCGCTGGACTTCGGCATCATTGTCGATGGCGCGGTGGTCATCGTCGAAAACTGCGTGCGGCGCCTGGCGCATGCGCAGGCCGCGCAGGGCCGGCGGCTGACGCGCGCGGAGAAGTTTGACGAAGTGTTCGCGGCCGCCAGGGAGGCGCGCAGGCCGCTGCTGTTCGGGCAGTTGATCATCATGGTCGTGTACTTGCCAATCTTCGCGCTGACTGGCGTGGAGGGCCGCATGTTCCACCCGATGGCGCTGACGGTGGTGATGGCGCTGGCCGGCGCCATGGTCCTGTCGGTGACCTTCATCCCCGCCGCCGTGGCCCTGTTCATCGGCGACAGCGTGGTGGAAAAGCCCACGCCGCGCCTGCATTGCTGGTACGGCGCGCTGCTGGAGCGGGTGCTGGCCAACGCGCCGGTGGCGCTGGCGTTTGCCGGCATCGCCGTGGCGCTGTCGCTGCTGCTGGCGACACGCCTGGGCAGCGAGTTCGTGCCGTCGCTGAACGAAGGCGACATCGCCATGCAGGCCTTGCGCATTCCCGGCACCAGCCTGACGCAATCGGTCGCGATGCAGCAGCAGGTGGAGACGGCGCTGATGCGCGAGTTCCCTGAGATCGAACGCGTGTTCGCGCGCACCGGCACGGCGGAAATCGCGGCCGACCCGATGCCGCCGAATATCTCGGACGGCTACATCATGCTCAAGCCGGAATCGCAGTGGCCCGCGCCGAAGAAGTCGCGCGTGCAGCTGCTGGCGGCGATACAAGCGGCGGTGGCGCGCCTGCCCGGCAATGCCTACGAATTTTCTCAGCCGATCCAGTTGCGTTTTAACGAGCTGATATCGGGCGTGCGCAGCGACGTGGCGGTGAAGCTGTTTGGCGATGACGATGCGGTGTTGAACGCCACCGCCGCGCGCATCGCCGCCATGCTGGGCGAGGTGGACGGCGCGCGCGAGGTCAAGGTGGAGCAGACCAGTGGCCTGCCGGTGCTGACGGTGGACATCGACCGCGCGAAGGCGGCGCGCTATGGCCTGAATGTCAGCGACGTGCAGGAGGTGGTGGCGACCGCCATCGGTGGCCGCGAGGCGGGAACCCTGTTCGAGGGCGACCGGCGATTTGACATCGTGGTGCGGCTGCCGGAGGCGCTGCGCGCCGACATGGAATCGCTGCACCGCCTGCCGTTGCAACTGCCGGGCGGCGGCGGCTTCATTCCGCTGGGCGAGGTGGTGGCGTTCACGGTGGCGCCGGGACCGAACCAGATCAGCCGGGAGAACGGCAAGCGGCGGGTGGTTGTCAGCGCCAATGTGCGCGGGCGGGATATCGGATCGTTTGTGGCGGAGGCGGAGCGGCGGCTGCGGGACGTGAGCATACCGGCCGGGTACTGGACCACATGGGGAGGACAGTTCGAGCAGCTGCAGTCGGCATCGCAGCGCTTGCGGATTGTGGTGCCGGCGGCGCTGGCGCTGGTGATGCTGCTGCTGTTCGCCATGTTCGGCAATCTGCGGGATGGGCTGCTGGTGTTCAGCGGGATTCCGTTTGCGCTGACGGGCGGGATCGTGGCGCTGGCGGCGCGGGGGATACCGCTGTCGATTTCGGCGGCGGTGGGGTTTATCGCATTGTCCGGCGTGGCGGTGCTGAATGGGCTGGTGCTGGTATCGGCGATTCGGCGTTTGCGGGAGGAGGGCCGCGATGTTGGCGAGGCGGTGAAAGAGGGCGCGCTGGAGCGTCTGCGACCGGTGTTGATGACGGCGCTGGTGGCGTCGCTGGGGTTTATCCCGATGGCGATAGCGACCGGCACCGGAGCGGAGGTGCAGAAACCCCTGGCCACGGTGGTGATCGGGGGCATCCTGTCCTCCACCGCGCTGACGTTGCTGGTCCTGCCGCTCCTGTACCGCTGCACGCACCTCCCCCGCACGCTTTCGCCACGACGCTAGCCCGACCACTTAGGGGTCAGACCCCGTACGGGGTCTGACCCCGCCTGGCCGTGCGGGTTTTGATGCAGGTGGCATGCGACGGCATTTGATTGACGCATTGGCCGATGACCGAGGCGATATCGCCCAGGTAATCGGCCACTCTTTTTTCGTCCGTCAGGGCGCGCGCTGGCTGCGAGCGTTGACCCCTGCGCGTTTGCCACGACGCCGGCGTTACCACTTAAGGGTCTGACCCCGTACGGGGTCCGACCCTGCGTGGCAGTGCGGGTTTACTCCTGCGGCGTCAACGCCAGCGCCGCGCTGAAGTCGCCCATCGGCTTGGCGCCGTTGGCGGCCAGCGCCTTGTCACGCACGGTCAGGCCGTCCAGCACCGGCAGGTTGAAGCGATGGGTGATGGCGCGCAGGATCGACGCCGAATCGTACTGCGTGTGGTCCACCGAACCCTTCTTCACGAACGGCGACACGATGATCGCCGGCACGCGCGTGCCCGGACCCCAGCGGTCGCCCTTCGGCGGCGCGGCGTGGTCGTAGAAGCCGCCGTTCTCGTCATACGTGACGATGACCAGCATGTTCTTCCACTGCGGGCTCTTCTTCAGTTGCGCGATCACGCTGGCGATGTGGGCGTCGCCGTCGGCCACCGAGGCGTAGCCGGCGTGCTGGTTCAGGTTGCCCTGCGGCTTGTAGAACGCCACCGGCGGCAGCGTGCCGTTGGCCACGTCGTTGACGAACTGCGTGTCGTAGTCCTTCAGGTGCGCCGCGCGGTAGGTCGGGTTCTTCACCGGGTCCATATTGGCGAAGTAGTTGAACGGCTGGTGGTGGAACTGGAAGTTGGGCGGATTGGCGAACGCGCCGCGCGTGGCCGAGGTGGCGTTGGCGGTGGTGCTGTTCCAGGCGCCGGCGTACCAGGCCCAGTCGATGTTCTTGCTGGTCAGCATATCGCCGATGTTTTTCTGCGTCTGCGGCGGCAGCGTGTTGGACTTGCTGGTGTCCGCGTACAGGTGGGTGCTGTCGCTGCTGGCCGGGGCGTTGCTGCTCGGCTGGAACGCCGGCTGCATGGTGTTGACCGCGTAGAACATGCCGGTGGCATCGGCCGGCGTGATGGCGCCGTCGTTGGCGTAGGCCGGCGCGCCGTTCAGCACGCTGGTCGGCGCGGTGGCCGAGGGCGTCAGGCGCACGAAGTTGCCCTTGCTGTCGACGTCGATCTTGGCGATCGAGCCGGCGGCCGGCGAGGTGTCGGCGTTCGGGTACTGCGGCGCGCAGGCGCAGATCAGGTACTGGTGGGTCAGGAACGAGCCGCCGAAGGCGCCGATGAACAGGTTGTCGGCCAGCGCGTACTGCTTGGCGATGTCCCACATCTTCATCTTGCTGCCGTCGTAGTAGCCCATGGTCAGGCCGCCGGCGTCCGAATAGGCCGCGAACTTGTCGTTGGCGCCGCCGTTGATCTGCATCTGGTTGTTGTAGAAGCGGTGCACCAGGTCGCGCGAGATGACCGATTGCGGCATCGCGATCGGGCTGTTCGGGTCGTCGATCTGGAAGGGCTTGTTCGGCAGGTTGGCGCTCTGCGCCTGGGTGATCACCAGGCTCTGGCCGGCGGCGGTCATGCCGCCCCAGGTTGGCGGCAGCACCGGCAGCGTGCTGTTGTCGTAATCCTTCTGCGGCACGTAGGCGCTGGTCGAGGTCGGGTTGACGCCCGGGATGCCGTTGGCGCCCGGGAACAGGCCGTACAGGTTGTCGAAGCCGCGGTTTTCCGCGTAGATGACGACGATGTTCTTGATGTTGCCCAGCGCGGCGCCGGCGCTGATGGCGCTGGCCACGTCGGCGTTGGCGCTCTGCGTGCTGGCGGCGGCGATGACGGCGGTGAAGTTGTCGTTTTCGGCTTTCAGCCTGGCCTGGTCGTCGCCGCTGACCTTGTTGACGTCGGCCAGCAGGTTGGCCTCGCTGACGCCGATGCGGCCGGCCAGCTGGGTCACGGCCTGGGCGTAGTTGCCGCCGTTGGCGTCCATGATGGCGGCCAGCTCGGTGCTGATGGCGTCGATGATGCCGGTGTGGCCGTTGGGCGCGCGGAACACCAGTTTCTGCGTGACCTTGGTGCCGGCGTCGCCCAGCGCGTCGTGGCGGATGGCGTCGGTGCCCACAGTGACCAGCACCGCGCCGCTGTTGGCGCCGGTGATCTTGAAGCTGCCGTCGGCGCCGGTGCGCACGCTGCCCGAGTTGCTGTCGCAGGTCAGCTTGGTGGTGGTGCTCTCCAGGCAGACCACGGCGTTTTCATAATAGCTGCCGACCACCTGGCCGGACAGGGTGGGCGCGCTGTCGGACGAGCTGCCGCAGGCGATCAGGCCGGCGCCGACGCCGGCGGCCAACAGCAGCAGCGGCACGGGGCGCAGCGCCGTTTTCAGGGGTGTGTTCATGGTTCTGCCTTGAAGGTGTGGGTGAAAACGGCTCATGCTATTTAGTAAATATGTCAGGACGATGAAATGGCGTCGGCGCAAAAGTATCGTTTTGTATCGTTTTCTCACTGTCATGTAGCGGTCACGTCATTTTGCTAGGCTGCGCGCATGAAAATTTTTTATACAGCCGCCGTGGCTGCCTTGCTGAGCGCCTGCCAGCCATCCCCGCCCGATCACGCCGCCGCCACGCCGGTTGCCGATGCGCCGCGCGCCGCCTACGCGCCGATGAACGGGCGCCGGCCCACGGTGCCGGAGCTGACCGCGCTGGGCCGCGCCATGTTCAACGACGTCACGCTGTCGGCCTCCGGCACGCTGGCCTGCGCCAGCTGCCACAGCCCGGCAAACGCCTACAGCCCGACTAACCAGCTGGCGGTGCAGCTGGGCGGCGCCGACGGCAAGACCGAGGGCACGCGCGCGGCGCCGTCGCTGCGCTATCTCCAGAACGTGCCGGCCTTCACCGAGCACTACCACGACGACGACGGCGACGACAGCGTCGACGCCGGCCCGACCGGCGGCCACGACTGGGACGGCCGGGCCCAGACCGCGCACGAGCAGGCGCTGGGTCCGCTGCTGTCAGCGCGCGAGATGGGCAACCGGGACGAGGCGGCCGTGCTGGCCAGGCTGAAGGCCGGCCCGCTGGCGCCGCAGTTCCGCCAGGTGTTTGGCGACGATATCTTCAGCCGGCCCAACGCCGCGCTGCAGGGCGCGCTGATGGCGCTGGAAGTGTTCCAGGAGAGTCCGGCCGACTTCTATCCGTACACCAGCAAGTACGATGCCTTCCTGCGCAAGCAGGTGGCGCTGAGTCCGCAGGAGCTGCGCGGCCTGCGCGTCTTCAACGACGAAACCAAGGGCAATTGCGCGTCCTGCCACATCAGCCAGATTTCGCCGGGCGGCGTGTTCCCGCAGTTCACCGACTACGGCCTGATCAATATCGGCGTGCCGCGCAACCGCAAGCTGGCGGTGAACGCCGATCCCCATTTCTACGACCTCGGCCTGTGCGGCCCGGACCGCACCGACCTCCAGGACCACAAGGAATACTGCGGCGCCTTCAAGACGCCGTCGCTGCGCAATGTGGCCACGCGCAAGGCCTACTTCCACAATGGCAGCTTCAGCAGCCTGACGGAGGTGGTGCGCTTCTACGCCACGCGCGACACGGCGCCGGACAAGTGGTACAAGGGCCGCAAGTTCGACGATCAGCCGGCGGGCATGGACGCCAACGTCAATATGGAGGCGCCGTTCGGCGGCAAGCCGGGCGGCAGGCCGGCGTTGAGCGAGGGCGACATCGCCGACATCGTCGCCTTCCTGCACACGCTGAACGATGGCTATCAGGTCGAAAAGTAGGCGTTGATGCGGCGCTCGTTCCATGATTATCCGCTGTCGCGGGCGTGACGGGAGGCGTTATTGGCGCCAGTCGTAGTCCATCTGGCGGGCGCTGCGTTCGGCCAGCGCTTGGCCGCCGAGCCGCGCCACCAGGTGCAGCGACATGTCGATGCCGGCCGAGATGCCGGCCGAGGTGATGACGCGGCCGGTGTCGATCCAGCGCTGGCCGCCTTGCACGTCGACCTGCGGCCAGCCGGCGCGCAGTGCGTCCAGGTCTTCCCAATGGGTGGTGGCGGGCAGGCCGTCCAGCAGGCCGGCCTCGGCCAGCAGCAGGGCGCCGGTGCAGACCGAGGCGGTCAGTTCGGCCGCCGCCGCCGTGGCGGCGATCCAGCGGATCACGTCCGGCCGCGCCAATTCGGCGCCGACCACGCCGCCGGGCACGATCAGCAGGTCGATGCGACCGGCGTCGGCAAAGCTGGCTTCGGGATGCAGCACCAGCCCGGCGCGGGCGCGCACCGGCGCGTGGCCGGCGCCGATGGTGCGCACGGCGAAGGGCGGTGGCGTGGCCGGCGCCAGCGCGCCGGCCACCCGCGCGGCGCAGGTGAACACTTCGTATGGGCCGGCAAAGTCCAGCACTTCCACATTGTCGAAAATATAAATGCCTACGCTGCGTGTCATGGCGATCTCCTTGTGCAGCCATGGTGGCACGGCGGCGATTGACACAAATGACAGCCATGGTGGAATATCTGCCAGCATGAATCCCATTCCGATCTGGCTGCTGATCCATCCCGGCTTTTTGCTGCTGGACGCCACCGGCCCTGCCCAGGTGTTTGCCACCGCCAACGACGAGGCGCGCGATGCCGGCCTGCCGCCGCCTTATCAAATCAACATGATCGCTGCCGAGGCGGGCCTGGTGACGGCGAGCGCCGGCGTCGCCGTGCAGGCCGGGGCGCTGCCGGATCCGGCCACGCTGGCCGGCGCCACGCTGATCGTCGCCGGCGGCCGCGGCGTGGAGCCGGGGCCGGACGGCAGCCCGGCACCGCAGGACGCGCTGGCCGCCTGGGTGACGCGGGCGGCGCCGCAGCTGGGCCGGTGCTGCTCGGTGTGCACTGGCGCCTTTGTGCTGGCGCGCGCCGGCCTGCTGGACGGCCGCCGCGCCGTCACCCATTGGCAAGACGCCGCCGCGCTGCAGGCGCAGTACCCGGCCGTGACTGTCCAGGACGACGCCCTCTATATAAGAGACGGCGCGGTCTACACTTCGGCCGGCATCGCCGCCGGCATCGACCTGGCGCTGGCGCTGGTGGAGGAAGACCGGGGCCGCGCGGCCGGGCTGGCGGTGGCCAAGCGGCTGGTGGTGTTCTACAAGCGGCCCGGCGGCCAGCGCCAGTTCAGCACCGAGCTGCTGGCCCAGGCCGCGCCCGAGGGGCTGCACGGCCGCCTGACCGCCTGGCTGCGCCCGCGCCTGCGGCAGCAGCTGGACGTCGGGCAGATGGCGGCCGGGCTGGCGGTGTCGGTGCGCACGCTGCACCGCCACCTGCGGCAGGAGGCCGGGCTGACGCCGGCGCAATTGCTGCTGCGGCTGCGCATGGAGGCGGCCTGCGCGCTGCTGGAGCAGGCCGGCATGACGGTCAAGCGGGCCGCCCGCCAGAGCGGCTTCGGCAACGAGTACAATCTGCGGCGCGCGTTTGCCGCGCAGCTGGGCGTGGCGCCCAGCGACTATCAATCGCGCTTTGGGTGAGGACAGGATGCAGGCAGTGGAAAAATGGCTGGCCCGGGTGTTGTTGCTGAACAGCGGTCTGGCGCTGGCGGTATCCCTGGGGCTGCTGGGCGCGGCCTCGGCCGGCACGGCTGGCACGCTGGAGTTCGGCGTGGCCCTGCTGGGCTTCCTGTCGGCGGTGCTGTCACTGCGCCGTCATCCGGCCGGGCTGTGGGGCGCCGGTCTGTACTATCTGCTGCAACTGGCCGGCTATTACCCGGCGGACGGCGCGCCGTGGCACCTCAAGGCCGGCGTCAGTCTTGGCCTGGTCTTGCATTTCTCGCAAGCCGTGGTGGTGCTCAACATGGTGGCGCTGGCGTTGCTGGCGGCCACGGCGGCGGCGCTGCACCGGCGCCGCCGCCGCGGTTGAAGCGCGGCCGTCGCGCGCGTCATCACGCTGTCATACGGCAAGTGCACAGTAGCACTTCGCCATCTTGCTTTCCTCCATGAAAAATGAATCTATTGCCATGTTTAATGCGGGTTAAACATGCCCAAAAAGCAGGTTGCAAGGCCGCGACAACCGCCAAAATAAATTCTTCTCGGAAATTAAGTGGGATATACTGAGCGGCCGTGCCTAGGAAATTTGTTGCCGTAAGGCATAAAAGGCTTGTTGTAAAACCAAGCAAATTCGGGGACTAGGCAGCTGGCGCGGGCCGCTGAAAAAAAATTTACTTATCGCAATAAGTTTACTTAGTGGAAGATTCGCGGCGGTCGCCTTGTACTGTAACAGGTCCCATCCGGCGATTGAAGATAAGCAATAAAGGTTCTCCCGGTTTACTAAAGTCGCCGCTTTTGTTGACGATAAGCATGGTATGCCGGGGCAATACAGGCAGCACAGGGGAAATACAACAGGCACTTTTGCCACAGTATGAAATCATCGAGACGACGAACTAGGGCCGTCGTCTCGGTGATTTTGATGATAGATATCGATAGCGCACCTTTCAGGAGAATTACAAATGCCAGTCCCATCAGACTATACGACGCAGCAGATTGCGGCCCTGGACACCCGATCCATCAGTGTCTTGACCACCGCGGACATGGCGTCCCTCAACTCGGACCAGATCGGTGCGCTGACCACGCTGCAAGCGACCATCCTGAACTCGAACCAGATCGGCGCCATCACCACCAATTCGCTGGCGGGCCTGACCACCGCTGACCTGGCCGCGCTGACCACCAACGCCGTTGGCGGCCTGAAAACCTCGCAGATCAAGGTGCTGAGCACCGACCAGATCGTGGCGCTGACCACCAACCAGGCCGGCGCGCTGGCCTCGTCGCAAGTGGCCGCCCTGAGCACCGACGCCATCGCCGCGCTGGAAACCCAGGACTTCGCCGCCCTGAAAACCGCCGCTGTTGCCGGCCTGAGCGTCAACCAGGTCAAGGCCCTGACCACCGACCAGGTGGTGGCCCTGAGCACCGCCGGCGCCAACGCCCTGTCGACCGCGCAAGTCAACGCGCTGAGCACCGACCAGCTGGCCGCGCTGGAAACCAATGACCTGAACGCCCTGAAAACCAGCGCCATCTCCTCGCTGACCTCGGTCCAGGTGGGCGCGCTGAGCACCAACCAGATCAAGAGCCTGAGCACCGCCGCCCTGGTGGCCCTGAGCACCGCCAACATCGCCAACGGCCTGACCACCGACCAGATCGTCGCACTGAGCTCGAACCAGCTGGCCGCGTTCACCACCGCCCAGCTGGGCGCGTTCTCGACCAACGACATCGCCGCCATCGAAACCCAGGATATCGGCGGCATCACCACCGCCGGCATCGCCTCGCTGAAATCGGCGCAGATCGGCGCGCTGACCACCGACCAGGTTGCCACGCTGTCGACCAACCAGGTGGTGGCCTTCACCACCGCCGGCATCAGCGGCCTGAACACCGACCAGATCGTTGCGCTGACCACCAACCAGGCGGGCGCGCTGACCACCCAGCAAGTCGCTGCGCTGTCGACCAACGCCATCGCCGCGCTGGAAACCCAGGACTTCGCCGCGCTGAAGACCGCCGCTGTGGCCGGCCTGACCACCAACCAGATCAAGGCCCTGACCACCGACCTGGTCGTTGCCCTGACCACCGCTGAAGCCAACGCCCTGACCAGCACCCAAGTGGCCGCCCTGTCGACCGACAGCATCGCCGCCATGCAGACCGCCGACCTGGCCGCGCTGAAGACCTCGTCGTTCGCCGCGCTGACCACCGCGCAAGTGGCCGCGCTGACCACCGACCAGGTACACGGCCTGGGCACCCAGCAGATCGTTGCGCTGAGCACCAACGCCATCGCCAACGGCCTGACCACCGATCAAGTCGTCGCGCTGACCTCGCAGCAACTGGCCGCCATGAGCACCGCCCAGATCGGCGCGTTCTCGACCAATGACATCGCCGCCATCGAAACCCAGGACATCGCCGGCATCAGCACCGCCGCCGTCGCCGCCCTGAAATCGGCCCAGATCGGCGCGCTGACCACCGACCAGATCGCCACGCTGTCGACCAACCAGATCGTCGCCTTCACCACCGCTGGCGTCGCCGGCCTGAACACCGACCAGATCGTTGCGCTGACCACCAACCAGGCGGGCGCGCTGACCACCCAGCAAGTGGCCGGCCTGTCGACCAACGCCATCGCCGCGCTGGAAACCCAGGACTTCGCCGCGCTGAAGACCGCTGCGGTCGCTGGCATGACCACCAACCAGATCAAGGCCCTGACCACCGACCTGGTCGTGGCCCTGACCACCGCTGAAGCCAACGCCCTGAGCAGCGCGCAAGTGGCCGCCCTGTCGACCGACAACATCGCCGCCATGCAGACCGCCGACCTGGCCGCGCTGAAGACCTCGTCGTTCGCCGCGCTGACCACCGCGCAAGTGGCCGCGCTGACCACCGACCAGGTGCACGGCCTGGCCACCCAGCAGATCGTAGCGCTGAGCACCAACGCCATCGCCAACGGCCTGACCACCGATCAAGTCGTCGCGCTGACCTCGCAGCAGCTGGCCGCCATGAGCACCGCCCAGATCGGCGCGTTCTCGACCAATGACATCGCCGCCATCGAAACCCAGGACATCGCCGGCATCAGCACCGCCGCCATCGCCGCCCTGAAATCGGCCCAGATCGGCGCGCTGACCACCGACCAGGTTGCCACGCTGTCGACCAACCAGATCGTCGCCTTCACCACCGCTGGCGTCGCTGGCCTGACCACCGACCAGATCGTTGCACTGACCACCAACCAGGCGGGCGCGCTGAGCACCCAGCAAGTGGCCGGCCTGTCGACCAACGCCGTCGCCGCGCTGGAAACCCAGGACTTCGCCGCGCTGAAGACCGCCGCCGTGGCTGGCATGACCACCAACCAGATCAAGGCCCTGACCACCGATCTGATCGTGGCCCTGACCACCGCTGAAGCCAACGCCCTGAGCAGCGCGCAAGTGGCCGCCCTGTCGACCGACAGCATCGCCGCCATGCAGACCGCCGACCTGGCCGCGCTGAAGACCTCGTCGTTCGCCGCGCTGAGCACCGCGCAAGTGGCGGCCCTGACCACCGACCAGGTGCATGGCCTGGCCACCGCACAGATCGTTGCGCTGAGCACCAACGCCATCGCCAACGGCCTGACCACCGATCAAGTCGTTGCGCTGACCTCGCAGCAGCTGGCCGCCATGAGCACCGCCCAAGTCGGCGCGTTCTCGACCAACAGCATCGCCGCCATCGAAACCCAGGACATCGCCGGCATCAGCACCGCCGCCATCGCCGCCCTGAAATCGGCCCAGATCGGCGCGCTGACCACCGACCAGATCGCCACGCTGTCGACCAACCAGATCGTCGCCTTCACCACCGCTGGCATCGGCGGCCTGAATACCGACCAGATCGTTGCGCTGACCACCAACCAGGCGGGCGCGCTGAGCACCCAGCAAGTGGCCGGCCTGTCGACCAACGCCATCGCCGCGCTGGAAACCCAGGACTTCGCTGCCCTGAAGACCGCTGCTGTGGCTGGTATGACCACCAACCAGATCAAGGCCCTGACCACCGACCTGGTCGTGGCCCTGACCACCGCTGAAGCCAACGCCCTGAGCAGCGCGCAAGTGGCCGCCCTGTCGACCGACAGCATCGCCGCCATGCAGACCGCCGACCTGGCCGCGCTGAAGACCTCGTCGTTCGCTGCGCTGACCACCGCGCAAGTGGCCGCGCTGACCACCGACCAGGTGCACGGCCTGGCCACCCAGCAGATCGTTGCGCTGAGCACCAACGCCATCGCCAACGGCCTGACCACCGATCAAGTCGTCGCGCTGACCTCGCAGCAGCTGGCCGCCATGAGCACCGCCCAGATCGGCGCGTTCTCGACCAATGACATCGCCGCCATCGAAACCCAGGACATCGCCGGCATCAGCACCGCCGCCGTCGCCGCCCTGAAATCGGCCCAGATCGGCGCGCTGACCACCGACCAGATCGCCACGCTGTCGACCAACCAGATCGTCGCCTTCACCACCGCTGGCATCGGCGGCCTGAACACCGACCAGATCGTTGCGCTGACCACCAACCAGGCGGGCGCGCTGAGCACCCAGCAAGTGGCTGGCCTGTCGACCAACGCCATCGCCGCCCTGGAAACCCAGGACTTCGCCGCCCTGAAGACCGCTGCGGTCGCTGGCATGACCACCAACCAGATCAAGGCCCTGACCACCGATCTGATCGTGGCCCTGACCACCGCTGAAGCCAACGCCCTGAGCAGCGCCCAAGTGGTGGCCCTGAGCACCGACAGCATCGCCGCCATGCAGACCGCCGACCTGGCCGCGCTGAAGACCTCGTCGTTCGCCGCGCTGAGCACCGCGCAAGTGGCGGCCCTGACCACCGACCAGGTGCACGGCCTGGCCACCGCACAGATCGTTGCGCTGAGCACCAACGCCATCGCCAACGGCCTGACCACCGACCAGGTGGTGGCCCTGACCTCGCAGCAGTTCGCCGCGATGAGCACCGCCCAAGTCGGCGCCTTCTCGACCAACGACATCGCTGCCATCGAGACCCAGGACATCGTCGGCATCAGCACCGCCGCCGTCGCCGCCCTGAAATCGGCGCAGATCGGCGCGCTGACCACCGACCAGGTGGCCACGCTGTCGACCAACCAGATCGTCGCCTTCACCACCGCCGGCATCAACGGCCTGAACAGCGATCAGATCGTTGCGCTGACCACCAACCAGGCGGGCGCGCTGAGCACCCAGCAAGTGGCTGGCCTGTCGACCAACGCCATCGGCGCGCTGGAAACCCAGGACTTCGCCGCCCTGAAGACCGCCGCCGTGGCCGCCCTGACCACCAACCAGATCAAGGCCCTGACCACCGACCTGGTCGTGGCCCTGACCACCGCCGAAGCCAATGCCCTGAGCAGCGCGCAAGTGGTGGCCCTGAGCACCGACAACATCGCCGCCATGCAGACCGCCGACCTGGCCGCGCTGAAATCGTCGTCGTTCACCGCCCTGAGCACCTCGCAGGTCGCGGCGCTGACCACCGACCAGGTGCACGGCCTGGCCACCGCCCAGGTTGCCGTGCTGAGCACCAACGCCATCGCCAGCGGCCTGACCACCGACCAGGTGGTGGCCCTGACCTCGCAGCAGTTCGGCGCGATGACCACCGCGCAAGTGGCCGCGCTGTCGACCAACAGCGTTGCCGCCATCGAAACCCAGGATCTGGGCGGCATCACCACCGGCGGCATCGCTGCCCTGAAGTCGGCGCAGATCACCGCGCTGACCACCGACCAGGTGAGCAAGCTGTCGACCGCGCAGACCGTGGCGCTGACCACCGCCGCCTTCGGCGCGCTGAACAGCGACCAGGTGGCCGCCCTGAGCACCACCCAGGCCAGCGTGCTGAACTCGCAGCAAGTGGTCGCCCTGTCGACCGCCGCGATCGCCAACATGACCACCAACGACCTGGGCGTGTTGAAGACCTCGGCTGTGGCGGCACTGACCACCAACCAGATCAAGTCGCTGACCACCGACCAGATCAGCAGCCTGTCGACCAGCGGCATCGCCGTGCTGACCACCTCGCAAGTGGCCAACGGCCTGACCACCGACCAGGTGGTGGCCCTGAGCTCGAACCAGGTGGGCGCGCTGACCACCGCCCAGGTATCGGCCTTCTCGAACGCCGACATCGCGGCGATCGAAACGCAAGACCTGGGCGCGCTGAAGACCGCCGCCGTGGCCGCCCTGCGCACCACGCAAGTGGCCGCGCTGACCACCGACCAGATCGTGGCCCTGAGCACCAACCAGGTGGCCGCCCTGAGCACCTCGGCGATCAGCACCGCGCTGACCACCGACCAGGTGGTGGCCCTGTCGAGCAACCAGGTCAACGCGCTGAGCACCGCGCAGCTGCGCGCCCTGTCGACCAACGCCATCGTGGCGCTGGAAACGGCTGACCTGCAAGCGATGAAGACCTCGTCGTTCGTGGCCCTGACCACCACCCAGCTGGTGAAACTGACCACCGACCAGATCGTCGCGCTGACCACCGGCCAGATCAAGAACCTGAGCTCGGCCCAAGGCAATGCCCTGACCTCGACCCAGATCCAGGCCATGAGCACCGACCAGGCCAACGCGCTGTTCAACGCCACCCACGGCCTGTCGCCGATCGTGCTGGACCTGAACAACAACGGCATCAACACCCTGTCGTCCAACGCCGGCGTCAGCTTCGACCTGAATGCCGACGGCACCAAGGAGCAAGCTGGCTGGGTGGGCGGTGGCGATGGCCTGCTGGTTCTGGACCGCAACGGTGACGGCAGCATCAACGATGGTAGCGAACTGTTCGGTACTGGCACCACGCTGGCCGACGGCACCAAGGCCAACAACGGCTACCAGGCGCTGGCGCAGCTGGATACCAACGGCGACGGCGTGATCGACGCCAAGGACGCCGCCTTCGGCAAGCTGCAGGTCTGGGTCGACGGCAATGCCGACGGCGTCAGCCAGGCCGGCGAGCTGAAGTCGCTGAGCGACCTCGGCATCACCAAGCTGAACCTGGATGTCAAAGTGGGCGGCGCCAAGGACAACGGCAACACCGTTGGCCTGACCTCCACCTACGAGACCGCCGACGGCGCCACCCACGGCGCGGCCGACGTCTGGTTCGCGGTGAACGGCCAGTCGAACCTGAGCAACTCGGTCAGCAGCCTGTCGGCCGCGCTGTCCAGCTTCACCGCCGCGTCCAGCGCACCGGCCGCGACCAAGCTGGAAATGCCTACCGCCAACAACACGGCAGTGGCAGCCCTGGCCAGCGCGATCGGCAGCTACGACAACAAGCTGACCGCCGCGTCCAACCAGGCGTCGACCGAAGACACCCAGCGTCTGAAAGCGCTGCTGGGCGGCAACCACGGTCAAGGCTTCCTGGCTGCCAAGTAAGCATCGCGCTAGTTAGCTGGCGTCAATAACGGCAAGGCCCGCGGGCCTTGCCGTTTTTTTTTGAGCGGTGGAACAGCGCGGTAAACCCGCTTGTGTTTCTACAACAGAAAAGGCGCCGGTAAGCGTGTTGCTGGGTTAGAATCCCAAGGCTGGCACGATAGTGCACCAATGCAAGCTTTTTCCTTTACGGGCCTATGCAAGATAAATTCCCCCACACCGCGATCCAGTGCCTGACTGCCATCGCGCAGCATCATGGTCTGCAAATCAATCCGGAACGCATCATCGACGAGAATGCCTTGCGGGCGGAGGAACCCACCACTGGCGCGCTGCTGCGCATCGCCTCGGAAATCGGCCTGAAAGCCAAGGTCGACCAGCTGACCTGGTCGCGCCTGATGGCGCAGGGCGGCGTGTTCCCGCTGATGGCGCGCCTGGTCGACGGCAACATGATCATCGTGGTGGGCGTCAAGCCGGGCGAGAACGGCGGCGAAGACCATGCGGCGGTGCTGAATCCGGCGGCGGCCAACGCCCAGGTGGTGCTGGTGGCGCGCAGCGAGTTCGAGAAACGCTGGGCCGGCGAGGTGTTCTTCGTCAAACGCCAGCACAAGCTGAGCGACCCCAACCAGCCGTTCGGCCTGCGCTGGTTCATTCCCGAAATCCTCAAGCAGAAGGCGGCCTTCCGCGACATCTTCATCGCCGCCATCGCCATGCAGTTGCTGGCGCTGGCCTCGCCGATCTTCTTCCAGCTGGTGATCGACAAGGTGCTGACGCACCAGAGCGTGACCACGCTGCAGGTGCTGGGCGTGGGCATCGTCATGGCGCTGGTGTTCGACTCCACCTTCGGCTTCCTGCGCCAGACGCTGACGCTGGCCGCGTCCAACAAGATCGACATGCGCCTGACCCGGCGCGTGTTCGCCCACCTGCTGTCGCTGCCGATCGACTTCTTTGAAACCACCAGCGCCGGCGTGGTCACGCGCCACATGCAGCAGCTGGAAAAGATCCGCAACTTCCTCACCGGCCGCCTGTTCATGACCGGCCTGGACCTGATCGCGCTGGTGGTGTTCATCCCCATCCTGTTCAGCTACTCGTTCAAGCTGACGCTGATCGTGCTGCTGTTCGCCGGCCTGATCGGCGGCATCGTGCTGGCCATGGTGCCGACCTTCCAGCGCCGCCTGAACGCGCTGTACACCGCCGAGGGCCAGCGCCAGGGCATGCTGGTGGAAACCATCCACGGCATGCGCACGGTAAAGGCGCTGGCGATCGAGCCGTCGCAGCGCCGCGTGTGGGACCAGCGCTCGGCCGAGGCCATCACCATGCACTTCCGCGTCGGCCAGATTTCCATCGCCGGCAACTCGCTGACCGACTTCCTCGGCAAGCTGCTGCCGGTGACCCTGATCATCGTCGGCGCCGCCGACGTGTTCGACAGCACGCTGTCGGTCGGCGCGCTGATCGCCTTCCAGATGCTGTCCGGCCGCGTGACGCAGCCGCTGATTTCCATCGTCGGCCTGGTCAACGAATACCAGGAAACCGCGCTGTCGGTGCGCATGCTGGGCGAGGTGATGAACCGCGCGCCGGAAGGCCGCCCCGGCGCCAACGGCCTGCGCCCGGTGTTGCAGGGCGAGATCAAGTTCGACAACGTGGTGTTCCGCTATCCGGGCGCGCAGAACCTGGCGCTGAACAAGGCCTCGTTCACCATCGAGCAGGGCCAGGTGGTTGGCATCGTCGGCCGTTCCGGCTCGGGCAAGACCACGCTGACCAAGCTGATCCAGGGCCTGTATCCGCTGCAGGAGGGCCTGGTGCGCTTTGACGGCATCGACGCCCGCGAGATCGAGCTGTCGCACCTGCGGCGCCAGATCGGCGTGGTGTTGCAGGAGAACTTCCTGTTCCGCGGCACCGTGCGCGAGAACCTGGCGGTGACCAAGCCGGACGCGACCTTTGAAGAACTGGTGGCGGCCGCGCAGGCCGCCGGCGCCGACGAATTCATCGAGCGCCTGCCGCAGGGCTACGACACCGTGCTGGAAGAGAACGCCACCAACCTGTCCGGCGGCCAGAAGCAGCGGCTGTCGATCGCGCGCACGCTGGTGTCGCGGCCACGCATCCTGATCCTGGACGAGGCGGCGTCGGCGCTGGACCCGGAATCGGAAGCCATCTTCATCAACAACCTGTCGAAGATCGCCGTCGGCCGCACGGTGGTGATGATTTCGCACCGCCTGTCGACCCTGGTGGACGCCGACCGCATCATGGTCATGCACCAGGGCACGCTGGTCGATTCCGGCCGTCACGAAGAACTGCTCACCCGTAGCGAAACCTACCAGCACTTATGGAACCAGCAAACAAGTCACCTTTAAACTTCAAGCGCGGCAAGAAGGACGAGACCGAGATCGAGTTCCTGCCGGACGCCGACGCCATCGAGCGCGGCCCGCTGCCGAGGTTCGTGCGCCTGACGCTGCATACGCTGCTGCTGGCGTTTGTGCTGTTCATCATCTGGGCCTGCGTGTCGCCGGTGGAGAAGATCGTCATCGCCCACGGCAAGCTGGTCAACCCGCTGCCGAACATCGTGGTGCAGCCGCTGGAGACGTCCATCATCCAGACCATCAACGTGCGGGTGGGCCAGATCGTCAAGAAGGGCCAGGTGCTGGCCACGCTGGACCCGACCTTCACCGCCGCCGATGAAACCCAGCTGCGGGTGCGCCTGCAGTCGCTGGACACGCAGGCGGCCGGCCTGCGCGCCGAGCTGTCCGGCAAGCCGGGCGCCAGCACCGCCACCGGCGGTTATGCCGACGACGCCCAGCTGCAGGCGCAGTTGTCGAGCGAGCGCAAGGCCAACTACCAGGCGCAGAAGAGCAAGATGGACGAGAACATCGCCCGCCTGCGCGCCGGCCTGGAAACCAACAAGCACGACCAGGCGATCCTGGCGCAGCGGGTGAAGTCGCTGCGCGAGGTGGAAGCGATGCAGGAGCAGCTGATGGCCGAGCAGTTCGGCGCCAAGATGCACCTGCTGGAAGCGCGCGACCGCCGTCTTGAAGTCGAGCGCGACATGGACCTGCAACGCAACAAGGCGGTCGAGATGGCGCGCGAGCTGGCATCGGCCGAGTCGGAGCGGGCAGCGTTCGAGAAAAGCTGGCGGCAGAAGTCGATGGAAGACCTGCTGAGCGCCAGCCGCGAGCGCGACAGCATCAACGAGCAGCTGACCAAGGCCGACATGCGCGCCAAGAAGGTGCAACTGGTGGCGCCGTCGGATGGCGTGGTGCTGGAGATCGGCAAGCTGTCGATCGGCTCGGTGGTGCGCGAGGCCGAGCCGATGTTCACGCTGGTGCCGCTCGGTTCGGAGCTGGAGGCGGAAGTGCAGATCGATTCGCAGGACGTCGGCTACATCAAGACCGGCGCGCAGGCGCACATCAAGGTGGACGCGTTCTCGTTCCAGGAGCATGGCATGCTGGAGGGCAAGGTGCGTTTCATCAGCCAGGACTCGTTCAAGCGCGACACCAATGAGAAAAGCGGCGGCGGGCTGGATGCGTATTACCTGAGCCGCATTCCGTTCAGCGGCAAGCTGCGCAAGCTGCCGGGCGACGCCCGTCTGCTGCCGGGCATGACGGTGACGGCGGAGATCGTGGTGGGCCACCGCACGGTGATGTCCTACCTGCTGTTCCCGCTGACCCGCGCGCTGGACGAATCGATCCGCGAACCTTAATGGAGTTGTCGCCCGTGTTCACCATCATCATTCCTACCCATGACCGGCCGCTGCTGCTGACGCGCACGCTGGAATCGCTGATCGCCCAGACCTGCCAGGATTTCAAGGTGGTGGTGGTGTCGGACACGCCGGGCTATTTGCCGCCGTACCAGCAGCTGTCGCAGCTGGACAAGCGTTTCGACTACGTATTGCGCTCGACCGGCGTGCCGGGGCCTGCCGCCAGCCGCAATATGGGCCTGGCGCTGGCCGATGGCGAGTACATCCTGTTCCTTGACGATGACGATACCTATCGCCCGGATCATCTGGCGAAGTTGAAGGCGCGGCTGGAGCGGGACAAGCCGGAGCTGCTGTTCCATGACTTCCAGATCCAGAACGAGGACCGCACCGAGTTCCCGCCCAAGCTGCTGCCGGGCGGGCAGAAGGTGTCGATTGCGGATGTGACGTTTGACAGCGTCTATATTCGCAACCGGATTCCGAACAGTTGCATCGCCTATCGCCACGACGTGCTGCAGGGCGTGCGCAACGAGACGGATCTGATCATCTACGAGGATTGGGATTTCCTGCTGGCCGCGATGCACGGCCGCCAACTGGTGCACTTCGATACCGATGGCGTGGTGATCCACAAGAGCGCGGCCACGGCGCCGGAGAATATGCGGCGCGGGAATTCGCGCGATGACAAGATTGTTGAGGTGATGCTGCAGTTGTACCGCAAGCATCCGGCGCCGAACATGCAAACCCGGCTGGCGCGCCAGGCCTTGATGGCCGGCGCAGGTGTGGTGATGGATCTCACCAACTTCTGATGCCCCGTCATTCCGGCGGAAGCCGGAATCCATGCTGAGCCAGCGTTCTATGGGCCGCAGCGGCGGACCGCCCGCGTTCGCCGGGACGACAGCGGTTAGAAGGCGTTGTAACCGCTCAGCAGGCTCTGGTTGGACCACAGATAGTCCCACGACCCGAAACGCCCGCAGCTGGCAATGCCGGCGGCGGCAGCCCAATCCAGCACTGTCCGGCGCCTGGCCTCCATGCCGAGGTCAAAAATCACATTCCCGAACGGCAGCACGCGATGGTCGACAAACAGCACGTCGTCCGGCTCACCAATGCCCATCTTGACCAGCGCCGCGCGGGTATTGGCGATCACTTCTTCCTTGCTGTACTGCGACTGCTCGCCACGACTGTAAATCTCAAACTGCAACGAGCTGCAGCCTTCCGGCGCATTCTCCGGCGACTTCACCGATGGCGAATACGCTCGGCTGGCCAGAATATCCTCATCGTAAATATAGAACCACAGATCCTTGATGATGGGCTTGCTGAAGCCGACCGACACCAGATCGATAGCGGTGGCCTTCAATTGCGACGCCGCTGCCGCCACCTCGGCCGGCGCATCGGCAATGCGCGCCAGCACCGGCAGCGGCAAGGTGCTGACCAACTTCTGATAGCCCACCGTCACGCCATTGGCAAACGTCACCGTGCGCTGCGCCGTATCGATGGCGGTGGCGCGGTGGCCGAGGCGCATCGTGCTGTCGGCAATCAGCGGCGCGATGAAGGCCTTGTAGCCGCCCTGCTGCGGATAGCGCATCTCCTTGGTGTAGTAGGTGTTGGGCGTCTCGGTGGTCATGGCGCCATACAGGATCTCGTCCAGCTCGGCGCGGCGCATGCGCTGGCCGATCCACGTGGTCGACAGCGCGCTGGCCGGCGTGGCCCAGTACTTCTGCGTGTAGCGGATCGGATAGCGCTCGGCGATGCCGTCGCCGTACTGGTGGCGCAGCCAGCTTTCATAATCGTCGCCAGCCAGGTCGGACGGCCGGGCGAGGAAGGATTTGATCAAGGCCACCTTGTCATTGGCGTCCAGCGGCGCCAGGTTGTTCTGCACCGGGTGCTTGAGCCAGCGGTCCTGGTCGAAGCAGTACGAGTCCGACGGATGGGTGATGTATGGCGTGCGGTCGAAGATGGCGCGCACCTTCTCCTCGCTGGCAAAGCTCAGGTGCACCGCATGGTCGAAGCGGAAGCCGTCGATGGTGAAGTTGTCCAGCAGTCCGCCGGCGCTGTCGCGGGCTTCAAAGATCACCGCCTGGCGGCCGGTTTCGCGGGCTTTCAGCGCGGCGCCCAGGCCGGCGACGCCGCCTCCCAGGATCACCACATCCAGTTGTTCCATAAGTGTTTGCTCAGTAGTCTGCCAGCTCGGTGCGCAGATAGGTTGTCAGGCTGGCGCGCCAGTCCGGCATGTCGGGCCAGCCCAGCATGCGCATTTTCCAGTTGTCGGCCATCTCGTTCGGCGAGACGTTCGCCTTGCGGTTGAAGCCGGCCGCGCTCGACGGCCGCACCTCGACGCCGGCGCCGCTCAGTTCCACCACGGCGCGCACGTACTCGTAGCGCGAGGCGTTGCCGCTGTTGACGCAGTTGACCACGCCGGTGACGCCGGCCGCCGCCAGGTCCAGCATGCGCATGGCGACGTCGCGGTTCCAGCACGGCACGCCGCGCTGCTCGGCGTTGGATTCGATGTGGCGGCCCTCGGCGGCGGCCTTGCGCGCCTCGTCGATGCGGCGCGCCACGAAATTCTTGGCCGTCGCCGGCGCACCGCCGAACAGCCAGCCGGTGCGCACCACCAGGTTGTCGCGCGCGGCCGCCAGCACCGCCTGTTCGCCCAGCAGCTTGCTGCGGTGGTGGTGCGTGGTCGGTGCGGCGGCGTCGTACTCATGGTAGGGCGCGTCGCTGCCGGTGCCATACAGGCCGGTGCTGGAGACGAACAGCATGCGCACACCGGCGATGGCGGCCGCTTGCGCCAGCAGTTCGGTCAGCAGGAAGTTGTCGCGGTAGCAGCCGTCCGGGTCGGTTTCGCACTGCTCGACATTGGTGTTGGCGGCGGCGTGCAGCAGCAGGTCGTAGCCGCGCAGGCGCTCGGCCAGTTGCGCCGCAGTGATGGCGCCGCAGCCGGGCGCGTGGCCCGGATCGGGCGCGCTGCAGGCGCCCAGCGCCGGCCGCGCCAGCGCCTGGCAGGTGTCGCCACGCGCCGCGGCGGCGGCGATGACGGCGCTGCCCAGCAGGCCGCCGGCGCCGGTCAGCAGCAGCTTCATGCCTGCGCCTCCAGCGGGAAGGTCGACAGGTCGACGTTGGTGGCTTCCTGCGGATCGTGGGCGATGCTGGCCACGTTGAGCACCTGGTTCAGTTGCTGGCCCACGCCTTCAAACGCCACCCACCAGCCAGGCGGCACCGTCAGTCGCGCGTACTGCGTGCCTTGCACCGCGCCCGGCTCGTCGCCCAGCAGGAAGGAGAACTTGTTCGCGCCGCTGTCGTCGCGCACGTAGAAGCGCACGGCGCCGCACGGCACCATCAGGTTCAGCTGCATGCGGCTGTGGCGCTTCCAGCCCTTGACGGCGCCCGGCTGCACGCGCGTGAAATAGGCTTCGCCAAAGCCGGCGTAGCCCTCGTCCACCGCCTTGATGCCGTGCTGGATATCACCCAGCGGATGGGCGATGCGGCGCAGCGGCGTCAGGAAGGGCGGCGTCAGCGCGTCCATACCAGGCCGCGCTGGCGGGCGCGTTCCTCGTAGGCGCCGATCTGCGCCTGCGTCAGGGCGTACATGTCGGCCGATTCGCGGTAGTACTTGTAGTACCAGTCGCTGACGAAGTCGACCAGCTCGTGGTATTGCAGGTTGGCTTCCCACTTCATGTGGAACAGCGCCTTGTCGCAGTTCAGTTTCAACAACCCGGCTTCATGGAACGGGATGTTGGCGGTGACGCGGTAGGCGTCGTCCAGCGACTTGAAGTGCCAGGCCTTGCTCAGGTCTTCCAGCAGTTCCAGCACAGTGCGGTTCTGTTCCGCGCGCGGGCCGAAGTTGAACGACTCGCCGTGCAGCTTGGGATCGCGCGCCAGCGCCGCGCCCAGCGTCAGGTAGCCGCTCAGCGGTTCCAGCACGTGCTGCCACGGCCGCGTGGCGGACGGGCTGCGGATCTCGACCGGCTTGCCTTCCGACCAGCCGCGCATGCAGTCGACCACGATGCGGTCGCGCGCCCAGTCGCCGCCGCCGATGACGTTGCCGGCGCGGCCGGTGGCCACGCGCACCTTGCAGTTCTCGGAGCGGAAGAAGGATTCCACGTACGAGTGGATGATGACTTCCGCCGCGCCCTTGGAGCCGCTGTAGATGTCGCGCCCGCCGAGGTGGTCGGTTTCCTTGTAGCCCCACACCCACTCGACGTTCTCGTAGCACTTGTCCGAGGTGATCATCACCGCGATGCATTCCGGGTTGACCAGGCGCAGCGCCTCCAGCACGTTGGCGGTGCCGATGACGTTGGTGCTGATGGTGCCCAGCGGATCGGCATACGAGGTCGAGACGATGGCTTGCGCCGCCAGGTGGAACACGAAGTCCGGCTGGAAGTCCTCGATCACCTTGCGCACGGTGGCGAGGTCGCGCACGTCGCCCAGGTGGTGTTCGATATTGTTGGCCAGGCCGGTCTTGTCGAACATCGACGGTTCGGTCGGAATACAGTCCGACAGGCCGGCCACGGTGGCGCCCAGCTTCAGCAGCCAGGTGGTCAGCCACGAGCCTTTAAAGCCGGTGTGACCGGTAACGAGTACGCGCTTGCCGGCGTAAATTTGTCCAAACATCAGCTCCACACTTTCCACGGCGCCTGGCCGCTCTGCCACAGGGATTCCAGATGGGTTTTGTCGCGCAGCGTGTCCATCGGCTGCCAGAAGCCTTCGTGCTGGTAGGCCGCCAGCTGGCCGCTGGTCGACAGCTGCTCCAGCGGTTCGCGCTCCCAGGTGGTGTCGTCGCCGGCGATCAGGTCGATCACCTTGGGTTTCAGCACGAAGAAGCCGCCGTTGATCATGCCGCCGTCGCCCTTCGGCTTTTCCTTGAACGAGCCGACGCGGCCATTCTGGATGTCCAGCGCGCCGAAGCGGCCGGGCGGGTAGGTGGCGGTCAGCGTGGCGTCAACGCCGGCGGCGCGGTGGAACTCGATCACCTTGGTGATGTCGACGTCGGACACGCCGTCGCCGTAGGTGAAGCAGAAGTCCTCCTCGTCCTTGACGTAGTCCTTGACGCGGCGCAGGCGGCCCCCGGTCATCGAGTTTTCGCCGGTGTCGACCAGCGTCACCTTCCACGGCTCGGCGTACTGCTGGTGCACCTTCATTTCATTGTTGCGCATGTCGAAGGTGATGTCGGACATGTGCAGGAAGTAGTTGGCGAAGTACTCCTTGATGACGTAGCCCTTGTAGCCGCAGCAGATCACGAAGTCGTTGATGCCGTAGTGCGAGTAGATCTTCATGATGTGCCATAGCACCGGCTTGCCGCCGATCTCGACCATCGGTTTCGGCTTGAGGGTGGTTTCTTCGCTGATTCGGCTGCCCAGGCCGCCGGCCAGTATCACTGCTTTCATGGGAGGGTCCTTTAGTGGCGTGCGCCGTCGTCGGTCAGCATGGTCATGGGCGTGGAGATCACGTTGTCCCAGCCATACTGGTCCAGGTATTGCTGCAGCAGCATGGAGTGGAAGCGCTCGGCGCAGAAGCCGGCGTTGCGTTTCTGCTGGCCTTCGCGCTCGATGTGCACAGTCTTCATGAATTGTTGGGTGGCCAGTTCGACGCGGGTGACGATGTCGACAAACCAGCCGGCCGGAATGTAGGCGGCGGTGCAGGCCGGGATGAAGCTGTTCTGGCTGAGGAAATCGGCGGCGGCGTTCTGGTCGACCGCGCCGGCGTCCACCGCCGCGCCGAAGTACATCAGGATGTCGCGCGCTTCCGCCACGGCGGCGTACTGGCGCAGCACGCTGCCTTCGAAATTGACCAGCGACGGCACGATGATCTTGTTGCCCTCGCCGAAGAAGTGTTCCGGCCGCGCCTGCGCCAGCAGGCTCGGATGGGCGTAGCTGTTAAAGCCGCGCATCTGGCCCAGCGGCTGCGTCAGCGCGAAGCGGCGGTAGTGGCAAATGCCGAACAGGCTGGTGGGCGGCTGCCCTTCGAGCATGCGGCGGATGGCAAACAGCGCGGCGAATTCGCCCAGGTGTTCGTTCTGGAAAGCCAGGTCCGGGTAGTGCTGGCTGAGCGCGATGCCGCGCTCGGGCACGTAGCCGCCGGTGCCGACCATGGTCAGGAAGTCCGGCAGGGGCCACTCCGGCTGCTTGTGGGTGATGCAGAAAAACAGGGGCGTTGTCATGTTGATCCGTGACGGAAAAAGGGGCAGGCAGCTCTAGCGGGCCGATCGATTATAGCGCGTTCAGTCGGCACTGCCTATGCCGGTACAGCGGGCGTTTTGGCCCGCAATTCGGGGTTTATGCGCGCAATTCGCCATCATGCAGCGGCATGTCGCGCGGGCCGGTGAAGATCGCCTCGGCGGTGCGCGCGGCCAACGGCTGGCCGCTGCCGTTGATGGCCACCGCGTAGCGCCGCACCAGCGATTCGGTGGCCTCGCGCGACGGCTCGTGGTCGAGGATGGCTTCCATCAGGCGCAGCATGACCCACGGGTCGACGTCCTCGCGGCGGCCGTCGCTGTCCTGTGGCGCCACGGTCTTGACGCGGAAGTGGAAGTGGCCGGCGGCCAGCTGCTCGCGGGCGATGTCGGCCAGCGCCGGGTCGTTGCCGCGCGGCGGGCGCGGAAGGTTGAAGTTGAAGGTCGGCAGCGCGATGCGCTGGTAGTCGTACAGCAGCGCCGCCTGCCACACGTCGTTGGGCAGCTGGTTGTAGGCGTGGTCCGGGTGGTAGCGCTCGCGCATGCGCTCCAGCGCGTCGCGCGAGAACAGCGTGCTGGCGCCGCTGGTGAAGGTCAGGCCGGCCAGCTCCGGCGGCGCGTTCAGGCGCGCGATCGGGCCGGCGTAGCAGCCGCTGGACGGCAGCAGGTCGAGCACGAAGTTGAGCGCGCGGAAGTCCACCACCGAGGTCAGCGTCAGGTGGTGGAAGAAGAAGGGCCGCGGATGGGTGCGCAGCAGGTAGTCCTGCACCAGCACCTGGCGGAACACGAACTTGGCGTTCTCGCTGCCCGACCACACGCCCCTGGTGGAGTAGCCGATGTCCTTGCCCATGTTGTCGCCGATGCCGACCAGCAGGTCGTAGCCATCGTGGACGATTTCACCCGGCGCCAGCTTCTCGCTCCAGCGCGTGAAGACGATGTGGATGTGCGGGAAGTGGGCGGCGTAGAACTGCCACAGCGCGCGGGCGTTGCGGTAGACCGGGAGCTCGTCGCCGTAGCCGATCATGACGATCAGATCGGGGCGTTCGGTGGCGGCGATGCGCGCCAGCAGGCTGGGTTGTGCGGACATGGATTCCTGACGTGTTTAACTGAGCAGCAGGGCATAGCCTTGCTGCAGGGCTTGTTGTACCTGTTCGCCGCGCGCGGCATCGGCCGCCAGCGGCCCGTGCTGTTCCAGCACCAGCGCGCTCAGCGCGCGCAGGCGGGTGGCCAGCAGGGACTTGAATTGTGCCGTGTCGGGCAGGAAGTGGGTACGGGTGTGGACTTCATACAACAGATACAGGTGTTCCAGCGCCAGGTCGAGCGTATCGGCGGCGCTGGCGGACGGCGTGGCGTTCGGCGTGCCGGCCGGCGCGTAGCGGCTCAGCGCGGCCGGCAGGTAGGCGCAGTCGTGGCCGGCCAGTGCCGCCAGTGCGGTGGCCACGCCGGCCAGCTGGCGGTAGCGCCGGCCCTGGTAATGGCCGAAGGCGGCGCCCAGCTGGTCGCGCCGCAGCAGCAGGCCGGCCGGCTGGCACAGCGCGTCGCCGGCGCCGTGGTCGCGCGTCAGCAGCAGCGCCGCCAGCGAGGCGCCGCCGACGGCGGTGTCGACCGCCAGCAGCGGCGCGCCGGGCAGCGGCTGGCCGGCGGCGTCGTGCGGCTGGCGCCAGCAGGCCACCAGGCCAATGGCGGGATGGCCGCGGTAGCACTGCAGCATGCGGCTGATTTTGTCGGGCTCGAGCACGTCGCCGGGCGGCGCCACGGCGATGTATGCGCCCAGCGACAGCGCCAGGCAGTGGTCCAGGGTGTCCTGCGCGGCCAGCGCCGGCGCGCGGTTGTAGCGCAGCTGCGGATGGGCCGCCAGCAGCGCGGCCAGCCGGCGCTTGCGGCGTTCGGCGCCAGCGTGGCTGCCGCTGTCGCTGACGATGATCTCGCAGCGGCCGTGCTGCTGGCCGAGCGCGCTGCGCACCGTGTGTTCCAGCGCGTCCGGCGTGTCGCTGTCGCCGGCGGGGATCAGGATGCTGACCAGCGGCAGGCTGAGGTCGGGGCTGGCGGCTGGCGCGGCTGGCGTGTCCTGCGCCAGCGTGCCGCGCGCCACCTGCAGGTACAGGCGCTCCAGCTCGCGCACGCGCTGCGGGGTGTCGAACAGCGGCGCGCGGTTGCGGTTTTTCGCCAGCCGGCGGCGCAGGCGGGCCAGCTGTGGCGGATTGCCAGCCAGACGCACCGCCTTGTTCTCGTAGCTTCGTTCGCTGTGCGTGACCAGCTCCGGCAGGCCGATGGCGTGCAGCAGGCTGCCGCCCAGGCGCGCCGCGTAGCTGTGGCCGGCAAGCGTCAGCACCGGCACGCCGGCCCACAGCGCGTCGGCGACGGCGCTGGCGCCGCTGTGGGGATGGGCGTCCAGGCACAGGTCGGCGTTTTGCAGCGCGGCCAGATAATCGGCCTGCGGCTGGCTGGGCGCGAACACCAGCCGCTCGCTGGCGACGCCATGGCGCAGCGCCGCCACGCGCAGGTTGTCGCGCAGCGGCTCGCTGCCGGCGGCCAGCCACAGCACGCTGTCCGGCACGCGCTTGAGGATGCGCATCCAGGCGGCGAACTGCGCCGGCGCCAGCCTGCGGCTGCTGTTGAAGCTGCAGAACACGAAGGCCTGGTCCGGCAGGCCGCAGCTGGCGCGGCTGGGCGCGGGGCCGACGGCGCGGCGACGGTCGTGGATCTGCGCGCAGTCCGGCAGGTACAGCGGTCGCTCGCTGAAGCTGGCCGCCAGCGCCGGCGGCAGCACGAAGGCGTCGGCCAGGACGTAGTCGACGGCCAGCATGGCGCTGCTGCCCGGATGGCCCAGCCAGGCGATCTGCACCGGCGCGGGACGGTGCGCCAGGATGCCGGGACGGCCATCGGCGCCGAGGCCGTGCAGGTCGACCAGGATGTCGATCTCGTGAGCGCGGATGGTTTGCGCGGCCTGCAGGTCGCTCATCACCGTCAGGCGGATGTGGTGGTCCATCTGCGGCGCCACGCGGGCGCGCAGGCCGCTGCGGTCCTCCTCGTGCCAGCTGAAGCCGTAGATGTCAAACTGCTCGCGCTGGTGCAGGCCGTACAGCTCGGCCGTCTGGCGGGCGGCGGCGTGGCTGCTGAAGTCGGACGACAGGTAGCCGATGCGCAGCTTGCGGTGGCGGTAGCCATGCGCGTCCGCCAGCGGCGCCGGCTGAGCGGCGCGGTTGACGGGATGGCGGCCGGCGGCGGCCAGTTGCTCGGCCGGATCGTCGCTCAGGCACAGCATCGAGGCGGCCGAGGCGCTGTCGCGCAGCTCGGCCTCGGCCAGGCCCGGCAGCGGCGCGCACACCGGCCACGCGCACTGGCGCTGGCGCAGGCTGATCCACTGGGCGGCGATGTCGGGCTGGCGCGGATCGAGCAGCAGGCTGCGCGCGCAGGCATCCTCGGCTTCCGGATAATGGCGGCGCAGCGCGGCCACGCGGGCCACGCTGTTGAGCGCCTGGATCTGCTGCGGGCGGCTGGCGGGATGGTCGGGATCGATCTGCGCCAGCGCCGCGCGCCAGGTGGCCAGCGCCGCCTCGTGCTGGCGCAGGCGCTCCTGCAATGTGCCCAGCGTCATGCGGGCGTCGATGAAATCCGGCTTGATGGCCAGCGCGGCGCGCAACGACTGCTCGGCTTCCTGCTGTTCGTCGGCCTGGATCTGCAGCACGCCCAGGTTGTACCAGGCGGCAAACAGCAGCGGCGAGTCGGTGCAGCGCAGCCACAGGTGATACAGCTCGGCGGCCTGCGCGCCCTGGCCGGCGTGGCCCATCAGCCCGGCCAGGCCGATCAGCTGCATGATGGGCAGGGCACCGCGTTTGGCCAGCGCAAACGCCACCCGGGCCGCCTGGTCCAGTTCGTTGGCGGCCAGGGCCCGGTTCAGTTCCTGCAGTTGCGCTTGATCGCTGGGATGGCTGGAGCTCATGCTGGTATTGTCGGCTGAATCCGACTAGGATTCAATCTTCAACGACGCAAGGCAGGAAAAATATGCTGGTTAAACACATCATGAGCCGCAACGTGGTGACCGTGGGGCTGGACGACACGCTTGCCCTGGTTAAAGAGATTTTCGACCACAGCAAGTTCCACCACCTGCTGGCGATGGAGAATGGCGAGCTGCTGGGCGTGGTATCGGACCGCGACCTGTTCAAGGCGCTGAGTCCGAACATCGGCACCAGCGTGGAGACCTACAAGGACACGGCCACGCTGAACAAGCGGGTGCACCAGATCATGTCGCGCAAGCCCAAGTTTCTGCGTGAGGATGCAACGGTGGACGCGGCCATCGACCTGTTTACCGAGCACCCGATATCCTGCATTCCCATCCTGAGCGACGACGACCGGCTGGTGGGCATCCTCAGCTGGCGCGACATCCTGCGCAACCTGCGCAGCTGCCATTCGGACGAAGAATCATGAAAAAACCGTTAGCGGCCACCTTCCTCCTGGCGATGTGTGGCTTCTCGCCCGCAATGGCGCAGGAGCAGCCGCCGGCCAACTTCGACAACTGGGGCGTGTGTCCGTTCGAGTGTTGCACGTACCGGGATTGGACGGCGGAAGCTGCGGTGCCAGTCCATGCAAGCCGCAGCGAGCTATCGCCGATTACATTCCAGCTCAAGCCGCATGAGCATGTCGACGCGTTGACCGGCGTGGTTGTCACCGAAAAGGCCGGTGTCATCCGCGTCAACCGGCCGGTGCGGGATGGCTATCTGCCGGAAAGTGCCGCGCCGCAGCTTTCGCTGAAAGCGGGAGACATCGTATATTTGCTGGCGCCCCTGGGCGAAGGCGCGTACCTGTATTGGTATCGGGGCAAAGTTTACCGCAGCGGCCCGGATATGGCAGCCATGCCCGGTGTTGATGGCAAGGCGGCCCGGATGACGTGGTGGAAGCTGGTCAGGAATCACGCCGGGAAGATGGGCTGGACGACCTCCAACAAATTCTCCAACGCCGACAGCTGCGGCTAACCCCCCGCCCACACCGGGGTCAGTGCCGACATTCGGACAAATGTCCGAATGTCGGCACTGACCCCGGTGTGGGTTTAGTGGCCTTCGGCGGCGTTGAACATGGTTTTGGCGTAGATCAGGCCCAGGCCGTAGCCGCCGCCGTGGGCGATCGAGGTGGCCACCGTTTCG
>NZ_JACBYS010000005.1 GCF_013408245.1 Duganella sp. 1224
TGGTTCTCAGCCAAATAGTGAATCGCATCATCAAGCATGAGCCGCAGGTTAACAGGCTCTTCTTACGTTTACAACACCGCAAAATAAAAATGCCGCTCAGTCTTAACTGAACGGCATTACAGCCTCGGCTGCCTTTTTTTATTGCTGATGGCCGAGGCAGGCACGCACGATCGCGGTATCGTGCGAGGTTATTCGGCCTTGCAATTGCGGCGGTATTCGGCCGGCGGTTTGCCGACCAGTTTTTCGAAGTCGGTGGTGAAGTGGGCCTGGTCGTAGTAGCCGAGCTGCTGGGCCAGCGCGGCCAGGTCGATGTCGCTGCCCTTGGCCAGCAGGTCGGAGGCATCCAGCAGGCGGTTGCGGCGGATGACCCACTTGGGCGTGGCGCCGACGTAGTCCTTGAACAGCATCTGCAGCTTGCGCACGCCGATGCCGACCTGGTCGGCCAGCTGCTGCACCTGCGTGATCCCGGCGTTGTGCTCGATCGCCAGCAGGATGCCGCCGATACGCTCCTGCATCGGGTCGACCGCCGGCAGGGCGGTGCGGATGATGGCGCTGGCGGCGGCCACCATGGCGGCGTCATCGGCCGCGTTCATGACGCTGCGTTCGGCGTCGGCATCATCGCAGTCAAACACGGCCGACAGCGGCAGTTGGCGGTTGGTGGCGGTCTGCACCGGCTGGCGCAGAAAACCGCGAAACGCGCCCGGCCGGAAGCGCAGGCCCAGCACGCGGCCGCTGTCGCGCAGCGTGTACTCGAAGGCGCCGGTCATGACGCCAAACACCGCCGTGCGGCCGGCGTCGAACACCACGTGGATGCACGGCGAGGGCAGGGTGCGCTGCACGTGCACCACGCCGTCGGGCAGCGTCCACGCCACCAGCCAGAAGTGCTCGATGAACGGCGCCAGGTCGGCGTCCGGCGCAAACGTCTCCAGCCGGAACATCTTTTCGCCGGCCGCCGGATTTACCACACCGCGTGTCGGACGCGGTACACTTTGCAGCGTTGTCATAAGGCGTTCGCGTTTTTACAAGACGCCCATCTTAGCAAGAGTTATCGTGAGTTTTCCATCCACCACCAGGAGAAATTCATGGCACCGCAACTGACCTTGTACCACTGCCCCCACTCGCGCTCGACGGGTGTGCTGACGCTGCTGGAAGAATTGCACGCGCCCTACGACCTGCATGTGATGAACATGAAGAAGGGCGAAAACCGCGAGCCGGCCTACCTGGCCGTCAACCCGATGGGCAAGGTGCCGGCGATCCGCCATGGCGACGCCATCGTCACTGAACAGGTGGCCATCTACCTGTACCTGGCCGACCTGTTTCCCGAGGCCAAACTGGCGCCGCCGCTGGGCGATCCGCTGCGCGGCCCGTATCTGCGCTGGATGGCCTTTTACGGCAGCTGCTTCGAGCCGGCCATCGTGGACCAGTGGATGAAGAACCCGCCGGCCGACAAGACCGCCTGCCACTACGGCGACTTCGACACCATGTTCAACACGCTGGTCGAGCAACTGGGCAAGGGCCCCTACCTGCTGGGCGAACAGTTCAGCGCGCTGGACATCCTGTGGGGCACGGCCTTCGGCTGGATGATGATGTTCGGCCTGGTGCCCAAGCTGCCGGTCATCGAGCAGTACGTGCAGCGGGTGAGCAACCGGCCGGCCGCCGTCGCCGCGCGCGAGAAAGACGCCGCGCTGGCGGCGGAACAGGCTATCGCATGACCATGTCCGCCAGCGTTGCGGGCGTGCTGCTGTCGCTCGGCCTGCCCACGCTGTTCGCCTTCCTCTACCGCGAGGGCAAGCGCCAGCCGATGAACCTCCGGCGCCACCTGCTGACGATGTGGGGCTGCTGCCTGGCCGTGGTGGCCTGGGTGCTGCTGTGGGAGCGACGCCCGCTGGCCAGCATCGGCATCGTCGCCGACAACCATGTGGCCTGGCTGATCGGCGTGGCGTTGGGCGCGACGGTGCTGGCCAGCTCGGTGCTGTCGGTCATCCAGGCCAGCAAGGGCGGCAAGGCGGCGCTGCCGGCCGACTCCGAGGCCGGCCTGACGCGGCTGATGGCCACGCCCGCCTGGTTTCGCTGGGCGGTGGTGCTGACCGCCGGCGTCAGCGAAGAAATCCTGTTTCGCGGCTATCCGATCGAGCGTCTGGCCGAACTCAGCGGTAGCCTGTGGCTGGCCGCGCTGGTGCCGCTGGCGGTCTTCACGCTGGCGCACCTGAGCGGGTGGTCGCCCGGCCACCTGGTTGGCGTGCTGTTCGGCGGCGGCCTGCTGACCGGGCTCTACCTGTGGCAGCGCGACCTGGTCGCCTGCATGATCGCCCACATGCTGATCGACTCACTGATCATCTTCCTGCCGGCGCTGCTGAAAAAACTGGCAGCGCGCCAGCCTACAGCGGCTCCAGTCCGCGCGCCTTGAGGATGGCCTTGGCGGCTGGCTGCGCGAGGGCGTTGACGAAGGCCTGGGCGGCGGCCCGATCGCTCGCCGCTGCCGAGGGCGCCGCTGAAAAGGTCGAATACACCTGCACCTCGGCCGGCAGCGGACCGGCGAACTGCGCCTCCGGGGCATCGAAGATTTCGCTGATCTGCGTGAACCCCATCTCCGCCTGACCAGCCGCCACCGCCTGCGGTGCGGTGATCTTGCTAATGATGACGGTCTTGGCGTTCATGGTGTCGGCGATGCCGAACTGCTCGAAGATTTTTTTCATGGTTGGCCCGGTCGCGCCCTGGGCCGAGTACGAGATCGATTTCGCCGCCAGCAGCGTGCGCTTGAAATCTTCCGCATTGGCCATCGCTGGCTGCGGCGCGCCCCTGGCGACCGCCACGCCGACGCCGCTGCGCGCGACAGCAATCTGCCCCGCCCCATCCAGTTTGCCTTGCTGGATCAACTCATTCAACGCGGCTACGGTCAGAAACGCCACGTCGGCATGGGCGCCTTTTTCGATCTCGGATTTCAGTTCGCCGGTGGTGGCAATGCGCAGCGTCACGTGATGGCCGCTGCTGGCTTCAAACGCCGGCACAATTTGCTCCAACGCCGATTTGGCCGCGACGGTGGCGAAGACGGTGATGTCCGCCGCCCGCGCGCCGCCCGATGCGGCCAGCAGGAAGGCGGCTGTGGTGACAAAGCGATGGCTCATCATCGGGTTACGCTCCTGTGCCGGGCACCGCGGCGCGGGCATGCCGGTGGATGTTGGTTTGCGCAGCGTCTGGCTGCAGCGCACTGGTGATGAGAGCGAGCGCTAACTCCGGCTGGGCGCTGCCGCACATGAAGATGTCGGCGGCGGCGAAGCCGCATTCGGGCCAGGTGTGGATGGTAATGTGGGATTCCGCCAGCAGCACCACGCCGGTCACACCCTGGCCTTCGCCAAAGGCGTGGAAGTGGCTGAACAGGATGCGCGCGCCGGCCGCTTCGGCGGCGTCGCGCAGCAGCGTTTCGAGCAGCGCGCAGTCGCTTAATTTTTCGGCAGGGATGCCATTCAGGTCGGCCAGCACGTGGGTACCGGAAGCGACGTGGGCCGGCAGCGATTCGCGCTTCACTTGTGGCCTCCGCCGCCCGAGCCGCCGCCCCAGCTGCCGCCGCCACCGCCGGTGTGCGAGCTCCAGGCGCTGCCGCCGTAACCGTAGCCACGCGAGGCGCCGCCGCCGGCCATCCGCGTCCAGCTGCTGCCGGCGCTGAACAGCACCACGATGACCGCGTAGATGAAGAATCTGCTCATGAGTTGTCGTTGTTGTCGAGAAAGGTCGCCGGCAGGTAGATCGCCAGCGCGGCGATGACGGTGATGAACCAGGTGCCGGAGAAGTTGAACAGCAGCGGCACCGCGTTCAGCACCAGCATGAACCAGATGATGTACTTGGCCGTCGTGCGATAGCGGTTGTTGCCAAACGGCTTGCTCTTCGACGGCGCCTTGACCTTGCCCTTGAAGCCGTCGCCAAACCACATCGCCAGCTGGTCGGCCGATACCGGCGAGGAGCGCGACCAGGTCATCTCGCTGGCGGTGGTTTCAGCGGCCAGGCGCAGCTGGCCGGCCTGGAATTCCGCCACCTGCGCCGTGTCGCCCACCGACACGCGCCAGTTGAAGGCGCCCACCGCGTAGGTCACTTTGGCCTGGTAGCTGTACAACGCCGAATACTGAACCTTATTCACCAACACCTGCGACGCGCCGGGCGTGTACGTCATCGGCCACTCCGGCAGCACGTTGGCGCCGGACCAGCCGTCTTCGGTCAGCACCAGCCACGAGAAGCCGGCGCGCGGCCCGTACATCAGGTATTCGTCCCACGCGTTGCCCTCGTCGTCGGCGCGCCGCATCATGCCGATGATGGAGAAGTCCTGGTTGTTGATGTTGGCGGTCGCGCCCAGTTCCAGCATCAGCGGCTCGGCCGCCACGCGCTCGCCGACCGCCACCACCTGCGCTTTCGGGCTGGCGGCGTCGATCTGCGTGGCGCAGGCCGGGCACACCAGGTTGGCGGTGATGCCGGGCAGGTATTTGATTGGTGTGCCGCACGACGGGCAATCCAGCGCCGACAGCTTGCCGCGATAGCGTCCGGCGGCGCGCTGGATGGTGTCGTCGTCGCGCAGCAGCTGGCATTGCAGGCTGTCCAGCGTGACGGCAATGCCGGTGTAAACCACCGGCTCCGGGCCGTCGGAGTAATCGAGCGTGATGAATTCCAGGCCGCGGCGGAAGTCGGCCACCCTGGCCTGGTAGCCGTCGCCGACCTTGAACGGCAGCTCGCCCTGGCCGCCGATGCAGTCGGCCACGCGGATTTCTGCTGCCGTGTACACGCCATTGCCGATGCCGTAACTGCGGCCCGGCACCAGCGCCTCGAATGGATGCGTGTTGATGTCGCCGTCGTATTCTGCGGTGATGGTGTACATGCCGGACGAATCGCCCAGCCATGAGGTTTTGCCGTCGTCGAACAGCAGATACCACTCGTTCCACATGCCCGCCGAATAGCGCAGCTGGATGCGGCCGACCACGGTGAACGGCCGGCCACCGAGCACGCCGGCGGTGCCGATCTGGATCGGCGAATAGTCCTCCAGCACGGACGACATCTTGCCGAGGTCCTTGACCGCGTCCGCATCCTTGAGCACCCGCGTGCTGCAATATTCGCAGACCGCCATGACCGAGGCGTGCGAGCGGAAGGTGACCTCCGCGCCGCAGCTGGGACAGGAAACGATTTGCATGCAGTGTTAGCCGATCAGTTTTTTCAGCAGTTCGGCCTTGGTGCTGTCGTAGTCGGCGGCCGAGATCAGGCCTTTGTCGAGCAGCCCCTTGAGCTTTTCGAGGCGCGCTTCGATCGAGTCCTCGGCCGGCGCGGAACCAGTGGCGGAACCAGCGGCGGGAGCTGCCGGCGCGGCGGCTTGCGGCGCCAGCGTGCTGCCCAGCGTCTGGCCGATCACCTGGCCCACCGTCACGCCGGCACCCAGGCCGGCGCCGATGCCGGCCAGGCCGCCCTCGTTGCCGGCCGCCAGCGGGATCGAACTCGCCACCTGGTACTTGGTGAAGCCGGCCAGCTTGTCGGCGCTCATGCCGCCCTTCATGCCGGCCGAGATGCGCTCGTCCAGCGCCGCCTGCAGTTCTTCCGGCAGGCTGACGCTGGCCACGTTGAATTCATCCAGCGCGATGCCGTAGCGCGCGAAGGCGGTGGTCAGGTCGCCTTTGACCTGCTGCGCCATCAGCGCCTGGTTGGCCGCCATGTCGAGGAAGGGCACTTGCGACGCGCCCACCGAACTGGCCATGGTCGCCATCAGGATGCCGCGCAGCTGGTCTTCCACCTCGTCGCGGGTGTAAACCTCGCGCGTGCCGCTGACCTCCGTGAAGAAGGCGCGGGCATTGGTCACGCGGTAGGAGTACATGCCGAAGGCGCGCACGCGCACCATGTCGAAGTCCTTGTCGCGGATGGTGATCGGCTGCGGCGTGCCCCATTTGCGGCCGGTCTGCACGCGGGTGCTGAAGAAGTAGACGTCCGACTTGAACGGCGAGTCAAACAGCTTATCCCAGTTTTTCAGGTTGGTCAGCACCGGCAGAGTGCGCGTGGTCAGCGTGTGGGTGCCGGGTCCGAAGACGTCGGCCACCTGGCCCTCGTTGACGAACACCGCCACCTGCGATTCGCGCACCACCAGCTGGCCGCCGTTCTGGATCTCCTGGTCGGCCATTGGATAGCGCCAGGCCAGCACGCCGTCGGTGTCCTCGTTCCACTGCAGTACATCGATAAACTGCTTCTTGATAAAGCTGCCGATACCCATGATGGTCCTCGCTCAGGAAATGCCGGCGCCGTTGATCACGCCGATGGAAAGGGAAATGGCGCCCAGCAGGCCGCCGAACGCCGTGTTGTTTGCTTCGATCTGGTCTTTCGACATGTTCAGCACCCGGGTGGTGATGGCGTAGGCCAGCATCTGGATCAGCATCGCGCCGAAGGCCCAGGCGAAAAACTGCTGGTAGTCGAGCGTATGCATCAGCGCCGAACCGATCGTGATGGAAAAACCTATCAGTGCCCCGCCCAGCGATAGCGCCGCCGCCTGGTTGCCTTCGCGGATCAGCTTCACCTCGTCGAAGGGCGTCATCCAGGTGTAGGCCTTGAAGAACACGGCCAGCAGCACGGCGGCCAGCAACAGGTGAATCAGATAGTTTAGGATGGCGGGCACGGCACACCTTCAGGTAAAGTATTTACTTGATAATAATGCAAACGAGTGGAAATGACCAAAAAGATTCTGATTTTGTCCGTGTTTGTCGTGGCGTCCTGTGGACTGGCGTACGAGCTGATTGCCGGTGCGCTGTCCAGTTATCTGCTGGGCGACTCGGTGCTGCAATTTTCCACCATTATCGGATGCTATCTGTTTGCCATGGGCGTCGGCGCGCACCTGTCCAAGTACGTCAAGGACGAGGATGTACTGGCGCGCTTTGTCGACATCGAGCTGGCCGTCGGCCTGATTGGCGGCGTGTCGGCGGCGGTGCTGTTCCTGACCTTCTCGTGGATGGCGGCGCCATTCCGCACGCTGTTGTACACCATGGTGTTCCTGGTCGGCGCCTTCGTCGGCATGGAGGTGCCGCTGGTGATGCGCGCGCTGAACGCGCGGCAGACCGCCTTCAATGAACTGGTCAGCAAGGTGCTGACCTTCGACTACCTCGGCGCGCTGGCGGTGTCGCTGCTGTTCCCGCTGGTGCTGGCGCCGCATCTGGGCCTGGTGCGCACCGGCTTTTTGTTCGGGATGCTGAATGTGGGCGTGGCCCTGTGGACAATCAAGGCTTTTTCCACAGAGCTGAAAAACGTCACCGGCCGCTTGCTGCGTGCCAGCGCGGTGCTGTGCGCGCTGGTGTTTGGCTTCGCCTTCGCCGACAAGCTGACTTACTGGGGCGAGCATGGCCTGTTCGGCGACGAGATCGTGTTTGCCACCACCACGCCGTATCAGCGCCTGGTCATCACCAGGTGGAAGGACGATACGCGCCTGTACATCAACGGCAACCTGCAGTTCTCGTCGCGCGACGAGTACCGGTATCACGAAGCGCTGGTGCACCCGGTGCTGCAGCCGATGCCGTGGGCGAAGCGCGTGCTGGTGCTGGGCGGCGGCGATGGCCTGGCGCTGCGCGAGATCCTGCGCTATCCGAACATCGAGCATGTGACGCTGGTCGACCTGGACCCGGCCATGACCGGCGCCTTCACGCGCCGCGAGGAACTGGTCAAGCTCAATCACGGCTCGTTCAGCGACAAGCGCGTACAGGTGATCAACGCCGATGCGGCCATCTGGCTGCAGCAGAATGACGATATGTTCGACGCGGTCATCGTCGACTTCCCCGATCCTTCCAGCTTCGCGCTGGGCAAGCTGTATTCGGTGCCGTTCTACGGCATGGTGCGCAAGCACCTGGCGGCGAATGGGCTGATGGTGGTGCAATCGACGTCGCCGTTCTTCGCGCCGCATGCCTACTGGACCATCGATGCCACGCTGCGCGAAGTGGGCCTGAAGACTTATCCGTATCACGCCTATGTGCCGTCGTTCGGCGAGTGGGGCTTCATCCTGGCCACGCCGCAGGCCAGCTACACGCCGCCGACCAGTTACCGCCTGCCGATGCGCTACCTGAACGCCGACACCACGCGCGAGATGTTCATCTTCCCGCCCGATATGAAGCCGCTGCCGATGGAACCGAACCGTCTCAACACCCAGTCGCTCGTGCATGAATTCGAGCAGGACTGGCGCCGGGTGATCCGCTGATGCAGCGCCGTTCCTTCCTCGTGTGGGCTGGCGCTTCCGGACTGGCCGCCGCCGGCAGCGGACTGGCGTTCCAGCGCTGGCAGGAGATTACGCCCACCGTGCATTACGTCGGGCGCGACGAGGGCCATTACCTGCGCGACCGCCGCTTCATTCCGCCGCCATCGCAAGTGATCCACACCGATGTGGCGATTCTCGGTTCCGGCATGTCTGGCCTGGTGGCCGGGTGGAAGCTGAAAAAGCTGGGCAAGACCGATGTGCTGATGATCGACGGTCCGCAACCATACGGCAATGCGGCCGGCGGCGCCTTCGGCGAATACGAATATCCGACCGGCGCCCACTATCTGCCGCTGCCGTCGCCGGAATCCACGCATGTGCGCGAAATCCTGGCGGACCTCGGCATCATCCAGAAGGACGCCTTGGCGGAAAAGCCTTACTACGACGAGCGCTTCATCCTGCACGCGCCGGAGGAACGGTTGCTGTTCAACGGCCACTGGCAGGACGGCTTCATTCCCACCGATGGCGTGCCGCAGTGGGAGCGCGATGAGCACAAGCGTTTCTTCGACGAGGTGCGCCGTCTGCGGCAGCTGCATGGCGCCGATGGCCGCCGCATTTTCGTGTTCCCCACCGTGCTGTCGTCGGAGGACGCCGAGTGGCAGGCGCTGGACCGCATCTCGCTCAAGCAGTGGATGGATCAACACGGCTACGAGTCGCCCACGCTGCACTGGTATCTGAACTATTGCTGCCGCGACGACTACGGTACCCGCTATGACAAGGTGTCCGCGTGGGCCGGTCTGCATTACTACTGCAGCCGTTGGGGGCAGGCGGCCAACGCCGGCAATGGCGCCTGGCTGACATGGCCGGGTGGCTTGCAGCCGCTGGCTTCCGGCATCGAGCGCGCGGCGGCGGTCAGGCGCATGGCGGGAACGGCGGTGTCGCTGAAGAAGACCGCCGACGGTGTCGAAGCGCTGTGCTTCAAGCTGGAAAACGGCCAGCCGACCAGCTATCTGGTGCGCGCCCGTAAAGCCATCTGCGCGATGCCGACCTATGTGGCGGCGCGGGTGGTGGAGAACATCGGCGACTACGGTTTCGACGCGTCGAAGCACGCGCCGGAATATGCGCCGTGGATGGTGGCGAACTTCCTGCTCAAGCGCTTCCCCGACGAGCTGCCCAGCCAGCCGCTATCGTGGGACAACGTGGTGTACAGCGAGCCGGGACTGGGCTTCGTGGTCTCCACCCACCAGGACATCCGCGTGCGGCCGCCAGACAAGACGGTGTTCAGCGCCTATGTCGCGCTGTCCGACCGCAAGGCCAGCACGGCGCGCCACTGGATGGCGTCCGCCAAGCCGGAGGAGCTGCTGGCGCTGGCCAGCGCCGACCTGCACACCGCCTATGGCGCGCAATTTGCCTCCTGTGTGGAGCGGGTCGACATCACCCTGAGGGGGCATGCGATGGCTGTCCCTTGGCCCAATTTCCGCAGCAACGCCGGCATGCGAGCATTGCGCGAGGTGGATGGTCCCATCCTGTTTGCCCATGCCGACCTGTCGGGTTTCTCGGTGTTCGAGGAAGCCGCCTGGTGGGGATACCGCGCGGCGCAGTTAGCCGCGCAATGATAAGCTCAATACCATGACACATAATGCCCGACAGCGCTTCCGCGCCACCCCAAAACTGAAGCTGCGCGACAAGGACGCGGACGATGCCGCCTTCTCCAGCCGCGCCGCCAATCCGAAACTGAGCAAGTCCAAGGCCAAGGCGCTGGACCTGGAGCGCACCGCCGCGCTGATCGACCGCATCGCCGCGCTGCAGGACAAGCTGTACGCGCAGCACAAGCAGAAGGTGCTGCTGGTCCTGCAGGGCACGGACACCGGCGGCAAGGACGGCACGGTACGCGCGCTGTTCAAGGGCATCAGCCCGATGGGCTTGCGCGCGGTGGCGTTCAAGGCGCCGACCGAGACCGATCTGGCGCACGATTACCTGTGGCGCGTGCACCAGCACGTGCCGGCCAAGGGCGAAATCGCCATTTTCAACCGCAGCCACTACGAGGATGTGCTCATCACCAAGGTGCAAGGCTGGATCGATGACGACGAATGTGCGCGACGTTACGCACAGATCCGCGATTTCGAACGCATGCTGGCGGAAACGGGTACAGTGATCATCAAGGTATTCCTGCACATTTCGAAGGAAGAACAGCGCGAACGCCTGCAGGAACGACTGGACGATCCGGACAAGCAGTGGAAGTTCAATCCGGAAGACATCAAGCAACGTGAAAAGTGGGACGACTATCAGCGCGCGTACGAGAAGGCGATCCGCGAGACGGACGCGCCGCATGCCCCCTGGTACGTGGTGCCGGCCAACTCCAAGACCCATCGCAACCTGGTGGTCGCCAGCCTGCTGCTGGAAACGCTGGAAGGCATGGACCTGCATTATCCGCCGCCGCATCCCGATCTGTCGTCCTTCACCGTGGAGTAAGGAGATGACGAATGCTGCAATTGAAAGACCCCGGCCTGCTGCGCCAGCAGGCTTACATCAACGGCGAGTGGACTGACGCCGACGGCGGCGCCACGCTGCCGGTCACCAATCCCGCCACCGGCGAACAAATCGGCACCGTGCCGGTGATGGGCGCGGCCGAGACCCGGCGCGCCATCGATGCCGCCAACGCCGCCTGGCCGGCGTGGCGCAAGAAAACCGCCGCCGAACGCGCGCGCATCCTGCGCAAGTGGAATGACCTGATCCTGGAAAACACCGACGACCTGGCGCGGCTGATGACGGCGGAGCAGGGCAAGCCGCTGGCCGAGTCGCGCGGCGAGGTGGCGTATGGCGCCTCGTTCATCGAGTGGTTTGGCGAGGAGGCCAAGCGCGTGGCCGGCGACACGCTGCCTTCGCCGTGGCCGGACCGCCGCATTCTGGTGACCAAGGAGCCGATCGGCGTGTGCGCCGCCATCACGCCGTGGAACTTCCCGATCGCCATGATCACCCGCAAGGCCGGCCCGGCGCTGGCGGCCGGCTGCCCGATGGTGCTGAAGCCGGCCGAGGCCACGCCGTATTGCGCGCTGGCGCTGGCGGTGCTGGCGGAACGGGCCGGCGTGCCGCCGGGCGTGTTCAGCGTCGTTACCGGCAAGTCGAAGGACATAGGCGGCGAGATGACCGCCAATCCGCTGGTGCGCAAGCTGACCTTCACGGGCTCCACGCAGGTGGGCAGGCTGCTGATGGAGCAGTGCGCGCCGACCATCAAGAAGCTGTCGCTGGAACTGGGCGGCAACGCGCCGTTCATCGTGCTCGATGATGCGGACCTGGATGCGGCGGTGGAAGGCGCCATCGCCTCCAAGTACCGCAACGCCGGCCAGACTTGCGTGTGCGCCAACCGCATCTACGTGCAGGACGGCGTGTACGAGGCCTTCGCGCAAAAGCTGGTGGCGGCGGTGGAAAAGCTCAAGGTCGGCAACGGCGTCGAGGAGGGCGTGACGCAAGGGCCGCTGATCGACGACAAGGCGGTGCAAAAGGTCGAGCAGCACGTGGCCGACGCGCTGTCCAAGGGCGGCCGGCTGCTGTTGGGCGGCAAGCGCCACGCGCTGGGGCACAGCTTCTTCCAGCCGACCGTGATCGCCGACGTCCACGCGGACATGCTGGTGGCGAAGGAGGAAACCTTCGGCCCGCTGGCGCCGCTGTTCCGCTTCCAGACCGACGAGGAGGCGGTCGCGCTGGCCAACGCCAGCGAGTTTGGCCTGGCCAGCTACTTCTATGCGCGCGACGTCGGCCGCATCTGGCGCATGGCCGAGGGGCTGGAAAGCGGCATGGTGGGCGTCAACACCGGCCTGATTTCCACCGAGGCGGCGCCGTTCGGCGGCGTCAAGCAATCGGGCCTGGGGCGCGAGGGCTCGCACCTCGGCATCGAGGACTACCTGGTGATCAAGTACATCTGCCTCGGCGGCATATGACCACCAGCGGGGCGGTGCCGCTCAGCCGGTCCACCATGCGTTTGATGGCCGCCATCTGGCGGCCGTTTTTTTGCGCGTAGCGCGTGTCGTCGTAGGCCCACCAGTCCCAGCACCCGCGCGGGTTGGCGTAGGTGGCAGCGGTTTGCGGATACAGGATGAGCAGGCGGTTGTTGTCGGCCCAGGCGTTGTAGCCGGCGTGGCGGATGAACAGGGTGCCGATGGCGTTCGGGTTCTGCTGGCAGCCGTGGAAGGCGACGTGCAGCCGGCAGCCGCCGTTGTCGCATCCCGGCGGCACGTACAGGTAGCCTACGTCCGCCATGCCATGCCAGCGCGGTGCGGCGATGAACTCTGACTGGTCGAAGGCGATGAAGCGGCCGGTCAGCGTGCCGGTGTTGCGCGCGGCCAGCGCGCCGTAGATCCAGGTGAGCAGTTCGCCGGCGGCGTCGTAGTTGCAGTTGTTGATGTAGGGCGAGCCGAGCGCCGAGCAGTTGTTGCCGTAGCTGTCGGTGGGCATGGCATGTTCGGCGGCGAGCGTGCGCTGGTAGGCGATGCGGTTGGCGTCGATGTAATGGCGGTAGTAGCTCAGCAGGTCGTTCATCACCGGCTGCGGCACCACCGAGTCGATGCTGCCGGACAGCATCCAGATGCGGTGGCTGGCCAGCGCGCTGGTAGCGTCGATGCTTTGCGCGGCGGCGAACCAGTCGGTGAGGGCGATCAGGTCCGGTACGCGGGTGCCGCCGGGGCGCACGCGGCAGGAGAAGTAGTCGTTGGTGCAGCTGCAACTGGTGGTGGCGGTGTAGATGCTGCCCTGCGCGCAGAAATACGGGCCGCCGGCGATGATCCCGGCGCCGACGACGGTGCGCGAGAACGCCACCTGGAACTGCACCGCCATGTACGCGCCGGACGACAGGCCGGAAACGCTGACCTGGCCGGCGCCGAGCGCCGGCAGCGGGATGACCTGGGCGCACGCCACGCCCGCGAGCCACAGCAAGCACCACAGCAAGCATCGCAACAAGCATCGCAACAAGATTCGCATAGCTACCTCCGCCGCACGCCCGTCATTCCCGCGCACGCGGGAATCCATGCTGAGCTTGCGTTCCATGGACCGCGGCAGCGGACCGGCCGCCTGCGGGAATGACGACGATAGCGCGGTCGGTCGCAGGTTGCTTAATCTGGCCCAATCGTGCGGGGGGAACTAATTTGGACTAGAATGATTTTTTCTCATTCTTTCCGGTCGACACCATGTCCAAGACTTTCGCCCAGCTTTGCCTCGTTTCCTCGCTGACCGCCCTGGCCAGCGCCTCCGCGTTTGCGCAAGCACCTGCCGCCGCCCCCGCCGCTGCGCCAGCGGCGACGGCCCCGGCCAGTTGCCCGGCCATCCTCAAGCAGACCTTCAAGCGTCTGCAGGATGATGCCCCACAAGACCTGTGCCAGTACGCCGGCAAGGTGGTTCTGGTGGTCAACACCGCCAGCTACTGCGGCTTCACCAACCAGTACGAGGGCCTGGAAGGCCTGTACGCCAAGTACGGCAGCAAGGGCCTGGTGGTGCTGGGCTTCCCGTCCAACGACTTCGGCCAGCAGGAGCCGGGTTCCAGCAAGGAAATCGCGGATTTCTGCTACAACACCTACGGCGTGAAATTCCCGATGTTTGCCAAGTCGGTGGTGTCCGGCAAGGAGCCTAATCCGCTGTTTGCCAACCTGATCAAGGCGACCGGCAAGGCGCCGGCCTGGAACTTCCACAAATACCTGATCGACCGCCACGGCAACGTGGTCAACAACTTCGGCAGCAAGGTCACGCCGAGCGACAAGCAGCTGGTCAGCGCCGTCGAAAAAGCACTGGGCTCCTAAGCCTGATGCTGCTGGCCGGCGCGCTCCGGCCAGAAATGTCGCCGCGCGACGTCGAGGAAGGCATCGGCGGTTCTCGGTAGCCAGCGGCTGGCGGCATACAGCAAATTCAATTCCAGCGGCGCTGGCCGATATGGCTGCAGCACCTCCACCAGCCTTCCATCGGCAATCTCGGCCGCCACCAGCATCATCGGCAGCTGCGCCAGGCCGAAGCCGGCCAGCGCCGCGTGCGCCAAGGCCTGGCCGTCGTCCAGCACGGCGCGCGGCTGCCAGCCGTCGGCGCCCGCCGGTAATGCCAGCGGGCGTATCCTGCCGCTGCCAGGGCGGCGAAACAGCAAACCTTCGTGTGACGCCAGCTGCGCCGGCTGTTGCGGCGTGCCGGCGCGCGACAGATAGGCTGGCGCGGCGCAGATGATGAGCGGCGTGGCCGGCAGCGCCAGCGCGCGCAGATTGCTGTCTTTCAGGCTGCCGAGGCGCAGCGCAAAGTCGTTGCGGTCGCGCACCAGGTCACTGTAATCGTCGCTGATGTTCAGGTGCAGCTGCACTTGCGGACAGGCGGCGCGGTAGGCGTCCAGTAGCGGCGTCAGCCAGGGCAGCGTGCCGGACGGGATCGACAGCGACAGCTGGCCGCCCAGCTCCGCCGGCGCCGTCAGCTGCTCGTGCACCCGGTCCAGTTGCGCCAGCAGATCGGCATAGGCGACATAGGCTTCCTGACCGCGCTGGGTGGGCGTCAGATGGCGGTTGTCGCGCGCCAGCAGCTGCGTGCCCAGTTCCGCCTCCAGCCGGGCGATGTTCTTGCTGACCGCCGACGGCGTCAGGCCCAGTAGCTTGGCGGCGCTGGTGATGCCGCCGGTGCGCACGGTCTGGACGAAGGAGCGCTGCTTCATCAGCTCGGGCGTGTTGACTTTGAGTCCAATCGGTTTAGACATGGTGTGCCGTTTCGTTCCTGCGGGGTGGCCCCGATAATAACTTCACTGTTATCCACAAGGAACCCCCATGGAAGTCCGCCACCTCGATATGATCCCGGCCGTTGCGCTGCCGGGCCTGACCCACCAGACGCTGGCTTCGGCCGCGCAGGGCATCCGCGCGTTTGAAATCTGGCAGCAGTCGCTGGGACCGGGTGTGGCCACGCCGCTGCACCGCCACGATTGCGAGGAAGTGATTGTGTTCACCGGCGGTAGCGGCGTCATGCATCATGCCGGCAGCGCTACCCCGGTCGGCGCCGGTACGGTGCTGCTGTGCCAGCCCAATGAGCTGCACCAGATCGTCAATACCGGCAGCGAAGAGCTTACGCTATATGGCGTGCTGGCGGTATCACCCGTTCCGGTGGTCGATGCAGACGGCCAGCCTATACCGCTGCCCTGGTAAGCGCAAAGCCTTCGTCGAGCCAGCCGGTGATCCCGCCCGGCATCACCTTGACCGGGCGGCCCAGTTGCGCCAGCCGTACGGCGGCGCGGGCCGCGCCGTTGCAGTGCGGTCCGGCGCAGTAGACCACGAACAGCGTGTCGGCCGGGAATTCGGCGATCTTCGAGCCGATGATCTTGCGGTGCGCCAGATCCAGCGCGCCCGGCACGTGGCCGGCGGCGTATTTCTCGCTGCCGCGCACGTCCAGCAGCACGAAGTCCGGCTGGCCGCCGGCCAGCACGTCGTGCACGTCCCAGCAATCGGTTTCGTAGCGGAAGCTGGCTTCGAAGTGGGCCAGCGCGGCGGCGCTGTCGGCGGCGGGAATGGCGGTAACTCGGGACATCGGTTTCTCCTGTGACGTTGAGCGCTCATTGTGCGGTCGCGCCGCTGCGGCCAGAAGTGGCGCATAGGCCAATCTACGGTAAGATTGCGCCATGAAAAAACATCTGGTGGTGGCGCTGGCATACGATCGCCTGTGCACGTTTGAGTTTGGCTGCACGGTCGAACTGTTTGCGCTGGAGCGTCCGGAACTGGGCGTCGACTGGTACGACTTCGCCGTCTGCGCCGTGGAGGAGGGGACTATCCGCGCGGCCGGCGGCATCACCGTGCAGGCGCCGTTCCGGCCGGAGCTGCTGGCGCTGGCGGACACCATCATCATTCCCGGCTGGCGCGATGCCGATGAGTTGCCGCCGCCGCCATTGCTGGATTGGCTGCGCGCGGCCCACGCGCGCGGCGCGCGCCTGTGTTCGATCTGCTCGGGCGTGTTCGTGCTGGCGGCGGCCGGGCTGCTGGATGGCCAGCGCGCCACCACGCACTGGCGCTATGCCGAGAAGCTGGCGCAGCGTTATCCGCTGATCGAGGTGCAGCCGGATCACCTGTATGTGGATAACGGCCAGGTGATCACTGCCGCCGGCTCGGCTGCCGGGCTGGACATGCTGCTGCACCTGGTGCGGCGCGACCATGGCGCCAAGGTCGGCAACCTGGTGGCGCAGCGGCTGGTGGTGGCGCCGCACCGCGAGGGCGGCCAGGCGCAGTTCCTGCCGCGTCCGATGGCGCAGGGTGAGCAGGGGCGTTTGTCGAAGCTGATGGACTGGCTGCGCAGCCATCCGGCGCTGCCGCACACCGTGGCCAGCATGGCCGAGCGCGCGGCCATGAGTCCGCGCACCTTGCAGCGGCAATTTCAGCAGGCGACTGGTGTGGGACCGGTCGAGTGGCTGATCCGCGAACGGGTGGCCATCGTCAAGGAGATGCTGGAGGAGCCTGATGTGCCGCTGACGCAGATCGCCGAGCGCGCCGGCTTTGGCTCGGAGGAATCGCTGCGGCATCATTTCCGCCGGCTTGCCGCCACCACACCGGGCGCTTACCGCAAGCGCTTCGTGCTACGCTGACCGTCTCACAACCTGGGAGACAGCCATGGCTTACGTAGACGGTTTTGTGATTCCGGTGCCCAAGGACAAACTTGCGGCGTACAAGACAATGGCGCAGGAATGCGGCGCGGTGTGGAAGGAGCACGGCGCGCTGGAGTTCCGCGAGACGGTGGCCGACGATGCCCCGCCCGGCAAGTTGACGTCCTTTCCGCAGAGCGTGATGCTGGAAGAGGGCGAGGTGGTGGTGTTTTCGTGGATTATTTTTGCCTCGCGCGCCAAGCGGGATGAGGTCAACGACAAGGTCATGAACGATCCGCGCGTGGCCGCGTACATGGATCCGGCCAATATGCCGTTCGATGGCAGGCGCATGATTTACGGCGGGTTTGAGATGATCGTCGATCTGTAGACGGCACCCCTGCACCCCGCACACCGCTGCGGCCAGGGTCTGACCCCGCAGGGGTCAGACCCTTTCGGTCGGGGTACTGATGACAGCGCGCACTACGCCGCGCAGCGCGTTGCAGACCACGAGCGCTTCGGCGCGTGCCAGCATGGCGCGGGTGATGACCCCTTCGCCGGCGTTCCAGTCGGGATCGTCCAGCAGCACGCCGCGCATCACGCCGGGCAGCACGCCGGCACTCAGCGGTGGCGTCAGCCACTGGCCATTGATGCGGACGAACACGTTGCTGCGCCCACCCTCGGTCAATTCGCCGCGCTCGTTGAAGAACAGCGTGTCGAAGGCACCGTGCGCCTCGGCGTCGCGCCAGGCGAGGTCGTAGCGCTGGCGGATGCTGGTTTTGTGGCGCAGGAACAGGTCGCCGCTGCTGGTGTGGTCCTCCGCCAGCAGCACGCGCACCGGCTCGTTCAGCGGCGCCAGCGGCGCGTGCTGTACCGAGAACGCGCCGGAAGCGCTCAGCGCCAGGCGCAAGCGGTACGCCGCATGCTGCCGGTCCAGCATTGCGCAGGCGGTGTCGAGATAGGCGTCCGCTGCTTTCGCGTCCCACGGGAAGCCGAAGTAGGCGGCGGAGGCGGCCAGCCGTTTCAGGTGGCGCTCGCGATGGCGTACGCCGTCGCCGGGCGTGGCGCGCATGGTTTCGAAGATCTCGAAGTCGTTTTGCAGGCCGGTGAGGAAGCGCGCCTTGAGTTTGCATTCGGCGTATTCCTCGCCGGCGTCGCTGTCGAAGACGATGCCGGCGCCAACGCCCATTTCTCCATGGCGCACGCCGTCCGCGCCTTGCGCTTGCAGGGTCAGCGTGCGGATCGGCACGGACATGCAGAAGTCGCCCAGCGTGCGCGCCGCTGGTGGATCGAACCAGCCGATCGCGCCGGTGTAGATGCCGCGCGGGTCCGGCTCCAGTTCGCGGATGATTTCCATGGTGCGGCGCTTGGGCGCGCCGGTGATGGAGCCGCAGGGATAGAGCGCGTCGAAGATGTCGTGCAGCGTGGCGTCGTCGCGCAGTTGCGCGGTGATGGTGGAGGTCATCTGCAGTACGCTGGCGTAGCGCTGCACTTCAAACAGCGCCGGCACCTCCACGCTGCCGGTGACGGCCACGCGGGCGATGTCGTTGCGCAGCAGGTCGACGATCATCAGGTTCTCGGCGCGGTTCTTGGGATCGGCGGCGAGGGCCTGGGCGCGTTGCAGGTTGTCCTCGCGCTGCGCCGGCGGGGCGGCGGGGGCGGTGCCTTTCATCGGCCGCGCGGTGAGCACGCCGTCGCTGTGGCGCACGAACAGTTCGGGCGACAGTGACAGCACGGCGCTGCCGTCGTCCAGCGCGATCAGCGCGCCGTAGGGCACCGGCTGGCGGGCACGCAGGCGCGCGTACAGCGGGTGGATGCCGCCGAATGCGTCGAAACGCAGACGGTAGGTGTAGTTGACCTGGTAGGTGTCGCCGGCGGCGATGTAGTCGTGGATGCGCGCCAGCGCGGCGTTGAACGCTGCCTGGTCGATATTGGCGCGGATGTTGGCGATGCCGGCCGGCCGGTCGATCGGGAACGAGCGCGCGGCCAGCCAGTCGCCGACTTCCCGCGCGCTGAGATGCGCGCAATCGCGGAACAGCACGATCTGTGCGAGCGGCTCAGGCGGCGTGGCGCTCGCCGCGGCCACGGTTGCGGCAGTGGCCGCGCTTGGCGGCACCTGGTGCGGCGCCAGCGCCAGCAAGGCTTGGCCCAATTCATAGCGACACACGGTCACCGCGTACTCGCCGCGCGCGAGCGCCGCCTGCATCTGCGCCAGCAGTTGCGGCCACTGGGCGATGTCGTCGCAGCGCAGCGTGGCGATGTGGCCGGTGTACAGGCGCGAACGGGCACCACCCTGGTCGTTGTCGGCGCCGGGGCTGGCGTCATCCAGCAGGGCAAATACGTCGGTGTTCATGCTGGTTACGATAACAGCAGCGCAATATGCAGCGCCGCGTCCTGCGACGGATTGTTCTTGAAGCCGCTCTTGGCATAGCGGTGCCAGCGGCCGATGACGAAACTGGTCAGCATCGCCGCGCGCGCGGCGGTGTCGGCTTCGTGCGCCTGGCCTTCGCTGGCGGCGAGGCGCAAGGCCTGCTTCAGCGCCAGCTCCACGCGGTCGTAGAACTGGTTCATGCGCAGCTGCAGGCGCTCGTCCTCATTGACCAGCGCGTCGCCGATCAGCACCCTCGTCATGCCCGGATTCTGGCTGGCGAAATTGAGCAGCATGCCGACGATGTCGCGCGCCTGCGCCAGGCCGTCGTTCTGGCGCTCGGCGATCTGGTTGATCAGGCCGAACACGGTCGATTCGATGAACTCGATCAGCCCCTCGAACATCTGCGCCTTGCTGGCGAAATGCCGGTACAGCGCGGCCTCGGAAAACGCCAGCTTGCGCGCCAGCGCGGCAGTGGTGATCTTGTCGCCCTTGGGCTGTTCCAGCATCTCCGCCAGCGCCTGGAGGATTTGCAGACGGCGCTGGCCTGGCGGTGTGCTTGCCATATGTTCTCGCGAGTTGAATAAAAGTGATGGTCAGCGCAAGTGGTGCAGGCGCGACGGCAGGTTGCGGACAGATTTTACTTTGACATCGACATAAGCGGGCCGAATTAATCTTTTCTGCGGATGCGCCAGGCCGGCGCTGTCGCCGATCGTCAGGTACTGCGTGACCCACGCGGTGCGCATGCCCAGCTCGCGCGCGCTGCGCAGATTGGCCAGCGTGTCTTCCACCAGGATGCAGCGGCGCGGCGTCAGCTGATGGCGGCGCATCAGCCGTTGCAGCATCAGCTTCGAAGGCTTGGGCCGCATGTGGCGGTGTACCGTCATCGCCTCGACCGCGATGTGGTGGTTGAAATGGCGCTGTAAGCCGAGGTGGCGCAGCACTTGCGACGAGTAGCGGTGCGGCGCGTTGGTCAGCAAAATTTTACGACCGGGCAGGCGGCGCAGCAGCTGGCGCAAGCCGCGCTCGGCGCGGATCATGGCGTGGAGGTCATCGAAGCGGTGGGTGGCATCGAGAAAGTGTTCAGCCTTGACGCCGTGGTGCTTGACCACGCCCAGCGTGGTGGCGCCGTAGCGCTGCCAGTACAGCGTGCGGGTGGCGTTGACCAGCTCCTCGCTGGCCGGCGTGACGCCGTCGCCCAGCAGGCGCGCCAGATAGCTGTTCATGCCCGCCATGATGGCCGGGAAGATGGCGTGCGAGGCGTTGTGCAGGGTGTTATCCAGATCAAACAGCCAGACGGGTGTGGAGCGGGTAATATTCACGTCATCTCTATCAGTAAAGGTCACGAATGCGCCGCCAGATTATAGTGTTGTTCTGTAGTTTGTTCCTGTTTGCCCTCGGCCCCGCGGTGGCGGTGGAGCAGGGCGCGACGCCCAACCGGGGGGCGCTGTTCAAGGTGCAGCAGGATGGGCACACCTTGTATTTGTTCGGCACCATCCATGTCGGCGCCAGGGACTTCTATCCGCTGGAGCCGCGCCTGGCCGGGCTGCTGAAGAACGCGCCGGTGCTGGCGCTGGAGATCGATCCGTTGGCCGATCAGCAGAAGCTGGCGCGCTCGGTGCAGCAGTACGGCATCAGCGCCAAGGGCTCGTCGGCGCTGTCGCCGGAATGGCGCCAGCGCCTCAACCGCCTGCTCAAGCAGTACAACATCGCGCCGGAGACGGTGGCGCCGATGAAGCCGTGGCTGCTGGCCAGCGTGCTGACGGTGAGCGAGTTCGGCGCGCAGGGTTATGACGCCGCGCTGGCGGTGGACGCGTACCTGGCGAAGCAGGCGCACGACGCCGGCCAGAAAGTGCTGGAGCTGGAATCGCCGGACAGCCAGATGGCGCTGTTCGACAAGATGACGCCGGCCGAGCAGTTGACCTTCCTGCAGGAAACCATCGCCGGCATCGAGGACAAGGAGCAGGCCGACCAGGCGCGCGAGATCGCCGAGGCCTGGCGGCACGCCGACGTCAAGGCGCTGGATGCGCTGGCGCTGAAGGCGGAGGGCGACGACAGCCTGTCGGGCCGCTTCATGCAGAAGGTGTTGCTGGAAGGCCGCAATCCGGCGCTGGCCGACGGCATGGTCAAGCTGATGGCGCGCGAAAACAACAGTGTGGCGGCGATCGGCGTGCTGCATCTGATCGGCAAAGCGAGCGTGCCGGAACTGCTGCGCAAGCGCGGCCTGACGGTGGAGCGGATTTACTAAGCTGGGAAGGGTGCTGCGAGGAGTGGTGCCCTTGACGTGGATTGAACACGTGGCCTCTCCCTTACCAAGGGAGTGCTCTACCACTGAGCTACAAGGGCATGTGAAAATGTGGCGGTTTCACCGATTGCCGGCGAGACCGCCTTTTTTTCAGTGAGACCGGATCATAGTGCCAAATGCCTGTTCGGTCAAGACTTCCAGCAACAAAGAGTGCTCAATGCGGCCATCGATGATGTGGACGGTGTTGACGCCGGACTTGGCGGCGTCCAGCGCTGATGAAATTTTGGGCAGCATGCCGCCGGAAATCGTGCCGTCGGCGAACATCTCGTCGATCTCGCGCGCCGACAGGTCGGTCACCAGGTTGCCCTGCTTGTCCTGCACGCCGGCGATATTGGTCATCATGATCAGCTTTTCGGCCTTGAGGATTTCGGCGATCTTGCCGGCGACCACGTCGGCGTTGATGTTGTAGGCCTGGCCGTCCTGGCCGAAGCCGATCGGCGAGATGATCGGGATGAAGGCGTCGTCCTGCAGCGCCTTGACCACGGCCGGGTTGATCGCCTCGATTTCGCCGACGAAGCCGATGTCCAGCGTCTGGCCTGGATTTTCCTTGTCCGGCATGGCCATCTTGCGCGCGCGGATCAGGCCGCCATCCTTGCCGGTCAGGCCGACCGCCTGGCCGCCGTAGTGATTAATCAACATCACGATGTCCTGCTGCACTTCGCCGCCCAGCACCCATTCGACGACTTCCATGGTTTCTTCGTCGGTGATGCGCATGCCCTGCACGAAGGTGCCCTGCTTGCCGATTTTCTTCAGCGCGTTGTCGATCTGCGGACCGCCGCCGTGGACCACCACCGGATTCATGCCGACCAGTTTGAGCAAAATGACATCGCGGGCGAAGCCGTGTTTCAGGCGTTCGTCGGTCATGGCGTTGCCGCCGTATTTGATGACGATGGTTTTGCCGTGGTAATTGCGGATGTACGGGAGAGCCTCAGCCAGAATTTGCGCCTTGATCCGTGGTTCAACGGCGGTCAGGTCGTCGGCGTCATTGCCTAATTTCAGATTGGTCAGTTGGGTCATGGCGATTCCGGTAAGAAGATTTTGGGCGCAATTTTACAGCCTCTGGCTGCACTCAAGCACGCATTATAGGGCCATCCGGTTGTAATTTCCCGGAAGCTCCGATACGCTGAAGCCATGAGTACCTGTTCCCGCTGCGGCGCGCAGTTTTCCTGCGCCATGAAGGACGCCGACGCCGCTGCCGCGCAACCGTGCTGGTGTACCTATCTGCCGGCCGCGCTGCCCGTGCCCTCGGACGCCGGCGCCAGCTGCTGGTGCCCGGCCTGTCTGCGCCAGCACATCCTTGATCATCCTCAAACGCCCCCGGCGGCGGCCTCGGACAATAGCGCATAACCTTCACCGGAAGCGCTGACATGAACCCGACCTCGCTTGACAACCACAGTGGCGGTGGCCACGATGGTCATCTGGCCCGCATCGTGCGGCTGGAGACCGATATGAATAACGTGACCGGCGTTCTTGCCGCCCTGCAGCGCACGCAAGAGCAACACTTTCAATACACGCTGACGCGCTTCGACGACCTACGTGACCGGATTGACCAGCTGTATGTCAACACGCAAGGACAGATAAGCGGCCTTCAAAGCCGGATCGACCAGGTATATATCAACACGCAAGGACAGATAAGCGCTCTTCAAAGCCGGATCGACCAGGTGCATTTGCACACGCTGGAGCGGATAGAGCGCCTGCAGGACCGGATGGATCGGCACACCCTCTGGCTGATCGGCCTGATGTTGGCCAACATTACCGCTATCGCCGGCGTGTACGCGCGCATGTTGTTGGCCTGAGCCAGAGCGGAATATGAACCCGCCCTCGCTTGACAAGCCCAGTGGCGCGGCGGACGATGACCAGATCGTCCGCATCGTGCGGCTGGAGACGCAAATGGACCACGTCACCAGCGCGCTGGCGTCCTTGCAGCGCGCGCAGGAAGCACATCATCAGGCCATGCTGGCCGGATTCGCCTCCCTGCGTGACAAAATCGATGTACTCCGCGACGACACCAATGCCCGCTTCGAGGCGACAACGGAACGATTCAATCGCGCGCTGGTCGAAACATCTGAACGATTCGAGCGTTCTCAAGCAGAAATAGTTGCCCGGTTTGATCGCTCTCTTGCCGAGACAGCCACCCGGCTTGAGAATTCGCAGGCCGAGACAGCCAATCGTTTTGACCGTACCCTTGCCGAGACAACCACCCGGCTTGAGAATTCGCAGGCCGAGACAGCCAATCGTTTTGACCGTGCCCTTGCCGAGACAGCCAGCCGGCTTGAGAATTCGCAGGCCGAGACAGCCAATCGTTTTGACCGTGCCCTTGCCGAGACAGCCAGCCGGCTCGAGCATACCCAAGCCGCGACAGCCAGCCGGTTTAACGGTGCTCTGGCCGAGACCGCCAATCGGTTTGACCGTGCTCTGGCCGAGACAGCCACCCGGCTTGAGCATTCTCAGGTGGAGACAGCTGGTCGGCTCGACCGTTCTCAGGCCGAGATAATCGTCCGCTTCGAGCATTCCCAGGCGGAGGCCGTAGCGCGATTTGATCGTTCGTTGGCGATGGCCATTGAGCGCTTTGACCGGGCGATCGATCGTCAGGATAAGCGCATCGACCATCTGAGCAATCGCATCGACCGGCTGGTCTCCTGGATGGCCGGGCTGATGATTACCAATGTGCTGGCGGTGGTCGGCCTGATCCTGCGCGCCACCGGCACGATCTGATCAGCTCACGTTGCGGAAGAAGCGCAGCATTTCGCGGCTGGCATCCGGCCCCTTGGCATCGGTATAGCTGCCAGACGCGCTGCCGCCCGACCAGGCGTGGCCCGCGCCGTGCACCACCCAATGCTCGCCCAGCGTCGACCCGTCCGCCTTGGTGTGCGTGGTCTGCGTGTAGCGATAGCCATTCGGCACCGCGCCCGAGCGCACCAACGGCCGCGCGCCGCGATGATGATGCAACCGCTGCGCCATCACCTGCTCGCCATTGCTCGGATTCACCGTGGTGTCATGGTCCCCATGGAACACAATGATCGGCTGCGACCCATTGCCCGCCTTGGCCGCCTGCTTGACGCCACGCTTCATGGCCGTCAGCGCCGACGGCAAATCCTGTGCCGAAGCAAACGGCAAGCCCGAATGCACGCCCACCGCCGCAAACAATTCCGGATACAGCGTGCCGGCAATCACCGCCATCGCCCCGCCAGCCGACAAGCCCGCCACATACACCTGCCGCGCATTGACCGCATACTCGTCGATGACCTGGCGCGCGATGCCGGCGATGATGGACGGCTCCCCTTGTCCGCGCTGCTGGTCGATGGCGTTGAACCAGTTCCAGCACTTGGAGTGATTGGCCTGCGCCGTCTGCTCGGGATACACCACCAGCCAGCCCAGTTCCTCCGCGCGCTGGTTCATCTGCGTGCCGGCGGCGAAGTCATCCGGATTCTGCGTGCAGCCGTGCAGCATCACCAGCAGCGGCATGGGCTGGCCGCGATAGCTGGACGGAATGTACAGCTTGTAGTTGCGCGTGCCGGCATGGTTGGTATAACTGCCGCTGACAAACTGCGCCCCCGCCGGCAGCGGTTGCGCCGGCGCCGGATGCAGCAGCGAACCGACATCGATGGCCCGCTCCAGATTGGCCTGCAGATCGATCTTGATGCCCATGCGGTTCAGCATGTCTTGCGCGAACTCGGCCGGATGCGTGGCCGGATTCGGCTGCTGGCCGGACTCCGGCACCGGCGTCGGGGGCGCCGCGTTCGGCGGCGGCGGATTAATATCACGCATGGTCTGGCGTCGCACAGGCGCGCCCTTGTGGAACATCTGCTGCGCAGCTTCGCGCATCTGGGTGAGAAAATTGAGCTTCATGGCACTCCTTAATGGATGCGCGTCGCCAGGGCAGTCTTGAGAACAGCGCTGGCATGCAGCGAGCCGAGTACAAAAATGGATTCGATAGTCGCCAGTGCCAGTTCGACCGACACGTCGCTGGCGATGCTGGCCAGGCCCAGCACCTGGATTTGCAGCCGCTCCCCCGCCGCCTGGATTGCTTCCAGGTCGGCGCGCGAATAATGCTGCATGCCCAGTACCAGACTCTTGCGCGCCACGGTCTGCCTGACCACCTCGGCGTGCTGGTTCAGCTGATTGCGGATTGCCGTGCGTATCAGATCGGTACGGTTGGAGTAAAACCCTTCCTGTACCAGCAGGTCAATCTGTCCTAAGTCGATGGGACCGAGATTGATGGTGATTTTTTCCGATTCGGCAGTCTTCAGCTTGATTTCTTGTTTGGCCACAGTGTCTCCATCCGAGCACCATCTATATGGATGGTAAGTCTACGCCGACTGCGCCCCGCGTCAAGCGGCTTCGCGGCATAATGACGCCATGAGTGAAGCCGCTAACACTATTCCGTCCCCGGTGCCGTCGCCTTGTGTCAGTTTGTGCAAGATGGACACGGACCGGCGCTATTGCATGGGCTGCCTGCGCACCCTCGAGGAAATTGTTGCCTGGGGCCAGGCCGACGATGAGTTCAAGCGCGCCGTGTGGGCCGAACTGCCGCTGCGCCGGCAAACCATCCGTTTCGACGACGAGGAGCAATAACCATGCTGCCCGAGGCGATACAGGTGCTGCAGCGGGGCTGGCTGTCGTCCAACAACATCCTGCTGCTGGGACGGCACGACACGGCCATCATCGATACCGGCTACGTCAGCCACGCGCAGCAAACGCTGGAACTGGTGCGCCACGTGCTGCACGGCCGCCATCTGGACCAGATCATCAACACCCACCTGCATTCCGACCATTGCGGCGGCAACGCCATGCTGCAGGCGCACTTTGGCTGCCAGACCTCGATCCCGGTGGCGGAGGCCGACAAGGTGCGGCACTGGGACGTGGAGGCGCTCAGTTTCAAGGCCACCGGCCAGCGCTGCGACCGCTTCACCTTCGACGCCACCATCGCGCCCGGCGACACGCTGACGCTGGGCGACATGGCATGGCAGGCGCTGGCCGCGCCCGGCCACGATCCGCATGCGCTGATTTTTTACTGTCCCCAGGAAAAAGTGCTGGTGTCGGCCGACGCGCTGTGGGAAAACGGCTTCGGCGTCATCTTTCCCGAGCTGGACGGCCAGTCCGGTTTTGCCGAAGAGCGCGCCACGCTGGACCTGATTGCCGGGCTGGACGTGGCGGTCGTCATCCCCGGCCACGGCGCGCCGTTCACCGACATGGCCGGCGCGCTGGCCCGCGCGCGTTCGCGGCTGGACTACCTGGAAGCTGATCCGGTCCGCAACGCGCAGAACGCGCTGAAGGTGCTGCTCAAGTTCCTGTTGCTGGAGCGCCAGCGGATCGCGCTGGCCGATGTGCCGGCGTTGCTGACCTCGATGCCGGTGTTCGCGGCCGCCAATAGCAACTTTCTGAAGCAGTCGCCGGACCAGCTCGGCCGCTGGGCAGTGGGCCAGCTGGTACGCAGCGCTGCCGCCCGCGTAGAGGGTGAGTACTTACTTAACCAGTAAATGTAGAGGGTTTGCCCTAGTTTCGGCACGATCGTACTATTTTCGAACTATAATCGTTCACACCGATCAACTCACGTCAGCGAGTACGCCATGACCTTGCCCGCAGTCTTGCAAAACCTCACCCTTCCCGTCATCGCATCCCCGATGTTCATCGCCAGTGGACCGGCGCTGGTGGCGGCCCAGTGCAAGGCCGGCATAGTCGGCTCGTTCCCGGCGCTGAACGCGCGTCCGGCCGAGCTGCTGGATGTGTGGCTGACCGATCTGCAGAAGGAGCTGGCCGATTTCCAGGCCGCCAACCCGGACAAGCGCGTCGGCCCGATCGCCGTCAACCAGATCGTACACCAGTCCAACGACCGCCTCGCGCATGACGTCGAAGTGTGCGTCAAGCACCAGATTCCGATCATCATCTCGTCGCTGCGCGCGCCGCCGAAAGAGATGCTGGACGCCATCCACAGCTACGGCGGCATCGTGCTGCACGATGTGATTTCCATCCGTCACGCCGAAAAGGCGCTGGAAGCCGGCGTGGACGGCCTGATCCTGGTGGCCAGCGGCGCCGGGGGCCATGCGGGCACGCTGTCGCCGTTCGCGCTGGTGGGCGAGGTGCGCAAGTTCTTCAAGGGCCCGATTGCGCTGTCCGGATCGATTGCAACCGGTGACGCGATCCTGGCGGCCCAGGCCATGGGCGCCGACTTTGCCTACATTGGTTCGCGCTGGCTGGCCACCAAGGAATCCAACGTCAGCGACGGCTACCGCGAGGCGATCATCGAGTCGACCGCCGCGGATATCGTCTATTCGAACCTGTTCACCGGAGTTCACGGCAATTACCTGAAAAAATCCATCGTGGCCGCAGGCCTCGACCCGGACGCGCTGCCGACCGCCGACAAGACCGCGATGAACTTCGGTTCCAGCAGCGCCAAGGCCTGGCGCGACATCTGGGGCGCCGGTCAGGGCGTCGGCCTGATGGATGACATTCCCTCGGCCGGCGACATGGTCGAGCGCCTGAAGCGCGAGTACGACGCCGCCCGCGCCCGCCTGGCGCTGTAATCACTGGCCGACGGCGAGGCTGTCGCGCGCCATCGGTTTGCCGCGCAGCCAGACTGTGTTTACCGTATCGTAGGCACGGACGTCTTGCAGCGGCGACTCTTTCATCAGCACCAGGTTCGCCACCTTGCCGGCTTCGATGGTGCCCAGATCCCGATCCAGGTGGAAGGCCCGGGCGTTGTTGATGGTGGCCGCCTGGAACAACTGGGCCAGCGACAGCCCCGCGTTGTGCAGGTTTTGCATTTCCAGATAGCCGTTCAGCCCGGGAATATTTCCGTAGGTTGGTGAGGATGGCGTGTCGGTGCCGAACAGGAAGTTGGCGTTTTTGCTCGCCAGATAGGCCACCACCTGGCGCTGACGGCGCAGCGGCGCTTCCATGCCGTGACGAACGTCCTCGTCAGTCTCACCCGGTTCCGCCACTTCCTCCTTGAACCAGCTGCCTTCCGGCGTCTTCAGCCACGCCAGCATGGCGGGCGGCAGCAGTTTGGCCAGGGCCGGGGTGTTCAGATAATCGGGATCGACATAGGCGCGCAGGCCGTACAGCACTTGCATGGTCGGCTGGTAGCCGATGCGGCGCTCGACGATTTTGTCCAGCAATTGTTTGATTTCGTCTGGTAACTCCGGCGAATTGTTCAGCGCACCCCAGTGCCACATGCCGTGCGCCAGGACGTCGACGCCGCCGTTGACGGCGAAGGTCTGGGCTTCAAACGAGTTGCCGTGGGTGACCAGCGTGAGGCCGTCGCGGGTGGCGGCGGCGCGCACCTCGCCATAGACGGCCGGGCTCATCACCGGCAGATTGCGCTGGCTGCCAAAGCCGTGTTCATAGTGGGTCTTGACGCAAATGGCGCCGTCCGCCTTCGCCCGCGCTACCCCTTTCGCGGGCGTGTAGTCCTCGGGCTTGTAGCGGCTGGGAATCTTGTCGGCCTGGGCCGGGTCGTAGATGAAGTTGGAAAACATCTCGAAGCGGTGTTCCGGCGGCGCGTAGGAGGAAGGGTAGCCGTTGGCAAACACCAGCGGCGGACCGCAGTCATAAATGTCCGGATGGCGCGGCATGGCCTTGACGCGGTTGATGAAGTCGCGGCTGCCTGCCGCCAGATCAATGACGGTGGTATAGCCATAGTAGAGGTAAGATCGCGGCATTTGCGCGAAATAGGCGTTGGCCATGGCTTGCATGTGGTCGGCCTGCTCGAAGCTCATGCCGGGCACGGCGAACAGGTGGACGTGGGAATCGATCAGGCCGGGCGTCAGGTAGTAGCCCTTGCCATCGACGCGGGTGGCGCCCTTGGGGACGTTGCTGCCGGTGCCGCGCTCCACGCGGACGATGCGGTCGTTGTCGATCAGGACACTGCCGGTGTCAATGCGGTCCAGTTTTTCCGGCGACACCAGCCTGACGTTGGTGATCCAGGTCTGGGCGGCGATGGCTGGCGCGCAGACCAGAAAGCTGAAGGCGAGGTGGGTAAGTTTCATGCGTGGCTCCTGGTTGAGATGCCCCAGTGTGCCGCGCCAGGCCGGTCGCGGCGTCGCAAATGATGATCTGGCACCTCGTTAGGCGGTAGTTTTTGCCTGTTCGCGGAATTCGCCGGGCGTCATGTCGGTGTATTTCTTGAATGCGCGGTTCATCGCGCTTTTGCTGTTAAATCCGGCGATCATTGCCAGGTCGAGGATGCTGGTGGCGGCCTGTTGCGGGTCTTGCAGGGCCAGTTTGAGGGCCTCGACGCGGTGGCGGTTGAGGTAGTCGGCGAAATTGGTGCCGCAGTGCTGGTTGATCAATTGGGACAGCTCGTGTGGCGTCATGGCGACCCGTTCGGCCAGGTCTTCCAGCTTGAGTTCGCCGTTGCGGTAGGGCTGGTCCTGCGCCATGCAGGCGGTCAGCCGGGCCAGGAAGGCGTCGCGGTCGGCGGCGGATAACGGTTTGTCGGCGTAGCGCGGCTTGGGTGGTGGCGCAGGCGGCAGCGCGCGCGGCCGGTAGCCCAGCGGCAGGCGCATCGCCGTGTAGGCGGTGGCGAACACGAACAGCATCAGCGCGCCGCCGTCCACGGCCTCCACCGACAGTGGTTGATCGATGTCGAATGCCGCCATCGCCACCGCCAGCGCGCTCAGCACGGCGCTGGCCAGCCATAGCCGCATCAGGCGGCGCAGGTCGGTCACCAGTTCCGAATCCGCCGGCACCCGCCGCACCAGCCGGTAGCTGGCGCGCAGGTAAAAGAACAGGATGACCAGCTTCACCACGGCGCCCAGCGCCAGGTACCACGGCCAGCCGCGCAGCTGGCGCATCCACGCCAGTTTTTCGTCCGCCGGGCGCAGGTAGAAGGGCAGCATGGCGAGCGTGGCGACCGCGAACGGCAGAAAATGCAGCAGCGCGCGCCCGCCCAGCGGCTGGTCGGACAGCATGGCGCGCAGGTACAGATACAGCAGCGGCCCCACCGCCAGCCCGAGCGTGACGATGGCCAGCGCGCTGTGCGGATAGACGCGGTACAGGTGGTTCAGCCCCAGCCAGGCGTGCCCGATGATGGCGGAAAACACCAGCAACAGCGCCGACAGCAGCCGGTTGGCGGTGCGCATTTCCGGCTGGCGCGGGTTGAATAGCGCGATGCTGAGAAACACGGCCTGCGCGATGGCCGCCAGGAAAAGCCAGGAAATGATTGTATTCACCATGATACAAATCCTGACATTTTTAGCAATCCAAAGCAATTACAATTAACGCAATATTGCGGAGGATGGTCATGAAAACTGGATATGCAGTATCCCTGTTGCTGGCGCTGGTGTGCGCCGCCGGTCAGGCATCCGTATTGCCGAACCAGGCGGCGGCGCCATTGCAGCAGGAGGCGGTGGTGCTGACCGCGCAAGGCAAATACAAGGATGCCATCGCCAAGTTCCAGGAGGCAGCCAAGGCTGATCCGGCCGCGTCGGGGCCGCTGGCTGGCATCGCGAACGTGTTGATGATGGCGTCGCTGCAGGCGCAGGGCGAGGCGGCGGCGCGCTTGCGCGGCCAGGCCGAGAGCGTGGCCCGCCAGGCGCTGGCGCTGGGGGCGGACGACCCGCTGGCACAGGAAGTGTTGCGCCATCTGCTGGATGACAAACCGGCGCCGCTGCATGTGCCCACGCCGGCCGCCGCCAAAGCGATGCAGGAAGGCGAAGTGTTGTTCCATGCGAAGCAGTACGACGAGGCGCTGGCCAAATACCAGGAAGCGGCGCGCCTGGATCCGCAGTATTCGGCCGCCGAGGTGTATGCCGGCGACTGCTACTTTGCGCAGAAAAAGTGGCCGGAGTCCGAAGAACGCTTCCGCAAGGCGACCGAGATCGAACCGTTGAACGGCCAGGCCTGGCGCTTCCTGGCCGATGCCTTGTCATGGCAGGGCAAGTGGCCGGCGGCGGAAACCGCGCTGTTCAACGGCATCGCCGCGCAGCCCAACCAGTTGCCGACCTGGGACAAGCTGGCGTCGCTGCGCGGCAAGCAGGGTTACCCGCTGACGGCGCTGCATCTCCAGCGCAAGTCCTTCGTGAAGCTGGACGCCAATGGCAAGTTCGTCATCAATCTGGATGAACAATACCGCGACGATAAAGCCAGGCTGGCGGGAGATGGCGCGATGTGGTTTGCCTATGCCGCGTTTGAAGTCGATGCGCGCCTGAAGAACCAGCAGGCCAATGTGGCCGATCAGCCGTTTGCGATTGAAGTGGCGGCGTGGCGCTCGGCGTTAAAGGTGGTTGACGAGGTGGTGGCCAATGGCGGCGACGACATCCACGATCCAGCGCTGCTGAACCTGCGCATGCTGGCCAGGGACGGCCAGCTGGAAGCGGGGCTGATGCTGTTGCAGTACCGCGAGTCCTGGCGCGCCGAATTCGAGGCGTGGAAAAAAGCGCACCCGGACGGCGTCCGCAAATTCGTCAACACCTATGCGCTGCGTCCTTAGTTGTCGGTCTTGATCGCCCACAGGCCCGGCAGGTTGCGCCAGTAGCCATAGGCGTCCATCCCAAAGCCGACCACGAAGCGGTTGGGGATGGTGATGCCAACGATGTCCGCCTTCACCGGCTTGGTCTTGCCGATCGCCTTGTCGCAGAACACGGCCAGGATCACTTCCCTGGCGCCCATGTCCAGCAGGCGCTGTTTGACGTGGGCCAGCGTTTCACCCTCGTCCAGAATATCATCCAGCACGATCACGGTGCGGCCGCTGACGTTTGAGCGCGGCACCACTTTCCACACCACTTCGCCGCCGCGGTCCTCGTCGCCGTAGCGGCTGACGTGGATGTAGTCGAATTCGAGCGGGAAGGTCAGCTGCGGCAGCAGGTTGCCGGTGAAAACCACGGCGCCGCCCATCACGCCCAGCACCAGCGGGAACTCCTCGCTGTCCGGATGGTTGAAGCGGGCGTTGAGCGTGTCGGCCATCGCGCTGACGGCGGTGTCGACGTCCTGTTTCGAATACAGTTCTTCGGCGCTCTGCATCAGGGCGCGGGCGCGGTTGTGGTGGAAGTCTTGCATGATCTTTTGTTAAACGAACGTGTGAAGGACGATATTTTACTGGTAATCGCGGACGTCGGCGATCACCTTGCCGTCGTTGGGCAGGCTGCCGATGGCGACAAACCGCACCTCGCCGCGCAATTTGGTCAGCCTGCGGATCGAGTCGATGATGTCGCCGTCGCTGGCGCTGGCGGGATCGGCCACCTCGCAATGCAGCGTCATCGTCTCCTGCGCGATCTGGCCGGACACCACCAGCCGCGCCTTCACAATCTGCGGATGGCGGCGCGCGATGTCATGCACCTGCGACGGGTGCACGAACATGCCGCGCACCTTGGTGGTCTGGTCGGCGCGTCCCAGCCAGCCCTTGATGCGGGTGTTGGTGCGGCCGCACGGCAGCGGCGGCGCACCGGTCAGTATCGCCGACAGGTCGCCGGTGGCAAAACGGATCAGCGGGTAGTCGGGATTGAACACCGTGATTACCACCTCGCCCACTTCGCCCGGCGGCACCGGCTCGCCGCTGCCGGGGCGGACGATTTCCAGGATCACGTCCTCGTCCAGCACCATGCCGGGATCGCGCGCGTCGCCGCTGTGGGTTTCGTAGGCGATGCTGCCGATATCGGCCGAGGCGTACATCTGCAGCACGCGCGGCACGCCATGTTCCATCAGCCATGCGCGCAGCGATTCCGGCAGTGCCTCGGCGCCGACCATGGCCTGGCGGATGCTGCCGATATCGACGTTCATCTCGCGCGCCTTCTCGATGATGATCTTCAGGAAGGACGGCGTGCCGACATAGGTGTCCGGCCGCAGCGCGTGGATGGCTTGCACCTGCATCTCGGTCTGGCCGCTGCCGGCCGGGATCACCGCGCAGCCAATGCGCGCGGCGCCGCCTTCCACCATGAACGCCGCCGGCGTGAAATGGTAGGAAAAACAGTTTTGCAGCAGACTGCCTGCGCGCACGCCGGCCGCATACATCGGCCGCGCGAAACGCCAGCAGTCCTGGCGGCGCCCTTCGGGATCGAAGATGGGGCCGGGCGACATGTAGACGCGCGCCAGCTGGCCGATCGGCGTGGTATTCAGGCCGCCAAATGGCGGCTGTTGCGTTTGCAGGTCGCGCAGCCCGGACTTGCGCGTGACCGGCAACGTGGCCAAGGCCGCGCGGCTGTCGATGTCGGCCGGGTTGACGTCCTTGAGGATGCGCGCCCAGCCGGCGGCGGCCTTGGCGCGCGCCACCAGTTGCGGCAGGCGCGCCATCAGATCGCGTTCGCGCTGTTCCGGCGGGCGTGTTTCCAGGCTGTCGAGCGTATCGGACATGATCATGCTCCTTGTATTTCGCGTTGCAGTTTCCTGGTCAGTTTGGCGAACACCAGTTCGTAGGAGCGCCGCAGCAGTTCTGCCGCCTCGGCATCGCTGACGGCCTTGGGGTCTTCGATATAGACCCATTTGGCGCGCGCCAGATACGGTGCCGGAATGATGCCGGAACGGTCGGTCAGTTCCAGGAAGCGGTCGTCATCCACCTTGAAGCTGATGCCCCGTTCGCTGCCGTCCGCGCCGGTCACGGCGAACATTTTTTCGCCGACGGAGAACACCAGATTGGTTTCCCATTTGATGTCCTCCGTGGCGCCTGGCAGCTTGCGGCAGTAGGCCTTGGCCTTGGTGAGATTCATGCTGTTCCTTACGCTAGCCAGCGCTTGCGGCGCCGGTAAAATTTCATGTCGCGGAAGCTCGTGCGGCCGGCGCCGGAGACGCCGAGGTAGAACTCCTTCACGTCTTCGTTGCAGGCCAGGTCGGCGGCCGCGCCTTCCATCACTACGCGGCCGTTTTCAAGGATGTAGCCAAAGTCGGCATAGCGCAAGGCGATGCTGGTGTTCTGTTCGGCCAGCAGGAAGGAGACGTTTTCCTTGCTGTTCAAGTCCTTGACGATGCCGAAGATCTCTTCGACGATCTGCGGCGCGATGCCCATCGATGGTTCGTCCAGCAGGATCATGGACGGCCGCGCCATCAGCGCGCGGCCGATGGCGCACATCTGCTGCTCGCCGCCGGAGGTGTAACCGGCCTGGCTGCCGCGGCGCTCCTTCAGGCGCGGAAAGTAGTGGTAGACCTTTTCCAGCGATGCCTTCAGTTCCGCGCGCGGAGCGTTGCGCGTGTAGGCGCCGGTGAGCAGGTTTTCCTCGATGCTCAGGTGGCCGAAGCAGTGACGGCCTTCCATCACCTGCGACAGGCCGCGTTTGACCAGTTCATTGGGCGTGAGCTGGTCGATGCGTTCGCCCTTGAACTGAACTTCGCCCTTGGTGACGTCGCCCCGCTCGCCGCGCAGCAGCGTGGAGATGGTCTTCAGCGTGGTGGATTTGCCGGCGCCGTTGGCGCCCAGCAGGGCGACGATCTTGCCCTGCGGGACCTGCAGCGACACGCCCTTCAACACCAGGATGACGTGGTTGTAGATAACCTCGATGTTATTCACAGCCAGGTAGGACGCCGCCGGGAATGCGGTGGTGGCGGCGGCTGTCATTTCAGGCACGCCGGCGTGATTTTCTTCTCGGCCGCATAGGCCGCCGAGCTTTCCTCCAGCAGCCTGCGGGTCAGTGCCTTGTCGCCGATGATCCAGTTGGGCGTGATGGCATTCCACTTCTTGCCATCCCATTGCTGCACTTTGACGGCGCCCGAGCCCTCATGATCGTCACAGCTGGTCTTCACCACCGGCAGCATGCCGAAGGCGCCGATGGCTTTCTGGCGCGCCTCGTCCACGTTCAGGTTCTCCAGGCCCCAGCGCAACTGCTCGCCGCTCACGCGCTTGCCCTTGCCGAACTTCTCCTGCGCGGTGCGCATCGCCTCCACCCACAGGATCGCCGCGCTCACGCCGCGCATGTGATACACGCTGCCGATGCGCGATGGATCGGCCAGATTGCCCTTGCCGGCGTCGTAGAGCTTTTTGCGAATCTCGTCCAGCACCGGGTAGTTGCCCGGCGTGTTGAAGGTCATCGCGCTGTAACCCTTGGCCGCGTCGCCGGTCGGCACGGTGTCTTCCTCCGAGCCAGCCCACCACACGCCGAGGATCTTCTCTCGCGGGAAGCCGTTGCGCTGCGCGGTCTTGATGGCCACCGCGTTCATCGAGCCCCAGCCCCACAGGATCACGTAGTCAGGACGCGCCTGGCGGATCTGCAGCCACTGCGACTGCTGTTCGCTGCCGGGCGGCGTCACCGGAATCTTGATCAGCTCAAAGCCATGCTGCTTCGACAGCGCCTCCAGCACCGGCAGGGGTTCCTTGCCGAAGGCCGAGTCGTGGTACAGGTGGACGATCTTTTTCCCTTTCAGCTTTGCCATGCCGCCCTCCTTGTCGCCGAGGTACTTGATCATCGCGGCGGCCTGGTTCCAGTAGCTGGTGATGAGCGGGAAGACGTAAGGGAAGACCTTGCCGTTGGCGGCATCGGAACGGCCGTAGCCGATCATCGTCATTGGAATCTTGTCGACCGCCAGGCGGTCCAGGATGCCGTAGGCTACGCCGGTGGACAGCGGTTCCACCAGCGTGGCGCCGCCATTCCGGGTTTTCAGGCGCTCGTAGCATTCCACGCCGCGCGACGGGTTGTACTCCGTCTCGCACTCTTCCCATGAAATCTTCACGCCGTTCACGCCGCCGGACAGGTTGACCAGATTGAAGTAGTCGATAATCCCCCCGTAAAAGCCGGAACCGCCCGCCGCGTAAGGGCCCACGCGGTAGGAGGGCAGGGCGACGTACTGCTCCGCGGGCTGCGCGAGGGCGGCGCCGCTGGCCGCCAGCAGCATGCCGGCAACAATGGATGCAAAGCGTTTCATAGACTAGTCTCCTGTATTGTTTTAGTGAGGGAACGGCCACAGACGCAATTTCTCTTTACCTATCTGCCACAGACGCGCCAGGCCGTGCGGCTCGACGATCAGGAAGAAAATAATCAGCGCGCCAAACACCATCAGCTCCAGGTTGGAGGCCACGCTGGTCGGCAGCGCGAGGCTGTGTGCGACGACATTCAGCAGCACCGGCAGCAGCACGATGAAGGCCGCGCCAAGAAAGGAGCCCAACACCGAACCGACGCCGCCGATAATGATCATGAACAGGATGCGGAACGACAGATCGAGGTTGTAGGCTTCCGGCTCCACCGTGCCGAGATAGGCGTACGCATACAGCGCGCCGGCCACGCCGCAGTAGAAGGAGCTGACGGCGAAGGCCAGCAGCTTGGTGCGCATCAGGCGGAAGCCGATCACTTCCGCCGCCACGTCCATGTCGCGCACCGCCATCCATGAGCGGCCGACGTTGGAGCGGATCATGTTCTTGGCCAGCAGCGCCATCACCGCCACCACTCCCAGCACCAGCAGGTATTTGCGGTCCGGCGTGTCAAACGCGTAGCCGAGGATGACGATGGGCTGGGCGGTGATGACGCCGGAAGTGCTGTAATTGGTCAGGTAGGGAATCTTGGTCAGGCACCAGACCACGAAGAACTGCGTGGCCAGCGTGGCGGCGGCGAGATAGAAGCCGCGTATGCGCAGCGACGGCAGGCCGAAGGCGATGCCGACCAGCGCGGCGCTCAGGCCTCCCAGCACAAACGCGACCAGCACCGGCAAGCCGGGAATGCGCAGGATGAAGTTATACGATGCGAACGCGCCCACCGCCATGAAGGCAGCCGTACCCAGCGACAGCTGCCCCGCGTAGCCGGTCAGGATGTTGAGGCCGAGCGCGGCCAGCGAGAAAATCAGGAAGGGAATCAGAATCGCCGACAGCACATACGGCGACGCCAGCAGCGGCACAAACACGATGGCCACCGCCAGCAAGGCCAGCATGGCGATGCGGTCCTGCACGATGGGGAAGATCTGGCCATCGGCCTCGTAGCTGGTCTTGAATTGTCCTGCTTCGCGGTAAAGCATCAGATCCTCCGGATGATTTTTTCGCCGAACAGCCCTTCCGGCCGCACCAGCAGGAACAGCAGCGCCAGCACGTAGGGGAACCAGCCCTCGATGCCGCCGCCGACCAGCGGTCCGATATACACCTCGGCCAGTTTTTCGGACGCGCCGATGATCAGGCCACCGACGATCGCGCCCGGCATCGACGTAAAGCCGCCGAGAATCAGCACCGGCAGCGCCTTCAGCGCCACGAAGGTCAGCGCGAACTGCACGCCATTGCGCGCGCCCCACAGCATCCCCGCCACCAGCGCCACCAGCCCGGCCACCGCCCACAGCACGGCCCAGATGCGCTGCAGCGGAATGCCGACCGCCAGCGCGGCCTGGTGGTCGTCCGCCACCGCGCGCAGCGCGCGGCCGACTTTGGTTTTCGAGAACAGCAGGGCCAGCGTGGTGACCAGCAGCCCGCACACGGCGGCCGCCATGATGTCGAACTGCGAGACGAGGATGTTGTAGTGGTCCATCAGGTACTGCGACGGCACATCTTCGATCGGCAGCTCCAGCTTGCGTACCTGCGCGCCGAACACCAGCTGCGCCAGGCCCTCGATGAAAAAGGCCAGCCCGATGGTGGCCATGAACAGCGTGATTTCCGGCTGGTTGACCAAGGGCCGCAGCACCACGCGCTCGATCGCCAGCCCGAGCGCGATCATCACCGCCACCGTGACCGGCAGCGCGATCCACAGCGATACGCCCAGCTTGTCCATCACGCCGACGCAGGTGAGCGCGGCGAAGTACACCATCGCGCCCTGCGCAAAATTGAATACGCCGGACGCCTTGTAGATCAGCACAAAGCCGATGGCCACCAGCGCGTACATCACGCCGGATAGCAGGCCGCCGATCAGCACCTCGAAGAAGAAGTTCATGGGTGGGCCACTCCCAGGTAGGCGTTGATCACGTCCTGGTTGGCGCGCACTTCGTCCGGTGTGCCGTCGCCGATTTTTTTGCCGTAGTCGAGCACCACAACGCGGTCGGAGATGTCCATCACCACGCCCATGTCATGCTCGATCAGCACAATGGTGGTGCCGAATTGGTCGTTGACGTCGAGGATGAAGCGGCACATGTCCTGTTTTTCCTCGACGTTCATGCCGGCCATGGGTTCGTCCAGCAGCAGGATGTCCGGTTCGGCGGCCAGCGCGCGGCCCAGCTCCACGCGCTTTTGCAGGCCATAAGGCAGGCGGCCCACTGGCGTCTTGCGGATGGCCTGGATCTCCAGGAAGTCGATGATTTCCTCGGCCTTGACGCGGTGGGCGATTTCCTCGCGCCGCGCCGGGCCCCAATACAGCGCCTGCATCAGGAAGCTGGACTTCATCTTCAGGTTACGGCCGGTCATGATGTTGTCCAGCACCGACATGCCCTTGAGCAGCGCGATGTTCTGGAAGGTGCGGGCGATGCCGGATTTGGCCGCCGCGTGGCAGTCCATATTCTTGCGCACCTCGCCGCGATAGACGATCTGCCCTTGCTGCGGGCGGTAGACGCCGTTGATCACGTTCAGCATCGAGCTTTTGCCGGCACCATTGGGGCCGATGATGGCGCGGATTTCGTGCTGGCGCACGTCGAAAGAAATATCGGTCAGCGCGCGCACGCCGCCGAACGACAGCGAAATGTTCTTCAGGTCGAGGATGACCGGGCCGGTGGGCCGGCGCGTTGTGTTGAAGTGCGCTTCAGGTTCATTCATCTGCATGTGCGCCGCCTCCGTCATGCCGCTGCCTGCACGGCAGGGTAGGTTTTGCAGGGTTCGATCTGCAGATCCGCCGCCACCATGCCGGTGCGGCCGTCCTCGAATTTGACCTGTGTTTCGATGTACTGCGCGGTCTTGCCGCTGTAGAGCGCATCGATCAGCACCGCGTACTTCTCGGCGATGAACTTGCGGCGTACCTTGCGCGTGCGGGTCAGCTCATCGTCATCGGGGTCGAGTTCCTTGTGCAGCACCAGGTAGCGGTGGATTTGCGTCTCGCTCATCGACGGTTCGGCGGCCAGGTCGGCGTTGACTTGTTCGATGCAGTCGCGCACCAGGCCATACACGGCGGCGTGCGCGGCCAGGTCGGTATAGCCGGCGTAGGCAATGCCGCGCCGTTCCGCCCAGTTGCCCACCGCTTCCATATCGATGTTGATGAAGGCGCAGACCTCATCGCGTTGGTGGCCGAACACCACCGCCTCCTTGATGAAGGGGAAGAACTTCAACTTGTTCTCGACATAGTTGGGCGCGAAGATGGCGCCGCTGTTCATGCGTCCCACGTCGGCGGCGCGGTCGATGATTTTCAGGTGGCCATCGGCGTCGAACAGGCCGGCGTCGCCGGTGTGGAAGTAGCCTTGCGCATCGATCGCTTCGCTGGTGGCGTCGGGACGCTTGTAGTAGCAGTCCATCAAGGTGGGCGATTTGACCAGCACCTCGCCGTTGTCGGCCAGCCTGACCTCGACGCCGGGCGCCGGCAGGCCGACGCTGTCGAACTTGATCTGCCCATCCGGCTGCAGGCAGATGTAGGCGCAGGTTTCGGTGGAGCCGTAGAACTGCTTGAGGTTGACGCCGATGGAGCGGTAGAAGCGGAACAGGTCCGGCCCGATCGCCGCGCCGGCCGTGTAGGCGACGCGGATGCGCGACATGCCCAGCACGTTTTTCAGCGGCCCATAGACCAGCAGCCTGCCGGCGGCGTAGCGCAGGCGATCGGCCAGCGGCACCGGCTTGCCGTCCAAAATCTGGGCGCCGCAGCGGCGCGCCACGGCCATAAAGTAGTGGAACATGCGGCGCTTGATGGCGCTGGCGTCCTCCATTCGTATCATCACGGTGGTCAGCATGTTCTCGAATACGCGCGGCGGGGCGAAGTAGTAGGTCGGGCCGATTTCGCGCATGTCGGTCATGACTGTTTCGCCGGATTCGGGGCAGTTGACGGTGAAGCCGGCGGTCATCGCCTGGGCGAAGGAGAACAGGCAGTCGCCCACCCAGGCCATCGGCAGGTAGGAGAGGATGTCTTCGGCGTCGGTCAGATTTTCGAAACCGGTGCCGCCGGTGCCGGCGGCCGTCAGCGCGGCGTGGGTCTGGCACACGCCTTTGGGCTTGCCGGTGGTGCCGGAGGTGTAGAGGATGATGGCGTTGTCGCTGCCGCGCCCTTCGGCCACCTGCGCCTCGAAGAAGCCGGGATGGGCCTGGTCCCAGGCGCGGCCCATCTCCTGCACGCGGGCGTAGGAGAGCAGTCCGGGGTGGTGATAGTGGCGCATGCCGCGTTCGTCGTCGTAGGCGATGTGGCGGATGTGGGGGTAGAAAGATTGCAATTCCAGTAATTTGTCGACCTGTTCCTGGTCTTCAACGATGGCGTAGCTGATGTCGGCGTTGTCCAGCACGTAGGCCATGTCGGCTGCGGGGGCGTCCTGGTACAACGGCACCGGCACGCCGCCGAGGCACTGGGCGGCCAGCATGGCCCAGTACAGGCGCGGGCGGTTGTCGCCGACGATGGCCAGATTCATGCCGCGCCGGAAGCCGAGCGCGGCCAGGCCGCAGGCGAGGGCGCGCACTTCGGCGTTGACCTGGGCCCAAGTCCAGCTTTGCCAGATGCCCAGATGCTTTTCCCGGAACGCGGGTTTCTCCGGCCTGACCTGGCCGTGGGCGAGCAGCCGGCGAGGGAACGTCTCGTGTTCTGTTTGCACCAGTGTCTCCTGTTGCTGTTTTGTTTTTTTGTGTGATGATATTAACGTGCCCTGCCGGGGCAAGTTGTCTTTTCGACGACAATTCACAGACTTTTCCATGGTGCGTCGCAAAAATGTCTGATCTGAATCAAATGACTTTGCGGGAGGCGTTGCGTTCGGCGATCTGGGCCAGAGACCTGACGCCGGAACAAATGGCGCGCGTCGAAGCTGATACTGTCGAGACTTTTGTTCCCAAGGGCGGTTATGTGTGCCGCAAGGGAGACATGGTCGAAAACTGGCTGGGGATTATCGACGGCATGGTGAAGATGACTAATTTCTCTTCCAACGGTAAAAGCGTGACATTTACCGGCGTGCCGCGCGGCGGGTGGTTTGGCGAGGGCACGGTATTAAAGAATGAAATCCTCAAATATGATGCGATGGCGTTGCGCGATAGCCGTATCGCGCGCATGCCGGCGGCCACGTTTATGTGGCTGCTCGATAATAGCTTGCCGTTCAGCCGGTTTTTGCTGATGCAATTGAATGAGCGGCTGGGGCAATTTATCGGAATGGTGGAGAATGACCGGCTGCTCAATCCGGATACTCGGGTGGCGCGCTGTCTGGCCTCCTTATACCATGCGCATTTATATCCGAATTTGGAAAGGATTGTGCATATATCGCAGGAGGAGCTTGGATTATTATCCGGGGCCTCGCGCCAGCGCGCGAATCAGGCGTTGCAACTGCTGGAGCGGCGGGGATTGCTGAGTCTGGATTATGGCGGCATTCGCATTCTCGATCTGGAAGGTTTACGGCGTTATGAGGCTTAGCGGGCTTTTTTTCGTTTTGGACATGCTAATTATTGGCATGATCCAGCCAATTTCCGGCGCGAGCGGCGTCGATCAGCACCCGTAGCTTGGGCTGTTGCTGGGTGCGAGCAGGGAAATACAGGTATAGTCCCGACGTACGCGGAATATCATCCGCCAGAATATTCTCCAGCCTCCCTGCCAGTAAATCATTTTTAATTTCTACTGCTGGAAGATAAGCCAATCCTAGCCCTTGGCGCGCGAATTCCGCAATCAAGGTTGTATCGTTGACGATTAATCCGCCCCGGGTTTCCACTTCGCGGTCTTTAAACCGCCAGCGGGGTAATATGCCAGAACTGGGAAAGCGGTAGCGTATGGTTTGATGATGGATTAAATCATCCGGCGTTGCTGGTCTGCCGGCGTCACGGAAATAATCGGGCGAGCCCACCACCATCCATATTAATTCTGGCGTTAATTGCACCATGACCATATCTTTGGCGACCGCATGGCCAAGGCGAATACCGGCGTCATAGCCAGCGGCCACCAAATCAACGACGCCATCGTCGAGAGAAATATCGACATGAATATCCGGGTATCGTCGATGAAATGCCGGAATCAGGGTTTTCAATATCAGGCCGCCCAAGGCGCGGGGCGCCGTCAGACGCAACGTGCCGATCGGTTTGTCGCGATGCGCGTTTAATGCGGAAAAGGCGTCGTCTATTTGCGACGTTGCTGAACGTAACTGCGCGAATAACTCCGCGCCCGCTTCCGTTAAGGCCACGCTGCGGGTGGTTCTCCTGAACAAGATAACCCCGTGCCGTTGCTCCAGCGTCTTGATGGTCTTGCTGACCGCCGTGGTTGTCATGCCCAACTGGGCGGCGGCGGCGCTGAAACTGCGATGCTCGGCCACGGCTAAAAAGGTGCGCACACCGTCGAGGGAGGGTCTTTTCATGATGTATTCTGAACTGATAGTTCAAAGAGCATATCATTTTTAGCCATTTAAGATCATAATCCGCCGCCGTATGATGGGGCCTTTCTTGTCAAGGAGGCGATATGTCGAATGAATTTCAAGGCCAGCGCGTGCTGGTGACCGGCGGCACCAAAGGCGTGGGCCGCGAAGTGGTGGCCCGTTTCCACGCGGCCGGTGCGCGCGTGTTGACGACCGCGCGCAGCCCGGCCGATGACTTGCCGGCGGAGGTGATCTTTGTCGCTGCTGACCTGACCACGGCGGCCGGTTGCGCCGCGGTGGCCGATGCGGTGCAACAGCAACTCGGCGGCGTGGACGCCATCGTGCACGTGGCCGGCGGATCGACGGCGCCGGCCGGCGGTTTCGCCGTGCTGGACGATCAGGAGTGGGAGCGGGCGTTGCATTTGAATCTGATGCCGTCGGTGCGCCTGGATCGAGCGCTGCTGCCGGGCATGCTGGCGCAGGGGCACGGCGTGATTATTCACGTGACGTCGATCCAGAGCCGCCTGCCATTGCCGGCTTCCACCACCGCCTACGCGGCGGCCAAGGCGGCGCTGTCCACCTACAGCAAGAGCTTGTCGAAGGAAGTCACCTCCCGGGGCGTGCGGGTGCTGCGCGTGTCGCCGGGCTGGGTCGAGACCGGCGCGGCCACCGCCTTCCTCGGCGAACTCGCCGCCAAAAACGCCATCACCTATGAAGAAGCACGCGAGAGCGTCATGCAGGCCCTGGGCGGCATTCCGCTGGGCCGTCCCGCCCAGCCGCGCGAGGTGGCCGACCTGATCGCTTTCCTTGCTTCCGACCAGGCCGCTTGCCTGACGGGGCAGGAATACATCATCGACGGCGGCACCGTCCCGGTGGTGTGACCCGGACGCTTGGCGGAGGGATGGGCAATCGGGGTATCATAGGGACAAGCAATCGAAAAACGTCCCATGAATACTCCAGACCCCTCCCAAGTCGCCGAGCGCCTGGCGCTGCTGCGGGCGGCGATGCGTCAACAGCAGATCGAAGCGCTGATGATCCCGTCGGCAGACCCGCACCTGTCCGAATACCTGCCCGCGCGCTGGCAGGGACGCGAATGGGCGTCCGGGTTCACCGGCTCGGTCGGCACCCTGATCATCACGCCAAGCTTCGCCGGCCTGTGGACCGACGCCCGCTACTGGACCCAGGCCGAACAGCAACTGGCCGAAACCGGCATCCAGCTGATGAAGCTGACCTCCGGCGCCGGCACCCAATACGTTGACTGGCTGGCAAGCCAGCTCAAGTCCGGCCAGACGCTGGCCGTCGACGGCGCCGTGCTCGGCCTGGCCATCGCCCGCCTGCTGCACACCGCGCTGGATGCCAAAGACGTCACCCTGCGCACCGACCTCGACCTGCTGGACCAGGTGTGGCAAGACCGCCCGGCGCTGCCGACGGCGCCGATCGTCGAGCATCTGCCGCCGTACGCATCGAAAAGCCGCAGCGGCAAGCTGGCCGACCTGCGCGGCGCCATGCAGCAGGCCGGCGCCAACCGCCACCTGATCTCGACGCTGGACGATATCGCCTATTTATTCAACCTGCGCGGCGCCGACGTCAACTTCAATCCGATTTTCCTGGCCCATGCGCTGATCACGCCCACCCGCGCCACGCTGTACGTCGCCGACGGCAAAATCTCGCCCGAGCTGCGCGCTACGCTGGCCGACGAGGGCATCGACGTGGCGCCGTACGATGCCGCCGCCGCCGCGCTGGCCGCGCTGCCGGCCGACGCCACGCTGCTGCTGGACCCGCGCCGCGTCACCCACGGCACCCGCCAGTGGCTGCCGGCCAGGGTCAAGGTGGTGGAGGCGATCAACCCGACCACGCTGGCCAAGTCGCGCAAGAGCGAGCAGGACGCCATCCACGTGCGCGCCACCATGGAGCAGGACGGCGCCGCGCTGTGCGAATTCTTCGCCTGGCTGGAACAGACGCTGTCCGATCCCGACCGCGAACCGCTGACCGAGGTGGAGATCGACCGCCGCATCACCGCCGCCCGCGCGCGCCGCCCCGGCTTCGTCAGCCCCAGCTTCGCCACCATCGCCGGCTTCGGCGCCAACGGCGCCATCATGCATTACCGCGCCACCGAGGCGCGCCACGCCACCATCGAGGGCAACGGCCTGCTGCTGATCGACTCCGGCGGCCAGTACCTGGGCGGCACCACCGACATCACCCGCGTGGTGCCGGTCGGCCGCCTCACCGACGAACACCGGCGCGATTTCACGCTGGTGCTGAAGGGGATGATCGCCTTGTCGGCCGCCCGCTTCCCGCGCGGGACCAAATCGCCGATGCTGGACGCCATCGCCCGCGCGCCGCTGTGGGCCGAGGGCCTGGACTTCGGCCATGGCACCGGCCATGGCGTCGGCTACTTCCTGAATGTGCACGAGGGGCCGCAATCGATCTCGCCGTCCACCATGCCGGAACCGCACACCGCCATGGAGCCGGGCATGATCACCTCGATCGAACCGGGCCTGTACCGGCCGGGCCGCTGGGGCATCCGCATCGAGAACCTGGTGCTGAACCGCGCCGCCGGCCAGACCGAGTTCGGCGAATTCCTCCATTTTGAAACACTGACCCTGTGCCCGATCGACTGCCGCTGCATCGAACCAACGCTGCTGCGCGACGACGAAAAGCGCTGGCTCAACGACTATCACGCGACGGTGCGCAAGCGCCTGTCGCCGCTGCTGTCCGGCGACGCGCTGGCATGGCTGGAAAAACGCACGGAGAATATATGAGCGGACGCGCCACCAAAGCCACCACCGCGGTGGACCGCCTGAAGCGCCGCACCGGCAATGAGAAATACTCGATGTCGGTGACCGGCAGCGGCCACTTCTTCCTGTCCGACGGCGCCGGCAATCCGCCGCTGTGCCCACCGCTGGAGCTCGACGACTTCGTGGCCTTCGTCAAGACCATCGCCCCGGAAGCGCCCAAGCGCGTCAGCAAACTGGATATCGCCTTCGAAAAGCAGCTCATTAAAAAATAAGGCTTAACATGCCCGCCATCGATTTTCTCACCGCCTACTGGTCGCACTCCGAGCTGGCCACCAACGCGGTGATCCTGCTGAACCTGCTGGGCGCGCTGGCATTGGGGCTGATGGTGGGCTACGAGCGCTCGTATCACGGCCGCGCCGCCGGTATGCGCACCTATGGCCTGGTGTGCATGGCCTCCGCCGGCCTGACGGTGATCGGCGGCTATCCGGCGCACTGGTTCGGCGGCCACGTGTCGCAGTACCTGATCAGCTCCGACCCCACCCGCATCGTCCAGGGCATCGTCACCGGCATCGGCTTCCTCGGCGCCGGCGTGATCATGCGCGAGGGCTTCAACATCAGCGGCCTGACCACGGCGGCGTCGATCTGGGCTTCGTCGGTGATCGGCGTGATGGTGGGCGTGGGCTTTTACGCCGGTGCCATGGGCCTGGCCCTGCTGTGCGCCTGCTCGATGATCTTCCTCACGCGGCTGGAGGCCTGGCTGCCGTCGCGCCACGCCATCGCCATCACCATGCGCTTCAAGACCGGCTACAAGCCGCAGGAGCAGGCGTTGCGGACCATGGCGGCGCAGCGTGGCTACGAAATCGCCGGCGGCTCGCTGATGATCGGCAGCGAGAACGGCATGCAGGAGTGGCGCTTCGTCGCCATCGCCTTCAGCAAGCGCAGTGGCGCGCCGATGTCGGTGCTGTCGGCGGAACTGGCCGAATTCGAGGGCATCCACAGCTTTCAACTGACCCACGCGCGCAACTGATATGAATGCACAGGCACAGGCGGTACTCGACTTCTGGTTCGGCGGCGCGCTGCCGCGCAAGGAATGGTTCAGGAAGGACGACGCCTTCGACCGCGAGATCGCGCAACGCTTCGGCGACGACATCGCGCAGGCGCTGGAAGGCGGCCTGCATCACTGGGACGCCGACGGCCCGCATGGCGCGCTGGCGCGCATCCTGGTGCTGGACCAGTTCTGCCGCAACGTCCATCGCGGCAGCGCGCTGGCCTTCGCCGGCGACCACCAGGCCTTGCAGGCCGCGCTGGACATGATCGACGCCGGCGAGGACCAGGCGCTGGGGCCGTACCAGCGCGCCTTCGTCTACCTGCCGCTGGAGCATGCCGAGGATCTCGCCATGCAGGAGCGCTCGGTCGATCTGTTCACGCGCCTGGCCGAGGCGGCGCCGGGCGACAAGGGCATCGCCGGCATGCTGGATTACGCCATCAAGCACCACGCGGTGATCCGCCGCTTCGGCCGTTTCCCGCACCGTAACGACATCCTGCAACGGGCGTCGACGCCGGCCGAGGCGGAGTTCCTCCAGCAGCCGGGGGCGCGGTTCTGATGGCGACCACGCTCAACCTGATCGGCGCCGGCCACGTCGGCCGCGTGCTGGGGCGGCTGCTGGCGCGGCAGGACGGCTTTGTCATCCAGCAGGTGCTGACGCGCTCACAGGCATCGGCGCGGCAGGCGGTGGACTTCATCGGCGCCGGCGCCGTGGCCACGGCCTACGAGCAGCTACAGCCGGCCGAGGTGCACGTGCTGGCGGTCGGCGACGACCAGATCGTCGCCGCGGCCGCGGCGCTGGCGCGCGCGGTGCCGCTGGCGGGCAGCATCGTGTTCCACTGCAGCGGCGCGCTGGCCTCGGACCAGCTGGCGGCCGCGCGCGCGGCCGGCGCGCTGGTGGCCAGCGTCCATCCGATCCGCAGCTTTGCCGATCCGGCGGCGGTGGCGGCGCACTTTGCCGGCACCTTCTGCGGCATCGAGGGCGACGCTGGCGCGCTGGCGGTGCTGACGCCGGCATTGCAGGCCATCGGCGCGCAACCGGTGCCGATCGATGCCGCCGCCAAGACGGTCTACCACGCGGCGGCGGTGTTCGCCAGTAATTACCTGGTGACGGTGCTGGACGCCGCGCTGCGCGCCTACCAGGCGGCCGGCATTCCCGAGCCGGTGGCGCGCCAGCTGGCGCAGCCGCTGGCCAGCGAGTCGATGGCGAATGTATTCCGGCTTGGCGCGGCGGCGGCGCTGAGCGGGCCGATCGCGCGCGGCGACCTGGCCACGGTGGCGCGCCAGCGGCAGGCGGTCACGCAATGGGACGCCGACACCGGCGCGTTGTATCAGGCGCTGGTTGCGCCCACCACGGCGCTGGCGCGCCGCAAGGCGCTGAAATAGCGCTACGTCGCGTATCTTCTTGCAAATTACTACTTAACAACTATATTCTAAGTAGCAAGCCGGTTTGTCCGAGACAAGGCCGTTGCAGTTTTAATGACACGATTTCACAAAATAAGTGGCGGATCAGTCGACAAACCGGGCAATTAGCAATAAGCTTGTTTCTTAGAATGTTTTCTACAAGAATCAATCTGCAAGCTAACCGGCGCCAATTTGGATAGTAGGGGTAAGAACATGTTATTTCTGAAAAGTACGACCGTCACGAAAGCGCCTGGCATTTACGACGTAGACATCGCCGCCAAACCGCCAGGCAAGACCTTTGGCGTGTTCCTGGCCACCGATCCGGACAATCCTCCCACCGAAGTGCTGGCCCAGCTGGCCGCGCTCGGCTTCAAGCAGACCTACAGCGGCGGCTACACCCACAAGGACCGCGGCAAGGTGCTGGACCTGCACTTCCAGAAACCCGGCACCGACCTGTTCGAGGGCTGGAAGGCCGAAGAACAGGAAGCCAACATGGCGGCCATCACCGCGCTGTTCGGCGGCATCGGCATCACCATCACGCCGCGCGTCATGAGCCTGGCCGAAGCCTACGCCTGATCAGGCTTGCACGTCGATGTGATACAGGCCCCACGGGCACAAGCCGAAGCGGTCCGCTAACGGCTTGGCTGCCATGTCGGGGACCTTGTCGGCGTCGTACACCGCCCACAACGGGCCCAGGCCGCCCAGCGCCATCGGCGCGCCGTCCAGATGGGTGGCCACGATGTAGCGCTGCGCGGTCGCCTGCGCCACCGTCACCGTGGCCGCGAAGCCGTCGATGGCGCGCAGCACCAGCCGCGTGTTGCCGTTGAGGCTGGCGCCGGCCGCCTTCACCACCTCCAGCAGCAGCGGGCCGCTCAACGTGTGCGGCCTGGCGTCATATTCCAGCGTCGGCTTGATGGTCACAGCCGGCAGCGCGCTCAGCGCGGCGTAATCGAAGGCGTGGGCGCGCTCGAAGCTGAGCTTTTGCTTGTACATCATCTGGTCGCGCACCGGGTCCAGCTTGCCCCGGTTGGGCTTGCTGATCGCGCCAGTCACGGTCAGCAGGGTGGGGCCGTCGCCGGCGGCGGCGCGCGCCGGCAGGCTGAGGGTGGCGGACACGCCGGCCAGCGCGGCCGTGCCCAGGAACTGGCGTTTGTTCATGCGGAAAACTCCTTGTCTGCGAGGTGCCGGTATCATACCGCGCATGGACTTATTTGCCGACGACACCAGCCTGACCCCCATCCCCATCGACGATGGCGAACTGTGGTTCCAGCCGCGCCTGCCGCTGGACCTGGCGCCGGACGAGGTGATGCGCCGCCTGCTGGCCGAAACCCCGTGGCGCGCGGAGGAGATCCAGGTGTGGGGCAAGCTGCACATGCAGCCGCGCCTGTCGGCCTGGCATGGCGAGGCCAGCTACCGCTATTCCGGCAAGACCTTCCACCCGCTGCCGTTCACGCCGCTGCAGTTGCACATCAAGCAGGCGGTCGAGCGCGTCACCGGGCGGCGCTTCAACAGCGTGCTGCTCAACTATTACCGTGACGAGCGCGACAGCATGGGCTTCCATGCCGACGATGAACGCGAACTCGGCCCCGAGCCGGCCATCGCCTCGGTCAGCTTTGGCGCGCCGCGCACCTTCATCCTCAAGCACCGCGCGCTGCCGAAGACGGTCAAGCTGGCGCTGGGCGACGGCTGCCTGCTGCTGATGGCGGGCGCGCTGCAGCGGCACTGGCTGCACGGCATCAACAAGGAACGCACGCCGCGCGGGCCGCGCGTCAACCTGACTTTCCGCCTGATCCGCTAAGTGTTGCGTGTGCGCCGCGGCGCCGGCCGGCGCTACTGCTATCGTAGTTTCCTCACCGTGGGAGGCTCTATGTTTAGCAAGATGAAAGTCGGTACCAAACTCATCAGCGGCTTCAGTTTGGTGGCGGTGGTCGGCGCCATCGTCGCCTGCATCGGCATCGTCAGCATGAGCAAGCTCAACAGTGCTGCCGACGCCATGTACCGGGAAGACCTGCTCGGCCTGTCGTACATCAAGGAGGCCAACATCAACCTGATCTACGCCGGCCGCGCGCGCACCACCTTCCTTGCCGCCACCTCCGCCGAGGAGCGGGCGCGCGTGCGCGCCGACGTTGGCAAGTACCTGGACGCCATGGACGACTACCTGGCCAAGGCCAAGCCGCTGTTCGTGTCGGCCGAGGGCCAGCGCCTGCTCAGCGAATACACGGCGCCGGCCGCCGAGTACCGGCGCGTGATCGGCGCCGCGCTGGACCTGGCCGAGCGTGAGCCGCTGGCGCAGCGCGCCGACGACACCAACCGCGCCCACACGCTGGCGCGCGCCCAGGCCGACAACCTGGACAAGCTGTTCGACGGCATGACCGATCTGAAGGAGGCGCGCGCCGCCGCCAAGGCCCAGGACACAGCCCAGCTCTACCATTTCAGCCTGACGCTGATGATCGTGCTGGTGCTGGGCAGCCTGGCAGCCGGGCTGCTGTTGGGGGCGCTGATCACGCGCGCGCTGACGCGCCAGCTGGGCGGCGAACCAGCGGCCGTGGCGGCCGTGGCCGGCAAGATCGCCGGCGGCGACCTGACCGTCGACGTCACCGTCCGGCACGACGACAACCGCAGCGTGCTGTACGCGATGAAGGCCATGCGCGACAGCCTGGGCGGCATCGTCGGCCAGGTGCGCAGCGGCACCGACACCATCGCCACCGCCTCGGCGCAGATCGCCAGCGGCACGCAGGACCTGTCGGCCCGCACCGAGCAGCAGGCCGGCGCGCTGGAGGAAACCGCGTCGTCGATGGAACAGCTGACCTCGACCGTCAAGGCCAACGCCGACCACGCGCGCCAGGCCAACGAGCTGGCGCGGTCGGCGTCGACGGTGGCGCAGAAGGGCGGCGCCATGGTGGACGAGGTGATCGGCACCATGGGCGCGATCAACGCCTCGTCCGGCAAGATGGCCGACATCATCGGCACCATCGACGGCATCGCTTTCCAGACCAACATCCTGGCGCTGAACGCGGCGGTGGAGGCGGCCCGCGCCGGTGAACAGGGGCGCGGCTTCGCGGTGGTGGCGTCCGAGGTGCGCACGCTGGCGCAGCGCTCGGCGGCGGCGGCCAAGGAGATCAAGCAGCTGATCGACGATTCGGTCGGCAAGGTGGGCGACGGTGCCCGCCAGGTGGACCAGGCCGGCGTGACGATGCGCGAGATCGTCGCCAGCATCCAGCGCGTGACCGACATCATGGCCGACATCCAGGCCGCCAGCCACGAGCAGACCACCGGCATCGAGCAGATCAACCAGGCCATCGTCCAGATGGACCAGGTGACGCAGCAGAACGCCGCGCTGGTGGAGGAGTCGGCGGCGGCCTCGGAGGCGATGCAGGAGCAGGCGCGCAAGCTGGCCGAACTGGTCAGCGTGTTCCGGCTGGCGCAGGGGGCATCGGCATCGGCCCCGGCCCCGGCCCCCGCCCCGGCGCGGCCGACGGCCCGCGCCGTGCCAAAAATGGCGGCCAAAGCGGCGCCCAAACTGTCCCGGCCGGTCGCGCCCAGGGCCTCCGTTAAGCAATCGACAACGGATTGGGAGGAATTTTAAGCTTGTCTTAAGTTTGGCGCATCTTGAAATTTGCCAATGATCGTTTGGCTTACATCTCGTCACACTTCTTACTAATTCGGTCGTGACGGGAGTTGGTCGGAGTGCTATCTTGGACACATCGCAATTCAATAGCAACTGCGATCCCAAGCAAGTCCCGCTTCAACCATTTTGCTGAAAGATCAAAATCATGAAAAAAATTATCTTTGCCTTAGTCGCTTCCGCCGCCGCCCTGGGTGGCTCCGCAGCTTATGCCCAATCCAACACGCAAGACGCGCCAGGCACCGCCTACATCGGTGCCGGCGTGGTCGGCAGCCGTTATGACTTCGACGCGGCCGGCGCTGGCGCCGTCAGCGGCGACAACCACAGCGGCACCAAGGCCGGTGGCAAAATCTACGGTGGCTACAACATCGACAGCACCTGGGCCGTGGAAGCTGGCTACACCGACTTCGGCAAACGCAGCTACAACTACTCGGTGAATGGCGCCGCCGGCGGCATCAACACCGACGCGCACTCGTACTACGTTGCCGGTAAAGGCACCTGGCCAGTGGCGCGCGACTTTGCCGTGTTCGGCAAACTGGGTGTGGCCCGCAACCATAACGAAGTCAACACCTCGGGCATCGCCTCGGTGAGTGGCAGCGACAACAAAACCGCCCTGTACGCATCGGTGGGTGGCGAATACGCCATCAACAAGAACGTGAAGGTCTCGCTGGAGTATGAAAACTACGGCAAGAACGACATCGACACCGGCCGCAAAGCCGGCGCCATCACCGCCGGCCTGCGCTACAACTTCTAAGCGCTCCGCGGTATAGTCCCTTCAAGTAAGAAGGCCGGACCTGCTCACGCAGGCCCGGCCTTTGACGTTTGGTCCGTCATTCCGGCGCAAGCCGGAATCCATGCGCAGTGTGCCTCTTGCCATGCACACGTTCCATGGGTTCCGGCGTACGCCGGAACGACGGTGGTTGACTTCGCCGATCAGTTGGTCAGCGGTTTGTAGCGGATGCGCTTGGGCTTGGCGCCTTCTTCACCCAGGCGCTTCTTCTTGTCGGCTTCGTATTCCTGGTAGTTGCCGTCGAAGAAGGTGACCTGCGAGTTGCCTTCAAACGCCAGGATGTGGGTGGCGATGCGGTCCAGGAACCAGCGGTCGTGCGAGATCACCATCACCGAGCCGGCGAATTCCAGCAGCGCGTCTTCCAGCGCGCGCAGGGTTTCCACGTCCAGGTCGTTCGACGGTTCGTCCAGCAGCAGCACGTTGCCGCCCTTGAGCAGCGTCTTGGCCAGGTGCAGGCGGCCGCGCTCGCCGCCGGACAGGTTGCCCACCACCTTCTGCTGGTCGGCGCCCTTGAAGTTGAAGCGGCCCAGGTAGGCGCGCGACGGCATTTCAAAGCGGCCCACGCTCAGCACGTCGGCGCCGCCCGACACGTCCTCGAACACGGTCTTGGCGTCCGACAGCTTGTCGCGGCTCTGGTCGACCAGCGAGATTTTCGCGGTCTTGCCGATCACCACCTCGCCGCTGTCCGGCGTATCCAGGCCGGCGATCATCTTGAACAGCGTTGATTTACCGGCGCCGTTCGGGCCGATGATGCCGACGATGGCGCCCGGCGGAATCGTGAACGACACGTTGTCCAGCAGCAGGCGGTCGCCAAAGCCCTTGGACACGTTCTTGAATTCGATCACTTCGTTGCCCAGGCGCTCGGCCACGGGAATGAAGATCTCCTGCGTCTCGTTGCGCTTCTGGTATTCGTATTCGCTCAGCTCGTTGAAGCGGGCCAGGCGGGCCTTGGACTTGGCCTGGCGCGCCTTCGGATTCTGGCGCGACCATTCCAGTTCCTTGGCCAGCGCCTTCTGGCGCGCCGATTCGGTCGCCTCTTCCTGCTTCAGGCGGGCCTGTTTCTGGTCCAGCCACGACGAGTAGTTGCCTTTCCAGGGAATGCCATGGCCGCGGTCCAGTTCCAGGATCCACTCGGCGGCGTTGTCGAGGAAGTAGCGGTCGTGGGTGATGCCGACCACGGTGCCCGGGAAGCGCACCAGGAACTGCTCCAGCCATTCGACCGACTCGGCGTCCAGGTGGTTGGTTGGTTCGTCCAGCAGCAGCATGTCCGGCTTGGACAGCAGCAGCTTGCACAGCGCCACGCGGCGCTTTTCACCGCCCGACAGCACGCCGATCTTGGCGTCCCATGGCGGCAGGCGCAGCGCGTCGGCGGCCATTTCCAGTTGCAGGTTCAGGTTGCCGCCGTCGGCGGCGGCGATGATGGCTTCCAGCCGCTCCTGCTCCTTTGCCAGGGCGTCGAAGTCGGCGTTTTCATCGGCGTAGGCGGCGTACACGGCCTCCAGCTTGGCTTGCGCCTCGAATGCTTCGCCCAGGCCCGATTCCACTTCCTGGCGCACGGTTTTTTCCGGATCCAGCTGCGGTTCCTGCGGCAGGTAACCGATGTTCAGCCCCGGCATCGGGCGCGCTTCGCCCTGGATGTCGGTGTCGATGCCGGCCATGATTTTCAGCAGGCTGGACTTGCCGGAACCGTTCAGGCCCAGCACGCCGATCTTGGCGCCCGGGAAGAAGGACAGCGAAATATCTTTCAGGATCTGGCGCTTGGGCGGGACGATTTTGCCCACGCGGTTCATGGTGTAGACGTAATTGGCCATTTACTGAGGCTTTCTAAAAAAATAAACAAGGTGCATTTTACAGGCGATGGCGTGCATTATAGGCGCGTCGCGGCGCCGCGCGGCGCGCCGACGCCATCGCCGCACCGGTTTATTTCAGGGCCGTGCTGGCCGGCACCACCGGCAGCAGCACCGAGCTGGCGCCGGCCGCGCCGCGCTGGACCGAAATCGTCGCTTTCTGGAAATCTTCCGGCTTGGCGAAGAAGATGTTCGGCACGTAGGTCTGCGGGTTGCGGTCGTACAGCGGGAACAGCGACGACTGGATCTGCACCATGATGCGGTGGCCCGGCTTGAACACGTAGTTGACGGTCGGCAGGCGGAACTTGTATTCCTGCGTCTCGCCGGCCGGAATCGGCGACGGGTGCTCGAAGCTCTGGCGGTAGCGGCCGCGGAAGATGTCCAGGCTGATCGCCAGCTGGTAGCCGCCCAGTTCCGGCTGCTCGGCGACGAACGGCGGGAACACGTCGATCAGCTTGACCACGAAGTCGCCATCGGTGCCGCTGGTCTTGGCGAAGATGTCGGCCACCGGCGCGCCTTGCAGCGTCACCGGCGCGGTCAGCACCGGCGTCTGGTAGGACAGCACGTCGGTGCGGGTGCCGACCGCGCGCTGGTCCTGCAGCAGCCAGGTGGTCCAGCGCTCGTGGTCGGCGAAGCTGACCGGCGGCGGCAGGAACGGCACCGGCTTGGCCGGATCGGACACATAGCTGTCCTCGCCGGCGGCGGCCGGCTGGAAGGCCAGGCCGTTGCCGGCCTGCAGGTACAGCGGCGTCAGCTGGGTGGTGCCCGGCCAGTCGGCAAACTTGTCCCAGTGCTTCTCGGCGGCGTTGAAGATCATCACCGGCGCCAGCGGCTCGGCTGGCGTGCGGTCCTTCAGGTAGGTGTTGAAGAACGGGATCAGCACGTCGCGGCGGAAATCGGCGGCGGTGTCGCCGTTCCACTTGAACGGGCCGAGGCGCTCGGCCGAGCGGTTGATCTGGCTGTGGTACCACGGCCCCATCACCAGGTGGTTGTTGCCGGCCTTGCCCTTGGCCTTCAGCGCTTCCCAGGCAATCACGGCGCCGTAGATGTCCTCCTGGTCCCACAGGCCCTGCAGCCACATGGTCGGCACGTTGGACGGCTTGGCCGCCATCATCTTGTCCACCGCCTGCAATTGCCAGAAGGCGTCATAGGCCGGGTGGGCCGCCAGGCGGTTCCAGAAGCCCAGCTGTTCCAGGCCGTTCTTCCTGGCCATGTTGCCAGCGGTGCCGGCGTCGAGGAAGGTCTGGTAATCGTCGGTGCCGGGGCGCAACATCGGCGCGCCGGCGCCGGTCTTGGTGGTCTGGCCGGTGAAATAGTCCAGGTTGAGCTGGCGGAAGGCGCCGTAGTGGAACCAGTCGTCGCCCATCCAGCCGTCGACCATCGGGCTTTGCGGCGCCGCCACCTTCAGCGCCGGGTGCGGATCGAGCAGGGCCATGGTGACGGTCCAGCCGTCGTAGGAGGAGCCGATCATGCCCACCCGCTGGTTGCTTTGCTTGACGTTTTTCACCAGCCAGTCGATGGTGTCCCAGGCGTCGGTGGTGTCGTCGGTCTTGGTCGGATTGAGCGGGCCGATCGGCGGACGGGTCATCACATACTTGCCCTCGGAGCCGTATTTGCCGCGGATGTCCTGGAACACCAGGATGTAGCCGTCATCCACCCACTCGCGGTTCAGCGAGCCGACGCTGTCGCGCAGGTTCAGCTTGCCGTCCTTGATGCGGTCGGCTTCATACGGCGTGCGTTCGAGCAGCATTGGCAGCTTGCTGGCGTTCTTCGGGATCAGGATCACGGTGTGCAGCTTGACGCCGTCGCGCATGGGGATCTCCACCACCTGCTTGAGGTAGTCGCGGCCGACGTCCGGCGCCTGCCATTTGGCCGGAATGTCGCTGCCGAGCTGGACCATCGATGCGTCCGGCGCCGGCGCGCTGGCGGCCTGCGCGGCCAGGGCGGTGGAGAGGAGAACGGGAAGAAGGTAGTGTCGCATGCCGCAAGCCCTTTGCTTTGTACGTACTGTGTGGAAAATCGGCCAATTGTAGACCAGCCGGCATGCGCTGGCGTCAGGCGATCGGGTTATTGCGCCGGTTAACCCACAGTCCCTCCACCACGTACAGGATCAGCGCTGTCCAGATGATCAGGAAGCCGGCCAGCCGCGCGGCCGGGAAGGCCTCGTGGAACACCCACACGCCCAGCAGCGCCTGCATGGTCGGCGACAGGTACTGCAGCAGGCCCAGCACCGCCATCGGGATCTTGCGCGCGCCGGCGGCGAACAGCAGCAGCGGAATTGCCGTGATCGGGCCGGCGGCGGCCAGCAGCAGGCGGGTGCTGTCGTGCGGCCTGTTGAGGAAGGTGTTGTGGCCGTGCCAGCTCAGCCACAGCACGTAGGCCAGCGCCAGCGGGAACAGGATCATGGTTTCCAGCGACAGGCCCTCCAGCGCGGCCAGCGCGGCGGTCTTGCGCAGCAGGCCGTAGCCGCCGAAAGTGATGCCTAAAATCAAGGCAATCCACGGCAACTGGCCAGCCTGCCAGGTCAGCCAGGCGACGCCGGCGGCGGCGATGGCCATGGCGAGCCACTGGCCGCGGCGCAGTTTTTCCTTCAGCACCACCAGGCCCAGCAGCACGTTGATCAGCGGATTGATGAAGTAGCCGAGGCTGGCGTCGATGACGTGGCCGTTGTTGACCGACCAGATGTAGAGGAACCAGTTGGCGGTCAGCAGCAGCGCGCTGGCGACGAAACTGGCGAGGATGCGCGGCTGGCGCGCCACGGCCGGCAGCCACTTCCACTGCCGGCGCACGGTCAGCACGATGACCAGGAACAGCAGCGACCACAACATGCGATGGGCCAGGATTTCCTGCGGCGGCACCTCGTCGATGGCGTGAAAATACAACGGGAACAGGCCCCAGCAGAAAAACGCCAGGGTGGCGTACAAAATACCTGAATTCATCGAGCGGATCTGCCAAACGGTGTGGACGGTCTGGCATTATCGCCCATTCCGCAAACCGGGGTCAGTGCCGACATTCGGACATTGGGTCGCGCGCGACTCAATGTCCGAATGTCGGCACTGACCCCGGTGGGGGAGTACACTCTCGGTATTGACCGTTTTGAACGTTTTTCTATGCCAAAATCTCCTTGCCTTTTGCAAAGTCTTGACCTATTGTGCAATGCACCAAAACAACAACAGGTGCAATCTTGACCGAGCAACACAAGAAAAGCAGTCTCGCGGCACTCACGCTGGCGGCTGTCGGCATTGTCTATGGCGACATCGGTACCAGCCCCCTCTACACCCTCAAGACCATCTTCGATCCCGAGCACGGCCTGGCGCTGAGCGAGGCCAATCTGCTGGGCATCATTTCGCTGATTTTCTGGGGCCTGACCATCATCGTCTCGCTCAAGTACGTCACGCTGGTGCTGCGCGCCGACAACCGCGGCGAGGGCGGCATCATGGCGCTGATGGCGCTGGCGCTCAATTCGGTGACCAAGGCGGCGCCGCGCTGGCACTACCCGCTGATGCTGCTCGGCGTGTTCGGCGCCACCATGTTCTATGGCGACTCGGTGATCACCCCGGCCATTTCGGTGCTGGGCGCGATCGAGGGCCTGGAAGTGGCCGCGCCGGGGCTGGAACAGTACATCGTGCCGCTGACCATCATCGTGCTGATCACGCTGTACGCGCTGCAGCGCCACGGCACCGCCGGCATCGGCCGCTTCTTCGGCCCGATCATGGTGGTCTGGTTTGCCGCGCTGGCCGTCATGGGCCTGATCAACATCGTCGAGGCGCCCGAAATCCTGTACGCGCTCAACCCGCTGTATGCGCTGCGTTTCATGTACGAGAACCGCGGCATCGCCTTCGTCGCGCTGGGCGCGGTGGTGCTGGCGCTGACCGGCGCCGAGGCGCTGTACGCGGACATGGGCCACTTCGGCAAGAAGCCGATCCGCGCCGCCTGGTTCATGATCGTGTTCCCGGCGCTGGCGCTGAACTACCTGGGCCAGGGCGCGCTGCTGCTGCTGCATCCGGACGCGATTTCCAACCCGTTCTTCCAGCAGCTGGGCGCGTGGAGCGTGTACCCGCTGGTGGTGCTGTCGACGCTGGCGGCGGTGATCGCCTCGCAGGCCACCATTTCCGGCACCTTCTCGATGACCAAGCAGGCCATCGCCCTCGGCCTGCTGCCGCGCATGCGCATCCTGCACACCTCGGCCAGCGAGATCGGCCAGATCTACATCCCGTCGGTGAACTGGCTGCAGATGATCGTGGTGCTGCTGGCGGTGATCGGCTTCGGTTCGTCCGACAAGCTGGCCGGCGCCTACGGTATCGCGGTGACCGCCACCATGCTGGCCACCACCTTCCTGACCTTCTTCGTGATCCGCTACCGCTGGCACCTGCCGCTGGCGCTGTGCCTCGGCGCCACCGGCTTCTTCATCGCGATCGACGTCGCCCTGTTCTCGGCCAGCACGCTGAAGCTGTTCCACGGCGGCTGGTTCCCGCTGCTGCTGGGCGTGATCCTGTTCACCGTGATGCTGACCTGGAAGCGCGGCCGCGAGCTGGTGTTCGAAAACCTGCAGAAGCACGCGATTCCGCTGGAGGACTTCCTGTCCTCGCTGTTCGTGGCGCCGCCGACGCGCGTCTACGGCACCGCCATCTTCCTGCGCGGCGAGAGCGACGGCGTGCCGCACGCGCTGCTGCACAACCTGTCGCACAACAAGGTGCTGCATGAGCGGGTAGTGTTCTTCACCGTGCACGTGGTGGAGGAACCGTGGGTGCCGGAGGACGAGCAGGTCAAGGTGACGGACCTGGGCCACCAGTGCTACCAGCTCAACGTCTACTATGGCTTCAAGGACGAACCGGATATTCCGAAGGTGCTGGCGCTATGCGAATGTCTGGGCCTGCCGTTCGAGATGATGGAGACGTCGTTCTTCATCGCCCGCCAGACGGTGATTTCCACGCCGGGTTCCGGCATGGCGACGTGGCGCGAGCACCTGTTCGTGACCATGTCGCGCAATGCGCGCGGCGCCGCCGACTACTACCAGATTCCGCCGAACCGGGTGATTGAACTGGGCACGCAAGTGGAAATTTGAAGACAAAAAGATGTAACTGAATGTAGTGCCGGGAGTGGAAGGGTGATCGTCTGATAAACTTCTGCGCCGGGACTACCGAATATCCGAATCGATCAAAGGTAAATATGAAAGCGATGTTGCAATTTTTCGCCGCCGCGGTCTGCGCGGCGGTATTGGCCGCCTGCGGTGGCGGCGGAGACAAAACCCCCAAGCCGGTTGTCATTGTTCAGCCAGCGTACAAGGTGACTGAAACCGCCGTCGGCACCGGCCGCGCGGCGGCGGCGGGTGACATCGTCACCTTCACCTACGTCGGCTATCTGTATGACTCGACCAAGTCCGACTTCAAGGGCCAGAAAGTGGAAAGCTCGGTGGACACGAATTCCACCTTCACCGCCACCGTCGGCGTGGGCGCAATACTGCCGGGCTGGGACCAGACGCTGCTCGGCATGCAGGCCGGCGGCAAGCGTACCGCCATCCTGCCGGCCAACCTGGCTTACGGCGCCAACACGCGCGACGCGCAAGGCATCTACGCCGCCATCGCCGCCAACTCGCCGCTGGTGTACGACTTCGTGATGGTGAACGTGATTCCGCAGGTGACCATTCCTAACCAGCCGCCGCCAACTGTGCTCACCGTCGTCGCCAATACGCCTGGTACCGGCACCGCCATCGTGGCGGGCAAACAGATCACGGTCAACTACACCGGTTGGCTGTATGACGGCACGCGCCCCAACTTCAAAGGCGCGCAATTTGATTCTAGCCTGACCAAGGGCGTTCCGCTGGGCTTCACCGTCGGCGGCAACGGCGTGATCCCAGGTTTCAGCACGGCGGTGATCGGCATGCAGGTCGGCGGCAGCCGTACCGTGATTATCCCGCCTGATCAGGCATACGGCGCGGCCGGCACCACTTCGATTCCGCCTAACGCCACGCTGGTATTTGACATCACCGTCGTCACCAGTAACTAAGCGATAGAACGCAACGCAAAAGGGCAGCCGCTGGCTGCCCTTTTTTATTGGCGCAACGCCTGCGCGGGCGCGAGGCGCATCGCCGACCAGGTATGGCGTCCGGTGGCCGCCGCCGCCACCAGCAGGGCCAGCGCCAGCGCCGCCAGCGGCGCCCATGTGCCCAGCGGCGAACGCTCGGCAAACGGCGCCAGATAGTGCGCTATCACCAACCACGCCGGCGGCAGCGCGATCACCGCCGCCACCGCCGTCAACAGCACAAATTCCCGCCCCACCAGCACCGCAATCGCCGCGCGGCCGGCGCCATGCAGCTTGCGCAAAACGATTTCCCGCGCCCGCTGCTGCACACTGTGCGCCGCCAGCACATAGATGCCGAACGCCGCCAGCGTCAACACCACCGCCGTCGCACAAGCCAGCAGGTGCGCCAGCCGCACATCGTCCACATACGCCTGCGCGTAGTAACTGGCCGCGTGGCGTATCACCGGCGGACGGGCAGGGAAGCAGCGCTGCCATACGGCGAGCATGGCCTGCTCCACCGCACCGGCCCGACCCGCCTGTACCCGCACCGTCAGCAGCCGGCTGCTGTCCGACAGCGTATACATGATCGGCTGCACCGGATCGCGCAAGGTCTCCCAGCGCAAGTCCGGCGCCACGCCGACGATGCGATACGGGCTGCCGTTGATGCGCTGCCCCACCGCCTCATGCGGCGACACCCAACCAAGCGCACGCACCGCCGCCTGGTTCAGCATCACGCTTTCCTCCCCCTTGCCGCCCGCCTGCTCGATACGCGGATCGAACAAGCGCCCGGCCAGCGGCTGCAGGCCGTAGACCTGGAAAAATGACGCCCCCACCATGCGCACACCGATGCCGGCGCTGCTGCCGTCATTGCGCTGCACGGTGGTGCTGCCGCGCGTGCCGGTATGGTCGTCGCGGCCGGGCAGGTCGCGGCTGTCGGCCACGCCGGCGACGCCGGGCAACTGCGCCACGGCGTCTCGGAAGGCGCGGGCGGCCGGCGAGGTCAGCTCCTCCGGCAGCTCCGCCGTCAGCAGCGGCGCCGGATCGAAGCCGGGCGACGCGCTGGCGGCGAACTGCGTCTGCCACAGGATCGCCAGCGCCACGCTGCCCATGCCCATGGCGGCCGCAAACTGCACCGACGTCAGCGCGCGCCGCAGCCATGCGCCGCCAGCCGTCTCGCCGCTGCGCTGCGCCAGCGTGGCGCGCATGTCCACGCCGCGCGCCAGCCAGCCCGGATACACGCCGGCCAAGCCGCCTACCACCACGCCGAACGCCAGGCAGATGGCGGCCGACCACGGCGTGAACACGCCCTCCAGCGGCCGTTGCAGCAGTTCGGACCCCAGCGGCAGCAGCAGCCACGCCAGTACGACACCCAGCTCGGCCGCCGTCAGCGACAACAGCATGGCCTCGGCCATAAATTGCACCAGCAACTGGCGCGTGGAGGCGCCCAGCACGCGGCGCATAGCGATCTCGCGCTGGCGCCGCACGGTCCGCACGGCCGCCAGGTTGACGTAGTTGATCACCGCCAGCAGCAGGATCAGCAAGCCGGCCAGGCCAAGCGCCAGCACCATGCGTATATCGCCGCGCGGCCCGCTGCCCATGGTGTTGGCGACGCTGCGGTCGAAATAGGCGTCGGCCAGCGAACCAAGGCCGATGTCCACCATTTTGCGTCCGCCCAGCGCCGCCTTCATCTCCGGCGTGGCCAGATTGTCCCACGGCGCCTTGTCGATCACATCCTGCAGCACTTTTTGCAGCGCCTGCGGGCTGGCGCCGGTCTTCACATAAATGCGGCCGGCGATGCCCATCCAGTTGGACAGCGCCTGTTGCCGTTCCTGCTCCGTCCACAGCGCCGTGCCAATGCCGGCCAACACGCCGAACGGCATGGTGCTATTGGCTGGCCGGTCCGGCAGTATCGCCCGCACCTGGAAGGTCTGGTTGGCGAGCGTGAGCGTGTGTCCCAAGGCGTCGGCGGTGCCGAGCAGCAGAACGGCAGCCTGCCGCGTCAACGCCAGGCCATCCGGCTGCGTCAGCGCCTGGTGCAGATCGCCGCGCAGCGCCCGCAATCCGGCGATCTGCTCAAACGCCGGGTCGACCGTGACCACCTCGATCTCGCGCACGCCGCCCTGCTGTCGCAGCATGGCCTTGCTGGGCCACCAGACGCTGACCTGTAGCGGCAGGCCGCTGTTCAGCGCCACCGCGCGCATGGCGAAGGGCGTGTACTCCATCCACTGCGGCTGCGGAATGAAATTGAGCCGGTGCTTGATGACGAATACCTGCTCGCGTTGCGGCACGTCGCGGTCATAGCCGAACGAATACCACACAAAGCCCAGCAGCACGAAGCACACCGCAAAGCCAACCGCGAGGCCGAGCAGCTCGACGGCGGTATGCAGCGGATGCCGCGACAGCAGCCGCCATCCGAGCCGCAGATTTTTCATGACTCAGTCCTTCAGCGCGAGTGCCGGCGACATGCGCATGGCCGTCAGCGTGTGGCGCGTGGTGGCGAGCAGCGCCACCAGCACCGCCAGCAGCAGCGCCGCCAGCGGCGTCCACAAGCCGACCGGCGCGTGCTCGGTATAGCTGGCGAGATAGCGCTGCGTGCCCACCGCCGCCAGTGGCAGGCCGATGACCGCGCCGGCCGCTACCAGCACCGAAAATTCGCGTCCCAGCATCAGCGCGATGTCCTTGCCGGCCGCGCCGTGCAGCTTGCGCAGCACGATCTGGCGGCGGTTGCGCTGCACGCTGTAGGCCGACAGCACGTAGATGCCGAACGCCGCCAGCGCAATCGCCGTCAGGCTGCTGATGGCGAGCATGCGCATCAGGCGTGCGTCGGCGGCGTAGCGGTCGGCCAGGATGCGTTGCTGCGTCTTGATGTCCAGGATGGCGTTGGGGAAGCTGCGACGCCACAACGGCATGATCATCTCGTAGGCCTGCTCGACGCTGGCTCTGGTGCGCAGCATCACCACGCTACCCGGCCGCACGCGGTAGATCAGCGCCTTGGCCGGTGAGTGCAGCCCCTGGTAACGGATCTCTGGCGCGATACCGATGATTTCCGCACCCACAGGCGGCAGCCGCTGTCCGATGGCTTGCTGCGGCGTGGCGTAGCCGAGCGCGATGGCGGCATCGGCATTCAGCATCACGCCGCCGATGTCCTTGTCATCGCGCGGATCGATGCGCGGACTGAAGCTTTGCCCGTAGAGCGCATGCAGGCCATTTGCCTCGAACCAGTTGGGACTGACCATTTTGGCCTCCATCGATAGTTCATTGCCGCCTCGGGTAGCGGTGACGTTGATAACTTTGAGTCCGTCACGGCCAATCGCTTCCGATATTGTGGACACGCTATCCACACCGGGCAGGCGGCGCATCTGGTCGAGGAAGGCTTGCGCTTCGGGCTTGGTGCTGGAATCGAACGGCATGTCCAGCACCAGTAGCTGGTGGACGTCAATGCCGGGCGAGGCGTGGCTGGCGTACCAGGTCTGCCAGCTGACCGCCAGCGTGCCGGCGCTGAGCGCCATGGCGCTGCCGAATTGGACCACCGTCAGTACGCGCCGCAGCCACAGGCCGGTGATGGTTTCGCTGTTGTCGCGCCCCGCCAGCGCGGTGGCGGGGCGGGCGTGCTGCGCCAGCCAGGCGGGATAGGCGCCTGCGCACACGCCGATGATGACGCTGCAGCCCAGCGCGATCGCGCAATGTGCCAGCGTGAACATGCCTTCCAGCTTGCGGTTCAGCAGATCCGAGAAGGTGGGCAGCAGCAGCCACGCCAGCATCAGACCGAGGATTGCCGCGAGCATGGTGGTCAGCACCGCTTCGCTGAGGAACTGGCGCACCAGCTGGCCGGTGCTGGCGCCCAGCAGCTTGCGCAGGCCGATCTCGCGCTGACGGCGCAGCGTGCGCACGGTGGCCAGATTGACGTAGTTGATCGCTGCCAGCAGCAGAATCAGCACGCCGCCCGCCGCCAGCGCGTAGACATTGGCGCGCCGCCCGTAAAGCTCGCCGGAACGGCTGGCCGCCATATCGTCGTCAAAATAGGCATCGCGCAGCGGCAGCAGCCGGATATCGGCGACATTGCGGCCGTTAAGCCGCTTGCCCAGCGCGCCCTGCTTCATCCGCTGGTTGAAGGGCTCGCGCTCGCTGGCTTCCTGCAACAGAGCCGTCAGCGCGGCCAACGAGGTGCCAGGTTTTAGCTTCATGAACAGCGCGGCACGTCCTGGTTTGCTGAACGCGCTGTCGCGCTCCGGCCAGGCACTGCTGGCGATGCCGACCAGCGCCTCGTATTGCAGGCTGCCGTTGGCTGGCGGATCGGGCAGCAGGGCGCGCACCTGCAGGGTGGCGTCGCCGGCCTGCACGCTTTGCCCCAGCGCCGGGTGCGATCCAAACAGCCTGGCGGCGCCGCTACGCGTCAGCGCCAGGCCATCCGGCAGTGTTAGCGCCGCCTGCAGGTCGCCTTGCAGTGCGTGGATGTTGAACAGCTTGCCGAAGGCCGCATCGGTCACGCGCAGATCCATCGCGCGCAATTCGGCGCCGACGCGCAGTGGCACGTCGATGTCCTTCATCATGATGGATTCCTCGACCATGCCGCTGTCGCGCGCGGTCTGGCGCAACGACAGCAATGCCGACAGCTGCCAGTCCGGGCGCGGGAAGACGTTGATGCGCTGCTTGACCGCCACCACGCGGTCGCTGTCCGGAATGCCGCTGTTGAAGTTGAGGCAGTAGGCCACGTAGCCGAACAGCAGGAACCAGGCGGCAAAGCCCACCGCCAGGCCGCCGATCACCACCAGCGAGTACGCTGGCTGTTGCAACAGCAGCCGCCAGCCGATGCGGAAGTCGCGCGGTATCATGCCGCTTGCAGCGCATCCACCATGATGCGGCCGTCCAGCAGGTTCAGGGTGCGGGAGGCTTGCGCCGCGTGGTCGGGCGAGTGGGTGACCATGACCACCGTCGTGCCTTCGGCGTTGATGTCGCGCAGCAGGCGCATGACCTCGTCGCCGTGGGCGCTGTCCAGGTTACCGGTCGGTTCGTCGGCCAGCAGGACGGCGGGGCCGGACACCAGCGCGCGCGCAATCGCCACGCGCTGCTGCTGGCCGCCGGACAGTTGCGACGGGCGGTGGCCGGCGCGGTGGCCGACCCCCAGCTTGTTCAGCATTGCCGTCACGCGCTCGCGCCGTTCGCGCGCCGGCGTGCCGTTGTATTCCAGCGCCAGTTCCACATTCTCGAACACCGTCAGCTCTTCGATCAGGTTGAAGCTCTGGAAGATGAAGCCGATGCGGCCGCGCCGCAGCTTGTTTAGCTGCGCTTCGCTCCAGCCAGCGATGTTCTGGCCTTCGAACCAGTATTCGCCGCGCGTCGGCACATCCAGCAGGCCCAGGATGCCCAGCATGGTGGACTTGCCGCAGCCGGATGGTCCGGTGATGGCGACATATTCGCCCGCTTCGATTTCCAGGTCGATGCGGTCCAGGGCCGTGGTCTGGATTTCTCCCGCTTGGTGAACTTTGCTGACGCCGACGAGTTTGAGCATGTGCGTGTGCCTTATGGTGAATTAGATAAGAGGTTACTGCGTAATTTGCAGCCGTGGTGAATTTCCGTAAGCGGCGTAGCTGGACAGGATCACCTTGTCGCCGGCGCTCAGGCCTTCCAGCACTTCGATCTGGCTGTTGTTGCGGCGCCCGGTGCGCACGGCGCGCCGCTGGGCGCTGTGGCCAGAGGCGTCCAGCACATACACCCAGGCGCCGCCGCTGTCGTTGATGAAGGCGCCGTTGGGCAGCAGCAGCGCCGATGCCGGCTCGCCCAGCGTGATGCGCGCGTCCAGGCTCTGGCCGGGGTTCAGCACCGGCGGCTGGCCCTTGGTGAACACCATCTCCACGGTGAAGCGGCCATCCTTGATCTGCGGGTAGATAGTGCTGATGTCGGCGGCATAGCTGCGCCCATCCTGCTGCACGTTGCCATGGCGGCCGACTGCCATGCGGTTCAGGTAGTACTCGTCCACGTTGGCGGTCAGCTTGAAGCGCGCGGGGTCGTCGATGCGGCCGATGTTCTTGCCGGTGGCGATGGATTCGCCGACCTGCAGGCGGAAATTGGTCAGCCGGCCCTCCACCGGCGCCCGCACCGCCAACGCGTCGACCGTGGCGGACACCAGTTTGAGGCCGGAGTTCAGCCCCTGGATCGAGCTTTCCAGTTGCTGCTCGGCGCCCTGGCGCACGCGCGATTCGGCCACGTTGGATTGCTGTTCTTGCCTGAGCGCGCGCTCCTGTTGCGCGAGTTTATCTTCCGATTCTTCCAGCGCCACGCTGGAGATGAAGCCCTGCGCCGCCAGCCGCACATTGCGCGCGTGCTGCTTGCGCGCCTGATCCAGCGCGAACTGCAGGTCATCCAGCCGGCGTTGGTGGTCACTGGCGCTGGCCTGTTGCGCCACGCGCAGGTTGGACAGGTTGAAGACGCTGACCGAATGTTCGTACTGGCGTGCCAGCAGTTCCAGGTTGCGCTGCGGGTTGGAGATGCGGAACAGCAGCTGGCCTTTTTTCACCAGCGCGCCGTCGGCGGCAAAGACTTCTTCCACGCGGCCGGATTCCACCGCATCGAGGATGACGGAGTTGAGCGGCTCGGCGTTGGCGCGCACGATGATCTCGTCGACGAACACGCCGCGCGTGGCCTGGCCGATGCGCAGGTCGGTGCCGTCGATCTGCAGCCCGCGCGGCATCCACGACCACAACGCGTACGCGGCGACGGCGGTCGCCGCAACGCTGGCGGCGATAACGGCGATGCGCTTGCCGCGCCGGCGCGGCACCACGACATCCATCGCCGCGCCGCTGGCGGGGAGTGGTGGCGTGGCGGTATCAAAAATTTTTTTGGTGTGCATATCGGCCTTACTGCAAACCTTGTGCCATGCCAAAAACGCGGCTTTTGCGCGCTGGCGGCGCCGAAGTGTTCATTTCCGGACAGCGCGCGCTGTTCACTAGCGAACAGCCGCCGGAAGCGGGCATTTACAGCGGTTGTGCTGCTGCTAGAATGCCTGCATGTCTGCCCATATCCTGATCCTTGATGACGATGCCGATGTCGCCACCGCCGCGCAAATGCTGCTGCGCCGGCGCTATGGCCAGGTGGCCACGCTGACCGATCCGGCTGGCTTGCCGGCGCTGCTGGCGCGTGGTGTGCCGGACGTGGTGCTGCTGGACCTGAACTTTACGCCGGGCCGCATCAACGGCGCCGAGGGGCTGGCGCTGCTGGATGTGTTGCGCGCGCAGGCGCGCCCGCCGGCTGTTATCGCCATGACGGCGTATGCCGACGTGCCGCTGGCCGTGGAGGCGCTCAAGCGCGGCGCCGGCGATTTCATTACCAAGCCTTGGGACAACGCCCGGTTGATCGCGGCGGTGGACCAGGCGTTGGCGCGGCGCGAGGCGGTGCGCGGCGGCGGCATCGGTTCGCCGGATCTGATGGGCGAGTCGCGCGCCATGCGCGAGTTGAAGGCCTTGATCGCCAGCGTGGCGCCGACCGAGGCGAATGTGATGGTGCTGGGTGAAAACGGCGTGGGCAAGGAGCTGGTGGCGCGGGCGATTCATGCGGCGTCGCGCCGCGCCGGCGGCACGCTGCTGGCGGTGGACATGGGGGCGCTGCCGGAATCGACGTTCGAGAGTGAATTGTTCGGCCATCGCAAGGGTTCGTTCACGGATGCGAAGTCGGACCGCGCCGGCCGTTTCCAGGCAGCGCGCGGCGGTTCGCTGTTTTTGGACGAAATCGGTAATATGCCGCTGGCCGCGCAGGCCAAGTTGTTGACGGCGCTGGAGCGGCGCGAGGTGACGCCGATCGGCGCCGACAAGCCGGAGGCCATCGATGTGCGCATCATCAGCGCCACCAATCTGGATGAGGCGCGGCTGTTCGATCCGTCGGTATTCCGCGCGGATTTGCTATTCAGGCTGAATACCATTGTGATCCGCGTGCCGCCGTTGCGCGAGCGGCGCGAGGATGTGCCGCTGTTGTTGGCGCATTACCTGAAGGTGTACGAGGCGCAGTACCAGCGGCCGGCGCGCACTGTGTCGGCGGCGGCGCTGGAGGTCCTGGCGCGGCACGATTGGCCCGGCAATGTGCGGGCCTTGCGCCATGCGTGCGAGCGCGCGGCGATTCTGGGGCAGGGCGCGGAATACAGCGTCGCCGATTTTGGTTTGGCCAGTTCCGCCGGCGCGGCGCCGGCGTGGCCTGTTATGGACGAGCCGCCCGCGGCGTCCGCGCCGCGCGATGGAGTGGCACCGGCAGGCGCCGCTGGCGCTGACACCACGCTGGACGCCATCGAGCGCGCCGCGATTGCCGCCACGCTGGCGCAGTTCAACGGCAACATCAGCCATGCGGCCAAGACGCTCGGCATCAGTCGCGCGGCGTTGTACCGCAAGCTGGGCAAGCATGGCATCTGAGCGCGCGCTCAAGCTGGGCGTGGCGGCCGGCGTCGCCGGCCTGATGGCGCTGTCGGTCGCCGCCGACCTGCTGTCGCCCTTGCCCGAGCCGCGCCGCATCGTGTTGTGTGGCCTGCTGGCGCTGGCGCCGGCATCGCTGCTGTGGCGCTGCCTGCGCCGCCTCGCCCTGCGTACGCCACGCATGGAGGGCGCGACCGGCCGCCATCCCGCCGCAGCCGCCCCCGTCGCCCGACCGCAGGGGGCCAGCGATGCGCAGTTGGGCGGCGACGTGGCGCCACCGCCGTCACTGGCCGACGCCATGCTTTCGCTGGAGGCTCGCCTTGAACACGCGCCGATCGCTTTGTTCCGCATCGACCACGCGGCCGGCGTCGGCGCGGTGGCGCCGCTGAACGCCGCCGCCCGCAGGCTGCTGGCCCCCGGCCGCGCCAGCGCGCCGCAGGATCTGCATCAGCTGCTGGCCGCGCAGCCGGTCGGCCAGCGCCAGCTGGTCAGCTTCGACACCGAACGCGGCGCCGAGCGCGCGTTGGTGGCCGTCTCCGCGCTGTCCGTGCAGGGCGCATCCCAGCGCCTGGCCGCGCTGATGCCGGTGGAAAGCGAACTGGAAGCCGAAGCCCTCAACGCCTGGCGCCAACTGGTGCAGGTGCTCACGCACGAGATCATGAACTCCCTGACGCCGGTGGCCTCGCTGTCGCGCACCGCCCGCGGCCTGCTGGACGACGCCCAGGCCGCCCTGCCGGCCGACATCCACGCCGACCTGGGCACGGCGCTGGACGCCATCGCCCGCCGCGCCGCCAGCCTGGTGGACTTCGTGGGCAGCTACCGCAGCCTGTCCACCGTGCCGCAAGCGCAGCCGCAACGGGTGCCGCTGGAAGAACTGTTCGAGCGATTGAAGGCGCTGCTGGAACCGCAATGGCAGGGCCGGCTGTCGTTCTCGGTGGAGCCGGCCTCGCTGGAGGTGATGATCGATCCGGGGCAGCTGGAGCAGGCCCTCATCAATCTGCTGAAGAACGCGGCGGAAGCCGGCACCCAGGCCCAGGTCAGCGCGCGCCTGAGTCGCGGCGGCCGACTGCGCATCGACGTGTCGGACAACGGCCCGGGCGTGCCGGAAGCGCTGGCCGCGCATATCTTCACGCCGTTCTTCTCGACCAAAAAGCAGGGCCGGGGCATTGGCCTCGCGATGGTGCGCCACCTGGTGCACGCCAACGGCGGCACGGTGCGCCACGCGCGCCAGGTCGGCGCCGGCGCGCGCTTCATCCTGACGTTTTAACGCACCATATCCACGTGCATGATGCCATCCTCGTCATACGGCGCGGTCACGGTCCGGAAGCCGAAGCTGGCATAGAATTTTTCCAGGTGCGCTTGCGCGCCGATGCGGAAGCCCCAGCCGGGATGCAACTGCTCGGCCAAAGGAATCGCCTTGGCCAGCAGCTCGCGGCCCACGCCCGAGCCGCGCGCGGCCTGCGTGGTCAGTACGCGACCCAGCGACATCTCGTCGAACTTCACGCCCGGCGGCACGCAGCGCAGGTAGGCCATCAGCGTGCGCTGGCCGTCGATCTCGCGCCAGCCCATCAGGTGATGGCAGACCGGATCGGCGCCGTCGATATCGGGGTACAAACAGGTTTGTTCGAGGACGAACACCGCCTGCCGCTGGCGCAGCACTTCGTACCAGTCATTGCGGGGAATCTCGTCAAAATGCAGCCAGTGCCACTCAATCATTGCGCGTCTCGTTCAGGATCAAAGCATTGATTGTATGTGAAAAAGGCCGGCGCCTCTGAACGAGGGGCCGGCCTTGCGTGAGGCTGGACCGATTACACGATGGTCAGGGTCACGTCGATGTTGCCGCGGGTGGCGTTCGAGTATGGGCACACGATGTGCGCGGCGTCGACCAGTTTCTGCGCGGTTTCGCGGTCCATGCCTGGCAGCGAGATTTTGTGCTCGACCTGGATGCCGAAGCCGGTCGGGATAGGACCGATGCCGACCGAGGTTTCCACCGACAGGTCCGCCGGCACGGCGATCTTGTCGCGGCCGCCAACGAATTTCATCGCGCCGATGAAGCAGGCGGCGTAGCCCGAAGCGAACAGCTGTTCCGGATTGGTGCCGTCACCGCCGGCGCCGCCCAGTTCTTTCGGGGTGCTCAGTTTCACGGACAGGTGACCATCCGACGAAGCGGATTGGCCTTCGCGGCCGCCGGTGGTTTTAGCGTGTGCGGTGTACAGGACTTTTTCGAGCGACATGATATTTCCTTTCAGTGAGTGATACTGTTGAGTTTAGTTGGCTATTCAATCGCTAGCTATCTACCGAATGGGGAGGTTAGCTTGCTAATCTACTACAACTTGCGCTGTTTGCAGCGCCCATGTACGTACTATACATAGCACACGATCTAATAGCAAGCGATATTTGTGACGAATTGTAACCGCTGTGCTTGCCTTGCTTCTCACAGATGAGATGCGTAGAGTAGACCGTTGCGTTTGGTTAATCTTTGGAAGGAAGAGCATGTTGAGAATCTGGGTGGCTGTGTTCTGCGCGTTGCTGTGTGGCGCGTCCTTCGCCATCCCGTTGGAACGCAAACTCTCCCAGCTCCAGCACCAAAGCTGGACCGCCAAGGATGGCGTGCCGCCGTCGCCCGGCACGATGGCGCAGACCGATGACGGTTATCTCTGGCTCGGCACCAACGCCGGGCTGTACCGCTTTGACGGCGTGCGCTTCGAATTGTTCCAGCCGCGCAGCGGCAGCCTGCCGCGTGGCTACGTGTATTTTCTCAAGGCGCAGCCGGGCGTCGGCCTGTGGATCGGCTGGGGCGTGGGCGGCATCAGCCTGGTGCGCGACGGCGCGGCGATCAATTACGGCGTTGAACAGGGCGTCAGCGGCGGCAGCTGGTGGGGCTTCGATTTTGACCGCCAGGGCGGCGTCTGGGCCGCCGGCGTGGATGGCCTGGTGCATTTCGATGGCAAGCAGTGGCGCCGCATCGGCCAGCAGCAGGGATTTACGGCGAAAAAAGCCTCGGCGATTTTTGTCGACCGGGAGGGCACCGTGGGCGCTTTCAGCGAACAGGGGCTGTTCCTCAAGCCCGCCAACAGCGCGGTCTTCCACAAGCCGATCGGCCATACCGATGTGCGCCAGCCGCCGCAGCTGGGCCCCGATGGACGCATCTATTTCATGGAGGAGTCCAGCATCCGCGTCATCGATAGCCTGGCGCGCTACGAACAGGCGGACCACGCGCCCATCTTCAAAGGCAAGCCGGGCGCGGCGCAAAGCATGCTGATCGATCGTTCCGGCAGCCTGTGGTACGAAACCCAGGCCGGCCTGCACCGCACCGATCCCGACCACCCCGCCATGACCGAGCGCTTCAGAAAAACCGACGGGCTGTCCGCCGATATCATCTACAGTTTTTTTGAAGACCGCGAAGGCAATATCTGGCTGGCGACCAGCGACGGCATCGACCGCTTTCGCCAGGTCGACGTCAACCGGGTCACGCCCTCGCTCGGCACCTACGTGCTCGGCCAGAGCCATTTGCTGGCCGGCGACGGCAACGTGATGACGGCGGTGACGCCGAACTTCGACGGCGGCTGGGTGGCGCTGACGCCCGATGGCGTCGTGCAAAACACCGACTGGCTCAAGCGCCATCCGGGCGGCCATGCGCAATCCGGCATCCGCGTGCCGGACGGCTCCTTCCTGCTGGCCGACCGCGCCGGCTTGCACCGCGTCTGGCCCAACAAGAAAGAGGAAACGATAGGCTGGCCGGCCGACATGGGACCGGTGCACCTGGTGCGCCAGGTGATCCAGGACCGTGATGGCGCGCCGTGGATTTCGGTGGTGGCCACCGGCGTCTATCAGTACAAGGACGGCCAGTGGCGGCGCCACGCCGCCCTGCCCAAGGAGGGCAAGCAAACGCCGATGTCGATGCTGGCCGACAGCCAGGGGCGCCTGTGGTTCGGCTACCCGGACAACAAGATCGCGCTGCTGCAGGATGGCAAGGTGTCGCTGCTGTCGCCCGCGCAGGGCATGGACCTGGGCCGCGTGCTCCTGCTGTACGAGGCGGACGGCCAGGTGATCGCCGGCGGCGAGCGCGGGCTGGCGGTGTACCGCAAGCAGCGCTTCCAGGCCTGGAAAGTCAGCGGCCACACGTTTATGGATGTGGCCGCTATTGTGGTGACCAAAGCCGGCGACGTGTGGATCAACGCCGCCTCCGGCACCGTGCGCATTACCGGCGGCCTGCGAGATTTCCTGCAGGGGGTGCCGAGCGCGCCGTCGCAGGTGCGCGTGTTCGACGCCATCGACGGGCGGCTTGGCGTGTCCAGCGTGCTGCAGAATTTTTCGGTGGCGGAAGCGGGCGACGGCAAAATCTGGCTCGCCGACGGCGGCGGCCTGTCGTGGATCGACCCGGCCCATCTGCTGAAGGCGCCGCTGCCGCCGCCGGTGACGGTGGAATCGCTGAAGGCGGGCGAGCAGCATTTCCGCCTGCCGTCGAACGTGACGCTGGCGCCGGGCGCGCGCGACGTCCAGCTCAACTATTCCAGCCCCATCCTGGGCACGCCCGAGCGCATGCGCTTCCGCTATCGGCTGGATGGCTACGATACCGAATGGCGCGACGCCGGCGCGCGCCGCCAGGCGTTCTACACCGGTTTGCCGCCCGGACAGTATCACTTCCGCGTCATCGCCGCCAACGGCGGCGACCACTGGTCCGAGGAAGGGCCGGGCTTGCGCTTCACGCTGACGCCGAATTTCTACCAGACGTTGTGGTTCAAGGCGCTGTGCGCCGGCGCGGCCGCGTGGCTGGTCTGGCTGGCGTTCCAGCTCCGCCTGAAGCAGACCGCCAAGGCCTTCAAGGCGCAGCTGGAGGCGCGTCATGGCGAGCGCGAACGCATCGCCCGCGAACTGCACGACACGCTGCTGCAAGGCATGCAGGCGCTGATCCTCGGCGTCGACAGCGCCGCCAAGCGGCTGCCGCCGGATGAACCGGCGCGCGCGCGGCTGGACCGGCTGCTGCTGCAGGCCGACATTGTGCTCAGCGAAGGCCGCAAGCAGGTGCTGGATGTGCGCGGCACCGAGGTCTACGACGAAGGCGTGTTCGCGCTGCTCAGCAGGGACGGCGCCGTGCTGGCGAAGGATGGCGAGGTGCAGTTCGCCAGCCAGGTGTTCGGCAAGCAGCGCGAGTTGCAGCCGGCGTCATCCCATGAAATCTACCGCATCGGCATGGAGGCGATCGTCAACGCGGTGCGGCACGCGCGGGCCAGCAAGCTGACCGTCACCATGCGCTACACCCGTTTTGCGCTGCACCTGGACATCGGCGACGATGGCGTCGGCATGCCGCCGCAGGTGCTGGAACAGCGTGGCACGCCGGGTCACTTCGGGCTGCCGGGCCTGTACGAGCGCGCCTCCCGGCTGGACGCCGAGCTGCACATCGTCTCGCGGCCGGGCGCCGGCACGGTGGTCGGGCTGCGGGTGCCGGCGCGGCTGGCCTACGCGCGCCGGTCGCTGCTGCCCGCCTTCCTGCGCCGTCAGCGCGTGATGTAAGCGGCCAGTTCGTCCGGCGTGCCGTTGGGGAAAGCTTGCCGGATGAAGTCGAGGAAGGCCGACACGCGGGTGCTGAGCAGGCGCCGCGACGGATACAGCGTCCACAAGGCGATCTCGGCGCCGTCGATGTCGCCCCAGTGGCGCAGCGTGCCGGCCGCGAGGTCGTGGCTGACCAGCGACACCGGCAGCATGGCGGCGCCGGCCCCGGCGCGCGCGGCGTCGCGCACCATCAGCAGCGAGGACAGTTGCAGCACCGGCTGGATGGCGATGCTGACCGGGCCATCGGCCGCGCGCAGCCGCCAGGCCGCCGGCGCCGCGCTGGCGCTGCGCACGATGGCGGCCACCGGCGCGCCATCGGCCGGCCGCGTCAGGCCCGGCGCGGCCACCACCACCAGCCGGTCGCGCAGAAAGACGCGGCCGACCAGGCTTTCATCCGGATCCGGGTTGACGCGGATCACCAGGTCGTAGCCTTCCTCCACCATGTCCACCGGGCGGTCCTCGGTGCTGACCTCTAGCCGCACCTGCGGGTGCTTCAGCGCGAACTCGGCGGCCAGCTTGCCCATCGCGGTTTGCGAGAACAACAGCGGCGCGCTGACGCGCAGGCGGCCGCGCGGCGTGGCGCCGCCAGCCGCGATGTCGGCGGCGGCTTCGTCGATGTCGTTGAGCAGCGTGGCGGTGCGCTCGTGCAGCGCGCGGCCTTCCTCGGTCAGTTGCAGCGTGCGGGCGCCGCGCTCCAGCAGGCGCAGGCCGAGGCTGGTTTCGAGTTCCGCCACCCGGCGCGACAGCGTGGCCTTGGGCCGGCCGCTGGCGCGCGCGGCCTTGCCAAAGCCGCCGTGGCGGGCGACCAGGTTGAAATCGGTGAGGGCGAGCAGGTCCATGTGTTCCACCAATGAGACAGGATGTCCAAATATACCATCTATCGGACCGTCCGCGAGACGTCTACCATGGACTCATCTTTCAACCACATCCCAAAAGGAGAAACATCATGACGATCCTCGTTACTGGCGCCACCGGCCGTGTTGGCACCCAAGTCGTTCAACAACTCGTGCAGCGCGGCGCCTCGGTGCGCGTGCTGGTGCGCGATCCGGCCAAGGCCAGCTTCCCCGCCGGCGTCGACGTGGTGCGCGGCGACCTGCTCGATGTCGACGCGCTGCGCGCCGCGTTTGACGGCGTCAACACGCTGTTCCTGCTCAACGCCGTGGCCGGCGATGAGTTCACCCAGGCGCTGATCACGCTGAACGTGGCGCGCGCGGCCGGCGTCGAGCGGGTGGTGTACCTGTCGGTGCTGCACAGCGACCGCTTCGTCAACGTGCCGCACTTCGCCGTCAAGCAGGGCGCCGAGCGCATGATCGAGCAAATGGGCTTCAGCGCCACCATCCTGCGCCCGGCGTACTTCATCGACAATGAGTTGATGGTGAAGGACGTGATCCTCAACCACCACGTGTATCCGATGCCGATCGGCGGCAAGGGCGTGGCGATGATCGACGTGCGCGACATCGCCGAGGTGGCGGCGATTGAACTGATCCGCCGCGCCCAGGCGCCCGGCAAGCTGCCGAACGAGATCATCAACCTGGTCGGGCCGGATACGCTGACCGGCGCGGACCTGGCCGCCATCTGGAGCGAGGTGCTGGGCCGGCCGGTGGTGTATGGCGGTGACGATCCGAGCGGCTTCGAGCAGAATCTGGCCTCCTTCATGCCGAAGTGGATGGCGTACGAGATGCGCCTGATGGCCGAGCGTTACGTCAGCGATGGCATGCTGCCGGCGACGGGGGATCAGGCCCGGCTGACCGCGTTGCTGGGGCGGCCGTTGCACACGTATCGCGCGTTTGCGCAGGCCATGGCGAGCGCTTGACCCCGCACAGCGGCACACCGGGGTCGGACCCCGTACGGGGTCTGACCCCATCCTCTGGGGTTGGCGTCGCGCTCTCTTTAATTGATAATCATTCTCATTCCGTGTAGAATTGCTGGCATTCATCATTCCGATCCATGCCATGCGTCACCTGCCTCTCTGCCTCGCCCTGTCCGCCGCCTTGCCTGCGTTTGCGCAGGATGAGCAAGTCCTGCAAGCCGTCAAGGTGACGGCGGCGCGCGCCGACGGCTTCGCGCCCCGGACGGTGGAGGCGGGCAGCTTCCGCGGCGCCGACATCATGGACGTGCCGGCCACGGTCAACGTCGTCACGCGCGAGGTGCTGGAGCTGCAGGCGGCGGGCGGCCTGTACGACGCGCTGAAAAACACCGCCGGCGTCACCCGCCAGCAGAACGGCGGCGAGACATGGGACCAGCTGGTCATACGCGGCATCGCGGTGGAAAACCGCACCAACTACCGCCTGAACGGCTCGCTGCCGATCATGAACTTCTCGCAGGTGCCGCTGGAGGACAAGGAGCGCGTGGAAGTGCTGAAAGGCGCCACCGCCCTGTATTACGGCTTTACCTCGCCGGCCGGCGTGGTCAACTTCGTCACCAAGCGCGCCGGCGCGGCGCCGGTCACCACGCTGGGCATGACGGTCGACCAGAACGGCAGCGCGGTCGCCACCGCCGATGTGGCGCGCCGCTTCGGCGAGCGGCAGCAGGTGGGCGTGCGCATCAACGCGGCAGGCGGCACGCTGGGCTCCTATCTGGACAACGTCGGCAACGGCAACCGCAAGTTCGCCTCGGCGGCGCTGGACTGGCGCGTCAACACGCGCCTGCTGCTGAAGGCCGACCTGGAATACGACAAGCGCCGCGTCACCGAGCAGGCAGGCATTCAGTTGCCGACCGCCGTCAATGGCGTGATCACGCTGCCGCGCGCGGTCGATCCTAAGCGTCTGATCGGCCCCGACTGGGCCAAGTTCGACGCCGAAACCAGGAACATCCTGCTGCGCGCCGACTACGCGCTGAGCGACGACTGGGCGCTGACCGTGGAAGCCGGCCATTCTGAAACGGCACGCGACCGCGCGCTTGCCATTTTCCGCCTGACCAATGCCGCCGCGCTGGCCACCGGCGCCGGCCGCATCACCGGCAACCTGCAGCACAGCGTAGTCGATTCCGACATGCTGCGCGCCGAACTGGCCGGCACCATCATCACCGGCCCGGTCAAGCATGACGTCACCTTCGGCGCCACCCGCACCGACAAGGGACAGGACCCGATCTACCAGGCCACCTACGCGATCGCCTCGCAAAACCTGTACAACCCGGTGCCGATCACCAGCTACACCGTGAGCGCCTATCCCAGCGCGCCCACCACGGCGGCGCTGGACTCGCGCGATCAGGGCCTATATGCGCTGGACCGCCTGACCTTCTCGCCCAACTGGCAAGCGGTGGCCGGCGTGCGCAGCGTGCAGTACCGCAGCGACCAGGGCGCCAACCACTACGACGTCAGCAAGACCACGCCGATGGCGGCCCTGATCTACAAATTCAACAACGACCTGTCGTTCTACGCCTCGTCGTCGCAAGGGCTGGAAGAAGGCGAAACCGCGCCGACCGGCAGCGCCAACGTCGGCGAGCGCATGGCGCCGGGCGTCAGCCGCCAGAAGGAACTCGGCGCGCGCTGGCGCGTGGCCGGCGGCACGCTGCTGCAGGCCGCGCTGTTCGACATCACGCGCCCCGGCTACTACACCAACACCGCCAACGTCTTCACCGCCGACGGCGAGCAGCGTTATCGCGGCCTGGAGCTGTCCGCGCAGGGCAAGCTGACGCGCCAGCTGTCGTGGCAATCGTCGGCGCAATTGCTGGATCCTGAATTCCGCCACATCAACGCCGCCTACAACGGCAAGCTGCCGGAGAACGCATCGAAGCAGACCGCCAGCGCCTTCCTGGCGTACGAACTGGCGTCGCTGCCCGGCCTGTCGTTCAACGGCGGCGCGTATTACACCGGCCGCCGTCCGGTCAATGACCTGGACCAGGCCTTCCTCGGCGGCGTGACGCTGTTCAGCGCCGGCGCCCGCTACGCCAGCGCCGTCATGGGCAAGCAGACCGTGTGGCAGCTGAACGTGGACAACGCGGCCGACAAGCAGTACTGGGCCGGCGCCGGCACCCGCCTGGCGTCCGGCGCGCCGCGCCTGATCAAGCTGAGTGTGAAGGTGGACCTGTGAAAAAGCTCTGGTTCCAGCTGCATTGGTTTGTCGGCATCACGGCCGGCACGGTCCTGATGGTGATCGGCCTGACTGGCGCCATCCTCGCCTTCCGCGAACAGATCCTGGACGCGCTCAATCCCGGCGTGCGCACGGTGGCCGTGCAAAACGCGCCGGTGCTGACGCCGCAGCAGTTCGCGCAGGCCGCGCGCCAGTACAAGCCGCACGAACGCGTCACCAGCATCACGCTGTACAACACGCCGGGTTCCAGCGCCCGCATCGGCCTGGCGCCGCCGCCGGGCCAGCGCAAGGGTGACACGATTTATCTCAATCCCTACAATGCCGCGCTGCTGCCGGCGCTGCAATACGAGGGCTTCTTCGAATGGACCGAGCAGCTGCACCGCTTCCTGCTGCTGCCGCGCGAGCCGGGCAAGATGGTCAGCGGCGTGCTCGCCTTCTGCCTGATGGGCCTGGCCCTGACCGGCCTGTATCTGCGCTGGCCGCGCCGCGTGTGGGACTGGCGCACCTGGCTCACCTTCGATGCGCGCATGAAGGGCCGCTCCTTCCTGTGGGGCCTGCACTCGGTGGCGGGTACGTGGGTGCTGGTGGTGTTCATGGTGTTCACCGTGTCCGGCGTGTACTGGGCCTTCGATCCGATCCGCGACATGGCGGACGGCTGGATGGGTACCTTGCGCCCGCCGCGCGAGGCGGCCGTGCCCAAACCGAAAGGCGCCAAGCCGCCGAAAGCCGCGGCAACCGAAGCGGCCGACCTGACGCCAGCATGGACCACCTTCCAGCGCACCGCGCCGGACTGGCAGATGGCGCTGGTGCGGCCGCCGGAGCGCGCTAGCGCGCCGCTGCAGATTCTGTGGGTGGCCAAGGACGCGCCGCACGTGCGTGCGCGCAGCAGCATGAGCATCAACACGCAGACCGGCGCGCTGCTGAAGAACGAGCTGTACGCCGACAAGCCGGTGGGCGCGCGCCTGCAATCGACCATTTACCCGCTACACCTCGGCACCTACTTCGGCGTGGTCGGCCAGCTGATCGTGTTCATCGCCGCGCTGGCGCTGCCGGGCTTTGGCATCACCGGCTGGATGCTGTACCTGAACCGCCGCAAGCAGAAACGCATCGCCCGCGCCGAGCGCGCGCAGTTGGCGCAGTTTGCCGCGACGGCGCCGGCCGGCGTGGCGCAGGGCGATCCGGTGCTGCTGGCCTACGCCAGCCAGACCGGCCAGGCCGAGCGCGTGGCGCTGCAAAGCGCGGCCGCGCTGCAGAAGGCCGGCGTGGCGGTGCACCTGCAGTCGCTGGAAAAACTGACGCCGCCGCAGCTGGGCCAATACCGCCGCGCGCTGTTCGTCGCCAGCAGCTTTGGCGAGGGCGAGGCGCCGGACAGCGCGCGCCGCTTCAGCCGCTTGCTGCATGCGGCCAAGGAGGAGCTGCGTCATGTGCAGTACGCGGTGCTGGCGCTGGGGGACCGCAACTACGCGCAGTTCTGCGGCTTTGGCCGCGCGCTGGATCAGCGTCTGGCCTTCATGGGCGCGCAGCCGCTGCATCCGATGATCGAGGTCGATAACGGCGACGCCGGCGCGCTGGCCCGCTGGGGCAACGCGCTGCGCGGGTTGATGGGCGAGGGCGCCGCCACTGCGGCGGAGGTGGCGCTGAGCGCCGCCGCCGGGGATGAAGAGTATGTGCGCTGGCGCCTGCACAAGCGGGTGCTGCTCAATCCCGGCAGCATCGGCCTGCCGTTGTATGAGATGACGCTATCGGGCGAGGTGGGCGAGGGCTGGCGTCCGGGCGCGCTGCTGGACGTGTGGCCGGGCCATTATGGCGCCGAGGCGGCGCCGCGCCGTTATTCGCTGGCGTCGATTCCGCGCGATGGCGTTATTCAACTGGTGGTGCGGCAGGTGCGGTGCGAGCGGGGGCTGGGGCTGGCCTCCGGCTGGCTGACCGAGGTGGCGGCGATTGGCGACGAGGTGCGGGTGCGGCTGGTTGCCAATCCATCGTTCGACGCCTGCGCGGATGACGCGCCGGCGATCTACATCGGCAACGGCTCCGGCATCGCCGGTTTGCGCTCGCATTTGCGCGACCGGGTGCTGCGCGGGGCGCGGCGCAACTGGCTGATGTTCGGCGAGCGGCAGCAGGCGTATGACGCAGTGTGCGCGGAGGAGATTCAAGGGTGGCGGCAGCAGGGCTTCCTGCCGGAGCTGGACCTGGTGTATTCGCGCGATGTGACTGGCGGCGGCTATGTGCAGGACTGCATGCGCGATCGGGCCGCGAGCTTGCGGCAGTGGATTGCGCAGGGGGCGGTGGTGTACGTCTGCGGCAGCTTGCAAGGCATGGCCGGCGGCGTGCACGAGGCGCTGGGCGACATCCTCGGGGCTGACGGGTTGGAGCAACTCTCGGCCAGCGGCCGCTACCGCCGTGATGTTTACTAACCCCTCAAACCGAAGGGGTCAGACCCCGTGCGGGGTCTGACCCCGGGCCGCCGCCGGTGGCCGGGTTCGGGGTCGCTACAGCGCCGTCTCGAAGCCTTCGAGGACGTTCACCACGTTCACCCCGAGCTCCTTCACCGCATACCCACCTTCGAAAATGAACGCGGTCGGCACGTTCAGCCACGCCAGCCGCTCGCCGATCTTCAGGTAGTCGGCCGTCTGCAGGCTGAATTTTGACAGCGGGTCCCCCGCAAACGTATCCACCCCCAGCGACACCACCAGCGCATCCGGCGCAAAGCCGCCGACGCGGATGCACGCCGTCTCCAGCGCCGTGAACCACGCCTGCGTGCTGCTGCCCGCCGCCAGCGGCAGGTTCAGGTTGAATCCCATCCCCGCGCCCTCGCCGCGCTCATCGGCATGACCGAGATAAAACGGGTACTCGCCACGCGGGTCGGCATGGATCGAAACGAACAGCACATCCTCGCGCTGATAGAAGATGCTCTGCGTGCCGTTGCCATGGTGGTAGTCGATGTCGAGGATGGCGACCTTGCGCGCGCCGTCGTCCAGCAGATGCTGCGCCGCCAGCGCGGCGTTATTCAGAAAGCAGTAACCGCCAAAGAAATCCTTGCCGGCGTGGTGCCCCGGCGGACGGCTCAGCACAAACGTCGACCGTTCGCCCAGCCGCAGCGCGTGCGCCGCATTCACCGCGCAGTCGGCGCCGGTCTTGGCGGCGGTCCAGGTGCCGGCCGTCAGCGGCGTGCCGCTGTCCATCGAGTACAGTCCCATGCGCGCGGCGAAGTTGTCCGGCTCGATGTCGCTGCGCAGCGTGCGCACCGGCCACACCGACGGGAACGCGTCCTTCTTTGCGTTGGCCGGATCCAGCGCCACCCACTCGCTCCAGGCGTTGCGCAGGAAGTGCAGGTAGCGCGGCGTGTGAATCCGCTCCAGCGACATCAGCGGCACGCCGTGGGGCGTGACGATGCGTCCCAGCCCGCGCCGGCCCAGTTCCGCCAGCACCGCGTCCGCCCGCGCCGGCTTTTCAAAGCAGGGCACCAGTTCGCCGCGAAACATCTCGTGGCGCCCCTGGTGCTGCGCGTGCAGCTCGTTGTAGAAGGTGAGCATGACCGCTCAGTCGCAGTCCTGGCGCGACTGGCACAGATTGCTGTTGCGGTAGGCCGCCACGTAGTCGTCGAAGTTGGCTTGCGGCGCCGCTTCCATCTCGGCCTGCTCGGCCAGCGAGACGGCCGCCAGGTTGTCGAAGTAGGCCGCTTCGTCGGCGCTCGGCGGGTGGCCGCGGAAGTAGGCGGCATGGCGCTCGCTTTGCGCCAGCGCGAAGGCGTTGAACGAGTTGCCGTGCGCTTTCAGCGCCTCCAGCACCTGCGCCGATGGCGTCAGCGCCGGATCGTTCAGCTTGAGCGACTGCGCCGCCAGCGCGTCGCCATGGACGCTGTCGCCGCGCAGCGCGTCGAGCAGGGCGGCGGCGGGGCGGATGCGTTCCAGCAGGTCGGCGCCCCACACCGGCAGCGGCACCTCGGTTTCGCCGTTGTGCAGCGTCAGGCCCGGACGGCGGCCTTCCTTGACGGTGCGGGCGAAGTTCTCGGTGTAGCGCGCGCCTTGTTCCGGCGTGGTCTGCGGGCTGTCTTCCAGCGCGCAGAACAGCAGGAAGGCGTCGAGGAAGCGGCCGGCGCTTTCGCTGATGCCCACTGGCTCGAACGGATCGACGTCCATGCAGCGTACTTCGATGTACTGCACGCCGCGCGCGCACAGCGCCTGGATCGGCCGCTCGCCGGTCTGGATCACGCGCTTGGGGCGGATGGTCGAGTAGTACTCGTTTTCGATCTGTAGCACGTTGGTGCTGAGCTGGATCCACTCGCCGTCGCGCTTGGTGCCCAGCCTGGCGTAGGGCTCGTAGGGCTGGTTGACGGCCTTGGTCAGCGCGGCCACGTAGCTGTCCAGGCAATTCTCGTGCGGGCGCAGGCCGGACTGGGCGTCGTTCTGGTAACCGAGGTCGCTCATGCGCAGGCTGGTGGCGTAGGGCAGGTACAGCGTGTCGGCCGACAGCGTCTCCAGCTTGTGCGGGCGGCCGCGCAGGAAGCCGGCCGACAGTACCGGCGAGGCGCCGAACAAATACATCAGCAGCCAGCTGTAGCGGCGGAAGTTGCGGATCGTGGCCAGGTAGGCCTCGGACTGGTAGGCGCGCGGCGTCAGGCGCTTGGCGCCCGGCTGTTCGCTGGCCTCGTGCTCGGCCAGCACGCGCCACAGGCCCTCGTTCAGCGAGTAGTTGTAGTGGATGCCGGCAATGCATTGCATGGCCTTGCCATAGCGCAGCGCCAGGCCGCGCCGGTACACGTGCTTGAGCGTGCCCAGGTTGGAGGTGCCGTACCAGGCGATCTCGATGTCTTCCTCGGCCGGCAGTTCGCATGGCATCGACTGGCTCCACAGCAGCTCGTCGCCCAGCTTGCTGTAGGCGTAGCGGTGGATGCCGTCCAGCTTGGCGATGGTGGCGCCAATGTCCTGTTCGGCTGGGGTGATGAATTCCAGCAGGGTTTCAGCGTAGTCGGTGGTGATTTGCGGATGCGTCAAAGCCGATCCCAATGCCGCCGGATGGGGCGTGCGCGCCAGATGACCGGCGCGGTCCACGCGCAAGGTCTCCCGTTCGATGCCCCGCAGTCCGCCAGCCAGCACGGCGCGGTGTTTTTCTTCGGCCAGCAAGGCCAGGCGTCGTGTCAAAAGAGTTGGCAATTTGAAATCCTTTCTGGTGCAGCAAATAAATTATTGGTGCAGAGAGTAACCGAAATTGGCGGAACTCGCCGAAAGGCGGCAAGAAGAGCATTTTAACAAAAGCGCCGCCCGTGCTCCGTGCGCCAGCCGACCCCCACGTTTGCTGTTCAGGACAAAACGTTTGGCAAACCGGAAAATTTTGTGATCCTTTTGAAGATACTCATAATCGGTCATCGGTAGGAATGATGCGGAGAGGCAATATGAGTAACCCAGACCGTCCGTACAGCGCGGTGCTGTTCATCGATGCCGGCGTGGCCAATGCCGACGCCCTGGTGGCCGACGTTGCCGATGATGTCTTGATCGTGAAACTGGCTTCATGGCGCGACGGGGTGGAACAGATTGCCACCGTGCTGCGCAACTACCAGGACCTGGACAGCATCCAGATCGTTTCCCACGGCGCCGAGGGCCGGCTTCAACTGGGCAACACGGTGCTGGACAGCGCCCAGCTGGAGCGCTACCAGGCCGCCGTGCGCGAATGGGGCGCGGCGCTCAAGGACGACGGCGACTTGCTGTTGTTCGGCTGCGACGTGGCGGCCGGCGTGGCCGGCCAGAGCTTTGTCGACGCGCTGGCCCACGTCAGTGGCGCCGATGTGGCGGCCTCGACCGACATCACTGGCCTGCACGGCGACTGGGACCTGGAATACCACAGCGGCGCCATCGATTCGGCGGCCGCCCTGACCCAGCAGGCGCAGCAGGCTTACCAGGCCGACCTGGCGCTGGTCAACAACGGCAACAACGGCACCATCACCTTTGGCACCAGCAGTACCGTCACGCTGTTGAACTCGACCGGGCTGGCGGCCGGCGCCGTGGTCCACGCCGACAACATCCTCGGCCTCGGGCTGGACGTGTACGCGCGCAGCTCGGCCGGCGGCGGCGTCACCATCGCCAACACCAACGGTGTCAACGTCATCGGCCTGCCGGTCACCGACGACCGCCTGACCGTCAACGGTTCGCTGCTGTCGCCGGTCAGCTACGTCGACCTGCGCGCCAACAGCGGCGTGTTCGACGCCGTCAGCATCAACCTCGGCAGCGGCAACCTGATCGGCGCCCTCACCGGCCCCATCATGTTCACCGTGTACGCGCTGGACGCGAACTACCAGCCGACCGGCGTCGGCGTCTCGCTGCCCAGTCTGCTGGTGAATGAGTACGGGCTGCTGAATTTCGCCTCGATGGCGGACTTCAAGGGTATCTATGGCATCCGTGTTGTCAACGTGCTGGGCGTCGAGGTCGGCATCGACGACCTGCAGATCGCCAACGCGCGGCCGGCCAACACCCTCACCTCGGCCGCCTACAACGCCGCCACCGGCGTGCTGAACCTGACGGCGGTCGGCATCCGCGCCGGCGACGCCATCGACCCGACCAAGTTTACCGTCACCGGCGCCAACGGCGCCACCTACACGCTGACCTCGTCGGTGGTGAGCGCCAGCAGCACCACCTCGGCCTCGATCACGCTGAACGCGGCCGACAAGCTGGCCCTCAGCGGCCTGCTGAACAACAACGGCGGCGCCAGCGTCGACGGCACCACCTTCAACCTCGGCGCCGCCGCCAACTGGGACGGCAACCTCAGCAATGGCGTCGACCTCAGCGGCAACCCGATCACCGTCTCCAACGTGCAGCTGCCGACCATCACCTCGGCCAGCTACAACGCCGCCACCCACGTGCTGACCGTCACCGGCAACAACCTGGTGGGCGTGGCGGGCGCCAACAACGACATCACCGTGGCCAAGATCGGCCTGACCGGTGAGGGCGGCGCCACGCGCTTCCTGAGCACCAGCGGCAATGTCGACGTCACCAGCGCCACCTCGTTCTCGGTCACGCTGACGGGCGCCGACATCGCGGCGGTCGAGGCGCTGCTGAACAAGAACGGCACCGTGTCGGCCGGCGGCACCGCCTACGCGCTGTCGGCGGGCGATGACTGGAACTCGGTGGTCGGCAACGCCAACACCGCGGTCAGCGCTGCCATCGTGGTGGTCAACAACACCAGCAACAGCGCGCCGACCATCAGCGGCGCCGCCACCGCCGGCGTCGGCGACAACGCCACCATCAAGCCGTTTGCCGGCGTGAGCGTGGCCGACGTCAACGGCGACAACGTCAGCATGACGATCAGCTTCAACGCCGCCAACGGCACGCTGAGCGGCACCGGCCTGTCCGGCGCCAACGGCAGCTACACGCTGAGCGCGGCCACGCCGTCAGCGCTCAGCGCCGCGCTGAAGGCGCTGACCTTCACGCCCACCGCCAACCAGGCGGCGGTGGGCGTCGGCATCAACACCACCTTCACGCTGGTGGCCACCGACGCCAACGGCGCCAGCGTGACCAACACCGCCACCGTCATCACCGCCACCTCGGTCAACGACGCGCCGCTGCTGGGCGGCACGGCGGCGGCGCAAAACATGACAGCCGGCGGCACGCTGCATCCGTTCTCCGGCGTCACGCTGAGCGACCCGGACGTTGGCGCCTCGGTCATCGTCACCATCACGCCGGACAGCGCGGCCAAGGGCGCGTTCACGCCAGCCTCGCTGAGCGCCTCCGGTTTCGTCACCACCGATGGCGGCGTCACCTACACGCTGTCGGCGGTGGCGCCGGGCGCGGCGCAGGCGGCGTTGCAGGCGCTGGTGTTCAAGAGCGCCACCGGCGTCAGCGCCACCACCACCTTCACCGTCGCCATCAACGACGGCAGCGTCATCGTCAGCAACAGCGCCACCACCGTGGTGTCGGCGGTGCCGAGCAGCACCACCGCGCTCAGCGTGGCGTTCTCGTCGGACACCGGCATCAGCAACAGCGACCTGATCACGCAGACCGCCGCGCAAAACATCTCCGGCACGCTCAGCGGCGCCTTGCAGAGCAACGAGAAGGTCGAAGTCTCGCTCGACAACGGCGCCAGCTGGGTCACCGCCAGCGCCGCCACCGGCGCCACCAGCTGGACGCTGAACGGCCAGACGCTGAGCGGCAGCGGCACGCTGCAGGTGCGCGTGAGCAATCCGGGCGGCAGCAGCACCCCGCTGAGCGCCAGCTACGCGATCGACAACACGGCGCCCGCCACCATCTCGTCCAGCGTGGCGTTCTCGGCCGACACCGGCGCCAGCACCACCGACCTGATCACCAAGACCGCCGCGCAGACCATCAGCGGCACATTGAGCGCCAACCTGGCCGCCGGCGAACACGTCGAGGTCTCGCTCAACAACGGCGCCAGCTGGACCACCGCCAGCGGCAGCGCCGGCAGCGCGGCCTGGTCGCTGGCCGGCCAGACGCTGACCGGCAGCAACACGCTGCAGGTGCGCGTGGTGGACGCGGCCGGCAACGCCGGCGCTGTCAGCAGCAGCGCCTATGTACTGGACAACACGGCCCCGACCGTGTCGCTGAGCAGCAACGTCAGCGTGCTGAAGAGCGGCGAGAGCGCCGTCATCACGCTGACCTTCAGCGAAACACCGGACGGCCTGGCGCTGAACGACCTGAGCGCCGTCGGCGGCACGCTGGCCAATCTCACTGCCACCGCCAATCCGCGCGTGTACACGGTGGAGTTCACGCCGAACAGCGGCCTCAGCGGCCTGCTGGGCAGCGTCTCGCTGGCCGCCAACAGCTACACCGACCTGGCCGGCAACAACGGCAGTGGCGCCACCTCGTCGGCGATCTCGATCACCACCTTGGGCCCGAGCGTGGTCATCACCAGCGACGCCGCCACGCTGAAAACCGGCGAAACCGCCAATATCACCTTTACCTTCAGCACGCCGCCGACCGGCTTCGCGGCCAACGACATCGTTGCCACCGGCGGCACCATCAGCGGCCTGACCAACCAGGGCGGCGGCGTCTACACGGCGCTGTTCACGCCCGGCGCCAACGTCAGCGGCCCGGCCTCGATCACCGTCACCAGCGGCAGCTACACCGATGGCGTCGGCAACAACGGCGGCGCCGGCGTCACACCGGTGATTCTGGTCGACACCAAGGCGCCGACGCTGGCCATCACCAGCGACCTGGCCACGGTCAAGGCCGGCGACGTGGCCACCATCACCTTCACCTTCAGCGAGGCGCCGCTGGGCTTCACCTCCGGCGACGTGGCGGTCAGCGGCGGCACGCTGAGCGGCTTCAGCGTGACCGCCAATCCGCTGGTGTACACGGCGCAATTCACGCCGTCGGCCGGCATCGCCAGCGGCGCGGCCAGCATCAGCGTGGCCGGCGGCAACTACACCGACCTGGCCGGCAACAGCGGCAGCGCCGGCGCCTCGCCCCCGGTCAGCATCGACACGGTGGCGCCGACCACCACCGGCGCCAGCTTCAGCTTCTCGAATGACACCGGCGTCAGCAGCACCGACCTGGTCACGCGCGCCACCGCCCAGACCGTCAGCGGCACGCTGAGCGCGGCGCTGGTGTCGGGCGAGACGGTGCAGGTGTCGCTGGACAATGGTGTCACCTGGAGCAACGCCAGTGCGGCCGTCGGCGGCAGCAACTGGAGCCTGGCCGGCGTCACCTTGGGCGGCAGCAATACGCTGCAGGTGCGCGTCAACGACGCCGCCGGCAACCATGGCGCCGCCGCCAGCGCCGCCTATGTGCTGGACACCACGGCGCCGACGGTGCTGGCCACCAGCAATCTCGGCGCGCTCAACGCCGGCCAGACCGCCACGCTGACCTTCAGCTTCAGCGAGGCGCCGGCCAACTTCAGCGCGTCGTCGCTGACCGTCACCGGCGGCAGCATCAGCGGCCTGGCGGCCACCGCCGATCCGCTGGTGTACACCGCCACCTTCACGCCGTCGGCCGGCCAGCTGGGCGTGACCGCCACCGTCAAGGTCAACGCCGGCGGCTACATCGACGCGGCCGGCAACAACGGCCAGGCCAGCCTGACGGTGCCAATCGTCATCAACACCACGCTGCCGTCGCTGGTGATCACCGCCGATGATGTCGCGCTCAAGGCCGGCGAAGCGGCCACGCTGACCTTCACCTTCAGCACGCCGCCGACCAATTTCGACGTCAGCGACATCGGCCACAGCAACGGCACCCTGAGCGGCTTCAGCGCCACCGCCAACCCGCTGGTGTACACGGCGGTGTTCACGCCCAGCGCCGGCGTGGGCGGCGGCACGGCCAACATCAGCGTCGCTGCCGGCGCCTACACCGACGCCTTCGGCAACAGCGGCGGCGGCGCCGCCGGCCCGGCGATCGCCATCGACACGCTGGCGCCGAGCGTGGCCATCACCAGCAACGTGACGGCGGTCAAGGCCGGCGAGACGGCGCTGGTCACCTTCACCTTCAGCGAGGTGCCGCTCGGCTTCACGGCTGGCGACGTGGTCACCACCGGCGGCACGCTCAGTGGCCTGACGGTCAGCGCCGGCAATCCGCTGGTGTACACCGCCACCTTCACCCCCACCGCCGGCATCCAGAACACGGCGGCCAGCATCACCATCGCCGGCGGCGCCTTCACCGACGCCGCCGGCAACGGCAACAGCGCTACGGTGACGCCGCCGATCGCCATCGACACCCTGCCGCCGGCAGCAGTGGGCAGCACCGTGGTGTTCTCGGCCGACAGCGGCAGCAGCGCTACCGACCTGGTCACCAACGCCGCCAGCCAGACCATCAGCGGCACGCTGGCCACGCCGCTGGGCGGCGGCGAGTTTGTCGAGGTGTCGCTGGACAACGGCGCCACCTGGACCGCCGCCACCGCCAATGCCGGCACCACCTGGAGCCTGAGCGGCCAGACGCTGAGCGGCAGCGACACCTTGAAAGTGCGCGTGACCGACGGCGCCGGCAACCATGGCCTTGTGTCGTCGTTCGCCTATGTGCTGGACACCACGGCGCCCACCGCCAGCATCAGCAGCAACGCCAGCGCGCTCAAGGCCGGCGAGACGGCCACCATCACCTTCACCTTCAGCGAGGCGCCGAGCGGCTTCGACCTGGGCGACATCAGCGCCACCAACGGCGTGCTGAGCAACCTGAGCGCGACCGCCAACCCGCTGGTCTACAGCGCCACCTACACGCCGCTGGCCAACGTCAATGGCGTCACCGACAACATCACGCTGACCGCCGGCGGCTACACCGACAAGGCCGGCAACGCCGGTGCCGGCGCCAGCTCGCCCGGCATCAGCGTCGACACCCAGGCGCCGCTGACCACCGGCGCCAGCGTGGTGTTCTCCAACGACAGCGGCGCCGCCGACCTGGTCACCAACGTTGCCGCGCAAACGCTCAGCGGCACGCTCAGCGCCAACCTGCAGGGCGGCGAGACGGTGGAGGTGTCGCTCAACAACGGCGTGACCTGGACCACCGCCAGCGCCACCGCCGGCGGCAACGGCTGGTCGCTGGCCGGCCAGACCTTGAGCGGCGGCGCCGGCCAGCAGGTGCAGGTGCGCGTCAGCGACGCCGCCGGCAACCACGGCGCCGCCTACAGCGCCGCCTACACGCTGGACCAGAACGCGCCGACGCTGACCATCACCTCCAGCAAGGCGGTGCTGAACAGCGCCGACACGCCGCTCATCACCTTCACCTTCAGCGAGGCGCCGGTCGGCTTCAGCGCGGCCAGCGTGACGGTCAGCGGCGGCACGCTGACGGGCTTCACCGCCACCGCCAATCCGCTGGTGTACACGGCGGTGTTCGCGCCGACCGCCGGCCAGACCGCCGGCGTGGGCGTGGTGGCGGTGGCGCCGGGCGCCTATACCGACCTGGCCGGCAACAGCGGCCTGGCCGGCGCCACGCCCGCCATCAGCTATGCCACGGTGGCGCCGGGCGTGGCCATCCTCAGCGACGTCACCGCGCTCAAGGCCGGCGACACCGCCAACATCACCTTCAAGTTCAGCAGCACGCCGGTGGGCTTCGCCATTGGCGACATCACCGTCGGCGGCGGCACGCTGAGCGGGCTGAGCGCCACCGCCGATCCGCTGATCTACACGGCGGTGTTCACCGCCAACGCCGGCGTGGCCAATGGCAGCGGCGCCATCAGCATCAACAGCGGCACCTTCACCGATACCCTGGGCAACCTCGGCGTGGGCGGCACGATGACCGCGATCGCCATCGACACGCTGGCGCCGACGCTGGCCATCACCAGCAGCGCCAGTTCGCTCAACAGCAGCGGCACCGCCACCATCACGTTCACCTTCAGCGAAACGCCAGCCGCGTTCTCGCTGGGCGACATCGGCGCCACCAACGGCACCGTCAGCAACCTGGTGCAGACCGCCAATCCGCTGGTGTACACGGCGCTGTTCACGCCGGCGGCCAACGTCGCCAGCGGCAACGCGGTGGTCAGCGTGACGGCCGGCGCCTACGCCGACCTGGCCGGCAACGCCGGCGCCGGCGCCAGTTCACCGCCGATCAGCGTCGACACACTGGCGCCGGCGCTGGGCGGCGGCACGCTGCTGTTCTCGTCCGACACCGGCAGCAGCAGCACCGACCTGATCACCAAAGCCGCCGCGCAAACCATCGCCGGCACGCTCAACGGCGGCGTGCTGGCCAACGGTGACGTGGTGGAAGTGTCGCTCAACAACGGCGCCAGCTGGACCGTCGCCACCACCACGGCCGGCGGCAATTCGTGGGCGCTGTCGGGCCAGACGCTGAACGGCAACGGCACCGTGCAGGTGCGCGTCAGCGACGCCAATGGCAACCACGGCGCCGTCACTGTCCACAATTACGTGCTCGACACGACCGCGCCGACGGTGACGATCAGCAGCGACGTCAGCGCGCTCAAGGCCGGCCAGAGCGCCACCATCAGCTTCACCTTCAGCGAGGCGCCGTCCGGCTTCGCGGCGGGCGACGTGACCGCCAGCGGCGGCACACTGACGGGCTTTACCGCCACCGCCAACCCGCTGGTGTACACGGCGGTGCTGACGCCGACGCCGGGCTTCAACGGCACTGCCAGCGTCACGCTGAACAACGGCTTGTACACCGACGCCGCCGGCAATGACGGCAGCGGCGGCACCTCGCCGCTGATCAGCGTCGACACGCTGGCGCCCACGCTGGCCATCACCAGCAACGCCAGCACCCTCAAGGCTGGCGAGACCGCCACCATCACCTTTAGCTTCAGCGACGCGCCGAGCGGCTTCGCGCTGGGCAGCGTCAGCGCCAGCAACGGCAGCCTGAGCGGGCTGAGCGCGACCAGCAACCCGCTGGTGTACACCGCCACCTTCACGCCGGGCGCCGGCATCGCCAGCGCCGACGCCATCATCAGCGTGGCCGGCAGCGTGTATGCGGACGCCGCCGGCAACACCGGCGCCAGCGTCAGCAGCGCGCCGATCGCGGTCGACACGCTGGCGCCGACCGCTTCCGCCGCGTCGGTCAGCTTCTCGGCCGACGCTGGCGCCAGCGGCAGCGACCTGGTCACCAATGTCGCCGCGCAAGTTGTCAGCGGCACGCTCAGCGCGCCGGTGGGCGCCGGCGAATACGTGGAGGTGTCGCTGGACAACGGCAACACCTGGCTGAGCGCTGTGACCACCGGTCCCGGCCGATGGGCGCTGACGCCGCAGGCGCTGACCGGCAGCGGCACGCTGCAGGTGCGCGTCAGCGACGCCGCCGGCAACCACGGCGCGCCGTTCTCGGCCGGCTATGTGCTGGACCTGGTGGCGCCGACCATGACCGTCACCAGCAGCGCCACCGCGCTCAAGGCCGGCGAGGCGGCCACGCTGACCTTCACCTTCAGCGAGGCGCCGACCGGTTTCACCCAGAGCGACCTGACGACGGCCAACGGCACGCTGAGCGGCTTTGCCGCCACCGCCAACCCGCTGGTCTACACGGCGCTGTTCACGCCGACTGCCGGCCTGGCCGGCGCCAGCGCCGGCGTGACGCTGGCGCCGGGCAAGTACACCGACCTCGCCGGCAACGCCGGCGGCGGCGCCAGTGCGCCGCTGATCACGGTCGACACGGCGCCGCCGTCGCTGGCCATCAGCAGCAACGCCGCCAACCTGAAGATCGGCGAGTCGGCCACCATCACCTTCAGCTTCAGCGAGGCGCCGGTCGGCTTCACGCTGGGCGACATTGCCGTCAGCGGCGGTGTGTTGAGCGGCTTTGGGCAGACCGCCAATCCGCTGGTGTATACCGCGCTGTTCACGCCGACGCCGGGGGTGGCCGCCGGCACCGGCACCATCGCCGTGGCCGCCGGCAGCTTCCTGGACGGCGCCGGCAACGCCGGCCTGGCGGCTGCCATCGCGCCGATCAGCTACAGCACGCAGGCGCCCAACACCGGCATCGCCACGGTGGAGTTCAGCGCCGACACCGGCGTCAGCGCGACCGACCTGATCACCACCGCGGCGGTGCAGACCATCCGCGGCACGCTGGACGCCAACGTCCAGGCCGGCCAGGCCGTCGAGGTGTCGATCGACAACGGCGCCAGCTGGGTCACGGCGACGGCGGCGGTGGGCGGCGTCACCTGGGCGCTGGCGACGCCGGCCCTGCTGACCGCCAGCGGCACCCTGCAGGTGCGCGTGACCGACGCTGCCGGCAACCACGGCGCCGCCTACGCGGCCGCCTACGTGCTGGACAACACGGCGCCGACGCTGACCATCAGCGCCAACGCCGCCAGCCTCAAGGCCGGCGAGAGCGCCACGCTGACCTTCACCTTCAGCGAGGCGCCGCAGGGCTTCAGCGCCGGCGACATCGTGCTGCCGCCCGGCAGCGGCAGCATCAGCGGCTTTGGCGTCACCGCCAACCCGCTGGTGTACACCGCGCAGTTCACGCCGACCAACGGCTATACGCTGCCGGCCGCGGTCTCGGTGCTGGCCGGCAGCTACGTGGACACCGCCGGCAACGCCGGCGCTGCCGCCACCGGCAGCCCGATCAGCATCGACGCGGCCGCGCCGTCGCTGGTCATCAGCAGCAACCTGGCGTCGCTGAAGATCGGCGACACCGCGCAGATCACCTTCACCTTCAGCGAGGCGCCGCTGGGCTTTGCGGCCGGCGACGTCAGCGTCAGCGGCGGCACGCTGAGTGGCTTCACCGCCACCGCCAATCCGCTGGTGTACAGCGCCGTGTTCACGCCGACGCCGGGCGTCAACGCCGGCAGCGCCGTCATCAGCGTGGCGCCCAACGTCTACAGCGACCTGGCCGGCAACGGCGGCCTGGGCGGCAGCATGCCGTCGCTCAGCCTGGACACGCTGGCGCCGCTGTCGGCGGCCGTGGGCACGCCGGTGTTCTCCAACGACACCGGCGTCAGCGGTGACCTGATCACGTCGGCCGCGTCGCAGGTGGTCAGCGGCTCGCTGTCGGTGCCGCTGGGTGCGGGCGAAACGGTGCAGGTGTCGTTCGACAATGGCACCACCTGGCAGAGCGCCACCGTCAACGGCAACGGCGACGGCTGGTCGCTGGCGCACACGCTGAGCGGCAGCGGCGTGCTGCAGGTGCGCGTGACCGACGCCGCCGGCAACAGCGGCCCGGCCGCCAGCGCCCCGTACGTGTTCGACCAGAGCGTGCCGACGGTGACCATCAGCAGCAACGTGGCGGTGGCCAACGGCGTCGAGCCGGCCGTGATCACCTTCACCTTCTCCGAGCCGCCGGTGGGCTTCAGCGGCGCCGACATTGCCGCCAGCGGCGGCACCATGGGAGCGCTGACGGCGACCAGCGATCCGCGCGTGTACACCGCCACCTTCACGCCGGCCGCCGGTGTGGCGGTCGGAAGCGCCACCATCAGCGTCAACGTCAACGGCTACACCGACACCGCCGGCAACCCCGGCAACGGCGCCGCCATCCCGTCGCTGCAGATCGACACGGTGGCGCCGGTGGCCGAGGCCAATGGCGGCGTCACCTTCTCCAGCGACAGCGGCACCGGCGGCGACCTGATCACCAACAACCCGGCGCAGACGCTGACTGGCACGCTGAGCGCGCCGCTGGCGGCAGGCGACGTGGTGCAGGTGTCGGTCGACAGCGGCCAGACCTGGCAGCTGGCGTCGGTCAGCGGCACCACCTGGTCGCTGACGCGCACGCTGCTGACCGGCACGCGCGCGCTGATGATGCGGGTGGCCGACGCCGCCGGCAACATCAGCACCACCCGCACGCTGCAGTACACGCTGGACACCACCGCGCCCACCGTCACCCTGAGCAGCAACGCGGCATCGGTGGGCCAGGGCGGCAGCGCCACCATCACGCTGACGCTGAGCGACCCCGGCGTGCTGACGGCGGCCGACATTGTCGTCACCGGCGGCACCGTCAGCGGCTTCAGCGGCAGCGGCACCACCTACACGGTGACCGTCACGCCGCCGCTCAACAGCACCACGCCGATCACGGTCAACGTCGGTGGCGGCCTGTTCAGCGACACCGCCGGCAACAGCAGCGCCGCCGCCACCCCGCTGGTGGTGCCGGTCAACACCAACACGCCGGTCAATCCGGGCACGCCGTCGACGGTGGACGGGGTGCAGATCAGCACCCTGACCGGCATCGATGGCCGCACCGGGCTGCCGAGCCGCACCATCAGCGTGCCCAACATCACGGCGGCGCGGCCGGAGGACAGCAACACCACGCACGCCCACCTGGCCGACATCCCGATCGGCATCGCCGCCAGCGGCGGCAACCCCGGCACCAGCCTGGTGGTCAGCGTGCCGCTGGGCGTCGGTTTCGCGGCCGAGGGGCCGGCCGCGCTGCTGGGCGGCGCCGTCGCCCTGACCGACCTGATCGGCCGCATCGACGACCACACCACGGCCGGCCAGGCGACGCGGGTGGCGATGGAGGCGCAGGCGCAGGAATTCCTGGCCGGGCTGCGGCCGGAAGTGCAGCTGCAGCACGCCACGCTGACCATGAGCGCGTCGCCCAACACGGCCGATGCCGTGGCGATTATCGACGGCAGCGACCTGGTCGCGGCCGGCGGCGTGGCCAGCGGCGGGCCGCAGCACGCCGGCGCGCCGGACAACACCGCCACCGCGCTGGTGATCGACGCCCGCGCGCTGCCGCAGGGCATCGGCCTGCAGCTGGACGACGTCCACTTCGCCGCCATCATCGGCCAGGCCACGGTGCTGGGCGGCGCCGGCGACAACTTCTTCATCGGCGACGGCGAGGCGCAGCGCTTCGTGCTGACCACCGGCAGCGACGACGATACGCTGTACGGCAATGGCGGCGACGACCTGCTGCTGACGGCGGCCGGCAACGACTACCTGAACGGCGGCGATGGCGCCGACCGGCTGGCCGGCGGCGGTGGCAACGATGCGCTGCTGGGCGGCACCGGCAACGACGTGCTGCAGGGCGGCCGCAGCGACAGCGGCCAGTGGCAGTTCTACCTGAAGGCTGGCAAGGTGGTGGCGCTCCACCAGACCGCGCTGGCCAGCGCCACCGCCACCGAGACGCTGACCGCGGCCGAGCTCAACCAGGGCGAAGCCATCCTCAAGTTCGTCAACGGCAGCGCCGCCCAGCTGGACATGCTGTCCCTGATGTACCACGCCGCCTTCGACCGCGCGCCCGATCTGGCCGGCCTGAACAACTGGCTGAGCGCCAATCTGAACACGCAGCTGCAGGCGCAGGGCATACTCGGCTCGGCCGAGGCGGCCAGTGGCGTCATGGCGCTGAACAACCATGATTTCGTGGCCAGGTTGCTGACCAATTCGCTGGGCACGGCGCCGGACGCGGCAGCGCTGGCGCCATACCTGGCGCGCCTGGACGCGGCTGCCAACGGCGACCTGGCGACCCGCGCCGGCGTGTTTGCCGATATCGCCCTGAGCAGCGCGCACCGCGCCATCTACGATAGCGGCAACGGCCTGGCGCTGGGCGGCCAGTTGCTGACCAGCGAGCACGGCTGGATCGCCCATTCCGGCAACGACCGCCTGGAGGGGGGCGCCGGCAACGACCTGCTGGTCGGCGGCGACGGCACGGACACCGTGGTCTACAGCGGCAACGCCAGCCAGTACAGCCTGGCGCTGAGCACGGCCGGCGATGTCATGATCGCCGAACCGGACGGCGGCCTCGACACCATCCGCCAGATCGAGCTGGGCGAATTCAATGGCGTTACGCGCGACCTCGGCTTCACCCAGGCCGGCGCCGCCACGCTGCAGGAACTGGGCATGCTGTACCACCTGACCCTGGGCCGCGCCGGGGATATCGGCGGCTTCCTGCTGTGGCTGGGCAGCGGTTTGCAGGGCAGTGCGCTGGGCGCCGGTTTCCTGCAGTCGGCCGAGTTCCAGCAGCGTTTCGGCGGGCTGGACGACACGGCCTTCGTCAACCAGCTGTACCGCAACCTTGGCCAGCAGGCCGACAGCGCGGCGCTGGCCAAGTGGGACGCCTATCTGGACCACCACAGCCGCTACGACCTGACCATGGCCATGGCGCACGACGTCACGCTGGTGGGCAGCCAGTTCGGCGCCAACGGCATGAGCCTGGTAGGTAGCTTGTAAGTTGCCATTCTGAAAGATGCGACAGCGGTTTTGCCGCAGGACGAACTCGACACTCAGGAGCAAAGCAACGGCATAATGGGGCGCCAGTTTCCCGCACCGGAGGCGCACCATCTTCGCCCTGACCACAATTGAGCAAGCACGGCCGGGCATCCTGATCGTCGACGACGAACGGGAGGAACTGCGCTTCCTGACCGATTTGCTGCGGCGCCAGCTGTACCACGTGCGCACCGCCAGCGACGGCATGGCCGGCTACCAGGCGGCGCTGGCGGCGCCGCCCGACCTGATCCTGCTCGACGTGCGCATGCCCGGCATGGACGGCTTTGCCGCGTGCCGGCTGCTGAAGGCCAATCCGGTCACGCGGCCGATCCCGGTGATCTTCCTCAGCGCGCTGGACGAGCCGGACGAGCGCGTGGCCGGGCTGGCCATGGGCGGGGTCGACTTCGTTGCCAAGCCCTACCACCCGGCCGAGGTGTTCGCGCGGGTGCGCATCCACCTGGAGCTGGCCGGACTGCGGCGCGATGGGCCGGCGCCGGCGCCGCCGCCGGCCACGCCGCACGACCCGGACGAGGTGGTGGCGCTGGCCGCCATGCGCCTGATCGACGACAACCTGGCCGCGCCGCTGACGCTGGCCGGCATCGCGCGCGCGCTTGGCACCCACGAAAAGCGCCTGTCGCAGGCCTTCCGCCGCCACGCCGGCAGCACCGTGTTCACCTACCTGGGCGAGGCGCGCATCCGGCGCGGCCGCCAGTTGCTGGGCGACACCGGCCTCAGCGTCCAACAGGTCGCCGAGCAGACCGGCTTCAGCAGCGCCGCCAACTTCGCCACCGCCTTCCGCGAACACGCCGGCGTCACCCCCACCGCCTACCGCCAGGCGCTGCGCCAGCAGGCGCCGCAGCGGCCGGACGCCGCGCCGGGCGGGCAGCCGTGAGCGACGACGGGCAGGACGCCGCCCGCATCCGTGCCCGCCTGCTGGCGGCGCTGCACCACGACCTGCGCGCGCCGCTGGCGCGCATCGCCACCGGCGCCAGCACCGGCTTCGCCGACCTGGCGGCAATGGAAAACGAGGCGCGGCGCCAGCTGGAGTGGCTGGCCGACCTGCAGGAATGCGCGCGCTACGCGCTGCAGCCGCCCGAGCTGACGGCGGCGCCGGCCTACCTGCACGCGCTGATGCGGCACGTGACGCACGACGGCGGCAGCCTGCCGGCGCTGGCCGAGCTGGACGCGCGCCGCCTGGCGCAGGTGCTGGCGCGGCTGCGCGACCATGGCGGCGGCCGGCTGGCCGTGCGCGCCCAGTGCGCGCCGCCAGCGGTGCGGCTGGCGTTCGAGGCCGGCACGGCGGATGGCCCGTGGCGCGATTACCAAGGCTCGCTGGCGGACGAGCGCATCCTGCCCGGGCTGCTGGTGGCGGCGCACCTGGTGCGCGCCATGGGCGGCGTGCTGCAGCACAGCGGCGGCGGCCTGCGTTTCGAGATCAGCGCGCCGCTGGCGCGCGAAGAGGACGCCATGCCGCCCACCCCGCATTTCGACTGGCCGGAGCCGTTCGGCGCCGGCCACGCCATCCTGCTGCTGGAGCCGCATGCGCCGATGCAGGACTACCTGAGCGAGATCCTCGAAAGCGCCGAGTTCGACGTGCAGTACGAGCCCGAGGACCGGGTGCCGGCACTGATCCTGTGCGCCGACGAAAGCGTGTGGGACATCTGGCCGCGCGAGGAGGCGCCGCCGGTGCTGCTGCACGGCCTGCTGCCGCCGCTGCGACCGGAGGATTTCGTCGAGGTGCTGTACAAGCCGGCGCCGCCGGCGCTGCTGCTGTCGGCCTTGCGCCGGCGCTTGCAGATCAGGCTGTAATGTCAGGCCGGCGGCCGCCGACCGCCGCTGACGCGCTCGATGCCGGCCAGATCGCGCCAGCTTTGCACCTCGTGGTAGCCGGCGGCGTTCAGCAGCGCGCGCACCGCGCCGGCCTGGTCGTAGCCGTGCTCCATCAGCAGCCAGCCCTGCGGCTTCAGGTGGCGCGGCGCGCCGGCGATGATGGTGCGCAGCGCCGACAGGCCGTCGGCATGGTCGGTCAGCGCCCCCACCGGCTCGAAGCGCAGGTCGCCCTCGGACAGGTGATGGTCGCCGCTGGCGATGTAGGGCGGATTGGAGGCGATGACATCGAACGGCGCGGCGTCCGCCAGCGCGGCGTACCAGTCGCTGTGCAGGAAGGTGACGCGGGCGCCGTTGGCGGCGGCGTTGCGCCGCGCCACCGCCAGCGCGTCGGCGCTGACGTCCAGCGCGGTGACGTCGGCATCCGGCCGCGTGTGCGCCACCGAGACGGCGATGGCGCCGCTGCCGGTGCCCATGTCCAGCACCCGGCCGCGCGGCGGCGTGCGGTCCAGCGTCAGCTCGACCAGCAGTTCGGTGTCGGGGCGCGGGATCAGCACGGCGTCGCTGACTTCAAACGGCAGGCCGAAAAACTCGCGCTGGCCGACGATGTAGGCGATCGGCTCGCCGTCCAGGCGGCGTTGCACCAGCGCGGCATAGCGGCGCATTTCGTCGTCGGTCAGCACCCGCTCGGACTGGGTGATCAGGGCAATGCGGTTGACGCCCAGCGCATGGCACAGCAGCACGCGGTTATCCAGCGGATCCAGCGCCGACTGGCGCTGCAGGGCGGCGATGGTGGTCATTTGACGCGGCGGATCAGCGCCCAGGCCAGCGCCAGCGTGAACAGGCCGAACCACAGGAACGACCACTGCGGAATCGACAGGCCGAACCACGGCGCCAGCGCGTCCTCGCACAGGCCGTCGGCCTTGAACAGGAAGGGCAGGTAGGTGGCGGTGGGGATCTTGTTGAGGAAGGTCTCCATCGGATCGATGCCGCACGACAGGCCGGGATGGGCCAGCACCCACAGGTGCTTGCCGGCGGTGCCGAGGCCGCCCAGCGCCGCCAGCAGGCCGACCCCGGCCAGCGCCTTCGGCTTGCTGGTATAGGCGCCGATCAGCGCGCACACGCCGATGGCGAGGAACAGATAGCGCTGGATCACGCACAGCGGGCAAGGCAGCATGTCCAGCCCGTGCTGCAGATACAAGGCGACGCCGATCAGGCCGAAGGCGGCGATGGCGATGGACAGCAGCAGGGAGCGGGTATGTATCATGAAGAAGAATCCATCAGGGGTAAATGCCAATAATTTTCGCACAATGTTGCCAACAGGGCCTTAGACGGCTCTTAATTCCACCCCGCAGCCCGCACACCGGGGTCCGACCCCGTACGGGGTCAGACCCCATCTGGCTTGGGGGTCAATCGTCGCCCAGCGCCGCCAGCAGCTCGGCCTGGTGCTCGGCCACCAGCGCGTTGACCAGTTCATTCAGGTCGCCATCCATGATGAAATCCAGCTTATACAGCGTCAGGTTGATGCGGTGATCCGTCATGCGTCCCTGCGGATAGTTATACGTGCGAATCCGCTCGCTGCGGTCGCCCGAACCGATCAGGCTCTTGCGGGTGGCCGCCTCCTTGGCCTGCGCCTCGCGCAACTGCACGTCCTTGATGCGGGTGGCCAGCACCTTCATCGCCTGCGCCTTGTTCTTGTGCTGCGAGCGGTCATCCTGGCACTCGACCACGATGCCGGTCGGCAGGTGGGTGATGCGGACGGCGGAATCGGTCTTGTTGATGTGCTGACCGCCGGCGCCGGACGCGCGGAAGGTGTCGATGCGCAGCTCGGACGGATTGATGTTGACATCCTCCACCTCGTCCGCCTCCGGCATCACCGCCACCGTGCAGGCCGAGGTATGGATGCGGCCCTGCGTCTCGGTGGCCGGCACGCGCTGCACGCGGTGGCCGCCGGATTCGAACTTCAGCTTCGAATACACGCCGTTGCCCACCAGCCGCACGATGACCTCGCGGTAGCCGCCGAGGTCGGACGGCGACTCCGACACCATCTCCACCTGCCAGCGGTTGCGCTCGGCGAAGCGGGTGTACATGCGCAGCAGGTCGCCGGCGAACAGCGCCGACTCGTCGCCGCCGGTGCCGGCGCGGATTTCCAGGAAGATGTTGCGCTCGTCGTTGGCGTCCTTCGGCAGCAGCATCTTCTGCAGCGCCAGGTCCAGCTCGGCGGTGCGGGCCCTGGCGCTGTCGATCTCCTCCTGCGCGAAGTCCTTCATGTCCGGATCGGCCAGCATCTCCTGCGCCGCCTCGATGTCGGCCAGCGCCTCCTGGTAGGACTTGTAGACCGCCACCAGCGGGCCGATTTCGGCGTGCTCGCGGTTCATCTTGCGGTAGGCGTCCATATTGTCGGTGGCGCCTTCGGACATCAGCAATTCATCGAGTTCGACCAGGCGGTTCGCCAGTTGGTCAAGCTTGGCCAGCATGGATGGTTTCATAACGTATTCTGTGAGAGTGAAGCGGGCGCCGCGCGCGGCGGCGAGGGGAACAGCGGAAGGTGCGGGCCGCTAACGGCGGCCGCGGAACATCTGCGGCAGGATCTCTGCCAGTTGCGCGCGTTCTTCGCCGTGGGCCTGGCGCAGCGCGTGCTGCGGGCCGTGCATGAACTTGGCGGTAAGGCCCTTGGACAGCGCCTCCAGCACGGTGTCGATATCCTCGCCCTTGGCCAGCATCTTGCGGGCGCGGTCGAGTTCCATCAGGCGCAGCGCCTCGCCGTTTTCGTGCAGGCTCTGGATCACCGGCACCACGGCGCGGTCGTCGACCCAGTGCATGAAGGACTTGACGCGGGTTTCGATGATGGCCTCGGCCTGGGCCACGGCGGCCTGGCGGTTTTCCAGGCCGGTCTGGACCACCTTGCCGAGGTCGTCGACGGTGTACAGGAAGGCGTCGTTCAGGCGCGCCACTTCCGGCTCGATGTCGCGCGGCACCGCCAGGTCGACCATGAACATCGGCTTGTGGCGGCGCGCCTTGATCGCGCGCTCCACCATGCCGAGGCCGATCAGCGGCAGCGACGAGGCGGTGCAGGAAATGACGATGTCGTACTGGTGCAGCTTGTCCTGCAGCTCGGCCAGGCGGATGGCGCGGCCGCCGAAGCGGTGCGCCAGCAACTCGCCGCGTTCCAGCGTGCGGTTGGCGATGGTGATCGATTTCGGATTCTGCGCGGCGAAGTGGGTGGCGCACAACTCGATCATCTCGCCGGCGCCGATGAACAGCACGTGCTGCTCGGCGATCTTGTCGAAGATGCGCTGCGACAGGCGCACGGCGGCGGCCGCCATCGACACGCTGTGGGCGCCGATCTCGGTGGTGCTGCGCACTTCCTTGGCCACCGAAAACGAGCGCTGGAACAGCTGGTGCAGATAGGTGCCGAGGCCGCCCGCCTCGTCGGCGGTGCGGATGGCGTCCTTGATCTGGCCGAGGATCTGGGTTTCGCCCAGCACCATGGAGTCGAGACCGGAGGCGACGCGGAAGGTGTGGCGCACGGCGTCGTGCTGCGGCAGCATGTACAGGTGCGGGCGCAGCTCGCTGTAATTCAGCTGGTGGAAATCGGCCAGGAAGTGGGCGCCGGCGTCGAGCGGATCGGGGACGGTGCTGGCGGCGTACAGCTCGGTGCGGTTGCAGGTCGACAGGATGGCCGCCTCGTCGGCGCCGCCATGGTCGATGCGCTCGAACCACGAGCGCGCCGCCACCACCGCCTGCCCCAGCTGCTCAGGGGCAAACGCCAGCTGCTCGCGGAGCGAGACCGGTGCGGTGTTGTGGTTGAGGCCGACGGCAAGCAGCTGCATTTCGGGTCCAGGCGGATGGTTATGCGGTCATTATACCCCTACTGCCTGTATGTTGCCTGTGGGACTGCCTAATGCTATAGCAAGATCAAACCCGCACGGCCAGGTGGGGTCTGACCCCGTACGGGGTCAGACCCCTAAGTGGTCGCGCAGGCGTCGAGGCAAAAGCGGGCGGGGTGGCGCTACGCGCCGAGTTTTTCCAGCCGGTAGCCATAGCTGTAGACCGGCACCAGCCGGAAGCCATTTTCTGGCTTTAATTGCAACTTGTTGCGCACCCGGGACACGTGCGTATCCATGGTCCGCGACGGCACGGCAGTTTCCCGTATCCACACCGCCTCGTGGATGTAGGCGCGCGACAGCGGCCGGCCGATGTTGCGGAAAAACAGCAACGCCAGGTAAAACTCCTTGTGCGTCACATCCAGCACAATGCCGTCCATCAGCAGGCGGCCGGGCCGCGTCTCGAACACATATTGCCCGAACTGCAACTGCTCGGCGCCGTTCTGCGCCGGATACGCCCGCCGCAGCAGCGCCTGCACCCGCGCCACCATCTCGCTGCGGCGCAGCGGCTTGATCATGTAATCGTCGGCGCCCGCCGCCAGCCCGGCCACGATGTCGTCCTCGCCCGAGCTGGTGGTCAGGAACAGCACCGGCGCGTTGTCCGGCAGCTTTTCCTTGGCGCGGCGCAGTACCTCGGCGCCGCCCAGGTCGACCACCTGCCAGTCGAGGATCAGCATGTCATAGCTGTCCTTGCGCAATTGCGCCAGCACGTCTTTGGCGGTCTGGAAGCTGTGGCAGATGTGGCCGGCCGAGCTCAGCACCTGGCAAATCAGTTCGGCTTGGCTGCGGTCGTTGTCGAGTACGGCAATTCTCATGCTGTTGCCTGCTAGAAAATGTTAAGGGCAAGTCCCATCAAATATAACAGAGATTTACAAATAAATTAGCAAAAAGTCTAAAAATATTTTCTTTCGACACTATCGGTGAAGTTATGGCAATGCTTGTTTTCACTGCGCCGACCCGCATATCCATTACACGGTACACTGGAGAAACGCCGAATTCAATGCGAAAGTTGAAAAATGGCAACGGCCTACAGTGATAGCCCGGAGGAGCGATGAGCAGCAAAAAAGACACAAATTGGACGCTGGTGCCGGCCTCGGAGCGCGACATCGCGGCGGTGCGCGAACGCTGCCGTCAACTGGTGCGGCGGCGGGCCATGCTGTCGGCCGGCGTGGCGGCGGTGCCGGTGCCCGGGCTGGACGTGGTGTCGGACCTGCGGCTGTTCGCCCTGCTGATCGAGGACATCAACCAGGAGTTCGGCCTGTCGGCCGAGCAGATCGAGCGCTTGCAGCCGAAGTTCCGGCTGATCGCCTACGAGGCCGCGATCGGCGTCGGCGGCATGCTGGTGGGAAAGCTGGTGACGCGGGAGGTGATCGTGCAGCTGCTGCGCCGCAGCGGCCTCAAGGCGGTGGCGCGGCAGGCCGGCAAGCTGGTGCCGCTGGCCGGGCAACTGGCGTCGGCCGGCATCGGCTTTTTCGCCTTCCGCCAGATCGGCTACCAGCACGTGGAGGCCTGCGCCAGGGTGGCGCAGGAACTGCTGTCGGCCGGCGTGCATCGCCAGCCGGCTTGAGGATTACGCGTCCGGCAGGACGACGTTGACGTCCAGCACCTCCAGGTTGCCCTGGCGGTCCAGCGAGATCTTGATGTCGTCGGCGTTGACCTTGGTGTACTTGGAGATCACCTCGATCAGTTCCTTGTGCAGCGCCGGCAGAAAATCCGGGCCGGCGCGGCCATTGCGCTCGCGCGCGATGATGATCTGCAGACGCTCCTTGGCCGCAGTGGCGGTCTTGGGCTTCTGCGGGAACAGGAAGGAAAGCAGGGCCATGGTTACTTGCTCCCAAAGATACGCTGCAGCAGGCCCGGCTTCTCGTAGTTGATGAAGCGCAGCGGCACTTCCTGGCCGAGGAAGCGCGATACCACGTCCTCGTAGGCTTGCGCCACGTCGGTGCCCTTGAAGTGGATGGCTGGATTACCCTGGTTGGAAGCGTGCAGCACCTGTTCCGATTCCGGGATGATGCCGATCAAGGGGATGCGCAGAATTTCCTGCACGTCCTCGTACGACAGCATCTCGTCCTGCTCCACGCGCTTGGGCGAGTAGCGGGTGATCAGCAGGTGCTCCTTGACCGGCTCGCCGCCGGTCTGGGCGCGGCGCGACTTGGCCTGGATGATGCCCAGGATGCGGTCGGAGTCGCGCACCGACGACACTTCCGGGTTGGTGACGATGATGGCCTCGTCGGCGAAGGTCAGCGCCATCAGCGCGCCGTGCTCGATGCCGGCCGGCGAGTCGCAGATGATGAACTCGAAGCCCATGTTGATCATCTCGTGCAGCACTTCCTCCACGCCGTCTTCCGACAGCGCGTCCTTGTCGCGCGTTTGCGAGGCCGGCAGGATGAACAGGTTGTCGCAGTGCTTGTCCTTGATCAGCGCCTGGGTCAGCGTCGCTTCCTTGTTGATCACGTTGATCAGGTCGTACACCACGCGGCGTTCGCAGCCCATGATCAGGTCGAGGTTACGCAGGCCGACGTCGAAGTCGATGACGGCGGTCTTGTGGCCGCGCAGGGCCAGGCCGGTGGAGAAGCTGGCGCTGGTGGTGGTCTTGCCCACACCGCCCTTGCCGGACGTTACAACAATAATTCTTGCCACGAATAATCCTTTTCAGAGAGCTGCTGTCAAGCGCGGTTTGCGGAGTTGACAGATAGTATATCGATTCGGTCGCCGTTGAGGCGAATTTGCGCAGGCGCGCGTGCAAATTCCGTTGGGAAACCGTCTTCAAACGTGCGGTACACGCCGGCGATGGACACCAGTTCCGGCGCCATGTTCATGGCGAAGATGCGGGCCTGGGCGTTGCCGGAGGCGCCGGCCAGCGCGCGCCCGTTGAGCGTGGCATACACGTGGATGCTGCCGTCGGCGATGATCTCGGCGCCGTTGTTGACCACGGCGGTGACCACCAGGTCGCAGCCGCGCGCGTAGATGCGCTGGCCGGCGCGCACCGGGGTGTCGATGATCATGACGTCGGTGCCGTTGCTGGCGGCAGCCGGCGGCTGGGCCTGGGCGGCGGCCACCGCCACCGGGGTCGCCACAGCGGCGGCCGGCGCGGCGCTCGGCGCGGCCGGGGCTTCCTCCTTCGGCTTGGCGCTGGCGGTTTCCAGGCTGAGGCCATGGGCGGCGATGGCGGCCGCCATTTCCGGCGGCGCGTTGCGCACGGCGACCGGGTTCAGGCGGTATTTTTTCAGCAGGGCGATCAGGCCGCCCCAGTCGACCGGTTCGCAGCCGGCCGGCAGGCCGGCGACGTCGATCACGGTCAGGTCGTCTTCGAAGAAGTCGGCGGTGCCGCCGGTCATTTCGGCCAGCGCGGCGTCGAGGGCGATGCGGTCGGCCGTGGCCAGGATGGCGGAGACGGCGACGACGGTGGAAATCTTGATTTCGATGGGCTTTTGAAACAGGCTCTTGGACATGGGCGACAGTATCAGGGGTTGTCCCCGCGCGCATGCGCAGGCACCAGCATTCTACTGTGGAAAATGGGGAAAGTGGAGTCCTGGTGCGGGATTTCCCCCCGCAAGGCGGCCGGTTTTGCGGTCAGACCCCGTGCGGGGTCCGACCCCGCCTGACCGGGTTTTAATAGACGTCGCGCAGCTGATGGGCGGCGGCCACCATGTTGCGCAGCGCCGTTTCGGTTTCCGCCCAGCCGCGCGTCTTCAGTCCGCAGTCCGGGTTGACCCACAGGTGGGCCGGCGGGATCACCGCGCTGGCCTTGTGCAGCAGGCGCACCATCTCGTGCTGCTCCGGCACGCGCGGCGAGTGGATGTCGTAGACGCCGGGGCCGATCTCGTTGGGGTAGCGGAACTGGCCGAAGCCGTGCAGCAATTCCATGTCCGAGCGGCTGGTTTCGATGGTGATGACGTCGGCATCCATGGCGGCGATCTGCGGCAGGATGTCGTTGAACTCGGCGTAGCACATATGGGTGTGGATCTGGGTGGCGTCGCCCACCGCGCTGGCCGCCACGCGGAAGGCGTGCGTGGCCCAGCCCAGGTAGGCCTCCCAGCGGCCGCGGCGCAGCGGCAGGCCCTCGCGCACGGCCGGCTCGTCGATCTGGATGATGCCGATCCCGGCCCGCTCCAGGTCGGCCACCTCGTCGCGCATGGCCAGCGCGAGTTGCAGCGCGGTGCGCTCGCGCGGCTGGTCGTCGCGCACGAACGACCATTGCAGGATGGTGATGGGGCCGGTCAGCATGCCTTTCATCGGTTTGCCGGTCAGGCTTTGCGCGTGCACGGTCCAGGCCACCGTCATCGCGCGCGGGCGGCTGACGTCGCCGTAGATGATGGGCGGCTTGACGCAGCGCGAGCCGTACGACTGCACCCAGCCGTGTTGCGTGAAGGCGAGGCCGTCCAGCTGTTCGCCGAAGTATTCGACCATGTCGTTGCGTTCCGCTTCGCCGTGGACCAGCACGTCGAGGCCGAGGGCTTCCTGGCGCCGCACGGCGTCGGCGATTTCGGCGCGCATCGCGGCTTCGTACTCGGTCAGGCTGAGGTCGCCGCGCTTGCGGCGGGCGCGGGCGGCGCGGATGGCCGGCGTCTGCGGGAAGGAGCCGATGGTGGTGGTGGGGAAGGGCGGCAGCTGGAAGCGCTGGCGTTGCGCCGCCTGGCGCTGGGCGAAGGGCGAACGGCGCTGGTCGGCGTCGGTCGGCAGCCGCTCCAGCCGGTCGCGCACGGCTGGCTGGTGCACGCGCGGGCTGGCGCGGCGGCTGGCGATGGCGGCGCGGGACGCGGCGAGCGATTCGGCGACCGGTGCGTCCAGCGCGTCGGGCCGTGCCGCGTCCTCATCAGCGGCGGCATCGCGTTGGCGCAGCGCGTGCCGCAGCGTGCGCAGCTCATCGAGTTTCTCGGTGGCGAAGGCCAGCCAGGAGCGCATGTCGGCGTCCAGCGCGGTGTCGGCGGCCAGCGAAAACGGCACGTGCAGCAGCGAGCACGAGGTGGATAGCCACAATTTGCCGGCACGTTTGTCGACAATGGGCCGCAATACCGCCAGCGCGGCGTCGAGGTCGGTACGCCAGACGTTGCGGCCATCGACGATGCCCACCGACAGCACTTTGTGTACCGGCAACCAGTCGGCGATGCTGGTCAGCTCGTGCGGCGCGCGCACGCCGTCGACATGCAGGCCGGCCACCGGCAAGCGGCAGGCCAGGCTGAGGTTTTCTTCGAGCGGCGAAAAATAAGTGGTCAGCAGCAGCGGCGCGCCAGCCTGGTTCAGCTGCCAGTAAGCGTTTTCGAAGGCATTGCGCCATGGCGCGGGCAGGTCGAGGCCGAGGATGGGCTCGTCGATCTGGACCCATTGGACGCCTTGCGCTTTCAGGCGGGCCAGGATCTGGCCGTAGACCGGCAGTAACTGCTCCAGCAGCGAAAGACGGTCGAAGCCTGCCGCGCCGCGCGCCTTGCCCAGCCACAGGAAGGTCAGCGGGCCGATCAGGGCGGCTTTGACGTGGTGGCCCAGCGCTTGCGCTTCGGCCACTTCGTCGAACAGCCGCTCGCTGGCCAGCGAAAAGACGGTGTCGGGCGTGAATTCAGGGACCAGGTAGTGATAGTTGGTGTCGAACCACTTGGTCATTTCCAGTGCGGCCGACGCGTCGGCGTGGTGCGCGCCACAGGCGCAGCCGGCGGGGTGGGCGGCGTGCGCGTCAGCGGCCGCGCCGGGCTCAGACGCCTGGCCCGCGGCCGCGCCAGCGCCGCGCGCCATGGTGAAGTAGCGGCCCAGCGGCGGCCGGTCCGCCTGGAAGCCAAAGCGCGCCGGTTCGCAGCCCAGCAACTGGATGTGATTGGCCACCTGGTCGTACAACGCGAAATCGCCCACCGTTACCCAGTCCAGGCCGGCGTCGCGCTGCACGGCCCAATGGCGCGCGCGCAGTTCGCGGCCGGCGGCCTCCAGGCCGGCCTCGTCCAGCTCGCCGCGCCAGTGGCGCTCCAGCGCGAATTTCAGCTCGCGGGCCGCGCCGATGCGCGGAAAGCCCGGGACGTGGATTTGAATCGCTTTATTAGTGTTCGTCATGATGCCTGTCATCCGCATTTAATATTGGTGATATAAAGTGTGCGGCAAACCGGTCTATAATCAAAACGAAAGATTTTGCGGGTTCACATGAAAAAAATTAATAGACCATGCTAGAGATACGCCATCTACGCACCCTGAGCGCGCTGCGCTCGGCCGGCAGTCTCGTGCGTGCTGCCCAACTGCTCAACCTGACGCAGTCCGCCTTGTCCCATCAGATCAAATTGCTGGAAGATCGCTACGGCGGACCGCTGTTTGAGCGCAAATCCGTGCCGATCGGCTTTACCGCCACCGGCGCCCGCCTGCTCAAGCTGGCCGACCTGCTGCTGCCGGAGATTGAAACGGCGGAGCGCGAAGTTGCGCGCCTGATGCAGGGAGATACCGGCCAATTGCGCGTTGCGCTCGAATGCCACACCTGTTTCGACTGGCTGATGCCGGTCATGGACGAGTTCCGCAAGCGCTGGCCGGAAGTGGAAATCGACCTGGTGTCGGGCTTCCATAGCGAACCGGCGGAATTGCTGCGCAGCGGCGAAGCGGACCTGGTGATCGGCTCGGCCTATGGCCCCGAATTCAGCACCTTCCCGCTGTTCCGCTTCGAGATCCTGGTGGTGATGGCGCAGAAGCACCGGCTGGCCCAGCAGCGCCGCCTGGCCGCCGCCGATTTCGCGGGCGAAACCCTGATCACCTATCCGGTGCCGGAAGAGCGCATCGACCTCATCCGCGAGGTGCTGCGCCCGGCCGGCATCCCGTTCCAGCGCCGCACCGCCGAGCTGACGGTGGCCGTGCTGCAGCTGGTGGCCAGCCGCCGCGGCATTGCCGCCCTGCCCAACTGGGCCATCAAGAACTACGTCGACTACGACTACGTGCTGGCCCGTCCGGTCGGCGAGCACGGCTTGTGGAGCGACCTGTTCGTCTCGGTGCCCGAATCGCAGCAGAACAAGGCCTACGTGCTCGACTTCGTCAACGTGATACGCGAGCAGTGCGCCGCCTCGCTCGACGGTATCAAATTATTATCGTGACAAATAGTTATTGTTTCTGCAAAATATATACGAAGGGTTTGATGTGCATCAAGGTGAGCGCTGAAACCGGCGCATACGATGAGTGCCCGACGGTTGCGCTCCGGGCACGGATGATGCTAACAAATTCTGGAGATTTCTCGCGGCAGCGCACCATTGAAACCTGCTCCGGCTTTCAGGGGGACAGCGTATGATCAACGTTGGCGTTGTTGCTTAACTTAGCCAGCCAAGGCTGGCGCATTGGAGAATCAAATGGATGATGTAGTTATCGTTGCTGCCGGTCGTACGGGCGTGGGCAAATTCGGCGGCAGCCTGGCCAAGACGCCCGCCGCCGACCTGGGCGCGCATGTGATCAAGGGCCTGCTGGCCAAGACCGGCATCGATCCCAACCTGATCAGCGAAGCCATTCTGGGCCAGGTGCTGACCGCCGGCGTCGGCCAGAATCCGGCGCGCCAGGCCGTCATCAAGTCGGGCCTGCCCAACACCATTCCCGGCTTCACCATCAACCATGTGTGCGGCTCCGGCCTCAAGGCCACCCACCTGGCGGCGCAAGCCCTGAAGGCGGGCGACGCGCAGATCGTCATCGCCGGCGGCCAGGAAAACATGAGCGCCGCGCCGCACGTGCTGCCAGGCTCGCGCGACGGCTTCCGCATGGGCGACATCAAGATGATCGACAGCATGATCGTCGACGGCCTGTGGGACGTCTACAACCAGTACCACATGGGCATCACCGCCGAGAACGTCGCGAAGAAATACGAGATTTCGCGCGCCGAACAGGACGAGTTCGCGCTGCAGTCGCAGCTGAAGGCCGAAGCCGCGCAAAAAGAAGGCAAGTTCAAGGATGAAATCCTGCCGCTGGAAATCGTCCAGAAGAAAGGCAGCATCGTCTTCGACAGCGACGAATACGTCAAGCCAGGCTCGACCCTGGAAGGCCTGGCGGCGCTGCGTCCGGCGTTCGACAAGGCCGGCACCGTCACCGCCGGCAACGCCTCGGGCATCAACGACGGCGCCGCCGCTGTCATCATGACCACGGCCACGCGCGCCAAGGAACTGGGCCTGCCGGTGCTGGCCAAAATCAAGGCCTATGCCTCGTCCGGCCTGGATCCGGCCTACATGGGCATGGGCCCGGTCTCGGCCACCAAGCTGTGCCTGAAAAAAGCCGGCTGGACCCCGGATGACCTGGACCTGATGGAAATCAACGAAGCGTTTGCCGCGCAGGCGGTGGCGGTCAACAAGGAAATGGGCTGGGATACCAGCAAGATCAACGTCAATGGCGGCGCCATCGCCATCGGCCACCCGATCGGCGCGTCCGGCGCCCGCATCCTGGTCACGCTGATCCACGAAATGATCCGCCGTGACGCCAAGAAAGGCCTGGCCTCGCTGTGCATCGGCGGCGGCATGGGCGTGGCGCTGGCCATCGAGCGCCCGTAAATAATAACAACCGGTCCGGCCCGCGGGCCGGGCCATTCCAATTTTTGGCTTCAACAGAAGGGGACATAACATGGCAAGAGTAGCATTGGTAACCGGTGGCATGGGTGGTCTGGGCGAGGCAATCAGCTACAAGCTGTCTGCGCTCGGCTATTGCGTGGTCACCACGTATTCCCCAGGCAATCCCAAGGTTGAACAATGGCTGGCCACCACCCGTGACCAGGGCTATAACTTCCGCGCCTATCCGTGCGACGTGTCGGAGTACGAGTCGGCCCAGGCCTGCATCGCCGCCATCGAAAAAGACATCGGCCCGGTGGACGTGCTGGTCAACAACGCCGGCATCACGCGCGACATGACGTTCAAGAAAATGGACAAGGTCAACTGGGACGCGGTCATGAAGACCAACCTGGACTCGGTGTTCAACATGACCAAGCCGGTGTGCGATGGCATGGTCGAGCGCGGCTGGGGCCGCATCATCAACATCTCGTCGGTCAACGGCCAGAAGGGCGCGTTCGGCCAGACCAACTATTCGGCGGCCAAGGCCGGCATGCATGGCTTCACCAAGGCGCTGGCGCTGGAAGTGGCCAAGAAGGGCGTGACCGTCAACACCATCTCGCCGGGCTACATCGGCACCAAGATGGTCCAGGAGATTCCGCAGGAAGTGCTGGACAGCAAGATCATCCCGCAAATCCCGATGGGCCGCCTGGGCAAGCCGGATGAAGTGGCTGGCCTGGTGGCTTACCTGGCGTCGGACGAGGCCGCGTTTGTGACGGGCGCCAACATCGCCATCAACGGCGGCCAGCACATGTCTTGACCGCCGGGCGTGGGGTCTGACCCGGTACCGGTCAGACCCCTTGCTGCCGCGGTGCGGGTTGGCGGTACAATCTTGGCTACCACAGCCTAAGGACCGCCTCATGTTTGACCCCGCTACCCCCCTGTTTCCCCCCATCGCTCCTATCCGCCACGGCATGCTGGCGGTCGATGAGCTGCACACCATTTACTGGGAGGAAGTGGGCAATCCGGATGGCATCCCGGTGATTTTCCTGCACGGCGGCCCCGGTGCGGGCCTGTCGCCGCAGCACCGCCGCTTCTTCGATCCGCAGCAATACCGCGTGATCCTGTTCGACCAGCGCGGCGCCGGCAAGTCGACGCCGCTGGGCGAGTGCCGCAACAATACCACCCAGTTGCTGATCGAGGACATCGAACGCCTGCGCGTGATGGCCGGCATCGAGCAATGGCTGGTGTTCGGCGGCTCGTGGGGCTCGACCTTGTCGCTGGCCTACGGCGAGGCGCACCCGGAGCGCTGCCTCGGCTTTGTGCTGCGCGGCATCTTCCTGTGCACGCAAACCGAAATCGACTGGTTCCTCGACGGCGCCCGGTGGTTCCACCCTGAAATCCACGCCGAATTCATCGCGTCCATTCCCGAGGCCGAGCGCGGCAATCTGCTGCAAGCCTATGTGAAGCGCATCATGAGCGACGACCCGGCCGTGCACTGGCCGGCGGTGCGCGCCTGGAGCCGCTTCGAGGGCCGCCGCGTGTTCCTGCTGCCGCAGGCCGAGGATCCGCCGTCGGACACGCTGGACCTCGGCGTCGGCCGCCTCGAATCGCACTACATGGCCAACCTCGGCTTCTTCAGCGACGACCAGCTGATCCACAACCTCGGCCGCATCGCCCACCTGCCGGCGGTGATCGTGCAGGGCCGCTACGACGTCATCTGCCCGCCGGTGTCGGCCTGGCGCCTGCACCAGGCCTGGCCGGGCTCGGTGCTGCACATGATTCCGGACGCCGGCCATGGCGCCATGGAAAAAGGCATCGCCAACGCGCTGGTCGGCGCCACCGAGCAATTCAAGCGCCATCGCCGCTTTGCCTGAAAAACAGCCCGTCCGGGACGCGGGCTGCTACACTGTAGACTAATCGATAAGAACCAACGTATGGCCCTCATGAACCTCCAGACCGGCGACATCGGTCACATCATTCAGCTGGCGATCGCGCCGGTGTTCCTGCTGTCGGGCGTGTGCACCAACCTGATCGTGCTGACCAACCGGCTGGCGCGCATCATCGACCGCTCGCGCGTGCTGGAGGACCGGCTGGACGTCGCCTACAGCGATCCCTACCTGAATGAGCTGGATGTGCTGTACAGCCGCTCGCACCTGATCAATATGTCGATTTTCCTGTCGACCGCCTGCGGCCTGTTCGTGTGCGTGATCGTGGCCATGCTGTTCCTCGGCGATATCACCAATTTCGAGCTGGACAAATACATCGCCGGCACCTTCGTGGTGGCGGTGGTGTGCCTGGTCGGCAGCTTTGTTTCCCTGCTGCGCGAAATCTTCATTGCGTCGGCGTGGATGCGCTCCCAGCGCCACGTCCGCCGCAAGCGTTAAACTTTTTTTGTGAGAACACCATGCACGACTACCAACGCCCGCCCACCCTGTACCGCTACGGCGTGCGCGAAGACCTGGAACTGGCGCTGACCCAGGGCCAGTTCATCCTGCGTCCGGCCTCCAACTGCCTGACGCTGAGCTTTTCCCAGGCCTGGGACCGCAAGCTGTTCGAACTGTTCTCGGCCGACGCCTGCCTGATCATCCACAACACCGAGGAATTCGGCGAGCGCATCCACCGCGCGGTGCAGCGCACCTTGCCGAGCTGGGCCGGCATCGATGGCGCCGTCGAATACGGCACGCGCGCGGCGCTGGGCGCGGCCTTCACCAAGACGGCGGCCGAGGCGCATGAGCAGGAGTGGCAGTTCGCGTGGCGCGCCATGCAGGCGCAACTGAGCCTGAATCCGGTGCTGATCAAGATCGGCAGCCTGGAGAACTTCGCCGAGCTGCGCTCGCGCGATACGTATCTGGCCTAAGCGCTGGCCTGAGCGCTGGCCTGAGCCGGATTACTGCTGCGGGATGGCTTCCACCCGCGGCGCGTCGCGGCGGTCGAGGCGCGCCAGCACGGCGTTCATCATGCGCTCGATGTCGCCGCGGACCATCTTGGCGCCGAGCAGGCTGGGGACGTAGAAATTCGGCAGCATCTTGCCGTGGTAGATGATCTTGGTGCCGCCGGTTTCCGGCACCGGCACCAGTTCCCAGCGCGATTCGTAGTGCTTCATGTCGCCCGAGATCAGCGAGATGTCGATCGACGACATCGGCTGCTCCACCGCGCGCACGATCAAATGGATGGTGCGGCTCATGAACAAAAAACGCGCCACGCCGAATTGTTCGATGATCACCTCGCCGCCATTGCGCGACAACACCTTGGACGATTCCATGTCCGGCACGAATTCCGCCATGCGGTCGTAGCCGGTGAGGATGCGCCATACCTTGGGCAGTGGCGCGGCCACGGTGCCGGTGGCGTCCACTTCATACATATGTTGGCCGTCCTGGTCGACGCGGTTGACCGACACTTCCAGCTTGGGCAATTCAGGCCTTGGTGCTTGCGCCATCACCGGGGCGGTCACACCCAACAACAAAAACACAAGGAATCGCATCATTTGGCCAGCGTACGGGAAAGGGTGGCAGAATACAAGAGCAGCACGCGGGGACTTTAGAAGCCCAGGTCTAGAGATTTCAGATTAAATGCGCGCATTATGAAAACGACACCATACCCACATCTGCTGGCGCCCCTCGACCTTGGACACACGACGCTGCGCAACCGCGTCATCATGGGATCGATGCACACCGGCCTCGAAGACCGCTTCTACAACTACGGCAAACTGGCGGCATTTTATCGCGAACGCGCGCGCGGCGGCGTCGGTTTGATCGTCACCGGTGGCATCTCTCCCAACAGGTCCGGCTGGCTGCTCCCCTTTGGAGGTACGCTCAACTTCAAGGGCGACGTGGTCAACCACCGCCGCGTGACCAGGGCGGTGCACGAGGAGGGCGGCAAGATCCTGATGCAGATCCTGCACGCGGGGCGGTATGGCTATCAGCCGCTGGTGGTGTCGGCCTCCGATAAAAAGTCGCCGATATCGCCGTTCAAGCCGCGCGCGCTGAGCGAGGCCGGCATCGAGGAGACGATCCGCGATTACGCCCGTTGCGCCAGGCTGGCGCGCGACGCCGGTTACGATGGCGTGGAGGTGATGGGCAGCGAGGGCTATCTGCTGAACCAGTTCCTGTGCGCGCGCACCAACCTGCGCACCGACCAGTGGGGCGGCAGCATCGAGAACCGCATGCGGCTGTCGGTGGAAATCGTCAAGCGCATCCGCGCGGCGGTCGGCAATGACTTCATCATCATGTACCGCCATTCGCTGCTGGATCTCGTCGAGGGCGGCAACACCTGGGACGATGTGGTAACGGTGGCCAAGGCCTTGCAGCAGGCCGGCGTGTCGATCCTGAACACCGGCTACGGTTGGCACGAGGCGCGCGTGCCGACCATCGTGACCTCGGTGCCGCGCGGCGCCTTCGCCAGCCTGGCCGGCCGCCTGCGGCTGGAGGTGACGATCCCGGTGGTGGCGTCCAACCGCATCAACATGCCGGCCGAGGCGGAAGGCATTCTGCAGCGCGGCGAGGCGGACCTGATTTCGATGGCGCGTCCCTTCCTGGCCGATGCGTATTTCGTCGAGAAGGCGGCGCAGGGCCGCGCCGATGAAATCAACACCTGCATCGGCTGCAACCAGGCCTGCCTGGATCACACCTTTTCCAACCAGCGCGCCAGCTGCCTGGTGAATCCGCGCGCCTGCCACGAGACGGAACTGGTGTACGCGCCGGCCGCCAAGCGGCGCCGCGTGGCGGTGGTGGGCGCCGGGCCGGCCGGCTTGTCGGCGGCCACGGTGGCGGCGGAGTGCGGGCACGATGTGACCTTGTTCGATGCCTCGGACAGCGTCGGCGGCCAGTTCAAGATCGCCATGCAGGTGCCGGGCAAGGAGGAATTCGCCGAGACCATCCGCTACTTCACGCGCAAGATCGAACTGACCGGCGTCAGGCTGCAACTGAACACGCGCGTCACGCGCGAGCAGCTGCTGGCCGGCGGCTATGACGAGGTGATCGTCGCCACCGGCATCAAGGTGCGCAAGCCGCCGATCGAGGGCATCGATCATCCCAAGGTGCTGTCGTATCTGGACGTGTTGCGCGACAAGGCGCCGGTCGGCAAGCGCGTGGCCATCATCGGCGCCGGCGGCATCGGTTTCGACATGGGCGAGTACCTGCTGCACGATACCCGTCATCCGTTGCCGCTGGCGCTGGACGTCTGGGCGAAGGAGTGGGGCGTCGGCATGAAGGTCGATACGCCGGGCGGGCTGGTGCCGCCGGCGCAGGCGGAGCCGGTGCGCCAGCTTTATCTCCTGCAGCGCAAGACGTCGCGCCTCGGCGCGGGGCTCGGCAAGACCTCGGGCTGGGTGCACCGCGCGGTGCTGGCCCGCAACGGCGTGGTGATGCTGGGCGGCGTGCAGTACGACCGCATCGATGACCAGGGGCTGCACATCACCGTCGGCGGCGAGCAGCGTTTGCTGTCGGTCGATAACGTGGTGATCTGCGCGGGGCAGGACAGCCTGGCGGAGCTGATGCCGTCCGAGGCCGAGGCCAAGGCGGCCGGCACGCCGCGCTTCCACAAGATCGGCGGCGCCGCGCTGGCGGCGGAGCTGGACGCCAAGCGCGCCATCAAGGAAGGCGCGGAACTGGCGGCGCGGCTGTAAGCGTCAGCAGGGCGGCGCGATCGAGCGGGCATCGACCGCCTTCTGAATGGCGCCCGTTTTGTTCAGCCGGTCGAGCGCCTTGTTCAGCGCCGGCAGCACGTCGCCCAGCGGCGCGCTTTTGGGCACGGCGATCAGCAGCGGCTCGAAGCCGACCGGCTTGCTGGCGACCACCCACTTGTCCTTGCCGGGGAACAGGCAATTGAGGCTGATGCCGAGCTGCGTGGCGTTGCGGAAGCTGTCCACCAGCACCGCGTCCACATGGTGGGCGTCCAGCATCTTCAGGCGGCTTTCCATCGACACGGCGTTCTGTTCGACCTTGAACAGTTTCTCGCGCCGCCGCTCGAACTCGGGGCCGTATTTGCTGCCGTTGCCGATCGAGATCACCCTGCCGCGCAAGTCGTCCCAGCGCCGGAACTTCACCGGCGTGCGCGACGACGACACCAGCCACTGATTGGCGTTGTACACCGGCCGGCTGAAGTTGAACACGCGCAGCCGCTCCGGCGTGATGGCTGCGCCGTACAGCAGGCCCTCGCCGTTTTCCGCCATCATCTGCGCGCGCCGCCACGGGTAGGGGCGGATCACCAGGTTCAGTCCCGACTCCTGCGCCACCATGCCGATGACGGCGGTGATGATGGGCGGTATCGGCAACTGGTGGCCATGCTGGTCGATCGATTCGGCCACCAGCACCGGCACTTCGGCCTGCGCCTCGTCGGCCCGCAAGGGAGCCGTCGGCAGCAATGTGGCGGACGCCAGTAAAGCGAGTACAGTTTTTTTCATCAGTGTGCGTGATGGCTGCCGGTGTGTTTGACGTTGTCGAGCACATAGGCGGACATGCCCTTGGCCAGTTCCTGCTCGCCCATGAAGATTTCGCCGGCGCGCTCGCTGCGCAGCAGGTCGGCCTCGGCGTCGTTATGGGTACGCACCACGGTTTTGATGTTGGGGTTGAGCGCGCGCGCGGTTTCGATCATGGCGCGCACATGGAAGGTGTCCGGGGTGGCGATCACCAGCATCGCCGCATGGGCGATGTGGGTCTGGATCAGCACCGCCGGTTCGCCGGCGTTGCCCGCCACCGCGTGCACGCCGTCCTTGCGCAGCTGGTCGACCACTTCGCGGTTCTGCTCCGCCACCACGAAGGGGATGCCGCTTTCCTGCAGCGTGGCGGCGATGCGCCGGCCCACGCGGCCGTAGCCGACCAGCACCACCTGGCCGCGCAGGTGCTCGTGCGGCACCGTCATCGGCAGCTCCGCCAGCGGGTCGGCGGGGCGGTCGAATTTCGCGGCCAGGCCGCGGTCCTTGCCCAGCCAGCGCTCCAGCGGCTGGGTCACGCGGAACACCACCGGGTTGAGGGCGATGGAGATGATGGCGCCGGCCAGGATCAGGCTCTGGCCTTCCACCGGCATCAGCTTCAACGACAGGCCCAGCGCGGCCAGGATGAAGGAGAATTCGCCGATCTGCGCCAGGCTGGCCGACACCATCAGCGCGGTCTTGGCCGGGTAGCGCAGCAGCAGCACCAGCAGGAACGCCGCCACCGATTTGCCGACGATGATGATGGCCACCACCGCCAACAGCTTCATGGGCTGCTCGATCAGGATCGATGGTTCGAACAGCATGCCGACCGAGACGAAGAACAGCACCGCGAAGGCGTCGCGCAGCGGCAGCGATTCCTCGGCGGCGCGGTGCGCCAGCGCCGATTCGCGCAGCACCATGCCGGCGAAGAAGGAGCCGAGCGCGAACGACACGCCGAAGTAGTGGGTGGAGGCGTAGGCGATGCCGACGGCGGCGGCGATCACGCACAGCGTGAACAGCTCGCGCGAGCCGGTGCGCGCCACCTGCCACAGGATCCATGGGAACAGCTTGCGGCCGACCACCAGCATCAGCACGATGAAGGCGCCGACCTGGCCGAGCGTGATGGCCAGCGTGGTCCACAGGCTGTCGCCGCCGGCGCCGTGGCCGCCGCCATGCACGGCGTCGATCGCTTCGCCGCCGAGCGAGCCGGCCAATGCGGGCAGCAGCACCAGCACCAGCACGGTCACCAGGTCTTCCACCACCAGCCAGCCGACCGCGATGCGGCCGTTGAAGCTATCCAGGATGCCGCGCTCCTCCAGCGCGCGCAGCAGCACCACGGTGCTGGCCACCGACAGCGCCAGGCCGAATACCAGCCCGCCGCCCAGCGTCCAGCCCCAGAAGTGGGCCAGCCCCATGCCGAGCGCGGTGGCGACGGCGATCTGCAGGACGGCGCCGGGCAGCGCCACCTTGCGCACGTCCCATAAGTCATCCAGCGAGAAGTGCAGGCCGACGCCGAACATCATCAGCATGACGCCGATTTCGGCCAGCTGGCCGGCCAGCGCGGCATCCGCCACGTAGCCCGGCGTGGCCGGGCCGATGATGATGCCCGCAGCGAGATAGCCCACCAGCGCCGGCAGTCTGAGGCGCGTTGCAAGGTAGCCGAACAGGAGGCCTGCTCCGAGTGCGGCGGCGATGGTGGTGATCAGGCTGATATTGTGGGGCATGCGTGCGGGGTTCCTTCAAAAAATATAAGGGAAACCCTGAGGTTATCACACTCGCCTTGCACCCCAAAACGAAAGGGTCTGACCCCGTACGGGGTCAGACCCTGGCCGCAGCGGTGTGCGGGTTGCGCGGGTGCCGTCCGCGTTGACTTCAGATGCGCTTCACCACCACGCAGCCAATCGAGTAGCCGGCACCGAACGAGCAGATCACCCCCAGCTCCCCCGGCGCCATGTCGTCCGAGTACTTGTGGAAAGCGATGATCGAGCCGGCCGACGAGGTGTTGGCGTATTCGTCCAGGATCACCGGCGCTTCGCCCGGCTCGGCGTCGCGGCCCAGCACCAGGCGGCTGATCAGCAGGTTCATGTTGAGGTTGGCCTGGTGCAGCCAGTAGCGCTTGACCTGCGGCACTTCCAGGCCGGCGTGGGCGATGGTGTCCTTGATCATCTCGGCGGCCATCGGGCACACGTCCTTGAACACCTTGCGGCCCTGCTGGCGGAACAGCTTGTCCGGCTGGCCGACGCCGGCTTCGTCGAAGCGGTTGAGGAAGCCGAAGTTGTTGCGGATGTTGTTGGAGAAGCTGGTCTTCAGCTTGCTGTCCAGGATGGCCCAGCGGTGCGCGCCCTTGGCCGTGTCGGCCGCCTCGATCACCATCGCCGTGCAGGCGTCGCCGAAGATGAAGTGGCTGTCGCGGTCGCGCCAGTTCAGGTGGCCGGAGGTGATTTCCGGATTCAGCACCAGCACCGCGCGCGCCTGGCCGCTCTGCACCGCCGCCACCGCCTGCTGGATGCCGAAGGTGGCCGACGAGCAGGCCACGTTCATGTCGAAGCCGTAGCCGTCGATGCCCAGCGCGCCCTGCACCTCGACCGCCATGGCCGGGTAGCCGCGCTGCATGTTGGAGCAGGCCACCAGCACCAGGTCGATGTCGGCCGGGCTGCGGCCGGCGCGGTCCAGCGCCTGGCGGGCGGCGGCCACGCAGATTTCGGCCTGCAGCGACAGTTCCTCGTCGGCGCGCTCGGGGATGTGGGACACCATGCGCTTGGGGTCGAGGATGCCGGCTTTTTCCATCACGTAGCGGGCCTTGATGCCGGAGGCTTTCTCGATGAAGGCCACGCTGGAGGGCTCCAGCGCCGTCAGCGTGCCGTCGGCGATGGCGGCGGCGTTGTCGGCGTTGAACTGTTCCACGTAGGTGTTGAAGCAGGCCACCAGCTCTTCGTTGCTGATCGACTGCGCAGGGGTGAAGAGGCCGGTACCGCTGATGACGGCTTGTTTCATGGATAAACTTTCAAATTAAGCAATGGCATCTGCCAATAATGAGGCAAATTTTACATGAACCCCAAACGAAAGGGTCTGACCCCGTAGGGTCAGACGGGGACGCCGAGTCCCTGGCCGCAGCGGTGTGCGGGGTGTGCGGGTGCCGTCAGCACACGGTTATTTTTTTCCGGCGCTGGTGTCGACCGACACCACGGTGGTGCCCGACTTGGCCAGTTGCACCGGCAAGCCCTTCAGATGGTTCAGCGCCTGTTGCAGCTGGAAGTCGTCGTCGCTGCCGTATTCCAGCGGCTTGCGTTTCTTTTCCAGCGCGACGATGCGCAGCTGTTCTTCCAGCTCGTCGCGCTTGCTCTTGGCGCCTTCGGCTTCCTTGTCGTTGACCAGGTGCTTGTCGAGGTCGGCCTCGCGGGTGCGCAGCGCGTTCAGACCGTCGCCGTCGGCGTTCTCGTCCACCGCCACGTCCGGCGTGATGCCCTTGGCCTGGATCGAGCGGCCGTTCGGCGTGTAGTAGCGCGCCGTGGTCAGCTTGACGGCGGTGTCCGGCGTCAGCTGGCGGATGGTCTGCACCGAGCCCTTGCCGAAGGTTTGCGAGCCGACGATGTCGGCGCGCTTGTAATCCTGCAGCGCGCCGGCGACGATTTCCGAGGCCGAGGCCGAGCCGGTGTTGACCAGCACCACCATCGGCACTTTCTTGATGGCGGCCGGGAGCTTGGCCAGCGCGTCGTTTTCGCCGCGCAGCTCGTAGTATTCCGGACGGCCGTAGAAGATCTGTTTCTGGTCCGGCAACTGGCCGTTGGTCGAGACGATCGGCGAGTCCTTCGGCAGGAAGGCGGCCGCCACGCCGATGGCGCCCTGCAGCACGCCGCCGGGGTCGTTGCGCAGGTCGAGGATCAGGCCCTTGATGTTGGGGTCCTGCTTGTACAGTTCGACAATCTTGGCGGCCATGTCATCCACGGTCGGCTCCTGGAACTGCGAGATGCGCAGCCACGCATAGCCCGGCTCGACCAGCTTGCCCTTGACGCTCTTCTGGTGGATTTCCTCGCGCGTGATGTTGAACACCAGCGGCTCGGCCTCGTCCTTGCGCAGGATGGTCATGCTGACCTTGCTGCCGGGTTCGCCGCGCATCTTCTTGATCGAGTCGTCCAGCGTCATGCCTTTGACCGGCACGTTGTCGAGACGGCTGATCAGGTCGCCCGGCTTGATGCCGGCGCGCCAGGCCGGCGAGTCCTCGATCGGCGCGACGATCTTGATGTAACCGTCGTCGCTCTGGCCGATCTCGATGCCCAGGCCGACGAACTTGCCCTGCGAGCCTTCGCGCAGCTCGGCGTAGGCTTTCTTGTCCAGGTAGGCGGAGTGCGGGTCGAGCGAGGCGACCATGCCGGAGATGGCCTCGGTCAGCAGCTTCTTGTCCTCGACCGGCTCGACGTAGTCGGATTTGATCAGGCCGAACACATCGGCCAACTGGCGCAGCTCTTCGAGCGGCAGCGGCGGATCGACCGGCTTTTGCGCCATGGCGGAAAATTGCAAAGAGATGGCCACGCCGGCCACCACGCCCAGTCCAACGAGACCGGAATTCTTTAACTTCTTGCCCATGTTTCACCTGTCCGGAAGCGCCGCGGCGACGATGCGGCGGCTGCGGTTCAGTATAAACCTGATTGCCAGCAAACGTAGTAGCCCTCACGAAATGATTTATACCTTTACGAGGTTTTACAACGGTCGCTGTTGACTTTGAAGGGGCACCAGCGCCGGCTTGGCGAAACGCCATGTTTACCGTTTTGTGTACAGTGTATCTCTGGCGTACACGACGGTAAGTATTTGTAAGAACCCCTGAAACGTGCGAATTCGCGGCCTACACTGAGCTCGTATTTCTCTCTACCCTGAAGTGGTTTTTCGCCAGCGCCCCAAGCGCTGGCTTTTTTTTGCCTACGGAGCCCACATGCGATTCTTGTCCCATTTGTCCTTGTCCGTTGTGCGCCGCGCCGCTGTCGCGCTGGCCTTGTCGGCGCTGCTGGCGCCGGCCTTTGCCCTGCCGGTGATGGAGTTGCGGGCGGAGGATTATTTGCCGATGGCCGACGAGCTGAAGAAGTCTCTGAGCCTGAATGCCAATCAGCAAACATTGTGGGCGCAGACCGAGACCAGGACACGCAACCTGCTGCGCGAACGCAAGGCCCGCCGCGAGCGCCTGCAGGCGGCCACGCTGGCCGGCGCCCAGGGCGCAAATGTCGAACTGCGCGATCTGGCGAAAGCGATAGACGAGGAAACCACGATCAGCGCGGCCGAGGAAAAAGAATTGCGGGAATGGTGGCTGACGGTGAATGATGCCTTGTCGGAAAGCCAGCGTCAGACGGTGGCGCAGACCCTCAGCGAGCAATTGCAGCGGGCGCCGGACAGCGCCGGCGGCGGCGCCCGTCCGCCACGCCGCGAGGAGGGCGGCGGCGAACACCGCGGCGGGCGGGGCGGCGGCCGCGGCGGCATGGGCATGGGGGCGGGCCCTGGCGGCGTCAACGTCAACCTGCCGGGCAGCGGCGGCTAAACCTGCGGCGGCAAAGTGTTGTTGCTACTGTATCGTAAAGTAAAAAGCCCCCGCCAAGGCCTTTTGCCGGATGGCATGAATGTAGAATTCTTCTCAAGCATTCCATCCGATCACGAACATGAGCAAATTACTATCCCTCGCCTGGCTGGCCATGCTGGGCGCGGCAGACGTGTGCGCGCAAACCGACAGCGCGCCGCAGGAGCAGCCGGCGGTCAAGGCCGCTGACAAGCAGATTCAACAAGTCACCATCAGCGGCGGCCGCGCCAGCGACATGGACGAGCGCCGCAACTCGGTGGCCGGCAAGCAGGTCTTCGGCCGCGAGGAACTGGACCGCAATGGCGACACCAATCTCGGCGATGTGCTCAAGCGCCTGCCCGGCGTCACGCTGGGCGGTCGTCCGGGCCGCGGCGGCGACGTGCGCATGCGCGGCATGGGCAGCGGCTACACGCAGATCCTGGTCAACGGCGAACGGCCGCCGGCCGGCTTCTCGATGGAGTCGCTGGCGCCCGACCAGGTCGAGCGCATCGAGATCATGCGCGGCCCGGTGGCCGAGCACAGCACGCGCGCCATCGCCGGCACCATCAACATCATCCTGCGCGACGGCTACCAGCAGCGCGACAAGCAGCTCAAGCTGACCGATTCGATCGAGCAGGGCCGCCATTCGCCAAACGTGTCGCTGACCGTGCCCGGCAAGACCGGCGGCCTGACCTGGCTGCTGACTGGCTCGGTATTCGAGAACCGCCAGCACGACCAGACCGAAACGCATAACCTCGACACGCGCGACGATGGCGTGGCCGTCAAGGACGAGAACGTCATTGACGCCACCCGGCGCGCGACGCGCGGCCTGTTCCTGACGCCGCGCCTGTCGTACAAGTTCGACGGCGGCGACACGCTGAACTTCCAGCCCTTCCTGATGGTCAACCGCAGCGACAGCGACGCCCGCAGCGACCTGACGCAGAACGCCGGCCTGGTGCCGCCGAACTTGCTGCTGCCGCCGGAATACAACCTGGCGCTGACCGGCGCGCACAGCGAGTCGACCTTCCTGCGCGGCTTCGGCAACTGGGTGCACAAGCTGGAGGGCGCGGCCAAGCTGGACGTCAAATTCGGCTTCGGCGCCGGCCACAGCGACAACGACTCGTTGCGCTACCAGTACGACAACGCCGACAACCTGCTGGACCGTTACACCGACACCGCCACCGTGCGCGACCGCAGCGCCAACACCGGCGGCAAGTACAGCACGCCGATCGGCCGCCAACACTCGCTGGCGGCCGGCTGGGACATCGAACTGGGCCACCGCGAGGAGACCAAGGTCTCGGTCGACAAGAATGGCGTGCCGCAGTTTGCCGATTCCGGCGACAACCTCACCGCCGAAACGAAACGCGTGGCGCTGTTCGCCCAGGACGAGTGGGACATCTCGGCGCAATGGTCGGGCTATGCCGGCGTGCGCTGGGAGGGCATCCGCACCACCAGCAGCGGCGCCAGCACCGGCGACGTCAGCAATACCAGCAGCGTGTTCAGCCCGCTGTTGCACGTGGTCTACCGCATCCCCGGCCACGACAAGGACCAGTTGCGCGCCAGCCTGACCAAGAGCTACAAGGCGGCCAACATCCAGGACCTGATCGCGCTGCCGTCGCTGTCGCGCCTGAACAGCGCCACGCGCCCGGACCGCACCGGCAATCCCAACCTGAAGCCGGAACTGGCCACCGGGCTGGACCTCGCCTACGAGCATTACCTGGGCCGCGCCGGCATCCTCAGCGTCAGCGGCTTTATCCGTAATATCGAAGACCTGATCCGCCGCGACATTGCGCTGGAAAGCACCAGCACCGGCCCGCGCTGGGTGTCGACGCCGCGCAATATCGGCCACGCGCAGAGCAAGGGCATCGAGCTGGAGGCCAAGTTCCAGTTGCAGGAGCTGGTGGCCGACGCGCCGGCCATCGATTTCCGCAGCAACTACAGCCACTTCTGGTCCAGCGTCGACGATATTCCCGGCCCCAACAACCGCCTCGACGCCCAGCCCAGGCAGACCGCCAATATCGGCGCCGACTACCGCATGAAGGCGCTGCCGCTGACGCTGGGCGGCAGCCTCAACTGGACGCCGGAAACGCTGATCCAGAGCAGCCTGTCGCAGCTGGTTTACACTAGCCGCAAGCGCTCGTTCGACGCCTACGGCCTGTGGCGCTTCAACGCCAACAACCAGTTGCGCATCTCCGCCAACAACCTGGTGGCGGAGGACGCCATCGGCGCCAACACCGTGCGCACCAACGGCCTGACACAATTGGCCAACACGATCAACCAGACCTACGTCGTCTGGAGCGTCAAATACGAAATGAAGTTCTAACCATAAGGACCTGCTGTGAAAAAAAGACTGTTGCTGACCACGCTGACCCTGACCCTGATGACCGCCTTCGCCGCCGACGCGCCTTTGCAATCCGGCATCGACCTCCCGAACATGGACACCAGCGTGCGTCCGCAAGACGATTTCTTCACCTACCTCAACGGCAGCTGGCTGAAGACCACCGAGATCCCGGCCGACAAATCCAGCTGGGGCACGTTTGCCAAGCTGCGCGACGACACGCTGCCGCAGCTGCGCGGCCTGATCGAAAAAGCCCAGGCCGAGAAAGCCAAGAACGGCACCGAGCCGCAAAAGATCGCCGACCTGTACGCCAGTTACATGGATGAGGCCAGGCTGAACGAACTGGGCATCCGCCCGCTCGCCGGCGAGCTGAACCGCATTCGCGGCCTGAAGGACAAGAAGGGTCTGCCGATCCTGTTCGCCCACCTGGCGCAGGTCGGCATCACCACGCCGTACGGCGTCGGCGTGCGTCAGGACGCGCGCGAATCGACCAGGTACGCGGTGTACATCGGCCAGAGCGGCCTGGGCTTGCCAGACCGCGACTACTACCTGAAAAAAGATGACGCCAAGCTGGCCGCCGCCCTGGCCAAGTACGAGTTGTACATCGCCAAGGTACTGACGCTGGCCGGCGACCACAACGCCAGTGCCAACGCCAAAAAAATCGTTGCGCTGGAAACCGCGCTGGCGGAAGTGCAGTGGACCAAGGTCGAGAACCGCGACCCGGTCAAGCGCTACAACAAGATGCCGATCAAGCAGTTGACCGACCTGGCGCCGGGCTACGACTGGGGCCACGCGCTGGCCTCGACCGGCGTGGCCAACAAGGTCGATTACGTGATCGTCAACCAGCCGAGCTACCTGACCGGCTTTGCCGCGCTGCTGGAGAAGACCGACCTGGCCACGTGGAAGTCCTACCTGGAGTGGCAACTGCTGCGCGAAATGTCGCCGTTCCTGTCCAAGGATTTTGCCGACGCCCATTTCGATTTCTACAGCACCGAGCTGACCGGCGTGGCCGTCAAGCCGCCGCGCTGGAAGACCGGGGTCGCCCTGGTGGAAGGCAGCCTGGGCGAAGCGCTGGGCAAGCTGTATGTGGCGGAATACTTCCCGCCGGAGCGCAAGGCGCGCATGGATGAGCTGGTGAAGAACGTGTTGGCCGCCTACAAATCGTCGATCGACAACCTGGACTGGATGAGCCCGGCCACCAAGGTGGAGGCGCAAGCCAAGCTGGCCAAGTTCACGCCCAAGATCGGTTACCCGACCAAGTGGCGCGATTACTCGGCGCTGGTGATCGTCAAGGGCGACCTGGTCGGCAACGTGCTGCGCACCGCCAACTACCGCCACCAGCGCATGATCGCCAAGCTGGGCAAACCGATCGACCGCGAGGAATGGGGCATGACGCCGCAAACCATCAACGCCTACTACAACTCGACCATGAACGAGATCGTGTTCCCGGCCGCCATCCTGCAACCGCCGTTCTTTGACGCCAAGGCCGATGACGCGGTCAACTACGGCGCCATCGGCGCGGTGATCGGCCACGAGATCAGCCACGGCTTCGACGACGGCGGCAGCCAGTCGGACGGCGACGGCAACCTGCGCGACTGGTGGACCAAGGAGGACAAGGCCAACTTCAAGGCCAAGACCGACGCCCTGGTCAAGCAGTACGACGGCTACAGCCCGCTGCCGGGCTACCACGTCAACGGCGCGCTGACGCTGGGCGAGAACATCGCCGACAACAGCGGCATCGCCATCGCCTACAAGGCTTACCAGATTTCGCTGGGCGGCAAGGCGGCGCCGGTGATCGACGGCTTTACCGGCGACCAGCGCTTCTACATGGGCTTCGGCCAGATCTGGCGCGTGAAGATGCGCGAGAAACAGCAGATCGTGCAGATCAAGACCGATCCGCACTCGCCGGGCCAGTTCCGCACCAATGGCCCGGTGGTCAACCAGCCGGGCTTCTACGAGGCCTTTGGCGTCAAACCGGGCGACAAGCTGTATGTTGCGCCGGAACAGCGCATTATCATCTGGTAATCGTTTAGTCTCAGCAAAAAAGCCACCTCGCGTGGCTTTTTTGCTATTGTTTCAAGACTTTGGGAGAGCTCATCAATGAAAAAATATTTGCTCAGCGCGCTGATGCTGGCGCTGCTGGCCTCGGCCGGCGTACAGGCGCAACAAAAAACCTCGGGCGTGGACCTGGCCAACATCGATCCGTCGGTGCGCCCGCAGGATAACTTCTTCCTCAACCTGAATGGCAAGTGGCTGGCCAAGACCGAAATCCCGGCCGACAAGTCGAGCTGGGGCTCGTTCGAAAAGCTGGACGACGACACCAAGCCGCAGCTGCGCGCCATCATCGAGGCGGCCGCCGCCAATCCAAGCGGCCCGGACGCCCAGCGCATCGGCGATTTCTTCGCCAGCTACATGGACGAGGCCAGACTGGAGCAGTTGCGCCTGGCGCCGCTGAAGGCCGACTTCGACCGCGTGGCCGCGCTCAGCGACAAGCAGCAGATTCCCGCGCTGATCGCCCATTTCAACCGCTACGGCTACACCGCGCCCTACGGCTTCGCCATCCACCAGGACAACAAGGACTCCACTAAATACGTGGCCGACCTGGTGCAGGACGGCCTGAGCCTGCCGGACCGCGACTACTACCTGAAGAATGCGGACAAGAAGCTGGCCGACACGCTGGCCAAATACGAACAGCACGTGGCCCGCATGCTGACCCTGGCCGGCAACGCCAACGGCGCGGCCGACGCCAAGGCCATCGTGGCGCTGGAAACCGAGATCGCCAAGCTGCAGTGGACCAAGGTCGCGCTGCGCGATCCGGTCAAGGCCTACAACAAGGTGCCGCTGGACAAGCTGTCCAGGCTGGCGCCGGGCTACGACTGGACCACGTGGCTGAACGACACCGGCATCGGCGGCAAGGTCGATTACGTCATCGTCAGCCAGCCGAGCTTCATTAGCGGCTTCAACAAGCTGCTCAACAAGACGCCGCTGAGCACCTGGAAGGTGTACTTCCAGTGGCAGGTGCTGCACGCCAACGCGCCCTATCTGGCCAAGGATTTCGCGCAGGAGAACTTCGCCTTCTACGGCAAGGTGTTGAGCGGCATCGACGAACAGCAGCCGCGCTGGAAACGCGGCGTCAACGCCACCGACGGCGCGCTGGGCGAGGCGCTGGGCAAGCTGTACGTCGAGCAGCATTTCCCGGCCGAGCGCAAGGCGCGCATGGAGCAACTGGTGAAAAATCTGCTGGAGGCGTTCAAGGAAAGCATCAACACGCTGGACTGGATGGGGCCGGAAACCAAGCTGCAGGCGCAGGCCAAGCTGGCCAAGTTCACCACCAAGATCGGCTACCCGAACAAGTGGCGCGATTACTCGAAGCTGACGGTGTCGCGCGACGACCTGGTCGGCAACGTGCTGCGCTCGCACGCGTTTGACTACCAGAAGGAGGTCGACAAGCTCGGCAAGCCGATCGACCGCGACGAGTGGGGCATGACGCCGCAGACCGTCAACGCCTACTACAACCCGGAGCTGAACGAGATCGTGTTCCCGGCCGTGATTCTGCAGCCGCCGTTCTTCGACGCCGACGCCGACGACGCCGTCAACTACGGCGCCATCGGCGCGGTCATCGGCCACGAGATCAGCCATGGCTTCGACGACCAGGGCGCGCAGTACGACGGCGACGGCAACCTGCGCGACTGGTGGACCAAGGCCGACCACAAGGCCTTTGCCGCCAAGACCAAGATGCTGGTCAAGCAGTACAACAGCTACAGCCCGGTCAAGGGCTACTACGTCAACGGCGAGCTGACCTTGGGCGAAAACATCGCCGACAACAGCGGCGCCGCCATCGCCTACAAGGCTTACCTCATCTCGCTGGGCGGCAAGCCGGCGCCGGTGATCGACGGCCTGAGCGGCGAGCAGCGCTTCTACATGGGCTTTGGCCAGGTGTGGCGCAGCAAGATCCGCGACGCCCAGCAAATCGTCTACCTGAAAACCGATCCGCACTCGCCGGATCAGTTCCGCGCCAATGGCACGGTGCGTAACCAGCCGGGCTTCTACCAAGCCTTTGGCGTCAAGCCGGGCGACAAGATGTACCTGCCGCCCAAAGACCGCGTCATCATGTGGTGATGTGATATAAAGCAACACGGCCCATCTGAGCAATGGGCCTTTCATATACATTCATAGAAGGAAATCCTCGTGAAACGTCATCTCGTAAGTGCATTGATGCTGAGCCTGATCGCAGGCCTGGCCGGCGCCGCGGACACTGCCAAAAGCAGCGCTCCAGCCAGCGCCAAGGTAGCTAGCAAGAAGCCGGTGTCCGGCATCGCCGTCGAATACACCGACCCGTCGGTGCGGGTGCAGGACGACCTGTTCCTGCACATGAACGGCAAGTGGCTGGCGACGACCGAGATCCCGGCCGACAAATCGAGCTGGGGCAGCTTTGCCAAGCTACGCGATGACATCCAGCCGCAACTGCGCGCCATCATCGAAGGCGCCGCCGCCAACCAGGCTGGCGGCCCCGAGGCGCAGCGCATCGGCGACTTCTACGCCAGCTTCATGGACGAGGCCCGGCTGGAGCAACTGGGCCTGACGCCGCTGAACGCGGAACTGGCCAAGGTGGCCGCCATCAGCGACAAGAAACAGCTGCCGCAGCTGATCTCGCACTTCAACCAGATCGGCGTGACCGCGCCGTACGGCTACGGCATCCACCAGGACAACAAGGATTCCACCAAGTACGTGGTCGACATCGGCCAGGACGGCCTGGGCCTGCCGGACCGCGACTACTACCTGAAGGCCGACGACAAGAAGCTGGCCGACATCCTGGCCAAGTACGAACTGCACGTCGGCAAAATGCTGACGCTGGCCGGCGACCCGCACGGCGCCGCCACCGCCCACGCCGTGGTCGAGTTCGAAAAGGAACTGGCCAAGCTGCAATGGACCAAGGTCGAGCTGCGTGACCCGATCAAGGCCTACAACAAGGTCGACGTCGCCAAGCTGGGCGAGGTGGCGCCGGGCTACGACTGGAACGCCTACCTGACCGACGCCGGCATCGCAGGCAAGGTCGGCTACGTGATCGTCAGCCAGCCGAGCTACCTGAAGGGCATGACCGCGCTGCTGGACAGCACGCCGCTGGACACGCTCAAAGCCTACTTCCAGTGGCAGCTGGTGCGCGCCCACGCCGGCTACCTGAGCAAAGCCTTCGTGGATGAGAGCTTCGCCTTCTACGGCACCGTGCTGAGCGGCGTGACCGAACAGCGTCCACGCTGGAAGCGCGGCGTGTCGGTGACCGAAGGCGCGCTGGGCGAGGCCGTCGGCAAGCTGTACGTGCAGCAGTACTTCCCGGCCGAGCGCAAGGCGCGCATGGAAGCGCTGGTGAAAAACCTGCTGGCCGCCTACAAGACCTCGATCGACAAGCTGGACTGGATGACGCCGGCCACCAAGCAGCAGGCGCAAGCCAAGCTGGCCAAGTTCACCACCAAGATCGGCTACCCGAACAAATGGCGCGACTACAGCGCGCTGGAGATCCGCAAGGATGACCTGGTCGGCAACGTGCTGCGCTCGCACCAGTTCGAGTACAACAAGGAGCTGAACAAGCTGGGCAAACCGATCGACCGCGACGAGTGGGGCATGACGCCGCAGACCGTCAACGCCTACTACAACCCGGAGATGAATGAAATCGTCTTCCCGGCGGCGATCCTGCAGGCGCCGTTCTTCAACGCCGACGCCGACGACGCGGTCAACTACGGCGCCATCGGCGGCGTGATCGGCCATGAAATCAGCCACGGCTTCGACGACCAGGGCGCGCAGTACGACGGCGACGGCAACCTGCGTGACTGGTGGACCCCGGCCGACCACAAGGCCTTCGACGCCAAGACCAAGATGCTGGTCGAGCAGTACAACCAGTTCAGCCCGCTGCCGGGCTACCACGTCAACGGCGAGCTGACGCTGGGCGAAAATATCGCCGACAACAGCGGCGTGGCGATCGCCTACAAGGCTTACAAGCTGTCGCTGCACGGCAAGAAGGCACCGGTCATCGACGGCCTGAGCGGCGATCAGCGCTTCTACATGGGCTTTGCGCAAGTGTGGCGCATGAAGATGCGCGAGGCGGCGCAGATCCAGCAGATCAAGACCGACCCGCACTCGCCGGGCCAGTTCCGCGCCAACGGCCCGATGCGCAACCAGCCGGGCTTCTACGACGCCTTCAGCGTCAAGCCGGGCGACAAGATGTACCTGCCGCCAAAAGACCGCGTGATCATGTGGTAAGCGGGTAAGCCCGTCAGCGAAGGCCGCAGCGATGCGGCCTTTTTTCATTTCAGAGTAAACTAGCGGCTTCCGATTCAACCACCCCGATTGTCATGCGCTATACCCTTGCTCTTGTCTTGCCGCTGCTGCTGAGTGCCTGCGGCGATTCCTACACGCCGGTGGACGTCTACATGGCCAAGACGCCGGAGTGCGCCAGCTGGCAGGAAGGCTCGCGCTTCGCGCTGCCGCGCGGCATCAGCGTGTCGACCACGCCGCCGGTGACGCTGCCGGACGGCGGCGCCGAGTTCACCTTCGTCTACCTGGTGCCGCGCGGCGAGCGCGCGCTGTTCCTCAGCCGCGAATACGCCGTGACACAGCCGAAAGGACCGGTGATCGCCAAGCCGCAGCTGGTCAGCTTCTACCAGCGCACCACCAATTCGCCGGCCGAAATCGTCGAGGTGATCCCCAAGGTGCCGGACATGCTGATTGCCGGCGCCACCGGCGAGGAAACCATCTGGCGCGTGCGCCTGCGCGTGACCGACAAGCTGCCGGCGCGTTTCGACGTCACGCCGCCAGCGTTCGAGATCGCGCTGCACAAGTACCCGATGCGCACCTTCACCTACCGCTATTTCCCGGACCGCAAGGCCTACGGTTTGTGCAGCTAATAAAAAACCGGCCGCGCGGGCCGGTTTTGCGTTGGCGGCGCGAGGCCGCTTATTTCTGCGGCTCCGACGCGGCCGGCGCGGCAGCCGCAGCCGCCGGGGCCGGCACGTCCGGCTCCTTGAACTTGGCGCCGGCGTGGTTGGCCATGTAGACCACCGCGCGCGCCACTTCCACATCGTCCAGATCCGGATTGCCGCCCTTGGCCGGCATCGCGCGCAAGCCCTCGATGGCGTGCTTGACGACGGTATCGTAACCCTGGGCGATACGCGCGCCCCAGGCGCCGGCATCGCCGAACTTCGGCGCGCCAGCGGCGCCGGTGCCATGGCAGGCCGCGCAGGTGGAGGTGTAGATCGCCTCGCCGGACTGCAGCACCTTCGGCGCGTTGGCGTCCTTCAGCGTAAAGCCCTCGTTAGCCACCGGCGCGATGCGCGCGGCCACTTCCTCCGGCGCCTGACTGTTGGAGCCGGCGCCCGTGAGCTTGGTGGTGGTGACGTATTGGACCAGCAGGATGATGCCGAGGATGGTGACTGCGAAGAAGCCGATCACGGCTCCAACCAGCTGTTTTGGGGTACGGATGACGGATTCGTGTTCGTTGTGTGCGTCGCTCATGATTTCCTTCAGAAACAGATTTCAGGCCGGGGTGGCGCGAAGAGTTGATCAGCAGCAGCCTTGTAAAAACCTTCACCAAACGGCTGATTATAGACACAAGAATGCTGCGAAGGAAACGCAAACATGTACAAAACGACAGCGGCCCCATGGACGGCCGCCGGTAAACACGGTATCCTACGGCACGCCTTCGCGTATCTCCCTGTCGCGGCTGTAGCTCAGTGGATAGAGTATTGGCCTCCGAAGCCAAGGGTCACTGGTTCGATCCCAGTCAGCCGCACCAATTTTTCCCATAGAATCAATCGCTTATCGCGTGCGGTATGCCGCATGGCCAGGCCGGCGCACGCGCGGCGCGGCTTGGCCGATAGCCGGCAAGCGCGCGCGGTCTGGATAGTTGTATTGTGCCACCGCAGCAAATCGCCGGGAATTTCTCGCGGCTTTTTGATGTGCATCAAAAAATGCGTTAATTGAGGCCTTTGTTACGGTTTGGCGCTATAGGGCAGGGGCATCCACTGGTATCCCTGGTCCAGCGCCTGCACATGGCCCAGGCCGGGGAAGGACAGGTGTGCCCCGCCGACCAGGTAGCCTTGCTTGGCCGCGTCCGATAGCCGGGTGGCGCGGGTGGCGCTGGCCGCGGCGGCGTCCACGTCGTAATCGATCGTCACTTCCGGGTGGCGGAACTGCACCTCCGCCGCGTGGATGATGTCACCCCACAAGTACAGTCGCTGGCCCTTGCTCTCCACCATGTAACCGTTCATGCCGGGCGTGTGGCCGTACTCCGTCACGCTGTGGATGCCAGGGATGATTTCCGTATCGCCATCGAAAGTGCGCAGCATGCCCGCCGCCACGTACGGGTTCACGGTTTGCCGCGACTGCTGGAAGCTCAGGCGGCGCGTGCTGGGCGCCTGCGTTTCGTGCTGGACGTCGAGCCAGTAGGCCGGATCGCGCCGGTCGACGTACACCAAGGCTCGCGGGAAGACGCGCTTGCCGCCGACGCTCAGGCCGCCGGAATGATCGCCATGGATGTGCGTCAGCAGCACCACATCGATATCCTCCGGCGCATAGCCGGCGGCGCGCAAATTCGCCACCAGGCTGCCGGCGGTATCGCCGAAGAGTTCGCCCGCGCCGGTGTCGACCAGCACGCGCTGGCTGCCGGTGTCGATCAGGTAGCAGTTGATCGACAGCTCGACCGGCAAGGCCTGGTGCGCGTCCGCAAAGGCGCGGCGGACGGTGGCCGGATTGCTCATGATGCTGGACACGTCGCGCGACGCCACGCCATCGGACAACACGGTGACGCGGAAGTCGCCCAGGCGCAGTCGGTAAAAGCCGGGTGTCTGTTGCGGCTGCCAGCCGCCGCCGCCGGCGGCGGTGGTTGCCGGCGCGGCGTTGGCGGGGCCGGCGATCAGCGCGGCGGCGAGGACAGCACGGGTGAGACAGTGGCGCATATCGTTCTCCTGCGGTAAGTGGACATGCTGTCCATGATAGGCGCGCGCGATTGAAATGATAATTGCATATAATTGGGAAAGATTATCCCAATAATGGCTCAATATAGCCCCATGCAAGCGGACTTGAACGACATCGTGGTGTTTCTCCGCGTGGCGGAGCTGGGCAGTTTCACCCAGGCCGCCCAGGCCTTGTTATTGCCCAAAACCACGGTCAGTCGCAAGGTGCGCGAGCTGGAACAACGTCTCGGCGCGCAGCTGCTGCACCGGACCACGCGCCGTCTGAGCCTGACCCAGGCGGGCAAGCTTTACTTCGAGCATTGCCGGCAGATTCCCGCCACCCTGCGCGACGCCGAATCGGCGCTGCGCGAAATACAGGGCCAGCCCGCGGGCAGCTTGCGGATCACCTGCCCCTATTCCGTCGCCATCAGCCTGCTGTCGCCGCTGCTGGGTGAATTCCACGGCCTGTATCCACGCATCCACGTCGACCTGATGCTGAGCCATCGCGTGGTGGACCTGATCAGCGACAAGGTGGACGTGGCCCTGCGCCTGGGCAACTTGCCCGATTCGTCGATGGTGGCCAGACGCCTGGCCGTGCTGCCGAACCGCGTGTATGCCAGCGATCTTTACCTGGAAAAATTCGGCGAACCCACGCATCCGGCGCAATTGCGCAACCATCGTGCGCTGGTGACGCGCGTGGCGCGTTCCGCCGCCGGCTATGCCTGGCTGATGCGCAACGGCGAGACCATGGAAAGTTTCGAGGTCACGCCCATCATTGAAGCGGATGATCCGGAGGTCCTCAAGGCGCCCCTGGCGGCGGGCGCCGGACTGATGATGGCCACCGACCTGATCATGCACGACGAGGTCAAGGCGGGCCGCGTGCGGCCGATCCTGAGCGGCTGGCTGGGCCGCTGCCCGCCCTTGCATGCCGTGTTCCCGCAAGGCCTGGTCCAGCCGCCGGCGCTGCGCGCCTTCATCGACTTTCTCGTGAAAAAAATGGCTGACAGCAGCACCGTGTTGCGGGAAGAAGCGCTGTGATGCCCGCCCCAGTGAGGCGCGATGAGCGTTGGCAATGCGATGGCCGATGGCATGCCGCCGGCAACGATGATTCAAGCTTATCGTGCGCTATGGCTGCATGGCTGCATCAGGTGCGCCACTTGCCGCCGCGGGCCAGTGCGGCCACGGCGTCGGCGAAGGCGCGCGGGGCTTCCTGCGGCAGGTTGTGGCCGGCGCCGGGAATCTGGCGGTGCTGGCGCGGGCCGCTGAATCGGGCGGCGTCGGCGCGGCCGTCGGTGGCGGGCAGCAGGCCGTCCGCCAGCCCGTCCAGCGTGATGGCCGGCGATTTGATCACCGGCTGGGCGGCCAGCAGGGCTTCCGTTTCCTCGTAATCGGGATAGCCGGCGGCCTGGCCCAGGCGGTGGCGGTAGGCGTGCAGCACCACGTCCACGTAGTCGGGATTGTCAAAGGCCCGCGCCGCACGCGCAAAGCTGGCGTCGTCGAAGCGCCAGGCGGGCGAATTGTGTTTCCACAGCACGCGCGCGATGGCCGCGCGGTTGGCGGTCAATCCCGCGCGGCCGCGCTCGGTCAGGAAGTAGTACTGGTACCACAGGCCGGCCTCCACCGGGGCCGGGGCCGGCGTGGCGGCACGGCCGATGTCCTGGATCAGGTAGCCGTTGACCGCCACCAGCCCGACGCAGCGCGTCGGCTTCATGGCGGCCGCCACGCAGGCGGCGCGGCCGCCCCAGTCGTAGCCGGCCAGCACCGCCTCCGGGATGTGCAGCGCGTCCATCAGGTCGATCACGTCCTGGCCCAGCGCGGCCTGCTGGCCGGCGCGCGGCGTGGCGGGGTCGAGGAAGCGGGTGCTGCCGTGGCCGCGCAAGTACGGCACGATCACGCGGTAGCCTTGCGCCGCCAGGCGCGGCGCCACCTCGGCGTAGCTGTGGATGTCGTAGGGGAAGCCGTGCAGCAGGATGACGGGATGGCCGTTCTCCGGCCCGGCTTGGTGGTAGCCGACGTCCAGCACGCCGGCTTCGACCTGCCGGGTCGGCATCCCGGCCAGCCGGCGCGCGGCGGCGGCGCTGGACGAGGCGGCGGCCGCCAGCGCCAGGCTGTCCAGCGACAGGCCGGCGGCCGCGCCGGCGGCGGCGCCCAGCAGCAGGCGGCGGCGTTGCAGCGGGTTCATGCCAGCGCCCCTTCGGCGCTGCCGGCCAGCCGGCGCGCGATGTCCAGCTCGCGCAGCAGCTCGGCCAGCGGCGGAATGTCGGCGTCGCGCTCGATCATGGTGGCGACCGGGCCGGCCAGCGTCATCACGCGCGCGTACAGCGCCCACACGGCGCGGCAGACGTCGCGGTCGTGGGTGTCGATCAGGAGCTCGCCCGGCGTGTGGCCGGCCAGGTGGATTTGCCGCACGTGCCCGAACGGCAGGCCGGCCAGGTAGTCGTCCAGCCGGTAGCCGTGGTTGACCGCGCTGACGTAGATATTGTTCACGTCCAGCAGCAGGCCGCAGCCGGTGCGCGCGCACATCGCGGACAGGAATTCCCACTCGCTCATCTCGGCCGGGGCGAAGCACAGGTAGCTGGACGGATTTTCAAACAGCATGGTGCGTCCTAGCGCCAGTTGCGCGCGGTCGATGTTGTCGCAGACGATGTTCAGCGCCTCTTGCGTGTACGGCAGCGGCAGCAGGTCGTGCGAATTGAAGTTGTCGATGCGCGACCAGCTCAGGTGGTCCGACACGAACAGCGGGTCGATCTCGTCGGCCAGCGCGCGCAGGCGCCGCAGGTAGTCGCCGCGCAGGCCGTCGGCCGAGCCGACCGACAGCGACACGCCGTGCAGCGCCACCGGATGGCGCGCGCGCACCTGGCGCAGAATGTGGCGCGGCTGGCCGCCGTCCACCATGAAATTCTCGGAGATGACTTCGACAAAATCAACCGCCACCGGCGTCTGCTGGTCGAGGAAGTCGGCGTAGTGTTCCTTGCGCAGGCCGAGGCCGAAGCCGGAAAAGGGGTTCATCGCGTGCCCGATCATAAAGGGAAAAACCGCGCGGCACGCCCGGGGCGCGCCGCGCGGGCGTGACGGTTATTTCTTCTTCGGCTCGGTCAGCGTGCCGCCGGCGGCCAGGCATTCGCTCTTGGTCTTGACCAGCACGCCTTCGCCCTTGCAGCTGTTCAGGCCTTTGCAATCGTTCTTGGCGGTGGCGCACAGGCTGGTGCCCTTGCAGGTGTTGATGCCGTAGCAGCGGCCTTTCGGCTCGGCGGCGTCGGCCGGCTTGTCGGCGGCTTGGGCGTGGGCGGCGGCGCCCAGGGCGCTGAGGGCCAGCAGCATCGAGGCGGCGGCGCGGGCGGAACGGGAGGCGGTGTTCTGGGTCATGGTGTTCTCCTTGGTTGAAAAAAAATGGTTAGCGGCCGTGGGCCGCGTCGTCGATCACCTTCGCCACCTGGTCGGGTTGCGAGATGTAGGTCAGGTGGCTGCCCTTGACTTCGGTGACCTTGGCGCCGGCGCGCTGGTACATCCAGCGCTGCAGGTCCGGGCTCAGCGCGCGGTCTTCGGTGGACAGGATGGCGTAGCTCGGCTTGTGGTGCCAGGCGGCGGCCCAGATCTGCGTGTTGAAGGCGGCCACCGTGGCCGGCACCTGCGAGATCGCCATGTAGTTGGTGCGGTTTTCCGGCAGGTCGGCGCCGACATCGGCGTGGAAGCGGGCCGGGTCGACGAACAGGTGGCCGTCCTGCGTCGGCCGGACGCTGTTGCTTGGCGACGGCATCGAGCCGATCACCTGCGCCACGCTTTCACCGATGTCCGGCAGCAGCGCCGACACGTAGACCAGGGCCTTCACCTTGTCGCGCTCGCCGGCGGCGGAGATCACCGCGCCGCCCGAGCTGTGGCCGACCAGCACCACCGGGCCGACCTGCTGGTCGAGGATGTCGCGGGTGGCGGCGACGTCGTCGTCCAGGCTGGTGTGGGGCTGCGCCGCCACCGTGACCTTGTAGCCTTTCTGCGTCAGGATGTCGTGGATCACGCGCCAGCCGGAGCCGTCGACGAACGAGCCGCTGACGATGACGATGTTCTTGACCGGCGCGGCGCTGGCGTTGGCGTTGGCGTGCAGCGCCGGTGCGGCGGCCAGGGCCAGCGCGGCCGCCAGGGTGGGGATGCGTTTCATGCGTTTTCTCCATCAGGTTGGGAAGGGTGCAGGCGGCGCCACAGCAGGTGGTCCAGCGACCACGCGCCGGCGCCGCGGGCGATCAGCGGCAGCAGCAGGCCGGCCCAGCTCAGGTGCGTGGGCCAGGCGTCCGGGTAGACGAAGATCTCGATCACCAGCGTCATGCAGAACATGCCGAGGGCGGCCGGCCGCGTCGCCAGGCCCAGCGCCAGCAGCACCGGCAAGAAGTTCTCGGCGGCGGTGGCCAGCTGCGCCGCCACTTCCGGCGGAATCAGCGGCAGCGCGTATTCGCTGCGGAACAGGTCGTAGGTCGAGGGCTTGATGGTGAGGAAGCCTTCGACCTTGGTGCGGCCGGACAGGAAAAACACCGCGCCGATGCCGAGGCGGGCAATCAGCAGCAGCAGGCTGTCGGGCACGGCGCGCCGCAGCCAGGCGCGCCAGGCGGGCGCCGTGTCTTGCAGGTGGAGGGGGGTCATAACATTCCTTCAGTCGGGGTGTCGATGCCGGTGATCAGTTCGGCGCCCAGCCAGTGCGCCAGCAGCGCGCCGGCCTGGGCGATGCCGTCCTGCTCGCCGCAGTGGTCAACCAGCCAGTCGCACAACTCGGCGAAGCGGCCGTCGCGCCGCACTTGCAGCAGCGCCGCGTACTCCAGCGGTTCGGCCATGCGCAGCACGCTGGTGCGGCCGCGCCGCCAGACGATGTAGCCGCCGGGCGCGGCCAGCATCTCGCCCTCCGGCGGCGGCCGTTGCTCCCACAGCGCGCTCCAGATGGCTTCGGCGTTGGTGGTGGCGGCGCGCAGCCTTAGCGACGGCGTCAGCCGCAGCACCGCGCGGTCCCAGTCCACCGCCGCCAGCCGCTCGGCCGTCAGCGGCGCGGCGTCCGCTGCCACGAAGGCGGCGTTCAGCGCGTGCTCGATCCAGGCCAGCTCGTGCAGGTCCGGGTGGTTGGCGTAGGCTTGTTCCAGCGTGTGCTGGAAACCGTCGGCGTAGGCGTCCAGCGTCCAGCCGTGCGGCGGGCAGGCGTCGATGTGGCGCACCGCCATGCCGAGGAAGGCGTCCTCGCCCATCCAGCCGCGCAGCAGCGGAAACGCGTGTTCGAGGCAGCCCGCCAGCTGGCTGCGGTAGTTGTTCTGGTACACCGCCAGCCGCGCGGCGGGTCCCAGGCGTTGCGCCAGCGCGGCGTCCGGCGCCACCAGCCAGGCGCCGAAATCGCGTTGCAGGTCGGCCAGTTTCATCGCGGCGCTCAGCGTGGCGTCAGCGAGCCGTAGCCTTTCGGCGTCTTGATCTTGGTGCAGGTGCCCTTGTCGACCAGCACCCAGGCGTTGCCCTGGTAGTCGGTCTTGGCGGTGCCGGCGCAGCTGGTGCCGGCGCCGGCCGCGCAGTCGTTCTGGCCGGCCTTGGCGACGCCGTAGCATTTTTCGGTCGGCTTCTTGGCGGCGTCCTTGGCGTCGGCGGCCTCGGCGCTGCCGGCCAGCGCGGTCAGCGACAGCGCCAGTGCGGCGGCCAGGGCGGTGTGGGTGCGGTGCATGGTGTACTCCTCGTTATCGGATGAAAGGAAAGACAGCGAGGAGCAGTGTAGAAGCGGCGGCCCGATCTGCCATCCTTAGATCTCGATACCGCGCGCTCGTCCGATCGGGTAGGTAGGCCGGCGCCGATTTGTGGCAAAGTAGCGCTTTTCCGCTCTAGCGAAAGGCAGATGCACATGGGGCCAGCACCAATCACCGTACTGATGGTAGACGATCATCCGATTTTTCTGGACGGCGTGGCCGGCGCGCTGGACGCGATGGACGATGTGCGCCTGGTCGGCCGCGCCGGCACCGGCCAGCAGGCCATCGAGCTGCACCGGCTGCTGCGCCCGGACGTCACGCTGATGGACCTGCAGCTGCCGGACATGCACGGCAGCGCCGCCATCAGCGCCATCCGCCGCGACAGCCCGGGCGCGCGCGTGATCGTGCTGACCACTTATGAAGGCGAGGCCCACGCGGCGCAGGCGATCCGCGCCGGCGCGGTCGGCTACATGCTGAAAAGCGCGGTGCGCCACGATCTGCAGGACACCATCCGCAGCGTACACGCCGGGCGCCGCCGCATCCTGCCGGCGGTGGCCTGCGCGCTGGCCGAGCAGATGCACACCGAGGCGCTGAGCCAGCGCGAGATCGAGGTGCTGCGGCTGGCCGCGGTCGGCAATACCAACCAGAAGATCGGCGACCAGCTCGGCCTGTCCGAGGGCACCATCAAGACCCACATGAAAAACGTGATGGCCAAGCTGCAGGCCAAGGACCGCACCCACGCGGTGCTGCTGGCGATCCAGCGCGGCATCATCAGCATGGGCGCCGGCGGCCGCCTGCCGCCGGGCCTGCGGCTGTAACTCGCGCTAGCCGCGGCGGCGCTGCCACCAGCCGCGCAGCCGCCGGCCCCAGCCGGGACGGCTGTCGCGGTCGTAGGCGCGGCCGGCCGGAATGCGGGCCGTCACCTGCAGCCCGCGCGGCACGGCCGGCGTCAGCGTCAGCACCCCGTTCAGCGCGGCGGCGCGCTCGCGCATGCCCACCAGGCCCCAGTGGCCATCCTTGCCGCCCTGGCGCAGCACCTCGTCCGCCAGTCCCTTGCCATTGTCGCTGACGGTCAGCGTCAGCTCCTGGGCGCCGTAGTCGAGCGCCAGCAGCACGCGGCTGGCGCTGGCGTGGCGGCAGGCGTTGAGCAGCGCCTCGGCGCCGATGTGGTAGACCTCCTCCCACGCCAGCGGATCGAGGCGACGGCGCACGCCGCGCACCTGCAGCGCGATCGCCAGCCGGTGCTCGGCCTGCATGCGTTCGACCAGGCGGGTGAAGGCGGTGGCCAGGTCGCCGCCGTGCACGCTGGCCAGGCGCAGCCCCATGACGGCGTTGCGGCCCTCGACGATCACGCCGTCGGCCTCGGCCAGCAGCGCGTCCAGCTGCGCGCGCGCGGCGCTGTCGGCCGGCAGGCGCTGGCTGACGGCGCTGAAGCGCAGCACCAGCGCCTGCACGCTTTGCAGCAGGCTGTCGTGCAGCGCGCGGGCGATGCGCTCGCGCTCCAGCAGGCGCGCGGCCAGCACCGCGTTGAGGCGGCGCACCAGCTGGCGCATGCGCATCAGGTACAGGCCGTAGGCGGCGGCCAGCGCGGCGCCGGCGCACAGCAGGTAGAACCAGGCGGTCTGCGTGAAGCTGGGCTGGATGGCGAAGCGCAGCGTGGCGCCTTGCTCGTTCCACACGCCGTCCGCGTTGGCGGCCTTGACGGTGAAGCGGTAGCTGCCGGGGCCGAGGTGGGAATAGCTGGCGCCGCGGCGGGTGCCGGCCAGTTGCCAGTCGCGGTCCACGCCCTCCAGCTTGTACCAGACCTGCATCCGCTCCGGCATCGTCAGGCTGAGCGCGGCGAAGCCGATGTCCAGCCGCATCGGCTTTTGCGGCAGCAGCAGGCCGGGCGTCGGCGCGTACGGGCGGTTGTCGACGCTGAGCGCGGTGATCTGCAGCGCCGGCGGCAACGGGTTGCGGTACATGCGGGTGGTGTCCAGCACGCCGATGCCCTCGGTGCTGGCAAACCACAGCTTGCCGCTGTCGTCGAGCGCGCCGTTGGCCACCGGCGCGACCAGCATCGGCGCGCCGGGATAGCCGTCGGCGGCGTCCAGCAGCTCCATGCGCAGCGGCCGGCGCGGGTCGCCGACGCTGGCGTTCCAGTCGGCGGCGCGCACGTGCGCCAGGCCGAGGCCGGTGTGCAGCCAGCGGTCGCCGTTGGGCAGGATGACCAGGCCGGCCAGGTTGTTCAGCACATCCGGATCGGCGGCGCGCAGCCGCTCGAAGCGGCCATGGCGCAGCACCGCCGTGCCCTCGGCGCCCGAAATGACGACCTCGGCTTGCGCATCGATCAGTTGCAGCGCGCCCAGGCTGGCGGCGGCGGCCGGCGCGTAGTCGGTCAGGCGGCCGTCCTGGTAGTGCTGCAGGCTGCCGTTGCGGTGGCCGAACCACATCGCGCCGTCGGGCGCGGCGGTCATCACCCGCTCCTGCGGCGCGATGCCGAGGCTGGCCGCGCCGCGCCAGGCGCCGTCGCGGTAGCGGAACAGGCCGCAGTCGCGCAGGCTGGCCCACAGCGCGTCGCGGTCCTGCATCAGGCGGTTGACTTGCTCGCTGCGCGCGCCGGGGCAGGCGGGCGGCATCGGCAGCGTGGTCAGCCTGCCGTCGCGGCGGATCTCGATGCCGCGCGCGCTGGCGCTGAGGATGGCGCCGTCGCGGCCGGCCACCGCCAGCCGGCGTTCGCCCTCGCGCAGCGCTGGCGCGGCGGCGCCGGCGACGTCCCATAGCTGGTCGAGATTGACGCCGCCGACCCAGATGCGGCCCTGGCCGTCGGCGGCCAGCGTCGGCACGGTGACGTTGTCCGGCAGCGCGATGGTGCGGATGCGCTGGTTGCGGAAGCGCTCCAGGCCGCTGGGCGTCATGGCCCACAGATTGCCCTCGCGGTCTTCCAGCATGCCGGTCACGCGCGGATTGCTGAGCTGCCAGCCCTGGGCGATGCGCTCCGCCGGCAGCTGGCTTGGATCGAAGCTGTCGCTGTGCGGCAGGTCCTGCTTGCGGATGCGGGCGATGCCGTTGGGGGGGCCGAACAGCCACAGGTTGCCGTCGGCGTCGAACAGGTGATGGGCCTGGGCGATGCGGTAGCGGCGCGATTCCTCGCGCGGCTGCACCGGGCCCGGCTGGCCGTTGGGCACGCGCACGATCAGCTGGCCCTTGCGCCGCCACATCGCGCCGTCCGGCGCGTAAAACGCGTTGTCCTCGCCGGCGTGGCCGGTGGGATGGAAGCGCCGCGCTTCGCGGTCCAGCTTGTACCACTCGTTGCTCAGCCGCACCCATACCTGGCCGTACTGGTCCAGCGTGCCTTCCTGCACGGTCTGGCGCGGCAAGCCCCAGCTGGCGTTGATGGTCTGCCACGCGCCCTTGGCGTAGTGGATCAGGCCGGAGCGGGTGCAGATCCAGACGCTGCCGTCGTTGTCGGCGATGAGGTCGTACACCGTGTCGACCTGGGCCGCGCTCCACGCCGGCAGCGGCACGATCTCGCCCTGGCGGATCAGGTTGACGCCGCCGTTGATGTGGCCGACCAGCAGGTCGCCGCCGGCGGTGGCGGTCAGCGCCGAGATGCGCGGGCTGAGCAGAAGCTGACCGGTGGGGGAGCGGTAGCGTTCGAAGCGCAGGCCGTCGAAGCGGTACAGGCCCTGTTCGGTGCCGATCCACAGCCAGCCGTCGCTGGTCTGGGCCATGGCGGTGATGCTGACGGGCGCGCCGTCCTGGCGGCGCCAGGTGTCGTGGTGGTAATCGAACAGGCTGACGGCCGGGTCCAGCGCCCACGCGTGGGGCAGGCCGGACAGCATGGCCGCCAGCAGGCAAAGCCGTGAAAATAAACTGCGCATGGGTTGGGGGCAGAGGGGTGCGGGCTGTGAAAAAAAACAGGCGCATCATAGCATCCACGCAACGGCGGTAGCGGCGGACGGCAGCCGCGAAACCCGCACACCGCCGCCGCCAGGGTCTGACCCCGTACGGGGTCAGACCCTTTCGTCCGGGGTGCTTTTACGCAGCAAACCGACAAAAAACCCACACCCGCCGCGCCTTCGTTGACACCGAAGATTTGCCGATGCTATAGTTTCTGCAATAAATGGAAACGATTCCATTTAATTCATAAATAAAACAAACGGAGACAGCATGTTGACCAGCCCCCCTGTGCCGGGCGATGGAGCGGTGCGCCCGTCGTCCTGGAAAAAAATCTTCCCCGTCATGCTGCTGGGCGCGCTCGCCGGGCCGGCGCTGGCGCAGACCGTGCAGGCCTGGATCACCACCGGCGACCAGACCCAACTGCTGGCGCGCGGCGCCGACGCGCGTTTTCACCCCGGCGCCCGGGCTGCCACCATCATCGAGGTCGACCCCAGGCAGCGCTTCCAGGACATGGTCGGTTTCGGCGCCGCCATCACCGACGCCTCGGCCTGGCTGATCCAGAACAAGCTGAACCCGCAACAGCGCGCCGACCTGCTGAACGAGCTGTTCGGCAAAGCCCCTGGCGCCGGCTTCAGCTTCACGCGCCTGACCATCGGCGCCTCGGATTTTTCGCGCAGTCACTACAGCTTTGACGACATGCCGCCCGGCCAGACCGACCCGGAGCTGCGGCATTTCTCGATCGATCCCAACCGCGCCGACGTGCTGCCGGTGACCAAGGCCGCGCTGGCGATCAATCCCCGGCTGCGCGTGATGGCCTCGCCGTGGAGCGCGCCGGGCTGGATGAAGTCCACCGACAGCCTGATCCAGGGCACCCTGAAGCCGGAGGCGTACGCACCGTTCGCCCGCTATCTGTCGCGCTACATCAGCGCCTACCAACAGGAAGGCGTGCCGATCTACGCCCTGACCCTGCAGAACGAGCCGCACTTCGAGCCCAAGGATTATCCCGGCATGCGCGTCGATCCGGCCCAGCGCGCGGCCTTCATCGGCGGTCACCTGGGCCCGCTGCTGGCCAAGGAACACCCGCACACCAGAATCCTCGACTGGGACCACAACTGGGACGCGCCGGGCTCGCCGGCCGAGGTGCTGAAGGACGCCACCGCCAACCAGTACGTGGCCGGCGTCGCCTGGCATTGCTACGGCGGCGATGTGCGCGTGCAGGCCGCGCTGCACGACCGCTGGCCCGACAAGGAAACCTTTTTCACCGAGTGCTCGGGCGGCAAGTGGGCGCCGGTGTGGTCGGACAATCTGCAGCACTTCGCCCGTACCCTGGTGATCGGCACCACGCGCGGCTGGGCCAGGGGTGTGCTGTTGTGGAATCTGGCGCTGGATGAGCACGACGGCCCTCACCTCGGCGGCTGCAACGATTGCCGCGGCGTCGTCACCATCGACAGCCGCGACGGCAAGATCACCCGCAACGAAGAGTATTACGCGCTGGCCCACGCCAGCCGCTTCGTGCGCCCGGGCGCGCGCCGCATCGCTTCCACCAGCGGCTACGACCAGCTCGACACGGTGGCGTTCCGCAACGCCGACGATGGCGAACTGGCGCTGCTGGTGGCGAATTCTGCCAGGGCGCCGCGCAGTTTCGCGGTGCGCATCGGCCAGCGCAGTTTCGATTACACCTTGCCGGCGACCAGTGTGGCCACCTTCACCTGGAAATAAAACGATAAAAGGGAGACGAGAAAAATGCAGACCAAGATGACACCGATTGCGGCCGCCTGCGCGGTGCTGGCGCTGGCCGCCCAGCCGGCGCTGGCGCAACAGCAGCAACAGCAGCAGGGCAGCGCGCCGCAGGCGCAAAAGAGCGAGGACGGCATGCAGGAAGTGGTGGTGACCGGCATCCGCCGCAGCATCGAGAACTCGATGGCGATCAAGCGCGACGCCGATTCCATCGTCGAGGCGGTGACGGCCGAGGACATCGGCAAGCTGCCGGACGTGTCGATCGCCGAATCCATCGCCCGCCTGGCCGGCCTGACCGCGCAGCGGGTCGAGGGCCGCGCGCAGGTGATTTCGATCCGCGGCCTGGCGCCGGACTTTTCCACCACCTTGCTGAACGGCCGCGAGCAGGTGTCCACCAGTAACAACCGCGGCGCCGAGTACGACCAGTATCCGTCCGAGCTGATCAACGGCGTTACCGTCTACAAGACGCCGGATGCGTCGCTGGTGTCGGGCGGCCTGTCCGGCACGGTGGACCTGCAGACCGTGCGCCCGCTCGACCTGCGCCAGCGCACCATCGTGCTGAACGCGCGCGCCGAGCACAATTCCAACGGCAAGCTCAACTCCAACACCTCGGCCAACGGCAACCGCCTGAGCGCATCCTACGTCGACCAGTTCCTGAACAACACGCTGGGCGTGGCGGTCGGCTACGCGCACCTCGATTCGCCGGGGCAGCAGCAGGAATACAAGTCGTGGTGGTGGGGCCGCGACAACAAGCTGCCGGCCGGCATGGAGGACGTGGTGGCGCTCAAGGGCGCCGAGGTCACCGCCTCGTCGCGCGAGCAGAAGCGCGACGGCCTGATGGGCGTGATCGAGTACCGTCCGTCCAGGGAATTCCGCACCACGCTGGACCTGTACTATTCCGAGTTCAGGCAGAACACCACCATGCGCGGCATGATGTGGAATTCGCACCAGTGGAGCGACGTCACCTACCGCGATCCGGTCGTGCAGACCATCGGCGGCACGCGCCTGCTGGTGGGCGGCAAGCTGGTCAACCTGGAACCGATCGTGCGCAACGACTACAACCAGCGCAAGGACACGCTGGGCGCGCTCGGCTGGAACAACACCTTCAAGAAGGATGGCTGGACGCTGGTCGGCGACCTGTCGTACTCGACCGCCAAGCGCAAGGAGGAGGTGCTGGAGACGTACGCCGGCCTGGGCCCGGCCGGCTCGCACATCACCGACAACAACTTCGAGTTCCACATCCCCACCGCCAGCGGACTGCCGACGTTTACGCCAAGCTTCAACTACACCGATCCGAAGATCATCAAGCTGACCGACGTCGGCGGCTGGGGCAAGGACGCCGACATGCACCACCCGGTGGTGGACGACAAGCTGGGCTCGGCCAAGTTCTCGGCCAAAAAGGAGCTGGACGGCATGTTCCGCAGCCTGGAGGGCGGCGTCAACTACAGCAAGCGCGAGAAAACCCACGCCGATACCAACAACTACTGGTTCCTGAAGAACGGCCGCGCGCCGGCCACGGTGTCGTCCGACCTGCTGCAGCCGTCCACCTCGCTGGCGTTTGCCGGCATTCCGGCGGTGATGAGCTATGACGTGCTGGGCGTGCTGAACAAGTACTACGACAAGCAGCCGGCGCGTCCGGACGACCAGGCGCTGCAGGACTGGGGCGTGACCGAGAAGATCACCACCGCCTACGCCAAGCTGGGCATCGACGCCGACCTCGGTCCGGTGCCGGTGCGCGGCGCGCTGGGCCTGCAGGCGGTCAATGTCGATCAGCAGTCGCGCGGCGCCACCGTCAACGCCGGGACGCTGGGCAGCATCAGCGGCGGCAAAAGCTACACCGACTGGCTGCCGAGCCTGAACCTGAACTTCGACCTCGATCAATACCTGAGCACCACCAACCTGCGCCTGGGCCTGGCCAAGACGGTGGCGCGGCCGCAGATGTCGGACATGCGCGCCGGCATTTCCGGCGGCGTTGATTCCACCACCCGCATGTGGAACGGCAGCGGCGGCAATCCGCAGCTGGAGCCGTGGCGCGCCAATGCCTACGATTTGTCGATGGAGAAGTACATCGGCAAGCGCAGCTACATCGCCGGCGCGCTGTGGTACAAGAAGCTGCAAAGCTACATCTACAACCAGCAGACCGCGTTCAGCTTCGCCGGCTTCCCGAATCCGTCGGCAGTGGTGCCGATCCAGGACATCGGCACGTTGAACCGCCCGGCCAACGGCACCGGCGGCCTGGTCAAGGGCGTCGAACTGTCCGGCGCGCTGGATGGCGGCATCGTCTGGGATCCGCTGGCCGGCTTTGGCGTCACCGGCAGCATTTCCGGCACCGAGAGCTCGATCCACCCGAACGGCCCGGGCACCAAGGAGAAGCTGCCCGGCCTGTCCGGCGTGGTGTCCAATATCACGGTGTACTACGAGAAGGATGGCTACTCGGCGCGCGCCAGCCGCCGCTACCGTTCGGCCTACCGCGGCGAGGTCACCGGCCTGTTCGCGCAGCGCGCCTTCAGCGAGATCCTGGCCGAGCGCCAGATCGACCTGCAGCTCGGCTATGCGATCGAGGAGGGCCGGTACAAGGGCTTGTCGTTGCTGTTCCAGGTCAACAACCTGAACAACTCGCCGTACCAGACGCGCCAGGGCGACCCGTTCTCCGGCGGCTCGTACGCGCCGGAGCGTTACACCACTTATGGCCGGCAATTCCTGCTGGGGCTCAACTACAAGCTATAAGTACGGTAGCGAACACAGGCTGCTGCGCGGCGCCTGTGGCAGCGGGGAGGGTGGTAGAATCGCGGCTTCCTCCCCCCCCTGAAAGCGATGTCGCGCCAATGCAAGCGATCGATCCCGTCACGCTGGACAATTGTGCGGACGAGCCCATCCATATCCCCGGCAGCATCCAGCCGCACGGCGCCTTGCTGGCGTTCGACCCGGCCGGCGCGCTGCTGGCCTGGAGCGCCAACGCGCCCGACCTGCTGGGCCTGGCGCTGGCGCTGAATCTGCCGCTGGACAGCGTGGCGCTGCCGGCCGAGGTACGCGCGGCGGTGGCCGAGTGCCTGGACGGGGTCGAGGACGGCGAGGCGCCGGCGGTCGCGCTGGCGGTCGCGCTGGCCGGCCGCCAGTTCGACTGCATCGTGCATGTCTACCAGGAGCGGCTGATCATCGAGTTCGAGCGGCGCGAGACGCCCAGCGACGCCGTGGCCGCCTTCGCGCTGAAGGCGCATGCCGCCATCGACCGCCTCAAGCGGCAGAAATCGGTCGACGCGCTGCTGCAGCTGGCCACCGAGCAGGTGCGTGCCATCACCGGCTTCGACCGCGTGATGGCCTACCGCTTCCACCCGGACGACAGCGGCGACGTCACCGCCGAGTCGCGCCGCGACGACCTGGAACCGTATCTGGGCCGGCGCTATCCGGCCAGCGACATTCCGGCGCAGGCGCGGCGGCTGTACATCATCAACACGCTGCGGCTGATCGCCGATGTCGGCTACACGCCGGCGCCGCTGGTGGGCCGCCAGTGGGAGGCGCCGCTGGACCTCAGTCAAAGCGTGCTGCGCAGCGTGTCGCCGATCCATATCGAGTATTTGCAGAACATGGGCGTGGCCGCCTCGATGAGCGTGTCGATCGTGGTGGCCGGCCGCTTGTGGGGCCTGCTGGCCTGCCATCACATGGCGCCGTTGCAGGTGCCGTATTCGGTGCGCATGGCGGCCGACGTCATGGCCCAGGTGATTGCCTCGCTGGTGCAGTCGATGGAGGCGCGCCAGCGCGCCGGGCGGGTCGAGCAGTCGGCCGAGGTGCGCACGCGCGTGATGGAAGCGCTGCTGCACCACGACGAGCCGGCGCGCGCGCTGCTGGAGCATGCGCCGGCGCTGTGCCAGTCGTTGCAGGTGGAAGCGCTGGTGGTCACCCAGTATGGCAAGCTGATGGTGCACGGCGACCTGGACGCCGAGCTGGCCGCGCGCATGGTGGCCTCGCTGCCGGACAGCGGCCACGACCTGGTCGAGCGCAGCGCCGTCGGCGACTGGCCCGAGGACCTGCGGCCGGCGCTGGGCCAGTGGGCCGGCCTGCTGGCGCTGCGCTTCGACCCGGCCACGTCCGGCTGGCTGGTGGGCCTGCGGCGCGAGCAGATCCACACCATCCGCTGGGGCGGGCGGCCGGAAAAGCAGGTGCGCGCCGGCCCGCTGGGGCCGCGCCTGACGCCGCGCGGCTCGTTCGACGAGTGGCGCGAGACGGTGCGCGGCCGTGCCATGCCATGGGATCCGGCCGAAAAGCTGGCGGCCAGCCAGCTGCTGGGCGAGATGCACCGCGCCAGCGTGGCCAAGCACGTGGAAACCGACCGCGCCCGCGCCCAGCTGCTGGCCATGCTGGGCCACGACCTGCGCGGCCCGCTGCATTCGATCAATATGGCGGCGACCGTGCTGCAGCACGGCGGCGCCGCCAGCACCATGAGCAGCCGCATCCAGGCGTCCAGCACGCGCATGGAGCGCCTGATCAGCCAGGTGCTGGACATGAGCCGCATCAATGGCGGCCTGGGCCTGGGCCTGCAGCGCGCCGAGCTGGACCTGGTGCCGCTGCTGCAGGATCTGCTGGACGAGGTGCGCACCGCCCACGCCGACCTGCGCATCGACGCCCGCCTGCCGCCAGCGCTGGTGGCGCGGGTCGACGGCGACCGCCTGCTGCAGGTGGTGAGCAACCTGGTCAGCAACGCCCGCCACCACGGCGACCACGGCGAGCCGATCCAGGTATGCCTGGCGGAGCGCGACGGCGCGGTGCTGCTGGAGGTGCGCAACCGGGCGCCGGCCATTCCGGACGAGCTGCTGTCCACGCTGTACAGCCCGCTCAAGCACGCCTCGGTCGGCAATGTGCGCAACCGCGGCGGCCTCGGCCTGGGCCTGCATATCGCGCAAGAAATCGTCCAGCAGCACGGCGGCCAGATCGCCTACCGCTACGAGGCGCCGCAAGTGGTGTTTGCCGTCACCCTGCCGCGCGCCTGAAACTGGTGCCATACAGTGCCACCAGAATGTGGAGTTTCTGTGAAGAATTAGCGTGGTTTGCGCCGCGCCGCTTGTGGCCGGCCCGCCAACGTGGCTAAATGGCCCGATGGTCAAGATCGGTATTACCGCCCGCCTGTTTCTCTCCTTGCTGATCGTCAGCGTGCTGACGGCGGTGGGGGTCGGGCTGGGCACGCGCTGGAGCTTCAAGCGCGGCTTCCAGGGCTATCTGAACGAGGTCGAGGCGCGCCGCATGGAGGCGATGGCCTTCGAGTTCGCGCGCGCCTACCAGCAGCATGGCAACTGGGACTTCATCCGCAACAACCGCGAGGCCTGGGAGCGCTACACCGGCGCCATCGGCCGCGAACGCGCCACCTCGCCGCGCCCCGGCGGCGATTCCATCTATTACGCGGTGCCGGACAAGGCGCCGCGCCGCCTCGGCCTGTATGACCAGCACGGCCACCACCTGGCCGGCAACCTGCAGACCGGCGACGACCTGCGCTACCAGCCGGTGCTGGTGGATGGCCAGGTGGTCGGCACGCTGGCCGGCGCGCCGCTGCGCGGCCTGCAGGAAGAGGCCGAACAGACTTTCCAGGCGCAGCAGCAGCGCGACAGCCTGTTCATCGGCCTGGCGACGCTGGTGCTGGCCGCGCTGGCGGCCGTGCTGCTGGCGCGCGGCTTCGTGGCGCCGACGCGGCGGCTGATCGCGGCCGCGTCCAAGGTGGCGGCCGGCGACTACGGCGTGCGCGTGCCGCACGCCCAGCGCGACGAGCTGGGCACATTGGCGCGCAACTTCAACATCATGGTGGCCACGCTGGAGAGCAACGAGGCGCTGCGCCGCCACTTCATGGCCGACATCTCGCACGAGCTGCGCACGCCGCTGTCGGTGCTGCAGGCGCAGCTGGAGGCGATGGAGGACGGCATCGAGCCGATCGACGCCAGCAGCCTGCAGGCGCTGATGGCCGAGGTGGCAACGCTGAGCCGGCTGGTCGAGGACATGCGCCAGATCACGCTGTCCGAGGTGGGCGCCTTCGACTACCGGCGCGAGCCGCTGGACCTGGCGGCGCTGCTGGACAGCGAAATCCACACCTGGCGCGAGCCGCTGGCGCAGGCCGGCATGGCCATCGTGGCCGAGCGCCCGCCGGCGATGCTGATCGACGGCGATACGGTGCGCCTGCGCCAGCTGCTGCGCAACCTGTTCAACAACGCGCTGCGCCACGCCGAGGGCGCCGACCAGTTGCGCATCGGCCTGCACGTGATGCGCAACCAGGCGCTGCTGGTGCTGGCCGACAACGGCGCCGGCGTCAGCGACGCCGGTCTGCCGCTGCTGTTCGAGCGCTTCTGGCGCGGCGACCACGCGCGCAGCCGCAGCACCGGCGGCAGCGGACTCGGGCTGGCGATCTGCCGCAGCATCGTCGAGGCGCACGGCGGCGCCATCGGCGCCGCGCACACCCACCCGCAGCTGCCCGCCGGCGCGCGGCGCGGCCTGACCATCCGCGTCACGCTGCCGCTGTCCGGAGCGGGCGCATGAACGCGCCGCACGTGCTGGTGGTGGAGGACGAACAGCGGCTGGCGCGGCTGCTGGTCAGCTATCTGCAGGCGGCCGGCTACCGCGCCACGGCGCAGCACGACGGCCTGGTGGTGCAGGCCACGGTGGCGGCCGGCGACGTCGACCTGATCCTGCTGGACTGGATGCTGCCCGGCATCGATGGCCTGAGCCTGTGCCGCGCGCTGCGCGCCAGCAGCGATATTCCCATCATCATGATGACCGCGCGCGCGCAGGAGGAGGACCGCCTGGACGGCCTCGACAGCGGCGCCGACGATTACATCTGCAAGCCGTTCAGCCCGCGCGAGGTGGTGGCGCGGGTGCGCGCGGTGCTGCGGCGCCGGCCGTCCGGCACGCCGCAGCCGGGCCTGCAGATCGACGACCAGGGCATGCGCGCCTTCGTTCACGGCAGGGAGCTGGCGCTGACGCCGGTGGAATTCCGCTTGCTGAAACGCTTGCGCGACGCGCCCGGCCTGGCCTTGTCACGCGATGACTTGCGCAGCCGGGTGTACGAGGACCGGCGCATCGTGCACGACCGCACGATCGATACGCATGTGAAGAACCTGCGCCGGAAACTGGAGGAAGCCGGTCTGGCCGAGGCGATTTCGGCCGTCTACGGGGTCGGCTATCGATGGGAAGCGCGCAGCGCGCGGCAACCCTGACGTCTCACAACTAGGAGAAAGCAATGTCAGACGATACACAGTCGCCGTCGCGGCGCAACCTGATTAAAAGCATGGTGTTCGTACCGATCGGCGCGGTGGCCGCGACCGGCGCGGTGCGCGCGCTGCAGTCGGCCACGGCGGCCGACGCCAGCGCGCCCGAGGGCAAGCCGGACGCGTACACGCCGGCCTTCTTCAACCAGGCGGAGTGGAAGTTCCTGAGCGCCGCGGTCGACCGCCTGATTCCGCACGACGAGCACGGCCCCGGCGCCATCGAACTGGGCGTGCTGGCATTCCTCGACCGCCACATGCAGACGCCGTACGCCGCCGGCGACATCTGGTACATGCAGGGCCCGTACGTCAGCGCCAAGCCGGAGTTCGGCTACCAGGGCAAGCTGCCGCTGCGCGACATCCTGCGCGTCGGCATCAAGAACGTGGACGGCTATTGCGCCTCGCAGTTCGGCGGCAAGGCGTTCGCCGACCTCGACCGCAAGCAGCAGGAAGAGATCCTCAAGGGCTGCGAGGGCGGCAAGCTGAAGCTGGAAGAGATCTCGGCCAAGCTGTTCTTCACCAATCTGCTGAACGAAACGCGCAACGGCTACTTCGCCGATCCCAAGCACGGCGGCAACCAGGGCATGGGGGCGTGGAAGATGATCGGCTATCCCGGCATGCGCGCCGACTATCTGGACTGGGTGGAGGTCCGTGACAAACCATATCCGATCGGCCCCGTCGATCTGGCTGGACGCAGAGGTTAAGACATGAGTATCGTAAAAAACAAAGTGGACGCCGTCATCGTCGGCATGGGCTGGACCGGCGCCATCATGGCCAAGGAGCTGACCGACGCCGGCCTCAGCGTGGTGTGCCTGGAGCGCGGCCCGGACCGCGACACCCAGCCGGACTTCGCCTATCCGCGCGTGGTCGACGAGCTGGAGGGATCGGTGCACCGCAAGTACCTGCAATCGCTGAACAAGGAAACCGTGACCATCCGCCACGGCGTCAACGACACGGCGGTGCCGTACCGCCAGATGGGCTCGTTCAAGCCGGGCACCGGCGTCGGCGGTGCCGGCAGCCACTGGTCGGGCTGCCATTTCCGCGCGCTGCCGGAGGACTTCAAGGTGCGCAGCAATGTCGAGCAGCGCTACGGCAAGAAGTTCATCCCGCAGGGCATGACGATCCAGGATTTCCCCGTCACCTACGAGGACCTGGAACCGCACTTCGACCATTTTGAATATGTGTGCGGCACCTCCGGCAAGGCCGGCGTGTTGAACGGCAAGGTGGTCGAGGGCGGCAACCCGTTCGAAGGCTCGCGCTCGCGCGAGTTCGCGCTGCCGCCGAACCCCAACTACCTCGGCGCGGAGATGTTTTACAAGGCGGCGCGCGAGATGGGCTATCACCCGTATCCGATCCCGGCATCCAACGCCTCGGCGCCGTATGTCAATCCGTATGGCGCGCAGATGGGGCCGTGCAACTTCTGCGGCTTCTGCTCCGACTATGGTTGCCTCAACTATTCCAAGGCCAGCCCCAACGCCTGCATCATGCCGGTGCTGCGCGGCCGCAAGGGCTTCGAGCTGCGCACGCTGGCGCAGGTGCTGAAGGTCAACCTGAGCGCCGACAAGAAGCAGGCCACCGGCGTCACCTACCTCGACGCGCAGGGCCGCGAAACCGAGCAGCCGGCCGACATCGTGGTGCTGTGCGCGTTCTCGCTGTTCAATGTGCACCTGATGCTGTTGTCCGGCATCGGCACGCCGTATGATCCGGTCAGCAATACCGGCACCATCGGCCGCAACTACTCGTACCAGAACCTGAACCGGGTGTCGCTGTTCTTCGACGAGACGGTGCAGGCCAACCAGTTCATTGGCATCGGCGGCGGCGGTACCACCATCGACGACTTGAACGGCAACCAGAACGACAGCACCAAGTCCGGCTTTATCGGCGGCGGCCTGGTGTGGGCACGCCAGCCGGGCGGCGGTCCGGTGCGCGGCATCGCCACCGCGCCGGGCGTGCCGAACTGGGGCAGCGCGTGGAAGCAGGGCGTCAAGGAAGCGTTCCGCCATTCGTTCTATTACGAGGTGCAGGGCTCGTGCATGTCCTACCAGGATGCCTACCTGAGCCTGGACCCGACCTACAAGGACGCCTTCGGCCGGCCGCTGCTGCGCATGACGTTCGACTGGCACGACAACGAGATCAAGGCCTCGCAGTACCTGGTGGAGAAGGCGTCCGACATGTGCAAGGTGCTGGGCCCTAAAGCCATCAAGGGCGACGCCAAGAAGGACGGCGACCACTACAACGTGACCCAGTACCAGTCGACCCACACCTGCGGCGGCGCCATCATGGGCAGCGATCCCAAGACCTCGGCGCTGAACCGCTACCTGCAGTCGTGGGACGTGTCGAACGTGTTCGCGCCGGGCGCCAACGCCTTCCCGCAGAACAATGGCTACAACCCGACCGGCATGGTGGGCGCGCTGACCTACTGGTGCGCCAAGGCGGTGCGCGAGCTGTATCTGAAAAACCCCGGCCCGCTGGTGCAGGCTTAAGGAGACGACCACATGAACAATCTGAAAAAAGGTATGGCGGTCGTCGCTGGCGTGGTGGTGATTGGCGTGGCGGGCGCGTACGCGTATGCCACCCAGGCCAGCGCCACCAGGGACATCGGACCGGGCACGGCGAACCTAGCGGCGCCGGGCGCGCAGCTGATCGACAAGGGCCGCTACCTGGCGGTGGCGGCCGATTGCGTGGCCTGCCACACGGCGCCCCAGGGCCAGCCGTTCGCCGGCGGGCTGGCGATGGCCACGCCGGTGGGCGCGGTGTACAGCTCCAACATCACGCCGGACAAGCAGACCGGCATCGGCAACTACAGCCTGCATGACTTCGACCGCGCGGTGCGGCACGGCATCGCGCCGTCCGGCGCCACGCTGTATCCGGCCATGCCGTATCCGTCCTACGCCAGGATCACCGACGACGACTTGCGCGCGCTGTACGCCTACTTCATGCATGGCGTGCAGCCGGTGGCGCAGGCCAACCACGCGCACGGCATCGCCTGGCCGCTGTCGATGAACTGGCCGCTGGCGATCTGGCGCAAGACCTACGCGCCGCCGGTGGCGCCGCTGGTGCTGAGCAAGTACCAGGGCGAGGCGCTGGCGCGCGGGGCTTACCTGGTGCAGTCGCTGGGCCACTGCGGCGCCTGCCACACGCCGCGCGCGGCCACGCAGCAGGAGCTGGCGCTGGATGAGTCGAGCCCGGCCTTCCTGTCCGGCGGCCCGGTGATCGACGGCTGGCTGGCGGTCAACCTGCGCAGCAATCCGGCCGGCGGCCTGGGCCGGTGGAGCGAGCAGGACATCATCGATACGCTGAGCAAGGCGCGCAACGCGCATTCGGCGGTGGTCGGTTCGCCGATGGCCGATGTGGTCGAGCACAGCACGCAGAATATGTCGGCGGAGGACCTGAAGGCCATCGCCGCCTACCTGAAGTCGCTGACGCCGGGGCCGGACGAGAAGGCGCGCTACGCCGCCAGCGACGCGACCGCCAGGGCGCTGAAGGCCGGGCATGACGACACGCGCGGCGCCCAGCTGTACCTCGACAACTGCGCCGCTTGCCATCGCTCGGATGCCACCGCCAACGCCAAGGTGTTCCCGGCGCTGGCCGGCAATCCGTCGGTGCTGTCGGATGATCCGACCTCGCTGATCCGGCTGGTGCTGGCCGGCAGCGCGCTGCCGTCGACCAGGGGCGCGCCGTCGCCGCTCGGCATGCCGGGCTTCGCCTGGCGCCTGTCGGACGAGGAGACGGCGCAGCTGGTGACGTTCGTGCGCCAGAGCTGGGGCAACCAGGCTTCGGCGGCGGATGCCGGCCAGGTGGCGAAGATCCGCAAGCAGATCGACGCCGGGGCGCGCCACTAGCCCCTCATTCCCGCGCAGGCGCGAATGCAGGCGTTGTATGGGTTCCGGCGTGTGCCGGAACGACGGCGGCGAGGGCCTCGGCCAGCAGGTCGGTGAACACGCGGATCTTGGACGCGCCGCGCCGGTTGGCCGGATACACCGCGTAAATGCCGACGTCCATCTCGCCCGGATTGGCCTGGTAGCCGGCCAGCACCGGCACCAGCGCGCCGGCGTCCAGGTCGGGCTGGATCAGCCAGCCCGGCAGCAAGGCCAGGCCCAGTCCTTGCAGCGCCGCCTGGCGCAGCATTTCCGAGTTATTGACATGCAGGCTGCCGCCGACCTCCACCTCGGTGGCCAGGTCGGCGTTGCGCAGGCGCCAGGTCGAGCGGCTGGCGCCATAGGCGAACAGCAGGCAGTTGTGCCGGCCCAGTTCGTCCGGCGTCTGCGGCGCGCCGTGCGCGGCCAGGTAGGCCGGGCTGGCGACGATGTGGCGCTGGTGGCCGGCCAGCTTGCGGGCGATCAGGTTGGGCTGCCGCTCCGGATTGCCGATGCGGATGGCGACGTCGATCGCCTCGTCCACCATATTGCTCAGGGCGTCGCTGAGGCGCATGTCCAGCTCCAGCTTCGGATGGCGGCGCGCCAGCTCGGGCAGCAGCGGGGCGATGTAGCGGATCGCCAGCGTGACCGGGGCGGCGATGCGCAGCACGCCGGCCGGCTCGGCGTCGCGGCCGGCGGCGGCGTCGTCGGCCTCGTCCAGCGCGGCCAGGATCTGGCTGGCGTGGTCGAAGTAGCTGCGGCCGCTGTCGGTCAGCGTGATGCTGCGCGTCGAGCGGTTCAGCAGCGGCGCGCCGAGCCGCTGTTCGAGGGCATCGACCAGCCGCGTCACCGACGACGTGGCCACACCCAGCTGGCGGGCGGCGGCGGAAAAGCCGCCATTGCTGGCGACCAGGCAAAACGCTTTCAGTTCGGCGAATCGGTCCATAGGCGGTCCATGTATTGCGTCCTGCGCAAAGGTGTGTGCGAATCTGCCTATATTATCAGCAGACTGGGCCGGGATTATAGTGATTTCAACCTTAAATGCTTTAGGAGGCAGTATGAAAATCACCCCGCTCCCCATTGGTTTTGGCGCCGAGATCGACGGCGTCGATTTGCGCCAGGCAGATGCCGGCGTGGCCGAGCTGCTGCGGTCGACCTTGCTCGAATACGGCATGCTGGTCGTGCGCGGCCAGTCATTCACGCCGGAACAGCAGCTGGCGGCCAGCCGGCTGTTCGGCAGCCTGGAGACGTTCCCGACCATGCGCGGCCAGCTGCAGGGCTGGCCGGAGATCTTCCGCGTCGCCAGCCGGCCGGAGGATGGCCATGTCGAGGTGGGCCGCTACTGGCACTCGGACGGCTCGTTCCGCGAGGACCCCACGCCGATCAGCTTCTGGTATTCGGAAGTGCGGTCGGAGGAGGGCGGCGACACGCTGTTTACCGACCTGCAGCGCGCCTACGCCGAGCTGCAGCCGGAGATCCAGCGCGAGTTCGACGGCCTGAGCACGGCGCACCGCAACGGCGTGGTGCATCCGCTGGTGCTGCGCCACCCGAAGACCGGCGTGCCGGCGCTGTACCTGAACATCGGCCTGACGGCCGGCGTGCTGGGCTACAGCCCCGACCACTCGCGGGCGCTGATGGACGCGGTGGACCGCCATTACTCGCGGGATGGCGCCACCTACCGCCACCACTGGCTGCCGGGCGACGTGGTGGTGGCCGACAACCTGCACGTGGCCCACAAGGCGACGCCGATCACGCCCGCCACGCGCCGCATCCTCAACCGCACCACCGTTCGCGCCGACGGCGTCATCTGGTATGACGGCGGAGCGCAACGGGCGGCCTGAGGATATTTGCGTGGGGGATATGTTATTTCCCTCACGCACGATTGAAATGACGGGCCAGTTAAGCTTGCGTTTGAGATAAACTTCTTGTTTCTTAAGCTAATCTGGCCCAGACCATGCCGAATTCCACCACGCTGGACGACCGCGCCTTTCGTCGTATCCTTGTTCGTAATGTCACGCTGCCGCTGGCCGCTGGCGTGGTCAGCGCCGGCGTGTTCGTCGTGTTGCTGGCGTATCTGATCACCACCATGAACTGGGTCGAGCACAGCGAACGGGTGATCGGCAACGCCAACCAGGTCGGCAAGGAGATGGTCGACATGGAAACCGGCCTGCGCGGCTACATGCTGGCCGGCGACGAGGTCTTTCTGCAGCCCTACATCATCTCCAAGCCCAAGGTGGCGGCCAACCTAGCCGGCCTGATGAAGCTGGTGGAGGACAATCCGGCCCAGGTCGACCGCCTGCGCTCCATCCAGTACCAGCAGCAGCAATGGGACCAGTACGCCCAGGAAATGATACGCCTGCGCGCCGCCAACGGCGATGTCACCGGCCCGGTCAAGACCGGCCGCGGCAAGACCCAGTTCGATGAAATCCGCCGCCAGCTCGATACCTTTGTCGCCACCGAGGTGCGCATGCGCCAGGACCGCAACGACGAGGCGCGCACCGTCACCACCTGGGTGGCGGTGGTCTACCTGATTCTGACGCTGGGCGTGGGCGGCATCCTGGCCTGGTTCGGCCGGCGCGAGCTGACCGGCCTGTCGCGCGTCTACACCAAGGCGCTGGGCGAGCATGCCGAACATGCCCGGCAGCTGCAGCAGCAGGCCTGGCTGCGCACCGGCCAGAGCGAGCTGGCGCAGCAGGGCATCGGCCAGATGGCGCTGCCGCAGCTGTCGTCGGCGCTGCTGCATTTCCTGGCGCGCTACATGGGCGTGGTGGTCGGCGCGCTGTATCTGCGCCAGGCCGACGGCAGTTTCCGCCGGGTGGCCTCGTACGGCTTCAGCGATGCCTGGGAACAGCGCGACCAGCAGATCAAGCCGGCCGAGAGCCTGGTGGCGCAAGCCGCGCTGGAACGCCGCGTGCTGCGCCTGGAGCCGGTGCCGGCCGATTACATCCAGGTCGCGTCCGGCCTCGGCGGCGGCGCGCCGGCCAGCGTGCTGGTGGCGCCGGTGGATAGCGATGGCGTGGTCAACGGCGTCATCGAACTGGGCCTGCTGCGCCCAGTCGCCGAGCGCGACATCGATCTGCTGACGCTGGTGCGCGGCAATATCGGCAGCGCCATCGAGGCCAGCCATTCGCGCCAGCGCCTGCAGGAAGTGCTGGCCGAAACCCAGCAGCTGAACGAGGAATTGCAGGTGCAGCAGGAAGAACTGCGCACCGCCAACGAAGAGCTGGAAGAACAGTCACGCGTGCTGGAAGAATCGCAGGCCAGCCTGGAAAACCAGAAGGCCGAGCTGGAGCAGACCAACGAGCAGCTGGCCGAGCAGAGCAGCGCGCTCGACCAGAAGAACGCCGAACTGCTCAAAGCCCAGCAGGACCTGGAAGAGCGCGCCCGCGACCTGGAACGCGCCAGCCAGTACAAATCGCAATTCCTGGCCAATATGTCGCACGAGCTGCGCACGCCGCTGAACAGCTCGCTGATCCTGGCCAAGCTGCTGGCCGAGAATGCGCTGGGCAACCTGAACGACGAGCAGGTGCGCTTCGCCAACACCATTTACTCGGCCGGCAACGACCTGCTGAACCTGATCAACGACATCCTCGACATTTCCAAGGTGGAAGCCGGCAAGCTGGACCTGGTGCCGGAAAACCTGTCGATCCGCCACGTGGTGGAAGGCATGGCGATGGTGTTCGAGCCGCTGGCGCAGCAGAAAAAGCTGGCCTTCCAGTTGCAGGTGGCCGACGGCGCCGACGGCCAGATGGTGACCGACCGCCAGCGCCTGGAGCAGATCCTCAAAAACCTGCTGTCGAACGCGCTCAAGTTCACCAGCAGCGGCCAGATCACGCTGTCGGTGCAGCCGGCCGCCAATGGCGCGGTGGCGTTCGCGGTGCAGGACACCGGCATCGGCATCCGCCCGGAAGACCAGCAGGGCATCTTCAACGCCTTCCAGCAGGCCGACGGCACCACCAGCCGCAAGTACGGCGGCACCGGCCTGGGCCTGGCGATCTCGCGCGACCTGGCGCATCTGCTGGGCGGCGCCATCAGCCTGGTGAGCGAGCCGGGCAAGGGCAGCTGCTTCACGCTGACGTTGCCGACCGTGTGGACCGACCCGGCGCCGGGCCCGCGCGCCGGCAGCGCCACCACGGCGGCCGCAGTGGAAACCGGCCTGAGCGCGCTGCCGCGGCCACTCGAGCCGGCGGCCACGCCGGCACCGGCGCCGGCGCCAGCCGCGCCGCGCGCGTTCGACGACGACCGCGCGCAACTGGACGCGCCGGACGCCGTGCGCGGCCGCCTGGTGCTGGTGGTCGAGGACGACGTGCCGTTTGCCCACATCCTGTACGACCTGGCGCACGAGAAGAAATACCAGTGCCTGGTGGCCTTCGACGCCGAGGAAGGGCTGGCGCTGGCGCGCCAGTACAAGCCGGACGCGGTGCTGCTGGACGTGCGCCTGCCGGACCGCTCCGGCCTGTCGGTGCTGCAGCTGCTGAAGGATGACGCGCAAACGCGCCACATCCCGGTGCACGTGGTGTCCGGCTCCGACAACGGCGAGGCGGCGCTGCACCTGGGCGCCATCGGCTACGCACTCAAGCCGACCACGCGCGAGCAGCTGATGGAAGTGTTCCGCCGCATCGAGTCCAAGCTGACGCAGAAGATCAAGCGCGTGCTGCTGGTGGAGGACGACGACCGCCAGCGCGACAGCGTGGTGCAGCTGATCTCGGACGACGACGTTGAAATCGTCGCCGTCGGCAGCGGCGAGGAAGCGCTGGCGCTGCTGCGCACCACCATCTACGACTGCATGATCATCGACCTCAAGCTGCCGGACATGCAGGGCAACGAGCTGCTGCAGCGGATGTCGGCCGAATCGCTGGCGGCCTTCCCGCCGGTGATCGTCTACACCGGCCGCAACCTGTCGCGCGCCGAGGAGGCCGACCTGCACAAGTACTCGCGCTCGATCATCATCAAGGGCGCGCGCTCGCCGGAGCGCCTGCTGGACGAGGTGACGCTGTTCCTGCACAAGGTCGAGGCCGACCTGTCCAGCGAACGCCAGCGCATGCTGAAGACGGTGCGCTCGCGCGACCGGGTGTTCGAGGGCCGCCGCATTCTGCTGGTGGACGACGACGTGCGCAACATCTTCGCGCTGACCAGCGCGCTGGAACAGAAGGGCGCGCTGGTGGAAGTCGGCCGCAACGGCCACGAGGCGCTGGAAAAACTCGACACCGTGCCGGACATCGACCTGGTGCTGATGGACGTGATGATGCCGGGCATGGACGGCCTGGAAGCCACGCGCCGCCTGCGCGACGATCCACGCTTCGCCCGCCTGCCGGTGATCGCCATCACCGCCAAGGCCATGAAGGACGACCAGGAGCAATGCCTGGCGGCCGGCGCCAGCGATTACCTGGCCAAGCCGATCGATCTGTCCCGTCTGTATTCGCTGCTGCGCGTGTGGATGCCGAACGCCGAGCGGAGTTGAGCATGCATCACCCGAGCGACACCGATATCGAGCTGAAGATGCTGACCGAGGCCATCTACCTCAAGTACAGCTACGACTTCCGCGACTACACCGGCGCCTCGCAAAAGCGCCGCGTGCTGCACGCGCTGAAGGAAATGGACTGCGACAGCATCTCGGCGCTGCAGGCGCGCGTGATCCACGAGCCGGCCGCCTTCAGCCAGCTGCTGCAGTTCCTGACGATCCCGGTGACCTCGATGTTCCGCGACCCGACCTACTTTGCCGCGTTGCGCGAGCACGTGGTGCCGGTGCTGCGCACCTATCCGTCGCTGAAGATCTGGATCGCCGGCTGCAGCACCGGCGAGGAAGTGTATTCGATGGCCATCCTGCTCAAGGAGGAGGGCTTGCTCGAACGCAGCATGATTTACGCCACCGACATCAATCCGCAGTCGCTGGAGAAGGCGCGCCAGGGCGTGTTCCACCTCGACGACATGCGCGAGTACACGCAAAACTACCAGCAGGCCGGCGGCACCCGCAGCTTTTCCGATTACTACACGGCCGCCTACAACGGCGCGCTGTTCGACAAGTCGCTGTGCGACAACGTCACCTTCGCCGACCATAGCCTGGCCACCGATGCCGTGTTCGCGGAAACCCACCTGATCAGCTGCCGCAACGTGATGATCTACTTTAAGAAGAAGCTGCAGGAACGCGCCTTCGGCCTGTTCCACGAGTCGCTGTGCCATCGCGGCTTCCTTGGCCTGGGCAGCAAGGAAAGCATCGACTTCTCGGCCTACGCGCCGTGCTTTGAGCCGGTGCTGAAGCGTGAGCGCCTGTTCCGCAAACGTTGATCATGGACACCTCCCATATCCGCACAGCACTGGCCGGCCGCAAGGTGGAGGCGGTGGTCATCGGCGCCTCGGCCGGCGGCGTTGGCGCGCTGCTGCGCCTGCTGCCGGACCTGCCGGCCGGCTATGGCTGCGCGGTGGTGGCGGTGCTGCACATTCCCGATGGGCGCCAGAGCCATCTGGCCGGGGTGTTTCAGCAGCGCATGCGGCTGCCGGTGCGCGAGGCGCGCGACAAGGAGGAAGTGGCGTCCGGAACGCTGTATTTCGCCGGATCGGGCTACCATTTGTCGGTAGAGCGCGACCGCAGCTTTTCGCTCAGCTGCGAGGCGCCGCTGCACTTCGCCCGGCCGGCGATTGATTACTTGATGGAATCCGCGGCAGACGCCTATGGCCCGGCGCTGGTTGGCATCCTGCTGACCGGGGCCAACCACGACGGCGCGGCCGGGCTGGCCGCGATCGGCAAGGCCGGCGGCCTGACCGTGGTGCAGGATCCGCACGAGGCCGAGGTGCCGACCATGCCGCAGCAAGCCATCCGCCTGCGCGCGCCGGACCTGATTTTGCCGTTGGAAGAGATACACACCCTGTTGATGATGCTGGAGAATAATTAATGCAAGACGCATCCCCCACCAAGCTGCTGATCGTCGACGATCTGCCGGAAAACCTGCAGGCGCTGGAAGCGCTGATACGCGACGACGGGCGCGAAATCTTCCAGGCGGGTTCCGGCGAGGAAGCGCTGGCGCTGCTGTTGCAGCACGACTTTGCCATGGCCATCCTGGACGTGCAGATGCCGGGCATGGACGGCTTCGAGCTGGCCGAGCTGATGCGCGGCACCGAGAAGACGCGGCAGATACCGATCGTGTTCGTGACGGCGGCCGGCAAGGAGCTGAATTACTCGTTCAAGGGCTACGAGGCGGGCGCGGTGGACGTGCTGTACAAGCCGCTCGATCCGCGCGCGGTGAAGGGCAAGGTGCAGGTGTTCGTGGCGCTGTACGAGGCGCGCGAGGCGATGCGGCGCCAGGTCGAGGCGCTGGAGACGGCGCAGCAGAAACAGGCCGCCACGCAGGCGCAGCTGGAGCGGGCGCTGTTGATGCGGGATGAGTTCATGTCGATGGTGTCGCACGAGATGCGCACGCCGCTGAATACCTTGTACCTGGAGACGCAGTTGCGCAAGATGCAGCTGGAGCGCGGCAACATGGCGGCGTTTGGCGCCGAGCAGTTGCAGCGCATGGTGGCGCGGGATGACCGGCAGATCCAGAGCATCATCCGGCTGATCGACGACATGCTGGACGTGTCGCGCATCCGCAGCGGCAAGCTGTCGTTGCGGCCGGGCTGGGTGGAGTTGTCCGGCCTGCTGCGGCGCGTGGTGCATGATCTGACGCCGCAGGCGAATACGGCCGGCACCGCGATCACGCTGGACGCGGGCACGCCGGTCAGCGGCTGGTGGGATGAGTTCCGCATCGAGCAGATCGTGGTCAACCTGCTGACCAACGCCATGCGCTACGGCTGCCAGCAGCCGGTCAGCGTGACGCTGACGGTGGATACCGACTGGGCGCGCGTGGATGTGCGCGATTGCGGTCCCGGCATCGCGCCGGAGAATCAGGCCAAGATTTTTGAGCCGTATGAGCGTGGCGTGGGCAGCGATGCGCCGGCGGGGCTGGGGTTGGGGTTGTATATCTCGCGTCAGTTGGCCGAGGTGCACGAGGGGAGTCTGACGTTGCACAGCAAGCCGGGCGAGGGTTCCACCTTCAGCCTGACCTTGCCACGCCGCGATGCGCCGCCGGAGTGAGCGCCGTAGCAGCGGACGGCACCGCCAAACCCCGCACACCGCTGCGGCCAGGGTCTGACCCCGTACGGGGTCAGACCCTTTCGTTTGGGGGGAAAGGAAACTTTAAATCTACCGCGAATGCGCTTCTTCGCGGCGCTGGATCAGGAAGGTTTTCAGATCATCGAAACTCACCGCCCCGCGTTGCGCGGTGTCGATGTGGTCGAAATTCTTGTCGACCACCGTCAGCCCGGCCTGGCGGGCTTCCTCGCGGCTGAGCGTGCCGCTGCCGTCCACGTCGGCGGCCTCGAAGCGCTTTTTCAGTTTCTGCATTGGCTGGTAGCGCAGCAAGGCCGTGCCGGTCGCGTCGCGCAGCGGCTTGCGCAGGGCGGGGGGCAGATACGGTTCGGCACCGCGCATCGCGGCCGGCGCGTCTGGTTGCGGCGCCTGGGCGCCGGCATGCGACAGGGCCGTCATTCCCACGGCGGTCAGCATGACTAATTGCAAAATCTTCATGGTTGTCTCCCCGCATCCCGATGATGCATGGTTCAGGAAGATACTTTGATCCGATTGCGCGAATTAATCAATCCAGTTTCATTCAACCGGACCGTGGTGTCTCACGGAAACATCACTTCGCCGTGGAACTTTGTTATTTGTGCCAGAAGTCCGCGTGCGCCAGCCGCGCCTCGTCTTCGCGCAGCGGGCCGATGACGTCGGTCGGGCGCTGGCCGGCGGCAAACACGGCGCGGCAGGGCAGCGACAGGGTCGGGTTCTCGGGATCGCTGCCGGTCAGTTCCAGCAGGCTGGCTTCGGACATCGCGTACACCACCCGTCCCACGCCGCTCCAGTAGGTGCCGCCGGCGCACATGGCGCACGGCTCGGCATTGGCGTACAGCGTGGCGCTCGCCAGTTCGGCCGGGCTGTATTGTTGCGACGCCAGCCGCAGCGCGTTCATCTCGGCATGCGCGGTGCGGTCGCTGCTGGAGGCGTTCATGGCTTGCGCGATGATGGTGCCGTCAGCCGCCACCACCATGGCGGCGAACGGATGGTGGCCCTCGTCGCGCGAGCGCTGCGCCAGGGCCAGCACGCGGGTGAGGAAGTCGTGGTCTTGTGCGGTGGCGGTCATCGTAGTACTCCGTAATGCAGGTTCTGTTGTTTGAGATAGGCGCGGTAGGCCAGCGACATGCGGTCGCAGGCCACCGAGACTTCGGCGCCGGGCGTCAGCGGCAGGCGCGCCGGGTGCTGGCTTTCCAGGATGGGCAGGTCTTGCGCGAAGATGGTGTCCTGGAATCCGCGCAGCGCCTCGTCGCTGGAGGTGAAGTCGTTGAGCGCCATCACGATCCACGCGCGCGTGGTGGTTTCGGTCAGCGGCTGCAGCAGCAGCGCGATCGCCTCCGGCATGGCGCCCGGCGGGTGCTTGGTCAGGATGGCCGTCAGCGGGCGCACCACGCGGTAGCTGTATTCGATATCGCTGCCGCCGGTGGCGGCCTTGCTGGCCTGCGGCTGGTAGGCGTGGCACTGGCGCGCCCACACGCCGCTGCCATAGTCGGCATCGTCGAAGATCTCGACGCGGTAGTCGGCGATGACCGGATGGCGCGGGTCGCCCAGTATGCCCTCGTGCACAAACGCGAAGTGCGCCATGTCGAGGAAGTTCTCGACGATGCGCGGGCCGCTGCTGCGCACATCGTAAGGACCGCACCACACCTTGCGCAGCCGCGCATCGCCGAATTCCGGAAACGCCGGCGGCCCGTCCAGCGCCGGCGTGCCGAGGCAGACCCACGCCAGGCCATACTGTTCCAGCACGTGGTACACCGCCACCTGCGCCTTCAACGGCGCGTGCGGCAGCGCGGGGATGTGCGTGCAGCGGCCCTGCTTGCCGAACGCCCAGCCGTGATAAGGACAGGTCAGCGTGTCGTCGCGCAGCGCGCCCATGGACAGCCGCGTGCCGCGATGCGGACAGCGGTCTTCCCACGCGCGCAGCACGCCGCCGCTGTCGCGCCACAGCAGCACGCGCGTCTCCAGCAGGTCGGTGGCCAGCAGGGCGCCGGCCGCGATCTGCGTGGAGAGCGCGACCGGGTGCCAGTCGTTCAGCAGGACCGGGTCCATGCTCACTTCGGCATGGTGCCTTCCACACCCTGCACGTAGAAGTTCATGCCCAGCAGGTCCTTCTCCGGCGCCTTGACGCCGGCCGCGTACTTGATGGCGCCCGACTGGTCCTTGATCGGGCCGGTGAACGGCGCAAAGGTGCCGGCGGTCAGCGCGGCCTTTTTCTCCTCGAACGCTTTCACGGCGTCGGCCGGCACCACCGCGTTAATCTTCGACATCTTGACCATGCCTTCCTTCAGGCCGCCGCGATATTCGTTGGTCTTCCAGGTGCCGGCCAGCACGGCCTTGGCGGTGTCGACGTAGTAGCCGGTCCAGTCGTTGGTGGCGGCGGTCAGGTGCGCCTTGGGCGCGAACTTGGACATGTCCGAGTCCCAGCCGAACGCATATACGCCCTTTTCCTGCGCCACCTGCAGCGTGGCCGGCGAGTCGGTGTTCTGCGCCATCACGTCCGCGCCTTGCGCCACCAGGGTTTCCGCCGCCTGGCGCTCCTTCGCCGGGTCGTACCACGAGTTCACCCAGATAACCTTGGTCTTGATTTTCGGGTTGACGCTCTGCGCGCCCAGCGTGAAGGCGTTGATGTTGCGGATGACCTCGGGCACCGGGAAGGAGGCGATGAAGCCCAGCGTGTTCGACTTGGTCATCTTGCCGGCCAGGATGCCGTCGAGGTAAGCGCCTTCGTACAGGCGCGATTCGTAGGTGCCCATGTTCTTGCCGGTCTTGAAGCCGGTGGCGTGCAGGAACACCACGCCCGGCGCGCTCCGGGCCACTTTCTCGGTCGCGTTCATGTAGCCGAACGAGGTGGTGAAAATCAGCTTGTTCCCTTCCGCCACCAGCTTGCGGATCACGCGCTCGGCGTCCGCGCCTTCCGGCACGTTTTCCACGTAGGTGGTTTTGACCTTGCCGGCCAGCTCCTTCTCCATCGCCAGGCGGGCCTGGTCGTGGGCGTAGGTCCAGCCGGCATCGCCGACCGGGCCAACGTAGACGAAGCCGATCTTCAGCGGCTCCGCCGCGAACGATGGCGCGGCGGCCAGGGTTGCTGCTGCGGCCAGGGTAGCCAGTACTGTGCGACGATTCATCATACGGTTTCCTTTACGTTGAGAAGAAGTTAGAAGTGGTATTCCGCGCGCACCATCGGCGTCTTGGCGGTGGCGCCGGGCACGATGCGGTCGGGGTTGCCGAATTTGTTTTTCCAGTACTGGTACTCGACGCCGATCTTGAAGGTGTTCTTCGGCGTGCCGAAAGTCTCGCTGATGTCGTACATGATCTGCATGTCGATGTTGGTCTCGGGGGCGGTGCCGCCGCCGAATTCGTTGGTGCCCTTGCCGGTGATGAAGTTGGCGTAGCCTTCGAACGACAGCGGAATGCCGATGTTGAACGGGATGCCCCAGGCGCCGGTCAGCATGGCGTGCGTCTTGTAGGCGTAGCGCGGCGTGGCCTGGTTGGTGTAGCCGTTGTACGGCGCGTTGGATTCCCACAGCGCGAGCAGGCTGATATCGAGGAAGCCCGGCACGTCCATCATCAGCGTGGGGCCGAGCACCAGCATGCGCTTCTTGGAGTTGTAGCCGGCATCGGTCTTGCTGTTGTAGTCAAAGCCGCCGCTCAGCCCGACGCCGCGCACCGGGCCGAAGGCGTAGCTCTTGTTGAAGATCTTGCCGAAGTCCAGCGTGTGGCGATACACCACGTAGGCCTCGTGCGCGCCGGCGTTGGAGCCGGCCGCCGACGGATCGAGCTCCGACGACATCAGCAGGTCGACGCTGAAGAAGTTCTTGCCGTACTTGTAGCCGGACACGCTGCTCAGGTTGACGATGTTCTTGGTGATGTCGTTGTTGTTGTATGGCTCGGCGAATTTGGTGCCGTAGCGGTAGCTGAGCGAGGTGTCGGTCCAGTCGGCGGCTTGCGCGCTGCAAGCGGCGAAGAGGGCGAGGACTGCGGTGCTGCGGGCGAGACGTGGCATTGTGAACTCCATGGTGGGTTTGAAAGCACTTTGTTTTTGTATCCAATTTGTTTAGATAATTGGATTCAATCTCGTCTACCCCCTTTAGCAATAAGCGGGCCAAGTTCTTAGAAACCCGACAACGCTTCCGCCAGATTCACTTTCTTGTATTGCTCGGCAAGACGCAGCCGCGCCTCGATCTCCAGCAGGTGGTGCTCGATCAGGTGGGTGGCTTCCTTGACCTTGCGCTTCTCGATCAGCGTGGCCAGATCCTGGTGCTCGCCGTTCTCGCACATGGCGCTGCCGGGCGTTTCGTACAGCGCGATGATGAGCGAGCAGCGTGACACCAGTTCCGCCATGAAGCGCTGCAGCACGCGGTTGCCGGCCAGTTCCGCCAGCAGCAGGTGGAACTCGCCGCCCAATCGTATCCACGCGGCGCGGTCGCCGCCGCGGCGCGCCGCGTCTTCGGCCGCGATGGCGGCGCGGATCTGCTGCAGCGATTCCGGTGTGGCGTGCTGGATCACCAGCGGCACGATCTCGCGTTCCAGCGCGCGGCGGGCGGCGAAAATGTCGCGCGCCTCCTGCGGCGTGGGCGAGGCCACCACCGCGCCGCGATTGGGCCGCAGCTCGATGATGTGATCGTGCGCCAGCCGTTGCAGCGCCTTGCGCACGATGGTGCGGCTGACGTTATACAGCTCGCAGAAATCCGCTTCGCCCAGGTGGGTTCCGGGCGGCAGGCGGTGGCTCATGACGGCGTTGACCACCGCCTTGTAGATGCGCATATCGATGGCGGTGGTACCGCGCTTGGTAGGCATGGGAAAAACTCCGATATCTGTGGATACGATTCCGATAAAGCAGGAAGCGTGCTAAGTCGTATACAAAGTTATTGCACCATTCGCACGGTTTTGGGGAGCGCGGCATCCCGCTTTAGTGCAGTGCGCCGCCAAAACAGCGCATCTCCCTTGGGCTGCGCGTGGCATGCTAATTGCGTCTGATGCGGCATCCGATTTGTATACGATGAAGGAAGGCGCCGATGACTGAACCGCGCTTGCAGATGCTGGGCATCTCCAAGATCTATCCCTCGGTGGTGGCCAACGCCGATGTGAACCTGAGCGTGATGCCGGGCGAGATCCACGCCGTGCTGGGCGAGAATGGCGCCGGCAAGAGCACGCTGATGAAGATTATCTACGGCGTGGTCAAGCCAGACGATGGCCAGGTCATGTGGGAAGGCCGCCAGGTGCATATCCACTCGCCGCACGACGCGCGCAAGCTGGGCATCGGCATGGTGTTCCAGCACTTCGCGCTGTTCGAGACGCTGACGGTGGCCGAGAACATCGCGCTGGCGCTGGACCAGAAGCTGTCGCCGGCGGCGCTGGCGCCGCGCATCAAGACGGTGTCGGAACAATATGGCCTGCCGCTCGATCCGCAGCGGCTGGTGCACAGCATGTCGGTCGGCGAGCGGCAGCGGGTGGAGATCGTGCGCTGCCTGCTGCAGTCGCCCAAGCTGCTGATCATGGACGAGCCGACCTCGGTGCTGACGCCGGACGCGGTGCTCAAGCTGTTCGAGTCGCTGCGGCGGCTGGCGGCGGAGGGCGTCAGCATCCTGTACATCAGCCACAAGCTCGATGAGATCCAGGCGCTGTGCGACAAGGCCACGGTGCTGCGCGCCGGCCGCGTGTCCGGCACCGCGCTGCCGAAGCAGGAAAGCGCGAAGTCGCTGGCGGAACTGATGATCGGCCGCGAACTGCCGGTGTGCGTGCAGCAGCCGCGCGCGCCGGGCGAGGTGCGGCTGTCGCTGGAGAACCTGAATGTGCGGAGCGGCGATCCATTCGGCACCCGCCTGAAGGACATCAGCCTGGCGCTGCGCGGCGGCGAGATCGTCGGCATCGCCGGCATTTCGGGCAATGGCCAGCAGGAGCTGCTGAAGGTGATTTCCGGCGAACGCACGCTGGGCCAGCGCGAGGGCGCGATACGGCTGGGCGAGCGCGATGTCGGCGCGCTGGACGCGGCGCAGCGCCGCCAGCTCGGCCTGGGCTTCGTGCCGGAGGAGCGCCTGGGGCGCGGCGCCGTGCCCGCACTGTCGCTGGCCGACAACGCGCTGCTGACCGGCTACGTGCCGGCCGCCGCCACCGGCATGGTCCGGCGTGGCCTGATACAGCGCGGCGCGGTGCAGGCGTTCGCGCGGCAGGTCATCGAGCGCTTCAAGGTCAAGTGCGGCGGCGCGCAGTCGGCCGCCGCCAGCCTGTCCGGCGGCAACCTGCAGAAGTTCATCGTCGGCCGCGAGATCATGCTGGCGCCGAAGGTGATGGTGTTCGCGCAGCCCACCTGGGGCGTGGACATTGGCGCCGCCATGCTGATACGCCAGGCCATCATCGACATGCGCGACCAGGGCGTGGCGGTGCTGGTGCTGTCCGAGGAACTGGACGAATTGTTCATGATGAGCGACCGCATCGCCGTGCTGGCCGATGGCCGCCTGTCGCGCGCGGTGCCGGCCAAGGCCACCAGCATCAACCAGATCGGCGTGTGGATGAGCGGCGATTTCCATGATCAAGGAGCAGAGCATGTCCCGGCTTGAACGACGTCCCGAACCTTCGCGCCGCATGATGCTGGCGTCGCCGCTGATCGCGGCGGCGGCCATGCTGCTGAGCGGATCGCTGCTGTTCTTCTTCATCGGCCAGGCGCCGCTGCACGCGTTCTACGTCTACTTCGTCAAGCCGTGGACCACGCTGTACAGCGTGGGCGAGCTGCTGCTGAAGGCGACGCCGCTGATCCTGTGCGGCGTCGGGCTGGCGCTCGGCTTCCGCGCCAACGTCAACAACATCGGCGCCGACGGCCAACTGACCATCGGCGCGATCTGCGCCGGCGCGGTGGCCTTGTATTTCGATGAAGTGCAGGCATGGTGGGTGCTGCCGCTGATGCTGCTGGCCGGCGCCGCCGGCGGCATGCTGTGGGCGGCGATACCGGCGCTGCTGCGCACGCGCTTCAACACCAGCGAGATCCTGGTCAGCCTGATGATGGTCTACGTGGCCTACCACCTGCTCAGTTATCTGGTGCACGGGCCGATGCGCGACCCGGCCGGCTTCAACTTCCCGCAGTCGAAGATGTTCAGCGAGTCGGCCACGCTGCCGCTGCTGGTGGAGGGCTTGCGCGTCAACGCCGCCGTCATCCTGTCGCTGCTGGCGGCGGGCGCCGCGTGGTTCTTCTGCAAGCACACGTTTGCCGGCTACCGCATGCAGGTCAGCGGCATGGCGCCGGCGGCGGCGCTGTACGCGGGCTTCAGCGAGCCGCGCAACGTCTGGCTGGCGTTCATGGTCAGCGGCGCGCTGGCCGGCATCGCCGGTGTGGGCGAGGTGGCCGGGCCGCTGGGGCAGTTGCAGCCGTCGGTGTCGCCGGGCTATGGCTTTGCCGCCATCATCGTCGCCTATGTCGGGCGGCTGCATCCGCTGGGCGTGGTGCTGTCGGCGCTGCTGATGTCGCTGCTGTACATCGGCGGCGAGACGGCGCAGATCGAGCTGCAGACGCCGTCCGCCATCACCGGCATCTTCCAGGGCCTGCTGCTGTTTTACCTGCTGGCCGCCGACCTGTTCATCCACTACCGCATCAAGCCGCACACGCGAGGAGCCACCGCATGATGACCACTGAATTGTTGATCGCCTTCCTGGCCAGCACCGCCGGCGCGGCCACGCCGCTGGTGGTGGCGTCGATGGGCGAACTGGTGACGGAGCGCTCCGGCGTGCTCAATCTGGGCATGGAGGGCATGATGCTGGTGGGGGCGGTGACCGGCTTCGGCGTCACGCTCGGTACCGGCAGCATGGTCGCCGGCCTGCTGGCGGCGGCGGCGGCGGGCATGCTGATGTCGCTGATCTTCGGCTTCCTGGTGCTGACGCTGCAGACCAACCAGGTGGCCACCGGACTGGCGCTGACCTTGTTCGGCATCGGCGCCTCGGCCTTCCTGGGGCAGGGCTTCGTCGGGCAGACGGTGGCGCCGATGCCGCATCTGCATGTTCCGCTGCTGTCCGCGCTGCCGTTTGTCGGGCCGCTGCTGTTCCGCTTCGACGCCATGGTCTACCTGTCGGTGGCGCTGGTGGCGCTGGTCGGCTGGATGCTGGCGCGCACGCGGCTGGGCCTGGTCATCCGCGCGGTGGGCGAGTCGCCGCACAGCGCCCACGCCATCGGCTTTCCGGTGATCGGCCTGCGCTACGGCACGGTGCTGTTTGGCGGCGCACTGGCGGGACTGGGCGGCGCCTACCTGTCGCTGGCGCTGACGCCGATGTGGGTGGAGGGCATGACCGCGGGACGCGGCTGGATCGCGCTGGCGCAGGTGGTGTTCGCCACGTGGAAGCCGCGCGGCGTGCTGGTGGGCGCCTATCTGTTCGGCGGCGTGACGGTGCTGCAGTTCCACGGCCAGGGCATGGGGCTGGCGATTCCGTCCGAGTTTTTGTCGATGCTGCCTTACCTCGCCACGATCGTGGTGCTGGTCATCATCTGCCGCAATCCGCAGACAATCTTGTTGAATAAGCCAATGTCGCTTGGTCAGAATTTCAAACCTGACTAGATTGCCTGTTGTATCGCCGCAAAAATTGTGGCATTGCGACAATTGGTGACTATCGCGCGCCAAAAAACTTCTATTGTGGGTACACAGGCCGTTGCGCGCCTGTGGCGCCCCCCAGCCCCCGGTTCGCCTCTACTGATCCCACAAAAGCAAATAAAGGAGCCGTCATGCGAGTAAACAGCCCGGTCACGTCCAATGAATATGTGATGGAGGATGGCAAGACCATCGTCTCCAGCACCGATTTGCAGGGCAACATCAATTACGCCAATCCCTACTTCATCGAAGTCAGCGGCTTTACCGAAGAGGAGCTGATGGGCGCGCCGCAAAACATCGTGCGCCATCCTGACATGCCGGTCGAGGCCTTTGCCGACCTGTGGGCCACCATCAAAAGCGGCACGCCCTGGACCGGGCTGGTGAAGAACCGCTGCAAGAACGGCGATTTCTACTGGGTGCTGGCCAACGTCACGCCGGTGATCGAGAACGGCAAGCCGGTCGGCTATCTGTCGGTGCGCACCAAGCCGTCACGCGAGCAGGTGCGCGAGGCCGACGCGCTGTACCGCGAAATCAGCCAAGGCAATCCGCGCCAGCTGCGCATCGTCAAAGGGCGGGCGGTGCGCACCGGCATGCTGGCACGCCTGACAGCGCTGACGGCGATGTCGCTGCCGACGCAGATCGCCGCCGCCACCAGCTTGCTGGTGGGCGCACTGGCGGCGCTGGCCCTGCTGCTGCTGGTGCTGGACGACGGCGCCGTGGCCAGGGCCAACGGCTGGCTGGCCGGCGCCGCGCTGGCGGCCATGCTGGGCACGCTGGCGTTTGGGCGCCACCTGTACGTCAACGTGGCGCTGCCGTTGCGGCGCGCCACCAAGGCGGCACGCATGATGGCGGGCGGCGACCTGACCGCCACCATCGAGATCCAGCGCGACGACGAGGTCGGCCAATTGCTGGCGGCGCTGCGCCAGACCAATATCAACCTGCACAGCATCATCGGCGACGTGCGCGCCAACTTCGACCAGATCTCGCAGGCCACCGACGAAATCGCCGATGGCAATATGGACCTGTCCGGCCGCACGGAGTCGCAGGCGTCCAGCCTGCAGCAGACCGCCTCCAGCATGGAGGAGCTGACCGCCACCGTGCAGCAGAGCGCGACCAACGTGGCCAGCGCCAACCAGCTGGCCGAGCGCGCGCGCGAGGTGGCCACGCAGGGCGGCAACATCGTGTCGCAGGTGGTGTCGACCATGGGCGATATCAGCGCGTCGTCCAACAAGATCCTGGACATCATCGGCCTGATCGACGGCATCGCCTTCCAGACCAATATCCTGGCCCTGAACGCGGCGGTGGAGGCGGCGCGCGCCGGCGAGCAGGGACGCGGCTTCGCGGTGGTGGCCAGCGAGGTGCGCGGACTGGCGCAGCGTTCGGCCACGGCGGCCAAGGAAATCAAGGAGCTGATCGATACCTCGATCCAGAAGGTGCAGGCCGGCACGGCGCTGACCAACAACGCCGGCGTCACCATGAACGAGGTGATCGAATCGGTGTGCCGGGTGTCGAAGGTGATGGGCGAGATTTCCGATTCCACCCGCGAGCAGAGTTCCGGCATCGGCCAGGTCAACCAGGCGGTGATCAAGATCGACGACATCACGCAGCAGAACGCGGCGCTGGTGGAGCAGGCGGCGGCGGCGGCCGGCAACCTGGCGCAGCAGGCGCGCTGCGTGTCGCAGGCGATCGCGGTGTTCAAGCTGCAGCAGGGACCGGGCCACGCGCGGCCGGGTCGGCCGGTGGGCGGGCAGCCTTCGCGGCCGCCGGCCAGCGCCAAGCCGCAGTTGCGCCTGCCCGCTTGATATCATATTGCCTTTCGGGGCAATCGGGATGGCAGGCATGAAGGTGACGCTGGCGGGGCAGGGATGGACGTTTGAGACGGCGGCGCCGGACACTGTGCTGCAGTCGGCCGACCGTGCCGGCATCCGCCTGCCCAGTTCCTGCCGCAACGGCACCTGCCGCACCTGCATCTGCCAGGCCACCAGCGGCGCGGTGCGCTACAAGATCGACTGGCCGGGCCTGAGCCCGGACGAAAAGCGCGACGGCTACATCCTGCCCTGCGTCGCCATCGCCGAGACCGATCTGGTCATTCAGGCGCCCGCCGCCGGTAAGCTCCCGGTCCCACCCCGTACTGGCGCTTGAAGGCGCGGTTGAACGCCGCCTCGGACTGATAACCGACCGCCTCGCCGACGGCACCGGCCGGCTGGCCGGCGTCCAGCAGGCGGGCGGCGCGCGCCATGCGCAGCTGCGTCAGCACGTCGGCCGGCGTGGCATTGGCGGCCTGCTTGAACAGGCGCGCGAAGGTGGCGCGCGACATGTGGCTGGCGTCGGCCAGGTCTTCCAGCGTCCACGGTTTTTCCGGCGCGGTCAGCATGCCGTTGATGGCGGCCTGCAGGCGCCGCTCGGCCAGCACGCCAAACAGGCCGGGCACCGTCAGCGCCTGCTCCAGCCAGGTGCGGATCAGCAGCGCGAACAGCGCCGACGCCAGCTGGCGGATGATGGCTTCCGAGCCGCCGCGCGGCGTTTCCGCCTCTTCGTGCAGCATGCGCAGCAGGTGGCGCAGGCTTTGCGCGTCCGGACGGCCGGCGGTGCGCACCACCAGCACGTCCGGCAGCGCCGCCAGCAGGCCGCCGCCGCCGTCGGCGTCGAAGCGGAATTCGCCGCACAGGATGTCGGTCTGCGGGCCGTCGCCGTCGTTGCCTTCAAAGCGCAGCAGTCCGGGCGCGCTGTGCGTGGGCGAGGCTTGCGCCGGGTCGCCGATGTGCAGCCGGTGCGCGTGGCCGTGCGGGAAGACGATGATGTCGCCGGTCTGCAGCGTCTGGCCGTCGGTCTGCGCCTCGCCGCGCACGATCAGGTGGTAGGGGGCGACGCCGTGCGGCGCGCCTTCATGGTCGAGCACCCACGGCGCGCCGAAGCGGCAGCGCACGTCCAGCGCGGTGCGCACGGGGTACAGGGAGAGCAGGTGGCTGAGTGGGTCCATAAGTCAGAGATGAGACGATGGAGCAAATTATAGAGCATTTGAGGTATTCATCATCGCACCTTGCGCGCCTACACTGTTTCCCATGCAAACACACTTTTGAAAGGAAACACATCATGTCCCGTCTGTTCACCCAACCTGTCTCGGCAGCCACCGGCCACGCTGCCCAACTGTTCACCGCCATCAAAGGCGCGATCGGCAAGGTGCCAAACGCCTATGTCGGCATCGGCACCAACAGCCCGGTGGCGCTGGAAGCTGCGCTGAACCTGGATGGCGCGCTGCGCAAAAGCAGCTTGAGCGCGAAGGAAATCGAAGTGATCAAGCTGGCCGTCAGCCAGGATGCGCAATGTGACTACTGCCTGGCCGCGCACACGCTGATGGGCGGCAAGGCCGGCCTGAGCGCGGACGCCATCGTCGGCGTGCGCCACGGCACCGCCAGCGGCGACGCGCGCCTGGATGCGCTGGCCAGCTTCGTGCACAGCGTGGTGACCACCAGCGGCGACGTGCCGGCCAACGTGGTGCTGGCCGTGAAGCAAGCCGGCTACAGCGACGCGCAGATCGTCGACACGCTGCTGGCGATCACGTCGATCACGTTCACCAACCTGTTCAACCGGGTCAACGTGACCGAGATCGACTTCCCGCGCGCCGCCTGACGGTCGCCCGCCGTCATTCCGGCGCAGGCCGGAATCCATGGAAGGCGTGCGCTTCTGCCAGGCGTGCGTTCCATGGGTTCCGGCTTGCGCCGGAACGACGGGGTGGGTTACTCCTCGCCGGGCTTGCGCAGGCGCTGCAGCAGCGCTTCGGTGCTATCGCTCAGCGGCACGCCGTGGCGGCGCAGCAGCTGGATGTTGAGCACCAGGTTCTCCAACACCAGCTTGGCCGCCACGGCCAGCAGCGTCAGTTGCTTATCCTCCTCACTGAAATTCTCCATCGCGTCGGCCATCTCGCACAGGTGGTTGGAGATGAGGCCGCGCAGCTCGTGCTCGTCGAACGGCAGGTCGGCGAAATCGATGGGATCTTCCTTTTCCACTTCCTGCATCAGCAGTTCCAGTTCTTGCGGCGTAATCGACATGCAGGACTCCATTGATTGAGGCGATTTCATTTTAGCGCCAATCGGCATAGAATCGGTTCGCATGGCGCATCTCATCTTCACACAACAATTAGGGCGCTTCATGACCGTGCCGCAGGTGGAGACCGATGCGGCCAACCTGCGCGGCGCCCTGGACGCGTGCTTTGCCGACCACCCGCGGCTGCGCGGCTACGTGCTCGACGAGCAGGGACACCTGCGCGAAAACGTGGTCATCTTCATCGACGGCCAGCGCGCCCGCGATCCCCGGCGGCTCGATGATGTTCTGGCGCCACAATCCCACGTCTATATTCTGCAAGCTCTGTCAGGAGGCTGACCATGTCCGACCGCGCCTACATCGCCACCCGCAAGGGGCTGTTCGAAGCCTACCGCACGCACGAGGCGTGGCTGCTGGACCAGCAGCATTTCCTCGGCGATCCGGTGTCGATGGTGCTGCCGGACCGGCGCGACGGCACGCTGTACGCGGCGCTCAACCTCGGCCATTTCGGCGCCAAGCTGCACCGGCGCGATGCCGGCAGCAATGACTGGGTCGAGGTGGCGGCGCCAGCCTTCCCGGAAAAGCCGGCCGACAGCGGCGATCCGGTCGAGTGGAAAGTAAGGCAGATCTGGTCGCTGGCGGCCGGCGGGCCGGACCAGCCGGGCGTGCTGTGGGCCGGCACGCTGCCGGGCGGCCTGTTCCGTTCCGACGACCGCGGCGACAGCTGGCGGCTGGTGGAGGGGCTGTGGAATGTGCCGGAGCGGGCGCAGTGGATGGGCGGCGGCTACGATGTGCCGGGCATCCACAGCATCTGCGTCGATCCGCGTGACAGCAACGCGGTGCTGGTCGGCGTGTCCTGCGGCGGCGCCTGGCTGACCGGGGATGGCGGCGCCAGCTGGACGCTGCGCGCCCGGGGCATGGTGGCCAGCTACATGCCGCCCGAGCTGCAAACGTCAGAAGCGGTGCAGGACCCGCACCGCATCGTGCGCTGCGCGGGCGAGCCGGACAAGTTGTGGTGCCAGCATCACAACGGCATCTGGCGCAGCGTCGACAACGGCGCGCTGTGGACCGAGGTCAAGCCGGCGGCGCCGGTGTCGAATTTCGGCTTCGTCACCGCCGTGCACCCGCGCGATGGCGAGACGGCGTGGTTTGTGCCGGCCGAGGCGGACAGCAAGCGGATCCCGCCGCACGCCTCGCTGGCGGTCACGCGCACCACCGACGGCGGCGCTCACTTCACCGCCTGGCGTGGCGGCCTGCCGCACGCGCAGTGCTACGACCTGGTGTACCGGCACGGGCTGGCGGTCAGCGATGACGGCCAGATTTTGCTGATGGGCTCGACCACCGGCGGGGCCTGGGTGTCGGAGGATGGCGGCGGCCAGTGGCAGGCGATCTCCACCCACCTGCCGCCGATTTACGCGGTGGCGTTCGCGTAGGACAGGAACATCTCGACGGTGGCGTCGACCACCTTGCGCTGCGTTTCCGCGTCCAGTGGCGGCTGGTTCAGCGTCACTTGCGGCCAGAAGGCGAAGGTCTTCAGATTCCCTTGCAGCATTTGCGAGGCCAGCACCGGATCGGCGCGGGTCAGCTGGCCGTCGGCCTGCGCGGCGCGCAGCCAGGTGGTGATGGCTTCTTCCTTCTCGGTCAGGCGCGCCACCATTTCCTGCGCCCGCGCCGGCGAGTGGATGGCTTCGGCGATGGCCACGCGCGCCAGGTCGAGGAAGTAGCCGTCCTGCAGCATGTCCATCTTATTGTTCAGCAACTGGTGCAACTGGTCGCGCAGCGGCCTGGCCGGGTCGTAGGGCGGCGGCGGCATGGCGGCGGTGCTGCTCCACAATTCATGCAATATTTGCGCGAACAGTTCGTCTTTACTGGGGAAATGGTTGTAGACGGTGCGCTTGGAAACGCCGGCCGTGGCGGCGATCTTGTCCATGCTGGTGGCTTCGAAGCCGGTCGCGCGAAACTCGGCGATTGCCGCATCGACAATGGCCTGGCGCTTGCGGTCGGTCAGTTTAAGGGGCGCGTTCATGGCTTTATTTTACACCGGCTAGTTTACTTTTCTCAAAACTGGAACTACACTGTGTAGTGTACATTTTAAATCGCAGGAGCGCCATCATGACTTTTCCATCCGCCGTCGATAGCCTGGATACCCTGTCCGTCCCCAGCGCGCCGCGCAGCCCGACGGCCGTTTCCGCAATCCGGTCAAGATGCACAAGATGGGCTTGTTCAAATCGCTGGGCATCATGTTGCGCTTCATGTTCGACAAGCCGAAAGACACCGTGCCCTCGCTCCCGATTCCCGTTCACGCGATCACGCAGCAGCAGTTATTGGATGCTCCGGATCGCAGCCTGTTCCGCCTCGGCCACTCGACGGTGCTACTCAAGCTCAACGGCAATTTCTGGCTGACCGATCCGGTGTTTTCCGAGCGCGCGTCGCCGGTGCAGTGGGCCGGGCCGCAGCGCTTCCACCAGCCGCCGATCAGCATCGATGAGCTGCCGCCGATCAAGGGCGTGATCCTGTCGCATGACCATTATGATCACCTGGACTACGCGGCAGTGAAGCAGTTGGCCGGCAAGACCGAGCATTTCATCACCACGCTGGGCGTGGGCGACCGCCTGGTTGCGTGGGGCATCCCGGCGAAGAAGGTGCAGCAGCTGAGCTGGTGGCAGAGCACCTATGTGGCGGGCGTGAAGCTGGTGGCAACGCCGGCGCAGCATTTCTCCGGCCGTGGCCTGGGCGACCGCAACAAGACGCTGTGGGCGTCGTTTGTGATCGAGGATCGCGACGTTCGGATCTTCTTCAGTGGCGATAGCGGCTATTTCGATGGTTTCAAGGAGATCGGCCGGCGTTATGGCCCGTTCGACCTGACCATGGTGGAAACCGGCGCCTATGATCCGCAATGGCCGGATGTGCACATGCAGCCGGAGGAGTCCTTGCAGGCGCACATCGATTTGCAGGGCAAGGTGCTGCTGCCGATTCATAACGGGACGTTCGACCTGTCGCTGCATGCGTGGCACGATCCGTTCGACCGCATCGCCCAGCTGGCCGAGGAGCGCCGGTTGCCGATCGCCACGCCGGAAATCGGCCAGCCGCTGGATATCCTGCAGCCGCACGCAGAGACCAAATGGTGGGAGCCGCTGGCGCAGCGGGAAGCCGCCGCAGCGGCCGCGCACGCCTGATCAGGCGGTGATGTTGATGAACTTGCCGATGGTCTGGCCGAGCGTGTTGATCTGAGGCTTGGGCACGGCCAGTTCCGGCGGTAGCTGCTGCTCGGAACGCGGCGGGTTTTCGATGGCGCGGGGGAGATTGACCGTGGGCAGCGGCTTTTGCGCCGCTTGCGTGGCTTGGTTGCTGTCGCGTTGGTTGTCGGCCAGCGTTTGTTTGTCCTTGGCCAATTGGTCGCGGCTGGCTTCCAGCCGGTCCGCGTCTTCGTTCACGCGCACCTGATCGCGCTGTACCTGCCTTTCAGCCTGTACAACCGATGCTTGCAGCGCGTTGATCGAGGACAGCGAGGGCACGGTGAATTCCTCTTCCGCAGATGATGGGCAGGTTTATTGTAGATTAGACCATGGAATTGGAAAAGGCAAGCAGACCCGCACGGCCATGCAGGGTCGGACCCTGTACGGGGGCCGACCCTTAAGTGGTGACGCTGATGTCGAGGCAACTGCGTGCGGGTGGTGTCTTAGAAGCGGTACAGCAGCGACGCTTCCCACGTGCGGCCAAACAACGGCCGCGCATTGATCGGCCCCACATTGCCCGTCGTCAGACGCGAATTGCCCTCGGTCAGGCCCAACTCGTTGTTGAGGTTGGTCCCGGCCAGGCGCACTTCGATCTTGTCGCCAAACGAGAACAGCACGCCCGCGTCCACCGTGCGGTACGACGGCAGGTACTGCGTGTTCAACTGGTCCGCCCAGCGCTCGCCAATCGAGGTGTAGGTCGCGTACAGCTTGGCCGAGTTGCCGTCGCCGAACGGAATACGGTAGGTCGGCGTGAAGCGGAATTGCAGCTTCGGCTGGCGCTGCACGACTTTGCCCGCCGTCTCGGGATTGTCCTTGTACTCCGACTTCTGGTAATCACCGGTCAGCGACAATTGCAGGTTCTCGATCGGACGCACCGCCACCTCGAACTCCAGGCCGTTGCCCTTGGAACCGCTGGTGCGGTGCAGTTCGGTGCCGTCGGTGAGGATCTGGGTGAACGCGATACCATCAAAATCCGTGTGGAAGGCGTTGATATACGCGGTGTAGAACGGCGTAGCCGTCTTGAAGCCGATCTCGTACTGGCTCACCTTGGGCGTCGGCAGGAAGTTGCGGTCGTTCACATTGGCCTGGGTGCCGGCGCCGCGCATGTCGTCGAACGAGATGAAGGTGTGGCCGCGGTTGGCGCGCACGAATACCGAGCTGTTGGCCGCCAGCTTGTAGTTGCCGCCGATGGTGAACGAATTGGCGCTGTCGGTGCGGCTCAGGTAGGTGTTGGAACCGTTCGGCATCGAGGTGCCGTTGTTGTACACGGTCAGCACGTTGTTGTCGGTGTCGCCGGACGACAGGTTGGAGATGGTGCCGCTGATCTTCTGCTGTTCGTGGCGGATGCCGGCGTCCACCTTGATCTTGTCGTTGATCTGCCATTCGTCCGAAATGAAGCCGGCGGTATTGCGGCCGTCATACGAGGCCACCGGCGCGAAGTTGACCGGGCCGTCGGTGCCGTTCTTCGACACCACCACGCCGTTGTTCAGCGTGACATTGATCAGGCTGGCTTGCGGCTGGGCGGTCATCAGGTGGCTGTTGCCCAGATACCAGACGTCGTGCGACGAGTAGTCGGCAAAGTAGCCGCCCACGGTGATGGTGTTGCCCTTGAACAGTTCCTTGCTGACGCGCAGCTCGTCGGTGAACGATTTCAGCTTTTTCTCCACTGCCCACAAGCCGGCCTGCACCACCTGCTGGTTGCCGGCCACGGCGCCGCCGTGCACGTAGGAGGCCGTGCCCGAAGTCGCCGGGCCGCCGGCCGCTGCCACCAGCGCCGGGTTGCTGTTGGCCGAGGCGATGGCCTGGCTGATGTAGTCGCTCATCGACAGCGGGTTGTTGCCGGTGAACATGGCGATGGTGTTCATGTCGCCGTCAAAGCGGTTGAACTTGTTGGAGATGCTCCAATCGCCGACTTTCTGGTCGAAGTCGGCGCCAAACACGGTGGCCTTCAGGCCACGGCCGTCTCCCAGGTCCTTGGTCAGCGTCTTGCCGGGACCGGCTTCGATGGTGAAGTTGCGCATCTCGCCGCTCATCAGCGTGCCGGTCAGCGGGTCAAAGCCGGGGAAAGCGGAGATGGTGCGGCCGCCGTTGCTGGAAATCAGCGGTACGCCGGTGTAGAAGGCGTTCTTGTCGTCGGTGTTGCGCGCGTACAGGGTCAGCTTGCCCTGGTCGAGGTTGCGCGTCAGCGTGGCGGTGATCTGGTGGCCATCGTCGGCCGGGAAGCCGGCGTCGCGCACGCCGTCGGTCTTGCGGTAGAAGCCGCCGACCGAGCCGTACCAGCCATCGCTGATCTTGCCGCCGTAGTACATGTCGACGCGGCGCAGGCTGCCGGTGCCGGTGGTGAAGCGCACCGTGCCTTCCGGCGTGTCGGTGCCTTCCTTCAGGATGAAGTTCATGGTGGCGCCCGGCTGGCCGTTGGACCAGATGGTCGACGGGCCGCCACGCAGCACTTCCACGCGCTCGACCGTGTCGTCCAGGCGGAAGGCCGACGAGCCTTCAAAGAACGACAGCGTCGGCGGCGGGTAGATCGGGTTGCCCATCAGCTGCACCGAGACGAACGGCGAGTCGGAACCCGACGGGAAGCCGCGCACCTCGATGTTGGCGCCGGACTGGCCGCCGGTCGATTCCGCGTACACGCCCGGCACGATTTTCATGATGTCGGCGGTGCTGCTGGGCGCGGCCTGCTTCAGTTGCTCTTCGTTGGCGGTGGTGATCGAGAAGGCGGAGTCGACCTTGCGCACGCCGCGCGCCGAGGCCACGCCGGTCACCACGACCTGCTGGATTTCTTTGGAAACTTCTTTGGACGGTTCGGCGGCCGGGGCTTCAGCGGTCTGGGCCTGGGCGGCGCTCTGGTTGACAAGGATCAGGACGGCGGCCGCGATGGCCGAGGGCAGGAACGGGTTTTTCATCGTGTCTCTTCTTTCTTATAGGGTCTATCGTCTCCCGGAGACAGCGTGCCGCCATCGCCGATTTAGTCATTGAAACAAGAAATGTTATCGATGTCAATTGAAATGTTATCGATGTCATTTTTCGCGACAAACGAAAAATTTCTGTCATAATGCGTCCGCAATTGCGCTTTTTGACTTGATAACAACGATGCCCGCAAAGAAAACCGACGCCGCCGCGCTGACGATGGAAGACCTGGCCAAGCTGGCCGGCGTGTCCAAGATCACCGTGTCGCGGGCGTTGCGCGACAGCCCGCTGGTCACGCCCGAGACGCGCGAGAAGATCCGCGCGCTGGCCGAGCAGCAGGGCTATCGCCTGAATGTGAGCGCGCGCAACCTGCGCATGGGCCGCAGCTATTCGGTGGCGGTGGTGGTGGAAATGACACCGGTGCGCGGCCGGCCGATGTCCGATCCGTATCCGCTGGAGCTGCTGGGCGGCATCACGCAGGAACTGACGACGGCCGGCTACAGTGTTGTTTTGACGTCAAAGCAGCTGATGAACACGGCGCCGGTGATGGGCGCGGACGGCTTGATCCTGCTGGGCCAGGGCTCGCACGGCGAGGCGGTGCGCACCTTGCAGCAGACCGGCATGCCGCTGGTGGTGTGGGGCGCGCCGGAGAAGGGCGCCGACTACATCGTGGTGGGCTCGGACAACCGCAAGGGTGGCATCAGCGCGGCCGAGCGCTTCATCGCGCAGGGCCGGCAGAAACTGGTTTTCCTGGGCGACGTTGACCACGCCGAGGTGCAGGAGCGCTGCGCCGGCTTCATCGACGCCATGGGCGGCGCGGCCGCCGTGCACATCATCCGGCCGAAGGCGTTCACCTTCGAGGCCGGCTTTGACAGCATTTCGGCGCTGCTGAAAAAGAAGGGCGCGTCGTTCGACGGCGTGTTTGCCGCCAGCGACCTGCTGGCCATGGGCGCGATCCGCGCGCTGGCCGAGAAGAATTTGCGGGTGCCGGAGAACGTCTCCGTCATCGGTTACGACGATACACCCGGCGCGGCCAGTTTCGTGCCGCCGCTGACCAGCGTGCACCAGTATCTGCGCGACGGCGGCGTGTTGTTGGCTAAAAAGATGTTGGGCCTGATCGAAGGCCACCCGGTCGCTTCCGAAATGCTGCCGACCACCCTGATGGTACGCCAGACCTAGTTTTTCCAGAAAATCGCCAAAAAAAAGGAAAAACCAGGCGCTTTTGTAAATTCAAACCGCTTTGAATAGCTCTCTAAGGAATTCGTCGTGCAGAAACACACTTATCCGCTTGAAGCCTGGTGCATCCGCGAAACCAGCTTCGATACCGCCTCCCACTTCCTCGACGAGACGCTGTTCGCGCTGGGCAATGGCTACATCGGCCTGCGCGGCACCGCCGAGGAAGGCTACAGCGGTCCGGCCGGCACCTCGCTGGATGGCACTTACCTGAACGGTTTCTACGAGTCGGAACCGATCGTCTATCCGGAAACGGCATACGCGCTGGCCAAGGTCAACCAGTTCATGCTGAACGTGCCGAACGCGAAAGGCATCGGGCTGTGGCTGGACGGCGAGCGCTTCGACCTGCTGACCGGCACCGTGCAGACCTACGAGCGCGTGCTGGATTTCCGCACCGGCCTGCTGACGCGCGTGGTCGAGTGGACCTCGCCGCAAGGCCGCAGCGCGCGTGTGCGCAGCCGCCGCCTGGTCAGCTTCGACAACAAGCACCTGTTTGCGATCGAGTTCGAGGTGACGCCGCTGGCCAATGTGGGCACGCTGCGGCTGGAGTCGGCGCTGGATGGCGCGGTGAAGAATCTGGAGGCGGGCGACGATCCGCGCGTGGGATCGGCGGTGTCCGGCCCGACGCTGCACATGATCGACAGCGAGCAAACCGGCAGCCTGTCGGCGCTGGTGCAGAAGACGCACAACAGCGGCTTCACCCTGGTCAGCGCGACCGAGACGGTGCTGAGCGCCGCATTGCCGGCGGCGACGGCGCAGGAAGGCCAGCGGCTGACGCACACCTGGGAGCTGGCCGCCAGCGCCGGGCAGCCGGTCACGCTCACCAAGTACGGCAGCTACTACTCGTCGCGCGACTACGACGCGCAGGAGCTGATGTGGCGCAGCAAGGACACGCTGTCCAGCGCCGCCGCCGCCGGCTTCGACGCGCTGCGCCTGGCGCAGGAACAGTACCTGGCTGACTTCTGGCAGCAGGCCGACGTGCAGATCGCCGGCGACGACGCGCTGCAGCAAGGCATGCACTTCAACCAGTTCCACCTGCTGCAGTCGGTGGGCCGCGACGGCAAGACCAACATCTCCGCCAAGGGCGTGACCGGCGAAGGCTACGAAGGCCACTATTTCTGGGATACGGAAATCTACATCTTCCCGTTCTTCCTGTATTCCAAGCCGGAGATCGCGCGCAAGCTGCTGGAGTACCGCTACGCCGGCCTGCCGAAGGCACGCGAGCGCGCGCGCCAGATGTCGCATGACAAGGGCGCGCTGTACCCGTGGCGCACCATCGCCGGCGACGAGTGCTCGGCCTACTTCCCGGCGGGGACGGCGCAGTACCACATCAACGCCGATATCGCCTATTCGATCAAGACCTACATGGAAGCAACCGGCGACCAAGATTACCTGATCCAGGCCGGTGCGGAAATCGTCATGGAGACGGCGCGCATCTGGACCGGCATCGGTTCCTACGACCGCGAGGGCCGCTTCTGCATCAACCAGGTGACGGGGCCTGACGAGTACACGGCGCTGGTCAACAACAACTACTACACCAACGCCATGGCGCGGATGCACCTGAACTTCGCGGCCGCCATCGCCGAGCAGTTGCGGGAACAGGCGCCGTCTGAATTCGCGCGCATCGCCGCCGCCATGGCGCTGGAGGCGAACGAGCCGGCCGAGTGGCGCCGCGCCGCGTCGCTGATGAATCTTCCGTACGACAGCGCGCTGCAAATCCACGCGCAGGACGACAGCTTCCTGTCGAAGAAAGTGTGGGACTTCGCCAACACGCCGAAGGAAAACTACCCGCTGCTGCTGAACTACCACCCGATGGTGATCTACCGCCACCAGGTCTGCAAACAGGCGGACGTGGTGCTGGCGCTGCTGCTGTTGAGCGAACAGTTCTCGCTGGACGACAAGCGCCGCGACTTCGATTACTACGAGGCGGTGACCACGCACGATTCGTCGCTGTCCACCTGCATTTTCAGCATCATCGCGGCGGAAGTGGGTTATGAGGACAAGGCCTACGACTACTTCATGGAAACCGCGCGCCTCGATCTTGACGACACGCACGGCAACACGCACTACGGCGTGCACACGGCGGCGATGGCCGGCACCTGGATGGGCGTGGCCTACGGTTTCGCCGGCATGCGCGTGGTCGGCGGCGAGCTGCATTTCGCGCCCAAGCTGCCGAAGCAGTGGCAGCACTACACCTTCAAGGTGCACTTCCGCGGCGCGCTGCTGGAGGTGCACGTGCAGCCAGGCCAGGTGGAATATCGCCTGCTGCAAGGCGAGGTGCTGGACTTTACCCACGGCGGCGAGCACGTCACGCTGACCCTGTCGCAACCAAAGCAATCGAGGAGCATGGTATGAGCCGCTTCAAGGCAGTCATATTCGATCTGGATGGCGTGATCACCGATACCGCCCATTACCACTACCTGGCCTGGAAGGAGCTGGCGGAATCGCAGGGCGTGCACTTTGACCTGGAGTTCAACGAGCGCCTCAAAGGTATTGACCGCATGGGTTCCCTGGACCTGATCCTGGCGTCGTCCGCGCGCCAGTACACGCCGGAGGAAAAGCTGGCGCTGGCGGACCGCAAGAACGCGCGCTACCAGGAGCTGATCGCGACCATGTCGTCCAAGGACCTGCTGCCCGGCGCGGTGGAGGCGCTGGACACCGTGCGCCGCGCCGGCCTGCGCATCGGCCTTGCCTCGGTCAGCAAGAACGCCTTTACGGTGCTGGAGCGCCTGGGCATCACCGATAAATTCGATTACGTGGTGGACGCCGCCACCATCGCGCGCGGCAAGCCCGATCCGGAGATTTTCCTCAAGGCCGCGCGGGAGCTGGGGGTGGCGCCGGCCGACTGTCTGGGCGTGGAGGATGCGGTGGCCGGCGTGGCGGCCATCAAGGCGGCCGGCATGTTCGCACTGGGTATCGGTCATCCCTTCGTGCTGAGCGAAGCCGATGTGGTCATTACGAGCCTGAGGGAGTTTAACCTCGCCGCCTACTGAATCCCTGCCGTCACTCCGGCGAAAGCCGGAGTCCATACGCCGCAAGCCAGCCCGCGTTCTATGGATTCCCGCCTGCGCGGGAATGACGGGGGCAGAATATTGGAGACAGCATGAAAAATAACAAAATACTCTTTGCGCTATTCCTGATCTACTTCGTGTTCGCCATTCTGCTGAACAGCGTGGGCACGGTGATCCTGCAGGTGATCAGCAACTATGGCGTGAGCAAATCTGCCGCCAGCGTGCTGGAAGGCTTCAAGGATCTGCCGATTGCGGTGGTGTCCTTCCTCGTGGCGTCCTTCCTGCCGCGCATCGGCTACAAGAAGGCGATGCTGATCGGCCTGGCCATCGTCACCGCCGCCTGCGTGGCGATGCCGCTGCTGCCGTCCTTCGCCACCACCAAGGCCTTGTTCTTCTGTGTCGGCGTGTCGTTCGCGCTGGTGAAGGTGTCGGTGTACTCCACGCTCGGCCTGATCTCCGCCGACCGCAAGCAGCACGCCAGCACCATGAACCTGCTGGAGGGCTTCTTCATGTTGGGCGTGTTGAGCGCCTACTGGGTGTTCGGCTACTTTATCGATTCGCACAATCCGCTATCGCAAAGCTGGCTGCATACCTACTGGGTGCTGGCGGTGCTGTGCGCGGCGACCTTCCTGCTGATACTGTCGACGCCCTTCAACGAATCGCTGGCCGCGCCGCCCGAGGGACGCGGCATCGCGCAGGACTTCGCCGGCATGCTCAAGCTGTTCTTCAAGCCGCTGGTGTGCGTGTTCATCATCACCGCCTTCCTGTACGTGCTGATCGAGCAAAGCATCGGCACCTGGCTGCCGACGTTTAACAACGAAATCCTCAAGCTGCCGGCGGCGATGAGCGTGGAAGTGACCAGCATCTTTGCCGCGTGTCTCGCTGTGGGCCGTCTGTCGGCCGGCGTGTTGATGCGCAAACTGAACTGGTATCCGGTGATGAACGGCTGCGTGCTGGGCATGGCCGCCATGGTGCTGCTGGCGCTGCCGCTGACGCACGACGTGGTGGCCGATCCGCGCATCACCTGGTCGACCGCGCCGCTGGCCACCTTCCTGTTCCCGTTGATTGGTCTGTTCATGGCGCCGATTTACCCCGGCATCAACTCGGTGATGCTCAGTTCCCTGCCGAAGCACCAGCACTCGGCCATGACCGGCCTGCTGGTGATCTTTTCCGCGCTGGGCGGCACCACCGGCTCGTTGATTACCGGTTACGTCTTCGGTAACTTCAGCGGTCACTTCGCGTTCTACCTGACGCTGGTGCCGATCACGATCGTGCTGGTGATGTTGTATTTCTTCAAAAAGGCAGTCGATGGCGGTGGCGGCGAATTTGACGCCACCGCTATAATCAGTAGTCAACATTAAGAAGAAAGCTATGAACCTCGCGCATCTGGCAAATCACCTTGGCATGTCCAAGACGACGGTGAGCCGTGCGTTAAACGGTTACCCCGAGGTCAACGTGCGCACCCGTGAGCGCGTGCTGAAGGCGGCCAAGGAGGTCGGCTACCAGCCAAACCCGATGGCGCGTTCGCTGGCGCTGGGGCGCACCAATGTGTTTGGCATCATCTATCCGCTGCTGCCGACGGATCTGGGCGATCCGATGTTCCTGGACGTGGTGGCCGGCATGTCCTCCGCGCTGGAAGCGGTCAACAAGAACCTGATCATCGCGCCGGTGTCGCCGGCAGCCGAGCAGCCGGCCTACCAGCAGATCGTGCGCGGGCGGCGCGTCGATGGCCTGGTGGTGGGCCGCACGCTGGTGCGCGACGAGCGCATCGCCTTCCTGAGCAAAGCCAAATTCCCCTTTGTCGCGCATGGACGCACGGAGCTGAACGCGCCCTATGCGTGGTTCGACTACGACAACGAGGCCGGCATCCGCATGGCCATGGAGCGCTTGCTGGGACTGGGCCACCAGCGCGTGGCCTTGATCAGCGCACCGCTGGAACTGAACTTCGCGCGCCAGCGCAAGGACAGCTTTGTCGCTGCGCTGGCGTCGGCGGGCCTGAGCGCCGATCCGCGCTACCTGATCGACAACACGCTCGATCGCCGCAGCGGCTACCAGGCCATGCAGCAGCTGCTGGCCTGCTCTCCGCGGCCGACGGCCGTCATCGTCGACAATCACCTGTCCGGCGTGGGCGCGGTGCGCGCGCTGCTGGACGCGGGCGTGGAGATCGGCAAGGAGATGTCCGTCATCGTCTGGGGCAGCATGGCCGACACGCTGGCCGGCGCCCACGTCACCACCATCGACCAGCCGGACCCGCACCAGGCCGGCGCCCGCATGGTCGACATGCTGCTCGCCCTCATCGATGGCACTCCCGCCACCGACCTGCAGGAATTGTGGCAACCAGTGTTGCAAGAAGGCGCCACCGTGGGCCGGATCACTCATCACCGCTGATTGTTAGGGTAGATTAACTACTCTGTCACTTCTTCAGGCTTGCGCATGAAACCTTATCTGGCTTACGGCTTGGTTGTTCTGCTGCTGGGTGGCTGCGCGAGTGCGCCGTCTGTGCGGACCGTGCAAGTGCTGGAGAATACCGGCACCGAGTTTCCCACCATGTGCATGCTGCTGCAATCGGACGGCAGCCTGCTGTTCAAGGGCGGCTTCGATTTCTACAATCCGAGCGCCTGGCGCCGCGAAGCCGACCTGCTGATGATTACCGTCGGCGGCAAGGCGCCGTTCCCGGCGGAGCTGTACAAGGCACAGCTGCCCAAGCATATCGGCGGACTGACAGCCTACAACGAGCAACGCCGCGAGCTGGCCTACCGCTTCGGCCCGTCGGCGGAATTCGTCAACTTCGATGGTTTCTACTTCTATCGCGCCGAGCGCTGCCACGCCCAGTAGATCTCCTGCTGCACGCCGGTGCCGACTGTACAAGGCCGCGCTGAAGATGACGATCCGCGACTAATTTGTCCACTTGATGCCGCGTGGTTTACGGCAGACCATTAAGAGCTTGCGTGGGAGTCAAAATGGGAATTCTCTGGTAGTGAAACAAGCTTAGTAGATCTTTATCGCCTGAAACGATGGCGTCGGCAGCGGCTTGGATGGCACACGCAAGGAACATGTCATCATTCGGATCGCGGCACACTTTGGGAATGGTTGAGGGTAAGGACAGAACAAGTGCCTGACGCCGGTAATCAATAACGATAAGGCGTGCACTGCTTTTGTTGAGCGCTAACCTGGTCGCGAATTTAGGACGGCTTAATACCCCAAGTAATTTCTGAAGAACTTCCCGGCATGTACAAGGCATATAACGCTTGGCATGTGCCGCTGCTCACAGCAAATAGGGCGTCCCTGGCCAAAGAGTGCCGGACACAATCGTGTTCGTATCAAGAACGAGGCGCATGCTGATCGCTTCGAGCAGCACGAATTTCTTCCTGTATTTCTTCCGCGCTCATCGGCACGTCGCCTGTAGCCGCCAGCTTCGGGGCAATGCTGAGCAAGTGTTCTAGCGCGAGTTTACGCACTTCTTCACGCAAGATTTCTGTGATCGTCTCAGGCTTTAACAGACCTAGGTGCTCGACATCAAGTGCCAAATCTTCGGGGATGGAAATTTGTAGGTTGACCATGATCGACTCCCAGTGTATTCGATCAGTTTAGTCCTGATGCGGAGGCAAGAGAAGGTGGCAAACGTTGATTTACCCCCTTCCTCGTTGGTTCTATCTACATATTACGTCGGTACTGGCCGCCGACCTCGAACAGCGCGGTGGTGATCTGGCCGAGGGAGCAGACGCGGACGGCGTCCATCAGCTTGTCGAACACGTTGGCGTTGTCGATGGCGGCTTGCTGCAGCGCCGCCAGCGCTTGCGGCGCTTCGGCGGCGTGGCGCGTGTGGAAGTCTTCCAGGCGCTTGAGCTGCGACTGCTTCTCGTCGTCGGTGGAGCGGGCCAGTTCGATCTGTGCCGGCGCGGCCACGCCTTTCGGATTGCGGAAGGTGTTGACGCCGATGATGGGCAGCGTGCCGTCGTGCTTCTGGTGCTCGTACAGCATCGATTCTTCCTGGATCTTGCCGCGCTGGTAGCCGGTTTCCATCGCGCCCAGCACGCCACCGCGTTCGGCGATGCGTTCGAATTCCTGCAGCACCGCTTCTTCCACCAGGTCGGTCAGTTCGTCGATGATGAAGGCGCCCTGGTTGGGATTCTCGTTCTTGGCCAGGCCCCATTCGCGGTTAATGATCAACTGGATCGCCAGCGCGCGGCGTACCGATTCGTCGGTCGGGGTGGTGATGGCTTCGTCGTAGGCGTTGGTGTGCAGCGAGTTGCAGTTGTCGTAGATGGCGATCAGCGCTTGCAGCGTGGTGCGGATGTCGTTGAAGTCGATCTCCTGCGCGTGCAGCGAGCGGCCCGAGGTCTGCACGTGGTACTTGAGCTTTTGCGAGCGGTCGTTGGCGCCGTATTTGTCGCGCATGGCCACGGCCCAGATACGGCGGGCCACGCGGCCCAGCACCGTGTATTCAGGGTCCATGCCGTTCGAGAAGAAGAACGAGAGGTTGGGCGCGAAGTCGTCGATGTGCATGCCGCGCGCGAGGTAGGCTTCCACGAACGTGAAGCCGTTGGACAGCGTGAATGCCAGCTGCGAGATCGGATTGGCGCCGGCTTCGGCGATGTGGTAGCCGGAGATGGACACCGAGTAGAAGTTACGCACCTGGTGGTGAACGAAGTATTCCTGGATGTCGCCCATCACCTTCAGCGAGAATTCGGTGGAGAAGATGCAGGTGTTCTGGCCCTGGTCTTCCTTGAGGATGTCCGCCTGCACGGTGCCGCGCACGTTTTGCAGCACCCAGGCCTTGATCTTGGCTGCTTCGTCGGCGCTGGGCTGGCGTTTGTTCTCTTCGACGAATTTGTCGATCTGCTGGTCGATGGCGGTGTTCATGAACATCGCCAGGATGGTCGGTGCCGGGCCGTTGATGGTCATCGACACCGAGGTGCTCGGGCTGCACAGGTTGAAGCCGTCGTACAGCACTTTCATGTCGTCCAGCGTGGCGATGGAAACGCCGGAGTTACCGACCTTGCCGTAGATGTCCGGCCGCAGCGCGGGGTCGGCGCCGTACAGCGTGACGGAGTCGAACGCGGTCGAGAGGCGCTTGGCCTCCATGCCGGTGGACACCAGCTTGAAGCGGCGGTTGGTACGGAAGGCATCGCCCTCGCCGGCGAACATGCGCGTCGGGTCCTCGCCTTCGCGCTTGAAGGCGAACACGCCGGCGGTAAAGGGGAAGGAGCCGGGCACGTTTTCCAGCATCAGGAAGCGCAGGATTTCGCCGTGGTCTTCGTAGCGCGGTAGCGCCACCTTGCGGATGCGGGTGCCGGACAGCGTGTGCTGCACCAGGCGGGTGCGGATTTCCTTGTCGCGGATTTTTACGACGTAGTCGTCGCCGGCGTAGGCGGCTTGCATGTCGGGCCATTGGCTCAGCAGCTTCCTGGCGCCGGCGTCCATTTCGGCGTCGCGCTCGGCGATGAGGTCATCGAAATCCGCTGACTTGTGGGCGATGGCCAGCATGCGTTTGGCCTCGCTCAGTTGCTGGCGTTCGCGCGCCAGCGTGACCTGCTTGCGCGTAAAGCGGTGGTAGCCGCGCACGGTGTCGGCGATTTCGGCAAGATAGCGTGCGCGGGCCGGCGGTACGATGACGTTCTTGCCGCTGGAGTGGCGCAGATCGGTGGTTTGCAGCTTGCCCGGCTGCGTGCGCAGGCCGAATTCCGCCAGCTTGGGCAGCAGGCCTTGATATAGCGCGGTCACGCCGTCGTCGTTGAAGCGCGAGGCCTGGGTGCCGTAGACCGGCATCTCTTCCGGACGCTTGCTCCACAGTTCGCGATTGCGCTGGTACTGCTTGGCGACGTCGCGCAGCGCGTCCTGCGCGCCCTTGCGGTCAAACTTGTTGATGGCGATGAAGTCGGCAAAATCGAGCATGTCGATTTTTTCCAGCTGCGAGGCGGCGCCGAATTCCGGCGTCATCACGTACATCGACACGTCCACGTGCGGCACGATGGCGGCATCGCCTTGGCCGATGCCGGAGGTTTCGACGATGACCAGATCGAAGCCGGCCACCTTGCAGGCGGCGATGACGTCCGGCAGCGCCTGCGAAATCTCGGAGCCGGCTTCGCGTGTGGCCAGGGAGCGCATGAACACGCGCGACTGGCCAGCCCACGGATTGATGGCGTTCATGCGGATACGGTCGCCCAGCAGCGCGCCGCCGGATTTGCGGCGTGACGGGTCGATCGAGATCACCGCGATGTTCAGCGCGTCGGCCTGGTCGAGGCGGATGCGGCGTATCAGTTCATCCGTCAGCGAGGACTTGCCGGCGCCGCCGGTGCCGGTGATGCCGAGCGTGGGTACCGACAGGTCTTCGGCGGCGGCCAGCAGCTCGGCGCGCAGCGACGGCGCGGCCTTGTCGTTTTCCAGTGCGGTGATCAGTTGCGCCAGCGGACGGTGGCGGGCGGCGATGTCCGCGCCTGCGCGCAGCGGCGCCAGCGAGGTGGGGGAGTACTGCGACAGGTCGATGTCGCACTGCTGCACCATCCACTGGATCATGCCGACGAGGCCCATGCGCTGGCCATCCTCGGGGCTGAAGATTTTGGTGACGCCGTAAGCGTGCAGCTCTTCGATTTCGTGCGGGACGATGACGCCGCCGCCGCCGCCAAACACCTTGATGTGCGCGCCGCCGCGCTGGCGCAGCAGGTCGATCATGTATTTGAAGTACTCGACATGGCCGCCTTGGTAGCTGGAGATGGCGATGCCCTGCACGTCTTCCGCCAGCGCGGCGGTGACCACTTCGTCCACCGAGCGGTTGTGGCCGAGGTGGACGACTTCCACGCCGTTCGATTGCAGGATGCGGCGCATGATGTTGATGGAGGCGTCGTGGCCGTCGAACAGCGAGGCCGCCGTGACGAAGCGGATTTTATTGGCGAGGCGTGGCTGATCCTGCACCGCCGCGATTTTCGGAGTGGAGAGGTCGTTCATTGGTGTCCCTAATAATTTTTGTCCATTATATGACGTTTACGTTAACGTCAATTCAATCGTCGTCCCGGCTTTCGCCGGGACGACCGGTCAGGCGGCGCGTTGTTGGGCGAACTGCGCTAGCAGGCGCGCCTTGTCGCTGCGGTAGGTCGCCACGGCGGCGTCCTTCACGTGACCGTAGCCGCGCACTTTCTCCGGCAGCGCGGCCAGTTCGACCGCCGTCGCGTGGTTGTCCGCGTTCAGCGTGTCGATCAGCGTCGTGACCATCTCGCGGTACTCGGCGATTAGCGCGCGCTCCATCTTGCGTTCTTCGGTGTAGCCGAAGATGTCGAACACGCCGCCGCGCAAGCCTTTGAACTTGGCCAGCAGCTTGAAGGCACTCCACATCCACGAGCCAAATTCCGCCTTCACCAGGTGGCCCTTGGCGTCCTTCTTCGCCAGCAGCGGCGGCGCCAAATTGAATTTGACGCTGAATTTGCCTTCGAACTGCTGGCGCAGTTGTTCGACGAAGCGGCCGTCGGTGTACAGGCGCGCGACTTCGTATTCGTCCTTGTAGGCCATCAGCTTGTAGCAGGACTTGGCGACTGCGGTGGACAGCTTGTTGCCCAGGCCTAGCGCGGTTTCCTTCGCGCGCACCTGCGCCACCAGCTGGGAGTACGCCTCCGCGTAGGCGGCGTTCTGGTAGGCGGTCAGCGATTCCATGCGCTTGGCGATGATGCTGTCCAGGCTTTGCGGCATCTGCAGCACGATGGGCTGCGCCGGCGTGGCGGTGCGCTCGACGCGCTTCAGGTCCACGGCGGCGCGGCGGCCCCACAGGAAGCTCTTCTTGTTCGAGGCGACGGCCACGCCGTTTAATTCAATCGCGCGCAGCAGGGATTCTTCTTTCAGCGGGATGCGGCCGCGCTGCCAGGCGTAGCCCAGCATGAACAGGTTGGCGGCGATCGAGTCGCCTATCAGCGCGGTGGCCAGTTTGGTGGCGTCGATGAAGTCGGCGGCGCCTTCGCCCACCGATTCCTCGATCAGCGCGCGCACGCTGTCGGCCGGGTAGTCCCAGTCGGCGTTTTGCGCGAAGGTGCCGGGCGGCTGTTCGTGCAGGTTGACGATGGCCAGCGTGCGGCCCGGACGCATCTTGGAGACCGCGTCGGCGGCGCCGGCGGTCAGCATGTCGCAGCCCAGCACCACGTCGGCCTCGCCGGTGGCGATGCGCTGCGCGCGCAGGTGCGACGGCGTGCGGGCGATTTTCACGTGCGACGTGACCGAGCCGTTTTTCTGCGACATGCCGGTCATGTCCAGCACCGAGGCGCCTTTGCCTTCGATATGCGCGGCCATGCCCATCAGCGCGCCGACGGTGATTACCCCAGTGCCGCCGATGCCGTTGATCAGGATGTTGTAGGGGTGGTCGCAGCCCGGCAGCGACGGCGACGGCAGTTCAGGCCAGCCATCGTCAGTCTGCGCCGCGCCGGCCTTGGATTTTTTCAGCGCGCCGCCTTCCACCGTCACGAAGCTTGGGCAGAAGCCCTTCACGCACGAGTAGTCCTTGTTGCAGGACGACTGGTCGATGGTGCGCTTGCGGCCAAACTCGGTTTCCTTAGGCAGGATGGAGACGCAGTTCGACTGGATGCCACAATCGCCGCAGCCTTCGCACACGGCTTCGTTGATGACCATGCGCTTGGCGATGTCCGGGTAAGCGCCGGTTCTGCGGCGGCGGCGCTTTTCGGCGGCGCAGGTCTGGTCGTAGATCAGCACCGACACGCCGGGCACCTCGCGCAGCTCGCGCTGCACCGCGTCCATGTCCTTGCGGTCGTGCAGGGAGACGAGGGCGGGCAGGGCGCCGCGGTCGGTGTAGCGCGACAGGTCTTCCGTCACCAGCGCGATGCGCTTGACGCCTTCCGCCGCCATTTGCTGCGCGATCATCGGCACCGAGGTCTGGCCGTCCACCGGCTGGCCACCGGTCATGGCCACCGCGTCGTTGTAGAGGATCTTGTAGGTCATGTTGACCTTGGCCGCCACCGCCGCGCGAATCGCCAGGTAGCCGGAGTGGAAGTAGGTGCCGTCGCCCAGGTTCTGGAACACGTGCGGCACCTTGGAGAACGCGGCCTGGCCGATCCACGGCGCGCCTTCGCCGCCCATGTGCGTGGTCAGCTTGTTGTACTCGGGGTAGATCGACGTGGCCATCACGTGGCAGCCGATGCCGGCCAGCGCGAACGAGCCGTCCGGCACCTTGGTCGAGGTGTTGTGCGGGCACCCGGAGCAGTAGAAGGCCGGGCGGAACGGCGTGTTGATGGCCTTCTTCAGCACCGCATCCTTGGCGTCGAGGAAAGTCAGGCGCGCCTTGATCTGCTCCTGGATGTGGGTGTCGCTGATGTAGCGCGCCACGCGACTGGCGATCACGCGCGCCACTTGCGACACCGAGAAGTCGGCCTTCGGCGGCAGCAGCCATTCGCCGCGCGGCGCCACCCATTCGCCCTTGTCGTCGAATTTGCCGATCACGCGCGGGCGCACGTCGTCGCGCCAGTTGTACAGTTGTTCCTTCAGTTGGTACTCGACGAACTGGCGCTTTTCTTCCACCACCAGGATTTCATCGAGGCCCTGGGCGAACTCGCGCACGCTGTCCGGCTCCAGCGGCCATGGCATGGCCACCTTGAACAGGCGCAGGCCAACCTTGGCGGCCATCGCTTCATCGATGCCCAGTTCTTCCAGCGCTTCCAGCACGTCCAGGTAGGATTTGCCGGAGGCGATGATGCCGAGTTTGGCGTCGGGCGAATCGATGGTGGTGTGATTCAGCTTGTTCTCGCGCGCGTAGGCCAGCGCGGCGTAGATTTTGTAGTCCTGCATCAGCGCTTCCTGATTGCGCGCCTGCTGGCCCAGCGGCACCGACGACAGGCGCGCATTCAGGCCGCCCGGCGGCATCACGAAGTCCTTCGGTATCCTGGTCTCGACGCGGAATGGATCGGCGTCGATGGAGGCGGACGATTCCACCGTGTCGGCCAGCGCCTTGAAGGCCACCGCGCAACCGGAGAAGCGCGACATGGCCCAGCCGTGGATGCCGAGGTCCAGGTATTCCTGCACATTGCAAGGGTAGAGCACCGGCACCATGCAGGCCGAGAAGATGTGGTCCGACTGGTGCGGCAGCGTGGACGAGTAGGCGCCGTGGTCGTCGCCGGCCACCAGCAGCACGCCGCCATGTTTCGACGTGCCGGCGTGGTTCATGTGCTTGAAGACGTCGCCGCAGCGGTCCACGCCCGGCCCTTTGCCGTACCACATGGCGAACACGCCGTCATATTTCGACTCGCCGATCAGGTCCACCTGCTGCGAGCCCCAGACGGCGGTGGCCGCCAGGTCCTCGTTCACGCCCGGCACGAACTGCACGTTGTGCGCTTCCAGGTGCGGCTTGGCCTTCCACAGGTTTTCGTCCAGCCCGCCCAGCGGCGAGCCGCGGTAGCCCGAGATGAAGCCGGCGGTGTTGAGGCCGGCGGTCTTGTCGCGCACGTGCTGGATCATCGGCAGGCGCACCAGCGCCTGGATGCCGGACAGGAAGATTTTGCCGTTGGTGGACGTGTACTTGTCGTCGAGGCTCACGGACGTGAGCGAGCTGGTGCCGTCTGGCATGGTGGTGTCTCCGTTTTTGGTATCAGATCGCGCTCGGACTGGAGGACGCCGGGTAGGCGGGCCAGGCACAAGCCGGCGTGCCGCATGGTTGGCGGCTTATTCCCAGTATGGGCGCGAGTTGACGTATACGGAAATACCGTTTGCCAATAGGGGTATAAGATTAACTTATGGGTGTGGCACCCGGCCACCGGCCTTCCGCGCACAATTGTTCGCTGACCTGGCGCACCAGCCGGCGGATGGCGGCGGCGGCGTTGGTCAGTGGAATGTTGCGTGAATGACACAGCACGACTGTGCGGGAAATTGACGGTTGGTCAATGCGTTGGGCACGCAAGCTGCCCCGTTGCAATTCGTCCAGCACCGGTGCGGACGGCAGCAAGGTGGCGCCCATGTCCGCCAGCAGAGCGGACTTGAGGATGGCGATGGAGTTGATCTCGATGACGTTGCCGACGCTGAGGCCGGCCTCGCGCGCCACCGCCTCGATGCGCGGCCGCACGCCGTGCTGCAGACCCGGCAGGATCAGCGTGGCGGCCAGCGCCTCGCGCAGCGTGAGTGATTGCTTACCTTGGGCGTAAGCCGCATCGGTGCGACAGATGAACTGCAACTCTTCTTCCACCAGCGGGGTGCTGGCGAACTGGCCCAGCTGGCCGTCGTCCAGCAGCACGGCCAGGTTGAGGCGGCCGGATTTGAGCTGATCGCCGAGGTTGCCGGTCAGTTCCTCGGTCAGCTGCAGCGTGATTTCCGGGTGCTGGGCGCGGGTGGCGGTCAGCAGCGGCAGCGCCAGCGCGCCGGAAATGCTGTGCGGCAGGCCCAGCGTGACGGCGCCGCTCGGGCGCTCGGCCGACTGTGCCACCGCCGAGCGGGCGTCCGCCACCTGCTTGAGGATGGCCTGGGCGTGCTCGTAGAACACCTTGCCGGCGTCGGTGGACAGCACGCCCTGGGCCGAGCGGTGCAACAACTGGACGCCCAGTTCCTCTTCCAATTGGCGCAATTGCTGGGTCAGCGCGGGCTGGGCGACGTGCAAAATCAGCGCGGCGCGCGACAACGATCCGTGGTCGACGATCGCAACAAAGTATCGCAGTTGGCGTAGTTCCATATCCAATAAGTAAGAGGGTTTTCCTTGCCTACAAGTAGTTGTAGTTGTAAATTTGATCCCGGTGGGAAACACATTTGTTATACTGATTGCATTGCGGGTCGTCGTTCAGCCCCTATTTTGACGGGTATTTGCATGTTAAAGAAAGTCGACTCCTCTCAGCTGAAAGTGGGCATGTACATCCATGACCTGAGCTGCGACTGGATGACCCATCCGTTTGTACGCAACCGCTTCCTGATTTCCAGCCAGGACGAAATCCGCAAGATCCACAACGCCGGCATCCACGATGTGGTGATCGACAGCGCCAAGGGGCTGGATGTACAGGATGCGCCCACGCTGGCCGAAGCGCAAGCGGCCACCGAGCGCGAAATCGTCGAAATCGTCGCCAAGGCGCCGGTGCAGACCAAGGTGTCGCTGGGCGAGGAGATGCAGCGCGCGGTGCAGATCCGCCACCAGGCGTCGACGCTGGTGCGCACCGTGATGCAGGACGCGCGGCTGGGCAAGGCCATCGAGCTGGACCAGGTGCAGCCGGTGGTGCAGAGCATCACCGAATCGATCCTGCGCAATCCCGGCGCGCTGGTCGGCCTGCTGCGCATCAAGACCAAGGACGACTACACCTTCCTGCATTCGGTCAGCGTGTGCACGCTGCTGGTGGCGTTCTGCCGCTCGCGCAACATGGCGGCCGACATCACCCACCAGGCCGGCCTGGGCGGACTGCTGCACGACACCGGCAAGGCGCTGGTGCCGGACGCCATCCTCAACAAGCCGGGGCCGCTGACCGACGAGGAATTCGCCATCATCAAGAAACATCCGGAAGATGGCTACCGCATCCTGAAGCAGTCGCCGGAGATCGGCCCGATCCCGCTGGACATCACGCTGCACCACCACGAGCGGCGCGACGGCAGCGGCTACCCGGGCAAGCAGGCCGACGACGGCATCAGCGAACTGGCGCAGATGGCCGCCATTGTCGACGTCTACGACGCCATCACGGCCGACCGCTGCTACCACAAGGGCATGTCGGCGGCGGCGGCGCTGCGCAAGATTTATGAGTGGAGCAAGTTCCACTTCAACCCGCAGTACGCGCAGGAATTCATGCGCTGCGTCGGGATTTATCCGGTGGGCACCATGGTGCTGCTGGAATCGGGCCGCCTGGGCGTGGTGGTGGAGCCGCACGAGACCAATCTGCTGGCGCCCAAGGTCAACGTGTTCTTCCACACCAAGAAAAATGTCTACATCAAGCCGGAAACCGTCGACCTGTCGCGCGCGCTCGGCTTTGGCGGCGGCGACAAGATCGTCGGCCACGAGTCGCCGGCCAAGTGGAATGTCGATCCGATGCGCTTCCTGACGGTGGCGGCCTAGAAGAATTCGGCGGTGTCGTTGGATTCGATGGTCTGCAGCAGGCCGCCGCTGACCAGTTCGTCGTAGTGGCACACCAGGTTGCGGCCGTGGCTCTTGGCGTAGTACAGCGCCTGGTCGGCGTGACCGAGGATGATCACCGGCGCCTCCAGTGCGCTGATGCTGACGAAGCCCACGCTCACCGTCACCTTGCCCACCTGCGGGAAATCGTGCGCGGCCACGTTCATGCGGAAGCGTTCGATGATTTTCTTGGCATCGTCCAGCGTGGCCGAGCGCAGCAGCACGACGAATTCCTCGCCGCCGAAGCGGAACACGCGGTCCTGCGCGCGGAATGACGAGGTCAGCAGGTTGGCGATCAGGATCAGCACCTCGTCGCCGTACAAGTGGCCGAAGCGGTCGTTGACGTGCTTGAAGTGGTCGACGTCGACCACGGCCAGCCACTGCTTTTCCTCCTCGCGGTGGACGCGGCGCTCCGGCTCGCCCGGCAGCGTCAGCGCTTCATGTTCGGTGCTGGCGGCCAGCATCTTGGACAGCTGGTCGTCGAAGGTCTTGCGGTTGAGCAGGCCGGTCAGCGAATCGCGTTCGCTGTAGTCCAGCAGGTTCTGGAAGTTGCGGTAGACGCTGACGATGCCGCCGATGACGTGGATGGTTTCCTTGGTGTACGGCGTCGGGTTGACGATTTCCAGGCAGGTGTCGGCCTTGTCGCCCAGCCAGATGGGCAGCCACAGCGTGTGCTCGTCGGCCTCGTTGGCGATGTCGGCGCCCGACTCGTGGCGCGCGATGCATTGCGCCAGCGCCGGGTAGCGGTCGATCGGGTCGCCCGGGTGCTGCTGATCGGAGGTGTCGACCATGCGCGCCGCCTCGCCGGCGTGGATGATGGCGCGCGGACGGACAAACACCTTCCCCCTGACCGTGGCGAGCGTCAACACACGGACCTGGCTGGCGTGGGCAAGCTCCTGCACCGCCGAAATCACCGAGATGTCGAGCATCGTGTGATCGCGGTGACCGGTCATGTCCACCATGTGTTTCAGTAGGGAATCCATTTGCCTTTCCAAAAAACAGCTGATCAGGATAATAGCTTTTTGCAATCAAGGCAATTCTTGTTTGTGAAAAAAAACTTACATGAATGAAGAATGCGGTCTTTTTCCGACAGTCATCTGCATCATAGACTAAAAAAGATTCCGTACGGAAAACTTGCGTAGCGTCAACTCTCTCGAAACTGGTCTCCGTATAGTGGAACGCAATGGCGCGGCACAGGGCGCCAGAGGTTCTTCATCAACCAAGCAAGGAGTACGACATGCACTCGCTGATTGCAGTTGCAAAGGAGTTTGCGCGGGACGAGGACGGTATCACGGCGATCGAGTACGGCCTGATCGCGGCGACCATGGTGGCCGCCGTGGTGGCCGCGTTCGGTTTGCTGACGCCGGCGCTGAGCGACGCGTTCAAGGCCATCGGTGACAAGATCAAGTCGCCGTAAGCAGCAGGCTGTAGTGGGCTTTCCAGCCGCGGTCGGGCTGGAAAGCCTTTCCGTGGAGAGAACTCATGCTGAACGCGATGGAAATCATCCTGATCTGCCTGGTGGCGCAGGCGGCGCTGACCGACCTGGCCATGCGCAAGATCCCCAATGTGCTGGTGCTCAGCGGCCTGCTGCTGGCGCTGATCCTGCACCTGCTGAGCGGGCCGCCGTGGGCGCCGCTGACGCATTGGCTGACCGGCATCGTGGCCGGTTTTTTTTTATTCCTGCCGCTGTATCTGCTGCGCGGCATGGCCGCCGGCGACGTCAAGCTGATGGCCATGGTGGGCGGCTTCACCGGGCCGTGGCTGGCGCTGCAGATCGCCGTGCTGTCCTACCTGATCGGCGGCGTGATGGCGCTGCTGCTGCTGCTGGCCAGCGGCCGCTGGCGCGACAGTGCGCGCAACCTGTGGCAGATCTGCAAGCCGACGCTGCTGCGCCTGCTTGGCGTGCCGCTGGTGCCGGTGCCGCTGGCGCCCACCGCCAGCGTCGGCGGCATTCCGTATGGCGTGGCGGTGGCGCTGGGCACGGCCGGCATGCTGGCCTGGCGCCATCACTGATCAGATCTTGCTGCACGTCAAGGTCGGCAAGGTCATTGCTGGATAGACTTAATTCCAACCCCGAAATAATTGTCTCGCGGAGAACACGATGCTCGCCCTGGAACCGTCTGCCCCCTACGCCCAGCTGCTCGACGCCGAGCCGGACGCGCCGCTGCCGCCGCAGCCAAAATCGGTGCGCGACACCGGCCTGCCGCAGCAGTTGATCGTCGAGCTGATCGCCAAGGTGCTGTACCTGAACGGCAAAAGCCATCTGCCGGTGCTGACCACCCGGCTGCACCTGTCGATCAACGTGCTGCGCGAGGTGCTGGATTTCATGGTGGCCGAGCACGTGGCGGAAGTGGCGTGGCGCGGCGAGTCGGACATCGACGTGCAGTACCAACTAACCGGCGCCGGCAAGCAGCGCGCCGCCACCTGGCTGGAACGCAGCGCCTACGCCGGCCCGGCGCCGGTGACGCTGGACGCCTACCGCGCCATGGTCGAACGCCAGGCGACGCAGGCGCCGCAGCCATCGGCCGACGACCTGGCGGCCGAATTTGCCGACGACTTCCTGTCGCCGGCGGTGCAGCGCATGCTGGGCGCGGCCATGTACGCCGGCCGCAGTGTGCTGCTGTACGGTCCCTCCGGCGGCGGCAAGTCCACGCTGGCGCGGCGCCTGGGCACCCTGCAGCAAGGGCTGGTGGCCGTGCCGCACGCGCTGGTGGTGGGACAGGACATCGTGCAGGTGTACGACGCGGCGCTGCACCGCCCGCCGCTGGCGCGCCAGATGCGGCAGACGCCGGAACGCCGCAGCAGCGATCCGCGCTGGGTGCTGTGCCAGCGGCCGGTGGTGGCGCTGGATGGCGCGCTGGACGCCGAGATGCTGGACTTGCAGCCGGATGCGGCCAGCGGCTGCTACCGCGCGCCGCCGCAGCTGAAGGCCAACAACGGCCTGCTGATTGTCGATGACCTGGGCCGCCAGCGCCTGCCTGCCGCCGAACTGCTGAACCGCTTCGCGCAGGCGCAGGAGGCGGCGCGCGGCGTGCTGTCGCTGGCGGGCGGCTATCACTTCCAGGTGCCGTGCCGTCTGCGGCTGGTGTTTGCCACCAGCCTGCCGCCGTCGTCGTTGCTGGATGACGCGGCGCTGCGCCGCGTGGGCTACAAGATTCCGGTCGGTGCGCTGAACGCCGCCAACTACCGCACGCTGTTCCGCCAGCAGTGCCTGAGCATGGGCGTGGTGTACGACGAGGCGGGGCTGCGCTATCTGCTGGACGAGCTGCACGCTGGCAGCGGCCTGCCGCTGCTGGCCTGCTACCCGCGCGAGATCATCGGCCGGGTGGCGGATTTTGCCGGCTACATGGGCGAGCCGGCGCGCATCTCGGTCGCCGCGCTGGATCAGGCCTGGATCAGCATGTTCGCCGGCGCGTTGCCGGATGCGCGCGCGGCGGAAGAAGACCCTGGGACGCGGATAGCATGAAGAACCGGCGCGCACTGTGGATGATGGCGCTGGCCGTCGTGTTCGGGCTGGCGGCGGTGGCGCTGGCGTCGCACTGGCTGCTGCGGCAGACGCCGGGCGGCTCGAACAAGATCGTGGTGGCGGCGGTGGACGTCAACCTGGGCCAGCGCCTGACGCCGGAGATGCTGAAGCAGATCGACTGGCCGGCCGAGACGCTGCCGCGCGGCGCGCTGCGCGACGGCGGCAAGCTGGTTGGCCGCGTGTTGAAAACCAGCGTGCTGCGCGACGAGCCGTTGAGCGAGGCCAAGCTGGCGCCGGCCGGCACGCTGGGCGGCCTGTCGGCGCTGATCGCCGAGGGCAAGCGCGCCATTACCGTGCGCGTCAACGATGTGGTGGGCGTGGCGGGATTTGCGCTGCCGGGGAATTTTGTCGACATCATCGTCAACACGCAGTCCAACAACAGCGCGATTTCCAAGATTGTGCTGGAGCGGATACTGGTGCTGGCGGTGGCGCAGGAAGTGGCGCGCGACGAAACCCGGCCGCGCGTGGTCAACGCCGTCACGCTGGAGGTGACGCCGGCGCAGGCCGAGAACCTGGACCTGGCGCGCAGCGTCGGCGTGCTGTCGCTGGTGCTGCGCAACCAGGTGGACCCGCGTCCCGGCACCACGGAGGGCGCCACCAAGGGCACGCTGCTCGGCGCGCCGGCGCCGATGCCGGCCACCGCCGCACTGCCGGCCGTGCCGCCACCGGCACAGGCGCGGGCGTCAGTGGCCAGGCCGCGACTTCAGGTCGCCGCCGCCGCGCCGCACGCTTGCGTGGGCGTGATCTCGGGCGTGCAGCGCACGCAGGAATGCCTGTGAGTGCATCATGGCCCTCCACCATCATGCCCGTGCGCTGCTGTCGCCGCTGACCCTCGCGCTGATCATCGCGATGGGGCCGGCCGGCCCGCTGTTGGCCGCATCGCCGGCCGCCACGCCAGTGAAGGCGCCAGCCAGAGCGCCGGTCCCGCACTCGGGCGAAGGGGCTGGCCTGCGCTGCACCGGCCAGGCGGCGCAGCCGGGGAGCCTGTCGCTGCAGCTCGGGAAGTCCACGCTGATGCGCATGCCGGAAGCGGTGCAGGCGCGCAGCGTCGGCAATCCCGGCATATTGCAGGCGATGCTGGTGGCGCCGGACACGCTGTACGTGGTGGGTGTGGACATCGGCAGCAGCAACATGATCATCCAAGGCCGCAGCGGGTTGTGCAACGTGGTGGAAGTGGTCGTGGGCATCGACCCCACCGCCTTGCAGCAGGCGCTGGCCGCGCTGCTGCCCGAGCAGAAAAACATCCAGGTCAGCGCCGCCGGCGACACGCTGGTCCTGAGCGGCACCGTGGACGACGCGCAAACCGCCGCGCGCGTGCTGGAACTGGCTGCCGCCTTCGTGCGCCGTCCGGCGCAGCCGCTGGAAGGTGCCCGGCGCGACGGCGCCGATGCCGCCGCCGCGCAAACGGCCAGCGCCGCCGCCGCGCAGGCCAGCACGCGCATCGTCAACTTCCTCAACGTCGGCGCGCCGCAGCAGGTGATGCTGGAGGTGAAAATCGCCGAGGTGTCCAAGTCCCTGCTGGACAAGCTGGAAGCCAACGTCGCCTTCAGCTTTGGCGGCGGCAGCTGGGCCAGTACGCTCAACGCCAACTTCGTCAGCGGCACGCTGAAAAGCCTGCTGAATATCGGCCGTACCAACGGCAATCACGCCGGCATCGCCGCCGACAAGCAGGACGCGCTGGTGCGCATCCTGGCCGAACCGACGGTCATGGCCATCAGCGGACAGGAAGGCAGCTTCCTCGCCGGCGGCCGCATCTTCGTGCCGGTGGCGCAGGACAACAACAAGGTCACGCTGGAGGAAAAGGAATTCGGCGTGGGACTGCGCTTCACGCCCACCGTGCTGGCCGGCGGCCGCATCAACCTGCGCGTGGCGCCGGAAGTGTCCGAGATATCGCGCGAAGGCATCGGCATCTCCGCCGCCGGCTTTTCCGGCGCCGCCATTCTGCCGCTGTTCACGACGCGCCGCGCCGCCACCACGGTGGAACTGTTCGACGGCCAGAGCTTCGCCATCGGCGGCCTGATTAAAAACAGCCAGACCAGCAGCATCCACGGCCTGCCGGTGCTGGGCGAAGTGCCGGTGCTGGGCGCGCTGTTCCGCAGCACCGACTTCCAGCAGGATCGCACCGAGCTGCTGTTCGTCGTCACACCCCACCTGGTGCAACCGCTACCGGCCAATTACACGCTGCCGACCGACAGCGTGACTTCTCCCGGCCGCGCCAGATTGTTCCTCGGCGGCCAGCTGGAAGGTGCGCCGCCGGACCGCAACTAAACAGGGAACCACCATGCGCCATCTCTTGATCCTGCTCGCCGCAGGCATGCTCTCCGCCTGCGCCCAGACCACGCCGCAATGGGACAGCCGCTTCGGCGTCGACACGCGCGCCACGCTGGCGCTGCAGATCGCCGTTCCGGCCGCCGGACGCAATACCGATCCGGTGGCCGGCATGGACGGCCACGCCGCGCGTGCCGCCTACGAGCGCTATCAGAAGGCCGGCGGCGAGCAGCAGCCGTCGGTGCTGAACGGTGGCGCCAAATGAAAGCGCTGTTGATCAGCAAAGACAGCCTGTTGCGCGCCGAGATTGTGGCCCAGGGTTCTGCGCGGATGCCGGCGGTGCAGCTGGCCGCGTCGCGCAATGGCCTGCGCGACGCGGTCGAACGCCAGTTGCCGGAAGTGCCGGAGCTGGTGATACTGGACGCCAGCGACGTCACCGCCGAAGAGGGCGAACTGGTGGAGCGCCTGAGCAAGCAGTATCCCGCCTCCACCTTCATGCTGCTGACGCGCGAGCCGCAGCAGGATCTGCTGATCCGCGCCATGCGCGCCGGCATGCGCGAGGTGTTGCAGCTGCCGCTGGCGCATCGCGCCTTCCACGAGGCCATGGACCGCATCGAGGTGGCGGCGGGCCTGAGCCCCGTCCGCGAGGGCAAGGTACTGGCCTTTATCTCCTGCAAGGGCGGCAGCGGCGCGACTTTTTTGTCGACCAACTTCGGCTACGCGCTGGCCGCGCTGGCGGACAAGAAGGTGCTGCTGATCGACCTGCACGGCCAGTTCGGCGATGCCACGCTGTACGTCTCCGACCAGAAGCCGGCCATGACGCTGTCCGATATCTGCGCGCAGATCAGCCGCATGGACGGCGCCTTCCTCGATTCCTGCCTGGTGCACGTGGCGTCCAACTTCGGCGTGCTGGCGGCGGCCGATGATCCCAATCGCACCGTCGACATGAAGCCAGAGCACATGGACACCATTCTGCGCGTCGCCCGCCAGCACTACGACTTTGTGGTGCTGGACGTGGGCCGCCAGATCGACGCCATCTCGCTGCGCGCGCTGGACCAGGCGGACACCATCTACCCGGTGCTGCAACTGGCGCTGCCGGACATCCGCGACGGCCGCCGCCTGCTGGACATCTTCCGTTCGCTGGGCTACCCCAACGAGCGCATACGCCTGATCGTCAACCGCTACGAGAAGGGCGGCAAGCTGCGGCTGATGGACCTGGAGCAGGCGCTGGGGGCGGACGTGGTGCACACGGTGCCCAACGATTACCTGTCCGCGACCGACTCGGTCAACCAGGGCATACCGGTGCTGCAGCTGTCGCGCAGCAGCACTGTGGCGCGCAGCCTGGCGGAGTTGGTGGAGATGGTGGCGTCGCGCCGCGTCGCCGAGAGCAAGGGCCTGTTCGACCGCCTGTTTGGCCGCAACGATGGAGGATGAAATGAGCTTACGCGAACGCCTGTCCTACGCAGATGAGGGCCATCACGGCGGCAACGGTCCGCCGGGACTGGCCGCGGCGGCGTACCAGGAACTGAAGAAGAGCATGCACCAGACCATACTCGACCGCATCGACCTGGAACGGCTGAAGCGCCTGACGCCCGAGCAGTTCAAGCACGAGCTGGCGCTGCTGGTCCAGCGCATCATTGAGGAAGAGCGCATCGTGCTCAATCAGCACGAGCGGCATAACCTGGTGCTGGACATCCAGCACGAGATGCTGGGCTTCGGGCCGCTGGAGCCGCTGCTGGCCGATCCCGGCGTGTCGGACATCCTGGTCAACACGGCCAGCAAGGTGTACGTCGAACGCGCCGGCAAGCTGGAACTGACCGACACCAGCTTCAATGACAATGCCCACCTGATGAAGATCATCGAAAAGATCGTCTCGCGCGTGGGCCGCAGGGTGGACGAATCCAGCCCGATGGTGGATGCGCGCCTGCCGGATGGTTCGCGCGTCAATGCCATCATTCCGCCGCTGGCCATCGATGGGCCCATCCTGTCGATACGCCGCTTTGCCGTCAACCCGCTCAGCATCGACAACCTGCTGGACTACCGCAGCCTGACGCCGCCCATGGTGCAGGTACTGCAGGCGCTGGGGCAGGCCAAGATCAACATCCTGATCTCCGGCGGCACGGGGTCGGGCAAGACCACGATGCTGAATGTGCTGTCCGGCTTCATTCCGGCGCACGAGCGCATCGTCACCATCGAGGATGCGGCGGAGTTGGCGCTGCGGCAGCCGCACGTGGTGCGGCTGGAAACGCGGCCGCCCAACATCGAGGGCAGGGGAGAAGTCAACCAGCGTTCGCTGGTGCGCAACGCGCTGCGCATGCGGCCGGACCGCATCATCCTCGGCGAAGTGCGCGGGCCGGAGGCGCTGGACATGCTGCAGGCCATGAACACCGGCCACGAAGGATCGCTGGCCACCATCCACTCCAACACGCCGCGCGATGCCCTGTCCCGGCTGGAGAACATGGTCGGCATGGCCGGCGTGAACCTGACGCCGCGCGCCACGCGCCAGCAGATTTGTTCTGCGGTGACGGTGGTGATGCAGGTGTCGCGCCTCACCGACGGCACGCGCAAGCTAGTCAGCCTGCAGGAAGTCACCGGCATGGAAGGGGAGGTGATCGCCATGCACGAGATTTTCCGTTTCGAGCAAAAGGGCGTGGACGCGCGCGGCGCGGTGCAGGGCAGCTTTTATGCCACCGGCGTGCGGCCGCGCTTCGCCGACCGCTTGCGCATGTTCGGCGTGGCGGTGCCGGACAGCGTGTTCGACCCGGAACGGGTCTACGAGTAAGCGCCATGGACGGCATCTTTACCGGGTTTGCCGTGCTGCTGTTCGCGGCCGTGATCCTGATGCTGGAAGGCGCGTGGCTGTGGTGGTCCGGCGCGCACGGTGGCGCCGCGCGCCGCATCGCCAAGCGCCTGCGGCTGATGGCGGCCACCAGTCCGAACGGCGTCGAACGGGTGGACATTCTCAAGCGCCGCACCTACAGCAGCCGTCCGGCGCTGGACCGGCTGTTGCGTCGTGTCGCGCGCCTGGCGCTGCTGGATCGTCTGCTGTTGCAGGCCGGTGTGCGCTGGTCGGTGGCGCAGTTTCTCGGCGCGTCGCTGGCGATGATGGTGGCGGGGCTGCTGCTGCCGCAGATATTGCGCATGCCCTTCCTGCCTGCCGCCGGCATGCTGTGCGGCGCCGCCGCGCTGCCCTGGCTGCTGCTGATGCGCACACGTGGTGCGCGCCTGCGCAAGCTGGAACAGCAGTTGCCGGAAGCAGCGGACTTCCTCGGCCGCGCGCTGCGCGCCGGCCACTCCTTCGCCAATGTGATGCAGATGGTGGGCGAGGAGCTGCCGGATCCCATCGCCAGCGAATTCAAGTTCGCCTACGAGGAAATCAATTACGGCGTGCCGATGAACGAGGCCTTGCACAACCTGGCCCTGCGCGTGCCGCTGACCGATCTGCGCTACCTGGTCATCGCCGTGCTGATACAGCGCGAGTCCGGCGGCAATCTGGCCGAGGTGTTCGGCAACATCAGCCGGCTGATACGCGCGCGTCTCAAGCTGCTGGCGCAGGTGCGGGTGATGTCGGCCGAGGGGCGGATGTCGGCCTGGGTACTGGCCCTGCTTCCTCTGGGCGTAGTGCTGCTGATGATGCTGTCCAACCCGGCCTACGTGCGCGTGCTGTGGACCGATCCGATCGGCGTCAGGCTGACTTGGTACGCGGTGGGCGTGGCGATGTTTGGCGTGTGGTGGATGCGTAAGCTGATACGCATCCGCATTTAAGGAGATGGCGATGGGCGGCACGCAAATCCTCTTCCTGGCCATTGTGTTCGTGGTGGCGGCCGGCATCGCGGTGGCGGCCTTGCTGGTGTTCTCGCCGGTGGCGCTGCGCGAGCGCCTGAACGATGTGGTGGAACCGGCGGCGACGGCACCGGAGCCGGTGGCCAGCGGCTGGGTGGAAAGGGTGGCGCACGTGGCGCAGCCGTTCTCGCGCCTGTCGCTGCCCGAGGAGGGCTGGGAAAAGTCGCCGCTGCGCACGCGCTTCATGAACGCCGGCTGGCGCAGCGCGTCGGCGCCGTCGCTGTACTTCGCCGCCAAGACCATATTGGCCCTGGGCCTTCCGGCCATCGTGGCGCTGTGCGGCGCCTTTGCGCTGGACGCTCCGCAAACAGGCTTCATGTATCTATTGCTGCTGGTGGCGGGCATCGGCTACTACCTGCCCAACGCCGTGCTGTCGCACAGGGCGGCGGCGCGTTGCCGCGAGATTTTCGAGAACTTCCCGGACGCGCTGGATTTGCTGACGGTCTGCGTGGAGGCCGGCCTGAGTCTGGAGCGCGCGCTGGCCAAGGTGGCCGGCGAGATCCACATCAAGAGCGTGGCGCTGGCGCAGGAACTGCAACTGGCGCTGATGGAAATGCGCGCCGGCTTCACCAAGGAGCGCGCCTTGCGCAACCTGGCCTTGCGCACCGGCGTGGAGGATGTGGACACGCTGGTGGCGATGCTGATCCAGTCCGAGCGCTTCGGCACCAGCATGGGCGATTCGTTGCGCGTCCACTCCGACAACCTGCGCAGCAAGCGCAGCGTGCTGGCCGAGGAGGCCGCCGCCAAGATCGCGCTGAAGCTGCTGTTCCCGCTGATCTTCTGCATCTTCCCGACCCTCATGCTGGTGCTGATTGGCCCGGCGGGCATACAGATTTTCCGACTCATGCAGCATGCGTCATGATGAAAAAAACCTGGATCACTAGCTGCGCGCTGCTGGCCGCATGCGGCAGCACAGAACTGGCCGAGCCGGTCGCCGACACGATCACGCCGCTGGAGCAAGCCTGCCTGCGCGATCCGCTCGACCCCGAGCGCTGGGAGCAACTGGCAGCAGCCCTGGCGCTGGCTGGGCAGCGCGAGCGCGCGGCCACCATGTATCTGCAAGCGGCGTCGCTGCGCGCGCACGACGTGCGGCAGGACTACACCACGCTCAAGCAGGCGCGCGACGAGGCGCTGGACGACAGCATGCCGCGCACCCGGGTGCGGCGCCTCGGTCCGGCGCTGGTGGAGGTGGTGCGTGCCGACGCACCGTTCGCGGCGCAGGCGCGGACGGCGCCGCGACTGGAGATCAGCAATGGCAACGGCGTCCGGGGCGCGGCGGCGCGCCTGGCGCGCGCACTGCGGTCCGATGGCGTGACCATGGTGAGGCTGTCGAATCTGCGGCCGTTCGTGGTGCCGGTCAGCCGCATCGAGTATGCGCCGGAGCAGCAGCGGCTGGCGCAGACACTGGGTTTGCGCCTTGGCCTGCAACTGCGGCAGCGTGCAACGGGAGCGGCGCCGGCATACGCCGACGTACGCATCGTGCTGGGCCACGACAAACGCGATCTGAAATAAAAAAACCGTCCAGAGGGGATCACCTTCCGGACGGTAAAAAACACACCCATGTGTTTCCTGCTGTGCCGGTGTCTCACACCGGCGCATTCCTTACTGCCAGCTCACGCTGCCCATGCCGCGCGCGCTCGCATTGCGATTAAGCGGATTGCCGTACACCTTGGCCGATCCCATGCCCGTCAGTCTCAGATTGGCGCTGGTCTTCGCATACATCGTGGCGCTGCCGAGGCCCGTCATGTCGACGTCGATGGCGTCGGCGCGCAACTGCTGCGCATCCAGGCTGCCCACGCCGCCCAGGCTGGCGTGTAATTGTTTGGCCTGGCCTGTCATCTCGATGCGACCAGCGCCGTTCAGTTGCAGCTCGACGTTGTCGCTGTTGCCGCCGTTGACGGTCATGCCGCCCACGCCGCCAAGGCGCACATCGAGATTGCGATACTGTGCGTCGACCTTCACCGAGCCCGCGCCATCAAGCGCGAGCCGCAGATTGTCGCCGCTGAATCCACTCACCTCGGTCGCGCCCACGCCGCCGGAAGTGACCGAGCGCAGGTTGGGCAGCGTCAGTTCGGCGCGCAGTTCGCGCTTGTTGCCGAAGTGGACCGAGTTGATCTTTTTGGTGCCGATGCGCAGCGTCTCGCCGCTTTGCTCGACCACCACTTTCTTGATGGCTTCCGGTTCGCCGTAGATCGTCAGCGCGGCCGGGCCTTGCTTCACCTTGACGCTGATGACGCCATCCAGTTCCAGCTTGACGGCGCGCGGGTCCACGCTGCGGCTCTCGCTGATGATGTCGTCGGCCAGCGCGGCCTGTGCGCCGCTGCTCAGTACCGCCGCCATCATCGCGGCCTTCAGGTATTTTTTCATCATGCGCTCCGTCGGATCGGTTGCTGTTACAGGGCTGCTTTTTCTTCGGCGGTCAGGCGCTTGGCGGTGACGGTCACGGTGGGCATCGTGGCGGCATCGGCTTTGGCGGCGATCACTGGCACGTCAGCGGCCGGGGTGCGCACAGCGGCGGTGGCGAAGGACGTTGCGCTGGCGACCACGATGGCGGCGACGAAGATGGCTTCCATGTTTTTTGCGATGTTCATTTTGAGCTCCTTGTGGGTGGTTAGTTCGTTGCGTTGAGTGAACTATAGACAAGGGCTATCCGTCCATCCACCGGGATGTGACGAACTGCGAAAAACGGGGGACAGAATGCGTTTTAGCGGTGGGAAGCGGCGCCGCACAACAGCTGCGCGTTGGCGGCGTAGGTCTGCGTCAGCCACGCGGACACGGTTTTAAAGCGGGCGATTGAGCCGGCGTCGCGGTGGCTGAGCAGCCAGATATCGCGCAGCACCTCGACCCGGTCGCCGATGCGCTGCAAGCCCTCCTGCTGGCCCATGATGCACGGCAGCAGCGCCATGCCGACGCCGGCGCGGCAGGCGCGCACCATCGTGCTCAGGCTGTTCACCTTGAGCACGCGGCGCGGCTGCGGCTGCATGCCGGCCAGCCATTGCATCTCGCCGGTGGCGGACAGGTTGTCGGCATAGGCGATCCACGGCTGCGTGCCCCAGCAGGCGCGTGGCGTGTCGGCAAACTGCGGATGGCCGTAGACGGCAAAACCGAGATCGCCCAGCTTGCGCATCACCAGCGCCGCGTCCTCGCCCGGCTTGCCGAGGCGCAGCGCGAAGTCGGCCTCGCGGCGGGTGAAGGACAGGTTCTGGTTTTCCGCCTGCAGCGTCAGTTGCAGGTGCGGATGCTCGGCGTGCAGCGCCGGGACATGGTCCAGCAGCCAGTAGTCGAACAGGAAATCGATGGAGGTGATGTTGACCGGGCCGGCGGTAGCATCCGCCTCCTGCGCCGAGGCTTGCAGCATGCTCTGCACGCTGCCGTACACCGCCTCGCCATGGGCCACGAACACCTGGCCGGCATCGGTCAGCTGGTAGCCGGTGTTATCGCGGATGAACAGGCGCAGCTGGAGTGCCTTTTCGGCGGCGGCGATGCGGCGGCTGATGGTCGAGGCGTCCACGCCCAGCTGGCGGCCGGTGGCGCTCATGCTGCCGCTGCGCGCCAGGGCCAGGATCAGCGGGATGTCGTTCCAGTCGAAGTCGTTGCTAGTGGGCATGAAGGGGTCTGCATTTTTGCAAAGTGGCCTTGCAGTGTTGTCTGTTCCGCAAATGTCGGCCAAGGCCTAAGATTCACTCCATCGCAGCTGCAGTAGCAAACGACTGTAGCACAAACACTGCATATATATACATCGACCAAAAGGAAGAAAAGATCATGAACGCTAACGTCAACCAGTCCCGCCGCACCGCTCTGTTCCACTCCGCTGGCGCCGCCGCCGCCGCCGTGGCCCTGCCACTGGCCGCGCTGGGCACCGCCGAAGCGCAAGCCGCCACCGCCAAGGGCGGCCCGGTGACCAAGACCGTCAGCACCATCACCACCCGCGACGGCGTCGAGATCTATTACAAGGACTGGGGTCCACGCAACGGCCAACCGGTGATCCTGAGCCACGGCTGGCCGCTGAGCTCGGACAGCTGGGAATCGGCGGCGTTCTTCCTGGCCAACAACGGCTTCCGCGTGATCACCCACGACCGCCGCGGCCACGGCCGTTCGAGCCAGCCATGGGAGGGCAACGACATGGATCACTACGCCGACGACCTGGCGCAACTGATCGAAGCGCTTAACCTGAACAACATCATCCTGGCCGGCTTCTCGACCGGCGGCGGCGAGGTGGCGCGCTACGTGGGCCGCCACGGCACCAAGCGCATCGCCAAGCTGGGCCTGATTTCGGCGGTGCCACCGCTGATGCTGAAAACCGCCGACAATCCGGACGGCACGCCGATCGAAGTGTTTGACGGCCTGCGCGCCGCCTCGATCAAGGATCGCGGCCAGCTGTACCTGGACCTGGCTTCCGGCCCGTTCTACAACTACAACCGCCCTGGCGCCAAGCCATCGCAAGGCATCATCCAGGCGTGGTACTCGCAGGGCATGCAAGGCGGCTTTAAAAACACCTATGACTCGATCAAGGCCTTCTCGGAAACCGATATGCGTGAAGACCTGAAAAAGTTCGACAAGCCAACGCTGATCATCCACGGCGATGACGACCAGATCGTGCCGATCAAAGCCGCCGGCATTGCCTCGGCCAAGATCGTCAAGGGGTCGAAACTGATCGTCTACCCAGGCGCGCCACACGGTTTGACCGATACGCACAAAGAGAAGTTCCACAACGACTTCCTGGCCTTCGCCAAGTCGTGAGCCGATAAAAGCCCCCGATAGGTAATACCGTTCAGTTAAGCCCGTCGCTCCGGCGAAAGCCGGAGCCCATAGAACGCTAGCGTGTCATGACGCAGGCTGTCCATGGATTCCGGCCTGCGCCGGAATGACTCATCAAACGCTAACTTGATGGTTTTGCCGTCAACCAGTCTTTTTTAAAAATTGCTTGCTATTGGATAGTGCGCGATATATATTATGCACATGGGCAGCGCATCGCGGCCCGGCAAGACCGAAAAGAATAGCTTGCTACTTAATAGTTATCTATATAAATGGAGCCCATCATGAGCAAAAATACCCAAGACCAAGTAAGCCTGTCCCGTCGTTCCGCAATGTTCAGTGGCGCTGGCGCCGCTGCGGCCGCTGTCGCCGTGCCGCTGGCCGCGCTGGCGGGCGGCAGCGCGGAAGCCGCGCCGGTCGCTGCCGGCAAAGGTCCGGTGACCAAGAGCGTCAGCACCATCACCACCCGCGACGGCGTCGAGATCTATTACAAGGACTGGGGTCCGCGCAACGGCCAGCCGGTGATCCTGAGCCACGGCTGGCCGCTGAGCTCGGACAGCTGGGAATCGGCGGCGTTCTTCCTGGCCAACAACGGCTTCCGCGTGATCACCCACGACCGCCGCGGCCACGGCCGTTCGAGCCAGCCATGGGAGGGCAACGACATGGATCACTACGCCGACGACCTGGCGCAACTGATCGAAGCGCTTAACCTGAACAACATCATCCTGGCCGGCTTCTCGACCGGCGGCGGCGAGGTGGCGCGCTACGTGGGCCGCCACGGCACCAAGCGCATCGCCAAGCTGGGCCTGATTTCGGCGGTGCCACCGCTGATGCTGAAAACCGCCGACAATCCGGACGGCACGCCGATCGAAGTGTTCGACGGCCTGCGCGCCGCCTCGATCAAGGATCGCGGCCAGCTGTACCTGGACCTGGCCTCCGGCCCGTTCTACAACTACAACCGCCCTGGCGCCAAGCCATCGCAAGGCATCATCCAGGCATGGTACTCGCAGGGCATGCAAGGCGGCTTTAAAAACACCTATGACTCGATCAAGGCCTTCTCGGAAACCGATATGCGTGAAGACCTGAAAAAGTTCGACAAGCCAACGCTGATCATCCACGGCGATGACGACCAGATCGTGCCGATCAAAGCCGCCGGCATCGCTTCGGCCAAGATCGTCAAGGGGTCGAAACTGATCGTCTACCCAGGTGCGCCACACGGTTTGACCGATACGCACAAAGAGAAGTTCCACAACGACTTCCTGGCCTTCGCCAAATCGTAAGCCACCGCCCCGCGCACGACGCGGGGTTTTTTATGCCAGGCGGGCGCGCAGGAAGTCGACGGTGCGCTGCCAGGCCAGCTTGGCGGCCGCCGCGTCATAGCGCGGCGTGGTGTCGTTATTGAAGCCGTGCTCGACGCCTTCATAGACGTGGTATTCGTACCGCACCCCCGCCTCCTTCAGTGCCTTGTCGTAGGCCGGCCAGCCGGCGCGGATGCATTCGTCCTTGCCGGCGTCGTGAATCAGCAACTGGGCCTTGATGCGCGCGGCGTCCTCGGCCTTGGGCTGGGCGCCATAGAAGGGCACGGCCGCCAGCAGATCCGGCAGCTGTGTCGCCAGGTAGTTGGCGATGCCGCCGCCGTAGCAGAAGCCCACCACGCCCAGCTTGCCGTTGCCGTCCGGCTGTTGCTGCAGCCAGCGTGCGGCGGCGATAAAATCGGCGCGCGTCTTGGTCTGGTCCAGCTTGCCGAACAGGTCGCGCGCCTTGTCCTCGTCGCCCGGATAACCGCCCAGCGGATACAGCGCGTCCGGCGCGAAGGCGATGAAACCGTCCAGCGCCAGACGGCGCGCGATGTCCTCGATGTGCGGATTCAGGCCGCGATTCTCATGTACCACCAGCACCGTTGGCAGCTTGCCCTGGGCGCCTGCCGGCGACACAAGATAACCGCGCACCTTGCCGTTGCCCTGCGGCGACGGCAGCTCGACGTAGCGGGCGTGGATGCGCTTGTCGTCCGGTGTGACCAGCGGCGCGGCAAAGCTCGGGCTCAGCGCGGCCAGCAGGCCGGCCGCCGTGGTGCCGCCGACCGCGTAGCGCGTGGCGGACGACAGGAAATCGCGGCGGCTGATGCCGCCATGGACGTACTGGTCGAACAGCTGAAGAACTTGCGGATCGAAATCGGCGGCGGTCTTGCGGGTCATGTCTCACTCCATTCAACAATAAAGTGAGAGCAGTGTAGCCTACAGGCTGGTTTCCAGCCGCACCGAGAAGCGGGTGTAGGCGTCGCTATTGGTGTAGCGGCGCAGCGTCTGGTTGAGGCCGTAGTATTCGCTGATGCTGCGGTTGTCTTTCGCCAGCAGATTGTCGGCGCTGACGATGACGCGCTGCGTGGCGTTGACCTTCCAGTTGGCGCTGGCGTTCAGCGTGTATCGGTACGACTGATACGTGCGCTGCGTGAGGTTGTTGCGGAACCAGTCGCCCGGTAGCCAGTTGGCGTCCAGGTTCAGCTTGACCGGCGCTTCGGCCGGCGCATAGCCGGCGCTCAGCTTGGCGCGCCAGGGCAGTTGGCCGTCCAGGCGGTTGTCCGGTCCTGGCAGGTCGCGCAGCGCGGAATGCGCGTAGCCGACACTGCCTTGCAGATCCAGGTTCGGCGCCGTCTTCCACACATCGCGCAAGGCCAGGCGGCCGTCCAGATTGATGCCGCGCAGCGTGGCGTCGCCCAGATTGGCCGGCCGCACGACATAGCGCGGCACGCTGGCCCACGCCACGTTTTGCAGCGCCAGTTCGGTGCCGATCTTGTGGCGGATATCGCGCGTGTAGATTTCGATCTTGGCCTCGCTGCTGGCGCCCAGTCCGTGCGCGTAGGACAGATTGACGCCCAGCGAGCGCTCCGGCGACAGATCAGGATTGCCGGCGCTGTCGGCCGTGTCCAGCGTGTTGGCGCCGCACAGCGCGCGGTCGTAGCAGGGCGCCAGCGGGTTGATGCTTGGGTGCAGCAGCAATTGATCGGACTCGGGCGCCTGGAAGGCGCGCGCCACCGAAGCGCGCAACTGACGCTTGCTATTGCCGTCGATCTTGTACGCCACGTGCGCCGTCGGCGACCAGACGCGGAAGCGCGGCTGGTGGTGCACGTCACCCTCGTCCAGCGCGTGTTGGCGCTGCTCGCCGGACAAGCCGAGATTGAGCGACAGGTTTTTGTTCACGCGCCACTCGTCCTGGGCAAACACCTGGTAGCGCTCGACGCGCGCGTGCGCGCTGGTGCCCAGCACAGCCTGGCTCAGGTCGGGCCGGCCGTCGATCAGATCGGTGTAATCGTTGCTGGCATCGTTCTTTACGAGCTTGAGGCCGGTGGAGACATCGTGGCCGCCGGCAACGCTGGTATTGAACGTCAGATCGAGGAAGCGGTTGATCATGTCGCGGTCGCGGCCCTGCTCACGCAAGTGATCACCCTCGGCCGACCAGTCTTCGCGCCGGTGCGTGGTATCGTCGATGTGCATGCGGTTGAAGCGCGGCTTCAGCGACAAACGGCTGTCGTCGCTGATTTTCCACTCCCAGACGAACGGCAGACCGATCAGGGCCGAATCCTGGCGCTGCCGGCGCGCGACCGACAAGCTGCTGTCATCCACCCAGCGCCGCTGTTCATCGCCATGGGCGCGCGTGCCAAAATACGATGCTTCCGGATTGAACGACAGCTTGTGGCGCGGATCGACGGTCCAGGCGATCTCGCTGCTGGCCATCAGCATGTCGAAGCGGCTTGCGCTCGTGGTGTCGCCCTGCAATTGCGGCGCCGGCGCCGCGCCGTTCAAACTTTGCGTCTGCTGGTACTGGGTAGCGCTGGGCGTGGTGCGGCTGCTTGCCATCAGCACGACGTTGTAGCTCAACGGCAGGCTGGACGGCAGCTGACTGCTGACCAGCGTGGCGTTGGCGCCGCCGTAGCCGGACGCGGTGGTGGCGCCGGCCTTCAACTGCGTCATCGTCTGGCGGGCGATCTTGCGGCGGATGATGTTGATGGTGCCGGCGATACCGAACGGCCCGGTGGCGGCAGTGGCGGACTTGATGATCTCGATGCGCTCCACCTGCGCCAGATCCATCGCGTAAGGATCGAAGCTGCTTTCCTTGCCGTCGACCAGCAGTTGCGTGTAGCCGGGCAGGCCGAGCAGGCCAAGGCGGCCGTCCTTGCCGATGGTGACCGCCGGCTCGCGTTTGAGCGCATCGCCGACGTTTTGCTGGCCGCTGTCCTCCAGCGTCTTCCTGCTGATGATCAGTTTGCCGGCGACGAAATCGCGGCTCGCTTCCACATCCGTCTGACCATTGACCACGACGGTTTGCGGCCCATCCTCCGCGTACACCTGCGCCCATGCCAGCAGTAGCGCGCAGCAAATCTTCAGCTTCATTAAAATAACGTCTATTGAGAAAACGATATTATTGCATGAAGTAAAGATGCTAAAAAGAAAATTTCAACGGCACTTGTCGAGGGTGCTGGCGGTCGGATTATCCGAGCGGCGACGGACGGAGGCCTTGGACAGGACGCGCAGAATCGTGTCACGCGGCACATCGTGCGCCTCCAGGAAAGCCCAGGCGGTGGCGGCGCCGCTGAGCGCATCAATGACCACAGCCTGCTCGACCGCTTCGGCGAAGCGTTGGTTGGTACGGGATTGCATAGTTCTCACCTCGAAGAAGACTCACGGGATTGGGTGAGAACAAAACGCCGGACCGCGCAGTGTTGGGGCGCAAGCGGCTGATTGAAGATAGAACTATATCAATTTTCTGGTCGAAACTGCATGGATACTGCCAATCGGAACGCATAGTCCGATAGGGACTGTAGATCCCCTGTGACTGCATATCTGGGGAGATCGCTAGGCTCATATAACAAAAAGCCCAACCTCGTGAGGTTGGGCTAAGTGTTTGATTTACTGGTGCCGGCTGCCGGTTTCGAACTGGCCACCTGATGATTACAAATCAACTGCTCTACCAAATGAGCTAAGCCGGCGTGACTTTTACGGGGCGAATTATACGCTATTTAATACGCGTCAGGGTGGGGCGGCCGCCCTTTTTGGGCGGGTCGGTGTCGTCGCTTGGCGGCTCGGACGGCTCGGTTTTGGCCTCGCCCGCGGCGCTGGGGACGGCTGACAGCACCGGCGCGGCCGGCACGTCTTCGGCCGCTTCCGGCGCCGGCGCCGAGGGCTGGCCCAGTTGCGGTTCGAAGGCCATGCCCTGGCCGTTTTCGTTGGCGTAGATGGCCATCACGTTGTTGACCGGGATGAAGATCTCGCGCGAGACGCCGCCGAAGCGGGCGTGGAAGCGGATGCTGTCGTTGTCCATCTTCAGCCCCGAGGTGGCGCCGAAGCTGATGTTGAGCACGATTTCGCCCTTTTTGACGTATTCCATCGGCACCGTCGTGGCGGCGTCGACCTTGACGGCGAGGTAGGGGGTGTAGCCGCTGTCCGTGCACCATTCGTAGATGGCGCGCAGCAGGTAGGGCTTGGTGGAGATTTCAGACATGGGGTTCCAGACTGCGGTAAAAACACGGCGCGCCGCCGGCCAGGGAGCCGGCCGGCGCGCCGCGGGTCTTCAGACTAACACGGTCGGGCCGCTTAACGGCGCATGACCTTTTCCGACGGCGTCAGCGCTTCGATGTAGGCCGGACGCGAGAAGATGCGCTCGGCGTATTTCATCAGCGGCGCGGCGGTCTTCGACAGTTCGATGCCGTAGTGATCCAGACGCCACAGCAGCGGCGCGACCGCCACGTCCAGCATCGAGAATTCGTCGCCCAGCATGTATTTGTTCTTCAGGAACAGCGGCGCCAGCGTGGTCAGGCGGTCGCGGATTTCGGCGCGGGCCTTGTCGTGGCTCTTGTCGTTGCCCTTGGCGCGCTCGCTTTCCAGCGTGTGCACGTGGACGAACAGTTCTTTTTCGAAGTTGAACAGCATCAGGCGGGCGCGCGCGCGCATCAGCGGGTCGGCCGGCATCAGCTGCGGGTGCGGGAAGCGCTCGTCGATGTACTCGTTGATGATGTTCGATTCGTACAGGATCAGCTCGCGCTCGACCAGAATCGGCACCTGACCATACGGATTCATGGTCGAGATATCTTCCGGCTTGTTGAACAGGTCGACATCGCGCACTTCGAAGTCCATGCCTTTTTCAAACAGGACCAGGCGGCAGCGTTGCGAAAATGGGCAGGTCGTGCCCGAGTAGAGAACCATCATGTTTATCGTTCCTTAGAAGAACAAAAGGGGGTGGGCCGCGAACGGATCACCCCATATCGGCCCGTCGATGCGGGCTTCGCAAAAACAAGCGCCGTACCAGCCGGCGCTCTCGTCTATTTCACATCTTTCCAGTACGACGCGTTCAGGCGCCAGGCCAGGAAGGCGAACAAGGCCATAAACAGCACCACCGCGGCGCCGAGTTTCTTGCGGGTCTGCGCCGCCGGCTCGGCCATCCACTCCATGTAGCCGACCAGGTCGGCCACGGCGGTGTCGTACTCAATCTTGCTTAGTTTACCCGGAGTGACCTGCTCAAATCCAGCAAACTCGTGAATCATTTTGCCGTGTTCGTGCGGATCCGGTACTTCTTTGTCAATTTTCCGCTGAATACCTTGCAATTCCCACAATACATGCGGCATCGCCACATTGTTGAGCACGAGATTGTTCCAGCCGGTGGGGCGGGTGTCGTCCTTGTAGAACGTGCGCAGGTAAGTGTACAGGTAGTCGCTGCCGGTGCCCGCACCCGAGGCTTTCGCGCGCTGGATCACCGACAGGTCCGGCGGCACCACGCCGAACCACGCCTTGGCGTCCTTCGGATTCATGGTGGTGGTCATCATTTCGCCCACCTTGTCCCCGGTAAACAGCAGATTGGCCTTGATCTGCTCCTCGCTCAAGCCCAGGTCTTTCAGGCGGTTGTAGCGCATGGAGGACGCATTATGACAGTTCAGGCAGTAATTGACGAACAATTTGGCGCCGTGCTGCAGCGCCGCCAGGTTGTTGGAGCGGTCCGGCGCCTTGTCCAGCGCCACGCCGCCTTCGTTGGCCAGGGCCAGCGCCGGCAGCAGGGCCAGCATGGCAAGCAGTCGTTTCGGGAAGTTCATGTGTTGTCCTTTTATCCTTTAGCGGTCAGTGGGCGTGGAAGACCACGCGGTCCGGCACCTTCTTGAACGTGCCCATGGCGCTCCACCAGGGCATGAACAGGAAGAAGCTAAAGTACAGCAGGGTGCACACTTGCGAAACGATGGTGCGGCCGTCGGTCGGCGGCAGCGTGCCCAGGTAGCCCAGCGTCAGGAACGACAGGAAGAACACGGCGTACACGTATTTGTGCCAGCTCGGGCGGTAGCGGATCGACTTGACCGGCGACTTGTCCAGCCATGGCAGGAAGGCCAGGATCACCACCGACGAGCCGAAGAACACCACGCCCCAGAACTTGGCGTCCAGCACCTGCGGCAGCATGCCGACGATGGCCAGCAGCGCGATCGCGGCAATGACGATCTTGGTGGTGCGCGCCAGGCGCGACTTGAGCCAGATGAACACCACGTAGACCGCCACAAAGCACATCAGCACCCACATGAAGTCGGCGGTGGTGGCGCGCAGCACCGAGTAGAACGCGGTGAAGTACCAGGTCGGCGCGATGTGCAGCGGGGTCTTCAGCGAGTCGCCCGGCAGGAAGTTGTTGTACTCCAAGAAGTAGCCGCCCATTTCCGGCGCAAAGAACACCACCGCGCTGAACAGCAGCAGGAACACCGACACGCCGAACAGGTCGTGCACCGTGTAGTAGGGGTGCGAGGGGATGGCGTCGACCGGGTGGCCGTCGGCGCCGAGGTTTTCCTTGACCTCGATGCCGTCCGGGTTGCTCGAACCGATTTCGTGCAGCGCGATCAGGTGCGCCGCCACCAGGCCCAGCAGCACCAGCGGGATGGCGATCACGTGGAAGGCGAAGAAGCGGTTCAGCGTGGCGTCGGACACCACGTAGTCGCCGCGGATCCACAGCGACAGGTCGGGGCCGATGAAGGGGATGGCGCCGAACAGGTTGACGATCACCTGCGCGCCCCAGTACGACATCTGGCCCCACGGCAGCAGGTAGCCAAAGAAGGCCTCGGCCATCAGGCACAGGAAGATGGCAAAGCCGAACAGCCAGATCAGCTCGCGCGGCTTGCGGTACGAGCCGTACAGCAGGCCACGCGTCATGTGCAGGTAGATGATGATGAAGAACGACGAGGCGCCGGTCGAGTGCATATAGCGCACCAGCCAGCCCCACGGCACCTCGCGCATGATGTATTCGACCGAGCCGAAGGCCAGGTTGGCGTCCGGCTTGTAGTGCATGGTCAGGAAGATGCCGGTGACGATCTGCAGCACCAGCACCAGCATCGCCAGCGAGCCGAAGATGTACCAGAAATTGAAGTTTTTCGGGGCGTAGTACTTGCCCCACTGATCATTCCACAGCTTGCTGAGCGGGAAGCGGTCGTCGATCCAGCCCAGGGCTTTTTGTGCGGCCGGTGCGTCGGCCGGGAATTTTGTCTCCTTGAACGCGCCCATGTTATGCCTCGCCTTTCTCGTCTTTACCGATGACCAGCTTGGTGTCGCTCAAAAACATATAGCGCGGCACCTGCAGGTTGTCCGGTGCCGGTTTGTTCTTAAATACACGGCCAGCCATGTCGAAAGTCGAGCCATGGCAAGGGCAGAGGAAGCCACCTTCCCAGTCGTCCGGCAGGTTGGGCTGCGGACCGGGGGTGAACTTGGACGAGGGTGAGCAGCCCAGGTGGGTGCAGATGCCGACCGCAACCATGAGCTCGGGCTTGCGCGAGCGCCATTCGTTGCGGGCGTATTCGGGGGTGAATTCTTCGGGATTGCGCTTGGAGTCGGCGTCGGCCACCTTGCCGTCGGTTTTCTTGAGCGACGCGATCATGTCCGGCGTGCGCTTGATGATCCAGACCGGCTTGCCGCGCCATTCGACGGTTTTCATTTCGCCCGGGTTGAGCGTGGAGATATCCACTTCGACCGGCGCGCCGGCCGCCTTGGCGCGTTCCGACGGCTGAAAGGTGCTTACCAATGCGCCCGCGGTGGCCAGTCCCACTACCCCGCCCGCCGCGCCGGTCGCCACCAGCAATCCGCGGCGGCCTGAATCGACCTGCTTTTCGTTACTCATACAAACCCCAATCAGTCAAAGTGCGAACAAAATCTAGAGAAATGTGTACAGCCTGAAAGCCTGAAAACTTGGATAAAGCACGAAATCCAGCAACCTTACATGAGAAGGTATGCAAGATGCAACTCTTTACACCAACGTTGCTCGATTCCCAAGTTGTACAGGCTGAACACCGTTCCCGGTGCGATGATAGAGGCTCGGGGGATGAGCGGAAATTGATGTAGGTCAATTTATAGCGTAATTCGGCTTGCAAATGCGTAAACGACAAGCGTGTTTGGAATCCAATTGAAAAAATAGTATGATCCAAGTGCAGTTTTGTTCACAATTGACCACACAGCGAGGATAAAAATATGGCAATGATGAAGGAATTCAAAGAATTCGCGATGAAGGGCAATGTGGTCGATCTGGCGGTGGGCGTCATCATCGGCGGCGCCTTCGGCAAGATCGTCGATTCGCTGGTGGCCGACATCATCATGCCGCCGATCGGCAAGCTGTTTGGCGGGCTGGACTTCGCCAACTACTACATCCCGCTCAACGGCCAGGCGGCCAATCTGAGCCTGGCGGAAGCCAAGAAACTGGGCGCCGTGTTCGCCTACGGGAATTTTGCTACTATCCTGCTGAACTTTATCATCCTGGCGTTTGTCATCTTCCAGATGGTGCGGTTGATGAACAAGGCGCGCACGCTGGGCCACAAGCAGGACGAGGCCGCCGCTGCCGCCGCGCCGCCGCCGCCACCGCCGGAAGATATTGTGCTGCTGCGCGAAATTCGCGATTCTCTGAAAAAATAATTGGAAGCCGCCTCACGAGCGGCAGGCTGGACTGCGATGCGACGACTCTGGTTATTGTTTGCGCAAACGGTGACCGTCGTATTGGCACTGTATTTTGTTTATAAGGCGGTGGGCGGCGAGCGTCCGGCGCCGGTGCGGGTGCAGCAGATGGGCAGCACCGACCATCCGGCGGCGATGCTGGAGGCCGGGCCGTCCAAGCCGCCGCTGTCGGCGGCCGGCTCGTACCGGGCGGCCGCCGCGCGCGCCATGCCGGCGGTGGTCAACATCATCACCAGCAAGATGCCCAAGCGCGGCAAGCACCCGTTGCTGCGCGACCCGTTCTTCAAGAAATTCTTCGACAACCGCGAGCGCGACGATGACGACGAGGAGTCCAGCCTGGGCTCGGGCGTGATCGTCTCGGCGCAGGGCTACATCCTGACCAACAACCACGTGGTGGAGGCGGCCGACGAGATCGAGGTGGTGCTGGCCGACGGCCGCAAGGCCGCCGCCCGGCTGGTCGGCACCGATCCGGAGACCGACCTGGCCGTCATCAAGATCAACCTCGACAAGCTGCCGGTGATCGTGCTGGGCCAGGCCGAGCAGGCGCAGGTGGGCGACGTGGTGCTGGCCATCGGCAACCCCTTCGGCGTCGGCCAGACGGTGACCATGGGCATCATTTCCGCGCTGGGGCGCAACAACCTGCACATCAACCATTTCGAGAACTTCATCCAGACCGACGCCGCCATCAACTTCGGCAACTCGGGCGGGGCGCTGGTGGACACCGGCGGCAATCTGCTGGGCATCAACTCGGCGATTTATTCGCAGTCCGGCGGCTCGGTCGGCATCGGCTTCGCGATTCCGGTGTCGACCGCCAAGAACGTGATGGAAGCCATCATCAAGACCGGCCACGTGGTGCGCGGCTGGATCGGCGTCGAGAGCCAGGAGATCACGCCCGAGCTGGCCAGCAGTTTCGGCCTGCAGCGCCAGAGCGGCGCCATCATCGCCGGCGTGGTGCGCAACGGCCCGGCCGACAAGGGCGGCATCAAGCCGGGCGACATCTTGCTGTCGGTCGACGGCCAACCGGTGACGGACACCAACAGCATGCTCAATCTCATCGCCCAGCTGGTTCCGGGCGGAAAAGCTAAAATGACGGTCCTGCGCAAGAACCGGGAAACCACGCTCGACATCACGGTCGGCAAGCGGCCGGCCAACACCAAATAAGGAATGTAATGCATCTGCGCGATCTGACCCAATACCTGCGCGAACTGGCGGACAACAACAACCGGCCGTGGTTCATCATGAACAAGCCGCGCTATGACATCCTGCGCGAGGAATTTCTGCAGGTGGTGACGCAGATGATTGCGGAACTGGGCAAGTTCGATGCGCAGGTCAAGTTCAGCAATCCGAAGAAGGCGATGTTCCGCATCAACCGCGACGTGCGCTTCGCCCACGATAAAAGCCCGTACAAGACGCGCTTTTCGGCGGCGGTGGCGCCGAACGACATGCGCCGCCCGAGCAAGGCCGGCGGGCCGACTTATTACATGCAGATCGATGGCCACGGCAAGCTGCTGTTTGGCGCCGGCGAGTACATGCCGCCGCCGCACCGGTTGAAGGCGCTGCGCCAGCACATGGTCGATGACGCGGCCGGCTTCCGCAAGGTGCTGAAGAACAAGCGGCTGGTGGCCACCTACGGCGATATCCAGGACGAGGGCAAGCTGATGCGGCCGCCCAAGGGCTTCGATCCCGAGCATGAGCATATCGAGTACATCAAGCTCAAGAGTTTCTTTGTGTGGACCGAGATCGATTTGCCGCTGAATCAGCCGGAGAAGCTGGTGCCTGTTCTCGCCGCGGGCTTGAAGGACGCGTATCCGCTGGTGCAGTGGATGCGCGAGGCGAAGTCGGATTTGGAAGAGGCGTAACCCCGCAAGCTCCACGGGGTCTGACCCCGTGCGGGGTCAGACCCCATATCGGCGCACGGGCCAGACCGGACGGTGTCGCGGGGTTATTCGTCTTTGGGGTCGCGCGACAGCAGGCGGGCGACCATGGTCTGGGGTTGGTCGCCATCGAACAACACCCCCGCCACCGCATTGGTGATCGGCATCTCGACGCCCAGCTTGCCCGCCAGTTCGCGCACCGCCTTGGCACACGGCACGCCTTCCGCCACGTGGCCCAGCTCCTGCACGATCACCGCCAGCGGCTTGCCTTGCGCCAGCCCCAGCCCGACGCGGCGGTTGCGCGACAGGTCGCCGGTGCAGGTCAGGATCAGATCGCCCATGCCGGTCAGGCCCATGAAGGTTTCCGGCTTGCCGCCCAGCGCCACGCCCAGACGGGTAATCTCGGCCAGCCCACGCGTGATCAGCGCGGCGCGCGCGTTCAGCCCCAGTCCCAGGCCATCGGCGGCGCCGGTGGCGATCGCCAGCACGTTCTTGACCGCGCCGCCCACTTCCACGCCGGCCAGGTCCTCGCTGGAGTAGACGCGCATATTGCCGCCATGCGCGGTGTCCACCACGCAGGCGCGCAGCGCGGCCGAGTCGGAGGCGATGGTCAGCGCGCACGGCAGGCCCTTGGCCACTTCCTGCGCGAACGACGGCCCGGACAGCGCGCCGCCCGGCACCGCGTCGCCCAGCACCTCGCGGACGATCTGGTGCGGCAGCAGGCCGGTATCGTATTCAAAACCCTTGCACAGCCACACCACGTTGGGGATGGCGCGGCCCTGCAGCGATTGCAGCAGCGGCCGCAGGCCGGCCACCGGGCAGGCGGCGATCAGCAGGCTGCCGGGCGCGGCCACGTGGGCCAGCGCCGCGTCGAAGTCGGGCGCCACCTGCAGGCGGTCCGGGAACGGCTGGCCGGGCAGGTAGGCGGCGTTGACGCGGTCGCGCGCCATGTCGCGCAGCGCGGCCGCGTTGCGGCCCCACAGCAGCACGTCGTGGCGCTGGGCCAGCGCCATGGCCACGGCCGTGCCCCAGGCGCCTGCGCCGAGCACGCTCACCTTGCGGGCCACGCCCGCATGTTTGCTAGTGTTTTCTTGCATGGGATCTCATCCGGCGCGTCGGGGCGGCGCCGCTACGGCAATTATATGCCCCAGACTTCCGATTGTTTGACGTAGCCAGCCAGGCCGTCGCGGTGACGCACCTTGATCCAGCCGCCGGCCGCGGTTTCCGACAGTTCCAGCAGCACGCCCTTGTCGGCGGTGAACACGGCGGCGGCGCCGTCATCCGGCGTGGCGCGGATTTTCAGGTTGGCGGCGCGGACGATGACGTTGCGTTTCGGACTCAGGCCCTTGGCCTCGGTCCACGCCAGTTCGCCGTTGACGTCGCGCACCTTGAGCCATTCGCCGTAGGCCAGCACCACTTCCAGCGGCGCGCCGCGCGGCACGACAAACAGTTTGCCCCCCTTGGTCGAGGGCGCGTCGTACAGGATGACGGGATTGGCGCCCACCGTTTTGAAGTCGTATGCCTGGCTGCCGGCGGCGGCCAGCGTCATGGTCAGAGCAGCGATCCAACGGGGAAATGTCATGGCTTACCTTGAGAGGATGAAACAACCGCCGGACGAGCGTCCGGCGGCGAGGGTATTGCGTGGTGCTTAGTGGGTCGCGTCAGCGGCTGGCGCCTGGGCGGCAGCTTCGGCGATCGCCTGCTGGCGCTGCTGGTAGAACACTTCGAAGTTGATTTCCGCCAGGTGCACTGGCGGGAAGCCGGCGCGGGTGATGACGTCGGCAATGTTCGAACGCAGGTATGGGTAAACGATGTTCGGGCAGCCGATGCCCAGCAGTGGGTCCAGCTGGTCCGCAGGAATGTTGCGGGCTTCGAAGATGCCAGCCTGCTTGCCTTCCACCAGGAATGCCACTTTGTCCTTGACCTTGGCGGTCACGGTGATGGTCACGGTCGATTCGAAGATGCCGTCCGCCAGCGGCTCGGCGCCCACATCCAGGGCCACTTCGATGGTTGGGGCTTCCTGTTCCAGGAAGATCGCCGGCGAATTAGGTTGTTCCAGCGACAGGTCTTTCAGGTAGACGCGTTGGATTTGGAATACTGGTTGCAGATTTTCTTCAGACATGGAACGCTTTCGTTGTAGTTTCGATGATGTATGCTTGGTATGGCTAGAAGACAGCTCAAATCAAACGCGAGGGCCATTGTATCAAAACCATGTTGGTTTTAAAGGGTTTCCCGGCCCTGCGTCAATTATGGGGCGCATTAGCCATTTAACAAGGGGGACAGGCCGCCCGCTTGATCCAGCGCATACAAATCGTCGAAACCGCCGACGTGGGTGTCACCGATGTAGATTTGCGGCACGGTGCGGCGGCCGGTCTTCTGCATCATGGTGAGGCGTTGTTCCGGGTCGAGGTCGACGCGGATCTTCTTCAGGCCGGTCACGCCCTTGGACTCCAGCAGGCGCTCGGCGCGCACGCAGTAGGGGCAGACGGCGGTGGTATACATGATTACTTCGGCAGTCATGATGATTCTCCCAATTATTTGGCCAGTGGCAGGCCGGCTTTTTGCCAGGCTGCAATGCCACCTTCCAGGTTGACCACGTCGGCAAAGCCGGCTTTCCCCAGTTTGGCCGCGGCGGCCGAGGCGCGGGCGTCGGTCTTGCCCACCACGATCAGGCTGCGGCTCTTGAACTTGTCCAGTTCGGACAGGCGCTTGTCGAGATCGGCCAGCGGGATGTTCTTGGCTTCAGGCAAGTGGCCGTCGGCGTAGTCCTTGGCGTCGCGCACATCCAAGATGGTGGCCTTGCCGCGATTAATCAACATGGTAACGTCTTGCGGGCTGCCACGCTTGCCGCGCACGGTTAGCGACGGCCACAGCAGGGCGCCGCCGGAAATCAGCACGATGGCAATCAGAAAAATATTGTCGATGAAGAATTTCACAGGATTCCAATGGTTGAACTTAATCCGCGCATTATAAAATAGAAGCTGTTTGAAGTTCTTATTACACGGTTTTCCAACTTTTCCTGAAAAGATAGTCCACATGTACAAAATCGTTTTCATGCGCCATGGCGAATCCACCTGGAACCTGTCGAACCGCTTCACCGGCTGGACCGATGTTGACCTGACCGAAAAAGGCAGCAACGAGGCCAGGCAGGCCGGCAAGCTGCTGAAAGAGGGCGGCTACAGCTTCGACCTGGCCTATACCTCGGTGCTGAAGCGCGCCGTGCGCACGCTGTGGCTGGCGCTGGACGAGATGGACATGATGTATCTGCCAATCAAGAACGACTGGCGCCTGAACGAGCGTCACTACGGCGCGCTGCAGGGCCTGGACAAGGCGGAAACCGCCGCCAAGTACGGCGACCAGCAGGTGCTGGTCTGGCGCCGCAGCTACGACACGCCGCCGCCGGCGCTGGAGCCGACCGATGACCGCGCCTCCTTCAACGACCCGCGCTACGCCGGCTTGTCGAAAGAGCAAATTCCGCTGACCGAGTGCCTGAAGGACACGGTGGCGCGCGTGGTGCCGGCCTGGGACGAGGAAATCGCCCCGGCCATCAAGGCCGGCAAGAAGATCATCATCTCGGCCCACGGCAACAGCCTGCGCGCGCTGATCAAGATGCTGGACGGCATCAGCGACAGCGACATCGTCGGCCTGAACATTCCCAACGGCACCCCGCTGGTGTACGAGCTGGACGAGAACCTGAAGCCGATCCGCCACTACTACCTGGGCGACGCCGACGCCATCGCCGCCGCCCAGGCGGCCGTGGCCAACCAGGGCAAGGCCAAGTAATTTGGCTTCTTCGTACCGCCATGTGGCAGCGTTGCTGCTGATGTTGTCGATGGGCGCGGCCGGCATCAGTCCGGCGGCGCCGTTCGGCAAGGTGACCGAGCGCAGCAAGCAGAAAGCGGCGGCCGAGGCCGAGCGCGCCGGCGTGCAGCAAAAGCTGTCGGCCCTGAAAAAGGACATCAGCAAGACCGAGAGCGCCAAGGACGACGCGGCCGACACGCTGGCCGAGTCGGAGCAGGCGATTTCCGACGCCAACCGCGCGCTGCGCGACCTGCAGCAGGAGCAGGCCGACACCAACGTCAAGCTGCAGCAGCTGTCGTCCGAGCACGAGCGGCTGGCGGCCACGGTCGCCCAGCAGAAACAGCAGCTGGCCAGGCTGCTGCGCGAGCAGTACGTGGCGGGCAACGAGGACCGCATCAAGCTGCTGTTGTCCGGCGACAATCCCAACCGCATCAACCGCGACCTGCAGATGCTGGCCTATGTGTCGCAGGCGCAGGCGCGGCTGCTGGAGGCGCTGCGCGCCAACCTCAAGGCCGTCGAGGTCAACCAGGAGCAGGCGCAGAACGCCAAGGACGAGCTGGAAGAAATCGCCCAGGAACAGTTGCAGCAGAAAGCGAAACTGGAGCAGGAAAAGGGCCGCCGCGCGGCCTTGCTGGCCAGCCTGTCGAACAAACTGGTGGTCCAGCGCAAGGAGGCGGGCAACCTGGAGCGCGACGAGCAGCGCATGACGGCCCTGGTGGACAAGCTGAACAAGCTGATCGCCGAGCAGGCCGCCGCTGCCGCCGCCGAGAAGAAACGCCAGGAACAGGTGGCTGCCGCCAAGGCGGCCAAGGCCAAGGCGGAGGCCGAGGCGCGCGCGCTGGCCAAGGCCAAGGCCGCCGCCGAGGCGGAGCGCCAGCGCCTGGCCCGGGCCAACCAGAACAAATCCGGCACCATCAAGCCGGCGCAGCCGGCCGCGCCCAACCCGGCCGACGCGATCGACGCCGACGAGCCGCCGAAAGTGGCTGCTGTCAGGCCGACGCCGGCCCCGGCGCCGGTGGACGAGACGCCTGCCAAGCCGGCCGATATCGCGCTGGCGCCGGTGGCGCCGGCCGGTGCCTTCGCCAGCCTGAAAGGTCAGCTGCGCGCGCCGGTGGCCGGCAAGGTCACGGCCAAGTACGGCTCCCGCCGCGGCGAGGGGCCGACCTGGAAAGGCGTGTTCATCCGCGCCAGCGAGGGCGCCGAGGTGCACGCGGTGGCCACCGGCCGGGTGGTGATCGCCGAATGGATGCGCGGCTTCGGCAACCTGATCATCATCGACCACGGCGGCCAGTACATGAGCTTGTATGCGAACAACGAATCGCTGTTCAAACGGCCGGGCGACACCGTCAAGCCGGGCGAGGTGATTTCCAGCGTTGGCAATACCGGCAGTAGCGAGGAATCAGGGCTATACTTCGAACTTCGCCATCAGGGCGCGACATTCGACCCGGCGGGCTGGGTCAAGTTTTAAGGTAACGCGGACAATATGGGCAACAAAGTCAAGAGCATCGGCCTGATCGGCCTCGGTATGGTGGCTGGGGTTGCCGCCTCGTTCCAGTTTTCCGCCATCGCGCAAAAGGTCACCGGCGCGCCGTTGCCGCTGGAGGAACTGCGCCAGCTGTCGGACGTGTTTGGCCTGATCAAGACCGACTACGTCGAAACCGTGGACGACAAGAAGCTGCTGACCGAGGCCATTTCCGGCATGGTGTCGTCGCTCGATCCGCACTCGGTCTACCTCGATAAGAAAGCCTTCCGCGAAATGCGCGAAACCGTGGCCGGCAAATTCGTCGGCATCGGCGTCGAGGTGGGCATGGAGGATGGCTACATCAAGGTGGTGTCGCCGATCGAGGACACGCCGGCCTTCAAGGCCGGCATCAAGGCCGGCGACCTGATTACCCGCATCGACGGCACCCTGATCAAGGGCATGTCGCTGGACGAGTCGGTGAAGAAGATGCGCGGCGAGCCGCACTCCAGGGTCAGCGTCACCATCAGCCGCAAGGACGAGGACAAGCCGCTGGTGTTCAACATCACGCGCGAGGAAATCCGCGTGCAGAGCGTCAAGGCCAAGATCATCGAGCCGGGTTATGCGTGGGTGCGCATCTCGCAGTTCCAGGAACCGACCGTGGACGACATGGCGAAGAAGATCACCGCCCTGTACCAGCAGGACCCGCACATCAAGGGCCTGGTGCTGGACCTGCGCAACGATCCGGGCGGCGTGGTGCCGGGCGCCATTGGCGTATCGGCCGCCTTCCTGCCCAAGGATGCGGTGATCGTCTCGACCAATGGCCAGTTGGCCAGCTCCAAGGAGACCTTCTACGGCCGCCAGGAATTCTACGCGCCGCGTTCCCGTAACGACCCGCTGGCCAAGCTGCCGGCGGCGCTGAAGGAGGTGCCGATGGTGGTGCTGGTGAACGCCGGTTCCGCCTCGGCCTCGGAGATCGTGGCCGGCGCGCTGCAGGACTACAAGCGCGCCACCATCATCGGCCAGCAGACCTTCGGCAAGGGTTCGGTGCAGACGCTGCGCCAGCTGACCGCCGATACCGCCGTCAAGCTGACCACCGCGCGCTACTACACGCCGAAGAACCGCGCCATCCAGGCGCGCGGCATCACGCCCGATCTGCTGGTCGACGAAACCGCCGAAGGCGATGGCCTGAACGGCCTGCGCGTGCGCGAGGCCGACCTGCAAAAACACCTCGGCAACGACAAGGATCCGGAAGTCGCCAACAAGCGCGATGTGCTGGAAGACGAACAGCGCATGGCGGCGCTGTCGAAGAAATGGAAGCCGGTGGAATTCGGCTCCCGCGACGACTTCCAGCTGGCGCAGGCGCTGAACCACTTCAAGGGCTTGCCGGTCCAGGTGTCGAAGGCCGACGCCAAGCCGGCCAACGATGTCGGCGAAACCAAGCCGGATACGCCGGTAAAGACCGAGACACTGCTCAAGCCCGACACCAAAGCCAAATAACCGGATGCGCGCCCGTGCCGCATAGAGACGATGGACGACTCACAACTGCTGCGCTACTCGCGCCACATACTGCTCGACGAAATCGGCATCGAGGGCCAGCAGGCGCTGCTCGATGCGCACGCGCTGGTGATCGGCGCCGGCGGCCTCGGTTCGCCGGCCGCCATGTACCTGACGTCGGCCGGCGTCGGCCGCATCACGCTGGTCGATGACGACACCGTCGACCTGACCAACCTGCAGCGCCAGATCGCCCACACCACCGAACGCGTGGGCCAGTCCAAGGCCGCATCGGCGCGCCTCACGCTACAGCAGATCAATCCCGAGATCACCGTCACCGCGCTGAACGAGCGCGTGGACGACGCCCGCCTGGCGCAGCTGGTGGCCGACGCCGACGTGGTGCTGGACTGCACCGACAACTTCGCCACCCGCCACGCGGTGAACCGCGCCTGCGTGGCGGCGAATACACCGCTGGTGTCCGGCGCCGTGATCCGCTTCGACGGCCAGATCAGCGTCTTCGATCCGCGCGGCGGCGCGCAGCCGTGCTACTCCTGCCTGTTCCCGCAGGACCAGAAGTTCGAGGACGTGGCCTGTTCCACCATGGGCGTGTTCGCGCCGCTGGTGGGCGTGGTCGGCGCCATGCAGGCGGCCGAGGCGCTCAAGCTGCTGATGGGCGTGGGCACCTCGCTGGCCGGCCGCCTGCTGATGCTCGATGGCCTGCGCATGGAATGGACCAGCATCGGCGTCGCCCGCAACGGCGCCTGCCCGGTGTGCGCCGCTCACACTTAACCAAGGAAACCGATGAAACGACTTGCCGTCCTGCCGTTCGCTTTAGCCGCCGCCTTCGCCGCGCACGCCGCCACCACCACCAGGTACCTGATCATCGCGGAAAACCAGAAGCAGATCGGCGAGCAGGTCGTCACGCGCGAGGACGACGGCCTGACCAAGGTGCGCTTCATCTACAAGGACAATGGCCGCGGCCCGGAATTGACCGAGCAGTTCCGCCTGGGGGCGGACGGCACCATGACCGAGTACGCGGTCAAGGGCAACTCCACCTTCGGCGCCGTGGTCGACGAGCAGTTCAGCCGCCAGGGCGACCAGGCGCAGTGGAAGTCGACCTCCGAGCAGGGCCAGAAAACCGTCAGTGGTCCGGCCGCCTATCTGCCGCTGAACAGCTCATTCGAAGTGGAGTCGATTGCCATTGCCGCGCTGGCGAAAGCGCCGGACGGCAAGCTGCCGTTGCTGCCATCGGGCACCCTGTCGCAGCAGGAGCTGGACCGCGTGGAAGTCACCAGCGCGGCCGGCCAGAAACAGACCGTGCGCCTGCTGGCGCAGACCGGCGTCGGCCTGTCGCCCTCGTTCTACTGGGCCACCGCCGATGCGCAACCGCGCCTGTTCGGCGTCATCATCCCCGGCTTCGCCAGCATGCTGGAAGAGGGCTGGCAGGGCGCCACCGCCACGCTGGCCGCGCGCCAGAAAACGGCCGAACAGAAGCTGCTGACCGCCATGGCCGACAAGCTGCAGCACCCGCTCACCGGCCTGACGGTGGTGCGCAACGCCCGCATCTTCGACAGCGACAAGGCCAGCGTCGGCCAGCCGTCGGACATCTACGTGCTGCGCGGCCGCATCACCGCCGTGCTGCCGGCCGGCTCGCCGGTGCGCGAGGCCGACAACACCATCGATGCCGCCGGCCGCATCGTGCTGCCTGGCCTGTTCGACCTGCACGGCCACGTGGACCGCTGGGGCGGCGCGCTGAATATGTCCACCGGCGTGACCAGCGTGCGCGACATGGGCAACGACAACAAGCAGCTGCAGGCCATGCTGGACGAAACCGCCGCCGGCAAGCTGCTGGCGCCGCAGGTGGTGCCGGCCGGCTTTTTGGAGGGCGAAAGCCCGTACAGCGCCAACAACGGCTTCGTCATCAAGGACCTGAAGCAGGCCAAGGAGGCCATCGACTGGTACGCGGAGCGCGGCTATCCGCAGCTGAAGATCTATAACTCGTTCCCGAAAGCCATCCTGAAGGAGACGGTGGCGTATGCGCACAGCCGCGGCATGCGCGTCTCGGGCCACATTCCGGCCGGGCTGCGCGCGCAGGAGGCGCTGGACGCCGGCTACGACGAAATCCAGCACATCAACCAGGTGCTGCTGAATTTCCTGGTCAAGCCGGACACCGAAACCCGTAATCTCAACCGCTTCGTGCTGCCGGCCGAGAAGGTGGCGGACCTGGACTTCAATTCCAGGCCGGTCAAGGACTTCGTCGCCTACCTGGCGAAGAAGCAGATTTCCATCGACCCGACCATGGCCACCTTCGCCTTCCTCAAGCAGCGCGACGGCGACATGAACGAGCCGTATGCGGCGGTGGCGTCGCACATGCCGCCGGACGTGGCGCGCGGCTTCAAGGTAGGCACCATGAAGATCGAAGGCGACGCCCAACTGAAGCGCTACGAGAAGTCGTACGCCAAGATGGTGCAATTCGTCGGCATCATGTACAAGGCCGGCGTGCCGATCGTGGCCGGCACCGACGACGTTCCCGGCTTTACGCTGCACTCGGAGCTGGCGCTGCTGGTCAAGGCCGGGCTGACGCCGGCGCAGGCGCTGCAGGTGGCCACCCGCAACGGCGCGCGCTACACCCGCACCAGCAATGAGCGCGGCAGCATCACGCCGGGCAAGCTGGCCGACATCGTGCTGGTGGACGGCGACCCGACCAAGAACATCGAGGACGTGCGCAAGGTGGCGGCGGTGATCACGCGCGGCTTCCTGATCTACCCGCGCGAGATCGACGCGGCGCTGGGCATCGCGCCCTTCGTCGCCGACGCCCCCAAGGTGATGACCGCCACCGCGCCGGCGACGGCGGACTACGGCGGCAGCAACGACGGTGCCCGTGCCCGCATCGACGCCAGCGCCCGCAAGCGCGACTGAGTAAGTAGATATCGCCATCGCCCTGATTCCGCCTTATACTCTGCACTCTTTGAATTTGTTATCAAATTATGAAAAAGCTCACACTTCGCCGCCGCGCCGCGCAACGCCTGCAACGCGGCTTTACGCTGATCGAAATCATGGTGGTGGTGGTCATCATGGGCGTGCTGGCCGCGCTGGTGGTGCCCAAGCTGCTGAACCGCGCCGGCGAGTCGAAAGTGGCCGCCGCCAAGGTCGATATCGCCACCATCATGCAGGCGCTCAAGCTGTACAAGCTGGATAACCAGCGCTACCCGACCACCGAGCAGGGCCTGCAGGCGCTGATCGAAAAGCCGACCAGCGGCCCGGCCGCCAACGGCTGGAAGGCCGGCGGCTACGTCGAGAAGATGCCGAAGGACCCGTGGGGCAATCCGTACCAGTACCTGTCGCCGGGCATCAAGGGCGAGGTGGACGTGTTCTCCTACGGCGCCGACGGCCAGCCGGGCGGCACGGGCGACGACGCCGACATCGGTTCCTGGGAAAACTGATCACAGACGGGACGCGGGATCATGCGCGCCGGCCAGCGTGGCTTCACGCTGATCGAACTGCTGGTGGTGATGGTCATCCTGGGCATCACGCTGGGGCTGGTGTCGCTCAGCGCCATGCCGGGCCAGAAACAGGCCATGCAGCAGGATGCCAGGCGCATCGCGTTGCTGCTGCAACTGGCGCGCGACGAGGCCATCGTGCGCAACCGCCAGATCGCCTTTGAGGCGGGCAGCGACAGCTACCGCTTCATGATCCGCAACGACAACAAGCAATGGGAGCAGGTAGTGCAGGACGACCTGCTGCGCGAGCGCGAATTCAAGAACGCCCCGGTGACGCTGCTGCTGGACCCGGCGCCGGCGCTGCAGGACGCCAACCTGCGCATCGTCTTCGGCCGCGAGCCGGTCGACAAACCCTTCGTGCTGACCATGGCCGCCAGCGACGGCACCACGGTCGCCATCCGCGCCGACGGCATCGGCCACTTCACGGTGGACTGACCATGCGCCGTTCCTCTCGCGGTTTCACCATGCTGGAAGTGCTGGTCGCGCTGATGATCGTGGCCACGGCGCTGATCGCCTCGCTGCGCGCAGTCGGCAGCCTGACCGGCAACAGTGACGGCCTGCGCGCCAACATGATGGCCACCTGGTCGGCCGAGAACCGGCTGGTGCAACTGCGCCTGTCGCGCGTGTTCCCGCCGATCGGCAAGACCACCTTTGAATGCCCGCAGGGCGACCTGCCACTGGTGTGCGAGGAAGAAGTCATCGCCAGCCCCAATCCGCGTTTCCGCCGGGTGGAGGTCAGCGTGTATGAGGCCAGCCATCCGGAGCGCCGCATCATCAAGCTGGTCCAACTGGTGCTGAATTCATGACCGCGCGCGCGCGTGGCTTCACGCTGATCGAACTGCTGCTGGCCATTTCCATCCTGGCCATCATCGCGGTGCTGGGCTGGCGTGGGCTGGACAGCATCATCCGCTCGCGCGTGACGCTGACCAGCGACATGGAGCAGACCCGCGGCCTGCAACTGGCCTTCGCGCAGTTGCAGAGCGATTGCGAAAACCTGGCCGGCAGCGCGCTGCTGCACCGCCGCGCCTTCATCCAGGCCGAAGACAACCGCGTCACGCTGGTGCGCGTGGTAATGGCCGAGAACCAGCCCACGCGGCTGCAGGTGGTGTCCTACCGCGTGAACGCCGACGGCGTGCTGACGCGGCGCGAATCGAACGCCACCCGCGAGCTGACGCAGCTCGACAGCCTGTGGCAGGCGGCGCTCAGCGACACCGACACGGCCGACGCCAACAGCGCGGTGGCGCTGCAGTCCAACGTGCAGAGCATGAACATGCGCCTGTGGGTGCCGTCGGCGGCGGCCGGCGCGGCGCCCACCCCCGCCAACGCCGGCGGCTGGGTGGCGGCGGCCGGCGTCTCCAGCGCCGGCGTGGCCGGCCTGCCGACCGGGCTGGAAGTGGCGCTGACGCTGCGCGGCCAGCAGGTCCCGCTGATCAAGTCCTTCCTGCTGGGGGCGCTATGAAGCTGCGGCGCCAACGCGGGGTCGCGGTGATCACCGCGCTGCTGCTGACCACCCTGGCGGTGACCATCGTCGCCAGCCTGTTCTGGCAGCAGCAGGTGCAGGTGCGCTCGATGGAGAACCAGCGCCTGCAACTGCAAACGCGCTGGATCCTGCGCGGCGCGCTGGACCTGAGCCGGCTGATTCTGAACCAGGACGTGATGGACTCGCCCAACATCACGCAGCTGAACGGCGTGTGGGCCACGCCGCTGGAGGAAACGCGGCTGGACGACTATGTCGAGCGCGAACGCCTGCAGGGCGAAAATTTCGACGCCACGCTGTCCGGCCGCATGACGGACGCGCAGTCGCGCTACAATCTCGCCAACCTGGCCGCGTCGAAGCAGGTGGATCCGAACCAGCTGGCCGTGTTCCAGAAGCTGCTGACCAATCTGCGGCTGGACCCCGGCCTGGCGCAGGGCGTGGCCGACCTGGTGGCGCGCTCGCAAACGCTGCCGCTGCAGCAGAAGCAGGCCACCACCGACGAGCCGATGGAGCTGGTGCGGGCGGAAGACCTGCTGGCGGTGAGCGGCTTCACGCCGCCGGCCATCGACCAGCTGCGGGACTATGTGATCGTGCTGCCCACCAACGGGACCAACATCAACGTCAACACCGCGCCGGCCGAGCTGCTGTCGGCGCTGGTGCCGCAACTGTCGCTGTCGGAAGCGGCGGCCATGGTCAACGCCCGCAAGACCGTGTACTACCGCCAGAAGGCCGACTTCACCGGCACGGCGCAGATGTCCGGCAAGCAGGTGTTTGTGCCGTATGATGTGCGCAGCGATTACTTCCTGGCCTACAGCCGGGTAAAACTCGACCGGGCGACGCTGGAAACGCAGGCCTTGCTGGCGCGGCCGGGGCGGGTGCCGACCACCACGGTGGCCTGGATACGGGAATACTAGAACAGCGATGAACGAAAGCGAGATCCTTTGACTACACTAATTATCCGCTATCCGGCCAAGGCCAGCGTCGACAGCGGCGCCGGCCAGACCTGCGCGTTCGCGCTGGTGGGCGACGGCGGCAATCTGCTGCAGCAGGGCGCGGCGCCGCTGGGCAACCTGGGCGCCATGGTGGCCGCCGCGCGCCGCGTGACGCTGCTGCTGGCGGCGTCGGACACCGCGCTGCTGCGCGTGAAAACGCCGCCGCTGTCGGGCGCCAAACTGAAGGCGGCGCTGCCGGCGCTGGTGGAGGAGCAGGTGTTGGGCGATCCGGCCGACTGCGTGCTGGCCGCCACCGCCGCCGACGATGACGGCATGCGCAGCGTGGCCGTGGTGCAGCGCGCGTGGCTGGAGGTGCTGGTCAAGGCGCTGCTGGCGCAGGGCGCGCAGGCGGTGTCGGTGGTGCCGTCGCAACTGTGCCTGCCGTTCCAGCCGGGCGCCGTGTCGGCCGCGCTGGTGGCTGGCGACGCCGGCTTCGACCTGGTGCTGCGCCAGTCGCAATTCGAGGGCCTGGGCATGACGCTGCCGGCGCAGCCGCAGGCCGCGTTGCAGACGCTGCGCGCGCTGGCCGGCGAGCAGCCGGTCACGCTGTACGTGTCGGCCGCGCAGAGGGCGCAACTGGCGCCGCTGGCCGCCGACATCCCGCACCTGACGCTGGAGGACGACCATTGGGCGCACTGGGTGGCCGGCGCGCGCGGCGCCGGCCTGGACCTGGCGCCGGCGCTGGGCAACACCGGCGCCTCGGCGCGCGCCTGGCAGCGCTGGCGCTGGCCGCTGCGCATCGCTGCGCTGGCGGTGCTGGTCAACGTGGTGGGCCTGAACATCGAATGGATGCGCCTCAAGCGCGAAGCGCAGGCGGTCAGCCTGTCGATGATCCAGACCTTCAAGTCGGTCTACCCGAACGAGCCGCTGCGGGTGGCGCCGATGGACCAGATGCGCCGCAACATCGGCCTGGCCAAGGCCAATAGCGGCGAGGCGGGCGGCGACGAATTCGTCACCCTCAGCGCCGGCTTTGGCGAGGCGCTGAACGTGTTGCCGCGCAAGGACATCATCGCTTCGCTGGAGTACAAGGACCGCGCGCTGCTGGTCAAGATCAAGCCGAACACCGTGGACGGCGCCGCCGTGCAGCAGCTGCGCGGCGCGCTGGCCGGCCGCAAGCTGGACATGCAGGAACCGTCGCCGGGCGCATGGAAAATCCAGCCGCTCACCGCTGGAGGAAAATCATGAGCAAGCCGAATCCATTGAACACGCTGCGCGCGCGCGCCGACGCCTTCTGGCAGGTGCGCACCGAGCAGGAACGCAAGCTGCTGCGTATCGGCGGCATCGTTGTCGGCCTGGCGCTGTTCTACAGCATCGCCATCGGCCCGGCGATGGACGGCGCCGCGCGGCTGCACAAGGAACTGCCGCAGCTGCACCAGCAGGCCGCAGAAATGCAGGTGATGGCGCGCGAGGCGCAGGCGCTGCAAGGCCAGAACACCATCGCGCCGACGCCGATGACGCGCGAGACGCTGAATGCCGGCCTGTCCGCGCGCGGCCTCAATCCGCAGTCGCTCAACGTCACCGGCGAATACGCCAAGCTGCAGTTCAACGGCGCGCAGTACGCCGGCATCGTGGCCTGGCTGGACGCGATCCGCACCGAGAGCCGCATCAACGTGGTGGACGCCAGCTTTACCGCGCAGGACGCGCCGGGCGTGGTCAACGCCACGCTGACGCTGCGCCAGGGAGTCCGATGAAACGCGCCGTGCTATGGTTGCTGACTGTCGCGCTGACGATGGCCATCACGCTGCTGGTATTCTTTCCGGCGGCGTGGCTCGGTTCCATCGTCGAAGCGCGCACCGGCGGCCGTTTGACGCTGGGGGATGCGCAAGGTACGCTGTGGCGCGGTTCGGCCTTCATTGGCGGCGCGGCCGGCAACAACAGCCCGGTCACGCCGCTGCTGCCGGGGCGCTTCAGCTGGAAGATTTCGCCGCTGTCGCTGATCGGCATGGTCGAGCTGCAGCTGGAGAACCCGGACGCGCTGGCGCAGCCGGTGACCTTCCGCGGCAGCTGGTCGCGCTGGCAACTGAGCCCGTCGGCGCTGCTGCTGCCGGCCGAGGGCCTGTCCGGCCTGGGCGCGCCGCTCAACACGCTGGCGCCGAGCGGCACCATGCGGCTGTCGTGGACCGGTTTGGAGCTGGCGCTGGAAAACCGCCAGGCCAGCGTCAATGGCCGCACCACGCTGGAAATGAGCGACATGGCCTCGCGGCTGTCGTCGATCCGGCCGCTGGGCAGCTATGCGCTGGCGCTGGACTGGCACGGCCAGCAGGCGCAGCTCGCGCTCAGTTCCGTCAAAGGGCCGCTGCTGCTGAGTGGCCAGGGCAGTTTGAACAACGGCCGCCTGCAGTTCTCCGGGCAGGCCGAGGCAGCACAAGGATACGAAGAGACGCTGGCCAATCTGTTGAATTTGCTGGGCCAGCGCAAGCCAGGTAGCGACCGTAACGTCATCGCATTAGAGTTCCACTAATTTAAAGTCCGACCATGAAAAAACAGTCCGTTAGCAAATCCCGTCTTCCCGCGCTGCGCCGCCTGAGCGCGGGTGCGATGCTGTGCTGCGCGATCAGCGCCGCGCCCACCGCCGCGCTGCTGCTGGCGCCGACGCTGGCGCAGGCCGCCGCGGACGACGCCGCGCTGAATTTCGTCGGCGCCGACATCGAGTCGGTCATCAAGGCCGTGGGGCACTACACCAACATCACCTTCGTCATCGACCCGCGCGTGAAAGGCACGCTGACCGTGGTGTCGGAAAAACCGGTGACCAAGTCGCAGGCATTCAGCCTGCTGACCTCCGCGCTGCGCCTGCAGGGCTACGCGGTGGTCAGCGGCGACGGCTTCGCCAAGGTGGTGCCGGAGGCGGACGCCAAGCTGCAGGCCAGCCCCACGCAGGTGGGCTCGCAGCCGGCCGCCAAGGGCGACCAGATCGTCAGCCAGATCTTCCACCTGAATTACGAGTCGGCGGCCAACGTGGTGACGGTGCTGCGTCCCCTGATCTCGCCCAATAACACGGTCAACGCCAACCCTGGCAACAACAGCGTGGTGGTGACCGACTACGCTGACAACGTCAAGCGCCTGGCGAAAATCGTCGCCGCGCTGGACACGCCGGCCGTCACCGACCTGGATGTGATCCCGGTGCGCTACGCCATCGCCAGCGACCTGGCGGCGATGATCAACAAGCTGCTGGACGGTTCCGGCGGCGGCGCCGGTGCCGGCGATGCCGGCAAGGTGTCGGTGCTGGCCGATCCGCGCACCAATTCGCTGATCCTGCGCGCACCGTCGCTGGCGCGCGCCAACCTGGCCAAGTCGCTGATCGCCAAGCTGGATCAGCCGACCCAGGAGCTGGGCAATGTGCACGTGGTCTACCTGAAAAACGCGGAAGCGACCAAGCTGGCGCAGACGCTGCGCTCGGTGGTCTCCGGCGACACTGCGCAGACCAACAGCGGCTCCAATACCGGCACCGGTAGCAACACGCAGAATAGCGGCGGCAACAGCAGCTTCAATAATAATCTGAACAACAGCAGCACCAGCGGCTCCGGCAGCTCCAACTCCGGCCCGACCAATCCTCTGCTGACCGGTAACAACAACACGCAGCAGCAGGGCGGCGGCGGCACGGCCGGCTTCATTCAGGCCGACGCCACCACCAACACGCTGATCATCACCGCGCCGGAATCGGTGTACCGCAATCTGCGCGCGGTGATCGACCAGCTGGACGTGCGCCGCGCCCAGGTCTACATCGAATCGCTGATCGTCGAGGTCACGTCGGACAAGGCGTCCGAGTTTGGCGTGCAGTGGCTGGGCGCCTCCGGCAATTCCAACAGCTCCACCCGCGTGGGCGTGCTGCAGTCGTTCACCACCGGCGGCACCAACAACAACCTGACCTCGATCTACGCCGGCAAGGGCACGGTCCTGCCAAGCAACGGCATCTCGCTCGGCCTGTTCAACAAGACCGGCCTGGGCCTGCTGGCGCACGCGCTGGAGTCGGACGCCAACGCCAACATCCTGTCCACGCCCAACATGATCACGCTGGATAACGAGCTGGCCACCATCCGCGTCGGCCAGAACGTGCCTATCCTGACCGGCCAGTTCACCACCACCTCCGGCACCAACAGCAATCCCTTCCAGACCATCGACCGCAAGGACGTGGGCCTGACGCTGAAGGTGCGCCCGCAGATTTCGGAAGGCGGCACCATCAAGCTGGCGATTTATCACGAGACTTCCAGCGTCGACAAGTCGACGCTGACCGCCGCTTCCGGCATCACGCTGAACAACCGTGTCATCGAGAACAACGTCATCGCCGACGATGGCCAGATCATCGTGCTGGGTGGCCTGATCGAGGACACCGAGGGCGATGGCACCGACAAGGTGCCGGGCCTGGGCAGCCTGCCGGTGGTGGGCAATCTGTTCAAGTACCAGAGCCGCACCCGCAAGAAGACCAACCTGATGGTGTTCCTGCGTCCCGTGGTCATCCGCAGCAAGGAGCAGAGCGTGAGCCTGGCCACCGACCGTTACGACTACATGCGCGGCCAGCAGGAGAACATCGCCCCGCCGGAAGGCGCGCTGGTCAAGGACCTGGGCCAGCCGCTGCTGCCGCAACTGCAGAACGGCGCCCCGGTCAGCGGCGGCGCGGTGGCCGCGCCGGTGCCGCCGGCGCCGCTGCCGGCCCGTTTGCCGGGCGGCGCCTCCAACCTCCAGCCAGCGGCGCAACCGCAACAGTGATATGAGCAATCTACTCCCCTACGCCTTTGCCCGCGATTTCGTGGTGCTGGCCCAGCCCAGCGAGGACGCGGAAAACACCGTCGACGTGCTGATGTGCGGCGCCACCGCGCCGGCCGCCATCGCCGAGGTGTCGCGCCGCTTCGGCCGCATTCAGCTCAAGCACATGACGCGCGCCGACCTGGAAACCGCCATCGCCGCCGCCTACGCCAGTTCGGGCGGCAACGCCTCCATGGTGGCGGAGGAATTTGACGCCGACCTCGATCTGACCAAGCTGCTGCAGGACGTGCCGGCCATCGAGGACCTGCTGGAATCGTCCGACGACGCGCCGGTGATCCGCATGATCAACGCGCTGCTGACGCAGGCGCTGCGCGACGGCGCCTCCGATATCCACATCGAGCCGTTCGAGCAGACCTCGGTGGTGCGCTTCCGCGTCGATGGCACGCTGCGCGACATCGTCCGTCCGCGCAAGGCCATCCACGGCTCGCTGATCTCGCGTATCAAGATCATGGCGCAACTGGACATCGCCGAAAAGCGCCTGCCGCAGGATGGCCGCATCACGCTGCGCATCGGCGGCAAGCCGGTGGACGTGCGCGTGTCGACGCTGCCGACCGGCCACGGCGAGCGCGCGGTGCTGCGTCTGCTGGACAAGGAAGCCAACCGCCTCGACCTGAACCACCTTGGCATGAGCGACACCATGCTGCCGAAGTTCGACGCCATGATCAACCAGCCGCACGGCATCGTGCTGGTAACCGGTCCCACCGGCTCCGGTAAAACCACCACGCTGTACGCCGCCCTGTCGCTGCTGAACGCCTCCACCACCAACATCATGACGGTGGAAGACCCGATCGAATACGACCTGGCCGGTGTCGGCCAGACCCAGGTCAACCCGCGTATCGACATGACCTTTGCCAAGGCCCTGCGTGCCATCCTGCGCCAGGACCCGGACGTGATCATGATCGGCGAGATCCGCGACCTGGAAACCGCGCAGATCGCGGTGCAGGCTTCGCTGACCGGCCACCTGGTGCTGGCCACGCTGCACACCAACGACGCCGCCGCCGCCGTCACCCGCCTGCTGGACATGGGCATCGAGCCGTTCCTGCTGTCGTCCACGCTGCTCGGCGTGCTGGCCCAGCGCCTGGTGCGCAAGCTGTGCCCGAGCTGCAAGACCTTCGACGGTCAGCAGTGGCACGCGGTCGGCTGCGAGCATTGCGGCCACACCGGCTATCAGGGCCGCGTGGGCGTGTACGAATTCCTGGAGACGACGGAGCATATCCGCGCCCAGATCCACAACCGCGCCTCGGAGGCGGAGATCAAGGCCGCCGCCATCGGTGACGGCATGCAGACCATGCGCGACGACGGCGAGCGCTGGCTGGCGCAAGGCGTCACCACGCAGGCCGAGTTGATGCGCGTGACCAAGGACTAGGCGAACCACCATGCCCGCATTTCGTTATGAAGCCGTCGATGCCGGCGGCGCCACCAAAAAAGGCGTGCTCAATTCGGACAGCGCACGTTCCGCCCGCGCCGAGCTGCGCGCGCAGGGACTGGTGCCGCTCAAGGTCGACGCCATCGCCGCGCAGGTGGATGCCGCCGGCGTGGCCAAAAGCCGCGGCTTTGGCGAGCGCCTGACCTCGACCGAGCTGGCGCTGTTCACGCGCCAGCTGGCCAGTTTGCTGGAGGCCGGCCTGCCGCTGGAGCAGGCCTTCACCGCGCTGCTGGAGCAGGCCGAGCGCCCGTATCTGCGCGACCTGATCGCGTCGGTGCGCTCGGAGGTCATCGGCGGCGATGCGCTGTCCGTGGTGCTGGGCCGCCACCCGCGCGACTTCGCCGAAATCTACCGCGCGCTGGTGGCCTCCGGTGAGCAGATTGGCCAGTTGTCGCGCGTGCTGTCGCGCCTTGCCGACTACATCGAGCGGCGCAACGCGTTGATGCAGAAGGTCCGGCTGGCGTTCACCTATCCGGCCATCGTGACGGTGGTGGCGTTCTCCATCGTGATCTTCCTGCTGACCTATGTGGTGCCGCAGATCGTCTCGGTGTTCGCCAACACCAAGCAGAAACTGCCGTTCCTGACCATCGTCATGCTGGCGGTGTCGGACTTCGTGCGCCACTACGGCATCGTGGTCGCCATCGCGCTGATCGGCGCCTGGTTCGGCTGGCGGCGCGCGTTGCAGAACGTGGCGTTGAAGCGGCGCTGGCACACCTGGCTGCTGACCGCGCCGCTGTACGGCAAGTTTGAGCGCAGCCTGAACACCGCGCGCTTCGCCAGCACGCTGGCGATCACCACCGGCTCGGGCGTGCCGATCCTGCGCGCGCTGGAAACCAGCCGCGATACGCTCAACAACGTCGCCATGCAGGAGCTGGTGGAGGAGGCCAGCGACGGCGTGCGCGAAGGCGTCAGCCTGGCGCGCGCGCTGTCGGCGCAGAAGCACTTCCCGCCGATGCTGATCCACATGATCCGCGCCGGCGAAATCACCGGCGAACTGCCGGCCATGCTGGACCGCGCAGCCGCCGCCCAGGAGGCCGACCTGGAGCGCCGCACGCTGACCATCGCCGGCCTGCTGGAGCCGGCGCTGATCCTGGCCATGGGCGTGGTGGTGCTGCTGATCGTGCTGGCGGTGCTGATGCCTATTATCGAAATCAATCAGCTGGTACGCTGATCGTCAGGAATACAACAAGGACACCATGAAGCGTTTGCCCTTAATCGTTACTGTTCTCGCCGTGGTGCTGTTGTCGGCATCGCTGGCTTACTGGGGACTGCAATTGTTCAAACCGCAGCAGCGCGCGATTGCCGCGCCGCCGCCGCCCGCGCCGCTGGGCATCAACCTGGACGCCGCCAAGGGCCTGTTCGGCGGTCAGGTGGTGGTGGCGGCGGTCAGCAACTACCAGCTGAAAGGCGTGGTGGCGGCGCGCGGCGACGACAGCGCGGCCATCATCTCGGTGGATAACAAGCCGGCGCTGGCCATCGCCATCGGCAAGGAAGTAGTGCCGGGCGTGACGGTGAAGGAAGTCCATGCCAAGCACGTGATCCTGTCCGAGGGCGGCGTGAACAAGCGGGTCGACCTGCCGAGCGATGTGGGCGTGTCCAGCGGGCCGGCCAGTATGCCGGGCATGGCGGCGCAACCAGGCATGGCCAGCCCGCCGGGGGTACAAGCGATGCCGGTGCAGCCGCAGCCGGCGGCGCAACCGCTGCCGTCGACGCCGTCGATGCCGCAGCCGGCGGTACAGGCCCAGCCCCAGGTGCCGGCGCAATCGCAAAACGGCTCGCAGCGACCCATCGCGCCGATGGGGATTCCGTCCATTCCCTCCAACGATCGTCAGTAGGACAAGCCCATGGCTTCCATCCGCACACTGGCCGCAGCTTTATGCTGCGGCTTTTTCTTGTCTGCCGCACTCGCGGCGCCAGCGCCGGCGTCGCAGCAGCCTGGTGCCACCTCGGTGGCGCCGGATGCCAGCATCAAGCCACGGCCGAAGATTGCGCTGGTGCTGTCCGGCGGCGGCGCGCGCGGCTTCGCCCACATCGGCGTGCTGCGCGCCTTGCAGGAGCTGCGCGTGCCGGTGGACTTCGTGGTCGGCACCAGCATGGGCAGCGTGGTGGGTGGCGCCTATGCGGCCGGCAGCTCGGTCGAGCAGCTCGAGCAGCTGGTGCGCCGTACCGACTGGAACGCCGTGGTGGCCGACCGTCCGCCGCGCGATGAGCTGATCTATCGCCGCCGCGAGGAAGACCTGCTGCTGCCGTCGCGGATTGAATTCGGCGTGCACGAAGATGGCGTGTCGCTGCCGCCGGCCGCCGCCGGCAACGAGGCGCTGGAGCTGGCGCTGACCAGCGTGCTGCCGGCCGGCGCGCGCGACAAGCCGGCCAATCTGCTGCAACTGCCATTCCGCTCCATCGCCTCGGACCTGGTGACCGGGGAGCTGGTGGAGCTGAGCGACGCGCCGCTGTTCCTGGCCATGCGCGCCTCGCTGGCGGTGCCGGGCGTGTTCGCGCCGGTGCGCGTCAATCAGCGCCTGCTGGTGGATGGTGGCCTGGTGCGCAACTTGCCGGTCGACGTGGCGCGCGAAATGGGCGCGGACATCATCATTGCCGTCAACGTCGGCACGCCGCTGGCGCCGGAGAAGGAACTGGTCAGCGCGGTCAGCGTGGCGCAGCAGATGCTGCAGATCCTGACCGAGCAAAACGTTCAGCGCTCGCTGAAGGAATTGCGGCCGAACGATATCCTGGTGCAGCCGAATCTGGGCGGCATCGGCTTCCTCGACTTCGGCCGTTACGACCGCGCCATGAAGGAGGGCGAGGCGGCGGTGCGCGCCATGAGCGAGCAACTGGTCAAGCTTGCGCTGCCGGAGGCGCAGTATGCGGCGTATGAGGTAAAGCGCCTGTCGGCGCCGCTGGCGATCGACCAGCCGGTGCGGCTGGCCAAGCTGGAAGTGGCGCCGAGTGGCCGCATCAATCCGAAGGAATTGGAAGTGCAGTCCGGCCTGCGGATCGGCCAATTGGTCACCAGCGAGCAGGCCACGGCAGCCGGCAACCAGTTGTTCGGCCGTGGCGACCTGGCGCGCGTGGAAACCGAGGTGCGCGACGACGAGAGCGGCCGCAGTGTGCTGATCAAGCCGACCGAGGCCGATTGGGCGCACAGCCGCCTGCGCGTGGGCCTGGAGCTGAATAGTGATTTCAGCGAGAACAACGCCTTCGAGATCAAGGCGCTGCACGTGCTGTCGTCGCTCAACGACTGGGGCGCGGAGCTGCGCACCACCGCGCGCGTGGGCACGGCGCGGGTGCTGAATACGCAGTTCTGGCAGCCGCTGGGCGCCGGCTCGCAGTGGTATGTTGCGCCGACGCTGGAGTATTCGTCCGGCGCGAGCGACATCTTCAACAACTACGGCCTGCGCCAGTCGCGCTATGCCTACGACGCCACGTCGGCCGCCATCGCCATGGGCCGCCAGTTGGGCCGCTGGGGCGATCTGCGCTACGCGGTGGCGCGCACCAACAGCAACGCGCACTTCATCATTCCGGAAGACTTGAACCGGCAGCATGTGTCGCAGACGGTGCAGGCGCTGAGCTTCAATGTCGATACGCTGGATACGATCGCCTTCCCGACGCGCGGCACCTTGTTCAACCTCGAATGGCAACGCGCCCTGCACAGTGGCGGCACCACGGCGGCGGTACCGGCGCGGCAGGAAGTGAAGGGGATGGAGGCGTTCCACACCGGGCGCTGGGCGGGCCACGTGTATGCGGAGTGGGCGCGCAGCCAGGGCGGGGCGTCGGACAACAATCTGGGCGGCTTCCTGCGCCTGTCCGGCACCACGCCGGATTCGGTGGTGGGCAGCCGCACGGTGCTGGGGCGGGTGGTGATGGCGCGCAGCATCGGCGCCATGCCGGCCGCGCTGGGCGGCGATGTGCGGCTCGGCTTTTCGCTGGAAGCCGGCGGCGCGTATAGTCCGCAGGACCCGCTGCGTTGGGGGAAACTGAAAAACTCGGCCAGCGGCTTCATCGCCGTCGATACGCGATTCGGGCCGCTGTACTTCGGCGCCGGCACCACCAAGGGCGGCAACAGCAGCGCCTATCTGTTCCTCGGTCCTATCTGGTGACCTTCCATTTGCGCGAAGGGTAATCGATGGTGATGGTCCGGTCGGCAAAGCCGCCCAGGCCAACGATGCCGGCGATCGGCACGCCAATGTCGACGGCCTTCCTGCAGTGACCCAGCACGCCGCTATCCAGCGTGTACTGGCTGACCCGCAGCGGTGTGGTTAGTGGGCTGATGTCGCAGCCGATGTCCTCGCCCCAGCTGGATGCAGTCAGTGGCCGGCTCTCCGCGCTGCGCAGTGCCTCATACAGCGATTGCCGCAGCGGCGCAAAGGTGAACAGCGCGGCGCCGGTATCGAACAGCGCCTGCTGCTGCGGCTCTCCGGGCAGCGTGATCGGCACGGTGATGTGGCCACCTTCCCAGCCTTCATGACGCACGTAGGTGATGGGCGCGGCGTCGCTGTCGTCGCGCAGCAGCGCGTCGTCACTGTAGGAAACGCGCGCGTGCCGCAGATCCAACGTCAGCGTACCGTTTTCGAAGAAACCGTTGCCCACCGTGCCGGCGCGGCGATGGCCGTCGCTGGACAGCGCCACCAGTAGCACCTGCGGCACGCTGGCCTTGACGCTGTGGCCAGCCACGCTGACCGTCACTTCGCGCGCTGGCGTATCGGTGGCGTCGGCACGCCCGGCGGGGATGAAGCGGCCATTGGCGCCGGTGTCGAGCTGTACATAGCAGTCCATGCCATCGACCCTGGCCGGCAACAGCACTGCGGCATGCGGAAAAGCGTGCGGGCCGGTCCAGCGGAACGCCACCCAGTCGGCGGCGCGCGCCACGGGTGCCGTCAGCAGCGCGGCGCACAGCAGCCCTGCGACCCGCCGCGCCATTATTTGGCCACGACCTTGCGCAGCACTTCGTACAGGATCAGCACCAGCGCCACCAGCGGAAAGGCGTCCACCACCATCGGTGGAATGGCGCCGATGCGGAAGACTTTGTCGAGCACGGTGTAGAGGGTCATGAGGATGAAGGCGGCGGCCAGCACCCATTGTTTTTGCGCGGTGAAGATGCCGGCACTGGTGACAGTGCCGGCCAGGCTGATGATGGTTGCGATTTTCATGTCGGTTTGCTTGGTGCTGTACGGCGCAGCGCGGTGAACGCTGCGAATTCCCAGGAGCGGAATCCTACCAGCAATGTAAATCCGTCGCGTTCGGTTGGCGCCAGGCGGCGGTCGCCCTGGTGCAGGCGCGCCAGTTCGCCGGCCAGTTGCTGGATGCGGCCGACCAGTTCCTGTGCGCTCGGCAGCGACAGCCGCGCCGGCAGGCACAGCAGCGTCTCGCCGGCGCCGTCGAAGCTGCCGCTGAAATAGTCGTGCACCGCGTGCGCGCGGAAGAATTGCTGCACCGGGCCGTCCGGCAGCCAGCGGAAGGCGTTCGACACGCGCAGGCGGTAGCGGTTGAGCGGCTTCAGTTCGATCAGGCCAAGGCGGTCCAGCTCGGCCAGCAGGACGATGCATTCCGGCTCGGTCAGCTCGTAGGTTTCCAGCACCTGCTCCAGCGTCCAGTGGCCGAGGCAGCAGATCGCCATCAGCAGCAGGTGGGGATTGGCCAGCAGCGATTTTTCCTGGGTCAGCGTCAGGCAGTCGGCCTGCGGCGTGGCGTCGGCGGCGCCGCGCAGCACGTCTTCCAGCGGGATGTTGGCGGCCTTGCAGATTTGCGCCAGCCGCGACAGCGACATGTCTTGCTGGCCAAACATGCGCTTGACGCTCGATTCGCTCATCGAGATGCGCTCGGCCAGCATTTTGTAGGTGACGCCAGCGGCGCGCATCTGCGTCCGCAGCACTTGCAACAGCAATTCCGGTGAACTCATATGTCAGCCTTGCAAAGATATCAAGGTATCGTAGCACGATACCCGACGGTCTGAAAACCTGCGCTTGGAATAATCAATTAGTACATGAGTCTGCTGTGTAGCACACTGCAATGCGTCGCCCCTCGCAGAAGGGGCGGCACCAGGACTCACTTCAACGCCAGGAAATCATGTCTTGTACATTGAAACTTGCAGGTGGTTTGTTGCTGCTGGCCGCCTGCAGCGCACGGGCGCAGGAAACCTCGCCGTACTACCTCGGCGCCGATCTTGGCGTCAGCAGCCAATACAAGGACTTGCGTTGCCCGACGGCGAACGACTGCGATGACCGTGGCGATTTCAGCGGACGCCTGTATGGCGGCTACACGCTGGGCAGCAGCCCTTTGTTTGACCTTCGCAATACGCATGCGCTGGAACTCAGCGCATTTGGTTTTGGCCACGCGCGCAGCGTGATTCAGGCCGCTGATTCGTTTTATCTCAACGGTAAAAGCAAGGTCTATGGTGGCTCGCTGAATTATGTGTCGGGACTGGAGTTGACGCAGGGGCTGTCGCTGCGGGGCAAGGTCGGCCTGAGCCTCGCGCGCAGCAGCGTGCAGTACGCCACCATGACCGGACTGGACAACTATGGCGCGAATGGCAGCGTGCGGCATAACCGCGTTGGCGTGAATTACGGCCTGGGCCTGTCGTACGCATTGGACAAGCACTGGTCGCTGCATGGCGACTGGCTGCACGTGCCGGTCAAGCTGGGCGCCGGCGACAAGACCAGCGTCAATATGTATTCCGTGGGCGTGGGGTACGGCTTCTAGACTTTCTGGAGGATGTGATGAAGTTACTTGTTGCAGGGATGATCGCGCTGGGCGCTTGCGGTTGCGCCAGCGCCGACGATCAAGCATGGTACGCCGGCTTCGATGTGGGTACCGGTGGCAATCATACGCAGGTGGGCGGCAATGGCCGCGTCTATCTCGGCTACCAGCTCGGCACTGCGCAATTGTTGGGCATGGAGCTGGTCAACGCGGCCGAAGCGCAGTTGTACAAAATGCGCTTTCGCGCTGACCGGAGCAGCCATGGCTACACCTTCCAGCGCGAAGCGCGGGTGGTAGGTGCCGCCTTGGCGTGGGCGCCGATGCTGAAAGTGACTGACCGGGTGGCGCTGGCCGGCAGGGTAGGCGTGGCCTACAACCATGCCGATGTGGGCCGGCCGGGCAGCGAGCCTGGCGGCAGTTATGCCAAGGTGGCGCCGCTGACCAGTCTGGGCGCTTCGTATGCGCTGAGCGAGAACGTGCGGCTGCGGGCCGATGTCGGTTACACGCAGGTCAAGCTCGGCGTCCGGGATAACGTCGATCACACGATGGTGTCGACCGGCGTGTCGGTCGGCTTTTGAAACGATAACCCGAGAGCGGGCGCCACCCCCGGCGCCCGCTGACGGTTGGACTGCCCTTACAGCACGTAGCGCGACAGGTCTTCGTTGACCGCCAGCGCGTCCAGGCGCGCGTTCACGTAGGCGGCGTCGACCACGATGGTTTTGCCGCTGTCTTCGGTCGCCGTGAACGACAGTTCTTCCAGCAACTTTTCCATCACCGTGTACAGGCGGCGGGCGCCGATGTTTTCGGTGCGCTCGTTAACCGAGTAGGCGATCTCCGCCAGGCGGTTGATGCCGTCCGGCGCGAACTCCAGCTTGACGTTCTCGGTGGCCAGCAGCGCCTCGTACTGCTTGGTCAGGCAGGCGTCGGTGCTGGTCAGGATGCGCTCGAAGTCGGCGATCGACAGCGACTCCAGTTCCACGCGGATCGGGAAGCGGCCCTGCAGCTCGGGAATCAGGTCCGACGGCTTGGCCAGGTGGAAGGCGCCCGAGGCGATGAACAGGATGTGGTCGGTCTTGATCATGCCGTACTTGGTGTTGACGGTGGTGCCTTCCACCAGCGGCAGCAGGTCGCGCTGCACGCCGGCGCGCGAGACGTCGGCGCCGCCCACTTCCGAACGCGAGGCGATCTTGTCGATCTCGTCCAGGAACACGATGCCGTTCTGCTCGACGTTCTGGATGGCCTTCTGCTTCATCTCGTCTTCGTTGACCAGCTTGGCGGCTTCCTCGTCGATCAGCACCTTCATGGCTTCCTTGATCTTGACCTTGCGCGCCTTCTTGCGCTGGGCGCCGATGCCGGAGAACATGGTCTTGATCTGCTCGGTCATTTCCTCCATGCCGGGCGGCGCCATGATTTCCATCTGCGGGCCGGCCTCGGCCAGTTCGATCTCGATCTCCTTGTCGTCCAGCTCGCCCTGGCGCAGGCGCTTGCGGAAGGTCTGGCGGGTGCTGTCGTCCTTCGGCGTTTCCGTGCCCGACGGCGTGAAGCCGAAGTCGCGCGCCGGCGGCAGCAGGATGTCCAGCACGCGGTCCTCGGCCGCGTCCTCGGCGCGCGCGCGCACCTTGGCCATCTCGGCCTGGCGGGTCTGCTTGACGCCGATGTCGATCAGGTCGCGGATGATGGTGTCGACGTCGCGCCCCACATAGCCCACCTCGGTGAACTTGGTGGCCTCGATCTTGATGAACGGCGCGTCGGCCAGCTTGGCCAGGCGGCGCGCGATCTCGGTCTTGCCGACGCCGGTGGGGCCGATCATCAGGATGTTTTTCGGCGTGATCTCGTGGCGCAGCGGCTCCTCGACCTGCTGGCGGCGCCAGCGGTTGCGCAGCGCGATGGCGACCGCCTTCTTGGCCTTGCCCTGGCCCACCACGTGTTTGTCGAGTTCGCCGACGATTTCTTGCGGAGTCATGTTCATGCTGGGTCCAGTGTCTCGATGATGTGGTTCAGATTGGTGTAGATGCACAGTTCACCGGCGATGGTCAGTGACTTTTTGACGACGTCCGCCGGCGACAGTTCCGTGTTCTCGACCAGGGCCTTGGCGGCCGATTGCGCATAGGTGCCGCCGGAGCCGATGGCGCCAACGCCGTCCTCCGGTTCCAGCACGTCGCCGTTGCCGGTGATGACCAGCGTCGAGTCGGCGTCGGCCACCAGCAGCATCGCCTCCAGGCGGCGCAGCACGCGGTCGGTGCGCCAGTCCTTGGCCAGTTCGACCGAGGCGCGCAGCAGGTTGCCCTGGTGTTTTTCCAGCTTGCCTTCAAAGCGGTCCAGCAGGGTGAAGGCGTCGGCGGTGCCGCCGGCGAAGCCGACCAGGACCTTGCCCTGGTAGACCTTGCGTACCTTGCGGGCCGTGCCCTTCATGACGATATTGCCCAGCGTGACCTGGCCGTCGCCGCCCAGCGCGACTTGCTTGCCGCGGCGCACGCACAGGATGGTGGTGCCGTGAAATTGTTCCATAGTTACCTCAAAGTAATGATGCAGACTGCGTCAAGACCGAAAAGTGGGGCTGGAAAGCGAAATTGCAAGCTAGTACTTGTGGGCGTAGATTCTTGCCAACGTGGCAAAACCCAGCAGCCGCAGCAACGCGGTCACCAGGTGATTGACGTCGCGGAAGGCGATGTGGCGGCCCGGTTGGGCGTCGGCCATCGCCTGCAGCACGCCGTGCAGCTGGATGGCGCTGGGGTAGTCGATGCGGGTCAGGCGCGAGCAGTCGAACACCAGCGCTGCATACTCATCAGCATACTGCCGGATCGCCGGCAGTAAAGGGCCCAGTTGATGTTCTATGACGGGAGGCAACATAAAGCGGTCGGGCGACGACGACAGGTGTTGTGCCGGCGCCATGGCCACCTTGTGCGGCGGCGTGAAGGAGGGGGGCGATACCTCGAACGTCACGCAGTAGTCCATGGCCGCGTGTTCGAATTCCTTTTCGCGGTTCTGCAGTTGCAGCAGTTCCAGCAGCAGCAGCCAGGGCGCCTCGCCGTCGTCGCGGCGGCCGACCGCGATGCCGTTGCGCAGCAGCGTGGCCAGCGCCGGCGCGCCGACCAGGATCAGTTCGCGCTGCCCGGCCTGCAACTGCCGCAGCGTCGCCAGCAGCAGCGCGCAGCCGGCGGCGTCCACCGCCGTCACGCGGCTGAATTCCAGCCGCAGCACCGGGCTGGCGTCGGCCTGCTGGCGCAGGCGGTCGAGCTGGGGCGCGATGCCGGCGTCCAGCAGGCCGGACAGCGCGACGGTTGGCGTCAGGCCGGCCCAGTCCGGCGAGGCGGCGGCCAGCGCGGCCGGCGCTTGCCACGGCGGCGGCGAGGTTTCAAAGGTGCTGGCGTAGTCGATCGACAGGTTGTCGAAGGCGTCCTGCTGGCCGCTCACCTGGTACAGATCGAACAGCATCCACCAGGCGCTGCGGTCGCTGTTGAGGCGGTTGTTGTCGGCCACCGCCGCCAGCAGCATCTGCTGCGCCACGGCGGCCTGGCCGTTGGCATAGAGAATGGCGATTTCGTCGACCGCCGACGCGTGGTCGTCGGCCTGGGCCAGCGGCAGCGCTTCGGTCAGCAGCAGGGTGGTGGCGACCGCATCGCCGGCGGTGGTGGCCGCGACGGGACGGGGGGGGCGTTGGCTGCCCCAGGCGGGCTCGGGCAGGTTGAAGATGTCGGCTTCCATGGCCGACTCGATGGCGTCGATCTTCATGGCGGTGGCGCGGGCCAGTTCGCGCTGGCGGGCCTGCAGGTGTTGGCGTTCCAGTTCGCTGTTGGCGGCCAGCCGCGCCTGCTCGTCGTCGGTGAGCGGCGGCAGCGTGTCGGCTTTCTTGAAGAGAGAGAACAGTCCCATCGGCATAGTGTAGCCGCAAGCGGCGGGGTTGCCGCATTACGGGTGGGATGGGAAATGAAAATTCAGGTAAAGAACGCCTTGGCGGCGGATGGCACCCGTTTACCCCGCACACCGCTGCGCCAGGGTCTGACCCCGTACGGGGTCAGACCCTTTCGGTCGGGGTGAAAAAAAAAGCACGCTGGTCTGCGTGCTTTTTTTTCGTGGTGGCTCTATATCAATCGCCGTACAGCTTCTGCTTCAGCTCACGGCGCTGCTGTGCTTCCAGCGACAAGGTCGCGGTCGGTCGCGCGATCAGGCGTGGAATGCCGATCGGTTCGCCGGTTTCCTCGCACCAGCCATAATCATTGTTATCGATCGCAACGATCGACTGCTGAACCTTCTTCAGCAGCTTGCGCTCGCGGTCGCGGGTGCGCAGCTCCAGCGCGTGCTCTTCTTCGATGGTGGCGCGGTCGGCCGGGTCCGGCACGAGCACGGTTTCGCGCAGGTGTTCGGTGGTTTCGCCGGCGTTTTTCAGCAGCTCTTTTTCCAGGGCTTGCAGCTTGGCCTTGAAGAAGGCCATTTGCGCTGGATTCATATAATCCTTGTCATCCATCTTCAGAATTTCTTCTTCGGTCAGGATGCGCTCGGCGGCTGCGGGGGTCGATTTATTAGTTTTGGTCATAACTTCGCTTACCTTCGATACGACAGAGTTTTCAATTAATCAGCCCGAATTTTGTGGCTTTTTAGCCATCCCCACAAAACCCGGATAGTTTATACCAGACATTGTTCTAAACCGCTAATAAAGATGTCTTTGGGCAGATTTTTGCCAATAAATACCATTTTGCTGCCACGAACGTCGTTTTCCCCCCATTTTGCGCCCAGATCGCTGCCCATAATCTGGTGCACCCCCTGGAACACCACCTTGCGGTCGGCGTCCTGCATAAACAATACGCCTTTGTAGCGCAGCATGCGAGGACCGTACACATTGACCAGGCCGCCAAGGAACTCGTCCAGCTTGGCCGTGTCGAACGGACGGTTGCTCTTGAACACAAAAGCGGCGATGTCGTCGGTGTGATGGCTGTGGTGATGGTCGTGATCATGGCCGTGGTCATGAGGGTGGTGGTCGTGGCCGCAGTGCTCGTCGTGCACATGGCCTTCCTCGTGCGCCTGCTCGCTCAGCAGGAAGTCCGGGTCGAGTTCCAGCTTGTCGTTGAGGTTGAAGCCTTTCAGGTCCAGCACCCCGCTGATCGGCGCGCGGCCAAAGTCGGACTTGCTGATCGGCGCGCGCGGGTTGATGCGCGACAGGCGGGCGGTCAGCGCGGCCAGTTGCTCCTCGCTCACCAGGTCGGTTTTGGACAGCAGGAGCTTGTCGGCGAACCCGACCTGGCGCTGGGCTTCCTCGTGCTGGTCCAGCTGGTCCATGGCGTGGCGCGCGTCCACCACCGTGACCACCGCGTCCAGCATGTAGTGAGCGCCCACTTCCTCGTCAACGAAGAAGGTCTGCGCCACCGGGCCGGGATTGGCCAGGCCGGTGGTCTCGATCACCACGCGGTCGAACTGGATCTCGCCGGCCTCGCGCTTCTGCGCCAGGTTGCTCAGGGCCACGATCAGGTCGCCGCGCACGGTGCAGCAGATGCAGCCGTTGTTCATCTCGACGATTTGCTCGCCGGTGTCCTGCACCAGGATTTCGTTGTCGATGTTTTCCTGGCCGAATTCGTTTTCGATGACGGCGATGCGCATGCCGTGTTCTTCCTGCAGGATGCGGTTCAGCAGCGTGGTCTTGCCGGCGCCGAGGAAGCCGGTCAGGATGGTGGTGGGAATCATGGCCATGGTTGTCTTATTTGAAAATGCGTTAATGCAATCGGCTGATTATGCCGGAATTTTTCGGACGCTAGCAATTCGTCCAATTGAGCAATATCAGCACACGTGTGCTATTTCACTTTGGCGCGCGGGTGGGCCTTGTCGTAGACCTCGGCCAGGTGCTGGAAGTCCAGCGCCGTGTACACCTGGGTCGAACTGATGCTGGCGTGGCCCAGCATCTCCTGCACCGCCCGCAAATCGCCGGACGACTGCAGCACGTGCGAGGCAAACGAGTGGCGCAGCATGTGCGGGTGCACCTGCACCGGCGCCCCGTGCGCCACGCCGTGCTGGCGCAGCCGCTGCTGGATCACGCGCGGCGACACCCGCGTGCCGCGGCTGCTGAGAAACAGGGCGTCGCCGCCGTCGGTGGGCGCCGGCCGCAGCGCCAGCCAGGCGTGCAGCGCGTCCAGCGCGGCGGCGCCGACCGGCACCGTGCGGCGCTTGTTGCCCTTGCCGGTGACGGTCACCTCGCGGTTGCCGAGGTCCACCCAGCCGAGCGCTTGCTTGCTGGGCGTCAGGTCCAGCCCGGCCAGTTCGGACACCCGCAGGCCGCTGGAGTACAGCAGCTCGAACATGGCGCGGTTGCACAGCGCGGCCGGATCGTCGCCGTTGCCGGCCGCCGGGCGCGACGGCGCCACCAGCTGCACGGCGTCGTCCACCGACAACGCGCGCGGCAGGGTTTTGGCGCGTTTCGGCGCGCGCACGCCCTGCACCGGGTTGGCGGCCAGCGGCATCTGCTCGCCCAGCCAGCGGAAAAAGCCGCGCCAGCTGGACAGCTTGCGGGCGATTGAACGGGGATCGAGTTCCTGCGCGTGCAGTTTGGCGGTCAGCCGGCGCACCGCGTGGTGGTCGAGCTGCGGCCAGGCGCTGGCGCCGGTCAGCGCCGCCAGCGCCTGCAAATCGCGGGCGTAGGCGGCGCAGGTGTGCGGCGACAGCTGGCGTTCGCGCTGCAGGTGGGCGAGATAGGCGTCGATCCAGGCCAGTTTGCTGTCTGGAGCGTCGCTCATGGCGCGGTGCTCAGGCCAGCAGCCAGGCCAGCGCGGTGCTGGAGGTCTCGCCGATGTGGACCAGGAAGTCGGTGGCCATCAGCGAGGTGAAGCGGTTGGCGTCCTGCGAGCCCATGATCAGCAGGCCGAAGGCTTGCTTGTCGCCCGGCTTGCGCAGCGGGATGATGACGGTCGACACCACGGCCGACGGGTCGTCCAGCCAGCGCACCGCCTCGAAGTCCTTGTTGGCGCCGCAGTACGGGGCCAGCAGGCTGTTGGCAAAGATGCGGGCGTCGTCCGACACGCCCTTGACGAACCATTCGTCGACATAGTCGGGCGCGGTGCCCCAGATGCGCACCGTCACTTGCGGCACGTCGAAGGCGGTCTTCAGGCCGTTGGTGACGGCGTGCGGCATCGAGCCGACGTCCTCCGACTGCAGCAGCACCTGCGTCCAGCGGTGGAACTTGTTGGCGATGGCTTCGTTTTCCGAGGCCAGGCGCATCAGGTTGCTCATGCGCAGTTCCAGCGTTTTGTATTTGTCGCGCAACACTTCCATCTGGCGTTCCTGCAGCGAGACGGCGCGGCCGGTCAGCGGGCTGGCCAGTTTGATCTCACCCAGCAAGTCGGCGTGTTCTTCGAAGAATTGCGGGTGCTCGGTCAGGTACTGTGCGACGAGGGTGGAATCCAGTGGGGCGGTCATGAGAGATACGTTGTAGGCAAGGTGGTGTGCAATTTTAAACGAAAAAAAACGGGCATGGTGGACCCATGCCCGTCATGGCGACGCCACGCCCGCTTAGAAGTTGTGGTGGATGCCGACGCTGTAGTAGTTGAAGGTGGCGGCGGCGGTGGCTTTGCGGCGCGTGCCGTCGACGTACACGTAGGTGCGCGGCGACAGATTGTAGTCGTAGCCCAGCGAGAACTGCTTGGTCTTGGCGATGTTGGGGCTGTTGAAGATGTTGTCCGGCGTCTTGCGGCCGATGCCGGCGCGCACCAGGCCGAGGCCGACGTTCCAGTTGGCGCCCACCATCCAGGCCTTGGTGATCGGGTTGACCGGCACGCTGTAGTCCTGGTCCTGGCGCTGGTAGGTGGCCATCAGCTTGAGGTCGTTGATCGGCTTGTACGAGGCGCCCACCGACCACAGCTTGGTGGACACGGCGTTGCGCTCGTAGGCGCCGTAGGCGGCGAACGGGCCCTGGGTGACGGTGGCGCTGACCGAGTATGGGTTGACCGGCGCCATGCTGTTGGCCGGGAACTGCGGCGCGGCGGCGGTGCCGCGGCCGATGATGGCCGGGTTGTTGTTGGCCTCCTTGCTGGCCACGGTGATGTTCAGCTGGAAGATGTTGCCGATCACCGGCGAGTTGTAGAACACCGCGTTGGAGAAGCGGTTCAGCGAGTTGCCGGCCACGCTCAGCGGGTCGCTGGTGTAGCCGGCCACTTGCAGGTCGGTCTGGTAGCCGGCCACGGCCGGCATGCCGGACCATGGCTCGAAGGCGGTGCTGGTTTCCTGGAAGGCGCTCAGCGCGCGGCCGAAGCGCAGCGTGCCGAAGTCGCCCTGCAGGCCGACCCGGCTCTGGCCCTGGAACAGCGGCCGCACGGTGTTCTCGATTGCGCCGGTGTCGGGCTCGTAACGGATTTCCAACTGGAACAGCGCTTTCAGGCCGCTGCCGAGGTCTTCCACGCCGCGGAAGCCCAGCTTGTTGTTGTCGCGCTTGCCCACGGCGGTGACGTCGGTGTCGGTCCGGCGCGAAACGCCGGCGTCCAGGGTGCCGTAAATGGTGACCGACGATTGCGCGGACGCGCCGCATGCCACGCCAGTGAGAGCCAGAGCCGCCAAAGTTTTTTTCATTTGTTATTCCTTTATAAGTGTATTTCTCATCCCCGCTGCTTGACCGGTTGCTGAAACCTTAATGGGTCGCTGGCGCCGTGGAGCCGGAATGGTCGATTGGAACGGTTTGTTTTGGTCGAAAGCCGTGCCAGCCCGGCTTCTTGTTGTATTTTTGAAACGCTTGTCAGGCGCCTCGGTCGGCCCGTTTTGCGACTGCTTTTGCTTTCATCCGGGCATGAAAACAGCTCTAGCGTACAAGCGGGCAGGGGGGGCGCCGCTTGTGGCATATCAAGCGCGCGCGCATATTGTTTTAGGGTGTGGCGCGGATGGCACGTTACACTAAGACACAAATCAAATCGCGCCGCAGACCGCACAGCGGCGCTTCCCGCTTCGATGAATCATAGAGAGACAATGGCCAATCGAGAAGAGTTAGGGATCATCAGGGGCGCCCGCGCCGGAGACGCGGACTGCCAACTGGCGCTGGGCAAGCTGTATCTGTTCGGTGGCGCCAGCCTGCCGCTCAATGTACCGACCGCGCTGCACTGGCTGGCGCGCGCGGCACAGCAGGAGCGCGACGAGGCGTGGCGCCTGATCGGCAGCCATATTCCCGTTGACACCGCGCGCCAGGCGCTGCCGGACGTGCTGCGCTGGTATCAGCGCGCCAGCGACGCCGGCATTGCCGCCGCCGCCCAGGTGCTGGCGCAGTTGCGGCAGCAGACGCCGCCGCGCGGCGCGCCCTTGCGCCCGCAGGCCGTGCCGCCGCCAAACGCGCCTTCCCCCGCCGCTTCGATGGCCGTTGCTTCGTGCGGCGGCGCGCTGGCGCTGAGCACCGATCAGACGTTGCAGCTGACGCGGCTGGAGCCGCTGTGGCCGCACCAGCGGCCGGCCTTTCTTCAGCAGGCGCGGCCGTTACTGGCGCGCTTGCTGGCCGAGGCGCCGGCCGACGCGGAAGCGGCGCGGCTGGCCGACTGGCACGCCGCGCCGCCATTGCTGTGCCTGCTGTCGCGCTGCGCCGCGCTGGCGCCGGCGGACGGCGCCGATGCCGCGCTGCACCAGTGCCGCGAGCTGGCGGCCTACGCCGGCGAACGCCACGCCCAGCTGGCGCTGGGGCTGTGGTTTGCGCGCATGGACAGCGACGGCAAGCGCCTGAGTCACGGCATTGCCGCCGTCAACTTCAAGCGCGCCATCCGCTGGCTGACGCTGGCCGGCGAGCAGGGGCTGGCCGAGGCGTGGTTCGCGCTGTCGCGCATTTATCTGAAGCCGGAGTTTTCACAGCGCTGCGTGGCCGAGGCGCAAAGTTACCTGGAGCGCGCGGCCGAGATGGGCCACTGCGGCGCCCAGCTGGAGTGCGGCATGTATGCCTGGCGCAACCGCCGCACCGACGAGCACAGCGACGTGCGCGCCGCCTACTGGCTGCAGAAGGCGGCCGCGCAGGGCTGCGCCGAGGCGGAGGCGGCGCTGCAGCGCGTGGCCGCCGCGCCCAAGGAGGCGGACTGGATGACCAGCGTGGTCACCTGCCTGACGCGCGAGTTGCTGGAGAGCCAGCCGCTGCTGGCGGCGCGGCTGGAACTGGCCGCGCTGTTCGGCCTGAGCCGGGCGGAAGCGTTGCTGCTGGATGTGAAGGCGGCCGATCAGGGCCATTGCCTGGTGGTGGATATCCGCGCCAGCTATGGCCGCAGCAAGCGCCGGCTGGTGCTGCTGCGCACGGCGCGCGAGCGGCAGGCGCTGGACCGCATCGTGCGCCTGTTCGAGTCGATTGATAGCGGGCCGGAGGGGCTGGAGGGCAATTACCGCCAGCGTTTGTACCGGCTGAAGACCTGGTTGCAGGAAGATTTGCTGGCGGCGGCGTGACCCGCGTCGTTCGGCGGTCGCTGCGCGGTCTATGCCGCGCTGGCGTTCTATGGGTTCCGGCTTGCGCCGCAACGACTGGTCAGATGTCGATTTCGCCTTCGAACACGGTGACCGCCGGACCGGTCAGGAACACGGGCTGGCCTTCGCCGGCCCAGCTGATCGACAACTGGCCGCCGCGCGCGTCGACCCTCACCGGGCTGTCCAGCAGGCCGCGGCGGATGCCGGCCACGGCCGCCGCGCAGGCGCCGGTGCCGCACGCCAGCGTCTCGCCGACGCCGCGCTCGAACACGCGCAATTTCACGTGCTGGCGGTCCAGCACCTGCATGAAGCCGGCGTTGACGCGGTTGGGGAAGCGCGCGTGGTGCTCGATCAGCGGCCCGGTCAGTTCCACCGGCGCCGTCTCGACGTCGTCCACCACCTGCACCGCGTGCGGATTGCCCATCGACACCGCCGAAATCAGCACGCTCTCGCGCGCGCCGCCCAGTTCCAGCACCAGCGGCCACAGCGTGTCGTCGCCTTGCCGCTGGCCTTGCAGGCCGTCGGCGTCGAATGGCACGCGGCCCGGTTCCAGGATCGGCGCGCCCATGTCCACGGTGATGCTGCCGTTGGCCTCCAGCCGTGGCGCGATGACACCGGCCTTGGTCTGCACCGTGATCGACTGCTTGTCGGTCAGGCCTTTTTCCGACACGAATTTGACGAAGGCGCGCGAACCGTTGCCGCACTGCTCGACCTCGCCGCCATCGGCGTTGAAGATGCGGTAACGGAAATCGCAGCCGGCCTCGGTGGGCTTTTCCACCAGCAGGATCTGGTCGGCGCCCACGCCAAAGCGGCGGTCGCCCAGCAGCTTCCACTGCGCGGGCGTGAAGTCGATGTGCTGGTTGATGCCGTCGATGACGACGAAGTCGTTGCCGGCGCCGTGCATTTTGGTGAATTTGAGTTTCATGGGCAGTTTATTTTTTGTACAGCGACGGCTCGCCGTTGGGGCGGGTCTTGAAGCGTTTGTGGGTCCAGAAATATTCAGCCGGCGTCTCGCGCACGCGTTCCTCGATGAACTCGTTCATGCGGCGGGTGGCGGCCACCATGTCCTCGCCCGGATAATTGTCCCACACTGGATAGAATTTCACACGCCATCCCTGGTAATTGGGCAGGAAGGTGGCGATCACCGGCATCACCTGCGCGCCGGTGGTCGCGGCGATGCGGGCGGTGGCCGTCAGCGTGGCGGCCTGGACGCCGAAGAAGGGCACGAACTCGGCGTCCTTTTCGCCGAAATCCATGTCCGGCAGCATGAAGTAGGGCAGCTTGTCGCGCAGCGCGCGCAGGATGGGCTTGATGCCGTCCTGGCGGGTGAACAGCTTGACCGGCTTGAAGCGGGCGCGGCCGGCGCGCAGCACGGCGTCGAAGGCGGCGTTTTTCTGCGTCACGTACATCGACGAGGCCGACGCTTCCATGGCGATCGCCGCGCCGGCCACGTCGAGGCAGACGAAGTGCGGGCACAGCAGGATGGTCGGCTTCCCGGTCATGGCCGCCACCGGGATTGCGCCGCCCGGCTCGATCGTGATCAGGCGCTTCAGGCGCGACTCCGGCGCCCACCACAGGATGGCGCGCTCCCACACGCTGCGCGAGTAGGCCTGAAAATGGCGGCGGGCGATGGCGACCCGCTCGGCCTCGCTCAGCTCAGGCATGGTCAGGCGCAGATTGGTCAGCGCGATCTGGCGGCGCGGCCGCATGACGACAAACAACAGGCTGCCGACGGCGTCGCCGAGGCGGCCCAGCAGCGGCAGCGGCAGCCAGTGCAGCAGCCACATCAATCCCAACAACAGTTTCATGCGTGTTCTCCCGCCGACGGTGCCGCAATGCCATGCGGCACCTTGTAGCGGTTATAGCTCCAGTAGTATTGCGACGGGCTGCGGGCGATCAGGCGCTCCATGGCGTGGTTGATGGCCTGCGCCTGGGACGCGCTGTCGCCGTCCAGCGAGCCGTCGAAGGGCACGAAGCGTACCACATAGCCGCGTCCGCCCGGCAGGCGTTCGGCGTAGGTGATGATGACGGTGGCGTCGCCCAGCTGCGCCAGCTTGGCCGGCAAGGTCATGGTGTAGGCGGCGCGGCCGAAGAAGGTGGCCCATACGCCTTCGCCCTCCTGCGGCACCTGGTCGGGCAGCACGCCAACTGGCTGGCCCTTCTTGAGGAACTTGGCCAGCATGCGCACGCCGGACATGTTGGCCGGCGCCAGCAACAGGTTCTTGCGCGCGCGCGCGCCCTCGATCAGCGGCTTGAGTGCCTCTTTTTTCGGAGGGCGGTACATGACCATCAGTTCAGTGCGCAGGGCGATTTCCTGTGCCACAATCTCGAAGCAGCCCAGGTGCGGTGTCATGAAGACGATGCCGCGGCCGGCGTCCAGCTCGGTTTGCACCAGGTCCCAGTTTTCCAGCGTGGCGTGGCGCGACACGCGGGCCGGATCGGCGCACCAGATGAAGGGCAGCTCGAACATGCTTTTGCCGGCCTCGGCGACGGCGGCGTGCAGGTGCTGGCTAAAGCCGGCCTGGGCCAGGTTGGCGCGCAGGCGGCGGCGGTAGGCGGGCGAGGCCCAGTACACCAGCCAGCCCATGGCGGCGCCGATGGCGTGCAGCACGGACAACGGGAAGATTGATAAAAAACGGAAAATTGGAACCAGCATGTTGGAAATCTGCCCTGTGTTGGAAAGCAAGGTTTTTCAAAAAAGCGTAAAATACCACGTTAAGTAGTAGCCGCTGAGTTAATGACAACTTGCGATGCGGGATATAAATGTCGCTAAAGCGTCGCAAGCCGTGTTGGTATGCGACAGAATTTTCAAACATATCAGGAGCTTGCGCATGTCTAATGATTATCTTTTCACCTCGGAATCCGTCTCGGAAGGTCACCCGGACAAGGTAGCGGACCAGATTTCCGACGCTATCCTCGACGCGATTCTGGCCCAGGACCCGAAAGCCCGTGTGGCGGCGGAAACGCTGTGCAACACCGGTCTGGTCGTGCTGGCCGGTGAAATCACCACCCACGCGAACGTCGACTATATCCAGGTCGCGCGCGAAACCATCAAGCGCATCGGCTACGACAACACCGACTACGGCATCGACTACAAGGGTTGCGCGGTGCTGGTGGCCTACGACAAGCAGTCGCCCGACATCGCCCAGGGCGTGGACGAGGGCGCCGGCCTGGACCTGGACCAGGGCGCCGGCGACCAGGGCCTGATGTTCGGCTACGCCTGCGACGAAACCAATGAACTGATGCCGGCCGCGATCCACTACGCGCACCGCCTGGTCGAGCGCCAGTCGCAACTGCGCAAGGACGGCCGCCTGCCATGGCTGCGGCCGGACGCCAAGTCGCAGGTCACGCTGCGCTATGTCAACGGCCGCCCGGTGGCGGTGGACACCGTGGTGCTGTCGACCCAGCACGCGCCGGAAATGCAGCACAAGCAGATCGAGGAAGCGGTGATCGAGGAGATCATCAAGCCGGTGCTGCCGAAGGAATGGCTGCAGGACACCAAGTACCTGGTCAACCCGACCGGCCGCTTCGTCATCGGCGGCCCGCAGGGCGACTGCGGCCTGACCGGCCGCAAGATCATCGTCGACACCTACGGCGGCGCTTCGCCGCACGGCGGCGGCGCGTTCTCGGGCAAGGACCCGTCGAAAGTGGACCGCTCGGCCGCCTACGCCGCCCGCTACGTGGCCAAGAACGTGGTGGCCGCCGGCCTGGCGCGCCAGTGCCAGGTGCAGGTGTCGTACGCGATCGGCGTGGCCCGTCCGATCAACATCACCGTCTACACCGAGGGCACCGGCGTGATCCCGGACGAGAAAATCGCCCAGCTGGTGATGGAGCACTTCGACCTGCGTCCGAAAGGCATCGTGCAGATGCTGGACCTGCTGCGTCCGATCTACGGCAAGACCGCCGCCTACGGCCACTTCGGCCGGGAAGAGCCGGAATTCTCGTGGGAGCGCACCGACAAGGCCGCCATCCTCCGCGCCGCCGCCGGCCTGAAGTAATCAGCCTCTGCCGTAGCTAAAAACACCAACGCCCCGGATTCCGGGGCGTTGTCATTTGGGGCGCTTGGGTGGCGGTGGCGGTGGTTTAAGCGGCAGATATTTGTCGCGTTGATTTTCCCAGTACATATGGCCTCCGGTGTCAGTCAGAAAACACAGCATCGATCTTACGCTGTATTTTGGCGCGTAGGCGCGCGGTAAGCAGCAAATCGTACGGCGAATCCCCGTTTTCTATGCGATACCTGCCGTGTAAACCGAGTAGCTTCTTTTCAAAGTCGGCGACCGAAAATTCTGCATTAATTTTCATTCTGATGATGAAGGCATTGATGTCGATCATCAATCCTGAAAGCTCCGTCACCGCCCGGCGTGAATTTTGAGCTTTTCACCCACCGATAGTTGTTTGGAAATAATGGCCAGTAACGCGCTGGTCGAAGTGAAGAGCGGCCATAAAAAGGCATAGTTGCTGTTTTCCCAGAAGATGAGGCCGGCCAGCGCTGAGCCCGCCGATGCGATGGCGACGGTAATCTTGCTGATACTATCCAGCCACGTCCACCGGCCAAGCAAGGCCAGTTCCAGCTCCTCCGAATAGCTGGTGTTATACAGCAATGCGTATGCTTCATTCCAGATAGCATCGCGCGGATCAGTATTCATGATGAGCTCTGCATAAAAAAACAGCATAAGCCGGCCCGCAACGGCAGGGTTTGCGCTGGCACAAACGGGCGGATTGTTGTCGCCAGCGCCGGGGAACGATGCTAAAATGCACGTTCCGAGGAGCGCTGCGACGAATGCACTTCGCCAGGCTCGGAGATCCCCAACCGCGCTCACGTTACTTTTTTCAACACATGAAAGGAGGGCGTGATGAACGCCGTACTCAAATCCGCTCAAGACTACCTGGTTGCCGACATCTCCCTGGCGCCATGGGGCAACAAAGAAATCAAGATCGCTGAAACCGAAATGCCAGGCCTGATGGCGATCCGCGAGGAATTCGCCGCCGCCCAGCCGCTGAAGGGCGCGCGCATCACCGGTTCGCTGCACATGACCATCCAGACTGCCGTGCTGATCCAGACGCTGGAAGCGCTGGGCGCGCAAGTGCGCTGGGCCTCGTGCAACATCTACTCGACCCAGGACCACGCCGCCGCCGCCATCGCCGCCAACGGCACGCCGGTGTTCGCCATCAAGGGCGAAACCCTGGATGAATACTGGGACTACACCCACCGCATCTTCGAATGGCCGAACGACGCCGCCGGCAACCCGGTCTACTCGAACATGATCCTGGACGACGGCGGCGACGCCACGCTGCTGCTGCACCTGGGCGCGCGCGCTGAAAAAGACATCTCGGTGCTGGCCGCGCCGGGCTCGGAAGAGGAAATCTGCCTGTTCAACGCCATCAAGGCCCACCTGGCCAAGGACTCGGCCTGGTACTCCAAGCGCCTGCCGCACATCCTGGGCGTGACCGAGGAAACCACCACCGGCGTGCACCGCCTGTACCAGATGCACAAGGAAGGCAAGCTGGCCTTCCCGGCCATCAACGTCAACGACTCGGTCACCAAGTCCAAGTTCGACAACCTGTACGGCTGCCGCGAGTCGCTGGTGGACGGCATCAAGCGCGCCACCGACGTCATGATCGCCGGCAAGATCGCCGTGATCGCCGGCTACGGTGACGTCGGCAAGGGCTCGGCGCAGGCGATGCGCGCGCTGTCGGCACAGGTGTGGGTCACCGAGATCGACCCGATCTGCGCGCTGCAGGCCGCGATGGAAGGCTACCGCGTGGTGACCATGGACTACGCCGCCGAACACGGCGATATCTTCGTCACCTGCACCGGCAACTACCACATCCTGACCGAAGAGCACATGCTCAAGATGAAGGACCAGGCCATCGTCTGCAACATCGGCCACTTCGACAACGAGATCGATGTCGCCGCGCTGAAGAAGTACACCTGGGAAAACATCAAGCCGCAGGTCGATCACGTGATCTTCCCGAACGGCAAGCGCATCATCCTGCTGGCCGAAGGCCGCCTGGTCAACCTGGGTTGCGGCACTGGTCACCCGTCGTACGTGATGTCGTCGTCGTTCGCCAACCAGACCATCGCCCAGATCGAGCTGTTCGCCAACACCGACAAGTACCCGGTCGGCGTGTACGTGCTGCCGAAGCATCTGGATGAGAAGGTGGCGCGCCTGCAGCTGAAGAAGCTGAACGCGCAGCTGACCGTGCTGACCCCTGAGCAAGCCGCTTACATCGGCGTGACGCAGGAAGGTCCGTACAAGCCAGACCACTACCGTTACTAAAAACCACCCCGTCATTCCGGCCTGCGCCGGAATGACGGCTTCTCTTGCAGCGAGAACTTCTTATGCGTTTGGTCCTTACCTGGTTAATCAATGCGCTGGCCCTGCTGGCCGTGCCTTACCTGATGCATTCCGTCGATGTCACAAGCATAGGCGCAGCCCTCGTCGCGGCTCTTGTACTGGGCCTGGTCAATACGCTGATACGGCCGGTGTTGCTCCTGCTGACGCTGCCTGTGACGCTGGTGTCGCTCGGCCTGTTCATCTTCATCGTCAACGGCTTCATGTTCTGGCTGGTGGCGCAATGGGTGGATGGTTTCCATGTCGACAGCTTCCTGTCCGCTGTCGGTGGCGCCGTGTTGTACAGCATTATTTCCTGGGCTCTTTCCACCTTACTTTTGAAGAACTCAGATGGATAACCCCAATTTCAGTATCGAATTTTTTCCGCCCAAGACGGCGGAAGGCGCGGAAAAGCTGCGCGCCACGCGCGCCAAACTGGCCGAGCTGAATCCCAAGTATTTTTCCGTGACCTTTGGCGCCGGCGGCAGCACGCAGCGTGGCACGCTGGACACGGTGGTCGAGATCCTGGCTGCCGGCCATGACGCCGCGCCGCACCTGTCGTGCGTCGGCGGCACGCGCGAGTCGATCCGCGCGATTCTGCAGGAATTCAAATCGCACAACATCAAGCGCATCGTCGCGCTGCGCGGCGACCTGCCGAGTGGCTACGGCGCGGCGGGCGAGTTCCGGTATGCGAATGAGCTGGTGGAGTTCATCCGCCAGGAGACCGGCGACTGGTTCCACATCGAGGTGGCGGCGTATCCGGAGGTGCACCCGCAGGCGCGCTCGCCGCAGGACGATCTGCTGGCGTTCGAGCGCAAGATCAAGGCCGGCGCCAATTCGGCGATCACGCAGTATTTCTACAATGCGGACGCCTATTTCCAGTTCGTCGAGCAGGTGCGCAAGCTGGGCATCGACGTGCCGGTGGTGGCCGGCATCATGCCGATCACGAACTACACGCAGCTGATGCGCTTCTCCGACATGTGCGGCGCCGAGATCCCGCGCTGGGTGCGACTGAAGCTGGCCAGCTTTGGCGACGACACGGCGTCGATCAAGGCGTTCGGGCTGGATGTGGTGACGGCGCTGTGCGAACGCCTGCTGCAAGGCGGCGCGCCCGGCCTGCACTTCTACAGCATGAACCAGGCCGCGGCGACCACCGCGCTGTGGCAACGGCTGGTCTGAGCCAACCCCGCACACCGGAGGCGTGGGGTCTGACCCCGTACGGGGTCAGACCCCTGCTGGCCGCAGTGCGGGTTGAAGGGCGGCGGCTTCGGTAAGTATGCAGTCCAGCGCCACATCGTGCGCGTCCTCGGCGAAAACGACCTGCAAGCTGCTGTACGCGATGCCCACCGTGCGCGGGCGGGGGGGCCGCGCCAGCGTGCGGTCATAAAACCCGCCGCCATAGCCCAATCGATAACCCTGCGGATTGAATCCCAGGCAAGGCACCAGCAACGCCGGCGGATACGCCGCCTGCAAACGCAAATCCGCCGGCACCGCGACCCCCATCTTATCCTTCACCATCGGCTCGCCGATGCGCCACTCGGCAAACTCCAGCGCCGCATCCTTTTGCACCACCACCGGCAGCAGCAGCCGCGCGCCCAAACGCGCCAGCTCCGCATACGCCGGATGCAGATCCGGCTCGTCGCGCAAGGGCCAGTAGACGCCCAGCGCCGCTGGCCGCGCCACCTGCCACCACGCCACCACACGCTCGCCGATCGCCCGGTCCCATAGCGCGCGCGTGGCAGGGTCCAGCGCCCGCCGCGCGGTCAGCAACTGCTTGCGCAAATCCGCCTTCTGTACTGGTGATCCGGATGCGCTGCGTGGTATTCTAGGGTCGCTGGTCATATTTGGTTCAAGACTATAGAGAGTTGCACTTTGATTTCTGTTTCGAAATGGATTGCCGGCGCGGTCGTCGTTGCCTTTACCTCGTTTGCCCATGCCGACGACATCAACCCGGACAGCCGCAGGGACGACGATGCCTTCCTGCTGCTGCGCGACGCCGTGCGCCAGGACGATGCCAGCAAAGCGGAGTTCTACGCCGCCCGCCTGACCAACTACTCCATTCCATCCTATGTCGATTATTATCGGCTGAAATCCCATCTGAAGGATGCCACCCAGGCCGAAATCCGCGATTTCATGCAGCGTTATCAAGGCCAGGCCATCGTCGACCGCCTGCGCAACGACTGGCTGCTGGAACTGGGCCGCAAGCGCGACTGGGCCACCTTCGACGAGCAGTACCCGCAGTTTGTGCTCAACGACGACACCCAGGTCAAATGCTACGCGCTGATCTCGCGCGCGCTCAAGGGCCAGAAGGTGGCCGACGAGGCGCGCGCCTTGCTCACATCCCCGTCGGTCTACGGCCAGCCCTGCGCGGACCTGATCGCCACGCTGTACCAGAACGGCCAGTTCACCACCGAGGACCTGTACGCGCAACTGCGCCTGTCCGGCGAATTCAACGCCACCGGCCAGGCTCGCCGCATCGTCGCGTTGCTCGACGGCCCGGAAAAGAAAGCCGTGCAGGCGGTCGATCTGCCGACGGTGGCGGTGGCCAAGGGCATGGGCCCGAGCAAGGTGGAACACCAGATCTACATCGTCGCCATCGGCCGCCTGGCCAAGACCAGCATCAAGCTGGCCACGCTGGCGCTCAACAAGGCCGCGCCGAAAATGACGCCGCTGGAGGCGCAGGAAGGCTGGGCCGCGATCGCGCTGCAATCGTCGTACACGCTGGCGCCGGAAACCACCGATTACTGGAAGCGCGCCAACGGCGCGCCGCTGTCCATCGACCAGATGCAATGGAAGACCCGCATCGCGCTGCGCAATGGCGACTGGCGCCAGGTGGAGAACAACATCCGCGCCATGCCGGCTGCGCTGCGCAACGAGCCGACCTGGATCTACTGGCTGGGCCGCGCGCTGATGGCGCGCGACGGCGTCTCCACCCAGCCGAGCGGCGAAGCGCTGCAACTGTTCCGCAGCATCTCGGACCAGTCGAACTACTACGGCCAGCTGGCGCTGGAGGAATCCGGCAAGCTGATTACCATCCCGGCTGCCGGCGCGCCGGTCACGCAGGCGGAGATCGCGCCGATCGCCGCCAACCCCAACTTCCAGCGCGCGCTGAAGTTCTTCGGCATGCGCCTGCGCTTCGAGGGCACGCGCGAATGGAACTGGGGCCTGCGCGGCATGAGCGAGCGCGAACACCTGGCCGCCGCCGAATACGCGCGCCAGAACAATATCCTCGACCGCATGGTCAATACCTCGGAGCGCACCCGCATCCAGGTCGACTACACGCAGCGCTTCCCGTCGCCGCACAATGACGTCATGCATCCGGCCACGCAGACGCTGGGCCTGGACAAGGCCTGGGTGTATGGCCTGATCCGCCAGGAGTCGCGCTTCATCATGGACGCGCAATCGCACGTCGGCGCATCCGGTTTGATGCAGGTGATGCCGTCCACCGGCCGCTGGGTGGCCAAGAAGCTGGGCCTGACCGACTTTGCGCAGGACATGCTGAGCGACGTCCGCTACAACATCATGCTGGGCACGAACTACCTGAACATGGTGCTGGGGAATATGGACGGCAACGAGGTGCTGGCCACCGCCGCCTACAACGCCGGGCCGGGCCGCCTGCGCACCTGGCGCTCGACGCTGACCAAGCCGATGGACAGCACCATCTTCATCGAATCGATTCCGTACGCCGAAACCCGCACCTACGTCAAAAACGTGATGTCGAATTCAACCTACTACGCGGCGCTGTTTGAAGGACGCCCGCAATCGCTGAAGGCACGCCTTGGCACCGTGCTGCCCAAGGGCTACACGGAGCAGGAAGAACAGGAAACCAGCTTCGCCCGCTGACCGCTTACAACCCAGGACTTCGTACCATGCAGACTACCCACCTCGATCCCAGCCTGTCGCAAACGCTTGCGGCGGCGCGCGAGCCAGGCCTCACGCTCGTCATCGGTAACAAGAATTACTCCTCGTGGTCGATGCGGCCGTGGGTGGCGATGGTCGCCTTCGGCATTCCGTTCCAGGAAGTGCGCGTGCTGCTGGACCGCGAGGACACCGCCAACCGCATCTGCAGCTACTCGGCCTCTGGCCGCGTGCCGGTGCTGCTGGCTGGCGACGAGATGACCATCTGGGACAGCCTGGCCATCTGCGAATATCTGGCCGAGCAGTTCCCCGAGCTGCATCTGTGGCCACAGGACGTGGCGGCGCGCGCCATGGCGCGTTCGGTGTGCGCCGAGATGCACGCCGGCTTCACCGACCTGCGCACGTCGATGTCGATGAACATCCGCGCCAGCTTCCCCGGCAAGGGCCGCACGCCCGGCACCCAGGCGGACATAGGCCGCATCAGCGAAATCTGGGAGGAGTGCCTGTCGCGCTTCGGCCACCACCAGTTCCTGTTTGGCGACTTCTCGCTGGCCGACGCCTACTATGCGCCGGTGGTGCTGCGCTTCCGCACCTACGGCGTCACGCTGGCGCCGGCGCTGGACGCCTACTGCCAGCGCGTGCTGGCCCACCCTGCGGTGGCGCGCTGGGTCAGCGAAGCGCTGGCGGAAACCGAAACGGCGCCCAAGCACGACGCCGACATGCCGGACTGAGATGATGCACACTTACGTAGTCGGCGGCGCGGTGCGCGACGCGCTGCTTGGCCTGCCGGTCAAGGATCACGATCACGTGGTGGTCGGCGCCACGCCGGACGACATGATCGCCAAGGGCTTTCGCCCGGTCGGCAAGGACTTCCCGGTGTTCCTGCATCCGCAAACGCAGGAGGAATACGCGCTGGCGCGCACCGAGCGCAAAACCGCGCCCGGGTATAAGGGCTTTGTGTTCCACACCTCGCCCGACGTGACGCTGGAAGAGGACCTGGTGCGGCGCGACCTCACCATCAACGCCATCGCCCGCGCCGACGACGGCACGCTCACCGATCCCTACGGCGGCCAGCGCGACATCGAGCAGCGCGTGTTCCGCCATGTGTCCGAAGCGTTCGCGGAAGACCCGGTGCGCATCCTGCGGCTGGCGCGCTTTGCCGCCCGCTTCAGCGACTTCACCGTGGCGCCTGAGACCAACGCGCTGATGAAGCAGATGGTGGCGGACGGCGAAGTGGATGCGCTGGTGCCGGAGCGCGTGTGGCAGGAACTGTCGCGCGGGCTGATGGAAGCCAAACCATCGCGCATGCTGGAAGTGCTGCGCGACTGCGGCGCGCTGGCGCGCATCCTGCCGGAGCTGGACGCGCTGTGGGGCGTGCCGCAGCCGGAGAAATGGCATCCTGAAATCGACACCGGCATCCACGTGCTGCAAGTAGTGGACTGCTCCGCCAGGCTGCAACGCGAGCTGCCGGTGCGCTTCGCCTGCATGATGCACGATCTGGGCAAGGGCGTGACGCCGTCCGACAAATGGCCATCGCATCACGGGCATGAAGAACTGGGCGTCAAGCTGGTGGAACAGGTGTGCAAGCGCCTGCGCGTGCCGACCGACTGCCGCGACCTGGCGGTGATGACGGCGCGCGAACACGGCAACGTCGGCCGCGCGCTGCAACTGCGCGCCAACACCATCGTCAAGCTGCTGGAGCGTTGCGACGCCTTCCGTAAGCCGGCGCGCTTCGTGCAGATGCTGCAGGCCACCGAGTGCGACGCGCGCGGCCGCATCGGCCCGAGCGCCAGCTTTGCGGATACGCCGTTCCCGCAGATGGCGCATCTGGAAGCGGCGCTGGAGGCGGCCCGCGCCGTCAACGCCGGCGAGATCGCGCAAGCCTGCGCCGACCAGCCGCAGCGCATTCCGGAGCGCGTGCACATGGCGCGCGTCGGCGCCGTCAAGCAGGCGCTCAAGCTGGCGGATGACGACGGGGCGCCCGAGTGAACTCGGGTGACTTGTTCCAGAATCCACTGCGCCGCTGGGGCAGGCACCGCGACGGCAAACGTCCGACGGTGCTGGTGAAGGAACTGCGCGAGCGCGACCGGCGCCGCATGCTGCGCCACTTTCTTGAACTGGAGGACAGCGACCGCCTGCTGCGCTTCGGCTCCATGCTGCCGGATGAACAGGTCACCAGCTATGTGAACGGCATCGACTTCTCGCGCGACATGGTGTTTGGCGTGTACAACCGCGTGTTCCGGCTGGTGGCGGTCGGCCACCTGGCGTTTGCGCCGCGCGACGAATCGAGCACCGTCACCGACAAGGAACGGGTGGCGGAATTCGGCGTCTCGGTCAGCCGCTCGGCGCGCGGCATGGGCGTCGGCTCCCGGCTGTTCGAGCGCGCCGCCATCCACTGCCGCAACAACGACGTGGATACGCTGTACATGCACTGCCTGTCGTCCAACAAGACCATGATGCACATTGCGAAGAAGGCCGGCATGGAAATCCACCGCGAGTACGGCGAGGCGGACGCCTACCTCAAACTGCTGCCGGCTGATCCGGCCAGCGTGCTGCAGGAAGCGCTGCACGAGCAGTTCGCGGTGCTCGACTATACCTTCAAGGCCAATAAGCGCATCGCCGTCAAATGGCTGGGCCGTTTGATCGGCAAAAAATAATTCCGATTTCTTAGAACCTTCGCCACGTTGGCCGGAATACACGGCCAGACTAGATGTGCAAGCAAAGGTTCACCTCCTGTGTGCTGGTTATCACCGCCTGATTGGCAGCGGCTATTGCTGCTGCTCGCGCTATCCCCCGTGCTGGAGGAGGTGGTGGTGCGCGCCGGCGTACAGGAATGGCTGATGCGGCGCGCGCCACAGGCGCGGGTGTGGCCGGTGCTGGCGTCGGCGCTGGTCTTCGGGCTGCTGCATGTGCGCGCCGGCTGGCCGCATGCGCTGGCGGTGACCGTGCCCGGGCTGGTGCTGGCCATGCTCTATCAGCGTACGCGCGACTGGCGCTGGTGCGCCTGCGCCCATGGCGCGATGAATGCCTTTGCCATCTCTGTCTGCGGTCTATAACTTCAACTGGAGAATGGCATGAATCGATTGATAGCGCGGGCGGCATTCGCCGTCCTGCTGCTTGGCCTGGCATGGCAGGCGGCGCAGGCGGCGGACGCCCTGAACGGCAAGAGCCTGTACCTGAACGGCCCGGTGGGCGGCGGCGCCACCTGCGCATCCTGCCACGGCCCCACGCCGGCCAACAATGTGAACGGCATCCTGGCAGCGGCCAACCAGCCGTCGGTGATCTCCAGCGCTTTCGCCGCCAACAAGGGCGGCATGGGTAGTCTGTTCAACGGCAAATTCTCGGCGTCCGAGATCGCCGATTTGGCGGCCTTCATCGGCAATCCGAACGTGACGGCCTCGCCGGCGGCCTCGCTGGCGCCGTCCACGCTGACCTTCAGCGGCGCCAACATCGGCCAGGCCAGCGCGCCGCTGTCCGCCACGCTGACCAACACCGGCAACGCCGCGCTGAACATCGGCACCATCGGCATCAGCGGCGCGGCGGCGGGCGACTTTGCGCTGGCCGGCGGCAGCTGCGCCAATGGCGCCGCGATCGCGGCCGGCGCCAACTGCACCGTGCAAGCCAGCTTCACGCCAACGGCCGCCGGCGCGCGCGCCGCCACGCTCACCATCACCCACAACGCCACCGGCGGCAGCAGCACGGTGGCGCTGAACGGCACCGGCAATGCGACGCCGCAGGCGACGATCGCGCTGTCGGCCGCCAGCGTTGATCTCGGCAAGCTGCTGGTGGGGACGCCATCGGCGGTAGCGACCATCACCGTCGCCAATAGCGGCCAGGCGGCGCTGAACTTCAGCGGTATCGCCATCGGCGGCGCCAATGCGTCGATCATCGCGCTTGGCGGCACTTGCGCGGTCGGCACGCCGGTGGCCGCAGGCGGCAGCTGCACGGTGACCGTGCAGGCCACGCCAGCCAGCGCCGGCGCCATTGCCGCCAGCCTGACGCTGACCTCCAACGCGGCCAATGCCGCCAGCGCCGGCGGCTCGGTGACGGTCAGCCTGACCGGCAGCGCCGCCACGCCGGCGCCCGCGCTGACGGCGACGCCGTCCGCCGTGGCGTTTGGCGCGCAGACCATCGGCACGGCGGCCGCCACGCAGACCGTCACGCTGGCCAACAGCGGCAATGTGGCGTTGAACATCGGCAGCATCGGTGTGACCGGTTCGCCGGCCGTGACGCTGAGCGCCAACACCTGCGGCAGCACGCTGGCCGTGGGTGCCAACTGCGTCGCCACCGTGCGCTTTGCGCCGACGGTGGAAGGCGCGGTGACGGCGTCGCTGGCGGTGGCGTCGAATGCGCCGGCGCTGCAAGTGGGTATTACCGGCACCGGCACCACGCAGGCAACGGCGCAGCCGGCGCTGTCGGAGACCGGCCCGATCGCGTTCGCCGATACGCAAGTCGGCAGCAGCGCCGACGCGCACACCACCACACTGAGCAACAGCGGCAATGCCGCGCTGAAGATCGCCACGCTGACGCTGGGTGGCACCAATCCGGGCGACTTCGTGGTCGGCGGCACCTGCGCGGCCAATGTGTCGGTCAGCTCCGGCGCCAGCTGCACCATTACCACCGCCTTCAAGCCGACGGCGGCCGGCGCCCGCAGCGCCGACCTGCTGCTGGTGACCGACGGCGGCGCACAGTTCCACCTGGCGCTGAACGGCAACGGCGTGGCGGTGGTGGTGACCGCGCCGTCGCTGAGCATCAGCCCGCAGAGCTTTGACTTTGGTTCGGTCGCCATCGGCGCCGCCGCGCCGACCCGCCGCTTCACGCTGACCAACAGCGGCGCCGCCGCCGTGACGCTGTCCGGCGCCACCTTCAGCGGCCCGTTCGCCGCCGTCGCCGACAGCACCGGCTGCGCCGCCTTCCCGTTCACGCTGCAGCCGGGCGCCGCGTGCGATCTGGTGGTCAGCTACACGCCTGGCACCACGGGCGCCAGCAATGGCGGCGTCACGCTGGCCGCCGGCGGCACCACCTGGAACATCGCCTTGAGCGGACAGGGCGTGGCAGCGGCGCCGAATGCCGCGCCGTCGAATCGCGGTGGCGGCGGTTGCTCGGCCTCGCAGGACGTCACCGATCCGACGCTGACCGCGCTGCTGATCCTGTCCCTGATCGTTATCGGCTGGCGTCATCGCCGCCGCAACTCTGGAGGTGCCAAATGAAACTGAAGATGATGATGCTGGCCGCCTTGCTGGCGGCATCCTCGGCCCAGGCGCTGGAGAAGGGCGCGCCCGCGCCGCAGTTCGACCTGCCGGGCCTGGATGGCGCGGTCAAGCTGGCCAAGCTGCAGGGCAAGGTGGTGTACGTGGACTTCTGGGCATCCTGGTGCGGCCCATGCCGCCAGTCCTTCCCATGGATGAACGAGATGCAGGCGCGCTATGGCGCCAAGGGCTTGCAGATCGTCGGCGTCAATGTCGACGCCAAGACCGACGATGCACGCCAGTTCCTGGCCGCGACGCCGGCGCGCTTCGCCATCGCCTTCGATCCGCAGGGCGCCACGCCGCGCAGCTACGGCATCAAGGGCATGCCGAGCAGCGTGCTGATTGGGCCGGATGGCAAGGTGCTGATGGAGCATTCGGGCTTCCGCGAGGCTGACCGCGCGGAGCTGGAAAGCAGGATCCAATCCGCGCTGGGAGGCGTCAAATGAGGGCCATGCTGACCTTGGCCTTGGTGGCCGCGCTGAGCGGCTGCGCCGCCATCGGCAACGTGCAGCCGTGGGAGAAGGGTACGCTGGCGCGTAGCGAAATGACCTTCAAGGACGGCACGCTGTTCAACCGCTACGACGACCATATCTACACCAGCCGCGAAGCCTCCTCCGGCGGCGCCGGCGTGGGTGGCGGTGGTTGCGGCTGCAATTAAGGGCGACCCATGACGATCAACAAAGAAAGCGGCATGGCCGCATCCATCCTGTCGGCGGCGCTGATGCTGCCGGGTGTGCAGGCGCACGCCGAAGCGCCGCCGACCAACGGCGTGATCAGCGTCGGTTATCTCGACTACCGCGACAGCCAGTCGGGCCTGGACCGCATCCGCGTGCATGCGCCGTCGGTGTCCATCATGGCGCCGGTGGCGGGGGTGTGGAGCGTCAGCGGCTCGCTGGTGCGGGATGACGTCTCCGGCGCGTCGCCGCGCTATCACACGGCGGTGTCGGGCGCCTCGCGCATGAGCGATGACCGCAAGGCCGGCGACGTGGCGCTGACCCGTTACCTGGACCGTGGCAGCGTGACGGTCGGCGCGGCGTATTCGACCGAGCATGATTACGTGTCGCGCGCGCTGTCGCTGCAGGGCAGCTACGAGAGCGAGGACCGCAACACCACCTGGACCGCCGGCATTGGCCATGCCGATGACAAGATCGATCCGGTCAACCGCATCGTCACCAATGAACGCAAGCGCACCACCAACGTCCTGCTGGGCGTAACGCAGGTGCTGACGGTGAACGACGTGGCGCAGCTGACGTTCGGTTACGACGACGGCAGCGGCTATTTCTCCGATCCCTACAAGGCCTTCGACAACCGCCCGCGCAGCCGCTACGAAACCACGCTGCTGGCGCGCTGGAACCACCACTTCGCGTCCACTGACGGCACCTCGCGGCTGACGTACCGCTACTACCGCGACAGCTTCGGCATTCGTGGCCACACGCTCGGCGCCGAGTACGTGCAGCCGCTGTCCGGCGGTTGGACGCTGACGCCGGAGGTCCGGCTGTACACGCAAAGCGCCGCCAGTTTTTATTATGACCCGGTGTACGACAGCAAGCTTGGTGCGCCCTTCCCGCCGGGGTACAACGGCACCGGCTATATGTCGGCCGACCAGCGCTTGTCCGGCTTTGGCGCGGTCACCCTGGGACTGAAGGCCAGCAAACAGATCGATAAATTGTGGTCGGTGGACGCCAAGGTGTCCGCCTACCAGCAGCGCGGCAGCTGGCGCCTGTTCCATCAGGGCAGTCCGGGACTGGACGCGTTGCGCGCGCAAACCATCCAGATAGCGATTAACCGCCAATGGTAGACGCCATCCACCGCATGTTGTTCGACGCCATGGGCAGCCGTTGCGAGATCCGGCTGGCCGCGCCGGACGGCGACAGCGCGCAGCAGCTGATGCATCGCGCGGTGGATGAAGTGCGCCGCATCGAGCACAAATATTCGCGCTACCGGGCGGACAGCATCGTTTCCCGCATCAACGCCGCCGCCGGCAGCAAGGCAGTGTCGGTCGACAGCGAGACGGCCGATCTGTTCGGCTACGCGGCGGCGCTGCACGGCGCCAGCGGCGGTTTGTTTGACATCACGTCCGGCGTGCTGCGCAAGGCCTGGGATTTCCGCCAGCCGCGCGTACCGGCGGCGGAGGTGCTGGAACCCTTGCTGGCGCTGGTGGGCTGGCATCACGTGGAGTGCGGCGTGTTCGACGTGTATCTGCGGCGTGCCGGCATGGAGATCGACTTCGGCGGTTTCGGCAAGGAGTATGCGGCCGACCGCGCGGCCACGCTGCTGGCGGAAGCCGGCGTGCGGCACGGCTATGTGAACCTGGGGGGCGACATGCGCTTCATCGGCCCGCGCATGGATGGCAGGCCGTGGGCCATCGGCATTCAGGACCCGCGTGATCCGGAGGGCGTGCTGGCGACGATCAATGTCAGCGAGGGCGCGCTGGCCACCAGCGGCGACTACGAGCGCTTTTTTGAACTGGATGGGCAGCGCTATTGCCACATTCTCGATCCGCGCGATGGTATGCCGGTGCGCTACTGGCGCTCGGTCAGCGTGCTGGCGCCGGTGGCGGTGGCGGCCGGCAGCTGTTCCACCATCACCATGCTGAAGCAGCGCGACGGGCTGGATTTTCTCAATGCGTCCGACATGGCTTATCTGGCCGTGAATGACGAAGGGCAGATGTTGTATAGGGATCTGATATGAACAAGTGGATGAAGGCCTTCATGGCGTTACTGCTGGTGTTGTGTGGCGCATGGTCGCGCGCGGCGGATTTTCTTGAGCCGGAGCAGGCGTTTCAGCTGCGGGGCGAATTGGTGGATGCGCACACGGTGCGGCTGACGTGGACTATCGCGCCGGAGTATCACCTGTACCGCGATCGTTTGAGCTTTAACGGCGGCGTGGGCCTGCCCAAGCTGCCGGACGGGCTGCGCAAATTCGACACCAATTTCAACAAGGAGATGGAGACTTACCAGAACAAGCTGGTGGTCGATCTGCCGGTGACGGCCAGTGCGCCGTTCACGCTGCAGGTGGGCTATCAGGGCTGCGCGGACGCGGGACTGTGCTACTCGCCGGCGTCGCAAGGCTATCACGTTGATCCGGACGTGCCGGGCAAGCTAAAGACCGTCGATGACGCTGCGTCCGCGCTGCCGCCAGCGCCGCCCGCCGCTGCTGCTGCCGCCGCCGCGCCTACCACAGCGGCGCCGCCGGAAGACGACAGCTCGCTGGCCCAGCGCACGCTGCAAAGTGGCAGCGCGTGGCGCATCGGCCTGGCCTTCCTGGCCTTCGGCCTGCTGCTGTCGTTCACGCCATGCGTGCTGCCGATGGTGCCCATCCTGTCATCGATCATCGTCGGCGAAGGCGCGGTGTCGCGTGGACGCGGCTTTTCGCTGGCACTGGCCTATTCGCTGGGCATGGCGCTGGTCTACACCTCGCTCGGCGTGGCGGCCGGGCTGGCGGGCGAAGGCCTGGCTGGCGCGCTGCAAAAGCCTTGGGTGCTGCTGACCTTTGGCGCGCTGCTGGTGCTGCTGGCGCTGTCGATGTTCGACGTCTACCAGCTGCAGCTACCGGGCGGCCTGCAAAGCCGTCTCAGTGAACGGAGCAACGGCATCAGCGGCGGCCGTTTTGCCGGCGTGTTCGTGATGGGCGCCTTGTCGGCGCTGATCGTCGGCCCGTGCGTGGCCGGCCCCCTGGCCGGCGCGCTGCTCTACATCAGCCAGACGCGCAACGTCTGGACCGGCGGCTGGGCGTTGTTCTCGATGGCGGCTGGCATGAGCGTGCCGCTGCTGCTGACCGGCGTCTCGGCCGGCAGCCTGCTGCCGCGCGCAGGCGCCTGGATGAACAACGTGAAAAAAATCTTCGGCCTGCTGTTGATCGCCGTGGCCATCTGGATGGTGTCGCCGGTGTTCAGCGTCACCGTCAATATGGCGATGTGGGGCATGTTCGCGCTGCTGTGCGCCGTCTTCCTGCACGTGTTCGAGCCGTTGCAGAAAGGCGCCGCGCTGCGCGCCTATGTCGGCAAGACGCTGGGCCTGGCCTGCCTGCTGGTGGGCCTGTTCGAGCTGACCGGCGCCGCCAGCGCCGGGCGCGACGTGCTGCAGCCGCTGGGTCACCTGAGCATCGCCCGCGCCGACAAGCCGGCGGCGGGCGAGGGTGGCGAGGTGCACTTCAGCCGCATCAAGACCGCCGCCGAACTGGATCAGGTGCTGGCCAGCAGCGGCACGCCGGTGATGCTGGACTTCTACGCCGACTGGTGCGTGTCCTGCAAAGAGATGGAACGCTTCACGTTCTCGAAGCCGGAAGTGGCGGGCAAGCTGAAACAAGTGAAGCTGATCCAGGTCGACGTCACCGCCAACAACGCCGACGACAAGGCGCTGATGAAGCGTTTCGGCCTGTTCGGCCCACCGGGCATCATCCTGTTCAATGACGGCAAGGAGGTGCCGGACAGCCGCGTGATCGGCTTCCTCGCGGCCGAGCCGTTTGTCCAGCACCTGGCGCGCAACTTTGCGATCTAACGGTTCAGATACACCGGATTCCCCAGCAACAGCAGATGGCCGCGCGCGTTGCGCACCTCGGCGCGCAGCCAGTGCGGCTTGCCGTCGCTGTGCCAGTTGAAGGTGTGCCGCGCGTCGTCGCTGCCGATGTCGCTGCCGGGCAGCAGCTCCGACGCGTCCGCGCCATCCATCACCAACCGCACGCTGGCGCCGTTCGCATGCGCGACGTGGATGCTGAAGCGCACCGCCTCGCCCTGCGCGGCCTGCAGCGTATCGCCCATCATGGCCGTCGCCTCGCCGGCGCTGGCGGTCAGTTCGAGCAGCCGCTTGCCGCTGCCCTCCACGTCGACGAACACATGGCCGGCGCGGATGCCGTCCAGGATCGCCTGCTGCGACAGTTCGGCCGCGTGCACGACGGTGGTCGGTGTGCCGACAGCGTTCTTTCCCTGGCCGGCGTGATGATTATCGCTGCCGCCGATGGCGGTGGGTCGCAGGCCACGCTGCAACTGCGCTTGCCAGAACGGTATGCCGGACAGCAGCCCGTCCGCGTCGGTGCCGTTGACCGCCTCGATGGCCTGCACCTTGCGCAGATCGGCGTCGTTGCTCCAGCCGCAGCCCATGCAGGTTTCGCCGGATGGCAGGCCTGGATGGTTGATCGACACCAGGCCATGCAGCCGCACGGCGGCGTCCAGCAGCTTGTTCCAGCCCTCCGGGCCGGCGGCGATGCGGAAGTCCAGCGGCGCCAGTGTGCCAAACAGATTGGCGTGGCCGGAGAAGGTGGTGATCTCGCGGCCCGGCATCAGCAGCAGCTTGCTGAACCACGGCTGTAGCGCCCGCAGTTCGGAGGCGTGGGACACGGTGTTGTGCTCCGTGATGGCGATGAAGTCCAGCTTGCGATCGGCCGCCGCCTGCACCGTGGGGAACAAGGGACAGGGCACCGAACCGCCATCCTGGTTGGCGCAGCTGCCGTCGCTATGCCCGGTGTGCATGTGCAGGTCGCCGCGATACCACGCCGCGCCGCTGCGCACCACGGTGCGCAGCGGTTCCGGTTCGTCGGCCGCCGCCAGTCCGCGCGAGAAATACACTTGCGCGGTGTAGCTGGCCTCCGCCGACTTGCGCAGGTTCGGCACGCCGAGCAGCAGCGCCCACCGCCCCGGCGTGACCGGGCCGGGCACGAAGGACGGCGTGGCGTCCACGCCGCTGACCGTGAACAGGCGCTTGCTGCCGCCGCTCCAGCCGCGCAGCGCGCCGTCCGGGCCCAACAGGCCGAGGTCGATGACGCTGCGTTGTTCCTTGCCGTTGTAGTCAAAGGCGATGGTCACGCGCTCGACGCCGGCCGGCACGTCGAACGGCACGCTGCGATAGGTCTGGTGATCGGCGCCGGTCAGCACGCCGCGCAGCACCAGATCGGGCGCGGTGGCGGCTGTCGCGGCGGCGCCACAGCACAGCATCCACGCCAGCACGCGCAACAGGCAGGCGAATGGTCGCATGGGCGCCTCAGAAGTCGTACTTCAGCGCGCCGCGCACCGAGCGGCCCAGGATCGGGCGCGCCAGGAAGGTATTGGCGCCGGCGTCCGCGCTGGCCAGTTCGCCGGCACGCGGATTGCCCTCGGTCAGACCCTGCGAGTTGTTGACGTTGTCGACGTAAGCGTAGGCGGTCAGCGTTGGCGTGATGGTGTACCGCGCCGAGAAGTTCAGCACCTTGTACGATGGCAGGCGCACGCTGTTGGCCGAATCGACAAAGCGCGCGCCTTCCCATTCATACGACAGTTGCAAACGCAGCTTGTCGCCCATCAGGTTCACGCCCGGCACCAGGCGGTAACTCAGTTTCGGCACGCGGATCAGCTGATTGCCACCGTAGTTGCGCTGCACCGGCAGGTTGTTCACCTTGTCGACATAGCTCAGGTCACGGTATTGCGGGTCTTGCCAGGTGATGTTGAACGCCAGGTCGCCCCACTCGGCGGGACGCAGCTTGCCCTCCAGTTCCATGCCCCAGGTGCGCGTGGACGCGTAGCCGATGCTGGTGGTGGACGCCGTGTTATCCAGGTTGAACACGTTGTTGGTGTAGGAAACGTTGTTGTACTTGGAGTAGAACAGCGTCGGATACAGCTCCAGCATGCGGCTGTTGTACTTGTAGCCCACTTCGCCCAGGTCCATGGTCTGGATGATCGGCGTGGCGGTCGGGCTGGTGATGTAGGAACTCAGGTTGGGCAGGCGGAAGGCCTTGGTCCAGCGCCCGAACACGCCGGCGTTCCCGGCCAGCTGGTAGTTGGCGCCCAGCGTCCAGCCGGTTTTGTTGAAGGTATGGTCGTAGTAATCGAACACGCCGGTGCCGGTGCGGATCTTCGACGTGGCGAAGGTGCCGAGGTTGACGTTGGCCTGGCGCTCGGTGCGGCCGGCGGTGTTCACTTGTTCCCAGCGCAAGCCGCCGTCCAGTCGCAGTTGCTGCGTGATCTGCCATTCGTCAGCCAGGTACAGCGCGTTGGTGGTCGAGGTGCCGCTGGCGTTTTCCGACTCGTAGCCGTAGTTGTAGATGCCATGGTCGGTGATGCTGCCCAGCGCCTTGCCGCCGGCATCCGTGGCCACCAAATCGATCAGCGGCGCCTGGCTCTGTGCGCCCAGCAGCACGCTGGACGAGTAGCGGCTGAAGGCCTGGTTGAAGCGCGCGTAGTAGTAGCCGAACGTGACGTCATGCTGCTGATCCGCCACCACCAGGCGGCGCGTCAGGCGGGTGTCGTTGATGGCTTCCTCCAGCGGCAGCGTAACGCCGCGCAGGCCGCCAACGATCAGCAGGCCGTTGGCCGGCGCGAAGCTCGTTCCCGGCTGGTTGGCGTATTGCAGCGCGAGCTTGCTGGCGCCCGGCACGTAGGACAGCAGCGACTGCGATTGCTTGAGGAAGGCGTCGGTGCTCAGCAACTGGTTGGCGAACACGCCGTTGCGCTGGGTCGCGGTCTTGGAATAGCGCAGCGATTCGTTCAGCTTCCAGTCGGCGCCGAGGTCTTTTTCCAGCAGGGCGGTGAACTGGGTGCGGCGCACATGGGTGCCGTCGTCGTTGTTGAAGTCGTACAGCTGGCCGTTCCCCATTTTCATCTGCACGTGTTCCGTCTGCGGACCGGCCACCGTGCCGTAGTTGCCGTCAAAGCCAGGCACGGCGCGGATTTCGCCGTCGGCGTAGGTGCGCATCGGCACTGGCAGGAACAGCGCCACCTTGTCGTCCAGGTGCTTGGCGTCGAGGGTGATGCGGCCATGGTCGATTTCCTTGGTCAGCTTCAGGCGCATTTGACCGCCCTTGTCGGCGGTGTAGCCCGGGCTGCGGATGCCGTCGTCCTCGCGATAGAAGCCGCCGATGCCGACGCCCCAGCCATCCTTGAGCGGCGTGGCGTACCAGAAGTCGGTGCGGCGCAGGCCGTAATCGCCCACGGTCAGCTTGACCAGGCCATTCGGATGGTCGCCGATTTCGCGCGACAGGAAGTTGATGGCGCCGGCCGGCGCGTTGGTGTAGAACACCGACGACGGGCCGCCGCGCACCACCTCGATGCGGTCGATGGTTTCGTCCAGGCGGAAGGCCTGGTCGGCGTTCAGGTAGCCGAGCGAGGGATCGTGCTGCACCGGCACGCCATCTTCCAGCAGGGTGACGGAGCCGAAGCCATCGACCGGAATGCCGCGCGCGCGGATATTGCCCGAGGCTTCGCCACCGGACGACTCCACCCAGAAGCCGGGCACCGATTTCAGCGCCTCGGTCACCGAGGTTGGCGCCTGCATGCGCAGCGTCTCCTCGTTGATGGTGGTAATGGAGAAGCTGGCCTTGACCTTGCTGGCTTTGCCCGCCGTACCGGTGACGATGACGGTGTCGCTCCCCGCCTCCTGCGCGGACGACGGCAACGCCGCGATGGTCAGCAGGGCGGCGGCGCCGCCCTGGAATGCGCGGCGGACGGCGCGTGCGATGATGGTGTTGCTCACAATTTCCCCTTGCTAGAATAATGCCTCACTGGGCGGAATGCGCGGATTCTAGGGAGAGATTGTTAAATGCTCATGACACGAGTTAATCGTTTTATCATTTTTGCCGGATTATGCGCGGTGCTGGCGCCGGCCCACGCACAGGATGACGCGGTGCTGCCTTACCGGCCGTCGGTATCCACACCGGCGCAGTTGCCGGTGCCCGGCCAGCTGGAACTCGAAACCGGCTTCCAGCGTGTCCAACCCGGCGCTATCCGGCGCGACAGCCTGCCGTACACGTTCAAGCTGGCGTTCAACGCGCAGTGGGGCGTGCTGGTGGAGGGCGAGGCCTACGTCTCCTCGCGCGATGACGCCGGCAGCCCGCGTCAGCGCGGCTTTGGCGACACCACCTTCGTTTTGAAGCGCGCCTTCATCATTGACGATGCCACGGCGTTCGGCCTGGAATTCGGCGCCAAGGCGCCGACCGCGAAAGACACCATCGGCAGCGGCAAGAGCGATTACAGCATCAACGGCATCTTCAGCCGCGATCTGGGGCCGGTGCACATGGACCTGAACCTGAACGCCACGCGCCTGGGCGCCTACGACGCGGGCACCGGCCGCACGCAGACCGGCTGGGCCACGGCGTTCTCCACGCCGGTGTCGGACAAGTGGCAGGCCATCGGCGAGCTGTCCGGCACGCGCCGCGACAACACGCCAAACACCGCGCAATTGCTGGCGGCGGCGTCATACAGCGCGAGCAAGCGGCTGGTGTTCGACGTTGGCGTGGCGCGCGGCCTGACGTCCGCCTCGCCCGACTGGACGCTGTTCGGTGGCGTCACGCTGCCGCTCGGGAAGCTGTGGTGATTACACCAGCGGCAGCGCGGTGGTGTCCTTGATGCGCTGGAGCGCGAACGAGGATTTCACGTCCAGTACCGCCGGGTGGCGCAGCAGCGTCGCCATCATGAAGCGCGAGAAGTGGTCCATGTCTTCCACGTGCACGCGCAGCAGGTAGTCCATCTCGCCGGTCATCGCGTAGCAGGCCACCACTTCCGGCCACTGTGCCACCGCCTCGGCGAAGTCCTGGCGCGGCGACGGCGGCGCGTTGGCCGCGCCCAGCGCGCGGGCGTTGCTGTGGGCGGCCGCTTCGCTGTGCTTCTCCAGCCGCACATTGACGTAGGCCAGCAGGCCGAGGCCGATCTTGTCCGGATCCAGCAGCGCCACGTACTGCCGAATCACGCCGGCCTCCTCCAGCCGCTTGATGCGGCGCAGGCACGGCGACGGCGACAGCGCCACCAGTTCGGCCACATCCTGGTTGGACAGGCGGCCATCCGATTGCAATATGGAAAGAATCTTGCGATCGGTTTTGTCTAGTGCGATTTTGGTCATAAATCCCTCAAAATGTCGGTTCCAAGGCAATATTATTGCTCAAACCGGGTGGGCGTGGGAATTGTTTGCAATTTACTGCCGCCGCAGCGGATCTATACTGTGCGCTATTCGTACAAGGAGACCTGCATGCAATTCCAGCCATGGGACAACCCGATGGGCACCGACGGATTCGAATTCGTCGAGTATGCCGCCCCCGATCCTAAAGCGCTCGGCGCGCTGTTCGAGAGCATGGGCTTTACCGCCATCGCCCGCCACCGCCACAAGGACGTGACGCTGTACCGCCAGGGCGAGATCAACTTCATCATCAACGCCGAGAAGGATTCGTTCGCGCAGCGCTTTGCGCGCCAGCACGGTCCGTCGGTGTGCGCGATCGGCATCCGCGTGCAGGATGCGGCGTTTGCCTACAAGTCCATGCTGGAGAAGGGCGCCTGGGGCTTCGATAACAAGACCGGTCCGATGGAGCTGAACATCCCCGCCATCAAGGGCGTGGGCGATTCGCTGATCTACCTGGTGGACCGCTGGCGCGGCAAGAACGGCAACGCGCAACCGGGCGGCATCGGCGACATCAGCATCTACGACGTCGACTTCGTGGCGATTCCGGGCGCCGATCCGAACCCGGTCGGCCATGGCCTGACCTACATCGACCACCTGACCAACAACGTCCATCGCGGCCGCATGAAGGAGTGGGCGGACTTCTACGAGAAGATGTTCAACTTCCGCGAGGTGCGCTACTTCGACATCGAGGGCAAGCTGACCGGCCTGAAGTCGAAAGCCATGACCTCGCCGTGCGGCAAGGTGCGCATCCCGATCAACGAATCGTCGGACGACAAATCGCAGATCGCCGAGTACCTGGACGAATACCATGGCGAAGGCATCCAGCACATCGCGCTGGGCACCGACGATATTTACGCGTCGATCGAGGGCATGAAGCAGGCCGGCATCGCCTTCCAGGACACCATCGAGACCTATTACGAGCTGGTGAACCGCCGCCTGCCGAACCACGGCGAGCGCCTGGACGACCTGCGCCGCCTGCGCATCCTGATCGATGGCCAGAGCAACGAGACGCAGCGCGAACTGCTGCTGCAGATCTTCACGCAGAACGTGATCGGCCCGATCTTCTTCGAGATCATCCAGCGCAAGGGTGACCAGGGCTTCGGCGAGGGCAACTTCCGCGCGCTGTTCGAGTCGATCGAGCTGGATCAGATCAAGCGCGGCGTGCTGCAGGATCCAGGCAAGGCGCCCGCTTAAGGAGTAGAGTAGTACCAAAGCCGGTAGCAAAGCACATAGACGGCGCACCGGCGCGAACGCGGCAGAGCCTATCCGGCACTGCCGCGCAGATTCGAGAATATTGGAGACAACAAATGAATGCACCTCACAAGGGTTTGCAATTGGATCCGGCCGAGATTACGCTGGACGATAAATGGACCCTGGAACGCGGCCGCGCCTTCATGACGGGCACGCAGGCGCTGATCCGCCTGCCCATGATGCAGCGCGAGCGCGACCTCAAGGCGGGCCTCAACACCGCCGGCTACATCACCGGCTACCGCGGCTCGCCGGTCACCAGCGTCGACATGACGGCGGTGAAGGCCAAGAAGTACCTCGACGAACACCACGTCAAATTCCATCCCGGGATGAACGAAGACCTGGCGGCGACCGCCGTCTGGGGCACCCAGCAGACCAATCTGTTCAAGGACGCCAAGTACGACGGCGTGTTCGCCATGTGGTACGGCAAGGGCCCCGGCGTGGACCGCTGCGGCGACGTCTTCAAGCACGCCAACAACGCCGGCTCCGCCAAGCATGGCGGCGTGCTGGTGCTGGCCGGCGACGACCACGCGGCCAAGTCCTCGTCCACCGCGCACCAGTCGGACCACATCCTCAACGCCTGCGGCATTCCGGTGCTGTACCCTTCGTCGGTGCAGGAGTACATCGACTACGGCCTGCACGCGTGGGCGATGAGCCGCTATACCGGCCTGTGGGTGTCGATGAAGTGCGTGACCGACATCATCGAATCCGGCGCCGTGGTGGACTTCGACCCGGACCGCGTGCAGATCCAGCTGCCGACCGACTTCGAGCTGCCGGAGGGCGGCCTGAATATCCGCTGGCCGGACACCGTGCTGGATATGGAAGTGCGCATGAACAGCTACAAGTGGTACGCCGCGCTGGCGTACTGCCGTGCCAATAAGCTGAACAAGATCATCTGGGATTCGCCCAAGCCGAAGATCGGCATCATCACCGCCGGCAAATCCTACCTGGACACGCGCCAGGCGCTGGCCGACCTGGGCATCGACGAGCAGGCCGCCGCCGACATCGGCATCCGCCTGTACAAGATCGGCATGACCTGGCCGCTGGAAGCGGATGGCGTGCACGAATTCGCCAAGGGCCTGGACGAGATCCTGGTGGTGGAAGAAAAACGCCAGATCCTCGAATACGCGCTGAAGGAAGAGCTGTACAACCTGCCGGACGGCCAGCGCCCGCGCGTGGTCGGCAAGTTCGACGACACCGGCGAATGGAGCAACAAGGGCAAGACCGGCCACGGCGACTGGCTGCTGCCGGCCACCTACGAACTGAATCCGGCGCAGATCGCGCGCGCCATCGCCTCGCGCATCGCCCACTACTGCGACGGCCATCCGGTGGCCAAGCGCGTGCGGGAGCGCGTGGCGTATCTGGAAGCGAAAGAGCTGGCGCTGAAGACGCTGCCGGTCAAAGCCAACCCGCAGACCGACCGCATTCCGTATTTCTGCTCCGGCTGCCCGCACAACTCGTCGACCAAGGTGCCGGAAGGTTCGCGCGCGCTGGCCGGCATCGGCTGCCACTACATGGTGCTGTGGATGGACCGCGAAACCTCGACCTTTACCCACATGGGCGCGGAAGGCGTCACCTGGGTGGGGCAGGCGCCGTTCACCAACGAGAAGCACGTGTTCACCAACCTGGGTGACGGCACCTACTTCCACTCGGGCATATTGGCGATCCGCGCGGCGGTGGCGGCCAAGGTCAATATCACCTACAAGATCCTGTTCAACGACGCCGTCGCCATGACCGGCGGCCAGCAGTTCGACGGTCCGCTCGATCCGGGCATGATCTCGCGCCAGATCGCGGCGGAAGGCGTGTCGCCGATCATCGTGGTCACCGACGAGCCGGAAAAGTACCCGTCGGATTACAACTGGGCGCCGGGCGTCACCGTGCGCCATCGCAGCGAATTGATGGATGTGCAGCGCGAGCTGCGCGACAAGCCGGGCGTGTCGGCCATGATCTACGACCAGACCTGCGCGTCCGAAAAACGCCGCCGCCGCAAGCGCAACGAGTATCCTGATCCGGCCAAGCGCGCGGTGATCAACGAAGCCGTGTGCGAAGGCTGCGGCGACTGCTCGGTGCAGTCCAACTGCCTGTCGGTGGAACCGCTGGAGACGGACCTGGGCCGCAAGCGCCAGATCAACCAGTCGTCCTGCAACAAGGACTTCTCCTGCACCACCGGCTTCTGCCCGAGCTTTGTGACGGTGGAGGGCGGCGCGCTGAAAAAGCCGAAGAAGGCCGCCACCGGCGATGCGCCGCAAGCCGTGTTGCCGGCGCCGGTGCTGCCGTCGACCGCAACGCCGTTCGGCATCCTGATCACCGGCATCGGCGGCACCGGCGTGGTGACCGTGGGCCAGATCCTGGCCATGGCGGCCCACGTCGAGAACAAGGGCGCCATCGTGCTGGACATGAGCGGCCTGGCGCAGAAGGGCGGCCCGGTGATGTCGCACGTGCGCCTGGCGGACCACCAGGGCGATCTGCACTCGACCCGCGTGGGCACCGGCAGCGCCGATCTGGTGATCGGCTGCGACCTGATCGTGACCGCGTCGCGCGACGCCCTGTCGCGCATGGGCGAGGGCCGCACGCATGCGATGGTCAACTCGACCGGCCTGTCCACCGCCGCGTTCGTGAAGAACCCGGACTGGCAGTTCCCGGACGGCTCGTCGCGCGGCGAAATCATCCGCGCCTGCGGCAACGAGCATGTCGACTTTGTCGATGCCGGCCAAATCGCCACCGCGCTGATGGGCGACTCGATCGCCACCAATATGTTCATGCTGGGCTACGCGTTCCAGAAAGGCCATGTGCCGCTGAGCGAAGCATCGCTGATCAAGGCGATCGAGCTGAATGGCGTGTCGGTGGCCTTCAACAAGGCCGCCTTCCACTGGGGACGCACCGCCGCGCACGACCTGGCGTCGGTGACCAGGTTGACCACGCCGGCCAAGGTCATCGAGTTCAAGCGCATCCAGACCTTGGACGACATCGTCGCCAAGCGGGTGGAGCTGCTGACCGCCTACCAGGACGCGAATTATGCTAAACAGTATAAATCGTTTGTTGAAGAGGTTCGCTCGGCCGAGGCAAAACTGGGCAAGGGCACCCGCCTGAGCGAGGCCGTGGCGCGCTATTACTACAAGCTGATGGCGTACAAGGACGAATACGAAGTCGCGCGACTGTACACCGACGGCGCCTTCCAGAAGAAAATCGCCGGCATGTTCGAGGGCGACATCACGCTGAAATTCCACCTGGCGCCGCCGATCTTCGCCAAGCAGGATGCCAAGGGCCACCTGATCAAGAAGGAATACGGCCCGTGGATGATGAAGGCGTTTGCGGTGCTGGCCAAGTTCAAAGGCCTGCGCGGCACGGCGCTGGACGTGTTTGGTTATACGGCGGAACGCAAGTCCGAACGGGCGCTGATCGGCCACTACCGCGACACGGTGGCCGGACTGTTGCCGAAGCTGACGGCCGAAAACCTGGCGCAAGCCGTGGCCATCGCCAGCATCCCGGAAGACATCCGCGGCTACGGCCATGTGAAGGAACGCCACCTGCTGGCCGCCAGGCAGAAGGAAGCTGCGCTGCTGGCGGGCTTCGGCAAACCGGCGCCCGCGTCCGCGCAGGCGCAGGCCGAAGCAAGCCACGCGGCTTAGACTTGCGCGAGTTCACGCAGCGGCCCTTCGGGGCCGTTTTTTTTGCTGTTCATTTTTGAACAGTGCTAGTGTTCGGATATGGCCGTTACGCCGCTTCCGGTAGGCGAAAGCGGCGGTTTAAGTGATGGCATGGCTTTTGCAGTATGGCCGGCATGAACTTCAAAACATCTGAAACACCATGAGTTTGCGCGACTTTCGTATCGGCTGGCGCCTGCTGCTGCAACAGCCGGGATATTCACTGGTGGTCACCGGCGGCCTGGCGATAGGCTTCGCGGCCTGTTTTCTCCTGTTCGGCTTCGTCCAGTTCTGCCTGAACTACAACAGCAGTGTGCCGGACATCGGCCGCGTGTTCCTGGTCAAGCAGCGCATCAATGTCTTTCCGCGCCCGGAATGGCAGGCGATGGCCTTCCTGCCGCTGCGCGATGTGGCGCTGGCGAGCGGCATGGTGGAGGAGGCGAGTATCGCCAAGCCGATCGAGACGCCGCTGCGCGTTGGCAGCGCACTGCATGGCGTGAATTTGCAGGTGGTCGATCCGGCGTTCCGTTCCCTGTTTGCGGTCGCTACGCTGGAAGGCGATCTGCAGGCGGCGCTGACGCAGGCGGACGGCATTGCGTTGACCGTTACCGGCGCGCGCAAGCTGTTCGGCGGTATGCCGGCACTGGGCCGCGCGGTCGATATCGGCGGCATTACGCTGCAGGTGCGCGCGCTGTTGCGCGATCCAGCGGCGAACAGCACGCAGCTATATGAAGCGCTGGTCGGGCCGGACAGCAGCGCGTGGAGCGAACGCGCGACGGCGATGAGCCAGTGGGTGCGTGGCGGCCTGTATCTGAAGCTGAAACCCGGCGCCTCCGTGCCGGCGCTGACCGCCCTGTTGCAGCAGGCCAGCGACGACTCGCCCTTGAGTCAGCAGATGGGGTCCATTGCGGCGGGCGTCCGCCATGGCGTCCACGTCACCGACATCGGCCTGCTGCCGCTTGGCGATGCCTATTTCGACGACGATCTGGCCGCCAGCCGGACTGGCGAGCAATATGGCCGGCGCGCCAGCGTGTACGGCTTGCTGGCCGGTGGCCTGTTGATACTGGCGCTGGCCACCATCAACTATGTCAACCTGGCTACCGTGCGGACCTTGCGCCGCCAGCGCGAGATTGGCATCCGCAAGCTGCTGGGCGTGAGCGCCTGGCGCCTGACGCGGCAATTTCTCAGCGAGGCGATGCTGACCGCGCTGCTGGCCGCCAGCGCCGGCCTGCTGCTCGCATGGCTGTTGTTGCCGATGTTTTCCGATCTGGTCAACCGTCCGCTGGAGGGCATCTTCACGCTGCGGGCTTGCATGCTGGCGCTGGCCCTGGCGGCGCTGACCGGCGTGTGCGCCGGCGCTTATCCCGCCTGGCTGGCGCATCGCGCGCTGCCGGGACCATCGCTGGCGGGGCGCGGCAACAGCGAGACGGCGGGCGGCTGGTGGGGCCGGCGCGTGCTGACGGTGCTGCAATTTGCCAGCGCGATGGCGCTCAGCGCGACCGCCATCGCGGTCGCCTGGCAAACCTGGTACGCCAGCCACGCGTCACCGGGCTTCGATCCCGCCAATCTGCTGGTGCTGATCCTGCCATCCTACGGACAAAACAAGCCACTCGACCAGTCGTTCATCGCGCAGTTGCGGCGCCTGCCGCAGATCGAAGGCGTTGCCACCATCTCCGAGGCGGTCGGCCGCGACGGCGCCAAGAACATCAACCGTATCCGCGGCAAGGACGGCACCGACGTGCCGATGGAAGCCAAATACGTCAGCGCCGACTGGTTCCAGGTACACCGGTTGCGGCCGGAATTTGGCGTGGCGTTCGATCCGCAACGTGACGGCATCGAGGGACAGGAGGTGAGCAAGGCGATGGTCAACGCCGCCGGCGCGCTGGCGCTGGGCTACGCGACGCCGCAGGAGGCGGTTGGCAAATTCCTCAAGGCAGACTACCAGATCATCGGCATCGCACCCGACGTGCGCTTCCAGGGCGTGCGCGCTCCTTCGCGCGCCGTGATCTATTTCGTCCGTCCGGCGTCCGTGCTGAGTATCCGCGTTCGTGGCAGCGTGGCGGCGGCGTACGACGCCATCGCGCCCTTGTGGCAACGGCATTTCCCCGACGATGTGCTGGAGCTCAAGACGCAACAGGCGGTGCTGGCGGAACGCTATGCCGGCGATGCGCGCCTGATCCGCATTCTTGTCGCCGCCAGCGCGATCGCCGTGGCGCTGGCGGGTTTTGGCATCTATGTGCTGTCGGCCTACAGCGTGCAGCGGCGCCGGCGCGAGATCGTGCTGCGCAAGCTGCACGGGGCAAGGCGCGGCGATATCGCGTTGATGATGGCGCGCGAGTTTGCCGCGCTGGTCGGCGCCGGCGCCGCGCTCGGATTGCCGCTGGCCTGGCTGGCGATACAGCGCTATCTGGCCAGCTATGCCGAACATGCGCCGCTGGGCGCCTGGCCGCTGGCCGCCGCCCTGGCCCTGGCCGTGCTGATCGCGCTGCTGGCCACGGCGCGGCATACGCTGGCGGCGCTGCGCATCTCGCCGGCGCTGGCGCTGCAGGCGTAATTTTCTATTGTCTCATCTGGAGTAAATCACATGCATCTGGTTCAAAAAATCGCCAGCGCCGCGCTGCTCGGCCTGGCGTTGCTGGGGCTCGCGCGCGCGCAGGAAAACGATCCTTATCTATGGCTGGAAGACAGCCACGGAGAGCGCACGATGGCGTGGGTTGAGGCCCAAAACAAGGCCGCGCTGGGCGAGTTGCGCACGCGCGCCGAATACCGCGACATCGAGCAAAGCGTGCAAACCATGCTGCATTCCGGCGCCCGCCTGCCGGAGGTGAGCATGCACGGCGGCTTGCTGTATAACTTCTGGGTGGATGCGCAGCATCAGCGCGGCGTCTGGCGGCGCACCACGATGGCGCAATACCGGCGCGCCGAACCGGCGTGGGAGACCGTGCTCGATCTCGATCGGCTGGCCGCAGACGAGCATGAAAAATGGGTCTGGCATGACGTGGTCTGCCTGTATCCAAAGGCGGAGCGCTGCCTGGTGCTGCTGTCGCGCGGCGGCGGTGACGCCCACGTGGTGCGCGAGTTCGACACCGTCAGGCGCCGCTTCGTCGCGGGTGGCTTTACGCTGCCCGAGGCCAAGACCGAGGTGGCCTGGTCAGACCGCGATACCTTGCTGGTCGCCACCGATTTCGGTGAAGGGTCGATGACGGCGTCCGGCTATGCACGCATCGTCAAGGAATGGCGGCGCGGAACACCGTTGGCGGCGGCGCGCACGCTGTATGAAGGGAAGGCGGACGACATGCGGGTATCGGCTGACAAGAAGTTCACGCCCGGGCATGCCTACCAGTTCGTCACGCGCACGATCAATTACTACAGCAGCGAATTGTTCTTGCGCGAGCGAGGCAAACTGGCCAGGGTGCCGGTGCCGGCGGACGCCCAGACCAGCATGCTGGATGACCAGTTAATCATCCAGCTCAATTCCGCCTGGGAGGTGAATGGCGTCCGTTATCCGGAAGGGGCGCTGCTGGCGACCGACCTGCGGCGCTTCATGCGCGGCGAGCGCCAGTTTGCGCTGCTGTTGACGCCCACACCCACCAGTTCTCTCGACAGCGTGACGGCCACGCGTGGCGCGCTGCTGCTCAACATTCTGGATAACGTACGCAACCGGTTGGTGGAAGTCACCCGGGTTGGCGGTCATTGGCGGCAGCGCAAAGTTGCGGCGCCGGCATTCGGCCAGTTGAGCGTCGCTGCGCTCGACCCGGTGGCGTCCGGCGATTACATCCTGAAGGTGACGGATTTCCTGCATCCCACCACCACTTACCTGGCCCGTACCGGCAGCGACGCGCGCACCGTGCTGAAGTCGATGCCGGCTTTCTTTGATGCCGACGCTTACACGGTGCAGCAGCTGCATGCGGTATCGCCGGACGGCACGCGGGTGCCGTACTTTGTGGTGATGAGCAAGGCGGCCCGGATGGACGGCAGCAATCCCACGCTACTGAACGCCTACGGTGGCTTTCAGGTGCCGATGAAGCCCTACTATCTCGGCCCGATGGGCGACGCGTGGCTCAAGCACGGCGGCATGTACGTGCTGGCGAACATCCGTGGCGGCGGTGAGTTTGGGCCGGCGTGGCATCAGGCCGCGGTCGGGCAACATCGCCAGCGCGCCTTTGATGATTTCCTGGCCGTGGCCGAGGACCTGGTCCGGCGCCAGATCACCAGTCCGCGCCATCTGGGTATTTCCGGCCGCAGTAACGGCGGCCTGCTGGTGGGCGTGGCGCTGACCCAGCGTCCGGAACTGTTCAACGCCGTGGTCTGCGGCGCGCCGCTGCTGGACATGCGGCGCTTCAGCAAGTTGCTGGCCGGCGCGTCGTGGATCGCAGAATATGGCGATCCGGATGATCCGGCACAGTGGGCCTATATCGGCCAATATTCGCCGTACCAGAACGTGCACAAGGAGCGCCACTATCCGCGCGTGCTGTTCACCACCGCCACCAGCGACGACCGGGTCCACCCCGGCCATGCGCGCAAGATGGCGGCCAGGATGCAGGAACAGGGCCACGATGTGCTGTACTGGGAAAATACCGAGGGCGGCCACGCGGCCGCGGCGTCCCTCGACCAGGAGGTGCGCTGGTGGGCCACAACCTACAGCTTCCTGCTGGCGCAGCTGAAATGACTTTATTCGAATTATCGTATAAGCATGTAAGAAAACATTCGTTCAGAAATAGTTCCAGAATTGATAAGGTGTCGACCTTTTCAGTTCTGAATTATTTACAATGCAAGAAAATCATAACTTGAAGCCTCTCGCCAGCGGCGTTATCGCGCTGCTGGCTGGCTTGGCCGGCCATACCGTGGCGCTGGCGCAGGACGCGGCGGCCACCACGCCGCCCGCAGTGGTCATCACCGGGTCGCGCATTCCGCGCGCCGGCACCGAGGGACCGTCGGCCGTCACCGTCATCACCGGCGCCGATATCGAGAAGCAGGGCTACCGCAACGTCTTCGACGCCCTTAGCAACCAGACGCAGAACAGCGGCTTCACCCAGGGCGCCGACTATGGCAACACGTACACGCCATCGGCCAACGCCATCAGCCTGCGCGGCCTCGGTCCTAACCACACGCTGGTGCTGCTGAACGGCCGCCGCATGGCGGACTTCCCCATCGCTTATGACGGCACGGTCAACTTCACCAACCTGGCCAACATCCCGTCCAGTGTGGTGGACCGCATCGAAATCCTGAGCGGCGGCGCCTCCGCCGTCTATGGCTCGGACGCGATTGCGGGCGTGGTCAACATCATCCTGAAAAAGCAGTTCGACGGTGTGGACGTCAACCTCAAGGCCGGCGGCACCTCGCGCGGCGGCGCCAGCGACCAGCGCCTGCAGATCACCGGCGGCAAGAGCTTCGACAAGCTGAATACGCTGTTCAGCGTCGAACTGCTGGAGCGCGATCCGCTGTGGAGCGCCGACCGCGATTTCATGGCCAGCAAGACCGGCGTGGCGCCGACCGCCGTCCTGTCGCGCAAGAACGTCAGCACCGGCAAGTACGTCGATCTGGGTGACACCTGCGCCAGCATCGGCGATCTGTTCGGCGGCAGCACCGTCAGCTACGCCAGCAAGACCGGCAGCTACTGCGCCAGCCCGAAAGTCGGCCCGACCTATTGGACCACGCAGACCAAAAACAGCAGTCAGAATCTGTTCGGCAGCGCCAATTACGAGCTGTCGCCGACCACCACGCTGTACGCGGAGGCGCTGTATGGCCAGAACCGCAGCACGCAGAACACGCGCGGCCCGTCGTGGACCTCGCGTTCGCTGACCGACAGCTATTTCTGGAACCAGAACACCCATGCCTACGAGGCGTGGACCCGTTATATTTCGCCGGAAGAAATCGGCGGCGTGGAGCGCTTCAATCGCACCTGGGATGACCAGGCCAGCTCGCTGTCGTTCGGCATCAAGGGATCGATTCCCGGCACCCGCACCTGGAACTACGAGGCCGGCTACACGGCGTCGCTGTACAAGAGCCAGGACCATCGTCCGCGCCTGCTGTCGAATGTGGATAGCTTCTTCCTCGGCCCGCAACTGGGCGTGAACGCGGACGGCGTGGCGATCTACGCCCCCGATCCGGCGCGCCTGACCACGCGCCTGACGCCGGCGCAATTCAACACCATCGCCGGCGCCACCGTCAGCGACGACAAGTCGTGGACCAACACCCTGAGCCTGACCGCCAACGGCGAGGTGCTCGATCTGCCGGCCGGCCCGCTGAAGGTGGCCACGGTGGCGGAGCTGGGCAAGCAGGGCTTCTCCAACGTACCGGACGCGCGCATCAACCAGGGCTATTTCAATCTCGCCACCGGCGCCGACGTCACCGCCGGCACCCGCAAGCGTTATGCGCTGGGGGCGGAAGCCAGCATCCCGGTCGTCAAGACGGTGGACGCGACGCTGGCTGGCCGCTATGACCGCTACAGCTTCGCCGGCCGCAATGACGGCAAGTTCACCTACAACGGCGGCATCGAGTGGCGTCCGACGCAGCAGCTGCTGGTGCGCGGTAACTACGCCACCAGCTTCCGCGCGCCGGACATGAACTACATCTACAAGGCGCGCGGCACCGGCTACTATGCATCGACCACCGATTACTACCGCTGCGCCAAGGCCGGCGTGGCCATCGCCGACTGCGAGTACGCCAACTACTCGCCGGGCGCCGACTATGTGCAGACCGGCAGCAAGGACCTGCGTTCGGAGAAGGGCCGTTCGACCGGCCTGGGTATCGTGTGGTCGCCGAGCGCGGACTTCGATGTGTCGGTGGACTACTGGAACATCAAGATCAGCGACCTGGTGACCAACCTGAGCGACGACAAGCTGCTGCGCGACGAGGCGGCGTGCCGCCTGGCCGGCGACCTGACCTCGCCGACCTGCGCCGACGCCATCGCGCGCGTCACGCGCTATCCGGACAATGCACTGTTCCGTCCGGGCGAGATCAAGCAGATCCTGGTCAATCCGATCAACGCCGCGTCCACCAGCGTGGATGGCATCGACGTCGCCGGCAAGTACGTGTTCCGCACCCGGGACTACGGCAGCTTCACCGCCAAGGCCAATTACTCGAAGACGCTGAACAAGCATTCGCGCCAGTTCTCCGGCGATCCGCTGAAGGATGATCTGGACGACCTGACCAACTACGACTGGCGCGACAAGCTGAATGCCAGCGTCACCTGGAACCAGGGCCGATGGTCGAACACCCTGTTCTTGCAGCGCTACGGCAAGGTGCCCAACGCCGCTGGCGACGCCTTCCTGACGCCGACCACGCTGGTCAATGCCAGCGTGGTGTACCGCCTGAATGAACGCGCCACCATTTCGGTGGCGGTGAATAACCTGTTCAACCAGGTCAAGGCCGATAACAGCGCGGGCTGGCCTTACTATCCGGTCGGTAATTACAGCCCGATCGGCCGCCAGGGCTGGATCGAGCTGAATTACCACTTCGGCGGTTAAGCCACCTTGTTACGCTGATCGCTGGTGTGGCCAAGGTATTCGGTCACCCAGTACAGCAGCGCCGCGCCGTTGAAGGCCACGCCGGTCAGCAGCGCGGCATGCCAGCCGTGGGTGGCGTACATCCAGCCGCCCAGCGCCGAACCGGCCGCGCCGCCGGCGAAGAACAGCGCGAAGTAGACGCCATTCAGGCGGCTGCGCACTTCCGCGCCCAGCGAGAAGATGGCGCGCTGGCCCAGCACCAGGTTGGCCGCCACGCCCATATCCAGCACGATCGATGCGATCACCAGCACCGCCAGCGCCACCTCGCGCGAGCCCGGCACGATCATCGGCAGCACAAAACCAATCACACCCAGCGCCAGCGCGGCGGCGGTGGCCATCAGCGTGTGGCCCTGGTCGGCCAGCTTGCCGGCGATCGGCGAGGCCACGGCGCCGGCCATGCCGACCAGCGCGAAGATGGCGATGCCGGTCTGCGACAGGTGGAACGCGGGGCTGGCCAGCATCAGCGGGGTCACGGTCCAGAACAGGCTGAACGAACCAAACAGGCCGGCGTGGTAGGCGGCGCGGCGGCGCAGCACCGGCGTTTGCAGGAACAGGTGCCACAACGACGACATCAGCTTCGGATAGGTGATGTGGTGGTTGGGCATACGCTCCGGCAGCTTGGCGCGCAGCACGAAGGCGACGATCAGCACCATCACGGCGGCGCCGCCGAACACCACGTGCCAGCTGGTGGCGTCGGCGATCAGGCTGGCGGCGGGACGCGACAGCATGATCCCCAGCAGCAGGCCGCTGACCACCTTGCCGACGGTGACGCCGCGCGTGGCTTCCAGCGACAGGTGGGCGGCGAACGGCACGATGATCTGCGCCGCCACCGAGCCGAGGCCGATGCCCAGCGCGGCGGTCAGGAACATCCACGCGCTGCTGCTGATCGCGGCCAGCACCAGCATGGCCGACGTGAACAGCAGGCCGGTGAAGATCAGGCGGCGGTTTTCCAGCAGGTCGCCCAGCGGCACGATGAACAGCAGGCCGAGACAGTAGCCGATCTGCGTCAGCGTGACGATCAGGCCGGCCGCTTGCGGCGACAGGCCGGTGGCGGCGCTGATCGGGCCGACCAGCGTTTGGGCGTAGTACAGGCTGGCCACGATCAGGCCGGTGGCGGTGGCCAGCAGCGTGACCATGCCGGCGCTTATATCTTTGTTATGCATGATGGTTCTCCAGTGAGAGTTCGATGAGGCCATTCTAGGCAAAGTCCGGACAAAGATAATTAGGGCATAATGCACCTATACTTTTCATAAAAGGTGAACAATGGACCGGTTGAAAGCCATGCAGACCTTTGTCCGCATCGTCGAGGCCAACAGCTTCACCAAGGCCGCCGAGACGCTGGACCTGCCGCGCGCCGCGCTGACGGCCACCATCAAGAAGCTGGAGGCCTTCCTCGGCACCCAGCTGCTGCAGCGGACCACGCGGCGGCTGTCGCTGACGCCGGACGGCGCCGACTACTTCCGCAAGTGCCTGGAGATTTTGCAGGCGGTGGAGGATGCGGAGAGCAGCTATCGCGGCCAGGGCGCCGGCTCGCCGCGCGGCAAGCTGCGGATCGAGATGCCGGGCACCTTCGGCCGCAACGCGGTGGTGCCGCACATCGGCGGCTTTTGCCAGCGCTATCCGGACATCGACCTGGTGATCAGCCTGAGCGACCGCGTGCGCGACCTGATCGAGGAGGGCGCCGATTGCGCGCTGCGCATCGGTGCCTTGCAGGATTCGGCGATGATCGGGCGCCAGTTGGGGAATATGGGTTTTCTCACCTGCGCCGCGCCGGCGTATTTGCGGCGGCATGGCGTGCCGCAGGTGTGGACCGATCTGCGCGAGCATCGTTGCGTGTCGCATTTTTCGGGGCGCACCGGGCGGCCGTTCGACTGGGACTTCGTGGTGGACGGCAGCGTGGTGACCACCGAAATCCACAGCGCGATCGCGGTCAACGATGCCGAGGCCAGTCTGAGTTGCGTGTTGCAGGGGATGGGGCTGGCGCAGGTGGCGCGTTACCAGGTGCGCGGGCACCTTGCCAGCGGCGCGCTGGTCGAGGTGCTGGCGGCGACGCCGCCGACGCCGATGCCGATCTCGCTGCTCTACCCGCAGGGCCGCATGTCGTCGCCGCGACTGCGGGTGTTCGCCGAATGGCTGGCGGCGCTGGTGCGCCAGGACGCCGATTTGCAGTCATAATGTGCGTATGAAATTCCTCACTGTTTTGTCCTGCGCCGCCATGGCGGCAGCCTTCAGCGCCTGCGGCGGCGGCTCGTCCAGCAGCGCCAGTGCCCCCGGCGGTCCGCCTATCGTCGTCATCCCACCGGAAACACCCGTGACGCCTCCGGTGGTCACCCCGCCGGACACCACGCCGCCGCCGGAGACGCCGTCCAGACCGGACTGGTTTACCTTGTATAACCACTGCGAACATCCCCGCAGCGGCTTCCAGCCCAACGGACTGCCTTACATGGATGTGCAGGCAACACTGAACGATGAGCTGCGCTGGATGCGTTCCTACATCGACGACAGCTACCTGTGGTACAACGAGATCCCGGCCAGCATCCACATGGCCGACTACAAGACGCCGCTCGATTACTTCGCGGTGCTGAAGACGCCCGCCATCACCGCCTCCGGCCGACCGAAAGACCGCTTCCACTTCAGCTATCCGAGCGAGGTGTGGTACGCGATGAGCAACCAGGGCATTGAACTGACCTATGGCATCACCTGGTCGCGCACCGCCAGCGGCGTGCTGCCGCGTGTCTGGATCATTGCGATGGTGGAGCCGGGATCGCCGGCCGATGCCGCCGGCCTGCGGCGCGGCGACCGGCTGCGGTCGGTGGACGGCGTCGACATGCAATCCACCACGACCGAGGGCGTGGCGGCGATCAACGCCGGCCTGTCGCCCAAGGCCGCCGGGGAAGCGCACAAATTTGTGCTGGAACGGGATGGCGCACCGCTGCCGGTGTCGCTGACCTCCGCCAATCTGGCGCTGATGCCGGTGCAGAATGCGCGCGTGCTGAATACCGCCAGCGGCGCGGTCGGCTATCTGCAATTTCACGACCATAACGCGGTGGCGGAGAGCCAGCTGGCGGACGCCTTCAGGCAATTCCGCAGCGCCCAGGTGTCGGACCTGATCCTGGACATGCGCTACAACGGCGGCGGCTACGTGCGGCTGGCAGCGGAGCTGGCCTATATGATCGCCGGCCCCACCGCCACGCAGGACAAGGTCTTCGAGCAGCTGCATTACAACGACAAACAAAAGCCGGTGGCGCCGCAACTGTTCTCGTCGACCGCCTACGGCTTTGTGCCGTCCAAGCTGAACGCCGGCGTGGCGCTGCCGGCGCTGGGACTGAAGCGGGTGACGATCCTGACCACTGCCGGCACGTGTTCGGCCAGCGAATCGGTGATCAACGGCCTGCGCGGCATCGATGTCGACGTGACGCTGATCGGCGGCACCACCTGCGGCAAGCCGTATGCCTTCACGCCGGCGCCGAACTGCGGTACCACCTATTTTGCGATCGAAACACAGGGCACCAACAACAAGGGCTTTGGCGACTATGCCGATGGCTTTCAGCCCACCTGCAACGTGGCCGACGACCTGACGCATGAAGTGGGCGATACCAGCGAGGGCTTGCTGGCGGCGGCATTGAGCTACCGCGCCAGCGGCGTGTGCCCGGCAACGCCGCAGCGCAACCGCACCCTGTCCGGCCCTCTGGAGGTATTGCGGCCCGAAGGCAAGCAGATAGCGATACGCGTTCGCTAGCGCGCAAAGCGGACTATAATTTCCAGCGGATCCGATGCCGGCACAGGCATCGGTCGATCAACCCTCGCTGGAAGTCTTTCGATGATTCGTTCCGCCATACTGCTTGCCTTTGCCGCTGCCTCTACCTCCACCTTCGCCGCCACTCCAGCCGGCGCGCCGCTGACCACCGTGTCCGAACGCTCGGGCTTCCAGGCCACCGGCCGCTACGACGAAGTGATCGCGCTGTGCGGCCAGTTCCAGAAAGCCTATCCGAAGCAGGTGCGCTGCTTTGAATTCGGCCGCACGCCGGAGGGCCGGCCGATGCTGGCGCTGGCCGTCAGCCGCAGCGGCGCGCTGACCGCCGAGCAGGCGAAGAAGAAGGGCGTGCCGGTCATGCTGATCCAGGGCGGCATCCACGCCGGCGAAATCGACGGCAAGGACGCCGGCTTCCTGGCGCTGCGCGAGGCGCTGGAGGGCAAGGCCGCGCCGGGCGCGCTGGACAAGCAGGTGCTGCTGTTCGTCCCGGTGTTCAACGTCGATGGCCACGAGCGCTTCGGCAAGAACAACCGGCCCAACCAGCGCGGCCCGGTGGAAATGGGCTGGCGCGTCACCGCGCAGAACTACAACCTGAATCGTGACTACGTCAAGGCCGACGCGCCGGAGATGCAGGCCATGCTGGCGCTGGTCAACGCCTGGGATCCGCTGGCCTACGTCGACCTGCACGTGACCGACGGCGCCAAGTTCCAGCCGGACGTGTCGATCCAGGTCGAGCCGGTGCACGGCGGCGACGAGGCGCTGAAGGTGGCCGGCGCCGCGCTGCAGAACAATGTGATGGCGGACCTGAAGGCGCAGGGCTCGGATCCCAAGCCGTACTACATCTCCTTCGCCAAGGAGGACGATCCGATGTCCGGCTTCGTCGACAGCATGTCGACGCCGCGCTTCTCGACCGGCTACTTCCCGATGCGTAACCGCTTCGCCATGCTGGTGGAAACCCACTCGTGGAAGGACTACCCGACCCGCGTGCGCATCACCCGCAATACCATCGTCTCGCTGCTGTCGCAGGTGGCGCAGCATGGCCAGGAGTGGCAGAAGCTGACCAGGGAGGCCGACGCCCGCGCGCTGGCCATGGGCGGCAGCGAGTTCCCGCTCAGCTATCGCACCACGTTCAACACCAAGACCATCCAGTTCCCCGGCTACGCCTACACGCGCGAGCACTCGGTGGTGTCGGGCGGCCTGTGGACCCGTTACGACGAGAGCAAGCCGCAGATGTGGACCGTGCCGCTGCGCGACGAGGTGGTGCCGGACCTGTGGGTGAAGGCGCCGCAGGGCGGTTACATCGTGCCGCTGGCGCAGGCGGCCTGGGTGGGCGCTAAGCTGAAACAGCACGGCATCGACTTCAAGGTGCTCAAGAGCGACGAGATGTCGGCCGAGGTGGAGACCTTCCGCGCCACCAAGACCAAATTCGGCGCGCAGTCGTTCGAGGGCCACCAGACGCTGACGGTGGAAGGCGACTGGGGCCGCGAGCGCCGCGCCGTGGCCAAGGGGGCGCTGTTCGTGCCGATCGCGCAGCCGAAGGCGCGCCTGGTGATGACCATGCTGGAGCCGCGCGGCGCCGACGGCCTGCTGGGCTGGGGCGAATTCAATAACGCCTTCGAGCGCAAGGAGTACATGGAGGATTACGTGGCGGAGGAGGTGGCGCGCGAGCAGCTGGACGCCGATCCGGCGCTGCGCGCCGAGTTCCAGAAGAAGCTGGACACTGATCCGGACTTCGAAAAGAGCCCGCACAAGCGGCTGGAGTTCTTCGCCCGCCGCCACGCCTCGTGGGATGAGCGCTACAACCTGTATCCGGTGCTGCGCACGGCACAAAAATACTGATCCGCGCTACCTCGCCTTCAGCGGCGCGCCACGCTGGCGCGCCGTTACAGCGAGATGCCGGACAGGCTGGTGGAGTGCGCCTGGTTCTGCGCCATTTTTTCCTGCAGCTGCTGCTGGATGATCTGCTGGATCTTCGCGGTGACGGCGGCCTGCTCGGACGGCGACATGGCGGCGAACTGCTCGGGCGTGATGCCCATCTGTTTCATGATGGCGGCGGCCATGCGCTGCTCGGGCGTCATCTGCAGGTATTTTTCCAGTTCGGCGGCGGCGTCCGACTGTTTGCTTTCCGCATGCTTGAGCAGCGCGCCAAAATCGCCGCCCGCGCCGTTTTTCTTCGGCGCGGCGCCGGACAGGGTGTCGCTCAGCGACGTGGTATCGATCCTCAGTGTCATTCCGCGCTCCTCAAGGTGGCATCGCCGCATCATGCCACGATTCCCTTAATCCATCGTCATCCGATCGAGGTAGTGCGGCTCACGCTTCGCGCTGCAGCGGGATGATGCCGGGGACGGTGGCCGGCGTCGAGCATGGTTCCTCGTCGAAGGCGATGTCGCCCAGCGGGTTGGCGACGCCGTCGGCCTTGAGGTCCTGGAAGCCGAACAGGTCGCGGTCCATCAGGTGCGATGGCACCACCGTCGACAGCGACGAGAAGATGTTCTCCACCCGGCCCGGATGCTTTTTCTCCCACTCGCGCAGCATATTCTTGATCTGCTTGCGCTGCAGGTTTTCCTGCGAGCCGCACAGGTCGCACGGGATGATGGGGAACTGCTTGACCTCGGCGTAGCGCTCGGTGTCCTCTTCCTTCACATAGGCCAGCGGGCGGATCACCATGTGCTTGCCGTCGTCCGACACCAGCTTGGCCGGCATGCCCTTGATCTTGCCGCCGAAGAACATGTTGAGGAAGAAGGTTTCCAGGATATCGTCGCGGTGGTGGCCCAGCGCGATCTTGTTGCAGCCCAGTTCATCGGCCACGCGGTACAGGATGCCGCGGCGCAGGCGCGAGCACAGCGAGCAGGTGGTCTTGCCCTCCGGGATCAGGCGCTTGACGATGCTGTAGGTGTCCTGGTTTTCGATGTGGTAGGGCACGCCCAGCTTGTCCAGGTAGGCCGGCAGCACCTCGGCCGGGAAGTTCGGCTGCTTCTGGTCGAGGTTGACGGCGACGATGTCGAAGTGGATCGGCGCGCGCTCGCGCAGCGTCATCAGGATGTCCAGCAGCGCGTACGAGTCCTTGCCGCCGGACAGGCAGACCATGACCTTGTCGCCGTCCTCGATCATGTTGAAGTCGCCGATGGCCTGGCCGACCAGGCGGCACAGGCGCTTGTGCAGTTTGTTGTTTTCGTGGGCGTTTTTTTCAGCGGCCTTGGCGCTGATGCTCTCTTGGATGACGGCGTTCATAATGGACCCGGCTCGGTCGTAGTATTAATCAAAATATTATTACGTACTGCAGTACGGATAAAGGATTGCGTCATCATGGCCACATCCTGAATCCAGAAAAGCTGTTCTGCTGGATTGCCAAGAATAACGTTGTCAGCCATTACGGTCGTCCAGATTGAAACTAACTTCTCATTACCAAACTCGACATATTGGAAATTGGTTTCGTATCCGAGTTTCGCAGCACCTGCGAAAGTGAAGTGGAAAGCTTTTTGCAGCTTGTCGAGATCTTCTTCGTTGTTGACGGCGGCAAAGTAGATGACGCTGAGGCGTTTCACATTAATACCTATCCACATTCGCATGCGGAACGTCTCCAGTGACAACTCATAATTCGCACCGAAGATATCCTTTCTTCCCCCATGTACAGTCTCCGCGCGCTTGAGTACTTTTACATTTACCGTGTGGCCTGGCTTCAGTTGAGGGATCTCAATTTTTGCAAGCGATTGTGGGATCTGCTGCTCGAGAAACATATCAGTTTTCTGATTCAGTTTGTCGACACTGAGTTGGCGTTCAGCGAACAACACGAACAGCACGACAGCGAAGGCGCCTGCCGCCGTCTGTGCGATTGACAAGGCGGCGGTAATTTTTTCCTGATACGCTGGGATGAAAAAAAAACCGATGGCTGCACCGCATGCCGACACTGCCAACAAGCCCAGCACAGCCATCACTGCAATGCGTGCCCATCGAGGTAGATAAACGATCTGTTGGGCGTCAAGATATTTTGTCGATGAAGAGTCGCTCATGACAGATTCTCTTTTAGTTTAAATACTTCGACGCCGGCACACTCGCAATCCGGATATACCTCCCGTTTTTCGGTCGATACACGGGTTGCGACTACCAGCGGATGCTGGAGGATCAATTCGACGATGGCATCGCACAGTGTTTCCTGCAGATTGATGTGGCCACGGCTAACGATCGCCTGAATACCCGGGCGGACAAAGTCATGATTGACGATTTCGTCGATATCATCATTTTTGGGCGTTGTCGCTGCTAGCGGGACCCAGAACTCAATATTGACCAACACATATTGGACGCGATTCTTTTCGTGTGGATAAGCGCCAATTTCCATATCAAGTCGGTAGTTCTTGATGAATACACGACGGCAATCAATCAACTTCGGGTGTGGGTACATCATTGGTTCCTGTTCATAAGGCTGAAATCCCGCGGCAAGCGGAGCAGGTGCTGACCACCGTCGACCAGAATAGTCGATCCAGTGAGTGCACGATTCTGAGCGGCAAAGACAACCGCTTGGACCACTTCTTCGGGCCGGCTCGACTCTCCCAATGGGGACATGGCGTGAGTAGCGGCAAAATCTTCGCTGGATTGGATGTGGCTGATCATCGTCAATCCTGGGGCAACACCCACCACCCGCACTTTTGGAGCTAGTGCCTGTGCCAACATGGTGACCGCACTTTGCAGGGCAACTTTTGATAAAGTGTACGAAAGAAAGTCCGGATTGAGATTGTAGAGTTTTTGGTCCAGCAAATTGATCACGACTGCTTGCGCGCCTGCGGGGGTAGCGGCATGCAGTGCCTGTGCCAGCAGTAGTGGGGCGCCCAAATTGGTGCGCATGTGCGCATCCAGCGATTCATAGCTGAAGTCGGCTACGTTATCGTAATCGAACACGGAGGCATTGTTAACCACGCAGCTGATTGGGCCCAGTGCAGCGTTTGCTTCTACCAGCAGCTTGCGTACGGCTGCTTCGTCCGCAAGGTCGCAGGACAAGGCCGTCGCGCGCCGGCCGCGCGCTAGGATTTTGGCCACTACTTCCTGCGCTTCATCGGCGGAGTGACGATAATGCACTACGATGTTCCACCCCGCGTCGGCCAGTCCGAGTGCAATCTCCCGGCCGATGCGGCGTCCCGCGCCGGTAACCAAGGCTGCACGCGAGCCCGGGGCTGAATTGTCCTGTGCTATCTTCATCTTTGAACTGGATATAATGCCGGGATGTCTTTACCCGTACCTTCTAGCGACGCGTTAGCCGCGTCCCATGCTTTGCAGAACCTGATTGCCGCCGAGATTGGAAGCAACGCAGGCGCCATTTCCTTTGCCCGCTACATGGAGTTGGCGCTATATACGCCTGGCTTGGGCTATTACAGCGGCGGCTCTGCCAAGCTGGGCAAGGACGGCGATTTTACCACTGCTCCCGAGCTGTCGCCCTTGTTTGGCGCGGCGCTGGCGCGGGTTGCAGCCGCTATTATCGCCCAAAGCGCGCCGAACCTCCTCGAATTCGGCGCCGGCACCGGCAAGCTGGCGTTCGACATCCTGAGCGAGCTGCGCGCGGCCGGGGTCAGGGTGGACAACTATTACATCGTCGAGCTGTCCGGCGAGCTGCGCGGCCGCCAGCAGCAGACGCTGCGCGATTTCCCGCAGGTGGTGTGGCTGGACGCGCTGCCGGCGGCGTTTGACGGCGTGGTGTTCGGCAACGAGGTGCTGGACGCCATGCCGGTCGACCTGGTCATCAAGCACCCGGACGGCTGGCAGGAGCTGAAGGTGACGCTGGCCGACGGCCGTTTCCAGTACCTGGAGGCGCCGGCCGGCCCGGCGCTGCTGGCGCAGATCGCGCGCCAGATCCCCGACCACGAGCACCTGCCGGACGGCTATGTGACCGAACTGCACGGCGTGGCCTGCGGCTTCATGGCGACGCTGGCGCGCATGCTGGCGCAGGGCACGGCCAACGCCGCCTTCCTGGTCGACTACGGCTTCCCGGCGCGCGAGTATTACTTCGACCAGCGCGTCACCGGCACGCTGATGTGCCACTACCGCCACCACGCCCATCCCGACCCCTTCTATTACCCCGGCCTGCAGGACATCACCGCCCACGTCGATTTCACGGCGATGGCGCTGGTGGCGCAGGACGCCGGCATCGAGGTGCTGGGCTATCTGAACCAGGCGGGCTTCCTGCTGGGTGCCGGCATCGGCGAGCTGCTGCTGCGCACCGATCCGGCCGACGCCGTGGCCTACCTGCCGCAGGCGCGGGCGCTGCAGAAGCTGGTGTCGCCGGCCGAAATGGGCGAACTGTTCAAGGTGCTGGCGGTCGGTAAAGGCGTAGAATTACCGGAAGCGATCGTGCGCCAAGACCGCACCCATCGTCTGTAGATAAAAAAGCACATTGAATGGAAAAGCAAGTCAAATCGCTGTCTGCTCGCCGGCTTGCATGCGCTAAGATGGGCTATGATGACTGATTCCGCGTCGATTTCCCGCTATGGCCAAGATTCACACCCACTATGACAACCTGAAAGTGTCGCGTATGGCGCCACAGGAGGTCATACGTGCCGCCTACAAGGCGCTCAGCCAAAAATACCATCCGGACAAAAATCCGGGGGATGAGAAGGCTGCGCGCATCATGGCGATTCTGAACAGCGCCTACGAGACGCTGTCCGACCCGCAGCGCCGCAAGGAGCACGACGAGTGGATCGCCTCCGAGGAATGGGAAATCGAGTGGCTGGAAAGCACCCGCCACGAGGACGGCCCGCGCGGCGACAAGCACAAGCACGATGCCGGCTGGCATCCCGAGCACGTCAACGACGCCCCGCCGCGGCGCCCGCGCCGGCGCGACTGGCGCACCTGGGCGGCGCTGGCCGCGTGCATGCTGCTGGGCTGGCTCGGCGGCGCCACCATGGTGGCCGAGCCGCAACTGATGAGCAACCTGAGCAACGCTTGGAACGGCAAGGGCATCAACGCCAACGCCGCCACCGCCGACAGCGCCACGGCAGGCCGCGACGGCAAGGCCGAGGGCCGCGACGCCTGGGCCACCGTGCGGCTGGCCGACGCCCACACGGTCAAGGCGGCGCCGATCCGGGTGGTGGCGGCGTCGCAGGTGGTGCTGCCGGGCGCCGGCGCCGAGTGCGACAGCGAAACCCCGGCACAAACGCTGCTGGCGCCCAACGGCGAGCCGTGGCCGACCCGCTCCGGCTACATGGAAGGCTTCCCGGTCGGCAACCGCGGCGACGACATGCAGCTGACGCTGGACAACGCCGGCAACGCCTCGGCGGTGTTCATCAAGGTGTACGACCTCGACCGCCGCGCCAACGTGCGCTACGCCTTTGTGCAGGCGCACGACAAGCTGCTGGTCGACAAGCTGGCCAACGGCAAGTACGAAATCCGCTACCAGAACCTGGACGTCAGCGCCAATCCCGGCGCCTGCGGCGCGCCCAGCCGCACCGCCGCCGCCAGCTTCGAGGCTGGGACGTCACCCGTCAACAACTAGTGCTGCGGTGCATCTCCGATAGGAGTTGTCACAGGGGGGGAATCTGATTATCCTGAGGGGAACCACAGGAGATTGCGTATGACCGATTCCAACGCCGCGGACGACAACTGGCTGATCGACGAAGACGAAGACGCGCTTCCGGCCAGCGGTCCCGGCGCCCCGGACCAGCGTTTGTGGCGCGTGCTGATCGTCGACGACGACGTCGACGTGCACGCGGTAACGCGGCTGGCGCTGCGCAACGTCAGCTTCAAGGGCCGCGAGCTGGAGCTGTTTTCCGCCTACAGCGGGCGCGAGGCCTACGACATCCTGCGCGACACGCCGGACATCGCGCTGGTGCTGCTGGACGTGGTGATGGAAACCGACGACGCCGGCCTGATCCTGGCGCGCCGCATCCGCGAGGAACTGCACAACGCCATCGTGCGGGTGGTGCTGCGCACCGGCCAGCCGGGCCAGGCGCCCGAGCAGCGCGTGATCATCGAATACGACATCAACGACTACAAGGCCAAGACCGAGCTGACCACGCAGAAGCTGTTCACCACGGTCATCTCGGCGCTGCGCGCGTACGAGAGCCTGAACATGCTGGAGCGCAGCCGCGTGGGCCTGGGCAAGATCCTGGCCGGCGCCACCAATCTGTACCAGATCCATTCGCTGCGCGAGTTCGCCTCGGGCGTGCTGAACCAGGTCAGCGCCATCCTCGACGTCGGCTCGGACGGCGTGCTGTGCCTGATGCAGGGCGACACCGGCGTCACCACCGTGGTGGCGGCCACCGGCCATTACGCCGCGCTCAACGACGCCGAGCTGATGCCGACCACGCATCCGCTGTGGCCGACCATCGCCAAGGCCTTCGCCGAGAAAAAATCGCAGTTCGAGCACCCGGCCAATGTGCTGTTCATCCACACCCAGGAAAACCGCGAGGTGGCGATCTCGGTCACGCCGCCGTGGCCGCTGGCGCAGATCCAGCGCGACCTGCTGGAGGTGTTTTGCCAGCGCATCGCCGCCGCCTTCGACAACCTGTACATGTTCGGCCAGTTGCGCAAGGCGCAGGAGGCGACGGTGGTGGCGCTGGCCGACCTGGCCGAGTTCCGCGACAGCGGCACCGGCGGCCACGTGCGGCGGGTGCAGATGCTGTCGTCGTCGCTGGCGCAGCGGCTGCACGAGCGCGGCGCCTATCCGGACGAGGTGACACCGCAGTTGCTGGAGATGATCGGCCTGGCGTCGATCCTGCACGACGTCGGCAAGGTGGCGACGCCGGACCACATCCTGCTCAAGCCGGGCATCCACACGCCGGAGGAACGCGCCGAGATGCAGCAGCACGCGGCGGTGGGCAAGACCATCCTGGAGCGGGCGGCCAACATGGTCGACGGCGTCAGCTACCTGACGTATGGCGCGCAGATCGCCGGCGGCCACCACGAGCACTGGGACGGCAATGGCTATCCGAACCAGCTGAAGGGCCGGGAGATTCCGATCGCGGCGCGCATCGTGGCGGTGATCGACGTGTTCGATTCGCTGCTGCACGAGCGCCCGTACAAGGAGCCATGGCCGCACACCGAGGCGGTCAACTACATCAAGGAGCGCGCCGGCAAGCAGTTCGATCCGGAAGTGGTGGCCGCGCTGCTGGACCTGATCGAGCGCGACCCCACCATCGGCCGCACGCCTGGCTAGGCACACCGGGGTCAGTGCCGACATTCGGACACGAGCACAACCGTAGCGGCGCTACGGTTGTGCTCGTGTCCGAATGTCGGCACTGACCCCGGTGGGTTAGAATGTCGGCACTGACCCCGGTGGGTTAGAATGTCGGCACTGACCCCGGTGGGTTAGAATGTCGGCACTGACCCCGGTGGGTTAGGCGGCGGCGGGTGTGGCCGCCGCCAGTACCATCGCCTCGAACTGCGCCACCGGCATCGGCCTTGCAAACAGGTAGCCCTGCGCCTCGTCGCACTGCTTGGCGCGCAGGAAGTCGCGCTGGGCCTGGGTTTCCACCCCCTCGGCGATCACTTCCAGCCCCAGCGAGTGGGCCAGCGCGATGGTGGCGGCGACGATCACGGCGTCGTCCGGGTCGCTCTCGATGTCCTTCACGAAACCGCGGTCGATCTTGATGCGGTCGATCTCGAACAGCTTCAGGTAGCTCAGCGACGAATAGCCGGTGCCGAAGTCGTCGATCGCCACCTTGATGCCGCGCGAGCGCAGTTCGATCAGCAGCGCGCGGCTGCGCTCCGGGTCCTGCATCGCCGCCGATTCGGTGATCTCCAGCTCCAGCAGCGCCGGCTCGATGCCGTGGCTGTGCAGCATGCGGTCCAGGTGCGGCAGCAGGCCCGGGCCGTGGCACTGGCGCGCCGACAGGTTGACCGCCAGCCGCAGGTGCGCCAGCCCCGGCGCGCGCCACGCGTGCAGCAGCGCGCAGGCGCGTTGCAGCACCCAGTCACCCAGCGGCAGGATCAGGCCCGATTCCTCGGCGATCGGGATGAAGCGGTCCGGCCCCACCATGCCCAGCTCCGGATGGTGCCAGCGCAGCAGCGCCTCGGCGCCGATGATGCGCTGCGTGGCCAGCTCCACCTGCGGCTGCAGGTACAGCTCGAACTCGTTCTGCTCCAGCGCCTGCCACAGGCGGTTCTCCAGCAGCAGGCGCTCGTGGGTGGCGCTGTTCATGGCCTCGGAGAAGAACTGGAAGTTGCCGCGGCCCTGGCTCTTGGCGGCGTACATGGCGGTGTCGGCGTGGCGCATCAGCGTGCCGGCGTCCTCGCCGTCGCTCGGGAACATGGCGACGCCGACGCTGGCGCCACTGTGCACGGTCTTGCCGTGCAGGTGGTACGGCGCGGTCAGCGCGTCGACGATGCGCACGGCGATGTTGGAGGCCTCGTCCGGCGTCACCGCGCCATCGGTGACAACGATGAACTCGTCGCCGCCGAGGCGGGCGATGGTGTCGACCTCGCGCAGCAGTTCCTGCAGCCGCTGGGCGACGGCGATCAGCAGCTGGTCGCCGGTCTCGTGGCCGTGGGTGTCGTTGATTTTCTTGAAGTGGTCGAGGTCGATGAACAGCACCGCCGCCATGCCGCCGTTGCGGCGCGTCTGCGCCAGCAGCTGCTCCAGCCGCAGGTTCAGCGACAGGCGGTTGGCCAGCCCGGTCAGCGTGTCGTGGTGGGCCAGGCGGTGGATGCGTTCCTGCGCCAGGTGCTGCTCGGTCAGGTCGTGCAGGATGGCGACGAACAGGTGCTCGTCCGGCAGCTCGACCTCCGACACCGACATCGCCAGCGGGAATTCGCTGCCGTCGCTGCGCCAGCCGGGCAGCTCGTATTCGTGGGTGACGCCGCAGGCGATCATGCGCAGCAGGCCGGCCGCGTCCAGCCCGGCCGCCTCGCCCACGCCAACCGGGATCAGGCGGTCCAGCGGCAGCGTCACCATCTTCTCCGGCGCGTAGCCGAACAGGCGGCCGGCGGCGGCGTTGGCCGACATCAGCACGCCGGTGCTGTCGACCGTGAGGATGGCGTCGGCCGCCTTGTTGAGGATGGCCTGCAGGCGCGCCTCGCGCTGGCGCAGGCGCGAGGTCGAGTCCTTGACCTCGGCCTGGATGCGGGCGCGCTCGCCGCTGATCAGCATCATCAAGGTGCCCAGCAGGCCGGTCAGCAGCAGGCCGCAGGTCAGCACGGTCCAGCTTTGCCAGCCGCGCTGCTGCTGCAGGTAGGCCGGCGTTGGCGCCAGCGTCAGCTCGTAGATGCGGCCGCCGAAGTGCAGCTGGCGCTGGAAGTCGCCGGCCTGCAGCGGCCGGCGCAGCGTGTCCTGCACCACGCGGCGCGGGCCGTCGTCGTCGGTGTCCTCGAAGCGCAGCAGGAAGTGCGGGAACTCGGAGCGCTTGACCGCCTGGCTCAGGTAGGCGTCGAACTGCATCGAGATCAGCAACGAGCCGATGGCCTGGTGGCGGTCGCTTGGCGGGTAGACCGTCTGCAGCAGCAGCAGGCCGGCGCTGCGCGCGCCCGGCACCAGTTGCAGCGGCGGCGTGGCGGTCGGCTGGCCGGACTGGATGGCCCGCTCCAGCGCCGCGCGGCGCTGCGGGTCGTGCAGGAAGTCCAGTCCCAGGTAGGGCCGGCTGACGGCCGGCTCGATGAAGGTGGAGACGAAGTAGCGCTCGCGCGCGGCGGTGACCGGGAACTGGCCGCGCTCGTTGCGCTCGCGTATCGCGTAGTCGGGCGCCACGTGCTGGCGCGCCCAGGCCTCGAAGGCGGCGCGCTCGCTGCCGGCCACCGGCGTCAGCCAGGCCATCGACATCAGCTCGGGGCGCTGGTCGAGGTAGCCGTGCGCCAGGTTGCCGAAGTCCTCGGCGTTGAGGCCGCGGCGCGGGTCGTTGAGGGCCTTGGCCATGGCAAAGATGAAGCGCTCGTGTTCGCTGAACTGGGCCTGCAGCAGGTCGCCGGTCTGCTGCGCCTTGAGGCGGAAGGTTTGCAGCTGCTGGCTGCTTTCCCAGCGGTCGGCCTGCAGGTAGATGGCGATGAAGGCGGCGGCCGACAGCAGCAGCGGCAGGCCCACCAGCAGGCGCCGCCGCGCCCACAGCGCGCGTGGGCGGCCGATGACGATCCAGGTCAGCGGCGCCGCCAGCAGGATGCCGATGGTGTCGCCCATCCACCACGCCAGCCAGTCGGTGGCGGCGGTGTCGCGCTGCAGGATGCCAAAGCCCATCAGGCCGGACACCGACACGGTGCTGGACACCAGCGTCACGCAGGCGGCCAGCAGGATGAAGCGCACCACGTCGCGGCCGGCGCCGATGCCCTGGTCGACGTAGCGGCGGAACAGCGTGCTGCCGACCCAGGCCTGCAGCGCCGCGCCCGCCGCCGGCGCGCAGGCGGCCAGCACGTCGTGGGCGCTGATGCCAGCCGGGCGCAGGTAGGGATAGACCAGGTTGACCGTCAGCGAGCCCAGCGCCACGCCTGGCAGCAGGCGGGCGCCGCCGACCACGCAGCTGGCCAGCGCCAGGCCGGCCGGCAGGAAGATGGGGGAGGCGTAGCCGGGCGGCAGCGCCAGCAGCAGGCCGAGGCGGCCGGTGACAAGGTAGGCGGCCCACAGGGCCAGGTTGGCGAACAGCAGCGTCAGCCAGCGACCGCTTCGAGGTTTCAAACGCGAGGCTCCGAAAGTTTCATTGGGTCAATCGATTGTATAGGAAAACATGCAACGTAAAAACAACACTTGCACTTTTGCAGTTGGTGCGTTTAAAATCTCGCCCCGAAGCAGACGAACTGTCGACACCACACCGACAAGGTGAAGAAAAGAGTTGACGGTTCGAGAAAATTGCTTCATACTCTGCGGTTCCTCGCGGAGGGGTGGCCGAGTGGTTAAAGGCGACGGACTGTAAATCCGTTCTCTATGAGTACGCTGGTTCGAATCCAGCCCCCTCCACCAAGTTTTTGCAAAAAGACTGAGTGGCGCAGTAAAGATGAATTGAATTGAACATTACCTCGCGGGTGTAGCTCAATGGTAGAGCTGAAGCCTTCCAAGCTTATGACGAGGGTTCGATTCCCTTCACCCGCTCCAGTTTTGTTGCAGTCCGATGCGCAAGCATCAACCGGCAGTACCCATCAGCCCTTGTAGCTCAGTGGTAGAGCACTCCCTTGGTAAGGGAGAGGCCACGTGTTCAATCCACGTCAAGGGCACCAGAATTCGCAGTACGCAGTACGGCAGCACTATCAAGACAGTCGGGCAGGGTTCCCTGCCAATCACACAAATCGTTAGGAGTCTAAAATGGCAAAAGAGAAATTCGAGCGGACCAAGCCGCACGTTAACGTCGGCACCATCGGCCACGTCGACCACGGCAAGACCACCCTGACCGCTGCGATCGCTACCGTTCTGTCGAAAAAATTCGGCGGCGAAGCTAAAGCATATGACCAGATCGACGCTGCGCCAGAAGAAAAAGCACGCGGCATCACCATCAACACCGCCCACGTCGAGTACGAAACCGCCGGCCGTCACTACGCTCA
>NZ_JACBYS010000006.1 GCF_013408245.1 Duganella sp. 1224
AACGGCCCGGTCGTCATTACGACCGGGCCGTTAAAGCACTACCTCAGCGATACACCGTTCGGGTCTTGAAACGAGACCTTAACTGAACGGCATTAGGCACGCGGCCCGCTTTTTTTGTATCGCAAAGTATCGCTTACACGACGATGGTCTGGTGCTCGTCGCCGACGCGGGCGCGGATTTTGCCGATGGTGTAGACCGTTTCGCCGGCCGCTTCCAGCTGCGCCTTGGCCGCCGCCGCGTTCTCGGCCGACACGATCACGGTCATGCCGATGCCGCAGTTGAACACGCGGTGCATTTCGGCGTCGGCCACGCCGCCGTGCTGTTGCAGCCACTGGAACAGCGGCGGCAGCGTCCACGACGTGGCATCCAGCTCGGCCACCAGGCCAGGCTGCAGCACGCGCGGGATGTTTTCCACCAGGCCGCCGCCGGTGATGTGCACCATGCCCTTGACGTCGATCGATTCCATCAGCGCCAGCAGCGGCTTGACGTAGATGCGGGTTGGCGCCATCAGCACGTCGGCCAGCGGACGGCCGTGGAAGTCGCCGGCCAGGTCCGGCTTCGACACTTCAATGATCTTGCGCACCAGCGAGTAGCCGTTGGAGTGCACGCCCGACGACGCCAGGCCCAGGATCACATCGCCCGGCGCGATCCTGGTGCCGTCGATGATCTTCGATTTTTCCACCGCGCCGACCGCGAAACCGGCCAGGTCGTACTCGCCGTCCGGGTACATCGACGGCATCTCGGCGGTTTCGCCGCCGATCAGCGCGCAGCCGGCCTGCTCGCAGCCCTGGGCGATGCCCTTGATGACGTTGGACGCGGTCGCCACGTCCAGCTTGCCGCAGGCGAAGTAGTCGAGGAAGAACAGCGGCTCGGCGCCCTGCACCAGGATGTCGTTGACGCTCATGGCCACCAGGTCGATGCCGACGGTGTCGTGGCGGTTCAGTTCAAACGCCAGTTTCAGCTTGGTGCCCACGCCGTCGGTGCCGGACACCAGCACCGGCTCCTTGTACTTTTTGCTGATCTCGAACATGGCGCCGAAACCGCCCAAGCCGGCCAGCACGCCCTCGCGCATGGTGCGCTTGGCGTATGGCTTGATCGCTTCGACTAAGGCATCACCCGCGTCGATATCGACGCCGGCGTCACGGTAGGACAGGGAAACATTAGAAGTTTGGCTCATGGTGTATTTCGCAGCGGAGGCGGTAAAATAGAAGGCGGAGACCTGCTGTTTTGCTATTTCCGTGCCAAAATCGCACGAAAATGCGCCAAATTCAGCGCAACAACCCGGTCAATCCGCTATTTTATCAAAATTGCCCCGTCCAACCGCCTTTTTAACCATCGAATTCACCTCCATGCCATTTCCCCTCTCGGTAGAGCAAAAGCAAACGGCATTCTGGTTGGCGGTGTGGGCGGCATTCCTGTTCCTGCTGATGACCCTCGGCCCGGTGCTGACGCCCTTCCTGGCGGCCGCCATTTTCGCCTACGCGCTCAACCCCGGCGTCGACCGCCTGGACCGCATCCGCTTCGGCCGCCGCTTCAGCATGCCGCGCCCGCTGTCGGTGACCATCGTGGTCACGCTGTTCTTCGCCGCCATCATCGCGCTGGTGCTGATCGTGGTGCCGGTGCTGCAAAAAGAGATCCCGCTGCTGCAGGCGCAGATCCCGGCCTTCCTGGCCAAGGCCAACGACCTGCTGGCGCCACGGCTGCAGGACCTCGGCGTCAAGGTGCGGCTGGACAGCGCCGGCATCAAGCAGCTGGCGTCCGAGCAGCTGGCCGCGTCCGGCGACGCCATCTGGGCCGCCGTGCTGAATTCCGCCCGCGTCGGCGGCACCGCCATCGTCGGCTGGCTGGCCACGCTGACGCTGATCCCGGTGGTGCTGTTCTACCTGCTGCTGGACTGGCCGGCCATGCTGGCGCGCGTGGCCAACTGCGTGCCGCGCCGCTACATCGCGCCGACCATGGGCATGGCGCGCGAGGTCGACACGCTGCTGGCCCAGTACCTGCGCGGCCAGTTGCTGGTGATGCTGGTGCTGGCCATCTACTACTCGGCGGCGCTGGCCATCGCCGGCTTCGACGTCGCCCTGCCGGTCGGCATCATCACCGGCCTGCTGGTGTTCATCCCCTACCTCGGCTTTGGCTTCGGCCTGGTGCTGGCGCTGATTTCGGCCGTGCTGCAATTCGCCGACTGGAGCGGCGTCATCGCCGTCGCCATCATCTACGGCTTCGGCCAGGTGCTGGAAGGTTTCGTGCTGACGCCGCGGCTGGTGGGCGAGCGCATCGGCCTCAATCCGCTGGCCGTGATCTTCGCGCTGCTGGCCTTCGGCCAGCTGTTCGGCTTTGTCGGCGTGCTGCTGGCGTTGCCCGCGTCGGCGGTGCTGATGGTGGCCTTCCGCCACCTCAGACGCCACTATCTGGCGAGCAGCTTTTATAATGCATGATGTGAAACAGATAAACGTTATGCAAAAGACCACAAGGCGAACGCCATGAAACAACTGGTGCTCGATTTAGGCGCGGAACCAACGCACAGCCTCGCATCGTTCGAGGTGGGACAGAATGCCGAAGCGGCAGCGCTGATGCGGCAGTTCGCCGATCGCACGGCGCGCGAGCACTTCGCCTACCTGTGGGGCGCGGTCGGCGTCGGCAAGTCGCACCTGCTCAAGGCCCTGGCCAGCAGCGGCTCCGAGGCCGAGCAGGCGCGCGCGCGCTACATTTCGCCGTTCTCGATCGAGTCCGAATTCGTCTACTCGCCGGAGGTGGACCTGTACCTGCTGGACGACTGCGAGAAGCTGTCGCCGGTGGCGCAGATCGACGCCTTCGCCCTGTTCAACGAAATCCGCGCCAACAACGCCTTCATGGTCTGCAGCGGCAACGTGGCGCCGGCCGTGCTGCCGGTGCGCGAGGACCTGCGCACGCGCATGGGCTGGGGCCTGATCTACCAGATCCACGGCCTGACCGACGACGAGAAAAGCGCCGCGCTGGCGGCGGCGGCGGCGGCCCGCGGCTTGACGCTGTCGGCCGGCGTGATACCCTACCTGCTGTCGCACTTCCAGCGCGACATGCGGTCGCTGTCGACCATCCTCGACTCGCTGGACCAGTATTCCCTTGAAACCCAACGCCCGATCACTCTGCCGCTGCTGCGCGAGTGGTTGCAGGCGGAAGCGAAAGAATGATGAATCTCGCCCTCTTTGACCTCGACCACACCCTGCTGCCGATCGACTCCGACTACGAATGGGGCCAGTTCCTGGTGCGCACCGGCGCCGTCGATGCCGTCGAATTCGACCGCCGCAACAAGGCCTTCTTCGCCCAATACCAGGCCGGCACCCTCGATCCGGTAGAATATCTGGAGTTCGCCCTGGGCACGCTGGCCGGTTTTCCGCGCGCGCGGCTGGCGGCGATGCAGGCGCAGTACATGGCCGAAGTGGTGCAGCCGGCGATCCGCCCGGCCGCGCTGGCGCTGCTGAAAAAGCATGCCGACGCCGGCGACCTGGTGGCCATCGTCACCGCCACCAACCACTTCGTCACCGCGCCGATCGCCAAGGCGCTGGGCGTGGAGCACCTGATCGCCGCCATGCCGGAAGTGGACGCCGACGGCAACCTGACCGGCCGCCTGCTTGGCACGCCGACGCAAGGGCCGGGCAAGATCGTCCACACCAAGGCGTGGCTGGAAAAAATGGGGAAGACGCTGGAAGACTTTGGCACCGTCCACTTCTACAGCGATTCGCACAACGACCTGCCGCTGATGTCCATCGTCAGCCATCCGGTGGCGACCAACCCCAACGAAAAACTGAAAACGCACGCCGCCGCACAAGGCTGGCCATTAATTGAGCTGTTCAATGATTAAGAAACTGATCCGCAAAATCCTCGGCACCAAGAGTAAAGCGGCCCGCGACACGAATACGCCGGTGGTGCTGGGGCCGGAAGCCCACGGCATCGACCCGCGCCTGCTGTCCAACAACGCCATCCGCGTCACCAGCACGCTGCAGGAAGCCGGCTACGAAGCCTTCGTGGTCGGCGGCGCCGTGCGCGACCTGCTGCTGGGCGTCAAGCCCAAGGACTTCGACATCGCCACCAACGCCACGCCGGAGCAGGTCAAGCGCCTGTTCCGGCGCGCCTTCATCATCGGCAAGCGCTTCCAGATCGTGCACGTGATGTTCGGTCAGGACCTGCTGGAAGTGACCACCTTCCGCGGCACCACGTCGGAGAACGCGCCCAAGGACGAACATGGCCGCGTCCTGCGCGACAACACCTTCGGCTCGCAGGCGGAAGACGCCGAGCGGCGCGACTTCACCGTCAACGCCATGTACTACAACCCGGCCACCCAGCAGGTGCTGGACTACCACGGCGGCATCGAGGACATCCGCGCCAGGACGCTGCGCATCATCGGCCAGCCGGAAGCGCGCTACCGCGAAGACCCGGTGCGCATGCTGCGCGTGGTGCGCTTTGCCGCCAAGCTGAAATTCACCATCGAGCCGGAAACCGGCGCGCCGATCAAGGTCATGGCGCCGCTGATCAACAACGTGCCGGCCGCGCGCGTGTTCGACGAAATGCTCAAGCTGCTGATGAGCGGCCACGCGCTGGCCTGCCTGCAGCAGCTGCGCAAGGAGGGCCTGCACCACGGCCTGCTGCCGCTGCTGGACGTGGTGCTGGAGCAGCCGCTGGGCGTCAAGTTCGTGACGCTGGCGCTGGACTCGACCGACGCCCGCATCCACGCCGGCAAGACCGTGTCGCCGGGCTTCCTGTTCGCCTCCCTGCTGTGGCACCAGGTGCTGGAGAAGTGGACCGCCTACCGTGCGTCCGGCGAGCAGGCCATTCCGGCGCTGCACCTGGCGGCCGACGACGTGCTCGATTCGCAGACCGAAAAGCTGGCCCTGCAGCGCAAGATCGGTACCGACATGCGCGACATCTGGTCGATGCAGCCGCGCTTCGAGCGCCGCACCGGCAAGGCGCCGTACAAGCTGCTGGAGCACCTGCGCTTCCGCGCCGGCTACGACTTCCTGCTGCTGCGCTGCGCCTCCGGCGAGATCGACGCCGAAATCGGCGACTGGTGGACCGCCTTCTACGAGGGCGACGAGATCACCCGCGAAGAGCTGATCGCCTCGGCCAGCGCGCCGCGTGAAGGCGGCGGTGGCGGCGCAGGCGGTGGCGGTGGCGCCGGCGGCGGCGCCAAGCGCAAACGCGGCCCGCGCCGTGGCGGCCGCAATCGCGGCGGCCGTGGCGGCGAAGGCGGCAACGCCGACGCGCCGGCGCCAGCGCACGACGGCGGCGCCGAGTAAACTCTCCGGCATCATGCACACCGCAATTTCCGCAGGACTGGCGCCCGCCTCCGCCCCGGACGACAAGGCGCCGTTCGCGTTCACCATCGCCTACATCGGCATCGGCGCCAACCTGGGCGATGCCCGCGCCAACGTGCAGGATGCGCTGGCGCGGCTGCAACGCCAGCCCGGCTGCACGCTGCTGGCGGCATCCAGCCTGTACAGCACCGCGCCGATCGATTCCAGCGGCGACGACTACATCAACGCCGTCGCCCGCATCGCCACCACGCTGGATGCCGAGGCGCTGCTGCAGGCGCTGCACGGCATCGAGCAGGCGCACGGGCGCGAGCGGCCCTACCGCAACGCCCCGCGCACGCTCGACCTGGATCTGCTACTGTACGGCGACGCCGTCATCAACAGTCCCACGCTGACCGTGCCGCACCCGCGCATGACCGAACGCGCGTTCGTGCTGGTGCCGTTGCTGGAACTGGCGCCATCGATACACATACCCGGCCATGGCGCGGCGTCGCAGTACGCCGCCGGCGTGGCCGACCAGGGCATCAACCCGATTTAATCAGTAAAGGATTTACCATGTCTGGATACCTGCAAGGCAACGAGCTGGCCGCGGGCCAAAAGCCTGCCGACGCCAACGCCCCCGCACCGGCGCCCGCCAAGGCGGTGGTCAACAAGGCCGTCACCGTCAACACGCTGCAGGCGCTGCGCGCCGCGCGCGAAAAGATCACCATGCTGACCTGCTACGACGCCAGCTTCGCCTCGCTGATGGACCGCTGCGGCGTGGAGATCCTGCTGATCGGCGACTCGCTGGGCATGGTCTGCGCCGGTCACACGTCGACGCTGCCGGTCACCGTCAACGACATCGTCTACCACACCGCCTCGGTGGCGCGCGGCGCCAAGAACGCCATGATCGTCGCCGACCTGCCGTTCGGCGCCTACGGCACCCCGGAAACCGCCTACGCCAACGCCGTGCAGGTGATGCAGGCCGGCGCCCACATGATCAAGATCGAAGGCGGCGCGTGGCTGGCGGACACGGTCAAGTTCCTGACCGAGCGCGCGATTCCGGTATGCGCGCACCTGGGCCTGACGCCGCAGTCGGTGCACCAGCTGGGCGGCTACAAGGTACAGGGCAAAACCACCGAGAGCGCGGACTTGCTGCGCGCCGATGCGCTGCGCATGCAAGCGGCCGGCGCCTCGCTGCTGGTGCTGGAGGCGATTCCATCGCAGCTGGGCAAGGAAGTGACCGAGCTGCTGTCGATTCCGACGATCGGCATCGGCGCCGGCCCGGACTGCTCGGGCCAGGTGCTGGTGATGCACGACCTGCTGGGCGTCTTCCCGGGCCGCAAGGCGCGCTTCGTGAAAAACTTCATGGAAGGTCAGACCAGCATCGACGCCGCCATCACTGCCTACGTCAGCGGGGTAAAAGACGGCAGCTTCCCGGCGCCGGAACACTGCTTCTAAGCCGCGCTCAGTGACAACAGGTGCCGGTGTACCACACCGGCTTCCCGGCGCTGTAGGTGACGAAGTTGCCGTCATTTTGCAGATAGGTGGCAACGCTGGCGGAAACATGGACGCCGCTCTGCCACAGGATGCCGCCGGCGGCATCGTATTCCACCAGGTTGCCGTCGTCCCGCATCAGCAACAGCGCCGCGCTGCTGCCTTGGGTGGCGGTATTCCAGAGCGGTGTCGCCCCCAGATAAATCACCAGATTCCCATCGTTCTGCAAGTTGAGACCAAACCGGCCGTCGCAGGACTGCAGCTGCTGGCCGCGTTTCAGCCCCTGCCCGGGCAGCAGCTGGCCGCACTGGGTCGGCGCGGCCACCGGCGGCAGCGACGACGGCTGCCCCAATGCCGTCAGCGGCACGGCATCGGCGATCGCCTGCAGGCCCGCCTCGTTGGGATGCAGGCTATCGCCGGCATCGTACTGCGCCAGATAGCGGCTGCGGTCGGCGGGATCGCTGGTGGCCAGCGCCTGGTCGACCACCGCGTCGCAGCCGCTGTTGGCGCTCTTCATGAAGGCGTTGAGTTGCGCGCGGCTCTCCTCCGCCGCCTGGGTCCACTGCGGCGTGCCATGGAACGGCGTCAGCGTCGAGCACAGGAACTTGACGTTGGACTGGTGGGCGGCGGCGATCAGTTCCTTCAGCACCGCGATCAGATCGGCAGCCGGCACCGGGTTGGCGTTGTTCAGGTTATTCACCGCATCATCCGACACGATCACCCACTTCACGCCCGGCTGCTGCAGCACGTCGTGCGCAAAGCGCGTACGGCCGGCCTGGCCGGCGCCGTCGCTAAAGAAGTTATTGCCGCTGATGCCCTGGTTTAGTACCCCCACCGTCATGCCGGCCTGCTGCAGCCGCAGCGCCAGGTCGTTGGTCCAGCGCAGATTGACGTTGGGGCGCGAGGCCACGCCATCGGTGATCGAGGCGCCGAACGCCACCACGGCGCCGGTGGCGGCGGCGTTTTGCACATCGACATTGGTGAGGAAATAGTAAGCCTGGCCACTGGCGGAATTGGTGCTCACGCTGCGCATATTGGTATCGGCGGCGGCATTGCCCGGGGCGATATACACGTCCTGCAGCGAGCCGCCATGCCCGGTGGCGCGCGGCGCGGTGGCGCCGGGCACGTACAGGCTGACCGCGATGTCGCTCAGCGCCGGCACCGCGAACGCCACCGTGTCGCTGCTGACTTCCGCGCCGGCGGGTATGGTGACAGTACTCCGGCCATTGAACAGCACCTGCCGTCCACTGCCCGGCACCGTCGCCGCCTCGCTGGCGCGCAGCGCGATATAGACCGGTCCCAGCGTCACCGGCTGGGTGCCGAAGCGATTGGACAGGCGTATGCGCGCCGCCGTGCCGCCGATGCTGGTGTGGACGATCTGCCGGATCGTCTGGTTGCGGAAGCCGGCATCGTCGGTGGTCCAGGGCGTGACCGACCAGGTGCCGGTCCAGGGAACGGCATCGGCGGCGCGCGAGGGCATGGCGACCATGGCGGCCGCGATCAGCGGCGCGGCAAGCAGGACCCGGCCAAGGTTTTGCAAACTGGCATGCATGCGTTTCTCCAAAAGGATGATCGTCCTCGCAACATAGCAAGAAATACAAATCCACGGCGCAGTGCAGCCGTGCGCTGCGCGGCCGCCTAAGTGGCGTGCCGCACAGAGTGGCGCCGCCGCCAGCGCTACTGTGCAGTGAGACTGTCTTCGAAGGATGCACGCATGACCTCTCCCGATCAACTGAATATCGACACCCTGCGTTTCCTCAGTGTCGACATGGTACAAAAGGCCAACAGCGGCCATCCTGGCCTGCCGCTGGGCGCCGCGCCGATGGCTTACGTGCTGTGGACGCGCTTCCTCAAGCATCATCCCGCCAATCCGCGCTGGTTCGACCGCGACCGCTTCGTGCTGTCGGCCGGCCATGGCTCGGCCATGCTATACAGCCTGCTGCACCTGAGCGGCTACGACGTGCCGCTGGAGCAGTTGCAACAATTCCGCCAATGGGACAGCATCACGCCCGGCCATCCTGAACGCGGCGTCACGCCCGGCGTCGAGATCACCACCGGGCCGCTGGGCCAGGGCTTCGCCAACGGCGTCGGCATGGCCATCGCCGAGGCCAGCCTGGCAGCGCGCTACAACCGTCCGGGCCACAACGTGATCGACCACCATACCTATGGCATCGTCAGCGACGGCGATCTGATGGAAGGCATCGCCTCGGAAGCGGCGTCGCTGGCCGGCCACCTGAAACTGGGCAAGCTGATTTACCTGTACGACGACAACCAGGTCACGCTCTCGGCCGGCGCGGACATGACCTTCAGCGAAGACCGCGCCGCGCGCTTTGCCGCTTACGGCTGGCACACGCAGACGGTGGACGACGCCAACAACATCGCCGCCATCGAGCAGGCGCTGGCCACCGCGCGCGCCGAAGTGCACAAGCCGTCGCTGATACTGGTGCGCAGTCACCTGGGCTATGGCTCGCCCAATAAACAGGACAAGATCGACGCCCATGGTTCGCCGCTGGGCGCCGACGAAGTCGCGCTGACCAAGCGCGCGCTGGGCTGGCCGGAGCAGCCGGCGTTCCTGATTCCCGAGGAGGCGCGCATGGCATATGCAACAGCCGGCGCGCGCGGCGGCCACCAGGAAGCCGAGTGGCGCGACCGCATGGACGCCTATGCCCGGGATTTCCCCGAACTGGCCCGCGAGTTGCGCCAGCTGATGGAAGGCGGCGGCGGCCTGCCGGACGGCTGGGATGCCGACATTGCGCTGTTCCCGGCCGATGCCAAGGGCGTGGCCACGCGCACGGCGGCCGGCAAGGTGGCCAACGCCATCGCCGCCAGACTGCCGGCGCTGATCGGCGGCTCGGCCGACCTGGACCCGTCGACCTTTACCGCGCTGGCCAACTTCGGTGACTTCCAGCCGGACAGCCCGCCCGGCGCCGAAGAAGCGGGCGACCGCCAGGGCTCGAATGGCGGCGGCTGGAGCCGCGCCGGCCGCAATCTCCATTTCGGCGTGCGCGAGCACGCCATGGCGGCCATCTGCAACGGCCTCGCCGCGCACGGCGGCGCGCTGCCATTCAATGCCACCTTCCTGGTGTTTGCCGATTATCTTCGTCCAGCCATGCGCCTGTCGGCGATGATGGGATTGCAGGTGGTGTATGTGTTCACGCACGACAGCATCGCCCTCGGCGAGGACGGCGCGACCCACCAGCCGGTTGAGCATCTGGCCAGCATGCGGGCGATGCCGGGACTGGTGGTGATACGCCCGGCCGACGCCAACGAGACCGCGGAGGCCTGGCGCGTGGCGGTGCAATCGGTCGCCCGCCCGGTGGCGCTGGTGCTCACGCGGCAGCATGTGCCGACGCTCGACCGCGCCCAATTCCCCGCAGCCGACGGCTTGCGGCGCGGCGCCTATGTGCTGAGCGAGGCACAGGGCGGCGCAGCGCAGATCATCCTGATCGCCACCGGCTCCGAGGTGCACCTGGCGCTGGCCGCGCAAGCCCAGCTCCATGCGGACAACGTGCGCGCGCGGGTGGTTTCGATGCCGAGCTGGGAGCTGTTTGAAGATCAGCCGCAGGAATATCGCGACCAGGTGCTGCCGCCGGCCGTGACGGCCCGCCTGGCGATCGAGGCGGGCGCCTCGCAGGGCTGGCATCGCTATCTGGGCACACGCGGGGAGGTATTGGGCATCGACCGTTTCGGCGCCTCCGCGCCCGGCGAGCGCGTGCTGCGCGAATACGGCTTCAGCGTGGAAAACGTCTGCCTGCTGGCGCACGCGGTGCTGGCCCGCAACCTCTAATACTAATACCGTCGTTCCGGCGCACGCCGGAAAGACCATTCAGGCCTTGCTCTTCTCGGCGATGACATCCATCAGCTGCCGCCATGACTTGCTGAACGACTCCGCGCCTTCGTGCTGAAGCCGCGCCGCCAGCGCCTCGACATCAACGCCAGCGTCGGCAAACTGCGCCAGGACTTTTTCAGCATCGCCTCCCTCGGGCGGCATGCTGCCATTCACCACGCCGTGATCGACAAACGCCTTCAGCGTTTTTTCCGGCACCGTGTTAATGGTCTGTGGCGCCATCAGCGATTCCACATACAGCACATCCGACGCCTCCGGGTCCTTGGTGCCGGTGCTTGCCCACAGCAAGCGTTGCGGCAGCGCGCCAGCCTCCGCCAGCTTGCGCCAGCGCGGTGACGCCAGCAACTCGCGATACGCCGCATACGTCTGGCGAGCCACCGCGATACCCAGCTTGTTCTGCAGCGCCGCCGGCGCCGTGTCCTTGACGCCGGCATCCCAGCGGCTGACGAACAACGATGCCACGGACGCCACCTTGGGGTCCAGGCCCGCATCCAGGCGGCGCTGCACGCCACGCAGATACGCCTCGGCTGCCGCCAGATACTGGGCGCGCGAAAACAGCAGCGTCACATTGACCGGAATGCCTGCGAAAATCGCCTCCTCGATCGCCTTCACACCCGCCTCGGTGCCGGGGATCTTGATGAACGCATTCTTGCGCTGCAAGCGTTCATGCAAGGTCCGCGCCTCGCGCAACGTGCCCTCGGCATCGTGCACCAGCAAGGGCGACACCTCCATCGACACCCAGCCATCCAGGCCGTGCGACTCCTCGTGCATGGGCAGGAACAGATCGGCCGCCTGCTGCAAATCTTCCAGCGCCAACTCCAGGAACAACTGTTCGCCCTCTCTGCCGGCCGTGCTTTTGGCGCGAATGGCCTCATCGTAGAAATCGGCGCCATGAATGGCTGCCTCAAAAATGCTGGGATTGGAGGTCAGGCCGCTGATGTCGTAATCATCGATATACTGTTTCAGCGTGCCACTGGTCAGCAGGCCTCGCGTGATATTGTCCAGCCACAGGCGCTGGCCCAGCTGGTGCAACTGTAAAGCGGAATTCATATCGGTGTCTCCTTTACGTGCCAGCGAAAGCCGGCAAGTCATAGTCGAGCAGGTCGCCGATGCGCTCAATCGTCGCATCCGGCGTCGTGAAACTGGCGACATCAGGGGCGAAGGCATAATGCCCCTGGCGCGGAAACACGGTCGTCAGGCGCTCGCCCCAGCCCTGCTTCATCGCCGCCAATATGCGTACCTTATCGTCGATCATCACATAACGGCGCGCGGGACAGGATTGCTCGATCTCCGTCAGCATGGTCTCCTTGTGCACATAGATCTGCACCCGCCCTTCCACCGCGTCCCATATCCCGGCGCGCCGGACTTTGCGCGGCTGGAATACGGCGTCGCCATCCGACAGCACGACCACCTTGCCCCACTGCGACAGGTGACCGATTACCTGCAGCGCCTGCGGATACAGGCGCTCTGCAAACGGGTAGTCCATCAGCCACTCGCCCAGCAGCAGCATGTCTGGATCGCTTAACGCGCCCAGGCGGAACTGCTGCGCCGCGCCCAGATAATCGGCATAGCCCAGCTCCGCAAAGCGCCTGGCGTAGATGTCCCAGTAGCGGTCGCGCCCCGCGACGCCGAACTGCCGCTCCAGATAAGCGCGGATATCCTGCTGCACACCGTCATTGTCCAGCAAGGTATTGTCCACATCGATCAGGAAGACAATGTCGTCGGCCATCACGCCGTCCCTTTTCCAGCGGCTTTTTCCACGTGACCGCCGAACCCCGCGCGCATCGCCGACAACACCTTGCCGGCGAATTCCGCATTGCCGCGCGAGCTGAATCGCTCAAACAGCGCATTGCTCAACACCGGCACCGGCACGCCTTCATCGATGGCGGCGGCGATGGTCCAGCGGCCCTCGCCGGAATCGGACACGCGGCCAGCGAAGGCGTCCAGTTGCGGGTCCTTGAGCAGCGCGTCGGCGGTCAGGTCCAGCAGCCAGGAACTGATGACGCTGCCGCGCCGCCAAAGCTCGGCGACCTCGCCGAGATCCAGATCATACTGATAATGTTCGGGATGGCGCAGCGGCGTGGTCTCGGCGTCCACCTGCTGTTCCAGCTTGCCGATGTTCGCGTGGCGCAGAATGTTCAGGCCTTCGGCGTAAGCGGCCATGATGCCGTACTCAATGCCGTTGTGGACCATCTTGACGAAGTGGCCGGCGCCATTCGGGCCGCAATGCAGATAACCCTGTTCGGCGCTGCTGCCAGGCTTGTCGCGGCCGGGTGTGGGCGTGGCCGCGTCACGCCCCGGCGCCAGCGTCGCGAACAGCGGCTCCAGATGCTTGACGGTGTCCGTTTCGCCGCCAATCATCAGGCAGTAGCCGCGGGTCAGGCCATGGGTGCCGCCGCTGGTGCCCACATCAACGTAATGCAGCTGCTGTTCCTTCAACTGCGCGCTGCGCCGGATATCGTCGTGATAATGCGAATTGCCGCCATCGATGATGATGTCGCCCGGCGACAGCAGCGGCTTTAGCGTATCCAGGGTGGCGTCGACCGACGCGGCCGGCACCATCAGCCACAAGACGCGCGGGCGCTCCAGTTTGCCCACCAGGTCCTGCAGCGACGAGGCGCCGGTCACACCTTCACGCAGCACCGCGTTGACGGTTTCCACATGACGCGCGTAGGCCACACATTGGTGCCCGGCCGCCGCCAGACGCCAAACCATATTGGCGCCCATGCGCCCCAGTCCAATCATACCAATTTGCATAGCAATATCCTTCGCGTTGAGGCTTGCAGCTTAGACTTCGATAAGGATGAGTTCGGTTAGATTGGCCACATAATGGCCCGCTCCAGCGATCAGATTTGTATCCAGGTTGTTTTCAGCTCGGTATACTTGTCGAAGGCATGCAGCGACTTGTCGCGGCCATTGCCGGACTGCTTGTAGCCGCCGAACGGCACAGTGATGTCGTCGCCGTCGTACTGGTTGACGTGCACCGTGCCGGCGCGCAGCGCGCGCGACGTCCGTATCGCCTTGCTCAGGTCCGCCGTCCACACGGCGGCATGCAGGCCGTACGGTGTGGCGTTGGCCTGCCGCACCGCGTCCTCCACGTCGCTGAAGCTGAGCACCGACAGCACCGGGCCGAAGATTTCTTCGCGCGCGATGACCATGCCGCTGTCCACCTGATCGAACAGCGTCGGCTCAACGTAGTAGCCGCCGGTTTCCGTGCGCGCCTGCCTGCCGCCGGCCAGCAGCCGCGCGCCGCCAGCGCGGCCGGCATCAATGTAGCCCATGACGGTCTTGAGCTGCGTCGCGTCGACAATCGCACCCATGACGGTGCTCTCATCCAGCGGGTCGCCCGGCTGATAGGCCGGCACCATGGCCAGTGCCTTCTCGATGAAGCAGTCCTTGATCGAGTCCTCGACAAACAGGCGCGAAGGCGCGTTGCAGCTCTCGCCCTGGTTGAAGAAGATGGAGCCTATCGCCGCCTCCACCGCCGCATCCAGATCCGGGCAGTCGGCGCACACGATGTTGGCCGACTTGCCGCCCAATTCCGTCCACGCCCGCTTGAGGTTCGACTGCCCGGCCATCTGCATGATCTGCTTGCCCACGCGCGTGGAGCCGGTAAAGCCGATGCAGTCCACATCCATGTGCAGCGCCAGCGCCGCGCCGGCCTCCGCGCCGAAGCCCGGCAGCACATTGAACACGCCGGGCGGCACGCCCGCTTCCAGCGCCAGCTCCGCCAGTCGCAGCGCCGTCAGCGGCGACTTCTCGGATGGTTTGAGCACCACGCTGTTCCCCGCCGCCAGCGCCGGCGCGATCTTCCACGCCGCCATCAGCATCGGATAATTCCACGGTACGATGGCCGCCACCACGCCGACCGGCTCGCGCGTGATCAGCGCCAGGCTGCTGGCCGGCGTCGGCGCGATTTCGTCGTACACCTTGTCGATCGCCTCGCCATACCAGCGGATGCAGTTGGCCGCACCGCCCACGTCCACGGTCTGGCTGTACTTGATTGGCTTGCCCATGTCCAGCGTCTCCAGCAGCGCCAGCTCTTCGACGTGCTGCTGCATCAGGTCCGCAAACCTGATCAGCACCCGCTTGCGTTGCGCCGGCGACTTGCCGGCCCAGCGTCCGTCCTCGAACGCCGCCCGTGCGGCCGCCACCGCAATGTCCACATCGGCGCCATCGCAGCGCGCCACCATGCCCAGCGAGCGGCCATCGATGGGCGACAGATTCTCGAACTGCTGCCCGGACTTCGCCCATACCCGCTCACCGCCGATGAAGGCGCGGCCATCCGCTTGCAGCGCGGCCGCCTTGTCGTGCCATTGTCCCATGTGCGTCTCCTTTACAGCCAGCCGCGTTCTTTCACATCGGCGTAGGTCAGATCCAGGCAGTGCCGGATCAGCGCCACCATCTCGTCGATCTGCGCCCTGGTCAGCACCAGCGGCGGCGCGATGATCATGCGGTCGCCGACGGCGCGCATGATCATGCCGTTGTTGAACATGTAGCCGCGGCACACCATGCCGACAGCCAGCGATTCATCGAACGCCACGTTCTCGTGCACCGTGGCGCCCTTGCTGCGCACCAGATCGAGGCCGGCCACAAAGCCGCAGCTGTTCGCGCTGCCCACCAGCGGGTGATCCGCCAGCGCGGCAAAGCGCTGTTTCAGATAGGGGCCGGTGTCATTGGCCACGCGTTCGACGAGCTTTTCTTCCTCGATGATGCGGATATTCTCCAGCGCCGCCGCGCAGGCGACCGGATGACCGGAATACGTGAAGCCGTGATTGAACTCGCCGCCCTGCTCGATCAGCACCCTGGCCACGCGATCACCCACCAGCACACCGCCCAGCGGCACATAGCCCGACGTCACGCCCTTGGCGAAGGTGATCAGGTCCGGCTTGATGCCAAACAGTTCGGACGCGAACCAGCGCCCGAGCCGGCCGAAGCCGCAGATCACCTCGTCGGCAATCAGCAGAATGCCGTACTTGTCGCAGATGCGCTGGATCTCCGGCCAGTAGGTGGACGGCGGAATGATCACGCCCCCCGCTCCCTGTATCGGCTCGCCGATAAACGCCGCCACCTTTTCCGGCCCCACTTCCAGTATCTTCTTCTCCAGCCAGGACGCGGCCTCGATGCCGAATTCGTCCTCGGTCATGCCCTTGCCGGATTCCAGATAATTCGGCTGGCCGATGTGCACAATGCCGGGTATCGGCAAGCCGCCCTGCGCGTGCATGCCCTCCATGCCGCCCAGCGACGCGCCGGCCATGGTGCTGCCATGGTAGGCATTGTGGCGGCTGATGATGGTGTGGCGCTCCTTGTATCCCAGCACATCCCAGTAGCGACGCACCATGCGCACATTGGTGTCGTTGGCCTCCGAGCCGGAGCTGGTGAAGTACACATGGTTGAACTGCGGCGGCGAGATGCGCGCCAGCTTGGCAGCCAGCTGCACCGCCGGCACATTGGTGGTGTTGAAGAAGCTGTTATAGAACGGCAGCGTCTCCATCTGCCGGTACACCGCCTCCGAGATGCTGGTGCGGCCATAGCCCACGTTCACGCACCACAGGCCGGACATGCCGTCGATGATCTTCTTGCCCTCCGAATCCCACAGGTAGATGCCATCCCCGCGCACCATCACGCGCACGCCTTTCTGACCCAGCGCCTGGTGGTCGGTGAAGGGATGCAGGTAGTGGGCGTTATCCAGCTGTTGAATCGCGGCGGTATCGTAGTCGCTCATATGGCCTCCGGTTAAACGTGCAGCAGCAGGTGCTCGCGCTCCCACGGGCTGATGACGGTCATGAATTCCTGATGCTCCAGATCCTTGATGGCCGCGTAGACATCGATGAAGCGCTCGCCCAGCACGGTGCGCAGGCGGTCTTCGGCGCGCAGCAATTGCAACGCTTCCGGCAGGCCTTGCGGCAGCTCCACGCGCAAGTCGTAGGCGCTGTCGGTGGTCATCGGCGTCGGCTCCAGCTGGTCCACCATGCCGAGGTAGCCGCAGGCCAACGTGACCGCCAGCGCCAGATATGGATTGGCGTCCGCGCCGATGATGCGGTTCTCCACGCGGCGGTCTTGCACGCCGGATTCCGGCACGCGGAAGCCCACCGTGCGGTTGTCCATGCCCCACTGGATGTTGATCGGCGCGGCCGTGTGGCGCACGATGCGGCGGTACGAATTCACGTACGGCGCCACAATCGCCATCGCCGATGGCATGTAGCGCTGCAGGCCGCCGATGTAGTGCTTGAACAGCGGCGACGCCGAGCCGTCCTCGGCGCTGAAGATGTTTTTGCCGGTGTGCGCGTCCACTACGCTCTGGTGCACGTGCATCGCCGATCCCGGTTCGCCGGCCATCGGCTTGGCCATGAAGGTGGCGTACATATCGTGCTTGAGCGCCGCCTCGCGCAGGGTGCGCTTGAAGAAGAACACCTTGTCCGCAAGGCCCAGCGGCTCGCCGTGCAGGAAGTTGATTTCCATCTGGCCGGCGCCGATTTCGTGAATCAGCGTGTCCACGTCCAGGCCCATCATGTCGCAGTAATCGTAGATGTCTTCGAACAGCGGGTCGAATTCGTTCACCGCGTCGATGCTGTAGACCTGGCGGCTGGTTTCGGCACGGCCGCTGCGACCGATCGGCGGTTTCAATGGCAGATCGGGATCGCTGTTCTTGGCAGTGAGGTAGAACTCCAGTTCCGGCGCCACCACCGGTTTCCAGCCACGGTCGGCGTACAGCTTGAGCACGCGGCGCAGCACGGAGCGCGGCGCGAAATCGACCAGGCGGCCATCGGCGAAGTAGCAGTCGTGGATCACCTGCGCGGTCGGGTCGGCGGCCCAGGGCACCATGGTGATGGTGGTGGGATCGGCCTTCAGTATCATGTCGCGGTCGGTGCTGGAGATGGCGCGGTCGTAGCCCGCGTCCTCGGTCGGATAATTGCCGGTGACGGTCATGCCCAGCACCGCCTCCGGAATGCGCATGCCGCGCTCCTGGGTGAATTTGCCGCGCGGGAGGATCTTCCCGCGCGCCACGCCGGTCAGGTCGGGGACCAGGCATTCGATTTCCGTGACGCGTTTCTCGTTCAGCCACAGGTCCATATCGGTATAGGTAAAGTTCTCTCGGATTGCCATTTGCTTCTCTCTTTGTTGTTATCGGGCGGCCTTGTAGGCGCGGCAGGCGTCGCCAAAGGCGCTGAATAATTTGACGGCGTCCGGATTCTCGGAAAAGCGCCATTCTGGATGCCACTGTACCGCGAGCGTAAATCCTTTGGCGTCCGCGACGCGGTAGGCTTCCACCAGACCGTCGTCGGCGCGCGCCTCCACCGCCAGCCCGTCAGCCAGCCGGTGGATGCCCTGGCCGTGCAGCGAATTGACCATGATCCCGGAAGCTCCACCAAGGATCTGCGCCAGGCGCCCTCCGGGATCCAGCAGCACGCGGTGCGATGGCGCGTATTGCTGTTCCAGCGTGTCGTCCTCGCGTTCGCGGTGGTCGGCCATGCCCGGCACGTCCTGCACCGCCTGATGCAGCGAGCCGCCCAGCGCCACGTTCACTTCCTGGAAGCCGCGGCAGATGGCCAGCAGCGGTATGCCGCGCTTGATGGCGGCACGGATCAGCGGCAGCGTGGTGGCATCGCGCGCGGGGTCGAGCGGCAGCGATGGATCGAGCAATGCCTCGCCATACAGGCTGGCGTGGACGTTGGAGGGAGAACCGGTCAGCATCACGCCATCGGCGAGCGCCAGCAGCGCCTCAAAGTCGGTGGCCGCGCCGAGGGCCGGCACGATCAGCGGCGTGCAGCGCGCGCCGTCCGCCACGGCGGCCACGTACTTGAGCTGCGCGGTGTGATACGGATGTGCGCCGATCTGCTTGACGCAGGCGGGAACCAAAACGACAGGGCTACGCATAGAAGCTTTCATCTATTTGATTTAACTAAATGATATGCCTATTTTGGTATTATTGTGAGCGCCACTTTTTGACATTTGATAGAACCACTTTGTAGATGTCCCCGACTTCCGACCTGCTGGCCGCCGCGCTGGCGCAATCCGGCTTCCATCCGCGTCTTCCGCAACAGCGCAGGTTGTACGAAGCCGCCAAGGCCGCGATCCACCAGCAGCGCCTTGGCGCCGGCAGCAAACTGCCCTCCAGCCGTGATCTGGCGCGGGATCTGGGCATGGCGCGCAATACGGTGATCGCCGCGTTTGAGCAGCTGGCGGCCGAAGGTTACGTGGTCAGCGCGCGCGGCAGCGGCACCTACGTGGCGGATTTGCAGGCGCACAGCGCGTCGATGCGTGGTGTGGGCGGCGCACCACAGGGTCGCCTGGCGGCGGGCGCGAACGCTGGTTCCGGCGTCGTCGCTGCCGCGGCGCGCTCCGCGAGCGGCGCGGCCGGGCTATCGCGTCGGGGGCGGGAACTCAGCAGCGTTGCCGCCGGTCCGCGATTCGAGATCCAGCCGTTTGCGCCGGGTGATCCGGACTTCTCATCGTTCCCGTTCAAGCTATGGCAGCGGTTGCAGAACCGCGTCTGGCGCGAGGCGCGCAACGATCTGCTGGACTACGGCCAGTCCGGCGGCCACCTGCCGCTGCGGCAGGCCATCACCGAATACCTGCGCATCTCGCGCTCCGTCAAGGTGGAGGTGGAACAGGTGATGATCACCGCCGGCACGCAGCAGTCGCTGGACCTGTGCGCGCAACTGCTGGCCGATGCCGGCGACACCGCGTGGGTGGAAGATCCATGCTACTGGGGCGCGCGCCGCGTGTTCCAGGCGCGCGAGCTGAAGCTGCGGCCGATCACGGTGGACAGCGACGGCATCGCCATCTCGGCCGCCGACCTGTCCACCCACCCGCGCCTGATCTACGTCACGCCATCGCACCAGTACCCCACCGGCGCGGTGATGAGCCTCGCGCGCCGCCGCGAGCTGCTGGACGTGGCGGTGCGCAAGGACGCATGGATACTGGAGGACGACTACGACAGTGAATTCCGCTACACCGGCCGCCCGCTGGCCGCGCTGCAAGGCCTGGACAACGATGACCGCGTGCTTTACATGGGCACCTTCTCCAAGGTGCTCTACCCCGGCATCAAGGTCGGTTACCTGGTGGTGCCGCCGGCGCTGATTGCCGCCTTCCGCAGCGCGCTGTATGACCTGCAGCGTCCCGGCCAGCTGACGGTGCAGGCCACGCTGGCGGACTTCATCACGCTCGGCCACTTTACCGCCCACGTGCGCAAGATCCGCCAGACCTACGGCGCGCGGCGCGAACTGCTGCGCCACATGCTGGCGCAAAAACTGCCGCGCGGCGTCACCATCTCGCGCGAGGAATCTGGCCTGCATCTGGTGGTGGAATTGCCGGACCATGTGGATGATGTCGCGCTCGCGCAGCGCGCGGCGGCGCAAGAGATTTCGGTCAAGGCGCTGTCGACGTATTACCTCAACAAGCGCGTGCGGCGCGGCCTGCTGGTGGGCTACGCCTACTGCACGCCGGAGCAGATTACCGACTACGGGCGCAAGCTGGGCGCCATCATCGCAGCGGAGGTGGCGGCATGAAGAATATGCCGTGGCGCGACTTCTGCGCGCTGGTTGCCAGCATCGGCGTGGTGGGCCTGGGGCTGGGCGCGACGATTCCGCTGACCGCGCTGACGCTGGACCAGCGCGGCGCAGGCACCGACATCATCGGCGTCATTACGGCCGTCAGTGCGGTAGGCATTCTGGCGGCGGCGCCTTTCGTCTCGCGCTGGGTGGCCGTCCACGGGCCGCGCGGTTGCATGATCGGCGCGATTGCGCTTGCCGCGCTCTCCACGACGCTGATGGAGACCACGGACAGTCTGCTGGCGTGGGGGCTGCTGCGCTTTGTGTTTGGCGCCTGCATGGGCATGTTGTTCACCATCGGCGAGGCATGGGTCAACAACCTGGCGCCGGAGAATTCTCGTGGGCGCGTGGTGGCGATTTACACCACCGCGTTCACGCTGTTCCAGTTGATCGGTCCCGCGCTCGTGGCGGCGCTGGCGGGCAAGGTGGCGCTGCCGTTTGCGGCTTGCGGGATGCTGTTTCTGTTGGCGCTGCCCGGCATGCTGCTGATTCGCGGCGGCGCGCAGGGACATGAGGATGAGCCGCCGGTGGCCTGGCAGCGCATCCTGCCGCGCATGTGGATGATCGCCATTGGCGCCGCGTTCTTCGCCATGTTCGATACGGTGGCGCTGAGTCTGCTGCCGGTGTATGCGATGCGTCATGGCATAGCGACCGAACTGGCGGTGCTGTCGGCCAGCGTGGTGCTGGTGGGCGATACCGCGCTGCAGTTTGCGTTCGGCTGGCTGGCCGATCATGTGGGGCGGCGCAAGGTGCACGTCGGCTGCGGGATCGCGGTGTGCGTGTTGCTGCCGCTGTTGCCGTTTGCGGCGGGTACGCCGTGGCTTTGGTGGACGGTGCTGCTCTTGCTCGGCGCGGTGGCGGGGGCGATTTACATGCTGTCGCTGGTGGCGTGCGGCGAGCGGTTCGAGGGACAGTCGCTGGTGGCGGCGAGCGCGGTGGTCAATGCCAGCTGGGGCGTCACCAGCGCGGGTGGGCCGTTGGTGACGGGGGTACTGATGCAGACGGCCGGCGTGAATGCGCTGCCGGCCGTTCTGTGGGTTGGCGCGGCGATTTTCATCGCCAGCGCGGCGTGGGATAGGCGGGCGGACGGCACCCGCGAAACCCGCACACCGGTGCGGCGCGGGGTCTGACCCCGTACGGGGTCAGACCCCATCGTCTGGGGTGCTGTTTTTAGCCTTTGGCGGCGGCGGCCAACTGCTTCGAGCGCAGGCGCTCGGCGCGGGCGATGTAGAGGCTTGAGGCGATGACCCCGATCGATACCACCAGTATCGTCAGCGCCGCCACCGCGTTCACGCGCGGGTCGAGGCCCAGGCGGGCGCGCGAGAAGATCACGATCGGCATGGTCGACGAGCCGGGGCCGGACAGGAACGCCGACAGCACCACGTCATCCAGCGACAGCGTGAACGTCAACAGCCATGCCGATCCCAGCGCCTGCTTGATGTTCGGCAGCGTCACCAGGAAGAACACCTGGAAAGGCCGGCAGCCCAGGTCCATGGCCGCTTCTTCCAGCGACTTGTTCATCTCCTGCAAACGCGATTGCACCACCACCGTCGCATAGGCCATGCCCAGCAAGGTATGGCCCAGCCAGATCGTGACCAGGCCGCGCTCCGGGAAGCCGAACATCTTCTGCACCGACACCAGCATCAGCAGCAGCGACAGGCCGATAATCACCTCCGGCATCACCAGCGGCGCGCTCACCATGCCGGCGAACAGCGTGCGGCCCTTGAAGCGCTGGTAGCGGTCCAGCACAAACGCGGCAAAGGTGCCGAGGATGACCGAGCCGCACGCCGTCAGCAGCGCGATGCGCAGCGACAGCCCGAAGCCGCTGATGATTTCCGTGTCGCTCGCCAGCGCCGCGTACCACTGCAGCGAGAAGCCGCTCCACACCATGTCCTGGCGCGAGCTGTTAAATGAGAACACCACCAGCACCACAATCGGGATGTACAGGAACAGGTAGCCCAGCGACAGCCAGCCACGCCCGAACCAACGATGCAGGAATTGCGTCATTTGCGCGCCTCCTGGTCTGCCTTGTATTTGTTGAAGATCGCCATCGGCACAAGAATGAACAGGATCACCACCACCGTCACGGCGGACGCCAGCGGCCAATCGTTATTGGTAAAGAATTCGTCCCATAGCTGGCGGCCGATCATCAGCGTCTCCGGCCCGCCCAGCAGTTCGGGAATCACGTACTCGCCCACCGCCGGGATAAACACCAGCATGGTGCCGGCGATGATGCCCGACTTCGACAGCGGCACGGTGATGCGCCAGAACGTCTGCCACGGCGTCGCGCCCAGGTCGGCCGCCGCCTCCAGGTAGCGCACGTCCATCTTCACCAGGTTGGCATACAGCGGCAGGATCATGAACGGCAGGTACGCATACACCATGCCGATGATCAGCGAGAACTGGGTGTTCATCAGGTGCAGCGGTTCCGTGATGGCGCCGATGTCGAGCAGGAAGCTGTTGAGGATACCGTTGTTGGCCAGGATGCCCTTCCACGCGTAGATGCGCAGCAGGAAGGAAGTCCAGAACGGCATCATCACCAGCATCAGCAGCACCGGGCGCACGGTCGGCTTGGCGCGCGCCATGAAGTAGGCGAACGGGTAGCCGATGATGAGGCACAGCGCCGCCGTGATGGCGGCGAACTTGATCGAGTTCAGATAGGTCAGCGCATACAGCTCGTCCTGCGCGATGAACAGGTAGTTGGCGATCTTGATCTTCAGCGTCAGCACGCCGTCCGCCACCGTCATCAACGTGCCGAACGGGCTGCCGTCGCCGCTGTCCAGGTCCGTGAAGCTGATGCGCAACACGATCAGGAATGGAATCAGGAAAGCAAACGCCAGGTACAGGAACGGCACGGAGATGACCGCCGCGCGCCCCGGATGCTTGAACAGGTTCTTGAGGAAGTTCATGCCGGTCCCGCCTTAGCTGGTCAGCACGACGACGTCGGCGCCGTCCCACCATGCGTACACGCGCTGGTCGCGCTTCAGCGCCGCGTCGTCGTGGCGCGCCGCGTTGGTGCGGGAGACCTTGAGCACCATGCCGCTGTCCAGCGTGACGTGGTAGCTGGTCTCGTTGCCGAAGTAGGAGATGCCGGTGATGACGCCCTGCACGCAGTTGTAGCCATGTTCGGCCGCCTTGGCGCGCTGCTCCAGCGTGGGCGCCTCGGCCTGCACGGCAATCTTCTCCGGACGCACGGCCACCGACACCGGCATGCCCATGGTGCCGGTGATGCCGTGGGTGACGTAATGCTTGCCCTCGGGCGTATCGATGATGACGTGGTCTGCCTCATCTTCCGCCACCGCGCCGTTGAACAGATTGACGCTGCCGATAAAGTCGGCCACGAAGCGGCAGTTCGGCGTTTCGTAGATTTCATCCGGCGCGCCCACCTGCAGGATGCGGCCGGCGCTCATGACGGCGATGCGGGTGGCCATGCTCATGGCTTCGTCCTGGTCGTGGGTGACCATCACGCAGGTCACGCCCACTTCCTCGATGATGGACACCAGCTCCATCTGGGTGCGTTCGCGCAGCTTCTTGTCCAATGCGCCCAGCGGCTCGTCCAGCAGCAGCAACTGCGGACGCTTGGCCAGCGAGCGCGCCAGCGCCACGCGCTGCTGCTGGCCGCCGGACAGCTGGTGCGGCTTGCGTTTGGCGTACTCGGTCAACTGCACCAGCGCCAGCATCTTCTCCACGCGCGCGGCGATTTCGTCTTTCGGCAGACCGTCGCGGCGCAGGCCGAAGGCGATGTTGTCCCACACCGTCAGGTGCGGGAACAGCGCGTACGACTGGAACATCATGTTGATCGGACGCTGGTACGGCGGCACGCTGACGATATCCTGGCCCGCCAGCGTGATGCTGCCGGAGGTCGGCGTTTCAAAGCCGGCCAGCATGCGCAACAGGGTGGATTTGCCGCAGCCCGAGCTGCCCAGCAGTGCGAAGATTTCGCCCTTGTTGATCGCGACCGATACGTCATTGACGGCACGGACGCCGTCGAATTCCTTAACCAGGTTGCGGATCAGGAGGAAAGGTTCAGCAGCTCGCTCTATGGTCATGTTATTAAAAAGGTAAAATAATATTTGCCAAACCGGTGATTATAAAGCCAGCAGCGCTCAAACATGCAGCAATAGGTGTTCCCGCTCCCACGGGCTGATGACCGTCATGAACTCCTGGTGTTCCAGTTCCTTGATGGCCGTGTAGACGTCGACGAAGCGCTCCCCCAGCACCTCGCGCAGGCGGTCTTCGCGCCGCATCAGTTGCAGCGCCTGCGGCAGGCCTTGCGGCAGTTCATACAGATGATCGTAGGCGCTGCCGGTGTACATCGGCGTTGGCTCCAGCTGGTCGACCAGGCCGAGATAGCCGCAGGCCAGCGTGACCGCCATGGCCAGATAGGGATTGGCGTCGGCGCCGATGATGCGGTTCTCGACCCGGCGCTGCTCGACACCGGAAATCGGAATGCGGAAGCCCACGGTGCGGTTGTCCATGCCCCACTGGACGTTGATCGGCGCCGCCGTGTGGCGCACGATGCGGCGGTAGGAGTTGACGTACGGCGCCAGGATGGCCATCGCCGACGGCGTGTAGCGCTGCAGGCCGCCGATGTAGTGTCGGAACTGAGGCGATGGCGAGCCATCCGGCAGATTGAAGATATTGCGGCCGGTGTCGGCATCGCTCACGCTCTGGTGCACGTGCATGGCCGATCCGGGCTCGCCGGCCATGGGCTTGGCCATGAAGGTGGCATACATATCGTGCTTGAGCGCCGCCTCGCGCAAGGTGCGCTTGAAATAGAACACATTGTCGGCCAGCGCCATGGCGTCGCCGTGCTGGAAGTTGAGGCCCATCTGGCCAGCGCCGGTTTCGTGGATCAGCGTGTCGACGTCGAGATTCATCATTGCGCAGTAGTCGTAGATATCCTCGAACAGCGGATCGAACTCGTTGACCGCATCGATGCTGTAGACCTGGCGCGTGGTCTCGGCGCGGCCGCTGCGGCCAATCGGCGCGCGCAGCGGCAGGTCGGGGTCGATGTTCTTTTCGGTGAGGTAGAACTCCAGCTCCGGCCCCACCACCGGCTTCCAGCCTTTGTCCGCATACAGCTTGAGCACGCGGCGCAGCACGGAGCGCGGCGCGAAGTCCACCAGCGTGCCGTCGGCGAAATAGCAATCGTGGATGACTTGCGCGGTGGGGTCGATGGCCCAGGGGACGGTGGTGATGCTGCCGGGGTCCGCGCGCAGGATCATGTCGCGGTCGGTGTTGGAGATGGCGCGGTTGTAGGCCAGGTCCTCGGTCGGGTAGTTGCCGGTGACGGTCATGCCCAGCACCGCCTCGGGGATGCGCATGCCGCGGTCCTGCGTGAATTTGGCGCGCGGCAGGATCTTCCCGCGCGCCACGCCGGTCAGGTCGGGCACCAGGCATTCAATCTCAGTGACCCGGTTATCGTTGAGCCACTGGTCCATATCAGCGTCGGAGAAATTTTCACGAATAGACATGACGAACTCTAAGTTGCTATCGACAGGTCTAGCTTACCATAATCACAACCTTGCTTCCGCTGCCTCCACGCGTGTCTGCACCAGGATTTTTTTGATTTCAGGGACGCAGGAACCGCAGTTGCCGCCGGCCTTCAGGCAGGCCGTCACTTCGGGCACGGTCTTCAGGTCTCGCTCGACAATGGCGTTGCAGATGGTGTTGCGGCCGACGCCGAAGCAGGAGCACACGGTGGGCCCGGTATCCGCGCCCTTCTCCACCGGCATGCCGACCAGCAGGCCGACACGGTCGATCTCACTGAGCTGCTCCTTGGCGAACAGGCTGGCCAGCCACGCGCGCGACGGCATGTCCTGGCGCGGCGACATGAACAGGCACTGGGCGATGCGGTCGTCCACCACGTGCACGGCGCGGTACACGCCGGCGGTCTTGTCCTCGTATTCCAGCCAGTCCGCATCGGGATCGGTCACGCCCAGCAGCGCGCGCGCCCACTCGGCATAATTGGTGATGGTGTTGCGGCCGGCCAGCTCGTAGCGCCTGAACTCGCGGCCCTGGATGCGCGTCCAGTGGGCGATGCTGTCGAGATTCAGCGCATCGCGGCTCAGGATAAAGCCGTGCCAGTTGACGCGGAACTGCTCCACGCGCACCGGCGTGTGCTTGAACTCAGGCTCGCCGGACACCGGATCGACCACCGGGTTGACCACCGCGCCCACGCGCGCGTCGGATGCGGTCTGGCCGTTCCAGTGGATAGGAATGAACACGCTGCCGCGCGGGATACCCCCGCCGTGCTGCACGCGCGCCACCATCGCGCCCCATTCGGACGTGACGCGCGCCAGTTCGCCCTCCTTCACGCCACTGAGCAGCGCATCCTGCGGGTGCATATCGACGAACGATTCGGCGATATGGTCGGCCAGCGTGGCGGACTTGCCGGTGCGGGTCATCGTATGCCACTGGTCGCGCACGCGCCCGGTATTGAGCGACAGCGGATAGTCTTCGCTGACGGCGTGGCGCGGCAAGCGCGGCGCGGTGGCGATGAAGCGCGCCTTGCCGTCTGCGTGGGCGAACACGCCGTCCTTGAACAGCCGCGCCTCCACCTGCAGCTCGCCGCCCACGGTGCGGCGGATCGGCCACTGCACTGGCTCCAGCTCATCGTACTCACGCTGCTTGAGGCCGGCGAGGCCGGACATATCGAAGGCGCGCGGCACGTCGCCGATGGCGTTGCGGAAGCCGCTCAGGCTTGCGTGTTCATTGAACACGTCGTGCTGGCCGGCGTAATCGAAGCCGCTGTAGCCCATGCGCTGCGCGAACAACGACAGGATCTTCCAGTCCGGCAGCGCCTCGCCCGGCGCCGGCAGAAAGGCGCGCTGGCGCGAGATGCGGCGTTCGGAGTTGGTGACTGTGCCATCCTTCTCGCCCCAGCCCAGCGCCGGCAGCAGTACATCGGCGTAAGCGGTGGTGTCGGTGTCCTGCATGATGTCGGAGGCGATCACCAGATCGCACTTTTCCAGCGCGCGGCGCGCCTGGTCGGCGTCCGGCAGGCTGACCACCGGATTGGTCGCCATCACCCACACCGACTTGACCCTGCCTTCTTCAATCGCCTTGAACAGGTCTACCGCTTTCAGGCCGCCCTTGTCGGCCATGGCCGGCGACTCCCAGAAGGTCTGCACCACGTCGCGATGGCCGGCGTTTTCCAGGTCCATGTGCGCGGCCAGCATGTTGGCCAGGCCGCCCACTTCGCGGCCGCCCATGGCGTTGGGCTGGCCGGTGATCGAGAACGGTCCCATGCCGGGCTTGCCGATACGGCCGCCGATCAGGTGGCAGTTGATGATGGCGTTGGCCTTGTCCGTGCCCGCCGACGACTGGTTGACGCCCATCGAGTAGGCGGTGATGGTCTTGCGGGTGGCGGCAAACAATTCATAGAACGCCAGCAGCTGCGCCAGTTCGATGCGGCAGATCTTCGCCACCACGGCGGGATCGGCGCAATCGGCGTTGGCCACATCCAGTGCGGCATCGAAGCCATTGGTATGCTGCTCGATAAAGCGCGGATCGACGGCGCCGATGCGCGACAGGTAGCTTAACAGGCCGTTGAACAGCCACACGTCGGTGCCGGCCTTGACCGGCAGGTGCAGGTCGGCCAGCTCGCAGGTGGCGGTGCGGCGCGGATCGACTACCACCAGCTTCATCCCGGGCCGAGCTTCCTTCGCCTTCAGAATGCGCTGGAACAGGATCGGATGGCACCACGCCGTGTTGGAGCCCACCAGCACGATCATGTCGGCCAGTTCCAGGTCGTCGTAGCAGACCGGCACCAGGTCTTCGCCAAAGGCGCGCTTGTAGCCCGCCACGGCGGATGACATGCACAGGCGCGAGTTGGTGTCGATGTTGGCGCTGCCCACGTAGCCCTTCATCAGTTTATTGGCGACGTAGTAGTCCTCGGTCAGCAGCTGGCCGGAGACGTACAGCGCCACCGCATCCGGGCCATGTTCGGCAATGATGGCCTTCCACGCGTCGGCCACCTTGCCCAGCGCTTCATCCCACGACACGCGTCGCAAGCCCGCGCCGTCATCGCCGCGCACTTGCGGATACAGCAGGCGGCCTTCCAGCCCCACGGTTTCCCCCAGCGTGGAACCCTTTACGCACAGGCGGCCCTGGTTGGCGGGATGGAGCTTGTCGCCGCTGATGGCGAAGCTGCCATCGTCCTTCTGCGTGGCCTGTACGCCGCAGCCCACGCCGCAATAGGCACAGGTGGTACGGACAGCCAGATGATCGGTGGACAGGTTCAAGATGCTTGCTCGCTCAGTCAGGCGGCGCGGGCGCTGAGCGCCTCGCCAAATAACAGGGTTTGCCGGATCGGCGTGATGTCGGTGCGGTTCTGAATCAGGTTGAAGTACCAGGGGCCGTCCTTGACGTCGCCGTACAGCACGGCGCCGGTCACGCGGCCGTCCTTGATCACCAGCCGCTTGTAGACGCCACGCCGCGCGTCCCGCAGCACCAGGTCTTCGCTGCCCTCGCCGCCGATGAAATCGCCCACCGAATACAGATCCACGCCGGTGACCTTCAGCCGCGTTGGCGACGTTTGCTGCACGTAGCGGCGTACGCCGGCGCCGGCCAGGTGGGCGCCACAAACGCGCGCCTGGTCCCAGATCGGCGCCACCAGGCCAAAGGTGGCGCTGCGGTGCTGCACGCATTCTCCGACGGCGTAGATGCGCGGGTCGTAGGTTTGCAGCGTATCGTCCACCACGATGGCGCGCTCGCAATGCAGGCCGGCCGATTTGGCGAGTTCGATATTCGGACGCACGCCGGCGGTCATCACCACCAGGTCGGCCGGGATCTCGGTGCCATCCTTGAAGCGTACGCCGGTCACGCGGTCCGGGCCGAGGATTTCCTCGGTCTGCGCGGCCATCATGAAATTCAGGCCCTTGGCTTCCAGCGCTTTTTGCAGCAGCGCGGCAGCGGGCTTATCGAGCTGCTGGTTCATCAGCGCGTCGGTCACGTGCACCACAGTGACATTCATACCCTGGCGCTGCAGGCCATTGGCCGCTTCGAGCCCCAGCAGGCCGCCGCCGATCACCACCGCGTTGCGGTGATTGCGCGCCATGGCCAGCATGTTCTCCACATCCTGAATATCGCGGAAGGCCAGCACCCCGTTCAGCTGATGGCCCGGCACGGGGATGATGAAGGGCTTGGAGCCGGTGGCGATCAGCAGGCGGTCGTACATGACCTCCAGCCCCGACTTCGCGCGCACGATGCGCTTGCGGCGGTCGATATGCTCGACCGGGTCGCCAGCGTGCAGCGTGATCCCGTGCTGCACATACCATTCGCGCGTGTTGAGCATGATGTCGTCCATACTTTTCTCGCCCGCCAGCACAGGCGACAGCAGGATGCGGTTGTAGTTACCGTGCGGCTCGGCGCCGAACACGGTGATGTCGTACATATCCGGCGCCAGCTTGTGCAGCTCCTCGACCGTGCGCATGCCGGCCATGCCATTGCCGATGACGACCAGCGCGGGTTTCACAGGCCTACCCAGACTTTGCCATCTTCGATGCGGGCAGGATAGGTGCCCACTGAATGCTCCGGCGCTTCCAGGCACTCGCCGGTTTGCAGATCGAAGTGCTGCTTGTAGATCGGCGACGCCACCACGATGCGTTCGCCCAGCGAACCAACCAGCCCGCGCGACAAGACCGAGGCCTCGGAATTCGGATCATAGTTATCGATGGCGAACACGCGCGACTCCCCGGCGTCGACGTGGAACACGGCCACCTGCATATCATTCAGCAGCGCACACACCCCGGTGTTGGGCACGATGTCGTCCAGGTTGCAGACGGCGATCCAGTTATCGGTATGAACATCACGGTGCATACTCTTCTCCTCAAGCTGCATTGACTGCGATAGGGATAACGCGCTTGCGCTCTTCAATGGTGGCCGGGCGGATCTGGCCGCGCTCCTCCATGAACACCACGTTCTCGTCGGCCTTGTCGCTGTTGACGAAGTGGCGGAAACGTTTGCGCGTTTCAGGATTTTCCACCGCCTCCTTCCACTCGCAAGCGTAGGTATCGACCACGTGCTGCATGTCGGCTTCCAGTTCGGCGCCGATGCCCAGCTTGTCCTTGACGATGACGTCCTTCAGATAATCGAGGCCGCCTTCCAGGTTCTCGCGCCAGGTGCTGGTGCGCTGCAGGCGGTCGCCAGTGCGGCTGTAGAACATCAGGAAGCGGTCGATGTATCTGACCAGCGTTTCCTTGTCCAGCTCCGTCGCCAGCAGTTCGGCGTGGCGTGGCTTCATGCCGCCGTTGCCGGCCACGTAAAGATTCCAGCCCTTCTCGGTGGCGATCACGCCCACGTCCTTGCCCTGCGCTTCCGCGCACTCGCGGGTGCAGCCGGAGACGCCGAATTTGATCTTGTGCGGCGTGCGCAGGCCCTTGTAGCGGTTTTCCAGTTCAATCGCCAGGCCGATGGAATCATCGACGCCGTAACGGCACCAGGTCGAGCCCACGCAGGACTTCACCGTGCGCAGCGACTTGCCGTACGCGTGGCCGGACTCGAAGCCGGCGGCAATCAGTTCTTCCCAGATCAGCGGCAGTTGCTCGACGCGCGCGCCAAACAGGTCAACCCGCGCGCCGCCGGTGATCTTGGTGTACAAGCCATACTTCTTGGCGACCTGGCCGACCGCGATCAGGCCGTCCGGCGTCACTTCACCAGCCGGCATGCGCGGCACGACCGAGTAGGTGCCGTCCTTCTGGATGTTGCCGAGGAAGTAGTCGTTGGTGTCCTGCAGGCTGGCGTGTTCCTTCTTCAGCACAAACTCGTTGTTGATGGTGGCGAGGATGCTGGCCGCCAGCGGCTTGCAGACGTCGCAGCCCAGGCCCTTGCCGTGCTTGTGCAGCAGATCGTTGAAGGTGCTGATCTTGCCGACTTTGATCAGGTGGAATAGCTCTTGGCGCGAATACGCGAAGTGTTCGCACACATGGTTGTTCACTTCCATGCCCTGCTTCTTCATCTCGGCTTTCATCACCTGCGTTACCAGAGGCACGCAGCCGCCGCACGCGGTGCCGGCGGTGGTGCAGGATTTCAGCTCGCCGATGGTGGTGGCGCCATTCTGCACGGCGGCGCACAGCTGGCCCTTGGAGATGTTATTGCAGGAGCAGATCTGCGCCGAATCCGGCAACGCATCCACGCCCAGCGCAGGCTTAGCCGCGCCGTCGGACTGCGGCAGGATCAGGAATTCCGGCGATTCAGGCAGCTCGATCTTATTCAACATCATCTGCAGCAGCGTGCCATATTCGCTGGCGTCGCCAACCATCACACCGCCCAGCAGGTACTTGCCGCAACTGGACACCACGATCTTCTTGTAGATCTGTTTGCGCTCGTCGATGAACTGATACGCGTGGCTGCCCTCTTCCTTGCCATGCGGGTCGCCGATCGACGCCACATCCACGCCCATCAGTTTCAGCTTGGTGCTCATGTCGGCGCCGGCGAATTCCGCCGCCTCGCCCAGCATATGCCTGGCGGCGACGCGCGCCATTTCGTAGCCCGGCGCCACCAGGCCGAAGATCAAGCCGCCCCACAGCGCGCACTCGCCGATGGCGTAGACGTGCGGATCGGAGGTAACGCAGTTGTTATTGATTTCGATGCCGCCGCGCGGGCCGATGGCCAGGCCGGCTTCTTTCGCCAGCATGTCGCGCGGGCGGATGCCGGCCGAGAACACGATCATGTCCGCTTCCAGGTGGCCGCCGTCCGCGAACTCCATGCGGTGCGTGGCTTCGGTGCCGTCAACGATGGCGGTGGTGTTTTTGCCGGTATGGACGGTCACGCCCAGTTCTTCGATCTTACGGCGCAGCACACGGCCGCCGTGGTCGTCCACCTGCACCGCCATCAGGCGCGGCGAGAACTCGACCACGTGGGTATCCAGCTTCATGTCGCGTAGCGCCTTGGCGCATTCGAGGCCCAGCAGGCCGCCGCCGATCACCACGCCGGTCTTCGCGCGCTGGCCGCATTCCAGCATCGCTTCGAGGTCTTCGATGGTGCGGTAGACGAAGCAGTCCTTGCGGTCCTTGCCCGGCAGCGGCGGCACGAAGGGGAACGAGCCGGTGGCGATCACCAGCTTGTCGTAGGGCAGAACCTCGCCTTCGCCAGTGGTGACAGTCTTCGCTTTCAGGTCGATGGCGGTGGCGCGGGTGTTCAGGCGCAGCACCATGCTGTCGTTTTGTTCGAAGAAGCCCGGCTTCACCAGCGACAGGTCTTCGGCGGTTTTCCCGGAAAAGAATTCGGACAGGTGCACGCGGTCGTAGGCGGGACGCGGCTCCTCGCACAGCACTGTCACCTGCAGGTTGGCGCGGCCGCCAGTGGCCAGGCTTTCCAGGAACTTGTGGCCCACCATGCCGTGGCCGATAACGATAATTTTCATGATGCGATTCCTTTATGCGGTGGCGACTGCGGTTTCCTGCACGGTGGCGCTGCTGAAGCGCGCGGCCAGTGCGCACAAGGCGGAGATGGCGACCAGCACGCCGAGGATGCTCAGGGTTTGCTGCACGTCGCCCGTGCCCTTCATCAGGAAGCCGGCGGCGACCGCGCCCACGTTGCCGCCGGCGCCGATGATGCCGGCCACGCCGCCCAGGGCGCGCTTGTCGACGAAGGGCACCACGGCGTAGGTGGCGCCGCAGGCCATGTGGGTGAACAGGCCAAAGAACAGCATCGCGGCGACGGCCAGCAGGGCGTTGCCGGCGTGGGCGAACATCAGCAGGCCGGCGCCCTCGCCCAGCATCAGCGCGAACAGCAGCGTGACGCGGTTATTCAGGTTGCCGTTGGCGGCGAATTTGTCCGACACCCAGCCGCCCAGCGCGCGGGCGAACAACGCCAGCAGGCCAAAGCTGCCGGCCGCCATGCCGGCTTGCGCCAGCGTCAGCTTGAAGTGATCGACGTAGTAGGTGGCGGCGATGTTGTGGATGAAGATCTCGATGCCAAAGCAGGCGCCGTAGGTGATGAACAGCAGCCACACGCGGTAGTTGACGGCGGCCAGCTTGAACGACTCCCAGCCGCCCTTCTTGCCACCATCAATCGCAACGCCGGCGGCGCGCAGTTCCTTGAAGTTCCCTTGCGGGCAATCTTGCGTGTAGCGGTAGTAAACAAAGGCCATGACAATCATCAGCACACCCGGCACGATCAGCGCGGCGCGCCAGCCGAAGCCCTCGCTCACGCCCAGCATGACCATGGCAGTCATCAGCAGCGGCATGACGGCTTGCGCGACGCCACCGCCGGCATTGCCCCAGCCAGCGGCTGCGGCGTTGGCCGTGCCCACCACCTTGGGCGCGAACATCACCGAGGTGTGGTACTGGGTGATGACGAAGCTGGCGCCAGCCGCGCCGATGGCGAGGCGGAAGAACAGGAAGCTCTCGTAGCTCTGCGCGAACGCCACGCCGATGACCGGGATGGCGCCGATCAGCAGCAGGCCGGTATAGGCCTTGCGCGGGCCGAAGTGGTCGCACAGCGGGCCGACGATCAGGCGCACGATGATGGTGACGGCAACGGCGGCGATGTTGATGTTGGCGATCTGCCCTGGCGTCAGGCCGAATTCTCCTTTAATCACCGGCATCAGCGGCGCGCAGGCGAACCACGCGAAGAAGCAGACGAAGAACGCCATCCAGGTCAAGTGGAACGCCCGCATCTGAGGCGTTGAAATCGAGAAGAGCTTGATGCTGGTAGCTTTGCTGGCCATTTTTTATCCCGTTCAGAAAACAAAAAGGCGTCCGCACAACCACAGGCCTCAAAGACCGGGTTGGGCGGACGCCGTTGTCCTGCCAGTCCGTCCTTGGACCAGCTATGTATTCGTGTACTTCGGGGAGATCGCCGTTGATCCCTTGGCCTATGCGTTGCAAGAGCCGTGCCACCCCTCGCGAGCGCTGTGCTCAGAGGGGAAGCACGATTTGATGACGTTTTTTAAATTGGTGAGCTGCGATGTGACGGTGCACGGCGCACACTATCGGTGCGCGATCGCGGTGCGTGGATCAGATGTCGGGCACCGGGTTGGCGCCGCTGGCGAGCACATATGCCTTGCCATCGAAGTGGTAGCGGGCGCTCGTTTTGGTAGTGGTCCCGGGGTGTATGACGAAGTCGGCGTTTTTATCCTCGGTGACCGTGAAGCGCTTGTCGGTGAAGCTGACGATGATGTCGTTATAGCCGCTCTGCTGTGGCTCGGGGGCGAAGCGGATCTCGCCCGCCACGTCCCAGCATTGTCCGCTGGTTGGCCCGCAGCCGCCTTCATTGCTGGAGGCTTCCTTGAAGCTGCCAAGACCGCGCACCTCGCTGCCCAGTTCAAAAATGGCGGCATGGCTGATCGAATAGCCCTGCCACACGCCGCCATTGGAAACGATGAACCCTGGTTTGCCCGGTCCCAGCGTCACCCATTTGACGCTGCCAATAAAGCCTTCCGATCCCAGCTCGGCGAGATTTTCATGACGCTGCAATACCTTCCAGCCATCGCCCTCGCGCCGCAGCAGGTAGACATTCAGTATGCCGGACGACACGTGGCTCGCTATTTCCGAGCCATCGTCGGCGGCTGGCGCGCCGTTGACGATGAGGACGACGCGGCCGTCGGCCAGCTGCGTGCTGGCGACCGGCGTCATCGCATGCAGCATTTCGCTGCCTTCGATGACCAGTGTGGCGGTGGCTTTCTTGTCGGCCGGCTTGTAGGCATCGCCAAAGATGGCGCGCATCAGTTCCGTTTCGTTGATTCTGGCGGCGGTGGGCGGCTGTGGCGCTGCCGCCGGCATCGGCGACGTGGGCGGCGCGGCCACTGCGGACTTGGGCGGCTCCACGGCTTTCTCGACACGATTGCAGGCGGCCAGGCTGGCCGCCAATAACAAGCTGTAAGCGATCGTCTTCATTCAAATACTCATTTTTTTGCCAATAGATTAATATTGTCACATGAATCGACATCTCCTATTTGCCGCCACCGCAACCGTGCTCGCCTCCTCCGCATTCGCCGCGCGCGTGCTGGACGAAGCGCCGATCACCATCGACGGCCAGCCGCGCCGCTACTATCATCTGCACGATACCGAAGCCGCCGGTAACGGCACGCCAATACTGCTGATCAGCGGATCGGGATGCAAGGACTTCGGCAGCCGCGTGCCGTTCTTCTTTGAGCGCTACCCGGCGCCAGTGGATGTGTATTTTCTGGAGAAGACCGGCATCGGGAAAGGCGACACTGGCGACACCTGCAGCGCCGCCTACAATGAGGCGGATTATCTGGAGCGCCGCGTCAGCGACAATCTGGCCTTTATCGACAGCCTGCCTGCACTGAAGGCGCTCGGCCCGCGCAGCCTGGCGGTGCTGGGCTTTTCCGAGGGCGGCGTGGTGGCGCCGCTGGTGGCGTTGCGCAGCAAGCGTATCGGCTGGCTGGCCACCGGCGGCAGCGGCGGTCTGCCGCAGAGTGAAGGCTTCCTGATCTTCGCCGACCGTGGCGTCAAGCCCTACGCCGATCCGCTGTCGCGCGATATCTTCCAGCGGACCTACGCCGCCATCAAGGCCGATCCGGACAGCCTCCAAAAAGAGTTCATGGGCCACCCCTACCGCTACTGGAGCTCGCACCTGTTCTACGATCCGCTGGTCACCTATAGGCAGCTGGACATCCCCATCATCGCCGCCATGGGCGAGAAGGACGACAGCGAAGCCATCGAATCCGGCCGCGCGTTGCGCGACGACTTCGCGCGCCATCCGGAGAAAGACTTCACCTTCATCGAATACCCCAACGCCAGCCACGCGCTGCAGGCGCCGGACAAGGCGCACCTGCAGGATTACATCGCCGGCCTTGCCGACTGGTTGAAAGGACGCCGGCCAGCGCCGCGTTGACCAGGCTAGTCGCGAAACAGGTGGGTAAAGGTGCGGCTGACGACCAGCACCTCGCTGCTGCCTTTCACGGTCAGGTGCAGGCGCTCGGTCCCGGTCCGCTCAACCGCCGCGATGGCGTGGGCGTTGACGATGGTGCCACGGTGGATTTGCCAGAACAGATCCGGGTCGAGTCCTTCCAGCAGGTCTTTCAGCGCGATGCGGATCAGGGCGTCGCCGTCCGCCAGCACCACGCGGGTGTACTTGGTGTCCGACTGCAGGAACAGCACGTCGTTCACATTAATCAGGCGGATGCGCTTGCCGACGCTGGCCTTGAGCCACGTCAGGCGCTGCGGCGCCGCTTGTGCGATCTCGCTGAGTACCGGCGCCAGCGCGGCCGGGCGCTGTGTGCGGCGACGCAGGCGTTCCACCGTGCGCTCCAGCGCGGCCAGCTCCACCGGCTTGAGCAGATAATCCACCGCGCCGCGCTGGAGCGCCTCCAGCGCGTGCTGGTTGTAGGCTGTCACGAAAACGATGTGGGAGCGCTCGGCGATGCGGCGCGCGACTTCCAGGCCAGTGAGGCCGGGCATCTGGATATCGAGGAAGACCACGTCCGGCTCGTGCTCCAGCCACGCGTCCCAGGCGTCGTTGCCGTTTTCCGCCACGGCCACCACGCGCGCCTGCGGCCAGGCCTGCGCCAGTTGCGCCAGCAGGCGCTCGCGCATCAGCGGTTCGTCTTCGGCGATCAGGATCTTCATAGCGGCAAATAGAGACGGGCAATCGCGCCGCTCGGCGTGTTTTCTTCCAGCGTCAGGCGGGCGTTGTCGCCGTAGGCCAGCGCCAGGCGCTCGCGGATGTGTTGCAGGCCGACGCCCTGCCCTATCGTGGCGCCGAAGCCGGCGCCGGTGTCGGCCACCATGATGATTACACGATCCTCCTGCCGGGCCGCGGTGATGTCGATGCGGCCACCGGCGGGCGCGCGCTCGATGCCGTGTTTGACGGCGTTCTCCACCAGTGTGAGCAGCAAGGTGGTTGGCAGCGGGAAGTCCGCCAGATCGGGCGGGCAGTCCACGGAAAACGCCAGTCGCGCGCCGAGCCTGACCTGCATGATGCGCAGGTAGGCGGCGCATACCGCGCTGTCGTCCGCCAGCCGGATGGTGTCGGCGCGCAGGCTGGTCATGGTGGCGCGCAGGAAGGTGATCAGCTCCGCCGTCAACGCGGCGGCTTGTGGCGCCTTGTCTTCCGCCAGCTGCTGTACCGCGCCCAGGGTGTTGAACAGGAAGTGCGGTTCGATTTGTGCCTTCATCAGGCGCAGCTCCGCCTCCAGTTGCTGACGATTGGCGCGTTCGCGCTCCAGATTGAGGCGGTCGCCGGTCAGCAGGATGGCGGATTTCATGACGCGGCTTTGCGCGAACAGCAGCGCCACCAGCGACGCGCCTATCAGGCCGCCCAACGGGACACTCCACCGCACTTCCGGCGGCAGCGGTTCATCCTTGTGCCAACCGGCGTTAAAGCCGTTGACGAAATCCTGGGCGGCGTCGGCGCAACAGACAATGACATAGCCAATGACGGCGCCCAGCAGCAGGGTGACGACGAAGCGTGCAAGCGGGCGCGTCGCGGTGGGCTGGCCATGGTCCGGCAGCGGAACGCCGAACAGCCAGCAGGCGGCGGTGAATAATCGTTGTTTCATGGCGGCCTCTATCGTTGATCACATGTGCAGCCTACGCCATGCGCGGCGGCTTGACAGCATACATGAGACGAACGACGGTTTGGCGTCCTCAAAAGACGATATACTAAGTTATCAAAAGTTTAAATGGATAGTGGATGGACCAGCAGCCGGACTACAGCAAATACTCGGAACAGGAACTCAGGCAGGTTCGCAAGCATATCGATGCGGATCGCTATCCTGAGCGGGTGGCGGAAATCGAAGCCCGTCTCACCGCGCTGGCCGCCGTGCCGCGCGATACCACTTCCGTTGACGAAGACCTGTCGCCGGTGACGAGCGCGCGTCTCTGGCGCCGCGCCGTCGCCTTCGTCCTCGATTTCGCGCTGCTGGGCATAGTTGGCGCGATTGCCGGCGCATGCCTGTATGAGCCGTTGACGGTGCTGGGGCCATGGGGCCGGGTGTTGGGCTTTGCCATCGCCACGGCGTACTTTGGCGTCTCGCAAAGCCATGTCGGCGACGGCCAGTCGCTCGGCATGAAGGTGCTTGGCCTGAGAGTCGTCACGGCCAGTGGCACGCCGTTGAGCGTGGGCGCGTCGCTACTCCGTGCCGGCATTTTCTGCCTGTCGTATTTCCTCGGCAGCTTGCCCTCGGCGTTCAGCGGGCTGAATGCATGGGTGGCGTCAGCCCTTTCGATGCTGATCTTTGGCGTGGGTGCTTGTTCCACTTACCTGCTCATCTTCAATCGCAAGACGCGACAGACGCTGCACGATCTGGCGGTGGGCGCATTTGTCGTCAACGATGCGCGCGGGCCGCTGGCGCTGCCGACGGAACGCGTGTGGCGCGGCCACGCCGCCATCGTTACAGCGGCGCTGGTGGCGTTCTGCGTGGCAGGCGTGTGGATGGCGCTACCGGGTTCGCTCGGCGACATGCTGCGGGTCCGGCAGGCGGTTATGTCGCTGCCCGGCGTCAGCAATGCCTCTGTCATGCTCAACTACGGACCGCAGAACGCCAGGACGTTATCCGTGACGGCGGTCACCGATGCTTCGGCGCAGAACCCGGAGGCGCTGGCGCGTCGCGTCGCCAAAGCCGCGCTGGAAAATTACGCCAACGTCGACCAGATGAAAACCGTGACCGTCACGCTGAGTTCCGGTTTCGACATCGGCATCGCCCAGGTCTGGCGCAGCGTGAACTATGTGCGCACGCCGCGGGAGTGGCGCGCCAGATAGAGCGCGTGGCCGGCCGCCTCCAGCGCGCTTCGACCATCATTCACGCAGCTTGCCGGCGACGCGCTCCATCACGCGGCTTCCTTTGCCGGGTGGGCCTGTTTTCGGTACAGGAATTCCAGCACCGCCGTGCGGTATGCCATGTACTGCGCGTCGGCCGCCAGCGCCACGCGGTCGCGCGGACGGTCCAGCTGCACCTCGACGATTTCGCCGATGGTGGCGGCCGGGCCGTTGGTCATCATGACGATGCGGTCGGACAGCAGCACCGCTTCGTCCACGTCGTGCGTCACCATCACCACGGTGGACTTGGTGGCGGCGACGATCTTCAGCAGCTCGTCCTGCAGATGCGCGCGCGTCAGCGCGTCCAGCGCGCCGAACGGTTCGTCCATCAGCAGCACCTTGGGCTCCATCGCCAGCGCGCGGGCGATGCCAACGCGCTGCTTCATGCCGCCCGAGATTTCATTCGGCCGCTTGTTCTCCGCATGCGTCAGGCCCACCAGCGCCAGCGCCTGCAAGGTGCGCTCCCTCAGCTGCGCCTTCGATTCCGCCTTGCCGAACACGCGCTCCACGCCGAGGTGGATATTCTCGTAGCAGGTCAGCCACGGCAGCAGCGAGTGGTTCTGGAACACCACCGAGCGCTCCGGCGAGGGCCCGGCGATTTCGCGGTTGGCGCACAACAGCACGCCGTCGCTCGGCTGCAGCAGGCCGGCGATCAGGTTGAGCAGGGTCGACTTGCCGCAGCCGGAGTGGCCGATCAGCGTGATGAATTCGCCCTTGGCCACCTTGAGGTCGATCTCGCGCAGCGCATGGAACACGCCCTTCTTCGTGTGGAACACCATCTCCACGCCTTCGATATCGATGAATCGTGATTCGTCCATGATCGCGCTCCTTAGTTGGATACTTGTTCGTAGGTGAAGGCACGGGCCAGCGCCATCAGCGCCTGCTCCAGCAGCAGCCCGACCAGGCCAATCGAAACGATGGCGATGATGATGTGCGGTACGTTCAGGTTGTTCCACTCGTCCCACAGCCAGAAGCCGATGCCCACGCCGCCGGTCAGCATCTCGGCCGCCACGATCACCAGCCACGCGGTGCCGATCGACAGGCGCACGCCGGTCAGGATGTAGGGCAGCGCCGATGGCAGCAGTATCTTGGTCAGCACCTTCCATTCGGAGAGATTCAGTACCCGCGCCACGTTCATGTAATCCTGCGGCACGCGCTGCACGCCGACGGCGGTGTTGATGATCATCGGCCAGATCGAGCAGATGAAGATCGACCAGATCGCGGCGGGATTCGCCGACTTGAACACCAGCAGGCCGATCGGCAGCCAGGCCAGCGGCGACACGGGCTTGAGCAGGCTGATGATCGGCCCGAACATGCTGCCGAAGAATTGCACGCGGCCGATCAGGAAACCGAGCGGGATGCCGATCAGCGCCGCCAGGCCAAAGCCGATGCCCACGCGCTGCAGGGACGCCAGCAGGTTCCAGCCGATGCCCTGGTCATTCGGGCTGTTGCGGTAGAACGGATCGGAGAACAGCTTGACCGCTTCGTCCAGCGTGGCCGCCGGCGTCGGGAAGGTGGCGTTGTTCATCGTGATCAGCTGCCATACGGCGACCAGCAAGGCCGCACCCACGACCGGCGCGACGATTTTCAGCACGGTGGCCGAGACCTGCCGGCGCGCGCGCGCCGTGGAGTTGGCGGCCAGCGGGCGGCGTGGACGGCGCGCCGGCGCGGCGGCATCCGGCGCTGCCTCGGCGGTAGACGCGTTGGCGGTCGATACGTCGGCCGCCGCTGCGTCCGGGCGTGCGTCGGGCGGCGCCGACGCGGCGGCGTCGGGTTTCAGCATGGCGTTCATGGCGTTCTCCCGTTATCAGGCTTTGATCTTGAACGAGGCGGCGAACGCTTTCGGGTTCTTGCCGTCCCACACGGAACCATCCATCAGCTTCGAACTGCGCAGGGGGCTCTTGGGCACCGGCGTCTTGGTCATGGTGGCCGCGTCCTTGTACAAGTCGATCTGGTTGACGGCGGTGGCCACGGCCAGGTAATCAGGATCGTCCTTCAGCAGACCCCAGCGGCGGTGCTGCGTCATGAACCACATGCCGTCCGACAGGTACGGGAAGTTGACCGCGCCGTCGTTGTAGAACTTCATGTGATTCGGATCGTCCCAGGTCTTGCCCAGGCCATTCTGGTAGCGGCCCATGATGCGCTGGTCGATCGCGTCCTTGCTGGTGTTGACGTAGGACTTGTCGGCGATGACCTCGGCCATCTTGTTCTTGTTGGCCAGCGAGGCATCGATCCACTTGCCCGCTTCGAGGATGGCGGCCATCATCGCGCGGCAGGTGTTCGGATTTTTTTTGGCGAATTCCAGCGTGGAGCCCAGCACCTTCTCGGGGTGGTCCTTCCAGATGTCCTGCGTGGTGATGGCGGTGATGCCGACGCCGTCCATGATGGCGCGGTGGCCCCACGGCTCGCCGACGCAGAAGCCGTCCATGTTCCCGACCCGCATATTGGCCACCATCTGCGGCGGCGGCACGGTGATCACCTTGGCGTCCTTCAGCGGATTGATGCCGTTGGCGGCCAGCCAGTAGTACAGCCACATCGCGTGGGTGCCGGTCGGGAAGGTCTGGGCGAAGGTGTACTCGCGCTTGTCGGCCTGCATCAGCCTGGCCAGCGAGGCACCGTCAACGCCGCCCTTGTCGGCGATTTTCTTCGACAGCGTGATGGCCTGGCCGTTGTTGTTGAGGCTCATGAGGACCGCCATGTCCTTCTTCTGGCCGCCGATCCCCATCTGCACGCCGTACAGCAGGCCATACAGCACATGGGCCGCGTCCAGATCGCCGTTGGCCAGCTTGTCGCGCACGCCGGCCCACGAGGCCTCTTTGCTGAGCACGAACTTGACGCCGTACTTCTTGTCGAAACCCAGCACCGACGCCATCACCACGGAGGCGCAGTCGGTCAGCGGAATGAAGCCGATCTTGATTTCTTCCTTCTCCGGCTTGTCCGACCCCGCTGCCCACACGCCACCCGTTGCCAATCCCAACATGCTTCCTCCCGCTACCAGACCTGCACCATGAATGATTTTCCTGCGCCTGGTGTCGATGTTACCCGCTTCGCGTTCCGTGTTCTTCATGGCTACCCCTTATTTTTAGTCGTCAATCAGTATGGGCCAAAAAAAACGCCTACCCTCACGAATGAATTCATGATCTGGTAGACGTCATTGTCTGGTGAGCCTCACCGCCGTTGGCAAGACACATCGTGCGCACCATTGCGCTTGATTACAGCTATGCAATGTCTATGCCAGCATGGCTACAGAGGGAGCGCGGGAATCCGGGGACGAAAAAAATGCACCGCAATCGCGCGATGCATCATTTTGGGGGGCGTTTTTAGCCCAGCAAGTCTTCGACGTCGAGGATGCGCTGCGCCACTTCGGACAGCTTGAGGTTCTTGCTCATGGCCATGGAGCGCAGCTTCTGGTAGGCCTGCTCCTCGGAGAAGCGCTGGCGCGCCATCAGCAGGCCCTTGGCGCGCTCGATGACCTTGCGCTCGGCCAGCTTGCTCTTGGTGTCGGACAGTTCGTCCAGCAGCTTCTGCTCACGCTTGAACTGCGCCAGCGCCACCTGCAGCACCGGCTTGATGCGCTCGCCCTGCAGCCCGGCCACCACGTAGGCGGAGACGCCGGCGTTGACGGCGGCCTCCATGCTGTCCGGGTCCTGGTCCTCGGTGAACATGACGATGGGACGGCGCTCGTCGCGGGTGGCGATGACGATATGCTCCAGCACGTCGCGGGCGTCCGATTCGGCGTCGACGATGATCATGTCCGGCTGCAGCTGGGCGATGCGCTCGGGCAGGTACATGTCCGGCGGCAGCGAGGCGATGATGTCGTAGCCGGCTTCCAGCAGACCGATACGCAACACCCGCGCACGCTCGGCTTGCGCATGCAGCGCTTCGTCATCCTCGTCGTGGATGACGGTATTGACGACAACGATGCGCAGTTTGGGCATGGCCGGCGGGGTTTTGGTGGTCATGCGCAGATTCTAAGTCAGAACTGACTGGGCGGGAAGCGCCAACCCGCACGGCGGCGCGCCGGGGTCGGACCCCGTACGGGGTCCGACCCTATCGTCCGGGTGTTACGCCGGGGCTGCTACAGCGTCGTATTGCGCCAGGCGCTGGGCCACCGCTGGGGCCAGCTGGTCGCGGCCGCTGACGGCGATGCCCATGTCCATCAGCTTGCCGTCGTTGATGCCGTAGACCCAGCCGTGCACCGTCAGGTCCTGGCCGCGGTCCCAAGCGTCCTGCACGATGGTGGTGGCGCACACATTGGTCACCTGCTCCACCACGTTCAGTTCCACCAGGCGCTCCGAGCGCTTCTGCTCGTTGACCACGCTGCCCAGGTAGCGCTCGTGTTTCTGGTGGACGTCGTGCACGTGGCGCAGCCAGTTGTCCACCAGGCCAACGCGGGTGCCGGTCATGGCGGCGTGCACGCCCTTGCAGCCGTAGTGGCCGACGATGATCACGTGCTTGACCTTCAGCACCTCGATCGCAAACTGCAGCACCGACAGGCAGTTCAGGTCCGAATGCACCACCACGTTGGCGATGTTGCGGTGGACGAAGACGTCGCCCGGCGCCAGGCCCAGCAGCTCATTCGCCGGCACGCGGCTGTCGGAGCAACCGATCCACAGGTATTCCGGCGCTGCTTGCGTGGCCAGGCGGTTGAAGAAGTCCGGGTCGCGCTCCACTTCCGAGGCCGCCCATTTGCGGTTGTTCTCCAACAGGTGACGCAGGGGGGAGATGCTGTTTTTCAGGGTTTCCATGTTGCTCCTCTCGTACATAAGAAGACCGCCGGTCTGTCCGAAATGGGCAGCGCGGCGGTCCGATATTACCAATCCAGCGTGACGGCGAAGTTACTCAAAAAAGTCCTTCACCTTGTCGCGCCAGGTTTTCGTCTGCGGGCTGTGCTTGTTGCCGCCCTCGCTGGTGGATTTTTCAAATTCACGCAGCAGTTCTTTCTGCTTCTCGGTCAGCTTGACCGGGGTCTCGACCGCCACGTGGCAGAACAGGTCGCCCGCGAAGCCGGAGCGCACGCCCTTGATGCCCTTGCCCTTGAGGCGGAAGGTCTTGCCCGACTGGGTGCCCTCGGGGATCGTAAACGATACTTTACCAGACAACGTCGGCACCTCGATTTCGCCGCCCAGCGCCGCCTTGGCGAACGAGATCGGCATTTCGCAGTGCAGGTCGTCGCCTTCGCGCTGGAACACCGGGTGCGGCTTGATGTGGATCTCCACGTACAGGTCGCCCGACGGCCCGCCGTTGGTGCCCGGCTCGCCGTTGCCGGACGAGCGGATGCGCATGCCGTTGTCGATGCCGACCGGGATCTTCACTTCCAGCGTCTTGTTGCGCTTGATGCGGCCCTGGCCCGAGCAGGCCGCGCATGGTTCCGGAATGATCTTGCCGGTGCCGTGGCATTTCGGGCAGGTCTGCTGGATGCTGAAGAAGCCCTGCTGCATGCGCACCTGGCCGTGGCCGGCGCAGGTCGAGCAGGTGACCGGCGAGGTGCCCGGCTTGGCGCCGGTGCCGTGGCAGGTGTCGCACTTGTCCCACGACGGCACGCGGATGGTGGTGTCGAAGCCGTGCGCCGCCTGTTCCAGCGTGATTTCCAGATTGTAGCGCAGGTCGGCGCCGCGGTACACCTGCGGGCCGGCGCTGCGGCCGCGGCCGCCGCCGAAGATGTCGCCGAAGATGTCGCCGAAGGCGTCGCCGAAGCCGCCGCCGCCGAAACCGCCGCCGCCGCCCATATTGGGATCGACGCCGGCGTGGCCGTAGCGGTCATACGCCTCGCGCTTCTCCGGATTGGTCAGCATCTCGTAGGCTTCTTTGACTTCCTTGAATTTCTCTTCCGCGTCCTTGCTGTCCGGATTGCGGTCCGGGTGGTACTTCATAGCCAGTTTGCGATAGGCCTTCTTGATCTCGTCTTCCGATGCGCTTTTAGCCACACCGAGTACTTCGTAGAAATCACGCTTTGCCATAGTGTCGGAATCCTGCTTATATTCTGTACTGATTTATGCGAAAAAGCCGAGCCGGCGGCGTTGCCACACGACTCGGCTGGCCATCCCCACCTGGGTGGGAATGACGGGAGTGACGATTACTTGTTGTCTTTGACTTCCTTGAAGTCGGCGTCGACCACGTCGTCCTGTGGCTTGGCCTGTTCGGCACCGGCGCCGGCGCCAGGGGCCGCGCCTTCACCGCCGGCCGCTTGCTGCGCCTGCATGTCGGCGTACATCTTTTCGCCCAGCTTCTGCGAGGCGCTCGACAGCGCGGCCACCTTGGCGTCGATCTCGGCCTTGTCGCCCGACTTGATCGAGGCTTCCAGGTCGCTGATCGCCGCTTCGATCTTCTCTTTCTCGCCGCCTTCCAGCTTGTCGCCGTATTCGGTCAGCGACTTGCGGGTCGAGTGCACCAGCGCGTCGGCCTGGTTGCGCGACTCGGCCAGTTCCTTCACTTTCTTGTCTTCTTCGGCGTTGAGCTCGGCGTCCTTGACCATCTTCTGGATTTCCGCCTCGGTCAGACCGGAGTTGGCCTTGATCGTGATCTTGTTCTCTTTGCCGGTGGCCTTGTCTTTCGCGCCGACGTGCAGGATGCCGTTGGCGTCGATATCGAAGGTCACTTCAATCTGCGGGGTGCCGCGGGCCGCTGGCGGGATGCCTTCCAGATTGAATTCGCCCAGGCTCTTGTTGCCGGCCGCGACTTCACGCTCGCCCTGGTAGACCTTGATGGTCACCGCAGGCTGGTTGTCGTCGGCGGTCGAGAACACTTGCGAGAACTTGGTCGGGATCGTGGTGTTCTTGTGGATCATCTTGGTCATCACGCCGCCCAGGGTTTCGATGCCCAGCGACAGCGGGGTGACGTCCAGCAGCAGCAGGTCCTTGCGGTCGCCCGACAGCACCGAGCCCTGGATCGCGGCGCCCACGGCCACGGCTTCGTCCGGGTTCACGTCCTTGCGTGGATCCTTGCCGAAGAACTCCTTCACTTTTTCCTGCACCTTCGGCATACGGGTCATGCCGCCGACCAGGATGATGTCATCGATGTCCGAGACCTTGATGCCAGCGTCCTTGATGGCGGTGCGGCATGGCTCGATGGTGGCGTTGATCAGCTCTTCCACCAGCGATTCCAGCTTGGCGCGGGTGATCTTCAGCGTCAGGTGGACCGGCGCGCCGTTCGCCATGGCGATGTACGGCTCGTTGATTTCGGTCTGTTGCGACGACGACAGCTCGATCTTCGCGCGCTCGGCCGAAGCCTTGATGCGCTGCAGGGCGATCGGGTCTTTTTTCAGATCCAGGCCGTTGACCTTCTTGAATTCCTCGATGATGTAGTCGATCACGCGCTGGTCGAAGTCTTCGCCGCCCAGGAAGGTGTCGCCGTTGGTCGACAGCACTTCGAACTGCTTCTCGCCATCGACGTCGGCGATTTCAATGATCGACACGTCGAACGTACCGCCGCCCAGGTCGTACACGGCGATCTTGCGGTCGCCCTTTTCCGACTTGTCCAGGCCGAAGGCCAGCGCGGCCGCGGTTGGTTCGTTGATGATGCGCTTGACGTCCAGGCCGGCGATGCGGCCGGCGTCCTTGGTGGCCTGGCGCTGCGAGTCGTTGAAGTACGCCGGCACGGTGATGACGGCCTCGGTGACTTCCTCACCCAGGTAGTCTTCGGCGGTTTTCTTCATCTTGCGCAGCACTTCGGCCGAGATTTGCGGCGGCGCCAGTTTCTTGTCGCGCACGCTGATCCAGGCGTCGCCGTTGTCGGCCTTGGTGATGGCGTAAGGCATCAGGCCGATGTCTTTCTGCACTTCCTTCTCGTCGAACTTGCGGCCGATCAGGCGCTTCACCGCGAACAGGGTGTTTTTTGGATTGGTGACGGCCTGGCGTTTCGCCGGCGCGCCAACCAGGATTTCACCATCATCCTGGTAAGCAATGATGGATGGCGTGGTGCGCGCGCCTTCGGCGTTTTCGATTACCTTAGGCTGACCGTTTTCCATGACGGCAACGCACGAGTTGGTGGTTCCCAAATCGATACCGATAATACGACCCATGATTTTATTTCCTTATTTGCTAGAGTTCAGATGGTGCTTATATGTGGAAAAGCGCTATGTTTTCAAGAGCTTAAAAATTATTTCGCTTGCGCGGCGGTGACGATGGCCGGACGCAGCAGGCGGTCGGCGATCATGTAGCCTTTTTGCAGAACAGCAACAACGGTGTTGGCTTCCTGCTCGGCCGGCACCACGGCCACGGCCTGGTGCTTGTTCGGATCGAGCTTCTCGCCCTGGGCCGGCTCGATGGCGATCAGGCGGTTGCGCTCGAAGGCCGACGACAGTTGCTTGAGCGTCATTTCCACGCCTTCCTTCAGCGATTCGACGGTAGGCGTCTCGACCTTCAGCGCCATTTCCAGGCTGTCCTTGACCGGCACCATGGCCTCGGCGAAGCTTTCGACGGCGAACTTGTGGGCCTTGGCCACGTCTTCCTGGGCGCGGCGGCGGATGTTTTCACCCTCGGCCTTGGCGCGCATGAAGGCGTCGTGCATTTCAGCCAGCTTGGCTTCGGTCTCGGCCAGCTGTTGTTCCAGCGACGACTGCGCGGCTTGTTCCGGGGTCGATGGCGGGGCCGACGCAGCGGCTGCGGCCGCCTCTGGATTAGGTGGTACGGCTTGATTTTCCTGATCTTGCATCTAAAGACTCCTACGATCGTATTTGTTTGACATTACTTTTGTTACCGCTCTGGCAGCAAATGGGGCGATAACCTACGTTTTCAAGGGTTATTTTGCCTGCCATTTCGACAATGTTAAGCTGGTATCAGGCGGCTATTTTAACAGGCTGGCACTCGTCACCCGCAAGTGCTGATTGTCGGGTGACGGTGGGAAGGCGGGGGAAACGTTGCTTTTCAGTCCGAGGCGCCCAGCGCCAGCGCGTGGGCGCGGCCGGCCTCGGCGTCTTTTTTCAGTTGCTCGCGCTCGGCGGGCGCCAGCTTGGTCGGCCAGCCGATGATGTGCTGCTCGGCGATCTCGGCCAGCGCGGCCAGCCATGCCGGCGACTCGTTCAGGCATGGGATGTAGTGGAACTCCTTGCCGCCGTTGGACTCGAAATCGTGCCGTACCTCCATCGAGATTTCTTCCAGCGTTTCCAGGCAGTCGCTGATGAAGCCGGGGCAGATCACGTCCAGTCGCTTGACGCCGTCGCGCGCCAGTTGCGCCACGGTGGGCGCGGTGTAGGGCTGCAGCCACTCGGCCTTGCCGAAGCGCGACTGGAAAGTGACCACGTACTGGTCCGGCGTCAGCTTGAGGGCGGCGGCCAGCAGGCGCGCGGTCTTCAGGCATTCGCAGTGGTAGGGGTCGCCCAGCAGCAGCGTGCGCTTGGGCACGCCGTGGAAGCTCATCACCAGCTTGTCCGGCCGGCCGTGCTGTTCCCAGTGGGTCAGCACCGACTGCTGCAGCGCGTGGATATAGCCGTCGTGATCGTGGTAGTTGCGGATGAAGCGCAGCTCCGGGATGTTGCGCACGCTGCCGTAGTGCTGGAACACGGCGTCGTAGATCGAGCCGGTGGTGGTGCCGGAGTATTGCGGATAGGCGGGCAGCAGCAGGATGCGGTCGGCGCCGTCGGCCTTCAGCTTGGCCAGCACGTCGGGCAACGACGGCGAGCCGTAGCGCATGGCCATGGCGACGGTCAGGTCCTCGTGGCCGCGTTCGCCGAGGGCGGCGCGCAGGCCGAGCGCCTGGGCGGCGGTATGGGTGCGCAGCGGCGAGCCTTCGCGGGTCCAGATGGTGGCGTACTTCTTGGCCGACTGGCCGGAGCGGAACGGCAGGATGATCAGGTTCAGGATGAACCACCAGACCGCCTTGGGAATCTCGACCACGCGCGGGTCGGACAGGAATTGCTTCAGGTAGCGGCGCACGGCCGACCGCGTCGGCTCGTCGGGCGTACCGAGGTTGACCAGGACGATGGCGCTGCGGCCAGTGGTGCCGTGCTTGTGCGGAGGTTCTTTTTGGAAGGTCATGTGGGGCTTAGGTTTTACCGTAAGCCACTATCTTACTATTTAATGGGCCAACCGAACTGCCGCGAAGGCGATAGCGCTCATCACCGTGGTCATCGCGAAGGCGGTGGCAATGAACCACGTCAGCAGCCGTGTTTCCAGCGCGGCCAGGTCGGCCTTGGTCGCCATGTGACCAAGCTGCGACTCGATCACGTCGAGCCGCGCCTCGATCCGCGCCAGCCGCTCCCGGGTATCTTCCCTGAATGCCTCCAGGCGCTCGAACCGCTGCTCCGCTTCCATGCTGCACCTCCATCAATCAAGCATAGTGCATTCCACAGGGACTGGCCTGACTTATATCAAGAGGCGAGCAGCTCGCGGGCGTGTTTGCGGGTGGTGGCGGTGATTTCCAGGCCGCCCAGCATGCGGGCGATTTCTTCCACGCGCGACTTGGCATCCAGCACGTCGATGCGCGAGGCGGTCTTGCCGTTGTCCAGCGTGCTCTTGGCCACCTGGAAGTGCTGGCCGGCCTGGCTGGCCACCTGCGGCAGGTGCGTCACGCACAGCACCTGGCGCTCCTGCCCCAGGCGGCGCAGCAGCCGCCCGACCACCTCGGCCACGCCGCCGCCGATGCCGCTGTCCACCTCGTCGAAGATCAGCGTCGGCACCGTGGTGGCGTTGGAGGTGATCACCGAAATCGCCAGCGAAATGCGCGCCAGCTCGCCGCCGGACGCCACCTTGGCCAGCGACCGCGCCGCCACGCCGGCGTGGCCGGCCACCAGGAATTCCACCTGCTCGACGCCGTACGCCGCCGGTTCGCACGGATGCAGCGCCACCTCGAAGCGGCCGCCGGTCATGTTCAGCTCCTGCATGGCCCGGGTGACGGCCTCGCCCAGCGCGGCGGCGGCGCGCGCGCGCGTGGCCGACAGCTTGTGCGCCTCGGCCATGTACGCCGCCTTCAGCTTCTCCTCCTGCTTGCGCAGGCCGTCCAGGTCGGTGGCGTCGGCCAGTTGCGCCAGGCGCGTGGCCAGCTTGGCGTGCTCCTGCGGCAGCTCGTCCTCCGGCACGCGGAACTTGCGCGCCGCCGAATGGATCGCGTCCATGCGCGCCTCCACCGCCTGCAGCCGCGCCGGGTCCAGGTCCACGCGGTCCAGATAATCGTTGAGCGCGTACACCGCCTCCTGCAACTGGATGCGCGCCGGCTCGATCAGGTCGACAATCGGCTGCAGCCCGGCGTCGATGTCGGCCAGCTTGCCCAGCTTCAGGTTCAGCGACGACAGCTGCGACAGGATCGGATGCTCCTCCGCCTCCGAAATCACGGCCAGCGCCTCCTGCGCGCCTTCCAGCAGGCTGGCCGCGTGCGACAGGCGGCTCTGCTCGTTGCTGACCTCGGCCCACTCGCCCGGCTTGACCGCCAGCTTCTCCAGCTCATTGACCTGCCACTCCAGCCGCTCGCGCTCGTACAACACGTTGGCCGCGTTGGTCTCGAATTCCTCCAGCTGTTTGGCCAGCGCGCGCCAGGCCTTGTAGGCCGCCGCCACCGCGCGCGCTTCGCCGCCGGCGCCGGCCTGGCTGTCCAGCAGATCGCGCTGGGCGTCGGTCTTCATCAGCGACTGGTGCGCGTGCTGGCCGTGGATGTCGACCAGCAGGTCGCCCAGCTCGCGCAGCTGCGACGCCGTCGCCGCGATGCCGTTGATGTAGGCCTTGCTGCGGCCGGCGTTGTCGATCACGCGGCGCAGCAGCGCGCCACCCTCCTCCACCGCGAACTCATTGGCCGCCAGCCAGTCGCGCGCCTGCGCGCTGAGCGCGAAATCGGCCGTGATGTCGGCCTTGGCCGCGCCCTCGCGCACCACGCTGGCGTCGCCGCGGCCGCCCAGCGCCAGCGTCAGCGCGTCGATCAGGATCGACTTGCCAGCCCCGGTTTCGCCGGTGAACACCGTAAAGCCGGCGGAAAATTCCAGTTCGATCGACTCGACAATAACGAAATCACGGATGGACAGCGTACGCAGCATGGAGGCCTGTAGAGTGGTTAATTGAGCTTGCCCTCACCGGACGGATACTCGTTCCAGTGCAGCTTTTCGCGCAGGGTGTGGTAGTAGCTCCAGCCGTCCGGGTGCAGGAAGGTGATCGCGTGCGGCGAGCGCTGGATGACGATCTGGTCCTGCGTCTGCAGGCTGGCAAAGGTTTGCATGTCGAAATTGACGCTGACGTCGCGCCCGCGCATGATCTCCACCACGATCTGGCTCGACTCCGGCAACACGATCGGGCGGTTGGACAGCGCGTGCGGCGCGATCGGCACCAGCACGATGCCGCCCAGCGACGGATGCAGCAGCGGCCCGCCGGCCGACAGCGCGTAGGCGGTGGAGCCGGTCGGCGTGGAGATGATCAGGCCGTCCGAGCGCTGGTTGTACATGAACTGGCCGTCGACGTCGACCCGCAGCTCGGCCATGCCGGCGCCGGTGCCGCGCGACACCACCACGTCGTTGACCGCCATGCCCACGTGGATGGTGGCGCCGGCGCGCACCACCCGCCCCTCCAGCAGCGTGCGGCGCTCGGCCTTGTAGCTGCCGCTGAGGATGCGGGCCAGCACGTCCAGCATGCCGTCCAGCGGGATGTCGGTCATGAAGCCGAGGCGGCCCTGGTTGATGCCGATCAGCGGCACGTTGAACGGCGCCAGCTGGCGCGCGATGCCCAGCATGGTGCCGTCGCCGCCCATGACGATGGCGGCGTCGCAGCCGGCGCCGATGCCGGCCGCGTCCAGCACGCGGGCGTCGCCGAGGTCCATGCCCAGTTGCGCCAGGTGGGCGGCGGTCTGCTCCTCGAACACCACCGCGTAGCCGCCGTGGCGCAGGAAATCGACCACGCTGGTGACCGAATCGGCGATGCCGTCGGTATTCGGGCGCACGACCAGTGCGATAGTGTGGAAAACAGCGTGCGTGGCGGTCATAAAAATCTCGGCTTTGGGCTAGTGCGGGAACACGCAGGAGGGTAACCCATATCGCCCGCTTCTGCTATCACCGCCAGCGTCGCCACTGTACATTTAAACAGTATTTAATGCAAGCGGCCGCCTAGTGCGCGGTCACCGCGCCCAGCGCGCCCGCCAGCCCCAGCGCCACGCCGATCGAGATCATGTAGAAGAACATCAGCACCGCCCAGCGCAGCAGCGTGCCGGCGCGGCTGCTGTGGTAGACGCGCCGCATGGCCCACGGCAGGTAGCCCAGCAGCCAGCACCACAGCGCAAAGTCGACGATGCCGATGCGCACCACCAGCATCACGCTGAAGATCAGGAAGGCGAAGGCGTTGGTGTGCAGCGCGAACAACACGTGCTCGCCGAAGCGGCGGCCGGAGCCGAGGTACAGCACCTTCAGGTACAGCGCAAACACCGGCATCAGGCAGAAGATCGCGTACGGCGCGTAGTGGTAGAAGCCGGCCTGCAGCGCCGCCTTCTGCTGCTCGGTCGACATGTCGTTGAGCGCGTTCCATTTGTGGCGCAGGGTTTCCCAGCCGCGCTGCTCCAGCCAGCGGTCGACGTCGTCGCGCGCCATCTGGCGGTCGGCGCTGACGCCGCCGTGCGCCGGTTCGCTGACGCTGGCCGGCGCGGCCGGCGCCGGTCTGGCCGCCTCGGTCGCCGCCTGCTGCGCGTCGCCGGCGGACTGCTTGCGCGCGCGCTCATCGGCCTGCTGGTCCTTCTGCATGGCAGCGATGGCCGCCTCGGCAGCTGCCGCGCTTTGCCGCTCCTCCGGCGTATTCAGCTTGAGTTTCTCCAGCGCGCCGGCCTGCTTGACCGCCTGCTCGGCCATGCTCACTTGCGCGGCCGGCGCCTCGTCGCGGTCGTCCTCGCCATGCCCGGTGGTGGGGCCGGCGAACTTCAGCAGCGCGAAGAACAGCAGGCTGAACGACAGATACAGCCGCAGCGGCTGCACGAAGCGCACCCGGCGGCCACGGATGTATTCATTGGTCAGCAGGCCGGGCCGGAACAGCAGGCGCGCCAGCGAGCCCCACAGCTTGCCCTCCAGCGCCACGTAGTGGCCGATGAACTCGTGCAGGAACTCGCGCGTGCTGGCGTGGTGCAGCACCGCCTCCTGGCCGCAGTTGGAACAATAGTGGCCGCCCAGCGGCGTGTCGCAGTTGGCGCAGTTCTCCGGTGCGGCGGCAGTGCTCATGCAGGATCCCGATCAAGAAATATGGTCTAAATGATAAACGAGATCCCGTCATAGTTGTCAAAATTCAAGGTGGCGACTGACGTAAATCCAACTGGTTAAGATGACATCAAGACAATGTAACGGAGGCCGCCATGCTGAAACAACAGCACATCAATACCGACGCCAAGACCAAGGACGACGGCGTCAAGCGCATGCCGCACGAGCGCGACGAAGCGCCGGACGGCCACGCGCACCAGCAGCGCAGCATCATCGAGCAGGCCGCCAAGGACATCGACAGCGGCATGGTCGACACCGACCTGCACAACCAGCGCGGCGTGCAAAAGCCGCGCGACAACGCCCAGGCCCAGCCGCAGCCCGGCACCAAACGCGATTGAACATCGAGGAGCCCCATCCATGCGCCAGCGCACCATCGTCACCATCCTGTCCCTGCTCCCGCTGTGGGCCGCGGCCCAGTCCTACCCGGTGGGCTTCGGCCCCAATCCGCAGTTGCCGGAGCCGGACCGCAAGCTGATCCCCACGGTCAACATCGCCACCGCCTCGTCCTGGAGCGCGCAGGAACAGCCCACCGCGCCGGCCGGCTTCAGCGTGACGCCGTACGCGCGCGGCCTCGACCATCCGCGCTGGGTCTACGTGCTGCCCAACGGCGACGTGCTGGTGGCGGAAACCAATGCCCCGCCCAAGCCGGACGACGCCAAGGGCGTCAAGGGCATGGTGATGAAGCAGGTGCAGAAGAAGGCCGGCGCCGTCACCGAATCGGCCAACCGCATCACGCTGCTGCGCGGGCTGGACGCCAAGGGCGTGGCGCAGACCCGCACCGTGTTCCTCAAGGGCCTGCACTCGCCATTCGGCATGGCGCTGGTGGGCAACAACCTGTACGTGGCCGACACCGACGCCGTGCTGCGCTTCCCGTACGAGGAAGGCGCCACCAGCATCAGCGCCGCCGGCACCAAGGTGATGGACCTGCCGGCCGGCACCATCAACCACCATTGGACCAAGAACCTGATCGCCAGCCCGGACGGCAAATACCTGTACGTCACGGTCGGTTCCAACAGCAATGTGGCGGAGAACGGCATCGAGGCCGAAGCCGGCCGCGCCGCCATCTGGCAGTTCGACATTGCCACCAGCAAGTCGCGGCTGTACGCCACCGGCCTGCGCAACCCCAACGGCATGGGCTGGGAGCCGCAGACCAAGACGCTGTGGACCACCGTCAACGAGCGCGACGAACTGGGCAACGACCTCGTGCCCGACTACATGACCTCGGTGAAGGAAGGCGGCTTCTACGGCTGGCCGTACAGCTATTATGGCCAGCACGTGGACACCCGCGTGTCGCCGCAAAAGCCGGAGCTGGTGGCCAAGGCCATCGTGCCGGACTACGCGCTGGGCGGCCACACCGCCTCGCTGGGCCTGACCTTTTATGAAGGGACGGCCTTCCCGCAGGCCTATCGCGGCGGCGTCTTCATCGGCCAGCACGGCTCGTGGAACCGCAAGCCGCTGAGCGGCTACAAGGTGGTGTTCATCCCGTTCGCCAACGGCAAGCCGTCCGGTCCGCCGCAGGACTTCCTGGCCGGCTTCCTCGACAAGGACGAGAAGGCGCGCGGCCGGCCGGTCGGCGTGGCGGTGGACCAGCAGGGCGCGCTGCTGGTGGCGGACGATGTCGGCAACGCCGTCTGGCGCGTGGCGCCGGCCGCATCGGCCCCGGCGCAAACCGCCAGCCGCTGATAAAATCCGCGTTCGGCTTACACAACAAGGATTTCAGCATGCGCATTCTGCATACCATGCTGCGGGTCGGCGACCTGCAGCGTTCCATCGATTTCTACACCAAGGTACTGGGCATGAAGCTGCTGCGCACCAGCGACAACCCCGAGTACAAATACACGCTGGCCTTCCTCGGCTACGGCGCCAACCCGGACCACGCCGAGCTGGAACTGACCTACAACTACGGCACCACCAGCTACGACATGGGCAACGCCTACGGCCACATCGCGATTTCGACCGAGGATATTTACGCTGCTGCCGCCGCGGTCAAGGCCAACGGCGGCACTGTCACCCGCGAACCGGGCCCGGTCAAAGGCGGCACCACGGTGATCGCCTTCGTGACCGACCCGGACGGCTACAAGATCGAGCTGATCGAACGCAGCTTCGACGGCGCCGGCAGCGGCCTGTAATTACCCCAGGCTGGGCTTGAGCAGGTCGGCGATGCCGATGCGCTCGGCAAACTCCACCCGCACCCGCTCGGCCACCTCGGTCACCGCCGTGGCGCCGTCATCGACGAAGTCGGTGATCGAGCGGAACGGCCGGGTGCCGTGCGGCAGGCCGACGATGCGGGCGATGTCGGCCGCCACCGCCGCTGGATCGGCTTCCGGCGGCATCAGCGCGCTCAGCCGTGCCCCCACCTGATCCATCAAGCCCGCGTAACGCGCATCGTAAGCGGCGCTGACGACAGCGTCGGCCGGATGGCCGGCGTTGGCGAAGTGGTCGGTGCCCGCCGTGAACGCGCCCGGCACCACGATCGAGGTTTCGATGTTGAAGCGCGCCAGCTCGTAGGCCATGGTCACCGCGATCGAATCCATGGCCGCCTTGGCCGCCGCGTACGGGCCCAGGAACGGCGGGAAGCCGCCGCGCGCGGTAGTGCTGCTGACCCACAGCACCAGCCCCTGCTGCTGGCGCCGCATCACCGGCAGCACCGCCTTGTTGACCCGCTGGGTGCCGAGGAAGTTGGTGTCGAACACCTTGCTGATTTCCTCCGGCGTAAAGGCCTCGGTCGGGCCGATCACCAGGTGGCCGGCGTTGTGCACCACGACGTCCAGCCGGCCGCGCTCGGTGACGATGGTGTCCACCGCCGCGTTGGCCGAGGCCTGCGACAGCACATCCAGCTCCACCGCCCGCACATCGGCGCCGTTGGCGAAAGCCCAGTCGCGCAGCTCGCGCACCTTGGCGGCGTTGCGGCCGTGGATGTCGCGCATCGAGGCGTACACCGTGTGGCCGGCCAGCGCCAGCGCCTTGACCGACAGGTGGCCGATACCGGTGCCCGCACCGGTGACGAGAACAATCGATTTGCTCATGATGGCCTCCTCCTTACACCATGCCGCCGTTGGCGCGCAGCGTCTGGCCATTGATCCAGCCGCCGTCCGGGCCGGCCAGGAAGGACACAGCGTTGGCGATATCCTCCGGCGTGCCGAGGCGTTCCAGCGGCGCCATCTTGGCCAGACGTTCGACCACTTCCGGCGTTTTACCGTCCAGGAACAGCGCGGTGGCGGTCGGGCCGGGGGCGACCGCGTTGACGGTGATGTTCTTGCCGCGCAGCTCCTTGGCCAGGATGGTGGTCATGCCCTCGATGCCGGCCTTGGTGGCCACATAGGCCGAGTAGCCCGGCAACAGCGTGCCGACCAGGCTGGACGAGAAGTTGATGATGCGGCCGCCCTGCTGCAGGCGGGTGCTGGCCTCGCGCATGGCGTTGAAGCTGCCCTTAAGGTTGACGGCCACCAGGCGGTCGAAGGTGTCGTCGTCGGTGGCGGACAGGTGCGGCAGTTGCGGCGGCATGATGCCGGCGTTGTTGACCAGCACGTCCACGCGGCCCAGTTGGGCGATGGTCTGGTCGAACAGCTTGCGCACGTCGGCCGACTGGGCCACGTCGGCCTGGATGGCGATGGCGGTGCCGCCGTCGGCGGTGATGGCGGCCACCACTTTATCGGCCTCGGCCACGTTGCCGGCATAGTTGATGACGACGGCGAAGCCGTCCTTGGCCAGACGTTGGGCGACTGCCGCGCCGATGCCGCGCGATGCGCCGGTGATGATAGCGACTTGTTTCATGGTCTTGCTCCTTCGTTGTTTGGTTGCGATGGATGTAGTATCCGCCTCCAAACGAATGGAATAAATCCATGAAACCTGCGATGACTATGCAATTTTCGCTAATAATACAGGCGAAAAAAATGCCGGCGCTGGGCCGGCATCAGCTTAGTGCTGCAGCAGCGCGTTGATCGGCGCCAGGTCTTCCTCGCGCAGCGAGCCAGCGGCCGCTTTCAGGCGCAGGCCGTTCATGATGGTGTCGTAGCGTGCTTTCGACAGGTCCTTCTGGGTCGAGTACAGCAGCTTCTGCGCGTTCAGCACGTCGATGTTGATACGCACGCCGACCTGGTAGCCCAGCTTGTTTGAATCCAGCGACGACTTGCTCGACACCTCTGCCGCCTCCAGCGCCTTGACCTGGGCCAGGCCGCTGGTCATGCCGAGGAAGGCCTGGCGCGCGGTCTGCGAGGCCTGACGCTTGGTGGCCTCCAGGTCGTTGCGGGCCTTGTCTTCCAGCGCAATGTTCTCGCGCACCTTGCTGGTCACGGCAAAGCCGTTGAATAGCGGGATGCTCCAGCTGACGCCGACCGCCGTGTTGTTGCCGGTGTTGCCGCCCTGGCCCGCGCCAGTGTTGTACTGGTGGGTCTTGTTGGCAACAAAGTTGACGGTCGGCATATGGCCGGCGCGGCTGCGCGAGATTTCGCGCTTGGCAATTTCCAGGTTCAGGCCAGCGGCGACCACCGAGAAGTTCTGGCTCTCGGCCGAGCTGATCCAGGGATCAACCGTGGCCGGCGACGGCGGCTCGATGGTCACGCCGGTGCGCAGCGGCGCCAGCTCGCCGGCGGCCTTGCCGACGATGACCTGCAGCGCGGTGCGCTTGTTGTCCAGGTCGTTGATGGCGGCGAACTCCTGCGCCACCACCAGGTCATACGCGGCCTGGGCTTCGTGGGTGTCGGTGATGGTCTGGGTGCCGACCTCGAAGTTGCGCTTGGCCGAGGCCAGCTGCTCGGTGGTGGCCACTTTCTGCGCCTGGGTGGCGGTCAGGTTGTCCTGCGCGGTCAGCACGTCGAAATAGGCTTGCGCCACACGCAGGATCAGATCCTGCTGGGCCTGCGAGAAGGTGGCTTCCGAGGTCGCCTGTACCAGCTTGCTCTGCTGGTAGGTCTGCCAGGCGTTCCAGTCGTACAGCGGCTGCGCCAGCGACACCGTGTAGGCGTTCGAATGGTATTTGGTGCGCGCGTCGGTGACGATGCCGAAGACCGTGTCCGGGCCGGAATTGTAGCTGTCGTTGCGCAGATTGCTGCCGTTGGCCGACAGCGTCGGCAACAGGCCCGCACGCCCCTGGGTGATGCGTTCCTGCCCGGCGGCCAGCGAGGAGCGGGCACTGGCGTAAGTCGCGTCATTGGCCAGTGCTTGCTGGTACACCTGGATCAGGTCGGCCGCCTGTGCGTTGAGCGTCAGGAAAGCGCTGGCGATCAGCACGGCGATAAGGGGTCTCTGCATTGCAATCTCCGTTGGAGTCATCAAAAAGTTGAACAAATCAAAAACACACTGCTACCTTGGCGCCCTGCTGGCGGCGCTGCCGTCGACAGCGCCGGCCGCTCAGTACTTGGCCATCGTGCTATCGACTTGCAGCGCCCAGGCGTGGATGCCGCCGGTCAGGTTGATCACCTTGCCGAAGCCGTTCCGCTCCAGGAAGGCGGCCACCTGCATACTGCGCGCGCCGTGATGACAGATGCAGACGATCGCCGCATCCTCATCCAGGTCGTCTATGCGCGCCGGGATGGTATTCATGGGCATTTGCACCGAGCCGTCGATGCGGCAGGTTTCAAATTCCCAGTTTTCGCGCACGTCCAGCAACATCGGGCTGGGCCGTGCTTCGTCTGCCAGCCAGTCGGCCAGTTCCAGCGCGGTAATCTGCTGCATGGCGGCCCCGGCTCAGAACTGGAACTTCGACGGCGCCACCGCCTGCTCCAACGCCTTGACGTTGGTTTCGAACAGGGTGCGCGTGTCGTAGCCGGCCTCGCCGGTGCGGGTGATCAGCTGCGCCTTCATCGCCGGCGCGGTGCCGATGATGACGGCCAGGCGGCCACCAACTTTCAATTGTTGCAACAACGCTTCCGGCAGCACCGGCAGCGAGCCGCCCACCACGATCACATCGAACGGCGCGCCGCTGGTCCAGCCCTGGGCGCCATTGCCCAGTTCGACGGTGGCGTTGGTGACGCCGTTGGCGGCCAGGTTCTGGTCGGCCAGCGCCTTCAGCTCCGGCGAGATTTCCACCGACGTCACCTGGCGCGCCTTGTGCGCCAGCAGCGCCGTCAGGTAGCCCGAACCGGTGCCGATTTCCAGCACGGTCTCATGCTTTTTCAGCGCCAGGTCCTGCAGCAGGCGGGCCTCGATCTTCGGCGCCAGCATCGCCTCGCCGCCCGGCAGCGGGATCTCGATGTCGGCGAACGCCAGCGCCTTGTGCGCGGCCGGCACGAAATTCTCGCGTTTGACTACGTGCAGCAGCTCCAGGACTTCCGGGTCCAGAACGTCCCACGGACGGATTTGCTGTTCGATCATGTTGAAGCGGGCTTGTTCGATATTCATCTGTTGACTCATGTCGGGATTAAATAATCCGTCATTTTATCGTTGAACTGGCAACGAGGCACATATTAACGATTAGACGGCGGGATCGCGGGAAATTGCGACAGTCTGCACTTTCAAGGGGATGAACCTGCGAAAATGGCAAGCTGGACGGGAAAACAGCCGGGCGCGTCACGGGGCGTCGGCCTTCAAACCGGCCACCGTGGTGGCGATAAAGGTGTCCATGAAGGCCTGCGGCGGAATCTGCGGCATGTCGCAGGTGGGCATGTAGGAGTGGGTCCACATCATCAGCATCAGCACCGGGGCGATCAGCACCTGGGTCATGACCACCGGGTCGACCGGGCGGAACTCGCCGCGTTCAATGCCGCGCACCAGCACCTGGGTGATCAGGCCGCTGCCGCGGGCCACCACCTCGTCGTTGTAAAACTGCGCCAACTCGGGGAAGTTGTTGCCCTCGGCCAGCATCAGCTTGGTGATGCCGCCCAGCGGCGTGGCCCAGATCTCGGTCCACCAGCGCATCAGCAAGGTGCCCAGCAGCTCGCCGCTGGGGCCGTCGAAGGCGGCCGCGTCCTGCTCGGCCGCGCCGATGGTGGCGACGATGTTGTCGCGCACCACCGCCTTGAACAGCTCTTCCTTGTTGGCGAAATACAGATACAGCGTGCCCTTGGACACGCCGGCGTGGCGCGCCACGTCCTCCAGGCGGGTGGCGGCATAGCCGCGTTCGACAAACTGGTCCAGCGCCGCCGCCAGCAACTCCTGCGGCCGCGCATCCTTGCGCCGCTCCCAGCGTGGCTTGGTATCTTGAGGGGCTTGCATGGGCGTAGTGAGCGTAACTTACTTATAAGTCATTAATATAAGCGCAAGAGGATGTCTAGTCAAGCAAGCCCGGCCACTGACGCGCGGGAATATGAGCTTGAACAGGGAATAAGAACTTGAACCCGGAATAAAAACTTGAACGAACAATGCGTCGACTAAATCACATAAAAGCAACACCAAATTCACACTAAGTGGCAATTATCAAACTTTTGTGTTGACTATAGTCAGAATTACAAAAAAATATCTTACAACCCCTTTTGCCGCGTTTTTATACTCCGCAGAAGGTTCTATTTAAGGCAGCAAATTGCTTATGAGCCCGTTCTCAATTTTGATGAAGGAATTACGTACATGGTGTGGCCTGACGCAAGTCGAGTTCGCATTAAAACTTAGTGTCGAGCAGAGTTACGTATCGGCCGTAGAGGTCGGCAAAAAAGGCCCTCCGAGTGCGGATTTCATCGCAAAACTAATTGAGGCCTTCGATTTGGACAGCAGATGGGAGCGTCGCCTAGAAGAAGCTCTGGATTTGTCTCAACGAAGAATGGAACTTCCTAAAGGCACCTCAACTGAGACCTACAGGATTTTTAACGGATTGAGGAAACAGATCAACGATCTTCATCCGGCACAAATTGAATTAATTGAGTACGCATTAAAGCTGCCTGATGTTATCAAAATGCACGAAAGTCAGTTGCGAGTGACTCGTGCAGCCTTAGGCAATGTTGAGAAAGATCTGGGGCAATAGCGGTCGCGGCTGATTCATAGAACATTCAGGCCGCGCAGTTCCCAGTTTCTTCTTGAGAAACCAGGTCACTCATCGCGGTCCCGCAGGATGTTTTATGAATACGGTCACACGGCGTCAGGAATTGATATTTGAAAAAATCTGCGAGCGCATCCTCGCAGGAGATGGATCTGGACATCGCACGTTTTATCGGCCCTGGTTACAGCTCCATAGAAAAAACACGTCTAAAGTATCCAACCAGGTACAAGGATGGGTCGTACCGCTCGGGCGGACAGCAACCTATATGTCGCGGGGAGAGTATCGCACCGCACTGCTAATGCTCTGGCTTGGTGTTGCTGATCTGCGAGAGCAGTATCCTATTTGGCCGACCGCACACCCCCATCCCTTACAAGGTGCAGAGTTCGCGCCGCCGAATCTCGGCCGGGTTAGAGGCCTTCTTGAAATCGCGGAAGAAGCCGGCATTGAGCACGGTCAAGAAGTCGGCACAAACATCCCATATATCGCAACAATCGATTTTAGCTGCGACAGTTGTTGTTGACGGCACAGCTCGTCTATTCCTCTTCGCCCTAAAACCGTTCGCAACGGAGGACCACAAGGTTCCCTGGAGGACAGCTGAGCGTCTCGAACTTGAGAGGCGCTATTCAATGGAGATAGCTGCGCCTTACGATTTAATTTACAGCGGCATCGTCCCTGACACTCTCGCGGCAAATCTAGATCAGTGGGTAGTACATTCGGACTTGAACGAGCATCAGCATTTACTAGCCAGCGTGCGTCGCTTCATTGACGAGATGAACGGACATCGCAATGTATCAATTAGGGATGCTGTCTCACATGCAGCTGAGGTATGCCGAATCAACATTGGCGAAGCCTGGGTGCTCTACAGCCACTGCGCCTGGCACCAGTATATCGACATCGATCCGCGCGTCGAACCACTGCACTCGTACCCAGCACCAGCCGGCGGGCAGAACTTTAGGCAGCAGCTTCGCGAAAAATTCTTTGGATGGGTATGACATGGACAACGTTGATCTTCAAGCTGGCGCAATCTACGCCTGCTTAAAGGACCATTTACCTTTACCTAATACTTTCCGTTTGTTGGACATTCAGGTAAGCCTGAACGGCGCCACAGTCATTGGAATACCAGAAGTGCATAGTCGTGGCGAAGGCAAACAGAAGTACTACTACGCTGGAGGCTTCCAGCGCATACAGCTATCAGAGTTACGTGAATGGCTAATGCAGGGCTTGATAAAGCCATCCAATCTTCAACTCCCTCCATTTTGGATGATGAGTGACGAGCAGTTGACCGTACGATTCTCACGCACAAAGAACTCGGAGGATCGACCCAAAGCTTTGAAGACTCGCGATTTCAAATGGTCACTTATCGAACCAATCGTCCCACCTCCTTTGGGAACAGGAGCGATACCGCCCAACCTAAGCTATCTCGATAGCTTGGTCACCGAACGCGCCAAAGCCGCCGGCGTCAGCCCAGGCCAGGTGTTCGACGCGCTCCATCGTTTCTACGCTTTTCACTGTCTAACCAATAGCTTGCTGCCGAACCGATTAGGTCGTTGTGGCAATCCAGGCAAAAAGCGCGTAGGAAAAAACTCAAAGCTTGGCCGCAAAAATACTGCAGCCAAACTGGGAGACGATGAGCAGCGAGGACTTATGCTAACTCACGACGACATCCAAAATATTGAAGACGCCTTTCAACTTATTGGCCCAGGAACCACCTCCAAAGATGCGTACGATCTCATGGGAAGAATGTTCTACAAAAGCGGCAATGAGTATAAGAATGGGGTTGTCATGCCCCAGCTTCTACCTAAGCATTTGCGTCCTACCTACGACGAGTTCATGTATAGAGGTACGCAGTCCGTCGCCGATGGCGGCGCCACCAGACGAATAATGGGCGAAGGTAAATGGCTGAGAGACTTTCGCCCCCTCTCTGGCACCGCTACCGACGGCGTCGCGGCAATTGGACAGACAGGTTCAGTTGACGCTTCCCCAATCGATGTACACACCGTTTCAATCACAAATCCATGTCAGCCAATTGGCGTTGGACGTGCAGTATTCGTTCGAGACGTCTACTCTGGACTATTAGTTGGCTGGTCGCTATCGATCAATAACCCCAAAGCGGAAGACGCGAAGCTTGCGATATTACGCGCAGCGGAAAGCAAGAAGAACCAGCTGAAAAAGTACGGCTTGAACTTTCCGGAAAGTGACTTTCCCTCGATCTTCTTTTCCAGATACCACTCTGACAACGGCGAACTGCGATGCAAGGACGCGATGTTTTCCATTGGAGATGAGTTGAAACGAAGTATCGAATACGTCCCGTCCAGGAGAGCCGATTTGAATAGCCCATCCGAGACAGGGCATCAGTTGCGCCATAAGACGTTAGACCAGAAGCTCCCCGGCGCGACTTTTGGTCGGCAGCGTGTTCGTTTGCTCGATGAATTGACCCACTCAGTTTGACCCGCCTTCCACTGCCTGGCGAACGCCGCCACGCGGTCATACGACCCTTCATATCCCAGCTCTTGCAGCTCTGCATGGAGTTGCTTCAAATTACGGCGCTGCTTACGCGGCTTGCTCGCCTCGCTCTTCAGCCATCCCGATAATTGCAGAGAATATTTGTCCAGTCCGCTCGCGATATGGCGTTCGGCGTAGCTGGGCTCAGTGATCTCCGAACGCAGGTAGCGCCGGACAGTATTGCGAGAGATGCCCAGTCTCCTGGCGATCTCGCGTAGAGGAATCTGGTCACGTATGTGCCAGCGTCGAATGATGCCTAGTAAAGCCACGTTGATCACTCCGTTCTCCTGCCGATAAGACAGGTCGAATTGTGCTCTTCACGTGGGTCAGATTCAGTTGCAAATTACTGGGGAAAGTGGGTCACTTTTCGATGCAAATCAACAAGCAAGGGCTAGCCAATATTTCTCAAGGCGAGCTTTCTTCTTGAGCGCGGAGATTCCATTCAGCCCAATGCGGAAATCCAAATATTTCCCAACCTTTTGAGCCGAAGCTCCGAGCACGATTACGACTCCCAGCCACTTTAAAATTTCATTCAAGAATTCACCGTTAATAGTTATACAGACCTACGCGCATACTGCTCTTTTTCCCACGCAATTTAGCGACATAGATGAACGTCATCGAGAGAAGATCCGTAGCACTGCAAGGGTTGCTCATGAAGGTCATGGTGTTCGAATAGTAGCGTTTCCATGTCGAGACTAAAAATCAATCCTGTTTTGACATCAAATACAGTATAAAGGCCACTCCATTTGTTCTATTTTCAGCCCGAATTGAGCCTTTCATCCCTACCATCTGTGCTCGAGCGGCAAAAAGCCCTTGCCCCAAATTTCCATTTTCAGTTTTGGACGATACTCCCAACATGAAAATTGCTTCTTCTTTACCATCTTCAATTTTGGGACCGTCATTACATATTTCTATTTGTACAGCACTTAAAGTCTTTTTTAATGAGATTGTGATTTCTGTCCCGGCAGTCCGCAAACGGTAAGCGTTCGACAAGATATGGTCAAATACCGTATCTAATGCTATCGGATCAAAATACGCAATTACTCCAGAGTCCTGACCATCAAAGATAACTCCTTCAGCAGCAGTATTCTTAGCAAAAGCTGAGACATAGTTCGCCACATCTTGATAGTTGCTGACCATCATGGACGCCTGCAAGCCAGACTCTACAGAAGTAGCCAGATCCAAGGCATATACCGCACGCATCATCCGTTGTACATGGCGGTTTGCAGCCACATTATCCTTATGAATTTGGATAGACAAAGACTGGAGCGGAGACTTAATTTCATGCCCGATAGCATCTAAGATAGCTTTTCGATTGCGAACATGCTCCTGCTCCACTCTATTCCTTTCGATTTGCTCGTTTCTTTCTCTTTGAATTCTTCTTTGCAATCTTTCAGACCGAGAATGGCTGCGTGATATCAACAGATAGATAACCCGGCTAAGCATGCTAATTTCGTTGTTACCTTCGGCAGGTTTAAACAACTGAACATCAACGGTTTTCCATGAGGCAAACAAATATGATATTTTTGATACGCGCCGCAGATAAAATAAGGAATATGTCCAATATGAAATGGCAACAATTATAAGACCAAGTGCAACAGTCAAATATAGGAAGGATCGGGTCGCAACGTCCGGCAGTAAAACTCCGCTTTGACGGAGAGTTGCTAGCATATTGGTGCTTTTCCCAAGATTCTGAGATGCATTAGCCTCCTGGCTTTTATATCCAAACCAAGATACGATCAACTTCGCCCAGTTGTCCGAAGCTATTTGAAAACCGCTGGGCTTTCTGACTTCTTCTGGAATAGAGTCAGATCGCCATACTTCATTGTTATTTTCACCATTTTGAATACTGAGAGTGAGAAGTGCTTTAGAAGGGACGTTGGCGATATACAATTTTTCCAGTGACATTAGGGCAACTCCAGATCTGTCATACGGAATATCATACAAAAGACTAGCCTTTCTCTGAACTGAGTCTTTGACATATATTCCTACCGCCCCTCGTACATTTTGCAATTCGCTGCCGGCACCGGAAGCAACTGAATCTAATAGCAAGCTTGAATCGATACGGACGAGTAAAGTTACATACGTTCTTTCTTGCCCAGAGCCAGTGCGAATTGCATGCTCAAATGCTTGCCCACTGACTGCGCGAGTCGGTCGCCTAGGATCATCTCCAAAATACCCCGTTACTTCATGCAGGCCCACAAATCTCTGCGGTTGCGATGGATAGCGGTCTAAAGCTAAGGTCGCCGGCTCATAAACAAGTTGCAATCGTACTTTTTTCTTTGAATTTTTTAAATTAAGTTCAACATGATCTGCATTAAAAAAATCAGTTCCCTGTGAATGTCGGGTGATTCTATTAGTCGGGTATCGGAGGCTAAAATATAAGTAGGGCCCAGCTAAGTCATCAGAAAGATAACCCAAACAAATTCTAGCTGTGTCCTCAGTCTCACCTTTTATTGATGGAGGAAATGAAAAATCAAGTGAGCACGCCGCTGGCGCCGCCCATTGTAAATTTCTGGCGTCAAATGACTTCGCATTGTCGCGTTTAAGAAAATATTTAAAAAAGGGAGTAACTACTGGTACCGCTCGCAAGCTACGTTGGGACGAGGCGTAAATGTCAGGGAATGCAGCAATCGCAGCACTCTCATCATCTCTTAGTGCCAAAGCAAATTGAGATAGTTCACTCCGTAAAGCAGCTGAATGAACTTCTGCATCTTTAGATTTTGCAGTGCTAACAAAGTCAACTATTGCAACAAGAATGATCGTTGGCAACAATATTGCGATTAATAAGAATACTATCGTAAAACTTCGACGCTGAAGAACACGCCATAGTTTAGACTGATGCTTTGTATTATTGCTTCGTTTTCCAAACATATCCAACGCCAGGCTCTGGTTGAATGCGATCAAAGTCTTGATCAATCTCAACAAATTTTTTACGAATTTCACTCATATGTGTCGCGATAGCTGTTGTAGCATTCGACGTGCCTAGTTGCTTGGCTAAGACAATTTTCGTAATCGGCACGCCTGGATTCTCAACTAAGCATGCAATTAGTCTGAGATGAGTCAGTGTCAATCCTTTTACCACTTGCCCCTTCCATCTTAAAGTATGGCGGACATAAGGGTCTTTAGTTAGATGCTCTGGTAATAATCCGTCCTCACCCGGCTTAACGATACTCTCATCCTCTCGCATTTGGGAGGTTCGTAGCGCATGCTCGAATTTATTAACAAAACTAAGATCAGGGATAGGTTTCCCAATGAAGTCGTACGCTTGGAAAGAAAGTGCTACCTCATGTAAGTTGGGCTGAGGGACGCCTGAGACCACCAATGTGATGGTTTTTTTTCCATTTAATAAATTCAGCAATTCAAAGCCGGCATATTTTTCTTTTGGCCCGGGACCGAGATCAACATCAACAATGACAACATCAAGTCTATGATTTTCGATGATCTGGATAGCATCTTCCCGATTAAATGCCTGAAGAATTTCTACGGGATATTTGGATATAAGATCGCGAAGGTGATCGTTAGTAGACTGATCATCCTCAATGATGGCAACTTTGGGCATGGTTTTCTCCTCTTTGACACAATTACACACTTGTCATAAGGAATCAACTGTACAGACATTCGGATTTCCGAATGTGACAGAGAGCACGTTCAGGTTTGCTGACCACCATCAAGAAAAGCGAATTTTGATGTGGATTCGCAGAGGTCATCATGATTTCGATAGGGAAATCCGAACCCAACGATCAAGCACTGCTTATCCGGTTTGGCGCAAAATTCTAGTGTCCCTGCAATGCCTGTGCAGGAAGTTCGATACCGGCCATCAAAAGGGACAAAGGGGGGGAAAGCCTTTCCCGCTTCCCCCCCTTAGGAAAAGACGGCCAAACAAAAGCCTCTGGCGCGTCTCTTAGATCTTGTGTAGAGAAGGACGATTATAGATTTAGTTTCGTCGGGTAGCAAGAATAAGTTCTTGATCGGGGCAACTTTGATTGAGGAGTCCTTGCTATGCACTGTACTTATCCGAAATCGGTCAGCGTATGCGCCTATGTTCGCTTCCGTATGGGGAAGCTTGAAGTAGTCGCGGCACACTGCCGCTCTGCACCACTGAAGTAATTTAGACCTAGCGCGGCCAAGGCCGCGCTTTCAATAATCAGAATATTTATGAGAGTTGACCATCCCCTGACTCTTTGAGCAACAGAGCCGCCCTTGAAAATCCTTGTGTCGGCTAGATATGCGCACTGAGTTACATTTGCTTACAAATGACGTTGGCATGGGCAAATGTCGGGGGTGGATCTTCGCGAGCCATCTAACTTTCATCTCCTCCAGAAAGCATAAGACAGCATGAAGCCAGAAATCACCTTTTTCCCCGTAGGCAATGGGGACATGACGCTCATTAAACTTGAGAGTGAGCGCACCATCCTGATCGATACGAACATCCGGGTGCCGTCGGACAAAATCCGCGATGTTGCTGAAGACCTGCGCAAGTCCTTAAAAACGGACAACAAGGGACGCCCGTATGTTGACGTGATGGTACTGAGCCACCCAGACCAAGACCACTGCCGTGGATTTGAAGAGCATTTCCATACAGGGCCATTGGAGAACTATTCAGACAAAGCGAATCCCAAAAAGATTGTGATTCGCGAAATGTGGTCGTCGCCACTAGTGTTCCGCCGTGCTAAAAAGAAAACGCACACCTTGAGTGACGACGCAAAAGCATGGAACTGCGAGGCGAAACGTCGGGTCGCTTTGTTCCGCCAGGTGGGCACCATCGGTAGCGATGGCGATCGCATCGTCATCATGGGCGAGGACTGCGACGGTAAAACCGACGATATCATGGAGATTGTGGTTAAAGCCGGCGAAACAGTGTTTAAAATCTGCGGCAGCATCGAACCGAATTTCAGTGCTTTGCTGTTGGCGCCGATGAAGGGCACAGATGATGAGGAAGAAGAAGTTCTGACCAAGAACAATTCCAGCATCATCATGAACTACTCCATCGGTGCCGGCACCAATCCGACTGCGGTCCGCTACATCGATGCCGGCGACGCTGAGGTGGCGATCTGGGAAAAGCTGTGGGATCGGCACGAGAAGAACGTGTCGGCACTACAGTACAACCTGTTGAACACGCCGCATCATTGCTCGTGGCACTCGCTGTCCTGGGATAGCTGGTCTGCTAAGAAGGTAGAGGCGAAAGTAAGTGACCGGGCGCGCAAAGCGCTCGGCCAGGCACTGCCCGGTGCAGTAATCGTCGCGAGCTCTGACGAGATCAAGGACGATGATAATGATCCGCCTTGCTACCGTGCGAAGCAGGAGTACGAGGAAATTGTCGCTGAGGTCAAAGGCGAGTTCTGGAATACAGGTGCATACCAAACCCCAGACAAGCAGGAGCCGTTGAAGTTCGAAGTGTCGGTCGGCGGAATGAAACGCGTCAAGTTTGCCGTCGCGGCAGCAGCCGCATTGTCGGCCAATAGTGGGCTCGGTGCGACGCCTCTGTATCACGGCGGGGAAGCGTCTTGACTATCAATGTACTCATACAGGATGCGATCGAGATACTAAAACGGCATCCTAAGGTCAGCAACGTCCACGCCCTTCCTGCTACATCGGTCGGGGACGTTGTCGTCTGCGCGGATATCGATACGAATCTGGCATCGACATGGAAGGCTCAGGGGAGCACTCCAAGCGGAGTTCGGCCTGTTGAAACAGTCGAAATTCTGTTTCCATCAAACTACCCGCAAAGCGCTCCAGTCGCGACACTACGCGCTGATTTTGATGCGAGCCTGCCGCATATCAATCCTCACAAGACAGGAGAGCGAGTTCCGCCTTGCATCTACCAAGGATACCTGCTAGATGCTCTGCATAGCGATGGGTTTGGCCGACTGGTGGTGCAACTGGTGGACTGGCTCGAAAAGGCTGGTGAAGGCATGCTCATCAATCCAGCGCAAGGGTGGGAGCCTGCCCGCCGAATGGGAGGTGAGCATATCATCGATTTCGATATTGAAGAAATCGAGAAAAACCGTCCGCGTCCGGGAGGATTGCAACTGCTGCGTATGCCCCAAGTGTGGTGGAACAAGGGAACCCGCTCTTATGCACGAGACCCAAAGCCTCACACGGCAAATCCATTTACGGGACGCCACCTGCGCGAGCTAATTGAGTCCGGAGAGGGCACGTTAGCGATGTGTTGGCCCGCAACTGATTTGGACGGCTTAAGAGAACCGTATGCACGCTTCCAGCCCGACACAGTGACGAACTTTGCTGAAATGGTCGAGCGCGCGGAAGCTTATGGCTGCAAAGGTGCCATTGATCGCTTCAAAAGGGTACTCAACGAAGCTGCTGAGCACTTACCTTTTTCTTGCGTTTATCCAATCTACATCGGCTTGGCGGTAAAGCGCCCATATCACCTGATTGGTATGACAACCAACTACGAAATATTGCTCTACAGGCTCCAGATATCGATCCCTCAAGGTATCCTTAGTGAGAGCCAAGCTGTGGCTGTTCCCATACTTTCGCCTGTTTCCACATCGCTGCTGCGCCGCACCTCTGGAATCTCAAATGACGTTACTGGTCTGCGATCTACAGTCCTTGGTTGCGGTAGCTTAGGCTCGAAGGTGGCATTACATATCACACGCGCAGGTTTCGCGCCGGAGTTGCTAATCGATCGGGGATATTTCAGCTCCCACAACTCGGCGCGACACACTTTGACGCCGAATGACATGTTTTTCCCAGGATCAAAGTCGGAAAAAATCGCCGAACTGGTCAAGGAATTCAATCCAGCGAAGGCTCCCAGAACGTTTAACGGCCCGATACAGGCGTTACCGCTCGATTCACGATCTGGTTTAGATATCGTCCTCGATCCCGAAGCCATCGTGGTCAACACTACCGCCTCGAATCCGGTTCGGCAGTTCCTTTCTGGCTCAGCGTTTCGTTCACGAACAGTTGAAGCGTGCCTAGCAGAACTAGGCAACGTCGGCATCATGACACTGGAGGGCCCAGGCAGGAATCCATCGACTTCGGACCTCATGGCACTCACCTATGAAAAACTACGTGAACTCGGTCGCCTACACGCATTTAAGCAAGATGCCAGCAATACGCTACAGGTAGGCGTTGGCTGCAACTCCGTCACGCTTCCGATGCCGGACACGCGTATCTCACTCATCGCGGCGAGTGTGGGCCAAGCTTTGCTAGGAATGCACACTGCTGGCCTGCCAGATTGCGGGAAGATTTCTCTGGGCATTATCGACGGGGATGGCATGTCCGTGCAATGGAGCCATAGCAGCATTGGCGCCACGCAGATCATCAACCCCGATCAAGCAGATGGATGGAATATTCGAATTCTGGCCCCTGCGCATCTGAAAATCATAGAGGACGTCCAGCGCTTTCCCACAGTGGAGACAGGCGGCATCATCGTAGGTCGCGTGTCGCCGGCCGGGCGTGAAATTCTCATCACGGACGTGCTTCCAGCACCACGCGACAGTGTAAGAAGCCCTGCTCAATTCGTACTCGGAACCGATGGCAGAGACTCAATGGTGAACGCATTTGCGGAGTCCGCTGGCGGTATCTTGGTGTGCCTGGGAACCTGGCATAGCCATCTGGAAGATGTTGGTCCTTCGCAGATGGACCGGGAGACGGCTGACGCACTGTTGATGCAAATGCAGCGCTTAACCGTATTGTTGATCCATCGCCCGAATGGATACAGCGCAGTCGTCAGAACGGTTACAGCCTGAACGTTTTTTGCTAATGTTTTTTGCCGACGTGAGCTCCGCTCAGCTTAAACCGATAATTCAACGGAGAATTTATGATTTGGTCTTCTGTTCTGTCGAAGCTGTTTGATCCATATGACTTGAAAGCGCGAGTATTTCCTGGTCTTTTGTTATTGATTCCAGCCATTGTTTTCATCGCGTTGATTCTTGGCCGTAAAGATCCATTAATAGTCACACTCAGCTCGGTGCTGGCGACTTGTGGCGGCCCTTATTTAATCGCCAGCGTTGTCAGAACTTGGGGGCAGCGGGCACAAGATCGTCTGAACAAAAGGTGGGGTGGTCAACCATCCACGATAATCCTGCGGCATAGCGATTCCCGGATGGCGACGCCGACAAAGTTACAGTACCACCAATTAATTCAGCAGAAGCTGTCGATTAACGTCCCTACTGCTGCGGACGAGGCCTATGATTCTGAAAGTGCTGATCAAGCGTACACTGCAGCTGCGAATGCGTTACGACCGTTGGTGAATGCTGACAAGAAGAGGTACCCTTTCGTTTTCAAAGAGCTCGTCGCGTATGGCTTCAATCGGAACGCATATGGTTCTCGATGGGTCGGGGTTTTCATTTGTGCTGCTGCAATCCTCGCTACTCTTGTACATGGGGCCGTTCTAAAGCTCACCAGTCCATATGGCGATTTTGCAGCCTTGGCAGCACAGGATGCTGCCCATGTGCTAACGCTAGTTGTCGCAGGTGTCTTTATGCTGGTGTGGTTACTTCACTTTACAGATAAGACGGTTGAGCAGGCCGGCTACACCTATGCCCTTCGGCTGTGGGAGGCATTGCTCACAGTCAAGAAACCGCCGCCCAAATCTTACAAAGCGACCTCCCCGAACGCAGCCAGCGGAACGATTTAGTATAGTTGCAGTAGCGGAAGGCCTCTACTGCATGCGCTGTCTTTGAAGTGCCTCATAAAGCGATTGCGAAAACTAAACCTCAAAACTGTCTAGCGAACCAAGCGAGTTACGAAGGTATTTTGAACGGCTCATGGCGCTTCCCCCATAGACTATCGACTAATTACCGTGCATAGCTGACTAAATCCTAATCACCACCGAGCTGGACTGCCAAGCGCTCCAGCTGACGATGCTTAGATAGTGCGTGCAGACGACGACTACCGCGCTTGCGCACCAACGGGCCTTCTCGATTTTTTGTCACTGCCTTAGCACAAGCGTTCTGCTACACGTCAGCGCCGGGCTTTCCGAGCAATCCGAAGCGGCCGCTGCCGTCAACTCCGGTAAAGGTTTCGATGCGTGCCAAGTCTCGAATAGCTGCCGGCGGATCAGTATTTTCAATAACAATGAACTGTACTTGATTTTGAAGGCTCGCCAAATGCTTATAAAAGTTTTCGGCAACGCTCGTAGTTTTGAGCTGTGCCTCGTCCAAAGAAAGCTCGCCGTGACGCGATGACATAGGCTCCCGATAAGTAAGAAGGGGCGTATCGAGGACGACAAAGCCCGGATGCGGCAGGCTGTTCTCAATACAATAAACGATGACTGCTACGTTGAAGGCAGCATGGAGAATTGCGCGAACCCCCTTACCATTCGCAGCACGACTCTTACCTCCGATGGTAATGTCATATGTCCGTTCGTCGAACTGAACCTTGTCGGCATTGGGGAACTGCCAAGCTGTCAAAACAGCCTTTACCGTTTCGCCAAATTTGAACGTTGTGGTTGAGTCTGGGCCAGGAGGCGAAGCTTTTTCCTCGCTCCTGGTTGGTTCATTCTCAATTTCGGCTCGACGGGTGACCAGTTTCGCGCGGCGCTGGTAGAGGTCAAGGACCTTGCTGATTTCGGTTCGCTTTGCTGTGTACATCTCGTAAGTCGACCGGAGCGAGGCTTCCAAAGGGCGTGTCTCTTGGATAGACTTGTCCAGAATTTCGATGTCAGTCTTTTGTTGATCAAGCGTCTGTCCAAGACCACCTGCCTCAGCCTGAAGCGAAGTGATCGTCTGCGTCAACTCCAACTGTTCTCGCTCAATCTTGCGTGCCTCAGCCGTCGCCGCTTTGTGTGCCATCGAGATTTCTTCGGCTGCATAGTTGTGCGTTTGAGCTTCAGAGGATGCACCGCATACAGGGCAATCCATATCGGCCATCGCCAAAAGAACAAAACCACCTTCCTCGATTGACTGCAGACGCTGCAAGTCCGAGCTATAGACTGCTTGTAGCTTCGCGAATCGCTGCAGAGTCAGGTCCAGTTCATTTTCTCGGTTGCGCAGTTCACGATGATGATCAGTAGCGCTGCGCCGCTCGACAACTAGAGTGTCCAACTTCTTCTGAGCATCCTGCAAATGCGTGGACAGATCATCAGTACTTTTATTCAGCAGCGCTAGCTGTTTCTCGGCCTCTTGCTCGTCGGGGCAATCTTCCCCGAGCTCGATATCAAGCTGAGCGATTAGTTCGTTTACCAACTCAATCTTGGCTGTCTTCGCCACCTTTCTTTCGGCGACCTTGGGTACCGTCACAGCGGCAGAACCATCAATCCCAGTAATCAGAAATTTAAATAAGTTCTGTTCGAACGTGCGCTCTGCTGGTGTACCTGAAGCAAAGACAGGACTCTTCTCTGCAATGATATCTTCTTCAGAAACAACGGCATATGGCGACAAGCGGAAGATGGACAAATTATCTTTTTTCCCGTTGGAGTCGCGCACGATTTGTTTACCCGAAAATCCCATCACATCGAGCAGCATTTGTGAGACAGAATCTGTCCGCCGGGTATCATGCTGTTGACGCAAAACAGTACCTTCGGTTGGTTTCGCGTTCTTAATGAGGCCTTCAAAGAGCTTGAAATGGCCGCCTTCGGTAGCGCGGTAGAGCGTGACATTGCGACCATTGGCCAGGGTCAGGCCCAACCAGGCAGCGTCGTATGCAAGAATCTCTTCGGTCTGCGGCAAGCTCTTAGACACGCCAAGCATGAAGAGAATCGCTTTCGAAGTGAAAGACTTACCGGTATTCGACGCGCCATAGATAATGTTTAGTCCGTTGTCGAACTCCAGCTCCGCAGGTTTTACGTTGGGACCGGTAAAGCTAAGGTGGCGAAGTCGGATGCCAGTCATTTCGATAATCCTATTGGTGTCTCAACGGAGTGGAACTCCGCGGTCCATCGCCCAATTCTATTTTCAATTAACCCCCGCATCTCTGCAGCTGTGCGATCAACAAAGTGGTTTGCCATCCATTTGGCGCGTTGCTTCAGGGCGAGCGAATATGGCGTCTGCAATAAGTCTAGATAGCTCGGTGCCTCTTCACTCGCGCAGTATTCAATTCCTCTTTCACACTCGAACACTTCGATGAGGTGCATTTGCTGCATTATGCGCATGCTTTGTTCTACTAATTGGCGGCGAACGAGTAGCTCGCCAGCGCTGTTAGGAAGATCTGGATGGAGGCTATCGGGCACATCCTGACCATCAAGGTCTCCGGTGTGGACCACTAGGTGATCAAACCACGTCATTTCGGTTAAATCGCAACGACGGGGATAAAACGCTTCTAGTACAACCAGAGCTCGGATGCCGGTCTCGAGCTTACTGTTGAAGGGAGGAATGCCGCGTGTTACTTCTATTGATGCCATGGCAGACGTCCTTCGTTTGCAAATTGATGGCAGGTTCCCTGCTTAACCTGCGGACCCGCATGCTTGCCAAGAACACCGGAAGGTTGAAGGACGGCGGCCTGCTTCATTACTTGGCTAAGCTTTGCAAAACCGTTCGCGTGCTCATCGCCATGAATCTCAACGACTCCATGGTAGATCTCGTCCTTAAAGGTATTCAAATATTCCTCCGGCGTGGAATCTCTGTAGAAGCGATCGAACGCCATCGAGTCGAAGAAGCGTGTCCGTTGGTCACGCAAGTGTGTCCCGAACTGTACGCTTGCCAACGCGGCTGCGGCATCGGGGTAATTACCAGGCCCCTTTTCTGAATAAAGCTGGAGTAGTTGACCGATGTATGCCGATTCGTTCGCCTGAATCTCTGTAGGTACCACCCCTCGCGGCGAGGGGCCTGGATCTTCATCGAACCACTTTACAAGAACTGGCTTACAGGCAGCGTCGTTTGCAAGCCGTGTAGAGTCAAGCCAATGGATCTGATTGAAATCAAAGGCTTTGATTTTGGCTTCGATAGCAGGACTCAATGAAATAGTCTGCTTGTCCACCAGTCGCCCAGCGATGTCGGCATTCCATCGATCAAGGAAGGCCTGCCTGAAGCGTTCTGGATGGGCGATGTATTGCTGCACGGCGCGAGCGACGCCGACTGGCGCGACGAAGAAGTAGGCACGAGGTAAAGCGAACGCCCCGTCTGCCGAGTGCATAAAAATCTTACCAAGCTCGATGAAAGCAGCGCTTTCGGACAAATTTTTGTTGAGTTGCTTGCACTGAAAATTGTCCCATGGGCCTTCCATGCGCATTTCCGTGACATAGCCTGTAACGTCGCGTCCCATGTCCCCCGTCCCGCGCCAAAGCTCGTGACTACTGTAGTCCTTATAACGCTGCTCCAACCAGTCGTTAACAAAGTCCTCCAGCCGGTCAGCGGGAAGCGCGCGAATCAAAATGGCGTGGTTAATGCGCAAATATTTCTCCGGGTTACAGATTTACGATCAGGATGATGTGGCATTATTACAATCATACTAACAATCACGTTTATCATGGGAAAAGTTTTATCCGGGTAGGCTGATCCGGCTGCGCTTGTCGTTTCAGAGGGCTTTTGACAATTCCGTCATCTTGACTAGGCCGTACTTATAGGTGGCAAGGTGATTGGTATAGGGTTTGGGGCTGACCAGACCGTCCGCTGTGGCCGGAAAATATAGAACTGGGGGAAAAAAATTGCAGCTATCGGACTTGGACATCACTAATTCCGCAGCGACGGATATGTCCCATTTCGGCGGGACATGCTGCTTGCCGCAGAGCCGAACAGCAGACCAGCAGCAATATTTCGACAACGCGATGATGGCATTGTCGAATCATAAGTTCTGGACTGCGGCGGCCGACTCTGGAACTTATAGGCCGTCAGCAGGTCTCTGGGCCCCTCAGCGTCGTGCAGTGGGAACTGCAGTGGCCTATCTCGGCGCAGTTGGGAGGGGCTCGATATCAGAGTCTGCGCTTATCAAGATGCCCACAGGAACAGGAAAGTCCGGAGTGATTGCAACTTTAGCCTGTGCACTGCCGGAAGTTTCCAGGACTCTCATCATCACGCCCCGAAGGTCCCTGGTCGATCAGATGCTAAACGATGTTCATTGGAGGTTTTGGAAGCACTTTAATCTTGAGTATGGGAAAACCGGGCTTAGGGCCTCCCAACGTAGCGGCGCAGCACCCACGGATACCCAGATGGCTACCGATGGCGTCATGAGGCTTCTGCCCTCGACGTCGACAGCCTTGAGTTCTTATCCTAAGGGCGAGCGGCTGGTCGTTGTGGGAACCTTCAATGCCTTAGCGCAGATACTTCGACCACCTCGTCCTGCCCATCGACTCACCGGTAGCTATCCGACCGAGCGCGATGAAGTCCCTACCGATGTCCCTCGATCTTCTGAATGGACGACTTCACAAGCAGATCTCGTCCGTGCAGTGCTCTCCGACTTTGATCTCGTCATTGTTGACGAAGGCCACTACGAACCGGCCTTTGTTTGGTCTCAGTGCATTCGCGAGTTGGCGCGTCCTACAGTGCTGTTTAGTGCGACGCCTTACCGCAACGATTTCAAGTACTTTCAAGTGCGCGGCAATTTTGCTTTCAATCTTGGCTATGAAGAAGCGACCAGCCAGCATCTAGTCCGGCCAGTCATGTTTGCTGGCACTCAGCATTTACCTAAAAGCGGTTGTAGTCCTTCGGAATTCTCCGATGCCTTGAGAAAATTCAAGATCTCAGTTTTGGACACTCAGTACTGGCCCGCAACGCTAGCACCAAGACGCGTGATCGTGCGCTGCGCCGATTATGAATCGCTGATTCGCATGCGTGATGCACTAAAGATTCTCGGCAGCAGCGCTGTTCTAATCCATGACAACGTAAAACGTGACGACCCGGCGAAACTGGAGTTTCAAAGCGTCAATCGGGCTCTCCGAGCGCATGAGAGCGGCCCTGTAGAGTACTGGCTCCATCAATGGAAGCTCCTCGAAGGTGTCGACGATAGCACTTTCGCAGCCATCGCGATCTATGAACCATTTTCCGCATCACGAGCGACAATCCAGCAGATTGGTCGCGTAATTCGTGTACTTGATCGAACTTCTCCCGGCAAAGAAGTTGCAACCGTATTTGCCAGCGCAGATATACAGGCCGATGTACAAGCCCGCTTTGAGCGATACATCCGCTACGAGCGCCACTTCGCCAAGGATCCGAAGCGCGCTCTTGAACAAGAGTCGAACTTGCCGAATTTGCTCTTGCAGAGCGTCGCCCCTTACCAATACTTGGCTGGCGACTTTCGCGAGCGTGTTCCGTTGGACAACTCTCTGGAACCGCCTAAATACGCAGATTTTGCCGTGCCTCTCAGGACTTCTATCTACCGGTACTCAGGCACTGCCACACTTGACGGTCTCGCAACAGCATGTGCCGAGGCAATGCAGCTCGAGGACCGTTACAACGTGACAATTCTTCTACCTGGAGTCGCGGAGCCAACGTCAGTCCGGTTAATTCACTATCTGACTTGCAAGAACTCTGAACTGTTAATTAGACACTCCCTACCGATTTGGGGATTGGGTGTGATGGTAATCTGCTACATCGACGCGCGGGTGTTCATCTTAGACACCGACGGCATAGTGATTGACTTGGAAGCACTTGGTCTGGAGCCTGAGTGCGCGGAACACCTACAGCGTCTGATTCCGGCGAACGGGAAAGGCATAGCGTCAAGAGTGTCACAAGCGTCTGCCATCGGCTTAGACTTGTCAGAATCTGCTGTCCGTTCCGTAACAGCTCGTATGCACGATTTCGCCAGCGGCTTCTTCGATTTGTCGCAAAGCAGCCAGGCGCTACATTCAGTGCGGGCATCGATGCGGCTGCAAGATACCGCGGTGACACGGTACTTGTCGATTTCCAGAGCCAGCGTTTCTGACTACAGCGCGCGCACGCAGCGACGATCGGTCAATGAATACTTCTTGTGGATTCAGCATTTGGCCGCAGTTCTTGATTCAAAAGCCCCCATCAGCGGCGTCTTTGATCGATTCGCTCGGTCTGTTGCGGCACCACCTGTACAGGATGCTGTACCCATGAACATCCTGTTTGATTTTTATGATTTACTAGACATTTCATTGGATACAGCTGGCTGGAATTCCGCGAAGTGCGAATCGCTTCGACACGCGGAAACTTGTGTCGATGTTGACGGGACCGGGGCATTTATCTTGAATGTCGACGGCGAAGCCCTCAATGGGAATATAAAATATTCAGTCACTGGTAATGTTCGACCTCGAGGTCGATATGACATCGAATCGCCAGAGCTGGACGCGTTCGTCAGGGACCCCAATTCCCCCTCCACTGAGCCCGCGTCGATAGTGCGCGCCCTCAACAAAGAGCAAGCATTTCGAGTCATACCGAGCGGATCAGATCTCACTTACGCGAAGCGACTCTTTTATCAAACTGGCTTGGACATTGATGCCATTGCGGCGGGCCATGAAGAAGGTTCCCCCCTGGAGATGTTGACGCCGTCACCATGGCTCGCGCAAGTTTTGTCGGAGAAGGGCGGAGGAAATGCGCGGCAGTGGGTGGAGCAATCAGTCTTTGGTGGCGTTTTCGCCGAGTTCGGTCTCTCGAACCACGGCGCCCCGTCCACCGCTAGGTTACGCCCCCTGCGCACGCTCGACCCTACGCTTTCTCAGGAATTACACACTTTTGACACGGTGGTTTGCGATGATGGCGGCCAAGAACAAGCAGATTTCATGCTCAAGGGTGAGAACCCTCGTCGCGTAGTGTTCGTCCACGCCAAGGTCAACGATAGCACGATGAGCGTGAGCTCCATGCAAATCGTTGGCCGGCAGGCGATGGCATCTCTTGCATTCATGGCTCGTGGCGCACGGCTAAAGGATCGTGCCACATGGTGGGCATCGCCATGGTCGACCGATGATCTCCGGCAGGTTCCGCATCGAGTTCTGAGATCTTCTAACCCTGATCTTGCTGCCACATGGGGCGAGATCAAACGTTGCATCCAGTCTGCACAGTACTCAAAGGAGATTTGGATCTTTGTTGGCCGTACCCTCAGTAAGAAAGCACTTGTTCGACAACTCACTCGTGGCGGCGGACCTACTCCATTGTCACTTCAGATGACGTACTACCTCGGCACACTCCAAACTTCCGCTGCTCGCGCCAACGTTGCCATGCGAATATTTTGCTCTGATTAATCCACAAGAATCATGAATCAAACCATTCTTAGTTCACTAACCCATCGGGCATCGTGGTCATGGGGCGAGACCGCAACATGACTAAGGCCAGTGTCGCGACTTTGAAGTGGACGCGGAAATATAGAAAAGTCGCCGACATTGACGCATACGACGATCTGTTCCGAAGGCTGCAGCTCGTGCTAAATCAGCTAAAAGCATCCCGTTAGAGTTCGCACACCACTACACCACGGCAAGGTATTCAGTGAATTTCTCACGTGGTCGGCGGAGCAGAGAGCAAATACGAACCTGGAACAATAGACTACGCGAATCCCACGTTCTTGAAATATGAAAGGCTTATCTAATGGATTTTCATGGAATACCGGTGCAAAGCATTTGGACTGCCGTAAAGTGGATGCCAGGATTCGCACTGAAGTACTTCTTTCCGCGCGAAAGGCTCGCGGCACTCCAGTACGTAGACCTAATGCCACGGAATGAAGCCGCGAGAGTGGACCTTGGAGAAGCAGCGTCGTTCCAGCTGTGGCTTCACATCATCAACCTTTCGCCATTCGAGGTGGAGCTTGACCGAGCGGAATTCGAATTCTCGTATGCCGGTGCGTCGATGAAGGCAACTGTCCTGCGTAAGCAGAAATTCGCTCCCGGGGAGAACGCGATACTTCAGATATCGAACCCGATCTCCGACGGATTCGCAAACCAGATCGTGCGGAATCGGAAAGTCAGCCCCCCCGACCTAGACGGCGCACTATCCGGACATATCGAGTTCAACTGCAAGCTGCATCCATTCCCTCGACAAGTCCAGCATCTGGCGGGAATCAGGCCACGCATAGTAAATGAGAATTACCGGACGTTGGTTTGACATCCGTCCAAGCACACTCTTGCCCCCGAGTTGGTGGGGCATCTGCCGTGACTTCAACGACGGCCAACATATCACCGCTTCGCAGTTGCTGAAATACTGGGGGCGGAGGGGCAGTACCGAATTCAGGAGTTTATTACAGATGGGTGCATCACTTAGTCTGCTGGTCGAGGCCCTTGGCGTACCTGTCAAGGAGCTCGTTGCCCCCAAAATGTTCTCTGCAACCTCCGATAGCTTAGCTGAGATTTGTTCGTTAAGGGACGCTTGCAGCTTTACAAAAGCTTGAGAAGTCAGACTATAGGAAATAAAGTTACGGAAAAATCATAATTCTCAAAATTATTCCTGAGCCATAATTTCATATAATTCCCTTCATGCAACGTTTTGAGGGCACTCAGCATCTTGTGCCTGTTGCTCTTGCGCCATCAGGATGCAGTCCAGCACGAAGCATCGACGGCTTCGGCGACAACGTAAGCGCCATATTGCGCTGCCTCTTCGGCAATCTGCGGGCGATCTTGCGCTCGGCTTATGCTGATACGCTTACGAAGATCTGGAGACCAATACGTGAGCCTACGTTCAAGTTAATATTCCTGGACGTGAAGGCAAAGGTTTGCGATCCCTTTTGTGTTCAAGTTAATCACAGCCTCTTTCTAAGCGCAGATTTCTCTAACAAATTGATTTTATTGATAGGCCGTTCAAGTTAATATTCCGGCCTGCCAGCCACGCGCGACGCATACGCGGATATTTGCGACGCATAATCAGATATCCAACGACACTTAGTTGATTAGACCGGGGGCAGACGAAGAATATAGTTTGCATCCGGACATCACCCTTCGACAAGCAAATGCCTATCGTCTTTGCCAGGGTAGTCCACCTCAAACTGGGCTCGGCCTTCGATGATGTCGAAGTCGAGCACACCGGCCTCCAGGCCGGCATCGATCCGTCGGAAATCATTCTCAGCACTGCGCACATATTTGGAAATAGCAGTGTCGTTGACATCAAGGAAGTAGGCGCGAATACTTCCGAACTCCAACATCACCAGGCGCTCCATCCAACCGGGATGCAGCACCAAGATGCCACTGCTGATCGGATCGAGATAGTAGCCATGCTGCTCATGACAGACCGAGTCCTCACCCAACTCATCGACAATGTCCTGCACATGCGTAGGGTCACGTAACGGAAAGAAGTCGATGTCGATGGACATGGACATCAGCTCGGGAGGCAGCGCTTTGAGGCCCAAAACGGACAGGCTACCGGCAATGACGAATTCAGTGTGAGGACCACACTTCGCAGCCTCTTTTAAAGCAAGCAGAATCTGCTCACGCCGCATTCGCTAATGCTTGGAATTTGCGGACAGAAGCAACGAAGGGCGAGTTCTGGCGTAATGCAGCTGCACGGGAGGACCTTTCTTCAAGAATCTGAGCTGCTTGCTGCGGGTGCTGCAGCAGTTCCCTCCACGCGTCTATATAGTCCTGACTACACAAACGGCCTTGCTCCCAGAGAGCAACTTGGTCATGCGCGAGCGCCAACACCTCATCAGCACCAGTTGCGTCACCACCACGCAGCGCGCGAGCCACCGGACGATGTTACGGCTTGCACTAGATTGTCATGGTGGTTTGCCATCGGAGAGCGTTGCGGTTCAAGAATGGGACAGATCCCAGTGCACTTATCGTCTCACAATTCCGCTCAAAAATTGAGCAACGCAACCACGAAGCAGTCGATCTGGAAACAAACAGTGAGCAGGTTTCATCGATACCTCCACCTGGACTGGATGAATCGTGGATAACGAACGCATCGGGTTCAACTTCCTGCACAACGCGCGGGTAATTCTGCAGATGCTCAAGGCGGTAGCGACGCACCTGAATATGTGCTCACGACGATATTGGTTCTGGTATCTGATCCGGCCATAAAGTTATTGGCCAGTGCCAGCCAAAAGCGGTATGTTTGCCAAACAAATAAGCATCCACCAGGGATGAGGAGACACGATTGGTTCATTACCCTCGTTTTACGGGCGTACGGCGCGCGTCGCTGGTGGCGCTGGCGATCGCCGCATGTTGGTCCGCGCAGGCCGCCGAGATCCCCCAGCCGCTCGATGCGCTGGGCCGGCTCCAAGCGCTGCACGCCCCGGCCAGCACGGAATTCCGCTTCCAGCGTGTGGCCAACGGTGTGCAATTCCAGCTCAATGGCGTCACTAAATCGGTGATTTTCTATTCGCCTTCGGTGGTGCGCGTCAACGCCAACCTTGGCGCGTCGTATTGGGAGCATCCCAGCCTGGTGGTGATACGCCGTCCCCAGGACGTAGCGTTCGCGCTGCGCGATCAAGGCGTCGCGCTGGAACTGGTCGGCGCCAGGCTGCGCCTGACCATCGACAAGCACAGCGGTGCCATCGCCTTCGCCGACGGCGACGGCCGCGCGCTGACGCGGGAGGATGCGGCCACGCCGCAAACCATCACGCCGCGCACCATCTCGGGTGCGCCAACCTACGAGGTGGAGAACCGCCTGACGCTCAAACCGGGCGAAGGGATCTACGGCTTCGGCTTCACCGCCGATGAAGAAGTCAACCGCCGCAACAAGGACCTGCTGCTGGTGCAGACCAACGTCGGCATCATCATCCCGGTGATGGTGTCGTCCGAGCGCTATGGCGTGCTGTGGGATACCTATTCCATGATGCGCTTCCGCGACGATGCCGACGGCGCGCGCCTGTGGGCCGAGAGCGCGCCGGGCGGGGTGGATTACTACCTCATGGCCGGCGACAGCATGGACCACGTGGTCGGCGCCTACCGCTGGCTCACCGGCGACGCGCCCATGTATCCCAAGCAGGCGTTCGGCCTGTTCATGAGCAAGGAACGCTACCCCACGCAACAACGCTTGCTGGAGGTGGCGCGCACCTTCCGCCGCGAGCGCTTCCCGCTCGACTACATCGTGCAGGACTGGCAATACTGGGGCTCCGACAAGGACGGCAGCTGGAGCGGAATGACCTGGGACCGCGAGCGCTATCCCGATCCGAAGGCCATGACCGACGAGATCCACAGGCTGCACATGAAGCTGATGGTATCGATCTGGCCCTCGATCGGCGACGACACGGCGCTGGCGCATGAACTGGACCAGCACCGCCTGCGCTTCGCGCCGCTGCACTGGATTTCCAAACACGCCCGCGTATATGACGCCTACAGCCCGCTGGGTCGCCAGATCTACTTCAAGCACATCAAATCCGGCCTGCTGGACCAGGGCGTCGATGCGCTGTGGATGGACGGTACCGAGGTCGAAGTCAGTTCGGCCATGTGGAACGCCATGGACAACGTGCGCGACACCAAAGCCCTGGGCAGCAACGCCATGGGGGATTTCACGCGCTACCTCAACCCGTACTCGCTGCTGACGACGGAAGGCACCTACCAGGGCCAGCGCGCCAGCGACAACAAGCGCGTGTTCACACTGACCCGCTCCGCCTGGGCCGGCGCGCAGCGCACGGCGGCGGCTTCATGGTCGGGCGACATCTTCGCCAGCTGGAAGACCTTCCGCCAGCAGATTGCAGGGGGCGTGAACGTCACCATCACCGGCAACCCGTACTGGACGCAGGATACCGGCGGCTTTTTTGTCACCGAGTTCCCCGGCGGCGAGCACAATCCGGCGTACCGCGAACTGTATGCGCGCTGGTTCCAGTACGCCACCTTCAATCCGATCATGCGCGTGCACGGCACCAGCATCGAACGCGAGCCCTACCTGTTCAAGCAGCTCGACCCGGTGGTGTACCAGTCCATGCTCAACGCGGTACAGCTGCGTTACCGGCTGCTGCCCTATATTTACAGTCTGAGCGCCAAAGTCACGTCGGATCGCTACACGCTGATGCGCGCGCTGCCGATGGACTTCGCCCAGGACGCGGCCACCTACGACATCAACGACGCGTTCATGTTCGGTCCCGCGCTGCTGGTGCACCCGGTCACGCGGGCGATGTACCACGCGGTCACGCCGGCGCCGGCCACCATACCGGCCGACTACCTGCGCACGGCGGACGGCAAGCGCGGGTTGGCGCTGCAGTACTTCTCCGGCGAGAACTTCGACACGCCGCGCGGGCAGCTGGTGGACGAGAAGATCGACCATGACTGGCCGGACCCGCCGTTGGCGGAGATCCCTGGCGGACTGACCTCGCTGCAGCGCTTTTCAGCACGCTGGCAGGGCGAACTGGTGGCGCCGGAAGACGGCGCATATGAAATCGGCCTGAGCGGGGACGATGGCCTGCGCCTGTTCCTCGGCGACCAGCAGGTGATCGACGACTGGAAGAATTCGGCGACGCGCCATCTTGAGGTCAAGCGCACGCTGAAGAAGGGCGAACGGGTGCCGCTCAAGGTCGAGTATTACCAGGACATCGGCAACCGTTCCGTGCGCCTGACGTGGCGCACACCATCCGATCTGCGCGCGCTGGCCGCGGCGGCGAATGCGCCGCGCGACCTGTCGCTGAAGACCTATCTGCCGCGCGGGGGCGACTGGTACGATTTCTGGACCCAGCAGCGCTATGCCGGCGGCACCACGGTGAGCCGCGAGACGCCGCTCGACGTGGTGCCGTTGTACGTGCGCGCCGGCGCCATCATTCCCATGGGCCCGGTGCAGCAGTATGCGACCGAAAAGCCGGATGCGCCATACGACGTGCATGTTTACCCGGGCGCGGACGGCCGCTTCACCGTCTACGAAGACGATAACGAGACCTACGCCTACGAAAAAGGGCAGTCGGCGCGCTACGAGCTGGCCTGGGACGACGCCACGCGCACCCTGCGCATCGGCGCACGCCAGGGAGCGTTCCCCGGCATGGTGCGGCAACGCTCGCTGCGCATCTCGGTGGCGGGGGCCGGCGGTGCGCCCCGTACCGTCAGGTATACGGGCAAGGCCGTGACGGTGCGCTTCGGTTCCTGAATGTCCCGCTGGCCTGAAAAAAAAAATATCCGCCGCTTGTCGATTTCTTGCGTCATGATTCGTCGTCAGACAAGAGGGGCAGTCGGAGGTCCCGTCATTTTTACTGAGGAGGCGTCATGAAACAGGAAATCATTTTCAACCTGCCGGTCAAGGACGTGGAGCAATCGACAGCGTTCTTCACGGCGCTGGGCTTCCGGCTGAATCCGCAATTCAGCAATCCGCAGGCGGCGTTCATGGATATTGTGGACGGCATGCACGTGATGCTGGCGGCGGAGGACTTTTTCCAGTCGCTGATCAACAAGCCGGTGGTGCAGGCCAGGGAGGCCAACGAGGTCGTCATTTGCCTGATGTGCGACAGCCGCGAGGAGGTCGATCGCCTGATCGCCAAGGCCAGCGCCGGCGGCGCCCGCATTCCGCATCCGCCGGAGGACCATGGCTTCATGTACGACCAGGGCTTCGAGGACCTGGATGGGCACCTGTGGAATTTGGTCTGGACTGCCTAGTCGCCTGAAACCGCAGGGGCTGCCGCAGACGCCGCGACAGCGGGCGTAACGGCGCCCCTGCGGCGCGGCGGTGCGTCAGGCGTGCGCCAGCAGGGCGCGGCTGGCCATGCGCGGGGCGTTACCGCCGCGCGGCCCGGCGCTGCGCGGCTGGCTGCTGCCGTCCAGCTTGAACGCGGCCACCGCCTGCGACAGCCGCTCGGCCTGCTCCGACAGCGAGGCCGAGGCCGCCGCCGCCTCTTCCACCAGCGCGGCATTCTGCTGCGTGGTCGCGTCCAGCGTGGCCACCGCCTGGTTGATCTGGCTGATGCCGATCTCCTGCTCCTGCCCGGCCGCGCTGATTTCCACCATGATGGCGGTGACGCGCTCGATGCTGGCGACGATCTCGCCCATGGTGTCGCCCGCTTCGCGCACCTGGGTGACGCCGCCGTCCACCTGCGTCACCGAGTCGCTGATAAGCGCCTTGATGTCCTTGGCCGCCTCGGCGCTGCGGTGCGCCAGGCTGCGCACTTCGGACGCCACCACGGCAAAGCCGCGGCCCTGCTCGCCGGCGCGGGCGGCTTCCACCGCCGCGTTCAACGCCAGGATGTTGGTCTGGAAGGCGATGCCGTCGATCACGCCGATGATGTCGGCGATGCGGGTCGACGCCGCGCGGATCGCTTCCATGGTGTTGATCACATTGCCCACCACCTCGCCGCCGCGCGCCGCCACCCGCGAGGCGTCCTGCGCCAGCTGGTTGGACTGGCGGGCATTCTCGGAATTCTGGCGCACGGTGGCGGTCAGCTCTTCCAGCGAGGAGGCGGTTTCCTCCAGGCTGGCCGCCTGCTCTTCGGTGCGGCCCGACAGGTCGAGGTTGCCGGTGGCGATTTCCGAGGTGGCGGTGGCGATGTTGGCGGCGCCGGCGCGCACCGTCATCACGGTGGCGGCCAGCTTGCTCTGCATGGTGGCCAGCGCCTGCATCAGTTCGGCCATCTCGTCGTTGCCGCGCACCTCGATCTGGTTCGACAGGTCGCCTTCAGCCATGCGCGAGAAGTGCGTCACCGAGGCGCGGATCGGCACCAGGATCGAGCGCAGCAGCGAGGCCGCCGCGACCAGCATCAGCACCACGCCGGCGCCGATCACGCCCACCGTCAGCCAGCGCTGGCTGGCGTAGCGCGCCTGGCTGTCTTCATACTGCCGGGCGTTGGACTTGGTCTGGAACTCACTCAGCGCCTGCGCGCTTTCCGACAGCTTGGCAAACAGCGGCTGCATCACCGACATGGTGATCTTGTCGGCCTGTTCGGCGTCCTTGGCGTTGAGCGCCCGCACCAGCGGCTGGTAGCCCTGCTCGATGAAGGCCTTGCGGTCCTTGTCCATCTGGTCGGACAGGCGCTTTTCCTCGTCGCCCTGCGGCAGCGTCAGGTAGCGCGCCCAGGCCTTGTCGGAGGTCGCCATGAAGCTCTCGGCGCGCGCCAGCGTCTTGCCCGAGTCCGGCAGTTCCGGATGCATGGTGACGCGGTCCAGCGCCAGCCGCGAGCGCGCCATTGCCAGTTGCGATTCGCCGATGGCGACCGCCGACGGCATGGTGTTGTCATTGGCGTCCTGCAGACTGAGATTAACCTTCTGCATGCCGTACAGTCCGCTGACGCCGGCGACCACAATTAACAGCCCCAACAAGGCCATGGTCGCGATAAGGCGGAATTTGATCGTTACCTTCATAATGCACTCCATACACACCAGCTGTCCCGCGAAGATGGAGTGCGCGCACTCGGGCGGTCAGATCGGCAGCATAGCGGCTGCGTTAGAGAGGAAGAAACGAGGATAAGGTTTCGGTGGCGGAGAGTTTTTCCGTATGGAACTAATTCTACGCGCGTTTCGTGACAATTGGAAAGAATTTCGTTACTAGCAATTTGCACGTGCCGGCGGACGTCACACCGGCACCACACTGGCCGCCGCGCTAGGCCCCCGGCGCCTTGCGGTAGCGCATCGGATTGAAGCCGGCGTAGGCCACCTCGGTCAGCGCGCTGGCCAGTTGGCCCAGCTTGCGGTGATCGTAACTGCTGTTGCTGAACACCACCACGTTGACCTCGTCCGCCAGCACCCGCCGCGCCACCAGGCGGAAGCCGCCGTTGGAGCCGTCTTCCCACGCGCACTCGCGCGGCTGGCCGGCGATGCCCGCCAGCTGGGTGCGTCCGCCCAGCGCGTAGTGTTCGCCCTGGTGCTGCACGCGCAGCAGCGTGGCGCGCGAGGCCGGCGTCAGGACGCTCCCGCCCAGCACGCCGTTCATCAGGAACATCATGTCGATGGCGGTGCTGTAGAAACCCCCCGCCATGGCCATGTAGTCCGGCACCGGGCTGACGTTGCGCGTCCACGGCGGCGTCTGCGCAGACGGCGTGTAGCCCAGCGCCATGCCGGCCACCTGGTCGGAGTCGCCGGCGAAGATGCCGGAATTGCGCAGTTGCAGCGGCTCCAGCAGCCAAGCCGCCACGCACTCGCGGTAGCGCTGGCCGCTGACCTGCTCGACGATGGCCTTGACGATCAGCCAGTTGGAGTGCGAATAGTCCCACTGCGTGCCCGGCTTGAAGCGCAGGTCGCCGCTGGCGTAGCGGCGCACCGCCTCCATCTGCTCCAGCGGCTGCGAGCGCATGGCGGGATCGGCCTTGCGCGCCTCCAGCACCTGGTTGGGCACGCCGCTGGTGTGGCTCATCAGGTGACGCAGCGTCAGCTGGGCGCCGGTGTCAGCGCGGTAGGCCGGCAGGTAGCGGATGATGGGCTCGTCCAGCGCCAGCTTGCCCATGTCGACCAGCTTCATCACCACCATGGCGGCCACCCACTTCGACACCGAGCCGGTCTCGAAGCGGGTGGTCAGCGCCATCGGCGTATTGGTCTGCGGATTGGCGCTGCCGAGCGCGTTGGTGTACCACACCTCGGCGCCGAGGCCGACCGCCACCGTGCCGTTGAAGTCGTAATAATCGGTCATGACCGCGTCATAGCGCGCTCCCTGGTCCGAGGCAAAGGCAGGCACTACCCGGCCCAGGGCAAGCGCCCCGGCCAGGGCGAGACATTGACGACGATCCACCGCGACACTCCTACGTTATGGCAACCGCAGCAGCGTATCACAGCCGGCCAGCCGGTCAAGGGCGGACGGTGTAATTGGCCGGCGTCCAGGTCCAGCTCTTGCCGTTGGCGCGGATGTAGCCGATGCCGGGGAACTGCAGGTGGGCGGCCGCCACCAGGTCATCCTCCTTGGCGATTTTGCCGAACACGGCGGTGCGGGCGGCGTAGGCCTGCTTGCCGTCGCTGTCGAAGGCGATGGTGACGCTCGGCTTGTCGAACTGCACCGCGCCCACGTGGATCAGGTCGCCCAGGATGACCAGCTTCTTGCCCTTGCTTTCCACCACGTACGAGGTGTGGCCGGCCGTGTGGCCGTAGCTGGAGTAGGAGCTGATGCCCGGCACCACCTCGCCGTTGTGGTCGAAGGGCTGGAACTTGCCGGCCTTGATGTAGGCCCGCAGCGACACCTCGGCGCCATCGAAGAAGCCGGCGAAGTCCTTGGGCGCCTTGGCCTTGTTGGCGGCGTCGAGCCAGTAATCGGCGTCGCGCTGGTCGGCGTGCACCACGGCGTTGGGGAAGACGATCTGGCCGTTGGCGGCCAGCCCGCCCACGTGGTCCGGGTGGAAGTGGGTGATCAGGATGTCGTCCACCTGTTCCGGCTGGTAGCCGGAGGCCTTCAGATTGCTGACCAGCTTGCCCAGCGTGGGCCCGAACAGCGCGCCGCTGCCGGTGTCCACCAGCACCAGCCGCTTGCCGGTGTTGACCAGGAAGGCGTTGGTCGAGGTGGTGGTCGGCGTGCCCAGGTGGGCCTTGGCCAGCGCCGCCTGGGTGGCGGCCTTATCGTTCTGCAGCAGGTCGACCATTGGCAGATCGGCGGTACCGTCGCTCAGCGGCGTGACCTCGAAATCGCCCACCATCACCCGCGCATAGCCGGGCGTGACGATGGTGGACAGCGGCGCGGCGGCGTGCGCCTGTAGCAGCGTCAGGCCGCAGACGGCGGCCAGCAGGGTGCGGCGCAGCGCGGCCGGTGGGAAGAACTGTCGCATGGTATGCCTTTCGATCAAGTTTGGAGGAAAATAGTATTTCATTGCCAACCCCGCAGCGCCTCCGCAATTGGCCAGATCCCCCTGTAGACAATCCGGGTAGCGCCACCTGTTGTTTCCTGAATAAAACCGATCGAAAGATCGGGCCGGCGCTCTGACTAGCGAATTAGAATGATCTATTTGCCATCGGGGACCCAGTCATGCGCGCACTACTCACTCAACTGGCAACGGCGCTGGCCGCACTGCTAGTGTGCCAGGCGGCGCAGGCGCTGAATCCGGCCATCCGGCTGGAAGACCTGAATCACACCCGCTGGTCGGAAAAAGACGGCGCCCCGTCCGGCGTCCGCCACATGGCGCAGACGCGCGACGGCTGGCTGTGGCTGGCCACGTTCGACGGCCTGTACCGCTTCGACGGCATCAGCTTTGAGCGCTATCCGCTGAAATACAGCCAGGTCCAGGCGCTGCGCGCGCTGGACAATGGCGACCTGGTGGTCGGCTTTGCGCCGGAAGGCTTGCTGGTCGTGCACGCCAACGGCAAGGTCAGCGAGCTGCCGCCGGTGCCGGCCCTGATGGGCTCGGTCAAATCGATGGACATGGACCGCGACGGCGCGCTCTGGGCCGCCACCGTGGCCGGCGTGTTCCGCTACGCCGCCGGCCGGTGGCACGCCATGTTCACCGGCGCCGAGTGGGCCGACCGGACGCAAAGCCTGCTGATCGACCAGTACGACCGCATCTGGGTCGCCAACCGCAAGCACCTGTACCGCTACGATGCGCAGGCCGGGCAGATGGTGCGCGTCGACGGCGCCGGCATGCAGGGCGATCTGCTGCAGTCGGCCGACGGCCGCCTGTGGATATCGGGCAACGACGACGTGCTGCGGCCGGTGCCGGCGCCGCAGCTGTCGCAGCCGCTGCCGCGCGCGCCCGACTTCAACCAGGCCGAGTCGCGCCCTGCCGGCCAGTTCGACCGCGACGGCAATCTGTGGGCGATCCTGTGCCCGCGGGGCATCTGCCGCATCAACCGCGCCGGCATGCTGCCCGGCCAGCCGCTCGACCCGCGCCGCGACGCCAGCGAGCGGCTCGACCAGACCTGGCATCTGGCCGATCTGGCCGCCACCACCGTGCTGGAGGACCGCGAGGGCAATATCTGGATCGCCTCGCGCTCCGGGCTGGACCGCTTCCGCGAAAACAAGCTGGTTCCAACGCGCCTGGACGCGCCCAGCGGCGAGCTGAGCGTCGCCAGCGACGCCGACGGCACGCTGTGGCTGGCCGAATGGATGTCGCGCGGCATCTGGACCATCGGCGCCGACGGCCCGCCGGTGCGCGACCCGCGCCGCAGCGGCACCTCGCTGGCCACCGACCGCGACGGCGCGCTGCTGATCGCCGGCAGCCGCGACATCGAACGCATCCACCACGGCCGCTCGACCCGCATCCCGCTGCCGACGGTGAACGGCAAGCCGACCGACCTGACGGTGGTGGGCCTGCTGGACGACGGCAAGGTGCTGTGGATGGTGTCGCTGCAAACCAGCCTGATGGGCTGGGTCGACGGCAAGTGGCTGCCGCGCGACGCCTTCCCGATGCCCCAACGCATCTACATGTCGGCGCTCGGCGGCGGCCCCGGCCAGCTGTGGCTGAGCAACAACGACGGCAGCCTGATTTTCTACGACAACGGCAACAAAACCCGCTACGACATCGCGCTGGTGGGCCAGGAATCGGGCATCTTCCCGGGGCCGCAGATGGTGGTCAGCGGCGAGCGCGGCCTGGCCGTCATGCGCAACGGCAAGTTCGAGCTGCTGGCGCCGCGCCAGAGCGAGGCGCTGCGCAACATCAGCGGCCTGGCCGTCACGCCCGACGGCGACCGCTGGCTGAACGGCCCCAAGGGCCTGGTACACGTGCGCCGCGCCGACTGGGAAGCGGCGCTGCGGCAACCAGCGATGCCGCTGGCCTACGAGCTGATCGACGCGCTTGAGGGCTATCCCGGACGCGCCGTGCTGAGCAACCGCCAGCCATCGATCTACAACGTCGGCAACGGCGTGCTGTGGCTGCGCGCCAGCGGCGGCATGGTGCGGCTGGATACCAAGGCGCGCCAGACCAACCCGGTCAAGCCGGTGGTGCAGCTGCTGCGGGTCACCACCGACAAGCAGGTCTACGCGGCCAACGCGCCGCTGCTGCTGCCGCCGGATTCGCGCAACTTCAACATCCAGTACACCGCGCCCGGCCTGCGCAAGCCGGAGAGCATGCGCTTCCAGTACATGCTGGAAGGCGTCGACGCCCGCTGGCAGGACGCCGGCAGCCGCCGCGCCGCCTACTACACCAACATCGGCCCCGGCGAGTATGTGTTCCAAGTCCGCGCCGTCAACGAGGACGGCGTGGCCAGCGAGACGGTGGCCACGCTGCCGCTGCAGATCGCCCCGACCATGGTGCAGACCTGGTGGTTCCAGCTGCTGTGCATCGCCGCCGGCGCGCTGCTCCTGTATGGCATCTACCAGTACCGCCTGAAGCAGGCCACCACCGTCATCGCCCGCCAGCTGCAGGTGCGCATGGACGAACGCGAACGCATCGCCCGCACGCTGCACGATACCTTCCTGCAAAGCGTGCAGGCGCTGGTGCTGCGGGTGTACGCGGTGCTGACCCGGATGCCGGAGGGCAGCGAGCCGCGCGCGCGGCTGGAGGCCATCCTCGACGACGCCGACCGCGCCATGAACGAGGGGCGCGACCAGATGCAACAGCTGCGCAGCGGCCAGGACATCGAACAGCAGCTCAACCAGGCCGGCGCCGCGCTGGCCGCGCAGCAGCCGCAGACCGCGTTCCGGCTCGACGTGGAGGGCGTGGGCCGGCCGCTGTCGCCGCCGGTGCAGGAGGAGCTGTGCGCCATCGCGCTGGAGGCGCTGCGCAACGCCTTCCAGCACGCGCGCGCCGCCAATGTCGGCGTGCGCATCGAATACCACGACGACGGCCTGCTGCTGATGGTGGCCGACGACGGCCGCGGGCTGGATCAGCAGGAGGTGCGCAAGCGCATGCAGGAGCGCCACTTCGGCATGCTGGGCATGCGCGAACGCGCGCGCTTCGTCGGCGCCGCCATCGACATCAGCAGCGCGCCGGGCCAGGGCACGGTGATCACCCTCAAGGTGCCGGCAAGGCTGTGTTACGCGGCCGCTGCATAAACAGTCAGCCGGTTGGTGATTTTCATAATTGCGTCGCGGCGGCGGTGATAGCAAAATGGCGAAAAAACCAACTGGAGACCTCCCATGACCGATCCCCGCCGCGCCGCCGGCCTGCTGGCGCTGGCCGCCGCCTGCGCCGCTCCCGCCTGGGCCGACGTTGTCACCGTCAAGTCGCCCGACGGCCGCAGCGCCATCAGCATCGACAGCGACAAGTTCACCTACAGCGTCAGCCGCGACGGCAAGCGCATCATCGCGCCGTCGCCGCTGGGACTGAGCCTGGACATCGCCGCCATCGGCGCCGGCGCAACGCTGGACGGCCACGTGGAAAACACCGTCAACGCCACCTACGACATCGTGCTGGGCAAGGCGCGCAGCGCGCCCGATCACTACCGCCAGTCCGACCTGGCCTTTACCGCCTTTACCGCCGCCGGCGGCAAGCTGCGCTTCCATCTGCTGGCGCGCGCCTACGACAACGGCGTGGCCCTGCGCTACGTGGTGCCGGCGCAGGCCGGCGTCAGCGCCTTCAAGGTGATGAACGAGGCCACGCAGTTCCAGTTCCCGCGCGACTACGACTGCTGGGGCGCCAACATGGGCCGCTTCGACACCAGCTTCGAGGCGGAATACGACCCGGTCCAGGCCTCGCGCATCCGCAACTTCCACAACTACAGCGCGCCGCTGGTGTGCAAGACCGGCGCCGGCGGCACCACTTTCGCCATCGCCGAATCGGACGTCAAGGATTATCCGGGCTTCTACCTGTCCGGCCGTGGCGACGGCGGCCTGGGCGTGATGGTCACGCTGCCGCCGCGCTTCGACAACAACCGCGATTACCGCTTCAAGCAGAGCGTCGCCGCCAGCGTGCAGCTGGGCGGGGACGGCTTCCGCACGCCGTGGCGCGTGGTGATGCTGGGCGACGCGCCGGGCGACCTGGTGGCGTCGTCGCTGATTCCGACGCTGGCCGCGCCGTCGCGCATCCAGGACACCAGCTGGATCAAGCCGGCCAAGACCGCGTGGGACTGGTGGAACGACTGGGCCGTCAACGTGCCCGACGCCGGCGTCAACACCGCCACCTACAAGGCGTTTGTCGATTTCGCCAACGAGATGAAGCTGGACGACATCCTGATCGACGAAGGCTGGTCGGTCGGCAGCGACGTCGAACCCAATCCGCAGGCCGATGTCACCCGCGCCAAGCCGGCGCTGGACATGCCGGCGCTGCTGCAATACGCGAAGTCGCAAGGCGTGGGCGTGTGGCTGTGGGTGCAGTGGCAGCAGCTGGACAACCAGATGGACGCCGCCTTCACCCAGTACGCCGCCTGGGGCATCAAGGGCATCAAGGTCGACTTCATGAACCGCAATGACCAGGAGATGGTGGACTGGTATCACACGGTGTTGCGCAAGGCCGCCGAGCACCGCCTGATGGTCGACCTGCACGGCGCCTACCCGCCCAATGGCCTCAACCGCACCTGGCCCAACTACGTCACGCAGGAGGGCGTGCTGGGCGCGGAGAACAACAAGTGGAGCGCGCGCATCACCGCCCGCCACAACGTCACGCTGCCGTTCACGCGCATGATCCTGGGGCCGATGGACTACACGCCGGGCGGCTTCCGCAACGCCACGCCGGCCACCTTCGTGGCCCGCAACCACCAGCCGATGGTGATGACCACGCGCGGCCAGGCCATCGCCATGTACGTGGTGTACGACAGCCCGTTCCAGATGGTGTCCGACGGCCCGTCGGCCTACAAGACGGCGGACGGCAAGTGGGCCGACGGCGCGGCGTTCATCCAGACCGTGCCGACCACGTGGGACGAAACGCGCATCCTCGCCGGCGACATCGGCGAATACATCGTCTCGGCGCGGCGCAAGGGCGACACCTGGTACATCGGCGCCATGACCAACGAATCGGCCCGCACGCTGACGGTGCCGCTGGCCTTCCTCGGCAAGGGCAGCTACCGCGCAGAGTTGCTGCAGGACGGCGCCGACGCCAGTCGCCTCCGCGCCAGCAGCGCCAGCGTGACCGCCGCGCAGAGCATCACGCTGAAACTGGCGCCGTCCGGCGGCGCGGTGGCCGTGCTCACGCCGTAAAGGGGGTATAGTGGTTGCCTGCCGCGCGGCGCCGCCCGGCGCCGCGGCTGAGCATATCGGAGGCGATCATGAAGTACGAGCAACGGCAGGACCGGCACTGCGCCAAGGTGATAGACGCGGGCATCCGCATGGATACCTTGTGGGGCTGCGTCAGCGCCTGGCACTACCTGCAGTTGCGCCGCGTGACGCCGGCGGTGGCGGCGCGCGTGCTGTCGAAGGCCGGGCCGCGAAGGCGCGAGGACGCGCTGCACCCGGCGGTGCGCGACGCGCTGGCCACCGAGCCGCGCGCCGGCATCGGCCAGCGCGCCGACGCCGACGCGGCGGACGCCCACCCGCAGCCGCTGCGCACCAACCTGGCCGCCGCGCTGGCGGTCGAGCGGGCGATCGGCCTGTGCGGCGCCGGCGACCGCCATTATGCGGAAAGCCTGCTGCGCATCTATGGCCTGCCGACGGCGACCATCATGCGCGTCCTGTTCGAGTCGCGCCGGCGGCGCGGTCCGGCGACGTCCTAGGGAGCGCCCGGCGCGGCCGCCAGGAAGCGCCGCTCGAAGGTGCGCGCGTCAACCGCCCGGCTGTAAAAATAGCCCTGGCCCTGGCCGCAGCCCGCCGCCGCCAGGAAGTCGGCTTCCGGCGCGGTTTCCACGCCCTCCGCCACCACCGCGATCGCCAGATTGTCGGCCAGCGCCAGCACCGCGCGCAGCAGGGTCTGGCGACGCGGCGCGGCATGGTCGATGCCGTGCACGAAGCTGCGGTCGACCTTGAGCAAATCGATCGGCAGATCGGCCAGGTAGCTGAGGCTGGAATAGCCGGTGCCGAAATCGTCGATCGCCAGCGACACGCCGATGCCTTTCAGGCGGTGCAACAGCGCGTGCGCGCCGTGCATGTCGCGCATCAGCGCCGATTCGGTCAGCTCCAGCTGCAGGCGGGCCGGATCCAGTCCGGCCTGCGCCAGATGGCTGCCGATATGGTCGGCAAAATCGCCCTGCCGCAGCTCCAGCGCCGAGACGTTGACCGCCACCGCGCCCGGCAGCAGCCCCTGCTGCTCCCAGCGCCGCGCCTGCCGCACCGCCTGGCCCAGCACCCAGCGGCCCAGCGGGATGATCAGGCCGGACTCCTCGGCGCTGCGGATGAAGCGCGCCGGATCGACCCAGCCCCAGGCCGGGTGCTGCCAGCGCAGCAGCGCCTCGCAGCCGCACAGCGCGCCGTCGCGAAGGCGCACCTTGGGCTGGTAAAACAGCTCAAACTCGCTGCTGCCCAGCGCCTGCCGCAAGCCGTTCTCCAGCTGGCGCCGCTCGATCGCGCTGCTCAGCAGCTCCTGCTGGAAGAAGCGCCACACATTGCGCCCGGCCGCCTTGGCCGCGTGCAGCGCGGTGTCGGCATGCCGCAACAGCACGTCGCCGCTGTCGCCGTCGCCGGGGTAGAGGGCGATGCCGATGCTGCAGCCGACATGGACCGGCTCGCCATCGAGCTGGTGCGGCAGCGCCACCGCCGCGCTGATGCGCTGCGCGGCCTGGGTGGCGTCGAGGCGGCTGCTGCCGGGCGCCATCAGCACGACGAATTCGTCGCCGCCCTGGCGGCTCACCAGGTCCACCACGCGGAAGCAGCTGCGCAGCCGGGCCGCCACCGACACCAGCAGCGCGTCGCCGGCCGCGTGGCCCAGCGTGTCGTTGACCAGCTTGAATTTGTCCAGGTCCAGATACATCACCGCCAGCGACTGGCCGGCGGCCTGGGCTTCCTTGAGGATACGGTTCAGGTGGCGGTGGGCGGCAAAGCGGTTCGGCAGCCCGGTCAGGAAGTCGTGCCACGCCAGGTGATCGACCTGGGCCTGCAGCTCGCGCGCGTTGGTGATGTCGTGGAACACCATCACCACGCCGCACACCCGGCCGCGGCCGTCATGGATGGGCGCGGTGGAGTCCTCGATCATCAGCTCGCTGCCATCGGGCCGGCTCAGGATGCAGCCGGCGGGGATGCGCACCACCGCGCCGCTGGCCAACGCCTGCCACACCGGATGCTCGATGTCGGCCAGCGACTTGGGGTCCTGCAAGCGCATCAGGTCGGCGATCGGCCGCCCCAGCATCTGCGCCACCTCCAGCCCGAGCAGGCGGCGCGCGGCCAGGTTGCAATAGCTGACGTGGGCATGCTCATCGGTGCTGATGACGGCGTCGGCGATCGATTCCAGCACCAGCGCGTCCTGCCCCTGCTGGTCCAGCGGCGGCCGGCCGAGCCGCGTGGCCACCACCACCGATTGCAGCAGACGGCGCAGCAGTTCGCGCGGGGTGGCGGCGGTGACGAGGTAGGTCACCGCGCCCAGCCTGACCGCCTGCTCGGCCGGTGACAGGCCGGTGGCCGGCGCCAGGAGCACCAGCGGGGTGCGGTCGCCGGCGGTGCCCAGTGCCTGCCACAGCGCGCCCGGCGGGGCATCCGCCAGCAGCGGGTTGAGCAGGATCAGATCGGGCGCCGGGGCGGCGCCGTCGGCCAGGGCGGCCAGCTCGGCCAGCGTGGCGGCAAACTGCAGCGTGATCACGGCGTCATCGGTGGCGGCCGGGCCCCGGATCTGCTCCAGCTGCGCCCGCTCAGCGGGGTCGCTGGTCACGGCCAGTACATGCATGTCCATCGTTTTCCTCTCGCCGGTGCCAGCCACCGTAAACGACAGTAACACAAGGCCCGGCCGCATCTGCTCATGCATACCGTAACGAACCAGCAGTAAGCGCTCACACTTGCAGATGCCAGCCTGCCGCATCGGCCCGCAAACACTGCGTGAGGTGCAGCGCCCGCAGGAAGACCTCATCGTGCGACACCACCAGCAGCGCGCCCTGGTACTGCCGCAGCATGGCCTCCAGCGCTGCCAGCGAGTCCAGGTCGAGGTGGTTGCTCGGCTCATCCAGCAGCAACAGCTGCGCCGGCGGATGGGCGTACAGCGCGCAGGCCAGCGCCACCTTCAGCCGTTCGCCGCCACTGAGCGTGCCGACCGGCGCGGCGGCCAGTTGCGCGTCCAGCCCCATTTGCGCAAGGTGGGTGCGCAACGCCGACTCGCCGGCCTCGCGGTTGGCGTCCAGCAGATGGTCGATGGCGGAGCGTTGCGGCGCCAGTTGCGCCAGTTGCTGATCGAGATAAGCGCTGCGCGCGCGCAGCTCGCAGCGGCCGGACAGCGGCGCCACCTGCCCCGCCAGCAGCTTGAGCAAGGTCGATTTGCCGCAGCCATTCGGCCCCGTCACGCCGATGCGCTGCTGGCCGGTGACCGTCAGGCTGATGGCGCGCGTGGCCGGCGGCGCGTACGGCAGCACCACGTCCTCCAGTTCCGCCAGGCGCAAACGCGCGGCCTGCGGTCCGCCCAGCGCATGCATGGCGATGGCGGCGGCGGGCGCCACCTGCTGCGCGGCTTCCTGCACGCGCTGCGTCAACGCCTCCTGCTGCGCCGCATGCTGCTGCCGCAGCTTGCCGGCCGTGCCCTGCGCGCGGTTCTTCTGCCCGCCCAGCAGGATCTTCGCCTGGTTGGCCTCGCGCCCGTCGCTGGCGCCTTGCGCGGCGCGGCGATCCTGCCGCTCCTGCTGCTCGCGCATGGCCTGGGTTTCGCGCCTGCGTTCCAGCTTGCGCTGCTCGAGCTGGCGCTGCGCGCTCTCGCCTTCCACCCGCTTGCAATCGGCATACAACGCATAGCCGCCGCCGTAGCTGCGCAAGCCACGCGGCGACAGTTCGACGATGCGCTCCATTTGCGCCAGCAGTTCGCGGTCATGGCTGACCACCAGCAAACCGTTCGGCCAGCGCTGCAACTGCGCCATCAGGGCCAGCCGGTTGGCGCGGTCGAGGTGATTGCTCGGTTCGTCGAGGATCAGGAAAGCGGCGCCGGACAGCCAGGCGGCGATCAGCGACACGCGCATCGCCTCGCCGCCGCTCAGTCCCGACGCCGGCGTGGCCGGCCGCAGATGCGGCAAGCCATGGCGATCCAGCTCGGATTGCAGACGCTCGCGGATGTCCCAGCGGTCGCCGACGGCGTCGAAGTCGGCCGGATCGGCGCTGCCGTTTTCGATGCGCTCCAGCGCCGCCAATATGGCATCCACGCCGGCCAGCGTCGCCACCGTGCCGTGCTGCGCGATCTGCTGCGACAGATAATGCACCGCGCCGTGGCGCGCGACGCGGCCCGACGTCGGCACCAGTTGGCCGGCCATCAGCCGCGCCAGCACGCTCTTGCCGGCGCCGTTGCGGCCGACCAGGCCGGTGCGGCGCTGGTCGAACACGTCGTTCAGGTTCTGGAAAAGGACGCGGCCATCGGCCAGCGTGAAGGAGACGCCTTCCAGCGTCAGAAAAGTATGCGCCATGATGATTCCTGATGATGCGTGAAAACCGTCCCGTTGCGGGACACGTGGTTAATCAGTAAGGGGCATCATCGGATCACATGGCGCGAATATAGCAGGCCCGCCGCGGAAAGGCTAGTCCCAGACCGGCGCCAGGCCGGCGGGGCTGGTCAAGCGCTCGCCCCGGTCCAGCGCCGCGATCTGCGCCATGTCGTCGTCGCTCAGCTTCAGGTCCCGCGCCTTCAGGTTGCTGTCCAGGTTGGCGCGCTTGGTCGACGATGGAATCACCGCATACCCGAGCTTCATCGCCCACGCCAGCGCCACCTGTGCCGGCGTGGCGTGGTGGCGCGCGGCGATCTGCCGGATCACCGGGTCGCCCAGCACTTTGCCGTAGGCCAGCGTCATGTAGGAGGTGATGTGGATGCCATGCTGGCGCGCGAATTCCACTACCTTGCGGTTCTGCAGATACGGATGCAGCTCGACCTGGTTGGTGGCGATGGCCTCCGCGCCGACGGCGTCGATAGCCTGGCGCATCAGGTCCACGGTAAAGTTGGAGACGCCCATCTGGCGCGTCAGCCCCAGCGCCCTGGCTTCCGCCAGCGCCGCCATGTACTCCGCCACCGGCACCTCGCCGCCCGGCGATGGCCAGTGGATCAGCGTCAGGTCCACATAGTCGGTGCGCAGCTTGGCCAGGCTCTCCCGCAGGCTGGGAATCAGCTTGTCCTTCGACAGATTCTCGATCCAGATCTTGGTGGTGATGAACAGCTCCGCACGCGGCACGCCGCTGGCGGCAATCGCCGCGCCAACCTCCGCCTCGTTACCGTAAATCTGCGCGGTGTCGATGACGCGGTAGCCGGCCTCCAGGCCGTTGCGGACCGAATCGATCACCACCTCGCCCTGCAGGCGGAAGGTGCCAATACCCAGTGCGGGAATGCTCATTATCTTTTCCTTTAATGCGGATAAACCGTCGGTGTAAATACCGTGAAAGTGCTGCGTGATTTCCTGCTCGGAGACGCCCACCGGCGTGAAGCTGCCCGACCACTCCACCACCGAGGCGGCGTCGCCGTCCGGCTTCACGCGCAGCGTGGCGAAGTAATCCTTGGCTGCGAACGGCGCCTTCAGGATCGAGTAGCTGTAAAAGCGCTCCTTGTCGTTGAAGGCCTCCAGCCGCTCGACGATGGCCTCGCCGGCGGGATTGGCCAGCGTGCGTACGCGGCCGCCCTCACTCAGCGCGCTGCTCGGAATGTACGGCAGCCAGTCGGGCAGCGAATGAAAGCCGCCGATCAGTTGCCATACGCGGTCCGCGGCCACCGGCAGCGCTATGCGTGCAATGGTGCTGGCCATGGGCTCACTCCTTGTCGCCCGGCAGCGGCGCGTCGGCGGCCACCAGTTGTTGTTCGCGCATCTCCTGCCAGAAGGCGGCGGGAATGCGCTCGTCCAGCGCGGCGCTGTCCTCGGCGATGCGCTCCGGACGGCTGGCGCCGGGAATCGCGGCCGCCACCGCCGGATGCGCCAGCGAGAATTGCAGCGCCGCCGACTTGATGCTGATGCCGTGCTTTTGCGCGATGGACTTGATCCGTTCCACCTTGGCGATGATGTCCGCCGGCGCCTTCTGGTATTCGAAATGCGCGCCGCCGGCCAGGATGCCCGAGCTGTATGGGCCGCCGACCACGATGTCGACGCCGCGCCTGGCCGCCGCCGGCATCAGCCGTTGCAGCGCCCGCTCGTGGTCCAGCAGCGTGTAGCGGCCGGCCAGCAGCGACACGTTCGGCTGCGGCTCGTTCAGGTCCAGCAGCGTTTCCAGCGCCTCCACGCGGTTGACGCCCAGGCCCCAGCCCTTGATCACGCCTTCATTGCGCAGGCGGTCCAGCACGCGGAAGGCGCCGGTGCGGGCGATCTCGAATTGCGCCAGCCATTCGTCGCCGTAGAAATCCTGCGCCACGTCGTGCACGTAGACGATGTCCAGATAATCGGTCTTCAGGCGTTTCAGGCTGTCCTCGATGGAGCGCAGCGTGGCGTCGGCGCTGTAATCGTTGACCACCTTGTTCGGCCGGCCATGCTCGAACACGCCGCCCTTTTCGCCCAGGTCGCGCTGCGACGGGTCCTCGATTTCGTCGAGGATCAGGCGGCCCACCTTGGTGCTCAGCACATAGTCGGCGCGCTTGCGGCCGGACAGCGCCTCGCCCAGCCGCAGCTCGGCCAGGCCGGCGCCATACAGCGGCGCGGTGTCGAAGTGACGGATGCCCTGTTCCCAGGCCGCGTCCACCGTGGCCAGCGCCTCGGCGTCGGGGATGTTGCGGAACATATTGCCCAGCGGCGCGGTGCCGAAGCCCAGCTTGCCATTCAGTTTATTTCGGATGCTCATCTTGATTCCTTTGGAGTAAATGAAGAAAGTGAAGCCAGTTTACGTTGACGAGATAAGACTGTCCAAGACATAATTTGCACAGCTTAAGTCCCAGAAGGTCTGATATGTTAGATATACGCCAACTCCAATACTTTGTCGCCGTGGCCGAGGAAGAGCACGTGGGCCGCGCCGCCGAGAAGCTGCACATCTCGCAGTCGCCGCTGTCGCGCCAGATCGCCCAGCTGGAAGAAAAGCTCGGCCTGACGCTGTTTGAACGCAGCCAGCAACGCATCCGCCTCACGCGCGACGGCCGCACCTTCCTGGCCGAAACCCAGGCCTTCCTCACCCACGCCTCGCGGCTGGAGGGTCTGGCCAGGCGGCTCGGGCGCGGTGACGAGGGCGGCCTGTGCGTCGGCTACATCGAGAACGCCATGCATGCCGGCGTGCTGCCGGCCGGCCTGCGCGAACTGCGCGCCTCGCGGCCGCAGGTGCACGTGGCCCTGTACAGCCTGCACTCGTCCGAACAGCTGGAGGGCCTGCGCCAGCGCAGCCTGGACATCGCGCTGGTGTGCGACCCGCCGCCGGCCAACGATCCCGATCTGGAGGGCATGAAGGTGCTCAGCGACCCGATGATCCTGGCGCTGCCGGAAGGCCATCCACTGAGCGCGCTGGAGACGCTGCGGCCGGCCGACCTGGCCGGGCAGGAATTCATCGTGGTGCGCCATCACGAAACCGGCGACCACCACCACCAGTTCGTGGCGGCCTGCGTGCAGTCCGGCTTCACGCCCAACATCAAGATGGAGGCCAGCGAGCCGACCACCGCGCTGGGACTGGTGGCGGCCGGCCTGGGGGTGGCGCTGGTGCAGCAAGGCCTGCGCCACCAGGCGCCGCCGGGCGTGGTGCTGCGCGAGCTGCCGTGGTTCACCTACCGCGCCTCGGTGTGGGCGGCGTGGCACCGCATCAACCTGCGGCCGCTGGTGGCCACCTTCCGCGAAACACTGCTGGCGCTGGCGACGGAACGCTAGCAATATCGGCTACACTGTCGGTCACATCTTTTTGCGTACCCGCCATGCCCGAGAAGAATCTGCCCGAACTCATCACCCTCAAACGTCTGATCGATGAAGGCGGGAAGCATCTCGAAGTGGGCACCTCGTGCACGGTGGCGATGGACGGCCGCCAGTTCCCGGTCTACACCATCGCGCTCGGCAACCCGAGTCCGGACGTGCCGGCGCTGGGCTTTTTCGGCGGCATCCACGGACTGGAACGGATCGGCACCCAGGTGGTGCTGTCGTTCATGGAAAGCCTGCTGGCGCGGCTGCGCTGGGACAGCACACTGCACCAGCAACTGGAGTCGATGCGGCTGGTGTTCATGCCGCTGGTGAACCCGGGCGGCATGTGGCAGGCCACGCGCTGCAATCCGCAAGGCGTGGACCTGATGCGCAACGCGCCCCTGAGCGCGGTCGAGAAAGTGCCGTTCATGCTGGGCGGGCAAACCTTCAGCCATCACCTTCCATGGTATCGCGGCGTGCAAGGCGCGCCGATGGAGCCGGAGGCCGAGGCGGTGTGCGAAGTCGTCACGCGCGAACTGCTGCCGCGCCAGTTCAGCATGGCGCTGGATTGCCACTCCGGCTTTGGCCTGCGCGACCGCATCTGGTTCCCGCACGCGCACACCGCCACGCCGATCCCGCACCTGGCCGACATCGGCGCGCTGGAGCAGCTGTTCAGCCAGAGCTACCCGAACCACAACTACGTGTTCGAACCGCAGAGCCGCCAGTACCGCACCCACGGCGACCTGTGGGACTACCTGTACCTCAACGCCGGCAAGGTGTTCCTGCCGCTGACGCTGGAGATGGGCTCGTGGCTGTGGGTGAAGAAGAACCCGCGCCAGATCTTCGACCGCATCGCCATCTTCAACCCGACCGCGCGGCACCGGCTGCAGCGCGTGCTGCGGCGCCACCTGATCCTGTTCGACTTCCTGATGCGCGCCGCCAACAGCCACGGACGCTGGCTGCCGGAAGGCATGGCGCGCACCATCCAGCACCGCCGCGCGCTGACGCAGTGGTATCACACATGAGCGCCTGGGTTCTGCTGCGCGGCCTGATGCGCGAGCAGCGGCACTGGGGCCGCTTCCCCGGTCAACTGTCGCAGGCGCTGCCATCGGCCACCATCATCACGCCCGACTTGCCGGGCAACGGCCAGCAGCACCTGCTGCGCAGCCCGACGTCGGTGGCCGACATGGTGGAATTCTGCCGCGCCGATTTGCGCGCGCGCGGCGTGGCGCCGCCCTGGTCGCTGCTGGCGCTGTCGCTGGGCGGCATGGTGGCGGTGGAATGGGCCAGCCGCTATCCGCAAGAGATCGAGCGCGCGGTGCTGGTGAACACCAGCATGCAGCCCTACAGCCGCTTCCACGAACGGCTACGCTGGCGCAACTACCCGTCCATCCTCAGGCTGCTGCTGCAAGGCGGCGTGGAAAACCAGGAGCGCCTGATCCTGCGCCTGACCAGCAACACCGGCGACGCCGCGCAGCGCGAAGGGCTGCTGAAACGCTGGCTGGACTACCAGCGCGCCTGCCCGGTCACGCGCGCCAACGCGCTGCGCCAGCTGTGGGCCGCCGGCCGCTTCCGCGCGCCGTCCACGCGGCCGGCAGTGCCGCTGCTGGTGCTGAGCAGCGCCGGCGACCGGCTGGTCGACCCGCGCTGCTCGGCCAACCTGGCCAGCGCCTGGCAAGCGGCGCACGCCGTGCACCTGACGGCCGGCCACGACCTGCCGCTGGACGCCGGCGAATGGGTCGCCGACGAAGTGGCGAAATGGCTGAGGGCCGGCGAAGCGCGGTAAAATACCGCCCCTATGCAAGCCACCACCTCCCCGCTGGAGTGCCGGCCCAACTGCGGCGCCTGCTGCACGGCCCCCTCCATCACCAGCCCCCCCCCCGGTATGCCCAACGGCAAGCCGGTTGTCAACTAAAGGGATACCATGAACTGCCGTGACAACTGCGGGGCGTGCTGCATCGCTCCGTCGATTACGAGTCCGATACCGGGGATGCCAAATGGGAAACCTGCTGGAGTCAAATGTATACAGCTTGGCGAAGATAATCGCTGCCTCATTTTCGGAAAACCGGAACGGCCAGCGTTTTGTGCAGGATTGCAGCCGTCGGAAGAGATGTGCGGCACTAGCCGAGAGATGGCGATACGCTGGTTGAACGAGCTGGAGCACGCCACCAGCCCGGATAAGGTTGAAGCGAGCCGGGGCTGAGCAGATTTAACTATTTTCCTGCACGTTTCTTAGGTTTTCGACTCATCGCGATTTGTTCGCGCCTTTCTACGGCTTCCAAGTATTCAGCCTCCTTCAGCAACTGCTCTCCCCTTGGCAGAAACCAACCTTCTACGCAGCTGTTATCGCGCAGAGCTATCTGAACGTGAGTTCCTACGCGAAAACCTGACTTCGGCGCTATCTCTGCGCCCTGATAAAAAGCTCCCCGCACGGCTTGAAAAAAGGGAGGGGGTGGGACTGGGGACGCCGGAGAATTGGCGTTGTCGCGGATATCGTGAATGAAAGTGAACACCGCATTGTCAAGCTTCCGCAGGATGACGTCGATGTCGTCTTCACTTGCAGCGGCGTTTTTAGGCACAGGACTACCGGTCTTTGCCAACCCGGCAAGCAATGCAGGATAGGCAAGCGTGAATTCATTAATGCCTTCTTGCGTGGTCATGTCCAGCCAACGCTGAACTCTAAGAATTGCGCCTACAACTGCAGGTGTGCCGATTGCCCTCGCGGTGTACATTTTTACGGGGTTCTCGTGGGAGGCCTTGGCAAACATCAGTGCTCGCTCGGCATCTCCTTCAAAGAAATAGACACCGGGGCCCAGCCAATCGTAGGGGTTCTTACTATGGTCAAGGTCTGCTAACTTGCCAGTGACCAAGTCGTCTCGCGTTGTGATATCGCACCCGTGATAAGCGACGAGCAACCGCCCCTCTATCATTTGTAGATACGGGAGAGCTTTCCGCCAACGGTAACAATTCCTGAGCGGCGCACGGCTTGGGCGGCGGCGTTGCTCGATATGGCATAAGGATTCGTTACCTTGGGGGCAGAGGGACTCACTTCCTTGCGATTGGGCTTGGAAGCGGGCTCACGCGCTGGCGTCGCTTTTGATTTTGAGGTAACCATGCTTCATTTTCGCACAACTCCGAAGCTGCTGCAATTTTAAGCACCGGCATTGGGCTAGTCGCACGAGCGATGGCGCAGAGTGAAATCCCGTCCGAGATTCGACGGCCCTCTCTTTAGGTGCCCGCGTACGCCACGTGCCAAACCGGCCGGCGTCCGCTGCGCGCAGCCGGCGGACGACAACCGCTGCCTGATTTTTGGCCGCCCCGAGCGTCCCGCCTTCTGCGCCGGCCTGCAACCGGCAGCGGACATGTGCGGCGCTAGCCGCGAGCATGCCGTCCGCTGGCTGGGGGACCTGGAGCGGGCCACCGCGCCGGGCGCGGCGTAGTCCGGGGAGCGCTACGCGACTTGCCGCATCTCGTATAGCTGGAAGTCGCCGATGGCCGCGCCGCCGGTGCGCTGAAACTGCCGGATGCGCTCGCTGCGCATGTGCGCGTGCCAGGCCTCGTAGGACGCCCACTCCTCGACAAACATCACTTGCGACGGGTCCTGCAGGGAGCGGTGCAGCTCGTACCGCAGGCAGCCGGCGCTGCCGCGCGTTGCTTCCACCAGCGCGATTTGCGCGGCGACCATCCGCTCTTCCATGCCGGGCTTGGCGCGTGCCTGCGCCACGATCGTGATTTTTTCCATAGCGTGCATCCTCGGTTATCGCGGCACCGTTGCCGCACGACCGCAGTATGGCGCGCGCGCCGGCACCGAAAAATCCCCGCACCGGCACATCAGTCTTGAATCCAATTCATCTAATAAATTACATTTGAGAACCGGATTCACAAATCTTTTGCCGGCCGCCGTATTTTTCGTTTGCGCACCAGGACCTAATCTTCGCCTCGTTCCCAACCAACTCATGACGAGGCAAACATGCATCTGAACCTGGACAATAAAACCGCGCTGGTCAGCGCTTCCACCTCCGGCATCGGCTATGCCATCGCGGAGCGCCTGCTGCAGGAAGGCGCCACCGTCATCATCCACGGCCGCGGCGAGGCCACCGTGGCGCCGGCGGTGGCGGCGCTGGCCGACAAATATGGCGCCGCGCGTGTGCAATCGCTGGTCGCCGATCTGAGCGTGCCCGGCACCGAACAGGAAGCGGCCGCCCGCTTCCCGCAGGTCGACATCCTGGTCAACAACATGGGCACCTACGCGCTGAAGGATTTCTTCAGCATGACCGACGCCGACTGGCAGGCCATGTTCGACACCAATGTCTGGAGTGGCGTGCGCCTGGCGCGCACCTACATGAAGGGCATGCTGGAACGCGGCCATGGCCGCGTGATCTTCATCTCCAGCGAAGTGGCGCTGACGCCGATGGCATCGATGGCCCACTACAGCGCCAGCAAGGCGACCCAGTTGTCCATTTCGCGCAGCCTGGCCGAGCTGACCAAGGGCACGGCGGTGACGGTCAACGCCGTGCTGCCGGGTCCCACCGAAACCGACAGCCTGAAGTCCTTCATCCAGTCGGTCAATCCTGGCCTGTCCTATGCCGAGGCGGAACGCAAGTTCATGGACGAGAACCGGCCATCGTCGCTGATCTACCGCCTGGCCAAGCCGGCGGAAGTGGCCAGCGTGGTCGGCTTCCTGGCCAGCGAGCACGCCGCCGTCATTAACGGCGCCGCCATTCGCGCGGAGGGCGGCACGGTGCCGACCATCGCCTGACGCGGTATGATCCTGTGGTTGAACTCAGCATGGGAGAGCAGGCTTGGATAATCGCAGCGGAGAGATGCAGGTGTTCGCCAGGGTCGTGGAAGCCGGGGGATTCTCCGCCGCCGCCGAACTGCTGAACATGACGCCGTCGGCGGTGAGCAAGCTGGTCTCCCGCACCGAGGCCCGCCTGGGCGTGCAGCTATTCAAGCGCTCGACCCGCAGCGTGACGCTGACTGCCGAGGGACGCGAGTTTTATGCCAACTGCGTCCGCATCCTGCAGGATATCGAAGACGCCGAACTCAGTGTGACCCGTGGCGTCGGCCAGGTGCGCGGGCTGCTGCGCGTGAACGCGTCGCTGCCGTTCGGGCAGCACTATCTGGTGCCGCTGCTGAAGGAGTTCAAAGCGCTCTACCCCGAAATCCGTATCGACATCTCCCTGACCGACGCCAAGGTGGCGCTGCAGCGCGAGGAAGTCGACGTCGCCATCCGTATGGGGCCGCTGCACGACGCGACCTTCCGCGCGCGCAAGCTGGGCAGCAGCAGGAAGGTGGTGGTGGCGGCGCCGTCCTACCTGGCCCTGCCCGGAAAGGCGGCGCCGCAGACGCCGGCGGACCTGGCGCACCACAACTGCCTGAACTTCAATTTCCGCCGCGCGCTGGACGAGTGGCCGTTTCTGGTCGACGGCCAAGTGCTGCATCTGGCGGTGGACGGCGACGCCCAAGCCAACAATGGCGAAACGATGCGCCAGCTCACCTTGCAGGGCCTGGGCGTCAGCCGGCTGGGCATGTTCCATGTGTTCGACGACATCCAGCGCGGCGACCTGGTCGAGCTGCTGCCGGACTACAACGCCGGCGACATCGAAGAGATCACGCTCATCTACCCGCATCAAAAGCACATTCCGCCGCGCGTGCGCGCGTTCATCGATTTTGCCGTCGCGCGGCTGTCGCCCATCCTGGCATTGAAGGGCGACGTTCGCCTGGCTGAAAACCGACGCTAGCCGTCGACCGGCTGCGCCGGCGTGTCCAGCATCAGCTGGTAGAACGCCAGGTCCAGCCACTTGCCGAACTTGAAGCCGACCTGCGGCAGGGTGCCGACGTGCCGGAAGCCCAGGCCCTCATGCAGCTTGATGCTGCCTGCGTTGGCGGCGTCGATGCCGCCCATCATGGCGTGCAGGTCGGCGGCGCGGGCGGCGGCGATCAGTTCGTGCATCAGCAGCTTGCCGATGCCCTTGCCGCGATGGTCCCGGTGGATGTACACCGAATGCTCCACCGTGTACTTGAACGCTGGGAAAGCGCGGAAGGTGCCGTAACTGCCGAAGCCGATCAGCACCCCATTGTCATCCTCGATGCCGATCACCGGAAAACCGCCATTGCGCTTGGTCTCGAACCAGGTCGCCATCACCTCCAGCGTGCGCGGCTTGTATTCGTACAGCGCGGTCGAGTTCAGGATGGCATCGTTGAAGATGTCCAGGATGGCGTTGGCGTGCCGCTCAAACGTGCATCGCACAACAGTGTGCTTGCTCATGAAATGCTCTCAAGGTGGAAGAATGCGTTCCACTATACTGGAAGCATCATCCAACATACAAGACAAACCTCAGCGCCGCTGCGCCATTTGCGACAGCAGCCGCGCCAGTTCACGCCGGAGGCAGCTCATCAAATCAGGATAGGACATAGTGATCTCCTACAAGAAAAACTTGCTCATGAATTTACACGCCGTATGCTGTATATTCTGAGCTGACGACAAACCGTTATCAAACGAGTTATTTTCGTCTTTCACATTAGAAAATCTTATTCATGACCAAACCTCTGCGCTCCCTGTCCGGGCTGCTGGATTTCGATTGCGCGGCGCGCTGGGGCAGCTTCAAGCTGGCCGCGCAGGAGCTGCACAAGACGCCGGCCGCCATCAGCCTGCAGGTCAAACAGCTGGAGGAGGCGCTGGGCTTCGAGCTGTTTGTGCGCCATCCGCGTCACATCGCGCTCACCGAGAAAGGCCAGGAACTGGCCGCCACGGTGCGCCACATGCTGGGCGAACTGAATACCAAGGTGGCCGCGCTGCAGGGCGGCGACGAGGAAAAAATCCTGCGCATCTCGACCACCCATTCGCTGGCGATCAAGTGGCTGGTACCGCGCATCCCGCGCTTCACCATGCGCCATCCGGAGCTGGATATCCGCATCGACTCCAGCGACCAACTGGCCGACATGAACGACGGCAGCACCGACATCGCCGTGCGTACCTACGACGTCATCCCCGGCGATCCCGACCTGCTGTTCCAGGACGAACTGGTGGCGGTCTACAGCCCGTCGCTGCTGGCGCCCGGCGACACCGAGATCACGCTGGACACGCTGCACCGCTACCCGCTGCTGCACGAGACCACCACCGATACCTGGATCCGCCTGCTGCGGCATAACAATGCGCTCAACGGGCCTTATCATTTCGCGCGCAGCTACACCAACTTTGCGGTGATGGTGCAATCGGCGCTGGCCGGACAGGGCGTGGCGCTGGTATCGCACGCCATCGCCAACGAAGACCTGAGCAACGGCGCATTGAAGATGGTGCACTGCGCGCGCGCCGAGTACAAGCGCGGCTACCGCATCATCGTCGGCCGCGGCAAGCAGGGCATGAGCAAGATCACCCACTTTTGCGATTGGCTGCGCGAAGAGGCGGACGCCATGCGGAAAGGATTCGACCCATGTTAGCCCGACTCGCGTTGGCCCTGCTGCTGACGGTAACGGCGTCGTCGCCCCACGCGGCCGACAAGACCCCGCTGCGCTACCTGCAAAAAGTGGACGGCATGCTGACGCCCGATCAGCAGCAAATCACCAAGTTCCAGGACCAGTTGGGCGCCGCGCTGGCGCGCCAGCTGAAACGCCCCTTGCAATACATCGAGCTGCCGCGCAGGCGGCTGATGGCGGCGCTGGAAAACGGCGACGGCGACATCCTGTGCAGCTACCTGCCCGAATGGCTGCCCGGCGCGGTCGACTGGACGCGCGCCTTCATTCCGACCAGCGAAGTGGTGCTGTCGTCACCACGCGTGAAAGCGCCGGCGACGCTGACCGACCTGCGCGGCCAGCGCCTCGGCACGGTGCTGGGCTACCAGTATCCCGAACTGGAAAAATTTCTCGGCAATGACTATGTGCGCGACGATGCGCCCACCAGCATGATGTCGGTTCGTAAATGGCTGGCGGGGCGTGTCGACTATCTGGTCACGCAGCGCACCACGGTCAATCGCCAGCTCGCCGCGGGCGGTCTGCCGGACGGCTATCACATGCTGGTGGTTTACGAGGTGAAGGCCAAGTGCGCCGTCTCCCGCAAGAGCCAGATCACCGTCGAGGAAGTCAACGCGGCGATCAATGCCATGGAGAAGAGCGGCGAACTGGCCGGCATCCTGCGGCTGCGCTAGCGCAGCGTCAGCGTGCTTTCCAGGCGGATGTCGTCGGACGCGCTGCCGACCATCAGCTTGAAGTCGCCCGCTTCCGCGCCCCACGCCAGCTGGCTGTTATAGAAGGACAGCGTGTCACGGTCGATGGTGAAGCTGATACGGCGCGTCTCGCCCGGTTTCAGATGCACCTTCTGGAAGCCCTTCAGCTCCTTCAGCGGCCGCACCACCGATGACACCATGTCGCGCAGGTAAAGCTGCACGATCTCCGTGCCTGCCATCTTGCCGCTGTTGGCCAGGTCGAAGGACAGCGTCACCTTGTCCTTGCCGCTCATGGCCGGGCTGCTCAACGTCAGGCCCGAGTACTTGAAGTCGGTATAGCTCAGGCCATGGCCGAACGCGTAGCGCGGCGTGTTGACGGAGTCGATGTAGGCCGATTTATAGACCACGTTCTTTTCATCCGTCACCGGACGGCCGGTGTTGTACTGCGCGTACGACAGCGGAATCTGGCCCACGCTGCGCGGGAAGGTGATCGGCAGCTTGCCCGACGGGTTGTAGTCACCGAACAGCACATTGGCCACGGCGTTGCCGCCTTCGCTGCCGGGGAACCAGGCGTAGACGATGGCGTCGGCCTTGTCGGCGATGGCGTTGAACACCAGCGGACGGCCGGCCAGCACCACCACCACCACCGGCTTGCCGGTGGCCTTCAACGCGTTGAACAGCGCCTCCTGCTGGCCGGGCAGCGAAATGTCGGTACGCGACTTGGCCTCGCCGCTCATGTCCCACGTCTCGCCGACGGCCAGCACGATCACGTCCGACCGCGCGGCGGTGGCCACCGCCTCGGCAAAGCCCTCGCTGCTGGCGCAGCCAGGCGCGCAGGCCTGCGCATAGCTGATCTCCGCCTTGCCGGCGTGGCCGCGCATGCCCTCCAGGATGCTGACCACTTTGGCGCGCTCGCCCTGCACCACCCAGCCGCCCTCCAGATCGCGCTGCGCGTCGGCCAGCGGTCCAATCACCGCGATGCGCCGGGCATCGCGCGACAGCGGCAACAGCTTGTTCTCGTTCTTCAGCAGCACGATGGACTTCTGCGCCACGTCCAGCGCGGCGGCGCGGTGCGAGGCGTCGCCCAGCACCGCCTTCTCGCGCGCGGCGTCGGAATAACGGTACGGATCATCGAACAGGCCCAGTTCAAATTTCTTGGTCAGCACGCGGCGCACGGCATCGTCCAGCGTCGTCAACTTCACCTTTCCGGCTTTGACGGCGGCTTCCAGATGCTGGGTGTAGGCATAGCCCTCCATATCCATGTCGCTGCCGGCATTGATAGCCTTGACGGCAGCGTCGGACAGATCGGCCGCATACCCGTGCGGCACCATCTCGCGCACCGAGCCCCAGTCGCTGACCACGAAGCCCTTGTACTTCCAGGCGCCCTTCAGGATATCGCGTTGCAGGAAACTGCTGCCGGTGGCCGGCACGCCGTTCAGCGTGTTGAAGGAGTTCATGAAGGTGGCGGCGCCGGCATCGGCGGCGGCCTTGAACGGCGGCAGGTACACCTCGTACAACTGCTGCAGGCTCATATCGACCGCGTTGTAGTCGCGGCCCGCAATCGCCGCGCCGTAGCCGGCGAAATGCTTGGCGGTGGCCATGACGGAATCGGTGGCACCCAGCTTCTTGCCCTGGAAGCCATGCACGCGGGCGGCGGCGATTTGCGAGCCGAGGTAAGTGTCCTCACCGGCGCCTTCCATCACGCGTCCCCAGCGCGGGTCGCGGGCGATGTCCACCATCGGCGCGAAGGTCCAGTGGATGCCGGCGGCGGCGGCCTCCTTCGCGGCGACGTGGGCGGACAGCTCGATCGCGTCCAGGTCCCACGACGCGGCTTCGCCCAGCGGCACCGGGAACACGGTCTTGTAGCCGTGGATGACATCAAGGCTGAACAGCAGCGGAATCTTCAGGCGCGATTGCAGCGCCAGCGCCTGGATCTCGCGCGTGTCGGCCACGCCGATCACGTTCAGCATCGAGCCGACCTTGCCGGCGCGGATGTCGGCCAGCTTGTCGGCGTAGTTGCTGCTGGTGGGACCGGTGAACTGGCGGCCGGACAGCTGATGCAGCTGGCCGACCTTCTCGGCCACCGTCATCTGCTTCATCAGGTCGGCGACCTTGCGGTCGATTTGCGCGTCTTGCGCGTGGACGGAAAAGGCCAGGGCCGCGCTGACGGCGGCAGCGATGTAGTGTGTCTTCATTTGTATTGTTGCTGCTTCTGGTCGTAGTAGGACTTGAGCGTGTAGAACGCCTGCTTCTTCTTGCCGGTTTCCGAAATCAGGCCCTTGCGGTTCCAGTAGTCCTGGAAGTAGGGATGCGGACGGCGTGGCGAACGGAAGTCCGTCAGCACCCACGGCGTCATGCCACGCAGGCCGGGAATCGCGTCCAGCAGCTTGAAGGTGTTCTTGTACAACTGGTCCTGGTACTCCTCGCTCCATTTGGTGTCGCTGTCCGCGTGGTAGCCGCCCAGCGCGTCGGCGCCGAACTCGGTCACCACCACCGGCTTGTTGTAATTGACCTTGAAGGAGAACTTCAGCATCTCCTTGTTGTTGGACCAGTACCAGCCGGCGTACTGATTGAAGCTGGCCAGGTCGATCTTCTCGGCCAGCGGGTCCTCCACCGTCACCACGTCGCCGCTGCGGTGCACTTCCAGCGCCGCGCCCACCAGGCGGGTGCGGTCCAGCGACCGCACGGTGTCGGCCAGCTTGCCCATGAACTGCGTGCGCACCGGGCTGACCGGCGTCTCGTTACCGATCGACCAGATAATGACGCTGGCGCGGTTCTTGTCGCGCACCACCAGGTCGGTCAGCTGCTGCGCGGCGTTGGCGTAGACTTCCGGCTTGTCCCACGAGATGGTCCAGTACACCGGCACCTCGGCCCACACCAGCAGGCCCATTTCGTCGGCCAGCTTGATCATCTCCTCGCTGTGCGGATAGTGCGCCAGGCGGACGTAGTTGCAGTTCATGTCCTTGGCCCATTGCAGCATCATGCGCATGTCGCCCTCACCGCGCAGGCGGCCGGGGATCAGCGGATTTTCGTCATGCAGCGAGATCCCGCGCAGGAATACCGACTTCCCGTTCAGCAGAATATCGTGGCCGCGCGTTTCGATGGTGCGCAGGCCGATACGGTCGTTCAGCGTGTCGCCGGCGCCGGCGATGGTTACGTTGTACAGCTTCGGATCTTCCGGCGACCAGTAGCGCACCTTGTTCTTCGGCAGCGCGATGCTGACGGCGGCGCGGCCATTGGCGTCGGTGCGCACGGTGGTCTTGATGCCCAGTTCCGCGATGGCGATGATGACGTCCTGCGCGCCAGCGCCGCCCTTTGCGCCGGCCAGTTGCACGTGGCCCTCGATGCGGCCCATATCGCCCTTGGCCAGCTGGATCTGGTAGTCCTCGATGTAGGTGTCCGGCGTTTCGGCCAGCAGCACGTCGCGCGTGATGCCGCCATAGTTCCACCAGTCGGTGTTCACGGTCGGGATATCGTCCTGGTGGCGCGTGTTGTCGGCCTTGACCACCACCGTGTTCTCGCCCTTCAGCAGGCGGCCGGTCACCTCGAACTGGAACGGCGTGAAGCCGCCCTTGTGGCTGCCCAGCTTCTTGCCGTTCAGGTAGACGTGCGCCTCGTAGTTGACGGCGCCGAAGTAGAGGAAGTAGCGCTTGCCGGCTTGCGGCGCGGCGTTGAACTTCTGCCGCATCCACAGCGTGCCCTCGTAGAATTCCAGCTTGGCGTTCTGCGAGTTCCAGTCGCCCGGCACGGCCAGCGTTGGCGAGCTGTCGAAGTTGTATTCGACCGCGTCGTCCTTGTCGCGCGGCTTGCGGTCATCGTAGAAACCACCGGCGCCGCTGGCCGACTGGTCGAATGGCTGGCGGCGGTAGTTGTAGAAGCCCGTCTCGTAGGGATCGATGATGTAGTTCCAGCGGCCGTCCAGCAGCACGTGCTTGCGGCCGTAGATGTTCTGCAGCGTGGGCGGCTGCTTGGCCAGTTCGGGGCGCACACCGCTGCCCTTGTTGGCTTGCGCCTGTCCCGGCGCCTGATCGTCCTGCGCGCCCGCGGCGAAGGTCACCGCAAGGCAGCTTGATAACAGCAGCAGCTTCCACACTTTATGCATTCATGTCTCCTGAAGTTTTTTTAGTTGGTGAATTTGCCTTCGTAGCCGGGCGGCGTGGCGTCGATGTGCAATGTGAGCCGCAGCGGCAGCTTGTCCATCACCGGCGCCAGGTAGGCGCGTGCCGCCTCCAGCAAGGTGTCGCCGATCTTCTGTACCAGCTCCGGGCCGCGGCCCGGCGTAATGCGCAGGTTCAGATAGACGAACGCCCTGCTTTGCTCCCCGTCCGCCACCGCATACCGCTCGGCCGGATAGGCCAGCACGCGCGTGCCGTACAACGGAAACACCAGCACGCCGGCGGCGTCCTGCAAGGTGACCAGCGTGTGCGATAGCGCCCTGCACATGTCGCCGATGTCAGTATGCGCATCCAGGTTGGCGGTGTACTCGATTTTCAGATGCGGCATACGCTTCCTTTTACTGGTACTTGATGGTCCACTTGATCGTCAGCGGCGCTTTCAGCGTCAGCTTGCCGGTGCTGCAGGTGACCAGCGTCTTCATCGCGCCATACGGCGCCATGAAGTCCTTGCTGCCATTGGTGGGCGCGGACTGGCACTGCTGCAGACCGCTGACACTGTATTCCTTCACATCGCCCTGCGCGAAGGTGACGGTATTGCCCTGAATAGTAGCCTGATCCGAGAAAGAGGCGAATTCCAGTGACACCTTCTCCACCTCCTGCGCACCGACCGGCGTATAGACGTCGGTGCGCGTCATCACGCCATGCTCCAGCGTGTAGGTGGTGTGCAGCTTGATGCGGCCATCCTTGACCGGCGAGCGCTTGCCCAGTTTATCCAGTTCGTCCTGGCGATAGGTGATGGTGTAACGCTGGCCATCCTGCGCGGTCTTGATGTCCTTCAGCCACGCCGCGCCGATCAGTTGCGTGCCGTCGGCCATGGTGAACTTGGGCAGCAGCTGCGGATGCGCGGCGCCGCTGTCGGCCACGCCGGACACGATGCCCGGCGCGAACGGCAGTGGATAGTAAGGGCTGTTGTCATGCTGGCTGATGCCGCCGTTGATCATGTTCAGGCTGACCACGTGCTTGCCGTCGCGGAAAATGGCCAGCGCGCGGTCGTACTCGCCCTTGGCGAAGGTGGTCACGCTGAAGGGCGGACGGTTCTTGTCCAGCCACGCCTGCAGGTCGGCCTTCGGCTGCGCATCCTTGAAGCCCGCCGCGTTCCACATCTCGTTGGTGGACAGCAGCTGGTGCAGCAGCGAGAAGTTCTCGCCCAGGATGCGGTGCTTGCCGCGATAGGTATCGGTGCGGCGTCCCTTGCCCCACATGTCCAGCGAATGCATGGACGGGTCGTACCAGAAGTCCATGTAGCGCGCCGCCACGCGCGACGAGAAGGCGTAGGCGTACTGCTTTTCCTCCGGCGTCAACACGTTCAGGTAGGCCGATACGGACAGGATCTCCACCAGCGCCGTCTCGCCATACGGGCCCAGGCTGCGGCCAAAGCTGAAGCCATCGCCGGCGGTGTTGGCGACATTGAGCGCGATGTCGGCCGCCTTGCGCAGCAGGCCTTTCAGCTCCTCGGTCGGCTGCAGGCCGGTTTCCAGGAAGCGCTCGCAGATCTCGGCGATCAGCAGGATGCTGTAACGGTCGAACCGCCCCTCGCCGTCCGTCTCGTCGGAAAAGCCGAACTGGCCGGAGTACTTCTTGTAATGCGTGAGCATTTTCTCCAGCAGCACCTTGCCGGCGCTGTCGTCCTCCCAGCCCATCATCATGCGCAGGCGCGCGATGCTGAAGGCGACGCCGTAGTAGTTGGTCGGCAGGTTGATCAGGTCCCACTGCGGCGTGACGAAGGTGCGCCAGTCCAGTTGCTTGCGCAGCTTCTCCAGCGTGGCCGGGCTGACGGCGCGCTCCAGCAGGCCCTCCTGCTTCAGCTTCACCAGCGTGCCGATGTAGTAGTAGATACCCCAGGTATGGTTATCCATGCCGACCGTCATGTCGGCGATGTCGCGGTAGTCCTTCAGTTTCCGCTCCAGCGAAGGATCATCCTTCGGCGTATTGAGCAGCACATGACCGAGGCCCGCCGCCACTTTCCCCGGCAGGAATTTGTCGCCGCTCTTGAACGGCGACGTGCCGTCCATGACGATGCCCTCCTTTTCCGTCGCCAGCTTCTTGAAAAAGTAATCCAGCTGCTGGTACGCGTTGTCCTGCACGATGCGGTTCATCGGCGTGGTGGCCAGCGGTGGAACGTAATTGGCGGGAGTGACCTGGGCGACGACTGCAGCGGGAGCAAACGCCAGCAGCACGGCCAGCGCGGTGGAATTCAGGGATATCATGTGGTGTCTCAAATATTATTGGAAAACGTTTTACGGATGGTATGTGATTTTTATGTCGAGGTAAAGCGGGTGCGCCCACTATTCTATTGACCATCGGGCTAAAATGGTTATACTGCCGATTAAACGTTTAACCATAAGCCTGAAAATATGACCACTTCTACCACGCAAAAACCCTTCAAACGCATCCTGCTGACCGGCGCCGGCGGCGGCCTGGGAACCGTGCTGCGCGAACGCGCCAAGGCCTGGGCGGACGTCGTCCGCCTGAACGACGTCAAGGACCTTGGTCCGGCGCGCGAAGGCGAGGAAATCGTTATCGGCGACCTGGCCGACCGCGACAAGGTGATGGCCATGATGGAAGGCGTGGACGCCGTGCTGCACTTCGGCGGCATCTCGGTCGAAGACCAGTTCGAGCCGATCATGAACGCCAACATCCTCGGCCTGCACCACCTGTACGAGGCGGTGCACAAGTGCGGCGTCAAGCGCGTGATCTACGCCAGCTCCAGCCACGTCGTCGGCTTCTACAAGACGACCGAACTGGTGGACGCCAGCATGCCGCTGCGTCCCGATGGTTTTTACGGCGTATCCAAGGCCTTCGGCGAGGCGCTGTCGCGCTACTACTACGACCGCTTCGGCACCGAGACGGTGTGCCTGCGCATCGGCTCCTCGTTCCCGGAGCCGAAAAATCCGCGCATGATGGTGACCTACCTGGCTTATGATGACCTGGTGGAGCTGATCCGCTGCTCGCTGTTCACGCCGCGCGTCGGCCACACCATCACCTTCGGCACCTCGGACAACGCGGTCAAGTGGTGGGACAACAAGCACGCCTCGCACCTGGGCTACGTGCCGAAACAAAGCTCGCGCGAGTTCGCGGCCAACTTCCCGGACCATGCCGAGTATCCCGCCGCCGACGACGCGCCGACCATCTACCAGGGCGGCCCGTTCGTCGTTGCGGGACCGATGTACAAATAAAACAAAACAAAGAGGAGACACATGACAGCATCGCATTCGTATCTACGCATCGCCGTACTGGCCACCGTGGCGGCCATGTGCCACGGCGCGCCAGCCATCGCCGCCGATGCGCCGGCCGCGATGGCTGCGGCGCCGTCGGCCGCCATCAATCCCAAGGCCGTGCTGTCCGCCATGGAGCGGGTGGCCGACTGGCAGCTGGCCAATCCCAGCCAGCACCGGCCGGACGACTGGACGCAGGCGGTGGGCTACAACGGCATCATGGCGCTGGCCAACATCTCCGGCAGCGCCAAATACCGCGATGCGATGATCGCCATGGGCGAAAAGAACAACTGGCAACTCGGCCCCAATCACTACCACGCGGATGATCACATCGTCGGCCAGACCTACGCCGAACTGTATCTGCAAACCCACGACCCGAAGATGATCGCGCCGATGCGCGCCAGCTTTGACGACATCCTCGCCAACCGCCGCACCGGCACGCTGGAATTCACCGTCAAGGGCAACCAGGACCGCTGGTCGTGGTGCGACGCGCTGTACATGGCGCCGCCGGCCTGGCTGCGCCTGTCGGCCATCACCGGCGACCAGCGCTACCTCGACTTCGCCATCAGCGAATGGTGGGTGACCTCGGACTACCTGTACGACAAGGAAGAACACCTGTACTTCCGCGACTCCAACTACTTCGACAAGCGCGAAGCCAACGGCAAGAAGGTCTACTGGAGCCGCGGCAACGGCTGGGTGATGGGCGGCCTGGTGCGCGTGCTGCAATACCTGCCCGAGAATCATCCCGCGCGTCCGCGCTTCGTCCAGCAGTACCAGGACATGGCGGCCAAGCTGCTCACGCTGCAGCAGCCGAACGGCCTGTGGCGCGCCAGCCTGCTCGACCCGGCCAGCTACCCGATGAAGGAATCAAGCGGCTCGGCGCTGTACACCTACGCGTTCGCATGGGGCGTCAATCAAGGCCTGCTGGACGCGAAAGCGTTCAAGCCGGCGGTGCAAAAGGCATGGAGCGCGCTGGTGGCCAACGTTCAGCCGGACGGCAAGCTGACGCACGTGCAGCCCATCGGCCTGGCGCCCAAGGTCTTCGACGACAATCTGACCGAGGTGTATGGCGTGGGCGGCTTCCTGCTGGCCGGCAGCGAGGTCTATCGCATGGCGGTGCTGGAGAAGGCCAAGCCGCAAACCGTCAGCGTGACCAACCCGGACGTCACCCTGCGCGGCGACGAACTGGCCGAGGCCACCATCGGCAAGGGCATCAACCAGCCGGTGGTGATGGACGCCGCCACCTCGGCCATCGTCAACTCGCAGGTGATCGGCAAGCAGATCGTCTTCCCGGTCAACCTGGCGGCCGGCGAAACGCGCCGCTACCTGGTGCTGCCGGCCGCGCGCCTGGCCGCCGTGCCGCCGGCCGACGTCAAGACGCATGCCCGCTTCGTGCCCGAACGTCTCGATGATTTCGCCTGGGAGAGCGACCGCACCGCGCACCGCGTGTACGGCCCGGCCATCATCAAGGACCCGAAGGAACACCTGATCAGCAGCGGCGTGGACGTGTGGGTGAAAAAGGTACGCACGCCGGTCATCGACAAATGGTACCAGCGCGGCGAATATCACCACGACATCGGCGAAGGCCTGGACTTCTACGACGTGGGCCAGAGCCGCGGCTGCGGCGGCACCACCATCCTGGCCGACGGCAAGCTGCACAACTCCGCCAACTTCAGCAAGTGGAAGGTACTGGCCGACGGTCCGCTGCGGTCGATCTTCGAGCTGACCTACGCCGACTGGGACGCCGGCAATGGCCGCAAGGTATCGGAAGTGAAGCGTTTCTCGATCGACGCCGGCTCCAACATGACGCGCGTCGAAACGCGCTTCAAGGCCAGCGGCGCCGGACCGCTGACGGTGGGCGTGGGCATCGTCCAGCGCGACGGCGAAGGCCACTACACCGCCAACGGCGAGCAGCACCTGACCAGCTACTGGCAGCCGCCGCACGGCGACGACGGCAGCATCGGCTGCGGCGTGATCCTGCCGGCCGGCGCCGACAAGTTTGACGTGATCGACCAGCAGCAGCTAACCATCGCCAACGCCGAACCGGGCCAGCCCTTCGTCTACTACTTTGGCGCCGGCTGGAGCAAGAGCGGCGACTTCGCCGACGCCGACGCGTGGGACGGCTACGTCTACCGCTACGCACAAAAACTCAAGCTGCCGCTCAAGGTCAGCTCGCCATAACCGCCCCAAACCGGGGTCAGTGCCGACATTCGGACACGAGCACAACCGTAGCGGCCGTTACGGTTGTGCTCGTGTCCGAATGTCGGCACTGACCCCGGTGTTGGATTTTTTTTAACCGTGAAGTGGAAGCGTTACCACAATGTAGTTGAAGTTCCCAAAACCAATAAGACAGGAGATACCATATGCAAGCGAATCATCCACCGTTGCGGCGCATCACCGCCGCTGTTTCCCTGGCGCTGCTGGCCGCCGCCGCCGCCGCGCAGGACGCCGACACCGGCAAACTGGAGTCGGTCATCGTCACCGCCAACAAGCGCGCGCAGAATCTGCAGGACGTGCCGGCCTCGATCACCGTGCTGAACGACGCCGTCCTGCAACGCGCCAATGTGCGCGACCTGGAGGACATTCCCGCGCTGTCGCCGGCGCTGACGCTGTCCTACGGCACCCAGCCAGGCAACTTCAGCATCAATATGCGCGGCATCGGCACCTTCTCGCTGGGCATCGGCGTCGAGGCCGACGTGGCCGTCATCGTCGACGACGTGCCGCTCGGCATGCAGGCCGGCGCCTTCAAGGACCTGGCCGACGTCGGCCGCATCGAGGTGCTGAAGGGCCCGCAAAGCACGCTGTTCGGCAAGAGCTCGATCGCCGGCGCCATCAACATCACCACCCAGCCGATCGGCGGCCCGTGGAAGACCAAGGCCACCACCTATGTCACCAACGACGATGAGTGGCGCGTCGGCGTCAGCACCGGCGGCGCCGTGTCCGACACGCTGCGCCTGCGCGTGGCCGCCAGCAAGACCAACTTCGACGGCACGCTGAACAACCTCACCACCGGCAAGAAGCTCAACGGCAGCAAGGGCGACAACATCAGCGGCAAGCTGGAATGGCAGCCGCTCGACCAGCTGACCCTGACGCTGACGCCGCACTACAACCGCACCGAAAAATTCTGCTGTTCGACCGCCTTCACCTCGATGTCGCCGGGTGCGCTGTACCGCAACGCGCCGCAGCTGCCGCCGTCGGTGGTGCTGGCCGGCATCCACATCAGCCCGGACAACCGCGACGTGCGCAACGATTATCCGACCGGCGGCAAGTTCCACGACGCCGGCACCGGCGTCAAGCTGGACTGGGCCTTCGATGACCAGAGCCCGCTGGCCGGCCACACGCTGAGCTCGATTTCGTCCTACAGCACCTACCACATGGACGACTACCAGGACAACGACAACACCGACGTCGACATCCTGCCCTTCCTGCTGCTGCCCAACGGCCAGCCGACCGGCATGCATGGCGGCCTGTATCAGTACGGCTTCTTCGACGTCAAGTCGACCACGCAGGAGTTCCGCCTGACCTCGCCGGACAAGGGCGCGCTGCGCTACGTGGCCGGCCTGTGGTACGGCAAGAACGACCTGACGCGCGAGCTGACCAAGGCGCCGCTGATCCAGTCCTACGGCACCGCCTACGGCGCCGACGCCTGGAACATCAGCAAGGCCATCTACGGCCAGGGCTCGTGGGACTTCCGCCCCAACACCAGCCTGATCCTCGGCGCCCGCTACAACGACGAGGACACCGGCTACAACTTCCGCCGCTACACGGTGCCGCCGCAGGTCCACGCCACCACCGAGTTCTACACCAAGTCCGACAACGACAAGAGCAGCACCTACAAGCTGGGCCTGGAACACCGGCAGAACAAGGACACCATGTTCTACGCCATGGCTTCGACCGGCCACAAGGGCAAGGCCTACGACCTGACCTCGGGCTTCACGGCCGCCACCGCCAAGCTGCCGGCCGTGGCGCCGGAAACCGCCAAGAGCTACGAGCTGGGCTGGAAGCAAAGCCTGTGGGACAACCGCGCGATGTTCAGCGTGGCGCTGTTCCGCACCAACTTCAAGCACTTCCAGCAGTCGTCCAGCTTCTTTGACGACGACGGCACCTTCCGCACCGGCCTGAACAGCATCGGCGGCCTGCACACCCAAGGCCTGGAAGTGGAAGGCAATGTGCGGGTGACGCGCGCGCTGCAGTTGAACGGCAGCTTCGCCTACACCGAGGCCACGATCCAGTCGTTTGAAAACGGGCCGTGCTACAACGTCGTCAACGCCGCCGGCACCGCCGGCGTGCCGGGACCGGGCTGCGCGCAGAATCCCAAGTTCAACAACACCTTCGTGCAGAACCTGGCCGGCAAGACCCTGCCGAACGCGCCCAAGGTCAAGGTCAACCTGGGCGGCCAGTACGACCTGATGCTGCCGTCGTACAGCTTCAACGGCTTCGTGGCGGCCAACACGCGCTACCAGAGCCGCACCCAGTTCTCGCTGAACCAGGACCCCAACACCATCCAGGGCGCGTACGGCATCACCAACCTGAGTTTCGGCGTCAAGGACAAGCAGGACCGCTACAAGGTGACGCTGCTGGTCAACAACCTGTTCGACAAGCGCTATGCGACCGGCCTGAACAACGCCATCGCCAACGGCACCTGGAGCCCGAAGGCGCCCAACACGCCGATCGCGGTCAACACCACCGAATGGATGCCGCCGCGCGACTTCCAGCGCTACTTCGGCGCCCGCCTCGACGTCACCTTCTAAAACCGCATCTCCCGCGCGACGCCGCTCCATCGGTCGCACTTTGGCCCCCGCAGCTTGCTGCGGGGGTATTTTTTTGGCATTACCGTTGGGTCAGATTCTGAAAACAGCAGGCCGAACATGGTAAGCTTCGACCCCGGCACCCTCCCGCCACGCCTTTTTTCCACCAACTTCCACCTGTAAATACTTAATTTCATGGATATCGTTCTCGCGCTGAAAGCCCTGATCATGGGCCTGGTTGAAGGTTTCACCGAATTCCTGCCGATTTCCTCCACCGGCCACCTGATCCTCGCCGAGCACCTGCTGGGCTTCCAGGGCATGGAAGAAAAAATGAAAGTGTTCGAGATCGTCATCCAGGCCGGCGCCATGCTGGCCGTGATCTGGGAGTTCCGCGCCCGCATCCTGGCCGTGCTGACCGGCCTGGGCGACCCGAAACAACAGCGCTTCGCCATCAACGTGCTGATCGCCTTCCTGCCGGCCGCCGTGCTGGGCGTGCTGTTCAACAAGGCCATCAAGCAGGTACTGTTCGCGCCGGTGCCGGTGGCGCTGGCCTTCATCATCGGCGGCTTCGTCATCCTGTGGGTGGAAAAGCGCGCCAAGGACAATCCGGGCGTGGCCCGCATCAACTCGGTCGACGACCTGACCGTGGTGGACGCGCTGAAGATCGGCATCGCCCAGGCTTTCGCGCTGATACCGGGCACCAGCCGCTCGGGCGCCACCATCATGGGCAGCATGATCTTCGGCCTGTCGCGCAAGGTGGCCACCGAGTTCTCGTTCTTCCTGGCGATTCCGACCCTGATCGGCGCCACCGTCTACTCGCTGTACAAGGAGCGCGCACTGCTGTCGGCCGCCGACCTGCCGCTGTTCACCATCGGCACCGTGTCGGCCTTCATCTCCGCCTTCCTGTGCGTGCGCTGGCTGCTGCGCTATATCAGCTCGCATACGTTCACGGTGTTTGCGTGGTATCGCATCGCCTTTGGCGTGCTGGTGCTCGTGACCGCGTATACTGGCACCATCGTCTGGGCCGACTAATTTTTTATAAAGCAGTAGCAGTATCATGATTCATCAGGACAACAACGAACGCGCGCTCCACCTGCTGCAAACCGTGTTTGGCTATCCGGCCTTTCGCGGCCAGCAGGCGGACATTGTCAGCCACGTGGCGGGCGGCGGCGATGCGCTGGTCCTGATGCCCACCGGCGGCGGCAAGTCGCTGTGCTACCAGATTCCGGCGCTGCTGCGCGATGGCGTCGGCGTGGTGGTGTCGCCGCTGATCGCGCTGATGCAGGACCAGGTGGACGCGCTGGAGGAGGTCGGCGTGCGCGCCGCCTTCCTCAATTCCACCCAGACCTACGAGGAGGCCAGCCGCATCGAGCGCCTGGTGCGCACCGGCCAGATCGACTTGCTATACGTGGCGCCCGAGCGCCTGATGACGGACCGCTGCCTGAACCTGTTCCAGGATTCGCGCATCGCGCTGTTCGCCATCGACGAGGCGCATTGCGTGTCGCAATGGGGCCATGACTTCCGACCCGAGTACATCAAGCTGTCGATCCTGCACGAGCAGTTCCCGGACGTGCCGCGCATCGCGCTGACCGCCACCGCCGATCCGCAGACCCGCGCCGAAATCGTTCACCGCCTGCAGCTGCAGGACGCGGCGCAGTTCGTGTCCTCGTTCGACCGTCCCAACATCCGCTACTCGATCGTGGAAAAGGGCAACGGCCGCAAGCAGCTGCTGGACTTCATCACCGCCGAACATGGCGGCGACTGCGGCATCGTCTACTGCCTGTCGCGCAAGAAGGTCGAAGAAACCGCCGAATTCCTCAACGAGAACGGCGTGCGCGCGCTGGCCTACCACGCCGGCATGGACCACGCGGTGCGCGCGGCCAACCAGGCGCGCTTCCTGCGCGAGGAAAACATCGTCATGTGCGCCACCATCGCCTTCGGCATGGGCATCGACAAGCCGGACGTGCGCTTCGTCTGCCACCTGGATCTGCCCAAGAGCATCGAGGGCTATTACCAGGAGACCGGCCGCGCTGGCCGTGACGGCGGACCGGCCACCGCCTGGATGGCCTACGGCCTGCAGGACGTGGTGCTGCAGCGCCGGATGATCGACGAATCCGAGGCCGACGAAACCTTCAAGCGCGTGCTCGGCACCAAGCTGGATGCGATGCTCGGCCTGTGCGAAACCCTGAGCTGCCGGCGCGTGCGCCTGCTCGACTATTTCGGCGAGCAATCCGGCCCGTGCGGCAATTGCGACACCTGCCTGATTCCGCCGGTGTCGTTCGACGGCACGGTGCCGGTGCAGAAGCTGCTGTCGGCGGTGTACCGGGTCGACCAGCGCTTCGCCGCCGGCCATGTGATCGACGTGCTACGCGGGCAGGAGACGGAGCGCATCAAGACCTGGCACCACGATTCGCTGTCGGTGTTCGGCATCGGCGCCGACCGCAGCGAGCAGGAATGGCGCGCCATCCTGCGCCAGGTGATCGCGCTTGGCCTGCTGACGGTCGACCACGAACAATTCAGCTCCCTCAAGCTGACCGACGCCGCGCGCCCGGTGCTCAAGGGCGGCCAGAAGGTGCAGCTGCGCCAGTACCAGAAGCCGGTCAAGGCCGCCAAGCCAAGCCGCGCCGCCAAGGGCTACGTGGAAAGCGACCTGTCGGCGCACGAGCAGAAAATCTTCGACCGCCTGCGCTCCTGGCGCATGGGCACTGCGCGCGAACACAACGTCGCCGCCTACATCATCTTCAACGACGCCACGCTGCGCGAAATCGCCAAGGCCCGCCCGACCGCACTGGACGACCTGCGCGGCATCTCCGGCGTCGGCGAGAAAAAACTCGCCTCCTACGGCGAAGAAATCGTCGACTTGATCAACGAGATGGAATAATCAGCGGCAGGAAATCGCGATATCGCGCGCCCCGCCATAGCCACAGGCAAGCCACAACCCATCGACGAAACCTTCCCGATCAAACCGCCATGTCTCCACTGACTATGGATCTTTGCCCCTGACGGAGCTTGGTTTGAGATCAGCGCGTTTCTCCGGCGGCCCGTTGTTAAAGCCGGCGGCGCTCAACCGGAAGTCACTTGCGCGCCGATGACTAGGCCGTGAGGAGGCTGCGGTAGCGGCTGGGCGGGGCGCCGACGGCGGCGCGGAAGCGGTGGCTGAAGTGGCTCAGGTCGGCGTAGCCGCAGGCGTCGGCGATGTGCTGCAAGGGCTGGTCGCTGGTCTTGAGCAGCGCGCGGGCACGGTCGATGCGGCGCGCGGCGATCCACGCCGAGGGCGGCATGCCGAAAGAGACTTTGAACATCCGCACCAGGTGGTACTCCGACAGCGACGCCAGCTCCGCCAGCATGCCCAGCGTGATGTTCCGCCCCAGGTCAGCCTCGATATACTCCGCCAGCCGGCGCCGCACCACCGGCGCCAGGCCACCGCGCACGCGCTGCTGGTGCCGCGGCACCGATTGCGCCAGCAGCAGATGACTCAAGGTCTCATGCGCCACCTCGTTGGCGCGCAGTTGCGCGTCCGGCCCCTCCCACGACAGGCCGGCCAGGGTCGCGCACAATTGCGCGATGCGTTCGTGCTCAAAGTAGGTGCGGTCGCTCAGCGTCAGTTCGCGCGGCTCGCGGTCCAGCTCCACCACGGCGCGCCGCGTGAAGTGCTCGGGCAAAAAGTACAGGTGCATGAAGTGCATATGCCCCCGCACCGTCCATGACGATTCGTGCCAGTCCGGCAAGGTGCACAGCCGCTTGGGGCCGCCGTACACGCCCGGCAGCTCCCAGCGCTCGGTGCGGTGGCCGCCGTCCATGTAGCACGACAGCGTGTGGTGGCCCGGCTTGTCATAGCTGGTTTCGGCCACCACCGTCTCGCGCCGCCACAGCGCCACCGCCAGTTCGTCGCCCAGCCAGGCAAAGCGCTCCAGCGTGGCATCCGTCTCCGACATGGTCTTGAACACGGAACGCGACAGCGCGCCATCCGGCAGCGGCGGAGACTCAAGGGCGTGGGCGATGGCGGGACGGGTCGACATGATGAGGAAAGTCTAGCACGCCACCGGCGGCGCTGCCGGCCGCCGCCGCGATATGCGCAATTTCAGACAAGTCGCCGCCGCGCGCAGGCCGCATGCTGGCGGCATGAATATCTTCCTCTACTTCCTCACAGTCCTGATCTGGGGCACCACCTGGATCGCCATTACGTTTCAACTGGGCGTGGTGCCGGCGCCGGTGTCGATCGCCTACCGCTTCTGGATCGCCGCCGCCGTGCTGATGGCCTTCCTGCTGGTCAGCCGCAAGCCATGGTGGCCGCCGCGCCAGGCCTGGCCCTATCTGTTCGCGCAAGGGATCGCGCTGTTCTGCGTGAACTTCCTGTGCTTCTACTACGCCAGCCAATGGGTCACCAGCGGCCTGGAAGCGGTGGTGTTCTCCACCGCGCCGCTGTGGAACGCCATCAATGGCCGCCTGTTCCTGAAACGGCCGATCAAGCCGCAGGTGATGCTGGGTGCCTTGCTCGGCCTGGGCGGCATCGTGCTGCTGTTCGCGCCGCAAATGGCCGGCCACTGGCACGACAGCCATACGCTGTGGGGCCTGGCGCTGACCTTGGGCGGCACGCTGTGCTTCTCGTGCGGGAACCTGCTGTCCAGCCGCATGCAGTCGATGGGTCTGGGCCTGACGCCCTGGCTGACCAACACCTGGGCCATGCTGATCGGTTCCACCACGCTGGGCGTGGCGGCGCTGGCGCTGGGCATGCCGTTCGCGCTCGATCCGGCGCCGCGCTACCTGGGTGCGCTGCTGTACCTGGCGATACCGGGCTCGGTGATCGGCTTCACCGCCTACCTGATGCTGGTGGGCCGCATCGGCCCGGACCGCGCGGCGTATTCGACGGTCCTGTTCCCCATCGTGGCGCTGACCATCTCGACCTTCTACGAAGGCTATCACTGGACCGCGCCGGCGCTGGCGGGGCTGGCGCTGGTCCTGGCGGGCAACCTGCTGGCCTTCCTGCCGCCGCTGCGCCGCCCGGTGCCGCTGAAGACTTACTGAACCGAGATCAGTTCAACGGTGAACACCATGCCCGAGTTGCCGGGAATCGAACCGGAGCCGGTCGCGCCGTAGGCCAGCGCAGACGGCATGACGATGTCGCGCTTGCCGCCCACCTTCATGCCGGTCACGCCCTGGTCGAAGCCCTTGATCACCTGTCCGCTGCCCAGCTTGAACGAGAAGGCGGTGCTGGCGCTGGCGTTGGTGTCGACCAGGATGCCCTTGTGGTCGGCGGTGGCGCTGTTGTACAGGTAGGCGCTGTACTTGACGTTGGCGGTGGCGCCGTTGGCCGCAGTGGCGCCGGTGCCGACCACGGTATCGCTAGTGCCGAAGGCCGGCGCATCGGCCAGCGTTTGCACGTCGGTCAGCTGCACGTCAAACACCACGCCGGCGTTGGCCGGCACCAGCGGCGGCGAGCCGGCCGCGCCATAGGCCAGGCTGGCCGGCAGGATCAGCGTGCGCTGGCCGCCCACCTTCATGCCGGCGATGCCCTGGTTCAGCCCTTGCAGCACTTGGTTGGAGCCCAGCACAAACACGTACGGCGTCGCGCTGGTCGTGTTGGAATTGAGCTGGATGCCCTTGTGATCGGCGGCGGTAGCGCTGTACAGCCACGAGGTATAGCGCATGCCGACCAGATTGGTGTTGCTGGCTTGCGTGCCGCTGCCCAGCACCTTGTCGGTCTGGCTGAAGCTGCTCGGATTGTCGGCCGGCGCCGCGACGGGGCTGCCGCCGCCGGAGCCACCACCGCCACCGCACGCGGCGAGACTCGACAACACAACACAGGCGGCAATCACAGAGGACTTCAATTTCATGGCACAGTTATCCTTATAAGGTGGCAAAATGTTAAGCTGCCAGACAATACCTGAAGGAAACTACCAGTGCGCTACAAATTTGTAATCGTTTGTATCACCCTGATGCTGTCGGCAGCCCACGCCGCCAACCAGCCGGCGGACACCATCTACCGCAACGGCTACGTCTACACCGTGGACGCCAGGGACAGCGTGCAGCAGGCGCTGGCCGTGCGCGGCGGCCGTATCGTCTACGTCGGCGACAACGATGGCGCCCAGGCCTATGCCGGCAAGAAGACCGAGGTGATCGACCTGCGCGGCCGCATGCTGATGCCCGGCCTGATCGACGGCCACATGCACCCGCAGTCCGGCGGCAGCCGCCTGCTCAACTGCAGCCTGGATTACGCGTCGCTGACAGTAGCGCAGTTCCAGTCGCGCATCCAGGCCTGCCTGGACCGCGACAAGAAATCCGGGCCGGAGCGCTGGATGGTGGTGGTCAACTGGTTCCAGCAAGGCATGCTGCCGGACGGCGTGGAAACCACCGCCGCCACGCTGGACGCGCTCAAGACCGAGCGCCCGATCATCGTGCGCTCGTCCTTCGGCCACTCGGCGCTGCTCAACTCCAAGGGCATCCGCACCGCCAAGATCGAGCGCGACACGCCCAATCCAGCGGGCGGCGTCATCACCCGCGACGCGCAGGGCAACGCCACCGGCCTGCTGGAAGACGCCGCGCAGGATCTGGCCATGAACCTGTTGCCGCCGCTGACGGTGGCGGAAAACCTGGCCGCGTCCAAGGCCGCCCTGGCGGCGATGCGCCAGCAAGGCGTCACCAGCTTCCTCGACGCCTACACCGATCCCGAAACCATGACCGCCTTCACCGACCTGCAAAAGCAGGGCAAGCTGACGGCGCGCGCGCACTTCGCGGTGCTGATCGATCTGGACAAGGGCGCCACGCCCCGCAGCGCGGTGGCCGAGCTGCTCAAGCAGCAGAAGCAGTTCGACCAGGGGCCGACCAGGGTGGCGCCGTCGCTGCAGGTACGCCACGCCAAGCTGTTCATGGACGGCGTGATCTCGGCCCCCGCCTTCACCGGCGCGATGATCGAGCCTTACCTCGTCAACAAGGGCACGGCCGACCAGCCGGATTGGCAGCCCGGCCCGCACAATGGCCCGCCGAGCTACTTCTCGCCGGACACGCTGCGCGCCACGCTGACCGAACTGGCGCGCGCGCGCATCGATCCGCACATCCACGTGGACGGCGACCGCGCCGTGCGCGAATCGCTGGACGCCATCGCCGACCTGCGCGCCACGCCCGAGGGCAAGCGCGTGCGCCCGGCGCTGGCGCACGATGAAATCGTCGACCCGGCCGACTATCCGCGCTTCGCGCAGCTGGATGTGACGCCGGTGCTGTCCTTCCAGTGGGGGAAACCGGCGCCGGACACCGTCGGCGCGCTGAAGGACTACATGGGGCCGCGCCGCTACGCGCTGGTGGAGCCGCAGGCGCTGCTGCTCAACGCCGGCGCGCGCATCGCCTATGGCAGCGACTGGCCGGTCGATCCGCTGGACGAATGGTTCGCGCTCAAGGTCGGCGTGACCCGCACCGCCGCGCCCAACGCCGGCAAGGAATACGCGGGCCGGCTGACCGATCAACCAGGCATGCCGCGTGCCGAGGTGCTGCGGGCGATCACGATCAACGCCGCCTACACGCTGCGCCAGGAGAAGGACACCGGTTCGCTGGAAGTGGGCAAGCTGGCGGACATGATTGTCCTCGACCGCAACTTCTTCACCATACCGGCCGAGGACATCGCCAACATCAAGGTGCTGCAGACGGTGGTGGGCGGGAAAATCGTCTATGAGTCCGAGGGCATGCGTTAAGATGTCGGCCTTTGCATAAACCTGTACGCCATGACCTTCGCCATCTCCCTGTTGATCATCCTCGCCACGGCGGCGGTGGTCTACGCCATCATCAAGACCAATCCGGTCAAGGCCAAGCCCTTGCCGCTGCCGTCCGGCGTGCCGTATGAGCCGGTGCTGCCGGAAAGCGCGCCGGCGCTGCACTGGTCCGACGGCGGACGGTTCATGGTGGAGGTGATGACGGAGTCGCGCTATCAGCCCACGCTGCGGGCGCTGGCGGGCGACCATGGCGGCAGCGCGGCCGCCGCGCCGTACGTGGCGACGCTGATGCCGGACGATCATAACGCCTACGAGAACGAGGCGGTGGCGGTGTTTATCGGCGGCCGCATGGTGGGTTATCTGTCGCCGAAAGCGGCCATCCGGTTCCGCGAACTGCTGCGCAAGAAAGAGGCCGTGGGCCAGTTGAGCAGCACCGACGCGCAGGTGCGCGGCGGCGCGCTGTGGCAGGGCAAGCGCCTGCAGTACGTGGTGGTGCTGGACGTGGAGCCGCTGGAAAAATGATCAGGCTCGCGGCCATGCTGATGGTGCTCGCCGCGCCGGCGCTGGCCGAACCGCTGCCGATCCACTACAACGAACGCCCGCCGCATCACTACACCAGGCAGGGCATGCCGCAAGGCGATGGCATCGAGCGGCTGCGCGCCGCGCTGGCGACGGCGAACCTTCCCTACCAGTTCCACGCCACGCCGGCGAAGCAGCAACTGGTGCTGCTGAAGGCCAACGAGCGGCCAGCGTGCATGCTGGCCTGGGTAGCCCTGCCGGGACGCGAGCGCGCCGGCAAGCTATCGGACATCATCTACGACGAGCGCCGCCTGTGGTGCACCATGGCGACGCCGGATGAAGTGATGCAGCGCCTGAACGCCGCACTGCGCCAATAACCCCCAAAGCCAAACCAAACGGGTTTGACGTTGCCTTTCTGCTGAATCCGCGGGAATCGCTAAACCCGCACTTCGTTGACAGGGGTCTGACCCCGTACGGGGTCAGACCCCATCCTCTGGGGTAAAAGCCAACTATTTTTTGGTAAAGACCAGATCCCACACGCCGTGGCCCAGCTTCAGGCCGCGATTCTCGAACTTGGTCAGCGGACGGTAGGCCGGCTGCGGCGCGTAGCCGTCGGCGGTATTGCGCAAGCCCTCTTCCGCGCTCAGCACCTCCAGCATCTGCACCGCATAATCTTCCCAGTCGGTGGCCAGGTGAATGTACCCGCCCACCTCCAGCTTCTGCACCAGCTGCTTGACGAACGGCGCCTGGATCAGACGACGCTTGTTATGCCGCGCCTTGTGCCACGGATCCGGGAAGTAGATATGCACGCCATGCAGCGAGCCATCCGCAATCATGAAGTTCAACACCTCCACCGCATCATGCTGAATCGCCTTCAGATTGGTCAGATTCTGCTCGCCGATCAGCTTCAGCAAACTGCCCACGCCCGGCGTGTGCACTTCCACGCCGATGAAATCCTTGTCCGGCATCACGCCGGCGATGTGCGCCGTGGTGCCGCCCATGCCAAAGCCGATTTCCAGCACCACCGGCGCCTTGCGGCCGAAGGCCTGTTCATAATCCAGCGCCGCCTTCTCGTACGGGATCAGAAACTTCGGCCCCAGCTCCTCCAGCGAACGCGCCTGCGCCGTCGACAGGCGGCCGGCACGCGTGACGAAGCTGCGGATGCGGTGTTCGGTCGGGTCGTACAGCATGGCCCGCGCTGGGGCGTCTTTAGGCGTATCGGAAGACATGGTCGGATTCAGCAAAAATTTATTGAGGCGGCATTATATCAGGCTTGCCAGGGCGCTTTTTCAAATCGATTGACACTCACAAGTACTTGAGGTCTAATCATCATCTGAGGCGTGAAATCGTTTTCAAACGTAGCTATGTCCTCCCCTCCGCACCCCGTTAATCCTATTAAAACGATAAAGACACATGACCGATTTCACGCAATTCCCACCTTCGTTTACCTGGGGCGTTGCCACCAGCGCTTTTCAGATTGAGGGCGGCGCGACCGCCGACGGCAAGGGTCCATCGATCTGGGACACGTTCAGCCACACGCCGGGCAAAGTCATCGACGGCACCAACGGCGACGTCGCCTGCGACCACTACCACCGCTACCCGGAAGACGTGGCCATCATGGCCGGCCTGGGCGTGGACGCCTACCGCTTCTCGATGGCCTGGGCGCGCGTGCAGCCGCAGGGCAAGGGCGCGTGGAACGAGGCCGGCTGGGACTTCTACGACCGCCTGCTGAAGGAACTGGAAAGCAAGGGCATCGCCGCCCACATCACGCTGTACCACTGGGACCTGCCGCAAGGCCTGCAGGACGAAGGCGGCTGGCTGAACCGCGACACCGCCTACCACTTCGCCGAATACGCGGCCGAGGTGGCGCGCCGCTTCGGCAACCGCGTGAAGACCATCGCCACCCACAACGAGCCGTGGTGCACCGCCAACCTGGGCTACGGCAACGCGCAGTTCGCGCCGGGCGTGGCGGATCTGAAACAGTCGATCCAGGTGTCGCACCACCTGGTGCTGTCGCACGGCCTGGCCATGAGCGCCATGCGCAAGGTCGGCAGCTCGGCCCAGCTGGGCATTGTGCTGAACCAGTGGACCGCCGATCCGGCCACCGACAGCGCCGCCGACAAGGCCGCCGCCGAATTCGAATATTCGCGCTCGGTCGAATGGTTCATGGACCCCATCTTCAAGGGCAAGTACCCGGAACTGGCGCTCAAGGTCCACGGCGACAACGCGCCGGTGGTGCAGGATGGCGACCTGGCCATCGCCCACCAGAAGATCGACTTCCTGGGCGTGAACTACTACTTCCGCGCCTTCTGCTCGACCGAAACGCCGCCGCGCCAGCCGGAGTGCAAGCTGGGCAAGACCGACATGGGCTGGGAAATCTACCCGGACGGCCTGACCGAGCTGCTGCTCAAGCTGAACGCCGCCTACGACCTGCCGCCGATCTACATCACCGAGAATGGCATGGCCAATCCGGACACCGTGATCAACGGCGAAGTGCCGGACGAGGCGCGCATCGACTTCGTCCAGCGTCACCTGAAGGCGCTGAACGACGCCCGCCTGCAGGGCGTGAACATCCAGGGCTACTTCCTGTGGTCGCTGCTGGACAACTTTGAATGGAACTCCGGCTACGCCAAGCGCTTCGGCATCGTCCACGTCGACTACGCCACGCAGAAGCGCACGCTGAAGCACAGCGCGCTGTGGTACCGCGATTACCTGGTCCAACAGCGCGCGCAAAAGCACGCCGCCTGAGCAACGCAACCGTAGTACCGCCGCCGGCCCTCGGGCCGGCGGTCCCGTTTAAGAACCGGCCGCAGAGCCGGTGCTAAACTCCACGAGGACAACGAGGACGACATTATGAGCACCGCCCCTTCCGCCATGCCGCAAGATCCGCCGGCCGCCCCGCCCAAGGCCAGCGAGCCGGTTTCCGCGCCGCCGTCGCTGCTGCGCGCCATGTTCGCGCGCGGCACGCCGATGCTGTGGGTGCCAACCGGCTACTTCGCCATGGCGCTGACCTATGTGATGCTGACCAGCGTCACCTCCATCATGTTCAAGAACCTGGGCATGGACAATGGCCAGGCCGCGCAATACGCCAGCTACCTGATCCTGGCCTACACCATCAAGCCGCTGTTCGCGCCGTTCGTGGAAATGTACCGCACCAAGAAGTTCTTCGTGCTGTGCGCGCAGCTGATCGTGGGCCTGGGCTTTGCCGGCGTGGCGCTGGCGATGTCGCTGCCGGATTACATGGTGATCATGGTGTTCCTGTTCGGCGTGCTGTCGCTGGTGGGCGCGACGCAGGACATCGCCTCGGACGGCGTCTACGTCACCGCGCTCGATACCAAGACCCAGTCGCTGTTCTGCGGCATCCAGAGCCTGAGCTGGAACATCGGTCCCATCGTCGCCTCGGGCGGCATGGTGTACCTGAGCGGCTGGCTGCACACACACTACTTCCATCACCAGGCCGGCGTGTTCGGGCCGGAGTGGATCGATTCTTGGCGCATCATCTTCTTCATCGTGGCCGCCATCACCATCGTCACCGCGCTGTGGCACCTGCGCGTGATGCCGGACGGCGCCAAGGTGGAGAACGCGCCCAAGTCCGTCGGCGAGGCGGCCTTCATCCTCAAGGATTCCTTCGTCACCTTCTTCCAGAAGCGCGACGTGTGGCTGATGGTGGGCTTCGCGTTCGTGTTCCGCCTGAGTATCGGCCTGCTGGAGAAAATCGGTCCCTTCTTCATGGTCGACCCGGTGGCGCAGGGCGGCCTGGGGCTGACCAACGAGATGCTGGGCCTGATCTACGGCACCTACGGCCTGATCGCCGTGCTGCTGGGCTCTCTGCTGGGCGGGATCTTCGTGGCCCGTCGCGGCCTGCAGAAAACCCTGTTCATCCTGTGCTGCGCGGTCAACATCCCCAACATCACCTTCCTGCTGATGAGCATCTACCAGCCGGACAGCTTGGTGGTCATCAGCGCCGGCGTGGCGGTCGAGAAATTCTTCTTCGGCTTTGGCTCGGTGGGCTTCATGATCTACCTGATGCAGCAACTGGCGCCGGGCAAGTACACCACCACCCACTACGCCTTCGGCACCGGCCTGATGGGCCTGTGCATGATGGTGACCGGCGTGGTCAGCGGCCACCTGCAGCAGATGCTGGGCTATGTGCACTACTTCTGGCTGGTGATGGCGGCGACTATCCCGTCGTTCCTGGTGACGTGGTTCGCGCCGTTCCACCACAAGGAGTAAGCGGGAACCAGGCCGCGCGCCGGCGCATGCAGGGCTGCTCGACCAGCTGGTACAGCAGCCATCCGCCGCCGACGCCGGCCAGCATCACCACCACGATCCCTGGCGCCGCGTGGCGGTCCAGCGGCATCGCTTCCCCCACCACCTTGAACAGCGGCTTGTGCGCCAGGTAGATGGCATACGACCACAAGGCCAGGCTTTCCGCGCCCGGCACGCGCACCCGCGCCAGCAGCGCGGTGGGGCTGAGCGCCGCCAGCAGCAGCAGGCTGCAACTCAGCGCCAGCAGCGTGAAGCCGAAGGCGGTGATGAACAACGTTTCGTCCTCGAAGCGGGCCAGCAGCGCCGCCGCCATCAGCAGTCCCGCCGCCAGCAGCAGGTTGCCGTGGCGCAGAATGCGGCCGTACAGCGCCGGGTGGTGGTTCTTCAGCATGGCGATGGCGACGCCGGGCAGCAACTCGTCGAAGCGCGCGAAGCTGGCGTAGTACAGTTCCTGCGAAAACGGTTGCATGCCGTGTGCCCAGCCCTGCGCGCGGAACGCCACCGCGCCCGCCACGGCCAGTACCATCGCGGTCCAGATCCAGCGCGGACGGCGCAGCAGCAGGAGCGCCAGCGGCAGGATCAGGTAGAACTGCTCCTCGATGCACAGCGACCAGGAATGGGTGAAGGTCTGGCCGTATTGCAGGCCGAAGTTCTGCGTGAAGGTGAGGAAGCGCCACAGCGGCGCGGTGTCGCTGCCGGCCAGCGTGGCGGGCAGCAGGAAGTACGCGGCCAGCAGCACGTAGTAGTTGGGCAGGGTGCGCAGCAGGCGGCGGCCGAAGAAGGTCGACAGCGGCATCGGCTGCGACAGCAGCTGGTTGCCGATCAAATAGCCGCTCAGGACGAAGAACAGGTCCACGCCGGCCCAGCCGACACGGCCCGCCTCGCCGAAATCACGGCCGCCGGCCACCACGCCGTAGTGGTACATCAGCACCAGCACAATCGCCGCCGCGCGCAAGGTATCCAGCCCGTGTATCCTGCCCCTCATTGCCATCCTTTGTGGTTGCGAAAACGCGATTGTGCCGCCGCCGCGCCGCCTTGCGCAGACCGTGGGACGAAAGCCCGGTTCCATGTGACGCAACCCGCCGGAGCCGCCAGGCACCCCTGCTATACTCGCGCCGATGACCACCGCGCCCGCCACACCCACCACGCACGCCGCTCGGACCGCTGCCTCTGCCACCGCGTCTGCAGCCGCGTCTGCAGCCGCTTGTGCCGCCGTTGACGCGCCGGCTCCAGCCGACACGCGCGGGGTGCCGGCCGACACGCGCGCGGCCCGCGAGGACGAGCCGCCGCTCGAGTCCCTCGTCCGCGAACGCGCGAGGCCACCGGGCGGCCCGGCCATCGCCGCGCCGCCGGCATCGGCATCGGCCTCAACGCTGGCATCGACGCCGACATCGGCGCCGCCGTTCTGGAGTGCCGCGCTGAAGACCGTCGCATTGAACGCGTTGGTGTGGGTGCTAATCAGCGCGGCCGGCGCGTATGGCGCGGCCAACGCCAACAGCTTCCTGCGCCTGTGGCAGCAGTGGTGCACCGACTACGTGCCAATGATGGCGCTGAGCGCCACGCTGTGCCTGGCGTTGCTGCGCTGGCCCACGCTGTTTGAGCCCTGGCGCAATATCGCCGCCTTCTTCATCGTGGTGATGGTGCTGTTCCAGCCGCTGCAATGGCTGTACGCCGACTGGGTGCGGCACGGCGGCGACATCGCCGGCATCAACCTGGAAAACCTCTACCAGTCACGCCTGCGGATGCGGCGTTTCAGCTGGTTCGTCACCGCCGCCACCTTCGCCATCATCGTCGGCATCGGCAACTGGCGGCTGGCGCGCGCGCGTGAGCAGGCCTTGCAGCGGACCCACACGCACAACCTCGAACTGTCGCTGGCACTGGAGCAGCAGCGCATGCTGGCCCTGCGCGCGCAACTGGAACCACACTTCATCTTCAACGCCCTGAACGCCATCAGCGCGCTGGTGCGCGACGGCGACAAAGCCGTCTCGCTGCAAGGCATCAGCCGCCTGAGCGACCTGCTGCGCTACGCGCTGTCCGCCAGCCTGCGCGACGCCGTGCGCCTCGGCGAGGAACTGCAATTTGTCCATGACTACACCGAACTGCAACGCCTGCGCTACGGCGGCCGACTGCACATCGACCTCCAGTGCGACGACAGCGCGCTGCACGACGCTCCCTGCCCGCCGCTGCTGCTGCAACCGCTGATCGAAAACGCCCTGCGCCACGACCTCGATGGCCACGACGGCCGCAGCGACATCCGCGTCCACATCACACGCGACCACACCGACCTGCTGATCACCGTCTCCAACCCGCTCAGCGGGCAGGCGCCGGCCAATCCCGGCACCGGCCTCGGATTGAAGAACACGCGCGAGCGCGTGATGATCTTCAACCCCGCCGCCACGCTGCACGCCGAAGCGCGCGGCGACCGCTTCTACGCCGAAATCCGCTTGCCGCTGGGAGACTGGGATTGACCCGCTACATCATCGTTGACGACGAAGCGCCCGGCCGCGCCAACCTGCGCCTGGCGCTGCAAGAACAGCCAGGCTGGCAGCTGCAGGCCGAATGCGACAGCGCCGCCGCCGCCCGCGACGCGCTGGCACGCGCGCCGGCCGACGTGGTCTTCCTCGACATCCAGATGCCGCGCGAAAGCGGCCTGGAACTGGCGCGCGAATTGGGCCGGCAGCCCGCGCCGCCGCTGATCATCTTCGTCACCGCCTACAACACCCACGCGGTCGACGCCTTCGAAGTGCACGCGCTGGACTACCTGCTCAAGCCCATCGACGACCGCCGGCTGGCGCAAGCCATCGAGCGCGCCAACGCCATGCTCGGCCTGCGCCAGCACGACGCCTACCGCGCCGCGCTGCACGGCTACGCCGCCGCCACGCACACGCAGGCGATGGACAGCTTCCACGTACGTTCGGTAGGGAACATAGAACAGGTGCGCGTGCGCGACGTGCTGTGGCTACAGGCGGCGGGAAATTACGTGGAACTGCACCTGGCGCAGCGCACGGTGCTGCATCGGCTGCCCCTGAGCCGCGTGGAGCAGCTGCTGCGGCCGGACGAATTCCTGCGCGTGCACCGCACCGCCATCGTGCGGCGCGACCAGGTGCGGCGGCTGTCTGTGGTGGGCGACGGTCGCCATGAAGTGACATTGGCCTGCGGCGCCCAGCTCGCGGTAAGCGCGCGCCACCTGCAGGACCTCAAGGCCTGCCTAGGCTTCGCCGGACAGTGAGCGCAAGTCTTCCTCGCGGATGCGGCGCTCGGGCGCCAGCACGCGGGCGATCACTTGCGGATTCAGCCCCATATTCTGCAACAGCTCCACCGCGCCGGGCGTGCCGACATCGCGCTGCACCTGCAATGCCTGCCGCACGATGAACTCATATGAATGCCAGCCAGCGGTATCCGACGTCTGCGGCCGCTGGCGCCTGTCGTGCTCCGGTATCATGATGGCCTCCTCCATGTGCATGCGCATAGATTAGCGCAAGATGGGGCCGCATGCGCGTCCGTTAGCGCTATTCCTTGCCGGGGTCGTACGACAACTGCGGCCGGTAGCCTGCCGGCGCGATCGAGGTATCAAACGGATAGCTGGCCAGGTTCTGCTGGTCCAGCATGCCCAGCTTGACCAGGACGGTGTGCGGCTGCTCCCTGGCCCGCCCCTCCAGCAGGTTGACGGCGGCGTTGATCGCCACCCGCGCCTGGCTGACGCCCTTGGTGTCGGCCGCCGCGTAGATCTGCTTCTGGCGGATCAGCTGGGCAATGTCGCAGGTCAGGTCAAAGGCCACCACGCGGATCCTGGACTCCAGTTTGGCCGCCTTGATTGGCGCCAGCGCCGCCGGCGCGCAGCCGGTGCAGCCCAGGATGTAATCGAGCCGCGCGCCATGCTTGTTCAGGATGCGCGTGGTGAGCTGCGACTGCAGGGCACTCTCGCTGTCGCCGTAGCGGATGTCCAGGATGTTGACCTCGATCGGCGCCTCCTGCGCGGCGATGCGCGTGCCATCCACCTCGCCCTTGACCCAGCCGGCGCCCATCGGCCCCGGCAGCAAGGCGATGTTGATGCTTTTCAGGCCGCGCTGCTGGGCGTCGCGGATGACCCAGCGCGTCGCCTCCATGCCCATGCTGCGCAGCGAGGTGGTCACCTTCAGATTCAGGTCCTCGCTGCGGCTGTCGTTGGCCAGCTCCAGCACCGGAATGCCGGCCGCGCGCGCCTTGGCGATCGACTGGTTGTTGGCGGTCATGCTGATCGGCGACACCACGATGGCGTCGTATTTGGCCGCGATGGCCTCGTCCATCTTGTGCAACTGGCCGTGCAGGTCGTCGTAGCCGGTGGCCGGCAGGATGTCGGCCGCCACGCCCAGCCGCCTGGCCTCGCTGATGACGCCATACGCCACGCCGCTCCAGTACGGGTCCTTCATGTGCGGGAACAGGAAAGCGATGCGCCAGCGCTTGCTGGCATGCGCGGCCGGCGCATACACGCCCTGCACCACGCGGCCGCTGGCCAGCGCGTCGTCGGCGGTGCCGTTGGCCTGCAGCGGGCGGAAAATGGAGGTGACCGGGATCGGCGCGAATTTGGCGGGCGCCTGCTGCGCCGGCGCGGACGCCACGCACAGGCCCAGCGCGGCCAGCAACGACAGATGGCGCACGCCGTGCTGCATGCCGATCATCCCCGCTTCTCCAGGCAGCCGGCGGCCGGCACCAGCGCGCCGATTACCAGGCTCAGCAGCAGAGAGATGGTCTTTCGCATAATGCTGGAATACTAACATGGGCTAGGGCAAATGCTGACGCAGGAACGCCACGGTTTTATCTACCGTAGGCTGGAGCCAGGGGTCAAACAGCCAGAACGCGTGCGGCGTGCCGGGCAGGATCAGCTCGTCGCTGGCGACGCCAAGCGCCGCCATCTGCGCCCGCATCTGCTCGCGGCCGGCGGAAAAGCGCGGCTGCCCGCTGCCGATGAACAGGATCGGCGGCATGCCGGCGTGCACGTACTGGATCGGCGAAGCGGCCTGCCACAGCGCCTTTTTCTCGGCGTAGCGGCCGCCGAACCAGGCGCCGGCCGCCGACGGGTTTTTCTTCGGGTCGTCCTCGTGGGCGAGCGCCAGCGCGCTGGTGAAGTCGGACAGGCCATCGATGTTGACGATGGCCTTGACGTCGTCGCCGGCGGTGACGCCGGCCAGCGCGGCCAGTTGGCCACCGGCCGAACCGCCGGCCAGGGCGATGCGGTTGGGGTCGAGGCCGTAGTCGGCGGCGTGGGTGCGCACCCAGCGCACGGCGTCCTGCACGTCCTGCACCGCCGCCGGATAGCGCGCCTCGCCGGACAGGCGGTAGCTGAAGGTGACGGCGGCGTAGCCGTGCTGCGTCAGGCGCAGCGCCATCGGCACGAACTCGGCGCGGTAGCCGGCTTTCCAGCCGCCGCCGTGGACGAATACCACCACGGGCAGGCGGTCGCCGGGCGGGCGGTACAGGTCCAGCTGCAGGCAGCGGCTGCCGTATTGGGCGTAGGTGAGGTCGGCGGTCTTGCGGACGCCGGGCGGCACGGTGTCGCTGGCGATGCGGATGTCGGGATAGTCGCGGACGAGCTTGGCGTAGGTGTGCGGCGCGTCGTAGGTGTTGGACGGATCGGCCGGCGGCGCCACGCACGGGGGCGCGGCCAGAACGGCGGCGGCGAGGATGGGAGTGAGGGCGGGGAATGGCATGCGCACAGTATCGCATGCCTTTGCGCATGCGGCACCCGCCAAACCCGCACATCGCCGCGGCCGGGGTCTGACCCCGTACGGGGTCAGACCCCTTCGGTTTGGGGGTGCAAGGAGACAAAAAAAACCCCTCGGACCCGTGAGGGTGAGGGGTTTAAAACCACAGACAACACTGGACTACATGAAAAACCCTGTGCTTAGAACGAGCGGCCCACGTTGATGCCGAAGGTGCGCGGCGGCAGGTACTGCGCCTGCCACGGACCATTGGCGTTCATGGCGCTGGTCTTGATCTTGCCGTCTTCGACGTTGCGCACGAAGGCGTCGAAGTACCACTTCGAATTGGCGTCGTAACGCAGACCGAGGTCGGTACGGTTGTACGCCTTCTGACGATCCGGCTCACCCAGGTTGAACACGCTCAGCCAGCTGGCGGTTTCGTAGTGGGTGCTGATGCGCGGCACCAGCGTGCCGTCGGCCAGCTCGAAGCTGTGCTGGTACTGCAGCTGCATCGCGAACTTCGGCGAGTGCGGCATGGTGTTGCCGGTCACGTCCAGGCAGGTGGCGATGCCAGGCACCGAGCACGCCGGCAGCACGTAGTCGTTACTGCCGCCGATCAGCTTCTTGAGCGTGGCGTGGGTGTAGGCGGCGGTGAACTGCACGCGGTCGGCCGGGGTGATCTTGGCGGCGATCTCGGTTTCCAGACCCCACACATTGGCGCCTTCGGCGTTGTTGGTGGCCAAGCCGCGGGTGCCGTCAGGATTGGTCACCGGCGCGCTGAACTGGAAGCCCTTGAACTTCTCGTAGTAGGCCGAGTTGTTCATGCGCACTTTGCCGCCCAGGAAGGTCGACTTGGAGCCGATCTCGAAGTTGGTCAGCGATTCCGAACCGTACGGACGGCCGCCGTCCTGCAGGCCGCCCGACTTGTAGCCGGTCGACACCGACGCGAACACCATGTTGCTCTTGTCGATGTCGTAGCTGACGCGCGCCAGGCCGGTCAGCTTGTGGTCCTTGTAGGTGCCATCGTTGTGCTGGTAGGTGGTGAAGCCGGACGACGGCGACAGCGGGTTGACCGACGGGCTCACCGGCACTTGCGGCCCGGTGGTGTCGCTGAAGCTGTTGTTGGTGCCGCCGATGTTTTCGCGCTTGTCCGAGGTGTAGCGGAAGCCGCCGGTCAGGTGCCAGGCGTCGGCCAGATTCCAGGTGGCCTGGCCAAACACGGCGCTCGAATCCACGGTTTCCTTCGGCTGGATGAACGACCCCTGCCAGCTGACGGTGCCCTGCTCGGTGCCGTTCATGATCGGGATGTCGAAGCGGATGCCGTTGTCTTCGTTGGCGTAGTACAGACCCAGCAGCCAGTCGACTTCCCGCTTGCCGGTCGACATGATCTCCAGCTCATGGCTGTAGTTCTTGTACTTGGACCAGACGGTGTTGTTGGCCTGGTAGCCCGCGCTGGCGCTGCTGGTGGCGGTGGTGAAGCTGGTGGCCGGGTTGGCGCCGCCGTCCTGGTCGAAGGTCGACGAGCCGTTGAAGCGCGAGTAGCCGGCGATGTAGGCCAGCGCCACATCGTTGTTGATCTGCCAGTCGACGCGGCTGCGCACAGAGTTGGAGTCGCGGTTGACGTTCGGCGCGGTGTCGACCAGCGCCGACCAGAAGTCCTGGCCCGGACGCTGCTGCTGCAGCAGGTTGATGTTCGGGGTGCCGCGGTCGATGTAGTGCTCGTAGGCGATGTTCCACTTCAGGTCAGCCGACGGCTGCCACAGGAAGCTCACGCGCGCGGCGCTCTGGTCCTGGGCGTTGTACTTCTGGCCGTTGCGCACGTACAGGTTCGGGTTGATCGGCTGGAAACCGATCGGGTTGCCCGGGTGGGCGGCGTTCCAGGCGGCGATCACCGGCGCGGCGGCCGCTTGCTGCGCGGCCAGCGACGGGATGTTGGGCTGCTGGTAGTCGACATAGCCGTCGTGCTGCTCGTGCACCACCGCCACGCGCATCGCCATGGTCGGGCTCAGCGGAATGTTGAACGCGCCGCGCGCGCCCAGGCGGGTGTAGTTGCCGTAGCCCAGTTCGAAGCTGCCGCTGTTGCTGCCGATTTCAGGCTTGACGGTCTGCATGTTGACCGCGCCCACGGTCGAGTTGCGGCCCCACAGCGTGCCCTGCGGGCCGCGCAGCACCTCGATGGCGTCCAGGTCGAACAGCAGCGCGGTCGCGCCTTCCGGACGCGGCGAGTAGATGCCGTCCACGAACGACGCCACTTCCGGGTCGGCGTACTCGGTCTTGGCCGAGTCGTTGCCGATGCCGCGCAGCGTCATGGTGATGACGCCGTGGTCGCCCTGGCCGGTGGCCGAGAAGCCCGGCACCAGGTTGACCACGTCCTGGATGGTCTGGACGTGGTTGTCATCCAGCGCGGCGGCGTTCAGCGCGGTCACGGCAACCGGGGTTTTCTGCAGCGAGGTGGTGCGCTTGGTAGCGGTAACGTAAACTTCGGTGATTTTGCCGCCATCGGCTGGTGCGGCATGGTCAGCAGCTGGCGCGGCCTGGGCGGCCTGGGCGGCCTGCGCATCGGCAGCGGCGGGTTCGGCGGCGTAAACGTTGGCGCCGGCCATCAGGGCAACAATTGCGAGGGAAATAGGGGTGAGCAGACGCTTCCCGGACTGCGGTACGTGCAAGTTCATAAGTCTCCTTAGCGTAGCGATCGCCGGGGGTGGGCGGTGCTACCATTTATCTTGGAAAACGATTTCAAGCGGGCTGAAAACGTTTTCTGAAATACTGAAATCGTTTTCTTTATTTGTGAAATCGATTTCATGGTACATAATCAAGTTCTTGGATGTCAATTTAAAAATTGTAGCAACGTTGTATCACCCTGCTTTTGGTAGGGTTTTTCGCTGCATTACGGAGACAAAAACGGTATGAAAACGTTACCAAAAGAGGGCGTCAAGCAGGTGCTGATCGTCGGCGGCGGCACCGCCGGCTGGCTCACGGCTTGCTTTTTAGCCAAGCAACTGGGCACCGGCGCCGACGCCGGCGCGGTCCGCGTGACGCTGGTGGAATCGAAGGACATCGGCATCATCGGCGTGGGCGAAGGCACTTTCCCGTCGATCCGTGGCACGCTGGCCACCATCGGCATCGACGAGGCGCGTTTCATCCGGGAGTGCACCGGCACCTTCAAGCAGGGCATCCGCTTCAACCACTGGGTGCGCGAACCGGGCGCGGCCGGCGCCGACCATTACTTTCACCCGTTCAGCCTGCCGAGCCAGCGCCCCGGCGGCCCGGAGCTGCTGCCGTACTGGCTGCAGGGCGCGGCCGGTCCCGGCGTGGCGTTCGCCGCCGCCGCCACCATGCAAAAGCGCGTGGCCGACGCGGCCCGCGCGCCCAAGCGCCCCGGCGACGCCGATTTCGCGGGCCCGCTGAACTATGCCTACCATTTCGACGCCGGCAAGTTCGCCGCCCTGCTGTGCACCCACGCGCAAGCGCTGGGCGTGCAGCACGTGCAGGCCACGGTGGAGCGGGTGGCGCTGGATGAGGACGGCGCCATCGGCGCCATCCACACCACGGAAGCCGGCGTGCTGACGGCCGACCTGTACATCGACTGCACCGGTTTCCGCGCGGCGCTGATCGGCGAGGCGCTGGGCAGCCGCTTCCGCAACATCAACGACGTGCTGTTTGTCGACCGCGCGCTGGCGATGCAGGTGCCGTACGACCGCCCGGACGCGCCCATCCCCTCCTACACCATCGCCACCGCGCACGAGGCTGGATGGACCTGGGACATCGGCCTGCACCAGCGGCGCGGCATCGGCTACGTCTACTCCAGCCGCCACACCGACGATACGCGCGCCGAGCAAGTCCTGCGCGGCTACATCGGCAAGGCCGCCGAGGGGCTGACTCCGCGCCAGCTGAAACTCAACGTCGGCTACCGCGAGCAGCACTGGGTGAAGAACTGCGTGGCGGTCGGCCTGTCGGGCGGCTTCCTGGAGCCGCTGGAATCGTCCGGCATCGGCCTGATTGAAACGGCGGCCTACCTGGTCAGCTACCTGTTCCCGCACGACGGCGACTTCGCGCCGGTGGCCAAGGTGTACAACCAGATGATGAGCGCGCGCTACGAGCGCATCGTCGATTTCGTCAAGCTGCACTACTGCCTCACGCAGCGCAAGGACCACGCCTTCTGGACCGACAACACCGACCCGGCCAGCATCCCCGACTCGCTGCGCGACAAGCTGGCCATGTGGCGCCAGCGCGCGCCGCACCGCATGGACTTCGTGGTGGACTACGAGATGTATCCGCCATCGAGCTGGCAGTATGTGCTGTACGGGATGGAATACGCGACCGGCTTGTACGCCAACGCCAGAACGCTGCCGCGCATGGAGGAGGCGCGCCAGGAGTTCGCCATGATCGGGCAGATGTCGCAGCGCGCGCTGGCCGACCTGCCGGATCACCGCGCCATGGTGGAACACCTGCTGCAGCGCGGCGAACGCAAGATCGCCTAAGCCCTGGCGCTGGCCGCGCCCAGCCGGGCGCTGGCGGCGATCAGCAGCATGAAGCATCCCAGGCCGCCAAAGGCCAGATTCAGGCTGGCGGCATGCGCGACGAAGCCGATCATCGCCGGCCCGGCCAGGATGCCGGCATAACCCAGCGTGGTGACCGCGCTGATGGCCAGGCTGGCCGGCATCGCCCGCTGGTTGCCGGCCGCCGTGAACAGGATCGGCACCACGTTGGACGCGCCCAGGCCAATCAGCACAAAGCCGGCCAGCGCCAGCGGCGCGGACGGCGCCAGCACCGACAGGAAGAAACCGGCCGCGCCGCACAAGCCGCCCAGCAGCAGCACGCGCTTGCCGCCGAGCGCGCGCACCACGCGGTCGCCGCTCAGGCGGCCGACCGTCATGGCGATCGCAAAGGCCGCGTAACCGAGGCCGCCGCGGCTGGCATCCAGCCCCTGCTCCACCGTCAGCAGCAGCGCGCTCCAGTCGAGTATCGCGCCCTCGGCCAGGAAGGACAGGAAGCACAGCGCGCCGATGAAGATCACCGCGCCATGCGGCACCACGAACAGCGGGCCGTCGCGCTCCGCCGCATCCGGCTCGCGCAGCAGATGCGGCGCGGCCAGCAGCAGCGACAGCGCCACCAGCGCCGAGATGCCGGCCGCCGACGCGGTCGGCGTCAGCCCAAGCAACAGCATCAGCGCCATCAGCCCGGCGCCGATAAAGCCGCCCACGCTGAACAGGCCATGAAAGCCGGACATCAACGCGCCGCCGCTCTCGCGCTCAACGATGACCGCCTGCACATTCATGGCCACATCCAGCGTGCCGATCGACGCGCCCACCGCAAACAGCGTGGCGCCCAGCAGCAGCGGCGTGGGCGCGGACGCCAGGCCGGGCACGAACAGGCAAGTCAGCGCGCCGGACACCAGCACCACCAGCCGGCAGCCGTAGCGCGCCGTCAGCACGCCGGTGACCGGCATCGCCACCAGCGAGCCGGCGCCAAGGCACAGCAGCAGCAGGCCGAGTTGCGCCTCGCCCAGCGCCAGCCGCGTTTTGGCAAACGGCACCAGCGGCGCCCAGGCCGACATGGCCAGGCCAGCGGCCAGAAAAGCAAGACGGGTGGATAAACGCTGCCGCGGTCCGACGTGATTCATGCGTGAGGGCCTCCATGGATGAGGACCACAGTATAGAGACAATCTGCACCAAGGTGGCGCATATGTGGGAGCACGAACATACCACCGCCACGCCATTGCGCATGATGAACACACCAACAATAAGGAGTCATTATGCAAACACAACCTCTGAACGCGGCGCCCGGCGTGGCGGTGGCCGCCGTGCCGTCCGGCGACGGCCATGCCTCCGGCGTCTCCTGGGGCGCCATCCTGGCCGGCGCCGCCGCCGCCGCCGCGCTGTCCTTCATCCTGCTGATCCTCGGCATGGGCCTGGGACTGTCGTCGGTCTCGCCCTATCAATACAACGACAAGCCGCTGGGCACCGCCAGCGTGGTGTGGATCGCCTTCATGCAGCTGGCCGCCTCCGGCATCGGCGGCTACATGGCCGGCCGCCTGCGCGTGAAATGGGCCAGCGTGCATGGCGATGAGGTCTACTTCCGCGACACCGCGCACGGCCTGCTGGCCTGGGCTGTCGCCACGCTGGTGACGGTGGCGGTGCTGGCCGGCGGCGCCCGCGCCGCGCTGAGCGGCGCGATCGACACCGGCGCCGCCGTCGCCAACGCTGCCGCGCCAGTGGCCGCTGCCGCCGGCGCCAGCGCTGGCGCCAACGCCGGCGCCGGCCGCGGCAACACCTACTTCGCCGACATGATCCTGCGCTCGCCGAACGGCGATGTGGCCACCGACGCCCAGCGCTCGGAAATCAACCGCATCCTGATCACCGACCTGGCCAACGGCAAGATCAGCGGCGAAGACCGCGTCTACCTCGCCCAGCTGGTGGCCAAGCGCACCGGCATGACCCAGGCCGAAGCCGAACAGCGCGTGGACCTGATCTACGCCCAGGCCTCGCAGGCCGCCAGCGACGCCAAGGCCAAGGCCATGGCCGCCGCCGAGGAAGCGCGCAAGGCCGCCGCCCACTCGGCGCTGTGGATGTTCGTGGCCCTGCTGCTGGGCGCCTTCATCGCCGCCCTGTCCGCCATTGCCGGCGGCCGTAGCCGCGATCACGCCCGCGTGCTGATCGCCCAACGCACCATCTAAGACAAGGAGAACACCATGCGCTCGATATTACTGTGGATGCTCGGCGTCCCCCTGCCCATCATCATCCTGATTGCGCTGATCCGTTAAAGCTGACCGACTTCGATCACCGCCTTGGCAAAGGCGTCGGGCGCTTCCTGCGGAGGATTGTGCCCGATGCCGCCGCCAAGCAGTTCGTGCTTGTACTTGCCGGTGAAGCGCTTGGCGTAGCTGGCCGGTTCCGGATGCGGCGCGCCATTGGCGTCGCCCTCCAGCGTAATGGTCGGCACCGAGATGCCCGGGAACGTGGCCAGCTTCGCCTCCAGCGCCGCATACTTGGCCTCGCCCGGCTCCAGGCCCAGGCGCCAGCGGTAGTTATACACCGTCACCGCCGCGTGGTCCGGATTCTCCAGCGCCGCCGCGCTGCGCTCATAGGTGTCATCGCTGAACTTCCACTGTGGCGACGCCAGCTTCCAGATCAACTTGGCGAAGTCGTGATGGTTCTTCTCGTAGCCCACGCGGCCACGCTCGGTCGCAAAATAATACTGGTACCACCACTGCAGCTCCGCCGCCGGCGGCAACGGCTGCTTGCCCTGCTCCTGGCTGCCGATCAGATAACCGCTGACCGACACCAGGCCCTTGACCCGCTCCGGCCACAGCGCGGCGACGATGTCGGCCGAGCGCGCGCCCCAGTCGTAGCCGGCCAGCGTGGCCTTGTCGATCTTCAGCGCGTCCATCAGCGCGATGACGTCGGTCGCCAGCGCGGCCGGCTCGCCGTTGCGCACCGCCTTCGGATCGAGGAAGCGGGTGGTGCCGAAGCCGCGCAGGTGCGGCACGATCACGCGGTAGCCCTGCGCGGTCAGCTTGGGCACCACGTCAACGTAGCTGTTGATGTCATACGGCCAGCCGTGCAGCAGGATCACCACCGGGCCATTGGCCGGGCCCGCGTCGACGTAGCCGACATTCAGCTCGCCGGCGTTGATCTGCTTGATGTTGGTGAAGCCAGCCGGCGCGGCGGCATGGGCGGCGGCGCCGAACAGGGTGGCGGCGGCCAGCGCGGTGGCGGCGAATGCTTGGGTGGTTTTCATTATGCGTCCTCCAGGGTAATAGTGGAAAGGCTGGCGCCATCATTGACGCCGGCGTCGAATGCGTAGGGATCGACGCCATCGAGGCAGCCGATATTCACGCGCCACATCAGCGGGTCCTTGCGCGTCTGATGGAAGGGATAGATCCCGCAATGCTTGCAGAAGTAATGCCTGGCGACGTGGGTGTTGAACTGGTACAAAGTGAGCGCATCGGTGCCCTTCACGATCCTCAGGTCGGCCGCCGGGAACAGCGGCGACATCAGCGCGCCCTTGCGGCGGCACAGGCTGCAGTTGCAGCGGCCGGCCGGCGTCAGCGCGGCGCGCACTTCAAATTGCACGGCGCCGCAGTGGCAGGACCCGTGGTAGAGATCGTTCGACATGATGCGCTCCCTTGCTGGATCAGATCAGGTTGATCTCGACGTCGATGTTGCCGCGCGACAGTTTCGAGTACGGGCAGGCCTGGTGGGCGCCGTCGACCAGCGCCTGGGCGGTGGCCCGGTCCAGGCCCGGCAGGCTGACGTTCAGGCGGGCGGCCAGGAAGAAGCCGGTATCGTCCTTGGCCAGATCGACTTCGGCGTCGACCGCCACGTCGGCCGGCAGTTTCACGCCCAGCTTGCCGGCGGTCAGGCCCATGGCGCCGATGAAGCAGGCCGACCAGCCGGCCGCGAACAGCTGTTCAGGATTGGTGCCCAGACCGTTGCTGCCAGGCGAAGACAGCTTGACGTCCAGACGGCCATCGCTGCTGCGGGCGGCGCCTTCGCGGCCGCCGGTGGTGTGGGTTTTGCCGGTGTACAGGACTTGCTTGCTCATGATGAAACTCCTTGGTGGGTTTTTAAATCGCATCCGATGGAAGCGCATGCGTTGCATCTTACCTGAAAATTTTGCGCTGTCAAGCAATTCCGATTAAATCGGATCCGATGTATAATCCACTCATTCGAAAGAGGTATTGAGAGGAGGTTCACCATGAGCAAACCGAGCGCCCCGCAGCTGTCGGACTTTCTGTGCTTTGCCGTGTATTCGGCCAATCTGGCCTATGGCAAGGCCTACAAACCGATCCTGGACAAGCTGGGCCTGACGTACACGCAGTACATCGCCATCATCGCCCTGTGGGAAGAGGACAACCAGACCGTCAGCGGCCTGGGCGAGAAGCTGTATCTGGAATCCAACACGCTGACGCCGATCCTGAAGAAACTGGAAGCGATGGGCTACGTCCACCGCGCGCGCGACGCCGCCGACGAGCGCCAGGTGCGCGTCGGCCTGACCGACGCCGGCCGCGCGCTGCGCGAAAGCGCCCTGCACATGAACCTGCGCGACGCCACCGGCCTGACGCCGGAAGAATTCCCGGTGCTGCAGAAAGCCGTGGTCAAGCTGCGCAACAACCTGGTGAAGGCGGCACCGGGCAAGGGCTGATGGGGAAAGAGGAGAATGAGCGCTGGAGCGGGTGAAGGGAATCGAACCCTCGTATGAAGCTTGGGAAGCTGCCGTTCTACCATTGAACTACACCCGCGTGCCCCGCATTCTACGCGGCTTTGCGCAAGATTTACAACTGTCGCCTGTTAGGTGTGCTAGTGGTCCGCCTCCGGGTCCGACCACAAGGCCATGTACTGATCCGAGTGGTTCATCAGATTTTTGTCCATGTCGGCGAAGCGGTTCCTGGGCGGCTGCAGCGGGTGCTGGTTGAAGCCGCTGTAGCCCAGGCCCATGCGGCCGTCCGGCAGCGTGAAGCCGGTGAATTCGAGGATGGTCGGCAGCAGGTCGAAATGCAGCAGTTGCGCACGGTTCGGCGCCGGCGCGTCCTTGGCGATGAAGCTGTTGAAGATGGTGCGGTCGGGCAGTTGCGCCAGCTGGTCGGTCAGCGGATTCTTGCGCGACAGGTGGTCGCCGAGGATGACGATATTCGTATCCTCCAGGTAGCCGTTGTCCCTGGCGTACTTCACAAAGTCCGCCACCTCGGCCGCCGTGCACCTGATCACGCCGTCAAAGCCGCTGAAACCGCGCCGCGCGCAACTGGCTGACAAATAGCCTTCCGGCTCGTGCGTGTCCACCGTCAGCAGCGTCAGGTTGAATTTCTGGCCGCTGGCCGACAGTTCGCGCAGCTTGGTCCTGGCGCGGCTGAACAGGTCGCCGTCATACAAGCCCCAGCCATTCAGCGCGCTTTCCGGCACGCCGCTCCTGAGCCACTCTTCGCGGCCATACGCTTCGTGATAGTGGTGCTGGGCGAGGAACTTGTCCTTGCCGGCAAAGCTGGTCGAGGCGCCGCCCATGAAGACGTTGCGGTAACCCTGCTGCGCCAGCAGGTCCGGCAGGCACACGGCGTTCTTCAGGAAGGAGCTGATCACCTGCCCCTGCGTGTTGGGATCGAACACCGTCACCCGCGCCAGCGGCACGCCGCACTGGGTGGCGACGATGGCGGCGATGGTCCAGCCGGTGCCCGGCACCTGCTCGTAGCTGGGGAAGCTGACGCCGTGCAGCGCGTTCAGCGGCGCCAGCAGGTCGCGGCCGAACACCTGGCGCGCGGCGTAGCCCTGCTCCAGGCTTTCGACGTAAATCAGGATCAGGTTCTTGGGCTGGCTGGCCACCAGCGGCACCGATTTCGGCGGCACGTAGTTGGCGCCGAAGTAGTCCGGGCCAAAGTCGGAAGTGATGTACTTGAAGGCCGAGACGTCGTGCATCCAGAACATGGTGGCGCTGAACGCCACCATCAGCGGCACCCAGCGGTTGAGCCGCGAGCAGATCGCGCGGCAGCGCGGCGAACGGCGCGCCAGCGCGCGCCGTCCACGCCGCTCCATGTAGCAGACCAGCGCGAAGAACACCAGCGGCCCCACCAGGCACCAGCGGACGAAGCGCCGCGTCACCGCCGGATCGACGGTGTTCACCAGCTCCATGCCAAAGTTCATGTGATAGGTGATCTGCTCGATGTCCGGCTTGCCGAACGAGCGGTGCAGCCAGTAGCTGAAGCAGAACAGGAAAATCCCAAGCAGGTACATCCCGCTGCGCATGACGCGCGGCGCGGCCGATTTGAGGGTGGGTGAAAGTAGGTTCATGAGTCGCACGGGGTCGGGGTGGTGAGCCGATCTTCCCAAGCGCGTTTGTCTGGAAAATTGCTGAAGATGTTGGTTTTGTATCGAAGTGTGTGGTTGTGCTTACATGGATTTACTTCCCAAAGCGCGCCCCTCTCATGCACAATGTTCCGGCTCTTTTGACAATAAGGACGAGACATGAAAACAGTTGCAGGTTTGAGCGTGGTGCTGGCCCTGGCCGCACCGATGGCGTGGGCGCAGGAGACGCCAACCGATCCGGTTGCCGTGCTGGTGAAACAGCTGGAGCTGGAGAAGTACAAGGCCACCATCAAGGGCCTGACCAAGTTCGGCGACCGCCGCCAGGGCACCCAGCGCAACCGCGATGCGCTGGACTGGATCGAGGCGCAACTCAAATCCTACGGCTGCACCAACACCGAACGGCTGCGCTACCAGTTCACCCAGCCGGCGCCTGGCACGCCGTCGCCGCGGCGCGCGGCCGGCATTCCGAGCGGCGGCGCCGGCGGTCCGCCGGGACAGGGTGGCAGCACGCTGTTCGGCAACCGCATCCCGACCGGCGTCAACAGCGATCCGATGCGCCAGCCGGACGAGCGCCTGCGCGCGCTGAACGCCGAGCAAACGCCGGTCGGCACCTCGCCGCGCGAGAACGTCTACTGCACCAAGGTCGGCAAGACGCATCCGGAGGAGATGTACATCGTCAGCGCCCACATGGACGGCATCGGCTTCGGCGAAGCGGCCAACGACGACGGTTCCGGCACCGCGCTGGTGATGGAGCTGGCGCGCATCTTCAGCATGCCGGGCGTGGAAACCGATCGCTCGATCCGCTTCATCTTGTGGAACAACGAGGAGACGGGCCTGAACGGCGCCGCCGCCTACGTCGAGCAGCGCAAGGACTTGCAGGGCATCGAGTCGCCCAAGGGCTCGGGCCAGTACCCGGAGCCGAAGTGGCTGGGCATGATCCAGCACGACATGATGATGTACGACCATGGCATGCCGATTCCCAAGCTGGACGCCGGCGGCAAGCCGGTGCTGGATGCGAAGGGCCAGCCGGTGTATGTGTCGCCGCCGGAGCAGCGGCTGGAGGCGGACGTCAACATCGAGTACCAGTCGGTGTCGAAGCAGGCCGAGGGTTCCGCCAGGCTGGCATGGGCCTTCCGCGCCGCCAACGACAAGTACGCGACCAACTACCCGGCCGCCGTCGGCTTCCACATGACGAACACCGATTCGACGCCGTTCATGGACCTGGTGCCGTCGATTTCGCTGCGCGAGAATGAGCGCGGCCAGCAGATCGGCGCCGGCTGGAATCCGAACTGGCACCAGCCGACCGACAACTACGACACCTACTCGGACAAGGACTTCCTGCTTGGCCTGAACGCGGCGCAGACCACGCTGTCCGGCGTGGCGCAACTGGCCGGCGTGCGCATCACCAGGAAGTGATTACTGGGTGCCGTACTTGTCCGAGCGCGGGCCATACAACATGCCGTTGTTATAGCCCGCCGACAGCAGCCGCGTGCTGGCCACGCCGGCCACCGGATGCGACTGGTCGGTGGTGCTGTTGATGACCTGCTTGACGGCCGCCGCCACCAGCGCGCCGATCAGGCCACCGCCACCGTTGTTGCCGCCTTCGTTATTGGAGGCGCTGGCGGTGCCGGTCCACAGCACCGTGCCGGTCTTGAGGTCTACCAGTTTGGCCTCGACCGATACCACCACCACGCTGTTCAGCACCGTGTACGTTGCGCCGTACTTGGACACCGTGATGTACATGCCGGCATCGGCGCCAAAGATTTCCTGCAGCTTGGCCGGTGGCAGCGCGTGGATGTCGGCGGCCACCGTCATGCCATTCTGCTTGAAGGTTTCGCCCACCAGTCCCACCGGCAGCACGTAGTAGCCGGCTTCCGCCAGCGGGTACGTCACCTGCGCGTAGACGCTGTTGCCGGCGTTGACTTCCGGCGAATTGTTCAGCGGCGGCAGCACCAGGATGGAGCGCGGCTTGGCGGCCTTGAAGGCGGTGTAGTCATACGCCGCCTGCTTGTTGCTGGCGCAGCCCACGGCCAGCACCAGCGGCGCCACGCAAGCCGCCAGTTTCAGAATACGCTTGATCATATTTTTTCACCCTTCTTTACTTTCGCCAGCAGGAAGTCCATGTAGGCCGCCGATTCCGGGAACAGCTTTTTCTCGTCCTCGAACTGCGCCACCATCTGGTCCTGTTTGCCGGTGATCGAATACAGCATGCCCAGGTGCGCGTGGAAGCCAGGCGGCACCGAGGCGCCGCGCGCGCTGATGGTCTGCAGCGCTTTTTCCATCTCGGCGATCTGCTGGTCCGGGCTCTCGCCCTTGAGGTGCTGGTAGACCTGCGGCTGATAGCCATCCCAGCCGTACAAGGTCTTCGGCGGCGCAGCGCAGCCGGTCAGGAAGGCCGCGCCGGCCAGCGTCAGCAGCATGCCGGCGCGTTTGATGATCGTGATGTGCATGAAGGCTCCCGGTTATCGACGCACGGTCAGCGCACCGGCGTCGACGCCGGCCACCAGCTTGTCCACCGCTTCGCGCATGGCCAGATCCAGCACCTTGCCGTTCAGCGTGGCGTCGTAGCTGGCGGTGCCGCCAAAGCCCAGCACCTCGCGGTTGGACAGGCTGTATTCACCGGCGCCGGCGGTCGAGTAGACCACTTCCGAGGTGGCGATGTTGACCACGTTGAGCGTGACCTTGGCATACGCCACCTGGGTCTTGCCGCGGCCGGCGATGCCGAACAGCTGGTGGTCGCCCACCTCCTTGCGGCCGAATTCGGTGACGTCGCCGGTGACGATGAAGTCGGCGCCCTTGATGGTCTGGGCCTGCTGCTTGAAGCCGGCCTCCTGTTTCATCTCGGCCAGGTTATCCCGGTCCAGCACGTTGAAGCGGTTGGTCTGTTGCAGGTGCGAGATCAGCACCGTCTTGGCCTGGCTGCCCAGGCGGTCGACGCCGTCGGAGAAGATGCCGCGCATGAAGCTGGAGCGGTTGTCGAATTTGCCGACCGCGATCGGCGACCGTGGCCCCGCGTACGGCTTGGCCGCGCTGCTGACGGTGGCCACCGCCACCGCCTGCGAGCTTTCGGTGGCGCAGCCGGCCAGCGCCGACAAGGCCATGACCACGGCGGCCAACTGTGTAGATTGCATCTTTTTCATATTTTCCCTGGAGTGAACGGATTCTTTAAAAAAAAAGTTCCAGTGGGAAATTTTATAGATTTTTCCTCTTTGCAATCTCTCCAATACTCACCCGGCCCAGTACCCACGGCATGATGTCAACGAGGCTCGCCCCGCAGCGTGTAAATCGGCTTCTCGGATTCGCCTTTCTCCGCCATGGCCAGCAGGCGCTGGAGTGCGGCGCGCTCGTCGGCCTTGGCGGACGACAGCAGCTTGCGCAGGATGGCGACATGCGCCGTCTGCAGCGCCTGCGCCGCGGGCACGGCGATATCCGGTTTCACGCCGACGTGTTCCCAGTTGGTTTTGGTGACGAAGTTGGTCGCGCGCGAGGTCGGGATCGCGACCACGATGCCGCGTCCCACGCCAAACCAGCCGACCGGATTCGAACCGCCGCCGGTGGTCTCGCCGACCAGCGTGCCGCGCTTCTGTACCTGGAAGTCATAGGCGCAATCCTCGCCGCCGGAGAAGGTGCGCCCCGAGGTCAACACGTACACCGGCTTGTCGTAACGCACCGCCACGGTCCGCGTGGTCCAGAACTGCCGCGTCGTATCGGTCGGGCGGTTGTACATGTCGATCAGGTGACGCTCATCGCCCAGCGGGAAGAAATGACTCATCAGGTAGGCCACGCTGTCCGGGCTGCCGCCGCCGTTGCGGCGCAGGTCGAGGATCAGCGCATCGGTGCCGGCCAGCAGCGATAGCGCGGCCGTGTAGGCCGGACCGACCGCTTCCGTGAGACCGAAGCCGCGCAGCTCGATGTAGCCGACATTGCCGGGCAGGCGTTCGATCTTCTCGATGCCGAAACCGCGCCGCGCGGCCATCTCGCGCCACTGCTCCATTTTGGCGCGGCTCGGCGGCTCGTCGACGTCGCCGGACTCACGAAAATTGTCATCGACCATGGCGCCGAAATGCAGGTCGCCGCTGAACTCGCGCAAGTCCTTGGCCAGCGCCGTGCTGAACGCCTTGGCGCTGTCGGCGTTCGCATAACCGCCAGCGGCATTTTTCTGCGCGATGGCGCCGCCGACCCGTTCGGCCAGCGCCGGGTCGATGTAATTCGCGTTCATTTTCCCGACCAGCGCGTGCACGACCTCCGCGCGCGCGGCCGCGTTGAACGCGGCACTCTCCGCCGCGCAGGCCGGATACGATGACAGCATGCTCAGCACCATGCCTGCGACAAACTTCCTTCTACCTACCATACATCCTCCAGGTTGGACTACGAATCGGATTTGGTTTTGAGTTGTTGCAGCGCCTCGGCCAGCGCCGGCATGTAGGTGCGGCTGGCGCGCAGCACGCTGCCGTCGCGCAGGCGCAGCAGCGCGTCGCGGTTGGTGAGCGAACGCAGTTCGGCGATCATGTCCAGCCGCACGATGGACGAGCGATGCACGCGGTGAAACCGGGCCGGATCGAGCTGCAGCGCCAGCTGGTGCAGACGCTCGCGCACCAGCCATGTCTTGCCATTGGCATGCAGCGTGGCGTAGTCGCCATCCGCCTCGATGCGCTCGACCTCGGCCACCGGCACCAGCACGGTGCGCGATCCGGTCCGCACGCTGAACGTCAGCGCCCGCGTTTCCGGCGCCACCGCGGCGCGGCCGCGGCCACGGTAGGGGAAAGCCTGGCGCGCGCGGTCGAGCGCTTCGTCGAAGCGTTCGTCGTCGACGGGCTTGAGCAGGTAATCCAGCGCGGCCAGTTCAAAGGCCTGCACCGCGAAGCTGTCGTAGGCGGTGAGCAGGATCGCCATCGGCCGCTGCGCCGGCGGCAACGCCGACAGCAGCTCGATACCGCTGCGGCCCGGCATCTCGACGTCGACAAACACCAGGTCGGGCTTCAGCGCCATGATCCCTGCGCGCGCGCTGTCGCCGTCACCAAATTCGCCCGCCAGCTCGAAGCCGGCGTGCCGCGCCAGCCGGACTGTGACCGCCAGCCTGGCAAGCGGCTCGTCGTCCACGATCACCACCCGGATCGTCATGCCGCCTCCAGCCGGCTGCACGGCAGCGACACGCGCACGTGGAAGCGGCCATCCGCATGCCATCCCGCGCCCACCTGCTGATCCGCGCCATACAGGTGGCGCAGGCGTTCCCGGACATTCGCGAGGCCGATGCCGGGCTCCGCCTGCGGCCGCCGCTGGCCATCATTGCGCACATCGATGCACAAGCGCCCGCCGTCGCGCCCGACCACAATCTCCAGCAGGCCGGGGCTGGCCAGCGGCGCGATGCCATGGCGGATCGCGTTCTCGACCAGCGGTTGCAGGATCAGGTAGGGCACAACGCTGTCCAGCAGATCGGGACCGACCTTCATGGTCAGGCACAGGCGCTCGCCGAGTCGCGCCTTTTCGATGGCGAGGTAAGCGTCCAGCAGGGCCAATTCATCGGCCAGCGCGTGCTCGTGGCGGCCGTCGTGCGCCAGCGTGGCGCGCAGGAAGTCGGACAGCGACGCCAGCATGCGGTTGGCCTCGCGGTTGGACTGGGCCGACACCAGCGCGGACACCGCGTTCAGGGAATTGAACAGGAAGTGCGGATTGACCTGCAGGCGCAGCGCGCGCAGTTCGGCATCGCGCGCCGCGCTTTGCGCCTGGGCCAGATGCAGGCGCACCTGTTGCAGCGAAAAGTAATAGGCCGCCACCGCGTGCACCGCGCAGAACGCGACCAGCGCCAGCCAGCAGCTGTCCAGGCCGCGCGCCAGATACTGCCACTGGTAGCCGGTCTCCCGTCCGATCGCGATGCCAAAGCTCTGTCCCAGAAAGGCGTTGGTCAGCGCCATGGCATAGGTGACCACCAGCAGGATCGATCCCATGCGCAGCCACGACCAGTCGCGGCGCCACATGGCCCGCTGCAGCAGCGTCAGCGGAATCAGCCAGAGCAGGCAGGCCACCAGGAACAGCGTGCGAAACGCCACGATGTACAGATTGCTGACGGCCGGCAGGCCCAGAATGACCATGCAGACGGAAACCGGCAGCGCCGCCAGCACGGGAACGAACAAGGGGGTGTCGACTTTCACGCGAGGTTTCCAGAAGTGCAATCCCGCAATTCTAGCGTTTCGATCCACCAGCGGTCCACGTCGATGCGCCGAGCCGTGCACACGCCGCGGCCGGCCGGTGGCGGCGCGGATCTAGCGCAGCAGCGCCAGCACCTGCCTTGGCAACGCGTTGGCCTGCGCGACGATGGCGGCGCCGGCCTGGCTGAGCACCTCGGTGCGCGTCAACTGTGCCGCTTCGGTGGCGTAGTCGGTGTCCATGATGCGCGAGCGCGCCGCCGACAGGTTGTCGGCCGTGTTGTCGGCGTTGCCGGCGGCCGCCGTCAGGCGGTTGCTCATGGCGCCAAGGTCAGCGCGGATCGCGTCCACCTGCGCCAGCTTGGCGTCGAGATAGGTCAGCGCGTCGCTGGCGCCGCTGTGGGTCGACAGATCCATTGGCGGCTCGCCCGGGGTCGAGATATTCTGCTCCACCAGCTGCGGCGGTCCCACCACCACCGAGGACTGCGCGCCGGCCGTCAGTCCCGCCCGTGCCGGATTGGCGCCAGCGATTTGCATGCTGTGATTGCCCGGCTTCGCATCCTCGGTGATGGTCAGCGCGCCCTTGTTGGTGCCCGGCGTCAGCCCCAGCGACGCCAGCGCGCCGCCCGATGTCTCGGTGAGGAAGATGTCGCGGCCGTCGGCGGCGGTCAGCGTCAGGGTGCCGCCGTTGGCGCTGGCCGTCACGCCATTGCCCACCGCGCTGATGGCCGCCGCCGCGCTGGCCGCGCGCGCCGCCGCCGTGGCGCCGGCAATCGCGCCGACCGCCACGCCGTTCACCGCCAGCGCGCCGCTGGCCAGCGTGCCGCTGGCGCCCACCAGACCGGTCAGCGTGGTGGTGGCCGTGGCGGTGATGCCGGGGATGGCGGACCCGTTGACCGCCGCCGCCAGCGCCCAGGCGCTGTCCGCGCCCTGCCCGGCCTGGGTTCCCGCCACCGACGCCCGCACCGCGCCGTTGTTGATTATCAGGTCGCCGTACTGCAGCGCGCCGACCACCGCCGTGCCGGTCGCGGTGGCCTGCTGCGGCGCCAGGTTCACCAGGCCGCGGCCGGTACTGGGCAGCAGCACCGCCTGCGGGATGCGCAGCTGCACCGTCTCGCCGGACCGGGCGCCCACCTGCAGCTGGCCGGAAAACGAGCCGTCCAGCAGGCGCTGGTTGTTGAAGCGCGCGCCGTCGACGATGTCGACATTGGCCGCCACCAGCGCGTCCACCTCCTGCTGCAGCGACTGGCGGTCCAGCTTGCTGTTGGTGTCATTGGCCGCCTGCACCGCCAGCTCGCGCATGCGCTGATAATTCTCGGTCAGCTGGCCGGCCGCGCCATCGGCGATCTGCACCAGCGAGATGCCGTCGTTGATGTTTTGCGTGGCGCGGCGCAGGCCATTGATCTGCGCCGTCATGCGCTCGCCGATCGCCTGCCCGGCCGCGTCGTCGCGCGCCGAGTTGATCCGCGTGCCGCTGGACAGGCGTTGCAGATGCACGGCCAGATCCGCGCCCGCACGCGTGTAACTGCGCTGGGCGTTGAGCGAATCCAGGTTGGTGTTGATCTGCATGGGTGAACCTATTCCGGCGCGAAATGACGCTTGACGTCTTGTTAACGGCGGAAATGGGCCGGACTTGAGGCGTGCGCTTAGCCCGGCAGCGCCTCGACGCGCTCGCGCGCCCGCGCCAACTGGTCGGGGTCCATGCGGCCGGCGGCATTCGACAGGTAGCGCGCGGCGGCGCCGAAGCCGGCGCGGTCGGCCATCGTCAGCCACATCCAGGCCTGGCCGGCGTCGGCCGCCACGCCCTGCCCGGCCAGATACATCAGGCCCAGGTTGAACTGCGCGCGCGCGTGGCCCTGGCTGGCGGCCTGCAGATACCAGTGGTGCGCCTGCGCGTAATCGCGCGGCACGCCCAGGCCATTGTCATAACGGAGGCCGAGCGCAAACTGGGCCTGCGTGTGATTCTGCTCGGCCGCCTTGCGATACCAGTGATTGGCCTGCACGCAGTCCGGTTGCGGGCCATCGTCGTTGTCGTACAGCAGGCCAAGGCTGTACTGGGCCGCCGCGTAATCCTGCTCGGCGGCGCGGCGATACCAGCCCAGCGCCTTGCGGTAGTCGCGCGGCACGCCGCGCCCCGTTTCGTAGCGCAGGCCGAGGTCGAACTGCGCGCGCAGATGTCCCTGATCGGCGGCCTTGCGATACCAGAAGATCGCTTCCTGAGGATCCGCCGGCACGCCGTGGCCGGCGTCATACAGCAGGCCAAGGTGATACTGCGCGCCGGGGAAGCCCTGCTCCGCCGCCTTGCGATACCAGTACTGCGCCTGCTGGTAATCCTGCTCCACACCCTGGCCGTGGTCGTAGCGCAGGCCGAGATTGTTCTGCGCGGCCGCGTGGCCCTGCTCGGCCGCCTTGCGATACCAGTCCAGCGCCTTCTGCTCGTCGCGCGGCACGCCCTGGCCGTTATCGTAGATCAGGCCCAGGTTGAACTGCGAACTCGCATGGTCCTGTTCTGCCGCGCGGCGATACCACAGGATGGCCTTTTGCGAATCCTGGGCGATGCCGTCGCCCTTGTCGAAGCGCAGCGCCAGGTTGAACTGCGCCGGCGCATAGCCCTGGTCCGCCGCCTTGCGATACCAGGACAGCGCCTGGCCCACATCCTGCGGCACGCCCTGGCCGTTGTCATAACGCAGGCCGAGATTGAACTGCGCGCGCGCATAACCCTGCTCCGCCGCCTTGCGATACCAGAAGATGGCCTGCTTGAAGTCCTGCGGCACCCCCTTGCCGGTGTCGTACATCATGCCGAGATTATTCTGCGCGCCGGCGTCGCCCTGTTCGGCCGCCTTGCTGAACCACAGCATGGCCTGCTGCGTGTCGTTCGGCACGCCCTGGCCCTTGGCGTACAGCCAGCCCAGGTTGTACTGCGCGGCCGCGTAGCCCTGCTCGGCCGCCTTGCGGTACCACGCCGCCGCTTCCTCGAAGTTCTGCCCGACGCCCTGGCCCTTCTGGTACATCACGCCCAGGTTGTACTGCGCGTGCTCCAGCCCCGCCTGCGCGGCCTGGCGATACCACACCACCGCCAGCTCGTAGCTCTGGCCCACGCCCTGGCCGTTGAAGTACATGAAGCCCAGGCTATGCTGGGCATTGGCGACGCCGCGCTCGGCCAGTCCCTTCACGCGCAGGAATTCCGCCGTGTACGTGCTGCCGTTATTCGCCTCGGCTTCGTTGGGACTGAACTTCGTCATCAGGCCTGAATCGCAATCTTGGCGGGTTGATACTCCGCCGCCGTCACCGGCGCCGACGAACGGCGGCCCTGCTCCTGCAGCACGTCGATAAAGCTGTGCAGCGAAATCGGCCGGTGATACAGGTAGCCCTGCATCGTCGTGCAGCCGTTGGCCTCCAGGTAGCGCGCCTGCACCTCGGTTTCCACGCCCTCCGCCACCAGGTGCAGCCCGAGGCCGCGCGCGATCGAGATAATCGCCAGAATCACCGGGTAGTGGCCGTTCTCGTCGTGGATCTCCTTGACGAAGGACTGGTCGATCTTGATGGTGTGGATCGGGAAGCGGTGCAGGTAGGCCAGCGACGAATAGCCGGTGCCGAAATCGTCGATCGCCACCGACACGCCCAGCTGGCACAACTTGTTCAGCTGCTCGATGGCGTACTGCGGATTGCGGATGCAGATGTTCTCGGTGATCTCCACCTCGATCTGCGCCGGCGAAATGCCGTAGCGCGTCAGCGCGCCGCGCATCTTCTCGAAGAAGTCGCCGCGGTCCAGATATTGCGGCGACAGGTTCAGCGACAGGCGCAGCGCCTCGCCGCCGGCGGCGTTCCACTGCACCAGGTCGCGGCACAGCGCGCCCAGCATCCAGTCGGAGATCGGCAGCATCAGGCCATTCTCCTCGGCGAACGGCAGGAACTCGCCGGCCGACAGCAAGCCGCGCTGCGGATGGTTCCAGCGCATCAGCCCCTCGGCGCCGATGATGCGGCCGGTGGCCACGTCCACCTGCGGCTGGTAGTACATTTCCAGCTCGTTGTGCTCCAGCGCCTTGCGCAGCGCCTGCTCCAGCGCGATCTTCTGGTGCGACACGTCCAGCATCGAGTTGTGATAGAAGCTGTGGCCATTCTTGCCCAGCGCCTTCACCTGGTACATGGCGATGTCCGCATGGCGCAGCAGTTCGTCGATGGTTTCGCCGTCGCCCGGATAAATCGCGATGCCGATCGAGGCCGAGATGTGCACCTCGTGCCCGTCCAGGTCGAACGGCCGTTGCAGGCTTTCGAGGAACTTGTCGGCGATGGCCTTGGCGTCCTGGCGGTCGCGCAGCTCCGGCAGCACGATGGTGAATTCGTCGCCGCCCTGGCGCGCCAGCGTGTCGCCGCGGCGCAGGCAGTCCTTGAGGCGCGCCGCCACCTGTTGCAGCAGCTCGTCGCCCTTGACGTGGCCCAGCGTGTCGTTGACCAGCTTGAAGCGGTCCAGGTCGACGAACATCACCGCCAGTTCGGTCAGCTTGCGCTTGGCCTGGATCACCGCCAGGCCAAGGCGGTCCTTGAACAGCATGCGGTTCGGCAGGTCGGTCAGGATGTCGTGGTAGGCCTGGTAGGAGATGACTTCCTCGGCGCGCTTGCGGTCGGTGATGTCGCGCGCCACGCCGTAGGTGCCGAAGAACTCGCGCGTCTTCACCTCGTGATCGGGAATGTGCATGCCGATCGCGTTCAGCGAGATCGTCATCAGCGTGTTGTTGAAGGTGCGCTCCACGCCGCCGCCGGCGCCGGTGCCCGGATGGCACTTCAGGCGCAGCTCGACGTTGCGCGACGCCCGCTCGTCGACGCGGCGCTCGTTGAAGGCGTAGCGCGCGCGCTCCTGGTCCTCGTCGTGCACCAGCACCGAGTAGTGCTTGCCGATCAGTTCCTCGCGGGTGAAGCCCAGCAGCTGCTGCACGCGGTCGTTCACGAAGGTGAACTTGCCCTCGTGGTTCAGCGTGTAGATGATGTCCGGCGACGAGTCCACCAGGTAGCGGTACATCTTCTCCGAGTTTTCCAGCTGGCCGGCGATGCGCGCGTTTTCCACCGCCAGCTGGCGCTTCTGCAGCGCGTTCTTGACCGTCTTCAGCAGCTCCTCGCGGCTGTAGGGCTTGCGCAGGTAGTCGTAGGCGCCGCGCTTCAGCGCGCCGATGGCAGCCTCGATGCCGACATCGCCGCTCATCATGATGACGTCGCAGTCGATGTCGCGCGCGTTGATGTAATCCATGATCTCGTGGCCGCTCATGTCCGGCAGGCGCAGGTCGAGCAGGATCAGGTCGAATTTCAGCTTGGTCAGCTGGGCCAGCGCCTCGCTGCCGCAGGTGGCGGTCACCAGGTGGTAATCGCGGTCGCGCAGCAGTTCATACAACGACGACAGCAGGCGCGGTTCGTCATCAACAAGCAGGAGGCGGGGACGGTTATCAGAAGTCAGCGCTTCGACGGGGGCGAGGTCGAAAGAGTTCAGGTTCATCATGGCCTTAAGCGGAATCCATCACCCTCGTTTGCACGTTGGCGAGTTGGCTGGTACTGCCCTTGGCGGGCAGCAGGATTTCAAACGTGGTACCCGTTTTGCCGGAACGGCAGGTAATCAGGCCTTGCATTTTCTTGACCAGGCTGTGGACGATCGACAGTCCCAGGCCATGGTGAGCGCCCTCCTTGCTGCTGCGGACAGGAGAGAACAGGTTGGCCAGCACGTCTGCCGACAAACCAGGACCGGTGTCGCTCACCACCAGTTCCAGATACAGCTTGCGTTCGCGGTTGACGTGGCCGCGATTGGAGATCTCGATCTTGCCGCCCTCGGCCAGCGCTTCGATGGCGTTCTTGATCAGGTTCACCAGGATCTGCTTGAGCATGTCGGCGTCGCCGTCGATCTCCGCCGGCTCCTCCTGCATGCGCACCACGATCTGCACCGAGGCCGGCACGAAGTCGGTGGCGCGGAACAGGCGCAGCACGTCGTCCACCACCTTGGCGACGTCGGTGACGCGCGCGGTTTCGGTGGGCTGCAGGTCGGCCAGGCCGTTGATCAACTGGCCGACGCGGTCGATCTCCTCGTTCAGGATCGACATCTCGCCGACCACCGGCTCGCGGCGCGCCAGCTTGCTGTCCAGGACCGACAGGTAGTTCTTGATGATCGACAGCGGATTGTTCACCTCATGCACCACGCGGCGCGAGGCTTCGCGATACTCTTCCGCCACGTGGGCGATCTGGCGCCTGGCGTGACCGCGCTCGCTCAGCGCCGTCTCCAGCGAGGTGGCGGCCTGGGTGCCGAACGATTGCAGGAAGCGTTCGCGCTTCTGCAGCAGCTGCAACTGCCACGCCGGCGCGCCGCCGATCAGCACACCGAGGCAGCGCTGGTTGGCCACCAGCGGCAGGCACACCATGCTGTCGCTGCCGAGAATGCGGAACAGCTGCTCTTCGGCGACGTTGTGCGCCTGGTTGTCGCGGCTCACATACGCCACCTTGCGCTCCAGCGCCGACTGCGCCACCGCGCCGCCCTTGTTCAGCGGGATGACGAATTCCGCCAGCCGCTGTTGTCCCTCGCCGGAGGCCACGCCATGCAGCGCGTGGCCGGTGGGATTCTCCAGCAGCAGCACGGCGTTTTCCAGGTCGAACAGGATGCGCGCCGAGCGCGTGATGGCTTCCAGCAGGCTCGCCTCGCCGTGCTGGCGCGCGAAGGTCTGGCCCATCTCGGAGACCAGCATGATGTTGCGCACCTCTTCCGACAGCCGCTGCTGCACCGGATCGACCACCGGCGGCGCGTAGGCCGCTGGCGCCACGATGTCGTCGGCGCCGGCCAGGTCGATGCCCAGATAGTTGGCCGACTTCTCCACCTGGCGGTCGGCGTTGCTGACGATGTGCTCCAGCTTTTCCGCGTCCAGGTTGCACAGGCGCGCCGCGTCCTCGATGGCCTGCTGCTGGTCTTCATGGCAGCCCAGCAGGTGCGCCAGGCGCACGATGCGGATCAGCGGGTGCGCCGCCTCCAGGCGGGTGATCGGTTCATGGTGATACAGCACGCTGTCGGCCAGGAAGGAGTCCAGGTTCCAGCGCTCGATCAGCCAGGCGCCGGCTTCCGAATGGGTGATCTGCAGCGTGCGTTGCTCGACCGCGCACAGGTCTTCGTCATCGCGCGCGGTGAAGTTGAAGGCGTATTCCTTGGGCGCGGTGGCCAGCAGCGCCAGGCGGCCGACGTTGTGCAGCAGGCCGGCCAGATAGGCCTCCTCCACGTGCGGGTAATCCATCTGTCTGGCGACATCGCGCGCGATGACGGCGGTGGTCAGCGAGCCTTTCCAGAAGCCGCGCAGATCGGTGCTGGCGGAATGCGGGAAGCTGTTAAAGGTCTGGAATACCGATTCGCTGATCACCAGCGTCTTGATCATGTCGGTGCCGAGCGACACCAGCGACTGCTCCAGGCCCACGGTGCGCTGGTTGCGGTGGTAGGCCGAGCTGTTGGCGACGGTCAGGATCTTGCTGGTCATCGCCGCGTCCTTGGCGATGAGGGCGGCCAGCTCCGGCATGCCGGCGTCGTCGGCCTGCAAGTGCTCAATCAACTTGATGAGTATCTGCGGCATGGCCGGCAGACGGGCAATCAGCAGTCGATTGCGAATATCATGGTCAGATTGTTGATGCATCGTATCAAACATTGCCGCCAGTAGACATCAATCAGGGGGCGGAACTCAACGGCCAAATTCCACCAACGTTAGGTTTCATGCGGGTTCCAGGCGCGTTTCCAGGGCCAAAAAGGCGCGCCAAAAAATTATCTTAGCATAAAGTCTGATAATAACTTAACACGTGGCAAAATTTCTTCCTCAACTAAGCCACTTTCCTGCCGTTAATGTTTATCAACCCGGATAGCGCGTTAGCATGCTCCGGTAACGGCGCGACGTCAACCACAAAGCAAGAGCAGAGGCACTAAACGCCATTTGTCCGGCGGCTAGCCACAACGCCGAATGTGATAGCACGGGGGCGATCACGCCTGCCACGATGGCGCCCAGCAGCGTCACCGCGAACGACTGCACCGAGGCCACGGTGCCGCGGATGTGCGGGAACAGGTCCAGCGCCAGCAGCGTCGCCCCCGGCGCCACCACCGACATGCCGAAGGTATAAAACAACAGCGGCAGCACGGTCCACGGCAGCGCCGGCGGCAGCAAGCTGTGATACAGCAGGTTGACGGTGGACGCCGCCAGCAGGAAGCAGAAGCCGATGCCGATCTGGCGCGCGAAGGTCATCTTGCCGGCGATGCGGTTGGCCGCCAGCGCGCCGAGGAAGATGCCGCCCACCGACGGGATGAACAGCCAGGCGAATTGCGAGGCGCCGAGGTGCAGCGTCTCCGGCAGGAAGATCGGCGCGGCCGAGATGTAGATGAACAGGCCGGCGAAATTCAGCGCCACCACCCCGGTCTTCATATGGAACAGCGGCGAGCGCAGGATCTCGCCGTAGTTACGCACCAGGAAGCGCGGATTGAAGGGATGGCGCTTTTCCGGCGGCAGCGTCTCCGGCAGGCGGCGGTAGCAAAAGATAAACAGCAGCGTGCTGTAGGCCAGCAGCGACAGGAAGATGGTGCGCCAGTCGGACAGCGTGACGATCCAGCCGCCGAGGATGGGGGCGATGGCCGGGGCGATGGAGAAGATCATGGTCACCAGCGACAGCAGGCGCGCGGCGGCGGCATCCTCGTACAGGTCGCGGATGATGGCGCGCCCCACCACCACGCCGGCGCCGGCCGACACGCCCTGCATGATGCGAAATACCCACAGGTAGTGGACGGTGTGGGCGGAAGCGCAGCCCAGGGTGCCGATGGCGAACATGGCCAGCGACACCAGGATGACGTTGCGGCGGCCGAAGGCGTCGGACAGCGCGCCGTGCCACAGCACCATGCCGGCGAAGGCCAGCATGTAGAAGGTGAGGCTTTGCTGCACTTCCAGCGGGGTGGCGTGCAGCGTGGCCTGGATGTTGGGGAAGGCCGGCAGGTAGGCGTCGATCGAGAACGGGCCGATCATCGACAGCGCGGCCAGCATGACGGCCAGCGCGGCGGCGGTCAGCGGCTTGCGGTGCGGCGGCGGGGGTGGCGGCACATCGTGGTCGACGTCCTGGTCGGGCAGGTCGGCTGGCGGAGTCGGTAGCATTAATCGTTTTCCTTATAGCGCGCGTGCTTTCACCCCAAAGCGGTGCGCCGCCGCCGGGGTCAGACCCCGTACGGGGTCTGACCCCTCTGTGGCCCTGCGGGGTTAAGCGTCTTTGGGTTTGGCGGCCTCGCGGCGGTTGAAGCCGGCCACCATGTCGAAGCGGAACAAGCGGCATTCCAGCGCGCCGTTGAAGAACGGCGTCTTGCGCGCCTCCTTCAAGCGCAGCAGCTTCGGCACGCCCAGATCCGCCGTGAACAGATACACCGTCCAGCCGGCAAACCGCTGCTTCAGCGTCGAACTGAAATCCGCATAGAAGCTGTTGGCCAGTTCATCCTGCTGCAAACTGCTGTCGCCACGCACGCCGATCCGCTCGCCGTACGGCGGGTTGGTCAGCAAAATCCCCGGCTGCGCGGTTGGCGCCTGCACCTGCTGCGCCTCGATCTGCTTCAGCGGCACATCAAACAGAATGCCCGCGCTGCGCAGATTGTGGCGCGCCATCGCCACCATATCGCCCGAGATGTCGGAACCGAAAATGGTCGGCTCGGCCGGCAGCGGATTCGGCTTGATATCCGCCTTCATCTGCTGCCATACGCCAGCCTCGAAATCGTGAAACTTCTCAAACGCGAAACGGCGGCGCGCGCCCGGCGGCACGCCCTGCACCATCTGCGCCGCTTCGCACAGAATCGTGCCAGAGCCGCACATCGGATCGAACAGCGGCATGCCCGGCTTCCAGCCCGACACCCGCAGCAGGCCGGCGGCCAGGTTCTCGCGCAGCGGCGCGTCGCCGGTCTCGGTGCGCCAGCCGCGCTTGAACAGCGCCTCGCCCGACGTATCCAGATACACGATGAACTGGTGCGCGTCGACAAAGCCGAAGATGCGCATATCCGGCTCCTTGGTATCGACCGACGGCCGCTTCTTGTACTGATCGAGGAAGCGGTCGCAGATCGCGTCCTTGATCTTCAGCGTGGTGAACTCCAGGCTTTTCAGCGGCGACTTCACCGCCGTCAGATCGACGCGGATGGTGTGCTCATAGCTGAACCACTCCTCCCACGGCTGCTCCAGCGTGAGGTCGTAGATATCGTTCTCGTTCTTGTAGCCGCCGGCGCCCATGCGCATCAACACGCGCGAGGCGATGCGCGAGTGCAGGTTCATGAGGTAAGCGTCGGTCAGCTCGCCCGAGGCGTGCACGCCGCCGGGGACTTCGTTGTGCACCTTCATGGTGGTGCTGCGTTGCGCGATCTCGCGCAGTTCTTCGGTTAAAGCCGCTTCCATGCCGCGCGGGCATGGGCAAAAGAAGGATGCCATAGGTGTACCTTTTGTCCGTTAAAAAAATTTGCGCGCCGCCCACGCGGGCGCGGCGCTGTTACTTCGTCATTGCCCGTTCCAGGAAGTCCAGGCGATCCTGGCCCCAGAAATTCTCGCCATCCAGCACATACCACGGCGAACCGAACACGCTGGCGGCATTCGCATCGTCGGTGTTGCGGTCATACTCGGCCTGCACGCTGGCCGTCTCCGACGACTTGACCAGCGCCTTGCCATCCAGCCCGCAGCCGCCGGCGATCTGCACCAGCGTGGCCTCGTCGCCGATGTTGCGGTCTTCGGCCCACAGGCCGCGCATGATGGCGCCAGCCAATTGCAGGGCGGCGTCGGTGCCGTGTGCCAGCCGCGCCGCCACGATCATCTTGTTGGCCAGTTCCGGCGACACCGGGAAAAACTGCGGCTGCGGCTTGAGCGGCATGCCGAGGTATTCCGACCAGCGCGCCAGTTCCAGCAGCCGGTATGCCTGCCGCTGCGGCGCGCGCTTGGCCAGCGGCAGCCCGCCGGACACGCCAAACACCTTGCTCAAGTCGCACGGCTTCAGCTCGATCTGCACGCCATGCTTTTGCGCGATGGCGACCAATCGCTCGTGGCCCAGATACGCCCACGGCGAATGCGCCGCAAAATAGTACTGACACACTTTGCTCATGACGTTTCCCTCAGAAAGGCTTGACGACCACCAGCAGCACGATGCCCAGCATCAGGAACACCGGCAGCTCATTAAACACGCGGAACCACTTGTGACTGCGCTTGTTCTCGCCGCGCTCGAAGCGCTTCAGGATGCCGCCGCACATATGGTGATAACCGATCAGCAGCACCACCAGCGTCAGCTTGGCGTGCAGCCAGCCCGGCATGTGCGCGCCGTAGGCCAGGTAGATCAGGTACGCCCCGAACAGCACCGCCAACACCGAAATCCACAGCGAAAACCGATACAGCTTGCGCGCCATCAGCAGCAAACGCTCGGTGGTATTCCTGTCGGTCTCCATCGCCAGGTTGACGAAGATGCGCGGCAGGTAGAACACGCCGGCCATCCACGCGATGACGAAGAAGATGTGCAGTGCCTTGATCCAGAGGTACAGCATGAGCGATCCTTATTGTCGACTTATTGTCGAATTTCCCCGTGGCCGAAGACCACGTATTTCAGCGAGGTCAGACCTTCCAGCCCGACCGGGCCCCGTGCGTGCAGCTTGTCGTTGGAGATGCCGATCTCCGCGCCCAGGCCGTACTCAAAACCATCGGCGAAACGCGTCGAGGCGTTGACCATCACCGACGACGAATCCACTTCGCGCAGGAAGCGCATCGCCGCCGTATGGTCCTCGGTGACGATCGCCTCGGTGTGCTTGGACGACCAGGTGTTGATGTGGTCCATGGCCTCGTCCATGTCGGCCACCACCTTCACCGCCAGGATCGGCGCCAGGTATTCGGTCGACCAGTCCTCTTCCGTGGCCGCGGCCAGGTGCGGGTAGCCGCGCAGGATGGCGGCGGCTTCCGGATCGGCGCGCAGCTCGACCTGCCTGGTCGCGTACAGCCTGGCCAGTTCCGGCAGCACCGCCGGCGCGATCGCGCGCGCCACCAGCAGCGTTTCCATCGTGTTGCAGGTGCCGTAGCGGTGGCACTTGGCGTTGAAGGCGATGTCCAGCGCTTTCTTCATGTCGGCCTTGGCGTCGAGGTAGACGTGGCAGATGCCGTCCAGGTGCTTGATCATCGGCACCGTGGCTTCCGCCATCAGGCGCGCGATCAGGCTCTTGCCGCCGCGCGGCACAATCACGTCCACGTACTGCGGCATGGTGATCAGCGCGCCGACCGCGGCGCGGTCGGTGGTTTCCACCACTTGTACGCCGTCGGCCGGCAGGCCGGCGCCTTCCAGGCCTTCCTTCACCAGCCTGGCCAGCGCGCGGTTGCAGTGGATGGCTTCCGAGCCGCCGCGCAGGATGGTGGCGTTGCCGCTCTTGATGCACAGGCCCGCCGCGTCCACCGTCACGTTGGGGCGCGATTCGTAGATGATGCCGATCACGCCCAATGGCACGCGCATCTGGCCGACCTGGATGCCGGTCGGGCGGAATTTGAGGCCGGATATTTCGCCGATCGGGTCCGGCAGCGCGACGATCTGGCGCAGGCCTTCGATCATGGTGGCGATGGCCTTGTCCGATAAGGCCAGGCGGTCCAGCATGGCCGGCGCCAGGCCGTTGGCGGCGGCGGCGTCCATGTCCTGCTGGTTGGCGGCGCGTAGCGCGTAGGCGTCGCGTTCGATGGCGTCGGCGATCAGCGTCAGCGCGCGGTTGCGCGTGGCGGTGTCGGCGCGGGCCATGGCGCGCGACGCCTTGCGCGCGCGCTGGCCCAATTCTTCCATGTACTGCTTGATGTCCATTCGTTATCTCCTGCCCCCGTCATTCCGGCGCAAGCCGGACGGTCCGCCGCTGCGGTCCATGGAACGCTGGCTCAGCATGGATTCCGGCGTACGCCGGAATGACGCGGTATCGGTGTCAGCCACGGGCGACTTTGAGGGCCAGTTGCAGCATGGCGTCCCAGGCATCGCCGGCATACGCTTTCGCGCGCAGCCCTTTAATCATCTTGTCCACTTGCGCGGCCTCCTTCATTGCCGCTTCCAGCGTCGGCAGCGAAATGCGGCGCAGCGCCGGGTCCATCATGCGTTCCTTCGGCCCCCAGATGCGATGCTCCTTGAGCAGCGCCCCCAGCGGCCGGCCCTGCGCCATGCCCGCCTTCAGCTTGAGCAGCGTGCGGATCTCCTCCGACACCGCCCACAGCACCAGCGGCAGCGCTTCGCCCTCGCCTTTCAGGCCGTCCAGCATGCGGATCAACCGCGCCGGATCGCCCGCCAGCATCGCCTCACTGAGCTTGAACACATCGTAGCGCGCCACATTCAGCACCGCCTCGTGCACCTGCTCGTAGGTCAGCTTGCCCGGCTCGTGCAGCAAGGCCAGTTTTTGAATCTCCTGATGGGCCGCAAGCAGATTGCCTTCCACGCGATCGGCGATGAAATCAATGCTCTGCCGGTCCGCGCTTTGCCCTTGTTGGGCAAGGCGCTGGCCTATCCAATTGGGCAACTGCGCCCGTTCCACCTGCGGGATGTCGATATACACCGCCGCTTGTTGCAGCGCGGCCACCCAGGCCGCCTTCTGCGTCTGCCAGTCCAGCTTGGGCAGCGTGATCAAAGTCAGGTTGTCCGGACTCAGATCCTTCACATAGTTTTGCAGCGCCGCGCCGCCATCCTTGCCCGGCTTGCCGGTCGGGATGCGCAGCTCGATCAGCTTCTTGTCACCGAACAGCGACAGCGCCTGGTTGGCCGCCAGCAGCTCGCCCCATTTGAAGCTGCGCTCCACGGTCAGCACGTCGCGCTCGGAATAGCCCTGCGCGCGCGCGGCCTTGCGGATTTTGTCCGCGGCCTCCAGCGCCAGCAAATGCTCGTCGCTGCTGATGACGTACAGCTGCGACAGCGATTTGCTCAAATGACCGTCCAGCGCCTCCAACCGTAATTGCATGCGGCGCCTTTACTGAATCGGCACGGCCGGCGGCAGCGTCGACGGCTGCGCCGAGGGCTGCTTGTCGGCCGGCAGCGGCGTCGGCGCCAGCGACATGCCCGGCGTCTTGACGGCGGCGATACGGCGCATCATCTGCTGCACCAGGTCGGTCTGCATGTCCTTGTACAGCAGCGCCTCTTCCTGCTCCTTGGCCAGCAGCTGGGTTTCGTTGAAGTCGATCGGCCGCGTCAGCGTGATCTGCGTCGGCGCCAGCAGCTCCTTGCCCTGCTTGTCCAGCACGCGGAACACGATGTTATACGTCAGCAGGTACTGCCGCACGCGGCCATTGCTGTTCAGCGACAGGATGGTCTTGGTCTTGGTCTTTTCCGGATTGGTCAGCACCTCGATCACGCCGTCCGCGTCGCGCGGGCTGGCCACCACGGTGGTGCCGCCGTTGGCGCGGATGTTACGCTTCAGATCAATCGCCAACGGCGACGACTCCGGCAGCCCCACGTAAATCGACGGGAACGGCAGCGTGTAATGGCCGCTGTCGCCGCGCAGGTGAAAGCCGCAGCCGGACAGCGTCAGCACGGCGGCCAGCGCTGCCGCGCTCAAAATTTTGCTAGTAGTCGTCGCCATAATCCGCCTTACACCACGATGTTGACCAGTTTGCCCGGCACCACGATCACCTTCTTCGGCGTGCCTTCGATGAACTTCTGCACCGCCTCGTTGGCCAGCGCGGCGGCTTCGATGGCGGCCTTGTCGGCACCCTTGGCGACCACCACGCTACCGCGCAGCTTGCCGTTCACCTGGATCATCATCTCGATTTCCGACTGTTCCAGCGCGGCCGGATCGACCTGCGGCCACTGCGCGTCCAGGATGTCGCCGGCGTAGCCCAACTCTTGCCACAGCACGTGGGTGATGTGCGGCGCCACGGGGTTCAGCAGGCGCAGGAAGATCGCATAGCCTTCCGACAGCACGGCCGCTTCCACGTCCTTGGCCGATTCCAGCGTGTTCAGCATCTTCATGCAAGCCGACACCACGGTGTTGTACTGGATGCGCTTGACGTCGTAGTCGGCCTGCTGCAGCACCTTGTGCACTTCGCGGCGCAGGGTCTTGCCGGCGTCCGAGGTGGCGGCGGCGCTCAGCGGCGAACCGGCGGCGGCGATGGCCTCGCGCTGCGCGTAGCCGAAGTTCCACACGCGCTTCAGGAAGCGGTTGGCGCCTTCCACGCCGCTGCCCGACCATTCCAGCGTCTGCTCCGGCGGCGAGGCGAACATGGTGAACAGGCGCGCGGTGTCGGCGCCGTATTGTTCGATCTGCGCCTGCGGGTCGATGCCGTTGTTCTTCGACTTCGACATCTTCTCGGTGCCGCCGATCTGCACCGGCTGGCCGTCGTCCTTCAGCAGCGCGCCTTGCGGCCGGCCCTTGTCGTCCAGCGACAGGTCGACGTCGGCCGGGTTGAACCAGGTCTTCTTGCCGGCGGCGTCCTCGCGGTAGTAGGTCTCGTTCAGCACCATGCCCTGGGTCAGCAGGTTGACGAACGGCTCGTCGAACTTGACCAGGCCGAAGTCGCGCATCACCTTGGTCCAGAAGCGCGCGTACAGCAGGTGCAGCACGGCGTGCTCGATGCCGCCGATGTACTGGTCCATCGGCATCCAGTAGTCGTTGCGGCTGTCGACCATGGCGTCGTTCGCGCCCGGCGAGGTATAGCGCATGTAGTACCACGACGAATCGACGAAGGTGTCCATGGTGTCGGTTTCGCGGCGCGCCGGCTTGCCGCACTGCGGGCAGTCGCACTTGAGGAAGGCTTCGTACTTGTTCAGCGGGTTGCCGCTGCCGTCCGGCACGCAGTCTTCCGGCAGCACCACCGGCAGGTCTTGTTCCGGCACCGGCACCGAGCCGCAGTCCGGGCAGTTGATCATCGGGATCGGCGTGCCCCAGTAGCGCTGGCGCGAGATGCCCCAGTCGCGCAGGCGGAAGGTGGTCTTCTTCTCGCCAAGGCCTTTTGCCGCCAGGTCGGCGGCCACCGCGTCCAGCGCTTCCTTGTAGCGCAGGCCGTCGTACTTGCCGGAGTTGGTGACGATCGCCACTTCCTTGTCGCCGTACCATTCCTGCCAGGCGTCGGTCGAGTACTCAGGGTGGTCGGCGGTGGTGATGACCTGCTTGATCGGCAGGTTGTACTTTTTGGCGAAGGCGAAATCGCGTTCGTCGTGCGCCGGCACGCCCATCACGGCGCCGTCGCCGTAGGTCATCAGCACGTAGTTGCCGACCCAGACTTCGACCTTGTCGCCGGTGATCGGGTGGGTGACGAACAGGCCGGTCGGCATGCCCTTCTTCTCCATGGTCGCCATGTCGGCCTCGATCACCGAGCCCAGTTTGCACTCGGCGTTGAAGGCGGCCAGCTCGGGATTGTTCTGCGCGGCCAGCACGGCCAGCGGATGCTCGGCGGCCACGGCGCAGAAGGTCACGCCCATGATGGTGTCCGGGCGGGTGGTGAAGACGTACATCTTGCCGTCGTTGATCAGCTTGCCGTCGGCGTCCTTGATGTCGTGCGGGAAGGCGAAGCGCACGCCAGTCGACTTGCCGATCCAGTTGGACTGCATGATGCGCACGCGCTCAGGCCAGCCTGGCAGCTTGTTGTCGACGTGGTCCAGCAGTTCCTCGGCGTAGTCGGTGATGCGCGCGTAGTACATCGGAATTTCGCGCTTCTCGATGACCGCGCCCGAGCGCCAGCCCTTGCCGTCGATGACCTGCTCATTGGCCAGCACGGTCTGGTCGATCGGGTCCCAGTTCACGGTGCCGGTCTTCTTGTAGATGATGCCTTTTTCCAGCATCTTCAGGAACATCCACTGGTTCCACTTGTAGTATTCCGGCTTGCACGCGGTCATTTCGCGCGACCAGTCGATGGCCAGGCCCATCAGCTCCATCTGCGAGCGCATGTGGGCGATGTTGGAATAGGTCCACTGCGCCGGCGGCACGTTGTTGGCCATGGCGGCGTTTTCGGCCGGCATGCCGAAGGCGTCCCAGCCCATCGGCATCAGCACGTTGTAGCCGTTCATGCGCAGGTAGCGGTACATCACGTCATTGATCGTATAGTTGCGGACGTGGCCCATGTGCAGCTTGCCCGATGGGTAAGGCAGCATCGAGCAGGCATAGTATTTCCCTTTCGGGAAGCGCGGGTCGTTCTCGACGGCTTTGTAGGCGTCGATGGCTTTCCAGTGGGATTGCGCGGCTTTTTCTACGTCGGCGGGACTATATTTATCTTGCATGATGGTGTACGGCCATGAGTGAATATTGAACCTTACATTATACCTTGAGGCTGGCCGATTCATCGGGGTGGCGGCGCGCTGATTCGATAAATCAGCGCGCATTGGCGTTCACCCCAAACCGGCGCGTCGCCGCCGGGGTCTGACCCCGTACGGGGTCAGACCCCGGTGTGGCCCTGCGGGGTTGTGCAAATGATATGCTTCTGCCATGTATTATCGCGAATACTTACCCCATCCAACCCTGGCCCCGTACCTGCAATGCGTCTGGGCGGCGCGGGCGCCGGCTTCGGCGCATGTGCACCGGGTGCTGCCGGATAACTGTGTCGACATCCTTTGGCAGGACGGCGGACAGCCCGGCTTCGCGGTCGGCATGATGTCGTCGTCCTCGCTGGTGCCGAGCGCGCGGCCGGTGCGGACGCTGGCGGTGCGCTTCAAGCCCGGCATGGCGGGCTTGTTCCTGCCGGCGCCGCTGCAGGCGCTGACCGACCAACACGCCGATATCGATTTGCTGTGGGACCGCAGCGACGCCGACCGGCTGGCCGATGCGCTATGGACCACCGACGCACCCGAGCGAGCGCGGCTGGCCGTCATCGAGCGCGAACTGCTGCGCCGCCTGCGCGCCGGCCCTGCGCATCCGGCCACCAGCCTGACGCTGGTACGGCAGGCGCTCGGCGCGCTGGAAAGCGGCGGCGGCGCGCTGCGCGTCGAGCACCTGGCGGCGGAACTCGGCGTGTCGCGCCAGCACCTGGCGGCGCAGTTCCGCCAGCACGTCGGCCTGTCGCCCAAGCTGTTTGCGCGGATTTGCCGCTTCCGCCGGGCCACGGCCGCCCTCAAGTCCGCCCGCTCGCCGGACTGGCCGCAACTGGCGCTGGACTGCGGCTACTTCGACCAATCCCACCTGATCCACGACTTCCAGGAATTCGCCGGCAGCGCGCCCGAGCGATTCCATTTTTCCAATCATCCCGCCGCCTGATGTGCCAAGATGGTGTTTTCTTCAACAGGAGACACACCATGATCAACGGACTGCGCACCGCCATCTACCCGGTGGCCGACCTGGCCAAGGCCAAGGACTGGTACACCCAGGTCTTCGGCGTCGGCCCCTATTTCGACCAGCCGTTTTACGTCGGCTACAACGTCGGCGGCTTCGAACTGGGCCTGCTGCCGGACGGCGGCACGCCCGCCCAAGCCGGCGCCCTGGTCTACTGGGGCGTCGACGATATCGAGGCCGAAGTGGCCCGCATCACCGCCTTGGGCGCCACCGTGCACGGCGCCATCCAGGACGTCGGCGACAAGATCAGGACCGTGGAACTGGCCGACCCGTTCGGCAATCTGCTTTGCCTGATCCACAACCCGCACTTCGATTTGACAGCGGTGCGCTAACGGATGTGGGACAATACCGCCTCTGCAAATAAAGAGGTCGTCCATGTCCCGCCGTAACGCCAATCTCATCAAAACGCCCGAGCAAATGGTTCAGGCCCGCGTCGCCGCCCAGCTGGCGGCCGACGTGCTGACCATGATCGCGCCCCACGTCAAACCGGGCGTGACCACGGCCTACCTCGACCAGCTGTGCCACGACTACATCGTCAACGTGCAGCAGGCGATTCCGGCCAACGTCGGCTATGGCGGCTTTCCGGCCACGGTGTGCAGCTCGGTCAACCACGTGGTGTGCCACGGCATTCCGTCGGACACCCAGGTGCTGAAGAACGGCGACATCATCAACATCGACGTGGCCGTCATCAAGGATGGCTGGCACGGCGACACCAGCCGCATGTACTACGTCGGCGAGCCGTCCAAGCCAACCCGCAAGCTGGTGGAAACCACCTACGCGGCGATGTGGGCCGGCATCCGCGCGGTCAAGCCCAAGGCCACGCTGGGCGACGTCGGCTTCGCCATCCAGACCGTGGCCGAGAAGGCCGGCTACAGCGTGGTGCTGGATTACTGCGGCCACGGCATCGGCCAGGTCTACCACGAGGAGCCGCAGGTGACGCACTACGGCCGTCCCGGCCAGGGCATGGTGCTGAAGCCGGGTATGCTGTTCACCATCGAGCCGATGATCAACGCCGGCAAGGCGGCCACGCGGGAATTGAGCGACGGCTGGACCGTCGAGACGCGCGACAAGTCGCTGTCCGCGCAGTGGGAGCACATGGTGCACGTGACCGAAACCGGTTTCGAGGTGCTGACGCTGGCGCCAGGCGAAACCGGCGCCAAGGCCAACATCCCGAACGCCGTGCCGGCCGGCGTCGAGCCGCCCGCCGCGCCTAGCGCAGCGTAAGTTTGAGGGCCGGCTTCTCGCCGTAGTCCTCGTAGCGCTCGTTGAGGCCGGCCACGCAGTAGGTCACTTCTTCCAGGATGTCCGGCTGCATGGCAGCGGCGTCCTGGATGACGATGTCCAGCACCTCGTTCGGCTTCAGGCGGAACTTGCTCATGCTGTCCTCGTCGCGCAGGTAGCTCAGGCAGTCGACCCACGCGTCCATGGTGTTGCCGTAGGTGTCGGGAAAGCCCATCGCCGCCTTGCAGGCGGCGTGGAAGCTGGCTTCATCTTGGATGGCTGCGCCATTCAGTTCCGCGGTTGCCATTTACTGTTGCTCTTTCTTGGGATCGGTGACGAAGCCCAATTTGGTTAATCCATTGCTCTGCGCGGCGGCCATCACCTGTGCCACCACTTCGTAGCGCGTATCCTTGTCGGCGCGCAGTTGCAGTTCGGGCTGCGGCTCCAGTTTCGCGGCGGCGACGAAGCGCGCGTCCAATGCCGCCTGGTCGACCGGATCGTTATTCCAGAAAATCCTGCCCTTGCCGTCGATCGACAGCGTGACCGTGGCCGCCGGCGCCGACTGCGCGGCAGGCGCCTGCGCCTTCGGCAGCTCCAGTTGCACCGAGCCGGTGAACATCGGCGCGGCCAGGATGAAAATCACCAGCAGCACCAGCATCACGTCCACCATCGGCGTGACGTTGATGTCGGCCATCGGGCCGGGATTGCGGTGGTGGTTGAACGCGCCGAAAGCCATGATCTTACTTGGTCAAATACGCGTGCAGGTCGTGCGCGAACGCGTCCAGCTCGGACAGCGTCAGGCGGTTGACGCGGTTGAAGCCGTTGTACGCCAGCACGGCGGGTATCGCCACCGTCAGGCCGATGGCGGTCATCACCAGCGCCTCGCCCACCGGGCCGGCCACCTTGTCGATCTGCACCGTGCCGTGCGACGACACATTGGCCAGCGCGTGATAAATCCCCCACACCGTGCCCAGCAGGCCGACAAACGGCGCCGTGGCGCCGATCGACGCCAGCAAGGTCAGGCCGCCCTCCAGCCGGTTGGTGGAACGCTGGATCGCGTCGCGCAGCACGCGCGTGACTTGCGCCGCGCGGTCCATCTCGCCGCCCAGCGACGGCCGGGCGGCGGCGCGCAGCTGCGCCGCGCCCTGCTCGGCCAGCGGCAGGAAAATCTGTTCGGGATCGGCCAGCGTCAGGCCGGCCACGCCGTCCTGCATCGACGGCGCGTCCCAGAACGCCCGCACCGCCGGCGCGCTGCGGCGGATGCGCCACGCCGCCAACGCCTTGGACAGGATGAAGAACCAGCTCACCAGCGACATCCCCAGCAACACGAACGCGACCGCGTGGCTGACAGCGTCGCCCTGCTCCCAGAAGCGGGACAGCGTGAATTCGCTGGCGCCCGGGTTCATGGATTTTTCAGGCCCAGCACGTCGTACATGTCGAACAGGCCGGTCGGCTTGTCGGCCAGGAAGCGGCAGGCGCGCAGCGCGCCGTGCGCGTAGGTGACGCGGCTGCTGGACTTGTGGCTGATCTCGATGCGCTCGCCGATGCCGGCAAACAGCACGGTGTGGTCGCCGACGATGTCGCCGCCACGAATGGTGGCAAAGCCGATCGACGACGGATCGCGCTCGCCGGTCACGCCTTCGCGCGCGAACACGCCGTCCTGCTTCAGGTCGCGGCCCAGCGCGTCGGCGATGACCTCGCCCATCTTCAGCGCCGTGCCCGACGGCGCGTCGACCTTGAAGCGGTGGTGGGCCTCGACGATTTCGATGTCGTAGCCGGTCGACAGCGCCTTGGCGGCCTGCTCCAGCAGCTTCATGGTGACATTGACGCCCACCGAGAAGTTGGGCGAGAACACGATGGCGGTTTTCTTGGCGGCCGCGGCGATGGCGGCCTTGCCGGCGTCGTCGAAACCGGTGGTGCCGATCACCAGCTTGATGCCGTGCTCGGCGCAGTACTTCAGGTGTTCCAGCGTCGCTTCCGGGCGGGTGAAGTCGATCAGGTAGTGCGCGCCGGCCAGCCCCTTGCCGAAGTCCGACGCCACCGGCACGCCGGCCGGCTTGCCGAGGAAGGCGGCGGCGTCCGGCTGCTCCGCGCCGGCGCGGTCCAGCGCGCCGGACAGGCGGGCGTCGTCGGCGTTCTGCACCGCCTCGATCAGGATGCGGCCCATGCGGCCGCCGGCGCCGGCAATGGCGATGTTCATTGGGGTCATGCTGAAATCCTTGTTATTTCTTGTCGTTGCTGATCGTCACGCCCACCGGCGAGGCGGCGGCCGGGTTGTCGGTGCCGGACGGCAGCGGCGCGCTCGGCGCCGGCTTGGCCAGCGCGGCCTCGGTGGCGGCCTCCTTCTTGGCGTTGGGCGCCGGGCCGGCGATGCGGGCGATGTATTCCTTCTCGGTCGGCAGGTTGCCGCCTTCCCAGCGCTCGACCTTGCCGTTCTTGTCGAAGAACACGATCACGCGGCTGGTGGTCACTTCGCCGTTGCCGCGCGCCAGGCGGAACGCGTAGTCCCAGCGGTTGGCGTGGAACGGGTCGGTCAGCAGCGCGGTGCCAAAGATGAAGCGGACCTGGTCCTGCGTCATGCCGACTTTCAACTGCGACAACATTTCTTCCGACACGAAGTTACCCTGCTGGATGTCCGGACGGTACGGCGAGAAGAACCACATGAAGCGCTGCAGGCGCGTGATGGTGGTGGTCTGCGCGCCCTTGCTGGCGTCCAGCGTCGGCTCGGTGTCCTTGATCTCGCTGGCTTTCTCGCCCAGGGTGGTTTTGGTCGCGCAGCCGCCCAGCGCCAGCGCCAGCGTCACGCACGACGCGGCGGCGGCGACAGGAGTAATACGGTGCAACAACGACTGCGAAAAAGCCTGGGTGACGCGCATAAAAGTCCTCAATCTGGTCGAGCGGAAGTGCCGAAAAACGCTATATCATAAAGCACACGGTGCGGGATGGGGCATTATCCCGCAAAACAAGTGCAAATCTTTGTAAATGAAAATTCTTATGGGAAAGTTATGGGATTTCGCAATGTGGTGCGGAGCGCCCCGGAGTACGTTAAACTAACGCCTAGCTATCGCCAACCACACGAAGAGTCTCGACATGGGTAACAATCCGACCGATCTGAAGGCCAGCGGCCTGAAAGCCACGCTGCCCCGCATCAAAATCCTGGATATTTTCCAGAATAGCGAAGTGCGCCACCTGACCGCCGAGGATGTCTACAAGATCCTGCTGGCCGACAACATGGATGTGGGCCTGGCCACCGTCTACCGCGTGCTGACCCAGTTCGAGCAGGCGGGCTTGCTGAACCGCAACCACTTTGAGACTGGCAAGGCCATTTTCGAGCTCAACGCCGGCTCGCACCACGACCACCTGGTGTGCGTCGATTGCGGCCGTGTCGAGGAATTCTTCGACGAAGCCATCGAAGAGCGCCAGAACGCCATCGCCGCCGAGCGCGGCTTCAAGATCGCCGAGCACGCGCTGGCGATCTACGGCAATTGCACCAAGACCGCCTGCCCCTACCGTCCGCAATAACCCGCACGGCGGCCGCACTGGGGTCTGACCCCGTACGGGGTCAGACCCCGCCTTACCGGGGTCAACTCAATGATGACTCAGCGCATTCGATAACAGCTTGGCCGTAATATCCACAATCGGTATCACCCGCTCGTAGGCCATGCGCGTCGGCCCGATCACCCCCAGCGTGCCGACGATCTTGCCGTTGGCGGTGTACGGCGCGGTCACCACGCTCATCTCATCCATCGGCACCAGGCTGGACTCGCCGCCGATATAAATCTGCACGCCGTTAGCCTTGGTCGACACGTCCAGCAGCTGCATCAGCCCGGTCTTCTGCTCGAACATGTCGAACATCTGCCGCAGCGACGTCATGTTGGACGACAAATCGCTGACCGACAACAGGTTGCGCTCGCCGGCGATGACCATGTCCTCGGAATCGTCCTTCATCGCCTCGCTGCCGGCCTCGACCGCCACCTGCATCAGCCGGCCCATGTCGTCGCGCAGCTGGCGCACCTCGTTCTGCAGGCGCGCGTGCACCTCGTCAAAGGCCAGGCCGCCGTAATTCTGGTTGATGTAGTTGGCCGACTGCACCAGCTGCGCCGGCGTGTAGTCGACCTCGGTCAGCAGCAGGCGGTTTTGCACGTCGCCGTTGGGCGCCACGATCACCAGCAGGATGCGCTTCTCGCCCAGGCGCAGGAACTCGATCTGCTGGAACACCGACTCGCGGCGCGGGCTCAGCACCACGCCGGCGAACTGCGACAGCGACGACAGCATCTGCGCCGCGTTGGTGATCATCTTCTGCGGCTGCGGCGACTGCAGGCGCAGCTGCGCGCCCACCGCCTGCTCGTCGATCTGCTGCACGGTCAGCAGCGTGTCGACAAAGATGCGGTAGCCGCGCGGCGTCGGCACCCGGCCGGCCGAGGTGTGCGGGCTGGCCACGTAGCCCAGCTCCTCCAGGTCGGCCATGATGTTGCGGATGGTGGCCGGCGACAACTCCAGGCCGGAAATTTTGGACAGCGCGCGCGAGCCCACCGGCTGGCCGTCGGCGATGTAGCGTTCTATCAGGGCCTTGAGCAGGGTTTGTGCGCGGTTGTCGAGTTGCATGCTAAGTATCGGTCATTGCTGGTAGAGATTTCTGCTTATTATGCACGGCTATGCTGCATCTGCCCACGGATCCACGCCAGCAGTTCGTCAAACGTGGCGCAAATGGCATCCGGCACCACGCCGGCCTCCAGATGCGCCTGGCTGCCGGCGCGGTTCATCCACACCGCCCGCAGGCCGGCCTGCTGCGCACCCTGCACGTCCAGCCGCAGGTCGTCGCCGACGTAGACGGCATCTTCCGGCGCCACGCCCATGGCGTCGCAGGCGGCGTGGAAGATGCGCGGGTCCGGCTTGGCGCTGCCAAACTGCGAGGACGACAGCGTGTACTCGAAATGGTGGTCCATGCCGATCACTTCAAGGTCCGCGTTGCCATTGGTGATCACGCCCAGCCGCAGCATGCCTTGCAGCAGCGGCAGCACCGGCATGACGTCGGCGTACGGCACCACGATGTTGCGCTGGGCGGCGAACACCCGCATCGAGCCCTCGATGTGGGCCGGGTCCTCGCCGGTTTCGGCGAACACCTCTTCCAGCGCCGCGCGCCGCAGCTGGTACAGGTCGGCCAGCAGCTCGGGGCGGCGTTCCAGCAGCGCCATGCGGCGCACCCGCAGCTCGGCCACGCTGAAGGCCTGGGCCACGCGCGGCGCGTGCTCGGCCAGCCAGGCGTGCCAGCTGGCCTCGGCCGCCATGATGACCGGGCCAATGGGCCACAAGGTATCGTCCAGATCGAACAGCAGGGCTAGCGGGCGGCGTGGGGTCATGATGGCTCGGAAAAAATGGCAGACAAACATATTGTAAGGCCATGGTAAATTACGCGGCTGAACCTTGCCGTCATTCCGGCGCACGCCGGAATCCATGCTGAGCCAGCATTCTATGGGTTCCGGCCTGCGCCGGAACGACGGAACAAACGATAACCATGGATATTACTATGCTGAAACGCTGGGCACCCGCCCTGCTGCTGACCGGCTGCGCCGCCACCAACACCCCGCCGGCGCCGGACTTCACTGCCTACGTGGTGCTGGGCGAATACGGCGCCGCCGTGGCGCGCGTGCTGATCGACGCCCCGGCCTGCCCGGCCATCGTGCTCGATCAGCACAGCCAGCCGATGACGCTGCGCGCGCCGGCGCAAACCATCCCGCTGCGGCCCACGCCGTCCGCCCCGGCCGACTCCAAGCCGGCCGACTTCCCGCTGCTGACCTGCGAGGCCACGCTGCCGGCCGGCACCACCAGCGCGACTGTGCTGGGCCGCAAGCTGCCGCTGCCCAAAGCCGCGCCGACCCGCATCGTGGTCATCGGCGACACCGGCTGCCGCCTGCAAAAAAGCAGCAACAGCTGGCAAGCCTGCAACGAAGCCGCCCAATACCCGTTCGCCACCGTGGCCGCCCAGGCCGCCGCGTGGAAGCCGGACCTGGTGATCCACGTCGGCGACTACCACTACCGCGAAAACGCCTGCCCCGACGGCAACCCCGGCTGCGCCGGCAGTCCCTGGGGCTACGGCTGGGACGCCTGGGACGACGACTTCTTCGCCCCCGGCGCCAGGCTGCTGGACGCGGCGCCGTGGATCATGACGCGCGGCAACCACGAAAACTGCCAGCGCGCCGGCCAGGGCTACTGGCGCTTCCTCGATCCGCGTCCTCTGCTCCCGGGCCGCGACTGCAACGCCGCTGCCGATGACGACGTCGGCAACTACAGCGATCCCTACGCCGTGCCGATCGGCCAGGACACCCAGCTGCTGGTGCTGGACACCGCCAACACCACGTGGAAGGGCCTGAAGCCGGGCGACACCGGCTACGCCCGCTACCAGGACCACTACCGCAAGCTGGCGGCGCTGGCGCAGCGGGCGCCGCGCAACCTCGGCATTTCGCACCATCCGCTGCTGGGCATGGGCGCCGACAGCAAGGCCGACGGCCGCATCGTGCTGCTGCCGGGCGACGCCGGCCTGCAAGCCAGTTTCGGTTCGCTCAATCCGCAGTTGTTCCCGCCGCAGATACAGGCCATGCTGTCCGGCCACATCCACCTGTGGGAGCAACTAAGCTTCAGCAGCGGCCACCCGAGCCAGTTCGTGGCCGGCTTTGCCGGCACGGCGGAAGACATCGTGCCGCTGCCGGAGCGGCTGCCGCCCTCGCCGCCGCCGGCGCCGGGCGCGGTGGTCGAGCACTTCAGCTCGTGGGTGGACGGCTTCGGCTTCATGACCATGGAGCGCCGCGGCGCCGACCAGTGGGATATCGAAGTCCATGATTTGCAAGGCAAAATCCGCAACCGCTGCCGCCTCGACGGGCGCCGCTCGGCGTGCGAGGTGGCGCAGGTGCGTTAGCTGGCGGGACACACGCTGTTACATCCATTTGCGGGGGCCGCGTTACCAAATGCACTAAAATACGCCCCACACGTGTAATATGCTGCCTCCCGTGCGCGCTGCCGGGCCCTATTCGTTTTGGAGAGAGAGTTTTATGAAAAGTTCGTATCTGCGTGCGGGTGTCTCCCTGCTGTGTGCTGTGATCCTGAGCGCCTGTGGCGGCAACAACGGCAGCCTGGCGCTGTCCGGCACGATCCAATACATCCCTAATAACGCGAGCCTGAACGGGCTGGTGCTGATCAACAACGGCAATGGCGAAAAACTCACCATCGAGCCGGGCGTCACCAGCTACATTTTCACCAAGCTGCTCGGCGTCGATGAAAAATTCGATCTTCAGGTCTTCTCTCAGCCAGCTGGCGCCAATTGCAAGCCCAACCCAGCCACTGGCATCAACAACACCGCCAGCGCCAGCGTATACACCGTCTATTCGACCGGCTTCATCTGCACCTCCAACCCGTACGTTCTGGGTGGTACGGTCAAGGGACTGACCGCTAGCGGTCTGGTGCTGGCCAACGGTTCCGACACCACCGCCGTGCTGCCGAATGGCGGCGCCGATGTCAAGTTCACCTTCCCGACCAAGGTGGCCAACAGCGCCGCGTACGGCGTGACCGTGCTGAATCAGCCTAGCGGCCAGACTTGCACTGTGGACAAGGCGCTGAACCCAGGCACCATGCCAGCCAGTTCGGACCAGCTGGGTCTGATCGTCAACTGCCAATAAGCCGCCGCCTTCTAATTTTTGGAGAAATACATGAAATTTTCGTTCGTACGCGCCGGTATGGCGCTGGCCATGGTGGCCGCCATTGCCGGTTGCGGCGGCAAGCAACAGTTCGTTGTACAGGGCACGATCAGCGGCTTGAATAACAGCGGCCTGGTGCTGGCCAACGGCGGTGAGCAGATCAGCGTGCCGTCGGGCGCCACCAGCTTCGCCTTCAGCAAGCAGATCAGCTACGGCACCGACTACAACATCACCTTCGTCAAGCAGCCTGACCACATGACCTGCCAGATCGGCGGCGCCACCGGTTCGGCCGGCTACAACGTCGCCATCCAGGCGGTCATCGCCTGCAGCCAGAATGCCTACACGCTGGGCGGCCAGTACAGCGGCCTGACCCCGGCCGCCGACGGCACCGCCCGCACCGTGACCCTGATCAACGGTTCCACCGGCGGCACGGTGACGCTGAGCAGCGGCGTCCCTGCCACCTCGACCACCACCAGCACGCTGACCCCAAGCGGCGAGTTCACGCTCAGCGGCCAGGTGCCAGACGGCCAGGCGTATGGCGTCACCATCGTGCCGCCAACCAACGGCCTGAACTGCACGCTGACCAACGGCACCGGCGTCATGCACGACGCTGCCGTCACCAACATGGTGCTGACCTGCCAATAAACGGGAACGCGCCGCCGGCCGGCGGCGCAGGTGGAGGAGATATTCAATATCAAGATAATTGATATTCGGAAAATAAAGTGGCGTGATATGGCACAACGCACCATACTGCACCTGTCTCCTCCACTTCTTGCAAAGGAAATGGATTTAAGCCCGCTCCCTTGAGCGGGTTTTTTTTTGCAAACCGGGGTCAGTGCCGACATTCGGACATTCGGTCGCGCGCGACCGAATGTCCGAATGTCGGCACTGACCCCGGTTTTTTAATTCAGCAGATTGGCCAGGGCGACGTATTGGGCCAGGCCCACCGCTTCCGGCCGGTCGGTCGGGTTGATGCCGGCGGCGATGATCTGTGCTTCGGTGAACATGCCGCTCAGGCAGTTGCGGATCACCTTGCGGCGCTGCGAGAACGCCTTCTGCACCACCGCTTCCAGCGTGCCCGCGTCGCAGGCCAGCGGCTCGGCGATCGGGATCATGCGCACAATGGCCGAGTCCACCTTGGGCGGCGGATCGAAGGCTTCCGGCGGCACCACGAACAGCAGCGACATGTCGTAGCGCCACTGCAGCATCACCGACAGCCGACCGTAGACCTTGCTGCCCGGCTCGGCCACCATGCGCTCCACCACCTCTTTCTGCAGCATGAAGTGCTGGTCCTGCACCAGCGGCGCGAAGCTCGCCAGGTGGAACAGCAGCGGGCTGGAGATGTTGTACGGCAGGTTGCCGACGATGCGCAGCTTTTGCCCTTCCGGCACCGGTATCGTGCCGAAGTCAAACTTCAGGGCGTCGCCCGAGTGGATCGTCAGCTTGTCGCGCGGATAGGCTTTTTCCAGCCGCGCCACCAGGTCGCGGTCCAGTTCGACCACGTGCATGTGCTTGAGCGTACGCAGCAGCTGGTCGGTCATGGCCGCCAGGCCGGGGCCGATTTCGACCATGGCGTCGCCGACCTGCGGGTTAATCGAGTCGGTGATGCTGCCCAGCACGTGCTGGTCATGCAGGAAGTTCTGGCCGAAGCGTTTGCGGGCTACGTGTTGTTTCATGTCTGATTGTCCAAAGAGTGGTTTGCCATGGCCAGCGCGGCGCTGATGGCCTGCTCCATGCTGCCGCAGTCGGCCCGGCCCGGGCCTTGCGCGGCCAGGTCCAGCGCCGTGCCGTGGTCGACCGAGGTGCGGATCAGCGGCAGGCCGAGCGTGATGTTGACGCCGTGGCCGAAGGTGGCGTACTTCAGCACCGGCAAGCCCTGGTCGTGGTACATGGCCAGCACGCAGTCGGAGTCGCGCAGGTATTTCGGCTGGAACAGCGTGTCGGCCGGGTACGGGCCGCGGGCGTCGATGCCGCGCGCCCGCGCCGCCGCGATGGCCGGCGCGATGACCTCGATCTCCTCGCGCCCCAGGTAGCCGTTCTCGCCGGCGTGCGGGTTCAGGCCGCACACCAGGATGCGCGGCGCGGCGAGGCCGAACTTGCCGCGCAGGTCGGCGTCGAGGATGGCCAGGATGCGCGCCAGGCCCTGCTGGCTCAGCGCCGCCGCCACGTCCTTCAGCGGCAGGTGGGTGGTGGCCAGCGCGACCCGCAGCGGCTTGCCGTTCAGCTCGCCCTCGACGGCCTGCGGCCCGGCCAGCATCATCACCACCTGCGGCGTGGCGGTTTTTTCAGCAAAATATTCGGTGTGGCCGGAGAACGGCACGCCGGCGTCGTTGATGGTGCTCTTTTGCAGCGGCGCGGTGACCACCGCCTCGAACCAGCCGGCGCCCACGCCCTCGATGGCGGCGTCCAGCGTGGCCAGCACGGCGCGGCCGTTTTCCTTGTCCAGCTGGCCGGGCACGACGTGCGCGCTGAGCGGCACGTCGATCACCGTCAGGCGCTCGGGCCCGAAGTGCGGCAGGCCGCCGTTGCGCACCGCCATCAGCGACAGCGACGACACCCGGATCGCCGGGTCGATGTCGGCCGCCGTCATGGCCAGGAAGGCGGCGTCGCCCAGCAGCACGCAGTTGACCGCGTGCCGCCGCGCCCACGCCGCGCGCAGGGAGATTTCCGGCCCGATGCCGGCCGGCTCGCCGACCGTGACCGCGATGGCGGGGCGCACTCCCGGGCGCCGTCTGGATGAAGTGGCGCTCACGCGTGCTCCCCTTTCTGCTTGGTGGCCGACTTACTTGTTGGCCTTGTCGTTGGCCTGCTTGTCGTCGTCGTTGCGGTACTCGACGTAAGCGCGGTCGCGCACTTCGCGCTGCCAGCTCTCGGTGGCTTCCTCCAGCTTGCGTTCGCGCAGCGCCGCGCGCGCGTTGTTGCGCTCGCGCTCCTTGGACTGGTCGTCGCTCTTGCGCTCCAGCACCTGGATCAGGTGCACGCCGAAGCTGGTTTCCACCGGCTGGCTGACCTCGCCGATCTTGAGGCCGTTCATGGCGGTCTCGAACTCCGGCATGACGTCGCCCGGCTGCAACCAGCCGAGGTCGCCGCCCTTGGAGGCCGAGCTGTCCTGCGACACCAGCCGCGCCAGGTCCTCGAACTTGGCGGCGCCGTTGTCCAGCCGCTCCTTCAGCTCCAGCAGCTTGCGCTTGGCGTCGGCCGCGCTCATGGTCGGCGTCACCTTGATCAGGATGTGGCGCGCGTGGGTCTGCTGCACGGCCGCCACCTGCTGGGCGTCGGCCAGGCTGCGGCGGTCGACCGCCTTCAGGATGTGGAACGCGCCCACGCTCTTGATGATCGGCGTCACCTGGCCCGGCTGCAGCTTGGCCAGCGCCTCGGCGAACACCGGCGGCAGGCGCTCGAGCTGGCGCCAGCCGACCGCGCCGCCCTGGAGCGCGTCGCTGGCGTCGGAATAGGTGGCCGCCATCTTGGCGAAGTCGGCGCCGGTGCGCAGCTGGCGCATCACCTCCTCGGCGCGCGCGCGGCGCTGGGCGATCACCTCGGCCGAGGCGTTGTCCGGAATGCGCACCATGATCTGCGAGATGTTGACCTCGAACTGCTCGGCGGCGGCGGCCTTCTCGGCGGCGATGAAGCTGTCCACCTCGGCGTCGGAAATCTGGATCTTGGCGTCCACCTCGTGCTCGCGCAGGCGCTGCATGATGATTTCCTCGCGGATCTCCTCGCGGAAGCCGGCAAACGGCGTGCCGTCCTTTTCCATCTGGTCGCGCAGCTGCTGTACCGTCATCTTCTGCGCCTCGGCGATGCGCTGGATGGCGCGGTCGAGCTGCAGGTCGTCGACGCGCACGCCCATGTCCTTGGCCATCTGCAGCTGCGAGCGCTCGACGATCATGCGCTCCAGCAGCTGGCGGCGCAGGTCGGCCGGGTCCGGCATCTGCACGTTCTGCGCCTTCATGCGCGCGGTGACGGTCTTGATGCGGTTGTTCAGCTCGCGCTGGGTGATGACGTCGTCATTGACCACCACCACGATCGAGTCGATCGCCACGTTGCCCGACTCGCCCGGCGGCAGGAAGCCGGCACCGTCCTTCTTCTCGGCCGGCTTGGCGGCCGGCGCGGCGGTGGCGGCCGGCGCGGCGGTGGCGGCCGTAGCGGCGGCCGGGGCGGCCGGCGCCGGGGCCGGCTCGGCTTTCTTCTTCGACGAGAACAGGCTGCAACCACTCAGGGCGGCCGTGCACAACAGGACTGCGAGGAGTTTCATCTGGTACTTACTGGCATTACGCATGGTAGAACGCTCAAGAGTCAGGTGTAAAAAGGACAAGGGGGCGCCGACGCGTTTTTGCGCGGCGGACGCCAAGTGTACATCGGTTAGCGGCCATAGCCCTCATTCAGGCGCTGATAGCCCGGAATGCTGGCCTTCATCGCCTCCAGCGGACTGCCGAGGCCCAGGTGGGACAGGCCGTTCAGCTCCAGCTGGAAGAAGATCTGGGTCGAGGCCTTGGTGGAGGTGGTCACGAAGCGCTGGGCGCCGGTGCGGAACACCCAGCAGTCGGCCTTGTATTCGAGGCCGGCCAGGCTTTCCAGGATTTTCTTGTCCTGCAGCGAGTAGCTGATGCGGCCGACGCCGTACCAGCGCTGGAAGATCGGCCACTGGCTCGACAGCTCGATGTTCTTGAAGCTGTCGCGCAGGTAGCGGTAGCCCAGGTTCAGCACCTTCTTCGGCCCGGGTATCCATTGCGCGGTATAGCTCTCCGACACCACGCGGCGCTCGCCCTGGTTGTACTGCACCGCGCTGTCGAACGCCCAGGTGTCCGAGATGCGGCCGGTGGCGGCCAGCAGGATGTCCGAGCGGCTGTCGCCGGTCGGCGTCGACGAGTCCAGTTGCACGCGCTGGTCGCGGAAGTAGAAGCGCTGGCCAAACGCCAGCCGCAGCGCCTCGGCGCCGTTGGCGTCGAGGAAGCGCGAGGTCAGCGCGGCGGTCAGCTGGTTGGCGTCGCCGATGCGGTCCGAGCCGACGAAGCGGTTTTCGCTGAAGATCTGGCTGAAGTTGAAGGTGGCCAGGTCGGTGTCGAAGTTGGGCAGCTTGCTCTGGTCGCGGTACGGCGTGTTGACGTAGAACAGCCGCGGCTCCAGCGTCTGCGTCATGCTCTTGCCGAGGAACTTGATGTCGCGCTCGAACACCAGGCCGGAATCCAGCGAGAACGTCGGCACCGAGCGCGACAGGTTCTGCGAGCTCGCGCCCTGGTAGGCGTCCAGCTGGTAGGTGGCGGCGTTCAGCATCACCTTCGGCGTGATGAAGTAGCTCGGCCCGATGATCGGGTAGCTCAGCTGCGGAATCGCCACCAGCCGGGTGCCGTTGATCAGCGTCGGGTGGTAGAAGCGGGTCAGCTCGGCGTTGAAGGCCCAGTCGAAGCCGCCGGCGACGTCGTACTGCGCGGCGTTGAAGTTGATGGCCGGCAGCCGGTCATACGGGCGCGACACGAACAGCGTCGGGTCGACCACCGATTCCGGGTCCTGCAGCACCTGGTACTTCTGCACCCGCGCGGTCAGCGTCCAGAAGTCGCCGTGGTAGTCGGTGCGCAGTTCGCGCAGCAGCTGGCGGTCGGTCGAGCTGGTGACGTTCTTGGAGAAGTCGTTCGGATAGTTGTTGTCCGAGGCGGCGTTGAAGTTCCAGCTGAAGTCCCACTGCTGGGTGATGTCCTGGCTGTGGCTGGAGCGCACCATCCAGCGGTCGCTCTTCTCGTTCGGGTTGGCCTGCGCGTACTCGCGGTCGTGCGGCATGAACTCGAGGTAGGTCTCGCCCTTGTACAGGCCGCCGTCGGTCTCGCCCAGGTAGCGGCCCAGCGCGCCGATCTGGAAACCGCGGTTGGCGATGATTTTCGGGTACAGCGTCAGGTCGCGGTTGGGCGCGATGTTGACGTAGTACGGCACCACCAGCTCGGCGCCGTTCTTGGAGCCGAAGCCGGGCGTCGGCGACAGCCAGCCCGAGCGGCGCGCGCCCGACAGCGAGAACGACATCGCCGGCGTGCCGAGGATGGGCACGTCCTTGAAGTAGATCAGCGTCTTGCCGGCGGTGCCGACGTCGCGGCCGGAATCGAGGTTCATCGTGTCCGACTTCAGATACCAGTCCGGGTCCGGGCTCTGGCAGGTGCTGTAGGTGCCGTTGACCACCACCGCCTCGTCCTCGTTGACGAAGTTGATGCGCTCGGCCTTGCCGCGCGCCTGGTTGGCCTCCAGCTGGTAGGTCGGATTGAGCATATAGCCCTTGCCGGTGTCCATGTTCAGCTTGAGCTCGTCACCGGTGAAATAGTCGCCGTAGCGCCAGATCCGGACGTTGCTCCTGGCCTCGACCTCGTCCTCGACCTGGCGGTAGCAGGCGCTGTCGGCGTTGACCTTGGTTTTGTCCTGGATCACCTCGGCGTTGCGCTCCAGCGTGATCTCGCGCTCGGGGCGGCCGCTGATGTCCTCGGCCTTGACGATGGTGGGCGCGCTCTTGTCCTCGACGCGCGGCGCGCGCTGCTTGGGCGGCGCGCTCTGGGCATGGGCGTAGATCGGCAACGCCGATACAGTGAAGATAGCGGACAGGGCATACGCCAAGCGCTTCGGTTGGGGCATGCGGATCATGAAAAGAAGGAGCAAGACACCATGAAAGGCGATTTTTTAATGTGAATCCCTTATTATATGGGAATCTTCACCTCACGCCGGTTTCCGCGGCACGCTTCAATGTCTTTATTACAGAATTTAACTTCCGATACCCGTCTGCAACTGCTGGTCACGTGGCTGCGCGGCCTGAACGTGGTCGACGTCGACAGCATCCGCGCCGCTTCGGCCGACGCCAGCTTCCGCCGCTACTTCCGCCTCGACGTGTTGCCGGAACAACAAGCGGCGCTGGGCGCCACCCTGATCGCCATGGACGCGCCGCCCGAGCGCGAGAACGTGCTCGGCTTTGTCAAAGTTGACGAAATGCTCACGCATGCCGGCGTCACCGTGCCGCGCATCATCGCCACCGACTACGAGGCCGGCCTGATGCTGCTGTCCGACCTCGGCACCACCACCTACCTGGCGGCGCTGGACCACGACAACGCCTCGACCATGTACGCCGAGGCGCTGGAGGCGCTGGTCAAGTTCCAGATCACCAGCCGCCCGGACGTGCTGCCCGAATACGACCGCGCCTTCCTGCTGCGCGAAATGAATTTGTTCCCCGAGTGGTACATCGGCCAGCACCTGAAGGCCACGCTGACCGACAAGCAGACCGCCGAGCTGCAAGGCGTGTTCGACGCCATCCTGGCCAACGTCACCGCCCAGGCCCAGGTGTACGTGCACCGCGACTTCCACTCGCGCAACCTGATGGTGGTGGACGCCGGCAATCCGGGCGTGCTGGACTTCCAGGACGCGCTGTACGGCCCGATGACCTACGACCTGGCCTCGCTGCTGCGCGACGCCTACGTGCAGTGGGACGAGGAACTGGTGCTGGACTGGGCGATCCGCTACTGGCAACACGCCAAGTCGCTGGGCCTGCCGGTCAACAAGGACATCGACGCCTTCTACAAGGACTTCGAGTACATGGGCCTGCAGCGTCACCTGAAAATCCTCGGCCTGTTCTGCCGCCTCAACTACCGCGACGGCAAGGCGCAGTACCTGGACGACCTGCCGACCGTGATGGACTACGTGCGCAAGACCGCGTCGCGTTACAAGGACCTGAAGCCGCTGATCAAGCTGCTGGACCTGCTGGAAGACCGCCAGCCGCAAGTCGGCTACACCTTCTGAGGCGGCGCGCATGAAAGCGATGATATTCGCCGCCGGACGCGGCGAACGCATGCGTCCGCTGACCGACACCACGCCCAAGCCGCTGCTGAAGGTGCGCGGCCGGCCGCTGATCGTCTGGCACATCCTCAACCTGGTCAAGGCCGGCATCACCGAGATCGTCATCAACCACGCCCACCTGGGCGAACAGATCGAGCAGGCGCTGGGCGACGGCAGCCAGTTCGGCGCGAAACTGCTGTACTCGCGCGAGGAACAGGCGCTGGAAACCGCCGGCGGCATCGCCCAGGCGCGCGCGCTGCTGGGCGAGGAACCGTTCGTCGCCATCTCCGGCGACATCTACGTGCCCTACTTCGATTTCGAGCAGGTCAAGGACGTGTTGCACGACAAGGACATGTGGGGCAATCCCTACCCGCCCGACAAGCGCGACATCTGCTGGCTGTACATGGTGCCCAATCCCGACTGGCATCCCGAGGGCGACTTCGGCATGACCATGTACTCGCTGACCAACGATGGCTCGCCGAAATGGACCTTCGGGAATATCGGCGTCTACCGCATGGAGATGTTCGACCGCATCGCCGCCGGCGAGTACGCCAAGCTGGGCCCGCTGATCCGCGAATACGCCGACAAGCAGCAGGTCGGCGGCGAAGTGTACGAAGGCGAATGGCACAACGTCGGCACCGTGCAGCAGCTCGACCTGCTGAACGCGCCGCTGGCCGCGCTGGCGCCGGCCAGCAAGGGTGTGCAGTGATGGCGGCCGCTGTCGACGCGGGCATCTACGCCGGCCGGCGCGCGCGCCTGCTGGCGCAACTGCCGCCCGGCGCGGTGGCGGTGCTGCAGACCGCGCCCGAAGTCACGCGCAACGCCGACAGTGAATACCTGTACCGCCACGACAGCTACTTCTACTACCTGACCGGCTTTACCGAGCCGGAAGCGGCGCTGGTGCTGGTGGCCGCCGACGGCGACGCGCCGGCGCGCGCCATCCTGTTCTGCCGCGAGAAAAACATCGAGCGCGAAATCTGGGAAGGCTACCGCCACGGCCCGGAGGCCGCGCGCGCCGCCTTCGGCTTCGACGAAGCCCACGCCATCGGCACGCTGGACGAACGCATGGCCGCGCTGCTGTCCGACGCGCCGGCGCTGTACTACGCGCTGGGCGGCACGCTCGACGTGCGCGTGGCCGGCTGGCTGTCCGCCGTGCGCGCCAAGGCCCGCACTGGCGTGACCGCGCCGTCGGTCGCCGCCGACGTGCTGCCGCTGCTGGACGAAATGCGGCTGATCAAGGACGCGCACGAACAAGCCATCATGCAACGCGCGGCCGACATCTCTGCGCAAGCGCATATCCGCGCCATGCGCGCCGCCCGCGCCGGCGTACACGAATACGAACTGGAAGCGGAATTGCTGTACGAATTCCGCCGCAACGGCGCCCAGGCGCCAGCCTACAACGCCATCGTCGCGGCGGGCGCCAACGCCTGCGTGCTGCACTACAGCGCCAACAACGCGCCATCGCGCGACGGCGACCTGGTGCTGATCGACGCCGGCTGCGAGCTGGATGGCTACGCCGCCGACATCACCCGCACCTTCCCGGTCAACGGCACATTCAGCGCGCCGCAAAAGCGCCTGTATGAACTGGTGCTGGCCGCGCAGGAAGCCGCCTTCAAGGCCATCGCCCCCGGCCTGCCCTACGCCGGCGCGCACGAGGCGGCGGTGCGGGTGCTGGCGCAAGGCATGCTGGACCTGGGCCTGCTGAAGGGCGAGCTGGAAGACATCATCGCCGCCAAGCGCTACACGCAGTTCTACATGCACGGCACCGGCCACTGGCTGGGCATGGACGTGCACGACGTCGGCCAGTACCGCGACGTCACGCAGGCCGACAAGCCATCGCGCGCGCTCCAGCCGGGCATGGTGGTGACGGTGGAACCGGGCATCTACGTGCGGCCGGCCGAGGGCGTGCCGGAAGAATACTGGCACATCGGCATCCGCATCGAAGACGACGTGCTGGTGACCGCCGACGGCCACACCGTCCTGAGCGCGGCCGCCCCCAAGACCGTGGCCGACATCGAACAACTGATGCAGCAACCATGACAGACATCACCTACGACATCGCCATCTGCGGTGCCGGCCCGGCCGGCATGGCGCTGGCGGCGCTGTTGGTCAAGCGCGGCGTCGCCGCCCACCGCATTGCCCTGATCGACGCCAAGACGCTGGCGCAGGCCAGCACCGACCCGCGCTCGCTGGCGCTGTCTTGGGGCAGCCGGCAGATACTCGAAGAGATCGACGCCTGGCCGACAGCGGCCACCGCCATCGAACAGATTCACGTATCGCGACGTGGACAATTCGGCCGCAGCCTGATCGACCGCAAGGACTACGACCTGCCCGCGCTGGGCTACGTCACCCGTTACGGCAACATCGTCACCGCGCTGGGCGCCGTGTGCGAGCGCGCCGGCATCGCCTCGCTGCGTCCCGCGCGCGTGCTGACGCTGGACGAAGACGCTGATGCCGTCACGCTGATTGTGGACGTCAACGGCACGCCGCAAACGCTGCGCGCGGCGATTGTGGTGCAAGCCGAAGGGGGGCTGTTCAACGAACAGCAGGTGCGCGCGATCAACCGCGACTACCAGCAGACCGCCATCATCGCGCAGGTGCGCAGCAGCACCCCGCCGCCGCACCGCGCCTACGAACGCTTCACGGAACAAGGCCCGCTGGCGCTACTGCCGCAGGATGACGAATATTCGCTGGTGTGGTGCGTGCGTCCGGACAACGCGCAAACGCTGCTGGCGTTGAACGACGCCGATTTCCTGTCGGCGCTGGGCAAAGCCTTCGGCGACCGCGTGGGCGCTTTCACGCACACCACGCCGCGTCTCGGCTTCCCGTTGGGACTGAACGCGGCAGGCCACGCCACCGCGCGCACCGTCACCATCGGCAACGCCGCGCAGACGTTGCACCCGGTAGCCGGCCAAGGCCTGAACCTGGGGCTGCGCGACGTCACGGTGCTGGCGCGCCTGCTGGCGCAAGGCGCGACGCCGGAGCATCTGTCGCAATACGTGGTGATGCGCCAACGCGACCGCAGGACGACGGTGCGCCTCACCGACACCATGGCCCGCGTCTTCGCCAACGACACCCCGGCCCAGGCGCTGCTAGGCCTGTCGCTGGCCGCCATCGACATGGCGGGTCCCGCGCGCGGCCTGCTGGCGGAACTCATGATGTACGGCCGCCGCTAAAGCCACCCCGCACGCTTTTAGCGATACGCATGCCCTACCACTTAGGGGTCTGACCCCGTACGGGGTCAGACCCCGCCAGGCCGTGCGGGTTAGGCGCTACTCGACCGCCTTCACCATATCCTCGATGACCTTCTTGGCGTCGCCGAAGACCATCATGGTGTTGGGCTGGTAAAACAGCTCATTGTCCAGGCCCGCATAACCGGACGCCATCGACCGCTTATTAACGATGATGCTCTTGGCCTTGTACGCCTCCAGAATCGGCATCCCAGCGATGGGCGACTTCGGGTCCTTGGCGGCCGGGTTGACCACGTCATTCGCGCCCAGAATCAGCACCACGTCAGTCTGCCCGAACTCGCCGTTGATATCCTCCATCTCGAACACCTGGTCATACGGCACCTCCGCCTCCGCCAGCAGCACATTCATATGCCCCGGCATGCGCCCGGCCACCGGGTGAATCGCATACTTCACCGTCACGCCATTGTGGGTCAGCTTGGCCACCAGCTCCTTCAGCGCATGCTGCGCGCGCGCCACCGCCAGGCCATAGCCCGGCACGATGATCACACTCTCCGCATTCGCCAGAATGAAGGCCGCATCATCCGCCGATCCCGACTTGACCGGACGCTGCTCCTTCGCCCCGCCGGCACCGGCGTCCGCCGGCGCACCGCCAAAGCCGCCCAGAATCACATTGAAGAACGACCGGTTCATCGCCTTGCACATGATGTACGACAGGATGGCGCCCGACGATCCCACCAGCGAACCGGCGATGATCAGCATCGCGTTATTCAGCGAGAAGCCGATGCCCGCCGCCGCCCAGCCGGAATAGGAGTTCAGCATCGACACCACCACCGGCATATCCGCGCCGCCGATCGGAATGATGATCAGCACCCCCAGCACAAACGCGATCGCCGTCATCAGCAGGAACGGCGCCCACGCCGGCGCGGTGCCGCTATCGGCCACAAACACCAGCCCCAGCGCCACCATCACAATCGCCAGGATCAGGTTCAGCAAATGCTGCCCGGCGAAGCTGACCGGCGCCCCCTGGAACAGGCGGAACTTGTATTTGCCCGACAGCTTGCCGAACGCGATCACCGAACCGGAGAACGTAATCGCGCCCACAAACGTCCCGATAAACAGCTCGATGCGATTCCCGAACGGCAGCGCTTCGCCCACCGCCGCGATGCCAAACGCATGCGGCTCGGACACCGCCGCAACCGCGATACACACCGCCGCCAGGCCAATCAGCGAGTGCATGGCCGCCACCAGCTCCGGCATCTTGGTCATCTCGACCTTCTTGGCCAGCACCGCGCCGATGCCGCCGCCGATCACCACGCCCAGCGCCACCAGCGGCAGGCCCAGGCCCGCCGTGCCGGCCGCCGCTTCCGCGCGCAGCTTGAGGATCAGCGCCACCGTGGTGACGAACGCGATCGCCATGCCGGTCATGCCGAAGGCATTGCCCTGGCGCGCCGTGGCCGGCGACGACAGGCCTTTCAGCGCCTGGATAAAGCACACCGATGCGATCAGGTACAGCATCGTCACCAGATTCATGGAGATGAAATTCATTCTTTCTCTCCCGCTTTGGCTTTAGGCTCCTTCTTCTTGAACATCTCCAGCATGCGCTGTGTGACCAGGAACCCGCCGAACACATTGACGGCGGCCAGCGCCACCGCGACCGTGCCGGCGATCTGCCCGACCAGGCCCTCGGTCAGCGCCGCCGCCAGCATGGCGCCGACGATGATGATGGCCGATACCGCATTGGTGACCGCCATCAGCGGCGTATGCAGCGCCGGCGTCACCGTCCAGACCACGTGGTAGCCCACGTAAATCGCCAGGACAAAAATAATCAGATTGATGATGGTGTGGCTGACTTCCATTTGTCGTCCCCTTATTTACGCAGCAATTCGCCGCCGCTGCACAGCAGCGTGGCCTTGATGATCTCGTCCTCGCGGTCGATCACCAGCGGTTCGCCGCCCGACTTGTCTTCCTTGTCGATGATCAGCTTGAGGAAGTCCAGCACATTGCGCGCGTACAGCGCCGAGGCGTCGGCCGCCACGTGGGTTGCCAGATCCGGCTCGCCGACGATATGCACGCCATGCTTGACCACCGTTTTGTTCAGCTCCGACAGCGGGCAGTTGCCGCCCTGCGATACCGCCAGGTCGACGATCACGGAGCCCGGCTTCATCGCCTTCACCGTCTCCTCGGAAATCAGCACCGGCGCCGGACGGCCCGGGATCAGCGCGGTGGTGATGATGACGTCGGCCAGCTTGGCGCGCTCGTGCACCAGTTCGGCCTGGCGCCGCATCCAGTCGGCCGGCATCGGCCGCGCGTAGCCGCCCACGCCCTGCGCAATCTCTTTTTCCTCATCGGTCAGATAGGGCACGTCGATGAACTTGGCGCCCAGCGACTCCACCTGCTCCTTGACCGGCGGCCGCACGTCGGACGCCTCGATCACCGCGCCCAGGCGCTTGGCGGTGGCGATCGCCTGCAGCCCGGCCACGCCGACGCCCATGATCAGCACCCGCGCCGCCTTCACCGTGCCGGCCGCCGTCATCAGCATCGGCATGAAGCGCTGGTAAATATTGGCCGCCACCATCACCGCCTTGTAGCCGGCGATATTGGCCTGCGACGACAGCACGTCCATCGACTGCGCGCGCGTGATGCGCGGCACGGCCTCCAGCGCGAACGCCTGCAGCCCGGCCGCCGCCATGGCGGCGTTGTTGTCGGCGTCGAAGGGGTTGAGCATGCCGATCACCACCGTGCCCGGCTGGATCTGGGCGCGCTCCTCGGCATTGGGCGCGCGGACTTTGAGGATCACTTCGGCCGACCACACCTCGCTGGCGGCGACGATCTGGGCGCCGGCCGCCGCGTAGGCGGCGTCGGTGACGGAGGCGGCCAGCCCGGCGCCGGCCTGCACCAGCACCTGGTGCTTGGCGGCGAGTTTTTTGACGGTTTCGGGCGTGGCAGCCACCCGGGTTTCCCCCGGCCGTGTTTCGGCCGGTACGCTTATTCTCATGGTGCCTCCATTCGATTAATAAACTGACTACAATCTAACATGGAACGTGGGGCGTGGCGCCCCTCATTTGGACACAATCTTAGAGAGGAATTCTTTGCCCATACTTAATGATTTCGTCAATTCAAGTATAACTATTTGTCATTAATTCCCCTCTAAATTTGTTCCAGCGCAAACCAAAAGCCTGGAACAAGCTAAAATATCGGCTCTTTCAAGGATGACACATGCCGCGTATCTGGAAACCCTCTGTGACTGTTGCCGCCATCGTCGAAAAAGATGGCAAGTTCCTGCTGATCGAAGAAGAGACCAGCGATGGCATCCGCATCAACCAGCCTGCCGGGCATCTCGACCCGTACGAGTCGCTGCAGCAGGCGGTGGTGCGCGAGACGCTGGAGGAAACCGCGTACGACTTCACGCCGACCGCGCTGGTGGGCATGTACATGTCGCGCTACACCTCCAACCGCACCGGCGAGGAAGTGACGTATCTGCGCTTCACCTTCTGCGGTTATCCAGGCGAGAAGCATGACCGTCCGCTGGACGAAGGCATCCTGCGCACCATGTGGCTGACGCGCGACGAGCTGGCCGCCTGCGCCGACCGTCATCGCAGCCCGACGGTGCTGCAATGCGTCGACGAATACCTGGCGGGCCACCGGGCGCCGCTGGAACTGGTACAAACACACGCTTCCGTCTATCGGGAAGCGGTAAGCACTGCGAATGGATAAGTAATGAGCAACGGGTCGGGCAAAAAAAGGGTCGTGATCGGCATGTCGGGCGGGGTGGACTCCTCGGTTTCGGCGTGGCTGCTGAAGGAACAGGGCTACGACGTGGTCGGCCTGTTCATGAAGAACTGGGAAGACGATGACGACTCCGAGTACTGCTCCACCCGCCAGGACTGGATCGACGCCGCCTCGGTGGCGGACGTGGTGGGCGTGGACATCGAGGCGGTCAACTTCGCCAGCGAATACAAGGACCGCGTGTTCGCCGACTTCCTGCGCGAATACCAGGCCGGCCGCACGCCGAACCCGGATGTGCTGTGCAACGCCGAAATCAAGTTCAAGGCCTTCCTCGACCACGCGATGTCGCTGGGCGCGGACTTGATCGCCACCGGCCACTACGCGCGCGTGCGCCACCACGACGGCAAGAGCGAGCTGCTGAAGGCGGTCGACCACACCAAGGACCAGAGCTACTTCTTGCACCGCCTGAACCAGGCGCAGTTGTCGAAGACCCTGTTCCCGCTGGGCGAGATTCCGAAAACCGAAGTGCGCAAGATCGCCGAGAAGCTCAAGCTGCCGAATGCGGCCAAGAAGGATTCGACCGGCATCTGCTTCATCGGCGAGCGGCCGTTCCGCGAGTTCTTGAACCGCTACCTGTCGTACAAGCCGGGGCCGATGATGACGCCAGACGGCAAGGTGGTGGGCGAGCACGTGGGCCTGTCGTTCTACACGCTGGGCCAGCGCAAGGGCATCGGCGTCGGCGGCCTGAAGGCGTACAAGAACGCCGACGGCAGCAACGACGCCTGGTACGTGGCGCGCAAGGACGTGGCCAACAACGTGCTGTACATCGTGCAGGGACACGACCATCCATGGCTGCTGTCATCGGCGCTGCGCGCCGACCAGGCCAGCTGGATCGCCGGCGAGGCGCCGGAAGCGCGCGCGCTGTCGGCCAAAACGCGCTACCGCCAGGCCGACGTGGCGTGCGAAGTGGCGCCGGAAGGCGAATCGGATTTCGCGCTGAAATTCATGGACGCCCAGTGGGCCGTGACGCCTGGCCAGTCGGCCGTGCTGTATGACGGCGACGTCTGCCTCGGCGGCGGCATCATCGCCTGACCGGCCAGTAGCACACCAGTCTCACCCCGCACTGCGCACACCGGGGTCTGACCCCGCAGGGGTCAGACCCCTTACGGCCGCAGGCCCCGGGTCAAGAGGCCGCGGGCTCGCCGCCTGGCGCGCCTTCCGCGGCTGGTGGCGCTTCGGCCTTGGCCATCGCCGCCCGCTGGCGCTTGACCATGGCGATCACCACATTGCGGATCGTATTCAGCACCGTATCGGCCTTGAACGGCTTGACGATAAACCCGCTCACGCCCATCGCATGCGCCGACTGAATGGTGGCCGCGTCCATCTCGCTGGACACCATGAAAATCAGCGCCTTCGGCCACTTCGCGTGCAGCTCGCGCACCTCCTGCTCATTGGCCTGCACCTGCTCCTTGGCGATGCACACGATATGCGGATTGTGCTTGATCAGCAGGGTCACGCCGGCGGCCACCGTGTGGGCCTGGCCGACAACATCATAACCGCCGTCCAGCAGCACGGTGTTGAGCAGGCCGCGCGCGACGGCGCTGGAGTCGATAATGACTGCTTTTAACATCTTGCAAACCTTGTTCTTAGTGCGACCACGCCAGCATGTTCCACGTGACGCCGATCCGCACATCTGTTTTTAACTGCACCAGTTGTCGAGAAAGATACAGCATTTCACGTTCTTTTCGTAGCGTTTCCCCGAGGGAATCTTTAAGAATGCCCGCGCCGGCCATGATCGCGTCCAGAGTGCCGTATGTACGCAACAGTTTGGCGGCGGTTTTGACGCCGACCTTGGACACGCCGGGGATGGCATCGGTCACATCGCCCATCAGCGCCAGCAGGTCGGGCAGCTGGTCGGGCGGCACGCCCCACTTCTTCTCGACCCAGGCGTGGTCGTGCCATTCGCTCTTGAAGTGGTCCCACACGCGGGCGCCGTGGGCGATCAGGCCGTGCAGGTCCTTGTCGGTGCTGGCGATGGTGGCCTCGCCGCGGCCCTCGGCCAGCCAGCGCAGCACCACGGTGCCGATCACGTCGTCGGCCTCGACCTCGGGCAGCGACACCACATGCATGCCGATGCCGCGCAGCTTGTCGTAAAAGGCCGGCAGTGCCTCGCGCAGCGGCGATGGCATCGGCGCGCGGCCCTCGCGGTAGCCGGCGTACAGGTCGTGGCGCCAGGTGCGGCCGCCAAAGTCGAAGGCCGGCAGCACATGGGTCGGTTCATGGTCGTGGACCAGGGTGCGGAAGGAGGACAGCGCGTGGCGCAGCGCGATCTCGGCCTTTTCGGCGCTGTCAGGTTCGGGGCTGGCTTCGTAGACACGGCGCACAATATTGAGGCCGTCGATGGCAAGGAGTCTACCCATGTTCAACTTCATCCGGGCTTGGTCAAGCCGCCATTCTACCCGACCCGGCTGATGCGGCGGCCTGCGCCGCATCAAGGCTTACTTCAGCAACTCGTACGGGCCGCCGCGTTCGAGCGCGCGCTGGAACGCGGGGCGGCTGTGGATGCGTTTGAGGAAGGCGGCCAGGTTGGGCCGCGATTCGTCCAGGCCGCCGCGCGCGGAAGCCGCTTCCAGCGGGAAGCTCATCTGGATATCGGCGGCGGTGAACTCGTTGCCGGCGAACCAGGGCGCCTTGCCCAGTTCGCTCTCCAGGTAGTCCAGGTGCATGCCGATCTGCGGCAGGATGTAGCTGCCCTTGACCTTCTGCGCGATGCCGCGCGCGATCGGCTTGACGAAGAACGGCGCCGGGCTGGTCTCGACCCGGTCGAAAATCAGCTTCATCAGCAGCGGCGCCATCGCCGAGCCTTCGGCGTAGTGCAGGAAGTAGGTCCAGCGGCGGCGCTCCTCGGTGCCGGCCGGCGGCACCAGGCGGCCGTTGCCATAGGTCTCGATCAGGTATTCGACGATCGCGCCCGACTCGGCCACCGTCACGCCATGGTCGGTCAGCACCGGCGACTTGCCGAGCGGATGGATGGCCTTCAGTTCCGGCGGCGCCAGCATGGTTTGCGGATCGCGCTGGTAGCGCACGATCTCGTACTCCAGGCCCAGTTCCTCCAGCAGCCACAACACCCGCTGCGAGCGTGAATTATTCAAGTGATGGACAACGATCATATGGCATATCCCGAGAAAAAGAACGGCCGTGCGCCGTCACCCCGCTAGCTTAGCACTATCGGCGCCCGCCCGCGCCTCCCCAGTTCGGAGATAGCTTCCTCCCAGAAACAGCAGTACACTCGACAGTTCAAAGCCGCCGCCGGAGTATTCATGAATTTGCTGTCGCCACGTTATCTCGCCTTCACCGCATCTGTCGTCACCCTGCTGGCCTCGCTGGCCCTGAAGGCGCCGTGGGAAATCACCGCTGTCGCCGCCTTCCTCACCATCGTCGGCATCAGCGACCTGGTCCAGACCAAGCGCGCGCTGCGCCGCAACTACCCGATCCTGGCGCACTTCCGCTTCTTCTTCGAATCGATCCGCCCCGAAATCCGCCAGTACTTCCTGGAGGACGACATGGTGGCCGAGCCGTTCTCGCGCAACCAGCGCAGCATCGTCTACCAGCGCGCCAAGCAGGACAGCGACAAGCGCCCGTTCGGCACCCAGCTCGACGTCTATGCCCCCGGCTACGAATGGATCAACCACTCGATCGCGCCAGCGCTGGAACAGGACCCCGAATTCCGCATCGAGATCGGCAACCACCCGGACTGCCCGCGCGCCCAGCCCTACGCGGCCAGCGTGTTCAACATCTCGGCGATGAGCTTTGGCGCGCTGTCGGCCAACGCCATCCTGGCGCTGAATGGCGGCGCAAAAAAAGGCGGCTTCATGCACGACACCGGCGAGGGCAGCATCAGCCCCTATCACCGCCAGCACGGCGGCGACCTGGTGTGGGAAATCGGCTCCGGCTACTTCGGCTGCCGCAATGACGACGGCAGCTTCTCGGAAGAACGCTTTGCCGCCAACGCCAGCGCGCCGCAGGTCAAGATGATCGAGCTGAAAATGTCGCAAGGCGCCAAGCCCGGCCACGGCGGCGTGCTGCCGGGCGCCAAGGTCACCATCGAGATCGCGCAGACGCGCGGCGTGCCGGTCGGCCGCGACTGCATCTCGCCGGCGCGCCACTCGGCGTTCGGCACGCCGGTGGAAATGCTGGAATTCATCGACCGCCTGCGCACGCTGTCGGGCGGCAAGCCGACCGGTTTCAAGCTGGCCATCGGCCACCCGTGGGAATTCTTCGGCATCGTCAAGGCCATGCTGGCCACCGGCATCGTGCCGGACTTCATTGTGGTCGATGGCGGCGAAGGCGGCACCGGCGCCGCGCCGGTCGAGTTCACCGACCACATCGGCACGCCGCTGCAGGAGGGGCTGCTGCTGGTGCATAACACGCTGGTCGGCGCCAACCTGCGCGACAAGATCAAGATCGGCGCCTCGGGCAAGATCATCACCGCGTTCGACATCGCGCGCACGCTGGCGCTGGGCGCGGACTGGTGCAACTCGGCGCGCGGCTTCATGTTCGCGCTGGGCTGCATCCAGTCGCAAAGCTGCCACACCGACCGCTGCCCGACCGGCGTGGCGACGCAGGACCCGGGGCGCCAGCGCGCGCTGGTGGTGCCGGACAAGATCGAGCGCGTGGCCAACTTCCACAAGAACACGATGGAGGCGCTGGCCCAGCTGATCGCCGCCGCCGGCTTGACGCATCCGTCGCAGCTGCGTCCGCGCCACCTGGTGCGGCGCCTTTCCGAGAACCAGGTCAAGCTGGCCTCGGCGCTGCTGCCCTACCTGGAAGCCGGCCAGCTGCTCGACCCGAGCCAGCTGTCGCGCCTGCCGCCGGTGTTCGGCCAGTACTGGCCGATGGCGCAGGCCGAGTCGTTTGATCCATACTGCGGTTGATTATTCGGGAAACGGCACATAGCCGCGCCGGATGGCCCACTCGCGCAGCACGGCATTGATACCCTGTTGCCAGTCCTCCCCCTACCGCTGAAAGGCCGCGATGGTGGCGGCGTCAAACTCCATGGTCAGCGTCACTGTCGGCGCCCCCGGCGGCGCCAGCAAGCGCGCCCGCCATGGCCTGAACTGCGCCAGTTCGTCCTCCGTCAATGGCTGCGCGTCCGGATCGGACAGTGCCGCAGCGACGATGGCCGCATCCTCCTCGTCGGTTGGCCAGACGATTTCACGTTTTCTGCGGTACATATTTCTTCACCTCTCCTTTGCTTGCAGGGCGCATACTGATGATGCGCCTGCTGCAAGACTCATCAACAAACACCAAGAAATAAAGGTGATTTCCCACAAATCCCAAAGCGCACTCTCGTGGCTCCGCGTAATGGTACCTAAGGGCCGGCCAGATAACCGCGTCATCCCAGTCAAAGCTAAAAGCGGCGGACAGCGAGAAAAAAACTGCACCGTCGACGCCGTCCTGCCGGCCTTGCATGAGCATGAGCTGGTAGTGAGCATGAGCTGGTAGTGGCCCTGGCCACGTTCTCCGGTCCTGCCCGGCGTACGCGATAATGAGGGAAGAATCAGGGAGTTGCGCCTCAGCGCAGGGCAGGATCTGGCGCCGGACATCATCACCGGCGCGCGGCACATGATGGGCGATCTCGAAATGCTGACCGGATTGCCGGTCGTTGCAGCTTCCTTCGGTCCGACCTTTGAGACCGTGAACAAATTCAGCGCTGCACGTGCAGCTTGATCACGCGGTGCTGGGTGGCGGAGTTGGTCTTGGTGGGCGTGGTGTCGCACGAGCCGCAGCTGGAGCAGCCGCCGTCGTCGCCGCAACCGCCGCCGCCCTGCGTCTTGAAAAATTTGGCCAGTTTGACTTCGTTGAAGCCGCGCTTGCCCAGCGTGTAAACAATGCGCCGGCGCCACGCCACCGGCAGGTATTTGGTGCTGAAGTGCAGCAGCGCCGCCGCCACGATCAACGCCACGATCATCTCTTGCCACATATTAGCCTCCCAGAACGGCCAGCGAAATACGATACGTCAGGAACGAGCCGATGTACGCCAGCGCAAACATGTAGCCGGCCATCAGCAGCGCATAACGGGTGCTGCCGGTTTCACGCCGCACCACCGACAGCGTCGACAGGCACTGCGGCGCAAACACATACCACGCCAGCAGCGACAGCGCGGTCGGCAGCGCCCACGACGAGGCGATGATCGGCTCCAGCGACTGCGCCAGCTCCTCGCCGGTCTGCGACAGCGCGTACACCGTGCCCAGCGCGCCCACCGCCACCTCGCGCGCGGCCAGGCCCGGCACCAGCGCGATGCAGATCTGCCAGTTGAAGCCGATCGGCGCGAAGATGTATTCCAGGCCGCGGCCCAGCAGCCCGGCCAGGCTGTAGTAAATCGGCGGATGGGTCGCGCCTTCCGGCGCGCCGGGGAAGGAGCTGAGGAACCACAGCAGCACCATCAACGTCAGGATCACCGTGCCCACGCGGGTCAGGAAGATCTTGGCGCGTTCCCACAGGCCCAGCGCCAGGTTCTGCAGGTGCGGCCAGTGGTAGGCCGGCAGCTCCAGCATCAGCGGCTGCTGCTGGTTGGCGCCCAGCGCGCGCTTGAAGAAGTACGCCACCGCCATCGCCGAGAAGATGCCGGCGAAGTACAGCGCGAACAGCACCAGGCCCTGCAGGCTGAGGAAGCCATACACCTGGCGCTCCGGTATGAAGGCGGCGATGATCAGCGCATACACCGGCAGCCGCGCCGAGCAGGTCATCAGCGGCGCGATCATGATGGTCACCAGGCGGTCGCGCGGATTCTGGATGGTGCGCGCCGCCATCACGCCCGGAATCGCGCAGGCAAAGCTGGACAGCAGCGGAATGAAGGCGCGGCCCGACAGGCCGACCCCGCCCATCAGCCGGTCCAGCAGGAAGGCCGCGCGCGGCAGGTAGCCGCAGTCCTCCAGCACCAGGATGAAGAAGAAAAGGATCAGGATCTGCGGCAGGAACACCAGCACGCTGCCGGCGCCGCTCAGGATGCCATCCACCAGCAGGCCGCGCAGCACGCCGTCCGGCATGGCGTCGCGGACCATGCCGCCCAGGTGGTCGACGCTGTCCTTGATCAGGTCCATCACCGGCGTGGCCCAGGTGAACACGGCCTGGAACACCAGGAACATCAGCACCGCCAGGATGATCGGGCCCAGCACCGGGTGCAGCACCACGTTGTCGATCTTCTCCGACAGCGCGTCGTCGGTGGTGGCCGGCGCCTTGACGGTCAGGTCGAGAATGCGGCGCACCTCGCGCTGCGTGTCTTCCACGCTGACGGCGTCGATGGCCGACAAGGGCTGCGGCTTGCCCTCGGACAGCGGCCACATCTGGTCGAGCGCGCGCAGCAGCGACTTTTCGCCGCCGGCCTGCACCGCCACGGTTTCCACCACCGGCATGCCCAGTTCCTGCGCCAGGCGGTCGGCGTCGATGCTGATGCCGCGTTTTTTGGCCACGTCCACCATGTTCAGCGCCAGGATCATCGGCAGGCCCAGGCGCTTGATTTCCAGCACCAGGCGCAGGTTCAGGCGCAGGTTGGTGGCGTTGACCACGCACACCACCACGTCCGGCGCGGCGTCGCCCTTGCGCAGGCCGGCCACCACGTCGCGCGTGATTTCCTCGTCCGGCGTGTGGGCGTTGAGGCTGTAGGCGCCGGGCAGGTCCAGCACGCGGAAGTTGTGGCCGCCGCTGGTGGTGAATGCGCCTTCCTTGCGTTCGATGGTCACGCCGGCGTAGTTGGCCACTTTCTGGCGCGCGCCGGTCAGACGGTTGAACAAGGCCGTCTTGCCGCAATTCGGATTGCCCAGCAAGGCCATCATCGGCGTCCGCGCCAGGCTCTCCGCCTGCGGCCGCGCCACCTGTTTATCTACTGCACCCATGGTTTTATTCCGGTTGAATCGACACCAGCGCGGCTTCAAAGCGGCGCAAGGCAAAAGTGGCGTTGCCGACCTTGATCGCCAGCGGTTCGCCGCCCGGCATGCCACGCTTGAGCATGCGGATTTTTTCGCCGGGCACAAAGCCCAGCTCCATCAGCCGGCGCGCCAGGCCGGCGCCGCCATCGGCGATGGCGCCAGGCGAAACGTGCACCACGGTCGCGGTCGCGCCGACCGGCATGGTGTCGAGGGTAATCGGGGGAACAGCGTGCGTCATGGCAAAGTCCAGTCGTAGGGCCGCTGGCAAGGAGGGCTGCGGCGCTGCCGGCGGGGATGCAATGGTGCGTTCCCGCCGGAATGAATACTAGCATTATAAACGGTAATGCGAATGACTTCTATTTAGCTTGCATACCGCTGAAAAATAGGGCAGTATACGCTTAATGATAATGATTCGCATTAAGTTACTAGCAATCATGTCAGAAGAGTCTTAACCGGGCCTTATTGCCTCTTTGCCTTATTTTGCCTAGCCAGAAGGTGCATCAATGATTGTTTGTGTGTGCAACAACATCTCCGATCGCGAAATCCGTCAAGCCATGGAACTGGGAATCACGTCGATGGACGAGCTGCGTGACGCGCTGGGCGTGGCCACGTGCTGCGGCCAGTGCTTCTCCTGCGCGGAAGAGATCCTCAACGAACAACTGGCCGTCGCCGCTGCCGCCAATATCCAGGAAACGGTGCTGAAACGCCCGGTCTTCTCCAACTGATGATGAACACCCTGACCTACAGCCGGGCGACCTCGCTGTCCGCCGGCGATCAAGGCGGCGCGCGCAAGCGCCGTCGCCAGCTGACGCCGCTGGCGGCGATCGTCGTGGGTCATGTGGTGGTGTTTTACCTCGGCTATTCGGGCATGCTGCGCTCGGTCACGCAGGCGGTCACGCCGCGGGTGGTGAATGTCACCTTCGTGGCCGCGCCGGAGCCGCTGAAGCCGGCCCCGCAGCCCAAGGAAGTGCCGCTGGCGCAGCCGAAGCAGACCTTTGTGCCGCCGCTGCCGCAGATGAATATCGTCCAGACCGAGCCGACCATCACGCTGCCGCCGCCGCCAGCGCGCCCGGCCGATCCGGCACCGGCGCAGGCCGCGCCGGCCAGCGCGCAGGTGGCGCCGGCCGCGCCGCCGGCGCCGGTGGCGCCCAGGACGGTCTCGGCGGTGGAATACATCCGCGCGCCGCAGCCGGTCTATCCCAGCATCGCCAAACGCATGGGCGAAACCGGCATCGTGATGCTGCGCGTGCTGATCGGGGAAAAAGGCAATGCGGAACAGGTGACGGTGCACAAATCATCGGGCTCCGCCAACCTGGATGAAGCCGGCCGCCAGGCCGCGCTGCGCGCGCTGTACAAGCCGTTCATCGAGGACGGCAAGGCCATCCCCGTGTACGTGCTGGTGCCGGTGAACTTCCAGCTCGGCTAGGCCCGGCTCACAGGTCCAGCCTGCCCTCGATGGAATCGTCGAGGGTTTTGCCGATCACGGCGCCCAGCAGCATCTTGACGCTGGCCACCGCCTTGCCGTGCTTGGTATCCCAGTAATAGCCGTAGGTCGGCGCGAACTTGATCAGCGTGACGCGCGGATCGTCCTCGCCGCCGGTGAACCACGTTTTCATCGTGAAGCTCCACAGCTCCTTGATCTTGACCGGGTCGCGCAGCACGGTGGCGATGCCCTCCAGGTGCATGAACTCGGAATGGGCCGAGCCCTGGAAGTACAGCGTGGCCGACGGGTCGGCCGCCAGCTCCTGGTTTTTCAGGCTGTCGCTGGCGCTGATGAACCACAGATTGCCCAGCTCATCGACCTGCAGCGCCGTCATCGGCCGCGCGTCGCCGGGACCGCCGCTGGCGTCGCTGGTGCAAAAGAAGCAGCCCGGGGTGCTGTCGACGAAATCGCGGATCTTGCGGACGGCGTCTTCACCGACCAAGTCCTGGTGATTGTGTTCTGGTTGATTAGCGTTGATCGAATCCATGGTGAGCTCCTGAAGGTTGAGCTTTGATGGTAACGGCGCCAGCCCGGCGGCACAGTGGGATGACGCACACTGCCACCACTACGAATGCTAATGGTTTTCATTTGCGCCAGCGCTCTCAATCACCGAACTTAATGGGTAGTTCGCCGAAATTATCAGACATTGGCCACACAGCCCATGGCATTCATGGCACAATGGCGCCATTCGCAACCATCACAGAAAGACCATCCCATGAAGGGCGACCAAGAAGTCATCCGCTTGCTCAACGCACAGCTGACCAACGAACTCACCGCGATCAACCAGTACTTCCTGCACGCCAAGATGTACAAGCACTGGGGCCTGGAAAAGATCGGCAAGAAAGAGTACGAAGAATCGATCGGCGAAATGAAGCACGCCGACAAGCTGATCGACCGCATCCTGATGCTGGACGGCCTGCCCAACCTGCAAGCGATGCACAAGATACTGGTCGGCGAGAACACCGAGGAGATGCTGAACTGCGACCTGAAGCTGGAAAAAGGCGCGCAGATCACCGTCAAGGAAGGCATTGCCGCCGCCGAGAAGGCGGCCGACTACGTGTCGCGCGACCTGCTGCTGATGATCCTGGAAGACACCGAGGAACACATCGACTGGCTGGAAACCCAGATCGACCTGATCGGCAAAGTGGGCATCCAGAACTACCTGCAAAGCCAGATGAGTGGCGACGAGTAATTACAGCGCCGGCTCACCCACAGGCCGCAAGCTTGCTTGCGGCTTTTTTATTTTCACCATCAGCACCGCCACCGCGCCGCACAACATCAGCACGCCGGCCAGCCGGATCACATTCTCCGGATTGGCGCCCAGCAGGCTGCGGTAGTACAGCGGCAGCGTGAAGATCTGGATGATCATCGGGATCACGATGAACATGTTGAAGATGCCCATGTAGACGCCGGTGCGCTCCGGTGGAATACAACCCGCCAGCATCACGTACGGATTGCCCATGATGCTGGCCCATGCCAGGCCGATGCCGACCATCGGCACGAACAGCAGCGCCGGCGTGTGTATCATCGGGATGCTGAACATGGCCACGCCGGCCAGCGCCAGGCAGGCGCTGTGCGTGAGCTTGGGCCCATAACGGCGCGTGAACGGCACCAGCGCCAGCGCGCCGACAAACGCGATGAAGTTGTAGAACGCCCCCACCTGCCCGGCCAGCAGGCCGGCGTCGCGAAAACCTTGCGACGACTGGTCGGTGGTGCCGTAGAGGGTGGTCGCCAGCGACAGCATGATGTACTGCCAGTAGCAGAACATGGCGTACCACTGGAACAGCTTGACCCAAGCCAGCTGGCGCATGGTAGCGGGCATCTCGCGCACCGCGCTGGCGATGTCGCCCAGCGCGTGGCGCCAGCCGGACGGCCTGGCGCGCAGGGCTTGCAGCTCTTCGCTGGTCAGCGGATTCTCCTTGGTGGTCTTCAGCGTCCACAGCACCGAGGCGATCGAGAACACCGCGCCGATCATGAAGGCGACGATGACGATGTGCGGAATATGGCTGCCGTTGACGGCGTCCTTGTTCATCCCCAGCCAGACCAGCAGCGACGGCGTCAGGTAGGCCAGCGTTTGTCCCAGTCCGGTGAAGGCGCTCTGCGTCAGGAAGCCGACCGCATGCTGCTGCGGCGCCAGCTTGTCGCTGACGAAGGCGCGGTACGGCTCCATGGTGACGTTGTTGGCGGCGTCCAGTATCCACAGCAGGCTGGCCGCCATCCACAGCGTGGGGCTGAACGGCATGGCCAGCAGGCCAAGGCTGCACAGGATGGCGCCGATCAGGAAGTACGGCGTGCGCCGGCCCCAGCGCGTGACGGTGCGGTCGCTCATGGCGCCGATCAGCGGCTGCACCAGCAGCCCGGTCATCGGTCCGGCCAGCCACAGGTACGGCAGGCTGGCTTCATCGGCACCGAGGTATTTGTAGATGGGGCTCATGCTGCTCTGCTGCAGGCCAAAACTGAACTGGATGCCGAAGAATCCAATGTTCATGTTGACGATCTGCCAGAACGACAGGCGCGGTTTCATGCGTCCTCTCCCGCGCGCCAGGCCAGTACCCACGGCGCGTAGAAAGCCATGTCCGCCGGCACCGCGCCGGAGATGCCGCACATGGCGCCGGCAAACGCGTTGGCGCGCGCCAGTGTGGTTGCGATCGGCCAGCCTTGAGACTGGCCGAACAGGAACACGGCGGAGAAGGCGTCGCCCGCGCCCACCGTGTCGACCATGCGCTCGGGCGCATGACACTCGTGGTTGGCGACCACCGCGCCGTCGGCACTGAAATACATCGCGCCGCGTTCGCCCAGCGTGACGATCAGGCCTTGCAGGCCGAAGCTGCGCATCAGCGTCAGGCAGGCGTCGCGCATTTCCGGGCTGTCGGCGGCGGTGCCGGGCTGGGTGTGGGTGTACCAGCGGAACAGGTCCTTCAGCTCGTCCTCGTTGACCTTGACGATGTCCGCCAGCTTGAGCGACTCGTGGGCGATGCGCTCGGTGACCTGGCCTTCGCGCACGTTGAGATCCAGGTAGCGCTGCGCGTCGCTGGCGTCCAGCATGGCGCGCAAGGCGGCGCGCGACTGCGCGTGGCGCTGCGCCATGGTGCCGAAATAGATCACCCGCGGCTGGGCGGCGGCCAGCGCCGCCAGCGCCTGGTCGGTGTCCACGTAATCGTAAGCCTGGTCGGGCAGGATGATGAAGCGGTGGCCGCCCGCACTGCGCTCGACCACCACGCGGCCGGTGGCGCCGCGCTCATCGACCTGCAAGCCCGCCTCGCTCATGCCGAAGCGCGTGAATTCGTCGCAGATCCGCGCGCCGTTCTTGTCGGCGCCGATGCGCGTGACCATCAGCGTGGCGACGCCGAACGCCGCCAGATTGCGCGCCACGTTGAACGGCGCGCCGCCCACCACTTGTTCGGTGACGAAATCGTCCACCAATGCCTCGCCAAAAACGGCGATGGTTTGTTTGCTCATGCTGTCGCTCCACGTTCCAGCCAATGCATCGCATACGGCGCCAGCGTCAGCGCGCCATCCAGTATGCTCCCGTCCATGCAGTCGGTCCAGCGGCCTTGCAGCGCATAGGCCTGCGGTTCGCCGGAAAAATTCATCAGGGTGACAAAGCGTTCGCCGCGCGCCAGCGCCAGCACGGCGTCCGGCGCGTCGTCCAGCAAGGTGCGCGGGGCGTTGGCCGCCAGTGCGTCGTGCTGGCGCCGCAGCCGCACCATGCGCAGCAGCGACTGGTACATCTGGCCGGCGCTGTCGCCGGCATCGTCGCGCGCCCGCCAGCGCGCCTGGTCGAACAAGGGACGCTGCAGCCAGCGGCTGTCCATCGCATGCTGCGGGCGGTGCCGGTAGCTGTAGTCGTTTTCCATCGCCAGCTCGTCACCCATGTACAGCACCGGCAAGGCGCCGAAGCTCAGCGCCAGGCCGTGCAGCAGCTGCAGCCTGCGCAGCGCCAGCGCGCGCGCGGCCTCCGAGTCGGCGCGCTCCAGGCCCGCCAGCGACGCTGCGGAACCGTTGCTGCCGTGGGCGGCGTTGGGATCGGTGCTCTGGAACGCCGCGCCGGCGGCGTAACTGCCCTCGGCGCCGGCGAAGAAGCGCGACGCGCGCGCCAGTCGCGCCGTGGCGTCGCTGCCATCGGCCGCCGCCTCGGCGCGCAGCACGTTCCAGCCGATGTCGTCGTGGCAGCGCACGTAACTGAGCCAGGTGGCGGACGGCGGCAGCGTCGGCGTGTTGCGGATCACTTCCCGCAGCACGCCCGTGCCCTGCTCGGATAAGGCCAGCCAGCCGGCCGCCATCAGGCTGCTGTGATACGCGATGTGGCATTCGCGCGCGTCGGCGCTGCCCAGGTAGGCCGGCAGCTCGCGCGTCGGCACGATGGCCTCCGCCTTCAGCAGCACGCCCGGCGCGACGATGTCGACGATCGCGCGCAGCGCCTGCAGGATCTGGTGCGCCTCCGGCTGGTTCATGCTGTTGGTGCCTTCGCGCTTCCACAGGAAGGCCGTGGAATCCAGGCGGAACACCTCGATGCCGCGATTGGCGAGGCGCAGCAGCGTCGCCGCCATCGCCGAAAACACCGCCGGATTGGCGTAGTTCAGGTCCCACTGGTAGGGGTAGAAAGTGCTCCACACCCAGCCGCCCAGCGCCGGCGTGAAATTGCCCGGCGCGACCTGCGGGAACACCTGGCCCAGCGTGCGCTCGTAGCGGTCCGGCATCTCGCGGTCCGGGTAGCACAGGAACATGGCGCGCGCCTGCTCGTCGCCGGCCTTGGCGGCCAGCGCCCATGCATGGTCGTCCGCCACGTGATTCAGGATGAAGTCCGAACACAGGCTGATGCCGGCCTCGCGCAGCCGCGTGGTCAGCGCCACCAGATCGGCATTGCTGCCCAGCGCCGGCTCCACGTCATCAAAATCCGAGACGGCAAAGCCGCCGTCATTCTCGCCCTCGCGGGCGCGCAGGAAGGGCAGCAGATGCAGATAGCTGACGCCCATCTCGCGCAGATACGGGATGCGCTCCGCCACGCCGTTCAGCGTGCCGCCGAAGTTCTGCACGTACGCGCAGTAGCCCAGCATGCGCTGGCTGAGGAACCATTCCGGCTGCGCCTCGCGTTGCGCATCCAGCTCCCGCAACGGCGCCGGGCGCGCCGCGTACAACTCGCCCAGCGACGCCATCAAGGCGCCCAGCCAGGCGTCGAAATCCGCCTGCTGGCCATACAGGCCGGCCAGCAGCTTGCGCAGCACCGGCTCGTGCACGGCCAGGCGCCGCAAGGCTTGCGCCCGCAGCGCATCGGGCAGGACCGCGAGCAGGCGATCCGACATCACGTTAGAAAGCATAGGTCAGGCTGACTTTGGCGGCACGGCCGGAGATCGAACGCGCGGCGTGGCCGTCGCTTTCCACTTCGGTGTAGCCGATCTTGTTGAACAAATTATTCACGCTCAGCGACAGTGTGGCTTTCATGGTCAGGTTGTAGTTGACGAAAGCATTGACCACTTCATACGCCGGCAGGATGATGGTGTGCGCATCGTCGCCCCACGACTTGCCGGTGCCGATCAGGCTGGCGCCGACGGTGGCGTTCTCGAAGCTGTAGCTTGGCGCGATCTGGTAGATGTACCTGGCCTGGCGGCGCGGCGTGTTGCCGATGTTGGCCACGTCCGCCGGCGCCGTGCCGGTGATCTTGGCGTCGGTGTAGGTCATGCCGCCGGTAACGCGGAAGCCGCCGGCGCTGTACGCGCCCTCCAGCTCCACGCCCTTGGCGTCGTACTTGTTGGAAGTGCTGCGCTGGGTGGTCGCTTCGTAGTTGCTCTCGTCGGTCTTGGCCTGGAACAGCGTGACGAAGGTGCTCACGCCGCCGCTGCGCCATTTCACGCCGCCCTCGATCTGCTTGACGGTGTTGATGTTGATCGGCGCCGTGCCGTCCAGCGGCGTGCCAAACAAGATGCGGTCGGCATTGAACGCCACGCCGTCGCTGGCGCGCGCGAATACCGACAGGTTCCTGGTGAACGCGTAGTTGCCGCCCACCGAGTACGAATTGTGATTCAGCTTGTAGTCGATGAACTGCTGCGTGGCCGGATCGTAGCGCAGCGCGCCGCCGGCCGCGGCGGACGCGGTGGCGATGTTGGCGGTGCCGGTGGCCTGCTGGCGGTCCTGGCGGAAGCTGGCGTCCACGCTCAGCGGGCCGGTCTCGTAGCCGACGTTCACGTACGGCGAGGTGAACTTGTATTCCATGTCCACCGCGCGCGAGCAGCAGCCGCCGAAGGCCGGGCCGACCAGGCCGGGCGTGGCGCTCGACGTTTGCAGCAGCGCCGGCTTGGCGCCGGTTTCCTGCATCAGGTATTCGTTGAAGTTCCAGGTCAGGCCCAGCTTCTGGGTCGACAGGTACAAGCCGGCGGTGGTGGTCAGCTTGCTGCCGTCGGCCAGCTTGAAGGTCTTGGCCAGCTTGGTGTCGTTCAGCGTGTTGCCGGCATCGTCGATCGAGGTATTGAACACCACGGCCGAGAAGGCGCGGCCATTGTAGGCCTGGCCTTTCTGCGGGCCGGTGGCAAACACGTAATTGCCCAGCGTGCCGCTGTTGCCGGCGAAGACGCCCGCGAAGCGGCCGCTGTTATTCGCGGTGCGGAATTTGTCGCTCAGATTCCAGCCATCGCCCAGATCGAACGAGCCTTCGATGCCGAAGGTGTTGCTCTTCACGTGCAGGCCGTCGTTGATGTCGGTCGATACCGGCGTGTTGTTCTTGCTCAGCACCACGTCGCGCACCCAGTACGGCGAGTAGAAGCTGACCGTGCGCGGATCGATGCCGGGGACTTCGCGGATCTGCTGGTTCACCACCGTCACCGGCACCGGCAGCGCGGTCGGCGCCTTGTCGTCCAGGTGCTTGAAGGACAGGCGGATCCACCCATTGTCCAGGTCATGCGTGATGTTGCCGCGAATCTGGCCGCCGTCCTCGGTGCTCATGCCGGTGTTGCGCACGCCTTCGCCGGTGCGGTAGCTGCCGCCGATGAAGAAGCGGGTCTTGTCCGAGATCGGCGCGCCGTAGTCGAAGTCGTAGCGCGTCTCGTCATAGCCCAAGCCGCGGCTGATGCCGATGTGGCCGCCCTTCTCCTCGCCGGTCTTGGTGATGAAGTTGACGATGCCGCCCGGCGCATTGGTCGCCAGCGTCGAGGCCGAGCCGCCGCGCACCACTTCCAGGTGGTCGAGCGTGCCGTCGATCTTGACGAAGCTGTCCGGCGTGGTGAAGTTGAAGTCGCCGAACTGCAGCACCGGCAGGCCGTCTTCCTGGATCTGCACGTAACGCGCGCCGCCGGCCGAAATCGGCACGCCACGTACGGTGATGTTGGCGTTGCCCTCGCCGCCCGACGATTCCGAGCGCACGCCCGGCACCGAGCGCAGCACTTCGGCGGCGCTGAGCGGCGCGGCGTTCTTGATGGCGTCGCCTTCGAGGGTGGAAATCGACACGCTGCTCTTCATTTTGGACGAGGCGCCGCTGGTGCCGGTGACCACCACGCGTTCCATGTTCAGTCCGTCGGCCGGGGCCGCGGCCGGCGCGGCCTCCTGCGCACTCGCGGACAGGTGCAGGACAGCGGTTGCAACGGCGGCGGCAATGCCGCCCAGTTTAAGGGTGCGATGTTCCATGTGTCGTCTCCAGTATTGTCGTTTTTGCTGCTTTATTAAGCAGGTGAACGCATTATGCAATCGATTGCATTGAAATGCAAAATACTTTTTTGTAACGGCTTTCAGCCGCGATGCAATCGGTTGCATCAATCACACAGTACTGGCGCGGATGATCAGTTGGGTGGGGAGCCGGACCGATGGCGCGGCCTGGCCGTCGGCCAGCGCCAGCAGCGACGCCACCAGTGCCCGGCCGGCCTCCGGCATCGGCTGGCGCACCGTGGTCAGCGGCGGGTGGAAGTAGCTGGAGAGAGGAATATCGTCGTAGCCGACCACGGCCACGCGGCCCGGCACGTCCATGCCGCGCTGGCGCAGGGCGTTGATGGCTTCCATCGCCATCAGGTCGCTGCCGGCGAAGATGGCGTCGAACGGCACGCCGCTGGCCAGCAGTTGCTCGACCGCCAGCCGGCCGCCGTCCGGCACGAACGAGGCCGGGATCAGCCATTGCGGATCGACCGCCATGCCGGCCTTGCGCAAGGCGTTGCACAGGCCCTCGTGGCGCTGGCCGATTTCCGGCAGGTTGATGTCGCCGAAGAAGGCGATGCGCTGGCGCCCTTGCGCGATCAGGTGGGCGCCGGCCAGCTCGCCGCCGGCCAGGTTGTCGCCGCCGACGGTGCAGTACAGCTGCTGCGGCAATTGCGCGCCCCACACCACGATCGGCACATGGCGCGCCGCCAGCTGGTTCAGCTGGTCATGGTGGCGCCACTGGCCGATCAGCACGATGCCGATGACACGGCCGGTGTCGAACGGCGCGGCGGCGGCGTCCAGTTCGCTGGCGTCGACCCGCGACACCAGCATGTCGAAGCCCTGCTCGGTCAGCGCGTCGGCCAGGCTGCCCAGCATCGACAGGAAAAACGGATCGGACAGGTGCTGGCGCGTGGCCGGGTCGTACGGCACCACCACGCCCACGGTGCGGTTCTGCTTCATGCGCAGGTTCTGCGCGCCGATGTTGATGTTGTACTTGAGCGAGCGCGCCAGTTCCATGACGCGGGTGCGCGTCTCTTCACTGATCAGCTTGCTGCCGGCCAGCGCGCGCGAGACGGTGGAGGTGGACACGCCGGCCAGCCGCGCGATGTCGGCCATTTGCAGGCGCCGGCTCTCGGCCTCTGGCGGCGTGGATTTGGGCATGAAAGGCGGCCGCCCGTCAGGCCGGCACCGTGTCCTTGAACGACTGGCGCTCGGACAGCTTGTCGTACAGCCGCGCCAAGTTGGGGTAATCGTCGCGCCAGGTGATGTCCGGGAAGCGGAACGCCAGCCAGCCCAGCGTGCAACCCACCGCCACGTCGGCCAGCGAGTAATGGATGCCGGTGCAGTACGGCTGGTCGCCCAGCTTGTCCGAGAGCGACTTCATGCCCAGCTCGACCTTGCGCATCTGGCGCGCCATCCATTCCTCGCTCTGCAGCTCTTTCGGGCGCATGGTGCGCTCCAGGCGCACGCTGACGGCGGCGTCGATCATGCCGTCGGCCAGCGCTTCCCAGCACTTGACGTCGGCGCGGTCGCGGCCGTTGGGCGGCAGCAGCTTGCAGACCGGGGTCAGCGTGTCGAGGTACTCGACCATGACGCGCGAGTCGATCATCACCGTGCCATCTTCCATGACCAGGCTCGGCACCTTCCCGAGCGGGTTCAGCTGGCTGATGGTGGTGTCCGCCGCCCACACGTTCTCCAGTTCAAACTGGTAATCGAGCTTTTTTTCCGCCAGAACAACGCGCACCTTGCGGACATAAGGACTGGCGAGGGAACCGATGAGTTTCATAGACACTTAGAGAGGAAGAACAAGCCCCAGTATAACATCGGCGGGGTGGTCGTCGGCCAATGGTAAAATCACGGTCTGCTCTTTCAACTTCCCGTTCTTTCCATCATGACCACTACTCCTTACTCCACGCTGTCGGCGCTGTCGCCACTGGATGGCCGCTACGCCGGTAAAACCGATCTGCTGCGCCCCATCCTGTCCGAATCCGGCTTCATGCACCACCGCGTCAAAGTAGAAATCGCCTGGCTGCAAGCGCTGTCGCAGGCCGGCTTCGCCGAAATCAAGCCGTTTTCGGCCGCGGCGAACGCCCTGCTGGACAAGCTGGCCGCCGACTTCACCGAAGCCGACGCCGCCCGCATCAAGGAAATCGAGGCCGTCACCAACCACGACGTCAAGGCGGTGGAATACTGGCTGAAGGAGCAGGTCAAGGATGTGCCGGAACTGGTGGCCGCGTCGGAGTTCATCCACTTCGCCTGCACCTCGGAAGACATCAACAACACCTCGCACGGCATGATGCTGAAGGCCGCGCGCGACAGCGTCATGCTGCCGTCGCTGCGCAAGGTGATCGCCAAGCTGACCGAAATCGCCCACGCCAACGCCGAACTGCCGATGCTGTCGCGCACCCACGGCCAGACCGCCAGCCCGACCACGCTGGGCAAGGAAATGGCCAACGTTGTGGCCCGCCTGCAGCGCGCCATCAAGCGCATCGAACAGGTTGAGATTCTGGGCAAGATGAACGGCGCGGTCGGCAACTACAACGCCCACCTGTCGGCCTACCCGTCGTTCGACTGGCCGGCGTTCTCCAAGAACGTCATCGAGCAGCGCCTGGGCCTGGTGTTCAACCCGTACACCATCCAGATCGAACCGCACGACTACATGGCCGAGCTGTTCGACGCCTTCGCGCGCGCCAACACCATCCTGCTGGACCTGAACCGCGACATCTGGAGCTACGTCTCGCTGGGCTACTTCAAGCAAAAGCTGAAGGCCGGCGAAATCGGCTCGTCGACCATGCCGCACAAGGTCAACCCGATCGACTTTGAAAACTCGGAAGGCAACCTGGGCCTGGCCAACGCGGTACTGAAACACCTGTCCGAGAAGCTGCCGGTGTCGCGCCTGCAACGCGACCTGACCGACTCGACCGTGCTGCGCAACATCGGCGTCGGCCTCGGCTACGCGCTGCTGGCCTACGACAGCTGCCTGCGCGGCCTGAACAAGCTGGAAGTCAATCCGCAGCGCCTGGAAGCCGACCTCGACGCCAACTGGGAAGTGCTGGCCGAGCCGGTGCAGACGGTGATGCGCCGCTACGGCATCGCCAACCCGTACGAGCAGCTGAAGGAACTGACCCGCGGCAAAGGCATCTCCAAAGCCGCGCTGCAGGAATTCATCAACGGCCTGGCCGTGCCGCAGGAAGCCAAGGACCTGATGCTGGCCATGACCCCGGCCAACTACACCGGCCTCGCGGCGGCTCTGGCTAAAGCCATCTGATCCGCGTAATAAAATTGCACTACACTAAAAGCCCCGGCGACGTCCGGGGCTTTTTTTCGTCTCGGCAAGCGCAAATGGGATTTCTTTGGTATATTTAGTTCTAACACGTACTAATTCTTCGGAGCCGCTTTTATGCCACGCTATACCAAAATTGCCATGTTGCTGCATTGGCTAGTTGCCTTGCTCATCATTGCCACCTTCTTCCTCGGCCTGTCGATGGTTGCCATCCACGGCTTCTCGCCCACCAAGCTGAAGTACTTCTCCTGGCACAAGTGGATGGGCGTCACTGTCTTCGCGCTGGCCGTGCTGCGCGTGCTGTGGCGCGTCACCCACCAGCCGCCGGCCAAGCTGGCGTCGATTCCGGACTGGCAGCACAAGATCGCCGAAGGCATGCACTACCTGCTGTACTTCCTGATCTTCGCGGTGCCGATCTCCGGCTACTTCTACACCTACGCCGCCGGCGTGCCGGTGGTCTACCTCGGCCTGTGGCAGATGCCGGCGGTGATGGCAGCCAATGCCGAGCTTAAGCCAGTTTTACAAAATGTCCATTATGTTTTGACCATGACCATGGCCGCTGCTGTCGTCGCCCATGCCCTGGCCGCGCTGAAGCACCATTTCATCGACCGCGACGTGACGCTGAAGCGCATGTTGCCGCTGTAATCCCACCCCCCCACTGGAGCCTCACATGAACACCATCAAAAAAATCGCCCTCGTCTCGCTGCTGGGTGTCGCCTTTGCCGCCAGCGCCGCCGCGCTGAAAACCGATCCGGCCAAGAGCACCGTCACCGCCACCTTCAAGCAAATGAACGTGCCGGTGGACGCCAAGTTCAAGAAATTCAGCGCCAACATCGACTACGACGCCGCCAAGCCGGACGCCGCCAAGGCCACCGTCGAAGTCGACACCGGCAGCATGGACCTGGGCGACGCCGAGTACAACAAGGAAGTGGCCAAGAAAGAATGGTTCAACGCCGCCCAGTTCCCGAAAGCGACCTTCGTATCATCGTCGATCAAGAGCGCCGGCGCCGGCAAGCTGACCGTGACCGGCAAGCTGACCATCAAGGGCAAGACCGCCGACGTCAGCTTCCCGCTGACCGTCAAGGCCGACGGCAAGAACCAGGTGTTTGACGGCGTGCTGCCGATCAAGCGCCTGACCTACAACATCGGCGAAGGCGAATGGAAGGACACCAGCATGGTGGCGGACGACGTCACCATCAAATTCCACGTCGTCGCCGGCCAATAAGACCACTGACCACCACCACGGAGACTGAAGAAGATGAAAGCACAGATCCTGATCGCCACGCTGCTGGCCGCCTCGGCCACATCGGCCATCGCCGCCACCTACAACATCGACCCGACGCACACCTACCCGAGCTTCGAGGCCGACCACATGGGCCTGTCGGTATGGCGCGGCAAGTTCGACAAGACCAGCGGCACGGTGACGATGGATCGCGCTGCCAAGACCGGCGCGCTGGACATCAAGATCGACCCGGCCTCGATCGACTTCGGCCTGGAAGCGATGAACAAGCACGCCAAGGGCGACGACATGTTCAACGTGGCCAAGTTCCCGACCATCACCTACACCAGCAAATCGTTCAAGTTTGACGGCGACCAGCTGGTGGGCGTGGACGGCGAGCTGACCATGCTGGGCGTGACCAAGCCGGTGGCGCTGAAGGTCAACAAGTTCAAGTGCATCATGCACCCGCGCTACAAGAAAGAAGTATGCGGCGCCGACGCCAGCGCCGAGTTCAAGCGCAGCGACTTCGGCATGAACTTCGGCCTGCCAGCCTTCTCGCCGGAAGTCAAACTGGCGATCCAGATCGAAGCCATCAAGGCCGACTAACCCTCCGCCCCCCTCCGGGGTCAGGTCCTCCATTTCTACACGGCCTCTGCCGTAGCGTTCGCTACGGCAGAGGCCGTGTAGAAATGGAGGACCTGACCCCGGAGTTCGTTGTTATACTGTTGAGCGCCGTTCAACCACTTCACAACGAGACATGAAAAAATCTTTGATCGCGCTCGCCATCCTGAGCACCGCCGCCCACGCGGATGAAGGCATGTGGATGCCTCAACAGCTGCCACAAGTAGCCAAGGAACTGAAAGCCGCCGGCCTCAAGCTGGACCCCGCCTCCCTCACCAAACTGACCGAATTCCCGATGGGCGCCATCGTCAGCCTGGGCGGCTGCTCGGCGTCCTTCGTGTCGCCGCAGGGCCTGGTCGCCACCAACCACCACTGCGTCTACGGCAGCGTCGCCCATAACTCGACGCCGGAACGCAATCTGCTGGCCAACGGTTTCCTGGCCCATAACCTGTCCGAGGAACTGCCGGCCGCGCCGGGCAGCCGCATCTTCGTGACCAAGGCGGTGACCGACGTCAGCAAGCAGGTGATCACGCCGGAAGTGGCCAAGCTGAGCGGCAAGGCGCGCATCGATGCGATCGAAAAGAACCAGAAGGCCATCCAGGCCGACTGCGAAAAAGATCCCGGCCACCGCTGCACCGTGTCGTCGTATTACGGCGGCCTGGAGTTTTACCTGATCAAGCAGCTGGAAATCCGCGACGTCCGCCTGGTGCACGCGCCACCCGAGGGCGTGGGCAAGTTCGGCGGCGATACCGATAACTGGATGTGGCCGCGCCACACCGGCGACTACGGCTTCTACCGCGCCTACGTCAGCAAGGACGGCAAGGCCGCCGACTATAGCAAGGACAACGTCCCTTACGTGCCGCAGCATTACCTGAAGCTGGCCAAGGAAGGCGTCAAGGAAGGCGACTTCATCATGGTGCTGGGCTACCCGGGCCGCACCAACCGCCACCGCCTGCCGTCCGAAGTGGCGTTCACCTTCGACTGGAACTATCCGGCCTTCGTCAAGCAGTCGGCCGAGAGCCTGGCCATCATCGCCGATACCACCAAGGACAACAAGGACACCGCGCTGAAATACGCGTCGCAAGTGGCCGGCATCAACAACTACTACAAGAACCGCCAGGGCATGCTGGATTCCTACGCCAACAGCGACATGCTGAAGCGTAAGAGCGCCGAGCACGAGGCGCTCAAGCAGTGGATCAACGCCGACGCCAAGCGTAAGGCCGAGTACGCCGGCGACATCGACCTGGTGGAAAAGCTGATCGCCCAGCGCGATGCTGAAATCAAGCGCGACTACTACTTCGGCTCGTCCAAGCCGCGCCTGCTGAACACCGCGCGCATGCTGTACCGCCTGGCCAACGAAAACACCAAGCCAGACGCCGACCGCAAGGCCGGCTACCAGCAGCGTGACGTGCCGCGCATCAAGGCCTCGGTCGATGGCCTGGTACGCAACTACGACGAGAAGGTCGACAAGGCGCTGGTGCTGAACAGCCTGACCAAGTACGCCGCCCAGCCGGCGTCGCAGCGCAACGCCGCCTTCGATAGCGTGGTCGGCATCAAGGACAACATGAGCAAGGCCGACCTGCAAGCCGCGCTGGACAAGCTGTACGCCGGCAGCAAGCTGGGCGATCCGGCCGAGCGCAAAGCCTGGCTGGAGCGCAAGCCGGCCGACTTCAAGGCCAGCGACGACAGCTTCATCAAGGCTGCCGTGGCGCTGTACGAGCCGGACCTGAAGGACGAGGCGCAGGAAGAGGAATTGGCCGGCAAGCTGCAGCAGGCTTACGCCAACTACATGAAGGCCAAGATCGCCTACATGCACAGCAAGGGCCAGGCCGTCTACCCTGACGCCAACAGCACCTTGCGCGTGACCTTCGGCAAGATCGCCGGCCGCGATCCGGGCGCCGATGGCACCACCTGGAAGGCCTTCACCACGGTCGAGGGCGTAGCCGCCAAGGCCACCGGCCAGGGCGAGTTCAATGCGCCTGCCGCGCAGCTGAAAGCGATCAAGGCCAAGGAATACGGCAAGTACGCCGATCCGATCCTGAAGACGGTGCCGGTGGCTTATCTGGCCACGCTGGACATCACCGGCGGCAACTCGGGCTCGGCCGCGCTGAACGCCAAGGGCGAGTGGATTGGCCTGGCATTCGACGGCACGCTGGATTCGATCATTTCGGACTGGGACTTCAACAAGAAGATGACCCGCGACATCCAGGTCGACCTGCGCTACATCCTGTGGAACATGAAGCACGTCGACCACGCCGACAACCTGCTGAAGGAAATGGGCGCCGAATAAGCGTCTTCCCCCGATAGTCGGAAGCCACGCTCAGGAAACAGAGCGTGGCTTTTTATTATAATCGGTTACAGTATGGCGACGTCCCGTCCACCATCGCAAGGAGATGTTATGTCCGCAAAGAAAATTGCCGTCATCATCGGCAGCCTGCGCAAAGCGTCGCTCAACCGCAAGTTTGCCCATGAAGTCATGGCGCTGGCGCCGGAGTCGCTACAGCTGGAGATCGTGGAAATCGGCGAACTCGCCGTCTACAACGAGGATCTGGAAGGCGATGGCGTCACGCCGCCGCAGGCGTGGACGCAATTCCGCGACCGCATGAAGGAATACGAGGGCGTGCTGTTCTTCACGCCGGAATACAACCGCTCCACCACGGCCGCGCTGAAGAACGCGCTGGACGTCGGCTCGCGGCCCTACGGCCACAGCATCTGGAGCGGCAAGCCAGCCGGCATCGTCAGCGTTTCCCCTGGCGCCACCGGCGCGTTCGGCGCCAACCACCATCTGCGCCAGTCGCTGGTGTTCCTCGACATGCCAACCCTGCTGCAGCCGGAGGCGTATATCGGCGGCGCCGCCAAGCTGCTGGGCGACGACGGCAAAATCAACAACGACAGCACCAAACAGTTCCTGAAGAAGTTCATTGACACTTACGCTACCTGGGTCGAGACCAACGCGAAGACGAAGTAATCAGCGCCGCAGCGGCGTGAAGACGTGGCCGGCCGCCGTCAGCGCGGCCGGTTGCACATGCGCCGGCGGCGCGCCGCGATTCAGCGCCAGCAGTTGCGGGCCATCTTGCCCCGGCAGCAGCGCCAGGTCCGCCCCGGGCAGACGCCGGGCCAGCTCCGCCGCAGCCGCGCCAATGGCGCCGGGCGCTCCGGCTGCGTCGGTCGCGCCGGTTGTGCCGGTCGCGCCGGTCGCACTGGTCGCACTGGTTGTGCCGGTCACGCCCGTCAAACCGGCCGCCCCCGCGTACAGCCGATACGACGCGCGGCTGTTGCCCACCTCGATCAGATAGCCTGCCATCGCGACCGTGCCCGCCGCGCCCGGCATGGCCGTCACGCGCAGCCGGGTGCCGTGCTTACGCAAGTCCAGCGCATTCCATGGCTGCATCGGATACCAGCGCGGCCCGGCCCCGGCCCCGGCCGTCGCCCCATCCTTCGCCCCATCGCCCGCGCCAGCCCCGCCCTGCTCCGCCACCACCACCGGCATGCCATCCGGCAGCGTCCGCAGCGGCGCCAGCCCGTCGTAACGGCCGGCGCTGGCCGGCAGCACCAGCAGCAGATCGGCAGCCGGCCAGCCCCGCACCGCGTACTGGCTGTAAGCCTCGCCATCCGCCTCCACCACCAGCAAGCGCAGATCCTGAAAGCGCACCAGCACCAGCCCCTTGCCAGCCAGTTGCAACTGCCCGCGCGACGCTGCCGGCGCCGTGGCGCCCGCCAACTCGATCACATAACGCGGCCCCACCTGCGCCACGCCCCAGCGACACACCAGCGCCAGCAACGCCACCACCAGTACCGCTCGCACGCCATAGCCCATGCTGTTCTCCCGGCAAATGAAACAGACAAGCAGTACAGCACGACCGCGATAAATTTACGTTGAAGCAACTCAAGCTACCGGCTGCGGGCGCTCAAAAAACGGGCACGATGATACAATCTCGGCCTTCCCTTCCATTCCCGCTGAGATTCAGACCACCATGCACGACATGCTGACGCCTTACGAAAAAGGCAATCACAACCAAACCACCACGTGGAGCGAATGCATCGCCTTCTACGAGGCGCTGGCCCAGCGCTTCCCGCACGTGCTGCGCTTTGAGCAGATCGGCCTGTCCGACGCCGGCATCCCGATCCACGCCGGCGTGGTCAGCGCCGACGGCGTCCACGACCGCAGCCAGATCAAGGCCGAGGGCCGCACCGTCTTCTTCAACAACAACGGCATCCACCCGGGCGAGCCGGAAGGCGTGGATGCCTGCATGGCCATCGTGCGCGACCTGTGCTTCGACCCGGCCAAGCTGGCCGCGCTGGGCAAGACCGTGCTGCTGTTCGTGCCGCTGTACAACGTCGACGGCGCGCTAAACCGCGCCAACACCTCGCGCGTCAACCAGGACGGTCCCGAGCAGTTCGGCTTCCGCGGCAACAGCCGCCACCTCGACCTGAACCGCGACTTCATCAAGTGCGACACCTACAACGCCCAGCTGTTCAACCAGCTGCTGACCAGCTGGGACCCGGACGTGATGGTCGACACCCACACCTCCAACGGCGCCGACTACCCGTACACGATGACGCTGATCCACACCCAGGCCGACAAGCTGGGCTACGGCCTCGGCCCCTTCCTGCGCGACACCATGCTGCCGCACATCTACCAGGAGATGGCAGCGAAGGGCTGGCCGACCTGCCCCTACGTCAATCCGGTCAAGGACACGCCGGACGACGGCATCGCCGAATTCCTCGAAGTGCCGCGCTTCTCGACCGGCTTCGCCGCCCTGCACCACGTCATCGGCTTCATGCCGGAAACGCACATGCTCAAGCCCTTCAAGGACCGCTACGACTCGATGCGTGCGCTGCTGGACGTGACCCTGGCCTTCACGGTCGCACACGGCGAACAAATCAAGCAACTGCGCGCCGAAGCCAAGGAGCAGGCGGCCAACGCCACCGAATGGACCGTCAGCTGGCAAATGGACGAAGACCATCCATCGACCTTCTGCTTCAAGGGCTACGCGGCCAAACGCAGCGCCAGCCTGCTGGGCAACTACCAGCGCCTGTCGTATGACCGCAGCCAGCCGTGGGAAAAAGACATCGCCTACTACAACCGCTTCGTGCCGTCGGCCACCGTGCGCGCGCCGAAAGGCTACATCGTCCCGCAAGCGTGGCGCGAAGCCATCGAGCGCCTGCAGTGGAACGGCGTGGAAATGGCCCGCTTCGACGAAGCGCAGACGGTGGAAGCACAGTACTACCACATCGTCTCCGTGAGCTCGCGCCCGCACGCCTACGAAGGCCATCTGTACCACGACGACGTGCGGTTGGAGGCACGCACCGCCACCTTCACCGTGCAGCCGGGTGACTACTTCATCCCGCTCAAGCAGGGCAACGCGCGCTACGCCGTCGAAACGCTGGAGCCCCAGGGCCACGACTCCTTCTTCCGCTGGGGCTTCTTCAACAGCGTGCTGGAAAAGAAAGAAGCCTACTCGGACTACGTGTTCGAAGACCTGGCGCTGGAGATGCTGGACACCGAGCCGGAACTGAAAGCGAAATTCGAAGCATGGAAGGCCGCCAATCCGGCGCTGCTGTCGGACCAGGACGCGGTGCTGGGCTTCATCTTCGCCAACGGCAAGCGCCACGCCGAGCCGGAATGGCGCCGCTACCCGGTGCTGTCGGTCTTCTAAACCTCCCGTAGTATTTCGCGTCATTCAACGTGCGCGCCGTGGCGATCCCGCGGCGCGCATGCAAGCTGCCCACAAGGCCATAGCCATGCATTACGCACTCAATCTGCGCACCTTCTTCTACAGCCATTACTTTTATCTCGGCCTGCGCTTCGCCGCCGGCCTGGTCGGCGTCACGCTGATCACGCTGCACTTCGCCGACATGGCAACCGCCATGACCGTCTGCATCGGCGCCCTGTGCACCGCGCTGATGGACATGCCCAGTCCCCTGCGCCACAAGTTCAACGAGATGAGCGCCTCGGTGCTGCTGTGCAGCGCCGTCACCCTGTTAATCAGCCTGTGCGCGCCGTACCACTGGCTGCTGATGATCATGCTGGTGCTGGTCAGCTTTGCCGCCTGCATGATGGTCGTCTACGGCAAAAAGTCGATGCCGCTGCAACTGGCCACGCTGTTCATCATGACCATGTCGATGGAACACGATATGTCGGTGCGCCAGTCCTTCATCCACACCGGCGTGTTCACGCTGGGCGCGGTGGCCTACCTGGCCTACGCCATGGGCATCTCGTGGATACTGCGCCACCGCATCAAGCAGCAGGTGCTGGCCGAGGCGCTGTTCGAGCTGGCCGCCTACATCGACATCAAGGCCGACTTCTACGACACCCGCTTCAACCTCACCGAACAATTCAATAAGCTGATCCGCCATCAAAGCCTGCTGGCCGACCGCCAGCAGGCCTCGCGCGACCTGATCCTGCGCGCCCACAACAACGCGCGCGACGCCATCGTGGTGCAGGTCCACGTCTGCATGCTGGACCTGTATGAGCTGATCCTCTCCACCCACACCGACTACGCGCTGCTGCGCGCCCACCTGGCCGATTCGCCGGTGATGCAAACGCTGCACGACCTGGCCTACAAGGCCGCGCGCGACATTGAATCGGTGGCGTACGATGTCACGCGCAAGAAGTCCTCCTACCCGGAAATCAGCTACGAGCCGGAGCTGGCCGCCATCGAGGCCGAACTGGCGGCCATCCAGCAGCGCATCGATGCCGGCAAGCCGCAGCACGAAGCGCTGGCGGTGCTGCGCGCGCAGCGCAACAAGATCCGCGCCATCATCAAGATGATCGGCGAGCTGCATCAGGCCAGCCAGAAGGCCTACGACACCACGCCGTTCTGGGTGGATGCCGACATGGGCCCGTTCCTGTCGCAGCAAAAATATGAGTTCCGCATGATCCTGTCGCACCTGCGGCTGGATTCGCCGATCTTCCGCTTTTCGCTGCGGGTGGCGATGGCGATCTCGGTCGGGCTGGCGGTGGCGGCGTGGCTGCCGTATGCGACGCACAGCTACTGGATCGTGCTGACCATCGTCATCATCCTCAAGCCGTCGTTCAGCATGACCAAGCAGCGGCGGCGCGACCGCATCGTCGGCACGGTGATCGGCTGCGTGATCACCGCGCTGATCATCAAGTTCCTCAACTACCCGGCCTTCATCCTCGGCGCGCTGGTGCTGTCGACGGTGGCCATGCCGACCTTCGTCTATCTGCGCTATCGCTATGCGGCGGTGGCGGTCAGCGTGATGATCTTGCTGCAGATGTACCTGATCGCGCCGGGCAACGAGAACCTGATCATGGAGCGCCTGGTGGATACGGTGGTGGGCGCGGTGGTGGCGACAGCCTTCAGCTTCGTACTGGCCAGCTGGGAGTACCAGACCTTGCCGCGCCTGGTGCGCGAGGTGTTGGAAGTGAACCGGCGCTACATGCAGGCCAGCTTCGATCTGCTGCAGGGCAAAGGCAAGGACGATTTCGCCTACCGCATCGAACGCAAGCGCCTGATGGACAGCCTGGCCGCGCTCAGTTCCGCGCTGGTGCGCATGCTCGATGAGCCGTCCAGCAAACAGCGCGCGGTGGAGGACATCAACCTGTTCATCGTGCAGAACTACCTGCTGATGGCGCACGTGGCGGCGCTGCGCGCCATCCTGCGCCGCCACACGAAGGAACTGCCGGCGGAAGCGGTCAACGCCATGCTGGCCGAAAGCCACGCCCAGGTGGTGGACGTGCTGGAACACGCGTTGGATCCGCGCAGCCAGGCCAGCGAGGAGGCGCTGATGTCGGCCTCCACGCTGTCGGCGCAATCGGCGGCGGCGGCGCGGGCGTCGCAGGTGCCGTGGTCCGGCTGGCCGCTGGTCCAGCGCCGCATCCGGTTGCTGCAGGCGGACGCCGTCAAAATCATCGTCCACCGCGCAGCCATCCTGCGCGACCTCGCCTGAACCTGGTCATGCGGCGCAGGCACGAAGCCTGCTAGTATGACCGGCATGACCACCTCCACTTCCACCTTCACCACCCGCGACCTGCTGTCCGCCCTGCTGGTTGTCATCATCTGGGGCACCAACTTCGTCGCGATGAAAATCGGCCTGCTAGCGTTGACGCCGTTCCAGATGGGCGCCGCGCGCTATGTGTTCGCCATCCTGCCGCTGATCTTCTTTGTGCGCCCGCCCAGGCTGGCGCCGAAGTGGGTGATCGCTTATGGGCTGAGCCAGGGCGTGGGCCAATTCGGGCTGCTGTTTCTGTCGCTGAAGGTTGGCATGTCGGCCTCGCTGGCGTCGGTGATCCTGCAGACGCAGGTCTTCTTCACCGCCATCTTCAGCTTTATGCTGCTGAAGGAGCACACCAGCCGCGCGCTGATCGCCGGACTGCTGCTGGCAGCGCTGGGCCTGGGCTGCTTCGCCATGAGCTCCCTGCAGGCCGGCCACGCCAACGACATCACGCCGGCCGGCTTCGTCCTGTGCCTGGCCGGCGCCGCCATGTGGGCCGTGTCGAATATCGTCGTGCGGCGCGCGCAGAAGGCCATGCCGGACTTCGACGTGATCAGCTTCATCGTCTGGTGCGGCGCGGTGCCGATTGTGCCGTTCGTGCTGCTGTCGCTGGCGTTTGACGATCCGGCCACGCGCTGGCACTGGACCGGCGCGCCCTTCATCACCTGGGTGGCGGTGGCCTACATCGGCTGGATCTCCACCATTGCCGGCTACGCGATGTGGACCCGGCTGCTGAAGCGCTACCCGGTTAACCGGGTGGCGCCGTTCAGCCTGGGCGTGCCGGTGGTCGGCATCGCCTCCGGCATGCTGATGCTGGGCGATACCATCGGCGCCTGGCAGTGGGGCGGTGTCGGCTTCATCGTCGCGGCGCTGGTGTGCACCATGTTCGGCGGCCGCTGGCTGGACCGCAAGGCATAATCAGGCTGCGAAGCAGACGCGGTTGCGGCCCGTCTCCTTGGCGCGGTACAGCAGCGCGTCGGCCTTCTGCAGCATGGCCTCCGCCGTGCCGGCCGCCAGGTCGGCGCAGACGCCCATGCTCATCGTCACCTTCAGGTCCGGATGCACCTGGTGCCACGGGAAGGATTCGATCATCGCGCGCAGCTTGTCGCACAGCGCGGCCGCCTGCGCCAGCTCCGTCTCCGGGAAGGCGATGACGAATTCCTCGCCGCCGTAGCGCGCCACCAGATCGCTCAAGCGCATATGGCTGCGCAGGATCTCGCCCACCTGGCGCAGCACCGCGTCGCCGGTGGCATGCGAGAACTGGTCGTTGATCTTCTTGAAGAAATCGATATCGCCGATCACCATGCTCAGTGGCCGCTTGTGGCGCACCGCGTGGCTGAACAGGGTGCTGGCCTGCTCATCGAAGTGGCGGCGGTTGTGCAGCTTGGTCAGCGCATCGCGCACACTCAGTTCGCGCAGTTGCTCCGCTTGCGCCAGAATGGTCTGGTGCGACTCGCTCAACTCCTCGTGCGAACGCGCCAGCTTTTCGCTCATGGCGTTGAAGGCGGCGGCCAGTTCGGCCACTTCGTCCTTGCCCTCCACCGGCACGCGTTGCAACAGCGAGCCGCCATGCATCGCGCGCACCGCGCTGGTGAGATGGCCCAGCGTGCGGCCCAGCCCACGGCTGATCAGAAGACCGAGCACCAGCGCCAGAATCGCCGCCCCGCTCACGCCATACCACAGCGCCTCGCGCATGGCCGCCAGATACTGGAGTTCCTGTTTGCTCGGCGTAATCACGCCTTCGGGCGACACATACGCCAGCACCTGGCCGTTGACCCGCACCGGCCGCGCATCCTTGCGCGCCGCTTCCGGCAGCAGCTCGTCGTGCTCATAGACGCCGGCGCCCAGCAGTACGCGGTAATGCGGGTCCACCAGGATGAAGTGATAGGGCGGCTCGCCGCGCCGGCCGCTCTGGCCCTGACCCTGGCCCGGCGGCGGCGGACGGCGGCCGTCATCGGCGCCGTGGCGATCTTCGTCCGGCGGTGGGCGCTGCCCGTCCTCGGGTGGACCGCGCCGGTCCTCCGGCGGTGGCCGGCGCTCCTCGTCCTGCGCCCCATCCGACAATGGCGGCCGCTCGTCGGCCTGTTCGCGCGCCCGCATGAAGCGCTCGAAACCGCGCGGGCCGGGGCTGTCCTGCCAGCTACCGTATTGGGTCAGATAGGCGGTGATCGCCTGGTGGAAACTATCGGCCGCGCGCTCGCGCCGCAAGCTGTCCACCTTCTTGGTCATGCCGACGTAGGCCAATCCGCCCACCATCGCCACCGCCGCCAATCCGGTCAACAACAACGCCAGCATGAATTTCGTGCGCAGAGACATCCCCACCTCATCAGATTATTGCCAAAAGGATAGTAATCATACCCGACGGCATAGGATTCAAGCAGAGTTATACGCTTTATTTATGCTTAGTATCACAAATCAAAAGTTTATTTATTACTGAAACCGGCGCATACTGCAACGCAACAAACGAATATTGATGGAGCTTCTGATGAGCGCAACGACCTACACCACCACCGCCGGCACTGGCTACTTCGCCAATGTTGTTAACGCGGTACGCCAGCTGTTCGCCGCCGTGTTCGCCGTGCAGCCGGGTATGTCGCAACGCAACAAAGAAGAAACCATCTGGTGGCTTACCCGCATGGCGAATGACTGCGAGCGCCACTCCCCTGGCCTGTCCGCCGAGTTGCGCTTCTTCGCCTCGCGCGCTTAATCGAATTTAATTTAAGGAGAAATACCATGCTGACCATCATCGAAAACCTGCCTGCCGCAATCGCCCTGTCCGGCCTGGTGCTGCGCCTGTACCTGGGTAACAAGCCAGAAAGCAAGGCCGCGGAATAAGCCGCACGGTAACCAGGCAAAATGGCAAAAAGCCCCGGCACGCGCAAGCGGCCGGGGCTTTTTAAGTTTTACGGCATCCTCAGTTCAGATGCGAGTGGCGCATGCCGTAGAGGAAGTAGGTCAGGATCGCCGCCGTCATCCAGATGCCGAACACGGTGTAAGTGGTCAGCGACAGGCCAAACATCAGGTACAGGCAGGCGGCAATGCTCAGCCCCGGCACCAGGTAAGGACCGCCCGGCACGCGGAAGCCCTTCTCGGCCGTCGGGCCTTCCTTGCGGCGCATCACCGGCACCGCCAGCGACACCACGGCAAACGCGGTCAACGTGCCCATGCTGACCATGTCCCACAGGAAGGTCGCATCGACGAAGCCCGCCACCAGGCCCACCACGCCGCAGACGATCAGCGTGTTCTGCACCGGCGAACCGGTGCGCGGGCTGACTTTCTGGAACGTCGGCGAAATCAGGCCGTCCTTGGAAATAGCGTACAGGATGCGGGTTTGGCCATAGATGGTCACCAGCGTGACGCTGAACACGGAAATCACCGCGCCCACCGCCAGCACCAGCGCCGGCCAGGTCTGGCCGGTGACGTTTTGCAGGATCACGGCCAGGCCGGCTTCCTGGCCGGCGAACTTGGCCGCCGGCTGCGCGCCCATCGCGGCGACGGCCACCAGCATGTAGAACACGGTGACGATGCCCAGCGCCGCCAGAATGCCGATCGGCACATTGCGCTTGGGATTCTTGACTTCCTCGCCGGCGGTGGCCACGGTGTCCAGGCCGATGAAGGAGAAGAACACGGTGGCCGCGGCCGCCGTCACGCCGGCCATGCCGGTGAAATGGGTGCCGCCGTCCGGGCTGAAGAACGGGTGGAAGTTGTTGATGTCAAAGCCGGTGAAGGCGATCACCACGAAGAACACCAGAATGGCCAGCTTGATCATCACCATGATGGCGTTGGTGCGGGCCGACTCCTTGGCGCCGCGCACCAGCAGCCAGCAGCACAGCGCCACCAGGATAATCGGCGGCAGGTTGATATGGCCGCCGTGGAACTCGATGCCATGCGCGGTGGAGACGATGCTCGGCGTGCGCAACGCCTCGGGGATATGCCAGCCGAAGGCGTTGTTGAGGAAATTGTTCAGGTAGTCCGACCAACCGATCGCCACCGCGCTGGCGGCCAGGCCATACTCCAGCAACAGGCAGGCCGCCATGATGAAGGCGAGGAATTCGCCCACGCTGGCGTACGCGAACGAGTACGACGAGCCGGACGCCGGAATGCGGAACGACAGTTCGGCGTAGCACAGCGCGGTCAGGCCAGCGGTGATGGCGGCGATCAGGAAGGACAAAATCACGGACGGGCCGGCCTTGGGCACGGCTTCCACCATCGTGAAGAAAATGCCGGTGCCGATGGTGGCGCCAACGCCGATCATCGTCAGGGGAAACAGGCCTACAGAGCGGTGCAGGGTATTGCTGCTTGAAGCGTGTTCAGTGTTTTGATGATCGACCAGCTTGATACGGGTCAGTTTCTGGACCAACGTTTGGTTCACAGGCATTCCTTGTGGGAGGTTTGTTCGGGCAAAAACACTGCGATTATAGGGCCTTCCGGTCCGCTGTCGCTAAAGGTATTTTGTGCCAAATATGCAACCTCGTTACAAGTCCTTACTTTTGATACAGCGGCATGTATAGATTGCAAACACGCCTCCGGTTAATCTGGCGGCAAGTGTTACTCAAAGCCAAGGAAGAGAGCCCACCATGCCGATCCAGAAAATCCCCACCGTTTCCCGCCGCATCCACCCGGCCGCCATCACCGGCGCCGCCATGATCCTGGTTGGCCTGGCGATCACGCTGACCGCCATGATGGTGCGCGCTTAACGCTTAAGCGTAAGCCCCCAGATAATCGCGTTTGCCGATCGCCACGCCCTGGTTGCGCAGGATGTCGTGCGCGGTGGCGACGTGGAAGTAGAAGTTGGGCAGCGCAAACGTCAGCAGGTAGCTGGCGCCGGTAAAGTCCGGGAAGCCGCCGAAATTCAGGCGGATGGCGCGTTCATCGCTGCCGTCGAACTGCGCCGGCGCCACACTGTCGAGATACGCGATGGTGTTGCTGATCCGCTGCTGCAACTGATCGAACGACGTTTCGTTATCCTCAAACTTGGGCGCCGGCACGCCGGTCAGGCGCTCCACCGACAGCTTGGACGTATCGCTGGCACGCTGCACCTGTCCCGCCAGCGGCAGCATGTCGGCCGCCAGCCGCGCCGAGATCATCGCATCCGGCACGGCGCCATGCTGCTCCACGTGCGCCTCCGCCTTCTTCAACAATTCCGACAACACCTTCAACCCGCGTACAAACACGGGCACCGAAACCTGATACATCGATAGCGCCATCATCGCCTCCTGTGTGAAAGCGATGAGTGTAGCGCAAGGCGATGATGGCTGCTGGCGGTCAGGCCAGGGCGTCGATATTGGTGCCGATCTTGTCGGCGCTGGTGGTGGGAGACTTGGCGGATTGGGCCATGTCGTAGATCAGTTGTTCCTGTTCGGTGACCGTGCCGTCTTCGTTCTTGTCGGCGGCGTCGTAGGTCTTGGTACTGCTGCCGCCGCCGGCCGCGCTGGCGCCGCCAGCACCTGCCGCACCGCCGGCGTGGCGCGCACCGCCTGCGCCTTGCGGGCCGCCTTCGCCGCCTTGTGGACGTGGCGGTTTGAAGTCGCCGCTCTTGATGGCCGATTCCAGATCGTCTTTGGTGATCGAGCCGGCGCCTTGCTTGTCGATGGCGTCGAACTGCTTGGTGGCGTCTTCCGCCGATACGCCTTTGGATTCCAGGCCTTTCACGAATTCGTCTTTGCTGACCGAACCGTCGGTGTCGGTGTCCATATCGCTGAAGACTTTGGACGCAAAGCGCGCCGCGCCTTTCGCTGGATCGAATTGGGTGGCGCTGGGGGTGGTGCCGCTGGACAGGCTGCTGATGGCTGTGCTCATGGTTCTTACTCCGTAGTTAAGGACAATGCTGCTCCTGTTAACGAACTAATCCATGTATCTATGACCCCGCAAAGTGTAAAGGCGGGTAAAGATCAATCGGCACGCACCACCATCAGTCCCGCGCGCAAACCGACGCGCACGTCGGGATTGGGGAACACCACCAGCTCTTCCGGATACTGCACGGTGTAGACCGTGTCGCCATCACGCGCGATCACGTCGCCTTGTTTCATGGCGGTGAAGTTGTGCGTGTCCTTGCCGAACGCCATCTGGAACTGGTCGCTCAACTTGATGATCTGGCGCGCGGTGTTGAACACGTGCGGACGCTGCGTGCCTTCGCGCTTCGGCGCGCCGCGCAGCAGGTCGTCCAGCGCCTGGGACGCGTCCTTGAATTGCGCCAGGTCGTTCTGCCCCAGCGTGCCGATGCGGCCCAGTTCTATCGTGGTGCCGGCCGCGGCGTGGTGCTCGGCCGAATAGTAGCTGTAGGTGCCCACCGACGCCGGATTCATGATGATGGCGCCAATGCCGGCGAGGCCCAGCCAGTCGATCAACTGCCCGCGCGCATCGTCGGCGATCAGCTCGGGCACGATGGCGAAGGTGGGATAGACCGATGGGCGGATCGCCGTGTGCAGGTCCAGGTGCCAGCGCTGCGGACCGGCGTCCTTGAAGAACGCAGTGGTGGCCGCGATCATCTCGTCGGCCCGCGCGGCTTCGGCAGTGCCTTCCAGCGTGCCGCGCTGGGCGCGGAACATGCGGTTCAGGTCCGCGTCGATGAAGCGCTTGCCGGCGCGGATGGCACCGATGTTGCCGACGCAGAGCATCAGGTCCACCGCCAGCGCGGCGGCTTGGTGCGACAAGGCGTCCAGCAGCCATGCGACGACTTCGATCGGGCCGGTCTCGTCGCCGTGAACGCCGACAGAGATCAGCACTGCCGGCCGCGCCGCGCCGCGCGGACCGGCGACAGCGGCAGACACGCCGGCGCGGATGGTGATGATGCCGTCCGCCGGCTCGGCGACCGTGAAGCCGGCCGCCGTGAAGCGCGGCGCGATGGCGCTGAAGTCCGCCTCCGCGAGGGCGCGGACCGCAGCCGGCAACTGCTGTGGCAATGCGGCCGGCGAATCTGCGGGCAAATCGCTCATCGTCTTACGCCGCCAACGCCGTGGTGCTGGCGTTGACCGCCTCCGACAACGCCCACACATCCAGCATCGCCTGCTCCAGATCCGTCGCCACCGCGTAGCCGGACAGACCCAGCGTGTTGGCGACAACTTCCACCGCCTCCAGCGCCGTATGGCCGCCGGTCGCATGCTTGAGCACCTGCGACAGCAAGCGTTGCTGCGTGCGGCGCAGCGCATTCTGCGCATAGCTGCGCAACTGTTCCTGCGAACGGCTGGTGGCCGGCAGCTTCAGGCCGCGCTCCAGCGTGTCGATGCCGACCTGCGCGCGCAACGCCAGCCCCACCTGCAGGAAGGCCGGCAAGTCCATGCCCGCCGGACGTTGCACCGACAGCGCCGCGAACACAAACGCCGCCACGGCCTCCAGCGCGTCCACCGCCATCCATGCGCGCACAAACTCGGCGCGCAGGCCGGCGGTCAATTCGGCTTCCGACTGGCCGCTGACAGGCGTCAGCTGCGCCAGCGTTTCCGGATTGGCAAACAGGCGGGTCAACTCGCCAACGCCATTGCGCAGCTGCTCGGCAGGCACCGACAGCGCGCCTTCCATCACGGCTTTCAACAACTGGCGCGTATGCGCATCCACCTTGATCGACACCGCACGCGGCACCTTCAGCGCGTCCGCGTCCAGCGTGTTGAAGATCGGCGCCAGGTTCAGCGCCGACCAGGCCTGGCCCCAGGCCAGGATCACATCCGATTCGTCCACGCCATGCTCGCCGGCCAACTGGCGCAGCATTAGCGGACCACAACGGTTGACCGATTCATTCGCCAGCACGGTTGCCAGGATGGCGTTGGCCAGCGGGTGCGCCAGCGCCGGACGGGTGGCCACCAGCAGATCCGGGAAGTACGGCTTGAGCACCGACTCGGCCCAGCTATTCTCGGTCAGTGGCAGCGCCGACAGGATGCGCTTGTAGCGGTTCTTGACGTTGGCGATGACCACCGCCAGTTCCGGCGTGGTCAGGCCGCGGCCGTCGGCCTTGCGGCGCGCCAGTTCGGCCACCGACGGCAGCTGCTCCAGTTCACGCGACAGCGCGCCCTCTTCTTCCAGCGACGCGATCAGCGCGGCGTAACCATCCTGCACGTCAGGATCGACCTGCGCCTGCAACTCGCGCACCAGCAACTGCGTTTGCAGCGTATTGTCGCGCAGGACCAGGCGTTCGATATCGTTGGTCATCTCGTTGAGGATGCGGTTGCGGTCCGCCTCGCTCAGCTGGCCGGCGTTCATTTCCACGTCCAGCCACATCTTGGCGTTGACCTCGTGGTCCGAGCAATCCACGCCGGCCGAGTTGTCGATGGCGTCGGTGAAGATACGGCCGCCGGACAGCGCGAACTCGATCCGGCCGGCCTGCGTCGCGCCCAGGTTGCCGCCTTCGGTGACGACCTTGCAGCGCAGCTCATTGCCGTTGACGCGGATATTGTCGTTGGCGCGGTCCTTCACCTGCGCGTGGGTTTCGGTCGAGGCCTTGATGTAGGTGCCGATGCCGCCGTTGTAGAACAGGTCCACCGGCGCCAGCAGGATGCGGTGCATCAGCTCTTCCGGTGCCAGCGCGGTTTCTTCGATATCCAGCACGGCGCGGATTTCCGGCGACAGCTCGATCGAACGCGCGCTGCGCGGATACACGCCGCCGCCCTTGGAAATCAGCTCCTTGTTGTAGTCGTCCCACGAGGAGCGCGGCAGCGCGAACATGCGCTCACGCTCCTTGAACGACACTTCCATGTCCGGATTCGGATCAAGGAAGATGTGGCGGTGGTCGAACGCCGCCACGATCTTCAGCTTGCGCGACAACAGCGCGCCGTTGCCGAACACGTCACCCGACATATCGCCCACGCCGACCATGGTGACCGGCTGCGCGTGGATGTCGTGGTCCATTTCGTAGAAGTGGCGCTTGACCGCCTCGAACGCGCCCTTGGCGGTGATGCCCATCTTCTTGTGGTCATAGCCGTTGGAGCCGCCCGACGCGAACGCGTCGCCCAGCCAGAAACCGCGCTGCACGGCGATGCCGTTGGCGATGTCGGAGAAGGTCGCGGTGCCCTTGTCGGCCGCCACCACCAGGTAAGGATCGTTCGGATCGTACACCACCGTGTCAGCCGGCGGCACGATGTTGCCGAGCACGCGGTTGTCGGTCACTTCCAGCAGGCTGGAAATGAACAGGCGGTAGACTGCCTCGCCTTCCGCCGCGATAACGTCGCGTGCCGCGTCCTTCGGCATCTGCTTGCAGACAAAGCCGCCCTTGGCGCCGGCCGGCACGATGACGGCGTTTTTCACCATCTGCGCTTTCACCAGGCCGAGGACCTCGGTGCGGTAGTCTTCCATGCGGTCCGACCAGCGCAGGCCGCCGCGTGCCACAGGTCCGCCGCGCAGGTGCACGCCCTCGAAGCGGCGCGAGAACACGAAGATTTCGCGGAACGGACGCGGCTCCGGCACCAGCGACAGGTTGCTGGTGTCGAACTTGAAGATGATCTTGTCGCCCTGCTGGTTGTTCTGGAAGTAGTTGGTACGCAGCGTGGCGCTGATCAGCGTGGCCATGGCGCCCAGCACCGCTTCGCTGTCGGCGTGGTTGATGGCCGGCAGGCGGCTCTTGATGTCGGCCAGCTTGTCCAGCGCGGCGGCGCGGGTGGCGTCGTCGTTGGCAGGGTCGAAGCGTTGCAGGAAAGCGTCCACCAGCTCTTTCACCAACGCTGGCTGCGTGCGCAGCGTCTCCGCCATGTAGCGTACCGAGAAGTTGGTGCCGGTCTGGCGCCAGTAGCTCATGTAGGCGCGCACCAGCTGCACTTCGCGCACACTCAGGCCGCCTTCGATGACCAGGCCATTCAGGCGGCCGTCTTCCGCTTCGTTGTTGAACAGGGCGGCAAACAACTCCTCCGCCACCGGCACGATTTCCGGCTTGGCCAGCTTGACCGCGCTGGCAGCATCCACCGCCAGGCTGGTGACATAGTGACGTTCGCCGTTCACGCGCAGCGAGTGCGCCTGTTCACGGTCGATTGCCACGCCGGCGTTATGCAGCGCCGGCAGAATGGTCGACAGCGACGGCACGCGGTCCACCGAGTACAGGCGGATGGTGGTGTGGCCGTTGTCCGCCTCCACGCGCACGTTGACGCGCGAGGTGTCCGGATTGCGCAGGATGGTGCCCAGGTCGTGGAAGGCGGCCGACGGCGTGGTGGTGGCGACGTAGTCGGGCGGCAGCGTGGCGCACATCTTGCGCAGGCGGGCGCGCAGCGGCACGTCGGTGACGGCATCCGCTAGCACAGAGAATTGGTCGTGCCAGCCATCCAGCACCGCCAGCAGCGGTTGCTGGATATCGGTTTCCAGATCCAGCGGATAGCGGGCGCCATGCGCGATCAGGTAGACGCGGGCCAGCGGGCCGTCGGCCACCAGCGTTTGCGAGCTGACGTGATGGGCTCCGGAGCTGGCCTGCAGCGCCTTCGCCAGCGCCGAGCCAACGCTTGCGCTGTAACGCTCGCGCGGCAGGTAGACCAGCACGTTCAGGTGGCGTGCATAGACGTCGCGGCGGGCGAATACCTTGGCGCGCGGCTGCTTGTACAGCGACACCACGGCGCCGCAGACTTCCGCCAGCCATTCCGGGTCCGCTTCCAGCGCCTCGGTGCGCGGCAGCGATTCGAGGATCTCGACGAACTTCTCGGCGCGGAAGCCTTCCTGGCGCACGCCGGCGATGCTCAGCACGCGCGCCACGCGGCCGCGCGCGAACGGCAGGCGGTTCAGCGGCGTGGAGGTGGCGGCGCGGGTGAACAGGCCCACGAAGCAGTATTCGCCGAGGATGGCGCCTTGCGCGTCGGTGTGGCGGACGCCGATGAAGTCCAGTTGCTGGTCGCGGTGCAGCGTGCCTTCCACGTCCGCCTTGACGATGGACAGCGTGTGGCCGCGCTTGGACAGCGTATCGAAGTCGCCCGGGATGTTGGCCAGGCAGGTGCCGTACACCGGGTGCGAAGTATCCTGCAGCACGCCGATGCGGCTCGGGATGTCGCGTTCCAGCTCGCGCACGCCCGGCTTGACGGCGTAGTAGGCATAGCCGAACGGCTCGAAGCCCTCGGTGCGGGCCCATTCCAGGAAGGCGGCGACTTCCTTGCCCTCGTCGCCGTGCGACGCGGCTTCCGCGCCGATGCGGCTGAAGTGTTCCAGCATGGCGGCGCGGTCGCGGCGCACCACGGCGGCGTCGCGCGACACCATGGTGATGCGGTCGGTCAGCGCGCCCAGTTCCGCCTCCGGCAGGTCTTCGGACAGCAGCACCAGTACATACGATTCCAGCTTGGCGCCATGTTCGCCCACCGCCACCACGTTGCCGTCCACATCGCGCGATACCGGCAGCACGGCGTTCAGCACATTGTTGGCCGACACGCGCAGCTTGCGCATCGCCATGACAATGGAGTCCACCAGGTACGGCATGTCATCGTTCAGGATCAGCAGCGCGGTGGCCATGCCGCCGCGGCCATCGTCGTAGCGCAGGCGGGCGATCTGCGCGCCGCTGCCGGTGCGCTTGGCCGTCTGCATGAACCCCCCCCACAGCACCATCGCCAGGCTCTCCGGCGCAATACCGGCCAGGTCTTCGTCGTCCAGGGACTTGATCCAGGCCGCGATCAGCTCCGCGACCTTGGCATCGTCGCCGGGCGACATGCTTGCTTTAACCTGGTCCAGTGTTTGATTGCGCAGGTCCTGTGGGGTTGATTTCATCTTTGCTTCTCCAATACGTTATAGGTATCTTGTGTTGCAATGTCCGCGCCGGCTTGTGGCTGCGCGGCGCTGTTTAAGCGTAAAGTCCTGGAAGGCCGAGGAGTCGGCTCAACTCATCCAGTGCATTATGCACTTCTATCGCCAGTTGTGGATCTGCCAGATCGGCAGGTTCCAACCGGTCGCGGTAGTGTTTTTCCACCCACGCCACCAGCGTGTGATACAGCGCCTCGGTCATCACCACGCCCTGATGCATGGCGGCGGCTTCGGCATCGGTCAGCGCCACGCGCAGGCGCAGGCACGCCGGCCCGCCGCCATTGCGCATCGACTGGCGCAGGTCGAAATGTATCAGTTCATCGATCACGCTGCCGTCCGCAACGAGATCCTGCAGGTACGCGGCTACCGAACTGACCTCCTGGCACTCGTGCGGAATCACCAGCGCCATCTTGCCATTGTCCTTGCTCAGCAGCTGGCTGTTGAACAGGTAGCTGGCCACGGCATCGGCCACCGGCACGCGGGTGGTGTCGACGCGGATCGCGTTCAGGTCCGCGCCCACGCCGTCGAGTGCGCGGCGCAGCTGATCGAGCGCGCCTGCTTCGTCGGCGAATGCCTGCTCGTGGTAGAACAAGGCATTGGCGTTACCTACCGCGATCACGTCGTTATGGAACACGCCCTGATCGATGACGTCGGGATTCTGCTGGATGTAGACGGTGCGCTCCGCCGCCAGGCCATGCAGGCGGGCGACGGCTTGCGAGGCTTCCAGTGTCTGGCGCGCAGGGTACTTCTTCGGCGCCGGCGCCGAGGCGTCGAACTCGGTGCGGCCGTAGACGAACATCTCAACGCCGGCGCTGCCGTGGCTCTTGCACAGGCGCGTGTGGTTGGCCGCGCCCTCGTCGCTGAAAGCCGGCGTGCCGGGCAGGGCGGCGTGCACGGCGAAGTGCTTGTCGTCCTTGAAGATGGCGCGCAGCGCGCGCGCCGACTGCTCGTGCTCAAAGGCGCGGTGCAGCTTGTTGTTCAAGTTGGCAGCCGTGAAGTGGGCGCGGCCATCCGCGCTGTCCGCAGACGGGCTGACAGTGGCGGCGTTGGCGGTCCACATTGGCGAGGCCGAATACGCGCACGCCAGGATCACCGGCGCTTCTTTCGCGGCCTTGGACAGCACTTCGGCATCGCTGCCGGTAAAGCCGATGCTGCGCAACAGGCGGAAGTTCGGGCGGTCCTGCGGCGGCAGCAGCGCCTGGCCGAAGCCGCGCGCGGCCAGCGCGCGCATCTTGGCCAGGCCCTGCAGCGCGGCCAGCTTGGGATTGGACGCGCTCTTGACGTTGCTGAACGACGCCACGTTGCCGAACGACAGACCGGCGTAGTTGTGCGACGGGCCTACCAGGCCGTCGAAGTTGAATTCGCGTGCGGACATGAGGTGCGGCCTTTAGAAGTGCATGCCCGGCGACAGTTTCGCCGGCATTTCGAGTACGTTGTTTTCGATCGATGCGACCGGGTAGGCGCAGTAGTCGGCCGCATAGTAGGCGCTCGGACGATGGTTGCCCGACTGACCCACGCCACCGAACGGCGCGCTGCTGGCGGCGCCGGTGGTCGGACGGTTCCAGTTGACGATGCCGGCGCGGGCGCGCACCTGGAATATCTTCCACAGCTTTTCGTCGTTGGAGATCAGCGCGGCGGCCAGGCCGAAGGCGGTGTTGTTGGCGGCGTCGATGGCGCTGTCGAAGTCCGGCACGCGGATGATTTGCAGCAGCGGGCCAAACCACTCCTCGTCCGGAATACCCTTGGCGTCGGTGACGTCCACGATGCCGGCCGAGACGAATCCGGTGTTGGCGTCCAGGTGCTTCATTTCCAGCAGCAGCTTGCCGCCGCGCGCGACCATGTCGGCCTGCGCCAGCACCAGGCGCTTGGCCACAGCGGCCGACACCACGGGCCCCATGTACGGCGCCGGCTCGTCGGCCGGTCCGCCGATGGTGAGGCGGCTGGCCACATCGACCAGGCGCGCGACGATGGCGTCGCCGGCCGCGCCTTGCGGCAGGATCAGGCGGCGCGCGCAGGTGCAGCGCTGGCCGGCCGAGATGAAGGCCGACGAAATCGCCATGAACACGGCGGCGTCGGTTTCCTTGGCGTCCCAGATCACCAGCGGATTGTTGCCGCCCATTTCCAGCGCCAGCATCTTGCCCGGCTGGCCGCCGAACTGCTTGTGCAACGCGGTGCCGGTCTGGCAGCTGCCGGTGAACAGCACGCCGTCCAGCAGCTTGCTCTGACCCAGCGCGATGCCGGTTTCGCGGCCGCCGTTGACCAGATTCAGCACGCCGTAAGGCAGGCCGGCCTTCTCCCACAGCTGCACGGTCTTGATGGCGGTACGCGGCGCGTATTCGCTCGGCTTGAACACCAGGGTGTTCCCCGCAATCAGTGCCGGGACGATATGCCCATTCGGCAGGTGGCCGGGGAAGTTGTAAGGGCCGAACACGCCGAACACGCCGTGCGGACGGTGGCGCAGCACCGCTTCGCCATCGGCCACCTTGTTGTGCGTTTCGCCGGTGCGCGCGCCGTAGGCCTGCACCGAGATGTCGATCTTGTTGGCCATGGTGGTCACTTCCGTGCGCGCCTCCCACATCGGCTTGCCCACCTCCTCGGAGATCAGCAGCGCCAGCTCCTCGGCGTTCTCCTTCAGCAGATCGCGGAAACGGGTGCAGACGGCGATGCGCTGCTCCAGCGGCGTCCATGCCCATGCGTCGAAGGCGGCGCGGGCGGCGGTGGTGGCCTGCGCCACGTCCAGCGCGGTGGACTCATGGCTGGACCAGGTCTGCTTGCCGGTGGCCGGATTGATGGTGACCAGTTCCGGGCCGCTGCCAGGCAGCCACTCGCCGTTGATGAAGTTGCTGATGTTTGCCACAGAATTAGCCATTGTTCTTCCTCGGATTGAGAGTCAGGGTGCGCACGCTGTCGCCGCGATGGCAGTGCAGGAGCGTCTGCTCCGCCTCCGGCAGGGCGATGGCGCCGTTGACCGGCACCGCCTGCGACAAAATCATGCGGAAATCTTTCATGTTGGTGTTGGAGACCAGCACCGGCTCGGCCGCCGCGCTCTCCGGCGCGCAGGCGGCATCCCAGTCGGTGGTCGGGCCGATCTCGGCCAGCGTGCTGTCACGCATGGCGCGCAGCTCCGACACCCGCGCCTGCAGCACCGGGCCGGCGTCGAAGATGTCGACGTAGCCCTCGAAGTACATGCCCTCCTGCTCCAGCAGGCGACGCGCCGGCGCGGTGGAGGTGTGCACCTTGCCGATGACTTCCTGCGCATCGTCCGGCAGGTAGGCCACGTACAGCGGCTGGCGCGGCATCAGCTCGGCGATAAAGGACTTCTTGCCGACGGCCGTCAGCGCGTCGACGTGGTCGAAGTCCATCTTGAAGAAGTGGCGGCCCAGCCCCTCGTAGAACGGCGAGCGGCCGCTCTCCTCCTGGTAGCCGCGCATCTCGGCGATCAGCTTTTCGGTGAACAGGTGCGGGAACTGCGCGATGAACAGGAAGCGGCTCTTGGACAGCAGCTTGCCGTTGTTGCCGCTGCGGTAGTCCGGGTGCAGGAACAGCGAGCACAGTTCGGTGCTGCCGGTGAGGTCATTCGACAGGTACAGCGTGTCCATGCGGGTGAACACATCCAGCTCGCGGCTGGAGTGCACCAGGGTGCCGATGCGGTAGTTGTAGAACGGCTCCGTCAGGCCCACCGAGCCTTTGATGGCGCACACGCCGGCCAGGCGGCCGGTGTCGGTGTCCTCCATCACGAACATGTAGTCGCGCTTTTCGGGCGGGATGGTTTCGGCAAACGAGGCCACGGCGATGTCGAGGCGATCGCCCATCATCTTCATGTCCGGCTTGAGCGTGGTCATGCCGCTGCCTACCTGGGTGGCCATCACGTACAGGGCATCGAGGTCGGTGGCTTGGATAGCGCGTACAACTAGCATAGGTTTTCTCGTTTTTATATTCTGACGCAGATGACGGTGTCGCCTTCGGCGACGTGCAGCGCGTCCTGTACCTCGACAGACAGCGCCACGCTGAGTTGCGAATCCAGCGCCGGACAATGCGTGATGACGACGCGGAAGTCGTGTTCGGAGCCGGACGACACGGCGTAGCGCAGCTGCGGTTCACGGCCGCGGTCCGGCGTATCGACCGACGTCGCCACGCGGCGCTGCAGCGCGCCGGTAAAGGTGCGCAGCGAATTCTTGTGCGCCTGCAGGATCGGGCCGCCGTCGAAGATGTCGATGTAATCGTCGGCCTCGAAGCCCTCGGCGGTGAGCAGGTTGAACGCCAGCTCGCCCGAAGGATGGATCTGGCCCATGGCCGCCTGGGCGTCGCCCGGCAGCAGCGGCACGTAGACCGGATAGTGCGGCATCAGTTCGACGATCAGCGTGCGGTTGCGGGCGCCGCCGATGGTGCGTTCGGCGTCGAGGAAATCCATCTGGAAGAACTTGCGGCCCAGCGCATCCCAGAACGGCGAGCCGCCCTCGCTGTCGGTCACGCCGGCCAGCGGCACGAAGAAGCGGTCCGAGAAGCGATGTGGGGCCAGCACGGCAAACATCAAGCGCGCGCGCGACAGCAGCGCGGCTTCCGGCGTGCCGTATTCGCGCTCGCCGACGTAGAACGACGACAGCTGCGAGTAGCCGGTCAGCTCGGAGCACAGCGTCAGCGCGTGCACGCTGTGGCTGATGTTGAGGTCACGCGAAACCTGCTGGATCACGTCGTTGCGGAAGGAGAAATAGGTGCCGTTGGAGCCGGCGGCGGCAAACATGGCGGCGGTGCCGACGATCTGCCTGTCCTGCGGCGACTCCAGCACCATCAGGTAGCCCTCTTCGCTCGGGATGTCGACGTGGGCGGCAAAGGAGGCGATCGACAGTTCGACCATGGCGCGGATTTTTTCGCGCGTCTTGGGCAGGGTATGCACTCCCGGCATGGGCACCGCGGCCAGCGCCTCAAGGGCCGGAATATCCGCAAGTTCGACCGGACGGACTACATACATAACAACTCCTTAGTGAACGCAGAAACGTCATTCCGGCGAAAGCCGGAATCCATGCCAAGTGTCCGGCCTCGGACAGGCTGTATGGATTCCGGCCTTCGCCGGAATGACCAGGTAGTGTCGCTTAAGCTTTCAGCAGATCATCCAGCGACTTGCGCAGGATGCGGTCGGCTTCGGCGATCTGCTGGTCCGACACGATCAGCGCCGGCGCCAGGCGCACCACATCCATGCCGGCGATCAGCACCATCATGCCATTGGCCTCGGCGGCCTTCTGGATATCCTTGGAACGGCCCTTCCACGCATCGGTCACGACCAGGCCCAGCAGCAGGCCGGCGCCGCGCACCAGCTGGAACACCTGCGGGTAGTCGCCCACCAGCTTCTCCATGGTCGAACGCAGCTTGCCGCCAGCCTCTTTCACGCGCGCCAGGAAGGCCGGCTGGTTGATGGTTTCCAGCACGGTCAGCGCCACGGTGGCGGCCATCGGGTTGCCGCCGTAAGTGGTGCCGTGCGAGCCGACGTTCAGCGTGGCCGCCAGTTCGTGGGTGGTCAGCATGGCGGCGACCGGGAAGCCGTTGCCCAGCGCCTTGGCCGAGGTCAGCACGTCCGGGATGATGTCGTAGGCCATGTAGTTGAACAGATAGCCGGTGCGGCCCATGCCGGACTGCACTTCGTCGAAGATCAGCAGGGCGCCGGTCTTGTTGCACAGGTCGCGCAGTTCCTGCAGGAAGGCCTTGTCGCCCGGCACCACGCCGCCCTCGCCTTGCAGCGGCTCGACGATCACGGCGCAGACGTCATCGCCGATGGCGGCGCGGGCCGATGCGATGTCGTTGTAGACGATGTGGTCGATCGACGGCGGCAGCGGCTCGAAACCCTCGGTGTACTTCGACTGGCCGCCGACCGACACGGTGAACAGCGTACGGCCGTGGAACGACTGGTAGCACGACACGATGCGCGATTTCTGCGGGCCGAACTTGGCGTGCGCATACTTGCGGGCCAGCTTCAGCGCGGCCTCGTTGGCCTCGGCGCCGGAGTTGCAGAAGAAGGCGCGGTCGGCAAAGGTGGCTTCGGTCAGGGCCAGGCCCAGGCGCAGCACTGGCTCGTTGGTGTAGCCATTGCCCAGGTGCCACAGGGTATTGGCCTGGCGGGTCAGCGCTTCGACCACGACAGGGTTGCAGTGGCCCAGCGCGGCCACGGCGATGCCGGAGGTGAAGTCCAGGTAGTGCTTGCCGGCCTGGTCCCACAGGTCCAGACCCGCGCCTCGGACCGGAACCATCGCTGCCGGTGCATAAGTCGGCACCAGAACCTCGTCAAACGTCTGACGGGTTACAGGACGGTTGAGAGCGGTCGTATCTACATTGGCATTCATGGCATTCCCTATCAATATGTGGGTCATGCGCGGCACAGCGCCGCGTGGACCCATTATAAAAACCGGGATGCTAAAGTTCTTTTCAAATGGCGACAAGAATTTTTACTTTTGGCCGCAAAGTAAACTTATCAAATTAAAAACGGGGTCAGGTCCTCCATTTCTACACGAGCACAGCAGTAGGCAATGCCTACTGCTGTGCTCGTGTAGAAATGGAGGACCTGACCCCGGAGTTAGGACTGGAGTTTGCGCTGGCGCTCCTCGCGCGGCGTGTTGCCGAACAGCGCGCCGAAGGCGGTGGAGAAGTGCGAGCCGGATGAGAAGCCGCACATCAGCCCCACTTGCACGATCGAGTGGTTGGTTTCCAGCAGCAGTTGGCGCGCGCGCTGCAGGCGCAGCTCCAGGTAGTAGCGCGATGGCAGGCTGCCCAGGTATTGCTTGAACAGCCGCTCCAGCTGGCGCCGCGACAGGCCGACCAGGTTGGCGATGTCGTCGGTCGACAGCGGCTCTTCGATGTTGGTTTCCATCAAGGTTACCGCTTCTGACAGCCGCGGCTGCAGGGCGCCGAAGCGCGCCTGCAGCGCCACCCGCTGCCGTTCCTCCGGCCCGCGCACACGCTCGATGCACAAGGTTTCCTTGACGGTGGCCTGCACGCCCGCGCCAAACAGGTGCTCGATCAGCGTCAGCGCAAAGTCGATCGAGGCGGCGCCGCCGCAGCAGCTCAGGTGGCGGCCGTCCAGCTCGAACAGGTGCGGGGTCAGGATGGCGCGCTCGGTGATGTCCTCGGTGTCGGCATACAAGGCCCAGGGCAGCGCGATGCGCACGCCGGCCATCAGCCCGGCCTTGGCCAGCCACAGCACGCCGGCGCCGACGCCGCCCCAGTACGGCGCCGACCGGCAGCGTTCCATGACCGCGCGGCACAGCTCGGCCGGCAGCGGCGCCTGTTGCTCCTCCGCCACCAGCAGCGCCAGGTGCCAGCCGGGCTGGGCCAGGACGACCTGCGCCGGCGTCATGGTTTCCAGGTGCAGCACCTCCCGCCCCAGTTGCGCGGCGGCCAGGCGCAGCGGCTGCACCAGCCCGGCCCAGGTGATGGCGTCCGCCTCGCCGGCGTTGACCAGCAGCAGCCGCAGGGGGCGCTGCCCGGCGAGGCTGGATAAATTTGCAAAGGACATCGGCTATTCTGATCAATCTTGTCGTTTCGCGTAGTGTACCCCGCCGGAAAGCCGGATGCGAAGCGGCTATAATCACGCTCTATGGGTGAACGATACTTGAGAAGCATCCGGCTGCTGGCGGAATGCATGCAAGGCTATGAACGGCTCTCCGGCAACTATGTGCGCCGGAGCGGCCTGACGCACGCGCAGTTCGACATCATCGCCACGCTGGGCAATACGCCCGGCATGTCGTACAAGGAACTGGGCGACAAGACGCTGATCACCAAGGGCACCCTGACCGGGGTGATCGAACGGCTGGAACAAAAAGGGCTGGTGGAACGTCAGCGCAACGACTGCGACAAGCGTTCTTTCTTCGTGCGGCTGACCCCGGAGGGCGAGCGGACGTTCTGCACCGTGTTCCCGGAAGTCATCGCCCAGGGCGGCAAAGTGTTTGCTCAGTTCACCGACGACGACTTTGCGCGCCTTGAAAAAACGCTGTCCGAGCTTAAAACTGTGATCATGGCCGGCCAGACGGATGACTGCCCGTCCACCCGCGAATGTGATTAAAACAAGGAAACAGATTTGAAAACCTCACTGCTGGAAGGCATTAAGCCTGCCAAATTCGACAAACATATTATCGGCAACCTGCTGCTGGACGTGGCGCCGGCGGACGAAGTGCGCCAGGAAGCGCTGATCGTCGGCGTGCGCAACGCCGACGGCGAAATCTACCGCCTGATCGGCGCCTCCACCCACAACAGCTTCATGAACGCGGTCGAGGAATTGTTCGACCTGGGCCTGAGCGACGAGTTGCAGGACACCGATGAGCCGGTAGAGGGCTGCGACGCCATCTTCAGCGAGCAATAACCAATTTGCTTGTTGGCGAAAAAAGACGTCTGAAAAAGTCATACCCGGAAAAGTTCCATGGAGCAATATTCCGGGTATAATTTTTGGCAATGGACAGACTCGACGCCTTCAAGACTATCGCTGCTCAAGCGAGCCGGGGCGAACTCACGTTCCCGGCCAACGTCAACGCCTCGCTGCGCTTGCAGCAGGCGCTGAATGATCCCGATTGCCATGTCGAGTCGGCTGCCAGGCTGATCCAGGCCGACCCGTTGCTGGCGGCGCGCAGCGTCGCCATCGCCAACTCGGTGGCCTACAACCGTTCCGGAACTGAAATTTCCAGCGTGCGCGCGGCCGTGCAGCGGCTTGGCGTGCGCACGCTGCAATCGCTGGTGGCGGCGCTGATCGTGCGCCAGATCGGCAGCCAGGTCACCGAGCCGGCGCTGGCCGCCAAGGTGCAGCAACTGTGGGAGCACACCGCCCATGTGGCCGCGCTGTCGCAGGTGATCGCGCGCCGCGTCACCCATGTCGATCCCGATACGGCGCTGTTTGCCGGCATCATGCACGAGGTGGCCGGTTTCTACATGCTGTCCTGCGCCGGCGATTACCCGCAGGTGATGGAGGGCGAGCCGGAGGACTGGGTCGAGCACGGCGAGATCGAGATCGGCCGTGGCGTCATGACGCATCTGGGCGTGCCGGAAGGCGTGTTCAAGGCGATCGAATCGATGTGGGTCGGCCTGCGCGCGCTGCCGCCGGAAACGCTGGGTGACACGCTGCTGCTGGCCAATGACCTGTCGCCGGTGCATTCGCCGCTGCACCAGCGCCCTGGCGCGACCACGCTGCAAGGCGCCCGGACGATCGACTTCGTGGTCGGCGAGGGCACGCTGCACGCCATCATGACCGAATCGGCGCATGAGGTGCAGTCGCTCTACGCGGTCCTAATGCTGTAATTCGGGGACAGACCACGTTTTTGCAACGCCAAGGCGTTGCAAAAACGTGGTCTGTCCCCAAAAAAAAGCCCGCTGGGCAGCGGGCAAAGTCCAAAACTAGGGATCTCCTCCAGAGGAGACGGTTTCAGAATACTGCCCTTCCCCATCCCGCTCTGTGCGCTACTTCACATAAGCGTGTGCTTTTTGCAATCACCATGACGGCATCGTGTGTTTCCAAATTTCCATTTCCTGAATGCGGCCCAGCCACGCCATCAGCTGGGGATACTGCGTGACCGGCAGCTTGGCTTGCTGGATGTAAGTCAGTGACGGCGCAACCGCCAGGTCGGCCAGGGTCAATTGTTCGCCGACGATCCACTGGCGGCCGGCCAGATGCTGCTCCAGCACCGCCGCAAACTGGGCCAACTGGCGGCCGGCGCGGTCCAGTTCGGCGGCGTCCGGCCCGCCCAGGCCGATCAGCCCTTTCCAGATGTGCTCGAAGCCAAACACGCCGATCGGCGGCGCGAAGTGCTGCGCGGCCCAGAACATCCAGCGGTTGATGTCGGCGCGCAGCAGGATGTTGTCGGGATACAGCGTTTGCCCATGGGTACGGTCGGCCAGGTACTGCATGATGGCGCAGGACTCGGTCAGCGTGAAGTCGCCGTCCTGCAGCACCGGCAGCTTGTTGTTGGGATTGAGCGCCACCAGGCGACGCCGGTCGTCCTGGCTCAGCAGGCTGACCTCGGTCAGTTCCAGCGGCGTGCCCATGTGCAGGGCGGCCATCATCACGCGGCGCGAGGAGGTCGACATAGGGTGGTGGTACAGGCGCATTGCAGTCTCCGTTGAGTGGGTTGAGAACTGCATCGTAGGACCACGCCGCGACAGTTTTTGTCAGGAGTCGTCGCGGATATTGTGCTCGGCGCGCCAGGTCTTCAGCAGCTCGTGGCGGCGCGCGGGGTAGCGCTGCTGCAGCGACTCCACCGCCGCGATGCGGTCGATGCGGAAGTGGCGGAACGCCAGCCGCAATTCGCACCACGCGGCCAGCAGCCGCTTGCCTTCGAAGAACGCCAGCGCAAACGGCCACACCACCCGCTCGGATGGCGCGCCGTGCTCGTCGCAGTAGGACATGCGCAGCCGGTGCTGGTAGCGGATCGCTTCGCGCACCGGGCGCACGTGGATGTCGCTGGTGTTGCGGTCCTCACCGATCGGCACCCACAGGCTGGTGTCGGCCATGTCGTCGCGCAGGTCCTTGGGCGTGGCGGCGGCGATCTTGGCCAGGGCGTTGCTGGCGGCGTGGGCCAACGCCTCGTCGCCTTGGCGACGTACCCAGCGCGCGCCCAGCACCAGTGCCTCCAGCTCGTCGGCGCCGAACATCAGCGGCGGCAGGAAGAAGCCGGGCTTGAGCATGTAGCCGACGCCAGCCTCGCCGGCCACCGGCGCGCCGAGGCCGGCCAGGGTCTGGATGTCGCGGTAGATGGTGCGTTCGGACACGCCCAGCTGTTCGGCCAGCCGGGCGGCGGTGACGGGGCGCCGGTAGCCGCGCATGGCGTCCATCAGCATGAAAAGGCGGCCAGTGCGGCTCATGGTACGGGGTCACTCCAACAGGAAATTGCGCCGTGGCGCCTCCAGGTTGGCGCTGTCGCTTGCGGTTTCGTCTTTCAGCGCCACGCCGGACAACTGGCGGCGGCGCGCTTCGGACAACAGGTAGTGAAGCTTGAACGCTGCGGCCTCGTAGGTCAAGCCTTCGGGGCGGACGTTGGAGATGCAGTTGCGGCTGGCGTCCGTCAGGCCGGGGCGCGGCGACCAGGTGAGGTAAAGGCCCATGCTGTCCGGGGAGCTGAGGCCGGGGCGTTCGCCGATCAGCACCACCACCATTTGCGCTCGCAGCAGGTGGCCGATGTCGTCGCCGATGGCCACGCGGCCTTGCTGGACCATGGTGATGGGCGCCAGGCGCCACTGCTCGCCGGACAGGCGGGCCAGCAACGCGCGGAGGAAGGGTGCGGCGTTCTGCTCGATCGCCAGCGCCGACAGGCCGTCGGCCACCACGATGGCGAGGTCACGGGCCACGCTGTCGTCTGCGGGGGCGGCGGCGGACAGCTTCGCGCGCGAGGCGTCGTCGAGCCGGCGGCCGAGGTCCGGGCGCTGGAGGTAGACGTGGCGGTCCGCCGCCGCGCTATGCACGCTCACGCATGGCAAGCCGCTGGCGGCGTGCAGCGCGTCGCCCAGCGCCGCCGGATCCAGCGCCAGATGCACGGCATCGCGAGCACGCGCGTGAGCCAACTGGAACGCCAGTTGCGGCGCCGTCGGCTGACTGACGCCGCTGCGCCCCAGCGCGATCCGCGCCGCCGTCAACTGCCGCAGCGCGGCCCATGGGTTGTCCGTCACCGGCTTATCCATGCGCCACCCGCAGCACCGCCTTGCTGAACGCGGGCGGCACGCCATCGGCCAGCGCAAACGGCGCCCCTTCCGCCACGATGCCCATCGCTGCCAGCCATGCCTCAAACTCCGGCGCGGGCCTGAGCCCCAGCACGCGCCGCACATACAGCGCATCGTGGAACGATGTGCTCTGATAATTCAGCATGATGTCATCCGACCCCGGCACGCCCATCACAAAGGTCCCGCCGGCGGCGCCGAGCATCGTCAGCAGCACGTCCATATCATCCTGATCCGCCTCCGCATGGTTGGTGTAGCAGACATCGCAGCCCATCGGCAAGCCAAGCAGCTTGGCGCAGAAATGATCTTCCAGCCCGGCGCGCACAATCTGCTTGCCGTCATACAGATACTCCGGCCCGATGAAGCCCACCACCGAATTCACCAGCAGCGGCTGGAAGCGCCGCGCCACCGCGTACGCCCGCGCCTCGCAGGTCTGCTGATCGACGCCATGGTGCGCATTGGCTGACAGCGCGCTGCCCTGGCCCGTCTCGAAATACATCACATGATTGCCCACGGTGCCGCGCCCCAGCGACAACGCCGCCTGCCGCGCCTCGTCCAGCAGCGACAGCGTCACGCCGAAACCGGCATTGGCCGCCTCGGTCCCGGCAATCGACTGGAACACCAGGTCCACCGGCGCGCCGCGCTCGATAGCGGCGATGGTATTGGTCACGTGGGTCAGCACGCAGGACTGCGTCGGAATCGCGTAGCGCGCAATGATCTCGTCCAGCATCGACACCAGCTTGATCACCTGCGGCACGTTGTCGGTGGCTGGATTGATGCCGATGACCGCGTCGCCACTGGCGTACAACAGTCCATCGAGCAGGCTGGCCGCGATGCCGCTGGCGTCGTCGGTCGGATGATTGGGCTGCAGGCGCGTGGCCATGCGCCCCGCCAGGCCGATGGTGTTACGGAAGCGCGTAACCACGCGGCATTTGCGCGCCACCAGCACCAGGTCCTGTACCCGCATGATCTTGGACACCGCCGCCGCCATCTCCGGCGTCAGCCCCGGCGCCAGCGCCGCCAGCGCGGCGGCATCGGCCGCGTCGCTCAGCAGCCAGTTGCGGAAATCGCCCACCGTCAGATGCGCCACCGGCGCGAAGGCCGCCGCGTCGTGCGTGTCGACGATCAGCCGCGTCACCTCGTCCGCCTCGTAAGGCACCAGCGCCTCGTTGAGGAAGACGGTCAGCGGCAGCTCGGCCAGCGCCATCTGCGCAGCCACGCGCTCCTCGGCGCTGCCGGCGGCCACGCCAGCCAGATGGTCGCCCGAACGCGCCGGCGTCGCCTTCGCCATCAAGTCCTTCAGATCGCGGAACAGATACGTCTTACTGCCCACCTGGTGCGAGTAGCCCATCACGGTCCTTTCGCTGACGCTGCGGCGCGGTGGCCAGGAAACAGCCATACCCGAGCAGCAGCAACACCACAAACACACAGAAGATCAGCCCATTGTAATAGATCATGGTGGCCATGCAGACCAGCGCCCCCACCAGTGCGACGGCCGGCAACAGCGGATAGCACGGCGCGCGGAACGGCCGCGCCATCGCTGGCTCCACGCGTCGCAGCTTGAACAACGCCAGCATGCTGATGATGTACATGGTGATGGCCCCGAACACCGACAGCGTGACGATATTCGCCGTCAGCGTCTGGCCGCCCAGCGTGATCAACTGGTCGCTGTAGATGGCGGCGATGCCCACCACGCCGCCAGCAAGGATGGCGCGGTGCGGCGTCTTGAAGCGCGGGTGTATCGTGGCAAAGAACGATGGCAGGTACGCCGCGCGCGCCAGCGCATAGATCTGCCGCGAGTAACCGAGGATGATGCCGTGGAAGGAGGCGATCAGGCCAAACAGCCCAAGCCACACCAGCATGTGTAGCCAGCCGCTGTGTTCACCGACGACCAGCTTCATCGCCTGCGGCAGCGGATCGTTGATGTTGGCCAGCTTGCTCCAGTCGCCGGCGCCGCCGGCAAACACCATCACGCCGAGCGCCAGCAGCACCAGCGTCAGGATGCCGGCGATATACGCCACCGGCACCGAGCGTTGCGGATCGCGCGCCTCCTCCGCCGCCATGGCCACGCCCTCGATCGCCAGGAAGAACCAGATGGCGAACGGGATCGCCGCGAACATGCCGGGAATCGCCGCCAGCGTGAACGCATCCTGCCCGGACCAGCCGCCGCGGACGAAGTTCGCCATCGAGAAGCCCGGCGACACCACGCCCATGAACACCAGCAGCTCGAAGATCGCCAGCAGCGTCACCAGCAGTTCAAAGGTGGCGGCGATCTGCACGCCGAGGATATTCAGTCCCATGAAAACCAGGTAGGCGCACACCGCCGCCGTCTTCGGCTCGACCTGCGGGAACTGCACGTTGAGATAGGCGCCGATGGCCAGCGCGATCGCCGGCGGCGCAAACACGAATTCGATCAGCGTGGCGGCGCCGGCCAGATAGCCGCCCAGCGGGCCGAAAGCGCGCTTGCTGTAGGCGAACGGCCCGCCGGCGTGCGGAATGGAGGTGGTCAGCTCGGTGAAGCTGAAGATGAAGGCCGTGTACATCGCGGCGATGAACAGCGCGGTGACGGCAAAGCCCAGCGTGCCGGCCGACGCCCAGCCGTAACTCCAGCCGAAATATTCGCCCGAAATCACCAGCCCGACAGCGATGCCCCACAGTTGAAACGTGCCCAGCGTCTTCTGTAACGTAGCTTGCATGGTCGCCTCCTTGAGAGATGATCAAATATGCAAGTCCTGTGCCAGCGGTCACGCACCAAAGCGGCGCAACCGGTCCGGCAGCGGATGACCCCCGCGCACCCCGCACACCGCTGCGGCCAGGGTCAGACCCCGTACGGGGTCTGACCCTTTCGTTTGGGGGGGCAAAAAAAAATCCCTCCGCGCGGGAGGGATTTTGGGGACGCTTAGACGACCGCGCCGTCGGTTTCATCCTTCGGCTTGATCGGCTTGATCAGGTCTTCACGTTTGACGCCCAGCCACATGGCCACGGCCGCCGCCACGAACACCGACGAGTAGATGCCGAAGCAAATACCAATCGTCAGCGCCATGGCGAAGAAGTGCAGCGTCGGGCCGCCCAGGAACAGCATCGACAGCACCATCATCTGCGTGCAGCCGTGGGTGATAATGGTCCGCGAGATGGTCGAGGTGATCGCGTTGTCGATCACCTCATGCACCGACATCGACCGCTGCTTGCGGAAGTTCTCGCGGATCCGGTCGAAAATCACCACCGACTCGTTGACCGAGTAGCCCAGCACCGCCAGGATACCGGCCAGCACCGTCAGCGAGAATTCCCACTGGAAGAAGGCGAAGAAGCCGAGAATGATGACCACGTCGTGCAGGTTGGCGATGATCGCCGCCACCGCGAACTTCCATTCGAAGCGCACGGCCAGGTAGATCATCACGCCGATCACCACCATCACCAGCGCGTTCAGGCCGTTCTGGGTCAGCTCGTCGCCGACCTGCGGACCGACGAATTCCACCTTCTGCAGGCCGACCAGTTCGGCGCCGGCGGCGTCCGAGCAGGCTTGCTTGACCACGTGCTCGCCCTTGCCGGTCACGGTGTCGATCTGCTGCATGGCGCCGTTTTCGGCCTTGCACAGCGCGTCGTACACCTTGGCCGAGGCGGCGTTGGGCGTGATGCCCTTCACCACCGGCAGGCGCAGCATGACGTCGTGGGCGGTGCCGAAGCCGGTGGCTTCCGGCTGCTCGTAGCCGATGCTTTCCAGCGTGTGGCGGATGCGCTCAAGGTTGGCCGCGTCCTTGTATTTCAGCTCCATCACGGTGCCGCCGGTGAACTCCACCGACAAATGCAGGCCGCGGTGCAGCAGGAAGAACACGGCCGCGACGAAGGTCAACGCCGAAATGACGTTGAACACCAGCGCGTGGCGCATGAACGGAATGTCTTTTTTGATGCGGAAAAATTCCATGCTTGGTGCCCCTGATTATTTCTGACCCGGTACCCAGACGGTACCGATGGCGATCGATTGCAGCTTCTTCTTGCGGCCGTACCAGAGGTTGACCACGCCACGCGACACGAACACGGCGGAGAACATCGAGGTCAGGATACCCAGCGTGTGCACCACGGCGAAGCCGCGGATCGGACCGGAACCGAACACCCACAGCGCCACGCCGACGATCAGCGTGGTGACGTTGGAGTCGATGATGGTGGCCCAGGCGCGGTCGAAGCCGGCGGCGATCGCCTGCTGCGGCGAGGCGCCGGCACGCAGCTCCTCGCGCACGCGCTCGTTGATCAGCACGTTCGAGTCAATCGCCATGCCCAGCGCCAGCGCGATCGCGGCCATGCCCGGCAGCGTCAGGGTCACCTGCATCAGCGACAGGATGGCCAGCAGGAACAGCAGGTTGCAGGCCAGCGCGAACACGCTGAAGAAGCCGAACACCATGTAGTAGACGATCATGAAGATCGCGATGGCGGCAAAGCCGTACAGCGTCGAGTGGATGCCCTTGCTGATGTTCTCGGCGCCCAGCGCCGGACCGATGGTGCGTTCCTCGATGATGTCCATCGGCGCCGACAGCGCGCCGGCGCGCAGCAGCAGCGCCAGCTCGGCCGAATTCTCGGAGGTGCCCATGCCGGTGATCTGGAAGCTGCTGCCCAGTTCCTGCTGGATGGTGGCCACCGACAGCACTTCGCCCGGCTTGCCCTTCTTCTCGAACAGCACGATGGCCATTTTCTTGCCGACGCGGTCGCGGGTGGCGTCGCGCATGCGGCGGCCGCCATCGCCGTTCAGGTCGATGCTGACGGCCGGCTGGCCGTTCTGGTCGGTACGCGCCACGGCGCTGGAGATGTAATCACCGGTCAGCACCACGTCCTTGGACAGCACCACCGGCACCCCCTTGCCGACGGTGAACAGCTCGGAGTTGAACGGAATCGCCGCCGACAGCTCGGTGCCCGGCGTGATCGACTCGTCGACCATGCGCACTTCCAGCGTGGCGGTGCGGCCGATCACGGCGCGCGCGCGCGCCACGTCCTGCACGCCCGGCAGCTGAACCACGATGCGGTCCGCGCCCTGCTGCTGGATCACCGGCTCGGCCACGCCCAGCTCGTTGACGCGCTTGGACAGCGTGGCGATATTCTGTTTGACGCCGTCGTCGATGGTCTGCTTCAGCGCGGCCGGTTTCAGGCTCATCACCGTTTTCAGGTCGCTGCCCTCGCCGGCGTCGGCGAACTGCAGGTCCGACAGCTGGCCGCCCAGCACGTCCTTGGCCTTCTGGCGGGTGGCGTCGTCGCGGAACTTGATTTCCACGGTATTGCCGACCTTGTCGATGCCGGCGTGGCGGATGTTCTTGTCGCGCAGGATCGAGCGGGCGGCCGATTGCAGGCCCTGGATGCGCTTGTTCAGCACGCCCTCGCCGTCCACCTGCATCAGGAAGTGCACGCCGCCGCGCAGGTCGAGGCCGAGGTACATCGGCAGCGCGTGCAGGCTTTGCATCCACTTCGGCGTATCCGCCTGCAGGTTCAGCGCCACCAGATAGGTGGGATCTTCAGGATCGGTGTTCAGGCCTTTTTCCAGCACCGACTTGGCGTGGAACTGGATGTCCGGGGTGGCGAAGCGCACCCGCACCGACGCGTAGTTGCCGGTGCCGTCAAAGGCCACGCCCTGGTTGGCGATGCCCGCCTGGTTCAGCACGTCGAGCACCTTGGCGGTCATGTCCGCGCTCATCTTGACGGTCGACTTGCCACTGGTGACCTGCACCGCCGGCGATTCGCCGAAGTAGTTCGGCGCCGTGTACAGCGCACCCAGCAGGATGGCCACCACGATCACAATGTATTTCCAGAGTGGATAACGATTCATAGAGTTCTAACGTTCAATGGTGACGTCAACAGGCCCGCGCCCGCGCGGGCCCGGGTGAATTACAGGCCTTTCAGCGTGCCGTTTGGCAGCACCATCGTGATCGCGTTCTTTTGCACCACCAGTTCCGCGCCGCTGGAGATTTCCAGCGTCACGTAGGCGTCGGAAATCTTGGTGATCTTGCCCAGCACGCCGCCGGCGGTGACCACTTCATTGCCCTTGGCCAGCGCCTCCATCATGGCTTTTTGTTCCTTGGCGCGCTTCTGCTGAGGACGGATCATCAGGAAGTACATGGCCACGAACATCAGAATCAGGAAACCATACTGGCCCAGGAAACTGGACGAACCCAGCGCTTCTATTGGGTTGGATTGGGCATACGCATTGGAAATGAAGAAGGACACTGGTGACTCCGATATCTATAGTTTAAAAAACAGCGCTGTATTCTAGCACTGGGCGCTCGCCGCAAGGACTTTTACACCCCGCGCGCGCGGTCGGCGTGGAATTGCTGCACCCAGGCCGGGAAACGGTCGGCGTCCAGGGCGTCGCGCATCTGCTGCATGATGTCCAGGTAGTAGTGCAGGTTGTGGATGGTGTTCAGGCGCGCCCCGAGAATCTCCTGGGTGCGGTTCAGGTGATGCAGGTAGGCGCGCGAGAAGTTCTTGCAGGCGTAGCAGGCGCAGGTGCTGTCGTACGGCTCCTTGTCATCCTTGTAACGGGCGTTCTTGATCTTGATGTCGCCGAAGCGGGTGAAGATCCAGCCGTTGCGGGCGTTGCGGGTCGGCATCACGCAGTCGAACATGTCGACGCCGTTGGACACGCCGGCCACCAGGTCTTCCGGTGTGCCCACGCCCATCAGGTAGTGCGGCTTGTTGGCCGGCAGCTTGGGGCCGACGTGTTGCAGGATCCGCATCATGTCTTCCTTCGGCTCGCCGACCGACAGGCCGCCGATGGCCAGGCCGGGGAAATCGATCTTCTCCAGCCCTTCCAGCGATTCATCGCGCAGCTTCTCGAACATGCCGCCCTGGACGATGCCGAACAGCGCGTTCGGATTCTCGCCGCGGTGGAACTCGTCGTACGAGCGTTGCGCCCAGCGCAGCGACATGCGCATCGACTTGGCCGCCTCGTCCAGCGTGGCCGGGCGGTTGTCGATTTCATACGGCGTGCATTCGTCGAACTGCATGACGATGTCCGAGTTCAGCACGCGCTGGATCTGCATCGACACTTCCGGCGACAGGAACAGCTTGTCGCCGTTGATCGGCGAGTTGAAGTGCACGCCCTCCTCGGTGATCTTGCGCATGGCGCCCAGCGAGAACACCTGGAAGCCGCCGGAGTCGGTCAGGATCGGCTTGTCCCAGCCCATGAAATCGTGCAGCCCGCCGAACTTGGCCATCACGTCGTTGCCCGGACGCAGCCACAGGTGGAAGGTATTGCCCAGGATGATCTGCGCGCCGATCTCCTTCAGCTCCAGCGGCGACATCGCCTTGACCGAGCCATAGGTGCCGACCGGCATGAAGATCGGCGTCTGCACCACGCCATGGTTCAGCTTGACCTCGCCACGGCGGGCCTTGGTCACGCCGGTGGTGTCGGTTTTGTGTAATTTAAATTCCAGCATATTCAATCCTTGTTGTTACCCCGTCATTCCGGCGAACGCCGGAATCCATGCTGAGCAAGCGTCCCCCGATACGCGAGGACGACGAAGCGGCGGTTAAGCTCTGTTCTGCGTCGTCAGCAGCATGGCGTCGCCGTAGCTGAAGAAGCGGTATTCATGGGCGATCGCGTGGGCGTAGGCCTTGCGGATCTCTTCAAAACCGGCGAAGGCCGACACCAGCATCAGCAGCGTCGATTTCGGCAGGTGGAAATTGGTGATCAGGCGCGTGACCGTCTTGAACTGGTAGCCGGGCGTGATGAACAGCGCCGTGTCCGCGCTGCCCGCCTCCAGCTGGCCGCCCTGCGAGGCCGATTCCAGCGCACGCAGCGAGGTGGTGCCCACCGCCACCACGTCGCGGCCGGCGGCGCGCGCGGCGCGCACCGCGTCCACCGTCTCCTGCGGCATGGTGTACCACTCGGTATGCATCTGGTGATCGGCCAGATTCTCGTGACGCACCGGCTGGAAGGTGCCGGCGCCGACGTGCAGCGTGACGTAGGCGAAGTTGACGCCCTTGGCCTTCAGCTTCTCCAGCAGCGGCTGGTCGAAGTGCAGGCCGGCGGTCGGCGCGGCCACCGCGCCCGGCACCTTGTTGAACACGGTCTGATAGCGGTTTTCGTCGAACGAGTCGGCATCGTGCTCGATGTACGGCGGCAGCGGCAGGCGGCCGTGGGTTTCGATCAGGTCGAACACATCGGCGTCGAAGTGCAGCGTGAAGAATTCGCCGGCGCGCTCGCCGACGGTGACGTCGAAGGCGTCGGCCAGGCGCATTTTGGTGCCGGCCAGCGGCGAGCGCGAGGCGCGCACCTGGGCCAGCACGGTGCGGTTATCCAGCACGCGCTCGACCAGCGCCTCGACCTTGCCGCCGCTTTCCTTGGTGCCGAAAAAGCGCGCCTTCAGCACCCGGGTGTTGTTCATCACCAGCAGGTCGCCCGGCTGCAGCAGCTCGACGATGTCGGCGAACTGGCGGTCGATAATCTGCTCGCCGTCGAGGTGCAGCAGACGGGAGGCGCTGCGGTCGGGCAGCGGGAATTGCGCAATACGCTCTTGCGGCAAGTTAAAATCGAAATCGGAAAGCGAATACATTTGCGGACTCTGTTCTTAACAAAAATACGGTAGGCCTTACAATACCGGCGGCCAACCCTCTATTTTACGCCATATGCCTGTTTCACCGTCGAAAACTGCCAAAAAAACCGTCAGCGCAGAGGCCAAACTGGCCAAATTGGGCTTGCACACCGATATGGACCTGGTGCTGCACCTGCCGATGCGCTACGAGGACGAGACCCAGGTCATCACCATCGAAGAAGCCCGCCTGCATGGCGGCGACACGTCCCAAGTTGAGGGCGTTGTCGTCAAAAACGAGATTACCTACAAGCCGCGCCGCCAGTTGCTGGTCCATATCAGCGACGGCAGCGGCGAATTGCAGCTGCGCTTCATGAATTTTTACGGCAGCCAGGTCAAGCAGCTGGCCGAGGGCACGCGGGTGCGCGCGCGCGGCGAGTTAAAACACGGCTTCTTCGGCGCCGAAATGGTGCACCCGGCTTATAAGGTGGTCAACGAGGGCGCGCCGCTGCCGACTTCCCTGACGCCGGTCTATCCGGCCGGCGAAGGCTTGTCGCAGCCGGTGCTGCGCAAGGCGATCGGCGACGCCATGAAGCGCGTCGACTGGACCGACACCATTCCCGTCGAGATCCGCAAGCAGCTGCAGTTGTCCGAGCTGGAGCCGGCCGTGAAGCTGCTGCACTATCCGCCGCAGCAGGTGGACAACCACGCGCTGGCCGACCGCTCGCATCCGGCGTGGACACGCGTGAAGTTCGACGAACTGCTGGCGCAGCAGCTGTCGCTGAAACGCGCCCAGCGCGCACGCCGGCTGAAAGGCTCGCCGGCGCTGACGGTCATCGGCCCGCTGTCCGAGCGCTTCGAGGCCGGCCTGCCGTTCAAGCTGACCAGGGCCCAGCAAAAGGTCCTGAACGAAATCCGCGCCGACCTGCGCCAGCCGTTCCCGATGCAGCGGCTGCTGCAAGGGGACGTCGGCAGTGGCAAGACCGTGGTGTCGGCGCTGGCGGCCGCGCAGGCCATCGACAGCGGCTACCAGGCTGCGCTGATGGCGCCGACCGAAATCCTGGCCGAGCAGCACTTCCGCAAGATCGCCGCGTGGATGGAGCCCTTGGGCGTCAAGGTCGCATGGCTGAGCGGCAGCTTGAAGAAAAAGGACAAGCAGGCGGCGTATGAACTGATCGAATCCGGCGAGGCGCGGCTGGTGGTCGGCACCCACGCGCTGCTGCAGGACGTGGTCACGTTCGAAAATCTCGGGCTGGTGATCGTCGACGAGCAGCACCGCTTCGGCGTCGGCCAGCGGCTCGTGCTGCGCAACAAGGGCGTGGAAGGCTCGGTGCCGCACCAGTTGATGATGTCCGCCACGCCGATCCCGCGCACGCTGGCGATGACCTACTACGCCGACCTGGAAGTCTCGGTCATCGACGAACTGCCGCCGGGCCGCAGCCCGATCGTCACGCGCACCATCGACCAGAACCGGCGCGACGAGGTGATCGAACGCGTGCACGCGGCCGCGCTGGAAGGCCGGCAGGTCTACTGGGTCTGTCCGCTGATCGAAGAATCGGAAGCGCTGCAACTGCAAACCGCCACCGACACCCACGCGCTGCTGGCGGAGGCGCTGCCCGACCTCAACGTGGGCCTGGTGCACGGCCGCCTGAAACCGGCGGAAAAGCAGGAAGTGATGGACGCCTTCATCGCCAACGACATGCAGGTGCTGGTGGCCACCACGGTGATCGAGGTGGGCGTGGACGTCCCCAACGCCTCGCTGATGGTGATCGAGCATGCCGAGCGATTCGGCCTGTCGCAGCTGCACCAGCTACGCGGCCGCGTGGGGCGGGGATCGGCGGCATCGGTGTGCCTGCTGCTGTACCAAAGCCCGCTGGGCCAGATCGCCAAACAGCGCCTGATGACGATGCGCGAAACCACCGACGGCTTCGAAATCGCCCGCCGCGACCTGGAGATCCGCGGCCCTGGCGAATTCCTCGGCGCCCGCCAATCCGGCCAGGCCATGCTGCGCTTCGCCGACCTGGAAACGGACGGCTGGCTGGTCGACCAGGCGCGCGACGTCGCCCACGACCTTCTGCACGCCAACAGCCCCGAGAAAGCCGCCACCGTCGAAGCCCACCTGGCCCGCTGGCTGGGCGGCCGCGAAGAATTCCTCAAAGTCTGAAAAAACCGGGGTCAGTGCCGACATTCGGACATTGGGTCGCGCGCGACCCAATGTCCGAATGTCGGCACTGACCCCGGTTTTTTTAAAGACAGAGGTAGATACGGTTCGCGAGGTCCATCATGAAGTCTGGCCGCAAGTACGCGGCGAATACCAGCGCCAGCACGGCGGCGATGGCGGCGCGCAGCAGCCAGGTTTTCATCATGCCGCCTTGAGGCGCGCCAGCGGGCGCTCGTTGATCGGCAGGTTGACCAGGCCCGCCATCACGCCCAGCGCAATCGCGATGCCCCACACCATGTTGTAGTTGCCCTGCACCGAGTATAGATAGCCGCCCAGCCACACGCCAAGGAAGCTGCCCAACTGGTGCGAGAAGAACACCATCCCGGCCAGCATCGACATATGCTGCACGCCAAACACGCCGGCGATGATGCCGTTGGTGAGCGGCACCGTCGACAGCCATAACACGCCCATCGCCGCCGCGAACAGGTACACCGACAGCGGCATCAATGGCGCCAGCAGGAACAGCGCGATCACTGCCGCCCGCGCGAAGTAGATCATCGACAGCAGGTAGCGCTTGGGGAAGCGCCCACCCAGCTTGCCCGCGTAGTACGAGCCGAAGATGTTGAACAAGCCGATCAGCGCCAGCGCCAGCACGGCGACGTTGGGATTGGCGATGCCTTTGTCCTTCAGGTACGCCGGCATGTGCACGCCAATGAACACCAGCTGGAAGCCGCACACGAAATACCCGGCCACCAGCAGCAGGAAGGAGCGGTTGCCCAGCGCCTCGCTGGCCGCCTCGCGGATGCTCTGCTGCGCGCCGTGCGTGTGCGTCACCGCCGGCTCGCGCAGGTAGAAGGACATCGGCACCATCAGCGCCACCACCAGCGCGCCCAGGATGTAGAAGGCGTTCTGCCAGCCGACGGCGGAAATCAGCTGCTGCTCGATCGGCATCAGCATGAACTGGCCGAACGAGCTGGCCGCGCCGGAGATGCCGAACGCCCACGAGCGCTTTTCCGGCGGCGCCACGCGGCCAATGATGCCGCTCACCGCGCCGAACGCGGTGCAGGCCAGACCGAAGCCGACGAACAGGCCGGTGCCCAGCACGAACCACATGGGATCTTTGACCAGCGCCATCCAGAACAGGCCCGCCGCGTAGCTGACGGCACCCACCAGCACCACGCGCATGGTGCCGAAGCGGTCCGCCGCCATGCCAGCGAACGGGCCGAGCGCACCCCACATCAGGTTTTGCATGGCTTGCGCCAGCGAGTAGGTTTCGCGGGTCCAGCCGTTGGCCTGGGAAATCGGCTGCATCCAGAAGCCGAAGCCATGGCGCACGCCCATCGCCAGCGTCAGCACGACGCCGGTGGCGAGCAGCACGGTTTTCAAGGAAGGTGCGCGGTCTGCGACGAACATGATGTGGTCCCCGTTGTTAAAAGCTTATCGGGGCATTGTAACCAGTTCGCGCCGGCCGCGCTTGCGGCCTTAGGCGTCGGCCGGGTAGCGCAGGCCGATCTGGGCGCGGATCTCGTCCAGGGTGCCCATCAGCGCCAGCGTTTCGGCATGCGGCATCACCGGGCTTTCGATCAAGCCCGCGCGCAGGCAGCGGCCCACTTCCTGCGCTTCGTGCGTGTAGCCGTTGCCGGACTTCGGCAGGTTCAGCGTACGCTCGTTGCGCGCGGCGCCATCCACCAGCGTGACGGTGAGGGTGTCGGTGTTGTGGAAGCGGTCGTGCAGGCGCACGTAGCCCTTTTCGCCGGAGATCACCAGTTCGGTCGGCGTGCGCGAACGCAGGCTGCAGGCGCAGGACGAGACGCCGCCGCCTTCGTGCGTCAGCGTGAAGGCGGTCTGCATGTCGACGCCGGTGGCGGCCATTTCGGCCTGCGCCTTCACGCCGGTCACCGCGCCGAGGAAGAACGACGACATCGACAGCGGATAGATGCCCAGGTCCAGCAGCGCGCCGCCGCCCAGCTCCGGCGCGAACAGGCGGTGTTCCGGGCCGGCGTCCGAGGTAAAGCCGAAATCGGCCGAGACGTTGGCCGGCTTGCCGATCTCGCCGCTGTCCACGATGCGCTTGGCCTCGACGATGGCCGGCATGAAGCGCGTCCACATCGCCTCCATGACAAACAGCTTTTTGGCGCGTGCGAGGTTGATGATGTCCTCGGCCTGGCGGCGGTTCATGGTGAACGACTTCTCCACCAGCACCGCCTTGCCGCCGTTGAGGCACATCAGCGCGTTCTCGTGGTGCATCGGGTGCGGCGTGCCGATGTAGATCACGTCCACGTCCGGATCGTCGGCCAGCGCCTGGTAGCTGCCGTGAAAACGCTCGGCGCCGTACTCCAGGCCGAAGCTGGTAGCGCTATCTACGGAGCGCGAAGCAACGGCCGCCAGTTTGGCGTCCGGCGTGTCCTGCAAGGCGGTGGCGAAGGCCTTGGCGATCTTGCCCGTGCCCAGAATACCCCAGCGAATTACCTGCGTCATGGCGTACACTTTCTGCCGCGTCGGCGGCGTGTTGGTTGATGTCGAAAAGGCTATTTTACTGCGGCCACGCGCTTGGGGCGGAACACCGTTGCGTCGGCGTAGAAGGCCGCGTCCTGCTGCGGCCACCAGCCCGGCACGCCCAGCGCCTGCATCGGCGTGAAGCCGGCGGTGCTCAGGCCCTCCTCGGCCAGTTGCCGCGCCACGCGCTCGTCGATCCATGCGCGGCGCGCGCTGTCGTCCAGCGTGAAGAATTCCTCGTCCGCCAGCACGATGCGGGTGTGGGCGGTGATGGCCTTGCGCGGCGCCACCAGCTTTTCCATCAGCGCGTGGCCGAATAGCCAGACCTGCGCCTCCACGCCCCACTGGGCGCGACGCGCGACAAACGCCTCATGCCAGCGGTGCTCGCGCAGCGCATCCATCAGCGCCTGGCCGGCCGCGTTGTCGCGCACCACCAGCAGCGCGGCGTTTTCATCGAAGATGGTGGCGGCGTCGCGCGCCGGGCCGCGCGACTTGCCCACGCCATCCCGGGCGATCTGCGCGGCCTGCAGGGCGTTGAGCTGGACTTTGATGCGCGGGAAGGTCAGCCATACCAGGCCGTTGAAGAAGTCGTGCAAGTTGTCGCGCGTCGGCACGCAGCCGGTGGCGCCGATGTGCTCCTCGTAGGCCGTGCCCTCCGGCAGAGCTTCCTGCGGCACGAAGGACACCGGCAGGCCAAGGTGATTGCGCAGGCCCAGCGCGGCCGCCTGCTGGCTGAAGCCATCACGGAAGTGGGTGTCTGCGGACAAGCGGCCGGCCGCGTCGCGTACCGATTCGTACCAGGGACGCGACCAGTCGATTGTGTCCCGCACTGCTTACACCATTTTCCAGTTGATAGTTTCGCCGGCGTTGAGCGGCACCACGGTCTGGTCGGCCAGTGGCAGGGCTTCCGGCAGCGTCCACTGCTCGCGCTTCAGCGTGATGGTCTCCTGGTTGACCGGCAGGCCGTAGAAGGCCGGGCCATTCAGGCTGGCGAAGGCTTCCAGCTTGTCCAGCGCGCCGGCGCGCTCGAAGGCTTCGGTGTACAGCTCCATCGCATGCAGCGCGGTGTAGCAGCCGGCGCAGCCGCAGGCGGCTTCCTTGGCGCCCTTGGCGTGCGGCGCCGAGTCGGTGCCGAGGAAGAAGCGCTCGTCGCCGCTGGTGGCCGCCGTCACCAGCGCCAGGCGGTGCTCTTCGCGCTTCAGCACCGGCAGGCAGTAGTAGTGCGGACGGATGCCACCCTTGAAGATGTCGTTGCGGTTGTACAGCAGGTGGTGCGCGGTGATGGTGGCGGCGATCGGGCCTTCGGCTTCCGCCACGTACTGGGCGGCGTGCTTGGTGGTGATGTGTTCAAACACGATGTTCAGCGCCGGGAAATCACGGCGCAACGGACGCATCACGCGCTCGATGAACACCGCCTCGCGGTCGAACAGGTCGATGTCCTGGTCGGTCACTTCGCCGTGCACCAGGAATGGCATGCCCACTTCCTGCATCTTCTCCAGCACCTTGTAGCAGTTGGCCAGATCGGTCACGCCGGCGTCCGAGTTGGTGGTGGCGCCGGCCGGGTACAGCTTGACCGCGTGGACGATGCCGCTGTCCATGGCACGCACGATTTCGTCCGGCTGGGTGTTGTTGGTGAGGTAGAGCGTCATCAGCGGCTCGAAGCGCATGCCCTCCGGCAGCGCGGCCAGGATACGCTCGCGGTAGGCGACAGCGGCCGCCGTGGTGGTCACCGGCGGTTTCAGATTTGGCATCACGATGGCGCGGGCGAACTGGCGGGCGCTATGCGGCAACACGCTGGCCAGCGTGGCGCCGTCGCGCAGGTGCAGGTGCCAGTCGTCTGGACGGGTGATGGTGATGCTGTCGGGAGTGGTTGCGAGATCGGACATGGCGGCGTGCTTTCAGGCTATCAAATGCGAATAGGCGACATTTTACCTCGTTGCGCCAGCCGCCTGACAGTGCGTACGTATTCACCGCCGCCAGCCGTGCCCCGGTTACCATCACCGGCAAGCGCAATCATGCTGTGCTGGTATCGGCGTGCCCGGCATGCGGGAATCCATCATTGCCGCGCGCGCGCAAGCACTGGCAGACAGCAGCAAGGAATTGAGCTGGTGAGCTGGCAGCTGCTATATTCGCGCCAGGCGCAAAAGGTACGAAGTCTTCCCTGACGAAAAAACCGTCCGCATCCTGCGTATGTGGAGGAGCTATGATTAATCAGTGAATGATACGCGCCAGGAAATCGCGCGCGCGCTCGGTGCGCGGGGCCTGGAAGAACTCGTCCTTGGACGCGTCCTCCAGGATCGCGCCCTGGTCCATGAACACCACCCGGTTGGCCACCTTGCGGGCGAAGCCCATTTCGTGCGTCACCACCATCATGGTCATGCCCTCCTGCGCCAGGCCGACCATCACATCCAGCACCTCGTTGATCATCTCCGGGTCCAGCGCCGAGGTCGGCTCGTCGAACAGCATGGCGATCGGGTCCATGGCCAGCGCGCGGGCGATCGCCACCCGCTGCTGCTGCCCGCCCGACAACTGGCCGGGGAATTTGTCCTGCTGCGCCAGCAGGCCGACCCGGTCCAGATACTGCAAACCGCGCGCGGTGGCCTCGTCCACGCCACGGCCCAGCACCTTGATCTGGCCCAACGTCAGGTTGTCGCGCACCGATAAATGCGGGAACAGCTCAAAGTTCTGAAACACCATGCCGATCCGCGCCCGCAGGGCCGGCAGATCGGTGCCCCTGGCGCCGACCGAGGTGCCATCGACGATGATTTCCCCCTGCTGAAACGGTTCCAGCCCGTTGACGGTCTTGATCAGGGTCGACTTGCCGGAGCCGGACGGCCCGCAAATCACCATCACATCGCCCTTGCTGACACGGGTGCTGCAATCCTTCAACACCTGGAATTGGCCATACCACTTGCTGATGTTTTTGATTTCGATCATAAGAAAATAGATTATTCGGTCTGGCACGGCGCGCGGCGCCCACGCGCTTGACAGCGTCCCTGCCCACAAGGATACTGCGGAACTTGCCAATAGTTTCAGCAGCCGGCGCACCTTCCAACCGGCTGTCGCCACGCCAGGAAGAACGCAGTGGCCGCCAACCTGCCCGCTGTGCAGGCCAAGAAGAGACACTACCACAGGAAACCCAACAATATGAACAAACAAAGCCGATTGACCACGTACATCCTGATTGGACTGGCGCTAGGCATCATCACCGGCTATTTCGCCCACGATAACCTGGCCAACCCAACCGGCTTTGCCGACACCATGGCGCTGATCACCACGCTGTTCCTGCGCCTGATCAAAATGATTATCGCACCGCTGGTGTTCTCCACGCTGGTGTGCGGCATCGCCAAGATGGGCGACGCCAGCGCCGTCGGCCGCGTCGGCATCAAGACGCTGGGCTGGTTCTTCATCGCCTCGGTCATGTCGCTGACGCTGGGCCTGATTCTGGTCAACATCTTCCGTCCGGGCGACGCGCTGCTGGGCCACATGGCCGCCACCGCCGCCAAGGCCGACCTGGCCACCTCCAGCCTGACGCTGAAGGACTTCGTCACCCACCTGGTGCCGGCCTCCATCGTCGACGGTATGGCCAAGAATGAAATCCTGCAGATCGTGATCTTCTCGCTGTTCTTCGGCTCGGCGGCGGCCGCGGTCGGCCCCAAGGCCAACGCGCTGATCGAAGCGCTGGACGGCGTGGCCCACGTGATGCTGAAAGTCACCGGCTACGTCATGCAGTTCGCGCCGTTCGCGGTGTTTGCGGCGGTGGCCGGCACCATCGCCAAAAGCGGCCTGGGCGTGCTGCAGACCTACGGCGTGTTCATGGCCGAGTTCTACTTCGGCATCGCGCTGCTGTGGGCGCTGCTGATCTTCATCGGCTTCCTGTTCCTCAAGCGCCGCATCTTCGACCTGATGAAGGAAATGCGCAGCCCGGCGCTGCTGGCGTTCTCGACCGCGTCGAGCGAGGCAGCCTACCCGAAAACGCTGGAAGGCCTCGAGCGCTTTGGCGTGCGCAACCGCATCGCCTCGTTCGTGCTGCCGATCGGCTACTCGTTCAACCTGGACGGCTCGATGATGTACTGCACCTTCGCCACCGTGTTCATCGCCCAGGCCTACGGCATCGAGATGTCGCTGGGCCAGCAGATGACCATGATGGCGGTGCTGATGCTGACCTCGAAAGGCATGGCCGGCGTGCCGCGCGCGTCGCTGGTGGTGATTGCCGCCACGCTGGGCCAGTTCAACATTCCGGAAGCCGGCATGCTGCTGCTGCTGGGCATCGACCACTTCCTCGACATGGCGCGCTCGGCCACCAACGTCATCGGCAACGGCATCGCCACCGCCGTGGTCGCCAAGTGGGAAGGCGAGATGGACACGCCGAAAGCTGCTACATAACACCGCCAGTCAAGCCCGTCGTTCCGGCGCAAGCCGGACCCCATAGAACGCACGCATGACATGACACATGCTGCGTATGGATTCCGGCCTGCGCCGGAATGACCGGGTAAACGCCAACGTAACAGGATCGCGCCTGCAAGCGGCCTTTTTCATTACAGCCAGGTGCGCTTGCCCTCCGGCCTGGCCCCCATCTCCCGCAACCGGCGGCGCAGACGAGCGTTGTCAATCAGCGTACAAATCAGTGTCAACAACAAGATGATGTTGACCGCATCGCTCCCAAAGAATCGGAAAAATAGTGCTGCGCCACCAGCACAAATCACTCCGGTAAGCAGTAGCATTAACCCATCTTTCATTGGTTCCTCCGCGTATAGCTCAGGATGGTGCATCAGGCGCCCGCAAACGTTCGGCCGGTTGCCGCGGCAATGCCACCCATCACAGCCCCTGCGTAATAAAGGGCTCATGGCGACGTCGTGGCCCAGGCTTCTGCGGTAAAAGATGTCATTGAAGCGTAGTCCGTGCGCACATGATGCGCCTTGAGGCAGCGCACAGCAAGCAAGCGCAGCCATTACGCGGAATCGTTGGTCTGAAGGTTCAGACGACGCTGTCCTCTTCCTCAGCCTTGGCCTGCTGGCGCTCCCACATCTGCGCGTACAGGCCGTTGGCGGCCAGCAGCGATTGATGGGTGCCGCGTTCGACGATGCGGCCATGATCCAGCACGATGATCTGCTGCGCATCGGCCACGGTGGACAGGCGGTGGGCGATCACCATCGTCGTGCGGGTGCGCGAGATTTCCTTCAACTGCGCCTGAATCGCCTGCTCCGCCTTGGAGTCCAGCGCCGACGTGGCTTCGTCGAAGATCAGGATGGCGGGATTCTTCAGCAGCGTGCGCGCAATCGCCACGCGCTGCTTTTCGCCGCCGGACAGCTTCAGGCCGCGCTCACCGACCATGCTCTTGTACCCATCCGGCAGGCTGTCGATGAAGTCGTGGATCGACGCGGCGCGCGCGGCGGCCACGATCTCGTCGTGCGAGGCGCCCGGCTTGCCGTAGGCGATGTTGTATTCGATGGTGTCGTTGAACAGCACCGTATCCTGCGGCACGATGCCGATGGCGTGGCGCACCGAGTCCTGCGTCAGCGAGCGCAGGTCCTGGCCGTCGATGGTAATGCTGCCGCTGTTGACTTCATAGAAGCGGAACAGCAAACGCGACAAGGTCGACTTGCCGGAACCGCTGTGGCCCACCACCGCTGTCGTGGTGCCCGGCGCGATGGTGAAGTCGACGTCGAACAGGATCTGGCGCTTGGGATCGTAGCTGAAGTCAACGTGGTTGAAGCGCACCTGCGCGCCATGCGTGACCAGCGGCCTGGCGTCCGGCGCGTCGGCGATTTCGCGGTTCTGGTCCAGCAGCGAGAACAGCTTCTCCATGTCCGCCAGGCTTTGCTTGATTTCGCGGTAGATCACGCCGAGGAAGTTCAGCGGAATGTACAGCTGGATCATGAAGGAGTTGACCAGCACCAGATCGCCCAGCGTCATCTTGCCGTCGATGACGCCCACCGTGGCGCGCCACAGGATCAGCGTCACCGCAATGGCGATGATCATCGACTGGCCGGTGTTCAGCAGCGACAGCGACGTTTGCGACTTGACCGCCGCGCTCTCGTAGTTCTGCAAGCCCTCGTCGTAGCGGCGCGCCTCGTACTCCTCGTTGCCGAAGTACTTCACCGTTTCGTAGTTGATCAGCGAGTCGATGGCCTTGGTGTTGGCCTTCGAGTCCATCTCGTTCATGGTGCGGCGGAAGTGCGTGCGCCAGTTGGTGATGATCACCGTGAAGGTAATGTACGACACCAGCGCCACAAAGGTGATCACCGAGAACCAGATGTCGTAATGCGTGACCAGATAGCCCAGCACCAGCGTAATCTCCACCAGCGTCGGCAGGATGTTAAACAGCGTGTACGAGATCAGCGAGCCGACGGCGCGCGTGCCGCGTTCGATATCGCGCGTCATGCCGCCGGTCTGGCGGTTCAGGTGGAAACGCAGCGACAGCGCGTGCAGGTGGCGGAACACCTTCAGCGCGATGGTGCGCACGGCGCGCTGCGTCACGCGCGCGAACAGGAATTCACGCAGCTCGGTGAACACGGTGGTCGACACGCGCAGCACGCCATACGCCACCAGCGCGCCGAGCGGCAGCACCAGCAAGGCTTGCGGATGGGACGGCGTGATGGTCAGCGAATCGATCAGCTTTTTCATCACCACCGGCACGCCGACGTTGGCCAGCTTGGCGCCGACCAGGCAGCCCAGCGCCAGCGCCACGCGCCATTTGTAGACCCACAAATACGGCAGCAGGGTGCGGAGGGTGGAGAAATCGCTGCGGGACGAAGCGGGCGTGCTGGCGGGAGCTGGCGGGGATTCGGAATAACGGCGCATGGTGGATAATAGCGTTTTTATGTTTCAATCTTGTTTATTGTAGCCCCTGAAGAGATTTTAAGATGACCACGTCCCCAACGCCCTCCCCTATCGCCGTCACCACCGTCAATCGTGGCCTGCCAGCCGGGAAGATGCCGGAACTGCGGATGATGCCGGCGCCGTCCGACGCCAACGTCTACGGCGACGTGTTCGGCGGCTGGATCATGGCCCAGGTGGACATTGCCGGCTCGCTGCCGGCCACCCGTCGCGCCAATGGCCGTGTGGCCACCATCGCGGTGAACTCGTTCGTGTTCAAGAATCCGGTGTTCGTGGGCGACCTGCTGTCGTTCTATGCTGATATTGTCAAGGTTGGCAATACGTCCATTACGGTACAGGTGGAGGTGTACGCCGAGCGCAACCGCCTGCAGGCCGACACCGTGAAAGTGACCGAGGCCACGCTGACCTACGTGGCGACGGACTCCAACCGCAAGCCGCGCAAGGTGCCGCCTATCGAAACGCTGATCCAGCAGTAAGCGTGATAGCCTGCGCTGCATGGATGAACAACGCCGCATCTTTCTCGGCGCCTTGGCCGCGCTTGGCACCTTTCAACCCGAACAGCCAAAAGGGGTCGGACCCCTTGCGGCGTATCCGTTCTCGCTAGGCGTGGCTTCGGGCTCGCCGCTGCCCAACGCGGTGGTGATCTGGACTCGCGTTTTGCAACACCCCCTCGATGCGACGACGACGCCGCCGCTGGCCTTCAGCGTGCGCTGGGAGATGGCGGAGGACGACAACTTCCGCCGCATCGTTGCCAAGGGCACGGCCAGCGCGCCGCCCGAACTGGCGCACAGCGTACACGTCGACGTCACCGGCTTGCGGCCGGATCGCTGGTACTGGTATCGCTTCATGCTGGGCGACGCCGTCAGCCCGGTCGGCCGCACCCGCACCGCACCCGCCGCCGATGCCATGCCGTCCACGCTGAAGCTGGCCGTGGCGTCCTGCCAGCACTGGGAATTCGGCACCTATGCGGCGCACCGCCACATCGCCGCCGCCGCGCCGGACCTGGTGGCCTTCCTGGGCGATTACATTTATGAGTGGGGGCCGTACCAGCTGCAGCATCCGAAAAGCGCGGTACGCGTCTCCGAGTGCTTCACGCTGGCCGACTACCGCGCGCGCTATGCCCAGTACAAAACCGACCCGCAACTGCAGGCCGCGCACCACGCCGCGCCGTGGATCGTCACCTGGGATGACCACGAGGTGGCCAACGATTACGGCAACGACCGTGATGAGCGTCTCAATCCGCGCTTCATCGAACGCCGCGCGGCCGCGTACCAGGCCTTCTACGAGCACATGCCGCTTCGGCTGTCCTCGACGCCGACAGACTTCGCTCACCTGCGCATCTTCCAGCGCTACGACTGGGGCAGGCTGGCGCGCTTCCACGTGCTGGACGACCGCCAATACCGCGCCTACCACGCCTGTCCGCCGAAGGGACGCGGCGGTTCCAGCTCGGTAACGCCGCGCGACTGCCCGGCGCTGCTGGACCGCGGCCGCAGCATGCTGGGCAAGGAGCAGGAACAATGGCTGGCGCAGGGACTGAGCGCTTCGCCGGCGCGCTGGAACATCCTCGCCCAGCAGACGCTGATGGCGCAGAACAGCCAAGTGCCTGTCGTGAAGGAGGGCGACGGCCGCTTCTGGACCGATGGCTGGGATGGTTATCCGGTGGCGCGCCAGCGCCTGATGGACACGCTCTACACCAGCCGGGCCAGCAATCCGCTGGTGCTGTCGGGGGATGTGCACAGCTTCTTTGCCGGCGAGCTGGCGCGCAATCCATCGCGCCCGCGCAGTGCCGGCAATCCGCTGGTGGCGACGGAGTTCTGCGGCACGTCGGTGACGTCGCCGTCACGCCCGCAGGCGCGCACGGAGGAATATGTGAGGATGAATCACGCCATCAAGTATGGCCGCAGCGACAAGCGTGGCTACATGCTGCTGACCATCACGCCGGCCGACACCACCGCCCACTTTCTGGCGCTGGACGATGTGCACAACAGCGCCAGCGCCATCGCCCGCGCCGCCGGCTTCGTGGTCCGCAATGGCCAGCCGGGCCTGCGCAAAACCTGACCCGCCGGGACCCATGCTGAGCTAAATACGGAGACGTTCTATGGGTCCCGGCCTGCGCCGGGACGACGGGGGTCAGGCGGCGGCTTTTTCGTCGCGCAGCTGGCGGCGCAGGATCTTGCCGACGTTGGTCTTCGGCAGCTCGTCGCGGAACTCGATGTACTTCGGCTTCTTGTAGGCGGTCAGCTCGTGCTTGCAGTAGTCGAGAATCTGCTCGGCGGTCAGGTTGGGATCCTTGCGCACCACGAACAGCTTCACCGCCTCGCCCGAGTTCTTGTCCGGCACCCCGATGCACGCCACTTCCAGCACGCCAGGATGCGACGCCACCACCTCTTCCACCTCGTTCGGATAGACGTTGAAGCCGGAGACGATGATCATGTCCTTCTTGCGGTCGACAATCTTGGTGTAGCCGTCTTCGTTCATCACGCCCACGTCGCCGGTCTTGAAGAAGCCGTCGGCCGTCATCGACTTGGCGGTTTCCTCGGGGCGGTTCCAGTAGCCGGCCATCACCTGCGGACCACGAATCGCGATCTCGCCGGTCGAGCCGATCGGCAGCGGCTTGCCATCGTCGTCCAGGATCGCCACCTCGGTCGATGGAATCGGCAGGCCGATGGTGCCGGTGAATTCCTTGATGTCGATGCGGTTGGCGGTGGCCACCGGCGACGTCTCGGACAGGCCATAGCCCTCGATGATCGGCGTGCCGGTCACCTTCAGCCAGCGCTCGGCCACGCCCTTCTGCACCGCCATGCCGCCGCCGTTGCACAGCTTGTAGGACGAGAAGTCCAGCTTGGCGAAGTCGGCGTTGTTCAGCAGCGCGTTGTACAGCGTGTTCACGGCCGGCAGCACCGTCACCTTGTACTTGGCCAGCTCCTTGACGAAGCCAGGGATGTCGCGCGGATTCGGAATCAGCAGGCTCAGGCCGCCGGTGCGGATGCTCATGAAGGCGCTGACCGTCAGCGAATAGATGTGATACAGCGGCAGCGCGGCCACAAACACCATCGGCTCGCCGCCGGCCTTCATCTGCAGCCACGCCTCGTTTTGCAGCACGTTGGCGATGATATTCCGGTGCAGCAGGATGGCGCCCTTGGACACGCCGGTGGTCCCCCCGGTGTACTGCAGGAAGGCGATATCGTCATGCCCCTGCTTGGCCGGCTGCAGCGTCTTGCCCGCGCCTTCCGCCAGCACCTGCTTGAACGACACCGATCCCGGCAGCGAAAACGCCGGCACCATCTTCTTCACATTGCGCACCACGAAGTTGACGATAAAGCCCTTCAGCCCGCCCAGCATATCGCCCATGCTGGCCACCACCACGTGCTTGACGGAAGTCTGCGCCACCACCTGCTGCACCGTGGTGGCAAAGTTTTCCAGCACGAAGATGGCTTCGGCACCGGAGTCGGTCAGCTGGTGCTGCAGCTCGCGCGGCGTGTACAGCGGATTGACGTTGACCACGGTGTAGCCGGCGCGCAGGATGCCGGCCATGATCACCGGATACTGCAGCACGTTTGGCAGCATGACCGCCACGCGCGCGCCCGGCTGCAGGCCTTTCGACTGCAGCCACGCGCCCACTTGCTGCGACAGGTGATCCAGCTCGCCGTAGGTCAGGAATTTGTCCATGCACACGAAGGCATTGCGGTCCGCGTACTTGCGGAACGATTCCTCCATCAGGTGTGTCACCGAGCGGAACTGGGTGGGGTCGATCTCCGCCGGTACGCCTTCCGGGTACGACTTGAGCCAAATCTTTTCCATCTTTATGCTGCCTTCTTCTTCTCGCCGGGTGGTTCGTCGCGCAACATGCGGCGCAGAATTTTCCCGACATTGGTTTTTGGGAGCTCCTCGCGGAACTCAATGTATTTCGGCTTTTTATAGCCGGTCAGTTGTTCTTTGCAGTAGGCCATCAGCGCCTCCTGCGTCAGGTTCGGGTCCTTGCGGACCACGAAGATTTTCACCGCCTCGCCGGAATGCTCGTCCGGCACGCCGATCGCGGCGCACTCCAGCACGCCCGGATGGGCGGCGATCACGCCTTCCAGCTCGTTCGGATAGACGTTGAAGCCCGACACCAGGATCATATCCTTCTTGCGGTCGACAATTTTAACGAAGCCGCGCTCATCCATCACGCCGACGTCGCCGGATTTGAAGAAACCCTCCGGCGTCATCACCTTGGCGGTTTCGTCTGGCCGGTTCCAGTAGCCGGCCATCACCTGCGGGCCGCGGATAGCGATCTCGCCCGGCGTGCCCAGCGGCACTTCCTTGCCGTCGTCATCCAGGATGGCGATGTCGGTCGACGGCACCGGCAGGCCGATGGTGCCGGTGAACGCCGTGCTGTCGGCGCGGTTGCAGGTGGCCACCGGCGAGGTCTCGGACAAGCCGTAACCCTCGATGATGGACACACCGGTCACCTTCAGCCAGCGGTCGTTGACGGACTGCTGCACCGCCATGCCGCCGCCGTTGCAGATCTTGAGCGCCGAGAAATCCAGGTGGGCGAAATCCGGATGGTTCAGCAGCGCGTTGTACAGCGTGTTCACCGCCGGGAACATGTTGAACTTGTACTTGGCCAGCTCCTTGACGAAGCCGCCGATGTCGCGCGGATTCGGAATCAGGATGTTCAGCGCGCCCACCCGCATGCCCCACATCGCGCACGCCGTCAGCGCGAAGATATGGTACAGCGGCAGCGCGCAGACGATGGTCGTCTGCGCGCTGGAATCGCCCAGCGCCGGCTGCGACCACGCCTCGCTCTGCAGCAGGTTGGCGACGATGTTCTGGTGCGTCAGCGTCGCGCCCTTGGACACGCCGGTGGTGCCGCCGGTGTACTGCAAGAACGCCGGATCGTTGTACTGCCGCTCGACCGGCGTCAGCTTCATGCCGCCGCCCTGCGACAGCGCGTCCTTGAAGCGCACCGCGTTCGGCAGCGAAAACGCCGGCACCAGCTTCTTCACATTGCGCACCACAAAATTGACCAGCATGCCCTTCAGGCTGCCGAGCATCTCGCCCATGCTGGCCACGACGATGTGCTTGACCTGGGTCCGCCCCAGCACCTGCTCCAGCGTGGTGGCAAAGTTCTCCAGGATGATGATGGCCTCGGCGCCGGCATCGTTCAGCTGGTGCTCCAGCTCGCGCGGCGTGTACAGCGGATTGACGTTGACCACCGTGTAGCCGGCGCGCAGGATGGCCGCGATCGCGATCGGATACTGCAGCACGTTCGGCATCATGATGGCCACCCGCGCCCCCGGCTTCAGGCCGCGGCTTTGCAGCCACGCGCCCAGACGCTTCGAGTACGCGTCGATTTCGGCATAGGTGAGGAACTTGTCCATGCAGACGTAAGCGTTGCGGTCGGCATACTTGTGGAAAGCTTCTTCCAGCAACTGCACCAGCGAACGGTACTGACCCGTATCGACCTCGGTCTGCATGCCCGGCGGATACGATTTCAACCAGATTTTCTCCATCCTGTGCCTCTGTCTCGAATAATTATCGTTGTAAGGGGAGCTTGCTGATGATGCGATGCTATCGGGCACCAAGCCCGTACGCAAGCGCATTTAACCATAATTAGAACGGAGGTTCTAACGGCTTTTCATGACGCGGCGCAACATCAATGCGCGCCTTCGGCGCCGGCGGAACCATCCTTGGTGCCCTCCGCGTTGAGCATCGCCGGGCGGCCCAAGACGTCCAACTGCTGGCGGCGTTGAACTACATCAAGAGTCGCTATCTTTTGCACCGCAGCATAGAAACGCACGAACGTTCGTTCCTGCTTTAGCAACGCCCGGAAGGCCGGTAGATAATCGTGGTACGTCCCCACGGCGGACAGGTGGGCGTTGGTCAGCGGCTCGGCAAACCAGCGGTCGTAGCCGGCGTAGCCGCCCCAGCTTTCCTTCAGCTTCAGATAGTCGGATTTGAGATGGGCGAAGATGCGCGCCTTCTCGGCGCGCTTGTGGCGGGTGCTGGTCTTGCTGGCGTACAGGTCGGCCAGCATTTTGCGGTGGCGCACCAGCAGCGCCAGGAAGTCCTGCCGCCGCGCGTTGTAGCGGGCATAGGCCTCGCGCATCGGATCGGTGCCATACAGCTCCAGCCAGCGCGCCACGCCGGCCTCCTCCACCGCGGTGGCGAAGCTCTCGTTGAATTGCGTATCGCCCGGCACGTACACCACCTGGTGCGCCAGCTCGTGGAACACCATGCGCGCCAGCTCGGCGTCGGAATAGTTGATGAAGGTGGACAGCAGCGGATCGCTGAACCAGCCCAGCGTGGAATACGCCGGCACGCCGCCCACCTGCACGTCGTTGCCCTCCTTGCGCAGTTCGTCGGCGTAGGCCAGCGCATCGTCCTTGCTGTAGTAGCCGCGATAGCTGACGCAGCCCGCGATCGGGAAGCACCACTGGATCGGCCGCAGCGACAGCTCCGGCGTCGCCACCACGTTCCACAGCACGAAGGGGCGCGACAAGGCGGCGTAATTTTTGTAGCTGGCGTTGTCCGGCAGGCCCAGTTCCCTGACCGCGAACTTGCGGATCAACAGCGCCTTTTCCAGGCGCGCCTTGAGCTGCGGATCGGTGGACGGATCACCGAGCCAGTCGTCGATCGGACGCGCGTCCGACCACAGCGCATACTGGCCTTGCGCGGCCTGCATGTAGTACTTGAATTGCGCGCAGCCGGCCAGCATCGCGGCGGCGCACGCCGGCACCAGCCAGTACCTGGCGCGGAGCATTCGGCGTGCAATATTGCGCATACATTACCTTCAAGCGGCGACTCTCTCGACTTGAACCAGTGTATCGTAAAACGTCGGCGCGCGGCCCATATCTGTCAACTGTTGGCTGGTAACCTCATTGGCGTTTTTGCCATCCGTGGCGAGCTTTTTCCACCACACTGACAAGCCGACAACGAGACCCGCGCGCGCCTTGTCCGTCACGCGCGCCTTGGCCACAAAGGAGCCGCGGTCATTGAAGATGCGGACCATGTCGCCGTGCGCGATGCCGCGCGCCGCGCTGTCGTCGGGATGGATGTCCAGATGCGGCTCGCCCTCCGTCGCACGCAGGCTCTTGACGTTGACGAAGGTGGAGTTGAGGAAGTTGCGCGCCGGCGGAGAAATCATCGCCAGCGGATAGCGCGCCGCCAGCGCCGGATTGCTGGCCGCCGATTCATACGGCGGCACGTAGGCCGGCAGCGGATCGAGTCCGTCCTTGGCCATCTTCGCGGAATAGAACTCGCACTTGCCGGACGGCGTGGCGAAGCCGCCCTGCGCGAACGGCGCGGCCGGCATGTTCAGTCTCTGCCAGCCCTGGCGCTTCAAGGCGTCCCAGTCGAAACCGACCGCGCGCGCATCCTGCGCGTTGAAGGCGATGGACGCCAGCTGGTCGTCCGTCTCCTTGAAGCAGTCGTCGTCAAAGCCCATGCGCGCCGCCAGCAGGCGGAAGATTTCGGTGTTCGGCTTGGCCTCGCCGATCGGCGCGATGGCGGGGTTATTCGCCATCATGTACAGGTGGCCGTAGGAGGTGTGGGCGTCGAGGTGCTCCAGCTGCGTGGTGGCCGGCAGCACGATGTCGGCGTAATCCGCGGTGTCGGTCTGGAAGTGCTCCAGCACCACCGTGAACAAATCCTCGCGCAGGAAGCCGCGCATCACCTTGTCCGAATCCGGCGCCACCGCCACCGGATTCGAGTTGTAGACGATGACCGCCTCCACCGCCGGCCCGAACGCCGGCGACGCCGGCCGCAGCAGGTCGTCGCCGATGGTGCTCATGTTGATGGTGCGCGGGATCTTCTTCAGCAAATCGGTGCGCTGCAGCCTGGCCTTGTTGGTCGGGAAGGAGCCGCTGGCCGACAGCTGCACGCCGCCGGCCGGATGGCGCCACGCGCCCACCAGCGCCGGCAGGCAGGCGATATTCCGCACCGCCATGCCGCCGCCATGCACGCGCTGCACGCCATAGTTGGTGCGGATCGCCACTGGCTCGCCGGTTTTGGCCATGCCGCCGTACAGGCGCGCCAGCTCCACCACTTCGGCGACCGTGATGCCGCAGGTGGCCGCCGTGCGTTCCGGCGTCCATTCGGCGGCGCGTTCCTTCAACTGATCGAAGCCCAGCGTGTACCGCGCGATGTAGTCGTGGTCCAGCAGGTCTTCGGCGATCAGCACATGCATCATGCCCAGCGCCAGCGCCGAGTCGGTGCCGGGCAGCAGGGCGATGTGCTGGTGGCACTTCTCGGCCGTCAGCGAGCGGTAGGGATCGATGGCGATCAGCTTCGCGCCATTGCGCTTGGCTTCCTGCGCGCGCATCCAGAAGTGCAGGTTGGAGGCGATCGGATTGCCGCCCCAGATGATCAGCAGCTTGGCGCTCTGGAACTGCTCCATGTCGGTGCCGACCGAGCTGCCGATGGTGTACTTGTAGCCGGTGGCGCCGGCCATCGCGCAGATGGTGCGGTCCAGCAGCGAGGCGCCGATCTTGTTGAAGAAGCGCGACGACATCGACTCGCCCTGGATCAGTCCCATGGTGCCGCAATAGCTGTAGGGCAGGATGGCTTCCGGCGCGCGCGCGGCGATCGGCTTCAGGCGCGCGGCGATGGTGTCCAGCGCCTCGTCCCAGCTGATGCGCTGGAACTTGCCCTCGCCTTTTTTGCCGACGCGCTTGAGCGGGTACAGCAAGCGGTCTTCGTGGTAGGTGCGCTCGGTATAGCGCGACACTTTGGTGCACAGCACGCCGGCCGTGGTCGGGTGGTCGGGATCGCCCTTGACCGCGGTGGCGACGCCGTCTTCCACCGTCACCAGCAGGGCGCAGGTGTCGGGGCAGTCGAGCGGGCAGGCTGCGCGGACTTGTGTGGTAGTCATGAAAAAATCCAGGGAAGCATATGCGTAAAACGGTATCGTAAACCATTGCGCCCGCTCTGGCTTTAGTCGGCTGACAAGGGCTACAATGGCTGTTCTCGATGCTTAAAAAGCAAGCGACCCGAATTATTGGAGAAGCAGCATGAAACTGGTAGATCCCATCATTGCATTTCAATCCGAAATTCAAGCGATACGGCGCGACCTGCACGCCCATCCGGAACTCTGCTACGAAGAACAACGCACGTCCGAGGTGGTGGCCGCCAAGCTCACCGAATGGGGCATCCCGGTGATACGCGGCCTGGGCGTGACCGGCGTGGTCGGCATCATCCGGAACGGCACCTCGGCGCGCGCCATCGGCCTGCGCGCCGACATGGACGCGCTGCCGATGCAGGAAGTGAACACCTTCCCGCACGCCTCGCGCCATCCCGGCAAGATGCACGCCTGCGGCCATGACGGCCACACCGCCATGCTGCTGGGCGCGGCCAAACACCTGGCCGACAACCGCAATTTCGACGGAACGGTTTACCTCATTTTCCAGCCGGCGGAAGAAGGCGGCGCCGGCGCCCGGCGCATGATCGACGATGGCCTGTTCGAGCAATGCCCGATGGACGCCATCTACGGCATGCACAACTGGCCCGGCATCCCGTCCGGCCACATGAGCGTCACGCCCGGCCCGCAAATGGCCTCCAGTAACGAGTTCTATCTGACGGTGAAGGGCAAGGGCGGCCACGCCGCGCAGCCGCACAAGTGCATCGACCCGGTCATCATCGGCATGCAGATCGCGCAGGCGTGGCAGACCATCGTCAGCCGCCGCACCAATCCGATCGACACCGCCGTGCTGTCGCTGACGCAGTTCCACGCCGGTACCGCCACCAACGTCATTCCCGACGAGGCCAAGCTGGCCGGCACGGTGCGCACGCTGTCCGCCAAGGTGCTGGACGCGATCGAAAAGCAGATGGAAGAAGTGGCCGTCAACACTGCCGCCGCGTTTGGCGCTGAAGTGGAATTCCGCTTCCGCCGCAACTACCCGCCGCTGGTCAACGATCCGGAAGCGACGCGCTTCGCGGTGGAGGTGATGAAGTCGGTGGTGGGCGCCGACAAGGTCGATGACAACACCGAGCCGTCGATGGCGGCCGAGGACTTCGCCTACTTCCTGCAGGCCAAGCCGGGCTGCTACATCTTCATCGGCAATGGCGAGGGCGACCACCGCGACGGCGGCCATGGCCTCGGCCCCTGCGTGCTGCACAACGGCAGCTACGACTTCAACGACAACCTGCTGCCGGTCGGCGCCAGCTTCTGGGTCAAGCTGACCGAGGCCAGCCTGCCCAAGGCGGCCTGAGTCAGCCTAGCTGGTCGGGGCCGGTGCCAACGCGCTGGCCCGGATTCAGCTGCTCCAGGCCGATCAGCGCGGCCGCGTGATCGGCTTGCGGGATGGTTTTGGACAGCGTCAGGTAGCGCGCCGTCACCAGTTCCGTCAGCGGCAGCACCACGCCAGCCGCCTCGGCCGCCGCCAGGATGTTGCGCTGGTCCTTCAACTGCGTGCTGATCTTGCCGCCGGCGACAAAATTCCGGTCCAGCATGCGCTGGCCGTGCACCTCTAAAATCTTCGACTCGGCAAACCCGCCGCGGATGGCGGCGCGCATTGCCGCCGGGTCGGCGCCGGCCGCCTGCGCCAGCAGCATGGCCTCCGCGACAATATTGATCGTTGCACCAACAATCAGCTGATTGCACAGCTTGGCCACCTGCCCGGCGCCGGCCGGGCCGACCAGCGTGGCGCGGCCCATGGCGGACAGCAGCGGTTCGGCCTCGGCAAAATCCTCGGCGCCGCCGCCGGCCATGATGGCCAGTGTGCCGGCCGCCGCGCCGCCCACGCCGCCGGACACCGGGGCGTCGATGAAGCGGCAGCCGCGCGCCGTCAGCCGCGCATGGACGGCTTGCGCTTCGGCCTGCTGCGTCGAGCTCATGTCGATCCACAGTGTATTGGGCGCCAGCGCCGGCAGCGCCGCCGCCAGCACCTGTTGCACCGTCGGGCCGGCCTCCAGCATGGAGATGATGACCTGCGCGCCACGCACCGCCTCTTGCACATCCGGCACGGCGCGCGCGCCAGCGCCGGCCAGCGCTTCCGCCTTGGCGTGGGTGCGATTCCAGACCGTGACCGCATGGCCGGCCGCCAGCAGGCGCCGCGCCATCGGATCCCCCATCAAGCCTATGCCTAAAAAGCTAATTTGCGTCGACAATGCCGCTCCTGAATATTTTCCCGAACCCCGGTACAATCACGGGTTAGCCGTATAACAAACCTGAGATACAGCATTCAACATTCCAAGGATACTATGTTCGCTAAAAAAATGATGGCGGTTGCAGCCGCCCTGGTCGTTGCGCAAAGCGCGTTCGCCGATGACAAACTGGTTGATTCCGTGTCGGTCGACGTGGGCACCGGCTCCAAAGTCCAAATGGTCCGCTTCAGCGCCGCCAAAGACTGGGACACCAAGTGGTTCCAGTCGAACGGCACCAACCTGAGCGGCTACTGGGAAGCCAGCACCGGCATCTGGCGCGAAAACGCTTACATGAACCAGCCTGGCGTCGAGCACAAGCTGTGGGACATCGGTTTCACCCCAGTGTTCCGCTTCCAGAACGACAACAAAAAAGGCATCTACTACGAAGGCGGCATCGGCGTGCACATGCTGTCCAAGCTGTACAACAACGACGACAACCGCCTGTCGACCCACTTCCAGTTCGGCGACCACCTGGGCGTTGGCTATGTGTTCGACAACAAGTGGGAAGTTGCCGCCCGCGTGCAGCACTTCTCGAACGGCGGCTACAAGAAGCCGAATTCGGGCGTGAACTTCTTCGAACTGCGCGCCGCGTACCACTTCTGATCCGCCGCCCTCCCCGCGCCAGCGGGGGCCCGTGCTGAGCTAGCGTGCCTACACGTTAGTCTCAGCCACTATCCGCCAGTCCTTCCCCTCCTTGGCCCAATATTGCCGCTTGCGCACCGCGTGACGGAATTTGCCGATCACAATCTGCTGGGTGAAATTGCTGACAATAACTTCTTCCTGGCTAGGCTGGCGGAAATAGCTCGTCTCGCTGATCGTCACGCTGATCTTTTTCGCCCCCGGCAGATAGCGGTTCTTGTCCAGCCAGGCATCGATCCTGTCATCCCCCGCTGAGCGGAACTTCGGCGAATACAACGCTTTCAGGCTCACATCATCGCGGTTTTCCACGTCGCGACGCCAGGTTTCCACCAGCGCCGCAGCTTGCTGCAAGTCCTTTTCCACCTGCTCCTTACTGACGAACTCCACTTGATCGCCGATCAGGATCGGCGTTTTGCCGATCTCCACCGTACGAGTGATGACGTTCAGGTCATCGTTGCTGACCACCACGCAGCCATCGGTCGACAAGGGCGGGCGGCTGAACGTCTCCGGCGGCGTGCCATGCACCCAGATGCCCGAGCCGCTACGGCCATTGATCTTGTCCCAGTCGTTCGGGTAATCCAGCGGCAGCGCGCCCTTGCCGTACATGTCCGGCAACTTAACACCCGGCAAGCGGCCGATCAGGTAATACACGCCCACCGGCGTGCGCATATCGCCTTCCTTCAGCTTGTTGATGCCCAGCTTGCCCTGGCTGACATAGAAGTCCTGCACCAGCCGCAGGCCATCGTTGCGGTTCTCGTAGAGGTAGAGGCGCGAATGGCGCGCGTCGACGATGAGCGCATGGCGCTGGTCCTTGCGCATCTGCAGCAGCGCACGCGGCAGCAATGTGGGCGCCGGGCGCGAGGCCTGCAAGCGCACCGCCGCCTCGCGCCGCAAATCAGCCAGTCGCGAATCGGCCCCTGCCGGCGCCGCCGCGCCCAACGCCGCCACGGGCCGCGTGTGCATCAGCAGGATGTCGCCCCGCACCAGATGTCCCAGGCGGAAACTCGGATAGGCTTCCACCAGGGCATCCGCCTTGCGCTGCGCCGCATCGAGATCGTGATGGGCAAGGTCCTGGTAGATTTCGTTGAGGCGCTGTTCCGGGTTGAGGTTACGCGCGGCTGGCGTAAGGCCCGGCTTTTTTGCGGCATGGCCGAACGCCCCTGCCGAGAGGCTGAGCAGTAGCAGGCTCAGGCCGGCAATAAAACGCGCTTTCAATTGGATATTTCCTGCTTGATCTGCCATTTGCCGCCATTCTTGACCATCACCAGCGTTTTGCGGCTGCGCGCCGTCAGGCGGTCCGACTCGTAGGTCTGGCGGAAGGTGACCCTGGCGGTGCTGCCGTTCACCGTGACCTCTGGGGACGCCACCTCCACCTGGATGCGTCCCTTGCCCTCGATGCGGGCGCGGCGCTCTTCTGCCCAAGCCTTGCGGCTCAAGCCCTTGGGCGGCTCGAACTGCGGGCCGTAGTAGGCCAGATAAGAGTCGACATTCTGTGCGGCCCAAGCCTTGGCCCAGGCATGAACTTGCGCCAGCACGGCATCACGCTCGGAAGTGTCCGGCTTCGGAGCCGGCGCAGGCTTGAGCGGTGCGGCGGCCACCGCCACTGGTGCCGGGGGCGTCGGTGCAGGGGCCGAGACGGGCATTTGCGCCGGGACGGCCTTTGGTGTCGCGGCCGCCAGGACAGGTGCCGGTGCCGCGGGCGCGACCTTGACTGGCGTGGGGACCGGTAGCGGCGCAGGCGTCGGCGCCGCAGCAATCTTCGCCGTGGCAGGCGCAGGAAGCGGCGCGGGAGCCGGCTTGGCGATCACGGGGGCCGGAGCTGGAGCCGGCGCCGCGGCAGCCGTCATTGGGGGCGCCGACACCGTGGGGCCGGTACTGGTCGAGAAAGAGCGCAGCATGGTCAATCGGGACTTGCCCGGCGGCGGCGTGGCGGTGCCCAATGCCAAAGCCTTGTCATAAGCCTGGCTGGCCATCTTGCCGTAAATATCGCCCAGGTTCTCGTAGGCCGTCTGATAACTTGGATTGGTGCGGATCGCTTTTTCCAGCGCCACGCGCGCCTTGTCATACTGGCCATTGGCAGCATACAACACCGCCAGATTGTTATAGGGCTCCGGTAAGTCTTTGTAATCCTCGGTCAGCTTGGTGAAGACGGCGATCGCCTCTTCCGACTTGTTCTGCTCAGACAACAACACCCCTTTCATGAAGCGCATTTGCGCGTCGGCGGGATGCTTGCTCAGGTACTCATTGGTTTTGGCGAGGGCGTCAGCGACTTTGCCGGCCTTGGCCAGCTTGCTGACATCAGCAAACTCGTCGGCTAGGGCAGGTGCCCAGGCCATCAATGCCAATGTAAAGTACAGCGTTCTTTGGGCTGCGAATTTCATTGAAATGTGATGCTCAGGCGGTGAAAGTCGAGATGGTACACCTTTCTTTCCACAGGTCAAAACTCGCAAAATCTATCTGTTGCGCCAAACGCAAAAAAGCCCGCTCAGGCTTTACCTGAACGGGCTTTTTCTAAATAACTAGCTTGACGATAACCTACTTTCACACTGGTTGCAGCACTATCATCGGCGTAGAGTCGTTTCACGGTCCTGTTCGGGATGGGAAGGGGT
>NZ_JACBYS010000007.1 GCF_013408245.1 Duganella sp. 1224
TCAGCCATGCTTAAGACCGAGGCAGCTCGTTCCAGGAAGCAGCGATGCACCTTAAAACAGATCCACGAGGACCTAAGGGAATTAGGTTTTGAGGGATCTTACGACAGGGTCGCGGCGTTCGCGAGGATATGGAGGGAGGGGCAAACTGAGCGGGTCAATCCGTCAAGAAAACGAACACTCGCGTCTCTGCAAAGGTCGCTTCTTTCGGCACCATCTGCCGCGCCTTAGGCGTAGTGGCTCAGATGATCTGACACTGGATGCCAGATGGGTTAGAGTTCGCTCTGGCCATCCGGCTACGGATTCAACCGATTAAACCGAGACTATCAACTGTTTAGACAGGCACATTGTGTGGACGTCACACTGAGGGAGAATGTGAAATGGCGGTGCCAGCATTGGATGCAGAAAAATTAAAGGAAAACGCTCTGACGTCAATTCGCCTCGGAATTGAGGATTTTCAGCGCAGCCGTCTTGCGCCCGAGCAAAACGGGGATCCTGCTCGAGCCCTATCAGCCATACGCAATCTGTTTGCGGGAGTGTTACTCCTATTCAAATACAAGATTGCCACGTCGGTCGATGATCCGCAGGATGCCGCCACCCTCATCTTTAACCCACCCGAAGTGTTACCCCAAGCGGATGGTAACGGCGGGGTTGAATGGCAGCCCGTTGGGAAGTTCAAACGCACGACCATCGATGTGGCCACAATAAAAAAGCGCTTCGAAGGTTTTGACATTGAAATGGATTGGGCCACTATCGAAAAGTTGCAAGAGTGCCGCAATCATCTGGAGCACTTGCATCCGGCGAATACACTCGGTGAGGTTGCAGACTTCGTTGCCGAGCTTTTCCCGATCTTACGTGATTTTGTTCAGACGCAGATCAACGAGCAGCCTGCGGAGCTACTAGGCGCGGCGTGGCCGATCATGCTTGACCACCACACATTCTTTATGGACACCAGAAAGGAGTGTGTCGCGGCCTGGAATGAAGCTGGCGTGCCAGATATGATGCAGCCTTGGCTTGAGAAATGCCAATGCGAGGACTGTGGTTCGTCGCTGCTGCGCCCTCATGCTGACGATATAGAGGAAGGCATGAGTGTTGAAGGACACGATGACGCGTTCAGGTACTTGTGCGTCGCCTGTGGCCATTCCGATCTCATTGGGCCGTTGATGATCAAGAATCTAGATGACGCCTATGACTATGACCCTCGCGATGGTGGGGAACCTAGTGTCGAGACCTGCAATGAATGCCAGCGCGATACGTTCGTCATTGGTGAGCAACACTGTTTATGGTGCGGAGCGGAGCTGGATTACACGGAATGCGCTGTTTGCGAAGAGGCATTGCGACAGGATGATCAGTTTAATGGCGGACTTTGTGGGTACCATCACCATGTGTACGAAAAGGCGATGCGTGATGATTAACGGTCGCCGTAGTCCGACGCTGAGAGCACATTTTTTGACGAGTAAGAATTACCCCCGCTTAGCCGCTGGTCTTCACGCCGGTCCTTGCGTATCAACAATTACATCGAAAAAAATTTTGCGCAGGTAGGTACCTGACGCGATCAGCTTGGCGGAGAGAAAAGCGCCGGTCTTTGTCCGGTCTCCCAGGAGAAAATAGGCTTGCGTGGTCAAAAGCGACTTATTGTAGATGCTTTTGACCCCACTGATTAGCCGCGAGAACCGAACGTCCGACCTGCATCAAGGATCGAGTAGACTGAATTCATAAAAAATGGCTGCGTGCCTGAAGAACCTTTATGGCGCGCTTTCACGGGTACGACTCTGGCTCGGCGTTAGACTTGCAAATCCTTGTGTCGGCGGTTCCGGTCCATTCTCGGACACTCTTCCACGTACCGTTTTCGTCGTCCCTGTCCCCACCCTGTCTTTAGCGTACGGATGCCTCATCACTTCCGCCCGGGCAGACCGGTTTCATGAGCGACTTACCGAACGCAACGATTTCGTCATCTACGATCCCACCTGTCTATGGTCGGTTTCCGGGTACGAAATAGATGACGTCCAGACTCGATGTGATCTCGTCATCAGCCCGCTGGCTGGCTTACCTACCGGGAAGAATCCGATTTGCCAATTTCGCAGGTATTTCCCTGCCCAATTCCCTGCTCTCGGCTGGGCAAGGAAAACACCAGATGCTAAGCCTCGCGAAAAAGGCGGATGCGGCAGCGCGTCGTTCTGAAAATCCTTGTGTCGGTGGTTCGATTCGGCCCCGGGCCACCAAGAACATCCTTGACGAACGCCGATCCATGCAGATCGGCGTTTTTGTTTACGCGAGACACGATCCCTGTTCCGGCGCATTCCGGTATGCTCTGGGCAAGCGCCAACAGCCAGGACATGCCCGCATCCCCGGGCTGATATACAATGCGCCGATCACAGCTTTCGGCCCAGGTGACAGATTGAGCGGCAAACCCCAATATGACGAGCAGGCCGTTATCGAGGCGGCGATGACGGTGTTCTGGCGCCACGGTTACGCCGCGGCGTCGATCAGCGATCTGACCAGCGCCACCGGCCTGTCCCGCTCCAGTCTCTACCAACGTTTCGGCGACAAGGAAGGCTTGTTCCAGGAAGCGGTGACGCACTACACCGGGCGGGTGCTACGCCGCATGAGCAAGATCGACGGTGCCACGCCGCGCCACATGGTCGAGGCCATGCTGCGCGACTTCTTGCCGAAAAAATCCGCCAGCGACCGCCCGGCCGGTTGCATGCTGGCGCGCAGCAACGCCGAACAGGCCGACCTGCCGGATGCCGCGCGCGCGCTGGTGCGGCAAGGCGTGCTTGGCCAACACGCCATCTTCGCGCGCCTGATCCAACAGGCGCGGCAACACAAGCAGCTGCCGGCCAGCGTGGAGGTGGACGAGATGGCGTGGTACTACCTCGGGATTTTGCATGCGGTCATGAACCTGCCGCAAGCCGGCGCCACGCCGGCGGCGATGGCCGGCATGGTCGATCTCGCCATGTCGGTCTGGCCGGCCTGAGCCGGCCCGCTCCCGCTCACGCCTTGAACGTCGCCAGATGTTCACTTAACCAGTCGCTCAGGTGACGCGGCGCGTGACCGGTCAGCAGTTGTACGGTGGAGGTATCCTCCCTCAGCAGCGACTGCGCGAACGCCTGATCCAGGCCAACCGCCACGCCCGCGACAAAGTCGCTCATGCCGGAGGCGATGAGATAGTCGCGCTGCGCGGCCGGTGTGCGGTGCTGGTAGGTCACCGCGCGCCCCAGCAGGCGTGACAGCTCGGCGGCGATTTGCGGCATGCTCCAGGCGCGCGGCCCGGTCAGATGCAGCACCCGCTGCCAGTGGGTGCTGGCCCGCTCCAGCAGCACGATCCTGGCGACATCGGCCACATCGCGCACATCGATCAGATTGACCATGCCGTCGCCCGCGGCGCCGCCCCAGTGCCCTTGCGCCACCGGCTTGCCGGCGCGCGCCAGCACGCTCATGAAGGTGCTCGGCCGCAGCACGGTGTAGCCGATGTCGCACTGCGCCAGGTGGGCTTCGATGCGGGTATGCCAGTCGAATGGATGCAGTTGCACCGGCACGCCCAGCGCCGACAACTTGACGATGTGCGTGACGCCGGCCGCCACGGCGGCATTAATCAGCGCGATTTCATTTTCCACCTGGCGCGGCGACGTCCCTTGCGCCAGGAACAGGCGGTCCACGCCCCGCAGCGCCGCGCGCAGCGATGCCGGCCGCTCGAAATCGACCGCCCGCTGCGCCACCGCCGCCGGCAGCTTGCCGGCGTCCGGCGTGCGCGTCAGGGCGACCAGCGAAACGGGCTCGCCGGCAAGGCCGGCGATCAGCTCGGCGCCAACGCGGCCGGTCGCGCCGGCGATGGCAATGCTCATGGGAACAGGCGTGGCAATAACGGCATTCAAGTCGGACATGTGAGGCCTCCAGTCAATGTTGGAACGATCAGTTCAACTATGATGGAACGATCGTTCTCGATTGTCAACCCTGCATTAAGGGAGGGGTAGCGACGGCCAGGATGTTGGCCGCCTTTAGCGCTTCATGCGATCAGCCTGGTGTTGTCTCGCGCCCCGGCTGTCCTCGGCGCCGGGCCCCGTCATCGTATTTTGTTCGCCGCAACAGGCTTATGCTAGAGTGGAGCGTCTCCATGGAAGAACCCACCACAATGAAAAATTTGCGCCCCATCGCATTTGTCTTGGCCAGCACCAACCACGGCTCCATGCTGGTCAACCGCTTCGACTACCGTGTCACGCAACAAGGTGGCTACGGCGTCGGCTTTCAGCTGCTGCATACCTCGGCATTCGATCCGCATGAAGTGGATTTCGCCGTTCAGCTACTGGCGAGCCGGCGCAAGAATTTCGGCGATGGCGTCGTCGCCATCGACTGCGGCGCCAACATGGGCGTGCACACGATCGAGTGGGCGCAGGCCATGCACGGCTGGGGCGAGGTGATCGCCTTCGAGGCGCAGGAGCGCATCTACTACGCGCTGGCGGGCAATATCGCCATGAACAACTGCTTCAATGCCCGCGCCATCTTCGCGGCGGTCGGCGCCAGCGAAGGCGAAATCCTGGTCCCCATGCCCGACTATTTCTCCCCTTCCAGCTTCGGCAGCCTGGAAATCAGAAAAGGCAGCACGACCGAGTTCATCGGCCAGGAAATCGACTACACGGAAGAACACTGCGTCAGGACCAGAATGACGTCGATCGACCAGTTGCACCTGAAGCGCCTGGATTTCATCAAGATCGACATTGAAGGCATGGAGATGGAAGCCCTGGTCGGCGCGGAAAACACGATCGCCCAATATCGGCCGCAGCTCATGATCGAGAAGATCAAATCCAACGAAGACGAGATTCGCCAGTTCCTGCAACGATTCGATTATCAGGTCTTCCCGTTCGGGATCAATCTGGTGGCGGTGCACCAGGACGATCCCGTGGCCGCGCAGCTGAGCAAATTAAACTTCGACGGCCAGTAAGCGCTGTCAGCCATCGCGCTGGCCGGCGCCCTGGAACTTTTCAATACGAGGTGAGGCAGGCCATGCGGGTGACACTTTTTCTGTGGTTATGGGGCGCCGCGCTGTCGGCGCAGGCAACGGAAAGCTGGCTGCTGCAACTGGACCGCTGGGGCAATCCGTCGTACATGACCTTGCGCCTGGAAGACGAGCACGGCAAGCTGTCCGGCACGCTGGATGGCGACGCACTGACCGGCACCCGCGCCAACGGCCGCCTGGTGCTCAACGTGGTCGACAAGCAAGGCAGGCGCTACGTCTATACCGGCGGCGCCAGCGCCGACCAGTTGCAGGGCACGGCGGACTTTCCGGACACGAACGACGCCCACGCCCGCGCCAGCCACAGCTTCAGCGCGCGCCGCCTGCCGGAACGCGCGTCCGACGCGCCGCAGCGCCACGACTATGTCCCCACCACCTATGCCAACACCTTCAGCGCCTCCCGCGCGCCGGTGCTGACCGTCTGGCCCGGCGACACCATCCACACCACCACCCTCGATTCCGGCGGCGTCGACGAACACGGCGTGACGCGCGCCCTGTACGGCAACCCGCAAACCGGCCCATTCTTCGTGATGGGCGCGGAGGCCGGCGACACGCTGCTCATCCACCTCGTCAAACTCAGGCTCAACCGCGACTACGCCGACAGCCTGGACGCCCTCGTCGGCCGCGCGCAGACCACCGGCCTCGCCAGCCAGGCCGGCGCGCTCGGCAAGCCGGTGCGCTGGCGGCTGGACCGCGCACGCGGCCTGGCCCGTCCCGAACAGCCCAGCGACGCCCTGCGCGGCCTGGTGCTGCCGGTGCGGCCGATGCTGGGCGGCCTGGCGGTGGCGCCGCCGGACGGTCCCGCCGTCTCCACCGGCGACACCGGCCGCTTCGGCGGCAACATGGATTTCAACGAGGTCGTCGAGGGCAACACGGTGTACCTGCCGGTGCAGCAGCCGGGCGCCCTGCTCTACCTCGGCGACGCCCACGCGCTGCAGGGCGACGGCGAAACCTCGCAGTACGCGCTGGAAACGTCGATGGAGGTGGACGTGCGCGTGGAACTCATCAAGGGCAGCAGCATCGGCATGCCGCGCGTGGCCTCGCCCACGCACCTCATGACGCTGGGCCAGGCCGGCTCACTGGACGAGGCCTTGCGCCAGGCCACCGCCGGCCTGACACAATGGCTGCGCCAGGACTACGGCCTCAGCCTGTCTGACTGCGCCATCCTGCTCGGCAGCGGCGTGCAGTACACGGTGGCCAACCTGGCCGGGCGCAGCGTCGGCGTGGCCGCCAAGCTGCGCAAAGACCTGTTGCCGCCGCGCCGCTGAGCTAGCGGCCGTGGCCGGCCGGGCGATACCACAGCTCGCGCTGGCCGAGCGGGGTGGCGGCCGGCAGCAGCGGATTGCGCAGTTCGAACACGCGGCGCGTGGCCAGCGCCGAGCGCGCCGTCAGCTCGCCGAAATAGTCCTGGAACACGCGCAGATAGCTGCCATCGGCCAGCATGCTCTCCAGCCCGCCCTGGATGGCCGCCGCCAGCGCGGGATTGGCGCGGCGCACGAAGAAATAGAACGCGCTCGGATAATGCAGCGCCAGTCCCGGCGCCACCGTCAGCCCCTGGCCGGCAAACGCGGCCGCCTCGTGCCACACCTCGAACACCGCGCGCGGGAAGTAGTCGACCCGGCCCGACTCCAGCATCTTGAACATGCCGGCATAGTCGGAGGCGGTCTGCACCCGGTAGTGGTTGGCGCGCAGGATGTCGGTGTCGGGCCAGTCGTGCCCTTGCAGCGCGTCCAGCGCCTGCAGCGCGGCGGGCTTGCGGATGGCGCCAAAGCGCGCGGCGTCGCGCTGGCGGATCAGCAGCAGGCGCCAGCCGATCAGCCCCATGTCCAGCGGAATGCGCACCGGCAGCAGGTCGCGCTCGCGCTGCTGCGAGGTCATGGTCCACAGCACGTCGACCACGCGCCCGGCCTGCAGCTCGGCCAGCGCGCGGTTCTGCCGCATCATCACGGCGGTCGGCTCCAGCGCGTAGTCGTGCCCGGCGCGCGCCAGCGCCAGCCGCAGCAGCCGCAGCGGATAGTGCTCGCGGCCGCTGTCGTGGCCCTCCTCCTCCGATTGCGGATAGCGCACCAGCGTGGCGGCGCGCGCCGGCGCCGCGGCCAGCGCCGCCGCGCCACTCAGCAGAAATCGTCTACGGTCGATCATGACCGGATATTAACTTAAAAGCAACCAGGCGCCCAGCGCGCAAATGTATCAGATCAGCCCTGGCGCGCGGCCAGCCGGGCGCGCAGTTCCTTCAGTTCGGCGGCGTAGGTGTCGCGCGCGGTGACCGCGCCCACCAGCTCCATCTCGGCCGCCAGGCGGGCGTCGGACAGCGCGGCGGCGGCCGCCACGTTGCGCTCGATCTGCGCGCGCAGGTCGGCCAGCTGGGCGTCCTTGCCCTCGATGGCCAGCTGGTCCTTGGCCTTGCCGACCAGGGCGTCGGTGGCGATGCTGCGGGCGTTGCGCAGCTCGGCCATCAGCTGGTCGATTTCCTCGTCGCGCTGGCGCAGCAGCGCCTGCGCCTCATCGCGCGCGGCGGCGGCGTCGGCCAGCTCGCCCTCGGCCCGCGCCAGCGCCGCGCGCGGCCCGGCGCCGGCCTCCTCGGCCGCCTGCCGCACCCAGTCGCCCAGGGCGCTGACGATGGCTTCGGGTATCTCCAGTTTCGCTGCGGTCATGGCAAAAGCTCCAGTCGGAATCACAGCCCCTACCTTACCTCACGAAGTTGCCGCAAGGCAAGCATCACGCTTGCTTATGATCCGCCCAAAGAATTACTGAATGTTATTCCCGGCGGTCGGCCTCTACTATTGCTTGACCGGGTGCAATCCGACACCCAGACCATCAGGAGAACCAACATGACTGACTTGAAACGTCGCAGTGTATTGGCCGGCGCTGCCGCCGGCGCCGTGGCCATGGGCGCCACCGCTGCCGTCCGTGCCGCCGAATTCGGCAACCCAGACCGTCCGCCCCAGGGCGCCATCAACTCCAGCGCCATCGCCAACGCCGAGCCGGGCCCGCAAAACCCGGCGCTGCGCGACCAGATGCCGTCGTTTAACAACCCGCCGGCCACCGACGTCGGCGGCATGGCCATTCCGTGGGCCTCGTTCAACCTGGCGCACAAGCGCATCCAGGACGGCGGCTGGGCACGCGAGGTGACCACCAAGGCCTTCCCGATTTCCAAGGACATCGCCGGCGTCAACATGCGCCTCGGCCCGGGCGGCGTGCGCGAGCTGCACTGGCACCAGCAGGCCGAGTGGGCCATCATGGTCAGCGGCGAGGTGCGTATCACCACCATCGACAGCCACGGCCGCGCCGAGGTGTCGGACGTCAAGGCCGGCGACCTGTGGTACTTCCCGCCCGGCCTGCCGCACTCGCTGCAGGGCCTGGGCGCCAACGGCGGCGAATTCGTGCTGGCCTTCGACAACGGCTCGGCCGGCGAATTCAACACGCTGATGGTGTCCGACTGGCTGGCGCACACGCCGCCGGACATCCTGGCGCAGAACTTCGGCGTGCCGGCCGACAAGTTCAAGAACATCCCGCTGGAACAGCTGTGGATCTACCAGGGCGCGCCGGCCGGCCCGCTGGCCGCGGCCCAGGCGTATTCGGCCTCGTCGGCCGGCCGTCCCGACCATCCGTTCATCTTCCGCACCGGCGCCATGGCGCCGACCGCGCGCCAGCCGGGCGGCGAGGTCAAGATCATCGACAGCAGCAACTTCCCGGTGTCGAAAACCGTGGCCGCCGCCATCGTCACGCTGCGCCCGGGCGGCCTGCGCGAGATGCACTGGCACCCGGACGCCGATGAATGGCAATACTTCATCCAGGGCCAGGGCCGCATGACGGTGTTCGACACCGGCCCGGCGGCGCAGACCGTCGACTTCAACCCCGGCGACGTCGGCTACGTGCAGAAGAACCTCGGCCACTACATCAAGAACACCGGCAACACCGACCTGGTGTTCCTGGAGCTGTTCAAGTCCGACCACTTCTCCGAGGTGACGCTGTCGCAGTGGCTGGCCAACACGCCGCGCCAGCTGGTCAAGGAGCACCTGCGCGTCGACGACGCCACCCTCGACGTCATTCACAAGCTGAAGGACCGTCGCGACGTGCTGGCCTGAGCCCGCCGTCCCGCCCGGCCGCGCCCGCCCCGGCGGCGCGCGGCCGGCTGATCCCAGAACGCCACCGGAGACCCGCCCATGTTAGCCGCCCTCGACAGCAATGCCACCGTCGCCGCCATGCGCGACAGCCTCGACCACCCGCGCCGCAACCTGCGCTCGCTGCTGGCGTTTGCCGGCCCGGCCGTCATCGCCTCGGTGGCCTACATGGACCCGGGCAACTTCGCCACCAACATCCAGGCCGGCTCCACCTATGGCTACCAGCTGCTGTGGGTGGTGGCGCTGGCCAGCCTGGTGTCGATGCTGTTCCAGGCCATGTCGGCCAAGCTCGGCATCGTCACCGGCCGCAGCCTGGCCGAACTGTGCCGCGACGAGTTCCCGCGCCCGGTGGTGATCGCCATGTGGATCGGCTCGGAAATCGCCGCCATGGCCACCGACCTGGCCGAATTCATGGGCGGCGCGCTCGGCATCTCGCTGCTGTTCCACATCGCGCTCGGCTGGGGCCTGCTGATCACCGGCGTGGTCACCTACGCCATCCTGTCGCTCGACAAGGCCGGCTTCCGGCCGCTGGAAATCGTCATCGCCGCGCTGGTCGCGGTGATCGGCCTCAGCTACCTGGCCGAGCTGGTCATCACGCCGCCCGACTGGCACGCGGCGCTGTTCCACAGCGTGGTGCCGCAGCTGCACGGCAAGGACGCGCTGATGCTGGCGGTCGGCATTGTCGGCGCCACCATCATGCCGCACTCGATTTATCTGCACTCCGGCCTGACGCAGAACCGCGCGCCGGCGCGCAACGACGAACAACGCCAGCGCCTGGTGCGCTTTTCCAACCGCGAGGTGATGATCGCGCTGGGCCTGGCCGGCCTGGTCAACATGGCCATGGTGGCCATGTCCGCCAACGCCTTCAGCAAGACCGCGCCCGGCATCGCCGACATCACCGCCGCCTACCAGACGCTGGCGCCGGCGCTGGGCGCCGGCGCCGCGCTGCTGTTCCTGGTGTCGCTGCTGGCCTCGGGCATTTCCAGCTCGGTGGTGGGCACCATGGCCGGCCAGAACATCATGCAGGGCTTCGTCGGCTTCCGCATTCCGCTGCTGGCGCGGCGCCTGATCACCATGGTGCCGGCGGTGCTGGTGTGCCTGACCGCCAATCCGATGAGCGCGATGATCGACAGCCAGATCGTGCTCAGCATCGTGCTGCCGGTGCCGCTGATTGCGCTGGTGGTGCTGTCGTCGCGCCGCTCGGTGATGGGCCGCTTTACCGCCAGCCGCCGCCAGACCGTGGCGGCGACGCTGGCCACCGCCGCCATCGTCGCCCTCAACGTGGCGCTGCTGTGGCAGGCGCTGGCGTGAAGCGCTTACAGTTCGGTCAGGGGGGCCAAGCGCAGCGGCGCCTCGGCCAGCAGGAACTGGCGGAATTCGCGCACCGCCGGCGGCAACGGCCGGTCGGTGCAGTGGACGATGTGCCACTGGCGCTTGATCGGCAAGCCCTGCACCGGCAGCACCGTCATCAGGCCGGCGCGCACGTCGGCCTGCACCTCCTGCGCCGACAGCAGGCTGACGCCCATGCCGGCGATCACCGACTGGCGGATCGCCTCGCTGCTGCCCAGCTCCATGTAGCGCGGCGGCGTCGGCAGGTGCAGGAAGGCGTCGTCGGCGACGATGCGGGTGTCGGTGCCGCTTTCGCGCACCAGCAGGCGCTCGCCGGCGATGCGCGCCAGCGGGAGGTCGCGCTCGGCGGCCAGCGGGTGCATCGCGGCCGCCACCAGCACGAAGGGATTGGCGGCGAACGACTCCGCTTGCAGGTTCGGCAAGTCCGGCGCGCGCACCATCACCGCCAGGTCCAGCTGGTCGGCGCGCAGCATGGTCACCAGCTGCTCGCGCGGCCGCACCTGCATGTCCAGCTCGACGCCGGCGTGCTCGCGCATGAAGGCGTTGATCAGGTGCGGAAAGAAGCGGCTGCCCGAGGTGATCAGGCCGACGCGCAGGCGCTGCACGGCGCCGCTCATCAGGTCGGCCAGCGACTGCTCGGCGGCGTTGAGGTCGGCCAGGATCACCTGGCAATGGCGCAGCACCAGCGAGCCGCCCTCGGTCAGCGCGATGCGCTTGCCGCTGTGCTCGAACAGCGGCAGGCCGGCCAGGCCCTCCATCTGCTTGATCTGCATCGACACCGCGGGCTGGGTCAGGTGCAAGTCCTCGGCCGCGCGCGAAAAGCTCAGGTTGCGCGCCACACTTTCAAAGATTTTAATCTGACGTAACGTTATATGTTTCATCGGGGATTGGTCTCCTTCCGCCGCCAAGTGTAGACGGCTTTGCCTGCCGCACGCATCTCCCGGTTGGGCAGCAGCCTGTCGGGCTATTCTACCGTTCATCGCCGCCTGGCGCAGGCTGTCGCCCCGCCGCGGCAAGGGCGTGTTAAATTGCTATTCTTGGTCTTCCATCCACCCACGATGAGGTTTCCATGATGCGCTACGCCCTGCCTGCCTTGCTGCTTGCCAGTATCTTGCCTGCACACGCCCAGTCCCCCGCCGCCGACGTGCCGCTGATCGAGCGCGGCAAGATTTTCGGCAACCCGACCAAGACCGCCGCCAAGCTCAGCCCGGACGGCAAGTGGCTGACCTGGATCGCGCCGCGCGACGGCTTGCTCAATCTGTGGGTGGCGCCGGCCAACAAGCTGGCCGACGCCAGGCCGCTGACCGACGAAAAGACGCGGCCGATCCGCAGCAGCTTCTGGTCGCCGGATTCGCAGTCGGTGCTGTTCATCCAGGACAAGGGCGGCGACGAGAACTTCCTGCTGTATGGCGTCAACGTGGTCAGCGGCAAGCAGACCAACTACACGCCGTTTGAGAAAACCCGCGCCCAGGTGCTACAGATCAGCAACAAGGTCAAGGACCGCATCCTGGTCGGCGTCAACAACCGCGACCCGCGCTGGCACGACGTCTACAGCCTCGACCTGGCCAGCGGCAAGCTGACGCTGGTGCTGAAGAACGAGGGCTACGCCGGCTACCTGGCCGACGACCAGCTCAGGCTACGCATCGCCGAAAAGGCGCGCGACGACGGCGGCACCAGCTACTTCCGCATCACCGACGGCAAGATCGACAGCACGCCGCTGACCGAGGTCGGGCTGGACGATTCGCAGACCACCAACGCCTGGGGCTTCACCGCCGACGGCAAGACGCTGTACTGGACCGACGCCCGCAACCGCAACACCGCCGCGCTGATCGCCCAGGACGTGGCCACCGGCAAGACCACCGTTGTCGCCGAGGACGCCCGCGCCGACATCGGCGGCGCCCTGCCGGACAAGCGGACCGGCCGCCTGCTGGCCTACAGCGTCGACTACCTGAAGCCGGAATACGTGGCGCTGTCCAACGACCTCAAGGCCGATCTGGACTACCTGAAGAAACACACCAAGGGCCAGTTCTTCATCACCTCGCGCACCGACGCCGACGACAAGTGGCTGGTGGCGGTCGATCCCGTCACCGCGCCGGCCTCGACCTGGCTGTACGAGCGCAAGGGCAAGAAGCTGACCCAGCTCTACGTCAGCCGCCCGGAACTGGAAGGGGCGCCGCTGGTGGCCATGCATCCGCAGGAAATCAAGGCGCGCGACGGGCTGACGCTGGTGTCCTACCTGACGCTGCCGAAGGCGGCCGATCCGCAGGGCACGGGCAAGGCCGCGCGGCCGGTGCCGATGGTGCTGCTGGTGCACGGCGGGCCGTGGGCGCGCGACGGCTACGGCTACAACAGCTATCACCAGTGGCTGGCCAACCGCGGCTACGCGGTGCTGTCGGTGAACTACCGCGGCTCGACCGGCTTCGGCAAGAAGTTCATCTCGGCCGGCGACCTGCAGTGGGGCCGCAAGATGCATGACGACCTGATCGACGCGGTCGCCTGGGCGGTGCAACAGGGCGTGACCACGCCGGACAAGGTGGCCATCATGGGCGGCTCGTACGGCGGCTACGCCACGCTGGCCGGGCTGACCTTCACGCCAACCACGTTCGCCTGCGGCGTCGACATCGTCGGCCCGTCCAACCTGTTCACGCTGCTGCAGACGATACCGCCATACTGGGAGGCCGGCAAGCAGCAGTTCTACAAGCGCATGGGCGACCCCACCACCGAGGATGGCAAGGCGCTGCTGAAGGAACGTTCGCCGCTCAACTTCGCCGCCAACATTCAGCGGCCGCTGCTGATCGGCCAGGGCGCCAACGACCCGCGCGTCAACGTCCGCGAGTCGGAGCAGATCGTGGCGGCGATGGCGGCCAAAAACATCCCGGTCACCTACGTCGAGTTCCCGGACGAAGGCCACGGCTTCGCGCGCCCGGTCAACAACATCGCCTTCAACGCGGTGACCGAGAACTTCCTGGCCAAGTGCCTCAACGGCCGCGCCGAGCCGATCGGCAACGCCCTCAAGGCCTCGACCGCGCAGGTCAAGCACGGCGCCGAATTCGCCCCCGGCCTGGCCGACGCCATCAAGTAAGACCATCGCGCTTGCGCGGCCTCAGTGGCATGCTGAGGCACGCACGCTACGCTGGCGGTATTCCCCTGCCGCCAGCGATGGTCCACAATGCCAATCCAGTCCTTCAAATGCCGCGACACAGAAAAAGTGTTCACTGGCATCCGCGTAGCGCGCTTCGCGCAGTTTCACGCTGTGGTCGAGCGCAAGCTGCGGCAACTCAACATTGCAAACACCTTGGATGAGTTGCGCAGCCCGGCCGGCAACCATCTGGAAGCGCTGGCCGGCAACAGGCAAGGACAACACAGCATTCGCATTAACAAGCGATACCGGGTTTGCTTCATCTGGACCGCCGCCGGTCCGACTGAGGTCGAGGTGATCGACTATCACAGCTAATCGAGGCCAACATGATCGAAGACAAAATGCGTCCTATTCACCCCGGCGAAATCCTGCGCGAGGATTTCATGGTGCCGCTCAAGATGAAGCCGGCGGCATTCGCAACTGTGCTGGACTTGCCGCTGCCGGTACTTAGCGACGTCCTCAATGAAAAGCGCAGCATATCCGCGGAAATCGCCGCGCACATCGTACGGCATTTTGGTGGACACGTGGATTTCTGGCTGCGCCTGCAAAAGAGTTACGACGATAAGACCGCCTCGCTCAAGCCCGGCCAGCCCGGGCCAGCGAGGCCCGCAGCGTCATCGTGACCGGGTAGTTGCGCGTCACCGGGCGCTGCAGGTCGTAGCAGCGGTTCAGCAGGTCGCTGACGCCGTTCTGTGTCATTTCGCGCCACGGCATGTGCACCGTGCTCAGGCGCGGCGCCGAAAACTCCGCGCTCGGCGTGTCGTCGTAGCCGATCACCGAAATCTCGTGCGGCACGCGGATGCCAGCCTCCTGGAAATACGACAACGCCCCCGCCGCCATCTCGTCATTGGCGCAGAACATCGCCGTGCAGCGCCGCCCCGACTCCACCAGCTCCTTGGCCGCCGACCAGCCGCCGGCCGGCGAAAAATCCTTCTCCACCGACCACATGCCGACGGTGTCCACGCCGGCCGCCGCCAGCTCCGCCTTGAACGCCGTCACCCGCGCCACGTTGTCCGGCAGGCTGGCCGGCCCGGCCACCACGGCGATCTCGCGGTGCCCGTGATCGAGCAGGGTGCGCGCCGCGATCTTGCCGCCCAGCTTGTGGTCCACCGTGAAGCACTGCCCGGCGATGCTGTCGAAATGGTGGTTGAGCACCACCACCGGCTTGGGACGCGGCCCCAGCACCGCCAGGTCCTCCTCCTGCAACACGTTGGTCATCAGGATCAGGCCGTCGCAGCCGCGCTCGACCAGGAACGCCAGCCCCTCCATGGCCTGCTGCCGGGCCCCGCCCAGCCCGGCGCCGAAGGCCACCACCATGTGCAGCCCGGCCGCCCGCAACTCGGTGTCGATGATCTGCAGGATGGGCGTGTAAAACGTTCCGCTCAGCACCGGAATGTAGACGCCGATCATCTGGCTGTTGCCGGACAACAGCGTGCGCGCCGCGTGCGACGGCCGGAAGCCCAGCTCGTCGATGGCCGCCCGCACCTTGGCCAGCGTGGCCGGCGACACCGAGCCCTTGCCGCTGACCACGCGCGATGCCGTGCCCAGCCCCACGCCCGCCAGCCGGGCCACGTCTTTAATGGTTGCCACGTTGCGTCTTCACATAAGTCATGATGTTGAGGAAAGTATCGGTCCAGTACAGCTGCCGGTTGGCTGCCAGGTACTGTAGCAGTTCCTCGTGCGCGGCAGAACTGGTCGTCAGATAGTCGCCGCCCACGCCGTGGAAGGTGAAGTTGACCATGGTGCCCTGCTCGGCCGCCTGCCGCACCAGCGCGATCAGCTGCTGGCCGCTCAGGCCCTCCGGCGCGTACACGCCCACCGCGTACGGGTTCAGCGTGGCCATCGACGGCGTCACCGCCGCGCCGCCGACCTTGATCGCCACGAACGACGGCGCGATGGCCGGCAGGTAATCCTGGCCGGCCGCCAGCGTGTCGCCGCACGGCACCGTGTAGGTGCGCTCGCGCTTGCCGTCGATGGCATACAGCATGGTGTTGGCCAGCATGACCTGGTCGCGCATCTGCGCCACCGTGGTGGTGTCGAGGTCGCGCTGCGGCTGCACCCAGTCGTGCCCCGGCGCCCGCCGCGAGCACTGGTGCAACAGGCTGTGGTTGCCCAGCTCGTGGCCGTTGCGCGCCGCCGCCCGCCACTCGGCCAGGCGCCTGTCCACCGCCGGATTCGACAGTTGCAGGTAGAAACTGCCCTTCAGCCCTGCCCGGTCCAGCGCCGGGATCGCCACGTCCAGCTGCGAATCGAGGGCGTCGTCATACGCCAGGCTGACCGCCGCCCGGGCCCCGTGCGGCCATTGGAAAGGTAATCCATTTTGTGCGACCGCCGCACTATTGACGGCGGTGGCCAGCAGCACCGCCAGCAGCGGAAATAGCGTTTTTTTCATCAAAAGTGTCTCTTTTTGGAAACGTTCCCAGATCATGTTGCCTCGCCTCTCTTCCTATGTCAACGAAAACCGGTGCACAATTTTAAGGCAGGCCAAATTGACTTTGCATTTCAATCAATGCTATATTCGTCACGTTGATTGGAAAGGTTTCCAAGAAAGTTGTTCCAAGCAGCACCCAGACAGCCCATAAAAACACAGAGAACACAGGAGATGACATGCATTATCCGAAGGCACGACAAAAATTGATGAGCCTGGCAGTAGCCAGCGCCTGCGCGGCCGCCGCCGCGTCGGCCATGGCGCAGGAAGCCCCGGTCAAGGCGGCTGACGCGCAACCGGAAGTCCAGAGCGTGGTCGTGACCGGCCTGCGCCAGTCGCTGATTTCCTCGATGAACCTGAAACGCAATTCCGACGGCGTGGTCGACGGCATCGTCGCCGAAGACATCGGCAAGTTCCCCGACACCAACCTGGCAGAGTCGCTGCAGCGCATCTCCGGCGTCTCGATCGACCGCTCGATCGGCGAAGGCTCGAAGATCACCGTGCGCGGCGTCGGCCCCGACTTCAACCTGGTGCTGCTGAACGGCCGCCAGATGCCGACCTCCAACCTGGGCGACCTCAACGGCCGCGCCTTCGACTTCGCCAACCTGGCGTCGGAAGCCATCTCGCAGATCCAGGTCTACAAGACCAGCCGCGCGGAAAACGCCACCGGCGGCATCGGCGCCACCGTCAACGTCATGACCGCCAAGCCGTTCGACCGGCCCGGCATGCATGCCAGCATTGGCGCCAAGGCGGTGTACGACACCTCCAACGACAACCTGCCGGCCGACGTCCAGGCCAACCGCTCGCTGACGCCGGAAGTGTCGGGCATTTACTCCAACACCTTCGCCAACAACACCTTTGGCGTGGCGCTGACCGGCAGCTACCAGGAACGCAACCTCGGCTACAACACCGCCGCCGTCTCCAACGGCTGGAAAGGTCCGTACGCCGGCAACGCTGGCCCGCTGAGCAACCCGGGCAACCAGACCACCAACGGCCCCGGCCCGACCGACCTGTACTCGCTGCCGCAAAACCTCAACTACAACTTCAACGGCGTCAAGCGCCAGCGCACCAACGCCCAGCTGACGCTGCAATACAAGCCGGTCGACACGCTGGTCACCACGCTCGACTACACCTACTCGGAAAACAAGATCCAGACCAAGCGCAACGACATCTCGGCCTGGTTCAACTTCGGCCCGTCGGCCAGCTCGTGGACCAAGGGTTCGCCGTCCAGCCCGCTGAGCTGGACCGAATTCGTCACCGGCAGCGACATCGCCATGGGCGCCGCCGACTTCGCCACCAAGACGCAGAACAAGTCGCTCGGCTTCAACGCGCTGTGGAAGCCGACCAACACCCTGCGCTTCGAGCTGGACACGCACCACTCCACCGCCGAATCCGGCGCCGACAGCCCGTTCGGCTCCAGCAACACGCTGGGCACCGCCAGCTTCAGCCGTGGCACCACCACGGTCGACTTCAGCAAGGACTTCCCGGTGCTGAGCATCCAGGGCGCCGACTTCGTCAACAAGGGCCAGCAGGTCACCGGCTCGGTGTTCACCAACGCCTACATGAAGGGCGAGGTCGACCAGACCCAGGTCAAGGGCGCGTGGAAGGTGCTGGAGGCCTCCGAGCTGAAGTTCGGCGCCAGCTACAACCAGGTCAAGAACCGCTCGGCCTTCTCCAACCAGCAGCGCGACACCTGGGGCGGCGCCACCAGCCCGGCCGACTACCCGAGCAGCGTGTGGCACCCGAACTCGGTTGGCCAGTACTTCGACAAGATCGACGGCAGCGCCAACCCGAACCTGTTCAACCAGTTCTACACCTTTAACTTCGCCCAGGTGCGCCAGATCGCCGCCACCGCCTCCGGCCTGCCGGCGCTGTACCTGCCGAAGACCACCTTCGACAACGACGCCCGCACCTCGGAAAAAACCAAGGCTGCCTTCGTCCAGTTCAACACCGACTGGGACACCAAATTCCCGATCCGCACCGCCGTCGGCCTGCGCTACGAGAAGACCGACGTGGTGTCGACCGCGCTGGTGCCGGCCGCCACCGCCATCAGTTGGGTGTCGCAGAACGAGCTGCCGATCAGCTTTGGCGCGCCGACCTTCACCACGCTGGGCGGCTCCTACCACCACCTGCTGCCGAGCTTTGACTCCGACATCGAGCTGACGCCGGACCAGAAGGTGCGCTTCAGCCTGGGCGAAACCATCGGCCGGCCGCGCTACGACCAGATCCAGGGCGGCCAGACGCTGGACCGCCTGGTGCGCACCGACGGCGGCACCGGCTCGCAGGGCAATCCGGCGCTGAAGCCGGTCAAGTCCAAGAACCTGGACCTGTCGTACGAGTGGTACTACGGCAAGCAGAACTTCTTCTCGGTCGGCTACTTCCGCAAGAACCTGGAGAACTACGCCGGCCAGTCGCAGATCATCGCCACCCCGTTCAACCTGCACACGCCGGTCGGCGGCGCGCTGTGGAACGAGGCGCTGTCGGCCGGCAAGTGCCTGGTGTCGGACACCACCTGCATCCGCAACTACATCTTCACCAACCACCCGACCGCGCCGGGCGTGACGCCGCCGGGCGTCAATGGCGACGTCAACGGCACCATCGTCGGCCAGCCGAGCGACCCGATCGCCAACTTCCGCATCACCTCCTTCTCCAACCAGAAGAAGGCCAACCTGAGCGGCCTGGAGCTGAACCTGCAGCACATGTTCGGCGACAGCGGCTTCGGCGTGTCGACCAACTACACCTATGTGCACTCGGGCCTGCGCTACGACAACAACAAGGTGGGCGAGCAGTTCGCGCTGGTGGGCCTGTCGAACTCGTCGAACGTGGTCGGCATCTACGAGGACAAGAAGTTCAGCGCCCGCGTGGCCTACAACTGGCGCGGCGAGTTCCTGTCGTCGACCTTCGACGGCTCGGGGCCGAATCCGCAGTACGTGGAAGCCTACGGCCAGGTCGACGTCAGCCTCAACTACAACTACAACGACAAGCTGAGCTTCCAGCTGGAGGGCATCAACGTCGGCAACGCGATCCAGCGCGTGCATAGCCGTACCCAGCAGCAGGTGGAATCGGTGACGCAGGCCGGCCCCCGCTACATGATCGGCGCGCGCTACAAGTTCTAAGCGACCTGTTGTAACCACACCACGAAAGAAAAACCCCGTCATTCCCGCGAAAGCGGGAATCCATGGAACGTGTAGCGTCACGCTCACCATGGATTCCCGCCGGCGCGGGAATGACGTTTTTACTTTTTTCGGTTAAACTTTATGCAACTCACTGAAAGGCAAGCCATGCTGCAACGCATCGTGATCGTCGGCGGTGGTTCGGCCGGCTGGCTGACGGCCGGGCTGATCGCGGCGGAACACCGCGCCACCGACGGCCTCCGCATCACCCTGATCGAATCGCCGGACGTGCCGCCGATCGGCGTCGGCGAGGGCACCTGGCCCAGCATGCGCGACACGCTGCGCCGCATCGGCGTGGCCGAATCCGATTTCTTCCGCGAGTGCGACGCCGCCTTCAAGCAGGGCTCGCGCTTCAACCGCTGGACCACCGGCGACGACCACGACCTATACTTCCACCCGTTCTCGCTGCCGCAGGGCTACGGCGAGGTCAACCTGCCGGAGCACTGGCTGGCGCGCCATCCGCACATCCCGTTTGCCGACCTGGTCAGCTACCAGCCGCACCTGTGCGCACACGGCCGCGCGCCCAAGCAGGTGACGACGCCGGAATACGCCGCCGTCGCCAACTACGGCTACCACCTGGACGCCGGCAAGTTCGGCGTCTTCCTGCGCAAGCACTGCCTGGAAAAGCTCGGCGTGCAGTACGTGCCGGACCACGTCACCGCCGTCAACGCCGCAGAGAATGGCGATATCGCCTCGGTGCAGACCGCCGGGCACGGCGCCATCGAGGGCGACCTGTTCATCGACTGCACCGGCATGCAGGCGCTGCTGCTGGGCCGGCACTACGGCATCCCGCTGATCAGCCAGAAGCACGTGCTGTACAACGACTCCGCGCTGGCGGTGCAAATCCCCTACGCGACCGACGACGCCCCGATCGCCTCGCAGACCTCGTCCACCGCGCAAACCGCCGGCTGGATCTGGGACATCGGCCTGCCGACCCGGCGCGGCGTCGGCCACGTCTACGCCAGCGGCTACATCAGCGACGACCAGGCCGAGGCCGAACTGCGCGCCTACATCGCCCAGACCGGCGGCCCGGCCGACATCCCGCCGCCGCGCAAGCTCAGCTTCAACCCCGGCTACCGCGAGCAGTTCTGGCACCGCAACTGCGTGGCCATCGGCCTGTCGGCCGGCTTCATCGAGCCGCTGGAGGCGTCGGCGCTGGCCATCGTCGAAATGTCGGCCGCCATGGTCAGCGACGACCTGCCGGCCACGCGCGCGGCGATGGACATCGTCGCCCGGCGCTTCAACGAGGCCTTCCGCTACCGCTGGGAACGGGTGATCGACTTCCTAAAGCTGCACTACGTGCTGAGCCAGCGGCGCGACAGCGCCTACTGGCGCGACAACACCGCGCAGGTGCCGGAACGGCTGGCCGAGCTGCTGACCTTGTGGCGCCACCGGGCGCCGTCGCGCAGCGATTTCAACCGCATCGAGGAAGTGTTCCCGGCCGCCAGCTACCAGTACATCCTGTACGGCATGGGCTTCCGCAGCGACTTCAGCCGGGCGCCCAAACCACAGGAAGCGGCGCAATCTGACGCCTATTTCCAGGAAGCTGCTACATTAACGAAAAAAATGCTGCACGGGCTGCCGGACAACCGGACCCTCATCAACCATATCAAGCGTCACGGCTTGCAAAAAATCTAGAACGAGAGACACTATGCCCAACCCGGTTTTACTCAACAATATCGAGCACAAAGACCTGCGCGTCATCACCCGCCGCGGCGCCGCCTGGGGCGACCAGCTGATGGCGGTGGCCACCTTCCCGGCCGAATTCCGCGACATCCAGGCCTGCTACCCGATCGTCTTCCACAAGACCACGGACGGCCTCGGCTTCGAGCCGCTGGCGCTGCTCGGCTTCCAGGATGGCGAAAACCTGTTCCTGCAGGGCGAGCGCTGGGATGCGCCCTACGTGCCGATGATGGTCGAGCGCCAGCCCTTCCTGATCGGCGTCAACGGCAACGAGCTGATGGTCAACGTCGACCTCGACCACCCGCGCGTCAGCCGCACCGAGGGCGAGGAAGTGTTCAAGCCGCACGGCGGCACCACCGAGTTCCTCGACCGCACCAATTCGCTGCTGTTCGCCATCCACCAGGGCATGCAGGGCCTGCCCGGCCTGCTGCAGGCGCTGCTGGACAACGAACTGCTGGAAAGCTTTACGCTCGACGTCGAACTGAACGACGGCTCGCAGAACCGCCTGCTGGGCTTCTACACCATCAACGAAGACCGCCTGCAGGCGCTTAGCGGCGAGGCCATCGCCAGGCTGCACCAGGCCGGCCACCTGCAATCGATCTACATGGTGATCGCCTCGCTGTCCAATTTCCGCATGCTGATCGACCGCAAGAATGCCCGCCTCGCCTGAACCGCTGCGGGAGATCGCCGGCCTCGGCCCCACCGATCTCACCGACCAGATCCTGACCGCCACCGAGCCGCTGGTGCTGCGCGGGCTGGCGTCCGGCTGGCCGATGGTGCGGGCGGCGCTGGCCTCCGATCGCGCCGGCCTCGACTACCTGCGCCAGCACGACCAGGGCGTCACCGTCGGCGCCATGCTGGGCGGCGCCGACGCCGGTGGCCGTTTCTTCTATAACGAGGCCATGGACGGCTTCAACTTCCAGCGCGTGCACGCGCGGCTGGACGGCGTGCTGGCGGAAATCGAAAACAAGCTGGCGCTCGATCCCGCGCCCACCATCTACGTCGGCTCGACCACCGTCGACACCTGCCTGCCCGGCTTCCGCCAGCACAACGACCTCGACCTGGGCGGTCGCGACGCGCTGGCCAGCATCTGGATCGGCAACCGCACCCGCATCGCCGCCCACTACGACCTGCCGGACAACGTGGCGGTGGTGGCGGCCGGACGGCGCCGCTTCACGCTGTTCCCGCCGGAGCAGCTGACCAACCTGTACGTCGGCCCGGTCGACTTCACGCCGGCCGGCCAGGCCATCAGCCTGGTGGACTTCCACCAGCCCGATTTCGGGCAGTACCCAAAGTTTGCCGAAGCGCTGCGCCACGCCCGCAGCGCCGAGCTGGAACCGGGCGACGCCATCTTCATTCCCAGCATGTGGTGGCACCACATCGAGGCGCTGTCGCCGTTCAACGTGCTGGTCAATTATTGGTGGCGCCAGTCGCCGGACTACATGGATACGCCGACCAACGCCCTGATGGCGGCCTTCCTCACCCTGCGCGACCTGCCGCCGGCGCAGCGCCAGGCCTGGCAAGAGATCTTCCGCCACTACGTATTCGAAGCCGACACAGAAACGGCTGCCCATATCCCACCACAGGCGCGCGGCGTGTTATCGCCGCTGAGCGCGGATGGCGCGCGCGCATTGCGCGCCCATCTGCTCAAAAAACTTAATCGCTAAAGGAGACCAAATGCGAGATCCAAACAATCGCCAGCCCGTCCGCCGTGTCGTCATCTGCGGCGGCGGCACTGCCGGCTGGATGGCCGCCACCGGCATCGCCAAGGTGCTGGGCAAGCGCCTCGACATCAAGCTGATCGAGTCGGAGGAAATCGGCACGGTGGGCGTCGGCGAGGCCACCATTCCGACACTGACCAACTTCCACAACGTGCTGGAGATCAACGAGCAGGAATTCATGGCCGAGACCCAGGCCACCTTCAAGCTCGGCATCAGTTTTGAAAGCTGGCGCAACCTCAAGGAAGATTACATCCACTCGTTCGGCACCACCGGCATCGACCACTGGACCGCCGGCTTCCAGCACTTCTGGCACAAGGGCGTGGAACGCGGCCTGGCCGGCGACTACGGCGACTACTGCCTGGAGCTCAAGGCGTCGATGGAGAACCGCTTCGCCCACCTGCCCAACAACGGCATGAACTACGCCTACCACCTGGACGCCGGCCGCTACGCCAAGTTCCTGCGCCGCCTGAGCGAGCCGCGCGGGGTGCAGCGCATCGAGGGCAAGATCGTCCGCTACAACAAGCACGACAACGGCGACGTGCGCTCGGTGGTGCTGGCCTCGGGCCAGGAAATCGAAGGCGATTTCTTCATCGACTGCACCGGCTTCCGCGCGCTGCTGATCGGCGAGGCGATGGACGAACCGGTGGAGGAATGGTCGCAATGGCTGTTCTGCGACCGCGCCATCGCCGTGCAGACCACCGCCATCGCCGACGCCGTGCCGTTGACGCGTTCCATGGCGCACCAGGCCGGCTGGCAGTGGCGCATTCCGCTGCAGCACCGGGTGGGCAACGGCATCGTCTATTCGAGCCGCTATCTGGATGACGACACCGCGCGCCGGCAACTGCTGGCCAATGTCGAAGGCAAAACGCTGATCGAGCCGCGCGTGATCAAATTCAAGCCTTGCCAGCGACGCCATACATGGAAAGGCAATGTGGTGGCGATCGGCCTGTCCAGCGGCTTCCTGGAGCCGATCGAATCGACCAGCATCCACCTGATCCAGCGCAGCGTGATCCGGCTGATGCAGATGTTCCCGTCCGACGGCATCCAGCAGGCCGACATCGACGAGTACAACGCCCAGTGCAACAGCGAGATCAACCACATCCGCGACTTCATCATCCTGCACTACCACGCCAACAACCGCACCGACTCGCAGTTCTGGATCGACGCGCGCGAGATGCAGATTCCGGCCTCGCTGCAACACCGCATCGACCTGTTCCGCGAAACCGGCCGCGTGTTCCGCGTGCCGAACGAGCTGTTCGCGGAAAACTCGTGGATACAGGTGATGATCGGCCAAGGCATCATGCCGAAATCGCACCACTCGACGGCCGACCTGATGGGCGACGAGGAACTGAAAGCCTTCCTCGGCAACATCAAGGGCCGCATCGACCGCACCGTGGTGCAGTTGCCGACCCACCAGGCCTACGTGCAGCGCTACTGCGGCCGCCCGGACGAGGGCGTCAAGGCCGCCTGAGGCCTACCTCGATCGGAGCAGGCGCCGCTACGGCGATCCGGGGAACCCGGATCGCCGCCGTTCGCTTACAGTAACGCAGGGCCGCATTGGCCTGTCGCCAACCGTGAGGCCCGAACCATGACTGACCATTCCGCCCTGCCCAATCGCACCCGCCGTTTGACCCTGCTGGCCGCCGCCCTGCTGGCCAGCGGCCTGACCCAGGCGCAAACGCCCTACCGCAGCCCGCTGCCGTCCGAAGGCCGCATGACCGGCTTCGACGGCGCCACCACCTGGCTCAACTCCGCGCCGCTGACGCCGCAATCGCTGCGCGGCAAGGTGGTGCTGGTCGACTTCTGGACCTACTCCTGCATCAACTGCATCCGCACCGTGCCCTACGTGCGCGCCTGGGCGCAGAAATACCGCAACGCCGGGCTGGTGGTGGTCGGCGTACACACGCCGGAATTCAAGTTCGAGGAAGACCTGGTCAACATCAACGCCGCCGTCGCCCGCTTCAAGATCGACTACCCGATCGCGGTCGACAGCACGCAGCGCATCTGGCGCAACTGGGGCAACCAGTACTGGCCGGCGTTTTACCTGGTGGACGCCAACGGCATGATCCGCCACCACCAGTTCGGCGAGGGCGACTACGACAAGATGGAGCGCGCCATCCAGTCGCTGCTGCAGGAAGCGCACCCCGGCGTGCCGCTGGATACCGCGCTGGTCAACCCCACGCCCAACGACGAACAGATGGCGCCCGACCTCAACCGCCTGGGCTCGGAGGAAACCTACGTCGGCTACGGCAAGGCCACCAATATGCGCTCGATGCCGCGCGTGCGCGAAGACCGCCCGCAGACTTACACCACGGAGCAGCTGCGCCTCAACGAATGGGGCCTGGCCGGCGCCTGGGTGGTGGGCGAGGACAGCGCCGTGTCGGCCGACGCCGGCGCCTCGGTGGCCTACCAGTTCAGCGCGCGCGACCTGCACCTGGTGATGGGCCCGGCCACCGCCGGCGCCAAAATCCGCATCAAGGTCACGCTGGACGGCCAGCCGCCCGGCGCCGACCATGGCGCCGACATCGACGCCGGCGGCAACGGCATGATCGACGCCACCCGCCTGTACCAGCTGGTGCGCCAGGCCAGCGGCGTGCGCCAGCGCCGCTTCGAAGTGCGCTTCCCGGACCAGGGCGCGCGCGTGTTCGCCTTCACCTTCGGCTGATCGTCAGGCCGTCGCCGCGCCGCCGAGGCCGGCCACCAGTTGGTCGAACACCAGCCGCACGCGCGCCGGCACCGGACCGCGCTGCGGCCGGTAGACGTAGATGTCCCACGGCTCCGGCTGCTGCTTGTGCAGCACCGGCAGCAGCCGGCCGCTGGCGATATGCCGGTCGGCCACAAAGCCCGGCAACTGGCCGAAGCCCAGGCCGGCCATGATGGCGTCGAACTCGGCGTCCGAATCGCTGCTGAGAAAGCGCGGATTGACCGGCGAGATCTGCTGGCCGCCGGCGAAATACCACGGCCACGCGCGGCCGGTACTGTGGTCGCGCAGCGAGGTGGTCGGCAGCTGGTGCAGGTCTTCGATCCGCTTTGGCTTGCCATGCAGGGCGATCAGTTCCGGCGTGCCCACCGTGCGGAACGGCGGCGACGCCACGCGGCGGGCGACGTAGCGGCTGTCGCGCATGGCGCCGAAACGCACGCCGATGTCGATGCGATCGTCCACCACGTCGGCATGGGTATCGCTGAACTGCACGTCGAACCGCAGTTGCGGATGCGCGCGGCCCAGCGCGGTCAGCACCGGCAGCATCAGCAGGCGGCCCAGCGCCACCGGCGCGGTCAGCCGCACCAATCCGTCTATCTGCCCCGGCGCCGCCGCGTCCGGCCGCTGGAACAGCGCGTCGACCCGCTGCACGCTGTCGCGCGCCTGCGCGGCCAGATGCTCGCCATAGGTGGTGATCTGGATGCCGCGCGTATTGCGGTGAAACAGCAGCTCGCCCTGCGCCGCCTCCAGGTCCTGCACCGCGCGCGTGACCGCCTGCGGCGAAATCCGCAGCCGCACCGCCGCCTCCTTGAAACTGCGCGCTTCCGCCGCGGCCACGAAGATGCGCAACATTTCCAACCGGTTCAGCATTGTCGAGAATTCCTGAAAATGGAATTCTCAAATCATATCATTTCCATTTATTCGCATACCCAGCATTCCTATACTGGCTCCATCAACCAACCACAAGGAGTCTGACATGAGCACCAACATCGACAACAAAGTCGTGGTCATTACCGGCGCCAGCAGCGGCCTGGGCGAAGCCACCGCCCGCCACCTGGCCGCGCGCGGCGCCGCCGTGGTGCTGGGCGCGCGCCGCACCGACAAGCTGGAACAGATCGCCGCCGAGATCCGCGCCACCGGCGGCAAGGCGGAAGTGCTGGCCACCGACGTCACCCGCAAGGAGCAGGTGCAGGCGCTGGTCGATCACGCGGTGCGCGTGTTCGGCCGCGTCGACGTCCTGATCAACAACGCCGGGCTGATGGCGATCGCGCCGCTGGACGAGGTGAAAACCGACGAGTGGGACCGCATGATCGACATCAACGTCAAGGGCGTGTTGTACGGCATCGCCGCCGCGCTGCCGCAGTTCCGCCAGCAAAACAGCGGCCACTTCATCAACATCGCCTCGGTGGCGGGCGTGAAGGTGTTCAGCCCCGGCGGCACGGTGTACAGCGGCACCAAGTTCGCGGTGCGGGCGATTTCGGAGGGCTTGCGCCATGAAGTGGGCGGCAGCATCCGCACCACCACCATCGAACCGGGCGCGGTGGACTCGGAACTCAAGCACGGCAGCTCGCACCAGCAAAGCGCGCAGTTCGTCAAGGAGTTCTACAAGCTGGCGATTCCAGCCGACGCGGTGGCGCGCGCGATTGCTTACGCCATCGAACAGCCGGCCGACGTCGACATCAACGAAATCGTGCTGCGCCCGACGGTGCAGGAGTTCTAAACCGCTTCGCCGCGCCACAGGTAGCGCGGCAAGTCGGCCACCGCCAGCGCCGTGCCGCGCAGCGCCACGCCCTCCGCCAGCAGCCGAGCCGCCTGCTCCGGCGCCAGGCGCGGCAGCTCGCCGCGTGCGTTGACGATGCGGTGCAGCGGCACGTCGCCGCCGGCGCTGCGGCGGATGTAGCCCGGCAGCGCGCGCACAAAGCTGGCATCCACGCCGATGGCCAGCGCCACGTCGGCATAGCGCAGCACGCGGCCCGGCGGAATCGTCGGCACGAAATCGAGGAATTTTTGATACGGGGATTCCGGCAGCGCCGGATAGCGGCCGCCCACCAGCGCCAGCGCATCGCCAACGCGCAGCTCGCCGCCATGGACCACCACGCCCAACACGCCGCGCCGGTGCAGCAGCGCGCCGAGGTCGGGCGCCACGTGGGCGATGCGCTTGCAGGCCTCGCAGAACATGGTCAGCCGGATCTCGACGCCGCCGCTGACCAGCGCCGTCCCCGGCCGGAACAGCGCCGGCTGGTCGCTGTCGATGACGATGTTTTCACCCAGCGCGCCCGGCGCGATGCCGAGCGCGCGCAGTTCGCTGGCCAGCGTCACCAGCACCTGCCGCGGACTCAGCCGGCTGGCATGCGCATCGCCGGCGATGCCGACGCCCGCCTCGCACAGCATGGCGGCACCGGGCGCCAGCGCCACGGCCGGCTGGCCGCGCGCCGGCTTGCGGTACAACTGCGCGATGCGGCCGGCCATGGGCAAGACCGGCTTATTTGCCGGCCACCACCACGCCGCAGGCCAGGCGCTTGCCGGAGTTGCCGGTAGGCTGGGTGACGAAGTCGTCCGGATCGGCATGCACGATCACGCCGCGGCCGATGATGCTGTTGGCGGCGCCGGCGTCCAGCGAAATCTGGCTGGTCGGCACGGTCAGGTGCAGCGACGCCTTGCCGCTGGCGTCGGCAGTGATGTTGCCGAAGTCGCCGCCATGGTGGGCCGGGTTCTGCGGGCCGCCGTGCTGGCTGCTGCCCGGATTGAAGTGACCACCGGCGCTGGTCGCGTCCGGCGCGCTGCAATCGCCTTTTTCGTGGATGTGGAAGCCGTGCACGCCCGGCGCCAGGCCGGCGATATCGGCGTCGATCTGCAACTGGCCATCCTGCTGCTTGAAGCGCACCGCGCCGGTGGTGGTGCTGCCGGTGGTCGGCTTCAGCTCGACTTCGGCGGTGGCGGGGGCGGCGGCATGGGCGGCGCCGGCAACGGACAGGGCCAGCAGGGTGGCGGTCAGACAGGTACGCATCATGAATAGTCTCCTTAAAGATGATGATCCAGCATTATTGTCGCACCTTGTGCCCGCTACGCCACACTCTGTACAAATTTTTATAATTTCGCCATTTTTGAAGTAGTAATATTACAAGACCATTCGGTCCACAGATGATCGGAGGCCAATAACTACGACAACATGGAGACAACGATGAAACTGCAATGTAGTTTTGTTTCGAAGATCAAGTACGCGCTGGCACTTGGCGCGCTCGGCACACTGGCTGCCTGCGGTGGCGGCGACAGCGCCGCGCCCCAATCGGCCCCGGCCGCCCGCCTGATGGGCGGCACCAGCCACAGCACCACCGCCGGCGCCTCGCTGGCGGCCGCGGTGCCGCCGGCAGCCGCCACCATCCGCATGCACTACCACCGCGCCCAGAACGACACCGCGCAATGGGGCGTCTACTCGTGGGACGGCCCCGTCACGCCCAGCCCGGCGTGGATCACCGGCCGCTTCATGATGACCCAGAGCGACAGCTTTGGCGGCTACGTCGACATCCCGGTCAACACCAGCAAGAGCGCCATCTGGTTCCTGCTCACCGACGGCAACGGCAACAAGACCTGCGGCAGCGACCAGTCGGCCACCTTCAACAGCAACATCGCCAGCGCCGGCCAGGAAATCTGGATGCTGGAAGGCGACTGCACCGTCTACACCAGCCCGCCGGCCATCAGCTACGGCAACCTGAACAACGCTAGCGCGCACTGGCTGACCGCCTCCACGCTGGCCTGGCCCGGCGCGCCGGCCAGCGGCGCCAGCTACAAGCTGTACTACGCGGCCAACGGCGGCCTTGGCGCCAGCGTGGACGGCGTCAGCGGCGCCGACGGCAGCATCGCGCTGAGCGGCATCGGCGCGCTGCCGACGGCGTTGCAGCAAAAGTACCCGCACCTGGCCGGCGCCACCGCGCTGAGCATGTCGGCCAGCGACGCCGCCAGCATCGCCGCCAAGGCCGGCAACCAGTTCGCCATCGCGCAGTTTGACGCGGCCGGCCAGCTGGTGCAGGTCACCTCGCTGCAACTGAGCGGCATGCTGGACGACGTGTTTGCCGGCCGCGCCGCCAGCGCCACGCTCGGCGTCAGCATCGAGCGCAACGGCGCGCCGACCTTCCGCGTGTGGGCACCGACCGCCAGATCGGTCAGCCTCAACCTGTATCCGGACGCCAGCGGCGCCGCCACCCTCACCCGCGCCATGACGCGCGACGCCGCCAGCGGCGTGTGGAGCTACACCGCGCCGGACGCCAGCTGGGTCAACCGCTACTACTACACCTACAACGTGCAGGTGCTGTCGCGCTGGGCCGGCAACACGCTGGTCAGCAACACCGTCACCGATCCCTATTCGTTCAGCCTCAACGCCAATAGCCAGCGCAGCTTCGTCGCCAATCTGGACAGCCGCGCGCTGAAGCCGGACGGCTGGGACCACCACCGCGTACCGCGCCTGGACGCGCCGACCGACATCGCGCTGTACGAGCTGCACATCCGCGACTTCAGCGCCAGCGACAGCACGGTGCCGGCCGCGCACCGCGGCAAATACCTGGCCTTCACCGACGAACGCTCGAACGGCATGCGCCACCTGCGCGACATGCAGAAAGCCGGCCTGACCCACATCCACCTGCTGCCCGCCTTCGACATCGCCAGCGTCAACGAAACCGGCTGCGCCACGCCGGCCATCCCGAATGCCGCGCCCAACGCCAGCGACCAGCAGGCGGCGGTGGAAGCGTCGCGCGCGACCGACTGCTTCAACTGGGGTTACGACCCGGTCCACTACACGGCGCCGGAAGGCAGCTACTCGACCAACGCCAACGACGGCGCGGTGCGCGTGCGCGAATTCCGCGCCATGGTGCAGGGGCTGCACGAACAGGGGCTGCGGGTGGTGATGGACGTGGTCTACAACCACACCAGCGCCTCGCAGCAAGGGCCGCTGTCGGTGCTGGACAAGATCGTGCCGACCTACTACTACCGGCTGAACGCCGCCGGCGGCATCACCAACGACAGCTGCTGCGCCGACACCGCGGCGGAAAACGCCATGATGGCCAAGCTGATGATCGACTCCACCAGCACCTGGGCGCGCGACTACCAGATCGACGGCTTCCGCTTCGACATCATGGGCTTCACACCGCTGGCGGTGATGAAGCAGTTGCAGGCCGCCGTCAACCGCGCGGCCGGCCGCGACATCTACCTGTACGGCGAGGCATGGAACTTCGGCACGGTGGCCAACGACGCCCGCTTTGTCCAGGCGCGCCAGGCCAATATGTACGGCAGCGGCATCGGCTCGTTCAATGACCGCATCCGCGACACCCTGCGCGGCGGCGGCTGTTGCGACAGCGGCGACGCGCTGCTGTCGCAGCAAGGCCTGGTCAACGGCGTCTACACCGACCCCAACGGCCACTCGGTGCAAACGAAAGATGACCTGCTGCGGCTGGGCGACCTGGCCAAGGTGGCGCTGTCCGGCACGCTGCGTGACTACCGCTTCACCGACCGCACCGGCACCGTGCGCAGGAACGCGGAGATCGACTACTTCGGCCAGCAGGCCGGCTTCGCGGCGCAGCCGTCGGAAACCATCAACTACGTCGAGGCGCACGACAACCAGACACTGTTCGACATCAACGCCTTCCGCCTGCCGCAGAATACCAGCCTGGCCGACCGCGTGCGCGCGCAGACCCTGGGCGCGGCGTTCACCATCCTGTCGCAGGGCGTGCCGTTCCTGCACGCCGGCCAGGAAATCCTGCGCTCCAAGTCGCTGGACCGCGACAGCTACGACGCCGGCGACTGGTTCAACAAGCTCGATTACAGCTACCAGACCAACAACTTCGGCGTCGGCCTGCCGCTGGCGGCGGTCAACCAGGCCAACTGGGGCCTGATGTCGCCGGTGCTGGCCAATCCGCTGATCAAGCCCGATACCGCCGCCATCATCAGCGCCCGCAACGCCGTGAACGAGCTGCTGGAGATCCGCCAGGACAGCAGCCTGTTCCGCCTGCGCACGGCGCAGGACGTGCAGCAGCGCCTGCGCTTCCACAACACCGGCCCGTCGCAGGTGCCGGGCGTGATCGTGATGAGCATCGACGGCCGGCGCTACGCGGACGCGCGCTACAAGCTGGTGGTCACGCTGTTCAACGTCACGCCGGCGACGCAGACGGTGACGGTGCCGGAACTGGCCGGCCGCCAGCTGAAGGTGCACAAGGTGCAGCGCCGCGCCAGCGGCGCCAGCTACAACGGCAACGGCGGCTTCAGCATTCCGCCGCGCAGCGCGGTGGTATTCGTTGACGACTAGCTGTATAGTTGCCTTACCACCATGTTTTATCCGCGAGGACTTCCATGAAAAAACTGTTCGTAGCCAGCCTGATCTTGACCCTGAGCGGCGCCGCCTTCGCGGCCGAGCCGACCGCGCAGCAGAACAAGATGAAAACCTGTAATGCCGACGCCGCCGGCAAAAAAGGCGATGAGCGCAAGGCCTTCATGAAGGAATGCCTGAGCGCCAAGCCCGCCGCCGAAGCGCCCAAGTTGACGCAGCAGGAGAAAATGAAAAAATGTAATGCGGACGCGAGCGGCAGGAAGGGGGATGAGCGCAAGGCGTTCATGAAGGAGTGCTTGAGCGGTAAATAGACGTTGCCGTGTCTTGCACCCGTCAACCCCGCACACCGCTGCGGCCGGGGTCTGACCCCGTACGGGGTCAGACCCCTTCGCTTGGGGTGGTTTTTTATTATTGTTGCCTTGGCACATTAATTGCTCTGAGTATATTTTTGTGTTCAAAGCAGACGTAATGACCAATTACCCCCAAGCGAACGCGGACATATTCCTACCCCATATGCCCGACGTAGCCCGCTGTGAACTCTCGCTGCGGGAACTGAACCAGATGTGGCGACTGATCGAGTCGTCCGCCAAGATGAACTGCCCGGCCGAGGCGCGCCTGCTGCTGCCGGCCATGGTGGCCACGCGCACCGGTTTCGCGCATCTCGAACAGGCGCTGGTGTCCAACCTGGTGCATGAAAAAGTCCGCCACGTGCTGGCCGACCTCGGCACCCAGGCCCGCTACGCCATCGACATCCTGGTGCGCAACCTGTTCGAGCGCACCGCCGACGTCGGCTTCCTGGCCACCGACGCCGACCTGTGCCGCTTCGTCGCCGGCCTCGACGACGACAGGGACGCCGCCCGCCAGCGCCTGTCCGACTACCGCGACAAGTACACCGTCTACGACGAAATCCTGCTGCTCGACCTGGAGGGCCGCGTGCTGGTCCAGGCCGATCCCGCCACGCCGGTGACTTACAGCCGCGACCCGCTGCTGCAGCAGACGCTGGACGCCAACGGCTACGTCGAAACCTTCCGCGCCACCGACCTGCGTCCCGGCAAATCGCGGGCGCTGGTCTATTCGCACCGCATGCTGCACCCCGACACCGGCGAGCCGGCCGGCGTGCTGTGCCTGTGCTTCAATTTCGAACAGGAGATGGGCGCCATCTTCGCCGCCTACCGCGATCCGTCGCACCGCGCCAACATGCTGCTGCTGGACGCCCAGGACCACGTGATCAGCAGCGCCGACCCGCTGTGGATCCCGGCCGGTGTGCGCGTGCCGACCAACGCCGACGGCCAGCCGCAGTTGCTGATGTTCGGCGGCCGCGAATACCTGGTGCGCACCTTCAGCTCGGCCGGCTACCAAGGCTATCCCGGCCCGGCCGGCTGGAAGGCCCAGCTGATGATCCCGGTCGACCTGGCGTTCCGCGCCAACGGCGGCCAGTCACTGGCCGATGTCGAGCCGGCGCTGATGCAGGGCCTGCTGTCGCACGCCCAGGCCTTCAGCCCGTCGCTGCACGAGCTGATGAGTTCCGTCACGCGCACCACCCGCACCATCGAGCGCATCGTCTGGAACGGCAAGGTGACCAGCGCCGCCAACGACCAGGTCAGCGGCGACGGCAGCCACTCCGGCGGCATCAACAAGCTCAACACGGTGCTCGACCAGATCACCGAAACCGGCGAGCGCAGCGACGCGCTGTTCTCGCACTCGATCCAGGACCTGTACCAGACCGTGCTGGCCTCCAGCATCAGCGAGGCCGAACTGACCTCTCAGCTGCTGGTCGACATGCTGGACCGCAATCTGTACGAGCGCGCCAACGACTGCCGCTGGTGGGCGCTGTCGGCGCAGCTGCGGCGCGGCCTGGCGCAGCCGTCGGACCAGCAGACCAGGGCCATCGCCGAGGTGCTGGCCTACATCAACAGCCTGTACACCGTGTACGCCCGCCTGTTCGTCTACGACCGCGGCGGCCGCATCATCGCCAGCACCGGCGGCGACGACATCGTCGGCCAGTACATCAGCGGCGACACGCTGGGCCGCGTGGCCGCGCTGCGCAGCGAGCTGGATCACTATCCCGAGGCGTTCGGCCCCTCGGCCTTCTACGGCGGCGACGCCACCTACATCTACCACGCCGCCATCCGCCATCCGGAGCAAAGCGCCACCGTGGTGGGCGGCATCGGCATCGTGTTCGACTCGCGGCCGGAGCTGCTCAACATGCTGCACAGCGGCGTGGCCGGCCGCGCCAACATGCGCGCCTACTTCGTCACGCCGCAGGGCCAGGTGCTGTCCAGCACCGACGCCGCCTGCGCGCCGGGCGACGTGCTGAAGCTGGGCGCCGGCCTGCTGGAACAGGCCAATGCGGCCGCCGCCGGCAACGGCGCCAGCGTCTCGCGCATCATGCAGCACGACGGCCAGTACGTGATTGCCGCCTGCACCCGCGCCACCGGCTACCGCGAATTCCGCGCCGTCGATGGCGTCGAGCAGCCGGTGCTCGCGGTGCTGCTGCAGGCCTTCGGCCCGGTACGCAACGAGCTGCCGGCGCAGGCGGCGGTGCGCATCGAGCGCCTGCGCGACACCGGCCCGGACTTCGCCATCTTCTACGCCGGCCGCACGCTGATGGCGCTGCGCGCCACGCAGATCCAGGAGGCGGTGCCGTTCGCCAAGGTGCAGCGCACCACCAGCGCCGGCCACCCGGCGCGCCTGGGCATGCTGGACGTGCCGCTGTCCGGCGGCCGCAAGCACTTCGTCTGGGTGTTCGACCTGGCGCTGCTGGCCACCGGCAAGCCGGGCGCCATCACCGACAACAGCCAGGTCATGCTGGCGCACTGCGGGCAGTCGATCATCGGCCTGCTGGTGGACGACCTGCACTCGGTGCAGCAGTTCGACAGCGCCGACATGACCGATTCGCCCTTCAGCGGCGGCGAGACCGGGCTGGCGCCGCGCCTGATCAAGGCCAACCAGGGCAACGTGCTGATACAGGAGATCGACATCGAGCGCCTGTTCGCGCGCCTGCGCGGCTAGGACGCCGCGTGCTGCTGCTGGCGCGCCTGGCGGCGATACAGCAGCAGCGTGGCAAACAGGCCGCACACCGCGGCCAGCGTCATCCACCATCCCGGCGCGGCCTTGTCGCCGCTGTATTCAATCAGGCCGGTGGCGATGGCCGGCGTAAAGCCGCCAAACAGCGCTGTCGCCAGGCTGTAGGCCAGCGAAAAGCCCACCGTGCGCACGTCCACCGGCATCACCTCGGTCAGCGCCACCACCATCGCGCCGTTGTAGCTGGCGTACAGGAAGGATAGCCACAGCTCCACCTCCAGCATGCGGCCGAAGCCCGGCGCCTGCACCAGCCAGTGCAGCGCCGGATAGGCGGTCAGTATCGTCAGCACGGTAAAGCACACCAGCAGCGGCTGGCGGCCGACGCGGTCCGACAGGGCGCCCATCAGCGGCAGCCAGATGAAGTTGGAGACGCCGATCAGCGCCGTCACCGTCAGCGCGTCGGTGGCGCTCAGGTGCAGCACGCTCTTGCCGAAGGTCGGCGTGTAGACGGTGATCAGGTAGAACGACACGGTGGTCATCGACACCAGCATCATGCCGCCGATGACCAGCCCCCAGTTGCTGACCATCGAGCGGAAAATCTCGTGCAGCTCGGGGCGCCGCGTGCGCGCCTTGAACGCCGCCGTCTCCTGCAGGGAGCGGCGCAGCAAGAACAGCACCGGCACGATCAGGCAGCCGACGAAGAAGGGAATGCGCCAACCCCACGCGTTGATCGCGGCCGGCGCCATCATGGTGTTGAGCGCGAAGCCCAGCGCCGCCGCCACCACCACCGCCACCTGCTGGCTGGCCGACTGCCAGCTGACGTAAAAGCCCTTGTGCCCCGGCGTCGCCATCTCCGACAGGTACACCGACACGCCGCCCAGCTCCACGCCGGCCGAGAAACCCTGCAGCAGGCGCCCGGTCAGCACCAGCGCCGGCGCCAGGTAGCCGATGGTGGCGTAGTCCGGCACGCAAGCGATCAGCAGCGTGCCCATCGCCATCAGCGCCAGCGTGACGATCAGGCCCCGGCGGCGGCCGACGCGGTCAACGTAGGCGCCGAGGAAGATGGCGCCCAGGGGCCGCATCAGGAAGCCGGCGCCAAACGTCATGAAGGTCAGCATCAGCGACGCCAGCTCGTCGCCGGCCGGGAAGAAGGCGGCGGCGATGGCGTTGGCGTAAAAACCGAACAGGAAGAAGTCGAACATCTCCATGAAATTGCCGCTGACGACGCGCATCACGGTGCCGGTCTGGGTAGCCATATAGTCCTCGTTAAAAGCCGCGGCGCCGGGCCGCCATCGGCGTCACTATAGAGGAAATAGTCGTCGGCAAACAACACAACACCCGTTTTGTGCAGTTCGTCGCAAAACTTTCGGCAGAGGCAAGCAAGTTCAGTAAAATTAAAATGTCCAATTGATCAATCTTACCGAGGAATTATCATGCGCCGTTCCGCTGCCGCCATTCTGCTCCCCGTCCTGTTCGCGCTCAGCGCCGCCGCGCAGGCGGCCGAATCGACGCGCGCGCTGCCGCCGTTCATCGCCATCAACGCCAAGGGCGCCTTCGCCATGACGGTGGAAGTGGGCAAGGCGCAGTCGGTGGTGGTCAGCGGCGAGGACAAGTTCGTGGCCAACCTCAAGACCGAGGTGATCGACAACGAGCTGCAGATCACCCTGCCCGACAAAGTCGTCAAAGGCTCGCTCAAGGACCCGCGCATCACCATCACCCTGCCGTCGCTGAGCCGCGTCAAGGTGGAAGGCGCCGGCGAGACGCTGCTCAACAAGGTCAACACCGACCGCCTGGACATCAGCTACCAGGGCGCCGGCCGCCTGGCCGCCGAGGGCAAGGTCAAATACCTGCGCGTCAACGCGCGCGGCGTCGGCGAGGTGGACACCCGCAAGCTGCAGTCGGAACGCGTGGACGTCAGCTTTGAAGGCATCGGCAATGTGAGCGTTTATGCCACCGAGCTGCTGAACGCCGTGGCCAAGGGCATCGGCGAGCTGACTTACTACGGCCATCCGAAAACCGTCAACAAATCGGTCAGCGGCATCGGCAGCGTCAAGGCCGGCGACTAAGCGGCCCGGTGACACCGGGGGCGAATGCGGGTACTATCAGTTGCATAACTGATGAGTAACGGCAACGCATCCGGGAGACCACCTTCATGGCTGTGGCAAACGACATCGCGCACTGGCGCGCGCAGATTTTTGCCAGGCTGCTGCTGGTGGTGTTTGTGCTTGGCTTGTTCACCGCCGTGCCCAGCGCGCTGCTGGCCGCCAGCGAGGGCATGTGGTCGATCGCCGTGGTGGACACGCTGGCGCTGCTGTGGATCGGCGCCATCTGGCGCTGGCGCAGCCTGGCCTACACGGCGCGCGTGCTCAACTTCCTGTGCGTGGCCTTCGTGGTCGGCATCGCCCTGCTGCTCAAGGTGGGCCCGGTCAGCCAGATCTACCTGACGGCGGTGCCGGTGCTGGCGGCGCTGCTGCTCGGCCTGCGGCCGGCGCTGTGCATGCTGGTGCTGGCCGGGCTGGCGGTAATGGTGCTGGGCTTCGAGGGCAATGCGGTCATCGATCTGCAAGGCCTGCCCGAGCATGCCTTGCTGCGTGCCGCCATCATCTCCATCAACTTCATGTTCATGACGGCGGTGCTGACGCTGTCGTGCGCGGTGCTGCTGCAGCACCTGGAGCGCTCGTTCGACAAGCTGTCCGACCTCAACGCCGAACTGCGCCTGACCTCCGCCGCGCTGGCGCGCCTGAACGACATGGTGCTGATCGCCCAGGTCGACCAGCACACCGGCCAGCGCATCATCTTCGTCAACCAGGCGTTCGAACGCCACACCGGCTACCGCCGCGACGAAGTGATGGGCCGCGATCTGCGCCTGCTGCGCGGCCCGGACACCGACCCGGCGGTGGTGGCGGACATCGAACGCGCCATCACCCATAGCCAGGCGGTGCGCGCCGAACTGCTCAACTACACCAAGGCCGGCCAGCCCTACTGGGTGGAGACGGAACTGGTGCCGCTGGCCGACGAGGGCGGCGTCAATACCCACTGGGTGGCGGTGCAGCGCGACATCACCGAGCGCAAGAAATCGCAGGACGACATCCACCGGCTGGCCTTCTTCGACGTCCTCACCGGCCTGCCCAACCGCCGCCTGCTGATGGACCGCATCGACAAGCTGCTGGCCAGCTCCGAGCGCGGCGCCACCTACAGCGCGGTGATGTTCATCGACCTCGATCGCTTCAAGACCATCAACGACGCGCGCGGCCACGCCATCGGCGACGCCCTGCTGCGCAACGCCGCCGCGCGCCTGAGCCAATTGATGCGCAAGGCCGACACCGTGGCGCGCATCGGCGGCGACGAGTTCGTGGTGCTGCTCGGTCACCTGTCGCCCGAGCTGCAGGGCGCCACCCACGCGGCGCTGACGGTGGCGGAAAAAATCCGCGCCGCCCTCGGCCAGGATTTCGAGATCGAAGGCCAGACCTACAACTCCACCGCCAGCATCGGCGTCACCATGATGCCGCGGCCAGGCTTGCCGGCGCAGACCGCGCACGACCTGCTGCGCGAAGCCGATACCGCCATGTACCGCGCCAAGTCGGAAGGCCGCAACGGCATCGCCTTCTTCGAGACGGCCATGCAGGCGGAAGTCGAACAGCGCCTGACGCTGGAGCGCGACCTGGCCGCCGCGCTGGCCAACGGCGAGCTGCAAATGCACGTGCAGCCGCAGGTCGACCGCCAGGGCCGCACGGTCGGCGGCGAACTGCTGATGCGCTGGCCGCTGGCGGACGGCGGCATGGTGCCGCCCGGCGTGTTCATCCCGGTGGCCGAGGAGTCGGGCCTGATCGTCGAACTGGGCGCGTGGGCGCTGCGCCAGGCCTGCGACGCCGTGCTGCAACTGCGGGCGGCCGGGCTGGCGATGCCGCTGTCGGTCAACGTCAGCCCGACGCAATTCCGCCAGGCCGATTTCGTCGCCCAGGTGCAGCGCGTGCTGGCCGACACCGGCGCGCCGGCCGGCCTGCTGGTGCTGGAAGTGACCGAGGGCCTGTTGATCGACAAGATGGACGACACCATCGCCCGCATGCGCGAGCTGACTGCCATGGGCCTGCGCTTCTCGATCGACGATTTCGGCACCGGCTACTCCAGCATGGCCTATCTGAAGAAGATGCCGCTGTACGAGCTGAAGATCGACCGCAGCTTCATCATGGACACGCCGGAAGACGCCAGCAGCAAGGCGCTGGTGCAATCGATCCTGGCCATGGCCGGCCATCTCGGCCTGCGCGTGGTGGCGGAAGGCGTGGAAACGCAGGCGCAGGCCGAGTTCCTCATCGCCCACGATTGCGCCTGCATGCAAGGCTACCTGTACGCCCGGCCGATGCCGCTGGCGGCACTGATACAAGGTTTACTCAGCAGCACGGCAATGGCGGCCGTCGTATAGCCATCCACGACAAGGGAGGTAACGCAATGAAACTGAGCGTCGCGCAGAAAATGGGCCTGCTGGCCGGTGCCGCCCTGGCGGGCATCGTGCTGATGGCGGGCCTGAGCCAGTACCAGATGGACGAAGTGTATGATGCCGCCAACTACTCCACGGTCAACACGGTGCCCAGCCTGGTGGTGATCGACAAACTGCGCGACAGCTTTCTGCGCATGCGCATCCGCGTCAACCAGCACGTGCTCAACACCGATGACAAGAAATTCGCGGAACTGGACAACGGCGTCGCCGAAATGCGCAAGCTGGTCGACGACAACCTGAAAAAATACGCCGCCCTGCTCAGCGACGACAAGGACAAGGGCATCCTCGACAAGGAAAAAGCCTCCTGGGCCAGGGTGCAGCCGCAGATCGAGGCGGTGCTGGCGGAGTCGCGCGCCAACCGCAACGACAAGGCGCGCGTGGCGCTGGAGGCGGCGCGGCCCGAGATCCAGATCATGCAGGCGCTGATGGACGAGCACTTCGACTACAACACCGAGTTGGGCCGGCAGGGCGCCGAGCGCGCCGTGGCGGCGAAGAGGAATGCGGCGCGCAACGCCATCGTCATCGCCGTCTGCACGCTGCTGGTGGTGGCCCTGATCAGCGCCTTCATCACGCGCGCGCTGCTCAGGCAGCTGGGCGGCGAACCGGATTACGCCGCCGACATCGTCAACCGCGTCGCCCACGGCGACCTGACGGTCAAGGTGCAGATCAAGCCGGGCGACACCAGCAGCCTGCTGGCGGCGATGCACAGCATGGTGGGCAATCTGCAGCGCGTGGTGGGTGACGTCAACGACGGCGCCGAGGCACTGGCCAGCGCCTCGGAGGAAGTCAGCGCCACCGCACAGTCGCTGTCGCAGGGCGCCAGCGAGCAGGCGGCGGCTGCCGAGGAATCCAGCGCCGCCATCGAGCAGATGTCCGCCTCCATCGCCCAGAACACCGAGAACGCCAAGGTCACCGACGGCATGGCCGGCAAGGCCGCGCAGGAAGCCGGCGAAGGCGGCGCGGCGGTGCGCTCGACGGTGGCGGCGATGCGCGAGATCGCCCGGAAGATCGGCATCATCGACGATATCGCCTACCAGACCAATTTGCTGGCGCTGAACGCGGCCATCGAGGCGGCGCGCGCCGGCGAACATGGCAAGGGCTTTGCCGTGGTGGCGGCCGAGGTGCGCAAGCTGGCCGAGCGCAGCCAGGTGGCGGCGCAGGAGATCGAACAGGTGGCCTCGGGCAGCGTGGACCTGGCCGAAAAGGCCGGCGCGCTGCTGGACACCATGCTGCCGAATATCAAGCGCACCTCGGACCTGGTGCAGGAGATCACGGCGGCCTCGGAGGAACAGTCGGCCGGCGCGGGACAGATCAACGCCGCCATGAGCCAGTTAAGCCAGACCACGCAGATGAACGCCTCCAGCTCCGAGCAGCTGGCCGCCACCGCCGAGGAAATGAGCGGTCAGGCCGAGCAGCTGCAAAGCGCCATGGCGTTCTTCAAGGTGCGCTGACGCGCGCTCAGTTGACGATGGTGACGCGCTTGCCGCTGACGTTGCGCTGCGCCGGATTGCCGTACACGGTCACGCCGCCGGAGCCGTTGGCGTAGGCCACCACCGACTGCGTGACGGTGGCCGAGATGCCGCCCGAGCCATTGCTGCTCAGGTCCGCGCTCTGCGCGCTCAGGCCGGCCAGGTCGGCGCTGCCGGAGCCGTTCAGGCGCACCGTCATCGTGCGCACGCTGCCGCTGGCGGTGGCGCCGCCGGAGCCGCGCAGGTCCAGGCTCAGGGCGTCGCCGCTGATGCGGCCCAGCTCCAGCCGCCCGGAACTGTTCAGGCGCGCGGTGACCGAACCGCTGTCCAGGTCGGCGGCATTCAGGCCGCCGGAACCGCTCAGCCGCGCGTCCAGCCGCGTCACGTTGCCGCTCAGGCGCACCCCGCCCGAACCGTTCTGCGACAGTTCCAGCGGCGCGCGATTCAGGCCGGTCACGGTCACCGAGCCGGAGCCATTGGCCGACAGGTGGCGCAGCGCCGGCGTGCTGTAGGTGACGCGGATCGGGCTGTTGCTGCGGATGCTGCCCTCGACCCAGACGCGCAGCGTGCCGCCGCTGGCGTCGGTGCGCACCAGCGGCAGGATGTTGGCGTCGCCCTGCAGCTGCAGCGCGGTCTGCTGGCCGACGCGCACCTCCACCTGCATCGGGCCGGTGACATCCAGGCCATCGAGCGTGGCCACCTGGCGGGTCTCCACCACGTTGTTGCCGTCGCCCTCGACCGCCTTGCTGCTGTAGCCCGACTTGTACGACACGCCGCCTTCGCCGTCCGGCACCACGATCACGGCGCAACCGGCGAGGATGGAAAGAGCGGCGAGAGCGATGACGGTGCGGCGCATGATGGGTGTCCTTGAAAGTGAAAGTGTTGCCACTATAGCCAGCGTGCGCGCCACCCGCCCGGCCGCTGCGACAAACGGTAGAAAAAGAGGGATGAAACGCAAAATCGGCGGTGTTACCATAGCGGCCATGACCACCTCCACCCTGACCGACTTGCTGGATCTGCGCCAGCGCACACGCGACTTCGCCGCCGCCCGTGACTGGGCCCCCTTCCACACGCCCAAGAACCTGGCCATGGCGCTGTCGGTGGAAGTGGCCGAACTGGCGGAACACTTCCAGTGGCTGCGCACCGGCGCCGCCGAGGAACTGGACGATGCCAGGCGCACCGCCATCCGCCACGAACTGGCCGACGTGCTGCTCTACCTGGTGCAGCTGGCCGACAAGATGGACGTCGACCTGCACGCCGCCGCCGTCGAAAAAATGGCGCTCAACGCCGTCAAGTACCCGGCCGGCGCAGCGCCGCTGGCCGGGCCGGGCCGCGACTGACGGCGCCGCGCCCTGGCGCGGCAGTCAGCGCGGCTGCAATCCCAGCGCCTTGCGGATATGCGCCAGCACGATGCGCCATGACGGCGACGTCGCCGCCACCTCGTCGTAATGGCTGCCGCCGGGCAGCGACACCACTTCCGCCGCGTCGCCGGCCGCCTGGGCGCGGCGCGCGTAGTCCTGGCCGACGCGCAGCGGCGAGATGGTATCCAGCTCGCCGTGGATCAGCACCGTGCGCACGCCCACCGGCAGCATCTCGGCCGGCGAGGTGTCGCTGAAGATGTCGGGCCGCGCGGCGCTGGCCACGCCGGCCAGTTGCGCGATGTCGCGGTCGCAGCTGGTCTTGATCAGCGCCTGCTCGTTGCGCAGGTCGGCCAGCCCGCCCAGGCTGATCACCTCCGGCACCGGCAGCGGATCGGCCACGTACAGGGGACTGGTGCGCGGCAGCCGCGCACGCGAGGCCGCCCATTGCGCCAGGTGGCCGCCGGCCGAATGCCCGACCAGCACGATGCGCGACAGGTCCAGGTGGTGCTGCGGCGCCAGGCCGCGCAGGCGGTCCATGGCGGTGGCCACGTCGTGGTACATGCCGGGATAGCCGCCGCCCTCCTCGTCGTAGCGGCGGTACTCCACGTTCCATACGGCGATGCCTTGTCCGGCCAGGTCGCCGGCCATGTTGCGCATCTGGGTGATGCCGCCGAATTCCTTGGTCCAGCAGCCGCCGTGGATGATCACTGCCACCGGGAACGGGCCGTCGCCGGACGGCTGGAACAGCTCGGCGAACTGCGACGGCGCGGCGCCGTAGGCCACGTGGCGGGTGGGTGACGGGCCGCTCAGGGCCAGGTAGTCTTGCAGCGACATCGGAGCGGCGGCGGTGCCGCCCACGCTGCCGGCCATGGCGGCGGCCAGCAGGGTTGTTTTGAGGGGGTTCAGCATGCGCATATTCCTTGGAGTAGAGCCGCCATGCTACACCATGCGGCACCCGCGTAACCCGCACACCGCTGCGGCCGGGGTCTGACCCCGTACGGGGTCAGACCCCTTCTGTTTGGGGTGAAAAAAAAGGCCGCCCCGAGGGGCGACCCAAAAGGAACTAAGCCCCCGCTTAGAACTTGTAGTTGGCGCGCGCGTAGTAGTAGCCGCCATTGATGCCGAACGGCGAGAAGCTCGGCAGGATGGTCACGGCGCCGTTGTCGTTGCCCGCCCGCTGCTCCGCCAGCATGCCCGGGTTGACGCCATTCGGGTAGGTGTTGAACAGATTGTTGGCGCCCACCGCCACCGACCACGCGCTGTTCAACTTGTAGCCCACTTCCAGATCGGTGATCGCCTTGGTGGAAATCTTGGTCAGATAGTAGTTGCTCGAACCATCCGGGTGCTGCCACTCGGACGACTTGCCGTAGATCGCCTCACGCAGATTGATGGTCCAGTTACCCACCTTCCACAATGCCCCCAGGTTGACGCGCAGCTTGGGCGACGCGGTTTCCAGGTCGGAGATGGCGGTCTTGTCGAGCAGCGTCTGCGGCAGCAGTTGCGCCGGCACCTGGTTCAACTTGGTCACTTCGACCTTGTTGTAGTTGGCCGCAATCGACCAGTCGACCGCGCCCGCGGCGCCGTAGCGCTGATTCAGCGTGGTGACGAATTCCACGCCGCGGCTGCGCGTGTTGACAGCGTTGGAGAAGATGTTGATGCCGGTGGTGGTCACCGACTGATCCAGCACGTTGCCGTTGGCCTTGATGGCCGCCACCACCGCCGGCGACACCACATCGGCGCCGGAACCATTCAGCGCGCCGCTGCCGACGATGCGGTCGCGGATGGTGATCTGGTAGGCGTCCAGCGTCATCGACAGGTTGGAAGCTGGGTTCAATACCAGGCCGATGCTGAAGTTGGTCGAGCGCTCCGGCTTCAGCCCGTCGACACCCACCAGCTTGGCGCCAGCCGAATTCGGCGCCAACTGGACGAAGGCCGATCCCGGCGAGACGTTGGTGGCCGAGTAGTAGGACTCGGCCAGCGTCGGCGCGCGGAAGCCATTCGAGACGGTGCCGCGCAGCGCCACCACCGGCGAGAAATCGTAGCGGCTGGTGATCTTGCCCACCTTGGCGTTGCCGAAGTCGCTGAAGTGCTCATAGCGTGCCGCCAGGTCCAGCGTCAGGTCGGTGATCGGGCTGCCGGCGAAGTCCAGGTAGGCCGCCTGGTTGGTGCGGCGATGGCTGCCGGCGTCGGTCAGCGAGAAGCCGGGATAGGACTGCGAGCCTTCCTTGTAGCGCGAGGCTTCGTCGCCGGCCTCGATCTCGTACTTGTCGATGCGGTGCTCGATACCGCCGGCGATGTTGAGCGGCTTGGCCCAGCCGACATTGAATTCCTTCGACGCCTCCAGCGTGGTGGTCCACTGGCTGGCGATGAAGGCGCCGGCGCTGAACACGGTCGGCGTGAAGCCGGTGTCGGTGAACAGCGAGACGTTGCCGGAATCGGCCACGCCGATGCGCGCCTTGTCGCGGCCATAGGTCGAACTCAGGTCGATATTCCAGCCGTCGGCCTTGGTCTTGAAGCCGCCGGTGAACGCGAAGTCCTCTTCCTTCATGGTTTCCTTCGGCGAGAAGCCGGTCGGATAGATCTTCGGCAGGCGGTTCGGCAGGCGGTAGTTCTCGTAGGCGCGCGCCTCCTTGCGGCCGGCGGTGGCAATCGCGTACAGTTGGCTGTCCGGCGACACGTCCCAGCCGAAGTTGGCGGCAAACACGTTCAGGTGGTATTGCGCGTCGCCCTGGATGTGGTTGACGTGCGGGTAGCCCGGTTCCTGGAACATGCCAGGGTAGGCCGCCATGTTGGCCGGGTTGATGACGCGCGGGTCGATGCCGCCGCGGTCGCTGTAGCCGTGGTACTTGGATTCCGCCGTCAGGCTGAAGAACGCGTCCTGGAACGGCTCGACGCCGATGTTGGCGCTGCCGTCCAGCGTGCGGCCGCCGCCATCGGAGTAACCGCCGCCGTTGACGGTGGCGGTGCCGCCGTGGTTATTCGACTTGAGAATGACGTTGACCACGCCGGCGATCGCGTCCGAGCCGTATTGCGCGGCCGCGCCGTCCTGCAGCACCTCGATGTGGTCGATGGCGGACACCGGGATGTAGTTCAGGTCAGCCGCCGCGCCGCCCTGGTAGGGGCCGCCCAGCACGGCCAGGTTGGCGGTGCCGTGACGGCGCTTGCCGTTGATCAGCACCAGCGTGTTGTTCGGGCTCAGACCGCGCAGGCGGGCCGACAGCGTCAGGTTGGCGGTGTCGCCGCCGAAGGCCTGCGCCGTGAAGGACGGCAGGTTCTGCGCCAGTGCCTGGATCAGGTCCGGCTGGCCGGTGCGCTGCAGCGACGCCGAATCCAGAACCTGGATCGGCGACGCGCTGTTTTCAACCTTGATGCCGCTGGAACGCGTGCCCGTCACGATCACCGCTCCCGCGTTGGGCGTGGCGGTATCGGCCGCCGCCGCGACGGTATCGTCTTCAGCGGCGTACACGCCAAATGCCAGAGTGGACAACACGGCTGCGACGCCGATCTTCAGTGTGGCCTTATGCATATTTTAATTCCCCATTTTTGAATAAAAGCGAAAGTAAGACCCGAAAACACAACAGCTGATTGTTATTTTTTAGCGGCGACCACCTCGATCTCGACCAGCCAGCCCGGATTGCTCAGGCCCGCCACCTGCACCACCGCGCGCGCCGGCAGGTTGAGTTGCGGGCCAGGCTGGGCGCTGCTACCGAAGTACTGGGTGTAGGCTTCCATGAAGCCCTTGGTGTCGGCCTTGCCGCCCTTGGCCGGATCGCCGACCAGGAACACCTGCATCTTCACCACGTCCGACATCTCCAGCTTCATCCCCTGCAGGATTTCCTTGATCTTCTTCAGCACCGACTCGGACTGGGTCTTGGTGTCGCCGAAGGCTTCCAGCGAATCGGCCGGCGCGTCCTTGTTGACCACCGCCGGCACCTGGCCGCTGATGAAGTGGATGGTGGCGGTGGGCGGTATCGTCACCGCCAGCGCGATCGGGAAATCGGAGTTCGGAATCTTGTGGCGCACGATGTCGGCTTTGGGCGCGGCGGCGTGGGCGCTGCCGAAGGCGGCGCAGACCAGCAGGGAGGCTATGGTTTTTTTCATCTTGGCTCTTTCAGTGTTTGTTGGACATGGCGGTGTTACCAAACGGGTCGACGCCCAGCGAGGTGCGCAGCGCGCCAACCTCCGCCTCGTTCAGGCCGTCGGCCTTGTTGCCCCAGTTGGAGCGCACGAAGGTCAGCACGGTGGCGATATCGCGGTCGCTCAGCGATTCGCTGAAGTCCGGCATGCCGCCGCGCCCTTTCAGCAGCACGGCGGCGACTTCGCTGCCCTGCCCCTGCACGAACTTGTTGCCGGCCAGCGCCGGGAAGGCGCCCGGAATGCCCTTGCCGGTCGGCTGATGGCAGGCGGCGCAGTTCTTCAGGAACAGCGCCTTGCCGTCCATCTCCTGCGCGCGCGACGGCGACGATGCCGCCGCCGCGATGGTGGCGATGATCGCCATCGCGGCCTTGATCAGGGTGTCTCTCATGCGCTTGCCCTTTCATGGATCTTGGCGATCTGCTGCCATGCCGATTCGATGGCGCCGGCCTGCCAGCCGGTCAGATAGCTCAGGTGTTCGCCGGCCAGCAGGATGCGGCCCTCGCCCTCCACCAGCGTCGGGTAGGCGGCGGCGCGGGTCTTGTCGGTCCACTCGGCCCAGCCGCCCAGGTTGTACTGCACGCGGTGCCACGCCACCGAGAACGCGTTCTCGAAGTTCTCCGTGTATTGCGGGAAGATCTTCTGGCCGGCCGCCAGCGCGAACTCGGCGCGCTCCTTCGGCGACAGCGCGCTGATCTCGATCGCCGCCGTCTGGTACTGGTAGTACCCCAGCAGCACGCCCTTCTTTTTCTGGAAGCCGTACGACGGCACGGAAATGACGTTGATGCCTTTCAGGTCGGTCATGATGTGGCCGCCGTAGATGTGGTCGTCCTCTTCCCAGAAGCGGCGCTTCATCTGCAGGCCGATCTTGCCCACCGGCGCGTACGCCACGGTGGCGACGGCCTTCTTGAATTTGTCCGAAAAATCGGTATCGATCTGGCGCAGCACCGACAACGGGATGGCGCACAGGCAGTAGTCGGCGCTGATGGAGCCGAGCTTGTTGGTGCCGGTGTCCTTGTAGGTCACCGTCACACCCTTGTCGTTCTGGCGGATGGTCTGTACCTCCGCCTTGTAACGGATGTTTTTGCCGACGCGTTTTTCAAACGCCTTGGCGATGGCGTCCATGCCGCCGACCGGCTGGAACATGGTGTTCTGCATCGGGAAGTCCTGCACCGCGCTGTAGACGTTGCCCAGCTTCGACGCCAGCAGGTCCTTGAAGCCCAGCGGATCGGACGGCGTGCCCGGTCCCGGATTCAGGCCGGCGCCCGGATTGACCTTGAAACCGCGGCCGCTGCGGCCCTTGTACTGCAAGTCGTTGGCGGTCAGCGCGCCCTCGTGTTGCAGGTAGTCCAGCAGCAGGCGCTGGTCGTCGGCCGTCAGTTCCTGGTCCAGCTGGTGGCTCTTGACCGACTTGGCCAGCAGCTCCGACACGTGGCCGCGCATGTCGGCCTTGACCTCCTTGACGCGCAGGCGCTTGCCGGCGAACGGGCCGGCGTTTTCGGAATACACGTAGGCGTGGTCGTTATCGTTGACCATCACCTCCAGCGGCACCTCGAACAGCTTGGTGTAGTGCAGCGTCGACTGATGGTGCAGCGGAATGCGCCACGGGCCGTGGTTGATGTACTGGCCGTCGTCGAACGCGCAGGTCTGCTTCTCGCCACCCAGCTCGGTCAGGCTGAAGCCCTTGCGCGCGGTCTGGCAGCGGCCGCCGGCGAACGAACGCGCCTCCAGCACCTGCACCTTGTAGCCCAGCTTCTCCAGCTCGTAGGCGGCCGTCATGCCGGCCAGGCCGGCGCCCAGGATCAGCACCTTCTTGCCCTTGCCGCTGCCGCTCAGCGCCGGCGGCGCCGACGCGGTGGACTCGATGCCCATGCCCCACGCGCTCATGGTGTTCAACAGCAGTCCAGTGCCGCCGACCGCGGCCGCGCGATACAGGAAATCCCTCCTCGTAAATGAGCTAAACGATTTAAATGGTTTTACCGTTTTACTATCCATCTGCTTCCTCACCGATCTGCTGAAAAACCCTTGGGCGACTTGCGAACCCATAGTTCCCATGTAGCAAACGGTGTGCCAACACGTGGTCAAAAAATAAACATGTTTCGGCTAACAGGTTTTATTGCGGATAACGGGATAAACGGTATAAAACAATGATAGGACTTTATTCATGTCAAAAAAAATGCACTGCACCGTTACGATGCAGTGCATGGTGCACGCGGCGCCGCTCAGCCAACGAAGCTGGCGTATCCCTGCGTAGTGCTACGTAGTGGCGCCGCTGGCACGGCGGCGGCGGTGCGCGGCAGACGAGCGATTTCCGCCAGCGACAGATGCTGATGCGCGACGCTGGCGTCGGCCAGGTGGCAGGCATGGAACTGCATGGGCGCGGCCGCGTCCAGCAAATAAACCATGTCCATATTGGCCGGATCGTAAGCCACCTTGACCTGCCATTGGCCGCGCGTGCGCGCCCGTTCCAGCCAGCGCTCGTTGACGGCGCGCGCGCAGGTGTACAGGCTGTCGAACAGCGCGATGCCGTCCGCCGTCACCGCGGCTTGCGCCACCGGCATCAGGCTGCAGCGGATCAGGTGCTCGGGATAGATCTTCAAGCCGCCGCCGCGATGCTCCACGCCCCAGTCCCACAAGCGGCGCGGCGTGGCGCCGCCGGCGTGCGCCAGTTGCTGGCGGTTGTTGTAGTAGAGGACGCAGTCGAGCACGATGCGGGTGAACTGCTCCAGGTCCATCACGCCATCCAGCCGGCCCGGCGCGCCCTCCATCTGCGGCGCCAGCAACCGGAAGCGCTTCTCCAGCACGCCGCGCCAGTCGTCCGGGCCGTCGTCCGCCGCCACGCAGCGCAGGTTGAAGTTATTCAGCAGCGTGTCGCCGTTCCAGCCCAGCGTCAGTGCGGCGTTGGCAAACAGCGTCTCCGGCAGATGGCGGCACGGCCATTGGCCCTCGTCGATGCGGCGCCCGTACTGCTGGGCGTAGCGCTGCTTGTCGGCGCCGCAGTGGGCCAGCGCCAGCATGGCATGCGGCCACTGCGCCTCGCCCATGCCGACGTAGACGCCGCACACCAGGCGGCTGAAGGCGTCCGTCACCACGTACACCAGCGGCCGGCCGATGGCCTGCTGGCGGTCGGCGCGCGACACCAGCTGCACCTCGGCGCGCACCGCGTCCAGGTAGAAGCCGGAACCGGGGCGGCCCGGCGGCGGCGCCAGCGGCTCCCGCATGGCCTGCTGCAGCGCGCTGGCGGCGGCCAGCGCGGACGGCTGGCGGCGCGCCACTTCGGGCGGCCGGTCGTCGTCGTGATCGAGCCAGTAGTTGAACTGGCCGAAGGTCGGCACCTCGCGCGCGACGCCGGCCGCCGCCTGCACCCGGCCCGAGACCGGATCGACGCGGCGCTCGACGAAGAAGTCGGACAGCATCTGCTGGTAGGCGCCCAGCCGCGAGAACTTGGCGTTGGCGGCCGCATAGCGCGCGGTGGCGACGCGGAAGGTGCGGCGGATATCCTCGTCGGCGTTCAGGCCCGGCCCCTCGTCGGCGCCGTTCTTGCGCGGCCGGCCGCGCTTGACGCCGGCCGACGACTGCCGCACCTTGCCGCGCCCGCCCGAGTTGCCATAGTCCGGCAGCAGCGCGTTGGGCGTCTGCCCGCGCTGCCAGTAGCGCCGCAGGTAGCGGTAGATGGTGGGATGCGACACCTGGTGCCGGGCGGTGGCCTGGGCGATCATCTGGCCGCGCTGGCGCGCCTCGTAGATGGCCGGCTCCTGCGTCACCAGCGCCTCGATCACTTCCCAGGCGCGGGCGCGCAGTTGCAGGTGTTTGGGCGGCAGCAGCTCCTGGCTGACCACCATCAGATAGGGATCGGCCGGCAGCACGCTGGCGCGGCCGGCCCGGATGTCGGCGTGCAGCGCCGATAGCTGGACCATCTCCACGTCCGCCGTTTGCGCCGCCACGTCAAACACATAGGCGTGGCTTTGCTGGGGAGAGATCCAGAGGATGCGGACGGTGCGCGGCGACGGTTGCGTATACTGCAGCAGGTCGTTCCGCAGCAACATTAGCGCTCCCGGAACGAGGCGGTGAAGGGCCGCTTATCGACGTAAATCGAATGCAGCCCCGCCATGTTCGGGTCCCGCAGCGCCTGCGGCTTGATCGCATCCACAAAGGTAGTCCACAGCTTCCTGAATGAAGTCATTGCCATGCTCCCACGCGTAACGTCTCCAGGTTGAAGGCGCTGATACCGCCGCCACTTATCACGATTGTGCTATCACATATGCAATAAGTGGGCCAGCCTGCCTTCTCCTATGAGAGCCACGGTGAGTACGATCTGGCAAGCTTAATTTTGGTGCATTGCAGCACCAGCGTGGGGAATGAAAACGGGGCCTTGCGGCCCCGTGGTGATCAATACTTCTTCTTGGACTTGGCGCCCGGCGCCGGCTTCTTCGGCGGCGTGTGCTTGGCCGATTCCGGCGGCATGCGGTCGGCGTGGCTGATCTTCAGCTGGCCGCCGCCCACCCATACCTTGCCCAGGCTCTTGAACATATCGTCCGGCATGCCGTCCGGCAGCTCCAGCATGCTGTGGTCGTCGAAGATCTCGATGCGGCCGATGTACTTGGCCTCCAGCCCGGTCTCGTTGGCGATGGCGCCGACGATGTTGGCCGGGGTGATCTCGTTGTTGCGGCCGACCTCGATGCGGAAGGCGCTCATCGGCACCGCCAGCTTGCCCGGCTTGTCCTTTTTCTTCTTCGGCGGCGCCTCGTCGGCCAGTTCGTCGGCCGTCACACGCGCGGCCTTCTCCAGCGGCGAAGCACCATTTGCCGCCTTGGCGGCCTTGGGCTTGCCGGCCGCTGCCGGCGCCGCCGCCGTGGTGGCCGCCGGCGCGCCCTCGCCGTCGACGCTGATGCGCAGCGGCTGGCCGGCCACGCGGATGCCGGCCATCAGCTCCAGCGCCTCGCGGCTCAGGGTGTCGGGCATGTCCAGCACCGTGTAGTCGTCAAAGATTTCGATGCGGCCGATGTTCTTGGAGTCGATACCGCCCTCGTTGGCGATGGCGCCGACGATGTTGCCCGGCTTGACGCCGTGCTGGTAGCCGACCTCGATGCGGTAGGTGCGCATGCCCGGCTCGGAGTCGCGCGGAATGCGCTCCTTTTTCGGGAAGCGCTCGCCGCGCTCGGCGCGCTCGCCGAAGCGGTCGGCGCGCTCCGGGCGGTCGAACGACGCCGTCGCACGGGCCGGACGCTCTTCCCACTCGGTCTTCTGCTTCTTGTCCAGCAGCAGCGGCACGTCGCCGCGCGCCAGCTTGGCCAGCGCGGCGGCGATTTCCAGCGCCGGCACGTTGTATTCCTGCTCGTAGTCCTCGATCAGCGACTGGAACTGCTCCAGGCCGCCCTCGGCCAGCGTGTCGGTGATCTGCTGCTTGAAGCGGGCGATGCGCACGTCGTTGACCGCCTGGATGGTCGGCAGCTCCAGCTGGCCGATCGGCTGGCGGGTGGCGCGTTCGATCATCTTCAGCAGGCCTTTTTCGCGCGGCGTGATGAACAGGATCGCCTCGCCGCTGCGGCCGGCGCGGCCGGTGCGGCCGATGCGGTGGGTGTAGCTTTCCGGATCGTGCGGCACGTCGTAGTTGACCACGTGCGAAATGCGCTCCACGTCCAGGCCGCGGGCGGCGACGTCGGTTGCCACCAGGATATCGATCTTGCCGTCCTTCAGCATCTGCACGGTGCGCTCGCGCTGTGCCTGCTGGATGTCGCCGTTGATGGCGGCAGCCGAAAAGCCGCGCGCCTGCAGCTTCTGCGCCAGTTCCTCGGTGCCCAGCTTGGTGCGCGAGAAGATGATCATGCCGTCGAAGTTCTCGGCTTCCAGGATGCGCGTCAGCGCGTCCAGCTTGTGCATGCCGGACACCAGCCAGTAGCGCTGGCGGATGTTCTCGTTGGTGCCGGTCTTGGCGGCGACGGTCACCTCCTTCGGCTGATTCAGGTAGGTGTTGGCGATGCGGCGGATGGCCGACGGCATGGTGGCCGAGAACAGCGCGGTCTGGCGCGACTCCGGCGTCTCCTGCAGGATGCGCTCGACGTCGTCGATAAAGCCCATGCGCAGCATTTCGTCGGCCTCGTCCAGCACCAGCGTTTTCAGTTTGGACAGGTCGAGCGAGCCTTTATCGAGGTGATCGATGACGCGGCCCGGGGTGCCGACCACCACGTGCACGCCGCGGCGCAGCGCCGACAGTTGCGGGCCGTAGCTCTGGCCGCCATAGATCGGCAGCACGTGGAAGCCGGGAATGTGGGCGGCGTAGGTCTGGAACGCCTCGGCGACCTGGATCGCCAGTTCGCGCGTGGGCGCCAGCACCAGCGCCTGCGGCGTGGTTTGCTTGATGTCGATGCGCGCCAGGATGGGCAGCGCGAAGGCGGCGGTTTTACCGGTGCCGGTCTGGGCCTGGCCGAGCACGTCCTGGCCGTCCAGCAGGAACGGGATGGTCGCGGCCTGGATCGGCGACGGCGACTCGTAGCCGACCTCATTCAGCGCCTTGAGCAGCGGCGCGCCGAGATGCAGATCGGAGAAATGGGCAATTGGGGATACTGGGGATGCAGACATGGCGTCACTCACAAAATTGTTCGAATCGCCTAATTGCGAAAGAAATTGCGCGTAGTTTACTCTGTCTGAGGGGATTGAGCGGTTTTTTACGCGAAATCCGCCCGAAAGCCGCCGGTTTGCACGGCTTTGGTGAGAATTAACGGATTTTCCAGATGAGCAAACTGCTATGCTGATTGTTCTTGCAACGGATGCGCATCCACGATGCAGCTTTACCACTTGATCCTGTCCCGGCGTTGGCCGCTGTCGCTGATCGAAAGCCGTCCATACCGCAGCGCATTGCTGCTCGGCGCCGGCACCGGCCTGCTGAGCGCCAGCCTCGGCGCCACCGTCGCCTGCCTGCTCCAGGCCCTGCTGCCAAGGCAGATATTGGGACCGTCGGCAGCGGCCGCGCTGGCCAACCTGGCGCCGTGGAGCCTGCTGGTGATGGGCGGCTTTCTCATCCCGCTCTGGGAAACCTGTGCAGCGCAATGGCTGCCGTTGGAGATGGGCAGGCTGGCGGGCTTCAACGACATCGCCTGCGTTGCGCTCGCGGCGATGGTGTTCGGCGCGGGACACTACCTGAACGGCGGCCTCGCGCACGGCGTGTGCGCGGCGATCGCCGGCGCCCTGTTTGCTACCGCCTACCTGGTCATGCGCCCCTGTGGCTACCTGCCGGCCTTCTGGGCATCGTTTGTCGCCCATGCGGTGAATAACCTTCTGCTGCTGTTGATCCTGTTGATATGATCAAAGAGAGATATGTCTGGGGACTGGTGGCCGCCGTGCTGGTCATGGGCATTGCCGGCTGGAGTGTTGTCAATCCGGTTGCGCCGGAAGCGCCAGCACCTAAAACAGAGCCCCAGGCACGGCCGATTCCGGCGGCAGTTGCCCAACCGGTGCCACGCCAGCACATCGGCCAATTGCCAGACGACGTCCCGCTCGCCGCCCAGGTCGAGCGGCTGATCGCCACGCATCGTCCGGAACAGGCCTACCAGGCCTACTGGCTGCTTGCCGACTGCGAGTCATTCAACCACGATCACGACCGCATGATTTTCGACGCCACCGATTTCGAACAGAACCGCAGCGTCATCCCCTTTCGCGGCATGACCGACAGCGAAAAAAAGCACGACGAAAAACTCTGCAACGGCATGACCGAGCGCATGCGCCTGGCGCGCTTCGACTATCTCGCCGCAGCGGCCAAGGCGGGCATCATCGGCGCGGCGGTGCAGGTCGCCAAGGAAGGCCCGTTTGGCGACCGCACCGCGCTGACCACCCGTCCCGACGATCCGCTGGTGCGCGAATGGAAAACCACCGCCAGAGAGCAACTGCAGCAACAGGCCGAAAGCGGCGATCTGCTGGCGCTGAATTATCTGTGGATGACGGCATTGACCGGCGACGCGCTGATCGACAAAGACCCGGCACTGGCCTACCGTTACGCACTCGCGCAAGGCTTGATCTACAGCGAGACGACAGGGCCGACCTCCGTCGAAGCCAGCGTCTTCGCGCCCGATGGCCCGATGACGAAAGTGGCCGGCGACCTCAGCGACGACCAGCGCACAACCGCACAAGCCGCCGCCCGCCACATCGCCGCCATCGCCCGCGAACGGCGCCACCACTAATCCCATGCGATAACACAACTCCCCTCGGGGGTCAGTGCCGACATTCGGACACGAGCTGAGGCATGTTAATGTTGAGCACGTGTCTGAATGTCGGCACTGACCCCGTCTGTCCGTTAATGTTGAGCACGTGTCTGAATGTCGGCACTGACCCCGTCTGTCCGCGTGTCTGAATGTCGGCACTGACCCCGTCTGTCCGTGTCTGAATGTCGGCACTGACCCCGTCTGTCCGCTGACCCCGTCTGTCCGTCTGTCCCCGGCACGCTGGCGTTCCATGGACTCCAGCTTTCGCCGGAGCGACGGGCTTGACTTAACAGCATGGCCACTGACCTCGTATGGTACTGCTCAGCGTCATCGGCTAACCGGCCACCGTGATCACCGGTTCGCACAGCACCGGGAAATTCAGCGAGTTGGCGATGAAGCACTGCTCGTGCGCGGCGTGGTGCAGCCTGGCGGCCAATTCGGTGTCGCCGCCCTCGATGGTGACGCGCGGGCGCAGGATGATGCTGGTGAAACGGCCTTTATCACCTTCCACCATCGTGCCCTCGGCATGGTCCTCATAAGCAGTGACGACAACCCCGGCCTCGGCGCACAGGTGCAGATACCACAGCTTGTGACAGGCGGACGTGGACGCCACCAGCAAGTCCTCGGGATTCCAGCGCTGGCGGTCGCCGCGGAAGGCCGGGTCGGACGAACCGGCAATCTGCGGCTTGTCGCCGGCAGCGATGACGTGATCGCGGCTGTAGGCCTGGTAACCGGACGTGCCGCTGCCCGTGTTGCCAGTCCATTGCACGGCCACGCGATACGTATGTTGGCGTTGTGTCATGGCTCGATTCCCTTGCTTGCCACGCGGTTTGCGCAGCTCGATTATAGTAAGTGTTTTACTGATCCGGAGCTTCCCCATGCGCATCCTGCTCGCCGCCGCCCTGCTCGCCGGCTCGGCCTCCGCCGCCACGTACGGCCCCCAGCTCGAAGGCTTCCGCTATCCGCATCCGGTGCACAAGTATAGTTTCTCGTCGCAGGGCGTGAAACTGGAGATGGCCTACATGGACGTGGCGCCCACCACCACCGCCAACGGCAAGACCGCCGTTCTCCTGCACGGCAAGAATTTTTGCGGCGCCACCTGGGAGCAGACCATCACCGAGCTGACCCGGGCCGGCTACCGCGTGGTGGCGCCGGACCAGATCGGCTTTTGCGCGTCGACCAAGCCGGAACACTATCAGTACACTTTCCAGCAACTGGCCGCCAATACCGACGCGCTGCTGAAGAACATCGGCGTCAAGCAGGCGATTCTCATCGGCCACTCCACCGGTGGCATGCTGGCCACGCGCTACGCGCTGATGTACCCGGACGCGGTGGCGCGGCTGGTGCTGGTCAACCCGATCGGGCTGGAGGACTGGAAGGCGCTGGGCGTGCCCGCTCCCAGCGTCGATCAGTGGTATGCGCGCGAGCAGAAACTGTCGGCCGACAGCGTGCGCGCCTACGAGCGCGCCACCTACTATGGCGGCACCTGGAAGCCGGAGTACGAGAAGTGGGTGGACATGCTGGCCGGCCTGAACGCCGGTCCGGGCCACAAGCTGGTGGCGTGGAATTCAGCGCTGATCTACGACATGATTTTCACGCAGCCGGTGGTGTATGAATTCCCGCTGCTGAAGGTGCCGACCACGCTGCTGATCGGCGACGCCGACACCACCGCCATCGGCAAGGACGTGGCGCCACCGGAGGTGAAAGCGAAGATCGGCCACTACGATGTGCTGGGCAAGGAAACCGCGAAGAAGATACCAGGCGCCCGGCTGGTGGAGTTCAAGGGCATGGGACACGCGCCGCAGATGGAAGACCCGGCGGCCTTCCATCGCGCGTTGCTGGAGGAACTGAATCGATAAACGCAGAAAAGACGGAGTTGGAATCCGTCTTTTCTCTTGCGCCGCCCAGGCCCGGAGGGTCCGGGGCGGCACGTCAGGCGCGAAGCTGTATTACTTGGCGCTGGCGGCCGGTGCCGGTGCTGCCGGGGTCGAGGCGGCTGCCGATGCCGAAGCCGAAGCGGCGGCTTTTTCTTTCTTGTGATGCTTTACTTTCTTGGCGGCTGGCGCCGAAGCTTCAGGGGCCGAGGCGGCGGCGGAGGCCGAAGCCGATGCGGCCGGGGTCTGGGCGAAAGCAACGGAAGCGAACAGGCCGGCGATCAGGGTAGCGATTACTTTTTTCATGATTCAGTCCTCTATCAGTTTATACGGTTTATATCGTTAATTACTTGCTTGCTGCTGGTGCTGCGGCGGCTGCGGCTGGTGCGGCTTCCGTCGTCTTGGATTCTTTTTTTGCCTTGTGGTGGGTTTTCTTCTTGGCGGCTGGTTTCGCTTCGGTCTTCTCCACGGCCGGCTTGGCTTCTGGCGCGGCGGCCGGAGCGGCAGGGGTTTGTGCGAATGCTGCGGTTGCGAACAGGCCGGCGATCAGAGTAGCGATTACTTTGGACATGATTGAGTTCCTTTTCGGGGTTTTCGGCATCAGGACAATTCCTGTGTCGCATGAGCAGAAAACGCGACCCGATACAGCCCAGTTGACCGGCATTACAATTTCTTACAATCACGGTTTTACGTCGTCCTTCAGTGCCGCCAGCGCCATCTTCTCCACCAGTCCCGGCGCGATCAGTTTGAGCCAGCGTCCCAGCTTGCCCTTGGCGGTCATCACCACCTCGCGCTGGCGCGCCTCCATGCCGGCGATGATCAGCGCCGCGCACTCGGGCACCGGCATGGCGTCGTCCTCCTTCAGGCTGCTGCTGCCCAGCTGGCCGCCGGCCGCGTTAAAGCCGTGATGGCGGATCTGCGTCGCCACCACGCCGGGATAGGCGGTGGTGACGCTGACGCCGGCCGGCTTCAGCTCCACCCGCAGCGCCTCGAAGAAGCCGCCCATGGCGAACTTGGTGGCGCTGTAGGCGGTGCGTCCCGGCACGCCGACCAGCCCCGCCAGCGACGACACGGCAACGATGCGCCCGCGCGACTGCTTCAGGTAAGGCAGCGCCGCGTGGGTGCACCACACGCTGCCCCATAAATTAATCCGCATCAGTTCCTCGTACCAGGCCAGGTTTTCCACCTCGGCGAACAGCGCGTGCGCCGAGCGGCCGGCGTTGTTGACCAGCGCGTCGATGGCGCCGAAGCGGCCGACGGCGGCGTCGATCAGCGCCACGCACTGCGCCTGCACCGACACGTCGGTGGGCACAACCAGCGTCTGCGCGCCGGACGCCGCGCACTGCGCCGCCACCAGTTCCAGCGCGGCGGCGTTGCGCGCCGCCAGCACCAGCGCCACGCCGCCGCCCTGCCGGCGCGCCAGTTGACGGGCGATCTCCGCGCCGATGCCGTCCGAGGCGCCGGTGATGATGATGGTATGCATAGGTCTCCTTTTTGTGGGATATACGCTAAGATTACCGCCTTCCGCCTCACACCATGGAGTAAATATGCGTCGTTCCCTGATCGCCCTGGCCGCCGGCCTGGCCCTGCAAGCCCACGCCCAGCAACCGCTGGTGGCCGAGGCGCCGCTGCGCGCCCACCTGTCCTTCCTGGCCGACGACCTGCTGGAAGGCCGCGGCACCGGCCAGCGCGGCGGTGACCTGGCGGTGCGCTACCTGGAGACGCAGGCGGCGGTGCTGGGCCTCAAGCCGCTGGCCGACGGCACCTACCGCCAGGCGGTCAGGATGGAGGGCAGCAAGCTGCTGCCGGGCAGCGCGGTGCGCTTCAGCGCCGACAGCGGCAAGGTGCTGACGCCGGCCAACGGCGCCGACATCGTCTACGGCACCTTCAGCGGCAAGGAGGACCTGACCATCGACGCGCCGCTGGTGTTCGTCGGCTACGGCGCCATCGCCCCGGAAGAACGTTGGGACGACTACAAGGGCGTCGACATGAAGGGCAAGGTCCTGGTCATGATGGTCAACGACCCGCAGCCGACCGCCGAGGAGCCCAACCGCTTCGCCGGCAAGGCCTACACCTACTACGGCCGCTGGCTGTACAAGTTCGAGGAGGCGGTGCGCCAGGGCGCAGCCGGCGCGCTGCTGATCCACACCACGCCGTCAGCCTCGTACGCGTGGAGCGTGCCGGCCACCAGCTTTGCGCACGAGCGCTTCCACCTGGCCGGCAGCGGCAACCCGATCGAGGGTTGGGTGCAGGAGGAAACGGCGCGCGCGCTGTTTGCCGCCGGCGGCTTCGACCTCGACCAACTGCGCGCCGCCGCCGAACGGCGCGACTTCCGCCCGGTCGACCTCAAGGTCAAGCTGCACGCCGAGATCAAGAGCAAGATCCGCCAGATCGAGCAGTACAACGTGGTCGGCATCGTGCCCGGCACCGACGCCAGGCTGAAAACCGAGGCGGTCGTGTACTCGGCGCACTGGGACCACCTGGGCATCGACGACGCCGCCAAGGGCGACCACATCTGGAACGGCGCCATCGACAACGCCTCCGGCGCGGCGGCGCTGCTGGCCATGGCGCAGGAAGCCGTCAAGCACCCGGCGCGGCGCGCGCAGGTGTTCCTGTGGCCGGCGGCCGAGGAAACCGGCCTGCTGGGCAGCGCCGCCTACGTGCGCAATCCGGCCTGGCCACTCAACAAGACCACGGCCGACCTCAACCTGGACAGCATGAACTTCGTCGGCAAGACGCGCGACATCGGCGTCGCCGGCGCCGAACGCAGCAGCCTGTACGAGGCGGCCGGCGCGGTGGCGAAGCAGATGGGCCTGACGCTGGCGCCGGCCATCCCGGACCTGTCCGGCGCCTACTTCCGCGCCGACCACTTCAACTTCGCCAAGGCCGGCGTGCCGGCCTTTAACGTCGGCTCGGCGGTGTTCTCAGGCGACGGCTACTTCGACTTCGTCAAGGACCAGGAAAAATCGCGCGCGCGCCTGGTGGCCTTCAAGCAGGACTACCACCAGCCGTCCGACGAATACCACGCCGACTGGGACCTGTCCGGCATGGTGCAGCAGGCGCAGTTCACGCTGAACCTGGGCTACGCGGTGGCCAACGCGCCAAAAATGCAGACCTGGAAGGCCGACGACGCCTTCGCCAAGGTCAAGCGTTAAAAAACTGCCACATGGAAACGGAACGTATCCGCCTATAATTCAGGCAGATACGTACGGGTGATCCATGACTTCCATTTGGCTTAATGTTTTGACACTGTTGCGGCGTGGCCGCGTGGCTGCCGCAGCCGCCCTCGCCGGGCTGATGCTGGCCGGCGCCGCGCATGGCGCCAACCTCAACTTCAACGGCAGCAACACGGTGCCGATCTGTCCGCTGAGCGGCAGCACCTACACCTGCGCCACGCTGCCGCTGGGCGCCAACGACAGCGCCGTCATCAGCAGCGGCTACACGGTGATCGTCAACACCGGCGTGGCGCTGTCCTACGGCCAGGGGCTGGTGATGAGCGGCAGCGCCGCGCTGCAGGTGAACGGCAGCCTCGACCTGTCGGCCTCGAACGGCCTGAACGTCAGCGGCGGCACGCTGACCACCAGCGGCAACTTCAAGCTCGGCGCGAGCGCGCAGAGCATCACCGCCAACGTCAACGCCGCCACGCTGACCACCGCTGGCTCGTCGACCTACATCGGCGGCACGGTCACCACCAGCGGCGACATCAACCTCGGCTCCAACAGCACCATCACCGGCGCCGTCACCAGCACGGGCGGCTCGATCAGCACCGGCTCGTCCACCACGCTGGGGCCGCTGACGGTCAAGGGCAGCGTCAACCTCAGCTCCAGCAACACCATCAACGGCTCGGTGTCGGCCACCAGCATCACCACCAACTCCAGCGTCACCATCAACGGCTCGATCACGCTGGACAAAAACAACACCAGCAGCGTGGCGGACCTGGGCTCGGGCATCAAGGTCACCGGCAATGTCAGCGCCTACTCGGTGAAAACCAACTCGCCCGGCACCATCAACGGCAGCATCGATGCCAAGACCACCATCGATCTCGGCTCCAGCATCACCGTTGGCGGCCTGGTCAGCGGCACCACCGTCACCACCAACTCGCCGGTGACCCTGAACGGCGGCGTCAACGCCACCGTCTCGTTCACGCTGGGTTCGGGCAGTTCGGTGACCGGCAACATCGTGTCGCCGGTGGTGACGCTGAACGCCTCCAACATCACGGTCAAGGGCAACGTCACCGCCACCACCTCGCTCGACATGGGCAGCGGCACCGCCATCACCGGCACCGTCAACACCGGCGGGCTGACGATGCGGGCGTCGAACGCCGTGATCAACGGCACCACCACCGTCAACGGCGATGTCGACATGGGCTCGGGCAGCACCATCAACGGCGACCTGACGGCGCGCAACGTCAACACCCGCGCCAGCAACGCCGTCATCAACGGCAACGCGGCGGTCAACGCCATCTACATCGACTGGGGCAACAGCGTCACCAAGACCATCACCTGCACTGGCCCCGGCGCCGTGCTGTGCAGCTGCGTCACCAAGGCCGACCCCAACTACCGTCCGACCTGCGGCGCCTCGGCGCCTACCGGGCCCGATCACATCCAGATCACGCACGACGGCAAGGGCATGACTTGCGAGCCGGCAGCGGTAAAACTGCGCGCTTGCGCTAACAGCGACTGCTCGGTGGCCTACACCGGCAGCACCACCGTGACGCTGAAGCCTGGCGGTGGCCAGGTGACATTCACCGGCGACGCCAACGCCACCGTCAGCCAGTCAAGTGCCGGCACTACCCAACTGTCAGCAGGCACAGGCACCACCTGCGTCAATACCAGCACCGGCACCAACAGCAGCAATGACGCCAATGCCTGCAACATGACGTTCTCCGCCAACGGGCTCATCATGAGCGCACCTGATCACGTGTCCATGACCCCGGCAGCGCTGTCGATTCAGATCAAAAAGGCGGCGCCTGACAACGCGTTCTGTGTGCCGTTGGCGCAAGGCAGTGCCACGCTGAATTTTTCCTGCAAATATTCAGACCCGGCGAGCGGCACACAAAGGCTGACACTCGGCAACGGCGGCGCTCAAGGGCTGTGCAATGGCGGTAATATTCCAGTCAACGTGAGCTTTGACGCCAGTGGCCAGGCCAGTGTGCCGATGCAATATCCCGATGTCGGCCTGGTGAATGTGACGTCGGCCTACAGCGCCAATGGCGTAGACGTGGCTGGCAGCGCCAGCTTTACCGCAGCGCCGGCGAAGTTCCTGATCACAGCGACCACCGATCCGGCGGTGACGCTGGGCGGCACCTCGACCAACGGTTCGGCCATCGCCTTCGCCCGCTCCGGCGACCCCTTCCGACTTACCGTGGCGGCGCTGAATGCGGCCAACCCGCCCACCGTGACGCCCAACTTCGGCAAGGAAAAATCGGCGGAGTCATTCGCCATAAGTCCAATTGTGCTGAAGCTGCCGAGCGACGGCAACAACCCACCGGCCACTATTGGCAGCTTTGGCAGCATCCTCAACGGCGTCGGCGCCAGCACGGCAGGTCAGGCAGGCTTGTGGACCTATACCGAAACCGGCGTCATTACGCTGAATGCAAAGCTGAGCAACAGTAGCAGTTATTACATGGGAAAAACCGCGCTGAACGCGTTCCGCACCACCGGCACGCTTGACCTGCGCTTCGCACCGCACCACTTCGATGTGGTACTGCTGCCCGGGGTGCCGATGAACTGTAGCTATGTCGGCGGCTACAGCAACCCGTGCAAAGCGGATAGCAGTAACAATGCAAAGTTTGTTTATTCAGGCCAGCCGTTCGCGGTACAGGCCAAGGCCTACAAGGACGCGACCACACTCTCGGCAAACTATCGCCTGCGAACACCAGGCCGCACGGATACGGAAGATGTGGCACGCAGCATCACCCTGTCGGCAGCAGTGGCGGCGGGTGGCAACCTGAGCGGCGGTTTCGTCGCCAATACCGCCTCCAACTTTATATTTGCCACCGACGCCAACACCGGTGCAGGCACAGGCGTCGCCACCATCATTGCCGTCCCGCCAGCGGTGACGCCAACACTGCCTTCGCTACGATTCAGCGCCACTGAGCCACCTTACTCAGCCCCCACCACCATTTACCTGCGCCTGACCGACACGGATGGCGCCAGCTCGTCGCGCACCGGATCGGCCGAGCCGCCACTCACCATTGTCCGGGGCAAGATGCTAATCAGCAATGCATACGGGCCGCTTAACACTCCCCTTCCAGTGGAGGCGCGCGCCATGTATTGGTCGAGCGACGCCGGCGCCTGGCTGTTCAATTCCGCGTTCACACCACAAAGTCCGGCATTGGGTGCGGCCGCAGCCCTGCAAACGAGTGATGGCACGTTCACCGGCTGCACTGGCTCGCTCAATTGCGGCGCTTTGTCGCTGAGGGCGACCACGTTGCAGTTCAAGAATGGCAAGACGATGTTCCAGATTGCGCCACAGAACGCATCCGGCACCGTCAAGGTCCGTCTGAAGCAATCCGGGAATGCGACCAGCCCGCTATTCATGGACAATAATTTCCCGTATCTGCCGATCATGGACGATAGCACCGTCACCTTCGGCACCTCGCGCCCCGGCCCGGTGATCTATACGCGCGAAGTGTATAACTGATGTTACAGAGCGGCGCTGCACGGCCGCGCAAAACCGGTTACGATGCCGTTTTCTGAACCAGCCCACCAAGGACATCATGGAAACCAACTCGCAATGGATTGATATCGACGCCGCCGACGGCAAGTTCGGCGCCTACCTGTCGCTGCCGCGCGGCGGCAAGGGCCCCGGCATCGTGCTGCTGCAGGAGATCTTCGGCGTCAACCAGCACATCCGCAACGTCGCCGACCAATACGCCGCCGACGGCTACGTGGTGCTGGCCCCCGACCTGTTCTGGCGCGAAGGCGCCCGCATCGAGCTGGGCTACGACGAGGCCGGCTGGAAGCGCGCCGTCGAACTGATGCAGGCGACCGACTTCGCCAAGGCCCAGGAGGACGTGCGCGCCACGCTCAAGGTGCTGCGCGGTCTGGACGCGGTCGGCGACGCCAAGGTGGCGTCGCTGGGCTACTGCTTCGGCGGCCGTCTGTCCTACCACACCGCCGCCAACGGCCTGGTGGACGCGGCCGTGGCCTACTACGGCGGCGGCATCCAGAACGCGCTGAACCGCGCGCCGGAAATCAAGGTCCCGGTGCTGATGCACTTCGGCGCCCAGGACGACCATATTCCGGCCGACGCCGTCAAGAGCATCGCCGAAACCTTCGACGGCAACGAGCAAGTGGAAATCCACGTCTACGAGGGCGCCGAACACGGCTTCAACTGCAACCACCGCGCCTCCTACCACCAGCGCGCCGCCGCCCAGGCGCACGGCAACACGCTGGTGTTCCTCGGCGAACAGCTCTAAGCGGCTGCCGCCAGCCCGGCTGCGGCGCCTTTCTTCAGGCGCCGCAGCTGCAGGGTCACGCCGATCAGGAACAGCAGGAACAGCAGGCCGGTGACGGTCTTCAACTCCGGCGCCTCGGCATTTGGCAGCAGCGGCGCGCCCAGCGGCAGGCGCGTGCTGGTTTCGGTGACCGCCGGGATCATGTGAAATAAAAACGTCAGCGAATAGCTGACCGTCGACACGGCGGGCGACCGCGCGCCGAACTTGCGCCGGTCCGCCAGCCACGCCAGGCCCAGCACCAGCAAGGTGATGATGCCCAGCACATGCGGCTTGCCAAAGCCGCCATGCTGGTAAATGCCGAAGCCGGTCAGGCAGGTGAACACCGTGGTCCAGATGTAGGTACGGCCCAGCGCGCTGCTCGGCACGATGGCCTTGTCGCTCACGAACGCCAGCACCGCGGCAAACACCGCCACCAGGCTGATCAGGGTATGGATGACACCGAGGTAGGTTAAACCGTAGATCATGGCGCGCCCTTGTTCAAAGTTGACCAGCCTGATCGTACACAGATCCGGCGCCGCTGGCTTACCTCCAAAGGGTAATGCTGCCTGCGCTAGAATAACGCCATCATCCACCCGCAAGCAGCGCCATGGCCCGCCTTAAACTCGACTTTCCCGACCACCTGTTCATCTTTTCCACCCAGCTGACGGTGCGCGTGACCGATATCAACGGCGCCAACCACCTGGGCAACGATTCGATGATTTCGATGATTTCCGAGGCGCGGGCGCGCTTCCTGTTCGAGCACGGGGTGCAGGAAACCGGGCCGGACGGCGTGGGCATCATCGTCACCGACCTGGCCACCACCTACAAGGCCGAGGCGCACGCGCGCGACCAGTTGGTGTTTGACGTGGGGGTGATGGATTTCAACCAGTACGGCGGCGATATCATCTTCCGCGTTACCCGGCCGAAGGATGGCAAGCTGGTGGCGATGGCCAAATACGGCTTTGTGTTCTTCAATTACAAGAGCAGCCAGGTGGCGCCGATGCCGCCGGAGTTCCTGGCCAAGTTCCCGCAGGTTAATCGGCTGGGCTGAGCGTGGGCTGGGTGTTTGGCGTTTGATGTGTCAGGTCACGCAAACGTTCCATGGGTTCCGGCCTGCGCCGGAACGACAGCGTCATTTTACGTGTGCGGACGGCACCTGCGCGCCCCGCACACCGCTGCGGCCAGGGTCTGACCCCGTACGGGGTCAGACCCTTTCGGTCGGGGTTATCACTTGGCCGCCACCTTGGGCACGATAGCCTTGTTGAACCAGTCATCCACCATCTGCTTCTCGTAGCGCAGCGGGTCGCTGTCGAAGTAGCTGGTGTGGCTCTGCTGGTAGTTCATGTTGGCGATGTTGTCGTCGCCGCTGCGCAGCACCTGGCCATTCTGTTCCAGCGTATAGCGCAGGTGCATGCGCGGCCAGTCGGCGCCGCCGTTCATGATGCGGATGTCCTCGCCATTGCGGCGCGGGTACATGCGGCCGGCCAGATCGATGTCCAGCACGTCGATTTTCAGCGTCTGGCCGGGCGGCAGCTTCTTGTCCAGCGTGGCGAAGTAGTCGCTGAACTGCTTGAGAATGCGGTCGCGGTCGTAGGCGCCGCGCGCCAGGTCGGTGTAGTCGTCCGGCTTGGTGTAGGTCACGGTCACTTCCGCCATGGCGGCGCTGGAGGCCAGCAGCGCCACCAGGGCGGCCAGCACGGTACGGGTCATCGGGCGCATATGCCTCTCCTTCCATCATCGATACAACCAATATAGCCCTTTTCGCTGCGGCGCGCCCGCGCTGAATAAGTTTGTTACCAATCGGCGCCGCGCCCTCCCGCGTACCGTTTTGTATCGCTTTGTATCGCAATGTCACAGTCCTGTCATACCAAATCGCTAAGATTGCCGCCGCCACAAACCACCACAGGGTATTCGACCATGACCGAGCAACTTGATTCCTCCCGCCGCAGCCTCCTCAAATTCCTGTCCGGCGCGCCGCTGCTGCCGCTGGCCGGCGGCAGCGCCACGGCCGCCCTGCTGTCCGCCTGCGGCGGCGGCGACACCGCGCTGCCGCCACCGCAGCTGATGTCGGTGAGCTTCTCCGGCATGGCCGCGCCATCGCTGGCCGACGCGCCGAAAATGGCCACCACCACGGTCGCCTCGGCCATGCAGGCGCTGTACTCGGACGGCAAGACCGTGCCCTACGGCCTGGCCTACCAGACCTTCTTCATCACCGGCGCGCAAGTGCCCAACGGCAGCGGCGGCACCACGCTGGCCGGCGGCTACTGGGACATCAACAACAAGCCGATCCTCGACAAGACCGATCCCAACCAGCGCCAGTTCTTCTCCGACGCGCCGGACGGCACCTCGCTGCTGAAGCTGGCAGCGCCAACCGTGGCCGGCATCAAGGGCAACGCCGTGTTCGCCGTGGTGCAGTTCGAGTACACCACCCGCAACGTCAAGGGCGACTCGGTGTATGGCATGCTGCCGTCGCCGATCGCGGTGCTGACGCTGGACCAGGACAAGACCACCGGCGCGCTGACGCTGGTCAAGTACCACAACGTCGACACCAGCCCGGCCAACGGCCTGTGGATCACCTGCGGCGCCAGCCGCTCGCCGTGGAACACCCACCTGTCGAGCGAAGAGTACGAGCCGGACGCCACCACCATCGCCAGCAACACCCAGTTCGCCAACTTCAGCACCAACCTGTATGGCGACGCCACCAAGGCCAACCCCTACCACTACGGCCACCTGCCGGAAATCACCGTCAACCCGGACGGCACCGGCAGCTGCAAGAAGCACTACTGCCTGGGCCGCATCTCGCACGAGCTGGTGCAGGTGATGCCGGACGAGCGCACCACGCTGATGGGCGACGACGCCACCAACGGCGGCCTGTTCATGTTCATCGCCGACAAGGCGCGCGACCTGTCCAGCGGCACGCTGTACGTGGCCAAGTGGAACCAGAAGACCACCGACAACGGCGGCTCGGCCACGCTGTCGTGGATCAAGCTGGGCAGCGCCACCTCGGCCGAGATCAAGGCACTGGCCGACCAGCTCAAGGCCGCCGACATCATGGACGTGAAAACCACCGATCCGGCGGACGCCTCGTACACCAAGATCCCGTTCAGCGGCAAGTTCAACTGGATCAAGATCGTGCCGGGCAAGGAAAAGGCCGCCGCCTTCCTGGAAACCCACCGCTACGCCGCCTACAAGGGCGGCAGCATGGGCTTCACCAAGATGGAAGGCACCACCGTCAACGCCAAGGACAAGATCGCCTACTCGGCGATCGCGGCGATCGGCTCGGCCATGACCAACGGCTCGGGCGGCATCGCGATCAAGGGCCCGAGCGCCGGCGCCGTCTACGCGTTGAACATGAAGGGCGGCCAGGTCGACGACACCGGCGCCGCCATCAACAGCGACTGGGTACCGGTCGACATGGCCGCCGTGCCGGCGCTGCTGTCGGAAGACCTGAAGACCGCCGATGCGCTGGGCAACCTGGCCAATCCGGACAAGGTGGCCAATCCGGACAACATCAAGTTCTCCGAAAAACTGCGCACGCTGTTCATCGGCGAGGACAGCGGCACCCACGTCAACAACTTCCTGTGGGCCTACAACGTCGACACCAAGGCGCTGACCCGTGTCCTGTCGACGCCGTCGGGCGCCGAGTCGACCGGCCTGCACGCGGTGGACGACATCAATGGCTTCGCCTACATCATGAGCAACTTCCAGCACGCCGGCGACTGGGAGTCGGCGCTGCACGGCAAGGTCCAGGCCACGCTCGATCCACTGATCCGCGCCAACTACCGCGACCGCTACGGCGCGGCGGTCGGCTATATCACCGGCTTCCCCGGCCTGAGCTTCAGCTGATCGCTTACGCTCCGCTGGCCCGCATCGAGCATCGCTCCTTGCGGGCTTTTTTGCGCCTACCGTGCGGCGCGCCGTGGCGATGCGGCCGATAATGCGCGGGTGCACCGGTCACGGAGAACTAGCATGTTGAAACACGCGTATGCCGCCCTGTTGGCCATCAACATGACTGCTTGCGGCGGCAGTTCGGACGCCGGCAGCGTGGCCACGCCGCAGCCTCCCTCCACGCCCACCACGCCCACCGCGCCGGCGGGCGGCCCGGCGGTGCTGGCCAGCGGCCTGCAAGTGCCATGGTCGGTGGCGTTTTATGGCGGCACGCCGCTGATCAGCGAGCGCGGCTCGGCGCGCATCCTGGCGCTCGGCGCCAACGGCGCGCTGAGCACCATCGCCACCATCGCCGGCGTGCGCGGCAGCGGCGAAGGCGGCCTGCTCGGCATCGCCGTGCGCGACAACTACCTGTACGCCTACTTCACCGCCGGCAGCGAGAACCGCATCGAACGCTATCCCTTGACCGGCAGCGGCGCCGCCACCCGGCTCGGCAGCGCGCAAACGCTGCTGACCGGCATCCCGTCCGGCGCCAACCACAACGGCGGACGACTGGCGTTCGGCCCGGACGGCATGCTGTACGCGTCCACCGGCGACGCCGGCACCAGCAGCCGTTCGCAGGACCTGGCCTCGCTGGGCGGCAAGATCCTGCGCCTGACGCCGGACGGCCGGGTGCCGGCCGACAATCCCTTCGCCGGCTCGTACGTGTACAGCTACGGCCACCGCAACGTCCAGGGGCTGGCGTGGGCGGCCGACGGCAGCATGTACGCCTCCGAGTTCGGCCAGAACACCTGGGACGAACTGAACCAGATCAAGGCCGGCGACAACTACGGCTGGCCGGTGGTCGAGGGCAAGGCCGGCAACAGCAGGTACACCGATCCGTTGCAGCAGTGGGCGACGTCGGAGGCCAGCCCGAGCGGCATCGCCGTCAGCGGCGCCAACGTCTACCTCGCCAACCTGCGCGGCGAGCGGCTGCGCAAGGTGCCGCTGGCGGCGCCGGCCACCTCGTCCGAATTCTATCTGCGCCAGTACGGCCGGCTGCGCGACGTGGTGGCCGCGCCCGATGGCCGGCTCTACGTCCTCACCAACAACACCGACGGGCGCGGCACACCGCAGGCCGGCGACGATCGCCTGTTGAGCGTGCCCGTGCCATAGCGTCAGGCGGCGGCAGTCATCACGTCCGACAGCCAGTCGATGAACACCCGCACGCGCGGCGACAACTGGCGCTGGTGCGGATACAGCACCGACACCGGCATCGGCCGTGGCCGCCACTGCGCCAGCACTTCGCGGTAGTGGCCGCTGGCCAGTTGCGGCTCGATGTGATAGCGCGGCACCTGGATCAGTCCGAGGTCGTTGCTGCAGCAGGCCAGGTACGCGTCCACATTGCTCACCGCCACCCGGCCTGGCAGCAGCAGATGGTGCTCCTGGCCGTCGGCCAGAAATTCAAATGGAAACATCTTGCCACTGGCCGAGGAATAGTAGTTGACCGCCTGGTGTCGCTGGGTGCGCAGCTCGTCCAGCGTGCGCGGCGTGCCGTGGCGCTGGAGGTAGGCCGGCGTGGCGATGGTGGCCTGCGCCAGCGTGGCCACGCGCCGGCCCACCATGCTGGAATCGCGCAGTTCCCCCACGCGCAACACGCAATCGACGCCCTCGCGCACCAGGTCGACAAAGCGGTCGCCCATGCCGATCTCCAGTTCGATGTCCGGATAGCGGGCGAAGAACTCCTGCAGGCGCGGCAGCACATAGTGCCGCGCCAGCGTCCCCTGCAGATCGACCCGCAGCTTGCCGCGCGGCGCCACGCCGCTGCTGCCGAAGCCGGCCTCGGTTTCCTCGACGTCGGCCAGAATGCGCACGCAGCGCTGGTAGTAGGCCTGACCGTCCAGCGTGGTGCCGACGTGGCGCGTGGTCCGCTGCAACAGCCGCACGCCGAGGCGCGCCTCCAGTTGCTTGATGGTGTAGGTGGCGGTGGCGGCCGGCATCTGCAGATCGTCGGCCGCCTTGGTAAAACTCTCCAGCTCGACGATGCGGGTAAAAATGCGCATGGCTTTGAACAAGTCCATTTATTCGTCATCCTTGCATAGTGATCGCAATCCCACCTGCTTTATTGATCCGGGATGGATAGCCATACTGGTTCCACCATTCAACGGAGCCGCCTCATGAACATCGCCCGCTATCTGCTGTCTGCCGTGCTGACCTTGCTGCCGGGCGGCTGCACCACTCAGGAGCCGCATTTGAAACAATCTGTCACCTACCTGCACCTGCTCAGGAAAACGCCCTTCTTCACCCGGCTCGACAAGTCCCAACTGCAATGGGTCATCGACCACTCGACCGAGTGGGAAGCCACGGCCGGCATGGAAATCAGCAACCGCCGCGACGCCGACGACCACCTCTGGATACTGCTGGACGGCGGCTGGCAGATCGAACAAGGCGGCCAGGTCCTGAAGGCCGGCCACGCCGACCCCGCCAAGTGGTACGGCGGTCCGTATGCCGGGCTGCTGCCGGCCGACAGCCGGCTGGTCGTCAACCAGCACAGCTACGTCATGCGCATCAAGCGCGCCGATGTCGACGACATGCTCCAGCGCGGCTTCGACTTCACCCCCCATCTGCAACAGGGCCAGGCCTTCTACGGTGCCAGGAAGTGAAGCACCGAGGCGTTGAACGCCGCAGGGTCCTGCCATGGCGCGAAGTGGCTGACGTCGCGCAGCATCAGCAGTTGCGCGCCCGGAATGGTCGCCGCCAGGTGGGCGAAATAAGCGGCGCCGAGAAACTCGTCGTGGTCGCCGCCGGCGATGACGATGCGCGGCCCGTGGATGGCGGCCAACTGCGCGTCGCTGTAGTGCGGTTCGTTCTTCTGCATGGTCCGCACCGCGTCGGTCAGGCGGGCGAAATCGGCCGGCTGCGCCACACGCTCGTACTGCGCCTGCAGGCGCGGCCCCACCAGCGGCAGAATCGGCGATGGCGCCGGCTGCCCGACGGCAGCGGCGTCCATGTTGGCGCCAAACGCATACACCCTGCTGACACGCTCCGGATGCTGCATCGCCATGATCAGGCTGATGATGGCGCCATCGCTCCAGCCCACCACCGCCGCTTGCCGCAGCCGCAGGCGGTCCATCACCGCGATCACATCGCTTTCCATCAATTCATACGACAGCGGCTGGCTGCCCAGCGTGCTGTGGCCGTGGCCACGGCTGTCGATCAGGATCACCTGGTGATGGCTGGCCAGCAACGCCGGCACCTGGTTGCCCCAGGTCAGCGCGCTGGCGCGGCCGCCGTGCAGCAGGATCACCGGACTGCCGGTGCCGGCCACGGCATACCAGATGCTGGCGCCGTCATGCGCCACGCGCGCGGTGCGCAGGCTGGCGGGCAGCGGCTGTTCTTCCGGCAGCGTCTGCCAGACGGGCGTGGCCGCGAGCGCGGACGAGAAGGTGAACAACAAGGTCAGGATCAGGGATTTCATCTGGCGCGAAGCATGGCTAAAGACGGGTGCAGTGTTGTGCATTGCGACAGCGATGTCGATGCCGAACCTGCTGTTTCTTGTACCCGGCTTGCTGTCCCGACGTCATCCTGTCCAAAAGCGGAGTGGTGCGGACGGCGCAAAACGCTTACCTTGTCTGCGCTATCCTTCGCCTGATCCGCTTGCCGCGCATCAGGCATTCGGCGTTTTACGCCGTATCTAAAACTAAATTTCACATTAAATTCAATCCAAAGAATTTAATTCCGAAATCAGCAATCCAAGCCAATAAAAACGCAAGCGCGGTAAAGACCGCGCCCGCTCCCGCAGCGCACCATATGGCTACCCGACACATCGGGATCAACCATCTCATCAAGAGGCCATATGAAGACTTTTGCCAAACTCGCTGCACTGACTTTAGGAGCACTTGCCATGAACCACCCCTCGTTTGCCGCCACCGATGTTGCCACCGATACCCACATCGATCCGGCCATCCGTCCCTTCCTGTCGGCGCTGAACAAGGATCCCAGCCCGTTCTGGGAACTGCCGCAACCGAAGCCGCAGGAAATCCTCAGCGGCCTGCAGAACCAGACCAAGGTCGACCTGTCGGGCGTCACCACCACCGAAAAGACCATCGTGCAGGACGGCGTCTCCGTCAAGCTCTACATCATGAAGCCGGCGCACGTCAGCGGCACGCCGGGCGTGCTGTTGTTCATTCACGGCGGCGTCTGGATCGTTGGCAATTTTGATAACCACAAGCGCCTGCTGCGCGACCTGGTGGTCGGCTCCGGCCAGGTGGGCGTGTTCGTGGAATACACGCCGCTGCCGAAGGCCAAGTTCCCGACCCAACTGGAAGAATCGTACGCCGCGCTGAAATGGGTGGCGGCGCACGGCAGCGAACTGGGCGCCGACGGCAGCCGCATCGCCGTGGCCGGCAACTCGGTCGGCGGCAACATGACCGCCGCGCTGGCGCTGATGGCCAAGGACCGCAAGGGCCCGGCGATCCGCTACCAGGCGCTGCTGATTCCGGCCACCGACGCCAGCGTCGACACCGAGTCCTACCACGCCTACGGCGAAGGCCGCTTCCTGGCGCGCTCATTCATGAAATACGGCTGGGACCTGTACGCGCCGGACGCCAAGACCCGCGACAACATCTACGTGTCGCCGCTGCGTGCCAGCAGCGAGCAGTTGAAAGGCCTGCCGCCCGCGCTGGTGATCACCGCCGAGAACGACCCGCTGCGCGACGAGGGTGAAGCTTACGCGCGCAAGCTCAAGGACGCCGGCGTCAGCGTCAACGCGGTGCGCTACAACGGCACCATCCACGACTTCGTGCTGCTCAACGCGCTGCGCCAGGTGCCCTCCACCAGCGCCGCGCTGGAGCAGATCAGCACCGGCATCCGCGAACACCTGACCAAGTAACCCACCGGGGACAGACCACGTTTTCGACAAATAGGGGACAGACCACGTTTTTGAAACACTTGCGTGTTTCAAAAACGTGGTCTGTCCCCTATTTGTCGAAAACGTGGTCTGTCCCCTATTTGTCGGCGATTAGGCCTTGGCGCCGGGCCAGCAGCATGGCTTGGGTGCGCGTCTTGGCGCCGAGCTTGGCGTATAGCTGCTTGTTGTGGCTCTTGACCGTGCCAAGACCGATCTCCAGCGTGCGGGCGATGGCCTTGTTGCCGCAGCCTTGCGCGATCAGCGTCAGCACGTCGCGCTCGCGGCTGGTCAGCGGCAGGCTGCCGCCTGCCTCCAGCGGCGGCAACAGGCCCGGCGCCACATAGCCTTCCCCTTGATGCAGCGCCCGCAGCGCCGCCAGCAACTGCTCGCGCGACGCGCTGTGCAGCACATAGCCGTGGATGCCCGCCGCGATCGCCTGGCGCGCTTCCCACACGCCGTCATGTTCGGCCACCACCAGCACCCGCCGCGACGCCAGCGCCGGCGCGGCCAGCAGCGCCATGCCACGCTGACGGTCGGTGATGACGATATGGGCGTCGTCGCCGCACAGCGTCACCCCGGCGCTGTCGTTGAGCAAGGCTTGCAATCCGGCCGCCACGATCGGGTGGCCATGGGTGACGGCAATTTTGATGGGCAAATGCATCGCGCGCTCCAAATAATCAAGATGCGGCCATTTTTGTTGCGTCTACGGTAAAAGTCTGTACCTGGCTTGCGTTTTCCTTGTCTTGCCTTGCGCACATCCTGCGGCGCGGGGATTGTTGGCCGTATTTAAATTATCTATGCAAACTATTGATTTAATCTCAAGGGAAAATTGCGCGATACTTGCCGCCTATGACAGGAAAGCTTAAATACCCCGGCTCAACGCTGCTCGCCTCCTCCACCGGCCGCGACTGGACCGGGGTGGCGGCGGAGCTGCGCGCACACGGCGCCTATCAGACCCCCATCGTGGTTCCGCAATATCTGGAAATCACGCTGGCCGTGCACGGCGCCACCGATGGCCACGTCACGCGCACCGGCAGCGGCATGCGCCAGCGCGTGGTGCCGGCCGACGGCACGCTGTGGGTGTCGCCGGTAGGCGTGTGCGACAACGAGATCCACATCGACACCCCGCTGCCGGAGGTGCTGCACCTGTTCCTGCCGTCCTCGCACTTCACCGACATGGCGGCCGAATACAACCTGCCGCGCTCGCCATCGCACGCGATCCGCTACGCCGCCGACGTTCAGGACGATCTGATCCGCCAGCTCGGCCTGGCCATCCTCGGCGAGTTGCGCGAGGAAAGCGCGGCCGGCCGCATGCTGGTGGAAAGCGCCGGCATGATGCTGGCGGCGCGCCTGGCCCAGGCCCACGGCGACGGCTGGGCGCTGCAGCAGGCCCCCTCCACCCACCGGCTGGACGACGCCCGCCTGCGCCGCGTGCTGGACTACATTGCCGCCCATATCGATCGCCCGGTCGCGGTGGCCGAGCTGGCCTCGGTGGCGTGCATCAGCACCTACCATTTCTGCCGCATGTTCCGCGCCGCCACCGGCGTCTCGCCGCAACGCTACGTCAGCCGCCTGCACCTGCAACGCGCCAAGCAGATGCTGGCCGCCGGCGAGTTGTGCCTGGCGCAGATCGCCATGGCCACGCATTTTTCCAGCCAGTCCAGCTTTACCCGCGCGTTCCGCCGCGAAACCGGCATGAGTCCGGGCGACTACCGCTTGCGCAGCCGCTGATGCCGTTCAGGCCGGCCGGGCGTCGTGTTCGATGCGAGCCAGCAGCCGGCGGCCGGCGTCGACGATGCGGGCGTCGCGCCGCATCTGCGCGCGCACGATCATGCCCTCCAGGCACAGCATGGCTTCCTGCGCCACCAGCTCGGGGCCGTTCAGGTCCAGGCGCTGCGCCAGCGTCACGATGTACTGCTCCAGCCCGCCCTTGTGGCCGATCGCCAGCGCCAGGTGGCGCGGCTCGTCGCTGAGGCCGGTTTCGGCCACCGAATTGATAAAGGCGCAGCCGCGAAAGTCCTCCTGCGCGAACCACTCGCCCAGCGCGTCGGCCAGCACGCTCAGGCCCGGCTGGCGCTGCCAGCGCGGCTCGACCGCGCCGGTGAACCAGGTCATCCAGTGCGCGTGGCGCCATTCGAGAAAGGCGGTGATCAGGTCGTTCTTGGATGGAAAGTTGCGGTAGAACGACATCTTGGCCACGCCGGACTCGGCGATAATCTTGTCGATGCCGGTGGCGCGGAAGCCGTCGCGGTAAAACAGCCGCTTGGCGACGTCGAGGATGCGCTCGCGCGCGGATGCTTGGGCCATGGCGGCGCTCCAAATGGGTAGTTCCGCGCGATCATATGATACAGACCTGTCTGTGTCAATCACCCTTCGGCATATAAAATTTCTGTTGACGATACAGACCTGTCTACCTCATTATTCAGTCCATGCAATTCACTCACCCAAGGAGCACACCATGAGCACCAACCAAGCCCGTCCGCCGCTGCCGCCCTTCACCCACGACAGCGCCGTCCTCAAGGTCCGCCTGGCCGAGGACGGCTGGAACAGCCGCAATCCGGAGAAGGTGGCGCTGGCCTACACGCCGGACAGCCAGTGGCGCAACCGCGCCGAGTTCGTCACCGGCCGCGAGCAGATCGCCGCCTTCCTCGACCGCAAATGGAAGAAGGAGCTGGACTACCGCCTGATCAAGGAACTGTGGGCACACGATGGCAACCGCATCGCCGTGCGCTACGCCTACGAGTGGCACGACGACTCCGGCAACTGGTTCCGCACCTACGGCAACGAGAACTGGGAATTCGACGAAAACGGCCTGATGCAGCGCCGCTACGCCTGCCTGAACGACATGCCGATCAAGGAATCCGAGCGCAAGTTCTTCTGGCCGCTGGGCCGCCGCCCGGACGACCATCCTGGCCTGTCCGACCTGGGCCTGTAAGCCGCGCCGGCCGGCTGTGCGCCGCGCGCACAACCGTTGACGACGCCGCATGGATTGTTACTGAAAGGCATGTGCTTTACGCTGATCTCCATCACTTATCGGGGAGCGCGAAATGTTCAGGTCGATCACTATACGCATGCGGCTTATCGTCACAATGGCCGTGTTGGGCTGCATCATCCTGTCGGCCGGCGGCCTGAGCTTGTGGGGCATGCACCAGGCCAACGCGGCGCTGAACGTAGTGTACGCCAACCAGCTGACCTCGGCCATCAACCTGGGCAGCATGAAGAACTACCTGAGCCGCGCGCGCTTCGCCATCGACCGCGCCCAGTTCCGCCCGCGGGCGGACGACGCGCGCGACAGCCTGGCCAAGGCGGACGAGTTCATCCGCCAGGCCGAGCTGGAGTGGCAAGCCTACCTGCGCCTGCCGCTGACGCCGGGCGAACGCGACCTGGCGCGCGCCGTCGAGCGCCACCGCGACGCCTACGTCAACGAAGGCTTGCGGCCGGTGATCCAGGCGCTGCGGGAAACCCGCGCCACCGATTCGGAAGACCTGATCTTCAACCAGCTCGGCGGCCGCTTCGTCGCCTTCGACGGCGCCTGGAACAAGCTCCAGGATTACCAGCTGACGCTGGCACGCGAGCATTACGCCGCCAGCCAGTCGTTCTACACCAACTTCCGGCGGGCGTTTTCAGTCGCGCTGGTGCTGACCGGGCTGCTGATCCTGGGCGCCAGCGCCACGCTGCTGCGCGCCATCACGCGGCCGGTGGCGCAGGCGCTGCACCACTTCGGCCACATCGCCGAGGGCAACCTGGCCGAGCGCATCGCGGCCACCCGCGCCGACGAGATGGGCACGCTGCTGGACGGTTTGCGCGGCATGCAGCAACAACTGCGCGCGACGGTGCGCACGGTGCGCGATGGCAGCAGCGCCATTGCCCAGGCCGCCGGTGAAATCGCCGCCGGCAACCAGGACCTGTCCAGCCGCACCGAGCGGCAGGCCGCCAGCCTGGAGGAAACCGCCGCCTCGCTGGAGCAGCTGACCGGCGCCGTGCGCCAGAATGCCGAGCACGCGCGCGCCGCCAACCGCCTGGCGCAGGACGCCGCCGACGCCGCCAGGCAAGGCGGCGCCCTGGTGTCCGAGGTGATCGTCACCATGGACGGCATCGAGGCGGCGTCGCGCCGCATCGTCGACATCATCGCCGTCATCGACGGCATCGCCTTCCAGACCAACCTCCTCGCGCTCAACGCCGCCGTGGAGGCGGCCCGCGCCGGCGAGCAGGGACGCGGCTTCGCCGTGGTGGCCGGCGAGGTGCGCAACCTGGCGCAACGCGCGGCCCAGGCCGCCAGGGAAATCAAGGAGCTGATCGAGCAGTCGGTGCGCCAGGTGGCGCGCGGCTCGGCGCTGGTGGCGCAGGCCGGCACATCGGTGCACGGCATGGTCGACAGCGCGGTGCGCGTGACCGGGGTGATGGCCGAGATCATGGCCGCCGGCGATGAACAGAGCGCCGGCATCCACCAGATCCACGACGCCGTGGCGCAGATGGACGCGGCCACGCAACAGAACGCCGCGCTGGTCGAACAGGCCACGGCGGCGGCCGGCGCGCTGGAGGCGCAGGCCGGCACGCTGGACCGGCTGGTGCGCGGCTTCCGGCTGGAACTGGAGCTGAATCCGGAGCCGGCGAAGGCGCCGCTGCGGCTGGCCGCCAGCCGCGCCTGAGCGGCCGGCTACGCCGGCTACACCATCAGCATGCCGCGCCGCAGCGCAATGGCCACCGCGTGCGTGCGGTCGCGCGCCCTGGTCTTGCAGAGGATGGTCTTGACGTGGCTCTTGATGGTTTCTTCGCTCACGCCCATCTGCGCGGCGATCTCGCGGTTGGTCTTGCCCACCGAGACCAGCCGCAACACCTCCAGCTCGCGCGCCGACAGCGGCTCGCTGTCGATATGCTGGCCCAGCTCCATCGCCACATCCAGCGAAATGTATTTGTGGCCGTTGGCCAGGTTGGTCACCGCCTCCAGCAATTCCTTGCGCATGGCGCGCTTGATCAGATAGCCGGCCGCGCCGGCCTCCATCACCTCGCGCGCCAGCACGTCGCCGTGGTAGGTGGTCAGCGCCAGGATGCGGGCCTTGCGGTTGATGCACAGCATGTCCTTGAGCGCCCGCAGGCCGCCCATGCCCGGCATCTTCAGGTCGAGGATGGTGACGTCGGGGCGCAGGCGTTCAAACAGCGCCAGCGCCATCTCGCCGGTGTCGGCCTGGCCGACCACCTCCACGCCGGCGGCGGCGGACAATACCGACACCACGCCTTCGCGCAGGATTTCATGGTCGTCGGCAATCAAGACACGGATAGGTGCAGATGATAGGCGCATCAACAGCGACGGGTCGCCACGACCCGCGGGCAGATTGGTCAAGTTGACTATTGTAGGCAAAGACACGCGCGCCGCCTAGGCACTTTCGGCAGATCCGCGCGGCCAGCGCCATCTGTGCATGCGCCGCACAGCCATTGTGGGCCGGCGCCCTCTTATCAGGCGCCGCCGGCGGTCCTAAGCTGTGGGCCAGGGTAACTCACGCAAGGCAAACCATCATGCACACTTACGATCCGTTGTATCTCTTCATCCAGGGCCGCTGGCTCGGCGCCGACGGCCGCGACACCGCCGCTGTCGTCAATCCAGCCAGCGGCGCCGTGCTGGGCCGGGTGCCGCTGGCCACCGCCGCCGACCTCGACCTGGCGCTGGACGGCGCGCGCGACAGCTTCGACCTGTGGCGCCGCACCGCGCCGGCCGAGCGCGCGCGCGTGCTGCACGCCGCCGCCGCGCTGATGCGCCAGCGCGCCGCCCACATCGCCACCCAGCTGACGCTGGAGGAAGGCAAGCCGCTGGCCGAAAGCCGCGACGAGGTGCTGCGCGCGGCCGACTACTTCGACTGGTTCGCCGGCGAGGCGCGCCGCATCGACGGCCGCGTGGTGCCGGCCAACCGGCCCGGCGTGCAGCAACTGGTCAAGCGCCAGGCGATCGGCCCGGTGGCCGCGTTCACACCATGGAACTTCCCGGCCATCACGCCGGCGCGCAAGCTGGCGGCGGCGCTGGCGGCCGGCTGCAGCATCATCCTCAAGCCGGGCGAGGAAAGCCCGGCCACCGCCCTGGCGCTGGCGCGCTGCCTGGACGACGCCGGCCTGCCGAAAGGCGTGCTGCAGGTGGTGTTTGGCGTGCCGGACATGGTGTCGGCGCGGCTGATCGCCTCGCCCGTCATCCGCAAGGTGACCTTTACCGGCTCGGTGCCGGTCGGCCGCCTGCTGTCCGAGCGCGCGGCGGCCGGCGTCAAGCCGATCACGCTGGAGCTGGGCGGCCACGGCCCGGTGCTGGTGTTCGACGACGCCGACCTCGACGCCGCCGCCAGCGAGGGTGCCGCCAGCCGCTTCCGCGGCACCGGCCAGATCTGCATTGCGCCGACGCGCTTCCTGGTCCAGCGCGGCGCCTACCACCGCTTCACCGAGCGCTTCGTCGCCGCCACCGGGCGGCTGGTGGTCGGCGACGGCCTGGACGAGGCCACCCAGGTGGGCCCGCTGGCCAACCCGCGCCAGCTGGCCAAGATCGCCGCACTGGTGGAGGACGCCGTCGAACAGGGCGCGCGCGTGCTCAGCGGCGGTCGGCGGCTGGACCGTCCCGGCTACTTCTACGCCCCCACCGTGCTGGCCGACGTGCCGATGAGCGCGCGCATCATGCACGAGGAGCCGTTCGGCCCGATCGCCGTGCTGCGGCCGTTCGACACGCTGGCCGACGGCCTGGCGGAAGCCAACCGCCTGCCCTACGCGCTGTCGGCCTACGCCTTCACGCGTGACGCCCGCACCGCGCTGGATGTCGGCGACGGCCTGGAGGCCGGCATGATCGGCATCAACCAGTACCGCATGGTCGCCACCGAGCTGCCGTTCGGCGGCATGCAGGAAAGTGGCCATGGTTCCGAGGGCGGCGCCGAGGGCATCGCCCACTACCTCACCAACAAATTCATCAGCCAGATCTGATTTATCCTGAAAGGAGCAGCACATGAAACCGATCGACTTCACCAGCCCGCGCGCCGCCGCCCGTCCGTTCACGCCCAAGCTGGCCGACTACGTGGAACAGCCGCTGTACTCGCAGGTGTGGCAGGACCCGGACCTGTCGCCGCGCGACCGCAGCCTGATCACCATCGCCAGCCTGATCGCGCTCAACCATGCCAACGAATTGCCGGCGCACCTGCGGCGCGGCATCGCCAACGGCCTCACCAGGACCGAGCTGAGCGCCGTCATCACCCACCTGGCCTTCTACGCCGGCTTCCCGGCGGCGATTACGGCCTCGGCCTACGCCCACGCCACCTTCAGCGAGGATGACGCCGCCTGAGCCCTTATACTGGAAAGCCAATCAACCACCGCCTTCTCGACATGGGTTTGTTCCGACTGCTGCTGGGCCTGCTGTGCTGCGCCGTGATGGCGTGGGCGCACGGCGCCCCCGCCGCCGATGAGCGCTCCTACGAGCACCGCCGCTGGGGCCGCGCCGAGGGCGCGCCGCAGCTGGCGTTTGCCGCCGCCCAGACCAGCGACGGCATGCTGTGGTTCGGCACCTCGGACGGCCTGTACAGCTTTGACGGCCTGCGCTTCCGGCTGGTGAGCGCGGTGTGGGGCCACCCGCTCAAGGCCAGCAACATCGCCAGCCTGCTGGCCACGCCGCAAGGCCTGATGGTCGGCTACCGCTACGGCGGGCTGAGCCTCTTCACGCCCGGCGCCGCCACCCACTACCACGCCGGCCGCGATTTCCCGCTGGGCAGCACGGTCAGCATCGTCGCCCGCCGCGACGGCGCGGTGTACGCGGCCACCAGCACCACCATCGTGCGGCTGGACGGCGGCCGCTGGCAAGCGCTGGCGCACGCGCCGCTGCCGCGCCGGCCGCTGACGCAGATCGACTTCGACGACGACGATACGCTGTGGCTGACGATGTGGCAGGACGTCTACGCGCTGGCGCCGGGCGCGCGGCAATTCCACCGCGTGGCCGGCTCCTCGCAAAACGGCATCAGCAAGGTGCACGGCCGCATCCACGCGGTGCAGCCGGATGGCGGCTACCTGGCGCTGGCGGCCGGGGCGCCGGCGCGGCGCCTGGCGCTCGATCAGCCGGCGCAGTACACCGACATCCTGATCGGCGGACCGGAGCACAGCCTGTGGGCTTCCCGCAGCGACGGCATCGTGCGCCTGGGCCGGCGCGCGGACGGCACGCTGGACCCGGTCGAGCGCTTCGGCCCGGGACGCGGCGTCAACGGCTCGGTGATCAGCCACCTGATCGACCGCGAAGGCAATCTGTGGCTGGCCACGCTGGACGGCGTCGAGCGCTTCCGCCGCCACCGCCTGCGCCAGTTCGACCCCGGACCGGAGCGGCACCGGCTGAACTGGCTTGCGCAACCCGGCCTGGGCCAGGAACTGTGGTACGGCGCGCTGGGCGCGGCGCTGGTGCGGCAGCTGCCCGACGGCCGCCGCCTGGCGACAGCGGTGCGCTCGCCCACCGCGCTGTACCGCGTGTCACCCGAGCACGTCTGGGTCGGCGAGCAAAGCGGCACGCTGTGGGAGTTTCACGGTACACGCACGCGGCGCTGGGCGCCGCCGGCGTCGTTGCGGCGCTTCCCGATCCAGGCAATCGCCGCCGGGCCGGACGGCGGGCTGCTGGTGGCCGTCTCGCGCAACGGCCTGTGGCATGTGCGCGACGGCGTCTGGACGCCGGACGCCAGCAACAGCACGCTCGCCGATCCGACCCCGATCAGCATGCTGGCCGACGAGGCCGGCCAGACCTGGCTGGGCTACACCAACAATCGCCTGGGCCGGCTGACGGCGGCCGGCGTGCGCCTGCTGCCGGCCACCGCCGGCATCGAACTCGGCAACGTCACCAGCCTGTTCGCCTATCGCGGCCGGCTGCTGATCGGCGGCGACCTCGGCGTGGCATGGATGGACGGCGCGACCGCGCGGCCGCTGCTGGCCGCCGGCGACGAGCGCCTGCGCGGCATCTCCGGCATCGCCGCCGACCGCCAGGGCGACCTGTGGCTGCACACCAGTGCCGGCCTGGCGCACCTGAGCGCGCAGGCGCTGGGGCAATTCTGGCGCGCGCCGCAACAGCCGGTGGCGTGGGAAGTGTTCAACCACGAGGACGGGCTGCGCGGCACCTCGTCCAAGGTGCGGCCGCTGCCGTCACTGGCGCTGGATGGCGACGGCAGGCTGTATTACGCCACCATGGAAGGCATCGGCTGGCTCGACCCGGCGCACATCCGCCGCAATCCGGTGGCGCCGCAGGTGATCCTGGAAAGCGTGGCCGCCGGCGGCCGTTACTATCCGCCGCAAGCGGGCCTGCCGCTGCCGCCACGCACCACCGCGCTCGACATCCGCTTCACCGCCGCCGCGCTGTCCATCCCCGCGCGCGCGCGGCTGCGCTACCAGCTGGACGGCGTCGACGCCGGCTGGCGCGAGGCCACCCAGGACCGTGCCGCCCACTACACCAATCTGACGCCGGGCCAGTACCGGTTCCACGTCATGGCCGCCAACGAAGACGGCGTATGGAGCCCGCCCGTCACGCTGACCTTCGCGATCGCGCCGACGCCGTGGCAGACCGCGTGGTTCAAGGCGCTGTGCGCGGCCGCGCTGCTGCTGGTGCTGTACCTGCTGTACCGCTGGCGCATGGCCGCCGTGGCGCGGCAGGCGGCGCTGCGGGCGTCGATCCGCATGGAGGGCACGGTGAACGAACGCATCCGCATCGCCCGCTCGCTGCACGACAATCTGCTGCAGGGCGTGCAGGCGCTGATCATGCGCTGCCAGGCGGTGCTGGCGGGCCTGCCGCCGCACAGCGACAGCCACCGCCTGCTCGACGGCACGCTCGACTACGCCGAACAGTTGCTGGACGAAACCCGCGACGAGGTGATGGCGCTGCGGCGCGAGCAGCACGGCCAGCAACTGCTGGCGCAACTGCGGCAAACACTGCTGGCCTCGCTGCCCGACAGCGGCAGCCAGCTGCGCTTTGCCACCGCGGGCGCGGCGCGCACCGTGCGCGCCGGGGTGGCCGGCGAAATCCTCTACGTGCTGCGCGAGGCCGTGCTGAACAGCGCGCGCCACGCGCGCGCCACGACGATCACCGTCAGCCTCCACTTTGGCCAGGACGCGCTGCTGTGCGAGGTCGGCGACGACGGTCAGGGCATCGACGCCGCCACCGCCACCGCCGGCCAGGCCGGCCACTGGGGCATCGTCGGCATGCGCGAGCGCGTGGCCGCGATCGGCGGCGAACTTGCCATCGGCAATGGCGCCAGCGGCGGCACCGTGGTGCGGCTGCGCGTGCCGGCCGCGCTGGCCTACCAGGCGGCCGCCGCCGCGCCACTGTCCCCGGTTCAGGGATAAAGCGCGCGACCTAAGCAAGACGCCTCCGCATACCCAATGCGATTGTCCCGCCCGGCGCGGGACTGCCATGATGTGACCTCACTTGTGCGCCGCATGCACAGCGGTTTGTCGACCGCGGCGGATTATCAAGCCGGCGGCCGGCCGCTATGCTGAATCCAACTCAACCAGCTCAAGGAACACATCATGCAAGCCATTACTTTTGACCAGTTCGGCAAGGCCGACGTTTTGAAAATCAGCGAGGTGCCGGAACCGGTGCTGCGCCCGGACGACCTGCTGGTGCGCACCCGCGCGGCCGGCGTCAACCGCGCCGACCTGACCCACCGCCGTGGCGGCTACGGCTGGCCGGGCTTCGGCGACTCCACCATCATGGGCCTGGAAATCGCCGGCGAGGTGATCGCCGTCGGCGCCAATGTGCAGGGCTTCCAGATCGGCGACCGCGTGATGGGCATCGTCGGCGGCGGCGCCTACGCCGAGATCGCCCGCATCGACTACCGCATGGCGATGCCGATACCCGACGGCCTCGACTTCATCCAGGCCGCCGCCATCACCGAGGTGTTCGTCACCGCGCACGAGGCCTTGATCCACCTCGGCAAGCTGCAGCCGGGCGAGACGGTGCTGATCCACGCCGGCGCCGGCGGCGTCGGCGGCGCGGCGGTGCAACTGGCGCACGCCACCGGCGCCACCGTCATCACCACCGCGCAGTCGGAAGCGCATGCGCTGGTGCGCCGCCTCGGCGCCGACCACGCGATCGACTACGTGGACGAGGATTTCGCCGAGGCCGTGGCGCGCCTGACCGACAACCGCGGTGTCGACCTGGTGCTCGACTTCATCGGCGCGCCCTACTTCGAACGCAACGTCAACGCGCTGGCCTTCGGCGGCCGCCTGGTGCAGATCGGCATCATGGGCGGCATCGAGGATGCCCGCATTCCGCTCGACCGCCTGTTGTACCGCCACCTGCAGATCATCGGCACGGTGATGAAGTCGCGTACGCAGGAAGTCAAGCACGCCATGTCGCGCCGCTTCCGCGAGCGCTGGCTGGCGCACTTTGTCCGCGATGGCCTGACGCCGGTCATCGACAGCGTCTACCCGCTGGCCGAGGCCGGCGCCGCGCAGCAGCGCATGGAAGATGGCCTGAACGTCGGCAAGATCGTTCTGACCATGTAAGTCCGCAGTTTCCCTTCTCACTTTTAAAGGAGCAAATCATGACTGTCATCCGTACCGACCTGGTGTTGTCGCAATCCGCCTTCAGCCACGTCATCGACGTGCCGTTCGAGAAAATCGACATCGCCAAATGGCTGTTCTCGCTGCCCGACGCCGAATACCAGCGCTGCGCGCCGCCCGACCACATCGCCGCCGGCGCCACCTACACGGATGACGGCCGCCGCATGTCGATCAACGTCGAAATGATCGGCACCGGGCTGGTGGTGCAGCATTACGTGGGCGAGATCACCGAGCCGGCGCACTGCCGCATGGTGTCCACCTCGGACGTGTTCACGCCCAAGGGCCGCACCAAGGTGCAGGTGATCTGGGACCTGAGCGTGAAGAAGGTCGACGCGCAGCGCAGCGAGTACACCAACTCGGTGGTGTCGCACCCGACCGAGGAATTCCTGGCCTTCATCAAGGAGCACGGCATCTCGTGGGAACAGGCCTCGGCCGACCGCCAGGCCTCGTCGGGCGACCACAACCGCCGCGAAACGCCGCTGTTCGCCGAAAGCATCGCGCGCGCGGCGCGCGCCGCCGGCTAAGGTCCGCCCCCGCCTGCCCCCGCCCGCTTGCCGCCTTGCGCGACGGCAAGCGGGCGGCGCCGGATCGGCGACCGGCGTAGCATGGCGGCAGGGAGGAGCGACCATGCCAAGCAAAACCGTCGACGGCTACCAGATCGAATTCAGCGCCGAGCCGCTGCCGGGCACCGACAGCTGGGGCGCCTACGTCACCATCTACGCGCCGTCCACCAATCCGCTGCACCTCGACGAGGTCTACCCCAGGCAGCGCGTGATGGCCGACGTCCCGTGCGACACCGCCAGCGCTGCCCAACGACAGGCCGAACAAGCCGCTGACACCATCCTCGCGCAACTGCGCGCGCCAGCCAAACCACAGGGTGACTAGCATCCTTGCCACAATTTACAAAAATCTTTGTTTTACGATAGCAATATTGCTAAAAACGAAGTATTGTTGTGCGTGCACATAAGCGTTACAGAACACCAACGCGGCGCCGTGCTTATGTATCGCAGCGTACAGTAGGAAGTGCCAGGTGTTGTGCGGAGCAACAGGAATATTTATTGCCTGTTGTTAATGGCTGTGGGTCAGACTACAATCGGGAAATTCACACTGTTCGTGTCCTTTTGCGGAAATTGTTCATATGTCTTTTTTGTCTTCTGCCGCGCCCAAGTTAGCGCCTTGGAAAGTCCTGTTGGTCGACGACGAACCGGACATTCATGACATCACCAAACTGACGCTGAGCCGCTTCCGCCTCGACGGCCGCGCCCTGAGCTTTGTGCACGCCTACAGCGGCGCCGAGGCCAAGGAAGTGCTGGCGCGCGAAAAGGACATCGCCCTGGTGTTCCTCGACGTGGTGATGGAAAAAGAGGACAGCGGCCTGGAAGTGGCGCGCTGGATGCGCGAGGACCTGGACAACCAGTTCACCCGCATCGTGCTGCGCACCGGCCAGCCCGGCCAGGCGCCGGAAGAGCGCGTGATCGTCAACTACGACATCAACGACTACAAAGAGAAGACCGAACTCGACCGCACCAAGCTGTTCACCACCACCTTCGCCGCGCTGCGCGCCTACCGCGACATCATGAAGGTGGAGGAGGCGCACCGCGCCCAGATCAATTACCGCGAGGGCCTGGAGCGCGTGATCGCCGCCTCTTCGCACATCTTCCGCCAGCGCAACCTGAAGGACTTCGCCAACGGCCTGCTGCAGCAGGTGGTGGCGCTGCTGCGCCTGGAGCACAGCATGCTGCTGCGGCTGCGCGGTGCTACCGCTATCAGCGGCGAGAACGATTACGAAATCCTGGCCAAGATCGGCGACGAGGATGGCACGCTGCTGTCGCAGGAAGTGCTGGCGCGCATCGACGCCGCCAAGAGCAACAAGATTTCGCGCGTCGAAGGCGACACCTACATCGGCTACTTCCCCAACAGCAGCGGCAAGGCCTCGCTGCTGGTGCTGAAGGGCGTGGAGGAAATCTCCGACATCGACACCAAGCTGCTGGAGGTGTTCTGCTCGGGCGTGGCGATCGCCTTCGACAACATCCTGCTGAACCAGGAAATCACCGATACCCAGGCCGAGCTGATCATGCGTCTCGGCGACGTGGTCGAGTCGCGCTCCAACGAGGCCGGCAACCACGTGCGCCGCATGTCCGAGGTGTGCCACCTGCTGGCGCAGGAAGCCGGGCTGCCGGAGGACGAGGTGGCGGTGCTGCGCCACGCCGCGCCGATGCACGACATCGGCAAGATCGCCACGCCGGACGCGGTGCTGCTCAAGCCGGGCAAGCTGGACGCGGCCGAATGGGAAATCATGAAGCAGCACCCGGCGGTCGGCCTGTCGATCCTGGACGGCTCGCAGCGGCCGATCCTGAAGGCGGCCGCGGTGATCGCCCACCAGCACCACGAGAAATACGACGGCAGCGGCTACCCGCAGGGCCTGAAGGGCGAGCACATCCACCGCTACGCGCGCATCGTCGCCGTGGCCGACGTGTTCGACGCGCTGATGCACAAGCGCTGCTACAAGGAAGCGTGGCCGATCGAAAAAGTCATCGAGCACCTGCGCGAGGTGGCCGGCCATCACCTGGACCCGGTGTACGTCGACCTGCTGATCAAGAACATCGACAAGGCGCTGGCCATCAACGAACGCCTGCCGGACTGAGGCGACGCCATGCACCGGCTCCTCACCGCCCTGTGCCTGAGTGCGGCGCTGGCCGCAACTGCCGCGCCAGCCGGCGCCGCCGACCACGCGCTGGTGCTGCAAACCGACTTTGGCACCGCGGACGGCGCCGTCTCCGCCATGCGCGGCGTGGCCTACGGCGTCGATCCGCACCTGACGGTGGCCGACCTCACCCACGACATTCCCGACTACGATATCTGGGTCGGCGGCTACCGCCTGTTCCAGACCGCCAATTACTGGCCGGAGGGCACGGTGTTCGTGTCGGTCATCGATCCGGGCGTGGGCACGGCGCGCAAGTCGGTGGTGCTGAAGACGAAGGCCGGCCGCTACTTCGTCGGTCCCGACAACGGCCAGTTCACGCTGATCGCCGAGCGCGACGGCGTGGCCGAGCTGCGCGAGATCGACGAGCAGGTCAACCGGCTGGCCGGCTCGGGCGAGTCCTACACCTTCCACGGCCGCGACGTGTACGCCTACGTCGGCGCGCGCCTGGCCTCGGGCGCCATCCGCTACGAGCAGGTGGGGCCGGCGCTGCCGGCGGCGTCCGTGGTGCGCATTCCGTATCAGAAGGCAGTGCACGCCAACGGCACGCTGCGCGGCATCATCCCGGTGCTGGACGTCAAGTACGGCAACGTCTGGACCAATATCCCGAAGCCGCTGTTCGACGAGCTGGGCGTGCGCGAGCACGAGTTGGTGCGGGTGCGCATCTTCCACAACAAGAAGCTGATCGACACCGTGGTGGCGCCCTACGAGCACACCTTTGGCGGCGTGGCCAAGGGCAAGCCGCTGGTCTACCTGAACAGCCTGCTGGAGGTGGCGCTGGCGCTCAACCAGGACAATTACGCGGCGCGCCACCACATCGCCTCCGGCGTCGACTGGGAAGTGGAGATTTCCCGGGCCGGCAAGTAAGCTGTCTATCGACCGGGTAATCGATATCTCTGCCAGAGGTCTTGCTTTCCTTCGGCGGAGCCAACAAGCCCGATGTTCCCTGCTAGTATCCGGCCACCTTCACCTGCCTAAGAGGAACATCATGAAACACTCCCTGACCCGTCTGACCCTGGGCGCCGCCGCACTGGCCGGCGCGCTGGCCTTCCCGAGCGCATTCGCGGCCGACGCCAAGCCGACCGTGGTGCTGGTGCACGGCGCCTTTGCCGATTCGTCGAGCTGGGATGGCGTGGCCGCCAAGCTGGAGAAAGACGGCTACACCGTGATCGGCGCCGCCAACCCGCTGCGCAGCGTCAAGACCGATGCCGCCTCGGTGGCCTCGGTGCTGAAGAGCGTCAACGGTCCGGTGGTGCTGGTGGGCCACTCGTACGGCGGCTCGGTGATCAGCGCTGCCGCCACCGGCGCCAGCAACGTCAAGGCGCTGGTGTATGTGGCCGCGTTCGCGCCGGAAGCGGGCGAAACCGCCGTTGGCCTGTCAAACAAATTCCCGGGCAGCACGCTGGGCCCGACGCTGGCGCCGCCGGTGGCGCTGGCCGATGGCGGCAAGGACCTGTACATCCAGCAGAGCAAATTCCACAGCCAGTTTGCCGCCGACGTGCCGGAAGCCAAGGCGCGCCTGATGGCCATCGGCCAGCGTCCGGTCACCGACGCCGCGCTGAACGAGGCGTCGCCGGCGCCGGCGTGGAAGACCATCCCGTCGTGGTTTGTGTTCGGCAAGGCCGACAAGAACATTCCGCTGGCCTCGCTGGAGTTCATGGCCAAGCGCGCCAACGCCAGGAAAACCGTGGTCATCGACGGCGCCTCGCACGTGGTGATGACTTCGCACCCGACCGAAGTGGCCAAGCTGATCGAAGAAGCCGCCACCGCCAAATAAGCCAGGTCGTTTCAGCTTAGAGCGAAAGTTCCTGCTTCTTGACCAGCTTGTCCAGCGAAGCGCGCAGCGATTTGAGCGCCACCGTCGCGCTTTCGACCAGCTTCTCATCCTCCGCGCTCTGCTGATCCAGGCTCAGCTTGGGGGCCGCGTCCGCCGCCGCCGCCGCCAGTTGCGCCGCGTAGGCGCTGCGGCCCTCGGCGTAGCCATCGTCGGCGGCGCTGTCGCTGGCGGCGGCCGAGGTGGTGTTCTCCTGCGCCGGCGTGGCCGGTATCTCCGGCACGTCGGTCGAGGGCGAGGTGCGCAGCACCCCGGCCGCCTGCTTGAGCTGGCTGGCCAATTGTTTCAATTGCTGCAACACCGCCTTGGCGTCCTTGCCGCCGAACATGGCCAGCATCTTCTTCAGCATCTCGATCTGCTTCTTGATCTCGTCGATGCGCATGCGCGCCGCCGCCTTCATGTCCTGATCGGCCTTGCTGGACATGCCGTCGATGGCGGCGGCGTTTTTCTTGGCCGTTTCCAGCTTTTTCTGCAACAGGTTTTGATAGGCGTCGCCGGCAGGCTCCACACTGGCAGGGGCGAGGTTGTAAGACGAAATAGAAAGCATGGCAAGGTCCCGCGAATTGGCTGATCACTTCATACAGGCGACGCGGCCAGCCGTTTCGTTAAACTACTTGCGTTTGACCTTGGGGAAGCGCAGCTTGTAGTGCAGCCCCATGCCCGGCGCGCTGACCACCTTGACCGTGCCGCCCAGGGCGCCGGTCACCAGGTTGTACAAGATGTGCGCGCCCAGCCCGCTGCCGCCCGAGCCGCGCTTGGTGGTGAAGAACGGGTCGAACAGCTGCGCCAGCGTGGCGCTGTCCATGCCGACGCCGTCGTCGCTGTAGTCGAAGTCGACGTAATCGCCGTCCACCTTGCCGCTGATGCGGATCGTGCCAGCCTGCCCCTCCTCGAAGCCGTGCACCAGCGAGTTGACCACCATGTTGGTGACGATCTGCGAAATCGCGCCGGGGAAGCTGGCCATGTTGATCTGCTCGTCGCAGTCGATGTCGATCTGCACCGGCTTGCCCTTCAGCTTGGGCTGCAGCGACAGCAGCACCTCGTCCAGATACTTGCGTAAATTGAAACTACGGATGTCGTCCGATGACTGGTCCACCGCCACCTGCTTGAAGCTGCGCACCAGCGCTGCCGCGCGCTGGGTGTTGGTGGTCATGATCTTCAGCGACTGGTCGATGATGTCGAAGAACTGGTTCAGGCCGTCCTCGTCCAGCGCGCCGTTGGCCAGGTCCTCGCGCGTCAGCTTCAGCTCCTCCACCAGGTGGCTGGTGGCGGTGACGCAGATGCCCAGCGGCGTGTTGATCTCGTGCGCGACGCCGGCCACCAGCCGCCCGAGCGAGGCCAGCTTCTCCTGCCGCACCAGCTCGCCCTGCGCGTCCTTCAGCGAGGTCAGCGCGTTTTCCAGCGCGGCGTTCTGCTGCTCCAGCGTCTCCTTGGCCTGGCGGATCTGGTGGTCGGCCTGCATGCGGGCGATGGCCACCGCCACGTGGCTGGCCATGAAGGCCAGGATGTCGAGGTCGGCCTGGGTATAGTGCACGGTGTCGTCGTAGCTCTGCACGATGATCACGCCATAGGCCTGGTCGCCCAGCAGCATCGGCGCCCCCATCCAGCTGGAGATCTCGGCGTTGCCCAGCGGGTGTTCCATCTCGCCGGTGTCGACCAGCGCCTGGAAGCCGGCGCGGTCCAGCAGCATCGCCTGCTTGCGCTGCAGGATGTACGAGCACATGCCGATGCCGTAGTCGAAGCGCTTGACCGGCGCGTGCTCGTCCTTCTCGTCGACGAAATACGGGATGCTGATTTCCTGCGTGTCCGGGTGGTACAGCGCCATCAGGAAGTTCTTGGCCGGCACCAGCTGGCTGATGATCTCGTGCAACTGGTGGTTGAGGCGGCTGCCGCCGGTGGTGGTGGCCGACAGGTTGGCCAGCTCGTACAGCGCGCGCTGGATGCTTTCCGCGCGGCGCCGCTCGGCCACCTCGTGCTGCAGCTGGGCGGTGCGCTCCTGCACCGCGCGCTCCAGCCGGTCCATGCTCTGCAGGCCCTGCAACGCGCTGGAAACGTGGTTGGCGATCAGCTTGAACAGCGCCTGGTCCTCGACGCTAAAGGTATGTTCCTTGTCGTAGCTCTGGATCACCACCGCGCCCAGCACCTGGTGGTTCTGGTCCAGCAGCGGGCAGCCCATCCAGTGCTCGGCGATGGTGCCGATGCCGAAGCCGGCGTTGTCCTCGCGCTTGGAGTGGTGCTCGGCCGCCGTCATGACGATGCTCTCGCGGCTCAGGATCACCGCCGCCGTCGGCGACTCGCCCGGCACCAGTTCGAACAGCTCGTCGCGGCTGGGCGGCTCGTCGACCTCGTCGACAAAGTAGACGAAGCGCACCAGGTTGGCCGGTCCCTCGTGGTCGCTCAGCGCGACGAAGAAGTTGGCCGCGTACATGATGCGGCCCAGCGCCGCGTGCACGGCCTGCAGGAATTCACTGATATCGGTGCAGCTGCTTGATTTCTGCCCGATTTCGAGCAGCATGGTTTGAACGGCTTCCAGCCGGGAGAGACGACTTTCCATCAGGTTTCCTATGTTGGGTACATGCGCATAGGAAATACTAGCAGGACTGTCCGCCGCGGGCCAGCGCCGGGGCCGGCTGTCAGGGCTTTTTGTAGCCGTTGTCGATCCAGTGCGACGCGCTGGTCACACTCAGCTTGAACGCCGGCGCCACCCGCACCCGCGCCAGCTCCTCGCCGTACTGGTCGAACGCGCTCAGCGTGGCGTACGGATCGTCCTCGTCCGGGGTGATGTCCAGGCACACCTTAACCGGGCCGTCGTCGGTGCCCACGGTCACGTGCTTGTGCAGCTGGGCATGCAATTGCTGCTCGTGGCGGCGGATCACCTCGCTGGCGGTCTTGACCAGGGTGTGGAAGGCGTTGACGTCCAGCGGCTTGGGATTTTTCTTGTCGCGGCCCATGGTCCACGGGCCCACCAGCGCCGGTTCCGGCTCGCCGTCCTTGATCATCGCCACGGCCCAGCCGTCGTCGTCCTCGTTCTTGATCACGCGCGCGGTCCAGCCGTTGCCTTGCCACAGGCGGTCTTGCTGCACCAGGGCGTGGTCGTCGGAATCGGAATAGTCGGTGCTCATGCTGGTGTCGGGGTCGAGTGATTGGGGGTGGAATGATACACCGCCACGGGCGCCGCCGGAGGACACACATCCACGTTAAAAGTCACACTTACCGACGAAATGCTCTAAATCTCAATTGGAATTGCCATCAGGTTATTTCTATTATTAATTTACAACTACTATTCCAATAAGACACCAAGGGGAAGCTCATGACGATTGCCAAATTCCTGCTGGGGACCATGCTGGCCGGCGCTGCCTGCGGCGCCCACGCCAGCACCATCACCTTCAATGCCACGCCGGGCCAGACCTCGCTACAGGCGGTCACCGCCACCGTGGACTTCAACGCCGGCCTGCTGCCGGTCGGCTTTGCCACCTACGACAACCTCAACGCGCTGATCCCGCATCCGGGCAACGCCGGTTACGCCGCCCAACCGCCGCTCGACCCGACCGGCTTTTTCTCGGTCGGCACCACCCATGGCCAGCCCGCGTCGTCCAGCGTCAGCTTCGCCGGCCCCGGCGTCAGCTATTTCGGTTTCTACATGGGCTCGCCGGACAGCTACAACGTGGTGACCTTCTACAGCGGCGCCACCACGCTGCTGACGCTGAACGGCACGCAGATGGCCAACGCCGCCGGCTACCCGGCGGACGGCAACCAGAACGTTGGCTTCTACATGAATATCTTCTCCGGCACCGCCATCACCAAGGTCACCTTCTCGGCCAACCAGGACGCCTTCGAGACGGACAACCATGCCTACATCGCCGCCGTGCCGGAGCCATCGGCCTATGCGCTGATGCTGGCCGGGCTCGGCCTGATCGGAGTACTGCGCCGACGCCGGGCGCGCTGAAAAACACAAGCCCGCATGCGCGGGCTTGTGTTTGGGCAAACTTTTTGGGCAAACTTAACAGGTGATGCACGGCGCCCGCTCAACGATGGGCGGCTTGGGCGGCTTGATGCGCGGGTCGATGGCCGGCTCCGGCATCTGATAGCTGAACGGGGTGATGATGATCGGCGGGATGGTGGGTGGCGCCGACGGTGGGCCCTTCGGTCCCCCGCCCGACAGGCGCTGGGCGCTGCGCTGGCGCCGTGTGCATCGACGTACCGAAGGGATCGATTGCCCTTCGCTCATTGCTAGCCAAGCCATGTTCATGCCCTCCATGTGCAAGTGAGATTATCAGTGTAGCCCACCATATCTTTAAATCAAGGTCCAATCTCGCCCGGCCGACGGCTCGTCGGCGCCCACACGCGTTCCATCCCGTCAATTTGGCGGTCTGTCGCAATCCGGTGGCCCGCGCGGCCGCGCGCCGTTACAGTTCAACCATGCCAAACGGCATCGCACACAACATCAAGGGGTAAGCCATGAACACCAACGCGAAAAAACTGATCTTTGCCGCCGTGCTCTTCCTGCTGGCGGTGGCCGCCTGCCAGGCGCTGTTCGGCGACGGCATGCACGTCAACATCGACGGCGACGAGATCGACGGCCCGCTGGGCGCGGTGCTGAGCGTGTTCTTCGGCGGCGCCGGCCTGCTGCTGGCCGGCCTGATCATGACCTGCGTGGCCATCTTCCTGTGCCTGCTGTTTGCCGGTCTCGGCATCCTGGCGGTGGCCGGCGTGGCGCTGGCGGCGGTGATCGTGGTGGCCTGCGTGTCGCCGCTGCTGCTGCCGCTGCTGATCCCGATCGCCGCCTACTGGCTGCTGGTGGCCCGTCCGCGCAAGCTGCGCCGCCACGCCGCCATGCAGCAAGCCGTGTAAGTTTCAACCGGAAGCGGCCGGGACCTGATGCCCCGGCCGATCCGCCTCCATGCGTTCCACCCGGTTGCGGCCGGCCCGCTTGGCGCGGTACAACGCCTGGTCGGCCCGGATCAGCGCCTGATCCCCCCCCTGCGCCTCGCCGCCCATGGCGGCAATGCCGATGCTGATGGTGATGCCCAGCAGGGCGCCGTCATCCAGCCGCATCGGCGTCTGCTCCACCCGCTGGCGCAGGCGCTCGGCGAACACCGCCGCCGCCGCCAGCTCGGTGCCCGGCAACAGCACCGCGAACTCCTCGCCGCCGATGCGGCCCAGCATGTCGATCTTGCGCTGGCCGTCGCGCATCAGCGCGGCCAGCTGGCGCAGCACGGCGTCGCCGGCCGCGTGGCCATATTCGTCGTTGATGCGCTTGAAATGGTCGATGTCCAGCAGCAGCACCGCCGCGCAGGCGGCGATGTCGCGCTGCAGCCGCCCCTGCTCCTCGTGCAGCCGGCCCATGAACTCGCGCCGGTTCGGCAGCCCGGTCAGGAAATCGGTGGTGGCCAGCACCCGCAGCTCATCGTTCATGCGGCGCCGCTCGGTGATGTCCAGGGTCGAGACGATGACGAAGTCGAGGCTGTGCGTGTGGCCCGGCATCACCAGCAGCGTCAGCTCGTTGAGGCGGGCCACGCCGTCCAGCCGCTCGAAGCTGCCCTCGCAGGCGAAGAAGTGCTGCCCTTGCGCCAGCGCGGTGACGGCGCGGGCGAAATTGGGCATGGCGGCGGCGTCGAAATTCTGCGCCAGCGTCAGCGCGCCCACATCCTTGCGCCCGTGCGGCGCCGCCACCTGCTCCAGCGCGGCGGCGTTGACGTCGAGGATGCGCACCAGCGACGCCAGCCGCCGCAGCTGGCTCGGATTGGCCTGCAGGTAGGCGGCCAGGTCGTCGACGCCGGACAGTTCCAGCTCGGCCAGCGCGGCGCGCACCGCCGACCAGTCCTGCTCCCACAGCGCCACCGGCGCGTGGTCGTACAGGCTGCGGAAGCGCGCCTCGCCGACGCGCAGCGCCTCGGCCGCCTGCGCCTGTTCGATGGCGATGCCGGCCAGCCGCGCGCCCTGCTCGATCAGCGCGATGTTGGCCAGCGTCGGCCGCCGCGCCTCGCGGTGGTAAATCGCAAAGGTGCCCAGCACCGCGCCGCTGGTGCTGATGATGGGGTCGGACCAGCACGCGCCCAGCTGCGCCTGCGTGGCCAGGTCGCGGTACTCGGCCCACGACGGCGCGTGGCGGATATCCTCGGTGATCACCCGGCCGCGGGTGCGCACCGCCAGGCCGCAGGCGCCGACGCCGTCGCGGATCGCCATGCCGTGGATGGCGGCGTTGTAGAAGCCCGGCAGGCTGGGCGCCGCCCCCACCAGCAGGTGCTCGCCGCTGTCGTCCAGCAGCAGGATGCTGCACTTCATATCCTCGTGGTCGGCCTCGATGCCGCGCACCACGCTTTCCAGGATGGTCTGCAGTGGCGCGCCGGTGGCCAGCAGTTCCAGCACCTGGCGGCGGGTCTGCTCGCGCTGCTCGATCTGGGTGCGCTCGGTGATGTCGCGGAACGACCAGATGCGCGCCGGCTCGCTGCCCAGGCGCAGGCCGCGCGTGTGCGTCTCGATCACGCGGCCGTCCTTCAGGCGCAGCACTTCGCGCGTCTCGTCGCCGCCGCGCGGATCGTCCAGCCGCAGGCCGCAGTCGGGGCGGCGCAGCTGCGCGCACATATGCGTCATCAGCACCGCGCCGTCGCTTTGCCAGTCCAGGTGTTCCGGCACGTTCCACAAAGCGCGGAAGCGACGGTTGGAGTTGAGCACCGCGCCTTGCAGGTTGTCGACCAGGATGCCGTCGACCGTGGAGTCCAGGATGCTGCGCAACATGGCCTGGCTGCGCTGCGCGCTGTCGGCCATCACCATCAGCGTGGTCTGGCCCTCCTTCAGCTCCTCGGCCAGCGCGCGGCTGCGTTCCAGGCTGGCGCGGGCGCGCACCCGGCCATGCGCCAGCAGCCAGGTCATGGCGGCCAGCAGCGCGCTCAGGGCCACGCCCAAGGCGCCGATCAGCTGCGCCTTGTCGGTGCGCGCCAGGCTGGCGCCGGGCAAGGCCGAGATGCGCAGCGTCCAGCGGTGGTTAGCGATGCTGATCTGCTGGCGGGTGCCGCGCGCACTGTCGTGGATTTTTGGCGCGCTGTCGTACATCAGCGTCTCGGGCGTGACGCTGTCGCCGTCGTAGATTTCCACGTCCAGCGCGGCGGCGCGCGGCCCGCCCAGCCCCGCCATCAGGTCGCCGACGCGGAACGGCGCGTACACCCAGCCGCTGATGGCGGCGCGGCGTTGCGCCAGCGTGGCCACCGGCTGCGGATGGTTATACAACGGCAGCACCACCAGGAAGCCCGATTGCGCCGGGTGGCCGGCTTCCTGCACCAGCCGGATCTTGGCGCTCATGGCCGGCTGGCCGGAATCGCGCGCCTGCTCCAGCGCGGCGCGGCGGCGCGGCTCGGAGGCGGTGTCGTAGCCGAAGGCGGTGCGGTTGTTGTCGTTGAACGGTTCCAGGTAGACGATGGGCGCGTACCAGGCGCGCTCGCCGGCCGGGAAGATGCGGTAGTCGGGAAAGCCCTGGCGCCGCACCAGCGCCTCGTGCGCCTCGCGCTGGGCGCCGCCGATCAGCTTGATGTAGCCGACGCCATGCACGCCGGGGAAATGCTGGTTGAGGTCCTGGCCGGTGAGGTAGGTGCGGAACTCGTCGCGGTCCACCTCCTGCGAGCTGGCGAACAGCCCCTGGACGCCATACAGCGCCTGCACGTAGGTCTGCATGCGCTGGTCCAGATTGTTGACCAGTTCGCGCACCCGGCCATCGAAGTCCGACTGCGCATCCTGCTCGGCGTCGGCCACGGCGCCGTGCCACAGCACGGCGGTGATGCCCAGGCAGCCGCCCAGCACCAGCAGCGGCAGGATGCCCGGCGACAGCAGGTCCTGCAGCAGGCGGCGCAGCCGTGGCTGGGCGCTGGCCGGCATTTACACCTCGGTGCCCACGAACTGGTGGTAGCCGCGCGCGCGCAATGCGCAGGCCGGGCAGGTGCCGCAGCCATAGCCCCAGTCGTGCAGCGCGCCGCGCTCGCCCAGGTAGCAGGTGTGGGTGCCTTCACGGATCAGGTCCACCAGCGCCTGGCCGCCCAGCTCTTGCGCCAGCTCCCAGGTCTGCTTTTTGTCGCGCCACATCAGCGGCGTTTCCAGCTTCATGCGGGTATCCATGCCGAGGTTGAGCGCCACCTGCAGCGCCTTCATGGTGTCGTCGCGGCAGTCCGGGTAGCCGGAGAAATCGGTTTCGCACATGCCGCCCACCAGCACCGTCAGGCCGCGGCGGTAGGCCACGGTGGCGGCCACCGTCATGAACAGCAGGTTGCGGCCGGGGACGAAGGTGTTGGGCAGGCCGTTGGCCTGGGTTTCAATCGCGATGTCATGGGTCATGGCGGTCTGCGAGATGGCCGAGATCAGCGACAGGTCGATCATGTGGTCCTCGCCCAGCCGGGCGTTCCAGTCGGCCGATTGGGCGCGCAGGCTTTGCAGCAGCTTGGGGCGCACGGTCAGTTCGACGGCGTGGCGCTGGCCGTAATCGAAACCAATGGTCTCAACACGGGTGTAATGTTTGAGCGCCCAGGCCAGGCAGGTGGTGGAGTCCTGGCCCCCGCTAAACAGGACCAGGGCGGAATCGGTAGGCAGCATAGTTCTTTCCAGATGAAGCAATATTATTAGTACGCCATCTTTCGGGGCAATCCGGTAACATGCTTACAGACGTACATCGTAGCGTACACCTCTTGGAGTCTCATGTTACCGGCATCGCCAGCAAAAAAACGGACAGGATCACGAATTTTGGCACAAGTTGTGGCAAAAGGGTCCGCCTGCCTCGCTGTGGCCCTGCTGGCCATGGCGGCGCAGGCCGCCGAAGGCCTCCAGTACGAGGTCCGCATCGACGCGCCCAGCGAGGTGCGCGAGCTGCTGGAGCATAACCTGGACCTGGTGCGCTTTCGCGGCAACGACCGCATCGACCGCGAACAGTTGCAACGGCTGGTGCGGGTGGCGCCCGAGCAGATCCGCACGCTGGTGGCCACCGATGGTTACTATTCGCCGGTGGTCAGCGCCACGCTGGACCGCGATTCGGCCGCCCATCCCATCGTGCGGGTGACGGTGCAGCCGGGCGAGCCGGTGCGCGTGGGCGAGGTCGACCTGAGCCTGCAGGGCTTCGCGCCCAATCCCGACCAGCCGGCCGACAAGCAGTTCGACGTCAACGCGCTCAAGGCCAGCTGGCCGCTGAAGAAAGGCATGGTGTTCCGCCAGGACGAATGGGAGTCGGCCAAGCGCGCCATCCTGCGCTCAGTGGTGCAGACGCGCTATCCGCGCGCGCAGCTGGTGGAGAGCCAGGCCACGGTTGATCCGGAAGCGCATCTGGCCAATCTGCGCGTGGCCATCGACAGCGGGCCGGAGATGCGCTTCGGCGAACTGCGCATCGAGGGCCTGAAGCGCTACCCGGACAAGGTGGTGCGCAACCTCAACCAGATCCATCCCGGCGACTACTACAGCGAGGCGGCGCTGCAGTCGTATCAGTCGCGCCTGCAGGACACCGGCTACTTCGCCAGCGTGGAAGTGAGCGCCGACATGAGCGCCATCCTCACCGAGCAGCTGGACGCCGCCGCCATGACGCCGGAGCAGAACGCCAGCACCGCCATGGCGCCGCTGCCGCTGCTGGTGCGCGTGGTGGAGAACAAGCGCAAGAACGTCAGCGCAGGTATCGGTTTCTCGACCAATACCGGCAACCGGGCGTCGCTGACGTATGACGACCTGTCGGTGTTCGGCCTGCGCATGAAAAGCGCGCTGACGCTGGAAACCAAGAAGCAGACCGCGTCCAGCAATTTCTACTTCCCGGTGACGCCGGAGGGCTACAACGACAGCATCGGCGCCTCGTTCGAGCGCAGCGACATTTCGGGCGAGGTAACCAGCGTGGCCAGCATCGCCGGCAAGCGCACCTGGGGCACGCCGCTGCTGGAGCGCTCGCTGACGCTGGAGCTGCTGACCGAAACCAAGAGCATCGGCGGCATTCCGTCCAGCCAGAGCAAGAGTTTGCCGCTGACGTATGGCGTCACCTGGCGCAAGCTGGACAACCTGCTGTTCCCGACCAAGGGCTATGCGCTGAACGCCCAAGTGGGCGGCGCGCTGCTGCCGATCCTGACCGACGAGGCCTTCGTGCGCGGCTATGCGCGCGGCGTGGCCTACCTGCCGCTGAGCGTCAACACCAATGCGATCTTCCGTGCGGAGCTGGGCGGCCTGGGTTCGCGCGACAAGAACGGCGTGCCGGCGGTGTATCTGTTCCGTGCCGGCGGCGACCAGTCGGTGCGCGGCTATGGCTACCAGGAGCTGGGCGTGCCGCTGGACGGGGCGATCACCGGCGGCCGCTATCTGGCCACGGCCAGCGCCGAGTATCAGTACTGGTTCAAGCCGCAGTACGGGGCGGCGGTGTTTTACGACGCGGGTAACGCGGGCGACTCGATCAGCGCCTTGCATCCCAAGTCCGGCTATGGCGTGGGTGCGCGCTGGAAGAGTCCCGTGGGGCCGATCAACGTCGACGTGGCGTATGGCCACGCGGTTCATAAATACCGTTTGCACTTCTCGCTGGGATTCACTTTCTGATGGCTGACCAACACGACACTCCCCAAGAACAGGTTGCCGTCCCGCGCCGCCGCTGGCCGCGCCGGGTGGCGATGGGCGTTGGCGCGCTGGTGCTGCTGCTGGTCGGCGCGTTCTGGCTGCTGGGGCGCGAGTCGACCTTGCAGCAGCTGGTGCAGCGGATTTCCAACGCCAGCGGCGGGCAGATCGCGGTGACGGGCGTGAGCGGGTCGCTGTACCACCGCATGCATATCGATAAGCTCGTGTATCGCAGCAAGGGCAGCGTGGTGACGGCGGAGCAGATCGACATCAACTGGTCGCCGCTGCAGTATTTTTCCGAAGGGCTGACCATCAGCGAGCTGCACGCGCGCAGCCTGGTCGTGCAGAGCAGCGGGCCGTCCGAACCGTCGACGATGCCGGAGACGCTGGCGTCGCCAATCAAATTGAGTATTTCGGACGGGCGGCTGGACAAGCTGACGCTGACCAGCGAGGCGGGCAGCGACGTGATCGACCATCTGCGCTTCCAGCTGGAGGGCGACAAGCAGGCGTGGCGCCTGCAACGCGCCTCCGCGCACACGGCATTCGGTGACCTCACCGCCGAAGCCACCATTGCCGGCGCCAAGCCGTTTGCGCTGCAAGGCAAGGCGACGCTGATCTATGGCGGCCCGGCGGCCGTGACGCCAGGCGTCACGCAGGCACGAGGCGCGGCCACGACGCGCGGCGATGGCAGCGCCGCGGCTGGCGGATCGACAGCAGCTGGCGCGGGTGGCGCGGTCGCGGGTGGCGCGAAGTTGGCGGTGCAGGCCAGCGGCAACCTGGCGCTGCTGCAGTTGAAGGTGCAGGGCACGGCGAATGGCGCGAGCGGCGAGGCGGCGCTGGCATTGGCGCCGTTCGACACGGTCATCCTGCGCGCCATCGACCTGACCGGCCGCGACCTCGATCCTGCCGGCTTCAACGCCGAATGGCCGGAAGCAAAGTTCAGCCTCAAACTCACCGCCGCCATCGCCAAGGACCAAAAGCTCTCCGGCCAGTTCGCGCTGCTCAACCAGGGCAAGGCCGCGCCGCTGGACCAGCAAGGCCTGCCGCTGCAAACCTTCAGCGGCCGCCTGGACGGCACCCTCACTTCCTCGGTTCTGGACAACGTCCTGCTGGACCTCGGCCCCGCCGGCAAATTCACCGGCGGCGGCAAGGTAGACCGCAGCGGCCCGGACGCCGGTATCGACGCCGCCCAGTTCAAGCTGCACACCGACCGCTTCGACCTGAAAGACATCCACACCAGCATCAACAAAACCGCCATCGCCGGCGACATCAACCTCACCAGCACACCGAAGAAGCAGTCACTGAGCGCCAACCTGGCCGACAAAGCCCTGCGCCTCGACCTGCAAGCCACGCTGGAAGACGCGCTGCTGCAACTGCATCAGGCCCGCCTGCAAGCGAAGAAAGGCAGCATCACCGCCGCCGGCCAGGCCAGCCTGAAAGACAAGCAGCCCTTCAACGCCAAGCTGACCGCCGACCACTTCGATCCATCCGCCCTCAGCCCCGGCTACCCGATCGCCGACCTGAACGCGGACATCAACGCCAAGGGCGAACTGTCGCCGGCATGGCAGGTGGCCGCCGCGTTCCAGATCAAAGCCAGCAAGTTGATGGGCCAGACGCTGACCGGCAACGGCAAGCTGAATGCCGACGCAAAGCACATCAGCGGCGTGGACGCCCACCTGGCCATGGCGCAGAACAGCGCGGACGTCAGCGGCAGCTTCGGCGCGCCGGGCGAGCAATTGAAATGGAAGATCGACGCCCACCAGCTGTCCGCAATCAACGCTGACCTCTTGGGCGCCATCACCGCCAGCGGCGTGGTCACTGGTAGCATGGATGCGCCGCGCACCAGCTTTGAAGCCGACGCCAAGGGGCTGGCCTTCGCCTCGGCCAAGCGGCCCGGCGACAGCCTGATACACGCGGCTGGCGATGTCGCCCTGGTCAAGGGTACGCCGGAGCTGAAGCTGAACGGCAGCATCCAGCGCTTGAATCCCGCATCGTTCGGCGCGGCCCAGGCAGGCGCCGTCAACGCCACCTTTAGCGCCGATGCACGGCTGTCCAACGACTGGCGCGCGGGCATCAACCTGTCCTTGCAGCCGTCCACGTTTGCCAACGCGCCACTGTCCGGCTACGCCAAGCTGACGGCGTCCAAGGGCAGCATCAGCAACGCAGATATCGACCTGCATCTGGCGTCCAACAGCCTGCAAGCCAAAGGCAGCTTTGGCAGCGCGCTCGATAAGCTGGAGTGGAAGCTCGACGCGCCGCAACTGGGCGCGCTCGGTCCGCAGTTCGGTGGGGTACTGCACGCGAATGGCACACTGTCCGGCACCGCCGCGCGGCCGGCGCTGGCGCTCACGCTGGACGGCAACAACCTGCGCGCGCCCGGCCAGCAGCAAGTCGGCAGCATTCGCGGCAGCGCCATGCTGGGCAACACCATTGCAATGGTCAACGGCGCCACGTCCATCGCGTCCAGCGGCGCGGCAGGAGGCGCATTAGGCGGTGCGGCCGGCGGCGCGGCGGCGGCCGGCACGGCGCGGGCGAACGCGGCACGCGGCGTGGCGGCGGCGCGCGGTGGGGCGCAGGCGGACGTGATGGCCGACGTGCCGCTGGTGAGCGACATCGAAATCACGCGCTACGTCTCCCCCGCCATCTCGATCGACAAGGCGCGACTGCAAACCAGCGGCACCCGCTCCGCCCACGTTATCCAGCTGAGCGCCGCCAATGCCGACTTCGACGCCGCGCTGCGCGTCAAGGGCAGCTGGTCCAACGACACCTGGACCGGTGCCATCGACACCCTGCAAAACAAAGGCCGCTTCGCCCTCACGCTGGCCGCGCCGGCGCCATTGAAGCTGGTCGCCCCGCAAGACACCGGCGTGGCCGGCCTGCTCAAGCCCGAACAGATCGCGCTGGGCAGCACCAACATCAAACTCCCCGCCGGCACCATCCGCATCGACAAGCTCGAAAAAGCCGGCGCCACCTGGCAAAGCAAGGGCCAGGCGGCCGGCGTGCCGGTCAACTACCTCGCGCAACTATCCGACGCCTGGCGCGACAACGTCCGCAGCAACATGACCATCGGCGCCGAATGGGGCCTGAACCTGCAAGCCGCCACCCGCACGCTGGCCGGCTCGGTCCACGTCTACCGCGAACAGGGCGACCTGACCATCACCGGCGCCGACCTGCCGCAGCCACTCGGCCTGCGCACACTGGACGCCCGCGCCGACGTCAACGACGGCGCGCTGCGCGTCCAGCTCAACGTCGACGGCACACGCGCCGGCCAGGCCAAACTCGATGGCAGCGCCCAACTGCGCGACGGCCGCCTGGCCGACGACAGCCCGTTCACACTGACCGGCAGCGCCAACATGGGCTCCCTCGCCTGGCTGGCGCCCCTGGCTGGCCAACCGGGCCTGGAAATCGACGGCACCTTCCAGATGGCCATCAGCGGCAGCGGCACCATCGCCGCGCCGCAACTGAGCGGCGACATCACCGGCGACAAGCTGGTGGTCAACTGGCTCGACCAGGGCATCAAGCTGCGCAACGGCCAGCTGCAGGCGCGCCTCACCGGCGACCAGCTGCAGCTGCAAAAACTGGCCTTCGACGGCGCACAGGGCCGCGCCCAGGCCGATGGCTGGATACGCTACGCCGCCAACGAAGCCACCATGCAGCTCAAGCTCACGGCCGACAAGCTGGAAGTGCTGTCGCGTCCCGACCGCATCCTGGTGGTCAGCGGCACCAGCAACCTGACGCGCGACGCCAGGCACTTCCAGCTGGACGGCAAATTCCGCGCCGACCGCGCCAGCATCGAACTGGCCGGCGCCGACACGCCAACGCTGAGCGACGACGTGGTCATCGTCGGCAAGGGTGTGGCTCCGGTCAAGGCGCCGCAAGGCATGCCGCTGAATATCGACGTTGAAGCGGACCTCGGCAACGACTTCAATCTGAAAGGCAAAGGGCTGGACGCGCAGCTGGCCGGTTCGCTGCGCATCCGCGTGGCCGACCGCCGTCCGCCGCGCGTCAACGGCAGCATCCGCGTGGTCAGCGGCACCTATGCGGCATATGGGCAGAAGCTGGTGATCGACCGCGGCGTGATCAACTTCACCGGCGCCTACGACAACCCGGGCCTCAACATCCTCGCCGTGCGGCGCCGGCCCGAAGGCGAAGCGCTGAGCGAAACCAATGTGGAAGCCGGCGTGGAAGTGCGCGGCACCGCGCTGGCGCCGCAGGCCAAGCTGGTGTCCACGCCAACGGTATCGGACAGCGACAAGCTGGCATGGCTGGTGCTCGGCCACGGCATCGACAACACGCAGGGCAACGACATGGCGCTGCTCAGCACCGCCGCCGGCGCGCTGTTCGGCGGCGCCGGCCAAGGCAAACTGGCAAGCGCGCTGGGCGTGGATGAACTGGGCGTGGGCCAGGCGGCCGGCACCTCGACGGCCGGCGCGGCGACGGGCTTGCAGAACACCGTGGTCACGGTCGGCAAGCGCATCTCGGCGCGCGCCTACCTGAGTTTTGAACAGGGCGCCAGCACGGCAACCAGCCTTGTGAAGCTCAAGTACAAGCTGAATCCAAGGATCACGTTGCAGTTCCAGACCGGCACCAACAACGCGCTGGACGTGCTGTACACCTGGGCGTTTGACTAGCTCGGATTATGGTCGGGGACCGGATCATCCTGCGGAACCGGATGCGGAGCGTGTGGCGGAGCCGGATCGTCGACCGGCACGGGATCGGGGGCGCGGTGGAATAATTTCATGGTCGTCACTCCTGGGGGCGAGGTGGTAGCGTCCATTTTACCCCGAGGCTCCGGCCATGGGGTCTGACCCCGTACGGGGTCAGACCCCGCTCTACCGGGGTTTAGCGTTCTTCACGTATTTCTCAAGCCAGGCATTGGTTTCGTACAGCATGTGCATGATCGACTCGCGCGCGCGGTAAGCGTGCGATTCGTTCGGCAGCATGACCAGCCGCGCCGTCCCGCCCAGCCCCTTGATCGCCTGGAACATGCGCTCGCTCTGCAGCGGGAAGGTGCCGGAGTTGCTGTCCTCGGCGCCGTGAATCAGCAGCATCGCATCCTTGATCTTGTCGGCGTAATTAAACGGCGACATGGCCTGATACACGCCCTGCGCCTGCCAGTACGGCCGCTCCTCGGCCTGGAAACCGAACGGCGTCAGCGTCCGGTTATACGCCCCGCTGCGCGCGATCCCGGCGCGGAACAGGCGCGTATGCGCCAGCAGATTCCCGGTCATGAACGCGCCATACGAATGGCCGCCGATCGCGATCCGGTGGCGGTCCGCCACGCCGCGCCGCACCACCTCCTCCACCGCCGCCTCGGCCGACGCCACCAGCTGCGGCAGATAGCTGTCGTTCGGCTCCTCGTCGCCGCTGCCCACGATCGGGAACGACGGGTTGTCCAGCACCGCATACCCCATCGCCAGGAACGCCGCCGGCCCCCAGTAGCTGACCGCATTGAAGCGGTACGGCGAGCCGGTGGTCTGGCTGGCCGCGCCGGCGGACTTGAACTCCTGCGGATAAGCCCACATCAGCATCGGCAGCGGCCCATCGCGTGCCGCGTCATAGCCCGCCGGCAGCATCAGCGTCGCGGTCAGCTCCACGCCATCCTCGCGCGGATAGCGGATCTGCTCCTTGTAGACATCCTTCAGCTGCGGCGTTGGATGCGGATAGCTGGTCAGCGCCGTCAGCTGCTCGGCCTCCGGCCGGGTCAGATCGCGCAGAAAATAATTCGGCCGCCCGGTCGGCGACTCGCGCGTGGTCAGCAACAGCGTGCCGTCGTCATTCAGCACTGCCGCCACGTTTTCAAAATACGGCGCCGCACTCTGGAACAGGCGCTCCTTGTGGCGCGTGGTCAGACTCAGGCGATCGATGAACGGCCGCTCGCCTTCCGGCGTGGCGCCGGCGCCATCCAGCAGCACCGTGGTGCCGGGGCCGATCAGCAGGCGCGGGAAGCCATTGGCGTCGGCCCGCATCACCGGCGAGCCGGGGCTGTTGTAGCGGTCCTCGTACGAGCCGGCGTGAATCAGCTCCGGCGGCGTGGACAAGTGTTCCGGCGCGATCATCCACTGCTTGTAAGCGCGCGTCTTGTGCCAGCGCTCGTTGATCAGCGCCACGTCGTCGCGGCCCCAGGCAATGCCGGCGTAGCGCATCGTCAGCCGCGCCAGCACCCTGGGCGGTTCGCGGAATGGCGCCGCCTGCAGCAGCACCAGGTCGCGGATGCCATCCACCACCTCGCGCGCCGGATCGCCGCCGTCCTGCGCCTCGGCCCACGCCAGGCTGGCCGGCGCGTCGGCGCGCCACGCCACGTGGCGCACGCCTTCCGACACCGCGTCATTCCCCGGCGGCAGGCCCTCCTCCAGCGGCAGGTTGGCCACCGTGTGCACCACATCGCCATGCAGGTCGCGCACCTCCACCCGCTCGCCGAAACTGGACGCCGGCACGATGTACGAATACGGCCGACTAATGCTCTGCGTCAGAATGTATTCGCCGCTCGGCGATATCGAAGTGCGCGAGAACTGCCCCGGTGCGCCCACCAGCCGCGTCTTGCCCTGCAGGTCGACAATGGCCATCTGCACCGTGATGTAGTACTCGAACAGGCGCGCGTCGTCCTCGTTGCGCAGCAGGTCCTGGTAGGTGCGCAGCTGGCGCACATGGCCGTCCGAGGTCGCGTCCTGCGCGATCGGCCCGGACGGAATGCCGCTGCCCACCGGCGGCTTGCCGATGCCGGCCGGACGCCAGTGCACCAGCAGCCCGCTGCTGTCCGGCAGCCAGTTGAAACCGCGCGTGAGCACCGCCGACAAAGGCTGCGGCGACAGCTTGCGCGCCTTGCGCTCGGCGATATCCACCACCCACAACTCCACCGCGCCGCGATCGCCCCGCAACGCCACGTGCGTGAACGCCAGGTGACGCTGGTCCGGCGACCAGCTCAGGTCCGACACCCGCAGGCCGCGCGGCAAGCCGCGAATGCGGCTCTCCTTGCGCGTGGCCACCTGCAGCAACGCCAGGTCGGTACCGAACGAAAAGCGCGACGCGGAACAGGTGCGCGGATTGATGCGCAAACCGGCCAGCTTCAATTCCGGCTGCGCCACCTCGGCGATGCCCGGCAGCGGCGGCGTCTGCACCACGGCGACGATGTCGCGCCGCGGGCTCAGACTCAGCGCCGGCGCGCGCGCCGCATCGACGATGGCCTGCAGCGCCGCCGGCGGCAGGCGGTAGCCGCTGTCCTGGGCGCTGGCCTGCGGCGACGCGGCCATCAGACCCAGGTTCAGGGGCAGCGCGGCGGATAACGGTTTGTTCATGGGCGTCCTTTCAGTCCAGTTTGCTTATGCTAGCCTTGATTGGCATTCCGTGCCGTACAATCACAGTTTTTCAGAGACGGATTCGGACAGATTATGGAAATGACCACACTCGTACTGCTGCTTCTGGTGCCGCTGGCGGTATGGCGCATTTATTCGCGCCTCAAGGTCATCCTCGGCCGTACCAAGTCCGAACTGTGGCGCCACTACGCCACGCTGGCCGTGATGGCGGTGATGCTGCTGGCGGTGGCGGTACAAATCTTCGGCAACTGGATCGCCATGGCCGCGCTGCTGGCGGGCGCCCTGGTCGGCGCCTTCCTCGGTAAAATCAGCATGAAACGCAGCCGCCTGGAGAACCGGCCGGATGGCTTCTTCTACACCCAGGACCGCAAGCTCGGCCTGCTGATTATCATGCTGTTCATCAGCCGCCTGATCTACCGCTTATTTGAGGCCTATCTGCACATGCACAATGGTGTCCCACTCGATCCGGACTTCCTCGGCAATCCGATCTCCGCCTGGCTATTCGGCCTGCTGGGCGGCTTCTACGCCATGTACGCCTGGCTGCTGGTACAGTGGCGCAAAACACAAAAACCGGTGCCACGCCCGGTTGACATTTTTGACATCAAATAGCCGGCGCAAATCATGTCCACCTCGCAGCAACGTGCGGTCTACGAGTTCTACACGCAGAACATCAAGAGCACGATCGGCCTGCGCGGTTTCAGCTTGCAACTGAGGGTGGAGAAGGCCGCCACGCTGGACGAACTGCGCCAGCTGCGCGATCCCTTTGTGGAAGCCGTACAAAAAGCAAAGGGCCGCGACAAGGCGGCCCTTCTGGCGCAGCAGCTCGACGCGCTGCTGAACGATCCGGATTAGGCGGCTTTCGCCGCGTCCTCCTTGGTACGGCGCTGCAGCACGAAGATCGGCTGCGCCCACTCCGTATCCTTTTTCTTCTTGCTCGTGATGAGCGTCAGCTCCGAAGGATCATAGACGTCGGTGTTGTGGGTCAGCGGCGTCGTCATCAGGTACTGGGCGTCGGTGTTCTTCAGGAATTCGCCGACCAGCTGGATGTTGCGGATGTCCAGGTGGGCGAACGGTTCGTCGATGAACACGAAGCCGCCGGAGCCCTCTTCCGACTTCAGCAAACCAATCAGCAGCACCAGCGATTTCATCACCTGCTGGCCGCCCGACGCTTCGCCGTCGTTCATGCCGATCACGCCCTTGCCGTCGAACTTGAAGCGCACGTGCAGGCCGGCCTGCGCCAGCAGCACGTCGTCGTTCTCCAGCCGCACCGGATCGGCGCTGACCTCGATGCCGGCCAGCTGGCCCAGCTCCTTGATGTTGGCCGCGTAGGTCTTGATGGTGTAGCGCAGACGCTCGATGTAGGCGCCGCGCGCGTTGCCGGTGGCCTCGATGGCGCGGTTGTTCTGGTAGCGGCGCTCCTCGGTTTCCGACTGGCGTGCGTGCAGCTGGTCGTTCAGGCGCTGGTACTGGTCGATCACGGTGGCATCCAGTTCCCAGTCGCTGCGCGCCAGGCTGGCCTCCAGGCTGTGCACGCGCAGGTTGACCTGGTGCGCGTTCTGGTGTTCCTTGACCAGCGCGGCGCGGCGCGCCGGACGGCGCCAGCCCTGCGGCAGATGGCGCCAGCTCTTGCGCAGCGCCAGCAGCGCCTTGGCGTGGTCGGCGCGCTGCTCCAGCACGCGCTTGTGGTTCAGGCGCATGCCGGCTTCCGACTCCGACAGCGCAAAGCGGGCGTTCTGCCAGGTGGTGTCGGCGCGGGTGCGCGTGACCACGGCGGTCTTGATCAGGTTTTGCAGCTCGCCCAGGCGCGCGCCCACTTCGGTGCGCTCGGTGCGCAGCGGCACGGCGTTGCGCGCGGCTTCGTCGAATTCCTCGGCGCGCGCCGCCAGTTCCTTGGCCGCGTCCACGCCGGCCAGGCGGGTCTTCAGCGCGCTGATTTCGGTCGCCAGCTTGGATACCTGCAGCGTCAGCTGGTCTTCCTGCGCTTCCAGCGCCGGCAGCGATTTCTGGATCGCTTCCATGCGCTGCGTGCGGCCGGCGGAGCCGAAGCGGTAGCGCGAGGCTTCCACGAACAGCGAGCGGCCGCCGCGGCGTTCGCGGTGATAGGCTTCCGGCGTGATCCACTCTTCATGGCTGCCCAGCTTTGCGCCGAGGTCCACGCTGTCCACGCGGGTGATGCGCGACAGCTGTTCCACCAGCCACGCCGGCACTTTCGCCGAGAAGTTCACCACCGACATCAGGGAGTTGTCCTTGATGGTCGGCGCATGCACCAGGTCCGGCACGATGAAGTGGCGATAGCGTTCCTTCTCCGCCAGGCGGTAGGCGGCGGCGGCGTCGGACGATTTATCCAGCAGCACCACCGACGCATAGCCGGACAGCACGCCCTCGACGGCGCCCTGCCACTTCGGATCGGTCACTTCGACCACGTCCGACAGCATCATGTGGCCGATGCCGGCGTCGTTCAGCACCTTGCGCATGGCGCGCTGCGCTTCCGGTTCCGGCATCGCGGTCTTGCCCTGCAGCGCCGAGATGGTCGACAGCTCGCCGGCGATTTTCGAGGCGATGGCGTCGCGCGCGGTGCGCTGGCGCGCCAGCTCGATTTCCTTCTCTTGCAGCGTCTTCGCCACTTCGGCCAGGTCGGAACCGGAGTCGGACGCCAGCTTCTCCAGGCGTGCCTTCTGTTCCAGCAGGCTTTCCAGCGGCTTCAGCTTGGTGTTGATCTGCGTCAGGCGCGACTGCAGCGCGGTCGATTCCTGTTCCAGCACCGTTTCGTGCGCCTGCGCGTCCGACAGCGCCTTGGCCTGCGCCGCCAGCATGGCGCGCTTGTCGGCCAGCTGGGCGTCGGCCTGCAACAGCGGCTTGCGCGCTTCGCGCAACTGGCGGCTGATGTTGGCGTGCTTCTCGCGCGCTTCGTGATACTCCAGCGACGGCAGCACTTCTTCCTGCAGGTTGCGGCGCTCCTTGTTCAGGTCTTCCCACTGGTGGTAGTTGGCCACGCGCAGGCGCAGGCCTTCCAGGTTGGTCCTGGAGGCCTCCAGTTCCGCCTCGAAGCGCTTCAGCTCCGTCTCGGTGTCGCGCTGGTGGCGCTTGGCTTCATCGTAGGCATCCAGCACTTCCTTGTCGCCGAACACCTGGAACACCAGGTCCAGCAACTGGCGCGGCGCGTATTCGCACAGCTTGTCGGTTTCGCCCTGCTCCAGCGCCAGCACCTTGGCCATGGCCGGCGACAGGCCCGCCATCGCCAGGCGCTTGCGGTAGTTTTCCACGCCGAGCCAGTCGCCCACCGGTTCGCCGATGTCTTCGATCTGCACGTTACCGGGGCGCATGAGGTACTGGCGCTTCCAGTCGCCGCCGTTCTTCTGGATCTGGCAGAACAGCGTGACCTCGTCGTCGCTGAAGAAGCCGGAGCTGCGGAACGGCCGGTTGGACAGCTGGCGGCCCATCGGCTTGTTGTCCACCACGGCGCGCAGCCAGGCGGTCTGCTGGCCGCTGTGGCGCGCGTAGTGCTTGTAGGTGCGGCCCATCGAGCAATCGAGGCCGAACAGCGTGCGCAGCGCGTCCAGCAAGGTGGTCTTGCCGGAGCCGTTCTGGCCGGCGATGGTGATGATCTTGGCGTCCAGCGGGATGTTCTTGATGCGTTGCCAGTAATCCCAGTGGACCAGTTCTAGCGATTTAATGTGAAACATGGCTTAGTCCTTGGCTGGAGTGTCGTCGAGCGGCGCAGGCGGCGGTGGTGGTGCGTCGAAGGCGGGCAGGATGTCTTCTTCCGCCTCGACCGGCGCCGGGGCGGCCGCATCGGCGGTATCGACCGCGATTGGCGGTTCGCTGCGCGGCACGGCCACCAGCGTGGGCGGCGAACGTTTGAAGACGTCGGCCAGCGCGCCGTTGACGATGCGTTCTTTCAGCAGGTCGGTGTCCATCAGCAGGTCCAGCAGCGGGCCTTCGACGATGACGTCGCCGCGGCGCTCGATGAAGCCCAGCTTGGACAGGATGCCGAGGTTCATGTCCAGGCGTGTCTTCTTGCCCAGCTTGTCGCCGAAGTCGGCCAGCAGCGCCTTGTAGGCGATGCCGATCGAGGTGTCCTCGGCGCGCGGCAACGGTTTCTCGGTGCCGAACATGTCGTTCTGGTTGTCCTCCGCGTGCTGGTGGGTCTCCTGGCGTTCGCGCTTGGGCAGGATGATCTGCGCCCACAGCACCACCAGCAGCGCCACGCCATCGCGCGACAGGCCGAAGTTATTGTTCTGCCAGACGTCCTTGGCGCCGAAAATCTTCGGCTCGATATTGCGGTGCAGGGCCAGCGTCACGTGGTCGGCGTAGACGTTGTCCAGCAGTTTCAGGCCGACGGCCAGCAGGCGCGCGTCGACCTCCTTGCGGAACTGTTCATCGGACAGCACGCGCTTGACCAGTTTGTCGTCGCGGCGCAGCGTCTGGTGCGACAGCAGGCGCGCGATCAGAATTTGGGAATCGTCATTCATCAGACTTGTCGCCTTCCGGATTCAAAGACAGTGAGAGGGAGGCTAGGGAAATCGCTGCGACTTCCAGGTCGGGCAGCCGGACCATTTCATCTTGCGGCGAGAACTTGACCGGCAGGCGCGCCAGTTCCGCCGTGGCACCCTGCAGGCGCGCCTCGTCGGCGTCGCCCAGCAGCGGCAGCAGCGAGGCGCGGTACGAGGCCACGGCGAAGGACGCCGGCAGCAGCGACTCGTGCGCCTGGATGGATTTGGGCGCCTCCTCGGCGATGCTGGGGAAATTGCCCAGCGCCGCGAAGTCGGACAGGCGCGCCAGCCAGTCGTCCAGCTCCTGCTGCATCGCGGGGCCGTCGCTGACGGTGGTCGGGGCATCCTCGCCGGAAGGCAGGCCATTGGATACGGTGGTGTGTACGCGGTCGGCCATCAATTCGGTTTCTGCTACGTCTATCATTTCTGCTGGCGTGATGAACAACGGCACGACCGGCTGGTCGATGGCGTCCGTGGCCAGCGAGGCCAGGTCTTCGTGCTCGAGCAGCCAGCGCTTGATGTCGGTGGTGGACAGGCCGGACTGGCCCAGGTGCACCCGCTGGCGCTCGATCTGGTTCAGCGCGCGCGAGAACATGCCCTGCATGTTCAACAGCGCCGATTGCGCGCGGCCGATGGCCTGCGCGGCCTTGTGGGTGGCGCTGTCGGCGTTTTCGTCGGTGGTGATGGCGCGCAGGATCTCCGAGCCCTTCTCCACCCAGTCGCAGGCCATGTGCCACTTGGCCTGCGAGGCGCGCAGGCGGAATTCGGAACCGGAGGCGATGGCGTCCGAGAATTCCTCGGTCAGTTCCACCAGGCGGCCCAGCAGGTGGTTCAGCTGGTCGACGGTGACGCCGCCCATCACCTGGGCGCCGGCCACCTGCGACAGCAGGAAGCCCATCTCCGACTGGTCGGTTTCCTCGCGGCCCAGCGTCAGCAGCGCGTCGATGGCCGACAGCACGTTGCGCGCCATCGGCGTCACGCGGTACACGGCCTGCTGGGCATCCCACGCCAGCAACTGGTTGGAGCGCAGGCGCATCAGCACCGTCTCCAGCGATTCGGGCAGCAGATAGGCCAGGCGGGTGTTGATGTCGGCGCGGGTGAAGCTGGTGGACGCGGTATCGGCGGCCAGCTCGCGCAGCACCAGCAGGCGCACCAGCACCCCTTCGAAACCGCCATGGAACAGGGCCGTGAACACCTGCAGCAGCGGCTGCGCGCGTTTCAGGTGGTAGACCTGCTCGATTTCGTCGGCGGAAATGTGCGGCTGGAAGTGGGCCTGCAGGGCGTCCTGCTGTAGTTGCGGATCCTGTTGCTGATCCGGCGCGGCGTCACTTATTGTAGGTTCAATCATTCTTTGCCATTCTGTGGTCCCCGCATTGTATTTTATGCAAATATCACTGGTTTAGCGCGGGGGCGTCAGTATAGCAGGAGCCTACTTCTTCACGACCTTTTCCAGCGTCTGGTCGACGAAGTCGCCGTCGGTGTCGTTAAAGCGCACGCGCACCGGATACCAGTCCAGCGACGGCGCCAGCCACAGGTCGACCTGCTGGCCCTGCGCGTCCGGCGGCGGCGCCTTGACCAGGTGGACCGCGCTCACCTCGCCGGTGCCGATCTGGATGTTCTCGGTCTTGACCACCTTGAAGCGCCACTGTTCGGCGTCGCGGCGGCCAGCCACGAACAGGTTCCATTCGCTGCCCGGCTTGAACTTGTCCGGCGTGGCGCGCGCCAGCGCGGCCAGCTGCCATTGGGCGCTGCTGCGATCCTGCTCGCCCCCCAGGATAGGATAGGTGGCGTCGCTTTCAGTAAATGCAATGGTCTTGCCATCGCGCTTGAAGCTGGTGGTGTACGGCTCCTTGCGCAGGCGCTTCTCGTAGAAGCTGGCCGGCGCCAGGCCGAAATCGTCGATCGCGCCCTCGCTGCGGTTCTCCACCACCTTGCCGAAGATGGCGGCGCGGCTCTCGGTGCTGATCGAGTACTTGCCATCGCCGGCGCGCCACTGCACGGTGGCGGTGCCGTTCAGCGACAGGCCGCTCTGCTTGATCTTCAGGTTGTAGCTCAGGTCCGCCGATGGCGGCGGATTGGTCGGGCGCTTGACGCTCGGGTGTTCGCCGGACGCCGGCTCCACGGCATGCGCGGCCAAGGCCAGCGCCATCGCGGCGCAAAGAATGGTGATGTTTTTCATGCTATTTACCTGCTTCTGTCTTGATGTCGGAAACGGTCTGTGTGGTCACAGCGCCGCTCCCCTCGGTTACGCGGATCCGCAGCGGATACCAGTTGAGCCCCGGCGCCAGCCAGATCTCCAGCTTCGACGAGTACGCCCCCGCTTTCGCCGGGCGGGTCAGGTGCCACGTCACCACCTTGCCGTTGCCGGTGTCGATTTCCTCCTCGCCCACCAGCTGGAAGCGGTTGATCGTGGCTTCCTTGTCGTCGGCGACCTGGATGTCGATATCGCCGCCGAACTGGTTGACGTCCGCCCTGCCGATGCCCCCCAGCTGGAACGGCACCGTCACCCGGTCCTGCGCGCCCACCAGCAGCGGGAAGCTGGCTTCGGAGGCCGAAAAGGTGATGGTGCCGGCGTCGCGGTTGAAGTGGGTGGCGGTTTCGGCGCGGCGCGCGCGCTTTTCCGTCCACTTGACCGGGGCAATGCCGTAATCATCGATCTCGCCCTCGCTGCGGGAGGTCAGCAGATTCAGGCGTGTGATCAGCAGGCTCACGCCCGCCTGCACCGACGCCTGATAGCGGCTGCCGTCAGTATGCCACGTCATCGTCGCGGCGCCCGTCCATTTGGTGCCGTCGGCGTCCACACGGTCCACCGCCATCTGGAACGTGGCCGATGGCGGCAGGTCGACCTTGTAGCGCCGCATGCCCGGCCGCGGCGACGCATCCGGCTTGACCTCGGCCGGCCTGTCGCCCTGCGCGCCGGCGGGCGGCGGCGTGCCGGTCTGCGCTTGCGCGGCGCCGGCCTGCTGTGCGGCCTGTTGTCCGCCTTGCGCGCCACCGTCGGCCACCGCGATCGGCGGCTCGCCGGCCAGCAGCGACGGCACCTCGGCGGCGACGGCGGCCGGATCAGGCTCCGGCAGCGGCGCCGGATCGGGCAAGGGCATGGGTGCGGGCCGGGGCCGGAATGGCGGCGCCTCGGCCTTGCGCGGCGGCGGCGTCTTCTTCGCCAGCGGCGCGATCTGCGGCGGCGGCGGCATCTCCACCCGCTTGGGCAGCGCCAGCCGCAACTGCGCCGTCATCAGCGATGGCTTGCGCTCGGACGGCCGGTGCGTCTGCTCGCTCAGGCGCCCTCCCACCCAGTCGATGGCGGCATAGTGCAGCGCCACCGTGGCGGCACACAAAACCAGTACGCGCCGGTGTCGGGCAAGGAGGGAAACGATCGTCATGGGCGCTAGTTTAAACGGGATCGCCAATCTCGGCGCTGCCGGCATGGAAATGTTGTCAAAACCTTTTGAATGACAAAGCAATATCTGCTACGCTAAACGCTCAACCCACAGGAGGATAGCCATGGTCCACCCGCACATGCCGAACATTCCCGGCGCCGGCGTCATGAACGACACGCTGGACTTTGTCAAAAACCTGTGGGGCAGCATGAGCGTGCCCGGACTGACCGCGCCCACGCTGTCGGTCGAAGAGCTGGACAAGAAAATCAACGACCTCAAGGCCGTGGAGAGCTGGCTCAATCTGAATATGAGCATGCTGCGCGGGAGCATCCAGGCGCTGGAAGTCCAGCGCGGCACCATCGCCACGCTCAAGTCGGTGGGCGCCAGCCTGGCCTCGGCCGTCAACACCGGCGTGAACGACAAGTCGATCTTCGACGCCAATCCCTACGCGTCGGCCTTCTTCCACCACGCGCGCGAGGCCGACAAGGCGCAGACCGCGGCGCCATCGCCAGCGCCAGCGCCCGAACCGCAGCCGGCGCCGGAAGCCAAGGCGGCCGAGCAGCCCAAGCCGGCCGCCGGCGCGGCGTCGGCCCAGCCCAACGCCTGGTGGAATCTGCTGCAGGAACAATTCAAGCAAGCCGTGTCCACCGCCATGGCGTCGGAATCGATGATGACCGATGCCGCCGTCAAGTTCGCGGCGGCGGCGGCCGGCGCCAACGCCAAGCCGGCGGACAAGAAACCGGCGCAAGACGCGCCGGCGGGCGCGCCATCGACATCGGCATCGGCGGCGGCCAACCCGGCGGCCGTCAAGAAGCCGGCGGCGAAAAAGCCGGCAGCCAAAAAGGCCGCGGCCAAGCCACCGGCCAGGCCGGGCGGCGGCGACGCGTCGTAACGGGAACTACGCCAGCCGCTGGATGCGGATGGCGTCGATCAGGCCATCGGCCTGGCGCTGCACTTTCTCGATATCGATCAGGCCTTCCTCTTCGAGCAGCCTGGCGCTGTCGTGGGCGGTCTGAAAACTCTCCAGGGTATCTCCTTTGGCAGCGACCGGCCGGATCCAGGCCACGCTGCCCACCTTCATCTTCTTGTAGACTTCCTTGGCGATATCGCGCATATTTTTGTGCCCTTTATTTGCCCTCAATATTGACAGCGAATCAAGCGCAGACCGGGCTGCGCGCAAACCAGTGTAATCATTTGCGCGGGCCGAAACAAGTGGCCTATTGGCTGGTGTAGCGGGTCGACTCGGGCACGGGGCCATTGGCCGCTTCATACTCGCTAGCCGCGGCCGCCGCCACCACGCCGGACACCGGCGCCAGCATCGCCAGCTGCTCCATCAGCTGCGCAAAGCGCTGCTGGCCCGGCGCGATCGCATCCACGTGCATCAACACGCCGATGGCTTCGTCGGCCAGCTCGCGCTCATAGCCATTCTGCTGCAGCGCCGAGATGATGATCTGTGCGGAGTTGAACAAAATGCGCATATTGTGCGGCAGCGCGCGGCGCGCGGTGCGCATCCATTCGATGGCCTCGGCCAGCTTGCCGGTCTTCCACAGCAGCACGCCGCGGTTCATCATCTCCGACGCTTCCAGGCGTGCTTCCTTGATCAGCTCCGCGCCCTCGTCGCTCATGCGCGCGCGGTCGAAGATCTTCTGCACATCGTCCAGCAGCACCGCATTATCATGGTTGTTGCGGGTGACGTAGCGCAGCAGGTTGACCGGCGCTTCCTTGACGCCCACCGCGAACAGCAGGCTGGCCATATCGAGGCAGCTTTCGGTATCCGGCCGCTGGCGCGTTTCATCGGCCAGCATGGCTTCCAGCTCGTCGCCGGACTTGCGCGCGCGGCGGAAGTCGCCGCTCTCGTGATACACCAGGCCTTCGGTGATCTTGGCGCGCAGCGTCACCTGGTCGCCGCCGAACTGGTGAACCGCCGCGTTGAGCAGGCGGATGGCTTCCTTGGTGTCGTTCTTCTGGCCGCACACGCGCGCCAGCCCCAGATAGGCGTCCACCGTTTTGCGCACCGAGAACTCGCCGATCTCGATGCACTTGCGGAAGGCCCGCTCGGCCACCGGAATGTTGCCCAGCTTGAGCGCGGTCTGCCCCAGCGCGCGCTGGCGCGGCACGGAATTGGGCGACAGCTTGGCCGCCTTCTGCCACACGTCGAACGCCTCTTCGGTCTTGCCCTGCAACTGGAACGACTGCGCCAGCTGGTCGAAGGCGTCGATGTAGAAGCGGTTGTCGGCGATCACCGCCTGGAACATCAGGCGCGCCGCTTCCGGATCGCCGTCGGCCATGCGGATTTTCCCCAGGCCGCAGCGTGCCCAGTTGTACTCGCGCTCCTGCAGCACCTGCTCGTAGACGGCGCCCGCCTGCGCGGTCTCGCCGGCCTTGAGCAGCATGGTCGCCTTCATGCGCAACAGGTCGATGGCATGCAACGGATTGTGCGCCACCTGCTCTTCGCACAGCCTGGCCGCGCGCAGGTAGTCCTTGTCGGCGAAGGCCTGGTCGATGTCGCGGAAGATCTGCTTCTTGACCCACACGCGGTTCAGGCGCGTGAGCAGCACGCCCTCGGTGATCGGCTTGATGATATAGGCGTCCGGCTGGTGCTCGGCCGCGCCCATCACCGACTCCACGCTCTTTTCAGCCGACACCATCAGCCACACGCTGGACGGCAGCATCAGGTTGCGGATGCGCGCCTCTTCCAGCACCTGCTGGCCGTTCTTGCCGTCGCCAAGGTTGTAGTCGCACAGCACCACGTCGTAGCGCGTTTTCGCCAGCAGCACCATGGCCTCGCCGCCGCTGGACGCCTGGTCGATATGCTTGGCGCCGAGATTGCGCAACGACTCGCGCAGCAGCTGGCGGATGCCGACGAAATCGTCGATGATCAGGTAGCGCTTTTCCGCCCAGTCGATGCCGCCGTCGGCCGGATTGGTGGCGATGTTCATGACGTCCACACTCATCGTCAAGGCAGCCGCAAAATGAAGCAGCCGCCGCCCAGCGCGCCGCCGTTTTCCAGCGCGATGCTGCCGCTGCGCTGGCGGTGCTTGTGCATCTTCGCCACTTCGCTGGAGAAGTACAGTCCCAGGCCGCTGCTGTTGCTGAGGAAGTTGATCGCCGCCTTGGCGCTGGCGCCGCACTCCAGCATGGATGCCGGGAAGCCGGCGCCGTTGTCTTCCACGCGCAGTTCGAGATACTCGCCATCGACCGCGATCGACAGGCGGATGCGGTCGCGCGTGTAACGCACGGCGTTGTTGATGGCGTGGACCAGCACCCCGATGACCAGGTCTTCGTCCAGCGTCCAGATGGCGTCTTTCGGGTAGTCGACGTCGAAGGCGATGCCGCGCGAGTGCAGCAGCATGTGGGCCTGGCCGGCCACCAGCTCCACCAGTTCGCGCACGCTGCGCGGCGCCGGGTCGAACGGGTAGCCCGGTTTGCCGACGTCCTTGTACAGCGCCAGCAGCTGGATCAGGTTGTCGTTGAGGCGCTTGGTCTGGTACAGCATCTGCGCCATTTGGCCGTATTCCGGCGCGGCGCTGGACTGGTGCGCGGCCAGCAGGTTCTCCAGCGTGCCACTCAGGACGCTGATCGAATTTTTCATGTCATGCACAGTGGATGCGAGGAACATGAACAGCTCCGGTGAGCCTTCGTGCTGCTGCGCGGCTTGTTCATCCATTTGCAGGATCTCCATGGACGGCAATGTTCAGGTCCGCATTATAGCGCGCCTACTGGGCGCGGCGGCGCTGCTTGAGCAGGAAGCGGCCGGGATCCAGCGCGTCGACCAGCGAGGACTCCAGCGGCGGCGGCAGCTGCTCCAATTGGCAGACCAGCAGTTCCGCCATGAGCGGGGCCCAGATCAGGCCACGCGACGCATAGCCGAGCAGGCAATGCAGGCCGGGATGACGCGGCACGTCGGGCAGGAATTCGAGGCGGCCGGCGTTGGCGTAGTCGGGCAGCGCGCCGGCCAACGGCAGGCGGTCCGGCGCCGCGCAGCGGAAGCCCACGCGGCCGGCCAGCGGCGCCGTGTGCGCCAGCGCGGCGACGTCGTCGCCGGGGATGATCTCGGCCAGGCGGGCGAGGTTTTCCTGCTGGCTGCTGTCGCGCAGCGCGGGATCGTCGTCGTTGTCGTAGGTGGCGCCGGCGCAGACCATGCCGTCCGCTGGCGGTGTGACATAGGCTTCGCGGCACACCACCAGCGGCAGCAGCGGCGGCGCGGGGTCGGCATCGGCCGGCAGGTGCGTCACCTGGCCGCGCAGCTTGAACAGTGGCAGCTCGGCGGCTTGGGCGATCTGGTTGGCGCTGGCGCCGCTGGCGAGGATGACGGTCGGCGCTTGCGCGATCAGCGCGCCGTCGGCGCCGTGCACTTGCCACGCGTCGTCCACGCGCCGCAGGTCCAGCGCCTCGGTGTGGAATACGCGATGCAGCTTGTCGCCGCAGGTAGCCAGCATGGCTTCGCACAGTGACGAGGGGCGCGCCCAGCCGCCTTGCGCGAACAGCCAGCCGCCATGCGGGGTTGGCGCGCCGATCAGGGTGCTGGCTTCCTGTGCGTCGGCCCAGCGCGCGTAATCGGTCGGGTAGTCCCATTGCGCCAGCACGTCCTGCTGGACTTTGGCGTGGCGTGCATCGCGTGCCAGTTGCAGCACGCCGCAGCCGGCGCCGGTGAAGGCCTGGCCGGCGCCGCCCATGCGACGCCATTCGCGCAGCGCGAACAGGTAGGCGGCGCGGCTCAGGCGCGTGGGGATGTTGTCGTCTTTGGAGAGCAGCGGCATGAAGATGCCCGCCAGGTTGCCGGAGGCTTCCTGCGCGGGCTGCGCGTGGCGTTCGATCAGCGTGACTTCCCAGCCGCGCGCGCACAGGCGCTGCGCGGCCGCCGAGCCGGCGAGGCCGGCGCCGATGATCACCGCGCGGCGCGACGGCGCGGCAGGGGCACACGCGGCGGCATGCGGCGCCTTGCGGCCGCGGAAGACGGCGGCGATGTCGGGCGCGGCGCCCGCCGCTGCGGCGCCGGCATCAATCCGGCACACGAAGCCGGCCGCCGTCAGCGCCCACACCAGCGCCTCGTCGGCGGCGCGCGCGTGCAGCGTGGCGCCTTGCTGCGCCAGCCGGGCCAGCGTGCGCGCCCACGCCGGTGCGGCATCGGGCGACAGATGGAACGCGTCCACGCGGGCACTGATCTGCGGCAGCAAGACATCCACCGCGCCAATCAGCAGATCGAGCGTGACGGCATCGTTCAGGATCACGCGATGGTAGCCCGGCACATCCAGCGGCCACAGTGCACGCAGCCCGGCCAGGTCCGGTGGCGGCGGCAAGGCGGCAGCGATGGCGATGTAATGCAGGCGCCCGCCCTGCGCGCAGGCGGCGACGAACCGCTCGCCACGGCCGAACTCCGTGTCGAGCACCACGCGCGTCATCACTTGCGCGCCTTCTTGCGGCAGAAGCAGTCCGGCGCGTGATCATCGACCATGCCGATGCCCTGCATGTAGGCATAGATAATCGTCGAGCCGACAAACTTGAACCCCAGCTTGGCCAGATCCTTGGAAATGCGGTCCGACAGCGCGGTCTTGGCCGGACGCGGCCCGTCGCCGTTGACTATCGGCGTGCCGCCGACGTAGGACCACAGCAGCTTGTCCAGGCTGCCGCCGCTGTCCAGCAAGCGCAGATAGGCCTGCGCGTTGGTGATGGCTGCCGCCACCTTCAGCCGGTTGCGCACGATGCCGGGATTGGCCAGCAGCTCGGCCACCTTGTCCGGGCCATAGGCGGCGATCTGGTGCGCGTCCCACTGGTCGAAGGCGGCGCGGTAGTTCTCGCGCTTGTTGAGGATGGTTTCCCAGCTCAGGCCAGCCTGCGCGCCCTCCAGATTCAGCATCTCGAACAAGCGGCGCTCGTCGTGGCACGGCACGCCCCATTCGTGGTCGTGATAGTCGAGGTAAAGCGGATTGGCCGGATTGGCCCAGCTGCAGCGGATCGTGGTCATGGGCTTACAGTTCGAGGTCGCTGGACAAGCCGACGCGGCGGCGCTCGCCGCCCAGCACCAGCGGTCCGTTCAGGTTGGACACCAGCCGCACCTCGCCGTCGACGACGGCCTGGTCCAGCTGCTGCATCAGGCGCGCGAACACGCCGTCGGCGCGCGTGGCCTCGGTGCTGTACAGCGCGGCCCAGGCGTTGCGGCCGGAGCGCTTGGCGATGTACAGGCCCTGGTCGGCCAGCTCCACCACCTGCGACCACGACAGCAGGCGCGGCTGCTCCGGCAGGAAGGGGAAACAGGCGAAACCGATCGAGCAGGTGCGCGACAGCCGCATGCCGTCCGGCAGCACGAAGTCGCGCTCGGCCACCGCGCGCCGCATGCGCTCGGCCACGCCGGGCGCCTCGTCGCGGTGGGTGGCGCGCGCCAGCACCAGGAATTCCTCGCCGCCCCAGCGGATCACATAATCCGACTCGCGGAACACCTCGCGCAGCCGCTCCTGCATCTGCACCAGGATCGAGTCGCCGGCGGCGTGGCCATAGCGGTCGTTGACTTCCTTGAAGTGGTCGAGGTCGACCATGAAGAACACCAGGTCCTTGGCCGCCTGCAGGTCGCATTCGTTCAGTTCGCGGTGCAGGCCGGTGTCGTAGCCGCGCAAGCTCATGGCCACGTCGGCATCGACATTCTGCAGGAAGAAGCGGCGGTTGCGCAGCCCGGTCAGCTGGTCGGTCAGGCTGACCTCTTCCAGCGCCTGGTAGGCCTGCTCCAGCTCCAGATTCTTCTCCAGCAGCTGTTCCTGGGTGGCCGCCACCTGGCGGTAGGCGCTGGCGTTGTCCAGCGCGATGGCGCCGTAGGCGCACAGGGTGCGGAAGATCAGCCGCTCGCGCTCGCCGTACGAGCGCGCCAGCAGCGACTGCACCGTCATCACGCCCAGCACCCGCTCGCCCACGCGCAGCGGCGCGAACAGCAGGCTCTGGGTCGGCAAGGTGCCGGGGATCAGGTTGGGCGTGATGCCCTCGTCGTCCAGCTCGACCAGGATCTCGCGCCGCTCGCGCAGGCAGCGCGCGGTGTTGGCGTTGGGGTCGGCGGCCTCGATGCGCACGCGCGGCAGCGGCTTGCCGGCCTCCACCCCGAATTCGCACACCAGCGCCTGGCCGTCCGGCTGCAGCAGGAAGATCGAGAAGTGGGTGGCGTCCAGCAGGCCGTGCACGTGGCGGTCCAGCGCGCGGAATACCGCCGCCGCGTCCAGGTGGGCGGTGATTTCCTGGCCGATGGCGCTCAGGTGTTCCAGCGTGGCGCTGGTCTGTTGCAGCACTTCGGCGCGCTGCGCCTCGGCCGCCGCCAGCTGGCGGTGGTGCTCGCCCTCGGTCTGCGCGCGCTCGGTCTGGTACTGCACCTGCATGGCGATGGCGCGGTTGGTGGCTTCCTTGCTGTGGGTCTGGTCGCGCGCGGTGTTGGCGCGCAGCGCGATGGTGTAGGCGCGCTCGAAATCGCCGATCGCCGCGTACTCGCGCGCGGCCGCGTCCAACAGCGGACCGGGCACGGTGTAGCCTTCGATGGTGGCGGCGATCTCCAGCGCCAGCTGCAGGTAGTGCAGCGTGGCGTTGGGCGCCATCATCAGCTCCGGCCCCGGCAGCTGGTGGCGGGCGTGGATGTCGGCCAGCACGTTGAGGGTGGCGATCTGGCTGGAGACGTCGCCATGGTCGCGCGCCAGCGCCAGCGCGGCCTGGGCGGCGGCCAGCGCGTCCTCGGCGCGGCCCAGGTGCGACAGCGCGTGCGCCTGGCCGCGCCGCGCGCTGCTCTGGAAGTCGTTCTGGCACAGCGCGTCGCCGGCGGCGGCCAGGCGGGTAAAGCTTTCCAGCGCGGCCGCGTAGTTGCCGAGGTCGAGCGCCAGGTCGCCCTGGTATTCCAGCGCCACCGCGTAGGCGCGCGAGCCGGACAGCGGCGCCAGCGTGGTCAGCGCCTCGCGCAGCAGGCTTTGCGCGGCGTCGCGCTGGCCCAGCTGGCGCAGCGTTTCGGCGGTCTGCATCAGGCACATGCCGATGCTCAGCGGCCAGCCGACCGGGCGCGCCAGGTCGAGACCGCGCTGCATCCAGTCCAGCGCAGCCTCGTGCGCGTTGAGGCTGGTGAAGCCGTTGCCGATGTTGGTGGCGACGATGATGGCGCGGCGGATCTGGCCGGTGGCCAGCGCGGTCTCGTAAGCCAGCATCAGGTGGCCGATGGCGCGCCCGTAGTCGCTGCGCTGGAAGGCGCAGGTGCCGAAGAAGTCGCTGATCCAGCCGGCGGTGATCGGCGACAGGCCGTCCAGGTTGGGGCTGAAGCGGCCGTTCCAGCGCTGCTGCACCGAGCGGGGGTCGCTGAAGGCGTCGCAGATGCCGGAGGCGGCGTCGATGATGTCGATGCGCACCGGGTCGGCCGCCACGCGGGCGGCAGCGGCGGCCTGGCGCAACCACGCGCTGCCGTCGGCGCTCAGGCCGCGGTCGTTGCACGACCAGGCCATGATCCAGCAGGCGTCGGCGCGGCAGGCCGCGGCGGCGGCCGGCAGCGTGTCGGCCGCCTGTTCGCACAGCAGCAGCGCCTGTTCGGCGTGGTAGTGGGCGGTGTCCAACTCGCCGCGCAGCCAGAACGGCTCGGCGGAGATCAGGTGCAGCCGGGCGCGCTGCACGGCCACCGCCGCCGGCGGCAGCGGCGCCAGCAGCGGCACAATCTCGGTGGCCAGTTGCTGCGCGCGCGCGGGGTCGCGCTGGCGCAAATGCCAGGCCAGCGTCGCCAGCAGCTTCAACCGCTCCGGACCTTGCACTTCCGGCAAGGCCGTATCCCACTGCGCCAGCTCGTCGTCGAGCGCAAACATGTCCACCAAAATTGACTTTCCTCTACTGTGTTGCGGCAGCGCCTCGGTGCGCTGCGTACCGCATTATTCCACAGTTTGCAGGCCCTTCCGTATCCCCCATTTAAGTGCCTGATATCAAAGCGTTTTTAGTGCCAGATGGAAACTAGTTTAGTGGAAGCAACACGTTAATGCTTGCTGGAAACCAAACCTTGCACGGTTTGCAAATGGCGGTCGATCACCGGTTGCAGCTTGGCCGCCAGCGCCTTGACGTCGGGGTCGCTGGCCTTCTGCTGGGCCGACATCGCCTTGGCGTGCGCCTCCTTGTGGTCCTTGACGCCGGCCTGCTCCAGGTAAGCCTTGTCGAAGGCGGCGCCGGACAGGCCGCTGAGGCGCGCCGCCGCCTGCTTGTGGGCGGCGTCCGGCTCGGTCGGCAGCGTGACGTTTTTCGCCTGCGCCACCTTCTGCACGTCCTGCAGGCCCTTGCTGTGGTCATCCACCATCTGCTGGGCGAACTGCTTGACCTCGGCCGACTGCCCCTTCTGCAGCGCGATCTGCGCCGTGCTGACCTCGGCGATATTGGCCTGGGCCAGGTCGGCCAGGATCTGCTGGTCGCCCTTGCTGAGGGATGGCGACTGGGCCTGCGCGGGGCCGCCGGCCAGCAGCGCCAGCACGGCGCCGCAGCTTGCAATGGTCTTGTACATGGTGGTTCCTCCTGAGTGGTGTGGGCCGATTGTAGGGAGGAATGAGCGCGCCAGCCGCACCATACGGCGCGGAAAGAAAAAGCGGCGCCGCAGCGCCGCTCTGGTGGAGGCCGCAAGCCCGGCGCCAGCTAGGCGCGCTGGCCGCCCTGGTTGATCTGGATCAGGCGCGAACGCATGACCTCGGTGGCCGCCGGGCCGGGCGCGAACATATAGTCCTCGTCGTTGATGGCCAGGCCGCTGTTGGCGTCCACCAGCACCTGGTCGGCCGGCTTGCCGGTTTCGCGGCTGACCACCAGCAGGCTGGCGCCCTCGGGCGCCAGGTGGTCGTTGCCCCAGGCCACGAAGGCCAGCAGCACCGGCTTGAAGTCGCGGCCGGCCTTGGTCAGCACGTACTCGTAGCGCGGTGGCCGGGCGCTGTACTGGCGCCGCTCCATCAGGCCGCCTTCGACCAGGCCGGCCAGGCGCCGGGTCAGCATGTTCGGGGCGATTTTCAGGCTCTTTTCGAACTCGTCAAAGCGCGTCAGGCCGTAGAAGGCGTCACGCAGGATCAGGATGCTCCACCATTCGCCCACTTTGCCGAGGCTGCGGGCGATCGGGCACGGCATGCTGCCAAAGTCGGTATGTTTCATTTTGCTGCTCCTCTATGTCATTTAATCAATAAAATGCGTCAACGGCGACGCGTTCAGACTGGTGACTTGCATGTCGGATGCAAGAAAGTGTGACTTTTTTAGGTGATGCCACCCGCGTGACAATGTGTGTATTTTGACGCCTCAATTTGGTCTCCTTTTCTACCCTGTGTTTTAACTATCTTCTCCTATGAAAAACCCAGTTTTCGAGCCCATGTTGACGCTTCCAAAACGGGCCAAAAAACGACATGCAAAACTCTCCAAAAATCACTTTATTTCCACACGTAAATTTCACGGTAGAATGTGAACATTCGAGAGATTGTTCTTTCAGGATAAAATTCTTCCTGTAGATCAACATCTCAACCTTGTTGGCTACCCCGAACCGTAGCCATCGACAAGGGCTGCGCACCTCAATAACGTGTGTGATAAATGAAAACTTTTACTAAAGCATTCGCCATCGCTCTGTTCAGCCTGCCCCTAATGGCCCAAGCCGCCGGCAAGTCCGCGTCCGCCGCCATGCAGGTCAGCTTTGAGGTCAAGGAAGCCTGCACCGTGCAAACCAGCGCCGGCACCGCCGCTGCCGCCAACCAGACCCGCCAGGCCGCGCCGTCCGTCGCCTGCCAGCTGAAAACCCCTTACCTGATGACCCGTACCCCGTCCAGGCTGACCGGCGTCACCAGCACCACCGCCCAGACCGGCGCCATCCAGCAGGAAACCGGCAGCGGCGAATGGACCATCACCTTCTGACCCCGCCGCGCGGCCGTCAGAACCAGACGGTCGCCACCACCGTATCCTTGTAATCCCCCGGCGACGGCGTGGTCTGCGCCGGCACCATCCCGAACACCGTCTGACTCCTGGTCGTGCCATCCCCGGTGCCGCTCACCGCCACCGTGCCGCCGCTGCCGTCGCCCAGGCTGGCGCCGTCCAGCGTGTTGGAAATCTGGTAAGCCACCAGGTCGCTGGCGGCCGTTTTGATCATCTTGCGCGCGCCGATCGTGTTGCCGGGCGTGCTGCCGGCCGAGAACGTGATGCGGTAGGCGGTGTTCTTGCTGCAGCGCGTGGTCAGCGTCGACGTCGTCCGTATCGGGCTGGTCAGCAGGCTGCTGTTGGGGAACACCAGGTTGCCAACGTTGATGTCGCAATCGTTGATGACGGCGGCGCTGACCTGGAACGGCATCGCCACCGACGTGCCCAGCAGGCAGCTGCCGGTGCCGGTCAGGAAAAAGATGTAACGCATCAGCACGCTGCCGCCGCCGAAGTCGGACGTGAAACTGAGGTTGTCCGGGCCGACATCCATCGCCGCCAGCGTGGCGTCCGCGTTGAGCTTGCCGTACAGGTTGACGTCCTGCGCCAGCGCGCCGACGCCGCCGCTCTTGGTCAGCGTGAACTGGATGACGTTGGCGGCCGTGTCGCTGCCGGCCCAGCCGCCCCACACCTTGGCCGCCGCGTAGCTGGTGTCGGTGTACAGGTTGTAGTTGACGCGCTTGCCGCCATTGGCCAGCTGGCGCGGCACATTGGCGTTGGCATTGCTGTTGCCCGAGCCGCCGCCCAGGTACAGGCACACCGTGACGTTGGGGAACAGCAGGCTGGTGGTGAAGGCGGTCCAGGTGCAGGTCACCTTGAAATTGGCGTTGACGTAAGCGTCGGCGCTGGTGATCGAGCTGACCGCCGGGAACACGATGTTGGTCTGCGCCACCGCGCAGGTGTCGGCGCGCGCGTGGCCGCAGGCCAGCAGCAGCAGCGCGGACAAGCACAACAGGCAGCGGCGCGCGCGCGTCATGGCAGGCTCCGGCACACAAACGGGCCCAGCGTCGACAGCGCCTGACCCTTGACCGGGACATAGCTGAACTCCACCACGCAACGGGCGCCGTCCACGCTGGCCTGCAGGTGGTTGAGCGGCTGCAGGTGGTCGATGAAGGCCACGCCGTCGAAGCCGACCACGGTGCTGGCGCCGCTCTCGACGTGCAGCAGCGTGGTGCCGGCCGCCAGCGGCTTGCCGGCGGCGTCGTGCACGATGACGCTGGCCGCCTCGTAAGTCTCCACCGGGAAGCGCACCAGCACGCCGGACAGCCGCGCCGGCACCACCGTCTGCGCGGTGCTGGCCACGCGCGCGTCGAGCGGCAGGCGGGTGGTGTCGATGCCCAGCTGGTTCTGCAGATACGGCGTCAGGTTGGGCACCAGCATGTAGCCGGCGCTGCTGGTGGTGCCGATCACCTGGTTTTCCTGCAGCACCGGCACGCCGCCGACGCCGTCGGTCGACACCAGGCCGAAGCCGGCGCCGACCTGGCGCGCCGCGTGCACGCTGCCATCCATCACCACCAGCGCGCCGGCCAGGTCCAGCGACGAGCTGCGCGTGCCGCCGGTGTCCAGCGTGTAGGCGGTCACCTGGCCGTAGTTGCCCAGGTAGGTGACCTGCGCCTGGCGCAGCGGCGCGCCGTTGGTGTTGACCGATTGCAGGCCCCAGCCGAAGCCGCCGCTGTAGTCGGCCGAGCGCGCCAGCGTGGCGGTGGTGCTGCGCACGCCGTTCTGGCGGCTGCGGCTGACGTTGGCCGAGACGCGGTCGGCGAAGCTGCCGCTCAGGCTGATGAACACGCCGCGCGCCTTGTCGTCGCGGAAGTCGCGGAAGGCGCTGACGCTCAGGTATAGCCCCCAGCCCAGCGAGGCCGAGTAATTGAGCGCGGCGATGCGCGCCGGCGGCACCAGCGGCGCCCGCACATTGACCGCGCTGACGCCCAGCCCCTGGCCGCCGAACAGCGCCACGCTCAGGTTGGCGCGGTCGCTGGCGCGCACCACCGGCGCACCCTCCACCGTGCCGAGGTCGCCGTAACGGGACGAGGCCCGCTGCGATTGCAGGTCGACGCTGAAGCGCGGGCTCAGGTACTGGTAGCCGAGCGTGGCCTGCAGGCCGCCGCGGCCGTGATCGCCGCTGCCGCCGGCGCTGGCCGCCAGCGAGCCGCTGACCACGCCGGCCTGGCCCAGCCGCCACAGCGCGCCGCCGCCACCGTTGAGCATGCCGCGCCCGGCCTCGCCGTGCGCCTCCAGCGTCAGCGTGTTGCTGAGGCCGCGCCGCAGCGAGGCGCTGAGCGCCGGCGTGCGCGCGTAGCTGAACGAGCGCGTGGTGTAGTTGCGCCGCACCGCGCCCAGCTCGACCGAGTAATCGCTCAGGCCCTCGGCCAGCATGCGGGTGTCGACGTACAGCGGCACGGTGGTGCTGACCGCGCGCCCGGCGGCGTCGCGCGTGACCAGCGTGGCCTGGCCGGCGCCGTTGATGCCAGCCACCTGGTTGATCACGAACGGGCCGGACGGCACGGCGGTGTCGACCTGGCGCACGCCGTCGACATACAGGCTGACCGCGGTCGGCACCACCGCCGAGCCGCCCAGCGTGGCCGAGGGGAAGGTCAGCAGGTCCGGCCGCAGGTCGAAGCTGCGGCGCCACTGCAGGCCGCCCAGGCGCAGCGAACGGGTCCAGTTGAGCGACGACGAAATCAGGTCGCCGGCCTGCCAGGTTTCCAGCGTGTCCGGGTCGGAATGCACCCAGGCGGTGTCGAAGCGGGTGTATTGGCGCCGCTGGCTGCTGGCGTTGAACACGCCGGTACTGCTGAACACGCCGTTGGCGTTGAAGTAGCGCAGCTCGTTGCTGACCGAGCTGCTGCGGTTGCGCCCCAGCTGGCTGTAGGCGTCGTAGTTGATCACCGCGCCGGGCGTGACGCTGGCCACGCCGGGCTTGCGCACGGTGCGCGCCGACACCGCGATCGGCGCCCGCAACGCGTCGTCGATGCGCAGCGCGATCGCCTGGCGCGCGGCGTCGTAGGTGTAGCGCAAGCCCTTGACCTGGTCGAGGTCGAACTCGTCCCGGCCCGCCACCCCGAACAGCGCCGGGTCGAGCTCCAGGTCGCGCAGATTCTGCACGCTGCTGCGCAGGCCCGAGCTCTTGCCGCGGGTGAAACGCAACACCAGTCCGGTCGCTTCGCCGTTCAAGGTCACCTCCAGAAAAAGCTCTTCATCCTGCGGCGGCGGCGTCAGCGGCGTTTGCGCCAGCGCGCTGCCCACGACCCACCACGCCATCAACAGCCACCACCAGGCCAGCCGGCGCCGCATGCCGGGTCAGTCCACCCTGGCCACGGTGCTGGCGCTGATCGGCCGGGAATTGATGTTGGCCTTGACCGCCAACGTCCCGCTCAGATCGGCGTCGCCAGACGTGGGCAGGCGCCATTCGCGCACCTTTCCCGCAAGCACATAACCAAACAGGCCGGCGGCGATCTCGAACTGCTTGCCGGCGGCGTTGCTCAGTTCCAGCGCGCCGATCTGTGCGCGCTGGGTGCCGCTGTTGCGGACTCGCAACATCCAAAAACCATCCTTCCGGAACACCGACCACGCCAGCGCCGGCGCCGCCCGCTCGTCGGCCGGCAGCACGAACAGCGGCACCGAGTAGCGCAGGCGGATGTCGACGCCGCTGGCCGGGCCGTCGTCCTTGGGGATCTCGTCGATCAGGATGCGGTAGGTCAGCTCGGCGGCCGGCAATTGCTCGCTGCGCCGCACCAGCCGGATGATCTGGCTGCTTTTGGCGCCGATCTGGATGATCGGCGGGCTGGCCACCACGTCCTGGGTCGGCGTCAGCACATCGTCGCCATCCTTCTGGTCCCACTGGAACACCCGCACCTGGCCATACACCGGCGCCTCGCCCAGGTTCTGCATGGTGATGCCGGTGGCGCCCTGGCCGGCGCGCAGCAAGATCATCACCGGCGAAATCTGCAGATTGGCGGCCGACGCCGGCAACGCCAGCCATGCGGCCATCAGCCATCCCCGTAGTAACGCGCGCGCCCCTGTCATCCCGCCTCCGGTTGCTTGCTATCAACTCTGGAGGCCATTATTGGCTATCTAAAAAAAACCTGCTTTTGGTGGACGCGACAACTGTTTTGCAAGCGTAGAAAACTATCAAAAATATTCGAAAGATAGGCATAATACGCAACAGGGAGTGATAAAACTTTATCAACCAAATTTCCGGGGCCGCCCATGCAGACCACCGTTGAAAGCACCCGCAGCAAGATCCTGATCGTGGACGATTCCGCGTTCGAGCAGCGCATGCTGACGGATTTGCTGAGCGAACTGCCTTACAAAGTGTCGGTCGCGTTCAACGGCCTGCAGGGCTACCAGCTGGCGCTGGCCAACCGCCCCGACCTGATCCTGCTGGACGTGCGCATGCCGAATATGGACGGCTACACCGCCTGCCGCCTGCTCAAGGCCAATCCGGTCACGCAGGACATTCCGGTGATTTTCCTCAGCGGCGCCGACGCCGACGACGACCGCATCCTCGGCCTGTCGATCGGCGGCGTCGATTTCGTCTCCAAGCCGTTTTCGCCGGGCGAGCTGGCGGCGCGCATCCAGGTCCACCTGAATCTGGCCAAGCGCCACCAGCACCCGCCGCCGGCGCCAGGCGCGGCCGACGCCCCCGAGCCGGAGGCCGAAAGCGATCCGGACGCGGTGCTGGTCAACGCCGTCAAGCGCCTGATCGCCGACAACCTGGCGGCGCTGCCCGGCCTGGCCGAGATCGCCCGCAGCGTCGGCACCTACCGCGAGAAGCTGTCGCAGGTGTTCCGCGAGCAGACCGGCATGACGGTGTTCGGCTTCATCCGCGAGGAGCGCATCCGCCGGGGCGAGGAATTATTGAAGGACACCGATATCGACGTGCAGGACATCGCCCTGCTGATCGGCTTTAACAACGCCGGCAACTTCGCCACCGCCTTCCGCGAGCGCATGGGCGTGACGCCCAGCGCCTACCGCCAGGCGATCCAGAAGAAAGCCTAGGCGGCGGCCTGGGCCCGCATCTGGCGCCGCCAGAACAGCCACGAGGCCAGCGCGTTGAGCCAGTAGGCGGCGTACAGCAGCGCCGTCAGGTACAGGCCGCGGCTGGCGTACAGCGGCACCGACACCGTGTTCACCAGCAGCCAGAACGGCCAGGTTTCCACCCGCCGCCCCATCAGCAGCAGCTGCGCCACCACGCTGAACATCAGCACCGCCGAATCGATGAAGGGGGCGTAGGCGTTGGTGTAAGCCTGCAGCATCAGGCCGTAGGCGGCGCTGGCCAGCAGGCCGGTCGCCGTCATCCAGCCCAGCGCGCGCAGGCGGGCGTGGGTGATCGGCAGCGGCGCGCCGCCGGCGCCGCGCAGCCATTGCAGCCAGCCGATCAGGCAGGTGACGATGAAGAACAGCTGCAAGGCCACGTCGGCGTACAGGTTGACGCTGTAGAACAGCGCGGCGAACATGGCGCAGCCCACCACGCCGATCCACCACGAATGAATGTTGTTGCGCCCGGACAGCACGATGGAAACAGCCATGACGGCGTTGGCGGCGACTTCCAGCGGAGAGATCAAGGGCGGTCCTTGCAGGTGGGCGAACGGCTATTCTCGCTCAGGACAGGGACCGCTGCAACTCGGCGATGTTGATCGGCTTGACCAGGTGGGCGGCAAAGCCGGCCGCGCGGCTGCGCGTCTTGTCGTTTTCCTGGCCGTAGCCGGACAGCGCCACCAGCTTCAGCGCGGTGCCGCCGGGCAGCTGGCGCAGGTGGCCGGCCAGTTCGAAGCCGTCCATGCCCGGCAGGCCGATGTCGAGGATGGCCACCTGCGGCATGCCGGCCGCGGCCAGCGCGATCGCATGCGCCGGATCGTAAGCCACCGTCGGCTGGTAGCCCAGCGCGGACAGCAGCTCGCCCAGCGAGTCGGCGGCGTCCTGGTTGTCGTCCACCACCAGCACCCGCAGGCCGCTGCCCTGCTCCAGCGCCGCCGCCGGTGCCGGCAAGGGCGCCGCGTCCGCCTCGGCCACCACCGAATCGGGCAGCGTGATGGTGAAGGTGCTGCCGCGGCCCTCGCCAGCGCTGTAGGCGCTGACCTGGCCGCCGTGCATCTGCACCAGGTTGCGCACCAGCGCCAGGCCGATGCCGAGGCCGCCCTTGGCGCGGTCCAGCTGGCGGTTGCCCTGCACGAACAGGTCGAAGATGTGCGGCAGCAGCTGCGCCGGGATGCCGTTGCCGTCGTCGGTGACCTGGATCTGCACCGTGCCGCCCTTGACGCGGGTGGCCAGCGTGACGTGGCCGCCGGCCGGCGTGTAGCGCGCCGCGTTGCTCAGCAGGTTGGACACCACCTGCGCCAGCCGCGCCGGATCGCCATGCCAGCGCACCGTCGGCACATCCACCAGCAGGCGGTGCTGCTTCTGCTCCAGCAGCGGGCTGGCCATCTCGACAGCCTTGTTCAGCACCTCGGCCAGCGCCACGGTTTCCTTGCGCAGCTCGACCTTGCCGCTGGCAATGCGCGACACGTCCAGCAGATCGTCCACCAGCCGCACCAGGTGGTCGACCTGGCGCTGGATCACGGCCTGCTCCTGGCCGGTGTCGCCGGCCTGGCCGCGCAGCTTCATCAGCTTGAGCGCGGTGACGATGGGCGCCAGCGGATTGCGCAGCTCGTGCCCCAGCATGGCCAGGAATTCGTCCTTGATGCGCGAGGACAGATTGAGGTCGGTGTTCAGGCGCTCGCTCTCGGCCATGGCCTGGGCCAGCGCGCGGTCGCTCTGCAGCCGGCTCAGCGTGGCGCAGACGGTGGCGGTGAACTGTTCCAGGAACTGGCGGTAGGCGCTGTCCAGCGGCAGCCGCGGCGACAGCTGGAAGGCCAGCGCCAGCGCGTCGCACAGTTGCAGCTCGGCGCCATGGATCACCAGCACCTCGGCGCTGGAGCGCACCGCGCCGGCGGCGTCGCCGCTCAGCAGCACCACGTCCAGCAGGTCGCCCGGATTGTCGGTGGCCGACTGCGCCACGGCGGCATGGACGTCATCGTCGCTGCGGCAGCCCAGCAGGCGGCGCGCCAGCAGGTCCAGCGCGTGGCGGCGGCGTTCGGCCAGCACCTGCGCGGTGGTTTCGGTGCACACCACCAGCACCCCGCCCACCTCGTCGCGCTCGTCGTACACCGGCGTGTAGGTGTAGCTCCAGTAGACGTCCTCGATGCGGCCGTTGCGCCAGATCGGCACCAGGTTGTCGGCATACCAGCGCGGCTCGCCGCCCTGGCGCACCTCCTCGATCTGCGGCCCGATGATGTGCCAGATCTCCGGCCAGCACTGGCGCCCGGCCTGCCCCAGCGCGGCCGGATGCTTGCCGGCGCCGAAACAGGGCACGTAGGCGTCGTTGTACAGCTGCGTCAGCTCCTCGCCCCACCACAGGAACATCGGATGCACCGAGTGCATGACGATGCTGACCGCGCCGCGCAGCGACGCCGGCCAGCCGTCGATCGGCCCCAGCGGCGTGTCGTCCCAGCGATGCGCCCGCACCAGCTCGCGCATGGGGGTGCCACTGCCGATAAAACGCGGCAGCGGCGGGTCAGCGAGCGGGAGGGAGTGAGCCAGCATAATGAGTTCCGAACCAGAAAGCGAAATAGTAGCAACTGTAGCGTACGGCGGCGCACAATACAGTGCTGCCGTACGGCAATTGTTTCGCGTTGAGGTCGGGCGCTGGCGGCGCGGCTAGTGTTCGCGCCAGTGGTCGAGGTTGCGCGGCTCGGCCAGCGGCGCGCCGTTGCGTTCGGCGCGGAAGCGGGCCGAGGCCGCGTACACTGCGCGCCGCACGCGCATGATGGAACCGATCGGCCGGTGCGCGGCCACGCAATGCCACGGATTGAACTGCATGCCGTCATCGACCAGCACCGACAGCCCGTGGGTCCAGCCGGCCTGCGCCTCGGCGCGGATGCGCGCCACCGCCACCCACGGCGCCTGCCACTCCACCGCCGCATCCTCGATCGGCATGCTGGCCAGGTCGGTGCACAGCTGCACCCGCAGCTCCCACTCGGCCGCGTGCTCGGTCATGAAATCGACCACGGCCGCGCGCAGGCCGTTGGGCTTGTGCGCCAGGTCGACCGGCCGGTCCTTCAATGCCGCCAGCTCGGGCGACACCGGCGCCAGCGACAGCTTGGCCATGTAGCGGCCGTACAGGATGGGCGCGGCGGTGAAGAAGGTCTCGCCCAGGGGATGGGTTTCCGGATGGCCGCCCAGGCCCTTCAGCGTGGCGCTCTCGCCGCCCACCGCCTCCACCACCTGCTCGACGCCGCGCAGCGCGGTCGACAGCGCCTTCTTCAGGCCGGGCGCCTTGTCGGTGGTGGCGGCCAGCAGCTTGACGCTGCCGAGGAACTGCCTGGCGTTGGGCGCCAGGAACACCGGGCCGTTGACCATGACGAAATCCTGGGTGACGTCGCCGGCGCCGTCCGGCAGGCGCTCGCCCGGCACGCCGATCACCTTGATGGCCATGCCGCGTGGCGTGGACACCTTGTCGTCCAGCAGATCGCCGGGCGTGGTCGACAGGCGCATGACCACCGGCCAGGTGCCGCCCGGATGGCCGAACAGGCCCTGGGCGTAATCCGGCGGCAGGTTGTCCAGCACCCGCAGCGCGCCGCGCAGGATGCCGTGGCTCTTGGCATGCACGCCGCGGTGGGCGTGGCCGGTGTCCTTGTCGACCGTGTCGGCGATGCCGTGCATGGCCTCGGTCAGGCCGGCGATGGTGTCGGCCTCGCCGTCCTCCGGCACTTCATAGGACGGGTCGTAGGGCAGCGGCTGCTGTAAATGTCTGGTGGGGAAATCCATGATGCTCCTCGCGCTAGTCTCTCCCCATCATCCGCGCCGCCGCCGCTGGCGTCTGTGGCGTGACGCACACTGGCTCAACGCTTCTGGTATTCCAGGAAGTCCGCCGTGCGCCGCGCCTGTTGCTCGCCAAAGCGCTGCGCCACGATGTGCAGCGCCAGGTCGATGCCGGAGGTCAGCCCGCCGGCGGTGTAGGTGTGCGGGTCGGCCTGCACATAGCGCACCTCGCGCACCAGTTGCACGTCGGGGAAGGTCTGGTGAAACATGTCGGCGTAATCATGGTATTTCCTTGAAGATGAATGAACCGCCAGTGTCGCCGCCGGCCGCGGCGCCGGCCAGCGTGCCGGCTGCAGCACGCCGGCGTTTCGCTGCATTGTTTGCCTGGGCGCGCGATTCTCGTTTATCGTGAGCGCATGCATACTCTCCCTACCCGCCTCTGGATCGCCGCCGTCTGGTGTGGCCTGGCGCTGTTCGACGCCACGCAAAACGTCTTCCTGATGCGCACCGCCGGCATGCACCATGCGTGGACCGCGCTGTTCTGCTTCCGCTTCTTCTACTGGCTGGTGTGGGCGCTGGCCACGCCCGCTGTGCTGCGGCAGGGGATGGACTTCGCCGTCCGCCACCGTGGCGGCTGGCGCGCCTGGTGCGTGCATCTTGCCGCCTGCCTGGCGGTCGGCATGCTGTCCGCCACCTGGACCGCGACCATGGAATATGGATTGAATCCGTGGATGGTGGCTGGCACGCCGCCGTGGACGGTGCTGTGGTATCAGCACTTCGTCGGCGGCATCATCACCGATGTGGTGCTGTACGCCACCGTGTTCGCCATCGGCTACGGCCTGCATGCGCGCGAGCGGCTGTTGCTGGAGCAGGCGGAACGCGTCAAGGCGCAGCTGGACGGCTTGCGGCGGCAGATCGAGCCGCACTTCCTGTTCAACACCCTGAATACCGTCACCGGCCTGGTGCGCGAGCAGCGCAACGACGATGCCGTCGACACCATCGCCGGCCTGAGTGAACTGCTGCGCCGCGTACTGGACGACTCGGATCGCAACCTGATCTCGCTGGGCGAGGAACTGGCCTTCCTGGATAAATACTTCGCCATCCAGAAGATGCGTTTCGGCGATCGCCTGCAGTACAGCGTGCAGGCGCCGGAGGCGCTGCTCTCGGCCAGTATTCCCAGCCTGTTGCTGCAACCGCTGGTCGAGAATGGCTTCAAGCACGGCCTGGCGCGGCGCGCGCAAGGCGGCGCGATACGGCTGGCGATCGGCGCCATCGATGAGATGCTGGACATCGTCATCTACAACGATGGTCCCGCGCTGCCGCCGGGCGCCGCGCCGCCACGCGCGGGGATCGGCTGGCGCAATGTGCGCGAGCGCTTGCGCGGCTTGTATGGCGACCATCACGCGCTGGACATGCGCAACCGCGATGGCGGCGTTGAAGTGCATATTGCGATTCCTTTGCGCGGCGTGGCGGCATGAAGCTGCGCGCCCTGATCGTCGACGACGAGGCGCCGGCGCGCGCCAACCTGAAGGCGCTGCTGCGCCGCCACGCCGATATCGAGGTACTGGCCGACTGCGACACCGGCGCCGCCGCGCTGGCGGCGGTCCGCGCGCTGCGGCCGGAGCTGCTGTTCCTCGACATCCAGATGCCCGAGTGCGATGGTTTCGACGTGCTGGAAATGCTGGGCGGCGACGTGCCGCCGGCGGTGGTTTTCGTCACCGCCTACGACCAGCACGCGCTGCGGGCCTTCGACGTCGGCGCGCTCGACTACCTGCTCAAGCCTTACAGCGACGAACGCTTCAACACCGCGCTGGCGCGCGCGCGGGAACGCCTGCAACGCAGTCCGCCAACGCCGGCGCGGCTGGTGCTCAAGCAGGCCGGCCAGGTGTTGTTCGTGCCGGTGGCCGGGATCGACTGGATCAGCGCCGCCGACTACTACGCCTCGCTGCACGTGGGCGCGCAAACGCACCTGCTGCGCCGCAGCATCGCCGAACTGGAACGCGATCTTGATCCGGCCATCTTTTGCCGCATCCACCGCTCCACCATGATCAACCTGGCCCGGCTGCAATCAATCGAACTGGGTTCCGACGGCGAGCATGAAGCCGTGCTGACGACGGGCGTCCGCCTGCGGATCAGCCGCAGCTACCGCAAGACATTGCTCGACAGAGCGGCCTGACCCCGCAAAAAAGTTCGGGGTCTGACCCCGTACGGGGTCAGACCCCAGGGGGTGGCCGTGCGGGGTGTGCGATTCCCGCATGCGCCCGCCAAACATGCTATCGTTGACGCTTTTTTTCCGCGTTTTCGCTCCCGCCCGATGCACCACGAACAGATTTCCGACACTCCCCTCATCACCGCCCCGCATGGCGCCGGCATGGCCAACCTGGCGCTGGCCATCGGCGGCCTGGCCATCGGCACCGGCGAGTTCGCCTCCATGACCATCCTGCCGGTCGTCGCCGGCGACCTGCACGCCACGCTGCCCGACATGGGCCACATGATCAGCGCCTACGCGCTGGGCGTGGTGGTCGGCGCGCCGCTGATCGCCATTTTCCTCGCGCGCATGCCGCGCAAGGCCATGCTGATGCTGCTGATGTCGCTGTACGCGGCCGGCAACCTGCTCAGCGCCGCCGCTCCCGGCTATACCGGGCTGATCCTGGCGCGCTTCATCGCCGGCATTCCGCACGGCGCCTACTTCGGCGTGGCGGCGCTGGTGGCGGCCGCGATGGCGGTGCCGGAAAAGCGCGCGCAGGCGGTGTCGCGCGTGCTGCTGGGCCTGACCATCGCCAACATCTTCGGCGTGCCGCTGGCCACCTGGCTGAGCCAGGGCTTCGGCTGGCGCTCGGCCTTCCTGGTGGTGGGCGCGCTGGGCGTGACCACGGCGCTGATGGTCGGCCGCTACGTGCCCTTCATGGCGGCCGGCGACGCCAGCCCGCAGCGCGAACTGGGCGTGTTCCGCCGCCTGCAGGTGTGGGTGACGCTGCTGATGGTGTCGATCGGCTTCGGCGGCCTGTTTGCCATCTACACCTATGTCACGCCGACCCTGCTGGAAGTGACCCGGGTGTCGCCGGCCATGCTGCCGGTGCTGCTGGGCCTGATGGGCGTGGGCATGACAGTGGGGAATCTGGTGGGCGGCTGGCTGGCCGACCGCTCGCGCCTGTGGACCATCTTCGGCGGCCTGGTGTGGAACGTGCTGGCCTTGTCAGCCTTCTATTATTCCAGCGCGCACCTGTGGACGGTGGCGCTGAACCTGTTCGCCATCGGCTGCGGCATTGCCGTCTGCCCGGCGGTACAGACCCGCCTGATGGACGTGGCCGGCGACGCCCAGACGGTGGCGGCCGCGCTCAACCACTCGGCCTTCAACTGCGCCAACGCCATCGGCGCCTGGTGCGGCGGCCTGGCGATCGCGCACGGCATGCGCCTGCAATCGACCGGCCCGGTGGGCGCGGCGCTGGCCATGGGCGGCATCGCCGTGCTGGCGCTGTCGGTGTGGCTGGAACGCCGCCCGGCGCGGCCGGCTGGATCGCATATTGTATACAATATCCAAAATTAGGGATATGATGGCTGCCGATGACCTCCCCTCCACCGCAGCCTGAAGGAAGCACTATGAGCAATATTTTCACCGGCACCATCCCGGCCCTGATGACGCCCTGCACCGCCGACCGCACGCCGGACTACGACGCGCTGGTGCGCAAGGCGCGCGAACTGATCGATGCCGGCATGAGCGCGGTGGTGTATTGCGGCTCGATGGGCGACTGGCCGCTGCTGAGCGAGGCGCAGCGCCAGGAAGGCGTGGCGCGGCTGGTGGCGGCCGGCGTGCCGACCATCGTCGGCACCGGCGCGGTCAACTCGAAAGAAGCGGTGGCGCACGCGGCGCACGCGGCCAAGGTCGGCGCCCAGGGCCTGATGGTGATTCCACGCCTGCTGTCGCGCGGCTCGTCGCCGGCGGCGCAGAAGGCGCACTTCTCGGCCATCCTGGCGGCCGCGCCCACGCTGCCGGCGGTGATCTACAACAGCCCGTACTACGGCTTTGCCACCCGCGCCGACCTGTTCTTCGAACTGCGCGCCAAGCACCCCAACCTGATCGGCTTCAAGGAATTCGGCGGCGCCGCCGACCTGCGCTATGCGGCCGAGCACATCACCAGCCAGGACGATGACGTGACGCTGATGGTGGGCGTGGACACGCAGGTGTTCCACGGCTTCGTCAACTGCGGCGCGACCGGCGCCATCACCGGCATCGGCAACGCGCTGCCGCGCGAGGTGCTGCACCTGGTCGAGCTGTCGCGCAAGGCGGCAGCTGGCGACGCGGTGGCGCGCCGTCAGGCCCGCGAGCTGGAGGCGGCGCTGCTGGTGCTGTCCTCGTTCGACGAGGGCACCGACCTGGTGCTGTTCTACAAATACCTGATGGTGCTGAACGGCGACCAGGAATACACGCTGCACTTCAACGAAACCGACGCCCTCAGCGCCAGCCAGCGCCGCTACGCGGAAACCCAGTACGGGCTGTTCCGCAGCTGGTACGCGCAGTGGTCGAAAGAAGTGGCGGCGTGAAGGGTTTTGCCGTCACCACGGTAGCGGAGCAGGCGGCCGACGCCTTGCGCCGCAAGATCATGTCGGGCGAATTGCCGGAAGGCGTGTCGCTGCGGCAGGATGCGCTCGCCGCCGAGTTCGGCATCAGCCGGATACCGGTGCGCGAGGCGCTGGTGCAGCTGGAGGGCGAAGGCCTGGTCAAGATCGTGCCGCACAAGGGCGCGGTGGTGTCCGGGCTGTCGATCGACGAGATCAGCGAGCTGTTCATGCTGCGCGCGCTGCTGGAGCCGCTGCTGCTGAAGAAATCCGCGCCGCGGTTGACGGCGGCAGACTACGCCGAGCTGGACGCCATCCTGGCCGAGTACCAGGTCGAGCTGAACGCGCAGCACACCACCCGCTGGGGCGAGCTCAACACGCGCCTGCACGACGTGCTGCTGTCACGTGCCGAGCAGCCGCGCACCGCCGCCATCGTCGCCACGCTGCTGCAGCAGACCGACCGCTACACGCGCATGCAGCTATCGCTGAGCGCCGACAGCATCAAGCAAGCCCAGCAGGAACACGAGGAACTGGTCCGCCTCTGCCGCAGCGGCGACGTCCGCGCCGCCGCCGCGCTGCTGAAGCGCCACATCGAACACGCCTGCAAGGATCTGGAACAATTCATCTTATCGCAGCGCCGTTAAGGTCCGGTTGCCGGTCTCCTCGCATTGCGCCACATCATAGTGGCTCTACTTGCATTTTGTGGCGTCGAGCGCATACTGGCCGAATGAACTCTCTCGATATTCTTGGCTACTGCAAACGACTGGAAGCCGTTGGCATACCGCGCGAACAGGCGGAGGTACACGCGCAGGTACTGGCCGAGGTGATGGCACAAGTTGCCACCAAGGATGACCTGGCGGGACTGAAAGTGTGGGTAGAGTTGTATGTGAAGGAGCAGATCCAGTCACTCAAGGCGGATATGCTGAAATGGCTCGTCACCATTTCTGTCGCGCAGGCCAGCTTGCTGTTAGCTGCCCTGCGCTACCTGCCGCATTAAGCGAACTGGGTGAAGTCCGGTTTGCGTTTCTGGAAGAAGGCCATGAAGGCTTCCTTCGCTTCCGGGGACGACAGCATGTTGCCGAAGTGGGTGTTTTCGGCGGCAATGGCGTCGCTGGTTGGCGCTTTGCGGGCGGCTTTCATCAGTTCTTTGGTCACGCGGATCGAGCTGGCTGGCAGGGCGACCAGTTTGGCGGCCTGGGCTTCCGCAAACGCGCGCAGGTCGTCCACCGGCAGCACTTTCGAGATCAGGCCCATGTCCAGCGCTTCCTGCGCGCCGAAGGCTTCGCCCAGCATCAGTTTCTCGGCCGCGCGCGGGTAGCCGGCGATTTGCGTCAGCAGCAGGCTGGAGGCGAATTCCGGGCACAGGCCGAGCTGCACGAACGGCATCGAGAATTTGGCGTTGTCGGCGGCGTAGACCAGGTCGCAGTGCATCAGCAGCGTGGTGCCGATGCCGACCGCGTTGCCGGCCACCGCGGCCACCACCGGCTTGGTCGAGCCGCTCAGCGCCATCATGAATTTGTAGACGGAACGGTCTTCAATCGCGCCGCTGCTCGGGGCGTTTTTCATGAAGTCTTCCAGGTCGTTGCCGGCGGTGAAGATGTCGGATTTGCCGGTCAGCAGAATCGCGCGCACGGCGGTGTCGGTTTCGGCGGCGGTCAGGGCGTCGGCCATGGCCTGGTACATCGCGGCGGTGATGGCGTTCTTGCGCTCGGGACGGTTGAATTCCAGGGTCAGGATGCCGTTCTCAATGCTGCTTAAAATTTCCATGTGTGTCTCCGAAGCCTGATGTCGTTCCGGCGAAGGCCGGAACCCATAGAACGCAGAAACGCAAGCGAAGTATGGATTCCGGCTTTCGCCGGAATGACAACGTGTTGGCTGTGTTTGTATTACACGCGCTCGATGATGCCGGCCGCGCCCATGCCCGCGCCTACGCACATGGTGACCATGCCGTATTTCAGGTTGTTGCGACGCAGTGCGTGTACCACGGTCGCCGCGCGGATCGCGCCGGTGGCGCCCAGCGGGTGGCCCAGTGCAATCGCGCCGCCCATCGGGTTGACCTTGGCCGGATCCAGGCCCAGATCGCGGATCACCGCCAGCGCCTGCGCGGCAAACGCTTCGTTCAGCTCGATCCAGTCCAGCTGGTCCTGGGTGATGCCGGCGGCTTTCAGCGCATCCGGAATCGCGAACTTCGGACCGATCCCCATGATTTCCGGCGGCACGCCCTTGACGGCGAACGACGAGAACTTGGCCAGCGGCGTCAGGTTGTGTTCCTTCAGGATCTTCTCGGACACCACCAGCAGCGCGCCGGCACCGTCGGACATCTGCGAGCTGTTGCCGGCGGTGACCGAACCCTTGGCGGCGAAAACCGGCTTCAGCTTGGCCAGGCCTTCCATGCTGGTGTCCGGACGCGCGCCTTCGTCGGTGTCGACGGTGCGGGTCTTGACCTTGATCTCGCCGCTAGCCAGAACCGGCGTGCGGGTGATGATCTCGACCGGGGTGGTTTCGTCCTTGAAGAAGCCGGCCTGCTGCGCGGCGATGGCGCGGCGGTGCGATTCGACCGAGAACGCGTCCTGGTCTTCACGCGACACTTTCCACTGCTCGGCCACTTTTTCGGCGGTCAGGCCCATGCCGTAGGCCATGCCGACGTTTTCGTCGGTGAACATGTTGAGGTTCATCGATGGGTGATGGCCCATCATCGGCACCATGGACATCGACTCCACGCCGCCGGCCAGCATGACATCAGCTTCGCCGACGCGGATGCGGTCGGCCGCCATCGCCAGGGCGGTGATGCCCGAGGCGCAGTAACGGTTGATGGTGACGCCGCCGACAGTCTTCGGCAGGCCGGCCAGCAGCACCGATTGACGGGCGATATTGAAGCCCTGCTCCGCTTCCGGGAACGAGCAGCCGATGATGGCGTCGGTGATCAGCGCCGGGTCCAGGCCAGGGGCCTGGGCCAGTGCCGACTGGATCACCTTGACCAGCAGGTCGTCCGGGCGGGTCTTGTTGAACATGCCGCGCGGCGCTTTGCCGATAGGGGTACGGGTCGCGGCAACGATGTATGCGTCTTGAACTTGTTTGCTCATTGTCTTATTCCTTAGTTGCGGACTGGCTTACCGGTTTGCAGCATGCCCATGATGCGCTCCTGGGTTTTCGGATGGTTCAGCAGCTCCAGGAAGGCCTTGCGTTCCATGTCCAGCAGCCACTGTTCGCTCACGAACGAACCCTGATCGATGTCGCCACCGCTGACGATCTGCGCGATCATGTCGCCCAGCTTGAAGTCGTGCGCGGAGATGAAGCCGCCGTCACGCATGTTGACCAGCTGCGCCTTGATGGTGCCCCAGCCGTAGCGGCCGGTCACCTGGATCGGCGCCTTCAGCGGCGCGCGGTAGCCCTTGTCGAACATGGCGCGCGCTTCGGTCTTGGCCACGTACAGCAGTTCGTACGGGTTGAAGACGATGACGTCGTCTTCCTTCAGGTAGCCCATCGCCTGCGCTTCCAGCGCCGATTTCGACACGTTGGCGGTGGCGGCGTTGGTGAAGCCGGTTTTCAGGAATTGCAGGATGTCGGTGCCCTTGGCTTCCTTGTAGGCGCGCTGGGCCGCTTCCTTCAGGCCGCCGCCGGCAGGGATCAGGCCCACGCCCACTTCCACCAGGCCGATGTACGATTCGATCGAGGCCACGCGTTTCGACGCGTGCAGCGCCATTTCGCAGCCGCCGCCCAGTGCCAGGCCTGCCACCGCGGCCACCACCGGCACGTTCGAATATTTCATCGCCATGAAGGTGTCTTGCAGCTCCTTGATGATCGGATCGACTGCCTTGGCGCCGCCGCTCATGAAGGCTGGCAGTGCCGATTGCAGGTCGGCGCCGGCCGAGAAGGCGCCGCCGTCGGCCGCGTCCGCGCTCCAGATCACCAGGCCCTTGAAGTTCTTCTCTGCTTCGGCCAGTGCTTTCTTGAAGCCGGCGATCACGCCCGGGCTGATCACGTGCAGCTTGGTCTTGAGCGAGATGACCAGGATGTCGTCGCCCGAGTGCCACAGGCGCACGTCGTCGTCTTCGTGCACGGTGGTGCCGGCTTTGCGGCCGTCGATTTCGCCCGAGCCCAGCACCGGCGCGCGGAATTCCTGGCGCTTGTACACGGCCAGGTCCGAACGCGGGATGTAGGCCTTGGCTTTTGGCGACCACGAACCTTCCGCGGTGTGCACGCCTTTTTCTGCGACCGGGCCTTCGAATACCCAGGCTGGCAGCGGCGCGCTGCTCAGCGCGTGGCCGGCGTCGATGTCTTCCTTGACCCACTGGGCCACTTGCGTCCAGCCGGAAGCCTGCCAGGTTTCGAACGGGCCCACGGTCCAGCCGAAGCCCCAGCGCATGGCGAAGTCGATATCGCGCGCGTTGTCGGCAATGTCTTCCAGGTGCACGGCGATGTAGTGGAAGGCGTCGCGGAAGATCGCCCACAGGAACTGCGCCTGCGGGTTGGTCGATTCGCGCATCGCCTTCATCTTCTTGACCGGATCTTTTTCCTTCAGGATGCGGGCCACGATGTCGGCCGCCTTGGCGCCGCCCGGCACGTATTCACCGGTGGCGAAGTCCAGGCGCAGGATGTCCTTGCCGACTTTCTTGTAGAAGCCGGCGCCGGATTTCTGGCCCAGCGCGCCCTTCTCGACCAGCTTGGCCAGCACGGCCGGGGTCTTGTAGACCGATGCGAACGGATCGTTCGGCAGGTAGTCCTGCATGGTCTTGATCACATGGCCCATGGTGTCCAGGCCGACCACGTCCGCGGTGCGGAAGGTGCCCGACTTGGCGCGGCCCAGCTTGGCGCCGGTCAGGTCGTCGACCACGTCCACCGACAGGCCGAACTTCTCAGCTTCGTGGACGATGGCCAGGATGCCGAACACGCCCACGCGGTTGGCGATGAAGTTCGGCGTGTCCTTGGCGCGTACCACGCCCTTGCCCAGGGTCGAGGTCAGGAAGCCTTCCAGCTGGTCGGCGATCTCCGGCTTGGTGTCCGGGGTCGGGATGATTTCCACCAGGTGCATGTAGCGCGGCGGGTTGAAGAAGTGCACGCCGCAGAAGCGTGCTTTCAGGTCCGCGTCGAAGCCTTCGGCCAGCTTGCCGATCGACAGGCCCGAGGTGTTCGAAGCAAAAATCGCGTTTGGCGCAATGTGCGGCGCGACTTTCTTGTACAGGTCGTGTTTCCAGTCCAGGCGCTCGGCGATGGCTTCGATGATCAGGTCGCACTCGGCCAGCTTGGCCAGGTCGTCCTCGTAGTTGGCGACTTCGATCAGCGCCGCGTGCTCCTTGTTGCCCAGCGGTGCAGGCGACAGTTTCTTCAGGCCTTCGATCGCCTTCAGCACGATGCCGTTCTTCGGCCCTTCCTTGGCCGGCAGGTCGAACAACACCACAGGCACTTTGGCGTTGACGCAGTGGGCGGCGATTTGCGCGCCCATCACGCCGGCGCCCAGCACGGCGACTTTTTTAACGATGAAATTGGTCATTGTCGTTTCCTCTTAGAACAGGTCGGCGTCGAGGGCCATCAGGTTGGCGGAGCCCGAGCGTGCCTGGCGGATCAGGGTTGCGGTTTCTGGTTGCAGGCGGGCGAAGTAGAAGCGCGCGGTCGCCAGCTTGGTCTTGTAGAAGGTGTCGCTGCTGTCCTGTTTTTCCAGCGCGATCTTGGCCATCTGCGCGAAGAAGTAGCTGTACACCAGGTGGCCCACCACGCGCAGGTACGGCACGGCGGCGGCGCCCACTTCGTCGGCGTTCTGGAAGGCTTTCATGCCGATTTCCATGGTCAGCTTGGTGACTTTGTCGCCCAGGTCGCCCAGCGGGGTGATGAATTCGCTCAGGTTTTCGTCCAGGCCGTTTTCTTCCACGAACGACTTGATCTTCTCGCCGAACTTGCGCAGCTTGGCGCCGTTGTCGCCCAGGATCTTGCGGCCCAGCAGGTCCAGCGACTGCACGGTGTTGGTGCCTTCGTAGATCAGGTTGATACGGGCGTCGCGCACGTACTGCTCCATGCCCCACTCGCTGATGTAGCCATGGCCGCCGTACACCTGCATCGCTTCCGAGGTGGCGATCCAGGCGTTGTCGGTGATGAAGGCCTTGACGATCGGGGTCAGCAGCGCGACTTCATCGGCGGCTTCCTTGCGCACGTCTTCGTCCGGGTGGTGCAGTTCGCGGTCGATCTGCAGCGCCACGTACGAGGTGAAGGCGCGCGCGCCCTCGGCGTAGGCACGGCCGGTCAGCAGCATGCGGCGCACGTCCGGGTGGACGATGATCGGATCGGCTGGCTTCTCCGGATTTTTCGGGCCGGTCAGCGAGCGCATCTGGATGCGGTCCTTGGCGTAGGTCACAGCGTTCTGGTAGGCCACTTCGGTCAGCCCCAGCGACTGCATGCCGACGCCCAGGCGGGCGGCGTTCATGAACACGAACATCGCTTGCAGGCCCTTGTTCGGCTGGCCGATGATCCAGCCACGCGCGCCGTCCAGGTTCATCTGGCAGGTCGAGTTGCCGTGGATGCCCATCTTTTCTTCGATGGCGCCGCAGGTGATCGGGTTGCGCTCGCCGATGCTGCCGTCCGCGTTCGGCAGGAACTTCGGCACCAGGAACAGCGAGATGCCCTTCGAGCCTTCCGGCGCGTCCGGCACGCGGGCCAGCACCAGGTGCAGGATGTTTTCCGACATGTCGTGCTCGCCGGCCGAGATGAAGATCTTGTTGCCGGTGATCAGCCACGAGCCGTCGGCCTGCGGCAGCGCTTTCGAGCGCAGCATGCCCAGGTCGGTGCCGCAGTGCGGTTCGGTCAGGCACATGGTGCCGGTCCATTCGCCCGAGACCAGCTTCGGCAGGTACAGTTTTTTCTGTTCGTCGGTGCCGTGTTCCTTCAGGCACTCGTAGGCGCCGTGCGACAGGCCCGGGTACATGGTCCAGGCCTGGTTGGCCGAGTTCAGCATCTCGTAGAACGAGTTGTTCAGCACCACCGGCAGGCCCTGGCCGCCGAATTCCGGATCGCACGCCAGCGCGGCCCAGCCGCCTTCCACGTACTGCTTGTAGGCTTCCTTGAAGCCTTTAGGAGTGGTCACCGATTTGGTCGCGCCATCGTAGTGGCAGCCTTCGCGGTCGCCGCTGTGGTTCAGCGGGAACAGCACTTCGGAGGTGAACTTGCCGCCTTCTTCCAGCACCTGGTTGATGATGTCGGCGTCGACTTCCGCGTAGTTCGGCAGCGCCTTCAGTTCATCTTCCACTTTCAGGAACTCATGCAGAACGAATTGCATATCCCGGATTGGCGCGACGTATTGACCCATGGTTTTCTCCTGATGACTACTTTAGTGTTTGAATTTAAATGACTTGCGCAACCACCGCGGCCGGTGATTGCGGGTTGCGGTAGGTTTCGATCAAGCGCTCAAAGCCCTTGCCCGCACGCTCCAGGCTGCCTGGAATGCGCAGGAAGCGGCCGTCGTGGTGCAGGGCCAGGATCAGGCCGTACATCTCGTAGACCAGCTGCTGCGGATCGGTGCCTTGCTTCAGGTCGCCGGTCTCGATGCACTGCTGCACGCAGCGCAGCAGCGCGCCCTGCCAGGCGCCGACCATGGCCATCAGCTCCTCGCGGATCGGGCCGGGGCGGTCGTCATACTCGACCGCGCCGCTGATGTAGATGCAGCCCGAGGCCACCTCCACGCTGACGCGCTTGACCCAGCGCGCAAACATGGCCTGCAGGCGGGCAATGCCGCGTGGCTCCTTGACGCTCGGGAAGAACACTTCCTGCTCGAAACGGTGGTGATACAGCTTCAGCACTTCCAACTGCAAATCTTCACGCGATCCGAAGTGCGCGAACACGCCGGATTTGCTCATGTTCATCTTATCCGCGAGCAATCCGATGGTCAGACCTTCCAGACCATCGCGGCTGGCCAGGTCCAGCGCCACGTCCAGGATTGCCGCGCGTGTTAACTCGCCTTTGCGCATAAATTTAGTTGAGGTATTAATAAGATTGCATCCCAGGGTAAGGTTTAAATCATGGAGAAGGATTATTCTGCTCCAGTTAAATTTACTCTGTGTGAAAAGAATTGCGAACGCTCGTACTATTATCCACTTGGGGGTGAATGTCAAACAGTACCTTTAGAGGTGGGGTTCTATTGCTGCAGCGCAGCAGCACCCCCGCACGGCGATCCGTCGCGGGGTCTGCCCCCGTACGGGGTCAGACCCCTCTCGCGCCTGGGGGTGAAAGCTATTGCGACTCGCCAACTTTGCCCAGCAGGCGGCGGTCGCGCTTGGTCGGACGGCCCTTGATGTGCGCGCCCGGTTCACGGTACAGGCGGCGGTTTTCCGCCACCGCCACCCGGCGGGCGACACTGACGTCGGTTTCTTCATACAGATTGCGGGCCACGGTGGCCGGGCCGCGCACATCGGACAAGCCCATGACATCAACCTCCCACTGATCCGAGCCATTATCGATTTCCAGCACGTCGCCGATCTTGACGTTGCGCGCCGGCTTGGCGCGGTCGCCGTTGACCACCACCCGGCCGCGATCCACCGCTTCGCAGGCCAGCGAGCGGGTCTTGAAGAAGCGCGCCGCCCACAGCCATTTATCCAGTCGTACACCTTCGCTCACGCGTATTTCCCCACTGCGAACACCCGCATCAGTAATTTATAAAACACAAACGCCACCTCGTAGCCGATGCGCTTCACATGGCCGACGTGCTCGAAGTCATCGTAGGTGATGACCTTGCCGTCGGCAATGGCCTCCTCGATCTTGACCCGCAGGCTCTGCGCGAACGCCGCGTCCTTGATCACCACGTTGGCTTCCTGGTTCAGGAACAAACTCAGCCCATCGACATTGCTGGAGCCCACCGTGGCCCAGTCGTCGTCGATGACGGCCACCTTGGCATGCAGCTGCGTCTTATGATACTCCACCACCTTGACGCCCGCCGCCAGCAACTTCGGATAGAACGAATGCGCCACCGCGTCCTGCAGCCAGATCTCGCCGACGCCGATCAGCAGCACCACCTCGACGCCGCGTTCGGCCGCCGAGGTCAGCGCGCGGCGGAACTTGCGGCTGGGCGCGAAGTAGGGATTGGCCAGCAACACGCTCTTGCGCGCCTGCCCCAGCGCCTTCAGGTAGGCGCGCTGGATGGTGTGGCGGTTGCGCAGGTTGTCGCGCACCACGAAGCCGGCCTGCACCGCGTGGGCGGCGGCGATCTTCTCGACCTTGCGCATGTCGCGGTACAGGCCGATCCGCTTGATGATGCTGAGCTTGCCGAGGCGGCGCCACTGCGTCACCGCTTCCAGCTGGATCTCGGCCACCAGCGGGCCGCGCACCTGCACCGCGAAATCCCAGCGCGGCGCCGACAGCGCCTTGCTGTGGTCGTAATCGCAGAACATGTCGTCGTTGATGTTGATGCCGCCGACGAAGGCGACGTGGCGGTCCACCACGCAGATCTTGCGGTGGGTGCGCGCGATGCCGCGCCGGAACCACGGATTGAACATGCGGTGCTCGACGCCGCCGGCGGTGAAGGTCTCGTGCATGCTGTTGATCTGGCGGCGGCCGGTGCCCCACCAGTCGGTGATCACGCGCACCTGCACGCCGCGCCGGGCGGCGCCGATCAGCGCAGCCACCACCCGCTGGCCGGTGTCGTCGCCAGCAAAGATATAGGTTTCGAAATAGACCTCGTACTGCGCGGCGTCGATGGCGGCGATGAGCGCGGGAAAATAGTCGGTGCCGGTGTGGAGCAGCGTGACTTCGTTATCGGCGATAAAATTTACGGGGCGCATAGTTGGCGCTCACGCCAGCGTCAGCGACGCGACGATGGGAGCGTGGTCTGAGAGCTTGGCCCACAGACTACCATGCATTACCTCGGCCGTGTCGACCCTGAAACCGCGCACATAGATGCGGTCGAGGCGGAAGAACGGCAGCGCGGCCGGGAAGGTGCGCGCCGGGATGATGCTGTTCTTGCGCCGCAGTTTGCGCATGACCTCGCCCAGCGCGGTGTTCGAGCCCTCGATCTCGTCGAAGGCCTCGACCACGCCAAGCGCGTTGTACAGTTCAGCGCTGAGGGTGTTGCGCCAGTCGTTGAAGTCGCCGGCGATGACCACCGGCTCGCCATTCGGCGCGGATTCCTTGACGGCCGCGATCAGCGCCTGCGTCTGCCGGCGGCGGCTGCCCTCGAACAGGCCCAGGTGCACCACGTAGCAGTGCACCGGGCCGGCCGGCGTAGCCAGCACGCAGTGCAGGATGCCGCGCTGCTCGTAGGCGTGGTCGGAAACGTCGCGGTTGGCCTGGCTGGCGATCGGGAACGCGCTCAGCAGCGCGTTGCCGTGGTGGCCGTGGTCGTAGATGGCGTTCATGCCGTAGGCGGCGTGCAGGTGGCGCGACTCGCCGGCGAAATACTCATGCTGCGCCGCAGCGGGCCAATGCTTGTGACCGAGATGTTCGGCGCCGTACTTGGCGGCCTTGAGGTCGTGTTTGCCCTGGACTTCCTGCAAAAAAACCACATCGGCATCGAACAGGCCGATGGCCTGCTTCAAAGCCATCACCCGCGGTTCCGCACGGATGCTGGACACGCCCTTGTGGATGTTGTAAGTGGCGACACGGATCTTCATGCGGCCCATTTTACTCCCGAGACCGCAAACCCTGCGTGCGCCGCCGCACATTAGCAACCCGTCATTCCGGCGCACGCCGGAATCCATGCTGAGCCCGCAGCACGGTAGGCGGGTTATGGATTCCGGCCTGCGCCGGAATGACGGTGCGGCAGTTGAAGGATGGCTTCGGCGTTGGAGGAGGAGAAGCATTTGTCGGCCGCTTCGAGATAGGGCAGCCAGACGTAATGCAGGTGCTCGCGCGGGCTCAGCGTGATGGGGATGTCGCGCGGGACTTCGACGCTGAACACGTGCTCGGTGTTGCGCGTGACGCCGGGCGCGTAGCGGTGGCGCCAGACCGGATAAATCTCGTACACGTTCGCCAGCTGCCAGTCGCGCAGCACGATGCGCTGGCCGTCGGCGACGATGCCGGTTTCCTCGCACAGTTCGCGGGTGGCGGTGGCCAGCAGCGGTTCGTCAGGGGCATCCAGCGAGCCGGTCACCGACTGCCAGTAGCCGGGCTTGTCGGCGCGTTCGATCAGCAGCACCTGCAGGTCGGCGGTGTGGATCACCACCAGCACCGATTCGGGAATCTTGTATGGCTTCATGGAGGCATAAAAGAAAAGGCGCCGCAGCGCCTTTTCCGAGCAGAACAGATTAGCCGGCTACTTTCGGCTCAGCCGCGCGCAGGCGGATGTGCAGTTCACGCAGCTGCTTCTCGTCGACTTCCGACGGCGCGTGGGTCAGCAGATCCTGCGCGCGCTGGGTTTTCGGGAAGGCGATGACGTCGCGGATCGAGTCCGACTTGGTCATCAGCGTGACGATGCGGTCCAGGCCGAAGGCCAGGCCGCCGTGCGGTGGCGCGCCGTACTGCAGCGCGTCCAGCAGGAAGCCGAACTTCAGGCGCGCCTCGTCGGCGTCGATCTTCAGCGCGCGGAACACTTTCGACTGCACTTCCTCGCGGTGGATACGGATCGAGCCGCCGCCCAGTTCCCAGCCGTTCAGCACCATGTCATAGGCCTTGGCGATGCAGGCGCCCGGATTGGTTTCCAGCATGTCCTCGTGGCCGTCCTTCGGCGCGGTGAACGGGTGGTGGGTCGCGGTCCAGCGGTCGGCTTCCTCGTCGTATTCGAACATCGGGAAGTCGACCACCCACAGCGGCGACCAGACGTCGTCGAACAGGCCGGCGGCCTTGCCGAATTCCGAGTGGCCGATTTTCACGCGCAGCGCGCCGATGGCATCGTTGACCACCTTGGCCTTGTCGGCGCCGAAGAAGATCAGGTCGCCGTCTTCGGCGCCGGTCAGTTCCAGGATCTTGGCCAGAGCGTTGTCGTGCAGGTTTTTCACGATCGGCGACTGCAGGCCGTCACGGCCCTTGGCCTTCTCGTTGACCTTGATGTAGGCCAGGCCCTTGGCGCCGTAGATGGCGACGAACTGGGTGTACGCGTCGATTTCCGAGCGCGGCATGTCGGCGCCCTTCGGCACGCGCAGGCCGACCACGCGGCCGTTCGGCAGGTTGGCGGCACCCGAGAACACCTTGAAGTCGACGTCCTTCATGACCTCGGTCAGTTCGGTGAACTGCAGCTTGACGCGCATGTCCGGCTTGTCCGAACCGTAGCTGCCCATGGCTTCGGCGAAGTCCATCACCGGGAACGGGTTAGGCAGGTCGACGTCCATGGTGTTCTTGAACACCTTGCGGATCATGTCCTCGAACAGGTCGCGGATTTCCTGTTCGGTCAGGAACGAGGTTTCGCAGTCGATCTGGGTGAATTCCGGCTGGCGGTCGGCGCGCAGGTCTTCGTCGCGGAAGCACTTGGTGATCTGGTAGTAGCGGTCGAAGTTGGCCACCATCAGCAGCTGCTTGAACAGCTGCGGCGATTGCGGCAGCGCGAAGAAGTTGCCGGCGTTGACACGCGACGGCACCAGGTAGTCGCGCGCGCCTTCCGGGGTCGACTTGGTCAGCATCGGGGTTTCGACGTCGATGAAGCCCAGCTCGTCCAGGTATTTACGCACTTCCATCGTCACCTTGTAGCGCAGGCGCAGGTTGTTCTGCATCTGCGGACGGCGCAGGTCCAGCACGCGGTGGGTCAGGCGGGTGGTTTCCGACAGATTGTCGTCGTCCAGCTGGAACGGCACGGCCACCGAGGCGTTCAGCACTTCCAGCTCGGAGCAGATCACTTCGATCTTGCCCGACTTCAGGTTGGCGTTGACGGTGCCGGCCAGGCGGTCCTTGACCACGCCGGTGACGCGCAGGCAGAACTCGTTGCGCACGGCTTCGGCGGCCTTGAATACTTCAGCCTGTTCCGGATTGCATACGATCTGCACCAGGCCCTCGCGGTCGCGCAGGTCGATGAAGATCACGCCGCCGTGGTCGCGGCGACGGTGTACCCAGCCGCACAGGCTGACGGTTTGGCCAAGCAGCGCTTCAGTGGTGAGGCCGCAGTAGTGAGTACGCATTGAGGACATGTTTATTTCTCGGTTCAGGTTAAGTTACTCAGTTAATCTTGGTGGTTTCAACGGCTTTGGGCGTATCTTCCGGCGCCACCACACCCATCGAAACGATGTACTTCAGGGCCGCGTCGACGGTCATGTCGAGTTCGACCACATCCTTCCTGGCCATCATCAGGAAAAAGCCCGAGGTCGGGTTGGGCGTGGTCGGCACGTACACGCTGACGTACTCGCCGACCAGGTGGTTCTTCACATCCCCGCCCGGCGCGCCGGTCAGGAAGGCGATGGTCCACGAATTCTGATGCGGATAGGGCACCAGCACCGCCTTGCGGAAGGCGTTGCCGGACGACGAGAACAGCGTGTCCGACACCTGCTTGACGCTCGAATACAGCGAGCTGACCACCGGAATGCGGGTCAGCAGCTTTTCCCACAGGCGCACCACATAGTTGCCGACCAGGTTGTTGGTCAGCAGGCCGGTCAGGAACACGATGACGATGGTCAGCAAGGTGCCCAGGCCGGGGATATCGAAGCCGATCAGGGTACGCGGCTGCCAACGCTCCGGCACGAACAGCAGGGACTGGTCCATGGTGCTGATCACCAGATTCAGCACCCAGGCGGTGATCGCCAGCGGCACCAGAATCAGCAAGCCGGTAATGAAATATTTACGCATCGATGTCCTTGTGTGTGGATGAAATGCTTCAGGTGTCGCTGCCGCCCGTCTTGGCCGGCGCGGGCGCCGGCGCCGGTGCCGCGCTCTCGGCGGACGAGGACGAGGACGCGGCCGGCGCCGTGCCGGTCGCCGGCGGCGTGCCGCCACGGAAGTCGGTCACATACCAGCCCGAGCCCTTCAGTTGGAACCCGGCGGCGGTCACTTGTTTCTTAAACGACTCCTTGCCGCACGACGGGCAAACCGTCAACTGCGGGTCGGAAATCTTCTGCAAGACGTCCTTGGCAAAACCGCATGCGTCACAGCGGTACGCGTAGATCGGCATCTATTACTCCGCAAAAATCATCAAAACCCTGAATTATAAAGCCTTTTGCCGGCCACCTGACTGTTTCCTCTAGCCAAGGCCTCCACGGTAATCGTTTTCATAGTAAAAAACTATTCGCCTATTGTTTGCGAGCATGTTTTAATGCCTGTCTACAAGCGCTGATTTCCCAATCCCTGAATCGCCGCCTCGTTTGCCGTCCCGGACTGACGACGCTCCAACTCTTTGATTCTTTGGGAAATACCATGAAAAAATACCTGACCGCCGGCTTGCTGGCCGCTTGCCTGACCGCCCCCGCTTTTGCCGCCAACAACAAATTCGTCGCCCAGTCGCCGGAAGAACCGTTGCATCGCCGCGCCATCGTGCTGTGCATGGCGGTGATGATCGGCCTGCAGTACCTGCGCCACCTGCCCAACCTGCCAACCCGCCGCCACGCCCACAGCGGCAAATGAGGGGCGCGGTCGTTTTCGCGCTGGTCGCCGCCTTGCTGAACGCCGGACCGGCCGCAGCGATGCGGGCGCGTGACTACCTGGACGATCAGCGCGGCCCGGTGACCTTGCGCTTCGACCGGCCCACTCCCAGCATCGACATCACGCCGCCGCTCGACACGGCCGCCGTGCTGACGCCAGCCGGCGACGCGCAGTTGCCGCCGCCGCACGCCCGGCATGCGCATCCGCCGCCACCAGCCAGCCCGGTGCCGGAGCCGTCCGGCTGGGTGATGCTCGCGTGCGGCGCGCTGATGCTGCTGCTGGTGCCGCACCGGAAAGCCGACGCCGTGTTCGACATCGGCAAACGCCGACGCTAGGCGGCTATGCGGCCGCTCGCACAGACGAGCTCGGCCGATCTCTTTATAACGGTAACCACCTATACAAGGAGATCAATATGATGAAAAAACTTCTGCTTGCTGCCGCCATTGCGGCTTCCGCCGGTACCGTTACCCTGCCCGCTGCCGCCGCCGTCATCGTGGTGCAGACCGCGCCGCCGCCGCTGCGCGACGAGGTGGTGCCGCCGCCGCGCCACGGCTACGTGTGGGCGCCCGGCTACTGGGACTGGCGCAACAACCGCCACGTGTGGGTCAAGGGCCATTGGGAGCGCGAGCGCCGCGGCTACGTCTATCACCAGCCAGCCTGGGTGGAACGCGACGGTCACTGGGAAATGTCGCGCGGCCGCTGGGCACGCGGCGACAACGACCATGACGGCGTGCCGAACGGCGTGGACAATCATCCCAACAATCCGCGCCGCGACTAAGCCGCGCTAGCGGCGACGCCACACCATCCAGCGCTCCTTGCCGGCGAACACCGGGATGGAGTCGCTGACGGCGTCGTCCACAATGCAGTCGAAATCCGCGCGCAGCAGCTCGTCCAGCTGCGCGCGGCTGATGCCAAACGGTGGCCCTTTCGGCGCGTCGTCAAAGAAGAAATACCCCGCCAGCAGCGCCCCCGGCGCCAGCAGCTGTGCCCAGCGCGCCGCCACCCGCGGCCACATGGCGCGCGGCATCGCGCACAGGAAGGCACGCTCATAGATCAATTGCAGCGGCACGGCCGGCTGCCACGCGAAGAAATCCGCCTCGACCACCCGCGCCGCGTGCGCGCCCGCCGCCTGCCTGCCTTGCGCCACGGCAGCCGGCGAGAAATCGATGGCGGTGGCGTTCCAGCCGCGCCGCGCCAGAAACGCCAGCTCGTAGGCCGAGCCGCAGCCCGGAATCAGCGTCACCAGCGGCGCGCTGGTGGCGGCGAAGTCGCGCAACGCCTGCGGCACGCCGCCATGGTCCCATGGCGTGAAGCGGCGCTCGAAACGCTCATCCCAGAACGCCGGCGACAGAGGATCGCGCTGCTGGAAGTCCGCCATGGCGCTTACAACAGATGCGGGAAGCGCTGGTAGAACTGGAACGCCGCCACGCCCAGCGCAAACGCGCCGGCAAAGTAGATGACCAGGCTCAGCATGCGGTTGGTGCGCTGCTGCTCCATGATCAGCACCTTGATCAGTTCGGTGTTGTCGTTGGGTTTTTCCGCCGCCCGTTCCAGCGCCTGGTGCGCCAGGCGCGGCAGTTGCGGGAAGATGTGGGCATAGCGCGGCGCCTCGGCCTTCAGGCGCTGCATGAAGCCTTTCCAGCCGACCTGCTCGGCCATCCAGTTTTCCAGGTAGGGCTTGGCGGTCTTCCATAGATCGAGATCGGGATCGAGCTGGCGCCCCAGGCCCTCGATGTTGAGCAGCGTCTTTTGCAGCAGCACCAGTTGCGGCTGCACTTCAACGTTGAAGCGGCGCGAGGTCTGGAACAGGCGCAGCAGGATCTGGCCGAACGAGATGTCCTTCAGCGGCCGGTCGAAGATCGGCTCGCAGCAGGCGCGCACCGCCGATTCCAGCTCGTCGACGCGGGTTTCCTTCGGCGCCCAGCCGGACTCGATGTGGGCCTCGGCCACGCGCTTGTAGTCGCGGCGGAAGAAGGCCAGGAAATTCTGCGACAGGTAATCCTTGTCGTAATCGGTCAGCGTGCCGACGATGCCGAAGTCCAGCGCGATGTAGCGGCCGAAGGTTTCCGGCTCGACCGACACCAGGATGTTCCCCGGGTGCATGTCCGCGTGGAAAAAGCCGTCGCGGAACACCTGCGTGAAGAAGATCTCCACGCCGTCGCTGGACAGCTTTTTCAGGTCGACGCCGGCCGCCTCCAGGCGGTCGATCTGCGACACCGGAATGCCGTGCATGCGCTCCATGACAATGACGTTGGTGGAGCAGTAATCCCAGTGCATCTCCGGCACCAGCAGCAGCTGCGAATCGGCAAAGTTGCGGCGCAGCTGGCTGGCGTTGGCGGCCTCGCGCATCAGGTCCAGCTCGTCGTGCAGGTATTTGTCGAACTCGGCCACTACCTCTTTCGGCTTCAGGCGCTTGCTGTCGGCCCAGACGTTGCTGATCCATTCGGCCGCCACGTGCATCAGCGCGACGTCGTCGTCGATGGTTTTCTTCATGCCCGGACGCAGCACCTTGACCGCCACCTGGCGGCCATCGCGCAGCGTGGCGAAGTGCACCTGCGCGATCGAGGCCGAGGCCACCGGATTGCGCTCGAAGGTGGCGAACAGCTGCTCCGGATGCGCGCCCAGCGACTTGCGAATCTGCGCGATGGCCAGGTCGGGATCAAACGGCGGCACGCGGTCCTGCAGGCGCGCCAGCTCGATTTGCAGGTCGGGCGGAATCAGGTCGCTGCGGGTGGACAGCACCTGGCCGAACTTGACGAAGATCGGCCCCAGCTCCTCCAGCGCCAGGCGCAGGCGCACGCCGCGCGGCGTGGACAGGTCGCGCCAGAAAAACACCGTGTCAATCAGCTTGGTAATGCGCGGTTTCTTCAGGCCGGAGATGGCGATTTCATCGAGGCCGTAGCGTACCGATACCCGCAGGATTTTCAGCAGGCGCAACAATTTCAGCATTATTGGGATCCCAGTTTCTGTTCCAGTTTGGCCAGGCGCTTGGCGGTGCGCTCGACGTCATCGCGCAGGCGGGTGACGTCGGCCGAGAAGGCGGACACGGTCTGCGGCCGCACCAGCACCTGTTTTTCGTCGAGCAGGAACTCGGCAACGTTCTCGGCCAGCTTCTGGTGGCCAGCCTTGACCGCCGCAAACGCGGCCCGGGCGCCGGAGACGGCGCGCACGGCGGCGATCGGGCCGACCACCTTTTCCAGGTCATGCTCGGCTTCCCAGCGTAGCGACTTGCTCAGGCTGGAAATGGCGTTGGCGAATTCGGCGTCGCCCTCGATCTGCACGTAGGAAAACGCGCGCTCGCGGTTCTGGGCGATCAACGGCAGGTCGGACAGCTTGACGCGGATGGTGACGCGGGCCGGCGCATCGGCCGGCGCCGGCTCCAGATAACCATCGGCGGTCACGCGCAGGCGCAGCGCGGCGGCGCTGGCGTCAATGACGGCGATCTTGCCGGCGTGGCGCTGCAACTCCTGGCGCGCCCACGGCTCCTGCGCCAGCAAATGGTTGATGGCGGCGCTGGCGGGCGCCGCGGAGAAACTGCCTGGATTCAATGAAATCATAAGATAGCCATGTAAAACAAAACCGCCCAGAACAGGGGCGGTTTTGATCTTACCAGTTTAGCGCGCTTTACCCCCAAACCGGTGCGCCGCCGTAGGGTCTGACCCCGTACGGGGTCAGACCCTGTATGGCCGTGCGGGGTCAAGCGAATTGCTGAATACCAGCCAACAGCCAGCCATTGGAACCATCGCGCGGCTTCACCAGGTTCCACACCTCGTTCAGCGGCTCGGCCAGCGCGTCCGGCGCCGGCTTGACCATGCCGCTGAAGCGCACGCTGGCCAGGTAATCGGTATCGTTGGTCTCGATGCCCAGCAGCTCGGCGTCCAGGCTGACCACGTCGGTGTAATCGGCCACGGTGCGCTCGCTGAGCTGCAGCTTCATCTCGGCAAACACTTCCGGCGTGGTGAACTCGCGGATATCGGCCACATCGCCCTTGTCCCAGGCCGCCTGCAGGCGGATAAAGTTACCCTTGGCCACGCGCAGGAAAGCCGCCTGATCAAAATCGGCCGGCACGCCCCACTGCTGATGCGGCACCGGCGCGGCGGCAGGGGCCGGCGCTGGCTGCAGGCGCGCACCGATCTCCGGCGTCGCCGAACCACCTTGCGGCGGCATCGCATACACGTTCTGGTTGCCGCCAAACGCCGCCGGCGCCGTGGCCGGCTGCGACTTGCCGCGAATCAAACGAATGATGAAGAGCACCACCCCTGCCAGCAGTGCCAGCATGATGATGGTGCCCAGCGCGCTGGCCAGGGCGCCGCCCATGCCGAAGTGCGAGAACAATGCGCCCAGGCCCAGCCCCAGCAGCGCACCGCCGAGGATGCCCTTCCATGGGCTAGGCTTCGGCGCGGCAACCGGCGGCGCGGCCGGGGCCGGCGCAGGCTGGGCCTGGCGTGGCGCTTGCTGCGGCGCCTGCTGGGCAGGCGGCATGCGGCTGACATTCTGCGACTGGCGGCCAAACGAACGGCCACCGCCGGCTGGGCGGGCCATGGCCTCGGTCAGCAGCGACATGGCGGAAACGGCGATTACCGCGCCGATCAGGATTTTTTTCAGATTCATGGTCACTCCAGTCATCACATTTTGATACCGGTGTGCAAAGCGGCCACACCTGCCGTCAGGTTGTAATACGTTACGCGTTCCAGGCCGGCCTCTTCCATCATGGCCTTCAGCGTTTCCTGGTCCGGGTGCATGCGGATCGATTCCGCCAGGTAACGATAGCTTTCGGCGTCGCCGGCGATTTTCTGGCCCATCCATGGCAGCACCTTGAACGAGTACAGGTCATAAGGTTTTTGCAATGGCTCGGCCACCTTGGAAAATTCCAGCACCAGCAGCTTGCCGCCCGGCTTCAGCACGCGGCGCATTTCCTTCAGCGCCTGATCCTTGTGCGTCATGTTGCGCAGGCCGAAGGCCACGCTGACGCGGTCGAAATAGTTGTCCGGGAAAGGCAGTTTCTCGGCATCGCACAACAAGGTGGGGGTCAGCAGGCCGCGATTCAAGAGGCGGTCGCGGCCCACGCGCAGCATCGATTCGTTGATATCGGTCAGCCACACCTCGCCGGTCGGGCCGGCCTGCTTGGCGAACACCTTGGCCAGGTCGCCGGTGCCGCCGGCGATGTCCAGGCACTTGAAGCCCGGACGCACGGCCGCGTTGGCGATGGTGAAGACTTTCCACAAACGGTGCAGGCCGGCCGACATGACGTCGTTCATGATGTCGTACTTGGCGGCGACGGAGTGGAAAACCTTGGCAACTTCGCGGACTTTGTCTTCTTCCGCAACGGTTTTGTAACCGAAGTGAGTGGTATTGGTCATGGTATGCAGGCCTGTTAGTTTGCCAGCATTATACAAGCTGAAACGCTGAAGGGCTGCTTAGAAACATGGCAGCCCTGACAACTCGATCATTACCGCGCCGGCAGGTGACGCCATTCCAGGCCCAGCGCGGCGCGCTTGGGGAAGCCCTTCCACAGGCCGGGGTCCGGTTTGATGGTGCCGTCGGCCTGCAGGGGCGGCAGGTCGAGGTAGGCTTGCAGCGGTTCGTGCTTGAGCTGGACGCCGAGGAAGGCTGTCACGAAGTGCTGGTTGATGTTGTTGATACGGCGGCTGTCCCACACCGGCTCGGAGTAGGACTGGAAGTCGTCCGGATTGCTCCAGTGGGCCGGCGATGGCGGGTTGGGCGCCGAGTTGTGGCGGCCGCCGACGTAGGTCAGCAGGTAGCGGTCGGCGTGCACCGTGCCCTGGAACAGTTTCAGCACGCCATCCTGATAGCCGGCCACGTCGTCCTGGTCGCCGCTGATGAACAGTGTGGGCGTGCGCACGCCGGCCAGGCCGGCATCGTCCCAGATCTTGTGCGCGCCGCCCCACGGGGCAAATGCCACCACGGCCTTGAGGCGCGGGTCGCGCTGCGCTTCGTATTGCGCGTTGCCCTGCTGGTTGACGGCCAGCGCGCCGCCCGGCACGTAGGCCACCGCCGCCGCGCTGATGCCGGCGCCGACGGTGTTCAGTGCGCCGTAGCCACCCATCGAATAGCCGATCAGGGCGGTGTTGTCGGTGTCCACCAGGCCGGCGAGGAAGTTGCCGCTGCCCGGCTTGGCCCAGGCGGTGACGGTGTCCAGCACGAACAGGTCGTCCAGGCGGCGGTTCAGCAGCGTGCTGGGGAAGCCGGTCTTGTCGGCGCGCGTGGATTCGGGATGGTCGATGGCGACCACCACGTAGCCTTTCGACGCCAGATTCTCGGTCAGGTAGCTCATTTGCAGGCGCGAGCCGGGATAGCCGTGCGAGACGATCACCAGCGGATAGCGCGCGCCCGGCGCGCCGCCCGGAGTCGCGGCGGCGGCCGCAGCGCCGACCGATGCCGCGGTTGTCGCCGCAGCCGGAGCGCTGGCCGCGACGGCCTGCGCCGCAGCCAGCGGTGCAGCATCGCGCGCCGCGCGGCCGTTGAACTGGAACGGCGTATTCGGCCGCTTGGGATCGCCCGGCCCGGAGCCCAGGACGTCGGTGTAAACCACATGCTCCTTCTGCCCCGCCGCCAATCGCGCCGGATACCACACCTCCAGCGTCAGCTTGCGGCTGTAGCGCGGATTCGGCTGATCGGCGCTGGCATGCAGGATGTCGAATTGGTCCTTGTGCTCCGCCGTCAGCGTGCGCACGCCGACCTGCAACGGCCCGCGCGCAGCCAGTTCCGGCGCATCCGGCCGCGCATCGCCGTAATACTCATGCGCCCCCGCCACGCCCACGGCCAGCGCCGCCACCAACACCCATCCCTTCATGCCATCTCCTAAAGACCCAAATGCGAACGCAAGGTGCTCCCCGCATACGCGGTGCGGAACAAGCCGCGCCGCTGCAACTCGGGAATCACCAGCGCCAGAAAATCATCCAACCCGCCGGGCAGCGCCGGCGCCATGAAATTGAAGCCGTCCGCCGCGCCATGCTCAAACCACTCCTGCATCTTGTCCGCCACCAGCTGCGGCGTGCCGACCACCGTGAAGTGACCGCGTCCGCCGGCGATGCGCTCATACAACTGGCGTATCGTCAGGTTCTCGCCCTGCGCCAGATCGGTCAGCAACTGCTGGCGGCTGCGCTGGCCGTCCTGTGTTGGCGGCAGCTCCGGCAACGGGCCATCCAGCGGATAGCCGGACAAATCGAAGTTGCCGATCATCCGCCCCAACAACGCCAGGCCAGCCTTCGGCTCGATCAGCGACTGCAACTGCGCGAATTTGGCCTCCGCCTCGTCCTGCGTGCGGCCAACCACCGCAAACACCCCCGGCATAATCTTCAGCGACGCCGGCTGGCGCCCCTTCGCCACCACGCGCTGCTTCAAATCGCTGTAAAACGCCTGCGCCTTCGCCAGCGACGGCTGCGCGGTGAACACCACTTCCGCGGTGGCCGCCGCCAGATCGCGCCCGGTCTCCGAACTGCCGGCCTGCACCACCACCGGACGTCCCTGCGGACTGGGCGCCACGTTCAGCGGGCCGGCCACGGCGAAATGCTCGCCACGATGATTCAGCTTGTGCAACCTGGCCGGATCGTAAGCCAAGGCGGCGCTTTTATCGTTGACGAATGCGCCGGGGCCCCAACTATTCCACAGTCCTGTGACAACTTGATGAAATTCGCGCGCCCGCGCATAGCGCTCGGCGTGCGCCACATGCCGCTCGCGGCCGAAGTTGGCCGCCTCCGCCGCGTTGTCCGAGGTGACCAGGTTCCAGCCCGCGCGGCCATCCGACAGCAGATCCAGCGACGCGAACTGGCGCGCCACCGTGTATGGCTCGTTGTAGGTGGTGGTGGCGGTGCCGATCAAGCCGATCCTGTCGGTCGACGCAGCCAGCGCCGACAACAGCGTCAACGGCTCCAGCGACGGCGCGCCGGTCAGGGCCACGCTGTCAGCGAAGAACACCGCGTCCAGGCAGGCCTTCTCCGCATTGCGCACCTGCTCGCGGAACACCTTGAACGGGTTGGTGGCCAGATCGGTGTCGGGATGCCGCCACGCGGCGACGTGGTGGCCATAGCGCATCATGAACGCGGCAATGCTCATTTGACGGGACATCAGAACTCCTTGCGCGCGGTGATGCCGAAGTAACGCTCATCATCACGCGGCACGGCGCGGGTGACGTAGCCGGTCGAGGTGACCAGGTTGGTGGCGTACGACTTGTTGGCCAGGTTCTTGCCCACCAGCGCAATGCGCCAGCCGCCCACCGGCGACGACAGCGCGACGCTGGCGTTGACGATGCCATACGCGCCCTGAATCGCATCCGGCGACTGAAACAGGTCATACTGCGTGCTGGCCTGATACGTGTAGTCGGCCGAGAGGTCGACAATCGAGCCATTCTCCAGCGGCAGCGCGTAGCTGGCGCGGGTGAAGGACTTCCACTTCGGCGAGAACGGCAGCGGCTTGCCATTCAGGTTGCACGATGCGGCCGCCGCCGGCGGGCAGTTGAAGTTGTCGATCTTCGCATCGGTATAGGCCAGCGACTGGGTCAGCGTCAGCGCGCGGGTCGGGCGCGCGTTCAGGTCCAGCTCCACGCCGCGTGTCGACACATCGCCGGCGTTGATCAGGCGCGTGACGACGGCGCCGGCCACGGTGTCGTAGAAGTTGGCCTGATAGTTCGCATACCTGGTGTCGAAGATGGCGATGTTGGCGGTCAGCTTGCGGTCGAAGGCGCTGGCTTTCAGGCCCAGTTCAAACGAATCCGAGGTCTCCGGTTTCAGCGCCAGCGTGTCGCGGCTCAGCATATTGAAAAAGACGTTGTAGGCCGGCCCCTTGTAGCCGCGCGAGTAGGTGGCATAGGTGTTGATGTCGCGCGCGATGTCGTACTGCAGGCCGACGCGGCCCGAGTAGCCGTCCTTGTCGGTCGAGCCGGCGCTCTGCGTTGCCGGCTGCACGCCAGGGAAGGCCACGGTCTGCGTGGACACGCGGGCGTGATCGTAGGACAGGTCATCCCGGGTCCAGCGGGCGCCGGCGATGGCGCGCCAGTTGGACGCGAAATTCAGCGTGCTCTCGCCGAACAGCGAGTAGCTGTCGCTCTCCACGCCGTAGTCCGCGCGGCCGGAATTAATGGCCGCGCCGTTGTTGACGATGCGCTGGTACACCTCGCGGTCCTTGCCATGCAGGTAGTAGGCGCCGACCACGTATTCCGCAAACTGCTCTTTCGGCGACGCCAGGCGCAGCTCCTGCGACGCCTGCCGGAAGTCCACCGTGCCAATGTCGCGCGTGGCCGGGAAGGCCGCCGTGATGCGCGCTACTTCGGCGGCATTGCCAATGGCCGAGGTGCTGGTGCGCTGCGTGTTGTCCCAGTCGCGCACCGCCGTGATGGAGGTCAGCGTGTAGCCATGGAAGCGATAGTCGACCTGCGCCGACAGCCCCTTGTTCTTGTCGCGGATATCGCTCGGGATGTCGGCATTGACCTGGCGGTTGTCGGCGCCGGCCACCACCGGCGCGATGCCGGCGTTGAATGCGGCCGACGTCGACTTGTAGGCGGTGAAAGTGGGCGAGGCGGTGGAGCGCAGATAGTCGGCGATCAGCGCGATATCCAGGTTCCTGGTGGGCGTGATGTCGACACGGGCGCGCACGCCCTTGCGGTCGTAGCCATTCAACTTGCCGCCGCCGGCGTGGACGTTGTCGATATTGCCGTCGTAATCCGCATACAGGCCGGTGAGCGAGGCGCTGACCACGCCCGGCTGGATGGCGCCGGAGACGCCGGCGCGCACACGCTTCTCGCTGCCCTCGTACCAGGACGCGTCGACAAAGCCGGTAGTCTGCTGGGTCGATTTTCGCCCCACCACATTCAGCACGCCGGACGAGGCGTTCTTGCCGAACAGTGTGCCCTGCGGGCCGCGCAGGATTTCAATGTGCTCGATGTCCAGCAGGTCCAGCGTGGCCTGGCCGGGACGCGCGTACACCACGCCATCGATCACCGTCGACACGGTCGGCTCCACGCCCGGCGAGGTAGAGATGGTACCGATACCACGCACAAAGATGGTGGAATCCTTGTTGCCGCCCTGCTGGCGGAAGGTCAGGCTCGGCACCTCCTGCACGATGGTGTCGATGCTGGTGCGGTTGGCGTTATTGAGGGCTTCGCCATCCAGCACCGACACCGCCACCGGCACCGATTGCAGCGAGGCGTTGCGGCGCGTGGCGCTGACTGTCACGCTGGGCACGGCGGCGCCGTCATCGCGGTCTTTCAGCGGCGTCGGCTCGCTCTCTTCGGCGCCGGCATACGCGGTGGCCACCAGCAAAGCGCCGATGGTCAGCGCGCCAGCTATCTTCTTGTTGCTCTTCATGTCCTGATCCCTTGATTTGAAAGCGCCCCTTGCGCCATATACGGAAAACCTGCTTTGATCGTCGAAGAACCAGCTTAGTGAGCGGCAGGTGCTTCGCTACAATCCGGTGGTACCGGTACCCTTTTTTAGTGTCGCGGCGGCCCGTTTTGAAGTCAAAGAATTAAAAAAATCATCGATATGTCTTTTCGGAATATGCATCCATGAGCGAACCAACAGCACCAAGAAAGCGTCGCGGATCGGGGCGCGCCACCATCCACGATGTGGCGCGGCTAGCGGAGGTGGGATCGATTACCGTGTCGCGTTATTTCAGCGAGCCCGGACGGGTGGCGGCCAAGCGCAGCGCGCGCATTGCGGCGGCGGTGAAGGAACTGGGCTACGTGCCCAACCTGGCCGCCGGTGGCCTGGCATCGGCGCGGGCGCGCATCGTCGGCATGGTGATACCCAATATCTCCGGGCCGATCTTCGCCAACACCATTCAGACGTTCAGCGATACCTTGAACCGCCACGGCTACCAGCTGCTGCTGGCGTCCAGCTACTTCTCGGCCAGGCAGGAGGAGAACGCGGTGCGCGCCTTCCTCGGCTGGAATCCGGCGGCGCTGGCGGTGGTGGGACGCTTCCACAACCGCGCCACCGAAAAGCTGCTGGCCACCGCCGGCATCCCGGTGGTGGAAACCTGGGACTACCAGCCGCGCCGCAAGCCGATCCAGGTTGGCTACTCCAACAACGCGGTGGGCGAACAGGCCGCGCGCTATTTGTACGCCAAGGGCTATCGCCGCATCGCCTTCGTGCAGAACAGCCTGGCCGGCGACTTGAGCGCGGTGGACCGCGGCGATGGCTATGCGGCGGTGATGCGCGAGCATGGCCTGCAGCCGATCATCTACGCGCCGACAGCGGAGGCGCCGTTTGACGCCGGCAAGCAGGCCATTGAAGCCCTGGCGATTTCGCCGCCGCGCCGCGCGCGCCCGGTGGAAGCGATCATCTTCGCCAATGACAATCTGGCGGCGGGCGCTTTGCTGGCCGGCCAGCGGGCCGGGTTGAACATTCCCCGGCAGTGCGCGATCGTGGGCTTTGGCGACTATGCCTTCTCGCCACTGCTGTTGCCCAGCCTGACGACGATCCGGCCGCCGGGACGCGAGATCGGCGAGATCGCCGCGCTGCGCATACTGGAACAACTGGGCGTGCTGCCCTCCTCCGGCCAGGATGCGCGTCTCAACCTGCTGGCCTGCGAATTGATAGAGCGCGAGAGCGCATAAGGACGATGATGAAGAAATGGATCGTTGTATTGCTGGCGCTGCCGCTGCTGGCGCAGGCGGCGGAGATCAGGATCGGCTTTCAGAAAAGCGCCGGCTTGCTCAGCATGATGAAGACGCAGGGCTTGTCGCTGCCGGGTCATACGATCAAGTGGATCGAGTTTCCCGCCGGGCCGCAGATGCTGGAGGCGCTCAACGCGGGCAGCATCGATTTTGGCAGCACCGGCGCGCCGCCGCCGATCTTCGCGCAGGCGGGCGGTGTCGATCTGCTCTACGTTGGCGCCGAGCCGGCGCCGGTCAACAGCGAGGCGATTATCGTGCCGACGGCGTCGAAGCTGCGCACCGTGGCGGAATTAAAGGGCAAGCGGGTGGCGTTTCAGAAGGGCTCCGGCTCGCACTTCCTGCTGGCCGGCGCATTGCAGAAGGCGGGACTGAAGCTCAGCGATGTGACGCCGATTTACCTGTCGCCGTCAGACGCGCGGGCGGCGTTTGTCAGCGGTGGGATTGATGCTTGGGTGGTGTGGGATCCGTATCTGGCGTCGGCGCAGAAGGCGTATGCCGCGCGCGTGCTGGCCGACTACACGGGGCTGCCACAGGCCAATGGCTTCTACCTGGCCTCGCGCGGCTTCGCGGAAAAATCGCCGCAACTGGTGTCGGCGCTGCTGGAGCAGGTGAAGTTGACCGGCAAGTGGGCGAGCGGACACCCGAAGGAAGTCAGCGCGCTGCTGACGCAGCAGACTGGCGTGCCGGCAGATATCGTCGCGACGTGGATGGGCCGCTCACGCTTCGGCGCCACGCCGGTGACGCCCGACATCGTCGCCAACCAGCAGCGCGTGGCGGACCTGTTCTACCAGCAGAAACTGATACCCAAACCAGTCAATGTCGCCAGCCATGTGTGGGCCTGGCAGCCGAAGTAAGTTCGATCTGCCTAAAGCCCTGGCCGGCCGGCGCTGTTAAGACTTGCAACCGCAGCTGCCGCTGCCGCAACCGCCGCCGCTGCTTTGCTGCACCGGTGCGAACGACAGCGTGGCGCTGGCGTCGCGGCCGGTGTCGCCTTCAAAGCCGGCTTCGTGCAGGCGGTGCATATAGCCATCCCACAGCACGCCCTGCTCGCTGCCCAGCTTGTACAGATAGTCCCAGGTGAAAATGCCGGTGTTGTGGCCATCGCTAAAGGTCGGCTGCACGGCGTAATTGCCGACCGGTTCCACGCCGGCGATGCCCACCTCGCGTTTTCCGACCTGCAGTACTTCCTGGCCCGGACCGTGGCCCATCACCTCCGCCGACGGCGAATACACGCGCAGCAGCTCGAACGGAATCGAAAACGATTTGCCGTCATCAAATTCGATCTCCAGCAGTTTGGAGACGTTGCGGACCGTCAGGCCGGTAGGGACAGGTTTGCTCATAATGCTTTCACTTTCTCGACGATGGCCGCGTGCAATGCCGGCAACAGCGCGCGACGCGCCGCCAACACCTCCGCCGACGATGCCCTCTGCGCCACAGCCCAGGTCGGGTTGGGGAAATGCGCATCATCGCGGTAACGCGGGATCACGTGCCAATGCACGTGCGGCGTCATATTACCAAAACTGGCCAGATTGATTTTTTCCGGCGCCAAAATATCACGCTGGGCCGATTCCACCGCCCACACCACGTCCATGATGCGCACGCGGTCCGCCGGCGGCAGATCGGTCATCTCTTTCACATGAGCGTTCCACACCACGCGGGTAAAACCCGGATACTCGGCCTCGTCCACCGCCACCACCGACACGCGCTCGTCGCCCCAGATCAAGGCGGCGCCCGGCGCGGCCAGCAAATTGCACAGATCACACGCCATGGTTACACCAATACCCGTTCAATGCCGCCCTCGTTGGCGCGCTGTACATACTCCGGCATCCAGTTCTCGCCCAGCAGATGCTTGGCGATCTCCACCACGATGTAGTCGGCGGTGGTGCCGGCGTCCTCGCTGTAGCGCGACACGCCGCCCAGGCAGGCCGGGCAACTGGTCAGGATCTTGACCTCGCCGTCGAAACCATCGGCGCGCAGCTTGTCGGCGCCCTTGATGACTTCCTCTTCCTTGCGGAAGCGCACCTGCGTCGAGATGTCCGGACGCGCCACCATCAAGGTGCCCGAGTCGCCGCAGCAGCGGTCATTCTTCTCGATCTTGACGTTGTCGTGCGTGGCGATCAGGCCGTTGACGGTCTTGGTCGCCTCCTGCAGCTTCATCGGCGTGTGGCACGGCTCGTGGTACATATAGCGGGTGCCGGTCACGCCTTCCAGCTTCACGCCCTTCTCCAGCAGATACTCGTGGATGTCCATGATGCGGCAGCCGGGGAAGATCTTTTCAAACTCGTACGTGGCCAGCTGGTCGTAGCAGGTGCCGCACGACACCAGCACGGTCTTGATGTCCAGGTAGTTGAGCGTGTTGGCCATGCGGTGGAACAGCACGCGGTTGTCCGTCATCATCTTGTCGGCCTTATCGTACTGGCCCGCGCCGCGTTGCGGGTAACCGCAGCACAGGTAGCCCGGCGGCAGCACGGTCTGCACGCCCACTTCCCACAACATCGCCTGCGTGGCCAGGCCCACCTGCGAGAACAGGCGCTCCGAGCCGCAGCCAGGGAAGTAGAACACCGCTTCCGTGTCGGCCGTGGTCGTTTTCGGATTGCGGATGATCGGGATCACCTTGTCGTCCTCGATATCCAGCAACGCGCGCGCGGTCTTCTTCGGCAGGTTGCCCGGCATCTTCTTGTTGATGAAGTGGATCACCTGCTCGCGCACCGGCGGCTTGCCGACGGTGGGCGGCGGCGCCTTGGTCTGCTTTTTGGCGAACTTCTTCAGCAAATCGTTGCCCAGGCGCTGGGCCTTGTAGCCCAGGCCGACCATCGCCGCGCGGGTGGCGTTGATGGTGGCCGGGTCGGTGGCGTTCAGGTAGAACATGGCCGCCGCCTTGCCCGGATTGAAGCTCTTCTTGTCCATCTTGCGCAGCAGGTTGCGCATGTTCATCGACACGTCGCCGAAGTCGATGTTGACCGGGCACGGCGTCACGCACTTGTGGCAGACGGTGCAGTGATCGGCCACGTCCTCGAATTCTTCCCAGTGCTTGATCGAGATGCCGCGCCGGGTCTGCTCCTCGTACAGGAAGGCCTCGATCAGCGACGAGGTCGCCAGAATCTTGTCGCGCGGCGAGTACAGCAGGTTGGCGCGCGGCACGTGGGTCGAGCACACCGGCTTGCACTTGCCGCAACGCAGGCAGTCCTTGACGCTGTTGGCGATGGCGCCGATGTCGCTCTGCTGCATGATCAGCGATTCGTGGCCCATCAGGCCGAACGACGGCGTGTAGGCGTTGCGCAGGTCGGCTTCCATGCCGTCCAGATTCAACAGCTTGCCCTTGTTGAAGCGGCCTTCCGGATCAACGCGCAGCTTGTAGTCGCGGAACGGGCCGATCTCATCCTCGTTGAGGAACTCCAGCTTGGTGATGCCGATGCCGTGCTCGCCCGAAATGACGCCGTTCAGCGAGCGGGCCAGCGTCATGATGCGCGCCACGGCCTGGTGCGCCAGCTGCAGCATCTCGTAGTGGTCCGAGTTGACCGGCAGGTTGGTGTGGACGTTGCCGTCGCCGGCGTGCATGTGCAGCGCCACGAACACGCGGCCGCGCAGCACGCGCTTGTGGATGGCGGTGGCTTCGTCCAGGATCAGCTTGTAGGCGGCGCCGTTGAAAATCTGGCGTAATGGCGCGCGGATTTCCTGCTTCCACGTCACGCGGATGGTGCGGTCCTGTACCACGTCGAACAGCGTGGCCTGCGGCTGCGCTTGCAGGCGCGCTTGCAGCGCCGGCAGCAGCGGGCCCAGGCCCAGCGCGTCGAGTTCCGGCAGGGCCGCGGCCAGTGGCTTGTCCAGTTCGTCCAGCAGCCAGGTCCAGCGCGCGTGGACCTGCGTCAGCAGCGCTTGCGCCTGTTGCTGGCGGTCGCCCAGCATTTCGGCGTCGCCGACGCTGTCGTCGGCGTCGTCGCTCTTGCCGATCGGCAGATTGCCGGCGGCGAAGAAGGCTTGCAGCTCATCGGCCAGTTGCAGCTTGTTCCTGATCGATAATTCGATGTTGATGCGCTCGATGCCGTCGGTGTACTCGCCCATGCGGTTGAGCGGAATCACCACGTCCTCGTTGATCTTGAAGGCGTTGGTGTGCTTGGCGATGGCGGCGGTGCGGGCGCGGTCCAGCCAGAACTTCTTGCGCGTTTCCGGGCTGACGGCGACAAAGCCTTCGCCCACGCGGGTGTTGGCCAGGCGCACCACTTCCGAGGCGGCCAGCGCCACGGCGTCCTCGTTGTCGCCGACGATGTCGCCGAACAGCGCCATCTTCGGCAGCACGCCGCGTTTCGACTTGGTGGCGTAGCCGACCGCGCGCAGGTAGCGCTCGTCCAGGTGCTCCAGGCCAGCCAGGCGCAGCGAGGCGAACTGCTCGCCCTTGGCCGGCAGGCCGTCCAGGTAGTCCTTGATTTCGACGATCGACGGAATCGCATCGCGCGCCTGGCCGAAGAACTCCAGGCAGACGGTGCGGGTGTACTTCGGCATCTTGTGCAGAATCCAGCGGCCGGACGTGATCATGCCGTCGCAGCCCTCTTTCTGCACGCCCGGCAGACCGGCCAGGAACTTGTCGGTGACGTCCTTGCCCAGGCCTTCCTTGCGGAACTTGCGGCCCTCGATTTCCAGGATCTCGGTCTTGAACGGCGCGCTCCTGGCCTCGCCGCGCGCGCTGGGCGTGGTCCATTCCAGCTTGAAGCGGGCCAGCGGCGTATCGTGGATCTTGGACAGGTTGTGGTCGAGGCGGGTGACTTCCAGCCAGTCGCCATTCGGATCGACCATGCGCCACGAGGCCAGGTTGTCCAGCGCCGTGCCCCACAGCACGGCCTTCTTGCCGCCGGCGTTCATGGCGATGTTGCCGCCGACGGTGGAGGCGTGGGCCGAGGTCGGATCGACCGCGAACACGAAGCCGGCCTTCTCGGCCGCTTCCGATACCTTGTTGGTGATGACGCCGGCGCCGGTGTAGATGGTGGCGTATTCGCGCTCCAGGCCGGGCAGCACCTTCATCTCGACCGCGCCGATGTTGAGCAGCTTCTCGGTGTTGATGACGGCCGACATCGGCGTCAGCGGAATGGCGCCGCCGGTGTAGCCGGTACCGCCGCCGCGCGGAATGATGGTCAGGCCGAGTTCGATACAGCCTTTGACCAGGCCGGCCATTTCCTCTTCGCTGTCCGGGGTCAGCACCACGAACGGATACTCGACCCGCCAGTCGGTGGCGTCGGTCACGTGGCTGATGCGCTTCATGCCGTCGAAGCAGATGTTGTGCTTGTCGGTATAACGGCCCAGCACCTTGTAGGTGCGCTTGCGCAAATCGTAAACCTGCTTGAATTCCTCGCCGAAATCGGCCACCGCCTTGCCGGCCGCGCGCAGCAACTTGACCACGTTGGCGCTGCGGGCGCGCGAGGCGTCATCCTGCTCGGCCTCGTCGACGCTGAGGCGGCGCTTGTCGACCTCGGCCAGGCGGTGGTGCAGCGCGTTGATCAATTCCTGGCGGCGTTTCGGATTGTCCAGCAGGTCATCCTGCAGATAGGGATTGCGGCGCACCGCCCAGATATCGCCGAGCACCTCGTACAGCATGCGCGCCGAGCGGCCGGTCTGACGGGCGCCGCGCAGCGCGTCCAGCAGCGACCACGATTCCTCGCCCAGCAGCCGGATGACGATCTCGCGATCGGAAAACGACGTGTAGTTGTAAGGAATTTCCCGCAGGCGCGTGGCCTCCGGACCGTGGGGCGTCTCCGCCAGCAAAGCTTGGATTTGTGCAGGGGCGTTCATTATGCGAATGGGATCGTCAACAGCAACCGGGAGGATCATTCTAGCCTATTGCGACGCACCACGCGGGAACAGCCTTAGGCAGACGAGGGGCTCTGCCAAGGTCCAAAACCCGCTAAAAATTTGAGAAACGCACGGGCGGTCGGCAATAATGTGCGTCAGCAGGACTTCAAACTGAATGAAATTTATGCATAAGCTTATGCAACAGTAGTATCACTTGCACCAAATTAGCCCAGCATTTGCCCGATCCGGTGCCACACTCCGTCCGGCACGTACAACAGCAGCATGGTCATGGTGAGGTAGCGCAGGCCCTTGCCGATGGCCATGTAGGCCACGCTGGGCCAGAACGGCAGGCGCAGCCAGCCGCCCAGCGTGCACAGCGGATCGCCGATGCCGGGCAGCCAGGCCAGCAGCATGGTCTTGGCGCCATAGCGCTCCAGCCAGTGGAACCAGCGGCTCTGGCGCTCCTTGGCGAAGGTCTGCTTGGCCTGCCAGCCCATGTAGTAATCGATGGCGCCGCCGATGGTGTTGCCGAGGGTGGCCACGGCGATGACGCTCCAGAACAGTTCCGGATTGGCCTTGATGACGGCGAACACCGCCGGCTCCGAACCGAGCGGCACCAGCGTGGCCGAGACCAGGGCGATGATGAACACCGACGTCAGCCCCACCTCCGGCGCGGCGAGGAGGTGCAGCAGCCAGGCAATTGCAGATTCGATCATCGGTGTGTTGGGGATACGGAAAGCTGCCATTATAATGATCCGCACACCGCACGATTGAACAGTCCGGTCCCGGCCCATCCCGCCGCGACCAGCGCCCTGCTCCACCCGGTCACCCGCCGGCTAGTTAGCATCGAAGATCCGGGGTCAGGTCCGCCATTTCTACACGGGCTCTGCTGTAGCCATGGCTACAGCAGAGCCCGTGTAGAAATGGCGGACCTGACCCCGGAGTTGCCCGATTCACTTTGCTTGCATACCATGACGACCGACTATCTGAAGAAAATCCTGACCGCCCGCGTCTACGACGTGGCTGATGAAACCCCGCTGGAACTGGCGCCGACGCTGTCGCAGCGCTATGAGAACCGCATTTATTTCAAGCGCGAGGACATGCAGAGCGTGTTCAGCTTCAAGATTCGCGGCGCCTATAACAAGATGGCCCACTTGAGCGACGCGCAACGCAAGCGCGGCGTGATTTGCGCCTCGGCCGGCAACCACGCCCAGGGCGTGGCGCTGTCCGCCGCCAAGCTTGGCTGCCGCGCGCTGATCGTCATGCCGACCACCACGCCCCAGGTGAAGATCGACGCCGTCAAGGCGCGCGGCGGCGCCGACGTCGAGGTGGTGCTGCACGGCGAGTCCTATACCGACGCCTACAACCATGCGCTGACCCTGGAGAAGGAGCAGGCGCTGACCTTTGTCCACCCGTTCGACGATCCCGACGTCATTGCCGGCCAGGGCACCATCGGCATGGAGATCCTGCGCCAGCATTCCGGCCCGATCCACGCCATCTTCGTGGCCATCGGCGGCGGCGGCCTGATTTCGGGCGTGGCCGCCTACGTCAAGGCGATCCGCCCCGACATCAAGATCATCGGCGTGCAAACCCTGGATTCGGACGCCATGGCGCGCAGCATCAAGGCCGGCCAGCGCGTCACGCTGACCGATGTCGGCCTGTTTTCAGATGGCACGGCGGTGCGCCTGGTGGGCGAGGAAACCTTCCGCCTGACCCAGCAATACGTGGACGACATCATCATCGTCGACACCGACGCCATCAGCGCCGCCATCAAGGATGTGTTCACCGATACCCGCAGCATCCTGGAACCGGCCGGCGCGCTGGCCATCGCCGGCGCCAAGGCCTATGTCGAGCGCGCCGCGCTGACCAAGGATCCGATCAGGAACGAAACGCTGATCACCATCGCCTGCGGCGCCAACATGAACTTCGACCGCCTGCGCTTCGTGGCCGAGCGCGCCGAGCTGGGCGAGGCGCGCGAGGCGTTGTTTGCCGTCACGCTGCCGGAGCAGCGCGGCAGCTTCAAGCGCTTGTGCCAGCTGGTGGGCGCGCGCAACGTCACCGAGTTCACCTACCGTATCTCGGACAAGGACGACGCCCACGTGTTCTGCGGCGTGCAGATCGCCGACCGCAACGAGTCCGGCGCCCTCGCCCGCCGTTTCGAGGAGCACGGCTTCAAGGCACTCGACCTGACCCACGACGAGCTGGCCAAGACCCACCTGCGCCACCTGGTCGGCGGCAAGAGCCCGCTGGCCCACAACGAGTTGCTGTACCGCTTCGAGTTCCCCGAGCGGCCGGGCGCGCTGATGCGCTTCCTCGATTCGATGGCGCCCAACTGGAATATCTCGCTGTGCCATTACCGCAGCCAGGGCGGCGACGTCGGCCGCATCGTCATCGGCCTGCAGGTGCCGCCGGAGGAAATGAGCGATTTCGCCCAGTTCCTGGCGACGCTGGGCTACCGCTATTGGGACGAAAGCAGCAATCCGGTCTACCAGCTGTTCCTCGGTTGAGCACCGCGCACGGTTGAAAACGGCTCCCTCGAAAATTAATATAATTGCATGTTGATTATGTTGGGGCGGGGGAGCCATGTCGACCGAAATGCAGTTTTCCAGCAATTACGCAGATCTCAGCAATTCTTCCGGCGTCGATGCCGGGTTCCAGTTCGAGTTTTACTGCCAGCGCTGCAACGACCGCTGGCGCACCCGTTTTGAGCCGTATCGCAGCGGCCAGGCGTCCGGCTGGGTGCAGAAAGGCGCCAGCCTGTTCGGCGGCCTGCTGGGCAGCGCCAGCAGCGTGCTGAACGGCGTGGCCGAGGCCGGCTGGCACAGCGCCCGCGACGAGGCCTTCACCAAGGCCGTGGCCGACGGCAAGGCGCACTTCAACCGCTGCGGCGATTGCCACCGCTATGTGTGCGGGCCGTGCTTCGACGGCGCCAACGGCCTGTGCTTCCATTGCGCGCCCAACGTCAACGTCGCCATCACGCAGGCCCGCGCCCAAGGCGAGGTGTACGCCGCGCGCGAGGCGGCCACCGAGGAAGGCCGCGCGCGCGGCGCCCAGCGCCCGGTCACGCAGGCGATGCAGCTGGTCTGCCCGCAGTGCCGTACCGAAACCCACGGCGCCAAGTTTTGCCCCGAGTGCGGCCACAAGATGGCGCAGCAGGTGGCGTGCGGCGCCTGCCAGACCAGGCTGGAGCCCGGCACCCGCTTCTGCACCGAGTGCGGCCAGCGGCAGACCTGACCGGCAGCGCACGGCGCGGCGCGGCGGCGGGCCCGGCCCGCCCGCGTTACAATGGCGCTTACTTCATCTCCGTCCCACGCACCATGACCAATACCGCCGACCAGTCCCCGCTGGGGAAAACCTCCGCCTACCGCACCGATTACGCGCCGGAACTGCTGTTCCCGATTCCGCGCCAGGGCAAGCGCGATGAGCTCGGTCTGAGCGGCACCATGCCGTTCTTTGGCGTCGACATCTGGAACGCTTACGAAATCTCGTGGCTGAACCCGCGCGGCAAGCCGCAGGTGGCGATCGCGCGCGTCACCTTCCCGTCCGATTCGCCCAACATCATCGAGTCGAAGTCGTTCAAGCTGTACCTGAACTCCTTCAACCAGACCAAGCTGGACAGTGTGGTGGCGCTGAAGGCCTTGCTGCGACAGGACCTGTCGGCGGCGGCCGGCGCCAACGTCCACGTCACGCTGACCCAGCCGGAAGAGTTCGGCATGATCGCCATGGGCGAGCTGGACGGCCTGCTGCTGGACCGCCTGGACATCGAGGTCGACAACTACAGCCCATCGCCGGACATCCTGAAGGCCGCGCACGACGAGGAGCCGGTCGAGGAAAAACTGGTGTCGCACCTGCTGAAGTCCAACTGCCTGGTCACCGGTCAGCCGGACTGGGCCAGCGTGCAGATCCACTACAGCGGCCCGCAGATCGACCAGGAAAGCCTGCTCAAATACCTGATCGGTTTCCGCGAGCACAACGAGTTCCACGAGCAGTGCGTCGAGCGCATCTTCGTCGACATCCTGCGCCAGTGCCAGCCGCAGCAACTGGCGGTGTACGCGCGCTACACCCGCCGCGGCGGACTGGACATCAATCCGTGGCGCAGCAACTTCAGCACCGCGCAGAAACCGCCCAATCTGCGCGGCGCGCGCCAGTAATCACGCCACGCGGTCGGTCAGGCCGCGCAATCGGTCGAAAACGCCGCGTCCTTCTGCGCCTCCAGCTCGGCCAGCCGCGCCGCCAGGCTGCGCTGCATGGCGGTCCACGCGTCGCTGCCCAGCGCCAGCCGTTTCGGCGCCGGCTGCTGGTCGACGCTGGCGATCATCAAGGCCACCATCCGGGCCGGATCGCCGATCGGCACCGCCGTGCGCTCTTCCAGCATGCGCCGCGCCATGCTGGCCGGCGTGCCGTCATACGCTGCCATGCGCGGACCCAGCTGCGAGCCGCCATAACGGAATTCGGTACGCGCGCCGCCCGGCTCGACGATCGTAATGTCGATGCCAAAGCCCGCCACTTCCTGCTGCAAGGCGTCCGCAAAGCCTTCGATGCCCCACTTGGACGCGTGGTACAGCGACGCGCCGGGAAACGCCGCCTGCCCGCCCACCGTCGATAGTTGCAGGATGCGGCCGCCGCCCTGGGCGCGCAGATGCGGCAGCGCCGCCCGCGCCACCTGGATCGAGCCGATCAGATTGGTCTGGATCTGCCGCACGATCTGCTCATCGGTCACCTCCTCCGCCGCGCCGAACAGGCCGTAGCCGGCGTTGTTGACGACCACGTCGATGCGGCCCAGCGCGGCGAACGCGGCGTCCACGGTGCGGCGCACGGCGGCGGTGTCGGTCACGTCCAGCTGCGCCAGCCACAGCTGGTCGCCGTAGCGCGCCTTGAGGTCGTCGGCGGCCGCCAGCTTGCGCACGGTGCCAGCCACGCGCTCGCCGCGCGCCAGCAGTTGCTCGCTCATGTGACGGCCGAAGCCGCTGCTGATGCCGGTGATCAGCCAGGTACGTTGGGTCATGTTGCGCTCCTTTCAAAACCACCACGATAGCGGCCTGCTTCTGGATTTTGAATACTTGAACGTCTGCTTTTCATGCGCAATAATCTGAGGCATGAGCGATCCTTTATCCGATGTACTGCGCCTGGTGAGCGCCCACTCCGTCGTCTCCGGCGGGCTGGTCGCGGGCGGCGCCTGGGCGATGGCCTTCCCGGCGGTCGGCACCATCAACTTCTTCGGCATCCTGCGCGGCGAGTGCTGGCTGATCGACCAGGACCGGCCGCCGCAGCGCATCGGCGCCGGCGATATCTTCCTGCGCTCCGCCCACCGCCAGCTGATCCTGTGCAGCGACCTCGACACCACGCCGGTCGACCTCTACACGGTGGTCGCCGACAAAAAGAACGGCCTCAGCCATATCGGCCAGGGCGACGAATTCTTCATGCTGGGCGGGAAAGTGGCGCTGGACGCGGCGGCCGGCAAGTTGCTGCTGGACGCGCTGCCGGCCACGCTGCGCATCCCCGCCAGCTCGCCGCACGCGGCCGGCATGCAATGGCTGCTGCGCCAGATCGTGCACGAACAGACCTCCGCCCTGCCCGGCACACAGGCCGCCTCGTCGCAACTGGCGCACCTGCTGTTCATCCAGATCCTGCGCGCCTATCTGGAGCAGGCCGGGCCGGAAGCGGCCGGCTGGCTGCGCGCCGCCAGCGACCGGCGGCTGGCGCCGGTGCTGGGCCTGCTGCACGCGGAACCGGGACGCGCCTGGCAGCTGGGCGAACTGGCGGCGGCGGCCGGCATGTCGCGCGCCAGCTTCGCCGCCTACTTCAAGGCGGTGGCCGGGGTCGCGCCGCTGCGCTATCTGGCGCAGTGGCGCATGCGCCTGGCCGAGCGGGCGTTGCGCGGCGAGGCGGTGACGCTGGCGGTGCTGGCGCAGCGGCTGGGCTACGGCTCCGAAAGCGCCTTCAGCAACGCCTTCAAGCGGGTCACCGGCATGGCGCCCAAACACTACCGCCACGCCGCCCAATCAGGCGTATGATGTGATCTACAACGTCTGTTGCCACGCTGTTTAGTCCGCTCTGGCGCGAAAACGACAAAAAACGGCAAAACGCCCCCGCTTCTAGCGAAAAACCGGCATTTTTCCGGATTTGTAAGCAGAAATAGCGATTCTTTTCTTTGGTGCATTTTTATCAGCTGACGGATGGGTCCGGGACGGGCGCAAACGCAACGGCTGTGCGATCGATTTCATGTTACATGGCGCGCAAACCAGCCTATAATTCTGCTCGCATGCCACCCTTGTGCGATGCAACATTACCTTCGTATTATGAATAACCTGAGCAAAATACTGTCGCTGGAGAATGTGCAGCTGGATCTGGAAGTCTCCAGCAAGAAGCGCGCTTTCGAGCAAGCCGGCCTGATTTTCGAAAACAACTGCGGCATCGCCCGCTCCACCGTCTCGGACAATCTGTTCGCGCGCGAGCGCCTCGGTTCGACCGGCCTCGGCCATGGTGTTGCCGTGCCACACGGCCGCATCAAGGGCATGAAGAGCCTGAAGACGCCGCTGGCCGCCTTCGTGCGCCTGGCCGAGCCGATTCCGTTCGAGTCGCCGGACGGCAAGCCAGTCAACCTGCTGTTCTTCCTGCTGATTCCCGACCACGTGACCCAGCAGCACCTGGAAATCCTGTCCGAGATCGCCGAGATGTTCTCCGACGACGCCTTCCGCGCCGCGCTGAGCACCGATCCCGATCCGAAATCGGTCCATTCGCGCATCATCAACTGGCTGCCGAGCCTGCAGGCCGCTGGCTGAGCGACACCGATAGGGTTACACTTAGGTTAGATCAACTAACCGGGTGAACTGTTCCATGCTGCAAACTCCGCTGACGATACAAAGGCTTTACGACGACAATCGCGAAAGTTTGCAGCTTGGGTGGTTCGCCGGTTTTCCCGGCGGCGAGCGCCTGATCTCCGGCGACGTCGCCTCGGCCGCCGACCAGGTGGGCCACCTGAACACCATCCACCCGGGCCGCATCCAGGTCTTCGGCCACCAGGAAATCAACTACTACCAGCGCCTGAAGTCGCTCACGCGCGCGCACGTCATCGGCGAGCTGATCGCCGGCGGGCCGCCGGCGCTGATCATCGCCCAGGGGCTGGAAACGCCGCCCGACATTCTCGCCATCTGCGACGAGAAAAACATTCCGCTGTTCTCGACGCCGCTGCCGGCGGCGCAGGTGATCGACTTCCTGCGCGTCTACCTGTCCAAGAAGCTGGCCCAGCGCATCATCATGCACGGCGTGTTCATGGACGTGCTGGGCGTGGGCGTGCTGATCACCGGCGATTCCGGCCTCGGCAAGAGCGAGCTGGGCCTGGAGCTGATCTCGCGGTCGCACGGGCTGGTGGCGGATGACGCGGTCGAGTTCTCGCGCATCGCGCCCAATATGATCGAGGGCCGCTGCCCGGCGCTGCTGCAGAATCTGCTGGAGGTGCGCGGGCTGGGGCTGCTGGACATCAAGGCCATCTTCGGCGAGACGGCGGTGCGCCGCAAGATGCGGCTCAAGCTCATTGTGCACCTGGTGCGGCGCGGCGCCGCCGACGAGGAAGTGGAGCGCCTGCCGTTCCAGTTCCCGACCGAGGACGTGCTGGGCCTGCCGATCCGCAAGGTGGTGATCCCGGTGGCGGCCGGCCGCAACATCGCGGTGCTGCTGGAAGCCGCCGTACGCAACACCATCCTGCAACTGCGCGGCATCGACACCTTGCAAGAATTCATGGAGCGGCAACGACAAGCCATGAGCGGGGACTAGCCCCGCCCACGGCTTCATGTTGCCAAGGAACCGCGCCTTGCAAGGCGCGGCCGTTCCGCGGGCGCGGCGCTGCGCACCGCGAATTCCCCGCTCCACCAACGACAAGCCATGAGCGGGGACTAGCCCCGCCCATGCCTTCATGTTGCCAAGGAACCGCGCCTTGCAAGGCGCGGCCGTTCCGTGGGCGCGGCGCTGCGCACCGCGAATTCCCCGCTCCACCAACGACAAGCCATGAGCGGCGACTGACTACCGATGGTATCATCGGCGATTATGCGCATCGTCCTCATTACTGGTATCTCCGGTTCCGGCAAATCCGTCGCCCTCAACGTCCTCGAAGACACGGGGCATTATTGTGTCGACAACCTGCCGCCGGCCCTGCTTTCCCACCTGGTCAGCACGCTGACCGACGAAGGCCTGCAGGCGCTGGCGGTGGCGGTGGACGCCCGCAGCGCCGAGTCGCTGGCCTCGCTGCCGGGCGACGTCCAGCGCCTGCGCGAGCAGGGCCACGACGTCAAGGTCATGTTCCTGACCGCCAACACCCATTCGCTGGTGGCGCGGTTCTCCGAGACGCGCCGCAGCCATCCGCTGTCGCACGAGCTGCGTCCTGGCCAGAACCCGGCCGCGCGCCGCACGCTGATCGAATGCATCATGGAGGAGCGCGAGCGCCTGTCGGCGATCGAGCAGCTGGGGCATGTGCTGGATACGTCCGAACTCAGCGCCAACAAGCTGCGCGCCTGGGTCAAGGATCTGGTGCTGACCGCACACGCGCCGCTGACCTTGTTCTTCGAGTCCTTCGCCTTCAAGCTGGGCGTGCCGATGGATGCGGACTTTGTGTTCGACGTGCGGGCGCTGCCGAATCCGTATTACGACCTGGCGCTGCGTCCGCTGACCGGGCGCGATGCGCCAGTGATCGAGTTCCTCGACGCCCAGCCGAGCGCGGGCGAAATGCTGAACGATATCCGCGCGTTTGTGGAGAAATGGCTGCCGTCGTTCAAGAGCGATAACCGCAGCTATCTGACGGTGGCGCTGGGGTGTACTGGCGGGCAGCACCGGTCGGTGTATATGGCGGAAAAACTCGCCGCTTACTTCAACCCCACGGAACGCGTGGTGTTGCGCCACCGCGAACAATAGCGGGGTGGCGACCGCGCGGCGTGTTGGCGGACGCGTCTCTTCAATGCGTGCTTTCACCCCCAAGCGGCGCGCCGCCGTCGGGGTCTGACCCCGTACGGGGTCAGACCCCTTTGTGGCCCTGCGGGGTGCGGCGTCAGAGGTGTCGCAACGGGTGCGCGTAGTCGGGCCAGACGGGCTGGAACATGGCCTGCACCATCTCCTCCGTGACTTCCGCCAGACTGGCGGGCCGCCATTGCGGCTGGTTGTCCTTGTCGATGACCAAGGCGCGGACGCCTTCGATGACCTCGCCATGTTCAAAGTTGCGCCGCACCAGCGCGCGTTCCATGCGCAGGCAGCCGGCGACGTCCAGCCCGGCACCGCGCTTGATCAGTTCGTGCGTGACACACATCATCAGCGGCGAGCGCGTGGCCATCACCCGCAACGTCTTGGCCGCGAAGTCGCCGCCGTCAGCTTGCAGCGAGGCGACGATGGCCGGCACGGAACCGGCGCTGAAGTGCCGGTCGATGGCGGCGCGGTCGGCGGCCAGCTGGCTGGCGCCGGCGTCATGCGCGCCGGCGTAGCGGGCGATGGCATCACGCAGCTGCGCGCCGGACGTGGCGGCCAGCAAGCCGTCCAGCGCAGCCCGGTCAGACAACGGCGCATAGTGATCAGCCAGGCCGGCATACAGCGCATCCGCCGCGCCGATCGTCACGCCGGTCACGCCGAGGTAATAGCCCAGCGCGCCCGGCGCCCGCGACAGGAAATAACTGCCGCCCACGTCCGGAAACAGGCCGATGTTCACCTCCGGCATCGCCATCCTGGTCTTGTCGGTAACAATCCGCACGCCGCCCTGCGCGATGCCCATGCCGCCGCCCATCACCACGCCATCCATCAGCGCGATATACGGCTTGGGATAAAAATGAATCAGGTGATTCAGCGCATATTCCTCGGTGAAGAAATCCTCCACCAGCGCGCTGCCGCCCTGCGGCGTCGACCGCCCCGTCTCGTAGAAAAAGCGGATGTCGCCGCCGGCGCAAAACGCCTTCTCGCTGCTGCTGCGCACCAGCACGGCGGCCACGCGCTGGTCGTCGCGCCAGTCCAGCAGCGCGCGGGTGAGCGCGCGCACCATGTCGAGGGACAGGGAATTCAGGGCTTTCGGCCGGTCCAGCACGATCACGCCCGTGCCGTCGCTCACGCTGGTATGGATGGTTTCGCTCATGCGAACTATTCTACTGCAGATGCTCCAGCGGGTTCGGCACCTCAAGCGATCCGCCCAGGCGCGGTTGCCACAGCGCCTTGCCGGCCGGCGGCGGCGCCTTGCCGACGTGGCGGTTGTAGATGGTCGTCACCTCGCGGCTGCCCACCGGCTCCTGCTCGACACCGGTCCGTTTGGCGATGCCGGACGGGTCCGCCGAACCGGCCACGGTGAACGCCACCAGCGTGTCCAGACGCGGATCGCGCACGTCCAGAATCGAGGCCATCATCACCAGCGGCGTGGCCGCGTACACCTGGTAGTGCAGCGCCTTGCCGGCCCGCTCCATTTCGGCCGGCAGCGCCCCATCCGCCTCCATCTGTCCCAGCGCGTGCTGCAGCACCTTGCGGCCCCAGTCCAGATAGCGCGCCTCGCCGGTGACGCCGCCCACCGCCGTCACTGCCACGCCTTCCCAGTAGTAGTGGTTGTTGCGCGTGCCGGTCTTGGCGTCCGAGTGCGCCATGGTGGCGTCCGCCAGCGCCTTGAACCAGCCCTCGATGACAACGCGTTGCGCCGGCGTCGCCTGCGGCTGCACGCGCGCGTAGTTGAGCGCCATGCCGCTCAGCGTCCACTTGCGCACGTAATACGCCTGCTCGCTGGACATCTTGCCCAGCATGGCTTTCTGCTCGCCCCAGCTGGCCAGCCAGGTCAGCGCGCAGGCGGCGTCGCGGCCGTTGGCGTCCTGCGCCACGTGCGACAGGAAGTCCTCGATCGGCTTGGTATTGGCGATGTTCTGCGCCCGCTTCACCGGATCGATCACCGAATGGTGCTTGTCCGAGTAGTAGCTGTTGGCTTCAATGTCGCTGCGCGCCGGCGGCGGCGCGTCGCAGGCCTGGGCCAGCGGGACCGCCAGCGCCAGCAATAACGGTATCCATGATTTCATGATGCTCCTGTCAGAAAGTAGTGCTCAGCTTGATCTGGTAAGTACGCCCATCCACGTCCAGCCGACGCGGCTTCAGGTACGATACCTCGTATTCCTCGCGCACCGCATTGGTCATATTGAAGGCGTCGAAGGAAATCTTGATGTTGTTGGTGAAGGTGTAGCTGGCCGACATGTCCAGCTGGCCGCGCGCCTTGACCGAGCGCGCCGCGCCGTTGAAGGTGCCGCCGGCCGCCAGATCGTAATCGTCGCGGTAGTTGTACACCGCGCGCACGCCCCAGGCCTTGGTCTCATAGTAGGCGATCAGGTTGTAATTGTTGCGCGACACGCCGGGCAGCGTCGCCGCCGAGCCATCATCGTTCTTGCCCTTGATGGTGGTGTAGGCGTAGTTGAAGGCGCCGCCCAGGTTGTTCCACGGCGCCGGCAGCCAGTCCAGGTTCTGCTGCACGTTGAATTCCACGCCCTGCACCTTGATCTTCTGCTGGTTGGTCTGGCCGGTGATGACCACGCGCGCCGGCTGCAGCGACGGCGCCTCCGCCGTGCCGACGTTGACCAGGATGTCGCTCAGGCAGTTGCTGCCGACGATGCTCAGGTGGCCCAGTCCCAGCGCCGTGGCGTCAGCCGGGCACAGGCGGTTGACGTCGCGCACCGGACCGACCAGGCCCTTGACGTCTTTCTGGAACACGGTCAGCGCCACCAGCCCGTTCGGCCGGTTGTACCACTCCAGCGCCAGGTCGAAGGAATTGGCGGTGTACGGCTTCAGGTCGGCGCTGCCCAGCACCACGTTGTAGGTCGGCGTGGCGGTGCCGGTGGCCGGCTCGGTCACCACCGTGGACGGCGTGATGTCGCGCGGCTGCGGCCGCACGAAGGTACGGTAGGCGGCGCCGCGCAGCGCCAGCTTGTCGCTCAGGTCGGCCTTGGCCACCAGCGACGGCAGGAAGTTGCGATAGCTCTGTTCGAACGTGCGCGGCGTCTTGGTGGTGACCACCTTGGTGCCGCCGGGGATGGCGACGGTGAGGTTGCTGGTGTCCACCGAGTCCACGGTTTCGCGCGTGCTTTCGTAGCGCGCGCCCAGATTGCCCTTGAGCGGCACGCCCCACACGCTGGTGCCCCAGATGCTCGACACGTAGCCGGAGGCGATCTTGTTGCGCACCGCAAAGTTATACGACGAAAAGCCCGGATCGGCGTCGTTGTTGACCAGGCCGTATGGCGTCAACGTCTGGCCTGGCAGCACCGTCACCGGCTTGACCGCGTTCAGCACGGCCGGAATGTCCACCGCCACCCAGTTCTTGGTGTAGCCCGGAATGTAGCCGCCGCCAAAGGTGTCCAGGTAAGGATTGGCGATCGCCAGCGAGGGCTGGATGGCGGCGAAGTTGATGCCCTGCGCGGTGTTGCGCGTGCCGCTCGACACGAAGTCGTTCGTCTCGGCGCGCAAGCCAGCCTTGACCGACTTGAAGAAGCCGTCCTCGAAGCTGCGCTCGGCGAAGGCCTGCACCGCGTCCACCGAGGTCAGCGCGCGGCCGTTGGTGCCGGTGACGCCAAAGCGGTCGTTGCCGTTGTTGCGCGCCTGCGTGACCGAGGTACCGGGGCGCTGGTCGTAAGGCCCCGGATTGATGTGGCTGGTGGTCGGCGTGAACAGCGTTAGCACTGACTGCGCCAGGTCGGTGCCGCCCGAGTAGTAGTGACCGTAGGTGCCGTTGGAGCCCGGCAGCGTGCGCGCCGATTGCACAATGTCGATCGACAACTGGTCCTGGCGGTTTTCCGCGCGCGAGCTGTGCACGGCGCCGTTGAAGTGCCATTCGTCGTTTTCCCAGTCGACGTCCGCCGTCAGGCCGTGCGTGCGCTGGCGTTGCGGCGCCGAGCGCAGCGAGTCGGTGATGCTGGCGTTGGCGTAATCGTAGGAATTGATCATCGCCTGCTTGCCGGTCGGCGTGTCGATGGTGAAGATCGGCCCGAGGTTGGTGATCGGCGAATTGGCGGTCGGATCGATATAGTTCAGGTACTGGTTGGACGAGCCCAGCTTGCGATCGCTGTAATAGCCGGTCAGGTTGAAGCGCGTTTCGCCGTTCATGCGCCAGCCGACGCCGGCGGCGGCGCTGTGCGTGTCGCCGGTATTGGCGGTGACGGTCTGGCGGATCTGGCCGGGGAACAGGATGCCCTTGGCATAGTCCGCCTTCGGATAGCGCGCGTCGAACTGCGCCTGCGTGATGCCGAGGTTGGCGGCGGCCAGCTGATCGTAATCCTGCACCTGCGTCGAGTCGCGGCGGAAGTCTTCCTTCTTGTACGCGTAGACGCCGAACACCGCCAGGTCCTTGCCGAAGTGCTTGTTCCACGAGGCGCTGGCGTTCGGCGTGCTCAGGCGGCCCAGCTCGTCGTACTCGTCGCCGATGGAAATGCTGCCGCCGTCCTTGCGCGCCAGCGCCGAGGTGATGCGCAAATCGATGTTGCCGCTCAGGCCGCCCGGCTGCTCGGCCGCCGTCGGGCTTTTCAGCACGGTGATGGCGCTGAAGATGTCCGAGTTGAAGGCGCCCAGCGGCGTCGAGCCGTTCAGCACCGGCTGCGCGAACGACATGCCGTTGATGGTCGTCAGCGCGAAGGTGCCGGGCAGGCCGCGCAGGTTGATGGTGGCGTTGCGCGAGCCGGCCTCGCGGTTCAGCTGCACGCCGGGGATGCGCTGGATCGCCTCGCCCACGTTCAGGTCCGGGAAGCGGCCCAGGCCGTCGGAGGAAATGCTGTCGGTGATTTCCAGCGTGTCGCGCTTCATGTTGACGGCGTCGGCGTAGGATTTGCGGATGCCGGACACCACCACGGTGTTGGCGTCGGCGGGCGCTGCATCCTGGGCCCAGGCATTGCTCAGGCACAGCAAGGCAATGGCCGCGCTGAGCGGCCGGATGGTCAGCTTGTTCATGTGGTGTCTCTCTTTATCGTTATTTGGAAAACGTTTAACTATTACAATTAAATCATTTCCGCTTCAAGAGCACTACATGGATCTACGGCATGTTGCGTTAACGCCAACGCAGCTTGCGCATTTTTAGGAAATCGTTTATCAAGCCAGGGGCAAAAAAGGGCGCCCTCATGCGCCCTTTCGTTGCGGCTGCGGCCGGTTATCAGGCGGCGGCAGCGGGTTCGAAGCTGTCGGGGATGTGTTTGATCGCGTCGCGATCATGGCCCTGCACCTTGGCTTTGTATTTCATGACCTGCCGATCCAGCTTGTCGATCAGGGTGTCGATGGCGGCGTACAGGTCTTGCGACAGGCTCTCCACGTACACGGTCTTGCCGGACATGCGCAGGTTGATTTCAGCCTTCTGGCGTTTCTCTTTCTCTTTAAGGTTATCTACGGTCAGGATGACAGCAATATCAATCACTTGATCAAAGTGGCGGATGACCCGTTCCAGCTTGTTCTGCACGTATTCGCGAATCGCTGCGGTCACTTCGAGATGATGTCCACTGATGGTGAGATTCATACACACTCCTAAAGATAAGTCGCTTCTGACGGTTAGTGCGGTGCCCATTGCGGCCGGGCGCGCAGGAACCAAGTAACTACAAAGACTTGCGGAGGCTGACTGGCGGAATCTTGAGGGCTTCGCGATATTTGGCAACAGTCCGTCGCGCAATCACCATGCCCTGTTCTCCCAGCATGTCCGCAATCTTACTGTCGGATAAAGGATTTTTCGGGTCTTCAGCTCCTGTGAGTTGCACTATCAAGGCACGTATCGCCGTCGAACTTGCTTCCCCGCCAGCTTCGGTGGCGACATGGCTACCAAAGAAATATTTCAACTCAAACATGCCGTGCGGGGTCAGCATATATTTTTGAGTTGTTACGCGAGAAATTGTGCTCTCGTGTAAACCCAGTGTATCAGCAATTTCGCGAAGCACAAGGGGCCGCATGGCTACCGCGCCGTGCGAGAAAAAGTTCTTTTGTCGTTCTACTATCGCCTGCGCCACGCGCAAAATGGTGTCGAAGCGCTGGCGCATATTCTTGATCAGCCACTTGGCTTCCTGCAGTTGCGCGCCCATCGCGCCCTCGCCCTTGCCCTGCTTGAGCAGGTTGGCGTACATGGCGTTGACGCGCAGGCGCGGCATGACGTCGTTGTTGAGGCTGACCTGCCAGCCATTGCGCGACTTCTTGACGATCACATCCGGCACCACGTAGTCCGACACGTCCGACGCGAAGGCCGCGCCCGGATGCGGATTGCACTGGCGGATCACGGCCTGCGCCTCGCGCAAATCCTCGTCATCGCACACCAGGGCTTTTTTAAGCTTGTTGAAATCGCGCTGCGCGAACCAGGCCAGGTGGTGTTCAACGATGGCCAGCGCCATGCGCCGCGTCACCAGCGGCACGCCGGGCAGGCGGCGGATCTGGATCGCCAGGCACTCGGCGGCATTGCGCGCGCCCACGCCCACCGGGTCGAAGCTTTGCAGCAGCTTCAGGGCCGTCTGCAATTCTTCGATTTCCACATCGAGCTCCGCCGGCAGGCGCGCGTGGATCTCTTGCAGCGATTCCTCCAGGTAGCCGTTCTCGTCGAGCGCGTCGATGATCAGTTCCACCAGCGCGCGGTCGCGCGTTTCCAGCACCGTCACGCGCATCTGTTCCATCAGATGGTCGCGCAGTGTGCAGTGGTGCGCCTCCAGCTGCGGGCGCGCTTCCTCGTCGTCGTTGTTCTTGCTGCGGCCCGAATCGCCCCAGTCGATGTCGGCGTCGGGCGTGGTGCTGTCGGTGTCGGCGGCGGGCGCGTCGTAGCTGTCGGCCTCGGCGGCGGGCGCCTCGGCGGCAGGGCCTTCGGCCGGCGCTTCCCCGGCCGGCGCCTGCTGGCTGATGGCGCCGTCCGCCAGCAGGCGCAGCGAATGATCCAGCGGATCGTCGAGACGCTCCAGCAGGGGGTTATCAATCAGCAGCTGTTCCAGTTCCTGATGCAGCTCCAGCGTCGACAGTTGCAGCAGCCGGATCGACTGCTGCAGTTGTGGCGTCAACGCGAGATGCTGCGACGTGCGCAGTTGCAAAGACTGTTTCATGTAAGGCTTACATACGGAAGTGTTCACCCAGGTAAACGCGACGCACCGATTCGTTGGCGATGATGTCGTCCGGACGGCCTGATGCCAGCACCGAGCCCTGGTTGATAATGTAGGCGCGGTCGCAGATGCCCAGCGTCTCGCGCACATTGTGATCGGTAATGAGGACGCCGATATTGCGTTCCTTGAGGAAGCGCACGATGCGCTGGATCTCAATCACGGCAATCGGGTCGACCCCGGCGAATGGTTCGTCGAGCAGCACGAAGCGCGGGTTGGTGGCCAGCGCGCGGGCGATCTCCACGCGGCGGCGTTCGCCGCCGGAGAGCGACAGCGCCTGGTTCTCGCGCAGCTTCTCGATTTGCAAATCGGCCAGCAGGGTGTTCAGCCGTTCTTCTATGTCAGCCTTGGATAAAGGCTTGCCGTCCACTTTTTGAATTTCGAGGACGGCGCGGATATTTTCTTCCACCGTCAGCTTGCGGAACACCGACGCTTCCTGCGGCAGGTACGACAGGCCCAGCGAGGCGCGGCGGTGGATCGGCAGCGACGAGATGTCGGTGCCGCTGATGTCGATGCTGCCGGCGTCCGACGGCACCAGGCCAACGATCATGTAAAACGAGGTGGTCTTGCCGGCGCCGTTGGGCCCCAGCAGGCCGACCACTTCGCCGCACTCGACCTGCAACGACACGTCATGCACCACCTGGCGCTTGCCGTAGGTCTTCTGCAAGCCTTTGACGATCAGGGTGCTACCGCAGGATGGCTCCATCTTATTTCCCCGGTGCTGGCTGGGTGGTCGGGACCGGCGCCGGCGCGGCCTGCTTGTTGGATGGCTGGATCACCATCGTGCTCTGGCCGCCGCCGACCTTGCTGTCGCCGCTGGACGTGTTCTTCACCGCGAACATTTCCTTGCGGCTGTCGTAGGAAATGAATTCGCCATCGACCTGGCTGGCCACCTTGGCTGCCTCCAGCTTCTTGATCTGGGCCTTGGAAAACAGCTTGACCAGCTCGGTCTTGCCGTCGTATTCGATGCGGTCGGCCTTGCCCTCGACCCACTGGTCGCCCGGGCCGTCCAGCTTCTGGCGGAAGTTGGCCTGCACCCCGGCGCCGCTGGTCAGCACCACGTACTGGTAGCCCTCCGGGTCCTCGGTGACCACCGCCTTCGGCGACTTCATCAGCAAGGTGCCGCGGGTCAGCACGACATTGCCGGTGAAGGTCTTGATCTGCTTGACGTCATCGGCGTCCAGCTGGTCGAAGGTGATCTGGGTCGGCTTGCTGGAGTCGGCTTTTTCGGCGTGGGCCGCGCCGGCGGCGGCCAGCAGCAGCGTGGCGGCCAGCATCAGTTTGTTCATCTTGAATGCGTTCATGTTTCTCGTTCCTTCAATGTGCCGCGCGCGGCGGCAGCGTAATTGTTCCGCGGCCGCCCAGCGTGATCTGGCGGGTGGCGTTGTTGGCCGTCATGCCGGTGCCGGTGGCGGTCGAGCGGCCGGACAGCATGTCCACCTTGGCGGTGGTTTCCATCCGTTCCTCGTCCGGGTACACCGTCAGCGTGCTGGTCTTCAGGCGCAGTTCCTGCGCCTGTTTGGTGGCGGGCCGCACCACATCGACGTTGCCGGTCAGCTTGACGCGCGTATTGCCCTGGTCGATAAACCCGGTGTCCGCGTGGATATTCATCGGCGGCTGTTCGCCGCCCAGGCTGTGCACGTACGGCTTGTCGATCAGCGACGAATCATCGGTGGGATGGTGGGTCAGCTTGTCGCCGGACACGATGTACGACGGCTGGCCCTTGTCATTCATGCGCACCAGGCTGAAGCGGTCGATGATGTAGTCCGGCTCGTCGCGGAACTTGTCGGCCTGCGCCTGCTGGCCGGCCTGGTCCACCACCTGCACCAGCCAGAAGCTGCCGACGGCCACGAACACGCCGACCATCATGATCAACGTCAGTTGCCAGCGGTGGGCTGTTCTTTTACGCATGACTGAAATCCTCGTTCAAACCAGGAATTGTGCCATCACGCGCGCGTAGCTGCCTTGCGCATGCATCAGCAGTTCGCACACTTCCCGCACAGCGCCCTTGCCGCCGTAGGCCACGGTGGTGTGGTGCGCCAGCTCCAGTACTTCCTTGCGGCCGTTCGGCACCGCCACCGCAAAGCCGACCCGCTTGAGGATCGGCAAATCGACCACGTCGTCGCCGATGAAGCCGACCTGCTCGGCTGTCAGGCCGGTCTTTTCCAGCAGCGCGTTGAACGGCGTCAGCTTGTCGTGGCCGCCCTGGTGCAGATGGCTGATGCCCAGGTCGGCCGCGCGGCGTATCACCTGCGGCGACGTGCGCGCGCTGATGATGGCGGTCTGGATGCCGGCTTCCTGGATCAGCTTGATGCCCAGGCCGTCCTGCACGTTGAACGTCTTCAGCGCCTCGCCGTCGGCGCCGTAGTGCAGGCTGCCGTCGGTCAGCACGCCGTCGACGTCGAAAATCATCAGCTTGACGCGCGCCGCGCGTTCCAGGTACGTCATGCTCATCAGATCACCTTGGCGCGGGTCAGGTCGTGGATGTGCAGCGCGCCCACCAGCTTGCCGTCGGCGTCGGTCACCAGCATCTGGTTGATGCGGAACTGCTCCATCACGGCCACCGCGTCCACCGCCATTTTCTCAGGCGAGATGGTGCGCGGGTTGGCGTGCATCACATCGCCGATGATTACCTTGCTGAAGTCCTGCACTTTTTCGATCATGCGGCGCAGGTCGCCGTCGGTGAACACGCCGATCGGCTTGTGGTCGGCGTCGACGATGGCGGTCATGCCCATGCCCTTCTGGGTGATTTCCAGCAAGGCGTCGGTCAGCTTGACGTCGGCGCTGACGCTCGGCACGGCGTCGCCGCTGCGCATCACGTCCTTGACGTGGGTCAGCAGGCGGCGGCCCAGCGCGCCGCCGGGATGCGAGCGGGCGAAATCTTCTTCCTTGAAACCGCGCAGGTCCAGCAGCGCCACGGCCAGCGCGTCGCCCAGCGCCAGCGTGACGGTGGTCGAGGTGGTCGGCGCCAAATTCATCGGGCAGGCTTCCTTGGCCACGGCCACGTTCAGGTGAACGTCGGCGATGGTGGCCAGGCTGGAGCCCGGCTTGCCGGTGATGGCGATGACCTTGCTGCCCATGCGCTTGACGACCGGCAGGATGGTCATCAGCTCCGAGCTTTCGCCGGAATACGAAATGGCAATAAACGCGTCATCGGCAGTCACCATGCCGAGGTCGCCGTGCGCGGCTTCGGCCGGGTGCACGAACAGCGCCGGCGTGCCGGTCGAGGCCAGCGTGGCGGCGATCTTGCGGCCGATGTGGCCGGACTTGCCGATGCCCGACACCACCACGCGGCCGGTGCAGTTGAGCAGCAGGGAAATGGCTTGCACCACGCTGTCGTCGTCCGCCAGGCGGGCATTCAGCGCATTGATGGCGTCCGCTTCGTTTTGCAGCGTGTCTTGGGCAAGCCGCAGTGCCGTTTTTGCATCAAAAACTTTCAGCATTGTTTTTTCATGGGTTACACTCATGCCCAAGTATAGCCGAATTGGGAAAGCAAAAAACTTGCCAGTCACAACATAACGCGCCAAAGCGCACCGCAAACAACGAACTTCACTCACTGGCGCCGTTGAAATGACGTTTTCACCCCTCGAATTAACATTGTTGCTGCTGGGAAGCGCCGTGCTCGGCGTGGTGGCGTTCCGCATGCTGCATTTGCCGCCGATGCTGGGCTACCTGACGGTCGGCATCCTGATCGGCCCCCACGCGCTCGGCCTGGCCGAGCAGAGCGAAACCACGCATGGCCTGGCCGAGTTCGGCGTGGTGTTCCTGATGTTCTCCATTGGCCTGGAATTCTCGCTGCCCAAGCTGAAGGCCATGCGCAGCATCGTGTTCGGGCTGGGCATGGCGCAGGTGGTGCTGACCATCATCGCCACCATGATCTTTGGCTGGACGCTGGCCACCCAGTTGCCGCCCAATCTGCACATCAGCTGGCAGGCCTCGTTTGCGCTGGGCGGCGCGCTGGCCATGTCCTCCACCGCCATCGTCTCCAAGATGCTGACCGAGCGGCTGGAGCTGGAAAGCGAACATGGCCGCAAGATCATCGGCATCCTGCTGTTCCAGGACCTGGCGGTGGTGCCGCTGCTGATCCTGATCCCGTCGCTGGGCGAGCGGCCCGAGGCGCTGGCCGAGACGCTGGCCTGGGCCAGCCTGAAGGCGGTGGTGGTGCTGGCCCTGCTGTTCGTGGTCGGCCACAAGGTCACGCGCCGCTGGTTCACCATCGTGGTCAAGCGCCAGTCGCAGGAATTGTTCATGCTGAACCTGCTGCTGGTGACCTTGAGCGCGGCCTGGATCACCGAGCGCGCCGGTCTGTCGCTGGCGCTCGGCGCGTTCGTGGCCGGCATGCTGATTTCCGAAACCGAGTTCAAGCATCAGGTGGAAGAGGACATCAAGCCGTTCCGCGATGTGCTGCTGGGCCTGTTCTTCATCACCATCGGCATGCTGCTCAACCTGCGCATGGTGCTGGACAACTGGTGGCTGGTGCTGTTGCTGCTGTGCGCGCCGGTGCTGCTGAAGTTTGCGCTGATCGCCGGCCTGGCCAAGGTGTTCGGCTCGTCGGATGGCGTGTCGATGCGGGTCGGCCTGGCGCTGGCGCAGGCGGGCGAGTTCGGCTTCGTGCTGCTCAACCTGGCGGCCGATCATCATCTGATGGAGTCCTACCTGGTGCAGGTGGTGCTGGCGTCGATGGTGCTGTCGATGCTGCTGGCGCCGTTCATCATCGCGCAGTCGGACAAGATCGTGATGAAGTTCTCCAGCAACGAGTGGATGATGCAGTCGCTGCAATTGACCAAGATCGCCAGCCGCGCGATGTCGACCAACAAGCACGTGATCGTGTGCGGCTTCGGCCGCAGCGGCCAGCGCCTGGCCACCTTGCTGGCCGAGGAAAAGATCGATTACCACGCGCTGGACATGGACCCGGAGCGGGTGCAGGAGGCGCAGACGGCCGGCGCGCAGGTATCGTACGGCGATGCCGGGCGGCGCGAGAGCCTGGTGGCGGCCGGCATCTACCGCGCCAGCGCGGTGGTGATTTCGTATGCGGACACGGCGTCGGCGCTGCGCGTGCTGCGCCAGGTGAACGAGCTGACGCCGGCCATGCCGGTCATCGTGCGCTCGTATGACGATACCGATCTGGACCGGCTGAAGGCGGCCGGCGCGGCCGAGGTGGTGCCGGAGATCATGGAGGGCAGCCTGATGCTGGCCTCGCACGCGCTGGTGATGCTGGGCGTGCCGCTGCGGCGCGTGGTGCACCGGGTGCAGGCGGCGCGCGAGGAGCGGTATGCGTCCTTGCGCGGGTACTTCCCGGGCATGACGGATGTGGAGGAGGAGACCGATCCCGAGCGGCTGCACACGGTCACGCTGACCGGCGGCGCCGGCAGCGTGGGGCGGTCGCTAGGGTCGCTGGATCTGGACGGGGCCGAGGTGGCCAGCATCCGCCGCGGCAAGGGCGGCGTGGAAGTGGCGCCGGAGACGGTGCTGCAGGCCGGCGACGTGGTGGTGCTGCGCGGCGCGGCCGACGCGGTCAACCGCGCCGAGCAGCGGCTGTTACGCTGACGCTCAACCCCGCAGGGCCACAAAGGGGTCTGACCCCGTACGGGGTCAGACCCCGGCGGCGGCGCGCCGGTTGGGGGTGAAAGCAAGCGACCAAGTTGGCGCCAACGCCGCGTTGTTCCGCATGCTGTCACCCCGACAGTCACGCTACCGGGTTGGCGCCGGCCTGGCATCAATCTTCACGCGGAACAAGCCATACGTTTTCTCGCGCAAGTCCCTGCCGCCATGGAAGCCGGCCTGCCGGTGCAGCTGGTTGGCCGTGAAGTACAAATACCCGTCCGGCCCGATCGACAGGGTATCCGGCCACAACAACCGCCCATCGCTGGCCAGCGTGCTCCAGCTGCCGTCCGGCGCGCGCTTGCGGATGCTGTTGTGCTCGTAATCGCTGGCATACACCGCGCCATCCGCATCCGCCTCCAGCCCGTCCGACGCGCCCTTCTCGCCCAGATCCTTGACCGCCGCCGCCAGTTGCGCCTCGCTCACCGCCGGATCGCGCAGCAAGGCGGTCGGCACCGCATACAGATGCCGGCTGGACAGCGCGCTGTAATACAGGGTCTTGCCGTCCGCCGACAAGGCGATGCCATCCGACGCCACCGTGAACGGCTGCGTGCTGCCATCCGCATTGCGCACCTGCATGCTCTCGCCCTCCACCACCGGCACAAACGCCGGGTCCGGCGACGTCGACGCATGCCCGCTCAAGCGCCGCAGCGCCTTGCCGCTGGCCAGGTCCAGCACGATGATGGCGCCCGGCCCGCTCAGCGACGAGTCGGTCACATACGCGGTGCCGGTGCGGAAATCAAAACGCACGTCATTGACATAGGTGGTCGGCAAGATCACGTTGGACGGAAACACCACCGTCCGCGCCACCTGGTTGGTCTTCAGGTCCACCGCCACCAGCTTGGGGCCGCCTGGCTTGGGCGCCGCGAAGCCCGGCGCCGCCGTGTCCAGCACCCACAGCTTGCCCTGGCCATCGGCCACCACGCTCTGCACGCTGAGGAAGTCGCGGTTGGCCTCGGCGCTCGGATAGGCGACCACGCGGCCATCGCGGATCTCGCCGACGCCGAACGGCACCTCATCGCCCCACTGCGGGAAATTGACGAAGATGCGGCCGGTCTCGGAGACGCTGACGCCGGTCGGCATGGCGCCGGTGAACGCGAACACGCGCTCGGCGTGGCCGATCGGCCGTTGCTGCGGCACCGGCTCGGCGGCGTGGACATGGAGGGAAAAAGCCAGCGCAACAGCGGCGGCAAGGCGGAGGGGGTTCATGGCATGCCTTTCAAGAAGTGAAGTTGCAGCCATGTTATTGCCTGGGTTAATGCAGATAAAGCACCCGCATGCATTAACTCTTTCAACGAAATCCAGAAAATCGCCTAGGCGGCGCGGTAGCTGACCACCCGGTTGCGGCCGCCTTCCTTGGCGTCGTACAGCAAGCCGTCGGCGCGTTCGATCAGGTTGCGGCCGATGGCCTCGGGCTCGCCGTCGGCCGTGCCCACCTCCAGGCAGGCGACGCCGATCGACACCGTGACCGACAACTGCAATTCCGGCGACAGCGCGATCATGCTGCCGGCCACGCTGGCGCGGATGCGCTCGGCCACGAAGGCCGCGCTTTCCAGGTTGGCGTCGATCAGCAGCACGACGAATTCCTCGCCGCCGAAGCGCGCCAGCGCGTCCGACGCGCGCAGCTCGTTCTTGATGCGCGCCGCCACCTCGCGCAGCACTTCGTCGCCGCCGCCGTGGCCGACGGTGTCGTTGACGCGCTTGAAGTGGTCGATGTCGATGTACATGAAAGAAATCGGATACTGCTGGCGGCGCGCGCGGGCGATCTCTTCCAGCAGGCGGCGGTCGATATAGCGGCGGTTGTAGACGCCGGTCAGCGAGTCGGTCAGGCCGATGTACTTCAGCATCTCGTTGCTGATGACGTTTTCCAGGCAGATGGCGATGATGGACGCCATGTGCTCGATGAAGTCGGTGCCCAGGCTGGGCGTGAAGCGGGTCGGATCGCAGCTGCCCAGGTTAAGGCTGCCGATGATGCGCTTGTTGCGCAGCAGCGGCACCAGCGCCACGCTCTGCAGCCCGGCCGGGGCGTGGGGGAAGGACGGCGCGTGGCGCAGCTTGTCGTACATGCCCAGCAGCGGCTTGGGCGTCGGCGAATAGGCGCTGCGGCGGCCGAGGTCGAAGCCCAGCTCGTCCAGCCCCTCGACGAAGATCAGGTCGGGGAAGTCCTCGAACACCACGTCCAGCTTCAGCATCACGGTGCGGATGTCGGCGTCCTCGTCGACCAGCGTCAGCGTCACGCTGTCGAGCTCGGAGATGACGGGCAGTACGCGGAAGATGGTGCCGATCAGCTCGGGGAAGTTGCTGGCGCCGACGATCTCCAGGTCGAACGCCTGGTGCCGCGTCATGATCGAATGGTTGCGCTCGGCCTGCTCCAGCAGGTAGGCCATGCGGGCACGCAGAGCCCGGTTTTCGGCCGCCAGATCATGCGCCGTGGCGGCGTGATCGTTCTGGGGCGGAAGTTTTCCGGTGGCGGTCTGCGTCATGAGTGGCCTTTCGTGCGTACTCCGTCACCTTACGCCAAGTTGCGCCGCTTGGGAATGCTTTGGCGTGTCAAAACGCCAAGGGAACTTCAATTTCTTGTCCGACGCGCACAACTTGATCCTCTCCGGCAATCAAAATGGCATTCATGCCGAAGCACAGCGCGCCTTCCACCTCGGGCTTGGCGCGGTAGCTTTGCATGATGTCCATCGGATCGGGGCCGATCTGGCCGGTGGCCTGGTCGATCGACGGCATCGGGCAACGCGGACAGGGCTTGACCGGCTTCAGCGTCACCGCGCCGATCTGGTAGCTGTCGGCGTAGTCCTCCTCGAAGGCCTCGATGCCGTCGATGACCAGGTTGGGACGGAAACGGTTCATCGGCAGCGCCTGGCGGCCGGCCGCCACCAGTTTCTGGTTCAGGTCGTCCAGCGAGGCGGTGCTGGCCACCAGCACCGGGTAGCCGTCGGAAAACATGGTGCTGGCCTGGACGCCGCCGGTCCACTTGGTGCTGACCGGGCGCTCGGCGTGGGCGTGGAAGCGCACCAGGCGGCACGGCACGCCGATAAATTTGCTGAACCATTCGGCGGTCAGCCCGTCGCAGTCGTAGGCCAGCACGTGGTCGTCCCAGATGTGCGTGGTCAGCGCCGGCGCGGTGGCCGGGTCCGGCAGGCCGAGCGGGATTTCCAGCCGCAGCATGCCGGGCGCGTGGACTTCCAGCGTGGCGGCCTTCAGCGTGGGCTGGATCAGCGCCATGCGCGGATGCTCACGCTGGGTCAGGCAGGCGCCGTTGGCGTCCACCACCATCCATTCGCGATCGTAGATCTGCTCGGTCATCAGGCCGAGCGTGGTCAGCGTAACCTGCTGCAGTGACAGGCCGGCGCAGGACTTGATCGGATATAGCGTGATGGCGGACAGCGTCGGCATCGGCTTACTCCTCGCTGACCGGCGTCGCTTTAGGCGGACGCGGCGCGCGTGGCGCGGCCGGCTTGCGCGGCGTGTTTGCCGCGGCCGGCTTGCGTGGCGGGTTTGCCGGGACCGGCTCGGCGGCTGGCTTGGTGGCCGGCCTGGCCTTGGGCTTGCCTTTGGCGGCGGCCTTGGCTGGCTTGGCCGACTTGGCAGCGCCCGCGTCCGCAGCGGCCGACGCCTCTGCGGCCGGCGCGGCGCCGGCAGCGCCAGCAACGGCCCGCACCTCGACGCCAGGCGCGGCGGCTGGCGCAAGCGGCGCGACGTCTGCGGCGGCCGTGGTATCGCCGTCCGCCGCCTGGCCCTTCTTGGCAGCCGTCTTCAGCTTGCGCGCAGGCGGCTTGGTGCCATTCTTTTTCCTGGCCGGCGCCGCAGCGCTCGCGGCCGACGCGGCTGCTTCCACCGGCAACTCGACGGCCGGCTCCAGCACGACCGGCGCAGCGTTGACCGGCGCGTTATCCGCCAGCGCAGCGTTGACCGGCGCGTTATCCGCCAGCGCAACGTCAACCGGCGCGACCTCAGCCAGTTCATCGGCAACCACCTGCTCGCCCGCCGCATCGGATGCGGACTGCGCCGGGCGCTGCTGCTGCGCCAGACGCTGTGCCTGACGCTCGGCAAACCGCTCCGCCGCCGTACGGCCACGATTGCGGCTGCGGCGCGACTCCTGCTGTCCACCTTCCGGCGCGGCCACCGGCGCCACGCCCTCCACGCCCACCGGCGCCTCGCTGACCGGCTGCGGCACACCGCTGCCACGATACACATACGCGCCCGACTTCTCGTCGCGGCCAAACTCCAGGTGGCCGCGCGCCTTGCACTCCTCGATCAGATTGCCGAAGGTGCGGAAACCGTAGTACGACTCGCTGAAATCCGGCTTGCGGCGCTTGATCGCCTCCTTCAGCACCGAGGCCCAGATCTTGCCGCTGTCGCCGCGCTCCAGCACCAGCGCCTCGAAGGTATTGACGGCGATCTCCACCGCCTGGTTGCGGCGCTTCTCCATCTCCTCGCGGCGCGCGCGTTCCTCCTCCGGCGTGCGCTTGACCTGCGTCTTGTTGTCGGCACTGGCCTCGCGCTTGACGCGGCGGCTCTCGCGCACCAGGTCATCGTAGAAGATGAACTCGTCGCAATTGGCCACCAGCAGATCGGACGTCGACTGCTTGACGCCGACGCCGATCACCTTCTTGGCGTTCTCGCGCAGCTTGGACACCAGCGGCGAAAAATCGGAATCGCCGGAAATGATGACGAAGGTGTCCACGTGCGACTTGGTGTAGCACAGGTCCAGCGCGTCCACCACCATGCGGATGTCGGCCGAATTCTTGCCCGACTGGCGCACGTGCGGAATCTCGATCAGCTCGAAGTTAGCCTCGTGCATCGACGCCTTGAAGGACTTGTAGCGGTCCCAGTCGCAATAAGCTTTCTTGACCACGATGCTGCCCTTGAGCAGCAGGCGCTCCAGCACCGGCTTGATATCGAACTTGTCGTAGTTAGCGTCACGCACGCCGAGCGCCACGTTCTCAAAATCGCAGAACAGCGCCATGCTGACGTTTTCGTTGGAAGAAGCCATGAAGAGTATTTTCTATGTAGAGGTAAGGCAGGCAATCCGGCGATTATACCTTGCCGCGCGGCGCCGCCCGCGCCCGCCTTGCAGCCGGGGCTCATACCAAAGTATCAGGCACCGTACCGACGTATGATTTCGCCAATAACCCTGATGGACTACGCTGGGATCTGCCATCTCGGCGTTGTCGGCACGGCCGGCAACATTCACGTAGCGCAACCTGGAAGGATGTCCATCATGAAACGCCGCATGTTTACCTCCGCCCTTGCCGCCAGCGCGGCAACCCTGCTGGTGTCCGTCACCAGCTTCGCCCAGACCACGCCGGTGCAGAAAGCCAGCACGGTCGCCCACAACGTCGTGCTGGTGCACGGGTTGTACGCCGATGCCTCCAGTTGGTCCGAGGTGATCCCGCTGCTGCAGAAAGCCGGCCTGCACGTGACCGCCGTGCAAAATCCGCTGACCTCGCTGGCCGACGACGCCGAGGCCACGCGCCGCATCCTGGCGCTGCAGGACGGCCCCACCGTGCTGGTGGCGCACTCCTACGGCGGCATGGTGATCAGCCAGGCCGGCATCGATCCCAAGGTGACGGCGCTGGTCTACGTGGCGGCACGCGGCCCCGACGCCGGCGAAGACTACGGCGCGCTGGCCGCGCGCTTCCCGGCCGCGCCCGCCAGCGCCGGCCTGATCAAAACGCCCGACGGCTTTGCCCAACTCAGCGAAAAAGCCTTCCTCAACGATTTCGGCGGCGACCTGCCCACCGCCCGCGCGCTGAGCCTGTACGCGGTGCAAGGCCAGGCCTCGCAATCGATCTTCTCGGCCCGCACCACCCAGGCCGCGTGGCGCGTCAAGCCGACGTGGTACGCGGTGTCGACCCAGGACCGCACCATCAACCCCGACCTGCAACGCTTCATGGCAAAGCGCATGGGCGCCCAGACCATCGAACTGGACTCCAGCCACCTGTCGCTGATTTCGCATCCGCAGGAAGTCGCCAACCTGATCCTCAAAGCCGCCGGCATGTAAGGCCAACCTCACCTCAAGGAACGCATCATGCTACAAGGCTTTCACTATCCGCGTACTCCGGGCGGCATCGCCTCGCTGAACCAGGCGCCGCCGTGGCACTACTCGTCCGACTTCCTGGCCATCGAATTCTGGGCCGATCCGGCGCAGGTGGCCGCCCTGCTGCCGCCGGGCCTGGCGCCCGACACGCAAGCCAACGGGCGCGCGGTCGGCTACTTCTACGACTGGCAGTTCACCGGCGAGCACGACGAATTCCTCGACCCGGCGCGCTACCAGTACCGCGAGTTTTTCATCCTGGTCGACGCCCTGCTGGATGGCCAGCCGGTGTCCTACTGCCCCTACATCTTCGTCGACAACGACGCCGCGCTGGCGCGCGGCTGGTCGCAAGGCTATCCGAAACGGCTGGGCCAGGTATTCCAGACGCGCCTGCACGCCGCGCCCAGCAAGGCGGCGCCGCAACTGGTGGCGGGCGCGCGCTTCGCCGGCAGCATGAGCGCCAACGGGCAGCGCCTGGCCGAAGGCGTGGTGACGCTGGCGCAGGAGTTGACCAATCCGGCGGCGCTGGAGCAGCGCCCGGTGGTCAACCTGCTGTACACGCCGCGCCTGGCGGCCGGCCAGCATGATCAGCCGGCGGTGAATGAACTGGTGATGAATGTGCCGCGCGATGTCCACATCGCGCAGGCCTGGGTCGGCCAGGGCACGCTGCGCCTGCCAGCGGCGGCGGGCGAGGAAATGTCGGCGCTGGCGCCGCTGCGTTGCGGCACCGGCATCCGCGCTTCGATGTCGTACATCGTCGACGACCTGCGCACGGTCAAGCCGCTGAAACCCACGGCCTGAAACAACCAGGCCCGCAGTGGCGGAATACCGTTCAGTCAGCGTTTGATCTGTCATTCCGGCGCAGGCCGGAATCCATACGCCGCATGTGTCATGGCTTGCAAGCGTTCTATGGGTTCCGGCCTACGCCGGAACGACATGCTTCACTGAAGTGTTTTTACACGTTGAACAGGAAGTTCAGCACGTCGCCATCCTTGACCACGTACTCCTTGCCCTCGGCGCGCATTTTGCCAGCTTCCTTGGCGCCGGCCTCGCCCTTGTACTGGATGTAATCGTCGTAGGCGATGGTCTGCGCGCGGATGAAGCCGCGTTCGAAGTCGGTGTGGATCACGCCGGCCGCTTGTGGCGCCGTGTCGCCGATGTGGATGGTCCAGGCGCGCACTTCCTTCACGCCGGCGGTGAAGTAGGTTTGCAGACCCAGCAGCTTGTAGCCGGCGCGGATCAGGCGGTCCAGGCCCGGCTCTTCCATGCCCATGTCGGCCAGGAAGGCGGCCTTGTCGGCGTCGTCCAGGTCGGCGATCTCGGCCTCGATGGCCGCGCAGATGGCCACGATCGGCGCGTTCTGGGTGGCGGCGTAGGCGGTCAGCTGGTCCAGCAGCGGGTTGTTGGTGAAGCCGTTTTCCGCGACGTTGGCCACGTACATGGCCGGCTTGGCAGTGATCAGGCACAGCGGCTTGATCAGCAGCATCTCGGCCTCGTCCAGGCCCAGCGAGCGCACCGGCTTGGCTTCGTTCAGGTGCGGCACCAGGCGCTCCATCAGCGCCACCAGCTTGATCGCGTCCTTGTCGCCCGAGCGGGCTTTCTTCTGCTCGCGGTGGATGGCTTTTTCCACGGTGCCGAGGTCGGCCAGCGCCAGCTCGGTCTGGATCACCTCGATGTCGTCCAGCGGGCTGACCTTGCCGGCCACGTGGATCACGTTCTCATCCTCGAAGCAGCGCACCACGTTGACGATGGCGTCGGTTTCGCGGATGTGCGACAGGAACTGGTTGCCCAGTCCCTCGCCCTGCGACGCGCCCGCCACCAGGCCGGCGATGTCGACGAATTCGACAATGGCGTTGACCAGGCGCTCCGGCTTGACGATCTCGGCCAGCTTGGCCATGCGCGGGTCCGGCACTTCGACCACGCCAACGTTCGGCTCGATGGTGCAGAACGGATAGTTCTCGGCCGGGATGCCGGCCTTGGTCAGGGCGTTGAACAGGGTGGACTTGCCGACGTTAGGCAAGCCGACGATGCCGCATTGGAGACTCATGAAAAACCTTTAAATATCAATATGGCCGGCAAGCGGCTGGTGAAAACGGCCGCGGGGGGCGTTTTTGGGTATTCTTGCTGTTTACAGCGTTCAAGGGTCCATTGTACCTCCCTTGCCCAGACTCTTCAAAAAACAGGAGACAGCATGACGGTGCGCGACGCCGGGCGGGACCAGTTCCGCCACTTCCTCACCATCCCGACCCGGTGGATGGATAACGACATCTATGGCCATGTGAACAATGTTGTCTATTACTCGTACTTTGATACGGCGGTGAACCAGTTCCTGATCGCGGCGGGCGTGCTGGACATCCACAACGGCGAGGTGGTGGGGTTTGTGGTCGACAGCGGCTGCGCCTACTTCGCGCCGATCGCGTTTCCGGACACGGTCCACGCCGGCATCCGCGTGGCCAAGCTGGGCAACTCCAGCGTGCGCTACGAGATCGCCCTGTACCGCAACACCGATCCCCTGCCGGCCGCCGCCGGCCACTTCGTCCACGTCTACGTCGAACGCGCCGGCAACCGCCCGGTGCCGATTCCCGATGCCGTGCGCAAGGTGCTTTCCGCCCTGGTCATCAGGCCATGACATCCCGGCAAGCTGATGTTGCAGATGACTTGTTTGGTGCTAGACTCTTTCGCCATCACATCTTTCAGGAAAATTTATGTCTCGTCTGCGTACTTCGGTTCTGATTGCCAGCCTGATGCTGGCGGGTGCTCACACGTTGCCGGTGCAGGCGAAGGCGCCGGTGGCGGCGGCCAAGGCCGGGCAGGCGCAGAAGCAGCTGGCGAAGATCGCGGCGGCCTTCCACACGGCCCGCTGCAAGTTCGATCCGCTGCTGTTTGCCACCGCCAACGGCGACAGCCGCTACGATGACCAGCTCGGCCTGGCGATTTCGCCGAAGGTGCGCGCGGCGCAGTTCACGCTGTACCGCACGATGCAGAAACAGCTGATGGCGGTGCACCGCGACCAGCTCGGCGCGCAGGATCAGCTGACCTACGATCTGCTGACCTATGAGCTGAACAACGCGATGCAGATGGAGTCCTTCCCCGAGCATCTGCTGCCGCTGAACCAGTTCGACAACGTGCCGAGCACGCTGGCCAATTATGCCGGCGGCACCGGTTCGCAGCCGCTGCAAACGGTCAAGCAATACCAGGCCTACCTGAGCCGGCTGAACCAGCTGCCGGGATGGATCGACCAGGCCATCGCCAACATGAAGGAAGGCATGCGCAGCGGCCTGGTGCAGCCGAAGGCGATCACGGTTGCCATGCTGCCGCAATTCCAGAACCTGCGCGCGGCCACGCCGGAAACCAGCGTCTATTATTCGCCGGTGACGCGCTTCCCGGCCTCGTTCTCGGACGCCGAGAAAAAGCAACTGACCGCCGGCTACCTGAAGGCGGTGGACAAGGGCATCGCGCCGGCGCTGACGCGCCTGGTCAACTTCCTGCAGAACGAATACCTGCCGGCCAGCCGCGCCAGCACCGGCTGGAGCGCGCTGCCGAACGGCGCCGCCTGGTACGCGGCCCACATCAAGGACAGCACCAACCTGCCGTTGTCGGCCGACGAGGTGCATGCGCTGGGCCTGAAGGAAGTGGCGCGTATCCAGCAGCAACTGACCGTGCTGGGCCCCAAGCTGGGCTTCGACGGTCCCGAGAAACAGCTGCCGCAGTGGGTCGGCGCGCAGACCAAGTACAACATCTTCACCACCGACGAGCAGGTGCTGGACGCGTACCGCGCCATCTATGCGCAAGTGCAGGCCAAGCTGCCCACCTACTTCAGCCTGATCCCGAAAGCCAAGCTGGAGCTGCATCTCGAGCCCGAGCTGACCCGTGCCACCGCTTCCGACCATTACACGCCGCCGGCGGCCGACGGCTCGCATCCGGGCGTGTTCTGGCCGGTGGTCAACGATCCGAAGAAGTACAGCCGTGTCGACATGGTCAGCCTGTTCCTGCATGAGGGCGTGCCGGGCCACCACCTGCATGCGGCCTTGCTGAAAGAGTTGGACCTGCCGGACTTCCGCAAGTTCAGTACCGAAAATCAGAACAGCGCCGCCTATACCGAGGGCTGGGCCTTGTATTCGGAAACGCTGGGCAAGGAGATGGGCCTGTACGATGACCCGGTGGCCTACTACGGCCACTTGAACGCGGAGATGCTGCGCGCCGCGCGGCTGGTGGTGGACACCGGCATGCACGCCAAGGGCTGGACCCGCGAGCAGGCGATTGCCTATCTGGCCGATACGCTGGGCTGGCCGGAGGCGCGTGCCCGCAATCAGGTCGAGCGTTACATGGTGTGGCCGGCGCAGGCGTTGAGCTACAAGATCGGTTCGCTGAAGATTCTGGAACTGCGCGCGCGGGCGCAGCAGGCGCTGGGCGACAAGTTCAGCTACCAGAAATTCCACGAAGTCGTGATCGGCGATGGCACCTTGCCGCTGCCGATTCTGGAGCAGCGCGTCGACCGCTGGATTTCTAGCGCCAGATAACCGCGCGGCGCCAGCTTAAGGCTTGGCGGCTGCTGCGCTCATCACGTTCAGCACCGCCAACGTCATCGCCTGAGCAGCGGTCTTGATCGACGGTTCCGGCACCGGCGCGTAGTACGGCGAGTGGTTGAAGGCGACCGGCTTGCCGCCCTTGTCGGCCGCCGCCACGTCTTGCGGAGCGTACACGCCGGTGAAGAAGAACATGCCCGGCACGCCCTGGTTGACGTACTGCGAGAAATCCTCGCTGGCCGTCATGGCCGGCATGCGCGAGACGTTGGCGTCGCCGAAGGCTTGCTTCAGCACGCCCTCGGTGCGCGTCACCAGCGCGTCGTTGTTGTCGATGGCGAGGCCGCCCGGAATCAGTTGCACGTCCGGCGCCGGCGCGTCGGCCATGGCCGCCGAGGCATTGGCGACGCGGCGTACGCCGGCCAGGAGCTTTTCGCGCACCGCCGGGCTGTAGCTGCGGATGGTGCCGCGCACCCTCACCGTGTCCGGAATGATGTTGCCGACCGTGCCGCCGTTGATGGCGCCGATCGTCACCACGCCGAATTCCTTCGGATCCTTTTCGCGGCTGATGACGGTCTGCACGTCGACCACGAAGCGCGCGGCGATGGTGATCGGGTCCAGCGCCTTGTCCGGCGCCGAACCGTGGCCGCCCCGGCCCTTGAAGGTGATCTCGATCGCATCGGAATTGGAGGACACCGCGCCGCTGTTGTAACCGATGGTGCCGTAGGCCAGCGGCCACGAGTGCAGCGCGAAGGCGTAATCGGGCTTGCCGCCGAAGCGCTGGAACAGGCCGTCATCCAGCATGGCCTTGGCGCCGGACACGGTTTCCTCGGCCGGCTGGCCGATGAACATCAGCGTGCCCTTCCACTGCGATTTGAGCGCCACCAGCGCGCGCGCGGCGCCCAGCCACGCGGTCATGTGGACGTCGTGGCCGCAACTGTGCGCGGCGCCGTTCTTGCTGGCATACGGCAGGCCGGATTTTTCGTCCATCGGCAGGCCGTCCAGCTCGGTGCGCACCAGCACCATCGGGCCGGCGCCGTTCTTGTAGATGGCCACCACGCCGGTCTTGCCGACCTTTTCCGTGACCTCAAAGCCGATCTTGCGCATTTCCGCGGCCAGCCTGGCGGCCGTGCGCTCCTCCTGGAAGGCGATCTCGGGATGCGCGTGCAAGTCCTTGTAGATCGCCTCCAGTTGCGGATACATGCCGTTGATGAGGGTGCCGGCGTCCTGCGCGTGGGCGGCCGCAGCGGCCAGCAGTGCAACGATCGGTATGCGTTTCATCGGATCCTTTCAGTCGGTGTGCAGCTTCATGGTGGCGTTGGGGAACTCCCCTTTGACGATTTGCGGCATGACCAGCAGCGATTTGTCGATGGCGCGTTCGATCAGGTCCTGGTCCTCGCGGCGCGGGCGGTGCAGCACGAAGTCGGCCACCTGCTGCGCCAGGTTCAAGGTGCGCGGATGGCCGATGCCCAGGCGCAGCCGCCAGTAGTCCTGCGTGCCGAGCGCGGCGGTGATGTCCTTCAGGCCGTTGTGGCCGCCCGAGGAGCCGCCTTTTTTCAGGCGGGCGATGCCGGGCATCAGGTCCAGCTCGTCGTGGACGACCAGCACCTCGTCGGCGGTGATCTTGAAGAAGCGGCACAGCGCGCCGACCGACTGGCCGGAGCGGTTCATATAGGTCAGCGGCTCCAGCAGATAGACTTCCTGGCCGGCGATGCTGGCCTTGGCGAACATGGCGTTGTACTTGCTCTCGCGCTGCAGGCGCGCGCCGCAGTCGTTGGCAAGGTTGTCGACCAGCCAGAAGCCGGCGTTGTGGCGGGTTTGTTCGTATTCTGGCCCCGGATTGCCGAGGCCAACGATGAGACGGATGGGCATGGGAATGCAGTCAAATAAACAGCATTATCGCAAACTTTTACCCCGCACTGCGGCCCCAAGGGGTCTGACCCCGTACGGGGTCAGACCCCAGCCTCTGGTTGGGGGTAGACGCACTCAAAAAAAAACCCGCCAGAGGCGGGTTTCTTCGTCAGAGAGCGAAATCTCTTATTCAGCGGCAGCGGCGTCAGCCGATACCTGGCCAGCTGGCACCGACGCGGTGGCGATGGTCAGGTTGTTGCCGTGGGTAACAGCGGTCACGCCTTTTGGCAGTGCCAGGTCGGCAACGTGCACCGAGTGGCCAACGTCCACGTTGGTCAGGTCAACGGTGATGAACTCTGGCAGGTCGCCTGGCAGGCATTCGATTTCCAGTTCGTTGGCCACGTGGCTGATGGTTGCGCCGTGCAGTTTCACCGCTGGCGATACGTCAGCGTTGACGAAGTGCAGGGCCACTTTGGCGTGCAGCTTCTTGTTGGCGTCGACGCGCTGGAAGTCAGCGTGCAGAACCAGTTGCTTGAATGCGTGCATCTGGAAGTCGCGCAGCAGCACTTTCTCTGCCTTGCCGTCGATTTCCAGGTCCAGGATCGACGAGTGGAACGCTTCTTTTTTCAGAGCGTGGAACAGGGCGTTGTGGTCCAGGGCGATCGCTACCGGGGCTTCGGTGCCACCGTAGATGATGCCAGGGGTCTGGCCCGAATTGCGCAGGCGGCGGCTCGCTCCGGAACCCTGCAGTTCGCGTTTGAAGGCTACTACTTTCATGTGATACTCCAATAAATAACAGGACTTGCGTCCCGTGTTAGGAAGCGCCCCGCGACCAGGCGCGCTTCGGGAAAAACGGCGCGCCCGGCAAAAACCGGGCGCGCCGCCTGAAAAAACGGTGTGTCGCCGACTGCTTAGTCGACGAACAGGGAGATCACGGAATCGCCCTTGATGATGCGCTTGAACGTCTCTGCCAGCAGCGGTGCGCAGGTCAGTTGACGGATCTTGGTGCACTGCTTGGCCGCTTCCGACAGCGGAATGGTGTCGGTCACCACCAGTTCGTCCAGCGACGAGCTGTTGATGCGGTCGATCGCCGGGCCGGACAGCACAGCGTGGGTGCAATACGCCACCACTTTCTTGGCGCCGCGCTCTTTCAGCACTTCAGCGGCCTTGACCAGGGTGCCGGCGGTGTCGACCATGTCGTCCATGATCACGCAGTTGCGGCCTTCGACGTCACCGATGATGTTCATCACTTCGGACACGTTGGCTTTCGGACGGCGCTTGTCGATGATGGCCAGGTCGCAGCCCAGGCGTTTCGCCAGCGCGCGCGCGCGGACCACGCCGCCGACGTCCGGCGACACGACCAGCAGGTCTTCATTGTGTTTCTTTTGCAGGTCACCCAGCAGGATAGGCGATGCGTAAATATTGTCCACCGGGATGTCGAAGAAGCCCTGGATCTGGTCCGCGTGCAGGTCCATGATCAGGACGCGCTCGACGCCGGCTTCCTCCAGCATGTTGGCCACGACTTTGGCCGAGATGGCCACGCGCGCCGAACGCGGGCGGCGGTCTTGACGGGCATAACCAAAGTAAGGAATCGCGGCGGTGATACGGCCAGCCGATGCACGTTTCAGAGCGTCAACCATCAGGATCAGTTCCATCAGGTTGTCGTTGGTTGGCGCGCAGGTCGATTGCAGAACGAAGACGTCTTTACCGCGGACGTTTTCGTTGATTTCAACCATGACTTCGCCGTCCGAGAATTTCGAAACGTTCGCTTTACCGAGGGGGATGCCGAGATTTTTTGCGACTCCCTCTGCCAACGCAGGATTAGCGTTGCCGGTAAAAACCATCAGGTTTTCGTAAGCCATTGGGATTCCAGAGAAGTTGTAGAAGATTCTTTGAAGAGCTCGCGCAAGCGGCGCGACACTGAACTAAAAGGAATGAGGCGCATCGTGCGCCTCACTTTTTGCTCTATCTGGCCGGAGACTAGTGCCTCGACGGTTCCAGATACAAACGAATGGCAGGGGAACAAGGATTCGAACCTTGGTATGCCGGAATCAAAATCCGGTGCCTTAACCAGCTTGGCGATTCCCCTACGCAACTGACTGCTCGTCGTTACAGGCCGATATTATACAGCCTTTTTTACGCTTCGCAAAATCTTTTTTGCCGCCTCACAACTTCGCGGTGAACATCGGATGCCGTTGCAGCGCTTTGGCTTTCCAGGCCTTCCACTTCGTCGGCACTTTTGCAAGTACCGCGTCGGCGTCCGCCTCGGTTGCTACCGCACTGAACACACATGCACCGGAGCCAGTCATCCTGGCATCACCGACAGCCCCGAGCCATTCTACCGCTTCTGCTACCGGCGGGAATAACTTCGTTGCTACCTGTTGCAAGTCGTTCCTTCCAAACCCCGCTGTTATGGAGTGGCTGGAAAAGTCCGCTATATTAACCAGCGGCGTGTTCCTTGTCAATTGTTCCGAGCCAAAAATTGCGGCGGTCGGCACCATGACGCCCGGCTCGATAACCACATACCAACATTCCGGCGTCGCCACCGGCTGCAGCGCCTCCCCCACGCCCTCGGCAAACGCGTTGTCGCCAAAGAGGAAAAACGGGATGTCGGCGCCCAGCGGCAGGCCCAGGTCCATCAGCTCCTGCTTGCTCAGGCCGGCGTTCCACAGCCGGTTCAGCGCCAGCAGCGTGGTGGCCGCGTCGGACGAGCCGCCGCCGACGCCGCCGCCCATCGGCAGCACCTTGTCGATGGCGATGTCGACGCCGCGCGGCAGGCTGCCGCTGCGGCGCAGCACCTCGGCCTGCAGCAGCTTCGCGGCGCGGATGATCAGGTCACTCTCCTCCGGCACGCCGGGCAGGTCGGTCACGCGGCGCAGCGCGCTGTCGTCGCGCAGCGTGAAGTGCAGCGTGTCGCCGTGGTCGATCAGCTGGAACACGGTCTGCAGCAGGTGATAGCCGTCGGCGCGGCGGCCGGTCACGTGCAGGAACAGATTGAGTTTGGCCGGCGCCGGGCAGTTTTTCAGTTCGTTCATGCCGGCATTTTACTGGTCGGACGCGGCGATGACGATGCGGATATTCACATCCTCCACCGCCTCGCCCAGCGTCAGGCGGGTGACGTCGATGCGCTTGGGCCGGGGCACGGCGGCTTTCTCGTCCTGCCAGTCGATGTACTCCAGCTTCCAGCCATCGCGCGTGACGACGGTGTCGTTGGCCGGCGAGGCCACGAACGGCTTGCCGTTGCTGTCGGTGGCGTGGCCCTGCAGCCACTCGCGCAGGCCGGACACCGGCAGCGTCCAGCCGAGGATTTGCCGGGTCAGCGTGTCGACGTCGGGCGCGCTCTGCGCCTGCTTGCCGCTTTCCGTCAGCGTGGCCAGGCGCGGCGTGACCTTGATCACCGCCACCGTCTGCCCGGTCGGCGAAATCAGCGTGATGCTGGTGTTGTCCTTGTCCTGCTGCCAGTCGTAATTGACGGTCGACGATTCCTTCTTGCCGTCGTGGCTGTAGTTGATGCTGAGGCGGCCATTCAGCTCGATCTTGTCGCTGTACGGCGCGACCACGGCGGTGGAACGCGGGCCGGAGGTGGTGGCGCAGCCGGCCAAGGCGGCCGACAGGGCGGCGGCCATCAGGAGGTGTCGTATCATTTATATGCTTTGGTTAAGGCGCGCCAGTGTGCTCTTCAGCGCGTCGTTTTTCGGATCCTTGGCCTGGGCTTCCTTCCACAGCTTCTGCGCGCCGGCCACATCGCCCTTGGCGAACAGCACTTCGCCCAGGTGCACGGCGATTTCCGGATCGGCGCGCAGCGCGTAGGCGCGGCGCAGGAAGGATTCGGCCTCGTTCAGGTTGCCCATGCGGTACTGCACCCAGCCCATGCTGTCCATGATGAACGGATCGCCGGGCGCCATCTGCATCGCCTTGTCGATCAGCGCGTAGGCTTCCGGCAGGCGCTCGTTGCGCTCGGCCAGCGAATAGCCCAGCGCGTTGTAGGCGTGCTGGTTATCGGGCGCGGCGATCATCACCTGGCGCAGGGCTTTTTCCATCAGCTCGGTGTTGCCCAGCTTTTCCGCCACCAGCGCGAAGTCGTACAGCAGGTCGGGATTGTCCGGATAGCGCTTGAGGGCGTTTTCCAGCACCTGGTAGGCGGCGCGGTGGTCGCCGGCGTCGCGCAGCAGCTGGGCGTCGGTCTGGAACACCTGGGCCTGGTCGTTGGGATCGGCCGGCGTCAGCTCGGCCAGCTGCTTGCGGGCGCCGTCGACGTCGCCCTTGCGGGCGGTCAGCACCGCCATCTTCAGGCGCGCGGCGAGATAGATTTTGGCGTCGCCGCTGTCGACCTTCTCCAGCCAGTTGTAGGCCGCGTCCAGGTCGCCGCGTTGCTCGGCGATCTGCGACAGGATCACCAGCGCCTTGGACGGGTCGCGCTCGTCGTTCGGATGCTCGCCCAGCACGGTGACGAAGCGGGTGAAATACTTTTCCGCGTCCGGCAGGTTGTCGGCCTGGGTCGACATCACGCCCAGCGCGTACAGCGTGGCAATGTTGTCCGGCTGGTCTTTCAGCAGGATCAGGAACTGCTTGCGCGCCTCGTCGAACTGCTTGTTGTCGACCAGGATGCGGGCGTAGGCGGCGCGCACCTCGGTGGCTTTCGGGTACTTGTCGAGGAAGCCGGTCAGCAGCTTGATGGCCGCGTCGATGTCGCCCGACACCTGGGCGTTGGTCAGAATGGCCAGTTCCGAATCGGGCTTGATGGCCAGCGCCCTGGCCGACTCGGCGCGGGCGCGCGCCAGATCGTTGAGGCCGAACGCGCTTTGCGACAGGATCAGGTGGGCTTCCAGCGTGTCGTCGTACGGCAGCAGCACGCGCTCCTGCAGCGCGAAGGCGGCAGCCTTGTCCTTGGCGCGCAGCAGGTATTGCTGCATCTGGAACATCACCAGCGGCCGCGCGGCCGGCTGGGCTTTTTTCAGCCGTTCCTCGAACACCGCCTCGGCCTCGCCCAGGTCGTCGCCGGCAACGGCGAAGCCGAGGAAGAATTGCGCCGCCTCGTCCGAGTCCGGCGCCAGGCTGCGCCACAGGCGGATGGCCGACATGGCCTCGCCGTTCTGCTTGGCGGTCAGCGCCATTTCGGCGGCGCGGCGCGCCAGGCGCGGGTCGCGGGTCTGCTGCGCCAGCGCCATCATCGTGATGTACGGGCCCTGCCACTGGCCTTTCTTGAATTCCAGCTCGGCCTTGGTGATGCGGTACAGCAGGTCGCCCGTCAGTTCGTTATTCGGCAGCACTTCCGGCGGCGGCGCCGGCGTGTCGGCGACGGCGGGCTCGGCCGCTTCCGGCGCGGCCGCCTCGGCAGGCTTGGCGGGCTGCGGCGCGGCGGCGGGCTCGTCCTGCTTGGTTGGCGCGACAGCACACGCCGACAGCAAGGCAGACAGGGTTACAATGGCGAAAGCGTTTTTCAAGGGCAGATCCTGGTCAGCAAAGTACGGTCAGATTTTACGCCGATCGCAACACGGGCGGAGTTTGACTAGTGTAACCAAATATTCCGCTACGGCCAGCATTGCCCCCTCACCCAGACGAGACAGATGCCAGAATTACCAGAAGTCGAAGTTACCCGGCGCGGCGTCGCGCCCCATATCGAAGACCGCGTGGTGCGCCAGGTGGTGCTGCGCCGCGATGGCCTGCGCTGGCCCTTCCCGGCCGCGCTGCCGCAGCTGCTGGCCGGCCGCAAGGTGCTCAAGACCGGGCGCCGCGGCAAGTATTTGCTGATCCATTTCGAGCATGGCACGCTGATCATCCACCTCGGCATGTCCGGCCACCTGCGCATCATGCCGCCAGGCATCGAACCGGAGAAGCACGATCACTTCGATTTGCAGGTCGAGGGCCCGGACGGCCCGCAGGTGCTGCGCATGAAGGATCCGCGCCGCTTCGGCGCGGTGCTGTGGCACGACGCCGCCGATGGCGAGTTGGAACACCACGAGCTGCTGCGCGAACTGGGCGTGGAGCCGCTGGAAGCGGGCTTCAGCGGCAAATTGCTGTACGATCAGACCCGACAGCGCAGCGCGCCGGTCAAGCAGGTGCTGCTGGCCGGCGATATCGTGGTCGGCGTCGGCAATATTTATGCATCGGAAAGCTTGTTCCGTGCCGGCATCAATCCCAAGACGCCGGCCAGGCGCATCAGCCTGGCGCGCTACGAGAAGCTGGCGCAGGTGGTGCGCGAGGTGCTGGCCGAGGCCATCGTCCAGGGCGGCAGCACGCTGCGCGACTTTATCGCGGTGAACGGCCAGTCCGGGTATTTCCAGCAGACGTATTTCGTCTATGATCGGGCGGGAGTGCCGTGCCGCGTGTGCGCGGCGCCGATACGCCAGATCAAGCAGGGCCAGCGTTCCACGTTCTATTGTGTGAATTGCCAAAAATAAGGGCAGACAGATGATGGTCAGGGATTTCGAACAGTACAGCGCCTGGCGCCAAGGCGTGGTCACCGCGCTGAAGAATTACCAGGCGTGGCTGGCTGGCGCGTCCCTGACCGACGCCGCCACCGACCAGCGCATCGTGCGCACACTGGCGCGGCTGGCGGACGACAAGCTGTCGGTGGCGTTTGTGGCCGAATTCTCGCGCGGCAAATCGGAACTGATCAACGCCATCTTCTTTGCCGAGTACGGCCAGCGGATTTTACCGTCGGCGGCCGGCCGCACCACCATGTGCCCGACCGAGCTGCTGTGGGACCCCAGCCTGGCGCCGTCGATCCGCCTGCTGCCGATCGAGACGCGCGCCGACAACCTGTCCACCAGCGACTACCGCGAGCAGCCGGCCGCGTGGACCGTGCTGCCGCTCAACCTGGACGCCGGCGCCGAGATGCACGAGGCCTTCAAGCAGGTCAGCAAGACGCGCTACGTGCCGGTGGAGGAAGCCAAGCGCTACGGCCTGTACGACGAGGACGACCCCGACATGCCGGCCACGCTGGACGACCGCGGCAACGTCGAAATCTCGCTGTGGCGCCACGCCATCATCAACTTCCCGCACCCGCTGCTCAAGCAGGGGCTGGTGATCCTGGACACGCCGGGCCTGAACGCCATCGGCACCGAGCCGGAGCTGACGCTGAACCTGATTCCGAACGCGCACGCGGTGCTGTTCATCCTGGCCGCCGACACCGGCGTGACCAAGAGCGACATCGAAGTCTGGCGCAACCACATCGGCGCCGGCGCCGGCCGGCTGGTGGTGCTGAACAAGATCGATTCCATGTGGGACGAGCTGCGCAGCGAGGACGATGTCAACGCCGAGATCGCACGCCAGCAGGATCACGTGGCGCACATGCTGTCGCTGGAGCCGCGCCAGGTGTTTCCGGTGTCGGCGCAGAAGGCACTGGTGGGCAAGATCAACCACGACGTCGCGCTGCAGGCGCGCAGCCGCCTGCACGCGCTGGAGGGCGCGCTGTTCAACGAGCTGATACCGGCCAAGAAGGACATCGTGCGCAAGCAGTTGGCCGAGGAGTTGCAGGCGCTGAACACGGCGCAGCTGGGCATGCTGAACGCGCGCAGCCGCGGCATCGTCGAGCAGTTGCACGAACTGCGCAGCCTGCGCGGCAAGAACCAGAGCGTGATCGCCCACATGATGCGGCGCATCGACGTGGAAAAGAAAGAGTTCGACGCCAGCTTGTTCAAGCTGCAGGCCACGCGCGCGGTGTTCACCCGGCTGTCGACCGAGCTGTACACCTGCATGGGCATGGACATCGTCCGCGACGACATTGAACTGGTGCGCGAAGAGATGCAGCGCAGCCGCTTCTTCACCGGCGTGCGCGAGGCGGTGCGCGGCTACTTCGAGCGCACCCGCGCCAATCTCGACGCGGCCGAGCGCAAGACGCTGGAGATCAGCGAGATGATGGGCGTGATGTACCGCCGCTTCTCGACCGAGCACGGACTGACGCTGGCGCTGCCGATGCCGTTTTCGCTGGAGCGCTACCGCGAGGAGCTCGCCAGCATCGAGGCGATTTATTACAAGACCTTTGGCACGGCCACGCTGATCACCACCAGCCGCGTGACGTTGATGGAGAAATTCTTCGACACCATCGCCTCGCGCGTGCGCGGCTGCTTCCGCTCGGCCAACAACGATGCCGAGGCCTGGCTGAAGGTGATCATGGCGCCGCTGGAGGCGCAGATCCGCCAGCACAAGGATCAGCTGAAACACCGGCTGGGCTCGATCCAGCGCATCCACGATGCGACCGACAGCCTGGAACAGAAGATTGACGCATTCGAGCGCGGCCAGCAGGAGCTGGAGGCGCAACGGGTGCGACTGAATGAACTGGCGGACGCGATCGGCGTCGCCATCAACGCGGAATTTGTGGCGCTGGATGCCGCCGCCTGAACCTGGGAACAGAATGAAAGTTGTAGCAGTAGAGAATTTTGCGGATTCCGGCTTTTCGGCCGATCTGATCGGCTGGCAAAAAGTCCATGGGCGCCATGCGCTGCCCTGGCAAAACACCCGCGATGCGTATCGGATCTGGCTGTCGGAAATCATGTTGCAGCAGACGCAGGTGTCGGCGGTGCTGGGGTATTACGCGCGCTTCCTGGCGCGCTTCCCTACCCTGCGCGACCTGGCGGCGGCGCCGGTCGAGGAGGTGATGGCGCAGTGGAGCGGCCTGGGCTACTACACGCGGGCGCGCAATCTGCACAAGTGCGCGCAGCGGGTGGTGGCGGAGTATGACGGCGTGTTCCCGTCCGACCCGGTGTTGCTGGCCGAGCTGCCAGGCATCGGTCGTTCGACGGCGGCGGCCATCGCGGCGTTTTCCAGCGGCCGGCGCGCCGCCATTATGGACGGCAACGTCAAGCGCGTGTTTGCGCGGGTGTTCGGCATCGACACCTATCCGGGCGAGAAGAAGACCGAGGAAGCGATGTGGCGACGCGCCGAGGCGCTGTTGCCGGAGGAAGGCATCGAATCGTACACGCAGGGCTTGATGGACATGGGCGCGACCTTGTGCACGCGCAGCAGTCCGTCGTGCGAGCGTTGCCCGATGCAGGTGCGCTGCGTGGCGTTCAATACCGGCCGCACCAAGGATCTGCCGGTGCGCAAGCCGAAGAAGACGACGCCGGAAAAGCATGCGGTGATGCTGGCGATCGTCGACAAGGGTCAGGTGCTGCTGGAGCAGCGGCCGCCGACCGGCATCTGGGGCGGGCTGCTGTCGCTGCCTGAATTGGACGGCCACGTGGCGACCGAGGATGACGAAGCGCCGGCAGAGGATCACGACGCCATGTCGCTGGCGGTGAGCAGGTTTGGCGAGATGGAATCGTACCAGCGCCTGTCGACGGTGACGCATGTATTCACCCACTACAAGCTGCACATCGCACCGTACCGCGTGACGCTGACGCGGCTGCTGCCGCTGGCGGCCCAGTCCAACCACGTGTGGCTGGACGCCGCCCACATCGCCGACGCCGCCCTGCCGGCGCCGATCAAGAAGCTGTTGCTGGAACTGCTGGGCGACAGCCGCGACGCGCAGCAACGCATGTTCTAGAGATATTTGATCACGGCCACCACCAGCGCGGCAACGCTCAGTTGCGACGCAAACATCCACTTCAACAAGGTGGCTGTTTGCCGGTCTATCCTGGCTTCGACCTGGGCGAACTTTGTGTCGACCTGAGCGAAGCCGACACGGAGCTCCGTTCGCAGGTCGGCAAACTCGTCCCTGCGGACATAGTTGGACTGCATCACAGCGACATCCGTTTCCAATCTGCCGACCCGCTCGCTAATTTGTTCATTCATGATGTCCCCCTCTGATCGCGCGAGCCCAGCGGCATCGATGCGTTGGCGCGGCTCCCCGCGACCGCTGCAGCGCGTGGCAACACATGTTCTAGAGATATTTGATCGCAGCGATAAACAACCCTGCCACACTCAGTTGCGAAGCAAGCATCCACTTAAGCAAGGTTGCTGTTTGGCGGTCTATTCTGCCGTTTGATTCTTCGCGCAGCATGTCGATCTTGGCCGCCGTTGTCGCAAAGCCGACGCACATTTCGGTGCGCAAGTCGGCAAACTCGTCCCGCCGCACGTAGTTGGACTGAATGACAGCAACATCGGTTTCCAATGTGCCGACCCGCTCGCTGATTTGCTCATTCATGGCACACCTCTAGGAAAGATAACGGGCGATCGCCAGCGAGATGGAGGCGTTGGCCAGGATGATCGCGACGAACCATTTCACAAGCCGCGTTTCCATGGCGGACATGCGCGCCTCAAGTCTGGCGATCTCGGTGTGGGTGTGAGCGATCGCGACGTGCGTATTCGCGATTTCGACATGGATGCTCGCGATGGCGGTATGCACTTTGCCAAACTGCACGGCCACCTCTTCCCGAAACGCCATCAGCTCGACCTTGGTGGCGCAGTACTTTTCGATGTGTTCTTGCAGCTCCATGGCGGCTCCCGGCGAAGTGCGGCGTGCACTTCCATCATCGGCCGCGCAAGCGCTCGGGTCAAGCTGAACGCTTGCGGTGCTTGAGGCGGATCAGAGTTCGTCCAGCGAGAACAGCCGGCGGTGTTCGCGGATCGCGTAGCGGTCGGTCATGCCGGCGATGTAGTCGGCAATCTTGCGCGCCTGCTTGTTCACGTCGCCCGACTTGTCCTGGTAATCCGGCGGCAGCAGCACCGGCTCGGCCATGAAGGCCTCGAACAACTCGCGCACGATGCGGCTGGCCTTGACCCGCATGCGGTTGACCTTGTAGTGGCGGTACAGATTGGCGTGCAGGAAGCGCTTGAGCTCGGTCGCATCCTTGCGCATGCCCTCCGAAAAACGGATCAGCGGCGGCGACCGGCGCACGTCGTCGATTGACTGCGGCGCGGCCTCGGCAATGCGCGCGCTGGAGGTGACGATCAGGTCGTCCGCCAGCGCCGTGATCAGCCGGCGCAGGGTCTCGTAAATCGCGCGCCGGCCGGACAGGCCCGGAAACGCCTGCTGCACGTCGCGCCACAGCCGGGCAAAGAAATCCACCTGCTCCAGCTGGCTGATCGAAATCAGGCCCGAGCGCAGGCCATCGTCGATGTCATGGCTGTTGTAGGCGATCTCATCGGCGAGGTTGGTCAGCTGCGCCTCCAGCGACGGCTGGGTGCGGTCGATGAAGCGTTGCGCCACCGGCCCCAGCAATTTCGCATTGTTCAGCGAGCAGTGCTTGAGGATGCCCTCGCGCGTTTCAAACATCAGGTTGAGGCCGTCGTAAGCGCCGTAGTGCTCTTCCAGCTCGTCCACCACGCGCAGGCTCTGCAGGTTGTGCTCGAAGCCGCCGTAGTCGTGCATGCATTCGTTGAGCACGTCCTGGCCGACGTGGCCGAACGGCGTGTGGCCGAGGTCGTGCGCCAGCGCAATCGCCTCCACCAGGTCCTCGTTCAGGCGCAGGTTGCGCGCCAGCGAGCGGCCGATCTGCGCCACCTCCAGGCTGTGCGTCAGGCGCGTGCGGAACAGGTCGCCCTCATGGTTGAGGAACACCTGGGTCTTGTACTCCAGCCGGCGGAAGGCCGACGAGTGGATGATGCGGTCGCGGTCGCGCTGGAACTGGCTGCGCGAGGCGTGCGCCGTCTCCGGGTAGCGGCGGCCGACGCCGCCCTCGGAATGGGCGGCGTACGGCGCGAGGTAGTCTTCCGGCTGCATGACGAGGCTCCTCAGACGCAGGCGGCCAGCGTGGCCAGCAGCAACTCGCGCGGCGCGGTGGTGATCTTCGACGCGCCCAGCGGATGCATCAGGATGAACTTGATGTCGCCGCCCTCGTTCTTCTTGTCGACCGCCATCGCCTCCAGCCATTGGTCCACGCCCAGGTCCGGCGCTTTGACCGGCAGGCCGGCCGCCGCCACCAGCTGGCGCACGCGCGCCACCGTGGCCGCGTCGATCAGGCCCATGCGCTGCGACAGATCGGCCGCCATCACCATGCCGCAGCCGACCGCCTCGCCGTGCAGCCAGACGCCGTAGCCCATGCCGGCCTCGATCGCGTGGCCGAAGGTATGGCCGAAATTCAGGATGGCGCGCAGGCCGCCCTCGCGCTCGTCCTGGCGCACCACGTCGGCCTTGATTTCGCACGAGCGGGCGATGGCGTAGGCCAGCGCGCCCTTGTCGCGCGCCACCAGCTTGCCGATGTTGGCCTCGATCCACTCGAAGAACGCCAGGTCGATCACGGCGCCGTACTTGATCACTTCCGCCAGGCCGGCCGCCAGCTCGCGCGCCGGCAGCGTCTCCAGCGTGGCGGTATCGGCGATCACCGCGCGCGGCTGGTAGAAGGCGCCGATCATATTCTTGCCCAGCGGGTGGTTGATGCCGGTCTTGCCGCCGACCGACGAATCCACCTGCGACAGCAAGGTCGTCGGCACCTGGATGAAATCGACGCCGCGCATGTAGCTGGCGGCCGCGTAGCCGGTCAGGTCGCCGATGACGCCGCCGCCAAGGGCGATCAGCGTGGTCTTGCGGTCGGCCTTGTTCTGCAGCAGCGCGTCGAAGATCTGCATCAGGCTGGACCAGTTCTTGTGCTCCTCGCCATCCGGCAGGATCACCGTCGTCACCTGTTTGCCGGCGGCGCGCAGGCCGGTTTCGATGCGCTCCAGGTATAGCGGCGCCACGGTGGTGTTGCTGACGATGGCCACCTTGCCGCCGTGCACGTGGCGCGCCAGCAGCGCGCTGTCGTTCAGCAGCGCCGGGCCGATGGCGATCGGGTAGCTGCGCTCGCCCAGTTCTACGTTTAACAGGATGTTGGATTGTTCGTTCATCGATGGTTCGGCTTGGGTGACGCAGTCGGGCGCGGCCTGGCAGGCCATGGTGTCCAACTGCGTCAGGATGGTCTGGACCATCGATTGTACGTTAGGTCGGCCGGTATCGATGATCAAATCGGCAATTTCCGTGTACAAAGGATCACGGACCGCCATCAATTCTTCGAGTTTCTTGCGCGGATCGGCGGTTTGCAGCAGCGGCCGGTTCTTGTCGTGCGCGGTGCGCTGCAGGATGCTGTTGACGGTGGCGCGCAGGTAGACCACGGTGCCGCGCGCCTTCAGCAGGGCGCGGCTGTCGGCGTTGAGGATGGCGCCGCCGCCGGTGGCCAGCACCAGGCCGTCCTGGCCGCACAGTTCGCGGATGACGTCGGCCTCGCGGCGGCGGAACGCGGCCTCGCCCTCGATTTCAAAGATCCACGGAATCGAGGCGCCGGTGCGCGCCTCGATTTCGTGATCGGAATCAACAAACTTCAGTCCCAGCTTGCGGGCCAGGATGCGGCCGATGGTGGTTTTTCCTGCCCCCATCAGGCCGACTAGAAACACATTTTGCATGCACGATCCAGATTTATAACGGGTTACTGCACGTCGTCGACACCCCGTAAGGACTGGTCGCGCCGGGCGGGCGGACGGTTTGTGAAGAATAATCGCCGCTCAATCCTATCAAGTGTACCAGAGAGGTGTAGCGCGACTCCGTGCCTTGGGTGCTGCCCTGGATGATCAGATTGACGTCCAGCCAGTACACGCGGTCGCGCGGGTACACCAGCGACACGGTGGCGCGGCCGGTGCTGTCGGTGGTCACGGTGGGCGTGACGGTGACCGGAATGCCCGGATCGAGCACGCCGTTGCCGTTGGCGTCCTCGCCCGGATCGAGGATGCCGTTGTTGTTGACATCCTCGTTGGCGCAGGCGGTGCGGGTGACCGGCTCCCACGGGCCGGTCGGCAGCGTGTAGCCCAGCGCGCCCTTGTAGTAGGTGGTCGGCAGCACCGCCGCCGTCAGCTTGACGCCGGACACCGCGTTGCCGGCGGCGTCGGTGACGATCACCGCGTAGTCCATCTGGTAGGTGGTGGTGCTCGGTGTGCCCACGGTGTTGCCGGTGCCGGCGCTGATGAACAGCGACTTCTGCGCCACCGTCAGCGTGGCGCTGGCGGCGGCGTTGGAGCCGCCCACCAGGCGCGCCTGGATGCGCACGCCGTCCTTGGCGCTGACCGAACTGCCGGAGATGAAACTGGTGGTGGCCGAGCCGTCGGCGCCGGTGGTGACCACCGACGGTTCGGTCAGCCTGCCGCCGCTCGGGTCGCTCAGAATGGAAAACGCCACCGTGGCGTTCTTGACCAGGTTGTTCTGGGCGGTGCCGTCGCGCACCACGGCGCGCAGCGTGGCCTGCTCGCTGGTGGCGCCGGCGGTGTTGGTGCCGATGGTGGCCGGATCGATCTGCAGCGTGATGGTCGACGAGCCGGTCACCGGCGCGTAGAACTCCAGCGTGGTCTGGGTGGTCTGGCCGCCGGCGTTGGCGGTCAGCGTGGCCACGCCGGGGCCGGTGGCGTTGACGTAGGCGCTGGCGGCGCCGCCCGACAGCGCCAGCGCGCCGCTCAGCGGCACGGTGCAGCTGGCGTTGCTGTAGACGGTGCCGCGCGAGCTGCTGATGGTCACGCTGGCGCCCGGCGCGCTGGTCACCGCCACCTGCTGGCAACCGCCGATCGGCGCGCTGGCCTCGACGTTGCCGGCGCCGTCCAGCACGCGCACGGCGAAGGTCGACGAATTGATGGCGATGCCGGCCGAGGCCAGCTCGCCCATGGCCTTGACGGTGATGACGTCGGCGCTGCCGCCGCTGGCCGCGTAGCTCAGCACCAGCTGGCCGGCCGAGTTGGTGACGGCCGCGCCGCCGCCCTTGACGGTCAGCGTGTTGGCGTTGGCACTGTAGCTGACCGCCTTGCCGACCAGCGGATTGCCGGCCGAGTCGACCAGCTTGACCGTGACGTCGGCGCTGGCGCCGACGCTGATGGTGGGCGCGGCGCTGATGGTCAGCACATTGCCGCTGACGCGCACCACGATCGGCGTGGCGCTGGCGCCGGTCACGCTGGCGCTGACGGTGATGTCGCGCGAGGTGGCGTCGCCGCCGATGCCCAGCGTGCCGGTGACCACGCCCTGGGCGTTGGTGACCGGGTTGCTGACGGTCAGGCTGCCGGAATCCGATTTGAGGTTGACGGTCACGTTCGGCACGACGTTGTTGTTGGCGTCGCGCACCAAGGCGGTGACGTTGACGGCCTTGGTGCCGCCGGACGGCAGCGTGCCCGAGTCGGCGCTCAGCGTCACGCTCGGCACGGCGTTGACCACCTGCACCGTGATGGTGTTGGACCTGGCGCTGCCGGCGCTGGCGCTGATGGTGATGGTGCGCAGCGACGGGTCGCCCTTGACGCTGAGCTTTTCAACCACCTGGCCGGCGGTGTTGGTGACGCGGTTGGTGCTGGTGATGGTGCCCGAGCTGGCGTTGAAGCTGACCGTCTCGTTCGGCAGCGCGTTGCCGCCGCTGTCCTTGACGATGGCGGTCAGCGTGACCTCGGTGCCGTCCAGGCCGGACGAGGCGATGGTGGTAGCGTCCGCCGTCAGCGTCACGCTGGCGGCCCTGGACGGCGCCACGCCGTTGCTGTTGCTGCCGGGCGACCCGCCGCCGCCGCCGCAGGCGGCCAGCAGGCCGGCGCAGGCAAGCGAGGTCAGCCATCCTGTGATTTTTTTCATGAACACATCCCGTTAGTTGATGAAATCAGCGCGTGGCCGACAGCTTCTCGGCCACGATCTTCGGTGTGATGAACACCAGCAGCTCCGTCTTGTCGTTGGTGCGGGTATTGCTGCGGAACAGGTAGCCCAGCACCGGCACATCGCCCAGCAAGGGCACCTTGTCGGTGGTGCTGCGCTCGGTCAGCTGGTAGATGCCGCCCAACACCACGGTGCCGCCGTTGTCCACCATCACCTGGGTCTTGACGTGCTTGGTGTCGATGGCAAAGCCGGAACGGGTTTCCTGGCCGACGCTGTCCTTGTTGACATCGACGTCGATGACGACGTTGCCGTCCGGCGTGATCTGCGGCGTCACCTCCAGCCGCAGGTTGGCCTTGCGGAACTGGATCGAGGTGGCGCCGCTGCTGGTGGCCACCTGGTACGGCAGTTCGATGCCCTGCTCGATCAGCGCCACCGACTTGTCGGCGGTGATCACGCGCGGGCTGGAGATGATCTTGCCGGTGCCGTCCTCCTCCAGCGCCGACAGCTCCAGGTTGAGGAAGCGGTTGGCGGCCGACGAGAACAGGCTGATCGCCAGGTTGCCGGCCTGCGCGCCGTTGATGTTGGCGGCCGGCAGGTTGACGAACTGGCTGTTGGCGTAGCTGTTGGTACCCACCGCCACCTGGCCGGTGGTCTCGCCGACGCCGGTGATGTTGCCGCCGATGGCGATGCGGGTGTTGCCGTTGCCGAGCTGGTAGCCGGAATCGCCGCCGCGCTGGGTGCGCAGGTCGGTGAAGCCGAGCTTGGCGCCGAGGTTGCGGGTGAAGGTGTCGCTGGCCTCGACGATGCGGGCCTCGATCAGCACCTGCTTGGTGGCGACGTCGGTCTTGGCGATCAGCCGGCGCACGTCCTCCAGCTTGGACGGGATGTCGGTGACGAACAACTGGTTGGTGCGCGGCTCGATGATGGCGCTGCCGCGCTTGGACAGGATGCGGTTCTTGTTGTCGCCGCCGCCATCGAGGCCGAACACGGTCTTGAACGCCTCGGCTTTCTGGTAGTTGAGCTGGAAGATTTCCGACTTCAGTGGCTCCAGGTCGGCGATCTGGGCCTTCTGCTCCAGCTCCAGCTTTTCCTTGGTCAGCAATTCTTCCTTGGGGGCGATCCACAGCACGTTGCCGTTCTTGCGCATGTCCAGGCCCTTGGCCTGCAGGATCACGTCCAGCGCCTGATCCCACGGCACTTCCTTCAGGCGCAGCGTCAGGTTGCCAGCCACGCTGTCGCTGGTGATGATGTTGAGGCCGGAGATGTCGGCGATCGCCTGCAGCGCCGCGCGCACCTCGACGTTCTGGAAGTTGAACGACAGCTTCTCGCCGCGATAACCCTGCGAGCCCTGCGCCAGCTTGTTCGGGTCTTCCTTGAGCGGCTTGATGTCGACCACCAGCTGGGTGTCGCTCTGGTACACGGTCTGTTCCCACAGGCCGCGCGCCTCGATGGTCAGGCGCGTGTTCTCGCCCTGCGGCACGGCGGTGATCTGCGACACCGGCGTGCCGAAGTCGCCGACGTCCAGCTTGCGGCGCAGCTTGTCGGGCACGGCGGTCTTGAGGAAGTCGACCACCACGCCGGTCGGCGTCTGCCGCACGTCGACCGCGACCTGGTTGTTGGGCAGGTCGACCACCACCCGGCCCTCGCCGTTGGCGCCGCGACGGAAGTCGAGATCGCGCAGCGCCTGCTTGCCGGCCGGCGCCGCGGGCCTGGCCACCGGCAGGCCGGCGCCGTCCACCGCCGTGGCCACGCCGCCGGAACCATCGATGGTCAGGATCACGGCGTTGCCATCGATGGCGGTGGCGTAGTTCAGCGAGCGCTTCAGGTTGAACACCAGGCGCGAGCGTTCGCCGGCCTGCACCAGGTTCACGCCACGCAGGTCGCCCTGGTTCAGTTCCAGCACATTCTTGCCGGTGGCGTTGACGGTGGCGCCGAAGTCGAGCGCGATGCGGGCCGGGTTGGAGATGGCAAAGCTGAGCGGCAGCTGCTGCGGCGCGCGCCGCAGCGCGATCCTGACCACCACGTTGGCGCCCTGCTGGTTGGCGGTGATGGATTCGATGGCGTTGCCGGCGGCGACAGCGGCGGTGGCCGGTTCCGGGCTCTGCGCCCGGGCGCCGCCGGTCAGCTGCAGGGACAGCGCCATGGCTGCCCAAGTGGCGGCGGCCAGGATGCGGCGGGCCGTGAAATGAGCGCTCATTTGGTGTTCTCCTTGCTTTCCTGCAGTTCCAGACGGGTCTGGCGCTCGACCCAGTCGCCCGTGGCGTCCTGGACGATTTCCTTGAGGGTGACCGCGTTCTCGCTGATGGCGGTGATGCGGCCGTAGTTCTGGCCCAGGTGCTGGCCCACCACCACCTGGTGCACGGCGCGGTCGACCTGCAGCACGGCGTGCATCACGCCCTTCTTCTCGATGGTGCCGACCATCTTGATGGTGTCCAGCGGATAGGTCTCCAGCAGTTCCTTGCGGCGCTCGGTGTCCGGCCGCAGGCCGTTGCCGCCGCCGGCGGCGGCCTGCTTGGCCAGTTCGGCCAGCAGCTTGTTGGGGTTGAACGGATCGATGTCGTCCTTGTGGGCGTAGGCGAACGGCACGAACACCTTGGGCTCGGCCAGCGGCGGCACCCGCACCTGGGTTTGCGCGTCGACCTGCTGCATCCAGGTGCGCACCTCCTGCACGTCGCTGTCGCCGCAGCCGGCCAGCAGCAGCGTCAGCGTCACGGCCACACCGGTCAGCACGGTCCTCATGATTTTTTGGCCTTCTTCTTGTCGGCCGCGGCCTTGCGCTGCGCGGCCACCTCTTCCGGATCGAGATAGCGGAAGGTCTTGGCCACCGCCTCCAGCGTCAGCACGCCGTCCTTGCCGGTGCTGAGCGCCAGGTTGTTGAGCGTGACGATGCGCGGCAGGTTGGCGATGTCGCCGGTGAAGGCGCCGATGTCGTGGTAGCTGCCGGTGATCTTGATGTCGATCGGCAGCTCGGCGTAGTAATCCTTGATCACCACCTGCTGCGGCTTGAACAGGTCGAACTGCAGGCCGCGGCCGGCGCCGGCCTGGTTGATGTCGGTCAGCAGCGCGGCCATCTCGGCCTTGCTGGGCAGCTGCTTCTGCAGGCGGTCGACGTACAGGTCGACCTGGGCCTTCTGCGCGCGCAGCGCGTCCAGGTTGATCGCCTGCGCGGTCTTGAGCTTGTATTCTTCGCGCAGCCGTTTTTCCAGGGCGGCGCCGGCGTCCTGCTCGTCGAACTGCGAACTCCAGTAGCCGAAGTGGCCGGCCACGCACACCGCCACCGTCACGCCGAGCGCGCACAGCACGCGCGGCGCCAGCGGCCACTGGCCGGGATTGCGGCCGTTGAGGTCGCGGAACTGGCCGGCCAGGCCGGCAAACCAGTCGTTGAGATTGATGTTGAGCCGGGACGCCATCAGCTGCGCTCCTGTGCGCCGGCCTTGCCCTTGGCGCCCGCTGTCGGCGGGTCCTGGTCGCGCGGGCGCTTGATGAAGACATTGAGGTTGAACTCCACCACCTTGCGCGCGGTCTTGCCCTGGCCCAGGCCGGTGGACTTGACCTCGATCAGGTCCGGCCGCTCCAGCCACGGCGAGGCGCCGGCCAGGTTGCGCAGCAGTTCCGACACGCGCTCCTGCGATTGCGCGTAGCCGTTGACGGCCACCTTCTGGCCGTCCTGGCGGAAGGCTTTCAGATACACGCCGGCCGGGGTCTGCCTGACCAGTTCGTCCAGCAGGTAGACCGGCTGGTTGCGGTCGCCCTGCAAATCCTCCACCGCCTGCTGGCGCGCCTTCAGCGCCTCGATGTCCTGCTTCAGCGTGGCGATCTCGGCGATTTTCTTGTCGAGGCTGCTGATGGCGGTTTTCAGCGCCTGGTTGCGCGCGTCCTGGATGGCGATGGCGCGCGCGTTGTAGCCGCCCACCAGCAGCACGATGCCGACGCCGATCACGCCGCCCAGCGCCAGCAGCGCATAGAAGGCCTGCTTCTTCTGTTTGCGTTTCTCTTCGCGGTGCGGCAGCAGGTTGATGCGTATCATCAGCCGAACCTCCGCAGCGCCAGGCCGCAAGCCACCAGGTAGGCCGGCGCGTCCAGCCGCAGTTGCGCCTCGCGCACCGCCGCGCCGATCTGCATGCCCTTGAATGGCGCGATCACCGCGCTGGCGATGCGGGTGCGGCTGGCCACCAGGTCCAGCAGGCCGGGAATCAGCGCGCAACCGCCGGCCAGGTACAGCTGGTCGACCCTGGTGTACGGCGTGGAGGTGTAGAAGAACTGGATGGCGCGCGTGACTTCCAGCGCGGCGCTTTCCAGGAACGGCGTCAGCAGCTCGGCGTGGTAGTTGTCCGGCAGGTCGCCGGTTTTCTTGCGCGCCTCGGCTTCCTCGAACGACAGGCCGTAGCTGCGCACGATGTCCTGGGTCAGCGTGTTGCCGCCGAACGGCTGCTCGCGCTCGTAGACGGTGGCGCCGTCCAGCAGCACCGAAATCTGCGTGACCTGGGCGCCGATCTGGAACAGCGCGATGACCTGGCCGGCGCCGCCCTCCGGCTGCTGCGCCACCACCCGGTCCAGCGCGGCGCGGGCGGCGTAGGATTCGATGTCCATCACGGTCGCCTTCAGGCCGGAGGCCTCGGCAATGGCCACGCGGTCCTCGACCTTTTCGCGGCGCGAGGCGGCCAGCATCACTTCGATGTCATCGGCGGCGTTGGCGGCCGGGCCGATGACGTCGAAGTCCAGGCTGACCTCGTCGAGGGCAAACGGAATGTACTGGCTGGCCTCGGACTCGACCTGCACTTCCAGCTGGTCTTCCGACAGCCCGGCCGGCAGGATGATTTTCTTGGTGATGACCGAGGCCGGCGGCATGCCCAGCGCCACGTGGCGCGCGCGCGTGCCGCTCTTTTTCCAGACGCGGCGCACCGCCTCCACCACCTGGTCCATGTTCTCGATATTGCCGTCGGTGACGGCGTTACGCGGCAGCGGCTCGGCGGCGTAGCGCTCCAGCCGGATGTCGCCCTTGGCGCCCTGCGCCAGCTCCACCAGCCGCACGCTGGAGGTGCTGATGTCGATGCCCACCAGCGGCGGGTTGCCCTGGCCCAGCAGGGCCTTGAAGTCGATCATACGCGTCCCCCGGCGCCATGGCTGGCGCCCGCACCGCAGTGCTTCCGAACAGACTGTGGAACAGTTTGCATAAAGGAACTCGTTTGAAAACCAGCGTTTAGACGGCTTATATCAGCCTGTACATTAAATCGCGTCTATTTAAGTGTAAAGGTATTTCTACTGTGCACAATTGGCGTGGTGTGCGGGTTTCGCCACACTTATTTTTTGCTTCATGGCAGCAAAAACAACTCAGTTGTTTTGTTGCTCACGCAGAAATATTCCTGTCATACGGAACGGCCCCTCGGCTCGCTTATAATGGCTCGCACACATAACTTGACGATGACATTGCATGGCTTCTTCCAATTCGGCACCGCCTCCCACCAACCCGCCCGGCAAAGCTGACGCCCCAGCGCGCAAGGCGTCCGGCTCGTCGCGCTTCTTCCTGCTGGCCGGCCTGTCCGTGCTCGGCCTCGCCGTCACGGGCGTGCTGCTGGTGGTGTTTGGCCTGGCGATGGCCTACCCCAACCTGCCCGAGCTCGACACGCTGACCGACTACCGGCCGAAAATGCCGCTGCGCATCTTCTCCGCCGATAACGTGCTGATCGGCGAGTTCGGCGAGGAGCGCCGCAACCTGGTGCGCATCAAGGACATCCCCGACGTCATGAAGAAGGCCGTGCTGGCCATCGAGGACGACCGCTTCTACGAGCACGGCGGCGTCGACTACACCGGCATCCTGCGCGCCGGCCTGCACAACGCCATCGGCAGCGGCGGCAAGCAGGGCGCGTCCACCATCACCCAGCAGGTGGCGCGCAATTTCTTCCTGTCCAGCGAACAGACCATCAAGCGCAAGGTCTACGAGATGCTGCTGGCGTGGAAGATCGAGAAGAACCTGACCAAGGACCAGATCCTGGAGGTCTACATGAACCAGATCTACCTGGGCCAGCGCGCCTACGGCTTCTCGTCGGCCGCGCAAATCTACTTCGGCAAGAACCTGCGCGACATCACCGTGGCCGAGGCCGCCATGCTGGCCGGCCTGCCGAAGGCGCCGTCGGCCTACAACCCGGTGGTCAACCCGAAACGCGCGCGCACCCGTCAACAGTACATCCTGCAGCGCATGCACGAGTTGGGCTACATCACCGACAAGCAATACGAGACCGCCAAAAACGAGGAATTGAAGGTCAAGACCGACAGCAGCGAGTTCGGCGTGCACGCCGAGTATGTGGCCGAGCTGGCGCGCCAGCTGGTGTACGAACAGTTCAAGGAAGACACCTACACGCGCGGCCTGAACGTGTTCACCACCATCACCAAGGCCGACCAGGACGCCGCCTACCTGGCGCTGCGCAAGGGCGTGATGGACTACGAGCGACGCCACGCCTATCGCGGCCCCGAGGCCTACATCGACATCCCGGCCAACAAGGAGGAGGCCGACGACGCCATCGAGACCGTGCTGGCCGAGCATCCGGACAACGACGACCTGATCGCCGCCGTGGTGCTGTCGGCCACGCCGCAGCTGATCACCGCCGTCACCGCCTCGGGCGAGGAAATCAGGATCAGCGGCGCCGGCCTGGAACAGGGCCGCTCGTGGCTGTCGGATAAAAACCCGCCGAACAAGCGCATCCGCCGTGGCGCGGTGATCCGCGTCATGCAGGAGGGCAAGGACTGGCTGGTGGCGCAGATGCCGGAAATCGAATCGGCCTTCGTGGCGGCCAGCACCAGCGACGGCGCGATCAAGGCCATGGTGGGCGGCTTCGACTACAACCGCAACAAGTTCAACCACGTGACCCAGGCGTGGCGCCAGCCGGGCTCGTCGTTCAAGCCGTTCATCTACTCGGCCTCGCTGGAGCGCGGCCTGTCGCCGGCCACCATCATCAACGACGCGCCAATCTCGTTTGACGCCGGCCAGACCGGCGGCCAGGCCTGGGAGCCGAAGAACTACGACGGCAAGTACGACGGGCCGATGACCATGCGCAAGGGCCTGACCAAGTCCAAGAACATGATCTCGATCCGCATCCTGCACCGCATCGGCGCCAAGTACGGCCAGGAATACGCCACCCGCTTCGGCTTTGACGCCGACAAGAACCCGCCCTACCTGACGCTGGCCCTGGGCGCCGGCAACGTCACGCCGCTGCAGATGGCCGGCGCCTACGCGGTGTTCGCCAACGGCGGCTACAAGGTCAGCCCCTACCTGATCTCCAAGGTGACCGATGCCGACGGCAAGATCCTGTCGCAGGCCCATCCGGACCTGGCCGGCGACGAGAAGAACCGCGTGATCGACGAGCGCAACGCCTTCCTGATGGATTCGATGCTGAAGGACGTGGTGCGCTACGGCACGGCGGCCAAGGCCAATGTGCTGGGCCGGCGCGACATCGCCGGCAAGACCGGCACCACCAACGACTCGATCGACGCCTGGTTCGCCGGCTACCAGGCCAAGCTGGTGGGCATCGCCTGGATCGGCTACGACCAGCCGAAGAACCTGGGCAACCGCGAAACCGGCGGCGGCCTGGCGCTGCCGATCTGGATCAGCTACATGCAGAAGGCGCTGAAGAGCATCCCGGTCGAGGAACGCGCGGTGCCGGACGGCGTGGTGCTGGTGGGGGATGAGTATTACTACGCGGAGAATCCGCCGGGCACCGGGGTCAACAACCTCGACGCCCCGGGGCACGGCACCCCGGCCGAGGAAAAGGCCAAGGACGCCGTGAAGAACGAGCTGTTCTGACGCCAGACCCGCACTGCGGCCGAAAGGGGTCTGCCCCCGTACGGGGTCAGCCCCCAGGGGCCGGGGTGCGGGTCAACACTCACTCAGGCAGTCAACACCACCGGGCTGCCGCCCTGCCGGGTCACTTCTTCCGACAGCGTGGCGAACAGTTCGGAACCGTCGCGGGTATTGAGCCATTTGCCGCCCTGCTGCTTGTAGTGGTAGCCGCCCGAGCGCGACGCCACCCACAGCTCCTGCATCGCCGCCTGGCTGTTGACGATGATCTTGGAACCATTGTCGATGAACTCGATTTCCAGCACGTTGCCGCTGCGGCTGCACTCGACATCGGTCATGTTGGCGTCGTTCAAACGGTCGAGGGCCGCCTCGATGGCGTCCAAGGTGGCTTCGGCTTGCGCCAGGAATTCTGATTCGCCCATGCTACACTCCAGTATCTGCACTTAAATAATCCGTGATTTTATCGTGAAGTCCATTTCCTGTTCGATTATCCTGACCGTCTTGCTGAGCGGCTGCGGCCAACCCGGCCCCTTGTACCTGCCCAAGCCTCCAGCGGCCAAGCCCGCCAAAAGCGGCAACGCCCCTGCCACGACTTCTGAACCCGCCGCCCCTCAACAATAATTAACTATGTCGCAATTCTCGTATAAAGCCGGCGTGCTGCACGCCGAGGGCGTGGCGCTGAGCGCCGTCGCCGAACAGTTTGGCACGCCGACCTATGTGTATTCGAAGGCCGCGCTGCTGGCCAACTTCGCGTCCTACGCCGACGCCTGCCGCGGCCGCGACGCCCTGGTGTGCTACGCCATGAAGGCCAATTCCAACCTGGCCATCCTCGACCTGCTGGCGCGCCAGGGCGCCGGCTTCGACATCGTCTCCGGCGGCGAGCTGCTGCGCGTGCTGGCGGCCGGCGGCGATCCGGGCAAGGTGATTTTCTCGGGCGTGGGCAAGAGCGTGGACGAGATGCGCCTGGCGCTGTCGCACGACATCCTGTGCTTTAACGTCGAGTCGATTCCGGAACTGCACCGCCTGAACGAAGTGGCCGGCGCCATGGGCAAGCAGGCGCGCATCTCGCTGCGCGTGAACCCGAACGTGGACGCCAAGACCCACCCGTACATCGCAACCGGCCTGAAGGCCAGCAAGTTCGGCGTGGCCTTCTCCGACGCGCTGGCCACCTACCGCACGGCCGCCAGGCTGCCGCACCTGGACGTGGTCGGCATCGATTGCCACATCGGCTCGCAGTTGCTGGACGACGCGCCGCTGCTGGAGGCGCTGGACCGCCTGATCGAGCTGATTGACCAGCTGGGCGCGGAAGGCATCGAACTGCACCACCTGGACATCGGCGGCGGCATCGGCATCGACTACCGCGAGGAAGGCGAGAAGCCGCCGGTGCCGGTGGGCGACTACCTGGGCCGCCTGTTCGCCAAGATCGACGCCTGGCGCGCGGCACGCCACCACGGCAAGGGCATCAAGGTGATCTTCGAGCCGGGCCGTTCGATCGTCGGCAACGCCGGCGTGCTGCTGACCAAGGTGGAGTTCATCAAGCATGGCGAGGAGAAGAACTTCTGCATCGTCGACGCGGCGATGAACGACATGGCGCGTCCGGCGCTGTACGAGGCGTGGATGGACATGCAGCCGGTGGCGCAGCGCGACGTGGCGGCGGCGGCGTATGATGTGGTGGGGCCGATCTGCGAATCCGGCGACTGGCTGGCGCGCGACCGCTCGCTGGCGGTGGAGGCCGGCGACCTGCTGGTGATGCACACCGCCGGCGCCTACGGCATGACCATGGCCTCCAACTACAACACCCGCGGCCGCGCGGCCGAGGTGATCGTCGATGGCGAGGTGCCGCACCTGGTGCGCCAGCGCGAGAAGCCGGAAGACCTGTACGCGCTGGAATCGGTGATCAAGTAAGATCAAATAAGCTGCCGCCCCCACGCCCCGCCCCCGGCGTGGCGTCAGTTGGCGGCGCTCAAGGATTTGCGCGTCGCCCACCACACGCGCATCAGCAGCAGCGTGCCGATGATGGCGATGAACAGGATCGGCTGGCTCAGGTCGTGCTTGCCCGCCTTCATCCACCAGAAGTGCAGCAGCGCCAGTCCGGCGATCACGTAGATCAGCCGGTGCAGCCACTGCCAGCGCTTGCCGCCCAGCCGCTTGATCATGCCGTTGGTGCTGGTCACCGCCAGCGGAATCAGCAGCACGAAGGCGATGAAGCCGACCGCGATGAACGGCCGCTTCAGCACGTCCTGCCACATCTCGCGCACATCAAAGAAGTGGTCGAACCACAGGAACGTCATGAAGTGCAGGAAGCCGTAGAAGAAGGTGTACAGCCCCAGCATGCGGCGCAGCTTGATCAGCCAGTTCCACCCGCTCAGCTTGCGCAGCGGCGTCACCGCCAGCGTCAGCGTCAGGCAATACAGCGTCCAGTCGCCGGTGCCGCGCGTGATGAATTCCAGCGGGTTGACCAGTTGCCCGGTCACCGTCAGATACACCATGCGCGCCAGCGGCACCAGCGCCAGCACGAACAGCGCGCCCTTGATCCAGCTGATTTGCTTGGTTGTCAGCATCAGTAGAATTTCTTCAGGTCCATGCCCGCGTACAGCGGGGCCACATCGTTATAGCCGTTGAACATCAGCGTCTTGCGCTTGCGCGACAGGAAGCCGTCCTCGCCGATCCGGCGCTCGGTGGCCTGCGACCAGCGCGGGTGGTCGACGTCCGGATTGACGTTCGAATAGAAGCCGTACTCGTTCGGCGCCGACAGGTTCCACGAGGTGCGCGGCTGGTCCTTGACGAAGCGGATCTTGACGATCGACTTGGCCGACTTGAAGCCGTACTTCCACGGCAGCACCATGCGCACCGGCGCGCCGTTCTGGTTCGGCAGCACTTCGCCGTACATGCCAAAGGTCAGCAGCGCCAGCGGATGGTTGGCCTCGTCGATGCGCAGGCCCTCGGTGTACGGCCATTGCAGCACGCGGCTGCCCACGCCCGGCATCTGCTTCTTGTCGGCCAGCGTGACAAATTCTACATACTTCGCGTTGCCGGTGGGCTCTACCTTTTTGATGATCTCCGAAAAGGAATAGCCGATCCACGGAATCACCATCGACCAGCCCTCGACGCAGCGCAGGCGGTACACGCGCTCCTCCAGCGGCGCCAGCTTGAGCAGCGCGTCGATGTCCAGCGTCAGCGGCTTCTTGACCTCGCCCTCGATGGACACCGTCCACGGCCGCGTTTTCAGCGTGCCGGCGTACATCGCCGGCTCGCTCTTGTCGGTGCCGAATTCGTAGTAGTTGTTGTAGGTGGTGGCGTCCTTGAACGGCGTCTGCTTGTCGAGCGCCGAATAGGCGGCGTTGTGGGTGGCGGCCAGCTTGGCGCCGGTGCCCTGCGCGAACGCCTCGCGCTGCGCCATCTCCAGCAGCGCCGCGCCGCCGACCGCGCCCATGGCGATCTGCTTCATGAAGTGGCGGCGCGATTCGTACAGTTCGCGGGGCGTGATTTCAGAGGAAAACGGCAGGTCGATGCCGTTGGGACGACGCGTGATCAGCATGATGGGCTCCGGTAGCAGTGTTTAGGCTCAACCTTACACCAAACTGCCGGAACCAATCTTAAACTTCCGTTTACAACTTGCCGTAGGAGTGCAGGCCGGACAGGAACATATTGACGCCCAGGAAAGCAAAGGTCGTCACCAGCAGGCCCACCAGCGCCCACCAGGCCGCCGGACGGCCGCGCAGGCCGGTCATCAAGCGCATGTGCAGCCAGGCCGCGTAGTTGAGCCAGACGATCAGCGCCCAGGTTTCCTTCGGGTCCCACGACCAGTAGCCACCCCACGCTTCCGCCGCCCACAGCGCGCCGAGGATGGTGGCGATGGTGAAGAAGGCGAAGCCGGCCGAAATGGCCTTGTACATGACGTCGTCGAGCACTTCCTCCGACGGCAGGCGGTCCTTCAGGTAGCCCGAGGTTTTCAGCAGGTAGGCGGCGGCCACCATGGCGGCCAGCGCGAAGTTGCCGTAGCCGATGAAGTTGGCCGGCACGTGGATCTTCATCCACCAGCTTTGCAGCGCCGGCAGCAGCGGCTGGATGTCGGCGGCGTTGCGCGAGGTGGTGTACCACATCAGGAAGCCGATCGCGGCCGAGATCACCAGCAGCACGAACGGGCCCATCTGGCGGGTGGCGTAGCGCTGCTCGAAGTACAGGTAGAACATGGCGGTGATCAGCGAGAACAGGATAAACACCTCGTACAGGTTGGACACCGGAATGTGGCCGACGTCGGTGCCGATCAGGTAGGACTCGTACCAGCGCACCATCATGCCGGTCCAGCCCAGCACCACCGCCGCCCAGCACAGCTTGGTGCCGATGCTGGACGCCGACGCCGAGCGGCCGGCGAAGCCGATCCAGTAGAACACGGTGGAGATGACAAACATCACGCTCATCCACAGCACCGCCGACTGGCTCGACAGCATCATGCGCAGCCAGAACTTCTTGCTGCCGTTGTCCAGGTCGCCGGCGTACATGGCCACCGCCGCCAGCGACAGCAGCGCGATCAGCGGCATCAGCCAGCGCACCGGCTTCCAGTGCCAGCCGAGCGCGGCAAACACCGGCGCCGCCAGCAGCAGGATGCCCTGCTCGTAGACGTCCATGAAGTGGCCGTAGCGGTTCAGGCCGAACAGCGCGCCAGCCAGCAGCGCCAGCGCGAACAGCCAATCGACGACGGTGAGGCGCTTGAAGTAGCCGGGCGCCTGCTGGTAGGTTTGCTGGGGTTGGGTCATTTCCATGGTCTGCTCCACTTATGCCGCGGATTGCGGCAGCTTTTCCTTCAGGATTTCAAATTCACGCTCGAAGTCCAGCGTCTTGCGCTGGGTGCTCATGGCCATCAGCGCGTCGGCGCCGTCGGCCTGGTCCTTGATCCAGATCCACAGCCGGCGCTCGCGGATGTAGAACATGGCGAACACGCCCAGCACCAGGAACAGGCAGCCGAGGTAGACCACGTTCTTGCCCGGCGAGCGCGTCACCTGGAACACCGAGGCCTTGATCTCGTTATAGTCGTCCAGCTGCAGGTAGACCGGCGCGCCGTAGAAGAAGGCGTCCGACAGCGCGTTGGTGGCCAGTTGCAGGAAACGCGCGTGGGTCTCGTCCTCGGCCACCGGCGCCAGGCCGTCCTTGGCGCGCGCCACCTGCCACAGGTCCCACAGGCTGCCGTTGAGGATCTTCATGAAGACGTCGGCGGCCTTCTCCTGCTCGCCCGGCGGCACTTTCTCCAGGAACTGCGAGATGGCCATGAAGCCGGCCGACTTGTCGCTGCCGGCGAAGATGCCCAGGCTCTTGTCGGACGAGGCTTGCAACTGGGCGCGCAGGGCGTCGCCGCTGGCCGAGTTGGGCGTGGCGCGCGTGGCGTAGCGCTGGGCGGCGGCGGCGCGCAGCGCCGGATTCTGCAGCGCCGCGCGCAGGCGCATCCACTCGGTCACGCTGTGGCCGTCGTCGGCCGGAATGCGCAGGTAGCTGAAGTTGTCCGACGGGTTGGCGCGCACGCCGGCCAGGAACACGGTGGCGCCGTCGATGGTCACCGGCTGCATGTAGTTCTGGTATTCGCGCGCCTGGCCGGTCTTGTCGCGCAGCTTGTAGCTGACGCTGGGGCCGACGTTCTTCAGGTTCTTGTTGGCGGCGTTCTTGCCGGCCGAGCCGGTGTGCTGGTCCAGGCTCTGCGCCAGTTCCTCCTCCAGCGTCTTGCCCTTCTTGACCGCGCGCGGATCATCGGTCGGCGCCACGTTCTCGACGTTGAACGGGCGGAAGCCCGACCACTCGACCGTGTAGTCCTTGTTCAGCTGGGTGGTGCCGCCGACTTCGCCAGCGATCTCGAAGCGCTCGCTGCCGCTGCCGGCCATCGGGAAGCCGCTCAGCTTGAGCTTGGAGCCGCCATCCTCAAAGCTGGACTGGTAGATCGCCAGGCCCTTGAAGATCAGCGGCTTGTTGACCTCGATCGTGCCCTTGACCGTTTCGCCGCTCTGGTTGTCGCGCACTTCGACGTCGCTGGCGAACAGCTTGGGCATGCCGGTGCTGTAGAAATCGATGGTGAATTTTTTCAGGCTGATGGTGAACGGCAGTTCCTGGATCAGCACGCCGTCCGGGCGGGCCAGGATGGCGGTGTTGCTGTTCTGCCCTTCCGGGATCATGGTGTTGCCGCGGAAGGTGGGATTGCCGACGCCGAGGCGGTGCTGGGCCGGCACCTGCGAGATCAGGCCGGTGCCGGTGAATGGGGTTTTGCCGAAGAACCATTCCTGGATGCGGATCGGCACATCCGAATCCAGCAGGCCGCCAATGCAGATGATGACGATCGACGCGTGGGCGAAGATGTAGCCGAACTTGTTGGCCGCGCCCTGCTTGGCGGCCACCAGCGTGCCGTGGTCCTTTTCCACCAGCTTGACCTGGTAGCCAGCGTCTCGCAGGCGGGCCGCGCTCTGCTGCGCCAGCGCCGCGCGCGACAGCGGCGCGTGCCACTGCATCTTGTGGTGGAAGTTCAGCAGCGATTGCTCGCGCACGTTCTCGCGCCAGCTGCGCATGTCCTTCAGCATCTTGGGCGCGTTGCGCACGATGCACAGCGTGGTGGACGTCACCAGCGTGGCCATCAGCAGCAGGAACCACCAGGTCGAATACACGGTGTACAGGCCGATCTTGCGGAACACCTCGTACCAGAACGGGCCGAACTGGTTGAGGTAATTGCTGGACGGCTCGCCCTGCTTCATCACCGTGCCAATGATGGCGGCGATGGCGATCATCGCCAGCAGGGCGATGGCGAAGCGCATCGACGACACCAGTTCGACGATCTCGGCGACGACGGGGCGGCGGGTGTTCAGCTGGATGCCGGTGGTGCTGGAACTACTCATGCGTTTTCAACTTCTTTAATAAAAGTGGTGGCAGGCCGGAGCATACCAACAAAAAGGGCAGCATGCTCACGCTGCCGCCCTCCCTCTTTCGAGTTACCCCATGGAAATTAAATGAGGTTTAATCAACTTTATTTCAGGCCTGCCACGTAATCCGCCACTGCCTTCATTTCCTCCTCCGACATGCGCTGGGCGATGGTGTCCATCGCCGTGCCCTTGCGGGCGGCGGTCTTGAACAGGCCCAGTTGGGCGAAGGTGTAATCCTGGTGCTGGCCGGCCAGGCGCGGATACTGGACCGGAATGCCGGCGCCGGCGGCGCCGTGACAGCTGGCGCAGGCCGGCACGTTCTTCTCGGCGATGCCGCCGCGGTAGATCTTCTTGCCCAGTTCCACCGTGTCCTTGTTCTTGGCGGCGCCCGGCGTGGCCTTTTGCGTGGCCAGCCAGGCGGCGACGTTGTGCTTCTCCTCGTCGGTCAGCAGCTTGGCGTAGGTGGTCATCACCGGCTGGTTGCGGTGGGCGGTGGAGAAATCGACCAGCTGCTTGTACAGGTAGGCCTCGTGCTGGCCGCCCAGCTTGGGATTGACGCTGATGGTGGAGCTGCCCCCGGCGCCGTGGCAGGACACGCAGGCCGGCAGGCCGCGGGCGTTGTCGCCGTCGGCGTACAGGGTGGCGCCTTTGGCGGGATCGATTTTGGGGGCGGCGTGGGCCGTGGCGGTGATGGCCAGCAAGGCCATGAGCAGGGATTTAACAAGCGGTGAAAACAGATTCACACTATTCATTCAAGCACCCTTGGAGGAGTCTAAAAAGTTGTGGCACCCGAAGTGCCATCCAAGCACGAGACGGTGCTTGGCCGCACCAGGTAACTACTCATTGTACAATAGCTTAAAAAAATACCTGCTTTAACGTGTTGCTTTTTCCCCAATCCCATGTCCAAACTCTGGCAAGCCCGCTTCTTCACGACCGTCAACCAATTGCGCGATCTGCCCGACACCCAGGTGCCGGAGATCGCTTTTGCGGGGCGCTCCAATGCCGGTAAATCGACCGCCATCAATATTTTGTGCAACCAGAAGGGGCTGGCGTTCGCGTCCAAGACCCCTGGCCGCACCCAGCATATCAACTTCTTTTCGATCGGTGGCGCCCACGTGGCGCAGCACCGCAAGGATCCGACCAAGGTCGACGAAATCCAGGCGCTGCTGGTCGACCTGCCCGGCTACGGTTACGCCGAGGTGTCCGGCTCGGCCAAGCTGCACTGGCAGCGCCTGCTGGGCGACTACGTGCAGCGCCGCGACCAGCTGGCCGCGCTGATCCTGATCATGGACTCGCGCCGCCCGTTCACCGACCTGGACGTGCAGATGCTGGAATGGTTCGCCCCCACCGGCAAGCCCATCCATTGCATCCTGACCAAGGTCGACAAGCTCAACCGCAACGATTCGATCAACGTGCTGCGCCAGGCGCGAGCCAAGCTCGACAGCTACGTCGACGAAGACGGCGAGGGCTTCCCCTTCACCGTCCAACTGTTCTCGGCGCAGAACCGCATCGGCATCGACGAGGCCAACGACAAGATCCTGGAGTTGGCCGGGCTGATCGACGCCGACGCCGAAGAACCCACCTCCGATCCAGAAAGCGATAGCCATGAGTAAAGTGTCCGCCCAATTTCCGCAGATCCGCATGCGCCGCATGCGCCGCGACCCGTTCTCGCGCGCGCTGATGCGCGAAAACGTCATCACCGCGGCCGATCTGATCTACCCGGTGTTCATCCTGGAAGGCACGCACCAGCGCGAGGCGGTGGCCTCGATGCCGGGCGTCGAGCGGGTGTCGGTCGACCTGCTGCTGAAGGTGGCGGAGGAATGCGTATCGCTGGGCGTGCCGGTGCTGGCGCTGTTCCCGGTCATCGACGTGGCCAAGAAAACGCCGGACGGCGTGGAAGCCACCAACCCGGACGGCCTGGTGCCGCGCGCGGTGCGCGCGCTGAAGCAGGCCTTCCCCGAACTGGGCATCCTGACCGACGTCGCGCTCGACCCGTACACCAGCCACGGCCAGGACGGCCTGATCGACGACAACGGCTACGTCATCAACGACATCACCACCGACATGCTGATCCGCCAGGCGCTGTGCCACGCGGAGGCCGGCGTGGACGTGGTGGCGCCGTCGGACATGATGGACGGCCGCATCGGCGCCATCCGCGCGGCGCTGGAGGCCGCTGGCCACATCCACACCCGCATCATGGCTTACTCGGCCAAGTATGCGTCGGCGTTCTACGGCCCGTTCCGCGACGCGGTCGGCTCGGCCGCCAACCTGGGCAAGGGCGACAAGAACCAGTACCAGATGGACCCGGCCAACAGCGACGAGGCGCTGCGCGAGGTCGGCCTGGATCTGGCCGAGGGCGCGGACATGGTGATGGTCAAGCCGGGCATGCCGTACCTGGACATCGTGCGCCGCGTGAAGGAGGAATTCAAGGTGCCGACCTTTGCCTACCAGGTCAGCGGCGAGTACGCGATGCTGAAGGCGGCCGCGCAGAACGGCTGGCTGGATCATGACAAGGTGATGATGGAATCGATCATGGCCTTCAAGCGCGCCGGCGCCGACGGCGTGCTGACCTACTTCGCGCTGGACGTGGCGCGCAAGCTGCAGGGCAAGTAACGCCCCACCCGTCATTCCGGCGCAAGCCGGCATCCATAGGCAGCGTGCTTGCCCTGCACACGTTCCCTGGGTTCCGGCGTGCGCCGGAACGACCGCGCTAGCGCGACGCCCCGCGCGTGTATTCGGGGAACATCTCTTTCAGCAGGAAGGCCGACAGTTCCTTCTCGTCCTCCGGCCGCGCGCTCAGCGTGACCACCTTGCCCAGGCGGCGCGACTCCCACTGGAAGTCGCCCTGCTTCTCCTTGCGGATGATCTTGATCATTTCCTTGACCACCGCCGTCTCGATATCCTGCTCCGCGCCCTGCTCGACGTGGATCTGCTGCAGCCAGTTGCGCTTGAAGTTGGTGTTCCAGCCGCGGAACTTGACCTCGGCGCTGTGGAAGCTCTTGTCGACCTGGAACACGCCGCCGGTGTCGTCGCGGTCGGCGCCGCTGCTCTGACCGGCGCCGTTGGCGCGGGCGATATTGGCCAGCGCCACCCGCTTGGCGCGTTCGGCTTCGGTCTCGGCCGCTGGCGCCGGGGGCGCCGGCGGATTCTGCGACTCGCGCGCGGCGCGCTTGCGGGCCAGCATTTCCGACATATCCTCCGGTGGCGGAGGCGGCGGCGTCATGGTCGCCTGCACCGGCGGCACATAAGTTTCAAGCTTCGGCTTGCTGGCGGCCGGCGTTTCCTTGGTCACCACCTGCTTGCGCGGTGGCGGCGGCCTGGTGGCCGGCTTGGACGGCGCCGTGGTCGGCTTGGTGATTGGCTTGGGCGTGACTTTTTCAGGCATCGGCTGGATGTAGACCATGTGCCCGCCCTTCGGCGGCGGCGCCTTGGTCGGCTTGGCCGTCGGCGCGAACAGGTAGTACAGCACGCCGGCCAGGTGCAGCGCGATGGAGATGCCGATACCAATGCGGTTGTTCTTGGACTTGCGGTCCCACGTGGCGAAACCGTCCTGCGCCGATGGCAGGCGCTGGCCGCAGGTCTCGCAGTATTCCGCGTGCGCGGAGAGGATATGGGAGTCGTGGTGCAAGATACAAACCTTGTGGAACGCAGAAAGTCGTCAAAATGGGGCCATAGTGCCAGAGTCCCGCTCTTTTGGGAACCGCTCCAAATGCCATGCATGGCACCAGACTGCCTACTTTACAAGTTCCAGCCCTTGATGGGTGTTACCGTATGTATCAATTGCTTTGCAAAGTGTCATGTTTTGAGGCGCTCGCCACCGGCTGTTTGCGCTGGTGTGGGTCTATTTTAGCGGCCAGGGCCATGACGCATTGTTCGGCATCCCACACCTGCCTGGACCTCAGCCGCGGGCGCGGCAGGGCGTGGGTGTAGTAGTGGGCGCCCTCTGTCAGGTAGCCCAGCGCCCAGACGTTGGCCAGCGGCGCGCCGCGCGCGTCCAGCGGCTGGCCGGCGCGGTTGAGGTCGATGCCGCCGGGGTGGAACATGCCGTTGTAGTACGGCCGGATCAGGCCGCGTTTTAACAGATTACGGATAAGTAAGGATGTGTCGGATTCGGGCACAAACGGGTCCAATCTTGCCATGATCACCACGTCGATTGGTTGTTGCGCGGTGCCGTGGCTGAATTTGGTGGTGAGCAGGTAGGTGGAGTCGGTTTCGTCGATGTCGATACGGCTGCCGGGGCCGGCGTGCAGTTCGATGACGCCGGCGTCCAGCAGCGCCAGCAGTTCCGCGTTGCGGCGCAGCGGCGGGCCGAAGGCGGCGCGGTTGATGGCCGGGTGGTAGACGTTGAGGAATTTGCGGTGCGAGGCTGGCGTCAGGCCGCCGTGTTCGATGGCGGCCTGCAAGGTGGCGCGGACGTCGCGCAGCACGTCGGTGGCGGCCTTGGCCGGACTGGCGAGGTTGCCGCGCCGGGCTTCGGCCAGGTCGGCTTGCAGCCAGTCGCGGAAGTAGCGGCGGAAGTCGGCCAGCGTGGCGAACTGGCGGTCTTGCAGCGGGAACAGCAGCGCAGCCAGCAAGGCGTCGTCATCCGGCGAGCGCGACGACGCGGCAATGTCGAGGGCGGCGGCGTCCGGCGAGTGCGACGACGCGACAGCGTCGAGGGCGGCGGCGGCGCGCCAGGCGGCGCCGATTTCGCGCGCGAGCAGCGGCAACAGGTCGCGATCGAAGTCCAGCTGGCTGCTGCCGCGCGCGATCAGCGCCTGGCGGCGCAGCGCCGCCACCGCGTCCACCGTGAAATGGCGCGCCTGGTGGCGCCCGTCCAGCCCTTTCTGATTGACGCCGCGCGCGGCGAACGGCAGACAATTGCGCGAGCACAGCGTCAGGCGCGGCTCGCTGCCCGAGCGCACGTAGCGCAAGCCGCCGTCCGCCCCATCAACAAACGCGCCGCCCCGCCCCACCGTCAGCTCGGCAATCACGTCATGCGCGCTCAGCCCCAATCCCTGAATCGCCACCCGCGCGCCGGCGCCGATGCGCGACAGCTGCCCGACCGGATACACCTGCCGCATAAACAGCAGCCGGCTGTTGTAGCGCGCATGGTCCTGCGCAAACTTGGCCAGCCACGCATCCAGGTCGCTGGGCAGGTTGCTGCCGTGGCCGGTGGTGAGAAACACATAATCGCTGGCGACGATGTAGCCGCTCTCCAGCTCGATCACGCAACTGCCATCCGGCCGCAGCGACAAGTCCACCGCGCGCTGCCGGTGGTGCGCGACCGTCACGCCGGCCGGCAGCGCCGCCGCCACTTGCTGGTACACCCACGCCAGGTACTCGCCAAGCAGGCCGCGCGGCAGATAGTCGGTGTCGGCGATGTCGTGCCCGCCGCTGCCGCCAAGCCGGTAGTAGTGGCTGTCTACGCGCCGGTAGCCCGCCTGCCGCGCCCACTCGGTCAGCGACGGCGTCGCGCACACCGGCGCATGCCGCACCGCGCCCGGCGCCGGAAACATGGTGACCTGGCTGGCCAGCGTGTTGATCAGCAAATGCTGCGGCTGGCGCATCGCGTGCACGCCCGGCCCGCATTCGCCGGGTTCGATCAGGATGAGATCAAGCAGCAGCTGGCGGTGCAGCGCCAGCGCGGCGAGGCGCTCGAACACGCTGAGCCCGCGCGGGCCCATGCCGATGATGGTGATGCTGGTGCGTTTCATCCGATCGCCTCTTTATCCGGGCCAAAAGCCCATGATAAAGAGACGGTCTTCAGATCAACTTGTCACCGCTCAATGCTTGTGCACGGCCTTCAGCGGCACCGCCTGCACCGCCTCGTGCCCGCCCGGCGCGATGGCGGCGTCGGCGGCGATTTCCTCGTCGCTCAGCGGACCGGTGCCGCTGTACTTGTCGAGGAACAGGTAGATCACCGGCGTGATGTACAGCGTAATCACCTGCGAGAAGATCAGGCCGCCCACCACGGCCAGACCCAGCGGCTGGCGCAGCTCGGCGCCGGCGCCCAGGCCAAGCGCGATCGGCAGCGCGCCCATCAGCGCGGCCATGGTGGTCATCATGATCGGGCGGAAGCGCAGGATACAGGCCTGGCGGATCGCCACGGCCGGCGTCAGCCCCTCGTTGCGCTGCGCGTGCAGCGCGAAGTCGATCATCATGATGGCGTTCTTCTTGACGATACCGATCAGCATCAGGATGCCGATGATGGCGATCATGGTCAGGTCCAGGTTGAACAGGCGCAGCGTGATCAGCGCCCCCACCGCCGCCGACGGCAGACCGGCCAGAATCGTCAGCGGGTGGATGTAGCTCTCGTACAGCACGCCCAGCAGCACGTAGATCACGCCCAGCGCGGCGATGATCAGGATCAGCTGGCTGCCCTGCGAGCTCTGGAACACCGCCGCGTCGCCGCCGTAGTTGGTGATGATCGACGGCGGCAGGTGCATGTCGGCCGCCCACTGGTCGATCTTGGCGGTGGCCACGCCCAGCGGCACGTCCGGCGCCAGGTTGAACGACAGCGTGATGGCCTGCAGCTGGCCCTGGTGGTTGACGGCGGTCGGGCCGATGGTGCGCTCGACCGTGGCAAAGCTGGACAACTGCACCAGCTGGCCGGTCTTGTTGCGCACCGAGATTTTGGTCAGCGCGCTGTCGAACTGGCGGTCGGCATCGGCTGCTTCCAGGATCACGTAATAGCTGGCCGCCGGCGAGTAAATGGTCGACACCTGGCGCTCGCCAAAAGCCAGGTACAGCGCGGTGCGGATGTCGCCGATGGCCACGCCGAGATTGTTGGCCTTGTCGCGGTCGATCTTCAGCGACGCCTGCAAGCCCTTGTTCTGCGAATCGCTGGTGACGTCGCGGAAGTCCGGATCGGCGCGCATGCGCTCCATGTATTTGTCGGCCCACTCGTTCAGCGCGCCCGGGCTGACCGACTGCAGCGTGTACTGGTAGCGCGACTTGGACTGGCGCCCGCCCAGCTGCAGGTTCTGCACCGGGCTCAGGTAGACGGCGATGCCCGGCACCTGCCGCGTGGCCTTGCGCAGGCTGTCCAGCACTTCCGGCATGCGCTTGCGTTCGCTGCGCGGCTTGAGCACCAGGAACATGCGGCCGGTATTGCCGCCGCCGACAAACGAGGTCACGTCCTGCACGTTGGGATCGGCCTTGATGACGGCCGCCACCTTCTCCTGCAAATCCATCAGCGCGGCCGACGAGATATCTTCCGAGGCCTCGGTGTTGACGCGGATCTGGCCCAGGTCTTCCTCGGGGAAGAAACCTTTCGGCGTGGTGACGTACAGCACCGCCGTCAGGGCGAAGGTGCCCAGCGCGGCCAGCAGCACGATGGTGCGGTGGTGCAGCGCCACGTCCAGCGTGCGGGCGTAGAAGTCGCGCAGCGCGCCAAAGCCAGCCTCGAACCAGCGGCCGATGAAGTTGCCCTTGTCGTGCTCGGGATCGATGGCGTCGGCCGGCAGCAGGCGGCTGGCCAGCATCGGCACCAGCATCAGCGACACCGCCGCCGACACCAGCACCGACAGCGCCACCACCACGGCGAATTCGTGGAACATCAGGCCGATCACGCCCGGCATGAAGAAGATCGGAATGAACACCGCCACCAGCGACACCGAAATCGAGATGATGGTGAAGCCCATTTCCCTGGCGCCGATCAGCGACGCCTCCAGCGGCCGCTTGCCCATCTCGATGTGGCGCACGATGTTTTCCAGCACCACGATGGCGTCGTCGACCACCAGGCCGACCGCCAGCGTGATGCCGAGCAGCGAAACGTTGTCCAGCGAGTAGCCAAACGCGTACAGCAGCGCCAGCGCGCCCAGCAGCGAGATCGGCATGGTGATGGCCGGAATGAAGGTGGCGGCGGCGCGGCGCAGGAACAGGAAGATCACCATCACCACCAGGCCCACCGTCAGCAGCAGCGTCAGGTTGACGTCGTGGATGGCCTCGCGGATCGACACCGAGCGGTCGTTGACCAGGTTGATGTTGATCGACGCCGGCAGCTGCGCCTTGAACTGCGGCAGCAGGCGGCGCACGCCATCCACCACCTGCACGGTGTTGGCGTCCGGCTGGCGCTGCACCAGCAGCACGATGGAGCGCTCGCCGTTGTAGCTGCCGGCCGCCTTGGTCGACTGGAAGCTGTCCTGCACGTCGGCCACGTCCTTCAGGCGCACCGGCTGGCCATTGCGCTGGGCGATGATCAGTTCGGCATAGTCGGCCGCCTTCATCAGCTGGGCGTTGCCGGTGATGGTCAGCGTCTGGCTCGGGCCGTCCAGGATGCCGAGCGGCGTGTTGGCGTTGGCCGACTTGATCGCCTGCTGCAGTTCGTCCAGCGTCAGGTTGCGCGCGTTCATCAGGTCGGACTTGGCGCGGACGCGCACCGCGAAACGTTTCTGGCCGTTGACCGACACCTGCGCCACGCCCGGCAGCGTGGACAGCGACGGCGCGATCAGGTTCTCGGCATAGTCGTTCAGCTCGGACAAGGTCAGCGACGGCGAGTTCATGGTCATGAACAGCACCGGCGCGTCGGCCGGGTTGACCTTGCGGTAGGACGGCAGGTCGGTCATCTCGATCGGCAACTGGCGTTGCGCGCGCAGCAGCGCCGCCTGCACATCCACCGCCGCCTCGTTGACGTTGATGCTCGGGTCAAACTCCAGCGTCAGCGAGGAATTGCCCAGCGTGTTGGTCGAGGTGATGAGGCTGAGGCCGGCGATGGTGGAGAACTGCTTCTCCAGCGGCAGCGCCACCGATGAGGCCATGGTGTCCGGCGACGCGCCCGGCAGGTCGGCCGAGACGTTGATCACCGGCGTGTTGTAGCTCGGCAGCGCCGCCACCGGGATGTAGAAGTACGCCAGCACGCCGGCCAGGATCAGCGTGGCCGACAGCAGCACCACCATCACCGGGCGGCGGATGCACAACTCGGAAAGGTTCATCGCCTAGCCTTTCTGCTTGCTACCATCAACCTTGTTGGCATCGACCGGCTTGTCGGCCTGGGCGATGCGTACCTTGCCGCCCGGCCGCAGGTTTTGCTTGCCGTCGACAATCACTTGTTCGTCGCCGTTCAGGCCGGACACGGCGGCGCGGTCGCCAAAGGCGTACAGGCGCTTGATGTTGACCACTTTGGCGGACTGGTCCTTGTCCACGGCGTAGACGAAGGTGCCGCGGGTGTTGCTAATGATAGCGTTTTGCGGAATCACCGTCGCATCCTTGAGCACCTGCGACACCAGCTTGGTGTTGACGTACTGGCCCGGCCACAGCGCGGTGTCCTTGTTGTCGAACTGGGCCTTGACGCGGATCACGCCGGCCACCGGGTCGACCGTGTTGTCGATGAAGCTGAGCTTGCCGTTGACGGCCAGCGACGAATTGTCCAGCGTCACCTGGACCGGCACCGGCCCCTGGCGCTGCGCCGCCATCAGCCCGGCCAGCGCGCTTTCCGGCAGCGTGAAGGCGACCGTGATCGGGTCCAGCTGGGTGACCGAGGTCAGCAGCGTGGTCATCTGCACCAGGCTGCCCGGGTAGACGTTGATGGCGCCGACGCGGCCGGTCATCGGCGCGCGGATCGCGGTGTAGCTGGCGTCCACGTTGGCCGAGCGCACGGCGGCGATGTCGGCCTGCAGCACGGCGCGCGCCGAGTCGACCTGGCTCTTCAGCGTATCGACCGCGCCCTGGGCGATGAACCTCTGCGCCAGCAGGTCCTGCGCGCGCTTGTACTGGCGCTCGTAGTCGGCCAGCGCGGCGCGGTCGCGTTCGACCTGGGCTTGCGCCTTGTCGAGGTTGGCGCGCTCGGTGCGGTCGTCGAGCGTAAACATCAGCTCGCCCGACTGGACGAACTGCCCTTCCTTGATGTGCACCTTGGCGATGGTGCTGGTGGTTTGCGGATGCAGGTCGACGGTGCTGATCGGCGTCACCGTGCCGTTGGCCTGCAACACCACCGGCACGTCCTGGCGCTGCGGCGCGATGATGCTGACGGTGGTCGGGCCCTGCGGGCCGTTGCCGTTGAGTTTGCTGCCGGAGGCGGGCGCGCCGTCGTGATGGGTCAGATACCAGATGCCGCCACCGGCGACCACGATGGCGCCCACCAACGATGCTAAGGAAGATTTTTTCATTTTAATAATAATTTTCAGTCGAAAATATTGCCGCCGAGCATAAGGGCGAAATATTGTCGCATAGTATCTACCCGAAAAACTGCGCCCGTGTGACCGCTACGCGGTTTTTCGCATGAAGTGTTGCTTAGTGTATTGCTTAGTTGCCGGCGTAATACTCGGGCACCACCAGCGTCACTTCCAGGCCGCCATCGCGGTGGTTGGCCAGCGTGACATTGGCGCCGTGTTGCTCGGCGATATTGCGGGCAATGGTCAGTCCCAGACCAGTGCCGCCGGACTCGCGCGAACGCGAGGTTTCGATGCGGTAAAACGGTTCAAACACGCGCGCCATCTGGTCCGGCGCGATGCCGGGGCCGCCGTCGCGGATGCGGATGCGCGCCGCGCCGGCCAGCCGCTCCACCGTCACCTGCGCGTAGTGGCCATACTTGACGGCGTTGTCGATCAGGTTGACCAGGCAGCGGCGGATCGCCAGCGGCCGGCCCATCAGCGCCATCGCCGCGCGGCCGCGCAGCTCGACCTGCTGGCCGGTGTCGGTGGCGTCGCTGCACACGCTGTCGAGCAGCGCGTCCAGGTCCAGCGCCTGCATGGTTTCGGTCGAGTCCATGCTGCGCGCCAGGTCCAGCCCCTCGCGCACCATCTGCTGCATGGCCGACAGGTCATCGATCAGGCGCTGCTGCAACTCCTTGTCCTCGACCTTTTCCAGCCGCAGGCGCAGGCGCGTCAACGGCGTCTGCAGATCGTGGGTGATGGCGGCCAGCATCTGCGTGCGCTGGGTGATGTGCTGGCGGATGCGCGCCTGCATGGCGTTGAAGGCGGCGCTGGCCTGGCGGATCTCGGCGGCGCCGCTCAGCACCACCGGCGGGTGGTTGATGTCGTTGCCCAGGTCCTTGGCGGCCTGCGCCAGGCGGTTCAGCGGCCGCATCGACATGCGCGCCACCAGGTAGGCCAGGAAGGCGATGCTGACCAGGAAAGGCAGCAGCGACAGCAGCTCGCTGTTGGTGGACGCCGGCGGTGCGCGCGGCGGCAGCACCGACAGCTTCAGCACCTGGCCGTCGTGCAGGTAGACGTTGATCGCCTCGCACGTGCCCTTCCACTGGGTGGAAGCGAACATGCTGGTGACCTGGCGCGGCTGGTCGCAGGCGGCCAGGTGCTCGGCCAGCGGGCCCAGCCGGAAGCGCTCGCCCAGGCGCTGCTGCAGCGAGGTCGAGAATTCGGTCGGCGCCACCGTCTGCGCCTGCGGCGTGTCGCTCAGCTCCAGCCGCACCGTGCCGCGCGCGGCCGCCACCAGAAAGGTCGGGCGGGCGCTGTCCGGCATGGCGTCGGCGGTGGTGATCAGCTGCTCGGCCCGTTCCAGCGCGTGGAAGTCGCGGTAGCGCTCCAGCGCGCGGGTGCGCTCGTTGACGGCCAGCCACTGGGTCAGCGCCGCCGAGGCGACGATGCCCAGCAGCAGGACCAGGAACACGCGTCCGGTCATCGAGCCGAGGAAGGCTTTCACGCTTGCGGCTCCACCGACACCTGGCCGGCCAGCACATAGCCGCCGTTGCGGACCGTCTTGATGATTTGCGGCATGCGCGCGTCCTCGCCCAGCTTCTGGCGCAGGCGGCTGATCTGGATGTCGATCGAGCGGTCGAACGGGTCGGCGTCGCGGCCCTGGGTCAGGTTCAGCAGTTGGTCGCGGTTGAGCACGCGGTTCGGGTGTTCGAGGAAGACCTTGAGCAGGCGGAACTCGGCGCCCGACAGCATGATGACGATGCCGTCCGGATTGAGCAGGTGGCGCGCGGTCAGGTCCAGCGTCCAGCCCGAGAATTTCATGTGCTGCGCCTTGTCGGTGCCGGCGCCGGCCGGCATGGCGTTGCTGCGCCGCAGGACGCTGCGGATGCGCGCCAGCAGTTCGCGCGGCTCGAACGGTTTCGGCAGGTAGTCGTCGGCGCCCATTTCCAGGCCGAGGATGCGGTCCAGCGGCTCGTTGCGCGCGGTCAGCATGATCACCGGCAGCGTCGAGTGGGCGCGCAGCTTGCGGCACAGCGTCAGGCCGTCGTCGCCGGGCAGGTTCAGGTCCAGCACCACCAGCTCGGGACGGGCTTCGTCCAGCAGCTTCCACATGGCCACGCCATCGGCGGCGCACAGCGCGCGGTAGCCATTCGATTCCAGGTAGTCCGCCAGCAGGGTGCGGATGTCGCGATCGTCGTCAACGATCAAGATAGTAGATGTCGGTTCCATGTGCTCATTATCCCAGCAAGACCATGCAGCAATTGTATCGTCTTGTATAAGGGCGTAGGGGCCGTTCAGACGGGAAACATCTGGATACAAAAACTTCGGGCAGCGAAACGTAAGGGCAACCTTGGGCCGCCAAGATGGCATCAAGCGCGAACCCAACGCGAATTGACTTAACTCTCAACCATGAAGGAACGACCATGAACATCTTACGCAAAAGCATACTGATCGGTTTCACCGTACTGGGCATGGCCGCCGCGCAGGCCCAGGAAAGCCAGCCAGTCCAGAAGCCGCACGGCGCGCATCCGAGCAAGGAACAGATGCAGGCGCGCATGGCAGACATGTACGCCAAGCGCCAGGCACGCCTGCACGACCTGCTGAAGCTGACCGCGCAGCAGGAATCGGCTTGGGCCACCTACCAGGCCGCCATCAAGCCGGCCGCGTTTGACGGCCCGCGTCCGGAGCACAAGCCGCTCAACAAGCTGACCGCGCCGGAACGCCTGAACCTGGCGCTGGAGATGACCAAAAAGCGCGAGGCCTTCCTGGAAACCCGCGTGAAAGCGGTCAGCGCCTTCTACGCGCAGCTGAACCCGGCGCAGCAGACGCTGTTCGACGAGCACGGCCTGGGCTTTGAACACCATGGCCGTCGCGGCCACTGGGGTCATGGCCACCGCGGCGGCTGGGGCCACGGCGGCGAGCAGCGCCAGGGCTGGGGCGGCCCGGCACCGCGTCAGGGCTGATCAGTTCAGCACGGACAGGGATGCGGTGAACTTTGCCGCATCCTGGAAGCCGATCACGCGCGCGTTGGGGATCTCCTTGCCCTGCTGGTCGAACAGGATGATGCCCGGCGGCCCGAACAGGCCGAAGCGCTTCAGCATGGCCTTGTCGTCCTCGTCGTTGGCGGTCACGTCGGCTTGCAGCAGCACGGTATTGGCCAGCCTGGCGCGCACGGCGGGATCGACGAAGGTCAGTTTTTCCATCTCCTTGCAGGACACGCACCAGTCGGCGTAGAAGTCCAACATCACGGTTTTGCCGCCAGTTTGGGCGAGGATGGCGTCGAGTTGCTGGACGTTCTTGACGCGCTTGAACGTCAGCGCGGCGTCATGGCTGCCCTTGCCGGTCAGGTGGGCCAGCGGCGCCAGCGGATCGCGCCCGCCGCTGACCACGCCCACCAGTTGCGCCACGCCCAGCACCAAGGCGATCACGCCGGCCGATTTGGCGACCCATTGACCGCTATTCAGCAGCAGATACATGCCGTAGCCGACCAACAGCGCGGCCCAGCCCATCATCTGCACGGCTGCCGGTAACACCGGCGACACCAGCCACCAGCCCACCGCCAGCATCAGCACGCCGAAGAAGCGCTTGACCGAGTCCATCCACATGCCGGCCTTCGGCAACAGCGTACCGGCCGACACGCCGACCAGGATCAGCGGCACGCTCATGCCGACCGCCATGGCAAACAACGCACTGCCGCCGATGACGACGTCGCGCGACTGGCTGATGTAGACCAGCGCGGCGGCCAGCGGCGCCGCCACGCACGGGCCGACGATCAGCGCCGAAATCGCGCCCATGACAAACACGCCGGCCAGCTTGCCGGACGACTGACGGTTGGACACAGTGCTCAGCTTGCTTTGCAGCGCGGCCGGCACCTGCAATTCATAGACGCCGAACATGGACAGCGACAGCAGCGCCATCAGCAGGGCGAAGCCGCCCAGCACCCACGGGTTCTGCAGCGTGCTGGCCAGGCCTTCGCCGGCCAGGCCAGCCGCCACGCCGAGCGCGGTGTAGACCAGGGCCATGCCCAGCGCGTAGGTGACCGACAGCGCCAGTGCCCGGCTGCGGCTGGTGTTCTGGCCTTCGCCGACGATGATCGAGGACAGGATGGGCACCATCGGCAATACGCATGGCGTGAACGACAGGCCCAGGCCCAGCAGGGCAAACAGCGGCAGGATGACCAGCAGCTTGCCGCTCTTCAGCGCGGCTTCCAGATGGCCGGCGTCGTCGGCCGGCGCGGCTGGCGCGGCGGCTTGCTGTGGCGGCGCTGGCGGTGCGATGTCGGTGGCGGTCGGGTTGGGCACGGTGTAGATCTTGACGCCGGGGCTCAGCGCGGCGGGCTTGCCGCCGTTCACGCCTTCGTTGACGGCGCCCTGGCCGGCCGCGCCGGGCGCTGTGGGCGGCGGTGTCGCGCCGGCGGTGGCTGCGGTGGCGGGGACGCCGGCGGTCGCGCTCGCCGCCGAGGCGTTTGCGGCCGGCGCACCGGCCGGCGCCGGCGAGCCGGCTGCGGGCAGCGGCACCGAACCGCTGCCGACCAGCGACGCCTTGTAATCCTGCGGCGCGTAGCACAAGCCCTTCTCCGAGCAGCCCTGGCCGCCGGCCAGCAGCGTGAACGCGCCACTGGCATTCACTGGAATCGTGATGGTCACGCTCTTGCGATAGGTCTCCACATCCTTGGCAAAGGTCTCGTCATAGTGCACCTTGCCGGGCGGGATCTGGGGCGCGCCCAACTGGGCGCCCTGCGCGCTGAATTTGAAGCGCTCGCGGTACATGTAGTAGCCGTCGGCGATCTGGAACGTCACCGACACCGTATGTCCATCCACCATGCGCGCCGAAAACTTGAACGCCTCGGACGGATCGAGGAAATCCTCAGCGCGGGCAGGCTGCAGCAGCAGCGCGATCAACGCCAGCAGCGGCGCGATTAAGCGGACAAAACGGGACATAAAACTTTCTCTCTGGGGACTGTTCATTGAAGCAACAGGCATAGTACACCGACGGCGTTTTTCCCGCCTGAATGCGGCCTTAAAACATTGCTTTATGCGAAACTGGATTTTTTTACGCATTGGAGTACTCCATGTCCCTTTTCCGTCCACTGCTGTGGTCCGCCCTCGCCCTCGGCGCCCTGCCGGCAATGGCGCAAGCGCCGGCCGAGGCTTTAAACGCCATCAACGCGCAAGACCTGCTGGCGCACATCAAAATCCTGGCCTCCGAAGAATTCGAAGGCCGCGCACCGGGTACGCCCGGCGAGGCGAATGCCGTCGCCTACATCAAAAGCGAATTTCGCCGGCTGGGCCTGCAGGCCGGCAATCCGGACGGCAGCTGGGCGCAAGCGGTGCCGCTGCGCGGCCTGAAGCCATCGCCGCGCTTCAGCTACACCATCAACGGCCAGAAAGTCGCGCTGAATTTCCCGAATGACTATGTTGCCCATTCGACCAGCCAGGCGACCACGGTTGACGTCAACCACTCGGACATCGTGTTTGTCGGCTATGGCGTGCAGGCGCCGGAATACGGCTGGGACGATTACAAGGGCGTGGACGTGCGCGGCAAGACCATCCTGATGCTGATCAACGACCCGGCCGTTCCCGACCCAAACAATCCCGCCGAGCTGGACCCGGCCATGTTCAAGGGCAAGGCGATGACCTATTACGGCCGCTGGACGTACAAATACGAAATCGCCGCCAAGCTGGGCGCGGCGGCGGCGATCATCATCCATGAAACGATTCCGGCCGCCTATCCCTGGGACGTGGTGCGCAGCGGCGGCAACGCCGAACAGTTCAGCCTGGTCCGCGCGGGTGACGATCCGGACGCGCCGCCGGTGCCGGGCTGGATCCAGTTGGACAAGGCCAAGGCGCTGATGACCGCCGCCGGCTACGATTTCGACACGCTGAAAAAACAGGCACAGACCAGGGAGTTCCGCCCCGTCCCCCTGAAGGCGACCGCCGATTTCCATATCGACAATGTCGCCCGGACGATTAGCTCGAATAACGTGGTGGCCAAAATCGAAGGCAGCGATCCCAAGCTGAAAGACGAATATGTGATCTATAGCGCCCATTGGGATCATTTGGGTGTGGACCCGGCGACCGGGAAAATCTATTACGGGGCGCTCGATAATGCATCCGGCGTCGCGGCGTTATTGGAAATCGCCAAGGCCTTTAAAACGTTGCCGGCGGCGCCGAAACGATCGATTCTATTTATTGCCACCACCGCCGAGGAACGGGGATTATTGGGCGCGAAATATTATGCGAGCAATCCACTTTATCCGCTTAAAAATACGGTGGCGAATATTAATATTGATGGGATTAATGCCTGGGGTAAAACAGCGCAGATTGAAAATGTCACATCGGGCCATTCCAGTATTGATGGTCTACTGGAGAAATATGCCAAGGCGCAGGGACGACTGATGGAAAAAGATACGCGTCCGGAATTGGGAAGTTTTTATCGCGCCGATCAGCTGGAGTTTGCGCGCGTTGGTGTACCGGTTTTATATACGAAGGCGCGCAGTGCGTATCTGAACAAGCCGGCCAATTACGCGACCGAGGTGGTGAATCACTATTTCACCCGCGATTACCATCAGCCAACCGATCTGGTGCGGGCGGACTGGGACTTCAGCGGCGGCGTGCAGGATATCCAGTTGCTGTTCCAGGTGGGGCTGGACATCGCCCAAGGCAGCACGCCGCAGTGGAACGCGAGTTCCGAGTTCAAGGGAGCAGGCGACCGGCGGCTGAAGTAATTCAAGCCAACAATTAGCATAAATACGCCGACTTCTGGCACAACCCACTAACGCACGCGCTAAACCCGCACGGCGATCCGTCGCGGGGTCTGACCCCGTACGGGGTCAGACCCCTCGTGCGGTGGAGGGTTTCGGCGGCACAGGCGCAAATATTATTCCCATTCTTTAAACGCGAATAAGATAAAAAAAAGCCAGGCTAAGCCTGGCTTTTCAATACTACAGTACAACCAACTAATTACTCGGCGGTTGGCGCGTCTTCAATTGCGGTGACTTCTGGACGATCCAGCAGCTCAACATAAGCCATTGGAGCGTTATCGCCAACGCGGAAACCCATTTTCAGAATACGCAGATAACCACCATTGCGGTTAGCAAAACGTGGGCCCAGTTCCGAGAACAGTTTGCCGACGATTTCACGATCGCGCAGACGGGCGAATGCCAGACGCTTATTCGCCAGGGTATCGGTCTTGCCCAGGGTCAGGATAGGCTCAACAACGCGGCGCAGTTCTTTTGCCTTTGGCAGCGTGGTTTTAATCGCTTCATGACGCAGCAGCGAAACGGTCATGTTGCGCAGCATAGCCAGACGGTGGGACGAGGTACGGTTCAGTTTGCGGAGGCCGTGACGGTGACGCATGGTACTTCCTTTCAATGATGTTTAAATCCGAGCTCTTCGATCGTCAATGACGCGGGCCGGTTTAAGTGAAAACGCCCGCGGCGACATGCCACGGGCGGGGACTGCAAAATTACTTCTCCAGACCAGCAGGCGGCCAGTTTTCCAGCTTCATGCCCAGGGTCAGGCCGCGGGAAGCCAGCACTTCCTTGATCTCGTTCAGCGACTTGCGACCCAGATTCGGGGTCTTCAGCAGTTCGTTTTCCGAACGCTGGATCAGGTCGCCGATGTAGTAGATGTTTTCCGCTTTCAGGCAGTTGGCCGAACGCACGGTCAGTTCCAGATCGTCCACTGGACGCAGCAGGATCGGATCGACCAGCGGTGCGCGCGATGGCGCTTCGGCGGCGGCTTCGGTGCCTTCCAGGGCGGCAAACACATTCAGTTGATCGACCAGCACGCGCGCCGATTGACGGATCGCCTCTTCCGGCGAGATCACGCCGTTGGTTTCGATGTTGATGATCAGCTTGTCCAGGTCGGTACGCTGTTCCACACGGGCCGACTCCACGAAGTACGACACGCGGCGCACTGGCGAGAACGACGCGTCCAGGATGATGCGGCCGATGGTCTTGTTGGTGTCTTCCGACAGGCGACGGACGTTGCCCGGCACATAGCCGCGGCCTTTTTCGACCTTGATCTGCATGTCCAGCTTGCCGCCAGCGGTCAGGTGGGCGATCACGTGGTCCGGGTTGATCAGTTCCACGTCGTGCGGCAGATCGATGTCCGAGGCCAGCACGGCGCCTTCGCCTTCCTTCTTCAGGGTCAGGGTGACGGAGTCACGGTTGTGCACCTTGAACACCACGCCCTTCAGGTTCAGCAGCAGGTCAACCACGTCTTCTTGCACGCCGTCCAGCGACGAGTACTCGTGCACCACGCCAGCGATGGTCACTTCGGTCGGCGCGTAGCCCACCATCGACGACAGCAGCACGCGACGCAGCGCGTTGCCCAGGGTGTGGCCGTAGCCGCGTTCGAACGGCTCCATCACGACCTTGGCGTGACCGGCGCCCAGCGCCTCAACATCGATAATACGTGGTTTCAACAGGCTGTTTTGCATGTAAATGTCCTTTTCAATACCCTCGGCGCGTTAAGCCGATAAGGCTGATGGCATTAGTGAAAACGCCCGCTTGAAAAAGCGGGCGGGCTTACGACAAATTGGGCCCCGGCTTGCGCCGGGGTGACGACCAGGTCGTCAATTAACGCGAGTACAGTTCGACGATCAGCGATTCGTTGACGTCAGCAGCGATCTCGTTGCGCTCTGGCAGCGACTTGAAGGTGCCTTCCATCTTCTTGGCGTCCACCGACACCCAGGCTGGCATGCCGACTTGTTCGGCCAGCGACAGCGCTTCCAGGATACGGGTCTGCTTCTTGGCCTTTTCGCGCACGGCGATGACGTCGCCGACCTTGACCGCGTACGAAGCGATGTTGACGACATTGCCGTTCACGGTGAAGGCCTTGTGCGAGACCAGCTGGCGCGCTTCGGCGCGGGTCGAGCCGAAGCCCATGCGGTAGGCGACGTTGTCCAGGCGGGCTTCCAGCAGCTTCAGCAGGGTTTCGCCGGTGTTGCCCTTGCGGCGGTCGGCTTCAGCGAAGTAGCGACGGAACTGACGTTCCAGCACGCCGTACATACGCTTGACTTTTTGCTTTTCGCGCAGCTGGTTGCCGTAGTCCGAGGTGCGGGCGCCCGATTTCACGCCGTGCTGACCTGGCTTGACGTCCAGTTTGCATTTGCTGTCCAGCGAGCGGCGCGCGCTCTTCAGGAACAGGTCGGTGCCTTCACGGCGGGAGAGTTTTGCTTTTGGTCCGATATAACGTGCCACGGTGCTTTCCTTTGTTGTGTGATGACGTCCCAACCGCAGGCGCGGTTGAACGCTAGTCTGGTCTGCATATGAGCCAGACGTGGCTGGAGTCTGTTGAAAACAGACGACAATAGCCGGGCAGTATAGCCGTTACCAGCTTCCTGCACCAGCCTTATTGTGTAACAGCGTTGCCGGCAGAACCGGCGAGGCCATTAGATACGACGACGCTTTGGAGGGCGGCAGCCGTTGTGTGGCACTGGCGTCACGTCCTGGATCTCGGTGATCTTGATGCCCAGGTTGTTCAGCGCGCGCACAGCCGATTCACGGCCCGGGCCTGGGCCCTTGATACGCACTTCCAGGTTCTTCACGCCGCATTCGATCGCGACTTTACCAGCGGCTTCCGCAGCCACCTGCGCCGCGAACGGGGTCGATTTACGCGAACCCTTGAAGCCAGCACCACCCGAGGTCGCCCACGACAGCGCATTGCCCTGACGGTCGGTGATGGTGATGATGGTGTTGTTGAAGGAAGCGTGAACGTGGGCGATACCCTCGACCACGTTCTTCTTGACCTTCTTGCGTACGCGCGCTGCTGCTGCGCTGCTTTGTTGCTTAGCCATGTGATTTCCCTAGATTATTTCTTGAGCGATTGAGCGGCTTTGCGCGGGCCCTTGCGGGTACGTGCATTGGTGCGGGTGCGCTGGCCGCGGACCGGCAGGCCCTTGCGGTGACGCATACCACGGTAGCAACCCAGATCCATCAAACGCTTGATGTTCATGGACAGTTCGCGGCGCAGGTCGCCTTCGACGATGAATTTTGCCACTTCATCGCGCAGCTTTTCCAGTTCGCTGTCGTCCAGGTCCTTGACCTTTTTATCGGTCGCAATGCCCGTTTGCGCGCAGATGAACTTCGCGCGTGGGCGGCCTACACCGTAGATGGCCGTCAGGCCGATAACGGTGTGCTGGTGATTTGGGATATTAACCCCTGCAATACGTGCCATTCGTTATTCCTCGATAAATAACGGTTATTAACCTTGACGCTGTTTGTGACGTGGTTCGACGCAGATTACGCGAACAACGCCCTTGCGCTTGATGATCTTGCAGTTGCGGCAGATCCGCTTGACTGAGGCGTTAACTTTCATGATGAACTCTCTTCTAAAGGTTCGATTATCTAAATTTACTTGGTCCGGAACACGATGCGGGCGCGGGACAGGTCGTAAGGTGTCAGTTCAACCGTCACCTTATCGCCAGGCAGGATGCGGATATAGTTCATCCGCATTTTACCTGAAATATGCCCGAGCACCACGTGCCCGTTTTCCAGCTTTACTCGAAATGTTGCATTAGGGAGATTTTCCAGGATCTCGCCCTGCATCTGTATGACGTCGTCTTTTGCCATTCGGTATGTTGAAACCGCGCTTATCGCGTCGGAATTCCGCCTTTGAAGTTTGCTTTGCGCAGCAGCGATTCATATTGCTGCGACATCACGTAGTTTTGTACTTGGGCCATGAAGTCCATGGTCACAACCACAATAATCAACAGAGATGTACCGCCGAAATAGAACGGTACCTTCCACTCGGCTTGCATGAATTCCGGCAACAAACACACCAGAGTGATGTAGATGGCGCCAGCCAGTGTCAATCGCGTCAGGATCTTGTCGATGTAGCGGGCAGTCTGCTCACCGGGACGGATCCCTGGCACAAAGGCCCCGCTCTTCTTCAAGTTATCCGCTGTTTCCTTGCTGTTGAAGACCAGCGCTGTATAGAAGAAACAGAAAAACACGATCGCAATGGCGTTCAACAGTGCGTGGATGGGCTCGCCTGGCCCCATCGATGCTGCCAAATCTTTCAGGAACCGGACCGCCGGGTTGGCCGTGTCGGCGCCCGTGGTAAACCAGCCCACGATCGTGGCCGGGAACAAGATAATCGACGAAGCGAAGATCGGTGGGATCACGCCGGCCATGTTCAGCTTCAATGGCAGGTGCGACGTTTGTCCACCGTAAATCTTGTTACCCACCTGGCGTTTCGCATAGTTGACCAGGATCTTGCGTTGGCCCCGTTCCACAAACACCACCAGGAACGTTACCGCCACCACCAGGACCATGATGATGATCGCCGACAGCGCGCCGATCGAGCCGTTGCTCACCGACTGGCCGAGGCCACCCAGTGCGCCCGGCAGACCGGCCGCGATCCCGGCGAAAATGATGATCGAGATGCCGTTACCGAGACCGCGCTCGGTAATCTGCTCGCCCAACCACATCACGAACATGGTGCCGGTCAACAGCGTCACGACCGTCACGAAACGGAAGGCATAACCTGGATCCAGCACCAGGCCTGCCTGCGACTCCAAGGCCACCGCGATGCCGAGCGCCTGGAACGCCGCCAGCACCACCGTGAAATACCGGGTGTACTGCGTGATCTTGCGTCGGCCCGCTTCGCCTTCCTTCTTCAGCGCCTCCATCTGCGGCGACACGATCGACACCAACTGCATGATGATCGAGGCCGAGATGTACGGCGTGATACCCAGCGCAAACACCGTGAAGCGCGCGAGCGCGCCACCGCTGAACATGTTCAACATGCCCAGGATGCCGCCCTCTTGCGACTTGAACAGCGCGGCCAATTGTACCGGATCGATCCCGGGGACCGGGATGTGAGCGCCGATACGATAAACCACCAATGCGCCAAGCAGGAACCAGAGCCGGCCCCAGGGGAAACCAGCTGCTGCACTTTTAGCCAATTGTGGATTAGTCGCCAATTTTCGCTCCGATCAAGCTGTGTGCGGGGCTCAGGCTACCGAGCCGCCGGCGGCTTCGATGGCGGCTTTCGCGCCAGCGGTCACTTTCAGGCCCTTCAAGGTCACCGCTTTGGTGATCTCGCCCGAAGCGATGACGCGCACGTCGCGTGCCAGCACGCTCAGTACGCCAGCTTGTTTCAGCACCAGGATGTCGACTTCGCCCACGGCCAGGTTGTTCAGGTCGGACAGACGCACTTCAGCTTTGAAGGTGGCGTTGAGCGACTTGAAACCGCGCTTAGGCAGACGACGTTGCAGAGGCATCTGACCGCCTTCGAAGCCGACTTTGTGGAAGCCGCCCGAACGCGATTTCTGACCCTTGTGGCCGCGGCCCGCGGTTTTACCCAGGCCGGAGCCGATACCGCGGCCGACGCGGCGCTTGTAGTGCTTGGCGCCTTCGGCTGGTTGAATGGTATTCAGTTCCATGATTTCTCCGTGAGTAAGCCGGGGCTTACGCAACTACTTTAACGAGATACGACACTTTGTTGATCATGCCGCGTACCGATGGGGTGTCTTGCAGCTCGGCAACCGAGTTCACGCGACGCAGGCCCAGGCCCTTGACGGTGGCGCGGTGGTCTTGACGCGTGCCGATCAGGCCCTTGACCAGTTGTACTTTGACGGTTTTCGTAGTCATGTGGTTCACCTTAACCCAGGATCTCTTCCACCGACTTGCCGCGTTTGGCGGCGACATCGGCAGGAGTGTGCAGTTTGGCCAGGCCGTCCAGCGTGGCGCGGACCAGGTTGTATGGGTTGCTCGAACCGGTGGACTTGGCGACCACGTCGGTCACGCCCATCACTTCGAAGATCGCGCGCATCGCGCCGCCAGCGATCACGCCGGTACCCGGCTTGGCCGGCGACATCATCACCTTGGAGGCGCCGTGGCGGCCCATCACGGTGTGGTGCAGGGTGCCGTTCTTCAGCGGCACCTTGATCAGGTTGCGGCGGGCTTCTTCCATTGCCTTTTGCACACCGACTGGTACCTCTTTCGACTTGCCCTTGCCCATGCCGATGCGGCCATCGCCGTCACCGACCACGGTCAGCGCGGCGAAGCCCATGATACGACCACCCTTGACCACCTTGGTCACGCGGTTGATCGCGATCATTTTTTCGCGCATGCCATCATCCGGCTTGTCGCTTGCCATTTTTGCTTGCATTTTTGCCATGATCGTTCCTTAGAACTTCAGACCGGCTTCACGCGCGGCTTCTGCCAGCGCCTTCACACGGCCGTGATAACGGAAACCGGAACGGTCGAAGGCGACTTCGGTGATACCGGCTTTCAGTGCTTTTTCTGCTACGCGCTTGCCGACCAGTGCGGCGGCAGCGGCGTTGCCACCCTTGCCCGATTTGCCCGCCAGTTCAGCACGCACTTCCGCTTCCACGGTCGAGGCCGAAACCAGCACTTTGGCTTCCGGGGAGATCAGGTTCGCGTAGATGTGCAGGTTGGTGCGGTGTACCGACAGGCGGTTCACTTTCAGCTGCGCAATCTTGATCCGGGTTTGACGTCCGCGGCGCAGACGAGATTCTTTTTTATCCATCGTCAGCCCCTAATTACTTCTTCTTGGTTTCTTTGATCTTAACCACTTCGTCCGAATAACGGACGCCCTTGCCCTTGTAAGGCTCCGGAGCGCGGTAAGCACGAACTTCGGCGGCCACCTGGCCCACTTTTTGACGGTCGATGCCTTTGATGACGATCTCGGTCGGGGTGGCGGTGGTCACGCTCACGCCTTCTGGCATGGCGTGCACGACCGGGTGCGAGAAGCCCAGCGACAGGTTCAGCTTGTCGCCCTGGGCCTGGGCCTTGTAGCCCACGCCAACCAGGTTCAGCTTTTTCTCGAAGCCCTTGGTCACGCCGGTCACCATGTTGTTGACCAGCGCGCGCAGCGTGCCGGACATGGCGTTGGCTTCGCGGCTGTCGTTGGACGGCTCGAAGCTCAGCGTGCCAGCGTTGTTTTCTACTTTAACCAGGCCGTTCAGGCTCTGGGTCAGGACGCCCAGCGGGCCCTTGACGGTGATCGCTTGTGCGGAGATGGCGACATCAGCGCCAGCTGGCACAGCGATAGGCATTTTAGCTACTCGGGACATGTGTTACTCCTTAGGCCACGTAGCAAATCACTTCGCCGCCGACACCGGTAGCGCGTGCTTTACGGTCGGTCATGACGCCTTGTGGGGTCGATACAATCGCCACACCCAGACCATTCATCACCGAAGGGATCTCGTCTTTGCCTTTGTAGACGCGCAGGCCCGGACGGGACACGCGCTCCAGGCGCTCAATGACGGGACGGCCGACATAATATTTCAAACCGATTTTCAGTTCCGACTTGCCACCGGCTTCGGCGACAGCGAAATCTTCAATGTAACCCTCGTCCTTGAGGACGTTGGCAATCGCCACTTTGACTTTCGACGATGGCATCGCCACGGTCGTTTTTTGCACGCCTTGAGCGTTGCGAATGCGGGTCAGCATATCGGCGATAGGATCGCTCATACTCATTGCTTATTCTCCTATTACCAGCTAGCTTTGGTCATACCCGGGATTTCACCACGCATGGCGAATTCACGGAGCTTGATACGGCCCAGACCGAATTTACGGAAGGTGCCGCGCGGACGACCGGTGACCTGGCAGCGGTTGCGCTGGCGGGTCGGGGCCGAGTTACGTGGCAGCGCCTGCAGTTTCAGGCGCGCTTCGTAACGCTCTTCTTCCGACTTGGTCTGGTCATCGATGATGGCCTTCAGAGCGGCGCGCTTGGCGGCGAACTTGGCCACCAGGTCTGCGCGTTTCTGTTCACGGTTAATCAGTGCGAGTTTTGCCATGATCTCTTAGTTCCTGAACGGGAATTTGAAGGCGGCGAGCAGAGCTTTCGCTTCGTCGTCGGTCTTAGCGGTGGTGGTGATCGAAATGTTCATGCCACGCAGCGCGTCGATCTTGTCGTACTCGATCTCAGGGAAGATGATCTGCTCTTTCACACCGATGTTGTAATTGCCACGGCCGTCGAAGGCCTTGCCATTCACACCGCGGAAGTCACGCACGCGCGGCAGGGCCACGGTGATGAAGCGGTCGAGGAACTCGTACATGCGGGCGCCGCGCAGGGTCACCATGGTGCCGATCGGGTAGCCTTCACGGATCTTGAAGCCCGCGATTGCCTTGCGGGCCTTGGTGGTCACCGGCTTCTGGCCGGCGATCTTGGTCAGGTCGCCGACAGCGTGCTCGAGGACCTTCTTGTCCGCGATCGCCTCGCCCACACCCATGTTCAGGGTGATCTTGGTCAGACGCGGAACTTCCATCACCGATTTGTAACCGAATTTCGCGGTCAGGTCGGCGACGACCTTTTCTTTATAGAATTCTTGGAGACGTGCCATGATTTCTTAAGCCTTCACTACTTCGCCGGACGATTTAAAGACGCGGACTTTTTTGCCGTCCACTTCCTTGAAACCCACACGGTCTGCCTTGCCAGTCGCAGCGTTGAACAACGCCACGTTGGACACGTGAATCGGCATGGTCTTATCGACGATACCACCTTGAACGCCAGTCATCGGGTTCGGCTTGGTTGCTTTCTTGGCAACGTTGACGCCTTCCACCACCACGTGGTCCGCGTCGACGCGACGCGACACCACACCGCGCTTGCCCTTGTCCTTACCGGCCAGAACGATGACTTCGTCGTTTTTACGAATCTTATCCATTACTGACTCCTTACAGTACTTCAGGTGCCAGGGACACGATCTTCATGAACTTCTCAGTGCGCAGTTCGCGGGTCACTGGTCCGAAGATACGGGTACCGATCGGCTCCAGCTTGGCGTTCAGCAGCACGGCGGCATTGCCGTCGAACTTCACCAGGGAACCGTCCTGGCGGCGCACACCCTTAGCGGTGCGCACTACCACGGCGTTGTAAATTTCACCTTTTTTGACACGGCCACGTGGCTGGGCAACCTTGACGGTTACCTTGATCACATCGCCAATGCCTGCATAACGGCGCTTGGAACCGCCCAACACCTTGATGCACATGACTTCCTTGGCACCGGTGTTGTCGGCTACTTCGAGCCGGCTTTCAGTTTGAATCATAATATTCTCTTTCCCAACTTAAGCCGAAGAATCCACACAATGCGGACCTAACGGTCAGTCTTGGTCCCGCCAGAAGAGCCTGCTGGCCCCGCTGCTTGGGTGCTTGACCTTCGCCCTGCACTACTGACCGCACGGTTCAGCGTCTGTGGCCAGACACTTTGCGGCGTTACATGAACGAAGCCCACGAGTATTACATACAACTCGCGGGCTTGCAAGAACTAATTGCAAAACCCCGCCAAAACCACGGTTCTGGCGGGCGTCCTGTCAATTAAACGATTTGTGCGGCTTGCACCACACGGGTCACGGTCCATGCCTTCGTTTTGGAGATCGGGCGACCTTCCACGATTTCCACCGTGTCACCGGCTTTCACCTGGTTGGTCTCGTCGTGGGCGTGGTACTTGGCCGAACGGACGATGATCTTGCCATACAGAGGGTGTTTCACGTGACGTTCGATCAGAACGGTAACGGTCTTGTCCATCTTGTCGGACACAACTTTACCGATCAGCGTACGCTTCAGCTTGACTTGCTCGGTCATTTTGCTTCCTTCGTGTTCATTACCGTTTTTACACGTGCGATATCGCGACGTACCTTCTTGAGCTGCGAAGTGTTGCTCAGCTGCTGCGTAGCGATTTGCATACGCAGGCCGAACTGGGCTTTCAGCAGATCGTTCAGCTCTTTCTGCAGAGCTGCCTGGTCTTTGCCGCGGAGTTCAGATGCTTTCATGGTTCACTCCTGTTATTGACCAACTTGGCGGACCACGAAGGTGGTCGCCAGTGGCAGTTTGGCAGCGGCCAGGCGGAATGCTTCGCGCGCCAGTTCTTCGGCGACGCCGTCCATCTCGTACAGGACCTTGCCTGGGCGGATTTCAGCGACGTAGTACTCCGGGTTACCTTTACCGTTACCCATACGGACTTCAGCCGGCTTGTTCGAGATCGGCTTGTCCGGGAAGACGCGGATCCAGATCCGGCCGCCACGCTTGATGTGACGGGTCATGGCGCGACGGGCAGCTTCGATCTGACGGGCAGTGATGCGGCCGCGGGCCACGGCCTTCAGGCCGAACTCGCCGAACGACACGTTGGTGCCGGTGGTGTGCGAAATGCCGGTGTTACGGCCTTTCTGCTCTTTGCGATACTTTCTGCGTGCTGGTTGCAGCATGGTTATTCTCCTGCTTTCTCAGCCGGCTTGGCAGCGCGACGGGCGCCACCAGCTGGACGGGGACGGCCAGCTGGCTTGCCGTCGTCACGACGTGGGCCACGTGGCTTTTTCTCTTCAGCCGGGGTATCGATCACAGGCGCTTCGCCGGTGGCCGAACGGTCACCTTTGTAGACCCACACCTTGACACCGATGATGCCGTAGGTGGTCGACGCTTCCGAGGTGCCGTAGTCGATGTCAGCGCGCAGGGTGTGCAGTGGCACACGGCCTTCGCGGTACCATTCGGTACGGGCGATCTCGATGCCGTTCAGACGACCGGACGACATGATCTTGATGCCCAGGGCACCCAGACGCATGGCGTTCTGCATCGCGCGCTTCATGGCGCGACGGAACATGATGCGCTTTTCCAGCTGCTGGGCGATCGAATCGGCGATCAGCTGCGAGTCGATTTCCGGCTTGCGGATTTCTTCGATGTTGACGTGCACCGGCACACCCATGATCTTGCCCAGGGCCGACTTCAGGACTTCGATGTCCTCGCCCTTCTTGCCGATCACCACGCCCGGACGCGAGCTGTAGATGGTGAAACGCGCGTTCTTGGCCGGACGCTCGATGACGATGCGGCCGACCGAGGCGTTCTTCAGCTTGGTCTTCAGGTAGGTGCGTGCCTTCAGGTCTTCGTTCAGCATGTCGGCAAAGTTACCATTGCCAGCGTACCAACGCGAAGCCCAGTTACGGGTTACCGCCAGACGGAAACCGGTTGGATGAATTTTCTGACCCATCTTGGCTCCTTAGTTACCGACGGTCACGTAAATGTGACACGATTGTTTCGAGATACGATCGCCACGACCTTTTGCACGCGCGGTGAAGCGCTTCAGGATCGGGCCCTTTTCGACGTAGATCGTTTTCACGAACAGCTCGTCGATGTCGGCACCATCGTTGTGCTCGGCGTTGGCGATGGCCGACTCCAGCACTTTCTTGATGATGGTGGCGCCTTTTTTCGGGCTGAACTGCAGAATGTTCAGTGCAGCGTCGACTTTTTTGCCACGGATCAGGTCAGCAACCAGGCGGCCCTTTTGGTCCGACAGGCGCACGCCTTTGAGGATAGCTTTGGTTTCCATTATTTCTTCGCCTTCTTGTCAGCGGCATGGCCCTTGAACGTGCGGGTCAGCGCGAATTCACCGAGCTTGTGACCCACCATGTTTTCGGAAACATACACAGGCACGTGCAGCTTGCCGTTGTGAACAGCGATCGTCAGGCCGATGAAGTCAGGCATGATGGTCGAGCGACGGGACCAGGTTTTGATTGGCTTTTTGTCTTTGGTCGCTTGCGCGGCTTCGACTTTTTTCACCAGGTGGGCGTCACAGAACGGCCCTTTTTTCAATGAACGAGTCATGATTTATCCTTATTTCTTGCCGCGGCGCGAGACGATCATCGAAGAAGTGCGCTTGTTGCTGCGAGTCTTCTTGCCCTTGGTCTGCTGGCCCCATGGCGACACTGGGTGACGACCAGCGGCGGTACGGCCTTCACCACCACCGTGCGGGTGGTCGATCGGGTTCATCACCACACCGCGCACGGTAGGACGCACACCGCGCCAACGCATGGCACCGGCTTTACCGATCTTGCGCAGGCTGTGTTCGGCATTGCCGACTTCGCCCACGGTGGCACGGCACTCGATGTGCACGCGACGGACTTCGCCCGAACGCAGACGCACCTGAGCGTACGTACCTTCACGCGCCATCAGCACCACGCCGGCGCCGGCGGTACGGGCCATCTGGGCGCCCTTACCTGGCAGCATTTCGACGCAGTTCATCACGGTACCGACCGGGATGTTGCGGATCGGCAGGCAGTTGCCGGCCTTGATCGGCGCTTCCGCGCCGCTCATCACGGTGTCGCCCACCGCCATGCCCTTGGTGGCGATGATGTAGGTGCGGGCGCCGTCGGCGTAGCACAGCAGCGCGATGTGCGCGGTGCGGTTAGGATCGTATTCGATACGTTCCACTTTCGCCGGGATGCCGTCCTTGCTGTTACGCTTGAAGTCGATCACGCGGTAGTGCTGCTTGTGACCGCCACCGATGTGACGGGTGGTGATGTGGCCGTTGTTGTTGCGGCCGGCGGTCTTCGATTTTTTCTCAACCAGCGCGGCGAACGGACGGCCCTTGAACAGGTCCGAGTTCACCACTTTCACCATGCCGCGACGGCCTGGGGAGGTTGGCTTCATCTTAACGAGTGCCATTATTTAGCCTCCTCGGTGAAATTGATTTCCTGGCCTGGTTTCAGGCACACGAAAGCACGCTTGGTGTGGTTGCGGCGGCCGATATGGGCGCCCGAACGCTTTTGCTTGCCTTCGCGGTTCACGGTCTGCACCGATTCCACTTGGACTTTGAACAGCAGTTCAACGGCAGCCTTGATCTCTGGCTTGGTGGCGTCGGTGGTGACGCGGAACACGATCTGCTCGTTCTTTTCCGCGACCAGGGTGGCCTTCTCGGAAATCACCGGAGCCACCAGCACCTTCATCAGGCGCTCTTCGCTAAATTTCAATGCGCTCATGCCAGCATCTCCTCAATCTTCGCCAGCGCGGCCTTGGTCACCAGGATCTTCTTGTAGAAGACCAGCGACATCGGGTCGGCGTGACGTGGCTCGACAACCAGCACGTTCGGCAGGTTGCGGGAAGCCAGTTCCAGGTTTTCGTTGGCGGTGTCGGTGATGATCAGCACCGAGTCGAAGCCCAGGCCGGTCAGCTTTTGCGACAGCAGCTTGGTTTTAGGCGCTTCGATCGACAGATCTTCGATCACGACCAGACGGTCTTCGCGGGCCAGCTGCGACAGGATCGAGCAGACACCAGCGCGGTACATCTTCTTGTTCACCTTGTGGGTGAAGTTCTCGTCAGGCGAGTTCGGGAAGATGCGACCACCGCCGCGCCACAGTGGCGACGACGACATACCAGCACGGGCGCGGCCGGTGCCTTTCTGGCGCCATGGCTTCTTGGTCGTGTGGTGGACTTCTTCACGGTCTTTTTGCTTACGGTTGCCGCTGCGCGCATTGGCTTGGTAGGCAACGACGATCTGGTGGATCAGCGCTTCGTTGTAGTCGCGGCCGAACACGGTGTCAGCGGCGGCGATATTGGCAGCGGCTTGACCTTGGGCGTTCAAGAGCTTGAGTTCCATCGATTAAGCTCCCTTCTTTGCTTTAACTTTAACGGCAGGCGAGACCACCACTTCACCGTTCTTGGCGCCAGGAATGGCACCCTTGACCAGCAGCAGCGAACGCTCAGCGTCGATGCGGGCGATTTCCAGATTCTGCACGGTGCGGGTAACGTCACCCATGTGACCGGTCATGCGCTTGCCAGGGAACACGCGGCCTGGATCTTGCGCCATACCAATCGAACCTGGCACGTTGTGCGAACGGGAGTTACCGTGGGTCTGGCGACCCGAGGCGAAGTTGTGACGCTTGATGGTACCGGCGTAGCCTTTACCGATCGTGACGCCCTGGACGTCAACTTTCTGACCGACTTCGAACAGCGACACGGCGACAACTTCACCGGCTTTCAGTTCGGCGGCTTTAGCGGCGTCGACACGGAACTCTTTCAGCAGAGTACCCGCTTCAACACCGGCTTTAGCGTGGTGACCGGCAACGGCTTTGGTCACGCGGGAAGCGCGACGTTGACCGAAGGCGACCTGAACTGCGGCGTAACCGTCAGTTTCAGGAGTTTTGATTTGCGCAACACGGTTGTTCGATACGTCGACCACGGTGACTGGGATCGAATCCCCGTCATCGGTGAAGATGCGCATCATGCCAACCTTGCGACCGAGGAGGCCAAGGCTCATTTTTTCTCCATTCCCACCTACGATTGGGCGGGGCTTTGTTGAACTACAAAAATAGTACGGACCAAATAAAAAGACGAATCCATACCGAAGCCGGCTAGTGTACTGTGAAAAGGGGCTTGACGCAACAACTTATTACGAGGTATGTCGGTTTTTTGCGCCGCGCCCGGCGCAGCGCCGCGGTTGTTGAATCAGCAATGAAAAACGGCGGCGGAACCGCAGTTCCGCCGCCGCCATGTGGCCGTCAGCGCTCAGCTATTAATAGAAGGTGTAGCTGGCGTTGAAGGTGAAGTAACGGCCCCATGGGTTGTGCAGGCCCTCGTTGTAGCCGGCCAGCGGCGCGCCCGAGCTGGCGCCGTAACGTGGATCATACGGCGCGCGCTTGTCGAACAGGTTCTGGATGTTCAGGCTGAGCGACCAGTTCTTGAAGCCGGTGTAGCTGTAGCTGGCGCCCACCGTGGTCCAGCTGTCCACCGCGCACTTCGGATAGTAAGCCTCGTACAGCGGCACCGTGGTGTTGCGGTCCGGTTCGGCGTCGGTCGGCTTCTTGGTGCCGTAGTGGCAGAACGGCTGGGCGAAGGTGTCGGTGCCGTCGTAGCGACGCAGCAGCGAGACCGGGCCGACGTAGTTGACGTTGGCCGACAGCGAGTGGTCGCCGCGGCTCCAGTTGGCGGTCAGCGTGGTCTTCCAGCGCGGGATGTCGAGGCCGCTGCTCAGCGCCCAGTCGGTAATGCCGGCGCTGCTGCCCGCCAGATTATGTTCCGGGTCGCCCACCTGGCCGGCGATCGAGTAGTGCGAGGTGTAGGTCGAGCTGACCTTGGTGTCCAGCGAGCCCCAGCTGCCCATGTTGTGGCGGTAGCGCGCTTCCAGGTCGATCCCGCGCACTTCCGACGACCCCTGGTTGATCCACGGCTCGCGCACCATCAGCAGCGGGCCGGTGCCGGGAATCGGCTTGCCGTTGCCATCGAGGATGAAGTTGGCCGGGTTGGTGTCGCGCACGATCAGGCCCGGGTTGCTGTCCTCGTTTTTCAGCGCGTCGAAGGCGCTGCCCAGGATCACCTCGCCCTCCTTGCGGATGCGCCAGAAGTCCACCACGAAGTCGAGGTCCTTGGTCGGCGAAATGATGAAACCGATCGAGTGGCTCTTCGAGCGTTCCGGCACCAGGTTCGGGTTGGCGCCGCCGGTGCCCGCCGCCGACTTGTTGCAGTCGACTTCGGTCGCGCCCGGCTTCGGTGTCACCTCGTCGGTCTCGCAGCGTTTCGGGTCATACAGGCCGCTCAGGAAGAACTGCGCGCCGCCCGGCGTCACCTGGGTCAGGCCCGGGGCGCGGAAGCCCTTGGCGTAGGTGCCGCGCAGCGCGAACATGTCGCTCGGCGTCCACTTGCCGCCGAACTTCGGCACGAAGTTGCGCTCCAGGTTCTGGTATTTGTCGACGCGGCCGGCAAATTCCAGTTCCAGCGATTTCAGCAGCGGAGTGCGCAGCTCGAAGAACGCCGACTTGACGTTGCGCCGGCCATCGATGACGGTGTTGGCCAGGCCGTAGATGTCGCCGCGCGCCACCAGCTCGTCCGGGTTCAGCTTGATCTTCTCCTGGCGCAGCTCGAAGCCGGCGGCGAACGCCAGCGGGCCGCCCGGCAGCTGGCCGAACTCGGTGTTGGCCTTGCCGTCCCACTGCAGGATCGAGGCCTTGTTGTCGGTCACCACGTCGTGGCCCAGGGTCGGGTCGGCCGACAGCTGGGCCAGCGAGGTGCCGGTGTTCAGCTTGCGCAGCGTCGGCAGGTACAGGCGGCCGTAGGTGGTGTCGTCGCGCTTGGATTCATTCCACAGCAGGCCGGTGTTCCAGTCCCAGCTGCCGTAGGTGCCTTCCAGGCCGACCAGCGTGCGGATGCCCTTGTTGACGTTTTGGGTGCCGCCGCGCAGGTTTTCAAAGCGGTAGCCGACCGAGGCGCGCGCGTTCGGGAACGGGTTGTCCGGGTGGCCGATCGGCAGGATGGCCTGGAACGGCGCGGCGGTACCGTTGGCGGTGAAGTTGGTGACCACCGACTGGCCGATGGTGATCGGCGCGCCGGTGTAGTTGCGCTCGGTGCGGCTGAGCGCCACCTCGGCGAACGCGCGGGTATTCTGCCCCAGCTTCAGCACGCCGCGGCTCAGCAGGCTGGCGTCCTTGCCGGCGCTTTGCGCCTCCAGGAAGCGGGTGGTGTCGTAGTTACAGAAGGTGCGGTTGATGAACACGCTGGTGGCGGCAAAGCCCATGGCGGTGCTGCCCACCAGTTGCTGCGACGGATCGCAATTGGTGCGCACCACCAGGTTGGTCGGCGCCAGCGCCTGGTTGACGGCGAAGTTGGCCGAGCCGGGCGAACGTTCGCGGTAGAACGCCGGGCTGGCCGACACGGTGCTGCCGTACGGCGTGGCGTAGCGGCTGTTGAGCTGCTTGTACTGGTCGAAGGCGATGTCGGTGGCGTCGGCGCGCAGCACGCGGTCGCGCTTGGAAACGTCGACGGCGACGAACACGTTGTAACCGTCGGCCTCGACGTCACCCTTGCCCCAGAAGGCGTTGGCGCCGCGGCGGCCGAAGTTGCCGTCATCGTTGGCGCCGGCGCGGGCCGACACCTTGAGGCCCTCGAAATTGTTCTTGGTGATGAAGTTGATCACGCCGCCGATCGCGTCGGAGCCGTACACGGCCGAGGCGCCATCCTTCAGGATCTCGACCCGGTCCAGCGCCGACAGCGGGATGCTGTTCAGGTCATACAACGTCGAGTTGCCGTCATTCGGGTCGGCGTAGGCCGATGGCGTCATGCGGCGGCCGTTCAGCAGGATCAGCGTCGACGTCGACGACAGGCCGCGCAGCGAGGCGGTGGCCACGCCGCGCGAGAAGCCACCGTCGTTGGTGTCGTAGTTGTTGTCGGTGCCCATCGACGGCACGGTGCGCATCAGTTCCGACACGGTGGAGGCGCCGCTGGCCTTGATGTCCTGGATGGAGATCACCTGCACCGGCGAATTGCCTTCCTTGCCGACGCGCTTCAGGTTGGAGCCGGTGACGTACACCGACTCGACTTCTTTCTCTTGCGCCTGGCCGACGGCCTGGGCGTGTGCAACATGGGTGTATGCGAGGCTGAGCGCCACGGCAAGCACGCTCCTTTTCAATTGCAGCTGATTCTTCAAGTGACCCCCCGAATGTTTGTAAAATTATGTAATTTCATGTAAGAACTGGTTTCATCTCTTGTGGAGATCGCCAATTCCTGTCATGCCTGACAAATTTCACATAACTTCGTTTGCAAATGAAGAAATTTTTAGCAATATCTAAAGTTGCAGAAATAGTATGCGCTAAGTTCGGGCTTCTTCCGCTATCTGTGCAAAAAATGGTCGCTCAATTGTGCTATTTTCGCAACGCTTGAGGTAAAAAAAATGCCGCCCCGTGGAGCACGGGACGGCATCGCGAAAGTCACCCGGCGGCGCCGGAGGACGCTGCTACATTAGAAGAACTTGTAGCTGGCGGTCAGGCCGATGCGGCGGAACTGCGGCTGGTAGCCGTCGCGCCACTGGACCGGTGCGTCTTTCGACAGCAGGTTGTCGATGTACAGCGCCAGCGTGGTGTTCTTCACGCCGGTGTAGGCCAGGTTGTAGTCGACCGTGGTGTTGCTGCCAACGTGGCCGCAGGTCGCCAGGTAGGCGGCCGAGACGTTGTTGGTGGCGCAGTAGGTCGGCGACGACAGGCTGTTGTTGCTGTAACCGCTGTTGTAGTTGATGGTGAAGCCGTGGTCGAAGGCGCCGTTCTTCAGGCTGCCGCGCAGCTTGGTGTTCAGGCGACCGCCGAGGTCGTACGTACCGGCCATGTTGGTGTCATACGCGTTGTCGGTGACGCTGAACTCCTGGTATTTCCACAGGTAGGTGCCTTCCAGCTTCAGACGGACCTGGCCCAGCGCGGTGTTGAAGCGGCCCGAGGCGTCGAAGTCGAAGCCCGACGCGCGGGTCTTGCCACTGTTGACGTATGGGTTGTACAGCAGGCCGATCGCGCCGACGCCGCCGAAGTTCAGCGTGTTGCTTGGCGCGTACTTCTTGACCAGGGCGTAGAACAGGTTGTCCGACGCGCTGTTGTCCACACGGATCAGCTGGCCAGCCGGCAGGCTGGCTTCGCCGCGCAGGATGTCCGAGGTCGAACGCGTGCCGATCTCATCCTTGCGCTCGATGTGGAAGTAATCCAGCGCCACGCTCCAGTTCTTGATCGGTTCCCACACCGCGCCGGCGGTGATCGAACGCGAGGTTTCCGGCTTCAGGTCCTTGTTCGACGACACGAAGGTCGGGATGCCGGCCAGGCAGTCGGCGTTCTGCAGGGTGTTGCCTTGCGCCTTGTCGGCGGCGGTGGCGCCCGGCGCGTTCTGGATCAGCTTGTTCAGCGCCGAGGCGGTCGAGCAACGGCGCGGGTCGCTGATGCTGTTGGCGAACGACGAACGGCCCAGACCGTTACCGGTTTCGACGATGTTCGGCGCGCGGAAGCCGCCCGAGACGGTGGCGCGCAGCAGCAGGCTGTCGGTGGCGTTGATGCGCAGGCCCAGCTTCGGCGAGTAGTGGACGTCGCTGTTGGTCGACTTGTCGGCGCGCACGGCCGCGCTCAGCTCGACACGCTTGATCACCGGAATGGTGGCTTCGGTGAACAGCGCGTAGTGGTCCATATTGTCGTTGACCTGCAGGCCGGCGATGCCGACCAGCTCACCGCGCAGCACGTTGTCCGAGCTGGCCATTTCATAGTGTTCGCGACGGATGTCGGCGCCAAACGCCATGTTCAGCGGACCGGCCGGCAGTTGCATCACTTCGCCCGACACGGTGCCGTTGGCGAACGAGGTGCGCGATTTGCCGATGGTGGTGCGGATCGGGAACATCGAGTCCAGCAGCGCGTAGCTGTTCTGGCCGCCGAACTTGTAGGTGCCGTTGACGATCGCGCTGGTGTAACCGGTGGCGCTGGCGGCGCGGGTGGCCTTGGTCGCTTCCGAGTTCATGTAGCCAACCGCCGACTTCCAGTCCCAGCCGCCGACGTCGCCAGCCAGGCTCAGCATCACGCGCGACTGCTCCGACTCGGTGCGGTTGAAGTTGAAGCCATTGCCGGTGTCGGCGAAGCGGGCGCGGAATTCAACCGGCACGGTGTACGGGTTGTTCGGGTGGCCGACTGGCAGCTTCGGATAGAAGAACGGGCCGACCATCTTGCCGTCGATGGCGTTGTACCAGGTGCTCGACGAGGTGGTCGGCTGCACGGCGAACGGCGCGACGATGTAATCGTTGCTGGCGGCGGCGTTGGTGATCTCGAAGTTGGCGTCAATCGACTTGCCAATGCGGAAGTGGGTGTTGCTGGCCAGCGCGTAACGCTTGGCGTTGGTGGTCAGACCGGTCTGCGGCAGGATGTTGTACTTGCACAGCTTGTCTTTCGGGTCGATGGCGTCGGCCGGGCAGCCAGGCGCCGCGACGTAGTTCGACGCGCCCAGGTACAGGTTGCCGGTTGGCGAGTAGACGCTTGGCGCATCCCAGGTCGAGCGGCTCGGGGTCAGGCGGTGCCAGTCCGGGTAGTGGCTCTGCAGGTCGCCCTGCGAGTAGCCATCGCTCCGATAGCCTTCATAGGTCAGGTAGGTGTTGAAACCGTTGGTGTCGATGTCACCCCAGCCGATGATGCCGGCCACGCTGCGGTTACGCTGGTCCTTGAACTTTTCCGATTCCTTGTAGTTGGCGGTAATGCGCGCGCCCTCGAAGTCCTTCAGCAGGATGATGTTGATCACGCCGGCGATGGCGTCGGAACCGTAGATGGCCGACGCGCCGTCCTTGAGGATCTCGATGTGGTCGATGGCGCCGGCCGGAATCGCGTCCAGGTTGGTGAAGTTCTGCTGGGCGCCGTCGGCCAGGCCGTATTCGGCGATGCGCTGGCCGTTGACCAGGATCAGGGTGGCCACCTTGCCCAGGCCGCGCAGGCCCACGCCCGACGAACCGGTGGCGAAGCTGCCCGAGCTGCTCGATGCCGAGCTGATGTCGGTGCTGACGGCCGACGACGAATTCAGAATGCCCAGCGCGGTGGTCTGGCCGGTGCGCGCGATGTCCTCGCGCGTCAGCACCTGCACCGAGCCGGCGGCTTCGGCTTCGGTACGCTTGATGCTGGAACCGGTGATGGTGACGCGCTGCAGTTTGGTGCCGTCGGCGGCTGGCGCGTCCTGCGCGATCGATTGTTGAGCAAATGCGAGGCCCAGCGCCATGGCAATGGCGCTTTTTTGCATGGTGTGTTTCAAAGACTACTCCCTGAAGTGATGAAAAATACTTTTTTTTCGCTTCCTGGTGCAGCTGCTCTGCGGCAGCCGTCACTTTCACGTTGAGGGTGTCAATTTCGCACAATATTGCAGGTCTCACAAAGCAAAAATACTCATTTTTTATGGTATTACTAACTATTTCCCGTATTTTTGTTGTTTTCTGGCCGCATGGCAAAGACTGAAAAATGATTGGCGCAGCGCCGATGCGCCGAATTAAATGCGGTATCAGCGGTTGAGCCGCTGCAGCAGCCGGGCGCGCAGCGCGCGCGCGCCGTCCTCGTCGAGCGGCGCCAGCACGCCGCGCGCGGCGGCCGGGATGTGGGCCGCCTCGCTGCCGTCGCTGTCGAACACGTAGTGCTGGAACAGCTGCTGCCACGCCGCGCGCTGGGCCGGCGGCAGGTCGCGCATGCTCATCAGCGCCAGCAGCAGCGTGTTGAACGGCGTGTCCATCCAGGCCGGCGACTGCCGCCACCAGTAGTTGACCAGGATGTTAAACGGCGTCAGCCCCTCGACGTGGTGCCACCACATGCTGGGGATGAACAGCGCGTCGCCGGCTTCCAGCTCGGCCGTCTGCGCCTGCGCCAGCGCCGTGGCGAAGCGCGGGTAGCGCGCCAGGTCGGGCCGGTGCAGGTCGACCAGGCTGACCGACTGCCCGGCCGGCGTGAAGTCCAGCGGGCCGACATACAGGTTGGGCAGCTGCTCCGGCGGGAACAGCGTGAAGCGGCGCCGCCCGGCCGCCACGCAGGCCAGGTTGTCCGGCACGTCGTAGTGGGCCGGGATGATGGTGCGGTTGCCGATCCAGATGCTGGCCAGCGGGTCGCGGCCGCCGAGGTTGACATCGTTTTCAGCGCGCAGGCCCGGCAGGCAGGTGTCGATCGTGGTCGAGCCGACGTACAGCGTGGGCGGCGCCGGGTGGTCGAGGTGGGCCGCCAGCGCGTCCAGCACCTGGTCGAAGCGCACCATCTGCGACTGGAAATTGAAGCCGCTGAGGTCGTCGTTGTAAAAGATCCGGCCGCCGGTCTCGGGCGCCGCGTGCGAGGCCAGCACGGTGGCGTCGCGGTAGTAGCGGCGCAGGTAGGCGTCGGCCGCGCGCGGCGACTGGCGCGCCGCCCGCACCAGCGGCCAGTCGTCCACCAGGCCGCGCAGCACCAGCGGCGTGGTGGCGCTCAGGAGTTCATCCGGCAGCGGCTGGCTGCCGTCGGCACGCAGCGCGCGGCTGGCGCGCGCATCGAGTTCTGCAATCGGTTTCATACGCTCCAACGTAAAAAAGGCCGCCTGGACAACGGCGGCCTGGGACACGGTCAGACGCCGCGGCTTAGAACTTGTAGCGCGCGCCCAGCATGTAACGCGGTCCGGCCTGCGTCACGTTCAGGGTGGCGGCCTCGGTGCGGCCAAACTGACGCTGGGTGGCGTTGGTCAGGTTGATCGCCTCGGCCTGGAAGCTCAGGTTCTGGTTGTAATTGTAGCTAATGCTGACGTCGGTCTGGCCGTATTTGTCGGTGTACACCGGCGCCGCGCGGCCATTGCCGTCCACCGTCGCGGCCAGGAACTTGTCGCGCCAGTTGTACGCCACCCGCACCGACCACTTGCTGTCCTCGTAGATGCCGACCAGGTTGGCCGAGTTGCTGAGGCCGAGAATCGCGAACTGGTCGTTGGTGTTGGCGTTGTCGTACTTGGTCGGCGAGGTCACGTAGGTGTAGTTGGCCTGCACGCCAAAGCCGCTGCGGCCGAACATGTGCTGGACGTTGACTTCCGCGCCCTTGACCGTGGCCGATTTCTGGTTGGCGTAGGTGGTGGTCAGGAAGTTCATCAGCGGATCGGTCGGCAGGCCGGTGATGTTGCCGTTCAGGTTGCCGTCCGACTTGACGCCGGTCTTCTGCACGCCCGGCTGGCCATCAAAGTTGCCAAGGATGTAGTTGCGGATGCAGTTGGTGTCGGCCGTGGCGCAACCGGAGCCGATCGCGGCGTTGTAATAGGCGCCGCCCACCGGCGTGTGCAGGTTGTACAGGTTCTGCGAGATCACCGTCTGGCCGGCGTAGTTGTCCATCTTCTTGTGGAAGGCGGCCAGCGACAGCACACTCTGCTGGTCGTAATACCATTCCCACGACAAGTCCAGGTTCTTCGACTTGACCGGTTTCAGCGCCGGGTTGCCGACCGAGGCGGTGCCGCCGGTGAACACGTTGGCGATGGTGCCCAGCGTCAGGCCGCCCTGCAGCTGGTCGTAGCGCGGCCGGCCGATGGTGGTGCCGGCGCTGAAGCGCAGCTTCATGTCCGGGCGCAGGTCGGCGTCGAGGTTCAGGCTCGGCAGCACGTTGGTGTAGGACGCGTCCTCGGTGCTGAAGGCCTGGCCGCCAAAGGTCAGCGGCAGTTCGTTCTGCGACACCCACACCACCGCCGTGCCCGGCAGCACCTGGGCCACCGAGGTGACCTTGGTGCGCTCGAAGCGCAGCCCGATGGCCGAGTGGAACGGGATCTTGGTGTCCCAGTCGGTATTGAAGGACACGTAGCCGGACGTGGTTTTTTCCTTCAGCGTGCGGTCGGTGTCGGCGCTGGCGAAGTTCGGCAGGTAGGCGGCCTGGTTGCCGACCGCGTTGGCGGTCAGCGCGCGCAGCGTGGCGAAGTCGAAGGTGTACAGCGAGCCGAACAGTTGCGGCGCGTCGTGGCCGCCCAGCTGGTTGAAGAACGAGCCCAGCGGGTTGGCGGTGAAGATGTTGCCCGGATAGTCGGAAGCCTTGGTGGCGCCGCCCCAGGTGTTGTTCTGCACGTTCGAGTAGGTCGAGCGGTTGGTGGCATCGGTGTAGCTGAGGCCAAAGTTCAGGTCGGACGCTTCCAGCAGCTTGAGGTTACCCTTGGCCTGCGCCTGGTTGATGGTGGCCTTCTGGTAGCTGTTGTGGAACCACGAACCGGCGGCCTGGATCGGCTGGTTCACCAGATCGGCCGCCGGCATGCTCAGCACCGGCAGCTCGTGGGTGAAGTCGATCTTGGTGGTGCCGCGGCTGAAGCTGGCGTTGGACAGGTTGTTCTCGCTGCCCCACGGGCTGTCCGCGCCGGACTCGGCGGTGGAATGGTGGGCGTCGAACTCGACGCGCAGGTCGGGCGTGGCCTTCCACAGCGCGTTGAAGCCGATCGACTGGTTCTTGGTCTTGGTGGCGTAATCGCCGCCCACCACCGAGATATCCTGCGGCGTCTGGTACACCTCCTGGTAGGTCAGCGGCGACACCACGTGGCCGCTCGGCCAGGTGCTGGTCGAGGTCGGGGTCTGGCCGAACCATACGCTCAGCTCGTTGCGGCGGGTGTGGATCTTCTGTTCCGAGTAGGTCAGGTCGAGCGTGGTGGTCAGCTCCTTGACCGGGCGGAACTGGAACACCAGCTGGCCATTGGTACGCTCGCGCTCGATGGCGTTGACGCCGTAGCCGAAGTTCTGCGGGATCGAGTACAGATCGTTCGGGCCCGGACGGTTGGTGATGTTCTGCGAACCCGGCTGGCCAGGCTGCGGCAGCGTCACGCCCGAGGTGGTGTCGGAGCCCAGGTAAGGCCCCTGGTAGCCGTTGGCCAGGCCGGCGCGGTTGAAGCCGGAATCGCGCTTCTGGTAGCTGGCGCTGACGGCCACGCCAAAGCGGCCGTCGGCACTGGTGTTGCTGTAGATGCCGGACACTTCCGGCGTCACGCTGGAGCCCTTCAGCATGCCCGGCAGGTGATCGTTGGAGGTGTCGTTGACGGCCTTGGCGCCGATGCTGGCGCGCATGCCCGGGTTGTCCAGCGGGCGCGCGGTCATGACGTTGATGGTGGCGCCGATGCCGCCGCTCGGCGTGTCGGCGCGGCCGGTCTTGTACACCTGCAGCTGCGAGATGGCTTCCGAGGCCAGGTTGGAAAAGTCGAACGAACGGCCGGACAGGTCGCTCAGGTCGGTGGTCGGCATCTGCCGGCCGTTCAGCAGCACCAGGTTGAAGTCGGGGCCGAGGCCGCGCACGGTGACCTTCTGCCCTTCGCCGTTGCTGCGGTCGATCGACACGCCGGAAATGCGCTGCAGCGATTCGGCCAGGTTGGTGTCCGGGAATTTACCGATGTCATCGGCCACGATGCCGTCGACGATGCCGTCGGCGTTGCGCTTCATGTTGAGGGTCGACTGCAGGCTGGCGCGGATGCCGGTCACGACCACCGACGGCGCGTTGGTGGTGCTGTCGGTGGCGCTGGAAGCTTCCTGCGCCTGGGCAAGCGACAGCGTGGCGCACGCGCCTGCCACCGCCATGCAGATCAGGCGGCGACGGCCGGGCAGCCGTGAAAACGTTTTCAAATGTTGATGCATTGTGTCTCCTTATTTATCGTGTAAGCCGGGGGGCGCTCTTTTTCATCCGGCGGCCGCTGGAATTTGTTCTGGGGACAAATTCGGCGATTTCAGGATAGGAGAAGCCCTGCTGTTAGTCAATTGATCGAACCAATTGCGATGCCTTTTTTGGCATTACATAATGCCGTAATGTTGTAATAATGTGCTAACAGGCGGCACGGTGTATGATCGCTCGACATTCCCTTGGAACAGGACCCATGATCGTCGCCGGTGACCAGCAATTACTCAAGCAAATCAATCGCATGGCGCTGGTGCGCCAGTTGTGCGGCGCGCCCGGCATGTCGCGCGCCGGGCTGTCGGAAACCGTCGGGCTGACCAAGTCCACCGTCAGCCTGCTGGTGCGCGAACTGATGGACGAGGGCTGGCTGACCGAGAGCGCGTTGCGCGCCACCGGCGCGCTGGGCCGGCGCGCCACGCCGCTGCACCTGGACGGCGAGCGGCTGGCCCTGCTCGGCGCCGACCTCGGCATCACCGGCCTGCGGCTGGTGGCCACCAACCTGCTGGGCGTGGTGCTGGCCGAGCGCGACGAGCCCTATGACGACGCGGCCGACGCCGCTGCCTGCGTGGCCCAGGCCGCGCGCGCGCTGACCGCGCTGGCGGCGGACGCCGCGCTGGCGCCGCGCACGCTGCTGGGCCTGGGGGTCGGCCTGCACGGCGCGGTCGACGACACCAGCGGCCTGCTGCACGTCGCGCCCCACCTCGGCTGGCGCAATGTCGACGTTGCCGGCCTGCTGCGCGCCAGCCTGGCCGGCACGGCGCTGGCGACGCTGCCGCTGTTCATCCAGAACGAGGCCAAGGTGGCGGCGCTGGCCGAGCTGGAGTTTTCCGGCGAGCGCGGCGCCGATCCGCTGATTTATGTGAGCATCGGTTACGGCGTGGGCGCCGGCATCATCGTCAACGGCCGCCTGATGACCGGCCTGTACGGCTTCGCCGGCGAGGTCGGCCACACCATCCTGCAACAGGGCGGGCCGCCCTGCTCCTGCGGCCGCCGCGGCTGCGCCGACGCGCTGATCGGCCTGCAGGCGCTGCTGGACGCGGTGCACGGCCCGCGCCAGCCGGCGCCGCCGGAGCCGTTGCAGCAACTGTTCAGCGCGGCCGAGCGCGGCGACGCCGCGACGCTGGCGGCGGTGGCCGCGGCCGGCCGCCATCTGGGCGTGCTGCTGAACAATCTGTGGGTGGCGTTCGACCCGATGAGCATCGCGCTCGGCGGCGCCGCCATGCGGCTGGGCGAACACCTGGTGGCGCCGGCGCGCCAGGTGCTGGCCGAGTACGCGGCCGCCACCTCGCTGGCGGCGCCGGCGGTGCGCACGCCACCGTTCGGCGCCAACAGTATCGCCATCGGCGGCGCCGCCATGGCGCGCCACTACCTGATGCGCCCGTTCGACGGGCACGGCGTGGGCAGCTATGCCGGCACGTGAATGCGCGCCTTGATGTGCTTGAGGTGGGCGACGATGGTGAAGGTCATCACCACCAGCAGCGACCACGCACTCCATTTGCTGACATGCACCACCGACCACGCGCCCAGCTGGTTGGGATAGCGCCACACGCCCCAGAAGGTGCCGATGTTTTCCGCCAGCCAGATGAAGAAGCCGATCAGCACGAACGCCAGCAGCAGCGGCATCTGGCGCGCGCGGTCCAGCGGCCGGAACACCACCGTGGTGCGCGCATACAGCCCCAGCGCGCAGGCCGCCAGATACCAGCGGTAGTCGCCGATATAGTGATGGGTGAAGAAGTTGGCGTAGATCAGCAGCGCGATCAGCACCGCCATCCAGTACGGCGGATGGTGGCGGATGCGCAGGTCGAACAGGCGCCAGGCCTGGATCACGTAGCTGCCCACCGCCGCGTACATGAAGCCGGAGAACAGCGGCACGCCGAACAGCTTGGTGTAGGCGAAGTCCGGGTAGCTCCATGACTGGATGCTGGCCGACACCTTGAACGCCTCCAGCGCGAAGCCGACCAGGTGGAACAGGCACACCGCCTTCAGCTCGTCCAGGGTTTCCAGCCTGGCCCACAGCATCCAGCCCTGGATGGCGACGGCCGCCAGCAGCAGCACGTCGTAGCGCGGCAGGCCGAACAGGCCGGCGCGCGGCACCAGCAGCACGCTGGCGAAGAACAGCGCCACGAACAGGCAGGCGCGCGCCTCCTTGACGCCGAAGTAGAGGAATTCCAGCGCGAAGCGGCGCCAGCCGCGCAGATCGCGCGGCGCCGAGGCGGTCAGCAGGTGGGTGTCGAGGGTGGCCAGCATGGCCACCCACTCTAGCGGCTTCGGCGGTAAAAAACAATGGGGCCGGACGCGCGAGCGTCCGGCCCCATCATCAGCGGGCAGCCAGGGCTGCCGGCTTACAACCGATTACTGCAGTTTGATTTCGACATCAACGCCAGCTGGCAGGTCCAGCTTCATCAGGGCGTCAACGGTCTTGTCGGTTGGGTCGACGATGTCCATCAGGCGCTGGTGGGTGCGGATTTCGAACTGGTCGCGCGAGGTCTTGTTGACGTGCGGCGAACGCAGAACGTCGAAACGCTGGATGCGGGTTGGCAGCGGGACTGGGCCTTTGACCACGGCGCCGGTGCGCTTGGCGGTGTCAACGATTTCCAGGGCCGACTGGTCGATCAGCTTGTAGTCGAAAGCCTTCAGGCGGATACGGATTTTTTGATTGGTAACGGTCATGATAATTCCCTAAAAGAGCGAACTGGCAACTTTGTAGCGCCAGCAATTTCTAAAAGAACGAAAGTACAACAAGGGCCGATATGATAGCACCATATCGGCCCTTGTGGATCAGCGCTTAAAAATTAGGCGATGATTTTGGCCACAACACCGGCGCCCACGGTACGGCCGCCTTCGCGGATCGCGAAGCGCAGACCTTCTTCCATCGCGATCGGGTTGATCAGCTTGACGGTGATCGACACGTTGTCGCCTGGCATAACCATTTCTTTGTCCTGTGGCAGCTCGATCGAACCGGTCACGTCAGTGGTACGGAAGTAGAACTGTGGACGGTAGTTGTTGAAGAACGGGGTGTGACGGCCGCCTTCGTCTTTCGACAGCACGTAGATCTCGCCGGTGAAGTGGTTGTGCGGCTTGATCGAACCTGGCTTGGCCAGAACCTGGCCACGCTCCACGTCTTCACGCTTGGTGCCGCGCAGCAGCAGACCAACGTTGTCGCCGGCTTGACCCTGGTCCAGCAGCTTGCGGAACATTTCCACGCCGGTGCAGGTGGTCTTGACGGTTTCCTTGATGCCGACGATTTCGATTTCTTCGCCGACCTTGATGATGCCGCGCTCCACACGACCGGTCACCACGGTGCCGCGGCCCGAGATCGAGAACACGTCTTCCACAGGCATCAGGAAGGCGCCGTCCACTGCGCGCTCTGGGGTCGGGATGTACGAATCCAGGGCTTCAGCCAGTTGCATGATGGCCTGTTCGCCCAGCGGGCCGGTGTCGCCGTCCAGCGCCAGACGTGCCGAACCTTTAACGATCGGCAGGTCGTCGCCTGGGAACTCGTACTTCGACAGCAGTTCGCGCACTTCCATTTCGACCAGTTCCAG
>NZ_JACBYS010000008.1 GCF_013408245.1 Duganella sp. 1224
GGTGTTTTTTTGTGTTTTTTTTGGGCCTTTGTGTCTTTTCCCCCCCTTTCTTTTGGTTTTAAAACCCCCCCCCCCCCGGGGGTCCGGGGTTTTTTTTTTTTCCCCTGCCCGGCCCACCCGGGGGGGGTCGCCCCCGGTCGGGGGCCCCACCCCTGGTAGCCGCAGTGCGGGTTAAGCGGTCCGGATACCCGTAGGGTGGATGTAGCCGAGCTTGTAAGCCAGCAGGATCAGCAAAAACAGAGTGACCGACAACGCCACCCGCACCGCCAGCGAGCGCACGGTATTGTTGCTGCGTCCCTTGTCGCGCATCAGGAAAAACAGCGCCGATCCCAGGCTGCCGAGGATCAGGATGAAGGCAATGGCGACAGCAATTTTCATCTCAACAGGGAGTGGCGATTTGATCAAGGTTCCATTGTAATGGCGTTCCGCTTGAAATTGATTCCTTTCGTGGCGACCGTGCTGGTGGCCACTGTCGGCATCCTGCTCGGCAACTGGCAGGAGCGCCGCGCCGACCAGAAAATCGCCCTGCAACAAAAACTGGCCCAGGGCGCCGAGGCCATGCCGCTGGTGCTGGACGGCGCGCCGCTGGCCGCCGAGGCCGCCGCCTGGCGCCGCGTCACCGTCAGCGGCGAATTCGTCAAAAACTGGCCGGTCTATCTCGACAACCGCCCCTACCAGGGCCGCGCCGGCTTCTACCTGCTGATGCCGTTTAAAATAGCGGGATCGCATATGCACGTGCTGGTGGCGCGCGGCTGGCTGCCGCGCGACCCGCAGGTGCGCGACAAGCTGCCGGCCTACGCCACGCCGGACGGCACGGTCACGCTGCAGGGCATCGCCCGCCTCAACGCCGGCCACGTGATGGAACTGGGCAGCACGCCGCCGCTGACGCCCAACGCCATCGTGCAGAACGCTGATCCCTTGCAACTGGCCAAGGACAGCGGCCTGACCATGCAGCCCTTCGTGGTGGAGCAGAGCTTGCCGGCGCAGCCGTCGGGCGACGACGCCCAGCTGGTGCGCGACTGGCCGGCGCCGTCGCTGGGCGTGGAAAAACATCAGGGCTACGCCTTCCAGTGGTACGCACTGTCGGCGATGGCGGTCATCTTTTTTGTAGCAAACGGATTCAGACGTGGAAAAAGCAAATAATGTGTCGCGCGGGCGCTGGAAACTATTGGCCGTGCTGGCGGTGTGCGCGGCGCCGCTGATTGCGTCATACTTCACCTATTACGTGATCAAGCCGAAAGGCGGCGCAACCAATTATGGCGCGCTGATCGATCCGCGCCAGTATCCGATCCCGGCCATGACCAGCACCACGCTGGACGGCAAGCCGGCGCGGCTGGAGGATTACAAGGGCAAGTGGATCATGCTGAAAGTCGGCCCGTCCGACTGCCAGCAGACCTGCCAGGACCAGCTGTTCGCCATGCGCCAGCTGCGCACCATGCAGGGCAAGGAAATGAACCGCATCGAGCGCGTGTGGCTGATCACGGACAACGAGCCGCTGGAAACCATGCTGCTGCGCGTCAACGACGGCACCCGCATGCTGCGCGCGCCGGCCGATGTGGTGGAGAAGTGGCTGCCGCTGGAAAACGGCGTCGCCGATAACGCGGCCGATCATGTGTACCTGATCGACCCGCTGGGCAACCTGATGATGCGCTTCCCCAAGGGCGCCGTGTCCAGCGATGTGGACAAGGTCAAGCGGGTCCACAAGGACATCGCCAAATTGTTGAAGGCTTCAGCCATAGGTTAAGGTTTATGCATCTCACTCTCGCACAAATGGCGATCACGGCGCTGATGATCGCGCTGTTGCCGGCCACCATCGTCTGGACCTCGTCGGACGCCAACAAGTACCGCAAGCTGGTGTGGGTCAGCGTGTTCCTGACCTTTGACCTGATCGTGTTTGGCGCCTTCACGCGCCTGACCGACTCCGGCCTCGGCTGCCCGGACTGGCCGGGCTGCTACGGCGCCGCCAATCCCTTCCTCGCGCACGAGCAGATCGTTGCCGCCGAGACGCTGATGCCGACCGGGCCGGTGACCGTGTTCAAGGCCTGGATCGAGATGATCCACCGCTACCTGGCGATGACCATCGGCGTGCTGATCGTTGCGATGATGGCGCAGTCCTGGTACCAGTGGCGCAAGACGCGCCGCGCGGAGTACGCGCCGTGGATGCCGACCGCGCTGTTCTTCTTCGTCTGCCTTCAGGGCGCGTTCGGCGCCTGGACCGTGACGCTGAAGCTGCAGCCGGTGATCGTCACCACCCACCTGCTGTTGGGCATGGGCCTGCTGGCGATGCTGGTATGGTATGGCGGCCGCCAAAACCACCTGCACGCGCCGCGCACCGTGGTCAGCGCCTCGCCGCCGGCCATGCGCAAGATCCGCATCGTGGCCGGCGTGGCGGCCGCGCTGCTGCTGGTGCAACTGGCGCTGGGCGGCTGGACCAGCACCAACTACGCCACGCTGGCCTGCACCGATTTCCCGCTGTGCGGCGGCAAGCTGATCCCGGAGATGGACTTCGAGCACGGCTTCACGCTGTGGCGCGAGCTGGGCAAGACCGCCGCCGGCCACTACCTGCCATTCTCGGCGCTGACGGCCATCCACTGGGTGCACCGCAATGTCGGCTTCATCGTGGCGCTGGCGGCCGGCTATGCGGCGTGGCGCGCGTGGGGGCACGACGTGCTGCACAAAACCGCCCGCAACATCGCGCTGGTGCTGGTCGCGCAGATCCTGACCGGGGTGGCGACCATCTACCTGAGCTTCCCGCTGACCATCGCCGTGCTGCACAACGCCGGGGCGGCGGCGCTCGTGCTTTTGCTGACCATGTTAAACTACAAGGCTAAGTACCAGTACGACATTGCAAAAAAAGCAGCTTCAGGGGCTGCGCATCCTCCCTCGTCGACGGTACGTCATTGATTAAGTTGCATTCATGGCCACGCAGACCGTAACCACCAAACACCAGCCTATCGCCGCGCAATTCTGGGCGCTGACCAAACCGCGCGTCACCATGATGGCGGTATTCGTCGCCATCATCGGCATGTTCCTCGGCGTGCCGGAAGGCTTGCCGAGCGCGTCGCTGGTGCTGTACGCGACGGTGGGGATCTGGCTGCTGACCGGGGCGGCGTTCGCGGTCAACTGCCTGGCCGAGCGCGAAGTGGACGCGCGCATGGCGCGCACCGCGCGCCGGCCGATGGTGATGGGCAACATCACCGTCACGCAGACGGTGATCTTTGCGCTGGTGATCGGTGGCGCCGGCATGTGGGTGCTGTACACGCTGGTCAATCCGCTGACCATGTGGCTGACGTTCGTGACCTTCCTCGGTTACGCGATTATCTACACGATGATACTGAAGCCGGCCACGCCGCAGAACATCGTCATCGGCGGACTGTCGGGCGCGATGCCGCCGGCGCTGGGCTGGGCGGCGGTGGCCAATGACGTGCCGATGGAGGCGTGGCTGCTGGTGATGATTATCTTCGTCTGGACGCCGCCGCACTTCTGGGCGCTGGCGCTGTACCGCCGCGACGACTATGCCCGCTCCGGCCTGCCGATGCTGCCGGTCACGCACGGCATGAAGTTCACGCAATTCCACGTCTGGCTGTACTCGATCGCGCTGGCGGCCACCACGCTGCTGCCGTACGCCGTGCAGATGAGCGGGCTGATCTACCTGGTCAGCGCGGTGATCCTCAACGCCGTGTTCCTGCATTACGCGTGGAAGATTTACCGCCACTACACCGACCTGATCGCCCGCAAGGCCTTCACCTGGTCGATCATCTACCTCGGCCTGCTGTTCCTGGCGCTGCTGGTCGACCACTACATTAAAATCTGATGAGCGGTCGTTCCGGCGCAGGCCGGAACCCATAGAACGCATGCTGTGCATGGATTCCGGCCTGCGCCGGGATGACGTCGCTTTCGTTCATGATCGCCTCCATGCGCGGTATCATGCTGTCAGACCTGCTCAGCAGAACCAGTTCAACTGAAAGACTCGACCCGATGAAAAAAGTTCTCGCCCTCGCCTTGATCACTGTTTCCCTGTTGACCGCCTGCGGCGACAAGAAAGGGGAGGCGCAGCCCAAGCTGGCGTTCCAGGGCACCGAGCTGACCGGCGCCTCGTTCGCCCGGGATTTCGCGCTGACCGACCACAACGGCAAGCCGCGCACCATGGCCGACTTCAAGGGCAAGGTCGTCATCATGTTCTTCGGCTACACCCAATGCCCGGACGTCTGCCCGACCACCATGGCCGAAATGTCGGAAGTGATGAAGCAGCTCGGCCCGCAGGCCGACCAGGTGCAGGTGCTGTTCGTCACCGTCGACCCGGAGCGCGACACCCAGCAGTTGCTGGCCCAGTACGTGCCCACCTTCGACAAGCGCTTCCTCGGCCTGTACGGCACGCCCGAACAGACCGCCGCCGTCGGCAAGGAATTCAAGGTCATCTACAACAAGGTGCCGGGCACCACGCCGGGCAGCTACTCGATGGACCACACCGCCGCCAGCTACGTGTTCGACAAGCAGGGCAAGATCCGCCTGCTGTTGCGCCCCGGCCAGCCCACCTCCACCACCGTGCATGACCTGAAATTGCTGCTGTCCTGATCCGGGGAGACCGCATGCAACAGCGCTTCCAGCCCTTTACCCGCCTGGCCGCCGTCATCCTGCTGGTGATCGGCTGCCTGATCGTGCTGCGGCCCTTCCTGGCGGCGGTGCTGTTCGCCGCAGCCATCACTATTTCCAGCTGGCCGCTGTACCTGCGCCTGCTGGCCAGGCTCAAGCAGCGGCGCACCATCGCCGCGCTGGTCATGAGCGTCGGCCTGACCTTGCTGATCATCGTGCCGCTGGCGCTGGTCACGTGGAACATCGCCGACAATGCCTCGTCCTACTACGACCAGTTCAAGGCCAGCCTGGACAGCGGCACGCTGGATCCGCCGGCGTGGCTGAAGGATATCCCGCTGGTCGGCGAAATGGCCGACACCTATTTGCGCAAGCTGCTGCACAGCCGCGAGGAACTGCTGGCGGTCGCCAAGAACCTGCTGGAACCGGCGCGCCGGCTGCTGCTGGGCGGTGGCATCGTGCTGGGCTCGGGCGTGGCGCAGGTCAGCCTGGCGGTGTTTGTCAGCTTCTTCCTGTACCGCGACGGCCACGCCATCGTGCAGGCGCTGGCGACCGGCATGGACAAGCTGATCGGCGAGCAGGGCGCCACGGTGGCGGACACCGTCAGCCGCACGGTGCGCGGCGTGATGTACGGCATCCTCGGCACCGCGCTGGCGCAGGCGGTGGTGGCGGCGATCGGCTTCCTGATTGCCGGCGTGCCGGCGGTGGCGCTGATGTCGGTGGCCACCTTCCTGTTTTCGCTGATCCCGGTCGGCCCGCCGCTGATCTGGGGCGCGGCCACCATCTGGCTGTTCAACCATGGCGATACCGGCTGGGCCATCTTCATGTTTTTCTGGGGCATGTTCGTCATCAGCGGCGTCGACAACGTCATCAAGCCGCTGCTGATTTCGCGCGGCAGCAGCCTGCCGTTCATCCTGGTGCTGCTGGGCGTGATGGGCGGGGTGCTGGCGTTCGGCTTCGTTGGCCTGTTCATCGGACCGACCTTGCTGGCGGTGGGCCTGGGCCTGCTGCGCAACTGGACCGCCGACCAGCTATAGACCTCAGTCGAGGTCGGCGTTATCCTCGGTGTCATCCTTGGGGATCACCTTGACCAGCAGGATGCGCGGGCCGTTCATCTTCTTGGCGACGATGTCGAAGTGGCGGAAGCTGATGCGCTGGCCCTGCTTGGGGATATCGCCCAGCTTGAGCATCAGCAGGCCGCCCACCGATTCCACCTCCTCCATGCCGAGCTCTTCGTTTTCGATATCGATGCCCAGCGTGCGCTCCAGCGAGAAGATCGGCAGGCTGGCCTTGCCGATCAGCGTGCCGTCCGGCTGCTTGAGCCAGTCGTTCTCGTTGAGGCGGAACTCGTCGTGGATCTCGCCGACCATGGCGCCCAGCAGATTGTCCAGCGTGATGAAGCCGACCGGGCGCTTGCCCTTTTCGCCGATCAGCGCGAAGTGCGGCGCGCCGTCGCGGAAGCGGCGGAACTGCTCCAGCGCCGGCGTGCGCGCGGAAATCGTCTCCACCGGACGCAGGAACGGCACCAGGTCGGTCACCGGGCGGCCGGACTGCATGGCGAAGAACAGGTCCTTCAGGTGCACCACGCCCAGCACGGTTTCGCCGTCCTTGTCGTAGTAGGGATAGCGGCTGAAACGGTTGCGCAGCATGGTGGCCAGGTTATCGCTGATCGAGCGGCCGGCGTGCAGGCTGATCACCTCGTTAATCGGACGCATCAGGTCAGACACCGACAGATCGCTGAAATCCAGCGAATGGGCCAGGATGTTGCGCTCGTCCTGATTGAATTTCTCGCCCGGCTGGCTGGTGCGCAGGATCAGTTTCAGCTCCTCGACCGAATAATGGCTGTCATGGCCGCCCTTGCCGGCCAGGCCGGCCAGGCCCAGCACCATGTTGGCGCTGGCGTTCAGCACCCAGATGAAGGGGTACATGGCCCAGTAGAACGCATACAGCGGAATCGCGCTCCACAGGCCGATGACTTCCGGCATGCGGATCGCCAGCGACTTCGGCGCCAGCTCGCCGACCACGATGTGCAGGAAGGAAATCACGCCAAACGCAAACACGAAGGCGATGCCGTGCACCAGTTCGGGCGAGGTAATGCCGAGCACGGTCAGCAGCGGCTCCAGCAGGCTGGCGAAGGCCGGCTCGCCGACCCAGCCCAGGCCCAGCGACGCCAGCGTGATGCCCAGTTGGCAAGCGGACAGATAGGCATCCAGCTCGCCGTGTACCTTGCCGAGGATGCGCCCCTGTATCCCTTTTGTCTTGGCGATAGCGCGTACGCGCGTTTTTCGCAGCGTGACGATGCCGAACTCGGCAGCGACGAAGAAACCGTTCAAAGCAACCAGGAAGATGGCGAGAACGACAAGCAGGAAATTTTGCATAGGGGCCGAGCGGCAATTTACGTAGTTGAAACCCGCATCTTAAACGATTTTACTCCGGGGTCAGGTCCTCCATTTCTACACGGCCTCAGCCGCTTTGCGGCTGAGGCCGTGTAGAAATGGAGGACCTGACCCCGGAGTTAAGCAAACAGGCCGCTATGCACTTCGTTGAGGATGGCCTCGATCGCCGGGTGGGTGATCTTGCGGGCGTTGGAGATGGCGTAGAAGTGTTCGCGCAGCTCGGGGGCGTCGCCGACCAGCACGGCGCCGAACTGGTCTTCGATGTCCTGCGCCAGCGCCGAGGGGGCGAAGAATAGCCCCAGGCCGTTGCGGCCGAAGGTGTTGAGCATGGCGTTGTCCTCGAACTCGCCGACGATCTCCGGCCGCACCTTGTGCTGCACCAGCCAGGCGTCGATGCGGCCGCGCAGCGCGTTGTTGCGGGTCGGCAGCAGCAGCGGGGCGCCGTGCAGGCTGTCGGGGAAGTGGCGGCGGTACTTGCGCGCCAGCTTCGGCACGCCGAACAGCTTCAGGTCGCTTTCGCCCAGCAAATGGCTGAAGACTTTCAGGCTGCCGCCGGCGCGTACCGTACGGTCGGTCAGCACCACGTCCAGCTTGCCCAGGGCCAGGTCGGCCAGCAAGTTCTCAAATTCATCTTCCATGCAGACCAGGCGCACACGCGTGTCCATCTGCTGCGTGGCCTGCAGCAGGCGGAAGGCGATCAGCTTGGGCAGCGAGTCGGAGATGCCGACCGTCAGCCGCATCTTGTCCGTTTCGGCCGCTTCCAGCGCGTCCTGCAACTGGTCGCCCAGCAGGAAGATCTGCTCGCAATAGCTGAGCGCCAGCTTGCCCGCTTCAGTCGGCACCAGCCGCCGGCCCTGCGGTTCCAGCAGTTGCTTGCCCACCGATTGCTCCAGCGACGCCAGCTGCATGCTGATGGTCTGCACCGCCAGCCCGAGCCGCTCGGCGGCGCGCGTGACGCCGCCTTCCTTGGCCACCATCCAGAAAAAATACAGGTGCCGATAATTAAGTCCGCGGTCTTTCATGGTTCTATTTTTACGAAGTAATACTTCGATTATCTTCTATTTTTCAATTGGCAGGTTTTCTTTACACTGCGTCCATTCATTCATCATCACGAGAGAAAACGATGCAACATTTCAGGATTTCTTTCCTCGTCAGCTTGCTCTGCCTTGGCGTGGCGGGCTGGTGGGGCTATGAGCTGGCCGGCTGGGGCGGCGCGCTGTCGGCCTTTGGTATCGCGCTGATTCTTGCGGCGATGGAAGTGTCGCTGTCGTTCGACAACGCGGTGGTCAACGCCTCCGTGCTGAAGAACTGGGACGAGTACTGGCAAAAGCTGTTCCTCGGCGTCGGCATCATCATCGCCGTGTTCGGCATGCGGCTGGTGTTCCCGCTGGTGATCGTGGCGGTGGCCGCCGACATGAACGTGCTGGACGTGTGGACGCTGGCGCTCAACGATCCCAAGACCTATTCGACGCACCTGACCAATCACCACGCCGAGGTGGCGGCCTTTGGCGGCATGTTCCTGCTGCTGGTGTTTCTGAACTTCCTGCTGGATGCGGACAAGGAAACCCACTGGCTTGGCAACTTCGAGAAGAAACTTGGCTCGCTGGGCAAGGTCTCATCCATCTCGGTGATGATCGCGATTGGCGTGCTGCTGGGCTGCATGGGCCTGGTGGCTGAAGGCCAGAAGCTGGTGGTGCTGATTTCCGGCCTGTGGGGCATCCTGATCTACGTCGGCGTCGACGGCATCAGCAGCCTGCTGGAGAAGGAAGAGGAGGGCGGCGGCAACGTCGGCGACATGGTCAAGCGCGGCGGTATCGGCGGCTTCCTGTACCTGGAAGTGCTGGACGCGTCGTTCAGCTTCGACGGCGTGATCGGCGCCTTCGCGATCACCACCGACGTCGTGATCATCATGCTGGGCCTGGCCATTGGCGCGCTGTTTGTCCGCTCGATGACGATTTACCTGGTGAAGAAAGGCACGCTGGACAAGTTCCTGTACCTGGAGCACGGCGCCCACTACGCGATCGGTATCCTGGCCGCGATCATGCTGGCGAGCATGAAGTACCACGTGCCGGAAATCTTCACCGGCCTGATCGGCGTGGCCTTCATCGCCGCCTCGGTGTGGTCCTCGGTGCGCCATCGCCGCAAGCATGAAGCAGCCGCCGTCACGGCGTAATGCGTAAAGAACCCGGCGGGCCGTTTTATACGGACAACGGCCCGCCGCCTGTAGTACCAAGTCCGGTTTTCATTTAAGGAGCATCAAAATGGCAATCAGTCTGCAAAAAGGCGGCAACGTCAACCTGAGCAAGGAGGCCCCTGGCCTGTCGAAAATCACCGTCGGCCTGGGCTGGGACGTGCGCGCCACCGATGGCAGCGCGTTCGACCTGGACGGCTCGGCCTTCTTGCTGAAGGCGGACGGCAAGGTGCGCAATGACAGCGACTTCATCTTCTACAACAACCTGAAGTCGAGCGACCAGTCGGTGGCGCACTCGGGCGATAACCGCACCGGCGCCGGCGATGGCGACGACGAAACCGTCACCATCGACCTGACCAAGGTGCCGGCCGATGTCGAGCGCATCGCCATCTGCGTCACCATCCACGAGGGCGACGCCCGCCGCCAGAACTTCGGCCAGGTGCAGAAGGCTTTCATCCGCACCGTCAACGCCGCCAGCAACACCGAGATCGCCCGCTACGACCTGTCGGAAGACGGTTCGACCGAGTCGGCCATGATCTTCGGCGAGGTCTACCGCAACGGCGGCGACTGGAAGTTCAAGGCCGTCGGCCAGGGCTTCAAGGGCGGCCTCGGTCCGCTGGCCGCCTCGTTCGGCGTGGGCGTTTAAGTCAACACGGAAAGGACTCTGATCATGCCTGTATTTACCATCACCGGCGACGTCGACCCATTTCTGCATGTGTCGCTGCGTCAGGGAGAGAAAATCTACTGCGAATCGGGCGCCATGGTGATGATGGAGGCGGCGCTGGACCTGAAGGGCAAGATCAGCGGCGGCATCGGCGCGGCACTCATGCGGCGCTTCGCCAACGGCGAGTCCTTCTTCCAGCAGCACATCGAGGCGGTGCGCGGCGACGGCGATTGCCTGCTGTCGCCAACGCTGCCCGGCGCGATGCAGACGCTGGACGTTGGCAACCAGCAGTACATGCTGAGCGATGGCGCCTTTGTCGCCGCCAGCTCCGGCGTGGAACTGAAGGTGCGCACACAAAGCCTCGGCAATGCGCTGTTCGCCGGCAGTGGCGGTTTTTTCATCACCGAAACGAGCGGCGTCGGCCAGGCCGTGGTGTCGGGGTTTGGTTCGATCTCGCAGCTGGAGGTGGAGCCGGGGCGCGACGTCATCATCGACAACTCGCACGTGGTGGCCTGGGATAGCGCGCTGCGCTATGAAATCTCGGTGACCACGGGCGGCAATAGCGGCTTTCTCAGCAATCTGGTCAACAGCCAGACCAGCGGCGAAGGCGTGGTGCTGCGCTTCTCGGGCAAGGGCAAGATCCTGATCTGCTCGCGCAACAGCGCTTCGCTGCAGGCCTGGCTGATGCGCCAGTCCGCACAGTAATTTCAAGGAGTACGAATATGTCAGTCAATTTGAGCAAGGGCCAGAAGATCTCTCTGGAGAAGGAAGCCGGCGGCGCGCTGGGGCGCGTCACCATGGGCCTGGGTTGGGATGCCATCAAGACCAAGGGCTTTCTTGGCTTTGGTTCCAAGACCGAGGCGGTGGACCTGGATGCGTCGTGCGTGATGTTCGACGAGGGCCATCGTCCGGTGGATGTGATTTTCTTCCGTCAGCTGAAGAGCAAGGACGGTAGCGTGGTCCACACTGGCGACAACCGCACCGGCGCCGGCGATGGCGACGATGAGCAGATCAACGTCGACCTGAATGCCGTGCCGGCGCACATCAAGAGCCTGGTGTTCACGGTGAACAGCTTCACCGGCCAGACCTTTGCACAGGTGGAGAATGCGTATTGCCGCTTGCTCGACGCGACCAGCGGCAGGGAAGTGGCGCGCTTTAACCTGTCGGTGCAGGGGCCGCATTCGGCGCAGATCATGGCCAAGGTGTATCGCCACAATGGCGAGTGGAAGATGCACGCCATCGGCGAGAACGGCAATGGCCGCACGTTTGATGACCTGCTGCCGCAGATCGCAACGCACCTCTAATCATTATCCTCGGCTGTAGTCTTCGGCGGAGCACTGTACCGGCAGTGCTCCGTTTTTTTTTTGCGGATGGCACCGGCGAAACCCGCACTCCGCTGGTGCCAGGGGCCGGCCCATGGGCCGGCGGGGCGCAGCCCCTGTTCCAGACCCTGGGTCAGACCCTTTCGTTTGGGGTGAAAGCGAGCGCGCGTTGCTCTAGAAAGAATGGCGCAGCCCGACGCTGAACATGGTGGTGCGCGCATCGATATTCTGCCCCGCGCCGGAGAACAGCGGTACTTCCTGCGTCCCCAGCGGAATCAGAATGGCGCCCGGCCCCCCCGCCAGCGGCAGCGGCGTCGCGCTCGACACCACGGTCTTGCCGCGCTTGTCCTTGATGCCGCCAAAGCGCGTGTACAGCGCGGTGCGCTTGCTGAAGTTGTAGTCCACGCCCAGCATCAGGCCGCGGTCCTTGCCCTCGGTGTAGTTGGTGAAGCGGGTATCAAGGAAGATCGCGCTCAGGTCAAACAGGCCGATCGGATGCTTGAGCGTCGCGGTCCAGGTGCGCACCTTGGGATCGGTGTTGCCGCGCAGCGAGAACTTGGCCTCGTGCCCGCCAATCGCGATCGACGTGCCAACGCCGGGAATGGTGTATTTCACGGCGCCCATGTAGGAGGTGAATTTCTCGCCGATGAACAGCGGCACCAGCGTGGTGCCCGACACCACGCCGATCGGCACGTTGTCGAAGTTGTTGCGGTGGTACGAGGCCAGCGCCACCAGCTCGTCGGTGCGGTAGGCCAGCATGGCGCCGGCCGCCTTGCCGCGGCCGCTCGGGGTTTCGGCGCCGGCCGTCAGGCCGCCGGCGATCTGGCCGGTGCTGGCGCTGGCCACCGGCGTCGACGAGGTGGCGGTCGAGCGCGCGGCGCTGATGCCGTTGCCGATGCCGGCGTTGGTGGCGTAGGACAGAATCGCCGTGATCGGGCCTTTTTTCACCGCGTAGCTGACCTGGTTGTCCTGCCAGGTCTGCACGGTGTTGACCACCAGGCCGGCGCCGAAGAAGTCGGTGCTGCCGAGCGCTTCCGGCGTCACCAGGTAGTAGGCGATCAGCATCGGGCTGGCCTGGCGGCCGATCTTGACCTCGCCGGCCGGCGTGGTCAGGCCCACGTAGGCCTGGCGGCCGAACAGGCGGCCGTCGTTGGCGAGGCCGCCGTTGTCGATGGTCAGGCCGCCCTCCAGCACGAACAGGCCGCGGTAGCCGCCGCCCAGGTCTTCCACGCCCTTGAAGCCGATGTTGCTCTGGCGCGTGTGCGACGGGCTCAGGCGCGTGGTCACGCTGGCCGGCGCGGCCACGCTGTTGGGGACGGGCGTGGTGCCGCTGACGCCGAACACGGTGCCTTGCACATTGCCCTGGCTCTTGTCGACGCGGTCGACGCCGACGTCGAGCGTGCCGTAAATGGTGACCGAGGATTGCGCGGCGGCGTGGCCGGTGAACAGGGCGAGCGCGGCCAGGCACGCTGCGGATGCGGCGGTTCTCTTCATGTGGTTTGTCTCCGATATTTTTAATGGTGTTCGGTAGCTCGACTCTATAGCAGTCCCAACAAAATGGCACGAGTGTTCGGATAATCCGTGGCTGGAATAACACACTTGCAGACACGAAGCGGCGCTAGCGCATTGCAAGCCGCTGTGCGCCGATCTGTCCGATGCGGCAGAATGGCGGACATTCAATGCGGCAGGGGCGGCTTATGCAAGGCAGTACGCGCTCGCCGGTCGACAGCAGGTGGATCGCCTTGCTGGTGGCCGGCGCGTTTTTCATGGAGAACCTGGACGGCACCGTCATCACCACGGCGGTGCCGGACATCGCCCGCACCTTCGGCGTGGCGCCGCTGGCGTTGAACATCGGCGTCAGCGCCTATCTGCTGACGCTGGGCGTGTTCATCCCCATCAGCGGCTGGGTGGCCGAGCGCTTCGGCGCGCGCCGCGTGTTTGCGGCGGCGCTGGCCATCTTCACGCTGGCGTCGGTGCTGTGCGGCCTGGCCGACAGCCTGACCGCATTCGTCTGGCTGCGCGTGCTGCAGGGCGCGGGCGGGGCGATGATGGTGCCGGTCGGCCGCCTCGTCGTGCTCAACAACACGCCGAAGGAGCGGCTGATCTCGGTGATCGCCACGCTGACCTGGCCGGCGCTGGTGGCGCCGGTGCTGGGCCCGCCGGTGGGCGGCTTCATCACCAGCTACGCCTCGTGGCGCTGGATTTTTTACCTGAACCTGCCGCTGGGCGTGATCGCGCTGGCGCTGGCGTGGTGGCTGATCCCCGACCAGCGCGCGGCCGTGCGGCGGCCGTTCGACTGGCCCGGCTTCCTGCTCAGCGGCAGCGCCTTGCTGCTGCTGACCTGGGGCGCGGAAGTGGTCGGCGGCCAGGCGCCGGACTGGCGCGAGGCCGGCATCTGCCTGGCCGCCGGCGCGCTGTTGCTGGCGGCGCTGGGCTGGCACCTGCGGCGCGCCGCGCATCCGCTGATCGACCTGTCGTCGCTGGCGATTCCCACGTTTTCGATCACCATCCTCGGCGGCTCGCTGTTCCGCATGGCGATTGGCGCCGTGCCGTTCCTGCTGCCGCTGATGTTCCAGCTCGGCTTCGGGTTGGACGCCTTCCACGCCGGCCTGCTGGTGATCGCGGTGTTCGCCGGCAACCTGATGATGAAGCCGGCCACCACGCCGATCCTGCGCCGCTTCGGCTTCAAGCCGGTAATCCTGGTCAACGGCCTGGCCAACGTGGCCGCGCTGGCCGCCTGCGCCTTGCTGACGCCATCCACGCCGGTGTGGCTGATCGCCGCCGTGCTGTTCGTTGGCGGCCTGACGCGCTCGATGCAGTTCAGCGCGCTCAACACCATCGCCTTCGCCGACGTGCCGCAGCCGCGCATGGCGGCTGCCAATACCTTGTTCAGCACCGCCTTCCAGGTGGCGCTGGGCCTGGGCGTGGCGCTGGGCGCCACCGGTGTGCGCGCCGGCCACTGGAGCGCGCGCCAGCTCGGCATCGGCGACTGGCCGGCCATCGATTATCGCCTGGCGTTTGTGCTGGTGGCGCTGGTCAGCCTGCTGGGCCTGGCGGACGCGTTGCGGCTTTCGCCCCACGCCGGCGAGCAAGTTGCAAGGGGCGCCGGACGTTAGCGCGTATAATGTTTCCATGGAAAAACTCAAAGACTTCTCGCAGATCGTGGCGCAGGCTGCGCGCGGCGAGCTGGTGTTCCCCACCAGCGTGAACGCGGCGCTGCGCCTGCAGATGGCGCTGGCCGATCCCGATTGCGAGACGGAGGATGTGATCCGCAAGGTGCTGGCCGAGCCGCAGCTGGCGGCGCGCACCGTGGCGCTGGCCAACGCGGCGGTGTTCAACCGCAGTGGCACGCCGGTCACCAGCGTGCGCGCGGCGGTGCAGCGCGTGGGCTACCGCAACCTGTACACGATGGCGGCGGCGATGGTGGTGCGCCAGTTCGGCGCGCGCATCCGCGACGACGCGCTGCGCGCCCAGGCCGACCAGCTGTGGCGCCACACGGCGCACGTGGCGGCGCTGGCCCACGTCATCGGCCGCAAGCTGACCGCCACCGATCCCGACACCGCGCTGTTCGCCGGCATCGTGCACGAGGCCGGCGGCTTTTACCTGCTGTCGCGCGCCGACGATATTCCCGGCCTGCTGGACGACCCGGCCGAGTGGATGGGCGCGGCGCAGGAGATCATCGCGCGCGAGATGATGCGGAAGATGCACATTCCCGAGCCGGTCAGCCAGGCCATCGTCTCGCTGCGCGGCGCCACGCTGACGCCGCCGCCGCTGGGCCTGCGCGACACGCTGCTGATCGCCAAGCGCCTGGCGCCAGTGCGCTCGCCGCTGGCGGGGCAGGACAGCCCGTCGTTGCAGGGCTTCGTCGACGACAACGCGCTGCTCGACCAGATCCTGCTGGAATCGGCCGACGAAGCCGCCTCGATGAGCGCGGCGCTGCTGGTGTAAGCCCCCCGATTTGTGGCAAAAATGATGTTGTCGATATAATCCACGCGCCAATGCGTGTATCCTAATCGTCGTCATACAACAAACTATTGCCATGAATCAGATCGTCTCCGCCGCCGCCCCGAAGAAAAAGCACCGCAACCTCGCCCAGGGCGTGGTGGAGAGCTTCACCAGCAGCATCCAGGCCGGCGCGCTGAAACCGGGCGAAAAGCTGCCGACCGAGTCGGTCATCATGGAAATGCACGGCGTCAGCCGCACCGTGGTGCGCGAGGCCATCTCGCACCTGCAGGCCGCCGGCCTGGTGCAGACGCGCCACGGCATCGGCACCTTTGTGCTGGAGCCGCAGCCGGCCAACATCTTTGCCGCCGACACCATTCGCACCATCGGCGACGTGCTGTCCATCCTGGAGCTGCGCATCAGCCTGGAAACCGAGGCTGCCTGGCTGGCCGCCAGCCGCCGCAGCGACGAGCAGGTGGCGGCCATGGACGCCGCGCTCAAGCGCATCGTCGCCGCGCCCAATCGTGCGGTGGCGGTGGAGTCGGACAAGGCCTTCCACCTGCTGATCGCGCAGGCCACCGGCAACCGCTATTTCGTCGACATCCTCAGCGACCTGGGCAACACCATCATCCCGCGCGCGCGGCTGGATTCCGAGCAGCTGGCGCACGATGACCCCAAGGCCTACCAGGACCGCGTCAACCGCGAACATGACGATATTTATCACGCCATCCTGCGCAAGGATGCCGAGGCGGCGCGCGCGGCCATGCGCACCCACCTCAGCAATAGCCGCGAACGCCTGCGCCGCGCCCAGCAAGAGGTGAGCGCTTAAGCAACACCCGGCGCCGCGCCGGGCAGCCGGCGCATCAAATTGCTTGCGCCGATCCGCATCTAGTTGTACGATGTCATACAACGCGACGAGGCAATGTCGTCACCCATCCCCACCAGACGTCAATATTGGAGACTGTAATGCAACCGAATGACCTGAAAAAAATCCTTTCCTCCGGCCTGCTGTCGTTCCCGGTCACCGACTTCGACGCCGAAGGCAACTTCCGCAAGTCGACCTACATTGAACGTCTGGAATGGCTGGCCCCGTACGGCGCCAGCGCGCTGTTCGCCGCCGGCGGCACCGGCGAGTTCTTCTCTCTGACCCCGCAGGAATACCCGGAAATCATCAAGACCGCGGTTGACACCTGCCGTGGCCAGGTGCCGATCCTGGCCGGCGTCGGCGGCCCGACCCGCGTGGCCGCCGCTTACGCCAAGGAAGCCGAGAAGGCCGGCGCGCAAGGCCTGCTGCTGCTGCCGCACTACCTGACCGAGGCCTCGCAGGACGGCCTGATCGCCCACGTGCAGGAGGTCTGCAAGGCCACCAACCTGGGCGTGGTGGTCTACAACCGCGCCAACTGCCGCCTGACCCCGAATTCGCTGGCCATCCTGGCCGACCGCTGCCCGAACCTGATCGGCTTCAAGGACGGCATCGGCGACATCGAACTGATGGTGTCGATCTGGCGCAAGATGGGCGACCGCTTCAGCTACCTGGGCGGCCTGCCGACCGCCGAGGTGTACGCCGCCGCCTACAAGGCGCTGGGCACGCCGGTGTACTCGTCGGCCGTGTTCAACTTCATGCCGAAACTGGCGATGGACTTCTACCACGCGGTGGCCTCGGACAACCACGCCGAACAAAACCGCATGATCGACGAGTTCTTCCTGCCTTACCTGGAGATCCGCAACCGCAAGGCCGGCTACGCCGTGTCGATCGTCAAGGCCGGCGCCAAGCTGGCCGGCCACGACGCCGGTCCGGTGCGCGCGCCGCTGACCGACCTGACCGCCGAAGAAGTGGACGCACTGCACAAGCTGATGCTCAAGCAAGGCGCGCAGTAATCGTTTAATCTGTGGCAAAATAAGCAAAATCAAAGCGCGGCTTCGTCCGCGCTTTTCACACATTAAGGAGTCACCATGCAAGTAGTTGGCGAAATGATTATCGGCCGCGACGCGGTCCTGGGCAAAGAAGGCACCGTCAAGGCGGTCGATCCATCGCGCAACGTGGAAATCGAACCCGCGTTCGGCCTGGCCGGCGCTGCCGACCTGCAACGCGCGGCCGAACTGGCCAACGCCGCCTTCGACACCTACCGCGCCACCGGCCTGGAAGCGCGCGCCAAGTTCCTGGAAACCATCGCCGACCGCATCATGGATCTGGGCCCGGCCCTGATCGAGCGCGCGATGCAGGAAACCGGCCTGCCACAAGCCCGCCTGGAAGGCGAGCGCGGCCGCACCTGCAACCAGCTGCGCCTGTTCGCCAAGGTGGTGCGCGACGGCCGCTTCCAGACTGCCACGCTGGACAGCGCGCTGCCGGACCGCGCGCCGGCGCCGCGTCCTGACCTGCGCCTGCGCAAGATCGGCCTCGGCCCGGTGGCCGTGTTCGGCGCCTCGAACTTCCCGCTGGCGTTCTCGGTGGCCGGTGGCGACACCGCCTCGGCCCTGGCGGCCGGCTGCCCGGTCATCGTCAAGGCCCACTCGGCCCACCTGGGCACCTCGGAACTGGTCGGCAAGGCCGTGGCCCAGGCCGCCGCCGAGTGCAACATGCCGGAGGGCGTGTTCTCGATGCTGATCGGCTCGGGCCAGACCATCGGCCAGAACCTGGTGGCGCACCCGTACATCAAGGCCGTGGGCTTCACCGGCTCGCGCGCCGGCGGCATCGCCCTGATGCACACCGCCGCCGCCCGCAAGGAACCGATCCCGGTGTACGCCGAGATGAGCTCGATCAACCCGGTGTTCCTGCTGCCGGGCGCGCTGGACAATCCCAAGCTGCCGCAGGCGTTTGCCGATTCGCTGACCTTGGGCGCCGGCCAGTTCTGCACCAATCCCGGCCTGCTGATCGGCCTGAAGTCGGACAAGCTGCAAGCCTTCGTGGACGCCGCCGCCGGCACCATCGGCGCCAAGCCGGCGCAGACCATGCTGACCCCGGGCATCCACAAGGCCTACACCAGCGGCGTCAAGGGCCTGGCGGGCGTGGACGGCGTGAAGCAGGTGGCGATCGGCCAGGCCGGCGACCTGCCGTGCGGCGCGCAGGCCTTCCTGTACCAGGTGGACGCCAAGCGCTTCCTGACCGACACCGCGCTGGAAGGCGAAATCTTTGGCCCGACCTCGCTGCTGGTGGTCGCTGAAAACGAAGAGGAACTGCTGGCCGTGGCCGAGCACCTGGAAGGCCAGTTGACCGGCGCCGTGCACGCCACCGCCGACGACAAGGCGCTGGCCACCAAGCTGCTGCCTATCCTGGAACGCAAGGTCGGCCGCATCCTGTTCAACGGCTTCGGCACCGGCGTGGAAGTGGCGCATGCCATGGTGCACGGCGGCCCGTTCCCGTCGACCTCGGACAGCCGCACCACCTCGGTGGGCGCATCGGCCATCGACCGCTTCCTGCGTCCGGTGTCGTACCAGGACGTGCCGGCCTACCTGCTGCCGGAGTCGCTGCAGGACGCCAACCCGCAGCACATCCCGCGCGTGGTCAACGGCGATCTGGTCTGGAATGGCTAAGGTGGAACGCGTCAACGGCGTTTCCTGCACGGTGGGCGAAAGCCCGACGTGGAGCGCGGCGGAATCGGCCTGGTACTGGGTGGACATTCCGGCAAAGCGTGTGTGGCGCATGGACGCATCCAGCGGCGCCACCCGCTATTGGGACAACGCCGAGATGGTCGCCTGCGTGGCGGCCAGGGCGGACGGCGGCCTGATCGCGGGCATGGAGACCGGCATCTTCAGCCTGGCGCTGGGCGAGGCGCAAGCCGCGACCGCGACGAAGCTGGCGGCGCCGGCCTCCGGCCTCGGTGAGGGCATGCGCTTCAACGACGGCCGCTGCGACCGCCAGGGCCGCTTCTGGGCCGGCACCATGTTCATGGACATGGGCGCCGCCAGGGCGGTCGGCCAGCTGTATCGCTACGACGCGGCGCGCGGCATTTCGGCGCCGTTCGTGTCCGAACTGCTGACGCAGAACGGCACGGCGTTCTCGCCGGATGGCCGCACCATGTACCTGTCGGACTCGCATCCGCAGCGGCGCATGGTGTGGGCGTTCGACTACGACATCGCCGATGGCGTGCCCAGCAACCGCCGCGTGTTTGCCGACATGACGACTTATGTCGGCCGTCCCGACGGCGCCGCGGTCGATGCCGACGGCTGCTACTGGATCTGCGGTAACGACGGCGGCTGCGTGCTGCGCTTCACGCCGGACGGCAAGCTGGATCGCCGCATCGACGTGCCGATGCTCAAGCCCTCGATGTGCGCCTTCGGCGGCAAGGATCTGGACACGCTGCTGGTTACCTCCATCGTCTCCGGCAAGCCGGAGGACGCGGAGTGGGGCGGGGCGGTGGCGCTGCTGCGGCCAGGCGTCAAGGGCGTTGCCGAAACGCCGTTCGGAGCATGATCATGGGGCGGATACTGTTGCGGTGTCTGCCCTTTTTGTTTGCGGCGCTGCTGGCCGCCTGCGCGACCGGGCCGCGCGACTACACCAATCCTGTGCTGCACGCCGACTATTCCGATCCGGATGTGATTCGCGTCGGCGACACTTACTACCTGGTGTCGTCCAGCTTCAATAACGCGCCGGGACTGCCGCTGCTGCAATCGCCGGACCTGGTCAACTGGACGCTGGTCGGCCACGCCCTGCCGCAACTGGTGCCGGCCGAGGTCTACGCCACGCCGCAGCATGGCAAGGGCGTGTGGGCGCCATGCCTGCGCTACCACGACGGCAAATTCTGGATTTTCTATCCCGACCCCGATGTCGGCATCTACGTGATGACGGCCAGCGCGTTCGCCGGCCCCTGGTCCGCGCCGCATCTGCTGGTCGCCGGCAAAGGGCTGATCGATCCCACGCCGCTGTGGGACGATGACGGCCAGGCCTACCTGCTGCACGCCTGGGCGAAGAGCCGCGCCGGCTTCTCCAACGTGCTGACCTTGCGCCGCATGGCGCCGGACGCCAGCCGCCTGCTGGACGACAAGGGCACGGTCATCATCAACGGCGACAAGCTGCCGAAGTACACCACGCTGGAAGGCCCCAAGTTTTACAAGCGTGACGGCTACTACTACATCTTTGCGCCCGCCGGCGGCGTGGAATCCGGCTGGCAGTCGGTGTTCCGTTCGCGCCGCATCGACGGGCCGTATGAGGATCGCATCGTGCTGGAGCAGGGCCGGTCGGCGGTGAACGGTCCGCACCAGGGCGCGTGGGTGCAGACGCCGCAGGGCGAGGACTGGTTCATCCATTTCCAGGACAAGCGCGCCTACGGCCGCGTGGTGCATCTGCAGCCGATGGTATGGCGCGACGGCTGGCCGCTGATCGGGCAGGACGTCGGCGGCGCGGCCGGCCAGCCGGTGCTGCGTTATCGCCTGCCGGTGAGCGGCAAGGCCGCCGCCGCGCCGCCGACGAGTGATGAATTCAACGGCGCGTCGCTCGGCCTGCAGTGGCAGTGGAACGCGAACTGGCAGCCGTCGTGGTACGCGCTGGGCGACGGTCGCTTGCGCCTGTACGGCCAGCCGCGCACCACCAATCTGTGGGACGTGCCATCGCTGCTGCTGCAAAAACTGCCGGCCGAGACGTTCACGGTCGACACCCGGTTGGATGCCGCCGGCCTGGCGGAAGCGGGCGTCGCCGGCCTGGTCATGTATGGCGCGGATTACGCCTGGCTGGGCACGCGCCGCAGCGACGGCAAAACCCAGCTGGCGCTGGTGAGCTGCTACAAGGCCGACGCCAGGTGCCACGAGCAGCAGGAAGCCGGCGTGGAGCTGCCGTCGCCGCAGGTGTGGCTGCGCATACAGGTGATCGCCGGCGGCGTCACGCAATTCTCGTACAGCGTGGACGGCAGACAGTACACGCCGATCGGCGCGCAATTCACCGCCAGGATGGGCCGCTGGGTCGGCGCCCAGATGGGCCTCTTCAGCGCCGGCAACGGCGGCCACGCCGACTTCGACTACTTCCGCGTCACCCCGTGATCCGTTTGGCGACCGCCGGCAGCGCGATCGGTGCGCTGCTCAAGCCGACAGTACGGCGTTGTGCACCTTGCCGCCGATGGTCACATTCTTCAGCGCCAGGTTCTTGACGTTGTAGAGGAACCAGGGCGTCGCCGTATTCACCGGCGTGCCGAAATCGCAATCGCTGATCGACACATTCGTCACCGGGAACACCGGCGGCATCGGCTGCGGACCGTTGTAGTCCGACGCCACCGGACCAAGGATCACAATCGCCTGGAAGCAGGACGCGGTCTTGCCATCCTTGCTCACATTGCTGGCCTTGATGTTGGAAATCTGGATGTTGTCCACCACCGGCGGGCGTATCCGCACGTTGTCGCTGATCGGCGTGTAATCGCAATCGAAGGTGACGATGGCGCCGGCCGCAGTGGCCACCGTCTTCGACTGAATCGGCGACCCAGGCAGCGACGCATAGAACGACGGCGAAATCTGCACGCCATTCGGCACCGTGCAATCGCGCACGTAGAAGTTACGCAGGTAGCCGCCGCGATTCATATTGGTCTTCATGCGGATGGCGGTATTGAGCGGATTGGTCTTCCAGTTGGCGTTCTCGAACACCAGTTTTTGCGCAAACACGTTCTGGATGCCTCCCGCCATTTCGCTGCCCAGCGTGACGCCGCCATGGCCGCTGTGCATGATGCAGTTCTGGATGACGATGTTCTGCGACGGGCCATACTGCGTATCCTGATCCTTGCCGGCCTTGATGGCGATGCAGTCGTCGCCGGTATCGAAGGTGCAGTCTTCCACCAGCACGTGATCGCAGGCCTCGGGATCGAAGCCGTCGCTGTTAGGGCCGTGGCTATGCATGTAGACCTTGCGGATCACCAGGTTGCGGCAGTGGACCGGGTGGTGCTGCCAGAACGGCGTGTTCAGCACCTTGTAGCCCTGCAGCAGAACGTTGGTGCAGCCGATGATCTGGATCATCGGCGCGCGCAGGTAGTGGCCGATGCCGAACACGCGCTTGGACAGCGCCACGCCGGCCTCCGACAGTGCCGGCAGATACTGCGCGTCGGCGCGCCATTTATCGCCTTCACCCTGAATCAGCAGGCGTTCCGCCTCGGTCAGCGCCGGCGCCACGGTGGCCAGCGATTCCGCGTTCAAGGGATTGACCGTGTTTTCCGACATCTTGCCAGCCTTGAAGTTGGGCGTGGTGCCCTGGCCGATGGAGTTGATGGTTTTCTGCTTGCCCTTCCAGGTCCACCACGAATCGCCGGCATCGTTGAACGGAACGCCGCCCTGGCCGTCGAGGATGGAGGTCCAGTCCTCGCCGGTCAGCGCAATGTTGTTCTGGCCGTAGGCGTAAATCATCGGCGAGTAGTTCAGGCAATCGTTGCTCTGCCAGCGCGAGATGGTCAGCTTGCCGTTCCTGCCGCAGTCGATGTCGCCGTACTTCGCATAGTCGGCCGGATTGTGGCTGAAGTAGACGTGCGCGCCCTTGGCCAGATGCAGATTCACATTCGACAGCAGCACGATCGGGCCCGCGCAGTACCAGTCGCCGGCCGGGATCAGCACGCGGCCGCCGCCGGCCGCGTTGCAGGCCTTGATCGCGGCCTTGATGGCGGCGTAGCAGTCGGTGGAACCGGCGGCCGGCGTGCCCAACTCTTCCTGATCTTCGTGCGACACCCAGGCCTTCACCTTGGTCAGCTTGCACGGCCTGGCGCCGTAGGCGGTGATGTTGAAGTCCTGCTTGCGGAACGACAGCGGCCTGGAGACGTGATCGATGATCGCCTGCGCCTGCAGCCAGGGATCGGGCGCGGTGGCGGCGAGGGCGGGAAGGCTGAGCGACATGCCCGCCGCCGGCAGTGCTTTCATCAGGTTGCGGCGTTGGCTGTTGATGGTCATGCTGTGATCCTTATTCATCCGAATTATTGAACTCGCCGAGGAAGACGTCCGGCGGCGAAGGTGGTTTGCTGTAGCCGAGATCCCTGACCGGATCGATGCCGGCCTTCACCAGGTTGTTCCAGTGGTCGTCCGAGTTGTATTGCGCGGGGCGGAAGGAGATCGTGCCTTTCTTGTTCCAGTCGGCCCACGGATGCTCGCGGTTAATGTGCGCGCCGATGCGCGAATTTAGTACCACCATCTTGCCGACCGCTTCCAGCGAGGTGCGCGCGATGGTGCCGGTCGGCGCCTTGTAGGCGTTGGTGGCGCCGTAGGCGCAGCTGTAGCCGTCAATCGGCAACGGCGCATACGGGGTGCAGCGCGAGCCGGCGAACCACTGGCGCAGCAGGTAGAAGTCGCCGTTCTTCTTGCCCTCGTGGGTGAAGCGGCAGTTGTCGAAGACGAAGCCGTACCTGGTCTTCACATAGGTATTTGGCGCGGCGGTGTAGGACACGCCACGGTCGCCGAGCGTGCGGATCTCGGTCTGGTAGAAATAGGTGGTGCTGTCGCCGAAGATGAAATCGACGTCGCCTTCAATGTATGACTTGTTGAAGAAGCTGCGCACGGTGCTGCCGATCTGCGGCGACTTCAGATACAGCGTGTCCTGAAAGCCGATCAGGCGGATGTTCTCGAATTGCGCCTTGTCGGCGCTGTCCACGCTCAGCGCCAGCGCCTGGTGGTGCACGTTGTTGATGTTGGGGAGTTCCTCGGCGCGGGCGTTGCCGGTGTCCTTGTTGTAGGCGTTTTCAAACGTCAGATTGCGCGCCTGGAAACCGGCATTCTGCGTCCAGACGGTTTGCGTGCCGAAGGTGCCGATCTGCGCGCGGTCCTTGATGGTGGCGTACATGGCCTGCACCGCCGGCGCGGCCCTGGCGAACTGCGCGCGGTACAGCGCATCGTAGGCGGCGCCGGTCATCGACGCCTCCAGCTTGGCGGTGATGCGCGTCGCCGCCGCATCCTTGCCCTCGCCATACATAGTGATCGGCGCTGCGGAAGCGGGGATGTAGACCAGTTCCTGATACACGCCGGGCTTCAGCAGCAGGTACAAGCGTTTGGCCGGCCGCGCGGCGCTGTCGGCCACCGCGCGGCTGACAGCTTCCTGCACCGTGTTGAAAATACGGACGCCATCCGCTTTGGCGGCCTTGTCGACGATGTAGTCCGGCGTGAAGGCCGCGCCCCTGGCCAGCGGGTCGCTCAACGGATCCCATGGATCGACGGTCTCCTTGCCGGCCACGCCGACGTACTTCAGCACTTCGCCGTATGAGAACTGCCTGGCCTGATCCAGCGACAACTGCGGGCGTGCGCTCAGTGCGGCGCTTTCCGGAAACGGCACGAAGCGGTTGCCGCAGTTGCTGGTGTCGCTGGCGCTGATCGCATCGCCGCTCAGACGCGCAAACTCGATCTTGCGGTCCACCTTGCCGGCGATGCTGACGTCATGCAGGCGCGCCTGCACCGGCCGCTGCTCGTCGTAGCCCTGTACCACCACACGGCCCGGTGATACGGCATGCACATCCGAGAAATCGATGTTGGTGAACACCGGCACCAGCGCGCCTTGCGCATCCCTGGCGTAGCGGGTGCTGATGTCGATCGGCGTTTTCACATCGCGCAGGCATACGTTGCGATAGCTGACCTGATCGACCACGCCGCCGCGCGACACGTCGCTCTTGATGCGCAGGCCGGAAGTGGTGCCGTCCATGCTCAGGTCATCGACCAGCACGCGGCGCACGCCGCCATTGGTTTCGCTGCCGATCGACATGCCATGGCCGCTGTAGAAGCGGTTATGCACGATGGAGATGTTCTCGGTCGGCCCGTTGTTGCCCGCCTTGACGGCGACGTTGTCGTCGCCGGTGCGGATATGGCTGTAGGCGATGGTCACGTTGCGCGACGAGATGGGATCGATGCCGTCGGTATTGCGGGCGGTGGCCGGCGTGTCGATGCGCACGCCCCAGGCAGTGAAGCCGTCCACCCGGTTCAGCGCCACGTGGAAGTTGGGCGAATTGCGCAGCGTGATGCGGTGCAGCGTGATGTCCAGCGAACCGGTGATTTCAATCAGGCGCGGGACGTTCTGGCGGGCGTCTTCCTTTTGCGCGCGGCGCGCCAGCTGCCACCACGATTCGGTGCCGCCGTCGACCACGCGGCCGCCCTGGCCGTCGATCACGCCGTCGCCGTAGATGCCGCTGCCTTTGGCGTTGTCGATGCTGATGAAGGGCTTGCAGCCGCGTCCCTGTTTGTCGATGGTGCCGCAGGTGCCGGCGCCGCGATCGTACAGTTTGGGATTGCCGCTGGCTTGCAGCGTGACCCCGGCGTCCACCAGCAGGCTGACGCCACTGCGCAGCGACAGCGGGCCGGCGACGAAGCGCTGTTTCTCGTTGCTGCCCGACAGGCGCACGGCGCGGCCGGCGGGGCACTGGTCGATGGCGGCCTGGATGCGGGCGGTGTCGTTGGTGGCGTCGATGGCCGCGCCGGCGCCGGCGGTCAGCACGCTGCAGGATGGCGGCGCGCTTGGTTCGGTGACGTTGCGGGTGTCCTGCGCGTGGGCTGGCGCGCCGCAAAATGCGGTCAGCAGCGCGGCGCAGGAGGCGATGCGTCGTGTGTTCACTGCTCGTTCTCCGGCTTGAACTGGGCGGCCAGTTCAGGGACGGCGCGCTTCAGTTCTTCCATCACCATGCGCGAGAAGAAGGCCGCGCCCCTGGCGCCGAGGTGGGTGCGGTCGAAGGCGCTCTTGGCGGCGCCGGCGACTTCGACTTTGCCTGGCGGTTGCGGCGCGCCATAGTCGGCGGGGCGCGGGACCATGGCCAGCGTGTCGGCTTCGTCCTGGCCCATGGCTTGTACGGCGGCGTAGCTGTCGGCGTTGAGGTCCAGCAGCGGCACGTGCTCTTCGGCGGCGGTGGCGCGGATCACGTCGGCCCATGGGGCGAGATTGTTTTCCAGGATGCCGTCCTTGAAGGTACGGCGGGTCAGTGGCGTGACCAGCACCGGGATGCCGCCGAGAGCTTTGACTTCCTTCGCGTAGCGCGTCATGTTGGCGGGGAATTCGGTTTTCAGGTCGGTTGAGCGGCCGGGTTTTCCCGGCTGGTCGTTGTGGCCGAACTGGATCAGCACATAGGTGGCGCGGTAGGCGGCGCTGCCGCGCAGCAGGCCTTCCACCTCGTCCCAGCGGCCTTCGGCGCGGAAGCTGCCGGAGCTGCGGCCGCCCTTGGCGAGATTGAGGCAGGTGTTGGCGCGGTTGACGCGGGCACAGAAGGCGTCGCCGTAGCCGCTGGTGTTGGCCAGGGTGGAGTCACCGACCAGGATGAGGCGTATGGGCTTGGATGGCGCGTCCGCCGCGTGTGCCGCGCCCAGCAGGGAGAGGGTGGCGGCAAAGAAGATCAGGTCTTTCATAGGACTATCCGGATAAAGGCGTGGTGTGGTGCTGACGGCACCTCGGAAACCCGCACACCGCTGCGGCCAGGGTCTGACCCCGTACGGGGTCAGACCCTTTCGGTCGGGGTCAGACCTTTTCGGTCGGGTGCGCCGATCAGAAGTTGTACGTCACCCGCACATTGTAAGCACGGCCGATCGGGCTGGACGCGCTGCTCAGGTAACCAAAGCTGTACAAGCTGCTGTTGGTCGCCGGCGGCGGCGCGTTGAACAGGTTGGTGATACCCGCCACCACCTGCATGTTCTTGAAGCCCGCGTACGTGGTGGTGAAGTTCCACTGCTTGTACGAGTTGATGTTGCGCCAGTACTGCTTGGCCACCAGATTCTGATCGGTGTACTTCGAGTTGTAGTTCTGCGTCAGCTGGCTGTTCCAGTTACCCTTGGCCCAGTTCAGCTTCAGCGTGTGCTTCCAGCGGTAGGTGATGATCGGGAAGCTCGACGTGGTGCCATTGCTGGCCAGGCCGAACTGGCCGATGTTGGACACGAAAGGGCTGCCGTCATACAGCTGGTTGTCGAACTGCGTCAGATAGGTGCCGTCGATGCCGACCTTGAAATCGCCATACGCCGTTTTCGGGAAGTTGTACGAACCCGATACGTCCACACCCGCCGCCTTCTGGCCACCCAGGTTCATGATGGTGTTGTTGATGTAGTTGATGGTGCCATCGGCGTTACGCACAAAGTACGACGCGTACTTGACCGGGTCCAGGAAGTACACCTGCTCCGGCAGATTGGCCAGCATGTCCTTCATCCTGATGTTCCAGTAGTCCAGCGAGATCATGCTGTTCTTGACCGGTTCCATCACCACGCCCAGCGTGTAGCCCTTCGACTTCTCCGGTTTCAGGCCGGCGTTGGAGCCGGTCTGTTTAGGCAACTGGGTGTTGCAGACGGTCGACGCCACATACCCCGGCAGGGCGGTGCCGCTGCCGGCCACGCCCGGCGTGCCGCCAGGGCACAGCACGGGATCGTCCCACTTGGCCGAGGTCAGGCCGGTGGCGCCTGGCAGGCGGTAGCCGTAGGCGTCAAACAGCGTCGGCGCGCGGAAGCCGGTGTTGGCCGAGCCGCGGAACATCAGCGTCTTGGCGGCTTCCCAGCGGAAGCTGACCTTCGGATTGACGGTGGTGCCGAAGTCGTTGAAATGGTCGGCGCGCACGGCGGCGTTCAGTTCCAGCGACTTGGTCACCGGCGCGTTGATCTCGGTGAAGATGGCGGCCACGTTGCGCTGGCCTTCGCCGTGCGATGGCGAGGAGTTGGCGTAGGTGACTTGCGAGGTAATCGGCAGCTTGGTGTCTTCGGTGGTGTCGCGGTGCAGGTCCAAGCCCAGCGCCATCGCCAGCGCGCCGCCTGGCAGTTCCGTCAGCGAACGGCTGGCGGTCAGGTCGACACCGGTGAAGGTCGATTTCGAGTAGCGGTTCTTGGCGCCGTCCACGCTGATCGACTGCAGGTAAGCCTTGCCGTCCGCGTCCTGCAGGCCGAATGGATTCAGCTTGCCGTTTTTCAGGCCGTCCAGCAGGCCTTGGCCGTTGAAGTAACCCGAGTAGTAGTAGTTGGTGCGTTCGGAGATGCCGATCACCAGGCCGGCCTTGTAGTCCCAGCCGGCCAGCGTGCCTTCGTCGCTGATGGCCACGCGCTGATTCAGCTGCACGTCCTTGGTGGTGGCCAGGCCGCCGTCGGCCACGGCCCAGGTCACGGTCAGCGGCGCGTTGTTCAGGCCCGCCACCGCCGGCACACCGCCGCTGCCGCCCGGATACCACTTGCTGGTCGATGGCAGGATGGCGTTGACGCCGTTGACCGCCAGCGCATTGGTCGGGTTCTTGGTGCCGAGGATGAATTCCTCGCCGCGCGAGTAGTCGATGCTGACGATGTGGTCTTCGCTCAGCTTCTTGGCGGCGCGGGTGTAGAAGGTGACCTGCTGGTTGGCGTACAACGCGGTGCCGTACTCATTGGCGTCCAGTACGCAGGTGCCTTTCTGGCCGACGATCGAATACGGCGCCAGGCACTTGCCGGCATACGGGTTCTGCGCGTTCTTGTTGGTCGGCGTGGTGAAGTTGGCCGGCGTGGCGTTGCCGCCGGTGCCCAGCGTCGGCGGGCGGCCCAGCGCGGTCAGCACGTCGGCGGAACTCAGGTAGGCGCGGTCCGATGCGGCCAGGCGCGAACGCTGGTGAGCGTCGATGGTGGCGTAGAAGCTCCAGCCGTCGCGTTCCAGGTTGCCCTTACCCCAGGTGGCGGTGATGCGCTGTTCGTCGCCGCCGCCTTTTTTCTCGGGCTGCACAGCTTGCAAGGTCACTTGCGCGCCTTCGGACTGGGTCTTGGTGATGAAGTTGACCACGCCGCCGATGGCGTCGGAGCCGTAGATCGACGAGGCGCCGTCGCGCAGCACTTCCACGCGGGCGATGGCGCTCAGCGGAATCACGTCCAGGTTGGCGTAGCCGTCGGCGATGGCCTCGTTGGCCAGGCGGCGGCCGTTGAGCAGCACCAGCGTGCGGTTCACGCCCAGGCCGCGCAGGTTGATGTTGGTGCCGGAGCCGGCGTTCGATGGCGCCAGCGAGGCCGATTGCGGCAGCGCCATCATGAAGTCGGCGAGGGTGGTCATGCCTTGCTTGACCAGGTCTTCGGCCTTGACGCTGGTGACCGGCAGCGATGCTTCGTTGGCGACGCGCTTGATGCTGGAGCCGGTCACTTCGACGCGGGTCATGTTGGCATCATCGGTCTGGGCGCTGGCTTGGTTGGTCAGGGCCAGCACGGCCAGGCTGATGGCCGTGAGCAGCAGGCGAGGTTGGGCGGAACGGTTCTGGACCGAGTGCACGGACTTCATGGTGTTGTCTCCTTCGTCTCTTGAATAAAGTTATACGCGGCGCTGTGCAGCGCCTGCGTGAGTGGAGCACCTCGCGTACTCCGTGCCGCCGTGACGAGGGCCGCTGTGCCGGGGATGGCAGAGTGGCGGCCGAGGTCGGGCCGGTCGATAACTTGATTTGCTTTTATGCGCGGCCGGCGTCGAGGCCGGACCTGCGGTGCTACGGGTGTTGCGATGGGCCGCGTTATCCGCGCGAGAAGGTGCGGGTCACGCGTTCCAGGTGGGCGCGCATGGCTTTGCGCGCCGCCGCCGGATCGTGGGCGGCGATGGCCTCCAGGATGCGGCGGTGGTCCTTCAGCGTTTCCTGACGCAGTTCCTCGGTCTGGAAGTGTTCCTTGAGCTTGTGCCACAGGCGGCCGCGCTGGTCCCACAGGTAGTTCAGCGATCCGACCAGCGCGCTGTTGCCGGTGGCGCGCGCGATGGCCAGGTGGAAGTTGCGGTCGGCCTGCTCGTTGCTCGAATAATTGGCGTGGTGCTTTTCCATCTCCTCCACCGCTTTGAGGATGGCGTCGACGGCGCTGTCGGTGGCCACGCGGGCGGCGATGGCGGCGATCTCGGATTCGATCAGGCGGCGCGCGGACAGCACTTCAAACGGGCCAGGACCGGCTTCCGGCAGGTCGGTATCGGCCGGTTCGGGGATTTCGCTGACGTAGACACCGGAGCCGCCGCGCACTTCGATCACGCCGCCCAGTTCCAGCGCGATCAGCGCTTCGCGCAGCGAGGCGCGGCTGACACTCAGCTTGGTGGCGAGGTCGCGCTCGGACGGCAGACGCTCGCCGGCGGCGATGTTTTCGTTGCGGATCAGTTCCTGGATGCGGTCCGCCACCACGCGGTAGAGGCGCGGCTCGTGGGCGGCGTTTTCGGCAGGAGGGGCAGTTTTTTTCTGCATTGCTTGTCTCGTCTGTATCTGTGGCTTATCGATCTGCCATCTGGTCAGGCCATTCTAAGGTGGTCAGACCAAATACGCAATGTGGACTAGCCAAATTAATTTTAAACTGGCATACTGAATTCATCGGGCGGCAGTCTTCCTCCCATGTTTGAAGGGCAAATCCCCTAGGGAACATGCGGTTTTCGGGCTGTGGCGCGCAGGCCACAATCATGTTAGGGCCGGCCAATAACAGAAGTGGTCAGACCACTTTGCGAGACCAAAAAACAACGTAGGAAAGCCAATGACGACACCGACGAGCGCCAACACGCCGCGCTACATCCTCATGCACGACAACGATAACGTCGCCATTGTCGTCAACGACGGCGGCCTGCCGGCCGGCGCCGTGTTTGCCAACGGTTTAACGCTGCTGGAAGCGGTCCCGCAGGGCCACAAGGTGGCGCTGCGCGATCTGGCCAAGGGCGACCGCGTGATCCGCTACAACGTCACCATCGGCTTCGCCGCCAAGGACCTGCCGGCCGGCAGCTGGCTGGCCGAGCACAATGTGGAGATGCCGGCCGCGCGCGAGCTGGAGGGTCTGCCCATCGCCACCGTCAAGCCGCCGCCGATGGAACCGCTGGAGGGCTACACCTTCCAGGGCTACCGCAATCCGGACGGCAGCGTCGGCACCCGCAACATCCTGGCGATCACCACCACCGTGCAGTGCGTATCCGGCGTGGTGGAATTCGCGGTGGAGCGCATCAGGAAGGAGCTGCTGCCGAAGTACCCCAACGTCGACGACGTGGTGGGCCTGGAGCACACCTACGGCTGCGGCGTGGCGATTGATGCGCCGGGCGCGCCGATCCCGATCCGCACCATCCGCAACATCGCGCTCAACCCCAACTTCGGCGGCCAGGCGATGGTGGTCAGTCTCGGTTGCGAGAAGCTGCAGCCAACGCGCCTGTTCCCCAAAGGCTCGATTCCGATCCAGAACGCCGGCGGCGCCGATCCGGGCCTGGTGTGCCTGCAGGACGCGCAGCACGTCGGCTTCATGTCGATGATCGACTCGATCATGCGGCAGGCCGAGATCAACCTGGCGGAGCTGAACAAGCGCCAGCGCGAAACCGTGCCGGCCTCGGAGCTGGTGGTGGGCGTGCAGTGCGGCGGCAGCGATGCCTTCTCGGGGGTGACCGCCAATCCGGCGGTGGGCTTTGCCACCGACCTGCTGGTGCGCGCCGGCGCCACCGTGATGTTCTCGGAAGTGACCGAGGTCCGTGATGGCATCGACCAGCTGACTTCCCGCGCCACCACGCCCGAAGTGGCCGAAGCCATGATCCGCGAGATGGACTGGTACGACAATTACCTGAAGCGCGGCGGCGTCGATCGCAGCGCCAACACCACGCCGGGCAACAAGAAGGGCGGCCTGTCGAACATCGTCGAGAAGGCCATGGGCTCGATCGTCAAGTCGGGTAGCGCGCCGATTTCCGGCGTGCTGTCGCCGGGCGAGAAGCTGACGCAGAAAGGCCTGATCTACGCCGCCACGCCGGCCAGCGATTTCATTTGCGGCACGCTGCAGCTGGCGGCCGGCATGAACCTGCACGTGTTCACCACCGGCCGCGGCACGCCCTACGGCCTGGCCGAGGTGCCGGTGATTAAGGTCGCCACCCGTAACGACCTGGCCAACCGCTGGCACGATCTGATGGACATCAACGCCGGCCGCATCGCCAGCGGCGAGGCCACCATCGCGGATGTCGGCTGGGAGCTGTTCCAGATGCTGCTGGACGTCGCCAGCGGCAAGGAAACCTGGGCGGAGAAATGGAAGCTGCATAATGCCCTGGTCCTGTTCAACCCGGCCCCAGTGACCTAAGCACCGTCATTCCGGCGCAAGCCGGAATCCCTAGAACGCTTACACGCACGCTCGGCACGGATTCCCGCCTGCGCGGGAATGACGATGCTGCTGCCAACGACGACCGATAACAACGGAGAGAAAAATGAGCAAGCCATTCAAACGACTGCTGCTGACCGGCGCCGCCGGTGGCCTGGGCAAGGTGCTGCGCGACCGCATCAAGCCCTGGGCCGATGTGGTGGTGCTGTCGGACATCGCCGACATGGGCGAAGCGCGCGAGGGAGAGGAAATCGTCCAGTGCGACCTGGCCGACAAGGCGGCGGTGATGAAGATGATGGAGGGCGTGGACGCGGTGCTGCACTTCGGCGGTATCTCGACCGAGAACACCTTCGAGAACATCATGCACGCCAACATCCTCGGCACCGCCAATATCTACGAGGCGGCGCACAAGCAGGGCGTGAAGCGCATCGTGTTCGCCAGCTCGAACCACACGGTGGGCTTCTACCGCAACACCGACTACATCGACGCCACCGCGCCGACGCGGCCGGACTCGTTCTACGGCATCAGCAAGTGCTTCGGCGAACAGCTGGCCAGCTACTACTGGGACCGCACCGGCCTGGAGACGGTGAGCCTGCGCATCGGCTCCTCGTTCCCGGAGCCGAAGGACCGCCGCATGATGGTCACGTGGCTCAGCTACGACGACCTGGTGGAAGCGCTGCGTCGCTCGCTGTTCGCCACGCGGGTTGGTTTCACCATCCTGTTCGGCATGTCTGACAACGACGTGGCGTGGTGGGACAACAGCAAGGCCGCGCACCTGGGCTACAAGCCGAAGGACAGTTCGTCGCAATTCGACGGCCTGTTCCCGGACAGCGGCGACTATCCCGACCCGAATGCATCGGTCACCTACCACGGCGGCGCGTTCGCCCTGGCCGAGGTGCGCTACAAGGAGTAAGCCCAAGCGGGTTAAGGTTTGGCTTTTCTGCGGCGCGCGCGGAGATTGCTAAAACCCGCAAACCGCTGCGGCCAGGGTCTGACCCCGTACGGGGTCAGACCCTTTCGTTTTGGGGTGCTTTTCAGAGCCAGAACTGCATAGAGAGAATGACGGCGTTGTAGGTGGCGTGGACCAGCATCGGCGCCAGCAGCGTTTTGCTGCGTTCATACGTCCACGCCGCGCACAGGCCGAGCACGAACACCGGCAGAATCGACAGCGGCGGGTGCACCACCGCGAAGACAGCGGCGCTCATCAGCATGGCCCGCGACGCCGACATGGAGCGCCGCAGACCGCCATAAATCAGCCCCCGGAAGATGAACTCCTCGCACAGCGGCGCGGCCACCACTGCCAGCGCCAGCACCCAGCCGCGTCCACCGGCCAGCTTCGGCGCGCCTTTCACCAGTTCCGCCCACAATGCGGTGTGCTGGATCGCGATGAGATAGGCCGCGCCAACCGCACAAGCCACCGCCGCGGCAATGCCGGCGCGGCGCAGCGAGATGCCGACCTCCATGCCGTGAACAATGACCGGCACGCCGGCGGCCTTGTTGCGCCAGTAGACGTAGCGCATCAGCAGGTAGATCACCACGCCGGAAATGCCGAAGGCGATGGTCATCGCGCGCAGGTCGGACTTGCCGAAGATGAGCAGCAGCAGGCCTTGCAGGATGAAGAACGCGGTGGCGGCGATCAGGCCATCGGCGGTCGACACGCGCGCCGGCGGCGCGGCGGCGGGGTCGAGCAGGTAGGGCAGGGCGTCGCGCGCCTTCTGCCACAGCGCCAGCGCCATCGACGCGATCAGCACCATCACCACCAGCTTTTGCGACCACACATTGCTGTAGATCGACCAGGTGTAGAAGCTGGCCAGCAGCATGTACAGGTAGACGTAGGTGGGCCGCACCCGCGTGCGCGCGTCCACCGCCAGCGGGTCGCAGGCGAACACGCCCAGCGACACGGCGATCATGGAGTAGATCGGGATGCCGGCGAACACCGTCAGCACCAGCGCCAGCGTGCTCCAGTCGACTTCCGTCGTGTACCACGCGGCGATGCCGATGACAGTGGCTGGATACACCAGCGTCAGCGTGCCCCATAGTTGCGCCTTTTCCTTCAACACGCTTTCCAGCGAGCGTGGCACGGTGTATAGCAGCCACAGGACGTGGCCTTCGTTGTTCAGCGTCTGGAAGGCCGACAGCATCAGCACGTAGACGCCCATGCCGAAGGCGATGGCGGCGGCCACGATGTGGTGGTCGCCCAGCTCCGCGAGGCTATTCAGCTTGCCGTTGAAGACCATCTGGCTGCCGACGATGATGATCGGCAGCAGCAGGGTCTGGAACATGAAGTTGCGGTCGCGGCTCAGCAGGCGCAGCTCGCGGCGCTTGACCGGCGACAGCACGGCAGTCAGCAGCGCCACAAGGCCGCGTGACGGCGCTGCTGCCGCCGCCGCGCCCCGCGCGCTCTCACGCGCGCCCGAGTTGACCACGCCATGCCGCAGTTGATGACGCAGCAGCGCCATGCCGGCCCACATCAGCAGCGCGCCTTGCGCCAGCAGCAGCGCCACGTTTTGCACGAGTTGCGCCGCGTCCTGTGCCTGGATCGCCCGCAGCACCAGGCCGGGCGGCAGCCAGCCGACCCACGCCGGAAACGCGCGCGCCCATTCCATTGCAAAGCCGCTGGCCTGCGGCATACCAAGCGCCATGACGAAGTAGATCAGCGGCAGATTGAACAAGCCCGTCACCGCCTGCATGTTGCGTAGCTGCGCGGCCGGAAGCCACATGCGCAGGCCGGTGTCGGCCAGCGTGTGCAGCATGGCCGCCAGCGGCAGCAGCGCGGCGGCCGACAGCAGCGCCACAGGCAGCGCGCTCCACGCGTGGCCGGAATGCCAGGCGATGACGCCGTACGCCGGCACCAGCGCGAACCAGCCGGCGATGTTGCTGGCGCTGCGTTCCAGAACACGGCCCCACAGCAGCGTGCCGCGTTGCACCGGCAGCGTCACCAGCCATTCCAGATCCCAGTCCGGCTGCGCCAGCTCCTTGCTCCCCAGCGGCAGCAGCACGGCGACCAGCAGCAGCAGCGTCACCTCCATCGTCAACCCGTTGACCAGCGCCGGCGCGAACGGCGCGGTGGCCAGTTCCTCCTCCGCCGCATGCTGGTCGGTGTGGCGCTCGCCTTGCGCGTCGACGTAGACGCATTCGCTGGCCGGCGCCAGCTGGCACTGCATATTGAGCACCACGTTGTTGGACATGCTGGTGAACGAGAACGACATCAGCAGCACCATCAGCACCCACAGGCTGCTGCGCTTGCCGCCGCTGGTGTCGCGCGGCTTTTTCTTCTGGAAGCGGAACAGGTTGTTGAACACCATGTTGCGCTGGCGCGTCAGACGCATGCGCGTCATCAGCCAGATGGTGTGCAGCGCGGTCATTGCGCCGTCTCTTCGCTGGATTCTTCGGTGATCTTGAGGAACACGTCTTCCAGCGAGCCGCTGGCGGACGACTCGGCGCGGATTTCGTCCAGCGTGCCGGTGGCCGCCAGTTCGCCGCGATGGATGATGCCGACGCGGTCGCACAGCTTTTCTGCCATGTCCAGCAAGTGGGTCGAGACAAAGATGGTGACGCCGCGCGCCGCCGCCGCCAGCAAGCGCTCCTGCACGTCGCGCGAGGCGCGCGGATCGAGGCCGTTGATCGGCTCATCGAGAATCAGCACCGCCGGGTCGTGGATCAGCGCGCAGGCCAGGCCGAGACGCTTCTTCATGCCCAGCGAGTAGTTGACGGCGTAGTCCTCGCCGGCGTCGCCCAGGCCGAATTCCGCCAGCAGGCGCGCGCCGCGCGCGGCCGCCTCGGCGCGCGGCAAGCCGTGCATCTCGCCGACGAACTGCAGGATTTCGCGGCCGCGCAGGTAATCGTAGAACACCGGTGTATCCGGCAGGTAGCCGACGCGGCGCTTCACCTCGGCCGGCTCGGCGTGGCAATCGAGGCCGTCGATCAGCACCCGCCCGCCGCTGGGCACCAGGATGCCCATCATCATGCGGATGGTGGTGGTTTTGCCGGCGCCGTTGGGGCCGAGGAAGCCGAACACTTCGCCGCGCCGCACGGTCAGCGTCAGCGGTTTGACGGCGTTGAAACTGCCATAGACTTTGGACAGGCCTTGAAACTCGATCATGAGGGACACCGGCAACGTTATGAATTTACTATGCCATCATAACACCGCCGGCGCCGCCGGCTACTGCTTTGGATAGAGGCTCATGCCAAAACGTTCGGTGCGCGGCATCCAGTTGCCGGTGATGTCGGCCGAAGCCAGCACGCGCTCGGCGCGGCCGATCAGCAGCGCGCGCGGCACCAGGCCGATGTAGCGCGAGTCCTCGCTGTTGTCGCGGTTATCGCCCAACATCATGTACTGGCCGGGCGGCACCACGACCGGCGCGAAATCACGCCGCGCCCGTACCTGCGGCAGGAACTGGATCGCATGGCGGCTGTCGCCGACCGCCTCGTTGACCTGCACGGCGGCCAGCTCGCCGACGCCGCGGATGCTTTCCACGCCGTGACCCAGCGCCGTGTAACCGGCCGCCTGGCCGTTGATGATCAGTTCATCGTTGCGCATCTCGACGCGGTCGCCGGGCAGGGCGATCACGCGCTTGATGAGGCGCGTGCCGTTGACTGGCGAGGAAAAAGTCACGATGTCGCCGCGCTTCGGCTCACCAGTGGGGCTGATGACGATGTCGGTCAGCGGCACCTTGACGTTGTAGGCCAGGCGGTTGACGAATACCACGTCGCCCTCCAGCAGGTTGGGATGCATCGACGAGGAGGGGATGGGATTCCAGTCGGCGACGGCGGTGCGGAAGATGCCGAACAGCGCCAGGAACATCAGAAAGCCCTTGTTTGCGCGCAGCCATTTTTTCATGTCTTCTCCCAAGTGAGTGATAGTCGGGCCGTGTAGCCGACGTTAATATTGTGAGCAGATTCTTAATCATGGCTTAGCTGCGGAGTCTCTATGAAACCCTACGATCTGCCGCTGCTGCTGTCGGGCGAAGTGCGCGATTACGCGGCTGGCCTGATCGGCAACAGCCTGCGCGCGCTGATGAGTGAACCGGAAGAAGGCCGCAGCGGCTGGGCCGACCTGCCGTTCCTGGTGCGCCAGGTCAGCCGCCTCGATCCGCCGTCGCCATCGTTCTGCAACGGCGACTGCCCGCGGCACCTGCTGGCCTGCGAACTGGCGGTCAACGCGCTGCAGGAATGGATGGCGCAACGCGCCTAGTGCGCGCGCTGTTGCACCAGCGCGCTGCCCACGCCGTGGCGATGGCCCTCGCTGACCGCCGTCACCGTGCCGTCCGGATTGAACACCAGCGCGTTGGCGGCGCCGATTTCCTCCGCCTCCTTGCTCCAGCGCTGGCCGGTCTTTTCCAGCGCCAGCGCCTGCGCGCTGCCGGCGAAGCCCGGTTCCACATCGGTCGCCAGGCCATTGCGTTCCGATAGGCGCGGCGCGTTGACCGCGTCCGGCATCGACATGCCCAGGTCGACGTAGTTGAAGATCGTTTGCAGCACGGTGGTGATGATGGTGGCGCCGCCCGGGCTGCCGACCGAGAACGCCGGCTTGCCGTCCTTGAAGGCGATGGTCGGCGACATGCTGCTGCGCGGGCGCTTGCCGGCTTCCGGCACATTGGGCGCCGGGCCGGAAAAATCGAAGTCGGTCATCTCGTTATTCAGCAGGAAGCCGTAGCCGGGCACCACGATGCCGCTGCCGCCCCACGATTCGATGGTGTAGGTATACGAGACGATGTTGCCGTCCTTGTCGGACACCGTCAGGTGCGTGGTGTGCGCGCCTTCGGCAATCAGCTTGGGGGCGTTGGGGCGCAGCGGCACGCTGACGTCGTTCTGGAACGGATACGGATCGCCGGCCGGCGCCTGCGCGCTGGCCTGCCGTGGATTGATCAATTCACGGCGCCGGGCGGCGTAGGCCTTGTTCAGCAGGCCGGCCACCGGCGCGTCGACAAACTCGGGATCGGCCAGATAGGCATTGCGGTCGGCGAAGGCCAGCCGGCTGGCTTCGAGGTACAGGTGCTCGGCCTGTGCGCGCGGCATGGCTTTGAGGTCGTAGCCTTCGAGGATGTTGAGCGCCTCGGCCACCGCCACGCCGCCGCTGCTGGGCAGCGGCATGCCGTACAAGTCGTAGCCGCGGTAGGTGCTGTGCACCGGCTGGCGCAGGCGCGCCTCGTAGTTGGCCAGGTCGGCCAGCGTCATCTTGCCGGCGGCCACCCTGGCGCCGGGCGCGGTGGGCGGGGCGTTGACCGCGTCGACGATCGCGCGCGCCATCCTGCCGCTGTAGAAGGCCTTGACGCCGCCAGCCGCCAGCTCGCGGTAGGCCTTGGCCAGGTCCGGATTGCGCAGCGTGGCGCCGGCCGGGATGGCCTTGCCGTTGCGCAGGTAGAGCGCGGCGGTGGCCGGGAACAGCGCGAACTTGGCCTCGTTGCCCTGCACCAGATGGGAGAAATTGTCGCTGACCGTGAAGCCCTTGGTGGCGACGTCGATGGCCGGCGCCAGCACCTGCTTGAACGACATCGAGCCGTAGCGGTCCAGCGCCTCGTGCCAGCCGCGCACCGTGCCGGGCACGCCGACCGACATGCCGCTGGCCACCACCGTGTCGAAGTCCAGTTCCTTGCCGTCTTTCTGGAACACGGTCGGCGTGAAGCTGGCCGGCGCCGTTTCACGGTGGTCGATGGTGATCACGCGCTTGTCCCTGGCCAGATAAATCACCATGAAACCGCCGCCGCCGATGCCGCAGCTGAACGGATCGGTCACGCCCAGCGTGGCAGCCGCCGCCACCGCCGCGTCGATCGAGTTGCCGCCCTTGTTGAGGATGGCGATGGCCGCCTGCGAGGCCGGCTCGCTGATGGTGGCCACGGCGCCGCCGGTGCCGGTGGCAACCGGGGTCTTGGCGGCGGCCGGCAAGGCCAGGGAAACAATGATGGAGGAGACGAGAACGGTGCGGAAGGGCGGGCGGATGGTCATCTGGGCAAGCTTTAAGGTGGGTTAATGTTGCTCACCTTTAAGCTTACCTGATAATCCGGCGCTGCTTCATTTTTTGCCGGCACCTGTTGCGGCTCGAACCCGGCCAGCGTGAAGGTCAGGCCGTCGCGGCTGATGCTGGGGGTGCCGTTGGGCATGTTGTCGGAGAGGACGAAGTTGCTGGCCGTGCCGTCCTGCTGCAGCAGCGCGAAGCTGAAGCTGATGTAGCCGGCCCAGACGCACACGGCGTCCGCGCGGCAGCGGCTGTCGTTGACGCGTTCCAGCCGCACCACCGGCGCGGCGGCGGCGACGCCGGCATTGTGCTGGACGGCGGCAGCGCCGATGGTGGCGCTGGCGCCCTGGCGCAGCACGTAGGTGGCGGTGAACGGCGCCGGCGCCGGCGGCACGCGGCTGCTGGCGGCGCCGCAGGCGTAGAGCATGGCCATCACGGCCGCCAGCAGCGGCAGCACGATCAGTTGCCTGATGATGTTTTTTTTCATGGGAGAGCCTCTTGCATCAATTGGAGGCAAGCTTAACAAAAAGACCACGCGGGCGGCGCACGAACGGCATGGGGTGAGCGCTAGCTCAATGAAGGTCTAAATAGATGGTGCCTTGCTGCATGCGGCACCCGCGAAACCCGCACACCGCTGCGGCCGGGGTCTGACCCCGCATGGGGTCAGACCCCTTCGGTTGGGGTGGAAAAAAAAGTGCCGCGCGGCGCGCTAGCGCCGGGCGGCAGCCGGGGAGATCTGACTGTGAGACTTAAACGTACGCGGCCAGCGCGCCTTTCATTTTCTTCAGCGCAGCCGATTCGATCTGGCGAATCCGCTCGGCCGATACGCCAAACTCGTCCGCCAGCGTGTGCAGCGTGGCGCCGGAACCGTCGTCGTTGGCCAGCCAGCGCGCCTCGATGATGCGGCGCGAACGGGCGTCCAGCTTGCCCAGCGCTTCTTCCAGGCCTTCCGACTGCAAACGGGTCACCTGTTCGGCTTCCAGCACGCGGGTCGGCTCCTGCGCTTCCGACGACAGGTAGGCGATCGGCGCGAACTTGTCGTCTTCGTCATCGCTGGGCGACTCCAGCGCGATGTCGCGGCCGCTCAGGCGCGTTTCCATTTCGATCACTTCCTCGCGCTTGACGTCCAGCGTCTTGGCCAGTTGATCGATCTGGGCCGGCGTCATCGCGTCCAGACTGGTCTTGTGGCTGCGCAGGTTGAAGAACAGCTTGCGCTGGGCCTTGGTGGTGGCCACTTTGACCAGGCGCCAGTTCTTCAGAATGTATTCGTGCATCTCGGCCTTGATCCAGTGCATGGCGTACGACACCAGTCGCACACCCTGGTCCGGGTCGAAACGTTTTACCGCCTTCATCAGGCCGATATTGCCTTCCTGAATCAGGTCACCGTGCGGCAGGCCATAGCCCAGGTAGCCGCGGGCAATCGACACCACCAGGCGCAGGTGGGACATCACCAGTTGCTGGGCGGCGCCCAGGTCGGCCTGGTCCTTGAGGCGCTTGGCCAGCGAGATTTCTTCGTCGTGCGTCAGCATCGGCAGGCGATTGACAGCCGAAATGTAGGCATCCAGGTTACCCAGGTTGCCACTAAACCCGAGTCCCAGAGCACTGTTTTTCGCAGGTACCACGGACATCATAGTCATTTTCGTTTCCTTCGCTTGAATACTGCATATGAGCACTTATGTACTCCGATGGACATATATTAGCACTCTCTGTCGATGAGTGCCAATCATCCAAAATCAATGAAGCTGATAGTAAAAACACTATCGGGACTTCCTTTATCTTTAGGATGCGCGATGGATCTTAGGGAGGGCTTAACACAGGAGAACATCTTAAGCCCGCCGAAGGCGCGCCCTCCGTGCGCGGACGCACGGAGGGGCGACAGGACTCAATTGCATGCTTAGTTGAGACGGGCGGTATGGCGCCTGACCGACAGGCGGGCGCCGATCAGGCCGAGCGTGGCGGACAGCGCCAGCAGCGCGGCCACGGCCAGTGGCGGCAGCGGCGCCAGCTGGAATTCCGAGGCGTACAACCTTGCGAATTCGGCAATGGCGTTGTTCAGCGGCCGTAGCGCCAGCGTCACCGCGCCCAGCGCCAGCGCGCCGGCGCCCAGGCCCAGCAGCGCGCCGGTGTAATAGAAGGGACGGTGGATGAAGCTGTCGGTGGCGCCGATCAGCTTGGAGACCAGGATTTCCTCGCGCTGGGTCAGCACCTGCAGGCGGATGGTGTTGAAAATCACCGCCACCACCACCGTGCCCAGCGTGGCCGCCAGCAGCAGCAGCGCCAGCCGCAGGATATTCAGCAGCGCCGCCAGCCGCTTGACCCAGGCCGAGTCCACCTGCACGGTGTCGACGCCCGGCAGCGCGTGCAGTTGTTCGGCCAGCTGGTCGACGTCGCCGCCGGCCTGGGCATTGCGGAAGGCGTCCAGCTTCAGCACGTAGCTGTCCGGCAGCGGGTTGTCCCCCAGCGTGGCCAGCACGTCGGCCAGGCCGTTCTTGTCCTTCAGCTTGTCCAGCGCCTTTTCGCGCGGCGTGAAGATGATTTTGGCCTGCTTGTTCTTGACTGCCTGGCGCAGTTGCACCGCCAGCGCTTCGGCCTGGTCACGCGGCGTGTCCTGCTTGAGGAACACCGAGATTTCCGGATCAACCGACAGCGACTCGGACATCGGCCGCACATTGTCCAGCAGCGTCACGCCCATGAAGGGCAGGGCCAGCGCGATGGCCACCACTAATATATTGAACAGGAAGCCGCCCGGCGAACGGCGCAGGTGCACCAGCGCGGCGGACAGGGCGTAGCGGTGTTGACGGAACCAGTAGGTCATGCCGGCACCTCCACCTGGCCGTGGTTGAGATGGATGACGCGCGCGGCGGCGTCCAGCATCACCTCGTCGTGGCTGGAGATCAGGCAGGTGACGCCGACCGAGTTGAACGCCTTGAGCGCGTCCAGCACCTTGTTGGCGCTGGCGCGGTCGAGGTTGGCGGTCGGCTCGTCGGCCAGGATCACCTGCGGACGGTTGACGATGGCGCGCGCGATCGACACGCGCTGCTGCTCGCCGCCGGACAGGGCCAGCGGCTGGGCGCCGGCGCGGTCGCCGAGGCCGACCTTGTCGAGCGCGGCGCGGGCGCGCTGCTCGGCCTGCGTCTTCGAGGCGCCGGTCACCAGCAGCGGCAGCATGACGTTGGCCAGCACGGTGCGGTCGGTCAGCAGCCGCTGTTGCTGGAAGATCAGCCCCAGGTTGCGGCGCAGGAACGGCACGGCCACCGGCTTGATGCGGGAAATGTCCTGGCCGTTGACGATGACCTGGCCGGCGCTCGGCCGCTCCATGGCGGCGATCATCTTCATCAGGGTGGATTTGCCGGCGCCGGACGGGCCGGCCAGGAACACCAGTTCGCCTTTTGCTATCGTGAAGGACACGTCGCGCAGCGCGCTTACTTCCGAAGAGTATTGTTTGGAGACGTTCCTGAATTCGATCATAGAGGTCTGGTGAGGTGGATTAGCCAAGCAGTGCTTCTACAAATTCGGCAGCCACGAACGGCTGCAGGTCTTCGATTTTCTCGCCCACGCCGATGAAGTACACCGGCACCGGGCGCACGCGGGCGATGGCCGCCAGGATGCCGCCCTTGGCCGTGCCGTCCAGCTTGGTGATCACCAGGCCGGTCAGCTTGAGGGCGTCGTCGAAGGCCTTGACCTGCGCCAGCGCATTTTGCCCGGTATTGCCGTCGATCACCAGCAGCGTTTCGTGCGGTGCGCCCTCCATGCCCTTGCCGATGACGCGCTGGACCTTCTTGAGTTCTTCCATCAGGTGCAACTGGGTCGGCAGGCGGCCGGCGGTGTCGACCATGACGACGTCGACGCCCTTGGCCTTGCCGGACTGCACGGCGTCAAACGACACGGCGGCCGGGTCGCCCGAGGCTTGCGAGATGACGGTGATGTTGTTGCGCTGGCCCCAGACCATCAGCTGTTCGCGGGCGGCGGCGCGGAAGGTGTCGCCGGCGGCCAGCAGCACCGACTGGCCGTGCGTCTGCATGTGCTTGGCCAGCTTGCCGATGGTGGTGGTCTTGCCGGCGCCATTGACGCCGGAGATCATCATCACGGTCGGCGTGTGGCGGCCCAGTTCGAACGGGCGCTGCAGCGGCGTCAGCAGGTCGGTCATCAGCTGTTTGAGCGCGGCCTTGACGGCGGCGGCGTCCAGCAGCTTGTCTTCCTTGACCTTGCGTTTGAGTTCAGCGAGCAGGTATTCGGTGGCGTCGACGCCGGCGTCGGACATCAGCAGCGCGGCCTCCAGCTCGTCGTACAGGTCGTCGTCGATCTTGGCGCCGACGAACAGCACCGACAGGTTGTTGGAGGTTTTGGACAGGCCGGCTTTCAGGCGCGCCATCCACGATTGTTTTTTCTCGGCGGGTTCCTCGATCGGCAGCAGGTCGGGAACATCGGGCGCGGCGGCGACCGGGGCGGCCGCGGGGGCGACGACAGGCGCCGCAGGCGCTTCGGGAGCGACAGGTTTTTTCTTGAAGAAGCTGAACATGGATATGTAGTTGGGGTGCTGGCCAGCACGGAGTTTGCTTATTTTACCAGAGCCCAACCCGCACTACGACAGAGGGGGACTAACTTACGCCGCGGCGTGCCGCGTCCGCCAATCGCGTATCGCCCCGGCCAGATCCGCCAGCTCAAACACCCGCACAAACGGCGGCCGGCGCCGCTTGAGTGCCGCGTTGTTCCCGCCAGCCCACAAATCGGCGCAGCCGGCCAGCCGCGTGTGCAGCTCCGCCAGCCCGTCCAGCACCTGGCGCGGATTCATCGCCACCGAGAACGACAGCGCAATAATATCCACCCGCTGCACCCGCGCCGCCTCCACGATATCCAGCAGCGGCGTCTGCACGCCCAGCGAAATGCAGTGCGCGCCCTCGGCCACGCACATGGCCTCGGCCATCAGCAGCCCCAGGCCGTGACGTTCCTGCGGCAGCGTGGTCAGCAAGATGCGCGGCGCGCCGACGTTGCTGGCGTTGGCCTGCGGCATGGCAAAGATCGCGCTGCGCATCACCACTGTCAGCGACTCGGTATATAAATGTTCCTCGAACGTGGCCAACTGGCCGGCGGCCCAGGCCTCGCCGATCAGCGTGGTCAGCGGCGCCACCAGTTCGATGACAAAGCTCTTCAGCCCCATCATCAGCAACGCCTGCGACAGCCGCCGCCGCAGCGCTTCCATCTGGTGGCTCTTGCACAGGTCCAGATACAGCTGCAGTTCCGGCGCCGGCGCCGACGGCGCGTCGCCCTTGCTGCTGGCCTTGCCGGTCAGCGCCTGCAGTTCGTCGGTACTGTATTGAATCACCTTGCCGGGGCGGAAGCCGAGGTCGATCAAGCGCTTGACCAGGCGCAGCTTGTGCACCTGCTCGATGGGGTACACCCGTTCGCCATTGGGATCGCGCAGTGGCTGCGGAAAATCGTAGCGCCTTTCCCACACGCGCAAGGTTTCCTTGGCCACGCCGGTATCGCGTTCGACGTCGCTGATCGTGCTGGGCACGGCTTGTGGGGAAACTTTATTCGTCATCAGATATAGGAAAGGTGCACGGGGGCGGGGTGCGCCCTGCATTCTACCTGCGTTTTTCACAGCGAAGTGCGACGTTCCGAGCCGCTGTGGCCGACTCTTTCCAAGGGCAAATCCCCTTGTCCAAGACACACAGTTGGCATAAAGAACTATTTAACTGAATATCGTTTTTCGCCCGATTTTGTTCAGGACAAAAATCTTTCAACGCCGCCAAAAATAATCTGGCTGCTTGTTGCGTGCGACGAAATGAATCAATTTCATGCACCAAGACGGTGCGGATGTGCAAGAAGATGCACCGATTTGTCGCTTCAAAACAACAGGTAGCAATTTCTTACAAATCGGTAACGTCGTGCAACTTTCTGCGCCTTTTACAAAATTTACTACATAAATAAAGGGGCAATCCTAGGGACAAAGTTGGTTTATGGCCTATTTTGCTTGAGAAAACTACCGAAGAAAGTCCGGAGTTGTTAGCTTAATACCATTCGGGAGAGGCGAGTGCGCGTCGGGTTCAGTATAAAATAACGTCAGAAATAGCAATGTGGCTATTTTTACTTGGTCCGACGAAGAAGTGGTGTCAACACCGTGTTCCTCGTAGGGTATCCAGCCTGTTTCGCTTGATCGGCAGGAAATATTGCGATGCGCTAAAATACCGCTGCTTTGAAAAAGCGACAAGTATGCAGACGATTCACTATGAATGGTTTTACACTTGTTGAAGTTTCTTGGCATCAGTATAGTGCCGCCTCCAGCGCTCAAGAGGCGCTGCGATAAAGCCGGCGACAATTGATCGGCCGCGATTAGTGAACGCATCCCACGTCGGGATGCACAGTGGCAGCTGGGGAGTTTGCCCTCACGCACACAACGGCGCTAAGCCGTGAAGCACCGAACACGCCGCACTACTGGCTTATTTTTACAGCAACACAACTGAAGGAAACACGTAATGAAAAAATCCCTTATCGCTATCGCCGTCCTGGCAGCTACCAGCTCCGCAGCTTTCGCTCAGTCGAACGTGACCATCTACGGCATCCTGGATGCCGGCATCACCGCTGAACGCGGCGGCGCACAAGGTAACAACACCAAAGTCACCAGCGGCGCCGCTTCGGCATCGCGTATCGGCTTCAAAGGCACCGAAGATCTGGGTGGCGGTCTGAGCGCGATCTTCAAGCTGGAAGCTGGCGTGAAAGTGGACGACGGCGCCCTGGACAACACCAACAACGTGCTGTTCAACCGTGAAGCCTTCGTTGGCCTGTCGTCGAAAACCGCTGGTACCCTGACCATCGGCCGTCAGTACACCCCGTACTACGAAACCCTGCGCGACATCGGCGATCCATTCGCGATGGGCTACGCCGGTACCGCGAAAAACCTGTTCCCGGTCGCCAGCTACATGACCCGTAACTCGAACGCTGTGGTGTACAAGACCCCTAACCTGGAAGGCTTCACCGGCGCTGTATCGTACAGCCTGGGCGAGCAGCAGGGCGACGCGTCGGCAGCCCGTCAAGTGGGCGGCTCGCTGGCCTACGGCAACGGTCCTCTGAACATCGCTGTTGCGTACAACATGAAGAACAACGACACCACCGCTGTTGGCACCACCCCAGCCGTCAGCGCTGGCGTTGGCCACAACACCCTGGTCGCTGCCAACTACGACTTCAAGGTCGTGAAACTGTACGCCGCCTTCTCGAAAGACAAGGGCTACGGCAGCTCGCCGATCAACGGCACCTCGGGTCCTAACGCGTCGACCTCGTTCTACGGCTACACCTTCGCGCCGTCGAAAGACAGCAACGACGCGCTGGTGGGTCTGACCGCGCCAGTGTCGGAAGCCGGCACCGTGATGGCTTCGTACATCCGCAAGAACGACAAGGAATCGTTCAACCGCGATGCTGACCAGTGGGCCATCGGCTACAACTACGCTCTGTCGAAGCGCACCAGCACCTACGTTGCTTACGCCAAGATCAAGAACAAGAACGGCGCAGGCTACACCGTTGGTAACAACACCGAAGCCGGTTCGGGCGACAAGGCCTTCAACCTGGGCCTGAAGCACACCTTCTAATCTGATTATTCAGGTTTAGATTCAACAACGGCTGCCTGGTGCAGCCGTTGTTCATTTCTGAAAGCGACAACGAATGACACGACGTGTCCTGTTTGCCGGCGCCCTGTTGCTGCTGGCCTCCTGCGCCGTGCTGGCCGCGCCCAAGGCAAGCAAGAAGCCCGGCGTGCTGCCGCGCTATGGCATGCTGGTGTTTTCCGATTTATGCATCCACGCCGACAGCGGCGAGTTCGGCGGCCAGCGCATCACGCTGCAGCGCTTTGCCGAGGTGGACACGATTTTGTACGAATACACGGCCGGCGGCCTGAGCTGGCCGGTGGTGGCCAGCGACGTGAATATCGATCCGCGCGGCCAGCAACTGTACTTCACGGTGCAGCCGCCCGACGAGGACGAGCGCACCATCAGCGGCAAGCTGGCCGACGGCGGCAAGACGCTGGTGCTGGATGGCGGCTACTGCGGCGACGAGGCGGTGCCGATGCGCTTGCCGCTGGTGACCGACTTCAGCCGCAAGGCCGGCGTGTGCCGCGCCTGCCCCGCGCCCAAGGTCAAGAAGGAAAAAGAAGAAGACAAGCCGCTGCTGGACAGCGGCTCCACCACCACCGCCGGCTTATGATCTGGCGGCGTGCGCTGCCTGCGCATGCTTGCGGATGGTTTCCAGCGTAGCGCCGGGCGTGATCAGGTTGCCGTCGTAGCGCAGCTCGATCAGCGCCGGCAGGTGCCTGTCGCGCGTGTGCGCCAGGGCGCGCTCCAGCGCCGGCGCGAATTCCGCGGTGCGCGTCACCACTTCGCCGATGCCGCCGTAGGCCGCCGCCAGCGCGGCAAAATCCGGATTGTGCAGCGTGGTGCCGGACACGCGGCCCGGATACTCGCGCTCCTGGTGCATGCGGATGGTGCCAAACATGGCGTTGTTGAACACGATGATGATGACGCCGGCCTGGTACTGCACCGCCGTCGCCAGCTCCTGGCCGTTCATCATGTACTCGCCGTCGCCGGCAAAGGTGATCACCGTGCGCGACGGATCGATGATCTTGGCCGCCACGCCGGCCGGCACGCTGTAGCCCATGGCGCCGCTGGTCGGCGCCAGCTGCGTGCGCATGCCGCCGTAGCTGTGGAAGCGGTGCGCCCAGGTGGCGTAGTTGCCGGCGCCGTTGGTGATGATGGTGTCGTGCGGCGCCAGCTGGTCGATCTGCTGTACCACCTGCCACAGGTCGAGCGGCGCCGTGCCGTCCAGGAAAATGGCCGGCTGCTGCTGCCATGCCTTCAGTTCCGCGCGCGCCTCGGCCACCGTGTGCCGCCATGCCGACGCGTCGAGCGGCGGCATCGCCGCCAGCATCGCCGCCACCTGCGGCATGCCGCTGTTGATCATCAATTCCGCCTGATAGACGCTGCCCAGCTCCTCGGCGTCGGCGTGCACGTGGATCAGGCGCTGCGCTGGCACCGGCGATTGCAGGATCGCATAGCCGCTGGTGGTCATCTCGCCCAGGCGCGGGCCGATGGCGAGGATGACGTCCGCCTCGCGCACGCGCGCCGCCAGCTTGGGATTGATGCCGATGCCGACGTCGCCGATATAGTGCGGGTGCTCGTTGTCCAGCAGATCCTGGAAGCGGAAGGCGCAGCTGACCGGCAGGTGGTTGGCCTCGGCGAAGCGCTGGATGTCGGCGCAGGCCTGCGCATTCCAGCCGCCGCCGCCCAGCAGGACCAGCGGCTTTTTCGCGCCGGCCAGCAGGCCGCGCACGGCGTCGATCTGCGCGGCGGAAGGGGAGGCTTGCACCGGCTGATAGCGGCCGGTGTCGGCCACGGTCGCGCGGGTGGTCAGCATATCCTCCGGCAGCGCCAGCACCACCGGGCCGGGACGGCCGCTGGTGGCGACCTGGAAGGCGCGCGCGATGTATTCCGGCATGCGGTCGGCGCGGTCGATCTGCGCCACCCACTTGGCCATCTGGCCGTACATGCGGCGGTAGTCGATTTCCTGGAACGCCTCGCGGTCGATGAAGTCGCTGCCCACCTGGCCGATGAACAGGATCATCGGCGTCGAATCCTGGAACGCCGTGTGCACGCCGATCGAGGCATTGGTGGCGCCCGGCCCGCGGGTGACGAAGCAGATGCCCGGCTTGCCCGTCATCTTGCCGTAGGCGTCGGCCATGAAGGCGGCGCCGCCCTCCTGGCGGTTGATGATGAAGCGGATGTCGGAATCGTGCAGGGCGTCGAGCACGTCCAGGTAGCTCTCGCCGGGGACGCCGAAGGCGGTGTCCACGCCGTGGATCTTCAGGGCGTCGACCAGGATCTGGCCGCCGGTGCGGGATGGTTGGGTCATTGTGATGCGCCTTGTGGGTGAATGATCGAAGCATTCTACGGCGGCGGCGCAAGGGCGGCTTTTGGAATGGCGACACCAAATTACAGAATTGGAAGTGCCAGAACCTTCAATCCCGGAGGTGGGGTCTGACCCCGTACGGGGTCAGACCCCGGCGAAGCGCACTGCGGGGTGAAAGCGTCTGGTACAATAGCGCCCGATGCAAGCCAGACAGCCGCTGGTCAGCGCGTAATGCCTGACGGGAGGAAGGTCCGGACTCCATAGAGCGGGGTGACGGTTAACGGCCGTCCGCCGAAAGCCCCTCGGGGTATAAGGCGAGGAATAGGGCCACAGAGACGAGCGTATTAAGTTACGGTGAAACGCGGTAACCTCCACCTGGTGCAATTCCAAATAGGCACGCGATGATGTTGCTCGCGGAGCGTGCGGGTAGGAAGCTTGAGCGCTGGAGCAATCCAGCGCCTAGAGGAATGGCTGTCATAGCGCAGGTTCGCCTGCGCCGTAACAAAATCCGGCCTATCGGCTTGCTTCATCTAATTTCGATTTTTTCGCGATGAAAAAATACATTCTTGCCCTCGACCAGGGCACGACCAGTTCGCGCGCCATCCTGTTCGACCACCAGGGCCAGATTGCCGGCTGCGCGGCGCAAGAATTTCCCCAGCATTTCCCGCATCCCGGCTGGGTCGAGCACGACCCGCACGACATCTGGCTGAGCCAGCTGGCCGTCGCCCGCAAGGTATTGGCCGACAACCACATCGATGCCCGCGACGTGCTGGCCATCGGCGTCACCAACCAGCGCGAAACCACGGTGGTGTGGGACCGCAAGACCGGCGAGCCGGTCGCCCCGGCCATCGTCTGGCAGGACCGGCGCACGGCCGACATCTGCGACGCCCTGCGCGCCGACGGCAAGGCCAAGAAGATCGCCGACATCTCCGGCCTGGAACTGGACGCCTACTTCTCCGCCACCAAGCTCAAATGGCTGCTCGACCACGTGCCGGGCGCGCGCGACAAGGCGCGCCAGGGCGGACTGGCCTTCGGCACCGTCGACAGCTGGCTGGTGTACAAGCTGAGCGGCCAGCACGTGACCGACGTCAGCAACGCGGCGCGCACCATGCTGTTCAACATCCACCTGATGCGCTGGGACCATGACCTGCTGCACTTGTTCGACATCCCCGAGCAGATGCTGCCGCAGATCGTCTCGTCCAGCGAAGAGGTGGGCACCACCCATGCCAAGCTGTTCGGCGCGCCGATCCCGGTGGCCGGCATCGCCGGCGACCAGCAGGCGGCCACGTTCGGCCAAGCCTGCTACCAGCCGGGCATGGTCAAGAATACCTATGGCACCGGCTGCTTCATGCTGATGCATCTGGGCCGCCACCCGGTGGCCTCGCACAACCGCCTGCTGACCACGGTGGGCTGGCGCGTCGACGGCGAAACCGATTATCTACTGGAGGGCAGCGTGTTCATGGGCGGCGCCACCGTGCAGTGGCTGCGCGACGGTCTGGGCATCATCCAGTCCTCGGCCGAGGTGGAGGCGCTGGCCGCCAGCGTGCCGGACAGTGACGGCGTGTTCATGGTGCCGGCCTTCGTCGGCCTCGGCGCGCCGCACTGGGACGCCTACGCGCGCGGCGCGCTGTTCGGCCTGAGCCGGGGCAGCACCCGCGCCCACATCGCCCGCGCCGCGCTGGAAGCCATCGCCTACCAGAGCGCCGAGCTGATGGCGGCGATGCAGAAGGATGTCGAGGCGTCGCACGGCGCCTTGCCGCTGCGCGAAGTGCGCGCCGACGGCGGCGCCGCCCGCAACGACTTGCTGATGCAATTCCAGGCCGACCTGCTGGGCGTGCCGGTGGTGCGGCCCAAAGTCACCGAAACCACCGCGCTGGGTGCCGCGTACCTGGCCGGCCTGGCGGTCGGCTTCTGGGACTCGCGCGAAGAAATCGCCGCCCAGTGGGCCTGCCAGCGCCGCTTTGAACCGTCCATGAGCGCTGACCAGCGCGCCGCGCTGATGGCGCGCTGGGCCGACGCGGTGCGCCGCGCCCGGGCCTGGGCCGGCTGAGCTTCATGCCGGCGGCAGCGCGGCGACAAAGTTCCTGATGACGGTCGCCAGCGCCTGCGGCGCTTCCAGCGGCGACAGGTGGCCGCAGCCCGGCAGCACGTACAGCGTCGCCTGCGGAATGCGCGGCAGCAGCTCGGCTGCCAGCACCGCCACCGGATCCACCTTGTCCAGTTCGCCGGCCACCACCATGGTTGGCACGGCGATGCGTTGCACCTCGGCGCTGATGTCCTCGCGGCTGGTGTGGGCCGGCCAGGCGGCACGGGCTTCCGGCGTGCCGCGCAGGCTATCGGCCACGACCTGTTCGCGCTGCGCCGCGGTCAGCGGTTTGGCGGTCAGCATGTGGTCGATGGCCATGCCCACCGAGGCCGGCGTATCGTAGGCGGCAGCCATGGCGGCACGCGCTTCCGGCGGCAATGCCAGCGGCGTTGGCGGCGAGGGCGCCACCAGGACCAGGCCCGCCAGGCCGGGCGGGCGGCGCGAGGCCAGCAACTGGGCGATCTTGCCGCCCATGGAGTGGCCGACCAGCACATAGCGCTTCAGGCCCAGGTCGGCAACCAGCTGTTCCACGTCGCCGGCGAAGTCGGCCAGCGCGTAGGCGTCTCCCTCGCGCGCGCCCGACTGGCCCCAGCCGCGCAGATCCGGCGCGATGGTGTGATAGTCGGCCGGCAGCGCGCTGATCACCTCGGTCCAGGTGCGCGAGCTGCCGCCCCAGTAATGCAGGAATACCAGTGCGGGACCGTCGCCGCCGCGTTCTTTGATGTGCATGATGTGCTCCGTTGTTGATGAAGATGGGCGATTCTAGATTCGATAGCTAGCTGTGATAATCCATGATTTGTTATCATGAATGCCTCATAAAATGATCGAATGGCGCCATGGACCGGTTTGCATGCATATCCGTATTTGTTGCGGCGGTGGAGGAGGGCAGCCTGGTCGCCGCCGGGCGCAGGTTCGGCTTGTCGGCCTCGATGGCGGGCAAGTATCTGGCCTGGCTGGAAAGCGATCTGAACGCGCGCCTGATCCAGCGCAGCACGCGCAGCCTCAGCATCACCGACGCCGGCCGCGCGTATTACAGCCGTTGCAAGCGCATCCTGGAACAATTCGACGAGGCCAACCAGGAGGCCAGCGATGCCAGCGCAACCCTGCGCGGCCCGCTGCGGATCGCCGCGCCGGTCAGTTTTGGCGCGCTCCACATGGGCGACATCATCGCGCGCTTCCTGGCGGACCATCCCCAGGTCAGTGCCGACGTGCTGCTGGATGACCATTACGTTGACCTGCACACGGCCGGCATCGACGTGGCGATCCGCATCGGCCGCTTGCCGGACTCGGACCTGGTGGCCCGGCGGCTGGCGCCGTGCCGCATGGTGTTCTGCGCGGCGCCGTCTTACCTGGCGCGGCACGGCACGCCGCAAACGCCAGCCGACCTGCATGCGGCGCCCCGGTTGGCCTTCAGCGGCGCCGTCACCGCCGCCGACTGGCGCGTAACCGACGCGGCGGGCGGCAGCCACCAGATTGCCGGTCCGCTGCGCGCGCAAGCCAACAACATGCAACTGCTGCTGGCCATGGCGGTGGCCGGACTGGGCGTTGCCTACGGTCCCACCTTCGCTTTTGGTCCGGCCATCGCCCAAGGAAAACTGCGGCAATTGCTGCCCGATTGCGCTGCCGAGGAGCTGACGGTGCAGGCGATTTATCCCAGTTCCCGCTACCTGCCGTCCAAGGTGCGCAGCTTTATCGATCACGTGGCCGCGGCCTTCGCCGACGCGCCGCAATGGGACCAATTTTGCGCCGGCGACAGCGTATAATGGCGCCCCAAGGCCGCAGCTGCTCCGCAAAATTTGTATAGACAAGTTGCGTGGCATGCTTGTCGTTATGTAAAGTTTTCTCCTTGTTTTGTGAAGGTTCCGCACTCCGCGTCAGGGCGCTCCTGATGCGACCTCTGGCATTTCCCCTCCTCTTTCTCCCATTTTTGGTGCGTTGTCTATTTGCTACTGCAATGTTGGCGGTTTGCAACTTTATGCATTTAGATCACTATTAAATTTTCGACTAAAACACATGGGTACAGATGAGGTGTCACCTTCACAACCTGACATAAGTACTTAATTTATCGGACTATTTTGTTTCTAGCCGGCTTCAAGGAATCGCGCTAAGTCCTTAATTTCATTACTAAAATCGCCGTTTCGATTGGCTGAAAGCGCTTGACCACTATTCTTGCTTCCTCTAAAGTGGGCATCTGTGTGAAAAAGTGTCTTTTTGTGGGAAATTTTGCCTGACTTAGCGGACAGGGAAGTTCCATGCAGATGGTCATGGTTTCATGCTCCGCTAACCATACTGAGGTAAAAAGGTAATCACGTGTTTCAAGGCGCGTCCGCAATCAATCTCGATGCCAAAGGCAGGATGTCCATCCCTGCCAAGCACCGTGACGCGCTGTCGATCCAGTGTGAAGGCCGCCTCACGCTGACGCGCCACCCCGACGGTTGCGTCATGCTGTTCCCCCGGCCTGTGTGGGAACAACACCGTCAACAGATCGCTGCATGGCCCATGCAAGCCCGCGCCTGGCAGCGCATTTTCCTCGGTTACGCCACCGACGTGGAAATGGACACCGCCGGCCGCATCCTGATCTCGCCCGAACTCCGCGCCGCCGTCGGCCTGGACAAAGAGGTCATGATGATGGGCATGGGCTCGCACTTCGAGATCTGGGACGCCGCCAAGATGGCGGAAAAAGAAGCGCAGGCCCTGGAGGCCGGCACGCCCGATGTACTCGCCAATTTCTCCTTCTAAGGCTCCGTCATATGACCACGACAACGGTGCCTGAATTCCAGCATCGCACGGTGCTGCTAGACGAAGCGGTTGCTGCGCTGGCGCTGGACGGCGCGCGCGCCAACGGCGTGTTCGTCGATGGCACCTTCGGCCGCGGCGGCCATTCGCGCCTGATCCTGTCGAAGCTGGGCGCCAACGCGCGCCTGATCGCCTTCGACAAGGACCCGCAGGCCATCGCCACCGCCGAACAAATCAAGGACCCGCGCTTCACCATCGTCCACGACAGCTTTGCCACCATGCGCGCGGCGCTGGCGGCCGAGGGCGTGGACAAGGTCGACGGCATTTTGCTCGACCTGGGCATCTCGTCGCCGCAGGTCGATGACGCCGCGCGCGGCTTCAGTTTCCGCAACGACGGCCCGCTGGACATGCGCATGGACACCACGCGCGGCATCTCGGCGGCGGAGTGGCTCGCCACTGAAAACGAACAGACACTGGAAAAGGTGATAAAGGAATATGGGGAAGAACGGTTTGCTTTTCAGATTGCAAAGGCGATTGTTGCTCGCAGGGCAGTCGAGCCAATTTCAACCACACGACAGCTTGCCGGCATCGTGGCAGGCGCGGTCAAAACCCGGGAGAAGGGCAAGGATCCGGCCACCCGCACATTTCAGGCTATCCGGATTTTCATCAATAAAGAGCTTGAAGACCTTGAAGTCGGTTTGAACCATGCGTACGACAGCCTGGCGCCCGGCGGCATCCTCGCCATCATCAGCTTCCACTCGCTGGAAGACCGGATGGTGAAGCGCTTCTTCGCGTCCAAGGCCAATGTCGAGCAGCCGGACCGCCGCCTGCCGATCCGCGCGGCCGACCTGCCGCAGCCGGAACTCAAGCTGCTGGCCAAGATCAAGCCGTCCGACCAGGAAGTGGACGAGAACCCGCGCGCCCGCTCGGCGGTGATGCGCGTGGCGCGCCGCCTTCCCATTCCGGAGGGCGCATGAGCGGCAAGATCAACCTGGTGCTGACGGTGCTGCTGGTGGGCTGCGGCCTGTCGCTGGTCAACGCGCAGTACCAGGCGCGCCGCCTGTTCATTGAACTGGAGCGCACGCAGGCGCAGGCGCGCCAGCTTGACATCGAATGGGCGCAGCTGCAGCTGGACCAGTCGACGCTGGGCAAGCACGCCCGCATCGAGGAAATCGCCCGCCGTGACCTGAACATGACGCAGCTGACCGCCGCCCGCACCCAGTACCTGACGCCGGAGCACGCAAAATGAGCCGCGCCAGCAATGTGAACACCTCGCGCGTGGCCGCCTCGAAGGGCGTGGCCTTCTCGAAGAGCCCCGTGCTGGCCGTGCGTCTGCCGACCTGGCGCTCGCGCGTGGTGCTGTTCGTATTGTTCATCGCGTTCGTGGCGCTGGCGGTGCGCGCGCTGTGGTTGCAGGGCGTGTCGACCCAGTTCCTGCAGAAGCAGGGTGCCAGCCGCTACATGCACACGCTGGAACTGCCGGCCACGCGCGGCAAGATCACCGACCGCGATGGCCAGGTGCTGGCGTCGTCGGTGCCGGTCAAGGCCATCTGGGCGATCCCGGAAGACGTGCAGGAAGCGCCGCCGGCCAAGCTGAAACAGCTGGCCAGGCTGCTCGACATGAGCGACGCCGAGCTGCAGAAAAAACTCGACTCGGACCGCAGCTTCGTCTACCTGAAACGCCAGGTGGAGCAGGATATCTCCGACCAGATCGCCAAGCTGGATATCGACGGCATCCAGACCCGCAAGGAATACAAGCGCTTCTACCCGCAGGGCGAGGTGACCACGCACGTCGTCGGCTTCACCAACGTCGAGGACCAGGGCCAGGAATCGATGGAATTGGCGCAGCAGAAAACGCTGCAGGGCATTCCAGGCAGCCGCCGCGTGATCAAGGATCGCCTGGGGCACATCGTCGAGGACATCGAGTCGGTGCGCGAGCCGCATGACGGCAAGGACCTGGTGCTGTCGATCGACAGCAAGATCCAGTACATCGCCTTCACCCAGATCAAGGACGCGGTGGAGAAGTTCCACGCCAAGGCCGGCGCCGCCGTGGTGCTGGACGTGCACACCGGCGAGGTGCTGGCGCTGGCCAACTGGCCGACCTACAACCCCAACGACCGCTCCAAGCTGACCGGCGAACAGCTGCGCAACCGCGTGATGACCGACACCTTTGAGCCGGGATCGTCGCTGAAGCCGTTCACGGTGGCGCTGGCGCTGGACGAAAAACGCATCACGCCGCACACCATGTTCGACACCGGCAACGGCTCGGCGCTGATCGGCGGCCATATCATCCACGACACCCACCCGCACTACCTGATCGACGTGCAGGGCATTATCCAGAAGTCGTCCAACATCGGCACTTCCAAGATCGCGCTGGGCATGCCGGCGCAGGATATGTGGGAGATGTTCACCAAGGTCGGTTTCGGCCAGCAGCCCAAGTGGGGCTTCCCCGGCGCGGTGGCGGGCCGCGTGCGTCCTTACAAATCGTGGCGCACGGTGGAGCAGGCCAACATGAGCTTCGGTCAGGGCATCTCGGTGTCGCTGATCCAGCTGGCGCGCGCCTACATGATCTTTGCCCGCGATGGCGACATCATCCCGCTGTCGTTCCAGAAAGTGACCGAGGCGCCGCATGGCACGCCGGTGATCAGCCCCAAGACCGCAGCCGAAATGCGCGAGATGCTGGAGATGGTGACGCAGCCGGGCGGTTCCGCCGTCAAGGCGCAGGTGCCGGGCTATCGCGTCGGCGGCAAGACCGGTACGGCACAGAAAGTGCTCAACGGCCGCTACTCGCAGAGCAAATATATCGGCAACTTCATCGGCATGGCGCCGATGTCGAATCCGCGCTTCATCATCGCCGCCATGATCGACGAACCGGGCGGCCCGGTGCACGTCGGCGGCGACGTGGCCGGCCCGGTGTTCTCGGCGCTGGCGGCGCAGGCGCTGCGCGCCAAGAACGTGGCGCCGGACTCGGACCTGACCCATATCATCATTCCTGAATCTGCAGCACAGGGGAACATGTGACGACTTCTACTTTCGACCCATCGGCTGTCGCAGCCGCGATCCGCAAGCTGGCGCCCAAGGCGAACCTGGCTTCGGATTCGCGCCGCATCAAGCTGGGCGATGTGTTCTTTGCTTTTGCACCCGTCGCCGGCGAGACCGCCGACGGACGTAACTTTATTGAAGGCGCCATCGAGCAGGGCGCGGCGCTGGTGGTGCTCGACCCGGCCGGCTTTACCTGGAACGACAAGTGGACCGTGCCTTACCTGACGGTCGAGGACCTGAAACAGCACGCCGGCTTCATCGCCCACGCGTTTTATCAGCAACCGGATGCCGGCATGTTCACCGCCGCCGTCACCGGCACCAATGGCAAGACCTCCAGCGCCGTGTGGCTCGGCCAGGCGCTGTCGCGCGGCGGCGAGCCGGCCGCCGTCATCGGCACGCTGGGCGTGGGTGTGTTCAAGCCGCGCGGCGAAGTGGAATACGACGTCACCGGCTACACCACGCCGGACGCGGTACTGCTGGCGCGCTCGCTGGCCGACCTGCGCGACAAGGGCGCGACCTCGCTGGCGATTGAAGCCTCGTCGATCGGCCTGGATCAGGGCCGCCTGTCGGGCATGCACTTCGACGTGGCGCTGTTCACCAACCTGACGCGCGACCACCTGGACTACCACGGCACCATGGAAGCCTACGAGGCGGCCAAGGTCAAGCTGTTCGAGTGGCCAAGCCTGAAAACGGCGGTGGTCAATCTGGACGATCCGGCCGGCCTGCGCCTGATCGCGCACCTGAAATCGCGCGCGCCGCTGGCAGGCGAGATTCCGCTGATCGGCTACACGCTGCGCGACGCGGCGGCGCAGCCGGATATCGACGGCGTGCTGGTGCTGCGCGCCAGCCAGCTGCGCGCGGGCCGCAGCGGCGGCACCGAATTCCACCTGGAGTGCGCGCTGGGTGTGGCGCAAGTGCGCACGCACCTGGTGGGGGGCTTCAATATCAGCAATGCGCTGGGCGTGATGGGCGCGGTGCTGGCCAAAGGCCTGGGCCTGCGCGCCGCCATCGACGCGGTGGAAGCGCTGGAACCGGCGCCGGGCCGCATGCAGCAGGTGGGCGGCCACGACGCGCCGCTGATCGTCATCGATTACGCGCACACGCCGGACGCGCTGGAGAAAACCCTGGCCGCGCTGCGCCCGGTGGCCGCCGACCGCGGCGGCCAGTTGTGGTGCGTGTTCGGCTGCGGCGGCGACCGCGATCCGGGCAAGCGTCCGCAAATGGGCAAGATCGCGCAGGCGGCCGACCATGTGCTGGTCACCAGCGACAATCCGCGCAGCGAAGAACCGCACGCCATCATCGAACAGATTTTGGCCGGCATGGACCAGAACAATCCGGCATCGACGGTGCAGGCGCTGGACGACCGCGCCGCCGCCATCCTGTCGGCCATCAAGCACGCCGCCAAGCCGGACGTGATTCTGCTGGCCGGAAAAGGCCATGAGCCGTACCAGGAAATCAAGGGCAAGAAGTTGCCCTTCTCGGACGCCGACCACGCGCAACTGGCGCTGTCGGCCCGCTTAACCATGATGAGGACGAATTAATGCGTGCAGCAGTCGCACAAATTCTGCCTTCTCTGACCGGCGCGCACCTGGTGAACGCCGGCGCGCGTCCGCTCGATCTCGCATTTGACGGCGTGTCGACCGACAGCCGCACCGTGGCCGCCGGCGCGCTGTTCGTCGCCCTGCGCGGCGACGTGTTCGACGCCCACGACTTCCTGCCGCAAGTGGCGGGGAAGGGTGTCGCCGCGGTGGTTGTGGAAGAAGTGCCGGAGGGCTTCACGCTGCCGGCCATCGTCGTGCCCAACACCCTGGTGGCGCTGGGCCAGATCGCCAACTGGTGGCGCAATCAGTTCAGCATTCCGGTGATTGGCGTCACCGGCAGCAACGGCAAGACCACGGTGAAGGAAATGATCGCCGCGATCCTGGCCGCAGCCCATGGCGACGAAGGCCGACTGGCCACGCGCGGCAACCTGAATAACGAAATTGGTGTGCCGCTGACGCTGTTCCGCATGGACGCCAGCCAGCAGTCGGCCGTGATCGAGATGGGCATGAACCATCCGGGCGAAATCGGCCGCCTGGCCGCCATCGCCCAGGCCAACATCGCCATGGTCAACAACGCCCAGCGCGAGCACCAGGAATTCATGCACACCGTGGAAGCGGTGGCGCGCGAGAACGGCGCCGTGCTGGCCGCGCTGCCGACCGACGGCGTGGCGGTGTTCCCGCATGGCGACGAGTTCACACCAATATGGGAAGAACTCTCGGCCGGCCGCCGCATGCTGCGCTTCGGCCTGACCAAGGAAGCGGAAGTGAGCTGCACCTTCCGCGCCAGCGATTTCGAAAGCGAGATGTTCATCACCATCTGCGAGAGCGAGGCGGATCCGCGCCAGTTCTTCGTGCGCCTGCAGGCTGCCGGTGAGCACAACGTCCGCAACGCGCTGGCGGCGGTGGCGTGCACCTACGCCGCCGGCATCCCGCTGGAAAAGATCAAGCTGGGACTCGACACCTTTGCGCCGGTCAGCGGCCGCCTGCAGAAGAAGCGGGCCGCCAACGGCGCGGTGGTCATCGACGATACCTACAACGCCAATCCGGATTCGGTGCGCGCCGCCATCGACGTGCTGGCGAAAGCCGCCGCGCCGCGAGTGCTGGTGCTGGGCGATATGGGCGAAGTCGGCACGCAGGGCCGCGAGTTCCACGAAGAAGTTGGCGCGTATGCGCAAACGAAGGGCATCGAAACGGTGCTGGTTACCGGCGAACTTGCCGCGCATATCCACGGCGCGCAGGTTCGTCATTTTGAAAACTTTGGCGACTTGCTGTCCGCAGTGGACGCGGCGGTGTCGCCTGATGCAACTGTATTAATCAAGGGCTCCCGTTTCATGAAGATGGAGCGGGTCGTGCAGCATTTGATTGGGTCGCAACAAGCTAACAAGGAAAGTCACTAATCATGCTGCTCTGGCTCGCACAATTTTTCCAGCAGGACGTCGGGGTACTCCGCGTCTTCAACTTCATCACCTTCCGCGCGGTGTTCGCCACCGCGACGGCGCTGTTCATCGGTCTGGCCGCCGGCCCGTTCGTGATCCGCAAGCTGACCGCGATGAAGTATGGCCAGGCCGTGCGCACCGATGGTCCGCAGACCCACCTGAAAAAACACGGCACGCCGACCATGGGCGGTGTGCTGATCCTGATTTCGATCGCGATTTCCACGCTGTTGTGGTGCGACCTGTCGAACCGCCTGATCTGGCCGGTGCTGATCGTCACGCTGGGCTTTGGCGCGGTGGGCTGGGTGGATGACTACCGCAAGGTGGTGTACCAGGACCCGGAAGGCATGCGCTCGCGCGAGAAGTATTTCTGGCAGTCGCTGGTGGGTATCGCCGCCGCGCTGTACCTGGCGTTTTCGGTGTCGGCGCCGAGCACGTCGCAGGTGTTCGAGCTGTTCTTCTCGTGGGTCCGCTCGGGCTTCGAGATGGACCTGCCGCCGAAGGCCGACTTGATCGTGCCGTTCTTTAAAACCATCAGCTACCCGCTGGGCGTGTGGGGCTTCATCGCCTTGACCTACTGTGTCATCGTGGGCTCGTCCAACGCCGTTAACTTCACCGACGGTCTGGATGGCCTGGCCATCATGCCGACGATTATGGTGGGTTCGGCCCTGGGCCTGTTCGCTTACCTGACCGGTAGTGCCACGTATTCGAAGTACCTGTTCCTGCCGCATATTCCGGGCGCGGGCGAACTGATTATCTTCTGCGGCGCGCTGGCGGGTGCGGGCCTGGCCTTCCTGTGGTTTAACACCCATCCGGCGCAGGTGTTCATGGGCGACGTGGGCGCGCTTGCCCTGGGCGGCGCGCTGGGCACCATCGCGGTGATCGTGCGCCAGGAGATCGTGTTGTTCATCATGGGCGGCATCTTCGTTGCGGAGACGGTGTCGGTGATGATTCAGGTGAGCTGGTTCAAGTACACCAAGAAGCGCTATGGCACCGGCCGTCGCGTGTTCCTGATGGCGCCACTGCATCACCACTTTGAACAAAAAGGCTGGAAAGAGACCCAGGTTGTCGTGCGCTTCTGGATTGTGACGATGATACTGGTACTGGTTGGACTCTCGACGTTGAAACTGCGCTGATGATTTACGAAGGCAAAAACGCACTGGTACTCGGGCTGGGGGAATCCGGCCTGGCGATGGCGCTGTGGCTCGCCCGCAGCGGCGCGCGCGTGCGCGTGGCCGATACGCGCGAGTCGCCGGACCGTTTGCCAGCGTTGCGCGCTGCCGTGCCGGACGCTGAATTCGTCGCCGGTTCGTTTGGCGCGTCGCTGCTGGAAGGCGTGGACTTCGTCGCCGTCAGCCCTGGCCTGGCACCGGGCCGCGAGCTGAAAGAGATCAATCCGGCCGCCATGGCCGCCGGCATTCCGGTGTGGGGCGAGATCGAACTGTTCGCGCAGGCGCTGGAGTGGCTGAAAGAGCAGCGCGGCTACGCGCCGAAAGTCATTGCCATCACCGGCACCAACGGCAAGACCACCGTGACCACGCTGGTCGGCCAACTGTGCGAACGCGCCGGCAAGACGGTGCGCGTGGCCGGCAACATCAGCCCCGCCGCGCTGGACGTCCTGCGCGAAGTGCTAGACGCGTCGCCAACGCCCGCCGCGCCGGTCGGTGACGATGGCGCCATCGCCACCGCCGCCACCATCGCCACCGCCACCACCGCCGCAGATTCCGCCGCGCCCGCCGCCGGCGAGCCTGTCGTCGCCGCTGCGCCGTCGGCGCTGCCGGACATCTGGGTGCTGGAGTTGTCCAGCTTCCAATTGCAGACCACCTTCACGCTGGAAGCCGACGCGGCGACCGTCCTGAACGTAACGCAGGATCACCTGGACTGGCACGGCGACATGCCGTCCTACGCCGCCGCCAAGCACCGCATCTTCGCCGCCAACACCGTGCGCGTGTTGAACCGCGACGACGCCACGACCATGCGCATGGCCAATCCGAACGGCCACAACGTCACCTTCGGCACCGACGCGCCAACCCTGCGCGACGACCTTGGCCTGAACAACGAGCGCGGCGTGCTGTGGCTGGCCACCGCCATCCCGGCCGAGGAAGAGGGCGAACCGAAGAAACGCAAAAAGAACGACCCGCCGCCACCGCCAGTGGAATGCATCGTCAAGAACCTGATGCCGGCCGACGCCCTGCAAATCCGCGGCGTCCACAACGCCGCCAACGCCTTGGCCGCGCTGGCCCTGTGCCGCGCCATCGACCTGCCGCTGGCGCCGCTGCTGCACGGCCTGCGCGAATACCGCGGCCAGCCGCACCGCGTGGAACTGGTCAGCGCCATCAACGACGTTGAATACTACGACGACAGCAAAGGCACCAACGTCGGCGCCACCGTGGCCGCGTTGAGTGGTCTGGGCAAGGCCTTCACCGGCGACAACCAGCGCCTGCTGGTGATCCTCGGCGGCGACGGCAAAGGCCAGGACTTCGCGCCGCTGGCCGAACCGATGTCCCGCTACGCCCGCGCCGCCCTGCTGATCGGCCGCGACGCGCCGCACATCCGCGCCGCGCTGGAGCAAGCCTCGCGCGAACAGGGCGCCGGGCTGCCCTACGTGCTGGAAGACTGCGGCACCGACCTGCCGCGCGCCGTCAAGCGCGCCAGCGAACTGGCGCAAGCCGGCGACGCCGTGCTGCTGTCGCCCGCCTGCGCCAGCATGGACATGTTCAAGAACTACGCGCATCGCGCCCAGGTGTTCATCGACGCCGTGCGCGACATCGCCCTCGACGCGGGACAGGAGATCTGATGGCCTTCCAGCTGCCGTTCCGCTTTGGCTCCTCATCGGCTGAAACGCCGATGGAGACGCGCGCGCGGCCATCGAAGATGATGGAATACGACCAGCCGCTGGTCTGGGTTACGCTGCTGCTGATGCTGTTCGGGATGGTGATGGTCTACTCGGCCTCCATCTCGCTGCCCGACTCGCCCAAGTTCGCCGCCTACGTGCGCTGGCAAAACACCTACTTCCTGCAGCGCCAGGCGATGTTCATCGCCGTGTCGCTGATTGCCGGCCTGTTTGTGTTCCGCATCCGCGTGGCCGACCTGCAGAAGGCTGCGCCTTATCTGTTCATCGGCACGCTGGTGCTGCTGGTGGCGGTGCTGATTCCCGGCCTCGGCGTGGTGGTCAACGGCGGCCGCCGCTGGCTGTCGCTCAAGGTGTTCAACGTGCAGCCGTCGGAGCTGATGAAAATAGTGGCGGTGCTGTACGCCGCCGACTACACGGTGCGCAAGCAGCAGTACATGCACAAGCTGACCAAGGGCTTCATGCCGATGGCGGCGGCGGTCGGCTTCGTCGGCCTGTTGCTGCTGCTGGAGCCGGACCTGGGCGCCTTCGGCGTAATCGTCTGCATCGCCATGGGCATCCTGTTCCTTGGCGGGATCAACGCCATCTGGTTCGGCGGCATCGGCGCCGTGCTGGTGGTGATCTTCGGCTCCATCATCGCGCTGTCCAAGTTCCGCCGCGAGCGCTACTTCGCCTACCTCAATCCGTGGGAAGAAGACAATGCGCTCAACAAGGCATACCAGCTGACGCACTCGCTGATCGCTTTCGGGCGCGGCGAGATTTTTGGCGTGGGCCTGGGCGGCAGCGTCGAAAAGCTGCACTACCTGCCGGAAGCGCACACCGACTTCCTGCTGGCGGTGATCGGCGAAGAACTCGGCCTGGCCGGCGTGCTGGTGGTGATCGCCATGTTCTATTGGATCATCAAGCGCGCCTTCGATATCGGCCGCCAGGCCATCGCCATCGACCAGACCTTCGCCGGCCTCACCGCCAAGGGCATTGGCATCTGGATCGGTGTGCAGACGTTTATCAATATGGGTGTGAACCTCGGCTTACTGCCAACCAAGGGCTTGACCCTGCCGCTGATGAGCTATGGCGGTACGGGCGTTGTGATTAACTGCGTCGGACTCGCGATCCTGCTCCGGATCGACTACGAGAACCGGGTCCTGATGCGTGGTGGCAGACTATGAAACGACTGATGATTATGGCGGCCGGCACCGGCGGCCATATTTTCCCCGGCCTGGCGATCGCGCAAACCATGCGCGCGCGCGGCTGGGAAGTGAGCTGGCTGGGCACCTCCACCGGCATGGAGCAGGACCTGGTGCCGAAGCACGGCATCAGCATGGACAGCATCAACTTCACCGGCATGCGCGGCAAGGGCATCAAGCACTCGCTGGGCGGCGCGCTGAAGATGATCAAGGCATTCGCCGACTGCTTCGGCTTCATCGGCCGCCGCAAGCCGGACGTGGTAATGGGCATGGGCGGCTACGTCACCGTGCCGGGCGGCCTGATGTCGCGCCTGCGCGGCACGCCGCTGGTGCTGGTAAATGCCGACGCCGCGCTGCTGCTGTCAAACAAAACGCTGGTGCCGTTCGCCGGCCGCGTGTGTTTTGGCTTCCCGGCCAACTTCGGCAGCGCCGCCGGCAAGGCGGTGGTCACCGGCAACCCGGTGCGCAAGGAGATCCTGGATATGGCGCCGCCGGACCAGCGTTTCGCCGGCCGCGAAGGCCCGCTGCGCGTCCTGGTGGTGGGCGGCAGCCTGGGCGCCAAGGCGCTGAACGACAGCCTGCCGGCGGCGCTGGCGCTGATTCCGGAAGCACAGCGGCCGATCGTGACGCACCAGTCGGGCAAGAAGAATATCGACGCGCTGCGCGCCGCGTATCAGCAGGCCGGTGTGACGGCCAACGTGGTCGACTTCATCGACGACATGGCGGCGGCTTACAGTGTCGCGGACCTGGTGATCTGCCGCGCCGGCGCCATCACCGTGTCCGAGCTGACGGCGGCCGGCGTGGCCAGCGTGCTGGTGCCGTTCATGGCGTCGACCACCAGCCACCAGCGCGACAACGCGCAGTGGATGGCGAAACAGAAAGCGGCGATCCACATGCCGCAAACGGAATTGAGCGCGCAATCGGTTGCGACGCTGTTGGAAACGCTGACCCGCGCGTCCTGCCTGGCCATGGCCAACGCGGCGCGCGAGGTCGGCAAGCGCGATTCGAATGAAGCAATCGCTAAAGTATTGGAAGAACTGGCATGAAGCATAAGGTACAGAACATACACTTCGTCGGCATCGGCGGCAGCGGCATGAGCGGCATCGCGGAAGTGCTGCTCACGCTGGGCTACAGCGTGTCCGGCTCGGACCTGGGCAGCAACGCGGTGACCCAGCGCCTGGCCGACATGGGCGCGACCGTGTATCAGGGCCACGCGGCGGAAAACATCGGCAAGGCCGATGCCGTCGTGACCTCGACCGCTGTGCAGCAGGACAATCCCGAAGTAGTGGCGGCGCGCAGCCGCAAGATTCCCATCGTCCCGCGCGCGGTGATGCTGGGCGAGTTGATGCGCCTGAAGCGCGGCATCGCCATTGCCGGCACCCACGGCAAGACCACCACTACCAGCCTGGTGGCGTCGGTGCTGGCGCAGGGCGGGCTGGACCCGACCTTCGTCATCGGCGGCCGCCTGACCAGCGCCGGCGCCAACGCCAAGCTGGGCACTGGCGATTACCTGGTGGCCGAAGCCGACGAGTCGGACGCCTCGTTCCTGAACCTGACGCCGATGATCGAAGTGATCACGAACATCGACGCCGACCACATGGAAACCTACGAGCACGATTTCGAGAAGCTCAAGCAGGCCTTCGTCCATTTCACGCACCGCCTGCCGTTCTACGGCCGCGCCATGTTGTGCATCGACGATCCGCATGTGCGTTCGATCCTGCCGCACGTCACCAAGCCGGTCACCACCTACGGCTTTGCCGAAGACGCCGAAGTGCGCGCCGTGAACGCGCGCGCGGTCGGCACCGAGATGCACTTCACCGTCAAGCAGGAAGGCTATCCGGACCTGGACGTGGTGCTGAACCAGCCGGGCATGCACAACGTGCAGAACGCCTGCTCGGCCGTGGCCATCGCCCGCGAGATCAACATCCCGGACAGCGCCACGCAGGCCGGCCTGGCCGGTTTCGCCGGCGTCGGCCGCCGCTTCACCAAGTACGGCGAAGTGGCGATTCCGGCCGGCGGCACCTTTACGCTGGTGGACGATTTCGGCCACCACCCGCTGGAAATGGAAGTGACCATGGCCGCCGCGCGCGCCGCCTATCCGGGCCGCCGTCTGGTGCTGGCCTTCCAGCCGCACCGCTACAGCCGCACGCGCGACCTGTTCGAGGACTTCGTCAAGGTGCTCGGCACGCCGGACGTGCTGGTGCTGGGCGAAGTGTATGCCGCCGGCGAGGCGCCGGTGGTGGCGGCCGACGGCCGCGCGCTGGCGCACGCCTTGCGCGCGCGCGGCAAGACGGAACCGATTTTTGTTGAGGCCATCGGCGATATGCCGGAGACCATCATGGGCGTGGTGCGCGACGGCGACGTCGTGATGACCATGGGCGCAGGCTCGATCAGCGGCGTCCCGGCCAAACTGACTAATTATCCAAAGGTCTGAACGTGAGTACCCTCGTTAATCCATTAAGCGCACAAGACGCAAAAGCATTCGGCAAGGTTGGCGTGCTGTTTGGCGGCCGCTCGGCCGAGCGCGAAGTGTCCAATATGTCCGGCGCCGGCGTGCTGGCCGCACTGCAGAGCAAGGGCATCGATGCCCACGCCTTCGATCCGGGCCAGCGCTCGCTGGCCGAGCTGGCGGCGGAAGAATTCGACCGCGTATTCATCGCGCTGCACGGCCGCTACGGCGAGGACGGCAGCCTGCAGGGCGCGCTGGAGCTGCTCGGCATTCCCTACACCGGCAGTGGCGTGATGGCCAGCGCGGTGGGCATGGACAAGATCACCACCAAGATCGTGTGGCTCAACGCCGGCCTGCCGACGCCGCGCTACGCGGTGCTGAACGCGCAGTCCGACCTGGCCGCCACCGCCGCTGATCTGGGCCTGCCGCTGATCGTCAAGCCGCCGCACGAGGGCTCGACCATCGGCATCACCAAGGTGACCGAGGCGGGCGGCTTCCAGGCCGCCTACGACAAGGCCGCCGCGCTGGACGATGCGGTGCTGGCCGAGGAATTTGTCACCGGCCGCGAATTCACGGTCGCCATCCTGGGCGGCGGCGCCAGCGCGCGCGCGCTGCCGGTGGTGGAGATCGTGGCGCCGGAAGGCAATTACGATTACCAGAACAAGTACTTCACCGACGACACCAAGTATTTCTGCCCGGCCGCGCTGCCTGAAGCGTTGAGCGAGGAAATGCGCCGCATCGCGGTGGACGCCTACCGCGCGCTCGGCTGCGAGGGCTGGGGACGGGTGGACGTGCTGCTGCGCGAACGCGACCAGAAGCCGTTCCTGCTGGAGGTGAACACCTCGCCCGGCATGACCGGCCACTCGCTGGTGCCGATGGCGGCGCGCGCGGAAGGCATCAGCTATGAAGACCTGTGCGTGGAGATCCTGCGCAGCGCGCGTTTGAAGATGAAGGGATAAGCAGTAGATGTGGCAAGACGCGAAGGCTTTGAATGCGACCGCCAGTGGCATCTTTGCGATGACGCTGCTGGCCTGCATAGCAGCCGGCGTGTGGTGGGTGTCGCAGCGGCCGATGTTCAACCTGCGCACCATCCGTATCGAGAGTATCGGGCAGGACGAGTTAAGGCATGTGAATCACCTGACGCTGCGTAACAACACGTTGGGCCGCATCAAGGGCAACTTCTTCACCACCAACCTGGACGCGGTGCGCCAGGCGTTCGAGTCGGTGCCCTGGGTACGCCGCGCCACCGTGCGGCGCGAATGGCCGGACCAGCTGATCGTGGCGCTGGAGGAGCATGAGGCGCTGGGCACGTGGGGCGAGGATGGCAGGCTGCTGTCGACCAAGGGCGACGTGTTCACCGCCAACCTGGCCGAGGCGGAAGAGGATCACGCGCTGCCGGAGTTTGACGGGCCGGAAGGCAGCGAGAAGGAAGTGCTGTCGCGCTACGGCGAGTTGCGCAACTGGTTTGCGCCGCTGAAGCTGGTGCCGCAGGCGCTGTCGCTGTCCAGCCGCTACGCGTGGACGGTGAAGCTGGACAACGGGATGAGCGTGGCACTGGGACGGGAACAGACCAGCACCACGTTGCGGGAAAGGGTGGACCGGCTGGTGGGGATTTATCCGCAGCTGGTGGAGCATTTGCCCGATATAGAAACGATCGACATGCGGTACCAGAACGGTCTGGCATTGAGCGCGCGGGGGCTGAAGCTACCCGCGGAAGGCGCCAAGCCAAAACCATTAGTGAAGAAAAAACCGGACACCAAAGCATAACTAGCAGGCAGAGAAGAAATGACTAAAGACGCGAAAAACCTGATCGTCGGCCTCGATATCGGCACCTCCAAGGTGGTGGCCGTGGTGGCCGAGGTGATGGGCGACGGACGCCACGAAGTGATCGGCCTGGGCCAGCACGAATCGCGCGGCCTGAAAAAAGGTGTGGTGGTCAACATCGAGGCGACCGTGGAATCAATCCAGCGCGCGCTGGAAGAGGCGGAGCTGATGGCTGACTGCAAGATCCGCAATGTCTACGCGGGCATCGCGGGCAGCCATATCCGCAGCTTCAATTCGAGCGGCATGGTGGCGATCAAGGACAAGGAAGTGACGGCGACCGACGTAGCGCGCGTCATTGAAACGGCAAAGGCGGTTAACATTCCGACCGACCAGCAACTGCTGCACACGGTGCCGCAGGAGTTCATCGTCGACAGCCAGGAAGATGTGCGCGAGCCGATCGGCATGAGCGGCATCCGGCTGGAGGTGAAGGTGCACATCGTCACCGGCGCGGTGTCGGCGGTGCAGAACATCGTCAAGTGCGTGCGCCGCTGCGGCCTGGAAGTGTCGGACCTGATCCTGCAACCGATGGCCTCCGCCGACGCGGTGCTGACCGGCGACGAGAAGGAGCTGGGCGTGGTGCTGATCGACATCGGCGGCGGCACCACCGACGTGGCGGTGTTCTCGGACGGCGCGATCCGCCACACGGCCGTGATCCCGATCGCCGGCGACCAGATCACTAACGACATCGCCATGGCGCTGCGCACCCCGACCACCGAGGCGGAAGAGATCAAGATCCGCTACGGCGTGGCCAAGCAAGTGCTGGCCGATCCGGGCGAATCGCTGGAGGTGCCGGGCCTGGGCGACCGCGGTCCGCGCAACCTGTCGCGCCAGGCGCTGGCCGCCGTCATCGAGCCGCGCGTGGAAGAGCTGTTCGCGATGGTGCACCAGGTGGTGCGCGAGTCGGGCTATGAAGGCGTGCTGTCGTCGGGCATCGTGCTGACCGGCGGCACCTCGATCATGCCGGGCATGGTCGAGATGGCGGAAGACATTTTCCTCAAGCCGGCGCGCCTGGGCACGCCGGACTACCGTGGCCAGCTGGCCGACGTGGTGCGCAGCCCGCGCTACGCGACCGTGCTTGGCCTGTTGCAGGAAGCGAAAAAGCAGTACCTGCGTGGCCACATCGTCACGCGGCAGGATGGATCGGTAAAGGCAGTCTGGCAGCGCATGAAGGAATGGTTCCTCGGGAACTTCTGAGGTACAGGTAACGCACGGGTAACACGTTAAAAATTTTTTATATTAAACCGCAGTTTTCAATCTCCAGTTCTCCTACAATTATGAGGACTGGCGCTTGAAAACCGCATTCTGATAGGGAGTCACATCATGGAGTTCGATATGGTCGATAACGCAGCTTTGGGCACCGTCATCAAGGTCGTCGGGGTCGGCGGTGCGGGTGGCAATGCGGTGCAGCACATGATCAACAAGGGCATGTCGGGCGTCGAGTTCATCGCCGCCAACACCGACGCGCAGGCACTGGCCACGTCCAAGGCCGACAACATCATCCAGATCGGCGACACCGGCCTGGGCGCCGGCATGAAGCCGGACGTCGGCCGCAAGCTGGCGGAAGAATCGCGTCAGCGCATCGAGGACTCGCTGCGCGGCGCGCACATGGTGTTCATCGCCGCCGGCATGGGCGGCGGCACCGGCACCGGCGCCGCGCCGATCGTGGCGGAAGTGGCCAAGTCGCTGGGCGCGCTGACGGTTGCCGTGGTATCGAAGCCGTTCTCGCACGAAGGCCAGAAGTGCATGGACATCGCCGACGAGGGTCTGGAACAGCTGTCGGCCAACGTCGACTCGCTGATCGTCATCCTGAACGAGAAGCTGGAAGAGATCTACGAAGACGAGTCGTTGATCGAATGGCTGCAGCACGCCGACGATGTGCTGAACAACGCCGTTGCCGGTATCGCCGAGATCATCAACGTGCCGGGCCACATCAACGTCGACTTCAACGACGTCAAGACCATCATGGGCGAGCAGGGCAAGGCGATGATGGGCACCGCCACCGCGTCCGGCGTCGACCGCGCGCGTATCGCCGCCGAGCAGGCCGTGGCCTCGCCGCTGCTGGACGGCGTCGACCTGTCGGGTGCACGCGGCGTGCTGGTCAACGTCACCGCCTCGCGCGGCCTGAAGGGCAAGGAGATCAAGGAAGTCATGGCCGCCGTGCGCGCCTTCGCCGCGCCGGACGCGTCGATCGCGCAGGGCATCGCCTACGACGACGACATGGGCGACAACATCCGCGTGACCGTGGTGGCCACCGGCCTGGGCAAGGCCAAGAAGCACGTGCAACTGGTGCCGCAACAGATGCTGCGCACCGGCACCCACAACAGCCCGATGATGCCATCGGCTGCCATGGGCGGCGCGGCTGCGGCGCAAGGCCTGTCGATGGGCGCGGCCGGCGGCATGGGCGGCGGCGCATCGCCAGCCTTCGACGGCATGAAGGCGCCTGCCGTGTGGCGTCGCGAGTCGGCCTCGGAGCAGGTGCGCGCGATGGAAAAGAACGGCATGGAAACCTACGACATTCCTGCGTTCCTGCGCAAACAGGCCGATTAAGGCATACTGCCGGTTCTATTCCGGGAAAAGCCGCACCTCGGTGCGGCTTTTTTTACATCCATACTGATAAATAGGGAGTCATCCATGACCATCAAGATCGGCGACCAGCTGCCGGAAGGCACGCTGTCCGAATACATCGAAATCGAAACCGAAGGCTGCTCGCTGGGCCCGAATACCTTCAATGTGCAGGATCTGGTGAAGGGCAAGACCATCGCCATCTTCGGCCTGCCAGGCGCCTTCACGCCCACCTGCTCGGCGCAGCACGTGCCGGGTTACGTCCAGCACGCGGAAGAACTCAAAGCCAAGGGCGTGGATGAAATCTGGTGCATCTCGGTCAACGACGCCTTCGTGATGGGCGCGTGGGGCCGCGACCAGAAAGCCACCGGCATCGTCCGCTTCATGGCCGACGGCAATGCCGCCTACTCCAAGGCACTGGGCCTGGACGCCGACTTTAGCAAGTTCGGCATGGGCACCCGCTCGCAGCGCTACTCGCTGCTGGCAGTAGACGGCGTGGTCAAGCAACTGAACGTCGAACAGGGCGGCAAGTTTGAAGTGTCCAACGCTGAAACCCTGCTGGGTCAGCTGTAATCCCCAAGACGGCGCCGCGGGCGCCGTTTTACTTTGAGCCACCGTTATCGTTGGGCGCCGCCGGCATGCCGGGGCCCGATCACGTCGAGGTAGGCGCTCAGTTCGCGCGCGAGCTGGTAGCGCTGGGCGGAGGGCAGGAATTCGCCGAGCTTGACGTTGGCGCCGGCGGCAATCAGGCGCACCGGGTCGCTGTCGCGTTGTGGCGGCAGCAGTCGGGTGGCCAGCGGCGGCACGCGGATGTGGCACCGGCAGCGGGCGCGGCGCTGTTCGATGGTGATGCCGTTGGGCGAGATGATGATGCGGTCGTAGTCGGCCGCGTGGCGGGCGTGGTGGCGCAGGCACAGCGCGACCACCGTCATTTCCAGCAGCGCGTAAGCCAGCATGTACCAGTAGCCCCACCACAGGAACGCCCCGGTCAACGTCAGCGACGGGATGCAGATGGCCGCGAACAGCTGCGCCAGCTGGCGCTGGCTCAGGCTGTGGCGGCGTTGCAGCAGCCAGCTGCGGTGCTCCGGCGGTTCATCGCGGGGCATGGCGTTCTCGTGTCAGACCACTTGCGGTGGCGTGTCGAATGTGTGGTGCGGCGCCGGGCTGGGCACCGTCCACGCCAGGCCATCGGCGCCGGACGGTGGGCAAGACGATGGCAAAGACAAAGTATACCTGCGTCAGCCGAACAGGAACGCGCCGGTGTGTCCGTCCGCGTACGCGGCGTCGATGGTGCCCATGCTAGTCTCCCCTCCGACCAGGCCCGCGGCGTCGGCCACGCGCCGGCTATGCCGGAGAAGACGCCGCCGCAGCGCCCGGCCGGGCAATGAACAGGCTCGCGTCGATGGTGAACGAGTCGTCGTCCTGCACGGCGTAGTAGCGGCGGGTTTCCTCGGGCGCGCCGCGCAGCAGGCTGCGGATGGCGACGATGCGCTCGGCCGGCGTGCGCATGCGCGCGGTCCAGTCGTCGAATTGCATCGGCAGTTTCCAGTCGCTGACGCGCTCGCTGGTGTAGCCCGCCGTACCCAGCATATGCGTCCATTCGGTGGGCCGGTAGTCGCGCACGTGGGAGCCGTCGCGCAGCAGTTCGACGGCTTGCAGCGTGGTGTCGTGCAGCGGTGTTTCCGGCGCGGTGATGTCGATGACGACGAATACGCCGTTCGGCTTCAACACGCGCCGCACTTCGCGCAGCGCGGCTGGCACGTCCAGCCAGTGATGGGCAGAGAAGCGCGTGATCACCATGCAGAACGCGGCGTCGTCGAACGGCAGGCTGGCGACGTTGCCTTGCCGCGTGCCGATATTGTCCAGGCCGCGGTCGCGCGCGGCGCTGGCGACTACGTTCAGCATTTCGGGCGACAGGTCGAACGCCGTCACCGATGACGCCGCCGGCGCCACCGCGAAGCTGGCGTGGCCGGCGCCGCAGCCGAGGTCGAGCACAACGGGCCGCGCGGGCAGGGCGGCGGCCAACGCGCGCAGGTGAGCCAGGTCCGCGCCGTGGGCGTGGACGCTGCTGGTCAGGTAGGCGCTGGCGGTATTGCCGAACTGCCGGGCGACGACGGCTTGCTGTTGCATGATTTTTCTCCAGAGTGGAACGGGGCAGGGCAGAATAGGCGGGTTTTTATCCTGTAACAAGACAAGGATTTATCCTGGTATAAGGACCTACCATGCAAGACACCCTGGGATCGTTCATCCGCGCGCATCGCGAGCGCACCACGCCGGCCAGCGTCGGCTTGCCGGCCGGCGGGCGGCGTCGCACGCCGGGACTGCGGCGCGAGGAATTGGCGCAACTGTGCGATGTCAGCCCGACCTGGCTGACGTGGCTGGAGCAGGGCAGGCCAGTCTCGGCGTCCGGCAAGCTGCTGGCGCGCATGGCGGAGGTGCTGCAACTCAGCGCGGCCGAGCGCGGCTATCTGTTCGGCCTGGCCGAACGGCTCGACCCGCAACATGACGATGCGCCGGACGATGGCGGCGAGGCGCTGGACGCCATCGTCGCCGCCATCGATGCGCCGGCCTACGTGCTGGACCGGCAGTGGGACGCGGTGGCGTGGAACGCGCACGCGGCGGCCCTGTTCGGCGGCTGGCTGGATGTGGAAGTGGCAGCGCCGGCGCGGCCCAACCTGTTGCGCTTCATGTTCCGCGCCCCGGCCGCGCGCGGCTTGATCGTCGACTGGGACGAACGTGCGCGCCGCCTGGTGGCCGAATTCCGCGCCGACATCGGTAAGCATGCCGGCGACGCCGCGCTATCCGCGCTCATCGCCGAGCTGTCGCAGGACAGCCCGGCGTTCGACGCGCTGTGGCGGCAGCAGGACGTGGTCAGCCGCGAGGGCGGCCAGCGCCGCTTCCACCATCCGCGCGCCGGCGAACTCCTTTTCAACCAGGTCACCCTGCACCTCGCCCAGCGCCACGACCTCAAGCTGGTGATGCTGTTGCCCGCCTAGAGTTCCTGCGCGGCGGCGCCGAGCACGCGCCGGTGGTTGGAGCGGTTGACGCGGCGGCGCTGGTAGAAATGCCAGCCGTCGGCGCGGCGCCAGCCGATCACCGTCACCACTACCTCGGGCGCGTCCAGCGGCGACAGGTCGCCCTGGTACTGGCGCTTGCCGTAGATAATCTGCACCGGATAATTGGCAGTGCGCACCTCGGCCGCCTCGGCGTCGTACGCGCAGTTGCCGCGCTCCAGGGCATTGACGTGGCAGACGGTCAGGTTGTGCCGGTTGTTCCCGTACGCCATGAACTGGCAGCCGGTGATGGTGTCGGTGAAAAAGTAGTCGGCGTCGCGGCCCAGTTGCAGGCTGGTGGTCTGGTCGAAGTGCGCCGGCAGGTAATAGGCCCTGACCGGCGCCTCGTTGCCGATGAAGGCCAGCAGGCCGCTGGCGGCCTTCTTGATCTCCACCGTTTCCGGCGCCAGCTCGCGCAGGTCGAGGTGGGCGATGCCGTTGACGTCGATGCCGTAGCCTTCGCCGTACTGCGGCTGGGAGGAGTTGATGTCCCAGTAGGACGAGAGAAATTCCACGGGGTTCAGCTTGAAGCGTTGGTTTAATCCGTTCGACATGCGACTTTCCTGATGGCGGGCGATAACCTGAGTTACGCGCCGGCGGCCGATTCGGATGCAGGCCGGCGCCGGCTTGCTATAATGGCAGCGATGGCGCCGCGCGCCGTCCTGGCTCCGGGCGTCGCCACAATGACGTCCTGTTGGTCCGCCACGGGCCTGTCGTCATGGAGCTTCCTCTGTCCAGCCGCCAAGAAAACCTGCGCAGCATCTATGCGATGCTGACCGCCGTCGCCATGTTCTCGTTCATGGACACCAGCATGAAGCTGCTGTCCGCCCACTATCCCGCCATGCAGGTGACCGCGCTGCGTTCGCTCAGCTCGCTGCCGCTGCTGTGCGGCTACATGCTGTATCGCGGCGCCTTCAAGACCGTGCTGCGGGTGCGCTGGCCGATGCATCTGTTCCGCGCCGCGCTCGGCATCGGCATGCTGACCACCTTTGCCTATGGGCTGCAGTCGCTGTCGCTGGCCGAGGCGTATTCGATCTTCTTTATTGCGCCGGCGCTGATCACGGCGCTGTCGGTGTGGGTGCTGAAGGAGCAGGTCGGCGCGGGCCAGTGGGTGGCCATCGCGGTCGGGCTGCTGGGCGTGCTGGTGGTGCTGCGTCCCGAGGGCGCCGGCTTTCTGTCGCTGGGCGGGCTGGCCATCCTGGCGGCGGCCAGCTGCTACGCGGTATCGGCCATCAGCGCGCGCGTGCTGGCGCGCACCGACAGCACCGAGTCGATGATGTTCTGGCTGCTGACCCTGATGGCGGCCGGCGCGCTGGCGCTGTGCTACCGCAACTGGGTGCCGGTGCGCGCCGAGCATGGCTGGATCCTGCTGGCGCTGGCGCTGTCCGGCTTCTTCGGCCAGTTGGCGATCACCAAGGCCTTCAGCACCGGCAAGGCGTCGATCGTGGCGCCGTTCGAGTACACGGCGCTGGCCTGGGGCGTGGCCATCGACTGGCTGTTGTGGCAGGCGCTGCCGGACGGCTACACCTTGCTGGGCGCCGGCATCATCATTGCCAGCGGTGTCTACCTGGTGCGGCGCGAGGCGGTGCATGTTGAAGCCGAGCATCCTTAACCACAGTTCGTTATAATCGCCGGATGCTAAAACAACGTACGATCAAAGAACTGGTCCGCACCACGGGTGTCGGCCTGCACTCCGGCACCAAGGTCGAGCTGACCTTGCGCCCGGCCGCGCCGGATACCGGCATCGTGTTCCGCCGCGTCGATCTCGACCCGGTGGTGGAATTCCCGTCCAGCGCCATGGCGGTGGGGGATACCCGCATGGCCTCGGTGCTGGTGAAGGAGGGCGCGCGCGTCTCCACGGTGGAGCACCTGATGTCGGCCTGCGCCGGTCTCGGCATTGACAATCTGTACATCGAGGTCAGCGCCGAGGAAATCCCGATCATGGACGGCTCGGCATCGTCGTTCGTGTTTTTATTGCAACAGGCTGGCGTGCTGGAGCAGCCGGCCGCCAAGAAATTCATCCGCGTGCTGAAGCCGGTCGAGATCCGCGAGGGCAGCGGCGACAAGGAGAAGTGGGCGCGGCTGCTGCCGCACGATGGCTTCAAGCTCGACTTCTTTATCGAATTCAACCACCCGGCGGTGGACGGCACGCAGCAGCGCGCGCACGTGGATTTCGGCGACGTCTCGTACGTGCACGACGTGGCGCGCGCGCGCACCTTCGGCTTCATGCAGGATGTGGAGATGTTGCGCGGCATCGGCCTGGCGCGCGGCGGTTCGCTGGAGAACGCGATCGTGATGGACGAGTACCGGATTCTCAATTCCGACGGCCTGCGCTACGAGGACGAGTTCGTGCGCCACAAGATACTCGACGCCATCGGCGACCTGTACCTGGTGGGCCACCCGCTGCTGGCCAGCTACGAGGCGCACAAGTCCGGCCATGCGCTGAACAACCAGTTGCTGCTGGAATTGCTGAAGCACCCGGATGCCTACGAAATCGTCACGTTTGACAGCACTGACGTGGCGCCGCAATCCTATGTGCGCCAGATGGCGCGCGAGTGGGCGCTCACTTAAGTTGACACGTCGTTCCGGCGCAGGCCGGAACCCATGGAACGGTGGCATCGCCATCAAGCAGGCTGTGTATGGATTCCGGCGTGCGCCGGAATGACGGTGGCGGTTGGCGGCGTTAGCCGGCCCGGCGGCGCGCCACCATGGCCTTGACCGCCTCGATCAGCGGGCTGTTCTGCGGGCTGGCCTCCAGCGCCGCGCCCAACTGGTCGAAGGCCTCGACCGCCGCCGGCGGCAGTTCCAGCGAACGCATCTGTTCCTTGATCTCGGCCGCCTTGGTCATCTGCACCTTGATGCGTACGCCGGTCACTTGCCAGCCGCGCCGCGCCAGCGTGTCTTGCAGTTTTGGTAATTGCTGCTTGAGCTTGGCCGCCAGCGCGGTGGTCGGCAGCGACAGCAGCAGCTGGCCGTCCTCGAACGACAGGATCTCGCAATGCTTGAACATGGCCGGCAGGCATTCGGCGCAGTCCTTCTGCAGGCGCGCCATGCGCTCGATGGCCGGCAGCAGCGCCGCCATGCGGTCGTTGCGGCGCAGGAAATCGGTGGCGACCACCGGCGCGCGCCGCTTCAGCGCGAGGTTGGAGGAATTGAATCGCATGGCGCGAAACATATCACAGATCCGGACATCGCCCCAAAATCGTCACCAGCGGTTAAAATCGGTTGATTTTGTGACATTGTTCACGCTCGGGCTATTGTTATACCGGCCAATAACCCAATGTAGCGCCGGACGCGTGATAAAATCATTGTCTTTTGCCACAGTCCGACTCAGTGCGTCAAGGCGCGGAGCTTTTTTTAACGGCGTTTTTCTAAGAATTCAAGCATGTCTTTTCTGACCAAGATTTTCGGCAGCCGCAACCAGCGCCTGCTCAAGCAATACCAAAAAACGGTACGCGAGATCAATGCGCTCGAACCGGCGATGGAAAAACTGTCGGACGCCGAGCTGCAAGCCAAAACGCCAGCCTTCAAGGAACGCCTCGCCAACGGCGAAACGCTGGACCAGATCCTGCCGGAAGCCTTCGCCGTCTGCCGCGAAGCCTCCAAGCGCGTGATGAAGATGCGCCACTTCGACGTGCAGATGATCGGCGGCATGGTGCTGCACTACGGCAAAATCGCCGAAATGGGCACCGGCGAGGGCAAGACCCTGACCGCGACCCTGCCGGCCTACCTGAACGCGCTGTCCGGCAAGGGCGTGCACATTGTCACCGTCAATGATTACCTGGCGCAGCGCGACGCCGACACCATGGCCAAGCTGTACGGCTGGCTCGGCCTGACCACCGGCATCAACCTGTCGCAGATGGAGCACGGCGCCAAGCAGCAGGCCTACGCCTCTGACATCACCTACGGCACCAACAACGAATTCGGCTTCGACTACCTGCGCGACAACATGGTGTTCGACGCCAAGGACCGCGTGCAGCGCGTGCTGAACTTCGGCATCGTCGACGAGGTCGACTCGATCCTGATCGACGAGGCGCGCACCCCGCTGATCATCTCCGGCCAGGCCGAGAACCACACCGACCTGTACTACAAGATCAATGAAGTGCCCAAGCTGCTGACCCTGCAGATTGGCGAGGAAACCCCGGACGGCAAGGGCAAGGTGGAAGTCCCCGGCGATTACACCAAGGACGAAAAAGCCCACCAGGTGCTGCTGACCGAAGCCGGCCACGAGAAGGCCGAGCGCATCCTGACGCAGATGGGCCTGCTGCCGGAAGGCGCCTCGCTGTACGACTCGGCCAACATCTCGCTGGTGCACCACCTGTACGCGGCGCTGCGCGCGCACGCGCTGTACTTCAAGGACCAGCACTACGTGGTGCAGAACAACGAAGTGGTGATCGTCGACGAATTCACCGGCCGTCTGATGACCGGCCGCCGCTGGTCCGACGGCCTGCACCAGGCGGTCGAGGCGAAAGAGGGCGTCAAGATCCAGAACGAGAACCAGACGCTGGCCTCGATCACCTTCCAGAACTACTTCCGCATGTACAGCAAGCTGGCCGGCATGACCGGCACGGCCGACACCGAAGCCTACGAATTCCAGGAGATCTACGGCCTGGAGACGGTGGTGATACCGCCCAACCGGCCATCGCAGCGCAAGGACCGCCAGGACCAGGTGTACAAGTCGGCGCAGGAAAAATACAACGCCATGATGCTGGAAATCCGCGAGTGCTACGAGCGCGGCCAGCCGGTGCTGGTGGGCACCACCTCGATTGAAAACTCCGAGTTGCTGTCGAGCATCCTGACCAAGGCCGGCCTGCCGCACAACGTGCTGAACGCGAAACAGCACGCCCGCGAGGCGGAAATCATCGCCCAGGCCGGTTCGCCGAAGGCGATCACCATCGCCACCAACATGGCCGGCCGCGGCACCGACATCGTGCTGGGCGGTAACGTTGAAAAGCAAATCCAGTTCATCGAGGCCAATCCTGACTTGAGCGACGCCGACAAGGCGGCCCAGGCGCAGAAGCTGCGCGACGGCTGGCAGGCGCTGCACGAGCAGGTGGTGGCGGCCGGCGGCCTGCACATCGTCGGCACCGAGCGCCACGAGTCGCGCCGCGTCGACAACCAGCTGCGCGGCCGCGCCGCCCGCCAGGGCGACCCGGGCATGTCGCGCTTCTTCCTGTCGCTGGACGACCCGCTGCTGCGCATCTTCGCCGGCGACCGCGTGCGCGCGGTGATGGACCGCCTGAAGATGCCGGAAGGCGAACCGATCGAGGCGGGCATCGTCTCGCGCTCGATCGAGTCGGCGCAGCGCAAGGTCGAGGCGCGCAACTTCGACATCCGCAAACAGCTGCTGGAATACGACGACGTCGCCAACGACCAGCGCAAGGTGATCTACCAGCAGCGTAACGAGCTGCTGGAGGCGGCCGACATTTCGGAACTGATCCAGTCGCTGCGCCACGGCGCCTTCACCGACCTGGTGCGCGAGTACGTGCCGGAAGAATCGGTCGAGGAACAGTGGAACCTGAAGGGCCTGCAGGCCGCGCTGGCGGCCGAGTGGCAGATCGACCTGCCGCTGGTGTCCATGCTGGAATCCGAGCCCAACCTGACCGACGAGGACATCCTGGAACGCGTGATCGGCGCCGCCGACGCGCTGTACCAGTCGAAGGTGGACATCGTCGGCAAGGAATCGTTCGGCGGCTTCGAGCGCAACGTCATGCTGCAGTCGGTCGACTCGCACTGGCGCGAGCACCTGGCGGCGCTGGACCACTTGCGCCAGGGCATCCACCTGCGCGGCTACGCCCAGAAGAATCCCAAGCAGGAATACAAGCGCGAGGCGTTCGAGCTGTTCGGCCAGATGCTGGACATGATCAAGAACGAGGTCGTCAAGCTGATCATGACCGTGCGCATCCAGTCGCGCGAAGAGATCGACGCGGCGGAAGCGGCGATGCAGCAGTCGCACGTGGAAAACGTCAGCTACCAGCACGCCGACTTCAACCCGAACGCGGCGCCGGAAGAGCTGCTGGCGCCGCCGCAGTTCAGCGGCCTGCCGCCGGAGCTGCAGAACCTGACCGGCGAACAGCTAATGGAGCTGGGCCTGAAGGTCGGCCGCAACGATCCTTGCCCATGCGGCAGCGGTAAAAAATACAAAGCCTGCCACGGCAAGCTGGCGTAAGCCGCCCATCTGGTAGACAATGAACCCGTAAAGCTGCATCGCTTTACGGGTTTTTTTTCGTTATGCGGGACCACACAGCGGAGGCAGGCAATGAAGCAGAGCTTGGACGCGGACATCGCGACTATCGCGAAGATCAGCGCCGTGCCGACCATCCTGGAGGCGGTGGCCGAGCTGACCGGTCTGGGCTTCGTCTGCATCGCCCGGGTCACGCCGACGTCGTGGCACTCGTGCGCTGTGCTGGACAAACTGGGCTTCAACCTGGTGCCCGGCAGCGCGCTGGACATCAGCACCACCTTGTGCCAGGAGGTGCAGCACACGCGCTGCGCCGTCATCATCGACGCGGTCAGCGAGAGCGAGCAATACCGCGACCACCACACGCCGCGCATCTATGGCTTCGAGAGCTATTTCTCGATCCCGCTGTACCGCCCCAGCGGCGAATATTTCGGTTCGCTGTGCGGGCTGGACAAGCATAGGGCCGAGCTCAACAAGACGGCCACGCGCAACACGCTGATGCTGTTTGCCGACCTGATCAGTCGCCAGCTGCAAAGCGAAGTGGTGCTGGACGAGGCGCAGGCCGCGCTCAGCGACGAGATGCGGACCGCCAAGCTGCGCGAGCAGTTCATCGCCATGCTGGGGCACGACATCCGCACGCCGCTGAGCACCATCATGAACGGCACCGAGATCCTGCGCCACCGCGCGCCGGCCTCGCTGATGCCGCTGCTGGACACCATGCACCGCAGCAGCCACCGCATCGCCGCGATGATCGACGACGTCACCGATTTCACGCGCGGGCGCATGGGCGGCGGCATCGCGCTCAACCTGCAGCACGAGAGCAACCTGGAATGGTCGCTGCAGCAGGCGATCGACGAGCTGCGCAATGTGTTTCCACAGCGCGAGATCGTGGCCGAGCTGCCGGCGGCCATCGCGCTGCGGTGCGACGCGCCGCGGCTGGTGCAGTTGCTGTCCAACCTGCTGAAGAACGCGATCATCCACGGCAGCCCGTCGACCCCGGTGCGGGTCGGCGCGCGGCTGGCGGACGGCATGTTCGAATTGTCGGTGACCAACAGCGGGCCGGCGATTCCGGCGGAAACGCAGGCGCAGCTGTTCAAGCCGTTCTGGCGTTCGGACAGCGCCACCGGCGGCCAGGGGCTGGGCCTGGGCCTGGGGCTGTTCATCGCCTCCGAAATCGCCGTCTCGCACGGCGGCGTGCTGGAGGTGACCTCGTCCGACGCCGCCACCACCTTTACCTACCGTTGCCGCGTCGCGCCGACCTGATTTACGGCGTGGCTGGCTTGCTGTCGGCGTGGATGCCGTAGCCGGAGACGCGCCACATGCCATCCTTCTCGCGCACGGTGGTGATGCTTTCCTGGACGTTGTGGCTGTTTTCGTAGTCGCCGACGTACTCGAAGGTGATGGTGCCCGGCTTGACGCTGGCGGACTTGTAGCTGTGTCCCCTGGCCGCGCCCAGCGGCAGGTGGACGGCGCTGGAGAGCAGGTTCCAGGCCATCTTCGACGTCTCCTTGCGCACGCTGTCGGCGCTGGCGTTCCAGGCGGCGGAATACTCTTCCGCGTCCATCAGTTTCATGAAGTTCTCGGTGGCGGCGCGGGCGTCGCTCACCTCTTTGGCACCCTGGGCGACAGCGCTGCCGCTGGCCAGCAGCGCGGCCAGCGCGAAGGGAATCAGTTTTTTCATCGGTAGGTCTCCGGATAAGTGGACTGATCGCATATTAAACTGGAGCGTGTTGCCATATCTTCAGCATGCGACGAACTGCAAAAAGCAGGTACTCAGCCGCAAGATTCCGCTTGAATCCGCGCTGCCGGATAACGCGCCGTCGGTATTTATTGCCTGTGTTAAAGTTACACCACTAACAACTCTGCAATGAGGCAGTTTGATGGCGGTGATCATTGGTATCGTAATTGTGCTGGCGGGCGTATTCGGCGGCTTTGCGCTGGAGGGCGGGCATCTGGGGCCGCTGTATCAGCCGTATGAGTTGATGATGATCGCCGGCGGCGCGCTCGGCGCCTTCGTGATTTCCAATGACGCCAAGGCGCGCCGCGCCACGCTGGCGGCGCTGCCGACCTTGTTCCAGACGGCCCGGCAGACCAATGCGCTGTATCTCGACTTGCTGTCGCTGTTGTACGAAATCCTGCTGAAGATCCGCAAGGAGGGCCTGATGGCGGTCGAGGGCGATGTCGAGGCGCCGGCCAACAGCCCGATCTTCACCAAATTCCCGGCCATCCTGGCCGACCACCACCTGACCGAGTTTATTACCGACTACCTGCGCCTGATGGTGTCGGGCAATATGGACCCGTTCCAGATCGAAAACCTGATGGACAACGAGATCGAAGTCCATCACCAGGACGGCGAAATCCCTATCCACGCCATCACCCGGCTGGCCGAGGGCTTGCCGGCGTTCGGCATCGTGGCGGCGGTGATGGGCGTGGTGCACACCATGGGTTCGGTGGGCTCGCCGCCCGCCGAACTGGGCAATCTGATCGCCGCCGCGCTGGTCGGCACCTTCCTTGGCATCCTGCTGTCATACGGCGTGTGCGGCCCGATCGCCAGCCTGCTGGAGCGCAAGCTGCAGGAGTCGACCAAGATGTACCAGTGCGTCAAGGTCACGCTGATCGCCAGCCTCAACGGCTACGCGCCGACGCTGGCGGTGGAGTTCGGCCGCAAGGTCATCTCCGCCACCCAGCGCCCGAGCTTCTCGGCGATGGAAGACCACTTCAAGCAGCAAAAGTCGCGCTGAGCGGCTGGCGCTGCGGCGCCACGCGCGGCAGCAGCAGGTGGATGGTGGTGCCGGCGCCGGGCGCCGCGTCGATGCTGATGCGCCCGCCCAGCACGCCGGTGACCAGGTTGTAGACGATGTTCATGCCCAGCCCGGTGCCGCCTTGCCCCATGCGCTTGCCGATCAGGTTGAGCGCGGCCGGCCCGAAGGTGTGGGCCACGGCGCGGTTGGCGGCGACCACGCGGCCGTCGCGGTCGGTCACGGTCAGCGGCAGCGGCGCCATGTCGAACAGCGTCTTGAAGCGCGCCTCGGACTCGGACAGCTTGCGCTGCGACTGCTCCAGCTGGGCGATGCGTTCGCGCAGCGCCGCGCTCATGGCGTTCAGCGCGCGCGTGAAGACGGCGATCTCGTCGTCGCCGTGCACCGGCAAGGCCTTGCTGTAGTCGCCCAGCGCCATCTGGCGCGACTCGCCGGTCAGCGCCTGCAGCCGGCGGCCGATGCCGTGCGTGAACACGTAGAACATCAGCACCTCCAGCGCGAAGCCGGCCAGCGCGATGACGCAGCTCTGCATCAGCACCTCGTCGCGCGCCTGGCGCAGGTCGCGCGTGCTGAGGCCGAAGTTGATGCTGCCGATGCGGTTGTCGGCCAGCAGCAGCGGCGCGCGCGCGTGCAGCATGGCGCCGCTGAGCAGCGTGCGCGCGCCCTGGACGCGGGCGCCGCCCGCGCGCAGCGCCGGCTGCAGCGGCATGTCGCGCTTGCCGACGGCGATGATCGGCTGCTCGCGCTCGTCCAGGATGGTGAGGTAGCGCAGGAAGCTGTCGTCCGGATCGGACAGCATTTCGGTCAGGTAGTTGTTCAGTTCAGGCAGCCGGCCAAGCGTGGCGTAGGGGCTGAGGGAGAGAGAGAGGGAGGGCGCAGCGATAAACTTAAAACGGTCACGCCTTGTGGCGAGGCCAGGAGCGCAGGGGCCCGCCGCGCGGGTGGCGCGGCGGGCGGGCAGGGCGACCTGGATTAAGGCAGCGTCAAGATCACTTTGACGGTATCGTCAACTGCCGACTTGTCAATATAGCCGATTGCTTTCGGATCGGCAGCTACCGCCTTCTTCACCTCGGCGCTGTTGGGGAATTCCTTCGGCGGCGTGGCCTTGCCGGTGAACACCAGCTTGGACCACAGGGCCTTGACCTGGGCCGCGTCCTTGTCCGCCACCTTCTTGTAGAACTCGTTGCGGATGGCCGAGCCATCGGCCTGGTCGACCGGCGTGAACAGGTTGGATTTGCCGAGGAAGAATTGCGACGCCTGTTCCGAGAACATGCGCGTGGCCGGATTCTGCTTGCTGACGATGACGACGATTTCCGCCGATGCCGGCAGCAGGGCGCCGCCCAGCACGGACAGCAGCAACACACTGATAAGCTTTTTCATTGTAGGTATCTTTCGCTCAGAATACGAAGTCCAGGCCGGCGGCGACCACGGTGACGTCCTTGTTGTAGCCGGCGGCCGGCACGTTGATCAGCAGGCCGGATTTGGCCTTGGGCTTGACGCGGTCGACCTGCACCTTCAGCGCCAGCGATTTGGCGAAGTCCCAGCGCACGCCGATGATGTCGGAGCTCTGCTCGGCCGAGGTCAGCAGGCCGGTGACGGCGGCGTTCAGCGCCGGCACTTTGGCCAGCGCGGCCGGCGGGGTGACCGAGCTGCCGGCGCCCTTGGCCGAGGCGTGGGCGTAGTACGGCAGCACTTTGCCGACGCGGTAGCCGGCCATCGCGTACCAGGCGTTGGTGTCCGGCAGGTAGACAGCGTCCTTGGCGCGGCGCTGCGCGTACTCGGCCTGGGCGACGATGTTGTTCCAGTCCATGGTGCCGCCGACCGAGGTGAAGGCGATCTTCTTGCCGGTGCGGAAGGTCAGGTCGGCGGCCAGCTGGCCGAAGCCGACGCCGGTCAGCGTGTTGGTCAGGGCGTTGATCGGCTGGATGTCGTTGATCTTCAGGTCGGCGCGCGCATGGGCGAAGCGCAGCAGGAACGGGCCGTATTCGCCGGCCACGCTGAAGCCGGCGGCTGGCGCGCGGTAGGTGGCGGTGGAACCGGCGCCGGACGACACGAACAGCTTGCCGCGGCTGACGCCGGCGAAGGCCTGGGCGGTGACGTTGAGGTCGCCGAAAGCGTGCTGGTAGTTGATGTCGGCGCCGTCCGAGTTTTCAATCGGCGCCTGGCCGTACAGTTCGATCGGCGGGCGCATCATGGTGTTGGCGTAGCCGACGTTCTGGTAGTCGGAAATCAGGAAAGTCGGCACCACCACGCGGCCGACGCGTACCGACACCTCGTCGTTGATGCGGGCTTTGAGGAAGGCCCAGGTCAGGTCGGTGGTGAAGCTGTGTTCGGTGGCCTTGCGGGTCAGCACCTGCGCGGTGCCGGACAGCCAGTCGTTGATCTTATAGGTCGCCTGCAGGCCGAGGTTGGTGTCGAGGCCGATGCGGGCGCTGTCGCCGACGCCGTCGGCCTGGTTGTAGCGGGCGAATTTCACGTCGTCGGTATTGCTCTTGGCCACGCCCAGCGTGCCAAAGCCGCTGATGCTCAGGTTGCCATCGTCGAGGGCGCCAGCTTGCGCCTGCGCGGCGGCGGTGGCAGCGAGTACGGCAGCTACTAACAGTTGCTTTTTCATGAGTTCAATCCTAGGGGGTTGTTGTGGTGTGACGGTGATCCGTCTGTTCTTGCTGTGGTCGATGCGGGGATGGGGCATGCGCTTATTACCTTAGTCCAGTTTCCCAAAAGCATCAAAGAAGTAAACGATAAACCGAACGAACGTACTAATTTTCTGTGGTTTTTCTGCAAAAAACACTGTAGAAACAACAGGTTGTACGATATCTCTACAGTGACGTTTCATTAAATTTGCCGTTCTGGCATGGTGACCGGCGGTTGCGGTCCACGCGCCCGGCGCGCCAGGCATTACAATAGCGGCTTCCCCTTTACCCCCACGAGATCGAGACCATGGCCGTCAATTCCCCCCTGCCCATCGCCGCTGACCTGAAGCCCGTCGCCGGCATTGAAATCGGCTACGCCGAAGCCGGCATCAAGAAGCCGAACCGCAAGGATGTGCTGGTGATGAAGCTGGCGCCGACCGCCACCGTGGCCGGCGTGTTCACGCTGAACCGCTTCTGCGCGGCGCCGGTGCAGATTTCCAAGGCCCACCTGGCCGCCGCGCAAACCAGCGGCAAGCCGATCGCCGCGCTGCTGGTCAACACCGGCAACGCCAACGCCGGCACCGGCGAGCTGGGCCTGTCTCTGGCCAACGAAACCTGCGCCGCGCTGGCGGCCCAGCTGGGCGTCGAGCCGGCCCAGATCCTGCCATTCTCGACCGGCGTGATCCTGGAGCCGCTGCCGGCCGCCAAGGTCATCGCCGGCCTGCCGCAGGCCATCGCCGGCCTCAAGGCCGACAACTGGTTCAATGCCGCCGAAGCCATCATGACCACCGACACGCAGCCCAAGGCCGGCTCGCGCACCGTCACCATCGGCGGCCACACGGTGATCATGACCGGCATCTCCAAGGGCGCCGGCATGATCAAGCCGAACATGGCCACCATGCTGGGCTACCTGGCGTTCGACGCCAAGGTGGCGCAGCCGGTGCTGGACCAGCTGGTCAAGCACGCGGCCGACCACTCGTTCAACTGCATCACCATCGACGGCGACACCTCGACCAACGATTCCTTCATGCTGATCGCCACCGGCGCCGGCACGCTGGAGATCACCTCGGTCGAGCAGCCGGAATACGCGCAGCTGCGCGACGCCGTCACCGAGTTGTCGCTGTTCCTGGCGCAGGCCATCGTGCGCGACGGCGAGGGCGCAACCAAGTTCATGAGCATCATCGTGGAAGAGGGCGCCAGCGTGGAAGAGTGCCGCAAGATCGCCTACTCGATCGGCCACTCGCCGCTGGTCAAGACCGCCTTCTTCGCCTCCGACCCCAACCTGGGCCGCATCCTGGCCGCGATCGGCTACGCCGGCGTTGACGACCTCGACGTGTCGAAGCTGAACCTGTACCTGGACGATGTGTGGGTGGCCAAGAACGGCGGCCGCAATCCGGACTACAAGGAAGAAGATGGCCAGCGCGTGATGAAGCAGAGCGAGATCACCGTGCGCGTCAAGCTGGCGCGCGGCGCGGCCACGGCCACCGTGTACACCTGCGACCTGTCGCACGATTACGTGTCGATCAACGCCGACTACCGTTCCTGAGATGGCGGACGCTCTCGCACAATTCCTGGCGCGCGCCGAGGCGCTGCTGGCGCGCGTGGAAGCCATCCTGCCGCCGCCCGCGCCGCAGCCGGAGTGGGAGCGCGGCTTTGCGTTCCGCTGGCGCAAGCGCGCCAACGCCGCCAGCTATCTGCAGGCGGTGGCGCATGTGTCCAACATCGCGCTGGACGATCTGCAGCACATCGGTCCGCAGAAAGAGCAGATCGAGCAGAACACGCGCCAGTTCGTGGCGGGCAAGCCGGCCAACAACGTCTTGCTGACCGGCGCGCGCGGCACCGGCAAGTCATCGCTGATCAAGGCTTGCCTGAACCAGTTCGCCAAGGACGGCCTGCGCCTGATCGAGGTCGACAAGGCCGACCTGGCCGAGCTGCCGGACATCGTCGATCTGGTGGCCGGGCGGCCGGAGCGCTTCATCCTCTTCTGCGACGACCTGTCGTTTGAAGAGGGCGAGAGCGGCTACAAGGCACTGAAGGTGGCACTGGACGGCAGCATCTCGGCGCAGTCGGACAACGTGCTGATTTACGCCACGTCGAACCGCCGCCACCTGCTGCCGGAGCGCATGTCCGACAACATGAGCTACAAGCACGACGAGCACGGCGACCTGCATCCGGGTGAAACGGTGGAGGAGAAGATTTCGCTGTCCGAGCGCTTTGGCCTGTGGCTGACGTTCTATCCGTTCAAGCAGGATGATTACCTGACCATCGTCGCGCACTGGCTGGCGTCGCTGGGCTGCAGCGCGGCGCAGATCGAGGCGGCGCGCGCCGACGCCCTGCGCTGGGCCTTGCAGCGCGGCTCGCGCTCGGGCCGCGTGGCGTGGCAGTTCGCCAAGGATTACGCGGGGAAGCTGGCATGACGCACAAGCCTGTGGATGTGGCGGTGGGCATCCTGGTCAAGCCGGATGGCGACGTGCTGCTGGGCCAGCGTCCGGCCGGCAAGCCATATGAAGGGTACTGGGAATTCCCCGGCGGTAAGGTCGATCCGGGCGAGACGGTGCTGGAGGCGCTGAAGCGCGAGTTCGTGGAGGAGCTGGGCCTGACGATCCATAGTGCCGAGGAGTGGTGCGGCGTGGAGTATGTGTATCCGCACGCGCACGTGCGGCTGCATTTCTTCATCAGCCGCGACTGGTCGGGGGAGCCGCAGAGTCTGGAAGGGCAGGCGTTCGCGTGGCAGGGGACGGTCGGGGTGGAGCCGCTGTTGCCCGCGACGATACCGCTGTTGGAATGGCTGGAGCAGGTGCGCTATCGCTGAACCCCAAGGCAACTGCTGGGGTCTGTCCCCGAACGGGGACAGACCCCGCCGCCGGTTTGCGGGGTTATTCCTCGTCGTGCGCGTCTTTCGGCGGCGCGGCCGGGATCACATATTTTTCCTCGGCCCAGGCGCCCAGGTCGATTTTCTTGCAGCGTTCCGAGCAGAACGGGCGAAACTTGTTTTCCGGCTTCCACTCCACTTTGGCGGAGCAGGTCGGGCATTCAACTACAGTGGTCATGGGTATCGTCAGAAGTTACAGAGCGTGAGCTCGAATGGTACATCATCTTCCAACGGCTTGGGTTTCAGGTCGCCGCCCTGCGAGGTGAAGCGCACCCACAGCATGTACTTGTTGGCGGAAATCTCCGGGATCGCACCCTGCGATGCATCCAGCGTCAGGCGCAGCATCTGGTACACCTTGCCTTGCAACATTTGCTGATAGCTGCCGGCCGCCGCGATCATCTTGACCGGCGCGCCCGAGTCGCGCAGCAGGCGCAGCACCAGGCCCAGCGCGTCGAACAGCGGCGCCAGCGGCGTGAACCAGTTGATGATGTCGTTGAAGCGCGCCTCCGCCGGCCGCTGCTGCCAGGCGTAGTACGACGGCAGATCAAACTCGCAGGCGCCGCCAGGAATGATGGTGCGGCCGCGGATGCTCATCAGCCATTCGTTGTCGCGCACGTTCTGGCCGGTCTTGCCCTGCGCCGCCACCAGCGCGCTGCTGACGCCGTCCACCTCGGCGAGGATGGCGTCCAGCATGTCCGGTGCGACGTTGGGGTTCATGCGGTAGCCCAGCAGCGTCTGGCGCTGGCGCTCCAGTTCCTGCAGCAGGTCGGATTTCAGGTCGGCGCGGCCGGCCACTTCCAGCATGTCGAAGATGGTGGCCAGCGCAACGTGGTGCTGCATTGGATGTTCTTGATGCACAAAGAACTTGAATTTCTCGTACAAATCCTCCAGGCGCAACAACGTGCGGATGCGCTCGTTGAAAGGATATTCGTAGACGATCAAAATAACATCCCTCTATAGATGGACCTGAATTCTCGTGATTTTGAAGCAAGCCAAGCAAAATTACAAACGTTGCGAAGGCATTATTGCCCTAATCCGCGAAATTACCAGCGAATTTGCAGATATAACTGGTGCAAACGCTCGACTTGCGCCTCCAAATCGGCAATTCCTGCATTATTGATAATGATATCGTCCGCCGCCGCCAGCCGTTGCGCCCGGCTTACCTGCGCCGCCATGATGGCGCGGACCTGCGCTTCCGGCAAATGGTTACGCGCCATCACGCGGGCAATTTGCACTTGTTCGTCACAGTCTACCGCCAATACGCGCGTGACCCGTGCACGCCACGTGCCCGATTCGATCAGCAAAGGCACGGCGTAGATCACGTAGGCGCCGGTGGCGGCAGCGCCGGCGGCCAGCGCGGCGTCGCGGATGCGCGGGTGCAGGATGGCCTCCAGCCGCGCCTTGGCGGCGGCGTCGCTGAACACCAGCGCGCGCATGCGGGCGCGGTCCATGGCGCCGCTGGCGTCGGCGAATTCGGCGCCGAAGGCGGCCACGATGGCCGGCATCGCCGGGCCATGCGGCGCGGTCATGCCGTGGGCGATGACGTCGGTGTCGACGATGGTGGCGCCGCGCGCGGCAAACATGTCGGCCACCGTGCTCTTGCCGCTGCCGATGCCGCCGGTCAGGCCGATGGCGAACGGAGCGCCGCTCATGGATGAACGATGCCCAGCGTGAACGCGCTCAGCGGCGCGCCGTACAGCATGGCGATCAGGCCGGCCGCGGCCAGGTAGGGACCGAACGGAATCGGGTTGTTGCGGCCGCGTTTGGCGAACAGGATCAGGCAGATGCCCACCACCGCGCCCACCACCGACGACAGCAGGATGATGGCCGGCAGCATGGTCCAGCCCAGCCAGGCGCCCAGCGCCGCCAGCAGCTTGAAGTCGCCGTAGCCCATGCCCTCCTTGCCGGTGGCCAGCTTGAACAGCCAGTACACCGACCACAGCGCCAGGTAGCCGGCCGCCGCGCCGATCACCGCGTCCTGCAGCGGCACGTAGGTGCCGTTGAGGTTCATCAGCAGCCCGCCCCACAGCAGCGGGTAGGTCAGGTCGTCCGGCAGCAGCTGGGTGTCGGCGTCGATGAAGGTCAGCGCGATCAGCGAGTACAGGAAGAACAGCGCGGCCAGGCCGGACCAGCCGCTGCCGAAGCGCCACACCATCAGCGCCGACAGTGCGCCGGTCAGCAGTTCCACCAGCGGATAGCGTGGCGAGATCGGCGCCTTGCAACTGCTGCACTTGCCGCGCAGCGCCAGCCAGCTGATGACCGGGATGTTTTCCATCGCGGTGATCTGGTGCCCGCAGTGCGGACAGGCCGAGCGCGGCACCACCAGGTTGTAGCGCGTGGTGTGCGGCAGCGGCTTGTTGCTTTCTTCCGCCACATAGTTATCCGATTCGCGCTGCATCATGATAGGCAGGCGGTGAATGACGACGTTGAGGAAGCTGCCGAACAGCAGGCCGAACACACCGGCGATGAGGCTGATGGCCAGGTCGCCGGCGGGGGCGAACAGCAGGGACGATTGCAGCATGGGCGTCAACAATGCATGAATGAACAGGCGCCCAGTGTAAAGCATTGCCGCGACCTTGCCGACCCTTTTTCCGATTGCACTACCTCGTCAGAGAGATAGTAAAAACATTGGAACAATGGCAATGTGGTAACTCCGTTTTTCCGCTCGGAGCAAATCTTGTCGTTCTCTTTTTTTTTGCTGCTCGGGCTTTTACTGATGTGTGTGGCGCTGGGTGCCGCCGGCCTGCTGCACTGGCGCCGGGCCAGGCGCGCGTACGAGGACCGTCTGCGCCTGCTGGCCGAGCGCGAACGCGTGGCGGCCACGCTGCACGACACGCTGCTGCAAAGCATGCAGGGCATGATCCTGCGCTTCCAGGGCGTCGGCCACCGGCTGGCGGCCGACAGTCCGGAACGCGCCACCATCGACCACATCCTTGACCAGGCCGACGAAGTGCTGGCCGAGGGCCGCCACCAGATCCTGGCGCTGCGCGTGCCGGTCGTCTACGGCGACAAGCTGAGCCAGGCGTTTGCCGCCATCGGCCAGTCGCTGCAGGAAAATTACGCCATTCCGTTCAGCATGCGGGTCAGCGGCCGGGTGACGCCGGTCAACGGCGACCGCGGCGAGGACATCTACGCCATCGTGCGCGAGGCGCTGTATCACGCCTACCAGCACACCGGGGCCACCGCCGTCGAGCTGGAACTGGTGTATGGCTGCGAGTTCTTCTCGCTCTACGTGCGCGACAACGGCATGGTCAGCGGGGCACCGCCGCGGGCGCTGCCGGCCATGCGCGAACGGGCCGCGCGGCTGGCCGGCACGGTCGAGCTGCAGACGCTGGCGGAACAGGGTACTGAAGTGGCGCTGCGCGTGCCGGGCGAGGTGTGCTACCAGATGCCTTGCCAGCCGGGCTGGCGCCACCGGCTGGCGGACTGGCTGCGGCAACACATGCACTGAGCCCATGCACTGCGTCACACCACCGCGCCCAGCTTGAAGATCGGCAGGTACATGGCGATCACCAGGCCGCCGATCAGCACGCCGAGTATGACCATGATGGCCGGCTCCATCAGCGCCGACAGCGAGGCCACGGCCTCGTCCACCTCGTCCTCGTAGAAGTCGGCCACCTTGCCCAGCATGGCGTCCAGCGCGCCGGACTCCTCGCCGATGGCCACCATCTGCGTCACCATGTTGGGAAACACCTCGGCGTTCTGCATGGCCACCGTCAGGCTGGTGCCGGTGCTGACCTCGGTCTGGATGCGGCGCGTGGCGTCCAGGTAGACGGCGTTGCCGGCCGCGCCGCCCACCGAGTCGAGCGACTCCACCAGCGGCACGCCGGCCGCGAACATGGTCGACAGCGTGCGCGTCCAGCGGGCGATGGTGGCCTTGCGGATCACCTCGCCGAACACCGGCAGGCGCAGCAGCAGCTTGTCCATGAAGCGCTGCATTTCCAGCGAGCGCTGCCAGGCGCGGAAGAAGAAGTAAATCGCCGCGAACAGGCCGCCAAAGATGACGTACCACCAGTTGACGAAGAAGGCCGACATCGCCATCACCAGCAGCGTCGGCGCAGGCAGGTTGGCGCCGAAGCTGGCAAACACCTCCTTGAAGGCCGGCACCACCCAGATCATGATCACCGCCGTGACCAGGAAGGCCACCGCCAGGATCGACAGCGGATAGGTCAGCGCCGACTTGATCTTGCCCTTCATGGCCTGGGTCTTTTCCTTGTAGATTGCCAGCCGCGTCAGCAGGTCCTCCAGGATGCCGGCCTGTTCGCCGGCGCCCACCAGGTTGCAGAACAGTGGGTCGAAATACAGCGGGAACTTGCGGAACGCCTGGTTGAGGCTGGTGCCGGTCTCGATGTCGGCGCGCAGTTCCATCACCAGCTTGGACATCGACGGATTGGCGTGGCCCTTGCCGACGATATCGAACGACTGCAGCAGCGGCACGCCGGCTTTCATCATGGTGGCCAGCTGGCGCGTGAACAGCGTGATGTCCTTGTCGGTGATCTTCTTGCCGGAGCGGTAGGCCTTCTTTTTGACCTTGGTGACCATGATGCCCTGGCGCCGCAGCGTGACGTTGACCACCGCCTCGCCGCCGGCGCGCAGCTCGCCGCGCACGGTCTTGCCGGTCTTGTCCTTGCCTTCCCAGGCGAACACCGATTCCTTCACCTGATTGCCCGCGCCGCGCGATAGTGCCATGTTCGTGTCCTGTTATTCGTTGGTGCAGCCCAGCACTTCTTCCAGGCTGGTCAGGCCGGCCCTGACCTTGACCAGGCCGGACTGGCGCAGCGACTTGACACCTTCCGCCTGCGCCTGGGCGGCAATTTCCATCGAGTTGCCGTGGGCCAGTATCAGTGCCTCGATCGCGGGCGTGATGGGCATGATCTGGTAGATGCCGACCCGGCCCTTGTAGCCACCGCCGTTGCAGCGCTCGCAGCCGACCGGGCCGTAGGGTTTCCAGCTGCCGTCCAGTTCCTCCGGCGCGAAGCCGGCCTTGAGCAGCAGCTCGGGCGCGATGTCGGCCGGCTGCTTGCAGCTGCACAGGCGGCGCGCCAGGCGCTGGGCGGTGATCAGGATCACCGACGAGGCGATGTTGAACGGCGCCACCCCCATGTTCAGCAGCCGGGTCAGCGTGGATGGCGCGTCGTTGGTGTGCAGCGTGGAGAACACCATGTGGCCGGTCTGGGCCGCCTTGATGGCGATGTCGGCGGTTTCGAGGTCGCGGATCTCGCCGACCATGATGATGTCCGGGTCCTGGCGCAGGAAGGACTTGAGCGCCACCGGGAAGGTCAGGCCGGCCTTGTCGTTGACGTTGACCTGGTTGACGCCCGGCAGGTTGATCTCGGCCGGGTCCTCGGCGGTGGAAATGTTGATGCCCGGCTTGTTCAGGATGTTGAGGCAGGTGTACAGCGACACCGTCTTGCCCGAGCCGGTGGGCCCGGTCACCAGCACCATGCCGTAGGGACGCTGGATGGCGTCCAGCAGCAGCTGCTTCTGGTCCGGCTCGTAGCCCAGCGAGTCGATGCCCATCTGCGCCTGGGTGGCGTCGAGGATACGCATCACGGTCTTTTCGCCGAACAGCGTGGGCAGCGTCGAGATGCGCAGGTCGATGGTCTTGGTGGGCGACACGATCAGGCGCATGCGGCCGTCCTGCGGCACGCGTTTTTCGGCGATGTCCAGCTTGGCCAGCACCTTGATGCGCGACACCAGCTTTTCCTTGATCGAGATCGGCGGCTGGGCATGCTCGATCAGCACGCCATCGACGCGGAAGCGGATGCGGTAGAACTTTTCAAACGGCTCGAAGTGCAGGTCGGAGGCGCCCATGTTGACGGCGTCCATCAGCATCTTGTTGAGGAAGCGTACCACCGGCGCGTCCTCGACCTCGTTGGCGGCGGCGTCCGCGGCGGCCGAGGTTGTGTCCTCCTCCTCGGCGAACTGGATCTCGGCCTCCTCGCCGGCCAGTTCGGCGATGCTCTGCTCGCTGCTCTTGCTGATGCGCGCCAGCAGTTGCAGCAGCGCGTCGTGCGCCACGATCACCGGTTCCACGGTGGACTCGGTCTGGAACTTGATCTGGTCCAGCGCCTGGGTGTTGGTGGGATCGGAGATGGCCACCGACATCTTGTTGCCGCGCTTGGCCAGCGCGATCACGCGCTGCGACTGCATCAGCTTGCTGTCGATGATCTTGGCCGGCAGGGCGTCGACGCTGAGGGCGTTGACGTCCATCAGTGGGTAGGCGAAGGTGTCGGCGCAGAACGCGGCCAGCGCCTTGGCCTCGATGACGCCGCTGGCCAGCAGCACGTCGATGAAGGCCTGCTTTTCCGCCACCGATTTTTTTTGCAAGGCTTCGGCCTGGGCGGCGGAGAGCCGTCCCGCTTGCACCAATGCCCGCGCCAGCCCCGGCATCGGGGCGCCTGGCACTGCGTTCGGTAGGACTGCGGCCATAGAAGCGTCTGTCAGGGTGGAAGGGAGCGTATCCTTGGAATGATGCTCTCAGGCACTATTTTTGTAAAGCGTGCGCACCGATTTTACTCCGCTCTGTTGCGCCCGCCCACGCGTTTGCGTGGTTTTACAGGCCGGGCTGACCGGCCGGGCGTCGCAATTTGACGACTTTGATGGCCTGGTCGTGCACCTGCACCACTTCGATGATGCACTGCTCGACCTTGATGCTGATGGGCGCGTCTGGAATTTCTTGCAACAGTTCCAGCAGCATGCCGTTCAGGGTCTTGGGGCCGTCCAGCGGGAAGCTCAGGCCGAGGCGCTTGTTGACGTCGCGCAGTGGGGTGGCGCCGTCCAGCAGGCATTCGCCGTGGGCGTCCCAGCCGAAGCTGTCGGCCTTGGCCGCGCTCGGTGTCGAGGTGGTGAATTCGCCGATCATTTCCTCGATGATGTCGTCCAGCGTGACCAGGCCCTGTACCTCGCCGTACTCGTCGACGATGATGCCGAGGCGCTCGCGGTTCTCCTGGAAGTACTGCAGCTGGGTGAACAGGCGGGTGTCCTGCGGGATGAAGTAGGGCGTGGTCAGCAGCTCGCGGAAGTGGGCGGTGGTCAGCTCCTCTTCCTGGTTCAGCAGCGCCACCGCCTTGCGCACGTGCAGGATGCCGACGATGCGGTTGATCTCGCCCTCGTAGACCGGCAGCTTGTTGTGGTAGCAGGTGGTCAGCTCGCGCTTGATTTCCTCGACCGGCAGTTCCAGGTTGAGCGCTTCGATCTGCGCGCGCGGCGTCATGATGTCCTCGACCGAGATGGTTTCCAGGTCGAACAGGTTGAGCAGGATGCTCTTGTGCTTTTGCGGGATGAAGTTGCCGCCCTCCAGCACGATCGAGCGCAGCTCCTCGGGCGACAGGCGCGGGTCGTGCGCGTGCGAGCCGGCCTTGATGCCGAACACCTTCAGCAGCACCGACACGAACAGGTTGACGAACCAGATCATCGGCTTGGCGAGCGACATCAGCGGCTTCAGCACCATGCTGGTCGGCAGCGCGATTTTTTCCGGGAAGGTGGCGCCGATGACCTTGGGCGAAATCTCGGCAAACACGATCAGCAGGAAGGCCACCACGCCGGTGGAGATGGTGATGACGTTGTCGTCGTGGCCGAAAGTCTGGATGGCGATCGACGTCACCAGCGCGGTGGCGGCGGCGTTGAACAGCGTGTTGGCGATCAGCACCAGCGACAGCAGCTTGTCGGTGCGGTCAAGCAGCCACAGCGTGGTGATGGCGCGGCGGCTGCCGCGTTTGGCTTCATGGCGCAGGCGGTATTTGTTGGCCGCCATCAGGGCGGTTTCCGCCATCGCGAAGAAGGCCGAGCAGAGTATCAGGAAACAGAGTGCCAGGAATTGCACCCAAAGGGGAACGGTATCCAAGGGTCACCGTAAAGAATCTTGCATGGGGAAAGTGGTCAGCCCGATGGGCTTTAACAATGGACAACAGTTTCCGATTCTACGGTAAGCAGGGGCAACGTGCAAGCCTCGTGCGCCGCTGTGCGGCTCTTTCCAAAGGTCAGAACAGTTCGTCCAGTTGCTCGAAGAACTGGCGTTTCGCCGGGGCGTCGTCGGGCAGCAGTTGCGCGGCGGCGGCGGCGGAGACGTCTTCGCGCAGGTTGCGGTGGGCGAAGGCGATGTCGAGCCAGCGGTCGGCTTTGCCGCCGCGGCCGAGGTCAATGAAGTAGAGCTGGTCGTTGTCGGTAACGAAGACGTTGCTGTCGTTGAGGTCGCCGTGCGAGAACACCAGCTCTTCTTGCGGCAGCGTGGCGTGCAGGCGCGCCAGCAGGTCTTGCGGCGTGTCCAGGCCGGGCCAGGCGCTGAAGTCGTAGTCGTGGTCGATCAGGCCCTGGCTGACGAGGAATTCGAGTTCGCGCAGGCGTACTTCGGCGCTGGAGTCGAACGGGCAGCCGCTGATGTCGATGGCCTGCATCTGCCGCAGCGCTTCGCGGAACAGGGCCAGCGCGCGCCCCTCGTCGTCCAGGTGGTCGGCCAGCGGCACGCCCGGCACGGCGCGCGTGATCATGTATTCCTGATGCTGGTCCTGCGCGGTCATCACCACCTCCGGCACCTGCACTTTGCCGGCCAGCCATTGCAGCACCGCCGCCTCGCGCAGGACGCTGTACGTGGTGCCGGCGTAGATCAGCGGTGACGTCTTCAGAAAATAAAGTTCGTTCCCGCGCCGGAAGCTGTGCACCTGGCAAGGTGATTCGCCGATTTCATCGCGGTGCAGAACGGCGTCGCCAATGAAGTGTTGGATGCGCATGAGGTGCCTCAGTAGTGGAATAGCAGTGGCAGGGTGGGGCGGAAGTCCTTGGTCTGGCCGCGTGCCGCGTGGTCGAAGGTGATTTCCAGCAGGTGGGCGTCGCCTTGCGCGAACGGGATGCCGCTGGCGCGCGCCGCCGGCGACAGGGCGGCCGTCGGCACGGTGCAGCGCAGGGCGGTGATGGCGCGCAGGCCAGCCGCGTGGTCGAGCGGCTGGCGGCGGTCGCTGTCGAAGGCTTCCGGCGCCTTGCCGGCCGAGGTGCAGAACCACATCGGCTCGCACAAGGGCGCTTCGCTGGCGATGCCGATCTTCATGCCGGGCGGCAGATAGGCCGGCGCGTAATCCCAGGTGTCAAACGTGGCCGCCGGGCGGAAGCAGATGCCGAACGGCGAGGCTGCGCCATTGCCGTCTTCGCCGCCACCGCCGCCGCCACCGCCACCGCCACCGCCGCACCCGCACCCGCCGCCGTTGCCCCCGCCGCCGCCTCCATCGCCGCCGCCTCCATCGCCGCCGCCTCCATCGCCGCCGCCTCCATCGCGGCTGGCTGACAAGCGTTCGCGCAGCATGGTCGGCCGCGTGCGCGCGTTCGTGATTTCCTCCGCGTCGGCGATCCACAGCAGCTCCAGGAAAGCGTTGGCGAAGAAGAAGCGGCGGTTGGCCGTGCCTTGTCCCGGATGCGTGTTACCGCTGCCCTCACTCAAGCCAAAAGCGCGCAGCAGTTCGGCCTCTGGACCGCCAGGCGAGACGCGGATGAAGACATGATCTATTTGCATAACAGGAAAGCGTGTGCGGCAATCGGCGCGCCGTTTTCCTGCCGCGCGTCCAGCGACTGCATGGCCAGCACGGTGAAGCCCATTTGCGCGGCCAGGCGGCGCAGATAGTCTTCGGTATGTGCGTAGCGATTCGACGGGCGTAGTACATAGTCGGCGCCGTCTCCCGCCTCCACCGAAAAGCAGAAGCGCCCACCCGGACGCAGCGCCGCATACACCGCGCGAAACACCGGCCCCAGGTCGCCGATGTAGACGAACACATCGGCCGCCACCGCCAGGTCCCAACTGGCATCGCGGCCGTCCAGATAGGTGGTGAGGTCGGCGCAGGTCAGCGAATCGTAGAGACGGCGCTCGGCCGCCTTGTCCAGCATCTGCTGCGACAAATCGACGCCATCCAGCCGGCGCGAATACGCGCGCAGGTAGGGCGCGCACAAGCCGGTGCCGCAGCCCAGGTCCACGGTGGACAGTTCCGAGGCCGGGGCAACATGGCGCAGCAGCGCGTCCAGCACCGCCGGCGTCTGATAGCCCAGCACCTCGGTCAGATGCTGATCGAAGTGATTGGCATACTGGTCGAACAGCGAACGTACATAATCGTTCGGCAGCGCGGCTGGCGTTTCGCCCGCGCCCACCGACGCCAGCGCGAAAGCGATGGTCTCGGGATTATCGCCATGCGCCAACGCGGCGCGGTAAGCGGCGATGGCCTCGTCGCGGCGATCCAGCGAACGCAAGGCGTTGCCGCGCTGGTAGTGCGCCAGCGCGTAGTCCGGCTGGTGGCGGATGGCCTGATCAAAACTGTCCAGCGCCGCCGCGAACTCGCCCAGCCGGTGCAGCGACGCGCCCTGCGCACTGTACGCCTCCGCCCAGTCGGGGCGCAGATGGATGGCACGGTCGAAACTCTCCACCGCCTCCGGCAGATAACGCAGGCAGTGCAAGGCGTTACCGCGCGCCAGCCAGGCATCGGCGTAGCGGTCCTTGATGTGCAAGGCGTCTTCTGCCGTGCCCAGCGCTTCCAGATAGCGGCCCTGGTCCTGCAGCACGATGGCGCGGTTGCAGTGCGCTTCCGCATAGGCCGGCTGGATCTGCAGGGCGCGCTGGTAGCTATCCAGCGCCTCGTCCAGCCGGCCGAGCCGGCGCAGCGCATTGCCGCGATTGCTCCACGCCAGCGCATACGCAGGATTGAGCGCCAGGGCGCGCTCGTGGCTGGCCAGCGCCTCCTCCGCGCGGCCCAGGTCCAGCAGCGCCACGCCAAGGTTGCAATGGGCGTTGGCTTGCGCCTCGTTGACGCCCAGCGCGCGGGAGATCAGATCGACGGCGCCAGCCGCATCGCCCTGCTGGCGCGCAATCACGCCCAGCAGATGCAGGGCGTCGAAGCGCTGTGGATCGAGTTGCAGCACTTGCCGGTACAGGGCTTGCGCCGGTTCGAGCCGGCCCTGCTGGTGCAGTTCGACGGCTTGCTGGAGGAGGGAGGCGATCAGGGATTCAGTCATGGCCGCATCTTAGCCGATGCCTGAAATCTCTCCAATTGTTTCAATTTGACAATGTTGCTTGGCGTGTTAGTATTTATGTAATTCAACTTCAGGTCCATATCATGCGCCTGCCTTTGCTTACCTTCGCCGCGCTGTTCCCGTTGATTACTAGCGCGCAAACGATGCCGCCGCTGGTGCCTATCTCCAGCTTTGCCAGGATGGACCAGTACTACAACCCGGTGATGTCGCCGGACGGCAAGCACCTGGCCATGACCGTGCGGGTGCCGGTAGGCGCGCGCACGGTGCCGATGGTCAGCTTCTACAGCCTGCCCGACCTGAAGCTGGAGGGCACGGTACGCATGCCGGTGTTCGAGGTGCCGGCCGACTATACCTGGGTCAGCAACGTGCGGGTGCTGGTGCAGAAGGCGATTGAAGTAGGGACGCGCGAAATTCCGCAGGCGACCGGCGAACTGCTGGCCATGGATTACGACGGCAAGAATCAAACCTATTTGTACGGCTGGAACATCGGCCAGTACGGCCGCAACCGCTACAACCCGGACGAGGGCTATGCCTATCCGGTGTATGTCTACAAGCAGCCGAACGACCATCTGCTGATTGGCGTCCAGCAATGGGATCTGGATCAGAGCGCGCTATATGACCTGGATACCCGCACCGGGATCCGCAAGCTGGTGGCCAATGTGAAGGCGCCCAACGTCTCGTTCGTGGTCGACAACGCCGGCAAGCCGCGCTTTGGCAGCGGCACCGACGAAGATGGGCATGCGCGCGTGTGGCGTCTGAACGAGGTTACGACGGAATGGGAGATCTTCCCGCTGCAGAAAAATGACACGCGCTTGACGCCGTTCGGCTTCTCGCCCGATAACCGCACCTTCTATGCATGGCAGGCAGAGGCCAATGGCCCGACCCGGGTGGTCAGCGAAGACATGACGGGCAGCAATCGCAAACTGATTGCCAGCGATGATCACGGCAGTGTCGATTTGCTGGAGTCCGGCGGGCCGGATAATACCCCGCTGATGGTCTACTCGGCCGTCGGGCGGCCCAAGGTTTCCTATCTGGACCCGGCCAATCCCGATACGGCGCTGATGCAGGAACTGGCGCGCCAGTTCCCCGACCATACGGTACGGCTGGTGAACGAGTCGCTGGACCAGAGCCAGGTGCTGTTCTGGGTGGGGAGCGACCGCGATCCGGGCGCCTACTACCTGTACAACCGCAAGGCCAACAAGGCCGACATGTTGTTCGCTGCGATGGAAGACATCGAGCCGGAGCATATGGCGGCACGCCGCCCGGTCAGCTTCAAGGCGCGCGACGGCCTGCAGATCGACGGCTATCTCACGTTGCCTGCCTTTAAAACCGCCAACAAGCCGCCGCTGATCCTGATCCCGCACGGCGGCCCCTTCGGCATCCGCGACAGCTGGTATTTCGACAGCGACGCGCAGTTCCTGGCCAATCGCGGCTATGCCGTGTTGCAGGTGAACTTCCGCGCCTCCGGCGGCCGTGGGCGCGGCTTTGAGCGGGCGGGGGATCGCCAGTGGGGCGGCAAGATCATGGATGACCTGGTTGATGGCGTGAAGTGGACCGTCGCCCAGGGCGAGGTCGATGGCTCGAAGATGTGCGTGTACGGCGGCAGCTTCGGCGGCTATTCGGCGCTGATGCTGGCCTCGCGCGAACCGGACCTGTTCAAGTGCGCGGTCGGCTACGCCGGCGTGTACGACATCGGCCTGTTGCAGACGGAGGACGGGGTGGCCGGCAACAGCCGCCGCATCGCCTGGAACAAGCGCGTATTTGGCCTCGACAAGACAGAGTGGGAACGCTATTCGCCGAATCTGAACGCCGCCAGCATCAAGGCCGGCGTGCTGCTGATCCACGGTGGCAAGGACAAGCGCGCGCCGAAGGAACATGCGTTCCTGATGAAGGAGGCGCTGGAAAAGGCCGGGCACCCGCCGGAGTGGTTCTACATCGACTATGAAGGCCATGGCTTCTACGACACCGAAAACCAGGCGGAAGTTTATCGCCGCCTGGAGACCTTCTTTGCCAGGTATCTCGGCAAGCAGCGCTGATCAGCTGCCGCGATAAGTGGAGTAGGCCCACGGCGACACCACCAGCGGCACGTGGTAGTTCTGGCTGGCGTCGGCCACGCCGAAGGCCAGTGTGACCTCGTCGATGAACTTCGGCTCCGGCAGCGCCACGCCCTGGGCGTCGAAATACGCGCCGGCGCTGAAGACCAGTTCATACTTGCCCTGTTTTAGTGCGTCGCCCTCCAGCAGCGGCGTGGCGCAGCGGCCGTCGCTGTTGGTCACGTCGGTCTTCAGCAGCGTGCGGCCCCGCGGCGTCACCGCGTACAAGGCCAGCTTGACGCCGGCGCCCGGCTTGCCCTGCGTGATGTCGAGAACGTGCGTGCTGAGTTTGCCCATGATCGGTCCTATATCCGTAGGTAATGAGTATCTATTGTGTAAATCATATACCGCCATGCGCGTGGGCATATATGATTAAGGATATATTCCCCATAGACCCGCCCGCGCCATGACCACTTACGACAACTACCCACGCGACATGATCGGCTACGGCCCGACCCCGCCGCATGCGCGGTGGCCCAACCAGGCCCGCGTCGCCCTGCAGTTCGTGCTGAACTACGAGGAGGGCGGCGAGAACAGCGTGCTGCACGGCGATGCGGGTTCCGAGACTTTCCTGTCCGAGATCATCGGCGCGGCGTCGTTCAGCAACCGCCACATGAGCATGGAGTCGCTGTATGAATATGGTTCGCGCGCCGGCCTGTGGCGATTGCTGCGCATGTTCGAGGAGCGCAAGCTGCCGTTGACGATCTTTGGCGTGTCGATGGCGCTCAAGCGCAATCCGGAGGCGGTGGCGGCGTTCCAGCAGTTGGGGCACGAAATCGCCTGCCACGGCCTGCGCTGGATTTCATATCAAAACATGGACGAGGCCACCGAGCGCGCGCACATGAAGGAGGCGGTGGACATCCTCCGCGAACTGACCGGCAGCGCGCCGCAAGGCTGGTACACCGGCCGCGATTCGCCGCAGACGCGCAGGCTGGTGATGGAGCACGGCGGCTTCCGCTACGACGCCGATCACTACGGCGACGACCTGCCGTTCTGGCAGAAGGTCGACTACACCAATGCCGACGGCGTGGCTGCCAGCGCGCCGCAACTGATCGTGCCTTATACGCTGGACACCAACGACATGCGCTTCGCCGCCGCGCAGGGCTTCAACTCCGGCACGCAGTTCTTCGATTACCTGAAGGACGCGTTCGACGTGCTGTACGCGGAGGGCGATCCGGGGGGCCTGAACCAGCCGAAGATGCTGTCCATCGGCCTGCACTGCCGCATCGTCGGCCGTCCGGCGCGCGCGGCGGCGCTGGCGCGCTTCCTCGACTACGTGCAAAGTCACGACAAGGTCTGGATCACCCGCCGCATCGATATCGCCGAACACTGGCGCAAGGTTCACCCATTTGCTGAATGAGATTGTGATGTCCGACCCGATTCGCTTTTACTACCGTGGCGCCGTGCAGGAGATCCACGACGCCGCCCCCACCCGCACCGTGCTGCAGCACCTGCGCGAGGACCTGCACTGCACCGGCACCAAGGAAGGCTGCGCCGAAGGCGATTGCGGCGCCTGCACCGTGGTGGTCGGCAGCCTGAACGCGGCCGGCCAGCTGGAGATGAAGGCGGTGAACTCCTGCATCCAGTTCGCGCCCACGCTGGACGGCAAGGCATTGTTCACGGTGGAGGACATGCAGCAGCCGGACGGTTCGCTGCACCCGGTGCAGCAGGCGATGGTGGAGTGCCACGGCTCGCAGTGCGGTTTCTGCACGCCGGGTTTCGTGATGTCGCTGTGGGGCATGTACCTGGACAAGGACGGCCAGCCGGCGCGGCGCAAAGAGATCGATGACTGCTTGTCCGGTAACCTGTGCCGCTGCACCGGCTACCGTCCCATCATCGACGCGGCGCAGCGCATGACCGAGCTGCCCAAGGTGTCGTTTGACCGCGCCGCGTTGACGCGGCAGTTGCAGGCCTTGCAACGCGAGGCCGGCGCCACCTACAGCGCCGGCGGCGCCTCGTTCCATGCACCGCGCACGCTGGAGGAACTGGTGGCGCTGCGCGCCGCGCACCCCAAGGCCACGCTGCTGGCTGGCTCCACCGACATCGGGCTGTGGGTGACCAAGCAGATGCGCGAACTGGGCGACATCATTTATCTCGGCCACGTCAGCGCGCTGCAAAGCGTCCAGCAGAAGGACGGCATGCTGGAAATTGGCGCGGGCGTGTCGCTCAACGAGGCGTATGCGGCGCTGTGCGAGTTGTATCCGGCGGAGCTGGGCGAATTGTGGCAGCGCTTTGCCTCGCTGCCGATCCGCAACGCCGGTACGCTGGGCGGCAATGTCGCCAACGGTTCGCCGATCGGCGACTCGATGCCGTGGATGATTGCGCTGGGCAGCGAGGTGGTGCTGCAAGGTCCGTCCGGCCGCCGCCTGCTGGCGCTGGAGGCTTTCTATCTGGACTACCAGAAGAAGGACTTGCGGGCCGACGAATTTGTTGCCGCAGTGCGGGTGCCGCTGCCGCGCGCAGAGGTGCGCTTCCGGACCTACAAGCTGGCCAAGCGCTTCGACCAGGATATTTCAGCGGTGTGTGCGGCGTTTGCGTTCACGCTGGATGGCGACACCGTCAAGGATGCGCGGATCGCCTTTGGCGGCATGGCGGCCACGCCGCGCCGCGCGCCGCGTGCCGAAGCGTCGCTGACCGGCTTGCGCTGGAGCGAGGCCAATCTGCGGGTGGCGATGGACCAGTTGCAGCAGGACTTTGCGCCGCTGACGGATATGCGCGCGTCGAGCAGCTACCGCATGCAGGCGGCGCAGAATCTGCTGCGCCGCTTCTGGCTGGAGACGCGCGCCGACGCGCCGCTTGCGGCCGATGCCGTCAACGCTTTCGCTTGCCGCGCCTGAAAGGAGCCATCATGAATCAACCTGTTGCGCCATCCGCGATTGCGCAGTCCAGCGAGCACGCATGGCAGGCGGTGGGCGTGTCGCGTCCGCACGAATCGGCCGCGCTGCATGTGCTGGGGCAGGCTACGTACACGGACGACATTCCGGAGCTGCAAGGCACGCTGCACGCGGCGCTGGGCCTGTCGTCGAAGGCGCATGCGCGCATCGTGGCGATGGACCTGGCGCCGGTGCGCGCCGCGCCGGGCGTGACGGCGGTCTATACCGCCGCCGATATCGTCGGCACCAACGACTGCGGCCCGATCATCCACGACGATCCTATCTGGGCGGTGGAAGAGGTGATGTATGTCGGCCAGCCGATCTTCATCGTGGTGGCGGATACGCATGACAACGCGCGCCGCGCGGCGCGTCGGGCCGTGGTGACGTACGAGGAGCTGCCGGCCATCTTCACGCCGCAGGAGGCCAAGGCCGCCGGCTCCTACGTGCTGCCGCCGATGCAGCTCAAGCGCGGCGATTACCAGGCCGCCTTCGAAGCCGCGCCGCGCGTGGTGAAGGGGCAGTTGTTCGTCGGCGGGCAGGAGCAGTTCTATCTGGAAGGGCAGATCGCCTACGCCATTCCGAAAGAGGACAACGGCATGCTGGTGCAATGCTCCACGCAGCACCCGAGCGAGATGCAGCACGTGGTGGCGCATGCCATCGGCGTCCACTCGCACAAGGTGCAGGTGGAGTGCCGCCGCATGGGAGGCGGCTTTGGCGGCAAGGAGTCGCAGTCGGCGCTGTGGGCGGCGTCGGCCGGCATCGCGGCGGCCAAACTGCGCCGTCCGGTCAAGCTGCGCGCGGACCGCGATGACGACATGCTGGTCACCGGCAAGCGCCATTGCTTCTACTATGAATATGAAGTCGGCTACGACGATAACGGCAAGATCCTGGCGGCGCGCGTGGACATGACGCTGCGCGCCGGCTTCTCGGCCGACCTGTCCGGGCCTGTGGCAACGCGTGCCGTGTGCCACTTCGATAACGCCTACTATTTGTCGGACGTGGATATCCGCGCGGGCTGCGGCAAGACCAATACGCAGTCGAACACCGCTTTCCGCGGCTTTGGCGGTCCGCAGGGCGCGATTGCGATCGAGTACATTATCGACGAGATCGCGCGCAATCTGGGGCGCGATGCGCTGGATGTCCGCCGCCTGAATTTCTACGGCACGACGGAGCGCAATGTCACGCCGTATGGGCAGGAGATTGTCGATAACGTGATCGAAGCGCTGACGGCGGAGCTGGAGCAGACCAGCGAGTACCGCGCGCGGCGCAAGGCCATCGAGGCGTTCAACGCCGGCAGCCCGGTGCTGAAGAAGGGCATCGCGTTCACGCCGCTGAAGTTTGGCATTGCGTTCAATGTCACCCACCTGAATCAGGCGGGGGCGCTGGTGCATGTGTATGTCGATGGTTCGGTGCTGGTCAATCATGGCGGCACGGAGATGGGGCAGGGCATCAACACCAAGGTGATGCAGGTGGTGGCGCATGAACTGGGGCTGGACCTGTCGCACGTGCGCATTACGGCGACCGATACCAGCAAGGTGGCGAATACGTCGGCGACGGCGGCGTCCACCGGCGCGGACCTCAACGGCAAGGCGGCGCAGGATGCGGCGCGGCAGATTCGCGAGCGGCTGGCGGCGTATGCGGTCAAGCTGTACGGCGACGACGACGGCCAGCCGGTGCGCTTCTTCGACAATCACGTGCACGTGAACGGCCACAAGGTGCTGTTTGCGGAGCTGGTGCAGAAGGCTTATCTGGCGCGGGTGCAGCTGTGGTCGGACGGTTTTTATGCGACGCCGCATCTGCACTGGGATCCGAAGACGATGAGCGGGCATCCGTTCTCGTACTACGCGTATGGCGCGGCGGTGTCGGAGGTGGTGGTGGATACGCTGACCGGCGAGTGGAAGCTGCTGCGGGCGGACGCGTTGTATGATGCCGGCCGTTCGCTGAATCCAGCCATCGATATCGGCCAGGTGGAGGGGGCGTTCGTTCAAGGCATGGGCTGGCTGACCACCGAGCAGTTGTGGTGGAACGCGGCGGGCAAGCTGATGACGCATGCGCCTTCCACGTACAAGATTCCTGGTATCTCGGATTGTCCGAAGGACTTTCGCGTGAAGCTGTTCGATAATCCGAACGTGGAGGACAGCATCCATCGCTCGAAGGCGGTGGGCGAGCCGCCGTTGCTGCTGCCGTTTTCGGTGTTCTTTGCGATACGGGATGCGATTTCCGCCGTGGGCGGCCATCGCGTGCATCCGCCGCTGAACGCGCCGGCCACCAGTGAAGAGATACTGCGGGCGGTGTCCGCGGTGGAAATGGCGTCGTGATGAACACGTGGCTGACAGCGCGGGTGTCTGAACCGGCAGTGCTGGTGACGGTGGCGATCGTGGAGGGCTCCGGCCCGCGCGAGCCCGGCGCCAAGATGCTGGTGACCGCGCATGAGCAGCACGATACGATCGGCGGCGGGCATCTGGAGTTGTGCGCGGTGGAGCTGGCGCGCGAGATGCTCAAAAGCGCCGTCAGCCAGCGCCTGGCCGCTGATGCGCTCGCGCCGGCCGGTGCCGCCGCGCCGTCGCGCGCGCCCGATGTGGCCGATGCGGATGGCGCCGCGTTGGTGGCGGGTTCGCGGCTGGAGCGATACGCGCTGGGCCCGACGCTGGGACAGTGCTGCGGCGGCGTGGTGCATCTGGCGTTTGAGCTGGTCGGGCCGGCGCTGGCTGCCGTGCTGGCCGGCTTGCGCGTCCGCTCGCGCGAAGACAGCTGGCGTCTCAGCGCCATCGACGGGCCTTCAACTGCGGTGCTGCTCGACGCGGCCGGCAGCATCGTCGCTGGCGACGGCTCGGACGGCAGCGCGGCGTGCACCCGCGATGGCGTTGCTGCGCCGACCGTGGACCGCGAGCGCGGTACGCACGTACTGCGCGACGCCGCTGGCCGCCGCTGGCTGGCCGATCCCTGCCTGGCGCCGCGCGCGCATCTGGTGTTGTTTGGCGCCGGCCACGTTGGCGCGGCCATCGTGCGTTTGCTGGGCGAGCTGCCGTGCACCGTCACCTGGGTCGATGAGCGCGAGGACATGTTCCCCGCGGACCTGCCGGCCAACGTCACCACGGAAGCGACAGACACGCCGGAAGCCTGCGTGGCCAGCGCGCCGCCAGACGCCAGCTACCTGGTCATGACCCACAGCCACGCGCTGGACCAGCGCCTGACCCAGGCCATCCTGGAGCGGAAAGACACCGGTTGGTTCGGACTGATCGGATCCCACACCAAACGGGTACAATTCGAACGCCGCATGGCCGCGCGCGGCATCCCGCAAGACCGCATCGACAACATGGTCTGCCCCATCGGCCTGCCGGGCATCTCCAGCAAGCTCCCCGCCGCCATCGCCGCCTCCGTGTGCGCGCAGTTGCTGATGGTGTGGGAACGACAGCAAATCGCCGCCCTGGGCGGCGGTGCGTCAGCAAGGCTGGCGATAGCAAGCTAACAAAGCATTCAAGATTTCAGGAAGACCAATATGACCACCAACCTGCAAGCCTACCGTGGCAGCTTGCTGCACTTCCTCGCCGATCCGGCCTTCAGCGACCAGTCGCACGACTGGCACGAAGACGGTCTGCTGATCGTCGAAGACGGCAAAATCCAGGCCGCCGGCGACTACGCCGCCTTGCGCGCCTCGCTGCCGCCGGGGACCTTGGTGCACGACTACAGCGGCAAGCTGCTGATGCCGGGCTTTATCGATACCCACATCCACTACCCGCAGACCGACATGATCGCCTCGCCGTCGGAAGGCCTGCTGCCATGGCTGGAGACGTACACTTTCCCGTCCGAGCGCCAGTTCGAGGACAGCGCGCACGCCGCCAACGTGGCCGACTTCTTCCTCGACGAGCTGCTACGCTGCGGCACCACTACCGCCATGGTCTACTGCACCGTGCACCCGCAATCGGTGGACGCCTTTTTCACCGCCAGCGAGCAGCGCGGCCTGCGCATGGTGGCCGGCAAGGTGATGATGGACCGGAACTGCCCCGACTTCCTGCGCGACACCGCCGAAACCAGCGCCCGCGACACCGAGGCGCTGATCCGGCACTGGCACAAGCGCGGCCGCTCGCTGTACGCCATCACGCCGCGCTTCGCGCCGACGTCCACCGAACGCCAGCTGCAATTGGCCGGCGAACTGGCGGCCGCCTACCCGGACACCTTCATCCAAACCCACGTCTCCGAAAACGAAGCCGAATGCGCGTGGGTGCGCGAACTGTTCCCCAACGCCCGCAGCTACATCGACGTCTACGACAGCTACGGCATGCTGCGTCCGCGCGCCATGTACGGCCACTGCATCTGGCTCGATGAGCAGGACCGCCGCCGCATGGCCGAAACGCAGTCCGCCGCCGCCATCTGCCCGACCTCCAACCTGTTCCTCGGCAGCGGCCTGTTCGACTTCGAACGCGCCGACGATGCCGGCGTGCTGCTCTCGCTGGCCACCGACGTCGGCGGCGGCACCTCGTTCTCCATGTTGCAAACGATGAATGAAGCCTATAAAGTAGCGCGCTTGAAGGGCAGTTACCTGCCGGCGCTGCGCATGTTCTACCTGGCCACGCTGGGCGCCGCCCGCAGCATGCAGCTGGAAGGCACGATCGGCAGCTTCGCGCCGGGCGCGGAAGCGGATTTCATCGTCATCGATCCGCAGGCCACGCCGCTGCTGCAGCGCCGTACGTCGCGCAGCAACAGCCTGGAAGAACTGCTGTTCGCGCTGGCCCTGCTGGGCGATGACCGCGCCATCGCGGCCACGTATGCCGCCGGCCGCCAGGTGCATGTTCGTGAAACGACTTAATTTAGGATAGACACATGAAGAACAACCTCAAAGCCCTCGCACTGGCCGCCGCCGTGTTGTGCGCCATGCCGCACGCCCAGGCTGCCAACGCCAACGAGGAGGCCACCAAGCGCCACTTCGCCGCGCTGATCGCGCCGGGCAAGGAGCCGAAACTGGCCGAGCTGACGATGTTCTTCACCATGATGCCCAAGGGCGGCGACCTGCATCACCACTACTCGGGCGCGATCTACGCCGAGCAGTACCTGGAGTGGGTGGACAAGGAAGGCTTCTGCGTCAACAAGGCCAATTACACCATCGAGAAGAACAAGCCGCATGACGGCTGCGTGTCCGGCCAGGGCGTCATGAACGACAACACCTTGCTGGCCAACCTGCTGCAGCGCTGGTCGGACAAGGACTTTTACAACCACGGCGCGGTGCAGTCGCCACCGGACCGCCAGTTCTTCGACACCTTCGCCTACTTCAACCCGGTGGCGTCGACCAACGCGGTGGACGGCCTGCAGCGCCTGAAGCAGCGGGCCATCCAGGAAAACCTGAGCTACATCGAAACCATCTACGAAATCGCGCCGATCGCGCAGGACGCGGACTTCGACAAGAAGGCGCTGGCCGGCGGCGTGAGCGACGCCGACTTTGCCGCGCTGATTACCAAACTGGATCAGGACCAGGCCTTCCAGGGCTGGATCGGCGCCTACCTGAAAAACGTGGAAACGGTCAGCGCCGGCATCGACGACGCCAATTTCACGCTGCGCTACCAGCCGTTCGCGCTGCGCTTCCTGTCGCCGTCGCAGGTGTTCTCGCAGATCGTGTCCAGCTTCAAGCTGGCGTCCTCGAATCCGAAGATCGTCGGCGTCAACATCGTCGGCCAGGAGAGCGTCAACGTGTCGATGCGCGACTACGCGCTGCACATGCAGATGTTCAAGTTCATGAAGGCGAAGTATCCGCAGGTGAAGCTGGCGCTGCACGCCGGCGAGCTGTCGCTGGGCATGGTGCCGCCGGAGGGCCTGACCTTCCACATCAAGGACGCCATCGACGTGGCCGGCGCCAGCCGCATCGGCCACGGCATGGATATCGCCCACGAGAGCAATCCGCTGGCGATCATGAAAAAAATGCATGATCAAAAGATTGCGGTCGAGGTCAACCTGAGCAGCAACGACTTCATCCTCGGCATCAAGGACCAGGCGCACCCGGTCACGCTGTACCGCAAATATGGCGTGCCGTATGTGTTGTCCACCGACGACGCCGGCGTGTCGCGTAACAATTTGTCGGGTGAATACGTGCTGTACGCGGCCCGCTACCAGCCGGATTACGCGGAAGTGAAAAAACTGTCGTATGACAGCATCCGCTATTCTTTCCTGGCCGAAGCCGACAAACAGCGACTTTTAAAAGCCCTGGACGGCAAATTCGCCAAATTTGAGGCGGAGATCGCCGGCGCCGACGCCAAAGCCAAACGTTAAACCCATCCCGCTTCATTCCCAAGCCGGCGGCATCCCCGCCGGCTTTGCTTTTTGTCAAAATTGCGTTAGCTTTTTGTCGCAGTTTTACTACAATTAAGAGTTTTATCTCTAATAGTTGCCATGAACAAAATTCATCGGCAGCCGATGCTCTTATAATTCCGCCCGTTCCCTGCCTCTGTAGCCCTCTGAACTTGCTAATTTATTAGCATAAGGCGCCCATTTATATGTTTTTCCACTGAATAATTTAGTAAAAACGTATTTGTCGCGGCCCGTTTTGACATGCAATAGTGGTAGATAGTTAGAGCAAATTAGCAACTTTTGTTGTCATACCAGTGTCATTTTCGTTGGTTAAACTCTCGCTTTGGTGCCGAGAAAAATAGCTCTTCACACACGGATTTCGGAAGTTTTCTCACGTTTTCACAATAACACTCTAAGGGGTTTTGAATGCAATCCAAACAATCTCCGGTCTTGCGCTTGAGCGTCATCGCCGTAGCGGCTCACCTGACTGCCCTGGCAGCCGGCGCCGCGTTTGCTCAGGAGACGACCGAGCAAACCGCTGCCAAGCCAGGCAAGGCCGAGGTGGTCATCACCGGTAAAAAACTGGGTATGGGCCTGATGGTAACGGAAGACGCGCCAAAAGCACGTTCGACCATTACCGCTGAAGAATTGGAAAAGCAGCGTCCTACCGGCAATGCTTATCAAGCGCTGGAAATGCTGCCAGCAGTGAACAGCTACAACTACGACGCCACCGGCCTGTTCGGCGGCGGCCTGACCCTGCGCGGCTTCAACTCCGACCAGATCGGCGCCACCATCAACGGCGTGCCAGTCAACGACTCCGGTAACTTCGCGGTGTACCCACAAGAGTACGTGGACCAGGAAAACACCTGCTCGGAATTCGTGACCCAGGGCTCGACCGACGTCGACTCGCCGCAAGTGGGCGCCACCGGCGGTAACTTCGGCATCACCACCTGCGCACCAGAGAAAACCCGCCGCGTCCGCGCCATGCAGACCTTCGGCCAGCTGAACATGCGCAAGTCCTTCGTGCGCTACGACACCGGCGCCATGCTGGATGGTAAGTTCACCGCCTTCATCTCGGGTTCGCACGCTGAATCCGACAAGTGGAAGGGCAAGGGCGGCGCCGACCGTAACCACATCGACTTCGGTGCGAACTACGACTGGGACCGCTTCAACTACATCCACGCGACCATCCTGTACAACAAGGCGGTCAACAACAATATCTACAACCCGACCCTGAGCGAACTGAAAGCCAACGGCTACTACTTCGACTACGCCGACACCTTCAAGGGCCACCTGACCCCGGTCAAGGGCACCGCGCAGACCGAAACCACCCAGTCGCCGGTCGCTTACTACGGCCTGTCGGTCAACCCGTTCAAGAACATCATCGCGTCGGCGGTCAGCAAGTTCCGCCTGAGCGAGAACCTGGACGTGGCCTTCACCCCGTACATGTGGTACGGCTTCGGCAATGGCGGCACGCAGCAGCGCGCCCAGTCGGAAAAAGGCTTCTACAACCCGGCCACCGGCAAGCGCGATCAGACCGTTGACCTGAACGGCGACGGCGACACCCTGGACACCGTGCTGGTGGCCAGCGCCAGCGTGACCCGCACCGTGCGTCCGGGCGCCAACCTGGCCTTCATCTACACCACCGACAACCACGAAATCAAGACCGGCGTGTGGTGGGAGCGTGCGCGTCACGAGCAGACCGGCCCGATGCTGGCGCTGACCAACGACGGCAACCGCGCCGATATCTGGCTGCAGGATGGCCAGATCCTGCGTCCGGACGGCCACCCGGCCAACGCCCGCGACTGGATCTCGATCTCGACCGCCTACCAGGCCTTCGCCCAGGACACCATCAGCCTGATGGACGACAAGGTCAAGATCAACATTGGCGTGCGCACCCCGTACATCAAGCGTGACTTCACCAACTTCGGCGACGAGAACAACACCGTCAAGCCATTCCAGTTCAGCAAGACCTACAACGAAGTGCTGCCACAGCTGGGCGCGCGCTACCGCGTGACCAACGACGACCAGATCTTCGCCTCGGTCGCCAAGAACATGAAGGCGCCGCCGAACTTCATCTTCGGTAACGTTGGTTCGAACGTCGTGGTCGATGCCACCACCCTGAATCCGGTATCGTTCAAGGACACCCAGCCGGAAACCTCGTGGAGCGGCGACCTGGGTTATCGTCACCAGGACAGCAAGTTCATCGCCTCGGTGACCGCGTTCTACACCGACTTCAAGAACAAGCAAGCCAGCTCGTTCGACCCTGAAACCGCGAAGAACACCTACCTGAACATCGGCGCCGAGAAGCACAGCGGCCTGGAAGTGGAACTGGGTAACACCCCGATCAACGGCTGGGCGTTCTACGGCTCGCTGGGCCTGCTGAAGACCGAACTGAAAGACAACCAGTACGGCTTCGCCGGCACCACCCGCGTGCTGCTGCCGACCGCCGGCAAGGATGCGCCGAACGCGCCACGCCGCAAGGCCGGCCTGTCGGTGGAATACCAGGACGGTCCATTCTGGATGCGTGCCAAGGCGCGTGCCACCAGCAAGCAGTACGCTTCGCTGCTGAACGACGAAGTGGCGCCAGGCTACACCGTGTTCGACCTGGATGGTGGTTACACCTTCCCGAACTTCGGCGGTCTGAAGCGTCCTAAGCTGACCTTCAACGTCAGCAACCTGACCAGCAAGCAGTTCCGCAACCCATCGTCGACCACCGTGATCAACGCGCAGTCGTACCAGGGCGTGGCCGCTTCGTCGGTGGCCCGCTACTACATGGCCGCACCGCGCTTCGCGTCGGCGACCCTGTCGGTGGACTTCTAATCGTTCATTGCAAGACGGGTTCCGGCCCGTCTTCCCTGCACGCACAACACCCTATAAGGCCCGTACTTATAGGGTGTTTTTTATTGTTGGACGGCTTTGTAACGTAATATTTTTCGCCGCGCGCAGCGCGCCGGCTGAACGGTACAATGGCCGATTCCTCACACGTACGACTCGCAATGAAAAAATATCTGAGCCTGATGATGATGGCCGCGCTGGCCGGCTGCGCGTGGCGCCAGCCCCCCACGCCGCCCGGCGTGACCGAAGTGCAGCTGGTGGCGCTGAACGATTTTCACGGCAATCTGGAAGCCAGCAAATACGTCTGGGACAGCGCCGCCGGCGGCGGCCAGCGCACCATCCAGGCCGGCGGCATCGACACGCTGGGCGCGGCGCTGCAGGCGTGGCGCAAGCAGGATCCTGAACTGCTGGTGGTCGGCGCCGGCGACCTGATTGGCGCCAGCCCGGCGATTTCGTCGATGTGGGCGGACGAGCCGACCATCGGCGCCATGAATCTGCTCGGCCTGCGCGTGACCTCGGTCGGCAATCACGAATTCGACCAGGGCCGCATCGAGCTGCTGCGCCAGCAGAAGGGCGGCTGCGCCTCGCCGCGCGCGGACAAGGCCTGCAAGTTCGACGGCCCGTACCAGGGCGCGCAGTTCCAGTACCTGGCCGCCAACGTCATCGACATGGCCACCCGCAAGCCGGTGCTGCCGGCGTATAAGATCGAAACCGCGCATGGCGTGAAGATCGCCTTCATCGGCACGGTGCTGCGCGAAACGGCCGAATCGGCGCTGGCCTCCGGCATCGCCGGCCTGGACTTCGTCGACGAGGCGGACGCCATCAACCGCCAGCTGCCGGAGCTGCGCAAGCAAGGCGTGGGCGTGTTCGTGGTGCTGATCCACCAGGGCGGCCGCACCGTCGACAAATTCGACCAGCAGGATTGCGCCAATCTGAAAGGGCCGATCGTGGACGTGGTCAAGCGCCTCGATCCGGCGATCCGCCTGGTCATCAGCGGCCACTCGCACCAGGGCTATCTGTGCAAGGTGGACGGCCGCCTGGTGACGCAGTCCGACATGGGCGGCCACGTGCTGGGCCGCATCAAGCTGTCGGTGGACACCGCGACCAATACCGTGCGCGACGTCAGCGCCAGGCAGGAAGTGATGGTGCCGGGCACGTGGCCGGCCGATCCGGTGCTGAGCGCCTACCTGAAAAAAGCGCGCGAGCAAAGCGCTGCCGCGCTGGCGCGTCCGGTGGCCGCCATCGCCGTGCCGAGCGTGAAGCGCGAGAAGGACCATGTCAACGAATCCGCGCTGGGCGACCTGGTGGCGGACTCCATGCTGGCCGCCGGCCGTCCTTACGGCGCGCAGATCGCGCTGCAGAATCCGGGCGGCATCCGCCAGGATCTGGAGTCCGGCCCGGGCAAGCGCGTGACGCTGGGCCAGGCGATGGCGGTGCTGCCGTTCGGGAATACGCTGGTGGTGATGAATCTGCGCGGCGCGCAGATCGTCGAACTGCTGGAGCAGCAATGGCTGGAGGACCGCGACGCCAAGCGCGGCCTGCTGCAGCTGTCGGAAGGCTTCACCTATCAGTGGGACGCCAGCAAGCCGGAAGGCGGCAAGGTGGTGCCGGGCAGCGTGAAGCTGAACGGCGTCAAGCTGGAGATGGACACCGCGTACCGCGTGGTGACGAACAACTTCCTGGCCGAGGGCGGCGATGGCTTTCCCGGCTTCAGGAACGGCACCAGCCGCGCGCAGACCGGCGTGCGCGATCTGGACGCGCTGACGCAGTATCTGGTCAAGCGCGAGCAGGCGGGCAAACCGGCCGGCGCCGCCGCGCCGCTCAAGCGTTACATACAGAAGGAGCAATGATGCGTCGACTTTTACTTTCCGCGCTGGTGGCCGCCAGCGTGCTGGCGGCGCCGGCGCATGCGGAGTTTTCCATTCCCGGCTATGAGCTGGTGCAGACCGCGCCGGTGGAAACGCCGCTGCACAGCGATGATCTGCGCAATCCGGCGCAGGTGTGGAGCGAGCTGTTTGACAACGCCCGGCAGGGCATCGATATCGGCCAGTTCTACGCGGTGATCAAGCCGGGCAGCGTGTTCGACAAGGTGGTCGAACATCTGGAGGCTGCCGGCAAGCGTGGCGTCAAGATCCGCTTCCTGCTGGACCAGAAGGGCGTGGGCCTGTCGGAGCAGCCGACCATCGAGCGCCTGAAGGCGATTCCGAATCTGGAGTTCCGTGTGCTGGACTTTAACAAGCTGACCGGCAACGGCATCATCCATGCCAAGTATCTGGTGGTGGATGGCGCCACCGCCTACATCGGCAGCCAGAATTTCGACTGGCGCTCGTTTGAGCACATCCACGAAACCGGCTTGCGCATCACCGATCCGAAAGTGGTCGGCCAGGTGCAGGCGATCTTCAACCAGGATTGGCAGGCGCAGGCGCTGATCTCGCAGGGCAAGAGCGCGCCGGTGCTGAATGCCAGCGCTGCCGCGCCGGATATTCATCAGCCGACCTTCCTGCTGTCCAGCCCACAGCAATACAACCCTGCTGGCGTTGGCAATTCCGAGGCCGGCCTGCCGGCGCTGCTGGCGGAGGCCAAGAGCGAAGTGCGCATCCAGCTGCTGGACTACGCGCCGCTGAGCTACGGCCCGAAAGGCACGCGGCCGTACTACGCGGTGATCGACAACGCCGTGCGTTCGGCGGCCAACCGTGGCGTCAAAATCAAGCTGATGGTCTCCAACTGGAACCTCGAAAATCCGGCGCAGGCTTACCTGAAAAGCCTGGCGATCTTGCCGAACGTGGAGATCCGCGTGGTGACGCTGCCGGTGGCCTCGACCGGCTTCATTCCGTTTGCCCGCGTCATCCACAGCAAGACCATGGTGATCGATAACCAGGTTGCCTGGGTCGGCACCAGCAACTGGAGCGGCGGCTATATGGACTTGTCGCGCAACCTGGAAGTGGTGATGCGCAACGAGAAAATGGCGCAGCGCCTGGCGGCGCTGCATGAGCAGACCTGGTCGTCGGCGTACGCGCAGCCGCTCGACATCAACAAACAATATCCCAAGCCAGCGAAAGGCAGTCCCGAATGAACAAGCTTGCATGCATCCTGGCGCTGAGCGGCGCCTTCGTTTCCTTCAACGCCCACGCCTGGGGCAATGACGGCCACCGCGCGGTCGGCGCCATCGCCGATCAGCTGATCAAGGGCAGCAACGCCGAGAAGCAGGTGCAGGCCTTGCTGCTGCCGGGCGAGAGCCTGGCCAAGGTGGCGTCGTGGGCCGACTGCGTGAAGGGCACCTACTGCGGCCCGCAGACGGAGGAAATGGTGGCCTACACCACCGCCAATCCAAAGCACAGCGAGTACCACTACACCGACGTGCCGTTCCAGCTGTCGCACTATGAGGACCACGGCGTCGGCACCACCGACCACGATATCGTGCAGACGCTGAAGCAGTGCATCGCGGTGCTACAAGGGAAGGGCGACGCCACCACCAATCCGCACAACTTCACGCCGCGCCAGGCCTTGCTGATGCTGACCCACCTGAGCGGCGACATCGCGCAGCCGCTGCATGTGGGCGAGGGCTATGTCGGCAAGCATGGCGGCTTCGTGGTGCCGACGCAAAAGCAGCTGGATGACAAGGAGGCGTTTGCCACGCAGGGCGGCAATAACCTGCTGCTGGACGACATCAAGCTGACGGCGAAGAGTTCGGAGCTGATTCCGGCGGCGCCGGCGGATGACAGCAAGCCGGCCACGCCGCCGCGCGCGCCGCAGACCACGCGCGCCTTCCACTCGTACTGGGACACGACGGTGGTCAACTATGCGTTCCGCCGTATCGGCGCGCGCAACCCGGAGCAGTTTGCGCAAATGGTCATCGCCGGCGAGCCGGTGGTGGCGCCGAACAGCGGCGACCCGGTGACGTGGCCGTACCAGTGGGCCGATCAGACGCTGGTGGTGGCCAAGCTGGCCTATGCAGACGTGGTGCCGGGAGCGATGGCGCAGCAGACTAGCCGCAATGGCGAGGTGTATAACGTGTGGCCGCTGGCGATTCCGGACAACTATCCGGTGCCGTCGTCGGCGGCGGCGAAAGCGCAGCTGATCCAGGGCGGCTACCACCTGGCGGCGGTGCTGAAGGCCATCTGGCCGTAACCCCCGGCCGTGGGGTCTGACCCCGTACGGGGTCAGACCCCTGTGTCGCCGTGCGGGGTGGCGGCAAGCCGGCTTATTTTCCGGTTTGCGGATTAAACCAAAGCTCGCCCCGCGACAGCGGCGTCTCCGGCGTCAGGTGCGGGTTCTGTATGTGCAGCACCCTGCGCCTGCTCAATCCGCCGGCGCGGATGCTGTCGCCCTTGTACTGCTGGAACAGGGCATTCAGCGATCCATCCTTGATCATCAGTTCCATGCCGTCGCTGATGCGCTGCGCCAGCAGCTTGCCTTCCTCGTCGCGCCGCGTGAAGAAGTACAGCGGCAGCGGATACTGCAGCAGCAAGGTCGGCTCGATCGTCAGCGACGGATACATCGCATGCCGCTCCTTGTACTCGCGTTGCGCCTCGTCGATGCCGCGCGAGAAACCATCGAAACGTCCCGCCGCCAGCATCGCGAACAGGCCCGGATAATTGCTCCCTTCCTCCACCGTCAGCCCGGCGCCGCGCAGTATCGGCACGTCGATCCAGCCCTTTCCCTGGCCGATGCGCAGCGGCGCCAGATCCGCCAGCGAGCGCACCGCCGCAAAGCGCGGCAGGTCGTTCTGGCGCACCAGCAGCATGCGGTAGCCGAGCAGTCCCCGGTCGATCGGCAGGCGCACCGGCAGGAATTGCCGCTCCAGCCCCGGCGAGGTGGCGCGCGCAAAGACGTTGACGCGGCCGCCCGGCGTCAGCATCTCCTGCGTCACCCGCTGCGCCGACATGGCTTGCGTCGACTGCTTCATTTCAAACGGCCCGTAACCGGGCTCGGTCTTTTGCAGCGCCACGCGCAGCACCGCCCAGTCGTAGTCGTAGCGGCTGTCGGTGTCGTCGTCGATGCTGGTCAGCGGGTACACCACGTGCATGGCGGCGTTGCACATGCCGGCGGAAAGCCCCAAGACCATCAACAGCAGGTAGCTGGCGGCGCGATTGACGGGTGGTGGGAAGAGCTTCATTCCCGCAGTGTGCCATCCCCTCGCGGCAGCGGCAAGTAGCGCGGCGCGGGTGCATAATAGGGCCATGAAACGATTTATTCTGATGATCCTGCTGCACGCAATTCCGTTCACGCTGGCCCATGCGGCCGGGGATCCCAAGCGTGGCGAGGTGCTGTTCCAGCGCTGCGCGTCCTGCCACGCGGTGGGGCCGTACGCGAGCGCCGGCTATGGGCCGCAGTTGAACCGCATCGTTGGCCGGCGTTCGGCGTCGACCACGGACTACAGGTATTCCGAGGCGATGAAGAAATCGGGACTGGTGTGGAACGAGAAGAACCTGGCCGCGTTCCTGCGGGCGCCGCATGACGTGGTGCCGGGCACCAGCATGCGCTTCTGGGGGATCAAGGATGAACAGCAGGTCGCCGACCTGCTGTCCTATCTGAAAACGCTATAAACCGGGCGCGGTGCCGTCAAGTTGGCGTCTGATGTGTCATTCCGGCGCAGCCCGGAATCCATAGGCAGCATGCCACGCGGGCGTTCCATGGGTTCCGGCCTGCGCCGGAACGACGGGTTTTTAGCGGGATTTCACGAACGGCGTGCCGAGCGCTTTCGGCGCCACCGACTTGGCCATCAGGCCGGCCAGCACGATCACGGTCAGCACGTACGGCACCATCTGGATCATGGCGCCCGGCAGGCGGCCGACCACCGGCAACTCCACGCCTTCGATCTGGATCTGTACCGCGCCGAAGAAGCCGAACATCAGGCAGCCGAGGAAGGTGTGCAGCGGACGCCAGTTACCGAACACCATGGCGGTCAGCGCCAGGTAGCCGGCGCCGGCCGACATGTCGCGCAGGAAGAAGCCACTCTGCACGATCGACAGGTAGGCGCCCGAGAACGAGCACAGGAAGCCGGCGATCAGCATGGCGAAGTAGCGCTGGCGCTCGACGCTGACGCCGGCGGCATCGGCGGCGTGCGGGTTCTCGCCGCAGGCGCGCAGGCGCAGGCCGAAGCGGCTGTGGTACACCACCCAGTGCACGATCGGCACCAGCGCAAACGCCAGGTAGACCAGCACCGAGTGGCCGCCGATCAGGTGGGCGTAGAACCAGCCGAGGAAGGGGATGTTCTCCACGGCGGCGGAGCCGGGCAGCACCACGTCGAACAGGCGCGCCGAGCCCAGGTCCGGCGTGCGGCCGCCCTGCTGGAAGAAGTACTGCGCCACCACGAAGGTCAGGCCGCTCATGGCGATGTTGATGGCAATGCCGGCCACCAGCTGGTTGCCTTTCTGGGTGATGGCGATGTAGGCCTGCAGGCTGGCCAGCAGCATCGACACCACGATGCCGGCCATCACGCCGTACCAAGGGTTCTGCGTGGTGAAGCCGACCGCCGCCGACACGAAGGCCGAGGCCAGGATCTTGCCTTCCAGGCCGATGTCGATCACGCCCGAGCGCTCGGCGAACAGGCCGGCCATGCCGGCGAAAATCAGCACCGGCGCGTTGCGCACGGTGGATACCAGGATACTGCCGATATGGAGGTCGTCAAAAGTCATATCGTTCTCACTTCTTCAGTTTGAGCATTTTGGCGATGGCCGGGCCGTACAGGTTTTCCATCGCGCCGCAGAACAGGATGATCAGGCCCTGCACCAGGATCACCATCTCTGGCGGGATGTTCTGCTTTTCCAGTGACAGGTCGAAGCCGCCCTGCGTCAGCGCGCCAAACAGCACCGCCGACAGGAAGATGCCGACCGGGTGCTGGCGGCCCATCAGCGCGATGGCGATGCCGATGAAGCCCGCGCCGCCAACGAAGTTCAGCGACAGGTAGTGGGTCGAGCCCATGATGGAATTGACCGAGCCCAGGCCGGCCAGCGCGCCCGAAATCAGCATGACGATGATGATCATCTTGCTGATGCGGATGCCTGCGTAGTGGGCGGCGTGCTTGTTCAGGCCCGTGGCGCGCACCTTGTAGCCCCAGGCGGAGCGCGACATCACCACGCCGTAGATCACCAGCGCGATGATCGCCAGGAAGAAGCTGATGTTGAGCGGCGTCTCGCCCAGGATCGGGAACCACTGGTTCAGGCGCGGCATCTCGGCGGCGGCGGCAAACGCGCGGCTGGCCGGATTCTGCTCGCCCGGCGGCACCAGCTTGACGATGATGGTGTTCATCAGCGCGCCGGCGATGTAGTTGAACATGATGGTGGTGACCACCACGTGGCTGCCGCGCTTGGCTTGCAGGTAGCCGGGCACGAAGGCCCACAGCGCGCCAAACAGCGCGGCGCCGATCATGCCGACCGGGATCAGCAGGATGGCCGGCAGCGAGCTGTCGAAGGTCAGCATGGCCAGCGTCAGGCCCAGGCCCGCGAAGTACATCTGGCCCTCGGCGCCGATGTTGAACAGGCCCGCTTCCATGGCGATCGACACCGCCAGGCCGGTGAAGATGAAGGTCGAGGCGTAGAACAGCGTGTAGCTCAGGCCTTCCGGATTGACCACGGCGCTGTTGACCAGGATGGCCAGCGATTCGGTCGGGCTCTCGCCCAGCAGATGGATCACCAGTGCCGTCACCAGCAGCGCCGACAGCAGGTTCAGAAGGGGCATTACAAAGCCGGTTGCCCAGCGTGGCAAGTCTTTATTCATGATTTGTGCATCCCGCCCATCAGCAGGCCGATACGGGTGGTGTCGAATTCTTCAATTTTCAGTTCGCCGGTGATGCGGCCGCCGCACATGACCAGGATGCGGTCCGCCAGCGCGCGCACTTCCTCCAGCTCCACGGAGACCAGCAGGATCGCCACGCCTTCGTCGCGCAGCTTGAGCAGCTGGGTGTGAATGCTCTCGATGGTGCCGATGTCGACGCCGCGGGTCGGCTGGCCGACCAGCATCAGCTTCGGCTGCGCCAGCACTTCGCGCGCGATCACCACCTTCTGCTGGTTGCCGCCGGAGAGCAGGCCGATACGCAGGTCGTGGTTGTTGGGGCGGACGTCGAAGTCTTTCATCAGCGCCGCGCAGCGGGCGGCGATGGCCTTGAAGTTGAGCAGGCCCCACTTGTTTTTCAGCTTGTCCTGGTAACCGAGGATGGTGTTGTGCATGACCGAGAAGGCCTTGACCACGCCATCGCGCAGGCGGTCTTCCGGCACGTGGGCGATGCCCAGTTCGCGGAAGGTGCGCGGCAGGCCGTCCGGATCGGTGCGGCCGTGTGTCGATCGACCCGGCAGGTCCTTGCCGAGGAATTCCAGCTTGCCGGACGTCGGCAGGCGCATGCCGGACAGGATTTCCATCAACTCGCTCTGGCCGTTGCCGGACACGCCGGCCACCGCGACGATCTCGCCGGCGCGCAGCGTGAAGCCGATGTCGGCCAGCAGCTTGACGCCCTGGTCGTCCAGCAGTTGCAGGTTCTCGACCTGCAGCACCGGCGCGCCGGGATTGTAGGGCGCGCGCGGCAGGTTATTTTCGATCGGGCGGCCGACCATCATGTTGGCCAGGTCTTCCTTGGTGGTGCCGGCGGTCGGCACGGCGCCGATCACGCGGCCGGCGCGCATCACCGTCACGGTGTCGGTGATGTCGAGGATTTCCTGCAGCTTGTGGGTGATCAGGATGATGGTCTTGCCCTGTTCCTTGAACAGGCGCAGGATCTCGAACAGCGACTCGGTCTCCTGCGCGGTCAGCACGGCGGTCGGCTCGTCGAGGATCAGGATGCTGGCGCTGCGGTAGATCTGCTTGAGGATCTCGACGCGCTGCTGGGCGCCCACCGACAAATCGTGGATGGTGGCCAGCGGATCGACTTCCAGGCGGTAGCGGGCGCAGATGTCGCGCAGCTCCTGCTCGACGCGGGCGCGGTTCTTGTTCAGCTTGAAGCCGCCCTCGCTGCCCAGCATCACGTTATCCAGCACGGTCATGTTCTCGACCAGCATGAAGTGCTGGTGCACCATGCCGATGCCGAGCGCAATCGCCTCCTGGCTGGTGTGGATGCGGCGCGCCTGGCCATCCAGCAGGATCTCCCCGCCGTCGGCGCGGTAGTATCCGTACAGGATGCTCATCAGGGTCGATTTGCCGGCGCCGTTCTCGCCCACCAGGCCATGGATGGACCCCTTGGCGATGGCGAAGCTGACGTCCGTGTTCGCTTTGACCGCTCCGAAGTGCTTGGAGATGCCGCGAAATTCTACTGCTGGCTGCATAGGATCGTTTTTAGATTAAGTAAAACGCGCCGCGCGGGGCACATCCCCGGCGGCGCGTTCAATGTTCAAACAGATTTTAGACCGGGCAGGCCGCGCCCGAACGGATGTCGATGACCTTGACCTTGCCATCGATAATATCCTTGCGCGCGCCCATCACGCGCTTCTCGATGTCCGGCGTGATCAGCTTGCGGTTGTTCTCGTCCAGCGCCCAGTCGACGCCGCCTTCCTTCAGGCCCTTGGCGGTGACGCCGGCCTTCCAGGTGCCGTTCTTCATCTGCATGAAGGAATCGTACACGGCATTGTCGACGCGCTTGACCATCGAGGTCAGGATCGCGCCAGGGTACAGGCTGTTCTGGTTGGAGTCGACGCCGATCGCCAGCTTGCCTTTTTCCTTGGCGGTTTGCAGCGTGCCCAGGCCCGAACCGCCGGCCACGGCGAACACCACGTCGACGCCGCGGTCGAACTGCGAGCGTGCCAGCTCGCCGCCCTTGGCCGGATTGTTCCACGAGTCGGAGGTAGTGCCGACCATATTGGACACCACTTCCACTTTCGGGCTGACGGCCTTGGCGCCCTGCGTGTAGCCGCAGGCGAAGGTGCGGATCAGCGGGATGTCGACACCGCCGATGAAGCCCAGCTTCTTGGACTTGGAGGCCATGGCGGCGGCCACGCCCACCAGGTAGGAACCTTCTTCTTCCTTGAACGTGATGGAGTTGACGTTGGCGCCTTGCGCCACGCCGTCGATCAGCACGAAGTGGACTTTCGGGAATTCTTTGGCGACCTTCTGCACGGCCGCCTGCTGGGCGAAGCCGATCGAGGCGATCAGGTCGAGGTTCTTGCGGGCGAGGCCGCGCAGCACCTGTTCAGCCTGGGTGTCGCTGGAGGCTTGCACCTCGATGAAATTGATGTTGGTCTCTTTTTTGAAGCGCGTGGCGCCTTCGAAAGCGGACTGATTGAACGACTTGTCGAACTTGCCGCCTGCGTCATACACGATGCCCAGCTTAGGGTCTGCCGCGGACGCGCTGGCAGCGACACACAGTGCTGCAACCGTCAAACTAAGTTGTGAAAGTTTCATGAATAGGCTCCTGGAAGAACGGTATTGTATATTTTTATTGGCCGGTAGATGCAAAACCCGGCCGTTTTATTCCTCTAAATCCCTGATTTCACGCGTTAAGTGCTAGCAACTTGCTAAAAGCTTGTCAGATTGGCAGTGCCACGCGACCATGTCGCACTGCAGCAACAGTGACCGCCAAATTAAATATTTTTGTATTGTTGCTTTTTTGTCCGATTGGACAAAACCGCGCCCCGCCGGCGCTGCCCGCGTTTCATAGGGAAGGCGGCTGTTTGCCTGGCATGGCGGGCCATTCCCCACTATGCATCAGCGCCGATCTGTACGGCAAATTCGATTTTTCTTTGTTATTTATATAAATAAGATATGAATCAAGTCCTACAAAAGATGCGTTTCCAGCATTTTTTTCCGTGCTAGCATGTTTGGTAATTAACAAATACCACAACTAAATTAGGGAGTTGGACACATGAGCAAACAGGGTTTCGCAGTGCGATCGTTGATCGCCCTGGCCGTCGCCGGCGCTTTCCCGCTGCAATCGGCCCTGGCCACCGAGGGAGCGGCAGCCGCTGAGGGACAGGACACGCCGGCCGCCAGCGCGCCTGCCGCCAATCAGCTGGAAACGGTGATCGTGACCGCGCAGCGCCGCGCGGAAAACATCAAGGACGTGCCGATGTCGATCGCCTCGATCAAGGGCGACAAGCTGGACGTGCTGACCTCGGGCGCCGCCGACATCCGCTTCCTGGCCGGCCGTTCGCCGTCGGTCAACGTGGAATCGGACTATGGCCGCACCTTCCCGCGCTTCTACATCCGCGGCCTGGGCAATACCGACTTCGACCTCAACGCCTCGCAGCCGGTTGGCTACGTGATGGACGACATCGTGCAGGAAAACGCCATGCTGAAGGGCTTCCCGGTGTTCGACGTCGACCAGGTCGAGGTGCTGCGCGGACCGCAGGGCACGCTGTTCGGCCGTAACTCGCCGGCCGGCGTGATCAAGTTCGACTCGGCCAAGCCGGTATTCAAGACCGAAGGCTACCTGACCCTGGGCGTGGGCAACTACAGCGCCAAGAACGCCGAAGGCGTGTTCAATATCCCGGTCAGCGACACCGTGGCGCTGCGCTTCTCCGGCACCAGCCAGCACCGCGACGACCGCGTGCACAACACCAACCCGACCCCGGGCAAGGGCACGCAGGACTTCGAAGGCTACCGCGACAACGCCTTCCGCCTGCAGGCGCTGGTGCGTCCGACCAAGGACTTCGACGCGCTGTTCAACTACCATGAGCGCGACTACCACGGCACCGCCACCCTGTTCCGCGCCAACATCATCAAGAAGGGCACCAACGACCTGGTCGACGGCTTCGACTACGGCTCTTATCCGAGCGACGGCATCAACTACCAGATCCTGAAAAACAAAGGCGGCAGCATCCGCCTGAAGTACAACCTGGACGACATCACGCTGCACTCGATTACCGGCTACGAGACGCTGAAGTTCAACAGCCGCGCCGACGTGGACGGCGGCTACGGCGCGGTGTACGCGCCACCGTACGGCCCGGGCTACATCCCGTTCGCGGTGGAAACCGCCGACCTGCTGCCCAACCACAAGCAGTTCACCCAGGAGTTCCGCGCCGAGTCCAACTACAAGGGCCCGCTGCAGTGGATCGGCGGCCTGTTCTTCTTCGACGAGAACATCCAGATCGACTCGATCGCCTTTGACACCTTCTCGCCGGGCAACCCGCAAGTGGCGCCGTACTCGGTGCAGTACCAGAAGGCCAAGTCGTGGGCGGCGTTCGGCACGCTGAACTACACCGTCAGCGACCAGTTCAAGGTGCGTGGCGGCCTGCGCTACACCAACGACAAGAAGGACTTCTCGGCGTCGCGCATCGACTACCCGGCCGGCTCCACCACGCTGACCACCGCCACCACCGACCTGCACGATACCTCGCACAACCTGAGCTGGGACCTGAGCGGCACGTACGAGCTGGACAAGAACACCAACCTGTTCGCCCGCGTGGCGACCGGCTACCGCGCGCCATCGATGCAGGGCCGGTTGAGCGCGCTGACCGACAAGCCATCCAAGGCCGGCGCCGAGAAGGCGCTGTCGTATGAAGCCGGCATCAAGCAGGACCTGTTCGACAAGCGTGCGCGCCTGAGCGCGTCGGTGTTCCAGTACCGCGTCAAGGACAAGCAGCTGACCGCCGGCAGCGGCTCGGTCAACATGAACCAGCTGATCAACGCCGACAAGGTGACCGGCCAGGGCGTCGAGCTGGACCTGCAGGCCAACCTGGGCTACGGCTTCAGCAGCACGCTGGGCTACAGCTACAACGACACCGAGATCAAGGACTCCAAGCTGTTCGTGCAGTATTGCGGCAACTACGGCAACAACCCGACCCACGCCAGCGGCTGCACCCCGACCAATCCGGCCGGTCCGTTCGCCGGCACCTCGCTGATCAACGGCAATCCGCTGCCGCGCGCGCCGAAGAACCAGTTGAACTTCACGCTGAAGTACAGCACCGAGATCGGCAACGGTGAGTTCTACGCCTACACCGACTGGACCTACCGCAGCAGCTACAACTTCTTCCTGTACGAAGCGCCGGAGTACAAGGCCAAGCCGCTGACCGAAGGCGGTCTGCGCCTGGGCTACAAGTGGGGCGACGGCAAGTATGAAGTGGCAGCGTTTGGCCGCAACATCACCGACAAGCGCGTGATCCTGGGCGCCATCGACTTCGACAACCTGACCGGCATGCTGAACGAGCCGCGCACCTGGGGCGCGACGTTCAAGTACAACTTCTAAGCCGTCGGGCTGACCCTGAAACCCCGCACTCCGCAAGGCGTGCGGGGTTTTTTTTGACCCGCACCCCCGGCCCCTGGGGTCTGACCCCGTACGGGGTCAGACCCCTTTCGGCGCATTGCGGGGTAAGATGCGGCGATTCATCCGCCGAGGAGTTTTTATGGTTAATTTATGGCCGCTGCTGGGCGTGGCCGTCATCATCGCCGGCTTTGCGCTGCGCGCCCATCCCGTCCTGGTGGTGATCGCCGCCTGTTTCGTCACCGGCTTCGCCGCCGCCATGCCGCTCGACCAGCTGCTGGCCACACTGGGCACGGCCTTCGTCAAGACCCGCAACCTGCCGATGATCCTGCTGCTGCCGATCGCCGCCATCGGCCTGCTGGAACGGCATGGCTTGAAGGAGCACGCGCAGGCGTCGATCGCCCGCATCAAGTCCGCCACCACCGGCCGCCTGCTGATCGTCTACCTGGCCATCCGCGAACTGGCGGCTGCCTTCGGCCTGACCAGCATCGGCGGCCATCCGAACATGGTGCGGCCGCTGATCGCGCCGATGGCGGAGGGCGCGGCCGAGGTGCGCTATCCGAACGTGACCATGGAGATGCGCTACCGCATCCGCGCCATGGCCGCCGCCACCGACAACGTCGGCCTGTTCTTCGGCGAGGACGTGTTCGTCGCCTTCGGCGCGATTGTGCTGATGCAGACCATCCTGCGCGGCGAAGGGCTGGAAGTCGATCCGCTGCACATGGCGCTGTGGGGCATCCCCACCGCCATCTGCGCCTTCATCATCCACGCTTGGCGCCTGTACCGGCTGGACCGCCACCTGGCGCGGAGCGCGGCATGATCCTCAAGCTGGACTACTTCTATTACGTGCTCGGCGCCATGCTGTTGATGGTGGCGTGGATGGCGCTGCGCGACCGCCACAATCCCCGGCGCTACAGCAGCGCCTTGTTCTGGGCCTTGTATGCGGCGATCTACCTGGCCGGCGACGTGCTGCCGCCGGTGGCGGCTGGCCTGATGATGGTGACGATGGCGCTGATCGCCGGCTTTGGTGGCGTTACGCTGGGCCGCTACGGCGAGCGCACGCCGGAAGCGCGGCGCGACAGCGCCCGCCGCCTGGGCCACAAGCTGCTGATCCCCGCGCTGCTGATCCCCATCACCACGGTGATCGGCTCGACGCTGTTCAAGGACGTCAAGTGGGACGGCCTGTTCCTGCTCGACCCGAAAAACATCACGCTGGTCAGTCTTGGTTGCGGCTCGCTGTTCGCGGTGGCCACCGCCTGCTGGCTGACGCGCTCCACGCCTTTGCAGGCGATGCGCGAATCGCGCCGGCTGATCGACCACCTGGGCTGGGCGGTGGTGCTGCCGCACATGCTGGCGGTGCTTGGCCTGCTGTTCACCGATGCCGGCATGGGCAAGGCGGTGGCACACGTGGTCACGTCCTACATCAATATGGACGTGCGGCTGGTGGCGGTGGCCGTGTACTGCGTCGGCATGGCGCTGTTCACCATCATCATGGGCAATGGCTTCGCGGCGTTTCCGGTGATGGCGGGCGGCGTCGGCATTCCGGTGCTGGTCGGCGTCTACCACGCCAATCCGGCGGTGATGGCGGCAATCGGCATGTTCAGTGCCTACTGCGGCACCCTGATGACGCCGATGGCGGCCAATTTCAACATCGTGCCGGCGGCCTTGCTGGAGCTGCCGGACAAAAACGCGGTGGTCAAAATGCAGGTGCCGACCGCGTTGCCACTATTGTTAGTGAATGTAGCATTGCTTTATTTTTTGATGAATCTGTGAGAGGCTACCGGGTTAGATAGTGGCGTCACGGAGCAGTCGAGATGAAAAAGATAATATTGTTAACGGGCTTTGAGCCGTTTAACAAGGAGACCATCAACCCCTCGTGGGAAGCGGTGCGTCAGCTGGACGGCTGGCACGAGGGCGAGTTTGTGGTCCATGCGCGGCAGCTGCCGTGCGTGTTCGGGCGCGCGCTGAAGGCGGTACACCAGGCGGTGGAGGAGCTGCAACCGAGTATCGTCATCTCGGTCGGCCAGGCCGGCGGGCGGGTGGATATTTCGGTGGAGCGCGTCGCCATCAACGTTGACGATGCGCCGTATGCGGATAACCAGCAGCGGCAGCCGGTCGACCAGCCGATCGTCAACGGCGGCCCGGCGGCGTATTTTTCAACCTTGCCGATCAAGGCGATTGTGCACGAGTTGCGCGAGGCGGGGGTGCCGGCATCGGTATCGCAATCGGCCGGCACGTTCGTGTGCAACCACGTGTTCTATGGCCTGATGCACCAGGCGCACGAGTGGGGCACGACCATGCGCGCCGGCTTCATTCACATCCCGTATCTGCCGGAGCAGGCCGCGCGCCATCCCGGCGCCGCCAGCATGAAGCTGGAAGACGTGGTGGAAGGCCTGCGCATCGCCGTGCGCACCACGCTGGCCCACACGGTCGACCTGCGCGAAGCAGGCGGCCTGACGCATTAACCGGACCGGCCAACGCCGCGATCCTGAACCTCAAGGTCAGCAGATCGGGGTCTGACCCCGTACGGGGTCAGACCCCAGGCTGTGAGGGGTTCAGAATATTCAAAAACGCCCGCACCACCGGCGCATCGTCCTGCGTGGTATAGGTAATATACAGATTCGCCGACGGCGGATTGGTCCGGATCGGCACAAACACCACCCCCGGCCAGCCGATGCGGCTGGTGGTTTCCGGCATCAGCGCCACGCCCAGTCCCGCGCCCACCATGGCCAGCAGCGTTTGCGGCTCGGTGGCCTCCTGCGCGATGGTCGGCTGGAAGCCGGCCTGCACGCAGCACTGCATCAGGTAGCGCGGGAACGACGACTTGTCGAGCGCCAGCGTCAGCATCGGCTCCTGTGCGATGTCGATCAGTTCTATCGCTTCCTGCTTGGCCAGCGGGTGATGTTCGTTGATGGCCACGCACACGTCTTCGCGGAAGCACAATTCCTGGCGCAGGTTGTCGCTCTTCAGCACATCGTCATCCAGCCGCGGCTCGCGCCAGAAGCCGACGTCCACTTGCTTGGCGCGCAGCGCTTCGTATTGCAGTGTGGGGCCCATTTCGTGCAGCGTCCACGTCACGCGCGGGAACTTGGTCTGGAATTCTTCCAGCAGGCTGGGGATCGGGCCCCACATCGCCGAGCCGACGATGCCGACGCGCAGCCGTCCCACTTCGCCGCGGTCGATCTGGCGGATGGTGTCGATGGTCATGCGCATGCGGGCCAGCAGGTCGGCCGCTTCGTTCATCAGCGCCTTGCCGGCCACGGTCAGTTCAAACGTGCGCGTGGTGCGGGCGAACAGCTTGACACCCAGTTCGCTCTCCAGCTTCATGATCTGCTGGCTGAGCGGCGGCTGCGAGATGTGCAGGCGCTCCGCCGCGCGGCTGAAACTTTTTTCTTCGGCGACGGCGAGGAAGTACTTGAGTTGTTTCAGATCGATGGACATGGCTGGCCTCGAAAGTTAGCCCCTGGTGGTCAGGTGTGCTGCATGGCCACCGCCAGCGCGGCGCCGCAGCGGGCGTTGTTCTTCACCAGCGCGATGTTGGTGGCCAGGCTGCGGCCCTCGGTCAGCGCCTTGATGCGCGCCAGCAGGAACGGCGTGACGTTCTTGCCGCTGATGCCTTGCTGATCCGCCTCGCCCAAGGCCTGTTCGGTGATGCGGTCGATCTCCTCCTTCGGCATTGCCGCCGCCGCCGGTACCGGATTGCTGACCACCACGCCACCCTTCAGGCCCAGCGCCCACTTGGTGTGGATGAAGGCCGCCTGCTCGGCCGGCGTGTCCAGCTGGAAGTCGGCATTGAAGCCGCTCTCGCGGGTAAAGAACGCCGGGAAGCCACGCTGGCCGACGCTGACCACCGGCACGCCATGCGTCTCCAGGTATTCCAGCGTCAGGCCGATGTCCAGGATCGACTTCACGCCGGCGCACACCACCGCCACCGAGGTCTGCGCCAGCTCCTGCAAATCGGCCGAGATGTCGAAACTGGTTTCAGCGCCGCGGTGCACGCCGCCGATGCCGCCGGTGACGAACACCTGGATGCCGGCCAGCTCGGCGCAGATCATGGTCGCGGCCACGGTGGTCGCGCCAAGCTTGTTCTGCGCCAGGACAAACGGCAAATCGCGGCGGCTGACCTTGATCGCGTCGGTGGCAGTGCCCAGCATTTCCAGCTGCTCGTCCGACAGGCCGATGCAGATTTTGCCGCCGATGATGGCGATGGTGGCCGGCACGGCGCCGCCGTCGCGGATGATCTGTTCCACCTCGCGCGCCATCTGCACGTTTTGCGGATACGGCATGCCGTGCGAGATGATGGTCGATTCCAGCGCGACGATCGGCGTGCCGGCGGCGCGGGCTGCGGCCACTTCCGGCGAGAACAACAGGTATTGGTGCATGGTCTTATCCTTTACTGGGGAAGAGCGGGGCGCTCAAGTCAAAATCGTGTATCTCGTCGAGGACGTCGGCGGCCAGCACCGGCGATACCGTCTCCGGGCTTTCCAGTGTCATGGCGGCCACCTTCAGGCCGCGGCGGCAAGCCAGCGTCAGGTCGCCGCTGCCCTGGTACAGCGACCAGCAGACGGCGGCCGAGAAGGCATCGCCGGCGCCGGTCACGTCCACCACGTCCACCTGGTGCGCAGCCAGCCAAACCAGCTCGCCGCCGCGCGTGTGGTACACGCCCTGGCCGCCGCAGGTGACGATGACGTCGCGCGCGCCTTGCGCGCACACCTCGTTGCAGGCGGCGCGCACGTCGGCCTCGGTCGGCAGCGCGCGGCCGACGCGGGTTTCCAGCTCGCCGCGGTTCAGGATCAGCAGGCGCAGGCCGCCCAGGTCCGCCGGCAGCCGGGCCATCTTCGGCTGCGAGACGGCGATGATCACCAGCGGCACGTTGTCGGTGCGCGCGCTGTCCAGCAGCGCGGTGATGCTGTCGGCGGGCAGGTTCAGATCGGCCACGGTCATGGCGGCCGCCGCGCGCTGCGGCAGGCGGCTGGCCAGGAACTCGGGCGTGAGGCGGTCGTACAGCGCCATGTCGGCCAGCGCCACCACCAGCTCGCCCTTGTCGTCGAGGATGGCGGTGTAGGTGCCGGTGGCGGCGTCCTGGAGCTTCAGGCTGCCGCGCGTGTCGATGCCGGCCGCCTCGGCGTGGTCCTGCAGGTTGCGGCCGGCGCCGTCGTCGCCCAAAGCGGTCAGCAGCGCCACCGGCAGATTCAGCCGCGCCAGGTTTTCGGCGATGTTGCGCGCCACGCCGCCGTACACCTCTTCGGCGGTGGCGGGATTGGAGGTGCCCAGCTGCATGGCCTCGATGGTGCGCAGCTTGCGATCCAGGTTGGCGGCGCCGATGCACATCACCGGCCGTTTATCGGGCAGCACGTAGGCGCGGCCGAGCAGGCGGCGTTCGCGGATCAGGCCGGCGATGTGCCCGGCCACGGCGGAGCGTGACAGGCGCAGCTCCACCGCCAGATCCTGCTGGGAGATGAAGGGGTTGGCGCGGATCAGCTGGTAGAGCTGTTCCTTTTTCGAAGAATCGGTCATGGGGCTTCCAAACAGTTGTTCGCAATCGTAAACATTTGTCTTGATTGCGTCAACGGCGCGCAGCGGCTCGGTTTGTCGTGGTTTATAATACTCCTCATTTATATCATCTTTATATAAATAGCTAAGAAAAATGGTATTTGCCATACATATGCACGATGATGCATAGTGTCAGCTTCCCCAGCCATATCAAAAATTCGAGGATTTCCATGTCTAATAACTTCCCATTCCAGGCAGCCGACATCATTCGCGCCCGTCTCCCACAAGGTTTCAAGCCGCGCGTGGCGATGATCCTCGGTTCCGGCCTGGGCGTGCTGGCGGAACAAATGACCGACGCGGTCACCATCGGCTACGATGAACTGCCGGGCTTCCCGATCTCCACCGTGCACGGCCACGCCGGCGAGCTGGTGATCGGCACGCTGTCAGGCGTGCAGGTGGTGTGCATGAAGGGTCGCGGCCACGTCTACGAAGGCTACGGCCTGGGCGTGATGACCAGCGCCGTGCGCACCATGAAGCTGCTGGGCTGCGAAATGCTGTTCGTGACCAACGCCGCCGGTTCGCTGCGCACCGAGGTGGACGCCGGTTCGCTGGTGGCGCTGACCGACCATATCAACTTCCTGCCGGGCACGCCGATGATCGGCGCCAACGACGAGCGCTTCGGCCCGCGCTTCTTCAGCATGGCCAACGCCTACGACGCCGAGCTGCGCGCGCTGCTGCATGCCTCGGCCAAGGAGAAGAACGTGACGCTGCATGAAGGCGTGTACATCGCCTACGCCGGTCCTAACTTTGAAACGCCTGCGGAAATCCGCGCGTTCAAGACGCTGGGCGCGGACGTGGTGGGCATGTCGGTGGTGCCGGAAGTGGTGTCGGCCCGTCATTGCGGCCTGAAGGTGGTGGGCGTGTCGGCGATTACCAATCTGGCGGAAGGGCTGTCGCCGTTCCCGCTGTCGCATGAGCAGACCTTGAAATACGCGGCGGTGGCGGCGACCTCGCTGGTGGAAGTGATTCTGGGCTTCCTGGGCAACGTGGCCAAGACGCCGCAAGCGTAACCCGGGTGAGGCGGGGTCAGACCCCGTACGGGGTCTGACCCCAGTGTGCCGCAGTGCGGGGTTGCAGTGGCAAGTCCGCACTTTTGCTTTTTAGGAGTACATCATGAAACGCGCATTTATCCTGCTGCTCGATTCGTTTGGTCTGGGCGCCACGCCCGACGCGGCGAAGTACAACGACGCCGGCGCCAATACTTTCGGCCACATCGCCGAGCAAGTCGCCAAGAGCGGCAAGCCGATGTCGCTGCCGACCATGGAAAAACTGGGCCTGACCGCCGCCGCGCACCTGGCCAGTGGCGAATGGGCCACCGGCTTCACCCAACGCGAGGGCTTCACCGCCGCCTATGGCGCCGCGCGTGAACGCTCGACCGGCAAGGACACCCAGTCCGGCCACTGGGAAATCGCCGGCGTGCCGGTGGAATTCGACTGGGGCTACTTCCCGAAAACCGTGCCGTCGTTCCCGGCCGAGCTGACCGCCAAATTGCAGGAGCTGACCGGCGTGCCGGGCTTCCTCGGCGACTGCCACGCGTCGGGAACGGAAATCATCAACAAGCACGGTGACGAGCATGTCGCCTCCGGCAAGCCGATTATCTACACCTCGGCCGACTCGGTGCTGCAGATCGCCGCGCACGAGGAATCGTTTGGCCTGGAGCGCCTGTATGAAGTGTGCGAGATCGCTTTCAAGCTGGTGGAGCCGTACAACATCGGCCGCGTGATCGCGCGTCCGTTCGTCGGCGCCAACGGCAACTACACCCGCACCAGCAACCGCCACGACTACGCGGTCGCGCCGCCGGCGCCAACGCTGCTGGACCACGTGAAGAACGACGGCGGTGAAGTCATCGCGCTGGGCAAGATCAGCGACATCTTCGCCACCCAGGGCGTATCGCGCGTGGTCAAGGGCAAGGACAACATGGCGCTGTTCGACGCGCTGCTGAAGGTGCAGGACGAAGCCGGCGACAAGTCGCTGACGTTCGTGAACTTCGTCGACTTCGACCAGGCCTTCGGCCACCGCCGCGACGTCAACGGCTACTCTAACGCGCTGCACGAAATGGATGCGCGCCTGCCGGAATTCATCGCCAAGCTGAAAGAGGACGACCTGGTGGTGATCACCGCCGACCATGGCTGCGACCCGACCTGGCCAGGCTCCGACCACACGCGCGAACACATCCCGATGATCTTCTTCGGTCCGAAGGTGAAAGCGCAGTCGCTGGGCATTTCTGAAACCTTCTCGGACATCGGCCAGACCCTGGCCCATCACCTCGGCGTCAAGCCACTTTCGAACGGAACCAATCTGTTATGAGCGACTTCAAGCGCAATGAAGCGGTCCCGCTGGACCTCAGCTGGATCAACCATATCCGCGTCAACAAATCCGCGTCCGACCGCCGCGCCGCCAGCCTGGCCAACCGCCGCACGGTGAAGAAGGAATACCAGGCCGCCTGGCTGGTCAAGGCCATCGGCCTGATCGACCTGACCACGCTGTCCGGCGACGATACGCCCGGCCGCGTGGAACGCCTGTGCCGCAAGGCGCTGCGTCCGCTGCGCGCCGACCTGGTGGAGGCCCTGGGCCTGCAGGACTACAACCTGGCCACCGGTGCCGTCTGCGTGTACCACGAGATGATCAAGCCGGCGGTGGAGGTGCTGCAGGGCCGCCTGCCGATCGCCGCCGTGTCGACCGGCTTCCCGGCCGGCCTGACCAGCATGGAAACCAAGGTGCGCGAGATCGAACTGTCGGTGGCCGCCGGCGCCACCGAGATCGACATCGTCATCACCCGCCAGCATGTCCTGACCGGCAACTGGCAAGCGCTGTACGACGAAATGCTGGCCTACCGCAAGGCCTGCGGCGACGCCCACGTCAAGGCCATCCTGGCCACCGGTGAACTGGTCACGCTGGAAAACGTGGCCAAGGCATCGTGGGTATGCATGATGGCCGGCGCGGACTTCATCAAGACCTCGACCGGCAAGGAATCGGTCAACGCCACCATTCCGGTGTCGCTGACCATGGTGCGCGCGATTCGCGACTACCACGAGCAGACCGGCTTCAAGATCGGCTACAAGCCGGCGGGCGGCGTCAGCACGGCCAAGGCCGCGCTGCAGTACCTGACCCTGATGAAGGAAGAACTGGGCAACGAATGGCTGGAACCGCACCTGTTCCGCATCGGCGCATCGAGCCTGCTGACCGACATCGAGCGTCAGCTGGAACACCACGTGACCGGTAACTACTCGGCCGCTCACCGCCACGCGCAACCATAACAACGGACACCGTCATGCCAACCATCAAAGAGATCCTCAACACCATGGAATACGGCCCAGCACCGGAAAGCACCAAAGAAGCGCAAGCGTGGCTGGAACAGCGCGGCCGTCAATTCGGCCTGTTCATCAACAACGAATGGAGCGAGGCCGGCGACACGCTGTTCGCCTCCGTCAATCCGGCCGATGGCAGCAAGCTGGCCGACCTGACCCAGGGCAGCGCAGAAGACGTCGACCGCGCGGTAGCAGCGGCACGCGCCGCGCAACCGGGCTGGCAGGCGCTGGGCGGCCATGGCCGCGCCAAGGTGCTGTACGCCATCGCGCGCCTGATGCAGAAGCATGCGCGCCTGTTCGCCGTGCTGGAAACGCTGGACAACGGCAAGACTATCCGCGAAACCCGCGACGTCGACCTGCCGCTGGTGGCGCGTCATTTCTACCACCACGCCGGCTGGGCGCAGCTGCAGGCCGAAGAATTCGCCGACTACCGCGCCGTGGGCGTGGTCGGCCAGATCGTGCCGTGGAACTTCCCGCTGCTGATGCTGGCGTGGAAGATCGCGCCGGCGCTGGCCGCCGGTAACACCGTGGTGTTCAAGCCGGCCGAATTCACCTCGCTGACCGCGCTGCTGTTCGCCGACATCTGCGTGCAGGCCGGCGTGCCTGCGGGCGTGGTCAACATCGTCACCGGCGATGGCCGCGTGGGCGAAGCCATCGTCAAGCACGCGGGCATCGACAAGCTGGCCTTCACCGGCTCGACCGAAGTGGGCCGCCTGATCCGCGAAGCCACCGCCGGCAGCGGCAAGAAACTGTCGCTGGAACTGGGCGGCAAGTCGCCGTTCATCGTGTTTGAAGACGCCGACCTGGACGCCGCCGTCGAAGGCCTGGTCGATTCGATCTGGTTCAATCAGGGCCAGGTATGCTGCGCCGGTTCGCGCCTGCTGGTGCAGGAATCGATCCAGGACAAATTCCTGGCCAGGCTGCGCGCCCGCATGGACAAGCTGACCCTCGGCTCGCCGCTGGACAAGTCGATGGACATCGGCGCGCTGGTCGATCCGGTGCAGAAGCAGCGCATCGAAGGCCTGGTGCAATCGGCGCGCGACGAAGGCTGCACCGTGTACCAGCCGGCCTGCGAACTGCCGGCCGATGGCTCGTGGTTCCCGCCCACCCTGATCACCGGCGCCTCGACCGCCGCCGCCGTGGCGCAGGCCGAAATCTTTGGCCCGGTGCTGGTGGCGATGAGCTTCCGCACCCCGCCGGAAGCGGTGCAACTGGCGAACAACACCGTGTACGGCCTGGCCGCCTGCGTGTGGACCGAGAACATTTCGCTGGCGCTGGACGTCGCGCCGGCCATCAAGGCCGGCGTGGTGTGGATTAACACCGCCAACCAGTTCGACGCCGCCTGCGGCTTCGGCGGCTACCGCGAATCCGGCTATGGCCGCGAGGGCGGCCGCGAAGGCATGTATGAATACCTGACCGCCAAGGCGGAAGACGCGCGTCCGGCCGCGCCGGTGATCGAGGCGAAAGCAAAAGCCAAGGCCGCGCCAGCGCCGGCCGGCAGCCCGTTCGCCATCGACCGCACGGCCAAGCTGTACATCGGCGGCAAGCAGGCGCGCCCGGATGGCGCCTACAGCCGCGCGATCCACGGCGCCGATGGCGCCTTCATCGCCGAGGTGGGCGAGGGCAATCGCAAGGACATCCGCAACGCCGTGGAAGCCGCGCACAAGGCCACCGGCTGGACCAAGGCCACGTCGCACAACCGCGCGCAGGTGCTGTACTACATCGCTGAGAACCTGGCGGCGCGCGGCGAGGAATTCGCTGCCCGCATCGCCGCCATGACCGGTTCGAAGAACGCCGAGAAGGAAGTGCAGGCGTCGATCGAGCGTCTGTTCTACTGGGCCGCTTGGGCCGACAAGTATGATGGCCTGGCGCACCAGCCGCCGATGCACGGCATTACCGTGGCGCTGAACGAGCCGCTGGGCGTGATCGGTATCGTGTGCCCGAACGAGGCGCCGCTGCTGGGCTTCATCTCGCTGGTGGCGCCGGCCATCGCGCTGGGTAATCGCGTGGTGGTGGTGCCGTCCGAGGCGCATCCGCTGTCGGCGACCGATTTGTACCAGGTGCTGGATACGTCGGACCTGCCGGCTGGTGTGGTCAACATCATCACCGGTTCGGCCGATGAACTGGCGCGCACGCTGGCCACGCATGGGGATATCGATGCGGTGTGGCGTCATGATGGTTCGGCCGAGGGCTGCGCGGAAGTGGAGCGCCTGTCGGCGTCGACGCTGAAGCGGACCTGGGTGGGCGGGGCCAAGGGGCGTGACTGGTACAGCACGGCGCAAGCCGGCGGCCGCGCCGTGCTGGCGCATGCGTCGCAAGTCAAAAACATCTGGATTCCTTACGGCGTTTAAACAGCACCCCAAACGGATGGGGTCTGCCCCCTCCGGGGTCAGACCCCGGCGCCGCCGCAGTGCGGGGTTCGCGGGTGCCGCGAGCTCCACTGCGGCGTTATCAATTTAGTGTACGGAGAATGTCATGTATCTACCCCAGGAGATCATCCGCAAGAAGCGCGACGGCGGCGTATTGTCCGCCGAAGAGATCCAGTTCTTCGTTGGCGGCATCCCTTCCGGCCGCGTGACCGAATCGCAGATCGCCGCGCTGGCCATGGCGGTCTATTTCAACGACATGACCATGGATGAACGCGTGGCCTTCACCCTGGCCATGCGCGACTCCGGCGAGGTGCTGGACTGGCGCTCGCTGGACCTGAACGGCCCGGTGGTCGACAAGCATTCCACCGGCGGCGTCGGCGACGTGGTCTCGCTGCTGCTCGGCCCCATGGTCGCGGCCTGCGGCGGCTATGTGCCGATGATTTCCGGCCGTGGCCTGGGCCACACCGGCGGCACGCTGGACAAGTTCGACTCCATCCCCGGCTACAGCACGGTGCCGGACAACGCCTTGTTCCGCAAGGTGGTCAAGGAAGTCGGCGTGGCCATCATCGGCCAGACGTCGTCGCTGGCGCCGTCGGACAAGATCTTCTACGGCGTGCGCGACGTCACCGCGACCGTGGAATCGGTGGCCATGATCACCGGCTCCATCCTGTCGAAGAAGCTGTCGGCCGGCCTGGATGCGCTGGCGATGGACGTCAAGGTCGGCAGCGGCGCCTTCATGCCAACCTACGATAAATCGGTGGAGCTGGCCGAGAGCATCGTCAAGGTGGGCAACGGAGCCGGCATGACGACGTCCGCCATCCTGACCGACATGAACGAATCGCTGGCGCCTTATGCCGGCAACGCCATCGAGGTGCGCGGCGCGATCGATTACCTGACCGGCAAGTCGCGCCCCGCGCGCCTGCACGAGGTGACGCTGGCGCTGTGCGCCGAGATGCTGGTACTGGGCAAGCTGGCTGCCACCGAAGAGGAAGCGCGCGCCAAACTGCAGGCGTCGCTGGACAGCGGCGAAGCCGCCGAGCGCTTTGCGCGCATGGTGGTGGCGCTGGGCGGTCCGGCCGATCTGATGGAAAATCCGGACAAGTACCTGGAGCGTTCGCCGATCATCGTGCCGGCGCCCGCGCCGACGTCGGGCTATGCCGCCTCGGCCAACTGCCGCGAGATTGGTCTGGCGGTGGTGTCGCTGGGCGGCGGCCGCCGCCGCGCCGCCGATCCGATCGACTTCGCGGTTGGCCTGACCGGGCTTGCTGGCCTGGGCGACCGGATCGAGGCCGGTCAGCCGCTGGCGATGGTGCATGCGCGCACGCAGGAAGCGGCCGAGCAGGCCGTGCGTGAAATCCAGGCGGCCTATCACATCGCCGACGCGGCACCCGCCGCCAATCCGGTGATCTACCGCACCATCCGCCCATAACCACGTCGTCCCGGCGCAAGCCGGGACCCATGGTGAGTTCGCGAATCCGCAACCTGGCCATGGATTCCGGCTTTCTCCGGAATGACGGTAATTTTGCCGGTATGACGGTAATGTTTCGCCGCGATGACGGCATCGAGGATAACTTAGATGGACAAACAACAACTGATCGCCGAAGCCGCCGCCGCGCGGCTGAAAGCTTACGCCCCTTACTCCAACTTCAAGGTCGGCGCCGCGCTGCTGACCAGCGACGGCAAAGTCTTCCACGGCTGTAACGTGGAAAACGCCTCGTATGGCCTGTGCAACTGCGCCGAGCGCACCGCCTTGTTCAGCGCCCTGGCGCACGGCTACCAGCCGGGCGACTTCGACCAACTGGTGGTCATCGGCGAAACCGATGGCCCGATAGCCCCATGCGGCGCCTGCCGCCAGGTGATCCTGGAGCTGGGCGGCACGCAACTGCCGGTGCTGCTGACCAACCTGAAAGGCGACATCCTCGAAACCACCGCCGGCGAGCAATTACCGAACGCCTTCGGCGGCCAGGATCTCAAGAAGAAGTAATGGCCTTCAAGAAGACGATCGATGTGCAGGCGGCCGTCGCCATCGCGGCGTCCGAAGCCATCGCCGCCAGGACGCAGGGTACCTTCGGCGTCGGCGGCCTGATGCTCGACCAGCACGGCAACGTGCTGCAGTCGCTGCACAACAACGTCGTCAAGGACGGCCTGGTGTTCGACCCCACCGCGCACGGCGAGCGCCAGCTGATCGACTGGTACTACGCCGAACGCGCCAGGGGCCGCGACCTGCCGCCGCCGCAGGACATCACCATCGTCACCTCGCTCGATCCCTGCTGCATGTGCAGCGGGGCGATCCTGGCCGGCGGCTTCAACGTGGTGGTGGCCGCGCCCGACAAGGCGTCCGGCATCAACCACGACAACAGCGCCAGTTTCAGCGCGCTGCCGCCAGCGCTGCGCGCGCGGGCCGGCGACAGCTTCAGCTACCCGGCCATCCTGGGCTCGTCGCTGTATGCGCGGCCGGCGGCTGGCGCCGTGCCGAAGTCCTTCTTCATCGGCAAAACCATCTCCGAGCCGACGCAGGCCTTGTGCTCATTGGTATTCGAGGCCACGTCGTCCGACGTGATGGCGCTGCTGAACAGCGACCTGCCGCCGCCGGCGCTGCAAGATCCGGCCACACTGCCGGCTGACCACGCCATCGTGCGCGCGCTGAAGCAGCCGTATCCGGACGCGCTGACCTACCGCTGCGCACCGCACCAGCCGGATGCCGGCCTGGCGCCGTTCCTGCTGCAGGCGATGGCGCGCGACCGCGAGCATGGCGGCGCGGGCGACGCGGTGGCCTTGCTGGATGCGTTCGGCAATCTGCTGCTGTGCATGGCGGGGCGGCTGACCCAGTCCGGCATCCGCAGCGCCTTCATGGAAACCACGCGCGCCTACGCGCAGCTGCGCTACAAGCTGTTGAACGGCGCCACGCCGGCGCAGCGGGACGAGGTGCGCCGCTACCTCGGCCATCCGAAAGACGGCACTTTCGTGTTTGCGCGCGGCCCGGACGCGGGCGCCGTCAGCTACATGAATCTGGGCGCCTACGGCTCCACCATGGAAGGCCCGCTGCCGCTGGAGAATCCGGCCCAGCTTCAGTACGTGCTGCCCTCCGTGCCGGACGACGAACTGGCGGCCATCTGCGCCGCCATGCCGCCGCTGTACCGCGACGTCATCCGCATCCGCCCGACGCAGGTCGCGGATCAGGCGCTGGTGGCCGCGCTGGCCTGAGCATACGGATCGTAGGTGCCGATGCTCCACACGTGGCCTTCCGGGTCGCTGCAGGTGAAGCCGCGGCCGCCGTAGTCCTCGTCCTTGAGGTCCAGCAGGATCTTGCCGCCGGCTTCCAGCACGCGGCCGTAGACCTGGTCGGCGTCGTTGACCACCAGGTAGGCGCTTTGCGTGACGAAGCCGCCGGTGTCCGCCGGCTGCTTGAGCAGGCGGCCGTAGTCGGTGTCGAAGGCGGAGCCCAGCATGATCATGCTGTTGCCGAAGGTAAGTTGGGCGTGGGCGACGCTGCCGTCTTCATTCGGCACCACGAATTGCGCCGTGAAGCCGAAGGTGCTGCACAGCCAGTCGATGGCGGCCGGCGCATCGCGGTAGCGCAGGCACGGTATGACGCCGCAAAGCGTTTGCTTGGGTATGCTGGACATCGTTCCCTCCCTTGAGTGAAGCTGCCCAGTATACGCCGATGGTCCGGCGAGGCGATTACATTTGCTGGAATAAATGACTGTGGCCGCGGCTCACTTCCAGCAGTGCCGGATGGTTGCGGATGCGCACCATCTGCCGCCCGCGCAAGTCGCGCGTGACTTCCTGTATCGCATCCACCCGCACCAGCGTCGAGCGGTGGATGCGCCAGAATTCGTCCGGGTCCAGTTCGTCCGCCAGTTCCTTCAGCGTCTTGCGGATCAAGACTTCCGATTGCTCGGTCTGCACCCGCGTGTACTTTTCGTCGGCCTGGAAGAACAGCACCTCGCGGGTGGAGATCATGCGCAGGTTGGCGCCCACCACGGCCTGGATCCAGCGCAGGTAGTCGGGCTTGGCGGCCGGCTTGCTGTGGTGCGATAGCAACGCGGTCAGCTGCCGCTCGATGTCGGACGGCCGCTGGCCGATGCGCGCCTGCAGCCGCGCGCAGGTGGTCTTCAGGCGCTCGCCGCCGACCGGCTTGAGCAGGTAGTCCAGCGCGCCCTGTTCAAACGCCTCGATCGCGTACTGGTCGTAGGCGGTGATGAACACCAGGTGGCAGCGGTTGAACAGCATGCGCGCGGCCTCGATGCCGGACAGGCCCGGCATGCGGATATCAAGAAAGACGATGTCCGGCTGGTGCTGGCCGGCCAGCGCCACGGCCTCGATGCCGTTGGCGGCTTCGGCGATGATGTCGAGCTCCGGCCAGGCGTCCAGCAGGCGGCTGCGCAGTTGCTGTCGCATGCCGTCCTCGTCGTCGGCGATCAGTGCGGTGGGGCGGTTCATTTGGCGTGGGGGGCGAAAATATCGGGAGCGTAGGGGACGCGGATGCTGGCGCGGGTGCCGCCGGTCAGCGGCGCCTCGATCACCAGTTGCGCACGGTTGCCGTACTGGATGCGCAGCCGTTCGCGCACATTGGCCAGGCCGACGCCATCGCCGGCGAAGGCGTTGAAGCCGACGCCGTCGTCGATCACGTCGACCTGCAGCATCTGGCCATCGACGGCCGCGCGGATGTCGATGCGGCCGCCCTCGATCTTCGGCTCCAGTCCGTGCTTGATGGCGTTTTCGATCAGGATCTGCAGCATCATCACCGGAAAGGTGGCGCTCAGCATCTCGTCCGGCACGTCGATCGACACCGCCAGCCGCGCGCGCATGCGCGCCTGCATGATGGCCAGGTAGGCGCGCGACATCTCGATCTGCCGGCCCAGTGTGCCGGCGCCCTTGGCGCGCATCTGCGGCAGCGTGGCGCGCAGGTAGTCGATCAGGTTCTGGTGGATGCGCGCGGCCTGCGGCGGATCGGTCTCGATCAGCTGGCCGATCAGCGCCAGGGTGTTGAATAAAAAGTGCGGTTCAACCTGGGCCTGCAGGGCGGCCATGCGCGCCTCGACCACGCGCCGCTCGATGCTTTCCTCGTCGGCGTGCGATTCGGCGCTGCGCGCCTCCAGCTCGGCCTTGCGCTTGCCGCCGGCCAGCACCTTGAGGCCGGACGACGCCAGGATGAACCACCACAGCTGCTCGTCGACGTGCAGCAGCGAGGCGGACACGATCAACAGCAGCAGCCAGATGATGATCAGCTTGCGCCACTCGACCTGCGCCAGCCAGTCGAAGAAATGCCACCAGACGCTGGCGGCGGTGTCGCCGACCTCGCGCACGATGTCCAGCAGGCTTTTGGCGTTGTTATAGCCGGCCTGGGCCAGCTTGTGCTTTTTCATTCAACATCCTTGTACGGCGTGGCGCGCTGGCGGCGGGCGCTGATGAAGCAGGCGCCCACGCCCACCTTGACCAGCATGAAGGCGGCGAACAGCACCAGCGCCAGCGGCAGGATGGAAATCAGGAAGGCCAGCAGCAGCGCCGCGCCCAGCAGGGCCGGCGGCGACATGCGGCCGATCAGGCGGCCGGTGTAGCGCAGCAGGTTGCTCAGGGCCTGGAACACTTCGTTGATGAGGTCGGTGGCTTTGTTCATGTGCTGTCTCCGTAAGAGGTGTTGCGATGGAAGCACTCTAGCAAAGCACGCCGCGCCGGCGCAGCGGAATCCGATCAACTGCGCTTTGGCGGGGTTGACCGGTTATTGCGCCGGATGAACGGCGGCTTCCCAGTCCTTGCGCAACAGGCCATAGATGATGCTGTCCGACACCTCGTCGCCGACAAACCAGCGCTCGCGCAGATGGCCCTCGCGCCGGAAGTGCTGGCTTTCCAGCAGGCGTTCCGAGGCAACGTTGTCGGGATGGATATCGGCCTCCAGCCGGCGCAACGCCAGCGGCCCGAAGGCGTGGCCGATCATCGCCGCCAGCGCCTCCTTCATGTAGCCGCGTCCCCAATGCGGGCGGCCGAGGATGTAGCCGATTTCGCAACGGTGGTTGCGGCGGTCGAAGGCATACAGCGTGATGCTGCCGATGACGTCGTCCCCGAGCACGATGGCCAGGCGCAGCGCGCTGCCGCTGCGGCAATCGGCCAGGCTCTTGTCGATATGTTCGACGGCCTGGCTGGCTTGCGTCCACGGCGTACTGCTGAAGTAGCGCATGGTTTCGGCATCGGAATGGATGCGGAATACCGCCTCGGCGTCGTCGGCGCGCATGAAGCGCAACCGCAGGCGGGCGGTGTCAAGGGTGATGGGGTCAAAGGTGGTCATCGAGAGATTGTAGCGCGCTTCATTTCCGGTTTATATGATTCTATTGATAAGTTGTGATATACTGAACGCAATTATTGTTTCTTAATTGAAATTATCAAAGGAAAACGACATGACCGTTCGCGCACTTGCCCTGACTTCGATCGCCGCCGCAGCCATGGTGGCATCGTCCGCCCACGCCGCGCCCCTGACCGCGAAAGAGGTGCTGGAGCAGTTCAACGTGGTCACCCTGGGCAGTGCCACCGTCGGGTCGCACATCGATGGCCGCACCTACGTTGGCGGCTCGCTGAGCGGCCAGAACGCCGTGCTGACCATGAAGCCGTCGAATCTGCCGACGTCCGACTACGCCGGCCTGACGGTGCGCGGTTCGCTCAGCAACGTGCAGGTGACCGGCGGCGGCGTGGTGGTGTACGGCGACGTGTCCAACAGCACGGTCAACAACGGCAACGCGGTGGTCTATGGTGCTTCGGCCAATTCCAGCTACGTGGGCTCGGGCAGCCACTACATCGCTGGCGCCGTCAGCGGCGGCAACGTCAACACCACCAAGGTCGACGCCGCGCACTTCACGGCGGACATGACCACCAACGTCAACGCCGCCCAGTCGACCGACATGAGCGCCGTGCTGCGCGATTTCTCGGCCTACGTCAGTACCTGGAAGTCGACCGGCAGCACGGTCGCTTTCAGCAACGACGACCACACCGTCACCTTTAACGCCAAGGCCGCCTCCAACGGCGTCGCCGTGTTCGACCTGACCACGCTGGACAGCAAGATCTTCTCGTCGAGCACCACCGACTTCGTCTTCAACATGAACGGCGCCACCTCGGCCGTGCTGAACACCAACGATTCGGTGTTAAACCTGAGCGCCAACTTCAACCGCACCGACCTGGGCAACAAGCTGCTGTGGAACTTCGCCGGCGCCACCAGCGTGACCTTCAACCGCACCTTCGACGGCCAGATCCTGGCGGTGGACGGCACCTTCAGCAACCAGGGCGGCGCCAACGTGGAAGGCGGCGTGTATGCCAAGGGGCTGATCCAGGGCGGTGAAATCCACCAGCAAAGCTATATCGGCTCGGTGCCGGAACCGGAAACCTACGCCATGCTGCTGGGCGGCCTGGGTTTGATGGGCTTCATGGCGCGCCGTCGCCAGAAGGCGGCGGCCGCACGCTGATCGCCGCCAGCACCATGTCGACGATGAGCTGTTCGGCGTCGTCGAAATCCTTCTTCGTCAGCTGTTTGCGGTTCAGCACCAGCGCCATCTGGGCCGAGAAGTCCGCGTAGGACTGCGTCATCGCCCAGATGGCAAACAGCAGATGCGTGGCGTTGACCGGCGCGATCTTGCCGGCGCGGATCCACTGCTCGAATACCTCGATATCCTTGCGCACCAGCGGCACCACGCGGTTCTGTATCTGGCCGCCGTACAACGGCGCGCCGCTGATCACCTCCATCGCATACACGCGCGACGCCCACGGGTTCTCGCGCGAGAATTTCAGCTTGGCCTGCACGTAGGCGCGCAGCACGTCGCGCGGGTCCTGGTCGGCCGCGGCCAGGCTTTCCATGCGCGCCAGCCAGTCGTCCAGCACCTCGTCCAGCACGCGCTGGTACAGCGCCTGCTTGGTGGGGAAGTAGTACATCAGGTTCTGCTTCGACAGGCCGGCGTTGTCCGCCACGGTGGCGATGGAGGTGCCCTCGTAGCCGCATTCGGCGAACACGCGCACCGCCTCGGCGGTGATTTCGGCTTCCAGCTTGTCGCGGTTGAGCAGGCGGCGGTTGATTTTTACTGTCGGCATATCAGTCTCAGGAAGTTGAGCAGTTGCGGATGGTCGGCATACGCCACGTTGAAGCGGAACCAGATCGACTCCGGCGCCCGCAGCATAAAGAAGTCGCACGGCGACAGCAGGATGCCGTGCTTGAGCGCGAGGTCGGCGATCACCTTGCCGTTCCACGCGGGCGAGGGCGCGTCGTGCCAGCCGGCGCTGACGAACATGCCGCCGCGCGGTCGCGCCAGCAGCGTCATGCCGACCTCGCGCAGGCTGGCCATGGCGCGTTCGCGGCCGGCGTCCAGCTGCGTCACCAGCTTGTCCACCATGCGCCGGTAGGGGCGCGCGGTGATGGCGTGGTAGACGGCGCGCTCGTTGATCTCGGAGGTGGTGAGGCCGGCCAGCATCTTCACCCGCAACAGCTCGGGGATCAGCGACGACGACGCGCTGATCGACCCGACCCGCAGCACCGGCGACAGCGTCTTGGAAAAGCTGCCGACGCGGATCACGCGCCGCAGGCCGTCCATCGCTGCCAGCGAGGCTTCGCCGCGCGGCGCCAGCTCGCGGTAGATGTCATCCTCCACCAGCCAGAAGTCGAACTGCTCGGCCAATGCCAGCAACCGGTGCGCCTGCGCCACCGTCAGCGAGGTGCCGAGCGGGTTTTGCAGCACGGTGTTGACGAACATGAGTTTCGGCTGCGCCAGCGCGGCCTGCTGCGCCAGCATCTCCAGATCCAGCCCATGCTCGCCGCGCGGAATGCCGACCGCGACGCAGCCGTGGTGGCGTATCAGCGACAGCAGGTTGCTGTAGCCAGGGTCCTCGACAAACACGGTGTCGCCCGGCTTGGTCAGCGTGCGCAGTATCAGGTCGAAGGCGTGGGTGGCGCCGTGGGTCAGCAGAATCTGCTCGGCTTCCAGCGGGAACAGTTCGTCGCCGAGCGTGGACGCCATGTGCTGGCGCAGCGTCGGGAAGCCCATCGGGTGGCCGTAGCCGCGCAGCCGGTTGGCGGGAATGCGCATGGCCTGGCGCACGGCGTCGAGGATGGTGTCCTCGCCATACCACTCGGGCGGCAGCCAGCCGGCGCCCACCGGCAGCGCTTCCGATACCCCGGAATACAGCTCCGGCGTCAGCGCGTCGATGGCCAGCGGCGCGGCGCTGGGGACGGCCTGCAGCAGCGTCGCCGGCAGATCCTGGCGGGCGACGAAGTAGCCGGAGCCGCGCCGCGAGGACAGCAGTCCCAGCGTCACCAGCCGGTCGTAGGACTCGACAACTGTGAAGGTGCTGACGCCATTACACTTGGCGAACTGCCGCACCGAGGGCATTTTGGTGCCCACGCGCAACTCCCGGCTGCCGATCATGGCGCTGATGGCGGCCACGATCTGGTCCACCAGGCTGCCTTTGTGCCTGCGCTCGATGGCGACGCAGGGCCACGCGCCCGGCCCGCCGGCTTGATCGATCACAGAACCCGCTTGTTCCATCCTTGACTCCACGCAGCGAAAGTGAAACTGTAGTGTTTTTGTTGCCAGTACGGTTGGACAGTTTGATGAATTGTGTATCTGTGCCATAGTTGTTGCGCTGTCTATTATTGCATCATCATTTTGCCAACTGGTAAATTTTTTTACGGTCTGTCAAAAAAATCCGAAAGCAGTTGTTTCATAGGAGAGGTGCATGAACGAGTCTCGACCAGTATCGATGGAATCCTTCTGGATGCCATTCACGAACAACCGCGATTTCAAGCAGCATCCGCGCCTGCTGGTGTCGGCGGAAGGCATGTACTACAAGGACGTGGACGGCCGCAGCATCCTGGATGGCACCGCCGGCCTGTGGTGCGTGCCGTGCGGCCACGCGCAGCCGAAGATCGTCGCCGCCGTGCGCGAGATGGTCGGCCAGCTGGATTTTGCGCCGACCTTCCAGATGGGCCACCCGGCTGCCTTCGACCTGGCGGAAAAGCTGATGGAGTACACCAACCATCGCTTCGGCCACGTCTTCTATACCAACTCGGGTTCCGAATCGGTGGACACCGCGCTGAAGATCGCGCTGGCGTACCACAAGGCGCGCGGTGAGGCCAGCCGCACGCGCTTCATTGGCCGCGAGCGCGGTTATCATGGCGTGGGCTTCGGCGGCATCTCGGTGGGCGGCATCGCTGGCAACCGCAAGCCGTATGGCGTGATGCTGCCGGGCGTCGATCACCTGCCGCACACGCACAACCTGGAGAAGAACGCCTACACGCGCGGCGAGCCGGAACACGGCGCCAACCTGGCCGACGAACTGGAACGCATCGTCGCGCTGCACGACGCGTCCACCATCGCCGCGGTGATCGTCGAGCCGGTGGCCGGCTCCACCGGCGTGCTGATTCCACCCAAGGGCTATCTGAAGCGGCTGCGCGAGTTGTGCACCAAGCACGGCATCCTGCTGATCTTCGATGAGGTGATTACGGGCTTTGGCCGCCTGACCACGCCATTTGCCGCCGACTACTTCGACGTCGAGCCGGACATGATGACCACCGCCAAGGGCCTCACCAACGGCACCATTCCGATGGGCGCGGTGTTCAGCAAGAAGCATATTCACGACGCCTTCATGGATGCCCCGGCAGGGATTGAGCTGTTCCACGGCTATACCTACTCGGGTCATCCGGTGGCGTGCGCGGCGTCGCTGGCGACGCTGGAGGTGTTCAAGGAGCAGAACATCCTGGAGCATGCGGCGGGCATGGCCGAGTATTGGGCGGATGCGGTGCATTCGCTTAAAGGGCTGCCGCACGTGATCGACATCCGCACCATTGGCCTGATCGCCGGCATCGAGCTGGCGCCGATCGCCGGCAAGCCGGGCGCGCGCGCGTTTGCGGCGTTCAAGCAGGCGTTTGCCGACGGGGTGCTGATCCGCGTCACCGGCGACATCATCGCCTTGTCGCCGCCGCTGGTGCTGGAGAAAAAACACATCGACGAACTATTCGGAAAATTAACGAAGGTCCTGCAACACCTGGAGTGAGAGGCGCGGCCAACCCCCAACCGCTGGGGTCTGACCCCGTACGGGGTCAGACCCCTGTTCGCCGCAGTGCGGATTGGAACTGTGCCGCACACGAACGTAAAACCGAAAGGAGACAACCATGCTGGTCGGCGTCCCAAAAGAGATCAAGAACCAGGAGTCCCGCGTTGGCCTTACCCCGGCCAGTGTCAAGGAGCTCGTTTTGCGTGGTCATCAGGTACTGGTACAACAGAACGCCGGCGCCGCTATCGGCCTGACGGACGCGATGTATGAAGCATCCGGCGCCAGCATCGTCGACAGCGCGGAGGAGATCTTCCGCCGCGCCGAGATGATCGTCAAGGTGAAGGAACCGCAGCCGCAGGAATGCGCGATGCTGCGCGAGGGGCAGATCCTGTACACCTATCTGCACCTGGCGCCCGACCCCGAACAGACCAAGGCGCTGGTGGCGTCCGGCGCGGTATGCATCGCCTACGAAACCATCACCGGCGCCAATGGCGGCTTGCCGCTGCTGGCGCCGATGAGCGAAGTCGCGGGGCGCATGTCGATCCAGGCCGGCGCCGCGCACCTGGAAAAATCCAAAGGCGGCATGGGCCTGCTGCTGGGCGGCGTGCCGGGCGTGGCGCCGGGCCATATCGCCATCATCGGCGCCGGCGTGGTCGGCACCAATGCTCTGCAGATGGCGGTCGGCATCGGCGCGCGCGTCACCATCCTCGATAAAAACGTGGACCGCCTGCGCCAGTTGGATCTCGTGTACGGCAACCGTGTCGCCACCATGTACTCCAATGCGCATGCGATCGACGAAGCGGTGCTGGACGCGGACCTGGTCATCGGCGGCGTGCTGGTGCCGGGAGCGACGGCGCCCAAGCTGGTCACCAAGTCGATGATCTCGCGCATGAAGCAAGGCGCGGTGGTGGTGGACGTGGCGATCGACCAGGGTGGCTGCTTTGAAACGTCGCACGCTACCACGCACGAGCAACCGACGTACGTGGTGGATGGCGTGGTGCACTACTGCGTGGCCAATATGCCGGGCGCGGTGGCGCGCACCTCCACCTTCGCATTGAACAACGCAACGATAGGCCATGCGCTGGCGCTGGCCGACAAGGGCTGGCAGAAAGCGCTGAAAGCCAATCCGCATCTGAAGAATGGTTTGAATGTCTGCCAGGGCCATGTTACCTACGAAGCAGTGGCGCACGGTCTTGGTTATCAATACGTAGACGCGGACAGCCTGCTGGGTTAAGCCGCACATTTGAAAGAGCATCATGGATACCATCACCCATTACATCAACGGCGTCAGCGTCGACACGCAAAGCGGCCGCCATGCAGACGTGTTCAATCCCGCAGTGGGCGAACCGGTCGCCAGGGTGGCGCTGGGCACGGCGGAGGAAGTGGACGCCGCCGTGCGCGCTGCCGAGCAGGCGTTTCCGTCGTGGTCCGCCACGCCGCCGCTGACCCGGGCGCGCGTGCTGTTCAAGTACCTGCAACTGTGCCAGCAGCACACCGACGAATTCGCGGCCATGGTCACGCGCGAGCATGGCAAGACCTTCGCCGACGCCCAGGGCGAAGTCGCGCGCGGCATCGAGATGGTGGAGTTCGCGGTTGGCATTCCGCAGATGCTGAAGGGCGAGTTCACCGACCAGATTTCGCGCGGCATCGATGCCTGGTCGATGCGCCAGGCGCTCGGCGTGGTGGCCGGTATTACGCCGTTTAACTTCCCGGTGATGGTGCCGATGTGGATGTTCCCGATCGCGCTCGCTTGCGGGAATACCTTTGTGCTCAAGCCTTCCGAGCGCGATCCATCGGCGTCGCTGCTGCACGCACGCTTGCTGAAGGAGGCCGGACTGCCGGATGGCGTGTTCAACGTGGTGCAGGGCGACAAGGTGACGGTGGATGCGCTGCTTGATCATCCGGTGGTCCAGGCGGTGAGCTTTGTCGGCTCAACGCCGATTGCGGAATACATCTACTCGCGCGGCTGCGCGGCCGGCAAGCGGGTGCAGGCGCTGGGCGGAGCGAAGAACCACATGGTGGTGATGCCGGATGCGGACATGGACATGACGGTCGATGCGCTGATGGGCGCCGCCTTCGGCTCGGCCGGCGAACGCTGCATGGCGATCTCGGTGGTGGTCGCGGTTGGCGATGCGGGCGACAAGATCGTCGATGCACTGGCAAAGCGCACCGCCGCACTGAAAGTGCGCGATGGCATGGCGTCTGACGCCGAAATGGGGCCGGTGGTGACGTTGGCGGCCAAGCAGCGCATCGAGCGCCTGATTGGCGAAGGCGTGGAGCAGGGCGCCAAGCTGGTGGTGGATGGCCGCAATCACAAAGTGGTCGGCCGCGAGAACGGCTTCTTCATCGGCGGCACCTTGTTCGACCACGTCACGCCGGAGATGACGATCTACAAGGAAGAGATTTTCGGCCCGGTGCTGTGCATGCTGCGCGCGCCGGACGTGGGCAGCGCGGTGGAGCTGATCAACCGTAACGAGTACGGTAACGGCGTGGCGATCTACACGCGCGATGGCGGCGTGGCGCGCGAGTTCGTGCGGCAGATCCAGGTGGGCATGGTGGGCGTGAATGTGCCGCTGCCGGTGCCGATGGCGTTCAACAGTTTCGGTGGCTGGAAGCGCAGCCTGTTTGGCGATCATCATGCGTATGGTCCCGAGGGCGTGCGCTTCTACACGCGCCATAAAGCGGTGATGCAGCGCTGGCCCAACACCGCCAGCGCTGGCGCAGAATTTGCATTCCCACAGATGAAATAATTCGCCACCGAGGACATCATGATCGAATCGATTAGCTACCTGCCGACATCGAAGGAAGCCAATGAATCATTGGCCAAACACTTCACCGACCTGGCGCCGGCGCTCAACGCGCGCCAGGCCGCGATCGAGGCGTCGCGCTGCCTGTACTGCTACGACGCGCCCTGCACGCGCATCTGCCCGTCGGAGATCGATGTGGCCAGTTTTATCCGCAATATCCACGACGAGAACATCAACGGCGCCGCTGTCGGCATCCTCAGGCAAAACATCCTCGGCGGCAGTTGCTCGCGCGTCTGTCCGACCGAAATCCTGTGCGAAGACGCCTGCGTGCGCAATCACGATGCGGAAGGGCAGCCGGTCAAAATCGGCCTGCTGCAACGCTACGCCATCGATAACATGACGCTGGACGAGCACCCTTTCAAGCGAGGTCCTTCGACCGGCAAGAAGATTGCTGTCGTCGGCGCCGGGCCTGCGGGACTGTCGTGCGCGCACCGGCTGGCGATGCTGGGCAACGAGGTGGTGATCTACGAGGCGCGCGAGAAGTCCGGCGGCCTGAATGAATACGGCATCGCCAAGTACAAGCTGACCGATAACTTCGCGCAGAAGGAAGTCGACTTCCTGCTGAGGATCGGCGGCATCACCATCAAGCATGGGCAAAAGCTGGGCGTCAACCTGCAACTGCGCGAGTTGCACACCAACTACGATGCGGTGTTCCTCGGCCTTGGCCTGGGCGCCAGCAAGCAAATGGGCCTGACCGGCGAAGATGCCCCCGGACTGCTGGCGGCTGTCGACTACATCGCGGAACTGCGCCAGGCCGATGATCTGAGCAGGCTGCCGGTGCCGTCGCGTGCCATCGTCATCGGCGCCGGCAACACGGCCATCGATATGGCGGTGCAGATCCAGCGCCTGGGCGCGGACGAAGTCACGCTGGTGTATCGCCGTGGCTTCGAGGCGATGAGCGCGACGGAACATGAGCAGCACATCGCCAAGGAAAATCAGGTGCGCATGCGTACCTGGGCGCAGCCGCAGCAAGTGCTGCTGGACGACGCCGGCCGCGTGCGCGGCATGCGCTTCGAGAAAACCGCTGTGGTCAACGGCCGGCTGGCCGGCACCGGCGAAACGTTCGAGATTGCTGCGGACGCCATCTTCAAGGCCATTGGCCAGAGCATGGACGAAACCAGCATCAGCGATCCGCTGGCGAAAACGTTGAAGCGCGACGGCGACAAGATACACGTGGAGGCACATTTCCGCACCGTGCTGCCGCGCATTTACGCCGGCGGCGACTGCGTGGCGCCGGGGCAGGATCTGACGGTGCAGGCGGTCCAGCATGGCAAGCTGGCGGCGCACGCCATTCATCACGATATCAACGGTCTGAAGGAGGCTGCATAATGGCTGACCTGAGCATAGAATTCTGCGGCATCAAGTCCATCAATCCGTTCTGGCTGGCCTCCGCGCCGCCGACGGACAAGGCCTACAACGTGGTGCGCGCATTTGAAGCGGGATGGGGCGGCGTGGTATGGAAGACGCTCGGCGAGGATCCCGCCGCCGTCAACGTATCGTCGCGCTACTCGGCGCATTACGGCAAGAACCGCGAGGTACTGGGCTTTAACAACATCGAGCTGATTACCGATCGTTCGCTGGAGCTGAACCTGCAGGAAATCACGCAGGTGAAGAAGGACTGGCCGGACCGCGTGATCATCGTGTCGCTGATGCTGCCGTGCGAGGAGCGTCTGTGGGCCGACATCATGCCGAAGGTGGAAGCGACTGGCGCTGACGGTATCGAGCTGAATTTCGGCTGCCCGCATGGCATGCCTGAACGCGGCATGGGCGCCGCGGTCGGCCAGGTGCCGGAGTATGTGGAGATGGTCACGCGCTGGTGCAAGCAGAATACCAGGCTGCCGGTGATCGTCAAGCTGACGCCGAACATTACCGATGTGCGCGCGCCGGCGCGGGCGGCCAAGGCGGGTGGGGCGGATGCGGTATCGCTGATCAACACGATCAACTCGATCACGCATCTGGACCTCGATCAGATGGTGGCGTTTCCGATCGTCGGCGGCGCCAGTACGCATGGCGGTTACTGCGGCTCGGCGGTGAAGCCGATTGCCTTGAACATGGTGGCTGAAATCGCGCGCGATCCGCAGACGGCAGACCTGCCGATTTCCGGTATCGGCGGCATCGGCAACTGGCGCGACGCGGCCGAGTTCATCGCGCTGGGCGCGGGCTGTGTGCAGGTGTGCACGGCGGCGATGCTGCATGGCTTCCGCATCGTTGAAGAAATGAAGGATGGCTTGTCGCGCTGGATGGATCAGAAGGGCTACAAGAACATCGCCGAGTTCTCGGGCAAGGCGGTGCCGAACACCACCGACTGGAAATACCTCAACATGAATTACAAGGTGATCGCGCAGATCAACCAGGAGGATTGCATCAAGTGCGGCCGTTGTTACGTGGCGTGCGAGGATACGTCGCACCAGTCGATCAATCAGCTGATCGACGCGGCCACCGGGGCGCGCACGTATGAGGTGAACAAGGAGGAGTGCGTTGGGTGTAATCTGTGCGAGATCACCTGTCCGGTGCAGGGTTGCATCACGATGGTGCCGCAGGATACCGGCAAGCCGTACATGAACTGGACGCAGGACCCACGCAATCCCCGCGCTGAAAGGGTCGCGGAGACAGCGTGATTGAGCGCCAGCGCCAACCCCCGGCCAGATGGGGTCAGACCCCGTACGGGGTCTGACCCCGGTATGCCGCCGTGCGGGGTGAAAGCAAGCGTCAAGGTACGAAAATTGCAATGGTGGAGCAGACATCAACCCTTTGGAGAACGCCTCGTGAGCACTGAATCGCAACTCTGGAATGAAGACCTCGCGCCGACCACCGCCGCGCAGCGCACCTGGCGCTGGTATCACTTCTCGGCGCTGTGGGTGGGGATGGTGATGTGCATTCCGGCGTACACCCTGTCCGCCAGTTTGATCGAGGGCGGTATGTCGGGTTACCAGGCGGTGATGACGGTGTTCCTCGCCAATGCGATCGTGCTGTTGCCGATGCTGCTCATCGGCCACGCCGGCACCAAGTACGGCATTCCCTACGCGGTGCTGGCCCGCGCGTCGTTCGGCACCTCGGGCGCCAAGCTGCCGGCGCTGATGCGCGCCATCGTGGCCTGCGGCTGGTATGGCATCCAGACCTGGTTCGGCGGCCAGATGATCTACACGCTGCTGGGCGTGATGATGGGCGCCGACGTCGGCGGCGATAAGATCGCGGGCCTCGGCATCAACGCCGGCCAACTGCTTTGCTTCCTGGCCTTCTGGGCCATCCAGTTCTACTACATCGTGCACGGCATGGAGTCGATCCGCAAACTGGAGACCTATACCGCGCCGCTGAAGATCGCCATCTGCTTCGTGCTGCTTGGGTGGGTGCACAGCAAGGCCGGCGGCTTTGGCGACCTGCTGTCCGCGCCATCGCAGTTTGTGGAAGGTGGCAAGAAGGCCGGCCAGTTCTGGTCCGTGTTCTGGCCGTCGCTGACGGCGATGGTCGGCTTCTGGGCCACGCTGGCGCTGAACATTCCCGACTTTACCCGCTTCGCCAAAACGCAGCGCGACCAGATCATCGGCCAGACGGTCGGCCTGCCGGTGCCCATGGGTTTGCTGGCGGCGATGGCGGTCATCGTTACCTCGGCCACGGTGGTCTTGTACGGCAAGGCGATCTGGGACCCGGTGGACCTGTCCAGCCGCATGACCGGTGCGGCGGTGCTGGTGGCGCTGGTGATCCTGCTGATCGATACGGTGTCGGTCAACCTGGCGGCCAACCTGGTCGGCCCGGCCTATGACTTCTCGGCGCTGGCGCCGAAGAAGATCACCTACAAAACCGGTGGCTACATCACCGCCACCATCGCCATCCTGATGATGCCCTGGAAGATACTGGAGTCCTCGCATGGCTACATCTTCACCTGGCTGGTGGGCTACTCGGCGCTGCTGGGGCCTATCGCCGGTGTGCTGATCGTCGATTACTACCTGGTGCGCAAGACGCAGCTCGACGTGAGTGAGTTGTATCGCGAGGATGGCCAGTATTCGTATGGGAATGGCTGGAACACCGCTGCCGTGGCGGCGTTCCTCGTCGGCGTGGCGCCGAATATTCCGGGCTTCCTGGGCGAGGCTTTTCCGGCCGCCTTCCCGGGTGTGTCGCCCGCGTTCAAAACGCTTTATACCTATGCCTGGTTCGTGGGCCTGGCCATTTCGGCCGTGGTGTATGGACTGATGATGAAGGGGAAAACCGTGCCCGCCGTGCGCGCGCCGGCCCACCCGTAAGGAGACGCTTATGAAAACAATCATCCGTGGCGGCACTGTCGTCAACGCCGACCGAGCCTTCCGCGCCGATGTGCTGTGCGATGGCGACAAGATCATCGCCGTGGGCGAGAACCTGGAGGTATCCGCCGGCGCCAAGGTCATCGACGCCGGCGGCCAGTACGTGATGCCGGGCGGGATCGATCCGCACACACATATGAACCTGCCGTTCATGGGCACGGTGACGCAGGATGACTTCTACACCGGCACTGCGGCGGGTCTGGCCGGCGGCACCACCAGCATCATCGACTTCGTGATTCCGTCGCCGCAGCAGAACCTGATCGAGGCCTACCACCAGTGGCGCGAATGGGCGAAGAAGTCGGCCGGCGACTACACCTTCCACGTGGCGATCACGTGGTGGGATGAGACGGTGCACCGCGACATGGGCATACTGGTGCGCGACCATGGCGTCAACAGCTTCAAGCACTTCATGGCGTACAAGAACGCCATCATGGCGGACGACGAGACGCTGGTGAAAAGCTTCCGCCGCTGCCTGGAACTGGGCGCGATCCCGACCGTGCATGCGGAGAACGGGGAGCTGGTCTACCAGTTGCAGCAGGACTTGCTGAAGCGTGGCCTGACCGGGCCAAGTTCGCATCCCTTGTCGCGGCCGCCGGAAGTGGAAGCGGAAGCGGCCAACCGCGCGATCGCCATCGCCAATGTGATGAACACGCCGATTTACATCGTGCACGTGTCGTGCGCCGAGTCGCTGGAAGCCATCACCCGCGCCCGCGCGCACGGTCAGCGCGTGTACGGCGAGGCGTTGGCCGGCCACCTGGTGATCGACGACAGCGTGTATCAGAGCGATGACCTGGAGTTCGCGGCAGGCCACGTGATGAGCCCTCCGTTCCGTAGCAAGCATCACCAGGCGGCCTTGTGGCAGGGCCTGCGCGGCGGGAATCTGCACACCACCGCGACTGACCACTGCACCTTCTGCGCCGAGCAGAAGGCCATGGGCAAGGATGATTTCACGAAGATCCCGAATGGCTGCGGCGGCGTGGAAGACCGCATGTCAGTGGTGTGGGACGCGGGCGTCAACAGCGGCATGCTGACGCCGTCGGAGTTCGTCAGGATCACGTCCACCAACACGGCGCAGATTTTCAACATCTATCCGCGCAAGGGTGTGATTGCGCCGGGGGCGGATGCGGACGTGGTGGTGTGGGACCCGGAAGGTACGCGCACCATCTCGGCGCTGACGCAGTTTGCCAAGGGCGGCTTCAATGTGTTCGAGGGCCGCACTGTGCGCGGGATTCCAAGCACCACTCTGGCCGCCGGCAACGTCGTGTTCCATCGCGGCGTGCTGATGGCCGTTGAGGGCGCGGGCCGCTATATCAATCGTCCGGCGTTCAAGGCGACGTCGGCGCGTTAAGGAGCATGTCATGAAGATTAATGGTGATCGCCTGTGGGCGTCGTTGATGGAGCTGGCGAAAATAGGCGCGACAGAGAAGGGCGGCGTCAAACGCCTGGCGCTGACCGATCTCGATAAGCAGGGCCGCGACCTCGTGGTCAGCTGGGGCAAGCAGGCCGGGATGTCGATCACGGTGGACCAGATCGGCAATGTCTTCATGCGCCGCGACGGCACCAACAACGCGCTGCCGCCGGTGATGACCGGCAGCCATATCGACACCCAGCCCACCGGCGGCAAATTCGATGGCAACTACGGCGTGCTGGCCGGCCTGGAAGTAGTGCGCACGTTGAACGACTTGAAGATCAAGACCGAGGCGCCGATCGAAGTCGCGTTCTGGACCAACGAGGAAGGCTCGCGCTTTGTGCCGGTGATGATGGGCTCCGGCGTGTTCTGCGGCGCCTTCAGCCTGGAAACCGCGTACGCCGCGCGCGACGTGGAGGGCAAGTCGGTCGGCGAGGAGCTGGAGCGTATCGGCTACAAGGGCACGCAGGTGCCGGGCGACCATCCCATCGGCGCCTACTTCGAAACGCACATCGAGCAAGGACCGGTGCTGGAAGACGCCGACAAGGTGATCGGCGTGGTGCCGGCGGTGATGGGCCTGTCGTGGTACGACTGCGTGGTGACCGGCATGGAAGCGCACGCGGGGCCGACGCCCATGCATCTGCGTAAGGACGCGCTGCAGGTCGCCACGCGCATCATGCAGGAAGTGGTGGCCATCGCCAACCGCTACCCGCCGTATGGACGCGGCACGGTGGGCATGGTGCAGGTGTTCCCCAACAGCCGCAATGTGATTCCGGGCGAAGTCAAATTCAGCATCGACCTGCGCAACGTGAACGATGAGCTGCTGAACACCATGCACGAGGAGATGCTGGCCTTCATCGACAAGCAGCGCGGCGAGACGGGGCTGAAGATCGCCATCGAGCGCGTGTCCTATTATCCGCCATGTCCGTTCCATCCCGAGTGCGTGGATGCCGTCCGCAGCGCCACCGCGAAGCTCGGCTACTCGACCATGGACGTGGTATCCGGCGCCGGCCACGATGCCATCTATGCCGCTCGCCTGGCGCCGTCCGGCATGATCTTCGTGCCGTGCAAGGATGGCATCAGCCACAACGAAATCGAAGACGCCAAGGCCGAACACCTGGAAGCTGGCTGCAACGTCCTGCTGCACGCGATGCTGGAGCGCGCCCGCGTGGTTTGACCGGTGCGCGGCTGGCGTGCATACTCCAGCGCATGCACACCGATCCCCAACAAGCCTATCTTGATGCTAACCACCTTCTGGCCGCCGGCGATTATGCCGGCGCCGAGGCGTGCTATCTGCAAGCGCTGGCGCTGCAGCCGTGGCATGTGGCGGCGCGCGCCAATCTTGGGTACTTGAAGGAGCAGCAAGGCGCCACGGCGGAGGCGGAATTTCACTATCGGCAGGCGATCGCGCTGGTGCCGGACCACGCGCAACTGCATCAGAATCTGGGGGCGCTGCTGTTCAAGGAGAAGCGGCTGGCGGAGTCGGAGGCGTCCCTGCGGACGGCGGCGGAGTTGACGCCGGATGCGCCGACTGCCTGGAGCCAGTTGGGCGCGGTGCTGGTGTGCCTGCACCGCGAGCCGGAGGGCGAGGCTTGCTATCGCCAGGCGCTGGCGCTCGATCCGACGCATGCGCGCACGCGGTTCAATCTCAGTTATCTGCTGCTGCGCCAGGCGCGCTTTGAGGAGGGCTGGCGCATGCTGGACGCGCGCTGGCAGTTCGACCATTTTCCGCTGTCGTTCGATCGTCCTTTTTGGGACGGTGAGTCGCTGGAGGGCAAGTCCATTGTGCTCGGGCTGGAGGCTGGGCATGGCGACATGATCCATTTCTGCCGCTACGCGGGCATGCTGAAGCAGCGCGGCGCGGCGCGTGTGGACGTGGTGTGTCATCCGGGCTTGCAGCGCTTGCTGGAAACGCTGGACGGCGTGGACCGCGTACATGCCTTGGGCGAGGCGCTGCCGGGCGGTTGGGATTACTGGACGCGGCCTATGCGTCTGCCAGGATTGTTTGGCACGGAGATGGCGACCATTCCGTCGGCCACGCCGTATCTGCACGCGCAGCCGGCGTCGGTGGCGCGCTGGCGCGACGTGTTGCGCGGGGCGGGACTGGATTCAGGACTGCGCGTGGGACTGGTCTGGCGTGGCAACGCCAATTTTGAAAATGATGCGGATCGTTCGCTGCCATCGTTGCTGGCGCTGGCGCCGCTGGGCGAGGCTGTGGCGGCTAGCCCTCGCGCGGTGCATTTCGTCAGCCTGCAAAAGGGCGCAGGCGAGGCCGAGGCGCTGGCGCCGCCGGCCGGCATGCATGTGCATCCGCTGGCGTCGCGCCTCGACGACTTTGCCGAGACGGCGGCGCTGGTCGCCAATCTGGATCTGGTGATCAGTGTGGACACGGCGGTGGCGCATCTGGCCGGCGCGCTGGGCAAGCCTTGCTGGCTGCTGCTGCCGGATTATCGCTGCGACTGGCGCTGGATGGCGGAGCGCGAGGACACGCCGTGGTATCCGTCCATGCGCCTGTTCCGCCAGCCGCGCGGCGCTGGCTGGGCGCCGGTGATCGCGTCGGTGGCGGACGCGCTGGCAGGGCTGGCGGCCGGTCAGTCGCGGTAGCTGCGCAGGAAGTCGAGCAACACGCGGGCGGCGATGTCGGCGTCGTCGGCGGTCATGGTTTCCAGCGGGTTGTGGCTGATGCCGCCGTTGCCGCAGCGGGTGAACAGCATGGCGACGTCGGTGATCGCGGCCATGGCCATGGCGTCGTGGCCGGCGCCGGACAGCAGGTCGAAGCGCGGCAGGCCGGTACGTTCGATGGCGTCGCCAAACTGCTGCATCAGGCGCGGCGCGCAGGGCGCGGCGTTGGCCTCCAGCAGCGGCTGCAGCGTGAATTCAATCTGGCGGCGCGCGCAGATGGCGGCGATGCCGTCCATGACGTCCTTAACAGCGGCAACGCGCACGGCGTCGTCGGCGGCGCGGATGTCGAGCGACAGCTTGCAGGCGCCGGGGATGACGTTGACCGAGCCGTTCGGCACCTGCAACTGGCCCACCGTGCCGACCAGCGAGGGCGCCTGTGCGCAGCGCTGTTCGACCAGCAGCACGATTTCCGCGGCGGCTGCGGCGGCGTCCTTGCGCATGTTCATGGGCGTGGTGCCGGCGTGGCTGGCCAGTCCGCTCAGGTCGACCAGGTAGCGCGAGCTGCCGGCGATGGCGGTGACCACGCCCAGCGGCAGGCCGTGTTGCAGCAGCACCGGGCCCTGTTCGATATGGACTTCCACAAAGCCGAGCAGTTCGGCCGGGTCGCGGGCGATGGCCGGGATGCGCGCCACGTCATGGCCGGCGGCCAGCAGCGCGTCGCGCATGGTGATGCCGTCGGCGTCGGTCTGGTCCAGCAGCGACAGGTCGAAGCGGCCGGTGATGGCGGTGCTGCCGAGGAAGGTGCTCTTGAAACGCACGCCTTCTTCTTCGGCGAAGCCGATCACTTCAAGATGGAACGGCAGCTTTTCGCCGCGCTGGTGCAGGTGGCGAACGATGGCGATCGGCAGCAGGATGCCGAGGCGGCCGTCGTACTTGCCGCCGTTGCGCACGGTGTCGTAGTGCGATCCGGTGATCAGCGTTTTGGCGCCGGCGGCGTCCGAGCGGTAGACGCCCATCACGTTGCCAACGGCGTCGATGTGCGCTTCCATGCCCGCTTCGCGCATCCAGTCCAGCAACTGGGCGGCGGTGCGGCGGTGGGCGGGCGTCATGTAGGCACAGGTGAGGGCGCCGTCGTCATCGCTCCATGCGGCCAGGTCTTCGCTCCATTGCATGATGGCGGGGCCGAATTCCAATTGCACGGCTAGCAGGTCGTTGAGGCGGATTTCGGCGATGCGATGGATCTGGCGCAGGCATTCGGCAATTTCGTCGGCGCGCTGGTTTTTCAGGCGCCGCGCGAAGGTGGCGATGACGCTCTGGCGCGTCAGCCCTTGTCCGGTGGGGCCTTTCACGGCCAGGATGAAGGGGAAGCCGAATTTGGCGTTGTAGTCGGCGTTCAGCTGGTGCAGCGTGGCGAACTCCTCGGCGCTGCACAGGTGCAGGCCGGATTTGGCTTGTTCGCTGGTGGATTCGGCGGTCAGCTGGCCGGCCACGGCGGCCTTGCCGGCCAGCTCGGGGTGAGCGCGGATCAGGCCCAGTTGCTCATCCAGCGTGGCGGCGTTGACCACATCCTGCAAGGCCAGCTTGAGCGCGGTGACGCTGGCGAACGGACGGCGCGCGGCGGCGCGTTCCGGTATCCACGGCGAGTGTTCGTAAATGCCGCGCAGGCGGTCGACGAAGGTGGCGCTGTCGCAGCTGTTCAGGTCTGGGAGTGTGGTCATCATGGCTCCATCATAACGCGCCAGCGCCGCCGCGATATATGCGGTATGCGGTACGGTTTATATGACTGCGCTTACTTCTGCGTCAACGCCTTGGCGGCGGCGGCCACCTGTTCGCGCAGCCATTTGTGTTCCGGCGCCTGGTGCACGCGCTGGTGCCACAGCTGGTAAAAGCGCATGGCCGGAAACTGCACCGGCACGGTGTAGGTCTTGAGCGGCATCTGCTTTTCGTAGTGGCGCACGAACTGGCTGCCGGTGGTCAGCACCAGGTCGGTCTGCGCCAGCATGTTGGGGATCAGGCCAAAGTAGGCCGATTCCACCACCACGTTGCGCTGCAGGCCCTGGCGCTCCAGGTAGTCGTCGATGACGCCGAGGTAGCCGGGCAGGATGGGCGTGGGCGCCACGTGCGGCAGCGTGAGATAGTCGTCCAGCGACATCTTGTCGGCCGGCGTGCGCAGCGCGTACGGGCAGTCGGCGCGCATCACGCAGATGATCGGGTCCTCGAACAGCTTGGACATGTGCAGGTGCTCGGGCGGCTCGTCCCAGTTGGCGATCACCAGGTCCATGTCGCCGTCCGACAGCATGCGCACGTAGTCGACCCCGGCGCCCAGGCTGTGGATCTTGATGCGGCTGTTGGGCGAGCCGCGCCGCAGCAGCGCCACCAGGTTGGGCAGGAACTGGCTGTCCAGGTAGTCCGGCGCTGCCACGTGGAAGGTGCGCGCTTCCTCCTGTGGCATGAAAGGTGCCTTCCTCAGGAACAGGTTCTCGGTTTCGTCGAGGATGCGCTTTGCTGGTGCAAGCAGGCTTTCGCCGTGCTGGGTCGGCACCATGCCGCGCGCGCCGCGCACCAGAATGGGGTCGCCGGTCAGCTCGCGCAGCTTGCGCAGCGAGGCGGAGATCGAGGGCTGCGGCTGATTCAGTTTGAGGGCGACGCGGGAGACGTTTTTCTCCACCAGCAGCAGGTAGAGGATGCGGATCAGGTGGAGGTCCAGGTGTTGCGGCAAAGCGGACATGGGTTTGTTTCGTTTATACGGGAATGGATATGTTTAATATACTCTAATGTTCATGTAGCAGGAATCAAATCCGTTTATCTTCTGTAAATTAGCCACATTCTTAACCTCTCACACTACATGGAATATCTGATCCCTTATGGCCTCGAATGGGCGAACCTGCTGGTGCGCTGGCTGCACATCATCACCGGCATCGCGTGGATAGGCGCCTCGTTCTATTTTGTCTGGCTGGATAATTCGATCCGCCCGCCGGCGCCGGGCTCGGAGCTGGCGAAGAAGGGCGTGTCGGGCGAGTTGTGGGCGGTGCATGGCGGCGGTTTCTACAACCCGCAGAAGTACCTGGTGGCGCCGGCCGAGCTGCCCAAGGAGCTGCACTGGTTTAAGTGGGAGGCCTATTCGACCTGGCTGTCGGGCATCGCGTTGCTGACCATCGCCTACTACTTCAACGCGCAGGCGATGATGATCGATAAGTCGGTAGCGGATCTCTCCAGCTGGCAGGCGGTGGGCATCGGCATCGGCACGCTGGTGGTTGGCTGGACGGTGTATGACCTGCTGTGCCGCTCGCCGCTGGGCAAGCATGACCTGTGGTTCGGGGTGGTGATCTTCGCGCTGATCGTGGCGGCGGCCTATGGCCTGACGCATGTGCTGAGTGGCCGCGCGGCGTATATCCATGTGGGGGCGCTGATCGGCACCATTATGGTCGGCAATGTGCTGATGCTGATTATTCCGGGCCAGCGCAAGATGGTGGAGGCCATGTCCGCCGGCCGCATGCCGGATCCGGTGCACGGACAGAAGGCCAAGCAGCGCAGCGTGCACAATAACTACTTCACGCTGCCGGTGCTGTTCATCATGATCAGCAACCATTATGCGATGACGTACCGGAACGAGCGCGCGTGGCTGGTGCTGGCGTTCATCATGGCGGCGGGCGTGTTCATTCGCCACTTCTTCAACCTGCGGCACAAGGGCCGCGTGGAATGGCGTTATCCGGCCATCGGCGTGGCGCTGCTGGCGTGCGTGGCGGTGGCGATCGCGCCATCCAGGCCGGCAGCGGTGGCGCCAGCGGCTGATCCGGCGGCGGCGTTTGCGGGTGTGCAGGCGGTGATTGCGCAGCGTTGCGTGTCCTGCCATTCAGCGCATCCCACGCAGCCCGGCTTTGCGGCGGCGCCGCTGGGCGTGGCGTTCGATAACGCGGCCGAGATTCACCAGAACGCCGAGAAGATCTACAAGCAGGTGGTGCAGACCAAGGCCATGCCGCTGGCTAACCTGACCAATATGACGGAGGCGGAGCGGGCGCAGATCGCGGCCTGGTACGCGTCCGGCGCAAAATGACGCATCAAGCAAGGATCAAAGAATGAGCAAGCAAAAACTGGCCGAGTGGATCGACGCGCACTTTGACGAGGAGGTGGGCGTGCTGCAGCAGTTGCTGCGTGTACCGACCGATACGCCGCCGGGCAACAACGCGCCGCACGCGGAGGTGGTGGCGGATCTGGTCAAGGCCTATGGCTGGACGGCCGAGAAGCACGCGGTGCCGGCGCAGACGGTGCGCGACTACGGCATGGAGAGCATCACCAACCTGATTATCCGCCGTCCCTATGCGGCGGGCGGGCCGACGCTGGCGCTGAACGCGCACGGCGACGTGGTGCCGCCGGGCGACAACTGGACCTATCCGCCATATGGCGGCGTGGTGGAAAATGGCTATATCTACGGGCGCGCGGCGGCGGTGTCGAAGTCGGACTTTGCGACCTACATCTTTGCCGTCCGCGCGCTGGAGGCGCTGGGCGTGCCGCTGAAGGGGGCGCTGGAACTGCACTTCACGTACGACGAGGAGTTCGGCGGCTTGCTGGGGCCGGGCTGGCTGCTGGAGCAGAAGCTGACCAAGCCGGATTTTGTCATCGCGGCGGGCTTCAGCTACAACATCGTCACCGCGCACAACGCCTGCCTGCAGCTGGAGGTTACGGTGCACGGCAAGTCCGGCCACGGCGCCATGCCGGAAACCGGGCACGACGCCCTGCAGGCGGCCACGCGCATCCTGAACGCGATCTACGATCAGCTGCCGGAGCTGAAGAAGATCAAGTCGAAAGTGGCCGGCATCGATTCGCCGACCATGCTGGTGGGCCGCATCGACGGCGGCACCAACACCAACGTGGTGCCGGGCAAGGTGGTGCTGAAGATGGACCGCCGCATGATTCCGGAAGAGGACCCGGTGGCGGTGGAAGCGCAGGTGCGCGCGCTGATCGAGAACGCGGTGCGGGGCGTGCCTGGCATCACGCTGGAGATCCGGCGCCTGCTGCTGTCGCACGCGCTGCGCGAGCGTCCGGGGACGGAGAAGCTGGTGGCCAGCCTCCAGAAAAATGCCGAAACGTTCATCGGCGAGAAGATTCCGGCGCAGGGCACGCCGCTGTACGCGGATGCGCGCCTGTACGGCGAACATGGCATTCCGGCCGTGCTGTATGGCGCCGGGCCGCGCACGGTGCCGGAGTCCAACGCCAAGAAGGCGGACGAGCGTCTCAACCTGGAAGACCTGCGCAAGGCAACCAAGGTGGTAGCATGCACCTTATTTGACTTCCTCGGAGCGTAAGATGTTTTCCAAACAGCTGATGGCGGCGTGGGGCGATATGGACTTCAACAGCCATATGCGCAACACGGCTTTTCTCGACAAGGCGGGCGATGTGCGGATGCTGTTCCTGTCGGAGCACGGCTTCCCGATGCGCGAGTTCATGCGGCTGAATATCGGGCCGGTGGTGATGAAGGACGAGATTGCGTACTTCAAGGAAGTGCTGCTGCTGGAAGAGATCACCGTCACGCTGGGCCTTGCCGGTCTGTCGGAGGATGGCAGCCGCTGGATACTGCGCTCGGACATCATCCGCCCGGACGGCAAGCTGGCGGCGCGCGTCAGCAGCACCGGCGGCTGGCTCGATCTGGAGGCGCGCAAGCTGATCGCGCCGCCGCCGGCGCTGATGGCGACCTGGCAGGCGCTGGTCAAGACCGACGATTACCAGGATCTGCCGTCCAGCCTCAAACCAGCCTAGCGCTCTTTGCCGCCGAAGTACCGGCGGTGCAGCGCGGTCTTGACGCCCTGCGCCTGCAGGCGCCTGGCGGCGGCGTTAAGGTTGGCGGCCAGCGCCCGCTGGTCGGCGCCGAGATAGATATACAGTCCCATTTCGTCCAGCGGCTTGCCGGTGCGGCCTTGCGACAGCATGGCGCGCGAGGCGGCACTCAGGCTGCCATCGTCGTAGACACACACGTGGTCGCGCCGTTTGATCACCATATCCAGGCAGGCCGGCACGTTTTGCACGTCGTGCGGCCGCACGCGCGGGCGCAGGCTTTCCAGCGTGGTCTGGTAGATGTAGATGCCGCGCTTGTAGCTGACGGTGCGTTCGGCCGCCGCCAGCTGCGCCCAGCTGTCGATGGGCGGCTGGCCGGGCGGCGTGAACGCATATGTGCGTGACAGCACAAACGGCTCATCCAGGCGCAGGTACTGTGGATGCTTGAGGCCATATTCCTTGACCCGACCCATTTCGCCGGCGATGCTGCCATCGGCCAGCATCGCCTCGCTGCGCCGTCCTGGCAGGCTTTGCAGCTCGCAGCGCTGGCGCACCTCGGCGCACAGCCGGTGCAGGTAATCGCTGGCGTAGTGGAAGATGACCGAGTCGGTTTCGTGCGTGGTGCCGAAAATGAGCGTGTCCGGGCCTTGCGCATGCGCGCTGGCGGCAACGGCGGCGCAGGCGGCGGCCGCGATGGCAAGGCGGTAGCGAGGCATGGGGAGTCCGCTATTAATGGGAATGGCAAGCTATGATAGCTGATCCGGCTTTGCCGTATGATATGGGCATGATTGACTGAACAGCCATCCTGTGCATCGATACGATTTAATCAGTTGCCATGATTGCGGCGTGCTGCACGTGCGCCGCCCGGTGCGCCCGAGCGAGAAGGCGCGCTGCGTGCGTTGCCGCTCGGTCCTGTATCGCGGCATCCATTCGGACGCCAGCCGCATGGCGGCGATCACCATGGGCGCGGTGGTCACGTTCCTGATCGCGCAGTTCTTCCCCATCGTTCAGCTGGATATCGGCGGCTACAGCACCAGCGCCACGCTGCTGGGCGCCATCCGCGTGCTGTGGACCGAGCAGATGGAACTGGTGGCGACGGTGGTGTTCCTGTTTACGATGGCGCTGCCGGCGGTGGAGCTGGGCGCCTTGCTGTACGTGACGATGTCGCTGCGCGAGGGACGGCGGCCGGCGGGTTTCGACCATCTGCTGCGGGCGGTGGGCGTGGCGCGGCGCTGGGGCATGACCGAGGTGCTGATGATCGGCATCCTGATCACCATCGTCAAGATGACCAGCCTGGCGGAGGTGGTGGTGCAGCCAGGCCTGTTCGCGTTTGGCGCGCTGACGCTGATGCTGGCGATCGTGGTGTCCTTCGATCCGAAGATTTTGTGGCATATCGGCGAGCATCTTCCGGGGCCAGGGCGCGTGGCGCAGAAGACCTTCCGCTACGCGGCGCTGACCAAGGGCGCGCCGCTGCTGGCCTGCCACGCCTGCGGGCTGGTGGAGTCGCTGAAGTACACGGTGCGGCACCAGTACTGCGCGCGTTGCGGCGCGCGCCTGCATCGCCGCCATCCGGACAGCGTGGGCCGCACCTGGGCGTTTCTGCTGGCCGCGGCCATCCTGTACATCCCGGCCAACCTGCTGCCGGTGATGTACACGCATTCGCTGTTCGGCAAGGAAGACGACACCATCATCAGCGGCGTGGTGTACTTCTGGACCAGCGGCTCGCCGGCGCTGGCGGCCATCATTTTCATCGCCAGCATCGTGGTGCCGGTGCTGAAGCTGGCGGCGCTGGCGCTGCTGGCGTGGACGGCGCAGCGGCGTTCGCGCTGGCAGCCGATGCAGCGCACGATGTTGTATCGCATCGTGGAGTTTGTGGGGCGCTGGTCGATGCTGGATATTTTCGTCATCACACTGACGGTGGCGCTGGTGCGCTTCCAGTCGCTGGCGGTGATCACGGCCGGTCCCGGCGCGCTGGCGTTTTGCGCGGTGGTGGTGCTGACCATGATCGCGTCCATGCAGTTCGATCCCCGGCTGATCTGGGATCCTATCGATACACACGGAGAGAAGCATGTCTGAAAACGAGAACGGCCAGCCGCCGTTGCCCGAACCGGAACTGGAGAAGCCCAGCCGCTGGCTGCCGTCGCTGGTGTGGCTGATTCCCCTGCTGGCGGCGCTGATCGGCCTGACGCTGGTGGTGCGCACGGTGCTGGAGCAGGGGCCGACGGTGACGGTCAGCTTCCGCAGCGCCGATGGGCTGGAGCCGGGCAAGACCAAGGTCAAATACAAGGACGTGGACATCGGCCTGGTGAAGACCATCACGCTGGCGCCTGATTTGACCAAGGTGCTGGTCAGGATAGACATGAGCAAGGAGGCCAAGCGTTTCACCGCCACGGATACGCGCTTCTGGGTGGTCAAGCCGCGCATCGGCGCCAGCGGCGTGTCGGGGCTGAATACGCTGTTGTCCGGTTCCTATATCGGCGTGGACGCGGGCAAGTCGGAGGAAACCACCCATGAATTTACCGGATTGGAGAAGCCGCCGCAGGTGACGCGCGATGAGAAGGGCACCTCGTATCTGCTGCACGGCGAGTCGCTGGGTTCCGTCGATGTGGGCTCGCCGATCTTCTACCGTCGCATCCAGGTGGGGCAGGTGACCGGCTTTGATCTGGACGAGAAGGGGCGCGGGGTCAAGGTGTCGGTGTTCGTCGCCGCGCCTTACGACCAGTATGTGGGCAAGAACACGCGCTGGTGGCATGCCAGCGGCGTGGATGTGCGGCTGGATTCGTCGGGCTTCAAGGTCAACACACAGTCGGTGGCCGCGTTGCTGGTGGGCGGTATCGCCTTTGAGTCGGTGAGCGGGCAGAAGCCGTCCGCGCCGGCGGCGGGCGGCAGCGAGTTTGCGCTGGCCGCCGACCAGGCCAGCGCGCTGCGCGAACCGGATGGCGTGGCGGTGACCACGGTGCTGTATTTCGATCAGTCGCTGCGCGGCCTGTCGGCCGGCGCGCCGGTGGACTTCCGCGGCATCGTGCTGGGCGAGGTACGCTCGGTGGGCGTGGAGTTCGATCCGGTGAAGAAGAACTTCCGCATGCCGGTGACGGTGGACATGTATCCGGCGCGGCTGGGTCGCAATTTCGCCCAGACCATCGGCAACAACGAGGACCGTTCGGTCGGCACGCAGGTGCTGGAGCGGATGGTGGGACGCGGCCTGCGCGGCCAGCTGCGCACCGGGAATCTGCTGACCGGGCAGTTGTACGTGGCGCTGGATTTCTTCCCGAATGCGCCGCCGGCCAAAATCGACGGCTCGCAGGAAGTGGTGGAGCTGCCGACCGTGCCTAACAGCCTGGATGAATTGCAGACGCAGATCTCCAGCATCGCGCGCAAGCTGGACAAGGTGCCGTTCGAGGATATCGGCAAGAACCTGCGCGACACGCTGAAGAGCGCCGACGTGCTGATGAAGCGCCTGGATTCGCAGGTGGTGCCGGAGCTGAAGGATACGCTGGCGGCGGCGCGCAAGACCTTCCACGAGGCCGACGAACTGCTGAAAAAGGATTCGCCGGCGCAGTCGGACCTGCGGCAAGCCTTGCAGCAGGTGACGCAAACGATGCAGTCGCTGGACGCGCTGGCCGATTATCTGGAGCGCCATCCGGAAGCGCTGATACGCGGTAAGGTCGATAAAAAAGGAGATCCGAAATGATGCGTGCATTTGGCCTGTCGTTGGCCGCGGTGTTGGCGTTGGGCGGCTGCGCGAGTTCGCCGCCCGAGCATTTCTATAGCTTGAGCAATGGCCTCGGCGTGGCGCCGGCGCCGGCGGCACGGGCGGGCTACTTCATCGAGATGCAGGCGGTGACGGTGCCGAAAGACGTGGCGCGTAACCAGCTGGTGGTGACCACCGGCGCCGGGCGCATGGACTTGCTGGAGCAGGAGCGCTGGTCGTCGCCGCCGGCCGCGGAGATCGGGCAGGCGCTGTCGCTGGCGGTGTCGGGCGAGCTGGGAACGATCGACGTCTTCCGCACGCCGGTGCCGGAAAAGGCGCCGGTGTACCGCATCAGCACCAATGTGCAGCGCTTCGAATCGGCGCCGGGGCAGTATGCGCTGATCGACGCCGTGTGGAGCGTGCGGCAGGTGGGCAGCGAGCAGGTGCTGACTTGCCGCAGCGTGGCGCAGGAGACGGTGGGCGCGGGCTACGACGCGCTGGTGGCCGGCCACCGCCGCGCCGTCGCCCGCATCGGCGCCGACATCGCCAAAGCCGTGCGCTCACTCGCTGCCGGCACTCTGCCTGCTTGCTGACTTGGCGGGGAGAGTGAGGGCTTGTGTGAAACTGCGTAAGCTTCAGCTAACGGGCAGCCTCTGACAGCGGATTTTGTTACGTTTCAAGCCCGTCGATCCGGATTCGTACTCCTGCGTCGCCGCAGCAACGCCACCATGCCAAGGCCAATACCAAACATGGCGAACTGCGTAGGTTCAGGTACTGCGCTGACCTGGTAACGAACGCCCGACAGATCACCTATAAAATAGGTGTACTGTCCGTTCGAACTATTAGAAAAGAAACCCATCGGGGCAAACGCAGATAAGCTCCCGTCAAACGAATGCGATTTCCCTGGATCAGCGTTACCGACGAATGAAACCATCGATGAGTTGAGATACATTGCCGATTGAATATGTTCACCCGGGCTGATGTTGACGTCTGCCCCCATCTGGAACTCATCGCCACCACCATGAACAACCTGCGTGGAAAGCGCGAGATGTGCCACTGCGATATCTGATTCCCAAGAGAACGTATGGCCATTGATCGTCGCAGATCCAGACGCATGGATGGGTTTATTGTCAAATCCCGCAGCATAACTATAAGGCGTCTGCCACACTACATTCAGGTCCGCGGTATCCAGAGTCAGCGTTTGAACAAAACTCTGGCCCGTCAAATCTGACGATCCGGTATTAAATTCATTAAAGCCGTCGAAGCCGGACGTAACCGTCCCCATGAAAGTCAACGTAACAACAGCCGCATTAGCAGCGCCTGCAGAGACGCCTACGAGGGAAACCGCGACAAGCATTACTTTTCTGAGTATTGGTGTAACTCGAAACATATCGGCACTTTAAAGTTTTTGAAAGAATAATATTATCATTTTAAAATGCTTTATTGTAAATATCTGTGCCTGTTATTCCATGCGACGAAATTGGAGTGTAAGCTTGTAGATTGCGCACGCGCCTTGAACGGTAACAGACGACATGGTTTGTTCCACCATTACGGCATCAAATCAGCAATAAGACCGCATGTTTAAGTTGTTTTGCAATGCCGTAACAGTCTCTTGCTTCTTGCAGAGCTGAGTCAGCTATTTACCGGCAGCCCGACTTCGGAGAACTTACGCCGGGTAAGCGCCAATTTATGCCCAAAAGGTGCAATATGAGATGGTTTGTGTTCGCAGCAACAATGCTGCTATGCAGTGCGGTACAGGCTGGCGACTGCATCATCCGTGTCGGTTACCCTGATCGCGAACGGCCCCCTTATTATCTCGGCCACGGGACGGTGGTGCCAGAGCGGCCTGGCGCTGCCGTAGATCTGATCCGTATGGCGGTCAGTCAAATTGGTTGTATGGCGCAACTTGTTCGACTACCGAACGCGCGCCTCAAGTTCGCCTTAGTGAATGGCAGCATCGATATGGCGCCAGTTGATCTGCGTGATGGCGAGCAACCCTATTCCGCCTTGCCCCTGCATCTTGGCGTGCCCGATACGCGCCGAGGAATACGAGTGTTGGCAGTAGTCTACGTCCGCGTCATCGATGCTATCCCATCTGACACTGATCCTCGTCATTACTTTAGAAATCACAAACTCGCGACTATTCAAGGCGCTCCTTTGGGCGAACAGTTACGCGACGAAGGATATGTCGTTGACGGTGGTGCTGCGGACGCATACGGCAATCTTAAGAAAGTGATGCTTCATCGGGCCGACGGCTTTGCCGTTTCCATCGCGAATGTAAACGCGATGGATTCGATCGTCACCACTCGTTACGGTGGCCAACTGCTCCGTCTCCACAAACCGATGCGTGCTTCGACCGTTTGGCTCTCGGCCAGTAATGATTACTACCGGCAGAATGTAGATCGAATGGAGCATTTATGGGACTGGTGGGGCGATAATGCGGCAAGTAAGCTGAACGAACTGGTAAGGGGCTATGCCGCGATCAAATAGCCCGGCGAATCAGGCGGCCATCAGCGCCCACGCAGCGATGAGAGTGACCACTCACCGATCGAGATTTGATACAGCGTTTCTTTGTATGGCAGGCGTGCGATGATCTTCGCTTTCGTGGCGACCGCGCCCAGTGTCACGCCACGGCACAGCAAGCTGACGTGCGAGGTTTCGCGTGCGCAGATTGCGTCGGGACTGTCGATGAAGTTGGTCTTGCTGAGCCGGGGGAAAACGACGGTCATCCCGGTCGGCAAGCTGCCTATCGGTGGCACGACAAAAATCGTCAGCTGGGTGTAGATGACGCTCAGGACGAGCGCCAGGAACAGCAGGGAGAAGAGGCTACGTTTGCGCATCGTTCCGGGGTTGAAGTATCGTTGGTGTTATTCATGATAAAACAATTCCGAATGGGAATACTCTTCAATTATCACAGCGGAGGACGTTAAATCCTGCTAGGGCGCGATGCGCAGCGTGGCTTCGAAATGCTGGCGTAGCGCCTGCACCTTGGGCGCGTGTTCGCGGCTGCGCTGCCACAGCAGGTGCAGCGGCAGCCCCTCGGTGGCCAGCTGCGGCAGGATGTGGACCAGGCTGCCGTCGCGGATGTGCTGCTCCACCAGCCAGGTGGGCAACTGTGCCAGACCCAGTCCCGCGACCACCGCCGCCACTTGCGATTCCGCCTGGCCGAAGATCATGCGGCCCTGAATGTGTTGGCGCGCCTGCGGCGCGGCGCCGTCGCGGATGCGCCACGGTTGGGTGCTGCCATCGGCGCGGCCATACAGGATGGCGTCGTGGTCCGCCAGGTCGGCGCTGCTTTGCGGCGCGCCGTGCCTGGCGAGGTAGGCCGGCGCGGCGCAGAAGATCAGTTCTTCATTGCCGAGGTGGCGGAAGCCCACCGCCGCCGGCCAGGCGTCGTCGCCGCCGATGCGCACCACCAAATCCATGCCGTCTTCGATGACGTCGACAAAGCGGTCGGTGAACGAGATGTGCGGCGTGATGTGCGGATGGTGCGCGGCAAATTCCAGCAGCGGCGCCAGTACTTTCAGGCGACCGAAGGTGGCCGGCAGGTCGATGCGCAGGCGGCCGCCGGGAATGGTGTCTTCGTCCGACAGCGCGCGCTCCGCCACCGCCAGTTCATCGAGGATGCGCACGCACGATGCGTAGAAGGCGGCGCCGGCGTCGGTCAGCGTCAGCTGGCGCGCGCTGCGGTCGAATAGCTGCTTGTGCAGCCGCTGCTCCAGCCGGGCGATGGCTTTGCCGACGGCGGAATTGGTCAGGTGCAGTCGCGTGGCGGCGGCGGTGAAGCTGCCGGCGTCGGCGACGGCGACGAAGGTTTCCAGGCCTTTCAGGCGTTCCGTGGCGCTCATGGAATTTATTTCTATTAAGGGATGGAAGAATCATCCAACACGAGAATTTTTGTCGTGGTTATCATGGCGGCCATTTGTTACCAGGTCAAGCCGCATGTTTACTTCTATTCTTCTGGCGGTCGCCGCGTTTGTGATTGTGACGACCGAATTTCTGATTGTCGGCCTGCTGCCGGCCTTGGCGCGTGATTTGCACCTCGCGGTGGCGACCACCGGCCAACTGGTGACGCTGTTCGCGGTGGTGGTGATGTTGTGCGGCCCGTTCCTGACGGCGTGGCTGGCCAATGTCGAGCGCAAGCGGCTGTTCGTGGCGATTCTGCTGGTGTTCGCCGCGTCGAATGCGCTGGCGGCGCTGGCGCCAAATGGCTGGGTGCTGGCGCTGGCACGCCTGTTGCCGGCGCTGGCGTTGCCGGTGTTTTGGGGCACGGCGAGCGAGACGGCCGCGCAGATCGCCGCGCCGGGGCAGGACGGACGCGCGGTGTCGCGGGTCTATCTGGGAATCTCCGGCGCGATGCTGTTTGGCATTCCGCTCGGTACGCTGGCCTCGGATGCGATCGGCTGGCGCGGCGCTTTCGGGCTGCTGGCCGTGCTGTCGCTGCTGATTGCGGTGTTGTTGGCGGCGTACATGCCGTCAGTGCGCGCGCATCATCCGGTGCGCATGGCGGATCAGGCGCGGATATTGAAAAGCCGCTTCTTCCTGGCCAATGTCGCGCTGTCGGTGCTGGTGTTTACCGCGATGTTCACCGGCTACACCTATCTGGCGGAGATGCTGGAGAAATCGGCCGGCGTTCCGCCGGCGCTGGTCGGCTGGTGGCTGATGGGCTTTGGCGCGGTGGGCTTGCTGGGTAACTGGCTGGGCGGCTTGTGGGCTGGCCAGCGGCCGCTGGCCACGACGGCGGCGTTCTGCCTGGTGCTGGCGGCAGGCATGGCGGCGAGCATGGCTTTGGCCGGTCGCGGCGCCTGGTTTGTGCTGGCGCTGGCGGTATGGGGCATCGCGAATACGGCGCTGTATCCGGTCTGCCAGATCCGCGTGATGCAGGCCGCGACGCAGGCCCAGGCGTTGGCCGGCACCATGAATGTGTCGGCCGCCAACGGCGGTATCGCGCTGGGCGCGCTGATCGGCGGCATCAGTATTTCGGCCTTGGGCGTGGCGAATATCGGTTACGTGTCTGGCGTAATGGCCTTGCTGGCGGTGCTGGTGGTGGCGTTGATCCGGCGTCCGGCTTAGCCCAGGTCACATTTCTCCGGGCTGCATGGCGGCGGCGATCTGGCCGCGCAGCCAGCTGTTGGCCGGGTCGTTGTCGACGCTGGCGTGCCAGTACAGGTAGACGTCCAGCGCCGGCAGGTCCAGCGGCACCGGCAAAATCTGGTTGTTGAACTGCCGGTTGACGATGCGCGCCAGGCGGTCGGGCATGGTCAGCGCCAGGTCGGTCTGGCTGACCACGCGGCAGGCGGCGAAGTAGTGCTGGCAGCGCAGGCGGATGCGGCGTTGCAGGCCTTGGCGGCTGAGCTCGACATCTTCGAGGCCGGGGCCGCGCCGGCGCGAGCTGGTCTGGATGTGTTCCAGCGCCAGATATGTCTCCAGCGTCAGCTTGCCGCGCTTGATCAGCGGATGGCCGCGCCGCACCAGCACCACGGTCTGGTCGCGCGCCAGTTGCGCGCGCCGCACCTCGGTGGGCAGCGGCAGCAGGATGTCGATGGCGGCGTCCAGTGTGCCGGCGGCCAGCTCGCCGGCCAGTTCCTTGCGGCTCACTTGCAGCGTGTTGAGCGTGGCCGATGGCGCGGCGGCGGCGATGCCGGTCATTAGCGGCGGCAGCACGCTGGCTTCCAGCACGTCGCGCACGGCCAGCGAGAAACTGCGCTCGCTGCTGGCGGCGTCGAAACGGGCGGCGCCGGTCAACGTCACCTCGAAGCCGCGCAGCGCGCGGCGCACCGGTTCGATGATGGAGCGCGTCAGCGGCGTTGGCGTCATCACGTGGCCCTGGCGCTCGAACAGGGGATCGTCGAATAGCTGGCGCAGGCGGTTCAGCGCGTGGCTGATGGCCGGCTGCGTCAGGTGCATTTTCTGGCTGGCGCGCGTGATGCTGCCTTCGGCGTAGATGGCTTCCAGCACGGTGAACAGGTTGAGGTCGACCTTGGATAGATGCATGGGATTTATCGGTGAGCATTAATTCTATTCATTTGATGAATTATAGGCCGGCCGGTAAGCTACAGGTCTTACGCGGGAGGCGATATGGGACAAATTTTTCTGGTGCGCCATGGGCAGGCCTCGTTCGGCAAGGCGAATTACGACCAGTTGTCGGAACTGGGCTTCGAGCAGGCGCGCCTGCTGGGCCAGTGGTATGCCAATACGCGGCAGTCGTTCCACAAGGTGATCAACGGCGGCATGGCGCGCCACCGGCAGACGGCGGACGCCTGCATGGGCGCGCTGCCGAAGAAGTTGCTGATTGAAACCGAGTGGATCACCGACGAGGACTTCGCCGAGTTCGACCATCACCAGGTGCTGCTGCGCCATTGCCCCGAATTCGCCGACGCGGTGGCGTTCAAGGCGCTGCTGGCCAGCCATGGCGATCCGCCGCGCGCGCTGGAGCAGTTGTTCCGCGCCGCCATGCAGCGCTGGATGGGCGGCTGGCACGACGGCGATTACACCGAAACCTGGCCAGACTTCCGCCGCCGCTGCGTGCGCGCACTGGAACGGCTCGACACCGACAGCAGCAAGCAGACCACCATCGTGTTCACTTCCGGCGGCGTGATCGCGGCGCTGATGCAGCATCTGCTGGGCCTGCAGGATTTCCAGGTGATGGAGCTGAACTGGACGCTGGCCAACTGCGCCGTCACCAAGCTGATGCACCGTCCCGGCCAGTTCACGCTGAGCTATCTGAATAATTACGCGCACCTGGAATGGCTGGGCCAACCGGGCGCGGTGACCTACCGATAAGGGAGACAAGATGGATTTCGATTACAGCCCGAAAGTACAGCAACTGCAGGCGCGCCTGCGGGCGTTCATGGATGAGCATATTTATCCGAACGAGGCGGCGTTTCACGCCGAGATCGACGCCAACCGCGCCGCCGGCAACGCCTGGGTGCCGACCAGGCTGATGGAGGAACTGAAGCTGAAGGCGCGCGCGGTCGGCCTGTGGAACCTGTTCCTGCCGGATTCCGACCAGGGCGCCGGCCTGAGCAACCTGGAATATGCGCCGCTGTGCGAGATCATGGGCCGCGTGCACTGGGCGCCAGAGGTGTTCAACTGCTCGGCGCCGGACACCGGCAACATGGAAGTGCTGGCGCGCTACGGCACGCCGGAGCAGCAGCGGCAATGGCTGGCGCCGTTGCTGGACGGCCGCATCCGCTCGTGCTTCGGCATGACCGAGCCGGCGGTGGCCTCGTCGGACGCCACTAACATCGAAAGCTCCATCGTGCGCGACGGCGACGCCTACGTCATCAACGGCCGCAAGTGGTGGTCGTCCGGCGCCAACGATCCGCGCTGTGCGCTGTTCATCTTCATGGGCAAGAGCGATCCGCACAATGACAACCGCCACAAGCAGCAGTCGATGATACTGGTGCCGCGCGATGCGCCGGGCGTGAGCATCCTGCGCCACCTGCCGGTGTTCGGCTTCGACGACGCGCCACACGGCCATGCCGAGGTGGTGTTTGACAACGTGCGCGTGCCGGCCGGGAATCTGCTGCTGGGCGAGGGCAGGGGCTTCGAGATCGCCCAGGGCCGGCTGGGACCGGGCCGCATCCACCACTGCATGCGCTTGATCGGCCTGGCCGAGCGCGCGCTGGAGCAGATGTGCCAGCGCAGCTTGTCGCGGGTGGCCTTCGGCAAGCCGGTGGCGCACCAGGGCGTGACGCTGGAGCGCATCGCCGAGGCGCGCATCCTGATCGACCAGGCGCGCTTCCTGGTGCTGAACGCGGCCTACATGATGGACACCGTCGGCAACAAGGTGGCGGCCAAGGAGATCGCCATGATCAAGGTGGCGGCGCCCAACATGGCCTGCCAGGTGATCGACTGGGCGATCCAGGTGCAGGGCGGCGGCGGCATGGCCGATCCCTTCCTCGCCCATGCCTACGCCAGCGCCCGCTCACTGCGGCTGGCCGACGGCCCGGACGAGGTGCACCGCGCCCAGATCGGCAAGATGGAACTGGCGCGCTACAAGTGATTATCTTAAAAGCAAGGTAATCGTTTTCCGTCGGTCTATTACTGAACTGTTGTTTGGCGGTCCCACAGGTGTCGACTTCGTGTTGACATCTCAAGAGGGCTGCATTAATCTTTGTCGTCACGCAAGTTAAACGATTAACTAAAACTACAAGCAGGAGACGACGATGAAAAAGACCATCCCCCTGACGCCGATGGCGTCGGCCATGGCGCTGGCCTTGCTGGCCATGAACGCCCAGGCGCAACAGGAAGAATCCACCACCAAACCCGGCACCCTGGAGACGGTGGTGGTGACCGCCAATAAACGCGTCGAAAAATTGGAAAGCGTTCCAATGGCGATTTCGGTGATGAGCGAGCAGGAAATCCAGCGCACCAATATCCGCGAAATCGAGGACGTGGTGGCGCAGATGCCGTCGCTGACGCTGAACTCGGGCACCACCGCCGCCAACAACGCCATCTTCATGCGCGGCATCGGCACCGTGTCGGTCGGCATCGGCGTCGAGTCGGACGTGGCGGTGATCATCGACGACATTCCGATCGCCACCCAGTTCCAGGCATTTAAAGACCTGGCCGACGTGTCGCGCATCGAGGTGCTGAAGGGCCCGCAGAGCACGCTGTTCGGCAAGTCGGCCGTGGCCGGCGCCGTCAACATCGTCACCAAGCCGATCTCCGGCCCGATGGTGTACCGCGCCAGCACCTACCTGACCAACGACAACGAGTGGCGCGTCAACGCCTCGGCCGGCGGCCAGCTGGACGAGCACTTCGCGCTGCGCCTGTATGCCGGCAAGAGCCGCCTGCCGGGTACCTTCCACAACCTGACCGACGGCAAGGACGTCAACGGCTCGGGCGGCAAGACCTTCATGGCCAAGCTGCAGTGGAATCCGCTGGACAACGTGCAGGTCGACCTGTCGCCGCGCTACAACTACCAGGAAAACTCGCGCGGCGTCACCGCCGTCAACGGCTTTGTGCTGCGCACCGGGTCGGCGGCCGCCGGCAATGTGGTGTCGACGCCGATCGGCCTGGATGGCGTGTACCTGAACGGCAATCCGCTGCTGCCGGCCACCTCGGTGCTGGCCGGCATCAACGTCAACGATCCGAACAACCGCAACGTGCGCCGCGATTTCCCGACCGGCCTGATCTCCAGCGACCGCGGCGTCGGCCTCAAGGTGGCGTGGACGCTGCCGAACGACGCCACGCTGATGTCGATCACCTCGTGGAGCAAATACCTGGCCAACGACTTCCGCGACCAGGACTTCACCGACGTGCCGACCATCGCCGTTGCCGGCTCGACCATTCCGACCGTGGGCAACAACCAGTTCGGCACCTACGACATCCGCTCGAAGACGCAGGAAATCCGCTACGTGTCGCCGGACACCGGCAACTTCAAGTACGTGGCCGGCCTGTGGGCGGCGCACAACGAGATCTACCGCCACTTCATCCGCGGCTACTGCGTGGCGCCGACGGTCTGCAGCGGCAACTCGCCGTCCAGCCCGACCAACTATTACACCGATATCTACAACACCAACAAGGCGGTGTTCGGCCAGGCGTCGTGGGAATTCATTCCAAGCTGGACGCTGACCGGCGGCCTGCGCTTCAACGAGGAAATCTCGGGCTACCACTACAAGCGCAACTACTACACCAACCAGCTGACCGAGGCCTCGTTCGTGCCGGGTCCGGTGGGCGTCGACCAGTTCCAGAGCACCGGCAACACCGACCGCGCCACCACCGGCAAGCTGAGCCTGCAGAAGCAGATCACGCCGGACTGGATGGTCTACACCCAGGTGTCGACCGGCTACAAGGGTGAGGCGTATGACGTGACCTCGGGCCTGAAGGCATCGGCGGCGTTCCCGGTCAAGCCGGAAACCAGCCAGAGCTTCGAGCTGGGCACCAAGGCCAACCTGTTCGACAACCGCATGTCGGTGGCAGCCACCTATTTCAACTCGGACTTCTTCGGCTACCAGCAGAACGTCACCTACGTGCTGCCCAACGACCCGACCATCTACAGCCAGCTGAATTCGATTCCGCACATCGCCACCCACGGCTTTGAACTGGACGTGAACGCGCTGGCGGCCAAGGACCTGACGGTGAACGCGGCGCTGGCCTTCACGCTGCCGACCATCGAGAAATGGGCCAACGGTCCGTGCTACAGCGACCCGACCAATGTGGCGGTGAATGGCACCAAGTACGCGGCCAACGGCTCGATCGCCGGCCAGAACACGGCCTGCTTCCCGATCACGCCGGGTTCGACCACCGGCGTGCAGAACCTGGACAACTCGGTGTTCCCGGGCACGCCGAAGATCAAGCTGAACCTGCGCGCCAGCTACGACTTCGCGATTCCCAAGCTGCCGCTGCGGGGTTTTGCCGACGTCAGCGTGCGTTACCAGAGCGATTACAACACCAACATCAACAACGACCCGAACGCCAAGAACGATCCGTACGCGATCACCGATCTGGGCTTTGGCGTACGCGATCCGAAGGACAAGTACAAGCTGAGCTTCCGCATCAACAATCTGTTCGACCGCTTCTATATTCCGAACGCCAATGCCAGCGGCCCGTCGTCATTCCGCGCCGGACCTACGCCGACCTCGCCGCAGGTTTCGGCCAGCAGCTGGGTGCCGCCGCGCGACGTGTTCCGCTACTTCAGCGTCAAGCTGGATGTGAAGTTCTAAGCGTGTTATGCGCTGCGTGAATCTCTGGCATCAGAAAGATAAATTGGCTTAATAGGTCGGCGGCGGGCATGATTACACCTGTCTCCTCTATTCTCCTCCAAGGAAATAGATTTAGCCCGCTCTCTGCAGCGGGCTTTTTTTTATCGGTACAAATGTCACGTGCAGAAAGTGACGTTTGTCGGCTGTGCGGCGGCGTGGCGGTGCGTAGAATGCATTACATCAGCAGTGCAGCACAGCAGGACCTAAAACCCGAACCCCGTTTTAGTTGACGCAGTAGCCCCTTCAATCAACTTTAACGAGGATTCAATCATGAACGCAATCAAGAACTTCATCCGCAACGAAGACGGCATCACCGCCATCGAATACGCCCTGATGGCTGCCGCCATCGCCGCCGCGATCACCGCCGGCCTGGCCATCCTGGGTCCGAAACTGACCGCTTCGCTGACCTACATCTCGGGCCTGATCAAATCGTCGTAATCAGTCAGCGCCCCAAAAAATCCGGCCCCGCGCCGGATTTTTTTTTGCCCGAGTGAGTGTTGCCCGGCACCCCAGTCGTGGGGTCAGACCCCGTACGGGGTCTGACCCCTGCCTGCCGCCGTGCGGGGGAAACTGGCCGCCACACGACGCACGCTTCCAGGCAGCCGGGAACCGCGCACCGCCACCCCGCCTGTATGCGCATACAGTATAATTCCGGCATGACGCATATCCCACAAACCGGCTTCATCCTGACCCGCCACTGGCGCGACACGCCCAGCGGAACGGAGATCGATTTTTGGCTGGCCACCGATGCTGGCCCGCGCAAGGTGCGGCTGACCGCGCAAACCTCGGTGGCCTTCGCCGAGGCCGCGCTGCGGGAAGCCGTGGCCGCCCAGATCGGCGCGGACGCCGGCATCGCCCTGCGCGAACTGCCGCTGAAAACCTTCCAGCAGCAGCCGGTGATCGGCGTCTACGCCTCGCGCTACAAGCAGCTGACCGCGCTGGAGCGCACGCTGCGCGAACACGGCATCAAGCTGTACGAGGCCGACATCCGCCCGCCCGAGCGCTACCTGATGGAGCGCTTCATCACCGCCGGCGTGCAGACCGAGGGCGGCCACGCCAGCGGCCAGGTCATCCACAACTGCAAGCTCAAGCCCGCGCCCGACTACCGGCCGACGCTGAAAATGGTGTCGCTGGACATCGAAACCAGCGCCTACGAAGACCTGTACTCGATCGCGCTGGAAGGCTGCGGCCAGCGCCAGGTCTACATGCTGGGCGCGCCGCCGGCCGACGCCCCAGCGCCCGCGCTGGACTTCGACCTCGAATACCTCGCCACGCCGCGCCAGCTGATCGAACGCCTCAACGCCTGGATGGCGCGCCACGACCCCGACGTCATCATCGGCTGGAACGTGGTGCAGTTCGACCTGCGCGTGCTGCAGAAAAACGCCGACCAGCACAAGGTGCCGCTGGCGCTGGGGCGCGAAGGCAAGGCCATCGAATGGCGCGAGCATCCCGGCAAGCAGGGCTATCTGTTTGCGCCGCTGCCGGGCCGCATCATCCTCGACGGCATCGACGCGCTGAAAGCCGCCTCGTGGATCTTCCCGTCCTACAGCCTGCAAAACGTGGCGGAAACCATGCTGGGCGAGGGCAAGGACATCGGCGACGATTACGACAAGATGGCGGAAATCGAGCGTCGCTTCCAGCACGACAAGCCGGCGCTGGCGCTGTACAACCTCAAGGACTGCGAGCTGGTCACGCGCATCTTCGCCAAGGCCAACCTGCTGGCCTTCATGATCGAGCGCGCCACCGTGACCGGGCTGGCGGCCGATCACCTGGGCGGCTCCATCGCCGCCTTCAACCACCACTACCTGCCGCGCATGCACCGCGAGGGCTACGTGGCGCCCAACGTGGGCGACGTCAGCGGCGGCGCCTCGCCGGGCGGCTTCGTGCTGGATTCCAAGCCCGGCCTGTACGACTCGGTGGTGGTGCTGGACTACAAGAGCCTGTACCCGTCGATCATCCGCACCTTCCTGGTCGATCCAGTCGGCCTGGTCGAGGGCGAGATCGCCGACGACCCGGCCACGGTGGTGGAGGGCGTCAACGGCACGGTGTTCTCGCGCGACAAGCACTGCCTGCCGGCCATCACCACCGACATCTGGAAGCAGCGCGACGCTGCCAAGCGCGCCAAGAACGAGCCGCTGTCGACCGCGCTGAAGCTGCTGATGAATTCCTTCTGCGGCGTATTGGGCGCCAGCGAATGCCGTTTCTTCAATCCGCGCCTGGTGTCGTCGGTGACGCTGCGCGGCCACCAGATGCTGAAGCAGACGCGCGAGCTGGTCGAGGCCGAAGGCTACGACGTCATCTACGGCGACACCGACTCGATCTTCATCTGGCTCAAAAAGGAATACCCGAGCGCCGAAGCGCTGGCCATCGGCCAGCGACTGGCCGACCAGATCAACGCCTGGTGGCGCACCACCCTGCGCGAGCGGTACGGCCTCGAATGCCACCTCGAAATCGAGTTCGACACGCACTATCAAAAATTCTTCATGCCGACCATCCGAGGCACCGACCTTGGCAGCAAGAAGCGCTACGCCGGCCTGGCGGTCAACGCCAGGGGCGAAGAGGAGGTCATCTATCGCGGGCTGGAAGTGGCGCGCAGCGACTGGACGCCGCTGGCGCAGCAGTTCCAGCAGGGGCTGTTCACCCGCATCTTCAAGGACGAGCCGTACCAGGACTATGTGCGCGACTACACCGAGCGCACGCTGGCCGGCGACCACGACGACCTGCTGGTCTACCGCAAGCGCCTGCGCCAGCCGCTGGATGAGTACAAGGTCAACGTGCCGCCGCAGGTGCGCGCCGCCCGCATCGCCGACGAATACAACCAGTCGCAGCGCCGCCCGCTGCGCTACCAGAACGGCGGCTGGATCAGCTACGTGATGACCACCGGCGGCCCGGAACCGCTGGAGGTGCAGCGTTCCAACATCGATTACGAGCACTACCTGACCAAGCAACTGCAGCCGATCGCCGACGCCATCCTGCAGCCGATGAACGACAGTTTCACCAGCCTGACCACGGCGCAAGCCAGCCTTTTCTGACGGAGACCGCATGAGCGCATTCAAACAACTGCACGACGGCAACCAGTTGCTGCACCTGCCCAACGCCTGGGACGCCGGCAGCGCCCGGCTATTCGAAAGCCTGGGCGCGGCCGCGATCGCCACCACCAGCGCCGGCGTGGCGTGGGCGCAGGGCTATGCCGACAATGACCACCTGCCAGTCGACAGCGCCATCGCGGTGGCCGCCAACATCGCGCGCGTGATCAAGGTGCCGCTGTCGGTGGATTTTGAAAATGGCTACGCCGCCGAACCCGAGCAGGTGGCGCGCCATGTGCTGCGGCTGATCCATGTTGGCGTGGCCGGCATCAACCTGGAGGACGGCAACGACGCGCCGTCGCTGCTGGCGGACAAGATCCGCGCCATCAAGGCGCTGGCCGCGCAGTCCGGGCACGACATCTTCATCAACACCCGCACCGACGTCTACCTGAAAGGGCTGGCGCCGGAAGGGCAGCGCGTGGCCGAGGTGCTGCAGCGCGCCAGGCTGTACAAGGACGCCGGCGCCGACGGCCTGTTCGTGCCCGGCATCTGCCAGGTGGACGAGATCAAGGCGGTGGTGGCCGGTGCCGGTCTGCCGCTCAACGTGATGGACTGGCCGGGCCTGCCGCCAGCCGGCGAACTGCATCGCCTCGGCGTGGCGCGCCTGAGCGCCGGCTCCGGCATTTCGCAGGCACTGTGGTCGGTGGCGGCCGGCATGGCCAAGGGATTCATCGACAGCGGCAACGCCGGCCCGCTGATCGCCAAGGCCATGCCCTACGGCGACCTGCAGGCGCTGTTTCTCAAGCCTTAAGCCTTGGGCCTGGCGAACGCCACCAGTTGCAGCAGGCCGCCGGCCATGGCGAAGTTCTTCAGCAGGTTGTAGACCTGCGCCTGGTCGGCCAGGTGGTTGTGGAAGGCCAGCCCGGTCACCACCGAAAACGCGGCCAGGATGGCGGCTGCGATGCGCAGCTGGAAGCCGAACACCAATGCCAGGGCGCCGCCCAGCTCCACCATCAGCGAGGCCGCGTACGCCACCGGCGCGAACGGCAGGCCGGAACTGCGGATCAGGGCCAGGGTTTCCTCCGGTCCGGTGATCTTGTTGAAGCTGCTGTAAAAGAAAATCACGGCCATCAGGACGCGGCCGATCAGCGAAACAGTTTGGGTATTCATGGCGATAATCCTTCTCGAACAACGATGAGAAGGATTATCGGCGGCGGCCAGGCGGCTGGCACCTTGCCAAAGCGAGGGCTAACGCTGGCGGATAGGGTTAGCCGGATCGGATGAGATCAGGCCTTCGCCTTGTTGCCGTAGAAGGCCACTACCTGCAACAGGCCGCCGGCCATGGCGAAGTTCTTCAGCAGGTGGATGAGCTGATTCTGGTCGGCGAAGTTGGTGTGGAAGGCCAGCGCCGTCGCCACCGAGAACGCCGCCAGGATGGCCGCCACGATGCGGGTCTGGAAGCCGAACACCAGCGCCAGGCCGCCGCCCAGTTCCACCGCCACCGCGATGGCGAAGCCGAGCGGCGCCAGCGGCAGCCCGGACGAGGCGATATAGCCGATGGTGGCAGCCGGCGCCATGATCTTGCCGATGCCGCTGAACACGAAGATGGTGGCCAGCAGGACGCGGCCGATGATCGAGATGGTATTGCTGTTCATGATGGTATTCCTTTTATACTGTTTAGATTAAATTGGCTGCGCGTAGCTGTTTGCCGATGCGCTGGATTTCGTTTTCGCCCTGTTCAAGCGCGGCGGCGCTGGTGTGCACCGAGTAGTAGCCGGTGACCAGGTCGTGCGGATGTTTGACCGCCGAACCCAGCACGAACTCGGTCGCGCCCTCCGCCACAAACTCCAGCGGCGATGCGCCTTCCTCAAAAATCGCCAGCTCGCGGCCGATGGTGGTGCGGCCGCTGCGCAGCGCGCCGCTGGCCGGCGCCACCCAGGCTACCGTATGGCCAGCCGGCGGCGTGTAGGTCCAGCGCTCGCCGTCCCGCAGCTTCACGTGCAGATAGGTGAGCGACGCGCGCGGCTGCACTAGGCTGGCGGCCTCGCCGTAGCGGCCGAGGATGATACGGGCCGGGCCCACGGCTGGCACCTGATCGGAAGATAGGTAGCGGCTCTCGCATGGGCCGTTCTCATCCTCCGGCGGCAGCGCCAGCCATAGCTGGAAGCCGAGCGCGTGTTCGCCGGCGACCGGGCCGCCGTCATGCCAGACGCCGTTGCCGGCGCTCATCCATTCGACGCCGCCGGTGCGCAGCACGCCCTCGGCACCGGTGGTTTCGCGGTATTCCATGGCGCCGTCCAGCAGCACGGTCACGGTGGCGATGCCCGAGTGCGGGTGCATGCCCATGCGGCCACCATCCCCGGCCGGCAGCAGGAAGCGGTCCAGGAAAACAAAGGGCTTGATCAGCTCGCCCGCATCGCCGGGGCTGGCCAGCCGCGTGATCGGGCCGCGCGTGTGGCCGGCGGTGCGGAAAGCGACGTTGCGTTGGTTCATCGTTGTGCTCCTCAAGAATGTTGCGTTGATGAGCAGCATGGTAAGCCGGCATGGTGGATCTGAATAGCCTATATAATTAGATGGAATCCATACAGGGAGTAGATGCATGCTGGACGCCATGTCGCTCGATCAACTGCGCACGTTCATTGCCGCCGCCGACGAGGGCAGCTTTTCGGCCGCCGGCCGCAAGTTGCGGCGCGCGCAGTCGGTGGTCAGCACCACGTTGGCCAATCTGGAGCAGCAGGTCGGCTTCGCGCTGTTCGAGCGTACCGGCCGCTACCCGCGCCTGACCGAGGCTGGTGCCGCGCTGCTGGACCAGGCGCGCGCCGCCGTCGACGGCATGAACGCCTTCAAGGCCAAGGCGCGCACGTTGGCCGAGGGATTGGAACCGGAGCTGGCGGTAGCGGTGGACGTGATGTTTCCGATTGCCACGCTGACGGCGGCGGTGCAGGCGTTTCAACGGCAGTTTCCGACCACGCCGCTGCGGCTGTACGTCGAGGCGCTGGGGGCGGTGGTGCAGCCGTTGCTGGATGGCCGTTGCCGTGTCGCCATCATCGGCTCGCTGCCGGAGATTCCGGCCGGCTGCGCATCGGAGTTTCTGCTCAGCGTGGGCGCGGTGGCGGTGGCGGCGCCGAACCATCCGCTGGCGGCGCACCACGGACCGATTGCGCAGGAGGTGGCCGGCCAGCATGTGCAGCTGGTGCTGACCGACCGTTCGACGCTGACCGCCGGCCGCAACTTCGGCGTGATGGCGGCGCAGACCTGGCGGCTGGCGGACCTTGGGGCCAAGCATGCTTTCCTCAAGGCCGGCCTGGGCTGGGGCTACATGCCGTTGCACATGGTCGAGGACGATTTGCGCAGCGGCAAGCTGGTAAGGATTGATGTGGCGTTGCACGCGCGGCTTGGGCCGGGGTTCTCGATGCATGCGATTCACATGAAGGATCATCCGCCTGGGCCGGCGGGGCGCTGGTTCGTCAACCATCTGAAGCAACAGTAAGGTTATGCAGCGAACGAACGCAATGGCGGGCGGCGCGCATCATGGCGGCTATCGTCATCTACAGGAGTCCGCCATGCCACGAGGAGCCAGTCCCAAGCGGGAACGCGAATACGAGAAGCTGGAGCGCAAATTCAAGAAGGAAGGGCGCTACAAGGGGCGGGAGGAGGAAGTGGCCTCGCGCATCGTCAACAAGCAGCGCGCTGAAAGCGGCGAAACCAAGAAATACCAGCACAAGCCCGTGCGCCGCGCCGCCTCGCGCCGCAAGAGCCGCAGCGCCCACCGCACCCAGCGCCGCACCTCCTAAGCCGCTCCCCGCCCCACGCGACTGCCACGCCGCAGCCGCCGCGCGTCCGCCACCGCGACTGTTGCGGCGCCGTCGTGCCGCCGCCACCGCCCCGCCACGCCACCGCTGCGCGACCACCGCCGCGCCACTGCGCCCACCGCACCGCACCGCCGGCCGCGCTGCCGCCGCGCTGTCCCCACCCAAGCGGCGGGCCACATCGTGCTTGCGCGCTCCGCGAAAGTGCGCGATGATATTTTGAAAACGGTTTCAAAATACCGGAGGAGACACAGTTGAAGCACGCCCTTTCCCTGCTGGCGCTGGCCAGCTACGCCTGCGCCGCGAGCGCGTCCGCCACCGACGACGGCATCAAGCTCAATCAGCTTGGCTTCCTGCCCGGCGCCGACAAGGTCGCCGTGGTGCCCGACGGCGCCGCGCGCGATTTCAGCATCGTGCGCGCCGGCACCAACACGGTCGTGCAGACCGGCCCCCTGAGCCCGCCCGCCAGCGCCCCCGATTCCGGCGACACCGTGCGGCAAGCGCACTTCACCGACCTGCGCACCCCCGGCCGCTACCAACTGCGCGTCTCCGGCCTGCCGGACTCGCCGCCATTCGAGATCAGCCCCGGCGCCTACGACGCGCTCAACGCCGCCGCCCTCAAGGCCTACTACTTCAACCGCGCCGGCATCGCGCTGGACGCTGCCCACGCCGGCATCTACGCGCGCGCCGCCGGCCACCCGGACACGCACGTGCTGATCCACGCCTCCGCGGCCTCGCCATCGCGCCCGGCCGGCAGTGCCATCGCCAGCCCGAAAGGCTGGTACGACGCCGGCGACTACAACAAATACATCGTCAACTCCGGCATTTCCACCTACACGCTGCTGGCCGCATTTGAAGACTTCCCCGCCTGGTTCCAGGCGCAAAAGCTGAACATTCCCGAATCCGGCAACGGCATGCCCGACATCCTCAACGAAGCGCGCTGGAACCTCGACTGGATGCTGACCATGCAGGACCCGGCCGATGGCGGCGTCTACCACAAGCTGACCAACCTGCGCTTCGACGGCATGGTGATGCCGGCGCAGGCCACGCAGCCGCGCTACGTGGTGCAGAAGACCACCGCCGCCGCGCTCGACTTCGCCGCCGTCATGGCCGCCGCCAGCCGCATCTACTCGCCCTACGATCAGGTGTTGTCGGCCCGCATGCTGACGGCTGCGAAGCAAGCCTGGCAATGGGCGCAGGCGCACCCGCGCGACTATTACCGTCAGCCAGCGGACGTCGCCACCGGCGAATACGGCGACAACGACGTCAGCGACGAACAGGCCTGGGCCGCCGCCGAACTCTATATCACCACCCGCGACGACAGCTACTACCAGGCGCTGCACGCGCCGCAACTGGCCGCCACCGTGCCGTCATGGGGTGACGTGCGCGGCCTGGCATGGCTGTCGCTGGCGCGCCACCGCAAGGGGCTGACCGCCGCCGCCGACCAGGCGCTGATCGCCAGCCGCGTCGATAGCCTGGCGCGGCAACTGGCCGCCGCGTGGCAGGAGTCGCCGTATGGCATCACGCTGCGCAAGGCGGACTATGTGTGGGGCAGTAACGCGGTGGTGATGAACCAGGCCATGTGGCTGTTGCACGCCTACCGTCTCAATGGCACGCGCGCCTACCTGGACGCCGCCCAGTCGGGGCTGGACTACGTGTTGGGGCGCAATGCGCTGGAGCTGTCGTTCGTCACCGGCTACGGCACGCGGGCGCCGCGGCATCCGCACCATCGGCCGTCGGAGGCGGATGGCATCGAGGCGCCGGTACCTGGCTGGCTGGTGGGCGGCCCGCAGCCGGGGCAGCAGGACAGGAAGGATTGCCCGGCGCCATACCCGTCCACGCTGCCGGCGCGTTCGTATCTGGACCATGTGTGCTCGTATGCCAGCAACGAAATCGCGATCAACTGGAACGCGCCGCTGGTGTACGTGTCGGCCGGCCTGCAGGCGTTGACGCCGCGCTGATCAGCCGGCCAGCTTGACCATCTCGCGGTACAGGTCGGCCTTGCCCTCGAAGCCGATGCCCGGCAGTTCCGGCAGCAGGATGTGGCCGTTCTCGACCTGGACGCCATCCGGGAAGCCGCCGTACGGCTGGAACAGGTCCGGATAGGACTCGTTGCCGCCCAGGCCCAGCCCGGCCGCGATGTTCAGCGACATCTGGTGGCCGCCGTGCGGAATGCAGCGCTTGGGCGACCAGCCATGCTGGCGCAGCATGTCCAGCGTGCGCAGATACTCGACCAGGCCATAGCTCAGCGCGCAGTCGAACTGCAGCCAGTCGCGGTCGGCGCGCATGCCGCCGTAGCGGATCAGGTTGCGCGCGTCCTGCATCGAGAACAGGTCCTCGCCGGTGGCCATGGGATTCTTGTAGTAGTTGCGCAGCGTGGCCTGCAGTTCGAAGTCGAGCGGATCGCCCGGCTCCTCGTACCAGAACAGGTCGTACTGCGACAGCGCCTTGGCGTATCGGATCGCGGTGTCGAGGTCGAAGCGGCCGTTGGCGTCCACCGCCAGCTTCTGGCCGTCCTGCAGCACGCTGAGGATGGAATCGATGCGGCGCAGGTCCTCGTCCAGCGAGGCGCCGCCGATCTTCTTCTTCACCACCGTGTAGCCGCGGTCGATATAGCTGCGCATCTCGTCCTTCAGCTTGCCGTGGTCCTGGCCCGGATAGTAATAGCCCCCGGCCGCGTAGACGAAGATGTTGCGGTCGGCCCGGCCGTCGCCGTAGCGTTCGGCCAGCAGCTGGAACAGCGGCTTGTCCGCGATCTTGGCCACCGCGTCCCAGACCGCCATGTCGATGGTGCCGATGGCCACCGAGCGCTCGCCATGGCCGCCCGGCTTTTCATTGGTGAACATGCACTGCCAGATCTTGTGCGGGTCGAGGTTGTCGCCGCTGTCGTCCACCAGGCTGGCCGGATCGGCCTCCAGGATGCGCGGAATGAAGCGCTCGCGCATTAGCGTGCCCTGGCCGTAGCGGCCGTTGGAATTGAAGCCGTAGCCGATCACCGGCTTGCCGTCGCGGAGGACGTCGGTGACCACCGCCACCAGGCTCAGCGTCATCTTGCTGAAATCGATGTAGGCATTGCGGATGGGGGAGCTGATCGGCACGGTTTTTTCGCGGATGTCGACGATGCGCATAAGGTTCTCCTGTTCAAGATGGCGCCAGCTTACTCTTGAATTGGTGATTTATAATTCACCGTAACGAAAACCATTATTCACTTAAAATGAAAAGCGACGCGGCGCCCGACCTGCATTTTTTCGTGCTGCTGGCCAAGCTGGGCAGCATGAGCTCCACCGCGCGCGAGCTGGGCGTGACGCCGCCGGCCGTCACCAAGCGCCTGAGCCAGATGGAGCAGAAGCTCGGCGTGCGCCTGGTCAACCGCACCACGCGCCGCATCAGCCTGACCAACGAGGGCGAGGCCTACCTGGCGCAGGCCAGCGACATCCTGCACCGCATCCGCGACATGGAGGAATCGGTGGCCAGCGGCCGCGCCGCGCCCAAGGGCCTGCTGCGGGTCAACGCCACGCCCGGCTTTGGCCGCACCCGCATCGCGCCGATCATCTCGCGCTTCGCCCACGCCTACCCCGAGGTGGAGGTCGAGCTGCACCTGACCGACCGGCCGATCAGCCTGGTGGAGGAGGCCTACGACCTGGCGATCCGCTTCGGCGAGCTGCCGGACACGCGCCTGACCGCGCGCCGGCTGATGAAGAATCGCCGCTTCCTGTGCGCCTCGCCGGCCTACCTGAAGGCGGCCGGCGAACCGCAGACGCCGCAGGAACTGCACCGCCACCGCTGCATCCTGCACCGCCAGAACGACGACGTCTACGGCACCTGGCGCCTGCAGAAGGGCCGCAAGGTCGAGCTGGTGAAGGTGCGCGGCGCCGTCTCCAGCAACGACGGCGACGTGGTGCTGAACTGGGCCTTGGACGGCCACGGCATCGTCCAGCGCTCCGAGTGGGATGTGGCCAAATACCTGGCCAGCGGCCGCCTGCGCGAAGTCATGCCCGGCTACACGCTGCCCTCGGCCGACCTCCACCTGTACTATTTGAGCCGCAGCCACCTGCCGGCCCGCATGCGCGCCTTCATCGACTTCTTGGTGGCCGAGTTCCAGCCGTGACGCCAGCCGTGCACGCCGATAGCGAAAAGTTAAGTATCATGCCTCACGCACCGGCATTCGCACCTAGAAAAAGGACACCGCATGGACTGGACTTCTGGCTACGTATCGGACATCGAATACACCTCGGGCTTCTACCGCGAGCAGAGCCCCGACTGGCTCAACTTCGTGTGCCTGCTGGCCGGCATCGCGCCGGTCGACCTGCAACAGCCGTTCACCTATTGCGAGCTGGGCTTCGGCCGCGGCCTGACCGCCCAGCTGCTGGCGGCCGGCCACCCGGCCGGCCAGTTCTACGCGGCCGACTTCAACCCGGCCCACGTGGCCGGCGCCCGCGCCCTGGCCGCCGAGGCCGGACTGACCAACCTGACGCTGTTGGAAAACAGTTTTGAAGAACTGGCGCAAGGGCAGGCCGAGCTGCCGCAATTCGACTTCATCACGCTGCACGGCATCTACAGCTGGGTGACGGCGGACAACCGCCAGCACATCGTCCGCTTCATCAACCGCTACCTGAAGCCGGGCGGCGTGGTCTACCTCAGCTACAACGCCATGCCGGGCTGGTCGGCCGCGCTGCCGTTGCAGCGCCTGCTGGTCGAGTACGCCGACGCCTTCCCCGCCCGCAGCGACCTGCAAATCAAGGGCGCGACCGAATTCATCGCCCAGCTGGAGGAGGTGCAGGCCGGCTATTTGACCGCCCACCCCGGCCTGAAGGCGCGGCTGGACAGCCTGAAGACCGCCAACCCGCACTACCTGGTGCACGAATATTTGCACAAGCACTGGCAGCCGCTGTTCCACGCCGACGTCGCGCGTGACCTGGCGCAGGCCAAGATGACGTTTGCCGGCAATGCCGAACTGATCTACGCCTTCCCGACGCTGTTCCTGAGCGAGGCGCGGCGCCAGCTGATCGAGCGCCTGCCGCATCCGGACATGCGCGAAACGCTGACGGACTACCTGCTCAACACTGCCTTCCGCAAGGACGTCTTCGTGCGCGGTGCCCGGCAGCTCGGCGCGCGCCGCCAGGCCGAGCTGCTGGCGCAGGTGGGGCTGGCGCTGACCGTGCCGCGCGCCGCCGCCACGGTCAAGCTCAAGCTGCCGATCGGTGAAGTCAGCGGTCGCGAGGATTTTTACCTGGCCGTGTTCGACGCGCTGGCCGAGCGGCCGCACTCGCTGCTGGAGCTGACACAGCTGCCGGCGCTGGCCGGGCAGGGGCTGCAGACGGTGGCGCAGATCGCCGCCTTGCTGACGGCCGCCAACCAGGCCGCGTTCTTTTTTCCGCCGCCCGCCGACAACCCGGCCGCCGCCCGCCTCAACGCCGTGCTGGCGGCGCAGACCCGCTACAGCGACGAGCACCAGGCACTGTGCTCGCCGCTGCTGAGCAGCGGCATCAGCGTCAGCTACCTGGACCGGCTGATGCTGGCCGCCATCCACCAGCGCGCCGAGCTGACGCCGGACGCTCTGGCGCGCGCGGCCTGGCAACTGATGGCGCCCAGCGGCCGGCGCCTGCAAAGCGACGGCGCCACGCTGCAGAGCGAAGCGGAAAACCTGGCGCTGCTGCAGGCCCACGCCCGCGACTTCCTCGCCAGCCGGCTGCCGCTGTGGCGCACCCTGCGGCTGTTATAGGCGGCGTCCGGCGTCCGCCCGACTATTCCACCGCCGCGCGCATTCCGCGCAGCCAGGTGTGCGCATACAGCGCCAGCGTCAGCGATGCCACGCACATGCCCAGCAACTCCAGGCTTTCGCCGGCCAGTTCGCAGCGCGCGCACGCCTTGGACAGCAGCAGTTGCACGCCGCTCACCGTGCACAGCGCGATGATCGGCCAGCCGATACGGCGCCGGAATTGCCGCATCGCCTGCGCGCCGGCGTGGAGCGCGATGCGCGCGGTGGCGTAGCCGTCCAGCGCATCGGTCAGCGCCATCCCCAGCACGAAGGCGGCGGCCACCGGCAGCGCGCCGCCGCCGCCGAGCCGCGTCGCCGCATAGCCCCACGCCAGCGACTGCAGGATGCTCTCCACGCCCAGCGCGAACAGCATGCCGATGCCGAGCGCGGTCAGCGGCCGCACCGCCGTCAGGCGCGCCAGCAGTAGTGCCCCGACCGAGCGCGCGTGACGCGTGGCCGCCGGCCGCAGCAGCGCCCGCGCGTTCAGCGCCGCCAGGCCAAGCAGCAGCGCGCCCGGCAGCCACTCCATCCAGTCCATCGCTCGCAGCAGGCCGCCATCCGGCTGCAACCAGGCTGACGCCGCGTCGGCCAGCGCCACCACCAGCAGCACCGTCAGGCCATGGCCCAGCGCGAACAGGGCGCCCATCCACGGCGCGGCGGCCGGCCGCGCGCGCATGGTCAGGCCGTCGATGGCAGCCAGGTGGTCCGGCGCCAGGCCGTGACGCAAGCCGAGCAGCAGCGCCAGTTCGATTGTCGGCAGGGTTTCGTTCATATACAATCCTTAATGCAAGTGAATTGCATTAATTATAGAGCTGATCCGGCGCGCCGTGGCGTTTGCCATGACAGTGGCAGGGGCATTCATGTAGAATCCACACCCATACGTGAATGGTGCCCCGCGACTTGTCAGCCGCGGGGTGAAACGGGAAGCCGGTGACACGCGCGATTCGCATCGCGCGCCAGTCCGGCGCAGCCCCCGCTGCTGTAAGCCTGACGACCCTGACCAACCGCCACTGTGCATCGCACGGGAAGGCAAGGGCAGGGAAGGACGATGGCAAGCCAGAAGACCGGCCAGTCACGATTGATGCGCATGGCCCGGGGTGTGGCCTTGCTTGTTATATGTTCGTCGCTCTCCGCATGCAGTGCCGTTGTCGCGCGCTTTCCCGCGCGGGCCTGCGTACGCCTGCGCGCCGGACGTCTCCAACCCTTCACCACAGAGAGTCGTCATGACCGATACGCAGTACTCCCGCACCATCGCCGTTGCCATTTCCCTGCTGTGCGCCGCCGGCGCCATGGCCCAGCAGGCCGACGAACTGCAGACCGTCACCGTCCAGGGGGCAGCCAGCCCGTCCGCGCTGGGACTGGCGCGCCCCAGCGCCACCGCCAGCCGCGTCGAGCTGACGGCGCTGGAACTGCCGGCCAGCCTGGACACGCTCAGCGCCGACACCCTGCAAACGCGCGGCGACCTGCTGCTGAAAGACGCAGTCACGCGCAGCACCGGCCTGACCGACATCAGCTCGCCGGGCAATGGCGTCGCCTATTCGGCGCGCGGCTTCACCGGCAACGGCTCGATCGCGCTGCTGGAAAATGGCCAGCGCCCGCAGGTCGGCGCCGGCACGGCGACCTATCCGGCCGACCCATGGGGCTATGACCACATCGAGGTGCTGCGCGGTCCCGGCTCGGTGGTGTACGGCAGCGGCACTACCGGCGCCACCATCAACGCCGTGCGCAAGGCGCCCAGCCGCGCCAGCGCCTTCGAGGCGATGGCCGGCGTCGGCGGCGGCCGGGCGTTGCGCGCCGGCGTGGGCGGCAGCGGCGCGCTGGGCGAGCACGGCGCCTTCCGCATTGACGCCTACGCGGACCGCAGCGATGGCTTCATCGACCGCGGCGACGCCCGCCACGACAAGCTGCTCACCAGCGTCACGTATGCGCTGACGCCCGACGTCGACCTGGACCTGCAGCTCGACCACCTGGAACAAAAGCCGCAGCGCTACTTCGGCACGCCGCTGGTCAACGGCGGCCTGTCGCGCGCGCTGCGCGGCCAGAACTACGACGTCGCCGACGCCGACATTCACTTCGTCGACGACAAGGCGTTGGCGCGCCTGACCTGGCGCTACTCGCCGTCGCTCACCATCAGCAACGAGCTGGCCTACCTGAAGGCGCGCCGTAACTGGCGCAACGCCGAGTACTACCACTACGACGCCGCCGCCAACCTGGTGGAACGCAGCGACTACATCGCCATCCACCACGACCAGGAGCAGACCGGCAACCGGCTGGAAGCGCGCTGGCACGGCGGCGCGCACCGCCTGGCGGCCGGATGGGAAGCGGCGGTGATCAACTTCCTGCACACGAATAACTCGCCGTACGGTGGCGCGTCCACGGTGGCGCCGACCGGCTTCGATCCGGGCCTGTTCGACAGCCCCGATCCGCTGCGGCCGAACTACGCCACCCACACCATCACCAACGCGTTTTACGTGGAAGATGCTTACCGCGTCAGCGAGCGGTTGCTGGCGCTGGCCGGGGTGCGGCATGACCGCTACCAGGTTGACCGCGTCAGCCTGCTGGGCGCGGCCGGCTTTGCATCGGCGCTGCAAGCGACCGCCGCGCGCCTCGGCCTGACGTGGACGCTGGCGCCGCAAACCTCGCTGTACGCGCAGGTGAGCAACGGTAGCGACCCGGTCACCAGCCTGCTGTCGCTGAACCTGGCCAATAGCCGCTACAAGCTGACCGCCGCGCGCCAGGTGGAGGTGGGCGTCAAGCAGGCGCTGGCCGGCGGCAAGGCCGAGTGGACGGCAGCGCTGTACCACATCCGCAAGGACGACATCATCACCCGCGATCCGCTGAATGCGGCGCTGTCGGTGCAAGGCGGTTCGCAATCGTCGCGCGGCGCCGAGCTGACCGCCAGCGTGGCGCTGGCGCCGGCGTGGCGGCTGGACGCCAACGCCGCCTACACCGACGCGCAATTCGACCAGCTGATCGAAAGCGGCGGCCAGTCGCGCGCCGGCAACCGTCCGGCCGACGTGCCGAAGGTATCGGCCAACCTGTGGCTGACCTACCGCGATCATGGCTGGCGCGCGGCCGCCGGCGCGCGCTACGTCGGCGAGCGCTTCATCGATAACGCCAACAGCCAGGCGCTTCCCGCGTACACCACCTTCGACGCTTCGCTGGGCTGGAACGTCAGCCGCAACGTGCTGGTGCAGCTCAATCTGCGCAACCTGGCCGACAAGCTGTACGCGGTGACGTCGTACAGCGATAGCCAGTACCTGCTGGGCGACCGCCGTCACGCGGAACTGACCGTGCAGTGGCGCTACTGATCATGGGCTCGTGGAAGCGCCAGCTGCATCTGTGGCACCGCTGGCTGGGCATCGCGCTTGGCCTGCTGGTGCTGCTGTGGTTCGGCTCCGGCATCGTCATGATGTACGTGCCGTATCCGTCGCTGACCGCGCAGGAGCGCATGGCCTGGCTGCCGCCGATCGATGCGCGCCAGGTGCGCGTGGACGCCGGCGCCGCGTGGCATGCCGCCACTTGGCCCGACAACGCGCGGCCCGACAACGCCGCCGCCATGCCGGACGAGGTGCGGCTGACGATGGTGGCCGGGCGGCCAGCCTACCATTTCAAGCGCGACGGACTGTGGCTGTCCGTCTGGGCCGACAGCGGCCAGCCGCTGCGCGTGACGCCGGCGCTGGCGATGGACAGTGCCCGCATCGCGGCGCCCGGCGCGCACGCCATGACGGCGGAGCTGATCGACATCGACCAGTGGAGTTTCGGCAGCCTGCAGGCGCATCGCCCGCTGTACCGCGTGCGCGCCGACGACGCGGCCGGCAGTGTGCTGTACATCTCCAGCCGCAGCGGAGAACTGGTGCGCGACACCACGCGCGGCGAGCGCGCGTGGAACTGGACCGGGTCGGTGATCCACTGGATTTATTTCACGCCATTGCGCACGCACGGGCAGCCATGGCGGCAGGTGGTGATGTGGACCTCCGGCGCCGCGCTGCTGCTGGCGATGCTGGGGATGGTGCTGGGCATCCAGCGCCTGCGGCTGCGGCGTCGCTATGCCGGCGGACGGCGCTCGCCGTATCGCGGCTGGCAGGCGTGGCACCACTGGCTGGGGCTGGGCGCGGGCACGCTGATGATGACCTGGCTGTTCAGCGGCTGGCTGTCGGTGACGCCGTTCGACTGGCTGGCGTCACCTGGCGTGACGGCGCGCGACCGGCTGGCGTTTGCCGGCGGTGCGCTGTCGCGTGATGATCTGGCGATTGACGTGGCCGGGATCGTTGCGCGCCATCCGGGCGTGCTGGAACTGGAATGGCGGCGGGTGGATGGCCAGCTTTATCTGAGCGCGCTGGAACGCGCGCAACGCCGCCTGCTGGACGCGCGCACCGGCGCGCCGGCGCTGCCGGGCGATGCGCAAGTGCTGCGTGCCGTGCGCGCGCTGCGTCCCGGCGTGGCGGTGACGGTAGACTTGATGACCAGCGAGGACAGCTACCACTACAGCCATCACAACCGCGCCGTGCTGCCGGTGCTGCGCGCGCGGTTTGCGCAGGCGGATGAAGCGACGTTCTACATCGACCCGGCGCAGGGCGAGCTGGCAGGTTATGCGGATTACCGGAGCAAGTGGAACCGCTGGCTGTTCAACGGCCTGCACCAGCTGGACTTTGCGGCGCTGCTGCGGGTGCGGCCGGTGTGGGACGGGATGGTGATGGTGCTCTGTCTGCTGGGCGGAGCGGCCACGCTGGCCGGAGTGATACTGGGGTGGCGCCGGATTTCGCGGTAAGCGCAGAGTCCTGGCATTGTTTGCTTTCACCCCCAAACGAAAGGGTCTGACCCCTGCGGGGTCAGACCCTGGCCGCAGCGGTGTGCGGGTTTCACGGGTGCCGTCTCGACAGCCACAGACACGCCGCCGCCAGCACCAGCAACCCCAGCGACCCGAGTAAATTGGCGTGATACCCATCCTGCGCATACAGCACACCCGCCAGCGCCGAGCCGGCGGCGATGCCGGCAAACACAAACGACGCCGTCACCGCCAATGCCACACCACGCAACTCGGACGACAGTTCAACAATCCGCCGCTGCTGCGATGGCCAGACGATATCGGTGGCGAATGCCCACAACAGCAACACCCCAAACAACAACGCCAGCGTCGGCGGCACCAGCAACAGCAGCGCCAGGTCCAGCGCCAGCAGCAGCATGCCGGCCACCAGCATCGCATCCGCGCTGTAGCGGCGCGCCGCCCGCACCACGAACAGATTGCCCAGCACACCCGCCACGCCCAGCACCGCCATCCCCGCCGACACCGTCTGCGGACCGCCATGAAACACATCGCGAATGATGGGCGCAATAAAGGCATAAGTCGCATACACTCCGGCGGCGATGAAGAACACTACCAGATAGGCCGGCAGCAGCACCGGATGCACCAGCACCCGCCCCAGCGTGGCCAGCGAGATGGCCTGCCCACCGGCCTGCGCCGGCACCCGCAGCCGGATCAGCAGCGCCGTTAGCAGACCGGCCGCGCCGACCGCCAAGAACAGCGCCCGCGCGCCCCACGCCGACGACATCCAGGCTGCCAGCGGCATGCCGACCAGCCCGGCCATGCTCAGCCCCAGCAGCACCATGGCGATGGCGCTGCCTTGCTGCTGCGGCGTGACCAGGCCGGCGGCCAGCGCGCCCAGCACCGGGCCGATCAGCGCCGCCCCCAGTCCCATCGCCACCCGCGACGCCAGCAGCGCCCGGTAGTCGGGCGCCAGCGCGAACACCAGCGCGGCGGCGCTGAACACCCCCAGTCCGATCAACACCTGGCGCCGCCGCGGCAGATGGCCCAGCGCCACCTGCAGCAATGGCGCCGCCACCGCAAAGGTGATGCCGAATACCGTGATCAGCAACGCCGTCTGGGCGTCGCTGAGGCGCCACTCGCTGGCAATGGCGGCCAGGGCGCCGACCACCGACAGCGCCCCGGTGGCCTGCACGAAGTAGGCCAGGCTCAGCGTGCGTAACGCCGTCACGGCGGAACGTGGCATGGCCTCCATTGCTTAGTGGCCAACCGGAATCGGGTTGTCCTTCAGCGACTGGTTGAAGGCGTTGACGAAGCCGTGCTCGCCCGAGCCCGGATTGTCGCGCAGCGCCTGGATAGCGTCGACGTAGACCTCGTCCTTGCCGGCGGCCAGGCCCTGCATGGTGGCGGCCACGAAGTCCGGCAGCGGCATGGCGCGGCTGTCGCCGCTCTTGTAGATCAGGTCGGTATCGACCCACGGCGGCGAGATTTCCACCACGCGCACGCCGCTGCCGGCCAGCATGAAGCGCTGCGACAGCGCGTACGAGTGGATCGCGGCCTTGGTGGCCGAGTACACGGCGGTGCTGGCCAGCGGCACGAACGCCAGCACCGACGAGTTGTGGATCACCACCGCGTCCTGCTGCGTTTTCAGGTGCGGCAGCAGGGCGGACGTCATGCGGACCGGGCCCAGCAGGTTGGTGGTGACGGTGGCGACGGCGGTGTCGTCATCGATGGCGCCGGCCGCATCGTCGAACGGCATGATGCCGGCGTTGTTGAACAGCACGTTCAGGGTCGGGAAATCCTTGACCAGTTGCGCGGCCACGGCCTTGATCTGCTGCGGATCCTGGATGTCCAGCTCGACGCTGCGCATGCCCGGATTGGCCTTGGTCACCTCGTCCAGCAGCGCCTTGCGGCGGCCGCTGATGATGACCTGGTTGCCCAGCTTGTGGAACGCTTCGGCGATGCCGCGACCAATGCCCGAGGTGCCGCCGGTGATGAAGATGGTGTTGCCGCTGGTTTTCATGATGCTTCCTTTCAGTTGAGTTGATGGAAGCCATTCTGCGCCCGCCGAGAAAGTCTTTTGGGACGTAAATCACGCAATTCAGGACATCATTGTCTTCTGCAAAAAGTCGGAATCTGTCATAGAATGCGGTTTTTATGATGATTTGGACGCGATATGAGCAAGCGCATCGGACTGGTGGTTTACCCGCAATTTCAGGCGCTGGACATGGCCGCGCTGACGGTGTTCGAGTTCGCCAACACGCTGCTGGAGCAGCCGCTGTATGAATTGGCCGCGCTGTCGCTGTCCGGCGGCCCGGTCAAGAGTTCCAGCGGCGTGGCGATCGACAGCCTGCCGCTGGGCTGGGGCGGCTACGACACGCTGCTGATCGGCGGCGCCATCGGCATGCCGGCGCCGCAGCCGGAACTGGAGGCGGCGCTGCGGGATGGCGCCAGCGTCACGCGCCGCATCGGCAGCGTTTGCACCGGCGCCTTCATCCTCGCGCGCGCCGGGCTGATGGATGGCAAGCGCGCCACCACGCACTGGGTGTTCGGCCGCCGCCTGCAGGAGTTGCACCCGTCGCTGCTGGTGGACGAGGACAAGATTTTTGTCCGCGACGGCACCATCTGGTCCTCGGCCGGCGTGACCGCCTGCATCGACATGGCGCTGGCCATGGTGGAGGACGACCTGGGCACCGAGATCGCCCGCAAGGTGGCGCGGGCCATGGTGGTGTATCACCGCCGCAGCGGCGGCCAGTCGCAGTTCTCGGCGCTGGCCGAGATCGAGCCAAGCTCGGACCGGGTCAAGGACGTGCTGCTGTACGCGCGCGACAACCTGCACAAGGACCTCAGCGTGGAAGACCTGGCGGCACAGGTGCACTGGAGCCCGCGCCACTTCAGCCGCGTGTTCCAGGCGCAGACCGGCATGGCGCCGGCCAAGGCGATTGAAAAATTACGGGTGGAGGCGGCGCAGGCGCTGATCGATCAGGGCCATTCGTCGATCGGCCGCATCGCCGAGATGACCGGCTTCGGCGACGAGGAACGGCTGCGGCGCGCCTTCCTGCGCGCCTTCGGCCAGCCGCCGAAGAACTTCGTGCAGCAAGCGCGCCTGCGCAACGAGCACGTCTATCTGTCGTGAGCCGGCCGCGCGGCTGTCATGCGCGGCGGCAGCGCTCCGAGCAATACAGCACCTCGTCCCAGCAGCGCGCCCACTTCTTGCGCCAGCTGAACGGCCGGCCACAGCGGCGGCAGATCTTGTGCGGCAGATGCGGTTTGTCGTGGGCCACGGCTCACGCCCTGCCGAGCACGGCGGCCGACGCCATCAGCTCGTCGATCAGCGCCAGCGCGCTGGCGCCCGGCAGCCGGTAGGGATCGAAGGTCGGCAGCGCCGAATAGCGCAGCAGCGTGGCCGGATTGAGCTTGTGCAGATTGCTCTGGCCCATGGTCCAGGCGGCGTAGCGGCGCTCGCGCACCTCGGCGTAGGCCAGCAAGGTCACGTCGCTGTGGCGCGGATCGCGCAGGATGCGGCCGTACAGCCGGTTGACCTGCTCGCGCCCGCCTTCCAGCAATTGCAGGAACAACTGATCGGTGTGGCACAGCACGCCGGTGATGCCGTCCACCGGGTTGTGCTGGCGGGCCTGCGCCAGGATGGCGTCGATCGCCCTGGCATCGATGCCGCTGTGCGCGCGGCTGACATACAGCAGTTGGACCAGCATCACGCCTCCTTTAGCGCTTGATCAACGACAGGAACTCGCGGCGCAGCGCCGCGTCCTTGAGGAAGGCCCCGTGCATGACGCTGTTGACCATCAGCGCGTCGTCGTCCTTGACGCCGCGCCAGTGCATGCAGAAGTGCTCGGCCTCCATGATGACGGCCAGGCCGTCCGGCTGCATCTTTTCCTGCAGCAGCTGGGCCAACTGCACCACGGCTTCCTCCTGGATCTGCGGACGGTTCATGATCCAGCCGGCCAGCCGCGCGTACTTGGACAGGCCGATCAGGTTGGAGTGCGGATTGGGCATGACGCCGATCCACACCTTGCCCATGATCGGGCACAGGTGGTGCGAGCAGGCGCTACGGACCGTCAACGGGCCGATGATCATCAGTTCGTTGAGCTGGGCGATGTTGGGAAACTCGGTCACCGGGGGCGGCGCCGTGTAGCGGCCGCCAAACACCTCGCGCAGGTACATCTTGGCGACGCGGCGCGCCGTGTCCTGGGTGTTGTGGTCGCTGGCGGTGTCGATCACCAGGCTGTCGAGCACGGCCTGCATGCGCTGGCTGACCTCGTCCAGCAACTCGTCGAGCTCGCCTTCCTCGATGTGGGCGGCGATGTTGTCATTGGCGTGAAAACGCGTCTGGCTGGCCTGCAGCCGCTGGCGTATCCGGGCGGACACCGTGGGCAGGGCGGGGGACTGGTCGGGCTGTTGCATACGCATCCATCAGAAAAAGTGGGGCATGCGCACATGATAATACTGATTGGTTTTAAATGCTACTGATTAGTAGCGCTCATGGCCGTTGCCTCGGATTCTGGGCCAATGCTAAGATGAATGCGCTTCAGCCACTGTTGCCGCAGCCCGGACCCCGCCGCGCGACCCGTTCAGAAAACCGTATTCCCTGCCTCCGAATATCGTGTGACGCCCATCGACGCATGGCGGTTATATGTTGAGAAAAATTACTGTTGATCAGATCCGCGCCGGCATGTACGTGCACAGCCTGTGCGGTTCGTGGCTGGACAATCCGTTCTGGACTACCTCGTTCGCGCTGGGCAGCAACGCGGACGTTGCCAAGCTGCAGGCGTCCGGCGTGCGCGAACTGTGGATCGACACCGCGCGCGGCATCGACGTGGAGGATGATGAGGCCGAGCCGGCCGCCACCGAGGTGGCCGCGCCGCCGGCACCGCCCGTTCCGGCCGCGCCCGCGTATCAGTTGCCGCCGCAGCCGAAGACCCCCACCCGCGAGGAACTGGCGCGCGCCGCCAAGATTATCCAGAAATCGCGCGACGCGGTTGGCTCCATGTTCGAGGACGTGCGCCTGGGCCGCATGGCCAGCGCCGCCGCCGCCATGCCCATCGTCGAGGAAATTGCCGGCTCGGTGCTGCGCAACGCCGGCGCCTTGCTCAGCCTGGTGCGCCTGAAGCAGGCTGACGACTACACCTATATGCATTCGGTGGCGGTGTCCGCCATGATGGTGGCGCTGGCGCGCCAGCTTGAGCTGCCGGACGCCGAGGTGCGCGAATGCGGCCTGGCCGGGCTGCTGCACGACATCGGCAAGATCGCCATCCCGCCGGCCATCCTCAACAAGCCCGGCCGCCTGAGCGACGAGGAATTCCTGGCCGTCAAGCGCCACCCGTGCGCCGGCCACGAGATGCTGCGTGCCGTGCCCGACATGTCGCCGCTGGCGCTGGACGTCTGCCTGCACCACCACGAGCGGGTGGACGGCACCGGCTACCCGGACCGCCTCAGCGGCGACGCCCTCAGCCGCGCCGCCCGCATGGGCGCCATCTGCGACGTCTACGACGCCATCACCTCCAACCGCCCGTACAAGGCCGGCTGGAGCCCGGCCGTGTCGCTGCGCAAGATGGCGGCGTGGTCGAAGGAGGGGCACCTGGACCCGGCGCTGTTTGCCGCCTTCGTCAAATGCATCGGCATCTACCCGGTGGGCACGCTGGTCAAGCTGAAGTCCAACCGGCTGGCGATCGTGATCGACAACAGCAAGTCGCTGCTGCAGCCGACCGTGAAGGTGTTCTTCTCGGCGGCGTCGATGGTCTACCTGACGCCAACCACCATCGACCTGGCCTTGCCGGGCCCGACCGAGGGCATCGTCTCGATCGAGGATCCGCAGACCTGGCAGTTCGAGCACCTGGAGCGGTATTGGGCCGACGTGTAGCGCTAACTCAGGATTGGCATAGTTTGCTCTTTAATTGCGAGCACTTTGTTGACTGATGCATTGAGGGCAGGGATACAAGTCATCAAGTCGCGCTATATCAGGGCCATGTGGTGAATGCGATCACGTACGCGGCGGTCAAGCGCCAGTGGCGGTGCCCAGCGGCGTGGTCAGCGCGGGCGCGACCAGCACGTTAAGTTATGGAGGCGCTGGCGCTCTGGCCAGCGTGGTAGGACTTGCGGCACCTGTTTCGCTGCCCGCCGCGCTGGCAGTTGGCGCCACAGTCGGACTGGGCAACAGCTCGTGGGCTGGGATGCGCTTGCCACTCGTTCTTTGCGCGAGGGAGGCGAGATGCTCAACAAAATTTTCATGGTCGGGGCGAGAGGATTCGAACCTCCGGTCTCTACGTCCCGAACGTAGCGCTTTACCGGACTAAGCTACGCCCCGACTGTGATGACAATTACACCAGATTTCTCTCCGATTATCAACTGTGGCGCGCACCCGCCGTGCGGCAGAATTTACTTGCTGAACGGCAAGTCCGGTGCTACAGTGAAAATCTCTCCGCCGCTGAGCCCCTGTCCCCGCCCTCCGGCCTAGTTGCGCGCCGCTATGCGCCGCCGCCCCGGTTCACTTCCAATGCAGCGCCTTCCTTTGCGCCGCCGCCGGGGCATAGACCCAGGAATGTCATCATGACCGATCTCTCCACCGCCGTGGCGCCCGCGCTGGCCATGCAGCGTGCCGCCACCGTATTCGACGCCATCAACCGCACCCAGGGCGTGGTCGAGTACGACCCCGACGGCCGCGTGCTGGACGCCAACCAGAATTTCCTCGACCTCATGGGCTATACGCGCGAGCAGCTCATCGACCGCGACCACCGCCTGTTCTGCTGCCAGGACTTCATCCAGTCCGAGGCCTACGGCGACCTGTGGCGCAAGCTGGCGCTGGGCGAGGCCGACACCGGCGAGTACAAGCGCCTGACCAGCAAGGGCGCCGGCGTCTGGCTGCAAGGCTCGTACAACCCGATGCTGGACGATGACGGCAAGGTGGTCAAGGTGATCCAGTTGGCGCGCGACATCACGGTGCGCAAGACCCGCGCCGCCGACCATGATGGCAAGATGGCGGCGATCAACCGCGTCCACGCTGTGGCCGAGTTCAGCCCCAGCGGCGCGGTGCTGTCGGTCAACGAGAATTTCACCAACGTCTTTGGCTACGCGCCGGAGGAGGTGCAGGGCAAGCACCACCGGCTGTTCTGCGACCGCGACGACGCGCAGTCGGCCGAGTACGCGGACTTCTGGCAGCAGCTGGCGGCCGGCGGCCACCAGGTAGGCAAGTTCCGCCGCCGCACCAAGGACGGCCGCCGCATCTGGATCAGCGGCTCCTACAGCGCCGTGCTGGGCCCGGACGGCGAGCCGCTGAAGATCGTCGAGTACGCCTCCGACATCACCCACATCATCCACGACAACCTGGAGTTCGAGGGCAAGGTGGCCGCGCTGAACCGGGCGCAGGCGGTGGTGGAGTTCGACCTGGACGGGCGCGTGCTGGGCGCCAACCAGAATTTTCTTGACGCTTTCGGCTATGCGGCCGATGAGCTGGTCGGCGGCAACCACGCCATGCTGTGCGAGCCGGCGTTCAGCCAGTCGACCGAGTACCACGGCTTCTGGCGCCATCTGTCCGGCGGCGGCTACCACGCCGGCGAATTCAAGCGCCTGACGCGCGACGGCCGCGCGATCTGGGTGCAGGCGTCCTACAACCCGATCTTCGATGAGGACGGCCAGCCGGTCAAGGTGGTCAAGTTCGCCACCGACATCACCGAGGCCAAGACCCGCGCCGCCGATTATGCCGGCCGCAACGCCGCCGTCGACCGCGTGCAGGCGGTCATCGAGTTCGATCTGCAGGGCCGGGTGCTGACCGCCAACGAGAATTTCCTGGGCGTGGTCGGCTACTCGCTGGACGAGATCAAGGGCCAGCACCACCGCATGTTCTGCGACGCCGAGTATGCCCATTCGCCGGAATACCTGACGTTCTGGGAGCGGCTGGCGCGCGGCGAGTTCCACGCCGGCGAGTTCCGCCGCCGCACCAGGCAGGGCAAGGATATCTGGATCCTGGCCTCGTACAATCCGATCTTCGACGCCGACGGCAAGCCGTACAAGGTGGTCAAGTTCGCCACCGATGTGACCGAGCAGAAGCGCCTGCATGCCGACATCAAGAGCAAGCTGGACGCCATCGGCCGCTCGCAGGCGGTGATCGAGTTCGATCTGCGCGGCCAGGTGATTTCGGCCAATGAGAATTTCCTGCGCACGCTGGGCTACACGGTGGACGACGTGCTCGGGCAGCACCACAGCATGTTCTGCGAGCCGGAGCTGGTGCAGAGCAGCGAGTACCGCCATTTCTGGGCCAATCTGGCGCAGGGCATGTACCAGTCGGGCCGCTTCCGCCGCCGCGCGCGTCATGGCGCCGAGGTGTGGATCCTGGCCACCTACAACCCGATCCTGGACTTCAACGGCAAGCCGTACAAGGTGGTCAAGTTCGCCATGGACATCACCGAACAGGTGCAGCGCGAGCAGGCCATCGCGCAGAAGGTGCAGGCCATCGCCCAATTGCTGGCGGGGCTGACCAATTCGATCAACGAAATCGCCCGCGGCTCCGAGCGCTCCAGCGGCCTGGCCGGCCAGACGCAGAGCGAGGCGCACGAGGGTAGCCGCCTGGTGGATTCGGCGCGCGCCGCCAACGAGGCGATCCAGACCTCTTCCGGCGAGGTGCACGAGATCGTCGACGCCATCGGCGACATCGCCGCCCAGACCCACCTGCTGGCCTTCAACGCCGCCATCGAGGCGGCGCGCGCGGGCGAGCATGGCAAGGGCTTCTCGGTGGTGGCCAACGAGGTGCGCAAGCTGGCCGAGAAGTCGGCCGGCGCCGCGCGCGAGATCGCCAAGCTGATCAACCAGACCGTGAGCCGGGTGGACGAGGGCACGCGGCTGTCGGGCGAGGTGGAGGAGGCGTTCGCGCGCATCGTCAAGTCGGTGTCCACCACGCGCGAGTCGATCGCCAGCATCCACGAGTCGACCGCCGCGCAGGCGGCGGCCACCAGCGACGTGTCCGGCCTGCTGCAGGATCTCGAACGCATGACCGTCAGGAACTGATATGGACGCGCAAACCGGCGGCGCGCTGGCGCCGCATGTGGTGGTGCAGGTCGGCGCGGCGCGCATCGGCATTCCGGCCGGCTGCGTGGAGCGCGCGCTGGCGGCGCCCGAGCACTACACGCCGCTGCCGCGCCGCCAGGGCGCCTTGCTCGGCATGCTGGCGGTGGATGGCGTGCCGGTGCCGGTGATTGACCTGGCGTGCTGGGTGGCGCTGGCCGGCGCCGTGACCGGCGGCGCGCCGTCGCATCGGCGCGTGGTGCTGCTGCGCGCCGGCGATCGCATGGCGGCCTTGCAGGTCGACGTGCTGGAACCGCTGGCCGCGCTGCCGGCCAGCGCGGTGCAACGGTTGTGCCATGACGACGATCCCGAACAGTTGTTCCACAGCGCCGCCATCGTGCCGGCCAGCGGCGAGATGCTGGCGCTGCTGGAGGTGGACCATCTGTTCGACCTGGCGCGCAGTTGGTGTGCCGCCGCCGGCATCGATGTGGCGGCGGTGGACGAGGATGCCGCCGGCACCGGACAGGCGACGCATAGCTGGGCGGTGGTGGAGGCGGGCGGTGAACTGCTGGCGCTGCGCGCCGACGATGTGGCGGAAGTGACGCCGATGCCCGAGCATGTGGCCTTCCCGGGCGGGCCCGGCGTGGCGCTGTGCACCTGGCGCGACAGCCATCTGGCGGTGTTGTCGCTGGCGCGCCTGCTGGGTGCGGACGCGGCGCGCGCGGCGCCGCTGCTGGCTGTGTTGCGGCGCGGCGAACAGGCCTTGGGGCTGCCGATTCAATCGGTGCGCGAGTTGCGCCAGATGCCGGTGGCGCCGCAGGGCGTGCGCGCCGATGCGCCGGGCCGGCTGCCCTGTCTGACTGTCAGCCACGACAACGGCGAGACGCTGCGCCTGGTGGATACGGCGGCGCTCTTTGCCATGCACCCGGAAGCGTCGCTCAATCTGGCGATGCAGCCGGCGGCCGGCGGCGGCGCGCGCCGCAACGACGACACCTACGTGGTGCTGGACGCCGGCGGCAAGCTGGCGCTTCCCATCAGCGCCTGCGAGGAAGTGCTGCATGCCGCCGCCGAGGATTGCGTGCCGGCGCCTGCCGGCGGCGCAACGCTGAACTGGCGCGGCGCCACCATCGCCGTGCACGATTTGCGGCAGCCGGTGGGAGGCGCCATGCGGCGCGGCAAGGTGTCGCTGGTGGTGCTGCGCGGCGAGGCGCAACCGGTGGCAGTGGCCGTCGACCAGATTCTCTCCATGATCACGCCGGGCAGCGCCGAGCTGACCTGCATGCGGCGCGGCGGCGAGTCGGTCGAACTGCTGATTCTGGAAGAGGAGAGCGGCAGTAGCACCTATTGCGTGGCCGATCCGGCCGCGCTGCTGCGCCGGTCCGCCGCCAGCGTGTAGCAAAAAACAAACGTTGCCGCACTGGCGCGGCGGCAGGCGCTGGCCGCCAGTTTTTCTTTGGCCGACCGGGAAAAGTTGCGCCAATTGTAAATTCGGCTTTCATAGGGAAAGCGTCAATTTTATTACATTGCTCACAAAAAGTTACAAGTTCCCTTCTGGAATGCCCCGTAAATGTTAAGAAACCTGGTTACATTTTTCTTACAATTTACTGCAGAGTGGTCTTTGACAGATGGTAGTGCCGGTCACAAAATCGGTTACACAAAGGCTTAAGATTCGGTTAATTCTGGTGTGCTTCGGCCACTGGGGAATCCGTGCCTTTGTGATGTTAGCGGTATCCCTCTAACCTATCCAAGAAGGAACACTCATGACTTTGACCAAAGCAATGATGGCGCTGTTGTTGTCGGTGGCAGGCGGGGCAGCGATGGCTGCGCCGGGCTCCACCACGGTGGATTTCTCCCACGGCCTGGACGGCTGGTGGGGCATGCAGCCCGCCAACGGCATCGGCGGTTCCGGCATCGATACCACCCTGGGCAATTCGGCGCCCGCCTTGCGCACCGTGATTGAAAACTTCGGCGTCACCTGGGGCACCAGCAGCAACCAGGCCTTCCTCGGCGATTACACCAAGGCCGGCGCGGTGACGCTGGGCCTGGACATCAAGGCCCAGAGTATCAACTACTTCGGCCAGGACGTGTCGCGCAACGTGGTGGTGGAACTGCGCGACTACGACAACAAGCCCGCCGATCTGCCCTACACCAGCGTGTTCTTCAACCTCGGCAGCATCGACGCCACCAAGGGCTGGCAGCATTTGTCGGTGACGATCAGCGATACCAAGGCGACCCAGCTGCCCGCCGGCTGGGGCGGCTATGGCGGTCCGGATGCGACCGGGCCGACGTTGCCGCCGGGACGCACCTTCGCCAGCGTGCTGTCGAGCGTGGACGAGGTAGTGTTCACCACGCTGCAGCCGGGCTACGTCTACGGCTTCACCAACTTCGACGTCGCGGTCGATAACATCTCGGTGTCGGCCGTGCCGGAGCCGGCCACCTACGGCATGATGATGGGTGGTCTGGGCCTGGTCGGCTGGATGGCACGCCGCCGCCGCAACGCCGCCCGCTAATCTCCTCTTGCCCCGCTGGCGTTCCGCCTGGCATGCCGGCGGGGCAGGGCGCTGTCGTTTCAAATATCCGACACCTTGGCAAAGTTTTTGCTTTATCAAAATACCAATGTGGTAAATATAAGCAACTGCCCTGTTTTGGGGCGCCAAGGAGAAGATCGGACATGGATATTCGACGCAAACTCGTTGCAACCGCCGTTATCTCGGCATTCGGCGCGCCCGCCTGGGCGCAACAGGCGCAGCCCGCCGACGAAATCGAGGTGGTCAAAGTGACCGCGCAAAAGCGCAAGGAAGACCCGGCCAAGGTGGCGATGAGCATCAGCGCGGTCACCGGCGCGCAGCTGCAGGCCGAACACGTGCGCGATATCACCGACCTGACGCGGGTGGTGCCGAATATCTCCTTCACCGCCGCCAGCGGCAATGGCGGCGCCGGGCCGGGCACCTCCAACATCGAAATCCGCGGCATCAGCTCCACCGCCGGCGCGGCCACGGTCGGCATCTACCTGGGCGATACGCCGGTCACCGTGGGCAACGTCTACACGATGGGGAACATCGAGCCGCGCTTCTTCGACATCGACCGCGTGGAGGTGCTGCGCGGTCCGCAGGCCACGCTGTACGGCGCCAGCTCCATGGGCGGCACCATCAAGTTCGTGCCGAACGAGCCGGATCTGAAGGAGCGCGAATTCACCACCTACACCGAGGGCTCCAACACCAAGGGCGGCAGCGCCAACTACGCCGCCAACGTGGTGGCCAACTTCCCGCTGATTGCGGACGAACTGGCGCTGCGCATCGGCGTGCAGGCGCAGCACACCGGCGGATTTATCAACCAGGTGGATGGCGACGGCAACGTCATCGCCAACAACATCAACAAGATCAGCGACCAGGAAGTGCGCGCCTCGCTCAAATGGCGGCCGACGCGCGCGTTGACGGTGACGCCGTCGGTCTACTACCAGCGCATCGACGCCAAGGACATTGCGGCCTTCAATCTGGACCGGCCCCTGTACCAGGCGCAGAAACAGGTGCGCGAGCCGTCGATCGACAAGCTGCTGGCGCCGAGCGTCACGGTCAACTGGGACCTGGGCGAGGTGGACCTGACCTCGGCCACCAGCTACTTCCAGCGCAAGTTCGACCGCACGCAGAACGGTTCGGCCTACAACAGCTATTCGCTGTCCACCTTCCTGACCTCGACCGCCGATGGGGGCAAGGCGCCGCCGGAGCTGATCGAGGCGATCGCCGGCCTGCCGTCGGCGGTGTACCTGAACAACCAGGTGCGGCAGGTCTCGCAGGAGTTCCGCCTGGCTTCGCGGCCCTACGACGAGAAGGTGTCGCCGTGGACCTGGCTGGCCGGCACCTACTTCTCGCGCCAGCACACCAACATCATCGAGAACGATCCGATCTTTGGCGTCACCGACACCTTCAAGCAGTTTGGCTTCGACATCGCCGACCCGGACCTGCTGCCGGACGCGGCGCCCGGCCAGTTCCCGAACGATAACTCGTTCGCCGGCGCCTTCCATTACCGCGAGCGGCAGGGATCGGTGTTCGGCGAGCTGAATTACTACTTCTCGCCGGCGCTGCACGCCACCGTCGGCGCGCGCTACCTCAAGGCGAATACCACGCTGGAGCAGCGCAACGGCAACTACCTGGCCGGCGCCGGCAACAACAGCAGCGCCGAGACCTCGTCCAGCGCCTTCACGCCGAAGTACGCGCTGACGTGGGAAATCAATCCCACCAACACCATCTACACCAGCGTGGCCAAGGGCTTCCGTCTCGGCGGCGCCAACATCTACGTGCCGCCGACCACCTGCGGGCCGGACCTGGAGGAGCATGGACTGACGGCCGGCCCGCCGGCCTATTCGCCGGACAGCCTGTGGAGCTACGAGGTAGGCAGCAAGTCGCGCTTCCTCAACAACCGGCTGTCGATCAATGCCGACGTGTTCTACGTGAAGTGGAAGAACATCCAGCAGGGCGTGTACCTGCCGACCTGCGCCTACACCTACAACGCCAACGCCGGCGACGCCACCACCAAGGGCTTCGAGTTCGACATCAAGGCCAAGCCGCTGCCCGGCCTGACCTTGAGCGCCTCCGGCGGCTACGTGAAGGCGGAGCTGTCCAACGACGCGGGCAGCGAGAACGGCGTGATCGGCGCGGTGGCCGGCGCGCGCATTCAGGGCGTGCCGAAATATAACGCGGCAGTCAACGCCGCCTACAACTTCTCGGCGTGGGAGCGGCCGGCGTTTGTGATGGCCGGCATGCAGTGGGTGGGATCGAGCCGCGGCTCGCTCGATCCGGAGCAGACCGACTATGAGCGTCCGGCATATCACACCACGGACTTCAGCGCCGGCATGACGTTTGGTTCTTATGCCTTCACCGTGTTCGTGAAGAACGCCTTCGATACCGACACCATCATCCAGCACCCGCAGGTGGCGTCGATCGTGCAGGGCTACCGGCTGGCGCCGCGCGCCATCGGGGCCAGTCTCGCCACGCGGTTTTAAGCCATAATGCTGCTTTTGTTACTGGATACAAGGGCAGCATCATGAGCGTCACCATCTACCACAACCCGGTCTGCGGCACCTCGCGCAAAACGCTGGAAGCGATACGCGCGGCGGGCGTGGAGCCGGAGGTCATCGAATACCTCAAGCAGCCGCCATCGCGCGCGCAACTGCGGGAGATGATCGCCAAGGCCGGCATCAGCGTGCGCCAGGCCATGCGCAACAAGGGCGACCTGTACGTCGAGCTTGGCCTGGCCGACGCCTCGCTGTCGGACGAGGCGCTGCTGGACGCGATGATGGCGCATCCGGCACTGATCGAGCGCCCGTTTGTGGTGACCGACAAGGGCGTGCGCCTGTGCCGTCCTGTGGAGCTGGTGCGGGACATCCTCTAAAGCACGTACGCGGCGATTTCCTCGATCGTCTCCACCAGCGGGCGCTGGTTGCGGCGCAGGTGCAGGCCGATGTGATTGACGCCGGCGTCCCGCATCGCTTGCAGTTCGGCGATCAGGCCGTGGCGGCCGACCGCGGCGCCGAAGCGATGGCGGCGCAGCGGCGCATGCGGATCTTCCAGCAGGTCGAGGTGGATGAAGCTGATGTAGGGCTTGTCGCCAGCGACCTCGCGCCATAGCGCCACGCGGCGCGCGTGGTCTTCCGGCGTGCCGGGGTAGGCCAGCCAGCCGTCCATGTGCGCGCCCACCCATGGCGGCGTTTGTTGCGCCAAGCCGGCCACCAGCAGCGGGATCGGCTGGGTCACGCGCGGCAGTAGCTGGATGCCGGGCGGCCAGGCCGGATTGTGGCCGGCGCGCAGTTGCGCGATCTGTTCGCGGAAGATGGCGCCGCGCGTGTCGAACTCCTTGCCGAAGATCGGATATTCCACCGGACGGTCGCCGCTGGCGGTGCCCAGCAGCAGGCGGCCGTTGCTCAGTTGCTGCACGGTGGCGGCGGACTTCATGGTCAGCACCGGTTCGCGCAGCGGCAGCACCACGGCGGCGGTGCCTAGCAAGATGTTCTTGGTGATCCCGGCCAGGTAGCCGAGGTAGCTGAAGGTTTCAAAGACTTGCGCGGCGTCGCCGAAGGACGGATCGTACAGCGGCACATCGCGCACCCACAGCGCGCGGAAGCCCAGTTGATCGGCCAGCACGGCCAATTCGGCGTGATGCTGCATATCCGGTTCGCCCGGCAGGCGGCCGGCCTCGCGGCGGGCGTGGTCGCCGGCGGGCGACCAGTCGTTGTCGAGCGGGAGTTCGAGGCCGATCGAGAAGCCGCCCTCGGTGAGCTTGTCCAGCATGATGGTTCCTTGCGAAATCGAAGGCCCCAGTCTAGGCCGTCGCACCGCAAAGAAAAATCCGTCGCGCCACAAATCATTGTTGCGACCGCCGCAAGAACTCCGGGGTCAGGTCCTCCATTTCTACACGACCTCTGCCGTACGCGCGCGTACGGCAGAGGTCGTGTAGAAATGGAGGACCTGACCCCGGAGT
>NZ_JACBYS010000009.1 GCF_013408245.1 Duganella sp. 1224
GATGATAGTGCTGCAACCAGTGTGAAAGTAGGTTATCGTCAAGCTAGTTATTTAGAAAAAGCCCGTTCAGGTAAAGCCTGAGCGGGCTTTTTTGCTTTTGTGCATTAAAATGGGTCGATATCGGAGATGCAACCCAACCCTATGCCAGCTTACGCAATTCGTTGTGCCTGTACTTTCCTCTTGCTGGCGATGCTGTCCATGGCCCGCGCGGCGCCGCTGACACTGCGCTTTGGCCATCTGAGCGTGGAGCAGGGCGTCACCCAGGAAACTGTCAACAGCATCGTTCAGGACCGCCAGGGCTATATCTGGCTGGGCACCCAGTCTGGGCTGAACCGCTACGATGGTTACCGCCTCACCGCGTTCAAGAACGATCCCGCCAATCCGCAAAGCCTGCTGGACAGCTATATCCAGACGCTGTACGAAGACGCCGCCGGCCATTTGTGGGTCGGCAGCCGGGGCGGCCTCGACCGCTACGATGCCGTCACCCAGGCGTTCACGCACGTGCTGTCCGGCGTGCCGGTGAGCAGCATCGTCAGTGATGGCAAGCAGGGCTTGTGGCTGGGCACCAATGACGGCCTGCAGCACCTGGACTTGGCCAGCGGCCAGTTGCGCCTGTTGCGCCACGCCGACGGCGACCAAGACAGCATCAACGACGACCGCGTGACCGCGCTGGCGCGCGATGCCAACGGCAACCTGTGGGTGGGCACGGTGCGCGGGCTGGATCTGCTGGCGGCGGCAGAAACACGCTTTCGCCATATCGGCCCGCAGGACGGCCGGCCGGAGAATTCGCTGACCGCGCTGTCGATCGGCCCGGACGGTGTGTTGTGGGCCGGCGCGCTCAGGGGCGTCCAGGCGTGGCGCCTGCAGGGGCAATCTGCCGAGCGCCTGGCGCTGGCCTTGCCCGAGGAACTGACCCGGCTGCGCATGACCCGGCTGCTGCACGACCGCGACGGCACACTGTGGCTGGGCACGTTCAGCGATGGCTTGCGGCGGCGCGACGCCGCTAGCGGCCGCGTCTACAGCTACCCGCGCGATCCGCTCAACCGGCACAGCATCAGCGACAGCCAGGTCAGCGCGCTGTATCAGGACCGCAGCGGCACGCTGTGGGTCGGCACCTGGTATGGCGGCGCCGACCATGTCGACCTGAGCAGCGGCGGCTTTGAGCGCTACACTGAATATGGCGGCGTGCTGCCGGGCATCGGCAGCGGCAAGGTGCGCGCGATTGCCGGCACGCCGGATGGCAAGATATGGCTGGGCTCGGCACAAGGGCTGGCCTGGCTTGATCCGGCGCAGGGCAAGGTGACATTCACCTCCAGCGCGGTGCAGCGGCCGGGCTCGCTGCCGCCGGATGGGCTGTCGGCGCTGGCGGTCGACCAGCGCGGCCGGTTGTGGCTGGGCTCGCCCAGCGGCTTGTTCTGGCGCGAGCCCGGCGCCGAGGCTTTCCATGCGCTGCCGCTCGCGGACGATGCGCAGGCGCGCCACGTCCAGCGCATCCTGGTGGGCCGCGATGGCGTGCTCTGGGTCGGCTCGCGCAGCGCGCTGTTCCGCGTGGACCCGCAGACGCTGGCGGTGCAGACCTATGCGACCGACGCGAGCGAGCCCGACAAGCTGTCCGGGCGCGTCTACGCGCTGGTGGAGGACCGCCGGGGCACGCTGTGGCTGGGCACCGAGAATGGCCTCGACCGTTTCGACCGCGCCACCGGCAAGTTCACGCATTACCGCCACGATGCCGCCCGGTCCGACAGCCTGAGCCACAATCGCATCTATTACCTGTACCTGGACGAGCAGGATAGTCTGTGGCTGGGCACGGCGTCCGGCCTCAACATGGCGCGCCTGGGCGCGGATGGTCCGCTGCGCTTCCACGTCTATCCGCCGGCCAACGGCCGCTCGCATGATCCGATCGGCGCCATCCTGCCGGACCAGCAGGGCCGCTTGTGGATCAGCACCACGGCCGGCATTTCGCGCTTCGATCCGCACAGCGGGCAGTTCAGGAACTATGCCTCGCGCGATGGCCTGATCGATGGTTCGTACTTCGTCGGCACCGGCTACCGCGCGCCGGACGGCACCTTGTACTTCGGCGGGCTGGAGGGCGTGACCGCGTTCCAGCCGGCGCGGATACACGACAATCCGTCGCCGCCGCAGGTGGCCATCACCGATTTCTCGATCTTCAACCAGTCCATCCTCACCGGCGTGCCGCGCGGCGACGTGCTGCGACGCGGTGCGCAGGGCGAGTTGCAGGCGCTGGCGCTGTCCTACCGCGACGCCGTGTTTTCGTTCGAGTTCGCTGGTCTGCATTACGCCGATCCGCAGCGCAACCGCTACGCCTATCAGCTCGAAGGATTCGATCCGGCATGGGTGACGGCCGATGCCGGCAAGCGCTTCGCCAGCTACACCAATCTCGATCCCGGCCGCTACGTGTTCCGCGTCAAGGCCGCCAACAAGGATGGCGTGTGGAGCACCGAGCCGGTGTCGATGACGGTGACGATCGCGCCGCCGGTGTGGAAGACCTGGTGGTTCCGACTGCTGGCGGCCGGCCTGGTGCTGGGCAGCGCGTATCTGCTGTTCCGCGTCCGCATTCGCCTGCTGGTGCTGCAGAAGCAGGACCTGGAGCACGAGGTCGGCAGCCGCACGCGCGAGCTGGTGCGGCAGAAGGAGTCGATCGAGCGCGAGAAGGAAAATGTCGAGCTGGCCCACCGCAGCATCTCGCTGCTGTCGGACATCGGCCGCCGCATCACCGCCAACCTCGACAGCGAGGCCATCATGAAGCTGCTGTACGAGCAGGTGCACGCGCTGATGGATGCCAGCGTGTTCGGCATCGGTATCTACCGGCCCGAGCAGGAGCTGATCGAGTATCCGTTCGCGATGGAGCGCGGCAAGCGCTACACGCCGTACACGCGCAGCATGCGCGAGCCCAACCAGCTGGCGGTGTGGTGCATCCTGCATGGGCGCGAGGTGTTCATCAACGACGTCGAGCAGGAATACCGCCGCTACATCGACAGCCTGGAGCTGGTGTCCGGCGCCGAGAACATGGGCACGCTGGAGGACGGCTCGCTGCCGACCGAGCCGCGCTCGCTGATCTACGTGCCGATCTCGGTGGGCGGCCAGGTGCGCGGCGTGATCACCGTGCACAGCTACCGCAGCCACGCCTACCAGCGCATCGATCTCGACATGCTGACCACGCTGGCCTCGTATGTGGCGGTGGCATTCGCCAATGCCGATTCCTACCGCCAGCTGCGCGACGCCCAGCAGCAACTGGTGGAGCGCGAGAAGCTGGCCGCGCTGGGCTCGCTGGTGGCGGGTGTCGCGCACGAGCTGAACACGCCGATCGGCAACAGCCTGGTGATCGCCAGCACGCTGGAGGACAAGACCGCCGAGATGGAGATCCTCAACCACGGCAACACGCTGCGCCGCTCCGACCTGCGCGGCTTCCTCGACGCCGCGCGCGAGGCGTCCACGCTGCTGATGCGCAGCCTGCGCAACGCGGCCGAGCTGGTCAACAGCTTCAAGCAGGTGGCGGTCGATCAGGCCAGCGCCAAGCGGCGCCAGTTCAATCTGCAGCAGGCCAGCCAGGAGATCGTGATGACGATGAAAAACCAGGTGCGCAAGGCCGGCCACCACATCGTGCTGGAGATGCCGGACGATATCGTCATGGACAGTTTCCCCGGCCCCTACGGCCAGGTGGTGATCAACCTGATCAACAACGCGCTGCTGCACGCGTTTGACGGGCGCGAGGGCGGCGAGATCCGCATGTGGGCGGTGCAGCTGGGCGCCGACCGGGTGCGCGTCGTGTTCGAGGACAACGGCAAGGGCATACCGCAGGAACATCAGGCGCGCATCTTCGATCCCTTCTTCACCACCAAGCTGGGGCAGGGCGGCAACGGGCTGGGCCTGAGCATCACCTACAACATCGTGACGTCGCTGCTGGATGGCGCGATACGGGTGGACAGCGCGGTGGGCGTCGGGACGCGCTTCACGATGGATTTACCGTTGAAGGCGTCCCTGGCGGGCGACTGAGGCGGTCAAATGCCCCAGATGATGTGCTCGTTTTCCGCCTTGGCGGTGCGCAGCATTTCCAGCAGCGGGTAGGCGCGCGCCGAGAAGCCGACGCGCTGGGCTTGCGCGTGTTCCCTGGTTTCGCCTTCTTCCTGCTCGTGGGCGTGGATGTCGTGCTCGACATCGGTTTCCGGATGCAGCTTGGTCTCGGCGACCTCATGCTCCAGCACCGACAGCGCCTCGGCCGCCTCGGCCGCGGTGATCACGCCGCGCGTGGGATTCTTGTGCAACAGATCCAGGATGCGTTGCGCGTGTTCCTGGTACATCAGCACCTCAGGGCTCGATTTCGATTTGAATGCGATTAACATAGCGGCACTTTCTTGGTCTTATTAAGTCAGTTAGTAAGACTTTAGTACATACCTGAAACTTTACAATACCCCGAGCCGCCTGTTTGGGCGCTGCCGCACCCGGATTAAGTATTCCCTAAGCGAATTATTCAATTTTTTACAAGAGTTTGAAGGAAGTGAAGAATGTTTCGGCGGTTTCGGCGTCGAATTGCCGCGCCGGGCCGACGATGACGACCTGGTAAATCCGCCGGTCGCGGGCGATAAAGCGGCCGAGCAGGCGCATGGTGGGGCCGCTGGCGGCGAGTTCCACGCCGCCGCCGGGCAGTTGCCTGCTGCTGGTGATGGTGCCGCCGATGTTGCTGACCATGGCGGCCTGCATGGCCGTCAGCGCGGCCGGGGCCTGCGCGGCGTCGGCCAGTTGCGCGCTGCCGATGGCAAACACCAGGCCATCGATGTCGCTGGCGGCCATCGTCATGCTGACTGTCAACTGGTCGAGCCGGATGGTGCGGGTGTGGGTGGCGGGCTTGCCGGGGAACAGCACGGCGTACGGCGCGTCGGCGCTGCGGTAGTCGCGCCAGTCATACTTGGGGCTGCACGCCGACAGCGCGATGGCCAGCAGCAGCGCCAGCGGCAGCCCGCGCATTAGCGCTTGCCTTTCTTCTTGCCCTCGGCGGCTTTCCACTCATCGATCCATGGCTGCTGGCGCAGCACGCGCGACATCGGGTCGATGGTGACCATGGCGAACGGCGGCACGGTGACTTCGCCGCTGCCGTCGGTCATCGGCAGCTTCTCGATGCGTTCATTGACGCGCACCTCGATCGGCATCGGGAAGGCGCCGCCGTCCTTCAGCTTCCAGCGCAGCCTGAGCTTGTCGCCCTGGCGTTCCTCCACCAGCTCCGGCAGCGCGGCGTGGTAGAGGTAGGCGTCGAAGAACCAGTGCAGGTCGCGGCCGCTGGCCTCGTTGGCGAACTGGACGAATTCCCTGGTGCTGCTCCAGCGCGGCTGGAAGTTGCCCGGCGTCGGCGTCGCGGTGCCGTAGACCATGCGGCGGGTGGCGGTGAAGAAGGCGTCGTCGCCGATCAGGTTGCGCAGCGTGTGCAGGATCAGCGCGCCCTTGGTGTAGATGTCGTTGCCGGGGCCGCCGCGCGCGTCCTCGTAGATGTCTTCGATGCGCTGGGTCTTGCCGCTGACCACCGGCGCCTTGTTGGCCAGCGTCTTGCGGAAGTTGAACAGCTCGGCCTGGAACTCGCGCTCGCCGCGCATCGCCTCCAGGTACAGCGGCTGCATGTAGGAGCCGAAGCCCTCGTGCAGCCACATGTCGTCCCAGTCGGCGTTGGTCATCTGGTTGCCGAACCACTCGTGCGACAGCTCGTGGTGCAACAGCCAGTCGTAACCGTAGGCGGACTTGACGTAGCCGTTGCCGTAGGCGTTGATGGTCTGGTGTTCCATGCCCAGGTGCGGGGTTTCGACCACGCCCATTTTCTCGTCGCCGAACGGATATGGGCCGACGCGGTATTCAAAGAAATCCAGCATCGGCTTGAATTCGCCGAACAGGCCGCGCGCCTCCTGCTCGTGGCCCTTCAGATACCACATGCGCAGCGGGATGGTGTTGCCGAAGCGGCTGGCGTAGTCGCCGGACAGCATCTCGTACGGGCCGATGTTGAGGGCGACGCCGTAGGTGCTGGGATTCTTGGCGCGCCAGTTGTAGGTGCGCCAGCCATCCTTTTCCGCCATGCCGGTGGCGACGCCGTTGCCGGCCACCACCAGCGGCGACGGCACGGTGATGTGCAGGTCGATCAGTTGCGGCTTGCCCATCGGATGGTCGATGCAGGGCCAGAACATGTCGCAGCCTTCGCCTTCGACGGTGGTGGCGATCCACGGCTGGCCGTCGGCGGTCTGGCTCCAGGTGAAGGCGCCGTCCCACGGCGCGTGTTTGGCCACGTGCGGCACGCCGTGGTACTGGATGCGCACGGTGGTGCGGGCGCCGGCCGGCAGCGGCGACGGCAGCGTCAGGTAGACGCGTCCGTCGGGATTGCTGATGGCGGACGGCGCCAGCGGGACGCCATCGACGCTGGCGCTGTCGATCGGCAGGTTGCGGTCCAGCTCGACGGCGATGCGGGTCAGCGGTTCTTTCAGCAGGAAGGTCAGCGCCGCGTCGCCGCGGATGCTCTTGGTCGCCGGCTCGACGCGCAGCGCGAGATCGACTTTTTCAAACGTCACCGCCAGCTGCTCGGGCGTGCGCGGGCTGCCGGAGTTGGCGGTGAAATCGGTGGGCGGCAAGGGGGCGGTGGCGCAACCGGCCAGCACGGCGCTGGCGGCGAGATAGAGGGGCAAACGGGTCATTGTTATCCTGGCGTGAGTAAGCTGCGAGCAAATATAGCAGCAAGCCGGCAAGACTTGGTATGTTGATCATCCGCTTCGGCCGCTTTTTATACTGGCGTTACCCATCAGCCTTGGTTTTCCACGAAGTTTTCTGCCCCCCGATCCGCAAGCAGGTCGCCTGGCTAATCGGTAAGTAAAGCCCGCCGATACTGAACTGCTTCGCTCAAATGGTGTTCCTGAATGCGCTCGCTTTTAGCGATGTCGGCGATGGTGCGCGCCACGCGCAAGATGCGGTGATATGCCCGGCCCGACCAGTGAAAGGACTCCATGCTGTGCTTGAGCGTACTCTTGCTGATGCGATCAAGTTTGCAGTAATGATCGATTTCGCGCGGCGTCAGGTACTGATTGCGTTTCCCCTGGCGTTCCAGTTGCAGACTTGCGGCTGCCTGGACCCGCGCGGCGATCACGGCCGACGATTCGCCATGCGCCGGGGCCGCGAGAATATCGGGAGGAACGGCAGCAACTTCGATTTGAATGTCGATGCGGTCCAGTAGTGGCCCGGAAATGCGGCTCTGGTAGCGCAGCATGATGTCCGGGGTGCAACGGCATACCACGCCACCGTGGCCAAAATAGCCACAGGGACAGGGATTCATGGCCGCAATCAACTGAAAATCCGCAGGAAAGTCGGCCTGCCGCGCCGCGCGCGAAATGGTGATGCGGCCCGATTCCATCGGTTCGCGAAGCACGTCCAGCACGTGGCGATTGAACTCGGGGAGTTCGTCGAGGAACAACACGCCGCGATGGGCCAGCGAAATTTCGCCAGGCCGGGGCACGCTGCCGCCGCCTACCAGGGCTGGACCGGAGGAGGTGTGATGGGGGGCGCGGAATGGCCGGTGCTTCCATTGTCCGATCCGGAAGTTGCCGGCCAGCGACTGGACCGCGGCTGACTCCAGTGCTTCGTCGTCGCTCATTTCCGGGAGCAGGCCAGCAAAGCGCGAAGCCAGCATGGTCTTGCCGGTGCCCGGCGGACCGACCATCAGGACCGAGTGACTGCCCGCCGCCGCCACTTCCAGCGCGCGCTTGACGAACGTTTGTCCTTTAACGTCGGCAAAGTCCGGATACTCCTGCGGGACCACCACCGGCATCGCCTCGTGGCGTGACAGCATGTTGTCGACCGACTTGCCGGCGAAGTGGCGGCAGACGTCCAGCAGCGTGGCGGCGGGGTAGATGGCTGCGTTGGCGACCAGCGCGGCTTCGTCGGCGTTGGCCATCGGCAGGATGAAGGCCAGGCAGCCGCCGTCGCGCCGGGTCGCCAGCGACATCGCCAGCGCGCCGCGGATGGGCCGCAGTTCGCCGGACAGCGACAGCTCGCCGGCAAATTCGTACTGGTGCAGGCGGCGCGAGGGGATTTGTTTGGAGGCGGCCAGAATGCCGAGCGCGATCGGCAGGTCGAAGCGGCCCGATTCCTTGGGCAGATCAGCCGGCGCCAGATTGACGGTGATGCGCTGCGCGGGGAAGTCGAAACCGCCGTTCTGGATGGCGGCGCGGACCCGGTCTTTCGCTTCCTTGACCTCGGTGTCGGCCAGGCCGACGATGGTGAAGGCCGGCAGTCCGTTGGCCAGGTGCACTTCTACGCTGACTTCCTGCGCTTCCATGCCGGCCAGGGCGCGGCTTTTGAGTATGGCGAGGATGGACATGGCTGGCGCGGGCATAAAGGACCAGCCGCCAGCGTAGCGCATGCCCGCCGCGTCAGTTTGCGCTAGCCCAAACCAGTTTGATCCGGGCGGCGCGAGACTTACAGCACTTCGCCCTTGGCGATGTCGACCTTGTTGCCGCCGGCGGCCTTGGCTTCCAGGTCGGCCAGGCGGGTTTCCAGCGCTTCCAGCTTGGCGCGGGTCTTGGCCAGCACTTGCGTCTGGATGTCGAACTCCTCGCGGGTCACCAGGTCCAGCTTGGCGAAGCCCTGCGTCATCATGGACTTGACGTTCTTTTCAATGTCCTTTGCTGGTGAATTTTCGATGGCCTGGCTGATCTTGTTTTGCAAGTCATTAAAAAAAGTATTCATATCCATAATATTCCTCGATCGGTTGGTCCCTCTTTGCACCATAATGGTGCTAATCGGCGTTAATGTGGTGCGAAACCGCCGAAATCCCGCTGTCCGGGCGGAGTGATTCTCACTTCCGGGAGAGCAGGGCCGTTGTCAAGCATGATACGGCACCTGTTTGCTGAACAACATTAGCTGGCACACATTCTGCTAAAGAAAACGTTGAATGCTTTTCATCGCTTCGACGTAACAGAATTTTAAACCGCAACTGCCAACAAGTTCACTTACTAGGAAAAACAATTATGAAAATGTCCCGGAACTTTACCCTGATTGCTGCGTTGACCTTAGCATTCGCGTCCATGGCGCGCGCGGAAGAGGCGGCACCCGCCCCGGAAGCGAAACCAGATAACGAAGTCAGCTTTAACGCTGCCGTTGTCAGCGACTACCGCTACCGCGGCGTATCGCAAACCCGTCTCAAACCCGCCTTACAGGGCGGTGCGGATTATGTCAACAACCCGACCGGCTTGTACGCCGGCACCTGGCTGTCCACCATCAAATGGGTCAAGGATGGCGGCGGCGATGGCGAGGTGGAATGGGATCTGTATGCCGGCAAACGTGGCGCGATCACCGACTTGATCAGCTACGACGTCGGCGGCCTGTACTACTACTACCCGTCCAACAAGCTGCACCCGAGCGCCAACACCTTCGAGCTGTATGGCCAGATCTCCATCGGCCCGGCCTCGCTGAAGTACTCGCAGTCCACCACCAACCTGTTCGGCTTTGCCGACTCCAAGAATTCCGGCTATGTCGACGCCCAGCTGAACCAGGAAATCAGCGATGGCTACATCCTGAACCTGCACGTCGGCCGGCAGAACGTGAAAAATAATGGCGCCTCCAGCTATACCGACTACAAGGTGGGCGTGACCAAAGATTTCGGCGTAGTCAGTGTGGCATTGGCGGCGGTCTATGCCGACACCGAGGCCTACGTCGGAAGAGGGAAGAACCTGGGTAAAACCGGTGCTGTCCTGACCATTTCCAAAACCTTCTAAGCGAGGCCAGTATGAAAATGATTACCGCCATTATCAAGCCGTTCAAGCTTGACGAGGTGCGTGAAGCCCTGTCGGCGATAAACGTGCAGGGCATTACCGTGACCGAAGTGAAAGGCTTCGGTCGCCAGAAGGGCCACACCGAGCTGTACCGCGGTGCGGAGTATGTCGTGGACTTCCTGCCGAAGACCAAGATCGAAGCGGCAGTCGACGACGCCATCGTCGAACAGGCCATCGAAGCCATCGAAGGCGCTGCCCGCACCGGCAAAATCGGTGACGGCAAAATCTTTGTGTACAACCTGGAACAAGTGATCCGTATTCGTACCGGCGAAACCGGTAACGAAGCTCTCTAAAGAGGACGATGAGAATGAAGAAAATTATAACAAGCATGCTCGCTGGGGTTTCCATCCTGTTTGCGCTGGCCGCACCCGTGCACGCCCAGGACGCCAAGCCGGCTGACGCGCCTGCCGCCACCGCTGCCGCCCCGGCGCCAGCCGCCGCCGCCCCGGCCCCTGCTGCTGCCGCGCCCGCCGCTGCGCCGGCGGAAGCCGCTCCGGCCGCCGCCGCGCCGGCGCCGACGCCGCAAAAAGGCGATACCGCCTGGATGATGACCTCGACTCTGCTGGTGATCCTGATGACGATTCCTGGCCTGGCGCTGTTCTACGGCGGCCTGGTCCGTTCCAAGAACATGCTGTCGATCCTGATGCAGGTGTTCATGATCTTCGCGCTGATCATCGTGCTGTGGTGCATCTACGGTTACTCGCTGGCGTTCACCGAGGGCAACGCCTTCTTCGGCAACCTGCATGACCGCGTGTTCCTGAACGGCATCTGGGATCCGGCCAAGGGCGCCTTCGCTTACGCCGCCACCTTCAGCAAGGGCGTGGTGATTCCGGAGTTTGCCTTCGTGGCGTTCCAGGCCACCTTCGCCGCCATTACCTGCGGTCTGATCATCGGCGCCTTCGCCGAGCGCGCCAAGTTCACCGCCGTGCTGGTGTTCGTGGTGATCTGGTTCACCTTCGCCTACCTGCCGATCGCCCACATGGTCTGGTTCTGGACCGGTCCGGACGCGATCAAGGACGCCGCCACCCTGGCCACCGAAACCGCCAAAGCCGGTTTCCTGTTCCAGAAGGGCGCGCTGGACACCGCCGGCGGCACCGTGGTGCACATCAACGCCGCCGTGGCCGGCCTGATCGGCGCCTACATGATCGGCAAGCGCGTCGGCTACGGCCGCGAATCGATGGCGCCGCACTCGGTGACCATGACCATGATCGGCGCCTCGCTGCTGTGGGTGGGCTGGTTCGGCTTCAACGCCGGCTCGGCGCTGGAAGCGGGCGACATCGCCGCGCTGGCCTTCATCAACACGCTGCTGGCCACCGCTGCCGCCACCGTGTCGTGGGTGTTCGCTGAATGGATCTTCAAGGGCAAGCCATCGATGCTGGGTGGCGCCTCGGGCGCGGTGGCCGGTCTGGTCGCTATCACCCCGGCCTGCGGCTTCGTCGGCCCGATGGGCGCGCTGATCATGGGCTTGCTGGCCGGCGTGATCTGCCTGTGGGGCGTGAACGGCCTGAAAAAACTGCTGGGCGCGGACGACTCGCTGGACGTGTTCGGCGTGCACGGCGTCGGCGGCATCCTGGGCGCGATCCTGACCGGTGTGTTTGCCGCACCGTCGCTGGGTGGCCAGGGCGTGTTCGACTACGTGGCCAACAAGGCATCGGCCGACTACTCGATCAGCTCGCAAGTAATGGTGCAGGCGACCGGCGTCGGCGTGACCATCCTGTGGTCGGGCATCGTCGCCCTGATCGCCTACAAGCTGGTGGACGTGGTCATCGGCCTGCGCGTGCCGGAAGAAGAGGAGCGCGAGGGTCTGGACATCACCACCCACGGCGAATCGGCCTACCACAGCTAATCGTCGCCCGCCTCAGACGGCCGCCTGCTTCAGGCGGCTCATCAACCCGCAATGCCGGCGCGCCGGCTTGCGGGTTTTTTCATGCGCCGACGCTCTGCCTCAGCAATGCTAGCTGACGGTCGAGGTGCACCGACAGCGCGGCTTGCCGGTGGTCGCCGCGCCAGGCATCCATCGCCAGCCGCAGTGCGCCGATGCCGCTCATCGCCACCAGCCGCAGCGCTTGCGGATCGGTGTCGCGCCAACGGGCGGCCAGGGCGTCGGACAGGTTGTTTTCCATTTCCATAAACACCGCCTGCTTGCGTGCCCGCAGCGTTTCGGACGAGCGCAGCAAGCGGTCGATGGCCAGCGATTCCTCGCTTTCAAAGCGCGACACCAGCTTCGGCAATTCCCGGCACATGGCCTCGACCGGCCGCAGCGTGGCCGCCGGCACGGCGGCAAAGGCGGTGCGCAAGGCCTCGACAAACCCGGTGTTGGCCGCGCTTAGCAGCAATTCCTCCTTCGAAGGGAAATACGCGAAAAAGCTGCGCCGCGAAATGCCGGCCGCCGCGGCGATCTGGTCCAGCGTGGTGCCGTCGTAGCCTTGTTGAAGAAAAAGGCCGAGGCCGGCGGAGGCGATGGCCTGCCGCGTTTGCTGGCGCTTACGTTCGCGCAAGCCCTGTGCTGGCTCCTGAGTCGGGGATGTGGTCATGGTGATGTGCGATTGGTCCAGCGCAGATCATACCCGCATCTGGCTTGACATTGAATATGCACTGAGTGCAAACTTGCACTCAGTGCAGAAATCATTTCAAAAGGAGCTCCTCATGCAGCATCAGCGCGCCACCGTCGGCATGCCCGACTGGGTCACTCTCACCACCACCGCGCCGGCCAGGGCGCGGCAGTTTTATGCCGATCTGCTGGGCTGGCATGTCCCGGCCGAGCCCGACACCGTCTGTCGCCTGAACGGGCAGCCGGTGGCCAGCATCGTCGGCGCCACGGACGGCGTGGGGCCGGCCTGGCGCCTGCATGTCCAAGTGGCCGAGGTCGGCGCCAGCGTGGCGCGCGCGCTGGCGGCCGGCGGCAAGCTGCTAACGCAAACCGATGGCGCGGCGGTGCTGGCCGACCATGCCGGTGTGGAACTGGTGATCTGGCAGCGCGCCGCCGCGCCCGACCAGGCGTTGCGCGGCGTGCCGGGCGCCCTGGTCTGGAGCGAGCTGATCGTCGACGACGTCGGGGCGGCGGCCGCGTTTTATGGCCAGTTGTTCGGCTGGACGCTGTCGGCGCCGGCGGCCGACGACCCGTTCCAGCGCCGCCAGTGGCTGCTGGACGGCCGGCCGGTGGCCGGTCTGCTGCCGCGTCCGCCCGCGATGCCGGCCGACATGCCGCCGTACTGGGATGTGTACTTCGGCGTGGCGGCGCTGGACGGCGTGGCCGAGACGGTCGAGCGCTTGGGCGGCGTGGTGCTGCTGCCGTCGCTCAACACGGCACACGGCCAGATTGCCGTCTTCCTGGACCCGGCGGCGTCGGTGTTCAGTGTGCGCGTGACGGCTCATGGCGCCGGCGTGGCGCGGACGGCATAAGGAGGGCGCCATGGCTTTCGATGGGAAAGTGGTGCTGGTCACCGGCGGCGGAGCGGGGCTGGGCGAAGCCGCCGCCGTCCTGCTGGCGCGCCGCGGCGCACGCGTGGTCCTGGCCGACGCCAACCCGGACGGCGCCGCGCGGGTGGCGGCCGCCATCCTCGCCGACGGTGGGCAGGCGGTCGCCATCGGCTGCGACATCAGTCAGCCGCAACAAGTGGCGCGGCTGGTGCCGTTTGCGCTGGCGAGCTATGGCCGGCTCGATCTGGCATTCAACAATGCCGGCGTGACGCCGCTGCCGCGCGATACCGACCAGATCGACCCGGCCGACTGGCGCCGTGTCATTGACGTCAACCTGAACGGCACGTTCTACTGCATGCAGGCCGAAATCGCGCATTTCCTGACGCACGGGGGCGGCGCGATCGTCAACATGGCCTCCACCGCCGGCTTGCAGGCGCACGCGACGCGCGCCGCCTATGCGGCGTCCAAGCATGGCATAGTCGGACTGACGCGCAGCGCGGCCGTGGAATATGCCACGCGCGGCATCCGCATCAACGCGGTCGCTCCCGGGCCGATCCTGACCGACAAGGCGGCCGGCCTGCCGGCCGCGGTGCGCGCGCGGATCGCCGCCAAGACCGCCATGGGGCGGACCGGCACGCCGCAGGAAGTGGCCGCCATCGTGGCCCTGCTGCTGTCGGACGACAGCTCCTTCGTCACTGGCGCGGTCTATGAAATCAACGGCGGCCAGATCCAGCAGGAGCGCACCGTCATGGAATGATGTGTTAACGGCATGCCTTGATGGCATGCCGACCGGTGTGTAATCGTTTAGTTAAGATAACTTGCACCATTTTTTTATTTCCTGCCTTTAAAATGGCATTTTTGCCCTCATTTGGGATACCCGCACGGTAATAAGGAAGTAATCACATGGTTCCCCACCTCGTCACGGCCCTGAGCGGACCACTGCTCGACCTGGAAGAAAAAATCCTGGCCGCCACCCCCGCAATCGAACGCTGGTTCCGCCTCGAATGGCAGGAGCACACGCCGCCGTTTTATTGCTCGGTTGATATGAGGAACGCCGGCTACAAGCTGGCGCCGGTGGACACCAACCTGTTCCCGGGCGGCTTCAACATGCTGGCCACCGAGATGCTGCCGCTGTCGGTGCAGGCCGCCATGGCGGCGATCGACAAGTATTGTCCGGACGCCCGCAACCTGCTGCTGATCCCGGAAAGCACGCAGCGCCATCCGACCTACTGGCAGAACGTGGCGCGGCTGATGCAGATTTTCCGCCAGACCGGCCTGCACGTACGGCTGGGTTCGCTGTCGCCGGAAGTCACCGAGCCGACGCCGATCGCTTTGCCGGACGGCAATATGCTGGTGGTGGAGCCGCTGGTGCGCTCGCCGAACGGCCGCCGCGTCGGCCTCAAGGATTTTGATCCGTGCACGATTTTGCTCAACAACGACCTGTCGGCCGGCCTGCCGGACATCCTGCAGAATATCCACGAGCAGAGCCTGCTGCCGCCGCTGCACGCCGGCTGGGCGCTGCGCCGCAAGAGCAACCACCTGAGCGCCTATGACGAGGTGTGCAAGAAGTTCGGCAAGCTGATCGGCGTCGATCCGTGGATGCTGAACCCGCTGCACGCCAAGTGCGACGCCGTCAATTTCCGCACCGGCGAGGGCTACGACTGTCTGGCCGCCAACATCGACGCGCTGCTGGCCAAGATCAAGAAGAAGTACAAGGAATACGGCATGAAGGAGCAAAAGCCCTTCGTGATCGTCAAGCCGGACGCCGGCACCTATGGCACCAGCATCCTGACCATCAAGGATTCCAGCGAGATCAAGGACCTGACCCAGGCCCAGCGTGACAAGATGACCGTCATCAAGGATGGCAAGGAAGTGACCGACTTCATCATCCAGGAAGGCGTGCCGACTTTCGAGAGCATCGAGCACGCGGTGGCCGAGCCGGTGGTGTACATGATCGACCGCTACGTGGTGGGCGGCTTCTACCGTGTGCATGCCGAGAAGGGCGTCGACCAGAACCTGAACGCGCCGGGATCGCAGTACGTGCCGCTGGCGTTCGCGCAGCAGCACGCGGTGCCGGACCTGAAGGCCAAACCCGGCACCGCCGCCCCCAACCGTTTCTATGTGTACGGGGTGGTGGCGCGGCTGGCGCTGCTGGCCGCCTCGCTGGAAATGGAGCGGACCGATCCCAACCCGGAAGTCTATTGAAACCCGCACGGCGGCATACTGGGGTCGGACCCCGTACGGGGTCCGACCCCGCCTTGCCCGGGGGGGACGGCGCGTCTCACTCATCGGCCGGCGTTGCCAATCTCGGCTAAAATCAGGCATTCACTCTACCGGACGTACCCATGAAAATCGCATTCCTCGCCGATCCGCTGTCGACCTTCAAGACCTACAAGGACTCCACCTACGCCATGATGGTGGAGGCGGCCCAGCGCGGCCACGAGGTCTACGCCTTCCAGCAAAAGGACATGGCGGTGGCACAGGGCGTGGTCACCGCGCGCGTGCAGCGCATCACCATGACCGGCGACAGCCACGACTGGTATCGCGCCGCCGACCCGGTCGACACCAACCTCGGCGAGTTCGACGCCATCCTGCAGCGCAAGGACCCGCCGTTCGACATGGAATATGTCTACGGCACCTATATGCTGGAGCTGGCCGAGAAGCAGGGCGCCAAGGTCTTCAACAAGCCGTCCGCCATCCGCGACCACAACGAGAAAATGGCCATCACCCAGTTCAGCGAGTTCACCTCGCCGACGCTGGTGAGCGGCGACGAGGCGCGCCTCCGCGCCTTCCAGAAGCAGCACGGCGACATCATCCTCAAGCCGCTGGACGGCATGGGCGGCGCCGGCATCTTCCGCATCGGCGCGGACGGCATGAACCTCGGCTCGGTCATCGAAACGCTGACCGGCAACGGCAAGTACACCATCATGGCGCAGAAATACATCCCGGACATCGTCAAGGGCGACAAGCGCATCCTGGTCATCAACGGCAAGCCGGTGCCGTTTTCGCTGGCGCGCATTCCACAGAACGGCGAGGTGCGCGGCAACCTGGCCGCCGGCGGCCTCGGCGTGGCCCAGCCGCTGACCGAGCGCGACTTTGAAATCGCCAACGCGCTGGGACCGATTCTGGCCGCCCGCGGCCTGTTGCTGGTAGGATTAGATGTTATCGGTGATTTCCTGACGGAAGTCAACGTCACCAGCCCGACCTGCTTCCAGGAGATTACCCAGCAGGCCGGCTTCCCGGTGGCGGCCACCTTCATCGACGCGGTGGAAGCGGCCGCTGCGGTGAAATAAGTCTCCGATGACAAGAAAACCTTAATCCTGACTGGCGGTTTAACAATATGGTAGGCATACTGCTTATGACGCACGCACCACTGGGGCAAGCCTTTCTTGCGGCTTGCGCCCACGTGTTCCGCGGCCCCACCGAGCACCTGGAAGCGATCGACGTGATCGCCGACCAGGACCTCGGCGAAGTGCAGTCGCTGGCGGCGGCGGCGATCAAGCGCCTCGACGATGGCGACGGCGTGCTGGTGATCACCGACGTCAAGGGCGGCACGCCCGCCAACTGCTGCGACCGGCTGGCGGACGCCGGCCGGGTGGAGGTCATCGCGGGCATCAGTTTGCCGATGCTGCTGCGCGCCATCACCTACCGCCGCGACACGCTGGACGTGGTGGTCGAGATGGCCCTGGCCGGCGCGCAAAGTGGAGCGGTGCGCGTCGACAACCGGATCCGCGTCGGGGAAACCTGACGATTTTTTTAGCAATGCGCACTGATTGAGATAAAAGAAAAATGATTCAGCAAGAACTCGAAATTATTAACAAGCTTGGTTTGCATGCGCGCGCTTCCGCCAAATTTACCCAACTGGCAGCAAAATACAAAAGCGATGTCTGGCTCACGCGCAACGCGCGCCGCATCAACGCCAAGTCCATCATGGGCGTGATGATGCTGGCCGCCGGCAAGGGCGCCAAGGTGCTGCTGGAGGCGGACGGCGATGACGAGGCGGATTGCGTCGCCGCCCTGACCGCCCTGGTCAACGACAAGTTCGGCGAAGGCGAGTAATGGCGGCGGAGCGCAGCCGTCCCCGTTTCCCCGCAGGCCCGCCGATGGCCTCGTTCACGCTGCACGGCATTCCAGTCTCGCGCGGTATCGCCATCGGCCGCGCCCATCTGCTGGCGCCGGCCGCGCTGGACGTCAAGCACTACCTGGTGGCCGAGGAGCGGGTCGAGGCCGAGGTCTCGCGCCTGCAGCAGGCGCTGGCCGCCGTCCACAAGGAACTGCAAACGCTGTGGAATGAACTGCCCAAGGACGCGCCGACCGAACTGGGCGCGTTCATCGACGTCCACGCGCTGATCCTGTCCGACCCGATGATTTCGGAAGCGCCGCTGGACATCATCCGCACCCGCCACTACAACGCCGAATGGGCGCTGCTGACGCAGATCGATGAGCTGTCGGCGCAGTTCGACGAAATCGAGGACCCTTATCTGCGCGAGCGCAAGGCCGACATCCAGCAGGTGGCCGAACGCGTGCTGAAGGTGTTGATGGGCACCGAGACGGTACTGCCCGAAGCCACTGACGGCGGCGAGGACGACTACCAGCCGCAGATGATCATCGTCGCCCACGACATCTCGCCGGCCGACATGCTGCAGTTCCGCGACCGCTCCTTCATCGGCTTTGTCACCGATGTCGGCGGCCAGAACTCGCACACGGCAATCGTCGCCCGCTCGCTCGACATTCCTGCGGCGGTGGGCATGTCCGGCGCCTCCACGCTGATCGAGCAGGACGACTGGATCATCATCGACGGCGATGCCGGCGTGGTGATCGTCAACCCGAGCGCGCTGGTGCTGGAGCAGTACCGCGAACGCCAGGGCGCCGCCGCGCGCGCGCGCAAGAAGCTGCAGAAGCTGAAAAAGACGCCGGCCATCACCAAGGACGGCACCGAGATCACGCTGCTGGCCAACATCGAGCTGCCGGACGACTGCCCGGCCGCGCTGGAAGCCGGCGCCAATGGCGTGGGCCTGTTCCGTTCCGAATTCCTGTTCATGGGCCGGAACAACAAGATCCCGTCGGAAGAAGAGCAGTTCGAGCAGTACAAGAAGGCCGTGGTGGCGATGAAGGGCCGGCCGGTGACGATCCGCACGCTGGACATCGGCGCCGACAAGCCGCTCGACCAGAGCGAGCAGACCGCGCTGAATCCGGCGCTGGGCCTGCGCGCCATCCGCTACTGCCTGGCCGAGCCGCAGATTTTCCTGACGCAGCTGCGCGCGATTTTGCGCGCTTCGGCGTTCGGCAAGGTGCGCATCCTGATTCCAATGCTGGCGCACGCGTTCGAGATCGACCAGTCGCTGGCCATGGTGGCGCAGGCCAAGGCCGAGCTGCGCGAGCAGGGCGTCAAGTTCGATGACGATGTGGATGTCGGCGCCATGATCGAAATTCCGGCGGCGGCGCTGGCGCTGCCGATGTTCGTCAAGCGCATGGACTTCCTGTCGATCGGCACCAATGACCTGATCCAGTACACCCTCGCCATCGACCGGGTTGATTATGAGGTCGCGCACCTTTACAATCCGCTGCATCCGGCTGTGCTGCAATTGATCTCGATGACGATTGCGGCCGGGCATAAAGCCGGGATCGACGTCGCCGTGTGCGGCGAAATGGCGGGCGATGTCAAGTTGACACGCCTGCTGCTGGGCATGGGATTGCGCGAGTTCTCGATGCATCCGGCCCAACTGCTCTCGGTCAAGCAGGAAATCCTGAACAGCGACCTTGCGCGCATCATGCCGCAAACCCGCAAGATCATGCGCTCGATGGAACCCAACGTAATTGCAGACGCGGTCGAACAATTGCAGTTGATGTAGAGCGGCGGCGCCCATCCTCGCGGCGCCGCCTTGTTAGTTGGCCCGCGGGGCCGCCCCAACACAACCAAACCAACGAATGTCATCCCTCGGATACGTCAAGCCGCAAACCATGCATTTTGCCGAGCCCCTGCTCCTGCAAAGCGGCGCGTCGCTGCGCGACTACATGCTGATGTACGAAACCTACGGCACGCTGAATGCCGACAAGTCCAACGCGGTGCTGGTGTGCCACGCGCTGAACGCCTCGCACCACGTGGCCGGCGAATATGAAGGCCAGCCGAAAAGCACCGGCTGGTGGGACAATATGGTGGGCCCGGGCAAGCCGCTGGACACCAACAAGTTCTTTGTCATCGGGATCAACAACCTGGGTTCCTGCTTCGGCTCCACCGGACCGATGCATCACAACCCGGCCACCGGCAAGCCCTACGGCGCCGCCTTCCCGGTGGTGACGGTGGAAGACTGGGTGGCCGCGCAGGCGCGCCTGGCCGATCAACTGGGCATCCAGCAATTCGCCGCCGTCATGGGCGGCTCGCTGGGCGGCATGCAGGCGCTGGCCTGGTCCATCATGTACCCTGACCGTCTGCGCCACTGCGTGGTGATCGCCTCGACCGCCAAGCTGTCGGCGCAGAACATCGCCTTCAATGACGTGGCGCGCCAGGCCATTTTGTCCGACCCGGATTACCGCGGCGGCGATTTCTACGAGCATGGCGTGGTGCCGAAAAACGGCCTGCGCGTGGCGCGCATGGTCGGCCACATCACCTATCTGTCGGATGACGACATGGCCGAGAAGTTCGGCCGCAAGCTACGCGACGTTGCCGAAACCGGCGACTACAAATTCGGCTTCGGCATCGACTTCGAAATCGAATCCTACCTGCGCTACCAGGGCGACAAGTTCTCCGAATACTTCGACGCCAACACCTACCTGCTGATCACCAAGGCGCTGGACTACTTCGACCCGGCGCGCAAGCATGGCGGCGACCTCGCCAAGACGCTGGCCGGCACCAAGGCCAGGTTCTTCCTGGCGTCCTTCACCACCGACTGGCGCTTCTCGCCGGAGCGCAGCCGCGAAATCGTGCAGGCACTGATCAGCAACCGCCGCCAGGTCACCTACGCGGAAATCGACGCGCCGCACGGCCACGATGCCTTCCTGCTGGAAGACCCGCGCTACATGAACATGGTACGCGCCTACTACGACCAGGTATGGAAAGAGATCGGAGGTGCGGCATGAATTTCAATGAACTGAGCGCGGCACGGCCGGACCTGGCCTTCATCGCCCACTGGGTGGACAGCCAGGCGCACGTGCTGGACGTCGGCTGCGGCGACGGCGTGATGATGGACTACCTGCAGAGCGACAAGCAATGCAGCGGCTACGGCATCGAGATCGCCGACGACAAGGTGCTGGCCTCGACCCAGCGCGGCGTGCAGGTGATCCAGCAGGACATGGAGAACGGCCTTGGCCTGTTCGGCGACAACTCGTTCGACACGGTGCTGTGCCTGTCGTCGCTGCAGATGATGACGCACGTCGAGGGGCTGTTGCGCGACATCGTCCGCGTCGGCAAGGAGGCGATTGTGTCCTTCCCCAACTTCGCCTACTGGCCGCACCGCGTGGCGCTGCTGAAGGGCCGCATGCCGGTGTCGGAGTCGCTGCCGTACCAGTGGTATGACACGCCCAACGTGCGTTGCGCCACCATCAACGACTTCCGCGACCTGGCCGAGGAATGCGGGCTGGAAGTGATTGAATGTGTGGCGCTGGCGGAGGGCAAACGGGTATCATTCCTGCCTAATTTGCGCGGCGATCTCGCCGTCTTCCGACTCCGCAGAAAATAATGACCGACACCAAGCCCTGGTACAGCTACATCAACGGGCGTACCGTCTCCATCCTGTTCCTGGGCTTCAGCTCCGGCCTGCCGCTGTACACGCTGATCTACCTGATGCAGGCGTGGCTGGCCAAGGCCGGGCTGGATGTCAAAGCGCTCGGCCTGTTCGGCCTGGCGATGTTCCCCTACACCTTCAAGTTCCTGTGGGCGCCGTTCATGGACCGTTACACCGTGCTGCCGCTGGGTCGCCGGCGCGGCTGGATGGCGGTGACGCAACTGGCGCTGTTCCTGTTCATCGGTGGCATGGGCATGCTGGACCCCAAGCTGGAGCTGTCGGTGATCGTGGTGGCGGTGTTTGCCATCGCCTTCATGTCGGCCAGCCAGGACGTGGTGATCGATGCTTACCGGCGCGAGATCCTGGCCGAGGAAGAGCAGGGCCTGGGTGCGGCCATCATCGTCAACGCCTACAAGGCCTCCAGCCTGATCCCGAGCGCGCTGGGGCTGGTGATGGCGGACAGCCAGCCGTGGCAGATCGTGTTCTGGACCGTGGCCGCCTTCATGCTGCCGGGCCTCGCCTGCACGCTGCTGGCCAAGGAGCCGGCGCTGTACGGTTCCCCGCCGAAGAACCTGCAGGAGGCGGTGGTCCTGCCGTTCCGCGAGTTCGTGCTGCGCGACGGCTGGCGCCAGGCCTTGCTGATCATCGCCTTCGTCCTGCTGTACAAGATCGGCGACACCATGAGCACCGCGCTGTCGACCAAATTTTTCCTCGATATCGGCTTCAGCACCAAGCAGATTGGCCTGGCGGCCAACGCCACCGGCTGGTGGGCGGCGCTGGCCGGCGGCGCGGTGGCCGGCATCTGGATGATCAAACTCGGTATCAACCGCGCGCTGTGGGTGTTTGGCGTGCTGCAGGCGATCGCCATTCTCGGCTTCGCGTGGCTGGCCAAGGTCGGCCCGGACCCGGTGCTGCTCAGCGCCGTCTACGGCTTCGAGGCGTTCGCCAGTCCGGGGCTGGGCGCGGCGGCACTGGTGGCCTTCATGTCGCGCGCCACCGATCCGCGCTACACCGCCACGCAATACGCACTGTTTTCCAGCCTGGCTGCGGTCCCGCGCACATTCATTAATTCGTCGGTGGGGTATATTGTTGCCGAAACCGGGTGGTTCTGGTTCTTTATCGTATGCTTTATCCTCGCGTTTCCGGCGATGATGCTGCTGCCGAAAATTGCTCCCTGGAATACTCGCCATGAACAAGCCTAAATTAAAGAACGCCTTGCTGGCGCTGGTGCTCTGTACCAGCGTGCTGTCGCTGCACGCGCAAGATGATGGCATCCCCGTCACCAGCATGTCGCGCCTGCGCGGCCTGGGCGGCGATGCGCGCCAGTTCGATCAGCAGTCCAAGCTGCAGTACGACCAGATGCTGAACGAGGCGCACAAGAAGGATGCCGTCGCCACCGACCGCAATCCGCAACTGATACGGCTGCGCGGTATCGCCAAGCGCCTGATTCCGTACACCGCGCGCTGGAATCCGGATTCGGCCAAGTGGGACTGGCAGGTCAACCTGCTGCGCTCCGACACCGTCAACGCCTTCTGCATGCCGGGCGGCCGCATCGCCTTCTACAACGGCATCCTGACCAAGCTGAATCTCACCGACGATGAAGTGGCCATGGTGATGGGCCACGAAATCGCCCACGCGCTGCGCGAACACGCGCGCGAGCAGGCGGGCAAGAACACCGCTACCTCGGTGGTCGCACGCATCGTCGGCGCCGCCGGCGCGGCTTATCTTGGCATGGACCCGCGCGTCGGCGACGCGGTGGGCAGCGGCGCCTCGCGCTTGGCCGCACTGCAGTTCTCGCGCTCCGACGAAAGCGAGGCGGATCTGGTGGGCATGGACCTGGCGGCGCGCGCCGGTTTCGACCCGCGCGCCGGCATCGCGCTGTGGCAGAAGATGGGCCAGGTCAATCAGCGCCAGCCGATCGGCTTCCTGTCGACCCACCCGACCAGCAAGGACCGCATCCAGAACATGCAGGACAATATGCACCTGGTGCTGCCGGTGTTCGCGCGCGCCAAGGGGCTGGACCCCAACAAGCTGCCGCCTTACCATTCGCTCGCGCTGCCACGCTCCTGATCATGTCGCGTCATCCTTTGCCGATGCGCGACGGTGTCGCGCCCAGCTACCTGTATCTGCCGGAGGGCGACTGGCCTGACATGATCAGCTTTGTGGTCGAGCGTTTTCCGGACGTGTCGGAAGCCGCGTGGCGCGAGCGCATGGCGCGCGGCGACGTGGTCGATGCCGATGGCAAGCCGCTGCTGCCCACCAGCCGCTTCAAGCGCGGCCTGCGCATGTTCTACTACCGCGAACTGGAGGCGCCGGAGACGCCGATTCCGTTCAAAGAAGAGATCTTGCACCTGGACGAGCACCTGGTGGTGGTCGACAAGCCGCACTTCCTGCCGGTGATTCCGTCCGGTCGCTTCCTGCATGAGACGCTGCTGGTGCGCCTGCGCAAAACGCTGGGCGAAGAGGATCTGGTGCCGATCCATCGGCTGGACCGCGAGACCGCAGGCGTGGTGATCTTCTCGCGCAATCCGCAGAGCCGTGGCGTGTACCAGTCGATGTTCCAGAAGCGCGTGATCGACAAGGAATACGAAGCGCTGGCGCCGCACCTGCGAGACGTGCAGTTCCCGTTCACCTATCGCAGCCGCATGGTGGAGGGCGACAAGTTCTTCGTCATGAAAGAGGAGCCGGGCGAGCCGAATTCCGAAACGATGATCGACGTGATCGAGCAGCGCGGCGCGTTGACCTTGTACCGCCTGTATCCACACACCGGGCGGCAGCACCAGCTGCGTGTGCATTTGTCGTCGCTCGGCATCCCGATTGTGAACGACGCCTTCTATCCGGTGGCGCTGCCATGCAAGCAGGACGACGTGTCGCAACCGCTGCAACTGCTGGCTCGCGCCATTAGTTTCATCGATCCGATCAGTGGCGAATGGCGCGAGTTCCGGTCGCGGCGGAGCCTTTAGCGTCAACCCCAAAAGGTCGGGGTCTGACCCCGTACGGGGTCAGACCCCTGTGCGCCGCAGTGCGGGGTGAACGGTTCCAGCAGCCGCCGCTGCTGTTTAGGAAGCGTCGTAGATGATGGTCAGCGGCGCGTGGTCGGAGAACTTTTCGTCCTTGTAGATGGCAACCGAGGTGGCCTTGGCGGCGATGCCCGGGGTGGCGACGTGGTAATCGATGCGCCAGCCGACGTTCTTCGCATAGGCCTGGCCGCGGTTGCTCCACCAGGTGTACTGCTCCTCGCGCGGGTCGATGCTGCGGTGAACGTCCACGTAACCCACTTCATCAAAAATGCGCGTCATCCACTCGCGCTCTTCCGGCAGGAAGCCCGAGTTTTTCTTGTTGCCCTTCCAGTTCTTCAGGTCGATTTCCTTGTGGGCGATGTTCCAGTCGCCGCAGATGACCACTTCGCGGCCCTCGGCGTGCAGTTGCTGCAGGTGCGGCAGGAACAGGTCCATGAAGCGGAACTTGGCTTCCTGGCGCTCGGGGCCCGACGAGCCGGACGGGCAGTACACCGAAATCACCGTCAGCTGGCCGAAGTCGCAGCGCACGTAGCGGCCCTCGGCGTCGAATTCCGGCGAGCCGAAGCCGATCACCACGCGGTCCGGTTCGATCTTGCTGTAGACACCGGTGCCGGAATAGCCTTTTTTCTCGGCGTAGTGGAAGTGGCCGTGGTAGCCGCCCGGGTTGAGGAATTCCGGCGTCATGTCCGGCGCCTGCGCCTTGAGTTCCTGCACGCAGACAAAGTCGGCGTCCTGCTTGGCCAGCCAGGTGAAGAAGCCCTTGGAGGCGGCGGAGCGGATGCCGTTCAGGTTGGCGGAGATGATTTTTGGCATAGAAGATTCGAGGCTGAAAGTACGGAATGCGCTAGTGTAGCGGTAAAATACCGGCACTTTACAGAAATGAGGCTTCACGATGGACAATTTACGTCAGGAATTTATTGCGTTTTCGGTCAAAGCCGGCGTGCTGCGCTTCGGCGAATTCACCACCAAGGCCGGCCGCCAGTCGCCGTACTTCTTCAATGCCGGCCTGTTCCATGACGGCGCCACGCTGGCGCAGGTGGCGCAGTTCTACGCGCAGACGCTGATCGATTCCGGCGTACAGTTCGACATGCTGTTCGGCCCGGCCTACAAGGGCATCACGCTGGCCTCGGCCACGGCGGTGGCGCTGGCCGGCAAGGGCCGCAACACCTCGTTTGCCTACAACCGCAAGGAAGCCAAGGACCACGGCGAGGGCGGCACCATCGTCGGCGCCAAGCTGCAGGGCAAGGTCGTCATCATCGACGACGTGATTTCGGCCGGCACCTCGGTGCGCGAGTCGGTGGAGATGATCCGTGCCGCCGGCGCCGAGCCGTGCGCGGTGCTGATCGCGCTGGACCGCATGGAGCGCGGCGGCAAGGACGGCCAGATCTCGGAGCTGTCGGCGGTGCAGGAAGTGACCCAGAAATACGGCATCCCGGTGATCTCGATCGGCAACCTGAACGACCTGTTCGGCTTCCTCAACGGCGCCGGCGCCGATCCGCAACTGGCCCAGTACAAGGACGCGGTGGCGGCCTACCGCAGCCAGTACGGCGTTGCCTGATTGGCTATATTGCTAGACTTTGATATTTCTATGGTGTAACCTTATTTTGGTAGGAGACCAAAAAGGCAGACCATGAATATCGCAACACTGAAGGTACACGGCGACCCCGAGGGCTTGGCAGACGTCCGCGACGGACTGCCCAGTGAGCCGCATGGCGACTGGCAGAAGGGCGATGTCACGCCCGCCGGCCGCAAGCGCATTGACTCCGGTTTTTACGTTGCCATCGGCACCGAGGAAAATCCGACCGAGCTGGTCAAGCAGATCCGCTTTTACCTGAGCGAGTGCCAGGCGCGCGGCATCCACTTCGAGCGCTCCGACGTCGCCGCCGAGCTGCGCATTTCCTTCCCCTCGGATGCCGGCGCGTCGACGCCAACGCTGGACCTGTCGCTGGCCGACATGGCCATGCTGGTCGAAATGGGCATCAACCTCAGCATCACTCCCTGACCCCTGACCGCCTGATGCGCTACGCCGAAGACAGGCTGGCCAGCTTCGCCGCCGGACAGGGCGCGGCGCGGCGCGTCCACGTGTGGGAGCCGGCCGCGCCGCGGGCGGTCATCCTGGCCATCCACGGCGGCATGGCGCACGGCGGCGACTATGTGACGCCGGCGCGCTGGTTCCGCCAGCACGGCATCGCCACCGTGGCCTACGACCTGTGCGGCCATCAGGACGCGCGCCGCGTCGATATCCCCGGCTTTCACGTCTTCCTCGACGACAGCGCGCTGTTCCTGCAATGGGTCAAGCAGCAGTATCCCGGCTTGCCGGTGTACGTGATGGGCCACTCGATGGGCGCGCTGATCGCCACCCACCTGGGACTCGGCCACTTCCGCGATGACGACGCCATCCGGGGCTTCATTCTGTCGTCGCCGTATTACGTCAACGCCATCAAGGTGTCGCCGCTGCTGCTGGCGCTGGCCGGCGTGCTGGGTGCGCTGGCGCCACGCATGAAAGTGCCGCTGGCGCCGCTGACGCACCAACTGACCCACGATGCCGACATCACCGCGCGCCACTACGAGGACGAGCGCGACGGCGTACGCGCCACCGAAATCACGGTCCGCTTCGGCAATGCGCTGACGGCCGCGCAACAGGGCCTGGCGGCGCGCATGCCCGGCTGGACCAAGCCGCTGTTCGCCGTCGTGGCCGGCGACGACAAGCTGGCCGACGCCGACGCTGCCGAGGCCATGCTGCAGTCGGTGCCGGCCCACCTGCTGACCTATCAGCGCCACCCGCGCAACTTCCACGAAAACTTCAACGAGCTCAATCGCGAAGACATCTACGCCGACATCCTGGCCTGGATCGACCGCTAATCCGCCCAGCGGCGCGTTTGTCGGCACCGGGCCGCGCTTGTCGCATGCCTTCCCGCGCTGGCACTGGACAGGGCACAGTAGCTGCATGACAATCCGTCATGCTTATGGAGATAGCAATTGAAACCTACCCTGTTGATCGCAGTATTGCTGGCCGTTCCCGGCCTGGCAGCCGCAGCCGACCCGCTGGAAAACTGGTATCTCAGCGGCGGCGCCGCCAGGTCCTACCAGATTGGCGTGGACAGCGAGCAAACCGTTGGCGGCCAGCCGGCCCGCTTTATCCGCTACGTGCAGGGCGAGAGTGCATCGTACGGGGCACTCACGCAACAGATTTCTGCCAAAAACTACCAGGGCAAGCGGGTGCGCTTTCAGGCTCAGATCAAAACCCGGGAGGTGAGCCAGTGGGCGGGCTTGTGGATGAGCGCTCTGCGTCCGGGCGAAAAATATGCCTCGGCGTTTTACAACAGCCAGGACAAGCCCATCACCGGCACCACCGACTGGCAGCTGCGCAGCGTCACGCTGGACATTCCACAGGATGCGGCCACACTGAACTTTGGTGTGATTGATGGCGGCAAGGGGCAAGTATGGATCGACCAGTTGTCGCTGGAAGTGGTGGGCAACGATGTGCCGGTCGATCAGCTGCCCGGCCGTCGCCCGCCCGCGCTGGAGCCTTCGCTATGAAGCCCCTGCATGTAATGGCAGCCGCGCTGGCCGCCACTTCGCTGTGGGTGGTGGCGGCCGAATCGGTGGGCAAGTTGCCGCCGCCCTGGTTCGTATCCGGCGACCATGCGACCTCCTACGAGGGCGGCATCGACAACGTGGAAACCAGCAGCGGCAAGGGCGCCAAGTTCCTGCGCTATGTGCAGGGCGAGGACACCGGCTATGGCTCGCTGGCGCAGGTGATTTCCGCGCAGCGCTATCTGGGACAGCGGGTGCGGTTCCGCGCCAAGATCAAGACCCGTAATGTCAACAAATGGGCCGGGCTGTGGATGCAGATACGGGCTGAGCAGCCCGCCAATGGTGCGTTCTACAACAGCTTCGACCAGCCTCTGCGCGGCACGTCCCCGTGGCAGATGCGCAGCGTGACGCTGGACGTGCCGGCCGATGCCACCACCATCTCGTTCGGCGTCAACAACGCCGGCAGCGGCCAGGTCTGGATCGACGAGCTGTCATTTGAAGTGGTTGGCAAAGAGGTGCCGGTGGATGTCATGTCCTACACTCGATTGCCGGAGAAGCCCGCTCTATGATTGCCTGTCGTGGCACCGGGCCGGACGACGCTCCGCAAGCGCTGGCGCGCGTGGTGGCGTGTTCGCGCCGCCAGCTGGCCTTGGGCGCGGGGCTGGCCGCCGTCATGGCGATGGCGTCGCTGGGGCTGCGCGCCTATACCTGGCTGGCGTTGTTTGCGGCCTTGCTGCTGCCGTTGGTCTTTGGCGCTGCGGTGCTGCTGTTGGCGCGGCGTTATCGCGTCTGCCAGTCGTGGTGGGGCGTGTGGGCGGCGCTGCTGGCCCTGGTGCCGGCATGCGTGGCGGCGGCGGGAACGATCTACCACCTCGGTCTTTCGTGGATAGGCATCGATCCGCTGAACGAATCGCAGGCCATGACGGTGGAGGCGCTGCTGCTGCTCGCGTTGTTGGTGCTGCCGCTGTGGATGGCGCAGATGCGGGCACGCACACTGCATCTGGCCCAGTTGTCACAGGCGGCGCTGGCGTCGGACCTGAAGGCGCTGCAGGCGCAGATCGAGCCGCACTTCCTGTATAACACGCTGGCCAACACCCGCTACCTGGTGCGTCATGAGCCGCAACGCGCGATGGAGACGCTGGATCACCTGATCGCTTATCTGCGCAGCGCCTTGCCGGACCTGCGCAGCCCGATGTCCACGCTGGGCCGTGAGTGCGAACTGGCCGGCCACTATCTGGCGCTGATGGCGATCCGCTACGGCGAGCGCCTCAGCGTGCACATCGTCTGCGCCGACGACGTGCGCGATCTGGCGCTGCCGCCGCTGATGCTGATGCCGCTGGTGGAAAACGCCGTGCAGCATGGCGTTGAGCCGCACGCCGGCGCCGTCACCGTGACCGTGCAGGCACAGCGCGCCGGCGATGCTGTGCTGGTGGCGGTGCGCGACAATGGCGCCGGCGTGGGCAGCGGTCAGGCGGTGCTGGGCAGCGGCGTTGGTCTGCGCAACGTACGGCAGCGGCTGGAAGCACTGTACGGCCCGGCGGCCAGCCTGCGCCTGAGCATGGGCGCGGACGGCTGGACGGCCGCCGAACTGACCTTGCCGGTGGCCCCATGACCGCGCCGCGCATCCTGATCGCCGACGACGAGCCGCTGCTGCAGGCCGAATTGCGCGCCACGCTGGCTGCGCTGTGGCCGGAGGCGGAATTGGTTGGCGTGGCCAGCGACGGCGTCGAAGCCCTGCGCATGGCACGCGAACTGCAGCCGGACATCGCCTTTCTCGACATCCGCATGCCCGGCCTGAACGGGCTGGAGGTGGCGCGCACCTTCGGCTCGCGCATTCACGTGGTGTTTGTCACCGCCTACCAGGAACACGCGCTGGCGGCGTTCGACGAAGGCGCGGTCGACTATCTGCTGAAACCCGTCGATGCAGTGCGGTTGGCGCGCGCCATTGAGCGCCTGCGTGCGCGGCTCGGCACACCGCCGCCGGACCTGGCGCGGCTGGTGCAACAACTGGCGCCTAAGAAGACGCCGCCGGCCTGGCTGCAGGCCAGCGTTGGCAACACCATCCACTTTATCGATCTGAGCGAAGTGGTGTACTTCGGTGCGGAATTCAAGCACACGCGAGTGGTCACGGACCAGATGGAGGCGCACATCCGCACGCCATTGAAGGAACTTGCCGAACAGCTGGAAGCAGCGGGCTTCTGGCAGATCCACCGCGGCTATGTGGTGGCCGTCAAGCGCATTGCGGCGGTGAGCCGCGACGCCGACGGTGCGGTGTGGCTTGATCTGCGCGGCCATGCATCGCGGCTGCCCGTGAGCCAGCGCTTCCAGCACCGGTTCAAGGGCATGTGAGGCTACTGCTGGATGGTGAAGCGGAATTGGCCATCCGGCAGCATCAACTTCGGCGCGGGGAGGCCCGGCGTCAGGCGTACCACATCCACCGGCACCGCATTCTCCGGCTGGCCTTGTGGATAAGCGTAGACATAGGAGGGCGCTTCGGCGTTGCGCATGGCGGCCGGCGCCTCGGCAGCATGGAAGCCGGACAGGGTGCGCAGCCAGGCTGCCCGGCCACTGTCGGCATCCACGCCATATCGTGGATGCACGACCTGCATGTCGACGGCAGAACGGTAGGAACCGAATACCGCATAGCCACCATCCGGGGTACGCAGCACGAACGGTGTCTCGTGCGGCTGCCGCAGGGCCGCCGCGTACAGTGGATGCTCGGCGGCGCGATCGGTGTGCGCCATCATCGTGGTCTGGTCGATGGTGAGCGGATCAAGGCCGGTCATCTGCCTGAGTTGTGCCGCCATCATTGCGGGGCCGCTGCCGTCATCCACGCCCGGCTTCTCCCGCACATGGCCGTAGCCGACATAGATGAAAACTTTGGCGTCCGGATGGCGGGAGAAGATGCGCGCCACCAGATTGCGCGCCTCGCCGCGCTCGCGCTGCGCCGTCTGTTCGGCCATGGTGCCGCCGGAGGGCAGGTCGAATGGTTCATATTGCACCAGCTGCCATTCATCCGCCTTGGCGTCGCGCAGGAAGTTGCCGAACGCCGGTTCTCGCGAGTAGTAGCCGTCCGACAGCGCCAGATAGCCTTTGCGGAATGGCGTCTCCTCGAACGTTTCGCAGGCCAGCCAGCTGTAGCCGATGCGGCGCAGCTCTCGCGCCAGTCGCATGGCAAAGGCGCGATGCAGTGGCACGTGGTGCGCTTCGTTCAAGATGACCACGCGGTGCTTGCCGGCTTCCCGGACGATGGCGCCGATGGCGTCTTCTTCCCGCGCGCTGGCGAGCCGCGCGAGATCTTCCGCGTCGGCGCTGGCGCCGCCGGTAGCGCGGGACAATGTCAATTCATCGAAGGCGGCCATGGCGCCATGGTCGTCGCCAACAAACGAGCGTTGGTTGCCCAGCCGTTGCAGCGTGCTATTCAGCGCCGACCTGGCCCTGGCCGCATCGTTCGACGTCGGCGCAGGTTGAAGCACTGCCGCGCGGGCGCTTGCCGCCTCCAGCTCCGCCTTGCGCAGGTCGACTTCAGGATCGACGCCGGCGGCAGCGCTGTGCAGCGCCGCCGCCAGCAAGACCGCAACGGCGGCACGCTTCATTCCAGCACCCAGACGTACTGCATCTTCTGCCAGGTCGCGACCGGTTTGCCGGCCTTCAGGGCTGGGTTGAAATGGCATTGGGCGATGCCGGCGCGTGCGGCTTCGTCCAAGTCCGGGTGGCCGCTGGAGCGGTCGACCTTCGCGTCCTTGACCGCGCCATCGCTGCCGATCAGGAAGTTCAACTGCACGGTGCCGGCGCGTCGGGCGGCCATGGCGCCTTCCGGCCAGGCCGGCTTGCTGCATTTGTCAAAGTCGACCAGCGCGTGGCGGTTGCCGGCGGCGTTCTTGTCGGCGGCGGTGGCTTCGGCGTAGACCGAAACGCAGGCCATGGCCACGCCCAGCATGGCGATGGCGGCTTTCCAGTTCAGGGACTGCGGCGCCGGCCGCAGCAGGTGTTGGATGCGCTGCATTAAATCTCCTCCATTGGCCGCTTGGGCCAGTTGATGATGGGAGAACCGGAGCCGCTCCAGTTCCGATAACGCCAGGGCCAGGCGCCGCGGTTCGCCCAGCTGCCTTGCGGCGACTGCGTCTGCAATCAGTTCGCGTTCGAGGCGGACGCGGTTCGACAGCCACCACACGGCGGGGTGGTAGAACAGCAGCGTTTCGATGACGTTCTGCAGCAGGTTAATCAGGTAATCGTGGCGCTGGATGTGCGCCAGTTCATGCGCCAGCAGCGCTTGCAGGAGCTGCGGTGGCATGCCGGTGACCAGCGCGGTCGGCACCATGACCACCGGCCGCCACCAGCCGGCGGTGATCGGGCTGGCCAGCGTGTCGACCAGGCGCACGCGGACCTCGCGCGTGATGCCGAAGCGTTGCGCCAGTTGCGCCAGTTCGGCTTGCAGGCGGCGCTGCGTTGTGCGATCACCGGCGCCCGGCTGGCGCGCCATGCGGTCGATCCACAGCAGGCCGGCCACCAGGCGCAGCGCCAGCGCGGCCGCGCACAAGGCCCACAGGCCGACCACGCCGCGCACCGAATCGCGCAGGTTGAACCAGTCGGCGTCGCCGGCGAGGGCGCGCGCGGCCCAGGGCAGGGCCTGCATGCTGGCGCTGGTGGTATCGGCATCGTTGGCCAGCCGCTGCCATAGCTCCAGCGCCGGCCAGCCAAGGCAGGTCAGCAGCGCGCAGCAGGCGACGAGGTAGCGGTATTCGGCGCGGCTGTTGCGCAGCAGCGTGAGGGCCACGGCGGCGGCGCAGCCGAGCAGCAGGCCTTGCCACAGGAAGTGCATCAGCGTCAGGCCGAGGGCGAAGGTGAAGGCGCTCATTGCGGGTCATCCTTCAGCAGCTTTTCGATTTCGTCGCGCTCTTTTTTCGAGATGCCGTTGCGCAGCGCGGCCAGCACCAGCGCCTTGGCGGAGCCGGCGAAGGCTTTCTGCATCAGGTCCTTGAGCAGGCTGCGTTGCAGCGTGTCCTGTGCCTGCGCCGGCGCGTAGATGTGCGAGCGCTGGCTTTCGTCGCGCGTCAGGATGCCTTTGGTGTGCATGATCTGCATCAGCCGCAGCACGGTGCCGTAGGCCAGGTCCGGCTTGTCCGCCAACATGGCCTCGTGCACCTGCTTGGCCGTGGCCGGGCCGAGCGGCCACAGTGCCTGCAGCAGTTCCAGCTCTCCGGCGGTGGGTTTGGGAATACTCATGGCGCCTCCACATCGATCGATGGATGTAGCGTAGCCGTTCTAGACAAAAATGTATACTTTAATTTGCTAGATCAGCAGAGCGCTATCCGCCGCGTGGTGTGACGTGATGACGTAAGCGTGCAGGATCGGCACGTCGAAAAAGGTGACGTTGCGAAACTCACGCATGCCGTGTTCGACGTCAACTTCGGATTGGAACTGCCGCAAGCCTTCGTAATCATGCTCAATGATCACAAACCCCGAGAACTGGACAATCTCGGTGATGGAGAACACCTGATTCATCTGCTCGGCAATGATGCGCATCGCGGCCAGCCGGTCGTCCTCGATCCATTGGGCGGAGATGAGGATATCCCAAAGACGTAATGTGGTATCCGGCCGAAAGAGCGCGAATAATTCGAAAGGGCCATATTGTTCTGAAACGCGTTGCTCTATGCACTTCATTCTCTCAATAAAGGTATTCATAATTTGCCCATCAAGGTATCGATTGCACGCAGCATTTCGCTTGTAGATTTCTCATTGGCAAAGCCAATCGGACGATAGCGAACTTCTGGCTGCCAAACCTTCACGGTCGACCACTCGGGGAGCTGCTTGCCCTTTATTGCTGGTTCGTAACCACTTAACTTCAGCAGGACCTCCAGATCATGGACCTTGAATGAGCGAAAACGTTCAAACTCTTTATGAGTCATGGGAAAGTCAGCCCAATTCAGCGTCTTGCAGAGGCGTGCCTTGAGTGCCAGCTCAAGCGAGTACCCTGCCAGATAGTAAGCGCCGTCGTAACGCCCTGCCGCGTACAGGCTCTGTGCATCGTGTAGCCGTGCGGCGGAAATTTCTTCCAGGTTGAGTATGGTCAGCATAGGCACACCTCTTGTAGGGCTGGCTGTCATTCTCGCCAAGAGGTGCGGCCATACCAAGCGTGTGCTGGCGGTTGGCTGATCTGTATCAATACTTTTTGAAGTTGGCCATGGAGGAGGGGCATTGGATCTTTGTGGCGCCGCCGCCTTTCCCAGCGGGGTTGCCGACCGCGCCGGTCATGGAGCAGCTGGTTTTGCCGCGAATGGTTTCGGTGTAGTAGGTGGTGCCGTCCGGCGACTCGTAGACGCCGCGCGAGTCTTCTCCGGTGCCGATATAGGCGTCGGCGATTTCGGTGATCTCGCGGCTGTAGGGTTTTTCTTTGCCGAAGTCCGGCACCGCTGGCGCTTCGCGCAGTTCGCGGTCGATCTTGGCCAAGTCTTTCTTGGCTTTGTCGATGTCCACCGGATCGGCCATGGCGGCAGCGGTGAGCAGCAGGAGGGAGAGGAGAGCGAGGCGCATGGGGCATTATGCGCTCAGCTGGCCGTTAAGCGGCGTTGCGGCGATGTAAAACCACGCAAAAAAGCCCCACGAGGCCAGGCCTGGTGGGGCTTTGTGCCGTCCTGGCGCGAACTTAGCCGGCCAGCTTGGCTTTCAGCAGTTCGGTCAGCTGGGCCGGGTTGGCTTTGCCGCGCGAGGCTTTCATCGCCTGGCCGATCAGGGCGTTGATGGCGGCTTCCTTGCCGGCGCGGTACTGCTCCACCGACTTGGCGTTGTTGGCGATGACCTCATTGACGATCGCTTCCAGCGCGCCGGTGTCGGAGATCTGCTTCAGGCCTTTCGATTCGATCAGCGCGTCGACCAGGTTGTCGTCGTCCGACTTGGCCGCCCACATGTCGCCGAACAGCTCCTTGGCGGTCTTGTTGTTGATGGTGCCGTCGGCGATGCGCTTCAGCATCAGCGCCAGTTGCGCGGGCTTGACTGGCGCGTCGGCGATGTCCACGCCTTCGCGGTTCAGCGTCGACGACACGTCGCCCATCAGCCAGTTGGCGGCGGCCTTGGCGTTGTCCTTGCCGGCGGCATCCACCACGGCGACGTAGTAGGTGGCCATGGCTTTCGACTGCGTCAGCACCAGCGAGTCATATTCCGGCAACGCGTATTCGCTGACGAAGCGTTCGCGCATCGCCGCCGGCAGTTCCGGCATCGACGCTTTCACCTGCTCGATCCAGGCGTTGGAGATGACCAGCGGCGGCAGGTCAGGGTCCGGGAAGTAGCGGTAATCCTGCGCGTCTTCCTTGCTGCGCATTTCGCGCGTCTCTTTGCGGTCCGGATCGTACAGGCGGGTGGCTTGCACCACTTTGCCGCCGTCTTCAATCAGCTCGATCTGGCGGCGCACTTCCACGTGCACGGCTTCCTCGATGAAGCGGAACGAGTTCAGGTTCTTGATCTCGCAGCGGGTGCCGAATTCCTTCTGGCCCTTCGGACGCACGGAGACGTTGATGTCGCAGCGGAACGAGCCTTCCTGCATATTGCCGTCGCAGACGCCCAGCCACATCACCAGCGAGTGCAGCGCCTTGCAGTAGGCCACCGCCTCGGCGGCGCTGCGGATCTCCGGCTCGGAGACGATTTCCAGCAGCGGCGTGCCGGCGCGATTCAGGTCGATGCCGGACATGCCGGCATAGTCTTCGTGCAGCGATTTGCCGGCGTCTTCTTCCAGGTGGGCGCGCGTCAGGTTGACGGTCTTGGTGACGAATTCGCCATCCTTCTCGTAGCCGAAGGTGATGGCGCCGCCCTGCACCACCGGGTCTTCGAACTGGCTGATCTGGTAGCCCTTCGGCAGGTCGGGGTAGAAGTAGTTTTTGCGGGCGAAGATCGACGCTGGCGCGATTGTCGAGCCAACGGCCAGGCCGAAGCGGATGGCGCGGTCCACGGCTTGCTTGTTCATGACCGGCAGCACGCCAGGCAGCGCCAGGTCCACCGGGCTGGCTTGCGTGTTCGGCTCGGCGCCGAACGTGGTCGGCGAGCCGCTGAAGATTTTAGATGCGGTAGTGAGCTGCACGTGGTTCTCAATACCGATGACGACTTCCCATTCCATAGTGTTCTCGCTTGATTTGATTCTTAGATGCCGGCCGGAGCGCGGGTGTGCCAGTCGGTCGCCTGCTGGTAAGCGTGGGCGACGTTCAGCAGCTTGGCTTCACCAAAGTGCTTGCCGATGATCTGCAGGCCCACCGGGCGGTTCTTGGCGCCGAAGCCGACCGGGATCGACATGCCGGGCAGGCCGGCCAGGCTGGTGGACAGCGTGTAGATGTCGGCCAGGTAGGCGGCCACCGGATCGTCCGATTTGTCGCCCAGGTCCCACGCCACGGTTGGCGCCACCGGGCCCATGATGACGTCGCACACGGCGTCCGGACCATTCAGCACTTTTTCGAAGTCCTGCGCGATCAGGCGGCGGATCTTTTGCGCCTTCAGGTAGTAGGCGTCGTAGTAGCCGTGGCACAGCACATAGGTGCCGACCATGATGCGGCGTTTGACTTCGTTGCCGAAGCCCTGGTCGCGGGTCTTGCGGTACATGTCCTGCAGGTCCTTGTAGCCTTCGGCGCGGAAGCCGTAGCGCACGCCGTCAAAGCGCGACAGGTTGGACGACGCTTCCGCTGGCGCGATCATGTAGTAGGCCGGAATCGACAGCTTGGTGTTCGGCAGCGAGATGTCGACCAGCGTCGCACCCAGTTCCACGTACTTGGCCAGCGCGGCGCGCACCGCGTCTTCCACGTCCTTGGACAGGCCCTCGCCGAAGTACTCCTTCGGCACGCCGATGCGCAGGCCGGTCAGCGGCTGGCCCAGTTCGCGGGTGAAGTCTTCGTCCACGCCGCCCAGTTCCGGCGTCAGCGAGGTCGAATCGCGTTCGTCGAAGCCGGCCATGGCGTTGAGCAGCAGCGCGCAGTCTTCGGCGGTCTGCGCCATCGGGCCGCCCTGGTCCAGCGACGAGGCGAACGCGATCATGCCGAAGCGCGACACGCGGCCGTAGGTCGGCTTGATGCCGGTGATGCCGCAGAACGAGGCGGGCTGGCGTATCGAGCCGCCGGTGTCGGTGCCGGTGACGCCCGGCGCCAGGCGCGCGGCCACTGCCGCCGCCGAGCCGCCCGACGAGCCGCCTGGCACGGCGCTTTTGTCCCACGGGTTTTTCACCGCGCCGAAGGCCGAGTTTTCATTGGCCGAGCCCATGGCGAATTCGTCGCAATTCAGCTTGCCCAGCGTGACCATGCCGGCTTGCCGGAACTTCTCGACCACGGTGGCGTCGAACGGGCTGACGTAGTTGGCCAGCATTTTCGAGCCGGCGGTCGAGCGCCAGCCCTTGGTGACGAAGATGTCCTTGTGGGCGATCGGCACGCCGGTCAGCGGCGTGGCGGTGCCGGCGGCGATGCGGGCGTCGGCGTCGGCGGCCTGCGCCAGCGTCAGCGCGCGATCGACGTGCAGGAAGGCGTTCAGGTCGCTCTTTTCGATGCGGTCGAGGAAGTGCGTGGCCAGTTCGGTGGCGGAAATCGCTTTGCTTTGCAGCAGGGCGGACAGCTCTTTAATGGTTTTGGTGTGCATGGCGTTTCAGTTAATTCGTTGCGTCGTCCCCCGTCATTCCGGCGAACGCCGGAATCCATGCTGCGCGGATCGGCCAGCGTTCTATGGATTCCGGCTTGCGCCGGAATGACGGCGGATGGTTCTGCGGTCCGTTAGTCGATCACTTTCGGCACCAGGTACAGGCCGTCCTGGGTCTTGGGCGCCACGGCCTGGTAGTCGTCGCGGCGGTTCGGTTCGCTGGCCACGTCGTCGCGCAGGCGCAGCGCGATGTTGTTCATGTGCGCTGCCAGCGGATGGCTCAGCGGAGCGACGCCGTCGGTGTCGACCGCCTGCATCTGTTCGGCCAGCGCGAAGATGCCGTTCAGCTGCTCCAGCGCGGTCGCGCTTTGCTGCTCGCTCATCTCAAGTTGGGCCAGTTTGGCAATGCGGTTTACGTCGGATAAGGTCAGGGACATGGCGGAGCTTCGTTGTGATATTGATAAAAAACTTGAAATTCTGCCTATCCGTCGGTAACTGCCGACGAATGCCGCTTAAATCGCGGTCTCAGGCATCACACTTTTGGGTGGATTTTGGCTAAATCGCAGTCAAATTATAAGGTAGAATGGCGGGTTGATGCGTTGTCGGCGCTGAATCATTGCTGCCGCCGCATTCGGACAGAATTTTTCACTTAACGGTTTACGCGCACACTGGTAGCGCCACGGGACACTTTAATGTTTGGTTTTTTACGTCGTTACATCTCCTCCGACCTGGCCATTGACTTGGGCACGGCCAACACCCTGATCTACGTCCGCGGCCAAGGTATCGTCCTTGATGAACCGTCGGTGGTCGCCATCCGCCAGGAAGGCGGCCCGAATGGCAAGAAGACCATCCAGGCAGTTGGTAAAGAAGCAAAGCAGATGCTGGGTAAAGTACCTGGCAACATCGAGGCGATCCGCCCGATGAAAGACGGCGTGATCGCCGACTTCACCGTCACCGAGCAGATGCTGAAGCAGTTCATCCGCATGGTGCACGACTCCAAATTCTTCCGTCCATCGCCACGCATCATCATCTGCGTGCCGTGCGGCTCGACCCAGGTGGAACGCCGCGCGATCCGCGAGTCGGCGCTGGGCGCCGGCGCCTCGCAGGTGTACCTGATCGAAGAGCCGATGGCGGCGGCCATCGGCGCCGGCCTGCCGGTATCGGACGCCACCGGCTCGATGGTGGTGGACATCGGCGGCGGCACCACCGAGGTGGGCATCATCTCGCTGGGCGGCATGGTGTACAAGGGTTCGGTGCGCGTGGGCGGCGACAAGTTCGATGAAGCCATCGTCAACTACATCCGCCGCAACTACGGCATGCTGATCGGCGAACAGACCGCGGAAGCGATCAAGAAAGCCATCGGTTCGGCTTTCCCTGGCTCGGAAGTCAAGGAAATGGAAGTCAAGGGCCGCAACCTGTCGGAAGGTATCCCGCGTTCGTTCACCATCTCGTCCAACGAGATCCTGGAAGCGCTGACCGACCCGCTGAACAACATCGTGTCGGCCGTCAAGAACGCGCTGGAACAAACCCCGCCGGAACTGGGCGCCGACATCGCCGAGAAGGGCATGATGCTGACCGGTGGTGGCGCGCTGCTGCGTGACCTGGATCGCCTGCTGATGGAAGAAACCGGCCTGCCGGTGCTGGTGGCGGAAGATCCGCTGACCTGCGTGGTGCGCGGTTCGGGCATGGCGCTGGAGCGCATGGACCAACTGGGCTCGATCTTCTCCTACGAGTGATCTGAAACAACCGGGGCCGCCAGATAGCGGCCCCGGTGCTTTACGGTGAGTTGATAGTCTCGTTGGCGCGTGGGTGCGCCGGATTATTGGAAGTCATGGAATACAGTCCTCCGCCACTTTTCAAGCAAGGCGCTTCGGCGCGGGTCAAGATGACGGTGTTCGCGTGCATATCGATTGCACTGCTGCTGGTCGACTCGCACATGCGCAGTCTTGAACGGGTGCGCTACTATGCCGGCGCGGTGCTGCGGCCGGTGCAGAAGGTGGCCTTGCTGCCGCGCGACGCCATCTACGGCGTCGGTGAATATTTCTCTACGTTGTCGTCGCTGGAAAAGCAGGTGCGCGAGCTGAAGACGCAGCAGATCGTCAACTCGCAGGCCTTGCAGCAGGCGAAGCTGCAGTCGGCGGAAAACGCCCAACTGCGCAAGCTGATGGACGCGCGCGAGCGGGTGCCGGTCAAGTCGCAGCTGGCCGAGGTGCTGTACGACGCGCGCGACGCCAACAGCCGCAAGATCATTCTCGATCGCGGCACCCATCATGATGTGACGCTGGGCCTGCCGGTGATCGATAACCAGGGCGTGGTCGGCCAGGTCACGCGCGTGTTTCCCTTTACTTCCGAGGTGACGCTGCTGTCCGACAAGGAGCAGGCGATTCCGGTGCAGCTGCTGCGCAATGGCTTGCGCTCGGTGGCGTATGGGCGTGGCAAGTCGGGCAATCTGGAGTTGCGCTTTACGGCGCCGAACGCGGATATCCAGGTGGGCGATATCGTGGTGACTTCGGGCCTGGACGGTGTGTATCCGGCCGGCCTGGCGGTGGCCAAGGTGACGCAGGTGGAGAACAGCGCCGGCGGTTCGTTCGGGGGCGTGATCTGCCAGCCGCTGGCGGGCATCACCAACAATACGCAGCTGCTGATCCTGATGTCGGCGCCGGATATGCCGCCGCGTCCTCCGGATGAGGTGGAGCGCGCGCCGCGCAAGCACAATAACAAGATGGCGCCGATCAAGGACGCGCCGAAAGAGGGCGAGGGCCAGCCGGCCGCCGGCGCCGCCGGCGCCACGCCAGGGCCGAACGGCGCGGCAGGACTGTTCCCGGTCATGCCGCCGCCGCCGAAGCCGGCCGCCGCGCCAGCCGCCGATGGCGCCGCGCCGGCCACCACGCCAACCAATGCATCGCCGGCCGGCACCACGCCAGGCGCCGCGACGCCGACCAACGCCGCGACCGCGCAAGGCGCCCCGCGCGCCGCCGGCGGCACCGCGGCCACGACGGCTGGCGCCGCGCCAGGCACGCAAGCCGCGACGCGCACCGCTGGCGGTGCTGCGACGACGTCGCCGGCCGCTGCACGCGCGACCGCGCCGGCGGCTGTCACTCAATCCAAGGAGCCGGCACGATGAATCGTCCGCACTACATCCTGCTGCCGGTCAGCCCGCTGTTCATCGCCTTTAGCCTGTTCTGCGCCTTCCTGCTGAACCTTCTGCCATGGGGCCAGTTCGTCGGCGTGCCGGACTTCGTCGCGCTGCTGCTGGTGTTCTGGGGCGTGCACCAACCGCGCAAGGTCGGCATCGGCACCGCTTTCTTCCTTGGCCTGCTGATGGACGTCCACGACTCCACGCTGCTGGGCGAGAACGCGCTGGCCTACACGCTGCTGTCCTATTTCGCCATCATGCTGCACCGCCGGGTGTTGTGGTTCCCGATCTGGACCCAGGCGCTGCACGTGTTCCCGCTGCTGGTGATGGCGCAAACGGTGCAGCTGCTGGTGCGCTTCTGCGTCTCCGGCAAAACGCCGGGCTGGTTCTACTTCGTTGAAAGCATGATCGCCGTCGTCCTGTGGCCGCTGGTCACGTGGATCCTGCTGGCGCCCCAGCGCCGCGCGGTCGACCGCGATCACACGCGCCCCATCTGACGCTGCGGTTCCGGCATGACTGAAATCAAGGACAACCAGCGCGAACTCCAGCAGTTCCGCCTGCGCCTGACGGTGCTGGGCGGGTTGGTGTTCTTCTGCTTCGCGCTGCTGCTGCTGCGCTTCATCTGGCTGCAAATCGTCAAGTACAGCGACTTCGCCGTCAAGGCCGAAGAAAACCGCATCGCCATCGTCCCCATTGTCCCCAACCGCGGCCTGATCCTGGACCGCAACGGCGTGGTCCTGGCGCGCAACTACTCCGCCTTTACGCTGGAGATTACGCCGTCCAAACTGAATGCCACGCTGGACGAAACCATCGACGAGTTGTCCAAGCTGGTCACCGTCGACATCAAGGACCGCAAGCGCTTCAAGAAACTGCTGGACGAATCGAAGGGCTTCGAGAGCGTGCCGCTGCGCACCCGCCTGACCGACGAGGAAGTCGCGCGCTTCAGCGCCCAGCGCTTCCGCTTCCCCGGCGTGGAAGTGCAGGCGCGCCTGTTCCGCCAGTACCCGCTGGGCGAAACCGCGTCGCACGTGATCGGCTACATCGGCCGCATCAACCAGTCCGAAGTCAAAGCCATCGACGCCACCGACGATGGCCCCAACTACAAGGGCACCGACCATATCGGCAAGGAAGGCCTGGAAAAGAGCTACGAGAAGCAGCTGCACGGCCAGACCGGCTACGAAGAAGTGGAAGTGTCGGCCGGCGGCCGCGCCATCCGCACGCTGTCGCGCACCCCGGCCACGCCGGGCAATAACCTGATCCTGTCGATCGACATCGAACTGCAGAAGGTGGTGGAGGAAGCCTTTGGCGAATGGCGCGGCGCCTTCGTTGCGATCGAGCCGGAAACCGGCGACATCCTGGCCTACGTCTCGCGTCCCGGCTACGACCCCAACCTGTTCGTCGACGGCATCGATTCGCAAAGCTGGAACGAGCTGAATACCTCGCTCGACCGGCCGATGGTCAACCGCCCGCTGTCCGGCACCTACGCGCCGGGTTCCACCTTCAAGCCCTTCATGGCGCTGGCCGCGCTGGAACTGGGCAAGCGCAACCCGGCCACCGCGTATCCCGACCCGGGCTTCTTCTACCTCGGCGGCCACAAGTTCCGCGATGATAAAGTGGGCGGCCATGGCAACGTTGACCTGCGCCGCTCCATCATCGTGTCCTGCAACACCTACTACTACCAGCTGGGCAACGACATGGGCATCGACGCCATCACCCAGTTCATGAAACCGTTCGGCTTCGGCGAAAAAACCGGCATCGACCTGGATAACGAAAAGACCGGCGTGCTGCCATCGAAAGAATGGAAGCGCAAGCGCTTCAAGGGCAATGCCGGCAAGTGGGTGGGCGGCGACACCATCTCGGTGTCCAACGGCTCCGGCTACAACTCCTACACGCCGCTGCAGATCGCCCACGCCATGGCCAACCTGGCCAACAACGGCGTGGTGATGAAGCCGCACCTGGTGAAGATCGTGGAAGACGGCGGCACCAAGGCGCGCAAGCTCACCGTGCCGAAGGAAAGCTACCGCATCCCGCTCAACCAGACCAACATCGACATCGTCAAAAGCGCCATGGTGGGCGTGAACAGTGAGCCGGGCGGCACCGCCTACCGCGCCTTCGCCAACGCCGCCTACACCTCCGGCGGCAAGACCGGCACGGCGCAGGTGGTGGGCATCAAGGCCAACGAGAAGTACAACGCCGCCGCGCTGGCCGAACGCCTGCGCGACAACGCGCTGTACACCGCTTTCGCGCCGGCCGACAAGCCGAAGATCGTGGTCGCCATGGTGGTGGAAAATGCCGGCTGGGGCGCGGAGATCGCGGCGCCGATCGCGCGCAAGGCGCTGGACTTCTACCTCTTGGGCAAACGCCCGGCCGACAAGGAAACCACCAAGGTGCCGAAGGAAGACGCGGCCGAATTCGTGCCGATCGAAGATCCGGAAGCTGCCGAAGCCGCCGCCGCGGCAGCCGAATCGCGCCGCGAACAGGCGCCGGCGCCAACGCCCGCGCCACCACCAACGCCCGCCGCCACGCCGGCGGCGCAGCCGGTGACGCCGGCACGGAAGAAACAATAAGGACCACCTCACCATGCGCATCCACGAGAGACGTTCGCTGTGGCGTCGAATGCGGCCTTACTTCACGGTCTTCGACGGCCCGCTGACCCTGATCATCATCATGCTGCTGACCGTCAGCATGATCACGCTGTACTCGGCCAGCATTGGCATTCCCGGCAAGATGGAAGACCAGGTGCGCAACATCTTCCTGTCGTTCTTCATCATGTGGGTGGTGGCGAACATCTCGCCGCAGATGATGATGCGGATCGCCGTGCCGGCCTACGCCATCGGCGTATTCCTGCTGGTGTGCGTGGCACTGTTCGGCACCGTCAAGCTGGGGGCGCGGCGCTGGCTGCACGTCGGCATCGACATCCAGCCGTCCGAATTCATGAAGATCGTCATGCCGCTGATGCTGGCGTGGTTCTTCCAGAGCCGCTCCGGCCACCTGACGTGGCAGTCGTACGCCATTGGCGCGCTGCTGCTGGCGGTGCCGGTGGGCCTGATCGTGCGCCAGCCCGACCTGGGCACGGCGCTGCTGGTGGTGGCCGCCGGCTTTTGCGTGATTTTTCTGGCGGGCCTGTCGTGGAAGGCGCTGGTTGGATTGTTCGCGGCCGGCGCGGCGGCGCTGCCGGTGATCTGGTCGGTGCTGCACGACTACCAGCGCGAACGCGTGATGACGCTGATCGATCCGACCACCGACCCCTTGGGCAAAGGCTTCCACATCATCCAGTCCACCATCGCGGTGGGCTCGGGCGGCATCACCGGCAAGGGCTGGACGCATGGCACGCAGGCCCACCTGGAATTCATCCCCGAGCGTACCACCGACTTTATTTTCGCCGTCTACTCGGAAGAATTTGGGCTGGTCGGTAACCTGATCCTGATGGTGTTGTACCTGATGCTGATCGGCCGCGGCCTGATGATCGCCGGGAACGCGCCCAACTTCTTCACCCGCCTGCTGGCCGGCGCCGTCACCATGATTTACTTCACCTATGCTTTCGTCAACATGGGCATGGTCAGCGGCATCCTGCCGGTGGTGGGCGTGCCCTTGCCGTTCATGAGCTATGGCGGCACCGCGCTGCTGACGCTAGGCCTGGGCGCCGGCATCCTGATGAGCATCCAGCGCCACCGCAAGCTGGTGCAGACCTGATGGGCCTTGCGGATAGCCGCACGTGGTGGCAGCGCCTGCGCCCCCACGTGCTGGTGTTTGACGCGCCGCTGGCGCTGATCATCGCGGCGTTGCTGTCGGTCGGCCTGGTCACGCTGTACTCGGCAGGCATCGCCATACCCGGCAAGGTGTGGGACCAGTTGCGCAATATCGCGGCGGCGGTGCTGGTGCTGTGGTTGGTGGCGAACATTCCGCCGCAGATGATGATGCGGCTGGCCGTGCCGGCCTACGTGGTGGGCGTGGCGCTGCTGGTGGCGGTGGCGCTGTTTGGCATCATCAAGGGCGGTTCGCGCCGCTGGCTGTATGTCGGCACGCAGATCCAGCCTTCCGAATTGATGAAGATCGCCATGCCGCTGATGCTGGCCTGGTTTTTCCAGCGCGAGCAGGGGCACGTCAACTGGCGCACCTACATCATCGCCGCCGTGCTGCTGGCGATACCGGCCGGCCTGATCGCGCGCCAGCCGGACCTGGGCACGGCGATGCTGGTGACCATGGCGGGCGCCTGCGTGATCTTCCTCGGCGGCCTGTCGTGGAAAGCGTTGGGCGCCTTGTTCGCCGTCGGCGCGGCCGGCCTGCCGGTGCTGTGGACCTTCATGCATGACTACCAGCGCGACCGCGTGTTGACGCTGATCGATCCGTACCACGACCCGCTGGGCAAGGGCTTTCACATCATTCAGTCGATGATTGCCATCGGCTCGGGCGGCGTCACCGGCAAGGGCTGGACGCACGGCACGCAGGCGCACCTGGAATTCATCCCCGAGCGCACCACCGACTTTATCTTCGCCGTGTTCTCCGAGGAGTTTGGCCTGCTTGGCAACGTGGTGCTGATGGTGCTGTACCTGCTGCTGATCTGGCGTGGACTGAGCATCACGCTGAACGCGCCGACGCTGTTCACGCGCCTGCTGGCGGGCGCCATCACCATGATTTACTTTACTTACGCCTTCGTCAACATGGGCATGGTGAGCGGGATCATTCCAGTGGTCGGCGTGCCGCTGCCGTTCATGAGCTACGGCGGCACCGCGCTAATGACGCTCGGCCTGGGCGGCGGCATCCTGATGAGCATCCAGCGCCACGGCCGGCTGGTGCGCGACGGAGCGCGCGGATGACGGAGTTCAAGGACAACGACGTCGAAATGCGCGAGTTCCGCCTGCGCGTGACGGTGCTGGGCGGGCTGGTGTTCCTGTGCTTCTTCCTGCTGCTGGCGCGCTTTGTCTGGCTGCAGATCATCCAGCACGCCGACTTTGCCGTCAAGGCGGAAGAAAACCGCATCTCGCTGGTGCCTATCGTGCCGAATCGCGGGCTGATTTTGGACCGCAATGGCGTGGTCCTGGCGCGTAACTACTCGGCCTACACGCTGGAGATCACGCCATCCAGGCTGGAGGCGCCGCTGGATGACACCATCGCCGAGCTGTCCAAGCTGGTGACGGTGGACGTGAAGGACCGCCGCCGCTTCAAGAAGCTGCTGGAGGAGTCCAAGGGCTTCGAGAGCGTACCGCTGCGCAGCCGTCTCACCGACGAGGAAGTGGCGCGCTTTACGGCGCAGCACTTCCGCTTCCCCGGCGTGGAAGTGCAGGCGCGCCTGTTCCGCCAGTATCCGCTGGGCGAAACGGCGTCGCACGTCATCGGCTACATCGGCCGCGTGAGCCGCGCCGAAGCCGACGCGCTGGATGACAGCGATGATGCCGCCAACTATCGCGGCACCGACCATATCGGCAAGGAAGGGCTGGAGAAAAGCTACGAGAAGCTGCTGCATGGCCAGGCCGGCTTTGAAGAAGTGGAGAAGACTTCCGGCGGCCGTGCCATCCGCACCTTGTCGCGGACGCCGGCCAAGGCGGGCAGCAACCTGATACTGTCGATCGACATCGCGCTGCAGAAGATTGTGGAGGAAGCCTTTGGCGACCGCCGCGGCGCGCTGGTGGCGATCGAGCCGGAGACCGGCGACGTCCTGGCCTACGTCTCGCGCCCCGGCTACGATCCCAATCTTTTCGTCGACGGCATCGACTCGCAAAGCTGGGACGAGCTGAATACATCGCAGGACAAGCCGCTGCTGAACCGTCCGATCTCCGGCACCTACGCGCCGGGTTCCACCTTCAAGCCTTTCATGGCGCTGGCCGCGCTGGAGCTGGGCAAGCGCACGCCGTCGCAGGCGATCTACGATCCCGGTTTCTACATGCTGGGCGGCCACCGTTTCAACGACGACGTGCCGGGCGGGCATGGTTCGGTGGACATGCGCAGGTCGATCATCGTGTCGTGTAATACCTACTACTACGAGCTGGGTCACGACATGGGCATCAACGCCATTCACGACTTCATGCAGCCGTTCGGCTTTGGCGAGAAGACCGGCATCGATCTTGAAAACGAAAAGACCGGCGCGTTGCCGTCGCCGGAGTGGAAGGCGAAGCGCTTCAAGGGTGCGGCGGGGCGCTGGGTCGGTGGTGATACTATCTCGGTCAGCAATGGTTCCGGCCTCAATGCCTACACCCCTTTGCAGATTGCTCACGCCGTGGCCAATCTGGCAAATAACGGCGTGGTGATGAAGCCGCACCTGGTGAAGATCGTTGAGGACAGCGCCACGCACGCGCGCAAGCTGACGGTGGCGCAGCAAAGCTATCGGATTCCGCTCAAGCAGGAGAACATCGACTTTATCAAGAATGCGATGGTGGGCGTGACCAGCGAGCCGGGTGGCACGGCCTACCGCGTGTTTGCCAACGCCGGCTACACGGTGGGCGGCAAGACCGGCACCGCGCAGGTCATCACGATTAAAAAAGGCGAGAAATACAACGCCGCCCGACTGGCCGAGCGCCTGCGCGACAATGCGCTGTTCACCGCGTTTGCGCCGGTGGACAAGCCGCGCATCGTGCTGGCCATGGTGGTGGAAAACGCCGGCCATGGCGGCGAGGCCGCGGCGCCGATTGCGCGCAAGGCTTTGGATTATTACCTGCTGGGCAAGCGTCCGGCGGAGAAGGACAAGAACAAAGTGGAACAAGAAAACACGGAGAGCGGCGATGCGCCTGCAACGTAATCGTCTGCTGCAGTTGACGGCGATGGCGTCGGCGCTGGTGCTGGTCGGTTGCGGCACGGCGCCGGTGTCGACCGAGCGCGCACCGCGCCCGGTGCAGTCGACCGGGCCGGTGATCAAGGCGCCATCCACCACCAAGCCGGATCCGTCGCTGCCGGTGCTGCCGCCGGCGAATTCGGGACGTGGCGGTTATTATCAGGATGATGGTCCGGGCGATTCGCCGCCGCCGAATCTGATGGACACGCCGGACGCCGACGTGCGCAATGATCCGCTGCTGCCGCGCTCCAACCGGCCTTACGTCGTCTTCGGCAAAACCTATACGCCAATCACGGACGACCAGCCGTTTACGCAGATCGGCGTGGGTAGCTGGTACGGCAAGAAGTTTCACGGTCAGCGTACTTCGTCGGGTGAGCTGTACGATATGTACAAGATGACGGCCGCGCATCCGATTCTGCCGATTCCCTCGTACGCGCGGCTGACCAATATGGTGAGCGGCGCCACGGTCATCGTGCGCATTAACGATCGCGGGCCGTTCCATGCCAACCGCGCCATCGACGTGTCGTACACGGCGGCGCTGAAACTGGGCTTGCTGGGCAAGGGCAGTCATGAGCTGAAGATCGAGCGCATCCTGCCCGAGGAGGTGGACCGCATCCTGGCGTCGCGCGAGGGCCTGCAGGGCACCAAGCCGCGCCTGACGCCGCCGATCAAGACGCCGCTGCCGTCCGCCCAGCCGGGCGAGCAGGCGGCGCCGGTGCCCAAGGTGACGGCAAAGATGATCGATACGCCGCTGGTGCTGACGCCGGCGGCGCCGGCCGCCACGCCTGCCGTCGCTGGTGCCGGCGCCAGCGCCAGCACGGCGGCGGCGGCCGCGTCGGTCGCCGCGCCGAAGGAGATCGAATCGCTGATGCTGACCGACCGCGCGCCAGCCGGCTACGCCGCGCCGGATACGCCGGCGGCGGGTGGCTTCTATCTGCAACTGGGCGCTTACTCGCGCGCGGAAAACGCCGAGGCGGTGCGCGGCAAGCTGTCTGGCAAACTGAATGGTCTGGAGGTCGTGCAGGGCGGCGCCGTGTACCGGCTGTTCGGCGGCCCGTTCGCCACGCGCCAGGAAGCGCAGCAGGCGGCACAAGGGCTACCGTCGTCGCTGGGCCTCAAGCCCATCATCGTGCAGCGCTGATTACTTGCAGTTGCGGACTGTCGTGTCGGGGAAGCCGGCACGGATCTTTTCCAGTTTGGCCTTGAGGTCCGCGTCAACGTCGCGGAACTGGAAGGCCAGCTGCTTGCTGCCGCTCAGGCGCGGCGCCACGCGCGCGGTGCGCACGCCTTGCTTCATCAGCGCCGCCAGCTGATTCTGCGCCGCCGTCTCGGTCTTGAACACGCCCAGCGAAATGCCCCAGTGCAGCGGCGTGTTTTCCTGGATGATGTAGTAGTTGGTGACGCCCAGCGCGCGCAGTTCGCCGGCTTTCTTGTCGGCGCCTTCCTTGCTGCCCTGCGGCGGAATATAAACGATATAGCTCGATACCTCGGTGCCCGGCAGGTTGTGGCGCGACTGGCGGTCGCCCAGCTCCAGCGCGGCCAGCTGCGCCTCGAAGCGGCGAGCGTCGGCCAGCACGAAGCTGGCGATTTCCACGCACGCCTGCACCGGCGGTGGCGACGGTTTGGCGTCGTCCAGCAGCGCGGCGGCGAGGGCGGCCTGCTTGTTGGCCTGGTCGGCCGAGATGATGGACAGCTTGTTGGCGTTGAGCTGATTGAGCAGGCGTTCCGGCTCGCGTTCGTTGCCGCTGAAGTGACCCAGATAGCCGCGCCCGTACGCGAACAGCGCGGCGTTCAGGGCAAGCAGGGTCCAGAAAATAAACTTCAGCACGAGGCGTTCCTTATTCAGCGCTGCCGGCGGCGGCCTGCAGGCCTATCAGCACAATGTTTTCAACGATACGGTACGGCACTTTCAGCATCGGCGCAATGTAGGGCGCGGCGCCGCCCGAAATGATGCATTCCTGCGCCTGATGCGCGGCGCAGGCGTGTTCGATGGCGCCGCTCTGCGCGGCCAGGATGCCGCTCAAAATGGCGTCGTCGGTATTGTCGGCGAACCCCTCCGGCAGCTTACCGTCTTGCGCGATCTGCGGCAACTGCGCGGTGTTGCGCGCCAGCGAACTGGCCATCAGGCCCAGGCCCGGCAGGATCATCCCGCCCAGGAACACCCCGTCCGGCGTGACGGCGTCGATGGTGGTGGCGGTGCCGCAGTTGGCCACGATGGTCCGCCGTCCCGGCGCCAGCGCGTGGCCGGCGATGGCGGCGGCGAAGCGGTCGCACCCCAGCTGCGCCGGATTGCGGTAGCCGTTGGTGACGCCGGCCAGCGACGGCAGCGAGGCAAACCACTCCAGCGGCACCTCCGGCAGGCAACGCCGCAACACGTATTCCAGCTGCACGCGCAGCGCGTTGCCGGCCACGTTGGCGATCAGGATGCGGCTGACGCCATGCGTGGCGGCGGCCTCGCACCACGCCAGCTCCAGCTGCGGCATGTCGGCGTGGGTGGCGGCGCCGTGGGTAATCCACGTGCCCAGTTCCGCGCCGGCCTTGGCCAGCGCCCATTTGACGCGGGTGTTGCCGGCGTCGATCAGTAACATCATGGTTGTGCTCCGGATAAGCGCAGCGATACATCGCCGGACAGGATTTCCACCCGGCCGGCCTCGGTGTCCAGCAGCAGGCGGCCGATGTCGTCGACGCCGGCGGCGCGGCCCTGTTGTACCTCGGCGCCATTGTCCAGCAGGACCACCTCCTTGCCCTGCCATGCGTGCAGCGCGTTCCAGCGGACGGCGAAGGGAGCGAAGCCGGTGTGGTCGAATTCCGCCAGTACGGCGGCCAGGCGGCTGAGCAGGGCAGCCATCAGCTGGTTGCGGTCCATCTGCGCCAGCCATGGCGCGCTGGCGACTTCACGGCCGATCTGCGCTTCCAGTTCGTCCGGCATCAGCAGATTGACGCCGCAGCCGATGACGGCCCAGATGCCGTCGTCGGTCTTCTGCGTTTCGACCAGGATGCCGGCCAGCTTGGCGCCGTCGCGCAGCAGGTCGTTGGGCCACTTGATCTGCACCGGCACGCCCAGCGCGGCAATGGTTTCGGCCAGCGCCACGCCCACCGCCATCGGCAGGCCTGACATCTTGTGCAGCGGTCCCTTGAACGGCCAGGCCAGCGAGAACATCAGCGCGGCGCCGGGCCGCGACAGCCACGAACGGCCGGCGCGACCGCGCCCGGCGGTCTGGTTGTCGGCGATACGCAGCACCGGGCCAGTGAGCGTGCCGATACGGGCTAGCAGGTCGGCGTTGGTGGAGCCGGTTTCGGCCACGGCTTCAATCGCCACGTGGCTGGCGGAGGTGGCGCAATGCGCGGCGATGGCGGCTGGGTTCATGGAAGGATTCATCTCAATGCGGCGCGGCCGGCGCGGCCGGTTTGCGGGGTTTATGCGGCGCCTTGCCGAAGGCCCAGTCGTAGACGGGATTCGGCAGCATGCGCAGCACCTTGGCGACCACGCCCATCTGCCACGGGATGACGGCGTAGCTGGAGCCGGCGGCGATCACGCGCGCGGCGCGCGTGGCGAATTTGTCGGGCGCCATCAGGAACGGCATCGGGTAGGGATTCACCTGCGTCATCGGGGTGTCGATGTAGCCGGGGCAGAGGGTGACCACGCGGATGCCGTGCGGCTTCATCTCCAGCCGCAGCGATTCGCAGTAGCTGATGACGGCGGCCTTGGAAGCGCTGTACGCCTCGGCGCCCGGCAGCCCGCGTATGCCGGCCACGCTGCCGATGCCCACCAGCCGTCCCGGCGTGCGCTGCGCGCGCATGGCGCCGATGAAGGGCGCGAAGGTGGCGGCGGTGGCCAGCACGTTGGTGGCGATGATGTCGGAGAACACCGCGAGGTCCTCGGCGTATTCGGTCAGCGTGCCGACCGAGATGCCGGCGTTGGCGATCACCACGTCCACGCCGCCAGCATGCGCGAGGAAGGCCTGCGCGGCGTGATTGATGGCGGCGTGGTCGCGCACGTCCACCGCATAGGCGCGGTGGCGTTCGGCGTGGGGGAGGGAGGCGATCAGCGCGGCGAGGGCGTCGCCACGCCGGGCCAGCAGGCCCAGGGTGGCGCCTTGCGCCGCATACTGGCGGGCCAGCGCGGCGCCCAGGCCGCTGGACGCGCCGGTGATGAAGACGCGCAAAGGCGTCATGCTTACTTCTTCTCTGCTTTGGCCTTGGCGACCAGCACGTCCAGCACCTGGACCGCGGCGTCGTTCAGCTGCGTTTCGGTGTTGGCGTTGGAGAGGGCCATCGACGGCGCGGTGGCGTATTTGCCGTCCACCACCAGGTAGGGCCAGAACTCGACCTTGTAGGCGTCCATCATCGACAGCGCCTTGCGCAGGTGGCCGGCGATGCCGAAGCTGCGGTAGGTGTCGATGAACTTCTGCTGGTCCACGCCTTGCTTGGCGACGAAGTCGAACACCTGTTCATCGCGGTTCAGGCGATTGTGGTTGACGTGGATTTCGTTGAAGGCCTTGGTGTGCAGCTCCGGCGTCAGCACGCCCATGGCCTGCAGCGTGTAGAACATTTTCTCCTGCGGCAGGTCGGTGCCCTGGCGGCCGATGTGCACGCGCTTGAAGACGATGTTGTCGCCCTGTTTTTTCACCCAGGCGTTGAGGATGGGGTCAAAGCCGGCGCAGTGCGGGCAGGCGTAGTCGAAGAATTCGATGACTTCGACTTTTTTGCCGGTGTCCACCGGCTGCGGCGTCGGCAGCACATTGTATTCGGTGCCGGCCTTTGGATCGGCTGGCGAGGCGGACGCGGTCAGTGCGACGGCGCTCAGGGTCACTGCGGTCAGGATGAACTTCAGGAATCGCATCTTTGCTCCTCTTACTTTTGTTTACGCACAACGGCGACATCGACGCCGTTTTCGGACAACTTGCGGCGCACGTTGTTCATGGTTTCGACCTGGCTGTAAGGACCGATCTGCACGCGGTGCAGCACGCCGGCGTCGGTGGTGCGGTCGGAGATGTTGGCCTCAAAGCCCAGCAGCGCCAGTTTGGCGCGCACGTTTTCGGCATCGGCGATCTCGCGGAAGGCGCCGGCCTGCAGCAGGTAGAGGTATTTCTCGTCGCCGCCGGCATCGGCCGCCGCCGCCGGCTTGGCGGCCGGCTGCGGCGTGATGTTGGCGGCGTTGGGCGTGGCGGCCGGTTTGGCCGGCGTCGCCGGCGTGCCCTGGATCTTGTCGACCACGGCCTGCAGCTGGTCGGCCGCGTGCGGCGTTGGCGCGGTCGGCGCCGGCGTGGCGGGGGCCGCCGGCGCGGTTGGCTGTTGCTGGTCCTTGGCGAAGTCCCTGGCCGCCTCGCGCGCCGCGTCCTTGTTGCCGTACATCGGCTTGTTCGGGTCGGCCACTTGTCCCGCCGTTGGTTCCGTTGCTTTGCCCGGATGGCCCTTGTCCGTGAACGGCGTCGAGCCCTTGGTGATCATCAGCGCCACCACCACCGCGATACTCAGGCCGATGACCAGGCCAATGACGATGCCGATGAAGGTGTTGCCCTGCTGTTGCGAACGTGGGGTAAAGCGTGAACGGAAATTCATTGTGCGGGATGTCCTTCGCAATTACATTTTGTTGGGAGCCGATACGCCGATCAGCGCCAGGCCGTTGCGCAGCACCTGGCGGGTGGCGACCATCAGGGCGATACGCGCGGCCTTGAGGGCCTCGTCGTCGACCAGGACGCGCTCGGCGAAGTAGAAGCTGTGCAGGTTGGCGGCCAGGTCGCGCAGGTAGAACGCGATCTGGTGCGGCCCCAGTTCCGCCTGCGCGCGCGCCAGTGTTTCCGGGTAGGCCGCCAGGGTGGCCAGCAGCGCCGCTTCGGTTGGCGCGGTCAGCGGCGACAGGTCGACCTTGGCCAGGTCGGCTTCGCTGCCGGTCCATTGCTCCAGCATGCGGCAGATGCGCGCGTGGGCGTACTGCACGTAGTAGACCGGGTTCTCGTCCGAGGTCTTCAGCGCGACGTCGACGTCGAACACGAATTCGGTGTCGGCCTTGCGCGAGATGAGGAAGAAGCGCACGGCGTCGCGGCCTTTTTCAATGTCGCCGCCGCCCGACCATTCGATCAGGTCGCGCACGGTGACGTAGGAGCCGGCGCGCTTGGAGATCTTGACCTCTTCGCCGCCCTTCATCACGGTGACCATCTTGTGCAGCACGTAGTCCGGGAAGCCCTGCGGGATGCCCAGGTTGACGGCCTGCAGGCCGGCGCGCACGCGGGCGATGGTGCCGTGGTGGTCGGAGCCCTGGATGTTGATGGCCTGGTGGTAGCCGCGCTGGAACTTGACGATGTGGTAGGCCACGTCCGGCACGAAGTAGGTGTAGGTGCCGTCCTTCTTGCGCATCACGCGGTTCTTGTCGTCGCCGTAGTCCTCGGTGCGCAGCCACAGGGCGCCGTCTTCCTCGTAGGTCTTGCCGGATTTGTTGAGCAGGTCGACGGCGGCATCCACCTTGCCGTCGCTGTATAGCGACGATTCGAGGTAGTAGTTGTCGAACTTGACGCCGAAGGCTTGCAGGTCGATGTCCTGCTCGTTGCGCAGGTAGGTGACGGCGAAGGCGCGGATCGATTCGATGTCCTCCACGTCGCCGGAGGCGGTGGCGGGCGAACCGTCGGAGGCCGACACGGTTTTCTTGGCCTTGAAGTCGGCGGCGATGTCGGCGATGTAGTCGCCGTTGTAGGCCGACTCCGGCCAGTCGGCGTCGCCCGGCTTGTGGCCGCGCAGGCGCGCCTGCACCGAGTTGGCCAGGGTCTGGATCTGTACGCCGGCGTCGTTGTAGTAGAACTCGCGGGTGACGTCGTAGCCCTGCGAGATGAACAGCGACGACAGCGCGTCGCCCAGCGCCGCCTGGCGGCCGTGGCCCACGTGCAGCGGGCCGGTCGGGTTGGCGGAGACGAATTCGATGATGACCTTCTTGCCGCTGCCGGCGTCGCCGGAACCGTAGGCGGCGCCCTGCGCCAGCACGGTCTTGACCACGGCCTGCTTGGCGGCGGCGCTGACGCGCAGGTTGATGAAGCCAGGGCCGGCGATGTCGGCGCTGTCGATCAGGCCGTCGCGGGCCGGATTGGCCAGCAGCGCGTCGACCAGCTTGGTGGCCAGTTCGCGCGGGTTCATTTTCAGTTGCTTGGCCAGTTGCATGGCGATGTTGCAGGCGACGTCGCCGTGCGACGGGTCGCGCGGGCGCTCCAGCACGACGTTGGCGGTGACCTCGGTGCCGGCCAGGATCGGGGCGAGGGCGGCCTGGAACAGGGCCGTGATATCTTGTTTTTGTTGGGCTAGCATGCGCTTAAAAATTCATCAGATAGTGGAAACGGCGGGCGCATGGGCGCCGGCCAAACAGCGGTAATTATACTGTGTTGACCGGGCGGAGGGGCGGACTGTGAGCGGCAACGGTGTTGCTAATGAATAAACCTTGCAATGCTGAACGCGATCGTGCCGACCACGGCCGACAAGGTGATGGCGGTGCCCACGAACCATTTGATGAGCCGCGTTTCCAGTTGCGCCATTTTGAGCTCCAGCTTGGCATCGCCTTCGCGGACATCACCCTGTAACTTTGCGATGTCCTCTTTGGTCGCATAGTTCGATTTGACGACAGCAACATCTGTTTCGACGCCTGTCAGACGCGTTTCGACGCCTGTCAGACGCGTTTCGACGCCTGTCAAGCGCGTCTCGACGCCTGTCAGTCGTGTCAGGACTTGCTCGTCGGTGGATTGCTCGGGTTTAGGTTGCGTAGCCATTTGCCGATCTTACGCTGGTCGGCGGCCGCGCGTTTGATCCAAATTAAGCCGCTACCGCTGTCGCCTTGCGTCAGGCGCTAATGTATACTGCGCGATCACGGCCGTTACCCACTCTGGAATTAGCATATGAACAAGCGTCCAACGCTCTCTTTGAAGTCTCCCGCCAAGCCGGCCGCGCCGAAACTGCGCGCCAGCCATGCGCGCGACCTGAAACCGGCGTTGCAGACCCATTTCCAGACTAACCTCAAGCCCGATTCGCTGGCCTACAGCCTGGTCGGCGCCGCCGCCGCCATTGCCCAGGTGCGCACCGGCACCAACCTGCCGCAGGCGCTGGCCCAGGTGTGGGCGCGCCAGCCCGAGCTGACGCCGCAGGCGCGCGGCGCCATGCAGGACATCAGCTACCGCGCCATGCGCCTGCTGGGCCAGAGCGAGGCGCTGGTCGGCCTGATGGCGCCCAAGGCGCCGGAGCCGCTGGTGTCGGCCCTGCTGTCGTGCGCGCTGGCGCTGCTGGCGGCGCCGGACGCCAGCCGGCCGTACGAGGATTTCACCGTGGTCGACCAGACCGTCAGCGCCGCCGAGTCGCACCCGGACACCGCGCGCGCCAAGGGCATGGTCAACGCCGTGTTGCGCCGCTTCCTGCGCGAGCGCCAGGCGCTGCTGGACACCGCCCTGCGGCAACCGGTAGCACAATGGAACTATCCACAGTGGTGGATCGACGCGGTCAAGACCGCCTGGCCGCAGCAATGGCAGGCCGTGCTGGCGGCCGGCAACAGCGCCCCGCCGCTGACCTTGCGCGTCAACGCCCGCCGCCAGACCAGCGAACAGTACCTGGCCAGGCTGGCCGCCGCCGGCATCGCCGCCCGCCAGATCGGCCCCTACGCGGTGCGGCTGGACAAGGCGGTTGGCGTGCACCTGATTCCCGGCTTCGCCGAGGGCGAGGTGTCGGTGCAGGACGCCGGCGCCCAGCTGGCCGCGCCGCTGCTGGACGTGCGCGACGGCATGCGCGTGCTGGACGCCTGCGCCGCCCCCGGCGGCAAGACCTGCCACATCCTGGAGCTGGCCGATGCCCAGGTCACCGCGCTGGACGCCGATCCCAAGCGCCTGGCGCGCGTCGGCGAAAACCTCGAGCGCCTGCAGTTGCAGGCCACGCTGAAGCCGGCCGAGGCGCAACACCGCGACTGGTGGGACGGCCAGCCGTATGACCGCATCCTGGCCGACGTGCCGTGCACCGCCTCCGGCATCGTGCGCCGCCACCCGGACATCCGCTGGCTGCGGCGCAAGGCCGACACGCTCCAACTTGCAACACTTTCCGGCAAAATCCTCGACAATCTTTGGCAGATGCTGGCACCGGGTGGTAAATTGCTATTCGTGACATGTTCCTTGTGGCCGCAGGAATCCGAGGCGCAGGCGGCCGCTTTTGCTGTACGTAATCAAGCTGTCCGACTGGATGCGCCCGGTCAGTTGCTCCCCGCCGGCGGCACCGGGCAGGATCACGATGGTTTGTTTTACGCGCTGTTCCAGAAAAATGCGTAACCTCTTGAGTACCGGCCCCCACGTGACGCGACGATTGTTCCGATTTCTGCTCGCCCCCTTGCTGCTGACGCTGGCATTGCTGGCGGCGCTGCCGCAGCCGGCGCGCGCGTCGGAGGGCGTGGAAATCCGCCGCGCCCTGATCGAGGCCACCGACGAGGGCTACCGGCTGTCGGCCACCTACGGCTTCGACCTGACGCGCGAGATGGAAGACGCGCTGCAATACGGCAAGCCGCTGTACTTCTACACCGAAATCGAATTCACCCGCCCGCGCTGGTACTGGTTCGACGAAAAGGCCGTCACCGCGCGCCAGACCGTCAGCCTGTCGTACAACGTGCTGACCCGCCAATACAACGTGGCTGTCAGCGGCAGCGTCTACCAGAGCTTTCCGTCGCTGGACGAAGCGCTGTTCCTGATCCGCCGCCCCAACCGCTGGCTGGTGGCGCCGCGCGGCGCGCTGAAGGTCGGCGAAACCTATAACGTCAAGCTCAGCATGGGCCTCGACCCCAATTACATCCCCAAGCCGCTCAAGGTCAACTCCCTCAACAACAACGAGTGGCGCCTGGCGTCCGACAAGAAAACCTGGGTCTACAAGGCTGAGTAAGTGAAAACGGCGCTGCGCTACATCTTCGTTGTCGGGGGCGCCATTGTCAGCATCCTGCTGTTCCTGCTGGCCTCGGCCTCCGACAATTCCGGCCTGTTCGACCGCTCCTATGGCTGGCTGCTGGGCCTGAACGCGGCGGCTGCCATCGGCCTGCTGCTGCTGGTCGGCGTGTCGCTGTTCCGCCTGTATTCCCGCTACAAGGCCGGCAAGTTCGGCTCCAAGCTGATGACGCGGCTGGTGCTGCTGTTCGCCGCCATCGGCGTGCTGCCGGGGCTGGTGATCTTCCTGGTGTCGGTGCAGTTCGTCTCCCATTCGATCGAATCGTGGTTCAACGTGCCGGTCGAGGCGGCGCTCAATTCCGGCATCGAACTGAGCCGCGACGGCCTGGAGCGCTCGGTGAAGGAGCTGACCACGCTGGCCAACCGCACCGCGCGCGAGCTGGCCGAGCGCCCGTTCGGCACCGAGCGCGCCACGCTGGCGGCGGTGGTCACGGAGCAGGAGGGCATGCAGAACGCCATCATCGTCGACGGCGACGGCGGCCTGGTGGTCAGCGCCCGCGCCAGCCGCAAGGGCAACCTGAGCGCCGACCTGCCGACCCGCGAGATGATGGCCACGGTCAAGAAGGACGAGCACTATGGCGCCGCCGAGGGCGGCAACGAGCTGCACAGTGACCTGGTCGCCGCGCCGGTGGGCAGCGCGGCGCCGGCCGAACCGATCAATCAGCTGCGGCTGCGGGTGCTGGTGCCGGTGCCCGACCAGGTGCGGGCCAATGGCACCTACCTGGCGCCGCGCTACCTGCAACTGATCCAGCTGGCGCCGGCGCAGCTGACCCGGCACGGCGAAACCATCCGCGCCGCCTACAAGGACTATAACGAACGCTACGAGGCGCGCGAAGGCCTGCGCCAGATGTACCTGGTGACGCTGACGCTGACCTTGCTGCTGGCGGTGTCCGGCGCCATCGCCAGCGCCTTCCTGATCGCCAGCGACCTGGCGCAGCCGCTGCTGCTGCTGGCCGAGGGCACGCGCGCGGTGGCCGAGGGCGACCTGTCGCCGCGGCCGATCGTCGCCACCTCGGACGAGCTGGGCACGCTGACGCAGTCGTTCAACACCATGACGCGCCAGCTGTCGGACGCCCGCAGCGCCGTCGAGCGCAACCGCGCGGCGCTGCAGAACGCCAAGGCCCACCTGGAGTCGGTGCTGGCCAATATGTCGGCTGGCGTGATGGTGCTGGACCACGAGTTTCACTTGATCAGCTGCAACGACTCGGTCGAGCGCATCCTGCAGCAGGCCGGCGTCACCATGATCGGCCAGAAGCTAGACGAGATCGAGGGCCTGCAGGAGTTTGGCGCCGCCGTGGTGGCGGCGTTTGCCGCGCAGAACGCCCAGTCGGCGGCCGGCCGCAACATCGCGCGGCTGCACTGGCAGCGCCAGATCGAGGTGCCGCGCCCGGCCGCCGCCGGCGTCGAGGACAACGGCCTGACGCTGCTGACGCGCGGCTCGCGCCTGCCGGTCGAGGGCGGCAGCGGCTACCTGGTGGTGTTCGACGACATTTCCGACGTCATTTCAGCGCAGCGCTCGATCGCCTGGGGCGAGGTGGCGCGCCGCCTGGCGCACGAGATCAAGAACCCGCTGACGCCGATCCAGCTGTCGGCCGAGCGCATGCAGATGAAGCTGGAGGACAAGCTGCTGCCGCCGGACGCCGAGCTGCTGCACAAGGGCACCACCACCATCGTCAACCAGGTGGCGGCGATGAAGCGCATGGTGGACGACTTCCGCGACTACGCCAAGACCCCGCCCGCCGTGCTCGGGCCGCTGGACCTGAACGCGCTGGTCGACGAGATCCTGCACCTGTACATCAGCGGCGAGGGCAACGACATCATCCACCCGCAACTGGCGCCGCAGCTGCCGCTGGTGATGGGCGATCCGACCCAGCTGCGCCAGGTGATCCACAACCTGCTGCAGAACGCCCAGGACGCCATGGCGGAACTGCCGGCCGGCGCACCGCAGCCGCGCATTGACGTGATCACCGAAGCCATTCATTATCAGGGCGCGGATGGGAGTTCGCGCACAGCCGTGCGGCTGGCGATCACGGATAATGGCCCTGGCTTCGCGCCGAAAATCCTGGCGCGGGCGTTTGAGCCGTACGTCACCTCGAAGGCGCGCGGCACCGGCCTGGGGCTGGCGATGGTGAAAAAAATTATCGAAGAGCATGGCGGACGGATCGATATCCAGAACCATGTCGATAGAAGTGGCGCGTCAGTGCTGATTTTGCTGTTAAAGTTAGCACCGGCGTCGCAAAATAGCTAACAGCTACGACTACAAAAATCATTGCCGTCGGCCGACGGCGAAATGAGGAAGGCAAGGGAAGATGGCAAACATTCTGGTAGTTGACGATGAAATGGGTATCCGCGAGTTGCTCTCGGAAATCTTGAGCGACGAGGGACACGCGATACAACTGGCGGAAAACGCCCAGCAGGCGCGCGAGGCGCGCGCCCAGGGCGCGCCGGACCTGGTGCTGCTCGATATCTGGATGCCGGATACCGATGGCGTCACGCTGCTCAAGGAATGGCAGCGCGACGGCCTGCTGACCATGCCGGTGATCATGATGTCGGGCCACGCGACCATCGACACGGCGGTCGAGGCCACCCGCATCGGCGCCCTGAATTTCCTGGAAAAGCCGATCGCGCTGCAAAAGCTGCTGAAGGCGGTGCAGGCCGGCCTGACCCGGGCCCAAGAAACCGTGCGCGCGCCAGCGCTGGCGCCGCGCCCGGTGGCGGCGGCGCAGCCGGAGGAGGCGCCCAGCGCGCCGGCGTTCGGCGCCCCGGCGCCGGTGGCCGGCATTGCCGTGCGCGGCGGCGCCACCGTGGCGGGCGCCGACAACCACATGTTCAACCTGTCGTTCGACCTGCCGCTGCGCGAGGCGCGCGACGCCTTCGAGCGCATGTACTTCGAGCACCACCTGGGCCGGGAAGGCGGCAGCATGACGCGCGTGGCCGAGAAAACCGGCCTGGAGCGCACCCACCTGTACCGCAAGCTGAAACAGCTGGGCGTGGAGCCGGGCAAGCTGGCCAAGAAAAACGCCTGATTGTGACCGGCGCCACCGCCGCCGTCCCTTCCCGGCCGCCGGTGCCGACCTGGCTGGTCACCGGCGCGCGCGCCGGCCTGCGCGAGGCCGCCATTGCCGCCCATCTGCCCAAAGAGGGGGCCAGCGCCATCATTCTGGAGGGTTTGTCGGACGGCAATTCGGCGCTATCCTTGGACCCAACGGATGGACCGGTTCCCTACGATACCGTGCCGCAAGTGTTGCGCATCGCGCCGGGCTGCCTGCATTGCAGCGGCAATCTGATTTTGCGAGTAACATTAAACCGTGTGCTGCGCCGTCCCCCCGCGCGGCTCTACATCAGCCTGGCCTCCGCCGAGCACCTGGAACAACTGCGTTCCTGGTTGTCCGAGGCGCCCTACGGGGACTTGCTGAAACTGCAAGACGACATCGCGGCCTAATCCCAGCCCGCTGCTTGGCCTTGAATTGGCCCGTTTTCGACCCCAATTGGGGATAGAAGGCGGAAACGAAGGTGTTTCGCCCCTTGAGAAAGGAAGCAAAATGAACCTCATCTACAACAGCGAGCAATACAGTGTTGTCGAATTCGGCGTCGACCGGAATCTGGAGGCCCTGCGCTTCGGAGGCTACGAAATCGTCGACAAAGGCGGCAAGCGCGAGATTTTCATCGCCGGTGAACTGGCCAAAACGTTCCGCCGCGACGTCAACGAACTGATCGCCGGCGAGCCGACCATGGCGGAAATCGATGAATTCCTCGGCAGTTACGACTCGCTGATGAGTCAGCCCGTAGCGCTGCATTAATCTGCGCGGCGGCGGCACATGGGGCTTATAATCGCCCCATGTGCCAACTTCTTGGAATGAACTGCAATGTCCCGACCGACATTGTGTTCAGCTTTACCGGCTTCGCCATGCGCGGCGGCCACACCGACAGCCACCACGACGGCTGGGGCATCGCCTTTTTCGAGGGCGCCGGCGTGCGTCATTTCGTCGACCACCAGGCGGCCATCGCCTCGCCGATCGCCGAGCTGATCAAGCGTTACCCGATCAAATCCACCAACGTCATTGCCCACATCCGCAAGGCCACGCAGGGCCAGGTGGCGCTGGAGAATTGTCACCCGTTCGTGCGCGAATTGTGGGGGCAGTACTGGGTGTTCGCCCACAACGGCGACCTCAAGGCATTCCAGCCGCTGCTGAACGGCGCCTTCCGCCCGGTCGGCACCACCGACAGCGAGCGGGCCTTCTGCTACATCCTGCAGCAGTTGCGCGCGCGCTTCGGCGAACAGCGGCCGCCGCTGGACCAGTTGCGCTCCGCCCTCGGCGGCCTGGTGCATGAAATCGCCACGCACGGCACCTTCAACATGCTGCTGTCGTCCGGCGGCGAGCTGTTTGCGCATTGTTCGACCAACCTGTTTTACCTGGTGCGCCAGCACCCGTTCGACACCGCCAAGCTGTCGGACGAGGACATGAGCGTTGATTTCTCGCAGGTGACCACGCCCAACGACCGCGTCGCCATCATCGTCACCCAGCCGCTGACCACCAACGAAACCTGGACCGCCTTCCTGCCCGGCGAACTCAAACTCTTCATCGACGGCTGCCCGCAATAAGCCGGGCGCAAGCGGACGCCGCGCCCGGTATAAATCAGATAAGATTTATTTCATTTAATAGTGTCGGGGGCGGGGAGTTGAAGTGATCAGGAGTGTGTTTGCGGCGCTGGTGCTGACGCTGATGGCGTTCGGTTGCCGCGCCGCCGAGTCGTGTCCGCCGTCGTCGCGGCAGGAAGCGTGGGACGCCGCCTGTTTTGCCGGCAGCGGCGCGCAGCGCCACGTCAAGCCGCAGCATCTGCGTCAGCTGGGCTTTGGCAAGAGCGGCTACGCGCTGATCATGGTAGACGAGCCGCCCGAACTGGTGGCGGTGGACTGGCGCGGCGTGGTCGTGGTGCCGGGCATCTACCACGACGGCGAGGGCGACTATCCGCAGCCGCGCGGGCACCTGGCGCGCTTCCGCGATGGCGCCCGCTGCGGCTACTTCGACGTGCGCACCTTCCAGGTGCGGGTGCCGGCCAGCTATGACCAGTGCCTGGCGTTCGGCGAGCAGACGGCGCAGGCGTGCAAGGACTGCCAGGTCTATTGCACCGAGTCCGAGTGCCAGAACAGCATGCTGGTCGGCGGGCGCGGCGTCGAGATCGACCAGCGCGGCCGCATCGCCCGGCAGTTTCGTCCGCCGCCGCTGGCGCAGGCTTGCGCCGGCGGACAGCAGGGGACGCTGGAGTCGCGCGGCGGCCGCCGCTTCTGGCTGCGCTGCCCGCCAGCGCCGCCCCCGTCATTGCAGATGGAGAACGTACATGGCAGGTGAAATCATTCGTCAGGGCGACAAGACCAGCCACCACGGCACGGTGCTGGAGGGCTCGCCCTCGGACTTGTGCCACGGCAAGCCCGTGGCGTTTATCGGACACAAGGTGTCATGCCCCAAATGTTCGGGCAACCACACCATCGTCGAGGGCGTGGTGAGCACTACGCTGTACGGCAAGGGCGTGGCGGTGGCCGGCATGAAAACCTCGTGCGGCGCGGTGCTGATCGCCAGCCAGTTCACCGACGTGGTCGAGGGCGCCGGGTAAATTCTCCAAGACACCGGCGTGTATTGCTGTCAAAATGGAAGACGGAGCCGACCGTCTTTTGATTTGGACCCGCAATGATCGATCTCACCCTACACGACACCGGTCCCCAGAGCTTGCGCGTGCGCGAATTCTATCTGGGGCGTCAGCCTATCCTGGACCGTAACCAGGCTTTGTTCGGCTATGAGTTGCTGTTCCGCAACGCCCCGGTGGGACCGGCGCACGTCATCAACGACCTCAACGCGACGGCGGCGGTGATCGCCCACGCCTCGCAGCTGGGCATGGAAAAGACCATCGGCGACGCGCTGGGCTTTGTCAATGTCGATGCCAGTGTGCTGATGAGCGATATTTTTTCCTTCCTGCCGCGCGAGAAGGTGGTGCTGGAAATCATCAACACGATGCCGGCCACGCCGGAGGTGCTGAGCCGGGTGCGCGAGCTGGCCGGCCACGGCTTCCGCTTCGCGCTGGACGACGTGACCGGCGAGAACGACGACGTGCTGGCGCTGCTGCCGCTGGTGGATTACGTCAAGATGGACATGCGCAACATCCCGCTGAGTACCTTGAGCAAGCTGGCGCCGCGCTTCCGCCAGGAGAAGAAAAAGCTGGTGGCGGAAAAGGTCGAGACGCGCGAGGAATTCAAGAACTGCCTGGATCTGGGCTTCGACTACTTCCAGGGCTATTACTTCTCCAAGCCGGTGATCATGAGCGGCAAGAAGCTGTCGCCGTCGCAGCTGGCAGTGATGGAGTTGATGACGCTGGTGACCTCCGACGTCGACAACCAGGAAATCGAACGCGCCATCAAGCGCGACGTGTCGCTGGCGCTGAACCTGCTGCGGCTGGTGAACACGCCGGCCGTGGGCGCGCGCCAGCGTATCGACTCGCTGAGCCAGGCGGTGACCATCCTCGGCCGGCGGCAGTTGCAGCGCTGGCTGCAGATCATGCTGTATGCCGAGCCGAGCAAGCGTGGTCACAGCATGACGCCGCTGCTGATGCTGGCCACCACGCGCGGCCGCATGCTGGAGCTGTTGGCCGGCAAGCTGCGCCAGAACCAGCGCGAGGTGGCGGATATCGCGTTCACGGTGGGCATCATGTCGCTGATGGACACCTTGTTCGGGATACAGATGGGCGAGATCCTGGAGCAGATTCCGGTGGGGGACGAGGTGCGCGAGGCCTTGCTGTATCGGGGCGGCTTCTACGGCGACCTGCTGCGACTAGTGGAATGCATAGAGCGGATCGAGGAGATGGACAACCTGATCGTGCCGACGTTGCGCGACCTCGCCATGTCCACCGACGAATTGGTGGAACTGGAGATGGCGGCGTTCGAGTGGAGCGACAACGTGGTCCGCTACGCGCTCTAAACCCTGCCCCCGCCGAGGGGTCTGACCCCGTACGGGGTCAGACCCCGATGCATGACGCCGTGCGGGTCACGCGGGATGCTTGGCCCCAGGCCAGTGCTTCACCAGCTCCGGATCGGTACGCATCTCCCACAGCGCCAGCACCGCCACGGCCACCCCGACAATCAGCGAATTCCACAACAGATCCGGGTTGTCCTCCACGCGCAGCACCCACGGCGACACCGCCACCCAAATCCCCACCAGCAGATTGAGCACCACTGCCCAGAAATACGTCTTGTACAAATCAAACGCCGCCAGCAGCGCGATCACCGCGCCGGAGATGAACGCCGTCCACGCCTGCACCGACGGCACCGGATAGCCGAACAGCCACGGCGTAATGAAGTACCACAACCCCAACAGCAGAATCACCTGATCCTGCCAGCGTTTGACGGATGGATTGGTTGCCATATTGCCTCCCATAGTAGTCGGGCCGCCGGATGGCGGCGTTCTTACTTAGTCCGCCGACGGCCGGTAAAAGTTCACCGCAGCTTGCCAATTTGTCATGGCAACGCTATCCTGCAAGCCATACTGATCAACACGGAGGCGGCGGTGTTACTGAGCGTGGAGCAAATCTCGAAGTCCTACGGCGCGCGCAAGGCGGTCGATGGGGTGTCGTTCAAGGTGCAGCGCGGCCAGACCGTCGGCCTGATCGGTCCGAATGGCGCCGGCAAGTCCACCACCGTGGGCATGATCTGCGGCCTGCTGCGCGCCGACGCCGGCCGCATCGTGCTCGACGGCGACGTCATCGGCCAGGGCGCCAGCGCCGCCAAGCGCAAGATCGGCTTCGTGCCGCAAGATCTGGCCTTGTACGAGGATCTGTCCGCGCTGGAAAACCTGAAGCTGTTCGGCGCGCTGTACGGCCTGAAGGGCGCGCAGTTGAAGGAGCGCTGCGAGCAGGTGCTGGCGCTGGTCAACCTGGCCGACCGCGCGGCCGACGTGCCGTCTACTTTTTCCGGCGGCATGAAGCGCCGCCTCAACATCGCCGCCGCGCTGCTGCACGATCCGCTGCTGCTGATCCTGGACGAGCCCACCGTCGGCGTCGATCCGCAAAGCCGCAACGCCATCTTCGACACGCTGGAAGCCTTGCAGGCGCAGGGCCGCGCGCTGATCTACACCAGCCACTACATGGAGGAGGTGGAGCGGCTGGCCGACCACATCGTCATCATCGACCACGGCAAGGTGCTGGCCGACGAAACGCCGGCCGCGCTGTACCAGCGCCTGCCGGCACAGGCGGCGCTGCAGGTGGAACTGGCCAGCGAGCCGTCGTCGGCGCTGCTGTCGGACGTGCAGGCGCTGGAGGGCGTGACGGCGGTGGAACGCCATGGCGCCACGCTGCACATCGGCCTGGCCGCGGCCTCGCAGGCGGCGCCGGTGCTGGCCTGGCTGAATGGGCAGGGCCATGCGCTGCTGCACTTCGCCACCGCCCGCACCTCGCTGGAAAACATCTTCCTCAACCTGACCGGCCGCAGCCTGCGCGACTGAGAGAACCGATATGACCGCATTGATTGCCCTGACCCGCAAGGATCTGATTCTGTACCTGAAAGACAAGCGCGCGCTGATGCTGCATCTGCTGATGCCGGTGGTGCTGGCGGCCTTCTTCGGCTCGCTGTTCGGCGGCAGCGGTGGCGGCGACAGCACCAGCAAGATCGACGTTGGCCTGGTGGTGCAGGACCAGTCCGAGCAGAGCCAGAAGATCGCCGCCGGCCTGAAGGCGGACAGCGCGCTCAATATCGTTGAGCTGAGCCAGCAGGAGGCGCAGGCGCGGGTGCGCAGCGGCAAGCTGCCGGTGGCGGTGGTGATTCCGGCCGGCTTTGGCGAAGCGGCGTCCAGCGCGCTGTTCAGCGGCCGCAACAAGCCGGAACTGCCGCTGTATTACGATCCGTCGCAGTCGACCATGCTGGCGATGGTCAAGGGCTTGTTGACGCAGCAGGTGATGCAAGTGACCAGCGCGTCCGTCATGAGCGGGCAGGGCGGCCGCACCACGGAAAAGTATCTGGCCGAGTTGCCGGCCGCCGGCAGCCGCACTGCCGAGCAGGCGCAACTGGGCGATTTCCTTAGCAGCCTGAAGAAGTTCCAGGACCAGCTGGCGGCGACAAACGCGGCCTCCGCCGCTGGCGCCGACGGTGCGGCCTCGGCAACCTCCGGCGCATCGGCCGGCGCCGCCAGCGCAACCAACGCGGCCAACGCGGCCGGTGCGGCGCACGCCGGCGGCGGCATGACCATGCCGTACACCACGCACGACGAAGCGTTGAGCAGCGGCCCCAAATACAACGGCTACGCGCACTCCTTCGCCGGCATGGGCGTGCAGTTCATCCTGTTCATGGGCATCAACCTGGGCATCAGCATTCTGCTGGAGCAGCGCCAGGGCATCTGGAGCCGCCTGCTGGCCGCGCCCATTTCGCTGAAGACTGTCATCATGAGCCGCGCCGTCGCCGGCGCCATCATCGCCACCGGCCTGATGGTGGCCATGTTCATTTGCGCGGTGCTGATCTTCAAGGTGCAGATCACCAGCGTGGCCGGCTTCCTCGGCATGGCGGTCTGCTTCGGCATGATGACGGCCGCGTTCGGCCTGCTGATCGCCGCCTTCGGCAAGACGCCGGAAGCGGCGCGCGGCATCGCCACCTTCGCCACACTGATCCTGGTGATGCTGGGCGGCGCCTGGGTGCCGTCGTTCGTGTTCCCGCAGTGGATGCAGACCGCCACGCTGGTGGTGCCGACGCGCTGGGCGGTGGATGGCCTGGACGCGGTCACGTGGCGCGGCCTCGGCCTGAACGGCGCGGTGCCGGCGATGGCGGTGTTGCTGGGCTTTGCGGTGGTGTTCGGGGCGCTGGCCGTGTGGAAGTTTCTGAAAGACCAGCGCCAATAAACCACGTCATTCCGGCGCAAGCCGGAATCCATGCCGAGTGCGCGGCGAGGCACAGGGGTTATGGGTGCCGGCTTGCGCCGGCATGACGGTGGTGGCGGTTTACGACAGGTTGGGCGCCAGCCAGCGTTCCAGCTCGGCCTTGTCGACCCCACGGCGTTGCGCCATGTCGTTGAGCTGGTCCTCGCCGATCTTGCCGACAACGAAGTATTTCGACTCGGGGTGCGCGAAGTAAAAGCCGGACACGGCCGCGCCGGGATACATGGCGAAGGAATCCGTCAGCTGCATGCCGATCTCCTCGGCCTGCATGGTCTTGAACATGTCGCGCTTGACCGTATGTTCCGGGCAGGCCGGATAGCCCGGCGCCGGACGGATGCCCAGGTACTGCTCGCCGATCAGCTCCTCGTTGCTCAACTTCTCGTCGGCCGCATAGCCCCACAAGTCGGTGCGCACGCGCTCGTGCAGATACTCGGCAAACGCCTCGGCCAGACGGTCGGCCAGCGACTTCAGCATGATCGACGAATAATCGTCGTGCGCGTCCTCGAAGCGCTTCTCGTGCTTCTCGATGCCCAGGCCGGCGGTCACCGCAAACATGCCGATGTAATCCTTGACGCCGCTATTCTTGGGCGCGATGAAATCGGCCAGGCACTGGTTGGGACGCTGCACGCCATCCACCACCGGCTTCACGCCCTGCTGGCGCAGGCCGTAGTAAGTGAAGTCCACGGTCGCGCGCGTATCGTCGGTGTAGACCTCGATATCGTCGTCGTTGACGGTGTTGGCCGGCAGCAGCGAGATAACGCCGTTGGCGGTCAGCCAGCGGCCGTCGATCAGCTTCTTCAGCATGGCCTGGCCTTCCTCGTACACCTTGGTCGCCGCCTCGCCCACCACCTCGTCGGTCAGGATGGCGGGGAAGGGGCCGGCCAGATCCCAGGTCTGGAAGAACGGGCCCCAGTCGATGTAACGCGCGATGGTGGCCAGGTCGACGTTGCGGAACTCGCGGCGGCCGATGAACTTCGGCTTCACCGGCGCGAACGACAGCTGCATCTTGTTGGCGCGCGCCTCGGCCAGCGGCAGCATCGGCAGGGCCTTCTTGTTGGCGTGCTGTTCGCGGATGCGCTCGTAATCCTGCTCGATCTCGGCGATGTACTGCTCGCGCGATTCCGGCGTCAGCAGCGATTGCGCCACCGACACTGAACGCGACGCGTCCGGCACGTACACCACCGGCCCGTCGTAGTTGTGGGCAATCTTCACCGCCGTGTGGGCGCGGCTGGTGGTGGCGCCGCCGATCAGCAGCGGGATCTTCAGCATGCGGAAGTGTTCGTCGCGCTGCATTTCCTTGGCCACGTGGGCCATCTCTTCCAGCGACGGCGTGATCAGGCCGGACAGGCCGATGATGTCGGCGTTCTCCACCTTGGCGCGCGCCAGGATCTCGGAGGCCGGCACCATCACGCCCATGTTCACCACTTCAAAGTTATTGCATTGCAGGACCACCGAGACGATGTTCTTGCCGATGTCGTGCACGTCGCCCTTGACGGTGGCGATGACGATCTTGCCCTTGGGCTTGGCGACGATGCCGGTACGGCGCTCCTCCTCGGCCTTTTCCTCCTCGATGAAGGGGATCAGGTGCGCCACCGCCTGCTTCATCACGCGCGCCGACTTGACCACTTGCGGCAGGAACATCTTGCCCTGGCCGAACAGGTCGCCGACGATGTTCATGCCATCCATCAGCGGGCCTTCGATGACGTGGATCGGCCGGCCGCCGGACGCCGCCACCTGCGCGCGCATCTCCTCGGTGTCCTCGGTGATCCATTGCGTGATGCCGTGCACCAGCGCGTGCGCCAGGCGTTTTTCCACCGGGCCGTTGCGCCATTCCAGCGTGGCCGCCTCCTGCTTGCCGGCGCCGGCCTTCAAGGTGCCGGCGAATTCGATCATGCGCTCGGTGGCGTCCTCGCGGCGGTTCAGCACCACGTCCTCGACGCGCTCGCGCAGTTCCGGTTCCAGGTCGTCGTAGACGCCGACCATGCCGGCGTTGACGATGCCCATGGTCATGCCGGCCTTGATGGCGTGGTACAGGAACACGGTGTGGATGGCCTCGCGCGCCGGGTCGTTGCCGCGGAACGAGAACGAGACGTTGGACACGCCGCCGGAAATCTTCGCGTGCGGCAGATTTTCCTTGATCCAGCGGGTGGCGTTGATGAAGTCCACCGCGTAGTTGTTGTGCTCCTCGATGCCGGTGGCGACCGCGAAGATGTTCGGGTCGAAGATGATGTCTTCCGGCGGGAAGCCGACCTTCTCGGTCAGCACTTTGTAGGCGCGGCCGCAGATTTCGATCTTGCGTTCGTAGGTGTCGGCCTGGCCTTTCTCGTCGAAGGCCATGACGATGACGGCGGCGCCGTAGGCCAGGCACAGCTTGGCCTGGCGGATGAATTCTTCCTCGCCTTCCTTCATCGAGATGGAGTTGACGATGGACTTGCCTTGCACGCATTTCAGGCCCGCTTCAATCACCGACCACTTGGACGAGTCGATCATGATCGGCACGCGCGAGATGTCCGGTTCCGAGGCGATCAGGTTGAGGAAGCGGGTCATGGCGGCCTGCGAATCCAGCATCGCCTCGTCCATGTTGATGTCGACGACCTGGGCGCCGTTTTCCACCTGCTGGCGCGCCACGCTGAGCGCCTCGTCGTACTGCTCGTTGAGGATCATGCGCGCGAAGGCCTTGGAGCCGGTGACGTTGGTGCGCTCACCGACGTTGACGAACAGCGAGCTGTCGTCGATGGTGAACGGCTCCAGGCCGGACAGGCGCTGCGCCACCGGCACCTGCGGCACGCTGCGCGGCTCGACCGTCGACAGGATTTCGCCGATGGCCTTGATGTGGTCGGGCGTGGTGCCGCAGCAGCCGCCGGCGATGTTGATGAAGCCCGCCTCGGCGAATTCCTTCAGCAGCGCCGAGGTGTCGGCCGGCAGTTCGTCGAAGCCGGTGTCGCTCATCGGGTTGGGCAGGCCGGCGTTGGGGTAGATGCAGACGTAGGTGTCGGCGATCTGCGACAGTTCCTCGGCGTAGGGACGCATCAGCGCCGCGCCGAGCGCGCAGTTGAGGCCGATCGTCAGCGGCTTGGCGTGGCGCACCGAGTTCCAGAACGCCGGCACGGTCTGGCCGGACAGGATGCGGCCGGAGGCGTCGGTCACGGTGCCGGAGATCATCAGCGGCAGGCGTTCCTGCGCCGGGTGCTCGTCGTAGTATTTTTCGATGGCGAACAGCGCGGCCTTGCAATTCAGCGTGTCGAAGATGGTTTCCACCAGCAGCAAGTCGACGCCGCCGTCGATCAGGCCCTTGGTCTGCTCGTAGTAGGCGTCCACCAGTTGGTCGAAGGTGATGTTGCGGGCGGCCGGGTCGTTGACGTCCGGCGAGATCGACGCGGTTTTCGGCGTCGGGCCGAGGGCGCCGGCGACGAAGCGCGGCTTGTCCGGCGTGCTGTACCTGGCGGTGGCGGCGCGCGCCAGCCTGGCGGCGGCCACGTTCATCTCGTAGGCCAGGTGGCCCATGTAGTAATCGTCCTGGGCGATCCAGGTGGCGCCGAAGGTGTTGGTTTCGATGATGTCGGCGCCGCCGGCCAGGTAGCGTTCGTGGATTTCCTGGATCACCTGCGGCTGGGTCAGCGTCAGCAGCTCGTTGTTGCCCTTGACGAACAGCTCGCGCGCGCCGGCGTCGGCGGGCGGGGCGAAGTCGATGAACGCACCGTCGGGGCCGCCGCGATAGGCGGTTTCATCCAGCTTGTACTGCTGGATGATGGTGCCCATCGCGCCGTCCAGGATCATGATGCGGCGGGCGAGAATCGCGCGCAACTGGGCATCGGTCTTGGACATGACGGGACGGGATACGGTGTTATTCATTTGATATCTCAGGAGTCTTAGAGGGAGCGCGCCATGAGGCTGAGGGCGGTCTGGGATTATACGGCATCCCTGAATATGCTTCAGCCAACAGCGGCATCGCCGCAACAATCTGCCGTTTCGCTCGCCTGATCCATCTCAAAGGCCGCGACCCGCAGCGGCGCACCATCCAACAGTGCGCGCTGCGCCGCGCTCTATACTGAGATGGAGCGGCCATGAAATTTGTATGGGACGAGCACAAGAACCAAATTAACATTAAGAAGCACGGGGTGAGCTTTGATGAAGCAAAAGAGGTCTTCGACGGGTCTCCCTTGGTTTATTTCGATGTTGATAGTTCCTTGAATGAAGACCGCTATATTGCCATTGGCTTTTCAGGCGCGCGATTGCTGGCGGTTGCATTCGTAAATCGTGACGCAGGTACGACGAGAATTATCTCGGCGCGCAAAGCGTTGAAGTCAGAGGAGAAACGATATGGACGAGGATATTGATTTGAGTGATATTCCTGAACTGGGTGAAGAATTCTTTGCGAAAGCGCGAAGGATTGGCCCATTGGTGGAAAAGAATAGCGTGGTTGTCGACAGTGACATTTACGAATGGTTCAGGTCGACGCTTCCGGAACCAGAGCGTTCAAAGCGCATCAGTCAGGTCTTGCGTGTTTACATGGAGCGATACCAGGCGCGGCTAGCGATGGCTGGCCAAGGCTAGAGCGTCGGCCAGGCGGTCGTTGCCCCAGTACATGTCGGCGCCCACGAAAAAGGTGGGGGCGCCGAAGATGTGGCGGGCGCGGGCTTCGTCGTTGCGGGCGCGCAGGCGGGCCTTGTTGTCGTCGGACTGGGCGGCGCTCAGCAGCGCCGGCGCGTCGAGGCCGATGCTGGTGAGGATGGCGGCGATCACCTCCGGGGTGCCGATGTCCTCGTCGTGCTCGAAGTTGGCCAGCATGACACGCGCGCAGAATTCGGCCATCCACGGCTGATGCTCGCCCAGCAGCGCCACCCGCGCCGCCAGCAGCGAGCGGCGCGGAAACTCGGACGGCCGGCGCCACGGCAGGCCATACTTGGCGCATTCGCGCGGCATGTCGCGCCACACGTAATCGCCCTTGTCCTTCTGCAGCACGAACGGCGAGTTGTCCCAGCCCTGCTCCTTGAAGATCGGTCCCAGCAGGAAGGGCTTCCAGTGCACGATCACCTCCTTCTGCCGCGCCAGCCGCAACACGCTCAGGTAGCTGTAGTTGCTGGCAAAGTCGAACCAGCAGCTGATTTCAGATGCGGACATAACAGTCTCCTTTTATACTTCCTTATTTGCACAGTTTAGGAAGTGTAGATGAATATCACTTTGACCATGCGATTGATGGGTGCCGTTGGCCTGATGGCTGTGGCATTGCATGCACAGGCGGACAGCGTGGCGTCGTCCGCGTCGAGCGCCAGTTCGGCTTCCAGCGGCAGCGTGTCCGATTCGCTGGCCAGCTCCAGCAACAGCTCGAACAACAACAAACGCGTGGCCGACGCCGACTACCGCATCATCGACATCGCCGTTACGCCCGGCCGCGCCGACCGCACCCGCGTCACCATGCAGGCCGACGATGCGGCCCAGCGCATTGTGCTGGACCTGCCGCAAACGACTTTCGACAAGCAGCAACTGGCCGTTGGCGACGGGATGTATGCGCACAACCGCGTCTACGGCATCGAGTTTGGCCGCGCCGACAATCGCCAGCCGTTCTACCTGGTGCTGGCCGACGAGTGGTATGGCGAGCTGGCCTCGCGTCCGCTGAGCCTTTGAAACGGTTGCGCGCACTGGCGCTGGGCCTGCTGATGGCAGCCGGCGCCGCCCACGCTTCGTCCGGCCGCTTCTGCGACCGCACGCACGATCTCAGCGCCGCCGAGCAGGATCGCCTGCTGCGCTTTGCCGCCGTGCTGCGCGACGAACTGGCCGCCACCGACGAGAGCGTGGCGCTGGTCAGCCGCTCCGGGCTGGATCTGTCGCGCTTCCACATCCGTTATTCGCACGGCGCGGTGGCGTGGCGCTCGGAGCAGGGCGCCTGGTCGGCGCGGCAGTTGTACTACGCTTGCGACGAGGGCCGGCCGCGCATCTACGATCAGGGTCTGGCCGGCTTCGCCATGGGCACCGACGATCCGCAACTGGGGTATGTGAGCATTGTGCGCCTGCCGCCGCAGGCGGTGCTGGCGTTGCGGCCGGCGCTGCTGGATACCTCGCGCGCGCTGCACCTGCTGGGCGCGCAGTACAGCGCCAATGCCTACGCTTACGGCCTGCGCTACCAGAACTGCAACCAGTGGCTGATCGAGATGCTGGCGGCCGGCTGGGGCGATCTGCCGGATGGCGAGGATCTGCGGGCGCGCGCGCAAGCCTGGCTGCGCGAGGAACATTACGCGCCGCAGCCGGTCGATGTCGGCTCGCGCTTGTGGATGCTGGCCGCGTATTTCGTGCCGCTGCTGCACCTGGATGATCATCCGGACCAGGACCGTGACGCCTTGCAGCTGCATATCAGCTTGCCCAGCACGGTGGAGGACTTTGTGCGTGCGCGCTTTCCGCAAAGCCAGCGCGTCGAGTTATGCCATGACGACAAGCAGATCGTCATCCACCGCGGCTGGACGCCGATTGCCGACGGTTGCCATCCGGCCGAAGGCGACCGTGTGGTGTCGCTCATCGACTAATAGCGGCGCCGCCATACCACGCTGCCGGCGTGCCGGCGCGGAAACGCCGCCGCGCGGAGGTAGCAGTCATCGATAAACCATGCTGTGACGAAGATGAAACCGCGCGCTTCCAGAAAGCCGCGAATCGCCGCCCGCGCCGGCTGGTGATTGTGTTCGACGGTGATAATGTTGAAGGTGTGGCGCTCGAAAGGAAAACTCCGCAGCAGCGCCAATTCGCTGCCTTCGGTATCCAGGCTCCAGTAGTCGATGACGGCGGGCGCCCGCGCCTGCGACAGCGCGGTGGCGAGGGTCATGGTGCGCTTGCTGACCAGCGGCGGATGGCCAGCGGCATCCAGCGTCAGGCGCTGGGTTCTCACGGCGTGCGCCAGTTGCGCGGGGGCGAATGCGTTGACCAGGCCGCCAAGTGTGCCGGCCGCTTCCAGAAAAGGCAGGTCGGCCACGCGGTCGTACAGGCAGGCGTTCAGGCATTGGCAGTTTCGGTTGCGGATCAGCCGCTGGTAAAACGTGGTGTTGGGTTCGACGCACAGGCCGCGCCAGCCGAACTCGCGCTCCAGCAGCGCGGTGTTGCTGCTGCGGAGGCCGTCGGCGGCGCCGGTGTCGAGGAAGTAGCCGTTGCGCTGGCCGTTGAGCAGTTGCAGCACCAACTGGTCCTGGCCGAATTGCGAGGGCATGGTGGCGCCCTGTCAGCGATGGCGGCTGAAGGCTGGCGAGCGCCATGCGCTGTCTTGCCGTGCCCAGCGCGCGGCGAGGTCCGGGCGGCTGCTCAGGCTGCGATGCAACTGGTCTTGTTCGCGGTGGCCATACAACAGCGTGACGTTGATGCGGTGATGTTCGAATCCCGGCTTGAAATGGACCGCGTGGGTGCCGTGGAACAGGTCGGAGTTGAACAGCACGCAGCGGTTTTGCCGGTAGGGGATATAGGTCGCTTTTGCCCGGTTCTCGCGCAGGAAGGCCTTGATGATGTCGGTTCGGCCGTTGTAGGTGTGGAAGTCCCACGCCAGCGGGGCGTCGACGTCGTAGACCTTCATGCCGCCGGTCTCCGGTGACAAGTTGCAGTCGTCCGGCGTCAGCCAGAAGTTGACGTTGACGGCGGCGAAGTCGGCGTGCAGGTTGACGTCTTCCGGCAGGTCGCCGGCGTTCTTGAAGCCCCAGATTTGCCGTAGCGGGTAGCGTGGCGTGATGACGCGCGGCAGCGCTGCCTGCAATTCCTGCGCGACCTGCAGCAGCAGCGCGCAATGGAAGCCGTCCTGGAAGAATGCGCCGAAGCGGTTGTACGCATAGCGGATGCCGGTCCAGACGGTGGCTTGCAGGGCGAAGCGGTGCAGGCCTTGCAGCGCCTCTGGCGTCAGGAAGTCGTCGATCACGACCAGGCCGTCGCCTTGCTCCAGGAAGCGCGCTTCGATGTCGCGCGGGTTCCAGCCGGGAGACAGCGCGCGCGGCACGCGGCCGGCTGGCGGCAGGTGCACGATGCGGTTGTAGAGGTGGCCGATCTGGGCGCGCTCGCTGTCGCTCATCGGTCTGCGCGCTTCGTCGTGGCCGGCGGCAGCCATGTGGTCGGCCAGTTGGTGGTAGGTGTGGATGGCGGCGTCGAAGCTGGCGTCCAGCAGGTTCAGGCTACGCAGGTAGGCGAACTGGCCGGCGTCGTGGCGCAGCTTGCTGACGGTGAGGGTGTCGCGTGGCACGCGCGGCAGGGCGTGGCTGGCGGCGATGCGGTCCGGGTGCCAGTGGCTGCGCCAGCGGTGGGCCAGCAGCTTGCCCAGGTGCTCAGTCAAGGCAAAGTCGCCTTGCCGCATCGCGCGGTCCAGCTCGGTTTGCGCCCACTGGAAGGCGGAGTCGTCGGCTGACAGTTCTTGCCGCCACAGGGAGTCCGCGGCGTTGGTGTGGCCGTTTTTGAGGAGCGTGAGCAGCAATCGGCGTCGCGCGGCCGGCGCGTCCCGCGGCGTCGGCGGCTTGGAGCGCGCGGGCAACAGGTCGGCGAAGTTCATGGCCGCTCGTCCAGCGCGCCGGAACGGATCAGGTGGCGCGCGTAGCTGGTCAGTGCTTCCAGCGTGATGATGACGTGGCTGGTGCCGAGGAAGCGTTCGGTGTTCAGCGTGGTGGCGGTGGTTATGGGCGAGCGCGTCATGCCGGTGTGCGTGAAGGGTGTGGTGCTTGGGTGCGTTTTCTCGGTGGTTTCGGTGATGTAGGTTTTCCAGGTGACGGCGGTGAGTGTGCCGCTCAGGTCGGTGCCGGTGCTGTCGGTGCCAGTGCTGTCCGTGCCAGTGCTGTCCGTGCCGGTGCTGTCGGTGGCGTCCGTGCCGGTGCTGTCGGTGGCGTCCGTGCCGGTGCTGTCCGTCGCGTCATCGGTGCCAGTGCTGTCGGTGGCATCGTCGGTGCCGGTTTCGTCGGTCCCGGTGCTGTCGGTGGCATTAGTGGCATCGGTGGCATCGGTGGCATCGTCCGTGCCGTCTTCGCCGAAGTGGTGCCAGCGGCCGAAGATCACTTGCAGCCAGTTGTCGTCCAGCTTGATGCGGGCGGTGTCGTGCAGCGCGAAATGGGCCAGCGCGGATACCACGTGATGGGCGCGCTGCTCGATGACCGCGGCGGACAAGTCCCGCACAAAGCCTTGTTGCGTGATGGCTTTGCCGTCGCTGCGCATGGCGTAATCGCGGAACCAGGAGATCAGGTAGTTATTGGCCAGGCAGGCGTAGATCAGGTGGTTCATCGCCGCCGCTTCCTCGGGCGGGATGCGCTTGCCGTTGACGTATTCCGAGGCGATCTGTGCCGGATCGGTGATGAACTGCTCGCGCAGAAGAAAGTCCGACGCCAGCGCGCGGAACAGGGCGTCAAGCCGCCGTTGCAGTGCGAGTTGTTTGCGTGAACCGCTTGGGTAAGTGTCCATTGGCGCCTCCTCGATGGCAATGGTTGAGCATCGAGTCTAGGCGCCAGCGTAAAGGCGGTCTATGTGAATCCGGGCTGGATTTGATGAGCGCCAAACAATGGCGAAATAGTGAGGTGGGCCGGCCGCGCGGACCGGCCGTTTGCTTAGTTCAGCTCGGTGACCATCTTGCCGATCGGGCGGCGCACCTTTTTCAGGTTGACCAGCCAGTCGCTGTCGGCCTTGCGGTAGCCCAGCGGCAGGATCACCACGCTGCGCAGGTGGCGCTCTTTCAGGCCCAGGATCCGGTCGACGGCGGCCGGATCGAAGCCTTCCATCGGCGTGCTGTCGATGCCTTGCTCGGCGGCGGCCACCAGTGCCACGCCCAGCGCGATGTAGGCCTGGCGCGCGGCGGCGTCAAAGTTGGCCTGCTCGGTGCGGGCGGCGATGATGCCGTGCAGCTGCTTGCGGTAGGCTTCCCAGCCTTCATTGATGAAGCCGCGCACTTCGTTGGTGTAGTCGAAGGCGGCGTCAATGCGCGCCGGGGTGATGTTGTCCCAGGCCGCGAACACCAGCAAGTGCGAGGCGTCGGTCACTTGCGACTGGTTCCACGCCACTTCGCGGATCTTGGCGCGCAGGTCAGGATTCTTCACCACGAACACCTCGAACGGCTGCAGGCCGCTGGAGGTCGGCGCCAGGCGGATCGCTTCCAGCACATGGTTCAGCTTTTCCTCGTCCAGCTTTTTGGACGCGTCGTAGCTCTTGGTGGCGTAGCGCCAGTTCAGATGTTTGATGACATCAGTCATATCGATACTCCTATTTGTAATAAAGCCTGCCTGGGCAGGAGACGGCGGACCGATCTATAATAAGTTTCAAGTCAACTTGAGGGTCAAGCGGAAAATGAAAATCGGTGAATTATCGCGCAAGTCGGGCCTGGCCGCCTCGGCGATCCGGTTTTATGAAGAGCAGGGGCTGCTGGCGCCGATCTCGCGCACCTCGTCCGGCTATCGCCAGTACGCCAGCAACGCGCCGGACCGGCTCAAGCTGATCCAGGGCGCCAAGAAGCTGGGCTTTTCGCTGGACGTGATCCGCGACATGCTCGACGAAAACGGCAAGTGCTCGATCGAGAAGACGATGCAACAGTCGGCCATCCTGCTGCGCGAGATTGAAGCGCAGCAGGCGGCGCTGGAGCGCAAGCGGCAGTCGCTGCTGATCCTGCGCGCCAACCTGGGCAACTACAACATGGACGCGCCGTGCGGTGAGCCGCAGGCGGTCAACTGATCACGAGAACGACAGGCCTTCCAGCGCGAAGCCCTTGATGAACTCGGCGGCGGGCAAACGCTTGCCGCCCGGTTTTTGCAGCGAGGTCAGGCGCAGCGCGCCCTGGCCACAGGCCACCACGATGCCGTGCTGGGCGTCGGCCGACAGCACCTTGCCGGCCGGGCCGCTGGCGTCCACCACCTCGGCGCCCCACAGCTTGATCACCACGTCGTTGACCGTGCCGTGCGCACCTGGGAAGGGATTGAAGGCGCGGATCTTGCGGCCGATCTCCACCGCAGATTGCGTGAAGTCCAGCGTGGCTTCTTCCTTGCTGATCTTGGCGGCGTAGGTCACGCCGTCTTCCGGCTGCACCACCGCCTCCAGCTGCTGGTGCTGGTATTTTTGCAGCGCCTCGACGATCATCTTGCCGCCCAGCGCCGCCAGCTTGTCATGCAGGCTGCCGGTGGTGTCGCTGTCCGCGATGGCCACCTTTTCAATCAGCAGCATCGGGCCGGTGTCCAGGCCTTCTTCCATTTCCATGATGGTGATGCCGGTTTCAGCGTCGCCCGCCTCGATGGCGCGGTGGATTGGTGCGGCGCCGCGCCAGCGCGGCAGCAGCGAGCCGTGGATGTTGAGGCAGGGCTTGATGTCCAGCGTGCTGCGCGGCAGGATCAGGCCGTAGGCGGCCACCACCATCACATCGTATGGCGTCGACAGCAGGCGCTGGTGCGCGGCCCTGGCTTCCTCGGCGCGCTGCGGGTCCTTGCTGTCCATGCGCAGCGACAGCGGCTGCAGCACATCGATGCCTTTTGACACGGCGTACTGCTTGACCGCCGACGGCTGCAACTGCATGCCGCGGCCGGCGGGACGGTCCGGCTGGGTCAGCACCAGCGGGATCTCAAAGCCGGCCTCGTGCAGCGATTGCAGGGCCACGGCGGCAAATTCCGGGGTGCCGGCGAAGATGACTTTCATGGCGGCGCCAGCCATCAGTAGCGGCGGCCCTGCGCGCGCAGCTGGGCTTCGCGCTGAATGCCGCGCTCTTCCTTCTGCAGCTTGGTCTTGATGCGGTTGCGCTTCAGCGGCGACAGGTACTCGACAAAGACCTTGCCTTTCAGGTGGTCCATCTCGTGCTGGATGCACACGGCCAGCAGGCCGTCGGCGTCCACTTCAAACGGCTGGCCCTTGACGTCGAAGGCGCGCACCTTGACCTTGGTCGGACGCTCGACGCCGTCGTAGATGCCCGGCACCGACAGGCAGCCTTCCTCGTACAGCTGCTTGTCGTCGCTGGCCCACAGGATTTCCGGGTTGATGAAGGCGGTCAGCGCGTTCTTTTCCTCGGTGATGTCGATGACGATCACCTGCTCGTGCACGTCCACCTGGGTGGCGGCCAGGCCGATGCCGGGCGCGTCGTACATGGTCTCGGCCATGTCGGCCACCAGTTTCTCCAGGCGCTCGTCAAACACGGTGACCGGCGCGGCAACCTTGTGCAGGCGTGGATCGGGGTAACGCAGAATATTTAAAATAGCCATGATAACTAAGTGAAAACTATGTGATTGCCCTGCTAATGCAGCCAGCGCGCGGCGATCGGTGAAGGCGCGGTTTCGCTTGCTAGTTCAGGGTTTTATGGGCAGAATTTGATTCAATTTGGCAAGCTTTACTGCTTGGCTGTCGTGTGCCTGCGGCGCACTTACTGGATCTATTAATGAAAAATTTTAGCACAGTCGGTCGTCGTCTGGTCTGGGTCACGCTTTTTGCCGCCTCGGCGGCATCGTCTGCGCCGCTGGTGTGCGCATTCCGCGCCGACGCCCCGGACCAGCACGTGGTGGTCAAGGGCGACACGCTGTGGGACATTTCCGGCACCTTCCTGCAAAAACCGTGGTGCTGGCCCACCGTGTGGGGCATGAACCGCGACGAGATCGCCAACCCGCACTGGATCTATCCGGGCCAGATCATCTGGTTCGACCGCGCCGCCGGCCGCCTGCGGCTGGGCCAGCCGATCGCCGCCGGCGCCAACGATGCCGGCGCCCAGCGCCTGAGCCCGCGCGTGCGCACCGAGGGCCTGGGCGCCGACGCCGTGCCATCGATCGCGCCGGGCGACATCGAACCGTTCCTGACCCAGCCGCTGATCGTCGAGGATGACGAGCTCAGCAACGCGCCGCGCATCGTCGCCACCCAGGAGGGCCGGGTATTCCTCGGCAAGGGCGACAAGGCCTATGTGCGCGGCGCGCTGGACGGCAACAGCGCGTTCCAGGTGTTCCGTCCGGGCGCGCCGCTGAAGGACCCGGTCACCAAGCAGGTGATCGGCTACGAGGCCTTTTATTTAGGCACGATGAAATTGCAGGCCGAGGCCCGGCCGGGCGCGGGCAGCGACGTGCACACCTTCAGCGTCACCACCGCCGCCCAGGAAATCGGCAAGGGCGACCAGCTGCGCGCGGTGCCGCCGACACCGCTGCAGAATTATGTGCCGCACCCGCCCGCCCAGCCGCTCGATGCGCGCGTGGTGGCGGTGTACGGCGGCGTCACCCACGCCGGCCAGAACCAGATTGTCAGCATTAATCGCGGAAAGCTTGACGGACTCGATATCGGGTCCGTGCTGCAGCTGTACCATGCGGGAGCGACTGTCAGCGATTCCACGGCCAAAAAGGGCTGGTTCGGGCGCGAGCAGCAGGTCAAGCTGCCGGATGAGGAAGTGGGCAGCTTGTTTATCTTCCGCACGTTCAAGCATATTTCCTATGGCTTGATCATGCAGGTCACGGCGCCGGTGCAGATCGGCGACGTCGCCAAGTCGCCGGAGTAAGCCGCGCCGTGCAAGCCACGGACCCACCTGCCAAAACGACGTTGCCAGCGCTGGCCGGCTGGCTGCGTCTGCAACAGACCGACCACGTCGGCCTGCTGACCGCGCATCGCCTGCTGGAGCACTTCAAGACACCCGACGCCATCTTTGCCGCCAGCCGCGAGGCGCTGCTGGGCGTGGCACGGCCGCGGCAGGCCGACGCGCTGCTGGGCGCGCCGCCGCCCGGCCTCGACGCCCAGCTGGACGCGATGCTGGCGTGGCAGGAACAGCCGGGCAACCTGCTGCTGCCGTTCGGCCATCCGGCCTATCCCGACTATTTGCGCCACATCATCGGCGCACCGCTGCTGCTGTTCGTCAAGGGCCGGGTGCAGCTGCTGCCGCAGCGCTCGGTGGCGGTGGTGGGCGCGCGCAACGCCAGCCGCCAGGGCCTGCTGAACGCCGAGCGCCTGGCGCAGGCGCTGTCCGAGGCTGGCGTGACCATCGTCTCCGGGCTGGCGCTGGGCATCGACGCTGCCGCCCACGCCGGCGGGCTGAACGGCGCCGGCGGCACCATCGCCGTGCTCGGCACCGGCGCCGACCGCATCTATCCCGCGCGCAACGGCGCGCTGGCGCGGCGCATTGCCGAGGAGGGCTGCATCGTCAGCGAGTACGCGCTCGGCACGCCGCCGTCGCGCGACAGCTTCCCGCGCCGCAACCGCATCATCAGCGGGCTGGCGCGCGGCGTGCTGGTGGTGGAGGCGGCCGCCCAGTCCGGTTCGCTGATCACCGCCCGCCTGGCCGCCGAGCAGGGGCGCGATGTGTACGCCGTGCCCGGCTCGATTCATGCGACACTGTCCAAGGGCTGCCACCAGCTGATCCGCGACGGCGCGCGGCTGGTGGAAAGCGCCGCCGATGTGTTGTCGGCCCTGCACATGCTGGCCGCCGCCGAGGCGGGCGCGCGGCCGGCGCTGGATGATAGTTTTGTCGACCGGGTGCTGGCGGCCATGGGCGACGATCCGGTGCAGGCCGAGATGCTGGCCAGGCACCTGGGGCAGAGCGCCGCCGAGCTGCAGGGGCAGTTGCTGGCGCTGGAACTGGCGGGGTTGCTGGAACGGTTGCCTGGCGGCATGTTTCAGCGCTTGCGTGGCTGAACGCACTTGTATCCTTTTCGTGTTAACTGATAGAGTAGAGCCATGTTCGACGTCCTTGTTTATCTCTACGAGACTTATTACCGTCCCGATGCCTGCCCCGAGCCGGCCGCATTGGCCAAGAAGCTGTCGGCCGTCGGTTTTGACGACGTCGAGATCTCCGAGGCGCTGGTGTGGCTGACCGACCTGACGGCCATGGCGGGCGTGGAACAGGCGCTGACGGCGGCCTCCACCGGCACCCGTTTCTACGTCGAGGAAGAGCAGGACGCGCTGGGGGCGCCGGCCATCGGCTTCATCCAGTTCCTCGAATCGGCCAAGGTGTTGTCGCCGCTGCAACGCGAGATCGTCATCGAGCGCGCGCTGGCGCTGGACGAGATGCCGGTGTCGCTGGGCAAGCTCAAGGTCATCGTGCTGATGTTGCTCTGGAGCCAAGGCAAGGAGCCGGACGCGCTGATGTTCGACGACCTGTTCGGCTCGGACGAAGACCAGGCGCCGCGCCTGCTGCACTGAATTTTCCCTTTCTTTTGTGCCATCCGGACGCGCCGTGCTTGCGGTGCGCCCGGCAATCCGCTTATTATTTGCGCTTTGACAAGACTGTGACGGAAACGTGCAGACTGCCGTGCGATCCATGTATGATGCGCATGCTGTCCCTCCCAAGTGTTAAAAACGAGATATTAAAATATGAGCAAAACCCTCATCATCGCCGAGAAACCGTCTGTCGCGAACGACATCGCCAAGACGCTGGGCGGCTTTACCAAGCACGATGAGTACTTTGAATCCGACGAGTACGTGTTGTCTTCCGCCGTCGGTCACCTGCTGGAAATTGCCGTCCCGGAAGAACATGACGTCAAGCGCGGCAAGTGGAGCTTCGCCCACCTGCCGATGATTCCGCCGTATTTCGCGCTGAACCCGATCGCCAAGACCGAGGCGCGCCTCAAGGTGCTGAACAAGCTGATCAAGCGCAAGGATGTCACCACCCTGATCAACGCATGCGACGCGGGCCGCGAAGGAGAACTGATCTTCCGCCTGATCGCCCAGAACGCCAAGGCCAAGCAGCCGGTCAAGCGCCTGTGGCTGCAGTCGATGACGCCGTCCGCGATCCGCGACGGCTTCACCCACCTGCGCAGCGACGAGGAAATGATGCCGCTGGCCGACGCCGCCCGTTGCCGCTCGGAGGCCGACTGGCTGATCGGCATCAACGGCACCCGCGCCATGACCGCCTTCAACTCGAAGGAGGGCGGCTTCTATCTGACCACCGTCGGCCGGGTGCAGACGCCGACCTTGTCGATCGTGGTCGAGCGCGAAGAGAAAATCCGCAAGTTCAAGCCGCGCGACTACTGGGAAGTGCGGGCCGAGTTCGTCTGCGCCGCCGGCGTGTACGAAGGCCGCTGGCTGGACACCAAGTTCAAGAAGGACGAGACCGATCCCGAGAAGCGCGCCGAGCGCCTGTGGAGCAAGGCCGCGGCCGACTCCATCGCGCTGGCCGTGCGCGGCAAGCAGGGCAACGTCACCGAGGAAGCCAAGCCGACCACCTCAATCTCGCCGGGCCTGTTCGACCTGACCAGCCTGCAGCGCGAGGCCAACTCGCGTTTCGGCTTCTCGGCCAAGAACACGCTGGGCCTGGCGCAGGCGCTGTACGAGAAGCACAAGGTGCTGACCTATCCGCGTACCGACTCGCGCCACCTGCCGGAAGACTACCTGGCGACCGTGCAGCAGACGCTGGAGGTGGTGAAGGAGAACCACAACTACCACCAGTTCGCCAAGCAGATCCTGGACAAGGGCTGGGTCAAGCCGAACAAGCGCATCTTCGACAACACCAAGATTTCGGACCACTTCGCGATCATCCCGACCACCATCGCGCCGAAGAACCTGTCCGAGCCGGAACAGAAGCTGTACGACCTGGTCACGCGCCGCTTCATGGCGGTGTTCTTCCCGGCCGCCGAGTTCCAGGTCACCACCCGCTACACCGAGGTGTCGGGCCATACCTTCAAGACCGAAGGCAAGGTCATGACCCATCCGGGCTGGCTGGCGATCTACGGCAAGGAAGCCGATGACGGCGACAAGGAAAAGGAAGGCGGCAACAACAAGAGCCTGGTGCCGGTGGCCAAGGGCGAGAAGGTGCTGACCGACAAGGTCGACGCCAACGGCCTGGTCACCAAGCCGCCGGCGCGCTATACCGAAGCGACGCTGCTGTCGGCGATGGAAGGCGCCGGCAAGCTGGTGGAAGACGACGAGCTGCGCGACGCCATGGCCGGCAAGGGCCTGGGCACGCCGGCCACGCGCGCCGCCACCATCGAGGGCCTGCTGACCGAGAAGTATCTGCTGCGCGAAGGCCGCGAGCTGATGCCGACCGCCAAGGCGTTCCAGCTGATGACGCTGCTGCGCGGCCTGGGCGTCAACGAGCTGACCGCGCCGGAACTGACCGGCGAGTGGGAATACAAGCTGTCGCAGATGGAAAAGGGCAAGATCTCGCGCGAAGAGTTCATGCGCGAGATCGCGCAGATGACGCAGGTGATCGTCAAGCGCGCCAAGGAATACGACAACGACACCATTCCGGGCGACTACGCCACGCTGACCGCGCCGTGCCCGAACTGCAACCACGTGGTCAAGGAAAACTACCGCCGCTTCGCCTGCACCCATTGCGATTTCTCGATGAGCAAAACGCCGGGCGGGCGCCAGTTTGAGATCGAGGAAGTGGAACAGCTGCTGCGTGACCGCACCATCGGTCCGCTGCAAGGCTTCCGCTCCAAGATGGGCCGGCCGTTCGCGGCCATCCTGCGCATCGTCAAGGACGAGGAGATCAAGAACTACAAGCTGGAATTCGACTTCGGCCAGAACGACGAGTCGGAAGATTCGGAACCGGTCGACTTCAGCGGCCAGACGCCGCTGGGTCCGTGCCCGAAGTGCAATGGCGGCGTGTACGAGATGGGCCTGGCCTACGTGTGCGAACACAGCGTGGCCAAGCCGAAGACCTGCGACTTCCGCAGCGGCCGCATCATCCTGCAGCAGGAAATCCTGCCGGAGCAGATGGCCAAGCTGCTCAACGACGGCAAGACCGACCTGCTGCCAGGCTTCATCTCGCAGCGCACGCGCCGTCCGTTCAAGGCCTTCCTGGTGAAGGGCAAGGACGGCAAGATCAGCTTCGAGTTCGAAGAGCGCAAGGCCAAGGCGCCGGCCAAGGGCAAGGCGGCCGCGGCGGACGAGGGCGCGGCGGAAGCGGCGCCAGCGCCGGTCAAAAAAGCCGCGGCCGTGAAGAAGCCAGCGGCCAAAAAGCCGGCCGCAAAGAAACCCGCCGCAAAAAAGGCCGCCCCTAAAAAAGCTGCCGCCACCGCGGAGTAAAACGAAAACGGGACACGCAAGTGTCCCGTTTTTTTATGCGGCCAGGCCAGGCCGGGCGCTGTGCGATAGCATGGCCATGGCTGGCGCAACGATACAACTGGTAACTTTTCTTACGAAAGTCGGGTCGTCGCCGCGCGCGGCGGGCGCGTTGAAGGAGCAAGAGCGCTGAAGAACAGCGGTCTGCCAACCGACAGAAAAGGAACAATGCCATGAAAACCAAGACCCTGATGATCACCGCCGGCCTGCTTTCGATGATCAGCGCAGCAGCGTTTGCGCAAAATCCCGTGGCCCAGGTCCAGCAAGACAACGCGCAGATCCGCCAGGACACCAAACAAATTCACCAGGACAACCGCGAAATCCGCCACGACAACACCGTCATCGCGGTGAAGCAGGGCGAGGTGGCTGCCGGCAAGCAGCAACTGCAGGCCGAGCGGCAGGAAAGCCGGGCGCTGGCCCACGCCGAGCACCAGGATCTGAAGCAGGGCAACCTGGCCGGCGCCGCCCAGCTGGAGCAGGCCCGTCGCGGCGAGCAGCAGGCGATCCAGCGGCAGAAGCAGGAAATCCGCCATGATCAGAAAGTGATCGCCCACCATGCCGCCGACAAGCACGCGGCCCAGGTGGCGCGCCAGGAGGACAAGGTGGACCGCCATCTCGACACCGCCAAGCGTGATCACGACGCCAACAAGCTCTGATTGTCACCCTGCCAAGGCCGGACGCCGCCACGCGCTCCGGCCTTGCACATGGTGCCGCAAGGCACTATATTGAAGTCATCATGACCGTTACCCTGAACACCGTCACCGCCAACGCGGCTTACCAGCCGTACGTGCCCACCGTCGCCCAGAGCGCCACGGCGGCGGCGGCCTTGTCGTCCGAGGCGGTCAGCCTGTCGGCCCAGTCGGCGGTGGTGGCGTCGCTTGGCGGCTCGACCGGCGCCGCGGTGTACTCGCCGTCCGGCCTGCTGAACAGCCTGCAGCAGGCGGGCGAGGTCAAGGAGCCGGTCGCTGTGCCGGCCGACGGCAGCGACGCCGACACCACCAACCGCGCGCAGGATGCGCTCGACCAGGGGATACTGTCCAGCCTGAATACCGCCGGCGCCGGCATCTACAACGGCAGCGGCACGGCCACCGCCGGCCTGTCCGATCAGGCGGCGAGCAACTGGGCGGATCTGCTCAAGACCAATCCCGACCTGGCCGGCACCGTCATTGCCAGCTCGTTCGAGCAGGGCATCGTCAGCACGCTGCACGTCACCGCCTAGTCACACCCGCGCATTAAAATAATTGCCGTGCTAAACTGTTGATTCTTTAGGGCAATCAATCTTCTGCTGCCCGAATCGCGGTTGCCACAGTCGCAACGTATCTTTATTTTTCAACATTGCCATTACGGCACGGTACTCATGAACAATTTTAAAATTGGCACGCGCCTGGCGGCGGGCTTCGGGTTGGTATTGGCGTTGATGATCCTGATGACGGTGATCGGCATACGCCACATGCATACGGTGGCGATGGCCACGCGCGACATGATGCAGCAGCCGCTGGCCAAGGAGCGCATGATCAGCGACTGGTATCGCCTGATCCACACCAGCGTGCGGCGCACGTCGGCCATCTCGAAAAGCTCGGACCCGTCGCTGGGCCCGTTCTTTGCGGACGACACCAGGCAGTCGGTGGCAGAAATTAACAAGCTGCAGAAAAACGTGGAAGAGCTGCTGGAAGGCGACGACGAAAAGGCGCTGTACGACAAGCTCAAGGAATATCGCAAGGTATATGGCGAATCGCGCGACAAGATCGTCGCGCTGAAAAAGGACGGCAAGCTGGACGAGGCGGCCGAGGAACTGGAACAGCGCTTCACGCCGGCCGGCAAGGCCTACCTGGGCGCGCTGAGCACGCTGCTGGAGCACCAGCGCAAAAACATGGACAGCCAGGCCGAGCAGATCGAATCGCTGTACGAGAGCAACCGCGCCTTCATGGTCGTGTTCGGCTTGGTGGTGCTGGCGCTGGGCGTGCTGTGCGCGTGGCGCCTGACGCGCGGCATCACGGTGCCGCTGGGGCAGGCGGTCGACATCGCCGAGGCGGTGGCGCAGCGCGACCTGACCACGCACATCGAAGTCACCAGCGGCGACGAAACCGGGCGCCTGCTGCAATCGCTGCAGAAGATGAACGATGGCCTGATCAGCATCGTCACCGACGTCCGCCACGGCACCGAGAACATCGCCACCGCCTCCAACCAGATCGCCGCCGGCAACCTCGACCTGTCGGGCCGCACCGAGGAGCAGGCCTCCAGCCTGGAGGAAACCGCGTCCTCGATGGAAGAGCTGACCGCCACCGTCAAGCAGAACGCCGACAACGCGCGCCAGGCCAACCAGCTGGCGGTGAAGGCGTCGGAAGTGGCGCAGCGCGGCGGCGGCGTGGTGGCCGAGGTGGTCAGCACGATGGACGCCATCACCGGCTCGTCGCGCAAGATCGCCGACATCATCAGCGTCATCGACGGCATTGCCTTCCAGACCAACATTCTGGCGCTGAACGCCGCGGTGGAAGCGGCGCGCGCGGGCGAGCAGGGGCGCGGCTTCGCGGTGGTGGCGTCGGAAGTGCGCAACCTGGCGCAGCGCAGCGCGGCGGCGGCCAAGGAAATCAAGGCGCTGATCGACGACTCGCTGAACAAGGTGGACGCTGGCAGCATGCTGGTGTCGCAGGCCGGCAGCACCATGACCGAGGTGGTGGACAGCATCCAGCGCGTGACCGACATCATGGGCGAGATCACCTCGGCCACGGTGGAGCAGAGCAGTGGCATCGAGCAGGTCAACCAGGCGATCGGCCAGATGGACCAGGTAACGCAGCAGAACGCCGCGCTGGTGGAGCAAGCCGCCGCCGCCGCCGCCTCGCTGCACGACCAGGCCGACGCGCTGACCGCCATCGTCGCCGTCTTCAAGCTGCGCTAACACTCCGGGGTCAGGTCCTCCATTTCTACACGGCCTCTGCCGTACGCGCGCGTACGGCAGAGGCCGTGTAGAAATGGAGGACCTGACCCCGGGTTTATTGGGTGAGTTCGACGTTGATCATGTTGTCGTCGGGCTTGCGGTCGATGAGTTTGTTGTCGGGGTCGATGCCGGCCTTGGCCGGGCGGCCGCTGACGATGACCGTGTAGCGGTTCTCCTTTTGCTCGATCAGCTTGCGCTCGCGCAGCAGGCTGTTGCCGTCCTTGTCGTCGACGCCAATGTCGATCCAGTCTTTCAGCGCCACGTCCTGTTCCTCGCCCTGCTCGCCGGCGCGCACCTTGGCGGCGCTGACCGTGAAGCTGACTTCGTACTTGCCGTCGGCCAGCTTGCGCGCGCTGGCCGCCACCGCGTGGTTTTCGTACAGCACGATGTGGTTGAACAGGTCGTCGATCAGGTAGGCCTGGTCCGGCGGCGTGATCTTGCGCAGCGCCGCCACCAGGATGTCCGCGCCCGGATACGGACCCGACGCGCGGCCGTACTGCGCCAGCATTTCCTTCAGCGCGCCGTTGACCTTGTCCTCGCCCAGGATGTCCTGCAGCTGGTACATCGCCAGGCTGCCCTTGCGGTACTGGATGTAGTTCTGGTTTTCATTTTCCGCCAGCGGCAGTTCCTTCTTGCGCTCCAGCGCACGGCCGATCAGGTATTGCTCCAGGTCGTAGTGCAGGAAGCGCCGCATCTTGCTGGCGCCGAAGTTTTTCTTCATCACCATCAGCGCCGAGTATTCGGCCAGCGTTTCGGTCAGCACCGTGCTGCCGCGCGTGTTGCCGCCCACCAGTTGATGCCCCCACCACTGGTGCGCCACTTCGTGCGCGGTGATGTAGAACGGGTAGTCGATGTCTTTCGGGTTCTTGTCGTTGACCTTGGCGATGAAGCCCACCGCTTCCGAGTAAGGAATGGTGTTCGGGAACGATTGCGCAAAGCGCTCGTAGCGCGGGAATTCGACGATGCGCACCAGCTTGTGCTGGTAGGGGCCGAAGTTCCGGGTGTAGTAGTCCAGCGATTCCTTGATGCCCTTGTCCATCCGCTCCAGGTTGTACTCGTGGCCGGGATGGTAGTACAGCTCGATGCCGACGTCCTGCCACCAGTCGCGCTTGATCGCGTAGCGCGCCGACTGGATGCCGTACATGTTCAGCATCGGCTGGTCCATCTGGTAGTGGAAGTAGCGCCGGCCCTGGCTGCTCCAGTCCTTGACCAGCGTGCCCGGCGCCACCGCGGTCTGGTCGGCGCTGGTGCCGATGGTGGCGTCGAAGCGGATCCAGTCGGCGTCGTTGCTGACGAAGTTGTGCGCCAGGCCGGCCGGGTCGTCGCGCGGCAGCATGCGTTCGCGCGCGGCCAGGCCGTGTTTCTTGCGGTCGCGTGCGTCGTCCAGCTCCCAGCCCGGCTGGTAGCCGATGTGCGGCATCACGTCGCTGTTGAGGAAGGTGCCGTTGCCGACCACCGGGGTGTCGCGGCCGAGGCCGAGGATGCCGCCCGGCGCGTAGCGCAGCTCGAAGTCCATGGCCAGTTGCGCGCCCGGCGCCAGTGGCTTGCTGAGCTTGTAGGTGTAGAAGCCCAGCGCGCGGTCTTGCAGGCCGTCGCGCACCGGCTGGTCGAAGCGCACCTGGTACTGGCTGGCCAGGTTGTCCTGCGAGACGATGATGTCGGTCACCGGCTGCGTGCTCTTGTTCTGCAGCAGGTAGCGGCCCTTGACCGCGAGCGTGCGCTGCGCCGGCCACAGTTCGACGTTGAGCTTGACGTCGGTGATGCGCGGCTGCGGCAGCACCGCGTATTGCTTGTACTTGCGCTCGTAATCGGCCTTGTCGCTTTCCTTGTCGTAGGCCGACTGGTAGCTGCGCGCCACGTGCTGGTTGTAGAACAGCACGCCGCCGGCGCCGCCGAAGATCAGCACGCCGATGGCGATGCTGGCCAGCACCGGCATGGTCAGCGCGTGGCGCGCCAGTTGCAGGCGCTGGCGCCAGCCGTCGTTGGCGCCGCGCGCCCAGAACAGCAGCGCGGCCACCACCAGCAGCAGCGCGGCGCCGCCCCAGTAGGCCTCGTACCAGCGCTGGCGCACCAGGAAGTGGCCGTAGCCGTTCATCGCCGAGTACACCAGGTCGGGCAGGGTGCCGTAGATCAGCAGCGGGTTGTCCAGTCCCAGCGTGCCGGCGGTGACGGTGATCAGGTAGTAGCTGATCATGGCGAAGTAGGCGATGTAGCGCTGGTTGATGATCACCTGCAGCGCGATCGCCAGCACCGCCGTCAGCGCGTAGCCGGGCAGTAAGATCAGGAACAGGTGGCGCAGGTACAGCCCCGGCTCCAGCAGGAAGTAGCCCTGGAAGACCTGTACCGCCATGCCGCTCAGCATGACGATGACCAGCAGCAGCGCCTGCAGCCCGATCAGCGCGAACAGCTTGGCCAGCAGCGGTAGCCAGCTCGGCACCGGCAGCGCGTCCAGCATCAGCGCCATGTGGGCTTCGCGTTCGCGCCAGATCAGCTCGCCCGCGTAGAAGGTGGTGATCACCATCATGAACAGCTCGAAGGTGTTGCTGACCACCTCCAGCACCTGGTAGGTGACCGGGTAGGTGTTGGTGCCGTAGATCGAGCCCAGGTCCAGCGACGCGGCCAGCATCATCAGCACGCCGGCCAGCACGATCACCAGGAAGTAGATGTTCTTGGTGGTTTCGCGCAGGTTGAGCCAGGTCGAGCGCAGCAGCAGCCAGCCGAGGCTGCGGGCCTGGAAGTCCGGCGCCTCGCGCGTGTTGACCGAGGCCTGCGACAGGTGCTGCGGCAGCTCGCCCTCGCCGCTGCTGTTGCGGCTGTGGCCGCTATCGATGGTGGCGACGAAGTGGAAGCGCCAGTAGCCGACCAGCAGGCCGACCAGCGCGGCCGAGGCCCAGATCACGCGGTTCAGCAGGTACACCCCCTCCGGCCAGAACATGCGGGTGCTGCGCTCGACCAGCGGCCAGTACTCGGTGAGGCGCAGCACGGCCGTGGTGCCGAAGGGGTCGATCAGCGCGGCGAAGGTCTTGTAGTCGAGGTCGCGCGCCAGACCGGGCGCCACCATGTAGCCGACCAGCATCACCACGCTGGCGATGTAGACCGGCAGCATGCGCCGCGTCAGCGCCGCCAGGATGAAGAACACGGCGCCGAAAATGAAGATGTTGGGCAGGATCACCACCAGGTAGGGGATCAGGTAGGCCAGCGGCGCGGGATGCGACAGCCGCTCGGGATCGACGCCGGGCACCAGTCCGCCCAGCCACAAGCCCAGCACGATGCTGGTGAAGATCACCGCCAGCGCCAGGTAGGCGCCGAGGAAGCGGCCGAACATGTACTGGTGCTTGCGGATCGGCGCGCTGAAGAAAAAGTGCTGCATGCCGTGTTCAAAGTCCTGCTGCACCGAGCGGCCCATCATGGCGGCGATCACCACCACGCCGAGCGAGCCGAGGAAGCTGGTGGTGAACATCAGCGCGCGCGGCGAGTCGATCAGCTGGCTGCCGAAGGTGATCGAGGCGCCTTTGAAGAAACCGCCGGCGGCCATCATCCACAGCATGGCCAGCGCCAGGAAGCCGAAGAAGTAGACCCAGGTCGACAGCAGCTTGAGGCGCTGGCGCGCTTCGAAGAGGGCAATGGCGAACATGATGCCGGCCTTAATCGCAGCTGCTGGCGGCGCGGTGGCGGCCGGCGATGGTGGCGAAGTAGACGTCCTCCAGGTCGCCCAGCGCTTCCTCGAAGCCGTCGCCGGGGTCGGTGTCGCTGTAGACGTGGATCAGCGTGCGGCCCGACAGCAGGCGCGACGAGATCACCGGGTGGCGCAGCTGGAACGATTGCAGGTCGCTCTTGTTGATGAAGCGGGCCCAGATCTTGTCGCTGACCTCGTGGATCAGCTCCTGGGTCGGGCCGCACAGCAGCAAATGGCCCTTGTTGATGATTGCCATGTTGGCGCACAGGTCGGCCACGTCGGACACGATGTGGGTGGACAGGATGACGGTCTTGTCCTCGCCGATGTCGGACAGCAGGTTGTGGAAGCGCACCCGCTCCTGCGGGTCGAGGCCGGCGGTCGGCTCGTCGACGATGATCAGCTTGGGGTCGCCCAGCAGCGCCTGGGCGATGCCGAAGCGCTGCCGCATGCCGCCCGAGAAGCCGCCCAGGCGCTGGTGGCGTACCTCGAAAAGATTGGTTTGTTGCAACAGTCCGTCAACCACCTCGCGCCGGCGGTGGCGGTTGCTCAGGCCCTTGAGCACGGCGAAGTGGTCGAGCATCTCGTAGGCGGTGACTTTCGGGTACACGCCAAAGTCCTGCGGCAGGTAGCCGAGCTGGCGGCGGATCTCGTCCTTGTCGTCCAGCACGTCCAGGTCGCCGAAGAACACCGAGCCGGAATCGCATTCCTGCAGCGTGGCCAGCGTGCGCATCAGCGTCGACTTGCCGGCGCCATTCGGGCCGAGCAAGCCGAACATCCCGGTCGGGATGGTGAGCGAAATATTGTCCAGGGCCACCACGCCGTTGGCGTAGGTCTTGGACAAATTGCTGATGCTTAATTCCATGCTAACTCCTGATTCTGCGCGGATAACCACTTTTCACATGATGGCATTGTATTGAATTTGATCCACACAGGGGGCGCCATTGCGATGGGCCGCACTATGCTGCGCCAGAGTGCAGAATCGGCGGCACAGGCGGCACCCGGCTGGCATGGTTGAATAGACAACTTGATCAATTCCTGAACAAAACCGTTTCCCGGTTGAACCACCAGCGGCACAGGGCCAGCAGCAGGGCGGCGGTCAGCGCGCTGGACAGCAGGATCAGCGAGAACAGGCGGTAGTCCATGGTGCCCTTGACCAGCTCCTTCATGGCCAGCGCGACGTTGGTCAGCGGCACCAGCGACCAGCGCCAGTTGAGCTCCACGCCGGGCAGCAACGCCACCAGCGTCGGCAGGATGGTGACGATGATCAGCGGCGAGATCATGCCGCTGGCCTCCTTGTAGCTTTTGGCGTAGATCGAGATCGACAGCAGGATGGCGGCGAAGATGGCGGCGGTCGGCACCAGCATCAGCGCCACCATGGCCAGGTCGCGCGGGCCGATGGCGTGCAGCATCTGCACCAGCTCGCTGCCGGCCAGGCCGCCGAAGAAGTGGATCAGCACCGCCACGCTGACGATCATCAGCAGCGCCGAGGTCAGGCCGATGGTGAACAGCATCAAGAACTTGGCCAGCACGATGGCCGTGCGCGGCACCGGCGCCAGCAGCAGCGTTTCCAGCGTGCCGCGTTCCTTCTCGCCGGCGCCGGTGTCGATCGCCGGGTACATCGCCGCCATCAGGCACACCATCAGCAGCACGTAGGGCAGCATGCCGCCGATGATGGCGCCCATCTGGGCGCGCTTGTCGGCGGTGGAATGGTCCTCCAGCCGGATCGGATCGAGCGCGTAGGCCAGTTGCTCGTGGCTGAGGTGGAAGCGCGCCATCGCCTGTTCGCGCAGCGCGCCGTTCTCGGCCGCCAGCACCGCCAGCACCCGCTTGCGGGTGACGTCGACCGTGGCGGCGCTGTTGTAGTGCAGTTCGATCTTGCCCTGTTGCTGGGCCGCCATCTGCGCGTCGAGGCCGGCCGGAATGACCAGCGCGAACTTGATGCGCTCGGCGCCGATGGCGGCCTTGATCTCGTCCGGGCTGCCCAGCGCGATCTCGTGGAAGCCTTTTTCGCGGGCGAAGCGCGCGGCCAGGCGCGGCGCGTGCTCCTTGCCAAACACGGCGTAAGCCAGGTCGGCGGTGCTGGCCTGCCTGAACATGGTCGACGACAGGTAGCCGAAGCCGGCAAAGATCAGCGGCATGGCAAACACCGGGATGAACACGGTGAAGATGAAGGTGCGGCGGTCGCGCACCAGTTCCAGCAGTTCCTTCAGGTAGATGGTCCACATGGCTCAGGCCTCCTGGTGGATGACGCCGACGAAGGCGTCGTACAGGTCGGCGCTGCCGCCCAGGTGGCGCAGCTCGTCGGTGCTGCCGTGGAAAGCGGTCTTGCCGTGGTTGATGATGCAGACGCGGTCGCACAGCTTGTCCACCTCGTGCAGGTGGTGGGTGGAAAAAATCAAGGGGACGCGCAGCGCCTTGTAGCTGGCGATAAAATCCAGCAGGATCTTGGCCGACATCACATCCAGGCCGGTGGTCGGCTCGTCGAGGATGACGATGCGCGGCTCGTGCACCACGGTGCGGGCGATCGCGCATTTCTGCTGCATGCCGGCGGACAGTTGGTCGGCGCGCTTGTTGCCGTAGTCGTGCATCTGCAGCAGGTCGAACAGCTCGTCGCAGCGGCGTTGCAGGCGGTCCGGGCGCATGCCGTGCAGGCGGCCGAAGTACTCGACGTTTTCACGCGCGGTCAGGCGGCCGTACAGGCCGGTGGAGCCGGACAGGAAACCGATGTGCTGGCGCGCCGCCAGCGGATCGGCCAGCAGGTCGATGCCGTTGGCGTGGATGCTGCCGCCGTCCGCCTTGAGCGCGGTCGACAGCAGGCGCAGCGTGGTGGTCTTGCCGGCGCCGTTCGGGCCGAGCAGGCCCAGCACCTCGCCCGGCGCGCAGCGGAAGCTGACGTCGCGCACCGCGTGGAACCAGCCGTCGTGGTCGCGCGGATCGCGCGCGGCGTGGGTGGGGCTGCCGCGTGACGGCAGGCGAAAGCGCTTGGCCAGATTCCTTACCTCGATCATCGTGCGTGTCCCGGGTGGAAAAGTTTCAAGAGTAGCATGTAGAAATTCTGACACGCAAGCTACTGGGCGGAGAAAACTCTTGCTATAGTGGCAGCCAGGAGCGGAGTGAAATATGAGTCCCCAGCTGAAGGAAAAAATACTGGCGGTGATGCAGTACGGCGTCGACCGCGAAGAGTCCACCGGTTTTTTCCGCGTGGCGCTGGGCCTGTATTACCTGGCCGGCCTGATGACCAAGGAAACGCTGGACTTCAAGCAGCTGGACCGCGACTTCAACCGCTTCATCTACCAGACCATCGGCAAGGGCCACAGCATTACCAGCGTGCTGCAGTACATGAGCGGCGAGAAGGTGGTGCCGGTGGTCGAGTCCAAGCGCTTTCTGCGGGCGTTTGCCGAGCATTGCACCGAGGTGCCGCTGGAGAACATCCCCTTCCTGCTGGGGCTGAACCTGGGCGTGGCCAAGGATATTTCCAGGATCGACGTGCGCGGACCGGTGGCCGACTACATCGAACGCCAGCGGCAGTTGCGCGAGGAAGCGGACGCAAAATAGCGACTTGCTCCTATAATGGGACTTTCCTTCGAAGACACGAGTTCGTTTATGGCAGCCTATCATCACACTCCCCTGGACCAATTCATTGCCGGCGCCGACAAGGCGCTGCGCGTCATCTCCGGCGTCGCCTCGGCGTCGCGCCCGAACCCGGCGCTGCGCGCGGCCGATGCCGAGCTGAGCGAGGCCGAGCGCCGCCATGCCGCCGGCCTGATGCGCGTGAACCACGTCGGTGAAGTGTGCGCGCAGGCGCTGTACAACGCCCAGGCGCGCTTCGCCCGCACGCCGGCGATCCGCGCGCAGTTCGAGCATTCCAGCCGCGAGGAAGAGGACCACCTGGCGTGGACCGCGCAGCGCCTGGGCGAGCTGAACTCGCACATCAGCGTGCTGAACCCGCTGTTCTACGCCGGCGCCTACGCGCTGGGTTCGGTGGCCGCGGCGCTGGGCGATGCCCGCAGCCTGGCCTTTGTGGTGGAAACCGAGCGCCAGGTCGAGGCCCACCTCGAAAGCCACCTGGAGAAGCTGCCGCCGCAGGACGCCCGGTCGCGCGCCATCGTCGACCAGATGCGCATTGATGAAATCGAGCACGGCGCGGCGGCCCAGCGCCTCGGCGCAGCGGCCATGCCGGCGCCGGTGCGGGCGGCGATGTCGGTCATGGGCAAGGTGATGACCAGCACCGCTTACTACGTTTAATGGTACTATCAGGGCATGATCAAGCAACCATCCCGATTCGGAGCGTGTGCGCGCAGGCCATAGAAGCCTGCTGATCCCCTTTACATCGACAGTTTTCTATAGGCCACAGCGAGTTCGCGCTCCTGTGGCCTTTGTCTTTTCTGGAGCCTTCATGGAGCTGATGCTGTACGACACCTACGAGCGACGCCTGCGTCCCTTCGTCCCCCTGCAACCTGGCGCGGCGGGCCTGTACGCCTGCGGCCCGACGGTCTACGACTACGCCCACATCGGCAACCTGCGCACCTACCTGTTCGGCGATGCGCTGCGCCGCGTGCTGGCGCTGAACGGCTACGCGGTCAACCACGTGATCTGCGTGACCGACGTCGGCCACCTGACTTCCGACGCCGACACCGGTGAGGACAAGATGGAGAAGGGCAGCCGCCGCGCGCGCCAGTCGGCCTGGGAGATCGCCGCCTTCTACACCCGCGCCTTCCAGCGCGACATCGCCGACCTGCGCATCCTGGCGCCGGCGGTGTGGGCGCGCGCGACCGAGCACATCCAGGAGCAGATCGACTTCATCGCCGGCATCGAGCGCAACGGCTACACCTACCGCACCGAAGACGGCATCTACTTCGACACGCAAAAGCTGGAACGCTACGGCCATCTGGCGCGGCTGGATATCGACGGGCTGCGTTCGGGCCACCGCGTCGAGCTGCGCGACAAGCGCGCGGCCACCGACTTCGCGCTGTGGAAATTCAGCGGCGGCCAGCAGCGACAGATGGAGTGGGACAGCCCGTGGGGCCGCGGCTTTCCCGGCTGGCACATCGAATGCTCGGCCATGTCGACCAAGTATCTCGGCGCGCTGTTCGACATCCACGTGGGCGGCGAGGACCACATCCCGGTCCACCACAGCAACGAAATCGCCCAGCACGAAGCCTGCCACGCCCACCCGCCGGCGCGTTACTGGCTGCACGGCGCCTTCCTGAACGTGGACGGCAGCGCCAAGATGTCGAAATCCGACGGCGACTTCCTGCGCCTGGCCACGCTGGCCGAGCGCGGCTACGACCCGCTGGCCTACCGCTACCTGGTGCTGTCCGCCCACTATCGCTCGCCGCTGACGTTTTCCTGGGCGGCGCTGGATGCTGCGCAGACCGCGCTGGGCCGCCTGCGTCTGGCCTTCCACCGCTTGCCGGACGGCGGCCAGTCCGACGCCCGCTACCAGCAAGCCCTGCACGCCGAGCTGAACCAGGACCTCAACACGCGGCGCGCGCTGGCCCTGATGTGGGAACTGTTGAAATCCGACGCCGTGCCGGCCGCCGCGCAAAAAGCCACGCTGGCCTGGCTGGACCAGGTGCTGGGACTGGGGTTGGCCGACTGGACAGCGGCCGAGGTGGCGGTGCCGGACGCCGTGCACGCACTGGTGACGGCGCGCGCGCTGGCGCGGCAGGAAAAGCGCTGGGCCGACGCCGACCGCCTGCGCCAGGCCATCGAGGACGCCGGCTACAGCGTGCGCGACACGCCGGCCGGCGCCAGCATCACGCCTCAGGCGACGTCGACGATCTCGAAGGAGTGAGTGATCTGGGCGGTTTTGCCGAGCATGATGGAGGCCGAGCAGTATTTATCGTGCGACAGCGTGATGGCGCGCTCGACCTGCTCGGGCTTCAGGCCCTTGCCGGTGACGACGAAGTGGAAGTTGATCTTGGTGAAGACCTTGGGCTCGGTGTCGGCGCGGTCGGCTTGCAGCACGCATTCACAGCCACGGATGTCGGCGCGGCCTTTTTTCAGGATCAGCACGACGTCGTAGGCGGTGCAGCCGCCGGTGCCCAGCAAGACCATTTCCATCGGCCGCGGCGCCAGGTTGTGGCCGCCGCCCTCGGGCGCGCCGTCCATGGTGACCAGGTGGCCGGAGCCGGTCTGGGCCAGGAAACTCATGCCCGATGGGCCGTTCCAGCTAACTTTGCATTCCATCGCATTCTCCGTGTCAAAAACTTTGTCCATATTGTAATGGACCGCGCCAGCCCTGTGTTTCCGCGGCCTGCGGCCAATATCGGGCTTGACGCCGGCGGCTTCAAGCGGTTAGAATAGTCGGCTTTCCATTCGCTCAGGAAAGTAAATAAAAAGGCCGAGTCCGCTGTAGCAGTAGCGGAACCACCATTTGAGCGGTAATTTCTTATACAGAAAGTCATCACATGAAAACTTTTTCCGCTAAAGGACATGAAGTCCAGCGCGACTGGTTCGTGATTGACGCGACGGACAAAGTCCTCGGACGTGTTGCCAGCGAAGTGGCACTCCGACTGCGCGGCAAGCACAAGCCTGAGTTCACCCCTCACGTCGATACCGGCGATTTCATCGTCATCATCAACGCAGGCAAACTGCGCGTGACCGGCACCAAAGCAACCGAGAAGACCTACTACCGTCACTCGGGCTACCCAGGTGGCATCTACGAGACCAACTTCCTGAAAATGCAACAGCGTTTCCCAGGTCGCGCTCTGGAAAAAGCCGTCAAGGGCATGCTGCCAAAAGGCCCACTGGGCTACGCCATGATCAAGAAGCTGAAAGTGTACGCCGAAGGTACCCACCCGCACGCTGCCCAGCAACCTAAAGCACTCGAAATCTAAGGAACTGACATGATCGGTAACTACAACTACGGCACCGGCCGTCGCAAGAGTGCAGTGGCTCGTGTGTTCATCAAATCGGGCACTGGCCAAATCATCGTTAACGGCAAGCCAGCGGCTGAGTACTTCTCCCGCGAAACCGGCCTGATGGTTATTCGTCAACCACTGGAACTGACCGGCAACGTTGAACGTTTCGACATCAAAGTCAACGTCCACGGCGGCGGTGAGTCGGGCCAGGCAGGTGCGGTTCGTCACGGCATCACCCGTGCCCTGATCGACTACGATGCAGGCCTGAAGGGCGATCTGGCACGCGCCGGCTTCGTTACCCGCGATGCACGTGAAGTTGAACGTAAAAAAGTTGGTCTGCGCAAAGCACGTCGCGCAAAGCAATTCTCGAAGCGTTAATTTATTACGCTCTGGCGCGCCGCTTGCGGTGCGCTGTGGAAAAAGCCGCCGGCCTTGTGCCGGGCGGCTTTTTTGCTATTTGGTACTGTCATGCGCCGGTAGCGCATGGCTGATAAAATGTCTCACTCCCCACGCATATTGAAGGAAAACACAATGATCAAAGTTGGCATCGTCGGCGGCACCGGTTACACCGGGGTAGAACTGCTGCGTTTGTTGGCAGTCCACCCGGATGTGGAACTGACGGCAATCACCTCGCGCAAAGAGGACGGCTTGCCAGTGGCTGATATGTTCCCTTCGCTGCGTGGCCGCGTGAATCTCACATTCTCGTCGCCGGAAAACGCCGACCTGACCCAGTGCGACGTGGTGTTCTTCGCCACCCCGCACGGCGTCGCCATGGCCCAGGCGCCGGCGTTGCTGAAGGCCGGCGTCAAGGTCATCGACCTGGCGGCCGACTTCCGCATCAAGGACAAAGCGGTGTTCGAAAAATGGTACAAGATCGAGCACACCTGCCCGGACCTGCTGGAGCAGGCCGCCTACGGTCTGGCCGAGCTGAACCGTGAGGACATCAAGAAAGCCAACCTGGTCGCCAATCCGGGCTGCTACCCGACCACCATGCAGCTGGGCTACTACCCGATGCTGAAGGCTGGCGTGGTCGATGCCGGCTCGCTGATCGCCGACTGCAAGTCGGGCGTGTCGGGCGCCGGCCGCAAGGCGGAAATCGGCACGCTGTTCTCGGAAGCGTCGGACAACTTCAAGGCCTACGGCGTGGCCGGCCACCGTCACACGCCGGAAACCTCGGCCCAGTTGCAGAAGTTCACTTCCGACAAGGTCGGCCTGGTCTTTACGCCACATCTGGTGCCGATGATCCGCGGCATGCACTCGACGCTGTACGCGCGCCTGACCAAGGACATCAGCAACGACGAACTGCAAGCCTTGTTCGAAGAGCAATACCAGGACAGCGCCTTCGTCGACGTGATGCCGTTCGGCTCGCATCCTGAAACCCGCTCGACGCGCGGCTCCAACATGCTGCGCCTGGCGCTGCACCGTCCGGACAACGGCAACACCGTCATCGTGCTGGTGGTGCAGGACAATCTGGTCAAGGGCGCGTCCGGCCAAGCGGTACAGTGCATGAACCTGATGTTTGGCCTGGAAGAAACCACCGGCCTGACGCAGATTGCGCTGCTGCCTTGATCCAGGCATCTTGTTTTTGTGCGGATAATCATCAAATTTGAGGCAGGTCGGAGCAGGAAAACTGCTCAAGGTCTATAATGGCCTCTAATTGTTTTCTCGTGGGAGTAAAGAAATGAATGCTGTTGCTGAAATGCCAGCGCCTATCATCTTCACCGATAGCGCTGCTGAAAAAGTGGCCCAACTGATCGAAGAAGAAGGCAATCCTGACCTGAAACTGCGCGTGTTCGTGCAGGGCGGTGGCTGCTCCGGCTTCCAGTATGGTTTCACCTTCGACGAAATCGTCAATGAAGACGACACCACCATGGTCAAGAACGGCGTCCAGTTGCTGATCGACTCGATGAGCTACCAGTACCTGGTGGGCGCCGAGATCGACTACAAGGACGACCTGGAAGGCGCGCAGTTCGTGATCAAGAACCCGCAAGCGACCTCGACCTGCGGCTGCGGTTCGTCGTTCTCGGTGTAAGTTAGGATTGTTACGGAAGACGGCGGCCTGCGGGTCGCCGTTTTTTTTTGCTGAGCGGGCGGCAACCGTTTACCCCGCACTGCGGCGCGCAGGGTCTGACCCCGTACGGGGTCAGACCCTATCCTCCGGGGTTGGCCGTGGCGCTCAATCAGCGGGGGTAGAGGGCGCCCAGGATGCGCTCGCCCTGGGCGCCGGTCACGGCGGGCAGGTTGCCCGATAGCCGCTCGGTGAAGCGGTAGCCCAGCCAGGCAAACGCCAGCGCCTCGACGCAGTTGGGGGCGACGCCCAGCGCCTGCGTCGAGGCCAGCAGCACCTGGTTGCCCAGGGCGGCGCTGATTGCCTGCATCAGGACGCTGTTGTACGCGCCGCCGCCGCAGATGTAGACCGCGTCCGCGCCGCCGCCATAGGCCTGGATGGCGGCGGCCAGCGTGACGGCCGTGTATTCGGTCAGCGTGCGCTGCACGTCTTCCGGCGCGGCTTGCGCGTGCGCGGCCAGGCGCTCGTCCAGCCAGGCCATGTGGAACAGGTCGCGGCCGGTGCTTTTCGGCGGCGGCAGCGCCAGATACGGCTCCTTCAACAATGCCGCCAGCAAGGCCGGCAGCACCTTGCCGCTGGCCGCCCATGCGCCGTCGGCGTCGTATTCCTGCCGGCGGTGGCGATGGATCCAGCCGTTCATCAACACGTTGCCGGGGCCGGTGTCGAAGCCGACCACGCGGCCCTCGTCGCCCAGTACGCTGATGTTGGCGATGCCGCCGATATTCGCCACCACGCGCGGCTGGCCTTGCTTGCCGAACAGCGCCTGGTGGAAGGCCGGCACCAGCGGCGCGCCCTGGCCGCCGGCAGCCACGTCGCGGCTGCGGAAGTCCGCCACCACGTCGATGCCGCACAACTCGGCCAGCAGGGCAGGGTTGTTGGTCTGGCGCGTATAGCTCAGCTCGGGGCGGTGGCGGATGGTCTGGCCGTGCACGGCCACGGCGCGGATCTCTGGCGCCGCGCGGCCGGATTCGCGCAGCAGCTCGGCCACGCACTGCGCGTAGTGCCGCGCCAGCTGGTTGGCGGCCAGCGCCTCGCGCTCGATCTCGTTGTCGCCGCTGGCTTGCAGCGCCATCAGCTCGGCCTGCAGCGATGGCGGAAAGGCGACGTAGGCGGTGGCCACCGTGGTGGTAGTGTCGCCGTCAAACTGGGCCAGCGCGCCGTCCACGCCGTCCAGACTGGTACCGGACATCAAACCGATATACAAACTCATAGCGACCTCATCAAGTGTGGGATGGCGCACGGAACCAGCGCGCGCAAGAGCGCATCATAATAAAAAAACAGGCCGCTAGGCGGCCTGTTTCGAGAGATGCTTATTTGGACGAGACTGACGCCATCCGTGTATTGCCGCCTGCTCCGGCCGGGCGCAGCAGCGCGAAGCGGTGCATCATGTCATTGGCGTAGACCTTGAAACGGCCCATTTCGGCGGCCGTCAACGGCGCCTGTGCCTGCACGTTCATCTTGCTCGGGTCCTTGGCTTCGCCAGCGACGCGGAATTCGTAGTGCAGGTGGGCGCCGGTCGACCAGCCGGTGGTGCCGACGTAGCCGATCACGTCACCCTGGCTGACCCGGCTGCCCTTCTTGATGCCCGGCGCAAAGCGGCTCATGTGGGCGTAAGCGGTGGTGTAGTTGCTCCAGTGCTTGAGGACGACGAAATTGCCGTAGCCATTCTGGGTGCCGGCAAAGTCCACCACGCCATCGCCGGCGGCGCGGATCGGCGTGCCGGTCGGGGCCGGGAAATCGATGCCCTTGTGCTGTTTCCACTGGCCGGAAATCGGGTGCACGCGCATCGCGAAGCCGGACGAAATACGCGAAAACTCCACCGGCGATTTCAGGAACGCTTTCTTCAGCGACTTGCCGTCGTAGCTGTAATAGCCGCCGCCTTGCTTGCTCTGCGGATCTTCAAACCACACCGATTGATAGGTCGTGCCCTTGTTGGTCAATTCGCCGGCCAGCACGCGGCCCGCGCGCACGAACTCGCCATCCTGCCAGAAGGTTTCGTACACCACGTTGAAGCTGTCGCCGCGTTTCAGGTCGCCGCGGAAGTCAACGTTGGTGGAGAACATCTCGATGATCTGCTTGACCACGGTGTCCGGCAGCTTGGCGCCGTCTTCGCTGGAGTCGGTGGCCGCGTACAGCGTCGAGGTGATGGTGCGCGCGTGCATTTCCACGCGGCGTTCCAGTTTGGCGGGCTCGGCGGTGGCGACAAAGCCGTCGCCCTGGCGGGTGACCTTGATGTTGGTGACCGGGTCGTCCTTGCCGTCGACCACGGTGGCGCGCAGCCACTGCAGGTTGCCTTCGTCGTCGGTCTGCGCTTGCACGCGCTTGCCGGCCTTCAGCTGCATGACGCCTTTCGCAACCTTATCCTTTTTGATAAAGTTCTCGGCCGCATCGTCGTCCACCCCCAGGCGGGTCAGCAAGGTGGCCAGCGTGTCGCCGGCGCGGATCTTTTCCTCGTGGACGAAGTGGGCGTTGGACGACTGTTGTTCCAGGCTATTGATCTGCGCGCTCAGGTCCGGCACCACCACGGCTTCCTGGACAGTTTTCACTGGCAGATCCGACGCGTCAGGCGCGAGTGGGGCTACACCGGCGGCACCAAAAGCACATACTGCGAGAAACAGAGCAGAGGCGCTGATGATGCGCGCCTTGCGCGTAGAACCTAGCAGACTGAACAAGCGTGAGCTTGTGAATTTATGTATTTGGTTCATGCAATCAGTTAAAATTTGCCGCTTGAACTATTCAGGAACGTTTTATTTTTTCTAATTATCGGTTTTGTTCGTTTTCATGCGGCAAGATTGATGGATCGGGGATTATAACAAACTCCTGCGCCTGACTACCTTTTTCTGAATCTACCGCTTAAAAAATCATGACTACTACTTCTTCGATACCGCCGGCTCCCTCTAAAGCGTTGCCGTTATCCGACAACGTTCAGGAGGCACTCGCCATCACCAAACGCGGTGTCGACGAGTTGCTGATTGAAAGCGAGTTCGCCCAGAAGCTGGCGCGCTCGGAGCAGAGCGGCGTCCCGCTGCGCATCAAGCTGGGCCTGGATCCGACCGCGCCCGACCTGCACCTGGGCCACACCGTGGTGCTGAACAAGATGCGCCAGTTGCAGGACCTCGGCCACCAGGTGATCTTCCTGATCGGCGACTTCACCTCGATGATCGGCGACCCGTCCGGCCGCAACGCCACCCGCCCGCCGCTGACCCGCGAGCAGGTCGAGCAGAACGCCATGACGTATTTCAAGCAAGCTTCGCTGGTGCTGGATCCGGCCAAGACCGAAATCCGCTACAACTCCGAGTGGTGCGATCCGCTGGGCGCGCGTGGCATGATTCAGCTGGCCTCGCGCTACACCGTGGCGCGCATGATGGAGCGCGACGATTTCACCAAACGCTTTAAAAATGGCACGCCGATTGCCGTGCACGAATTCCTGTACCCGCTGATGCAGGGCTACGACTCGGTGGCCCTGAAGGCCGACCTGGAGCTGGGCGGCACCGACCAGAAGTTCAACCTGCTGGTCGGCCGCGAGCTGCAGAAGGACTACGGCCAGGAGCCTCAATGCATTTTGACCATGCCGCTGCTGGAAGGTTTGGATGGCGTGGAAAAAATGTCGAAGTCGAAGAACAACTACATCGGCATCACCGAGCCGGGCAACACCATGTTCGCCAAGATCATGAGCGTGTCCGACGAGATGATGTGGAAGTACTACGACCTGCTGTCGTTCCGCTCGATCGCGGATGTGGCCGCGCTGAAGGCGGAAGTGGCCGGTGGCCGCAACCCGCGTGACGCCAAGGTCGCCATCGCGCAGGAGATCGTGGCGCGCTTCCACTCGCAGCAGGCGGCGGAAGACGCGCTGGCCGACTTCGTCAACCGCTCGAAGGGCGGCATTCCGGACGATATTCCGGAAGTGGCGCTGAGTGGCGCGCCGCTCGGCATTCCGCAATTGCTGAAGCAGGCCAACCTGTGCGCGTCGACGTCGGAAGCGATGCGCATGGTCGACCAGGGCGGCGTGCGGGTGGATGGCACCGTCATCAGCGACAAGGCGCTGAAGCTGGAGGCCGGCACCTTCGTGCTGCAAGTCGGCAAGCGCAAGTTCGCGCGCGTGACGCTGTCGGCATGATCGGGCTGCTTCAGCGCGTCAGCGGCGCCAGCGTGGTGGTGGATGGCGTGACGATAGGCGCCATCGACGCCGGCCTGATGGTGCTGGTCTGCGCCGAGCGCAACGACACGGAGAAGGAGGCGGACGCGCTGCTCGCGAAGCTGCTGTCTTACCGCGTGTTCGCCGACGATGCCGGCAAGATGAACCGCAGTGTGACCGATATCGGTGGCGGTTTGCTGCTGGTGCCGCAGTTCACGCTGGCGGCCGATACCCAGTCCGGCACGCGTCCGTCGTTCACGCCGGCGGCGGCCCCGGCCGATGGACTGCGGCTGTTTAGCTATTTTGTGGAGCAGGCGCGGCTGAAGCACGCCAAGGTCGAAACCGGCCAGTTCGGCGCCGACATGAAAGTGTCGCTGACCAACGATGGCCCGGTTACTTTCTGGCTGCAAACCACCGCCAAGTAAGCAATGAAGCTTGCCAGTGACAGTTTCCGCAACCGCGCCGCCATGCCGTCGGCGCAACTGGCCACGGGCGGCAACCGCCACCCGCAGCTGCGCTGGAGCGAGGTGCCGGCCGGCACCGCTTCGCTGGCCTTGCTGTGCCTGGCCGCGGACCGGCCAGACGGCGACTTCTGTCACTGGAGCGTGGTGGACATTCCGCCATCGCTGACATCACTCGCCGCCGGCGCCTTGCCGGCCGCCGACGCTCCGCCAGACGCCCCGTCGCCCACTACGCAAGCCGCTCCCGACGTCACGCCAGCCCTCGCGCCGCGCGCCGCTCCCGATGCCAGGCCAGCCATCGCCCCGCGCGCCGCCCCCGACGCCACGCCAGCCGTCGCGCGGTGCGCCGCCCTCGGCGTGCCGCTGCCGCGCCAGGGCCTGAACGACTTCGGGCGTCCCGGCTACGCCGGTCCGGCGCCGGCGGCCGGCGGCGCCCGCCACTATATTTTCCGTCTCTACGCGCTGGACGTGCCACGGCTCGACCTGCCGGCCAGCTTCACCGGCGCCGACGTATTGAACGCCATTTATGGCCACATCATCGATGAAGCGCAGCTGATCGGCGCTTATACCTACAAATGACCGACACCACCATTCTGCTGATCCGCCACGGCGAAACCGCCTGGAACGCCGTGCGCCGCCTGCAAGGCCACATCGACATCCCGCTGAACGAGGAGGGCGAACGCCAGGCGCTGGCCCTCGGCCGCGCCTTGGCCAAAGAAAAACTGGACGCCATCATCAGCAGCGACCTGCAACGCGCCATGCAAACCGCCCAGGCGGTGGCATCGCACCATGCCGGCATCGCGCTGCAGACCGATGCCCAACTGCGCGAACGTGCCTACGGCGCCTTCGAAGGCATGCTGTACCAGGACATCCAGGACGAATACCCGGCCGACTTCCAGTTATGGCAGGCGCGCGATATCGACGCCGTCATGCCGCACGGCGAACGCTACGCCGAAAGCTTCCGCCAGTTCTACGACCGCGTGATCGGCGCGCTGCGCCGCGTCGCCGCCACCCGCGCCGGCCAGACGGTCGCGGTGGTCGCCCACGGCGGCGTGCTGGAATGCGCCTACCGCGAAGCGCGCGGCATCCAGCTCGACAGCCCGCGCGATTTTCAGGTCAAAAACGCCAGCGTCAACCGCTTCACCATCGCCGGCGACAAGTTGGCGCTCACTAGCTGGGGAGAGGTTGGCCACCTCGCGCCGGCTGCCATGGACGACGTCATCTGATCCCAGTCTCATAACGACCAGACTGCACATTTGCCGATTTCATAAAAAATAGTGCTTATTATTTGAGCAGGGCTTGGGTTAAAATAGAAGGTTCCTTCTCCCGACATTCAGGTATTGCCAGTGCAAATCGGTCCTCATTTACTGCGTAACAACGTTTTTGTCGCCCCCATGGCGGGCGTGACAGATCGGCCTTTCCGCCAGCTGTGCAAGGAGCTGGGCGCGGGCTATGCGGTGTCTGAAATGGCGGCCTCCAACCCGCGCCTGTGGGCGACCGAAAAGAGTTCGCGCCGCACCGACCACACCGGCGAGATGGAACCCAAGGCAGTGCAGATCGCCGGCGCCGACCCCAAGGATCTGGCCGACTGCGCCCGCTTCAACGTCGAGCGCGGCGCGCAGATCATCGACATCAACATGGGCTGCCCGGTCAAGAAGGTGTGCAACGCCTGGTGCGGCTCGGCCCTGTTGCAGGACGAGGAACTGGTCAAGCGCATCGTCGATGCGGTGGTGGGCGCGGTGGACGTGCCGGTCACGCTGAAGTTCCGCACCGGCTGGGACCGCGAAAACAAGAACGCGCTGACGATCGCGCGCATCGCCGAGGACGCCGGCATCGCCATGCTGACCTTGCATGGCCGCACGCGCGCCGACGGCTACAAGGGCGACGCCGAGTACGACACCATTGCGGCCGTCAAGAAATCGGTTTCAATCCCGGTGGTGGCCAACGGCGACATCACCTCGCCCGAGAAAGCCCGCTTCGTGCTGGACTACACCGGCGCCGACGCCGTCATGGTCGGCCGCGCCGCGCAGGGCCGGCCGTGGATCTTCCGCGAGATCGATCACTACCTGCGCACCGGCAAGCATCTGCCGGCGCCCTACGTGGACGAAGTGCGCGCGCTGATGGACGAACACCTGCGCGCCCACTACGCGTTCTACGGCGACTACCTCGGCGTGCGCACCGCGCGCAAGCACATCGGCTGGTATGTGCGCGACCTGCAGGGCGGCGAGGAATTCCGCCAGAAAATGAACCTGCTGGAATCCGTTGACGAGCAATTACTTGCCGTCGACCAATTCTTTGAATCGCAATGGCGGTACGGCGAGCGGTTACAATACCGCCTCGCTGAAGATTTGCAGGCCGCCTGACCAGTGGCGGGCGTGGACAAAAAAGTCACATCATCAGAAGGGTAGACGCCTCCAGCCACAAGCCGGGCGATTTGCCAGCGTTATAGATTAATTAGCCGAACGATAAGAAAATGAGCAAAGAAAGTATCCAGGAAGTAGTCCAGAAGAGTCTCGAAGAATACTTCGCCGACCTGGGCGAGCAACAGGCATCCAACATTTACGACATGGTGGTGATGACCGTTGAGAAACCGATACTGGAAGTGGTCATGACCCGAGCGGATGGCAACCAGTCGCACGCCGCGCAGATGCTGGGCATCAACCGCAATACCCTGCGCAAGAAATTGCAGGAACACGGCCTGCTGTAAGCGCGCCCGTTCTATCCGGCATTGAGTGGCTGGGGACGGCCGCGCCGCCGGAGCTCCCGAATTATTTAACCACCTCGTCATTCATAGCCATGATTAAACAAGCTCTCATCTCCGTATCCGACAAGACCGGTGTGCTGGACTTCGCGCGCGCGCTGTCCGCCATGGGCGTCAACATCCTGTCGACCGGCGGCACCGCCAAACTGCTGGCCGACAACGGCGTGCCGGTGACCGAAGTGGCCGACTACACCGGTTTCCCGGAGATGCTGGATGGCCGCGTCAAGACGCTGCACCCGAAAGTCCACGGCGGCATCCTGGCGCGCCGCGACTTCCCGGAGCACGTGGCCAAGCTGGAAGAGCACAACATCCCGACCATCGACATGGTGGTGGTCAACCTGTACCCGTTCCAGGCCACGGTGGCCAAGGACACCTGCACGCTGGACGACGCCATCGAGAACATCGACATCGGCGGCCCGGCCATGCTGCGTTCCGCCGCCAAGAACCACAAGGACGTGGTGGTGATCTGCGACCCGGCCGACTACGGCGTGGTGCTGGCGGAAATGAAGACCACCGACAACGCCCCCGGCTACGTCAGCTACGACACCCGCTTCACGCTGGCCACCAAGGTCTACTCGCACACCGCGCAGTACGACGGCGCCATCGCCAACTACCTGACCAGCCTGGACGCGACCCGCGCCCACGCCAGCCGCAGCGCCTATCCGGCCAAGCTGAACGTGGCGTTTGAAAAAGTGCAGGACATGCGCTACGGCGAGAACCCGCACCAGTCGGCGGCGTTCTACCGCGACGTGGTCAAGACCGAGGGCGCGCTGGCCAACTACAAGCAGCTGCAAGGCAAGGAACTGTCGTTCAACAACATCGCCGACGCCGATGCGGCGTGGGAATGCGTGAAGAGCATGGGCGGCTTCGACCAGCCGGCCGCGTGCGTGATCGTCAAGCACGCCAATCCGTGCGGCGTGGCGCTGGGCCGCTCGGCGGTGGAAGCCTACACCCGCGCGCTGCAGACCGACCCGACCTCGGCCTTCGGCGGCATCATCGCCTTCAACGTGGAAGTGGACGCGGCGGCGGCCACCGAGCTGGCCAAGCTGTTCGTGGAAGTGCTGATCGCGCCGTCGTTCAGCGCCGACGCCAAGCAGATCCTGTCGGCCAAGCAGAACGTGCGCCTGCTGGAAATCCCGCTGGGCAATGGCGTCAACGCCATGGACTTCAAGCGCGTGGGCGGCGGCCTGCTGGTGCAGTCGGCCGACGCGAAGAACGTGCTGCTGGCCGACCTCAAGGTGGTCAGCAAGAAGCAGCCGACCCAGCAGGAACTGCAGGACATGATGTTCGCGTGGCGCGTGGCCAAGTACGTCAAGTCGAACGCCATCGTCTTCTGCGGCAATAACATGACGCTGGGCGTGGGCGCCGGCCAGATGAGCCGCATCGACTCGGCCCGCATCGCCTCGATCAAGGCGCAGAACGCCGGCCTGACGCTGGCCGGTTCGGTGGTGGCGTCGGACGCGTTCTTCCCGTTCCGCGATGGCCTGGACGTGGTGGTTGACGCCGGCGCGACCTGCGTGATCCACCCGGGCGGCTCGATGCGCGACCAGGAAGTGATCGACGCCGCCGACGAGCGCGGCGTGGTCATGGTCTACACCGGCACCCGCCACTTCCGCCACTAAATTCAACCCCGGACGTGGGGTCTGACCCCGTACGGGGTCAGACCCCCGCCTGTCGCCGTGCGGGGTAAAGCTTGCCGCCGCTTGCCTTAGTGCATACAATCCCTGAATGATAATTCTCGGCATCGACCCCGGCCTGCGCACCACCGGCTTTGGCGTCATCCACAAGCAGGGCAGCAAGCTGCGCTACATTGCCTCCGGCACCATCAAGAGCGGCGAGGGCGACCTGCCGACAAGGCTCAAGGTGATCCTGGACGGCGTGGGCGAAGTCGCCCGTACCTACGGCCCGGACTGCGCGGCCATCGAACAAGTCTTCGTTAACGTCAATCCGCAATCGACTTTGCTGCTGGGTCAGGCGCGCGGCGCGGCGATCTGCGCGCTGGTGACGGCTGAACTGAGCGTGGCCGAGTATTCCCCAACCCAAATCAAACAGGCGGTGGTTGGCACCGGCCGCGCGGTCAAGGCGCAGATGCAGGACATGGTCGCGCGCCTGCTGCAATTGCCCGGCCTGCCCGGCACCGACGCCGCCGACGCGCTCGGCATCGCCATCTGCCACGCCCACAGCCGCGAAACGCTGACGCTGATTGCCGGCGGCACCAATGTCGCCGCCACCGGCCCGCTGGCCGGCTTGCGCATGCGCCGCGGCCGCCTGGTCGGTTAACTTCCCCATTAAAGGTCCTACACGATGATCGGTCGTCTCTCCGGTATTCTGCTTGAAAAAAATCCGCCCCAACTGCTGGTGGACGTGGGGGGCGTCGGCTACGAAGTCGACGTTTCGATGAGCACCTTCTACAACCTGCCGGGCGTGGGCGAGAAGGTGGTGCTGTTCACGCACCAGGCCATCCGCGAGGATGCGCACCTGCTGTACGGCTTTGGCAACGCCGAGGAGCGCGCGGTGTTCCGCCAGCTGATCAAGATCACCGGCGTTGGCGCGCGCACCGCGCTGTCGATCCTGTCCGGCATGTCGATCGCCGACCTGGCGCAGGCCGTCACGCTGCAGGAGGCTGGCCGGCTGGTCAAGGTGCCGGGCATCGGCAAGAAGACCGCCGAGCGACTGCTGCTGGAACTGAAGGGTAAGCTGGGCGCGGACATCGGCGCCGGCGGCGCGCACGCCGCGCCGGACTCGCAATCCGACATCCTCAACGCCCTGCTGGCGCTGGGCTACTCCGACAAGGAGGCCTTGCTGGCGCTGAAAACCGTCCCCGCCGGCGCCTCCGTCTCCGATGGCATCAAGCAAGCCCTCAAGGCGCTGTCCAAAGGCTGATCCAGCGCAATCGACCCGCCGGCGCCTCTGCCCAAGCTCGGCCCACGAACCACGCGCAGCCGCTCATGCATGATGGGGTATGAAAAACTTCAGCTGGCGAGGGGGCGTAGTATCTGGCCGCGGCAGGGTAAAATAGCTGTATGAGCATACAGACCGACAATTTTACCGAGCAGCGCATCATCGACGCCGCCCCCTCGTCCCCGAACGAAGAGGCGATCGAACGCGCCCTGCGCCCCAAGCACCTCGATGAATATGTCGGGCAAGCCAAAATCCGCGATCAGCTGGAAATCTTCATCTCCGCCGCGCGCAAGCGCAACGAGGCGCTCGACCATACCTTGCTGTTCGGCCCGCCGGGCCTGGGCAAGACCACGCTGGCCAACATCATCGCCCGCGAAATGGGCGTCAACCTGCGCCAGACCTCCGGCCCGGTGCTGGAGCGCCCCGGCGACCTGGCCGCCATCCTGACCAACCTGGAAGCCAACGACGTCCTGTTCATCGACGAAATCCACCGCCTGTCGCCGGTGGTCGAGGAAATCCTGTACCCGGCGCTGGAGGACTACCAGATCGACATCATGATCGGCGAGGGCCCGGCCGCGCGCTCGGTCAAGCTCGACCTGCAGCCGTTCACGCTGGTCGGCGCCACCACCCGCGCCGGCATGCTGACCAATCCGCTGCGCGACCGCTTCGGCATCGTCGCCCGCCTGGAGTTCTACACCACCGACGAGCTGACCAAGATCGTCAGCCGCAGCGCCGCGCTGCTCAAGGCCCACATCGACGAGGAAGGCGCCCGCGAGATCGCCCGCCGCGCGCGCGGCACGCCGCGGATCGCCAACCGCCTGTTGCGCCGCGTGCGCGACTACGCCGAAGTGAAGAGCGACGGCGAAATCACCAAGGCCGTGGCCGACGCCGCGCTGATCATGCTGGACGTGGACACCGTCGGCTTCGACGTCATGGACCGCAAGCTGCTGGAGGCGGTGCTGTACAAGTTTGGCGGCGGCCCGGTGGGCATCGGCAACCTGGCGGCCGCCATCGGCGAGGCCGCCGACACCATCGAGGACGTGCTGGAGCCTTACCTGATCCAGCAAGGCTTTTTGCAACGCACGCCGCGTGGCCGCGTGGCCACGGCGGCGGCTTACAAGCACTTCGGCGTCAACCTGCCGCGCACCAATCCCAACGGCGAGCTGTGGAGCGATCTGTAATGCAGATCTGGGTGGATGCCGACGCCTGTCCCGCCGTCATCAAGGAAATCCTCTACCGCGTGGCCGACCGCGTGCAGATGCCGGTGACGCTGGTGGCCAACCAACTGCTGCGCGTGCCGCCGTCGCGCTTCATCCGCGCGCTGCAGGTGCCGGCCGGCGCCGACGTGGCGGACAGGGAAATCGTGCGCCTGCTGGAACCCGGCGACCTGGTGGTCACCGGCGACATTCCGCTGGCGGCGGACGTGCTGAAGAAGGGCGGCCACGCGCTCAATCCGCGCGGCGAGTTCTACACCAATGACAACATCGCGCAGATGCTGACCATGCGCGCCTTCATGGACGAGCTGCGCGGCAGCGGCGTCGACACCGGCGGCCCGGCCGCCTTCAGCCAGGCCGACCGCCAGCATTTCGCCAACAGCCTGGACCGCCATCTGGCGCGGCGCAAGCAGGGCTGAACGGCGCCGCTTACCAGGCGTGGTGGACGTAGCGGGCGATGCGGTTGAAGTACAGTTCGCGCAGCGCCGCCATGGTGTCGGCCGTCAGCGGCGGCAGCGCGCTGGCGCGGCTGTTGGCCTGCGCCTGCGCCGCATTGCGGGCGCCGGGAATCACGGTGCTGACCGCGTCCTCCATCAGAATCCAGCGCAGCGCGAATTCCGCCATGGTGGCGTTGGCCGGCACCAGCTTGCGGATTTCTTCCACCACTTCCAGCGCCACGTCATACGGCACACCGGCAAACGTCTCGCCCTTGTCGAACGCTTCGCCGTTGCGGTTGAAGGCGCGGTGGTCGTCGGCCGCGAAGGCGGTGGCGGCATTCATCTTGCCGGTCAGCAGGCCGGACGCCAGCGGCACGCGGGCGATCACGCCCACCTGGCGCTTTCGGGCCTCGGCGAAAAACAGCGCGGCGGGGCGCTGGCGGAAGATGTTGTAGATGATCTGCACCGACTGCACGTTGGGATACTCGATGGCCTTCAGCGCCTCTTCCACTTTTTCGACCGACACGCCGTAGTGGCGGATCTTGCCGGCCTTGACCAGATCATCGAGATGGCCGAAGACTTCCTGCTGGTAGTAGACCGCCGGCGGCGGGCAGTGCAGCTGTACCAGGTCGAGGCAGTCGGTTTGCAGGTTGGCCAGCGAGCGCTCGACGAAGGCCGTCATGTTCTGCTTGTTGTAGCCGTCCGCCGCGTGCGGCGACAGGCGGCGGCCCAGCTTGGTCGCCACGTAAGGCTTGTCGCCGCCGCGCTCCTTCAGCACCTCCGCGATCAGTTGCTCCGAGCGGCCGTCGCCATACACGTCGGCGGTATCGATGAACGTGGTGCCGGCATCCAGCGCGGCGTGCAGCGCGGCCTTGGCGTCTTCCTTGCTCACGTCGCCCCAGGCGCCGCCGATGGCCCAGGCGCCAAAGCCGATTTCCGATACGGTGTGGCCGGTGCGGCCGAAAGTTCTTTGCTTCATGGTGTTGGTTCCGAGGATGGGAAAGACGCTATTTATAACACCGCGTGGTACGCTGTGCGGATGAGCCATATTCATCGTCAGAGTGAGTTCTATTCATGTCATTATTCGACCGCGTTGACCTGACCGATTTGCGGGTCTTCCTCACCATCATGCGCACCGGCAGTTTCAAGGCGGCCGCCATCCAGCTTGGCCTGACGCCGTCGGCGGTCAGCCATGCCATGCGCCGGCTGGAGGAGCGGCTGGCCGCCAAACTGCTGAACCGCTCCAGCCGCGCGGTTTCTGCCACCGATGTGGGGCGCGAGCTGGCGCGCCGCATCGAGGAGGGTTTCGACAAGATCGGCGACGCGCTGGCGGAACTGGATACCCCCGGCAGCGGCCGCCACGGCGAGCTGCGTCTGAACGTGTTCTCCGACGCCGCGCACCTGCTGATTGCGCCGGCCTTGCCGGAATTCGCGCGCCGCTGTCCGGGCGTGCGGCTGACGGTGGTGGTCGAGGACCGGCCGATCGACATCGTCGCCGAGGGCTATGACGCCGGCATCCGCTACGGCCATTACGTACCCGAAGACATGATCGCCGTACCGCTGAGCAAAACGCAGCGCTGGGTGGTGGCCGCCGCGCCGTCCTACCTCGACGCCCACGACGCCATCCGCAGCATCGACGACCTGGCGCGGCACACCTGTCTGCAACTGCTGCTCGGCGATAACTCCAGCTACAAATGGGAATTCAACCGCCGCCGTCGTGTGCGCGTGCCCGGTGCGATCACCATCGCCGACACCGCCACCACCATCATGGCCGCCAAGGCAGGCATGGGATTGGCGTATCTGCTGGAGCAGCGCATCGCCGCCGAACTGGCGGAAGGCAGCCTGCGCGTGGTGCTGGCGGAGCACGCCGCCAAGGGCGAGCCGTTCCACATGTACTACAGCAGCCGGCGCCACACCCATCCGGCGCTGCGCACGCTGATGAACATCATTCGTCAGCAGCAGGGGATGGCGGAATACGCATCGTCGGCACGAAGCGGGTGAGGTAGACGGTGACGCAGACGCCGATCAGCACGATCAGGATGCGTACCCACGGCAGCTCGGTGCGCCACACCGAGTAGGCCATCGAGCCCCACATGAAGATCAAAATCCACACCTTGCCGCGCAGCGGAATGCCGCGGCCGTTTTCGTAGTCGCGCAGATACTTGCCAAACACCGGGTTGGTTTGCAGCCAGTGGTGCATGCGCGGCGAGGCGCGCACGAAGCAGGCCGAGGCCAGCAGCAGGAACGGCGTGGTCGGCAGCAGCGGCAGGAAGATGCCCAGTACGCCGAGGATCACCGCGACGATGCCGACGAAGTTGAGAATTATTTTCATTTGGCCAAATCGTATCACCTTGGGGTAGACTATGACAAAAATGATAGCGCTAACTTAAGGAGGAGACGATGAAGCGACGCATGCTGGCCGCCGTGGCCGGGGTGATGATGATGGCCGGCGCCCATGCCGACGTTCAGTACAAGATCCTGGTGCTGGCCATGCCCAGCAAGTACCACTACGAATATATCCCGATCGCCCGCGACAGCCTGGAAAAGCTGGGCAAGCTGCATGCGTTCGACATGACCTACACCAACAAGCCGGAAGTCTTCGATGGCGACCTGAGCCAGTACGCCGCGGTGATGTTCCTGAACACGCCGCCGGAAGAACTGAACGAGGCGCGCCGCAGGAAGTTCGAGGACTACATGAAGAACGGCGGCAACGCCATGCTGGTGCACCGTTCGCTGATCATCCCGGCGAATGTCTGGCCGTGGTATGAAAAGCTGGTGGGCCGGCGCACCGGCAACCACCCGATGCTGCAGACCGGCGTGATCGACGTGACCGACAAAAAATTCCCCGCCACCTACGGCCTGCCGGACCACTGGATCTGGAGCGACGAATTCTACGTGTTCGACAATCCCTATCAGGTCAAGATCAACCCGGTGCTCAACGTCGACGAAGCCAGCTATGACCCGACCAAGATCTGGCCGGGCCAGGTGTCGCACGGCATGGGCAAGGACCACCCGCTGAGCTGGTACCACTACGTCGACAAGAGCCGCGTCTTCGTCACCGCGCTCGGCCACGACGGCAATATGTACCGCGACCCGCAATACCTGGCCCACCTGATGGGCGGCCTGTGGTGGACCGCCACCGGCAGGGGCGTCAAGCCGTAATTACTCCTGGCGTACCCAGGTTTGCGAGCGACCCAGCATGGGCACGCCGATGTAGCCGCGTACGCTGAGTTTCTTGCCGCCGTCGGTCAGGTGCAGCTTGCTTTTGTAGACCTCGCCGTCGGATGGGTCGAGGATTTCGCCGCCTTTGTATTCGTCGCCGTCTTTCTTCAGGCCGGACAGGATGGTCATGCCGATGATGGGCTGGTCCTTGCGGGCGTCTTTGCACTTGTCGCAGCGCGGGGCCGGGTCTTCGTTCGGTTCGCGGAACAGTTGTTCGATCTTGCCTTGCAGGACGCCGTTGCTTTCGGTGATGCGGATCAGCGCCTTGGGCTTGCCGCTGACATCGTCGATGTTTTTCCAAAGACCAACGGGCGAGGCGTTGTCGGCGAAGGCCGGCGACACCGCCAGGGCGGCGGCGGCGAAGAGGGCGAGAAATTTCATGGAGGTCTCCTGTAATGATTGTGTGCCCATGATCGCACACGTGGAGACACGCCAATTAGAGGACTTTGTCGGTTTCTCGCCCTCCCTGCGCGCTTAGTGCGGCGTGGCGCCGGTGATGGCGTCGGCGGCCTGCACCAGGCGGGTCTTTTCATCCAGGCGGAAGCGCGCGTAGGCCAGGTTGTCTTCCAGCGTCGCGCTCATGCCGGCTTCCAGGTGTCCCTTGGCCCATTCCCCCAGCTGCGCCAGCGGCACGCTGTTCCAGTAGACGCCGGGCACGCTCTTGGCCAGCACGGCGGGACGGTTGCCCGGGTTCGACGCGGTCAGCCGGTCGACGTTGGTGGTGAAGGTCTGCCACGACAGCTGCGGGTTGGCGTCGTTCAGCGCGAACACCAGGCCCAGTCGCAGCACATCGGCCTGCGCCGGGATTTCCGGCGACAGCGCGATCTGCGCCGCCTGCGCCGCCAGCTGCGGATCGCGCACGCGCATCAGCACCGCGTAGTAGCGCCGCACCTCGGTTTCGTTGGCGGCGCCCTTGGCCAGCGCGTGCAGCTGATCAAAGGTGGCGGCGTCGGCGTTCTGCGCGACGATGGTCAGGATCATGCCCTGGTCGTCCGGCGTGATGCTGCCGCGGTCTTGCAGGAAGGCGGCAAAGCGTTGCCGCGCCTGCGCCACGATGTCGCGGTCGCCCCAGGCGCCGAGACGGCCGATGACGCTGCGGCGCAGGCGCTGCACGCCGGCGGTTTCACCGGCCGCCGGCTGCCAGCCCAGCCGTGTCGCCACCGGCTTCAGCAGCGCGCTGGCGTAGGCCAGGAAGGCGCCGTGGCCGGCCGTGCCGCGCTCGGCCTGTTCCACCGTCGACAGCGCCTCGATGATCTGGTTCCAGGCGCGTTCGTTGAGGTCGTCGCCCATGGCGCTGGCCAGCGCCAGGTAGGCGGCCAGCGGCTGCGTGCCTTGCTCGACCTGTGCCCACTGGTCGTCCAGCAGCGCGATGCGGTCGCCGGCCGGCAGGCTGCGGAATTGCTGGGCGTTGGTGCGCAGCGTGGCGGCGTCGTAGGCGCTGCGGAAGAAGCCGTCGGCGCCGGCGTTGATGCTCAGTGCCTGGTTGCAGCGGCCGGCGGCCACGCGTTGGCCCGGCTCGGTCAGCAACAGCGAACGGGCCTCGCCGTCGGCGCCGATGCGCAGCCGCAGCGGCACGTTCCAGTGCTGGTGCGCGGCGTCGTTGCCCTGCAGCAGGAAGCGTTGCTGCGTCAGCGTGATGGTGCGCGCGCCGTCGGCGTCGCAGCTGGCGCTCACCGACACGATCGGGAAGCCCGGCTGGTTGATCCACAGGTGGGCCAGCGCGCCGATGTCGCTGCCGCTGGCCTTGCCCAGCGCGTTCCACAGATCGACGCTGGTGGCGTTGGAATAGGCGCGGTCCTTCATGTAGGCACGGATGCCGGTGCGGAAGGTGTCCGGGCCGATGTAGGCTTCCAGCATGCGCAGCACCGCCTGCCCCTTGTTGTAGATGATCAGGCCATCGGCGCCGTTCTCCGGTGCCAGCTCGTCGGTCACCGGGTTGTGCACCGGCTTGGAATCGCTGCGCGCGTCGACCCGCATCGCCGCCTCCTTGCCGGCGTCCTCCTGCTCGCGCACGTGCCAGCTCGGATTGCGCAGCTCGGTTTCCTTGGCGGTGAGCCAGGACGCGAAGCTTTCGTTGAGCCAGATGTCGTCCCACCAGCCCATGGTCACCAGGTCGCCGAACCACTGGTGCGCCATCTCGTGCGCCTCGATGCTGAACACCAGCTGGCGGTTGTCCAGCGTGGACGCGGGCGTTACCAGCAGCGTCTGGTCGTTGTAGGTGATCGCGCCCCAGTTTTCCATCGCGCCCTGGAACCCGCCCGGCACGGCGATCGCGTCCAGCTTGGGTAGCGGGAACGGGTGGTCGAAGTATTCGTTGTAGTCGAGCAGGATCTGGCGCGCGTTGTTCAGCGCCACCGCGCCGTACTGTTCCTGGCCGCGCACCGCCCAGACATTGATGTCGGTATTGCCGGCCTTGGTGCCGATGCTGGCCATGTCGCCGCTGGTCAGCTCCACCAGGTAGGACGGCATCTTCGGCGAGCGCGCGAAGCGGGTGGTGGCGGTGTCGCCGCGCACCTTGCGCTCGGCCACCGGCATGTTGGAGATCGACACCCACTTGGCCGGCGTGGTGGTGGTCAGCTGGAAGGTCGAGCGGAAGGCCGGCTCGTCCCAGCACGGGAACATGCGGCGCGCGTCGGTGGCTTCGAACTGGGTCGACAGCAGGATGTCCTTGCCGCCGTCCGGCTTGACGAAGGGCTGCGCGAACAGGCCGCGCGGGCCGCTTTCGATCTTGCCGGTGTAGGCCAGCGTCAGCGTGTGCTGGCCGGGCGCGGCCGGCTTGGGCAGCGTGACCGAGACGATCTGGCGCTTGGCGTCGATCACCGTGCTCTTGACCGGCTTGCCGTCGAATTGCACCTGCTGGAAGGTCAGGTCGAGCGCGTTGAACTGGATGGTGGCGCTGGCCTCGCGGAATAGCAGCTTGACGGTTTCCTTGCCGCGCAGCGTGCGCGCCGCCACGTCGGGCGTGATGGCGACGTCATAGTCGAGCGGCACCACGTTTTTCGGCAGGTGGCCGGGCGCCTGGTCGAACGAGAACGGCGCCTGCTGTTGTGCGGCGGCAGGGGTGATGTGCAGCAGCAGCGCGGCGGCGCTGGCAATGAGGGTACGGGGCAAAAGCGGACGGTGCATGACGGCGAATTCTCCTGTGCGGACAAGTGGACATCGGATGAATCTATGCCGGATGCGTGCCGCGCGTCAATCGCTGTTGCAAAGTTTGTGTTTGATGCGTGCACAGCCGCTAAACAAAGCGTTGCGCGCAGTTTCAGTTTGACACGCAAATTTCGCCTACCTATATTTGCCCCGATCTAAACCGTTTAGCCCAATGCAGGACGCTGCGTGAACAAGCATTTCAGAGAGTGTTGAACACATCAAATAGGGAGCTTACATGTCTGGGAAGTTGCACGCCATTCCGCTGGCCATCACGCAATTGATCGCCGCCGGCGCCTTTTCTGCCGGCGTTGTCACCCCCGCCAGCGCGCAGTCGACGGCGCAGGCGGAACCACCGATCACCAAGGTCGAGATCACCGGCAGCTTCATCCGCCGCGCCGACGCAGAAACGCCCAGCCCGGTGCAAGTGATCACCGCGGCCGACCTGAAGAATTCCGGCTACAACTCGGTGGCCGACGTCCTGCAACACATCACCGCCAATGGCGCCGGCACCTTGAGCCAGACCTTCTCGGGCGGCTTCGCGGCCGGCGGCGCCGGCATCTCGCTGCGCGGCCTGAATGACAACGCCACGCTGGTGCTGATCGACGGCCACCGCATGGCGCCGTACCCGCTGGCCGATGATGGCTCGCGCTCGTTCGTCGACATCTCCAACATTCCGTTCGACGCGGTGGAGCGCATCGAGATCCTCAAGGACGGCGCCTCGGCGGTCTACGGCTCGGACGCGATGGCCGGCGTGGTCAACGTCATCCTGAAGAAAAACCTGGTCGGCACTTTCCTCTCGGCCGAGGGCGGGCGCGCCACGCAGGGCGGCGGCGGCACCAGCCACGCCACCATCAGCCACGGCATGGGCGACATCGACAAGGACGGCTACAACGCCTACTTCAGCGCCGAATACCGTCACCAGAATCCGATCCGCTACAACCAGCGCCTGAACGGCGGCGACTGGCAGGCGCTGGACATGTCGGCCTACGGCGGCAGCAACAAGGCGCTGGGCGTCATCACGCCGCAGAACACCGCGCCGCTGACGCTGTCGCCATACTTCCTCAATCCCAACGTGACGCGGGTGCCGGGCGCCAACAACAGCGCCGCCTTCGGCTTCTTCCCCGGCACCGCCTGCAGCAGCTATGCGCAGCTGGCGGCCGGCGGCTGCGCCTACGACGACCCGTACAAGGAAATCCAGCCCAAGACCGAGAACATCAACCTGCTGGCCAGCCTGACCAAGGATCTGGGCGGCGGCTGGCAGGCCGACTTCAAGGCTTCTATGTTCGAGAGCAAGGTGCGGCTGCCGCAGGGCTTTAGCAACTTCCCGTCGTCCTACGGCCAGCAGCTGGAAATGCAGTCCGGCGTGCCGCCGCACTACGTCGACGGCACCGCCATCCCGACTATCCGCGTACCGGCCAACTACCCGGGCAATCCGTTCGGCGTGCCGGCCATCCTGCGCGGCCCGATTCCTGGCGCGCCGGACCGCAACATCACCACCGACTCCAAGGCCTACCGGCTGGTGGCCGACCTGCGCGGCACGCTGGGGGTGTGGGACATCGACGCCGCCATCGGCTACACCCGCAACAACCTGGACCGCAGGAGCACCGGCAACCTGAACGTGCCGGCGCTGAACGCCGCGCTCAACCGTCCGGGCAATCCCTACCTGGTGTACGGCCCCAACACGCCGGAGGACCTGGCCGCGATCTTCCGCGACGTCGGCTCCTACGACACCTCGGAACTGAACTTCGTCACGTTGCAGGGCTCGCGCCCGGTGGCCAAGCTGCCCGGCGGCGACCTGGTGGTCAGCGTCGGCGCCGAGGTGTTCAAGACCAAGCTGTCGGCGCCGGCCATGCCGAATGCCGACGGCCACACCAACGGCGCCTATGCCTTCGGTTCCGAAACCGCCAGCTCGGCCCACCTGGAATTCGTCGCGCCGCTGCTGAAGAACCTGGAATTCGACGGCGCCGTGCGCTTTGACCACTACAGCCTGGCCGGCAACGCCACCACGCCGAAGGTCGCCTTCAAATACATGCCGAGCGACGCGGTGGCGCTGCGCGGCACGCTGTCGAAAGGCTTCCGCGCGCCCGGCCCGGCCGAGAACGGCAACTCGGCCAGCAGCGGCGGCGTCGGCAGCAACGCCGACCCGGTGCTGTGCCCGTCCGGCTACCTGTCCAACGGCCAGTATCCGCGCGGCACGGTGATCGCTTCGTGCAATGAATCGCTGATCGGCCTGAGCACCACCAATCCCGACCTGAAGCCGGAGAAGTCGGTGTCGGCCACGCTCGGCCTGATCCTGGAACCGGTCAAGGGCTGGAGCACGGCGATCGACCTGTACCAGATCACCGTCAAGGACCAGATCGTCGGCGGCCCGCTGTCCGGCACGCCGGTGCGCAACGCGGCGGAGCCGAGCGACTGCGCCGACGGCCTGGGCGGCACCTACACCTGCACGCCGAGCGTCGGCCGCATCGCCTACTACCCGGCAACGCCGATCAACGCCAACAGCACCCGCACGCGCGGCGTCGAGTTCGACACCCGTTACCGCTTCAACCTCGGCGACTACGGCCGGCTGAAGACCGAATTCCAGATCGCCCACGCGTTCAGCTACGTGATGAACATCGGCGGCCAGGCCTACGAGCTGGCCGGCGGCCACGGCCCGGCCGGCATCGGCGCCGACACCGCCAATCCGAAGGACCGCGCGCAGCTGGAAGTGGACTGGGAGAAGGGCAAATGGGAGGTGGCCACCACGCTGCACTGGATTTCCAGCTACAACCTGACCGACCCGACCAGCGGCCAGCTGACCTGCGCGGACGGCGGCACCATGAACGGCGTGTTCCCGGCCGGGAATACGCCCGAGCAGTTCTGCAAGGTGCGCTCCTTCCTGGAGACTGATCTGGCCGTGCACTACAAGCTGGACAAGCAGTGGACCCTGCACGCGTCGGTGACCAACCTGTTCAACCAGGCGCCGCCGGTGGACGTCAGCACCTATGGCAGCGGCCGGCCATACAACCTGTCGCTGCATACGGCGGGCGCCATCGGTCGCTTCGTCAACGTCGGGCTGAACTACACGTTCTGACCAGATTTGCACATATTATCTAAAATAAGATAATATGTGCAGATGAAAACTACTGCGGAACATCAGAACCTGCTGGCGCAGATGCGCCAGGTCGCGGACGGGCTGGGCAAAACCCTGGCGCCGTTCTGCGAAGTCGTGCTGCACGACCTGACACAGCCCGAGCATGCCATTCTGGCGATCCACAACAACCTGTCCGGACGCGTGGTGGGCGCACCGGCGACCGAACTCGGCCTCGCGCGCGCGGCCGATCCGGCCTTCGAGCAGGTCATCGCCAACTATCCCAACACCTTTCCCGACGGCCGGCTGGCCAAGAGCACCTCGATCGGCATCAAGGACAGCGAAGGGCGCTACGTCGCCGCGCTGTGCCTGAATGTCGACCTGACCGTGTTCCGCAGCCTCAACACCATGCTGGCGCAATTCGGCAGCGTTGACACGGCCGCCGCCGTGGCCGACAGCCTGGCGCCGGCCGGCGCCGACGCCATCCGCCAGCGCATCGACCAGTTTGCCGCGCGGCTGGGCACCACGCCGCGCGCGCTCAAAGCGGACGAGCGCAAGGCACTGATGCGCGAACTCAAGGAATCCGGTCTCAGCGAAGTGCGGCGCGCCATGGACATCGTCGCCGCCTATCTCAACGTCTCCCGCGCCACCGTCTACAACGACGCGCGCTAATCACCACAGGAATTCCTATGACACTGCCAACTTTTGAAGACGTGGTTGCCGCGTCCGAACGCATCGCCGGCGTGGCGCACCGCACGCCGGTGCTGACCTCCAGCACCGCCAACGCCGAGCTGGGCGCGGAGGTGTTCTTCAAGTGCGAGAACTTCCAGCGCATGGGCGCGTTCAAATTCCGCGGCGGCTACAACGCGCTGGCCAGGTTCACGCCGGAGCAGCGCAAGGCCGGCGTGGTGGCGTTCTCGTCGGGCAATCACGCGCAGGCGGTGGCCCTGTCGGCCAGGCTGCTGGGCATACCGGCCACCATCGTCATGCCGCATGACGCGCCGGCGGCCAAGGTGGCGGCCACGCGCGGCTACGGCGCGCAGGTGGTGATTTATGACCGCTACAAGGAAGACCGCGAACAGATCGGCCGCGACCTGGCGGCCAAACATGGGCTGACCCTGATTCCACCGTATGACCACGCGGACGTGATTGCGGGGCAAGGCACGGCGGCCAAGGAATTGTTCGAGGAAGTGGGGCGGCTGGATTATGTGTTTGCGCCGCTGGGCGGCGGTGGCCTGCTGAGCGGCACGGCGCTGGCGACGCGCGCGCTGTCGCCGTCGGCCAAGCTGTTCGGCGTGGAGCCGGAGGCGGGGAACGACGGCCAGCAATCGTTCCGCAGCGGCAGCATCGTGCACATCGACACGCCGAAGACGATTGCCGACGGCGCGCAGACGCAGCACTTGGGTAACCTGACCTTCCCGATCATCCAGCGCGATGTGAACGACATTCTGACCGCCAGCGATGACGAACTGCGCGTGGCAATGCGCTTCTTTGCGGAGCGGATGAAGATGGTGGTGGAACCGACCGGCGGCCTGGGCTTTGCCGCCGCGCGCGGGATGCAACCCCAACTGCAGGGCAAGCGCGTCGGCATCATCATCAGCGGGGGCAATGTGGACATCGCCCGCTACGCCGAACTGCTGGCCTGAGACCCACAAGCTAAGCGCTACGCATGCCGTACCACTTAGGGGTCTGACCCCGAACGGGGTCAGACCCCGCCGGGCTGTGCGGGTTTAGCTCACGCCGCCGGCAGCTTGGCAATCTGCTCCTGCATCTTGGCCAGCGTGGCCGAGAAGTTGGCGACGCGTTCCTTCTCCTGCGCCACCACCTCGGCCGGCGCGCGCGCCACGAAGCTTTCGTTCGACAGCTTGCCGTTGGCCTTGGCGATCTCGCCTTGCAGGCGGGTGATTTCCTTGGTCAGACGCTCACGCTCGGCCTTGACGTCAATCTCCACCTTCAGCATCAGCTTGGTCGTGCCGACGATGGCCACGGCGGCCGGCGAATCCGGCAGCGCGTCCACGATCTGCACTTCCGCCAGCTTGGCCAGCGACTGCACATACGGCGCGAAGCCTTCCATCGCCGCCTTGTCGGCCGGGTTGCCCGGCTCGACGATCAGCGGCACGCGCAGCGATGGCGCCAGCTGCATCTCGCCGCGCAGGTTGCGCGTCGCGTCGGTCAGCGCCTTCAACTGCTGCATCCAGGCCTCGGCCGATTCATCGATCAGCGCGGTGTTGGCGATCGGGTACGGCTGCAGCATGATCGAGTCGCCGGTCTTGCCGGCCAGCGGCGCAACCGCCTGCCACAGCGCCTCGGTGACGAACGGAATCACCGGATGCGCCAGGCGCAGCACCACTTCCAGCACGCGCAGCAGCGTGTGGCGGGTGGCGCGCTGCTGGCCCTCGGTGCCGCTTTGCACCTGCACCTTGGCCACTTCCAGGTACCAGTCGCAGTACTCGTCCCAGACGAACTTGTAGATGGCCGAGGCGATGTTGTCGAAGCGGTAGTCTTCGAAGCCCTTGGCCACGTCCAGCTCGGCCTTTTGCAGCAGCGAGATGATCCACTTGTCGGCCGGCGACAGGTCGGCGTCCGAGGCCGAGCAGTCCTTGCCTTCGGTGTTCATCATCACGAAGCGGGTGGCGTTCCACATCTTGTTACAGAAGTTGCGGTAGCCTTCGCAGCGGCCCAGGTCGAAGTTGATGTTGCGGCCCAGCGAGGCGTACGAGGCCATCGTGAAGCGCACGGCGTCGGTGCCGTAGGCGGCGATACCTTCCGGGAATTCCTTGCGCGTGGCCTTGGCGATCTTCTCGGCCGCTTTCGGGTTCATCAGGCCGGTGGTGCGTTTCTCCACCAGCGCGTCGACGCCGATGCCGTCGATCAGGTCGATCGGGTCCAGCGTGTTGCCCTTGGACTTGGACATCTTCTGGCCCTGCGAATCACGCACCAGGCCGTGCACGTACACGGTTTCAAACGGTACCTTGCCGGTGAAGTGCGCGGTCATCATGACCATGCGCGCCACCCAGAAGAAGATGATGTCGAAGCCGGTCACCAGCACCGACGACGGCAGGAAGGCCTTGATGTCCGGCGTTTCTTGCGGCCAGCCCAGGGTCGAGAACGGCACCAGCGCGGACGAGAACCAGGTGTCCAGCACGTCGTTGTCGCGGCGCAGCGGCGCGGTAATGCCCTTGGCGGCGGCCTGCGCCCTGGCTTCGTCCTCGGTGCGGGCGACGAAGATGTTGCCGGCGTCGTCGTACCAGGCCGGGATCTGGTGGCCCCACCACAGCTGGCGCGAGATGCACCAGTCCTGGATGTTGTTCAGCCACTGGTTGTAGGTGGTGCTCCAGTTTTCCGGCACGAACTTGATCTCGCCGCTGGCGACTTTTTCCAGCGCCACTTCGGCGATCGACTTGCCCGGATTGAAGGTGCCTTCCGGCGCCGGCTGGCTCATGGCCACGAACCATTGGTCGGTCAGCATCGGCTCGATGACCACGCCGGTGCGGTCGCCGCGCGGCACCATCAGCTTGTGTTTCTTGACTTCTTCCAGCAGGCCCTGGGCTTCCAGGTCGGCGACGATTTTCTTGCGCGCTTCAAAGCGGTCCAGGCCGCGATAGGCGGCCGGCGCGTCGTCGACGATCTTGGCGTCCAGCGTCAGGATCGACGGCATCGCCAGCTTGTGGCGCTGGCCGACGGCGTAGTCGTTGAAGTCGTGCGCCGGCGTGATTTTCACGCAGCCGGTGCCGAAGGCCTTGTCGACGTAGGAGTCAGCGATGATCGGGATTTCGCGGCCGACCAGCGGCAGCGTCAGCATCTTGCCGACCAGCGCCTGGTAGCGCTCGTCGGTGGGATCGACCGCCACGGCGACGTCGCCGAGCATGGTTTCAGGACGGGTGGTAGCCACGGTCAGGTGGCCGCTGCCGTCGGCCAGCGGGTACTTGATGTACCACATCGAGCCGTCTTCTTCCTCCGACACCACTTCCAGGTCGGACACGGCGGTGCCCAGCACCGGGTCCCAGTTGACCAGGCGCTTGCCGCGGTAGATCAGGCCTTGCTCGTGCAGGCGCACGAACACCTCGGTGACGACCTTGGAGCGCTCGGCGTCCATGGTGAAGTATTCGCGTTGCCAGTCCGGCGAGGCGCCCAGGCGGCGCATCTGGCCGGTGATGGTGGAGCCGGATTTCTCTTTCCACTCCCAGACTTTTTCGATGAACTTTTCGCGGCCGAGGTCGTGGCGCGAGATTTTCTGCGCGTCGAGCTGGCGCTCCACCACGATCTGGGTGGCGATGCCGGCGTGGTCGGTGCCGGGAATCCAGGCGGTGTTATGGCCCAGCATGCGGTGGTAGCGGGTCAGGCCATCCATGATGGTCTGGTTGAAGGCATGGCCCATGTGCAGGGTGCCGGTGACGTTCGGCGGCGGCAGCTGGATGCTGAAAGAAGGTTTGCCGGCGTCGAGGGTGGCGGTGTAGTAACCGCGCGCTTCCCACTCTTGGCGCCAGAACTGTTCAATGTCGGCAGGCTCGAAAGACTTGGCTAATTCCATGATATGGCTGATTTAATTTGGGCGAAACAGCCATTATAAATGACGCGGCACAGCATAGCGCCACGCCGGCCGGAAAATTGTTTTGATGCAAACAACAGAGAATCCCGCTAACTTATCCGCTAACTCATGCGGCCCCGGCGAAGTTGGCTTCGCCGGGGCCGTTGCCGTCAGGCGGACCGGATGTGCTCGGCCGAGAGGGGGAGTTGGCGGACGCGCTTGCCGGTGGCGGCGAACAGGGCGTTGGCGACGGCCGGGCCGATCAGCGCCGTGGCCGGTTCGCCGATGCCGCCCGGCTTCTCGGTGCTCGGCACCAGCGTCACGTCGATCTTCGGCATCTCGTTCATGCGCAGCACCGGGTAGTCGTGGAAGTTGGTCTGCTGTACCCGTCCCTTGTCCAGCGTGATTTCCGCGCCCAGCGCTGACGACAGCCCGAAGGCGATGCTGGACTGGATCTGCGCCTCCACCGTGTCCGGATTGATCATGTGGCCCAGGTCGGCCGCCACCCACACGTGATGCACCTTGATGGCCTGGTCCTTGTCGACCGAAATCTCGGCCACCTGCGCCATGTAGGTGTCATAACCTTCCATCAGCGCGATGCCGCGGTGGTGGCCCTTGGGCAGCGGCTTGCCCCAGCCGGACTTTTCCGCCGCCAGCTTCAGCACCTTGGCAAAGCGCGGCTGCTGGCCCAGCAGCGCCAGGCGGAACTGGTACGGGTCCTTGCCGGCCGCCGCCGCCATCTCGTCGATGAAGCTCTCGTTGGCGAAGGCGTTCAGCGCATGGCTGACCGAGCGCCAGTAGCCCACCCGCAGGCCGCTGTCATGCTCGATCAGCTCCTGCGTCATGTTGGGGATGTCGTAGCCGACCACCGCCGCCTCGGCCATGAAGGGATCGAGCGTGCCCTTGGGCAGGCCGAAGGCGCGCTGCGTGATCGACTGCGAGGTCAACTGCAAGGTCAGCGCCACCGGCTTGCCGCTGGCGTCCAGGCCGCCGGCCATGCGGTGCAGCGCCATGGGCCGGTAGAAGTCGTGCGTGGTGTCGTCCTCGCGCGTCCACACCAGCTTGACCGGCTTGCCGACCGCCTTGGAAATCTCGGCCGCCTGCACCGCGAAGTCATATTCCAGCCGGCGGCCGAAACCGCCGCCGAGGAAGGTGGTCTTGACCGTCACGTCTTCCGGCTTGAGGCCGATGGCGCTGGCCACATTGCCCTGCGTGCCTTGCTGGAACTGCGCCGGCCCGATCACCAGGCATTTGCCGTCCTTGTACGAGGCGGTGAAGTTCTGCGGTTCCATGGTCGCGTGGGCCAGCAGCGGCGACCAGTATTCGGCGCTCAGCTTCTTGCTGGCGCCGTTCAACGCCGCCGTGGCGTCGCCGGTCTTCTTGATCGGGATGGTGGCGTCCCTGGCGTTGCGGATGCCGTCCTGCATCGACGCATTGCTGATGCGCGCGACCGGGCCTTCGTCCCATTCGACCACCAGCGCCTCGCGCGCTTTCTTCGCGCGCCACCACGAGTCGGCCACCACCGCCACGCCGTCGCGGATCTGCACCACGCCGATCACGCCGGGCATGGCCTTGGCCTTGGCGGCGTCCACCCGTACCGGCTTGCCGCCGATCACCGGGCACTGTTCCAGCGACGCGTACACCATGCCCGGCAGCTTGACGTCGATGCCGTATTCGGCCGTGCCGTTGACCTTGTGCGCGGTATCCAGCCGCTTGGTCGGCTTGCCGATCAGCTTGAAGTCCTTGGGCTCCTTCAACGTCACCTTCTCCGGCACCGGCAGCTTTGAGGCCGCCTCGGCCAGCTCGCCGTAGGTGGCGCTGCGCCCGCCGGGTCCGGTGACCTTGCCGTCCGCCGCGCGCAGCTGCGCCGCGTCGACCTTCCATTTGGCCGCCGCCGCGTTGACCAGCATGATGCGCGCCTGAGCGCCGGCGATGCGCAGCTTCTCCCAGCCGTCGCGCACCGAGGTCGAGCCGCCGGTGATCTGCGCGCCCAGCAGCGCGTTGGTGTAGACCGGCGCCACCGGCGCGATCTCCACCTTGATCTTGCGGATGTCCACGCCCAGCTCCTCGGCGATCAGCATCGGCATGGCGGTGTACACGCCCTGGCCCATCTCGGAGCGCGCCGACAGCAGCGTGATGGTGTTGTCGTCGGCGATGTGGACCCAGGCGTTGGGCGTGTGGAGGGTGCCGGCCGCCACGGCCTGGTCCAGTTGCGCCGGCAGGAACACGCCCAGCGTCAGGCCGCCGCCGACCACGGCGGTGGTTTTGAGGAACTCCCTGCGATTGGTCGTCATGGTGCTCTCCTCAGGCCTTGCGCATGTCGGCGGCGGCGGTCTTGATGGCGGCGCGGATGCGGTTGTAGGTGCCACAGCGGCAGATGTTGCCGCTCATGGCGTTGTCGATGTCGGCGTCGCTGGGATTCTTGTTGGTGCGCAGCAGCGCGGCCGCGCTCATCAACTGGCCGGACTGGCAGTAGCCGCATTGCGGCACATCGTGCGCGATCCAGGCTTTTTGCAGCGGGTGGGAATTGTCCTTGGACAGCGACTCGATGGTGGCCACCTGCTTGCCGGCCACCGCCGATACCGGCGTCTGGCAGGAACGGATCGGTTCGCCGTCGAGGTGGACGGTGCAGGCGCCGCACAGCGCCATGCCGCAACCGAACTTGGTGCCGGTCAGGCCGATCTCGTCGCGGATCACCCACAGCAGCGGGGTGTCCGGTTCGGCCTGCGCCTGCACCGCTTTGCCGTTAAGCTTGAACTGTGTTGCCATGTCATTCTCCTCGTTATTATCGGAATATATGCATGCCGCGAAGAACAATATATCGTATTTCAATGACAAAAAAAGGAGACTTGCATGATTCCAACACTTGAAGCCGTCAGCCTGGACGTCGACGGCGCCATCGCCACCGTCCGCCTCCACCGCCCGGACAAGCTGAACGCAATGAACCTTGCCATGTGGCACGATCTGCGCGCGGCCTTTCGCCATATCGACCAGACGCCGGCCATCCGCGTCGCCATCCTGGAGGGCGAGGGCAAGGCCTTTACCGCCGGCATCGACCTGCAGATGATGCTGGGCGTCGGCGCCCAGGTGCGTGATGCGTGCGATGGCCGCACGCGCGAAAACCTGCGTCGCGTGATCCTCGATTTGCAGGACACGCTGAGCAGCCTGGAGCGCTGCCGCAAGCCGGTGCTGGCGGCCGTGCACGGCGCCTGTGTCGGCGGCGGCATCGACCTGATCTGCTGCGCCGACATGCGCTACTGTTCGGCCGACGCCTGGTTCACCATCAAGGAAATCGACATCGGCATGGTGGCCGACGTCGGCACGCTGCAACGGCTGCCGCGCCTGGTCGGCGAGGGCATCACGCGCGAGCTGGCCTACACCGCGCGCAAGTTCGACGCTGCCGAGGCCAGGGAGATGCGGCTGGTCAACCGCGTGTTCGACACGCCGGAGGCCTTGCGCGCCGGCGTGCGCGCGATGGCCGAGCAGATCGCCGCCAGGTCGCCGCTGGCGGTGCGCGGTGTCAAGGAAATGATCAGCTATGCGCGCGACCACTCGGTCGCCGACGGCCTCAACTACGTGGCCACGTGGAACGCCGCCATGCTGCTGTCGGCCGACCTGCAAACGGCCATGACGGCCGCCATGAGCGAGACCGCGCCGGTGTTCAGGGACTGAGATGCCAGGTGTTGCGGCCGGCGGCCTTGGCGGCGTACAGCGCCAGGTCGGCGCGCTTGTACAGTTGTTCGTGGCTGTCGCCGTCGCGGTAGATGGCGGCGCCGATGCTGGCGCTGATTTGGATGACGGCGTCGCCGTGCGGCAGCGGCGCGGCCAGGTTGGCCAGGATGCGCGCGCACACCGGCGCCAGCGCGGCGCTGTCGGCGGGCTGGCTCAGCAGCACGGCGAACTCGTCGCCGCCCAGGCGGAACGCCCGGTCGGCCTCGCGCACGGCCGCGCGCAGGCGCTCGGCGGTGGCCGCCAGCAGGGCGTCGCCGGCGTCGTGGCCGTGGGTGTCGTTGACCGGCTTGAAGTGGTCGAGGTCGACCAGCAGCAGCGCGCAGGCGCCGCCGCCGCGCTCGCCCTGCGCCACCAGCCGCCGCAGGTCGTCGGTGAACAGGCGGCGGTTGGCCAGGCCGGTCAGCGGATCGCCGTAGGCCAGCGTCTCCAGCTGCGCCTGGGTGGCGCGCAGCTCGGCGGTGCGGGCCTCGACCATCGCCTCCAGTTCGCGCTGGCGGCGCCGCAGGTAGGCGGTGCGCGCCTGGATCAGGCCGGCGCCGGCGGCCAGTGCCAGCGCCACCATCGCCACCCGCGCCAGCGGCTGCTGGTGCCAGGCCGGCAGCACCCGCACCGGCACCTCCAGCGCCTCGGCCCAGTCGCCGTTGCGGTTGGAGCCGCGCAGCTGCAGCACGTAGTCGCCCGGCGGCAGGTTGTTGTAGCTGGCGCGGCGCGAGCTGGCCTCGGTCTGCACCCAGTGATGATCGAAGCCCTTGAGCTGGTAGGTGTAGCGGTTGCGCTCCGGCGCCGAGTAGTCGAGCGCGGCGAATTCCACCGAGAAACCGCGCTCGCGGGCGGCGGTGCTCACGGTCAGCGGCGGCGCCTTGGCGCCCAGGCCGGCGTTGTAGGGGCCGACCGGGATTTCCTTGTCGTTCAGCAGGATGCGGGTGACCGCCATCGGCGGCTGGTAGTGCCAGCCGCTCAGCGCCTGCGGCCGCACCACCGTCAGGCCGGACAGGCCGCCGAACACCAGTTCGCCGGCGCCGGTGACGGCGCCGGAGTTGGCCCAGTAGGTGCCGACCTGCACCCCCTCGCCGGGGCCGAGCGGCAGGATCGCCAGCGTGCGCGGATCGATGCGCGCCAGGCCGGCGTCGGTGCTGGCCCAGACCATGCCCTGCTGGTCCTGCAGCAGCTTGTTGGCGCCGCTGTCGGGCAGGCCCTGGCGGATGCCGAGGCGCCGGAAGCGGCGCCGGCCGTCGGCGTCGGTGCGCTCCAGGATGACGATGCCGGTGCCGAAGTTGGACAGCCACAGCCGGCCCTGGCGGTCGATCAGCAGCGACGACACATAGCCGGGCGGCAGCCGGTCCGGCGTGCTCAGATCGGTCGGGATCACCTCCACCGCGTCCGGCGCCAGCCGCGCCAGCCCGGTGCGGGTGCCGACCCAGACGTCGTCGCCGGCCGCCAGCACGGTGGTCACGCGCGGATCGCCCAGGCTTTTGCCTTCGTGGCGCAGCAGCCGCAGCGGGCCGTCGGCCGGCAGCTCGAACCCCCACAGGCCGTCCATGCCGCCCATCCACAGCGTGCGGCCGCGAATGGCCAGCGCCCAGACCTCCTCCTCGTCGCGCGGCGGCAGCGTGATGTGGCGCGCGCGGCTTTGGCCGGCGTCGATGCGGAACAGGCCGTGCTGGGTGCCCAGATAGGTTTCGCCGTCGGGGCCGGCGACGCTGGTCAGCACGCGGCCCGGCGGCAGGCCGGCGTTGGCCGCCAGTTGGCCGCTGTAGCCGTGGTGGGGATCGATCAGCTCGACGCCGCCGCTGATCATGCTCAGCCACAGCTTGCCGTCGGCCGCGTCCATCACGCTGGTCACGCTCAGCTGGCCGCCGCGGCCGGGCGCCAGGTGGCGGATGGTGGCCACCGCGGGCGGCTGCGGCGCGTGCTGGCTGATGCCGACCATGTTGGCGGTGTAGATGATGCCGCTGCGTTCGCGGAACATGGCCAGCACGTCGTTGTCGGCCAGGCTGTCCGGCGTGTCGCTGCGGTGGCGGATGCGGCGCGTGCTATGGCGCGCCACGTCGAGGATGACGATGCCGCCGGTGCCGCCGTCGGTGCCGAACCAGATTTCTCCAGGCGCCGCCTCAACGATGGACGAGATCCGTTCGTTGTGCAGCGTCGGCTGCGGACCGCTCTCGGCCACCGCCGTGGCGGCGGCGGCGCCGGGCGCCAGCACGAAGGCGCCGTTGTTGCGGCTGCCGATCCACAGACGACCGGCGCTGTCGTGCAGCAGGCTGTTGATCGGCAGGCCGGCTTTGCCGCCCAGCGGGATGGCTTGCGCCGGCTGGTCGCGGCGCAGGCGGAACAGGCCGCGCCGGGTGCCGGCCCACAGCGCGCCGTCGGCGTCGCGCAGCAGCGCGTCGATGCCGCTGTCGGGCAGCGTGGCGGCGCCATAGGCGTCGCCCAGGCGGGTGAAGCGGCCGTCGGCGCCCAGATGGTCAAGCCCGCTGCCGGTGGCGATCCACAGGCCGCCCTGACCGTCGTCGGCCATGGCCGCCACGCGCGGGTCGCGAAGGCCGGTCGGGCTGGCGCGGTAGCGGACGAACTTGTCGCGCCCGGCGTCGTAACGGGCCAGGCCGCCGGAGTTCATGCCGGCCCACAGCCGGCCCTGGCTGTCGAGATGCAGGCTGATGATGTAGTTGTCCGGCAGCGCGTCCTCGCGCGCGTCGGCCACGTATTTGAGCGGGCGGTTGCCATCCCAGCGCACCAGCCCGGCCTGGGTGCCGATCCACAGGAAGCCGTGGCGGTCCTGGGCGAAGCATAGCCCGCTGCCGAGGTCGGCGTGCACGGTGTGCTTGAACGAGGTGTGGCTCATGCCGGCCCAGCGCTCGGCCTGTGCGGCGGTCGCGGCCGATTCGGCGCGCGCCGGCGCAAGCGGACTCAGCAGGCTCAGCAGGCTCAGCAGGCTCAGCATCAGGCACAGCGTGGCGGCGACGCGCGCGCGGCGCGCCAGGAGGGCGGGGGAGGGATCGGCATTGCTTTGTAGCATGAGAGCACTATACCTGAGTGCCGGCCCGCGCTTGTCGGATTTTTGCCACTTTGCGCGCAAGGCGTTTATAATCGACGCGCTGCCGCGAGGCGGCGAACGCTAGGGGTCCTGCGCCGGTTGTATGGCGCGGGTGAGAAATACCCTCCGAACCTGATCTGGATAATGCCAGCGAAGGGAAGCTCAGGATGTACGCGCGCACCCATGGTGCGGGTTGCCGTCCCACCTCCTTTGCTGGCTCCTGTAGCCCAACAAAGGAGCCAAATGAACGCCCATCTCAAATTCGTGTCCGCCACCGCCACGGTGGACCAGGCCGCGATACAGCCACTTCCCAACTCCCGCAAGATTTACGTGCAAGGCAGCCGCGCCGACCTGCGCGTGCCGATGCGCGAGATCGCCCAGGCCGACACGCCGGCCTCGTTCGGCGCCGAGGTCAATCCGCCGGTGTATGTCTACGACACTTCCGGCCCGTACACCGATCCCGATGCGACGATCGACATCCGTTCCGGCCTGGCGGCGACGCCGCGCCTGCCGTGGATACTGGAGCGCGGCGACACCGAGGCGCTGGACGGCCCGACGTCCGAATATGGCCAGGCGCGCCTGGCCGATCCGGCGCTGGCGGAGCTGCGCTTCAATCTGCACCGCCAGCCGCGCCGCGCGCGCGCTGGCCGCAACGTCACGCAGATGCACTATGCGCGCCAGGGCATCATCACGCCGGAGATGGAATTCGTCGCCATCCGCGAGAACCTGCGCCGCCAGCAGTACATCGCCAGCCTGAAGGCATCCGGTCCCAATGGCCAGCGGCTGGCGGAGCTGATGGGGCGCCAGCATCCGGGCCAGGCGTATGGCGCCAGTATTCCGGCCGAGATCACGCCGGCGTTTGTGCGCGACGAGATCGCGCGCGGCCGCGCCATCATCCCGGCCAACATCAACCACCCGGAGGTGGAGCCGATGATCATCGGCCGTAACTTCCTGGTCAAGATCAACGCCAACATCGGCAACTCGGCGGTGACCTCGTCGATCGGCGAGGAGGTGGAGAAGATGACGTGGTCGATCCGCTGGGGCGGCGACACGGTGATGGATCTGTCGACCGGCAAGCATATCCACGAAACGCGCGAGTGGATCATCCGTAATTCGCCGGTCCCCATCGGCACCGTGCCGATTTACCAGGCGCTGGAGAAGGTCAACGGCAAGGCCGAGGACCTGACCTGGGAGATTTTCCGCGACACGCTGATCGAGCAGGCGGAGCAGGGCGTCGATTACTTCACCATCCACGCCGGCGTGCTGCTGCGCTACGTGCCGATGACGGCCAAACGCATGACGGGCATCGTCTCGCGCGGCGGCTCGATCATGGCCAAGTGGTGCCTGGCGCATCACAAGGAGTCCTTCCTGTACACGCACTTTGAAGAGATCTGCGAGATCATGAAGGCGTATGACGTGTCCTTCTCGCTGGGCGATGGCCTGCGGCCGGGCTCCATCTATGACGCCAACGACGAGGCGCAACTGAGCGAGTTGCGCACGCTGGGCGAGCTGACGCAGATCGCCTGGAAGCATGATGTGCAGGTGATGATCGAAGGTCCGGGCCATGTGCCGATGCAGCTCATCAAGGAGAACATGGACCTGCAACTGGAACAGTGTCACGAGGCGCCGTTCTATACCCTCGGGCCGTTGACCACCGATATCGCGCCGGGCTATGACCACATCACCTCCGGCATCGGCGCCGCGCAGATCGGCTGGTATGGTACGGCCATGCTGTGCTATGTGACGCCGAAGGAGCATCTTGGCCTGCCGGACAAGAACGATGTCAAGGACGGCATCATCACCTACAAGATCGCCGCGCACGCGGCGGATCTGGCCAAGGGCCATCCGGGCGCGCAGATCCGCGATAACGCCCTGTCCAAGGCGCGCTTCGAGTTCCGCTGGGAGGACCAGTTCAATCTGGGCCTGGACCCGGACAAGGCGCGCGAATTCCACGATGAGACCTTGCCGAAGGATTCGGCCAAGGTGGCGCATTTCTGTTCGATGTGCGGTCCGCATTTCTGCTCGATGAAGATCACGCAGGAGGTGCGCGCGTATGCGGAGGATGGCATGCAGGTCAAGGCGGTGGAGTTCATGAAGAACGGCGCCGAGTTGTACAGCAAGGCCTGAATCATGATCGAGATTGAATTGAACGGTGCGCCGCACATGGTGCCGGAGCGGCAGACGCTGGATCAGCTGATCGCGGCGCTGGCGCTGGGCGGGCAGGCGCTGGCGCTGGCGGTCAATCGCGATGTGGTGCCGCGTCAGCAGTGGCCGCAGCGCGTGCTGCTGGCGCGGGACAAGGTGGATATCGTGCGCGCGATTGGCGGCGGTTGATTTTTCTTTCACCCCGCACGGCCAGGCGGGGTCTGACCCCGTACGGGGTCAGACCCCTAAGTGGTGACGCTGGTGTCGTGGCAAAAGCGTGCGGGGTGGATTTTTTGAGGATATGTGATGAACGATTTTTTGACGATTGCGGGCAAACAGTATCAATCGCGCCTGCTGGTGGGGAGCGGCAAGTACAAGGATCTGCAGCAAACCCGCGAGGCGACCGACGCCGCCGAGGCGGAAATTATCACGGTGGCGATCCGCCGCGTGAACATCGGCCAGGACCCGAAGGCGCCGTCGCTGCTGGACGTGCTGCCGCCGTCGCGCTACACCATCCTGCCGAATACCGCGGGCTGCTACAACGCGCAGGACGCCATCTACACGCTGCAGATGGCGCGCGAGCTGCTGAACGGCCACAAGCTGGTGAAGCTGGAGGTGCTGGGCGATGAAAAGACCCTGTTCCCCAATATGCCGGAAACGCTGCTCGCCGCGCGCGAGCTGGTCAAGGATGGCTTCGACGTGATGGTCTACTGCAGCGACGATCCCATTCAGGCGCGCATGCTGGAGGATGCCGGTTGCGTGGCGGTGATGCCGCTGGCGTCGCTGATCGGCTCCGGCATGGGCATCCTGAATCCATGGAACCTGTCGCTGATCATCGAGCAGGCCAAGGTGCCGGTGCTGGTGGATGCCGGCGTCGGCACCGCGTCCGACGCGGCGATTGCGATGGAGCTGGGCTGCGACGGGGTGCTGATGAACACCGCCATCGCCGGTGCGCGCGATCCGGTGCGCATGGCGCGCGCCATGAAGCTGGGCGTGCAGGCGGGGCGCGAGGCCTATCTGGCCGGGCGCATTGCGCGCAAGTTCGCGGCGTCGCCGTCATCGCCGATGGCGGGCCGGCTGGCATGACGGTGGTCGAGTCGCGGCCGTGCGTGCTGGTGTTTGCCGGACTCGATCCGTCCGGCGGCGCCGGGCTGACGGCGGACGCGCACGCCATCGCCGGGCAGGGCGCGCACGCGCTCACGGTGTGCACGGCGTTGACGGTGCAGGACAATGACCGCGTCTACGGCGTGCAGCCGGTGGACGCGGAACTGGTGCTGCGCCAGGCGCGGGTCCTGGCGGACAAGGTGGCCATCAGCGCGGTCAAGATCGGCATCACCGGCAGCGCCGCCAACGCGCGGGCGATCGCGGAGTTCATCGCCTGGCTGCGCGAGCGGCAAGCGATGGCCCACGCGCCGCCGGGTGCGGCACCGGCTGGTCTGCTGCCTGCATTGGCCGCGCCAGATCTACCCGTGGTGCTGGACCCGGTGCTGGCCAGCGGCCACGGCGACCTGCTGTCGCGCGACGACGCGGCGCAGGCGCTGGCGCCGCTACTGCCGCTGACCACCGTGCTGACGCCCAACGGCCCCGAAGCGCAAGCGCTCTCCGACGCCACGCGGCCAGACGCCCAGGCGCATGCCCTGCGCGCGCGCGGCTGCCGCCACGTCCTGATCACCGGCGGCCACGGCGACGGCGACGAAGTCGTCAACCGCTGGTACGCCCCCGGCCCCCCCACCGCCCGCGCGACAGCCACCGCCGGCCACGCCACAGCCCACGACGGCCCGCCCGCGCGCGTCAGCCTCACCACCGCTGCCGCCCACGGCGACCAGCCCGCGCGCGCCGGCCTCGCCATTACCGCCGCGCCGTCCGCCAGCGATGGCGGCTGCCACCGCGAATGGCGCTGGCCGCGCATTGATGGCGCTTTTCACGGCAGCGGCTGCACCCTGGCCTCGGCCATCGCCGCACAACTGGCGCTCGGCCTGCCGACCGCCATCGCGCTGGAGCACGCCCAGCACTACGTCTACCACGCGCTGCGTGACGCCTACGCCATCGCTCCCGGCCAGCGCATCCCCTTACGTTAAACGAGAGACACCACCATGCAAGGACTCTACCTGGTCACCCCCAACTGGAACGACACTGACCGCCTGCTGCACGCCAGCGAGCTGGCCATGCGCGCCGTCCCCATCGCCCTGCTGCAATACCGCCACAAGGAAGCCGCCCCCGCGCAGCGCGCCGAGCAGGCCGCCGCGCTGCTGGCGCTGTGCCGCCGCCACAACGTCCCGTTCATCGTCAACGACGTCGTCGACCTGTGCGCGCAACTGGACGCCGACGGCGTCCACCTCGGCGGCACCGACGATGAAGTGGCGGCCGTCCGCGCCCGCCTCGGCGCCGGCAAGCTGATCGGCGCCTCGTGCTACGGCGACCTGCCGCGCGCGCTGCACGCCCAGGACGCCGGCGCCAGCTACGTGGCGTTCGGCGGCTTCTACCCGTCGCGCGTCAAGCAATACGCGGTCACCACGCCGCCCGCCATCCTCGACCAGGCGCGCGCGCAACTGCGCGTGCCCACCGTGGTCATCGGCGGCATGACGCCCGCCAACGCCGCGCCGCTGGTGGCCCGCGGCGCCCACATGGTGGCGGCCATCAGCAGCATCTATCAAGCTGAAAGTGTGGCTGAAGCCGCGACCCGCTTCCACGCGCTTTTCGCTCAGCAATAAAACGCTTGAAGTGTGGACGGCTTTCGGCTTTATAATGGGATCGTTACATTAGCCCGAGGTAGCCGCCCCTATGCCGTTAACTTCCACCACCTCCAAGCGTCTGATCCTCATCGTCGACGACGACCCTCTGCTGCTGGACTTCCTCGGTGAAGTCCTGAGCCATGCCGGCTACGACGTCGCCAAGGCGTCCTCCGCCGAACAAGCCCTGCAAGCGATCGCCCAGCGCGAGCCCGACCTGGCCCTGCTGGACATCCACATGCCCGGCATGAACGGCCTGGAACTGGCCAAGCAGCTGCACGCGACCAGTTCGGTGCCGTTCATGTTCCTGTCCGGCCGCGGCGACGCCGACGCCGGCAAGCAGGCCGCCTCGTACGGCGCGGTCGGCTTCCTGGTCAAGCCGGTCGACGAGAAGCAGCTGATGCCGGCCTTCGCCGCCGGCCTGGCGCGCGCCGACGAGATCCGCCAGCTGCGCCGCACCGAGCTCAATCTGAACGCCGCGCTGGCCGCCGGCCGCGAAACCAGCCTGGCCGTGGGCCTGCTGATGTGCAAGTTCCAGACCGACCGCAACACCGCCTTCGAGGTGCTGCGCGACCACGCGCGCTCCAACCGGCGCAAGGTCAACGAGGTGGCGGACCAGCTGCTGGCAGCCGAGGAAACCCTCAACAGCTTGCATGCCGCATTCAACAACCGTCTGAAAAAGTAAACGCCTCGGGCAATTTTTCTTGCCCCGAGGCATTTTTGTTGTACACTATGGGCTGAGCGGCGGATCACGCATCCGCCCGCCTCAGCAGCGACCGGGCCTCAATCTGCGCCTGTCGCCCCCACTGGCCGCCTGCACCCTGCGCCACACCCGAATCCTTCGGCCCAACTCCGCCGAGCTTGCAAACAGCTTTACTGCGGAGACAGCCATGACCAACGACCACCCTACGGGCACCTATCGTCCGTTCACCGAAGAAACCGGCGGCGCCATCGGTTTTTCCATCTTTGCCACCGCGCCGCGCGTGCTGCACGTCGACAGCGACCACGACGCCGCGCTGGTGCTGGCCGCGTTGCTGGTGCCGGAAACCCAGGTGACCCACGTGCCGACCCTGGCCGCCGCCCAGGCGCTGCTGCAACAGGAGAAGTTCGCGCTGGTGGTGCTGGACCCGGACCTGCCGGACGGCGACGGCGCCGACCTGCTGGCCGACGTGCGCGCCTTCCAGTCCGACGCCCGGGTGCTGGTCTACTCGGCGCGCCACCCGGAGCAGCACAACGCCGGCAGCGCCTTCCTGCCCAAGCCGTGGACCTCGCCGCGCCAGCTGTGGCGCACCGTGTCCGACCTGCTGGGCATCGGCCCTGCGATGCCGGTTGAACCGCAATAATCGCGTTATTGATAATAAATACAGGGTGACGGCTGTCTGACCTTGTTGCGTGGCTGGCGTCGGTGATAGGCTGCCGGATCCACTCAATCAGGACTACACAGATGACGTCACCCATCAAACTCGCCATCGTTGGCGTGGGCAAGATCGTTTACGATCAGCACTTGCCGGCCATCACCGCCCAGGCCGCCGACTACGCGCTGGTCGCGACGGCCAGCCGCAACAACACCATCGACAACGTCCCCAGCTTCCCCAGCATCGAGGCCATGCTGGACGCCTGTCCGGACATCGCGGCGGTTTCGCTGTGCATGCCGCCGCAGTACCGCTACGCCGCCGCGCGCAAGGCGCTGGCCGCCGGCAAGCACGTGTTCCTGGAAAAGCCGCCTGGCGCCACGCTGTCGGAAGTGGCCGACCTGGAAGCCTTCGCCGCCGCCCAAGGCGTGACCCTGTTCGCCAGCTGGCACTCGCGCTACGCGCCCGGCGTGCAGCCGGCCAAGGCCCACCTGGCCGCCCACGCGCCCACCGCCATGCACGTGATCTGGAAAGAAGACGTGCGCCAGTGGCACCCGAACCAGGACTGGATCTGGCAGGCCGGCGGCCTGGGCGTGTTCGATCCCGGCATCAACGCGCTGTCGATCGTCACCGAGATCCTGCCCTCGGCCGTGTTCCTGAGCAAGGCCGCGCTGGAATTCCCGGCAAACCGCGACGCCCCGATTGCCGCCGACCTGCACTTCCAGGACGCCGACGGCGTCAAGGTGCACGCCGAGTTCGACTGGCGCCAGACCGGCAAGCAGAGCTGGGACATCGTCGTCACCACCGCCAGCGGCGAGGTCAAGCTGGCCGACGGTGGCGCGCGCCTGTGGATCAACGGCGCCGAGCAGACGCTGGACGAGGAAGCCGAATACCCGTCGCTGTACCAGCGCTTCGCGCAACTGGTCCGGGCCGGCAAGTCCGACGTGGACGTGGCGCCGCTGCGCCACGTGGCAGACGCCTTCATGCTGGGCCAGCGCAAAGTGGTGGACGCGTTCCACGATTGATTTGTTATCATGCTGTTCCCACGCGAAAGGAACATTCATGAAAACCAAAGCAGCCGTTGCATGGCAAGCGGGCAAACCCCTGACGATTGAAGAAGTCGAACTGGGCGGCCCGCGCGAAGGCGAGGTGCTGGTGGAAATCAAGGCCACCGGCATCTGCCATACCGATTACTACACCCTGTCCGGCGCCGATCCGGAAGGGATTTTCCCGGCCATCCTCGGCCACGAGGGCGCGGGCGTGGTGGTGGACGTCGGTCCCGGCGTCAAGTCGCTGAAGAAGGACGACCACGTCATTCCGCTGTACACGCCGGAATGCCGCCAGTGCAAATTCTGCCTGTCGCAGAAAACCAATCTGTGCCAGTCGATCCGCGCCACCCAGGGCAAGGGCCTGATGCCGGACGCCACCAGCCGCTTCTCGCTGGACGGCAAGCCGATCTATCACTACATGGGCACGTCGACCTTCTCCAACTACATCGTGGTGCCGGAAATCGCGCTGGCCAAGATCCGTGAAGACGCGCCGTTCGACAAGGTGTGCTACATCGGTTGCGGCGTCACCACCGGCGTCGGCGCGGTGCTGTTCACCGCCAAGGTGGAGGCCGGCGCCAACGTGGTCGTGTTCGGCCTCGGCGGCATCGGCCTGAACGTGATCCAGGCCGCCAAAATGGTGGGCGCGGACAAGATCATCGGCGTCGACATCAACCCGGCGCGCGAGGCGATGGCGCGCAAGTTCGGCATGACCCACTTCGTCAATCCGAACCAGGTGGAAAACGTGGTCGACCACATCATCCAGCTGACCGACGGCGGCGCCGACTACAGCTTCGAGTGCGTCGGCAACACCACGCTGATGCGCCAGGCGCTGGAGTGCTGCCACAAGGGCTGGGGCAAGTCGATCATCATCGGCGTGGCGGCGGCCGGACAGGAAATCTCCACCCGTCCGTTCCAGCTGGTGACCGGCCGCGAGTGGAAGGGCTCGGCCTTCGGCGGCGCCCGCGGCCGCACCGACGTGCCGAAGATCGTTGACTGGTACATGGAAGGCAAGCTCAACATCGACGACCTGATCACCCACCGCCTGAAGCTGGACGACATCAACCAGGGCTTCGACCTGATGAAGAGCGGCGAGTCGATCCGCTCGGTGGTGCTGTACTAAAACGCTGTGCCCGGATGGATGTAGAAAAAAAGTTCTAGACTTCGCGATCTAGATAATTTATTCTACATCCATCGACTTGGAGGGCGGCATGGGTAGCTATCTCAATTTCTCGGCGGGCAGCGGCGATGAATAGCCTGCTGCCGGCCATGGTGTCCGCCGTGGGCTGGGCACTGCTGCACTTTATCTGGCAGGGACTGCTGATCGGCTGGGGCGTCACCTTGGTCATGCACCTGCTGCGCAAGGCGCGTCCGCAGACGCGCTACGCCGTGGCCTGCGGCGGCATGCTGTTGTGTGCCGCGCTGCCGTTGTCGAGCATCCTGCTCCAGCTGACTGACTGGCACGCCGCTGGCGACTTTGGCGCGGTGCAGACCGTGGCCGTGTCCGGCGCGGGCGAGGCCGGCGTGTCGCTGTTCAACGATGGCGCGCTGGACGGCGCGAAAGACCTGCTGCGCCGGCAGTTGCCGTGGATCGTCGGCCTGTGGCTGGCGGGGGCGGCGCTGATGGCGCTGCGGCTGGCCATCGGCCTCAAATGGGTGGCCGACCACACGCGGCCGGACCAATACACCAGCCATCCTTACTGGCAGCGCCGCTTGTCCGAGCTGGCGCGCCGTTTTGACATCGATTTTCACGTGCGGCTGGGCGTGGCCGAGCGGCTGGACAGCCCGATCACGGCTGGCTGCTGGAAGCCGATCGTGCTGGTGCCGGCGGCGCTGGTCACCGGCATGCCGGCCGACCTGCTGGAGGCGCTGCTGGCGCACGAGCTGGCGCACATCAAGCGGCACGACTACCTGGTCAACCTCATACAAAGCACGATTGAAATCGGGCTGTTCTATCACCCTAGTGTTTGGGCACTATCGCGCAGGATACGGATCGAGCGGGAACAAATCGCCGACGACCTGGCCGTGAGTATGCTCGGCCAGCCGCACAAGCTGGCGCAAGCCCTGTCGCAACTGGATCGATTTCAGTTCGACACAACACAACTAGCCCACGCGGCTCACGGAGGAAATCTCATGTCTCGTATCAAACGCCTGCTGCGTCCCGATGTTGAACCGGTCAGCTGGAAAATCGCCATGCCGCTGGCCGGGCTGCTGGCTGCCGGCGCCATGTTCTACGCCCATGCCGCGCCGCAACCGCCAGCGCCGCCTGCCGCCCCGGCCGCGCCCGTTGAAGCCGAACTGCCAGCCGTGCCCGACGTGGCGGACGTCCCCGCGCCGCCCGCCGCCGCAGCGGCGCCTGAAGCGCCGGAACTGGTTGCGCCGGTGGCGCCCGCCGCTCCGGCAGCACCGATGCCATCACGCGACGTGGCACCGGCGCCTGCGGCACCCGCTGCCGCGCCGGCTCCGGCCGCCGCCGCCCCGGCCGCTGCCGCAGCCCCCGCCGCAGCGCCAGCCCCCGCCGCAGCGCCAGCCCCCGCCGCAGCGCCAGCCCCCGCCGCAGCGCCAGCCCCAGCGATCGCCACAGCTCGGGTTGCCGCACCCTCTGCCGCCGCTGCACCAGCCGCAGCGGCAGCTGCTGCCGCACCAGCGCGTGCCGCCGCGTCGGCGCGTGCCATGCCGGTGCTAAGCGCGATTTCCGCCCAGGTCAGCGTAGTGGAAGATTCCGGTGTCATGCGCATCAAGAGCGACCAACTGAGCCAACACTTCCCGAAAGGCCAACGCGGCGCCTACGCCATCGTGCGCGGTGGCAGCGACCGCATGACGGTCTCGGCAGACACCGCCGACCTCCGCAAAGTAACGCAACTGCGTGCCACCATGCGCGACGATTTCCTCTGGTTCCGCGACGGCGACAAAACCTACGTGATCAAAGATCCCGCCGTGCTGGCCCGTCTGGACGAAGCGTGGACCCCGGTCAACCGCATCGGCAGCCAGATGGACGAGCAGGGCAAGAAAATCGAAGCCCAAGGCAAGGTCCTGGAAGCCATCGGCAAAGAGATGAGCGCCGCCGCCGGCGAGTACGGCCGCCGCGCCGGCCGCGAAGCCGAATCGCTGCACGAGCAGATCCGGCTACTGGCGCGTGAGCAGGAAAAAATCGGCCGTCGCATGGACCAGACCGCGCGCGAGATCGGACCGGACAGCTCCCAGGAGCAGTTGCGCGCCATGCAGGTGAAACTGGCCAGTCTGCAACAGGAAATGGCGCCGCTGCAAAAACAGATGGACGTCTACCAGCGCGAGCTGTCCAGCAAAATGGGCAGCAAGCCCGCGATGGACGACGCGATGAAAGCGCTGTCCAGGAAAATGAGCGAAGCCAGCGCGCCGATGGGCGAACTGCAAGGCCGCATGAGCGTACTCACCATGAAACACCGCGACGCCGTGCGCGACGCCGAACGCACCATGCAATCGCTGATGCAAGAGAGCTTGCAGAACGGCAAAGCCGTCCCCGCACCATCCGCTTAACCACCAACACCGGGGTCAGTGCCGACATTCGGACACGAGCTCAACCGTAGCGAACGCTAGGGTTGAGCTCGTGTCCGAATGTCGGCACTGACCCCGGTTTGGGGGGATGAGTCCCGGTATAATCACGGGATGCAAAATCTTCTCCATAACCTCAACGAGGAACAGCTCGCCGCTGTGACCTTGCCCGCGCAGAGCGCGCTGATCCTGGCGGGCGCCGGCTCCGGTAAAACCCGTGTCTTGACCACCCGCATCGCCTGGCTGATCCAGACCGGCCAGGTGTCGCCTTCCGGCATCCTGGCGGTGACGTTTACCAACAAGGCCGCCAAGGAGATGCTAACCCGCTTGTCGGCCATGTTGCCGATTAATACGCGCGGCATGTGGATCGGCACTTTTCACGGCCTGTGCAACCGCCTGCTGCGCACCCATCACCGCGACGCCGCGCTGCCGCAGACCTTCCAGATCCTCGATTCGCAGGATCAGCTGTCGGCCATCAAGCGCCTGCTGAAGGCCCAGAACGTCGATGATGAGAAGTTTCCGCCGAAAGAGGTGATGTACTTCATTAACGGCGCCAAGGATTCGGGCCTGCGCGCGCACGACATCGATCCGTACAACGCCGACGAGCGCAAGAAGGTCGAGCTGTACCAGCTGTACGACGACCAGTGCCAGCGCGAGGGCGTGGTCGATTTCGCCGAGCTGCTGCTGCGCACCTACGAGCTGTTGCTGCGCAACCAGCCGCTGCGCGAGCATTACCAGCAGCGCTTCCAGCACATCCTGGTGGACGAGTTCCAGGATACCAACGACCTGCAGTACAAGTGGCTGAAGCTGCTCGCCGGCCACGGCGGTCAGCGCGGCGGCGTGCTGTTTGCCGTCGGCGACGATGACCAGTCGATCTACGCGTTCCGTGGCGCCAACGTCGGCAACATGAGCGCCTTCGAGCGCGAGTTCAACGTCAAGAATCTGATCAAGCTGGAGCAGAACTACCGCTCGCATGGCCACATCCTGGACGCGGCTAACGTGCTGATCGCCAACAACAGCAAGCGCCTGGGCAAGAACCTGCGCACCGATGCCGGCCACGGCGAGCCGGTGCGCGTCTACGAGGCCAACTCGGACCTGTCCGAAGCCCAGTGGATCATCGAGGAAACCAAGAACCTGATCGCCGATGGCGCCTCGCGCAGCGAAATCGCCGTGCTGTACCGCTCCAACGCGCAGTCGCGCGTGATCGAACATGCGCTGTTCTCGGCTGGCATTCCGTACCACGTGTACGGCGGCCTGCGCTATTTCCAGCGCGCCGAGGTCAAGCATGCCATCGCCTACCTGCAGCTGATGGACAATCCGCACAATGACTCGGCCTTCCTGCGCGTGGTCAACTTCCCGGCGCGCGGCATCGGTGTGCGCTCGATCGAGACCTTGCAGGCGGCGGCCGACCAGTACGGCATTTCGCTGTACGCGGCGGTGCCGTATGTGACTGGCAAGGCCGGCACGTCGCTGTCCGGCTTCGTCAAGCTGATCGAGGGCACGCGCTTCGAAACGCAGCAGATGGCGCTGCCGGAACTGGTGCGCATCGTGCTGGAGCAGTCGACGCTGCTGTCGCATTATGCGACCGAAAAAGAAGGCGCCGACCGCATCGAAAACCTGGAGCAGCTGGTCAGCGCGGCAACCCAGTTCCTGTCGGAGGAGGGCTATGGCCAGGGCGCGCCGGCCCACCTCGGCCCGCAGGCACAGGCGAGCGCCGGCGCCGCCGTGGTCAACGAGGACGGTTTCGAGATCCTGGACGCCGATGCGCCGCTGGCGACGGTGATGTCGCCGCTGTCGGCTTTCCTGTCGCACGCCTCGCTGGAGGCCGGCGACAACCAGGCCGCCGCCAGCCAGGAAGCGGTGCAGATGATGACGGTGCACTCGGCCAAAGGGCTGGAGTTCAACAACGTCTTCATCACCGGCCTGGAAGAGGGCTTGTTCCCGCACGAGAGCAGCTCGCGCGAGCACGACGGCGTGGAAGAGGAGCGCCGCCTGATGTACGTGGCCATCACCCGCGCGCGCCAGCGCCTGTACCTGAGCTTTGCGCAGACCCGCATGCTGCACGGCCAGACCCGCTACAACATGAAGTCACGCTTCTTTGACGAGTTGCCGGAAGAGGCGCTGAAGTGGCTGACGCCAAAAGTCCAGCCCAGCTGGTTCGGCGGCAAGAAGTCGGCGTGGGACGAGCCGGCGCTGGCCGGTTCGGACAAGGCGCTGGCGCAGCAGATCGCCAGCAAGTCGCTGGCGGCCAGCACCGGCTGGCGCCTCGGCCAGTCGGTGGCCCACGCCAAGTTTGGCGAGGGCGTGATCGTCAACATCGAGGGCAGCGGCAATAATGCCCGCGCTCAGATCAACTTCGGCAGCGCCGGCATGAAGGTGCTGGACCTGAGCGTTGCCAAGCTGGAGAAGCTTTAAGGCTTGTTCAGGTTGACCCCCTCCGGCAGCGCCGGAGGTGTGCCGAACAGCTGCTTGTAGGCCACGAACAGCGTGCAGTGGACCATCACCAGCGAGATCAGCAGCAGCGTGAAGATGCCGGCTACGCCCAGGCTGGACACGCCCAGTACCAGCAGCACCAGCTGCACGCCGAAGAAGTACAGCAGGTGCAGGATGACGATGGCGGTGGCAAACGCCTTCACCGCGCGCAGCACGCTGACCACGCTGAAGAACAGCGCCTTGGTCAGCGCCATCTTCTGCCAGAAAATCAGCGGCGCCGTCATCGAGGTCAGCATCCAGCCGATCATGTAGATGGCCGAGCCGGTCAGCATGCCGGCAAACAAGCCTTCCACGTCCTCCGGCTGGATGGCGCCCTTGGCCTGGGCTGCGCGCAGCGCCGCCAGCGCGTCGCCGGACAGCCCGTAGATGGCCAGCATCGCCAGCAGCATCAGCGCGCAGTTGATGCCGCCCAGGCCGAACAGCTGCTTGCGCATCGGCGACTGGAAGCCGGCCAGCAGCAGCTGCGGCATGGCGCGCCGGCCGCCGTCGATTTCCGCGCAGCCCTGCAACAGGGCCACGCTGAACAGCGGCATCAGCACGCACCAGATGATCTGGCCGATCACTGGCAGCAGCAGGATGAAGAACGACGAGAACATGCAGACGAACAGCAGCGCCATCAGGCCGCCGGGCTGCTTGCGGAACAATTGCAGGCCCTGCTTGACCCAGTGCCAGCCTGCGCGTGCGGGTAATTTTTCCATCAGAACAGTCCTGGCGCCGGGGTGGCGATGCGTTCGCGCAGGATGCGCTCGAAGTGGCCGGGATCGTGCGGCGTCAGCATTTCGGCCTCGCGCGGACGGTAGAAGTCGTACAGGCGCGACAGCCAGAAACGCAGCGCGCCGGCGCGCAGCATCGGCTGCCAGGCGGTGTGCTCGGCAGCGGTGAACGGGCGCACGGCGTGGTAGGCGTCCAGCAGGGCGCGCACGCGGGCGGCGTCCAGCACGCCGGTGTCGAGGTCGATGCACCAGTCGTTGACGGTGACGGCCACGTCGAACAGCCAGGTGTCGCAGCCGGCGAAGTAGAAGTCGAAGAAGCCGGTCAGGCGCTCGCCGTCGAACATCACGTTGTTGCGGAACAGGTCGGCGTGCACCGGGCCCACCTGCAGTTGGTGGTAGGTGTCGCAGGCGGCAAACGCTTCCTGGAAGTGCACTTCGGTTTTCAGCAGGTGCGCCTTGTCCTCGGGGATGAAGGGCAGCACTTGCGGCGTGGTTTGATGCCACCAGCCCAGGCCGCGCAAGTTGGGCTGCTGTAGCGGGTAGTCCAGGCCGGCCAGGTGCATCTTGGCCAGCATGGCGCCGACGGCGGCGCAGTGTACCGGCTGCGGCGCCATCTGCGAGCTGCCTTCCAGCTTGGTGACGATGGCGGCCGGCTTGCCATGCAGGGCGACGATCAGCTCGCCCTGGTTGTTGGCGATAGGCGCCGGCACCAGCACGCCGCGCTCGGCCAGGTGGCGCATCAGCTTGAGGTAGAACGGCAGTTGGTCAAACGACAGGTTTTCAAAGATGGTGAGGACGTACTCGCCGCGCTCGGTCGTCAGGAAGAAGTTGCTGTTTTCGATGCCGGAGCTGATGCCTTTGAGCGCGAGCGCTTTGCCAAGCGGGAATTGGGTGATCCACTGGGTGACATCCTCCAGCGATACCGGGGTAAAGACTGCCATGTAGGTGTAAGTTCCGTGTGTTTATTTGCCGGTCGGTGGCTGCGGCGGCGCGTTGGTGTCCGGCGCGGCCTCTTCATCCGGGGCTTTCTTTTTCTTCTTGCCGAGGTCGAATTCCATCACCGTCCACTGCGGGCCGCGCAGGTTGCCGCTCATGGCGTCACCCGGCATGGCGGTGCCGGCCGGGTGGTTGGGGCGCAGGGTGTAGGTGCTGGGGCCGCTTTTGACGGTGGCTTCCACCACGTTGCCGCTGTTGTCGCGGCGTTCGGTGATCTTGCTTTCCGCCGGTTTGGCGGTGATGGTGACGGGGTCGTCGGTCACTTCCTCCAGTTTTTCCATTTTTGGCGGCGCCTGGCTCGGGGTCGACTGGGCGAACGCCGGGTGGGCGCTCAGCGTCAGGAGGAGGGCAGGCCAGAGGAGGGAAGTGCGCTTCATGGTGGGTCGCCTTTTTGCAGAGAAAGAGCCGCGGAATTTTTATGTATGATCCATTGTAACAAACAGACACCCATCCCTGTGCTTTCCCTTGGAGGTAGGCGCTGTTGTTGCCGATTTAAAAACTTTGCCACGCTGCCGGACACCGGGTAAAACCTGCGATAATGTTGCATTCACGCCCAAGCATCCTCATCTAGTACCTATGCAAAATACCCTGTTGTTAGTCGACGGCTCCAGCTATCTTTACCGCGCCTTCCACGCGTTGCCCGACCTGCGCAGCCCGGACGGCCACCCGACCGGCGCCATGCACGGCATGGTCAACATGCTGCGCCGCCTGCGCGCGGACTACCCGGCCGCCTACATCGCCTGCGTGTTCGACGCCAAGGGCAAGACCTTCCGCGACGACCTGTACCCGGAGTACAAGGCCACGCGCGCCGCCATGCCGGACGACCTGCGCCTGCAGATCGAGCCGATCCACGAAGCGGTCAAGGCCATGGGCTGGCCGATCCTGATGGTGGATGGCGTGGAGGCGGACGATGTGATCGGCACGCTGTCGTTCGAGGCCGCCAAGGCGGGCATGAACGTGGTGGTGTCGACCGGCGACAAGGACCTGGCGCAGCTGGTCAACGACAAGGTCATGCTGATCAACACCATGACCAACGAGAAGATGGACGAGGCCGGCGTGCTGGCCAAGTTCGGCGTGCCGCCGAACCGCATCATCGATTACCTGACGCTGATCGGCGACACCGTCGACAACGTGCCGGGCGTACACAAGTGCGGCCCGAAAACCGCGGTGAAATGGCTGACCGCGTATGACTCGCTGGACGGCATCATCGCCAACGCCGACAAGATCACCGGCGCCGTCGGCCAGAACCTGCGCGACGCGCTGGAATGGCTGCCCAAGGGCCGCGAGCTGATCACCGTCAAGCTGGACTGCGACCTGACCGGCCACATGGTGTCGATCACCGAATCGCTGATCGCGCGCGAAGAGGACAAGGAAGGCCTGCTGTCCTTCTTCAGCAAGTACGGCTTCAAGACGCTGCTGCGCGAACTGAGCGCAGCCGCCGGCACGCCGGGCGCGACGCCGGGCGCCACGGTCAAGGTGTCGCTGGACGCGCCGGTGGGTGGCGCGGCCTCGCTCAACGGCGATTTGTTCGCCGAGCCGGTCATCGCCACCTACGAGACGGTCTACACCGACGAGCAGCTGGACAAGTGGATCGCCCGCATCAACGCCGCCGAGCTGACCGCCGTCGATACGGAGACCACCTCGCTGGAGCCGATGCTGGCGCAACTGGTCGGCATTTCGCTGTCGGTGAAAGCGGGCGAGGCCTGCTACATCCCGGTCGCCCACGCTTACCAGGGCGTGCCGCAGCAGCTGGAGCGCGAGCACGTGCTGGCCAGGCTGAAGCCATGGCTGGAAGACGCCACCAAGCTCAAGGTCGGCCAGAACCTCAAGTACGACAGCCACATCCTCGCCAACCACGGCGTCTCGCTGCAGGGCATCCATCACGACACGCTGCTGGAATCGTATGTGTTCGAATCGCACCGCTCGCACGACATGGACAGCCTGGCGCTGCGCCACCTGAACCACACCACCATTCCGTTCTCGGACGTGTGCGGCAAGGGCGCCAGCATGATCACCTTCGACCAGGTGGCCATCGACCGCGCCACCGAGTACGCGGCGGAAGACGCCGACATCACGCTGCGCCTGCACCAGAACATGATCGGCGAGGTGGAGAAGGACGAGAAGCTGAACTTCATCTACCGCAACATCGAGCTGCCGACCGCCGTGGTGCTGCAAAAGATTGAGCGCAACGGCGTGCAGATCGACGCCGACCTGCTGGCGCAGCAATCGTCCGAACTGGGCGCGCGCATCGCCGAGCTGGAGGCCAAGGCGCATGAGCTGGCCGAGCAGCCGTTCAACCTCGGCTCGCCGAAGCAGATTGGCGAGATCTTCTTCGAGAAGCTGAAGCTGCCGGTGGTGAAGAAAACGCCAAGCGGCGCACCGTCGACCGATGAGGAAGTATTGCAGAAGCTGGCGGAAGACTATCCGCTGCCAAAAGTGCTGCTGGAGTACCGCAGCCTGTCCAAGCTGAAATCGACCTACACCGACAAGCTGCCGAAGGGCATCAACCCGCAGACCGGCCGCGTGCACACCAACTACGCGCAGGCGGTGGCGGTGACCGGCCGCCTGGCGTCCAACGATCCGAACCTGCAGAACATTCCGATCCGCACCAAGGAAGGCCGCCGCATCCGCGAGGCGTTCGTGGCGCCGGCCGGTTCGCACATCGTGTCGGCCGACTATTCGCAGATCGAGCTGCGCATCATGGCGCACATCTCGGAAGACGCCAACATGCTGCGTGCCTTCGCCGAGGGCGTGGACATTCACCGCGCCACCGCCGCCGAGATCTTTGGCGTCGAGCCGGAGGCGGTGGAGAGCGAGCAGCGTCGCTATGCCAAGGTGATCAACTTCGGGCTGATCTACGGCATGAGCGCATTCGGCCTGGCGAGCAACCTGGGCATCGAGCGCGGCGCGGCGCAGAGCTATATCGAGCGCTATTTCGCGCGCTTCTCGGGCGTCAAGCAGTACATGGACGACACGCGCCTGCAAGCCAAGGAGCGCGGCTACGTGGAGACGGTGTTCGGCCGCCGCCTGTGGCTGCCGGAGATCAATTCGCCGAACGGCCCGCGCCGCCAGGGCGCCGAGCGCGCGGCGATCAACGCGCCGATGCAGGGCACGGCTGCCGACCTGATCAAGCTGGCCATGATCGCGGTGCAGAACTGGCTGGAGGCGGAGAAACTGGGCACGCGCATGATCATGCAGGTGCATGACGAACTGGTGCTGGAAGTGCCGGACGCGGAGCTGGAACTGATCAAGCAGAAACTGCCGGAGCTGATGGCCGGCGTGGCGAAACTGAAGGTGCCGCTGATTGCCGAAGTCGGGGTTGGCAGCAACTGGGATCAAGCACACTAAACCCGGCAGTTCAGGGTCTGACCCCGTACGGGGTCAGACCCTGGCCGTTCCGGGGTCAACTACGGAGGATACTGATGGACGATTTGACGCGTGACGCGGAAAGTTTGCTGACCAAAACCAGCCTGTCGGACGGCGTCGACCGCCGCGGCTTCCTGAAAACCGCCCTGGGCACCGGCTTCGCCGCCGCCACCCTGCCGGTGATGGCGCAAAACGTCATCAAGACCGATACCGCCGGCCTGACCGCCGGCACCATCCAGGTCAACGTCAACGGCCAGAACGTCCCCGTCTACCGTGCCCAGCCGGAAGGCAAGACCAACCTGCCGGTGATCCTGGTCATCTCGGAAATCTTCGGCGTGCACGAGCACATCGCCGACGTCGCCCGCCGCTTCGCCAAGCAGGGCTACCTGGCGCTGGCGCCGGACCTGTTCATCCGCCAGGGCGACCCGACCAAGGTCACCTCGATTGCCGACCTGCAGCGCGACATCATCTCCAAGACGCCGGACGCCCAGGTCTTCACCGACCTCGACGCCGTGGTCGCCTGGGCCAAGGCCAACGGCGGCAATCCGGACAAGATCGCCATCACCGGCTTCTGCTGGGGCGGCCGCATCACCTGGCTGTATGCCGCGCACAATCCGTCGATCAAGGCCGGCGTGGCCTGGTACGGCCGCCTGATGGGGGAAACCAACGCCAACTTTCCCAGGCACCCGGTCGATGTTGCTGGCACTTTGAGCGTACCGGTGCTGGGCCTGTACGGCGCCAAGGACACCGGCATTTCGCAGGAATCGATCACGGTGATGAAGGCGGCGCTGGCCCAGGGGCCGAACAAGTCCACGTTTGTGATCTACCCCAACTCCGGCCACGCCTTCCACGCCGACTACCGCCCCAGCTACGTCGAGGCCGACGCCAAGGACGGCTGGGGCCGCACGCTGGCCTGGTTCAAGCAGCACGGCGTGATTTGAGCGGTTTTTAAGCAAAAAAGCATGCCGGGGAGTAAAATAACGCCCCGGCCTGCGCGACAGCGCGCATGCCTTCAGTACCAGAGGCTATACCATCGATCCCGTACTTATCTCCATCTTACTGGCAACCACGCTGGCTGGCGTCGTGAGCATCACGGCGGCGGCGGTGTTCTCGTTTACCTTGCTGTCCAAGGTGGTCGAGCGCATGGTCAGCCTGTCGGTCGGCATCATGCTGTCGACCTCGCTGCTGCATGCGCTGCCGGAAGCGTTTGAATCGCAGGCCAGCGCGCGCAGCCTGTTCGCCACGCTGCTGGGCGGCCTGCTGGCGTTCTTCTTGCTGGAGAAACTGGCGATCCTGCGCCATTCGCACCATCACGAGCACGATGGCCACCATCACCATCATGGCCACGACAAGCACGAGGCCGGCAAGGCGGGGTGGATGATCCTGGTCGGTGACGGCATGCACAATTTCACCGACGGCATCCTGATCGCGGCGGCTTTCCTGGCCAATCCCGAACTGGGGCTGGTGACCGGCCTGGCCATCATCGCCCACGAGATTCCGCAGGAAATCGGGGATTTTATCGTGCTGTTGAATGCAGGTTTCTCGCGCACGCGCGCCTATGTCTACAACCTGCTGTGCAGCCTGCTGGCGATTGCCGGCGGCCTGCTGGGCTACTACACGCTGGACCGCGCGGCCAGCCTGATTCCGTATGTGCTGGTGTTCGCTTCATCCGGCTTCATCTACATCGCCGTCAGCGACCTGATGCCGCAGATGCAGCGTCGCGCAACCTTGCGGGAATCGGTCCCGCAAGTGTTGCTGATTGCGGCGGGTGTCGCCATTGTCGTGTTCCTGGTCGGCACCCACCACTAGGCAGGCTTAGGCGGGCTGCGCCTGCTTATCCTCGGCCGGCGTGTCCGAGATGGTCGCCTCGGTGGTCAGGATCAGCGAGGCGATCGACGCCGCGTTCTGCAGCGCCGTGCGGGTGACCTTGGTCGGGTCGATCACGCCGTTCTGCACCATGTCGCCATACTCGCCGGTGGCGGCGTTGTAGCCGAAGTTGCCCTTGCCGTCCACCACCTTGGCCACCACCACCGACGGTTCCTCGCCGGCGTTGGAGACGATCACCCGCAGCGGCTCCTCCAGCGCGCGCAGCACGATCTGGATGCCGGCCTGCTGGTCGGCGTTGGCGCCTTTCAGCTTGCTGATGGCGGCACGCGCGCGCAGCAGCGCCACGCCGCCGCCCGGCACCACGCCTTCCTCGACGGCGGCACGGGTGGCGTGCAGCGCGTCGTCAACGCGGTCGCGCTTCTCCTTCATTTCCACCTCGGTGGCGGCGCCGACCTTGATCACCGCCACGCCGCCGGCCAGCTTGGCCACACGCTCCTGCAGCTTCTCCTTGTCGTAGTCGCTGGTGGCCTGCTCGATCTGGGTCTTGATGGTGGCCACGCGCTCATCGATGCGCTGGCGGTCGCCGGCGCCGTCGATGATGGTGGTGGCTTCCTTCTGCACCTCGATGCGCTTGGCGCTGCCCAACTGTTCCAGCGTGGTCTTTTCCAGCGTGTGGCCGGTTTCCTCCGAAATCACGGTGGCGCCGGTCAGGATGGCGATGTCCTCCAGCATGGCCTTGCGGCGGTCGCCGAAGCCCGGCGCCTTCACGGCCGCCACCTTCAGGATGCCGCGCACCGAGTTGACCACCAGCGTGGCCAGCGCTTCGCCTTCCACGTCTTCCGCCACGATGAACAGCGGCTTGCCGGCCTTGGCCGAGATTTCCAGCACCGGCAGCAGGTCGCGGATGTTGCCGATCTTTTTATCGACTAGCAGCACCAGCGGGTCTTCCAGGCGCGCCAGTTGTTTGTCCGGGTCGTTGATGAAGTAGGGGCTCAGGTAGCCGCGGTCGAACTGCATGCCCTCGACCACATCCAGCTCGTTGTCCAGCGATTTGCCGTCCTCGACGGTGATGACGCCTTCCTTGCCCACGCGCTCCATGGCCTGGGCGATGATGTCGCCGATGGCGCTGTCCGAGTTGGCCGAGATCGAGCCGACCTGGGCGATTTCCTTGTTGGTGGTGATGGGGCGCGAGATCTTTTTCAGTTCCTCGATGGCCGAGGCCACGGCCTGGTCGATGCCGCGCTTCAAGTCCATCGGGTTCATGCCGGCGGCGACGAATTTCATGCCTTCCTGCACGATGGACTGGGCCAGCACGGTGGCGGTGGTGGTGCCGTCGCCGGCCACGTCGGCGGTCTTGGAGGCGACCTGTTTCACCACTTGCGCGCCCATGTTTTCGAGGCGGTCCTTGAGTTCGATTTCCTTGGCCACCGACACGCCATCCTTGGTGATGGTGGGGGCGCCGAAGCTGCGGTCGATCACGACGTTGCGGCCTTTCGGGCCCAGCGTGACCTTCACCGCATTGGCCAGTACGTTGACGCCCTTCACAATGCGGGCGCGGGCGTCGTCATGGAACTGTACTTCTTTCGCAGTCATTTTCTGTTCTCCGTGTAGTCAATCAGGCGGCTTTGAGGGTGGACTGGGCGCTTTCGATAATGCCGAGGATGTCTTCCTCGCGCATCACCAGCACTTCCTGCCCGTCCAGCTTGACGGTCTGGCCGGCGTATTTGCCGAACAGGACGGAGTCGCCGACGTTCACCGCCAGCGGGCGCAGGCTGCCATCCTGCAGCGCGCGGCCGTGGCCGACCGCCAGCACCTCGCCCTGCTCGGGCTTTTCGGCGGCGGAATCGGGGATGACAATACCGGAGGCGGTTTGGCGTTGTTGCTCAATTCGCTTAACAATAACCCGGTCGTAAAGGGGACGAATCTTGATCATTTCTATCTCCAATGGTTACAGATCATTCCAAAGTGAACCGGCCCTGCGAGCAGGACCTGACTTCAGCGAGGCCAAAATAAGTGCCGGTTTTTTTGTTTTCAAGGCGCTGTTTAACGCTGAATGTGTAACAAAATGTATCAACGCACCAGCACCCGGTCGATGCGGCCCAGCTGGTAGACGGTGCGCGCTTGCGCGCCGTCCGGCGCCGGGCGCACCGGGCACTCCGACGGGCGGCCGCCGTCGCTGTCCAGGCTGTCGTCGCCCGGACCCACGCCGGCCCACAGGCCGCCCTTCACCGGCTGGAACAGCCAGCGCGCATAGCCGCGTTGCGCCGCCTGCCGCATTAGCTGCTCGCGCACTTCTTCGTCAGCGCCGAGTACAGGCAGGTCCGGGTGGCCGGCAGGGTTGTCGCCGAAGGCCAGACGGCAGTCGTAGGCCTCGCTGACCGGCGCGCCGGCGCTATTGCAGGCACGCCGTTGCAGGCGCTCCACCTCCCATGCGCCCAGGCGCCAGGCGGCATCCAGCAGTTCTTCTTCAGCGGCGCGGCTGCTGGTCCACGGGCCGTCGAACTGCAGCGCGGAACTGGGCACGGCGCGCGCCGGCAGCGCCACGCCGGGCAGTTGCAGCGGCGTGGCGCGGTGGAAGCCATGCCAATGCAGGAACAACAGGGTGGGGGTGTCGGCCTGGTTGACGCGGGTGGCGCTGACGGCGTACAGCGGCAGGCCGACCGCGTCCATGTGGGCCGAGACGATATCGAAAATGTGCATGAGAAAATTCTCCTGATCATTCGCGTTGGGGAAAACAGAGGGCCGCCGCATCGCCCGGCGGCTGGAAAATTGTAAATCAACGTTTCAACAAGTGCAGCATCCGTACCACAATGTGCTGCCTTGCAGCATTACCTATGTGTAATGGACCGTTATAATCGTCCGCTGCATGGCCGCAAGGTCCATGCGCCAGGACTCTCACCACCATTAAAGGACTCCCTCGTGAACCGTACGCTTGTCAGCGCCGCCTGCTGCGCCTTGCTCTTCCTCTCGTCACCATCGCACGCCCAGCAAACTGCGCCGCTGGTGTCGGGCATCGACCTGAAAACGCTGGACCCGGCGGTGCGTCCGCAAGACGACTTCTACGGCTACGTCAACGGCATCTGGACGCGCAACACCGAAATCCCGGCCGACAAGTCGACCTGGGGCACCTACATCGAACTGCGCGAAACCGCGCAAGGCCAGCTGCGCGCGGTGATCGACAACGCCGTCAAAAATCCGGGCAAGGTGGGCAGCGAGACGCATAAGATTTCCGACCTGTACACCAGCTTCATGAACGACAAGGCGCGCGACGCCGCCGGCTTCAAGCCGCTGCACGCCGATCTGGCGCATGTGGCCGCCGTCAAGGACAAGAAAGAACTGCCGGCGCTGCTGGCCTATCTACAGCGCAACAGCATCCAGACGCCGTTCTCGGCCGGCGTATCGGTCGACGCGCAGGACCCGGATCAGTACACCCTCAACGTCGGCCAGTCCGGCCTGGGTCTGCCGGACCGCGACTACTACCTGAAGGACGACGACGCCAAGCTCAAAGGCGTGCGCGACAAATACGTCAAGCACATCGAAACGCTGCTGGCCAAGAGCGGCGACAAGGATGCCGCCACCCACGCGGCGCAAGTGCTGGACATTGAAACCCGCCTGGCCAAAGCGCAATGGACCCGCGTGCAGATGCGCGACCCGGTCAAGTCGTACAACCGCGTCGCTTTCGACCAGTTCGGCGCGCTGGCGCCGGCCTTCGACTGGAAGGCCTACTTCACGGCCGCCGGCCTGGCGCCGAAAGCCTCGTCGGCGGTGGTGCGCCAGCCGAGCTACCTGACCGGTTTCGCCGAGACCGTGGCCGAGGTGCCGCTGGAAGCGTGGAAGAGCTACTTCAACTGGCGCATCATCGAAAGCTATGCGTCCTACCTGGACAGCTACACCGTCAAGGAACGCTTCGCGTTTGAAGGCACGGTGCTGCGCGGCGTACCGCAAAGCGAACCGCAATGGCAGCTGGCGCTGCGCTTCACCGACGGCGCGCTGAGCGACGCCGTCGGCAAGCTGTACGTGCAAACCTATCTGCCGCCGGAAACCAAGCCGCGCGTGATGGCCATGTTCAACAACTTCGTCGCCTCGTTCAAGGAAGGCATCGACAAGCTGGACTGGATGGGGCCGGAGACCAAGAAAGAAGCGCAAGCCAAGCTGGCCGCGCTGCGTCCCAACATCGCCTACCCGGACAAATGGCGCGACTACAGCGCGCTGAAGACCCAGCCGAACGACCTGATCGCCAACGTCCGCGCCTCGCGTGCGTGGGCGCGCCAACGCAATATGGAAAAACTGGGCAAGCCGGTCGACCGCGAAGAATGGTCGATGACGCCGCAGACCGTCAACGCCAGCTACAACCCGCTGCTGAACGCGATCACGATTCCGGCCGCGATTCTGCAGCCGCCGTTCTTCAACGTGAAAGCGGAAGACGCGGTCAACTACGGCCTGCTGGGCATCACCTTCGGCCACGAGATCAGCCACGCGTTCGACGACTCCGGCAGCCAGTACGACGCCAAGGGCCGCCTGCGCAACTGGTGGACCGCCGAAGACCGCGCCGCCTTCAAGGCGCGCGCGGCCGGCCTGGTCAAGCAATACGGCTCGTACAGCCCGGTGCCCGGCTACTACATCAACGGCGAGCTGACGCTGGGTGAAAACATCGGCGACAACTCCGGCCTGTCGCTGACCTTGAAGGCTTACCAGCGTTCGCTGGGTGGCAAGCCATCGCCGGTGATCGACGGTCTGACGGGCGAGCAGCGCCTGTACATCGGCTTCGCGCAGAAATGGCGCGCCAAGCTGCGTCCGGAAGCGGCCATCGCCCAGATCAAGAGCGACCCGCACTCGCCGGGCGAATTCCGCGCCAAGGGCACGGTGATGAACCAGCCCGGCTTCTACGAAGCCTTCGGCATCAAGCCAGGCGACCCGATGTACCTGCCGCCGGAGCAGCGCGTCATCATGTGGTAAGAACAGCAAAGCGGGTTCAGGGGCTGTTGTTCAACTGAACCCGCAGTAACCGCACCACATGCACTGCGACACATAGGGGTCGTACCCCGCACGGGGTACGACCCCGAACTTTTTGGGGTTGAAAAGACCTACTGACACGCGATGGCGCCGCCCCTGCCACCACGGCCAAAGCAAATCAAACGAACACATTAATCACGTTGCCTACGCCAGAAAATTGGAACGGCGGCGACGTTGGCGCGGAGGCGTCCGTCGGCTTGGCCGCTGCCTGTTCCGCCTGCGCGATGCTTTGCTTCACCTCGCTGATGCGCGCGGAAATTGCCTGGATGTCCGCCTTGCCTTGCGGGGTCTTGGCCGATGCGCAGTTGACGCAGTCCGAAAGCTGCTGTTGATATCGCTGCAATTGTGCTTGCAAACTGGTTGCGGACGGCCCGCCTCCCCCGTAGGCGGTGGCGGGCGTCGGGGATGCTCCGATGGCGATGGTGGAGGGCATGATTGTGCAGTGGTCCGTTTTTTTTCTGAATTCGTATTCGACGCACCAGCGGTTACAGCCCGCCCAACATTTTTTTCCGGCGGCGCTACATTTCCATTTCCCCCGGCTTCGCACTTGTTCTACTAGCAACCTACAGGAGAACCAGTATGAAAGTCGAAATCCGGACCGTTAGCGCCAACGACGCGTTGTCGCTCAAGTACCCGCCGGGCTCGAAAGGCGTGGTGGATGGCGGCAGCTTCGGCGCCGTGCTGCAAAACACGCAAGCACAGCAATCCGACGCGGCCCAGGAGCTGGACGCTTATATGAAGATGACGCCGGAGGAGCGCGTGGCGAAAGCGATGCGCCAACAACTGGGCATCTCCGACGATCAGTACAACGCCATGACGCCTGAGCAGAAGAAAGCGGTCGATGAAAAAATCGCCGAGATGATCAAGCAGAAGCTGCAGCAGCAAATCGCGGAGCAGACGGGCAAGGTAGCAAGTTAATTGCCGCTGACAGCCGCTTTTAATCGGGCCTGGTCTCAAACACTTCCTTTGCGACCGCAAGGGCCGTGTAAACGCTCGACCAGCCCGAGTAGAACGCCACATGCGTCATCAGTTCCGATAGTTCCGCCCGGCTCACACCGTTGTCCATTGCCCGGTTCAGGTAGAACCCAAGTTGAGCGGTCTGGGCCGTGGCGATGACGGAACAAATCGTCACCAGGCAGCGGTCACGTGGCGAGAGTTCTGGCTGCAACCATAGGTCCCCGAACAATACGTCCTTCGTCAGTTGCACCAGGCCTGGCGCGACGTCGCCGAATTTGCGCTGCACGATGGCGTGGCGTCGTGCTTCGGCGACGCTATCCAAGGCGGCCGGCATGGCAGCGCTGGACAGCTGTCCGGCATCGATGCCGCGCTGTTCAAAAACGCCGCTTGCCACTGTCGCCGCCGCCATGGCGTTCCCCCAGCCGGAATAAAAAGCCAGATGCGCAATCATTCCGGAAATCTCGCTGGGCTTCACGCCATGATCCAGCGCGAGCGCCAGATAAGAGGGCGTCTGCTCACTTTGTCCGCGTGCGATCAGGACGGACAAGGTGAGCAGGGCACGGTCGCGGCCAGACAGCTGCGGACGCCGCCAGACATCGCCTTGCAACACCCGCGTCGTGTAACGTGCAAGCGCGGGTGCTACTTTGCGGACGTCTTCCAGCGTGTCGGGCATCGATGAACCTGGATGAGCCATCATCACTTACGCCGGAACCAGGCGCAACGGCTGGAAGCCCAGTTTGTTGGCGAATATTTCCTGGATTTGTACGGCGAAAGGCAGCGGGCGCCATGCGACCTCGATGTGGTCGATCAGACCGTTCTCATCCAGGTGCAGATGTTCGTTGCCCTTGACCGTGATGCCATTGCACGAAAAGCTGAAGAACACCGCCACGTCGCGGCCCGACGAAAAGGTCAGGTGGACGTCGAGCGTGTCGATGGTGGCCAGAAAACCGGCCAGGATTTGTACCACCGCTTCCTTGCCTTCGGTCGGTTCGGGGAAGATGGGGCCGTGCAGAACGATATTGTCCGCCAGGTGAGGGATGATGCCCTGCGTATCCTTGTTGCGCAAGGCGTTGAAATAGTCGGTGACGTGCGTCGTATTCATGGTGTGTGCTCCTGTTGCAAGAGGTTAGCGGCCGGCGTGCTGGCCGCCGTCGACGTGGATGATTTCGCCGGTGATGAACTCGGCGGTTTCGAGGAAGGTGATGGCGCTGGCCACCTCGCTTGCTTCGCCGATGCGGCCCAGCGGATGGTATTGGCCGAAGAACTTGAGATTCTCCTCGGCGTGCATTGGCGTCTTGATGACGCCCGGTGCGACGGCGTTGACGCGGATGCGTCTGTCGGCGTACTCGATCGCCAGCGCCCGCGTGGCCGCGTTCAGGCCGCCCTTGGTCAGGCCCGCCAGCCCGGTGTAGACGCCGCCGCTCATGCCGTTGTCGATGCTGCCGGTGACCGTCACCACATGGCCGGCCGCTTGTTTTTCCATTTCGGTCAACGCCAGCTGGGTGATGTGGAAGAAGCCGGCCATGTTCACGTTCATGATGGCGTTGTAATCGTCGATGGTGTTCTCGGTGAACGGCTTGCCGATGTAGATGCCGGCGTTGTTGACCAGGCTGTCCACGCGGCCGAAACGCGCCAGCGCCTCGGCCACCACGCGCTGGGCGGTGGCGCGGTCGCCGATGTCGCCGGCGACAGTGGCGACGTCCGGATCGTCGGACGGCTTGATGGTGCGCGAGGTGGCGACCACGCGGTAACCGAGCTGGCGATACGCCTTGACGATTGCCGCGCCGATGCCTTGCGACGCGCCGGTGACGATGGCGACTTTTTGTGCTGCACTCATGATAGACCTCTCTCGAAAATGGGTGAATCGATACGAACTCGACAGGGAGAATGGTAGGTGCGCACAGGGCCTGGAACAATCCGCCGGCCCGGCAATTCATTTTTGCGAAAACAGCATTTGAGAGGATGGTGATGGGGAGCGGGTACAATCAGCGGCTATGCATGTTCAGACTCTACGTTACTTTTTGATGGTTGCCACCAGCGGCAGTTTTCTTGCCACGGCCCGGCATTTTGAGGTGCCGGCATCGTCGGTGTCGCGCGCCATCTCGTCGCTGGAACACGAACTCGGTCAGCAGCTGTTCTACCGCAGCACGCGCGCGGTCCGGCTCACCGAGCAGGGACAGCGCTACTACGCGCAGGTGCGGCAGGCGGTGGAGCTGATCGACAGCGCCGCCGAGCAGTTCGACGATAGCTCCAGGGGCATACGCGGACTGGTGCGTATCAATGCGCCGGACTCGCTGGGCCGGCTGCATATTGGCCGCCTGGTCAATCAGATGCAGGACAGGTATCCGGATCTGGTGGTGGAACTGACGCTGACCAATGCCTTTGTCGATCCGGTGCAGGAGGGAGCGGACATCACCGTCCGCGTGGGACGGCTGGTGGATTCGGGATTGATTGGCAAGGTGGTGTGTGCGCACCGCTACGTGCTCGCGGCGAGCCCGGCGTACCTGGCCAGGCGCGGTACGCCCCGGCATCCGGAGGCGTTGCTGGAGCATAGCTGCCTGCTGTACAAGGGGCAGCAGGAGCCGCAGCGCTGGCACTTTCGGCGCTCGGCCAGCGAGGTGTTCGAGCCGCTGGTGGTCAACGGGCCGTTACGCAGTAATAACTCGGAAATTCTGATTAATGCGGCGCTGGCCGGACAGGGCATCGTGCTGATGCCGACCTGGCTGTATCAGCCGGCCAGTTTCACGGAGGGGCGGCTGGTGGGGTTGCTGCCGGACTGGGAGATTTCGGCGTATGCCGATCCGCTGTACATTCAGATCCTGTCGCCGGAGAACCGGCTGCGATCGCAAAAGGTGCGCGAATTGTCGGCTTTTCTTGTGGATGCGATCGGGTCGCCGCCGTATTGGGATGCGTTGTGGCAGGCCAACCCCTCAAGCTGCGAGGGGTCTGACCCCGTACGGGGTCAGACCCCATAGCCGAGGTCGTGGCCGATTGCAGACGGTGCCTCGGGGTAGGCGCTTAGTGGCCGGTGGCGACCGGGCGGCTGGTGTCGCTGACCCATTCGCTCCACGATCCCGGATACAGCGCCGCGCCCGGCAGGCCGGCCACTTCCAGGGCCAGCAGGTTGTGGCAGGCGGTGACGCCGGAGCCGCATTGCATGATGGCTTTCGCCGGATCGTCGAACAGCGGCGCGAAGTCGGCCTTCAGCTGTTCGGCGCTCTTGAAGCGGCCTTCGGCGGTCAGATTGTCCTTGAAAAAGCGGTTGCGCGCGCCGGGAATGTGGCCGCCCACCGGGTCGATGGTTTCGTTCTCGCCGCGATAGCGGTCGGGCGCGCGGGCGTCGACCACGGTGCGCGCCTGCGTCGACAGGTTGGCTGCCACGTCGTCCGCGCTGACCGTCGACACCAGCGACGGCCGCTCGCTGATCGCGCCCGGCGTGCGGCGCTCGGCCTGCGTGACCATCGGCAGGCCGGCCGCTTGCCAGGCGACCAGGCCGCCATCCAGCACGGCCACGGCCGGATGGCCGACCCAGCGCAGCAGCCACCACAGGCGCGCCGCGAACATGCCGCCGTGCGCATCGTACGCCACCACTTGCGTGTCGTCGCTGATGCCCCAGCCGCGCAGCGTCTCGATGAAGGCGGCGCGGCCCGGCAGCGGGTGCCGGCCCTGGAACTTGCCATCCGCGCCCACCTTCGAACCGGACAGGTCCGTGTCCACATTGGCGTACTGCGCGCCGGCGATGTGGCCGATGGCGAAGCTGTCCAGGCCGGCGTTCGGGTTCATCAGGTCATGGCGGCAGTCGAGGATGACCCAGTGCGGATCGTCCAGGTGCTGGGACAGGGTGGCGGCGTCGATCAGGGTGGTGTGCATGGGCGGTTTCCTTATACTTCGCTGGCGATGGGGTCGGTTTTCGAAATGGCCTTGCCTTTGTCGGTGCTGCGGGTATTGTAGAACGTCGCGGCCATGCCCGACACGAGAATGATGCCGATGCCGGCCCAGCTATGCCAGTCAAACACGTCGCCGAAGATCAGCACGCCCCACGCGCTGGAAAAGACGATGCCAGTGTACTGGAGATTGGCCACCACCAGCGTACTGCCGAGACGGTAGGCGCGGGTCATGGCGATCTGCGCGCTGGTGGCGCACACGCCGATGGCCAGCAGCAGCAGGCCGCTGCGCCAATGGGTGACCGGATGCCAGACCGGGCCGTCGGCGCCGCCGGTCAGGAACACGCCGGCCAGCCCGGCCAGCAGGTTCATCACGGTAAAGTAGAACACCACGCGGTTTTCCGGTTCGCCGGCCAGGCCCAGCTTGCGCACCTGCAGGTAGGCCATGGCGGTGATCATGCTGGAGCCCAGCGCGATCAGCGCCGGCGTCAGCTGGTTGGCGTTGAACGCCGGCCGCAGCAGCAGCGTGACGCCGACAAAGCTCATGCCCACCGCCACCAGCAGCGGCCACTTGACGTCGCCCCTGGCGTGCCACCAGCCCATGGCGAACAGCCACACGGCGATCCAGATCGGCGACAGGTAGTTGAGGGTCATGGCGGTGGCCAGCGGCAGCTGGCCGATGGAGTAGTACCACAACCACAGGGAGATCACGCCGATGACGCCACGCCACAGGTGGGCGCCCGGCATCGACGTGCGGAAGGTTTCGCCCGACAGCTTGATGATGGTACCGAGGGTGATCACGCCGACCACGCCGCGGTACATGACCAGTTCGGATGTTGAGAATTCCACCGACGCCAGTTTCACGCACACGCCCATGGCGGCAAACATGAAACTGGCAAACAACATCCACAGTGACTGCATCGTGCTCAGGCCTTTACATCGATGCGGCTGCGGTACCACTCGTGGAAGTGCTGCATGCCGTCTTCCATCGGCGACTGGTACGGTCCGCCGTCGGTTTCGCCGCGGTCGAGCAGGGCCTTGCGGCCGGCGTCCATGCGCTGGCCGATCTCGTCGTCCTCGATGCAGGTTTCCATGTAGGCGGCGCGTTCGGCCTCGATGAATTCGCGCTCGAACAGCACGATCTCCTCGGGGTAGTAGAACTCGACCACGTTGCGCGTGCGCTGTGGGCCTTCCGGCCACAAGGTCGAGACGATCAGCACGTGCGGATACCATTCGACCATGATGTTCGGATACAGCGTCAGCCAGATGGCGCCGTACGGCGGCGGTTCGCCGCCGCGGAACTTCAGCACCTGTTCCTGCCAGCGCTTGTAGATTTCCGAGCCGGATTTCTGCAGCCCCTTGTGCACGCCCACCGTCTGCACGCTGTATTCCTTGCCGAATTCCCAGCGCAGGTCGTCGCAGGTGACGAAGCTGCCCAGGCCCGGGTGGAATGGCTCGACGTGGTAGTCCTCCAGGTAGACCTCGATGAAGGTCTTCCAGTTGTAGTTGCACTCGTGGACTTCGACATGGTCCAGCATGTAACCGCTGAAGTCCAGGTCCTTGGTGACCGACAGCCCGTTCAGCGCTTCCATGACGTTGTAGCCGTTTTGCTCGAACAGCAGGCCGTTCCAGTTTTGCAACGGCGTCTTGGGCAGGTTGAGGCACGGCGTCTCGGCGAAATGCGGCGCGCCGATCAGTTCACCCTTGAGGTCGTACGTCCAGCGGTGCAGCGGGCAAACGATGTTGTTCGTATTGCCACGGCCATTGAGCATCAGCGCCTGGCGATGGCGGCAGACATTGGACACCAGTTCGATGCCGTTGGCGTTACGCACCAGCATGCGGCCTTCGTTTTCGGCGGCGAGGGTGGCATAGTCGCCGGTGTTCGGCACCATCAGCTCGTGTCCGACATAGCGCGGACCGGCTTTAAAAAGTTGCTGCATTTCCCGCTGCAGTAGCGTTTCGTCAAAATAGACGCTTACCGGAAGTTGCGCGGTTGGCCGCGCTAGCTTGGCGTGGGTACCCAGATCGGACATCCAAACCCCCCTTAATTAAAATTTCAAACCAAGAAGAGACAGAATCCGTAAAGACGACCCGCATAACGTGAATGCGTTGAGGTGGTATTTAGGACAGAACCGGCGATTATACCGTGTTTTACTCTCGACCAACAGCCTGCCGTGCTCGTTTTTCGTGCATAAACTTGCAATTCCTGCATGCTGGCACGGCAAATGGGGGCGATTGCGATAAAATCCAGAGTCGCCGCCGCGCCGGACTGCTAATGTTCCACCGGATAAGGTGGTTTGTTCTAAAATATCGGGCTACACTGCGCTGGCATTGTTGTGCCAAAGATAACTGAGTGACTATGTCTAAGAAAATAACTGCCGACGCGACCGCCGCCGTCCCCGCTCCCGCTTCGTTTGAAGAAGCGATGGCCGAGCTGGCACAACTGGTCGCGCAAATGGAGGCAGGACAGCTGCCGCTGGAAGCTTCGGTGGCCGCCTACGCGCGCGGCTCGGAGCTGGTGAAGTTCTGCGCCGCCCAGCTGGAGAAAGTCGAATCCCAGGTCAAGGTATTGGAAGGCGACATGCTGAAGCCCTTCGTGGAAGCCGCCGAGGGCGATCAATGAGCGCCTTCGACGACTGGATGAAAACCGTGCAGGCCGGATCGGAAAACGATTTATCCGCTTTCCTGCCGGCCGCCGATGCGATCCCGGCCAGGCTGCACGCGGCGATGCGCTATGCGCTGCTGGGCGGCGGCAAGCGCGTGCGCCCGCTGCTGGTGTACGCGGCCGGCGCGCTGTTCGGCGCCGACGCCTCGACGCTGAGCCGCGCGGCGGCGGCCGTGGAAATGATCCACGCCTATTCGCTGGTGCACGACGACATGCCGTGCATGGACGACGACGAACTGCGTCGCGGCAAGCCCACCGTGCACGTGGCCTACGACGAGGCCACCGCGCTGCTGGTCGGCGACGCGCTGCAGTCGCAGGCCTTCATGGTGCTGGCGGCGGCCGACCAGGTCCCGCCGGCGCGCGCGCTGGCGATGGTGCGCCTGCTGGCGCAGGCTTCCGGCTCGGCCGGCATGTGCGGCGGCCAGGCGATTGATCTCGACAGCGTGGGCCTCAGCCTGACGCTGGAGCAACTGGAGCAGATGCACCAGCTGAAGACCGGCGCGCTGCTGCGCGCCTCGGTGGTGCTGGGCGCGCTGGCCGGCAAGGATTTGTCGGATGAAGAACTGAACGCGCTGAACGTCTACGCGCGCGCCATCGGCCTGGCGTTCCAGGTGGTGGACGATGTGCTCGATGCGACGGCCGATTCGGCCACGCTGGGCAAAACCGCCGGCAAGGACGCCGCCGACAACAAGCCGACCTATGTGTCGATACTGGGGCTGGAGCCATCGCGCGCGCTGGCGGAACAATTGCGGCGCGACGCGCACGCGGCGCTCGCACCGTTTGGAGAAAAAGCTCTGCGATTACGCGAACTCGCGGATTTGATCGTGCAGCGGAAGGCATAAATGAACTTGCTCGAAAAAATAGATTCCCCGGCCGATGTACGCAAACTGCCGTACAGCCAACTGACGCCGCTGGCGCACGAACTGCGCGCCTACCTGCTCGATTCCGTGTCCAAGACCGGCGGCCACCTGTCGTCCAACCTGGGCACGGTGGAGCTGACGGTGGCGCTGCACTACGTGTTCAACACGCCGCATGACCGCATCGTGTGGGACGTGGGCCACCAGACCTACTCGCACAAGATCCTGACCGGCCGCCGCGACCGCATGAGCACTTTGCGCCAGCTGGGCGGCATCTCGGGCTTCCCCAAGCGCGACGAGTCGGAATATGACACCTTTGGCACCGCGCACTCGTCGACCTCCATCTCGGCGGCGCTGGGCATGGCGCAGGCGGCCAAGATCAAGGGCGAGCATCGCCACGCCATCGCCGTCATCGGCGACGGCTCGATGACCGCCGGCATGGCGTTCGAGGCGCTCAACAACGCCGGCGTGCAGGACGACCTGAATCTGCTGGTGATCCTGAACGACAACGACATGTCGATCTCGCCGCCGGTGGGCGCGTTGAACCGCTACCTGGCGCGCCTGATGTCCGGCCAGTTCTACGCCGCCGCCAAGAACGTCGGCAAGTCGGTGCTGCCTGGCCCTGTGCTGGAACTGGCGAAGAAGCTGGAAGAACATGCGAAGGGCATGGTGGTGCCGGCCACGATGTTCGAGGAATTCGGCTTCAACTACATCGGCCCGATCGACGGCCATGACCTGGACTCGCTGATCCCGACGCTGCAAAACATCAAGCACCTGAAAGGGCCGCAGTTCCTGCACGTGGTGACCAAGAAGGGCCAGGGCTACAAGCTGGCCGAGGCCGAGCCTATCCTGTACCACGGCACCGGCAAGTTCAATCCGGCCGAGGGCATCAAGCCGGCCACCGCGCCGTCCAAGAAGACCTACACCGAGGTGTTTGGCGACTGGCTGTGCGACATGGCCGCCGCCGACAAGAAGCTGGTCGGCATCACGCCGGCCATGCGCGAGGGCTCGGGCATGGTGCGCTTCAACCACGAGTATCCGGACCGTTACTTCGACGTTGGCATCGCCGAGCAGCACTCGGTGACCTTCGGCGCCGGCCTGGCCTGCGAGGGCCTCAAGCCGGTGGTGGCGATCTACTCGACCTTCCTGCAGCGCGCCTACGATCAACTGATCCACGACGTGGCGCTGCAAAACCTGGACGTGACCTTTGCGCTGGACCGCGCGGGGCTGGTGGGCGCGGACGGCGCCACCCATGCCGGCAATTACGACCTGGCTTACCTGCGCTGCATTCCGAACATGGTGGTGATGGCGGCGTCGGACGAAAACGAGTGCCGCCAGATGCTGACCACCGGCTACCACTACAACGGCCCGGCGGCGGTCCGCTATCCGCGCGGCGCCGGCATCGGCGCGGCCATCCAGCCTGCGCTGACCACGATCGAGATCGGCAAGGGCGAGCTCAAGCGCGCCGGCCAGAAGATCGCCATCCTGGCGTTTGGTTCGATGGTGGCGCCATCGGTGGCCGCCGGCGATGCGCTGAACGCCACCGTGGCCAATATGCGCTTCGTCAAGCCGCTGGACGTGGCACTGGTCAGGCAGCTGGCCGCCGATCACGATTATTTCGTGACGGTGGAAGAGGGCTGCATCATGGGCGGCGCTGGCGCCGCCGTGGCGGAAGCGCTGGCGGCGGAAGGCATCGTCAAGCCGGTGCTGATGCTTGGCCTGCCGGACAAGTTCATCGACCATGGCGATCCGGCCAAGCTGCTGGCCAGCGTGGGGCTGGATGCCGCCGGCATTACCGCTTCCATCAAACAGCGTTATCTGAGCGACGAGCCGCGCCTGGTCGTCAATAACGGCTAAGCAGTACGCGCGTGGCTTCGGCGGCCATCGCCTCGTATCCCGCGTCGCCGGGATGAAGGTGGTCGCCGCTGTCGTAGCGCGGCAGCATGCGCGATGGGTGGTCCGGGTCGCGCATCAGCGCATCCATATCGGCCACCGCGTCGAACTCCTTGCATTCCCTGATCCATTGATTGACCTGGCGGCGCAGCGCGTCCTTGGCGGGCGTGTAGTAGCCGCCGATTGCCGTGCCTTCGAAAGGCGTGAGCGTGGCGCCGATGATGCGCAGCTTGCGCGCGCGGGCCTGGGCGATCAGCTGGCGGTAGGCGGCGATCATGCGGTCGGCCGTCATGGGCGGTTCCTGCGGCGCGAAGATGGATTGCGGCCAGCCGATATCGTTTATCCCCATCAGCACAATGGCGGTGCGGACGCCGGGCTGCGACAGCACATCCTGCTCGAAGCGCGCGGCCGCGTTGACGCCCATGCGGTCGCCCAGCAGGCGCGCGCCTGAAATCCCGGCATTCACCACCGCTACGCCGGCGAGACTGAGCCGCGCGGCGAGGTAGTCCGGCCAGCGGCGGTCCTTGTCCGGTGTAGAAGCATTGCCATCGGTGATAGAGTCGCCAAACGCCGCGACCGCACCCAACGTCGCCACCACGCTCGCCGTCGCGTCCGTCGCCGCTGTCACCTCGGGAGGCGCGTCCACCCAAATTCCGCTGAGTAGCGCGCGGCCGTGCAAGGCCTGCGCGTCCCGCAGCGTAGCGTCGGCCGTATGATTGCCGTCCACAATCGCGCCGGTCTGCTGCGCGCCCCAATGAAACGTCGCCAGCGGCGTGCGCTCCGGTAGATACACGCTGATGGCCAACCTCTCCAGCGCCGCCACCGGCATCTCCAGCGCATCGCTGACGGCCGGTGCCCCTGGCGGTATCACCACGCCGGCCCGCCCGCCAAAAGTCAGCTGCCACGCGGCCTCACCGGGCCGGCCGATTCGCGCCTCCCCGACAACGATGGGCTGCGCGCCATAACGGTTGGACAGCACGATGCGCAACCGCGCGCCACCCACGCTGATGCGCGCCGTCTCGCGCACGGTTTGCCGCTCCAGCACCGCCGGCACGCCGGTCGGCAGCGCAAACTCGCTGTCGCGCCATGCCGCCTGCGGACTGGCCTGCCAACTCGCCAGCCAGTGATCCGCCGCCTGCGACGTGTTCAACATGGCGACCAGCGCTGCGGCCCAAAAATATCGTTTCATGCTGCTCTCCTCTCGAAAAAAGCCACGATAGGACATTCCAGTAGCACGCAGAAGCAGGCAATCCTGACTATACTTCATTCAAATATCGAATGAGGGCCGCATGGATACCATCCGCTCACTGCGCTGTTTTGTGCGCGCCATCGAACTGGGCAGCCTGTCGGCCGTCGCCCGCGAAGAAGGCACGACGCAACCGACCGTCAGCAAAATTGTCGCCGCGCTGGAAAACGAACTGGGCGTCCGCCTGCTGGAACGCAGCACCACCAGCCTGCAAGCCACGCCGCAAGGCATGCGCTTCTACCAGCGCGCGCTGGGCGTGCTGGCCGAATACCAGGAAGCCGTCGCCGAAGCGCGCGGCCAGACCGAAACGCCTGCGGGCCTGATCCGCCTAAACGCACCGGCGGCCTTCGGCCAGTTCCGTCTCAACGCCATGCTCGCCCCATTCCTGGCGCGCCACCCGCACGTCGACATAGAACTGATACTCGACGACCGCATGGTCGATCTGGTCAAGGAAGGCGTGGACATCGCCGTGCGCCAGGGACGCGAACTGCCGCCGGATGCCATTGCCCGGCTGGCGGGAACGTCGCCGCGCCAGCTGGTGGCGTCACCGGCCTACCTGCGCGCGCACGGCAAGCCGAAGCGGCCGCAAGACCTGGCGCGACACGACTACATCCGCTTCGCCTGGCTGGCAGATGGCGACCTGCTCACATTGCACAACGGCGAACAGACAGAAACCGTGCAGACCCACGGCCGCTATCGCGTCAACCACGCGCTGGCGATACGCGAGACGCTGGCGGCCGGCGGCGGCATCGGCCTGTGTCCGCTATGGCTGGTGCAGGACCTGCTGGACAATGGCACGCTGGTGCGCGTGCTACCGCGCTGGCACGGGCACCCGCAGCCGCTGCACCTGCTGTCGCCATCACGCCGCTATCAACCCCTGCGCGCGCGGCTGCTGCTCGATTATCTGGCCGAACAAATCGCGATGCTGCCGGGATACAACGCCACCTGATTTTCCTTGCGTGGCGCGCAGCTTGTCCTATATTGATATAAACAGTTTATATCAGAGGATGCCATGAAACGCGCTTGCGCCGTCCTGTTGTTAATGCTGGCCTCCGCCGCGCAGGCGCAGGTGCCGGAGTCCGGCCGGGCGCAGGAGCTGCTGTACAGCGCGGCCGAGGTGGACGCCGGCATGGAGGACCGCTACATTGACCGCACCGTGGAGCTGGCGGCCGCCGGCAAACTGGATGAAGACCGCGCGCTGCTGGCGCGGCTGCGCTACATCAGCGCGGAGCTGATCCGCGTGGCTATCGAACTGAAACCGGAGTCCGCGCAATGGCAGTGGGAAGTGCACACCACCAGCGACGCCGACGTGGACGCCCTCTGCATGGCCGGCGGCAAGATCCTGGTCGGCAGCGCGTTCGTGCGCCAGCTGGCGCTGACCGACGGCGAACTGGCCACGCTGCTGGCGCACGAGGTGGCGCACGCGGTCGCCGAGCACCACCGCGAAACCTTCTCCGAGGCGATGCTGCTCAACCGCCTGCCGGCGGTGCCGCTGGAGGTGGTGATGGCGCGGCTGGACAGCGACCTGTCGCTGCAAATACGCCTGTCCACACTCTCCAGCCTGCAGGAGTCCGAAGCCGATCAACTGGGCATGGTGCTGGCGCACCGCGCCGGCTGGTCGGCAGACGATATGGTCAGCTTCTACCGCAAGCTGGCGGATAGCGAGCCGACGGCGCTGATCTCCGGCGCCTATCCCGCCAATGCCTCGCGCCTCAGCATGGCGCGCGGCATGGCCCGGCTGTTTGCGGATCAGCCCTGAATATCCACCACGCGGAAAACCGCCTTGCGCGCGCTGGTGGTGCTCTCCAGGATCACGGCAATGCCATAGCCGGGCAGCAAGGCCCACTTGGAGCGGCTTTGTACCGTGTTGTTGCTGATGGTGTCGCAATCGAAGGTCAGCGCCTGGCCGGAAAGCTTGGCGTAAATGTCGCTGGCCGGACGCGAGCCGGTGGTTTTGCATTCGCGCTTGGACGCATGGTAGCCGGCGATCTGCTGCTCGGTGCCCGAGGTGTAGGCGAATTCGAAAGATTGGCCCGCTACTGCGGGGATCGGGTCCAGGCGACTAACTTCCTTGACTTCATAAATCATGCTGGTGAGGGTGCCACGGAGCGGCACCGTTTGCCATTTGAAGCCGAACAGGCCGCGGTAGCTCAAGGTGTAGTCCAGGCCGAAGGCGATGCCGTTACTGGAGCCCTCGGAGATCTGCTGCGTCAGACCATTGCCCTGATTAACGTAAGTGATGGTGCGCTGCCAGCTTTCCTTCTTGCCGGTGCTGTCTTCATCGCTGCCATCGAACTTGATCACGAGCTGACGGAATCCCAGCTCGCCGTTACCGGTTGCCGGAAGCTTGGCGGTGATGGCCTGCGACAGCGAGCTGGCCGGGAATTTCTTGTTCAGATAGCCCATCTTGTCGGCGGTGACCTCGTCAACGCGCACGACCGAGCCGCACCCCGCCAGCATCAGCAAACCGCCTGCGGCGGCCAGCGTTGCACTTACCTTGTTCATCATGTATTTCCCTGAGTTGTTATGATTGCCTTTTTATTATACTAAATAGCAACCGTACTTACCCATGGGAATTAGTCGCGCTTGCGTTCGTGCTGCCACAGCACGTCGCTGCCGCCGGCGTAGCGGTTGAGCACGCGCGACAGCACGAACAGCAGGTCCGACAGGCGGTTCACATACTGGCGCGGATGTTCGTGGATGGTTTCCGCCTTGCCCAGCGTGACGATGCTGCGTTCGGCGCGGCGGCACACGGTGCGGCACACGTGCGCCTGCGCCGCCGCGCGCGAACCGGCCGGCAGGATGAATTCCGTCAGCGGCGGCAGCGTGGCGTTGTACTTTGCCAGCAGTGCGTCCAGGCGTTCGACGTGCGCTTCCTTGATCATCTGGTAGCCAGGGATGCACAGCTCACCCCCAAGATCAAACAGGTCGTGCTGGATGGTCACCAGCTCGTCGCGCAGATCGGCCGGCATGTCTTCGCACAGCAGCAGGCCCAGATGCGAATTCAGTTCATCCACCTCGCCGATGGCGATGATGCGCACGCTGTCCTTGTCGGTGCGGCTGCCGTCACCGAGGCCGGTGGTGCCGCCGTCGCCGGTGCGGGTGGCGATTTTAGAGAGTCGGTTGCCCATGATATGGTGTCCTTGATTGACGATGCCCCGAAGAATACAACAAACGGGCCCGGGATTTGTGCTTACAATCGTGTATCTGTGTTTTCAGGCTTGACCCATGAACGCTGTCACTGATCCAGTCGCGCGCAGGGCAGAGGTTGCTGCTGCGTTGCAGCATGTGCTGCCGGCACGCGCGGTGCTGTCCGCGCCCGAAGATACGCGACCGTACGAGTGCGACGGCCTGTCCGCATACCGGCAACTGCCGATGATCGTCGTGCTGCCGGACAGCGAGGCGCAGATTCTGGCGGTGCTGAAAGTGTGCCGCGCACTGCATGTGCCAATCGTGCCGCGCGGCGCCGGCACCGGCTTGTCCGGCGGCGCCATGCCGATCGCCGACGGCGTGGTGCTGTCGACCGCGCGCCTGAACCGCATCGTGCGCATGGATGCGTATTCGCGGACGGCGGTGGTGCAGCCGGGCGTGCGCAACCTGGCCATCTCCGAAGCCGCCGCGCAGTATGGCCTCTATTACGCGCCCGATCCCTCGTCGCAGATCGCCTGCACCATCGGCGGCAACGTGGCCGAGAACTCGGGCGGCGTGCATTGCCTGAAGTACGGCCTGACCGTGCATAACGTGCTGCGCGCACGGGTGGCGCTGATCGACGGCGAGGTCATTGAACTGGGCGGCGAGGCGCTGGACGCGCCGGGGCTGGACCTGCTGTCGGTGTTCATCGGCTCCGAGGGCATGCTCGGCATCGTCACCGAGGTGACGGTGAAGCTGGTGCCCAAGCCGGCCACCGCGCGCGTGATCATGGCGTCGTTCGACGAGGTGGTGAAGGGCTGTCACGCGGTGGCCGCGCTGATCGCCGCCGGCATCATTCCGGCGGGGCTGGAGATGATGGACCAGACCTCGTCGCGCATGGTGGAGCCGTTCGTCAAGGCCGGTTACGACACCGAGGCCGCCGCCATCCTGCTGTGCGAGGCCGATGGCACGGTCGAGGAGGTGGAGGAGGAGATCGCGCGCATGTCGGCGGTGCTGAATGGCGCCGGCGCCAGCGCCATCGCGGTGTCGCAGTCGGAGGCCGAGCGCCTGAAGTTCTGGTCCGGCCGCAAGAACGCCTTTCCCGCCGCCGGCCGCATCTCGCCGGACTACTACTGCATGGACGGCACCATCCCGCGCAAGCGCCTGGGCCAGGTGTTGGCCGGCATTGCGGCAATGGAAGTCAAGTATGGCCTGCGTTGCGCGAACGTGTTCCATGCGGGCGACGGCAACCTGCATCCGCTGATCCTGTTTAACGCGAATATCCCGGACGAGTTCCAGCGCGCCGAGGCGTTTGGCGCAGAGATTCTGGCGCTGTGCGTGGAGGTGGGCGGCACCATCACCGGCGAGCATGGCGTGGGCATCGAGAAGATCAGTTCGATGTGCGTGCAGTTTGCGCCGTCCGAGCTGGAGGCGTTTTTCTCGGTGAAGCGGGCGTTCGATCCGGCCGGCCTGCTCAATCCGGACAAGGCGATACCCACGCCGCACCGCTGCGCCGAATTTGGCAAGATGCGCGTCAGCGGCGGCGCGCTGCCGTTCCCCGAGCTTGCACGTTTCTGACGATGACCTACACAGCATTTTCCGACCGCATCCGCGCCGCCAGCGCCGCCGGCACGCCCTTGCGCCTGCGCGGCGGCGGCACCAAGGACTGGTACGGCCAGCGGCTGCATGGCGACGTGCTGGACACGCGCGTCAACAGCGGCATCATTGCCTATGAGCCGACGGAGCTGGTGATCACCGCGCGCTGCGGCACGCCGCTGGCGGAGATCGAGGCGCTGCTGGCGCAGCACCACCAGATGCTGGCGTTCGAGCCGCCGCGCTTTGGCCCGGCGTCGACCATCGGCGGCGTGGTGGCCAGCGCGCTCTCCGGCCCGCGCCGCGCCAGCGCCGGCGCGGTGCGCGACTTTGTGCTGGGCGCGGTGCTGATGGACGGCCGCGGCGTGGTGTTGCGCTTCGGCGGGCAGGTGATGAAGAACGTCGCCGGCTACGATGTCTCGCGTCTTCTGGCAGGATCGCTCGGCACGCTGGGCCTGATTCTGGAGGTGTCCCTCAAGGTGTTGCCGGTGCCGCTGCGCGAGGCCAGCCTGCGGTTCGAGATGAGTGAGATCGAGGCGCTGAGGCGCTTGAATGAATGGGCCGGGCAGCCGTTGCCGATATCAGCCAGCTGCTGGCATCAGGGCGTGCTGTCGCTGCGGCTATCGGGCGCCGAGGCGGCGGTGGCGGCGGCGCGGCGCAAGCTTGGGGGGGAAGCGGGGGAGGCGATGGATGCTGCGGATGAGACGCTGTGGTCCGCGCTGCGCGACCAAACGCACCCGTATTTCACCGGCGGCGACATGTGGCGCATGTCGGTGCCGTCGCACGCCAGCGCGCTCATCCTGCGCGGAGAGCAGCTGATCGAATGGGGCGGCGCACAGCGCTGGCTCAAGGTGGAGCAGGGGGATGCGGACAGCATCCGCCGCACGGTTGCCGCCAGCGGCGGGCATGCGACCTTGTTCCGTGGTGGCGACAAGGGCGTCGGCGTGTTCCATCCGCTGGCGCCGGCGGTGGCGAAGATACACGCGCGGCTGAAACAGTCGTTCGATCCCGCCGGGATCTTCAACCCGGGGCGCATGTATGCAAACTAATCTGGCGGACTTTATCAAGCATACGCGCGAGGGCGAGGAGGCGGAGGCGATCCTGCGCGCCTGCGTGCACTGCGGCTTCTGCACGGCGACTTGTCCGACCTACCAGCTGCTGGGCGATGAGCTGGATGGGCCGCGCGGGCGCATCTATCTGATCAAGCAGGTGCTGGAAGGCGCGCCGGTGACGGCCAAAACGCAGCTGCACCTGGACCGCTGCCTGACCTGCCGCAATTGCGAGACCACCTGTCCGTCCGGCGTGAAGTACGGGCGGCTGGTAGATATCGGGCGCAAGGTGGTGGAGGAACGGGTGGAGCGTCCGCTGGGCGAGCGCGTGAAGCGCAAGGCGCTGATCGAGGGGCTGACGCGCAAGACGGTGTTTGGTGCCGCGCTGAAGGCCGGGCAGGCGTTGCGGCCGTTATTGTCGCCGGCGATGCAGGACAAGGTGCCGCGCCGGCGCAATGCGGGCGTGTGGCCGTCGCGCGCGCATGCGCGCAAGATGCTGGTGCTGGAGGGCTGTGCGCAACCCGCCATGGCGCCGAACATCAATGCGGCGGCGGCGCGGGTGCTGGATGCGCTGGGCGTGCAACTGATCGTCGCGTCCCGGGCCGGATGCTGCGGCGCGCTGCGGCATCATATGACTGCGCAGGAGGCGGCGCTGGAAGATATGCGGCGCAATATCGATGCGTGGTGGCCGTATGTGGAGGCGGCGGAAGTCGAGGCGATTGTGATGACGGCGTCTGGCTGCGGCGTGACGGTGAAGGAGTATGGTCATCTGCTGGCGCATGATGCGGCATATGCGGAGAAGGCGCGGCGCATCTCGGCGTTGACAAGGGATTTGAGCGAGGTTCTGGTGGAGTTCGAGGGCGAGCTGGCGGGGTGGGGAGCGGCGAAGGCGCACGGCCGCGTGGCCTATCATCCGCCATGCACGCTGCAGCATGGCCAGCAGATTCGCGGCAAGGTGGAGGGCATCCTGCGCGCGGCCGGCGTCGATGTGGTGCTGTGCGCGGACAGTCATCTGTGCTGCGGTTCGGCCGGCAGCTACTCGCTGCTGCAGCCGGAATTGTCGCTGCAACTGCGGGACCGCAAGCTGGCCAGCCTGCAGGATACCGGCGCGCACATGATCGTCTCGGCGAACGTGGGGTGCAGCGCGCATCTGCAATCGGGGACCGGGACGCCGGTGATGCACTGGATAGAACTGCTGGATCGGTGATTGCGGATGGCACCCGCGCAACCCGCACACCGCTGCGGCCGGGGACTCGGCGTCCCCGTCTGACCCCGTGCGGGGGCAGACCCTTTCGTTCGGGGTTTAAATTAACGCCAGTTGCGAGGTACCGCCGGCTGGCTCCCCGTGCAGGCTGACGATCGGTGGCAAACTGGCCGCTGCCTGCCACACCCCGGCCGTATCAAAGCTGGCCACCCACGACAACACATCATCCGCCGGCATCGGCCGCGCGATGCCGTAACCCTGCACCAGATCGCACCCCAGCCGCATCAGCATCGCCCCATGCTCGGTGGTTTCCACGCCCTCCGCGATCACGCCCAGCCCGAATGAGCGCGCCAGGCCAATCACCGCGCTGACCAGATGCAGGTCATCCCGGTCCACCAGCATATTGCGCACAAAGCTCTGGTCGATCTTCAGCACATCGGCCGGCAGCCGCTTCAGATACGACATCGACGAGTACCCGGTGCCAAAATCATCCAGCGCGAAGCTGATGCCCAGCGCCTGGCAATCCAGCATGATGCTGCGCACATGCGCGATATCGCTCAACGCCGACGACTCCAGGATCTCCAGCTCCAGCATGTGGGGCGGCACGTCCGGGAACTCGGCCAGGATCGCCGTCAGCCGTTCGACAAAGTCGTGGCGCTGGAAATGGCGCGCCGCGATGTTCACGCTGATGACCAAGTCCGCGTCGAACGCGCGCCACGATTGCAGCTGGCGCAGCGCCTCGCGCAGCACCCACTCGCCGATATCGACGATCACGTCGCTGTGCTCCACGATCGGCAGGAAGTCGCCCGGCGAAATCGTGCCGCGCAGCGGATGCTGCCAGCGCAGCAGCGCTTCCATGCCGATGATGCGGCCCTTGCGCATGTCCAGCTTGGGCTGGTAGTACAGCACCAGTTCATTGTCGTGCACCGCCGCCCGCACCTCGGTGCGGCGGTTGTGGTGGGTGCGCACCTGTTCATCGAGGTCGGCGTCGAAGAAGTGATGGCGGTTGCGGCCCGTGATCTTGGCCTGGTACAGCGCCTGGTCGGCGTGGCGCAGCAGGCTGTCGGCGCTGATGTCGGTGCCGGTGTAGACGGCGATGCCGACGCTGGCCGACATGCTCACCGCCTTGCCGCTGCAGACGTAGTCGCGCGCCAGCGCGGCCATCAGTTTGCTCATCGCGGATTCGATGGCGGCGCGGTCGTTCAGCTCCGGCAGCAGCAGCACGAATTCGTCGCCGCCCAGGCGCGCCACGTAGTGACGCTGGCCGGCAAAATCGTGCAGGCGGCTGGCGGCCTGCTTGAGGATTTCATCGCCCACGGCCTGGCCCATGGTCTGGTTGACGTGCTGGAAGTGATCGAGGTCGAACAGGCACACGGCCAGCAAATAGTTATGCTCGCGGGCGCGCTGCACCTCCTGCTCGAAGCGCTGCGCCAGCGCGGCGCGGTTGGGCAGGCCGGTCAGGATATCGTGGTTGCTCTGCCACGAGATCTGCTGCATCAGCTGGCGGCGCTCGGTCACGTCGCGGAACACCAGCACCGAGCCTTGCACCTCGCCCTGCGCCGTGCGGATGGCGTTGGCGGTGTATTCGACGGTGATGGTCTGGCCCATGCGGTTGCGCAGGCTTTGGTTGCCCACCTTGACCACTTCGCCGCCGGCGTAAATCTGCTTCATCGCCTTCAGCAGCGAATGCTGGCCGAAGTTATTCGCCAGTACAAACACCTGGTGCAGCTCCATGCCGCGCGCGCGCGACTCGGGCCAGCCGGTCAGCTGCTGCGCCACTTCGTTGATGGTGTCGATGCGGCCGGTCATGTCGGTGGTGATGACGGCGTCGCCGATCGACGCCAGCGTGACCTCGATGCGGTCCTTCTCCACCTGTAGCTGCTGCTGCGCCAGCAGGGTGCGGGTCAGTTGCGCGCTGAGGTCATTCTGGCTTTGCTGCAGCTTGTGCACCAGCGCCTGCACGCGCTGCGCCATGTTGTTGAAGGTGGAGGCCAGCATGCGCGCCTCCAGCGTGCCGCGCACCGGCAGGCGCACGTCGTGGGCGCCGCTCTGGAAGCGGTGGGTGGCGTCGGCTAGGCGGCGCAGCATGCGCTGGTTGGCGAAGATGATGATGGCCAGCAGCGTGTAGATGATGACCACGTTCAGCGCCGAGATCACGGCCTGCTGGTGGACGTTGCGCCATACCGCGTTGAGCGGCCGCACCGGTTCGAAGTCCAGCGTCAGCGTGGCGTCGCCGATGGCCAGCGTGCGGCTGTTGTGCGCAAGGGGGATCAGGCGCGTGAACCAGGCCGGGTACTGCGGCCTCGCGCGCTCGCCGCGCAGCGCCTCCAGGTGGCCGCCGGCGTAATCGAGGCGCGCGGCGTCGAGGTCGCCGTTGAGCAGCAGGGCGCCGGACAGCGTGCTGTCCAGGCTGGCGCGGTCGGGCGCGGCCAGCGCCGGTTGCAGCGTCTTGCTCAGGTGCGCGGCCAGCTCATCGGCATCATGCTGATAGCGCGTGTTGGCGTAGGTGGTTTCGGACTCCAGCATCAGGTGATAGCGCACGCCCACCACCAGGGCGATGATCACAAAGATAGGCACAAACAGCCTGGAGTACATTCCCATCCGCAGCCAGGGCGACAGAATTTTTCCCATTAAGGACATAAACGACTGATTCGACAGGAAACGACCAACGCATTATTACCTAAAAGTCAAGCCATGACACGGTTTTTCGGAAATCGTTTTCAGTATCTGACTTTTGTATTGGACATTGTGTTGCCTGAATTACTCGGCCAGCAACTTTTCGATGTCGGCGATGAGCTCTTCCGGCTTGGTGGCCGGGGCGTAGCGGTTGTAGACGGTGCCGTCCTTGCGGATCAGGAACTTGGTGAAATTCCACTTGATGCCCTCGGTGCCGAGGATGCCGGGCGCGTCCTTCTTGAGTTTCTGGAACAGTGGATGGGCGTGTTCGCCGTTGACGTCGATCTTGGCGAACAGCGGGAAGGTCACGCCGTAGTTCTTTTCGCAGAAGGCGCCGATCTCGCCGGCGTCGCCCGGCTCCTGGGCGCCGAACTGGTTGCACGGGAAGCCCAGCACCTCGACGCCCTTGTCCTTGAATTGCTGGTAGACCGCCTCCAGCCCCTTGTACTGCGGCGTGAAGCCGCACTTGCTGGCGGTGTTGACGATCAGCAGCACCTTGCCCTTGTACTGGCCCAGGTTGACGGGCTGGCCCGCCAGGCTGTCGGCGGTGATATCGAAGATAGTGCTCATTAGATGATTCCCAAATGTTCGGTGCCGGCGGACAGGTCGCGGTGCTTCGCGGCTTTGCCCTCCAGCTTGATGGCCAGGCGCAGGTCGTTGACCGAGTCGGCGTTGCGCAGCGCGTCCTCGTAGGTGATCAGGTCGGCCTCGTGCAGGTCGAACAGCGACTGGTCGAAGGTCTGCATGCCGAGCTCGCGCGACTTCTTCATCAGCTCCTTGATCTCGTGCACCTGGCCCTTGAAGATCAGGTCGGAAATCAGCGGCGAGTTCAGCATGATTTCGATGGCCACTGCGCGGCCCTTGGACTCCTTCTTCGGAATCAGGCGCTGCGAAATCATGCCCTTGAGGTTGAGCGACAGGTCCATCAGCAGCTGCTGGCGGCGCTCCTCGGGGAAGAAGTTGATGATGCGGTCGAGCGCTTGGTTGGCGCTGTTGGCGTGCAAGGTGGCCAGGCACAGGTGGCCGGTTTCGGCGAAGGCGATGGCGTGGTCCATGGTCTGGCGGTCGCGGATCTCGCCGATCTGGATCACATCCGGCGCCTGGCGCAGCGTGTTCTTCAGCGCCACCTCCCAGTCGTCGGTGTCGACGCCGACCTCGCGCTGGGTGACGATGCAGTTCTTGTGCGGGTGAACGAACTCGACCGGATCCTCGATGGTGATGATGTGGCCATAGCTGTGTTCATTGCGGTAGCCGACCATGGCCGCCAGCGTGGTCGACTTGCCGGAGCCGGTGGCGCCGACCATGATCACCAGGCCGCGCTTGGCCATCACCACCTCCTTCAGCACCTCGGGCAGGCCGAGGTCCTCCAGCTTGGGGATGTCCGAGTTAATGGTCCGCAGCACCATGCCCACCGCGCCCATCTGCACGAAGGCGGAGACGCGGAAGCGGCCGATGTCGCCGGGGCTGATGGCGAAGTTGGCCTCCTTGCTCAGCTCGAAGCCGGCGGCCTGCTTGTCGTTCATGATCGAACGGGCCAGGTCGAGCGTATGGGCGGCGGTCAGCACCTGGGCCGACACCGGCGTCATCTTGCCGTCGATCTTGATCGCCGGCGGAAACCCGGCGGTAATAAAGAGGTCCGAACCCTTCTTGGCCAGCATCAGGCGCAACAGGTCGAACATGAATTTGGAGGCCTGATCGCGTTCCATCATAAGTCCTTAAAGGCGGGGTCAGGTCCTCCATTTCTACACGGCCTCTGCTGTAGGCCTCGCCTACAGCAGAGGCCGTGTAGAAATGGAGGACCTGACCCCGGAGTTTAGCCGGGGAAGTTGTCGGGCGACTTGGCGGCGCTGCGGGCGGCGGCGGCGCTGATGATGTTGCGGCGGACCAGGTCGGTCAGATTCTGGTCCAGCGTCTGCATGCCGACCCCGCTGCCGGTCTGGATCGCCGAGTACATCTGCGCCACTTTGGCTTCGCGGATCAAGTTGCGGATGGCCGGCGTCGCCACCATGATCTCGTGCGCCGCCACGCGGCCGCTGCCGTCCTTGGTTTTCAGCAGCGTCTGCGAAATCACGGCCTGCAGCGATTCCGACAGCATGGCGCGCACCATTTCCTTTTCATCGGCCGGGAACACGTCGACAATGCGGTCGATGGTCTTGGCCGCCGACGAGGTGTGCAGCGTGCCGAACACCAGGTGGCCGGTCTCGGCCGCCGACAGCGCCAGGCGGATGGTTTCCAGGTCGCGCAGCTCGCCCACCAGGATGCAGTCCGGGTCTTCCCGCAGCGCCGAGCGCAGCGCGTTGTTGAACGACAGCGTGTGCGGACCGACCTCGCGCTGGTTGATCAGGCATTTCTTGGATTCGTGCACGAACTCGATCGGGTCTTCGATCGTCAGGATGTGGCCGTACTCGTTTTCGTTGAGGTGGTTGACCATGGCCGCCAGCGTGGTCGACTTGCCGGAGCCGGTCGGACCGGTCACCAGCACCAGGCCGCGCGGCTTGAGCGCGAACTCGGCGAAAATCTTGGGCGCGTTCAGTTCTTCCAGCGACAGGATCTTGGAGGGAATCGTCCGCAGCACCGCCGAGGCGCCGCGCTCCTGGTTGTAGGCGTTGACGCGGAAGCGCGCCAGGCCGGGAATCGCAAACGAGAAGTCGACTTCCAGCATCTCCTCGTAGGCCTTGCGCTGGGCATCGTTCATGATGTCATAGATCATGCCGTGCACGTCCTTGTGCTCCAGCGGCGGCAGGTTGATGCGGCGGACGTCGCCGTGCACCCGTATCATCGGCGGCAGGCCGGCTGACAGGTGCAGGTCCGAGGCCTTGTTCTTGACGGAGAATGCGAGTAATTCGGAGATGTCCATTTATAATCCCTGTGCCCAGATGTATATGCGGCCTGTTATAACGATCCTTACTCGATGATTATGTCCCTGATCCGCCAGAACTTGCAAGCCATCACCGCGACAATTGTTGCCACCGCCCAAGAATCCGGACGGCCGCCGGGGACGGTCCAGCTGCTGGCCGTGTCCAAGACCTTCGGGCCGGAGGCGGTGCTGGAGGCGGTCGCGGCCGGTCAGCGGGCGTTTGGCGAGAATTATCTGCAAGAGGGCGTGGACAAGATCCACGCCGTGCAGGCCGCCGGCGCGAGCGGGCTGGAATGGCATTTCATCGGCCCGATCCAGAGCAACAAGACGCGGCCGATCGCCGCGCATTTCGACTGGGTGCACACGGTCGAGCGCGAAAAGATCGCGCAGCGGCTGTCCGAGCAGCGCCCGGCCGGGATGGCGCCGCTGCAGATCTGCCTGCAGGTGAATATCAGCGGCGAGGCCAGCAAGAGCGGCGTCGCCCCGGACGAGGTGGCGGCGCTGGCTCACAAGGTCGCCGCGCTGCCCAATCTGACCTTGCGCGGCCTGATGGCGATCCCCGAGCCGGCCGAGCACTTCGACCAGCAGCGCGCGGCCTTCGCCCGGCTGCGGACGTTGTATGATCAACTGCGCGCCGACGGGCTGGCGCTGGATACGCTGTCGATGGGCATGTCGGCCGACCTGCGGGCGGCGATTGTCGAGGGCGCCACCATCGTCCGCGTCGGCAGCGCGATTTTTGGCGCGCGCAACTACCACAAGGCTTGAGAGATGAAGATTGCATTTATCGGCGGCGGCAATATGGCTGCGGCCCTGATCGCCGGGCTGGCGAATAAACTGACCGCCGGCGCCAATATTCATGTGGCCGATCCGAACGGGGAGGCGCTGGCGCGCTTGCACCAGCAGTATGGCGTGACCACGGCGGCCGCGGCCGACGAAGTGGCCGGCGCGGCGGACGTCATCGTGCTGGCGGTGAAGCCGCAGAGCATGCGCGAGGTGGCGGGGCAGTTGCTGCCGTTGCTCGACAAGGCCCGGCAGCCGTTGATCGTGTCGATTGCGGCCGGCATTCGCGGCGCCGATCTGTCGCGCTGGCTGGGTGGTTATGGCGCCATCGTGCGCTGCATGCCGAACACGCCCGCGCTGATCGGCAAGGGCATCACCGGCATGGTGGCGATGCCGGGCGTCAGCGCGGAGCAGGTCAAGGCGGCCGACGATATCCTGCGCGCGGTCGGCCCGACCGTGTGGCTGGACCAGGAGGACAAGATCAATGCGGTGACGGCGGTGTCGGGCAGCGGGCCGGCGTATGTGTTCTACTTTATCGAGGCGATGCAGCAGGCGGCCGAGGAGTTGGGGCTGAGCGCGGAGCAGGGCAAGCAGCTGGCGCTGGCCACCTTCACCGGCGCGGCGCAGCTGGCGCAGCAGTCGAGCGAGCCGGTGTCGCTGCTGCGCGAACGGGTCACGTCCAAGGGCGGCACGACGTATGCGGCGCTCTCCAGCATGGAGTCCGGCGGCGTCAAGGCGGCTATTATCACCGCCATGAAGGCGGCCGCGGCGCGCGGCAAGGAACTGGGCGACGAGCTGGGCGGGGCTTAGGGAACCCGCACCCCGCACGGCCACGCAGGGTCAGACCCCGTACGGGGTCTGACCCTTAAGTGGTCGCGCTGGCGTAGAGGTTAAGGCGCGCGGGGTGGCGCTTGTTATTTGCGGGACAGGATGACCCCGGCCAGCAGGCCGATGGTGGCGCCGATGGTCACCGCTTTCCACGGGTTGTCGCGCACGTACACGTCCACGCTTTGCGCGGCCTCGCGGCTGTGGGCGACGATGCTGTCTTCCAGCTTGCGCAGGTCGCTGATGGCGGTGCGCAAGGTGTCGTCGAACCGGGCGCGCGCTTCGGAGGCGGCTTCGCTGACGTCGTCCGCGCTTTCTTCCAGCCATTTCTCGGCTTCGTTGATGGAGCTCTTCAGGCCGTCGATCAGCTGGTCGCGGGTGTTGGCGGCGGCGGACTGGCTGTCTGCAATCTCTTGTTGACTCATGGTGACCTCGTGTGAATGAACCGGTGGGAAAAGAGAACCAGTGTAAGTATCAACCAAGTCACCACTTTGCGCGCGCTCAATTGGGTTTAGCGCAGCGCGTAGTCCAGCGCCACGCCGGCAAACACCGCCGCGCCCAGCCAGTTGTTGTGGCGGAAGGCGTACAGGCAAGCCTCGCGCTCGCGCTCGCGGATCAGCGTGTAGTGGTAGCAGGCCATGCCGGCCGCCACCGCCAGCCCGGCCACAAACCACAGCCGCAGCCCCATCTGCCAGCCGCACAGCAGCAGGATGGTCAGGTGCAGCACGTAGCAGAACATGATGATGGCCACGTCGTAGCGGCCGAAGGTGATGGCCGAGGTGCGGATGCCGAGCTTGAGGTCGTCGTCGCGGTCGCACATGGCGTATTCGGTGTCGTAGGCCAGGGTCCAGAACACGTTGGCGATCAGCAGCAGCCAGGCCACCGGCGGCACGTGGTTCTGGATGGCGGCAAACGCCATCGGGATGCCAAAGCCGAAGGCGATGCCCAGGTAGGCCTGCGGAATGGCGAAGAAGCGCTTGGTGTACGGGTAGGTGCCGGCCAGGATCACCGCCGCCACCGACATCTGCTTGGTCAGCGCGTTCAGCGGCAGGATCAGGCAGAAGGCGATCAGCGTCAGCACGACGGCGATCGCCACCGCTTCCTTGCCGCTGACGCGGCCGCTGGTGATGGGCCGCTGGGCGGTGCGCTTGACGAACTTGTCGATGTCCTGGTCGGCGTAGTCGTTGATGGCGCAGCCGGCCGAACGCATCAGGAAGGTGCCGAGCGTGAAGATCAGCAGCAGGTGCCAGTCCGGCACGCCGCCGCTGGCCAGCCACATGGCGACCAGCGTCGGCCACAGCAGCAGCACGGTGCCGATGGGTTTGTCCATCCGGATCAGACGGAAGTAGAGCGCCAGCTTGTTCATAAATCACTTCGGGTGACAGGAAAGCGGTGATTATCGCAAATCCCGTGGCCCGGTGTCATGCGTCGGCGCAGAGGGTGGTGATGCCCGGCAGGTTGCACGACGCTACCACGTCGCACACGGCGTCGATGGCGGCCTTGCGGGTAAAGCTTTTGCGCCACACGATGACCACGCGGCGCGAGGGCGCCGGCTCTTCGAACGGGCGGAATTGCAGCATGCCGCCCTTGGCGTCCATGTCCGGCACCGAGGCGCGCGGCAGCACCGTCAGGCCGATGCCGCTGGCCACCATGTGACGGATGGTTTCCAGCGACGAGCCTTCAAACGTGCGCTGCATGCCGTTGCCCGGCGCCGAGAAGCGCGCCATCTCGGGACATACTTCCAGTACCTGGTCGCGGAAGCAGTGTCCGTTACCAAGCAGCAGCATGTTCTCGGTCTTGAGGTCGTCGGCGGGGATGGTCTTGCGCTTGGTCCACGGATGATGGGACGGCATGGCCACCACGAACGGTTCGTCGTACAACACTTGCATGGCCATACCGTGCTCGGGCAGCGGCAGCGCCATGATGGCCGCGTCCAGCTCGCCCTGGCGCAGCATCTCCAGCAGCTTGACGGTGAAGTTCTCCTGCAGGATCAGCGGCATCTGCGGCACTTTGTCGATCATGCCCTTGACCAGCGGCGGCAGCAGGTAGGGGCCGATGGTGTAGATCACGCCCAGGCGCAGCGGGCCGGCCAGCGGGTCCTTGTTCTGCTTGGCCAGTTCCTTGATGGCGGCGGTTTGTTCGAGTACGCGCTCGGCCTGGGCGACGATCTGCGCGCCCAGCGGCGTGACGGAGATTTCGGCGCCGCCCCGTTCAAACAGGACCACGCCCAATTCGTCTTCAAGTTTCTTGATGGCGACCGACAGCGTCGGCTGGGCGACGTAACAGGCCTCGGCCGCATGTCCGAAGTGCTTCGCCCTTGCAACGGCGACAATGTATTTCAGTTCGGTCAGTGTCATGAATGTATTTGAACACAGGCGATGCAGGGATGCAATAAATGAACGCCAAGTTGAGCTATTGTAGCGGAATATAATGCAGCGTCATCCTGAAAGGCGATGTATGTCCTCCACATTGGGTCCTGAAGAAGCGCAAGCCTATCTGCACAAGCTGCTGAAGGTGATGCACCACACCGGCGGCTCGGACTTGTTCATCTCGGCCGACTTCCCGCCCAGCATGAAGGCGCAGGGCGCGATGAAGGCGCTGAGCCAGCAGAAGCTGACTGGCGCGGTCACGCGCGCGCTGGCGCTGTCGATCATGAACGACAAGCAGCAACACGAGTTCGAGGCTGAACTGGAATGCAATTTTGCCATCTCGCTACCGGAGGTGTGCCGCTTCCGCGTCAATGTCTTCGTGCAGCAGCAGCACGTGGGCATGGTGATCCGCACCATCGCCTCGGAGATTCCCTCGCTGGAGAAGCTGGAACTGCCGGAGGTGCTGAAGGACATCATCATGACCAAGCGCGGCCTGGTGCTGGTGGTTGGTGGCACCGGTTCCGGCAAGTCGACCACGCTGGCGGCGATGATCGATCACCGCAACGCCAACTCGGCCGGGCACATCATCACGGTCGAGGATCCGGTCGAGTATGTGCACAAGAACAAGGGCTGCCTGATCACGCACCGCGAGGTGGGCGTCGATACGCTGTCGTGGCACAACGCGCTGAAGAACACGCTGCGCCAGGCGCCGGACGTGATCCTGATCGGCGAGATCCGCGACACCGAAACCATGGAGCACGCGATCGCCTTCGCCGAGACCGGCCACCTGTGCCTGGGCACGCTGCACGCCAACAACGCCAACCAGACCATGGACCGCATCATCAACTTCTTCCCGGAGGAGCGGCGCCACCAGTTACTGATGGATTTGTCGTCCAACCTGCGCGCGATCGTCTCGCAGCGCTTGATCCGCACCGAGGACGGCAAGGGCCGCAAGGCGGCGATTGAAATCCTGCTCAACACGCCGACCATCGCCGAGATGATCTTCAAGGGCAATTTCCAGAGCATCAAGGAGATCATGCAGAAGTCGCGCGAGCTGGGCATGTGCACGTTCGACCAGGCGCTGTACGAACTTTATAATAAGGGCTATATCGCCTACGAAGAAGCGCTGCGCAACGCCGACTCGGCCAACGGCCTGCGCCTGCAGATCAAGCTGCACGGCGGGCGGCCCGAGCCGGGCGAGGGCGGCGGCGCCTTTGGCGCGCTGCGTATCGAAGAAGAACAACCTGAAGACGAAGGACCGAAGACTTAACCATGCCTCAATTTGAAGACAAGATCTGCACCCGAGCACAACTGGCCGCGCGCGTGGCGGCGCTGCCCAAGCCGGTGGTGCTGACCAACGGCGTATTCGACATCCTGCACCGCGGCCACGTCACCTATCTGGCGCAGGCGCGCGCGCTGGGCGCCTCGCTGGTGGTGGCCGCCAATACCGACGCCTCGGTCAAGCGCCTGGGCAAGGGCGACGACCGCCCGCTCAACACCTGCGCCGACCGCATGGCGGTGCTGGCCGCGCTGGAGTCGGTCAGCCTGGTGGTGGACTTTGACGAGGACACCGCGCTGCAAGTCGTACAGCAGGCGCGTCCGGAAATCTACGCCAAGGGCGGCGATTACCAGATGGACGCCATCCCCGAGGGCCAGGCGGTGCTGGCCTACGGCGGCCAGGCGGTCGCCATCGACTTCGAGCACGACCGCTCGACCACCAAGCTGCTGACCAGGGTGCGCGCGTTCAAATGAGGCTGATCCTGATCCTGGTGGCGGTGCTGGCCTTCCTGCTGGCGCTGTGGGGGCCGCCGCTGATGGTGGCGCGCCGCTACTGGCTGCGCAGCAATCCGTGGGCCTTCCGCAGCCTGCGCTTCGTGCTGCCGGGGCAACTGATCACGGCGGTGACGCTGGCTTTCGCCGCCGAGTTCTCCGGCCTGCGCAATCCGGCCGCCATCATGGCCGGCACCACGCTGCTGGTGGGCCTGCTGGGCGCCGGCCTGCTGGCGCTGCTGGCCTTGTGGGGCGCGCGCCGCTGATGCCATGACGCCGACCGGCATCGACCTGCGCAGCTATGACATGCCGTTTTCGGATGCGCACGATTTCGCCCAACTGGTGCTGCCGCTCAAGGGCAGGCTGACGCTGGACATCAACGGCGCCGGCGCCGTGCTGCACCCGCTGCGCGCCGCCTTCATCGCGCCGGGGCTGGTGCACAGCCAGTTCTCCAGCGAGCCCAACCAGTCGCTGATAATCGACTTCGACCTGGCCGCCGTGCCGTCGGACACTGCCGCGCGGCTGGCCGAGCGGCCCTTCGCGGCGGTCGGCGCCGCCGCCGCCAAGCTGATCGATTTCATCGGCATGATGCGGGCGCAAGGCGGCGCCAGCGCCGGCGTGCTGGCGCACTGGACGCCGCTGCTGCTGGAATCGCTGACCCATCAGCCCTTGCGGCCGGCCTCGCGCCTGCAGGCGGCGCTGACGCGCTTCGAAGCGGCGCCCGGCCAGCCGTGGAATACCGAGAGCATGGCCAAGGTGGCCTGCATCAGCGTCAGCAGCCTGCACCGCGTGTTCCGCGAGGAGCTGGACACCACGCCGCAAGCCTGGCTGAACGCGATGCGGCTGCGCTTCGTTTGCCGCCAGCTGGTGGAATCCTCGCTGCCGATCGCGCAGTTGGCCACGCTGGCCGGTTACGCCGACCAGAGCGCGCTGACACACGCCATGCGCCGCGCGCTGGACATCACGCCGCTGGCCTACCGCAAGCAGAACCAGACAAAAATCCGCTAGTCCCGCACAATCCTTGCATGCCGCGTAGCGCCACAATGGCTCCCGAAAGGAGAACTCTATGTGGTATGGCGTGTTATGCGGCCTGACGGCCGGGGCCTTCTGGGGCATGATTTTCGTGATGCCGCGCTGGCTGGCAGAATTTTCGCCGCTGGAGCTGGCGCTGGGACGCTACCTGGCCTACGGCCTGATCACCTTGCTGCTGCTGGCGCCGCGCCTGGCCGGCCTGCTGCGCCGGCTGACGCGCGCCGAGGGCGTGGTGCTGCTGCGCCACGCGCTGGCCGGCAACATCGTCTACTACCTGTTGCTGTCGACCGGCGTGCAGCTGGCGGGTGTGGCAGCGGCGTCGCTGATCATCGGCCTGCTGCCGCTGAGCGTGACCTTGCTGGGGCGGCGCGACCAGGGCGCCTTGCCGCTGCGTCAGCTGGCGTGGCCGCTGGCGCTGGTGGTGGCTGGCATCGTCTGCATCAATGTGGACGTGTTCACGCATGCGGGCGGCATGGCGCAGCCGTGGACGCTGGTGGCGCTGGGCATGCTATGCGCGATGGGCGCGCTGCTGTGCTGGACGTGGTACGCGGTCGACAACGCCCGCTTCCTCAAGCGCCATCCGCAGTTCAGCGGCGCCGACTGGGCCGGCCTGTACGGCATTAGCACCGGCTTGGTGGCATTGCTGATCGCCGTGGTGGCCTACCTGGGCGGCTGGGCCGGTGGACCGGGCGCGGGGGGCGCGGTGCGCGACTGGCTGCGTTTCTGGAGCGTGGTCAGCATCGTGGCGCTGGGCGCCTCGGTGATCGGCAACCAGCTCTGGAACATTGCCAGCCGGCGCGTGCCGGTCACGCTGTCCGGCCAGCTGCTGCTGTTCGAAACCCTGTTCGGCCTGTTGTACGGCTTCCTGTACCAGCACCAGATGCCGCGCGCGCTGGAACTGACGGCGATCGTGCTGCTGATCGCCGGCGTGGCCGGCTCAGTCTGGAAACACAAACCCGGGGTCAGGTCCTCCATTTCTACACGAGCACAACCGTAGACGGGGCTACGGTTGTGCTCGTGTAGAAATGGAGGACCTGACCCCGGAGTTTAGGCGCCGCCGGCGTAGCCGTTCTGGCGCCAGGCTTCGAATACGACCACGGCGACGGTGTTGGACAGGTTCATGCTGCGGTTGTCGGGGCGCATCGGCAGGCGGATGCGCTGCGCCGGCGGGAAGCTTTCGCGCAGCGCTACCGGCAGGCCAGCGGTTTCGGAGCCGAACACGAATACGTCGCCCGGCTGGAAGCTGGCCTGGGCGAACGGCGCGCTGCCGTGCGTGGTCAGCGCGTACATGCGCGCCGGGTCGGGCTGGATCTCGGCCAGGAAGGCGTCCCAGTCCTTGTGGACTTTCATGCGGGCGTATTCGTGGTAGTCGAGGCCGGCGCGCTTGAGCTTGGCGTCTTCCAGCGGGAAGCCGAGCGGCTCGATCAGGTGCAGCTGGGCGCCGGTGTTGGCGCACAGGCGAATGACGTTGCCGGTGTTCGGCGGGATTTCTGGGTGGACCAGGACGACGTGGAACATTTCTTCTTCCTTTATTCAATTCAATGCGGCGGCGTGCGCGCAAACACCAGGTTGGTGATGCGCGCGGCGCCGTGGCGCTTCAGCGTGGCCGCCAGTTCGTTCAGGGTGCGGCCGCTGGTCATGACGTCGTCGACGACGCCGATGTGGCGGCCTGCCACCAGCGCGGCGTCCGGCACGGCGAAGGCGCCGGCAATGTTGTGCTGGCGCCGGTCGGGCGCGACGCTGCTCTGGGCGGCGGTGTCGTGCACGCGCAGCACCAGTTGCGCGTGCAGGGCCAGGCCGAGGCTGCGCGCCAGCGGCCGGGCGATTTCCAGTGCCTGGTTGTAGCCCCGTTCGGCCAGCCGGCGCGGCCCCAGTGGGACCGGGCAGAGCAGGGCGGGCAGCGTGACGTCCGGGGCTTGCTGCACGGCGTCGCGCAGCAGCCGCGCGCACAACGGGGCCAGCGCCAGGCGGTGGCCGAATTTTAGCTGCAATACCAGCTGGTCGAGCGGCAGCGCGTAGTCGGCCGCCACCACCGTGCGGTCGAAGGCCGGCGCGTCGGCCAGGCAGACCCCGCACAGTTGCATCGCGGACGGCGGCAGCAGCAGCGACGGCGGTCCGGCTGGACCGGCGCCGCTGGCTTGGCTGGGCGAGGCGACGGGCAGCGGATTGGCGCAGCGCATGCAGCGCGGCACGGCGGCGTCCGGGCCGAAGAACTGCGCTTCGCAGCCGGGGCACAGCGCGTCGTCGCTGTCGCCGCCGCACAGCGCGCAGGCGTTGGGCAGCAGGTGACGCAGCAGGCCGGCCGCGCTTCGCCGCAGCAACGCGCGCAGCGGCGCGTGATAGCGCCCGCGTCGTCCGACCGGTGCATTGTTGTTATTCATGCCATGTTTTCACCCGAAAAGCGGGGCAACGGCCGTCGCGATGGCGTTCAACCATGTACACTGCCGACATTATCGCATTACAACGACCTATCCTCATGCAAGTCCCCGCGAATCCCCCGAAATTGAGCGCGCCCATCGACCTGGAGCGCGTCCGCCAGCTGTTTTCCCGTCCGCAACGCATCGCCGCCGCAGATTTTCTGCGCCGGGAAGTATCTTCGCGCATGTTCGATCGGCTGGAATTGATTAAAATAGCGCCTTCGCGCGTTTTGGACGCCGGTTGCGGCACCGGCGCCGATCTGCCCCTGCTGCAAAAGGCGTATCCCGCCGCCCAGATCCTGGGCCTGGACGCCGCCGAGGCCATGCTGCGCGCGGTGCCGGGCCCGGAAGCCAAACCGTCGTCGCTGAACCAGCTGTTGAGCAAGCTGTTGCCGTCGAAAAGCGGCGTCGACCTGGTGTGCGGCGATTTTGCCGAATTGCCGCTGGGACCGAACGCTCTGGACCTGGTCTGGTCCAACCTGGCGCTGCACTGGCATCCGCAGCCGGACCGCGTGTTCGCCGAATGGCGCCGCGTGTTGCGCGTGAACAGCCTGCTGATGTTCTCCTGCTTCGGCCCGGACACGCTGCGCGAGCTGCGCGCCGCCTTTGCCGAGGCCGACCTGGCGCCGCACGTGCTGCCCTTCGTCGACATGCACGACTTCGGCGACCAGCTGGTCGAAGCCGGCTTCTCGACCCCGGTGCTGGACATGGAAACCATCACGGTGACCTACGACACGCCGCAAGCGTTGTTGTCCGACGTGCGTGCGCTGGGCGGCAATCCGCTCACCACGCTGCGTCGCAGCATGATGGGCAAGGCGGCCTGGCAGCGCATGCTGGATGCGCTGGAACGCGGCCGCCGCGGCGACGGCAAACTGGGCCTGACCTTTGAAGTTATCTACGGTCATGCGTTCCGCCCGGCGCCCAAGGTCACTTCCAAAGGCGAAGCGATCATTCGTTTCGACCCGCCGCGCAAGCCGCGCTGAATGCGGGTTTCATGTTGCCATGCGGCGTAACGGCGTGTGGCAACAACAATAGTTTATTGCTTGATGTGCTACGTTTTTGTTCTATATAATCAATCACTAACTTTGCCGACTAGGCAAACCCAGGTTACATCGAGCACGAACGAGCAGTTGAATTAAGCAGAATCATGCGTCGGCCATCCCGATGCGATGTTGTTGTTTAAGGAGCGTCGCCGGTTCAGTTCACCGATAGCCGGTAAGACGTTAAAAAAATATTTTTAATTTCTTGGGCAGTTGGGGAAAACATGACATATGCGAAGCGACTTCAAGCGTTGATGCTCGGGCTGGCCCTGCTGGCCGCCGGGGCTCCGGCGTGGGCAGCTGACACCGCAACCGGCACCTACGGCAGCGCCACCGGCGGCACTGGCGGCCCCGTCGCCGGCGAACTGACGCTGCAACCTCCCGCCACCCAGATCGCCACCGAAGTCTACAGCCTGCACAACTGGATGATGGGCGTCTGCCTGGTCATCTTCATCGGCGTGTTCGGCGTGATGTTCTATTCCATCTTCAAGCACCGCAAGTCGCTGGGCCACAAGCCGGCCACGTTCCACGAATCCACCGCCGTCGAGGTGGCCTGGACCATCGTGCCGTTCCTGATCGTCATCGGCATGGCGCTGCCCGCCACCCGCACCGTGGTCGGCATGAAGGACACCTCCAATGCCGACATCACCATCAAGGTCACCGGCATGCAATGGAAGTGGGGCTACGATTACCTGAAGGGCGAGGGCGAGGGCATCTCCTTCCTGTCCAACCTGTCCACGCCGCGCGCGCAAGTGGGCGCGCCGGGCTTTGAGCCGACCGAGAAGCGCGGCGACAACTACCTGATGGAAGTCGATAATGAAGTGGTGGTGCCGGTACACCGCAAGATTCGTTTGATCACCACCGCCAACGACGTCATCCACTCGTGGTCGATTCCGGCCTTCGCGGTCAAGCAGGACGCGATCCCCGGCTTCGTGCGCGACACCTGGTTCAAGGCCGAGCACACCGGCACCTTCCGCGGCTACTGCTCTGAACTGTGCGGCAAGGAGCACGCCTTCATGCCGATCGTGGTGCGCGTGGTGACCGACGCCGAGTACAAGACCTGGGTCGATGGCAAGAAAAAAGAAATGGCCGCGCTGGCCGATGATCCGAACAAGACCTGGACCATCGACGAGCTCAAGACCAAGGGCGAAAAAGTCTACGCCACCAACTGTGTGGTGTGCCACCAGGCCAACGGCAAGGGCGTGCCCAACGCCTTCGCGCCGCTGGATGGCTCGCCGGTGGTCAACGGCCCGAAAGCGGAACAAATCAACGTGCTGCTGCACGGTAAGAAGAGCGGGAAGTACCCGTCCGAAATGCCCGCATGGAAACAACTGTCGGATACGGATATCGCGGCTGTGATCACCTACACCCGCAATAGCTGGACGAACAAGGCAGAGGAAAACATCGTTCAACCAGCCGAAGTTGTGGCTGCACGTAAGTAATCAGGAGCGTTACAGATGAGCACTACTACTTTGGATCACGGCCACGATCACGATCATGCGCATGATCACCCGCATGGCGCGGCGCGCTGGCTGTTTGCCACCAACCACAAGGACATCGGCACGCTGTACCTGTGGTTCTCGTTCATCATGCTGCTGTCCGGCGGCGTGCTGGCGCTGATGATACGCACCGAGCTGTTCAAGCCCGGCCTGCAATTCTTCCAGCCCGAGTTCTTCAACCAGCTGACCACCATGCACGGCCTGGTGATGGTGTTCGGCGCCATCATGCCGGCCTTCGTCGGCTTCGCCAACTGGATGATCCCGCTGCAGATCGGCGCCTCCGACATGGCCTTCGCGCGCATGAACAACTTCTCGTTCTGGCTGCTGCCGCCGGCGGCCATCCTGCTGGCCACCTCGTTCCTGGCGCCGGGCGGCGCCACCGCCGCCGGCTGGACGCTGTACGCGCCGCTGTCCACGCAAATGGGACCGGGCATGGACATGGCCATCTTCGCCATGCACCTGATGGGCGCGTCGTCGATCATGGGCTCGATCAACATCATCGTCACCATCCTCAACATGCGCGCCCCCGGCATGACCTTGATGAAGATGCCGATGTTCTGCTGGACCTGGCTGATCACCGCCTACCTGCTGATCGCCGTGATGCCGGTGCTGGCCGGCGCCATCACCATGACGCTGACCGACCGCCACTTCGGCACCACCTTCTTTAACGCGGCCGCCGGCGGCGACCCGGTCATGTACCAGCACATCTTCTGGTTCTTCGGCCACCCCGAGGTGTACATCATGATTCTGCCGGCGTTCGGCATCGTCTCGCAGATCCTGCCGGCATTCGCCCGCAAGCAGCTGTTCGGCTACGCGTCGATGGTGTACGCCACCGCGTCGATCGCCATCCTGTCGTTCATCGTCTGGGCGCACCACATGTTCACCACCGGCATGCCGGTGACTTCGCAGCTGTTCTTCATGTACGCGACCATGCTGATCGCCGTGCCGACCGGCGTGAAGGTGTTCAACTGGATCGCCACCATGTGGCGCGGCTCGATGACGTTCGAGACGCCGATGCTGTTCGCGGTCGGCTTCATCTTCGTGTTCACCATCGGCGGCTTCACCGGCCTGATCCTGGCGGTGACGCCGATCGACATCCAGCTGCAGGACACCTATTACGTGGTGGCGCACTTCCACTACGTGCTGGTGGCTGGCTCGCTGTTCGCGCTGTTCGCCGGCTTCTACTACTGGTCGCCGAAATGGACCGGCCACATGTACAACGAGACGATGGGCAAGATCCACTTCTGGGCCTCGCTGATCACCTTCAACATCACCTTCTTCCCGATGCACTTCCTGGGCCTGGCCGGCATGCCGCGCCGCTACGCCGACTACTCGGCGCAGTTCACCGACTTCAACATGATCGCCACCATCGGCGCCTTCGGTTTCGGCCTGTCGCAGGTGTTCTTCCTGTTCTTCGTGATCCTGCCGACCATCCGCGGCGGCAAGCAGGCGGAAGCCAAGCCATGGGAAGGCGCCGAGGGCCTGGAGTGGACCGTGCCGTCGCCGGCGCCGTTCCACACGTTTGAAACCCCGCCGCAGTTCAAATAAGCATGAACGGGCACAAGAAACCGAACAACACCCGCACCGCGCTGTGGCTGTGCGCGCTGGTGGCGTTCTTCTTCGCATCGGTATTCGTCAAGCGCATCTGGCTGAGCTGACATGACTGAGAACCGCAAGCTGCTGGGCAAGCTGATCGTCATCGCCGTGGTGATGTTCGGCTTTGCCTACGCGCTCAATCCGTTCTACCGCCAGATCTGCGAAGCGCTGGGCCTGAACGTGCTGACGCAGAAGGACGGCACGGTCGAGCGTCCGGTCAACACGCAGGTGGACGCCAGCCGCAGCGTGACCATCGAGTTCGACGGCAACGCCCAGGGACCATGGCGCTTCCGGCCGACGCAGGCCAGCATGACCGTGCATCCCGGCGAGCTGAACACCGTGACCTACGAGGTGGTCAACACGCAGCAACGCGAAATGAACGCGCAGGCGATACCGAGTTACGCGCCGCAGAACGCGACGCCGTATTTCATGAAAGTGGAGTGCTTCTGCTTCCGGCAGCAAACGCTGAAGCCGAACGAGGCGCGGCAGATGCCGGTGGTGTTCTACATCGATCCGAAGCTGCCCAGGGATGTGAAAACCATCACGCTGTCGTACACCTTCTTCGAGGTCGGCGGCGGGCTGGTGAAGACGGCGGCCAACTGAGATGGCGGACAAGCCCGGCTTTTTCTACACGCTGAAGGCCGTGCTGTGGTCGTTTGCGGGACTGCGCCGCAAGCGCGATTTCGATGTGGACCAGCGCGGGCTGAACCCGGTCCACATCCTCATCGCGGCCTTGCTGGCGGTGGCTGTGTTCATAGGATTGCTGATATCAATCGTCAAATTCGTAGTAGCTCAATAAAGTGAATGGGGAGATGAAGATGAGTTCACATAATGCCGCGGCGCCGTATTACTTCGTGCCTGGTCCGTCGCGCTGGCCGCTGCTGGCGGGCATCTCGCTGCTGGTGACGATGGCCGGCGCCGCCGCCTGGGTCAACGACGCGTCGTGGGGGCCGGTGGCCAACGGCCTCGGCATCCTGGCCACGCTGGTGGTGCTGTACTTCTGGTTTGGCGACGCCATCAAGGAGTCCGAGGGCGGACTGTACAGCCAGCGCATCGACCATTCGTACCGCTGGTCGATGAGCTGGTTCATCTTCTCCGAGGTGATGTTCTTCGGCGCCTTCTTCGGCGCGCTGTTCTATGCGCGCACCATCACCATGCCGTGGCTGGGCGACCTCGACCACAAGTTCATCTGGCCGGACTTTGCGCCGCACTGGGGCGGCACCGGTCCCGCCGGCACGGTCGAGGAGTTCCAGGTCATGGGCCCGTTCCCGATTCCGACCATCAACACCGCCTTGCTGCTGACCTCGGGCGTGACGCTGACCATCGCCCACCACGCGCTGCGCGCCGGCCATCGCGCGCAGACGGCGATCTGGCTGTTCGCCACCATTTTGCTGGGCGCCGTGTTCATGGGCTTCCAGGCGTACGAGTACCACCACGCCTACACCGAGCTGAACCTGAAGCTGACGTCGGGCATCTACGGCTCGACCTTCTTCATGCTGACCGGCTTCCACGGCTTCCACGTGACGATGGGCGCGATCATGCTGTCGGTGGTGCTGTACCGCGTGCTGAAGGGGCATTTCACGCCGGACAACCACTTCGCGTTCGAGGGCGCGGCCTGGTACTGGCACTTTGTGGACGTGGTGTGGCTGGGACTGTACGTGGTGGTGTATTGGCTATAATGACAGTAGCCGACAAGCCGCACACGGTGCGGCTTTTTTTACGCCAGATGGAGCCCCAAAGCGTAGCGCCAGCCGCGGGGTGGGGGCCCCCGCCGGGGGGCCCCCCCCGGGGGCCCCCGGGGGGGGTTTGGGGGCGGGTTAACCCCAGGGGGGTGGGTAGCCCCGGGTTTAACACCAAGGTATAACAAAAAAAA
>NZ_JACBYS010000010.1 GCF_013408245.1 Duganella sp. 1224
GTGGAGCGTGGCCAGGTTCTGGCCAAGCCAGGTTCGATCAAGCCGCACAACCACTTCACCGGCGAGATCTACGTGCTGTCGAAAGACGAAGGCGGTCGCCACACCCCGTTCTTCAACAACTACCGTCCACAGTTCTACTTCCGTACGACTGACGTGACCGGTTCGATCGAGCTGCCGCACGACAAAGAAATGGTTATGCCAGGCGACAACGTGTCGATCACCGTCAAGCTGATCAACCCGATCGCGATGGAAGAAGGTCTGCGCTTCGCAATCCGCGAAGGCGGCCGTACCGTGGGCGCCGGCGTGGTTGCCAAAATCATCGGCTAATAGGATGCCGGATTGCCACCCGGGCGACCGGGTGGTATAATCGCAATCCTTTGTGGTTTTATGTAGGGGCGTAGCTCAATTGGCAGAGCGTCGGTCTCCAAAACCGAAGGTTGGGGGTTCGATGCCCTCCGCCCCTGCCACCGAATCTGGTGCAGGGCACCGAAAGTAAAATATACATGTCTAATCAATCCGTGCAGACCGTCAGCACGTCGAATGACAAGATCAAGGTTGCACTGGCAGTTATCGTTGCAATCGCAGGTGTAGTTGGTTTCTACTACCTGTCCGACAAACCAGCTCTGGTACGCGCAGGCGCACTGGTGGCTGGTTTAGCTTTTGCGGTGTTGATCTTGTGGACCTCGTCGACTGGCCGTGATTTCCTGAATTTTGCCAAAGAAGCTGTCCGCGAAACGAAAAAGGTCGTGTGGCCTACCCGTCGCGAAGCAACCCAGATCACCGGCATCGTGTTTGCCTTCGTACTGGTGATGGCGATTTTCCTGTGGGGCACGGATAAGACCTTGGAATTCCTGTTGTACGACGTCATTCTGGGCATACGAAAATAATGAGCGAAAACGTGCAAGATGATGCGGCCGGTGAAATCCCGGCTGAAGCCGCTCAAGAAGCGGCGCCCGTCAGCGTTCCAGTAAGCAATAAGCGCTGGTATGTGGTTCACGCTTACTCCGGCATGGAGAAAAGCGTGCAGCGCGCACTGATGGAGCGTGTCGAGCGCGCCGGCATGCAAGACCAGTTTGGCCAGATCCTGGTGCCGACCGAAGAAGTGGTCGAAGTGCGCAACGGCCAGAAGTCGGTCACCGAACGTCGTTTCTTCCCTGGCTACGTGCTGGTCGAGATGGAAATGACCGACGAAACCTGGCACCTGGTGAAAAACACCAACAAAGTGACCGGCTTCATCGGCGGCAAATCGAACAAGCCGACCCCGATTCCGGCACGCGAGATCGACAAGATCATGCAGCAGATGCAAGAGGGCGTCGAGAAGCCACGGCCTAAAGTGCTGTACGAAGTGGGCGAGCAGGTCCGCATCAAGGACGGTCCGTTCACTGACTTCAACGGCAATGTCGAAGAAGTCAACTACGAGAAATCGAAGGTGCGCGTGTCGGTCACCATCTTTGGCCGCGCCACCCCCGTCGAACTCGAATTCGGCCAGGTCGAAAAAGTATAAGCAACCGTTCGCCAGAACGGGCGACGGTGTCACCACCCTAGTGAATCTGGCACAAGAGGAGCCCCGTCATGCAATCGAGCGCATCACGGGGCGCTACTACTCATATCCAAGATAGGAGCCATCATGGCAAAGAAAATCATTGGTTTTATCAAGCTGCAAGTGCCAGCTGGTAAAGCAAACCCATCCCCACCGATCGGCCCAGCGCTGGGTCAGCGCGGTCTGAACATCATGGAATTCTGCAAGGCGTTCAACGCCCAGACCCAAGGTATGGAACCAGGCATGCCAATCCCGGTGGTGATCACGGCCTTCGCGGACAAGTCGTTCACCTTCGTGATGAAGACCCCGCCAGCGACCTTCCTGATCAAGAAGCACTCGGGCGTGCAAAAAGGTTCGGCCAAGCCGCACACCGACAAGGTCGGCAAGCTGACCCGCGCGCAAGCTGAAGAAATCGCTAAACTGAAGACCCCTGACCTGACCGCCGCCGATCTGGAAGCCGCTGTGCGCACCATCGCTGGTTCGGCTCGTTCGATGGGCATCACCGTGGAAGGTCTGTAATCATGGCAAAACTGTCCAAACGCGCACAAGCCATCAAGGCTAAAGTAGACACCACCAAGAACTACGCGTTCGATAACGCTGTTGCTCTGGTTAAAGAACTGGCCACCGCCAAGTTCAACGAATCGATCGACGTGTCGGTTCAGCTGGGCGTGGATCCGAAGAAATCGGACCAGGTGGTGCGTGGTTCCGTCGTGCTGCCAGCTGGCACCGGCAAGACCGTTCGCGTGGCCGTGTTCGCCTCGGGCGACAAGGCGGAAGCCGCTAAAGCAGCGGGCGCCGACGTGGTCGGTATGGAAGACCTGGCCGAGCGCGTCAAAGCCGGCGACATGCCTTTCGATATCGTCATCGCTTCGCCGGACACCATGCGTATCGTGGGTACCCTGGGTCAGATCCTGGGCCCGCGCGGCCTGATGCCGAACCCGAAAGTCGGCACCGTGACCCCGGACGTCGCCACCGCCGTGAAAAACGCCAAGGCCGGTCAGGTCCAGTACCGTACCGACAAGGCCGGTATCATCCACGCGACCATTGGCCGCAAGTCGTTCAGCGACGCCGATCTGAAGACCAACCTGTTGGCCCTGATCGATGCGCTGAACAAAGCCAAGCCAGCTTCGTCGAAAGGCGTGTACCTGCGCAAAGTGTCGATCTCGTCGACCATGGGCGCCGGCGTCCGTCTGGACCAGGCTTCGCTGGCAGCGTAAGTTTCAAGTATCAAGACCCCGAGCGGCAACGCTGGGGGCAGTTCTTTGGGATGGCTGCCGTTTCGGCGGCAGCCGCAATCAAAGACCGTTGGGCCGCGTGCATCTGGTAGGCACGCGGTTAATTGAATGTCTCACCCAACGCAGATGGTGTTCCCGATCAAGTTTTGCAGTCCATTGGACTCCTAACCTCGGACGCCGTTGTTCGAACCGATGGCCGGCACTCAAGCTGGTCATTATTTAAGGAGATTGACCGTGGGTCTCAATCTGAATGACAAAAAGGCCGTCGTCGCCGAAGTTTCCGCAAAAGTAGCAACTGCGCAAACGATCGTCGTGGCCGAGTATCGTGGCATCCAGGTTGCTCACTTGACGCAACTCCGTGCCAAAGCGCGCGCTCAAGGCGTGTACCTGCGAGTGTTGAAAAACACCCTCGCTCGTCGCTCCGTTGAAGGCACGCAGTTCGCCTCGCTGGCAGACAGCATGACCGGTCCGCTGATCTACTCGATCTCGGATGACGCCGTTGCAGCAGCTAAAGTCGTCGCCGACTTCGCTAAAACCAACGACAAACTGGTCATCACCGCCGGCAACTACGCAGGCAAGCAGCTGGATAAAGCCGCTGTTGCCGCGTTGGCGAGCATTCCGAGCCGTGAAGTCCTCATCTCGCAGCTGTTGGGCGTTATGCTGGCGCCGGTATCGGGCTTTGCACGTGGTCTGGCTGCTCTGGCAGCGAAAAAATCCGAAGGCGCTCCTGCTGCTGAAGTTGCAGCAGAAGAAGCCCCGGCCGCTTAATCGGCCCGGATTTTTCCCTCAAGTAGCATTCTGAATTAACGAATCAAAAAATTATTGGAGTTTCAAATGGCAATTAGCAAAGACGACATCCTGAACGCAGTGAGCGAAATGTCCGTGATGGACCTGAACGAACTGGTTAAAGCCTTCGAAGAGAAGTTCGGCGTTTCGGCCGCTGCAATGGCTGCTCCAGCAGCTGGCGGCGCAGCTGGCGGCGCGGCTGCTGCTGAAGAGCAAACCGAGTTCAACCTGGTTCTGTCGGAAGTAGGCGCGAACAAAGTTGGCGTGATTAAGGCTGTGCGCGAAATCACCGGTCTGGGCCTGAAAGAAGCCAAGGACCTGGTTGACGGCGCACCGAAGACCGTGAAAGAAGCCCTGTCGAAAGCTGACGCTGAAGCCGGCAAGAAGAAGCTGGAAGAAGCTGGCGCCAAGGCCGACCTGAAGTAATCAGTTGTACCGGCCGCTAACAGTGGATAGTTAGCGCCCTGAGCCAAAGCTGCGGATGCTTCCCCTTGAAAAAGGGGAAATATCCGGCTTTGGCTCCTTTGTCGTCTGTGTCGTATTTGTAGCGTTGTACCCGACGTTGCAGTCCCAATTGAATCAATTGGAAATGGTAGAAGTTTCAGGTTTCGTCTGTGTGACAGACTGCCCGGCCACCCAGGCTAAACCTGAGATTTTTTCCCTTTCTGTCACTCACGGAGTGTCCATGCACTACTCATTTACTGAGAAGAAACGCATTCGCAAATCATTCGCGAAGCGCGCCAACGTTCACAACGTTCCGTTCCTGCTGGCTACCCAGCTCGAGTCCTACCACAGCTTCCTGCAAGAGGATGTAGCTCCGTCCGCGCGCAAGAACGATGGCCTGCAGTCGGCCTTTACCTCGATTTTCCCTATCGTTTCGCACAATGGCTTTGCGCGTCTCGAATTCCTGTCGTACGTGCTGGGCGATCCCGCCTTTGACGTCAAGGAATGCCAACTGCGTGGCCTGACGTTCGCGTCGCCGCTGCGCGCCAAGGTGCGTCTGGTGATCCTGGACAAGGAATCGCCGACCAAGCCGGTCGTCAAAGAGATGAAGGAACAGGAAGTCTACATGGGCGAACTGCCCCTGATGACCTCGACCGGTTCGTTCGTGATCAATGGTACTGAGCGCGTTATCGTTTCGCAGCTGCACCGCTCCCCGGGCGTGTTCTTCGAGCACGACCGTGGCAAGACCCACTCGTCCGGCAAACTGCTGTTCTCGGCCCGCATCATTCCTTACCGCGGCTCGTGGCTGGACTTCGAGTTTGACCCGAAAGACATCCTGTACTTCCGCGTCGACCGCCGCCGCAAGATGCCGGTGTCGATCCTGCTGAAGGCGATCGGCATGACGCCGGAGCAGATCCTGGCCAACTTCTTCGTGTTCGACAACTTCCACCTGCGCTCGGAAGGCGCGGAGATGGAGTTCGTCGCCGAACGCCTGCGCGGCGAAGTCGCGCGCTTCGACATCGTCGATCCGAAGACCGGCAAGACCATCGTCATGAAGGACAAGCGTATCAATGCCAAGCATGTACGCGACATCGACGCCGCCGGCCTGAAGCACATCTCGGTACCGGAAGACTACCTGGTCGGCCGCGTGCTGGCCAAGAACATCGTGGACGCCGACACCGGCGAAGTGATCGCCAACGCCAACGACGAGCTGACCGAAGAAGTGCTGGCCCGCCTGCGCGACGCCAACGTGTCCGACATCCAGACCCTGTACACCAACGACCTGGACCAGGGCGGCTACATCTCGCAGACGCTGCGCATCGACGACACCGCCGACCAGACCGCTGCCCGCATCGCCATCTACCGCATGATGCGTCCTGGCGAACCGCCAACCGAGGATTCGGTGGAAGCGCTGTTCAACGGCCTGTTCTACAGCGCCGACCGTTACGACCTGTCCGCCGTGGGCCGCATGAAGTTCAACCGCCGCATCGGCCGCGATGAACTGACCGGCGCCATGACGCTGTCGAACGAAGACGTGCTGGCCGTGATCAAGATCCTGGTCGAGCTGCGCAATGGCCGCGGCGAAGTCGACGATATCGACCACCTGGGCAACCGCCGCGTGCGTTGCGTCGGCGAACTGGCCGAGAACCAGTTCCGCGCCGGCCTGGTGCGCGTGGAGCGCGCTGTCAAGGAACGCCTGGGCCAGGCCGAGGCCGACAACCTGATGCCGCACGACCTGATCAACAGCAAGCCGATCTCGGCCGCGATCCGCGAATTCTTCGGTTCGTCGCAGCTGTCGCAGTTCATGGACCAGACCAACCCGCTGTCGGAAATCACCCACAAGCGCCGTGTTTCCGCCCTGGGCCCTGGCGGTCTGACGCGCGAGCGCGCCGGCTTCGAGGTGCGCGACGTGCACCCGACCCACTACGGCCGCGTGTGCCCGATCGAAACGCCTGAAGGCCCGAACATCGGCCTGATCAACTCGCTGGCACTGTATGCCCGCCTGAACGAATACGGCTTCCTGGAAACCCCGTACCGCAAGGTGGTGGACTCCAAGATCACCGACCAGATCGACTACCTGTCGGCCATCGAAGAAGGCCGCTACATCATCGCCCAGGCGAATGCCAAGGTGAATGAAGAAGGCAAGCTGGTCGATGAACTGGTGTCGTCGCGCGAAGCTGGCGAAACCATCCTGGTGTCGCCAGAGCGCGTGCAGTACATGGACGTGGCGCCAGGCCAGATCGTCTCGGTGGCGGCCTCGCTGATCCCGTTCCTGGAACACGATGACGCGAACCGTGCACTGATGGGCGCCAACATGCAGCGTCAGGCTGTGCCTTGCCTGCGTCCTGAAAAGGCGCTGGTCGGCACCGGCATCGAACGCACCGTGGCGGTCGACTCCGGCACCACCGTGCAGGCCGTCCGCGGCGGTATCGTGGACTACATCGATGCGGGCCGCGTGGTGATCCGCGTCAACGACGACGAAGCGCAAGCGGGCGAAGTCGGCGTGGACATCTACAACCTGATCAAGTACACCCGTTCCAACCAGAACACCAACATCAACCAGCGTCCGATCGTGCAGCGCGGCGACCGCGTGGCCAAGGGCGACGTCATCGCCGACGGCGCCTCGACCGACCTGGGCGAGCTGGCGCTGGGCCAGAACATGACCGTGGCCTTCATGCCATGGAATGGTCTGAACTTCGAGGACTCGATCCTGATCTCGGAAAACGTAGTCAAGGACGACCGCTACACCTCGATCCACATCGAGGAACTGTCGGTGGTGGCACGTGACACCAAGCTGGGCGCGGAAGAAATCACCCGCGACATCTCGAACCTGGCGGAGAACCAGCTGGCGCGTCTGGATGAATCGGGCATCGTGTACATCGGCGCCGAAGTGCAGGCCGGCGACACGCTGGTCGGCAAAGTGACGCCAAAGGGCGAAACCCAGCTGACCCCGGAAGAGAAGCTGCTGCGCGCGATCTTCGGCGAAAAAGCGTCCGACGTGAAGGACACCTCGCTGCGCGTGCCATCGGGCATGGTCGGCACTGTCATCGACGTGCAGGTGTTCACCCGCGAAGGCATCGTCCGCGACAAGCGCGCGCAACAGATCATCGACGATGAACTGAAGCGTTTCCGCCTGGACCTGAACGACCAGATGCGTATCGTCGAAGGCGACGCCTTCCAGCGCCTGGAGAAGATGCTGATTGGCCAGGTGGTCAATGGCGGTCCGAAGAAGCTGGCCAAGGGCGCCAAGATCACCAAGGAATACCTGGACGATCTGGACAAGTACCACTGGTTCGACATCCGTCCTGCGGATGACGCATCGGCCACCGCGCTGGAAGCGATCAAGGAATCGATCAACGAGAAGCGCCACCAGTTCGACCTGGCCTTCGAAGAGAAGCGCAAGAAGCTGACGCAAGGCGACGAGCTGCAGCCTGGCGTGCAGAAGATGGTCAAGGTCTACCTGGCCGTCAAGCGCCGCCTGCAGTCGGGCGACAAGATGGCGGGCCGCCACGGCAACAAGGGTGTGGTCTCGCGTATCGTGCCGGTGGAAGACATGCCTTACATGGCGGACGGCACGCCGGCCGACGTGGTGCTGAACCCGCTGGGTGTGCCGTCGCGTATGAACGTGGGGCAGATTCTGGAAACCCACCTGGGCTGGGCGGCAAAAGGCCTGGGCATCCGTATCGGCGAAATGCTGCAGCAGCAGATCAAGGTCGAAGAGATGCGCAAGTACCTGACCACGGTCTACAACGAAACCGGCCGTCCGGAAAACCTGGACGACTTCGACGACGAAGAGATCATGAAGCTGGCGCACAACCTGAAGCGCGGTGTGCCGTTCGCCACGCCGGTGTTTGACGGTGCGCATGAGTCGGAAATCCGCCGCATGCTGGACCTGGCTTACCCGGACGAGATCGCAAACCACCTGGGCATGACGCCGTCCAAGAATCAGGTCACGATGTACGACGGCCGCACCGGCGAAGCGTTCGAGCGCAAGGTCACCGTCGGCGTGATGCACATGCTGAAGCTGCACCACCTGGTGGACGACAAGATGCACGCGCGTTCGACCGGTCCATACTCGCTGGTGACGCAGCAGCCGCTGGGCGGTAAAGCCCAGTTCGGTGGCCAGCGCTTCGGTGAGATGGAGGTGTGGGCACTGGAAGCGTACGGCGCCTCGTACGTGCTGCAGGAAATGCTGACCGTGAAGTCCGACGACGTGAACGGCCGTACCAAAGTGTACGAAAACCTCGTCAAGGGCGATCACGTGATCGATGCCGGCATGCCGGAATCGTTCAACGTGCTGGTGAAAGAGATCCGTTCCCTGGGTATCGATATCGACCTGGAACGCAACTAAGACACTGGCCGCTGTCGTTCCGGCGCAAGCCGGAACCCATGCTGATTTGGCGCGAACGTGATGCGCGCTCAGCATGGGTCCCGGCCTTCGCCGGGACGACGACATTGAATTTAATCACTACCTGGAGTGATACATGAAAGCACTGCTCGATCTATTCAAGCAAGTACAGACGAACGAGACCTTTGACGCGATCAAGATCGGTCTCGCCTCGCCTGAAAAAATCCGTTCGTGGTCCTACGGCGAAGTCAAAAAGCCGGAAACCATCAACTACCGTACCTTCAAGCCAGAGCGCGACGGCCTGTTCTGCGCCAAGATCTTTGGCCCGATCAAGGACTACGAGTGCCTGTGCGGCAAGTACAAGCGCCTGAAACACCGCGGCGTGATCTGCGAAAAATGCGGCGTGGAAGTCACGCTGGCCAAGGTGCGTCGTGAGCGCATGGGCCACATCGAACTGGCGTCGCCAACCGCGCACATCTGGTTCCTGAAATCGCTGCCGTCGCGTCTGGGCATGGTGCTGGACATGACCCTGCGCGATATCGAACGCGTGCTGTACTTCGAAGCATATGTTGTGACCGATCCAGGCATGACCCCGCTGAAAAAGTGCCAGATCATGTCGGAAGACGACTACGCCGCCAAGTACGAAGAGTACGGCGACGACTTCACCGCCTTCATGGGCGCGGAAGGTATCCGCGAACTGCTGCGCTCGATCGACATCCACCGCGATGCCGAAACCCTGCGCGTGGAACTGAAGGAATCCAAGTCCGAAGCCAAGATCAAGAAATACGCCAAGCGTCTGAAAGTGCTGGAAGCGTTCCAGCGTTCGGGCATCAAGCCTGAGTGGATGATCATGGAAGTGCTGCCGGTGCTGCCGCCGGAACTGCGTCCACTGGTGCCACTGGACGGCGGCCGTTTCGCGACCTCGGACCTGAACGATCTGTATCGCCGCGTCATCAACCGTAACAACCGTCTGAAACGCCTGATGGAGCTGCGCGCTCCAGAGATCATCACGCGCAACGAAAAGCGCATGCTGCAGGAAGCAGTCGACTCGCTGCTGGACAACGGCCGTCGCGGCAAAGCGATGACCGGCGCCAACAAGCGTCCGCTGAAATCGCTGGCTGAGATGATCAAGGGTAAGGGCGGCCGCTTCCGTCAGAACTTGCTGGGTAAGCGCGTCGACTACTCGGGCCGTTCGGTCATCGTGGTGGGTCCGCAGCTGAAACTGCACCAGTGCGGTCTGCCGAAGCTGATGGCGCTGGAACTGTTCAAGCCGTTCATCTTCAACAAGCTGGAACTGATGGGTCTGGCGACGACCATCAAGGCAGCCAAGAAACTGGTTGAGATTCAGGAACCAGTGGTCTGGGACATCCTGGAAGACGTGATCCGCGAACACCCGATCATGCTGAACCGTGCACCTACGCTGCACCGCCTGGGTATCCAGGCGTTCGAGCCGGTGCTGATCGAAGGCAAGGCGATCCAGCTGCACCCACTGGTCTGCGCGGCATTCAATGCTGACTTCGACGGTGACCAGATGGCAGTCCACGTTCCGCTGTCGATCGAAGCACAGATGGAAGCCCGCACCCTGATGCTGGCTTCGAACAACATCCTGTTCCCATCGAACGGCGAACCATCGATCGTTCCTTCGCAGGATATCGTGCTGGGTCTGTACTACGCGACCCGCGAAGCGATCAATGCGAAAAACGAAGGCATGCTGTTCCCTGACGTGTCGGAAGTCATCCGTGCTTACGACAACAAGGAAGTGGAACTGACCACCCGTATTACCGTACGTATCGTTGAGAATCCAAAAGATCCAGCGACGGGCGAATTCGTGCGCACCGTGACCCGTTACGAAACCACGGTCGGCCGCGCCATCCTGTCGGAAATCCTGCCGAAAGGTCTGCCTTTCTCGGTGCTGAATCGCGCGCTGAAAAAGAAAGAAATTTCCAAGCTGATCAACACCTCGTTCCGTAAGTGCGGTCTGCGCGCGACGGTCGTGTTTGCTGACCAACTGATGCAGTCGGGCTTCCGCCTGGCGACTCGCGCCGGTATTTCGATCTGCGTGGACGACATGCTGGTACCGCCACAAAAAGTCACCCTGATTTCGACCGCCGAGTCGGAAGTCAAACAGATCGAGCAGCAGTACGCTTCGGGTCTGGTGACCGCCGGCGAGCGTTACAACAAGGTGGTCGACATCTGGGGCAAAACTTCCGACGAAGTCGGCAAGGCCATGATGGACCAGCTGAAAGTGGAAGATGTCATCAAGCGTGACGGCACCAAGTCGACCCAGGAATCGTTCAACGCGATTTACATGATGGCCGACTCGGGCGCGCGTGGTTCGGCCGCGCAGATCCGCCAGCTGGCCGGTATGCGTGGTCTGATGGCGAAACCGGACGGTTCGATTATCGAAACGCCGATTACCGCGAACTTCCGCGAAGGCCTGAACGTGTTGCAGTACTTCATCTCCACCCACGGCGCTCGTAAAGGTCTGGCGGATACGGCACTGAAGACCGCGAACTCGGGTTACCTGACCCGTCGTCTGGTCGACGTGACCCAGGATCTGGTGGTGATCGAAGACGATTGCGGCACCTCGAACGGCACCGTGATGAAGGCGATGGTTGAGGGCGGTGAAGTGATCGAAGCCCTGCGCGACCGTATCCTCGGCCGTGTGGCTGGCACCGACGTGGTCAATCCTGAAACCCAGGAAACCATGTACGAAGCCGGCACGCTGCTGGACGAAGACATGGTCGAAGAGATCGAACGCGTCGGCATCGACGAGGTGAAAGTACGCACCCCGCTGACCTGCGACACCCGCTACGGCCTGTGCGCCAAGTGCTACGGCCGCGACCTGGGCCGCGGCCTGCTGGTCAACGCTGGCGAAGCAGTCGGTGTGGTGGCAGCGCAGTCGATCGGTGAGCCGGGTACCCAGCTGACCATGCGTACCTTCCACATCGGTGGTGCGGCATCGCGTGCGGCAGTGGCGTCGTCGGTGGAAGCCAAGTCGAACGGCACCATCCGCTTCACCTCGACCATGCGTTACGTGACCAACGGCAAGGGCGCGCAGATCGTGATCTCGCGTTCGGGCGAAGTACTGATCACCGACGACCACGGCCGTGAGCGCGAGCGCCACAAAGTGCCGTACGGCGCGACCCTGATCGTCAAGGATGGCATGGCTGTCAAAGCCGGCACCGCCCTGGCGACCTGGGACCCGCTGACCCGTCCGATCATCACCGAGTACGCCGGTACGGTGCGCTTCGAGAACGTCGAGGAAGGCGTGACCGTGGCCCGTCAGGTGGACGAGGTGACCGGTCTGTCGACCCTGGTGGTGATCGACGCGAAACGTCGCGGTTCGCTGACCAAGACCATGCGTCCGCAGGTGAAACTGCTGAACGACGACGGCCACGAAGTGAAGATCGCCGGCACCGAACACGCGGTGGCGATCGGCTTCCAGGTTGGCGCGCTGATCATGGTGAAAGATGGCCAGCAAGTGTCCGTGGGTGAGGTGCTGGCGCGTATCCCGACCGAGTCGCAGAAAACCCGTGACATTACCGGTGGTCTGCCACGCGTTGCCGAGCTGTTCGAAGCACGTTCGCCGAAAGACGCGGGCATGCTGGCGGAAGTTACCGGTACTGTGGCCTTCGGTAAGGAAACCAAGGGCAAGCAGCGTCTGGAAATCACCGACATGGACGGCAACAAGCACGAGTTCCTGATTACCAAGGACAAGCAAGTGCTGGTGCACGACGGCCAGGTGGTGAACAAGGGCGAGATGATCGTGGACGGCCCGGCCGATCCGCAAGACATCCTGCGTCTGCTGGGTATCGAAGCGCTGGCGCGCTACATCGTTGACGAAGTGCAGGACGTGTACCGTCTGCAGGGCGTGAAGATTAACGACAAGCACATCGAGGTGATCGTTCGCCAGATGCTGCGTCGTGTTCAGATCACCAATGCGGGCGACACCAACTACATCGTGGGCGAGCAAGTGGAGCGTTCGGAGCTGCTGGAAGAAAACGACCGCGTGGTCGCGGAAGGCAAGCTGCCGGCAACCTACGAAAACGTGCTGCTGGGTATTACCAAAGCGTCGCTGTCGACTGACTCGTTCATTTCGGCCGCATCGTTCCAGGAAACCACCCGGGTTCTGACCGAAGCCGCGATCATGGGCAAACGCGATGGTCTGCGTGGTCTGAAAGAAAACGTGATTGTGGGTCGTCTGATTCCAGGCGGTACCGGCCTGGCATTCCACCGCGCTCGTAAAGAGAAAGAGCAGTGGGAAGTCGAAGAGCGCCAAGCGCTGCTGGCTGCTGAAAAAGCAGCGATGGCTGGCGCCGATATCGAAGCAACCGAAACGGTTACTCCGCACGACGGCGAAGCGTAATACAACACGCTCAATAAAAACGGCACCTTCGGGTGCCGTTTTTTTTTAACACCAGGATCAGGCCCTAATACCCCGTCGCTCCGGCGAAAGAGGGCATTGGGGTCAGGTCCGGCATTTGGACACGGGCTCTGCGTTAGCCATAGTCGAGCCTGTGTTCAAATGTCGGACCTGACCCCGGGGTTTATTCCGTGGCTGAGCGTTGCTTGGCTGGCACCTCGATCAGCATGCCAGTAAGTAGATCGTTCATGCTAAGATTTGGCTATGATTGCTCAAGCCCTCTTCACTCCCGCCCAGCAAAAACTGCTGGGCTTGCTATTTGTGCGCGTCAACCAGGGATTTCACTTGAATGAGATCATGCGGTTGACCGGGCTGGGCAGCGCGTCGGCGCAGCGCGAGCTGAAGCGGCTGCACGAGTCGGGCGTGATCGTGTCGGAGCGGATCGGCAACGTGCGCCGCTTCAAGCCGAACAAGGATTGCATCGTCTTTGGCGAACTGAGTGGGCTGGTGAAGAAAACCTTTGGCCTGGTCAGCGTGCTGAACTCGGCGCTGGCGCCGCTGCAGCATGTGCTGAACGTGGCCTTCGTGTATGGCGCCACCGCCAAGGAGCAGGAGAATATGGATACGCCGGTGGAGTTATTGCTGATCGGCGATAACACCAGCTACGGCGAATTATTATCCCGCCTGCCGGTCGCGGAACGTTTATTGCGCCGTAAAATCAATCCCAACCTGTATTCGATTCCCGATTTTAAACGCCGCCTGCGCGAACAGCAGCCATTTATTCTGGAGGTTTTACGCGGCCAAAAGATTTACGTGTTGGGCGATGAAACCGATCTGGAAAAAGTCAGCGGCGAGGAATTGAATCAGCTGGCCGGGTAATGTATTCGCTGCGGAAAAGATAAGGAAAACCGCGTATAGCTTCCCGCCTGCGATTCACAATCAATTTTCCCGCCAAACGCGGTAATCACTTTCTGGCAAAACGCCAATCCCATGCCTGTCCCGCCGGTGGTATAAAACGGTTCAAAGACGTGCGGCAATACATCGTCCGGGATCCCCGAGCCGGTATCGGTAACAAATAAACGGCGGTCCGCCAGCATAATCTCCACCTCGCCCCGGCCGGCCACCTTGATCGCGTGCAGGGCGTTCTTGAACAGGTTGTACAGCACGTACACCAGCAGCACGTCCGAGCCAAAAAAGGTGAAGTCGTTGGCGCCGCGCACGCTGACCTTGTCGCGCATTGCGCTTTCAAACGGATAGCTGGCCAGCGCCTCGTCCACGCATTTCTTTACCGAGTGATCGGCAAAGTCAGTCGGGTTCAGCGTGCCGGCGCGCGCCGAGGCCAGCATCATGTCGACGATGAAGTTGGAGCGCCGTATCTCCGCCTCAATGTGCTGATTGAGCCGATATAAATATTGCAACTGGGCCGCCGGCAGTGTCGCCGGGATGTGCCCATGCCGGACCGCGCTCTCGTAGCCGGCCAGCAGGTCCGGCAGGCAGCGCGCCAGTATCCGCGACTGGATGCGGATGGTCGCCAGCGGCGTGCGCATTTCGTGGGCGATGGTGGCCGCCACCTCCAGCGGATCGGCCAGCAGGTTGTGGCGCACCATGGCCTGCGCGATCAGCCCCAGGCTAGTGGCGACGAACAGTACGCCGGGCGGATAGAACGCCAGCCCGTAGTTGCACAGGTAATCCACCGAGGCGAAAAAGTAAATCAGCAGGCTGACCAGGCAGTAGCGCAGCCGTGTCTTTTCCGTCGACACTGCCTGCTTCTGGCGCCGGTACAGCAGCCACAGGCCGCGGCCGACCACCAGCACCGTTTGCAGCAGGTGCAGCGGATGCAGCGGCCCGGCCTTGGGGTAGTAGCCGAAGAAGTAGGGATACAGCCCGGCGATGACCCAGTCGCTGGCCAGCAGCAACACGCCCAGCAGGCCGGCCACGGCATACGACAGCGCTACCCAGCGCCGCTCGCCGTGCTGCGCGGTCAGCTCGGCGATGAAGTGGTACAGCGTGGTCGGCAAGAACAGGATCAACAGGTAGCCCAGCCTGGCCAGCGACATGGCTTCGTCCTGGTCGCGCAACTGGAACAGCACCGCCCACGTCGATTGCCAGCAGAACGTGGTCACGCACAGCAGGAAGAACGTCAGGCTGATGCGGCTCATCCCGCGCGATTGCAACACATAAGCGCCATAGCACAGGAAGAGTAGGGCAACTACCGCTGGCAGGAGGGAGTGCATGGCGCTGTCCAGGACGAGTGAACGGAACGCCAGTATTGCGCGGGCCGCAGCGGTCCGCTTGATTTTCACGCCAGACTTTGCGACAGATCAAACTTCCTTCGTGCCAACTCACGCCTAGTGGAAGTTGCCCGGTTGCCGGGTAACCAACCACTGAAGGAGTGACATCATGCTGATGCAAGTGACCGCCCAAACCTTTGTCCATTCGCTGACGATTTACCTGAAGGATTCTAACGCCTACGGCAACACCTATTTCGCGCGCTACTTCGAATGGCAGGGCATCTGCCGCGAAAAGTGGTTCTTCGAGTGCATATCGCGCGACATGCTGCAAAACGAAGGCGTGTTCATCACCAAGCACGCCGAGCAGGACTACTTGCAGGAGACTTTCCCGTTCCAGGACATTGCGTGCGAATTGAACGCGTTTGACGTCAGGAAGTGCTCATTCTGGCTGGAGTTCCGCTTTTATGCGGACGGCAAGCCGGTATCGGTGGGGCGCCAGCAAATCGTCTTTGCCAACCATGCCAAGCAGATCACGGCCTTGCCTGAGCCGGTCATCGCCAGCATCAAGCGCTACGTGAAATAAGCGGAGGGCGGGCCGGTCGGCCCGCCCGGGGATTACTGCTGGGTAGCGATCCAGCGGTCGACTTTTTCCTCCAGCAGCGCCAGCGGCAGCGTGCCGTCGCCCAGCACCACCGCGTGGAAGGCTGGCAGGCTGAACTTGGCGCCCAGCGCCTTCTCGGCGCGCGCGCGCAGTTCCTGGATCTTCAGCGAGCCGACCTTGTAGCCCAGTGCCTGACCCGGCCACGCCATGTAGCGTTCGGTTTCAGTCTTGGCAACCACGTCGTAGCCCAGCGTGTCCTTCATGTACTGGATGCTTTGCTCGCGGGTCCAGCCTTGTGCGTGCATGCCGGTGTCCACCACCAGGCGCACGGCACGCAGCATCTCGTCGTTCAGGTGGCCAAAGTACTGGGCCGGATCGTCAAACAGGCCCATTTCCTTGCCCAGCGTTTCCGCGTACAGCGCCCAGCCTTCGGTAAAGGCGTTGTTGCCGCCGTATTTGCGGAAGTTGGGCAGGTTCAGTTCCTGCATCAGCGCGATGTGGAAGTGGTGGCCCGGTTTGCCTTCGTGCAGGAACAGCGTGGTCATGCCGGTGCTGCCGTACTTGGTCGGGTCGTTGACCACCGACCAGAACACGCCCGGACGCGAGCCGTCGCCGGCCGGCGCGGTGTAGTGGTCGGAGGCGGTGGCGCGGCTCAGTTCCGGTTCCAGGCGCAGATCCAGCCTGGCTTTCGGTTGCAGCGTGAACATCAGCGGCAGCTTGGTGTCCAGCACGTCGTTCAGCTTGTGGTAGACCGCCTGCACTTCCTCTTCGGTCTTGAACGGGTAGAACTTCGGCTGCGCCGCCACCCACTGCGGCAGGCCGGCGGCCGGACCGTTGTAGCCCAGCTTCGGTCCCAGGATGGCGAACTGGCCCTGGATGCGCGCCACTTCCTTCAGGCCGATAGCGTGAATTTCATCCGGTTTGAGCGTAGTTGTCGTCGCGTTGGCGACACGGGCCTGATACCAGGCGGCGCCGTCCGGCAACGCGCCCAGGCCGGTCGAGGTGCGGCAGGCCGGGAGGTATTCCTTTTCCAGGAAGGCTGACAGGCGCGCCAGCGCCGGCATCAGCTCGTCATTGATGGTCTTGCGGTAGGCGGCGGTCAGGCGCTGCTTGTCGGCGTCCGAGAACGTGGCCGGCAGCTTGGTGATCGGCGTGTAGTAGATGCTGGCTTCCGGCGTGGCGCTCACCAGGTGCTGGAACTGCGGCAGCGCCGACACCATGATGGCCTTCGGCTGGGTAATGCCTTTTTTCATGCCCTGGCGCATATTGGCGATGGCCTGGTCGATCCACGCCGGCAGTTGCGACACGCGGCTCAGGTAGGCCTCGTATTCCTTGACGGTCCCGATCGGCTGCGATGCTTCGCCGCCGGCGTAGTTGGCCAGCGTGACCGGTACGCTGTCCATCTGGTTAATCGGCAGCAGGTGCTCGGGGAAGCGCTCCATGGCGATCAGGCCCTTCAGCTCGTACTGCAGGATGTCGTAGTTGAGGCGGCCCTTGACGTCCAGTTGATAAGGCTTGATGGCTTGCAGACGCTGCAGGAAACCGCGGTACAGCTTGAACTGCGCGGCGCGTTTTGCCGGCGCAATGCTCATGCCCAGTTGGTCGTCGAAGCGGTTGTCGCCGTTCTCGGTGGCGCCGATCGGTTCGAAGCGGGCGGCCGCGTCGTAGTATTCATCGGCAATCGCCAGCACGGCCTTGTCGGCCGAGGCGGCTACTTCGGCGCTGACTTTGCCGGCGGGCGCGGCGGCGTGCGCCAGTGGCGCGAAGGCAAGCATCAGGGCGGCGGCGAGAGGGGCGAGAGGGGCGAGACGATGCGTCATTGTTCTGTGTCCTTGTGGTGGCAAAGTTGGCCGTTAGCATAAGTCATTGCCCCGGCGGGCAGGAACAAATTTTGTATCAACGGCCAACAAAGACTAGGCCGCCGCCTCCGCGAAGCGGCTTTCGTACAGCGCCGCCAGCAAGTCCGATTGCGTGACGATGCCGACAAATCGCTGCTCATGGTCGACGATGGGGATGTGATGGAAGCCGGCGTCCGCCATCAGCGGCACCAGGTCGACGATCGCCGTGTCGACCCGCGCGCTGGCTGGATGCTGGCGCATGATCTGGCCCACCACCTCGGCTTTTTCGGTGTGGCTCACGCCGCTTTTGCGCAGGAAGCGGCGCAGGCGCCGGCGGATGCCGCTGTAGTCGTCCAGCCCGCCGTGTTCGAGGAAGTCGGTCTGGGTGACGATGCCGATCACCCGCCGGGCCCGGTTCAACACCGGCAGGCAAGCCACGCGGTGTGCGCGCATCTGCCGCCAGGCCTCGTCCAGCCCGGTGCCGAACTCGGCGCTGACGACGTCGCGCGACATGATGTCGGCGCAGTGGATGATGCCGAAGCGGCGCTGGTAGGCGCGCTGCTCGGTCTGCATGAACAGCGATTCCAGGTCGTCGCGGCTGATGTCCAGCACCTGGTTGTGCTGGCGCAGCACCGCGTCCAGGTCTTCCGGCTTGAAGCCCAGCCGCACGGTCGGCACCGCGTCGCTGGTGGCGTGGGGGTTGGTGTGCGCGTTCTGCTGCGCGTGCGGGTAGACGCGGCCGGTCAGGTTGTTGTAGGTGATGGCCGTCAGCACCAGCAGCACCGAGTCGGCCAGCACCGTCATCAGCACGAATTCGAAGCCGGCCACCTGCACCGCCGGGCCGCCGATCACCGTGGTCAGCGCCACCGCGCCGCCGGGCGGATGCAGGCAGCGCAGCACGAACATGGCGGCAATCGCGCCGCCGCAGGCCAGGCCCGCCAGCAATGGCGGCGGCAGGCTGGCGCCGAACCAGCGCACGCAGGCGACGCCGACCAGGCCGCTGACAACATTGCCGCCGATGACAGACCACGGTTGCGCCAGCGGGCTGGCCGGCAGCGCGAACAGCAGCACCGCCGAGGCGGCGATGGGGGCCACCATGAAAATCGTGGCATGGGTGGATTGCAGCAGCAGGTGGCTGAGGACGGTGGTCAGCAGAATGCCGCACAGGGCGCCGACGGAGGCGCGGAATTGTTCGCGGCGGTTCGCCGTCGGGGCGCTGGGCAGCCAGCTGTCGAAGAAGGCGCGCATGTGCGTCAAATCAAGTACTTGAAATGACGCATTATCTCATGGATGCACTTTATTGGTGCGACACCAGCCACAGCGGCAGGGAGGTGGTGATTTTGATCTGCTCCATCGAAAACGCCGACGAGACGCCGGTGAGCTGCACGGACTTGATCAATTTCTTGTAAAACCGGTCATAACCGGCGATGTCGCTCGTGACCACCTTCAGCAGATAGTCGACATCGCCGCTCATGCGATGAAACTCCTGCACTTCCGGCAAGGCCGCCACGGCGGCGGCAAAGCGCGCAAACCATTTTTCGTCGTGCTGGGTGGTGCGGATGCTGACGAACACCGTCACCGGCAGGCCGACCTTGTTGCGGTTGACGATGGCCACCCGGTTCTCGATATAGCCTTCCTCCTCCAGGCGGCGCAGCCGTTTCCAGCACGGCGTGGAGGACAATCCTACCTGCTCGCTGAGCTGGGCAACGGACAGCGTGCCGTCCCGTTGCAGCGCGTCCAGGATGGCATAGTCGTAGCGGTCAAGTTGATTCATGCTAAGAATGTTCAAAAAAGAGAATGGGGCATCTACATATTATGCTGCCGCGCAAAATTTTGGTACGACTATTTCCGCATAACTGCGTAAGCTATATGGATGACTACCGAAATCTACCTCGACAGCAACGCCACCAGTGTTGTTTTGCCCGCCGCGATCAGCGCCGCCACCGACGCCATGGGCCAGCGTTACGGCAATCCCAGCAGCACCCACGCGACCGGGCTCAAGGCCAAGGTTATCCTGGATGAGGCGCGCGCCTGCGCCGCGCGCCTGCTGGGCGTGGGCAACGGCCGGCTGATGTTCAACAGCGGCGCCACCGAAGGCATCCAGACCGCCGTGCTGTCGTCGCTGGTCGCGTTGCGCGAGCGCCGCGATGCGGGCGAGGCCATCGGCACGCTGCTGGTCTACGGCGCCACCGAACACAAGGCGGTGCCGGAAAGCCTGGCGCACTGGAACCGCCTGCTGGGCCTGAACCTGACGCTGCACCAGCTGCCGGTCGACCATGAAGGCGCGCACAGCCTGAGCGCGCTGCGCGAGGTGGCGCCACGGGCGGCCATGGTCTGCACCATGGCGGCCAACAATGAAACCGGTGTCATCTCCGACCTGGGCGGCATCGAAGCGGTGCTGGCGGACAGCGGCAGCCAGGCCTACTGGATGGTCGACTGCGTCCAGGGCCTGGGCAAGCTCAAGCTGGATCTGTCGTCTACCCGCATCGATTACGCGCCGTTCTCCGGTCATAAGCTGAATGCGCCGAAAGGCATCGGCATGCTGTACGTGCGCGCCGGCGCCCCGTTCACCGCGCTGATCCAGGGCGGCGGCCAGGAAGCCGGCCAGCGCTCCGGCACCGAGAACATGGCCGGCATCGCCGCGCTGGGCGCCGTGCTGGCCGCGCTGGAACGCGGCGATACCTTCCGCACCCAGGCCGAGCTGTGCAATTTTCGCGCGCGTCTGGCGGACAGCCTGCGCGCCGCCTTGCCGGGCGTGGTGTTCAACAACCCGTTCGACAAGTCGCTGCCGACCACGCTGAACTTTGCCGTGCCCGGCCTGTCGAGCCGCGAGCTGATGGATGTGTTCGACGCCGCCGAAGTGCGCGTCAGCGCCGGCAGCGCCTGCTCCTCGTCCAAGGCCGCGCCCAGCTATGTGCTGGACGCGATGGGCTTGCCGCTGTGGCGCAGCGCCGGCGCCATCCGCATGTCGTTCGGCCCGTTGACCGATGAGGCCACCATCGCCGCCGCCTGCGCCCGTATCGAGCGCTGCGGCGCCGCGCTGCGCGCCAGCTGCCTGATCCCGTCCGACCGCACCGCCGTGCCGCACGATGGCCTGCTGCAACTGGGCGTGGAAGGCGCCTGTAGCTGGATGGCGCTGGACGCCGCCAGCCGCAGCTGCATCGTCATCGATCCGCTGCCGGAACACGCGGCCCGCATCGAGGCCTATGTGCGCTGCCAGAATTACCAGGTGCAAGCGGTGGTCAGCACGCTGCCGAACGCCGGCCGCGCCATGCTGGTCGAGGCGCTTGGCCGCCACTTCAACCGCGCCGCCGATGCCGACGAGTACGGTTGGCCATCCAACGCCACGCCGGTCGCGCTGGGCAATGGCGCCGCCGCCAGCGCCATCACGCTGGGCGAGCAGGTGCTGGCCTGCGTGGCCGGCGGCCAGCTGCGCGCCTACCTGCTGGGCACGCTGGAGGCGGCGCAATTGCCGGCTGTCTCGGTGCGTTTCGCCTTCAGCGCCGGACTGGCGCAACAGGACCTGCGCGACATCATCAGCGAGCGCACCTTGCTGTGTCCGACGCGCGATGAACAGAATCACTTCTGCACCAGCATCAACGCTGAGCCAGCGGCAACCATCGCTGCCGACGCACAACTTGACAGCGCCGCGCTGGACGCGTTCCTGCAAGCCCATCCGGACGCCTGCCTGGTCGATGTGCGCGAGCCCTATGAATTCGCCGCCACCGTGGCGCCGTTGCCGGCCGGCCGCATGGCGCTGAGCGTGCCGCTGAGCCGGCTGGCCGAGTACGCCAGCGCGTGGCTGCGGGCCGAGCAGGCGCCGCTGGTGTTCTTCTGCCGCAGCGGCAACCGCAGCATGAAGGCCGCGCTGTGCCTGCGCCGCCTCGGCCATCGCCATGCCTACAGCCTCAACGGCGGGCTGGCGCTGGCGTCACGGCAGTCTCACGCGCAGCCGCTGCCGATGGCGGCGTAAGCCAGGTTTCCTTCCTTTGCAGGACCGCGCAAGCGGTCCTTTTTTTTGCCAACTTCGTTATGTACGTCACCGTACAGTCTCCTTGCGTGCGCCAGCGTACGATTGCTTGGCCCATAATTTTTCATTCGCCGAGTCCAAGCGAGGTCCAAGTTGAACAAGTCCAATCCCTTATTGCCCGAGATGACCATGGGCTTCCGCGAATCCCAAACCGGCTCCCTGGTGTCCGACGACGACGATGAGGACTTGCCGCTGCGGGCGGAGCTCTTCAGCGCCGCGCAAATGGCGGCGCACGGCAAGACGCTGGCCCAGCATCATGAACTGAGCAAGCGCGGCGGCCGCGACCGCCTGCTGTCGCGGCTGGCGGAAAACGCCGCCGTCATCGATGCCACCTGCGACGATCTGACCGCGGCCGTCAAGGCCGGGCGCCAGATCACGCCGGCCTCCGAGTGGCTGCTGGACAATTTTTATTTAATCGAAGAACAGATCCGCATCGCCCGCCGCCACCTGCCCAAGGACTACAGCAAGGAGCTGCCGCGCCTGGGTAAGGGCGCGCCCGACGGCTGCCCGCGCGTCTACAAGATCGCGCTGGAAATCATCTCGCACGGCGACGGCCGGGTCGATCCCGAATCGCTGTGCCGCTTTGTCGACGCCTACCAGGAAGTGGCCACGCTCAAACTCGGCGAGCTGTGGGCGATTCCCATCATGCTGCGCCTGGCGCTGATCGAGAACCTGCGCCGCGTGGCCGCGCGCGTGGCCGAGAACCGCATCCAGCGCGACCTCGCCAACACCTGGGCCGACCAGATGACCGAGATCGCCGAGAAAAATCCGAGCGGCCTGATTCTGATGGTGGCGGACATGGCGCGTTCCAACCCGCCCATCACCAGCGCCTTCGTGGCCGAACTGGCGCGCCGCCTGCAGGGGCAAAGCCCGGCGCTGACCTTGGCGCTGACCTGGATCACGCACCGCCTGGCGGAAACCGGCCAGACCATCGAGCAGCAGATCCAGGCCGAGATCCAGCAGCAGGCGGCCGAGCAGGTGTCGATCGCCAACAGCATCGGCAGCCTGCGCTTCCTCGGCACCATGGACTGGCAGGAGTTCGTTGAAACCATGAGCAAGGTCGAACAGACCTTGCGCCAGGACCCGGCCGACATCTACGGCAAAATGGAATTCGCCACGCGCGACCAGTACCGCCACGCCATCGAAAAAATCGCCAAGCGCTCGCGCTTCACCGAACTGGAAGTGGCGCAGCAGGCGCTGGCGCTGGCCCAGGCGCACCACGGCAGCGGCGATTCGCGCCATGGCCACGTGGGCTTCTACCTGATCGGCGGCGGCCTGGCCGCGCTGGAAAAACAGACGCAGATGCGCCGGCCATGGCTGGAAGCGGCGCAGCAGACCAGCAGCGCCTCGCCGCTGACGTCCTACCTCGGCGCCATCGCCGCCATCTCGCTGGTGTCGACCGCGCTGCTGCTGGAGCGCGCCGCCTTCGATGGCGTGCATGGCTTTGTGCTGTTCGCGCTCGGCCTTCTGGCGCTGCTGGGCAGCAGCCACCTGGCGCTGAACCTGGTGAACTGGGTGGCCACGCTGGTCACCCATCCGCGCCCCTTGCCGCGCATGGATTTCAAGGACGGCATTCCGTCCGACGCGCGCGCCATCGTGGTGGTGCCAACGCTGGTGTACAGCAAGGAGAACATCGAGGACCTGTTCGAGCAGATGGAAGTGCGCTTCCTCGCCAACCGCGATCCCAACCTGATGTTTTGCCTGCTGACCGATTTCGCCGACGCCCGGTCCGAGAAGATGCCGAACGACGAGGCGCTGGTCGAGCAGCTCAAGCGCTGCACCGCGCACCTCAATCACAAATACGCCAACGGCTCGCCGCACGCGCCGTTCCTGCTGCTGCACCGCCCGCGCATGTGGAATCCGCAGGAAGGCGTGTGGATGGGCTATGAGCGCAAGCGCGGCAAGCTGGAAGACCTGAACCGCTTCCTGCGCGGCGGCGCACGCGACAAATTCTCGGTGGTGGTGGGCGACACCTCGGAGCTGGAAAGCATCCGCTACGTCATCACGCTGGACACCGACACCCAACTGCCGCGCGACGCCGCCAAACAGTTCGTCGCCACCATGCAGCACCCGCTCAACCGTCCACGCGTGGACATGCAGCGCGGCCGCGTGACCGAAGGCTACGGCATCCTGCAGCCGCGCGTCGCGGTAGCGCTACCGAGCGAAAACGCCTCGCGCTACGAGAAGCTGTGCGGCGGCGAACCGGGCATCGACCCGTACACCCGCACCGTGTCGGACGTCTACCAGGACGTGTTCTTCGAAGGCTCCTTCATCGGCAAGGGCATCTACGATGTCGACGTGTTCCAGCAGGTGCTGGGCGGCCGTCTGCCGGAAAACAAGATCCTCAGCCACGACCTGTTGGAAGGCTGCTACGTGCGCGCCGGCCTGCTGAGCGACGCCCAGTTGTACGAAGCCTATCCGACCCGCTACAGCGAGGACGTGACGCGCCGCCAGCGCTGGATCCGCGGCGACTGGCAGCTGATCGGCTGGCTGGCCGGCCGCGTGCCGAGCGGCCGTGGCCGGCGTGAACGCAATCCGCTGTCGCTGCTGTCGCGCTGGAAGCTGTTCGACAACCTGCGCCGCAGCCTGACCGCGCCGGCGCTGGTGCTGTCGTTGATCACCGCGTGGCGCTGGCTGCCGGATCCGTGGATGTGGACTGGCGCCGTGCTGACCGTGATCTTCCTGCCGCCGTTGGTCAGCCTGGTGTATGACCTGTGCCGCCGTCCGCGCGACACCTTGTGGAGCCAGCATATCCGCGCCTCGCTGCGGCGTGGCGGTCTGCAGTTCTCGCACGCGGTGCTGATGCTGGCCTTCCTGCCGTACGAAGCCTACTTCAGCATGGACGCCATTTTGCGCAGCCTGTGGCGCAGCTTCGTCTCGCACCGCAAGCTGCTGGAATGGCGCGCCTCCGCGCTGGCGCGCCAGGCCGACGGCAGCGTGAACACCTGGCGCACCATGTGGTTCGCGCCGGTGCTGGCGCTGTTCGTCGGCGGCGCGCTGCTGGGCTGGCGCCCGGCCAGCCTGCCGGCGGCCGCGCTGTTCCTGCTGGCGTGGCTGGTGGCACCGGCTATCGCCGACTGGATCAGCCGCCCGATCGAACGCAAGACCGCGCAGCTGTCGGCCGAGCAGACGCAATTCCTCAACAAGCTGGCGCGCCGCACCTGGGCCTACTTCGAGCGCTTCGTCGGCGCCGAGGACAACTGGCTGCCGCCGGATAATATGCAGGAGCATCCGGTGCAGGTGGTGGCACACCGCACCTCGCCGACCAATATCGGCATGGCGCTGCTGGCCAACCTGACCGCCACCGACTTCGGCTACGTCACGGTGCGCCAGCTGATGGAACGCACCGCCCATACGCTGGACAGCATGGACCAGCTGGAGCGCCACCACGGCCACTTCTACAACTGGTACGACACGCAGACCCTCAAGCCGCTGCACCCGATTTACATCTCGAGCGTGGACAGCGGCAACCTGGCCGGCCACCTGCTGACCATGGCGCCCGGCCTCACCGGCCTGTATGACGCGCCGGTGCTGGGACCGCAGATCGTCGACGGCATCGCCACCACCGTGCGCGTGCTGCAGGACACGCTGGCCGACACCGGTGCCGCCAGCGGCGCCTCCACGGCCGGCGCGGCTGCAACCACCGCCGTCGCCGCCAGCGCGGTCGACGCGCTGCTGGCCACCCTGGCGCCGGCACCGGACGCCGCCAACCTGCAGCAGCTGCACGGCTGGCTGACGCGCGTCAGCGCCGCCGCCGAGGAGTTCCAGCCGCACGCCGCCACCCACAGCGAGGCCGGCGCCATGTGGGCCGACTCGCTGGTGCAGCAATGCCGCGCCGCGCTGGACGAACTGACGGCGATGATGCCGTGGGCCGCGCTGTCCGAGGACGCCATCTTCGACACCAGCATGACCCGCATGCCGACGCTGCGCGAGCTGGCGGCGCTGGCGCGCACTCACGCCGCCATCCCGGCCACCGACCTGGCGCCGGATGAACGCGACCGCCAGCAGCGCCTCGCCCAGCTGTTCGAGCAGGGCAGCACCGCCGCGCATGAACGCATGCGCGCGCTGGCCGACCTGGCGCAGCGCTGCGGCGCCTTCGCGCAGATGGAATACGGCTTCCTGTTCAATCCGACCACCAACCTGCTGGCGATCGGCTACAACGTCACCGACCGCCGCCTGGACGCCAGCTACTACGACCTGCTGGCGTCGGAATCGCGCCTGGCCAGCTTTGTCGCCATCGCCCAGGGCCAGCTGCCGCAGGATCACTGGTTCGCGCTGGGCCGCCAGCTGTGCATCGTCGCTGGCAAGCCGGTGCTGCTGTCCTGGAGCGGCTCGATGTTCGAGTACCTGATGCCGCTGCTGGTGATGCCGAACTATCCGAACACGCTGCTGGACCAGACCTACAACTCGGTGATCGACGCCCAGATCGAGTACGGCAAGCGCCGCAGCGTACCGTGGGGGATATCCGAATCCGGCTACAACACGGTGGACGCCAGCCTCAATTACCAGTACCGCGCCTTCGGTGTGCCGGGACTGGGCCTGAAGCGCGGCCTGGCCGACGATCTGGTGATCGCGCCGTACGCTTCCATGATGGGATTGATGGTGCAGCCGGAAGCTTCCTGCGCCAATCTGCAGAAGATGGCGGAACTGGGCTATATGGGCCGATACGGTTTCTACGAGGCGATCGACTACACCTCGTCGCGCCTGCCGCGCGGCCAGAGCGCGGCGATTATCCGCTCGTTCATGGTGCACCACCAGGGCATGGGCTTCCTGTCGCTCAGCTACCTGTTGCACGACCGTCCGATGCAGCGTCGCTTCGAATCCGACCCGCTGCTGCAATCGACATTGCTGGTGCTGCAGGAACGCAGCCCGCAGGCCGGCGCCTTCTACTCCAACACTACCGAAATGGCGGCCATCCGCACGGTGGCGCAGGAGCAGGCCAACCCGCTGCGCGTGCTGACCCAGCATTCGACGCCGGTGCCGGAAACCCAGCTGCTGTCCAACGGCCGCTATCACGTGATGGTCACCAATTCTGGTGGCAGCTACAGCCGCTGGAAAGACCTGGCCGTGACCCGCTGGCGCGAAGACAGCACGCGCGACAACTGGGGCAACTTCTGCTACGTGCGCGATGTGGAGGACGGCGAGTTCTGGTCCACCACCTACCAGCCGACGCTGGTCGATCCGCGCAAGCATGAAGTGATCTTCTCCGAAGGCCGCGCTGAGTTCCGCCGCTCCGACCGCCATATCGACCTGTACACGGAAATCGTGGTGTCGCCGGAAGACGATATCGAATTGCGCCGCACCCGCATCACCAACAAGTCGGACCGCGTGCGCACCATCGAAGTGACCAGCTATGCGGAAGTGGTGATGGCGCCGGCCGCCGCCGATAATGCCCATCCGGCCTTCAGCAAGCTGTTTGTGCAGACCGAGATTCTGCCGGAGGAAAACGCCATCCTGTGTACCCGCCGTCCGCGCGGTGCGCACGAAGTCATGCCGTGGATGATGCACTCGATGATGGTGCACGATGCGCCGGTGGTCAACGTGTCGTATGAAACCGACCGCTCGCGCTTCATTGGCCGTGGCAACACCATGGCCGCGCCGGCCGCGATGCTGAACGATGGCCCGCTGAGCGGCGGCCAGGGTTCGGTGCTGGACCCGGTGGTGGCAATCCGCTACACCATCACGCTCAAGCCGGACCAGTATGCGACGGTGGATATCGTCACCGGCATGACCGAGCAGCGCGATGTGGCGCTGCACCTGATCGACAAATACCAGGACCGTCATCTGGCCGACCGCGTGTTCGAACTGGCGTGGACCCACAGCCAGGTGGTGCTGCGCCAGCTGAACGCCAGCGAAGCCGATGGCCAGCTGTATGGCCGCCTGGCCAACTCGGTGATCTACCCGAACGCCGGCTTGCGCGCCGAAGCGGCCACGCTGATCAAGAACCAGCGCGGCCAGTCCGGCCTGTGGGCGTATGCGATTTCCGGCGACCTGCCAATTGTGCTGTTGCAGATTAAAGATCCATCCAACATCGAGCTGGCGCGCCAGATGGTGCAGGCGCATGCCTACTGGCGCCTGAAAGGGCTGGTGGTGGACCTGGTGATCTGGTACGAAGACCTGTCCGGCTATCGCCAGGCGCTGCACGACCAGATCATGGGCCTGATCGCGTCCGGCATCGACGCCCAGGCGATCGACCGGCCGGGCGGCATCTTCGTGCGCCTGATCGATCAGATTCCAAACGAGGACCGGGTGCTGATGCAGTCGGTGGCGCGCGTCATCATCAGCGATGCGCGCGGCACGCTGGCGGAGCAGATCAAGCGTCCGGCGCCGCCGACCTTGCGCATGCCGCCGCTGCTGGCCGACAATCGCGGCGAGTATGCGGACGCCGGCCCGGTCACGCATCCGGCGCGCGGGCTGGTGCTGGAAAACGGCATCGGCGGCTTTACGCCGGATGGCCGCGAATACGTCATCACCACCAGCGACACCCAGCGCACGCCGGCGCCGTGGTCCAACGTGCTGGCCAATCCGCAGTTCGGCACCGTGATTTCGGAAAGCGGCCAGGCCTATACCTGGCACGAGAACGCGCACGAATACCGCATCACGCCGTGGGATAACGATCCAGTCAGCGATAGCAGCGGCGAAGCGTTCTATCTGCGCGATGAGCAGAGCGGCCAGTTCTGGTCGCCGACCGCACTGCCGGCGCGCGGCAATGGTGACTACATCACGCGTCACGGCTTTGGCTACAGCGTGTTTGAACATATCGAGGCTGGCATCTACACAGAGATGACCACCTTCGTCGCCGTCGACGCGCCGATCAAGTACACCGTGCTGAAAGTGCGCAACGACTCGCTGGTGCAGCGCCGCCTGTCCGCCTTCGGCTACGTGGAATGGGTGTTGGGCGACATGCGCTCCAAGTCCGGCATGCACATCGTCACCGAGGCCGATCCGGTCAGCGGCGCGCTGTTCGCCAAAAATCCGTACAACACGGAGTTCAGCGGCCGCGTGGCCTTCTTCAATTGCGACGCCTCGCTGCGCAGCATCACCGCCGACCGCACCGAGTTCATGGGCCGCAACGGCACGCTGGCGGCGCCGGCGGCGCTGCGCCGCTCGCGCCTGTCCGGCAAGATCGGCGCCGGCCTGGATGCCTGCGCGGCGATCCAGGCGCCGTTCGACCTGCTGCCGGGCCAGGAGCGCGAGATCGTCTTCGTGCTGGGTGTGGCCGGCCGCCGCAACGCCGACGCCAGCAGCCTGGTGCAGAAGCACCGCAGCGCCGAGGCGGCGCAGGAAGCGCTGCGCGCCGTGCATGCCCACTGGGAGAAAACCCTGGGCGCCGTGCGCATCGAAACGCCGGAGCCGGAGCTGGACGTCATCGCCAATGGCTGGCTGATGTACCAGACCATCGCCTGCCGCATCTGGGCGCGCAGCGGCTACTACCAGTCCGGCGGCGCCTTCGGCTTCCGCGACCAGCTGCAGGACGCCATGGCCACCATCCACACGCAACCGCAGCTGCTGCGCGACCAGCTGCTGCTGTGCGCCGCCCACCAGTTCCTGGAAGGCGACGTGCAGCACTGGTGGCACCCGCCATCGGACCGCGGCGTGCGCACGCACTGCTCGGACGACTACCTGTGGCTGCCGCTGGGCGCCTGGCGCTACGTCTCGGCCACCGGCGACATGAGCATCCTCGATGAAACCGCGCCGTATCTGGAAGGGCGGCCGGTCAAGCCGGAAGAAGATTCATACTACGACATGCCGGCCCGCTCCAGCGAGCAGGGCACGCTGTACGACCACTGCCAGCGCGCCATCCGCAACGGCCTGCGCTTCGGCCAGCATGGCCTGCCGCTGATCGGCTCCTGCGACTGGAACGACGGCATGGACAAGGTGGGCGAGCATGGCAAGGGGGAGAGCGTGTGGCTGGCCTTCTTCCTGTGCGAGGTGCTGAAGCGCTTCGCCGAGGTGGCGGACATGCGCAACGACGCCGAGTTCTCGGCCGAGTGCCGCGAGCAGGCGCGCCGCATCGCCGCCAACGTCGAGCAGAACGCCTGGGACGGCGAATGGTATCGCCGCGCCTACTTCGACGATGGCACGCCGCTCGGTTCACACACCAACGAGGAATGCCAGATCGACTCGATTTCGCAGAGCTGGGGCGTGCTGTCCGGCTCCGCCGATCCGGTGCGGGTGCGCGGCGCCATGGAGCAGGTCAACCAGCGCCTGGTGCGGCGCGACTCGGGCATCATCCAGTTGCTCGATCCGCCGTTCGACAAGGCCGGGCCGAATCCGGGCTATATCCGCGGCTACGTGCCGGGCGTGCGCGAGAACGGCGGCCAGTACACCCACGCCGCCATCTGGACCGCGATGGCCTTCGCCAAGCTGGGCGACACGGAACGTGCCTGGGAGCTGGCGCGCATGATCAATCCGGTCATGCACGGCCGCACCGCCGAGGGCGCGGCGCTGTACAAGGTGGAACCGTATGTGGTGACGGCCGACGTGTACGCGGTGCCGCCGCACGTGGGCCGCGGCGGCTGGAGCTGGTACACCGGTTCGTCGGGCTGGATGTACCGCCTGATCCTGGAGTCGCTGCTGGGCGTGACCCGCACCGCCACGCATCTGAAGCTGGAGCCGCGCATGCCGCCGGAATGGGATGGCTTTACGCTGCACTACCGCCACGGCAACGCCACCTACGCCATCCGCGTGACCAGGGGCGAGACGGCGTCGCTGACGGTGGACGGCGAGGCGCAACAGGACCAGCTTATCGAACTGCGCGACGGTGACGGCATGCGCCAGGTGCAGCTGGTGGTGCCGCGCGCCGCCGCCAGCTAGACGCCCAGGCTGGCGCCGGCGCCGAGCAGCGTGGCCACGCCCAGCGCCGCGAAGATCAGCGCGGCGATGCCGTGCACCAGCTTGAGCGAGATCTTGTTGGCGATCTTTTCGCCGAAGTAGACCGCCGGCACGTTGGCCAGCATCATGCCCAGCGTGGTGCCGCACACCACGCCGGTCATGCTGTGGTAGCGCGCCGCCAGCGCCACCGTGGCCACCTGCGTCTTGTCGCCCATTTCGGCCATGAAGAAGGCGATCAGCGTGGTCAGGAACACGCCGTAGCCGGCCAGCTTGGTGTCGTCGTCGTCCAGCTTGTCCGGGATCAGCGTCCACGCGGCCATCGCCAGGAAGGACGCGCCCAGCACCCAGCGCATCAGGTCCGCGCCCATCAGGCTGGTGACCCAGGCGCCGATGGCGGCGGCAAAGGCGTGGTTGGCGATGGTGGCGACGAAAATCGCGGCGACAATCGGCAGGGGGCGGCGGAACCGGGTGGCGAGCACGAAGGCGAGGAGCTGGGTTTTGTCGCCGATTTCTGCCAGGGCGACGATGCCGGTCGAAACGAGGAAGGCTTCCATGATGTGTAAAGTACGCGGGCCGGAACGATGAACCAATGACCCACGCGCGGCTCCGGCCCGTCATGGCCGCAACAGGGTCATGGTCTCGTCAAGCCTTGCCGCCATAGCGGCTGCGGGCCACCTGCGCCACGGTCTGCGGACCGATTATGTTGACACAGGTTCTTGCGCCGGGGCGGCGCAAGCCGACTACTCCCCACGAATGGCCGGCATGATAACACAGCTTGTGTGGCCGCCGACACATCTCCGATACAACGCTATGCTATTCTGCTTGGCGCTGAAGCCAACATTGAAAGTATCACCATATGATCAAGAAGACCATTGCCGCGATCGTGCTTACCGCATGCATGTCGTTGACCGCCCACGTGGCGCACGCCGATCCGTTGAGCTACGCGCGCTACGACCAGGTGCGCACCACCGATCTGTACCTCGACCTGAAAGCGGATTTCAGCCACAAGATCCTGTCCGGCTACGCCGAGCTGACGCTGAACTGGATCGACAAGTCGGCGCGCACGCTGGTGCTGGACACCAATGAACTGAACATCGCCAAGGTGCAGGTGCTGGCCGCCAACGGCCGCTGGACCGCCGCCTCCTTCATGCTGGACAAGCCGGACGCCGAGAAGGGCCGCGCGCTGCGCATCGCCCTGCCATTCCAGCCGCAGAAAGTGCGGGTGTACTACCGCACCGCGCCGTCCGCCGCCGCGCTGCAGTGGCTGACGCCCGAGCAGACCCTGTCCGGCAAGCGGCCGTTCATGTTCAGCCAGTCCGAGGAAATCAACGCCCGCTCGTGGGCGCCGGTGCAGGACACGCCGGCGGTGCGCTTCACCTACAGCGCCCGCATCGAGGCGCCGGCCGGCATGCGCGTGGTGATGAGCGCCGAGAACGACCAGAAGGCCACCGGCGCCGGCGGCTGGAAGTTCAAAATGACGCAGCCGATTCCGTCCTACCTGCTGGCCATCGCCATCGGCGAAATCGACGTGCGCAACGTCGGCCCGCGCTCGGCGGTGTACGCCGAGCCGCAGCGCATCGAGGCCGCCGCCGCCGAAATGGCGGACACCGAGAAGATGATCGCCGCCGCCGAGGGCCTGTATGGCCCGTACCGGTGGGACCGTTACGACATGATCGTGCTGCCGCCGTCGTTCCCCATCGGCGGCATGGAAAATCCGCGCATGACCTTCGTCACGCCGACCATGATCGCCGGCGACAAGAGCCTGGTGGACCTGATCGCGCATGAACTGGCGCACTCGTGGTCCGGCAACCTGGTCACCAACGCCTCGTGGAAGCACTTCTGGCTGAACGAGGGCTTTACCACCTACGTCACCACCCGCATCGTCGAAAAGCTGTACGGCGAGGAAGTGGCGGAGATGAACCTGCAGGTGGAGCAGGAAGAGGCGCTGGCCTCGCTGGCCAAGATCCCGGCGGCCAAGCAGGCGCTGGTCACGCGCGATCCGGACACCAACGCCGCCACCTACACCGACAGCAACCTGGTGTACCCGAAAGGCGCGTGGCTGCTGCGCACCCTGGAGCAGCGCGCCGGCCGCGACGTGTTCGACCCGTTCCTGCGCGGCTGGTTCGACCAGCACGCGTTCCAGTCGGCCACCACCGACGAATTTGTCGCCTACCTGAAGAAAAACCTGCTGGACGCGCATCCGGAAATCATGTCGCAGTCCGAGCTCGATGAATGGCTGTATGGTCCCGGCATTCCGGCCAGCGCCAAGCGCGCGGCGTCGCCGCGCCTGGCCGCGCTGGACACGCAGCGCGCCGCGTGGCTCAAGGGGGAACTGCCGACCGCCGAGCTGCCGGCCAAGAACTGGATCGCGCTGGAGTGGATGCACTTCCTGAACGACATCGACGGCAAGGCCACGGCGGCGCAGCTGCAGGAGCTGGACCAGGCCTATGGTCTGGGCAAGACCGGCAACAACGAAATCGCCTACCGCTTCTTCCTGGCGTCGGTGCATGCCGGCTACAACGTGCGCGAGCCGCTCAACAAGTTCCTGATGAGCGTGGGCCGCCAGAAGTTCGTGGTGCCGCTGTACACCGCGCTGCTGAAGAATCCCGTCGAGAAGGACTGGGCCAAGGGCGTTTACGCCAAGGCGCGTTCGCACTATCATCCGGTGACTCAAGCTTCCGTCGACAAGGCATTCAAAAAACAATGAATATGACTCGTAACTTTGCCGCCACCGCCTGCGCGCTGGCGGTATGGGGCGCGCTGGCCGGCGCGCCGGTGCTGGCCGCGCCGCTGGCCACCGACACCGCCGCAACAACCGCAGCGGCCACCGCCACGGCGTCGCTGGGCGATGATGTCCAGCGCGCGCTCAAGACCTTCGACGTGCCGGGCATGGCCATCGCCATCGTCAAGGATGGCAAGGTGGTGGCGGCGCAGGGCTTCGGTGTGCGCAAGCTGGGCGACCCCACGCCGGTGGACGGCAAGACGCTGTTCGAGGTGGCGTCCAACTCCAAGGCCTTCACCGCCGCCACGCTGGCGATGCTGGTCGACGAGGGCAAGCTGGCATGGAACGATCCGGTCACCAGGCACCTGCCGGGCTTCCAGATGTACGACTCCTACGTCACCGGCCAGATGACCGTGCGCGACCTGCTGACCCACCGCAGTGGCCTGGGCCTGGGCGCCGGCGATCTGCTGTGGTGGCCGAGCACCCAGTTCAGCACTGATGAAATCATCGAGAAGCTGCGCTACATCAAGCCGGCCACCAGCTTCCGCGCCAGCTACGCCTACGACAACCTGCTGTACATCGTGGCCGGCAAGATCATCGCCGAGAAGACCGGCAAGCCGTGGGGCGAGGCGGTGCGCGAGCGCATCCTCACGCCGCTGGGTATGAACGGCACCACCACCAGCGTGGCCGACATGCTGGCCAGCAGCGACCACTCGGCGCCGCACAGCAAGATCCACGACAAGATCGCGGTGGTGAAGCCGATGCCGGTGCCGAACGCGGTCGGCGCGGTGGGCATCAACACCAGCGCCGAGGACATCGCGCGCTGGATGAACCTCCTGCTCAACCAGGGCAAGACCGAGGACGGCAAGCAGCTGATCAGCGCCCGGCAGGTAGCCGAGCTGTGGTCCGAGCAGACGCCGATGCCGATCCGCGACCCCAAGCCGCCGCTGGCCGCCACCAAGCCCAACTTCCTGTCGTATGGCCTGGGCTTCCAGCTGCGCGACTACCGGGGCCGCAAGATCGCCATGCACGGCGGCGCGCTGCAGGGCTTCTATTCGACGGTGCTGATGGTGCCGGAGGAGAAGCTGGGCATCGCCATCCTGACCAACGCCGAGAACAGCCCGGCCATGGCCTCGCTGTACTACACGCTGCTGGACCGCTACTTCGCGGTGCCGCAAAAGACCGACTGGATCGCGGTGTACGCGGAGCAGGAAGCGGCCATGCACAAGGAGGAGCTGGAGCGCCAGGGCAAGGAGCGCACCGCGCGCGCGGCCAGCTCGAAACCGTCGCTGCCGCTGGCGGCGTACGACGGCGAGTATGAGGACGCGTGGTACGGCAAGGCCAGCATCCGCAACGAGGGCGGCAAGCATATCATGCGCTTCGAGCGCACGCCGGACCTGAGCGGGGAACTGGAGCACTTCCAGCACGACACCTTCATCGTGCGCTGGAAGGAGCGCAACTTCAACGCCGACGCCTACGTGACCTTCGCGCTGAACCCGGACGGCAGCATCGAGCGCATGAAGATGGCGCCGATCTCCACCGAAACGGACTTCAGCTACGACTTCCGCGACCTGCTGTTCACGCCCGTGAAGGCAAAAGACGCGACGAAGCGCTAAGGCCCGCCGGTCAGCCCGCGCTCTCCACGCGGTTGCGGCCATTGCGCTTGGCGTTGTACAGCGCCAGGTCGGCCGCGTGCAGCAGGTTGTCCAGCGCCGCCGCCGGGCCGGTGGCGCTGGCCACGCCGAAGCTGGCCGTCACCCGCAGGATGTGGCCGTCGGCCAGCGTCAGCGGCTCGCGTTCTATGGCCTGCCGCAGGCGCTCCGCCAGCGCGCAGGCCTGGGCCAGGCTGCAATGCGTGGGCATCACCACGAATTCTTCGCCGCCGTGGCGCGCCAGGATCTCGCCGTCGCGCAGCGCCTCGCGCACCAGCGCCGCCACCCGTATCAGTACCTGGTCGCCGGCCTCGTGGCCGTGCACGTCGTTGACCGACTTGAAGTGGTCGATATCGAACAGCAGCACCGTCAGCATCTCCTTGTGCTGGCGCGCGCGCTGCACGCGCTGGTTGCCGGCGGCGGCAAAGGCGCGGCGGTTCAGAATGCCGGTCAGGTAGTCGGTGTTGGCGCGCCGCCGCAGCTCCTCGATCAGGCTTTGCCGTTCCAGTTCCAGCTGCTGGCGTTCGATACTGTTGGTGCGCAGCGTGACCAGCGCGCGCGCCATGTCGCCGATTTCGTCGGCGCGCCGCGCGCCGCCCGGATCGCGCGAGTAATCGCCGTCGCCGAGCCGGATCACCGCGTGCGTGACGCGCAGCAGCGGCACGATCACGCGCCGCCGCACAATCAGCAGCAACAGCGTCAGCGCCAGCAGGATGGCGACGCCGGACAGGATGGCGATCCACAGTTCGCGCAGCGCGTGGCGGTGGTCGTTCTCGGCCTGGGTTTGCGCCTCCTGCAGCAGTTCGTCGCGCAGCGCCAGGATGGGCGTCATGGTCGGCACGTAGCGCTGCGCCAGCTGGGCGGTGTCCATGGCGTAGGGACGGCCGGCGGCGCTGGCCTGCTCGATGTCGTCCACCAGCCGCAGGCCCTCGCCAAAATACACCTCGTCCACCCGCTGCAGCACCAGCGCCAGCCCGCCGCTGTCGCCGGCCTGTATCTGCTGGCGCAACTGGGCGATGCGGCCGCGCAGCGCTTGCAGGCGCGTGTGCTCGGCCGGCGTCAGCGCCTGGCGCGTGGCCAGCGGCACCGTCAGCACGGAACCGAGGCGGCCGGCGTACTCGCGCAGCTCGACCGCGTAGCGGGCCTTGATCAGGGCGCGCGTGATGCGCGGGTAAGCCAGTTCGGAGGTCTGCGTGGCGTGGCCCGCCGTGTCCAGCGCCAGCGGCACCAGCGCGAACATCTGTTCGATCGCCTCCTTGAGCTGCGCCGGGGTGCGTTCGGGCGGCGGCAATGCCGCCAGCCGGTCGACGTCGGCGCGCGCCGCCGCCAGCGCCTTGTGCAGCGGCGCCAGCGTGTCCGGCAGCGTGCTGCCGGTGCCGGCGTGCAGCGCGCGGTCCAGCTGCATCAGCGCCAGGTCGGCGGCGGCGCGGCCGCGCCGCAGGCGTTCGCCGCGGGCCGGATCGGCCGGCACGCGGTCGCCCAGCACGGCGTTGACCGGGCCGCGTTCAAACGACAGCTTTTCCCCCGCCACCATGGCCGCGCGCGTCAGCCGCAGCGCCTGCAGGCCGTCGTTGGTGGCGTCGTAGCGCAGCCAGGCGTTGCGCGTGATGTGGCCCAGCATCCCGCACACCAGCAGCGCCAGGATGGCGGTGGACAGGGTGAGCAGGCGGGTCAGCTTCATGAAATGAGGTAAATGATATTACAGGTAATCAATATGCCACAAAGCCAGTGACTACGGGGATGAATGGTACAATGCCGCCCTCGCGTCGCTGCCACAGCCTGGACAGGATGCCAAGTTTGAACGATTACCATCGAGGAAAGATTGCTATGCAACGTATTATGCTGCGCTCCAAGCTGCACCGCGTCACGGTGACCCAGGCCGACCTGAACTACGAAGGTTCCTGCGGCATCGACGTCGACCTGCTGGAAGCCGCCGATATCAAGGTCAACGAGCAGATCGAACTGTATAACGTGAACAACGGCGAGCGCTTCGCCACCTACGCCATTCCCGGCAAGCGCGGCAGCGGCGAGATTTCGCTGAACGGCGCCGCCGCCCGCAAGGCGCAGCTGGGCGACCTGCTGATCATCTGCACCTACGGCCCGATGACCGACGCGGAAATCGCCACCCACGTGCCGAAGCTGGTGTTTGTGGACGAAAACAACAAAATCAAAAGCATCAAGCAGTAAGGTGTAAAAAAAGCGCTCCGAAGAGCGCTTTTTTTATGACTTGCTGCCGTCCTGGCGCAGCAATTGCGACATGTATTGCGGCGTAATGCCGAGGAAGGACGCCACCACCTTCTGCGAAATGCGCTGTTCCAGCCCCGGGTACTCGCGGCGGAAGGCGTTCAGCCGGCCCTGCGCCGGCGAGGCGTTCAGGTACAGCCGGCGGCTCTGGTCGATGATGCTGCGCTGGGCCGCGCCCAGGTAGTAGTCGCGCAGGTCGCTGTTACGCTGATACAACGCGCTGACTTCCGCCCAGTCTAGGCGATAGCCATGGATGGCGGTTTCCGCCACCACGAAATTCAGGGCCGGCTCGGATTCGCGCGAACGCAACAGATCGTCATGCGCGCCGACCGGCTCGCCATCGCTCTGGAAGTGGCGCGTGACCTCGTTGCCGGACTCGGTGATGAAGCCGGTGCGGGTGACGCCGCTGTGGAGCCAGTAAATATACTGGGCCGGGGTGCCGATGCGCTGCAGGTACTCGCCCTTGCGCATGCTGAAAGGCACGGCCAGCGGCGCCAGCAGGCGCGAGGCTACATCGTAGAGTTCAGGGGTGACGCCGTAGCGGCGTGACACGACTTCGCGGTATTTGGCGCGGTGTTCCAGGAATGCGTTGCTCATCTCAGTTGTTTAGGAGTGGCGTCAAAGAGCCGCCAACAATGTTGCATGGAAGGCCAACGATGTAAACGGCCGTACAAGACAATCCCAAAGTGTAAACCTTTTCCCAGTCCCTGGCTCAATATTTGTTGCAAATTAGAATGCAAATTAAAATTTTAGTTTGGACTTCAAGCAGTTGAAGAAGTGGCGCAGTCACCGGCAGCGCGCGCCCGATCCCCCAGGCGGTGGCGCCGCTGCGGGCGACCGGACCTCCGGTTGTATTGGTGCAACAGCCGGCGCATTCGCTATCGCGTGATGGCGCGGGCGCGGCTTTCTGCGCTACAGTGGGACTTCCGGCGGCGCCGCCGCAGCGGCGCCCTGCATCCCAGCGAGGTGAGGTCCAGTGAAGAACTCAACCGGTGTGAGTAGCAAAATAGTAGTGCCGTTCGGCCTCGCCGCCGCCGGCGCCTTGGGAACGATCGTGGCCGGCTGGAGTACGTGGGGCTGGTACACGATGATCTGGGCGGCGCTGCTGCTGGCCGCCGCCGCGTGGCTGACCCGCGACAGCGGCTTTGCCGCCAGCGCCGGCACCGGGGCGGACGGCGGCGGCACCATGATCGATCGCTATCTCGCCAGCCGCGAGCGCTTTGGCGACGCGGTGCTGCCGGTGTGGTGCCGGCATATCGAAAATTCCCGCACGCAGATGGAGGAAGCGGTGTCCGACCTGGCGTCGCGCTTCTCGAACATCGTCGACAAGCTGGATAACGCGCTGCACGTGTCCGGCGGCGGCGGCCAGGACGGCCACGCCATGACCGAGGTGTTCGCGCACAGCGAGTCGCAACTCGGCTCGGTGGTCGCGTCGATGAAATCGGCGATGTCGTCCAAGCAGGCCATGCTGGCCCAGATCAAGGATCTCGAACGCTTCACGCGCGAACTGCGCGGCATGGCCGAGGGCGTGGCCAGCATCGCCGCGCAAACCAATCTGCTGGCGCTGAACGCGGCGATCGAGGCGGCGCGCGCCGGTCCGGCCGGCGCCGGCTTCGCGGTGGTGGCCAGCGAGGTGCGCATGCTGTCGATGCGCTCGGCGGAAACCGGTAAGGAGATCACCAACCGCGTGGGCCTGATCAGCAGCGCCATCCTCGCCGCCAGCCAGGCGGCCGAGCAGTCCAGCGACGCCGAGGACAAATCGATGCAGTCGGCCGAGGGCATGATCGAATCGGTGCTGAACCAATTCCGCCAGATGACGGACGCGCTGGTGCAGTCGTCCGAACTGCTCAAGCGGGAGAGCCTCGGCATCCAGGGCGAGGTGGGCGAGGCGCTGGTGCAGCTGCAGTTCCAGGACCGCGTGAGCCAGGTGCTGTCGCACGTGCGCGAGAACATGGAACGCCTGCCGGCGCTGCTGCGCGAGCACCGCGCCGCCTACGAGGCCAGCGGCGTGCTGGAGGCGCTCGACCCCCAGCCGCTGCTGCAGGCGCTGCAGAAGACCTATGCGATGGCGGAAGAACATGCGGTGCACCGTGGCGTCAGCCATGCCGCGCCGGCCGCCGCCGACGCCGACGAAATCACTTTTTTCTAAGGGACGATAAGACATGGCAAAAACCATTATGGTGGTCGATGATTCAGCGTCGTTGCGGCAGGTGGTGGGCATCGCGCTGAAGGGCGCGGGATACGAGGTAATCGAGGGACGCGACGGCGCCGACGCGCTGTCCAAATGCACCGGGCAGAAAATCCACCTGGTGGTGTGCGACGTGAACATGCCCAACATGGACGGCATCACCTTTGTCAAGCAGTTCAAGCAACTGCCCAACTACAAATTCACGCCGGTGATCATGCTGACCACCGAGTCGCAGGAAAGCAAGAAGGAAGAGGGCAAGGCCGCCGGCGCCAAGGCCTGGGTGGTCAAGCCGTTCAAGCCCGAGGTGCTGCTGGGCGCGGTGGCCAAGCTGGTGCTGCCATAAACCGACGGAGGCCGCGATGGCGGATGATGTGACCCGTATTGCCCTCGACGGCGAAATGACGATCTACCGCGCCGCCGACCTGAAAGTCACCGTGCTGGAAGCGCTGCGCAAGACGCGCGTGCTGGACATCGACTTGTCCGGCGTGACGGAACTGGATACCGCTGGCCTGCAGGTGCTGATGCTGGCCAAGCAGACCGCCGCCGCCGAACAGCGCGAGCTGCGGCTGCTGGGGCACAGCCCGGCGGTGGTGGACATCTTCGAAATGCTGGACCTGGTCGCCTTCTTCGGCGATGCCGTGCTGATACATGCCTGAGGTGACGCCATGAATCTGGATGAAGCGCTACAGACCTTTATCGCCGAAAGCCGCGAGCTGCTGGAGGAGATGGAAAACGCGCTGCTCAATGTCGACCTGGCGGGCGACCAGGGCGAAGCGATCAACGCCATCTTCCGCGCCGCGCACACCATCAAGGGCTCGGCGGGGCTGTTCAGCCTCGATCACATCGTCGCCTTCACGCACGTGGTGGAGAGCCTGCTGGACAAGGTGCGCGACGGCAGCGTGACCCTGAACGACGAGATGGTGGTGCTGCTGCTGTCATGCTGCGACTACCTGTCCGGCATGATCAACGCGCTGGCCGCCGGCCGGCACGAACAGGATCCGGATACCGCGCCGGAAGGCGAAATGCTGCAACAGCAGCTGCGCCGCCACATGGATGGCGACGCGGCGGCGGGGGCAGCGGCCGCGCCGCTGGCAGTGCAGGCGGACCCCGGCGTCGAGCGCATCGACCAGCAGCGCGGCGACAGCGACTACTGGCATATCTCGCTGCGCTTCGGCCGGGGCGTGCTGCAGAACGGCATGGACCCGATCGCCTTCCTGCGCTACCTGGGCAAGCTGGGACGCATCGTTGGCATCGCCACGCTGCCGGACGCGCTGCCGCCGGCCGACGAGATGGACGCGGAACTGTGCTACCTCGGTTTCGAGATCGCCTTCGACAGCACGGCCGACCGCGAGGCCATCGCCGGCGTGTTCGAGTTCGTGCAGGACGACTGCGAGATCCGCATCATCCCGCCCAACAGCAAGGTGTCGGAATACGTCAACCTGATCCGCTCGCTGCCGGAGCGTGCCGCGCGGCTGGGCGAGATCCTGGTCCGCTGTGGCAGCGTGACCGCGCATGAACTGGAGGAGGCGCTGCAGCAGCAGTCCGGCAAGCAGCAGGACGCGCCGCCGCAGCAACTGGGCAGCATCCTGGTCGACGCCGGCAACGTGCCGCCGGTGGTGGTGGAAGCCGCGCTGGCCAAGCAGAAGCAGGTCAGCGAGCAGAAGGCGCAGGAAAGCCGCTCGATCCGCGTGGATTCCGACAAGCTGGACCGGCTGATCGACCTGGTGGGCGAACTGATTATCGCCGGCGCGCGCGCCAACATGATCGGCCAGCACTTGCGCAACACCGAACTGCTGGAATGCACCTCCACGCTGACCAGCCTGGTGGAAGATGTGCGCGACGCCGCGCTGGAACTGCGCATGGTGAAGATCGGCGCCACTTTCAACCGCTTCCAGCGCGTGGTGCACGACGTGGCGCGCGAGCTGGGCAAGGACATCGGCCTGATCGTCGACGGCGAGGACTCTGAGCTCGACAAGACGGTGGTGGAGAAAATCGGCGATCCGCTGATGCACCTGGTGCGCAACGCCATGGACCACGGCATCGAGCCGGCCGAGGTGCGTATCGCCGCCGGCAAGCCGGCTAAGGGCATGATCAAGCTGAATGCCTTCCACGAATCGGGCAGCATCGTGATCGAGGTCAGCGACGATGGCGGTGGCCTGCGCAAGGAGAAGATCCTGGCCAAGGCCATCGAGCGCGGGCTGGTGGACCCGGAGCGCAAGCTGACCGACAGCGAAATCTACAACCTGATTTTCGAAGCCGGTTTCTCGACGGCGGAGAAGATCACCAACCTGTCCGGGCGTGGCGTCGGCATGGACGTGGTCAAGCGGAATATCCAGGCGCTGCGCGGCAGCGTGGACGTCGGCAGCAAGGAAGGGCAGGGCACGACGGTGACCGTGCGCCTGCCGCTGACGCTGGCCATCATCGACGGCTTCCTGGTGCAGGTGGCGTCGTCGGTGTTCGTCATCCCGCTGGACATGATCGAAGAGTGCATCGAATATGCCACCGAACCTGGACAGGATTACACCAACCTGCGCGGCCAGGTGCTGCCGCTGGTGCGCCTGCGCCAGCTGTTCCGCATCGGCGGCGCGGCCGCGCGGCGCGAGAGCATCGTGGTGCTCAAGTTCGGCAACGTCCGCGCCGGGCTGGTGGTCGATACGCTGCTGGGCGAATTCCAGACCGTGATCAAGCCCTTGAGCCCGATGTTCAGCGAAGTGAAATGCATCAGCGGTTCCACGATACTTGGCAGCGGCGAGGTGGCGCTGATCCTGGACGTGGCGGCGCTGATGCACACCGTGGCCGGCAAGGGCGTGGCGCCGGCGATGGCCGTGTAGGAGAACAGCATGAACAACATCGATAGCGCCAACGTGGTCACGTACGGCAGCAACGCCATCGTCGCGCTGCAGAGCGGCGCCGCGCTGCCCAGCCAGTTCCTCACCTTCATGCTGGGCGAGGACCAGTATGCGGTCGGCATCCTGCACATCAAGGAGATCATCGAATACGGCAGCCTGGCCACGGTGCCCATGATGCCGGACTGCGTGCGCGGCGTGATCAACCTGCGCGGGGCGGTGGTGCCTGTGATGGACCTGTCGGCGCGCTTCGGCCGGGGCCAGAGCGTCATCGGCAAGCGTAGCTGCATCGTCATCGTGGAAGCCGGCGGCGAGGAAAAACAGGTGCTGGGCATGCTGGTGGACGCGGTCAACGCCGTGGTGGAAATCGCCGCCGGCGATATCGAGCCGGCGCCGTCATTCGGCACGCGCATCCGGCCGGACTTCATCGCCGGCATGGGCAAGTACAACGGCCGCTTCGTGATACTGCTCGATATCGAGCGAGTATTGTCCAGCGAGGAGATCGTTGAAATGGCGCGCGGCACCGCCGCCGTGGCCTGAGCGGCGGTGCGCCATGGCCGTCGCGATGATCACCGACCGCGAGTTCGTGCAGTTCCAGCGCTTCATCTTCGACGCGGCGGGCATCACCATGGCGGACGGCAAGCAGGCGCTGGTCAGCGGCCGGCTGGCCAAGCGGCTGGCGCATTATCAGCTGGACAGCTACAGCGCGTACCTGCAGCTGCTGGAGAGCCGCGCGCAGCCGGAGGAACTCCAGGTGGCGGTGGATCTGCTGACCACCAACGAAACCTACTTTTTCCGCGAGCCCAAGCACTTCGCGCTGCTGCGCGACCTGGCGCAGGAGGCGCATGACAAGGGCCGCGGCATGCGCGTGTGGAGCGCCGCCAGTTCCAGCGGCGAGGAGCCGTACAGCATCGCCATGGTGCTGGCGGACGTGATGGGCGTCGACGGCGCCTGGGAGGTGCTGGGCACCGACATCAGCACCCGCGTGCTGCAGCGCGCCCGCAGCGGCCATTATCCGATGGAGCGCGCGGCGCAGATGCCGCAGCATTACCTGAAGCGCTTCTGCCTCAAGGGGCAGGGCACGGAGGCGGGCACCATGCTGATCGAGCGCGCGCTGCGCCAGCGGGTGCAGTTCCAGCACCTGAACCTGAATGCGCCGCTGCCGCGCGTCGGCACCTTCGACGTGATCTTCCTGCGCAACGTGATGATCTATTTCAGCCTGGAGACCAAGCGCCAGGTGGTGGCACGCCTGCTGGCGCAACTGCGGCCCGGCGGCTATTTCCTGATTGGACATTCGGAAACGCTGAACGACATCAATGACACGCTGACCGCTGTCGCGCCCTCGATCTATCGCAAGCCATGAACCACGCCAAATTGATCGATATCTTCCTGATGCCGGGCGAGTACTTCGTCGGCGACGGGCGCTATCGCGTGCGCACCTTGCTGGGATCGTGCGTGTCGATCACGCTGTGGCATCCGGCGCTGCGCATCGGCGCCATGTCGCACTTCCTGCTGCCGGGCCATGGGCGGCGCAGGAGCGACCGGCCGGCCGACAAGCCGGGCATGTACGGCGCCGACGCCATGCGGCTGCTGGTGGACGGCCTGGCGCAGCATGGCGTGCCGCTGATTCAGTGCCAGGGCAAGATCTTCGGCGGCGGCGCCATGTTTCCGCGCAGCGCCAAGGTCAAGGATATCGGCATGCAGAACGGCGACTACGCGCGCAGCATGCTGCAGCAGCATGGCATCCACGTGGTGTCCGAAAGCCTGTTCGGCGAAGGACACCGTCAACTTATTTTCACCATCCGCAGCGGCGAGGTGTTGAGCCGCCAGGTTCCGCCGGAACCGGGATGGGGCAACGCGGGAGCAAGGACACAGGCATGAGTATCAAGGTCATGATCGTCGATGATTCCGCCGTGGTGCGGCAGGTGTTGAGCGGCCTGCTGAACGCGGCGCCGGGCATCACCGTCACCCACGCGGTGGCCAATCCGCTGCTGGCCATCGAACGCATGAAGGTGCAGTGGCCGGACGTGATCGTGCTGGACGTGGAAATGCCCAAGATGGATGGCATCACCTTCCTGCGCAAGCTGATGGTCGAGCATCCGACGCCGGTGGTGATCTGCTCCACGCTGACCGAGAAGGGCGCACAGACTTCCGTGGAGGCGCTGACCGCCGGCGCGGTGGCCATCATCACCAAGCCGCGCCTGGACCTGAAGCAGTTCCTGCACGATAGCGCGGACGAACTGATTTCCGCCGTGCGCGCCGCCGCCGGCGCCCACGTGAGCAAGCTGGCGCCGCGCGCGCTGGCCTCGGCGGCGGCGCCGCCGGTCACCGCCAAGCTGAATGCGGACGCCATCCTGCCGCCCACCGATGCGCGGCCAATGACCGCCACCACCGAGCGCGTGGTCGCCATCGGCACCTCCACCGGCGGCACCCAGGCGCTGGAGGAAGTGCTGACGGCGCTGCCGCGCGTGTCGCCCGGCATCGTGGTGGTGCAGCACATGCCGGAGAAGTTCACGGCGGCGTTCGCGGCGCGGCTGGACAGCGTGTGCGAGGTGCGCGTCAAGGAGGCGGAAAACAACGACCGCGTGCTGCAAGGACAGGTGCTGATCGCGCCGGGCGGCAAGCATATGCTGCTGCGGCGCACCGGCGCGCAGTATTTCGTCGAGGTGGTGGACGGGCCGCTGGTCAACCGCCACCGGCCGTCGGTGGATGTGCTGTTCCGCTCCGCCGCGCGCGCGGCCGGCGCCAACGCGCTGGGGGTCATCATGACCGGCATGGGCGACGACGGCGCGGCCGGCATGCTGGAGATGCACAAGGCCGGCGCCCGCACGGTGGCGCAGGACGAGGCCAGCTGCGTGGTGTACGGCATGCCGAAGGAAGCGGTGAAACGGGGCGGCGTCGAGAAATCGGTGCCGCTGAACGCGATTTATCGCGAAATCCTGCAGCAGCTTCAATAATGACCATGGACGCCACGCCACCATGGACCGGCCGCCGCGTACTGGTGGTCGAGGACAGCGCGGTGCAGCGCGGCTATCTGGTCGGGCTGCTGCGCCAGCTGGCGTTTGGCGACATCCTGGAAGCGGCCGACGGCAACGAAGCCTTGCAGCTGCTGGAGCGTGAACAGCACGACCGCATCTTCCTGGTGCTGACCGATCTGGCCATGCCGGGCATGGACGGCATCGAGCTGACCTGCCAGCTGCGCGAGCGCGGCCTGGCCGACAACCTGATCGTGGTCAGCGCGCGCGATCCGCGCCTGCTGGAGATTATCGAAAGCATGGCGTGCGAAGACGCTTCCATCGGCCTGCTCGGCACCTTGCTCAAGCCGGTGCAACTGGAGGCGCTGACGCAGCTGCTGTGCAAGGCCAGCGCGCGCGGCGGCGATTGCCGGCCCGCCGCGCCGCCGCCGGCGCAGGCCACGCTGGAAGAATTGGCGCGGGCGCTGGCGGACGGCGAATTCCTGCCGTGGTTCCAGCCCAAGATCGCCATGCGCAACGGCCAGCTGAAAGGCGTGGAGGCATTGGCGCGCTGGCGCCACCCGCAGCGCGGGTTGCTGTCGCCGGCGCACTTCATCGACACGCTGGAAGGCCAGCCGATGATGGCCGACTTCACGCTGGCCATGGTGCGGCAGGTGCTGGAGCACATCCTGCACTGGCAGCGGGCCGGCCTGCCGCCGCTGACGGTGTCGGTCAACCTGTCGGCCGACAACCTGGCCGAGCGCGACTTCATCGACCGCCTGACGGCGCTGGTGATGCAGTCCGGCGTGGCGCCGGCGTCGCTGGTGTGGGAGGTCACGGAAACCAGCGTCATGCGCCAGCTGTCGCACGCGCTGACCAATATGGGGCGCTTGCGGCTGATGGGGTTCGGGCTGGCGATGGACGATTTCGGCATCGGCTATTCGTCGATGCAGCAGTTTGCGCGCTGCCCGTTCACGGAACTGAAAATCGACCGCGCCTTCGTCAACGGCGCGGCGCAATGGCCCAACCGCCTGATGGTGCTGAAAAGCGCGCTTGATCTGGGCCAGAGCCTGGGCGTGGCCACGGTGGCGGAGGGCGTGGAGACGGTGGAAGACTGGAAGCTGCTGCGCGAACTGGGTTGCGACCTGGCGCAGGGCTATCTGCTGGCCAAGCCCATGCCAGCCGAGGAACTGGTGGGCTGGATGCGGCAGGACCGGCGGCGCCTGCGCGCGCTGGCCGGCGCGGAATAACAAGGGGATCGTCATGTCGTCAACCGAAACCGCTTCGCCGTCCCAGTTCCTCAGCTTCATGCTGGGACAGGACATGTTCGCCATGGGGATACTGGCGGTGCGCGAGATTCTGGAATACGCCGGCGTGACGCCGGTGCCGCAGATGCCGCCTTCGATCTGCGGCGTGATCAATCTGCGCGGCACGGCGGTGCCGGTGCTGGACCTGGCGCGGCGCCTGGACCGCGCGCCGTCGCCGGTCGGCAAGCGCACCTGCATCATCGTGGTGGAGGTGGACGGCGACGACGGACCGTTCGTCATCGGCATCCTGGTGGACGCGGTGAACGCGGTGCTGGACATCGCCGCCGGCGACATCGAACCGGCGCCGCGCTTCGGCGCCGTCAAGGCCGACCTGTTGCATGGCATCGGCAAGGTGCATGGCCGCTTCGTGCTGCTGCTGAACGTGCAGCACGTCGTTGCCACCTTGCATCTGCAGGAATTCGTAGCGCAAATCCCTTAGGAGAAAATCATGTTCGCGAAACTGACAGTCAGGACCAAGATCCTGACGCTGATTGCTGTGGCGGTGCTGGCGCTGTTGGTGGTGGTGGTGATCGCGTTCCGCGGGCTGAAAAAGGAGGGCGAGATGCTGGCGGAAATCGGCGGCAACCGCATGCCCTCGGTGCAGGCGCTGATGGCCATCAACGAAGGCAAGACCGGCATCCGCTCCTCCAACCGCGCGGCCGACGCCGTCGCCGCCTATCCCGACAATGTGGCCGAGATCACCCAGCAGATCAAGCGCCGCGCCGAACTGTTCGCGCAGATCGACCAGGCGTGGAAAGCCTACGACGCGCTGCCGCAGGCGCCGGAGGAGGCGGCGGTATGGAAGACCTTCGTCAAGGCGTGGGAAACCTGGAAGAACAAGGACGCCGAATTCGGCAGCCTGCTGACCCAGATCCAGGGCGCGGAGCCGGGCAAGCGCAAGGAGCTGTTCGTGGCGCTGCATAACAGCCTGGATGCCAACCGCGCCGCCTTCCACGAGCTGGAGAGCAATCTGGACAAGCTGGTGGAGCTCAACGTCAAATACGGCGACGACGCGGTGAAGGAGGCCGATGCCGCCTCGGCTGCCGCCACCTCCAGCATGGCCACCGCATCCGCCGTGGCGCTGGCGCTGCTGGTGGTTCTGGGGCTGCTGATCCTGCGCGACATCATGAAGCAACTGGGCGGCGATCCATCCTACGCGGCCGATATCGTGCGCCAGGTGGCGGAGGGGGATCTGAGGGCGGAAGTGCGGCTCAAGGCCGGCGACACCGGCAGCCTGCTGGCGGCGATGAAGGGCATGATCGACAAGCTGTCCGGCGTGGTGCAGGAAGTGAACAACGGCGCCGAGGCGCTGGCGTCGGCCTCCGAGCAGGTCAGCGCGACGGCGCAGTCGCTGTCGCAGGCGGCCAGCGAGCAGGCGGCGGGCACCGAGGAAACCAGCGCTTCGGTCGAGCAGATGACGGCGTCGATTTCGCAGAACACCGAGAACGCCAAGGTCACCGACGCCATCGCCAGCAAGGCGGCGCTGGAGGCGGCCGAAGGCGGCGAGGCGGTCAAGTCAACCGTGGCGGCGATGCAGCAGATCGCCAAGAAGATCAGCATCATCGACGACATCGCCTACCAGACCAACCTGCTGGCGCTGAACGCGGCCATCGAGGCGGCGCGCGCCGGCGAGCATGGCAAGGGCTTCGCGGTGGTGGCGGCCGAGGTGCGCAAGCTGGCGGAACGCAGCCAGGTGGCGGCGCAGGAGATCGAGCAGGTGGCGTCCAGCAGCGTGGAGCTGGCGGAGAAGGCCGGCCAGCTGCTGGATGAGATGGTGCCCAACATCCGCCGCACGTCGAACCTGGTGCAGGAGATTACGGCGGCGTCGGAGGAACAGTCGGCCGGCGTGGGGCAGATCAACGCGGCGGTCACGCAACTGAGCCAGACCACGCAGCAAAACGCCTCCAGCTCCGAGCAACTGGCGGCGACAGCGGAGGAGATGAGCGCCCAGGCGGAACAGCTGCAGCACGCCATGGCCTTCTTCAAGCTGGCCGGCGGCAAGCATCCGGTGCGCACGCCGGTGGTGACCAAGCCGAAACGCGCGGCGCGCGCGCCGGCGGGCGCCCTGGCCAGCCGCCGCATGCCGGAGATGAGCGACCCGGATGAGACAAACTTTGTGAAGTTCTGACGCCGAAAAGCCGCACGGTTATTTTTGGTGAGAATTGGGGAGCAATATTGGTTCACAATGAATTGTGATCCGTCTCCCCAAGGAGTGCCCGCCCATGTTCAAACAGATGAAAATGGAGACCCGGCTGCATGCCGGCTTTGGCCTGGTTGTCGCGCTGGTTGTCGTGCTGGGCATCATCGCCTTTAGCAAGCTGACCTCCCTGCACAACCAATGGAACGACTTTGAAAACATCACGCTGGCGCGCAAGAACGCCGTGCTGGAGGCGGTGACCGCGCATGGCCGCGCGGTGCGCCACTTCAAGAACTACATCCTGCGCGGGCCGGACAGCAATGTCCAGTTCCGCAGCGAGCTGGCTGTCATAGACAAAGAGATGGGAGCCTACCGCGATGCCGGTCCGCTGACGCCGGAGGAGCAGGGCCTGCTGGCCGAGGTGCTGGCCGGCGTCAAGGCCTATGACCACAGCATGTCCCAGCTGGAGGCCATGCACGAGAAAGGCATGACGGCGCTGGAGATGGACAAGAACATCAAGGGCGCCGACGAAGCCATCGCCGCCGCCTTCCGCAAGCTGCTCAAGGTGAACGAGACCGAGACCAGTCGCGAGTCCGACGCCATGACCGACGTCACCAACTCCGCCAAGCAGATGATATTGGCGGTGGATGTGGTGATCGCGATACTCGGTTGCGTGCTGGCGCTGTGGCTGGCGCGCAGCCTGGCGGCGATCGTGCGCGATGTGCAGGTGGTGGTAGCCGGTTTGTCCAGTGCATCGCAGGAAGTCAGCGCGACGGCGCAGTCGCTGTCGCAGGCGGCCAGCGAGCAGGCCGCCGGCGTGGAGGAAACCAGCGCCTCGATCGAGCAGATGACGGCGTCGATCGCGCAGAACACCGAGAACGCCAAGATCACCGACGGCATCGCCACGCAGGCGGCGGTGGAGGCGGCGCGCGGCGGCGAGGTGGTCAAGGCCACCGCGTCGGCCATGAAGCAAATCGCCGGCAAGATCGGCATCATCGACGATATCGCCTACCAGACCAATCTGCTGGCGCTGAACGCGGCCATCGAGGCGGCGCGCGCCGGCGAGCATGGCAAGGGTTTCGCGGTGGTGGCGGCCGAGGTGCGCAAGCTGGCGGAACGCAGCCAGGTAGCGGCGCAGGAGATCGGCGAGGTGGCGGCGGACAGCGTCAAACTGGCGGAGCAGGCCGGCGAGATGTTCGACCAGCTGGCGCCGAATATCCGCAAGACCTCGGAGCTGGTGCAGGAGATTACGGCGGCGTCGGAGGAGCAGTCGTCCGGGGTGCGGCAGATTAACGGCGCGGTGATTCAGCTGAGCGAAACGACGCAGGTGAATGCGGCCAGCTCGGAGGAACTGGCGGCGACGTCGGAAGAGATGAGCGCGCAGGCGGATCAGCTGCGGCGGTTGATGGCGGTGTTCAAGCAGTACGCGGTGGATGACGGGCCGAGGGTGTCCTTGCGCCGGCCGGCGGTGCTGAAGGCCGCGAACCCCGCGCGGCCGGCGCGCGCGGTCGGGTTGGCGGCGGACAGCACCCCGGACGAAACCAAGTTCACGCGGTTCTGACTCCTACCCCGCACGGCGCTCCGCCGCGGGGTCAGACCCCGTACGGGGTCTGACCCCTCTGTCGTAGTGCGGGTTTCACGGTTTGACGAACTTGAGCGTCATGCGATCGCTCTCGCCAATCGCCTGGTACTTGGCGCGGTCCTCATCCTTGTTGGTATAGGTCGGCGGCAGCGCCCACACGCCGCCCTTGTGGTCAGCCGTGTCCTTCGGGTTCGCATTCACCTCCGACCTGCCGGCCAGCTTGAAGCCCGCCGCCTCCGCCAGCTTGATCACGTAAGCCTCATGCATATACCCCGTGCTGGCCTCCGCGTCCTGCGTCTTTGACGCCGGCAGGCGATGCTCTTCCACCCCCAGCACGCCGCCCGGCTTGAGCACCGTGTACAGATTGGCGAACAAATCCTTCATCTTGTCCGGACCGAGGCCGATCCAGTTGTGGATATTGCGGAAGGTGAGCACCATGTCCACGCTGTTCGGCGGCGCCAGCTCGTACTTGCGGCCCGGCGAAAACACGCCGACCGCCACCTTGTTGTACACCTCCGGCTTGGCATTCAGGCGCGCCATGAAACGCTCGGCGCCACGGCGCTCGTTCTCGTTCGGCGACGCCAGGTCATTGCCGCCGGTGATCAGCTTACCGTGATCGCGCAAATACGGCGCCAGGATCTCGGTGTACCAGCCGCCGCCCGGCGCCAGCTCCACCACCGTCATGGTCGGCTTGATGCCGAAGAAGCTCAGCGTTTCGTACGGATGGCGATAGACATCGCGCTTGACGTTGTCCGGCGTGCGCGATGGCGCGGCGATGGCCGCCTTGAGCGCTGCATCCTCGGCCTGGACGGCGCCGTGCGCGCCGATCAGCGACATGGTGGCGATGGCCGCCAATACAAATCGTTTCATGCACTATCTCCTCAAATGTGGTGGTGAGCGCGATCATCGGCCAAGCACACAAACAGGTCAAGTGAAACAGGCGTCCGCACTGCCCCGGTGCGCGGACACATCGCGGACACCGACCGGACACCGGCGCGGACACCCGTGCGGACATCCAACACAATCAAAACAGACACTTGCACAACAATTGTCGATGGCATACATTTTGCAGACTGCTTTCCCCGATCCGCCGCAAACATCGGCAAATCAATAGAACAGGCGACGGATATTCAGCCAAATGGGCGGCTGGCCCACAACAATGTTGGAGATACTATGGAACGACGTGCTTTCCTCAATATCAGTAGTCTGGCTCTGGGCACCATGCTGCTGCCCGCCTTTGGTCGCGCCATCGCCGCCGAAGAACTGCTCGCGCCAGTGGATGTGAAGTTCAAAAAAGCCCTGGCCGATACCGCGATGACGGCCGCCACCCAGGCCGGCGCCTCCTACTGCGACGTGCGCGTGGGCCGCTACCTGAACCAGTTCATCACCACCCGTGACCTGAACGTGGAAAACGTCACCAACACCGAATCGGCCGGCGTCGGCGTGCGCGTGATCGCCGGCGGCGCCTATGGCTTTGCTGCCACCAACGACATGACGCCGGACGGCGTGGCGGCCGCCGCGCGCCAGGCCGTGGCCATCGCCAAGGCCAACGCCAAGCTGCAAACCGAACCGCTGATCCTGGCGCCGGTCAAGGGCGTGGGCGAAGTGTCGTGGGCCACGCCGATCGCCAAGGACTGGCGCACGGTGCCCATCAAGGACAAGGCCGAGCTGCTGATTGCCGCCAACAAGGCCGGCATGGACGGCGGCGCCAGCTTCATGCAGTCCTTGCTGTTCCAGGTGAACCAGCAGAAGTACTTCGCTTCCACCGACGGCTCCTACATCGACCAGGACGTGCACCGCCTGTGGGTGCCGTTCTTCGCCACCGCCGTCGACCAGAAGGAAAACAAGTTCCGCTCGCGCCAGGGCCTGTCGGCGCCGGTCGGCATGGGCTACGAATACCTGGACGCGCGCCCCGAGCACAAGCTGCAGGCCGCCGGCGGCGTCACCACGCTGTACACCAAGTCCTACGACATCATCGAAGACGCGCGCCTGGCCGGCAAGCAGGCCAAGTCCAAGCTGAAGGCCAAGTCGGTGGAGCCGGGCAAATACGACCTGGTGCTGACGCCGGAGCACCTGTGGCTGACCATCCACGAATCGGTCGGCCACCCGACCGAGCTGGATCGCGTGCTGGGCTACGAGGCCAATTACGCCGGCACCAGCTTCGCCACGCTAGATAAGTGGCAGACCAAGAAGTTCAAATACGGCTCTGACCTGGTCAACATCGTGGCCGACAAGACCACGCCTGGTTCGCTGGGCGCGGTCGGCTACGACGACGAAGGCGTCAAGTGCAAGAACTGGGACATCATCAAGGACGGCATCCTGGTCAACTACCAAGCCACGCGCGACCAGGCCCACATCATCGGCGAGAAGGAATCGCACGGCTGCTCGTACGCGGACAACTGGGCCAATGTGCAGTTCCAGCGCATGCCGAACGTGTCGCTCAAGGCCGGCAAGAAGAAGATGACGCCGGACGAGATGATCAAGGACGTCAAGAAGGGCATCTACATCGTCGGCGACGGTTCCTTCTCGATCGACCAGCAGCGCTACAACTTCCAGTTCGGCGGCCAGCTGTTCTACGAAATCAAGAACGGCAAGATCGGCCAGCAGCTGGAGGACGTGGCTTATCAGTCCAACACCCAGGAGTTCTGGAATGCCTGCGTGGGTATTTGCGACGAGCGCGATTGGCGCATGGGCGGCTCCTTCTTCGACGGCAAGGGCCAGCCACCGCAAGTGTCCATCGTGTCGCACGGCGCGTCGACGACGCGCTTCAACGGCATCAACGTGATCAACACCGCCCGCAAGATCGGCTAAGGCCCGGAGAGAGAGACAACCATGAAATTCCTGAGTCAAGAAGAGACCAAGCGTATCAGCGACAAGGTGCTGTCCCTGACCAAAGCGGATCAGTGCGAAGTGACCATCAACGGCAGCCGCAAGGGCAATATCCGCTACGCGCGCAACGCCGTATCCACCGCCGGCCTGATTGAAGACACGCAGCTGGTGGTGTCGGTCGCCTTCGGCAAAAAACAGGGCACGGCATCGATCAACGAGTTTGACGAGAAGTCGCTGGAAAAAGCCGTGCGCCGCGCCGAGGATCTGGCGCGCCTGGCCCCGGAAAATCCGGAGTTCATGCCCACGCCGACCAAGCAGGAATACAAGGCCTCGCAGACCTTTTTCCAGAAGACTGCCGACATCGACCCGGAGTTCCGCGCCCAGGTGGCGGCGTACAGCATCGAGAACTCGCGCAAGAACAAGCTGGTGGCGGCGGGCTTCTTCACCGACGGCACGCAGTTCACTTCCATCGCCAACTCCAACGGCGTGTTCGGCTATCAGACCGATACGGGCCTGGATTTCACGCTGACGGTGCGCACCGAAGACGGCCGCGGTTCCGGCTGGGTCAAGCGCAGCGTGGGCGACGTCAGCAAGTTCGACGCGCGTGCCGCCTCGGATGTCGCCATCGAAAAGGCCCTGAACTCGGTCGATGCGAAAGCGCTGGAGCCGGGCCGCTACACCGTGATCCTGGAACCTGCCGCCACCTCGGATGTACTGGCGTACATGTTCAATTCCTTCGACGCCCGCTCGGCCGACGAGGGCCGCAGCTTCCTGTCGAAGAAGGGCGGCGGCAACCGCCTGGGCGAAAAGCTGTTCGATGAGCAGGTCAACGTGTGGGCCGACCCGTGGGACAAGGATGTCGCCGTGCTGCCGTGGGATACCGGCAGCATGCTGGCGCGCGAACGCCAGGACATCATCAAGAACGGCCGCATCGCCAACCTGGATTACTCGCAGTACTGGGCCAAGAAGCAGGGCAAGCGCGCCATCGGCACGCCGGGCAATATCATCATGGCCGGCACCAACAAGTCGACCCAGGAGCTGATCGCCAATACCAAGAAGGGCATCCTGGTCACGCGTACCTGGTACATCCGCATGGTGGATCCGCAGTCGGTGCTGCTGACCGGCCTGACGCGCGACGGCACCTTCTACATCGAGAACGGCAAGATCAAGCACCCGATCAAGAACTTCCGCTTCAACGAAAGCCCGGTGTCGATGCTGAACAACATCGATGAAATCGGCAAGCCGGAGATTCTGTCGGGCGACGAGTCGCAGTTCCAGTTGCTGATACCGGCGATGAAGGTGCGCGACTTTAACTTCACGTCGCTGTCGGACGCGGTGTAAGCATGGAGCGGCGTTCATTTCTCAAGGTAGGCGCCGTCGCTGGCGGCAGCCTGCTGGTGCCGGTGTTCGGCAACGCGATTGCGGCCGAGGAGCTGCTCAATCCCATGGCTGTGCAGTTCAAGAAATCGCTGGCCGACGCCGCGATGAACGCCGCGACCAAGGCCGGTGCGTCGTATTGCGACGTGCGCATCGGCCGTTACCTGAACCAGTTCATCACCACGCGCGACCTCAACGTGGAGAACATCGTCAACACCGAATCGTCCGGCGTGGGCGTGCGCGTGATCGCCGGTGGCGCCTACGGCTTCTGCTCGACCAACGTGATGACGCTGGACGCGGTGGCCGACGCGGCGCGCCAGGCGGTGGCCATCGCCAAGGCCAATGCGCGCCTGCAAACCGAGCCGGTGGTGCTGGCGCCGGTCAAAGGCGTGGGCGAGGTGGCGTGGGCCACGCCGTTCAAAAAGGACTGGCGCTCGGTGCCGATCAAGGACAAGGCAGACATGCTGCTGGCCGCGAACAAGGCCGGCCTGGACGCCGGCGCCAGCTTCATGGCGGCCAACCTGTTCCAGGTGAACCAGCAGAAGTACTTCGCGTCCACCGATGGTTCCTACATCGATCAGGACATCCATCGTCTGTGGTCGCCGTTCACCGCCACGGCGGTCGACAAGGCCAGCGGCAAGTTCCGCACGCGTGACGGTCTGTCGTCGCCGGCCAGCATGGGCTTCGAGTTCTTCGACTGCAAACCGGAGAACCGCGTCAAGGCAGCGGGCGGCGTCACCACGCTGTACAAGGGCGCTTACGATCTGATCGAGGACGCGCGCGCGGCAGGCCGCCAGGCGCGCGAGAAGCTGACCGCCAAGACGGTCGAACCGGGCAAGTACGACCTGGTGCTGTCGCCGGAACACCTGTTCCTGACCATCCACGAATCGGTCGGCCACGCCACCGAGCTGGATCGCGTGCTGGGCTACGAGGCCAATTACGCCGGCACCAGCTTCGCCACGCTGGATAAGTGGAAGTCGAAGAATTTCAAGTACGGTTCGGATCTGGTCAACATCGTCGCCGACAAGACCACGCCGGCGTCGCTGGGTCTCGTCGCCTATGACGATGAAGGCGTGGCGGCCAAGCGCTGGGACCTGATCCGCAACGGCATCCTGGTCAACTACCAGGCCACGCGCGACCAGGCGGCCATTATCGGCGAGAAGGAATCGCAGGGCTGCTCGTATGCGGACAGCTGGAGCAGCGTGCAGTTCCAGCGCATGCCCAACGTGTCGCTGGAGGCGGGCAAGAAGAAGCTGACGCCGGACGAGATGGTCAAGGATGTCAAGAAGGGCATCTACATCATGGGACGCGGCTCGTACTCGATCGATCAGCAGCGCTACAACTTTCAGTTTGGCGGCCAACTGTACTTCGAAATCAGGAACGGCAAGATCGTCAACCAGCTGGAAGACGTGGCCTATCAGTCGAATACGCAGGAATTCTGGAACGCCTGCACGGCGCTGTGCGATGAACGCGACTGGCGCATGGGCGGTTCGTTCTTCGACGGTAAAGGCCAGCCTAGCCAGGTGAGCGCCGTATCCCATGGCTCGCCAACCACGCGCTTCAATGGTATCAACGTGATTAACACCGCCCGCAAGATTGGATAACAGATGAAGATGCTGAATCAGGAAGAAGCAAAACGCATTTGCGACAAGCTGATGTCCTTGTCCAAGGCGGACGAGTGCCGCGTGCAGATCAGCGGCGCGCGCAATGGCAATATCCGCTATGCGCGCAACGCGGTGTCCACGGCCGGCCTGGCGCAGAACACGCAGCTGACGGTGAGCGTCGCTTTCGGCAAGCGCCAGGGCACGGCGTCCATCAACGAGTTTGACGACAAGTCGCTGGAAAAGGTGATCCGCCGCGCCGAAGACGTGGCGCGCCTGGCGCCGGAAAATCCGGAGTTCCAGCCGGCCATCAAGAAGCAGGAGTACAAGCCATCCGCCACCTTCAGTGAGGCCACGGCGGCCATCGATCCGGAATACCGCGCCGAAGTTGCGGCGCTGAGCATCAACTCGGCGCGCAAGCAGGGGCTGGTGGCGGCGGGCTTCTTCAGCGATACCACCGGCTTTGAAACCGTGGCCAATTCGAACGGCGTGTTCGGCTACCAGACCTTGAGCAACCTGGGTTTCACCGTCACCACGCGGACCGAGGACGGGCGCGGCTCCGGCTGGGTGACGCGCTCCGCCAACGACGCCCGCAAGTTCGACGCGCGCGAGGCTTCCGAGATCGCCATCGAAAAGGCGCTGAAGTCGGTTGATGCGAAGGCGCTGGAACCGGGCCGCTACACCGTCATCCTGGAGCCGGCGGCGACGTCGGAAATCATCGGCCGCATGTTCGGCGCCTTCGATGCGCGTCAGGCCGACGAGGGCCGCAGCTTCCTGTCGAAAAAGGGCGGCGGCAATCGCCTGGGCGAGAAGCTGTTTGATGAACAGGTCAACATCTGGGCCGATCCGTGGAATCCGGACGTGCCGGTGCTGCCGTGGGATGGCCAGGCTATGCTGGCGCGCGAGCGCGCGGATGTGGTCAAGGGCGGCAAGATCGCCTCGCTGGATTACACGCGCTACTGGGCAGAGAAGCAGGGGCAGCGCGCGACCGGCCGTCATGGCAACATGATCATGTCCGGCGGCGGCAAGTCGACCGAGGAGCTGATTGCCTCGACCAAAAAGGGAATACTTGTCACGCGCACCTGGTATATCCGCATGGTCGATCCGCAGTCGCTGCTGCTGACCGGCCTCACGCGCGACGGCACCTTCTACATCGAGAACGGCAAGATCAAGCACCCGGTGAAGAACTTCCGCTTCAACGAAAGCCCGGTGTCGATGCTGAACAATATCGATGAACTGGGCAAGCCGGTGGTGATCGGCGGCGACGAAGTGCGCTATCAGATGCTGATTCCGCCGATGAAGGTGCGCGACTTTAACTTCACGTCCCTGTCGGACGCGGTGTAAAGCGGCTGTGGCTTCCTACGATTTCTATTTCACGCGCCTGACCTACGAGTCGGGCGACTGGGATGTGGATGTCCGCATGCCCAGCAACGTACTGAACTCGCTGGTGGAGTACACCACCTTGCGGGTCGATCCCGTCGAGCGCATCGTTGCGCTGTCCGACCCGAAAATGCTGGAGGCGCCGTTCTGCTATTTCGCCGGCCACAAGCTGGTGCAGTTCACGGCGGCAGAGCGCAAGAATCTGGAGCGCTACATCAAGGGCGGCGGCTTCCTGTTCGTGGACGACTGCAATCACGACATCGATGGGCTGTTCGCGAAATCGTTCGAGGCCGAAATCGGTCGCATCTTCGGGCCGAAGGCGCTGCACAAGATCCCCAACAACCATCCGATCTATTCGAGCTTCTTCAAGTTTGAAGACGGGCCGCCCAACACCGCCGTGGAGCTGAACGGCTGGGGCGACGATCTGGTGCACGACTATCTGAAGGCGGTCGAGGTGGGCGGCCGCGTGCGGCTTTTGTACAGCAACAAGGACTATGGCTGCGAGTGGGATTACGACTTCCGCAACAAGCGTTTCCTCGCGGTCGATAACACCCGCTTTGCGGTCAATATCATTCAATATGCGTTGGGAGCGTAGTTATGGCTGAAGGTGTCGCCTGGAGCGAAAATGAAATCGGCGAACTGACCGCCAAGGTGAAGGCGCTGAAGGCCAGCATGTCGCGCGTGATCATCGGCCAGGAAAATGTGATCGACTCGCTGATCATCTGCCTGCTGGCCGGCGGCCACGCGCTGGTGGAGGGCGTGCCGGGACTGGGCAAGACGCTGCTGGTGAAGTCGCTGTCGCAGGCGACGGAGCTGGACTTCCACCGCGTGCAGTTCACGCCGGACCTGATGCCGTCGGATATCGTCGGCACCGAGATCCTTGAAGAGGACCATGCGACGCGCAAGCGCGAGTTCCGCTTCCAGCAAGGGCCGGTGTTCACGCAGGTGCTGCTGGCGGACGAGATCAACCGCGCCCCGCCGAAAACGCAATCGGCCTTGCTGGAGGCGATGCAGGAACGCTCCGTCACCTTCGCCGGCCAGACGCACAAGCTGCCCAAGCCGTTCTTTGTGCTGGCGACGCAGAATCCGATCGAACAGGCGGGCACGTATCCTTTGCCGGAGGCGCAACTGGACCGCTTCCTGTTGCGCATCGACGTGGTCTATCCGACCGAGGAAGAGGAAATCGCCATGGTGGCCGCGACCACGCACGCCGGCCTGAAGGACGCCGAGCCGGTGATGGATGTCGCCACGCTGCTGCGCCTGCAGCAGTTGGTGCGCGATATCGAGATCGGCGATCACCTCGTGGCCTATGCCACCCGGCTGGTGCGGGCCACGCGGCCATCGCTGACCACCGTGCCGGCGGTGCAGAAACATATCGGCTGGGGCGCGGGACCGCGTGCCGGACAGGCGCTGGTGCTGGCGTCCAAGGCGCGCGCGTTGATGCACGGCCGCCTGGCCGTCACGCGCGACGATATCGCAGAGATGCTGCTGCCGGTGCTGGCGCACCGTGTGCTGCGTAATTTCGAGGCGGAGGCGGATGGCGTGGCCATCGCCGACATCCTGCAAGCGCTGCGCGAGCATATCCGCCCGGACTAAGCTGCCGATGTCACTGACCGCCAAACCTGCCGCCGGCCCGATGACCGCCATGCTGGCCCAGACCAGGGACCTGGATCTGGTCATCCGCCATGTGCTGGCGGGCCTGGGGCATGGCATCCACGCCGGCCGCGAGCGCGGTGCGGGCGTCGAGTTCTCCGAGTACCGCGCTTACGCCCCCGGCGACGAGTGGCGGCGCGTGGACTGGAAACTGCTGGCCCGCGCCGACCGCTACTTCGTCCGCGAGGCGGAGCGGGACAGCCACGTCGCCGCCTGGCTCTGGCTGGACGCCACTGCGTCGATGGCGGAACCGAGCCGCGAGATCAACGGCATCGATAAACTCTGGTTCGCCCGCACGGTGCTGGCCTGCGTGGCGGCCATCGCCCAGCGCCAGGGAGACGCCTTTGGGCTGGTGATCTGCAGCGCCGGCAAAGTCGAGTTCACGCCGGCCGCGCGCGGTCCGCGCCAACTGCAACGCGTGCTGGCGGCGCTGAACAAGGCGACGCCACAAGGCGGCCTGCCGTCCGCCGATGTGCTGCGCGCCAGCCTGCACTTCGCCCGCGCACCGGGCATGATCTTCGCCGCCAGCGATTTTCTCGACTGGCCATCGCCGCTGAGCGAGGCCTTGCTCCGCCTGCGCAATATGCGCCATGACGTCCGCCTGCTCACGCTGCGCACGCAGGCCGAAGTCGACGCCAGCTTCAGATCCGGGGCCGGCTACCGCGACCCGGAGCATGATGATGGCCCGCATCGCCTGTCCAACGCCGATCGCGAACAGTACAAGCAGCGAAGCCGCACGCATTTTGACGGAGTGGCCGGCAGCTGCCGGCAACACAACATCGTGCACTACGAGGCGCGCATCGAGCAGCCGCTGAACGGCGTGCTGCGCGGCTGGCTGCAACTGGCCGGAGCGCGGGCGCGATGATGTTGAGTTCTTACCCTCTGTGGTGGCTGGCATTGCCGGTGCTATTGCTGCCAATCTGGTGGCATCGCCAGAAACGTCAGCGCCTCAAAGCTGAACTGCTGGCCACAGCGCGCTTTCTGCCGTCGGCGCCGCCGCAGCAATTGCGCGTGTGGCAGTGGCGCGACAGGATGCTGCTGCTGGTCCGCTGCGTGCTGCTGGTGACGCTGATTGCCTGGCTGGCTGCCACCATCTTCCCATGGCGTGGCGACACTGTCCTGATCGACAGCGGCGCGGACAACGCCTGGACAGAACAGCAGATCACGGCCGCAGGCTTTACCTCCGCCGCGCGCGCCGCCCTGCCGCCAAACGCACTGCAATGGCTGCGTGCCCACGAACGCGATTGGCGCCCGGCGGCGAGGCTGCTCATCGTCGCCCGTGCCGGCCAGATCGCCATGCCAGCCCGCGTGCCGCAATTCAGCCACCCGATAGAAGTGCGCACCGCTCCGCACAGCGTCGCCGCCGCAGCACCCCGCACCGAACAACACATCACGGTGGCGGCGACCGCCGACCGCGCCATGGCGTGGCAATCGCTCTTTGCCGCGTTCGACGTCGCCGGCAACGCCGCCACACGCCACAAGCTGTCCGCTGAACCCGACGCCAACACGACGCTGATCGTCTGGGACATGCCCGCCGCCGCGCCACCGGCCAACTGGCGCGCTGCCAATTGGTGGATCGCTGCCGCTGACGCCGCGCCCCGAGGCGACGCGGTATCCAGCGCGCCTGCCGTACCCGCCGCAGGTGTGGCACGCCCGGCGTTCCCGGAACTGGCAAACGCATCGACGTTAACGCTGAACGGCATCACGATGAAATACGCCGACTCCGCGCGTGGCCGCCTGTGGACATCGGACGCGTTTCCCCCACGCGACGCCGACACCGCTCGCGCACTCTACGAATCCTGGCAGCGGCTCTCCGCCGCACCATCGCCGCCCTACGCCACGCCATCGCAGATCTTCGGCAGCACGCGCAGCGCGCTACCCGCCATCAGCAATGCCAGGCCGGCGTACTGGCTGGCGTTGGCGTTGCTGGCCCTCTTCATCATCGAACGGATCCTCACGCATGCACGGCGAACCTGACCACTTGCGCCGCCGTCTGTGGACCGCCATCTGCCGGCGCCGCGCGCCACTTTGGCTGGCCGCCCTCGTGCCGCTGGCCCTGGCCATGTGGCTGTTGCCCAATGCCCGCACTTTCACGGCGGCGGCCATCGCCATTTGGGCGATCAGCGCCGCCGCCGACGCCTATCGCTGGCGGCAACGCATCGCCAGCCAGTGGCCGTCCTGGCTCAACACTGCCGTCCCCGCGCTGGAAGACAGCAGCGATCTGCTGGCCCGCGAGGTGACCACATCCATCGCCAGGCTCCAGCAACAACGCCTGCAAGCCCGTCTTGCCAACGCGCTGACCGCCGCCGATTACCAGCGCATCGCCGCGACACGCGCGCGCTTCGCCCTCCTCCCGCTGATCCTCGCGCTGCTGGCATCCGCCGCCGCCGCCGCATGGCACGGCAAGGTCCCGCCAGCACGCCCCGCCGCGCCACACGCCCAAGCCAACAAGCCGGTGGTGGATGGCGAGGTCTATCTCAGCGTCACGCCGCCAGCCTACACCGGCATCAAGCCATTCGACACCGGCGCGCGCGACATCCAGATTCCTCAATATGCGGAAGTCCGCTGGTGCGTTCGCAACGCCACCGGCGCCGCGCCGGCGGTCGAACTGGGCGACGGCCAGTTGCTCACCATTGGCAAGGACTGCGCCAGGCTCCGCGTGGAAGACTCGCTGTTCTGGCGCGTGCGCGGCGCCGCCGGCACCCGCTACAACATCCGCGTGGCGCCGGATCAGGCACCGCAAGTGAGCGTCATCGAGCCGACAGAACTGATCCACCTGCTGCAAAAGGACGCCAAGGCTGTCCAAATTGCCATCAGCGCCCGCGACGACTACGCCATCGTCCGCGCCAGCCTGCACCTGACGCTCGCGCGTGGCAGCGGCGAAAACATCCGCTTCAGCGACAAGGAAGTACCGCTGCCGCAATCGGCCGATCCGAAAGTGCGCAACTGGCAAAAACAATGGACGTTGGCGGAACTCGGCATGGAAGCGGGCGATGAACTGTACTTCTTCGTCCGCGCCACCGACAACGCGCCGGAGAATCCGCACACCAGCCAATCGCCTACCTACACGCTGCGCGTGCCCGGGCCGGAGGCGGAAAGCCTGGACTCGACCGCGCTGCCATCGATGAGCAAGCCGGAAAACCTGCGCAGCCAGCGCCAGATCATTATCGATACCGAACAACTGGTGGCGGACCTGCAAGCGCATCCCAACATGCCCGCCGCCACGCTGCGCGCGCGCAGCGAAGGCATCGCCGCCGACCAGGCCGCGCTGCGCCTGCGCTACGGCCAGTTCCTCGGCGAAGAATCCAGCCTGTTCGGCGACGACGAGCATGAGCACGAACATCACGGCAACGAAAAGCCGGGCAGCGAAATCGGCGTGATGAAGGAATTCGGCCACGCGCACGACGTGGAGGACAACGCCACGATCTTTGATCCGCAGACGAAGGCCATCCTCAAGCGCGCGCTGGCCGCGATGTGGGACGCGGAAAAATCCCTGCGCGCGGTGGCGCCCAAGGCTGCGCTGCCACCGGAATACAAGGCGCTGGACGCGATCAAGGAATTGCAGGCCGCGGAACGCGTTTATCTGCACCGAACCGCCTTCGTGCCGCCGGCGCTGAAAGAGGAAAAGCGCATGACCGGCGACATGGTCGGCGCCATGAGCTACAAGCGCGCGCAGGGCACGGCCAGCGATACGGTGCCGGCCGAGGTACGGGACCTGGTGCAAGCCTTGTCGCAGGATGGCGCCTTGCCCGCCTTGTGGAGCAAATCGGCGCGCGATGCGATCGCCGCCCGCATCCCCGATCAGGAGCAGAAGCTCAGCGCGCAGCGCGCGGTTCAGGATGTGCAGGATGGCTGCGTGCCATGCCGCGCCGAGTTGCGCGCGTGGCTGCGTGGCACGCTGGTGGAAGCGCCGGTGCTGCTGCAGGCGCGTTCCTCGGCCGAGACGCCGTTCCGCCAGGCGTGGCGCGGCAAGGAGCAAGGCAAATGATGATGTCCACGGACCTGATGTCGATAGCGCCGCCGTTGGCCGCGCTGGTGGTGGGCATGATCAGCGCGGCGCTGTTCGCCCGCCGGCGCCGCTGGATCGACGCCGGCCTGGCTGTATTGGCAGGTGTCGCCCTGGCGGTGGCGATTGCGGATGTGCGTCTGCCACCAGGCGCCTCCGGTCCGCTGAACGTCAGTACGGCGGCCGGCCGCATCAGCGAATCCGATCTGCGCGCGATTCCCTCCGCGTCCAGCATCGTGTTGAGCGGCGACGGTGTACGGGAAGCCGAGTGGCGTGATTTACCCGCGCGTCCGCTGCAATGGCAGCCTGCGGCGGCGGATCTGTTGTGGCTTGATTTTCCTCGCTCGATATCGCTGGGCCGCATCTTTACGTTGACGGTGCGGCGCTCATTGGTTCCGGCGCCGTGGCGCCTGCAGCTGCTGGCGGAGAATAAGCAGGTGCTGGCCGATTCCGGGCTGGCGGCGGCATCGCAGTTGTCTGTGCAGTGGTTGCCGCCGGTGGCCGAGACGATGGTGTTGCAGGCGCGTTTGCTCGACAAGAGCGGCAAGACCGTCGCGCAGGGACCGCTGCCGTTGCAGGTGACGGATGCCGTGCCTTTGCAGATACAGGGGCGCTTCGATGCGCCGTCGTTTGATGCGCGGGCGTTGAATCAGCTGCTGTCGGATGGCGGCGCGATACTGGACTGGAGTGTCACGCTGGGCAAGGCGATCTCGCGTAGCGAGACGGCACGCGAGCCATTGACTGCGCCGAATGCGCTGTTCGTCGACGCGGCGTATGTCGAGCATTTGAACGCGGCTGGGCGTGCGATGTTGCTGGCGCAGGCTGGCAAAGGCGCGCCGCTGGTGATCCTCGGCGGGAATGCGGCGGATGCGGGCGTCTGGCAGCGGGAGTTTGGATTGCCGCTGCATCCGCAATCGCCGACGACGGAGAAGGAGGACGCGCGGCAGTTCGGCGTCATCTCGCTGCCGCCGGCCCAGCTGAATCCTTCGGACAGTGCTGGGGCGTGGTCGGTTCTGGCCCGCGATGGGAAGCGGCAGCCCTGGTTGTGGCAGCGTCGTGTTGGGGCGGGGCGCCTGGTGTGGATAGGCGTGTCGGACTGGCATAAGTATGCGATCAGCGCGCCGCAGGCGTTGGCGTTGTGGTGGCAGTCGGCCATGGATTTGATTGCGCTGGAGGGCGTGCAAAAGACGGCGTGGCGCATGGATGACCCGATGCCGCTACCGGGATTGCGCACGGAGGTCTGCGCGCAGGGCGTGAAGGCCGGGACCGCGCTTTCCGCCGATGGCCATGCGGCGATGACGTTGGCCGCGCGCGCGGATAAGGCGGATGGTGTGTGCGCGGCGTTCTGGCCCCACAAGGCTGGCTGGCTGAAGTTCGGCGCGGAAGGCATGGCGGAGCAGGGTATGGCGTACATCTACGCCGCCGGCGACTGGCCGGCATGGCAGAAAGCCCTGCGCCGCGACGCCACCGCGCAATACGCCGCCCGCTTGGCTCCCCCAGCCGCGAAGCTCGTCAATGCCGACGTGGTTGGCGCGGACGAGGGGGAGGCGTGGGTCGGTACACGTGTGGCAGGGGTGTTGTTTGCGCTGCTGTTGCTGGCGCTGTGGTGGCGCGAGCAGCGTATGTCAGGACATGAAATGGTGTTTGAGCGAATCGGCACCAAATCCGAGTGATACGGCACACATGCCGCGCCGCGTGGCAGCTACACTACGGGTGTTTCCACGAACAGGCGCTCACATGGCCCATCCCGATCCGGACCGCGACATCCACGCCATACAAGGCGTAGGCGCCGCCGCGCATGTGATGCAGGGGCGCGAACTGGAAATACTGCGGATCCACGTCCAGCAGCCGGCGCTGATCTTGGTCGACCGGGGTATCAAGACGGTGCGCGCGACACATGGAGCGCCAGTGCGCGCGCGCCCCGGCCAGGCGCTCGTCTTTGCGGGCGGCCAGACCGTCGATTTCACCAACACCGTCACCGAAGGCGAACATTACGAAGCGCGCTGGCTGGTGTTTGATCCGGCGCTGCTGGACGATGCGTTTTACCGCCTCCGCGCAACCACGGCCGCAGCACCATCCCAAGCGCGTGCACTGACCAAGGTGCACGCAGGACTTGCCGACGCATTCGCGCGCGCCACCGAGGCCTTGAGCTGCGGTTTGCCCGTATCCGTGGCCCGGCAACGCATGCTGGAAGTGATGCACTGGCTGCTGGAGGCCGGCGTGGCGCTTTCTGCGCCGGCTGCCCTGGCGGACATCTCGTCCAGAGTGCGCGTTCTGATCGGTTCCGGCCCGCAGCAGGAATGGTCGGCAGACCGCGTGGCGAACGAACTGTCAGTGTCACAGGCGACGCTGCGCCGGCGCCTTGCCACAGAAGGCACCACGCTGACCGAACTGCTGGTCGATATCCGCATGGCCACCGCGTTGACGCTGCTGCAAGCGACCACGCAGCCGGTATCGCACATCGCGCTATCGGTGGGGTATGCATCATCATCGCGTTTCGCTGTGCGGTTCCGTCAGCGTTTCGGCTTTGCACCCACTGCGGTGCGTGGCCATGAGCGCGTTCTTTGAAAGGAGCATGACATGATCAAAATCCACCACCTTGGCCATGCGCAGTCCGAACGCATCGTCTGGCTCTGCGAGGAGCTGGATGTGCCGTATGAAATCCAGCACTACACGCGCGACCCGGCAACGATGCTGTCGCCGCCGGAACTGAAAGCGCTGCATCCGCTCGGCGCGGCGCCGGTCATCGAAGACGGACCGCTCATGCTGGCCGAATCGGCGGCCATCGTCGAATACATCATCGTCAAACATGGCGGCGGGCGGCTCAAGTTCGGCCCGGAACATCCTGGCTATGCGGACTACCTGTACTGGTTCCATTTCGCAAACGGCAATCTTCAGCCGGCGATTGGCCGTGTGCTGTTCATGCGCCGCGCCGGTCTGGCGGAAGGACACCCGGCGCTGGCGGCCGTGCATGGCCGCATGGAGCGCGTGCTGGCGTTGATGGAGGAGCGACTGGCGCAAGCAGCCTATCTCGCGGGCGGCGAATTCTCGGCGGCGGATATCATGACGGTATTTTCGCTTACCACCATGCGCCTGTTCCAGCCGTTTGATCTGGCGCCGTATCCGCATATCCGTGACTACCTGCAGCGCATCGGCGCAAGGCCAGCCTATCGCCGGGCGATGCGCAAGAGCGATCCTGACCTGACGCCGATGCTGGACTAGCGTTATTCCTGCTGCCAGCGCCGCACGTATGCCGGCGCCTCAAGCGTGCAGGCCGCATCGGCCACCGGGGGCAGATGCGCGCGGGCGAAGGGCAGCACACCGGCCCACGCCGGCCAGCCCAGGTCTTCCTCATCATCGTTGGGTGGTCCTGTGCGGACCTTGCACGCCGCTTCCGCCAGCGGAATGCGCATGACGGTGGTGGCGGCGTATTCCTTGTCCGAGCCGGGGCGGACGTCCGCCTGGCGGCCGGGCAGCAGCTTCTCCATGAACGCTTCCATCGCATGCCGCGCATCGGCGCCTTCCACTACCTCAAAACGCCCGTAGATCATGGCAGACCGGTAGTTCATCGAGTGGCTGAACGCGGAGCGCGCCAGCACCAGTCCATCCAGGTGCGTGATGGTCACGCAGCATTCGCCATCCATCAGGCGCTTCAGCATGCGGCTGCCATTGGAGCCGTGGATGTACAGGTAATCGCCCTCACGCCAGCAGGCCGTGGGTATGCAATGCGCGCCGCTGGCGTCGCCAAAGGCAATGTGGCACAGGTAGGCGTCATCGATGATGGCATGCAGGGTGGTGCTGTGGTAATGCGCGTTGGTGGCGACGCGGCGCACGCGGGTGCGCGCGCTCGGGGCGGAAGCTGTGTCGTTCATGATCTCCATTCCAAAAGGTTGAGGTCACAATGTAATAAGATGCTGGCATCGCAAAAAGATCCAGCGGTGGCTTATTTTTTGGAGCCACCCTGCAAGGGGAGAGACAATGCATGAAATGATCGGTGCCTCGCTGCAGGACATCATGGCGTTCGTCGCTGTGGCGCAGGCGGGCAGCTTCACCGCCGCCGCAGCGCGGCTCGGCGCCAACAAGTCTGGCGTGGGCAAGGCGGTGCAGCGGCTGGAAAAGCACCTGGCGGTGCAGCTGTTCCAGCGCACCACGCGGGCGGTGCACCTGACGGAAGATGGGCAGATCTACCTGTCTGCGGCGCAGGCGGCGATCGAGCGCCTGAGGGAAGCGGAGCTGGAATTGGCGGCCAATCGCTCCGAGCCCGTGGGGCGCGTGCGCGTCGACCTGCCGGCCGGTTTCGGGCGCGTGGTGCTGCCGACGCTGGGCGCATTGCGCGCGCGCCATCCGAAGGTGGTGGTGGAGCTGGCGCTGAACGACCGCATGTCCGATCCGGTGGCTGACGGTTGGGATATTGTGGTCCGCATCGGCCACCTGCCTGCCGACAGTGACATGACCGTCCGTAAAATCTGCGACCTGAAAATGGGGCTTTACGCAGCGCCGTCGTATCTGGGGCAGCGCGGCGCGATTGTGGCACTGGCGGACCTCGCCGATCACGACGCCGTGCTGTTTCGCAGCCCCACCGGCCAGCTGCGCGGCTGGACCTTGAATGATGAGGGCGAGCGCCGCGAGTTCGCACCCACGCCGGCGCTGATCCTGGCGGATGGCCACGCGCTGGTTGAAGCGGCCGCGATGGGCATGGGCGTGGCGCAGATCATGGACCGTTTCGCCCAGCCCTTTGTCAAGGATGGCCGCTTGGTACATGTGCTGCCGCAGGCCGACGTGGCGGCGGCGCCGGTGCACGCCCTGATCCCGGTCGGGCACCGCATGACCGCGAAAACGCGCGTGGTGCTGGAGCATATCGTGCAGACGCTCCAGCAATAGCCGCCAGGCGCACCCTGCTCAGTCGAGGAAGCGCGGGAAGGCCGGCAGCTTCCTGTTGTCCACCGGCTCGTGTTCGATCACCAGCGTGGCGCGGGTCTGCGCGATCACGTTGTCGAGCTTTTTGCCGGAGCTGATGGTCTGCTGGTGGTCGTAGTTCCAGACTGGCACCTGCTGCCGCTCGTGGCTTTCGGTGATGTGCCACTGGTCGCCGGACAGCGCATAGTAGCCGGCCGTGTTCAGTTTCAGCAGCAGCGCCATGCTGCCAGGCGTATGGCCCGGCGTGTGGATGGTTTTCAGCGTGCCGTCGCCAAACAGGTCGACATCGCCGTCGATCACCCGCACGCGCTTCAGGTCCTTGCCGGCGACGTGGCTGCTGAACAGCGCGGCATCGATGTAGTGCGACGCCGCTTTTTCGGTGTCGGCCATGGCGTCGAGTTCAGCGCGCTGGATGATCAGCGTGGCGTTGGGGAAGTCGTTGATCTGGCCGGCGTGGTCGAAGTGGGCGTGCGACACGGCCACGTAGGTGATGTCTTCCGGGCGCAGGCCGATGTCGCGCAGCTGGTCGGCGATGGTGCGGTCCAGGGCCGTGGTGAACGTGCCTTCAACGACGGGGCCCGGCAGGTATTTTTTCGGCAGGCCGGCGTCCCATAGCAGCCAGTCCTTGCCGTGCTTGATCAGGTAGCAGGTCATGACGATGTCGTAGGACTGGCCCCGGTAGAGGCCAGCGTCCGACAGGACCGACTTGTCGCCCAGCGTCATGTGGCCGCAGTCCAGGCGGTACATCCGCACGTCCGGCGCGGCGGCATGGACGGCGCCGGCGGCGGTGGCCGACAAGGCGGCGAAGGCGAGGCTGGTGATGAACTGTTTCATGAGGAAGCTCCTGAAGAATGTGAGGTGATGACGCAGTATGGCGGCTTGCCGGAACGTGATAAACCGTCCGGCAGGAGACGCTTTGTCGCCTGTGGAGCGACAGTTATAATGATGTCAATGGACCTCGCACTGCTGATATCCGACTACACCGCGCAGAACGCGCATCGCGGCTGGCCGCGCCAGCGCCTGCTGCACGAGTGCCTGCGCGCCGCGATCCGCAACGGCACGCTGGCCGCCGGATCGCGCCTGGCCGCGTCGCGTGCGCTGGCGGAAGAGCTGGGCGTGGCGCGTAACACGGTGCTGTATGCGTATGAGCAGCTGGCCAGCGAGGGCTACGTGGTGACCGACCGGCGTGGCACGTTGGTGGCCGCGTTGGCGCCTCAACGCAAGCCCGCGCGGCGTGACGAAGCGGCGGCGCCGCAGGCCGGACTTTCGCGACGCGCACAGAACCTGCGTGCCGTGCCTGGGCAGGCGGACCGCATGGGCGCGTTCGTGCCGGGCGTGCCGGCGCTGGAACAGTTCCCGATGGCGCTGTGGCGGCGCATGATGGAGCGCGCGCTGCGCGCGGTGACCGTCACGCAGCTGAACTACGGCGATCCGGCCGGCGAACCACGGCTGCGCGAGGCGATCGCCGACCACATGCGCGCCGCGCGCGGCGTGGTGTGCGAGGCGTCGCAGGTGTTCATCACGGATGGCACGCAGAGCAGCCTGGATATCTGCATGCATGCGCTGGCCGACACCGGCGACACGGTCTGGATCGAGAACCCCGGCTACGGCGGCGCGCTGGCGGCCGCCCGTGGCGCCGGCCTGGCCGTTGCCGGTATCGATGTCGATGACGACGGCATGGCGCCCACGGCGGACGACTGGCTGCTGCGGCCCCCGCGGCTGATCTACACCACGCCATCGCACCAGTACCCGGTGGGCAGCGTGCTGACCTTGCGCCGCAGACTGGCGCTGATCGAGGCGGCGCGCGCGGCCGGCGCGCTGATTATCGAAGACGATTACGACAGCGAGTTCCGGCACGACGGCGCGCCGCTGCACGCCATGCAGGGCCTGGCGGCGGACGCCCCGGTGCTCTACCTCGGCACCTTCAGCAAGACCATGTTTCCGTCGCTGCGCATAGGCTTCATCGTGGCGCCGGCGGCGCTGGCCGAGGCCTTCGCGCGCATGCGCGCGCAGTCGTCGGCGCGCGGGCGCGTGGCGGAGCAGCTGGCGCTGGCCGAATTCCTGCGCAGCGGCCAGTTCGCGCTGCACCTGCGGCGCATGCGCCGCCTGTACCGTCAGCGGCGCGATGCGCTGGTGGCCGCGCTGGAACGGCATCTGGGCTCGGTGGCGACGGTGCACGGCGGTTCGGCCGGCATGCACCTGTCACTGCGCTTCAACGACGCGCGCATCGACGACGTGGCCATCGTCGCGCAGGCACAGGAGCACGGCATCGCCGTCAATGCGCTCAGTACCCACGACACGCAGGGCGACTCCGGCTGGAAAGGGCTGATGCTCGGCTATGCGCAAGTGCCGGCCGAGCAGATGGAGGGACTGGTGAAGCAGTTGGCGGCGCTGGTGCACCTGGCGGCCTACGCCGCCAACTGCGCGACGTCGCTTAAAACGCCGTATCCGCCCGCACGTAGAACGAGCGGCCGTTCAAGCCGATAGGGCAGGTCTCCCAGCAGCGGGTGAAGCCCAGTTTCGGGAAGTCGCCGCCGTTGGTCCACAGGTTAGGCAGCTGGTTGAAGGCGTTGTTGATGCCCAGGCTGAGGAAGGTGCGTTTGCTGAAGCCATAGCGCACCGATGCGTCGACCAGCCAGCGCGCGTCCCATTTCTGCAGTGGACTGAAGTTGGACGCTTCCACCGGGCCGTAGTAGTTGGCGCGGGTGTTCACGTTCCAGGCGCCGGCCGTGTAGTCGGCAGCCACTACATGGTGCTTGCGCGGCTGGCCATGTTCGATCAGCGTCACCTGCGAGGCGTCGAACAGTTTTTCGCCGCTCAGCACCGACGACGTCGAATGGCGCTTGGTCACTTCGGTCTTGTTGAAGCCCAGTTGGCCCGACAGCACCAGCGTCGAGTTGTCGAACCTGGTGGTGTTTTCGGCCACCACGTCCAGGCCGCGCGTGCGGGTGTCCACCGCGTTGGTGAAGAACTGCGCCTGGCCCACGCCCAGCGGACGCAGGATGTTGGCGATCGGCCCGCCGCCGGCTTCCGGCGCGATTTCGCTGGAGAACACGATGCGGTCCTTGATCTTGATCTCGTACGCGTCCGCCGTCAGCGAGAAGTCCTTCACCGGCCGCAGCACCACGCCGATGCTGCCGTTGCGTGAGGTTTCCTCTTTCAGCGGCTTGATGCCGAAGGCCTGGGTGACGGCGCTGCCCTGGCGCGCGGTCAGCGTTTCGGTCAGCACGCCATTATTCAGGTTGGTGGACACGGAGCTGTAGAACTCCTGCTGCACGCTCGGCGCGCGGAAGCCGGTGGACAGGCTGGCGCGGAAGCCTACTTCCCTGGTCGGGTCGAAGCGGCCACTCAGCTTGCCGGTGACGGTGCTGCCGAAGTCCGAGTATTTTTCGTAGCGCACGGCGCCGCCCAGCGTCAGCGTGTCGATTGGTTTGGTTTCGGCGTCCAGGAACAGGGCGATATTGTGGCGGCCCGAGTCCACCGCCGTGCCGGGCGTGTAGCCGGGGAAGCCCTGGATGCCGGCGGCCGCCGTGGCGCCGCTCGGCGTGGTGATTGGAATGGCCGGGTTGTTGCTGCGGCCGTACTGGTACGACACCGGATCGCCGGCGACGATCTGGTAGTTGTCCTGGCGGTACTCGAAGCCGGTGGCCAGCGATACTTCGCTGTCGCCGAATCTGACCGGGCCCTTGACGTCGGCGTTGAAGGTCAGTTGCGAGAACTTCAGCGTGCCGGTGTCGGCCTCGCGCGGCGATTCGGCATAGATGCCGCCGCCCGGTTTCGGCTCGTACCAGTAGGAGACGTTCAGGCTGTTGGATTCGTGGAAGGCCAGTTCGCTGCGGCCGTAGTTGATGCTGATGTCGGCCTTCCAGTCGCGCGGCAGGTCGTGGCGGTAGCCGAAGGCAAACGAGGCGTCCTTGATGTCGGTGCTGATCGCCGGCAGGAAGCCGTTGGGATACACGGCCGGCACGGTGCGGTCGTCGCCGGCCGAGCGGAAGAAGCCATACGAGTCGCTCTTGCGCTTGGAGACGCCGCCGAAGGCGTAGAAGTCGCTGGCCTTGTCGATCGGCAGCGAGCCATTCCACCAGAAGTAGCCGTCCTTGGTGTTGCTGTCGCCGATGTGCTGCGTCACGCGCGGTGGACTGACGCGCAGCGAGTCCGGGCCGGCGCGGTTGGTTTCGCCGCGCTTGCGGCCTTCCAGCGTCAGATTGATGTAGCCGCCGTTTTCGCCCAGCGCGAAGCCGCGGTTGGCGCTGGCCGAGTACAGGTCGCCGTCGCCTTCGGAGGTGGTGCCCAGCTGGCCGCTCAGCGCCGTCTCGCCGACATTCGATTTGAGGACGATGTTGATCACGCCGGCGATGGCGTCCGAGCCGTACTGCGCGGCCGCGCCGTCGCGCAGCACCTCGATGTGGTGGATGGCGCCGAGCGGAATGGCGTTGATGTCGGTGCCGGCCGAACCGCGGCCGATGGTCTGCTGCACGTTGACCAGCGCCTGCTGGTGGCGGCGCTTGCCGTTGATCAGCACCAGCACCTGGTCTGGGCCGAGGGAGCGCAGGGTGGCGGGGCGGATCGAGTCGGTGCCGTCGCTGATGAAGGTGGTGGAGAAGTTGAACGACGGGTCCAGCGTTTGCAGCAGCTTGCCCAGTTCCAGCGGGCCGGCGGTCTGCAGGTCCTTCAGGCCGATCAGGCCGACCGGCGCCGAGGTGTCCAGCGCGGTCTTGGCCACCGAGCGCGAGCCGAGGACCACCACGGTCTGCTCGTCGGCCTTGGCGCCGTTGTCGGTGGCGGTTTGCGCGGTGGCGGTTTGCGCTGCCAGCAGCAGGATGGCGCTGGCGAGCATGGTGCGTTTGAAGTGCGGTGCTCTTGTCATTGTTCTCTCTCGTGATATTTTTTTGGAGACGGCCGCGGGGGAAGGCCGTTGGAAAAATACTAAGGCGACGGGTCGGAACATGCCAACGTGGCTTGCACCACAATGTTGCGAAATATGCACAGCCGAACATACTGCTTTCATACTCGCGCAATGTGTCGTAAGCTGGCCGGCGACCCCGGCACGAATTTGCGCGATGATGGTGCAAAAGTGTGGTACGCGCGCATCGGTATGATGCGCTTGCATATCGATAGGCGGAAAACGAGGATGTTTACTGGTGGTCGCGCATCCATTCCTTCAAGCCGTTGACCCAGGATTTGGCCGGCAGGTTGAAACTCTTTTTGATCTCGCCGGCGCGCTCATACAGCACGCTGAAGTCGAGCGACGGCGCCTGCTTGAAGGCGATGACGACGATGTTGGCGTCGTGGACTTCCGGCAGCCACACCACGGCGTCGAACACCAGTTCCATGGTGTGCAGGTTCTTGTCGTAGTTGGTGAAGTCGTCGCCGAAGACGTTGGCGGTCATGATGCCGCCGTCGCGCAGCACGTCGGCGCAGCCCTGGTAGAACTCCTGCGAGTCGAGCACCGGGCCGCGCGCTTCCTCGTCGTACAGGTCGACCTGCAGGATGTCGACGCTGTTGCGGTTGGCCGGATCGAGCACGAAGTCCATGGCGTTCATTTCGCGCACGGTCAGGCGTTCGTCGTTGGGCGGCAGGCCGAATTGCGACTGGCACATGGCGATGACGTTGGGATTGAGTTCGATGGCGGTCACGCGCGCCTGCGGCAGGCGACGGTAGCAGAACTTGGTCAGCGCGGCGCTGCCCAGGCCCAGTTGCACGATGTGGCGCGGCTGGTCGTGGAAGAGCAGCCACATCATCATCATCTGCACGTATTCCAGTTCGATGTTGTCTGGCTTGGCGATGCGCATCGCGCCTTGGACCCAGGAGGTGCCAAGGTGCAGGCTGCGCACGCCCTGGAATTCGGTGATGGTGGCGGGCGGGTGGCCGGGGTGGTCGAAGCGGGGGGAGGGTTTGGTCATGGCGCTAGTTTATCAGCCGCTGTTACCCCCAGGCCAGATGGGGTCTGACCCCGTGCGGGGTCAGACCCCGGTGGGGGGCTTAGCTGGTGAGCGGCAGCAGGATGGTGACGATCAGGCCGCCGCCGTCGCGGTTGGTCAGCGTGATGCGGCCGCCGTGGGCTTCGGCGATTTCGCGCGCCAGGGCCAGCCCCAGCCCCGTGCCGCTGCGCTTCGTGGAGTAGAACGGCACCAGCGCGTTGGTCAGCACCGCTTCGCTCATCCCCGGGCCGCGATCCAGCACGTCGATGCGCACGGCGTCGTGCAGGCGCCGTACTTCCAGGCTGACTTCTTCCGCCGGCGAGCCGGATTCGTGGGCGTTTTTCAGCAGGTTGAGCAGGGCTTGCTCGAGCTGGGCGGGGTCGAACACGGCCGCTTCCGCCGGCGCCTCGCCGATCAGTGTAAACATCACCTGTTCGCGCAACTGGCCAAGAAAGCCTTGCCACTGCTGGCTTTCCAGCCGTGGCGCCGGCAGCTTGGCGAAGCGCGCGTAGCCGAGGATGAAGTTTTCCAGGTGGCGCGTGCGCTCTTCGATCGTGGCCAGAATTTGCGGCAGGCGCTCGGTCTGGCCGCGCCGCACCAGCTCCGCGCCGGAGTGCGCCAGCGACGTCAATGGCGCCAGCGAGTTATTCAGTTCGTGGCTGATGACGCGGATGACTTTTTTCCACGTCTGTACTTCCTGCCGCCGCAGTTCCATCGTCAGCTGGCGCAGCAGCAGCAGTTCGTGCTTGCGGCCATTCAGCTTGAAGCTGCGGCGGGCCAGGTGGTAGACGTCTTCCTCGTCGATGTCGGCGTTGGCGGACTTGGTGGTGAACAGGCCATCGCCGCCGCGCGCCAGCGCTTCCAGCAGCGCCGGCGAGGCGTGCGCCAGGATCTCGTCCAGCTGGTGGCCCTCCAGCCGGCGCCCCTGGTGGAGCAGCTGGCGCGCGGCCAGGTTGGCGTAGGCGATGGGGCCTGCTTCGCAGACCAGCAGCATGGCCACCGGCGTGTTCTGTACCATGGTGTCCAGCAGCAGTTCGCGCTGCACCAGGTCCAGGCGCTGCTTGCGCAGCACGGCGCCGAGGGCGTTGTGGGCGTCCACCAGTTCGCGCAGTTCGTCATCCTGCGCCCAGTGCAGGCTGAAGGAGAAATCGCCGTCCTGGTAGCTGGTGACGGTGCCGGTCAGGGCGCGGAACAGGGACAGCATGCGCTCCAGCTCCGCGCGGATGGTGATGATGGCGATCGGCAGTATGCACAGCAGGCAGATGGCCAGCACCAGGCCGGGATGGTCGGGAAAGATGCGCGTCAGTTCGAGCGCGATCAGCAGGCCGACCGTGAGCAGGGTGCCGATCAGCGCTGTCCAGCGGGTCAGCAGCGAGAGGCGCAGGCCGCTGCGTCGCGGTGGCGGCCCCGCGGCGGGCCTGGCGCCGGGGGCGCGTGGCGCCGGCGGCTCGGGCGTTTCGCCAGTGGCGGCGTCGTGCTCGTCGTCGCGGTCCATCACGGCCGCACGATGCCCAGCCGCTCCATGCGGCGGTACAGCGCCTGGCGCGACAGGCCCAGCTCCGCCGCCGCCTGCGCCACCACGCCGCCAGCGCGGTTCAGGGCCAGATGGATGGCGTCGCGGTCCAGCTCACGGCTGCTTTCCTCGGGGGCGGACGCGCTGGCGCCTGTCGCCGGCGGCAGCCCAAGATCGGCCACCTTGATGACGTCACCGCTGGCCAGCAGGCCGGCGCGCAGCATGACGTTCTTCAGTTCGCGCACATTGCCCGGCCACGGGTGCGCCAGCAGCGCCGCGCGCGCGTCGGCGTGCAGCTGCAGGCGTGGATGGGCGCCGAGGAAGTGCATCGCCAGCGGCAGGATGTCCAGCGGCCGCGCGGCCAGCGGCGGCAGGCGCAGTTCGATCACGTTGAGGCGGTAGAACAGGTCTTCGCGGAAGGTGCCGGCCTTGATCATGGCCGGCAGGTCGGCGTTGGTGGCGCTGATGACGCGCACCTTGACCTGGCGCTCGCGGTTGGAGCCGAGGCGCTCGAAGCGGCCCGTCTCCAGCACCCGCAGCAGCTTCATTTGCCCGGCCAGCGGCAGGTTGCCGATTTCGTCGAGGAACAGCGTGCCGCCGTCGGCCGCCTCGAACTTGCCCTCGCGCGCCTTGGAGGCGCCGGTGTAGGCGCCGGCGTCGGCGCCGAACAGTTCCGCCTCGATCAGTTCGGACGGAATGGCGCCGCAGTTCAGCACCACGAACGGTCCGCCGCGCACCGCGGAATTGGCCTGGATGATTTCGGCGATGCGCTCCTTGCCGGTGCCGTTCGGCCCGGAGATCAGCACCGGCACGTCGGCGCGCGCCACCTGGCAGGCCAGGTGGATCACCCGTTCGGTGGCCGGGTCCTGGAACACCATGCCGCGCAGGTCATGGCCGCTTTCCAGCTCGCGGCGCTGGCGCAGTTCCACCTGCACCCGCTGCTGCAAGGCGCGCTTGGCCTGACCCAGTTCGATCAGGTTGTTGACGGTGGCGATCAGCTTGTTGTCGTCCCACGGCTTGGCCAGGTAGTCGGCGGCGCCGGCCTTGATCAGGTCCACCGCCGCGTCCAGGTGGGTCCAGGCGGTGAGCAGGATCACCGGCAGTTCGGGATGGCGCGCGCGGATGGCGCGGAACAGCGCCGTGCCTTCCGCGCCGGAGGTGGTGTCGGCGCTGAAGTTCATGTCCTGCAGGACCAGGTCGACGCTGTGCTGTTCCAGCAGCGCCAGGCCCTCCTCCGGCGAGGCGGCGCGCAGCGCCTCGATGTCGTGCAGCGAGAACAGCACTTCCAGCGCCACCGAGACGGCGGCGTTATCGTCGATGATCAGTACAGTAGGCATGCCGCAAGCATAACATTCCTGGCCGTCACGCGGTGCGCGTGGCGGTGGCCGGCGAGATGCTGGCCGCGCGCCACGCCGGACCGTAGACGGCGAGGATGCCCAGCGCCCAGAACACGCCGGAGCCGATCAGCAGGTAGCTGGCCGGCAGGCGCGCCATCTCCAGCTTGCTGACGATGAGCTGATTCAGGCCGAGCGCCAGCAGCACGCCGGCGCCCACACCGGCACTGGTGATCAGGATGTTCTCGGTGATGAAGTAGCGCAGGATGTCGACCCGGCGCGCGCCCAGGGCGCGCCGCACGCCGATCTGCTTGCGGCGCTGCGTCACCCACAGGCTGGCCATGCCGACGATGCCGCTGGCGGTGATCAGCAACAGCAGCACGCTGACCGTCACCAGCATCCACGCCAGCGCCATGTCGGCGCGGTAGCGCGCGCTGCGGGTGTCCGTCATCGACTTGGTCTTGACGATGATCGGTTCCGGCGAGGCGTTGCGCAGCGCCGATTCCACGTCCTTGGTCACGCGGTCGAGCTGGCCCGGCTCGGCGCGCACGGTGTAGCCGTAGGCGGCTTCGCCGGTGGCGCGCATCGGGATGATGAACGATTGCTCGCCCTTGGCGGTGATTTGCGCCGCTGGCGTCTGCAGCCGCTCGACCACGCCCACGATGCGCAGCGCGTTGGCGTCGCTGCCGGTCCCGTTCAGCATGTCCTTGCCGACGAAGCTGGTGGCGCCGGGCCACAGCTTTTCGCCCAGCGTGCGGGTGATGATGGCGACCTTGGGGAATTCCTTGCTGGTCAGTTCATCCACTTCGAGCACCTCGTTGGGCAGGAAGTCGCGGCCTTCGATCAGCTGCAGGCCCCAGGTCTTCACCAGCGAGTCGGCGCTGATGTAGGTGGACCCGAGCGCCACCGCTTGCACCTGTTTGCGGTCGGTCGCCAGGCCGGTGGTGTTGCCGGAACGGCTCAGCGGAATTTGGCTGGTCTGCGCCACCGACACCACGCCGGGCACCGAGCGCATGGTCGTGAGTTCGGCGCGCTGGCTGGCCAGGCTGGCCTCGTGCGGCAGCGCCTTCAGGCGGCGGATCTGGACGCTGAACACCGCGCTTTCATCGGCTACGCCGCTGGGGCGCGCCGAGATGGCCTGGCGGTCCTTGACGATGTACAGGGCGTTGGACAGGATGGCCAGGCTCAGGGCCACCTGCACCGCGACCAGGACGGGACCAGTCTTGTTGCGCAGCAGCGCCGACAGGATGGGACGGATTTCCATGATGGGCCTCGCTTATTGGGATTTGAGTTGCAGCGCCGGCGTCACCTGGCAGGCGCGCCAGGTCGGCAGCAGGCCGGCCAGCACGGCCGACAACACCGCCAGCACGAAGGTGGTCAGCAGCATGACCCAGTCCATCTGGGTGACGGTGGCCAGGGCGCGCGACTGCATCGCGATCAGCGCCAGTGCGCCGAACGCCAGCAGCAGGCCAAGCACGCCGCCGACCAGGCCAACCACGGTGGTCTCGATCAGGAACTGGGTGAAGATTTCGCGGCGCGAGGCGCCCAGCGCGCGGCGGATGCCGACTTCGGAAGCGCGCACCGAGAACTTGGCCAGCAGCAGGCCGATGGTGTTGACCAGGCAAAGCAGCAGGAAGCCGAACGACAGCCACACCGCCAGCTTGTTGTCGTTGTCGACCACCTTGTTAAACTCCAGCCACTCCATCACGTCATACAGCTTGTTGGGCGAATGGCGCAGCAGGCGGCCCAGCTTGCGCTGTTCGGCGGTGTAGCTGTCCAGGAAGCTTTGCAGCGCGGCGCGGTCGCCCGGGGTGGCGGTCTCGAACCAGAACTGGATCCACGTGCACTCGGAATCGATGAAGCCCTGGAAGCCCGGCTCGACGTTGCTTTGGCAGCCTACGCTGCCATTGCGGTTGACCTGGTTGCGGATGGCGGTGGCGAAGGGGATGTAGATGTCGTCCTCGTCGCCGAAGAAGCTCTCCGAGCCGATCAGGCGCTGGTAGCGCGGCACCACTTCCCAGGTATCGAGCACGCCGACGATCTGGTAGTCGTTGCCGCCCATGCGGATGCGGCGGCCGGTGGCGTCGTCGTTGCCGAACAGTTTTTCCGACAGCTTGCGGCCGATGACGACCACGTTGTCGCCGCGCTGGTCGGCGTCCGGCGCCCAGCCCTGGCCGTGCAGGAACGGCGCCTCGAACATGTTGAAGTAGGCGCCGCCGGCGGCGGTGCCGCGCACGATGAACACGCCCATGTCCTTGCGCTCCGGCTCCAGCGGCATGCTGATGCCGAACAGCGCGGTGCGGCGCTCGCCGGCCTTGCTGTTCATCAGGTTCATGGCGTCGCGGTAGCTCAGTTGCTCGTCATTGGCCTTGTCGCCGGGCTTGTAGCTGTCCAGCGGGCCGTTGTCGAACTGCGGCACGAACAGGCGTTCGCTCTTGCTCGGAATCGGGTTCCCCGACATCACGTGCAGGATGGTCAGCGTGGCGATGCTGGCGGCCACGCCGATGGCCAGCGTCAGCACCATCAGCGCGGTCAGGGCCGGATTGCGGCGCAGGCTGCGCGCGCCCAGCAGGAAGTAGTATTGGAACATGCCGCCTCCTTACGCCACGTTGCTCAGCGACGGCGACTTGCGCACCAGGTCGGACACCTGGCCGTCGATGATGTGGACGTTGCGCTGGGTGCGCACCGCCAGTTCGGGATCGTGCGTGACCATCAGGATGGTGGTGCCGGCGGCGTTGATCTCTTCCAGCAGTTCCATCACGCCGCGCGCCATTTGCGTATCCAGGTTGCCGGTCGGTTCATCGGCCAGCAGCAGCTTGGGCGAGCCGGCCAGCGCGCGGGCGATGGCCACGCGCTGCTGCTGGCCGCCCGACAGTTCGGCCGGATAGTGCTTCATGCGCGACGCCAGGCCGACCTTGGCCAGCGCGTCCTCGATGCGCTCCTTGCGCTCGGCCGCGTTGAAGCCGCGATAGCGCAGCGGCACGTCGACGTTATCGAACAGCGACAGGTCGGGAATCAGGTTAAAGCCCTGGAAGATGAAGCCCAGCTTCTCGTTGCGCAGGCGCGAGCGGGCATTGTCGTCCATGCCCTTGACGTTGACGCCATCCAGCACGTATTCGCCGTCGGTGAATTCCTCCAGCAGGCCGGCGATGTTGAGGAAGCTGGTCTTGCCGGAGCCGGAAGGACCGGTGACGGTGACGAATTCGCCCTGATGGACTTCGATCTCGAAACCGCGCAGCGCGTGCGTTTCGATCATGTGGGTGCGATACACTTTGCTCAGGTTTTTCATGCGCAGCATAAGGGCCTCTCAAATAGGTGATTGCGTTATTGATTGATCGAGACGCGTTCGGCGTTCTCAAAGGTTTCAGTGCCGGAGATGACGATCTTGTCGCCTTGTTTCAGGCCGCCGAGGATTTCCACGGCGGCGACGCTGGTGGCGCCCAGCTTGATCGGGGTGCGGATGGCCAGGCCGTCGCGCACCACGTAGGCATAGCGGCCGCCTTCCGATTCGACGAACGGGCCGCGCTGCACCATCAGCACGTCGTGCTTCTCGTCGATCAGCAGGCGCGCGGTGATGCGCTGGTTCTGGCGCAGGCCGGACGGCTGTTCGTTGAAGCGCACGCGCGCCAGCACCTGGTTCTTCACCACCTCCGGCGGCAGCGCCGACAGCTTGCCGGTGGTGGTGCCGGTGCCGTAGTTGATTTCGGCGTTCATGCCGATGCCCAGGTCGGACACATAGGTTTCCGGCACCTCCAGCTCCACCTCCAGGCGCGACAGATCGACCAGCGTCATCAGCGGCGTGTTGGCCGGCACCACGCTGCGGTTGGTCACCGACAGCGTGCCGATGAAGCCATCCACCGGCGCCCGCACCGTCAGCTCGTCGACGCGGCGCTGGGCGTTGGCCAGCGTGCTGCGTTGCTGCTCCAGTTGCTTGAGCTTGGACTCCAGCTCCAGCGCCACGTTGTCGCTCTCCAGCGTCGAGGCCTGCTCGGCGTGCTTGGCGCGGATGGCGGCGGAGTTCAGCGCGTCCTTGGCCTTCTGGTATTCGATCTTGGCGATGATGCCGTCGTTGACCACGGCGTCGTAGCGCTCCAGCGTGCGCTGCGCGGACAGGCGGTCGATTTCGGCGGTGTCGGCGTCGCGCTGCGCCAGCAGCTTCTGCTTGCGCGCCAGGATGCGCTGGCGCGCCACGTCGGCCTCGATCTGCGCGTAGGCGGCTTGCTCCTTTTTCAGCGCGTCGGACAGGTCGGGCGATTCCAGCACCGCCAGCACGTCGCCTTTCTTGACGGTGTCGCCGGCGTGGACTTGCAGCGTGACGGTGGCCAGCGACGGCGCGTACAGCGTCGGGCTGACGGCGGCCACGATGCGGCCATTGACGGCGGCGTCGCGGATCAGCGTGCCGCGTCCCACCTCGGCGATGCGCAGGCGCGCGATGTTGACCGAGTGGTCGCTGCCGCGCCAGTTGTGGAACAGGTACCAGCCCACGGCCAGCAGCGCCACAACGCCGCCGGCGATGATCAGGCGACGCTTGTTGGCCTGGCCCTTGGGCGGGGCGATCACGGCGTCCTGGTTGGAGGTGTCACGTATCATGATGGTCGGGTAATGAAGGAATGGGCGACGTTATGCAGAAAGCGTGCCAGCAACTAAGTAATTGATTTGATGGGGAATATGCGCTGGTGTCCGCTGTCCGCGAGCGTCCGGCTTTGTCCGTGCCGTCCGCCCTGACTTGAAAAACTGTCAAGCACGCCCATCTGGCGCCGTGTTGCCACTTTTTAATCCTTTCCATGACCGACTACCCGTTTGTGCCGAGCGACGTTGACCTGTACCGCCGCACCCTGTCCGACGCGGACACCCTGCTGGACGCGCCCACCTGGGACGACCTGCTGCTGCCTGCCTACAGCGCGGCGCTGGCGCGCGGCACCAGCATCTTCGGCCAGCAGGAGCTGCACCGCCGGCTGCATGTGGACGCCGAGCCGTCCACCGTCCGCGTCCGCGCGCTGGTGGCGGACGAGGGGCTGCGCCAGCGCCTGGGCGCCGCCAGCGCCGGCCTGCGCGAGGCCGACCGTGAAATCAGCGCGACCTTGTTTGGCGCGCCGCTGCCCGCCGCGCCGCGCTGGGTGCCGGCGCTGGGCTGGCTGCCGGTGGCGTTTCTGCTGTCGGCCGCGCTGGCGCTGGGCATGAGCTGGTTGTGGATGTGGGTGGTGACGCTGGCGCTGTTCCTCACGCTGTGCGCGATCCAGGCGCGCTACCACGACGCGATCCAGGAGTGGGAACGCATCCTCCATGCCACGCAGCAGATGCTGCGCGCGCACGGCCAGCTGGCGCAGGTGGACCATGGCGCCACCGCGCCGCTGCGCGACGACGGCGCCGAGGCGGCAAAGCTGAACTGGCGCCTGAGCCGTTCGCTGCTGGCCGAGCTGCCAGGCGCGCGCGATTACGCGGACTGGATGTTCCTGCAAAATGTGCGGCACTACTTCCGCAGCCGCGACGTGGTGCGCGAGAACGTCGGCTTCCTGCGCTCGAGCTTTGAACGGGTGGCGGCGCTGGAGGCGGATCTGGCGCTGGCGCGTCACCTGGCGCAGACGCCGTCGTTCTGCTGGGCCGAGCGCGGCGACGCGGTGGCGCTGGACGCGGTGGTGCATCCGCTGCTGGCCGACGCCGCGCCGCTGACCTTCAGCATGGCGGAGCAGGGCGTGTTCATCTCCGGCCAGAACGGCGTCGGCAAGAGCACCCTGCTGCGCACCATCGGCCTGAACCTGATCACCGCGCGCGCCTTCGGCTTCTGCTACGCCGGGCGCGCGGTCACGCCGCTGCGGCCGGTGTACACCAGCATGCAGAACGAGGACGCGCTGGACAGCGGCGAGAGCTTCTACATGGCCGAACTGCGGCGCGGGCAGAAGCTACTGGCGCTGGCGGCGCGCGCGCCGGCCATCTTCCTCATCGACGAAATCTTCCGCGGCACGAACTACCTGGAGTCGGTATCGGCGGCCGGCGCGGTGCTGCACACGCTGGCGCAGCGCGGGCGGGTGGTGGTGGCCTCGCACCACCTGGTGCTGGCGTCGCTGCTGTCGGACTGCCTGCAGCCGTGGTGCGTGCGCCGCGAAGGCGGCCGCTGGCAACTGCAACCCGGCCTGCTGCGAGACAGCAACGGCATCGCCCTGCTGACCGCGCGCGGCTTCGACAGCGCGATCACCACCAAGGCCAACCGCATCCACGCCTGGCTCAGCGACTACATGGCGCATCCGAAAGAAAAGTCGTTGACTTTGCTGTAATGGCATCCTAATATTTCTGTATTGACAGAAATTTGAGAAATCATGGAGCTGACGCCGACCATACAAAAGTACATCCTGCACTGGGGCGAGATGGGCACGCGCTGGGGCGTGAACCGCACCGTGGCGCAGATCCACGCGCTGCTGTTCCTGGCCAACCAGCCGCTCAACGCCGAGCAGATCGCCGAGACGCTGAATGTGGCGCGCTCCAACGTCAGCAACAGCCTGAAGGAGCTGCAGAGCTGGGGGCTGGTGCGCATCACCCACATGGCCGGCGACCGCCGCGATCACTTCGCGGCCTTGCAGGACGTATGGGAGATCTTCCGCGTCATCGTTGAGGAACGCAAGAAGCGCGAGATCGATCCCACGCTGACGGTGCTGCGCGCCTGCGCCTTGGAGGCGGAAAGCGATCCGCTGCTGGAGCAGGCCACCAAGGCGAAGATGGAGCAGGTGCTGGACTTCCTCGAGATGCTGACCGCGACCTATGACGATTACAAGCACCTGCCGCCGGCGACCATGCAGCGCTTCCTGAAAATGGGCGGCAAGGTGGCGCGCCTGTTAGGCGGCGATTGAGGCAGCGATTGAGGCAGCGATTAAAAATTTTTGACCTCACGTTTCTGTTTTTACAGAAATAAAAGATGGGAGGCGGTATGAAGGTCCTCGTCGTTGGCGCTTCCGGCCTGATCGGCAGCCACGTCATGCAGGCGCTGTGCGACGCCGGTTGCCAGGTCACCGGCATGAGCCGGCGCCGTCCGCAGGGCGCGCGCGACTGGCTGGCGGCGGACGTCGCCAGCCTGACGGATGCGCGTGACTGGCTGCCGCTGCTGCGCCAGGCCGACGCGGTGGTCAACTGCGTGGGCATCATCCGTGAACGCCGCGCCGGCGACTTCGACCGCCTGCACCGCGCCGCGCCGGCTGCCTTGTTCGCTGCCTGCGAGCAGCTGGGCGTGCGGCGGGTGGTGCAGGTGTCGGCGCTGGGCAGCGACGCCGCCGCGTCCACCGGCTACTGGCGCAGCAAGGGCGCGGCGGATGCCGATTTGTTGGCGCGTGCGGTGCAGGCCTGCGTGGTGCGGCCATCGCTGGTGTACGGCGACGACGGCGCCAGCAGCATCATGTTCCGCGCGCTGGCCACGCTGCCGGTGCTGGCGCTGCCGATGGCGCGTCGCGCGCGCGTGCAGCCGATCCACGTGCGCGATCTGGCGGCGCTGATCGCCACGCTGGTGACGGCGGAGCAGGCGCCGCCACGCGAGCTGGCCGCCGTCGGTCCGCGTCCGTTGACGCTGGCCGCGTACCTGGACGAGCTGCGGCGCGGCATGCGGGCCGCGCCGGCGCTGGTGCTGGAACTGCCCGCGCCGCTGGCGCGCATCGCGGCCCGCGTGGCGGCATGGTGGCCGGCCAGCGCGCTGACACCCGAGTCGCTGCGCATGCTGGAGCGCAGCGCGGACGGCGGCAACACCGCCGATCCCGGCGCTGCCGCCGCCCTGCTCGGGCATCCGCCGCAAGATCCGGCGCGGTTCGCGCAGCCGGCGCAGCGCATCGCCGCCGTGTGGCACTGGGCCGCGCCGATGATCACGCTGGCGATGGCAGCCTTGTGGCTATGGACCGCCGCCGTCTCCTGGTTTGGCTGGCCGCATGCGCAGAGCCACGCGTGGCTGGCCGCCTGCGGCGTGCCGGCGCCAGCGCGCGAAGTCACGCTGCTGGCGGCCAGCCTCGCCGACGCGCTGATCGGCGCGTTGCTCCTGCTGCGTCCACGGCGCTGGCTGTGGGCCGCGCAACTGGCGCTGGTCGGCGGCTACACGCTGGCGATGAGCGCCTGCCTGCCCGGCTTCTGGCTCCATCCCTTTGGGCCGCTGAGTAAAAACCTGCCGTTGCTGGCGCTGATGTTGTGGATGTGGAGAGGAAGCAGATAATGGATTACCTGGCGATCAAATGGCTGCACATCCTGTCGGCCACGGCGATGTTTGGCACCGGCTTCGGCACCGCCTTCTACATGTTCTTCACCAACCGCACGCGCAACGTCGCGGCGATCGCCGTGGTGACGCGGCTGGTGGCGCGGGCGGACTGGTGGTTCACCACGCCGTCCGTTATCATCCAGCCGCTGTCCGGGCTGTGGATGGTGCATCTGGCCGGCTTCCCGCTCGGCTCCGCGTGGATCGTCTGGTCGATCGCGCTGTATTTGCTGGCCGGCGCCTGCTGGCTGCCGGTGGTGTGGCTGCAACTGCGCATGCGCGACATGGCGCAGCAGGCCGCGCGCGACGCCACGCCGCTGCCCGAGCGTTACTGGCGCTACGAAAAAATCTGGACCGCGCTGGGTGTGCCCGCGTTTGCGGCCCTGCTGGTGGTGTATTGGCTGATGGTGCATAAATGATGGGGCATAAACCATGATCACACATTCCGATTCCGGCGTGTTCACGCAACTCCCCGGCGCTGCCGCCGATGGCGCGCGCGCTTTCCTGATCACCGGCGCCACCGGCTTTGTTGGCCAGCACCTGGTGCGCACCTTGCTGCGCGATGGCCATCGCGTCACCGTGCTGACGCGGCAGCCGGCGCGCGCGGCGGCCCTGTTCGACGGCCGCGTCGACTGCGTAACCGACATGGCGCAGCTGCCGCCGTCGCGGCGGTTCGACGTGGTGGTCAACCTGGCCGGCGCGCGCATCCTCGGCTGGCGCTGGACGGCGGCGCGGCGCGCGGTGCTGCGCCACAGCCGCATCGGCCTGACCAACAAGGTAGTGGCGTGGATCGCCGCGGCCGAGCACAAGCCGGCGCTGCTGCTGTCGGCGTCGGCCATCGGTTACTACGGCGTGCAGCCGCGCGGCGACGCCACTGAGCTGACCGAGCGCGATGGCCCGCAGCCGGTCTTCATGTCCGACCTGTGCCGCGAATGGGAGGAGGCCGCGCGCGCGGCGGAAGCCCACGGCGTCAAGGTGGCCTGCATGCGCTTCGGCCTGGTGCTGGGCAGGCAGGGCGCGCTGCCGATGATGCTGTTGCCGGTCCGGCTGGGACTCGGCGGGCCGCTGGCCGGCGGCACGCAGTGGCTGTCCTGGATCCACATCGACGATCTGGTCGCCGCCATCGCCCACCTGTGCCGCAGCGGCGGCAGCGGCAGCTACAACTTCACCGCGCCGGAGTGCGTGCCGCAGGCGCAGTTCAGCCGGGTGGCGGCGTCGTTGCTGCATCGTCCCTTTGGTTTGCCGATGCCCGGCTGGCCGATGCGCCTGGCCCTCGGCGAACAGGCGGACCTGCTGCTGGAGGGGCAGCGCGTGGCGCCCGCGCGCCTGCTCGACAACGGCTTCGTCTTCACATATCCGGCGCTGCGCGAAGCGCTGCGCAGCCTGTTGTAGCCCTGCCTTGCGATAGTTGATTTTTAGCTTAGAGAACTTCAAAATTTGGTATAGTGTTTCCCTTTAGAAATGTCAAATTGTGGAGGCGGAATGAACAAGGTAACAGTGCGCGCCAGCTTGCTCGGTGTATTGGTTTTATTTACGGCAATGCTGCTGGCGGGGGCCGCGCTGGGTATCGTTGCGCTTCAGCAGTCGAACCGCTCGATCGCGGAAGTGCACACCATTTCCAGCCAGATCATCACCATCAATGACGCCTACAAGGACACCACCCGCACCCGCTCGGCGCTGACGCGCGGCTATGCGGCGCTGAAGGAGGGCGACGACAAGGCGACGCGCGACGCGGCGCTGGCCAGCGCCAAAAAATCCTACCAGCGCACGCTCGACTTCCTGGACAAGTTTGAGAAAGCGCCGGCCTTCGCCGCCCAGGACGCGCAGTTGAAGAAGGAGCTGGTGGAGTCGGGCCGCAAGTTGTCGGCCGTGCTGGATCGCGCCTCCGAGGCGCTGGCCAGGGATGACACGGCCGCCTACTCGGCCATCAACGCCAAGGAGCTGACGCCGGTGGGCGCGGCCTTCTCGGCGGCGCTGGAAAAATTCCAGAAGCTCGGCGATGACGAGATCGGCGCGCTGACCGACAAGCGCGCCAGCGAATACGGCATGGTCATGTGGCTGGTGGCGCTGGGCCTGCTGATCGCGCTGGCCGTCGTGTTCGGCACGCATCTGATGCTGCGCTCGACGGTGCTGCTGCCGCTCGAAGGCGCGGTCGAGCAGCTGGACCGCGTGGCCGGCGGCGACCTGACCGTCCGCATCGACGCCAGCGGCGACAACGAGATCCAGCGCCTGTTGAAGGCGATCCAGCGCATGCAGGGCGACCTGCTGTCGACCGTGTCGCGCGTGCGCCAGGGGGCGGACATCATCAACACCGGCGCGCAGGAACTGGCGGCCGGTAATATGGAACTGTCGTCGCGCACCGAGACGCAGGCCAGCTCGCTGGAGGAAACCGCCGCCTCGATCGAGGAGCTGACCAGCACCGTCAAGCAGAACTCGGAAAACGCGCAGCATGCGCGCTCGCTGGTGGAGGGCGCCTCCAACACGGCGGCGCAGGGCGGCGAGGTGATGGCGCAGGTGGTCAGCACCATGAACGACATCAACGATGCGTCGCGCAAGATTGTCGACATCACCGGCGTGATCGACGGCATCGCCTTCCAGACCAACATCCTGGCGCTGAACGCGGCGGTGGAGGCGGCCCGCGCGGGCGAGCAGGGGCGCGGCTTCGCGGTGGTGGCGACCGAGGTGCGCAACCTGGCGCAGCGCTCGGCGGCGGCGGCCAAGGAGATCAAGGTGCTGATCGATGACTCGGTGCAGAAGATCCAGCTGGGCACCAACCTGGTCGAGCAGGCCGGCACCACGATGACCACGCTGGTGGGCAATGTGCATCAGGTGACGCAGATTGTCGGCGAGATCGCCGTCGCCAGCCGCGAGCAGAGCGAGGGCATCGACCAGGTCAACCAGGCGGTGGCGCAGATGGACCAGGTGACGCAGCAGAATGCCGCGCTGGTGGAGGAGGCCGCCGCCGCCACGGCGTCGCTGCAGGAGCAGGCGGGCGAGTTGCAGCGGACGGTCGGCATCTTCAAGATCGATGACGGGGGCGTGCCCGGTACCCGCCTGGCGCTGCGCCGCTAACCCCGCACGGCCTGGTGGGGGCGGACCCGCCGGGTCCGATCCCTAAGTGGTCACGCTGGCACTGCCACGACAGGATGCGGGGCAGGTGTCAGCATCCCTCCTTGTTGTTCCGCGATGACCAGATACTCGCCGGGCCCCGGCGCCTGCGCCAGCAGCGCGCCGCCGGCGGCCCAGATGGCGCTTTTGCCGGCCGGGACGTAGCCGCCGGACGGGGCGGCGTGGTTGGCCATCAGCACGCCCATCCGGTGTTGCCGCGCGTAGCCTTGCAGCAGGGTGGCGTCGGTGTCGTAGCCGCTGGCGGAAATCAGCACGCCGGCGACGTACAGCGTGGCGCCCGCGTCAGCGGCGGCGCGCGCGTGCGCGGCATGCGTGCTGTCGGCGCAGATGGCTTCCACGTAGCGCTGGCTGTGCAGCGGCTGCGCGTGGGCGCCCACCGGGCCGGGCTGGGCATGGACTTCTTCGCCGCCGTGCAGGTACTGCTTGCGGTAGATGGTGGCGCCGCCGTCCGGCCGGAAGGTGAGGCTGGCGATGCACGGCAGGGCGGCGCCGTCGTCCCGCAACGGCGCGCCGACGATGATGGTCATGCCGGCATCGGTCGCCGCCACGCGCAGCGGCGCCAGCCGGGCGTCGTCCGGCGTCAGCGCGCAGGCGCGCAGCAGCGGCAGTTCATAACCGCACAGCGACAGTTCCGGAAACACCAGCAGCCGCACCTGCCGCGCGCCGGCGGCGGCGATGAAGCGCAGGTGGGTCTGCAGGTTGGCGGCGAGGTCGCCGGCCACCGATGGCGACTGGGCTGCTGCGATGCGCATTATTTGTCCTGTTTGAGGGGCTTGCCCTTGTCGACCACTTCGCGGCAGTCGCCCTTGAAGTCGGCGTTGTCGTAGTTGGACCAGCCGTAGCTGTCCACGTAGCGCTTGTGCTGCTTGAACTGCTGGTTGAGGAAGCTCCACTCCAGCTTTTGGTCGTCGTACTGGATGTCGCCCAGATCCAGCAGCGTGTGGAACATGTTCTCGGTGGCCAGCCGCGCCTTGCGGTGCTTGCGCAGCTGCGCCACCTTGCCCGGATAGCGTTCCCGGTATTCGTCCGAGTACCAGACCATCGCCGGCACGTGGAATTCGTACTGCGTGTTGTGACCGTGGAAGGCCAGCTTGCAGCTGCCGTCGTACAGCGTCTGGCCGTGGTCGGCCACGTAGACCATCGAGGTCAGTTGCCGGGTATCCTTCAGCTGGCCGATCACCTGCGACAGGAACCAGTCGGTGTAGAGGATGGAGTTGTCGTAGCTGTTGTTCAGCTGCGGCTTGATCTTGAGGTCGGTGTACACCGGCTTGTCGACGCCGAACAGCGACGGCTGCCACTTGTCGAAGTCCCGCGGATAGCGCTGGCTGTAGTTCCAGTGGTTGCCCAGCGTGTGCAGCACGATCAGCTTTTTTGGCGCCGGGTCGGCGATCGCGTGCCGCAGCGGCTCCAGCAAAATCTGGTCGAAATTGGAGTTGTTGGTGAAGCCGCCCAGGTTCATGAACTGGATCACGTCGGCCTCCTTGGCGAACACCGACACCGGCGTGTCGAACTGGCCGAACGAGATCTGGTTGGACAGCCAGAAGGTCTTGAAGCCGGCTTCTTTGTACGCGGTGAGGAAGGATTTTTCCGAGAAGCCGTCCTTCAGGCTTTGCGTGGCCGGCTTGCGCGAGATGATCACCGGCACCGACAGGCGCGTGGCCGACACCGAGGTGATGACGTCCGGCAGCGTCACCAGGTTGGGTTCCTTGCCCAGCAGCGGCGTGGTGTCGCGGCTGTAGCCGTTGATGCCCCAGCGGTCGTAGCGCGACGATTCGCCGATCACCATGATGACGATCTCCGGCGTGTCGTTCTTTTCCGGCTGGTGCGCGTGGAAGCTGAAGTTGCGGCTGCGCTGGCCGAGGTCGGCCAGGTACTCGCGCTCTTTATAGAAGTCGATGCCGCGCGCGGTCAGGCCGAACGGCCACGACGAGGCGAAGTCGCTGAACGCCAGCGGCGAGCGCAGGCGCCACGGCAGCGGCGCCAGTTTCCAGCCCAGCCGCTGCTCGCCGGCGATGGCGGCATGTTCCGGGTCGCTGGCCTCGTCGGCGTCCTGCTCCGGCGCTTCCGCGCTGGCGGCGGAGGTGGCCGGGGTGGCCGGGGCGGCTGCGGACGCCGACGCCGGCCGGCTGGCGCCGGCATGCGGCGCCGGTCCGGCGCGCACGCCGAACTCGCGGCCGTACAGGGCGAGGGCGGCCAGCGCCAGGAGCAGGCACAGCACCGCCTTGCGGCTGCGGCCGCGCCAGGTCAGCGCCGGGCTGCGCTGCGCCGCCAGTTGCACCGCGATCCACCAGGCGACCACGCCGATCAGCACCGCCGCCATCAGCCACACTTTGCGGCCGAGGAATTCCATCGCCTCCTTGGGACTGGTCTCGGCGATGATGCCGAGGTGGTGGGTGGAAATGCCCTGGCCGTAATAAATGAACAAGTAAATCTCGGTCGGCAGCGCCAGGAAGGCCGGGATCAGCAGCCAGTGGAACCACGCCGGCCGGCCGACCACGCCCCACACCGCCAGCCAGGCCAGCAACGCCACCGCCAGCACGTGGCCCAGTTCCGGCACCTGTCGGCCCAGCAGCAGGGGCACGCAGGGCACCAGCGTCAGCAGCAGGTAACTGGTCAGCACAAACAGGGGGGCGGGGCGCAACAGGGATCGCATCAGGGGCTAGCGGGAATGAAATTATTTGCTATTATCAAGTGTTTGCCGACCTTTCTGCTAGTGTCTGCTTGCCGCTTGCAAGCCGTCCGGCGCCGCGAAATTGTTTGACTGGGCCACCGTTCACGTCTATACTCGCGAGTTCTCAATTTATTCTGCACATCGTATACGCTGAATCAGGCTGCTCCATGAGAGTGGCTGTTTGCGCCTCCGCTGAGCCTATGAATCGGGAGAAGGTTTTTTGTCCCCGGCAGTATGACCGGGTTGTTAACGTTGTAATTTTGTTGGATTAAGAACGATGCCAACCATCAATCAACTGATTCGCAATCCACGCACCAAGCTGGTCGTGAAGAGCAAATCGCCGGCGCTGGAAAACAGCCCGCAAAAGCGCGGTGTTTGCACCCGTGTGTACACCACCACTCCTAAGAAGCCAAACTCGGCACTGCGTAAAGTCGCCAAAGTGCGTCTGACCAACGGTTTCGAAGTGATTTCGTACATCGGCGGTGAAGGCCACAACCTGCAGGAACACAGCGTGGTTCTGCTGCGCGGCGGTCGTGTAAAAGACTTGCCAGGTGTGCGTTACCACATGGTCCGCGGTGCACTGGATACCCAGGGCGTGAAAGACCGTAAGCAGGCGCGCTCGAAGTACGGTGCCAAGCGCGCCAAGCAAGCCAAGAAGTAATTGACATTAATTGAGTTGAGCCGGTCGCGAGACCGAGTAAGTGGCTGGCTATGATGGCCGCCGCGAGTGACCGCAAGGCACTCAACTGAAGATAAAGGAATTAACATGCCACGTCGTCGTGAAGTACCCAAGCGCGAGATCCTGCCGGATCCAAAATTCGGCAACACTGATGTCGCCAAGTTCGTCAACGTTCTGATGCTGTCCGGTAAAAAATCGGTCGCCGAGAACATCATCTACGGTGCTTTCGAGCACATCGCCGAGAAATCGGGCAAAGACCCGCTGGAAGTGTTCGCCACCGCGCTGAACAACGCCAAGCCGCTGGTTGAAGTGAAATCCCGTCGCGTTGGTGGTGCCAACTACCAGGTGCCGGTTGAAGTCCGCCCAGTGCGCCGCATGGCGCTGTCGATGCGTTGGCTGCGTGAAGCCGCCAACAAGCGCAGCGAAAAATCGATGCCACAACGTCTGGCCGGCGAACTGCTGGAAGCGGCCGAAGGCCGTGGCGGCGCGATGAAGCGTCGTGACGAAGTGCACCGTATGGCTGAAGCGAACAAGGCGTTCTCGCACTTCCGCTTCTAATAAAATCGGCCAGCTGCGGCTGGCTGTTATCCGTTGTTCGAGGCCGGGCTCATTTTTGGTACCAAAAATGGCGCTCGGTTTTGTCCATTAAACGATTTAGGATTAATTATGGCCCGCAAGACCCCCATCGAGCGCTACCGCAATATCGGTATCTCCGCTCACATCGATGCAGGTAAGACCACCACTACCGAGCGCGTTCTGTTCTACACGGGCGTGAACCACAAGATCGGTGAAGTTCACGATGGCGCCGCCACCATGGACTGGATGGAGCAGGAACAAGAGCGTGGTATCACCATCACCTCGGCTGCGACCACCTGCTTCTGGAAAGGCATGGCAAACAACTTCCCAGAGCACCACATCAACATCATCGACACCCCGGGCCACGTCGACTTCACCATTGAAGTTGAGCGCTCGATGCGCGTGCTGGACGGTGCTTGCATGGTTTACTGCGCCGTGGGCGGTGTTCAGCCACAGTCGGAAACCGTGTGGCGTCAGGCCAACAAGTACAAAGTGCCACGCCTGGCCTTCGTCAACAAGATGGACCGTACCGGCGCCAACTTCTTCAAGGTGTACGAGCAGATGCGCGCGCGCCTGAAGGCCAACCCGGTGCTGATCCAGATCCCGATCGGCGCCGAAGACAACTTCAAGGGCGTGATCGACCTGGTCAAGATGAAAGCCATCATCTGGGACGACGCCTCGCAAGGCATGAAGTTCGACTACGTCGACATCCCGGCCGAGCTGGCCGATTCGGCCGCCGAGTGGCGCGAGAAGATGGTTGAAGCCGCTGCTGAAGCGAACGAAGACCTGATGAACAAGTACCTGGAAGAAGGCGACCTGTCGGAAGCCGAGATCAAGAAAGCGCTGCGCGATCGCACCATCGCTTCGGAAATCGTGCCAATGATGTGCGGCACCGCCTTCAAGAACAAGGGCGTGCAGGCCATGCTGGACGCGGTCATCGAATACCTGCCGTCGCCAGTGGACATCGCTGCCGTGGCCGGTACCGACGAAGACGAACAGCCAGCCACCCGTAAAGCCGCTGACGACGAGAAGTTCTCGGCGCTGGCCTTCAAGATCATGACCGACCCGTTCGTGGGCCAGCTGGCCTTCTTCCGCGTGTACTCGGGCGTGATCAACGCCGGCGATACCGTGTACAACTCGGTCAAGGGTCGTAAAGAGCGTCTGGGCCGTATTCTGCAGATGCACGCCAACCAGCGTGAAGAGATCAAGGAAGTGCGCGCCGGCGACATCGCCGCTGCCGTGGGCCTGAAAGACGTGACCACCGGCGAAACCCTGTGCGATCCAGCCTCGATCATCACCCTGGAAAAGATGGTGTTCCCGGAGCCGGTGATTCAGCAGGCGGTGGAACCGAAGACCAAGGCCGACCAGGAAAAAATGGGCCTGGCGCTGAACCGCCTGGCACAGGAAGACCCGTCGTTCCGCGTCAAGACCGACGAAGAGTCGGGCCAGACCATCATCGGTGGTATGGGCGAGCTGCACCTGGAAATTATCGTCGACCGTATGAAGCGCGAATTCGGCGTGGAAGCCACCGTGGGCAAACCACAGGTGGCCTACCGTGAAACCGTGCGCAAGACCGTCGAAGGCGCCGAAGGCAAGTTCGTCAAGCAGTCGGGCGGCCGCGGTCAGTACGGCCACGCTGTCGTGACCCTGGAACCTCAGGAACAAGGCAAGGGCTTCGAGTTCGTCGACGCCATCAAGGGCGGTGTGATTCCTCGCGAATTCATCCCAGCGGTGGAAAAAGGCGTGCGCGAAACCCTGAACACCGGTGTTCTGGCCGGCTACCCGGTGGTGGACGTCAAGGTGACCCTGACCTTCGGTTCGTACCACGATGTGGACTCGAACGAAAATGCGTTCCGCATGGCCGGTTCGATGGCATTCAAGGAAGCGTGCAAACGCGCCAACCCAGTCATCCTGGAACCAATGATGGCGGTGGAAGTGGAAACGCCGGAAGACTACGCCGGTACCGTGATGGGCGACCTGTCGTCCCGTCGTGGTATGGTGCAGGGCATGGACGAAATCCCGGGCGGCGGCGGCAAGATCATCAAAGCCGAAGTGCCGCTGTCGGAAATGTTTGGTTACTCGACCACCCTGCGTTCCGCAACGCAAGGCCGCGCGACCTACACGATGGAATTCAAGCACTACGCTGAAGCGCCTAAGCACGTTATCGACGCTATCGTTACCGCGAAAGCCAAGTAATCTGGTATTTTTGCGGCCGGGTTGGATCACCTGGCCGCATATTTAAAACATTGTTTTCTAAGGAAGAAGCAAAATGGCAAAAGAAAAGTTCGAGCGGACTAAACCGCACGTCAACGTAGGCACCATCGGTCACGTCGACCACGGCAAAACCACCCTGACCGCTGCGATCGCAACCGTGCTGTCGAAGAAATTCGGCGGCGAAGCGAAAGCATACGACCAGATCGACGCTGCGCCAGAAGAAAAAGCACGCGGCATCACCATCAACACCGCCCACGTCGAGTACGAAACCGCCGGCCGTCACTACGCTCA
>NZ_JACBYS010000011.1 GCF_013408245.1 Duganella sp. 1224
TCACTCAAAATACTGACAGTATTTCTTGTTGAGCATTTAATGCTTTTTGTTGCAGCATCAAACGCCCACATTTATCGACTGTAATTTTTTAAAGATCTTCTCTTTTCTATCGCTGCGAAGCGTTGTGTTCAGCAGCAGAGGAACGAGATTATGGGGGATGCTGTGCCAGCCGTCAACCCCTCAAGTAAAATACTCGCATGTCTATTTTACTTACCACCCTCAACGCCCGTTACACCCACGCTTCGCTGGGCCTGCGCTACCTGCTGGCGAACATGGGCGAACTGCAGCCGCAGACGCGCTTGCAGGAATTCGTCATCGGCGCCAAGACCACCGAGATCGTCGAGCGCATCCTGGCACATGCGCCGCGCATCGTCGGTTTCGGCATCTATATATGGAACGTGGAGGAGACCGCCAAGGTGGTGGCCATGCTCAAGCGCGTGGCGCCGCAGGTGACGGTGGTGCTGGGCGGGCCGGAGGTGTCGCACGAGACCAATGAGCAGGAAATCGTCCGGCTGGCCGATTACGTGATCACCGGCTGGGGCGACGTGACCTTCCCCAAGCTGTGCGGCGAGATCCTGCACGGCCCCAAGCCGCTGATGAAGGTGCATGCCGGCGTGCAGCCGCCGATAAACGAGATCAAGCTGCCCTATTCGCTCTACACCGACGACGATATCAAGAACCGCACCTTGTATGTGGAGGCCTCGCGCGGCTGCCCGTTCAAGTGCGAGTTCTGCCTGTCGGCGCTGGACAAGACAGCCTGGCCGTTCGCGCTGGAGACCTTCCTGGCGGAGATGGAGTCGCTGTACCAGCGCGGCGCGCGGCTGTTCAAGTTTGTCGACCGCACGTTTAATCTGAATATCAAGACCAGCCTGAAGATCATGCAGTTCTTCCTCGATAAGCTGGAGGCGCATCCGGACGACCCGGTCTACGCCCACTTCGAGCTGGTGCCGGACCATCTGCCGGATGCACTGAAAGAGGGCATCAGCAAGTTCCCGCCAGGGGCGTTGCAGTTCGAGATCGGCATCCAGAGCTTTAATCCGGCGGTGCAGACGCTGGTGAGCCGCAAGCAGGATAACCAGAAGGCGGCCGATAACATCCGCTGGCTGACCACGCAGTCGCACGCGCACATGCACGTGGATCTGATCGCCGGTTTGCCGGGCGAGACGGTGGAGAGTTTCGCGGAGGGCTTTAACAAGTTGTGGGCATTGCAGCCGCACGAGATTCAGTTCGGGATTCTGAAGCGGTTGCGCGGCACGCCGATCATCCGGCATACGCAGGAATTCGGCATGGTGTATGACCCGTATGCGCCTTATACCATCCTGGCCAACCGCGATATCGACTTTGCAACCATGCAGCGGCTGGTGCGCTTTGCGCGTTATTGGGATCTGGTGGCGAACTCGGGACGCTTCGCGCATACGCTGCCGGTGCTGCTGGGCGATGCGCCGTTCCAGCGGTTTATGGCGTTTTCGGATTGGCTGTACGCTAATACGGATGCGACCCATCGGATTGCGCTGGAACGGCTGGTGGGCTTGGTGGCGCGTTATCTGCAGACGTTGGGGATGGACCAGGGGGCGGCCGAGGCTTTGTTGGGCAGCGATTATTCCGCGGCCAAACCCAAACCCGCCGAGACCCCGGCCCCCAAGCGCCAGGCCCGCAGACTGGCCGCGTGAGGCTTCTACCCCGCACACCGCAAGCAGGGGTCTGACCCCGTACGGGGTCAGACCCCACGGCTTTAAAGGGTTTCGCGACTTGATGGCCCCACCTTTAGAGCGAGGCAGCGCACCCCGGACCGACGCGCTGGTGGCGGCCCGGGCCAATCTCCCTTAAACTTGCACCATGCCTACTGCCCATGAGCCTACCCTGACCCTGAATGCCGGCGCCGTCGCCGCGACCGGCACTTGGCAGGTTCACGCGCTGGCCCAGGGCAAGGCCATGGCCACCATCTCCGCGTTCCTCAAGTCGCTCAAGGGCGACCACCTGAAGTGGGACCTCACCGCTGTCGACAGCATGGACCACATCGGCGCCCAGCTCCTCTGGAACGCCTGGGGCAAGACGCGTCCGGCCCACCTGCAGCTGGCGCCGGAGCTGGAGGAGTTCTTCAAGCGCCTCGAAGCCACCGGCCCGCTGGAACTGCCGCGCAGCCGCCAGCATCGCCTGACGCTGGTGATGAAGCTGGGTTTTGCCATGCTGTTGTTCTTCGAGCATCTGGCCGGCCTGGTGCGCCTGATCGGCCAGGTGGTGCTGGACATGGGCCGCTTCCTGCGCAATCCGCTGCGCGGTCCATGGAAGGAGATCTCGGCCAATATCTACCACGCCGGCTTTCAGGCGCTGGGCATCACGGCGCTGGTCGGCTTTCTGATCGGCGTGGTGTTCTCTTACCTGTCGGCGCAGCAGTTGCGCAACTTCGGCGGCGACGTCTTCCTGGTCAATCTGCTCGGCATGAGCATCATCCGCGAACTGGGCCCGCTGCTGGCGGCGATTCTGGTGGCCGGCCGCTCCGGCTCGTCCATCACCGCGCAACTGGGCGTGATGCGCGTGACCGAGGAGCTGGACGCCATGCTGGTGATGGGCATTTCGCACGGCTTCCGCCTGATCCTGCCCAAGGTGCTGGCACTGGCCATCGCCATGCCGCTGCTGGTGATCTGGACCGATACCATCGCGCTGCTGGGCGGCATGCTGTCGGCGCGGCTGGAGCTGAACCTGTCGCCGCAGTACTTCCTGCTGAAACTGCCGGAAGCCGTGCCGCTGGCCAACTACATGATCGGCATCGGCAAGGGCACCGTGTTCGGCATGCTGATCGCGCTGGTGTCCTGCCACTTCGGCCTGCGCATCAAGCCGAACACCGAAAGCCTGGGGCGCGGCACCACCACCTCGGTGGTGACGGCGATTACCGCCGTGATCCTGGCCGACGCGGTGTTTGCCATCGTCTTCAGCGGCGTGGGGTTCTGATGAGCGAACACGACAGCACCTGCGGTCCGGGCACCGGCGAGCTGACGCTGGACGGCAGCGTGCCGGTGGTCGAGATCACCGGCCTGTGGACCAAGTACGGCCGCACCGTGGTGCACCAGGACCTGAACCTGGAAATCGAACAGGGCGAGATCCTGTCCATCGTCGGCGGCTCGGGCACCGGCAAGACCACGCTGGTGCGCCAGATGCTGGGGCTGGAGCGGCCGGCGCGCGGCTGCGTGCGCGTGTTCGGCGAGGACATCAGCGAGATCGACTCGGCCCAGCTGCAGCAGCTGCGCAACCACTGGGGCATGCTGTTCCAGCAGGGCGCGCTGTACTCGGCGCTGACGGTGTTCGACAACATCGCCCAGCCGATGCGCGAGCTGCACGTGCTGCCGGAGGACCTGATCCACGACGCCGTGCTGCTGAAGATGAACATGGTCGGCCTCGGTCCCGAGCAGGCCAACAAGATGCCGTCCGACCTGTCCGGCGGCATGGTCAAGCGGGTGGCGCTGGCGCGCGCGCTGGCGCTGGAGCCGAAGCTGCTGTTCCTGGACGAGCCGACCGCCGGCCTCGATCCCGACCTGTCGGAGGCGTTTGTGACGCTGATTAAATCGCTGCACCGCGAGCTGGGCCTGACGGTGGTGATGGTGACCCACGACCTCGACACGCTGTTCGCACTGTCCACCCGCATCGCCGTGCTGGCGGAAAAACACGTGATCGCGCTCGGCCCGCTGCGCGATCTGCTGAAAGTAGACCATCCGTTCATCAAAGAGTTCTTCCTCGGCGACCGCGGCCGCCGCGCGCTGGAAGCGCTGGACGACAAAAACCAAACGGAGCACTGATGGAAAATCGATCCCATGCCCTGACCACCGGCTTTTTCACGATCACGCTGCTGATCGCGGCCATCCTGTACGGCCTGTGGTTCAACCGCGACCGCGTGCAGCGCACGCCGTACGTGATTGCCACCGCGCAGGCGATTCCCGGTCTCAATCCGCAGGCGCCAATCCGCTACCGCGGGCTGGAGGTGGGCCGCGTCGGCGGCATCGCCTTCGATCCGCAGGTGGCCGGCCAGATCCTGGTGACGCTGAACATCAACACCGACGCGCCAATCACCACCACCACCTTCGCCTCGCTGGGCTACCAGGGCGTGACCGGCATCGCCTTCATTTCGCTCGATGACGACAAGGTCGGCTCGCCGCGCCTGCCGTCCAGCGCCGACCATCCGGCCCGCATTCCGCTGCGCCAGGGCTTCTTCGACCAACTGGAGAAGCGCGGCAAGGAGATCCTGTCGCAGACCGAGGAGGTGACGCGGCGCCTGAACGAGCTGCTTAGTCCCGAGCACCAGCAAACCATCCTGGGCGCGTTTGCCGATGTCAGCACGACGGCGCAGAAGTACCGCGAGCTGCCGGAAAAGCTGCAGCCAACCATCGACAAGCTGCCGGCGCTGGCCGACCAGACGCAGAAGACGCTGCATTCGGTGACCGCGCTGGCCAACGACGTCAACCAGCTGACCACCAGCCTGCAGGCCAAGGGCGGGCCGATTGACCGCATCACCACCCAGGTCGAGCGCATCGGCGGTTCGGTCGACGCGGTGGCCGGCGGCATTGAACTTGACACGCTGCCGCAGGTCAATTCGCTGTCGGACGACACGCGCGCCTCGATGCGGGCGCTGCGCAAGACCATGAACAAGATTAACGATCGTCCGCAAAGCCTGATCTTCGGCGCGCCCGGCACCCCGCCGGGTCCGGGGGAAGATGGCTTTGCCGCACCGACCAAATAAGGGATTACGAGATGATGAACTCCGCCATCCGCAACTGTCTCGCGCTGGGCGCGGCCGCGCTGCTGCTGGGCGCCTGCGCCACCAAGGGCGTGCCGACCTCGCAATTCGATTTCGGGCCGCTGCCGGCGCCATCATCGGCGGCGGCGCCGTCCAACGCCAGCGGCATCGGCGCCATCATCGTGGCCGACGTGACCGGGCCGGCGGCGCTGGACACCGAGCGCATGCACTACCGGCTGCTGTATTCGGACGCGCGGCAGTCGCGTCCCTACGCCTACAACCAGTGGACCAGCACGCCGGCGCAGCTGCTGACCCAGCGCATCAAGGCGCGCCTGGCGCAGGCCGGCGTCAAGGTGCTGGCCACCACCGACGCCGCCGCCAGCGCGACCGTGTTGCGCATGGAGGTCGAGGATTTCGCGCAGAATTTCGATACGGCCACCAGCAGCCAGGGTGTGCTGCGCCTGCGGGCGTCGGTGTTCCGCAATCACAAGCTGGTGGACCAGAAGACGTTTGACCGCAGCGCGCCGGCGCCGAGCGCCGACGCGGCCGGCGGCGCGCGCGCCCTGGCCGACGCCAGCGACGCCGTCGCGGCCGACATGCTCAGCTGGCTGGCGGCGCTGCCGCCGTCGAGGGAATGACGGACGACGCGCCAGCCGCGCCCACGCCGCCGCCGCCTCCGGCCGCGATCGGTGAGGCCGGAGCCGTATCGGGCGGGGCAGGCGCCGTATCGGACGGCGCCGGCGATGCCGCGGCGACGGCGGCCGGCGGCGCGCCAGGACGGCCGCCGCTGGCGCCGGCCACGCGCTCCTCGCCGATCACGCGCGCGGCGCTGCTGGCCTATCTGTTCCTGATCATCTACGCCAGCTGGTTCCCGTTCACCGGCTGGCACAACCAGGGCCTGTCGCCGTTCCTGTTCCTGCAGACGCTGAAGATGCCGCGCTGGTGGACCATGTTCGACGCCGTCACCAACGTCATCGGCTACATCCCGCTCGGCACGCTGATCGTCTACGCGCTGTACCCGCGCGTCAAGGGCCTCTGGGCGCTGCTGATCGCCGCCCTCGGCGGCGCGCTGGTGTCGGGCACGATGGAGGCGGTGCAGACCTACCTGCCGACCCGCGTGTCCTCCAACCTGGACTTCTACACCAACGCCATCGGCTGCGCGCTGGGCGGCGTGATCGGCATGCTGACCGTGCGCCGCCTGCTCGACCAGAGCGAACTGCAGCGCCTGCGCCAGGCCTGGTTCGCGCCGCACGCCAGCCAGGGCCTGGTGCTGCTGGCGCTGTGGCCGCTGGCGCAGATCTACCCGCAGAACTTCCTGTACGGCCTGGGCCAGATCCTGCCCATCCTGTCCGACTGGCTGTCGCAGCTGCTCGACATGGAGGTCGACCTCGTCAGCCTGATCCGCCCCGACGTCGACCTGACCGTCGAGCAGTACTGGCTGTCGGAAACCATCATCACCGCCTGCGGCATGGTCGGCGCCGGCCTCACGCTGCTGTGCCTGCTGCGCAAGCCGGCCCCGCGCGGGCTGCTGGTGTCGGCCATGATCGCCGCCTCGGTGCTGGTCAAGGGCCTGGCGACGGCGCTGCTGTTCTCGCCGGAAAACGCCTTCGTCTGGGTCACCCCGGGCGCCGAGGGCGGCTTCCTGATCGGCGCCATCATGCTGGCCGGCCTCAGCTACGCGCCGCACGTGGCCCAGCGGCGGCTGGCGGTCACCACCCTGCTGCTGGGCCTGGCGATCATCAACACCACGCCGGCCAACCCGTATTTTGTGGCCACTTTGCAAACATGGGTGCAGGGCAAGTTCCTGAACTTCAACGGCGCCGCCCAGTTCCTGTCACTGCTGTGGCCGTTCTTCGCGGTCTGGTTCCTGTGGCTGCCGTCCCACAAGCTGAACGCCGCCAAGGTATCATAGCGGCTACGATTTCCTGAAGGTGATGCCATGAGCGATACCCCCTACTTCAAACACCACGTCTTCTTCTGCATGAACAAGCGTGATGACGGCCGCAACAGTTGCGGCGACCACGGCGCGGAAGCGGCGCAAAAGCACGCCAAGAAGCGCTGCAAGCAACTCGACATCAACGGCCACGGCAAGGTCCGCATCAACCAGGCCGGCTGCCTGGACCGCTGCGAGGAGGGCCCGGTGATGGTGGTCTACCCGGAAGGCACCTGGTACACCTACGTGGACACCAGCGACATCGATGAAATCATCGACAGCCACCTGGTCAACGGCAAAGTGGTCGAACGTCTGAAAATCTGAACATGAACAAGAGCGAAAAATTTACCCTGGCCGGCGGTGCCGGCCAGATGGAAGGCGTCCTCGATTACCCGGCGGACGACGTCGCGCCGCGCGGCGTGGCGCTGGTGGCGCACCCGCATCCGCTGTACGGCGGCACCATGGACAACAAGGTGGCGGTGACGCTGATGCGCACCTTCGTCGGCCTCGGCTACGTGGTGGCGCGCATCAACTTCCGCGGCGTCGGCCAGTCGGCGGGCGTGCACGACCATGGCCAGGGCGAAACCGACGACATGGCCATCCTGCACCAGTGGATGACGGAAAAATTCCCGGGCCTGCCGGTGACGCTGTCGGGCTTCTCGTTCGGCACCTATGTGCAGTCGCAGCTGGCGCAGCGCCTGGCCGCCGCCGGCACCCCGGCCGAGCGCCTGGTGCTGGTGGGCGCCGCCGCCAAAAAATGGGCGATGGCCGACATCCCGGCCGATACCATCCTGATCCACGGCGAGCAGGACGACACCATCCCGCTGGCCGACGTGCTCGACTGGCTGCGTCCGCAGGACATTCCGGTCATCGTCATCCCCGGCGCCGACCACTTCTTCCACCGCAAGCTGGGCCATATCAAGAGCTGGGTCACGCGGCTGTGGGGCGGCGCCGGCTTAACCGGGGCTGAAACGGACACCGCAAGCGCCGATTAAGCCTCTATAATTATTGCGCTTTTAACTTACCACCGAACACGATCACATGAAGAAAATTATCGCGGCACTGGCCACCAGTGTGATGTTGATGACCTCGGCCGTGGCGCAGACGCTGCCGGCCCCGACCATCGCCGCCAAGTCCTGGCTGCTGCTGGACGCCACCAGCGGCCAGATCATCGCCTCGCAAGACCCCAATCAGCGCATCGAGCCAGCCTCGCTGACCAAGATCATGACCGCCTACGTGACCTTCACCGCGCTGCGCGACAAGAAGATCACGCTGAACCAGATGGTCAACGTCTCCACCAAGGCGTGGAAGGTGGATACCAGCTCGTCCAAGATGTTCATCGACCCGGCCACGCCGGTCAGCATCAACGACCTGCTGTACGGCCTGATGGTGCAGTCGGGTAACGACGCCGCCGTGGCGCTGGCGGAAGCCGTGGCCGGCGACGAGTCGGCCTTCGTGGTGATGATGAACAAGGAAGCCCAGCGCATGGGCCTGACCTCGACCCACTTCGCCAACCCGCACGGCCTGCCGTCGCCGGAAAACTATTCCACCGCGCAAGACCTGTCGGTGCTGGCCAAGCGCGTGATCCTGGACTTCCCCGAGTTCTACAAGATCGACTCGGTGAAGAGCTTCACCTACAACAAGATCACCCAGCAGAACCGTAACCGCCTGCTGTGGCTGGATCCGACCGTGGACGGCATGAAGACCGGTCACACTGAGGCGGCCGGCTATTGCATGATCGCGTCGGCCCACCGCCCGAACGGCGCCGGCGAGCGCCGCCTGATTTCGGTGGTGCTGGGCACCTCGTCCGACCAGGTGCGCACGCAGGAGAGCCAAAAGCTGCTGAACTGGGGCTTCCAAAACTTTGACACGGTCAAGCTGTACTCGAAGGGCCAGCCGATCGCGACGCCGGAAATCTGGAAGGGTTCCAAGAGCAACGTCAAGATCGGCTTCGCCCAGGATGTGCTGGTGACGGTGCCGAAGGGCGTGGCAGGCAAGATGAAGCCGGCGCTGGAGCGCAAGGACCCGCTGGTGGCGCCGTTGGCCGAGAACAGCCGCGTCGGCACGCTGAAGATGGTGGTCGATGGCAAGCCGATGCTGGAGCTGCCGGTGGTGGCGCTGGAGACGGTGGAACAAGCGTCGATCTTCGGCCGCGCCTGGGACTCGATCCGCCTCTGGCTGAAATAAAGTAACGTAAAAACCCTGCCCCCGCCGAGGGGTCTGACCCCGTACGGGGTCAGACCCCGATGCCTCACGCCGTGCGGGTTTCAGTCGGCGCTGGTATGCCGCATCGACTGCTGCGCCCACTGGAACGCCGCCTGCGCCACACCCGGCAGGCTGTCGAGGTCCAGATCCAGCTGCCCCGCGATCGCCAGCGCCTGCTCCACCTTGTCCCGCTGCAGCAGCAGCACCATGGTCAGATACGGACTGTACACGCCCTCCCTTCCCAGCAGCACGTCGCGGATATCGTCCGACAGGTGCATCTTGTCGACCAGCTTGTCCATCGACACGCCCAGCAGCACGTCAAACAGCGACAGCAAGCCCACCAGGAACAACTCATCCCGCTTGGCCTGCGGCAGCTTGCTGCACGTCTCCAGGAAACGCGCGCGCGTCAGCGCCACTTCCAGCAGCGACTCGTCGCGCTCCTTGTTGGCGCCGCCACCGAGCCGGAACATCGACACCGTCAGCCCGCGATACAGCTGATTCCGCCCCAGCACCATGAACGCCTGCTGCAAACTGGTGACCTTGGTCGCCTGGCCGTTGACCGGCGCGTTGGCCCACTGCAGCACCTGGTACGTCATGCCCGGATCGCGCTTGGCGACGTCGATCATGGCCGGCAGCTCGGCATCCGTGCGCAGCAAATTCAGCAGTTCGATCGAGGTCATGCGGCTCTGGTCGATGCGCGCGTCGGGGTCGACGTGGTCGGCGGTGGTCAGGAACTGGCCCGTGAAGTAGCTGGCGCCCCACGACAGGCACATGCGCTGCTCTTCCCAGCTGTCGACGCCGTCCACCAGCAGCTTCAGGTTGGGATGGCGCAGGTGCAGCTGCTTGCACAGCGTCTGGAATTCCGCCAGGGGGTGCTCGTGCAAGGACACCAGCGCCAGCTCGGCCTGCGACAGCAGCGTGCCGTCCTCTTCTTTCAATGAAATGCCGCGCAGCGCGACCTGGCTGCCGGCGGCGCGCAAGGCGGCCACCGCGTCAGCGGCCGCGTGGTCCAGCAGGAACACCGTGTGCGGCGCCATCAGCGGCAGGTGCAGGCCGGCGGCCACGGCCTCGGCGCTGACCGGCACCAGCGCCATGCGCTCCTGGGCAAACGCCGGCAGGTCGGCGGCGGCCAGCGCCGCCAGCATGGCCGGCTCGGGCGCGTCGGCGCCGAAGCGGTAGCCGCTCAGGCGCTGGCGTTTGTCGACGATTTCGGTGCGGCTGATGAGGACGGCTTCCGCCGGCGGCGCGGCGCTGGCGTCGGCGTCATCGGCGGGCGTGGCGGCAGTGGCGTCGGCGGCCGGCGCCGGGCTGGCGGCGGGCTCGGGCTTCGACTTCAGAAACGATAAAAATCCCACGGTGATCTCTCCGGTTCGGTCTGGCTTGCCTGCCGATCATACTATAATTCTTGCCTCTCATTTAACCTTGGAAAGCTTCCCATGACCGATTTGTCCTGCCCTTCCCTCGTCACCTACCAAGGCGGCCTGACGCTGTCGCGCATCGTCGCCGGCATGTGGCGCATGAACGAATGGAACCTGACGCCGCAGCAGCGCGTCGAGTGGATCGAGCAGGCGCTGGCCATGGGCGTGACCAGCTTCGACCACGCCGACATCTACGGCGGCTACGGCGTCGAGGCCACCTTCGGCGAGGCGCTGGCGCTGCGCCCGTCGCTGCGCGACCAGATGCAGATCGTCACCAAGTGCGGCATCAAGCTGCTGTCCGCCGCGCACCCGGAGCACACCATCCAGCACTATGACACCAGCGCCAGCCACATCATCGCCTCGGCCGAAAACTCGCTGCGCCAGCTGCGCACCGACCACGTCGACCTGCTGCTGATCCACCGCCCCGATCCGCTGATGCATTTCGACGAGATCGCCGGCGCCTTCGAACGCCTGCGCCAGGATGGCAAGGTCAAGCATTTCGGCGTGTCCAACTTCAGCCGCCACCAGTTTGAAAGCCTGAACCGCCGCATCGCGCTGGCCACCAACCAGGTGGAATTCTCGCCGCTGCACGTGGCGCCGATGTTCGATGAAACCTTCGACGGCCTGCAGGATCTGGGCGTGGCGCCGATGATCTGGTCGCCGCTGGGCGGCGGCCGCCTGTTCAGCAGCGATGACGCCGCCGGCGTGCGCGTGCGCGCGGCGATCCAGAAAGTGGCCGACGAACTGCAGCGGCCGTTCGGCAGCGTAGTCTTCGCGTGGATCATGCAATTGCCGAGCCGCCCGGTGCCGCTGACCGGCTCGGGCCGCCTGGCGGCGGTGCGCGAGGCGGTGGAGGCCACGCACTTCAGCCTGAGCCGCAGCCAGTGGTTCGAGATCCTGCGCGCCGCCCGCGGCCACGAAGTCGCCTGACCGCGCCCGTGGTTCCGGCGCAAGCCGGAACCCATGTTCAGCCCGCATCCACCGGCGCGCGATGCGGCAGGCTTATTCGTCCTGGTACACCACCGGCGGCGCCACGCCGCGCCAGCCGGTCCGCCAGGCGGCGTTGAGCGCCAGCGTGGCAACGATGTAGACCGCGAAGAACAGCACAAAGTAAGACGCCCGCAGCCAGGCCAGCAGGCCGAGGTTAATCAGCAGCAGCACCAGCGCGCCCCAGCTCTTCTTCTGCTTGGAGCTCGGGAAGCGCACGGTGGACACCATCAGGCTGCCCACCACGAACAGCAGCAGCACCACCAGCGCGCCATGCAGCACCGACGAGGCCGGCTCCGGCCAGGCCACCACCACCGACGCCACGCAGGCCGCGCCGGCCGTGATCGGCATGCCGACGAAGTAGCGCGGATCGGTGCGGCCGACATTCACATTAAAGCGCGCCAACCGCAGCGCGCCGCAGGCGACGAAGAAGAAGCTGGCGATGCCGCCCAGCCGCAGCAGCGTCGGATGGTCGGCGCCCAGCGCCTGGAAGCCGTAGCAGTACAGCAGCAGCCCCGGCGCGCAGCCGAAGTTCATCACGTCGGCGATCGAATCGAGCTGCATGCCAAAGTCGGACTGGGTGTTGGTGGCGCGCGCCACCAGGCCGTCCAGCGCGTCGAACACGCCGGCCAGCACCAGCAGCACGGCGGCCAGCCGATAGTCGCCGGGGTCGCCGATGAAGGCATTGTCGACCGAGATGACGATGCTGCCGAAACCGCAGGCGATCGACATCAGCGTGACCATGCTGGGCAGGGCGAATTTGGCGCGCTGCATGCGCGGGTGGTGTAAAGGCTTCACAACAGGCTGGATCCGAAAGAAACGCCAAGCTTACCATTTTTGGCCCGGCTTTCCGAACCCGGCCTAACGGGTGCGGCGCTTTTCAAATCCGGCATAAAATTGTCCTCATGGCATAGGAGGGCATCATGAAACAATGGCGTCTGCGGCTGGCCGCATGGCTGGGCGCGCTGCTGCTGGCCGCGTGCGGCGGCGGTGGCGGCGGTGATAACGGCGGCCTCACCGGTCCCGCCACCAGCCCCCCGCCGCTGACCCAGGAGCCGGGCGCGCCGGCCATGACCGGCAACACCGCCACCGACGGCTTCAACTGGATCAACTACCGGCGCGCCCAGCTGGGCCTGTCGGTGCTGGCGCGCAACAGCCAGATCAGCGCGGCGGCCCAGGGCCACTCCGACTACCAGCGCCTGAACAACACCATCACCCACGAGCAGACCGCCGGCCAGCCCGGCTTTACCGGCGTCAGCCTGTATGACCGCCTGAGCGCCGCCGGCTACACGCTGAACCGGCGCGCCTACGCCATCGGCGAGGTGATCTCGGCCACCAGCGACCCGTCCGGCTTTTACCAGGCCGAGCAGCTGATCACCGCCATCTACCACCGCTTCGTCATCTTCGAGCCGGTGTTCCGCGAGCTGGGCACCGGCGCCGCCACGGCCGCCAGCGGCACCACCTATTTCACCGCCGACTTCGCCGTGCTGGACAGCTTCAGCGGCCTCGGCCTGGGCCGCTACGTCACCTACCCGCGCGACCGGCAGGCCAACGTGCCGGTCAATTTCTTCAGCGACAGCGAGTCGCCCGACCCGGTGCCCAACCAGAACGAGGTCGGCTACCCGATCAGCCTGCACGCGGACAGCTATGGCAGCGCCCCCGGCACGGTGACAGTGCAAAGCTTCACCGTGGCGCCGCGCGGGGGCGCCGCGCTGAGTACGCGCTCACTCAGCTACAACGGCGGCACCAACGGCGCCGTCACCGCCGTGGCCATCGTGCCGCTGGCGCGGCTGAAAAGCGCCACCACCTACGACGTCAACTTCACCGGCACCGTGGCCGGCCGCGCGGTCGATTACAGCTGGGCGTTCACCACCCAATAAAGAAAGCAAGGAATGTTGCAGCTTTTTAACTGTGTAATCGGCTGGGTCTGCTATCGTAGCGGGTAATCCTTCAGCAGAGCCGCGCACGATGACCTCAACCAGTCCGCCCCTGTCGCCGACCGCCGCCGGCGGCCATATCCTGCAAGTGGAAACCGGCCTGCAGCAGCTGATGGGCGACCGCGACCTCTATCTGCAGATCCTGCGCCGCTTCCTGCAGCGCTATCCGGGCAGCGGCTGCGACGCCCGCAAGGCGCTCAACGACAACGAACCGGGCCACGCCCAGCGCATCATCCACACGCTCAAGGGCGCGGCCGGCATGATCGGCGCACAACAGGTGTACCTGCTGGCGGCGCAGCTGGAAACGCTGTGCGCCGGGCCGGACCACGCGTGGTCGGCGCCGCTGGCGCAGCTGGAGCAGGCGCTGCGCGCGCTGACGGCGGTGATCGGCGAGGTGCTGGCCGGCGATCCCGGGCAACTGCTGGCCGGCGACGCGCGCGCCGTGCCTGTGGTGCCGGAGACACGCATGCTGCTGCAGCATCTGGCCCGTCTGCTGGACGAGGGCGACGGCGCGGCCATCGACGTGCTGGAGCAGTCGGCCACGGTGCTGGCGGCAAGCCTGGGGGTGGAGGTGTTTCAGGAAGTGACGGAGGCAGCGCACCAGTTCGACTTTGAAGCGGCGCTGGCCACCTTGCAGGCGGCGATCAGGGACTAGCGGGTATATTCCTTTTCCTCGTCGAAGGCGTCGGCGCATTCCTTGTCGCAAAAACGACGCACATTGTCCAGCGGCTTCTCGCAATACCAGCAGGAACCCTTGGGTGGCAGCATCTGGCGCGAGCGCACCGGCGCCGCCGGCGAGGCGGCGGGCGGCGGCATGCCGCCACTGTCGTCCGGGACGCTTTCTTGTATCGGTTCCACGATCCCCTCCTTCCAGGCCAAGCTCAGGTAAGTTGCAAGGTTACTTCAGCGGAATTGCCGCGGGCATGAGATTTCTCAACGGTTGCATGCCACCACAGAGCCGTTTGCGACGATCAATAATAGCAGGATAAACGCGACGGCCACATCTACCTCCCGCGCCAATATTTTCAATGAAAAAGCACGAAGCGATAGTGCTGCAAGGCGCACGCCTGACCGTATAATCGTGGCACGATTGTTATTCCCCTCAGGAAAGTACGCATGTCAGATTCTTCGCTTAGCCCGCTGCTGTCCGCCCGCGTGCTCGGACTGGCCCAGCTTGGATTGATCGTCCTCGACGCCAACCACCACATCGTCATGTGGAACCAGTGGATGGCCAGCCGCTCGGGCCGCTCGGCGCACCGCGTGCTGGGCCAGGACCTGTTCGACCTGTACGGCGAGCTGCGTGGCCAGCGGCTGGAGCAGGCGGTGCACAGCGCCATGCAGAGCAACCTGCCGCAGCAGCTGTCGCCGGCGCTCAACCCGTCGCCGTTCCCGCTGTACCCGGCCGGCAGCTGGGGCGGCGAGCGGGTCGAGCAGGCGGTGTCGGTGACGCCGTTCAGCGAAGGCAAGGAGCGCTACTGCCTGATCGAGGTCAGCGACATCAGCACCATCGTCAACCGCGAGCGCCAGCTGCGCAGCCAGGCCGAACAGCTGCGCGCGCAGTCCTACGTGGACGGCCTGACCGGCATCGCCAACCGCCGCCACTTCGACGTCGCGCTCGACCGCGAACTGCGGCGCGCCAGCCGCCACGACGGCCAGCTGTCGCTGCTGCTGATGGACATCGACTCGTTCAAGGCCTACAACGACCACTTCGGCCACCAGCAGGGCGACGCCTGCCTGACGCTGGTGGCGGAAGCGTTCGCCGCCACGCTGCAGCGCCCGGCCGACCTGGCGGCGCGCTACGGCGGCGAGGAATTCGGCGCCGTGCTGCCGGACACCAGCGCCGAGCAGGCGGCGCTGGTGGCGGAAAGCATCCGCGCCAAAATCGCCGCGCTGGCCATCACCCACGCGCCGGCGGCGGCGCGCCCGCACGTGACCATGAGCATCGGCGTGGCCACCTTCGACAAGGACACGCTGGCCGACGCCGCCGCCATGCTGGCGGCCGCCGACAGCTGCCTGTACGCCGCCAAGAAGGCCGGCCGCGACTGCGTGATCGTGCACCGCCCGCAGGCCGACGCCGCCTGATAGCAGGCAATTAAAACTATCAATTTACCAACTATCGCGCGGTTCTGCGGTATGATGCAGAAGTGAAATATTCTGCATAGGACTACGCATGATCGTTGGCATCGACCTCGGCACCACCAACAGCCTGATCGCCGTGTGGGAAAACGGCGCGGCGCGCCTGATCCCCAACAGCCTGGGGGAGGTGCTGACGCCATCGTGCGTCAGCATCGACGACGACGGCAGCATCCTGGTCGGCCGCGCCGCGCGCGAACGGCTGCAGACCCACCCGCTGCTCAGCGCCGCCGCCTTCAAGCGCCACATGGGCAGCGACCGCCAGATCCAGCTTGGCACGCGCCACTTCCGTCCCGAGGAATTGTCGGCGCTGATCCTGCGCTCGCTGAAGGAAGACGCCGAGGCCGCGCTGGGCCAGCCGGTGACCGAGGCCATCATCACCGTGCCGGCCTATTTCTCCGACGCCCAGCGCAAGGCCACGCGCGCCGCCGGCCAGCTGGCCGGGCTCAAGGTCGAGCGCCTGCTGAACGAACCGACCGCCGCCGCGCTGGCCTACGGCATCCACCTGCGCGACAGCGAAACCAAGTTCCTGGTGTTCGACCTGGGCGGCGGTACCTTCGACGTCTCGGTGCTGGACCTGTTCGACAACGTGATGGAGGTGCGCGCCTCGGCCGGCGACAACTTCCTCGGCGGCGAGGACTTCGTGGCCTGCGTGATCGAGCGCTTCTTCGAGCACAACAAGCTGTCCACGGCCTACAAGAACAACGCCGTGTTCATGCAGCGCCTGCAGGCGCAGGTGGAACTGGCCAAGCGCGCGCTCAGCGACACGCCCAGCACCACCATCCGCCTGCACGACAACGACGCCGAGTACAGCATGGAACTGGACGAGGCGGCGTTCGAGAAATACGCGGCGCCGCTGCTGGCGCGGCTGCGCGACCCGGTCGACCGCGCGCTGCGCGACGCCCAGTTGCCCAGCAGCGAGCTGGACAACATCGTCCTGGCCGGCGGCGCCTCGCGCATGCCGATGGTGCGGCGGCTGGTGGCGCGCATGTTCGGCCGCTTCCCATCGTGCGACATCAACCCGGACGAGGTGGTGGCGCTGGGCGCTGCGGTGCAAGCCGGCCTGAAGGCGCGCGACGCCGCGCTGGACGAGGTGGTGATGACCGACGTGGCGCCCTACTCGCTGGGCGTGGACACCTCGGTGCGGCTGGGGCCGGACAGCTATTCGCACGGCCACTTCGACCCCATCATCGAGCGCAACAGCGTGGTGCCGGTCAGCCGCGTCAAGCGCTACTTCCCGCTGCAGGCCGGCCAGCGCCAGGTGGTGCTCAACGTGTTCCAGGGCGAGGCGCGCATGGCGTCCGACAACGTCAAGCTGGGCCAGTTGCAACTGAGCCTGCCCAACGGCCCGGTCGACGATGCCGGCGTCGACGTGCGCTTCACCTACGACGTCAACGGCCTGCTGCAGGTGGAGGCCACCATCGTCAAGACCCAGCAGACCACCACGCTGCTGATCGAAGGCAATCCCGGCATGCTGAGCGAGCAGGAAATCGCCCAGCGCTTCACCGCGCTGTCGGCGCTGAAGATCCACCCGCGCGACCAGATGGAAAACCGCACGCTGCTGGCGCGCGCCGAACGCCTGTACCAGCAGTTGCGCGGCGATCTGCGCGAACACCTGGGCCGGCAGATCATCCGCTTTGAGCAGGCGCTGGAAACCCAGGACCGCAAGCAGTTCGGCCCGGCCGCTGAGGGCTTCAGCCAGTTGCTGGACGAGCTGGAGCACCAGAGCTTCCTGCCTGACTACACGAACTGAGCACGATGCGCGATACCCTGCCATTTCTGCAGCGCCTGGGGCTGGACGAGGGCACCGACGCCCGCGCCATCCGCCGCGCCTACGCGCGCGAGCTCAAGCTGATCGACCAGGAACGCGACAGCGCCGGCTTCCAGGAACTGCGCGAAGCCTACGACACGGCGCTGCAATGGGCCGCCTGGCGCGACCAGCAGGCCGCCGCCCAGCCCGAGCCGGCACCGGCGCCGCCATCCGATTCCGAGGTGCCCGACTACAGCATGGCGCGCACACCGGTCACGCTCGCAACGACGCCAGCGACAACAACCGACGCCGCGCCAACGCCGATGCCGGCGCTGGAAGCGGGGTCAGAGCAGACGCTGACACTGGAGCCACCGCAAGCATCGGCCGCCGCCGTCTTCGCGGAATTCCACCACGCCATGACGCAACTGGCGCAACAACGCCACACGCACAACACCGCCGAATGGCAGCGGCTGTTGCAGCAGAGCCTGAACGACGACCGCCTGCTCAACATCGACGCCCGCATCTACTTCGAAGCCCACATCGCCCACCTGCTGACCGGCGGCTGGCGGCCGGGGCATGACGTGCTGTTCCAGGCCGCCAGCAAGGTATTCCACTGGGGCGAAGACCGGCGGCGCCTGCGCCAGCTGGGCCAGGTCGGCGCCCACATCGACCAGGCGGTGACCGAACAGGCCATGTTCGAGCGCCTGCCGGAGTCCGACCTGATGCTGCACCGCGCCGCCCTCGCCCTGCTGCGCCGCGGCGGCGAACCGACCGACTACCAACTGCGCGGCGACCTGCCCTACGTCGACTTCCTGATGCAGCACTTCCCGGCGTGGATGCCGATGGTGGTCGACGTGGCGGTGGTGGAACAATGGCGCGCGCGCTTCAACGCCCTGCCGGCGCCGAAAAAATCCTGGTGGCCCAAGCTGCGTTTCGACATCTCGCCGCGCGTCGGCTGGGTGCTGGCCATCCTCCTGTTCAACCTGCTGCGCATGTGCTGGCACGACAGCGAAGACAAGGCGCCGCACACCCCCGGGCCATCGTCCTACCTGCCGTCGGCGCCATCACCGGCCGGCGTGCCCGGCTACCAGCCGCTGCCGGAACACATCCGCCAGGACATCGCCGCCCGCATCCCGACGCTGCCCTTGCAACTGGGACCGGGCCAACACCGGGCCGAACTGACGATCACGCTGGACGAACAGGGCAAGGTCTACCAGCTAATGTTGTATGGCAGTTCCGGCAGCATCAGTTATGATGAGGCCGTAAGCAAAGCGCTGCGCGACTACCAGCCATACCCGCCGGAAACACCGCGCAAATTCCAGGTCACCTTTACGCCACCGACACCATGAAAATACGCCGTCTCTTCCTCAGCCTGCTCGCCGCGCTGGCCGCTCCCTACGCCCTGTCCGCGCCGGCGGCCTGCAGCGGCAAGGCGCCGTCCGGCGAGCTGACCGCCACGCGCATCGCCGCCGCCAATTCCACGCGCGGCGAGCCGGGCCTGTACGAAGGCCCGGTATGGATCAAGGACGCGCTGTACTTCTCCGACTTCACCTTCGGCCCCGGCTTCCCGTCGCGCATCATGAAGCTGGACGCCAACGGCAAGGTCAGCGTGGCGATCGAGGACAGCGGCAGCAACGGCCTGGCCACCGACGGCCACGGCAACATCATCGCCGCCACCCACAAGTGGAAATCGGTGTCGATCTACACGCTGGACGGCAAGCGCAGCGACCTGGTCAGCAAATTTGACGGCAACGTCTTCAACTCGCCGAACGACATGGCGCTGGCGGACGACGACACGCTGTACTTCAGCGACCCCGACTTCCAGCGCACGGCCGCGCCGGGCGGGCAGGACAAGACGCGCGTGTACCGCGTCGGCAACGACGGCAAGATCACGGTGGTGGACGACACGCTGCAGAATCCGAACGGCGTGTCGCTGTCGCCCAAGGGCGACGTCCTGTACGTCAACGGCATGGTGGGCGAGCACGGCGTACTGCGCGCCTACCCGATCGTCAACGGCCAGCCGCAGCAAGGCAAGGACCTGGTGGACAAGCTGGGCATTCCGGACGGCATGGCGGTCGACTGCTACGGCAACATCTACGTGACCGAGCACACCGACAAGCGGCTGCGCGTGTTCACGCCGGCCGGCAAGCAGATCGCCACGATCAAGGTGGACGCCAACGTCACCAACGCCGCCTTCGGCGGCGCCGACGGCAAGACGCTCTACATCACCGGCGCCGGCGCGCTGTGGCAACTCAAGCTGGACGTCACCGGCTCGCCCTACTAACCCCATTCCGGGGTCAGGTCCTCCATTTCTACACGAGCTTAGCAGTAGGCGCGCCTACTGCTAAGCTCGTGTAGAAATGGAGGACCTGACCCCGGAGTTTATTTGCCGATGCAGAAGCGGCTGAAGATGACGCCGAGCAGGTCGTCGGAGGAGAAGGCGCCGGTGATGCTGGACAGCTGCACTTGCGCCAGCCGCAGTTCTTCGGCGAACAGGTCGAGCGACTGGTCGTTCTGCGCCGCGTGTTCGCCGGCGCGCGCCAGGTGGGCGCCGGCGTTCTTCAGCGCGATCAGGTGCCGCTCGCGCGCCAGGTATAGCGATTCGCCGGTCTGCTGCCAGCCGGCGATGCGCAGCAGTTCCCGCCGCAGCAAATCAATCCCGACATGGTCGTGCGCCGACAGGTAGATGTGGGTGGCGTCTTCCATCACGTCCACCGCCGGCTTGTGGCCCGATAAATCGATCTTGTTCCAGATGCGCAGCACCGGCACGCCAGCCGGGAAGGCGGCGGTGATGTTTTCGTCGGCGCGCGACGGGCCGTGGTCGGCGTCCAGCAGGTGCAGGATGACGTCGGCCTTGCCGACCTCGCCCCAGGTGCGCTCGATGCCGATGCGCTCAACCACGTCCACCGCCTCCTCCGGCGCGCGGATGCCGGCGGTGTCGATGATGTTGAGCGGGATGCCTTCGATCTGGATGGTCTCGGTGACCTTGTCGCGCGTGGTGCCGGCGATCGGCGTGACGATGGCCACGTCGTTGCCCGCCAGCGCGTTCAGCAGCGACGATTTGCCAACGTTGGGCTGGCCCACCAGCACCACGTTCAGCCCCTCGCGCAGCAGCGCGCCCTGCGCCGCCTGCCGGAACACCTGCTCCAGCGCGTCGACGATGCCCTTCAGCTGGCCGCGCGCGTCGGATTTTTCCAGGAAGTCAATTTCTTCTTCCGGGAAGTCCAGCGTGGCTTCCACCAGCATGCGCAGGTTGGTCACGCTGGCCACCAGCGTGTTGACCGTTTTCGAGAACGCGCCCGACAGCGATTGCGACGCCGATTTGGCCGCCGCTTCCGTCGAAGCATCGATCAGGTCGGCCACCGCCTCGGCCTGCGCCAGGTCCAGCTTGTCATTCAGATAGGCGCGGCGGGTGAATTCGCCCGGCTCGGCCAGCCGCAGTCCGAGCGCCTCGCCCGCCTCCAGCACGCGCTGCAGCAGCATCTGCAGCACGATCGGGCCGCCGTGGCCCTGCAGTTCCAGCACGTCCTCGCCGGTATACGAATGCGGGCCCTTGAACCAGATGGCGATGCCCTGGTCGATGATGGCGCCGTCGGCCTGCTTGAACGGAATGTAGGTGGCATGGCGCGGCTTGAGCGCGTCGGCGCCGAACAGCGCGGCGATCAGCGCCTGCAGATGCTTGCCGGAGGCGCGCACCACGCCGATGCCGCCGCGTCCCGGTGCGGTGGCGATGGCGGCAATGGGGGAGGAGTCGATGTTCATACGGGAATTGTAAAGTATAAAAAAAGCCCGCGTTCAACGCGGGCTTTTATGCAACAGCCTGGCGCGCCGCTTAGGTGTTGGCGGCGGCGGGCGTGCCGAATTTCTTCGAGATCACGTACTGCTGGCCAATCGACAGCACGTTGTTGACCACCCAGTACAGCACCAGGCCGGACGGGAAGAAGAAGAACATCACCGAGAACGCCAGCGGCATGAACAGCATCATCTTGGCCTGCATCGGGTCGGCCGGCGCCGGGTTCAGCTTGGTGGTGATGAACATCGAAATCGCGTACAGCACCGGCAGGATCGCGTACGGATCGTGCTGGGCCAGGTCGGTGATCCAGCCGACCCATGGCGCGCCGCGGATTTCCACCGCCGACTGCAGCACGTAGTACAGCGCGATGAACACCGGCATCTGCACCAGGATCGGCAGGCAGCCGCCCAGCGGGTTGATCTTCTCCTGCTTGTACAGCTCCATCGTGGCCTGGTTCATCTTGGCCGGGTCGCCCTTGTAGCGCTCGCGGATGGCTTGCATCTTCGGCGTCACCAGCTTGACCTTGGCCATGCTGCGGTAGCCGGCCGCCGACAGCGGGAAGAACAGCAGCTTGATCAGGATGGTGAAGACGATGATGGTCCAGCCCCAGTTGCCCAGCAGCGAGTGGATGTAGTTGATCACGGCGAACATCGGCTTGGCGATCATGGCCAGGAAGCCGTAGTCGCGCACCAGGATCAGGCCGGGCGCGGTGGCGTCCAGCAGCTTGGCTTCCTGCGGGCCGGAGAACAGCCTGGCGTTGTTGCTGACGGTGGCGCCCGGCGCGATGGTGCCCAGCGGCTGCTTGATGGCGATGCCGTAGACATTGGTGTCGATCTTCGACGTTTCGATCTCATGCGTCAGCTTCTGCTGCGGAATGAAGGCCGAGACGAAGAAGTGCTGCGAAATCGCGATCCAGCCGTTGTCGGCCTTGGTGGCGTGGTCCTGCACCATCGGCTTGCCGGTCTTGGCCGCTTCCTGCGCCTCTTTTTCCAGCGTGTCGAACTTCAGCTTCTCGTAGTGCTTTTCCTCGGTGTACAGCGTCGGGCCGGTGTAGCTGCTGTTGAAGAACGAGTCGCCGGCCGGCTTGTTGCCGTCGTGCGCCAGGCGCAGGTACAGCGTTGGCGTGATCGGCGCGGCGCCGACGTTGGTCACGTCGTGGCGCACGTCGATGACGTAGTCGCCTCGCTTGAAGGTGAAGGTCTTGGTCAGCTTGACGCCGCCCTCTTCCGATTCCAGCACCAGTTGCACCTGGTTGCCGTCGTTCAGCATGCGCGGGCCGGGCTTGGCCACGAACGGGCTGGTGTGGTTAGGCATCACGCCCGACGGGCCGTACAGGCCGGTCTGCGCCAGGTAGGTCTTGCCGATGCCGGCGTCGACGTCGAACAGCACCACGTTCTTGCTGTTGTCGCCCGGTTCGCACCACTTGAACAGGCCGAAGCAGCCGTTGAACCAGCCCGGATGGCTGTTTTCCTTGTACTTCAACAGTTCCAGGCGCTTGATGACGCCGCCCTGGGTGTCGATGTCGGCGCGCACCACGTCGGTGGTGATGGTGATGCGCTCGGCCTTGAACGGCGGCGCGTCGGTGGCGGCGCTGGCGCCGGCGGCGGCCGCTCCCGGCACGGCGGCAACGGCGGCCGGCGCGGCGGCCGGCTTGGCCGGCGCCGTCTTGGCGGCCGGCGGCGGCGGTGCAAACATCGATGGATGGCCGTTCGAGACTTGCCAGTTGTTCCACAGAACAACCAGCGACACCGCGAACACGATCCACAAAATGGTACGTTTATTGATATCCATTAGGTATTTTCAGGAGTGGTTGCAACCGCAAGCGGTCGTTGAAGAATTCGGTTTGCCGTCGGCCGGCGGCACCGGGTCGAGGCCGCCCTCGTGCCAGGGATGGCAGCGGCACACGCGCTTGACGGCCAGCCAGCTGCCGCGCGCGGCGCCGTGCACTTGCAGCGCTTCCAGCGCATAGTTCGAGCAGCTCGGGTAAAACCGGCAGCTCGGCCGCATCATCGGACTGATGGCCAGTTGATAAAAGCGCAGCAGGAAGCGGAGCACGGTTTTCATGGCGACCTGTGGGGCGGCGGCGAGGCCGCCAGTTTGGCCTGCGCGGCGAACAGACGCGTCAATTCCACCCGCAAGGCTGCCTTCAGCTTGGCGGTGGTGGCGGGTCCATCCTTGCTGTTGACCGGCTTGGCCAGGCGCACCACGCAATCGATGGCGGGCAGGCCGGTCACGCGGAACAGTTCGCGGGTAACGCGCTTGATCGTGTTGCGGGTGACGGCGCGCGGCGCGAAGCGCTTGGCCACCACGACGCCCAGCCGCGCATGCGGCAGGTGGTTCAGACGGGTGTACAGCACGAAGTGCGCGCTTTTTTGGCTGGGGCGCAAACGAAAAACGGATGAAAATTCATCCGTTTTAACGATACGCCGAGCGCGCGCGAAGTCGTGTGAACCTTCGCCTGTCGAGCCGCTGGGGATGCAGCTGTCCACGCGATCAGCTAACAAGTGACTAGCTTATACAGCCAGACGCTTGCGGCCTTTGGCGCGGCGTGCGTTCAGCACCTGGCGGCCACCACGGGTAGCCATACGTGCGCGGAAGCCGTGGGTACGCTTACGGCGTACAACGGAAGGTTGGTAAGTACGTTTCATGTTGGTCTCGCTTAAAGCAGAAAAAAATGCAAAATCGGGTCAGACGGCCCGTCAGTTTTTGGTGCCAATGACACTTCGCGCACCTATGCCAACGCTATCCGGCACAAGCTGGGTCCATCTCATCGCCCGCTAAATCCTCGCTACTCCATATCGGTATCCATGTGAAGAAACAAGGAATACGGGCGGGGAACCCTGAATTATCAGCATTTCGGCCCTGCTTGTCAACAACAGACTGGTCGCGCCCGCCGCCCCGGCGCCGCGCCGGGCGCGAAAAAATCCTGTCGCGCCTGTGGATAACTTAGGCGAGCGAGAGTAGAATAGCGCGTTACGTGTGAAAAACTCCCAAGTTGCCCACACCCTTATACAGTAAGAACACAGATAGTCGATTCATGGAAAATTTCTGGCAGACCTGCTCCGCCCAGCTGGAGCTGGAGCTGACGCCGCAACAATTCAGCGCCTGGATTAAGCCGCTCGTGCCGCTCGATTACGAGGCGGGCAAGCTGCGCGTGGCCGCACCCAACCGCTTCAAGCTGGACTGGGTCAAGACCCAGTTCGCCAGCCGCATCACGGCGCTGGCCTGCCAGTACTGGGAGCAGCCGACCGAGGTGCAGTTCGTGCTGGACCCGCGCCTGAGCGCGCCGAAGAAGCCGGCCGCGACCACCACGCCGGTGCCGGACCCGAACGGCGGCGCGCCCAGCAACAACGCCCGCATGGCCTCGGCCGACCCGACGCCGTCGGTGCCGGAGATGCCGGCCTCGGCGCAGCCGCGCCGCGAGCAGAGCCGCATCAACACCGACCTGACCTTCGACAGCTTCGTCACCGGTAAAGCCAACCAGCTGGCGCGCGCCGCCGCCATCCAGGTGGCCAACAACCCGGGCGTGTCGTACAACCCGCTGTTCTTCTACGGCGGCGTCGGCCTCGGCAAGACCCACCTGATCCACGCCATCGGCAACCAGGTGATGGCCGACCAGCCGGGCGCGCGCATCCGCTACATCCACGCCGAGCAGTACGTGCGCGACGTGGTGACCGCCTACCAGCGCAAGGGCTTCGACGACTTCAAGCATTACTACCACTCGCTGGACATGCTGCTGATCGACGATATCCAATTCTTCGGCGGCAAGAGCCGCACGCAGGAGGAATTCTTCTACGCGTTTGAAGCGCTGATCGCCGCCAAGAAGCAGATCATCATCACCTCGGATACCTATCCGAAGGAAATCACCGGCATGGACGACCGCCTGATCTCGCGCTTCGACTCCGGCCTGACGGTGGCCATCGAGCCGCCCGAGCTGGAAATGCGGGTGGCGATTCTGCTCAAGAAGGCCAAGCAGGAGGGCGTGACCTTCTCCGACGACGTCGCCTTCTTCGTGGCCAAGCACCTGCGCTCCAACGTGCGCGAGCTGGAAGGCGCGCTGCGCAAGATCCTGGCGTACTCGCGCTTCCACGGCAAGGACATCACGATCGACATCGTCAAGGAAGCGCTGAAGGATTTGCTGTCGGTGCAGAACCGCCAGATTTCGGTGGAAAACATCCAGAAGACGGTGGCCGACTTCTTCAACATCAAGGTGGCGGACATGTACTCGAAGCGGCGGCCAGCCAACATCGCCCGCCCGCGCCAGATCGCCATGTACCTGGCCAAGGAGCTGACCCAGAAGTCGCTGCCGGAAATCGGCGAGCTGTTCGGCGGCCGCGACCACACCACGGTGCTGCACGCGGTGCGCAAGATCGCCCTCGACCGCACCAAGAACCCGGAATGCAACCACGAGCTGCACGTATTGGAACAAACCTTGAAGGGCTAACCCCCGCCGCTAGCGGCGGGGCGGGTTTGGCTTTATCATTTAGTCAAACCTGTCCGTCCGCTCACAAGGCAAAAAGTATTAAAACATCGTTAAATTTTTACTGAGGATAATCTATGCAATTGGTCAAAACCACCCGTGATACGCTACTCCGGCCACTGCAGATCGTGAGCGGTATTGTCGAGCGTCGGCACACCATGCCGATTCTGGCCAATATCCTCATCCGCAAAGAGGGCGAGAGCGTATCCTTCCTGTCGACCGACACCGAAGTGCAGATCACCACGATCGCCGAGATCGGCGCCGGCCCGGAAGTGACCGGCACCACGGTGGCCGCGCGCAAGCTGCTGGACATCCTGCGCGCGCTGCCGGAATCGGGCGACGTCTCGATCACGCTGCAAAACAAGCGCCTGGCGGTGCAGTCCGGCAAATCGCGCTTCGCGCTGCAGACCCTGGCCGCCGAGGAATTCCCGACCGTGCAGCAGGCTGACAGCTTCAGCGCCTCGGTCACGCTGCCGCAGAAAACCCTGAAGCACCTGTTCAACATGGTGCACTTCTCGATGGCCCAGCAGGACATCCGCTACTACCTGAACGGCCTGCTGCTGGTCCTGGACGGCAACAACGTCATCGCCGTGGCCACCGACGGCCACCGCCTGGCCTTCTGCCAGGTCGAGACCGAGCAGTCGTTCGCGCGCCAGGAAGTCATCATCCCGCGCAAGACCATCATCGAACTGCAGCGCCTGCTGGAAGAAAACGACGAGCCGGTGCAACTGGACATCGCCGCCAACCAGGTCAAGCTGACCTTTGCCGACATCGAGCTGATCTCCAAGCTGGTGGAAGGCAAGTTCCCCGACTACACGCGCGTGATCCCCAAGGGCTACAAGAACGAATTCACCATCGGCCGCGATGAACTGCTGCGCTCGCTGCAGCGCGCGGCCATCATGACCAGCGATAAATTCAAGGGCGTGCGCTGCATCATCACGCCGGGCAGCATGAAGATCAGCTCCACCAACGCCGACCAGGAAGAAGCGGTGGAAGAACTGGAAATCGACTACGGCGGCGACAGCGTCGACATCGGCTTCAACGTCACCTACCTGCTGGACGTGCTGAACAACCTGAAATGCGACCAGGTCAACGTCGCGCTCGGCGATTCCAACTCGTCGGCGCTGATCTCGATCCCGGACAACGCCGACTTCAAGTACGTCGTCATGCCGATGCGCATTTGACGCCACCGTCGCTCCGGCGTACGCCGGAGCCCATAGAACGCATGCTCAGCATGGATTCCGGCGTGCGCCGGAATGACGTCCCCAGTAATACAGTTACATTGATTGAGAAAGCAGCACATGTCCGAAGAGAACGCAGCACCAGTCCCAAAGAACGAAGAATACGGCGCCTCCTCGATCCAGATCCTGGAAGGTCTGGAGGCAGTCCGCAAACGTCCCGGCATGTACATCGGCGACACCTCGGACGGCACCGGCCTGCACCACCTGGTGTTTGAAGTGCTGGACAACTCGATTGACGAAGCGCTGGCCGGCTACTGCTCCGAGATCCACGTCACCATCCACTCCGACAACTCGATCTCCATCACCGACAACGGCCGCGGCATCCCGGTCGGCCTGAAGATGGACGACAAGCACGAGCCGAAGCGCTCGGCGGCCGAGATCGTGCTGACCGAGCTGCACGCCGGCGGCAAGTTCGACCAGAACTCGTACAAGGTGTCGGGCGGCCTGCACGGCGTCGGCGTATCGTGCGTCAACGCCCTGTCCAAGCTGCTGCGCGTGACCATCCGCCGCGACGGCAAGGTGCACCAGATGGACTTCGTGCGCGGCGTGCCGCAGAACCGCGAAATCGAAATGCGCGACGGCGTGGCCGTCTCGCCGATCAAGGTCATCGGCGAAACCGACAAGCGCGGCACCGACGTGCACTTCTGGGCCGACGAAGAAATCTTCACCCACGTCGAATTCCACTACGAGATCCTGGCCAAGCGCATCCGCGAACTGTCGTTCCTGAATAACGGCGTCAACATCAAGCTGTCCGACCAGCGCACCGGCAAGGAAGAACTGTTCGCGTTCGAAGGCGGCACCCGCGGCTTCGTCGAGTACATCAACAAGGCCAAGACCGTGCTGCACCCGACCGTGTTCCAGGCCACCGGCGAGCGCCAGTCGGACCAGGGCACCGCCATCTCGGTGGACGTGTCGATGCAGTGGAACGACGCCTACAACGAAACCGTGCTGTGCTTTACCAACAACATCCCGCAGCGCGACGGCGGCACCCACCTGACCGGCCTGCGCGCGGCGATGACCCGCGTCATCAACAAATACATCGAAGAGAACGACTTCGCCAAGAAAGCCAAGGTCGAAGTCTCCGGCGACGACATGCGCGAAGGCCTGACCTGCGTGCTGTCGGTCAAGGTGCCGGAGCCGAAGTTCTCGTCGCAGACCAAGGACAAGCTGGTGTCGTCCGAAGTGCGCGGCCCGGTCGAGGAAATCGTCGCCAAGACGCTCACCGACTTCCTGCAGGAAAAACCGAACGACGCCAAGATCATCTGCGGCAAGATCGTCGAAGCCGCGCGCGCGCGCGAAGCGGCCCGCAAGGCGCGCGACCTGACCCGCCGCAAGGGCGTGATGGACGGCCTGGGCCTGTCGTCCAAGCTGGCCGACTGCCAGGAACGCGACCCGGCGCTGTGCGAACTGTACATCGTCGAGGGTGACTCCGCAGGCGGCTCGGCCAAGCAAGGCCGCGACCGCAAGTTCCAGGCCATCCTGCCGCTGCGCGGCAAGGTGCTGAACGTGGAAAAGGCGCGCTTTGAAAAAATGCTGTCGTCCGAACAGATCACCACGCTGATCGCCACGCTGGGCACCTCGATCGGCCCGGACGAATTCAACGTGGAAAAGCTGCGCTACCACCGCATCATCATCATGACCGACGCCGACGTCGACGGCGCCCACATCCGCACCCTGCTGCTGACGCTGTTCTACCGCCAGATGCCGGAACTGGTGGAGCGCGGCCACGTCTACATCGCCCAGCCGCCGCTGTACAAGGTCAAGGCCGGCCGCGACGAGCGCTACCTGAAGGACGACGCCGAGGAAGCCGGCTACATGATGAACGTGGCGCTCAACAGCGCCGTGCTGACGCCACGCGACGGCGCCGACGTGATCCAGGGCGAGGCGCTGTCCGCGCTGGTAAGCAAGTACAACCTGGCCAACGCCATCATGACGCGCCTGACGCGCGTGATCGACCGCGCCGCGCTGACCGCCATCATGACCGGCGTGCAGCTCGACCTGAGCACGCAGGAAGCGGCCGAAGCCTCGGCGCGCGCGCTGGCCGCCAACATCAACGACATCAGCGTCAAGGTCACGGTGCGCTCGGACGAACTGAGCGAGAAGCACCTGCTGTGGATCGAGCGCATGCACCACGGTAACGTCAAGGTCAGCTCGATCGACGCCGACTTCGTGCAAAGCACCGACTACCGCGTACTGACCGACGCCGCCTCCACCTTCACCGGCCTGATCGGCGAAGGCGCCATCATCCGCCGCGGCGAAGGCGAGCGCGTGAAGGAATCGGCCGTGACCGACTTCCACCAGGCCATGCAATGGCTGCGCGACGAAGCCGAGCGCGTGGTCTCCAAGCAGCGCTACAAAGGTCTGGGCGAGATGAACCCGGACCAACTGTGGGAAACCACCATGGACCCGACGGTCCGCCGCCTGCTGAAGGTGCAGATCGAGGACGCGATTGCGGCCGACCAGATCTTTACGACGCTGATGGGGGATGATGTGGAGCCGCGCCGGGCTTTCATTGAGACGAATGCGCTGCGTGCGGGGAATATCGACGTTTAATCGAAGTTAGCATTACTTGCCTGCCGCATCTAAATAATGCGGCAGGCAACGTGCTAGTCAAATTGCTTGGGCGGTTGCTTTTGAAATGACCGGCCTGCCCCTTTGGTCTAGCTGATCTGCTAAATGATTTGCCAGAGCCCCAGCTAATAGTGGAGGAACTGCTTCCCCAATCATATCCATCCCGATACCTATTCTCTTGGTGTCGCATTTATCATTATCTGAAGTGATGAATCTAAAATCATCATCAAATGACTGTAATTGCGCAGCTTCTCTCATAGTTATTCCGCGGTCTTGAGTGGGGTGAGTAAATTGTCCCGAACCTAAAAAGTTTGCGTTTGCCGTTATGGTCAAAGCAGGCTTATCCCAAGCAAGTCTGGAATAGGCACTCCAGTAATAGTTTTTATAAAATACAGGGTTGATAGCTCCGCTTTGCTCCAACCTTTTTTTGGCAATAGCACCGCTTATTTTAAGCTCACGAGCAAATAGTTCGATTGTTGTTGCGTATGCCTCGCGCATGCGAGCACTTTCTGCCACCCATGTTAAGCCTGGCCGCATTTCTCTAATTATGTTTAGCACCGACTCCCTATACGAGCGGGTGATATGATTATAAGGAAAGGTGTTTGACGTACGCATCACCCGCATAAAATCAGTCTGATCCATCTCGTTATAATTTTTTAGATCAGTTCCACCTAAACTATCATTCAAAAGCGGCGGCGTAGGTAAGTCACGTATCGCCTCCTCAACCGTAACCCAAGGCATCCTACCGGTGCCAAGGGCGTTAACATCCAATGGATCAGCATGAGTGGGCATAGGAAGAGAAGCTGTGCCAACTGAAGTCGCGATAAATACTGCTCGCTCTCTTAATTGGGGCACACCATAATCGGCACAGTTGACAATCGCCACTTTAACGTTATATCCCAAGTCTTTTTCCAACATGTCAATAACTGTTTCTGACAGCTTTCCCAATCGGCCGTCAAAACCATGGTTAAGCATTTGGGGAACATTTTCTATTAAAAGAATCTTCGGACGAATAGCTTCAGCGACGTCTAAATACCTTAAAACCCGTTGGAATTTGATACGAAGAAAGGAAAAGCTTCCAAAGAAGCTTATGAAAACATCAAGAAAACTTTAGATGATTACTCTCCAGACACTGGAAATTTCTCTAAGATTAGCTTAAATCTAGCCTTAGATATAATAGAGAAAATAAAACGTACTATTGATATAGATGATGACTCCAACTTTGATTGGAAAGCTTTTTCAGGGCTGCTCACCTATTACTGCAAAGAAAACAATATTGACGAGGTATTGTTAGTTGTAGAGACTAATCGTGATTTAGGTAAAGCTAGCTCTGAAGACAAATCAGGTCCATCTTTGCTAGGCGTAACTTTACGCGAGATATTCAGGAAGCAGCCTCGATCAGCACCTACCCTAATCGTCCTCGGACAGAAAGGCTCCAAAGGTAAAGGATGGTCAGGCGATACACCGTTTTGGTGGCCCATGCTATCGACTCCGACTAACGCCAAGCCGTGTGTCTTTGCAAATCTAAACTCAAAATAAAAACGGTAATAGCTGAGCTGAACAGCTCAGCTATTCAGCTCCCCTCTTGGGCAATTTGCTAAAGGTCGCCACGCGAGTGCACCGGAGGTCCCAAGAATGATCGGATTTTTTGTGCCAAGTCCCCCGAGTTCCTAAGCTCGCACTCCCAAATGACAAGTACCTTCCATCCCGCTCTAGTTAGAGCTTCAAACGAACGTTGATCTCTGCATTTGTTACCGTTGAGCTTCTCACTCCAATACTCGATTCGCGATTTTGGCATGCGGGCTAAACCGCAGTTATCATGTAGATGCCAAAAACAACCATGCACAAAAATCACTTTCTTGCGTCCGCTGAATACCAAGTCGGGAGAACCTGGCAGTGACTTGACATGCAGACGGTAACGATAGCCTGCGGCGAAGACAAGCTTCCGCACCACCATCTCTGGGCGCGTGTCCTTGTTCCGAACACGTGACATAACCATGCTGCGCGTGGCTTGGTCTATGGAATCGACCATCTCGCCTCCCATTCCCTTTGTAAACTCGAGTTTGGATCTGCCACAATTTATTCAAGAGCATTTTGACAATGATCAAACAGTTTTTCATTGAAAGCTGTATAAAAACACAGTAAAATCAATAACAAAATCTCAGCCTCATTGGTTGGGGCGGTGCGTTGCTTTATACTTACGCAGTCCTAACCGGCATATTCTGATAGAACAACATTGCCCTGGCAGGTGTTGACGTCTGGTTGGAGCCACAGACTCAGTCCGATCGTTAAACACATCATGTATAAGCAACCCCTCACCTCCGCCCTTGAAGAAAACCTCGTGTTGGCGCGCCGCACGTTGGAGTCGATCGAACTTTTCGCCGGCGCGGGAGGTCTGGCTTTAGGATTCTCAGAAAATCACGTGCAGCATCGTGCGGTAGTCGAGTGGAACACTCATGCGTGCAACACCATTCGTCACAACAAGCTGCACAAGGTCGATCCAATAAGCCACTGGCCGGATGTGATAGAAGGGGACGTCAAGAATTTCAAGTACGGCGCCTTCGAAGGAGTCGACCTGATCACGGGCGGCCCACCTTGCCAGCCTTTCTCTACGGGCGGCAAACATGCCGGCTTTCTGGACGAGCGGGATATGTTCCCTCAAGCGATACGCGCTGTGCGCGAAGCGCGTCCGCGAGCGTTCGTCTTCGAGAATGTGCAAGGCTTGACGCGCGCGGCTTTCGCCGATTATTTCGACTACATCCTGCTACAACTCGAATTTCCTTCGCTGATCGCGAAGCCGAAGGAGCAATGGGGTGATCATCTGGCTCGCCTGCGGAAATGGAAGCAGAAACCGAGTAGCAACAGCGAGTATCGTGTCACATTCAAACTGGTGAATGCGGCGAACTACGGCGTTCCTCAGAAGCGCATGCGCGTTTTTTTTGTTGGCTTCCGTGCGGATGAGGACAAGATATGGCAAGCTCCTGCGGAAACGCATAGCAGCGATGCGCTGCTGCTTTCGCAGTGGGGCTCCAGCGAGTATTGGGACCGGCATAAGGTGGCGACTCGACAGCGTCCTGCAAGGCCGGCTGGCGTGGAAAAGAAAATCAGCGCGCTGATCGATACGGATTACGGAAGTAACCTGCTCGCCTGGCGCACCGTTCGAGATGCTATTTGTGATCTCCCCGACCCGGAGCGCTTCCCAGGCAAGGTGCAGGCGCATCGTTTTCAGCCTGGTGCGCGCACCTATCCCGGCCACACCGGCAGTCCGCTGGACGAGCCGGCGAAGGCGTTGAAGGCTGGCGACCATGGCGTGCCGGGCGGTGAAAATATGCTGCGACGTGTGGATGGATCGGTTCGCTATTTCACCGTGCGAGAGTCAGCTCGCATTCAAACCTTCCCAGATACCTTCTTGTTTGAAGGCACTTGGGGAGAGGTCATGCGCCAGCTCGGCAATGCCGTTCCCGTTCACTTGGCCTCCGTAATCGCAAAGAGTGTGTGTGACCAGCTCAGGGCGTAGTCTTGGAGGCTGGGGCTGCGTCCGCCACCTCTAACTCAACAACGCCGTGTGCCGGCGTATAGAAACGATCCGAGTCAAGCTGGTGCATGTCTTCGGTGAAGCGTTCGAAGATTTCGTGAATGTCGGTGTATGGCCGGTACATTGTCAGATGAGCGCCGATTTGCTCGACGATCGTCTCCGGAGATTTCTGATTTTCCGCCGTCGCATCAGCCCACTCCCTGCCCGGATGCATCGTGTCCCATGGTGAGCGCTTGTTGACGCGCGTTTCGGAGCTATCACCGTGCTTGCCCAAGCCAAAACAGATTTTGGTTTCCGAATTCCAGATCGGCTTGAAGAAGTTGATCAGGTAGTCTTCGGCTGATTTCTGAAAGCCCGTCTGAACGATCAAGAAGCGACATTCAAAGTCATTGATATCAAGGGTGGTCACTGCTTTTCTAATGCTGCGTGCGTGTTCATTCAGGCGGGCGGAAAGCTTGGTTCCTTGACTGACCGCCTCCTTGGCCGACTGGTTGTCTGGGTCGGCCTTGCCTACGTAGATTGGATGGTCGCGGCCCTTCAGCTGTGCGTAGGGCGCGAAGTCACCTTTGTAATAGATGGCGTACACGCCAGCGCCGTAGAACTGCGGAATTTTCGCCAAGGGGTGCTTGGTTTGAGCCACCAATGTCAGCGCCACGACGCGGCCCGATGTGTTCGGATCGCTGGGATCGAAGATGGATTCGGGACGCAGGATTGGATCGAGCTTGGTGGTCACGTTCCGCAGTTGGGAAGTCACCTGTTCGAGCCCGACTCGAGCTTTGTTGATGGCGCGGGCATCATCACCCGCTTCCGCGACGGAGATCCGTTCTGTGAGAGTGCGCAACTCCGACAGTAACGAGGCCAATTGAGATTCAGTCTTCTTACTTTTCGCCATCGAATTCCTTTTATGCTCCTAGTCGCCTTATGGGAACCGTTGCGATTTTACTATATGAAGTTATCTTCGTTACCGGCTTTCTCCGAAGTTCATGATTGATATAGCCGGCCATTCGTAGCCAACAGGGTGGCGCCGCAGCTGGTCTTGTGCCCTTCGTAGGCAACTGGACGACCGTCAATCGTATGCTTGCTATCGCCTTCGACAATCGTGCAAACACCACCGTGGCCTACGACGGGACATGTGCACTTATCCCCAATGCACGCGACAGCTTTTCCATCTACCGTAAAGTGGGGGGCGCCGCTGCCGATAACCTTGCCACCGTGCGTGGTGAGATCGCCCACGAGGATCATTTTTCGCATAACCGGCTCCTTATCGATACACCGGTTCCTCATAGTTCTTAGGATCAACTACAGGTACCGTGGCATTTTGAAATACGTCTCCTCCAATCGGGTGCTGCTGCGTCTTACGCTTTTCCTCCGGCGGAGGGCTGACGAAGATGATGCTGGCCTGGCCTGGATCGCGTAGGTTGAACGCAGCGCTCACACCACCTTCGCGATAGCTTCCCAAAATACCTATTGCGGTCTGCATGAAGAAAGTTGCGGCGCCGGTATTGCCTAGACGGTGATCAACGTTGATGAATTTGGTGGGTTGGTCGGGATCGAATTTCGGCCCCGCCTCGTCAGCTACTTTTCTCAGCAAGCCATGAAATTCGATCAGTTGCGATGCCTTCTTCCCGGTTGCCACAATGACGCGAGCAGGTCCGATGGCCTGCTCTGCTTCGGGGAGAGTCTGCAAGGCCAAGTGCCATCCTTCCAGCAGCGCGGCCTCGCGGTCGGCCGCATGTTTGAGGAGGGCCCCATTGTCATCTGTCATCTTGACGAATACAGGCCGATGAAGAAAGCCGAGTGTCGGCAATCTGTCGAATTGCTTCAGTTGCTCGGTGTTCCAGGGAACTGGTAGCCAGGGCTTAGGTTTCCAATGACGGGAGAGTCTCGGTTTGTTAGCCATCATGTCCGTGAACTTGGCGCCAACGGTGCTTGGCTGCGACGCGTCGAACTGTTTTGCGAAGATCTCAAGGTCGGCCAGCCATTCTTCTCCGGTAGGCTGGCGTCCCATGTGATATGAGTACGAATTTCTTTCTGGTGGCGTTGGCACCCTCTGCTGCAGCGTCAAATAGTTAAGCCAAACGCGTCTGGCGATTCCGTCACGATTTAGGACCTCCACATCGGGTTGTGGCTCCTCCAGATCTTTGAACACAAAGGGGCGGATAGCATCTACGCGCTCCCGCCTCGCAATCACTAAAACTGCGGATGCATCGGGCATCTCGGGGATATAATAGCCCGCAGTTATACGCGGCCTGGGTAACACGGTATTCGTTCTGGTGTAGGTACTATCCGCAGATCCCAAGACAACAAATGGGACGCTCGGATTCTGATCAAAGAACGTGAATATTTTCTCGATAATGCGATCGGGTTGCTCGGACAATTCTCTGTGAGCCAGGACGAGAATATGCATACCTCCCGCAGCGCTGACGATTCCATTTTGCGGTCGATCTGGCCTATCCTCAGAATCCTCGCCCACAAACCGCGGCTCCGCATTAAACGCCGGGATCCCCCAATAGCGAGGTAAGTCGAGTATGGCGTTCTCAAGACTGTCGCCCTCGCGACCGTCGGATTGACCCATCTTGTCGTCAGCAGTCCAGGGATAATGCTTGGGGTTTGGGTCTCTTATGGATAAGTACGGTTTCCCATGCGCGAGTGCTTCCCATAGTGCTCCTTGGCGATATTTGTCCAAGGTTACCCCTAATCCAATAACCTCTAGCACGTACTCTTTGCTATGAATATCATCTTGGGGCAAGATAGCCTTTGAAAGAGCCGGCTCGGCTATTTTAGTTGCCTTCGTAGGCTTCAGTGCATAGGCATACGAAGCGACCAGCAGTACCATCATTCCAGCGATAATTGCTGCAGCCACCAAGAATTTAGTCCACATAAAGACCTCTTTTCCAATTAACTTTTCAGTTCGCAAAGGACGCTTGCTGGCAGCCCTTCAGGAAGAATAGGTAAACCAGGTAGAACACCTGTCGAGTAGTAATTGCAATTCCCTTCAATTAGCTTCTTTCTCCAATCTTTTTCGCAATCGAAATAGAGCCCGTGGTTTTCCAAAAACTTACTCCACCTTGCGATGCCTTTGCGCTCCTTGACACTATCGTCCTGGAGACGCCAGTCAGCTACTTGGCATAGATATTCGTAAAAAGCACGGTCGCTAGACGCTTTACCACAGCCGATGGCAACGTCATAGGCAGTTACGTTTCGATGATTCGCCTGTCCTCCGAAAATGGCACCGTGAAACGAACGGGGAACGACTTGCTGTTGCCAGCGTAACCGTGCTTCATCCCATGTTTCGGTACGCTTTATGAGAATTCTTTGCGGTGAGGTAGGGCTAAAGGTATAAAGCGGAGCAGAGCAGGCATACACTTCCAACACTGCACAGCGCGCCTCCGGTCCCTTGTCTTTGTTCATAAAAGATTGAACCTGTAGCCTAATCGCATCCACAAGCACAACGACGCCGCTATACACATTAATGAAGGGGCTTGCCATCGTTCCCTTGTCCCGGGTTATTAATGGATCGACCTGGTATTCGATGCATTCCCAAACGTTTATGAGTCCGTAATTACTGGTGACCGCAATGGAAGCATCAATGGGATCGACGCGTTCGCTTGCACCTGGTCGACCTTTGGCATCCGATAGCGAGCCCTCATACATGCTGGCTTCAACTGGCACTTTCAGCGCTTCTCCAGTTATGCTGCGAATCCCTTCGAAGCGAGCTGCCTCTTCATCCTCACCTATTTTCGGTACCCTCGGAGCATCAAGCCTCCCTCGTACAAAGGTCGTGCTAATCCGAGTATCGCTCACTTCAGTGTGCGCATAATCCTTTTCGCCCGGTTGACGAAGAACGAAATAGAAAGGGCTTTCCTTCGGACCTACCATGACAGGGGCGCCGAATTTTGGATCAGGCCGCTTTTTTGCAGTAAATACCCTTTGACGAAAACCATCCCCTAACTCGGAAAGTGGCTTGTATAGTGTTTCAGGACGCTTATTGCTTGCGGCAACCCGCTGATATGTTGGCACCCCCTGCCAGCCGATGCCTCGTACATTCTCTAGCGCCACCGTCATGTCCTCGGGACAGAAGTACAGGTAGACCTTGCCACGGTTATCTCGATCCACTTGCGCGTTCCACAGTTTGCCAACCGCCCCGTAATGTTTTTTGGCATCCGATAGTTCCGGCAACGGCGGAGTAAGATGCTTTCGGTCCCATATGCCGCGCACAATGTTGGCAAGTGTCCTCAACCTGGCATTGACCGTCTGTATCCCATTTATCATCCCGTAACGGCCAGCCATCTCGGCGTCTTCGTCGCTATAGCGATCAATTACTTTTACTGAGGTAGCTATGTCATCAATCAAACTGTATGGAGGGTGCGTCAAAATTAGAGTGTCTGCTGGGCGGGCGTTGGGCTGATTGGCTTTGATCGTCGGATCAAGGAGAAAGGCCTGTGCGAGAAGGCTAATCAAACATCCCTGACTGTGGGCAACGACGGAGACTGTCTCATCATTGTCATAGTCGCGGATCATGCAGATTAAAGCAGCCAAACGCTGGGCTGCCAGTATCATGTACATTCTGCCAGGATTATTGAGGACAGGATGTGTTGCGTCCCCTTGAGCTCTGTCGAGTATTCGGGCTACACCCCATTTCCCTTTGTTCCACATATCTGGTATTGAACTAGTGGCATTCGCGAAAGGCCCGCCACCTTTGCTGAAGTCACCATCTAACCTGTTGCCATTGCGGTCTAAGACCTGGCCACGACAGAGCTCGGCGTTTAATTGAACCCGAGCGGTTTCCTCACGAAAGCCCCAATAAAACGGGATAACGGGACTTAAAGTTTCTTCCGTGATCGTTCGCTTAAAAAAGACTGCATCAGGATCGTCAAACAGTCGCTTTCTATCTTCATCAGTTGGCAGTCTATAACTGGCAGGGCTAAGCGCGCCGCTTAGTCGCGTCGTCAGGCCTTCACAGAGACCACGTTCCACCACAGCGTACGAACTGCCCGTGTCGTTCACACCGTGAACCAAAATGATGTTCCCAGGAGTGTTGTGCCGTACAGGCAAAATTTTATCCCTTCTACGATTGGTCATCGTCACACCGCTCGCAGATCCAACCGGATATGGCTTCCTGGGATAGACACTCTTCTGCTCGCTCATGCTTCCTCACTCCTTCGGATCCTTAATAGCCTGCGCAGCAACGGTATGCATGTCGTTTCGTTCAATTAGCTGTGTTTTTCCTTCGGAGTCGCTGCGTTGCTCTTGGGTACTGCCATCACTGACCTTGGTAACAACAACTAAATCGGGTGCTGGTATGCCACCGTCCATATCCGCGTAGTACCGCGCCTGAAATTTCAAATCACCCTTTTCGCTTTCGAATTGGGGTAAGGCGGCTGACATCGTCGAGCCACCCTTGAAGGGAAAGCTGGCTCCATGATGTGTAATCACTCCATTTGTGCCGAGGGTGATACCACCGCCGATCTTAATAAAAGACCCATCGTCAGCTATCAGCACAATCTCTTGGGCCATACCAAAAATCTTTCCCTCACTCGCCGTGAGCTTCACATCCTTGGCAGCATTAAGCTCGATTTCGTCACGCTGGCTCTGCATAAGCAGCTTGCCTTGACGTGCGATTAGATCGATTCCATCGCTATGCGAAAAAAGCGATATACCTCGCCCAGCGTTTAGCGTCGCTTGTTGGCCTGCCGTCATTTGCAAGTTGTGCATAGCTACCGTATTGAGACTAGTACCGGCATAACTCACCAAGGCTTTTGCCGTAGCAAAGCTAATTCCGTCTGGTGCGCTGAGTCCAATGAGCGGCTTCCCACCATTTCCACCTCTGGACTGCGTATTACTTCCCGTTTCCCACGCACTAAATCCAGCGAGCAGCGTCTCCTGCTCACTCATGTCGACCGCTTTTGCTTGGTGGTTAGCAGCAGCCTCGCCAAGTGATTTAATCAGCTCAGTGCAATCTGCCATCAGCGCAACAAACTCGCTACGCGCCATCTGCTTATCTTCCCCTTTTGTGCGGCGCCAAGCGGAGAGCAGCATACCTTTTGCCGCCCGCAATGCTATCTGCTCATCGCTACTCAGTTCGGCGCCCTCACCACGAGGCTCCCCATAGCCGTCGGTTTTAGGCTGAGTGAGGAAGCCCAGATTAAGTTCAGTGTTGCCATGATCACTCGCTAACTGCGCGCTGATTTCGCCTTCAGTGTCATCCAGCCGTAACTGATTCGCGCGGCCGCCATTGATTTCACGGCTCTTGATACCTGAGAGGTAGCGGTTGCCCGGTAATTTGCCAGCGCTACTTAGCGCAGCCGGAGCAGCATCTTGGTTATAAAGTTGAGCGATGATTACTGGCTTGTCAGGGTCGCCTCCTAAGAAGGTCACCAGGACTTCGGTGCCGATACGCGGCAAACCGACCGTGCCGCACTGCAGGAAAGCGTCTGGTCCGTTACCGGCCCAATTGGAAGCGACGCGCACCCAGGCGGAGTCGGTTTCGGTTTCCGATGCGCCAGAGCCTGCGGCTTCTTCGTGATCCTGCGGGCGCGTGCCGGGGAAGCGGATTTTCACTCGGCCGAGTTGGTCGCAGTGGACCTCCTCACCTTGCGGGCCGACGACGATGGCGCTTTGCATTTGTGCCTGCGGCACGTCCGTACGCGGATCAAAGGCGGGGACGATGGCCACGCCGCGACGCACGGCGGTGAACTGGACGTGCATGCGCAGCGGTCCTTCAGCCACCTTGTCTGTCACCTCCCGCTGTAGTTGCAGGTCGGCGGCACCGTGCATCCAGCGACTGCGGGCGAACAAGCGCTCCACACGCGCGGCCAGCGCTTTCGGCAGGTTGTTCTGCGCCGTTACCTGCAAGTCGGTGACGACGAAGTCGCGCTCCTCGTCCGGGTGCTCGTCCACTTCCGGATGTTCGGCCAGCGTGAAGTATTCGCCGGCGCACAGGTCGCGCGCGCTGCCTTCGCCGTGGAAGCATTTGGATTCGTAGTCGTGCCGTTTCATGCGCAGTTGGCCGAGGACGAACAGGTCTTCGTTGTCGTCGCCGGCATGTGGCGGCAGGATTTGGTAGTCATCCAGCGTGGCGGCCAGTTCGTTGCCGTTGATGCCCTGGTCGGCGCTGCCGCCGGTGGAGACCAGCATGAAGTCGCGTCCTTGGGGGTTCATGTAGTCCCAGCTGTGTCGGGTGACGGTGCCGGGCTGCAGGCTGCGCACCGCGCTCCACGACGTGATGGTGTCGCGTTCCTCGGTGGCGGCGTCGCGGTGGTAGCGGATGGTCCCGGCCGCGTTCTGGCGCAGGCTGTCGGCGCTGTTGAACAGCACCAGCGTGTGGCTCATCTCCCCCGCCCGGATGTACCAGCCGATGCCGCGTCGCTTCAGCAGGCGGCGGATGAAGGCGGCGTCCGACTCGTTGTGCTGCATGGTGAATTCGCGTTTGGGATAGGTGCGCAGGTCGAAGGCGTCGTCCTTCTCGTGTTTGAAGCAGGTGCCGAGCACTGAGCTTTTCTGCCGCCATTCGTTGAGGATGCGCTGGACGATGTCAACTTCGTCCATGTTGCGGAACACGCGGGTGTTGGTGCGCTTTTCCAGGATGGCCAAGGCGTCGCGCAACACCAACTGGTAGCTCGCCAGGCCGCCGTCGCTGTCGCCGGAGCTGGCTTCGGTGACAATGCCGCAGACGGTGCGCAGGTCACCACGGTCGGTGACGAACTCCAGCGCGGCTGGCACGGCGATCATTTTCTTCAGCGGCAGGTGGGCGTTGGCGGAGACGCAGAGCACGCGGTACTCGATGCCGCCGCAGATGCTTTCGGAACCGAATACGCGCTGCGGCAGCAGCATGTCGTCGTTGACGCCACCGGGCAGGTCGAGACGCAGGCGCAATGGCCGGTTGTCGGTGATCAGTTCCTTGGCCAGGGCCATGAAGCCGAAAAAGTCGCTGTCGCTTTCCACAGTCGCTCGCTCCTTACAAGGCGCCAGATAAAGCGGCTTGTAGTCAAGCCGCGCAAGCTTCATATGGTGTCACCGTGAATTTTCTTTTTCTTGAGCTTGCACAACTATCGACGCTGCCAGTGCTAATCCTTCCAGTCACGAAGGATCTGCGCAAGGTCTTGCTTGTTGACGCGTTGCGCTTTCAGCAGAGCGGCCAACTGGTCTCTGCTCACAGGGTAGTCGGCGACTAACTTAGGCAACTCATCGTTCGGGATGGTCCGTAACCAAATCGGATCGATTCCGGGATTGTCCACTTTTGTCGACTTGAACTCACCTTTGAGATGGAAATAGACGTGATAGGTGCTGTGCCCCTCATCCCAACTTTTGTCGTAATACAGTACCGTACCTTCAGGCAGAAGTGAGTAACTGTTTTGTTTGTTCCCCTCAATCAGAAGAGGTTCATTCAGGCGGAATGCATGTTTCTCCGTTATTGGGATGTATCCCTGCTCGCATAAGCATAGCCATGCGATGGAGACTATCAAACTTGCAATTACCGCGCAGATAGCATAAGTACTTTTCATATCCCTCCCTCAGGCATCATCGGCTTTGGACTTGCCTCTTCTTTCTTGAATTTGAGCGGACGGATATGGGCTTTGCACGCTTTGCCTGCTCAAGTCCGTGAACCTCCACAATCCATAGCTTGAATCCGACCGCCGTCTCGCCCAGCACATAAACGGCCAAAGGCGTTGAAAGCACTACCATCCCCCAGGAAGAAGCCTTGCGTTTCCGCAGCCAGCTACATTGCCCGCTCGACCGCCGGCGCCAGGGCAAATAATCCAAAAGATGCTGGCAACGCCATGTATCTGGATTTTTTTGCCTATTGACGCATCAGTGCATCGATATGTTTTGCTTTATCGCCTTCCACACAATAGACGTTCGCTCCGGAAGACTGTAACTCTTTCGCCATGTAGTTCATGCGTGTTAATGCTTCGCTCAAATTTTGCAGCTTGGACGCTCATCGCACACACCGCGCAATACCCATCGCTGCATCGCATCACAAGCTCCAAGGCCTTGATCGAATCAACATGCGCTCATCCTAGGTGTGTAATAGATACATCAACTCACCACGATCCCGCATCAAGGGTTGGCTTAGCAGGCGGGCGTTGACGCCGAGGTGGGTGGCGGCGTTGAGGTGGACGCCTTGCATGTCTTCGGCGCGCTGGATCAGGTGGACTTCCCACGTCATGCCGACGCCGCAATGCAGTTGCAGCATGGCTTGCAGATGATGCGCGCTGGGGTGGCCGGGAAGGAAGCGGTCGTAGCGGGCTTTGTCCAACGGGCCAATGTACACGCGGATGCGTGCATCGCAGCTGTAGATGCGGCCGCCGAGCATGACGCCGTCGTCCAGTTGCACGTTGGCGCGGCCGAGTTGTGCCTGGTCGGCGGCGGGGAGTTCTGTCCATCGTCCCACCAGCTGTTCTACCCTGACCGGAACGCCGAAGTATTCGCTGTACATCCCCGCCAACAGCGGTGCGGATACGGTCCGGCTACGAATCTGCATGGCGTAGAAGGCGAGCGTTTCGCGGTCGATGATGCCGTCGCTGTCCGGCGTGCCCGCCAGCGCGGTGAGCATGCCGATAAATTCGTCTTCCATGCATTCCGGCCGGCGCCGCGTCCAGGCCTGGTACAGCAGCTCCACCGGCCGGTGCGAGAGCAGGTCGAGGAAGGCGCGCGGGCCGCCGTCGTTGTGGTCTTTCTCGTGCCGGCCGATGCGTTCCGAGTAGTGCGACGGCAGCACGCCCTGGCTGCCCAGCATGCCGATGAAGGCCGGTGTGAGGCGCACGGCATCATCATCGGCGCTGATGTTTTCGATGTCGCTCGGCGGGAAGCGCATCGCCAGCCGGTTGCGGAAGCGCGCGCTGCGTGGACGCCATTGCTCCACCAGCCGCACCGCCTGGAAGAATTCGTAGCGCTGCGGCGCGGCCAGCAACTGGTCGATCACGCCAGCGCGAGTGTGCCGTTGCGAGGTGGGCATCGCAGCAGTTCCTTTCCGCTCAGGTGGGACAGCACGATCAGCCGCGTAAAGCTGTTCAGGTGCACGTGCAGTGCGAACAACTGGTCGAGTATCTGCGCGAAGGCATGGATGCCAACGCCGGCATAGGCTTCTTCGTCCAGCGACACCAGCACGTCGATCCCGCGCAGCCACGCGTTGCCCTGCGGCTGGCGTATCCACGCGGTGGCGGGCCGGTGGGACAGCGCGGTCACGCCGTCGATCAGGCGTTGCGAGACGCTGCTGTCCTGCTGTGCGTAGAGCCGTAGCATGGCGGTCAGTGCCGGCAGGCCTTCCTGCGTCAGCGCGCGGTGATTCAGCGCCAGGTGGGCCACCAGTCCCCATTGGCGGCCCGCGTCCTTGGCCAGGCGGCAGGACAGCGTGGGACGGCGCAGCATGCGGATGGGATGGTTGCCGATGGCGTTTTCGGTGGTCAGGTCGCCGCCGGCGCGGCCATGGGGCAGGCCATGCGGCAGATTGCGGTTGGTGCAAGTAAGGCGCACGGCGGCGGTGCCGTCTTCGGCGTGGATCGGCGAGAAGTCGCGGTCGACCAGCGTGAGCGCATATTCGTGGCCCGGCGCCATCAGTTCTTCGCGCCGTGCCAGCCAATAGTGGCCTTTACGGCTTTCCGCCTCGCCGTGGCGCAGCGCGTAGTAAGGCAGGAAGTCGGTGACCGCGCTACCTTCTTCCGTTTTGCGTACCATCTGCACGCTGTCGATGCTGTAGATGTCGCAGGCGTTGCCCGGCAGGCCGTCGGCCATCAGCGGATAGCTGCTGCGCGCATGGTTGACGCGGATGGGCGTGGCGGCATGCGGAAACAGGTTGATGATGGGCGTGCAGCCGGGCAGCAGGTTGTCGGCGCTCAACGCGCGCAGGATGCGGGCCATCGGCGCGTCGGGACGCACGTCGCGCAGCAGCAGGCGCAGGGTCAGTTGCGTACAGCCTTCCGGTGCGCCGGCGGTGAGCGCGGCGAGGTCGATGTCGGCGAAGTCGAACTTGTCGGGGAAGGCGAAGTATTCGCTCAGCAGGCGATAGGCGGCATGTTCGGATGGCGCGGCCGGCAGCAGCGCTTCTTCGGCGGACAGGCCGGCGGGCGTGAGCGGCACACGTTGCAGCAGGCGCCAGACGCCGTCCGCTTCCACCACGGCGCAGGCGGCGTGCATGAAGAGGGCGTCGCGCAGGGCGGCTCGCAACGAGGCCTCGCCGTCGATGAAGACGCGCAGCGTGGCCAGGTCCAGCGCAGCCAACGCGCGCCCGGCGGCCGTACTGGCGATGTCGATGCGGATGGCGCAGCCGACGCCTGGTGGCAGCGGCAGATTGGCCGGCAGGTGGGGATACGGCTCCAGCGCGACGGCGCTGACGCTCAACGGCGCCACTGTCACGTCATAGACGGTGCGGAAGCGGCACAGCGTGGCGCCCTGCCCCAGCGATTTGAGCGCGGCGCCGCGCGGCAGCACGCTGACGCCGCTGATGTCGTTGCCCCTGGCGCCGCTGTAGTCGACGCGGGCGATGGAGCAGGACGGAATCGGCCGCAGGTAATGCGGGTACAGCATGCCGAGCAACGCGTCGGTGAAGTGGGCGTAGCCGTCGTCCAGCAGCTTGGCGACGCGGGCATTGAGGAAGGCGGCGGCCTGGATCAGCCGTTCGACGTGCGGGTCGGCGCAGCTTTCGCCGCGCAGCTGCAACTGGCCGGCCAGCTTGGGATAGCGCCCGGCAAAGTCGGCGCCGGCGCGCCGCAGCATGCTTAATTCGCGTTCGTAATAGGGCAGCAGTTTTTCCATCGCGGACATCCTCCGGGGCGCAAGTCCCCAAGGATGTCACGATGGCGGCACAGATTATTGACTTAACACAACTACTTGGTGATGCGCTCCCAGCCGTGCTTCACCGCGTCCTTGAACTTGTCCCAGCTCGACTGCGGCTGCGTGCTTTCCCAGCCGGCGCGCAGTTCCGGTTCGACGTCGTTCCATTCCTTGTCACGGTAGCCGGGGTTGCCGGCCATCGACTGGCCAAAGCGGTAGGCCGGGTCGAACTCCTGGAAGGTGCCGCCCTTGTAGGTCTGCTCCCAGTGCGAGCGGAAGTAGTCGTCGTCGGCGCTGTCGTCGCCGCGCAGGATGTCCAGGCTGGCCTGCGCCGCCGCCGGGTCGCGCGGGTAGATGCGCATGCCGCTGCGCTGCACGGTGTTCTGGATGTCGGCCACCGCCTCGGCGGCCGGTGGCATGGTGCCGCTGGCCACGCTGCCGCGTTGCATCGAGCCCGGCGCGATGATCACCTGTTCCGAGCGGGCGAACACCACCGCGTCCTCGCGCGGGCGGATGCCGTGCTGCTCGGGCGCGGCCTGCTGCGCGCCGACGTTGGTCTGCAGCGGCCCGGTGGCGCTGCGCAGCACGTCGGCCGCGCCCCAGCCGCTGGCGCGCCACATGGTTTCGTGTTCGTCGATGTCGATCGGGTTGAAGTCCTCGATGATGTCGGCGGCGCGCTCGGCCTCCTCCAGCGTGGCGGCGTGCAGCGCCAGCACGGTGTGGCCGCGGTTCAGCGCTTCGGCGTAGACGTGGCGGTCGGCGTGTTCACGGCCCACCAGGTCGCTGAACATCTGCTTGACCTGGCCGAGGATGGACTCGTCGTCGTTGATGCGCGCGGTGCCGGCCACGCTGCCAGAATCGTGGATCTGGATGCGGTTCAGGTCATAGCCGTTGCTGACCAGTTCGTCGCGCGCCAGGTTGGCCTCGGCGCGGGTTTCAAAGACGGCTGCCAGGGTGTGGTTCATGATGATCTCCTTGTGTTTTAGACTTGGACGCATGAGCTCGACTTTCGCCCTTACTCTACGGTAGTTGCGCGCGGCGGAGCGCCCGTTTGCCGCGCGGAAATTCTGCTGGGGTCAGGCGGCCAGCGCCTGCTTGATGGCCTGGTTGAAGGCCGGGATGTCGTCCGGCTTGCGGCTGGTAATCAGCTTGCCATCGGCCACCACTTCGGCGTCGCGCCAGGCGGCGCCGGCGTTCTGCAGGTCCAGTTGTAGCGTTGGCCAGCTGGTCATCTGCTTGCCCTTGACCAGGTCGGCGTCGATCAGCGTCCACGGGCCGTGGCAGATGGCGGCGATCGGCTTGTTCTCGCGGCCGAATTCACGGATGAAGGTGATGGCTTCGGTGTGCAGGCGCAACATGTCCGGGTTGGCCACGCCGCCCGGCAGCACCAGCGCGTCGAATTCGGCCGGACGGGCATCGCGCACGTCCAGCTCCACGGTGAATTTGTCACCGGCGTCGAGGTGGTTGAAGGCCTGCACCTGTTCGCCCTTTGCCTTGGGCGAGATCAGCGTGACCTTGGCGCCCTGCTGTTCGAGGAACTCGCGCGGCTGGGTGTACTCCACCTGTTCCACGCCGTCGGTCATTAGTACGGCAATGCGCTTGTCTTGCAATTCGTTGGCCATGATGGTTGCCTCCATGCTTGTGTTTGAGGAGTCACAGGGTGCCACAGGCGCACGGGCTTGCATGTGCGGGGTCCAACATACAGCCGCTATAATAAGCCATGCCTTTACGACTCCGCCTTCTCTCATCCGCCCCATGGCTGCTGTGCGCCGGCGCTGCGCTGGCCGGCCCCGGCGAGCTGGTGATGCTGGCGCCGGTGGATCAGGCGATGCCGATCGCGCGCTTCCAGAATGGCGCGGTGGCGGGCGGCATCGTCAAGGATTTCGGCGACGCGCTGGCCCAGCGCCTGGGGCGCCGCGCGGTCTACCTGAACGCCGATATTCCGGACGTGACGCCGGCGCTCAGCAGCGGCCGCGCGGACGGCATGTGCTACGTGCTGCCGTTCTGGATCGACGGCGATTATCACTGGAGCCCGCCGCTGTTCCCGGATGCCGAGATGCTGGCGGCCCGCCACGACATGCCACACCTGCGCTCCCTCAAGGACCTGCGCGACAAGCCAGTGGGCACGGTGGCCGGCTACCGCTACCACCGCGTGGAGCAGGTGCTGGGCAGCCGTTTCCGGCGCGTGGACGCGGCCAATATGGAGGCCAACATCCAGCAGATGGTCAGCGGCAAGGTGCCGTACACGATGATCAGCGAGGCCACGCTGAATTACCAGCATCGCCTCCATCCCGGCATGCAGGTGCGCGCCGACCTGGTGTTCTCGGCCTACAAGGCGCAGTGCGCGTTCTCCCCGAAGTCGGAGGTGCCGTTCAGCGAGGTGTCGCGGGCCATCGATGCGCTCATCAAGGATGGCAGCATCGATCAGATACTGGCCCGCTACCGTTAGCCTGTCAGTGGGCGTCGGCCGACGGCGCCTTGGGGGGCGCCACCTTGCGCATCAGCGGCACCATCGCAAAGGCCAGCACGAAGCAGGCCATCACGCACAGGAACACATCACCAAAGGTTTGCGTCTGCGCCTCACGCATGGTCAGCGTCCATAGCTGGCGCAGCGCGCCGGCCTGCGCGCTGCCGCTGTCCAGCCCCCACGCCAGCAGGCTGCTCCCGGCGCCGGACAGCATCTGCCCCATCGCCTCGTTGCCGGCGTTGAGGTGCTCGGCCAGGCGCTGGAAGTGCAGGTTGGTGCGGTCGTTGATGATGGTGGCGCAGGCGGCGATGCCGATGGCGCCGCCCAGGTTGCGCATCAGGTTGAACAGGCCGGAGGCCAGCTTGAGGCGTTCCGGCGCCAGCCCGCCCAGCGTCAGCGTGACGGTGGGCGCCACCGCGAACTGCTGGCCCATGCCGCGCAGCGCCTGCGGCAGCATCAGTTGCTGCGCGCCCCAGTCGTGCGTGATCGGCGCGAAGTTCCACATCGAGACGGCAAACATGGCCAGCCCCACCATCATCAGCCAGCGCAGGTCGACGCGGTTGGCCAGCCACGAATAAATCGGGATGGACATGATCTGGAACACGCCGGTGGAAAACACCGCCAGCCCGATTTCCAGCGCGCTGAAGCCGCGCACGCGGCCGAGGAACAGCGGCGTCAGATAGATGGTGGCGAAGATGCCGATGCCGGTGACGAAGGAGAAGAAGCAGCCCAGCGCGAAATTGCGGTCCTTGAGCGCGCGCAGGTCGACGATGGGATGGGCGTAGGTGAGCGTGCGCCAGATGAAGCCGACGCCGGCCAGGCCGGAGATCCAGGCGGTGGTCAGGATGACCTGGTCGCCAAACCAGTCGAGGCGCGGGCCTTCCTCCAGCGTGTATTCCAGGCAGCCGAGGAACAGCGACATCAGCGCGATGCCGACGTAGTCGGCGTCCTTGATCAGGTTGAGGTTGGGCCGGTCGATCTTGACCAGTATCGGCACCACCACGGCCACGAATACGCCCGGCACCAGGTTGATGAAGAACAGCCAGTGCCAGCTGAAATGGTCAGTGATCCAGCCGCCCACGGTGGGGCCGAGCGTGGGCGCCAGCGAGGCCAGCGCGCCGACGGTGGCGGCGGCGATCACGCGCTGTTTGCCGGCGAAGAAGTAGAAGGCGGTGGTGAATACCATCGGGATCATCGAGCCGCCGATGAAGCCCTGCAGCGCGCGGAAGGCGATCATGCTGTTGATGTCCCACGCCAGTCCGCACAACATGCTGGCGATGGTGAAGCCGGCCGCCGAGCCGGCGAACAGCCAGCGCGTGGAGAACACCCGCGACAGCCAGCCGGACATGGGGATGACGATGATTTCGGCGATCAGGTAGCTGGTTTGTATCCACACCGTTTCGTCGGCGCCGGCCGAGAGGCCACCGCCGATGTCGCGCAGCGAGGCGGAGACGATCTGGATGTCCAGCAGCGCGATGAACATGCCGACGCACATGGTGGCGAAGGCGGCCACCTTCTGGGCCATGGTGAGCTGCGGCGGTGCCCACGGCGCCGGCGCAGACGCGGGTGGCGCGGCGGGCGTGGCGAGCGCGGCCGAAGTGGCCGGTATGCCCGGCGTCATCGCCGCGCCGCCGGCGGCCGGCGTGGCCGCGCTCATGGCTGGCCGCCCGCGCCGCGCACGTCGATTTCGGCGTTGACCGACAGGCCGGGACGCAACGTGCCCAGACGGCCATCCGCTTCATCGAGCTGGATACGCACCGGCACCCGCTGGACGATCTTGGTGAAGTTGCCGGTGGCGTTCTCCGGCGGCAGCACGCTGAATTGCGCGCCGGTGGCCGGCGCCAGGCTGGCCACGGTGCCGTGGAAGACATGCCCCGGCATCACATCGGCGACGATGGTGGCGCGCTGGCCCGGCTTGAAGCGCGCCAGCTGCCCTTCCTTGAAGTTGGCATCCACCCACAGCCCGCGCGACGGCACAATGGACAGCAACTGGCTGCCCACGGTGGCATACGCCCCTTCGCGCGCGCGACGGTTGCCGATCACGCCATCGATGGGCGCGCGCAGCACGGTGTAGTCCAGATTCAGTTTGGCCAGGTCGCGCTCCGCCACTGCCTGTTCCAGCGCGGCCTGCGCCTGCTGCTTGCGCGTGCCGATCACGTCCAGCTCGCGCTGGGCCGCGGCCAGTTGCGCTTGCGCCTTCTGGTCGCCGGCCAGCGCCTGTTTGTATTCGGCGTCGGCCTTCTGCGAACTTTGCAGCGAGACGGCGGCCTTGGCGGACAGGTTCTGGTAGCGCGTCTGATCATCCCGCGCGCGCGCCGTTTCAGCGCTGCTGGCGGTGACGCCGGCGCGGGCCTCGCCGATCTTCGCGTCCTGCAGCTGGCGCGTGGCGTCCAGATTGGCCAGCGTGGCCTGGGCGGCGGCCACCACCCCTTCCGCCTTGGCCAGCGCGGCGCGGTAGTCGCGGTCATCCAGGCGGGCGATGACGTCGCCGGCGCGGACCTGCTGGTTGTCGCGCACTTCCAGCCGGGCGATGTAGCCGGCCACCTTGGGCGCGATGACGGTGACGTCGCCGCCGATGTAGGCGTCGTCGGTGTCTTCCACGTAGCGGCCCTCGGTCCACCAGCGATAGCCGAAGCCCGCCGCGCCGATGACGACAGCGGCCAGCACGACGCGCGTTATCAGGCGTTTGCGATTGGTGACGGTGCTCATGCTGGTTCTCCGGTCGAGGTGGCGGTGTCCGTGGCGCCGGCGCGGCGTTCGGCCGCGCGGCGCATGCGCTGGTGGGTGGACTCGGTGGCGGCCGGGCCGGCGGCGGCGAAATGGCGCGCCAGCGTGATCGGCACGCCGGTATTGGCGTCCACCAGCACCGGATCGGCTTCCGCGCCGGTCACGCTGTCGCGCAGGATGACGCTCTTGCCCTCGGGCGCGAAGTGCTTGTTGCCCCAGGCGAGCATGGCCAGCATCACCGGGCGGAAGTCGCGGCCGGCCTCGGTCAGCCGGTACTCGTCGCGCGGCGGCTTGTCGGAATAGCGGTGGCGCTCCAGCAGGCCGGATTCCACCAGGTCGTTCAGGCGGCGGGTCAGCATGTTGGGGGCGATGCCCAGGCTTTTCTTGAAGCCATCGAAGCGCGTCTCGCCGTAGAAGCATTCGCGCAGGATCATGATGCTCCACCACTCGCCCACCCGGTCCAGGCTACGCGCGATCGGGCACGGCATGGCGCTGAGATCTGTTTTAAGCATGATTTGGGTCCTTCAGAATTTATAGATTGCAGTCATCATGAAAACAAGCATATACTTGTCCGTATCAACTTGCAACTAACTTTTTTGAGGAGTGCCAAATGGACAAGACAAAACGGCTGGTGTCGGCCGCGCTGCTGGCCCTGACCGCGCTGGCCGGCTGCGCGACGGTGCCGGCGTACCAGCGTCCGGATGCGCCGCTGGCGCCGGCCTATCATTCGGCCGACGCGCTGGCCGGCCGCGCGGCGGCACTGCCGGCGCCGGCGCTGGATTCGTGGTGGACCGGCTTTGACGATCCGGCCCTGCAGCGCATCGTGGCGCGGGTGCTGGCGCAGAACCTGGATCTGGCGGCGGCCATGGCGCGCGTGGATCAGGCGCGGGCGGCGGCGCGCATGGCGGACGCACGCCTGCTGCCGGAAGGCGCGCTGACGGCCAGCGCCGCGCATCAACGGCAATCCGTGAATAGCCCGATCGGCAAGATCGCCAGCAGCTTCCCCGGCTATAACCGCGAGCAGTCCCTGTACGACGCCGGGCTGGGCGCGAGCTGGGAACTGGATGTGGCGGGCGGCCTGCGGGACGGCGCGCAAGCTGCCGGCGCGGAGGCGCAGGCGGCGGAGGCGGATCGTCTCGGCGTGCGGGTGTCGGTGACGGCGGAAGCGGCGGACGCCTACTTCCGCGTGCGCGGCGCGCAGCGGCGCATCGCGCTGGCGCGGGAACAGATTGCCACCAACGAACGCTTGCTGGAACTGGTGCGCCTGCGGCTGGCGGACGGACTGGCGTCCAGCCGCGAGGTGGCACAGGCCGAGGCGCTGGTGTCCCAGGCCCGCGCCACCGTACCGCCGCTGCGCATCGAACTGGAGGTGCAGCTGAACCGGCTGGATGTGTTGATGGGCGCGGCGCCGGGCACCTACGCGGCGGAACTCGCGGTGCCGGGGGCGGCGATGGCGGCTGGCCTGGCGCCGGAGATGCGGGTGCCGGCCATCTCGCTGTCGCAAGGCCCGGCGGACCTGCTGCGCCGGCGGCCGGACGTGATCGCGGCGGAACGCCGCCTGGCCGCGTCCAACGCGCAGATCGGCGCGGCAATGGCCGAATACTATCCAAAGGTGACGCTGTCCGCCCTGCTGGGCCTGAGCAGCCTGGGCACCAACGGCCTGCTCACCGCCGCCTCGCTGCAACCGCAAGCGGCGGCCGGCCTGCGCTGGCGCCTGTTCGACTTTGGCCGCATCGACGCCGACGTCGCCCGCGCCAAGGGCGCCAACGCCGAAGCGCTGGCCGCCTACCGCAAGGCCGTGCTGCGCGCGGCGGAGGACGTGGAAAACGCCGTCGTCACCCTCACGCAACTGGAAGCGCAGCACACCGAACTGGCGCAGGAAGTGGACGCCCACACCCGCGCGCGCGACGCCTCCGAGCTGGCCTACAAGGGCGGCGCCGTCAGCCTGTACGAAGTGCTGGACGAACAGCGCCAGCTGCTGACCTCCCGCGACCAGCTGGCGCGGGTCAACGCCGACAACGCCCGCGCCGCCGTCGCCACCTTCCGCGCGGCGGGCGGCGGCTGGTGATTCAGCCGCCCAGCGTGTCGGCCCAGATGTTGCGCGCCCAGTTCAGCGCGTACTCGCCTTCCAGCGCGCTCGGGCCGGCCGACACGCCGCCCGAGCCGGATACCACCAGCAGCGTTTTCTTCTCGGCGTTGTAGGCGTGGACCGAGGCCACGTGGATCACGTCGTGGTCGGAGACGAAGCTGTAGCAGGTGTTGGTCAGCATGGGATGCGCATACGGCGCACGGCCGCTGAGCAGGTCCACCACGGCCGCCGCGCACACCTTGGCGTGCTGGTTGGCCATGTGCGCGGACTTGGGCATCAGCGGCGCCACGGCGATGGCGTCGCCGAGCACGTGGATGTTCTTCACCTGCGTCGACTCGAAGGTGAGGAAATCGACGCCGCACCAGCGCGCGTTGACGTTGGCCAGGCCGCTCTGCACGGCGATGCTGCCGGCGCGCTGTGGCGGGATCACGTTGAGGACATCGGCGCGCACCTTGTCGCCCAGTTCAGAGATGGCGGTACGGGCGGCGGCGTCCACGTCGGCGGTGCGGAAGGACGGGCGGTAGTCGATGATGCCGCCGTAGCGCTCTTTCCACACCTTTTTGAAGAGCGGGCCTTTGGACACCACGTCGTCGTTGGCGTCCAGGATCAGCACCTTGGATTTCGGTTTGTGGCGGCTGAAATAGAAGGCGATCTGCGAGGCGCGTTCGTACGGGCCGGGCGGACAGCGGTATGGCGCCGGTGGGATGGTCATGGCGTAGACGCCCCCGTCCGGCATGGCTTCCAGTTGCGCGCGCAGCGCGGTGGTTTGCGGGCCAGCCTTCCAGGCGTGCAGGATGGTGTCCTGCGCGCCGGGCTTGCGCATGCCGGGCAGTTGTTCCCACAGGAAGCCGACGCCGGGAGAGACGATCAAGCGGTCGTAGTTAAGGGTCTGCCCAGTGGCCAGCGTTACGGTGTGCTTTTCCGCGTTGATGCTGGTGACGAGGTCGCGGACGATGCGTACGCCGTGATTGCTGGCCAGCGTATCGATGGACATGGTCAGGTCCGCGATCTGCCGCGAGCCGCCCAGCACGAGGTTGGAGAGCGGGCAGGAGATGAATTGGGCGTTCTGCTCGATCAGCGTGACGTCGATGCTGTTGTCGCTCCACAGGCGGAGGTAACGCGCAGCCGTGGCGCCGCCATAGCCGCCGCCGATGACGATCACGTGCGGCCTGGCGTGGGTGCTGATGGATGCGCAGCCGGCGAGGAACGCGCTGGCGCCGGCGGCGTGCAGGAATTGGCGGCGTTTCATTTGGCGCCTCCCGGCGGTTGGGCCGCGAAGTAGGCGGCGAGCAGGTCGAGCTGTTCGTCGGTGTAGCCCTTAGCGATTTGGGTCATGATGGTGGCTTCGCGCTGGCCGGTTTTGAAGGCTTTGAGGGAGGCGAGCAGGGTTTGCCGCGGCTGGCCGGCGAGACGGGGCAGCGTGCTGCCACGGGTATCGCCGGCGGTGCCGTGACAGGCGGCGCAAGTGGCGGCGAGGCGCGCGCCGATGGAGGGTTCGGCCCGCGCCAACCCCGGCGCGGCGATGAGCATTGCGATAAGCGTCGTTCTGAACATGGCCTTCTGCTCCTTAAGATTGAGACGTGGACCCGCAACCCGGCCCCTGGGGTCTGACCCCGTACGGGGTCAGACCCCTTTTTGCCGCCGTGCGGGTTAGCGGCGCGCTATGGCCGCACACCCGGCGATTCCACCGTCATCCCCGCGTCGCGTACCGCGAGCCACGCTTCCAGTTCCGTCAGCTCTTTCGCGCCGAAAGGGGGTACTTCGGCGCGCACCCCGCTCATGCAGTTGCGCAGCCTGCGCTGCAATGATCCCATCCCCTGCCACTCCAGCCGGTAGATCGGATACGCGCTCGCATGCGCCTGCGGTATCGTGCTGCCGGCCAGCTTCTTCCCCCACTGCTGGTCATGACACTGCGCGCACGACAAATTCAACTGCCCGATGCGCTGCTGGTACAAGCGCTGCCCGCGCGCGGCGGCCGCGCGGGTGGCGCTATCCTGCGCCGGCGTCACCGGCATGCCGCGCGACTGTATGGCCACATAGGCCTCCAGCGCCAGCAGCGTCTCGCTCTCCGCCGCCAGCGGCGCGGCATGCAGCTTACGCTCGCGGCACAGGTTGATGCGCTGGTTCAGGTTGACCACCTTGCCGCTGTCCGCGTCCAGCGCGGGAAAGCGCGCCGCCACGCCGCGCATGCTGCCGCGCGCGTCGCCATGGCACTTGACGCACGACTTGTTCCACTCCGTCTCCCCGCTCGCCACCCACAACATGCCGGGGTTCTGCGCGTCGTCGCCCTGCATGGCCTGCGTTGCGGCGCTCATGAAGTCCGCACCGGAACGTCGCTCGTCCGCCGCCAGCGCGGAGGCGGCCACCATCGCCAATGCCAGCAGCCATTTCATGATGCGTTCACCGTCAGGGTCATCTTCTCCGTGTGCGTGAAGCCGTTATCGCCCTGCCACGTGAAGTCCAGCGTTCCGCTCTCCGTCGCCACGGTGAAGAAAGCGATATACGGATTGGCCGATATGGCCTGATGCAGCTCCGCGCCAAAAACCTGCTCGCCATTGTAACGACACACAAAGCTACGGACGATGTCGCGCGCCAGCAGCTTGCCGTCCGCGCCGACGCGGTAGCCGGTCTCCATCGGATGGCCGATCAGTGCGCGGATTTCGATGATTTGGCCGGGCCTGGCGCTGGCCGGCATGTGGATCAGGGCGCGGGCCATCAGGGCGCCTCGCCTTCGACGCAGGCCGCCAGCGCGACGATGACGTCCACGCCATGCGACCAGTAGCTGCCGTCACTCAGCCGCGCCACGGCCATCAGCCGTTGCGAGGTGGCGAGGCGGATGCGGGTGGAGATCTGTGCCTTGCCCGCGCGCGGGCCGAGTGTGAATACCGCTACTTCCGTTTGCGGATTGCGCTCGGTGAAGATGGCAATGGCGCGCACGTGGTTCTCCGCGCTCATCGGGCTGTCCACCGAGATGGTGACGGGGACGGCGTTGCCGTTGTCGATCAGTTGGGCGATGTCGAATGTGACCTTGCCCGCTTGCGGTCTGGCACCGCCGGTGAAGGTGTTGATGGCAGCGGCCATGTCGGCGGGGGTGGCGGATGCGGGGCGGACCAGCGCCAGCATCGTCAGGCCGGCGCCGGCGGCCAGCAGGTCGCGGCGTTTCATGGCGCGGGCTCCTTCAGCGTTTGCAGCCACGCCACCACGTCTTCAATCTGCTGCGCGGTGAGGATGGTCTTGTCCTTGTAGTGTGCGGCCACGCGGGTCAGGCCGTCGGTTTTGTAGTACGCGGGCATGATGGTGGCGGGGTTGAACTGGCTGGCGTCGACGATGCGCAGGCGCAGTTGGGCGGCACTCCAGCGCTGGCCGGCGCCTTGCAGGCCGGGGGCGAGGTTGCCCTGAAAGCGTTCTTCAGGAATGGGACCGGTGTGGCACAGCAGGCACAGGCCCGCCTGGCGATTGGCGACGATAGCGCGGCCGCGCGCCGCATCGCCCGCCGCCGCGCCAGGCAGCGGCGAGGGAATGCCGTCGCCCACCACCTGGACGGTGGCCAATGGAGCGGCGGTGCTGCGCGAGGCGCTAACGTCCGGCGCCTGCGCCGGCCCGGGAGCCCCGGCGGCAAGCGCGGGGGCGATGGCGGCGGCAAGCGCCGGCGCGGAAGCCACGGCGGCAAGCGCCGGCGTGATGGCAGCAGCGCATGGCAGCAGCGCGGCGCGGGCCAGCGCCCGCGCTACCCTGCTGCCGCCGCGCGTCTTCATGCTAGGCCTTCTTCACCAGGCTATGGTTCTTCAGCGGCAGGTCGCGCACGCGCTGGCCGGTGGCGGCGAAGATGGCGTTGAGCACCGCCGGCGCGGCCACCGCGATGGTCGGCTCGCCCACGCCGCCCCAGAAACCGCCGGATGGCATGATGATGGACTCCACCTTCGGCATCTCCTCCAGCTTCATCACCTGGTAAGTGTCGAAGTTGGACTGTTCCATCTGCCCGTCCTTCAGCGTGCACTCGCCATACAGCGCGGCGGACAGGCCATACACGAACGAGCCTTCCACCTGCGCCTCGATCTGCTGCGGATTCACCGCATATCCCGGATCGGTGGCGGCGACGATGCGATGGATCTTGACCTTGCCCGTCTTGCGGTCCACCGAGACCTCGGCGCAGGCGGCGACGTAGCTGCCAAAGCCCATGGTCTGCGCCAGGCCGCGATACACGCCCTTGGGCGCCGGATTGCCCCAGCCAGCCTTTTCGGCCACCGCGTTCAGCACCGCCAGGTGCTTGGGATGATCCGCCATCAGCTTGCGGCGGAAGGCCAGCGGGTCCTGTTTGGTCGCGTGGGCCAGTTCGTCCATGAAGCATTCGAGGTAGATGGTGTTCTGGTTCAGGTTGACGCCGCGCCAGAAGCCGGCCGGCACCGGCGGATTGCGCATCGCGTGGTCCACCAGCAGATGCGGGAAGCTGTAGCCAATCGACGCTTCCGGTCCCGGCGCGTTCAGGCCCTGGAACACCACCGGGTCCTTGCCGTCCTTGAGCGTGGAGCCCAGCGACGCCAGGATCGACTGGCCGGCGATGCGCATGTGCAGCGCCGTGACGTTGCCCTTGTCGTCCAGCCCCGCCGTCAGCTTGCACTGCGTGACCGGGTGATAGCGGCCGTGCAGCATGTCCTCCTCGCGCGACCAGATCAACTTGACCGGTGTGCCGGGGAATTCCTTGGCGATCTTCACCGTCTGCGTCACCCAGTCATGCGTGGCGCCGCGACGGCCAAAGCCGCCGCCCAGGTGCATCTTGTAGACGTCGCACTTGGTGGCCGGCAGGCCCGCCGCTTCGGCGGTGGCGGCCAGCGCGGCCTCGCCGTTCTGCGTCGGCGTCCACACCTCGCAGCGCTCCGGCGTCCAGATGGCGGTGGCGTTCATGGTCTCCATGGTGGCGTGGTTCAGCCACGGGAAGGAATACACCGCCTCCACCTTGCGTTTGGACGCGGCGATGGCGGCGCGCGCGTCGCCGTTGGCGTTGCCCACCACCGCCTCCGGCGCGTCCAGCGCGGCCTTCAGCGTGGCGGCGACGTCCTTGCTGGACAGCCTGGCGTTCGGCCCCTTGTCCCATTCGATGGTGACGGCGTCCAGCGCCGACTTGGCGCGCCACCAGGTATCGGCCACCACCACGATGGCGGTGTCGCCCAGCTTGAAGATCTTCTTCACGCCTGGCCGCTTTTCGGCGGCGCTGGCGTCAAAGCTTTTCACCGTGCCGCCGAACACCGGGCAATCCTTGATGGCCGCGTTCAGCATGCCGGGCAGCTTGAGGTCCATGCCGTAGATTTGCGCGCCGGTGGTCTTGTCCACCGTATCCAGGCGCGCCAGGCGCTTGCCCGCCAGCTTCCAGTCCTTTGGATCCTTCAGCGCCACGTCGGCGGGCGGCGTCAGCCTGGCGGCGGCACCGGCCACCTTGCCGTAGCTGGTGGTGCGGCCGGACGGCTTGTGCGTGATGACGCTGGCCGCCGCCACGCATTCGGACGCCGGCACCTGCCACGTGTCGGCCGCCGCCTGGACCAGCATGGTGCGGGCGATGGCGCCGCCCTTGCGCACGTAGTCATGCGACTCGCGCACGCCGCGGCTGCCGCCGGTGGAGAAGCTGCCCCACACGCGCTTGCGCGCCAGGTTCTGGCCCGGCGACGGATATTCGGTGGTGACCTTGCTCCAGTCGGCGTCCAGTTCCTCCGCCACCAACTGCGCCAGGCCGGTCAGCGTGCCCTGCCCCATCTCGGAACGGGCGATGCGGATCACGATGCTGTCATCGGGCTTGACCACCACCCAGGCGTTGACTTCCGGCGCGGCGTCTGAGGCGCCCTTGGCGATCGGCTTCTGCTCCGCCGCCAGCGCCTCGAACGGGATGTGGAAGGCGACCACCAGGCCGCCCGCGATCTTGAGGAAACCGCGGCGCGCGTTCATGCCTTGCTCCCTTCGATACGCTCGATCGCCAGGCCGGCGCTGGCCGGGTCGCCGCCGCGCACGGCCACGTGAATGGCCTTGCGCACGCGGTTGTAGGTGCCACAGCGGCAGATGTTGGTCATGGCCGCGTCGATGTCGGCATCGGTGCATTTGGGCTTGTCGCGCACCAGCGCGGCGGCGGCCATGATCATGCCGGACTGGCAGAAGCCGCACTGCGGCACGTCCAGCGCGGCCCAGGCTTTTTGAATGGGATGCGAGCCGTCCGGCGACAGGCCCTCGATGGTGGTGACCTTCTGCGCGGCGGTGACCGCCGATGCCGGGTAGACGCAGCTGCGGATGGCCTGGCCATCGATATGCACGGTGCAGGCGCCGCATTGCGCCATGCCGCAACCGTACTTGGTGCCGGTCAATCCCAGCTGTTCGCGGATCACCCACAGCAGCGGCGTATCGTCCTCCGCCTCGTACTCCATCACCGTGCCGTTGACGTTGAGCTTGGCCATCCATGTCTCCTGTTAGTCAGATGGAAAAATCGATCGCTGGTCATACTACCACTGTTTCACACTCGGAAAATTTTGACTTGGATCAATGTTTTTACTGCACTGCATCAATAGACTTGCTCACGTTACTTAACGACGACAAAGAGGCAAGTGAAATGAGCAAGTCCGTAGCAGCAGTACTGGCAGCCCTGACCCTGATGACCGGCCACGCCATGGCCGAAGACAGCCCATGGCTGGTGCGCGTGCGCGCAGTGCACGTGGACACCGCCGACAAATCCGACCCGGTGGGCGGTGCCGGCGCGGCCGACCGCATCCACGTCAGCAACAAGACCATACCGGAATTCGACGTCTCCTACTTCTTCACCAAGCACATCGCCACCGAACTGATCCTGACTTATCCGCAGAAGCATGATGTGTCGCTGGACGGCGCCAACATCGGCAGCGTGAAGGAACTGCCGCCGACGCTGACGCTGCAGTACCACTTCGCGCCGGACGCTACCTTCCGTCCTTACGTGGGCGCGGGCGTCAACTACACCACCTTCTCGAAAGTACACCTGCTGAACGGCGCGGGCAGCCTGGAGCATGACAGCTTCGGCCTGGCGCTGCAGGCGGGCGCCGACGTGGCGATCGACCAGCACTGGTCGATCAACTTCGACCTCAAGAAAGTGCAGATGCGCAGCGACGTGATGATTGGCGGCGCCAAGGCCAGCCGCGTGAAGATCGACCCGGTGCTGCTGGGCGTGGGCATCGGCTACCGCTTCTGAGCGGCGGCCGGCGGCCGGCGTTGCGACCTCGCGACACCGGCCACGGCACAGTGGCATGGATGAGCGGATTGGGGAACAATCGGAGTTCTCAGGTTTATCCAGGGAAATCTCACCATGCTCGCACGCCTCAATATCGGAACCCGCCTGGGCTTCGGCTTTGCCATTGTGCTGGTGTTGTTGGTGGCCACCGTGCTGCTGGGGCTGGGCTCCATGCGCCGCGTCGGCAGCCACACGCACGACATCATTTACGACAAAAACGTCAAGATGGAAGCGGCCAACCACATGGTCGACAACGTCCGCAACGTCGCCCTGGCGCTGACCACGCTGGTGGTGGTGCCCGCCACCCCGCAAATGAACGCCGAGCTGGCCAAGATCGCCGAGGCGCGCCAGCGCTACGAGGCGGCGCGCAAGGTCCTGCTGGGCCTGGCCACCGCGGACCAGGAGAAGGCGCTGATCGCGCGCCTGGACGAACTGCTCAAGCAGGGCGCGGCGGAAAACAACAAGGTCATCGAACTGCGCAAGGACGGCGAGATCCAGGACGCCATCGTCCAACTGACCGAGGTGGCCGCGCCGCGCCTGGGCGGCGTGCTGGCGGCGCTGGACGACATCCTCGTCTACGAGACCGCGCAGGCGCGCGCGGCCGGCGCCGAGGTCGAGTCGATCATGACCAACGCGCAGCTGCTGATGGCGGCGCTGGGCCTGCTGGCGGTGGCGTTTGGCGGCGGCGTCGCCTGGACCATCACGCGCTCGATCACAAGGCCACTGACCGAGGCGGTGGTGGTGGCGGAGACGGTGGCGTCCGGCGACCTGTCGTCGCAGATCGCGGTGCGCGCGAGCGACGAAACCGGCCGGCTGCTCAGCGCGCTCAAGGCGATGAACGACGCGCTGCTGAACGTGGTGGGACGGGTGCGTCAGGGCACGAATACCATCGCGACGGCGTCGAATGAAATCGCGGCCGGCAACCTGGACCTGTCGTCGCGCACCGAACAGCAGGCCAGCTCGCTGGAGCAGACGGCGGCGTCGATGGAGGAACTGACTTCGACCGTCAAACAGAACGCCGACCACGCCCGCCAGGCCGACACGCTGGCGCGCGCGGCGGCCGAGGTGGCCACGCGCGGCGGTGACATCGTCTCGCAGGCGGTGCGCACCATGGGCAGCATCAACGACTCGTCGCGGCGCATTGTCGACATCATCGGCGTGATCGACGGCATCGCTTTCCAGACCAACATTCTGGCGCTCAACGCGGCGGTGGAGGCGGCGCGCGCCGGCGAGCAGGGGCGCGGCTTCGCCGTGGTGGCAACCGAAGTGCGGGCGCTGGCACAGCGCAGCTCGGCGGCGGCGCGCGAGATCAAGGCGCTGATCGATGCCTCGGTGGCCAACGTGGACGACGGCTCGCGGCTGGTCAACGAGGCCGGCAAGACCATGGGCGACATTGTCGCCAGCATCGCCCGCGTGACCGACATCATGGGCGAGATCACCTCCGCCAGCCGCGACCAGACCAGCGGCATCGAGCAGATCAACCAGGCCATCTCGCAGATGGACGAGGTGACGCAGCAGAACGCGGCGCTGGTGGAACAGGCGGCGGCAGCCTCGCAGAGCATGCAGGACCAGGCGGCGGCGCTGGCCGAGGTGGTGGGGTTCTTCCGCACCGGCGGCGCGGCGGGGACGGCTATAATGTTACCAAATCGATAGTCACCCACGGAAAGCCCATGCGCAAGACCCTGATCCTCCTGATGCCGCTGCTATTGGCCGCCTGCGTTGACGACAGCGCCTCGTACTACGCGGACGGCCCGGTGGGCAACCACGCGCTGACCATCCACCGCGCGCAAAAGCATTTCTGGAGCAAGGAGAGCCGGGTGGAACTGATCATGCAGCGCCTGCCGGACTGCGTGCGCCGCGTGGAGCTGAGCGAGATGCCGGCGGACGAGGTGGAAATCGAACTGCTGTCCGGCGGCGACAACGTCTGGACGCTGCGCGCCGGCAGCGAGATGTGGCAGGTCGAAACCCAGACCTGCACCATGTATCCGGATGTGAAGGGGGATGGCGGCGAGCTGATGGGAGTGTTTCGCGACGACGGCGGCAAGTTCGTCTACGAAGCCGCCGTCATCGAAACCGTTCCCGCCGATACCAAATAAGCTCAGCGCACCAGTGCGATCTGGCGCCTGGCCGGCCGTGACGCCGTCCGCGCCGCCGGCGCCGGCGCCACCGCCCCCGCCGCGCCGGCCGGCGCGTCGCCGCCCAGCCTGAAGCGCGCCACCAGCGTGGCCAGCATCGCCGCCTGTTCCTGCATGCTGCCGGCCGCCGCCGCCGCCTGCTCCACCAGCGCGGCGTTCTGCTGGGTCACCGAATCCATCTCCGTGATCGCCATGTTGACGTGGCCGATGCCCGTGCTTTGCTCGCTCGAGGCGTCGGTGATGGCCGACATGATCTGCGTCACCCGCGACACGCTCATCACCACCTGGTCCATCGTCGTGCCGGCCTCGGCCACGAGCGCGCTGCCGTTGTTGATGCTGTCCACCGAGGCGTTGATCAGCTCCTTGATTTCCTTGGCCGCCGCCGCCGAGCGCTGCGCCAGGTTGCGCACCTCGGACGCCACCACCGCGAAGCCACGGCCCTGTTCGCCGGCGCGCGCGGCCTCCACCGCCGCGTTCAGGGCCAGGATATTGGTCTGGAAGGCGATGCCGTCGATCACGCTGATGATGTCGACGATGCGCGTGGCCGAGGCGTTGATGGTTTCCATCGTCTGCACCACCTGCGACACCACCTTGCCGCCGCGCTCGGCCACTTCCGAGGCCGACTGCACCAGCTTGTTGGCCTGGACGGCGTTGTCGGCGTTCTGGTTGACGGTCGAGGTCAACTCCTCCATCGACGCCGCCGTCTCCTCCAGCGAGCTGGCCTGCGACTCGGTGCGGGCCGACAGGTCCATATTGCCGGACGCGATCTCGCTCGACGCGGTGGCGATGGTGTCGGCGCTGCGGCGGATCTCGCCGATGGTCTCGGCCAGCCGCTGCTGCATCGCCTTGACCGAGTGCAGGATGCTGCCCTGGTCGGCCGCGTGCACCTGGACCTGCACGCTGAGGTCGCCGTCGGCGATCTGCTGCGTCACCTCGCCCACGTACTCCGGCGTGCCGCCGATGGTGTGGCGCAGGCTCTTGTTGACCAGGCTGACCACCAGCCACAGCAGTGCGCACACCAGCGCCAGCCAGCCGGCCGATTTCAGCAGCGAAGCATAGAAGGCAGCGTCGATGTCGTCGATGTAGACGCCGGTGGTCAGGTCCCAGTTCCACGGCGCGTAGTGAACCACGCGGCTCATCTTCGGCACCGGCTCGGTCGAGCCCGGACGCGACCAGTAATAATTGACGAAGCCGCCGCCCTCGGGCAGCGCGCCGGCGGCGGCGATCTCGCGGTAGACGTAGGTGCCCTTGGGGTCCTTCAGGTCGACCAGGTCCTTGTTATTGTTCTCCGGCTTGATCGGATGCATCAGCGAGACGGTGCCGCTGCTGATGGTGAAGTAGCCGTCCTTGGCGTAGCGCAGGTTCTTGACCGCCTCCATCGCCTGTTTCTGCGCCTCCTCCTTGCTGAGCGCGCCGGAGGCGGCCTTGTCGCCGAACTGCTTGACCACGTTGAGCGCCAGGTCGTCGACATTGCGCAGGTCGCTGGCGCGCTCCTCCATCCGCACCTTGCGCGTCTGGATGGTTTCAAACAGGAAGATCGCCGTGATGCACAGCAGGCTGCAGATCAGCGGCACCCACAATTTTTGCTGGAAGGACAACTTGTTCATGGGGCGAGTCTCCTATTGTCTTATGGAAACCAGCATACCTCCAAACTTCCTTGCAGAGTGCAACAAATTTCATTCTTGTGGTTTATCCGCAAATACAAACGGACTGGGCAATTGCCCAGCCCGCGCGGCGCGCCGCTCAGTGGGCGGCGTTTTCAGGCTGGGCCGGCTTGGCGGCCAGTTGCGCCTTGACGGCGGCGCTTTTCGCGCGCGGCGCCATGTAGGCCGGGTCCAGGTAGGCCTCGTTGGTGTCGAGCAGGCCGGCCTTGCGGGCGGCCAGGGTGTCGGCCTTGACCTGCTCGCGCGTCAGCGTGCTGGGGCCGCTGGCGAGGAAGGTCTGGTCGAAGGCGGCTTCGCTGGGGTCGGCGGCGAAGGTACTGCCGGCGGCCAGCAGGGCGACGGCGGCGAAGAGGGCTTTGGCGTTCATGATGGTGCTCCAGGGAAGGAATCGATGGAGTCATCTTAGTATTAAGTATTTCGATAAAAAAGCGCAATTATCGGCTTGGAATGATCGGCTTATCGAATCTCACCCTCCCGGTAGAAATGTGTCCACAAGCAACAAAAATGTGTCAGAATGGTGGCTTATTATTAACAATCATTCACCCACATGAAATCGCTCCTGTCGACGACGTTTTTGGCACTGTGCGCGTGCGAGGTCCACGCCGCGGCGTTGCCGAAGATCGACGGCGCGGCGCTGCTGGAACAGATCACCACGCTCGCCTCGGATGACTTCGAGGGCCGCGCGCCCGGCACCCATGGCGAGGACATGACCATCGCCTACTTGCAGCAGCAGTTCAAGCAACTGGGGCTGGAGCCGGGCAACCCGGACGGCGGCTACCTGCAGACGGTGCCGCTGGTCGGCATCTCCAGCCATCCGACGCTGAGCTACAGCGGCAAGGACGGCAAGCCGGTGCAGCTGCGCTTCGGCGGCGACTACATCGCCTGGACCGCGCGCGGCGACAAGCAGCTGGACGTGGCCAACTCCGAGCTGGTGTTTGTCGGCTACGGCACCCAGGCGCCGGAATTCAAGTGGGACGACTACAAGGGCGCCGACCTCAAGGGCAAAACGCTGGTCATGCTGATCAACGACCCGCCGGTGCCGGACCCCAAGCATCCCCGGCTGCTCGACCCGGCGGTGTTCGGCGGCAGCGCGGTCACCTGGTACGGCCGCTGGAACTACAAGTTCGAGATGGCGGCCAGGATGGGCGCGGCGGCAGCGCTGATCGTGCATGACAAGACGGCCGGCTACCCGTACGAGTTCGTCGTCAACAGCTGGGGCCGCGAAAACTTCGCGCTGAAAAGCAAGGCCCCGGACCCCGGCTATCCGGCGGTGCCCGGCTGGCTGCAGCAGGAGCGCGCCTGCGAGCTGTTCAAGGCGGCCGGGCTGGACTTCAAGCAACTGAAGGAGCAAGCGCTATCGCGCGGCTTCAAGCCGGTGCCGCTGGGGATCAAGCTGAACGTTTCGATGCTGAACGCCACGCGCGACGTGGTCTCGCACAACGTGGTGGCGCGCATCACCGGCAGCGACCCGCAGCTGAAGCAGGAAGTGGTGGTGTACACCGCGCACTGGGACCACTTCGGCATCGACGACACGCTGCCCGGTCCGCGCACGCAGCAGATCTTCCACGGCGCGGTGGACAACGCCAGCGGCGTGGCGGCGCTGTTGCAGCTGGCGCGCGCCTACAAGGCGCTGCCGGTGGCGCCCAAGCGCACCATCCTGTTCGTGGCGACCACGGCGGAAGAACGTGGGCTGCTGGGCGCGCAATACTACGTGCGGCATCCGCTGTACCCGCTGAACAAGACGGTGCTCAACCTCAACATCGACGGCCTCAACCTGTGGGGCCGCAGCCGCGAGGTCGAGCTGAGCGGCATGGGCAAGTCGAGTGCCGACGAGCTGGTGACCGCGATCGCCGCCAGACAAGGGCGGGTGGTGCGGCCCGACAGCAACGTCAGCTACGGCAGCTACTACCGCGGCGACCAGCTGGAATTCGCGCGCGCCGGCGTGCCGACGATCTACCTGCGCAGCAGCGCCAGCAAGGCGCAGCAGTACACCACGCAGCAATACCACACGGTGCATGACGTGGTGCAGCCGAGCTGGAACCTGGGCGGCGCGCTGGAGGACATCAGCCTGCTGTTCCAGGCCGGCTACCAGGCCGCGCAAGCCAAGGACCAGCCCAAGTGGAAAGACGGCGCCGAGTTCCAGCGCCGTTAACCAAACTCCGCAAACTCCGGGGTCAGGTCCTCCATTTCTACACGGCCTCTGCCGTACGCGCGCGTACGGCAGAGGCCGTGTAGAAATGGAGGACCTGACCCCGGATTATCGGGTTAGAGCGCGGCGGCGAGGGCGGCCGGGAGGCTGGCTTGTCTGGCGGCGAGCTTTTGCAGCTGGCTCAGGTTGCGCTGCTGGCGGGCGTCGGCGCCCGCCGCCTGGATGTCGGCCAGCAGGCCTTGCGCGGCCTGCGCGATGCGAACGCTGTCCTGCGGTGCCAGGTCGAGCACGCTGGTCAGGTAAGTCACGCCCCATTGCAGCCGCGTGGCCGGGCCGCGCGCCGCGTCCCAGGCCTTGCCGTACCAGTCCAGCACGCCCGCGATGTCGTTGCGGCGCCGCGCGCTGGCCGCCAGACTCAGCATGAAGTAGTACGGCGAATGCGAACGCGGCAATTCGTCCAGCAACACTTGCTCCGCCTGCGCCGCCAGGCCGGCGTCGTTCAGCGCGCTGACGGCGGTGTTGACCAGCGTGTGGCGCTCGTACGGATCGGTCGATTCGGCCAGCGCGTCACGCACCCGCGCCAGCACCTGGTCCTGCAGCCCCTGCGTGGGCGCCAGCAGGCGCGCCATGCGCATCTGCAGCCGCGCCGCCATCAGGCGGTCGGGCGCGCCGAGCCAGAAGTCGTCCGCCCATTGCGCCGCCACGCCGCCCAGCGCGGCCGCCAGTTCCTCGCGCCGGCCGGCGATCTTGATCAGGTTGAGGCCACTGTTGTTGAGGATGTCCATGTTGGAGCGCGCCAGCCGGGCGTCGGCCAGCAGCGCCAGCAGCGCGTCGGCGTCGGCGCTGCCGCTGGCCAGTGCGGCGTGCAGCCGCAAGCGCGTGGCGGCGTCCGGATTGGTGCTGGCGGCGGCCAGCGCCGTCAGCGTGGGCGCCAGCGCGCGCGTGCCGAGCAGCTTGCCCTCGTCGGTGTCCCACGAGTAGTGGCTCAGCAGCGACCACTCGTCGGCACGCAGGGCGCGCGATGCGCTCAGCGCCGCCTCCAGCGCGGCGGCAGCCGATGCGCCGGCCTGGTGCACGGCCAGCGCGACGTCGAAGGCGGCAACAAACAGTTCGCCGTCCAGCTCGCACGGCAGGCGCGTGATTTCGCTGCCGTCCGGCGCGAACAGCACCAGCGTCGGGTAGCTGCGCAACTGGTGACGCGCGGCCAGCGCCTGGGCGCCGGGGCTGTCGCCGTCGAGGTGGTAGCACAGCACCGAGGCCGCGCGCGCGGCAAACTCGGCGCGCGCGAAAATCTCGGCCTTGACCCGGTTGCACGGCGGGCACCACGCCGCGCCCCAGTACAGGAACAGCGGACGCTGTTGCGCGCGCGCCAGCGCCAGGGCGGCGTCGAGGTCGCCGTTCAGCCATGCAATTGCCATCGTCGCCGCCCTCGCCTTCAGTCCCTGGCCAGCGCCAGGAATTCGGTGCGCATCGCCAGGTTGGGTTGCAGTTCGCCCAGCATGGCCGAGGTGACGGTTTCTTCGCCCGGCGTGCGGATGCCGCGGCTTTCCATGCACAGGTGGCGGCATTTGACGATGACGCCCACCGCTTTCGGCTCCAGCACTTCCATCAGCGCGTTGGCGATCTGCATGGTCATGCGTTCCTGCACCTGCAGGCGCTTGGCGAAGCAGTCAACCAGGCGGGTCAGCTTGGACAGGCCGACGATCTTGCCGTTCGGGATGTAGCCGATGGTGGCCTTGCCGAAGAACGGCGCCAGGTGGTGCTCGCAGTGGCTGTACACCGGGATGTTGCGCACGATGATGAATTCGTTGTACTGCTCGGCGCCGTCCTCAAACGCCTTCAGCAGCGCGACCGGGTCTTGCCCGTAGCCCGAGGTCCAGTGCTGCCAGGCCTTGGCAACGCGGGCCGGGGTTTCCAGCAGGCCGGGACGGTCGGGGTCTTCGCCGATGCTGGCAATCAGCCGGCGCCAGTCGTTTTCCGTAAATTCTTGGGACATGATGCAACACCTTTTTTTGAAATAGCCCGACAGTATACAGAAAATGCGCCGGCCTCACCGGGGCCGGTGGGCGTCGATCAGGCGCGCGGCGATCGACACCTTGACCGGCAGTTCCGGCCACGCGTCGTCCGGGCCGAACCAGCGGGCGTCGGCGATTTCGCTCGGCTGGACGCGGATCTCGCCGTCCAGGTAGTCGGCGGTATAGGCCAGCATCAGCGAGTGCGGGAACGGCCATGACTGGCTGCCGAAGTACTTCAGGTTGTGCACCTTGAGCCCGACTTCCTCGAACACCTCGCGGTGGATCGCCTCCTCGACCGACTCGCCGGCCTCCAGGAAGCCGGCCAGCGCCGTGTAGCGCTGGTACGGCGAGTTGGTGTGCATGGCCAGCAGCACCTGCTCGCCCTTGCGCACCAGCACCATCATGGCCGGCGAAATGCGCGGATAGGCGCTGTGGCCGCAGTTCGGACATTTGTAGCAGCGCTCGCCTTCGAGCAGTTGCAGCGCGGTGGCGCACACGCCGCAATAGCGATGGGTACGCGCCCACTCGACCAGCTGGAAGGCACGCCCGGCCACGCCAAGGAAACCATCGTCCAGCACGCCGAACAGCCCGCGCATTCCGTGGTAGCCAAAATCCGCCCCCGGCAGCAGCGGCTCATCCAGCCACGCGGCCTGGTAGTAGCGCCCCTCCCACAGCCCCAGCGGATGGATGCGCTCCGGCGCCAACGGCAGGCCGCGCAGGTGCGCCGCGTCCGGCAGGCCCATCACGCTGTTGCGCAAAAGCAACTCTCCGCGATGGAAGACAAAGGTCAGGGGATGGTCGTGGTCCTGGGGACGGATGACGGGCTCAAATGTGGCGGGAGTCTGCAGCATGGCCGGGAAAATAAAGGAATCGGGCAACACCGCATCTTACAGTGTTTCCTGATTACTTATTTTGCTGCCTCAAATTCATGACATCCGGATGACAAAATGAGCGCTAAGTCATTGTTTTCAGGCCAAGAATTGGCACTAAATTCAGTCTTTTTTCCCGGCTTAAACCGCGTTAACGGTAAGATATATTTCCCGTGGGAGATTATCAGACATGGCATTCAATATATCCGAACTTACGACCGACCAAATCAAGGCACTGCAATCGTCGCAGATCGCCGCGCTGACCACGGCCGACGCCGCCGCGCTCAGCACGCTGCAGATGACCGTGCTCAGTACCGACCAGCTCAGCTGGATCGGCACGGCCCAGCTGCGCGCCTTGACCACGCCGGTGTTGCAGGCCATCAGCACGCAGCAGCTGAACGCGCTGTCGACGCGCCAGGTGGCCGCCTTCACCACTGGACAGTTCGCCAGCCTGACCACCAGCCAGCTGAGCGCCGGCCTCACCACGCTGCAGTTCGGCGCGCTTACCAGCGCCCAGCTCGCCATGCTGAGCCAGGCCCAGGTCGGCGTCATCGAAACCCAGGACCTGGCCGCGCTCAAGACCGCGCAACTGGTCACGCTGGGCAGCGACCAGTTGCGCGCGCTCGGCAGCGACCAGATCCAGGCCCTCACCACGGCCCAGACCGCGTCGCTGAAGACCCAGCAGATCGCCGCGCTGACCAGCGCCCAGATCGCCAGCCTCGGCACCCATGATGTCGCCGCGCTGACCTCGCAGCAGCTGAACACGCTGGACGCCACCCAGCTGGGCGCGCTGACCAGCGGCCAGCTGGACGCGCTGAGCACGGCGCAGACCACCAGCCTGTCGACCACGCAGATCGGCCGCCTCGGCACCGACCAACTGGCCGCGCTGGGCACCGCCGGCCTGGCCGTGCTGAAGACGCAGCAGATCGCCGCGCTGACCACCAGGCAGTTCACCGCCCTCAACAGCGACCAGATCGCCGCCCTGACCACCGCCCAGGCGCAGGCGCTGACCACCTTGCAGCTGAGCCTGATGTCCAGCGACCAGCTGGCCGCGATGGAATCGCAGGACCTGGCCGCGCTGAAGAGCCAGCAGCTGGCCGCGCTGAACACCGCCACCACCGCCGTGCTGGGCACCAACCAGATCGCCGCGCTGAGCACCGCGCAGATCGCCGCGCTGCCGACCGCGCAGGTGCGCGCCCTCACCACTGACCAGATTGTTTCGCTGCGCACCGCGCAGGCAGCCGCGCTGACCACGCTGCAGGTGCAGGCGCTGACCAGCGCGCAGCTGGCCGCGCTGGAAACCGCCGACCTGGCGGCGCTGGGCACGGCCCAGGTCAACGCCCTCGGCACGGCGCAACTGGCCGCGCTGACCACCGACCAGATCGTGGCGCTGCGCAGCGCCCAGGCTGGCGCGCTGAGCTCGCAGCAACTGGCGGCGCTGTCCACCGACCAGGTGGCCGCGCTGGAGACGGCCGACCTGGCCGCGCTGAAGACCAGCCAGATCGGCGGCCTCGCCACGGCCGCCATCGCCGCCCTCGGCAGCAACCAGATCGCCGCGCTGACCACGGCCCAGTTGTCCACGCTGAGCACGCGCCAACTGGCCGCGCTCGACAACGCACAGATCGCCGCCCTCACCACGGCCCAGGCGGCCAACCTGACCACGCAGCAGGTCGCCGCGCTGAGCAGCGACCAGTTGAACGCGCTGGAATCGCGCGACCTGGCCGCGCTGAAGACCGCGCAGGTGGTGGCGCTGACCACCAGCCAATTGCGCGCGCTGAGCACCGACCAGATCACCAGCCTGAGCTCGCAGCAAGTCGCCGCGCTGAGCACCCAGCAAGTGGCCGCGCTGAGCAGCACGCAAGTACTGTCGCTGTCGTCGGCTGCGCTCGGCGCGCTGCAATCGCAGCAGGTGGCGGCGCTGTCCAGCGACAACGTCAACGCCTTCAGCACCGCGCAGATCGCCGCGCTGAGCACCGCCGTGCTGAGCGCGCTGAGCACCGCCCAGTTCGCCGCGCTGTCGACCGACCAGATCGTGGCGCTGAGCACTGTGCAAAGCAGCGCCCTGGCCACGCGCCAGGTTGCCGCGCTGACCTCGGACCAGCTGAGCGCCTTGCAGACGCAGGACCTGGCCGCCTTCAAGACGCAGCAGATCGCCGCCCTGCGCAGCGCCCAGCTGGTGGTACTGAGCAGCGACCAGATCATCGGCCTCGGCTCGCAGCAGGTGGCGGCGCTGAGCACCACCCAAGTGGCCGCGCTCGGCACCGACCAGGTGGCCGTGATGGAAACCCGCGACCTGGCCGCGCTGAACTCGCAGCAGGCGATCGCGCTCGGCAGCAATGCCGTCGCCGCCCTCACCACCACCCAGTTCGCCGCGCTGACCACCAATGTGCTGAGCAGCCTGACCAGCGCGCAAGTCGGCGCCATCACCACCGACCAGATCGTCGCGCTGACCACGCTGCAGAGCGCGCAACTGGCCACGCGCCAGATCGCCGCGCTGTCCAGCGACCAGCTGGGCGCGCTGGAAACGCGCGACCTGGCGGCCTTCAAGACGCAGCAGATCGTCGCCCTGACCACCAGCCAGATCAGCCAGCTCAGCACCACCCAGATCGCCGCACTCGGCACGCTGCAGGTGGCCAACCTGAGCAGCCAGCAACTGGCCACGCTCAATTCCGACCAGTTGGCCGCGCTGCCGACCGCCAGCCTGGCCGCGCTGAAAACCGCCCAGGTGTCGGCGCTGAACACCGACGCGCTGGCGGCGCTGCCCACCGCGCAGATCGCCGCGCTGACCACCGCCGTCCTCAACGCGCTGAGCAACACGCAGGTGGCGGCCCTGACCACCGACCAGATCGTGGCGCTGAGCACGCTGCAAGCCAGCGCGCTCAACACGCGTGAAATCGGCGCGCTGTCCAGCAACCAGGTCTCCGCGCTGGAAACGCGCGACTTCGCCGCCCTCAAGACCCAGCAGATCGTCGCCCTGACGCCGGGCCAGATCAGCGCCCTGACCACCGACCAGATCATCGCGCTGACCACCGCCCAGGCCAGCGCGCTGACCGGCGTGCAGTTGAACGCCCTCACCACCGACCAGCTGGCCGTGATGGAAACCCAGGACTTCGCCGCGCTGCGCACCAGCCAGCTGCTGGGCCTGGGCACCAAGAGCATCGCCACGCTGACGCCAGCCCAGGTGGCGGCGCTGAAGACCGAGCAGATCATCCAGATGACCTCGGACCAGATCCAGGTGCTGAGCAGCACCCAGATCGGCGCCCTGACCACGCTGCAAGTGGGCGCGCTGACCACCACCCAGGTCGGCTACCTGCTGACCAGCCAGCTGTCGGTGCTGGACACGGCCGACTTTGCCGCGCTGAAGAGCAGCCAGCTCAACGCGTTGAGCAGCAACCAGCTGGCCGCCGTCACCACCGACCAGATCGTCGCGCTGACCACGCTGCAGGCCAGCACGCTGTCCACCGCCCAGCTGGCGCGGCTGTCGACCGACCAGCTCAACGCGCTGGAAACGCAGGACTTGAACGCCTTCACCACCGCCCAGGTGGCGTCGCTCGGCAGCGCCACCGTGGCCGCGCTGGACCTGGCCCACGTCAGCGCCCTCAGCACCCGCCTGCTGGCGGCACTGGGCACGGCGCAGTTGCAAGCGCTGGGCACCGACAAGATCGCCGCGCTGAGCACGCTGCAAGCCAGCAACCTCGGCACCGCGCAAGTGGCCGCGCTGAGCAGCAACCAGTTGCAGGCGCTGGAAACCGTCGACCTGGCCGCGCTGAAGACGCAGCAGATCGCCGCGCTGAGCGACAGCCAGATCGCCGTCCTCGGCAGCGACCAGATTGTTGCCCTCAGCACGCTGCAAGTGAGCAACCTGAGCACCCGCCAGCTGAACGCGCTGACCACCAGCCAGATCGCGGCGATGGAAACGCGCGACCTGGCCGCGCTGCGCAGCGCGCAGATCGCCGGCCTCGGCAGCGACAGCCTGAACGCCCTGAGCAGCACGCAGGTGCAGGCGCTGACCACCGCGCAACTGCAGGCGCTGAACAGCAGCCAGCTGCAAAACCTGGCCACGCAGCAGATCGCCGCGCTGACCAGCGCCCAGGCGCTGAGCCTGGGCACGGCGCAGATCCCGCAACTGGGCAGCGACCAGCTCGCCGCCCTCGGCACCACCCTGCTCGGTCAACTGAAGACGCAGCAGATCGCCGCGCTGCGCAGCAACCAGATCGCCGCGCTCGACAGCGCCCAACTGGCCGCGCTGTCGACGCTGCAGGTCAGCAACCTCACCAGCCAGCAGCTCGCCGCCCTCGGCAGCGACCAGCTGAACGCACTGGACAGCCAGGACCTGGCCGCGCTCAAGACCCAGCAGATCGCCGCCCTCAGCACGGCCCAGATCGCCGGCCTGAGCACCGCCCAGGCCGAGGCGCTGACCACGCTGCAGGCCAGCAGCCTGAGCACCGCGCAACTGGCCGCGCTCGGCGCCGCCCAGCTGCAAACCTTCTCCACCGCCGACATCGCCGCGCTGAAGACCGCGCAGGTGGCGGCGCTCAGCACCGACCAGCTGGCCGCGCTGCTGGGCGGCCAGTTCCACGCGCTGACCACGGCGCAGCTGGCGGCGCTGACAACCAGCCAGTTCCAGTCGCTGGGCAGCGACAAGATCATCGCGCTCAGCACCCTGCAGGCCGCCAGCCTGGGCACGGCGCAAGTGCAGTCGCTCAGCGCCGGCCAGTTGGCCGCGCTGGAAACCGACGACCTGGCCGCGCTGAAAACGGCGCAGATCAACGCCCTGCAGACCAGCCAGATTGCGCTGCTGAACAGCGCCCAGATCGCCGCGCTGACCACGCTGCAAGTGGCCAACCTGAACACGTTGCAACTGGGCGCGCTGGGCACCGACCAGATCCAGGCGCTGGAATCGCAGGACCTGGCCGCGCTGAAGACCGCGCAGTTGCAGGCGCTCGGCAGCAACCAGCTGGACGCCATCACCACCACGCAGTTGCAGGCGCTGACCACGGCGCAACTGGCCTCGCTGAGCACCGCGCAGTTGCAGGCGCTGCTGACGGCGCAGATCGCCGCGCTGAGCACGCGCCAGGTCAGCAGCCTGGCCACGGCGCAGATCGCCAGCCTGGCCACCGCCCAGCTGGCCGCGCTCAACACCGACGACATGGCCGCCCTCAAAACCGCCCAGCTGGCCGCCTTGCGCACCGACCAGGTGGTGCTGCTCAGCACCGACCAGATCGTTGCGCTCAGCAGCAACCAGGTGGCGGCGCTGTCGACCGCCCAGCTGTCGTCGCTGACCTCGAACCAGGTGGCCGCGCTCAGCACCGATGACTTCGCCGCGCTGAGCATCGCCCAGTTGGCCGCGCTGGGTTCGCTCAACAACCTCGGCACCGACCAGATCCAGGCGCTCACCACCGCCCAGATCGCCGGCCTCAGCGCCGCCCAGGTGGCCGCGCTCAACAGCGACCAGGTCGTCGCCCTGACCACCCGCCAGATCGGCGCCGTCAGCACCGACGGCGTGGCCGCGCTCGGCAGCGACCAGCTCAAAGCGCTGGAACTGCAGGACCTGGCCGCGATGAAAACCGCGCAGGTGGCCGCGCTGCGCACCGACCAGATCGGCTGGCTCAGCACCGACCAGATCAGCGTGCTGACCTCGGCGCAGGTCAGCGGCCTGTCGACCCAGCAGACCGCCGTCCTCAGCACCGCGCAGATCCAGGCGCTGGGCAGCGATGACGTCGCCGCGCTGCGCACCGCCCAGATCGCCATCCTGCGCAGCGACCAGTTGCAGGCGCTCGGCGTGACGCAGGTGCAGGCGCTGACCGTGATCCAGATGAACGCGCTGAGCACCGACCAGGTGCAGTCGCTGAGCTCGGACCAGATCATTGAACTGAGCACCCAGCAGTACGCCGTGCTCGGCACCAGGCAGCTGGCGGCGCTGACCACCGCCCAGCTGGGCGTGCTGGAGCTGGTGGACCTGGTGGCGCTGCGCTCGGCGCAGATCGCCGCCCTCGGCACCGACCAGATCCGCGCGCTGACGCCGGACCGCATCGCCGTGCTGACCACCGGCCAGGCGCAGGCACTGACCAGCGCGCAACTGCTGGCGCTCGGCTCGGACCAGTTGCAGGCGCTCAGCACCGACGACCTGGTGGCGCTGCGCACCGCGCAGATCGCCGCGCTGGCCACCAATCAGCTTAATTCGCTGCAAGACTTCCAGCTGCAAAGCTTCGGCGCCGTGCAGCTGGGCGCGCTCAGCAGCACGCAGTTGCAGGCGCTCGGCAGCGACCAGATCATCCAGCTGACCACGCAACAATTCGGCCTGCTGTCCACCGCGCAAATCGCGCTGCTGACCACGGCCCAGCTGGGCGCCATCGAGCTGGACGATCTGGCCGCGCTGAAAACCGCGCAGGTACTGGCGCTCAGCAGCGACCAGCTCCAGGCGCTGACGCTGGACCGCGTGGCCGCGCTGACCACGCTGCAAGTGCAGGCACTGGCCAACAGCCAGCTGGCCGCCCTGAGCACCGACCAGTTGCAGGCGCTGGGCACCGACGCGCTGCAGGCGCTGCGCACCGCCCAGATCAACGCCCTCAGCACGAACCAGCTGGGCGCGCTGACGCCGGACCAGTTGCAACACCTGACCACCGACCAGATCAACGCGCTGACGTCGGCCCAGGCGCAGGCGCTGACCAGCGACCAGATCGGCCTGCTGACCTCGCAACAGATCGACAGCCTGAGCACGCGCGCGCTGAACGCGCTGAGCAGCAGCCAGATCGCCGCCATCAGCACCGACAACTTCGCCACGCTGTCAAGCAGCCAGATCGGCGCGCTCAATGCCGCCCAGTTCGGCGCGATCACCACCGACCAGATGGTGGCGCTGACCAGCACCCAGGCCATCGGCCTGGCCACCGCGCAGATCGCCGCCCTCAGCAGCGACCAACTGGACGCGCTGGAAACGGTCGACTTCATCGCGCTGCAGAGCGCGCAGGTGGCCGCCATCACCACCGCCAACATCGGCGCGCTGACCACCGACCTGGTCGGCGCCCTCACCACGGCCCAGTTGGCCGCGCTGGGCACCGACCAGATCGCCGCGCTGCGCACCGACCACATCGCCACGCTGAGCAGCAACCAGGTGGTGTCGCTGAGCGCGACGCAGATCGGCGCCCTTGGCACCGACCAGGTCAGCGCCCTCAGCACGGACGACTTTGTCGCGCTGCGCAGCAACCAATTGACCGCGCTCAGCACCGTCCAGTTCGGCGCGCTGACCAGCGACCAGTTGAACGCACTGTCGACCGCCGCCTTCACCGGCCTGACCAGCGCCATGATCGGCGCGCTGACCACCTACCAGTTCGCGCACCTGAGCACCGGCCAGGTCGGCGCACTGACGTCGGCGCAAGCGCTGGTGCTGAGCACCGGCCAGCTGGCCGCGCTGAGCACCGACCAGTTCAGCGCCATCAATACCAGCGCCATCCGCAACCTGCAATCCGACCAGATCGGCGCGCTGGGCACCGACCAGATCGTGGCCCTGAGCACCCGCCAGGTGCGCGCACTGACCAGCACGCAACTGAACGCGCTGCTGAGCGACCAGATCGGCGCGCTGGAAACGACGGACCTGGCGGCGCTGACCACCGCCCAGTTCAACCTGCTGAGCACCGACCAGTTGCACGCGCTGCACACCGAGCAGCTGGCGTCGCTGTCGACCGCGCAGATCGCCACGCTGACCACCGACCAGCTCAGCGCCGGCCTCGGCACCGACCAGATCGTCGCGCTGACCACGACTCAGGCTGCCGCGCTGGGCACCAAGCAGGTCGCCGTCCTGACCACCGACCAGGTGGCCGCGCTGGAAACCGACGACCTCAACGCGCTCGGCACCCGCCAGTTGACGGTGCTGACCAGCGACCAGATCACCGCGCTGGGCAGCGACCAGTTGAACAGCCTGGCCACCAGCGGCCTGGCGGCGCTCACCACCAGCCAGCTGCTGAACGGCCTGACCACGGCCCAACTGGCCGCGCTGGACAGCAACCACATCAGCGCGCTGACCACCAGCCAGCTGGCCTACGGCCTCGGCACCGACGCCATCGCCGCGCTGACCACCGACCAGCTGGGCGCGCTGCGCACCGCGCAAACCGCCAGCCTGGCGACGCTGCAGATCGCCGCGCTGACCAGCGACCAGATCGTGGCCCTCAGCACCGCCCAGGCGGCCACGCTGAGCACGCAGCAAGTGGCGGCGCTCACCACCGATCAGCTGGCCGCGCTGGAAACGGTCGACCTGCAGGCGCTGGCCACGCGCCAGCTCGGCGCCCTGAGCGCCGTGCAGCTGGCCGTGCTGAGCACCGCGCAGTTGAACGCGCTGACCACGACCCAGTTTGCCGCGTTGGGTACCAGCCAGCTGGCCAACGGCCTCAGCACCGATCAACTGGCCGGCCTGGATAGCAGCCACATCAGCGCCCTCACCACCGCCCAGCTGGCCTATGGCCTGACGCTGGACGCGCTGGCGGCGCTCAGCAGCGACCAGATGCAGGCGCTGCGCACGGCCCAACTGGCCGCGCTGACCACGCTGCAAGCCAGCGCGCTCAGCACCGATCAGCTTGCCGCGCTGACCACCGACCAGGTCAGCGGCCTGTCCACCGCGCAAATGCCGGTGCTCAGCGCCGACCAGCTGGCCGCGTTCAGCACCGCGCAGATCGCCGCGCTCGACACCCAGGACGTGGCCGCGCTGACCGCCAGCCAGTTCACCGGCTTGTCGACCGACCAGACCGTCGCGCTGACCACCGGCCAGGTGCGCGGCCTCAAGACCGCCCAGGTCGCCGCGATGGACGGCACCCAGATCGGCGTCTTCAGCAGCGACCAATTGCAAGCCTTGAGCACCCAGCAGGCCGCCGCGCTCAGCGTGGTCGCCGTCACCGCGCTGTCGACCGCCCAACTGGGCGCGCTGACCACGGCCGACGTCGCCGCATTGGGCACGCAGCAGGTGGCCAGCCTGGCGACCAGCCAGTTGGCCGGCCTCAACACCAGCCAGGTGCAGGCGCTGACCAGCGCCCAGCTCGGCGCGATGACGGCCGACCAGCTGTTCGCCTTCAGCACCAGCCAGATCGCCGCGCTGCGCACCACGCAGATCGGCTACCTGACCACCACCCAGCTGGCCGCGCTGTCCGACCCGCAGGTGCAGGCGCTCAGCACCGACCAGATCGCCTCGATCAAGCTCAGCCAGATCACCGCGCTGACCATCGACCAGGTCGGCGTGCTCGCTTCCGACCAGTTGCGCGCGCTGACCACGGCGCAGATCCAGGCGCTGAGCAGCACCCAGCTCAACGCGCTGACCGGCCAGCAGGCCGGGGCGCTGACCACCGCCCAGATGGCGGCGCTCAAGAACGCCCAGATCGCCACGCTGGACGCGACCCAGCTGTACGGCTTCACCACCGACCAGCTGGCCGCGTGGAGCACCAGCCAGCTGGGCTCGCTGACGACGACGCAGATCGGCTACCTGTCGACCGACCAGATCGCCGGCCTGAGCAACACCCAGGTGGCCGGCCTCAAGGTCAGCCAGCTGCAAGCGTTCAGCAACAACCAGATCCAGGCCTTCACGGCGGCGCAAGTGCCGGCACTGAGCACCACGCTGCTGGCCGCGCTGAGCCTGGGCCAGGCCAACGCGCTGACCGCCACCCAGGTGGCGTCGATGTCGATCAGCCAGACCATGGCGTTGAACAGCGCGTCGGTCAACTACGCGACGCCGCTGATCCTCGACCTCGACGGCAACGGCGTGCAAACGCAAAGCATCGCCGCCGGCGTCCAGTTCGACATCCGCGGCGACGGCAACCGGGTCGCCACCGGCTGGGTCGACCGCCATGACGGCCTGCTGGCCCTGGACCGCAACGGCGACGGCATCATCAACGACGGCAGCGAATTGTTCGGCAGCGCCACCACGCTGGCCGACGGCAGCAAGGCCAAGGACGGCTACGCCGCGCTGGCCGCGCTCGACAGCAACGGCGACGGCCAGATCACGGCCGCCGACAGCGCCTACGGCGCGCTGCGCGTGTGGGTCGACAGCAACGGCGACGGCATCAGCCAGGCCGACGAGTTGAAGACGCTGAGCCAGCTGAACATCGCCGCCATCAGCACCAAGGCCAGCAGCACGCTGACCCAGCAGAACGGCAACCTGATCGGCCTGACGTCCAGCTACACCAGCACCGACGGCAGCGTGCACGAAAGCGCGGACGCCTGGTTCCTGGCGCAGAAAGCAACGTCCACTGCCTCGCTGCAACAGCAAGTGAGCGGCCTGAGCCACGCCATCGCCAGCTACGCCGCCGCGCCCGCCCCTGCGGCGCCGGCGCAACAGCTGACGTTGACGGCATCGGCCGCCGCCAGCGCCCCGGCGCTGGCGCTGTCCGAAGCGCTGCAGCACTACCACGCCGCGCAAGGCCTGCAAGGCGCCACCGCCGCGCTGACCGGCAAGCAGACGTTCGACGAACCCGCCAACCACTGGTTCGCCGCCCCCAAGCGCTAAAAGACGGGGTCAGGTCCTCCATTTCTACACGAGCTGTGCCGTAAGCGACGCTTACGGCACAGCTCGTGTAGAAATGGAGGACCTGACCCCGGAGTAGAGGTGGTTTTACAGTCTTGCTCCAGAGCCAAAAGTTGCCCCTTATCCTGCTGCAAAAAGGTATGATAGGGCTCGGACCGATTCCACTCTACGCTCTGCTATGACCTCACAAGCACCTGCAGCACCTACCCCCACCGATAACAGCCCGCTGGGCTCCGTCATGGCCATGGCCGTCAAGGGCCAGTTGTCCATCGCCGATCTGTTCGGCGCCGCCGCCGTCTTGCAGGAAAGCGGACAGCTGCCGGCCGCCATCGGCCTGTACCGCGCCTGGATCGAGCACACGCCGTCGCCGCTGATCTACGCCGCCTGCTTCAACCTGGCCGTGGTGCTGTCCAATGCCGGCGACGATGCCGGCGCGGAAGTGGTGTTGCGCAAGGCCATCGCCCAGAACCCGCATTTCATCGAGGCCCGCCTCAACCTCGGCACCCTGCTGGAACGCACCGGCCGCCCGGACGACGCGCTGGCCATGTGGCAATCCATCCTCAACGATCCGATCGAGCCGGACGTCAAGTCCAACCGCACGCTGTACCTGCAGACCCTGAACAACCTCGGCCGCCTGCTGGAAATCCAGAAGCGCTATCCGGAGGCCGAGGCCATGCTGGCCACCAGCCTGCGCGTCGATCCGCAGCAGGCCAATGTGATGACCCACTGGGTCCACCTGCGCCAGAAGCAGTGCGAGTGGCCGGTGTACAGCGGCCTGGAAAACATCTCGGTGGCCACCATGATGGAAGGCACGTCGGCGCTGGCCATGCTGAGCGCGTCCGCCGATCCGGCCCAGCAGCTGGCCGCCGCCAAGCGCTTCGTCAACGAGAAGATCAACGCCGCCGTGGCGCCGCTGACCGGCCAGCACGGCTACGGCCACCAGCGCCTGCGCATCGGCTACCTGTCGTCCGATTTCTGCTCGCACGCGGTGTCCATCCTGACCGCCGAGCTGTACGAGCTGCACGACCGCAGCAAGTTCGAGGTCTACGCCTTCAGCTGGAGCCGCGAGGATGGCTCGCCGATCCGCGCCCGCGTGGTCAAGGCCATGGACCATTACATCCGCATCGACAAGATGACCGACGAGCAGGCCGCGCGCACCATCCGCGCCCACGAGATCGACATCCTGGTCGACCTGCACGGCCTGACCCTGGGCGCGCGCCCGCAGATCATCGCCTACCGCCCGGCGCCGGTGCAGCTGACCTACCTCGGCTTCCCCGGCAGCACCGGCCTGCCCGGCATCGATTACGTGATCTCCGACGCGTTCCTGATCACCAAGGAGATGGAGCCGTTCTTCACCGAGAAGCCGCTGCACCTGCCGGACTGCTTCCAGATCAACGACCGCCAGCGCGCCATCGCGCCGACCCCGACCCGCGCCTCGGTCGGCCTGCCGGACGACGCCTTCGTGTTCTGCTCGTTCAACAACAACTTCAAGTTCACGCCCGACCTGTTCGCGGTGTGGATGAACATCCTGCGCCGCGTGCCGAACTCGGTGCTGTGGCTGGTGGCCGACTATCCGGAGGTGCGCGAGAACCTGTGGCGCTACGCCGAGCAGGCCGGCATCGACCGCAACCGCATCCTGTTCAACAGCCGCGCCGTGCCGGCCGAGTACCTGGCGCGCTACCAGCTGGCCGACCTGTTCCTCGACACCTTCCCGTTCAACGCCGGCACCACCGCCAGCGACGCCCTGTGGGCCGGCCTGCCGCTGCTGACCTGTGCCGGCCAGACCTTCTCGTCGCGCATGGCCGGCAGCCTGCTGCGCGCGGTCGACCTGCCGCAGCTGATCACCCACAGCTTCGAGGACTATGAAAACAGGGCGGTCGAGCTGGCCAGCAACCCGCAGCGCATCGCCGCCATGAAGCGCCAGCTGGCCGCCAACCGCCTGACCTGCGCGCTGTTCGACAGCCCGCGCTTCGTGCGCAACATGGAGGCGGCGCTGCTCAAGGTGGCCAAGCCGGCGGCGCCGCGCCTGGGCGCGCCGGGCCCCGCGGTGCGCCCGCTGGAGCCGTCCGAGCAGCCGGCCGAGCCGGTGCGCATCGACCAGATCCCGATCGTCACCGTGTCCTATAACGCCCCGGACCTGATCGAGGCGCTGCTGCGCACGCTGCGCCAGTTCTACACCAACCGCGTGTACATCATCGACGGCTCGAACCCGGACGTGGCCGAGAAAATCCGCGCCATCACCGACACCTTCGACAACGTCGAGTTCATCCCGTTCGGCTACAACATCCACCACGGCCCCGGCATGACCTGGGCCATCGAGCACCTGGGCCTGTCGGGCGAGGTGCTGTTCCTGGATTCCGACGTCGAGATCCTCAAGGCCGGCTTCCTGGAGGCGCTGCATGGCGAGCTCAAGCCGGGCATGTACGGCGTCGGCAGCACCCAGCCGGTCAACGAGCAGGGCTACGACCGCCCGGATGGCGCCATCAACTATCTGCACCCGGCCTGCATGCTGGTCAACATCGACGTCATGCGCCAGTGGCCGCTGCCGATCAAGCACGGCGCGCCGATGATCCACACCATGCTGGCCCTCAACCACAGCAACAACACCCATCTGTTCAAGCACATCCCGTGGGTGCGCAGCGACTTCGAGGGCGACAAGCCGCCGTTCTACATCAAGCATCCGTGGCAGGGCACGGTGCGCCGCACCGGCGGCTACCACTACGACCTGCCCAACAGCACCGCCGTCAACACCGACCTGCTGCAGTTCATGCCGCCGGAGGCGCGCAAGATCGTCGAGATCGGCTGCCGCGACGGCGCCTTCGCCAAGGCCTACAAGCAGCGCAACCCGATCTGCAACTACACCGGCATGGAAACCGACCCGGCGCTGGTGCAGGCGGCCCGCCCGCACTGCGACTTCGTCTACAACAACGACCTCGAACACGCCGGCCCCGACTTCTGGGACCACGTGCGCGGCGCCGACACCTGGGTGCTGGATGAAACGCTGGAGCAGATGGACGACCCGTGGCGCATGGTGCAGAAGATCCGCACCAACATCGCGCCGGGCGGCAAGATCATCGCCACCCTCCGCAACTTCCAGCACTGGAGCCTGCAGGCGCGCCTGAACGCCGGCGACCTGCGCTACGGCACCCAGGGACTGGACCTGAACCGCAAGCGCATCTTCACGCGCGGCGCCATGCTGGAGCTGTTCCAGCAGGCCGGCTTCCAGATCAGCGGCGGCAGCGCCCGCATCATCGACGAGCCGGCGCGCGAGAAATACCTGCCGGCGATCCGCCTGATGGCCGGCGCCAGCGGCATCGACCCGGTGGTGGCGGTCGAGGACGCGCTGCCGTGGCAATACATCGTCATCGCCGTCGCCGCCTGATTTGAAGGATTCATTCATGAGTTTGCCATTAGTTAGCATCGTCATCCCGTCGTACAAGCCGGCCCACTTCGAGATGTGCCTGCGCTCGGCCATCGGCCAGACCTATCCGAACACCGAGATCCTGGTCAGCGACAACTGCCCGACCGAGGAAATCAAGGCCATCTGCCAGCGCTTCCCGGGCGTGATCTACCAGCGCTCGACCGTGATGCGCGAGCAGAACGTGCTGTCGGCCTTCTACTCCGGCAAGGGCGAGTACATCAAGCCGCTGTACGACGACGACCTGCTGCACCCGTTCTGCATCGAGCGCATGGTGGCGTCGTTCCAGTCGTCGCCGGAGATCGAGCTGGTGTTCTCGGCCTCGCAGGTGATCGACATCGCCAACATGCGGGTGGAAAGCCGCCGCGCCTTCGAGGCCAGCGGCATCATGTCCGGCATCGACATGCACCGCTACATGGTGCTCAACCTGCGCAACCACATCGGCGAGCTGACCACGGTGATGTTCCGCCGCGCCAAGCTGTGGGAACTGGGCTGGCACAAGCTGTTCGTGCGCGGCAGCCACGACTTCACCAAGGGCCTGGCCGACATCGCCAGCTACATCAACTTCACCGAGAACGGCTCGGTGTTCTACGTCGACGAGGAACTGAGCTACTTCCGCCACGACCAGCGGCTGCAGTCCAACTCCAACGCCCATTCCAACCCGTTCTTCGGCAACAACTTCTCCGACTACATCGACCTGGCGGTGTCGGCGCACGAGACCGGCGCCATCACCACCGCCGAGCTGATCGGCCTGCACGAGACGCTGGTCGGCGTCAACCAGCGCCTGGGCGCGGTGTTCCCGCAGATGGGCGAAGCGTTCGCGCGCTACACCGCCTACCGCGCCAACCTGCTCTGAGGCGAGGCGCACCATGTCCCATTCCGATACCGCCCGCCTGCATGCCGGCGCCAGCGTGGCCGCCAGCGCCGCGCTGGGCGACTTCGTCGTGGCCTACGCCGGCGCCGAGGTGGGCGAAGGCTGCCGCGTGCGCGGCTATACCCAGTTGTGGCCCGGCGTGCGGCTGGAAGCCGGCGCCGAGCTCGGCCCCAACGTCACGCTGGAGGCGCCGGCCAACGGCCAGCCGGCCAACATCGTCATCGGCGCCGATGCCCGCGTCGGCGCTGGCGCGCTGATCTGCCAGGGCGTGCGCCTCGGCCAGGGCGCGGTGGTGGCGGCCGGCGCCGTGGTGGCGCAGAACGTGCCGCCCTACGCCATCGTCAGCGGCGCGCCGGCCCGCATCACCGACTACGTGCAGAACGCCAGCGGCGCGCCGGCGCTGGACTGGCACCAGCGCGCCACCTTCCCCGAGCAGCCGTCGGTGGTGCCGCTGGGCGTGGGCGGCGTCACGCTGCACCGCTTCAAGTTCCTGCAGGACCCGCGCGGCGACCTGTCGGTGGGCGAGTTCGAGAAGGAAATCCCGTTCCTGCCCAAGCGCTACTTCCTGGTGCTCAACGTGCCGAGCGACAAGACCCGCGGCGAACACGCGCACCGCGAATGCCACCAGTTCCTGATCTGCGTGAAAGGCAGCTGCGCGGTGGTGGTGGACGACCTGGAGCAGCGCTGCGAAGTGCAGCTCGATTCGCCCGACGTCGGCGTCTACCTGCCGCCGATGACCTGGGGCATCCAGTACAAATATTCCAGCGATGCCGTGCTGTTGGTATTCGCATCCCATTACTACGAGGCCGGCGACTACATCCGCGACTACGATGCATTCGTGGCCGAGAAGCGCGCCCGCCCGCAGGAGCCCGCATGAGCATTCCCTTCCTCGACCTGAAAGCCATCAACCTCACCCAGCAGGACGACATCGAACAGGCGATGCGCCGCGTGCTGCATTCCGGCTGGTACGTGCTGGGCAAGGAAGTGGCGGCGTTTGAAGCGGCGTTTGCCGCCTACTGCGGCACCCGGCACGCGATCGGCGTGGCCAACGGCCTGGACGCCATCTTCCTGCTGCTGAAAGCCTGGGACATCGGCCCCGGCGACGAAGTCATCGTGCCGAGCAACACCTACATCGCCACCTGGCTGGCCGCCTCGCACTGCGGCGCCACGCCGGTGCCGGTGGAACCGGTCGAAGGCACCTACAACCTCGACCCGGCGCGCGTCGAAGCCGCCATCACGCCGCGCACCCGCGCCATCATCCCGGTGCACCTGTACGGCCAGGCGGCCGACATGGACCCGCTGATGGCGCTGGCGGAAAAGCACAAGCTCAAGGTGATCGAAGACGGCGCCCAGGCGCACGGCGCGCTGTACCGCGGCCGCAAGGTCGGCGCGCTGGGCCACGCCGCCGCCTTCAGCTTCTACCCTGGCAAGAACCTGGGCGCGCTGGGCGATGCCGGCGGCATCACCACCGACGACGACGACCTGGCGCACAAGCTGCGTACGCTGCGCAACTACGGCTCGCAGAAGAAATACCACAACGAAGTGGCCGGCTACAACTCGCGGCTGGACGAGTTGCAGGCCGCCGTGCTGTCGGCCAAGCTGCCGGCGCTGGACGGCCAGAACCGCGCCCGCGCCGCCATCGCCGCCATCTATGACGAAGGCCTGGCCGGCATCGCCAGCCTGCGCCTGCCGCTCGTGCCCGCGTGGGCCGAACCGGTATGGCACCTGTACGTGGTGCGCCACCCGCAACGCGACGCCCTGGCCGCCAAGCTGGCCGAGGCCGGCGTCGGCACGCTGGTGCACTACCCGCTGCCGCCCCACCTGCAGCCGGCCTATGCCGAACTCGGCCTGGCCGAAGGCACGCTGCCGGTGTCGGAGGCCATCCATCGCGAAGTGCTGAGCCTGCCGATGGGCCCGACCATGACCGCCGACGAGGCGCGCCAGGTGGTGGCCGCCGTGCGCGCCGCCATCGCCGCACTGGACGCCGCATGAGCGCGCCGCGCTATGTGAAGCCGAAAGCGGTGCGCGGGCACAAGCTGATGTTCCGCGACGCCACCGTCGACGACGCCGAATTCATCCTGTCGCTGCGCACCGACGAGACCAAGAACCGCTACCTGTCCGCCACCTCGTCCGACGTGCAGCAGCAGCGCGACTGGCTGACCCGTTACGCCGCCGACGACAGCCAGATCTACTTCATCATCTGCACGCTGGACGGCCAGCCAGTCGGCACGGTGCGGCTGTACGACCAGCAGGGCGATTCCTTCTGCTGGGGTTCCTGGATCAAGAGCGACGACGCGCCCAGCGGCTTTGGCGTGGAATCGGCGCTGATCATCTACGACTTCGCGCTGCAACTGGGCTTTACGCGCTCGCACTTCCAGGTCAGCAAGGGCAATGACGGCGTCATCAGCTTCCACCTGCGCTTCGGCGCGGTCCAGGTGGCGGAGTTGGAGACCGAGTACCACTACGAAATGAGCCACGACGCCATCCTCGGCGCGCTGGCGCAATACCGCAAGTTCCTGCCGGACGGCGCCAAGGTCGCGTTCTAGGCGCATTTTTCCATCTTCGAAAATTTCGACAATAAGGCGGAAAGTTTTCCGCTTTTTGTTTGCTGTGCGCTCACGGATAATGCATTCCAACGCAGCGCCAACAAGGCGCAACCAATCGAAATTTTTGAATTTACGGAGAATACATCATGCCTACCGCCATCGCCCAACCAGGTCAAACCCTGCTGAACCCGACCAACCACACGCT
>NZ_JACBYS010000012.1 GCF_013408245.1 Duganella sp. 1224
TGGCGCGACATACTGCGGACTAATAAGTCGCACTTCGATGCCCATTGCCAGGAATTGCCGTCCCCAATGATGGGCTGAGCTGCAAGCTTCCATTGTGATGACACGAGGCTGCAACTTGCGCACCGCACCGAGCAACTCGGCGCGAAGCACCTTAGAGCCGTGCAATGCGTGGCCACGACGATCAGCATCATGCAGCTAGAACACTCGCTTGGCTAGATCAATCCCAAGAATAGCGATATTCATGGTAGACCTCCACACGTAAATTGGATGAAACGTTAGTTTGATCCGATTCGGTGGTGTCGGGTCCATCTCAGTAAATCAACAGAGTCCGATACGTAATCTTGCGGTAGCTAGATGAACGCATCGTATAGACGCATCGGTGATTCGGTTGGCTGAGCGCCCTAGCGAGCAGCTGGCCGGAAAAGGACCGGACACAAAGACTGCAGACCGCAAGAAACAAAAACGCCGATCTGCATGGATCGGCGTTTCGTTTGGTATGTTCTTGGTGGCCGGGGGCGGAATCGAACCACCGACACAAGGATTTTCAATCTTCGTATCGTGCCTGCTACTGCGCCACCAATTTGCCGGACCAAGGTTCTCCGCCGTCCGCCAGTTTGACATGACTCGTTGCCGATACGACCCAACGGCAAACCCGCCGACGCATTGCGTGGCGGTTCTGCCTGTCGATACCGGATTCCCTCAACAAACATGATGACCGCTCATGCCGCTCATTCCGCACGATAGACCGGTCAGGGACCGGCCAGTCTCGTTGCGTCTGGGGCCTGGGATGAGGTATCTTCTCGACGCGCGGATTCATCATCGCCCCATCCTTTACCGAGAACCACGCGGAAGACCGGCAAAAGACAATATCGGTGTCGCTTATTCATCAAGATCAAGCTGTTGCTGAGAACCGAATCTCTTTGCTACTTCTTTCTCATATATCGCGCTGGTTCTGGCATTTTGGGCGACGTCATAAATACGCCCAAGTTGAAAACGAAGTGCCTTGGCTCCTACGAGATTTAGGAATTGGAATAGCTTCGCATTCCGATCGCCCGACGAGCTTTTCGCCTCTCTCAACAAGGTCAGTAATTTTCCATCGCTTTTGGCTAAGGGATAGTACACGTGATTAAGTGTCAGATGCATATCCTTCCAAGAGCGTTGTGGGCGATGACCATAAAGGCGAGCCCACTCCATATAAAGCTCTGTTGGAAATTCACTTTCATATTTTTTTGCTTCGGCTTGCACAAATGCTTTGAAAGCCGATATGACCTCTTCTTTCGTACGGTCGTATCCGGATAATGCATAAACTAGGCCTTGAATCCCCGCCTTTGCAGAAGCGGCAACGATCACATGAGCTTGCGTTGCAAGGCTTAATTGCTGAGAATGTAATTTGCCATCGGTTTCAGCCTTGATGATTGCCTTGCAAAGATCAATCAAAATGGTAACGTCGTAACCATGCGTTTCGGATCTTGCCATAGAAGTCGCGCCGGGTATAACCCCCTGGAAAACAATGGGATTTTCAATCTTTTCAATAAGCTCCTGCCCGGCATATTCCGAGATGACTTTTCCTTTGATGAATGCAGTTAGTCGACTGCCGCTCTCGCCTTTAAACCCCAGGGCTAGGGCCATTCCACGTTTGCTGATAACGCCTGTTTTTCTTTCATCATTCAGCACGTAGCAGTCGACATCAATCCCAAATTCTTCCTTAAAGTTACCCATGTGGGTAGCTTGCAATGGTTTTTTCAAAGCATGCCGAGTATTTGCAGCTTTTCGAGCAATTTCTGAACGTTGCTCCGCAGTCAACTTCATACTACGAGCTATTCCGCCAAGCGCACGTCCAGTGACTTCTTTTTTAGTGGCCATTGCAAGCATCCTATAAAATTTAGATGCTTGCATCGTAAGCGGATTGCGAAAAAAATGCAAGCATTGGAGTTATTTTGATGCTTGCATTTAAGTGTCTGCCGTCGCAACGTGGCTGGATGGGCCCACCCCTTTTTTCGGGACGCCCTGGCGTGCTCAAACGAGCTGTTAGATATCTAGACTCATGGGATTATGTACCCATTCGTCGCTCGCCACTCTTTAAGACTCAGCACGTTTTGCGTACGCAAAATCGCCGCACGGGGCTAACAGGGCGAGTTGAGCCAGCTGCGTGCCTGCATGCGTAAACTGCGGCCAGTGCCAGTGCCATCGGCCGAGTCGGTGCGCTTCGGGACGGCGATGGGCGAGCCGCTGCGGGTCACTGGGTCGAGTTCCGCACGGGCAGCACGCCAATACACACCTTCTGCGTTACCTTGGACTTCCGGCGCGCCAGCTATGTCGAGTTCGTCAGTACCATGAAGGCCGGGGCCCTATTGCGAAGAAGAAAGGGAGAGAGTGATTGACAGTTGGACGATTCGGTCCAGACTACGCCGAACGACGCGGTTTGTTTTCGGGCACCGGACATGGACTGGACACAAGGACTGTGAATCCCAAAAACGACAACGCCCACTTGCATGAGTGGGCGTTGCGTGAGGTATGTTCTTGGTGGCCCGGGGCGGAATCGAACCACCGACACAAGGATTTTCAGTCCTCTGCTCTACCAACTGAGCTACCAGGCCAAGGGCCGCAATTATAGCGACCGGCGGCCGGGTTTGGCAAGGGTCTGCATCCATTTTATTGACAGCCCCATGACGCGGCGATAAATTTGATCATTTAGACAATCTGATCGAACAGGGGCGATATGAAGACGGCGGCTTGGTTGTTGGCGGGGTTGACGGCGGCGGGCGCCGCGCACGGGGCGGAGCTGACGCCGGTGCAGCGGCAGATGCGGGGCATCTATCAGGAGCTGGTGGAGACGAATACCACCAATTCGGTCGGCTCCTGCACCGTGGCCGCGCAGAAGATGGCCAAACGCCTGAAGGCTGGCGGCTTCAGGGGCAGCGAGCTGCAGATCATCGTGCCGCCCGGCGGTCCGCGCAAGGGCAACCTGGTGGCGCGCCTGAAGGGCGACGGCAGCAAGAAGCCGCTGCTGCTGCTGGCCCACATCGACGTGGTGGAGGCGCGGCGCGAGGATTGGGAGCGCGATCCGTTCAAGCTGGTGGAGGAGAACGGCATGTTTTACGCCCGCGGCGCCTCGGACGACAAGGCGATGGCGGCGGCCTTCGTCAACAACATGATCCTCTACAAGCAGGAGAAGCTGCCGCTGAAGCGCGACATCATCCTGGCGCTGACCTGCGACGAGGAGCTGGTGCCGTCGGCGTTTGACGGCGCCGAGTATCTGGTCAAGCATCATCGCGCGCTGATCGACGCCGAGATCGCGCTGAACGAGGGCGGCGGCGGCCTGCTGGACAAGGATGGCAAGCCGGTGCGCCATGGCATACAGGCCGGCGAAAAGATCTACCAGAGCTTCCAGCTGGAGGTGACCAATCCCGGCGGCCACAGTTCGGCGCCGTTCAGGGACAACGCGATTTATCACCTGGCCGAGGGCTTGTCGCGCCTCGGCCAGTTTTCCTTCCCGTTCAAGCTGTCGCCGGTGACGCGCGCGTACTACGAGCGCATGTCGCAGATCGAGAAGGGACAGGTGGCGGCGGACATGCAGGCGATCCTGCAGGATCCGCCGGACCAGGCGGCGCTGGATCGTTTATACGCGGTCAGCCCGGTGCACAATTCCACCGTGCGCACCACCTGCGTGGCGACCAAGGTGGAGGCCGGGCACGCCGACAACGCGCTGCCGCAGCGCGCGCGCGCCACGGTCAATTGCCGCATCCTGCCGGGCGAGCCGATCGCCGACGTGCAGGCCACGCTGCAGCGCGTGGTGGCCGATGACAAGATCAGGATCACGCGCATCGGCGATGGCGTCGATGGTCCGATGCCGCCGATGACGCCGGTGCTGATGAAGGCCGTGGAGGAGATCAGCAACGACATGTGGCCGGGCGTGCCGGTGGTGCCGACCATGTCGACCGGCGGCACCGATGGCCGCTTCCTCAACAACGCCGGCATCTGGACGTATGGCGTCAGCGGCATGTTCCATGGGCCGGAGGGCAGCGGCGCGCATGGGCTGAATGAGCATATCCGGGTGCAGTCGCTGTACGACGGCCAGGAGTACCTGTACCGTCTCGGCAAGCGGCTGGCGACGGAGTAAGCGCCGCTTAGTCGGGGACGATGATGCGCCAGCGCCAGGGCTTGATCACCGCCTGCCCCGGATCGCCGGCCAGCTTGTACTTCTGCGGCTGGCCGGTGACGTTGACGATCACGCGCACGTTGTTGGCGCCCTGCTGGCGCTTGAAGGCGAACAGCTGCTCGTTGCCCACATCCAGCAGCTGCACCGCGCCGCCGGCCGCGCCGTTCCACAGCGCCGGGTTCTGCTTCTTCAGCCCATTCAGGCCGGCGAAGAAGCCTTCCAGCTCGTAGTTCTTCCAGTCGATCGGATCCTTCTCGAAGAACTCCAGCTTCTTGTCCAGCCGCGATTCCTGGCCGTTGTAGATCAGCGGGATGCCGGGCAGCGTGTAGCTCAGCACCGCCATCGCGCCCCAGGCCGGGCCATACAGGTCCTTGTCCGCGCCTTCCCACGAGTTGATGTCGTGGTTGTTGGTGAACTGCAGGCGGTAGGCGTCGCGCGGGAAGGCTTTCGGCGGATTGGTCACGTAGTCGCGCAGTTCGGCGGCGCCGGCCTGGCCCTTGCCGATCTTTTTCATGATGCTGTTCAGCGGCCAGTCGTAGCTGGCGTCGAAGGCCTTGTCGTGCAGCGCCGGCTCGTTCCACTCGGCCAGCATGAACACCGGCTTGATCTTGTCCAGCTGCGCGCGCGCCTGGTCCCAGAACGCGGTCGGCACCAGGCCGGCGGCGTCGGCGCGGAAGCCGTCGACGCCCACGTCCTTGACCCAGAACGCCATGGCGTCGGTCATGCCCTTCCACAGGTCCTTGTTGTCGTAGTCCAGGCCGACGACGTCGGTCCATTCCTCGGTGCCGCCGGCGTCGTTCTTGAAGGTGACCGAGTAGATTTCGCCCTGGTCGTTCTTCTTGTACCAGTCCGGGTGCTGCTGCACCCACGGGTTGTCCCAGGCCGTGTGGTTGCCGACCCAGTCGAGGATGACGTGCATGCCCAGCGCGTGCGCCTGTTTGACCAGCTTGCGCAGGTCGTCGATGGTGCCGTAGTCCGGGTTGACGGCGGTGTAGTCGGCCACCGCGTAGTAGCTGCCCAGCGTACCCTTGTGGTTCTTCTGGCCGATCGGGTGGATCGGCATCAGCCAGACGATGTCCACGCCCATCTGCTTGAGGCGCGGCAGGCTGGCGGTGACGGCGTTCAGCGTGCCTTCCTTGCTGAACTGGCGCGTGTTCACTTCGTACACGTTGGCGCTGCGCGACCACGCCGGGTGTTTCGGCTCGGCGTGGGCGGCGGTGAATAACGTCGCCAGGATCAGCGAGGCGGCAAGCTTTTTCATAGGTTCCCTTATTTCAGCGTGCGTTCAAACAGTTGGTAGATGCGGCGGTATTCGTCGTACCACGATTCCGGATGGACGAAGCCGTGGCGCTCCAGCGGATACGGCGCCAGTTCCCAGTGGTCCTTTTTCAGTTCGATCAGGCGCTGGGCCATGCGCACCGAGTCCTGGAAGAAGACGTTGTCGTCGATCATGCCGTGGGCGATCAGCAGGTTGCCTTTCAGCTGGTCGGCGTATTCGATCGGCGACGAGACCTTGTACGCTTGCGGGTCCAGTTCCGGCGTGTTGAGGATGTTGGCGGTGTATTCGTGGTTGTAGGTGGTCCAGTCGGTGACGGGACGCAGCGCGGCGCCGGACTTGAACTGGTCCGGCGCGCGCAGCAGCGCCATGAAGGTCATGAAGCCGCCGTAGCTGCCGCCGTAGATGCCGACGTTGCTGGCGTCGCCCTGCTGGTTGGCCACCATCCAGTTCAGGCCATCGATGTAGTCTTCCAGTTCCGGGTGGCCCATCTGGCGGTAGATGGCGGTGCGCCAGTTGCGGCCATAGCCGAGCGAGGCGCGGTAGTCCATGTCCAGCACGATGTAGCCCTTCTGCACCAGCAGGTTGTGGAACATCTGCTCGCGGAAGTAGACCGGGTAACGGCGGGTGACGTTTTGCAGGTAGCCGGCGCCGTGCACGAACATCACGACCGGATACTTCTTGCCCGGTTCCAGCGTGGCCGGGCGGTACAGCTTGGCCCACACCGGGTCGGCGCCGTGGGTCGACGGCACCGGCACGATCTGCGGCTCGATCCATGCGCGCGCCTTGTAGTCGGCGGTGCGGGTGTCGGTCAGCTGGGTGAGCTTGCCGCCGCTGGCGCTGACGGTGCCGATCTGCGCCGGCATGTAGGCGGTGGAGTAGCGCACCAGCAGCTTGCGGCCGTCCGGCGACAGCGCAAAGCTTTCGACGCCGCCCAGCGCGGTCAGTTCCTTCAGGGCGCCGTCCTTGGTGTTGGTCGAGCAGACTTCATAGGTGCCGGGCAGCTTGGGATTGCACAGGAAGTAGACGGTCTGGCCGTCGCTGGACCAGGTGACGTTGGACTCTTCCCATTTGCCCGAGGTGAGCGCGCGCGCCTTGCCGTCGGCGCCTTGCAGGTACAGGTGCGCGTAGCCGCTTTCTTCGGATTCGTACCACAGGGTGCTGTTGTCCGGCTGCCAGCCAAAGTCGTTGCCGCGGTTGTTGACCCAGGCGGCGTCGCTCAGGCGGTGCAGCGGTTTCAGTTTGGCGGCGCCCAGGTCGACGGCGGCGATCCAGCGGTCCTTGTTGTCGATGGCCTGCGCCATGACGGCCACGCGGGCGCCGTTGGCGCTCCAGCGGATCGATTCCTCGCGGCCTTCGAAGCGCACCGCGCGGTTGCCCTTGAGCGGGTCGAGTTTCTGGGCGGCGCGCATGGCGGCCAGCGGATCGTCCTTGATGCCGGGCAGGTCGTCCAGCGACAGCTCGCTCACCTTGCGCGTGGCCACGTCCACCAGTTTCAGGCTGTGCGGCGGCGGGCCGGCGTCGCTGACGCGCTTGCGCTCGTCGTCGCTTTCCTCGTAGCCGGATTCGGTGACGTACTTTGGCATCTTGCCGACGCGGCGCTTGTCGCCGTCCTTGGCGGCGGTGACCACCAGCAGGTAGCGGCCGTCCGGCGACAGCGCGCTGGTTTCGATGGTGACCTTGTCGCCCAGGTAGATCGGCAGCGGCGCACGGGTGGCGTCGGCGGCGCGCTCGGCGTTGCGCTGGTCGCGCGTGTCGTCCTTGTCCTTTTTGACCTGCGCCAGCGTGGCGATGAGGCGCAATTGCATGTCGCGGCGGAAGTCGGCGTCCGGCACGGCGTCGGGATCCTTGGCGGTGCGCAGTAGGGCCACCGGTGCCACCAGGCGCTCGGCGCGGCTCCAGCTGAACCAGTCGCTGCCCACGCGGAACTGCACGTGGTTGCCGTCGGCGGCGTATTGCGCGTCCGACGCCGGCGTGGTGCCGCGCACGATCTGCGTCAGCGCGCCGGTTTTCAGGTCGCGCTCAAACAGGTCGCCGTTGCGCAGCAGGATGGCGCGGGTGCGTTCGCGGTTGTAGACCGGGTCGGCACTATCGAGGTTGGCTAGCTGTTTTTCGTCCACCTTCGTCGCGGCGGCGCCGTTGATCTGCCAGGTGTCGCGCACGGCGGAACCGGTGCGTTTCTGCTTGAAGTAGACCTGGCGGCTGTCCCAGCCCCACCATGCCGACTCCACCGGGTTGCCGATCCAGTCTGGATTGGCCATGGCTTGGTCGAGGGTGATGGGCGTGGGGGCTGCGGAGGCGCTGGCCGCGAGGGCGGTCGCTAAAAGAGGCAATACAAAACGCATCGATAGTGTCGCTTACAGGTTGGTGGAGGGGAGCGCCGGATCGCGGCACGTCCCCGATTCTAGCCCAACCATTAATTGCGGGCTATCTTGTCGGTTTGGCCATGGCCGGCGCTGGGGCCGCCGTGGCGCGGCGCCAGCTTCAGCGCCCACAGCAGGATGGCGCCGGCGGCGAGGTAGAGGACGATCAGGCCGGCCAGCATGGCGGCGCTGTCGCCCCAGGCCAGCATGCGTTCGCTGAGCGGCGGGCCGAAGGCGCCGCCCAGCAGGCCAAAGCTGCCCACCAGCGCGATGCCGGTGGCGGCGCGCTGGCGATTGAGCATGGCGGTGAGGATGGCCACCAGCAGCGGCGAGCCGGCGGCAATGCCGGCCGAGGCCAGCGCCAGCCCGCCCAGCGCCCACGGCAGATGGTTTTCGGCGGCGATGGCGAAGCCCAGGCCGCCGGCGGCCAGCACCATGCAGGCGATGAAGTGGCCGCGCCGCTCGCGCCGGCGGTCGGAGTCGTAGCCGATCAGGATCATGCCGATCACGCCGGCCAGGTTGGGGATCACGGCCAGCAGGCCAAGCTGCATGTGGCTGCCGGCGCCCCAGCGCTGCATCAGCGTCGGCGACCAGAACACCAGCGCGTAGCTGGCGCCCATCAGCAGCAGGTTGGCGAGCGCCAGCAGCGCGATCGACGGCTGGCGCAGCAGCGACCAGAGGGTGGCCAGGACGGAGGGCGGCTCGGCGTCGTTGGCGCGCGCCGCGTTGCCGTCGTCGCCGCTGCCGTCGCCGCCGCTGGCGTGGAGCGCCTGCTCGTCGCGCTCCAGGTCCTGCGCGATCATCTGCTGCTCGAACGACGACAGCCAGCGCGCGTCCTCCGGCTTGTCGTCCAGGTGGAACCAGGCGGCGATGCCGAGCAGCGCGGCCGGCAGCCCTTGCATCACCAGCATCCATTGCCAGCCCTGCAGGCCGCCGTACTGGTGCAGGTACTGCAGCGTGGCGCCGCACAGCGGGCCGGCCACCACGCCGGCCATCAGCGCGGCCGAGGCGAACAGCGCGATCACGCGCGCGCGCCGCGCCGCCGGGTACCAGTAAGTCAGGTAGAGGATCACGCCGGGAAAGAAGCCGGCTTCGAACACGCCGAGCAGGAAACGCACGATGTAGAACTCCACCGGCTCGCGCACGAAGGCGCCGGCGGCGGCGGTCAGGCCCCAGCACAGCATGATGCGCAGCAGCGTCTTGCGCGCGCCGATTTTTTCCAGCAGCAGGTTGCTGGGGATCTCGCACAGGCAGTAGCCGAGGAAGAAGATGCCGGCGCCCCAGGCGTACACCTGGTTGCTGAAATCGAGGTCGGCGCCCATCTGCAGCTTGGCGTAGCTGACGTTGACGCGGTCCAGATAGGCCACGCCGTAGCACAGCATCAGCAGCGGCAGCAGGCGCCAGCTGATCTTGCGGTAGATGGCATCCATGCCGGCGGCGCCGCGCAGATGCAGGATCTTGGCGCCGTGGCTCATGATGCGAGTGCCCTTTGCGATTTCTGTTCGACCTTCCAGTGCGGCCGGCGCGCGCGCAGCGTGAAGCGCTCGCGGTAGACGCTGGGGTTCATGCCGGTGGCTTGCTGGAACAGGCGGCGGAACGAGCCGGCGTCGGCGTAGCCGCAGGCGGAGGCGATGGTGTGGAAGTTGTGCAGCGAGACTTCCATCATCACCTTGGCGCGCTCCACGCGCAGCTTGTGCAGGTATTCCAGCGGCGTCATGCCGACCGCCTGGCGGAAGTGGCGCAGCAGCGTGCGTTCGCTGGTGGCGGCGGCGGCGGCCAGCGCCTGCAGGTTGTAGGGCTGTTCGAGATTGGCCTGCAGCCACTGGGTGGCGCGGTACACCGGGCTGTCCGAGGTGGGCGTGAGCCACACGCCGCTCAGTTCCGAGGTGATCTGCTGGCGGCGCTGCTGGTACTGCAGCACTTGCAGGCAGCCTTCCATCAGGTCCGGGTCGAGCAGGCGGCCCAGCAGCGCGGCGATGAATTCGGTTTGCAGGCCGGGCGCCGCGCAGGTCGACACGCGCTCGTGGAAGGACATCGGTTCGTCGGTGCTGAAGTCGCCGTCGGGGAAGTGCAACTTCATCCACGACTGGTAGGCCCATGGCGGCGCGCAGCGGGCGCCGGTCAGCAGGCCGAGACGCGCCGGGAACACCATGCCGGTGAAGCAGGCGGCGATCAGGCCGCCGCGCAGCGCGTGGTCGTGCAACAGTTGCAGCACGTCGGGATGGCGTTCGGCGATTTCGCCCAGGTGCGGGGCGTTGCGCGCGGCCAGGCCGGGGACGACCATCAGCGTGCGTTGCGCCGGCGGCGCCTGTGGCGGCAGGCGCTGCGTGCCGGGCATGGCGCCGGCGTTGATGGGCGACTCGACGCCGGGCGGGGTGATGAGGCGCCACGTCAGCGGCGGCTGGTGCTGCGGTTTGCGCAGTTGCAGTATCCCCGCCGCCACATTCAGCACGTCGATGGCGGCAAATACATTGCCCGGCATGGCTTCCGGCAGCCATAGCAGCTGCACGTCGAGCGGCGCAATGTCGGTGGCGGGATTGGTCTGCATATTGGCGATATTAGCCGCACGATATTGCTTAGGCAAGCTTTAGAATCGTTCGCAAGAACTCAAAACAACAGTGTCCAAAAAGGGCCGCGCGGCGTTGCGCCACGCACCATTCTGGCGCACTTTTTTTACATGGATTGCATTGTATGTTGAAGCGACTTTTGTATGCCGCACTGCTGGCGATCGCCATCATCGTCGCGGTGGTGGTGTGGAATACCTTGCGCCTGACGTCGCGCCAGATCGCGGTCCAACCGCTTGCGCCGCTGGCGCTGGCGCGCGACGCGGTGGCGGCGCGGCTGGCCGGCGCGCTGACCTTCCGCACGATTTCGGATGCGGCGTCGGGCGACATCAACGCCGGCGAGTTCGTGCGCATGCAGGCTTACCTGGAGCAGGCCTTCCCCCGGTTGCACGCGACGCTGAAGCGGGAGATGATCGGCCACAGCATGCTGTTCACCTGGCAGGGCAGCGATCCGCAGGCCAGGCCGGTGATGTGGCTGGCGCACCAGGACGTGGTGCCGGTGGCGCCGGGCACCGAGGCCAACTGGCAGCAGCCGCCGTTCGATGGCGTGGTAAAGGACGGCTTTGTGTGGGGCCGCGGCGCGTGGGACGACAAGGGCAGCCTGGTGGCGCAGATGGAGGCGGTGGAGACGCTGCTGGCGTCGGGCTATCAGCCGCGCGCCACCCTCTATCTCGGCTTTGGCGCGGACGAGGAGGTCGGCGGCCGGCGCGGCGCGGTGGAAATCGCCCGGCTGCTGAAGTCGCGCGGCGTGCAGCTGGATTATGTGCTGGACGAGGGCATGCTGGTCACCGAGGGCATCATGGCCGGCGTCAGCAAGCCGGTGGCGCTGATCGGCGTGGCGGAGAAGGGTTATGCCAGCGTGAATCTGGAAGTGACCACGGCGCCGGGCCATTCGTCGATGCCGCCGCAGAAGACCGCCATCGGCATGATGAGCGCCGCGCTGACGGAACTGGAGCGCCAGCAGATGCCGGCGCAGTTGAGCGGCGTGGCGCGCGATGCCTTTGACATCATCGCGCCGGAGATGCAGGGCATGAACCGCGTGGCGCTGTCCAATCTGTGGCTGTTCGGGCCGGTGGTGAAGAAGCAGCTGGAGCAGGCCGCCGGCACCAACGCGGTGCTGCGCACCACCACCGCGCTGACCGTGGTCCACGCGGGCAACAAGGACAATGTGCTGCCCGGCCGCGCGGATGCGGTGGTCAACTTCCGCATCCGCCCCGGCGACAGCATCGGCGGCGTGATGGACCACGTGCGGCAGACCGTCAACAACGACGCCGTGCACGCGCATCTGGATGCGGGAGCGTCCGAGCCTTCGCCGGTGTCGCCGATCGATTCGCCGCAGTATGCGCTGATCAACCGCACCATCCGCGAGGTGTTCAGCGACGCGGTGGTAGCGCCGGGCATCGTCATCGGCGCCACCGATGCGCGCCATTACAAGGACGTCAGCGACCATGTGTACCGCTTTTCGCCGGTGCGCGCCGGGCCGGAGGATCTGCCGCGCTTCCACGGCACCAATGAACGCATCGGCATCAACAATTATCTGGAAGCGGTCCGCTTCTATGTGCAACTGGCCAGGAACGGGAAATGAAGAAACTGATACTTGCGGTACTGTTGGGCAGCGCCTTGCATGGCGCGATGGCGGCCGATCAGGCCTTGCTGGCGGCGGCGCGCGACCAGCAAACGCCGTTGCTGGCGACGCTGAAGGAGCTGGTGCTGATCGAATCCGGCAGCAGCGACACGGCGGGCGTGGCGCGCGTGGCCGATTTGGGCGAACGCCGCCTGAAGGCGCTGGGCGCGGCGGTGGAGCGCAAGGATGGCAGCGTGACCGGCCGCTTCAGCGGCACGGGCCGCAAGCGCATCCTGCTGATCGCGCACATGGACACCGTGTACCAGCCGGGCATCCTGGCCACCCAGCCTTACCGCGTGGACGGCAACCGCGTGTACGGCCCGGGCATCGCCGACGACAAGAGCGGCATCGCGGTGATCCTGCACACCATCGAATTGCTGCATGCGCGCGGCTGGCGCGATTACGCGCAGCTGACGGTGATCTTCAATCCGGACGAGGAAGTCGGCTCGCGCCTGTCCGGCGAGTTGATCGCCAACGAGGCGGCGCGGCATGACTTCGTGTTTTCCTGCGAGCCGAATGGCGCGCAGATGGAGGGCATCCTGCTCAGCGCCAGCGGCATCGCCACCGCCACCATGACGGTGCAGGGCCGCGCCGCGCACGCCGGCGTGGCGCCGCAAAGCGGGCGCAATGCGCTGATCGAGCTGTCGCACCAGTTGCTGCAGACGCGCGACCTCAACGTGCCGGGCGCGCAGCTGAACTGGACGCGCGCCAGCGCCGGCCTGGTGACCAACCAGATTCCCGCCAGCGCCAGCGCGCAGGGCGATGTGCGCCTGAGCGCGGCCGATGGCGCGCAGCGCCTGCAGCAGGCGCTGCGCGAGAAGGTGGCGACGCCGCTGGTGGCCGATACCGTCACCAGCGTGGCGATCGAGCCGGGACGGCCGCCGTTCATTGCCACCGACGCGGCGCGCGCGTGGGCGGCCAGGGCGCAGGCGATTTATGCCGAGATCGATCGCAAGCTGGCGCTGTATCCGGGCACCGGCGGCGGCACCGACGCCGGCTACGCCAGCCGCTCCGGCAAGGCCATCGTGCTGGAGGCGTTCGGCCTGGCCGGCGATGGCGTGCATGGCAAGGATGAATACATCACCGTCGATTCCATCGTGCCGCGGCTGTATCTGCTCAGCCGCATGATGCAGGAAGCCGGCGCTTCCCAGTAACGCTTCACACATAACGGCAGCGTTGACCGGACGGCCCGCAAGCCGCCCGGCGGGGACTGTTGCACTCAAAAAAACCAACCAAGGGAGTAGGCATGATGAAGGAAACCGTATTGGCGCAGGCGTTGCGCGTGATGTTTGCCGGCGGGCTGGCGGCGCTGGTGGCGCCGGCGCTGGCGCAGGAGGACGGCGACAAGATGCATCGGGTGGAGGTGACCGGGTCGTCGGTCAAGCGCGCCGATTCGGAGACCGCGCTGCCGGTGCAGATGATCAGCAAGCAGGATATCCAGCGCATCGGCGCCACCAGCACCGAGAGCCTGCTGGCGTCGATCGCGGCGCTGTCGTCGGCGGGGGCGACGTCGAACGCGGCGGGGGCGTCCAGCGGCACCTTCGGGCTGTCGGCGATTTCGCTGCGCGGCCTGGGCGCGGAGCGCACGCTGGTGCTGGTCAATGGCCGGCGGCTGGCGGCCTTCGCCGGCGGCGGCGGCGCGGCGGTCAACGTCAATGTGATCCCGCTGGCGGCCATCGAGCGCATCGAGGTGCTGAAGGATGGCGCGTCCGGCGTCTACGGCAGCGACGCGGTGGCGGGCGTGGTCAACTTCATCCTGTCGAAGAGCTTCGAGGGGCTGGAGCTGGGCGCCGGCAGCGGTTCGCCGACCACGCATGGCGGCGCGCAGAACCACAAGGCGTCGCTCACCGGCGGCCTGGGCAACCTGGAGCGCGATGGTTACAGCGCGGTGTTGTCGGCGTCGTGGGAGAAGGAGAAGGCGCTGTTCGGGCGCGACCGCGATTACGCGCAGTCGGGCAACAACGCGCCGTATTATGTGTCCGGCGCCACCGGGCAGGGCAATATCGAGGGCGTGGTGGTCCCGGGCGCGTATCCGAACGACCGCGGCGCCGGCTTTGGCGCCTCGCCGGCCACCGGCTACGGCAATCCGCTGGCGGCGCAGGGCCAGTGCGCGGAGATCCAGATGTTCCGGAATCCGACCTTGAGCAGCAAGGGCGCGCCGTACTGCGCCTACGACAGCGCGTCGGCCACCAACCTGATCCCGGCGCGCGAGCTGGGCAACCTGACCGGCAACCTGGCGTACAAGGTCAACGACGCGCACCAGCTGTTCGCCGACGCGCTGCTGTCGCGCAGCGTGGTGACCAACACCATCCAGACCAGCCCGGTGCGGCGCAGCTTCCTGGTGGTGGACAGCGCGTTCACGCAGCAGCAGGTCGATCCGTCGCTGATCCTGTATCCGAGCAATCCGGTGTACCAGTCGCTGGTGGTGCCGTATCTGACCAGGCAGGGCTTCACGTCCATCATCGGCCAGCCGCTGGCGATCACCAGCCGCGTGTTCGACTTTGGCCCGCGCCAGTCGCGCGACGTGGCGACGCAGTCGCGCGTGGTCGGCGGCGCGCGCGGCACGGTGTGGGGCCAGGATTACGAGGTGGCGTTTACCGCCAACCGCAGCAAGGTGTCCGGCGCGCTGCCGTCCGGCTATTTCCTGCAGGTGGAGTACGCCAAGATCATCAACGACCCGGCCAACAACTGGAATCCGTGGGCGCCGGGCGGCGTGCAGACCGGCGCGCTGGCCGACAAGCTGAAGGCCGCCCAGTACACCGGCAAGACCATCGATGCCTGGTCGGACAGTGATCTGGTCGACAGCAAGCTCACCGGCGACCTGTTCACCATCGATGGCCGCGCGGTGCAGTACGCGGCGGGCGCGCAGGCGCGCCACGAGACCTACAAGGTGACGCCCAGCGCGGCGATCCTGAGCGGCGACGTCGGCGGCGCCGGCGGCGCGCTGGCGGCGGTCGATCGCAGCCGCACCATCCGCTCGGTGTTCGGCGAGATCAACGCGCCGCTGCTGTCGACGCTGGAGGCCAATGTGGCGTTGCGCAACGACCATTACAACGACGTCGGCACGTCGACCAACTACAAGGCCAGCCTGCGCTGGCAGCCGCTGCGCAGCCTGCTGCTGCGCGGCTCGGTGGGCAGCGGCTTCCGCGCGCCGACGCTGGACGACCTGTGGACGCCGCAGGTGCTGGGCACCACGGTGGCCTTCAGCGATCCGCAGACCGGCCAGAGTTCATTGCAGGTGAATGGCCTCACCGGCGGCAATCCCAAGCTGAAGCCGGAAGAGTCGCGCCAGGCGTCGCTGGGCGTGGTGTGGTCGCCGGCCAGCTGGCTGAACGCCGGCGTGGACTGGTTCCGCATCAAGGTCAGCGACATCCTGGCGACGCCGTCGGCGCAGGAGGTGGTGTCGCGCTTCCGCGCCGGCGATCCGGCGTATGCCGGCCTGGTGGTCCTGAACGGCAACGACATCGACCTGGTGAAGACGGTGCTGGCCAACACCGGCAACGCCACGGTGCAGGGCGCGGACGTGTTCATCACCGGCCGCCAGGCGTTCGGGCCCGGCAAGCTGGAGCTGGCGCTGAACGGCACCTACATGGACAAGTTCGACCAGACCAGCCCGGGCGGCGTGGTGTCGCACAAGGTGGGCACGCTGGTGGACGGCAAGGGCACGGCGGTGATCGGCGCCGACGCCGGCGGCGTGGTGCTGCGCTGGAAGCACACGCTGAGCGCGACCTGGACGCAGGGCGCGCTGGCCACCACGCTGATCCAGAACTACCGGGCGCGCTACGAGGCGGCGCACAACCTGCTCAACCAGCGGGTGTTCATGGGGGCCGAGGCGACCTATGACGCCAACCTGGCGTGGCGCGGGCTGAAGAACACCACGCTGACGCTGGGCGTGCGCAATCTGTTCGACCGCCAGCCGCAGACGTTTGTGCCGATCGCCGCGCAGTTCCAGTATGGCTATGACGTCAGCACCTACGACCCGCGCGGGCGCTTCGTCTACGTCAACGCCAGCTACGCCTTCCGCTAGGCGGTGGCGGCGCCCGGGTAGATGCGGCTGCGCACCGGCCGCAGTTCCGGGCGCGAGGCGGCGTGGTCGTCGTCCTGCGCCAGGAACTTGCTGCCGATTTCAAACCATTCTTCGCTGGAGATGACTTTCTGCGCCAGCGGCAGCAGTTCCTGCTCCTCCTTGTCGAGGCGCTTGAGCAGGTTCTGGCAATACAGGTCGACCGTCTTGCACAGGAACTTGCCGTGCGAGGCGCTGCGGCGCATGGCGCGGCGCAGGCAGCGGTAGACGGCGTTGAGCATGGCGCTGCCGCGCCGGCTCAGGCATTCGAGGTCGTTCAGCAGCGGCGTGCTGCTGGGCTCGGCCGCGCGCACCGCCGGCATCAGGCAGGCTTCCACCTTGCGCTGGTGGCGCGCCTCGGCAAAGCTGGTCAGCTGCTGGAGTTGTGATTCGAGGAACACCGGATCGATTTCCTGCGGCCGGCGCGCGCTCGCCTGCACGTATTGCAGCAGGCGCGAGATGAAGTGACGTTCTTTTTTTTGCTCGATAGACAGTGTCAACAAGACATAGGTGGCAGTAAGCATAGCGTTTCCCGTATTTCCGTATGACGTCGGCTGCGCGGAGGTCGTCGCAGAGGAGCCGACACGCCCGAGGTTCAAGCTGCTACCTTAGCGCGATCAACGGGCTCATACAACGCCGATTTACAATTGTTCACAACTGCTTGTGAGGCAATACAAAGCGAAGCATTACCGGCGGGGAAAACGAATTGCGCGCACGTCAAGCCGGCGGAGAACGCGCGCTGTGCACCTGGCTGAGTGACAAATTATGCCCGGTTTCGGCGCGCGAAAATACGCAATTTCTTGCGGGCGTCAAAAATAATTTCTATCGCTGGCGGCCAGATCCGCCCGCAAGCGCAATGCTGCAGCGCGCCATCCGGCGCCATCCGCACGCCATCCGGGGTCAGGTCCGCCATTTCTACACGGCCTCAACCGCTCTGCGGTTGAGGCCGTGTAGAAATGGCGGACCTGACCCCGGAGTTTTAGCCGCGCGGGGCGCCGAGGTAGAAGGCGCGCGGGGCGGCGAAGCTGGCGCGCACTTGTTTCGAGACCTCGTCGGCCAGCACTTCGTCGTCGCCAGCCTGCAGGCCGGCGTAGATGGCGTGGGCGATGTCGGCGGGCGCCGATTTGGGGGCGTCGACGTTGGCGGTCATGTCGGTGTCCATGTAGCCCATGTGGGCGGCCACCACCTGCGTGTTCTGGCCGGCCAGCTCGCCGCGCAGGCCATTGGTCAGCGCCCACGCGGCAGCCTTCGAGGCGCTGTAGGTGCCGGTGCTGGGGAAGCTGGCCCAGCTCAGCGCGGACAGGATGTTGATGATGGCGCCGCCGCCGTTGCGGCCCAGCACCGGGGCGAAGGCGTTGCTCAGGGCCAGCGGGCCGAAGAAGTTGGCTTCCAGCTCGGCGCGGGCGGCGTCCACCGCGTCCGGGCGGATCACGCCACCCACCACGTGGATGCCGGCGTTGTTGACCAGCAGCGTCAGGTCGGGGATGGCGCGCACCGCGGCGGCGATGTCGGCGGCGTTGGTGACGTCCAGCTTGAGCGGCGTGGCGCCGGCGATGTCCACCGTTTCCGGCTTGCGGGCGGCGGCGTAGACCTTGCGCGCGCCGGCCTGGACGGCGGCGGCGGCCAGCGCCTTGCCGAGGCCACGGTTGGCGCCGGTAACGAGCACTACTGCGTCTTTGAGGTTCATGATGTTTCCTTTCTGGAGGGTGGTTGGTCTTTAATATGACCGGTCGTCTTAAAAATGGGCGAAAAAAAATTTACGTCAGGATGCTGCGCACTACCATGCGGGTGTAACGGTCGAGCGGGGCGCGGCTTTGCTCGGCCTTGGCCCGCAGCACGGCGCCTTGCCAGGCGTCGTTGAGGAAGGCGGCCAGGTCGGCGGCCGGCAGCCGGTTGCCGATGCTGCCGTCGCGCTGGCCTTCGGCGATGACCGCTTCCAGCGCCGCGCTGGAACCGGCAAACGCCTGCCGCATGGCCTCGCGCATGGCCGGGATCTGGTTGGACAATTCGGTGCTGAAATTGCCCAGCAGGCAGCCGCAGTGGTAGTCGTTGGCGGCGTTGCCGGCGATCATGCGCTCGAAAAACTGCTGCAGCCGCGCCAGCGGCGCCAGGCTGCGGTCGTGCAGCACGGCGGCGATGTCGCCGATGGCCGCCACGTAACGCTGCAAGACTTCCATCCCCAGCGCTTCCTTGCTGGGGAAGTGGTTGTAGAACGAGCCTTTCGGCACCCCGGCAGCGTCGGTGATGTCTTGCACGCTGGTGGCGTTGAAGCCTTTGCTGTGCAGCAGGTCGACGCTGGTGGTGAGGATTTGCTCTTTGACGTTTGCTTTAGCCATGTGTGTAATATGACTGGTCGTCTCAAAAAGATCAAGCGCTTTTTTTCTATGAAACTGATAGTATATTGGCGTCTGTGACTTTTTTCGGTGGAGAAGCAATGAAAGCAGTTCTGTTGAGCGGTCTGTGTGCGGTCCTGTTGGCGGCGTGCGCGTCCCAACCCGAGGTGGCGGCTGATCCGGCCGCGCCGACCACGGCGGCAGTCAAGTGCAAGGGCAATTACGACGACGCGCCGACCGGCAGCTCGATCAAGCGCCGCGATTGCTCGTCCAATCCGGACGTGCAGAACGCCAATGCCGAGCAATTGCTGGACCAGCGCCGTTTCACCATGCCGACCGGCCAGAACCGCTAAGCGCCACCGCCACGCCAGCGTTTAAGTAGCGTAAAGTAACAATTTCCTGCCGATATGTCGCGGCGGGCGGCGCTCTTGGTATGATTCCCGATGCCCGGCCACAAGCCGGTATATTTCTTATAACATCGGAGAGTTCGAATGAGATTCCCCTTGCTGTTGCTGGGCGCCGCCATGGCCTCCAGCGCGCTGGCCGCGCCGCGCGGTTTCACGGTAGAAGACCTGGTCAAGATGGAGCGGGTCGGCAACCCGGTGCTGTCGCCGGATGCGACGCGCGTGGTGTACACCGTGCGCACCACCGATCTGGATAAGAACCGTGGCAATACCCAGCTGTACCTGCTGGACCTGCGCCATCCGCAGGCGGCGCCGGTGCGCCTGACCCAGGCCGCCGCCAGCAGTTCGGATCCGGAATGGGCGCCGAACGGCGAGGCGATTTATTTCCTGTCGGGCCGCTCCGGTTCGTCGCAGGTGTGGCGCCTGCCGCTGACCGGCGGCGAGGCCAGCAAGGTGACCGACCTGCCGCTGGACGTCGATAACTTCCGCCTGTCGCCGCAGGGCGACCGCCTGCTCTTCAGCATGGCCGTGTTCCGCGATTGCGCCGACCTGGCGTGCACCAGGAAACGCCTGGACGAGCAGGCCAAGGTCAAGGCCAGCGGCAAGGTGTACGACAAGCTGTTCGTGCGCCACTGGGACACCTGGGCCGATGGCCGCAACAATGTGCTGTACTCGGCGCCGATCGACGCCAGCGGCAAGGTCAGCGCGCAGCCGGTCAGCCTGAGCGGCATGCTGGACGGCGATGTGCCGTCCAAGCCGTTCGGCGACCATGACGAATACCACTTCAGCCCGGACGGCAAGACCGTGGCCTTCTCGGCCCGCATCGCCGGCCGCACCGAGGCGTGGTCGACCAACTTCGATGTCTACACGGTGCCGGCCGCCGGCGGCACGCCGACCAATCTGACCGCGGACAACCCGGCCTGGGACACCAAGGCGATCTACTCGCCGGACGGCAAGACGCTGGCCTACGTGGCGATGACCAAGCCGACCTTTGAGGCCGACCGCTTCCACCTGGTGCTGGTCGACGTCGCCACCGGCAAGAAACGCACCGTGGCCGACCATTGGGACCGCTCGATTGCCGACTACCGCTGGACGCCGGACAGCAAGGCCATCCTGGCCAGCGCCGACGACATCGGCCAGCACCGCCTGTTCGCGATCGACGCCGCCAGCGGCAAGGTGACGGCGCTGACCGGCAAGGGTTATGTGGCCGGCTTCGACGTGGCCCGGGACACCATCGTGATGGCGCAGGCGCACCTGACCTCGGGCGCGCAGCTGTTCAAGTTCAAGCTGGGCGGCTCGGGCGAGAAAGCCGAGCAGCTGACGCACCTGAACGAGGCCGCGCTGGCCGACGTCAAGTTTGGCGAGTACGAGCAGTTCTCGTTCACCGGCGCCAATGGCGACACGGTGTACGGCCACGTGATGAAGCCGTGGAACGCGCAGCCGGGCCAGAAATACCCGATCGCCTTCCTGGTGCACGGCGGTCCGCAGGGCAGCTTCGGCAACTCGTGGAGCTATCGCTGGAATCCGCAGGTGTACGCGGGCGCCGGCTATGCCACGGTGTTCATCGACTTCCACGGTTCGACCGGCTATGGACAGAAGTTCACCGACTCGATCAGCGGCGACTGGGGCGGCAAGCCGCTGGAGGACCTGCAGAAGGGCCTGGCGGCGGCGGTGCAGAAGTTCCCGTGGCTGGACCGCGACAACAGCTGCGCGCTGGGCGCGTCCTACGGCGGCTTCATGATGAACTGGATCCAGGGTAACTGGCCGGATGGCTTCAAGTGCATAGTCAACCACGACGGCGTGTTCGATGCGCGCGGCATGGCGTATTCGACCGAGGAAATCTGGTTCACCGAGTGGGAAAACGGCGGTCCGTACTACGACGTGCCGGAGCAGCACGAGAAGTTCAACCCGGCGCTGAAGGTGAAGAACTGGAAGACGCCGATGCTGGTGGTGCAGGGCGACCTGGACTTCCGCATTCCGACCGCGCAGGGCATCGGCGCGTTCACCGCGCTGCAGCGTCGCGGCATTCCGAGCAAGTTCCTGTTCTTCCCGGACGAGAACCACTGGGTGCTGAAGCCGGCCAACTCGGTGCTGTGGCATCACACGGTGATCGACTGGCTCGACACCTACATCAAGAAAAACTAAGACCAGTTATGCGCCCGCGCTGCGCGGGTGTTTCCACATTCGGGAGATTCAATGAAAAAGTATCTGATCGCCGCCGCCGTGGCGCTGGCTGTTGGCGGCGCCTGCGCCGCCGACGCGGCGCCGCGCGCTGAAAACGCTTACCTGTCGCAGGCCGATGCCGCCGCCCGTTCGGCGCGCGTCAGCAATGTCGATTACACGCTGGCCTTCACCCTGACCGGCAAGGAAAGCTTCAGCGGCACCACCACGCTGAGCTTCGACCTGAAAGACGCGGCGCAGCCGCTGACCATCGATCTGGACAAGGCCACCATCGCCAGCCTGACCGTCAACGGCAAGGCTGTCACGCCGCAGTACAACCAGTGGTTCATCACGCTGGCGCCGGCCGACCTGGTGGCCGGCCGCAACACCGTCACCATCGTCTACAGCCGTTTGCACAGCACCAACGGCGAGGGCCTGCACCGCATGGTGGACCCGGTCGATGGTCGCGTCTACACCTACTCGCATTTCGAGCCGGCTGCCGCGCACCAGATGTTCCCGGTGTTCGATCAGCCGGACCTGAAGGGCACCTACCAGGTGACGGTATCCACGCCGGCCGACTGGGTGGTGTCGTCCACCACGCGCGAGACCAGCGTCAAGGACGTCGACGGCGGCAAGCTGTGGACCTTCCCGCGCTCAAAGAAACTGAGCCCGTATAACTTCTCGATGCACGCCGGCCCGTACAAGGTGTGGGAGGACAACAGCGGCAAGTATCCGATGCGCCTGTTCGCGCGCCAGTCGGTGGCGTCGCAGGTGTCGCCGCAGGACTGGTTCAAGTACACCAAGGCCGGGCTGGCGTTCTTCGACCAGTACTTCGGCATCCCTTACCAGTTCGAGAAGTACGACCAGCTGCTGGTGCCGGACTTCCTGTACGGCGCGATGGAGAACGCCGCCGCCATCACCTTCGCCGAGGGCCGCTTCCTGCACAAGGAGGAGATGACCACGGCGCAGAAGGAATCGCTGGCCGGCGTCATCAACCACGAGATGGCGCACCAGTGGTTTGGCGACCTGGTGACGATGAAGTGGTGGAACGGCCTGTGGCTGAACGAGAGCTTCGCGTCCTTCATGGGCACGCTGGCGACCGCCGAGGCCACCGAGTTCGCCAACGCCTGGCAAAGCTTCTACTCGGGCGGCAAGCAGGCGGCCTATGTGCAGGACCAGCGCGTGACCACGCACGCGATCGAAACGCCGGTGCCGTCGACCGCCAACGCGTTCGACAATATCGACGCGATTACCTACTCGAAGGGCGCGTCGACGCTGAAGCAGTTGCGCCACCTGCTGGGCGAGGAGGTGTTCCGCAAGGGCGTGCATAACTACCTGGTCAAGTACCAGTACCAGAATGCGACGCTGGATAACTTCATCGGCAGCCTGGCGGAAGCGGCCAACCGCGATCTGAGCGGCTGGACCAGGGAGTGGCTGTACGAGCCGGGCGTGAACACCATCGCCGCCGAGTTCAGCTGCGCCGGCGGCAAGGTGTCGTCGTTCACGCTGCGCCAGACGGCGAGCAAGGAGCTGCCGACGCTGCGCGAGCAGCGCGTGCAGGTGGGGCTGTTCAAGCTGGGCAAGGATGGCCTGACGCTGGACAAAAACGTCGCCATCACCTACAAGGGCGCGGCCACGGTGGTGCCGGAGCTGAAGGGCGCGGCCTGCCCGGATCTGGTGTATCCGAACTACCAGGACTGGGGCTTCGCCAAGGTGCAGCTGGATAAGAAGTCGTTCGCGACGGCGCAATCGAGCCTGCGCAAGGTGGACGATCCGCTGCTGCGCTCCATGCTGTGGCAAAGCCTGTGGGATGGCGTGCGCGACGCGCAGCTGCCGCTGAACGCTTACCTGACGACGGTGCTGGCCAATGCGCCGCAGGAGCAGGATTACACGCTGCTGGGCGACATCCTGGAGAAGGTGCAGGCGTCGGTCGGCTACCTGAATCTGATGGGCGATTCGGCTTACCGGAAGCAGGTGACGGCGCAGCTGGAGCAGATGAGCTTCAAGGCGGCCAGCGCGGCCAGCGACAAGAACTTCCAGCGCCGCTGGTTCTCGACGTATGTGAGCCTGGCGTCCAGCCCGGCCGCGCTGAAGCAGCTGGCGGATATCCTGAACGGCAAGCTGGTGGTGCCGGGCCTGAATGTGTCGCAGGATGTGCGCTGGACGATTCTGCGCCGCCTGAACCGCTTTGCGTACCCGGGCACGGAGGCGCTGCTCGCTGCTGAACAGGCGCAGGACAAGTCGGACAGCGGCCAGCAGGCGGCGATCGCGGCGATGGTGATACGTCCGGATGCCAAGGTCAAGGCGGAATGGGCGGCGACGATTGCCGATCTGCAGACCAAGCTGCCGTTTTCCAAGGTGCGCACGGCGATGGGCAGCATGTATCCGCCCGAGCAGCGCGCGCTGGGCGAGCTGACGGCGCAGCAGCGCCTGGACACGCTGGGGGCGGTGGACAAGGCGGCGGGGCCGGTGTACATGCGCGCGTACGCGGCGTCGATGATCCCGGCAGCCTGCACGCCGGCCAGCGTGCAGCGCCTGGATGCGGCGATTGCCAAATTGACCGATCTGTCGACCGGTACCCGCCGCGCCTTGCTGGTCACGCGCCAGGAAGACGCGCGCTGCGTGGCCATCAAGAAGGCGATGACGGCGCATTAAGCCTTTGTTGCCGCCGCGCTTTAAAGCCAGCCCGTTTTGGGCTGGCTTTTTTTTTATTCAAATGCGACGTCTTCGATGCGGAAGCGCAGCTTGCGCCGCTCCGGCAGATCCCAGCCTTGGCCGGGCGTGGTGTCGCGTGGGCGCGGCGGCGGCTCCGGCGCGGCGGCCGGCCGGGCCAGCAACTGCGTCTGCAATGCGGTCAGCAGGGCGGCCGCGGATGTGTCGCAGAGTGCCGCCGCGGCGCCAGCCACGCCGGGCGGTTGCCGCTTTATTTCGGCGCGCAGCAGGCAGGCTTTTTTGAAGTGTTGGTCTTCAGGGCGTTTGATGCTGAGATCGGTCCAGGCGTTGCGCGTGGTGCGGGCAAATGATTGGGCGAATTGGTTGGGGGTGGTCGGCCGTCCTTTGTGGAGGATGTCGTCGCCGACAACGCGGGCGTAGTTGTGGTCGCCGTAGCTCCAGGAGCGTAGCTCGGTGCCCTCTGGCAGGAACAGCGATTTCCACTGGTAGCCGCGGATGTTTGCCGGGTCGCAGCCCTTGGCCAGCCTGGTTTGTTCGCGCAGCCAAAGCTCGATGGCGCTGTTGATGGCGGGCGACAGGTCTTGTGTACCGCCCCGCCGCTGTAGTTGGGTAATCAGGCGGAGCAGGGTGTCCGTGTCGACCTGCAGGGACATTGTGGATTTCATTCTATTTCTCCTTCTATTTTCTTCTATTTAGATCTGTAATTTTCTGCAAAGTTCGGGGCAGAAGAAAATAGAAAAAAATAGAAGGAAATAGAAGCGAAAGCAGAAGGAAATCCACACGGGGACGCGATACACGCCCCCTGTGTGTATAGAGCCGGAATTATTTTGCCGGCGGCGGGGCGACGTCTTGCGTGTTGAGGACGCAGGTGCCGGCGCGGCAGGTGGCGCCGGGATCGCTGATGGCGATGCAGGTGGACATCATGCCCTGGCTGTTGTTGTCGGCGCGGCGCGCGGCCGAATGCAGTTCGACCAGCGACTTGAGCTTGGCGCCGTTGTCGTTTTTGCTGGACCAGGCGATATAGTTTTCCGGGCCGCCACACGCCTTGGCGCCGGTGCCGATGGTGTGGCACTGGCTGTCGCTGTCGCAAGCGAGGTTGCTGTTGGCTGCCTGGATTTGCTGCCACAGGCCGGCGCTGGAATTGTCCGGCATCGGCGTGGTCTGGCGCGCGCCGGCGCAGGCGGTGAGAAGTAGCAGGCTGGCGGCGGCCAGGCGCAGGGTGTGTGACAGTGTGGTCATGGTTGGCTCTCGCTGGTTGGCATGGGTTCGCGCAGGCGGGCTTTGCGCGCCACGCCGTCCGGCCCGAACAGGATGGTGAATTCGGCCGGCTGCTCGCCGTTGCGCGCTGGTGGGTAAGTGTAACGCCAGATCTGGTAGCCGCTGTCGAAGCTGATGGTTTGCGCCGGGCCGAGGCGGGCGCGCATCTGGTCGGCGGTGCGGTAATCGTCGGCCAGCGCGGTGTCGGCGGGGCCGGGCGGGCTGTCCATGTCGTCGAAGGTCAGCAGGGTGTCGTCGGACCAGCCACGGTCCCAGATCGGCGCGTAGTAGCTGCGGTCGAGCAGTACCTGGCAATCGCAGTAGGGAAGCGTGGCCGGCGTTTGCGTGCCGCCGGCGTACAGGGCGCGCAGCGGCAGGGTGGCGCTGCGGTTGCCGTCGCGCAGGGTGATGGCGAAGACCGGGCGTTCTGCGAAGAACAGGTAGTTGCCTTCGGGGCTGTTGCACACGCGGTCGGGGCTGGTGAACAGTTCGCCCAGCCAGGCGAAAATCTGGGCGTTGTTGGAGAGCAGGCCGGCTTCGACGCCGACCAGGCATTCCAGGCGCAGGTCGCCAAGGCGGCGCGTGCCCTCGGGCACGTTGGGGCTGCGCACCTGGGCGCGCCAGGTCAGGGTGCTGGTCTTGCGGCTGGCGATCAGGGCGGCGTCCTCTTTTGCCGCCTGGGCGTTGCGCTCCAGCGTGAAGCTGTGGTCGGCGGCCACCGGCACCGGCAGCGAGACGGTGTCGCCGGCGACGCGCAGGCTGATGCCGTCCAGCTGCGTGCTGGGCAGGCGCGGCAGCAGCTGGAAGCGCAGCGTGGCTTGCGGCGCCAGCGCGTGGTGGCGCGCGAAGATGTCCATGCCGGCCAGCATTTTGCGGTAGGACTTGTCGACCGGGTCGCGGGTGGCGGCGACCGTGACGCTGGGCGCGGCGGTCTGGGCGGCGGCGGTGCCGGCCAGCAAGCAGGCGAGCAGAAAAGTCAGTGAACGCATGGGGCCAGCGTAAAGCATTGCGGCCGGCAATGTCGCACCGCTGGCGCGGCGGCGGTTCAAGCGGGCGGCGGCGCCGGCTGCGGCTGCTGTTCGATCCAGCGCAGCAGCTCGCGGCCGAAGACGCGGGTGCGGGCGGTGTCGACCTGGCGCTGCTTGTAGGCGGCGTGGCTGGCCGGGCCGCTCAGGCTGCGATGGTAGCTGTCCTCGTCCATCAACTGGATCTCGTATTCGAAGAAAAAGCCGACGTCGTAGTCCTGCTCCGGCGCCGCGTCCAGCTGCTGGACGTGGATCATCTTGCGCACCGTCACCTGCATGCTGCTGAAGCCGCTGCCGCTGTGCGGATTGTCGCAGCGCGTCTGCGGCTGCGCCAGCGCGGCCAGTTCGGCGTCCATCTGCCGCAGCAGGGCCAGCGGGTAGCCGTCGGCGTGCTCCAGCTGTGCGCGGTACTTGCTGAACACCTGCTTGGCCGCGTCCAGGTCCAGCAGCGTGTTGCGGGTGCGTCCGGCATCGACATTGGTCACCGACAGCAGGTGCGCGCGCTGCAGCGTGCGCAGGGCCAGCAGGCATTCGCAGCGGGTGGCGAACACCAACCGCACGCCCAGGTGGTCATAGATATCGGCCGCCAGGTAGGCGGCCTTTTGCAGCAGCTTGAGCAGGATGCTGTTGCGGCCCTTGTTGTCCTTGCGGTCGTAGTGCAGCAGCGGCAGGCACAGTTCGCCGTCGGTCAGGTAGTGGCGGCCGCCGTCGTGGCGGATCACCTCGTCCAGGGTGCCGAACACTTGGGCGCGAATGGCGTGGAAATGCCGCAGCTTCAGGTTGTTGTCGATGTAGAAGATGCCATGCATCACCTTCAGCACCGCGCAGGCCCACAGCCGGCGCGCGTCGGCCTGCTGGCAGTGCAGCGACGCGTACACCAGCAGTTGCAGCGGGTCGTCCGGCGTGGCCACCTCGGGCGGGATCAGCGCCGCTTGCGCAGGCGCCAGGAAGGTGGCGCGGATGAAGGCGACCGCTTCCTGGTGGGCGCGGCGGATCAGCGCCGGCGCCGCCGGCTGGTCGAGGTCGAAGCCATATTCGCGCACGAACTGGCGGGCGTCGTGCAGGTTGCGCAACGCCAGCGCCTCCAGGTCGATGGCCGACACGCCGTTGGCGATGGCGTGCAGATAGGTCCAGTTCAGCGACAACTTGGCGGCGCCCTTGAGCGAGGCCTGTAATGCGGTCATGGCGTGCGTCTCCTCACACCGGTTATTTTTAATTCTCCAGTGGAACTATCATAGCGCCTTACGGCGCCGCGCTGTGGGCTTTTGCTGACAGGCGCGCCGCTGCGCCTCGGGAAGATGCGCAAAGTTGCCAGAAGTGCTACAGTAAGCGCGATCTGTTTACGTCCCGGAGTCCGCATGTCCTTTCTGATTGTCCTTGCCGCGCTGGTGTTCCTGATGCTGGCCGCCTACCGCGGCTACAGCGTGATTTTGTTTGCGCCGGTGGCCGCGCTGGGCGCGGTGCTGCTGACCGATCCGGGCGCGGTGGCGCCGGTGTTCAGCGGCATCTTCATGGACAAGATGGTCGGCTTCATCAAGCTGTACTTCCCGGTGTTCCTGCTGGGCGCGGTGTTTGGCAAGCTGATCGAATTGTCCGGCTTTTCCGAGGCGATCGTGGTGGCGGCCATCAAGTACATCGGCCGCACGCGCGCCAACGCCGTCATCGTGCTGGTGTGCGCGCTGCTGACGTATGGCGGCGTGTCGCTGTTTGTGGTGGTGTTTGCCGTGTACCCGTTCGCGGCCGAGTTGTACCGCCAGAGCAACATCCCCAAGCGGCTGATGCCGGGGGCGATCGCGCTGGGGGCGTTCTCGTTCACCATGGACACCTTGCCGGGCACGCCGCAGATTCAGAACATCATCCCCACCACGTTCTTCAAGACCACCGGCTGGGCGGCGCCGTGGCTGGGCGTGGTCGGTTCGGTCGCCACGCTGGCCGCCGGCCTGGCCTTCCTCGAATGGCGCCGCCGCTCGGCGATGGCGACCGGCGAGGGCTATGACGGCGCGGCCGCCAGCGCGCCGGCCGCCGCCGGCGGCGTGCCCCCGGCCGGCGCTGCCCCGGCCGCCGCAGCGTCCGCCGCCGGCAGCGTGCCCCCGGCCTCCGCATCGTCCGCCGCCGCATCCTCCGCCTCGGCGGCGACCGCGCGCGCTAGCCTGCCGCATCCGCTGCTGTCGGTGGCGCCGCTGGTGCTGGTCGGCGTCGCCAACTTCGTGCTGACCAAGCTGATTCCCGGCTGGTACGGCGACCAGTACGCGCTGACCGCCGACGCCTTGCCCGGCCTGCACGCGCCGGTGACGCTGCCCATCAAGTCGGTGATCGGCATCTGGGCGGTGGAGGGCGCGCTGCTGCTGGGCATCGTGCTGACCGTCGCCACCGCCTTCGGCCGCATCCGCACCAGCTTTGCCGACGGCACCAAGGCGGCGGTGGGCGGCGCGCTGCTGGCAGCGATGAACACCGCGTCCGAATACGGCTTCGGCGGCGTGATCGCCGCGCTGCCCGGCTTCCTGTCGGTCAGCCAGGCGCTGCGCAGCGTGCCGGACCCGCTGGTCAATGCGGCGGTGTCGGTGACCGCGCTGGCCGGCATCACCGGCTCGGCCTCGGGCGGCATGAGCATCGCGCTGGCCGCCATGGCCGAGCAGTTCATCAAGGCCGCCGAGGCCGCGCACATCCCGCTGGAGGTGATGCACCGCGTGGTGGCGATGGCCAGCGGCGGCATGGACACGCTGCCGCACAACGGCGCCGTCATCACGCTGCTGGCGGTCACCGGCCTGACGCACCGCCAGTCCTACCGCGACATCTTCGGCATCACCGTGATCAAGACGCTGGCGGTGTTCTTTGTGATCGCGGTCTACTATCTGACCGGACTGGTGTAAGCGCGGCGGGCGGATACTGTTTCTGGCAGCGGGTGCAGAAAAAGCTGCGGCGCTGGGTCTTGCCCAGGTGCGCCTTGTGGAAGGGAATGTCGCAGCGCGGGCAGATGCGTTTGGTGTGCGCCTGCCAGTGCTGCTTGAGCACGAAGGCCTTCTTCCAGCGCAGGAAATCGAAGGCATAGGCGCGCATCCCGGCCACCAGCTCGCGCTGCTTGGCGGCCGACAGCGCGCCGACCTGCGACAGCGGGTGGACACGGATGCGGAACAGCACCTCGTTCTTGAAGATGTTGCCGGCGCCGGCAAAGAGGTCCTGGTCGAGGGTGGCGTCGCACACCAGCATGTCCGGCCGGGCGCGCAGGTGCTTGAGCACCAGCTTGGGGTCCCACTGGTCGGCCATCACGTCCACGCGCCAGTCGTACAGCGCGTCGAGGTCGGGCGGCAGGGTTTTGACCGAGCAGGTGTAGAAGTTGAGTTCCTCGCCGTCGTCGAAGCCGAGGCTGAGGCGCGGTTCCGAGTCGGGCTTGCGCTGGTTGATGCGGTAGCTGCCGAACATCAGCAGGTGGATGCGCAGGGCCAGGGTCGGCAGCTGGATCAGGAAGTGCTTGCCCCAGCTGCGCAGGGCGACGATGGGCTGGCCCGCCAGCGCGGCGACATCGACGCCCTGGCTGTTGCCGCTGGCGCGCGCGATGGTGCGGCCGGCGAAGCCCTCGGCGGCCTCGCGCAAGATGACGATCGATGGTCCTTCCGGCATGGCGTGCTCTCCTGGAAACGGGGTCAGTGTGCGCGCCGTCTGCGGCCGTGACGGTACGGCAGCTAACCCTCACCCCCGAACAGAAGGGTCTGACCCAGGGTCAGGACAGGGGCTTCGCCCCGCCGGGCCATGGCCCGGCCCCTGGCGCCAACGGTGTGCGGGTTGCGCTGGTGCCGTCCGCGCCGTTGTGGTCCACCGGGATTCGTGGCAGTATCTCCCCCTCATATCCCTTGAAGGAGCCCCGCTTGAAATCCACCCTGCTTGCCCTGTCGCTGCTGGCCGCGTTTGCCGCGCGTGCCGCCACCGGCCCGGAATTCGACGCCCAACGCCTGTCGCAGGACGTCAAGGTCCTGTCGTCCGACGCGTTCGAGGGCCGCGGCCCGCACACCGCCGGCGAGACCAAGACCGTCGCCTACCTGATCGAACAATTCAAGGCCGCCGGCCTCAAACCGGGCGGCGACATTGTCAAGGGCCAGCGCAGCTGGACCCAGGACGTGCCGCTGGGCCGCTTCGAACTCAAGGGCCCGGTCACGCTGTCGGTCAGCGACGGCCAGACCGTGCAGCCGCTCAGGCAGGGCGACGACCTGGCGGTGCGCGCCGCCATGAACGGCGCCAAGCTGGTCGACATCAACAACGCGCCGCTGGTGTTCGTCGGCTACGGCGTGACCGCGCCGGAGCGCCACTGGGACGACTTCAAGGGCCAGGACCTGAAGGGCAAGCTGGCGGTGGTGCTGATCAACGACCCCGACTTCGAAACCGGCCAGGGCGACTTCGGCGGCAAGGCCATGACCTACTACGGCCGCTGGACCTACAAGTACGAGGAGATGGCGCGGCGCGGCGCGCTCGGCACCCTCATCGTGCACGAAACCGCGCCGGCCTCGTACGGCTGGAACACGGTCAAGAACTCCAACACCAACGTCATGTACGACATCGTCCGCAAGAAGCCGGCCGAGGCGCATGCACCGATGGAAGCGTGGATCCAGCGCGATCTGGCAGTCGACCTGTTCCGGCGCGGCGGCCTCGATTTCGAAGCGCTGAAGAAGCAGGCGCAAACCCGCGACTTCCAGCCGGTGGCGCTGAAGAATGTCACGCTGTCGGCCCACTACGCGGTGGACGCGCAGATCATCGTGTCGAAGAACGTGGCGGCGCGCGTGGTGGGCGCCCAGCGTCCGAACGAGACCGTGCTCTACAGCGGCCACTGGGACCACCTGGGCGTTGGCCTGCCGGACGCCAAGGGCGACAAGATCTACAACGGCGCGGTCGACAACGGCACCGGCATCGCCGCGCTGCTGGAACTGGCGCGCGCTTATGGCAAGGCGCCGGCGCCGCAGCGCACGGTAGCCTTCCTGGCCGTCACCGCCGAGGAGAAGGGCCTGCTGGGCTCCGAATACTACGCGGCCAATCCGCTGTACCCGCTGGCCACCACGGTTGGCGTGATCAACATGGACGCCCTCAGCCCGCACGGCCTGACGCGCAACTTCACCATCTCCGGCAGCGCCAAGCTGGATCTGCTGGACCAGTTGATCGCCAAGGCCAAGCAATGGAACCTGGTGTACAAGCCGGACCCGAAACCGGAAGCCGGCCACTTCTTCCGCTCCGACCACTTCCCGTTCGCCAAGCGCGGCGTGCCGGCCATCTCGTATGGTTCGGGCGACGACCTGGTGGACGGCGGCGTGGCGGCCGGCGAAAAGCTGGAGGCGGACTACAACACCAACAATTACCACCAGCCGTCCGACGAGTGGCACGCCGACTGGACCTTCGCCAGCATGGCGCACGACCTCGGCCTGCTGTATGCGCTGGGCCGCGACCTGGCCGACTCCAAGGCCTGGCCGAACTGGGCGCAGGACGCCGAGTTCCGCGCCGCGCGCGACGCCAGCGCCAAGGAACGCAAATAAGCACATGCAAAAAAAGCTGGGCAGAATTATCTAAAACTTAATAGAATGGCTGGGCGCCTGCTGCGATGCAGGCGCCCTCTTTTTTGCAGGTCCACCACTACCAAGGGAGATACCGCATGTCCATGTCCTTGCGCCGCACCGTTGTCGCGGCCGCCGTCGCGCTGCTGTCCGCCAGCACCGTCTACGCCGCTGAAGCCACCCAGCCTGTCGCCAAAAACGACATCGCCATCCCCGATATCCCGTACACCAAATTCGTGCTGAAAAACGGCCTGACCCTGCTGGTGCACGAAGACCACAAGACGCCGGTGGTGGCCATCAACACCTGGTATCACGTCGGCTCCAAGAACGAAAAACCGGGCAAGACCGGCTTCGCCCACCTGTTCGAACACCTGATGTTCAGCGGCAGCGAGAACTTCAACCAGACCTACCTGAACGCGCTGGAGCGCATCGGCGCCACCGACCTGAATGGCACCACCAACGGCGACCGTACCAACTACTTCCAGAACGTGCCGACCTCGATGCTGGACTACGCGCTGTTTGCCGAGAGCGACCGCATGGGCCACCTGCTCGGCGTGCTGGACCAGAAGAAGCTGGACCTGCAGCGCGGCGTGGTGCAGAACGAGAAGCGCCAGGGCGAGAACCGGCCGTATGGCGTCACGCGCCAGCTGCTGGCGGAGAACACCTGGCCGGTCGGCCACCCGTACTCGTGGACCACGATCGGCGCGATGGCCGACCTGGAGGCGGCGTCGATGAGCGACGTGCAGGAGTGGTTCAAGACCAACTACGGCCCCAACAACGTGACGCTGGTGCTGGCCGGCGACATCACGCCGGAGCAGGCGCGTGAAAAGGTCGAGAAGTATTACGGCGACATCCCACCGGGGCCGCCGCTGGCCAAGCAGCAGGCATGGATCGCCAAGCGCAGCGGCACCCATCGCGGCACGGTGCAGGACCGGGTGCCGCAGGCGCGCCTCTACCGCGTGTGGAACGTGCCGGGCACCGCCACCGCCACCGAGCCGCTGCTGGACCTGGCGGCGCAGGTGCTGGGCGGCGGCAAGACCTCGCGCTTCTACAAGCGCCTGGTGTACCAGGACCAGCTGGCGACCGACGCCAGCGCGTTCAACGACGGATCGGAAATCGCCGGCCAGTTCTACGTGGTGCTGACCGCGCGTCCCGGCGCCGACAGCGCCAAACTCGAACGCGCAGGCGACGAGGAATTGCAGGCGCTGATCAAGTCCGGCCCCACCGCAGCGGAACTGGAACTGGCCAAGACCACCATCCTGGCGCAGTACACCCGCATCGTCGAACGCATCGGCGGCTTTGGCGGCAAGAGCGACTTGCTGGCCAGCTGCACCACCTACACCGGCAATCCGGAATGCTACAAGGACTACCTGAAGGCGATCAAGGCGGCGACGCCGGCGCAGATCAAGCAGGCCTTGCAAACCTGGCTGTCCGACGGCGACTACGTGCTCGATGTGCAACCGTATCCGACCAACCTGACCACCACCGCCAAGCTGGATCGCAGCCAGCCGCCAGCGCTGGGCAAGCCGGAGCCACTGAAGCTGCCGCCCATGCAGAAAACCACGCTGTCGAATGGCTTGAAGGTGGTCCTGGCCGAACGCCACACGGCGCCGCTGGTGAACTTCGCGCTGATCGTCGACGCCGGCTTTGCCTCCGACACGCCGCCCACCGCAGGCCTGGCCAGCCTGACCGGCCGTCTGCTGGAAGAGGGCACCACCACGCGCAGCGCGGCCGACATCAGCGCCGCTTTTGAAGCGCTGGGTGCGGAGTTCTCGGTCGGCACGGGGCTGGACAGCGCCAACGTCAACCTCAACACGCTGAAGGCGACCTTGCCGAACGCGCTGGCGGTGTATGCGGACGTGATCCAGCATCCGGCCTTCGCGCAGAAAGAAGTGGACCGCCAGAAGCAGAACCGCCTGGCCGGCATCGCCCGCGAGAAGTCGTCGCCGTCCGAGATGGGGCTGCGCGTGCTGCCGGCGCTGGTGTACGGCGCCGGCCACGCCTATGCCGGCCCGCTCAGCGGCAGCGGCAGCGAGGCGGCGGTGCGGGCGCTGACGCGCGACGATCTGGTGCGCTACCACCAGACCTGGTTCAAGCCGAATAACGCCACCTTGTTGGTGGTCGGCGACACCACGCTGGCGGAAGTGACGCCGCTGCTGGAAAAGGCGTTCGGCGGCTGGCGGGCCGGCGCCGCGCCGAAGAAGGAGATCGCCACGGTGGCGCCGCAGGCCAAGCCGCTGGTCTACCTGCTGGACAAGCCGGGGGCGCAGCAAAGCGTGATCTATGGCGTGCAGCTGGCGGCGTCCACCAACGCGCCGGACAATGTGGAACTGAATGTGGTCAACGACGTCTTTGGCGGCACCTTCAGCTCGCGCATCAATATGAACCTGCGCGAGGACAAGCACTGGTCATACGGCGTCAATGCCCGTCTGCCAGCGGCGGCCGGTCAGCGCCTGTACCTGAGCTCTTCGCCGGTGCAGACCGACAAGACCAAGGAAGCGCTGCAGGAGCTGGTGCAGGAATACGCCAACATCGCCGGCGCCAAGCCGATCACCGCAGCCGAACTGTCCGACGCGCAGACCAACCAGACCCTGAGGTTGCCGGGATCGTTCGAAACGTCGAGCCAACTGGCGGGCTATTACGGCAACATCATCCGCTACAAACTGCCGGAGGACTACTACAACACCCTGACCGCACGGGTGCTGGCGCTGACGCCGGAAAAAGCCAACGCGCTGGCCGCCCGCACCATCACGCCGGACCGCTTGGTGTGGCTGGTGGTGGGGGACGTCAGCAAGGTCGAAGCGGGGATACGATCGCTGAACATCGGCGAAGTGCGCAAGATCGACGTCGACGGCAAGCTGTTGCCGTAACTGTCATCGTGTCAATGAAACGCCGGCCGGCGCCTGTGCGCCGCGCCGGCGTTTTTTATGGTCGCCAGCAAAGATTCGCGTTTGATGCTAATATTTAGCATCCTAAGTATATTCCAGCGAGCCGGCGATGACTGCCTACGACAAAACCCTGACTTCCCTGACCCACACGCTGATCCACGTGGCGCGCGCCTACAAGAGCGCGGCCGACGCCCTGACGGCGGACTTTGAACTGTCGCACGCCAGCGCCTGGCCGGTGCTGATGATTTCGCGCCTGGGCGACGGCGTGCGTCCGGGGCAGGTGGCGGACGCCGTCGGCATCGAGCCGCCGTCGCTGGTGCGCGTGATCGACCAACTGGTGGCGGCGGGGCTGGTGCTGCGCCAGGACGATCCCAGCGACCGCCGCGCCAAGACGCTGTCGCTGACCGCCGCCGGCAAGAAAATCGCCGACCGGCTGGAGAAGGCGCTGGCGCCGTTCCGCCGCGAGCTGTTCAAAGACATGCCGCAGGCCGACGTCGAAGCCACGGTCCGCACCCTGATCAAGCTTGACCAGGTACTGGCCGGGCGCAGCATGGGCTAAGCGCGGAGAGCTGCCATCATGCACCTGCCCAAATGGAGCGAGATGCTGTTCTCGCTGAAATGCTTCATCGCCTCGATGCTGGCGCTGTACGTCGCGCTGGCGGCCGGCCTGCCACGCCCGTTCTGGGCCATGATGACCGCCTACATCGTCGCCAGCCCGTTCTCCGGCGCGGTGCGCTCCAAGGCGCTGTTCCGCGTGTGCGGTACGCTGATCGGCAGCGCCGCCACCATCGTCATGGTGCCGCGCATGGCCAATGCGCCCGAGCTGCTGTCGCTGGCGCTGGCCTGCTGGGTGGGGCTGTGCCTGTACATCTCGCTGCTGGACCGCACGCCGCGCTCCTACATCTTCATGCTGGCCGGGTACACGGCGGGCCTGATCGGCTTCCCGGCCGTGACCGAGCCGTCGGCGATCTTCGACACCGGCCTGGCGCGGGTGGAAGAAATCACCATCGGCATCCTGTCCGCCACCGTGGTGCACTCGCTGCTGCTGCCGCAGGGCGTGGGACCGGTGCTGCTGGCGCGCCTGGACCGCGCCATCGGCGACGCCCAGCGCTGGATGGGGGAAGTATTGCAGCCCAAGGCCGCAACACCGGCCGCATCGGCCGCATCGGCCGCTGCGGCGCCAGCGCCGGCGACCCATGCGCGGCTGGCGCTGGCCGGCGAAATCAGCGAGATGCGCGTGATGTCGACCCACCTGCCGTTCGACACCTCGCAACTGCGCTGGACCGCCGGCCTGGTGCACGGGCTGCACGACCGTCTGACCTTGATGGTGCCGCTGCTGCTGGCGGTGGAGGACCGCCTCGCCACGCTGCGCGAGGTCGATCCCGGCAGCCTGACGCCGTGGACCGCGCTGCTGGACGATCTGGCCGCCTGGGTGGGCGCCGGCCGCAACGCCGATCCGGCCCGCGCCGCGCAACTGCGCGCGCGGCTGGCGCAACTGCAGCCGGCGCTGGCACCGAACGCCAGCTGGAGCGAGATCCTGCGCCTCAACCTGGCGCAGCGCCTGGACGCGCTGATCGCAGCCTGCGAGGACGGCCTGGAATTGCGCAGCAACGTCGGCGCGGCTATGGCCGGCAACCCTGCCGAATACACGCCGCACGTGACGCCGGCCGTGCTGCACCGCGACCACGGCATGGCGCTGCGCTCGGCGCTGGCGGCGGTGCTGACCATCCTGCTGTGCTGCGCGTTCTGGATCCTCACCGCCTGGCCGTCCGGCGCCGCCGCGCCGATGATGGCCGGGGTGCTGTGCTGCTTCTTCGCCACCCAGGACAACCCGACGCCGGCCATCGTCGCCTTCCTGAAATGGTCGTTGATCTCGATGCCGGTGGCGGCGCTGTATATCCTGTGCGTGCTGCCGGCGGTGCACAGCTACGAGATGCTGGTGCTGGTCATCGCGCCGGTATTCCTGATCGGCGGCGCCTACATGCCGCGTCCCGCCACGGCGGGCAGCGCGCTGGCCTTCCTGATCGGCGTGGCCGGCACCTTGTCCTTGCAGGATACCGGCACATTGGATATCCCGAGCTTCCTGAACAGCACTGTGGCGCAGGTGTTCGGCTACAGCGCCGCCGCCGTCATTACGGCGCTGGTGCGCACCGTCGGCGGCGACTGGATGGCGCAGCGCATGCTGCGTACCGCGCGCCGCGAAGTAGCGCACATGGCGCAAGCCAGCGCGCGCGAACCGCTGCTGACCATTTCGGCGCGCATGGTGGACCGTATCGGCCTGCTGATGCCGCGCCTGGCCATCGCCCATCCCACGCCGGAAGCGCGGGCGCTGGCGGTGGACGGGCTGCGCGAACTGCGCGTCGGCCTGCATGTGGCGCAGCTGTGCGGGCTGCGCCAGACGCTGGAGCAGGCTGGCGTGACGCTGCAACCGCTGATGCAAAACATCGGCGGCTACTTCGGCAGCGCATCGTCCCACCATGGCCAGGCGCCGGCGGCGCTGCTGGAGCGGCTTGACGGCACCTTGCGCGCGGTCTGCGCCGCCGGCGGCAGCATCGGCGCCGCGCGCCCGCAGGCCGCCGCCGCGCTGGCCAGCATGCGGCGCGACCTGTTCCCGCGCGCGGCCGCCTACCAACCGGAGATGGCATCGTGATTGCTGAATTGAGTCTGTACGGACTATACGTCCCCACCTTGCTGCTGCTGTCCATTCTCGCGCTGATCTGCACGCGCGTCCTGGGGCGGCTGCTGATGCGCGTGGGCTTTTACCGGCTGGTATGGCATCCCGCGCTGTTTGAATTTGCGCTGTTCTTCATTCTGCTGGGCAGCTTCTCAACCATCTTAACCAATCGGGGCTGATCATGAACCTCAAGACATCCTTGCTGGCCCTGGGCCGGTTTATTGTCACCATGGCCGCCGTGGCCGTGGCCTGCGTGCTGGCATGGCGCTTGTGGCAGCACTACGAAGTGGAACCATGGACCCGCGACGGCCGCGTGAAGGCGGACGTGGTGCAGGTGGCGCCGGACGTCACCGGCCAGGTCACCCATGTGCTGGTGCGCGACAACCAGAAGGTAAAGATCGGCGACGTGCTGTTTGAAGTGGACCGCGCGCGCTTTGAGCTGGCCTTGCGCCAGGCCGAAGCGGCAGAACAGGCGCAGCGTGCCGCGCTGGATCAGGCGCTGAAGGAATCGCGCCGCAATAACGACTTGCGCGACCTGGTCTCGGCCGAAACCCGCGAACAGGGTTCGTCGCGCGTCGACCAGTTGCGCGCCGCGCTGGCGCAGGCGGTGGTGGCCCGCGATGTGGCCAAGCTGAATCTGGAACGCACCCGCGTGGTGTCGCCGGTGAACGGCACCGTCTCCAACCTCGACCTGCGCACCGGCTCCTATGTCAGCGCCGGCCGCGCCGTGATGGCGCTGATCGACAGCGACTCCTACTACGTCGAAGGCTACTTCGAAGAGACCAAGCTGCCGGCCATCCAGGTCGGCGACGCGGTGGTGGTGCTGCCGATGGGCGAATCGCTGCGCCTCAAGGGCCATGTTGAAAGCCTGGCCGGCGGCGTGGCGGACCGCGACCGCAGCACCTCGTCCAACCTGCTCTCCAGCGTCAACCCGACGTTCAACTGGGTGCGGCTGGCGCAGCGCATCCCGGTGCGCATCAAGCTGGAAGCTTTGCCGGCCGGCGCGCGCCTGGTCGCCGGCCAGACCGTGACGGTCGACGTGCAAAGCAAAAAATCGTAATACGGAGGACAGCATGAACTCCCTTAAAATTCTCAGCGGCGTGACCTTGGCTGCCACGCTGGCCGCCTGCGGCACCGTCGGTCCCAATTACAAGGTACCGGAGCAGGCGGTGATCAACCGTCCGCAAGCCGCCGCGCCTTTCCTCGGCACGGAAGAAGCGGTGTATCAATCCGCGCCGCTGCCCGCGCATTGGTGGCGCCTGTACGACGACCCGGTGCTGGACAAGCTGATCGAACAAGCCTTCGCCGCCAACGCTGACCTGCGCGTGGCGGCCGCCAACCTGGCGCGCACCCGCGCGGTGCTGGATCAGGCGGAAGAAGAACGCAAGCCGGAAGTCAGCATCAGCGCCGCGCCGGGCGTGGGCCGTTCGTCCGGTGTGCCGATCGGCTCGCCGAAAGCGCTGCCCGATAAATTCAACTACGACGCCGGTGTACGCGTCTCCTACCAGACCGACATGTTCGGCAAAATCGCCCGCGCGGTGGAAGCAGCCAACGCCGACACCCAGGCCGCGCAGGCCGGCCTGGACCTGGTGCGCGTGACCGTGGCCGCCGACACCGCGCGCGCCTACGCCGACGCCTGCGCGGCCGCGCGCCAGATCGCCGTCGCCCGGCAGGCGGTCGACCTGCAGCAGCAATTTGTGGCGCTGACCGACGAACGCACCCGCGCCGGCCGCGGCACGGCCATTGACGGTGCCCGTGCCCGCAGCCAGTTGGCGCAATTGCAGGCCGCCTTGCCGCCGCTGCAAGCCCAGCACCGCACCGCCCACTACCGCCTGGCCGCGCTGACCGGCCAGACGCCGCAGGAAATGAATATGCACCTGCTGCAGTGCCAGGCCGCGCCGCGTTTGACGTCGCCGATTCCGGTCGGCGATGGCGCCGCGCTGCTGCGCCGCCGTCCCGACATCCGCCAGGCCGAACGCACGCTGGCCGGCGCCACTGCGCGCATCGGCGTGGCGACGGCCGACCTGTACCCCAGCATCAGCCTGGGCGCCTCGGTTGGCAGCACCGGCCTGCTGGACCACTTCGGCGCCGGCAACGCCTTCCGCTGGAGCCTCGGCCCGCTGATCTCGTGGACGCTGCCGGACACCGGTTCGGCGCGCAGCCGCATCGCCCAGGCGGAAGCCGGCACCCAGGGCGCGCTGGCCAAATTCGACGGCACGGTGCTCAACGCGCTGAAGGAGACGGAAAGCGCGATGACCGTCTATGCGCGTGAACTGGACCGCAACGCCGCGCTGAAAACCGCGCGCGATGAAAGCGCGCTGGCGTCCGCGCAGTCGCACCGCCTGTACCAGTATGGCCGCACCGACTTCCTGTCCGTGCTGGACGCCGACCGCACCCTGGCCGCCACCGACGCCGCCTGGGCCGCCTCCGAAGCCGCGCTGGCGGCCGACCAGATCGCGCTGTTCCTGGCGCTGGGCGGCGGCTGGGAGCAACCGTAAGAATGGTATGCTATCGCCTTCGTTGAAAAGGAGTAAGCATCATGGGACTGGCGGACCAGTTATTAAAAGCCGGGTTGGTCGACAAGAGCAAAGTGAAAGTCGCCCATCAGAACAAGAGCAAACAGCAGAAAGACAATCGCCGCGCCGGCATCGAGACGGTCGACCAAGCCAAGCTGGCGGCGCAGGAACTGCAGCGCGCCAACGCCGAGAAGGCGCGCCTGGCCAATGCCGAACGTGACGCCGCCGCGCAGCAGAAGGCCATCGCCGCGCAGATCACGCAGATGGTGCAGCAGAATAAGCAGAGCAAGGGCCATCACGCCGACATCGCCTACAACTTCACCTTCGGCACCAAGATCGAGCGGATCTACGTGACGGCGGCGGTGCGCGAGCACCTGGTGGCCGGCCGGCTGGTGATTGTGGGCGAGGGCGGCAGCTATGAACTGGTGCCGCGCGTGATCGCCGACAAGATCGCCGAGCGCAATCCGGACATCGTGGTGCGCGTCAAACAGGCCACGACCGAGGTGGACGAGGATGATCCGTACGCCGCCTACAAGATCCCTGATGACCTGATGTGGTAAGCGCCTAGCGGTACGGCTTGCCTAACACCTGGGTCCAGTAAGTCAGGCCCTGATGCTTCTCCGGCGTGACCGCGTAGGCCGCACCCATTTCGGTAAAGCCGGCGTTCATGATGTTGGCGCAGTGACCGGGGCTGGACAGCCAGCCGGCCACGGTTTCTTGCGGCGTGTACGAGCCGAAGGCGATGTTCTCGCCGATGCGGCTCCAGTTATAGCCGGCGCGACGCGAGCGGACGCCGACATCGCTGCCGTCTTTTCCCATGTGATTGAAATAGCGTTGCGACGCCATGTCGCTGCTGTGCTCCAGCGCGGCGACGCCCAGCTGCGCGTTCCAGGCCAGCGGCCCCACCGGCGGGAAGGACTGCTCGCCGCAATTGCGCGCGGTGGCGCGGGCGGCGTTCACCTCCCGCAGTATTTCCTGTCCCGCGTCCTGCCAGTCCGGGTAGGTGGTAGACGGCAGCGGATCAGCCGCGCGCGCCAGCACCACGGTCCATTCGTTGCCATTGCGCGAGCTGCCGATGTCGGTGTAACTGGTGTTGAGCAGCGTGTGGCAGTACAGCTGCCGGATCGCGGCCATCGCGTCTTGCGGCGTAGCGGTGCCGGCGATGGAAATGGCGTCGGCCTTGGTGTTGGCGTAACCGGCGCGCTCCAGCGCGGCCGACAAGATGATGCCGGGCGTGAGCCGCACGGCCGCCAGCGCCGGTTGCGGCGTCAATGGCGGCGCCGGTTGCGCCAGCGCCCCCTGACAAGATCCGGGCGCAGCGCGGTAGGCGTTGACCAGCGCCGTCAGGTGCTCGCCATCCGCCTGCGCAGCTGCCGCGGTGCCGGCGGCAAGCACGGTGGCGAACAAGATTGGCAGTTTGAACAAGACGGCTCCCGGTATCTGGTGTGACCGTCCATCATGGCATGGCGGCGCGCTTTTTGTCGAGGGCCGCATCGTCGGCCAGTGTCTCCGCCAGGACTTCCCGCGCCTTGGCCACGTAGCTGTGGCAGGCGCCGGTGTCGATGAAGGCGGCGTCGCCGCGCGTGGCCTGTTTCGCCTTGCGTTCCCACAGCCCGCCGAATTCAGGATGGGCGGAGATCAGCACATCGCACGGCAGCGTGTCGATGCTGGCCATCGAGCGCTCGATATCCGCCCGCGCCCGCGGGTACTGCGGATTGCGGCTAAAGCTGCGGCCTTCGGCGGCGATCCCGAACAAGCTGTCGGCGAAGACCACGTTGACGCTGCGGCCGTTTTCTGTGGCTTGCCAGGTCCAGCTCATGCCGCCCTTGGTGTGGCCCGGCGTGGCGTGCGCCGTTACCGCCAGCGCTCCGAGGCGGATCGTCTCACCATCGCGCACGGCGCGCAATTTGGCGATGGGCGACATCGGCGTCAGGCCTGGATACTGCGGATCGGATGGATCTGGCTGGCCGCTCTCCAGCGCATGAATGGCAGGCGCGCCGGCCAGCACCGTGGCGCCGCTCAGCTTCTGCAAGGCGGCGATGGCGCCGGCATGGTCCGGGTGCGCGTGCGAGTTGAGGATGTAGCGGATGTCTTCCAGCCTGAAGCCCAGCTGGCGGATGTGCGCCGCCACCTGATCCGCCGCCTGCGGGCCGCCAACATCCACCAGGATGTGTCCCGCCGGGGAGGTAATCAACACGGCGCTGATGCCGCCGGTGCCGACGTAATAAGTGCTGCCGTACAGCTGGAATGGCTCTTGAGGCGCATACCAGTCGGCCGCGCTGGCGTGGAGCAGGAATGCGGACAACAGGCCGCCGAGGATTTTCTTTTTCATGGTGAGGGTAGGGTTAGCGAGTGCGGGGAATGGCCCATTTCGATGCGGCGGTGATCATGTCGGGTCGGGTGGGCGTGTAGTCGCGGCGGCGGCTATATTCCGGCGTGTCGCCGACCGCGTACGACAGGCCGACCAGGATGAAAGGCGGGATGCCGACGCCGGCGCGGATGGCGCGCGTCAGCGGAAACGCATAGTCGGCGTCGGTGACGAACACCACCGGCAGAGCCGGTCCGCTTTCCGAATAGCCGGTGGGCAGGCTGACGAAGACTTGATAATCCCGCGCCAGCGCTTGGGCGCGCAGCGGGTTGACATCTTGCTGCGCGGCGCTGGCCGCTGCCGCTACTGCGATCAACGCGGCGGCAAATAGAACACGAAAAATAGGCATGAATACATCCGCTTGCGACTGGTGTATTCAGTATGCGACAAATGTCGCCGGCGCGCAAGCCTATAGATAGCGCGCCAGCAATGCCCGGTCCAGTGCCGCATCCAGCGCGATGCGGACGATGTGGCCGCTGCCGGGCGCCACGCGGATCTCGGCGCCGTCGTCGGACAGCATGCGGGTCAGCGCGATGTCGCGGTTGCCGCGCGGATGGATGACTTCCAGCCGGTCGCCGACGGCGAAGCGGTTCTTCACCTCCACCCGCGCCCAGCCGTCCGTCACGCTCAGCACATCGCCGATGTACTGGCTGCGGTTGGCCTCGGACGCGCCGCGCAGGTAGTTCTGGTGTGCCTGCGTGTGATGGCGCTGGTAGAAACCGTCCGTGTAGCCGCGGTTGGCCAGCCCCTGTAGCTGGCCCAGCAGGCCAACGTCGAACGGGCGGCCGGCCACCGCGTCGTCGATCGCCTGGCGGTACACCTGCGCCGTGCGCGCCGCGTAGTACAACGACTTGGTGCGTCCCTCGACCTTGAGCGAATCGACGCCGATGCGGACCAGCCGCTCGATGTGCTCGACCGCGCGCAGGTCCTTGGAGTTCATGATGTAGGTGCCGTGCTCGTCTTCGATGATGGGCATCAGCTGGCCGGGCCGGCCGCTTTCCTCGATCAGGTAGGCGTGGTCGGCCAGCGGATGGCGCGGCTGCTGGTGCAGCGACGACCAGGGCTGCTGCGCGGCCGCCTGGAGCGCCTGGTTGAACTGCAGCGGAATCACCTGGGCAAAATCGCCGGTGGCGTCTTCCTGCGCATGCTGCACCTGGTAATCCCAGCGGCAGGAATTGGTGCAAGTGCCCTGGTTGGCGTCGCGGTGGTTGAAGTAGCCCGACAGCAGGCAGCGGCCCGAGTAGGCGATGCACAGCGCGCCATGCACAAACACCTCCAGTTCCATCTCCGGGCACTGCTGGCGGATCTCCTCGATCTCATCCAGCGACAGCTCGCGCGACAGGATCACCCGCGTCAGCCCCATGCGGTGCCAGAACTTGACGTCGGCCCAGTTGACGGCGTTGGCCTGCACCGACAGGTGCACCGGCATCTCCGGCCACTTGTCGCGCACCATCATGATCAGGCCGGGATCGGCCATGATCAGCGCGTCCGGCCGCATGGCGATGACCGGTTCCATGTCGCGCAGATAGGTCTTGAGCTTGGCGTTGTGCGCGAAGATATTGCTGGCGACGAAGAACTGCTTGCCGCGCGCATGGGCGCCGGCGATGCCTTCCCCCAGCGCGTGCAGGGTGGAAAAATCATTGTTGCGCACGCGCAGGCTGTAGCGCGGCTGGCCGGCGTAGACGGCGTCGGCGCCAAAGTCGAAGGCGGCGTGCATCTTGTCGAGCGAGCCGGCGGGCAGGAGGAGTTCGGGAGCGTTGAGCATGAATGGCGGGCAAAGCCGGGGATTCTAGTGACGCTGTCCAGCCGCTTCCTTGCGCTAGATCAAAAAACGCTGACTTGCGGGGACGCCATGCCGCGCGCCGGCCTCCTGCAGGTAGCGGTGCAGGGCGTCGTCCAGCGCCGGCAGCAGCTGGCCGCGTTCGCTGCCCAGCGCGCCGTGGCGCGGCGGCGTGGCGGATCGGGTGGGCGTCACGGCGCCGCTGTCGACGCCGGCCAGCGTGGCGGCGCGCCGCGCCAGCTCTGCCCAGCTAAGCGCGCTGCCGTTGGTCAGGTGCCAGAGGCCGGCGGCGCGGTCGATCAGCAGGTCCAGGCAGGCGTGCGCCAGGTCGGGCAGGTAGGTCGGTGAGACGATGACGTCATCGGCGGCGGTGAACGGTTCGCCGGCCGCCAGCGCCGCCAGCGCGCGGCCGACGAAATGGTGGCCGTCCCATGGATCGAAGAAGGCGCTGGTGCGCACCATCAGCGCGGCCGGATGGATGGCCAGCACCCGCCGCTCGGCCTCGGCCTGGTTGCGGCCGTAAGCGCACTGCGGGCTGACCGGGTCGCTTTCGACATAGGGGCCGGCCTTGGCGCCGTCGAACACGCGGTCGCTGGAAAAACTCAGCAGCGCCACCGCGTGGCGCGCGCAGGCGGCCGCCAGCACCACCGGGCCGTGGGCGTTGTCGCGCAGGCAGCGCTCGGCATTGTGCTCGGCGGCCGGCACCGGCGCGTAACCGCCGGCGTTGACGATGGCCCACGGCTGGTAGCGGCGGATGGCGGCGTCCACCGCGGCCGGATCGGCGATGTCCATCTGCTGCCGCGTCAGCACGTGGCAGGGCAGGTGGCGGGCCGCGCAGACGCGGGCGAAGGCGCGCCCCAGCGTGCCGCTGGCGCCGCTGATCAGCAGCGGCTGCGCCGGCCCGTGTGGCGGCAGGTGGGCGTCCCACGGATCGGCGCCGAGGTCCACCGGCGGGTGCAGCAGCCGCTCGGGCCGGCGCCACCAGCCGGGCCCGCGCAACACCGGGCTGGAGGGCGGCCGGCCGCTGGCCAGTTCCTGCATCAGCGTGGCCAGCGCGGTCGGGCGCGGCGCGGGGCCGCGCAGGTCGTAGGCGCCGCTTTCGTAATAGCCGCGGCAGTCGGTGACCAGGCAGTTCCAGTCGTAGGCGCCCAGCAGCGACCAGGCGGTGACGGCGCGCACGTCGACGCCGCGCTGGCGCGCCTGGCCGGCCGCGTGCCAGATTTCCGCCAGCCAGCGCAATTGGTCCTCGCGGCGGGCGTCGAGGTGGGCCTCGGTGACCGCCAGCGGCAGGCCATAGCGGTGCCAGGCTTCCTCCAGCAAGGGGCCGATGCCGGCGCGCGGCCGGGCCAGTGCGCGCGCGGCCACCACGTCGGCGAAGCCCTCGGCGCCGACCTCGTGCGGCGGATAATGCGCGGCGCGGTGGTCCAGCCAGCGCTCGCTGGTGATGTAGTAGTTGACGCCGATGATGTCCGGCGGGCAGGGATGGGCGCGGAACCAGTCCAGCTCCCCGGGGCTGGCGCCGCTGTCGGTCAGGTAGCGCCACAGCGCGTGGCCGGGGCCGACCATGCCGCACAGCAGGTCCCACGCCAGCCAGCGGCGCTGGTTGTAAAAGCGCGCCTTGGCCGCCAGCGGCGCGGTGCCGTAGGTCTTGCCGAGATCGTCCGTCTGCACCAGCCTGGCGGCCGGGTTGACCGCGCGGATCGCGCGCATCGCCAGCACCACGCCGCGGCACTGGTTGAGCACGGCGCGCACGAAGGCGCGGTCGCTGCGCGCATGCGGATACCACAGGCCGTACAGCGCGGCAAAGCGGGCGGTGGTGCAGGGCTCGTTGACCGGCGTGTAGTAGTCCAGCCACGGATAGCGGCGCGCCACCGCGCCGGCGTACGCGGCCAGCTGCGGCGCGAAGGCCGGATCGGTCAGGCTGGTGTGGCGCGGGCCGCTGCCGTGGTGCACCAGGCCGGCGATCGGCGTGATGCCCAGGCGCTGCAACGCCGCCAGGCGCTGGTCCGGCCACGACCAGTCGGCGGTGTCGAGGCCGTCCGGCGCCACCAGCTCCCACAGCACCGGGTAGCGCAGGGCGCTGATGCCCAGCGCGGCAAAGCGGTCGAGATCGGAGATGCGCTGGTCGTGGCCGCTTTGCGCCATCTGGCTGAAATAGCGGTCGCCGACGCGGTTGACGGTGGCTTCCAGGCCGCCCCACAGTTGCAGTGGGGGCGCGTCGGTCGGTCTGCTCATGGTCTGCGTTGGGCTTGTCGGACAGGCGTCCAGTATGGATAAAAACCGCCGGCGCCAGCGCAGCGTTGCCTTTCGGACAGCCTTGTTGCGCGGGCGCTGCTACACTGGCTGCTACGACAAGGGGGGAGGGCGGATGACGGTGTTGCTTACCACGCTGTGGCCGGTGTTCACGCTGATCGTGGCCGGCCACCTCATGCGGCGGCGCGGATTTCCCGGCGCCGGCTTCTGGCCCGGCGCGGAAAAGATCAATTACTTCCTGCTGTTTCCGGCGCTGCTGTTTTCCAGCCTGGCGCAGGCGCCGCTGGACAATCCGGCGCTGCCGCGGGTGCTGGGCGCCGTGCTGCTGGGGCTGGGCGTGTGCAGCGTCGGACTGGCGGCCGCGTGGTGGTGGCGGCGCTGGCCGCAGGCGCGCTTCGGCGTGCTGGTGCAAGGCGTACTGCGCTTCAATACCTACCTGGGCCTGGCGGTGATCGGCAGCCTGTTCGGCAAGGCCGGGTTGGTGCTGGCGGCGGTGATTATTGCCGTCTACGTGCCGACGGTGAACGTGCTGTCGGTGCTGGCCCTCACGGCCGGGCGTGGCGCCGGCGCGCGGGCGCTGCTGTTGCCGATAGTGCGCAATCCGCTGATCCTGTCGTGCGTGGCCGGTGTGGCCTTCAACCTGAGCGGCCTGCAGTTGCAGTGGGGCGCCGACAAGCTGCTGACGCTGCTGGCCAACACCAGTTTGCCGCTGGGCCTGCTGAACGTCGGCGCCGCGCTCAATCCGCGCGAGCTGCGCGGCGAGTGGGGCGCGCTGCTCACCAACAGCCTGAGCCGCCTGGTGCTGGCGCCGCTGATCGCATTTGGCTGCGGCTGGCTGCTGCACCTGCCGCCGCTGGAACGCGCCATCCTGGCCCTGTTCTTCGCGTTGCCCACCGCGCCCACGTCCTATGTGCTGACCCGCCAGCTCAACGGCGACAGCCACCTGATGGCCGGCATTATCACGCTGCAAACGCTGCTGTCCGCGCTGAGCCTGATGGCCGTGCTTGTGTGCATTTCCATGATCCAGTCGTAATCGAGCGGCTGCATAATTATTAGAATTGATGCATGGCAGGCATTGTCCGTGCCGTTTTTCCTTTAATCGTTTTGGACAAGCTACGTGGGCATAACCAACCATCTCGGCAACTTGGGTGAGGACCTTGTCTCCCTGTTATTTCGCCGACGAATTGATAACGCCTACAGATTTTCTACTACCTTTCTCGGGGAAAAGGCGCAACTCCTGGACTTCATGGTTAACCTGCTGGATGATAGTGGTTCGGCATATGGCCCCTTCTTCTTTCTGCAGGTAAAAGCCACAAATAAGCCTTCACCGCCTGGTCAGCTTATCCCTGCGAGATTTACCTCAGATGAGGTGAAAAGGGCGCTGGCCCGTCGTTGCCCTGTTTACCTGGTGGCCGTGGCCTGTGTTGATGACGACTCCGAGGAAGTATTCGTCATTGCGGTTGAGACTACCCTGACTGGCGGAGTGGCTGGGGTTCCCCGGCTATTTTCGCTATCTGAAACGGGCACACGTCTGCAGATTTATAAAGAGGTCCAGACCCACTTCGGGTCTAAAATGGCAAGCTTCGAATCTCTATTAACGCGAAAAGCCCACGCTCAAAAAACACAGAAGCGGTCACATGATGGACAGCCCTGAAAAATTTGCGACCTCTCTTATTTCGCTTGCCTTGGTAAGGAAGGGCTACACCACGTCAAAAGAAATCCGATACGGCAATGGGCTACGTGCCGACCTTTTCGCCGTGGGAAAAATTGGCGATGTTGAAGAGAATTTTGTTGTCGAGGTCAGGGCCATACCTGACCATCGGTCCACTCCCCCAAAGCCCGACGCGTTAAGGGCGCGCTACAAGGCCGCTTTTGGTGTCACTGTTTATCTCGCGTTTTTCGTGGACAAGGAAGATCTGCTGATAGTTGATGACCAATTGCAGAAGCGTATGCGCTTCTCTGATGAACAGATTCGCCTGGAACCAATTTCCCTACAAGCTGCGCCTCGTCTGGATTTGACAACATCATGATTGGCCGGTGCGCCCCTAGCCCGATTCGGTCCACGCGCAACGGTCTCAACTGGTAGGGCGGCACCGGCAACGCGGAGCCGCCGGTTCATGCCGCTGCGGCCATCTGAACCTTGCTGTCGTCTTCATGCGCCAACTGCGCAGCCATCAATTGCCCGCCGTGCTGCTGCGCCCACAAAATCAGCGCTGCGAACGGCTGCTGGAGCGTCAGTCCGAGGGGCGTAATCGAATATTCCACCGCCACCGGCGAGGTTGCGATCACCTTGCGGTTGACCAGGCCGTTCCTTTCGAGCCGGCGCAGCGCCTCCGTCAGGGCCTTGTGGGTGATCGGATCGAGCCGGCGCTTGATGGCGTTGAAGCGGGACGGCCGCTCGCAGACCACGGCCAGGATCAGCACCGACCATTTGTTGGTGATCTGTTCGAGCACCGGCCTGGTGCTGTTGATTTCCGCGAGCAGGGCGTCGACGTCGTTGGGCATCAGTGGTTTCCTCCTATATATCTAGGCTATATCAAGTGCGTAATTGACACTAAATATACGGAATGTATCATGGGCCGTCCACTCATTTTTGAACCAGGAGCCCAGCATGTTGAAACTTCAAGGAAAAACCGCCCTCATCACCGGCGGCAGCAGCGGTATCGGTCTGGCCATCGCGCGCCGCTTCGCGGCCGAGGGGGCCAAGGTCTTCATCACCGGCCGCAGGCAGGCCCAACTCGACACGGCGCTCGCCGAGATCGGCGGCGACGCCGAGGCGGTCCCGGGCGACGTCACCAGCACCGCCGACCTCGACCGCCTGTTCGCGACGCTGGCCGAGCGCGCCGGCCAGCTCGACATTCTGGTCACCTCGTCCGGCGTCGCCGACTACGCGCCGCTGGACGAGATCACCGAGGACCATATCGACTGCATCTTCGACCTGAACGTGCGCGCGATGGTGCTGACCGTGCAGCGCGCCACCCGTCAGATGACAGCGGGCGGGACGATCGTGCTGGTCGGCTCGATCGCCGGCACCGTCGCCAATCCCGGCTATGCGACCTATTCGGCATCGAAGGCGGCGGTGCGCTCCTACGCCCGCACCTGGACCCATGAGCTGGCGGCGCGCGGCATCCGCGTCAACACGCTGAGCCCGGGCCCGACCGATACGCCGATGTTCGACGGCGTCAGCGACGCGCTGCGCGAAACGCTGACCAGCCGGATCCCGTTCCGCCGCCTGGGCCGGCCGGAGGAAATCGCCAGCGCCGCCCTGTTCCTGGCCAGCGACGACAGCAGCTTTGTCGGCGGCGCCGACCTGCATGTCGACGGCGGCATGGTGGCTTGAGCTGGATCTAAAGGGGAGGGAAGTCCGGGCGGGAAGATTTTCTGGTCCGGAAAACAAAAACGCCGACCTGCAGGGATCGGCGTTTGACATGTTCTTGGTGGCCCGGGGCGGAATCGAACCACCGACACAAGGATTTTCAGTCCTCTGCTCTACCAACTGAGCTACCAGGCCAAGGAGCAGAATTATAGCACGTGGAAACGGGATTGCAAGTAGCAATTTCGATTTCCTACAAACGCTATAATGCCCGGATGAACAAGCCCACCACCTCCGCGGCGCTGCGCGTGACCGATAGTGATATTTGCATAGTTGGCAATGGCGCGATTGCCAAGACCGCCGCGCTGGGCCTGGCCCAGGCCGGCCTGAGCGTGACGCTGCTCGGTCCGCCGGCCCCGCCGCCGGCCCCGGCCGCTGCCGCTGCGGGGTGGGATGCGCGCGTCTACGCGCTGAATCACACCGCCCATCATTTGCTGTCCTCGCTCAAGGTGTGGGACGCGCTGGACCACGCGCGCGTGGCGCCGGTCGAGGCGATGGTCGTCCATGGCGACGGCCCGCGCGCCGGCGGCCTGGCGTTCGATGCCTATGGCGCCCACACCACTACGCTGACCTGGATTCTGGAAGACCGCAACCTGAATCAGGCGCTGGACGCGGCGCTGCGCTTCGCCCAGAACGTCAAGACGGTCACCGGCCGCGCCATCGGCCTGCTGCGCGACGACACCCGCGCCACGGTGACGCTGGACGACGGCAGCAGTCTGCGCGCCGCGCTGGTGGTGGGCGCGGACGGCGCCCAGTCGTGGGTGCGCGGCCAGTGCGACATCGGCCTCGATTACCGCAGCTACAACCAGCGCGCGGTGGTGTCCAACTTCGCCTGCGAAAAACCGCACCATGGCGCCGCCTATCAATGGTTCACCGGCGCCGAGGGCATCGTCGCCTTGCTGCCGCTGCCGGGCAACCAGGTATCGCTGGTGTGGTCGGCGCCGGAGCAACTGGCCGACACGCTGCGCGCCGAGTCGGCACAGCAGATCGCCGACCGCCTGGCGGTGTTCGCCCACGAGAAGCTCGGCGCGCTGACGCCGCTGCAGCCGGAACTGGTGCGCGACTTTCCCCTGCGCCTGATCCGTCCGCACGCCATGACCGCGCCGCGCGTGGCCCTGATCGGCGACGCCGCCCACGTGGTGCACCCGCTGGCCGGCCATGGCATGAACCTCGGTTTCGGCGACGTCGCGCAGCTGATCAAGACCCTGTCCGAACGCGAGCCGCAGCGCGGCATCGGCGACGACCGCGTGCTGGCCCGCTATGCCCGCGCGCGCAAGGAGGACGTGCTGTTGATGCAGGTGACCACCGATGGTCTGGCGCGCCTGTTCGAGACCGATATCGAGCCCCTGCGCGTGGTTCGTAATTTCGGATTAAACTTGTTGGATAAATTACCTGTGCTGAAGCGCCGCCTGATCTCTCACGCGATGGGCAAGTAATCAGTCGTTACCGGAGAAGTTATGAGAAAGAGTAAGTCCGTTTTGCTGTCGCTGTCGGTGTTGATGGCATCCTGCGTCGGCGCGCAAAACCCGCCCAGCCCCGAGGCGATCAAGAAGCTGATCGAGCCGCGCCTGGGCGTGAACGTCAAGGTCGATTCGATCACCGAAACGCCTTACAGCGGCCTGTATGAAGTCCGCATCGGTAACGACATCCTGTACACCGACAAGACGGCCACGTACCTGATCAATGGTCATATTTTCAACCTGACCACCGGCGCCGACCTGACCCGCGAGCGCATCGACGACATCAGCAAGATCAAATTCTCCGACCTGCCGCTGGACAAAGCCATCAAGACCGTCAAGGGCGACGGCTCGCGCGTGATCGCGGTGTTCGAGGATCCCAACTGCGGTTACTGCAAGCGCCTGCGCCAGACCACGCTGAAGGAAACCGACAACGTCACGATTTACACCTTCATGTACAACATCCTGTCGGATGATTCGTTCGTCAAATCGAAAAACATCTGGTGCGCGCCGGACCGTGGCAAGGCCTGGGACGACTGGATGGTAAACGGCAAGGCCGCGCCGGCCGCTGCCGCCAAGTGCGACGCGCCGAACGACGAGGTGCTGGCGCTGGGCCACAAATTGGGCATCCAGGGCACGCCGGCGATCTTCTTCGCCGACGGCTCGCGCATCCCTGGCGCGATCGACGCCAAGTCGCTCGAAGAAAAATTCAAAAAAGTTAAGCAGTAAGCAGTAACCATCGCAGTCCAAACCAGGGAGACTTTCCATGATCACTTTGAACATCAACGGCAAAGATGTGCAGGTGGACGCCGATCCGTCGACGCCCATCCTGTGGGCCTTGCGCGATAACCTCAACATGACCGGCACCAAGTTCGGTTGCGGCATGGCGCTGTGCGGCGCCTGCACCGTGCACCTGGGCGGCCAGGCCATCCGCTCGTGCGTGACGCCGATTTCGGCGGCCGAGGGCCAGAAGATCACCACCATCGAGGCCATGGAAACCGACAAGGTCGGCAAGGCCGTGCAGGACGCGTGGGTCAAGATCGACGTGCCGCAATGCGGCTACTGCCAGAGTGGCCAGATCATGAGCGCCACCGCGCTGCTGCGCACCAACAAGAATCCATCGGACGCCGAGATCGACAACGCCATGGCCGGCAATATCTGCCGCTGCGGCACGTATCAGCGCATCCGCGTCGCCATCAAAGACGCTGCCAAAGCGATTGCCTGAGGAGGAGACCATCATGCGTATCGAATGGCTTAATCAGGACAGCATCGCCGGCGCTCCCGCGGGTGCCGCCGCTTCCGGCATGTCGCGCCGCGGCTTCATGAAAGCCGGCGCGGTCGCCGGCGGCGGCCTGGTGCTGGGCTTCTTCATGCCGGGCGCGGGCCGCTGGGCCAACGCGCAGCAGGCGCCGGCCAAGGTCTACGAACCGAACGCCTTCCTGCACATCGCGCCGGATAACACGGTGACGGTGCAGGTCAACCGCCTGGAGTTCGGCCAGGGCGTGCAGACCTCGCTGCCGATGCTGATCGCGGAGGAACTGGACGCCGACTGGTCGCAGGTGCGCGGCGCGCTGGCGCCGGCCGGCGACCAGTACAAGGACCCGCTGTTCGGCATCCAGATCACCGGCGGCTCGGGCAGCATCGCCCACTCGTACACGCAGTACCGCGAAATCGGCGCCAAGGCGCGCCAGATGCTGATCGCGGCGGCGGCCGAACAATGGAAGGTGCCGGCGGCGCAGATCAAGACTGTCAAGGGCACGCTGATCGGCCCCGCCGGCCAGAAGGCCACCTACGGCGCCATGGCCGACGCGGCGATGAAGCAGCCGGTGCCGGCCACCGTGCAGTTGAAGGACCCGAAGGACTTCACGCTGATCGGCAAGCCGGTGCGCCGGCTCGACGCGCGCGCCAAGTCCACCGGCAAGCAGACCTTCGGCATGGACTTCAAGGCGCCGGACAGCAAGGTGGCCGTGGTGGCGCGTCCGCCGGTGTTCGGCGCCAAGGTCGCCAGGTTCGACGCCAGCAAGGCCAAGGCCATCAAGGGCGTGATCGACGTGCTGGAAGTGAAGACCGACCGTGGCGGCAGCGGCGTGGTGGTCATCGCCGATGGCTACTGGCCGGCCAAGACCGCCCGTGAAGCGCTGGCCATCGAGTGGGACACCAGCGGCGTCGATAAGGTCAGCAGCGCCAAACAGGTGGAAGAATACAAGGCGCTGTCGCAGAAGGCCGGCACGCCGGTGCGCACCGCCGACACCTCGAAGATCGCTGGCGCGGCGAAGAAAATCTCCGCCGTCTACGAGTTCCCGTACCTGGCGCACGCGCCGATGGAGCCGCTGAACTGCGTGGTCGACCTGCGCAAGGATGGCTGCACGGTGTGGGCCGGCTCGCAGTTCCAGACCGTCGACCAGGGCGCGATCGCCGCCACCGCCGGCCTGAAACCGGAGCAGGTGGTGCTGAACACGATGATGGCCGGCGGCGGCTTTGGCCGCCGCGCGGTGCCAACCTCCGACTACCTGGTGGAAGCGGTCAACATCGCCAAGGTGTGGCAGGCAGCCGGCCACAAGGAGCCGATCAAGGTGATCTGGAGCCGCGAGGACGACATCAAGGGCGGCTACTACCGTCCGTCGCACGTGCACCGCGCCGATATCGGCCTGGATGCCAAGGGCGAGATCGTCGGCTGGGATCACGTGATCGTCGGCCAGTCCATCACCAGCGGCACGCCGTTTGAATCGATGATGGTCAAGAATGGCGTCGACGCCACCATGATCGAAGGCATGGGCGAGCCGTACGAAGTGCCGCTGAACCTGAGCGCGCACACCGTCAAGGCCAACGTGCCGGTGCTGTGGTGGCGTTCGGTCGGCTCGACCCATACCGCGTTTGTGATGGAAACCCTGATCGACGAAGCCGCGCACGCGGCCAAGATGGATCCGGTGGCCTACCGCAAGAAGATCATGGGCGAGAAGGGCAAGCGCCACGTGGCCGCGCTGGACCTGGCGGTGGCCAAGTCCGGTTACGGCAAGAAGGCTTTGCCGAAGGGCCAGGCCTGGGGCGTGGCGGTGCACGAGTCGTTCAACACCGTGATCGCCTACGTGGTGGTGGCGTCCGTGAAGAACGGCACGCCGAAGCTGCACAAGGTCACGGCGGGCGTCCACTGCAACACGGCGGTCAACCCGATGACCATCGAGGCGCAGATCCAGGGCGCGGCGCTGATGGGCCTCGGCATGACCCTGCCGGGCGCCGCCATCACGCTGAAGGACGGCGTGGTGGAGCAGCAGAACTTCAGCGACTATACCGTGGCGCGCATGACCGACATGCCGGCGATCGACGTGCACATCGTGCCATCGAATGATCCGCCAACCGGCATGGGCGAACCAGGCCTGCCGCCGCTGGCGCCGGCCTTCGCCAACGCGCTGTTCAAGCTGACCGGCAAGCGCCTGCGCAAGCTGCCGTTCGATCTGCAAAGCGCCTGAGCGGGATGGCGGTAACCGGCATCCTGCTGGCAGCCGGACGCGGTCGGCGTTTCGACCCGTCCGGCGTACAAAACAAACTGCTGCAAACGCTGGCCGACGGCGACGTGGTCGTCGCCGCCAGCGCAAGGAATATGCTGGCCGCGCTGCCGCGCGTGCTGGCCGTCGTCCGCCCGGGCGACGACAAGGTGGCCGCGCTGCTCGGCGGGCTGGGATGCGAAGTGCGCGTGTGCGCGGAAGCGGATCTCGGCATGGCCTCCTCGCTGGTGACGGCGATCGAACATACCAAACAGGCCGAGGGCTGGGTCATCGCGCTGGGCGACATGCCTTACATAAGTCCGAAGACCATCCGTGCCCTTGCCGCTAAAATAGAACAGGGCGCGCACATCGCGGCACCTGTATTTGAAGGGCGGCGCGGCAATCCGGTCGCCTTCGGCGCATACCATTTGCCGTTGCTGCTGGCGCTGGACGGCGACCAGGGCGCGCGCGCGATTTTAAAAAGCCACCCGGTCAGCGACGTGGTGGTCGATGACGAAGGCGTCGTGCGCGACATCGACACAAGACAGGACTTATGATGAAAAAACCGAGCAAAACTCTCCCGGCGATCGCCTATACCATCGTCGGCCATGACCTGGCGGCGCACTTGTTCCACGTCTCGGTCACGGTGGCGTCGCCGGCCGAAGGCGGGCAGATTTTCGCGCTGCCGGCGTGGATCCCCGGCAGCTACATGATCCGCGAGTTCTCGCGCAATATCGTCCGCATCCGCGCCGAGTCCAAGGGCGAGGCGGTCGAGCTGACCAAGCTGGATAAGCACTCGTGGCAGGCGGCCCCGCTGGCCGACCGCGCTGCCGCGCTGACGGTGCATTACGAAGTCTACGCCTGGGACCTGTCGGTGCGCGCCGCGCACCTGGACCAGAACCACGGCTTCTTCAACGGCACCAGCGTGTTCCTGCGCGTGCTGGGACAGGAGGAAGAACCGCACGTGGTCGACATCCAGCGTCCGGCCGACGAAGCGGCCGCCACCTGGCGCGTGGCCACCTCGCTGCCGGAGTTGAAGGCGAAACGTTATGGTTTTGGCACCTACATCGCATCCAATTACGATGAGCTGATCGACCATCCGGTGGAGCAGGGCGACTTTGCGCTGGCCACCTTCAAGGCGCACGGCGTCCCGCACGACATCGTCATCACTGGCCGCGTGCCGAACCTGGACCTGGCGCGGCTGAGCGCCGACCTGAAAAAAATCTGCGAAACGCAAATCGCCTTCTTCGAGCCCAAGTCCAAGAAAGCGCCAATGGACCGCTATGTGTTCATGACCATGGCGGTGGGCGACGGCTACGGCGGCCTGGAACATCGCGCCTCGACCGCGCTGATCTGCAACCGCAACGACCTGCCGACCACCTCGGCCGCGGGCAAGGAGATCAGCGACGGCTACCTGCAATACCTCGGCCTGTGCAGCCACGAGTATTTCCACACCTGGAACGTCAAGCGCATCAAGCCGGCCGCGTTTGCGCCTTACAACCTGCAAGTCGAAAATTATTCGCCGCTGCTGTGGCTGTTTGAAGGCTTCACCAGTTATTACGATGACCTGATGCTGGTACGCGCTGGCATTATTGGCGAGCCGGCCTATTTCAAATTGCTGGGTAAAACCGTCGGCAGCGTATTGCGCGGTGCCGGCCGCTTGAAACAAAGCGTGGCCGATTCCAGTTTCGACGCCTGGGGAAAATATTATCGCCAGGATGAAAATGCGCCGAACGCCATCGTCAGTTATTATACCAAGGGCTCTTTAATCGGCCTGGCGCTGGATTTAAGTATTCGGGCCAAAACCGGCGGCAAGAAATCGCTGGATGATGTCATGCGCGCATTATGGCAGCGTTATGGCAGCGACTTTTATACCGGCGGCGGCCGTGGCGTAACGCCGGCGGAAGCCGAGGCTTTATTTGATGAAATCAGCGGCGGCCGTTTTAAACCATTCTTCGATAAATATATTCGCGGCACCGAAGATTTACCGCTGGCGAAATTGCTGGCGCCATTCGGGGTTAAATATAGCGATGAGCGTAAATCGTCCAAGCCGAGTTTCGACGCCAATCTGGGCAAAGACGGGAATGATTGCAAACTGTCGGCCGTCCATGAAAATGGCGCTGCCCACCAGGCTGGATTATCGGCTGGCGATATTCTGATGGCCGTGGGTGGCTTGCGCGTCACCGCGACCAATCTGGATAACCTGCTGTCTCGTTACGCGGTCGGCGATACGGTGGAAGTCCATGCGTTCCGCCGTGACGAATTAATGACTTTCCAGCTGACGCTGCAAGGCGATCGCGTGCCCGGCATTACCCTGGCGCTGGAAGCGGCGGGCAAGAAATCCGTCGGGCCGCTGCGCCCCAGCGCAAGCCGCTAAAACAACGTTCTCCCGGCCGCATCCACGGATGCGGCCTTTTTTTGGCCCATTTTATGCCAGTTTTTGGCATGTACTCGCCAATTTCCAGCGCAAGCCGGCCGGAATTTCCCCCGCCGATGCTTTGTGGTTTAGAATCAGCGCAGATGAATTTGCCTGATCCCTCCACCATATTGCTGATGGCGACGCTGATGGCCGGCGCCATGAGCGTTGTGCTGTACTCCGCCCACTTGAACTTCCCCAAGGAAATCCACGGCTTGCGCGAATGGGCGCTGGCGCTGGTATTGTTGGTGGGCGGCGTGGTGCTGCTCGCCGTGCGCGGCACGTCCGATAGTTTGCTCTTGTTTGCCAACATCGTAATGACTTGGGGGCTGGGATTAATGATGATCGGCACGGAGCGGTTTTATGGCATTAAACCGTCGTGGCGGCTGTTTCATTTAAGCTGGATAGGCATCGCCGTGTTGCTGGCTTACTGGTTATGGATGAAGCCGGATTTTCTGACGCGCGTCGCCGTTTCTTCCGTCGTGGTATTTACGCTGCATGCGCGTGCGATATTCATTATTCTGAAACATGGCGATCGCCATTTTTCGATGTGGTTTTTCGTTTCCTTGATGCTGGTCGAGTCCATTATGGTCGCGGTGCGCGGCATATTGGCGGTAACCAGCGACAGCGATGTGAATCTGCTTGGCAACGGGGTTTTCGCGCGCTTGTATCTGGCCAGCGCACAATTCATGACTTTGATGATGACGGTGGGGTTTATGACCGTTTGCACGCGGCGCCTGCAGATTACGCTGGAACGCCGCTCGACGCTGGATCCATTAACCCAGACGTTAAACCGCCGCGGTTTCGCCGATATTTACGCCAAAGAGCATGCATTGATGCGCCGTGAAAGCACGTACATGACCATGCTGAATATCGATATCGATTACTTTAAAAGAATTAACGATAATTTCGGCCATGCCATTGGCGATTGTGTCTTGGTCGACATGGCGCAGATGATCGCCAAGGCGCTGCGCGCCTCCGACCACGTGGCCCGTTTCGGCGGTGAGGAATTTGTTGTGCTGCTGCCCGCCACCGGCCTGGATCGCGGCCTGCATATCGCCGAGCGCATCCAGGCGGCGCTGAAAACGGTGCGGCCGGAGGTGCCGCCGTACACCGTCAGCATCGGCGTCGCCTGCCAGACCAGCGCGGATGAGAGCCTGGACAGCCTGCTGATCCGCGCCGACAAGGCGTTGTATTGCGCTAAAGAAAAAGGCCGCAACCGTTACGAAGTCGCGGACGAGGTGGCGCAGCCGCTGCTGGCCACGGCTTAGCCGAACAGGCGGGCCAGTTCGGCGCCCGGATCCGGCGCGCGCATGAAGGCTTCGCCGACCAGGAAGGCATGGACATTCGCGTCGCGCATGGTCTTGACGTCGGCCGGCGCCAGGATGCCCGATTCGGTGATGACCAGCTTATCGGCCGGCATGCGGTCCAGCAGGCCGAGGGTGTTTTGCAGCGACACCTCGAACGTGCGCAGGTTGCGGTTGTTGACGCCGACCAGCCGCGTTTTCAGCTTGAGCGCGGCGGTCAGTTCGTCGCCGTCGTGGGTTTCCACCAGCACGCCCATGCCCAGTTCGTGGGCCACCGCTTCCATTTCCGCCATCAGGCCATGATCCAGCGCCGATACGATGAGCAGGATGGCATCGGCACCCATCGCGCGCGCTTCGTAGATCTGGTAGATGTCGATCATGAAGTCCTTGCGCAGCACCGGCAGCGAGCAGGCGCCGCGCGCTTGCTGCAAATAGGCCACCGAACCCTGGAAGAACTGCTCGTCGGTCAGCACCGACAGGCAGGCGGCGCCATTGGCTTCGTAGGTCGCGGCGATTTCGGCCGGCCGGAAGTCGGCGCGGATGACGCCTTTCGATGGCGAGGCTTTCTTGATTTCGGTGATGACGCCCGGTTTGCCGGCGTCGACTTTCGCGCGCAGGCTGGCTTCGAAGCCGCGCAAGCCGGCGCGCAGTTCGGTGTTGGACTCCACCTCGTCGCGCAGGCTGGCGAAGCCGCGGTACTTTTTGGCGGCGGCCACTTCGTCGGCTTTGACGGCCAGGATTTTGTTCAGAATGTCAGACATGATTAACGTTGCTCCGAGAGTGCAAGGCGCACGCCGAGGGCCAGGAACAGGCCGCCCATGGTGCGGTTCAGCCATAGCGACAGCAGCGGCTTGATGGTCAGGCGCGTGCTGGCGAAGGCGGTGAACAGGGCCAGGCCGTGGCAATACAGCATGCTATTCAAATTGAAAATCGCGCCCAGAATAATGAAGGCCAGCGGCTTGTTGGCGGAATCGGCAGCGATAAACTGCGGCACAAACGCCAGGAAGAACAGCGCCACCTTGGGATTCAGGACATTGGTCAGGAAGCCCTGCAGGAAAATTTTGCGCCAGGCCAGCGGTGGACGCGCGTCGCCGGCTGGCTGCGCGGCGCGCGCCGCCGCCACGTCGGCGGCCGCACCGGCATCCTCGCGCAGCTTGGCGCGCAGCATGCCGATGCCCATGTAGACGATGTACGCCGCGCCGACCCACTTCACCACCGTGAAGGCGGCGGCGGAGGTCGACAGCACGGCGGACAGGCCGAGCGCCGCCGCCAGCACATGCACCATGGTGCCGGTGCCGATGCCCAGCGCGGCGGCCGAGCCGGCGCGCCAGCCTTGCGTGGCGCTGCGCGTCATGATCAGCAGCGAGTCGGGACCGGGCATGATGTTCAACAGCAGGCCGGAGATGATAAACAGCGCCAGATCGTGAATTCCAAACATATCGTTATCCTCTGCATCGTCATTCCCGCGCAAGCGGGAATCCATACACAGCATGAGTTTCCGCTTGCGCGCTTAGTGGCCGAGGTCTTGCGTAACCTGAACGAATTGATCGATCTTGCGCAGCGCCGCGCCGGAGGTGATGGCGAAGCGCGCGCGCTTCAGGCCATCCTCGATCGAGCTGGCCACGCCGGCCGCGTACAGTGCGGTGCCGGCGTTCAGCGCCACGATGTCAAACGCCGCACCCGGCTCGCCGCGCAGCGCTTCCATCATGCGCTGCCTGGACTCGGCCGCGTCGGCCACCTTCAGGTTGCGGCTGGCGATCATCTGCAGGCCGAAGTCCTCCGGGTGAATCTCGTACTCGCGGATCTCGCCGTTAATCAGTTCACCGACCATGGTGCCGGCGCCCAGCGACACCTCGTCCATATTGTCTTTTCCGTAGACGACGATGGCATGCTGCGCGCCCAAACGCTGCAGCACCCGTACCTGAATCCCCACCAGGTCAGCGTGGAACACGCCCATCAGGATATTTGGCGCCCCGGCCGGATTGGTCAGCGGACCCAGGATGTTGAAGATGGAGCGCACGCCCAGTTCCTTGCGCACCGGAGCCACGTGCTTCATGGCCGCGTGGTGATTCGGCGCGAACATGAAGCCGATGCCGGTCTGCGCGATCGACTGCGCGATCTGCTCGGGCTTGAGGTTGATGTTCGCGCCCAGCGACTCGATCACGTCCGCGCTGCCCGACGACGACGATACGCTGCGGCCGCCGTGCTTGGCCACGCGCGCGCCCGCCGCCGCCGCCACGAACATCGCGGTGGTGGAGATGTTGAAGGTATGCGCGCCATCGCCGCCGGTGCCGACGATGTCCAGCAGGCCGGTGGTATCGGCCATCGGCACCTTGGTCGAGAACTCGCGCATCACCTGCGCGGCGGCGGCGATTTCGCCGATGGTTTCTTTTTTCACGCGCAGCCCCATGGTCAGGGCCGCGATCATGGTCGGCGACATTTCGCCGGACATGATCTGGCGGAACAGGTGCAGCATCTCGTCGTGGAAAATCTCGCGGTGTTCGATGCAACGCACCAGCGCTTCTTGATAAGTGATAGGCATGGCGGACTCTCTTTAATCAGCGTACGAGGAAGTTCTTCAGCAGCTTGTGGCCGTGTTCGGACAGGATGGACTCGGGGTGGAACTGCACGCCCTCGATGTCGTATTCCTTGTGCCGCACGCCCATGATTTCGCCATCGTCGGTCCATGCCGTGACTTCCAGGCAGGACGGCAGCGAGCTGCGCTCGATTGCCAGCGAGTGATAGCGAATCACCGTGAAGGGGGAAGGGATGTCCTTGAAGACGCCCACGCCCGTATGCGCGATTAAAGAGGTTTTGCCATGCATGACCTGCTTGGCGCGAATGATCTTGCCGCCGAACGCTTCGCCGATGGCCTGGTGGCCAAGGCACACGCCCAGGATCGGCTTCTTGCCGGCGAAGTGCTTGAGCACTTCAATCGAAATGCCCGCCTGCGACGGGTCTTTCGGACCCGGCGAAATGCAGATGTGGTCCGGGTTCAGCGCCTCGATTTCCGCGATGGTGATTTCATCGTTGCGGTAGACGCGCACGTCCTCGCCCAGTTCACCGAAGTACTGCACGATGTTGTAGGTGAAGGAGTCGTAATTGTCGATCATCAGCAGCATGTTAGAACTCCCCATCCAGACCATCTTGCACTTGCTCGGCGGCGCGCAGCACGGCGCGCGCCTTGTGTTCAGTTTCCTGCCATTCCATCTCGGCGATGGAGTCGGCGACGATGCCGGCGGCGGCCTGCACGTACAGGTTGCCGTCCTTGATCACGCCGGTGCGGATGGCGATCGCCACGTCCATCTCGCCGCCAAACGACAGGTAGCCGCAGGCGCCGCCATAGATGCCGCGCTTGGAGATTTCCAGCTCGTCGATGATTTCCATCGCCCGCACCTTCGGCGCGCCGGTCAGCGTGCCGGCCGGGAAGGTGGCGCGCAGCACGTCCAGGTTGGACAGGCCGTCTTTCAGCCTGCCCTCGACGTTGGAGACGATGTGCTGCACGTGCGAGTATTTTTCGATGACCAGGCGGTCGGTCACCTTGACGCTGCCGATCTCGGAGATGCGGCCCAGGTCATTGCGCGCCAGGTCGATCAGCATCACGTGTTCGGCGATTTCCTTTTGATCCGCCAGCAGTTCCTTGGCCAGTTCGGCGTCGCGCTCGGGCGTGGCGCCGCGCGGGCGGGTGCCGGCGATCGGGCGCAGCGTGACTTTCTTCTCGCCGTCCGGCGCGGTCTCGTTGCGCACCAAAATCTCCGGCGAGGCGCCAACGATCTGCATGTCGCCAAAGTTATAGAAGTACATGTACGGCGACGGGTTCAGCGAACGCAGCGCGCGGTACAGGCTCAGTGGCGAATCGACATACGGCTTGCGGATGCGCTGGCCGATCTGCACCTGCATCAGGTCACCGGCCAGCACGTATTCGTGGGCGCGGGCGACGGCTTTCAGGTAATCCTCTTTGGCGAATTCGCGCACCGCCTCGGTACGCACCGAGGCGCTGGTCACCGGCGCTTCCACGCCGCGGCGTAGCATCACGCGCAGGTCTTTCAGGCGCTGCTTCGCCTTGGAGTAGGACTCCGGCTGCGTGGTGTCGGCGTACACGATCAGATACAGCTTGCCGCTCAGGTTATCGATGACGGCCAGTTCCTCGGTCACCATCAGCTGGATGTCCGGCAGGCCCAGGTCGTCCTTCGGCTGCGTGTGGGCCAGCGTCTTCTCGATGTGGCGCACGGTGTCGTAGCCGAAGTAGCCGGCCAGGCCGCCGCAGAAGCGCGGCATGCCGGGACGGATCGCCACCTTGAAGCGCTTCTGGTAGGCCTCGATGAAGTCCAGCGGATTGCCTTCGTGCGTTTCGATCACCGCGCCGTTCCTGACGATTTCGGTGCGATTGCCGAAGGTGCGCAGCAGCGTGGTGGCTGGCAGGCCAATAAACGAGTAGCGGCCGAAACGCTCGCCGCCCACCACCGACTCCAGCAGGAAGGTGTTCTTGCCGGCGTTCTGGGTCTGGGCCAGTTTCAGGTACAGCGTGAGCGGGGTTTCGAGGTCGGCGAAGGCTTCCGCGATCAGTGGAATGCGGTTGTAGCCGTCGGTGGCCAACGATTTGAATTCGAGTTCGGTCATGTCATCTCTCCATGCCGCCGGAATGAGGTGGATGCGGCGGTGGTGTGTTTCAAAAAACCTGTCGTCGGGACGCGCGCGGGCGGACGACAGCAATCAATTCGGCTTAGTTTTGCCAGGATTGCCAGCGTCGCCAAAGCCAGGCCTCAATCGAGCCTGTTTGGTTGACGATGTGTTTTTTGGTGAGAGACATTTCGGTCAGGTTAAGTTCAGCTAACGGTTAATTATGCGAACGGATCAGGCTAGCCGCTTCTAGCAGCGTGCCTACTATACCATCGGAATCGATGTCGTGTATAGATTCTCCGTGGTTGTAACCATAAGGCACCGTCAGCACTGGGCAGCCGGCCGCGCGCGCGGCCTGCGCGTCATTCGAGGAATCGCCGATGGCCACCACCTGCGCCGGCGCCAGGCCGAAGTCGGCGCATACCGTTTGCAGGGGCAGCGGGTCTGGCTTTTTGCGGGGCAGCGAGTCGCCGCCGTAGACCACTGCAAAGAACTGGTCCAGGCCCTTGAGCTTGAGCAGCGGCGTGGTGAAGGCGATCGGCTTGTTGGTCACGCAGGCCAGGCGCAGGCCGTTGGCCTGCATCGCGCGCAGACCTGCGATCACGTCCGGGAACAGCGTGCTGTGGAGTCCATTGATGCCCAGGTAGTGGCGCTGGTAGGCGTCCATCGCATGCGCAAACGCGGCCTCGACGCGGTCGGCGTCCCAATCCAGCGCCAGGACGGCGCGGATCAGGTTTTCCGAGCCCTTGCCGACCATCAGGGCAATCTGCGCCTGGGTGATCGGGCCGAGTCCCAGTTCCGCGCGCATGCTGTTGATCGCCACGTGGAAGTCGGGGATCGTGTCCAGCATGGTGCCGTCGAGGTCAATGATTGCGGCGCGCACGCCTGCCAGCACGCTCATGGGCTTAGACCTTGGCCAGGTTGGCGCGCATGGCGTCGATCACGGCCTTGTAATCCGGCTGGCCGAAGATGGCGGAACCGGCGACGAAGGTGTCGGCGCCGGCAGCGGCGGCGGCGGCGATGTTGTCGATCTTGATGCCGCCATCGACTTCCAGCAGGATGTCGCGGCCGGATTCATCGATCAGGCGGCGCGCCTCGGCGATCTTTTTCAGCGCCTGCGGGATGAAGGACTGGCCGCCGAAGCCGGGGTTGACCGACATGATCAGGATCATGTCCACCTTGTCCATCACGTGCTCCAGGTAGCTCAGCGGCGTGGCCGGGTTGAACACCAGGCCGGCCTTGCAGCCGTGGTCGCGGATCAGTTGCAGCGAGCGGTCGATGTGCTCGGACGCTTCCGGGTGGAAGGTGATGAGGTTGGCGCCGGCCTTGGCGAAGTCCGGGATGATGCGGTCCACCGGCTTGACCATCAGGTGCACATCGATCGGCACCTCCACGTGCGGACGGATGGCCTGGCACACCAGCGGGCCGATGGTCAGGTTGGGAACATAGTGATTGTCCATCACGTCAAAGTGGATCATGTCGGCGCCGGCCGAGACGACGTTGCGGACCTCTTCACCCAAACGGGCGAAGTCGGCGGACAGGATGCTGGGAGCGATGCGGAAAGTGGTCATGGCGGTGGGCTTGCATTAAAAAAGATGCGTTATTTTACGCTGGTCGGCGCCGTTGCGCCCGTTTTCAGCCGCGCCGTCCTTGCATGCGGGGCCGATTTGCGGTGCAATGGATGCTTGGCGATATATGCTTGCCAAGCTTGCTTTTTAGAGGAATGTTGATGCCCAATTACGAATTCACCGTGTCGGTCAGAACCCAGTACCTGCCGGACCAGTCGGACCCGGAGCGCACGAATTTTGTGTTTACGTACTCGATCACGATCAAGAACACCGGCACGGTGGCGGCGCAGCTGATCTCGCGCCACTGGATCATCACGGACGCCAACAACCATGTTGAGGAGGTGCGCGGCCTGGGCGTGGTCGGCCACCAGCCGCTGCTGCAACCGGGCGAGCAGTTCGAGTACACCAGCGGCGCGGCCTTGCAGACCACGCAGGGCTCGATGGTCGGCGAGTACTTCTGCGTGGCCGAGGACGGCCATCAGTTCGAGGTCAAGATCCCGGAATTTGTGCTGTCGCTGCCGCGCACGCTGCACTGATCACTTCTTGCCGCGCATCGTCCACCAGACGATGAACACCAGCAGAAAGAACGCCACGCCCGCTTCCACCATTAATAGCCACATAGTTATCCTTTATGTCATCTCCACGTCGTAGTCTACCCGTTTCGATGAGCGTCGTCGCGCTTGCGCTGGCCGCCTGTACCTCCACGCCGCTGCCGCCGGCCCAGCCAACGCCCGCGCCGCAACCGCAGCCGCAGCCGCCGGCCCAGCCCGCGCCGTCAACGCCAGCGCCACCGGCCCAGCCGGCGCCGCCGTCCAAGCTGCAGATGGTGCCGGCCACCTACGCCCAGTTGCCGGGCTGGGACCGCGACGACCTGCGCGCCGCGTGGCCGGCCTTCCTGTCCTCGTGCTCGGTGCTGATCAAGCAGGCGACGTGGAAAGAGCCCTGCACGGTGGCGCGCACCGTCAACGGCAACGACGAGCAAGCCATCCGCACCTTCTTCGAGGCTTTCCTGGAGCCGAACCAGGTGGTCGCGCCCGATGGCGCCACCGAGGGCCTGATCACCGGCTACTACGAGCCGCTGCTGCACGGCGCCCGCAAGAAGGGCGGCCCGTACCAGACGCCGTTGTACAAGGTGCCGGACGATATGCTGACCATCGACCTGGCCAGCGTCTACCCGGAGCTGAAGGGCATGCGTCTGCGCGGCAAGCTGGTGGGCAAGAAGGTGGTGCCGTACGCCACCCGCGCGGACATCGAATCGTCCGGCTTCAGCGGCAAGGAACTGCTGTGGGTGGACGATCCGGTCGAATCGTTCTTCCTGCAGGTGCAGGGCTCGGGCCGTGTGCAACTGAGCGACACCGGCGAGACGGTGCGCGTGGCGTACGCCGACCAGAACGGCCATCCGTACAAATCCATCGGCAAATACCTGGTGGAGAAGGGCGAGCTGACGCTGGAGCAGGCCTCGGCGCAGGGCATCAAGGCGTGGATCGCCGGCCACCCGACCCGCATGCAGGAGCTGTTCAACGTCAATCCGAGCTACGTGTTCTTCAAGGAAGAGAAGCTGCCGGATCCGAAAGTGGGGCCGAAAGGCTCGCTGGGCGTGCCGCTGACGCCGCAACGCTCGGTCGCCATCGACGCCACCCAGTTGCCGCAGGGCGCGCCGATGTTCCTGTCCACCACCCAGCCGAACAGCGATATTCCGCTGCAGCGGCTGGTGATGGCGCAGGACACGGGCGGTGCGATTCGTGGCGCCATCCGCGTCGACTACTTCTTCGGCTTTGGCGGCGACGCGGCCGAAAACGCCGGCCGCATGAAGCAGCGCGGCAGCATCTGGGTGCTGCTGCCGAAGAAGTTTTAACGCAGCACCAGCACGGGCAGCGTGGTGTGCGACAGCACACTCTGGGTTTCGCTGCCCAGCAGCAGCTTGCTCAAGCCGGTACGGCCGTGCGAGGCCATCATGATCAGGTCGGCGCCGTATTTCTCCGCTGCCGCCACAATCTCGTCCGACGGATTGGCCGACATCGCGATAATCCCCTCAAATGGAATGCCGGCCGCGCTGGCGGCCGCCGCCACCTTGGTGATGTGGGCGCGCGCGGCGTCCTGCATCTGGGTTTCGTACTGGCCGGCGTCCAGCACGGCGCCGCTGTCGCCCAGCGACGGCATCAGCATGGGCTGAATCACCGTCAGCGCGGTGACGCGCGACTGGTGCAGTTTGGCGAATTCCATCGCGATCGCGGTGGCTTTGTCGGACAGCTCGGAGCCGTCGGTTGGCAGCAAAATCGATTTAAACATGGCTAACTCCTGTTAATGACACACTGGAGCCAGCCTACTGGCTCGCCGCCTTTTCTGGCGCACGGATGGCCAGGGCCAGTCCAAGCATCAGCGCGATGCCGCCGGCCGCCACGCAGGCCAGGCCGGTGCGCACGCTGAAGTGCTCGCCGAGATAGCCGGCCGTCAGCGCGCCCAGCGGCGCCACCGACACCGTCAGGAAGCGCATGGTGGACACCATGCGGCCCAGGTAGGCGTCCGGCGTGACCTGCTGGCGCAGGGTGGTGTACGGCATCAGGAACAGCATCACGCCGCAATCGAGGAAGAAGGACATGGTGGCGCAGGCGATGGCGCTGGCCAGCGGGTGGCCGAACAGGTTGGCGGGGATCAGCGGCGTTGCAGTGTAGGCAAACGCACACAGGCCCATGCCGATCAGCATGGCGCCGGTGGGGCCGTAGCGCTGATTCAAGGGTTTCAGCAGCAGCGAGCTGGCCAGCACGCCGATGCCGCCGATCATCTGCGCCACGCCCAGCATGCCGGCGCTCATGCCCAGCTCGCGCGTGGCGAAAATCACGTGCAGCGCGGCGAAGCCGTAAAACAGCATGTGCCAGCAGCCCGACGCCACGGCCAGCGCGCGCAGCAGCGCATGGCGCCAGATGAACAGGATGCCGTCCTGGATATCGCGCAGCGGATGCTTGTTGGACGGCGGCGGCTTGGGATCGCTGGCCTTGACGTCGCGCAGCAGCGCGATCGACACCAGAAAGCCGATGGCGTTCAACAGCACCGCGTACGGCGCGGTCAGCCACTGAATCAGCACGCCAGCGAAGCCGGGCGCCAGCAGACGGGCGGCGGAATCGGTGGCGGTGAACTTGGACTGGGCGTCGGTCAGCTTGTCGCGGCCGATCATATTGGTCAGGAACACCACCTCGGCGCCGCCGCCGACCACGCCGCAGGCGCCGGTGATGAAGGACACGGCATACAGCCACTGCACCGTCAGCACGCCCAGCCACCAGGCCAGCGGAATGCTGGCCAGCGACGCCGCCTGCACCGCCTTGCTGGTCAGCAGGATGGGCAGCTTGCGGTTGCGGTCGAGCAGCACGCCGGCGGGCAGGCCCAGCAGCGCGAAGGGCAGGGCGGCGGCCGCGCCCATCATGCCCATCTGCGCCGGCGTGGCTTTCAACAGCAGCACCGCGCACAGCGGAATGGCCAGCGCGCTGACATAGCTGCCAAAGCCGTTGATGATGGCGCTGGACCAGTAGCGGCGAAAGTCGCCGTTGCGCAGCAGCGCGTCGTTGCGGAAGGCGTTAAGAATGGGAAGCTCTTGAGTGCAGGTTGCCAAATTTCAATCATACCAGCGCCGATGATAGGCGCTACAATCGCCCGGTAAATATTCCACCTGGAGGAACACATGCCGTATCAAGACCTGATCGTCGAAGTGCACGACAAAGTAGCCCTGATCCGTTTGAACCGTCCCAAGGCGCTGAACGCGCTGAACGACAACATGATGAACGAGCTGGGCGAGGCCTTATATCAGTTCGACGCCGACCCGGCCATCGGCTGCATCGTGCTGACCGGCAGCGAGAAGGCGTTTGCGGCCGGCGCCGACATCGCCGCCATGGTGGACTACACCTACCCGGACACGCACCGCGACAACTATATCGGCCGCAACTGGGAGCACATCCTGCGCGTCCGCAAGCCGGTGGTGGGTGCCGTGGCCGGCTATGCGCTGGGCGGCGGCTGCGAGTTGGCCATGATGTGCGATTTCCTGATTGCCGCGGACACGGCCAAGTTCGGCCAGCCGGAGATCAAGGTGGGCGTCACGCCGGGCGCCGGCGGCACGCAGCGCCTGCCGCGCGCCATCGGCAAGGCCAAGGCCATGGACCTGCTGCTGACCGCGCGCACCATCGACGCGGTCGAGGCCGAGCGCATCGGCCTGGTGTCGCGCGTGGTGCCGGCCGATAAGCTGATCGACGAAGTGCTGACCGCCGCCAAACAGATCGCCGCCATGCCGACCTCGGTCGCCATGCAGATCAAGGACGCCGTCAACCGCGCGTTTGAAACCACGCTGTCGCAAGGCGTGGCGTACGAGCGTCAGCTGTTCCAGGCCGGCTTCGGCACGCCCGCTCAAAAAGAAGGCATGAAAGCTTTCCTCGAAAAGCGCTTGCCAAACTTCGAGGGGCTTTGATATAGTTCGGTCCCTCGCGAAAACGACGCAACGCTGACCAAGCGAAACGAAGTAAAAACGAGGGGTTGACGAGATAAATCAAGTGCTTCATAATCTCGCTTCTGTGCTGCTGAACACAACGCTTCAGCAGCGAGTAACACCGGTCTTTAAAAAATTACAGTCGATAAATGTGGGCGTTTGATGCTGCAACAAAAAGCATTAAATGCTCAACAAGAAATACTGTCAGTATTTTGAG
>NZ_JACBYS010000013.1 GCF_013408245.1 Duganella sp. 1224
GCATCATCAAGCATGAGCCGCAGGTTAACAGGCTCTTCTTACGTTTACAACACCGCAAAATAAAAATGCCGTTCAGTCTTAACTGAACGGCATTACTCCCGAGGGAGGCTTTTTTGTTGGCCGGCGCGCTTACTTGGCGCTCATCAGCGCCACGGTGGTGTCCAGCATGCGGTTCGAGAAGCCCCACTCGTTGTCGTACCACGACGATACCTTGACCAGCCGGCCCGACACCTTGGTCAGGGTGGCGTCGAAGTTGGACGAGGCCGGGTTGTGGTTGAAGTCGACCGACACCAGCGGCTCGGTGTTGTAGGTCAGCACGCCTTTCAGCGGGCCCTCGGCGGCGGCCTTCATCAGCGCGTTGATTTCATCGACGGTGGTGTCGCGCTTGGCGATGAACGACAGGTCGACGATCGACACGTTGATGGTCGGCACGCGGATGGCGTAGCCGTCCAGCTTGCCGTTCAGCTCCGGCAGCACCAGGCCGACCGCGGCGGCGGCGCCGGTCTTGGTCGGGATCATCGACTGCGTGGCCGAACGGGCGCGGCGCAGGTCTTCGTGCATGACGTCGGTCAGCACCTGGTCGTTGGTGTAGGCGTGGACGGTGGTCATCAGGCCGTTTTCCAGGCCGATGGCGTCGTTCAGCGGCTTGACCAGCGGCGCCAGGCAGTTGGTGGTGCACGAGGCGTTCGAGATCACGGTGTCCGACGCCTTCAGCACGCCGTGGTTGACGCCGTAGACGATGGTGGCGTCGACATCCTTGCCGCCCGGCGCCGAGATGATCACCTTCTTGGCGCCGCCCTTCAGGTGGGCCGAGGCTTTTTCCTTGGTGGTGAAGAAGCCGGTGCACTCCAGCACCACGTCCACGCCGAGGTCGCCCCACGGGATTTCCGCCGGGTTGCGCTGCGCGAACACGCGGATCACGTCGCCGTTCACGATCATGTTGTCGCCGTCCACTTCCACGGTGCCCGGGAACTTGCCGTGGGCGGTGTCGTAGCGGGTCAGGTGGGCATTGGCCTTGGCATCGCCCAGGTCGTTAATCGCCACGATCTGGATGTCTTGCTTCTTGCCGCCTTCGTAGAATGCACGCAGCACATTACGGCCGATACGGCCATAGCCATTGATTGCAACTTTGATCGTCATACTTTGCTCCTGATTAGAAATATTAGTACCGCAATAAGCAATTATAGATTAAGCAATGACCGTTTTGACTTTCGCCACGACGTTGTCCACCGTGAAGCCGAAGTGCTTGAACAGCACCCCCGCCGGGGCCGACTCACCGAAGGTATCGATGCCCACCACCGCGCCTTCCAGACCGACGTACTTGTACCAGAAATCGGTCACGCCCGCCTCGATCGCCACGCGCGGCACGCCCTTGGTCAGCACGCTGGCCTTGTAGGCGGCGTCCTGACGGTCAAACACGTCGGTCGACGGCATCGACACCACGCGCGCGGCGATGCCCTCGGCCGCCAGCGCGGTGGCGGCAGCCTGCGCCAGTTCGATTTCCGAGCCGGTGGCGATCAGCGTCACCTTGGCGTCGGCGACTTCCTTCAGCACGTAGCCGCCGCGCGCGATGTCGGCGATCTGCGCGGCGCTGCGCTCCTGGTACGGCAGGTTCTGGCGCGAGAAGATCAGCGTCGACGGGCCATTCTTGCGCTTGACCGCCTCGCCCCACGCCACCATCGACTCGGTGGTGTCGCACGGCCGCCAGTTGTCCAGGTTGGGGATCAGGCGCAGCGACGACACGTGCTCGACCGACTGGTGGGTCGGGCCGTCCTCGCCCAGGCCGATCGAATCGTGGGTGAACACGAAGATCGAACGCTGCTTCATCAGCGCGGCCATGCGCAGCGCGTTGCGGCTGTAGTCGGCGAAGGTCAGGAAGGTGGCGCCGAACGGGATGTAGCCGCCGTGCAGGGCGACGCCGTTCATGATCGCCGACATGCCGAACTCGCGCACGCCGTAGTTGATGTGGTTGCCGGGCTGGCCGGAACGCACCGGGGTGATTTCCTTCCAGTTGGTCAGGTTGGAGCCGGTCAGGTCGGCCGAGCCGCCGAGGAATTCCGGCAGCACCGGCGCCAGCGCCTGGATGGCGTTCTGGCTGGCCTTGCGGGTGGCGATGTTTTCCTTTTTCTCGACGGTGGCGGCGATGCCGGCGGCCAGCGTCGCCTCGAAGTTGCCCGGCAGCTCGCCGGCCATGCGACGGCTCAGCTCAGCGGCTTCCTGCGGGTATTGGGCGCTGTACTCGGCGAACTTGGCAGCCCAGTCGGCTTCCAGCTGGGCGCCGGCGGCCTTGAAGTCCCAGGCGGCGTAGACGTCGGCCGGCACCTCGAACGGGGCAGCGCTCCAGCCGATGTATTCGCGCACGGCGGCCACTTCCTTGTCGCCCAGCGCGGCGCCGTGCACCTTGTCGCCGCCCTGCAGGTTAGGCGAGCCCTTGCCGATGATGGTCTTGCAGCAGATCAGGGTCGGCTTGCCGGCTTGTTTGGCCGCTTCGATGGCGGCCGAGACGGCGGCCACGTCGTGGCCGTCGACCGCGCGGATCACGTTCCAGCCGTAGGCCTCGAAACGGGCCGGGGTGTCGTCGGTGAACCAGCCTTCCACCTTGCCGTCGATCGAGATGCCGTTGTCGTCGTACAGCGCGATCAGTTTTTTCAGACCCAGCGTACCGGCCAGCGCGCACGCCTCGTGCGAGATGCCCTCCATCAGGCAGCCATCGCCGACGAAGGCGTAGGTATAGTGATCGACCACGTCCAGGCCCGGCTTGTTGAATTCGCTCGCCAGCAGCCACTCGGCCAGCGCCATGCCGACCGCGTTGGCGATGCCCTGGCCCAGCGGGCCGGTGGTGGTTTCCACGCCCGGGGTGTAGCCCACTTCCGGGTGACCCGGGGTCTTCGAGTGCAGCTGGCGGAAGGCCTGGATGTCATCCATGCTCACCGCGTAGCCGCTCAGGTGCAGCAGCGCGTAGTGCAGCATCGAGCCGTGGCCGTTGGACAGCAGGAAGCGGTCGCGGTTGACCCAGCCCGGGTTGGCCGGATTGTGGCGGTAGTGGCCGCTCCACAGCGCAACCGCGATCTCGGCCATGCCCATCGGCATGCCTGGGTGGCCGGAATTGGCCTTCTGGACGGCGTCCATGGCCAGCGCGCGGATCGCATTGGCTTTTTGTGGGTGTTGGGGCGTAAAAGTCATGGTGTGGTCAATCACGGAGTTTGAATGCGTTTGCAGTAGGCCGGCTACTTTCTGAAGCTGGCTATTCTACCAGAGCAGCGTCGCCAGAACGAAAAAGGGCGGCGTCCAGAATGGCACGCCGCCCCTGCTCTCAGGCGCCGGTCAGGCCGGCGCCGATAGCCAACTTAGAACTTCTTGTTGAACTCCGCGGTGAACTTGAACGCGCGTGGCGCAGTGTAGGCCAGCACCGATTCGTACAGCGCGTAACGGGCGTTGTTGGTGTTGTAACGCTCGACCACTTTCTGCGCGGTCTGGTCGTTCAGCACGTTGTACACGTCCACTTTCAGCGACAGGCCTGGCAGGAAGGTCGGACGCCATGCGGCGTTCAGGTCCAGGGTTTTTTCCCATGGCAGACGGCCCACGGTGCCACGTGGCGACGGCACGTTCTTGTCGCCGGTCACGCCGAAGCAGTAGTGCGACGCCGAGTTGTAGTTGTAGTCGGTGCCGATGGTGGTCGGGTTGGTGCCCGAGCACGAACGCGGACGGCCCGAAGCCAGGGTCAGGAAGCCACCGACGGTGATCTGCGGCGTGACTTCATAGAAGCCGAAGGCCTTGATCTGGTGCCGGCGGTCGTTCGGCAGCAGGCCGTCCGAGTACTGCATCAGCTCCTTGTAGTCCCAGGTCTGGGTCGCCGCCACGTCCGGTTGGGCGTTGGTGGTATCCGACAGGGTCTGACCTTCGGTGTTGCCCTTGCTGCGGCCCAGGGTGTAGTTGACCTTGCCATACCAGCCATCGCGGAATGGGTGCTCGGCGAAGAAGTCCAGCGCGGCGTAGGTACGCTTGGCCTTGTCGAAGCCCAGGTCTTCCTTGCTCAGGTGAACGCGGGTGTAGTTCTTGCCGGTGCCTGCGTAGTCAACCAGGAAGTCGTTGGCTTCGCCCGGATTGAACGATGCGCAGCTGAAGCCGCCCCAGTTCGACGTATCGATGTTGTGCTGGGCAGCGTATTTTTCGAATACGCGGGCGTCGCAGAAGTCGTCGATGGTCGATTTCAGGGTACGGTAGGTGGCCTTGACGCCGAAGTTCAGGCTCGGGCTGTAGGCTTTTTCGAAGCCCAGCGTGATCTCATCCTGGTACGACGGCTTCATGTCCAGCGCGGCAACGGTTTTCGGGTCTTTCGCCTGACCGAGTTCGTTGTTGGCCGACAGCGGGTTGGTGATGGCCGTGATGCCGGTCGGCGCGCCGTGCGAGTCGGTGCCGGTGTAGGTAAAGTACTGGGTGGTGTTCAGCGAACCGTTGGCGCCACGCAGAGCGATCACGGTTGGCATCTGCAGCGTGTAACGGCCGGCGCTACCGAAGACCTTCATCGAGTTGTCGCCATTGGCGTCCCACACGGCCGACAGGCGCGGCGCGATCTGGTTCTTCATCTCGATGTACTTGGTGCCGTCCTGGTTGGCGTTGTAGAAGCCTTCACGACGGATACCACCGGTCACCAGCAGTTTTGGCGTGATCTGCCACTGGTCTTCGATGTACTGCGCGTCCTGGCCGGCATAGGCGTTCGACACGGTCGACGTCAGCGTCTTCGACACGTAGTAGCCTTGCGACGCCAGCGCGCCGCGGCCGGCCAGCGCCGGAACGGTGCCGCCTGCAACCGCGAGCGGTTTGGACGGATCGGTCTTCAGGTAGGTCCACAGGGCGCCGCCCGCCAGCGCGTCGCCGGCGTTCAGCGACGACATCGAGTTGTTGTCCAGACCGGCACGCAGCTTGTGGCTGCCCAGCTTGTATTCCAGGTCCAGGCGTTTCGAGATCACGTTATCCTGGGCGCCGTTGTATGGCTGGTTGGTGCTGAACGGCTGGCCACCCGTGTAGTTCAGGCCGGCGACCTGGTTTTCCGGCGAAGCGGTGACCTGCGCGATGGTTGGATCGTAGCCGGCCGGGGTATAGATGTGGCGCGCACGCGATTTGCCGTACAGCGCGTTGACGGTGAGGTCGTCGGTGATGTTGCCGACGTAGCGCAGGATGTTGGCCTGGCCGCCGTTCGGGTTGAATGGGCCGTATTCCTCGTGGGTCGACGAGTTGACTTTGCTGCCCACGGCGCGGGTCACGTAGTCGTACGAGCGGTACTGGGTGTTGGTCTTCGGCAGGTCACCGATGCCGGTGTATTCCAGGCGATGGTTGTCGGTGATGTTCCAGTCCAGCTTGATGTAGTAGCGCTGGGTGGTGGTCTGGTAGTCGCGCCAGCCGTTCGACGCATTGGTCAGCGCGGTACGGCCATTGTAGACGCCCGACACTTCGTCTTCGGTCTGCTCCAGGGCGACGAAGCCGAACAAGGTATCTTTGATCAGCGGACCGCCAACATAGGCAGAGTACTGGGTCTGTTCGCGGGTATTGTTTTCACGACGGATACGCAGCGTGCCATCGGTGGCAGGGAACACGCCGGTGTTGGAGTAGTACATATCCTTGTAGTGAGCGCGCCAGTCTTTTGGCGTGGTCGAGATCAGGCCACCCACTTCCCAGGTGTTGGTACCGGATTTGGTGGTGATGTTGACCACACCGCCGACCGAACGGCCGAACTCGGCGCCGTAGCCGCCAGTCAGCACCTGGGCCTGGGCGATGGCGCCGAATGGCAGCTCAAAGCCGCCCAGCTGGCTCAGCGGGTTGGTGACCGGGAAACCGTTGATGTAGTACGCATTTTCCGATGCGCCGCCGCCGCCGATACTGGCGCCGGCTGAATAGGTAGGGTCGCCGCGGGTGGTGTTCGGCGCCAGTTGCACAATCGCTTCCACGCTGCGGGCGATCGGCAGTTTGTCCAGTTCGCGCGCGGTGAAAGTGGCGCCGTTGTTGGCGCTGGTCATGTCGATACGGCTGCGACGGCCGCTCACCTGCACGGTCTGTACGCCGCCGCCGAACACGGCTTCCACACCCTGGCCCACCAGGACTTCCAGGTTGGTGGTGGCGCCGGTGGTCGCACCATTCATCAGCGTGGCGCTGTAGCGGCCGACCGGCAGCGAGGTGGCGCTGAACGCGCCGCTGGCGTCCACAGCGGTGGTACGGGTCTGGTTGGTGTCGAGGTTCTTCAGCACAACCGCGGTCGCGCTGCCTGGCGCCACGCGGCCATAAACGGTACCGCTGGCATTCGACTGCGCCATGGCCGGCTGCACAACGGCCATGGTCAACGCTGCCGTGCCAAAGGCGAGCGACAACGCGTTCACAAGAACTGTTTTACGTAACATCATGAGTGTATTCCCAATTTGAATAAATTTTGCCTTGTAGGCAACAATACCCATTCTCTCTCTGTGGAGAGCTCTTACTTACCAACAATTACGGGCGGGTGCTGCCTGCCCATAAATCAATAAAAACACGCGGCAAACAAGTGTGTCAACAATACAACTTTTGTTATGCAATAAAACAACGCGAAACGGAAAAATTGACAGAAAACGTGTTTATTTTATGTAAGAGGGTGGATAAATAATTTATGATGGGACGGCAGATTTCATGCGTTCCTCTCACACAAACACCCACTGTTTGTTCCGCGCAACTTCCGCATATCGATATAAAATTTTCCACGCAAGCAGGTTTTGCCATCTTTTCAGAATAAAATTCTGTGGCCGCGATCCGCGCGAAACCTGCTGGTGCACGCCATCACCTGCCCGCACCAACATGGAATTAATACGCACCAACACAGGGCGTCATTGACCGATAGTTTGCAGCGGTTTCTCGCCGGGGCGGCACCGATTAAAATGGCGGCTCGTCTCTCGATCGGATTCCCATGCCCCGCTTTTACGTTTCCCAGCCGCTGGCGATAGGCCAGCTTGTCGATCTGCCTGAAGCGGTCGCCCACCACGTGCAGGTGCTGCGCCTGGGCCGCGGCGACCTGGTCACCCTGTTCAACGGCGACGGTGGCGAATACACCGCCAGCCTGGGCGAGATCGGCCGCCGCAGTGCCAGCGCCGACATCAAGGCCCACGTGGCGCGCGAGGCCGAGTTGCCGTTTGCCATTACCCTGGCGCAAGCCCTGCCCGAGGGCAGCAAGATGGACTGGATCATCGAAAAGGCGATTGAACTGGGCGTGTCGGGCTTCCAGCCGCTGGCGGCGCAACGCTGCGTGGTGAAACTGTCGGCCGAGCGGGCCGAGAAAAAACTGGACCACTGGCGCGGCATCATTGTCGCTGCCGCCGAGCAGAGCGGCCGCAACCGGCTGGCCCAACTGGCGCCCCCGCAAGACTATAAACAGTGGATCACCCAGCAGGACCTGCACCGCCGCATCATCCTGACGCCGCGCGCCGAGCACTCGCTGGCCAGCTGGGCGCGCCACCAGGCACCGCAGGCGGTAACCCTGGTGGTTGGCCCCGAAGGCGGTCTCAGCGAGCAGGAAGAAGCGCTGGCGCTGCGCCACGGCGCCTTGCCGCTGGCGATGGGACCGCGCATCCTGCGCACCGAGACGGCGGCGTTGATGGCGGTGTCGGTGCTGAGCGCGGCGTGGGGCGGGCTGGCCTGAACTGACGCCGCCGCGGCTGCTCAGGGTAAAATACCGTTTCGCTCTCCGCTAGCTACGGAGCCCTGCAATTTTCGGAACCCTCCACCCATGTTGCGTATCAACGAACTCAAGCTCCCACTCAACCACAGCGAGGAGCAACTGCCGGCCGCCATCTTGGCGCGCCTGGACATCCCCGCCGCCGACCTGCGCGGCTACACCGTCTACAAGCGCAGCTACGACGCGCGCAAGAAAACCGCCATCGTGCTGATCTACTCGCTGGACGTCGACGTCGCCAACGAGGCGGCCGTGCTGCAGCGCCTGCAGCATGACGTGCACCTGATGCCCTCGCCCGACACCTCGTACAAATTCGTCGCCGACGGCCAGGCCATCGCCGCCCGCGCCGATTTCCAGCGCCCGGTGGTGATCGGCATCGGCCCGTGCGGCCTGCTGGCGGCGCTGATCCTGGCGCAGATGGGCCTGCGCCCCATCATCGTCGAGCGCGGCAAGATCGTGCGCGAGCGCACCGTTGACACCTTCGGCTTCTGGCGCCAGCGCAAGCTCAACCCGGAATCGAACGTGCAATTCGGCGAAGGCGGCGCCGGCACCTTCTCGGACGGCAAGCTGTACAGCCAGATCAAGGACCCGAAACACTACGGCCGCAAGGTGCTGACCGAGTTCGTCAAGGCCGGCGCGCCGGAGGAAATCATCTACGTCAGCAAGCCGCACATTGGCACCTTCCGCCTGGTCAAGATGGTCGAGTCGATGCGCGAGACGATCGAGGCGCTGGGCGGCGAATACCGCTTTGAAAGCAAGGTCACCGACATCGACATCGAGGACACGGCCGACGGCCGCCAGGTGCGCGGCATCGTGCTGCAGAGCGGCGAGCGCATCGCCACCAACCACGTGGTGCTGGCCATCGGCCACAGCGCGCGCGACACCTTCGAAATGCTGTACGAGCGCGGCGTCTACATCGAGGCCAAACCGTTCTCGATCGGCTTCCGCGTCGAGCACCCGCAATCGCTGATCGACGCCTGCCGCTTCGGCCCCAACGCCGGCCACCCGATCCTGGGCGCGGCCGACTACAAGCTGGTGCACCACGCCTCGAACGGCCGCGCGGTGTACAGCTTCTGCATGTGCCCGGGCGGCACGGTGGTGGCGGCGGCGTCCGAGCCGGGCCGCGTGGTCACCAACGGCATGAGCCAGTATTCGCGCAACGAGCGCAACGCCAACAGCGCCATCGTGGTCAGCATTTCGCCGGAAGTCGATTATCCGGGCCATCCGCTGGCCGGCGTCGCCTTCCAGCGCGACCTGGAAGAGAAGGCGTTCAAGCTGGGCGGCGGCACCTACAACGCCCCCGGCCAGCTGATGGGCGACTTCGTGGCCGGCCGCGCCTCGACCGACTTTGGCGCGGTGACGCCGTCGTACAAGCCGGGCATCACGCTGACCGACCTGGCGCAGATCCTGCCGGAGTTCGCGGTGACGGCGCTGCGCGAGGCCTTCCCGGCGTTCGACAAGCAGATCAAGGGCTACTTCAAGCACGACGCCGTGCTGACCGGGCTGGAAACGCGCACCTCGTCGCCGATCCGCATCAAGCGCGACGACGACACGCTGCAGAGCCTGAACACGCGCGGCCTGTTCCCGGCCGGCGAAGGCGCAGGCTACGCCGGCGGCATCCTGTCGGCCGGCGTCGACGGCATCAAGGTGGCCGAGGCGGTCGCCCTGTCGCTGGCCGCGCAGTAAGCCCAGCTGCTTTTTAATCGCGCACCGGCAGCCGCAGCTTGATGCGGCAGCCGGCGCTGTCGGGCGCGGGGGCGGCCACCGCCACCTGGCCGCCCATCTGGTGCACAATGGTGTAGACGATGTGCATGCCCAGCCCCGAGCCGCCCTGCCCGCGCTTGGTGGTGAAAAACGGTTCGAACACGCGCTCGCGCACCTCGGGCGTCAGGCCGACGCCGTCGTCGGCGAACTCCAGCAGCAGCCAGCGCGCGCCGCCATCCAGCGCCAGCCGCGCGGCCAGCGTCACCCGCCCCGGCCCGCCGTTCGGGTAGCCGTGCTTGGCCGCGTTCATCAGCAGGTTGGACAGCACCTGCGACCAGCGCCCGGCGTCCAGCCGCGTGCGCAAATCCGGCGCGATGTCGACCTCCACCGCGAGGCCCACCTTGCGCAGCTCCGGCCCGTGCGCCGACACCACGCTCAGCGCGTGCTCGCGCAAGCTCACTTCCGACACATGGGTGCTGCCCTGGTCCACCGCCAGTTGCTTGAAGTTGCCGATCAGGTCGGCCGCGCGCGCCAGGTTGCGCTCGATCAGCTGGGCGCCCTCGCGCAGCCGCTGCGCCGTCGCCAGCAGCTCGGAGCGGCTGACGCGCTCGCCGCCGACGCACCGGATCAGGTCGTCGGCGTAGCTGACCATGGTGGAGGCCGCCGTGACGGCGACGCCGATCGGCGTGTTGACCTCGTGCGCCACGCCCGCCACCAGCGTGCCCAGCGCCACCATTTTTTCCTGCTCGACCAGCGTGGCCTGCGCCGCCAGCAAGGCGTCGGTGCGGCGCTGCACGGTGGCCTCCAGCTGCTGCTCGCGGTCCTGGTGCTGCAGCTCGGCGGCGCCGCGGGCGGCGAAGATCGACAGCAGCGACAGCGCCAGCAGCCGCTTGTCCTCGGCCATCGGCCTGGTGTCGATGGCCGACAGGATGCCCAGCGTCTGCCCCTCGGTATCGATCATCGGCATGCCGATGTAGCTCTCGGCCTGCATGTCGACCAGCAGCGTGTCCTGCGGGTAATCGGCCTGGATGCCGCTGCCATGGAAGCACATGCATTGCTCGGTGACGTCCTGGCACGGCGTGTGGCGCAGGCTGTATTCCATGTTGGGCAGGTAGTCGGCGCCGCCCCACACGGCCAGCGTGCGGATGCCCTCGCCGTCCTCCATGGCGATCACGCGGCCGGCGATCACGTAACGCACATCCAGCGCGCGCGCCAGGTCGCGCACCAGGATGCGCAGGAAATCGTCGCCGCGCGCCCGCGCCGTGGAATCGGTAATCGACCGTAGCGCCGCCTCGGCCAGGGCCCGGCCATCTGCCGCATCGAACAGCCTGTTGTGCTCACTCATGGCCTGGCTCCCGCATCGCTCACCGGGCAATTTTAGCGTCAAACCCGTTAACCTTGGTTAATAAAAAACGGTTCTTTAGCACAATTTGTGGTTTATCTACGCAAGACTTTGTATATTAATGTAAAAGTAGTCCCCTTTTAGGGTAAAAAGCGGGCAAAAGTGTTGTTTATTATGCTGACATTCCATCTTGTCAATTGACCGTAGGGTACTTCCAGTGGTTTCATGCTTAGCTTGGATAATTTATAAAGCAATTGTCCTGGCTCGTCTTCCAATGTGACGATGTACAACAACACTCCTAGGAGCTCAATCAATGATGATGGAAACCGCAATCTCGCGTGCAGTGCGCCTGATGTTCTCGGGCAGCGCGGCGCTGATCGGCGCCGGCCTGCTGGCCCAGCCTGCATTCGCACAGGACACCCCTGTGATCCAACGCGTGGAAATTACCGGTTCGTCTGTGAAACGCGTCGACAACGAAACCTCGCTGCCAGTGCAGATCGTCAGCAAGGCTGACATCGCCAAGACCGGTGCCACCAGCACCGAAGAACTGCTGCAGTCGATCTCGGCATTCTCGTCGGCTGGCGGCACCACCAACGCCACCGGCGCCGGCACCTCGACCGGCGGCCTGTCGTCGATCTCGCTGCGCGGCCTGGGCTCGACCCGTACCCTGGTGCTGGTCAACGGCCGCCGCCTGGCCGCCTTCGCTGGTAGCGATGGCGCCTCGGTCAACATCAATGCCATTCCACTGGCCGCCATCGAGCGCGTGGAAATCCTGAAAGACGGCGCCTCGGGCGTGTACGGTTCGGATGCCGTGGCCGGCGTGGTCAACTTCATCCTGTCGAAACGCGTCGAAGGCATTGAAGTGACCGGCACCTACGGCTCGCCGACCGAAAGCGGCGGTGGCCAGAACGGCCGCGCCTCGATCACCGGCGGCTACAACAACGACAAGCTGAGCATCGTTGCGTCGGGCTCGTACGAAAAGGAAAAAGCGCTGTTCGGTCGTGACCGTGACTACGCCAAATCGGCCACCCGCCTGCCCTACTACAATTCGACCGCTACCGGTCTGGGCAACATTCAGGGTTCGTTCACCCCGGGCCCGAACGGCGGTCCTGACGCCGGCTTCAGCAGCGGCGGCTCCGGCTACGGCAACCCGCTGGCAATCGGCGACAAGTGCTCGACCATCAAGATGGCGACCCTGCAAGGCGGCGCCAAAGGCAGCCCATATTGCGCCTACGACAGCGGCCCGGACGTCGGCCTGACCCCGGATCGTGAGCTGTACAACTTCACCAGCAACCTGACCTATCAGATCAACGATAACCACCAGCTGTTCGCTGACGTACTGTACTCGCAGAGCAAGGTCACACAGACCTACCAGCCGTCGCCAGCACGCGCGTCGTTCTTCGAAACCGATGCCCAGTTCGCCGCCCAAGGCGTGGACGCCGCGCTGCTGCTGTACCCGACGAACCCGGTGTACCAGTCGATCGCCGTGCCTTACCTGACCAGCCAGGGCTTCACCTCGCTGATCGGCAAGCCGCTGTCGATCACCTCGCGCGTGTTTGACTTCGGCCCACGCCAGAACGTCGACACCGCCAAGCAAGCCCGCGTGGTGTTCGGCGCCAAAGGCTCGCTGAGCTTCGCCGACTATGAAGTCGCCGTCAGCCACAACGAATCGAAGCTGGAAAGCGCAGTGACCACCGGCTACTTCTCGCAAGTGGCCTACGCCAAGATCATCAACGCCAGCAACTGGAACCCATGGGCACCAGGCGGCGTGCAAACCGGCGCCCTGGCCGACCAGCTGAAGAGCGCAGCCTTCAGCGGCACCTTCCTGAACGCCAAGTCGACCAGCGATGCCTTCGACGCCAAGATCACCGGCGACTTCTGGAACGTGGCCGGCATTACCCCGCAATACGCGTTGGGCCTGCAGTCGCGCAAGGAAAAGTACGTGACCGACCCGAGCGCCGCGTATGAGTCGGGCGACATCTCGGGCCTGGGCGGCTCGGTGGTGCCTATCGACCGCAGCCGTACCGTGAACTCGGCCTTCGGCGAACTGAGCATTCCTGTGCTGAAGTCGCTGGAAGTCAACCTGGCCGCGCGTGATGACAAGTACAACGACGTCGGCAACAGCGCCAACTGGAAGGGTAACTTCCGCTGGCAGCCAATCAAGGAACTGGTGCTGCGCGGTTCGTACGGCACCGGCTTCCGCGCGCCATCGCTGGTGGACCTGTGGACCCCGCAAACGCTGGGTACCTCGGAACAGTTCAACGATCCAGGCACCAAGCAAAACGGCCTGCAGGTGAACTCGCTGACCGGCGGCAACCCGAACCTGAAGCCAGAAAAGTCGAAGCAGTACTCGTTCGGCGTGGTATGGCAGCCAGTGGCGTCGACCAGCATCGGTGTTGACTTCTTCAACATCAACATCCGTGACATCCTGGCCACCCCGTCGGCACAGGAAGTGGTGTCGCGCTTCCGCGCTGGCGACCCGGCCTACGCTGGCCTGGTGACGCTGAACGGCAACGACATCGTCAGCATCAAGCAAACCCTGGCCAACACCGGCAACGCCAACGTGCAGGGTCTGGACGTGTTCGCGAACTGGAAGGATAACTTCAGCTTCGGCAAGCTGGACGTGAACCTGAACGGCACCTACATGGACGACTTCAACCAGACCAGCCCTGGCGGCGACATCTCGCACAAGGTCGGCACCATCGTGGACGGCTCCGGCACTCCGGTCATCGGCGCCCAAAACGGCGGCGTGGTCCTGCGTTGGAAACACCAGTTGGCAGCCACCTGGAGCAATGGTCCATGGGCCACCACCCTGGTGCAGAACTTCCGCACCGGCTACGAAGTGGGCCACGACCTGAACGACAACCGTGTGTTCATCGGCGCCGAAACCATCTACGACGCCAACGTGACCTGGAAAGGCATCAAAAACCTGACCCTGGCGCTGGGCGTGAAGAACCTGTTCGACAAGCAGCCTCAACCGATTGGTACCGCCGTGACCAACCAGTTCCAGGCCGGCTACGACATCAACCAGTACGATCCACGTGGCCGCTTCGTCTACGTGACCGCTGGCTACAAGTTCTAAGCCGTAGCAGCTCCGTAAAAAGCCCGCGCAGCGCCTGCTGCGCGGGCTTTTTTTCTGTTGTGGCCGGCGCAAAACAGTTTTTACCGTGCGCCGCAATCGGCGCCGCCCATCTGATCACGCCTGAGCGCGTGCTCAAGGCCGCCAGACTGATCAAAACCGGCAAGACCTATCCGCTGGCGGTGCCGGTCAGCAAGGACCTGCCTGCCTTCCGCCACCGCAGCTTCAAGCTGTACAACATCCAGCCGGGCGAGCAGGCCGGCAAGACCACCGGCCCCAACCAGTTCACCTTCAAGGACGAACTGGCGGTTGCCTGGACCGGCGTCGGCACGCAGCTCAATGGCATCGGCCACATCGGCATCAACCACGTGTATTACAACGGAAACCGGGCCGAGGACTTCGTCACCGTCGAAGGCGTCAAGAAGCTGGGCGTGGAGAAGGTGCCGCCGCTGGTGGCGCGCGCGGTGGTGCTGGACATGGTGGCGCACTTCGGCGTCGACATCGTCCCCGGCGGCACGGCCATCACCGTGGCCGACATCGAGGCCACGCTGGCGCGCCAGGGGCTCACCATCGAGGCCGGCGACGTGGTGCTGTTCAACACCGGCTGGCTGGAACTGATCGGCAAGGACCACCAGCAATTTCTGGAGGTCGAGCCGGGCATCGACATGGACGCCGCGCGCTGGCTGGCCGCGCGCGACATCGTCGCCTTTGGCGGCGACACCTGGGCGTCCGAAGTCTATCCCAACCCGAGCGGCGAGGAATTCCCGGTCAACCAGTTCATGCTGGCGCAGCGCGGCATCTACAACCTGGAGCTGATCGATACCCGGGCGCTGGTGCGCGACCGCGTGTATGAATGCCTGTTTGTGCTGGGGCAGCCGCTCTACGTCGGCTCCACCCAGGTCAACGTCAATCCGGTGGCCCTGACCTGAGGAACCTCACAGCCAGCCGGCCTTCTTGAAGCGCCGGTGCAGGTACAGGCAGACGCCGACCATGATGGCGATCGCCATCGGGTAGCCGAACTTCCACTCCAGCTCGGGCATGTACTTGAAGTTCATGCCCCACAGGCCGGCGAACGCGGTGACGATGGCGAAGATCGCCGCCCACGCCGCCAGCCGCTTGTTGACTTCGCTTTCCTCGATGGCCACCATCGACAGATTGACCTGGATCGCCGTGGCGATGGTGTCGCGGATGCCGTCCAGCGCGCCGCTGATGCGGTGCAGGTGGTCGTGCACGTCGCGGAAGTATTCCTGCGTGTCGAGGCACATGGATGGCACGCGGCCGCCGTGCAGCCGCCCCATCGCCTCCATCAGCGGCGCCACCACGTGGCGCACCGTCGTCACCTTGCTTTTCAGCTCGTACAGCCGCTGGATGTTGTCGCGCTGCCGGCCCTGGGTGAAGATCAGCTCCTCGATCTTTTCCAACTCGGTTTCCAGCATGTCCAGCACCGGGAAATAGCGGTCCACCACGGCGTCCATCAGCGCGTACAGCACGAAGGCCGGGCCGAGGCGCAGCATGTGCGGCTCCTTCTCGGCGCGCGTGCGCACGCTCTGGAAGCCGTGCTGGCTGCTGCCGTCGCGCGACGACAGCACATAGTTCTGGCCGACGAAAATATCGACCTCGCCCACCGCCACGTCGCCGTCGTGGCACTCGATGGTCTTGACCACCACGAACAGCGAATCGCCGTACTCCTCGATCTTGGGCCGCTGGTGGCCGCGGCTGGCGTCCTCGACGGCCAGCTCGTGCAGGCCGAATTCCTGCTGCATCACCGCCAGCTCGTCCGGCTGGGCGTCGCGCAGCGCCACCCAGACAAAGGTTTCCGGCTGCTCGATATAGTCGCTGATGTCTTCGACCGGAATGTCGGCCAGTTTTTTACCATCCTGGTAGGCCACACAATTAATCAGCATACGTCATCCATAAAATTGCTTTATCAGCCGAGAGCTTACCTCAAGCGCAGCCACGACGTCGGCGTGACGCCGGCGTAACGGGTGAACGCCACGCTGAAGGCGCTGGCCGAGCCGTAGCCGACCTGCTCCGCCACGGCGGCGACGCTGGCCTGCCGCCGCAGCAGCTGCTTGGCGCGCGCCATGCGCCAGCGCAGCAGATAGGCCATCGGCGCCACGCCGACGGCGGCGCTGAAGCGCTCGAAGAACGCCGAGCGCGACAGTGCCGCCTCCCTGGCCAGCTGCGCCACCGTCCACGGCCGCGCGCTGTCCTCGTGCATGCGGCGCAGCGCCACCGCCAGCCGCTCGTCGGCCAGGCCGCGCAGCAGGCCGGGCGCGCCGGCGGTGACGGCGGCCGAGCGCAGCGCCTCGATCAGCAGCACTTCCAGCAGATGCGACAGCACCAGCGCGCGTCCCGGCCGCTTGGCACGTGACTCGTCGCGCACCAGTTGCACCAGCGTGGCCAGGCGCTGCTCGCCGCGAATATGGATCAGCTGCGGCAGCAGCGACACCAGCAGCGCCGCGTCCGGCGAGTCGAAGGTGCAGTGGCCGACCAGCAGCACCGTCTCGGCCGGCGCGTCGGCGGCGCCCAGGCGGAAGGCGCCGTCGGCCAACGGCAGCGGCGGCGGGTCGTCGGCCGCGGCCGGCGGTGGCAGCGGGCTGGTCATGGCGAACTCGTGCGACTCGGGGATCAGCACAAAATCGCCCTGCGCCAGCGGCAACGGCGCCCGCCCGCTGATCGTCAGCAGGCTGGCGCCCTCCAGCACCACGCAGTAAAACGGCTGGCCCGCGTGCGAGCGCCGCACCCGCCAGGCGCCGGCGCCGCTGACCACCTTGGACAACTGCGCACGTGGTTGCAATAGTGTCACCACCTCGGCCAGTGGATCGATCATGTCTGGACTCTCGCAAATGAAACATGGACTGCTGATTGTAGCAAGTCCGGCAGTGGCGCACTACAGTGGAGTCACTCAACTCAAGGAGCTCGCATGAAAACGATTTTGATTACTGGCTGCTCATCCGGCTTTGGCCTGGCGACCGCCCGCTATTTCCTCGACCGTGACTGGAACGTCATCGCCACCATGCGCACGCCGCGCGCGGACCTGCTGCCGGCCTCGCCGCGCTTGCGGGTGCTGGAACTGGATGTGGCCGACGCCGGCAGCATCGCGCGGCTGGTCGCGGAGGCCGGCCCGGTGGATGTACTGGTCAACAACGCCGGCATCGGCGCGCTGGGGGCGCTGGAAGGCGTCGACATGGCGACCGTGCGCGCGGTGTTCGACACCAATGTGTTCGGCACCATTGCCATGACGCAGGCGGTGCTGCCGCAGTTCCGCCAGCGGCGCGCGGGGGTGGTCATCAATGTCACGTCCAGCGTGACGCTGAAGCCGTTGCCGCTGTTGTCGGTGTACACCGGAAGCAAGGCGGCGGTGAATGCATTTACCGAATCGCTGGCGCTGGAGTTGGCGTCGTTCAATGTGCGCGCGCACCTGGTGCTGCCGGGACGTGCGCCGTCCACCAGCTTTGGGGCGAACGCGAAGCAGCGGCTGCAAATGCACCCGGCCTACGAGGAACTGACGCAACGTGTGTTTGAAGGATGGGCGCAGTCCACGGAAGCGGTCACCGAGGCTGGCGATGTCGTGGAAGCGATATGGCGCGCGGCAACAGACCCCGCGGCGCCGATGCGCATTCCCGCCGGCGCGGACGCGGTGGCCCTGACGGGGTAAGGCGGTTCACGCGCGACCGCTGCGGCACAGTTTACCCCGCACTGCGGCGCGCAGGGTCAGACCCCGTACGGGGTCTGACCCTATCCCTCCGGGGTTGGCGTTAGCGCTCAATCATCCTTGGCGCCGTCGATGCCGAGCTCGGCGATCTTGCGGGTGATGGTGTTGCGGCCGATGCCCAGCCGCACCGCCGCATCGTTCTTGCGCCCGTGCGTGTGCTTCAGCGCGGTACGAATCAGCGCCGACTCGAACTGCCGTCCCAGCACCGCCATCACCTCCTGCTGGCCGCCGCTCAACATGCTGGCGGCCTGCATCTCCAGCAAACTCAACCACGCATCCGGCGACGCGCTGGCCGGCGCTTCGGCCGCCGCCACCGGCGTCACGGTGCCGTGGTGCTGCTGCACGCTATAGCCCTCGGCCTGCGCCAGCGCCGGCGCCGCCGCGCCACCGCCCTGCTCTTGCGACAGCTCCAGCGGCAGATCCTTGATCTCCACCGTCTGCCCCGGCGCCATCACGGTGATCCAGTTGCACAGATTCTCCAGCTGACGCACATTGCCCGGCAACTCCAGCCCGCACAGGAACTGCAGCGCGGCGTCGCTCATGCGCTTGGCTTCCACGCCTAATTGTTTCGCGCTCTGCACCAGGAAGTGACGCACCAAAATAGGGATGTCCTCGCGCCGCTCCCTCAAACTGGGCAGGCGCAGCCGGATCACGTTCAGGCGGTGGAACAAGTCCTCGCGGAACAGGCCATCGCGCACGCGCTGTTCCAGGTTCTGGTGGGTGGCGGTAATCACGCGCACATTGGCCTTCAGCGGCTGGTGGCCGCCAACGCGGTAGAAATGGCCGTCCGACAGCACGCGCAGCAAGCGCGTTTGCAAATCGAACGGCATGTCGCCGATCTCGTCGAGGAACAGCGTGCCGCCCTCGGCCTGCTCGAAGCGGCCGCGGCGCGTGGTCTGGGCGCCGGTGAAGGCGCCGCGCTCGTGGCCGAACAGTTCGGACTCCAGCAAGTCCTTGGGAATCGCCGCCGTGTTGAGCGCGATGAACGGCTGCGCCGCGCGCGGCGAGTGCTTGTGCAGCGCGCGCGCCACCAGCTCCTTGCCGGAGCCGGACTCGCCGGTGATCAGCACCGTCACGTTGGATTGCGACAGGCGGCCGATGGCGCGGAACACTTCCTGCATTGCTGGCGCCTGGCCGAGAATTTCCGGCGTCTCGGCCGGGCCCGATTCAACGCTGGTTTCGCGCAGGCTCTCGTCCAGCGCGCGGCGGATCAGTTCCACGGCCTTGTCGATGTCGAACGGCTTGGCCAGGTATTCAAAGGCACCGCCCTGGAAGGCCGCCACCGCCGAATCGAGGTCGGAGAAGGCGGTGATGATGATGACCGGCAGGCCCGGGAAGCGCGACTTCACCAGCTGCAGCAGGTCGAGGCCGGAATCGCCCGGCATGCGGATGTCGGACACCAGCACCTGTGGCGTCTCGTATTCCAGCGCGGCGATGGCGTCGCGCGCGTTGGCAAAACTCTTGGTGGCCAGGTTTTCCCTGGCCAGTGCTTTTTCCAGTACCCAGCGGATCGATTCGTCGTCGTCTACTATCCAGATTGGCTTCATGTGTTTTATGTATTTTCCGCGAGGATCGTCAATCAACGGAGACGGACCGCAATGCCCGCCGCGGCTTATGGCAACGGCAGCAAAATACGGAAATCCGTACATCCAGGCCGGCTCTCGCACTCGATCACGCCCATGTGCTGCTGCACGAAGGTCTGCGCCAAGGTCAGCCCCAGGCCGCTGCCGCCTTCCCTGCCGGATACCAGCGGGTAAAAGATGCGGTCGCGGATCTGGGGTGCGATACCCGGTCCATTGTCGATGATATGCAAGTCTAATGCCAGCCCGTAGCGGACCTTGGCCAGCGTGACCTGGCGCGCCACCCGCGTCTTGAACACGATCTGGGCGTCGCCGGCCTCGATCTGCGCCGACAGCGCCTGCGCGGCGTTGTGCGCGATGTTGAGCACGGTCTGGATCAGCTGCTCCTTGTCGCCGCGGAACTCGGGAATCGAGGCGTCGTAGTCGCGCAAAATGGTCAGGCCGGACGGGAACTCGGCCAGCATCAGGCTGCGCACGCGCTCCAGCACCTCGTGGATGTTGACGTCGCCGACGATGTGCGGCCGGCGGTGCGGCGCCAGCAGGCGGTCCACCAGCGTCTGCAGGCGGTCGGCCTCCTTGATGATGACCTGGGTGTACTCGCGCAGCTGCACCGCGTGCGCGCCCGGCAGCTCCATCTCCAGCAACTGCGCGGCGCCGCGGATGCCGCCCAGCGGGTTCTTGATCTCGTGCGCCAGGTTGCGGATCAGCTCCTTGTTGACCTGGCTCTGGTCGAGGATGCGTTCCTCGCGGTCCAGCTTGAGGTGCTGCTGGTTTTCGCGCAGCTCGATCAGCACGCCGCCGGCAGGCTCCTCCACCGCCGACACCATGCTGTGCACGTGCAGCGGCTCGCGGCCGGCGCGCTCCAGCGCCAGGTCCTGGCGCAGGTCGGAAAACTTGTGTTCGCGCGCCTGTGCGCAGATGTGCTCCAGCTCGTCGGGATTGACGAACTGCGCGCTCAGCTTCTGGCGCGACAGCGCCTTCAGCGAGCTTTCCAGCAGGTTCTCGGCGGCCGCGTTGGCGTAGGCGATGTGGCCGTCGGCGTCCAGCAGCACCACGGCCGAGGCCAGCAATTCCAAGCCGGCCAGCGCCGGCGGACGGTGGATGGCGGCTGCCGCGCGGGCGGCGATCTTGTTGACTAGGCTCATAATTAACTCGTCATCGGATATTCGCGATCTCGCGTTTCAAGGCATCGACATTCTTTTCCGAGCGGCTGATGCTGTCGCGCAGCGCCGCCACCCGCTCCTGGTACTTGGCGTAGTTGCGCTCGTCGCCGCGGCGCTCCGGCTCGCCGCCGTTGAATTCGCGGCGCAACTCGGCCAGCTTCAGCTGCTCGTTCTTCAGTTCGTCTTCGAGGATGCCGCGGCGGTCGGCGTCGCGCGCCTTCTGCTCGGCGCTGTCGACGCGCGGGAACTCGCCTGGCGCCGGCGCCGGCTGCGGCGGCCGCGCGCTGGCCGGCGCGCTGCGGCGCGCCGGCGCCGGCACCGTCATCCCCGGCAGATCCATCAGCTTGCAGTAGCTGCCGCGGTTGATGTCGGTGAACTCGACGCTGCCGCCGGGCGGCTGGCACTTGTAGATCTGCGCTTGCGCCGCCGCCGAGGCCAGCAGCGCCAGCAGCACGCTCAATTTCAAACTGGTTGTCATTCGTAAATCCGTGGGTGGAACGCTCCACCCGACTATACCGCATCCAAATAAAAACGCGGGGAAAGCCAGCGCTCGCCCCGCGTCGGATGCCGCTCACCGGCGCCGTGGCGCCCGGTGGTTACAGCGAGTAGTACATGTCGAACTCAGCAGGGTGAGTGGTCATGCGCATGCGCTGCACGTCCTGCATCTTCAGTTCGATGTAGGCATCGATCATCGAGTCGGTGAACACGCCGCCACGGGTCAGGAACTCGCGGTCCTTGTTCAGGTTGTCCAGCGCTTCTTCCAGCGAGGCGCACACGGTCGGGATCAGTGCGTCTTCTTCCGGCGGCAGGTGGTACAGGTCTTTCGACGCGGCCTCGCCCGGGTGGATCTTGTTCTGGATACCGTCCAGGCCGGCCATCAGCAGCGCGGCGAAGCACAGGTAGACGTTGGCCAGCGGGTCCGGGAAGCGGGTTTCGATGCGGCGGCCTTTAGGATTGGCCACGTGCGGAATACGGATCGAGGCCGAGCGGTTTTTCGCCGAGTACGCCAGTTTGACCGGGGCTTCGAAGCCTGGCACCAGGCGCTTGTACGAGTTGGTGCCTGGATTGGTGATCGCGTTCAGCGCCTTGGCGTGCTTGATGATGCCGCCGATGTAGTACAGCGCGGTTTCCGACAGGCCGGCATAGCCGTCGCCGGCGAACAGGTTGCTGCCGTCTTTCCAGATCGACTGGTGCACGTGCATGCCCGAACCGTTGTCGCCAACGATAGGCTTCGGCATGAAGGTGGCGGTCTTGCCGTAGCTGTGGGCCACGTTGTGCACCACGTATTTCAGGTTCTGGGTCCAGTCGGCGCGCTCAACCAGGGTCGAGAACTTGGTGCCGATTTCGTTCTGGCCGGCGCCGGCCACTTCGTGGTGGTGCACTTCCACCGGAATGCCCAGCGATTCCAGGATCAGGCACATTTCCGAACGCATGTCCTGGAAGCTGTCCACTGGCGGGACCGGGAAGTAGCCGCCCTTGACGGTTGGACGGTGGCCGCTGTTGCCGCCTTCGATTTCCTTGTCGGTCGACCACGAGGCTTCGTCCGAGTCCACTTTGACGAAGCAGCCCGACATGTCGATCTTCCAGCGCACGCTGTCGAAGATGAAGAATTCTGGTTCCGGGCCGAAGTAGGCGGTGTCGCCGATGCCCGACGATTTCAGGTAGGCTTCGGCGCGCTTGGCGATGGAGCGTGGGTCGCGGTCATAGCCCTTGCCGTCGGCTGGCTCGATGACGTCGCACTGCATGAACAGCGTGGTTTCTTCCATGAACGGATCGATGCGCGCGGTGTTTGGGTCCGGCAGCAGAATCATGTCCGATGCTTCAATGCCTTTCCAGCCGGCGATCGAGGAACCGTCAAACGCGTGACCCGATTCGAACTTGTCGATGTCGAAAGCCGACACTGGCACGGTGACGTGCTGTTCTTTACCGCGGGTATCTGCGAAACGGAAATCAACGAATTTGACTTCGTTTTCCTGGACTATTTTCAAAACTTCTGCGGCCGTAATTGCCATGCGTATCTCCTAAAGGGAATATGTGGAACTCGTGGGACCTAAATAAGCAGTATCCGTGCCAGCCTGAAACGCAGTATGGGCAGAACAATCGCGCACCTCTTTGGTGCGACTCCAACATTTTGCACCTCATGAGTGCGTTTTGGAATTTTTTCTGAAAAGCGCATGGTTTTGGTGCATCGGGGTCGCAGGCGCGCGCGGACGCCATATAATAAACTCAAACTTATAACCGGAACACCTTATGAGCAAAATTGATGAGATTCTCGCCCTTGCCCGCAGCCGCAGCAAGGACTGGCCCTATGCCGGCGCGGTGACGCCGGCCGAGGCGTATGAGCTGATCAGTCTGGAAAACGCGATCAAGCTGGTGGACGTGCGCACCAATGCCGAGCGCGACTGGGTGGGCCGGGTGGCCATTCCGGACGCCCAACATGGTGCGGTGCAGTGGGCAACCTACCCGGGCGGCAACGCCAACCATGACTTTATCGAGCAATTGAATGGCGTGGCGCGCAAGGACCAGGTCATTTTGTTCCTGTGCCGCTCCGGCGTGCGCTCGCGTGGTGCAGCCAAGCTGGCGACCGAGCATGGCTACCAGCATTGCTACGACATTCTCGAAGGCTTCGAGGGCGAGAAGGATGAGCATGGGCACCGCAAAAACGTCAACGGCTGGTGCCACGCCGGCCTGCCCTGGATCGGTGCCTGATCTAAACCGGGGTCAGGTCCGGCATTCGGACACGAGCACAACCGTAGTCTTCCCTACGGTTGTGCTCGTGTCCGAATGCCGGACCTGACCCCGGTTTATATTGGCACGGATTCCGCTGGCGCCGCGCTGGCCTCGCCCATCAGGAACTGGATGCGCTTGCGCACGAACTGGATGTGGCTGCGCAAGCCATACAACCCATCGGCAAACGACAGCGGTATCGACACCTGGTTGACCAACTCCTCGATCTGATCCAGCCGCTTCAGCTGCTCCTCGTACACCTGCATGCGCGTCGCTTCCGGCGCTTCCTCCACCTTCTGCTCCACCGCGCGCAATTGGCCGTACCACTTGTACACGCGCGAGCGGATGCGCCACACGTACAGCGGCGGCACCACCTTCGATAGCGGCAGGATCAGCGCGCCCAGCGCCACCACCAGCACCCACATGCGGTCGAAGAAATTGGCCAGCCAGAAGGTCATGTAGCGCTGCAGGAACGGCGGCCCGCTCTTGTAGAACTTGGCCGCCTCCGGATCGACCGGAATCTCGGTGTACTTGGCCGACGGGAACTGGCCCTGCTGCTGGAACCAGCCGGCGCCGCCGTGGATCGCGGCCGCCGCCTGCACGAACAGGTCCACCAGCGCCGAGTGCAAGTCCTCGCGCGCCACCAGCGTGGCGGTCGGCGCGATCAGGCTGTAGTTCTCGGCCGGTATGTTGCGGCCCAGGTCGACAATCCCTTGCGGCAGCACCACGTGCGTCAGGAACGGCAGCTTGCGCGAATACGCCTCGGCCTGGTTGAAGTCGAACAGCCGGATGCCCGGCGTTTGCAGCAGCATCTGGATCAGCGGCGCTTCCGGCGCCGAGGTGAACACCAGGCCGTCGATGCGGCCTTCCAGCAACTCCACCGTGGCCGGCGTGTTCGCCAGCGAAAAGCGCTCCACTTCGTCCTTCTCGACGCCATTCAGTTCGAGGATCTGGCGCAGCAGGCGCGGCGAGCCGGAGCCCTTGGGACCGTAGTTGATCTTTTTGCCGCGCAACTGCGTCAGCTGGGTGATCGGCGGCTGGCCCGTCTCTTCGCGCAGGAACAGCCACAGCGGCTCGACGAACAGGCTGCCCAGCGAGGACAGGCCCTCGCGCTCGGCCGCCTCCTCGTTGGTGGAGCCGCTTTGCACGAAGGCGATGTCGACCTTGCCGTCTTTCAAGTTGCGCAGGTTTTCACTGGAGCCGGCCGACGGCACCAGCGTGACCTTGACGCCGTGCTTGGCCAGCGCGGCGGCGTATTTCTTGCCGAATTCCTCGTAGGCGGAGTTTTCCTGGCCGGTGCCGAGCCGCACCGTGCGCGGCGGCGCCGGGTCAACCAGCCAGTAGGCCAGCAGGCAGACGCCGACGATCGTCAGCACCGTCGGCGCGGCGGCAACGATCAGGTCCCGGAACGAGAACTGCGTGAACTTGAGGATCTTGGACATGTGGTGGCGCATAGGTTTCATGGGCTGATACATTGCCAACAATTATGAAACTATGCAAGGGGAGCACGCGGCGGCAACCCGGAAAGGCTGGGGTCTGACCCCGCACGGGGTCAGACCCCGGTGTGCCGCCGTGCGGGTTGGAATTAACCGCCGCAGGCCTGCAGCGGCGGCTTTGCGACTTCGGGTGCCATGCCCCCGACTTTCATTACCATCGGCGCTGCGCCGGGTTTGGGCACGGCGTGCGGTTCGATCAGCGGCATCAGGCTCGGCGCCAGCACCACCAGCAGTTGCACCGGCAGCGCGCTGGTGAAGTCGTAGTTCTTCGACTCCGGCCCGTGCACGTACGCCGTCATCGAACCAAAGAAGCGCTCGCCGATGTTGAACACAAACGTCGCCGACCGGTTCACGTAGCGCGATTCGATCAGCCGCCCGCCCGCCGCGTAGACGTCGAAGCGCTGGTCGCCGGTGCCGGTCTTGCCGCCCACCGGGATGATTGCGCCGTCGGCCGACACGAATGCCGACTTCACCCGCTTGGCCGTGCCGTCCGATACCACGCCGCGGATCGCGTCCGCCGTCACCCGCGCCACTTCCGGCGAGATCACCTGTTCGTTGCCGGTCGGCGGCGCCTTGGTCACCAGCGTTTCATACGGCGTGCCCTTGGCGAAGTGCAGCGAGGTGATGCGCTGCGAACTCTTGCGCACGCCGCCGTTGACGATAATCCCCATCATCTCCGCCAGCGAGGCCGGCCGGTCGGCCGAGGCGCCCAGCGTGGTGGCGTACGACGGCACCAGCGAGTCGAACGGATAGCCCATCTTCTTCCACTGCTTGTGGATTTCCATGAAGCCTTCCACCTCGATCAGCCCGGCGATGCGCTTGTCCTGCGCATGCTTGCGGTGGGTCTTGAACAGCCACTGGTAGACCTCCTGCCGTTCCTTCTCGCTGGCCGCCGTCATCTGCGTCAGCGTCGCGCCCGGATGCTTGAGCATGTAGGCCGCCATCCACAGCTCCAGCGGATGCACGCGCGCCAGGTAGCCGCGGTCGGCCAGCGACCAGTTGTCGGCCGAGTACTGCTCGTACAGCTTGGCCACACGGTCTTCCGGCACTTCGTTCTGCGACGGCAGGTTGTCGTGCAGGTAGGCGCTGAACTGCGCCACCGTAGCTTCCGGGTACAGCGTGCGGTGGATCACCGCCAGCCGCGTGGCGGTGCTGCGGATGTTGGCGATGACGATCTTGTCGATCTCGTTCTGCGGCTTGCCCTTGTACTTGGCGTAGAAGCGCACCAGGAATTCCTTGCCTTCCTTGTCGGCGAAGCGCGCCAGGTAGCCGGCGCGGCGCGGATCGTCGGCGTCGGCCAGCAGCGAGGCCGACGAGCCCGGCGACTGGAACATGTAGAACTTGGCCACATCGCGCATCAGCCGCACGAACACCAGGTTGGTGGAGTGGCGCAGCGCCTCGGTCACGGTCAGGATCTTGCTGTTGTCTTCCTTGGAGAAGTTGCCGAAGTGGTGCAGGCCGCCGCCGGTGAAGAAGCCCTCGCCCGGGTTGCCGGAGTACTTGCGCTCCATGGCCGCGTTCAGCATCGGCGTCAGCGCGCGCTTGTCGGGATCGACCGGCAGCGCCTTGAAGTAGTCGATCGCCCACTGTGACAGCTTGTCCTGCGGATCGACCTTGACCTGGCTCAGCGCGGCATTGTCCATGCCGCCGTACTTCTTGTGCAGCTGGTCCACGATGTCCAGGTAGGTGACCAGCGTGCGCAGCTTGGCGGTCGAGCCCAGGTCCAGCTTGGCGCCCTCGTTGATGTCCAGCGGCTGGTCGAAGTTGTCGGTCTGCAGGCGCAGCAGGTTGTTCTGCTCGCCCTTCTCCAGCAAGGTGAAGCTGTACACCACGTTGGCCGGATCGCCGTTGCCCAACATGCCCTTGCCGGTCAGGCCGGCGGCCTTGGCCTTTTCCGGATCGCGCAGGTCGCGCAGCACCTGCGTCACGGCGGTCTGGGCCTGCGCGTCCAGCGTGCTGACCACGGTCAGGTCCAGCCGGTCCAGGTTGTACATGCGGTTGTCGCCCAGCAGGTTGGCCAGGTGGTTGCGGATCGCGTTCGAGGCCTTGCGGCTGACGAAAGTCTGCGGCGGCGCCGATTGCAGGCCGTTGCCGGTAGCCGGGTGCAGGTGCTGCTTCAGCGCCATGTCGCGCATGGCCGGCGTGATGGCGCCATCGTTGGCCAGGATGCGCAGGTGGCTGTTGGCCAGCACCTCCAGGTCGGCGGCGCCGTCGCCCAGGTAGTAGCTCGGACGGCGCTGCGCGATCATCAGGCTCAGCGCTTCCTTGAACACCCGCGCGGTTTCCGCATCCGGCTTCTCCAGCTTGCCGTTCAGGCGCTGGTTGACGTCGTCAAACGAGCGGCCGTACCACACCCACATGCCGTCGCCGATGCCGTTCACCTCGCCATAGCCCGGCTTGGCCGACAGCGGCACGGTGTTCAGGTATTCCAGCACGATGCGGCGGCGCGCCTTGCTGGTGTCCGGGCCGTCCATGTAGGAGCGCATGCTGGCCGACACCATCTGCTGCAGCTTGTCTTTCATCGAGCCGGTGCGGCCTTCCGGCGAGTGGCGGTACTTTTCGATCTGCGTGGCCAGCGTGCTGCCGCCGGCCGCGCGATGGCCGCCGCCGACCGCGCTGGCGGTTTTTTCCAGCACCGCCTTGCCCAGCCGGTCCCACTCCACCGCCGGATTGCGTTTCGGGTAGGTGTTGTCCAGCAGCTCGCGGTTTTCGATGAACAGCAAGCTGCTGACCAGCACCTGGGGCGCCTGCTCGAACTTGTTGTAGATGCGCTCCGGGTAGCTGGCGGCAAACAGTTCCTGCGCGCGGCAGTCGTAAATCGTCAGGCCGGTCTTGGTCTTTTCGCGGTAGGTGGCAAACACGCCCATGTCGACCATGTCGGCCATCTTGGACGAGATGCGCGCCTGCGCCGCGACCTGGTAGTCGCGCTGGCTCAGTTTGCCGATGTAGTCCGGCAGGCCGGCGTAGCCCAGCCGCTCGTCGTACGGGCTGTCGTGCGGGAAGCGGATCGATTTGCTCGGCCCCTTTTCCACCTTATAGGTCATCTTGCCGGCCAGGTCGCTGAAGATGCGCGCCTGCATCGACGAGGTCAGCGTTTCGCGATAGCCCCAGTAAATCGCGAACGAGGCGCCGACCAGCAGCACCAGCAGCAGCGCGTTGCGTTTGCGTTTGCTTTTCTTGGGGGCGCCTTCTTCTGGCGGTAGGGGTGGATCCATCTGCGCTTGCGCCAGATGGGCTTCGGATGATTCGGTTGTATTTGGAGGCAGCATCACGATGTTTCAGTCAGTCTTGCTAGCTTCCATTGCACCACATCACAGCGATGACGATGGGAGCGGACGCACAATAATTGCTTGGCACCGTTTATTTTTCGCAAAAAAACAACGGCGTTCTCTCCGAAGAAGGAACGCCGTGTCATGCGACTGTCACATTGCAGCCGATAAGCGGATTAGGCCGGCTTGAACTCTACCTGAAGCTTGCGCAACTCGTCGCACAGTTGCAGGAACGCGGTGGCCGTTTGCACCGGCTCGCCCTTGACGCCCAGTTCGATGTGGCGGCGGGTGGTGGCGTCGCCCACGCTGGGCAGGCTGAACACTTTGACGCGCGGGAATTGCTGCTCGATCGCCACCATCAGTGGCGTCAGCGCCGATTCGGCCGTCTCGTACACCAGCACTGATTCCTCCAGCCGCGGCTCGCGGTTGAACAGGTCGGCGTAGTGGTTGTCCAGCACCCACTCCAGCATCGGCCAGGCCATCACCGGGAAGCCCGGCACGAAGTAGTGCTTGCGCAGCGCGAAGCCGGCGATGTTGTTGTACGGATTGGGAATCAGCGCCGCGCCCTCGGCGAATTCGGCCATCTTGAGGCGGTGCAGGTTTTCCGGTGAGTTCAGGTCGGCGCTCTGGCCGGCCTCCTGCGCTATTTGCAGGATGCGCTGCTGGATGTTGCGCTTGCCCTGCTCGTGCAGCACCAGCGGCAGGCCGAGCGCGTCGGCGGCGGCCTGGCGGGTGTGGTCGTCCGGCGTGGCGCCGATGCCGCCGCAGCAGAACACGATGTCGTCGCTGGCAAAGGTACGCTTCAGCGTGGCGGTGATGCGGGCCGGGTCGTCCGGCAGGATCTCGGCCCAGGTCAGTTGCAGGCCGCGCGCCGCCAGCATCTGCACGACCTTGGGGAAATGCTGGTCGACGCGGCGCCCCGACAGGATTTCGTCGCCGATGATGATGAGTCCGATTGCCATCTGAGTATCCTTAAGTAAGTTCCGCCGGAATGACGGCGGCTGTTTCCGCGGCAGCGGCCGCCCGCAGGCGCGCCAGCGCATCCAGGCAATAGTACGCGAACCACAAGCCGGTAAAGATAAAAATCAGCACATACAGCCAGATCGACACGGCCGCCAGGAAGGGGAACATCACCACCGCCATCACGCCGCCCAGCCAGATGGCGCCCGGCAGCGCGCCGGCGGCGCCCGACACCACGCCGATCACTAGCAGCGGCCAGCGGTGCTCGCGCAGGATCTGGTGGCGCTCCTCGCTGCTGGCGTAGTCGGCCAGCGTGTCGTACACCATCACGCGGCAGGTCAGCCAGCCCCACAGCAGCGCCTGCACCACCACCGCCAGCGGCGGAAACGCGTACAGCGGCAACGTCAGTATCCACAAGCCGATGAAAATCGCCATGCCGCCCAGCGCCACGCCGACGCTGCCCAGCACCGAGCCGCCCTTGCGCTGCTCCAGCTGCGGGTAATGGCGCAGGCCGACGTGGCGGCCGATCAGCGGCATCGCCACCACGCCGATGAAGATCAGCGCGGTCAAAATCATCAGCGGCAGCAGGCCCAGCATGGCGATCAGCGGCACCACCACCGCCGTCAGCGTGCCCAGGCCGAGGCTGCGCAGCCAGCTGGTGCTGGTGGCGAACAGGTTATGTTCGGCGAACAGCGCGTGCAGGTAGTCGACCAGCGGCTGCAGATAAAAATACAGCGCCGCCGCCCAGACACCCAGCGCCAGCAGAAACGGCACGATGCTCATCAACAGCATCTTGCCATGCCATTGGGACAAAAAAGCGCGGCCCCACGCGCGGAACACTCCACCCATCAAACAATATCCTTACGTGCGTATTCAATCATGCGGCGCAGGCCCAGCACCTGCTGCGCCCAGAAGCCCTTGCCGTAGTCGCGCCCCGGAGTCTGGCGGCCGTCGGCGCCGTTGCGCGGCAGCTGGTCGCGGATGCCGGTGGCGACGAATTGCGGCGTGAAATTGGCGGTGCGGAACAGGATATCCCACACCGGCAGCAGCACGGCAAAATTGCAGCCACCCAGCTTGCCATCCTTGTTCTCGTGCCCGGCGCCGATCGCGTGGTGCATGCGGTGATAGCGCGGCGACACCAGCAGCCGCTCGCCCAGCCAGCCGAAATGGATGCGGACGTTGGCGTGCTGCAGGCTCTGCAGAATACGCGACACCGACACCAGCAGCACATACTGCGCCGGCTCGACGCCGATGCACAGTGCGATCACGCCCATATACACGTCGCGCAGCAGGTCGTCGAGGATGTGGTTGCGGTCGTCGCTCCACAGGTTCATGTTCTGCTGGCTGTGGTGCAGGCCGTGCAGGCCCCACCACCAGTTGAAGTGGTGCGAGGCGCGGTGATACCAGTAATCGAAGAAGTCCAGCACCACGAAATACACGGCAAACGCGGCCAGCGGGTTGATGCCGGGCCACAGCGACTCCAGGTTGAACGGGTGGACGCCATCAAAGCGCAGCCAGCCGGCCAGGCTGTCCATCAGCGGATCAAGCGTGAAGAAAATCAGCACCGAAAACACGCCGATCCGGTGCAGCACGGTGTAAATAAAGTCGTTCCAGCGCGCGCGTGGGTCGGTGATCTTCTGCGCCGGAATCAAGGACTCCAGCGGCCGCAGCACCAGGAACAGCAGCGCCAGTTCCAGCAGGCCGATCAGCAGCCACTCGGTGCCCTCGAACGCGTCCTCGACAAATTCGCCGAAGCCGAGCCGGAACACCAGCGGCTGGACCGCCGTTTCAAACAACCAGCCCTGCGCCACGCCGAGCCAGTCAGACAGTGTGTCGATCATTTTTTATAGTCCGGATGCTCGCGCAGCGTGGCGAAGCACATGCCTTTCTGCTCCAGCCCGCTAATCAGAGGTTCAAGATTCGCCGGCGCCCAAGGGTCCTTGCGCGACCAGATGCCCATGTGGATCAGCACGATATCGCCACCGCGCAGCTCGCGCAACGACTTCCGCAGCAGTACCGTATTCGGGTACTTTTCGCTCGCCAGTTCGTCACCCGAAAAGCCGGCCGGCGACCAGCCCACGTGCGCGTAGCCGCAGGCCTTGCCGATCTCCAGCAGGCGCGGCGAGGTGCGGCCGGCCGGCGCGCGCCATAGCGGATCGAGATGCGTGCCGGTCAGTTCGACAAAGCGCTGGTCGACGCGCTGAAGCTGCTGGCAATACTGCTGCGGCGTCCAGCTGACCAGCTTGCCCGCCTGCGGGCCGAAACCGGGCTTGACCACCACCGCGCCATCGGCGCCGTCGCGCGCGTACACGGCGTGGTCCCAGGTATGGGTGCCGACCGCGTGGCCCTCGGCCACGCGCGCCTTCCAGTACGCGGACCAGGATGGATCAAGCGAATAATCGCCGCGCACGGTTTTCTCGTTGGCCAGGAAGAAGGTGGCCTTGATCTGGTGGCGGTTCAGCGTGTCGGCGATCAGCCCGGCCTGCGACTGGCTGCCGGTGTCAAAGGTCAGGTAGATGGTGCCCTTGCAGGCCGCCGGCGCCGCCTGCAACGGCGCCGCCAGTGCCAACAGGGTCAGGGCGGCGGCGCGCTGCATCAGCGTTGCGCGGAATTGAAGAAGAACACGCCGTGCGGCGAACGGCCGACCGGGATCACCTTGATCACCTTGCGGCTTGGCAGATCGATCACCGCCACCTTCTTGATCCAGCGCAGCGTGACCCACATGGTCTTGCCGTCGTCGGTCACTTCCATGCAGTCCGGGCCGCCGGGCACGTTGATCTGGCCGACGTTTTCCAATGTCTTCTGATCAATGATGTTAATCGAATTGGAAACACGGTTGGAGACGTAGGTGTAGCGCCCATCGCCGGCCGAGCGGAAGTTGTGCGCGCCCATGCCGGTCTTGATGCGCTTGACGGTTTTCTGCGCCTTCCAGTCGATCACTTCCACGTAGTCGCTGCCCATGATGCCGACCAGCAGATACTGGTCGTCCGGCGTCATGGCGATCCCCGCCGGCAGCTTGCCGACCGGCAGCGTCCACTTGACGGTCTGCGTGGTCAGGTCGATGGCGCTGACCTGGTCGCTGCCCTGCTGGGTGATGAACACCATGGTGCTGGCGGCGTTGAAGGCCATGTGGCTCGGCAGCTTGGGCAGCGGGATGCGCTTGGCCAGCGCCAGGTTGGCGCCGTCGTATTTGTACAGGTCGACGCGGTCCAGCCGCAGCGAGTTCGACACGAACCATTTCTGGTCGGGCGAGAAGCCGATCTGGTACGGGTCGAGGATGTCCTTGACGGTGCGCTGCGGCTTGCCGGTTTTCGGGTCGAGGAAGATCAGCTCGTTGCCGACCGAGCTGGCGACGATCAGCGACTTGTTGTCCGGCGTCGCCATCAGGTGGTGCGGCTCCTTGCCGACCGGGATGGTGCCGAAGTCCTGGTAGGTGGCCTGGTCCAGCAGTTGTACGGTGGCGTCGCGGGAATTCAGGACCACCACGACATTGGCCTGGGCCGCGCCAACAGCCAGCAGGACGGTGGAAAAAACAAGACTGCGGAACATGGAAAACATCGCCAGTGAGAGCAAAGCTTTATTTTACGTGCAAACCGGGCGCTGGCGAGACGAAACCGGGACAAATCTTCATGCGTGCGACGGCCCTGCTACAATTCCGGCCTGTTTCTAATGAAAGGAAGATCATGTCCACCATCACCACCCCATCCGGCCTGCAATACATCGAACTGACCGTCGGCGAAGGCGCGGAAGCCAAGGCCGGCCAGAACGTCACCGTGCACTACACCGGCTGGCTGCAAAACGACGACGGCAGCAAGGGCCCGAAATTCGATTCGAGCAAAGACCGCAACGATCCGTTCGAGTTCGCGCTGGGCGCCGGCATGGTCATCCGCGGCTGGGACGAAGGCGTGCAGGGCATGAAGATCGGCGGCACCCGCCAGCTGATCATTCCAGCCGACCTGGGCTACGGCTCGCGCGGCGCCGGCGGCGTGATCCCGCCCAACGCCACGCTGATTTTTGACGTGGAACTGCTGGGCGTTTAAGCCCATCCGCTAGCGCTGCCAGTTGCGGCGCAGCGCTTCCAGCTCCGCGCGCGTATCGAGCATGCCGCCGACGATGCGCTGGTCGATCGCCTCCAGCAGCGCCGTCGGCATCTCGGTGCCCGCCGCGCGGTAGCCGCCGCCGGCCGCCGGCAGCGGCCGCGCATTCTGCACCATCACCGGTATCCGCCACTCGTCGTTGGCGCGGCAGGCAATGCCGACCACATCCTGCGTCATCCCCACCAGCGTAAAACTGCGGCAGTACGTGCCCTCGTTCGACAGGAAGCTCAGGCCCACGCGCACCTCGCTGTCGGTCTGCACCGCCGCCCCCAACTGCTGGCTGAGCGCGGTGGCCAGCTTGCCCTGCGCCAGCAGCCAACCGTTGCGGCTGGCCACCTCGCTCGGCGGCGGCTTGGCCTCGCCGCCAAACCAGTCGGGCTGCCACTTGGCCAGCCCGAACTTGCCGGCCGCCAGCCCCAGCACCATCACCAACGCCAGCGCGCTCCACTCCAGCCAGCTCCAGCGCCGGCGCGCGGCCTTGCGCACCGCCTGCTGCGCGGCCAGCCGCTGCGCCCGCACCGCCGCCAGCTGCACCACGTTGGCGCTCTGGCGCGCGCGCGCGGCGGACGGGCCGCGCTGGTCGGCATACACGCCTTCGTCGCGCGCCGCGCGCAGCCGCGCCACCCGGCGTGCCAGGCTGCTGTCATGGCGCATGGCGGCTTCGACCGCGCGGCGGGTATCTTCGTCCAGCTCGCCATCGGCATAGGCCATCAGTGTCTCGTCTGAAAAGCTCATATTTCCCGTCCTTTAGGCATTCCATCATAAACCTTTTTTGCGCCGCATGCGGGATTGGTGAAAACGCAGAAACCCTTTAAATACAAGGCCTTGTTGACACCGCGACGCAGCGAGGCAGCGACTACAAGGCTTACTTCATCAAGAGTTCGTACAGAAACCATTACTTTTAACAATATTTATGCTAATCTGCGCGCTCCAATAACCAAGGAGGTAGTAATGAAAAAAGGCGAACTGATTGCAGAATTTGCGAAACGCACCGAGATGTCCGCTGCTGCCGCCAACGGCGCAGTGAACACCCTGATCGCCATCATCACCGAACGTCTGAAAAAGGGCGACTCGGTCGGCATCACCGGCTTCGGCACCTTCTCCGTCGCCAAGCGCGCTGCACGCAAAGGCCGCAATCCCGCAACCGGCGAAGCGATCAAGATCGCTGCGTCGAAAACCCCGAAATTCTCGGCTGGCGCCACGCTGAAATCGGCAGTCAACCCGACGAAGAAGAAGTAATTCTTCCGGAGTTTTACGCGTGCCCGCAAGGGCACCGAGACGGCGGCTCATGCGGGTAGATGCCCGGCATGGCCGCCGTTCTGTTTTGGAGCGCGCCCTCTAGCGGGTTTGGCCGCCGCTGCGGTTATGATGCGATGGTCAACCACATCACAAGGAGCGCGGTATGAGTTTGCAAGAACAGTTTGAACAGGCCCAGGCGGACTCGAAGAATCTGCCGGAACGTCCGGACAACCAGACGCTGCTGAAGATTTACGCGCTGTTCAAGCAGGCGTCGAGCGGCGATGCGAGCGGCGAGCGCCCGGGCATGACGGACTTCGTGGGCCGCGCCAAGTTCGACGCGTGGGCCGAGCTCAAGGGCACCAGCCAGGATCAGGCCAAGCAGCAGTACATCGACCTGATCGAAGACCTGAAGTAAGCCCGCACGGCGGCTGTGGGGTCAGACCCCGTACGGGGTCTGACCCCGGAGCGGAGCCTCGGGGTAACGGTGGCGCGTTCAGCCCGCCTGCTTGGACCGGCCAACATCCCGCGAACCGCCACCCCGAAAAAAAAGGACCTCCGCGGTCCTTTTATTTTTCAAGCAACAAACACCTTCCGCATCTTCTCCACCACCTTGGCTTCCACCTGCCCCGCCATCAAACTGATCGGAAAGCCCAGCGCGATCTGCACCTGTGCCTGATTCGGCCGCAAGGTCAACGAGCCATTCACGCCGCTGCGCTCGAAGCGCAACACGTCGCCCTCCCAGCGGCACGCCAGTTCAAATTGTTCGGCCAGCTTGTCGGCCACTTGTTGGGCGGCCGCGCGGGCCTGCTCCGGCGCCAGGTGGTGTTCCTGGACGATGTTGATGTCCGCCATGCGGCTCCCCCTGCTCTGAAGAAAACAAAGCCGCCATGATGCCAGTTGCGCCCCGCCCGCGCCAGTCCGCCAGGCGGCGGGGGACCGCTGTCGCTTCCGCCGAACGAATTTGCTTATATGTATTGTATATAAGCCCAATTTGTGAGAAATAGCGAATTACCTTAAAATACAGTGCTTTGCCAAGGTTAGCCAGGCACTGCCCCGCCACCGAAGCCGCTAGCACACCAACATTGATAGGACTGTTATGACCCACGTTGTCACCGAATCTTGCATCGCTTGCCGTTATACGGACTGCGTCGATGTTTGCCCGGTAGATTGTTTCCGCCAAGGCCCAAACTTCCTCGCCATTGACCCGGACGAGTGCATCGACTGCGCCGTCTGCGTTGCCGAATGCCCGGTCAACGCCATCTACGCCGAGGAAGATGTGCCGGGCGACCAGCAACAATTCATCAAGATCAACGTCGATCTGGCGCGTAACTGGCCTTCGATCACCAAGACGATTCCCGCCCTGCCGGATGCGGATCAGTTCAAGGACGTCAAAGAAAAACTGCACCTGCTGGCCCGCTAAGCGCACGCCGCTGCGGCCACACTGAAATCACAGGAAAAACCACGTATGAATAGCACTGTCACCCCTACGGGCGTCATCGAAGCCGATGCCGTCATCATTGGCGCCGGCCCGGTCGGCTTGTTCCAGGTCTTCGAGCTCGGCCTGCTGGAAATCAAGGCCCACGTGATCGATTCGCTGAACGCCGTGGGTGGCCAGTGCGTGGAACTGTATCCGGACAAGCCGATCTACGACATCCCGGCCGTGCCGTCGTGCACCGGCCAGGAGCTGACCGACAACCTGCTCAAGCAGATCGAGCCGTTCGAGCCGACCTTCCACCTGGGCCAGGAAGTAACCAAGGTCGAGCGCCGCGGCGATGGCCGCTTCGACGTCGAAACCAGCACCGGCACCCAGTTCATCACCAAGACCATCTTCATCGCCGCCGGCGTCGGCTCGTTCCAGGCGCGCACGCTGAAGGTGGACGGCATCGACGTGTTCGAAGGCACGCAGCTGCACTACAAGGTCAAGGACCCGGCCATCTTCGAAGGCAAGAACCTGGTCATCTGCGGCGGCGGCGACTCCGCGCTGGACTGGGCGCTGAACTTCGTCGGCAAGGCCGAGTCGGTCGTGCTGCTGCACCGTCGCGAGGAATTCCGCGCCGCGCCGGCCTCGGTGGCCAAGATGAAGGCGCTGTGCGACGACTACGAAATGCAGCTGCTGATCGGCACCGCCACCGGCTTCGAAGCCTCGGCCGACGGCAAGCTGGAGCACCTGAAAGTGACCGCCGCCGACGGCGTCACCCGCCGTGTGCCGCTGGACATGCTGCTGGTGTTCTACGGCCTGTCGCCCAAGCTGGGCCCGATCGCCGAGTGGGGCCTGGACATCGAGCGCCGCCAGCTGAAGGTGCAGAACACCGAGAAGTTCGAAACCAACGTGCCGGGCATCTTCGCCGTGGGCGACATCAACACCTATCCAGGCAAGAAGAAGCTGATCCTGTCGGGCTTCCACGAAGCCGCGCTGGCCGCCTTCGGCGCCGCGCCGTACATCTTCCCGGACAAGAAGATCCACATGCAATACACCACCACCTCGCCGAAACTGCACAAGGTGCTGGGCGTCGAAACGCCTGTGTTCGATTGAGTACACGGCGGCGCACTGTCCTACAAGAAAGCAGCGGAAACGCTGCTTTTTTTATGCCCGCAGCAGTATTATTCTTTCTTACAAGATTGTCTGTGGATAGTACGTAGTGTTTGCCCAGCGGCACTCGGAAATGCTTTACGTCAAAAACACAGCGCCTATAATTTGGCTTATGATGTCGTTTTGGTGCATCGCACCATGCCTATAAACCGGGATGTCTTATGCTCTACCAACTCCATGAAATGCAGCGTTCCTTCCTCACGCCCCTGATGCAGTGGGCGGAGGCGTCGGCGAAATTGTTCACCAACCCGGTGTCGCCGCTGGCGCACACGCCGTTCTCGCAGCGCATCGCCGCCGGCTATGAACTGCTGTACCGCCTGGGCAAGGATTACGAGAAACCCACCTTCGACATCGACAGCACCGAGATCAAGGGCGAGACGGTCGGCATCATCGAGCACGTCACCGTCAACAAGCCGTTCTGCCGCCTGATCCACTTCAAGAAGGATCTGGACGACAAGAAGTTCAAGGCGCTCAAACAGCCGACCGTGCTGCTGGTGGCGCCGCTGTCCGGCCACCACTCGACGCTGCTGCGCGACACCGTGCGCGGCCTGCTGGTGCAGCATGACGTCTACATCACCGACTGGACCGACGCGCGCATGGTGCCGCTGTCGGAAGGCGCGTTCCACCTCGACGATTACATCTACTACGTGCAGGACTTCATCCGCCTGCTGGGCCCGGACGTGCACGTGATTTCGGTGTGCCAGCCAACCGTGCCGGTGCTGGCGGCGATTTCGCTGATGGCCTCGGACAACGATCCCAAGCTGCCCAAGACCATGACCATGATGGGCGGCCCGATCGACCCGCGCCGCTCGCCCACCGCGGTCAACAACCTGGCCACCGAGAAGCCGTATTCGTGGTTTGAGAACACCGTGATCTACCCGGTGCCGCCGAACTATCCGGGCTTTGGCCGCAAGGTGTATCCGGGCTTCCTGCAGCACGCCGGCTTCATCGCCATGAACCCGGGCCGCCACGCGCAGAGCCACCGCGATTTCTACGATCACCTGGTCAAGGGCGACGAGGAAACCGCCGAGGCGCACCGCAAGTTCTACGACGAGTACAACGCGGTGCTGGACATGCCGGCCGAGTACTACCTGGACACCATCAAGACCGTGTTCCAGGACTTTGCGCTGCCGAAAGGCGAATGGCTGGTGGGCGGCAAGCTGGTGCAACCGGCCGACATCAAGACGGTGGCGTTGTTCACCGTCGAGGGCGAGCTGGACGATATCTCCGGCGCCGGCCAGACCCAGGCGGCGCACGACCTGTGCAGCAACATCCCTGCCGAGATGCAGCAGGACCTGGTGGTGGAAGGGGCCGGTCACTACGGCATCTTCTCCGGCCGCCGCTGGCGCGAAGTGGTGTGCCCGCAGATCGCCGCGTTCATCAAAAAGCACGGCTGACCCCAGAACAGCCGTGGGGTCAGACCCCGTACGGGGTCTGACCCCGGTATGCGGTGTGCGGGGTGGAAGCAAGCGCCGCCGCACCGCCTCAACAGCGCAGCCCCGAAAAACAATCCGCGCACCGGGTGGGGTTTTTAGGCCTTCTGCGCGCAGATGTCGGATAATGTCGCTTTTGCCCGATGTTAGTCCGCCGTGTCCACCGAACCCACCCTCGCCGACCGTATTGAAGACGTCCTGCCGCAGACGCAATGCACCAAGTGCGGCTACAACGGCTGCCGTCCCTACGCCGAGGCGATCGCGGCCGGCGACGCCGACATCAACCAGTGCCCGCCCGGCGGCGCTGAAGGCATCGTGCGCCTGTCATCGGTCACCGGGCGCCAGGTCATCCCGCTGAACCCCGCCCATGGCCTGGAACGGCCGCGCGCCGTCGCCTACATCGACGAATCGCTGTGCATCGGCTGCACCCTGTGCATCCAGGCCTGCCCGGTCGATGCCATCGTCGGCGCCGCCAAGTTGATGCACACGGTGGTGCCGGCGCTGTGCACCGGCTGCGACCTGTGCGTGGCGCCCTGCCCGGTCGACTGCATCGTCATGTACCCGGTGACCGAGGCTACCGGCTGGGCCGCGTGGTCGCAGGCTGACGCCGACGCCGCGCGCGAACGCCACGACTTCCGCACCTTCCGCCTCCAGCGCGACAAGGAGGAGAACGACGCCCGCCTGGCCGAGAAAGCCAAGGCCAAGCTGGAGCAGGTCAACAGTATCGACCCGGCCGACGCCGCATCGGCCGCCGCGCTGGAACGCAAGCGCGCCATCATCGCCGCCGCCATGGAGCGTACCCGTCTTAAAAAAGAAGCCGAGAATAAATGAACGCAGCCAAACGCTACGAAATGTTTGTGCGCTTCCGCGCCGCCAATCCCCACCCTGTCACCGAGCTGGAATACACCACACCGTTTGAACTGCTGATCGCCGTGCTGCTGTCGGCGCAGGCCACCGACGTCGGCGTCAACAAGGCCACGCGCAAGCTGTACCCGGTGGCCAACACGCCGCAGGCCATCCTCGACATGGGCGAGGAGGAACTGAAGACCTACATCCAGACGATAGGGCTGTACAAGACCAAGGCCAAGAACGTCATCGCCACCTGCAGAATTCTGGTGGAGAAGCATGGCGGCGTGGTGCCGCAGGAGCGCGAAGCGCTGGAAGAACTGCCGGGCGTGGGCCGCAAGACCGCCAACGTGGTGCTCAACACCGCCTTCGGCCAGCCGACGATGGCGGTTGACACGCACATCTTCCGCGTCTCCAACCGCACCGGCCTGGCGCCGGGCAAGAACGTCGACATCGTCGAACAAAAGCTGCTGAAATTCGTGCCGAAGGAGTTTCTGCACGACGCCCACCACTGGCTGATCCTGCATGGCCGCTACACCTGCAAGGCCCGCAAGCCCGAATGCTGGAACTGCATGCAGATCGACCTGTGCGACTACCGCGCCAAAACCCCCGCTCCAGCGAGTATCTGAGCAGCGTCCGCTGTCACCCCCAACCGCTGCTCAGTCGTGGGGTCAGACCCCGTACGGGGTCTGACCCCAGCCTGGCCTTGCGGGTTAAAGCAACACCAGGTTATCGCGATGAATCAGCTCCTTGCCCTCAACGAAGCCAAGTAACGCCTCGATCTCGGAAGAAGGCTTGCGCATGATGCGGCGGGTTTCGCCGCTGGTATAGTTGGACAACCCGCGCGCCACCGCCACGCCATCCGGCGAAACGCAGGTGATAACCGCGCCGCGTCCAAACTCGCCCTTGACGTCCACCACCCCAATCGGCAGCAGCGACTTGCCCTCCCCGGTCAGCTTCTGCACCGCGCCGGCATCCAGCACCACCTGCCCCGCCGTATGCAGATGATCCGCCATCCACTGCTTGCGCGCCGTCAGATGCCCGGTCTGCGCCGCCAGCTCCGTACCGATCGACTCGCCGCTGGCCAAGCGCGCCAGCACCTCGCGCTCGCGGCCATACGCGATGACCGTATGCGCCCCCGACTTGGCCGCCCGCTTGGCCGCCAGAATCTTGGTCAGCATGCCGCCGCGTCCCAGGCTGCTACCGGCGCCACCGGCCATTGCCTCCAGCGCCGGATCGCCCGCGCGGCCATGCTGGATCAGCACCGCCGACGGCTCCTTGCGCGGATCGGCGCTGTACAAGCCCTTCTGGTCCGTGAGAATAATCAGCGCATCGGCCTCGATCAGATTGGCGACCAGCGCGCCCAGCGTATCGTTGTCGCCGAACTTGATCTCATCGGTGACCACCGTATCGTTCTCATTAATGATCGGCACCACGCCCAGGCGCAGCAAGGTGGTCAGCGTCGAGCGCGCATTCAGGTAACGCTCGCGGTCCGCCAGGTCGGCATGGGTCAGCAGCACCTGCGCGGTGCCCAGCTGGTGCGCGCGGAAGCTGGTCTCGTAAATCTGCGCCAGGCCCATCTGGCCGACGGCGGCGCAAGCCTGCAGTTCGTGAATGTCGGTCGGCCGCCGCTCAAACCCCAGGCGCAGCATGCCCTCGGCGATGGCGCCGGACGACACCAGCACCACCTCCTTGCCCAGCGCGCGCAGGCCGGCGATCTGCGAGGCCCAGCGCGCGATGGCGGCGTGATCGAGTCCGCGCCCATCATTGGTGACCAGCGACGATCCAACCTTGATGATGATGCGGGTAGCTTTTTGTATGACAGAATTCATAAGGCGACATTCTCAAAACAAGCGTAGAAAAATCTGCTGTGATTTGGCGGGCGGTTGGCCCGGCTTGCCGCTCTGACGGCCGCCGATCCTGCGATGGCAGGACGGGCGCCGAGATGGGAAGGCATAATCAGCTGATAACCGATTATGCCGGTGAGGCAGAGGATTAGTCGAGGATTTTGAAGCGTGGATCGTCCGGATCGATCGACGAAATGCCGCGCGCATCTTCGGCCATCTGGGTTTCCTCGGCGCGCTGCTCGGTGTGGCGCGTCTCTTCCAGATGCTTCTGGATGGCGTTGACCAGCTCCTGCGTGCCGTCGTGGCTCAGCGCCGAGATCTCGAACACCGGGCCCTTGAAGCCGAACTTCTTGACGAAGTCCTTGACCTTCTTGGCGCGTTCCTCTTCCGGAATCATGTCCAGCTTGTTCAGCACCAGCCAGCGCGGCTTGTCGACCAGCGCCTCGTCGTACTTCTTCAGCTCATTGACCAGCGCCTTGGCTTCCTTGACCGGATCGACCGAGGCCTCGAACGGCGCCAGGTCGACGATGTGCAGCAGCAGGCCGGTGCGCGACAGGTGGCGCAGGAACTGGTGGCCCAGGCCGGCGCCTTCGGCCGCGCCCTCGATCAGGCCCGGAATGTCGGCGATCACGAAGCTCTTCTCGTGCGACACGCGCACCACGCCCAGGTTCGGGTGCAAGGTGGTGAACGGATAATCGGCGATCTTCGGGCGCGCGTTGGACACGGCGGTGATGAAGGTCGACTTGCCGGCATTCGGCATGCCCAGCAGGCCGACGTCGGCCAGCACCTTCAGCTCCAGGCGCAGCGTGCGGTGCTCGCCTTCCTTGCCGTTGGTCTTCTGGCGCGGCGCGCGGTTGGTCGAGGTCTTGAAGTGGATGTTGCCCCAGCCGCCCTCGCCGCCCTTGGCCAGCAGTTCCATCTGGCCGTGCTCGCTCAGGTCGGCCAGGATTTCGCCGCTGACGTCGTCGATGATCAGCGTGCCCAGCGGCATGCGCAGGTGGACATCGTCGGCGCCGCGGCCATAGCAGTCGGCGCCACGGCCGGCTTCGCCGTTGCCGGCGCGGTGCACTTTGGAGAAGCGGAAATCGACCAAGGTATTGATGTTACGGTCCGCTACGGCCCAGATCGAGCCACCCTTGCCGCCGTCGCCGCCGTCAGGGCCGCCAAACGGGCGGAATTTTTCACGGCAAAACGACGAGCAGCCATTGCCGCCGTCACCACCGATCACTTCAATTTTTGCTTCGTCGATAAACTTCATGATGTACCGCCATAAAACTAAAAGGCTCCACCTATGGGCAGAGCCTTTCGATTGAAGGCTTGCGCCTTACAAACGGCCCCATGACGAGGCCGGAGCGTAAATTACGCTGCTGCTACTACGGTGACGAACTGTTTCGAGCCTTCACCTTTTTTGACGAACTTGACCACGCCGTCCACCAGGGCGAACAGGGTGTGGTCTTTGCCGGTGCCTACACCTTCGCCGGCGCGCACTGGGGTGCCGCGTTGACGAATGATGATGCCGCCAGCGTTGATCGATTGACCGCCGTAAACCTTAACGCCCAGGCGTTTTGATTCCGAGTCACGGCCGTTTCGCGTAGTGCCGCCGCCTTTTTTGTGTGCCATGCTAAAGCTCCTTGGATACTAAAAAAGTGTCGATACGCGATTAGGCGTTGATCGAAACAACTTGGATTTCGGTGTAGTTCTGACGGTGACCCTGATGCTTCTGGTAGTGCTTACGACGACGCATCTTGAAGATCTTCACCTTGTCGTGACGACCGTGGGACACAACGGTGACCAGAACCTTGGCACCTTCAACCAGCGGCGCACCAAACTTGATGCTGTCGCCCGCGCCAACGGCGAGGACCTGGTCGATGGTGATTTCGGAACCAATGTCAGCCGGTATCTGTTCTACTTTGAGTTTTTCGCCTGCAGCAACTTTGTATTGTTTGCCGCCGGTTTTTATGACCGCGTACATGATTTGAAACCTCTTCAAATGTTAAGAAAATCCACCGGGCAAACCGGGGAACCGCAGATTATACACAGGAACCAATTTTGCGTCAAAAACTATTCACAAATCGCGGAGGGCGTGGTATGTCAAACAAGTTTGCCGGGCGGGTTGCTTAACATAGCGTTAATTTACCAGGGCCGAACGCAGGGGGCAGCGCCCCGTGGGGCGGGTCATGACGTATAATTCCGGCACCAATAGTCTAACTGCACAGGTTCGCCTTGTCTGCCGCCACTCAAAACGTCAACCAAAACACCATCACCCACACCATTGCCGCCGACATGGACGCGGTCAACGCGGTGATCCGCCAACGCCTGCATTCCGAGGTTTCCCTCGTCAATCAGATTGCTGAATACATCATCAGCGCCGGCGGCAAACGCATCCGTCCGGTACTGGTCCTGCTGGTGGCCAACGCCTGGTCCTACAAGGGCACGGCGCACCACGAGCTGGCGGCGGTGGTCGAGTTCATCCACACCGCCACGCTGCTGCACGACGACGTGGTGGATGAATCGTCGCTGCGCCGCGGCCGCGCCACCGCCAACGCGCTGTTCGGCAACGCCGCCTCGGTGCTGGTGGGCGACTTCCTGTATTCGCGTTCGTTCCAGATGATGGTCGGCCTGAACAACATGCGCGTGATGCAGATCCTGTCGGACGCCACCAACGTCATCGCCGAGGGCGAGGTGCTGCAACTGCTCAACATGCACGACCCGGACGTGACGCAGGAACGCTACCTGCAGGTGATCCGCTCCAAGACCGCCAAGCTGTTCGAGGCGGCCGCCGAGCTGGGCGCGCTGGTGGCCGGCGCCACGGACGAGCAGATCGCCGCCGCCGGCGAATACGGCCGCTCGCTGGGCACGGCGTTCCAGCTGATCGACGACGTGCTGGACTACGCCGGCGACGCCAGCGAGATCGGCAAGAACGTCGGCGACGACCTGCGCGAAGGCAAGCCGACCTTGCCGCTGATCTATCTGATGGAGAACGGCACGCCCGAGCAGCGCGAGCTGGTGCGCTCGTGCATCGAGAACGGCGACGAGCAGCACTTCGACGCCATCCTGGCCGCGATCACCAGCAGCGGCGCGCTGGACTACACGCGCGAGCAAGCCGTGATTGCCGCCAAGCGCGCATCCGAAGCGATCGCCGGCCTGCCGGACAGCATCTACAAGGAATCGCTGCAGCAACTGGCCCACTTCTCGGTCCACCGCAACCACTAACCCAACTCCGGGGTCAGGTCCTCCATTTCTACACGACCTCTGCCGTACGCGCGCGTACGGCAGAGGTCGTGTAGAAATGGAGGACCTGACCCCGGAGT
>NZ_JACBYS010000014.1 GCF_013408245.1 Duganella sp. 1224
TAATCTCTGTTTGATACCGTTTTACCGGTATGGTTCGCTCACTCAAAATACTGACAGTATTTCTTGTTGAGCATTTAATGCTTTTTGTTGCAGCACCAAATGCCCACACTTATCAACTGTTAACTTTTTAAAGATCTTGTACAGCTCGCTGAAGAAGCGTTTTGTTCATCAGCACAGAAGCGAGATTATGAAGTGTTTCGTACATCTCGTCAAGCCCTCGCTTTTCTTCGTTTCGCTTTGCAGCGTCTGCGTCGTTTCGCGAGGGACAGAATCATAACAAGGGCAAGCCGGTCTGGCAAGGGTAGAATGTGAAATTCTTTGATTCACTACGCTGCTCCATGTCCATCACTTCTATTCATAACGACGCGCTCGCCGCCCAGCTCGACAACGCTATTAATAACAAGACCAAGCCGCTGGGCAGCCTGGGCGTGCTGGAAGCGCTGGCCAAACAAATCGGCCTGATCCAGAACACCCGCAATGTGGCGCTGATCAAGCCCACCATATTAGTGTTCGCCGCCGACCACGGCGTGGTGGCCGAAGGCATATCCGCCTATCCGCAGGACGTGACCTGGCAAATGGTCGAAAACTTCCTGGCGCGCGGCGCCGCCATCAACGTCTTCGCCACGCAAAATAACTGCGAACTGCGCGTCATCGACGCCGGCGTCAACCACGACTTCGGCCCGCGCGACGGCCTGACCGACCGCAAGCTCGCGCACGGCACCCGCAACTTCGCGCATGAACCGGCCATGAGCCACGACCTGTGCCAGACCGCGCTGGCTGCCGGCGCCGCGCTGGCGGCCGGACTGGAAGGCAATGTGCTCGGCTTCGGCGAAATGGGTATCGGTAACACCACCGCCGCCGCCGCGTTGATGCACAAGCTGACCGGCATCCCGGTCGCACAGTGCGTCGGCGCCGGCACCGGCCTGTCGGCCGAAGGCATCCTGCACAAGCAGCGCGTGATCGAAGCGGCCGTCGCCAGGCACGCACAAGCCAGCGCACCGGCGGACGTGCTGGCCACTTTCGGCGGCCTGGAAATCGCCATGATGGCCGGCGCCATGTTGAAGGCCGCCGAGCTGCGCAAAGTCCTGCTGATCGACGGCTTCATCGTCACCAGCGCGCTGCTGGTCGCCGCCCGCATGCAGCCGGCGATCCTGGACTACTGCGTGTTCGCCCACTGTTCCGACGAAAACGGCCATAAACAGATGCTGGACGCGCTGTGCGCCAAGCCGCTGCTGAACCTCGGCCTGCGCCTCGGGGAAGGCACCGGCTGCGCGCTGGCGCTGCCGCTGCTGCACGCCGCCGTCAACTTCCTGAACCAGATGGCCACGTTTGAATCGGCCCAGGTCAGCGAAAAGTCCGAGTAAGCATGCGCCAGCTGCGCCTCTTCTTCACCGCGCTGCAGTTCTTCACCCGCCTGCCGATCCCGCGCTGGGTCGGTTTTGATCCGGCGTGGCTGAACCAGGCCTCGCGCTATTTCCCGCTGGTGGGCGTGGTGGTGGCGCTGATCACCGGCGCGGCCTACGCGCTGGCGGCGTGCTTCTTGCCTGCGCCGGTGGCGGTGGTCATCTCCACGGCGGCGGGCATCTACGCCACCGGCGCCTTCCACGAAGACGGCTTTGCCGACATGTGCGACGGCTTCGGCGGCGGCATGACACCGGAGCGGGTGCTGGAAATCATGAAGGACTCGCGCATCGGCGCCTACGGCGCGATCGGCATTGTCTGCCTGCTGGGCCTCAAGCTGGTGACGCTGTCCATGCTGCCGCCGCTGGCCGCCATCGGCGCGCTGCTCGTGGCGCATCCCCTGTCGCGACTGATGGCAACCTCGCTGATCTGGCGCCTGGACTACGCGCGCGCCGAAGGCAAAGCCAAGCCGCTGGCGCAAAAAATGCGCGGTGTTGAATTCCTGATCGCCGCCATCACCGCCGCCCTGCCCGCGCTGGCCGTCGTCGCGTTGCGCTGGCTGCCGCCCTCGGCGTTGATCGCCGGCGCTCTCGCCGCCGCCATTGCCGCACTGTGGTTGGCGCGTAAATGCGTGCGCCGCATCGGCGGCTACACGGGCGACTGCCTCGGCGCCGTCCAGCAGGTCACGGAAGTCGTGATCTACCTGGGCGTGCTGGCCAGCTTCCAGCACGGCGCGCTGGCGGCATGAAGCTGATACTGGTCCGCCACCCGCGGCCGCTGGTGGCGCCGGGCGTCTGCTACGGCAGCACCGACCTGCCCATCGCGCCGGGCCAATTGGAACAAACGCTGGCCGCCCTGCGTCTGCCGGCCGGTGTGCCGATCTATTCCAGCCCGCTGCGCCGCTGCGCAGAACTCGCCGAGCGCCTGACGCCAGCGCCGCTTTACGACAGCCGCCTGGTGGAATTGCACTTCGGCGCCTGGGAGATGCAGCCATGGGACAGCATCCCGCGCGCCGACATCGATGCCTGGGCGGCGGACACGGTCCACTACCATCCCGGCGGCGGCGAAAGCGTGCTGCAAATGGCCGAACGCATCGCCGCTTTCCATGCCGACCTGCGGCGCCAGCACCCGCAAGCCATCATCATCTGCCACGCTGGCGCCATGCGCTTGCTGTCCGCCTGCCACATCGGACTGGCGCCCGCCGCGATGGCATTGCAGGCCGCGCAGGCAGGTCACCAAATCCCTTACGGTGCCATGTTGACCCTGAACCCCGTATAATGTGCGGGTTCTGGTGCTCGCGCGTCTGTCCGGACGCGCAGTTAAACGGGAAACACGAAGCCGATATAAACGCCAACGTGTGCTGCCCCCGCAACGGTAAGCAAGTGTCGCCGAGTCTCGCGACGAACCGCCTCTGACAACCACTGTGCCACGCGCATGGGAAGGTAAGGCGGTGTGACTTGTTAGCCCGGATACCGGCCAGACCAGGTGGAAGCGATGCCTCGCTTCTGTTCACAGCAGGCCCACGGGGACGTCGGCCGGCTGGCACTAACAATAAAACAGATCATGACCCTTCGCATTTCCCGTCCCGCGGCCTTGACGTCGCTGGCACTCGCCATGGCCGCCGGCCACGCCCACGCTGAATCGATCAGCGCCCCGGCGGACACCATCGTCGTCACCGCCACCCGCACGCCGCAGCCGCTGGCCAACGTCATCAGCGACACCATCACCATTGGCCCGGAGCAGATCGCCGAATCGGGCGCGGGCTCCATCGTCGACCTGCTGCAGCGCCAGCGCGGCATCGAGATCGCCCGCAACGGCGGCGCCGGTACCGCGTCCAGCGTGTACATCCGTGGTGCCAACAGCAACCAGAATATCGTGCTGGTCGACGGCGTGCGCATCGGCTCCTCGACCACCGGCGCCGCCAACTGGAGCGCCATCCCGCTGACCGCCATCGACCATATTGAAATCGTCTACGGCCCACTGAGCTCCCTGTATGGCGCCGACGCCATCGGCGGCGTGATCCAGATCTTCACCAAGAAGGGGGCGGGCGCGCCGGCGGTCACCGCCTTCGCCGGCTACGGCAGCGACAAGACGCGCGAGGCCGATGCCACGCTGTCCGGCGCCACCGGCGGTGAGCACAGCTTCAACTACGCCATCAGCGCCGGCAAGGAAAAGTCGGACGGCTTCTCGGCCACCCGCCCGGGCGCCAGCGGCTACAACGCGGACCGCGACGGCTACGACAAGGAAAACGTCTCCGGCCAGTTCGGCCTGCAGATCGCGCCGGGCTATGAAGCCGGCGCCCTGTTCCTGCACAGTAAACTGGAATCGCAGTACGACAACGGCGCCTCGTCCTACGACGTGCGCAGCAAGGCCGAACTGGAAACCGCCGCCGTCTACGGCAAGGCCAGGTTCCTGCCGAATGTCGACACGCTGCTGCAATATGCGGAAAGCCAGGACAAGGGCCAGAACTGGAGCAGCGCCGCCGCCACCGGCTACTCGCGCATCGACACCAAGCAAACCGACATCACGCTGCAGAACGACGTGCGCATTGGCGACGACGTGCTGCAGGTGCTGTACGACCACCGCAAGGAAGAGGTATCGACCAATGGTTCCGATGCGCTGAACCGCGACCGCACCACCAACGCCTGGGCCGCCTCGTACAATGCCCGCCGCGGCGCCAGCCTGCTGAACGCCAGCATCCGCCGCGACAAGTCGGTGTACGGCTCGAAGAACACCGGCTCGATCGGCTACGGTTACGACATCACTCCGCAGCTACGCGCCACCGCCAGTTACGGCAGCAGCTTCCGCGCCCCGACCTACAACGAGTTGTATTACCCTGGCTACGGCAACCCAGCCAACAAGCCGGAACAAGGAAAGAACGCGGAAATCGGCATGCGCTGGGACGACGGCGTGAATGCGCTCAGCGCCAGCTACTATCACAACGCGCTGACCAATCTGCTGGTCTCCACCACGCCATGCCCTTACACCGGCGATAAGACCAGTTGCGTCTACAACGTGAACAAGGCGTTGCTGGAGGGCGTGACCATCGCTGCGGCGACCAAGGTGGCCGGCGTGAACCTGGCCGCGAACCTGGACCTGCAGGACCCGAAGGATGACACCACCGGCAAGCGCCTGCAACGCCGCGCCAAAAAGCACGGCAACGTCACCGCCGACTACCATATCGGCGCGCTGAAGACCGGTGTGGAACTGGAATTCTCGGGCGACCGCTTTGACGATAACGCCAACAAGAACCGCCTGGGCGGCTATGGCCTGGTGAACCTGTACGCCACCTATGCCTTCAACCAGGACTGGTCGGCGCTGGTCCGCTGGAACAACATCGGCGACAAGCAGTACGATCTGGCGCGCTTCTACGCCACGCCGGGTTCCAAAGTGTTTGCCGGCATCCGTTACGGCTATAAATAATGGTGTAACCTGCCGGGGTGATTTTCTGCCCCGGCAGTTTTTTGAGAGTAGTGCATGCATTCTTTCTCCCGCAATCTGCGACAGCGCGCCGCCATCACCCTCACCGGGTTGCTGCTGTTCGCGTTTGCTGGTCTGATCTTTTCGGGCATGACCGGGTCGGTTGCGATTCCCCTTGCCGATATTCCCGCAGCGCTGAATGAGCTGCTGCATGGCCAGACCACATCGCTGGCCGCCACCCTGCTCGACCTGCGCCTGAGCCGCGCCGTCTCCGCCTTTGTCACCGGTGCCGCGCTGTCGCTGGCCGGCGCGATGATGCAGGCGCTGTTGCGCAATCCCCTCGCCGATCCCTATGTGCTTGGTTTGTCCGCCGGCGCATCAGTTGGCGCGCTGGCCGCGCTGTTGTTCATGTGCGCCGCCTGGATGGTGGACGCCGCCGCATTTGGCGGCGCGGTCGCCGTTTCGATGATGCTGTATGTGCTGGCCCGGCGCGATCTGCGCGGCGGCACGGCGGCCGAAGGCGGCACCGCCTTGCTGCTGCTGACCGGCGCCATCCTGTCCTCCGCCTGCATGGCGCTGGTGACACTGATGCTGTCCATCGCGCCCGAGAGCCGCCTGCGCAGCATGGTGTTCTGGATCATTGGCGACCTGTCCGGCACCCAGGTGCGCTGGATGCCGTGGGTGGTGCTGGTCGCCGCGCTGGCCTTCGCGCTGCGCAGCGCGCGCGCCATGAACGTGATGGCGCTGCATGCGGAAGCCGCCGCCACGCTGGGCATCCGCGTTGGCGCGCTGCGCAAGGGCTTGTTCTTCGTCTCCGGCCTGCTGACCGCCAGCGCCGTCACCAGCGCCGGCAGCATCGGCTTCGTCGGCCTGATCGTGCCGCACGCCTGCCGCTTCGCGGTCGGCCCCGACCACCGCATCCTGATCCCGGCTGCCACCATCGGCGGCGGCGCTTTCCTGATGCTGGCCGATACGCTGGCCCGCACCGTCATCGCGCCGCAGCAGCTGCCGGTGGGCGTGGTGACGGCGCTGATCGGCGCACCGGTGTTCCTGTACCAGCTGCACAGGTTGCGCAAATGATGATCAGCACCCATCAACTCTCGCTGCGTGTCGGCCAGCGCCAGCTGGTCACGGATCTCGACTGGCAGGTGCGCGAAGGCGAATGCTGGAGCATCATCGGCCGCAATGGCGCCGGCAAGAGCACCCTGATGCGCGCGCTGGCGGGCCTGCTTCCGGCCGACGCCGGCCACGTGTCGCTCGGCGGCCGCCCGCTGGCCGACTGGCCGCTGGAAGAACTGGCGCGCCAGCGCGCCTTCCTGGCGCAAAGCCGCAGCGATGCCTTCTCCTACAGCGTGATCGAAACCGTGCTGTCGGCGCGTCACCCCTATCACGGCAACCGCTATTGGGAGGACAGCGACGACCACGCGATAGCGTTGAAGTCGCTGGAGGCGATGGAGGTGGCCGAGCTGGCGGCGCGCGACGTGCGCACGCTGTCCGGCGGCGAGCGCCAGCGCGTGGCCATCGCCGCCATGCTGGCGCAGGATACGCCGCTGTTGCTGCTCGACGAGCCGGCCAACGCGCTCGATCTGGCGCACCAGGTCAGCGTGATGCACATTCTGGCGCACCTGTGCCGCGAGCAGGGCAAGACCGCCGTCATGATCGGCCACGACCTGACGCTGGCGCATAGCGTCTCCACCCACGCGCTGCTGCTGAAGGGCGATGGCCGCTGGCTGGCCGGCCCACGCGAGGAGGTGATGCGAGCCGCTATCCTCAGCGATTACCTCGGCCATCCGATCGAAGTGATCCAGCACGGCAAGCGCAGTATCTTTATCCCCAACGAGGAGACGCCATGAGCGACGACATTAACGAACGCCATCGCCTGCGCATGGAACGCAAGAAGGCCATCATCGACGCCAAAATCGCCGCCGCCGACAAGCAGATCGGCATCATCATCGTCAACACCGGCAACGGCAAGGGCAAGAGCTCCAGCGCCTTCGGCATGGCCATCCGCGCCATGGGCCACGGCATGAAGGTGGGCGTGGTCCAGTTCATCAAGGGCGCGATGCAGACCGGCGAAGAGCGCTTCCTGCGCCGCTTCCCGGACGAAGTCAGCTTCCACGCCATGGGCGAAGGCTACACCTGGGAGACGCAGAACCGTGAACGCGACATCGCCAAGGCGCAGGAGGCATGGGAACAGGCCAGGATCTTCCTGGCCGATCCCGCTATCGGCCTGGTGGTGTTCGATGAGCTGAACATCGCCCTCAAATACAAATACCTGGACGTGGACACCGTCATCAACGACCTGCTGGCGCGGCCGCCGATGCAGCACGTGGCGATTACCGGCCGTGGCGCGCCGCCGGAGCTGATCGAAATCGCCGACACCGTCACCGAGATGAATGTGGTGAAGCACGCCTTCAAGGCCGGCATCGGCGCGCAGGCGGGCACGGAATGGTAAAGGCGCTGCTGGTCGCCGCCGTTTCGTCGGGCCAGGGCAAGACCACTGTCACCGCCGCGCTGGCGCGCAAGCTGGTCCGGCTGGGCAAGCGCGTGCGCGTGTTCAAGTGCGGCCCGGACTTCATCGACCCGATGCTGCTGGAACGCGCCAGCGGCGCGCCGGTGCGCTCGCTCGACTTGTGGATGGTCGGGCAGGCGCTATGCGCGCAACAGCTATCGCAAGCCGCCGCCGAAGCGGATGTGATTCTGATCGAAGGCGTCATGGGCCTGTACGACGGCACGCCCTCCTCCGCCGACCTGGCGCGCGCTTTCGGCGTGCCGGTCATGGCGGTGATCGACGCCGGCTCGATGGCGCAAACCGCCGGCGCGCTGGTTCATGGCCTGCGCGACTATGGGCCGGTGGAGATGGCTGGTGTCATCGCCAACCGCATCGCCAGCGAAGGTCACGCGAAAATTGTCGCCACCTCGCTGCGCGACATCCCGCTGTTTGCCACGCTGCCCAAGCAAGCGCGCTCGCTGCCGGAGCGCCACCTGGGCCTGGTGCTGCCGGGTGAAGTCGGCGATATCGACCAGTTGCTCGACGCGCTGGCCGACCAACTGGCGTTCGACCAAGCGGCCTGGGACAAGCTGCGCGATGTGGCGTTCGCGCCAGCGCCGGCCGCCGCGACCGCGCCGCCGGCGCTGGCCGGCAAAACCATCGCCATCGCCCGCGACGCCGCCTTCATGTTCCTCTATCCGGCCAATGTCGACACATTGCGCGCGCTCGGCGCGACGCTGACGTTCTTCTCGCCGCTGGCCGACGAGCCGGTGCCGGCGACGGCCGATGCGGTCTACCTGCCGGGCGGCTATCCCGAGCTGCATGCAGAACGGCTGTCGCAAGCCTCGGCGTGGCAGGCGTCGATCCGCGCCGCCCACGCGGCTGGCAAACCGATTGTCGCCGAATGCGGCGGCATGATGGCGCTGGCCGATACGCTGGCCGATCAGGGTGGCGCGGTATGGAATATGGCCGGTCTGCTGCCGGGCGCTGTGGCTATGCAGCCACGCTTGGCGGGACTCGGACCGCAAGGATTGCCCACGCCGCAGGGCGCCCTGCGCGGCCACACCTTCCACTACTCCAAACTCGATACCAAAGTGGAGCCGGCGGCGTACACTGTCAAACATCCCTCCGCTATACAGGGCGAAGCCTGGTATCGCGCAGGTTCGCTGACGGCTTCGTATTTTCACGCCTATTTCCCATCCAATCCGGCGGCCGTTGCCGCCTTGTTCTTGAGGAGCGAGACATGACACGTACACTGGTTCTGGGCGGCGCGCGCTCGGGCAAAAGCGCTTACGCCGAGCGCCTGGCCGCCGAATCGGGCAAGGAAGTGATTTACATCGCCACCGCCACCGCCGGCGATGGCGAGATGGCCGCCCGCATCGCGCATCACCGCGCCACCCGGCCGGCCGAATGGACCACGGTCGAGGAACCTCTGGCATTGGGCAATCAGCTGTTGCGCTGGTCGTCGCCGGAACGCCTGATCATGGTCGACTGCCTGACGCTGTGGCTCAGCAACCTGCTGTTCAGCGGCGGCCAGGAATATCCCGACGTCGGCGAGATCACGCTGCCGGCGCTGTTCCACGAGCAGCAGGACATGCTGGCCAGCGCGCTGACCAAGTGCGCCAGCGACGTCGTGCTGGTGTCGAACGAAGTAGGCCTGGGCATCATGCCGATGGGCGCGGTGTCGCGCTGCTTCATGGATGAGCAGGGACGCCTGAACCAATCCGTGGCCGCCATCTGCGACCGCGCGGTGTTTGTGGCCGCCGGCCTGCCGCTGGTCTTAAAAGGATAACTGTGCTGAGTGGATTGAGCTTTTCCGCCATCGCGCTGTTGATGGTGGCGGGTGTGCTGCTGGACTTGTGGTGGGGCGAAGTGCGCCGCTGGCACCCGCTGGTCGGTTTCGGCAACTGGGCGATTGCGCTGGAGCGCGGCCTGAACCGCAACGGCCAGCGCTTCGCCCGTGCCGTTGGTGTGTTGGCGTGGATGCTGGCCGTGCTGCCGATCACCGCATTGGCCGCGTTGCTGGTGTGGGCGCTGGCCATGCCGCTGGCGCAAGCCGCCGCGCATGTGCTCATGCTGTATGTCTGCCTTGGCATGCGCAGCCTGCGCGACCATAACCTGCCGATCGCCGACGCGCTGGCGCGGCACGACCTGCCGGGCGCACGCCGCCTCACTTCGTACATCGTCAGCCGCGATACCACCAGCGCCAGCGAGGTGGAGCTGACCAAGGCCAGCGCCGAATCGCTGCTGGAGAACGGCAACGACGCGGTATTCGGCACGCTGTTCTGGTTCATGATCGGAGGCGGCCCCGGCGCGGTGCTGTTCCGCATGGCGAACACGCTGGATGCGATGTGGGGCTATCGTACGCCGCGCTTCCTGCAATTCGGCTGCGCCGCCGCGCGCATTGACGATGCGCTCAATTACATCCCGGCGCGCCTGACCGCTTTGTCCTACGTGCTGCTGGCGCCTGGCCTGCAAGGCAAGCGACGCGCATGGCAGTGCTGGCGCGCGCAAGCACCGGCATGGGATAGCCCGAACGCCGGCCCGGTAATGTCCAGCGGTGCCGGCGCGCTGGGCGTACAGCTGGGTGGCGCGGCGATTTATCACGGAGAAGTCGAATACCGTCCGACGCTGGGCGACGGGCCGCCGGCCATCGGCGCTGACATTCAACGCGCCTGGAAGCTGGTCGCGCGCACCACGGTGCTGTGGCTGGCGGTCGCCGGCGCCGTGGCGGTGCTGATGGAGCTTGCCCATGCTTGAACACGGCGGCAATCTGCGCGACGCCGCGAAGCGCTTCGGCCGCGATGACTGGCTTGACCTGTCGACCGGCATCAATCCGCGCTGGTATCCGGCGCCGCAGGTAGCGGACAATGCGTGGCATCGCCTGCCGGAGCCTGATCCGGCGCTGGTCGCGGCGGCGCAAGCCTTCTACGGCGCACCGCGGATGCTGCCGGTGGCTGGCACCCAGGCGGCCATCCAGGCGTTGCCCCGCCTGCGCAAGCCGTCGCGGGTCGCGGTCAGCGCGCCGTCCTACGCCGAACATGCCCACCACTGGGCTGGCCATGGCCATACGATAACGCTGACACCATACGGCGAGCTGGCGGCGGCCATCGACCACAACGATGTGCTGGTGGTCGTCAATCCCAACAATCCTACCGGTGCGGTGGTGTCGGCCGCGCAGCTGCTGGAATGGGCTGACCAACTGGCCGCGCGCGGCGGCTGGCTGGTGGTGGACGAGGCGTTTGGCGATACGGCGCGGGACAACAGCGTGGCCGCCCATACGGCGCGGCCGGGATTGATCGTATTGCGCTCGGTCGGCAAATTCTTTGGCCTGGCCGGCATCCGCCTCGGCTTCGTCGGCGCGCAGCCGGACCTGCTGCGCGACCTGGGCGACCTGCTGGGGCCTTGGACCATCAGCGGCCCGGCGCAGCAGATCGCCATTGCGGCGCTGACCGACAGCGCCTGGCAGGCCAGCACGCGCGAGGAACTGCACGCCAGCGGCCAGCGGTTGCGCGGGCTGCTAGGCGCGCACGGCATCCAGTCGGGCGGCACGCCGCTGTTCCAGTGGTGGGCCGAAGCGGAGCCGGAAGCCTTCTGGCAGCACATGGCGGAGCGCGGCATCTGGGTACGACTTTTTACACACGCGGCACGCGGCATCCGCCTTGGCCTGCCGCCGGACGAAGCGGGCTGGCAGCGCCTGCAAGCAGCATTCAACGAATGGAGCAAACGATGAACAACAACACGATCACGCGGCGCCGCCCGGCCTCGTTGGCCATGCGCCTGGCCACCGGCGCGCTGCTGGCGGCAACTGCGGCCACCAGCGCGTCGGCAGCCCCGGTCACTGTGCGCGACGATGACGGCAATGTCGTTACGCTGCCCAAGCCGGCACAGCGCGTCATCGCCATGGCGCCGCACGTGACGGAGCTGCTGTTCGCCGCCGGCGCGGGCGACAAGATCGTCGGCGCCGTCACCTACAGCGATTATCCGGAAGCCGCCAAAAAGATCCCGCGCGTCGGCGACAATCGCCTGATCGACATGGAGCGCGTGGCCGCGATGAAGCCGGACCTGATCGTCATCTGGCTGCACGGCGGCTTTGAGCGGCAGATTGGAGGCCTGCGCAAGCTGGGCATCCCGATCTTCCACAGCGAACCGACCAAGCTGGAAGGCATCGCCGACAACGTCGAGCGCCTTGGCCAGTTGATGGGCACCGAGGCCGTGGCCAATCCCGCCGCCGCCGACATCCGCCAGCAGTTCGCCGCGCTGACCAGGCAATACGCCAACCGCCCGCCGGTGCGCCTGTTCTACCAGGTATGGGACAAACCGCTCTACACGCTGAACGGCAAATCCATCGTCAGCGATGCGATCCGCCTGTGCGGCGGCGTCAACATCTTCGCCGACCAGAAGGTGACCGCGCCGGTGGTCAGCATCGAAGCGGTGCTGCAGGCGAATCCGGAGGCCATCCTCGGCACCAGCGAAAAAGATTACGGCAGCATCGACCTGTGGAAGCCCTACGGCACGCTGCTGGCGGTCCAGAAGAACAACCTGTTCCGGCTGGACGGCGACCTGCTGAACCGCGCCGGCCCGCGCATGGTGGCCGGCACCAAGGCGCTGTGCGAAAAGATCGACGAAGCCCGCCAGCACCGCAAGAACTGATATGTCCTTCCCCTACACCACCCTGATGATTCAGGGGACCACCTCGGACGCCGGCAAAAGCACGGTGGTGGCGGCGCTGTGCCGCCTCCTTAAGCGGCGCGGCGTGCGCGTGACGCCGTTCAAGCCGCAGAACATGGCGCTCAACAGCGCCGTCACGGCGGACGGCGGCGAAATCGGCCGCGCCCAGGCGCTGCAAGCCATCGCCGCCGGCGTGGCGCCGCACACCGACATGAACCCGATCCTGCTCAAGCCATCGAGCGACATCGGCGCCCAGGTCATCATCCACGGCAAGGTGCGCGCCGAGATGAACGCGCGTGACTACCACCAGTACAAGACCGTGGCCATGGAAGCGGTGCTGGAATCGCATCAACGCCTGCTGCGGCAATACGACTGCGTAATGGTGGAAGGTGCCGGCAGCCCGGCTGAAATCAACCTGCGCGCGCGCGACATCGCCAACATGGGCTTCGCCGAAAAGGTCGACTGCCCGGTGGTGCTGGTGGCGGACATCGACCGTGGCGGCGTGTTCGCCCACATCGTCGGTACGCTGGCCTGCCTGTCGGAGAGTGAACGGCGCCGCACCATCGGCTTCGTCATCAACCGCTTCCGCGGCGACATCAAGCTGCTGGAGCCGGGACTGGACTGGCTGGAACAGCAGACCGGCAAGCCGGTGCTGGCGGTGCTGCCCTACCTGCATGGCCTGTTCCTCGACGCCGAGGACGCGGTGCAGCCGGTGCAGGCTGTGCGCGGCGCCTTCCGCGTCGTCGTTCCCAGCATGCCGCGCATGAGCAACCACACCGACTTCGACGCGCTGCGCGCCCATCCGGACGTCGACCTGCGCTTCGTGCGCGAAGGCCAGCCGATACCGCAGGCGGACCTGATCATCCTCCCCGGCAGCAAGAACACGCGCGGCGACCTGGCCTGGTTGCGCGCGCAAGGCTGGGAGCCGCACATCCAGCGCCACCTGCGCTACGGCGGCAAAGTGATCGGCATCTGCGGCGGCTTTCAGATGCTGGGCCGCGAAGTGACCGATCCGCTGGGCATGGACGGCAAGGCCGGCGCGTCGCCCGCCCTGGGCCTGCTGGACATGGCCACCGAAATGCGCCCGGAAAAACGGCTGGCGCAAGTACACGGCACCTGCGCCTTCGGCGATGAGCCGGCACCGGTCAGCGGCTATGAAATCCACATGGGCGTTTCCACCGGCGGCGCGCTCGCCAGGCCGGCCTTCCGCATCGACGGCCGCCCGGAAGGCGCACAGTCGGACGACGGCCAGATCCTCGGCACCTACCTGCATGGGCTGTTCGATACACCGCAAGCCATCAGCGCCCTGCTGCGCTGGGCCGGCCTCGACTCGGACCACACGGTGGACACCTCCGCCCTGCGCGAAGCCAGCCTAAATCGCATCGCCGACGCCACGCAACCACTCCTGGACGCACTGATCGCACTGAAATGAATCCGCACGCTTACTCCGCCGCCGAAATCGACGGCGTCTACCGCGCCATCCGCGAACGCCGCGATGTGCGCCACTTCAAACCGGGGCCGCTGGAACCGGGCCAGCTGCAACGCTTTATCGGCGCCGCGCACAATGGCCCCAGCGTCGGTTACATGCAGCCTTGGCGCTTCATCCGCATCACCGACAGCGCGCTGCGCGCCCGCATCCACCAGCACGTGAATGAAGAGCGCATCCAGACCGCCGACGCGCTGGGCAAGCGCGCCGACGATTTCATGAAGCTCAAGGTGGAAGGCATCCTCGAATGCGCGGAGGTGCTGGTGGTGGGCCTGATCGACAAGCGCGATCAATACATCTTCGGCCGCCGCACCATGCCCGAAATGGACCTGGCCTCCGCCGCCTGCGCGCTACAAAACTTCTGGCTTGCCGCGCGCGCGGAAGGCATCGGCACCGGCTGGGTGTCGATGTTCGATCCACAGCGGCTGCGCGACATCGTCGGCATGCCGGACGGCAGCCAGCCGATCGCCTTGCTATGCGTGGGCCACGTGCACGAGTTTTACACCGCGCCGATGCTGGAACTGGAAAAGTGGGACCAGCGCCGCCCGCTCAGCGACATCCTGTACGAAAACCGCTGGGACCAGCCGGCCGCTTAAGCCGACTGGCATTCCTCGATGCGGCGGTTGCCCGGCCCCGGCAGCACGCGCAGACTGCGCTCCGTCGCCGCCGTGAACTCGTGCTTGAACACCGTGTCGACAAAGCGCCAGTCGCAGCGCACCTGCTCATGGCTGGCGGTGACGATCATGTAACCGCGCTTGCTGGTCTGGGCGTAGTACAGCGGTTCGATCAGGTCCACCATCATCGCCGCCACATCCTCCGGATCGCGGTCCGGGTAGCCGCCCTCCATGCCTGGCGACGTCACCGACGCCGTCGCAAACTCCACGCCCACCTGGGTGCCCTGCGCGTCGCGCAGATCGCTGGCCCAGGCGTTGTGGGTGTCGCCGGCCAGCACCACCAGATTCTTGCGGTGCTTCCGCATCATCTCGAAGACCTGTTCGCGGTCGGCCTGATAGCCGTCCCACGAATCCACGTAGCACGGCAAGGTGGCGCCGGACAACCAGCGCTGCTGCTTGTCGGTCACGCAGCCTGGATCGGCGGCCGCGCGCCGCTTCAGCGCCACGTAGTCGGAGCGGTTGCATTCGCCCATCACCACGGCGGTCGGATATTCCATGCGCGCCATCAGCACCTGCTGGCCCAGCATCTGCCAGCGCGCGGTGGAGCGGCTGACCTGCCCTTCCAGCCACGCCATCTGCTCATGGCCGATCATCTGCCGGCGCGGCGAGCACACGTCCTGCTTGTACTTTTCAACGTCGAAGTGTTTGTGCTCGTCGTAGTAGGAGGACAGCATCAGTTGCTGATCGCGGCCGATCAGGCGCGTGTCCAGCATGTGCAGCGAAACGATGCCGGCGAAGTCGAAGGAGCGATAAATCTTGTCCGGCGCCGCCATGTCCGGCACGCGGATCGGCATCCATTCGTGATATGCGGTCAGCGCCGCCTGCTTGCGCAAGGCGAACGGCCCGTACTTGCTGGCCTTGTGATCGACCGAACCATCGCGCCAGGTATCGTCGGCGAACTCGTGATCGTCCCACACGGCGATGAAGGGCATGGCCGCGTGCACCGCCTGCAGATCGGGATCGGAACGGTACTGCGCATAGCGGCGGCGATAGTCGTCCAGCCGAAGCAGCAGTTCGCGCGGCTCGGACACGCGCCCCAGCGCCTCGGCATTGGCGCAGGCGTAGCCGGTGCTTTCGTATTCGTAGATATAGTCGCCGATGTGCAGCGCGGCGTCGATGTCGTTCTGGCGCGCCGCGTCGGCATACACGTTGAAGTAGCCGGCCGGGTAGTTCGAGCACGAGAACACCGCCAGCCGCACCTGTCGCGCATCGCCGCGCGCCAGCGTCTTGGTGCGGCCCACCTCCGATTTCTCGCCATCCACCGCAAACTGGTAATAATAGACGTGCCCCGGCAGCAGGCCGGCCGCGTCCACCTTGACCGTGTAATCCTGCTGCGCCGACGTGACCACGCTGCCCTGCGCGATGACCTGCTGCATGGCCGGGTCGGTGGCCATCTGCCAGCGCACCGCGATATCGCCCGCGTGCGCCGGCGTCACGCGCGTCCACAGGATCACGCGGTCGCTCAGCGGGTCGCCGCTCGCCACGCCATGACGAAAGCCCGCGGCCACGCCATCGGCCATGCCGGAGGCGGTGCTGGTACAGCCGCTCAATCCCGCCGCGCCAACGCCCAGCAGCGCTGTCGATGCGGCCATCTGGCGGATAAAGGTGCGGCGTGGCGGCATGCGCTCCATGTCTACTCCCCTTAGGATCTGGCGTTGTGCGCAACTTACGCTCCAAACGTGACACCCTTATGACGACTGTGTTTGTTTTGTGTGACAATCCTGGGTATGAATCCCATTGCCACCGCCTCCGCCAAGCGCTACCTGCCCTGGGTGGTCGCCACCACCCTGTTCATGGAGCAGCTGGACTCCACCGTTGTCAACACCGCCATCCCCGCGATGGCGGCCAGTCTGCAAGTCACGCCACTGAGCCTGAAGGCGGTCGTCACCAGCTACATTCTCAGCCTCGCCGTGTCGATTCCCGTCAGCGGCTGGATGGCGGACCGCTTCGGCACGCGCCGCGTGTTCATGACCGCGATTGCCATTTTCACCATCGCCTCGGTGCTGTGCGGCCTCTCCGTCAATTCGCCGATGCTGGTGGCGTCACGGCTGCTGCAGGGCTTCGGCGCGGCGATGATGATGCCGGTCGGGCGCCTGACCGTGGTCCGCACCTTCCCCAAGAACGAGCTGCTGGCGGCGATGAACTTCATCATCATCCCCGCGCTCATCGGACCGCTGCTGGGCCCCACCATCGGCGGCCTGATCGTGCACTGGCTGACGTGGCGCGACATCTTCTTCATCAACGTGCCGGTGGCGCTGGTGGCGCTGTACCTCGCGCACAAGCATATGCCGGACTACAAGGAAGAGAACACCCGGCCGCTGGACTTCATCGGCCTGGTGTTGTTCGGCACCGGCATCGCGCTGCTGTCATGGCTGCTGGAGGTGTTCGGCGAACACAAGCTGGACGTGACCTCGGCCTCGGTGCTGCTGTTCATCGCCTGCGCGCTGCTGGCCGCTTATGGATGGCACGCCAGGGACGCCGAGTTCCCCCTGCTGCGCCTGGCGCTGTTCAAGATCCGTACCTTCCGGGTGTCGGTGGCGGGCGGCTTCATCACGCGCATCGGCGTCGGTGGTCTGCCGTTCCTGCTGCCGCTGCTGTACCAGCTGGGCCTCGGCCTGCCGGCCTGGCAATCGGGCCTGCTGATGATGCCGTCGGCGGCGGCCGCCATGGGCATGAAGGCGATTGCCGCGCGCGTGCTGGGCCGCTTCGGCTACCGCCAGGTGCTGACCGTGAACACGCTGCTGATCGGCCTCACCATCAGCATGTTCACCTTTGTCCAGCAAGGCACGCCGCTGTATGTGATCGTGACGATCAGCCTGTGCCTGGGCTTCTTCAATTCGCTGCAGTTCTCCAGCATGAACACCATCGCCTACGCCGACGTCGACGGCACCAACTCCAGCATGGCCAGCACCATCGCCAGCTCGATGCAGCAGCTGTCGGCCAGCTTTGGCCTGGCGGCCGGCTCGCTGATCACCGGCTGGTTCCTCGGCGACCTGCCGCAGTCCAACCGCGCGGCGATCACCTCGGCGCTGCACCACGCCTTCTTCACGCTGGCGGTGCTGACGGTGCTGTCGTCGTTCACCTTCTGGACCCTGCGCAAGACCGACGGCGAAGCCATCAGCCATGCGAACCGGAAGGACGAAGAATCAGGCGATTGACGTACGGGTCCAGCATCAGCGGCCCGTGGTAGCGCTCCGGCGCGTAGCGGTAGGCGTAGCTGGGCAGCAGCGAATACTGGATCTGCAGCATCAGGCGCGGTTGCAGCGCCGGCGCCGTGCCCTTGTGGATGCCGGCGGTGTCCACCGCGAAGCAGAAGCCGCGCGTGCCCAGCGCGGTCAGCAGCATCTCGGCGCCGTGGGCGCTGGAGATTTCACTGTCGCTGTAGAAGCGCAAGCGCAGCGGCGCGCGCGTCAGGTGGCTGCCGTGCAGGAACACATGCGGCCCGGCGCCATCGTCCACATCGGTCAGGTAGACCAGCACCTTCAGATACAGCCAGTCCTCGGAATCGCGGTGGAAGGCCTGCAGCGCGCTGTCGCTGCCCGCCACCGGAAACGACCAGCGCAGTCCCAGCGCCGAGATGGTCGGCTTGCACCCCATGTAGCGCGCGGCCAGGCCCAGCAATGGCGGACTGTTGGCCAGCGCCAGGATGTGCGGACAGGCGATCACGTCGTGCAGTTGATAATCGGCCACGCGCACCTCGGGCGCGCGCTCGGCCAGCGTGAAGCCGGGCCGTTGATGGTCGCGGTCGGTCAGCAGCTTGTCGTTGAGCCAGTCGCGGATGTCGTCGCACTGCGCGCCGTCCAGCAGATTGCCGAGCGGCGCGTAGCCGCTGCGGCGCAGATCGCCCAGGGCCGTCTCTTCAGCGGGCGTGGCGGCGTGCAACTCGCTGCCGGTCCCCTGACGCAGCCGCACCACGCCGCTCAGCGCGCGCACCACCAGCCGCCGCAGCGCCGGATAGGTCACGATGCGCTGGCTGTAATACAGCACACTCTGCAGCGGGGCAAAACGGCGGCCGGGTTTCAGCTGCGCATAGTCCATCGGGCGGTCCTCCCAGGGTCACCCTGAGAAGGTAGCAACCCGGCGCCCGCCACGCCTTGATATCGGCTAAACCTTGTTGCGGCGGCGACGCGCCACCATGCCCATCAGGCCCAGGCCGGCAATCAGCATGGCATAGGCGGATGGCTCGGGCACCGCCGCCAGCACCTGGGTATAAGTGCCGTCATAGGCGTAGGTGGCGCCCAGGCCGTTGATGTGGATCGCGCCCAGCAGGGCCAGGAAACTGCTGTCGGACGACAGGTCACCGCGCAGGCGGAAGGCGTAGGCGCCGCCAGCGGCCTCGGTGAAGCTCAGGGTCTTGCCGCTGACCACCGCGCCAAGCGCGCCGAAGGTCAGCGACGAGCCGCCCAGCTGCACCGCCGAATCGTCGGTCAGCGACAGGCTGGCAAATCCCTGGCCGTCGGCGCCGGCGTGGACCAGGCGCAGCGTGCCGCCGTTGAGGATCAGCGCGCTGTCGGCGGACAGGCGCTGGGCGCCGTCCAGCGTCAGCACGCCGCCGCTCAGCTGCGTGGCGCCGCTGTAGCTGCTGACGCCGGAAAACGTCACGTTGCCGCTCTGGATCTCGACCTTGCTGAAGTTGGCGATGGCGCCGGCATAGCTGAAGCGGTTGCCCGCGCCGACAGCCACCGTCAGCGTGTTCTGGCCGCCGCTGCCGCCGTCGATGGCGCCGGTGATGGTGCCGCCGGTAATCGTCACGCTGTTCCTGCCGCTGCCCAGCGCGATCGCCTGGCCGCTGCCGGCGCCGTTGATGATGCCGCCGGTCACAATGTTGGTGTTATCGGCATTGCCCTTGATGGCCGCGTTGAGGCTGCCGCCGCCGAGGATCGAGGCGCCGCTGTTGTTGTAGACGGTCACCGTATGGCCGCTGGCCGCGCCCACCACCACGATGGCGGAATCGCTCTGGCCGCTGATCGTGCCGCCCGCCAGATTGGTGATGGTGGCGTCGCCGTACAGGCCCTCGCGCCCGCCGCCGCTGAGGTCGTTGCCGGCCAGCGTGATGCCACGGCCGACCGCGTTGCTATTGCCGCTGCCGACCAGGCCCTCGATCAGGCCGGCGTTGACGATGCGGCCGCCGCCGGCGCTGATGCCCTCGCTGTACGCCAGGCCGTCGGCCGGCGCGCTGTAGGCGTTGAGGGAACGGATGGTGCCGTAGTTGGTGATGTCGACCAGGCCGTCGACATCGATGCCGTCGCCATCGCCGCTCACGCCATTGCCGCTGATGATGCCGTGGTTGACGATGGTGGCCAGCTGCTTGCCGTTGAAGCCGTCGATGTTGATGCCGGAGCCGTTCATGCCGCGGATGGTCGCGCCGGCGCTGTTGTTCACGCTTAGCGCAAAGGCGGTGGCGGCATCCAGCTGGCCGCCAGTAATGCCGTGACGCCCGCCTTCGATCGTACCGGCAGGCAGGTTAAAGATTTGTACGCCAGCGTTGTTTTGCGCGTCGATGCCGTCGCTGCTCTTGCCATCCGACTTGGTGATCGTCGACTGGATGGTGCCGCTGTTGTTGACCACGCCGTTGACGCCGGTGCGCACCGCGTCGGCATTGGTTGCCAGCAGCTGGCCGCCGGCGTAGTTGTTAATCACATTGGCGCCGCTGGTGATGGCGTTGAAATCCACCGCCTGCGCGCCGCCCGCGCTGGCGTTCGACGACACCAGGGAACCGTAGTTATTCAGCGTGACGCTGGATTTGCCCTTGTTCATCTGGATCACGTCGGCGTCGGCGGTCTGCATCAGCGCGCCGGCGGCGTTGTTGATGGTGAGGGTCTTGACCGCGTTGCTGTCGCGGATCACGCGGCCGCTGCCGCTCTGCGTGATGCTGCCGCCATTGTTCAGCGTGGCGCCATCACCGGCGATGGTAATGGCGACCGCATCGCCGGAGACAGTCAGCGCGCCGCCGACGGACACCGTGCCTTTTTCACCGGCGTTGAGCGTCTGTGCCGCCGTGTTGTTACCGGTGATGGTGAACTCGGCCGCCGTCGCCATCCCCACCGGCAAGGCGGCAAGCAGCAGGCATTGAATGGCGGAGGTGGAGGTTGGCAGTGCGATCGGCATGGCGGCGTCCCGTTATCATTGTGAGCAAACTTTTAATATCCCATAGAGTTATTACAAGCTTGTGACAGTGATGTGACGGAACGCCGCCGCGGGCGCCTTAGAACGTGGTCAGCGCCTTGCCGAACTTGATCAGCCACAGGCGGCTTGGACGCTCGACGTCGGTGCCGCGCGCCACGCGGATGCTGTTGGCGGCGTTGCAGCCGGCCGCGCTGCTGGTGATGATGACGCCGTTGGCATCGATATTGCACTTGGTGACGTCGGCATCCTCGATCGCCTTGCCGCTGGCGTCGAATACCTTGGTCTTCAGGCCGAAGTCGTTGTCGTTGACCAGCGCGATGGTGTTGGCGTCGACGATGGTCATGCCCTCCGCTTTTTCCGCCAGCCAGCCGATGGCGTTCAGGTCCAGCAGCAGGGTTTTCTTCAGCGTGGTCACGGCCTTCCAGTCGGCGCCGTTGACGGCCGCACCGCCCATGCTGCTCTTCTCCAGGTCGGAGGTGGTGGCATTGAAGGCAGCCGCCGAAATATCGGTGGCGTTGCCGATCTCCACCAGCATCAGCTTGTTGAACACCTTGCCGCTCGGCGCCGCGCCCTGCTCGATGACGATGAACTTGCCATTGCCCAGTGCGACCACGTCGCCCAGCTTGGCGTTGCCGGTGCGGCCGTCCTGGTAATCGGCCGCGTCCAGCGGATAGGCGTACATCTTGCCAGCCTTGCCGGTGGTTGGATCGAACTCGGTCCAGCGGGTGAAGCGCGCATAGCGTTCGACCAGCTCGTTCTTGCCGGTGACCGTGTAAGGCGTGCTGCCATCGCTCAGCGGGCTTTGCAGGAAGCCGTGCAGCTTGTCGGTGCTGGTGTCCAGCGCCAGACCCTCCATGCCGCGGTTGGCGCGGCGCTTGAGGAAGATGTCCGGCAGCCCCGTGCCCGGCGCGTACTTGTTCAGGATGATGCCGGTGGCCGGGTCGATCTTGACCACGAACGGACCGTATTCATCCGACACCCACAGCACGTTGCGCTTCTTATCGACGACGATGGCTTCCGTATCGAGGCCGTTGGCGTCAAACGTGGCCTTGCTGTTGGCGTTGTACTTCATCTCGTCCAGTACCGGCAGCTCGGCCGAATTGCCGACCGTACCCGGCGGAATCGCCAGGCCGGAGGTCTTGACCGTGGCCGACGCCTTGATCGGCGTCGACGACGTCAGCACTGCGCCGCTCTTGCCGACGGTGATCACGCCAAACGCCGGCGCAAAGCTCGGCGACGGGAAGATCTTGGCGCCGGTGGTGCCGGAACCGCTCAGCGATGGCAGGTTGGGGCCATCGCCATTCGGGCCGCGATCGGTCAGACCGTAGAACTCCAGGTCGCCATTGGCGTTGGTGCCCTTGAAGGCCAGCGACGAACCGTACGATGGCAGGAAGCCCAGCGGGAAGTCTTCCTTCACCTTGGCATTGCTGCCTTCGTAAGGGATGTAGTAGCTGCTGGCGCCCTGCACCTGGTAGCGCGTGACGGTGACGGCGACCGCGCCCAGCGGCGTGGTCTGGGTGAAGTTCTCGTTGACCGGCGTACCGACTTTGGAGGCCAGCGTGTCCTCGAAGTGCTCGCGCACCAGCGCGCGGCGGCTGTCGTCGATGGTGCGCGCGGCATACTTGGCGCCGGCGGCGCTCAGGGTATCGCCCATGGCGGTGTTGAAGGTCGCGGCGGCGGCGCTGAAGTCGGCGCTCTTGCTGGCCAGCGCGGTTTTCACGTCGGCGGTCAGTTTGATGCCGTTGGAGGGATCGCTGTCTTCATCCAGCAATTGCAGGGCCAGCAGGCGGTTGACGACTTTGACGTCCTTGACGTCGGTCACGCCGGCCAGCTGCAGCGGCGTGACGGTGGCGGCGCACGGCGCGCTGCCCAGCGCTATGCCGCCGATGCTGAAGCTGACCGTGTCGCCAGCGTAGCAGGTGAATTCGCCCTTGGCGTTGGTCGTGGCCTTGGCGGCGGTGCCGGCCACATAATCCAGGTTCTCTACCGCGCCATCCAGGAAGGTGCCGGTGACGGGTGTTTTAGGCTGCTGGGTATCGCCGCCGCAACCGGCCAGCACGGAGAACACCGCGAGCGATGCCAAGGCAAACTTTTTCATTGCTGATCCCTGATAATTATAAGACCAGCAAGCTTAGCGGCGTTGCGTGACACGCCGATGACAAACGCAAAAAAGCCCGCTCAGGCTTTACCTGAACGGGCTTTTTCTAAATAACTAGCTTGACGATAACCTACTTTCACACTGGTTGCAGCACTA
>NZ_JACBYS010000015.1 GCF_013408245.1 Duganella sp. 1224
CTCAAAATACTGACAGTATTTCTTGTTGAGCATTTAATGCTTTTTGTTGCAGCACCAAATGCCCACACTTATCAACTGTTAACTTTTTAAAGATCCTGTACAGCTCGCTGAAGAAGCGTTTTGTTCATCAGCACAGAAGCGAGATTATGAAGCATTTCGTTTATCTCGTCAACCCCTCGCTTTTCTTCGTTTCGCTTTGCAGCGTCTGCGTCGTTTCGCGAGGGACAGAATCATAGCAAGGCAAAGCTGGTCTGGCAAGGGCTTTGTTATACTTCGTTTTTACCATTTCCCCGGGAAGCCATTTTGCTCGCCACCGTCCTGTTTGCCGCCGCCATTGAAGTGCCTGTTGTGGTCGTCACTGCCACGCGCACCGAACACGCCAGCTTTGATGTGCCCGCCTCTATCGATGCCGTCAAGGTCGACGAGAACAATCTGCGCACCAACGCCTCGGAAGCGCTGGCGGCCGTGCCCGGCCTGGTGGTCCAGAACCGGCAGAACTATGCGCAGGACCTGCAGATCTCATCGCGCGGCTTCGGCGCCCGCTCCGCCTTTGGCGTGCGCGGCGTCCATCTGCTCACCGACGGCATCCCGGCCAGCATGCCGGACGGCCAGGGCCAGGCGGCCACCTTCAATCTGGACATGGCGGAGCGCATCGAAGTGCTGCGCGGCCCCTACTCGGCCATCTACGGCAACCATGCCGGCGGTGTGATCCAACTGTTCACGAAAGAAGGCGATGGCGCGCCATCGGTTGAGTTGAACGTCGCCGGCGGCAGCTATGGCACCCGCAAAACAGACCTCAACGCCCAGGGCAAGCAGGGCAACGTCGGTTACGTAGTCGATGCATCGCGCTTCGAGACCGATGGCTACCGCGCCCACAGCGCCGCCACGCGCGACCAGGCCTTCGCCAAGCTGACGCTGACGCCTGTCGACGGCGCGAAGCTGAACATCGTCGCCAACGCCCTGCGCCAGGACGACACGCAAGATCCGCTGGGCGTCACCTGGGCCACCTACCAGCGCGACCCGCGCGCGGGCGAAATCGACAATGCCGACACACAGTCGCCCAAGCGCACGCTGGCCGAGCGCTACAACACCCGCAAGAGCATCGACCACAAACAGATCGGCGCCACCTGGGAGCAGCGCTTCGGCGACGACCGCCTGCACGTCACCGCATACGGCGGCAACCGCGAAGTGATTCAGTATCAGGCCTTCTCGAAAGCCTTCCAGGCGCCGTCCACCCACTCCGGCGGCGTGGTCGATTTCGAGCGCGACTTCTCCGGCCTGGATATCAATTGGTCGCACGTGACGACGCTGGCGGCAGGCAAACTGACCACCACCGCCGGCGTCGAATACGGCCACTCCAACGATGCCCGCCAGGGCTATGAGAACTTCGTCGGCGCCACGTTTGGCGTCAAAGGCGCGCTGCGCCGCGATGAAGACGATACGGTCAGCAATCTCGATCCTTACCTCCAGACCGAATGGGACGCCGGCGCGTGGCAGCTCAGCGCAGGCCTGCGCCACAGCCGCGTGAAGATTTCGGTGGACGATCACTTCCTCGCCAACGGCAACGACAGCGGCTCGCTCGACTACAGCCATACCACGCCGGTGCTAGGCGTACTGTATCGCGTGGCGCCGCAACTGAACGTCTATGCCAGCGCGGCGCGCGGATTCGAAACGCCGACGCTCAATGAACTGTTCTACTCCGGCACCGGCGGCGGTTTCAACTACCGTCTGCAGCCGGCCCTCAGCACCCACGTGGAAACCGGCATCAAGGCCAGACTGGATGAACGCACCCGCATCAACGCCGCGGTATTCCAGGTAAAGACATCGGATGAACTGGTGGTCGACACCTCCAGCGGCGGCCGCACCAGCTATCGCAACGGCGGACACACCTTGCGCCAGGGCGCGGAATTGTCGCTGGACGCGACCTGGGACTATGGGCTCAGCTCCCGCGTGGCCCTGACCACGCTGCGCGCGGTGTATGACCAGGGCAGCCGTCTCCCCGGCGTACCGAACGCCAACGCCTACGCGGAACTGGCATGGAAGGAAAGCGCCGGCCGCTTTGGCGCGGCGCTGGAGGCGGTCGCCGTCGGCAAGATCTACGCGGAGGACAACAACGTCGATCAGCCGGCGCCGGGCTACGGTGTGCTGAATCTGCGCGTGAACGCCAGCCAGCAGTGGGCCGGCTGGCGCTTCCGGCAGTTTGTGCGACTGAATAATCTGCTCGACAAGAACTACATCGGTTCGGTCATCGTCGGCGACGCCAACAAGCGCTATTACGAGGCGGCGCCGCAACGCAACTGGCTGCTGGGCGTCAGTGCCCTGTACCAGTTCTAGCGCAGGGACACGGTCTGCCGCTTCCAGGCCGGATCCTGCCAGCGGTAGAACAGGCTGAGAGAGGACGGCTTGTCGGCAGACTTCAAGGTGGCCAGCGTGTTGATGTCCACCAGCTCGAAGCTGCGCTTGAAGCGGCCGTCGATGCGCGCCTCGCGCGCCACCAGCAGGTTTTGCGTGCCCGGCACCCAGCCGGCAAATTCCGCATAACCCAGATCCGGATCGGCCGCCGCCGGCGGCAGCACATCCACCAGCCAGCCGTCGCGTGTCTGATGGAACAGCCACATCTCGCGCCAGCCGTCCATCGGCTGCACCGCCAGCGCCAGCGCGCTGCCCTGGGCGTTGGCCCGCGCCGATGCCGGCCACACCACGCCATAACTGCAGCGCCGCGCCAGCGCATGCTGCTGATCATGCTTGTCATCGACCAGCAGCACGCAGGTTTCGCCCGGCTGCCCGGCCACCGTCACCACCCGCAAGCCACCGCTCACCGCCGCGCCGCCAGACGCCACCTCGCCCGCCCAACGCGCGCTGCCCACGCGCACACCGGCTTCGGCGTACGCCGCCGCGTCGTCCTCGGTCAGCTCTGAAGGCTCGACCATGCCCAGTTCGTCCAGCGCCCGTTGACCGGCCTCGCTGGCGGACTGCCCTTTGCGCGCCCGTTCAAACGCCACCGACGACCACACCATGGCCCGGCGCATGTACACCCGGTTCTTCAGATGCCCCGGCAGGTCCTTCAAGTCCACGCGCTCCAGCACCTGCGCGCGCCAATCGTCCAGCGCTACGCGCGCGCCCGGCCCCAGCGCCGGATCCACGCATTCCTGCCGCGTCAGCCCCAGCGCCGCTGCCGCGCGCTCACGCGGCTGGGCCGACGCCATCGCCAGCACACGCCGGAATGCCTCGCCGTCGTAGCACAACTGCATGCGGCCCTCACGCTCGAAGCTGCGGATGTTCACACCATAATGCGCCACCGCTTCCAGATGCGCGGCAATCACGGCGTCACCCTGCTTGCCCTGCTTCGCCGATGCGCGGCGCGCCAGACGGTCCGCCATCGTGCCCAGCGCATCGAACGGTTCCGCCGTGATGGCCGCCGCCGGCGCCGCCTTCAGATACGCCGCCGCATAGCTGATGCCCAGCGACTCCGCGCCCGGCGTATCACGCAGGAAGCGCACCACCGACAGCAGCTCCGGCGCATCGGCCACCTCCAGCGATACCTTGCGCACCAGCGCCGCGCGGATGTAGCCGGCGCGCTCGCGGCGATAGTCGTAGACCTGCAGGAAGTCCTGCTTCTCGCCGCGAATCTCCAGGCTATCGCCCTGCCACAACATCGCCTGCTGCTGCGCTGTATCCTTGGGAGCGGCGCGCAACGCCGCCTGATCCTGCGTCACGATCGCCAGCGTCAGCGCGGCCGCCATCATCGTCAGCGCCATGATCACTGTCCTTCCGCCGCCACGCGCGGCTGCTTGCCCAGCAGCGCGGAACCGACAAAGCCGCCATCCGCCGGCGGCGGCGCAATAATTACCGAGACCTTGTCCGACAACTTGTCCGCCATCGTCTTCTGGATCAGCAGCGGATTGCGCGTCAACAGCTCGCCCTCGCGTTCCATCTGCGCCGCCTCCACCTTGCCCACCACCTCGTGGCGATAGGCTTCGGCCTCCGCCAGCTTGCGCCGCGCGTCCGCCTCGCCAGCCGCCTCGATCAGGCGCGCCTGCGCATTGCCTTCCGAGGTCTTGATGCGCGCTTCTTTCTCCGCTTCCGCCTCCAGCCTGCGCTGCTCGATCTGCTTCTGCTTGAATGGCAGCACGTGCGCCATCGCCTGCTCCTGCGCGCGCGCAGCGATGATTTGCTCATTGCCGGCAGCTTCCGCCTCCTTCTCGCGGCGGATCTTGTCCGCGTCTGCCTCCAGCGCGGTCTGTTTGACCTGCTTCTCCTTCAGCTCCAGCGTGTAGCGCATCTTCTCGGTTTCCAGTTCCTCCGCCAGCAGCTTCTCCATGCCGGCCTGGTATTCTTGCGGCAGCGTGATCTTGCCGATGGTGATGCCGCGCAGCGTCACGCCGTCGGCCGCCAGCTTCGGCTTCAGCTCGGCCTCGATCTCCTTCTGGATGTCGGCCCGCTTGGACGAATAAATCTCGCGCACCGTGTAACGCGTGAACACCTTGTAGATCACGCCCTGCACCGCCGGTTCCACGATCGCGCCGTTGATGTCCGGCGGCAGCGACTGCGCCATCGCCATCACCCGCGCCGGATCGAGCGCATAGCGCACCGACATATCCACGCCCAGCGCCAGGCCCTCGACCGACTGGAACGGCTTCTGATCCGAACGCGCCGGGCGATACAACTGGTCCAGCAGCGACACCTGGCGCAGCACATGCACGCCCGGCATCATGAATACCGCACCGTCACGCACCGTCACCGAGGAGCCGGTCAGCTGGTTGATGCGGATGCCGACATTGCCCGGCGCCAGCTTGGCCAGCGGCGGATGCGTCACCAGACCAACGACTGCGGCAACGGCCAGTCCCGCCACCAGCAGCGGCGCGCCGTTGCGGCGTACACCGTTCACCGCCACACCGGCGCCGCCCCTGAACGCCGTCCGTACCGCCTGCACCAACCGTTTGATCCGCTCTGCCATGATGTTCACCTTTCGTTGAGTTTCGGGCTTGTCCCTGAACAGCATGGTGCGCCGGACGATGCGGAAGTATCAACGCTGCCGCCGTCCGCCTCTGTTCCGGCCGCGTGAAGAAATCCTCACAGCGCGTCTGTGACTTTTTGCAGAAAAGCGTGGATACTGGTTCCATTGACAGAATGTGGAGCGCAGCATGGCCAAAGTCGCCGTCATCGAGGACGATCACCCAACCAGCAACCAGCTGCGGGCGTGGATAGAGTCGTCGCGGCCGGGCATCGTGGTCGACCAATGGTTCAGCCGCGACGACGCCGAGGCGGCCATCGCCCGCGAACGCTACGACCTGGTGGTGCTGGACATTGAACTCGGGCGCGAACGGCATGCCGGCGTTGCCATCATCAACGCCATCAACAAGCGGCATGCCACGCCGGTGCTGGTGGTGTCGGCCATGCCGGCCACCATCTACCGCAGCATCATGAAAGCGCTGGACGCGTGGGACTATCTGCAAAAGGCTACCTTCGAGGAGGCCGACTTCGTCGAAACCTTTCTGGAGATTTTGCGCGCCGTGCCAGCCCAGGCGGCGCCGGCCGCCAGCGCGGCGGAACTGAGCATGGATCCGCTGCGCCAGCGCACACCCATGTGGCGCGGCCACCGCATCAATCTGCCGCTGACCGCGCAGCGCATCCTGGCAGCGCTGTTTGCCCGGCGCGGCCAGGTCGTCTCGTACGATGAATTGTTCGAGGTGGTGAAAAGCGGCCGCAATCGCGACAACATCCGCAAACACGTCAGCACCATCCGCGACGCTTTCCGCGAAATCGATCCCGCTTTTGCCTGCATCGAGAACGTGCCGATGCGCGGCTTCCGCTGGACCGACGCGGAATGAACTGGCGCCGGCTCAGCATCGTTCCGTACCGGGTGCGGCTGCTGCTGCGCGCGGCGTTCGTGTTCCTGATGGCGGCGACGGTGGGCCTGGCGCTATCGGTGCTGCAGCAGGAAAAGCAGCTCAGTTACAAGAACTACGAGGGCAGCTTCCAGAAGACGCGGGTGCAGGTCGCGGCCACGCTGCGACACCCCACCGGCCAGCTCGCGCTCCTCAATCCACAGCCGGCGGCCAGCGGCGGCGTGCTGCATCCGCTGCTGCTGCCGTTCGCCGCGCTGGATTTCGACGATCTGCAAAAAGTGCAGCAGGCGGTGGCGATGTCCGGCTGCCAGGCCCAGTATGGGAACAATGGCTCGCTGTGCGTCGGTATCGGCAACAACCCGTGGGCCGGCGGCTTCATTTACGTCGCCGGCAGCTTCGATAGCGCGCCGCTGGTGCCGCACGTGCGCGGCGACCAGATCGTCGACAAGGCGCACCGCGTGCGGGTGAAAGTGGCGCTGCGCGGCCAGACCTATGAATGGATCGCGCCATTTGAAGAAAGCAGCGAGCCGCAGACGCCGGGCCGCCGCTACGGCGGCATGCGCGGGCGGCTGACCGGCTTCACCGCCGCCGATGTCGCGCGCGGCAAGGCGCCGGTGGTCAAAGATTTCCGTGGCTGGATCTGGCAAAGCCCGCGCTGCAACCGCGCCGACCTGGCGGACGATGACGCCAGCTGCGCGCGCAGCGCCTTCTTCTCCCTGCGCCTGCCCATCGCCGTGCTGCAGGATGCGCTGTTTGAACAGCGTCGGCCCGAGTGGCCGCCCGCCGATCTGGATCGCATCAATGTCAGCATTGCCGTGCTGGCGCCGGGCGATGGCGCGCCGCTGCTGGACAGCGGAACCGGCCCGGCCGCGCCGCCGTTCTCGCTGTCTGACCTGAAGGCCATGCTGCTGCCCGGCGAAAGCCTGCAAATCCGCCGCCTGAGCGACGGCGTCGCGCTGCCGGAGCTGGTCGCGCCCATCGATCCGGAAGACCAGAGCTGGCACTTCGTCACGGCGTTGATCCGCCGCCTACCGGTGGACGCCTACGATGTGCCGCTGAGCGCCAGGGAAGTCATCGTCACGCCTGTCGGCAGCTATGAAGTGCTGCTGAAGGGCGACGTGCGCAGCGTCAGCAAAAGCCTGAGCGTGGTGGCCAGCCGGCTGGTGTGGTTTGTCGGCGCCATGCTGGCGGCGCTGATGCTGGCCTGGCTGGTGATCGAGATCGGCATCATCCGCCGCATCAAGGTACTGATCAAGCGCGCCGACGATGTGGGCGAACGAGTCAAGGCCGCACACGGCTTTTCGGAAGCCGATCTGGCCGACCTGCGCGGCCAGGATGAACTGGGTGTGCTGGCCACCGCCCTGCACGATCTGCTGCGGCGCGTGCGCGAAGACGTGGAGCGCGAGAACATCCGCGCCGAGCAGGAACGCAATATGTGGCATGCGGTTGGCCACGAGATCATGTCGCCGCTGCAGTCGCTGATGGTGCTGCATGGCGCGCCGGAGGACCAGAGCCACCGCTACATCAGCCGCATGCAGCAGGCCATCCGCGTGCTGTATGGCCGCGCGTCGCCGAGCGAGGCGTTCCAGTCATCCGAACTGCAGATCGCGGAAATCGACCTGGCGGCTTTCCTGCACAACGTGGCCGCCAATGCCTCGTGCGTGGGGATCGAGAATGTGGTGTTCCATGGGGCGGCGGATGCGGTGAGCGCGCGCGCGGACGAGTATTCGCTGGAGGATGTGGTCACCCACGTGCTGCGCAACGCCCAGCGCTACCGCAAGCCGGACACGCCGATCGACATCACGCTGGATGCCGGCGACACCGGCGCCGTCATCAGCATTCACAATCAGGGGCCGCCCATCGCGCCGGACATGCTGGACAAGATATTTGAATACGGCGTATCGGACCAGCCGGAATCCGGCGCCGAGGGCAATCGCGGCCAGGGCCTGTTTGTGGCCAGGACGTACATGGCCAAGATGGGCGGCACCATCGTGGCGCAGAACCGCACCGGCGGCGTCAGTTTTATCCTGAGCCTCCAGCGCGGCGCCTGAATCAAGCCGGCAATGCCAGGCGCGAGGCGCGCGCTATGCGCGGCGCGTGGGCGTCCGCCAATTTGAAGATGCTGACCGCCTGCTCCAGGTGCTGCGCCTGATCCTGCATGCTGAGCGCGGCGGCGGCGGCTTCCTCCACCAGCGCGGCATTCTGCTGCGTCACGCCGTCCAGCTGGCGAATGGCGTCGCTGATCTGCGCGATGCCGTCGGTCTGCTCCTGGCTGGCGGCGCTGATGTCGCTGATGATATCGGTCACGCGGCGCACGCTGTCGACCACTTCCTTCATCGTGGCGCCGGCCTGGTTCACCAGCTGGGCGCCGGCGTCCACGGTTTGCACCGAGTCGTCGATCAGGGCCTTGATCTCCTTGGCGGCGGCGGACGAGCGTTGCGCCAGATTGCGCACCTCGGTGGCGACGACGGCGAAGCCCCGCCCCTGTTCACCGGCGCGCGCCGCTTCCACGGCGGCGTTCAGCGCCAGGATATTGGTCTGGAACGCGATGCCGTCGATGACCGCGATGATGTCGACGATCTTCCTGGACGAGCTGTTGATGGCGCCCATGGTATCCACCACCTGCGACACCACCTCGCCGCCGCGCACCGCGACATCGGACGCCGACAACGCAAGCTGTTGCGCCTGACGCGCGTTGCCGGCATTGTGCTTGACCGCGTCCGCCAGCGCTTCAACCGACGACGTGGTTTGTTCCAGCGCCGACGCCTGCGCTTCCGTGCGCGCCGACAGATCCTGGTTGCCCGACGCGATCTGCACCGAGGCGCTGGCAATGGTGCCGGTGCCGCTGCGGATCTGGCCAACGATATCGGTCAGTCCCTGCTGCATGGCTTTCATCGCCGCCAGCAGGCTATGTTCGTCGCGCGGCGCGGTGTGAATCGCCACGCCAAGGTCACCGGCCGCGATGCTGCCGGCGATGTGTGCCGCTTCACGCGGCTCGCCACCCAGTTGCTTCATCAGGCTGTGCGCCAGCGCATACAGCACGGCGGCCGACAGTCCGACGGAGCCGAGCAGTATCGCCAGCATGATGGCGGACGAGGAGGCGATCTGGTTCCTGGCGTCCGCCTCATCGTCGGCATTGCGCTTGGTGGCGCGCTCCACCAGCTTGTTAATGGCGGCGCGATGCTGCGAGTAGTGCTGCTTCATGCTCTCCAGCGCGGCGGTGGCGCCGGCGGCATCGTCTTTTTCCAGCGCCGGCACGAACTGGCTGAAGGCGATGTGATAGAAAGCCTGCGCCGGCTTGTCGGCCCCGTTCAGCAGCAGATCCTTGATGTCGTCTTCCATCACTTCCTTGCTCCAGAAATCGTGACGCGTGTCGTAGTCGTTTTTCAGCGATTTCAGGTTATCGATCAGCGCCTTGCGCTCGGCGGGCTGGGCATTCATGGCCTGCAGCGACACCAGGTAGGATTCAATGATGTATTCGGGCGGCGGAAGAATATCGGCAATCAGGTCCTTGCCCTGCACCACGCGTTGGTAGATCGGGCCATTGACCTTGAGCTGATTGAGTGCGTGGAAAGACCAGGTGCCGTACAGGGCGAAGCCGGCGACGATGATCGCCATGAGTAACGCGAAGCGCTGGGCCAGTCCCATTGCTGAAAATTTCATTGAGGCACCTTGTAAGATAAGCTGTATCCACAAGTATAAATGCCAAAATGCAAAAAATTTTGCTTCTGAGACCAGAAACAACAATTTTCTTCTAAACGCAAAAAGGCCCGGTCACAGACCGGGCCTTTTCACTAATAACTAGCTTGACGATAACCTACTTTCACACTGGTTGCAGCACTATCATCGGCGTAGAGTCGTTTCACGGTCCTGTTCGGGATGGGAAGGG
>NZ_JACBYS010000016.1 GCF_013408245.1 Duganella sp. 1224
GAGATTATGAAGTGTTTCGTACATCTCGTCAAGCCCTCGCTTTTCTTCGTTTCGCTTTGCAGCGTCTGCGTCGTTTCGCGAGGGACAGAATCATAGCAAGGCGGCGGCCGGTTTGGCAAGCGCTTTTTTCACGCCATCCGCCAACAGCGCGATTACCAGCGCGCCGGCGCCTATCCCCATCAGCAGGCGGTGGTTGCCGCCGCTGTGTGCGAACACGTAGGAGTAGGTATAGCCGGCCAGCGCCTGAAACAAGGCAAACACGGTGGTGGCCTTGCTCCACGCCATATTCTGCGCGTGGGCGTCCCCTTCCAGGATGCGCTGCACGCGGCCCAATGTGATCGGCACGATGCCCGGCGGGAACGAGCCGATTACCAGCGTCGCCGCCAGCAGCGCCATGTGATTGGTGGACAGCATCATCAGCGCGACCGCGCCGACCTGCAGCCAGATGGCCAGATGGCTGGTCAGCGCCGGGCCCACCCGGTCGGACAACGCGCCATACGCCATCGGCCCGATGATCGCGCCCACGCCATACACAATCCAGAACAGCGCCGCCGTGTGCGTCCCCCAGCCGAGGCCGCGCGCCACGTAATCGACCAGGAACACCATCATCGGCACCAGCCCCACCGCCATCAGCGCATACTGCAGATACAGCAGATGCAGATCAAAGCGCACCGCCGCCTGCGCCGCCGCGCCCGGCTCGCCGACCGGCACATGGGTATGCACCGCGTGCGGCCAGCAGGCCCAGCTCGCCAAGCTCAGCGCCAGCGACAGCACGCCTAGTCCCAGCCATGTTTCGCGCATGCCCATATCCAGCAGCAGCGGCACCAGCGTGCCCGACGCCGCGATGCCCAGGCCGATGCCGAGGAAGATGGCGCCGCTGGCCATGCCCTTGCGATGGGCCGGCACGTGCGGCAGCACGGTCATCGCCGCCAGCACCATGATGATGCCGCCGGAAACGCCCGACATCAGCCGCCAGCCGAAGAACCACCTCACCGACAGCGGAAACGCGCAGGCGAAAAACGCGGCCGACGCCAGCAGCATCATGGCGCGCAGCGTGACGCGCGCGCCAAAGCGGCGCGCCAGCGGCCGGCCCAGCAAGGCGCCGACCAGATAACCGACCAGGTTGGCGGCGCCGAGATAGATCACGTCCTTGGCGGCAAACCAGTGCGCCTCGATCATCGGCGGAATCAGCGGCGTATAGGCAAAGCGCGCCAGGCCGATGCCCACCAGGCTGGCACACAGCCCGGCAAATATGGCGCGCGCGGTGGCGCCCCGGTCTTCTACGGTATTCATGAAAATCCTCACGAGCGGAATCAATGTTTGACAGCATAGTCAAACTTGACGCCGATGTCAAACATGGCGATAATTGCGTCCATGGCAGGCATAAAACAATTCAACGAAGACCAAGCGCTGGACAAGGCGATGCACGTGTTCTGGCGCCAGGGCTATGGCGCCACCTCGATGCCGGACCTGGCGAAAGCCACCGGCGTCCAGCGCGGCTCGCTGTATCACGCCTATGGCGACAAGCAGAACATCTTCCTGCTGGCATTCGCGCGCTACCAGCGCCACTACCTGGAGATGGTGCGCCAGCACATGCGGCTGGACGACCCGGAAGCGGCGCTGCGCGCCTACTTTGCGTATGTGATCAGCTCGATGTCCGAGCCGGTGCCGCCGCTGGACGACACGCCATCCTCGCGCACGCGCGGCTGCCTGACCACCAAGATCGCCACCGACGAAACCGCCATGGACGAGCCGGTGCGCAACGCCCTGCGCGGCATGCTGGAGGGCTTGGCGGACGTGCTGGAAGAGCGGCTATCGCAGCCGGACGCGCGCGCGCGGCTGGCGCTGTCGCCAAAGGATGCCGCGCGTCTGCTGGTGACCTTCACGCGCGGCAATGTGGTGATGGAGCGTATCTACCATGGCCCGGAGCAGTTGCAGGCCACGGCGGACAGCATGATTCAGATCCTGTTCAAGCCGCGTTGATCACCACGTCCACGCGCTTGTGCACATCCTCGGCGAACGCCAGGAATTCGCGCATCTCGTCCGGCTGGTTGACGTCCAGCGCAAACCATTCGGCCGAGCCGCCGGCCTGGCGGATTTCCGTCACCAGCGCATGCAGCTTGGCCGAGCGGCGCGCGCCCAGCACCACGTGGTGGCCCTCGCCGGCCAGTTGACGGGCTGTGGCGGGACCGCATCCCCGGCTGGCGCCGGCAATCAAAATAACCTTGCGATGAGTTTCCGTCATGATGCATCCTCCCCTGGCCATTAACACAGGCATGCATCTTACGGACGAATGGTCATGCTGCGAATGCACATGACTATGCAGTTCTTGCCTAATCCTATCGATCACGCTGGCAACGGTAGCGGTGGACACGGGAATCATGGATCATTCCTATTCCTTACCGCATTCAACAGGAGTTGCCCCGTGGACCGCATGATCGCCCTGCACAACCAGTTGGCGCGCACCGATGGCTATACCGAAACCCTGGTGGACGACGTCCGCCTGACGCGCTCGACGCAAAGCTCGACCAAGTCGCCGGTGATGTATGACCCGTGCATCGCCATCGCCCTGCAGGGCCGCAAGCGCACCTACTTCGGCAACGAGGTGATGCAGTTCGACGCCGACCACTACCTGGTGGTGGCGGTGCCGATGCCGTTTACCGCCACCACCGAGGCCTCGGAGGAAAATCCGTTTCTCGGCATCTCGATCCGCGTCGACCGCACCACGCTGGCCGACCTGATGTTCGCCATCGACCAGAGCGACACCGAGGTGCCGGCCATGCCCAAGGGCATGATGGTAACGCGCATGGACGAGCGCCTGCGCGACACCGTGCTGCGCCTGATGGAAGCGCTGAACTCGCCGCTGGAGGCCAAGGTGCTGGGGCCGGGGCTGGTGCGCGAGATCTGCTACCGCGCGCTGATCGGCGAACAGGGCGCGGCGATGCGCGCGGCGCTGACCAGCCAGGGGCAGTTCGGCCGCATCGCCAAGGCGCTGCGCCGCATCCACGCCGATTACGCGGCCGACATCGATGTCGGCATGCTGGCGGCGGAGGCCAATATGAGCGTGCCGGCCTTCCACGTGCATTTCAAGTCGGTCACGCATTGCTCGCCGATCCAGTACCTGAAGTCGGCGCGCCTGCTGCAGGCGCGGCTGCTGATGGCGCGCAACGACATGACCGCGCAGGCGGCGTCGGCGCAGGTGGGCTATGAAAGCCCGTCGCAGTTCAGCCGGGAATTCAAACGCTACTTCGGCCGCAGCCCGAGCGAGGAAGCGCACGCGGTGCGCCGCCTGCTGAGCGTGCAGCCGGCCGCGCGGCTTTAAGGGCCCTGCTCCTCGCCCAGCGTCAGGTAGACCTTGTCGTCGGCGGCCGAGCCTTCCAGCTCAACCTGACGGGCCGGTCCGCCCTTGCTGGCCGGCGCCAGCCGCCAGCTCAGCGCGCAGGCGCCGCTCGACTTGCTGGGCTTGCCGAAGTTGTTGATCAGCGCCTGCTTGAACGCGTCGCAATGGGCGGCGCCGGCAAACGTGGCCTGGACCAGCGTCACCTTGCCATCCTCGGGGCTGACGCTGAACACGTCGGCGCCCACCGCCGCCACGCACTCGACGTTGCCGCGCTTGTACTGGGTGCGCTGGTCCAGCGTGCTGGGCTTGCAGGACGGCGCCAGTTGCCGCATCAACTGGGCGCCGGTGACGCCGTACACCTTGGGCGAGGCGATCACCTTGATCACCTGCTGCAGCGGCGTCGATTCCTGGGCCTGGACACAAGCGCTCACGGCCAGGCACAGCAGCCAGCCCGCATAATATTTTTTCATCGTCTACTCGTTGTCTACTCCAGCACGCATTTATCCAGCGTGCCGGTCGGGTCTATCAAATCGCTGCGGCGCTGGAACGGGCCGCGCGCCTTGTCGGTCAGCGACTTCTTCAGCGGCGACAGGTCGCTGCTGTACATTTCCAGATGCAGCATGGTGTCCTTGTGGCGGCTGCCATTCGGCTTGATCAGCTGGCCGACCTTGCCGATCACGTCGCCCCGCTTGACCTCCTTGCCCTTCATCGCCAGCTGCTCTCTGGCGCTGCGCGGCGCCACCTCGCCATACCGCACGATGAAGCCGCCATGGTCGACCTCCACCGCGTCGGTATGCCAGTAGAACGAATAACACTGGACAATAACGCCGTCCGCCATGGCGCGCACCTCGGTGCCGACCGGCGCGTACAGGTCGCAGCCGGCATGGCGCCGCGCGCCGCGGCTGGAATTGAAGCGCAACGCGCCCTTATGGTAGTCGTCCGCCGGCCGTTTTGCCAGCGGGAACAGCAGCCCCTCGCGCAGCGCCGGTCCCCTGGCCGGCGGCGGCGTCGGCACCTGCTTCTTGATCTTTTCCTCGACCGTCTTGTGCGGCACCTTCTCGGTCTGCTTGCGCTGCGCCACCTCGGCCGCCGTGGCGCCGCCGCGGATGGCCACCACGCCGGTATCGCCACCGTGCTGCTGCGCCTGGTTCCCGGTGGGCAGCGCGATGTGGCTGCGCTTGTGCTCGACGATGGCCGGCGCCGCCGCCGGATTCATGTTCAGCTTGCGCCCCAGGTGCAGGCCGATCAGGTCCATCGGCGGCCGCCGCCACAGATACTCGCCATCGAACAGGCGCAGCTCCTGGCCCTCGCGCAGCTGGTTGGGATTGGCGATGTGGTTGATGCGTTGCAGCTCGGCCACCGTGGTGCCGTGGTCCTTGGCGATGCGCGACAAGGTTTCGTTCTTCTCGACCACGTGGACTTCCTCCACGCTGTTGCCGGCGATGTGCAGCAGGTCCTGGTACTGCGGATTGAGGATCACGAACAGGATCTCGGACAAACCGGGCGTGCTGACCGCCTGCGTCATGCCATTGCCGTCCGTCTTACCCAGCACCACCGTGGGCGCCGCCTTGCTGCCCTGCACCGCGCCCGGCGCCTTGCCGCCCTGCTTGGCCGGAATCACCGCCGCGTAGGGCTGGCCGGCGTACGGCTTGTCATCCTTGGTCAGCAGCTTGAACTTGAGGTCGGTCTTGGCCGCCAGCAGCTTTTCCAGCGGATCGAGGTAGGGCAGGATCTTGTTCTGGATGATCTTCAGCACCGCCTTGGGCCGCTCGTCGTCCATGTTGTCGTCGGTGGCGCGGAAATACCAGCCCTCGTGGTGGAACAGATAGGCCTTGCTCTCGTAGCCCTTGCCGAAATACTTGATCGCGCGCTCCTTGGCGATCATGTACGACAGCACGATGCCATAGGCGCCGCGCTCGGCGTCGAACACATGGCCGTCCAGCTCCAGCACGAAACCGAGGCGCTTCTTCGACACCTCCGGCTTGGCCGCCTCCTCCACCGTGGCCTTGGTGTACTGGCCCAGCCCGGCGGCCGAGGTGGTGCCGGCGGCCGCATCCGGATTGAAGCCGGACTCGATCTTGCAGAACAACAGCAGGTGGGCGATGTCGCGGTACGGCAGCTTGTAGCGCGCGCCGATCTCCACCAGCATGTCGATGATGCGGTCCTGCACCTCGGGCGCGGCATCGCCATGGATGCGCGAGCGCCCGGCCAGCGCGCCGGCCGGCTTGTCGATCTTCGGATGCAGATGCAGATACGAGTATTTCTTGATCTGGTCTTCGCTGTAGGCCGCGCCCTTGGACGCGCGCAGGATCTCGTAGATGGTGGACACGCTCGCTCCCGGCCGTTAGCGCGGCATGATGGAGCGCACTTTTTTCAGGTGGCCCTCGCTGTTGACCAGCGCCTTCTCGTACTTGGCGCTGTTCTCATCCTCGATGGCCACGCCGCGCTCGTCGTAGATGGTGTAAGCCTCGGCGTAGGGCGCCGAGCCGCCGCCGATCGAGTAATACAGCACCGCCACGTCGCCCTGGTCGCCGCGCGCGCAGCCCCACTGGGTGACGAACAGGCGGCTGATCTTGCCGCCGGTGTCGACGATCGACTTGGCGCTGACCTTGTTCAGCTCGGGCAGCGTGGCGCGGCGCGTCTGGCCGTCGCGGCTGACGGTCAGCGTCTGCGCGCCGCACACATTGAGCGACTCCGGGTCCTTGCTGGCCTTGCACGGCGACTCGATCACATACTGGGTGCCGCCGCAGGTCATCTGTTCCCGCCATGGCGCCGGGTCGCCGGCGCTGCAACCCAGGTGCACCAGGGCGGTGGCGGCCAACAACCATTTGCCGCCGGTCTGCTTGATACTCATTTCCAATTTCTCCTCACATGAAGCGCGCCGCGCTCAATCCCAATGGCGATCCATTTCCTGGTGCCAGACGTTGACATTCTCCTGATCCCAGCTGTCCTTGTTCAGCAAGGTCAGCTCCACCGGCGCCGGCGCCGCCGTGCCGACCTTGATGGTCTTGCCGCGCGCGTCCGTCTCGCCGTACTGCAGCGTGCCGTCGGGCAGCTTCATCACATAGGGCTGCTGCGCCACGCGCTGGCTGTCGCGCAGCACCTGGTATTGCGCCGCGTACGCATGGCGCTGCGCCTGGTCCAGGCTCAGTTCGCCGTTCGGCAGGCGCGGCAGCGACACCGACGCGCCCTTCGGCCCGGTCAGCTCCTTGCTGCTGGCCTTGAAGCTCATCACGCCGGGGCCGTGCACCTCGATGTTGCCGCCCTCCAGCTTGATCCACGCGCCCTGCGCGGTCAGCAGCACGTGCTGCTTCGCGGCCACCGTCACCGCCGCGCTGACGCTGGCCACGGTCACGCTTTTATCGGCGGTCAGCGAGGCGGGACCGGCCTGGCTCTGGCTACTGACACGGCCGCTGGCCGCGTGCAGGCGGATGCCGGTTTCCTGGTTGGGCTTGTCGGCGGCGCTGGCCTTGCCGTAGGTGAACAGGCCGATGCCGCCGGCCACCGTTTGCAGGCTGCTGCCCTGCGCCGCCAGATTCACGTCCTGCCCGGCCGCCAGGCTGCTGGTGCCCTGCGCCGCCAGCACCGCGCTGGCTGGCGTGGTGGCGGCGATCCCCGCCGGGCTGGACAATTGCAGATGCGGCTCGCGGTAGGCCGGCGCGCTGCCCATGCCGCCGGTGTCGCCGGGCTGGTCGCTGCCGCTGGCGCTGCGGCCCAGCACTTCGGCGCTGTGCGCCATGGCGGTGATGGCCGGCAACTTGTCCGCTTCGCCCTCTTGCGGCAGACGGGCGTTCTGCTTCTGCGCCAGTTCGGCCCAGCGCTGTTGCAATTCCTGGCTGGCGGCCACCTGCTGGCCGGCACTGCCGGCGTCCAGCTGGGCGCCGCTGGCGCCGTTGCGCGCATCGCTGCTCAGCAGCATGCCCTGGCCGGCACGCATCGCCAGCCCGTGCGCCGTCTTCAATTCCGCGCCGAAGCCGACGCCCTGCAGGCGCTGATTGTCGGTCTGATGCTGCAAATGGCCGAGATTCAGTTCAGCGCTGCCGCTGTGCGGCGTGTCGTGATGCTGCAGCGCCACCCGCGCCGCGCCCGGCGTGTCATCGAACACCAGTTGGCGGTAGCTGCCCGTGCCCTGCGCGCTGGTCACCAGCGCCTGCGACTTCAGGCCCGACAACACGGCCGGGTGGGCATGGGCGCCGGCCACGCCGGCAAACCAGGCGCTGGCATTGCCGCTGGCGGCGCCGGCGCCCTGCGCCACCTGGTTGTGCTGGCCATCATCGGCGCCCTTGCCGTTGTAGAGGGCGCCGATCACCACCGGGCGGTCGATATCGCCCTCGATAAAGTCGATCAGCACCTCCTGGCCCACGCGCGGCACGGCGTTGCTGCCCCAGTTGGCGCCGGCCACCGGCGCCAGCGGCGTGGCCACGCGCACCCAGGTGCCAGCGCGGTCGTCGGCCGGCGCGCCGCTGTGGGTGTCGGCGTAGGGGTGGTTGAGACGGCTGTGGCTGTCGCTGCCGCGCTGCCAGTGGAATTGCACCTTGATGCGATGGTCGCGGTCGGTATGCACGACGGCGCCGGGCGGCCCCACCACAACCGCGCTTTGCTGGCCAAGAATCTGCGGCCGCGCCACGCTCGGCAGGCTGCGATACGGCGTGCTCAGGCGGCAAGCGTCGATGCGGTTGCGATAGATCGGGCGCTCGGCGATGTGCTGGCCGGCCGCGTGCAGGCTGGTGTCCAGCTCCTCGCCTAGCGCGGCGTTCAGCAGACCCTGTCCCAGCAGCTGCACCAGGCCGCTCTGCAACTGGGCGCTGAGATTGTTGTGCATCAGGTGCACCGCGCGGATCACCACGAACTGGCGCGCCTGCGCATCGTCGGCGGCGTCCAGCTGGCTTTGGCCGGTCAGCGTGAAGCTGGTGCCCGGCGCCAGCGTGCGGACAGTGCCGGCGCCGACGTGGATTTCGCGGCTGGCCTGCCACGCCTCGGCGCGCCGGTCGGCCAGGCGCTGGCCGTGCTCACGGCTGGTGTAGGCATAGGCGCCGGGGACGTCATCATCCACCAGGCCGCCGCCTTCGCCGGACGCGCTCACGCGCCGCATGCTCAGCGTGCGGTAATCCCAGCTGCGCAAGGCCACGCCGCTGGTTTGCATCCGCAGCTCGGTACGCCAGCGGTCCATGCTGTCTTCGCGCATCACGGCGCCAGGTTGGGTAAAGCGGATGGTGGCTTGCTGGTTGACGCTGAAGGCGCCGTTGTGGTCGGCGATCACCAGCGTATGGCTGCCCAGCGAGGGGCTGTCGGGATCACCGCTGTGCTCGAAGAAATAGAACAGGCCCTCGTCCTCCATCAGGCGGGTGATGAAGGCGAGGTCGCTTTCCTGATACTGGGTGGTCAGGCTGCGCAGCGGATAGGCGGCCCGGTCACGCACCTCGAAGCGCAGCGACGGCGCCAGCTTGCCTTGTCCCTGGTAGCTGGCACAGACGGCGTCGATGATATCGAGCACTGACATGTCCTGGAAAACCCGGCTGTCGCGGCCCATGCCCAGGAAGGCGGTCCACGGCTCCACGGTCAGCTGGTAGCGCGCGAAGCCGCCGTTGGCGCCGCTCAGTTGCGCGCTGGTGACGTAGCCGTGAAATGGCCGGCGCGCCTCCGCGGTCGTCAGCAACTCCAGCAATACCGGCTGGCCCAGCAGCGATTTGAGCGGAATGGCGGCATCGGTGGACAAGGCCTCGACGCGCAGCACGAAGCCGCGGCTGAGCCCCTCTTCCACCCGCGCCACCTCGGCCAGCAAGGTATCCGTGCCCAGCGGCGTGCTCAAGCGCAGCAGGCGGCTCGCTTGGGTAAAGCCCGCCAACAGCGCCTCAAGGCTGGAACGCAGAGTGGAAAGCGGGGCCAGGTCAAGCATGAAAGATTAGTGATTTACCATCGGAGCCGCTATCTTACACCTGAGCCAGACTTATTTAATAAGCATGCTCAATCGTGCGCGGGGTGCAGGGTAAACGCAAAAAAGCCCACTCAGGCTTTACCTGAACGGGCTTTTTCTAAATAACTAGCTTGACGATAACCTACTTTCACACTGGTTGCAGCACTATCATCGGCGTAGAGTCGT
>NZ_JACBYS010000017.1 GCF_013408245.1 Duganella sp. 1224
CTCAAAATACTGACAGTATTTCTTGTTGAGCATTTAATGCTTTTTGTTGCAGCATCAAACGCCCACATTTATCGACTGTAATTTTTTAAAGATCTGTTGCTACTTGCTGAGAATCGTTGTGTTCGTCAGCGAAGAGATGAGATTATGCTGCACGGCATTCATTCCGTCAACCCTCTTTTTTCAACTGATACAATCGCGTCCTCGAAAAACCTCAGCAAAATGCTATGAACAATAAGACGACAGGCCGTAGTGGCTTCAGCTCCAGCTTCGGCGTACTGGCCGCAACCCTGGGCTCCGCGGTGGGCCTCGGCAATATCTGGAAGTTCCCCTCGCTCACCGGCGCCAATGGCGGCGCCGGCTTCCTGCTGGTCTACCTGCTGGCCACGCTGGTGATCGGCCTGCCGGTGATGATCGCGGAAATCACCATGGGCCGCGCCGCCAAGGCCAACCCGATCACCGCGCTACAAAAGCTGTCGCCCAAGAAGAGTTTGCCGTGGTGGCTGATCGGCGCGTCCGGCATGCTGGCCGCTTTCCTGATCCTGTCCTTCTATTCGGAAGTGGTGGCATGGGTGTTTGCCTATGTGTTCAAGGCGATCGGCGGCAGCATCCTCAGCAGCGATCGCCATGTGACCGAAAGCGCTTTCGGCGCGCTGATCAGCGACCCGCTGCAGTCGCTGCTGTGGCAATGGGGCGTGCTGGTGTTCATCGGCGGCATCCTGCTGATGGGCGTGACCAAGGGCATCGAAGGCATCACCAAGAAGCTGATGCCGATACTGTTCCTGCTGCTGCTGGTGTTGTGCGCGGTCAGCCTGACGCTGCCCAAGGTGGCCGAGGGCATCGCCTTCCTGTTCAAGCCGGACTTCAGCAAGATCACGGCCGGCGTTATCCTGACCGCGATGGGCCTGGCCTTCTTCAAACTGTCGCTGGGCATGGGCACGATGATGACCTACGGTTCCTACTTCCGCGACGACCAGAACATTCCCGCCACCACGGTGCGCGTGATGCTGGCCGACCTGTTTGTCTCCATGCTGGCCGGCATCGCCATCTTCCCGGCGGTGTTCAGCTTCGGCTTTGCGCCGTCGGCCGGACCGTCGCTGGTGTTCATCACCATCCCGGCCGTGTTCTCGCAGATCCCTGGCGGTCACCTGCTGATGATTGCCTTCTTTGCGCTGGCCGCCGTGGCCGCCACTGGCGCGATGCTGTCGATGATGGAGGTGCCGGTGGTGATCCTGCACGAGCGCTACGGCATGAGCCGCACCCGGGCGACCGTGCTGACCATCGCTATCCTGGTCGTGCTCGGCTCCAGCTGCGCGCTGACCAACAGCACGCTGGCCAACTTCAAGCTGTTCGGCATGAATATGTTCGACCTGTTCGACTTCGCCTCGTCCAACGTGCTGCTGCCGCTGGGTGGCATCCTGCTAGCGTTGTTTGTCGGCTGGGTGTGGGGCCGCGACAACTTCCAGCGCGCGCTGTCCAACCAGGGCGCGCTGCACAACGCCGCTGTGACGCGCGTGGTGTTCCTGCTGCTGCGCTATGTGTCGCCGCTGCTGATCCTGGTGGTGATGCTGAAAGGCCTCGGCTTGTTCTGACGGCCGTTATATACTGGCCGCACCGTGAATGAATCAGGGTGCGCGATGAACCAGAGCGAGGTCCCCGTGGTGCCGATGCCGACGATCCTGATCGTCGACGACTCCCCATCGTACCTCGCCGCGCTGCTGGACCGGCTGGAGCGGCACGGGTTCCTGATCGTGCTGGCGCAAACGGCGGCCGAGGGCCTGATGCGCGCCGAGTTCGCCGAGCCGGACCTGATTCTGCTTGACGTGGTCATGCCCGACATCGACGGCTTTGAGACCTGCCGGCGCCTCAAGGCCGGCAAGAAGACCAAGGACGTGCCGGTCATCTTCATGACCGGCCTCACCGATCCCAAGCAGAAAGTCACCGGCTTTGACGCCGGCGGCGTCGACTACATCACCAAGCCGTTCCAGATTGAGGAAGTGCTGGCGCGCATCAACACCCACCTGGCGCTGCGGCGCGCCAGCCGCGAACTGCAGGACATGATCGCCGCGCTGGACCGCGCGCGCGAAGACCTGGTGCGCAACGAAAAGCTGGCCGGCCTGGGCGCGCTGGTGGCCGGCATCGCCCACGAGCTGAATACGCCGATTGGCAACAGCCTGATGGCTTCCACCACCTTCGAACTGCAGACTGACGAGATCAGCCGTCACCTGAGCGGCGACGGCGGCGTCACGCGCAAGGAGTTCGAGCAGTACATCGAGAACGCGCGGCTGTCGGTCGACATCCTCAGCCGCAACCTGCAGCGCGCGGCCGACATCGTCACCAATTTCAAGCAGGTGGCGGTGGATCAGACCAGTTCGCAACGGCGCAGCTTCCTGCTGGACGAGGTCATTGCCGGCAACCTGCTGACGCTACAGCCGACCATCAAGCGCACGCCGTTCGTCATCGCGCAGCGCATTCCGGCGCATCTGATGATGGAGAGTTATCCGGGACCGCTGGGGCAGGTGGTGACCAATCTGATCAACAACGCCATCGTGCACGGCTACGACGGCCGCGGCGAGGGACTGATCGCGGTGAGCGCGCAGTTGTCCGCGCAGGGTTGGGTGACGCTGAGCGTGGAAGACCACGGCGTCGGCATCGCGCGCGAGGATTTGCCGCGCATCTTCGATCCCTTCTTCACCACCAAGATGGGCGTGGGCGGCTCCGGACTGGGCCTGCACATCGTGCACAACATCGTGACCGAGATCCTCGGCGGCCGCATCGACGTCAGCAGCGAAATGGGCGGCGGCACCCGCTTCACGCTGACCTTGCCGATGTCGGCGCCGCTCCGATAGGCGCTACTCCTGCGACCAGGTCGCCAGCACACCATCGGTCACGCCGGTCTGGCGGTTGCCCTGGTGCTGCACGATGACATATTTAAAGCCATCGCCGATCGAGTAGCGATAAGCTGAAAACGCCAGAAACTTGCCGGTGACAGGATCAGTCAGTACCTGGCCATTCAGAAGCCGTGTGACAGTAGCGGCATCCAGCGCTTGCACACCCGATGCAAGCGGGAATCTGCCGTTGCCTTGCGCATCAAATGACAGTGTTTGCGAATTGGCACCACCAACGGCGCAATCCTCCCGATAAAAAGTAAAGGACTGATTCGCCAACGCCGCCGCATCCAGTAACTGGAAGGTCGAACGAGAAACCAGCACATCAGTTGATCTGACCGCGCTACCACCATTGATGGCCACATTTTGGCAGAGCATCGCGACCTCCGGCAGCAGTTGAGCACCAAGGCTGGCGGTTGCGGCCACCGGGGCGCCATACGTGAAATCACCGGCGCGGCCAGAGAACGCGACCGCCTGACCGGGCAGACCAAAAATCAGACTCCCAGCGACCAAAGGGCTGCCCAGAGCGGCAAACGCATAGCGGTACTTGGCAGCGTAAAGCGGCGCATTGCCGGTGACGTCCTGCAGGTAGTTATACCCGGCATAGTACGATTCGACCAGATAGGGGGAGGAGGACTCGGTCATGGCGATGACGAATCCCTCGATGTCCAGACGGAGCGCCGCCATGTCAGTCTGGGCGGTAATCGTCGACAGGAAGGCGCGCGCGCTGCTGTTGATGCGGGCACCGTCATAAGCATGAACTTTTTCCGCCGTGTCCAGTAGTGACGTGAACAGCGTGGCTGCCTGAATTTTTTTATTCACGACAATCGCATCTGCGTTCTGGGCGTCGCTGACGATGTGCAGCACCGCCAGCGCAGGCGTGATCTGCCGGCTGCCCAGCAGGCCCGCCCAGAAGAGCAGGCCACCCGCCTCGGCATCACGGTTAAAGCCATTCAAGTAGAGTGCATTAATGAACGACGCCAGATTATTCACATAGAGCTCGCCAAACTCAGCGCTTGAAGCAAACGCGTCGAGCATGGCGCGCGCCTGCGCATTGTTGGAATAAACGGCGATCAGCTCTGGCGCGGTGAGCGGCAGATTGAGCGAGCTGAATTTTTCGTTCCAGAACGCCAGGCCAGGCGCGTCCGCCGGTCGCCCAAAGAAACCGATATAAATGCTTTGCACCAGTTGGGTGTATTCGGCCGGCGCATGTGGCATCGCTGGCGCATGCTGCGCTCCCTGCGCCAGTCGCGCTGCCAACGGCGCGCCGGGGGATGCCGTATCGCCGCCACTACCGCCACAGGCAGTCAACAACGAGGCCAGAAGCAAGGCTGGCGCCCAGGTCTTATTCATAGCTCCTCCGCACTTAAATAGAAGCTAATGATACCTTTTTTATAACCAACGAGAAATAAAAAAAGCCCGATCAGATCACTGATCGGGCTTTTTCAGAATAACTAGCTTGACGATAACCTACTTTCACACTGGTTGCAGCACTATCATCGGCGTAGAGTCGTTTCACGGTCCTGTTCGGGATGGGAAGGGGT
>NZ_JACBYS010000018.1 GCF_013408245.1 Duganella sp. 1224
TCAGCCATGCTTAAGACCGAGGCAGCTCGTTCCAGGAAGCAGCGATGCACCTTAAAACAGATCCACGAGGACCTAAGGGAATTAGGTTTTGAGGGGTCTTACGACAGGGTCGCGGCGTTCGCGAGGGTATGGAGGGAGGGGCAAACTGAGCGGGTCAATCCGTCAAGCAAACGAACAGCCTAAAAACATGCACTGTTGACTTTGGTCCCGTATTTAGCGCTTACCGAAAAATCTGTAATTCAACTAAAAGTGTGAGATTCAGTTAGATTTCAGAAAAAGATCTGTGTTACGGTTGAGGTAATCCTTTCTCTAAAATTCCAAATCCCTATAATTTCACCGACATCTTTGTTAAAGGAAATTGTGCTAATGAAAGATTTGAATAATTTTGACAAAGAAAGAATAAATTATATTTGCCGGCCTGCAAATTTCCTTGGATTTGAGAATATCCCAAGAAGTGTTCATGAATCATGTGAAAGAATAGCTGTGCGACTTCGTTCTAAACTTTATCCAGCACCGTCGTACGGACGAATGGCCGAGTTGAACATTAAAGTAAGTGGCTCTATCAGAGTCAGAAAGTCGATTCAAGAATTGGTAGACGAGCGAAAAGGTTTTAATTTCAACAACGCTGAATCTATTCATCTCGAACAATGTTGCTCTGAATTTCGTCGCATCTCTGAAAGCTCAATATATGCTATGGCGGAGGTGGCAAGATTAATAGCCTTTAAAGCGTCGGAGCCCCCTAGGGACTTTAATTTAACTATCCGCTTCTTGAGAGAGTTAATAATCCCCCCCCCTTTGAAAACCTCGGATTTATATAAGCCAACTCAAGAATTTTTTAAAGGCAACGCGGTAGCTTACGCCATAAAGACATACTTAATATTGTTATCGGAACATCCTTATCGGGACGGAAACGGGCGAGTTGCTAGGCTTGTCTTTAATGCTATACTAAAAACCTCGCTAAATCCGCTTCTCAGCTATATCCCGTTATCGGATCTTACTCTACTTACTTTTGGAGCTTATGAGGAGTCTTTAGCAAAAGCTACCAAGACTGGAAACTACAACGAAATATTTGAGTTAATAGTTTCTTTAATATCTCAGTATCTTTCTTTTTTGGAGGGTGAAATATCTGAGGCGGAATATTCCGAGCCGGAAAATGAACCTAAAAAAATTGAATTTAGCAATATTGAAATCCTTCCGCCAATAAAATTAAGTATTAATGAATTTACGAAGAGGATAGGTCAAATTTGTAGCCATGCTATTTTAGATAAAATTAACATTTTGGCAAATAAAATAAATGCATACGGCGCTATTAATTTTGCTTTATTTACAGACTGTGCGGAAATTTCGAAATCACATCCTCGCTCGGCAATTACATTTTTTTTATCGGTGGCCAATACTGAAGAACTGAGAAAAGACATTAGAATGCTGAGGTCCTCGGTAGATGAAAATATCATTCTTCATGTTATACCTCTTCTTAATGAACCAAGTGTCGACGCGAAATTGCTATTAACGCAATATGTTATTTACTCGAAACACAGTAAGGATTATCCTATTTTGCTCACCGATTTTAATGTTGATGAGAAGGTGAAATATGCGTGAGTTTTAATATTGTGGAATTTGCTCGGTGTAATAATATGTATAAAATTAACTTGCTCAGGGAGTTAAAATGCAACGTTTGATCGAATCCGATGAATTACAAGAACTGATGCGTGGCGGCTATAGTTCAAACTTCACTACCGCTGACATGCCTTCTATCGATGTGCTTGGAGAGCGTTGGGAAAATCATGATTATAATGGAGGGAGTTATACTCCAAGCTTTCCCGGCGGTAGCAACCCGGGCCCTTTCCCTGATCCAGAGCCATGTACGACACATTCCTCCCCATCTCCTGGTGCGACGCCTCAAGGTGTGAATCTGGAGACGATTCGAGATGCGATGGACTACTTAGCCCATCAAATGCAAAATCGTCCTGAATATTCAAAGGGGATTGAGCAAATAACATTTATGTATCGAAATTCAGCAACGGGGGCCCTTCGGGTTGATGATATAACGGTTGGGACCGGAAGTGGAGTTAACGCCACTGTTCAGTCTCTTAGTTGGGACGAAAAAATGATTGCAATGATACATACTCATCCACAGGGAACGGATGGACTACCATCCTCACCGGCTGACACACAGGGTGACACTTCCGATACGCAACAGTGGAATATACTTGCACAAAGTCAAACTGTTGATGCTAATTTTTTATCTTACATTTTGGACTCAAACACGGGTTATCTATATGAATATCATGGAGCAGGACCATTGATAAGAACAATCGGCAACAATATGACAACTGATTTGGTTCTTTGTACGTAATAAATTACCAGATCAACTCTCTCTCCATCTGAAGGAATAATCGTGAAAAATTTCTTGCGCTTTTTTTTCATTTTCTGGTTATTTTTATCGCCGGCACATGGACATGAGTTTGAGCAAATTTTTCGATTATCAAACGTTATTCCTTCTGATTGTGTTGAGTTTAAATTTCCAAAAACAAAAATTATTGGAATAATATCCAATGAAACCGTGAAACAGGTAACTCCGTTACCGAAGATAGCTGCTGCTGGATTAGATGAGCGACTGTTAGTAGACTTATCTGCAGAGCTAAGATCCATGGTTGGCGGTACGACTGGCCAAGTAGGAAAATTTTGCCGAGCAACTTATGGTGCCGCAATCACTGCCCAATTAGTGGAGGTTTTGATTTCATCCGATAATATTGCTCTATACGAAACTGATAAAGAGAAATTTATATCGACGATAAATGTTCGCAGAATTTGGAGTGGTACCACTATTGAATATATTATGTCAGTTAAAGAAGAATCCGGCTCGACTCCGCTTTTAATCAATCTCAACATTATCAGCCATGCTAAGTAACGGAATGGAAGATGAAGAATTATCTATTGATAATTGCGCCATTGCGAACAGCTACACGCTTGTCGCCAACGTGCGTATGCCGCCGATCCAGATAGGTGGCTCCCTGTCAAAAATGGCGTCTCCCATAAAAAAGATATGAAGAAGCTGAAAGCTGTTGATTTACTCAGATGGACCCGACACCTCCGAATTGGATCAAACTAACGTTTCATCCAATTTACGTGTGGAGGTCTACCATGAATATCGCTATTCTTGGGATTGATCTAGCCAAGCGAGTGTTCTAGCTG
>NZ_JACBYS010000019.1 GCF_013408245.1 Duganella sp. 1224
GCCATAGCGGGTGATAGCCCCGTACACGAAATCAGACCGGTGGTACTAAGCGTACGACAAGTAGGGCGGGACACGAGAAATCCTGTCTGAAGATGGGGGGACCATCCTCCAAGGCTAAATACTCGTAATCGACCGATAGTGAACCAGTACCGTGAGGGAAAGGCGAAAAGAACCCCGGGAGGGGAGTGAAATAGATCCTGAAACCGTGTGCATACAAACAGTAGGAGCCTCGCAAGGGGTGACTGCGTACCTTTTGTATAATGGGTCAGCGACTTACATTCAGTGGCGAGGTTAACCGGATAGGGAAGCCGTAGAGAAATCGAGTCCGAACAGGGCGATAGTCGCTGGGTGTAGACCCGAAACCAGATGATCTACTCATGGCCAGGTTGAAGGTGCGGTAACACGCACTGGAGGACCGAACCCACTAATGTTGAAAAATTAGGGGATGAGCTGTGGGTAGGGGTGAAAGGCTAAACAAATCTGGAAATAGCTGGTTCTCTCCGAAAACTATTTAGGTAGTGCCTCAAGTATCACCACCGGGGGTAGAGCACTGTTATGGCTAGGGGGTCATCGCGACTTACCAAACCATTGCAAACTCCGAATACCGGTGAGTGCGAGCTTGGGAGACAGACGTCGGGTGCTAACGTCCGGCGTCAAGAGGGAAACAACCCAGACCGCCAGCTAAGGTCCCAAAGATTGGCTAAGTGGAAAACGAAGTGGGAAGGCTAAAACAGTCAGGATGTTGGCTTAGAAGCAGCCATCATTTAAAGAAAGCGTAATAGCTCACTGATCGAGTCGTCCTGCGCGGAAGATGTAACGGGGCTAAGCCAGTCACCGAAGCTGCGGATATGCGTAAGCATATGGTAGGAGAGCGTTCTGTAAGCCTGCGAAGGTGTCTTGTAAAGGATGCTGGAGGTATCAGAAGTGCGAATGCTGACATGAGTAGCGATAATGGGGGTGAAAAGCCCCCACGCCGTAAGCCCAAGGTTTCCTGTTCAACGTTCATCGGAGCAGGGTGAGTCGGCCCCTAAGGCGAGGCAGAGATGCGTAGCTGATGGGAAGCAGGTTAATATTCCTGCACCGTCGTATGATGCGATGGGGGGACGGATCGCGGAAGGTTGTCTGACTGTTGGAATAGTCAGTTTCTGGTTCATAGGAGGTACTTAGGCAAATCCGGGTACGTAATCCAAGGGGCTGGGACGAGCGAACTTGTTCGCGTAGCAATCGGAAGTGGTTCCAAGAAAAGCCTCTAAGCTTCAGTCATACGAGACCGTACCGCAAACCGACACAGGTGGGCGAGATGAGTATTCTAAGGCGCTTGAGAGAACTCGGGAGAAGGAACTCGGCAAATTGGTACCGTAACTTCGGGAAAAGGTACGCCCTTGTAGCTTGGCTGATTTACTTCAGTAGGGCGAACGGGTTGCAATAAACTGGTGGCTGCGACTGTTTAATAAAAACACAGCACTCTGCAAACACGAAAGTGGACGTATAGGGTGTGACGCCTGCCCGGTGCTGGAAGATTAAATGATGGGGTGCAAGCTCTTGATTGAAGTCCCAGTAAACGGCGGCCGTAACTATAACGGTCCTAAGGTAGCGAAATTCCTTGTCGGGTAAGTTCCGACCTGCACGAATGGCGTAACGATGGCCACACTGTCTCCTCCCGAGACTCAGCGAAGTTGAAGTGTTTGTGATGATGCAATCTACCCGCGGCTAGACGGAAAGACCCCATGAACCTTTACTGTAGCTTTGCATTGGACTTTGAACCAATCTGTGTAGGATAGGTGGGAGGCTTTGAAGCGGGGACGCCAGTTCTCGTGGAGCCATCCTTGAAATACCACCCTGGTTTGTTTGAGGTTCTAACCTTGGTCCGTGATCCGGATCGGGGACAGTGCATGGTAGGCAGTTTGACTGGGGCGGTCTCCTCCTAAAGTGTAACGGAGGAGTTCGAAGGTACGCTAGGTACGGTCGGACATCGTGCTAATAGTGCAATGGCATAAGCGTGCTTAACTGCGAGACCGACAAGTCGAGCAGGTACGAAAGTAGGACATAGTGATCCGGTGGTTCTGTATGGAAGGGCCATCGCTCAACGGATAAAAGGTACTCTGGGGATAACAGGCTGATTCCTCCCAAGAGTTCATATCGACGGGGGAGTTTGGCACCTCGATGTCGGCTCATCACATCCTGGGGCTGTAGCCGGTCCCAAGGGTATGGCTGTTCGCCATTTAAAGTGGTACGTGAGCTGGGTTTAAAACGTCGTGAGACAGTTTGGTCCCTATCTGCCGTGGGCGTTGGAAATTTGAAGGGGGCTGCTCCTAGTACGAGAGGACCGGAGTGGACAGACCTCTGGTGTACCGGTTGTCACGCCAGTGGCATTGCCGGGTAGCTAAGTCTGGAAGAGATAACCGCTGAAAGCATCTAAGCGGGAAACTTGCCTTAAGATGAGATTTCCCAGAGCCTTGAGCTCTTTGAAGGGTCGTTCGAGACCAGGACGTTGATAGGTCAGGTGTGGAAGTGCAGTAATGCATTAAGCTAACTGATACTAATTGCCCGTACGGCTTGTCCCTATAACCTT
>NZ_JACBYS010000020.1 GCF_013408245.1 Duganella sp. 1224
CAATGGAAGCTTGCAGCTCAGCCCATCATTGGGGACGGCAATTCCTGGCAATGGGCATCGAAGTGCGACTTATTAGTCCGCAGTATGTCGCGCCATTCGTAAAGACCAACAAGAACGATGCGAACGACGCGGCTGCGATCGTCGAAGCGGCGAGCCGGCCTACGATGCACTTCGTTACAGTGAAGTCGGTCGAGCAGCAGGATATGAGGGCGGTTCACCGCGTGCGTGAACTACTGGTGCACCAGCGAACAGCGTTGATCAATCAAGTCAGAGGATTGCTGGCCGAGCGTGGCGTGGTGATGGCCCAAACACCTACCGCTTTCAAGCGCGCCTTACCGTCGATTCTGGAGAAATGAGAGGGCGAACTGACCAGTATCTGCCAAACACTCATAACAGAAATGCTTGAGCAGCTGCGAACTCTCGAAGAGCGCATTGCGCGCACAAATCAATGGATCACGTCCTTCCTAAAAAGTTCAGCACTCTGCAAGAAAATCGAGGCCATTGATGGTGTTGGCCCGATTACCGCCACCGCAATCGTGGCAGCGGTGGGAACGCTGCTGATTCACGGGGCGCGCGTAGTTTTGCGCTACGCGATCGGCAAAGCCGATGCGCGCAGCCGATGGCTTCAGGACCTGATCGCACGACGCGGATATAACCGCGCGGCAGTGGCGTTGGCTAACAAAAATGCGCGAGTAATACAGGTTTTGCTTAGCGGGACAGAGAACTATCGATCGCCGGCAGTGCCCGCATAATCGGTTTGCAGCATTTGTTCAACCAAGGAGGAATTCAGAACCCAACATCAAGTTTGCGAAGCTTCTCAAAGTGATGACGAAACTGGTAAGACCAACATCCAACAACCTGCTTTCGCTGCAGGCAGCCTGAAGGACTAAGCCGATGATTTGCTAAGGAATGGATGTGCGGATCTCATCAAGGCTGCGGGCATGCATCCGATACGAGCCCATAGCAAGCCGGATACATGCATGCAAACCATTTCGATTTACAAAACGAAGCTTGCAAAAGGTGTCGGGTCCATACATGCAGCGAAATCTGCCCCACTTTGCCCACTAATTTGCAACTGAATCTGACCCACGTTTAAGACACAATCCTGCTCAACGAGTTGAGTGGGGAATTGGAGTGATCGACGTGGCACTACTAAGCATTATTCGACGCTGGCATATCCGAGACCAGGTCCCCCTTCGAGAGATAGCCCGACGCTTGCGCATCTCTAGAAACACTGTCCGGCGCTATCTGCGCGCCGAAATCACCGAGCCAGCCTACGCCGTGCGGCGCTCACGCAGCGCGATCGACAAATATGCGTTCCAACTCTCAGCCATGCTTAAGACCGAGGCAGCTCGTTCCAGGAAGCAGCGATGCACCTTAAAACAGATCCACGAGGACCTAAGGGAATTAGGTTTTGAGGG